>OZ244656.1:3917500-5405219 GCA_965218825.1 Vicinamibacterales bacterium | reverse complement strand
TTCGCGGGCGACAATCGTCTCTACCGAAACGAGGGCGATGGGACGTTCGTCGATGTCGCTGGCGAACTGGGCGTCACCGGTCCGCGAAAGAGCTTCCCCGTCTGGTTCTGGGACTTCGACAACGACGGTAACCTGGACCTGTTCGTGTCTAGCTACGAATGGGACCGCGGCAACCTCGCGGCCGTGGCGTCCAGCTACCTCGGGCGGTCGACCCCGTTCGAGCACGCTCGTCTGTACCGCGGAAACGGAGCAGGCGGCTTTGACGAGGTCGCGGCATCACAGAACCTGACCCGCATCAGCCTGCCGATGGGTGCCAACTTCGGCGACCTCGACAACGACGGCTTTCTCGATTTCTATCTCGGCACCGGGTATCCCGACTACGAGGCGTCGATGCCCAACGTCATGTACTGGAACCGGGGAGGCCGCAGTTTCACGGATGTGACGACGGCGGGCGGATTCGGCCATCTGCAAAAGGGGCACGCGGTCGTGTTCGCGGATATCGACAACGACGGAGACCAGGACGTCTTCGAGCAAATCGGCGGGTTCTTGCCCGCCGACAAGGCCTACGATGCGCTGTTCGAAAACCCGGGGTTCGGCAGCCATTGGATCACCGTCAAGTTGGTGGGTGTTCAATCGAACCGGTCGGCAATTGGCGCCCGCATTCGAATTCAGATTACCGAGAACGGTGAGAGCCGAGTTGTCTATAAGCGGGTCAACAGTGGCGGCAGCTTTGGGGCCAATCCTCTGACGCAGACGATCGGCTTGGGCGCGGCGACCAGCATCGACACGCTGGAAATCTCTTGGCCGACCTCGAAGCTCGAACAGACCTTCCGCAATGTGCCTGTCGACCAGGCGATCGAGATTATGGAAGCGGCGGCGTCATACCAACCGATTCAACGACGGTAGTTCGTACAAGACCTCGTCTTAGAGCACGAGCTCGCCGCCGAACACCATGTCTTTGAGCTTGAACTTCTTCTTGATTTCGATGTCAACAACCGTGCTGATGAACTCGACGTCCTTGTCTGCCAGCGTGATTGGGTCATCCTTTGAAAAATAGATCAGCATCGAAAGCGACCCGTTGTACAAGAACACCTCGATGTTTTCAGGAAAGAGCGGCCTCGCGTTCTTCCGGACCAACGAGGTTGAGGCCATCAGTGCGTCTTCGCGGAACCACGCGCCACTCCGTGCTGGAAAGCCACTGATGGACACCACATAGTAATCCTCGGCTTGATCCAGGAACTGCTGCTGCTCGGCTGGGATCCTGGCGTCACCGCCAATCCCCTCTTCGGCCAGGGCCTTTCGGACCACAGCCTGCTTGAAGGGTAAGGCGCTGCGCCACGCGATGTTCAGCGCCAACGCGCTCGCCTGCCGCCCGGCGCCGCGCGTAAGACGCCCGTCCCCGATGTTCGAGCGCAACCCACCCGGGCCCTGCCCGTAATCGTTCTCCGTGTTTACGGCCCCTGCCTGTGCCTTATGGAGCGTTGCCTGGTCATTTCCGGCCTCCGCGGCGTCTTTGGCCGTCGTTGACGCGGTCAGTTTCCCGGTGCGAACGCCCACCTCCTTCGCCCAGGGCGAATCGGCCAGCATCTTCACGATGTCCTCTTCGGTCCACGTCGTGAAGTCCCGTTCCTCCCAGAAATCGGCGGCCGATAGCACGGTGCCCGCCACGACCCAGACACCAAGGATTCCGAGTAGTTTGCTGTTCACAGTCCACCTCTCACTTTACTGGCTGACAGCTTTTCCCGCTGACTTAATCCTACCGCAGTCTGCCAATGCAGACAATAAAAAGGGCGCGCAGTGCATCCCACGTCGACGCCGAACTCCCACCCGCGCTGGCGCGACGAATCGAGCGGAACACGTCGCCGACTGTGGCCTCGAGTCCGCACCTGACGACGCGATTCGCAGCCACGCCGTCGAAACCGGAGCCGTCATCATGACCAAGGACGAGGCTACTCCGGAACGTACCAGATCGGCGACGACCAGGCGCGCTCCTGGAGCGTGGGCGGCACGTTGGGCGTCGGCTCGACACCCGCGCGGAGTGCGTCCCAGGTAGACCAGCGGCACGTCGGGTTCTCGATCACCCTCACGTAGTACAACGCGCGCTGGCCGCCGACGAACGTTGGATCCGCCCACATCGTTCTCAGCTCGCCCGCCCCGACACCGGCGCTGATGCTGCAATCAGAGAGATCTACCGTCGCGTCGTTGTCCGGACAACGATGCGTCGCCGGGTCGACTTCCCCGCCGTCGGCGCATGCCACGTCGAACACCTGCTCGTGCGCCACTCCATTTTCGACCCACCCCTTGACCACCTGGAGTCGCTGCAAGGGCGCGCTGTCGGGATCGCGGATCGCCCAGACCAAGAACCTCGGCGCCCGCTCGCCGTCGGCAATAAGGTCGCCTCCCATCGGAACCCCGGCCGCGTAGGCCTGCTCGACAAGATCGCCGGCCGCCGCGAGGTCGTCGTCGTAGCCATAGCCGGCAAAGAACCGCACCCGAATTCGCGGACCCGACGTGCCAAAAGTCTCCTTGCGCTCTAACGCGTCGTAGATCGACTCGCGCGTGTTCGAATCGGCCCAGGCACCTGTCAGCCCCGCGGCTCCCCACATGTCGTAGTACCAGTCGGTGTACATCTCGCCGTTTGGTCCGGATTCGGCAAGCGGAACCGACGAGCGCCGTTCTGGAAGCCCGTCCATCATGCCGGCCGCTCCGTGATAGTTGTCTTCCTCGATCGTGCCCGCCGAGTTGTGACCGTCAGTGGCGGCACTGAACCCAAACCGGAAGGGGTTGAAGCCCAGGTTCTCCTCCATTGCCAGCCCGTTGAGAACCGCCTCGCGGACGTAGCTGCCCGGAACCCTTCCCACGCGGTCCGTGCCGAGCAAGTAGGGAAAGATCTCGAAGTCGGCCCATTCGTCGTTCGGCGAGTTGAACGGGTGGGTCTCCGACGCGCCCTTCATCTGCGTAATCTCGACCAGCGGCTCGTTGCGCATCCTGCGCTCGGCATACTCAGCGTCGAGCGGTAATCCTTCAAAGGTCTTCGAATCGAACATGAGGCCGTTGCTGACGTTCATGTTGTGCGGAATGGCGAGCAACTCTCGCCCTTCAGCCCGTTGCTGGTCCATCCACTCCCACAGCTGCTCGGGGTTCCTCGAACGGACTCTGAACGGCGTCTCGGGGGCCTCGTTAGGCCTTGGTGCACAACTCGCGATCTCGGTCAATAATTGCCCTCCACCCCGAGATCCGAGGTCCCGCATGACGAGTTTCAAGCGCACCCAGCGAAAGTACGTCCAGAAGGCCTACCGTGTCCGGAATTGGCGGGAGTACGAGACGGGTCTCCGCGCTCGCGGGAGTCTGACCGTCTGGCTCGGACTCACCGATGGCAAGCTCGCCAACTGGAACTCGCCGAGGCCGACGCGCAGGAAGCCAGGCCGACAACGCAAGTACTCGAACCACGCCATCGAGACGACGGTCACCTTGGGCTTGGTGTTTGGCCTGGCGTCCAGGCAGACTGAGGGCTTCCTGCGCTCGCGGCTGACGCTCCTGAATCTGGACAACGACGTGCCCGACCACAGCACGATCTCGAGGCGCAAGGCGAGGCTGGGGAAGGTTGCTTCCTCCGAGAGGCGAACCGTGAAGCCCGTCCACCTCCGCATCGACAGCAGCGGTCTTTCAGTGCACGTCGGCCAGTTGCGCACTCCGCCGAAAGCCAGGGACTACCGCAAGCTGCACCTCGCTGTGGATGAGCAAACCAGTGACGTGGTCGCCTGCGAGCTCACGAGCAAGCGGGCTCGAGACGCTGCCCGGGTGGCGTCACTCGTCGGCCAGATCGAGCGTCCCATCGCCTCGGCCAAGGCCGACGCCGCGTACGCCACCGGCGACGTCTATAAGACGCTGGAGAATCACCGTGCTCATCGATCGCCGAAGGTGCTGATACCGCCACGAAAGGGCGCTCAGCTCGCGCTCGACTCTGCGGGCACGCGACAGCGGAATCGTAACATCCGAGCACGATCACATGTTGGGAAACGGAAGTGGTACGTCGCATCGGGCTACAGCAGGCGAAGCAAGGTGGAGACGACGTTCCACCGCTACAAGGCCATCCTGGGCTCAGCGATGCGAGCGAGGGGACTGGCGTCCCAGAGAGTCGAGGTGAGGTTGGGGTGCAAGATCCTGAACACCATGACGGCGCTCGGGATACCCGATGGCGAGATGATCGGATGACCGGCAGGCGGAGTCACGGGAGACTCTCAGCCCTCAATGGAGTTGTGCACCAAGGCAGTACCGCGTTGCCGATCATGCGTCCTAGTTTCTTGGTCCTTCCGGGTTTAGCGTGGGTAGAGGTCGAGCCCTCCGCAGTGAAAATAGATCGCCGTCGTGAAGTGTGACGGGTTGCGGAAGCCGCCGGCCTTTCGCTTGATGCTCATGATCTTGCTGTTGAGACCTTCAGCCACGCCATTCGTGATCGGATGCTGGACAAAGCGGAGCACCCCTGCGAGATGCCGCTTCAACGTCTTCGCCACCTGCTTCACGGGCGCGAGCCGCGAGCGGATCGCCCAGCCATACCAGCGCGTGAAGAACCGCGTCACGGCCGCATGCTGACGGTAGGTCCACAAGGCCCGCAACGCTTCTTTGATCGCCCACGCGCGCCCGACTTTCAACTTCAGCGCTTGGAGCGTCGCGAACGCGGCCGCATGCCGCGCCGGCCGCCGCTCGTCGCTGAACAGCCACAGGTACTTGGTGCCGGTCAGCGGCGAACCCTCGCCGGCCCGCAGAAAAGCGCGATGCTCCTGTTTGCGGACCGTATCGACGGCCTTCGTCATCTCCCGCATGATGTGGAACCGATCGAAGCCGATCTTCTCGTCGCCGGCGGGCAGGCCGTCCCGCGTGGCGCCGATGTACGCCTCCCACATGTCCATCGCGACGGCGTGCAGTGCCCGCCGCTGGGCGTCCGTCAACTGGGCATCGTACGCCGCCAGACTCTCCGTCTTGCGATCTTCGGCCACAAACTCGACGGTCGCCCGCTGGAGGTCGCACACGATCGTGTGATAGCGATGGCCCTTGCGGAACGCCTTCTCGTCGACGCCGATGTAGCGGATCGGCCGCGCCTCTTTCCGCGCGTGGCCCCGCGCGACGGCGCGGCTCATCACGCCCCAGGCCTCGTCCCAGCTGACGCCCGCGATCTCACACGCACCTTTGACCGTACTGCACTGCAGGATCAGATCGATGATCAACCGTTCCAACAACCCCGTGAAGCGGCTCCGTGGCTCGGCCCACGGCACCCGCACTTGCTTCACGCCATGGGTCGGACACTGCACCCGCGGAATCTCGGCATGCAGGTGCGTCTGAAACTGACACGTGTCGAGATGGCGCCACGTGCGCTCTGCCGCATGATCGAAGGCGGGCACCGTCTCGCCGCAGTTGGGACAGGGCCAGCGCGTCGGCTCGTGCTCTAGCCACACGTCGACCCGCTCGTCCTCGGGTTTCAGCTCGACGCGCGCCACGTGCCAGGGGGTAGGGATCCCCAAGATCGTCTCGAACAGCTTGGTATCCTGCATTCGCTCCTCCGCCGGAGCGGTCTATCAGCAGGACACCTCGAGTGCAATCCGCCGCCGAGCAAGCCCCCACCCACCAGGGGGCCCCCGCAGGCGGCCTGACGAGTCACCCGGGATCCTTGCGACCCACGGAGATCCCGGAAGGACCAGTTTCTTGAATTCGATCTCGTTGTTGGATTCCACGAACGAGTACTCACGTGGGAAAGACTGGAGCATTGCACCTTCGCGCAACGAGAGACCGCGGTCCTGTTCGGGATGTCCGAACCGGCCGTTGCCGAAGCCGAAGAACTGAGTCGTAATCGTCGGTGAAGGCGCGTCCCACTCCATCCGACCGTACACGGACGCGTAGCCCCTGCCAGTTGGTATCCTGTGGCATGTGGCGATGAGCTCTTCGTCCCAGTCCTGCCAACTGCCTCCGGCCCTGGCGGCTCTGATGCGATCGAGGTTGAGAGGCGACAGCCGGCTGCTGCGGTGCAACGGGTCCTTTTCGTCGATGTCTCCGGCAGCCAGCATCGGCAAGTCGCCGATCGTGTCCGCGACCGTTCTGTGCTCCGAGGGTGCGTACGTCGGCTGCTCGACAGCGATTTTTCCTAGTTGCGACGCCAGCAGCACGAGCCGTGCTCTTCGCTGCGGTACGCCGTAGTCCGGGGCGAAGGCGATCCTCCAGTCGGTTTGGTAACCCAAGCGCTTCAGCACGGCCAGGAATCGGGTGAACACCTCTCCACCTCTAAAGTGAACCAGGCGGGGCACGTTCTCCATGGACACCACGGAAGGCTTTGCCTCGACGATGATCCGCGCGAAATGCTCCAACAGCTGCCATCGCGGATCGCGGTTCTTCTGGTTGTAAACGGAGAATGGTTGGCATGGTGCGCAGCCTACGAGCACGGACACACGGCCGGGAACGAAGAGTTCCTTGACGGCTTCGCCGTCGAGCGACGCGACGTCGCGGCGCAGGAACGGTGCCTCGTTGTTGTGCTCGAAGGCGTGCCGACATCGTTCGTCGATGTCGATGCCCGCGGCGATCTCGAACCCTTCCAGCCGAAATCCGTGCGACAGGCCTCCCGCTCCGCAGAACAGATCGACGACGCTTGCGCGGAGCGTGTCACTTGGGACCTGGGGTTCCGGCCGCGTTCGCGGCGTCTGCTGTTCGACATGGACCTCTTCTGCACCGTCCCGCACACGTCCGCCAGACGACTCCGGCAGCTCAGCTGTCATCGCCATCTTGATCGGGCTGCCGGGGTGGAGTTTTGGGTGCCGGTGCCTCGCGCCGATCATGCCTGCGGCAGCGGTGCTTCAGCGACACCTCGCCGCCCTGCAACTCGGTACGATCGATGCTGTCACCGCGCACGGTCAGGAGGTAGTCCGGTCGCCGCTGGGAGTACTCGGTGACCGTTGGACGTCGTCCAGCACGTGGATTCGCCGCTTCGTGGTCGGCTGCATTCGGATCCATCCCGTTACGTCGCCAAGTGGAGGGATCGACGACGTTTCCTTGAGCCCGGCTCACCGCGCCAGTGCGACCCGCGTGGGCGGGAAGCCGCGTTGCCGCTGGCACTCACCTGATCCCGTTGAGACTGGGCTGCGGCTGACGATCCGTGACTGTACAAACCTCCCTATCTGTTAGCGTAACACAGACTCCGGTGCGGATCTGGGTTGACAGCGGGCGGACACGACGTTCACAGTTCTCGGGCGAACATCCATAGCAGCGCAGACAGGTGCTCGGCAGAACTCCAAGTCGAATATTGACGCGCTCGTACGGCGCTGGAGCGGACCTGATCGACTACCACTAGCAGGAGACAGCAGTATGGCAATGAACAATCCCCCGCATCCCGGACGCAGTATCCGCGAGAACTGCCTGGACCCGCTCGGTTTGAACGTGACCGAAGCGGCGAAGGTGCTGGGTGTCGCCTGTCGGTCTCGAATTCGTCATCAGGCCGCCGCTGGAAGCTGGACCATGCCCCGGCAGTGGGAGATCCAACGCACATGGTTGAATTCGGCACGGGCCGCCGTGCGTTCGCCCGCGAAGCCTAACGGCGTGTAGCCTTCCCACGACGCATGGCTCCGTGCCGCGTTGTAGGAGGCCTGGAAGTCGGCGAGCTTCCGCTCCAGATCACCGGCATTCCAGAACAACACCTGATCCAGGCATTCTCGCCGCATCGTCCCGATCAGCCGTTCCACCAAGGGGTGTGACAGGGGCACATGGGGCACCGTCTTGATTTCGTCGATCTCCAGAAGCCGAAGGTGCGCGGTCCACCGATGCGCCTCGAACAACGGATCATGATCCGTACTGAGATGTCGCGGCGCGCCCCGCCCATGAATGGCGGCGTTGCACATCCGGCAGCGGCTGGGTGCATCGACCGGTCCGCGATGCACACCGAATCCCACGAGGCGCCGCGTGAACTGGTCCATGACCACGCGCACCCAGTAGCTCTGGAGCACGATGGACGCACAGCGCAAGAGGTCCACGCTCCACAGACTGTCTGTCGTGTGTCCGACGAACGACAACCACGAGGGCCCGGTTCCGCCCGGGGCTGGACGAGAGCGTTTCGCCAGCACGCGGTGCACGACGTTCTTGTCGATGTCGACCCCGAACGTCTGCGAGATGATGCGCGCAATCCGCGGGCACCCGAATCGAGGATTGCGCGATTTGAGCTCGACGATGGCGCGGATGAGCGACTCGCTCGGCCCCTTGGGGCCCGGCTTCTTCGGTCGCGCGCTTGAGGAAAACAATCGGCGGTACTTGCCGCGCACCAGCGCCTGATGGAAGGTCAGCAACGTGGACGGGCGCAGTCCGATGGCGACCTTGCGAATCCGTCCCGGACTCAGAAAAAGCGCCCCGAATCCGCATAGGAGCCGATCGCCCACTCTGAGGTTCGGCGCACGCTGGCGCGAACGGCGCAGCACGATCAGCTGCTGCTTGAGCAGGAGATTCTCAGCGATGACGGTTCGCACGCCGCCGGGTCTGCAGAGCTTCGCGGCTGTGACGGCCAGGTGAAGCAGGGGGAGCAGGAGATCCTTCATGCGCGAGACAGCGTAGGTCAGAACTCAGGCGCCACGCAATGGTGTCCCAGGCCTCGATTTAGCGACCGAATTCGGAATTCGAGACCCACAGGTGGTTGCCACTTTGCCGAGCGTTTAAAAACGTGGCTTCACCCCGTTACTAGATTTTTTGGTCCTTCCGGGATCTCCGTGGGTCGCAAGGATCCCGGGTGACTCGTCAGGCCGCCTGCGGGGGCCCCCTGGTGGGTGGGGGCTTGCTCGGCGGCGGATTGCACTCGAGGTGTCCTGCTGATAGACCGCTCCGGCGGAGGAGCGAATGCAGGATACCAAGCTGTTCGAGACGATCTTGGGGATCCCTACCCCCTGGCACGTGGCGCGCGTCGAGCTGAAACCCGAGGACGAGCGGGTCGACGTGTGGCTAGAGCACGAGCCGACGCGCTGGCCCTGTCCCAACTGCGGCGAGACGGTGCCCGCCTTCGATCATGCGGCAGAGCGCACGTGGCGCCATCTCGACACGTGTCAGTGTCAGACGCACCTGCATGCCGAGATTCCGCGGGTGCAGTGTCCGACCCATGGCGTGAAGCAAGTGCGGGTGCCGTGGGCCGAGCCACGGAGCCGCTTCACGGGGTTGTTGGAACGGTTGATCATCGATCTGATCCTGCAGTGCAGTACGGTCAAAGGTGCGTGTGAGATCGCGGGCGTCAGCTGGGACGAGGCCTGGGGCGTGATGAGCCGCGCCGTCGCGCGGGGCCACGCGCGGAAAGAGGCGCGGCCGATCCGCTACATCGGCGTCGACGAGAAGGCGTTCCGCAAGGGCCATCGCTATCACACGATCGTGTGCGACCTCCAGCGGGCGACCGTCGAGTTTGTGGCCGAAGATCGCAAGACGGAGAGTCTGGCGGCGTACGATGCCCAGTTGACGGACGCCCAGCGGCGGGCACTGCACGCCGTCGCGATGGACATGTGGGAGGCGTACATCGGCGCCACGCGGGACGGCCTGCCCGCCGGCGACGAGAAGATCGTCTTCGATCGGTTCCATATCATGCGGGAGATGACGAAGGCCGTCGATACGGTCCGCAAACAGGAGCATCGCGCTTTTCTGCGGGCCGGCGAGGGTTCGCCGCTGACCGGCACCAAGTACCTGTGGCTGTTCAGCGACGAGCGGCGGCCGGCGCGGCATGCGGCCGCGTTCGCGACGCTCCAAGCGCTGAAGTTGAAAGTCGGGCGCGCGTGGGCGATCAAAGAAGCGTTGCGGGCCTTGTGGACCTACCGTCAGCATGCGGCCGTGACGCGGTTCTTCACGCGCTGGTATGGCTGGGCGATCCGCTCGCGGCTCGCGCCCGTGAAGCAGGTGGCGAAGACGTTGAAGCGGCATCTCGCAGGGGTGCTCCGCTTTGTCCAGCATCCGATCACGAATGGCGTGGCTGAAGGTCTCAACAGCAAGATCATGAGCATCAAGCGAAAGGCCGGCGGCTTCCGCAACCCGTCACACTTCACGACGGCGATCTATTTTCACTGCGGAGGGCTCGACCTCTACCCACGCTAAACCCGGAAGGACCGATTTTTTTATTGCCTGCTAGTCCCCTTGATCTTTGATTTCTTCAAAAAGTCGTTGGTCATCTGGGGCCACCGTGGACTTGAACGGTGCGCTGTCCGAACCGCTTCACCTTCGCGAGGATCTCGTCGGCTGTTTTCGTCCACTTGAAAGGCTTGCCCTCGTCATTGTGGGCGTCCACGTAGGCGGAGATGGCGTGGCGCAGCGCGTGCGTGCTGGAATGTGAGCCGCGCTTGAGGGCGTGTTCGGTGAGGAGGCCAAAGAACCGCTCGACGAGGTTGAGCCAGGCGGAGTAGGTTGGCGTAAAGTGGAACTGGAAGCGCGGGTGGCGGGCCACCCATCGTGTGACCAGCGGGGACTTATGCGCCGAGAGATTGTCGAGGATCACGTGGACGGTGAGGGTGGGGTCCACCCGCTCGTCGATCTCGCGCAGAAAGCTCACGAAATCCCTCGACCGATGCTGCTTCTTGGTGTGCGCCACGACCTGGCCGGTCGCGACGTTGAGCGCCGCGAAGAGGTCCACCGTGCCATGGCGGATGTAGTTGTGCGTCTGGCGTTCGGGCCGACCCATGTCCATCGGCAGGATCGGCTGCGCTCGCTCGAGGGCTTGAATCTGAGGCTTTTCGTCGAATGACAAGACACCGGCGTGGTCGGGTGGATTCAGGTAGAGGCCGACAATGTCCCGCACCTTCTCGAGGAACAGCGGGTCGTCGGAGATCTTGAAGGATTCCACGACATGCGGCTGCAACCCGAAGGTGCGCCAGATGCGGCCCACGGTGGAGGCACTGACGCCAGCGCGCTCCGCCATCTTGCGGGTGCTCCAGTGGGTCCGCCCCTTCGGCTTACTTTCCAACGTGGCGACGAGGATCGACTCGACATCCGCATCGGACAGTGTCCGGGGGGCTCCGGGCTTGGGCTCGTCATACAGCGCATCCACGCGACCTGTCGTAAACCGCTGCCGCCACTTGCCGACCGTCACATTCGAACAGCGCAGTTTCGCCGCGACCGCCGCGTTCGATTCGCCATGCGCGCACCTCAGGACGATCTTCGCCCGCAAGGCCACATGCCGATTCGTTCTGGCGCGCCTGGCGAGCCGCTCAAGTTCTCCTCGCTCCACGGCGGTGACTTCCAATCTCGCTTTGGGCCGACCTGTTCTTGCCATGCCGCCCCATACATCACACCCGGCACACTTCTTAAAGCTTTTTCAGACACAAGGGACTAGACTACGCTGTTGTCGGTGACGATTCTGATCGGTGGCGGAGGTAGAGTCGTCGGGCTGACGGCTCCAACACCGGATACGTCCGCACCACGGTGCGCACCGCGTGCTTGAGGTGTTCGAGGCTGTACTTCGGGAGAAAACAGAGCGGCGCGCCGACGGTCTCGACGGCGGCGCGCACCGCCGGACTCCGATGCACCGACAGATGTCGGGCCAACTCGGCTATCCGTTGGCGTTTCGTTGAGACGGTTTCCAACCTCGGTGTGTTGGCCATCGGTCCCTCCAACGGGTCCATCTGTCGGCGTCCCCTTCCCTCCACGGGGTCTCGTCGGCTCGATTCCCCCGCTTCCTCGGTGTCGGGTCGGAGGAGGCGCCCCGAGGGGCTGGCCTCCGTCCGCCGCTCAAACGGTACGTGCAGTTTTCCCGCATACCGCTTTCACAAGGGTGCCCGGGGCAGAGAGATAGAAGGTATCAGCGCGATCAGGCGCGTCACCGCATCGTCACTCCCCTTTGACCAGCCTTGCCTGGTCGCACCGTGCACCAACGCCGCTTATTCATTGCACCACCACCGTCGACGGTCGGTCCTCGTCAGCCACGTAGACAGGTATCCCGGCTTTGTGAGCTTGGTCGACATAGCGACGGAATCTGTCCGGCGAGGTGATTCTCCGTGCCATAATGACTCGAAGATCCGGCCGGAGGAACGGCAAGTGCCGAGGACCGTACAACACCACTGTGCCCGCGGGAACATCGGTGTAGTGAGCACGAATCTTCTGCAGGCGCTCGGGGAAGAGAATCGGCTGGGCACGGTACTGTGCCAGAGGCCGATACACGCTAGTGTACGCTACGGACGCCAAGACTATGAGGACGGTTGCGGCCTTCACACCGCGATGCTCACGGAATCCCCGCGCGGCCAGCCCGCTCAGCGCCGCAGCGGTCACCAGGACCGTTCCCGGCGCCAGCAGACGAGCGTCGAGCGCATTGAAGTGCCTGGAGGACTTCAGGAGCACCATGCTAGCCCAGAAGAACACCCCGGTGAGAGCCAGCACCACGATCGTCACGCGCTCGCCGCTGTCCAACCGGCCGAGGCCTCGCCCGGCGCCTCGTCCTCGGACCGTCATTTGGAGACTCACGGCCACGGTGAGAACTATGACAGCAGCGAACGCCGCGAGCAGTATTGGGTGTCTCGGAGGAGGGACGTACACGAAGACGAAATTGACCTCTGAGACCAGGGCCTTGGCGGACTCATAGATAAAGACCATCAGGCTTTCTCGTCGCTGGGCGGCCCCGGGTATGAGGGCGCCTGAGATCACATAATTCAGCCACAGATAGGCCCCGATTGGGACGGCCGCGCCGACCAGGGACCCCACCAGGAGGCGCACAGCGCGCGGCCGGCCTTTCGCGGCGGCCCAGAGACAGCCGGCCAGTACCGGGACGAGCAGCACGAGGCCGACGTATCGAATGCAGAAGGCGGCCGCGATGGCTGTCGCCAAGATCACCGCCGCAGACGCGCTCTCCCGGTCGAGGAGACGAGCCAGCGCCAGTGTCGCAACGAGCATCGCCAGAATAAAGATGCCCTCGGCGTAGGTTGCCGAAAAGGTGGTGATGATCCCGCCTGAGAGCCACGCCACACTGGCCATGCCGCCTGTGCGGGGCAGCGCGTACAGCAGCAGCACGATACAGATCAGGGCGGCCGCGGTGTCGACGACCTTGGCGGCCCAAAACACGGACAGGCCGGTCAGCTTGGCCGCACCCGCAATGGCAAGCGGGTAGCCCAGCGGCCATGTGGTGAATGGCTCAGGCTCGAGCTCACCCAGAGAATGGAGTCCGCGGCCCTCAACGAAGAAGGCAGCTTGGCGAAGGTAATAGTCGGAATCGTACCCCACGAGTCCGCGATGGTGCGCTAGCGAGCCGCCCCATATTGAGACGACCAGCACAACGCCGACGGCACAGGGGATCAGCAGTCGAGAGCACCAACTCACCAATGAGATATCTCACAGGGCCCAGGCCAACGTGTGAACTGACGCCCGCCTCCCTCAGTCAGAGGTGGTCCCCATCTTTCAGACAGCTCAGCGACCAAATCAAGGTGAAGTCCGGGTTCATAGGTCAGGCCGCCTCGGGCTGTGATGGGGCGGGGCAGCGCCCCGGTCCCGGAGTAGCCCCACAGTGTACACCTCGTTGGGCACTCGACGTCCCCCCCCCGAGTTGAGTAGCACTTAGGTTTAGAGTTCGGTCTCAGCCGGAAGAAGATCGAACGTGAAGAAGCGGTTCAGCGAAGCGCAGATCATCGGGTTCCTAAGAGAGGCAGAAGCAGGCTTGCCGGTGAACGCATTCCTTCCTTCGGCCAAGACTGGAGGGGCAAGTGAGGATCGCGTTCTCTGCCCCCACAGCGACGCAGGCCACGGCCTTCTGCGTCCAGTGTCGTCAGCCGCGATCCGGTTCCGCAGTGTAGGTCCGTCGATCGAGTGCCGCCAGATCCGCGAGCGCAGCACCTGATTACTGTTGACCTGCCCGGTTTCTTTACGCTCCCTGCGTCCAGCTCGTAGGCGCGCTGTAAGGCCTCACCGCGTTCCTTTTCGCGCCAGCACCGTGTCCGTATTCTCTCGGCTACGGTTGTGAGAACTGCCGCCACAGCCTTGTCGACTTCGTTGAAT
The DNA here is from genome assembly GCA_965218825.1 of Vicinamibacterales bacterium. Lineage (GTDB taxonomy): Bacteria > Acidobacteriota > Vicinamibacteria > Vicinamibacterales > UBA8438 > CAUZIB01. Next base: position 5,391,254 of record OZ244656.1, on the reverse strand, counting down.
CGCTGCCTCATCCACGGTCGGCTTGCACCCTCGCCCTGTAGTTTGGTCAGCAATTTCTGTTGGGCTAGAGCGCGAATCGGCCCCAACTCCGACGCAGCTTGCTGAGGATCAGGTACAGGTTGTCGTAGCGGTCACAGCGGGCCAGAAAAATTCGCGGAAGGGTTGGTGTTTCATCCGGGGGAGACGTCGATGGCACGATGGTCATCCTCGTCTGGACGCCGCGTGCCGGCCGGCATCGAAACGGCCGTCGCACGGTCAGCGACCTGGAACGGGTGAGCGTTCCACCGTCGCCCGATAGACCTGAATGCCAAGTTCGCGGGTGTCCTGCGAGTCCGCGATCAGGTTTGCCGGAACGAATGGCCGGTCCACGGCGATGTGAACCTCGACACGGTCCCGTGCCCCCAGCAATGTCGCGGGCAGCAAGACGTTGGTCTGCTGTCGACCGGGGGCGTCAGACGCAAAGGAACGTGCGACCTGATCACCGACGGTGAGGGTAAGCATCCGGGGCGAGTCCTCGAACAGATCCGCGCGGGCGCCGTAGTCCAAGTGGAGCACGACGGCCGTCCGCGGGTTCAGGAACGCCAGCGTCGCCGTCTGTTGCGTCCATCGCCAGGACGATCCGCTGCCCGGTTCCCGGGCGTACCAGCCGTTGGTGAACTCGACCAGGACCATGCGCGCCTTGTCCTCCGGCGTGACCAGCCAGCCGTCGTATTCCGCGTGAGCGTCGAGTGTCGCCGGGATTGGAGAGTCGTCGCCTGGCTCGAGGAACGGAAGCCCCAGCTCCGACACGCCCCACGCGATGAACATGGTGGAGGCGGCGCCGCTGCCCACCCCCAGGAGGAACATCCGCCGCGAGAAACCGCGTGTCGTGTTCGCCATGATCACCCTGCCGTCGCCAGCGTATCGGCCAAGCGCAGCGCGAGCGCGACAATCGTCAGCGTCGGATTCGCGTATCCGCCGGTCGGGAACACGGACGATCCGGCCACGAACAGGTTGTCGTATCCGTGGACCCGACAGTCCCGGTCTGCCACGGAGTTCGACTGGCTCGTCCCCATCCGGGTAGTCCCCATGATGTGCCCGCCGCCAGTCGGCTGCCGGTACAGGCGTTCGTTGCTGATGCGCACGCGGCCCTTCCCCGACTCGATCAGCGATTCCCCCAGGAGGCGCAGCGTCGTCTCGACGTTGCGGAAGTCTCCGGCCCCGATAACGCACCGCGCGGCGGGCCGGTACAGGCCTGCGGTGCTTCCGCCATCAACTGTTGCTACCCCGCCCTTATCTCGTTCTAACCAAACCGCTTAGACTAGATATTCAGTGCCAGAGGAGATATAGGCAAATGTTGTGTATAAGGCGTCAGGCGGCTTTCTGTCTCACGCCGTCGACGAAGGGCACCCCGTCGATGACCTCGGCGATTAGCTGAGACCCGTTCAGCGCTCTCCATTGTTTCTGCGCGGCCATCGCCAGCTTGAACACCATCGTCAAGCAGGCCAGTCGGCTGCCCGCGCCCTTGGTCTTCCTCGTGCGGAGCCGGACGGTCGCGAACGTGGACTCGACCGGGTTCGTGGTACGGATGTGCATCCAGTGTTCGGCCGGAAAGGCGTAGAAGGTCAGGAGAACATCCCGGTCCTTCACCAGGCAGGTCGTCGCGGCTGGGAACTTTGCGGCAAACGTCGCCACAAAGAGGGCGAAGGCGTGGTCGGCCGCCGCCTGCGTCTCGGCCATCCAGCTGTCGTGAAGCATGGCTGTCGCCTTGGGTTGCACACCCTTGGGGAGCTTGTTGAGCACGTTCGCCGTCTTGTGGACCCAACACCGCTGCTCACGGGTTTTCGGAAACACTTTCCGCACGGCGCCCCAGAAGCCGAGGCCCCCGTCGCCGATGGCGAGCTCGGGATCGATCGTGAGTCCGCGGGCACGGACATCGAGCAGCAACTCGCGCCATGACTGTTCGCTCTCCCGGTAGCCATCGGTGATCGCGATGAGCTCCTTCGTCCCGTCTCGGGTGGCGCCCATCAGCACCAGAATGCATTGCCGTTTGTTGTCCGTGTCCTCGAGCCGGACGTTGAAGTACACGCCGTCGGCCCAGACGTAGGCGTAGCGCGTGTACGCCAACGACCGCTTCGACCAGTCCTGGTACTCGTGCGCCCACACTGCCTTCAGCCGCGTGATGGTCGTCGCCGATAACCCGCGCGCCTCGGGCCCCAACAACGCCTGGAGCGCCTCGCCGAAGCCGCCGGTGCTGATGCCCTTGAGATAAAGCCAGGGATACAGGGCCTCCAAGCTGGGGGTCTTCCGCAGATAGGGCGGCAGGACCGCCGACCGGAACGTCTCGCGCTCGTCGGCGGGCCGGCGGTCCCGGACCCGCGGTTGCTGCACCTGGACGTCCCCGACTGGGGTCTGTATCGTCCGCTCGGGCAAGCGGCCGTTGCGGACCACACCCCGTTGCCCGGCGGCGTCCACGGTGGTCGCCCGAGCATCCAGATACTCGTCAACCTCCGCCTCGATCGCCGTGGCCAGCATTCGCTGCGCCCCGGTGCGCAGCACATCGGTCAACACGTCGCGGGCCGATGCCTGTGGGAACTCGACCAACTTTTCGCTAGGCTTCGTCATGGTGGCGTACCTCCTTGCCCCTTGGGGTGAACTGGGTGCCTCAGCAACACCCAGGGTACGCCGCCTGTTCACAGCCTCATACCCAACTTTCGGTTATACCTCGTGCCAGAGAGGTGCCAGCGTCAAAATCGGCTGGAAGTATCTGGATGATTAGGGCTTAAGCTCTCTTCACCAACACTTGATGACGGAAGCACCGTCTGCGCGTCCGGCGCCGCAAAGACCAGGAGTGCATTCAGGACCAACAACACTCGTGATGTCATCGGCTTCCCTCCCCTGACTCTAAAGCAGATTTCATGAGGTCGTAGCGACCGAGTAGCCGCAATGTCGAAAGTAGTTGCGGCACTCGGCCGGATCATAGCCAGGCACGGCGGCACCAATGGTGTGCCACAGGACCTCCCGTGTGCGACAGCGGGCCTTGCGCAAGATCGCCTTCAGCTTCGCAAACGCCAGCTCAATCGGATTGAGGTCAGGACTGTATTTCGGCAGAAACCAGAGTTGCGCGCCGACGGCTTCGATCGCTCGTCGCACCGCGGGGCTCTTGTGACACGACAGGTTGTCCATGATGACGATGTCGCCGGGCGCGAGCGTTGGCATCAGGACCTGCTCGATGTAGGCCAGAAAACTGGCGCCGTCGATCGGCCCATCAAACACGGCTGGCGCGGTGAGGCCTGTCACGCGCAACGCCCCGAGAAACGTCGTGGTGTGCCAGCGACCATCCGGCGTGTGGTCGGGGACCCGGGCGCCGGACAGCCCGCGGCCATAGCGGCGAATCAGATCGGTCCGCACACCACTCTCATCGAGAAACACGAGGCGCGCGGGATCGAGCGTCGGCGCCGCGGCGCGCCAGACCGTGCGGGCGAGGCGGACGGCGGCGCGATCGTGTTCCGACGCGTGTACCGTTTTTTTTTAAACCGGAAGCCGATCCGTTTGATCGTGCGGCACAGCGTGGGGAGACTCGCCGGCGTGCGCAGGGCCTCCTGTAATTCGGCCAGCGTGCGATCCGGCTGCTCGCGGATCAGGGCCGCCAGCTCCGCGAGCTGGGCTTGGAGGATCGGCGTGCGCCAGCGGGTTTGCTTGCGAGGCGCCACCTCGCCGGTTTCGCGCCGACGCTGCTTCAGCCGATCGACCCACGCGCGACTGACGGAGTACTTCTCGGCGAGTTCGTCCGACGGCAACCCCGCGTCCGCATCGCGCAGCACCCGGAGTCGTAGATCTATCGAGTACGCGGCCATGGCCACCTCCTGCGCCACAGGAGTACCACGACTGCGTACTACGTACAAGTGGAATTCGCTTTAGTTAAGCACGTTTGCGGTTGGCCTGACGGTGGCTACTCACTTCCGCGCATACACCACGAAGCCCAAAGGAAACCGGGTGCGCTCGAACTCGAGTCGGGCGACGACCGGGTTCAGCAGATTCAGCACCACGCGCAGCCGCCCGCCTGCGTTGAGCATCTCCCAGATCGCTTGCGGCCGACTCCCATGGTGATGAACTTCGACGTGGCTGAACCGGCGAAAGAGGTGCTCGAGGGAGTCCCACGTGAACCGGTAGTAGTCTCCGGGGTCCGGGTGATAACGGTAGAGAAACCGAGTCGACACGATGCACACGCCGCCCGGCTTCAGCACGTGGAGCACCCGGTCGAGCGCTTGCTGCGGATCGTACAGATGCTCGAGCACCTCGATTGCGATGACGGTATCGAACGAACCTGCCTCCCATTCCAGCGAGTGAATGTCGGAGACAATGTCGGGCCCGTTCAGGGACGCCGGCGCGGACGAGGTTCCGGGCCGCCGTCCGGCGGCAATCATGGAGGAGTCGCCCGTGTGGGACTGTGACGCAAAGAGCAAAGCGACGACGCTCGCTAGCGAGCTTCCTCAGACTGCCAACGTCACAGCATTTGCTTTTGAACAGCGCGAGAACAGCGTTGCTCCGAAAGGAATCGAGAACAAATATGAAGAGGACATACTGAGGCCGTATTCAAATAGGGTCCTGGACGACAACGAAGTCGAATTGTGTCGCTCGCTTGATAGCGGAAAGAAGGGTGACTTCGCGAGGCATGTATTTGAAAGTGGAACGCCTGAGTACTTCGTCCATTTCGATGATCTAAGGGCCACCGTATCCGAGATACTGAGCCGTGCTGGGATTTCCACAGGCTCTTGTAACCAAGAGGGTGGGGTCCATGGGAAAACCGAGCCGGTACTCACCACGGTGAAGGCCGCGACACCGCCCACCCCTGCGGGCTGAACACTCACTTCAGGACTGCCTTCTTGGAGGAAGGTCCTCCGCGACTACGGAAATCCGACTCTACCGAAGCCGAACTTCGACCCGATCAATCGCCTAACGGAAAACCGATAGGATTCGCCTCGATCAGCTCGATAACATGACGAATACCAATCGCAACGACGATCCCAGGGTTTTCCTGAACGTATAGCCCTACTGGTTTACCTTCTGGATCGGTGATTGTGTTCCGATTTCACACCGACGGCTGCGGCTGGTATCGCTCGACGTTGATCCGGTCTTCGTTCTTGCGCACCTGGACGAGATCCCAAGTGGTCTGTCGACGCAGCCAGAACTCGGCATTGGACCAGCCCGCCTTCTCAAGCCGAATGGCCATCTCCGAGGAGATGGCCGCGTGGCCGTTCAGAACCCGCGAGAGGGTGTGACGGGCGACACCCAGCACCTTCGCCGCTTCGGTCACGTTCAAACCGAGCCGGAGTACGGCGGCGCCATCGTGTGGCTGACCTTGCCCGAGCGGGTGGATGCCGACCGCCTCTTTGAGCGCGTCGCGCCCGACGGCGTGTACTTTGAGGCCGGCGGGTTCACGTTCGCCGATGAACGCCACAACCGCCATCACCTGCGGCTCGGCTACTCGGTGATCAAGCGCTCGCGCATTGCCGAGGGGATCGGGAAGATCGCCGCGGCGGTCCCCCACGCCGTCCCCGATCCGGGACCTGACTCCCCCGGCGGGTGATCGACACCCGCACCGCGCGGCGCGCCGGGCGGGGCTCCCGAGCATATGTACAGAACTTGATTTATATAAGTACAGCGTGGCGTCGTGCGGCAGGTCCCGCGAGGGGGGGAAGGCAAGCAAGCGGCGCACTGGACGCGGCTCTCGTGTCACCGATTCCGGGCGAACGAGGTCCGGTTGCAGTTGAGCGTGCTCGCTTACAACTTGGGGAATCTGTGGCGGCGACTGGTACTGCCAAAGCGCATCGAGCGCTGGTCGTTGACCAGCCTGCAGCAGCGCCTCGTCAAGACTGGCGCGCGGTTGGTGAAACACGCGCGCTACTACTGGCTGTTCCTGGCGGAGGGTCACCTGACTCGACGCCTGTTCGGGGCGATGCTCCAGCGGATCTGGGCGCTACCGGTCCCGGCAGGTTGACGCGCGGCGAGTGCAAGGACGCAGGCTTGGCAAAGCAAGGACACAGGTGAGGATCGGTGTCGAAGGAATGCCCTGGAAGCCCGGGATTCAGCCCACAAGACGTCAGCGCGGGCTGAGTGACGGCCTCAGAACCTGGACGATTGTGCGATGAAGAAGATTCCCGTGGGCGCTACGGCCTTCGGGTACAGGCCCGCGTCGAGAACGCGTTCTTCCGGTACAAGTCGATGCTCGGCGATCGACTTCGACGTCGGACTCGCGCAGCGCAAGCTGTCGAATCGGTGCGTGCGTGCAACGTGCTCAATCGAATGACCGCGCTTGGTCGACCAGAGTCGTGCGCGATCGATCGGTGACGAACCTACGCGTGGGAGCGCTCGGTGCCAGTTTCGATTCGCGTCGACGTATTCCGGATGATCAAGCGGCGCGTCACAGCCGTCGGGCTCGGCGAGGCCAATTGCCACACCTTCCGGGCCACGGGCATCACGGCGTATCTGCTCAATGGCGGCACGCTCGAGCGCGCCCAGAGGATCGCCGCGCATGAGAGCCCGCGCACGACCAAGCTCTACGACCGAACGGCCGACGAGGTGACCATCGAAGATATCGAGAAGATCGGGATTTGAGCGGGGCGATAAGGTCAGTGCGTCCGACGGCAGAACGAACGCATGGGAGCACCTGATGTCAGCCAGGTACCTACCGGATGAGAGAATGCGAGGTCGATTGAGACAGTCATGCTCGACGCGCGTGAGCGGCTCGAACGGCATCGCTAGAGAAGCGCAGACATGCAATACGTCGCGGAAGCCTGGACGTGGATCAAGGCGGTGGAGCCAGCGTGGTGGAGCGCAGGAGCCTCGCTGGTCGCCGCAATCTTCGCAAGTGGGTTGGTCGTCCGCTGGTACCTCCTACGGCGAGACCTACGCGGCAGCGGTGCTGCCATCATTGCTTTGCTAGGCGAGTCTGACCATGAGCCGCATGCCGATTTAGAGAGCACCGGCCGGGTCGGGCCACTCGAATACAGCGACGCGACCGTCTACTTCGAGGTCGGTGAGGATCGCTATCGGTTGTGCCGGTGTGATCTCGATCGGCTTCACGGGATGGGATACGTGTACCGGAAGGAGCATCAATACCACCTCTCGCGCCTTGGACGCTTGTTGCTGGAGAGGCATGACAACGCCCGGCTTTTGGCGAAGGGCGTAGCGCGAGCCAACCGGGACAGCTACCTTCGATGCAAAGGCGGGCGCTGGTTGAGATGCCGGTGCGAGAAGTTCTGGGTCGCCGGACACGAGAAGATCCGCGTGCCCTTCCCCGTGGGGCAGTGGTCGACTACCCGCACATGGCGCAAGGTGTTGGGCTAAAGGTTGCCGGTGTAGGTCCGACTGGTCTGGCGCGGCCCCAAGTGCTGCACGATCCCCTCAGCGTGGCAGCGGCGCGTCTCACAGTTGTTCGAGAGCTGCTATGTTCAGGTCCTGCTCGATTTCTCGAAATCGACTCGTGTTGATGTACGAGACAGTGCCAGCCGCCGACCGGCCCGGAGTCAACCGGGCCGGCGCATGGAGGCCCGAAGGGCCGGAACGTGCCAGTGCTCAAATGCCCGCGTCGCGAGTCACCGACTTCAGCCGGCCCGGCGTGAGAATCCCTCGCCTTAAGGCGAAGCTAATTCAAGGCCACCGGATATCGCGGCGAAAATCGCAATGTGCCAGCAGCTCGTTCGCTGGTTGATAGCCGGGTACACACACCAAGGCGACCTGCAGGCCCGCCCGGCGCGCGTATTTCATCGCCGGAATACAATCCGTATCGTTGGTCACCAGCGCCAGTAGCTTGACCGCGCGATTTGCGGCGTAGTTGGCCATGTCCAACCCGATCCGCATATCAACACCCTTCTGTTGAAACGCGGGCTTGAAATCGGCATCGGTAAGAGCCGTCCCGGAAATGGGGATCCGCTTCGGCACCCATCCTCTAAACTTCAAGACGCCTCGGCGCACGGCGAACAAGGGCCGTCGCGCGAGTTCTCGAAGCTCACGGTCAGTACCTTGAAACTGGTGCATCTGTCCTGACACGGGAAGCGCTTTGGATCCGCTGAGCGGGGCGCAGTCGTAGAACAAGATCCGATGGATTTCCTCGTCGGCAACGGCGCAGGACGCACCCACCTTCTCCACGAAATCGGCCCTGAACTGGTGGCCGGCCTGTCTGGCTAAAACGCGGACATGGCCACCGTCAATCAGAACCGCGATCATCTTCATTTCGTGCCCCTAAAATGCGAATGGCCCCAGAGGGACGGTGTCCCCGTGAGGCCATTCACCGAAGATTCCAGCCCGCCTACGGGCGTAACGGATGAAACAAGCCTATCGGCAACATGCCAGCCCGTCAAGACAATTCCGTCTAGACGGTTTCGCCGGAAACATTGCTGTTCTCGAAGGCTTTGCGGGTGGGCCGAAAGCGAAATTCTCACTTCCCGGTACGGCCTCTCAAGAAGACCAGCTCAAGGCCCCTGTTGTGGAGCTTCTCGCATAAGTCGGCTCCGAACATCGTCGACGCCGGTCGAGGATCGCCGGCGCGCGGCCGTAATGCACGTCGGCCGGCGTGAGATAGCTGAGGCCGCTGTGGTGGTGGGCGTCATTGTACCAAGCCAAGAGGTCGTGGCAGATGGCGCGCGCGTGTTCGAGTGCGCCGAACCGCTTCGGAAACGCCGGCCGATACTTGAAGGTGCGAAACTGCGCCTCAGAGAACGGATTGTCATTGCTCACGCGCGGCCGCGAGTGGCTGGCCGCGATGCCGAGGTCGGAGAACAACAGCGCGACGAGCTTGCTGCGCATGGGCGCGCCGCGGTCGGCGTGAATCGTAAGCTGCTGCGGCTGGATGCGCTGCTTCGCGCAGGTCTGCTCGATCAAGCGCTCGGCCAAGTGGGCGCTCTCCTTGACCGCCACCATCCAGCCCACGACGTAGCGGCTGAACAGGTCGAGGATCACATACAGCGAGTAGTAGAGATAGGGGACCGGGCCCTTCAGCTTGGTGATGTCCCAGGACCAGACCTGATTGGGCGCCGTCGCGACGAGCTCGGGTTTGCCATACGCCGGATGCCGCACCTGGTCGCGGCGCTCCCGCACTTCGTCGGCCGCGGCGAGCACCCGATACATCGTGCGCGGGGAGCAGAGGTAGGTCTGCTCCTCAAGCAACGTCGCATAGACTTCGGCGGGCGATTGATCGACAAACCGCGCGCTGTGCAACGTGTCGCGGACGGCTCGCCGTTCGGCCGGGACCAGCGCGCGCGGCGACGGCGCGCGGGGCCGCCGGGGCGTCGCCGGCGGCGTGGGCCGGCGCCGCCGATAGAGCGACGCGCGGGACACGCCGATGCTCTGACACAACGCCGACGTCTCGCCCTTCGCCGTGACGGCCTCGATCGCGCGCATCAGTCGGTCTCGTCGGTGTCGAGGGGTTTCAGGGGGATCTCCAGGATCTCGGCAACTTTTTTGGTTCCTCACACGAATGTATGCACGGTTCGGGGCAATGGCAGGTCAGCCATGCAGTGATAGAGGTTGCGGATGTAATTCGCTGCTGTCCGGAAGCCATAGGCTTTATGAATGATGAGCTTCGCCTTGTTGTTCAAGCCTTCAACGGTGCCGTTGTCGATGGGCATGCGGAAGTAGTTGAGGATGTCCTTCTCGTGGCGGCGCAGCATCCAGGCGAAGTCTCGCAGCGGTGGCAGGCGTGAATGCGTGGCCCACCAGAACCAGCGCTTCAGGTACCGCTTGGCCCAGCCGGCGCGGCGGTAGGTCCAGAAATGCGCGAAGAGCTCCTTGAGCAGATAGGCGCGGTTGATCTGCAGGTTGAGGTGTTCGAGCTCGCTCAGGCGGCGGTGCTGCGCTTCGGTGAGATTCCAGGGATTCTTCAGCCAGATGAAGCGCGTCTTGTGCATCAGCGCCTTGTGCGCCGGTCCCTTCTCGCGGATCTCGTCGCGGCGGAAGTGTTGCAACTTTGAAAGTGGTGACGGAAGCCGTTTCGGTATCGAGGTCTCATGCCGCCACCTCGAACAGCCTGTTGATGAACTGAATCTGGCGCCACACATCCGAGCCGCTCACCCACCTCGCCTGCCCCTTCCGAATCATGTGCATCGCCTCGTAGCCTTGGATTGTCCGCCGCGCCGCGTGAAACTCGCGAAACCCCTGTTTGGCCTTTACCCGTCGTTTGATCGCTCGATGGTCCTGCTCCAGGATATTGTTCAAGTATTGGACCGGCCGATGGCGGCAGCGGCCGCGCAGGGTGCCGTCCTCTTTCACGGCTGGAATCGCCGCGCCGTAGAGGCGGGCCTGATCGGTGTTGATGACGCGGGGCTGCGGATGCGATGGATCGCTGAGCGCCTGGCGAAACAACCGTTTGGCCGCCGCAGCATCGCGGAGCGCTGACAGGAGGAAGTCGATGGTGGCGCCTGTGGAATCAATAGCCCGATACAAATAGCACCAGCGGCCCTTGACCCGCACATAGGTTTCATCAACACGCCAGGATTTGTTGGTTGGCTTGAGATGCCGGCGCAGCCTCTGCTCGAGTTCCGGCCCGTAGCGCTGCACCCAGCGCCAGACCGTCGTGTGGTCCGCTTGCAGGCCGCGTGCATCGAGGAGCTCTTCGACATCGCGGAGCGAGAGTGAGTACCGAAGATACCAGCGCACGGCGCAAAGAATCACCTCCGGAGCCGTCTGCCGCCACTTGAAGATCGCCGGTCGGATTGGCTGCTTCATGATCTTGTTAGGCTACCAGGCCCGCCGCTGGCCAAAGTTGCAACACATCCAGTTGCTACGGTACGCGGCCGGTGCACACCTATTGAGCGGTGGCGCACGTGGCGGGTTCAACGCCGCACAGATTCGAGGGGGTGACCCGAATTTTACGCTGGTGTTGTTGGATGGCGTGCCCCTCAACGATAGCACCGACACCTTCGGGGGCTCGGTGAACCTAGCGACCCTGCCGACGGCCGGTGTTGAGAAAGTAGAAATCGTTCGTGGGCCAATGTCGTTCTTCTATGGCTCCGCCGCTCTTTCCGGAGTGATCAACATCGTCACGCGACGCGGTGAACCAGGGAAGCCAACAGCGCGAGCCGAGGTTGAGGCAGGAGGCGCATCGGTTCTTCGTGGTGGAGCGTCTATCTCGGGCGGAACCGATCCAATCGGGTATGCGATTGCTGCACAGTGGGAGAGCGAGCAAGACCGCATCGCCGACGATCAATTTCGACAGGTCGATACCACAGGGAGTCTGTCTGTCCTATTCGACGATACGGCTGAGCTGGTTGTTACCGGACGAGCGGCCATGAGTGAATTCGACGACTATCCGAATGCCTCGGGACCGCGCAACGCCCCGGTAGAAGGCGCCGCGACGGAAGCCGTTTCGGTATCGAGGTCTCATGCCGCCACCTCGAACAGCCTGTTGATGAACTGAATCTGGCGCCACACATCCGAGCCGCTCACCCACCTCGCCTGCCCCTTCCGAATCATGTGCATTGCCTCGTAGCCTTGGATTGTCCGCCGCGCCGCGTGAAACTCGCGAAACCCCTGTTTGGCCTTTACCCGTCGTTTGATCGCTCGATGGTCCTGCTCCAGGATATTGTTCAAGTATTGGACCGGCCGATGGCGGCAGCGGCCGCGCAGGGTGCCGTCCTCTTTCACGGCTGGAATCGCCGCGCCGTAGAGGCGGGCCTGATCGGTGTTGATGACGCGAGGCTGCGGATGCGATGGATCGCTGAGCGCCTGGCGAAACAACCGTTTGGCCGCCGCAGCATCGCGGAGCGCTGACAGGAGGAAGTCGATGGTGGCGCCTGTGGAATCAATAGCCCGATACAAATAGCACCAGCGGCCCTTGACCCGCACATAGGTTTCATCAACACGCCAGGATTTGTTGGTTGGCTTGAGATGCCGGCGCAGCCTCTGCTCGAGTTCCGACCCGTAGCGCTGCACCCAGCGCCAGACCGTCGTGTGGTCAGCTTTCAGGCCGCGTTCATCGAGGAGCTCTTCGACATCGCGGAGCGAGAGTGAGTACCGAAGATACCAGCGCACGGCGCAAAGAATCACCTCCGGAGCCGTCTGCCGCCACTTGAAGATCGCCGGTCGGATTGGCTGCTTCATGATCTTGTTAGGCTACCAGGCCCGCCGCTGGCCAAAGTTGCAACACATCCGCACAACGTAGTCGACCGTTGGCTGGTGGTACCGCATGCGGACGATGACCGACCGATAGAGGGCGGCGTTGGCCTGGCGGTGACCGCCCCGGTAGAGGCGGTGCCGCCCAGTGGTCCTCCCGGACGAGGCGGGGATGGGACACGCGCCACAGCGCTTCGCGAAGGCGGCCTCCGAGCGAATCCGCTCGGGGTTGTCGCCGAAGACAATCAAGAACTCGGCCGCGCTGTTGGCGCCCACCCCGAACCCCGCCCGGAGGGTGGGCGACGTCTCGGTCGTGAGTCGCGCGAGGTGCCGGTCGTGTGTGGCGATTTCCTCGGCGAGGGCGAACCAGCGTCGGGCCAGCGCCCGCAGAGTGTACTTTGCGGAGGCGGTGGGCGTGTCAAGGCGACCTGGCCGGAGGGCTGCACAGCGCGCCAGCAGGCGCTGAGCGGTGAGGCCGTGGAGGGGTTCTCGCACCACAGACGGCGCGTTGACGCTGATCTGCTTCAGCGTGTTCATCGCCGCGGTGCGCGCCTTCACGGCGGTATCCCGCGCGACTTTGAGCTGCCGGATCATCTCGACGGCACCATCCGCGGTCTTTGGCGTCGCGGTCGCTTGGCCCGCCAGCACCGATCGGGCGGCGGCCTCGGCGTCGATCCGGTCGGACTTGCCGGCGACGCGGCGCAGGCGCCGGTCCGCTCGATTCACTTCCACAACACGATGCCCCGCTCGGCGGACCGCACGCGCAAGGCCCACGCCATAGCCGCCGGACACAAGGTTTCATGACCTACTCCTCAATCCCCCTTGACCGGCCTGCCTGGCCGCACCGTGCACCAACGCGTGTGCCGGGAAAGCCCGGTCAAGGGGGACAAGATGCCGTGATGTGATCTTCGAAACCTTGTTCGAAACCCTGTGGGTATCCAACCCCATCCGGCCAAGGTCGGCCACCAGCCGGAACCGAGTGATGCGTGGGCCTGGGGTGACCCAGGGCGCGAAGCGTTCACAGGGAGTGCATAGGCCGCGTGATTGAGCCCCGAAATGCATTGGTCGCGAGGGCCGACGTCTTGCGTTGGACGGAAGGCTACATCGCCGCCTCTGAGAGGCCGTGGAGGCGGGGACCTTGCCGGGGTCGGAGCGCGTGGCATGCGGGCGGGTGGGTTTCCCGGGAACCCGGGAGGCCTCATCGTCTCCATCTTAAAGGTTGCCGGGGGGCGGGCACCGGCTCACCAAGCCCGAGGCCGTGGACGTGGCACCTGGCGTCCGACGGAGCGAACCCGCAGGTGCTCGGATGGTACCGCCGCGCGAAGGCAACGAAGCGCGGGGGGATGGGCGGCGAGGAATCGGAGCGTCTCATAGTACCGGCGAAGCGGGGGAATCGGGTCCACGAGACCCCGTGGAGGGAAGGGGGCGCCGACAGATAGACCCGTTGGAGGGAACGATGGCCAACACGCCGAGGTTGGACTCCGTCTCACCGAAACGACAACGGATAGCCGAGCTGGCCAGACAGGCATCGGACATGGTGTTCACGAGCCTGGCTCACCACATCGACAGGGACATGCTTCACGCGCAAGGCCCATTCCTCGCCAATCGTAAACAGACAAGCGAAGGCCGCTGTACCGCTGTCCCCGTGTTCGTGCTGACCGTTCCCCCGCAGACCGTGCAGCGGTACCGCCAGCGTCGGCCCCACTTCGTCGGAAACGAGCCGTGGCCCACGATGTTGAGGCCCAGTTTTCCACGGTTGTCACACCCGCGCTTGGCGCACAGTACGAGATTCTTGATCCAATCTCCATAGGTCCACATTGGATTCGGATAATAGAAGGCGAGCTCTCTTGTTTTTCCAGTGGTCATTGAGATGGCTCCCGACGTCCCCCCGTCTTCAGTAGCACTTCGGTTTAGAGTCCGATGGTGACTGTACTGCGTTCCGCGACCAGCCGCTTGGCGTACTGGGCGGGCGTAAGCCCGCCATCGCGCGCCACGATCACAATCCGCGAGCACGATCGAACGCCCAAGCGCACTGCGCCCCACCGTGATGGGCCCCATCACCACGCCAACTGTTTCGCTGCCTTCGATCGCGCGCGAAATCCGCCGCCACGTCGTGAACGGAAGACGTTGGATGGACGCGATGGGAGCATCGGCTAAATCGATCGCCACAAGACCAAATCGTCCGGCCAGCGCTACAAGACCCGATGCTTTGACGGCACGACCGATATCACGTGGAACCGACGGACCCGATCGGAGCGAAGGCGACCATTGGTGACCACGGATCCAGAGCAAGCGAGACAAGAGGAGGGTTGGCCGAGGTGCTGAGGATGGACCAAGTTCATGTTATCCGCCACGCCGTTCTGAAGCAGGGTCGTAGCCGTCGGTCTGTCGCGCTGGAGCTCGGCGTCAGCCGCAACACCGTACGGAAGTATCTTGAGGAGTCTGAGCCGAGATTCAGCGCACCGGTTGGCCGGCGTCAGCCGGTGCTCGAGCGGGTGAAGGCACGACTCGACGAGCTTCTCGCCGAGTGGTCTGCGAGGACGACCGCCAAGCAGAGGATCACCGGCTCCCGCCTCCATGGTCAGCTGCGCATGGAGGGCTTCGATGTCGGGATCACGTTGGTAAGGCAGGACTTCCGGGCGTGGCGGCGACAGCGCCAGGAGACGTTCGTCCCGCTGGTTCACCGACCCGGAGACTCGGCCCAGGTCGACTTCTTCGAGGTCACGGTTGAGGTGAACGGTGAACGCCGGAAGGCGTTGATGTTCGCGATGCGCCTGATGTACTCGGGGCGCGACGACGTCTGGCTCTATGAGCGCTGCGACCAGCTGTCGTGCCTCGACGCCCACGTCCGGGCGTTCGCTCACGTCGGGGGCGTGCCTCGGCGCTGTGTGTACGACAACCTCTCAGCTGCCGTGCGGAAGGTCGTCTTTCCGCGTCGTCAGCTCACCGCTCGGTTCACAGCTCTATCGAGCCACTACCTGTTCGAACCGTGCTTCGCTCGGCCAGGAGAAGGCCAGGACAAGGGCGGCAGCGAGAGCCGAGGCACGGGCATTCGGCTCCAGCACTTGGTGCCGATTCCCCGGGCCCGCTCGCTCGAGGCGTGCGGTGAGCTGCTCCACCGGCGCATCGAGGAGCAGTCGGCGACGCGCCGGGGCCGCGATGACAAGCGAACCGTGATGGAGCGGTTCGCCGAAGAGCAATCCGCCCTTCGCGCAATTCCGGCAGTGGAGGTCGATTCGCGCAAGGTCCTCCCGGTGAGCGCTGGCCAAACACCACGTGGGCGAGTCGAAGGTGCGTGGTACTCGGTCCCATCAACCTGGGCCGGCTTGGACGTCATCGCCCGTGTCGGCGTGTCCAAGGTCGAGTTGCGGTGTCGTGGCGAGTCCGTCGAGCGCGATCGTCAATCGTTCGGCGGGAAGGATATCCGCTATCGAGACGACCTCCCTGAACTGGGTCGCAAGCCGCAAGCCGTGCGACAGGTCGCTCCGGAACTCGTCGCCGAACTCGATGGACCCTTCCGTCAGTTGTGGGAGCAACTCGTCGCCTCGCACGGTGACGGCGAAGCCGCCCGAACGCTCTCGCGCATTATCGCCGCCATCGTGGAACACGGTGAGGAACCGGTGCGCCAGGCCCTGAGCACCGCGTTGGCTGCTAACCGTACGGATCTCCTCGATCTCGTCAGCGCCAAGGCCGAGCCCGAGTACCTGTCCGTCGCCGTACCGCCGGAACTGGCCGGCTACGAGATCGAGACGTCTTCGGCGGCCGATTTCGACTTGTTGTTGGAGGACGCATGAGTGAGGCTGCGTTGAGAGCAGTTCTGCAAGAGTTCTGTCGAGAGAAGTGGACCCCGGATCGTGGACAGTGTCCTAAGTGAAATCTCCACCGGGTTTCAGGCCGCCGTGTTCACCGCGACCTGCTCGAAGTACACCGCATCCGGGGTGCGTCGGTCCAGTGCCGTATGACGGCGCCGGGTGTTGTAGAAGTCGAAGTACCGGGTAAGCCCGGCCCGAAGCGCTGCCGGCGTCTCGTACGCTCTCAGGTAGATGTCCTCATATTTCACGCTTCGCCACAGTCGCTCAATGAAGACATTGTCGATCCACCGCCCCTTGCCGTCCATGCTGATCGCCACCCCGTGCGCCTTGAGTACGTCGGTGAACGCCTCGGAGGTGAACTGTGCGCCTTGGTCGGTGTTGAAGATCTCCGGCGCCCCGTAGCGAGCCAGCGCCTCCTCGAGCGTCTCGACGCAGAACTCGCGGTCCAGGGTGTTCGATACCCGCCAGGAGAGCACCCGGCGAGACAACCAGTCCATCACCGCGACCAGGTACATGAACCCCTTGGCCATGGGCAGATAACAGATGTCCGTCGCCCAGACCTGGTTCGCCCGTTCGACCGAGACGCCCGTGAGCAGGTAGGGGTAGACTTTATGGTCGCGACCCGGCGCGCTGGTGCGACGTTTCGGGTACAGCGCCGCCACACCCATGTGGCGCATCAGACGCTGGACGCGCTTGCGATTGACCGGATGCCCCCGAGTCTCCAGCTCATCTCGGATCCGGCGGCTGCCGTAGAACGGAAGCTCGAGGTGGATCTCGTCGATCAGACGCATCAGGACCAAGTCTTCGTGCGACACCGGACCGGGGCGGCAGTACGCCGTGGAGCGGGCCACCTTAGCAGCCCGTGGTGGAAATGCGGTCTTCCTATGCGGCTTTCGGGATGAGTGATCGATCGTGATCGCCGACCCCGATCGTGGAACGCGCGGGGTACTCGGGCTCGCGAACGGTCCAGACATGTACGAGGCGCCGCCAGGAGGACACAAGGACCATCAGCGCGGCGAGACAGCGCCCCTGCAGGCTGCGCGGCGTGCCAACGCCGATCAGCTGCCGGAACAGCACGCCGAGGTTGAAGCCCGCGAGGTGAATCAAGAGGCGCTTCAAGATATTGCGATGCCCGCGCAGATGCGTGCGCCGCATCCCGCCGGTCTCGTAGGCGTGCGCGAACGAACGCTCGATGCGCTCGCCACGTCGGCGCATCAAGCGCTTGCCGCGGGCGCCCCGAATGCGCCGACGATTCGCATAGACGGGCGCTTGGGCCTCCCGCGCCTTGGACCAATCGCGGCGGCCTCGATCCGGCTCGGCGACATACGACCGGACGCCGACGGCCTGCAGATCCACCATGACCTCATTACTGTGATAGCCCTTGTCCGCGACCAGCGCGGTGAACGCCTGGGGGTCGTCCACCTCGGCTTGCGCATCCTCGATCTGGGCAGCGGCGGCGACCGTCGTGTCGCCAATGGTCGTCGTCTCCCCCGTGTCTGCGCCTTGCACGGTCACCGCGACGACCGCGCCGGTGTCGAGGTCCACGGCATGTTCGACCTTGTGGGCCAGATGCGTGCGGCCGTCTTTCATCTTGGCGACCTTCGCATCCGGATCGACGGGGCTCCGCCAGTCCTTGTTCGATGGCGTCTTCTTCCGCTTCCGGTCCAGGCGGGCGAGGTCGTCGCGCGTCGGGGTGGCAATGCCCGACGCCTGCGCCAAGCCGGTCAAATAGGCCTGGTAGTCCTCGCCGGTGTCCCGCCGCACGATGCTCCGCATCGCCGCGTTCGCCTCCAGCGTGGTGGCGTCGATCCCGATCGTCGCGCCCTTCAGCACGCCCGACGCGACGAGGCGCTGCTGCACCCAGGTGAACACGGCGCGATGCGTCTCGACGTCAATCAGTCGCCGGGTTCGGGAGATCGTCGAGTGGTCCGGCACATCCTCGTCCACGGCGATGCCCAAGAAGCGCCGAATCGCCAGCGAGTCCGCCGCGCGCCAGGCGATGCCCCGCTCCGAGTCAATGCCTTCAAAGTACCCCACCAACAACGCGCGAAAGTAGATGCCCGGCGTGAGACTTGGCCGGCCACGGGTGGCGGCGTAGAACCGCTGGCACTGCCGTTCGACAAACGTCTCGAAACCGTGGGCGTCCAGCAGGGCGTTCACTCGACGATAGAACGGGTGGGCGACCGTCTGGGGCAAGTCGGTCGTCGCGACCCAGAGGGCTTCTTGTCGTCGTCGTTTGCGTCGTGTGCCCATTGACATGCGAACGAGTGTACAGATGATGATCGATTCTGGCGATCGATCTAGCCGAGGCCGTTGCTGATTTTCACCACGGGCTGGTAAGCAGCTCGCAGCGTCGGGTGACTGGTAACGGCTGGTCGGACTGAATCATCGTTCGCCGCTCGCTCAACGGTCTCGACCGAGCGCTTTGGATAAAAAATCCTTCTCCATCGTCAGCTGGCCGATCATGGCGTGGAGTTTCTGGGTCTTGCGCTCCGCGTTCTCGGCTCCGGCGCTGCTGCCACCGTTACCGAAGAGCGTCTCGGCATTAGCCACCAGCTTCTTCTTCCAGTCCTAGATCTGATTGGGGTGAACGTCGAAGTGCTCGGCGAGCTCGGCCAGGGTTCGGTCCCCTCGCACGGCTGCCACCGCTACCTTCGCCTTGAAGCTCGCCGAATGATTGCGTCGTTTCCTCTTGGTCATCTTCTGCTCCTCTGCCTTGACGGAAATGTAGTGCAGAAGATTCCACTTAGCAGCGTCGATCAGCTGTCCAACCGATGGGGTCCACCTCTGAGAGCTGAAGACTCCCTCGATCTTCCGCGAGTATCCTGAGCTTACTCGTCAGGCTCGTGACGCCGGGTGGCCCTACGAAGAGTTCCTCAGAGAACTCCTCGACATCGAGGTCCGCTCGCGACGGGAGCACACGGCGGCAAGGCGCCTTCGTGAAGCCCGTTTCCCAGACGTCAAGACTCTCGATCAGCTCGACTGGGCCGCGCTGCAGGGTGTCTCACGGCCCAAGGTGCTCGAGTGGGCATCGTGCGGATACCTCGAGCCCGGCGAGGATGTCGTCATCGCCGGACCGATCGGCACCGGTAAGACGCCCCTCGCGATCGCCCTCGGCGTGGAAGCCATCCAGAGACGACATCGAGTGCTGTTCACACGCGCCGCTGACCTCGTGCGCGATCTGCGGGAAGCTCGTGACGAAAGGACGCTGCGTCTGATGCAGCAGCGGCTGCAACGTGTCGAGCTGCTGGTGATTGACGCACTCGGCTTCGTCCCGTTCGACCGCGTCGGCGGTGCACTCCTCGTCAACGTCTTCGCCGACCGTTACGAAAGGCGATCGACGCTGATCACGACGAACTTGGCGTTCAGCGAGTGGGTGAAGGTCTTCGGCGACGAGAAGATGACGCTCGCCTTGCTCGACAGGCTTGGCCAGCGCGCCCACATCCTGACAACGAAGGGCCGCTCATACCGGACTCGCAAGCAGCTGACCCAGGCGCCCAAGCGGGCCTGACGTAGCGTCCCGCCGCCGGATCCAGCCGAAAGACCCCGGCGTTGGACGCCAAATCTCGGTTCGAGAGCGCGATCTCGTGGGCACTGAGTGGATCAGTTCTTACGCGTTGGAGCGGATCAACTCTTCAGCGGTGTTGACATACTGCGTACCGATCACCGACGAAATAATCCGGCGGTTCGGAACATGCCCGACGGACCAGCGTATATTTGGATTCCAGCCATGCACGAACGACAAGCTCGCTTGGTTTCTCGGTATTACCCACTGTCGGATCCTATGGTCTCGTTTGAGGTGACCGAAGCCCTCTAACGCGATGAACCAGCGGGCGGCCCGGTCATATGCGCTGGATGCGAAACCGTTCCTTTACGAAACCCCGTCCACCAAGGGAGACTGCGGGTCAGGCACATCCTCGGCGGACGATCTGACTTTCACTGAACTTTGACTTCCGCAGATAACGTAACGTTTCTTTTGCACTTCTTAGCGAAGTGGCCTCGGTCCGGTTGAATGGCAAGCACCACCAAACCATGACCAAATCGATGCGGAGGCTGAGTGCCCTGTGCCGGCGTCCACTGCAAACCGTGGTTCGACCTCTATATCACACTCAACTGCCCGCAAGCGGTTTGCCCATCACCTCCACGACCGAAGAGGCCTTTGTCGCTTCCCCACCATCTTGGGAATACCCGGTTGGTTGCGGTGCGTAAATGCACGCGGCTGCGTGAGTCAAGATGACCTCGCGGTTCTCGCTGCTACCGGCCGCGTCGACGAGCGCTCTGTAGGTCAATAGGCTGTTCTGACGGTGACGGTTCACAATCTCGTTGTGCTTATGAGACAAGTGGCTTCGGGCTGAGAGATACAACATGAAAGAAAGGACTGCGAAAATCAGGATCTTGCTGACACCCAGCTGAATACTCTGATACGTATCGGAGGGCTCCAGTAGCGGGATCTTGGCGATAAACAGGCTTGCGACACCGTAAACTCCCAGCAGCCAGGCAAGACTTACGGTTCTCTTGCGCCAACTCTCCGAAGCCTTCTCGTGATCGTCTGCCGCCCCCTTGAAGTAGCTCGCTTGCTGCGAGACCCCGGTTTCAGCGGCAACCTGACGAACTTCGGCTACGATTTTTTCCGCCTCCTGCAGTTGATTCTCGAGCTGCTGCTTCAGCGCATCGCCTTGATCCCGGACTGTCTGCAGAGTGGTTCTCGCATCTCGGTCGAGACGCTGAAAATCGGCCGCCCGATGAAGCGAATACGCGATCAGCGGATGTGCTACGTTGAAGGCACTTGGGTATGCATTCGTGATCTGCTCGATCAGCGTTTGGCGCGCCTCATGGGGATTTGACAGTTCGGGGCTGAAGGTCATGACCTGATCCAACAGGTTGTAGTTCTCGTTCGTGATGTCCCTGAGTTGGTTCAGTTTGTCCGCAGGAAAGTCCTGCAGTGCCGCTGGCGCCAGCCTTGCGTAGAGTTCGACGAGTCGGCTCGCCGGGCCGACCGCATCCTTGAAATTCAGCTTCGTGCCCAGCTCCTGCTCTCGCGGAAGTGACTGGATATCAAAATTCTGCATCCGTTCGAGCGATGCCTTTGCTTCATCTTGAGCTGTCTTCTCTTCCGGTGTAGGCATTCTTGATCTCCAGCGTCTTTTCTCCTCGTCGGTCTAACGGCATGGCGTTCACCTGCGACTGCCGGGGCAATGAATCTGGCGGCCGTCAGGGTGCAACGCCCAGTTAGACGGCTACCTCACACCCAGAGCCGTGCGTAGGGTTGTATCTTCGACCACCATTCGAGCGGTGTCACAACGGCCAGCACCGACACCAGCTCGACATCAGGCACGCGGGTCATCCGCGGCAATGCCGGACAGCACGACCGGCGCACGGTCGGGGAACTCCGCGACCAGCGACAAGTTCCCTCCCATCGCCTCGACCGTCTTCCTCAGCGTGGACAGCAGAAGGTCGCTGCGCTTCTCAAGCCGCGAAACGCTGTCCTGGGTGATCCCCAGCTTCTTCGCCATGCGTACCTGCGTGAGCTTCCGGGCCTTGCGAAGCTCGCGCAGGGTCATTTCCTCGGCAATCAGCTCTGCCGTCCGGGTCTCGACCTTCTTGCGCTGAGCGGCGGTCAGTTTCCTGATTTTGTCGTCTACGTTCACAGTCATGATGACGTCCTTTCCTTCTGCAAACGGGCCAGATGCGCATCGAAACGCGCATCGGCTTTGCGGATCAGCCCACGGTAGAAGCGCTGTTCGCTGCCCCCCGATTTCTCCCCCGCAACAAGCAAGATAGCCTTGCGCATCGTGTCGAAAGCGAAGGCCACTCTCCATTCGCCATCCACCGCACTAAACCGGAGCTCCTTCATATTCGCGTGGCGTGAGTTGTTCAGCGTGTCAACCCGAGGCCGCCCCAATTGCGGTCCGAATTGCTGCAGAAGGTGTGACAACGCCAGAATCTCCGCCCGCACGTCCTCATGGAGCGCGTCGAACTCCAGCTCAAACTCGTCGCCAATCTCAACAACCCAGCTCACCCCTATAATATGGTATTAAGAACATATGCTGTCAATAACCTATTGTCCAGCGCTTGGAAGACGCCCGCCGCAGGCCTCATTCTCTCCGTGCGTCGTCAATGCTGGTAGAGACGGGCTTTCGCGTAGTGGAGATGACCTTGCCCCCTGAAATCGATCCACCTGACACGTTAGGATGTGGGCGGATTGAGGAGTGGGGAGATGCCACGCAAGGGCTACAGCACGGAACAAATCGTCACGAAGTTGCGGCAGGTGGAGATCGAACTCGGTCGCGGGCTGAAGACGCCGCAGGTCTGCAAGAAGCTCGGGGTCAGCGAACAGACGTACTACCGCTGGCGACGAGAGTACGGCGGGTTGCGGCTCGACCAGGCCAAGCGGCTCAAGGGCGCGCGCTCCGCTTTCTGACCACCACCCTGGCCAATGAAGCCTTCCGGCTGGAAGGCGAGAACGTCGCCATGCTCGCGGCCGGCGCCGCCCGCGACGAGCTGCAGGTCGAGCGGGTGATCCTCCGCATCCAGGCGAGCCCGGAGCCCCCGCACGCGGCGGCGGCGGACTTCGACCTCGTGCGTCTGGTGAACGGCGCGGAAGTGGGCCGCGACCGCTGGACGCTGTTTCTCCAATTCACGTTCCTGGAGACGGTCGATCCGGAGCTGATGATCGTCAATCCGATGGGGATCCTCATCACCTACTTGCGCGGCAGCGACGCAGTCAATCGCATCCGGCGAGAGCTCAATCCACACCCGGCCGGTCAGATGACCCACAATGTGCCGACGCTTGACGGACGGCCGCTGACCGGGTTGCAGCACAAATACCGTGAGACCGTGCTGTTCTTTCCGGCACCGGGGCAGACGTGCCATGCGTACTGCACCTACTGTTTTCGGTGGGCTCAGTTTGTCGGCCTCGACGCGCTGAAGTTCCAGGCGCAGGAGACCGACGACCTCGTTGCGTACCTGACCGCACACCCCGAGGTGACGGACGTCCTCATCACGGGCGGCGACCCGATGATCATGCGCACGACGGTGCTGCGCCGGTACATCGAGCCGTTGCTCGCACCAGAGTTTGAACATGTCCAGAACATTCGGATCGGGACGAAGGCACTTGCCTACTGGCCACAGCGCTTCGTCTCGGACAAGGATGCTGACGATTGTCTGGAGCTTTTTGAGGAAGTGGCCGCAGCAGGCCGCCATCTGGCGGTCATGGGGCACTACTCTCACCCGGTCGAGCTCGAGTCGGGGATGGCGCGGGAGGCAGTTCGGCGCGTCCGGAACACCGGTGCCCAAATCCGGATGCAGGGACCGCTCATTCGTCACGTGAACGACGACCCGGAGGCCTGGGCATCGCTGTGGACCACCGGTGTCCGTCTTGGTCTCATTCCGTACTACATGTTCATCGAACGTGACACCGGCGCGCGGAGTTACTTCGAGGTGCCGCTTGTCCGGGCGTTCGAAATATTCAAGTGCGCGTACTCACAGGTATCCGGTTTGTCGCGTTCGGTCCGAGGGCCATCGATGTCAGCGTTTCCCGGCAAAGTTCGGGTGCTCGGTGTCGTGACCCTTCGGGACATGATGGACCGGAACGTGCTCGAAGTCGTCCGGGAGTCTGCTGGTTTCGAACTGCTGGGTGATCCAGACCGACCGTTGTTGGTCTGTGATTTCGTCCAGGCCCGCGATCCTGCCTGGGTGCGGAAACCGTTCTTCGCCGAGTTTGATGAGCGCGCCGCCTGGTTCGACGACCTTCGTCCTGCGTTTGGCAAAGACCGGTTCTACTTCGAAGGGCACGACGAAGGCGGACAGGCTCATCCGATGCTCGAGCTGACCGAAATGCTACTGGAGTAGCGTGCCTTCACGGCGCCGGCCTCGGCGCCCGTCCAGTCCCGCAATCCAATAAAGGACGGGTCTCGGATCATTCAGCCGGCCGAGCCGATGATCCGCTTATCGACACTGATAGCCGACGGCGTTGTTCACTGCGCCAATCAGGGCTGCACGCTGTACTTGGCTGACGACGATCCTGTTGCCGAGGGGCTGGCCGCTGTCGTGAAGAGGGTGCTTCCGCCATCAACTGTTGCTACCCCGCCCTTATCTCGTTCTAACCAAACCGCTTAGACTAGATATTCAGTGCCAGAGAGCTGCCAGCGTCAAAATCGGCTGGAAGTATCTGGATGATTAGGGCTTAAGCTCTCTTCACCAACACTTGATGACGGAAGCACCGCACGCCGACCCAAAGAGGCGCTCACTCACCCCAACGTCGTACTCGAACCCATCGGTCGCGATCAGCGGGAATCCCACCACGCGGCCGCGGAGGATGACGTCGTGGAGGACGGCCGTGGCGGTTCGAGGGGAGCGGCGGCCGAGCACGCTCTCGGCCCACAATCGGGAACACACCTCGATGGCCGCACACAACCATGTGGCGCTGCTCTTGTTGCCGATGAACGTGCAGAGCTCATCCGCCTGCAGCTCAATGATTTCGAAGTCGCGCAACAGCCGCTGGTTGAAGCGCTTCGCCGCTGTCGAGGCCCGCTCGAGCCATCGCGCGATGGTATTGCGGGAATGGCCCGTGACCCGGGCGGTCACGTCCCTTCGCTGGACCAAGGCCTGCTCGTACGCTGACCAATTCCCCACGCGATACTTCGTCTTGTACTTCGGATGGACCTTTGATCTCATGTCGAGATCATGCACCCGCAGCGGTCACCGTGGCCAGAGAGCCTACAGCTGCCTCGTCGCAGCCGAAGGGTTGTGCACCAATGATGGGATGGACTCCTCCCGCTGGTGCGGCATCATCGTGCCAGTGGTAAAACGGCCTCTACGGGCCACAGCTGAGGAGGAGTCCAGATGCAACATACAACGATCGCCGTTGACCTCGCCAAGTCCGTGTTTCAAGTGGCGGTCTCGCATCACACGGGGCGTGTGGATGAAGAGCATCGGTTGACCCGGGCCCGGTTCCTGCGGTTCTTCGCCCAGCGCCCGGCCGCGACCGTGTTGCTCGAAGCCTGCGGGTCGGCGCACCATTGGGCGCGCACCCTGGAACAACTCGGCCACACCGTCCAGTTGCTGCCCCCGCATGAGACCCGCCGGTATGTCCGTCGCAATAAGACCGATCGCGCGGATGCGAAAGCGCTGCTCGAAGCGGCCCGGAACGAGGAGATCCATCCGGTGCCGGTCAAGTCGGTGTCGCAGCAAGCCGTCGCGTCCCTCCATCGAGTGCGCACGACGTGGGTCCGGACCCGGACGGCGCGGCTCAATACGCTGCGCGGACTGCTCCGCGAGTTTGGCGTGACGATACCAGTGGGCGCGCGCCACGTCGTCCCACAGGTCCGCGCGCTGGTCGAAGATGCGGAGGCGTCCGTCCCGATGGCCTTGCGCCCCAGTCTGGCCGCGCTGTGTGACGAGATCCGGACGCTCGAGCAGCGGATACACGGACTGGAACGCGAGCTGGCCGCGCTCGCCCAGCAGGTGCCGCACGTGGCGCACCTCTGCACCATCCCGGGCATCGGCCTACTAAACGCCACCGCGCTGGTCGCGTGTGTCGGCGACGTGCGGCGGTTTCCGTCGGGCCGACACTTTGCCAGCTATCTGGGGCTCACGCCGCGCGAACACTCCAGCGGGAATCGCCGGCAGCTGGGCGCTATCAGCAAACAAGGCGACCGCTATCTCCGCACCTTGCTCATGCATGGCGCCCGGGCCGTGCTGTCCCACAGCGGCAACCCGCAGAAGACCACGCCGTTCCGGACCTGGGCGCGCGCGATTGCCGCGCGCCGCGGGGCGAACATTGCCACCGCCGCGATCGCCAACCGGCTGGCCCGGATGGTGTGACGTGACGACCGACCCTTTGTGGCTGAAACCCGCATCGCGGCGTAGCCCCGTGGTGACCACTGAACCGTAATCTCTCCAGGAGGACTGCCGCGCGACAGGATGGCACACCGGTCAGACCGGCGCGGGGACACGCCGACGACAGGGGCTGGCCAGACAGGGCCGTACCAACGATTGGCATCCCCGCGCGCATTTACCATCGTGGCCCGGAGCCGTGCGTGCTCCCTCGAGGGGCCGAAGATACGCCTGCAGTCTGACGCCGTGCCGCCTCGCAGAATGAGAGTGGAAGGAGACCGAAACCCAAGACGCCGAATGCCGCCCCGCTCCGCGCGCGTTCGTAGCCCTGCTGGCCGCCGCGCGCGGGGGCCCGCCGAGCCGTGGAGCGGCGGCGGGTCATCGCGCGCTCCGCCGCCGACGGGCCGGGGCGCGACCCGGGGTGAGGCGGACGGCCGTCTGGCCGGTGAAGGCTTCCCAGCGTCGCCGGGCGACCTCCACGTAGATCGGGTCCACATCCATGGCATACGTGGTGCGCCCGAGCTTTTCGCCGGCAATCAGTGTAGTGCCCGACCCGACGAAGGGGTCATAGACGGCGTCCTGCGCCCTGGTGTGATTGAGGATCGGGATCTCGAACACCCGCACGGGTTTCTGCGTCGCATGGCCGGTGGGCGTGTTAGCCCCGGTCCGCGAGCCGCCAATGGCGTTCAGGTTGGGCACCTCCCACACGGTGCTCTGCGCCCGACCGCCGTACCACGGGCCGCCGCGCCCCTGCCGAACGGCGTACCACGCCGGTTCGTGTTGCCAGTGGTACGCGCCGCGGCCCAGCACGAGCGTGGGCTTCGCCCAGACGATCTGACTCCGGACCTCGAACTCCGCCTGCCGGAGGCCCGCCATCACCACGTCGGCAAACAAGGCCGCGTGCCACACGTAGGCGATGTCGCCGGGAAAGAGCGCATAGGCCGCCGCCCAGTCGGCCTGGGTGTCATTGGTGACCCGCCCCACGGCGGTCCGCTGCCGGGGATAGGCCGTGTGCCGAAACGCCGGCTGATAGTTCACCCCGTAGGGGGGATCGGTCACCATCAGGCACGGGGTGGCCCCGGCGAGGAGCCGGGCGACGTCCGTCGCCGCCGTCGCGTCCTCGCACGCGAGGCGGTGGCGGCCGAGTTGGAACACGTCGCCGTGCCGGATCGTGGAGAAGAGGTCCATGCCGTGGCGGCGGTTTCTCCGTCTCCTCGCGCGCTACCCTCTCCCGCGGATGACGGTCACACACTCAGTCGCATGCGCGTAGCGAAGCCATCTGTCGAGGAGCCGGATGCGGCAGAACCCGCACGTCCGGATCTGTGGGGGAACTGGTCAGCAACGGCCCTGGTCTACCCGACCGTGAGTCGTCTGGAAGCACACCCCTCCTCAGCAGCCACCAGACGCCCCTGGCAACTCCCGAAGAGTATGGTTAAGGCGAACGACGATGACTGCATACGGCTCGAACACCAGCCCCTTGGCGCGATGATGGCGGTATCGGTTCAGGCGCGACCGGCGCGGTCGTATCGGCGCGCTGGCGATCCCGGTCGAACAGCCTGGCAGCCGTCACCAACCGGTTTCAACTCTCGTGGATGGGACAACGTTCGCCCGGTTCAGTCCCTTCGACGAAATACTCAACATACGTGGGGCGGCTGGCCCGAATCGCGTCCAGTTCGCGTTCCCCCGTCTGCCGACACCGATCCCGAACCAATGCACCAGAGAGCGCGCACACCTCGACGGCGACGACATCCGCCGGTGGTGCAAGCCAGCCGGCCGGACGATCCGCGAGCGCCGCCTTCATGAACTGCGCCCACAGGGGTGCGGCGAGCTCCGACGCATACCCATCAGTGATGATCGTGCGCGGCTGGTCGAATCCTATCCACACGCCCGCGGCGAGTTCCGGTGTGAACCCCACGAACCAGGCGTCCTTGTAGTCGTCGGTCGTGCCAGTCTTCCCGCCAGCCGGTGCGACGAATCCCTCGCGTCGGACCCGGGTGCCGGTGCCGGCGTCGACCACATCCCGCAGCAGGCTCGCGACGAGAAACGCGGTGGTCGGTTCGACCGCGCGATGCGCAGATGACGTGGGGGCACCAGTCCCGTTGAAGATGATGGTGCCGTCCGCCCGCTCCACCCGCCGGATATATGCGGGCTGGGGTACGACGCCCTGATTGGCAAACGCCGCGTAGGCGGCTGTCAGGTGCTCCAGCGTCACCGTTCCGGATCCCAGCGCCACCGAGGGGACGGCCGGTTGTGGTCCCAGTGCGAAACGGTCGGCGTAGTCGAGGGTGCGATCCATGCCGGTCAACTCCAACAGCCGTACCGCGGCGCGGTTGCTAGACAACCGCAGGGCGGTCCGCATCGTCATGGCCGTCACGGTGGCTTCGTCGTCCGGTAACCAGCGCCCTTCGGGCGTCGGCAGTGGCCGGTTGAGATCCGCCAGCCATGTCGCCGGGGTCAGACCGTTATCGAGCGCCGCCGCGTACAGGAACGGCTTGAACGCCGATCCGGGTTGCCGTCGGGCTTGGGTCGCACGGTTGAACGCACTCTCGGTGAAACGACGACCACCCACGACCGCCCGCACCGCGCCCGTCCGCGGGTCGATCGCAATCAGCGCCGCCTGCAGACGCGAATCCGCCTCGTGGTCTGCTGGCGCAAACCGCGGGAGCGCTTCGATGCGATGCAGGCCGGCCGCGGTGGCGTCCTCGGCCGCCCGCTGCAGATCGGGTACCAGGGTGGTGTAGACGCGGAGACCCTCGCCGTAGACCGCATCGACCCCGAACCGATCGACCAGCCGCCGCCGCACCTCAGCCTTAAAGTAGCTGCCGAACTCGGGGCGGGGCTCTAACCCGTTGCGGAGCCGCACACGTTCCTGCTTGGCCTGCGAGACATCTTCGCCGTTCGCGGCTCCAGTATGGAGCATGGCGGTTAGCACGACGTCACGGCGCGTCAGGGCCGCGTCTGGATGGTCGGCAGGCGAATAGACATTCGGAGCCCGGATCAGGCCGACCAGCAGCGCGGCTTCGGCCAGTGTAAGGTCGGACGCAGGCTTCCCAAAATACCCTTGGGCGGCGGCTTCCACCCCGTAGAAGCCCTCACCGAAGTACACTTTATTGAGATAGAACTCGAGAATGCGGTCTTTCGGGTAGGCGCGTTCGATCTGCACGGCCGTGATGATCTCGGCGATTTTTCGGCGGAACGTACGTTCTCGTGAGAGCAGGCTCACCCGCGCGAGCTGTTGGGTAATCGTGCTGCCGCCCTGTGCGAGACGTCCCGCCTGGACGTCGATCACTGCGGCCCCGGCCATCCGTATCAGGTCGAAGCCCCGGTGGTCGTAGAAGCGACGGTCCTCGACGGCCAGGACGGCGCCGGTCAGGTGGGATGAGATCTCATGCAGCGGGATCGACAGCCGGCGTTCCCGA
Organism: Vicinamibacterales bacterium; assembly: GCA_965218825.1. Taxonomy (GTDB): domain Bacteria; phylum Acidobacteriota; class Vicinamibacteria; order Vicinamibacterales; family UBA8438; genus CAUZIB01. The sequence goes on along the minus strand of OZ244656.1, from coordinate 5,362,096 downwards.
AACAGGGTGAACGCGGGCTGATCAAACGCATCGAAGATGACGGTGGCGTTCGCCATGATCCCGAGCGTGCCGATCTCGTCAGCGGCGGGCAACTGCCGGCCCACCTCAACGGTCAACCACAGTGCCGAGATCAGCCCGCCAACGAGCATGCACCCGACAAGCCTCGGCCACCGCCGTGAACGCCTCGACCGTCGTCGGCGCCGCGGCGAGCCGGCTCGGGTCGAAGGACTGGCCCGGGTGGCACGTCGCCGCGTGGTCCGGCTGCGCCGCGCCCTGGTGCCCGGGCCGGAAGTGTTGCCTCTCCGGTCTTGCATCAGACGGGGTATCGGTACCGGGTTTCTACAACATCACCACGCTCCTCAAAGACGGGTGACCTGCCCGGTTGCTTCGGATCACTAATTACTGGAGAATGACGCCCGTTAGGCTCTCTCCTAACCAGCCGTGGGTCGTCCCCATCTGCTTCTTGAACTCGGCGGGGGTGAGGTCGCCGAGACTCATGTGAGGACGTTCTTCGTTGTCGTGTCGCCGCCAGCGTTCGATCCCGATCTTGGCCTCCATCCGATTCCAAAACCACTCGAGGGATAGACATTCGTTCCGGAACTTCCCGTTGAACGACTCGTCCGTGCCATTCTGCCAGGGCTTGCCCGGATCGATGAACGCCGTGTCGATCTCCGCAGTCTGCAGCCAGCGGAGCAGAGCGGTCGCGATGAACTCCGGCCCGTTATCGGACCGCAGATAGCGCGGGGCGCCGTGGAGGCTCACCAACTGCCCGAGCACGTCGATCCCCCGGCCAGACCGTATGCTCCCCGCCACATCGATCGCCAGACGCTCACGAGTGAACTCGTCGACGACGGTCAGGCACTTCAGCGACCGGCCATCCGCGCACGTATCGAAGACGAAGTCGTAGGCCCACACGTGATTCATCGCGGTCGGGGCCAGCGGTCGCGCGCGGCGGGAGGCTACCCGCAGGCGCGGGCGCCGTCGCGGCACGTGCAGGCCCGCCTGGTGCCACAGACGATAGACCCGTTGGGCACTCATCGGGTGCCCCCGGCGCGCGCGAAAGACCCGGATCTTCCGGTAACCGTACCGCGGATACTGGCCCGCGAGCTCACGCATGACTGCCAATGCCGGCGCATCGCGCTGCCGGAGACGAGACTCGTAGCCCAGTGTCGACCGCGCGACGGACAACACGGCGCACGCCCGGCGGCTCGACAGCCCGCGTCGGCGCGCATACGCGACCTGCTGCCGGCGCACACGTGCGCCTACCATTTTTTTCGTGTGATCTCCTTGAGCACGTCGATCTCCAGATCGCGATCGGCCACCATCTTCTTCAAGCGCCCGTTCTCCTGCTCGAGCTGGCGTAAACGCTTCACGTCGGCTGGTTCCAGCGTCCCGAAGTGCTTCCGCCAGCTGTAGATCGTCTGCGCGCTCACGCCGTGCTGTTTCGCGACCTCCGGCACCGGCCGCCGATCAGCCTCCCGCAGGATCGTGACCATCTGCTCCTCCCTGAACCGGCTCTTCTTCATGGCTCCTCCTCGCCCGGAGGACGCCATTCTCTCAAGCTTCAGTTGGTCCGAAAAACGGCAGGCAGGTCAGACACACAGGCCCCTTATACTGAAGGCTGAGATGAGCCTCCTGCACCGATTGGCCCTGCGTGTGGGTTGGGAGCTGGCGCGTCGCCCGGAGGCGCGTGCCAAGGCCGCACAGACCCTCGCCAAGGCACAGAGGGTACTCAAAAACGAGATCAAACCCAGGGCCCAGCGGGCCTGGCAGGACGCACAGCCCGAACTCGAACGTGCTAAACACAGGCTGACACGTTTCGCCAAAGAACTGCGCGACCAGTATCGCGAAGGACGCGACGGCAAGTAGCATCGTGGCAGTCTCGGCGCATTCACGGGTGCTTCCGCCATCAACTGTTGCTACCCCGCCCTTATCTCGTTCTAACCAAACCGCTTAGACTAGATATTCAGTGCCAGAGAGCTGCCAGCGTCAAAATCGGCTGGAAGTATCTGGATGATTAGGGCTTAAGCTCTCTTCACCAACACTTGATGACGGAAGCACCCTGAACGCAAACAGGACGAACACTTCACGGTGGACGGGACCGAGTTGGAAGCCTAGGCCAGCCTCAAGAGCTTCCGACCGCGGGGGGCAACGCCGAGCGAGCCTGTGGGTGGCGAATTCGTAGGAATCCGACATCGTTCGATCTTCGGGTCCCGTGAGCCGGGAGTCCCCCGCGAAGTTGTCGCGATGGCATGAGTAAGGCGTGCTGACGCACTGCCCTGCTGTGTCGCGATAGACGTCGAACGCGGGCGCGTCGACCCGCTCGCCACCGTCTTCGCTGGTCAGATGTCACGCCGCGATCGGCGTCTGATAGAGACCACGGCAATGCGCGTCCCATCGGTAGCGGTCGAGCCGTGCGACATCCTTTCGTATCGGGACGGGCGTCCGCCCGTCCAACGACGCATGGGCCCGATGCGCATTGTAGAAGTCCTGGAAGGCCACCAGTTTGTCTTCCAGGTCCGACGCAGACCAGAACAGCAGTTGATCCACGCATTCTCGTCGCAGCGTGCCGATCAACCGTTCGACAAACGGATGCGACAGCGGCACAGACGGCACACTCTTCACCTCGGTCACCTGCAGCACCCGCAGGTTGGCGCACCATTGGTGAAACCGATACAGCGGGTCGTGGTCGGAGCTGAGGCGCTTCGGACGCGAGAGCCCTCGAATCGCATGGTTGAACATGCGGCACAGGGCGCGGCCATCCACGGTTCCAGCATGGATGCCAAAGCCGACGATCCGCCGCGTGTCTTGGTCCATCACCACCAGCACCCAATGGCTTCGCAGGGTCGCCGACTCGCACCGGAACAGGTCGATGCTCCACAGGCTATCTTTCGCATGCCCCAGGAATGTCAGCCAGGACGGACCACCCGAGCGGGGTGCCGGTCGATAGTGCGTGGCGAGCACTCGGCGCACCACGTCCTTGTCGCTGTCGACCGCACAGGCGAGCGCGATCTGTTGGGCGATCCGCGGACAGCCCCACCTGGGGTTGCGCCGCTTCATGTCGACGATGGCATCGACCAGTGCTTTGGACGGTCCTTGGGGGCCGGTGCGACGGCGCGTGGGTGAAAACAGCCAGCGGTACTTGCGGGTGCGCAGAGCCCGATGGAACTCCAGGATCGTCGACGGTCTCAGCACGATCGCTGAGCGAATCACCCGGGCCGGGCGCATGAACAGTGCACACACGCCGGCGAGGATCCGATCCGACGCGCAGAGATTCGGCGCCCGGTGCCGCGAGCGATTCAGAATGAGCAGTTGCTGCTTGACCAAGACCGATTCAGCCACGACAGACCGCAGGCCGCCGGGGCCCATCAGCCGGGCCAGGGTGGCGATCAGGTGCACCAGCAGGATGATCGGGTCGCGCATCGGAACATCCTAGCGACCACTCCCAGGATCACCAAACTTGATAATCTCAACGGATTGCGGGCTGAGTAGTAATTCGCCACCCACAGGTTGGGGTGCAAGATCCTGAACACTATGACGGCGCTCGGGATACCCGATGGCGAGATGATCGGATGACCGGCAGGCGGAGTCACGGGAGACTCTCAGCCCTCAATGGAGTTGTGCACCAAGGCCTCGCCGAGCCGGATCGAGGCCGCCGCGATTGGTCCAAGGCGCGGGAGGCCCAAGCGCCCGTCTATGCGAATCGTCGGCGCATTCGGGGCGCCCGCGGCAAGCGCTTGATGCGCCGACGTGGCGAGCGCATCGAGCGTTCGTTCGCGCACGCCTACGAGACCGGCGGGATGCGGCGCACGCATCTGCGCGGGCATCGCAATATCTTGAAGCGCCTCTTGATTCACCTCGCGGGCTTCAACCTCGGCGTGCTGTTCCGGCAGCTGATCGGCGTTGGCACGCCGCGCAGCCTGCAGGGGCGCTGTCTCGCCGCGCTGATGGTCCTTGTGTCCTCCTGGCGGCGCCTCGTACATGTCTGGACCGTTCGCGAGCCCGAGTACCCCGCGCGTTCCACGATCGGGGTCGGCGATCACGATCGATCACTCATCCCGAAAGCCGCATAGGAAGACCGCATTTCCACCACGGGCTGTTAGGGCCTGGCAGCTCAAACTTTGACAACGGTGCGCCTTACGGGCATTGTCGTGGCGAGTCTGCCAGGGTGTTTCGCGCCTGCGAGACCGACTGTGCCGATATCACCATCGACCAGGGAGATTCATGATGCCTACATGCGTTCCCGCACGACCGCTGTTCCTGTTTTGCGCGCTGTCGCTGGCCATTGTGACGGGGCTCGGCGCCCCGGCGCCCGCTCATGCCGCAAACGACACGCCCGAGGAAGCCGGGTTGAAGATCGCGCAGGACGCCCGGGCGCGCGAAGAAGGGTTCGGCAATTTCACGGCCCAGCAGGTCATGGTGCTGCGCAACAAGCAGGGACAGGAGAGCCGGCGCCAGCTTCGGGTCCAGGTTCTCGAGGTGCCCGACGACGGGGACAAGAGCCTGTTCGTGTTCGACGAGCCACGAGATGTCCAGGGAACGGCGTTCCTGATTCACGCCCACCGGGAAGACGCGGACGCCCAATGGCTCTATCTCCCTGCGCTGAGACGCGTCAAGCGCATCAGCTCGGCGAACCGGTCCAGCTCGTTCATGGGCAGCGAGTTTGCCTACGAAGACCTGACTCCTCAGGAAGTGGAGAGGTTCACCTACCGGTACCTGCGTGACGAGCCGTGCGGCGACCTGACCTGCACGGTTACGGAGCGCATCCCCGTGGACGAGAAGTCGGGCTATCGCCGCCAGGTGGTCTGGCGCGACCAGGACGAGCGTCGCGTCTGGAAGGTGGAGTACTACGACCGCAAGGACGCCCACCTCAAAACGCTCACAATGGAGAACTACGCGCAGCACCTGGATCGTTACTGGCGCGCCGGGGAGATGACTATGGTGAATCATCTGACCGGGAAAAGCACCGTGCTGACCTGGACCGACTTTCAGTTCCAGACGGAGCTCGAGGACAGCGACTTCACGCAAACCGCGCTGAGACGGGCGCGGTGATGCGACTCCGTGCCGCTCTTTGCCCTGCGGCGCTCGGCGCTGTCTGGATTTTGGCCTCCGTTTTCGCCGTTGACGCGCATGCCGGAACCGAGGAGACCGAAGAGGACGACGCGCCGGTCGAGTACGAGTTTTCCGGGCGCGTAAGCGCCGAGGGCCGCTGGTTTCCTGAAGCCGGCGCCTTTGCCGGCCAGCGTTCGCTCGCGAGCGGCTTCGTGGCAGCGCCGCGACTATACCTGGAAGATGTCGACGGCAGAAGCTTCACTTTTGCGCCCTTCTTTCGCTACGACGATGCCGACCCGCGCCGCACCCACTTCGATGTGCACGAAGCGTACCTGCTGCTGTTCGGCGAAATCGGCGAGAGCGGTTGGGAGCTGCGCCTGGGCGTCGACCAGCTGTTCTGGGGCGTCACCGAATCGCAGCACCTAGTCGATATCGTCAACCAGGTCGACTTCGTCGAGCATCCGAACGGAGAGGCCAAACTGGGACAACCGATGGCGCACGCCACCTGGTTCGGCGACTGGGGCACATTCGAAGTATTCGGTATGCCCTATCACCGTGCGCGTACGTTCCAAGGGCGCAACGGCCGCCTGCGCCTCCCGTTCGTCGTGGACGATGAGCATATCGAGTACGAAAGCGGGGCCGGGCCATGGCATCTGGACCTCGCCTCTCGATACAGCCACACCTTCGGACCACTTGATCTGGGCGTGAGCGTATTCGACGGCACCAGCCGGGAGCCGTTTCTGGTGCCGGGCGCAGACCCGGACGGGGCGCCGGCCCTGATTCAGTACTACGCGCAGATCCGCCAGTTCGGACTGGACGCCCAAGTGACCGTCGGCTCCTGGCTATTGAAGCTGGAGGCCATCCAGCGCGCCGGCGCCCGCAACCTGTCCGGCCGGGAAGAGGATTACTTCGCCACCGTTTTCGGCGGGGAGTACACGTTCTACTCCGTGGCCGGCTCCGCCGTCGATCTCAGCGTGGTCAGCGAATGGAACTACGATGGGCGGGGGCGCGACGCAACCCCGGGCCGGTCGCCCAATAATCTCGAGAACGACATCTTCTTCGCCACGCGCTTTGCGTTCAACGATGTCCAGAGCACCGAGATGACCGCCGGATTCTTCACGGACGCAAGCCGTGCCACGCGTACACTGGCGTTCGAATTCGACCGGCGCCTCTCCGACGCGTGGTCCCTGCATGCGGAAGCAATCGCGCTTCTCAGTGTGGACGAAGCGGACCTCCACTATGAGATGCGAAGCGACAGTTTCGTCGATCTGGGCCTGACCTACAACTTCTAGCTGTGATCTTTCAACAGGTTGTCCACTCGGCCCCGACCGAGGAAACTGATGGTGCCAAGCCAACCGTTTCCCGGAGGGAGGACCGAGTGAACATCCACAAGAATGCCAAGTTGACGCCGCAGAGTCGAGCCGACATCGTCCGGCGGGTTGTTGACAAGGGCCAGAGCCCCGCCGCGGTGGCCGGCGCCGTCGGGGGCTGTGCCCGCACGGTGCGCAAGTGGGTTGCCCGCTATCGGGCCGAGGGCGCTGACGGTTTGCTCGACCGCAGCTTGCGTCCGCACCGCCAGCCCCGGGCGCTGCCACCCACCGTCGCTGCCCTGGTCGTGGCGTTGCGTCGGCGCCGCTGGAGTGGAGCCCAGATCGCCGCTACGGTGCAAGTGTCTCCCGCCACCGTCAATCGGATCCTCCGCCGCGAGGGACTCTAGCGGCTGGCCACCCTCGACCCGCCGCCGCCCGTCCGCCGCACCGTTTTCGCCGCGCTGGACACCGCGTTACCCACGACCGCCGCCGTACCAGTCCGAGCGCCGGCTGGGAATACGTCCATGTCTGCGTGGACGACCATTCCCGCGTGGCCTTTTCCAAGGTCTACCCCGTAAGGTGCGTTTAATCGGCCGACCGCTCATGCGGCCTCCCGGTGGTAGAAATTGAGCAATCCGCCCAGACGCTCCCGCCGCTGAACGTCGGCGGCCAGGCTCACCGGCGGTGGCGGTCGTTGCAGGAGCTGGTTGTCGAGTCCCTGGTGGTTTCGCTCGCGATGGTCGTGGTCGACGTCCTCGCCCACGAGGAGACGCACGTGCCCTTCGCCGAGGGGGACGACGCGACTGAGACACTCCTCTTTCATAGAGCGGACGAACCGCTCGGCATACGCGTTGAGATTGGGACTCTTCGACGGGAGACGGATCGGCTGGACACCCCCGCCCTCTAGGATCTCGCCAAAAACCCGCGTATAGAGCGGGTCGCGGTCGTGAATCAGATAGCGGGCGCGTCGCAAGCACCGAAGCGCGGCGCGCATGCCCGGCTTGTCGGCCTCGCGCGCATCGCCGACTGGAGTCAGCGTGGCCACGAAGACGGACGCCTTACTGTCCAAGAACCCGATCGACGCCGTCCGACGGGCTGATTCTACGCTGGACGCTCGCCGGGTCGGTGCGACCCTGCCCGCGGCGTGCGTGCAACGTGCTCAATCGAATGACCGAGCTTGGTCGACCAGAGTCGTGCGCGATCGATCGGTGACGAACCTACGCGTGGGAGCGCTCGGTGCCAGTTTCGATTTACGCAACAACGCCACGATCTGCCGGCGGCGCTCGGGGTGATGTCGGGATCGAGTACGCTCCACGGGCGGTGTCCACTCATTGTTCCTCTCCGGACTCTACCTTCCTGGCCGCAGCCCGCGGCCGGCGCGGCGCGAGATTCGGGCGCATCCCGCCGCCCGCTCGACGCCTGCTGGAATCCTTACCGATAATCCTCATTATCGTGAACAATTGGAGCGCATGACTAGGGGTCCTCACCGGAGAGGCCAGCTAGCGGTGGCTGGCGCCCGAGCGAAAACGTCGCTGATCCGATCCGCCAAATGGACGGGCAGGGCGAGCCGCCGCTTCCGGGCAGCGGTCTTTTCTCGCACGGTTCAGGCGGCGAGAACCTCTCATCGCTTGGTGCGTGGATTTGGGCCTTGGGGAATCGTCCTCACGCTGATCAGCGTCACGATAGCCCTCATCACCATCGTGGTTGATCTTGAGGACCGCCAAGCTGAGCGGACCTTCCGGGCGTGGCAGATCGTGCTTGCCGAGCGTTCAGCGGGGTCTTCGCAACGTGAGGCGCTCGAGTATTTGAATCGAACATTCGATGGATCTGTGTGTGGTTCATGGGTGAACTGGGTCTCGAAACGGCTGACCGGGAACAGCCGTCGCGAGTGCATCATTCCTCGAAAAGAGAGAGAGTCTTTGGCGGAACTTGCGACGATTAATGCCGGGCTGCCGGGCGCCGATCTTTACCGCGCCGAGTTGGCGTTCGCTGACCTGACCCGCGCCAACCTATTGGATGCCGAGCTGGCGTTCGCCGACCTGACGAGCGCCAACCTGCAGGACGCCAACTTGGCGGGCGCCGAACTGGCGGGTACCGAGCTAGCGGACGCCAACCTGTCGGAAGTGGACCTGAGGGACACCCGTGTGACACAAGAGCAGCTAGTCCCCTTGATCTTTGATTTCTTCAAAAAGTCGTTGGTCATCTGGGGCCACCGTGGACTTGAACGGTGCGCTGTCCGAACCGCTTCACCTTCGCGAGGATCTCGTCGGCTGTTTTCGTCCACTTGAAAGGCTTGCCCTCGTCATTGTGGGCGTCCACGTAGGCGGAGATGGCGTGGCGCAGCGCGTGCGTGCTGGAATGTGAGCCGCGCTTGAGGGCGTGTTCGGTGAGGAGGCCAAAGAACCGCTCGACGAGGTTGAGCCAGGCGGAGTAGGTTGGCGTAAAGTGGAACTGGAAGCGCGGGTGGCGGGCCACCCATCGTGTGACCAGCGGGGACTTATGCGCCGAGAGATTGTCGAGGATCACGTGGACGGTGAGGGTGGGGTCCACCCGCTCGTCGATCTCGCGCAGAAAGCTCACGAAATCCCTCGACCGATGCTGCTTCTTGGTGTGCGCCACGACCTGGCCGGTCGCGACGTTGAGCGCCGCGAAGAGGTCCACCGTGCCATGGCGGATGTAGTTGTGCGTCTGGCGTTCGGGCCGACCCATGTCCATCGGCAGGATCGGCTGCGCTCGCTCGAGGGCTTGAATCTGAGGCTTTTCGTCGCATGACAAGACACCGGCGTGGTCGGGTGGATTCAGGTAGAGGCCGACAATGTCCCGCACCTTCTCGATGACCAGCGGGTCGTCGGAGATCTTGAAGGATGCCACGACATGCGGCTGCAACCCGAAGGTGCGCCAGATGCGGCCCACGGTGGAGGCACTGACGCCAGCGCGCTCCGCCATCTTGCGGGTGCTCCAGTGGGTCCGCCCCTTCGGCTTACTTTCCAACGTGGCGACGAGGATCGACTCGACATCCGCATCGGACAGTGTCCGGGGGGCTCCGGGCTTGGGCTCGTCATACAGCGCATCCACGCGACCTGTCGTAACCCGCTGCCGCCACTTGCCGACCGTCACATTCGAACAGCGCAGTTTCGCCGCGACCGCCACGTTCGATTCGCCATGCGCGCACCTCAGGACGATCTTCGCCCGCAAGGCCACATGCCGATTCGTTCTGGCGCGCCTGGCGAGCCGCTCAAGTTCTCCTCGCTCCACGGCGGTGACTTCCAATCTCGCTTTGGGCCGACCTGTTCTTGCCATGCCGCCCCATACATCACACCCGGCACACTTCTTAAAGCTTTTTCAGACACAAGGGACTAGATGCTGCCTGCGGATTCCTGGCCCCTGTGAACATCCCAACTGAGTTGACATGGAGGTCAGGACGGTGTTCCTGGCTGGATTCAATGCCGTGGTGGGTGTGGCCTCGTCGCGCCCGGTAGTCCTCAGAGAACTAGTGAGGATGTTCCGCTCGCCACGAGCGTCCGGGGCACAATCGCGCCCGAGCCCCTCCACACTGATCGAGCGCCGCGTGGGTACGATGATCGGGATGTCATGCTGCCATCTCGAACAGCCTGTTGATGCACTGAATTTATCGCTCCGCGCAACAGCCCAGCGGACCGCTCCAGACGCGGGAAGGAGTGGGAGCAGGCGGCGGCGCCGCCAGCCTAGCGCCCTCGGCGAGTCCCAGGGAGCGCTGCTACAGGACGTGCGCTTTCCACCGAATCGGTCCAAGTTCGATCGGTAATGCTTTCACCAGAGTATCGAATCCTTCGAGATCGTTAGCCACATCTTTGTAGATGTACGGCGTTAACAGAGCAGGTACAGGAGCCGCGTCAGGGTATCGCAAGGTCACGATCGCGAACTTCTGGTCCTTCTTCCGCTTTTGCATGATCGCGTAGTCCACTTCGGCCGCGAGGTATTTCTCGTCCTTGTAACTCGCTGTAATGAAGAACACCGCCGCACAGGACTCTTCGAAACCGCGTAGGACTTCGCGTTCTAGATTCGCACCCGGGCGGCAGCACGGTTCGCGGACGGCAGTGTGCCACGACGGCACAGAGAGGAGACCGGGATGTAGAGCCGGTTGACTCACTGCAGCCTTGCTGCACACGAGATGAGGGTGGGCCCCTCGAAGCCGGCATGCAGGTGCAGGCTTCAAACCCCCTCGATCTGCGCGGGTAAAGAGCCCGGGTGGTGAGCGTCGAGGAAAAGGCAGGGCGCGACCCTGTCAGGTAAGCGCTACGGAGACGAACGCAAGTGAACCGTCGATGACTTGTCGAAAGCGTAGGGACGACGTCAAAACCGGGGGTAGTCGTTCCTCCGGGAGAAGCCTGGGCGAGACCTGCTTACGGCCCCGGCGGCGTCCGGCACGAAGGCGGCGTGACCGTAGTGCAGGCTCGTGTGTGGAACGTGGGAACCGGTCGCCCCGATGTCAAGGGAGACGCTCAAGTGGCAGCCCCACGAGAGCTCGAGTACCAAAGCGGGGCACCGGGACGGAGTCGCTCGTAGTAGTGAGGAAGGTCCTGTAATGGGGCTGGAGCGAAGGGGCGGGCCCGGCCGTCCTGCGACAGCGTGGCGGCGATGTCCTTCGTGGTCAGGCCGCGCATCACCAGATGCGCGACGTCGGCTTCGGTCGCGGTCAAGGCCTGGAACACGCCCGCCAGCCTCGATGCCAGCGACGAGGTGAGGGTCTGGAGGTGGGTCTCGATCAGGCGCACGTACTCCACGGCCGCGCGGTCGCGCGCCAGGAGCCGCGCGAGCTTGGCCACATGCGGCAGCACCAGCGTATTGATCTGTTGCAGCAGCTGCTCGTTGCGCGTCTCGTGGGACTGCTCGACATTGCCGAGCAGCACGCGCAGCGCCGTGTTGGCGTCCTGCAGTTCGCGGGTGCGTTCAACCACACGCCGTGCGGTCTCGTCGAGCGAGTGCTGCAGGGCGGTTTCGAGCCGTCGGCGTTCGGCGAGCTCGACCAGCGACCGCAGGTTCGCCTCGACCACGCCGGCGAACGCCTGCAACCCCTCGCGGAACAGCAGCGCGTGGTCGTTGCGCTCGCGGTCGAGCACGCAGATCGTGCCGAACACGTCGCCGCTGGGCCATTTCAGGGGATAGCCGATGTAGAAGCGCATTCCGTCGGCCAGATCCTCGTTACCCGCCCAGACCGGGTCGCGGGTCGCGTCCTCGACCACCAACTCACCGTCGTTGTCGAACACGCCCTGGCAATAGAGCAATGCAATTTAGATCGTACTCGCGCCCGACCGCGTAGGGGTTGCCCTCGGTGTGGCTCGTCACCAGAACCGTGTGCGTCGGCCGCTCGGTTTGCATGATCAGACTCGCCGGCACCCGGGCGAGCCGCGCCGTCAGGTCGACCACGCGCTGCCACTCGGCCAGCGTCTCGGGCGGGATCTCGGGCAACACGGTCGTCACGGCCGCCGTTCCGATGACCAACGCCGCCGGGCCGGGACCGATCGGGGACGGGGACTCCTCGTTAACGGCATACGAACTCGCGCCTCGGCCTGTACAACGGGGGCTTCCATGCCTTCGCACGATCGAGGGGCATCTGGGAAGAATACCTGAATCGATATGGGGCACGGCCCCATGTTGTTCGGGACGTGGCTGGGAGCCGTCCGCCTTGGAGACGCGCGCGTAGCCGATCAGCATGTGTCGTAAACGCGTTTGCGATAGACGGGCGAGGGCGCTGCCCCGCGCGGCTTCCGGTCGTCATTCCGGGACTGGGCGGCCGAGAAGACCAATCACCCGCGGTGTCTCTCACTCACGATAGAATGACGTCGGCACAACATGGACCTGCAGAGCCAACGGCAAGAGATCCTTCGAATTGCGGCCGGTCACGGCGCCCGGAACGTCCGCCTGTTTGGTTCGGTCGCACGCGGCGAGAACCACGAGAGCAGCGACGTCGACTTCCTTGTCGACATGGAGGCTGGACGTTCGTTGCTCGATCTCATCGGTCTTGGTCAGGACCTCGAAGCCTTGCTCCATCGAAAGATCGAGGTCCTCACCGACGCGAGCGTGCATCCGGCCCTTCGCGATCGAATCCTGACGGAAGCCCGACCGCTGTGAAGGACGAGTCCGTCTACCTGGGGCACATCCGAGACGCCATTTCCGACATCCAGACCTACGCGTCCGTCGACCGCGCAACGTTCATCGGCGACCGGATGCGGCAGGACGCAGTCATTCGAAAACTCGAGATCATCGGCGAAGCGGTCAAGCAGCTGTCGGACGGCACCAGGAGCCGCGCCCCGGAGATTCCGTGGAAGCAGATCGCCGGCATGCGCGATCGTCTAACGCACAACTACTTCGGCGTGGATCTCGGGCTGGTGTGGACAACGGTCGAACACGAACTGCCGCGACTGAAGGCCGCCGTCGAGACCTTGCTGACGCTCGGTTGAACCACGTCGGCTGGTGCGCGGCGGGTGTGCTGACGGCGGCGGATTCACTGTACCTGTTTTGTACCTGGACCTCGGCTTTTGAGCGTTTCTCGCGAATCTGGCGTTTCGGTTTTCCTAAAGTATTAGGAAATATGGACTTCTGGGCGGATCGACTCCCGCCGCCTCTACCAATAAGCTACGTGTTTTCAATCACTTAGATTTCGGTTTCCGCCGTCTCCATTATTTCTCCACGGTTTACGAACGTCGTGCCACCGGTTCCGGCGAACGAGGTCCGCTTGCAGCTGAGCGTGCTCGCGTACACCTTAGGCAACCTCTGGCGACGACTGGTGCTCCCGACGCGGATCGACACGTGGTCGCTGACCAGCCTCCAGCAGCGCCTCGTCAAGACGGGTGAGCGGCTAGTGAAACATGCCTGCTACTACTGGCTCCTGCTGGCCGAAAGCCACCTGACCCGCCGCCTGTTCGGGTCGATGCTCCAGCGGATCTGGGCCTTGCCGGTGCCGACCGGCTGACGGCGGGACCTGCTGGTGAAGACTTGGGCGAAGAGAGGGTATAAGACGGGCGAGGCGCTGCGCACCGACCCGCACTGTCTGCGGCGGCTGGAGCCGACCGACCCAGCGATCGTCGAGTTGCGGGAGTGGTCGCGCATCAGCGAAGAGCTGACGCGGGAACGCACGCGCCAGGCCAATCGGATGCGCGAGCAGCTCTGGCGCTACTACCCGCAGCTGCTCGCCGCGACCAGCGACGACATCGCAGCGCCTTGGGCGCTCGACCTGTGGCGGCGCCTGCCGACGCCGGCCGCGGCGCAGCGCGTTCGCGAGGCGATTCTCGATCGTCCCGGTCGCCTCGCCGTCCGTCAGCCGGCCGCTCGACGGGTTCGACAACGTCAGCGTCAGCGTCTCCCCGTCGTCGTCGTGGGAGTCGTCGAGCACCGAGACCTCGATGGTCCGCGACGACTCGCCCGCCTGGAACGTCAGCGTCCCGCTCGCCGCCGTGTAGTCCACGCCCGCCTGCGCGCTGCCGTCCGACGTCGCGTAGTCCACCGTCAACGCGCCGCTCGCCGCACGGCTGAGCGTCACTGCGAAGGACAGCACCGCGCCGTCGTCCTCCTCCACCCGCGCGTCGGCCACCGATATCCCCACCGGACCAGCGATGGTCTCCGACAGCGAATGCGACAGCGGCCTGCCGTAGAGGATCAGGAGCTGTTCGATAAGGTCTACGGATACATCCGGCAGTACTACTGATGAGGGAGTAGGTAATGCGACGATGTACTTCGGAGGAACTCCGAAGAAACTGGTTGATGACCTTGGAATGTGACCAACACAGCATTCATGGCTGAGGTCGTTCCGGAGACATCGCCTCACACGGACGCGGAATGGTGCATCTTCTTCATTCTTCCGAATCTGAATCCGCCCGTCCCCAGTCCGTTCGTCTCCGACTACCTGTGCTTGTGTTCAGCGACAGATCCGCGTCTGAGTATGGTTGCCGATTCGCCGGCGGACAACACGGCTCGGAGAATGCTCGCGCAGTATCGGAACTGGTTTCAGAAACCGTACTCGCCAGGATGCTTGCTGGTTCGCCATGACGCGCCAGGGCCCTTGCTCGCCGCTGACGCGCTTCGCGCATTCAGAAATGTTTGCGCGATTTCCACCATTACTCACACCATGGCCCTGGCGCTTGCCAGCGAGGGGAATGGGCAATGGCGTCCCCTCTACAGCGACTTTTTCCTATTTTCATCCTTCGTCGCTGCCAAGAACGGGTGGATCCAGAACCTTGATGGTCCCGTCGGGGGCATGGATGACGATGTAGAACACTTCGCCGGTCAGTGCTCAAGCCAGATTGGTCTGCCGGATGGGTTCTCGCTTGATGTCGATCCGGTGCTCTTGAAGCGACTACTCCGGGCGTGGGAGGAGAACTACCTGGAACAGCCAGCACAGCAGCCGTGGCTCAGGCTGTTTCGGTCGCTGGAAGTCGGGTTTCAGGCTGGCCGATTCCCGAGTGATGGCTTATCAAGTATCAACGACATAGGTACTCGAATCGGCCTCTGGGTCAGCGCATGTGAAGTGCTTCTCCGCTCCGACACAGACAACATCGACAAGTGGCTAGTGCAACAGGCAATTGGTGCAGTCGAGCTTGCAGCCGGCGTCGACGAGCAATCAGTCGAACAGTTTGAGGAGCACCTGAAAGGGAATCTCTACAAGCTGTGGAATCGGTTGTCGTCGGGGAGCTACTTTCCGCCGCCAGTCAAGCGTGTGGATATCGCCAAGCGAGATGGCGGGACGCGCCCGTTGGGTATTCCAACGGTTGCGGATCGCATTGCGCAGGCGGTGGTCAAGGCGTACCTGGAGCCGGCGCTGGAGCAGCATTTCCATCCCGACTCCTACGGCTATCGACCGAAGAAGTCGGCGTTGGATGCGGTCGGCGTCGCCCGCAAGCGCTGCTGGCGCTCGGCGTGGGTCCTCGACCTCGACATCCGCGCCTACTTCGACACGATTCCGCACGGTCTGTTACTCAAGGCGGTGAGGGCACACACCGACTGCGCCTGGGTGCTGTTGTACATCGAGCGGTGGCTGACGGCTCCCGTCCAGATGGCCGACGGCACCTTGGCACCTCGGGAGAAGGGGACGCCGCAAGGGTCAGTGGTTTCACCATTGCTCGCGAATCTCTTCTTGCACTACGCGTTTGATCGGTGGATGGCACAACACCATCCAGACATTCCGTTCGAACGCTTCGCCGATGACATCCTCTGCCACTGTGTAAGCGAGGCGCAGGCCCGACGGCTCCAGCGTGTGCTGGCGCAGCGGTTCGCGACGTGCGGGTTGGAGCTGCATCCGCAGAAGACCAAGGTGGTCTACTGCAGGGATGACGACCGACGCGGGCACGCGCTCCACGAGACCTTCGACTTTCTGGGCTATACGTTTCGAGCCCGGCGGTCGAAGAATCGCTGGGGCAAGTACTTCGTCAACTTCAGTCCGGCGGTCAGCAATGCCGCGGCCAAACGCATGCGCCGGGAGATTCGGGCCTGGCAACTCGGGTGCCGTGTGGACAAGCGGATTGACGACCTAGCACGGATGTTCAACCCCATCATCCGGGGGTGGCTGACGTACTACGGTCGGTACTATCCATCGGGGCTTTACCCCACGCTTCAGTACCTTGACCGACGGTTGGCCCGTTGGGCGGAAGGGAAATACAAACGCTTGCGGCGGCATCGCCGGCGCTCGGAGCACCGGATACGGGCCATCGCGGCCTGCGACCCGGGGCTCTTTGCCCACTGGCGCTTGTTGCATCGAGCAGCGGCTGGACGGTAAGAGCCGGATGAGCGGAGACGTTCATGTCCGGTTCCGTGAGCGCCTGGGGGTGAGATTCCCCCGGGCGACTCGACTCGAGGTTCCTGTACCTTTCTGAATGACTTCGCGCGGGTAATCTCGCGGAGTCGGGCAGGCCGCCGGGAGCCACCGAGGGGTCCCTGTGTCTCGAGCACCTGAAAAGGACTTGTGCCCTGACGGTCCAGCCATCGATGGATGCCCCGTGGGGAGTTTGCGCCGCAGAGCGCCAGTACAGGGACCGGCAGGCATCGTTGGCGCGCCCGTGAGATACGGCAGATAGGAGGTTCGCTGTGGAGCTGGCATGGTTCGTGGGTGTCGACTGGGGATCGCAGACGCACCAAGCGTGCGTAATCGACGTTGCCGGGAAGCTGCTCGGCGAGCGGGCGTTCGAGCATGGCGGCCAGGGGCTGTCGGAGATGGCGGACTGGGTTGTGTCCTTTGCGGCGGGTGCGGCGGATCAGGTCGGCGTGGCGATCGAGACACCGCGCGGGCCGGTGGTCGAGAGCCTGATGGAACGGGGCTTCGCTGTCCACGCGATCAATCCGAAGCAGCTCGACCGCTTCCGCGACCGCCTCTCGCCGGCGGGGGCGAAGGACGACCGACGGGATGCGCGGGTGCTGGCCTCGGCGCTGCGCACCGACCCGCACTGTCTGCGGCGGCTGGAGCCGACCGACCCAGCGATCGTCGAGTTGCGGGAGTGGTCGCGCATCAGCGAAGAGCTGACGCGGGAACGCACGCGCCAGGCCAATCGGATGCGCGAGCAGCTCTGGCGCTACTACCCGCAGCTGCTCGCCGCGACCAGCGACGACATCGCAGCGCCTTGGGCGCTCGACCTGTGGCGGCGCCTGCCGACGCCGGCCGCGGCGCAGCGCGTTCGCGAGGCGACGCTCGCCAAACTGTTGCAACAGCACCGCATCCGCCGGGTCGATGCCGCGGCGCTGCGGGCGCGGCTGCGGGCGCCGGCCGTCCGGGTCGCGCCAGGTGCCGCCGAGGCCGCCGCCGCGCATGTGCGGCTCGTCGCCGAACGCCTCGTGCTGATCAACCGGCAACTCGGTCACACGCGGCCAGCGGCTCATCACGGCGTTCGAGCGGCGCGAGGTAGACGCATGACGCCGTCTTCCACACCCCCCGCGAGCATCACCTCGGTGGTCGACGCACACCCGCGTGACCGGCAGCCAGAGGTGGACCCCATCAGCTGGACAGCTGATCGACGTCGCTAAGTGGAATCTTCTGCGTTACATTCCCGTCAAGATGAGAGGGGCAGAAGATGACAAAGAGGAAACGGCGAAACCATTCGCCAGTCTTTAACCCGGATTTCCGATTTCGCTGTGGTACCGTACCGCCAGGACCAGTCGCCGCGCCTTGATTTCTGGGGCTCCGACGTAAGGAACCTCACGACGGAGGGTGACACCCGGTGGGTGAATTACAACACGAGCCATTTCAGTTCGCGTTCAACGGCTTCTTGAAAGTCGCGTTTCAGGGATCGCGCGTCACCTCCGACGCCGGCCTCATTCTAGTGCGCGAGTTGGATGAACGCCTGGGGCTGGAGACACTCATCTCCGAGCACCTGAGCGATTCCCGACATGGGTTGAACACCCAGTTCAGTCTGGCGGATCTCCTGCGGCAATCGGTCTACAGCCGGCTCGCGGGCTACGAAGACCTCAACGACGCAGTGCGCGTGTCGACGGACCCGACATTCCGTCTCATCGGGTCGCCGAAGCGCTGGGACCGGGGTGCGGCGCTGACATCGACCCTGCATTGGTTCGAGACCGACCTGCTGACCCAGGAGGAGAATCTCATTGGGCTGATGGCCGTGAACCGGGAGGTGCTCGCACAGGCCGAGAGACCGACGCGCGCCGACCGGATCGTGCTCGACATGGATTCGAGCGAGAGCCCGGTGCATGGGGCGCAGGAAGGGAGTGCGTATAACGGGCACTTTGAGTCCGTCTGCTACCACCCGCTGTTTCTGTTCAGTGAGCACGGCGACTGCGTCGCCGCCACGCTGCGGCCCGGCAACGTGCAGAGCGCCGAGCAGATCTCTACTGCCCGATGGGACAAGGTTCTGGCTGGGCCCAGAAACCCGGCTCGACCAGACAATCTGAAATCACCCTATCTCACTCTCCTGCAGTGATTTGACGCTGTGCGAAGACCCGGCATCCGACGTGAAGGGTACCGTTGACATGATAGACCCAACGCGAACCACGCCAAATGCGGGCCGCGTTCAGACCTGGGTTGCCTACGCGGCCGGATTCCTCGCGATCTCCGCGCTCTGCTTCCCGCGCGAAGCAGTAGGACTGTTCTATCGTCTCGAACATGTGACTCGCGGAATGATCGGGTTCTTGTTCTAAGCTCGCCTTCTGTCCCAGCCCCGAAGGGACGGGACCGGGTGGCTGGCCTCGACCCGGCACGGAAGGGGTCGGCCGCCCGGAGCTTTATCCTCACGTTGCGCGACTCCGACGCGAACGTCGAAGGCGGTAAACTGGTAGCGTCATGCCCTGTCGCGCTGCGTTTCGTTGCATAGCTGGATGCCCGACTGAACACTCGCTCCTCGAACCGATCTACCGTTGCCCGACCTGCAACAACCTCCTCGAGGTCAGCCACGACCTGTCGCGGCTCCGAGATCGAGCGCCCGGCGCCTGGATCCGGTTGTTCGACGAACGCTACAAACGAACGACCTGGCCCTACGGCTCGTCGGTGTGGGGTAAGAAGGAATGGGTGTGCCCGATAGTCAGCGACGAGAACATCGTGTCGATGGACGAAGGTGGCACGAACCTGTTTTGGGCCGAGCGCTTTGGCCGCGAGCTCGGACTGCGGGAGCTGTGGGTCAAGCTCTGCGGTAATTCCCACACCGGCTCATTCAAAGACCTCGGCATGACCGTGTTGGTGTCGGTGGTGCGACAGATGATCACCGAAGGCCGAACTATCCGCGCCGTGGCCTGCGCCTCGACTGGCGATACGTCAGCCTCACTGGCCGCCTACGCCGCTGCGGGTGGCATTCCGGCCATCGTGATCTTGCCGCGCGGCAAGGTGTCGACGGCACAGCTCGTCCAGCCTCTCGCGAACGGTGCTCGCGTCTTGTCGCTCGACACGGACTTCGACGGGTGCATGGCCATCGTCGAGCGGCTCGCCATGGAAGAAGGGATCTACCTTGCCAACTCGATGAACAGCCTTCGCCTCGAAGGCCAGAAGACCGTCGCCATCGAAATCGTTCAGCAGTTCGACTGGGAAGTGCCCGACGTGGTGATCATCCCCGGAGGCAATCTGGGCAATGTCAGCGCCCTCGGTTCCGGCTTCGAGTTGATGATGGAACTCGGGGTGATCGATCGCCGCCCCCGAATCGTCGTGGCTCAGGCGGCCGCCGCCAACCCGCTGTATCTTGCCTACACGAACGACTGGACGTTCGAACCTGTGACGGCGCAGCCGACCCAAGCGTCGGCCATCCAAATCGGTAATCCTGTCTCCATTCAGAAAGCAATCCGGACGCTGCAACGCTACAACGGGATCGTGGAGCAGGCCACGGAGTCCGAGTTGGCCGACGCGGCGGCCCGTGCGGACCGCACTGGCATGTTCAATTGCCCACACACGGGCGTCGCCCTGGCAGCCCTCGTTAAGCTGCGAGAGCGTGGAGAGATCGACCCGTCCGAACGCGTGGTCGTCATCTCGACGGCAAGCGGGCTGAAGTTTACCGACTTCAAGCTCGGCTACCATGAGGGCAGCCTACCTGCCATTGCACCGACTTACGCCAACCTGCCGACCGAGCTTCCAAACGACTACGACGCGGTCAGACGGAAGGTATCGGAGGTCGTCGGCAACCAGTCGACCGTTATGGGACACTAGGCGGCGAGGGAACTGCGGCGGCGCGTCCTCCGAGAAACATCGAGAAAGCTCGGCTGTCCCCCACCAGGGTATAGCGGTACCCCAGCTGCTCAAGAAAGGCGTGGAACTCCGAGCGCTCGGCTTCCGGCACCTCGAACGCCGCAAGCACGCGCCCGAAGTCGGCACCATGGTTGCGATAGTGGAACAGGCTGATGTTCCAGCGCCCGCCGAGCGTATCCAGAAAGGCCATGAGCGCTCCGGGCCGTTCCGGAAACTCAAAGCGACAGGCGCATTCGCTCACAACACCTTCCGCGCGCCCGCCAACCATGTGGCGAATGTGCAGCTTGGCCATCTCGTCATCGGAGAGGTCCACGGTTTCATAGCCGAGCTGGTTGAGGTGCGCGGCCAGCTCTTCGGCATCGCGCCGAGAGCGGATGCTGACGCCGACAAAAATATGCGCCTCGTCCCGGCTGCTCAGCCGATAGTTGAACTCGGTGATTACCCGTCGTCCAACGGCTGAACAGAATTCCCGAAACGCCCCGGGGCGCTCCGGAATCGTGACCGCGAAGATCGCCTCTTCCTCTTCACCAAGCTGGGCCCGCTCGGCCACGAAACGCAGGCGATCGAAGTTCATGTTCGCCCCGCTGAGAACGGCGGCCAGGCGCTGCCCGCGAATCCCCTCTCGCTCCACGTAGGCTCGCAGCCCGGCCACCGCCAGCGCGCCAGCCGGCTCCATGACGCTTCGTGTGTCCTCGAAGATCTCCCGAATCGCCGCGCACACGGCATCGTTCGATACGCGAATGACCTCGTCGACGTTCCGTTGGGCCAGCTCGAACGTCCGCTCACCCACGGTGCGAACCGACACACCGTCGACAAAGATCCCAACGCGGTCGAGGGTCACGCGGCGACCGGCCTGAAGAGATTGGTACATCGCGTCGGACTCGAACGGCTCGACCCCGACCACCCTCACGTCCGGCATCACGGCCTTGATGTAGCTCGCAATGCCGGCGATGAGCCCGCCGCCGCCAACGGGGACAAACACCGCGTGGAGTCGACTGTGGGACTGGCGAACGATCTCGTCGCCAATCGTGCCCTGCCCGGCGATGACCAAGGGATCGTCAAACGGATGAACGAATACCGCGCCAGTTGATGGGGCGATCGCATCGCAGTGGGCACTCGCGGCAGGATAGTCATCGCCTTCGAGCACGACCTCTCCACCTAGCGCTCGAACGGCGGCGACCTTGATCGCCGGCGTGGTGCGCGGCATCACGATCACGGACGCAATGCCGAGACGCTTCGCCGCATAGGCCACGCCTTGCGCGTGGTTCCCGGCCGATGCGCAGATCACCGGGCGCGCCCGCTCGCTGTCGGATAGGTGCGCGATCCGGTTGTACGCCCCTCGTAGCTTGAAACTGAAGATCGGCTGGAGATCCTCGCGCTTCAGGAGCACGGTGTTCCCCACGCGCGCCGACAAGCGCTCGGCCCCATCGAGCGGCGTTTCGCGTGCAACATCGTAGACGCGGCTCGTGAGAATTTGTCGAAGCAGGTCGTCCATCATCGGATCAGCGGGTCGTCATGGCCATGCTATCATTCAGACTCATGGCGGTTCCGCGAGTCACCAAAGAAGACCTTCAGGCAGCGCTCGAGGACGAGGCCGCCGCGGACCCGCTGATTCTCGACGTCCGACTGAAGTACCCGTACGAACACAGCACTGTCACGCTGCCCGGCGCGGTACGCATCGCACCACCGGACTTCGATCTCTCTAGCGTGCCCCGCGATCGCGATGTCGTGGTCTACGATTCAGACCCACAGGAGCTCGTGAGCGTGCACGTGGCGGCCAAGTTGATTCGCGACGGATGCCATGCCAGCGCCCTCAGCGGAGGCATCGAAGCATGGATGTCAGCCAAGCTTCCCACCGAGACCAAGGAGGCTCCGAAACAGAAGCCTCCCGTCGCTGGCGCGCTCAAAGGGTGACGTCGCGGGCAACCCGGGCCGTAGCGGTCGCGCCGATCGTCACGACACTGCTCGTCGCCGCGCTCCTGGCGCAAGCGCCGTCATCGACCGAGCCCCCGATTGACGACCTCCTGAGAGACCTCCAAGTTAAGTACGATTCGGTGGCCGACTTCTCCGCCGATTTTGAGCACTCGTACTCCGGTGGCCTGCTGAGCACCTCGGTAACCGAGCACGGATCCGTTCTCATCAAGAAACCTGGAAAGATGCGATGGCGTTACGACACGTCCGACGAGAAGCTCTACGTGTCCAACGGCGAAACGTTCTATTCCTATTTCCCCTTCGATCGTCAGGTAATCGTCACGCCGATTCCACCCGACGACTACGCGTCGACGCCGGCGTTGTTCTTAGCAGGAAAGGGAGACTTTCGGACCGATTTCGCCGCGTCGTACGAAGACGCGGCCACCACCGCGCAGACGTGGACGTTGCGTCTGACACCGCACGACACGACCGCGGAGTACGAGTCGCTGGCGATCGTCGTCGATCGTGCGACGCTGAGCATCGTGGGGCTGTCGACAGCGGACTACCAGGGCGGCCGCTCGACCTATCGCTTCTCACGTCTGCAGGAAAACGAGGGTCTATCGGATGACTTGTTTGAGTTCACAATCCCACCGAACACCGATGTCATCCGCGACGAGCCCGTCGCGCGCTAGGGCACCTCGACGCTGACTTGCGCGCCCAAGTGCTGCAGGCGTTCTACGAGATTCGCGTAACCGCGCTCGACCGTTTCGAGCGGGCCGACCCTGCTGACGCCGTCGGCGGCAAGCGCCGCCGCAATGAGCGCCATGCCGGATCGGAGGTCGCGCGTATCCAACACCCGCCCCTTCAGCTTCCGCGGACCGTTGATGATCATGCGATGGGGATCGCACAGGAAGATATCCGCTCCCATCCCGCTCAGCTGCTCGAGCGCGAACAACCGCAGCTCGTACATCCAGTCGTGCATCAGCGTCGCGCCACTGGCCTGCGTCGCGAGGACCGAGACTAGGCTCACCATATCGCTCGGAAACCCTGGCCACGGTGCCGTGGTGATCTGACGAATCGCGCGGGGTGTCGCGCGATGGACAATGAGTCGATCGCCTGCAACCTCGCAGTCCACATGCATTCGCGTCAGGATGGCGACGATCGGTTCGAGATCCTCGGCTTCGATGCCACCGACCTCGACTTCGCCGCCCGTGACCGCAGCCGCGACCGCCCAGCTACCAGCCTCGATGTAGTCTCCCCGCAAGTGACGCGACGCGCCAGAGAGCTTCGCCGCGCCGTTGACATGGATTGTTGACGTTCCGGCCCCGCTAACGTCCGCGCCCATCGCGTCCAAGAAACCACAGAGCTCGACGACGTGGGGCTCGCAGGCGGCATGCCGGATCTCGGTCTGACCGGCGACCGCGGCGGCGGCCAGCAGCGCTGTCTCAGTCCCGGTGACGGAGGCCTCCTCGAGGTAGATCGACGCGGGCCGCAGACCGTCGGGTGCGGCGATATCGTGCGCTTGGTCGCCGCTCTCAATAGCGCCCATGGCTCGCAGGGCTTGTAGATGTGCGTTGATCGTGCGCCGCGCCGGGAAGTCGCCCCCCGGCGGCGCGAGACGCACACGCCCGCGACGAGCCAGGAGCGGTCCGACCAACAGTACGGACCCGCGTAGCCGTCCGACGAGCCGGGCATTGGGTTCGTCGGTTCGAAGGTCGCGACAGCACACCTTCAGCGTGGTCCCGCCGTCATCGACGACGTCGGCGCCCAGACCTCGCAAGAGCTCGATCATGACCCCCACGTCGGTGATGCGAGGAACGTTGCGCAGCTCGCAGGGCTCGTCGGTCAGCACGCACGCCGCGAGTAGCGGCAGCGCGGCATTCTTGTTCCCTTCGACGCTGAGCGTGCCGCCGAGTCGGTGGCCGCCGTCGACCACCAAGGCCCTCGAGAATGCCGCCGTGCTTGCCTGTCCTTGAAGATTCAATTGGTCCGTCAAAACTCCCCCAGATACACGATCTCGTCACGTAACACGACGCCGAAACGTTTCTGTACCGCCGCCCGGCACTCCTCGATCAGCGTCCGAATATCGGTTGTGCTCGCGGTACCGTCGGTCACGATGAAGTTCGCGTGGCGCTCGGAGACATGGGCCCGACCGACTGAACGGTTCTTGAGCCCGGTGGCATCGACGAGCGCCCCGGCCGACCCGGGAAGACCAGCGGGCACAGGGTCGAGGTCGGGATCCGGATTCCGAAAGATGCACCCAGCGCTCGGCTCAGCCAGTGGCTGGGTTCGCTTTCGGTAGCGCAGCGATTCGCGCGCGGCTCGCCGCAGCCGCACGGGATCCTCGTCCGTTGCTGGGAATTCAGCCCAGATCGCCACCTCGCCTGTCTTCTGCAACCGGCTTTGGTCGTAGCCGAAACCCATCTCGGCTGAGTCTACCCGGCGCACCTGCCCTTCCCGATCAACCACGCCCACCGCGCGTATCCGGTCACCGATGAGCGCACCTTGGAAGTGGGCATTGCCGGCAACAGCGCCACCGACCGTTCCCGGTGTGCCAGCCCAAGCCTCGACCGCTGCCAGCCCCCGTCCGACACTCCACCGCACCAGCGCGTTGACCGACACGCCGGCATCGGCCCGCATGACATGTGGTGCCGACTGAGTGATGGCCCCGTGTCGCAGACAGACGGTCAGGCCGCGGACGCCGCGCATGCCGACAAGAACGTTTGAGCCACCGCCGAGAATCGTCAACGGGAGGCCGAGCTCGCGCGTCGCACGGACGGCGCGCACGACGTCGTCACGATCCGCGGTCTCCAAGAACCAGTCGGCAGCGCCGCCTGTTCGAAACGTGGTGCGCGGTGCCAAGGCCACGTCCTGTGCCACCCGCGCGTCGCCGATGATGTCCGCGAAGGCCTGAGCTTCATACGAACTCGAAGATTCCGGCGCGTGCGTCATGATTCGCAGGCGTCTACCACGCCTCGATGCGGCGTTCCAGCTCGGCGAGCGCGTCCACAGCCTCCGCTTGCGTGCAGCGCGTGAACTCGACCCACTGGCCGGCGGATAGCTGACCAAGCACCGGAAAGTCAGCGGAGATCACAACGGCGATGCCCGGGTACCCCCCCGCCGTTTGATGATCCGCCATCAGCACAATCGGGTTGCCCTTCGGCGGAACCTGCACCGTCCCGCGCGCCACCGCTCGCGAGATGAGCTGGCCCCCATCTCGGGCCACCAACGCGCCACCTTCCAGACGATACCCCATTCGATCCGAGTCCGTCGTGACGCGAAAGCGCGCGTGGTTGAACGATTCGTGCTGGTCATCATCGAACAGCGCAGCGTCGGGTCCCGCGACACAGCGGACGAACACCCCGTCCTTCGGAAGCGGCGTGACGGACGGCACTGAGCGTCCCGCGTACGCAGCGGTGCCGACCTCCCCGGTCAACAGCCGGTCTCCTGGCTGAAGTGCGCGCCCGACCACACCACCGACACCGCTGGCGATATGGGTGGCGCGGCTTCCAAGCACCTCGGGAACATCGATGCCACCGGCGACTGCCACATACGCCCGCGCTCCGTTCCCCCGTGCACCGAACGCCAACATCTGTCCGCTCCGCACGAAATGGCTCGTGTTCATCGGCAGGGCGATGCCATCCAGCTGCACGAGGAATTCCGCGCCGGTCACCGCGACCACACCCGATTCCTCGAAGAGCAACTCAGGGCCCAGCAGGGTGACCTCGAGTCCGGCCGCGCGGTCGTCGTTGCCGACGAGACGGTTTGCGAGCCGGTGCGATGCGAGGTCCATCGGGCCCGACACAGGCACACCAAGATGCTGACTCCCCCAGCGACCCGTATCCTGAACGGTCGTGAGCAATCCCGGGCGCTGAACGACAATGGCCACCCGGCTACCTGGAACCCGAGGTCGCGGCAAACGCCTCGCCACTCACCGATTCGAAGCGCACCTGGTCGCCCGCGTGGAACAGAAACGGATCCGCGCGATCGAGATCGAAAGCCGAGAGCGGCGTGCGTCCGATCAGTTGCCATCCACCCGGCGCAGTGAGGGGATAGACACCCGTCTGCGGACCAGCGATACCAACCGACCCGGCAGGCACACGGAGTCGCGGCGACGCTCGGCGTGGAACCGCGATGCTGGGGTCGACCGACGCCATGTAGGCAAATCCCGGGAGGAATCCCAGCATGTATACGTGGTACGTCTGGGCAGTGTGTCGCCTCACCACCTCCTGCGTACTACATCCAGCGTTTGCCGCTACCGCTTGGAGGTCGGGCCCAAACTCGTCGCCGTAGCACACGGGCACCGTGATGAGGGGTTGCTCTTTCAGGCCGCGGGGTGTCGTCGCGACGCGCTCCGCTTCCGCTTCGAGCATTGAGGTCACGGAGTCGACGTCCACGGCGAGAGGGTCGATGTGCAGGGTGACCGCGCAATAGCTTTCGACGACATCGCGAACACCCAGCAGGCGCTCGCCCCGTAGCCACATCGCGAGCCGAACGGCCTGCGCGTTGATCTCAGGTGCGATCCGCTCTTCAAACGACACGACCAACGCCGAGTCACCCATCCGACGAACGACGCAGGGTCGCTCAGGTCGGCTCGTCATTGCGAATCCGAGCGATCATCGCGCCTCGAGTGCGGCCAGGAGCTTGTCGTGAATACCGCCGAAGCCGCCGTTCGACATCGCAATGACGTGGTCCCCCGCCTCGGCCGACGCCGCCACCGCGGCGACGACCGCTTCGATGGTGGGCAGGAACCGCGCCGACACACCCGCGGCGACGAGGTCGTCAACCAGCTGCTGTTCGGATAGCCGCTCGTCGGGAGGAATCGTGGATCGGTGAACCGCGGTCACGATTACCTCGTCGGCAAGCTGAAGCGATGCGGCAAAGTCTTGCTGGAATATGCGGCGGCACGCTGTCGCCGACCGGGGCTCGAAGAGTGCCCAGATCTTGCCGCCAAATCCGGCAGCCCGCACGCCGCTTAACGTTTCCCGAACCGCCGTAGGATGGTGGGCGAAATCATCGTACACAGTGACGTCGCCCGCCTGACCGCGAATCTCGAATCGACGGGTTACGCCGCGAAAACCTTGGAGCGCCGCCGCAGCCTTCGCGGGTGCCACGCCCACCGCAGCGGCACAGGCCATCGCGCCCAGGGCGTTCCGGACGTTGAACGCACCCACGGCCGTGGTGTCCACAGACATGCGGGCGCCGGCGTGCACGACGTCGAAGTGCGTGCCCTCCGGCTGGTACGCGATATCCTCCGCCGACCAATCGGCCGACGCTTCGAGCCCGAAGGTTTCGACCCGACACCGTGCGTCGGCGCCAAGCGCCATCGTCTCAGGGTCGTCGGCGTTGAGAATGAGCCGGCCGCCTTCGGGAATCAGTCGCACCAAGCGCCTGAATGCCAGACGCAGCTCATCCAGGTCTCGATAGATGTCGGCGTGGTCGAACTCGAGATTGTTCATGACCACGATGTCGGGCAGATACTTGAGGAACTTCGCCGTCTTGTCGAAAAACGCGGTGTCGTATTCGTCACCCTCTACGACAAACCAATCGCCCCGCCCCAGCCGGGCGCTGGTTTCGAAGTTCTTGGAAATGCCGCCGACCAGAAACGACGGGTCGAGACCGGTTTCGGCAAGGATCCACGTCACCATGAACGACGTCGTGGTTTTGCCGTGGGTGCCCGTGACGACAACAGACCGGTGTTGCCAAAGAAACTCGTTGCGGATCATCTCGGGCAGCGAGACATAGCGGACGCGATGATCCAACACCGCCTCGACCTCCGGATTGCCGCGGGAGACCGCGTTTCCAATCACGACAACATCGAGATCCGCCGTGATGTGGTCGGCTTGGTAGCCCTCGAGAAGCGCAATCCCCTCCCGAGCCAGCAACTCGCTCATCGGGGGATACACGTGCTCGTCCGATCCGATGACCTCTGCGCCGCGTTGCTTCAACAGAATGGCCAGCGAGGCCATTGCGGTCCCACACACGCCGATGAGATGCACCTTCACGAGACGGCCGCCTCCTCGATGACGACGCGCGGAACGGGTCGGGTCGCGACGGTGGCGTTGACACCAAGCGGAAGCGTCCACACCGGTCCGGTGGTATGACCCGTCGGAAAGCCGAAGACGACGGGGCCATCGAAGTCTCGCAACATGGTGTCGACAACCGCCCGGGCGTCGTGTCCGGTGTCGTCACAGCAGTTCGGAAACTCGGCGCAAATGACCGCGGAAGCTCTGCGTAGGAGTCCGCTTTGAATGAGCTGCGTCAGCATCCGATCGATGCGGTAGGGACGCTCGCCGACATCGTCGAGAAGCAGCACGTAGCCGTCGGGTGGTGAGAACGCAAACGGCGTCCCCAGCGAAGCCAGCAACTGCGTCAGCGTCCCGCCGAGCAGACGCCCTCGCGCCTCGCCATGGCGCACGACCTCAACGCCGGCCGGCGCCAGCTCGCCAAGCGGCTCCGCAGTTGCGACGGCGCCGAGGAGCGAGCGACGATCGTAGCCCGCGTCACCGGTCGCCAAGTTGACGAGCATCGGACCGTGAAACCCGACCGTGTCGCACCGGTCTGTCAGGCACCCAAGTACGGCGGTCAGATCGGAGCACCCGACGAAGACCTTTGGGGTCGCGCAGAGCCGATCGAAATCCAGGAGTGGCAGGAGCTGAGCGCTGCCGTAGCCGCCGCGCACCGCGAAGACGCCTGCCATCTCGGGGTTACCCCAAGCTTCCATAAAGGCGGCCGCGCGATCCTCGGCCCGGCCCGCCAAGTACCTCGCCTCGGCAAAGACGCCCTCATCGAACGACGGGGTGAACCCAAGCCGGGTCAGCTCCGCGACCCCGGCATCGAACAGGGACCGATCGAACGGACTGGCCGGCGCGACCACCGCAACATGGTCACCCGATTGGAGTGCGCGTGGCTTTCGCATCTCGCTCGTCCCCTACGCGTGCCGCCGCATCTCCTCGGCCAGGCGCTGGTGCTCGTCTCGGCCCAAGGCCGCCCGAAGCTCGTTGTCAGGGAGTGGCCGCCACTCCCCGAAACCCGCCAGAAACCGCTCCTTCGCGCGGCGCAACCGCGTGAGGGCGTCCTCGACGCGGCGCTCGGTGAGCGTGCCGTCCTCTACGGCATGGATGAGCGCTTCCAACGCCCGAAGTTGCGCCTCGGGATCGGGCTCGCACAGCAGCACGAGATCACACCCTGCAGCCACGGCCGCCACGGTGGACTGCTCGATCGTCCAGTCTTGGGCGATGGCCTGCATGCTCATGTCGTCAGTCGCGATCACGCCCGCGAACCCGATCTCGTTTCGGAGCAGGTCGGTCACGATGCGGGGCGACAACGTGGCGGGCCGCTTGTCATCGAGCGACGGGTAGAGGACGTGCGCGGTCATGAGCATCGCCACGTCACTGGCCACGGCCGCTCGAAATGGCTCCAGCTCAACCGCGCGGAGCCGGTCTGGTGCGTGTTCCACGATCGGGAGAGCCTGGTGGGAATCGACCGACGTATCTCCATGTCCCGGGAAATGCTTCCCGCACGCCGCGACGCCGCCGGCTTGAAGTGCTTCGATAATCGCCACTCCGATCCGGCCAACCTCGACGGCGTCGTCCGAGAGCGCCCGATCCCCGATGATCGGGTTGTCGGCGTTGGTGTTGACGTCCAGCACCGGGGCGTAGTCGAGCGAGATCCCAACCGACGACAGCTCACGGGCCAGCGCCTCTCCGAACCGCGTCGCCAGAGCCATGTCGCCGCACCGGCCCAACGTCTGCATCGCGGGCCAGATGGTAAAGGGCTCCCGCAGACGGGCGACGCGTCCGCCTTCCTGATCGACGCTGACCCACAACGGGAGCTCCTCGGCTAGCGTTTGGGCATCATGCGCGAGCTCAGCAACCTGTTGCGGGGCCTCGACATTGCGGGCAAAGAGAATGACGCCGCCAAGACCGAACTCCCGAGCCATTGCGCGGACTTCGGCCGGCACGGTCGACCCCGAAAAGCCCGCCATGATCAGCTGGCCGAGGCGGCGCTGAAGGTATCTGGACATTCACGCTCGATCTTGGCGGGATTCGCGCACCGAACACGGCGGGCCACGGCGCGATCGCGGCTCCCATTATAATGCGCGGGTGCAGGTCCACTCGTCTGCACCCACCCGTCTCGACCTTGCCGGTGGGACCCTCGATATCTGGCCGCTCTATCTGTTTCACGAGCACGCGCAGACGGTCAACGTCGCGCTGGCTATTAGAGCAGAATGCGACGTGCGGTCGAGTACGGACGGTCGCTGGCATCTCCGGTCTGAAGACACCGGGGCCGAGCTGGCGTTGACCACGATCTCGGAGCCACCGGCCCATCCCGAACATCGGCTCGTCCTGCAGCTCCTCCGCTTCTTTCGGCCGGACCCTGTCACCGTGATCACGCGGTCGCAATCACCGGTTGGCGCCGGCCTGGCCGGATCCTCGGCGCTCAACATCGCGCTGTGCGCGGCCCTGGCCCGTCATACCGACCGAGCCGACACCCCGGAGGACTTGATCACGATCGCCCTCAACCTCGAGGCTCAGGTCATCGGCGTGCCAACCGGAGCCCAAGACTACCGGCCGGCCATGTACGGTGGCATCGCGGCAATCGAGATGGGCCCCGCCGGTGTGAACCGACAGCCGCTGACGGTGTCCCTGGCCGAACTGGAAGCTCGGATCGTCCTGGTCTACACCGGTCAATCTCGGGACTCCGGTGTGAACAACTGGGAGGTGACGAAGCGGCACATCGACGGCGACCAGGTCGTCATTGGATTGTTCGAAGAGATTGCCGACGTCGCACGGATCATGCGAGGCGCGCTCGAACGTGGCAACTGGACGGCTGTCGGAGAACAGATCCGCCGCGAATGGGATCTCCGAAAGCGGCTGGCGCCCGGCGTCACCACACCGGCCATCGACGCGCTCGTCGCGCGTGCGCACCATGCCGGCGCGCAGGCGGCGAAGGTCTGCGGAGCTGGCGGCGGTGGATGTGTGCTCTTCTTCGCCGAACCGGATGCGATCGCGTCGGTTCGCCAAGCCGTCGCCGATGATGGCGCGACGCTACTTGACGCTCGCCTCGACGCGGAGGGGCTACGCGTCACCGCGTCCACGTCGGATGGATAACCTGGACATCGCGCGCGTATTCGAGCAGATCGCCACCCTGCTCGAAATCAAAGGAGCCAACCCGTTCAAGATCCGTGCGTACCGCAACGCCGCGGATACGCTTTCCACGACGCCTGAACGCGTCAGCGAGCTGCCGGTGGACGCGCTTTTGGCAATCCCGGGCATCGGCAAGGACCTGGCCGCGCGCATCCGAGAGCTGGCGGACACCGGGCGGCTTGCGTATCACGAAGAGCTACTGCAGTCGTATCCGGCATCCCTGCTGGAGCTGCTTCAACTGCAAGGCCTTGGACCAAAGACCGTCGCGCTCCTCTTCAATACGAAAGACATCAAGACGATTGACCAGCTCGAGGCCGCCGCGAAAGCCGGACAGTTAGGCGGCATCCGTGGTCTCGGACCCAAGAAACAGCAACTGATACTCACGGCGATCGCCGAGCGGCGCCGACGAACGGGGCGACACTTGATTGCCGACGCGCAAGCGGCCGCCACAGCGATGATCGACCACCTCCGCGACGCCTTTCCCGATGGGCGGTTCCACGCCGTCGGCAGTCTCCGGCGCGGGTGCGAGACCTGCGGTGACGTCGATGTGCTGGCCATCGACGTGGACAGCGCGGCCCACGATCGGTTCGTTGTCTTCCCCGGGGTTGAACGCGTGCTGGGTCACGGCACGACGAAATCGAGTGTTTTGCTCCGCGACGGTTTGCAGATTGACCTGCGCCTTGTCCCCGGCTCCAGCGAAGGCGCCGCGCTGCAGTACTTCACCGGCTCGAAGACGCACAACGTCGCGCTGCGCGATCGCGCGCTGCAACGGGGGTTGAAGCTGAACGAGTACGGACTGTACCGCGTCGAGACCGACGAGCTAGTGGCAAGCGATACCGAAGACGCGATCTACGCAGCGCTCGGCCTCAGCTTCATTCCACCCGAGCTGCGTGAGAACCGGGGCGAAATCGATGCGGCCGAATCTGACGCGCTGCCCGCCCTCCTCGAGCGGTCGGCTATCCGCGGCGATCTACACGCCCACACCACCGCAACTGATGGACAAGCCGACATCGAGACGATGGCATGCGCCGCACGCGATGCCGGTCTCGAGTATCTGGCCATCACCGATCACAGCCAGGCTCTCGCGATGGCAAACGGGCTCGATGAGACTCGCGCTCTCGCCCACGCGAAAGCCATTCGAGAGGTTGACGCGCGACTGCCAGGGATCACCCTGTTGGCCGGGATCGAGTGCGATATTCGACCCGACGGGTCGCTCGACCTCGCTGAGGACTGCCTGGCACAGCTCGACGTGGTCGTCGCCTCGGTGCATTCCGCGTTCTCACAGGACACCGCACAAATGACCGACCGCATCCTCCGTGCGCTCGAGTCACCGTACGTTGACGTCGTGGGGCATCCAACCGGTCGGCTACTACTACGCCGCGAACCCTACAGGCTCGACATCGAAGCCATGGTCGACGCCGCAGCGCAGCACGGCGTCGCGCTCGAAATCAACAGTCAGGTCCATCGACTGGATCTCAGCGATACCCACGCGAAGCTCGCCCGCGATCGGGGCGTAAAGTTGATGATCTCGACCGACGCGCACGCCCCAACCGGATTTTCGCTACTCGACTGGGGTGTCCTCGTCGCGCGCCGGGCCTGGCTAGAACCGGATGACGTGCTGAATACGCTGCCAGTCGACGTATTTCGCGAGCGCCTGCGCCGGAACCAACATGCCGAGGGAGGAACGGCGCGATGAGCCAACGGAAGGTTGCCACGATTCGACGGCTCTACGAGCAGACAAGCCGCGCAACCGTCGAACACGATCTTCGCGCGGCGATCGAGATCCTCAAAACGTTCCCTGATGAAGAGAGTCGGGCGCGCGCGGCGGTGTACACCGGGATTTCCATTTTGCCTGCCCCGGATGGTACCTTTATACACCCGAGAGTCGCCGATCCCACGAAACTTTCTTCGTCGCACAATCGTCCAGCTCCGGAGGCCGTCACCTCAGCCCCCGCTGACGTGCAACCGACTGGAGCCCCCTACTTTCAGGGCATTCCTCAGACACCGCTCCACACTTGTGGCCTTTCTTCGCCAGGCGGGCTTCGTAGCACTCGCCGCGCGTCAGCCTCCCGGCACTGGCAGCGCCCAGATCCTCCGTAGCATGTCGCCGAACAGCCGCCGCGTCAGATGCCCTTCTGCCAACAGGAGCCAGTAGTACCGCGCATGCTTCAGTAAGTATCCCCCGGCAAAGCCGGGGGCTTTAGTTGTGAGCCGCTCAAAGCGGCAGGACGTGGCCGCTACGCGCCACTTGAGCCACCCTACGGGTGGCTGCTCTCATCCAACCGGAGCTGCTCTTGCCGTCGGTCTTCCTGTTCCTGCGCCCGGATATACGCGCGAATCGCTCGCTCATCCCGACCCAGCGTGGACACGAAGTAGCCTCGAGCCCAGAAGTGCTGCCCGACAAAACTGCGCGACCGCCCGGCAAACTCCCGAGCGATGTAGATCGCGCTCTTGCCCTTGATGTACCCGATCACCTGCGCCACCGAGTACTTCGGCGGAATCGACACCATCATGTGGACGTGATCGGCCAACAGATGCCCTTCCTCCACGTCGCTTTCCCGCTGCCGGGCCAACTCCCGCAGCACCCCTCCGAGATGCCGGCGCACCGACCCGTAGATCGCCTTCTTCCGATACTTCGGGATGAACACCACGTGATACTGACATGCCCACTTCGAGTGATTTAGAACTGCGATAGTTCGTCATGGGGACTCCCCTTTCGTGATGCGTAGCGGCTCACGTGGGGGAGTTTCCCCATTCCAATCCCGGAACTGTCAAACTCTGGGTGCCTCCCCGGCAAAGCCGGGGGGTCTCTCACGCTGAGTAGCCGGCCCCCGGTTTTCACCAGTCGCTGCTGCAGACTCGTGAGCGACCAGCGCTTGATCCGCGGCGGCAGGACCAGTCTGCGCCACAAGTTGCCCAGGTTGTAGGCCAGGACGCTCAGGTGCAGGCGCACTTCGTTCGCCCGGAACCGATGGCACGACAGCCGCGTCCAGTGCGTTGCCTGCTTGCCTTCCTTGATCCATGGCTCCGCCGTGCCGCGCTTGTTGTAGAACCGGACGACCGAGCGACTCGGGAGGGTCATGTTGGTCACGATGAAGCCGACGCGAGGGAACAGCTCACCCCGGTGGTGCTCCACCTTGGCGACCACCCGTCTGGGCGTAGTCCAGCGCTTCGCCTGATAGCGGAAACTCTTGTAGCGCACCAAGGGCTTGCGGCTCGGCCGTCCGGGCGGACGAAAGAGGATGTTTTCGATTTCCAGCTCCAAGCTCTTGTTCGCCGGCATGCGGATGGCATAGTCCACGTCGCGTCTCTCGAGCGTCTCGTCGATCTCCGGCTTGGCGAACGCCGCGTCCGCGCGGAACGCCACGCGCGTGCCCTCCGCCTGCTGCCGTTCAACCTCCGGCACGAGCAGGTCGTCCCAGCCGTCGGCGCTCTGCACGTTGCCGGGCCGCAGCGTGGCGGCGACGCAGTCGCCGTGCTCACTGAACAGAAACAGCGGGTGGTAGCAGACGGACTCAAAGTGCCCGTTATACGCACTCCCTTCCTGCGCCCCATGCACCGGGCTCTCGCTCGAATCCATGTCGAGCACGATCCGGTCGGCGCGCGTCGGTCTCTCGGCCTGTGCGAGCACCTCCCGGTTCACGGCCATCAGCCCAATGAGATTCTCCTCCTGGGTCAGCAGGTCGGTCTCGAACCAATGCAGGGTCGATGTCAGCGCCGCACCCCGGTCCCAGAGCTTTGGCGACCCGATGAGACGGAATGTCGGGTCCGTCGACACGCGCACTGCGTCGCTGAGGTCTTCGTAGCCCGCGAGCCGGCTGTAGACCGATTGCCGCAGGAGATCCGCCAGACTGAACTGGGTGTTCAACCCATGTCGGGAATCGCTCAGGTGCTCGGAGATGAGTGTCTCCAGCCCCAGGCGTTCATCCAACTCGCGCACTAGAATGAGGCCGGCGTCGGAGGTGACGCGCGATCCCTGAAACGCGACTTTCAAGAAGCCGTTGAACGCGAACTGAAATGGCTTGTGTTGTAATTCACCCACCGGGTGTCACCCTCCGTCGTGAGGTTCCTTGCGTCGGAGCCCCAGAAATCAAGGCGCGGCGACTGGTCCTGGCGGTACGGTACCACAGCGAAATCGGAAATCCGGGCTACATGGACGGCCTGTCGCTCCTGCGATCGGAGTGGCGACTCGAGAAGCGAAAAGCCGATCAACAGAAGGAGGCGCCCAAGTCGAGCGCTCGACCGGGCCGGCCGTGGGCGAAACGATCGAAGAAACCAAAACGGATGAGGCGGCGATGATCGCGACAGGTCTCGCCCGCCGAACAGGCTAGGGGACCACGTAGCGCCGGTAGTTGTCCCGATTGATCGTCACTGTCGCCACCTGCCCGGCCGCGTCGGGTAGCAGTCCCTGCCGTTCGTTGATTGAAAAGGCGAACGCGGCTGTGTCCCCCACCATGATGACCACCTCTTCTGACGCGTCGTGAACCTCGCGCTCGCCAGGCTGCAGGACACGAGAGAACACGCGATCCCCGTCGACCGTCAGTGATACCCAACAGGGCGCCGTCGGGTGGATTGCGATCGTCAGCGTCGCGGGCGCCGGCGCCGATTGCGACGCGGGCGCCGTGGCTGCAGGGGATGTGGCGGCGGGCGGCACCGGCACCTCGGTCTCGGGCGCTCCCCCCGACATCACACCGAAGATCACCAACAGCCCGACGAGCGAGACGCCGCCCACCGTCAGCCAGACCGTCGCCGACCGTGATGAAACCTGCTCGCCGGGCCCGGGCTCGACCTCAACCGTGTGGGTACGCGTCTTGGGGCGAGCCTCGCCGCACGCCTCGAGGAATCGCGCAACGGCCTCATCAGGATTGAGTCCGACCTCACGCGCGTACGACTTGACGAACGCGCGCGCGAATATCCCACCCGGGACGTCGGCGGTTCTGCCAGCCTCGAGCGCCCGCAGGACCGTCATCGAGATCTTCGTGGATGCCGCAATCTGCTGGAGGGTCAGCCCGCACCGATCGCGCGCATCGTGCAGATACGACCCAAAGGACCCAGACCGTGTTTCTGACACCGATGCGATCTATAGGGTTGAACGGTAGCCCTTGTCAAATTCGTCTCGAAGGTCGCTCACGATCTGGGCCCACACGTTCGTTGATTGCCCGGCCGCGTCGGCGAATACACCGATGGCGGCCATGCCCGCGGCGCCCGACCGCCCCACCGCCGCGGCGGTATCCAGAGTGATTCCGCCGATCGCAAGCACGGGAACGTCCATCTGCCGAACGGCTTTCTCCAGCACGGCCGCTCCGTGGGGCGCTTGCTTCGGCTTCGAGCTTGTTCGAAAGACGGTTCCAAGTAGGACGTAGTCGAGCCCTCCTACTGCGGTGACCTGCCGCGCCTCCTCAACGGTGTGCACTGACTGCCCGATCAGCCAGTCCGGAGGAGCGAGCGACTTGACGCGGGTTGCCGGACACGACCCCGCCTTCAGATGGACGCCGGAGGCGCCAGACGCCAGCGCGATGTCTGGGCGATCGTTGACGATGACCCGAGCGGGCGTCCCGGCCGTCGCCGATACAGCCGCTCTGACAAGCTCGTACAGTGCGCGGTCCTCGAGATCCGGCTCGCGCACCTGGATGAGGTCTACGCCGACCCTGGCCGCCGTCGCGATGAAATCGATGAGCGCGGCCATCGAGTCATGTCGATGCTCGAGACGAGAGCGATCGGTGACAAGACACACGACGGGCGGCGTCATCGATCTTTGTGGCGCCGTATGATGGTTCGGGATGTAGACACAACCGTCGTTAGGACGACGGTGGGATGGCCTCTTCGCCAAGCTCCTGAGCGGAGGTGCTAGAGGGCGGCGGTGGCGGACCGAGTATTGGCGCGATGGTCGTCGGCGATTGCGCCCACCGTCGTCGCAAGAGGACGGCCGTTTCCATGACCGCCGCCCACAGGCTGACCAACCCCACGCCCGTAACCGCCCCTCGAATCGCCGGGCTGGTCAGGAACTCCTCAAACATCGGCCGGCCTTCGACGAAATAGTTCCGGTCCCAGAACTGGGTCCACGGCGCGATGATAAGCGCCAATCCCACTTCGACGAAGTAGAGGACCACGAGTGCACGGCTCAGCCCGCTGATCTCACCCTCCCCCGGTGCTCCCACGAGGCTCAGCACCGTCCGACTCCTCGATCGTATCAAACAGGGAGGGCGGCCGAAACGAACGCCGATGCGCGACGGAATACCCGAACTCCGACACGGCCGCGAGGTGCTGGGCCGTCGCATACCCCTTGTGCTGGTCGAAGCCGTACCGGGGATCCCGGGTGTGCAGCGCGCGCATGTCGCGGTCTCGGCTCACTTTGGCCACGATCGACGCGGCGGCGATCGATGCGCACCGCCGATCGCCCCCAATGACGGCACGCTGAGGCACCATGAGATCGGGAATTGGAAAGCCATCGACGAGCACGAAGTCAGGAAGTGGGATCAGCTGATTCACCGCGGCGCGCATGGCGCCAAGCGACGCGCGATGCACGTTGACCCGGTCGATCTCGGCGGGTTCGGCGATCGCGAACGACCATCCGACTGCCGACGCCAGGATCTGATCGTAGAGCCGCTCGCGGGCGCGAGCTGAGAGCAGCTTGGAATCGCGGATGCCGCTAATCGGACTGGACGGGTCAAGGACGACGGCCGCGACGACAACCGGACCCGCGAGGCAGCCACGTCCGACTTCGTCGACGCCCGCGACGCGTCCGAAGCCGAGACGACGTACGGCGTTCTCGACCGCTCGTGAGGCCGTTCGCCGTGGCACTGCCTCAGCCCTCCCCGCTACACGCGACGCCGCTCGCGCATCCGAGCGGCCTTCCCACGCAGCTTTCTGAGGAAGTAGAGCTTGGCGCGACGCACGCGCGCCGACCGTACGATCTCGATCTTGTCGATCACGGGAGAATGCAGCGGAAAGACCCGCTCGACCCCCTGTCCGAATGAGACCTTCCGAACTGTGAAGGTGGTCCTCGACCCGCCGCGATGCTGGCCAATCACGATGCCTTCGAAGACCTGAATTCGCTCCTTCTCGCCCTCGCGGACCTTGACGTGGACGCGGACCGTATCCCCAGACCACATCTCCGGACGCTCCGTCAGCTGGGTCCGTTCGATTTCTTCGATTGCTTTCATGCTCCTGCCCCCGCTCCTGGCGAGATCGACCCGCCACGCAATTGCTCGAGGATCTCGCGTTCCTCTTGATCAAGACGAAGACCGTCCCGTGCCAAAAGGTCGGGCCGTCGCTCTAGTGTTCGTTCGATCGCACGTCGTTTCCGCCACGAGCGCACGGCACCGTGATTTCCGGACAACAGCACGTCCGGAACCGACCGGCCGTCGAGCTCGGCCGGACGCGTGTAGTGCGGATGATCGAGCAGACCGCGAACGAACGAATCGTCCTCGACCGAAGCCGCATCACCAACCACGCCCGGGATGAGACGCCCCACCGCATCGAGAATGATCATCGCCGGCAGCTCTCCGCCGGTGACAACGTAGTCTCCGACAGACACCTCTTCGGTAGCGACCGCTTCGCGCACGCGCTCGTCGACCGCCTCATATCGTCCGCACAACACGACGACGTGCCGAAGCTGACTCAGCCGCCGGGCCGACTCGTGGGTGAATGGTGTGCCCTGCGGTGAGGTCAGAATGACCGCGTCAGCCACCCCCCGGTTCGACGCAATATGATCGGCCGCCCGACAGAACGGCTCGGCCTTCATCACCATCCCGGGGCCGCCACCGTACGGCACATCGTCAACTGTGCGGTGCCGGTCAGCGGTGAAGCTCCGCAGGTCGTGCACCTCGACATCGAGAACGCCCTGCCCGACCGCACGGCCAATGACACCCTCGTCCAAGAACGAACGGACCATTGCCGGAAAAATCGTGACGACATCAAACTTCATTGTGTGCCCCCCCAAGGCAACCTAGCCGTTGAGCTCGAGGAGTCCCTCCGGTGGATTGATCACGACGACCTTCTGAGCCACGTCGACGTTCACGCAAATCGTTTCCGCCAAGGGGATGTCTACCTCATCCTCGGTGTCGACGCACCGCACGATGAGCCGATTCGCACCAGGCACGCCTTGCACGTCGACCACGGACCCGACTTGTTCCCCATCGACTGTCTGAACCGAACACCCGACGAGCGCGTGTAGGTAGAACTGGTCGTCAGGCAGCGCGTGTTGCTCGGACGCCGCCACTCTCAGCTCGCACGTCGCCAGCGACCCCGCCGCTTCGACGTCGTCCACGCCAGCAAACGCCACAACGGGCCGCCCCTTGTGAAACCGAACGGCCTGGATCGCCAGCGCCTCGACGCGTCCACCCCGCTGGGCGTAGACGACTCCACCCGGGCTAAACCGCTGCTCGGGAAAATCTGTCTCGGGATTGACCACGACTTCTCCCCGCAGGCCATGCGGCCGCGCGACCCGACCAATCGCTATCATCGCGTCCCAAGTGCCCGGTGGCGTATCACTGGACGTCATCGACGAAGTCGACCGTCGCCCGACCTCCGTCCATCTCGGTCGCCACGTTCGCGAGGGCTCGAACCGCCGCCGCGGTGCGTCCCTGCCGGCCGATCATCTTGCCCAAATCCCCGTCGGCGGTTCTCAACTCGATGTGCGTATCGCCGCGTCGCTCGGTTTCGGTGACGCTGACGGCGTCGGGATGGTCGACCAGGGCCCGCGCGATCGTCTCGACAACATCCTTCGCCCGACTCATGACGGGTTCTCGGCGGCCGGGGCGTCGGACGACGGAGCCTCAGTCTCCGGGGTCTCAATCACCGGCGTCTCGGTCGCGGGGATCTCAACCGCCGGCGTCTCGGTCACCGGATTCCGGTGCAACAAGGTTCGAACGGTGTCGCTGAGCTGCGCACCTCTGGTCACCCAGTGCTCTAACCGTTCGCGATTCAGCTTCAGCGTCTCCGGCTGGGAAGTTGGGTTGTAGTAACCCAGCACCTCGACCGACCGACCGTCTCGCGCCGCGTGCGAGTCGATGACGACGACACGAAAGAACGGTCGTTTCTTGGCACCCAGGCGTCTCAATCGAATGGCTAGCATTGTGACTTCTCCCGCTTCACCGGCGCGCGTGCAACGCGGCGCGCCTGAACTTGACGTCTTCTATCGAACTACTTGTCGCGACCTCATCAGCCCGAGTCGACCTCGGCGACGTCCCTTGCCTCGCCGTTTGTTCGTCGCGCCGGTCGCGGCCTTCATCATCTTGCGCATCTGAATGAACTGCTTCAGCAGCTGATTCACATCCCGCACGGTCGTACCGCTCCCTCGCGCGATGCGCTTGCGTCGACTGCCGTTGATGATCGCCGCGTTTCGTCGCTCTCCGAGCGTCATGGAGTCGATGATGGCCGCGGTCTGCGCCAGTTGCGCGGGATCGACATCCCCCGCCGCCGCGGCACCCTTCTGTCCACCTAACCCCGGAATCATCCCCACCAGCTGATCGAGCGGCCCCATCTTCGTGATCGCGTCCATCTGCCCGCGAAGGTCTTCGAGTGTGAATTCCTGGCGGCGGATTTTCAGCGCGAGCTGCTCGGCATCGTCGCGATCGACGGCTTGCTCGGCGCGCTCGACCAGCGTCAGGATGTCGCCCATCCCGAGCATGCGTGAAACCAAGCGATCGGGCTGAAATAGCTCTAGGTCGTCGAGCCGCTCACCGATGCCAGAGAAGGCAATCGGCACGCCTACGACCGATACGACCGAAAGTGCCGCGCCCCCGCGCGCGTCGCCGTCCATCTTGCTAAGCACCAAGCCAGTGATTCGGTTTCGGCGGTGGAACTCGCCCGCGCTTTTAATTGCGTCCTGGCCGGTCATGGCATCGGCGACATACAACACATCCGACGGATTGACGGCCGCTCGGATCGAATCGAGCTCGGCCATGAGATCGTCGTCGATATGGAGCCGGCCAGCCGTATCGACGATGACAGTGTCGAACCCGAGCTCCCGTGCGCTCGTGACCGCCGTCGTCGCCCGCGCTGTCGGATCCGACTCGGACGCCGGATCGTGGACCCGCAAGCCTGCCTGCTCGCACAGCACCGTCAGCTGCTGGATGGCCGCAGGCCGCCTGACGTCGGTCGAGACTAGCAACGGGTGGCGTCCGTTTCGCACCAGCCATCGACCGAGCTTCGCCGACGTCGTCGTCTTGCCCGACCCCTGCAGCCCCAGCACCACCACGACCTGCGGGCGATCCGAGGTCTTGCTCAGCCCACCGGCCTCGTCGCCCAGCAGCCTCAGCATCTCGTCGCGGACGATTCCGACGACCTGCTGAGCAGGCGTCAGACTGTCGAGAACCGTGTGATCGATGGCGCGGTCGCGAACCCGGTCGACGAACGCCTTGACCACCTGGAAGTTGACGTCGGCCTCGAGCAGCGCCATGCGAATCTGCTTCAGCGCACCTTCGACCGCCTCGGGTGTCAGTCGGGTCTCGCCGCGGAGATCGTCGAAGATCTCCTGGAACCGCGTCGTGAGGGAATCGAACATTGTCTTGGGAGCTACGCGAGCCTACCCAGATGGGATAGCCGGACGATCGCATACTCGCCCAAGCGACCCCAGGATGGGGGTAAGCGCCTGTAACACAATCAGTTATTGTAGCCTGCGGTCTCGTGGCCTGTCAACGACTCCAGGTGCGATCCCGAGGATCGGTACGGCCCCAGCGACCACCTAGGAGTCTGCGCCGCAGGAGGTGCGGCGGCGTGAAATGGGTCGTCGGCCCATGCTGTGCGTCATTGTGCCGGAGCGACTTCGGCGGTCGGCCGACGAGGGAACTCCTCGGCGAAGGGCGAAGCAGATAGCAAGATTCGGCCTTGAGGGGCCGCCTGGCCCGCCACAGAGCCCGAGGCGCGCCGATCGGTCGTCGTTGCGAGCCTCATTCCCCGCGTGTTACGCCGCCATCAGGGCGTGCAGGCGCGTGGTGTTCAACGCCCGGCACACCAAGTCCCACTCGCCCTGCACCTTCGCCAGCCCCCGCAGGCTGAAGCGTCGGAATCCCAGCACGTGCGTGATCCAGCCGTTGGGAGCCTCCGACAGCCACTTGCGTTCTGCCTACGCCGCACGGCCCGCCGGCCTCGACAGCTTCTCGGCCATGCGACTCGTCGCGGGATACTTCTCCGGGTCGCGGGGCCTGGCCGCCTTCCCCTCCCGGCCCAAGGACACATACCCGTCGATGCCTCGCGTTTCCAGGTCCGCCAAGTCCCGCTCGTTGCTGTAGCCGGCGTCCGCCAGCACCGTCTCCGGCTGCTCGCCGCCCGTCTCCGCCAGCGCGTCGAGCAGCGCCGGCACACCACCCTGGTCGCTCGCGTTCGCCGTCACCTCCGTCGCCACCACCAACTGGTGCGCACCATCGACCGCCACCTGCGCGTTGTAGCACTGCTGGAACCCGTCGTTGCTCGTCTTCATGATCCCGCTCTCCGGGTCCGTGAAGTTGCTCTGCGCCTTCGCGTCCGGCTCGCCATACGACCACGTGTAGGGCTGCCCGCCCTTCGGGTTCCGGTCTTGGTCCGGCTGCCGACCGCGGGCGTCGTCCGCTGCCCGCTGCTGCGCCTCCAACCGCGACTTCGCCGCCCGGGTCGCCGCCAGACGGTCTTCCCGGCGGCGCAACTCCGCCGGCAACGCGTCGCCCCGCACGTCCGCCCCCACCCGCGCGTCCTCGGCCGCGCCAGCCGCCGCCAGCCGCGCCTCAATCTCCCCCCGCAGCCGCCGCTCCTCCTTGGCCATCCGCCCGTAGCTCATCGCCTTCCGTTTGCTCGCGTTCGCCCGCACCTTCGTGCCGTCAATCGACAGCTTCCCGACGCGCGCCAGACCCCATGCCCGCGCCAGCCGACCCACCGCTACAAACAGCTCCTTGAAGTCCGACAAGTGCCGCCGCCGGAACTCGCACAGCGTCCGATGTTGCGGGAAGTTGCCCGCCCCCAGAACCCGGAACGCCCCGTCCTCTTCCAGCTTCCGCGCGATCCCGCGCGCCGAGAACACCCCCGTCGCATACGCATACAGCAGCACCTTCACCATCATCCGCGGTGCAGAGGGCGCGTTGCGCCGACCGTCCCCCGCATACGGCGCGTAGAACGCCGTCAAATCCACACCGTCCCCCAGGTCGCTGACGTGGTGCGCCAAGTGGCCCTCCGGCAACCACGCCCGCAGGTCCGCCGGCAACAGCAGCATCTGATCCGGTGCGTAGGGACGGAACGTCGTCGACATCAGGTCCTTTCCTCCTCGGCTCGCCTACAATTGTCGCACCGTTTCTGCGGCGCAGACTCCTAGGGCACGGTCAGGCCGGCACGTGTCGCGATTTCCCGAATCCGATCAGCGTGGTTCGGGTTCGCGCCGATGATCTCCTGGAGCTTTGCGACAACCTGCGCCCGGTCGGCCGCGGGCAAGGTCACCGCGGTCGCCGCAGCTCGTCGTACGGAGGCATGGCAATCCGCTTCGTACGTGA
Source organism: Vicinamibacterales bacterium (assembly GCA_965218825.1). GTDB lineage: Bacteria > Acidobacteriota > Vicinamibacteria > Vicinamibacterales > UBA8438 > CAUZIB01. The sequence continues at coordinate 5,318,574 of OZ244656.1, read as the reverse complement.
TCGAGCCGCACTGCGCCGTCAGGTCTGGCAGGAGCTGGGCCGCTGCCGACGGCGCCGCCGACGTCCCACCCCCCGTGCTGCTGAACAGGTCGTTGGCTTGCTGGAGCTCGGCCTGAGCGCCGCGCCGAATTACGCTTGATTCGCTCCCTGCCTGGAAGCAAGTGAAGCCCGGGCGGTCGGCCCAGCGGAGCGGCGCGCATGCGTGGATCCCGGCTTCACGGGCCGCGTCCTCGACCTCGGTAATCAGCGCTTCATACTCGGCATCACCTTCGCCGAAACCTGAGAAGTTACCAAGGTCTCCGGACGCAGCAAAAATGGCAGTCACGCCGGGTAACTTGGCGATTTCACGAGCGTGCTCGACCCCTTCGAGGGTCTCAATCATCAGGATGAGCACGACGTTCTCGTTCCAGGTTGATCGGTAGCCCCCAGGCACGTCGTTCCACATCTCACTCGGACCCTGGCCGCCACCGGAGCTGCGTCTCCCGACTGGCGGAAAGTAGGTCCAATCGATTGCCTCCTGAGCCTCTTCGACCGAGTCGACGGTCGGTACGACGATGACTAGCGCGCCCATGTCGGTCGCGTGCTGGATCTCACGCTCATCGGCGTAGGCGATGCGAGCGCCCGGCGCCGCCGGCCCCGGACACGTGCGCCACGAACGTGCGACGTTCTCCCATGAGCTGGCTTCGTGCTGCATCTCGACCCACACGAAATCGTACCCCGCAGCCGCCATGGCGCAGTACGTGCGCGCGTCCGGAACGCGGACGGTGCCACCGACCAGCGGGCCACCCTCTAGCAACTTCCGCTTCGCAGGATTCCAAATATCCGCCTCCTGCCCCGCCGGTAGTTTGAACCGCGGCCCGCGCTCGAAATCCTCGGCCTTGAACTCTTGAGCCTCGACGGACCAGGCGGTTACGCTGACAAGCGCGCAAGCTGCGATAAACACGAGCGCTAGATTCTTCTTCATCGGATCATTCCTTTATGCCCTTATGCTTCGGGCGCCGGCCAGACCGCGGTCGCCGGCCCTGAGATGTAAGGCCATAAGAGTATCACTTCAGAGTAAACCTTAGGCCCTCGGACACGGTCTTAGAAAACAGAGGATACGATGACAGCTCTTAGAACTCGCAGCATTGCCCTCGTGTTGGCCATGGTGGTGGTCGGCGTGCCTCTGGGCGGCCTTGGTGCCACGACGCCAGAGGGCCGCGAAGCCGCGCTGGCCGTCCATGTCTTGAACCGCATCACGTTCGGCCCCCGTCCGGGCGATGTCGAACGAGTCAGCGACATGGGCGTCCGGGCTTTCATCGACCAACAGCTCTACCCGGCTGAGATCGACGATGGGGCGGTAGAGCGCAAGCTCGCTGACTTCGAAACGCTCGACATGCCTACCGCCGAGATCATCGAGCGGTATCACCTCCCCGCCTTCATGGCCCTGCGCGACCGGCGGCGGGCGGCAACGGCCGACCCGTCGACGATGGCGTCGGACTCCGACGAAGACCGGACGGAGCCCGGGGCTGCCAACGCACCACCGCGCCGACCTGGGCAGGACCTGCCCCCGGAGGTGCGACAGAGCCGCCGGCCCGTCATCGAGCTCACCGAGCAGAAACTGATCCGCGCGGTTTCGAGCGAACGCCAGCTTCAGGAGGTGCTCGTCGATTTCTGGTTCAACCACTTCAACGTCTCTGCCCGCAAGGGTCTCCAGATTCATCCGTACTTGATCGAGTACGAGCGCGACGCCCTGCGCCCCCACGTAATGGGCAACTTCCGAGACTTACTTGGTGCCGTGGCCGAAAGCCCGGCCATGCTCATCTACCTCGACAACTGGCTGAGCAGTGACCCCAACGCCGAGCACCCCTTTACGCAAGAGGCGATGGCGCGACGACAGGGAATGGCGCGCGGCAGCGCTTCTGGAAACCAGCGTCGCCTCGGCCGGTCGGAGCGACAGAACTGGCGCCGCATGGCAGAATCCGTACAAGGGGGGCCTCGGGACGGAATCAACGAGAACTACGCCCGCGAGCTGCTCGAGCTTCACACCTTGGGCGTGGACGGCGGTTACAACCAGCAAGACATCGTCGAGGTGGCTCGAGCGCTGACCGGCTGGACGCTCGCACCCTACCGCCGAGGCGGCGGATTCAGTTTCTCGCCGTTGCTCCACGTCGACGGCGATAAGCAGGTTCTCGGCGCGACGATCGACGGAGGCGGACAGCGTGACGGCGAAGAAGTCCTTGACCTGTTGGCCAGCCACCCATCCACGGCTCAGTTCATCGCGACGAAGCTCGCGACTCGTTTCGTGGCCGACGACCCGCCGGCGTCACTGGTCGAGCGCGCCGCCAGCCGCTTCCTCGAAACCGAGGGCGACCTCCGGGAGGTCGTGCGCACGATCCTCGTCTCGCCTGAGTTCCTTTCGCCCGACGCGCACCGAGGCAAGATCAAGACCCCGCTCGAGTTCGTGGTGAGCAGCATCCGCGCGCTGGACGGCAACGTGACTCACGGGCGCGGACTCGCGATGGTGCTCGGCGAGCTCGGCATGCCGCCTTATCGATGCACGCCGCCCACCGGCTACTCGGATCGGGCCGACGCCTGGGTCAACACCGGCGCATTGCTGGCGCGCATGAACGTCTCGCTGGCACTCGTGAGTAGCCAGGTGCCCGGCGTCGAGGTGGGGCTCCCCTCGCTCGACAACTCGGATAGCGCGGCAATCGACGTCGTGCTGGATCGCCTGGTGCGAGACCATGCCTCCGAGACCACACTGGCCACGCTTGACGAGGCGGCGGCCCCGGAACAGCTTGCAGCCCTCGCGTTGGGGTCGCCGGAGTTTCAGCGGCAATAGCGGAATAGGAGTCGACGATGATTTCACGTCGAGTTTTCGTGAAGGACGGTGGCCTCGCGCTCGTGAGCCTCGGATTCGCGCCGTCATTTCTCGGACGTGCGTTGGCGGCGGAGGGCAATCGGCAGAAGATCCTGATCGCCATCTTTCAGCGGGGCGCTGTGGACGGCCTCAACATGGTGGTCCCGTTTGGCGAACGCGGGTACTATGCAGCGCGGCCAACGATTGCCGTGCCCAAACCTGGCAGCGATGACGGCACCGCGATCGACCTCGACGGGTTCTTCGGACTCCACCCCCGGATGGCGCCGCTGGCGCCCTGGTTCTCCTCAGGGCAGCTGGCGATCGTCCACGCCACCGGGTCGCACCACAGCACGCGGTCGCACTTCGACGCCCAGGACTACATGGAAAGCGCGACGCCCGGACGCAAGGGCACGCGGGACGGGTGGCTCAACCGCTACCTGCAGGCACGGCAGGACGATGAAGCGACCTCCTTCCGAGCGGTGTCGCTGACGCCGCAGATGCCGCGCACCCTTCAAGGGACGGCGGCGGCGTTGGCCATACGACGACTCAGCAGTTTTGGCATTCGGGCCGGCAGAGCCACCGACGTGATCGAGGCTTCGTTCGAAGCGGAGTACGCGGCCGCGGCCGACCAGATCCTTGGACGGACCGGTCGCGAGGCCTTCGATGCGGTCAAGATGCTGGCCGAGGCTGACCCGGCGAGGTACGCACCGGCCCCCGGCGCACGGTATCCCCGCTCGCCATTCGGGGAAGCGCTGAAGCAGATCGGCCAGCTCATCAAGGCCGATGTAGGGCTGGAGATCGCGTTTGCCGAATCAGGAAACTGGGATCACCATATCAACGAAGGCGGCTCGACAGGCCAGTTGGCGAATCGGCTCGGCGACTTCGCGGGGGGCATCGCGGCGCTGGCAACGGATCTCGGCGACCGGATGGCCGACGTCGTTGTCCTGACCATGTCGGAGTTCGGCCGCGCCGTCGAGGAGAACGGCAATCGTGGGACCGACCACGGGCACGGCAATGCGATGCTCGTATTAGGTAGCGACGTCCGGGGCGGCCAGGTCTACGGCATGTGGCCCGGTCTCGAGCGCGATGAACGGTTCGAGCAACGCGACCTGGCAGTCACGACCGACTTCCGGGACGTGTTCGGCGAGATCGTCGTCCGCCATCTCGGCGCGCGGCATGGCGCGACCATCTTTCCCGACTACGAGCTGAGCGAGTCGCGATTCCCGGGCATCCTGTCCTGAGCGCGAGTGCCCGCCGCAGGGCGGATTATTCACCCTCATGTCAGGGATCTCGACTGTCCCGGATGGCCCTAGAAAGATCTTCGAGTAGGTCTGCTTGATCCTCGATCCCCACCGAGAGCCGGACCAGCGCATCAGGGAGGCCGCCGCGCAGTCGTTCCTCCTTCGGGATGGCCGCGTGAGTCATCGTGGCCGGATGACCGACGAGCGACTCGACGCCGCCCAGGCTTTCGGCCAGGGAAAACACCTCGGTCTTCGACGTGAAGCGGATGTTCCGTTCGAGTCCACCTGTGAGCTCGACAGATACCATCCCCCCGAATCCGGACATCTGGCGCTCGGCGATCGCGTGGCCGGGATCAGACGCCAACCCTGGGTAGCGAACCTGCTGCACGTCTGGATGGTCAGCGAGGAATCTGGACACGGCCATCGCATTCTCGCAGTGCTCCTTCATCCTGACGGCCAACGTCTTGGTCCCACGCAAGACCAGAAAGCAATCGAGTGGCCCTGGCACTGCGCCGATGGCGTTCTGAAGGAACTTGAGTCGGTCGAACGCGGCTTCATCGTTCGTAATGACGGCCCCGCCGACAACGTCGGAGTGACCTCCCAGATACTTTGTGGTGGAATGAACGACAACGTCGGCGCCGAGTTCCAACGGCCGTTGCAGGAACGGTGTCGCAAAGGTGTTGTCCACCACGACCCGCACCTGATGCCGATGGGCAATGTCGCAAGCCTTGGCAATGTCACTGACCGTAAGGAGCGGGTTCGACGGTGTTTCGATCCACAGCTGCCTCGTCGTTGGCCGAATGGCTGACTCGATGTCTTCAGGTCGAGATGTATCGACAAACGAAAAAGTCACACCGAGTTGACGCCAGACTTCCGTAAACAGCCGATACGAACCTCCGTAGAGGTCACGCGACGCCACCACGTGGTCACCTGTGCTGAGCAGATGCAGGACCGTGTGCTCCGCTGAGAGACCGCTGGCGAACACCAAGCCGAATCTCCCTCCTTCGAGTGACGCCAGGTTGGCCTCGAGCGCGGCGCGGGTCGGGTTACCGCTGCGGGCGTAGTCGTACCCCTTGTGTATCCCCGGTGCGTCCTGCACGAATGTCGACGTGAGGTAGACGGGGGTCATGATGGCGCCCGTCGCGGGATCCGGCGCCTGTCCCGCGCGGATCGCCCGCGTTCGAAACCTCCACTTTGCATCGGTCAACAGTGCCCGCTCCTCATGGCTCCGCCTGCGCCCGACCGGCAATCGCATGCACGACATCCGCCTTCGTGAGGATCTCAAAGGTACCGTCCGGCATGCGTACCAGGATCGCGGTTTCGCCGCTGAGCAAACCCGTGATCTCGTCGATCGTCGTGTCTGGATCGACAATCGAAAACGGCCGTTCCATGACTTCGCGGACGACTCGTTCACTCAGGTCCTGCCCGTGCAACACCAGGGCGACCAGCCGATCCTCGGTGACCGCGCCCAGAAACCGTTCGTTCTCCAGTACCGGCAGCTGCGAGATATCGAGCTCGTCCATCTTTCGGAGCGCGTCCTGCGCGCTGTCCGCCGGGGAGGCCGACTGCAGCTCGGTCCCGCGCGTCTTGGGTCGCAGGCACTCACCCGCCGTGAGACGCACGGCCGGCTCAAGGTAGCGATTCTCTCGCATCCACTCGTCGTTGTACCCCGGATTTCCGATTTCGCTGTGGTACCGTACCGCCAGGACCAGTCGCCGCGCCTTGATTTCTGGGGCTCCGACGTAAGGAACCTCACGACGGAGGGTGACACCCGGTGGGTGAATTACAACACAAGCCATTTCAGTTCGCGTTCAACGGCTTCTTGAAAGTCGCGTTTCAGGGATCGCGCGTCACCTCCGACGCCGGCCTCATTCTAGTGCGCGAGTTGGATGAACGCCTGGGGCTGGAGACACTCATCTCCGAGCACCTGAGCGATTCCCGACAGGGGTTGAACACCCAGTTCAGTCTGGCGGATCTCCTGCGGCAATCGGTCTACAGCCGGCTCGCGGGCTACGAAGACCTCAACGACGCAGTGCGCGTGTCGACGGACCCGACATTCCGTCTCATCGGGTCGCCAAAGCGCTGGGACCGGGGTGCGGCGCTGACATCGACCCTGCATTGGTTCGAGACCGACCTGCTGACCCAGGAGGAGAATCTCATTGGGCTGATGGCCGTGAACCGGGAGGTGCTCGCACAGGCCGAGAGACCGACGCGCGCCGACCGGATCGTGCTCGACATAGATTCGAGCGAGAGCCCGGTGCATGGGGCGCAGGAAGGGAGTGCGTATAACGGGCACTTTGAGTCCGTCTGCTACCATCCGCTGTTTCTGTTCAGTGAGCACGGCGACTGCGTCGCCGCCACGCTGCGGCCCGGCAACGTGCAGAGCGCCGACGGCTGGGACGACCTGCTCGTGCCGGAGGTTGAACGGCAGCAGGCGGAGGGCACGCGCGTGGCGTTCCGCGCGGACGCGGCGTTCGCCAAGCCGGAGATCGACGAGACGCTCGAGAGACGCGACGTGGACTATGCCATCCGCATGCCGGCGAACAAGAGCTTGGAGCTGGAAATCGAAAACATCCTCTTTCGTCCGCCCGGACGGCCGAGCCGCAAGCCCTTGGTGCGCTACAAGAGTTTCCGCTATCAGGCGAAGCGCTGGACTACGCCCAGACGGGTGGTCGCCAAGGTGGAGCACCACCGGGGTGAGCTGTTCCCTCGCGTCGGCTTCATCGTGACCAACATGACCCTCCCGAGTCGCTCGGTCGTCCGGTTCTACAACAAGCGCGGCACGGCGGAGCCATGGATCAAGGAAGGCAAGCAGGCAACCCACTGGACGCGGCTGTCGTGCCATCGGTTCCGGGCGAACGAAGTGCGCCTGCACCTGAGCGTCCTGGCCTACAACCTGGGCAACTTGTGGCGCAGACTGGTCCTGCCGCCGCGGATCAAGCGCTGGTCGCTCACGAGTCTGCAGCAGCGACTGGTGAAAACCGGGGGCCGGCTAGTGAAGCATGCGCGGTACTACTGGCTCCTGTTGGCAGAAGGGCATCTGACGCGGCGGCTGTTCGGCGACATGCTACGGAGGATCTGGGCGCTGCCAGTGCCGGGAGGCTGACGCGCGGCGAGTGCTACGAAGCCCGCCTGGCGAAGAAAGGCCACAAGTGTGGAGCGGTGTCTGAGGAATGCCCTGAAAGTAGGGGGCTCCAGTCGGTTGCACGTCAGCGGGGGCTGAGGTGACGGCCTCCGGAGCTGGACGATTGTGCGACGAAGAAAGTTTCGTGGGATCGGCGGCTCTCGGGTGTATAAAGGTACCATCCGGGGCAGGCAAAATGGAAATCCCGGCTTCAACCGGCGCTCCTTCAAGCTCAAGCAAAAACGCGTGGTCAACAGGCCTGAAGAGTGGATTCGGGCCGAGGGCGTCTTCGAAGCGATCGTCGAGCCGCAGCTGTTCTTCACCGTCCAAGGCATGATCCGCGAGCGCAATCGGCGGTTTTCGGACGAGGGGCACGAAGGGTGCGCGGGCCGTCTGCGGTCGATCGAAGGTTTTGAAACCCGGGATAACCCGGGACAAGTGGGATGCCGACTCTCGTGGGGTCAACGACGGACGGGGATCGGCCGACAGAATCGTGGTGCAAGACGTTTGATCTTTAAAATCCTTTCAACGGCATTTTCCAGCCGTCTCGACGACGACGCCGAGTCGATCGAAGCTTCTGAAGCGGCATATTCCGGGACTGATCCGGGATTCTTTCATTCGTCTTTTATTCGCTTGTCGACGTGCAAGACGGGTTCGCACGAGACTGCGCCCACCGCCACCCAGTCCCATCGGTGATCGCACTCCGGGAGCGCTCTGGGGCAGCCCCCAAGTTTTCCCGTGGATTTCAGGCGATTTCCGCAGTCGCAGGAGAGTTGCCGGGGAGGCGAGGCACGCCCGGGGCGAGGGGGCGGCCGGGGTGCGGGTGATCGTCTCGCGAGCCGGGTTCCGTGGTCCGGGTGGTGAGCTTCGTGAGAGTCGCCAGGGACATCTCCCGGGCACCCCCCGGGACGAGTTTCGCAATTGGATTGTACACCTTGCTCACGTACTGGCGTCCCGTGTCGGGGAGGAACACGACAACGTAGTCGTCCGGCGAGAGCGACTTCGCGATCTGCAGTGCCGCCCAGACCGCACCGCCCGAGGAACCCCCTGCGAAGATGCCTTCCTGTCGGACCAACCGACGCGCGGTTGCGAAGCAGTCCCGATCGGTCACCTGGATGACATCGTCCAGCACGCTGAAGTCCATTGTGGAGGGAAAGATGTCCTCGCCGATTCCCTCGACCACGTACGGGTGGGCCTCCCCGACGCGGCCGGTGTGAAAAAACTCGTGGTAGAGCGAGCCGACCGCATCAACGCCGATGATCTTGACGGTGGGCTTCTTGGACTTCAGATACCGACCCACGCCAGTGGCCGTCCCCCCCGTGCCAATGCCGACTACCAGATGGCTGACCCGGCCTTCAGAGCTCTCCCAGATTTCAGGACCGGTGGTGTCGTAGTGGGCCTCGGGGTTGAGTGGGTTGTCATACTGATTCGGATAGAACGAATTCGGGATCTCCTCTGAGAGCTTCTTGGCGACCGAATAGTACGAGCGCGCATCGTCGGGCGGCACCGCCGTGGGGCACACGACCACCTCGGCCCCGAATGCCTTGAGCAAGTCGATTTTCTCGCGGGATTGTTTGTCGGTGATCGTAAAGATGAGTTTGTAGCCACGCACCGCGGCGACGAGCGCCAGCCCCATGCCGGTGTTGCCGGCCGTCCCTTCGATGATCGTCCCCCCTGGCTGAAGGAGGCCATTACGCTCCGCCTCGTCGATCATGCGGATGGCGATGCGATCCTTGGCGCTACCGCCTGGGTTCAGGTAGTCCAGCTTGGTATAAACCGCAGGCTTGAGTCCCTCGCATATTCGGTGCAAGCGCACCAACGGCGTGCGCCCCACCGCTTCAAGGATGTTGTCGTAGTTCATCACGGGCCCGGACACCTCAGTACGTGAAGTGCTTGATCTTCTCGCCGCGTTCTTCGATTTCTGTCATCGCCTCGATGCCAAGCTGAAGGTGGATCTCAGCCCATTGCTGGACGACCTTTGCCTCGGACTCCCCGGTCACGACTCCCTCAGGCGTCGTTGGCAAGTCTGATACCAAGAGCAGCGCTCCGCGCGCGATCTCGTTCCGGTGCCCAACAATAAAGATCGTGGCCGTCTCCATGTCGATCGCAATACAGGTCATGGCTTTGAGGCGAGCCACGAAGTCGTCGTCGTGCTCCCAGACGCGTCGATTCGTTATGTATACCACGCCGGTCCGATAGTCATACCCACGGTCGACGATCTTCTGGGAGACGAACTTGTGGAGCTTGAACGATGGCAGCGCCGGCACCAGGGGCGGGAGATAGTCGTCGCTGGTTCCCTCGCCACGAATGGCCGCTATCGGAAGGATGAAATGGCCGATCTCGGTCGACTTCTTCAGACCGCCGCACTTCCCGAGAAAGAGAACGCCCTTCGGTCGGCGCGCGGTCAGCAAGTCCATGATCGTCGCGGCGTTCGGAGAACCAATCCCGAAATTGATGATGGTGAGCCCGTGATCGTTCGTCGCCGCCTGCATCGGCCGGCCCTCGCCAAAGCGTTCACACTTGAACGAATCGGAGAACGCGTCCAGGTGATAGCGGAAGTTTGTCAGCAAGATATAGTCGCCGAAACGGTCCAACGGCATGCCGGTGTATCGCGGAAGCCAATCTTTCGCAAGCTGAAGCCGCTCGGGCATTGCTGCATCTATCACTATAAGCCCCTAGGAAGACCCGGCGGCGGGACAATCAGAACCCCGGTTCACGATACCGCGACCATCGACTCGGTGTGGCTGCCCACGAGCATAAGCGACGGCCGTCGCGATCACCGGGCTCGGGTGACGAGTGGACGGTAACCGCTAGTCCGGCAGGGCGAAGGCCACGAGTTCCTGACTCGTGCCCGACCCGGTCGCGATGACGACAAACTGCCGGCCGCTGCTCGATCGATAAGTCATCGGTGTCCCGGTCGACCGCTGCGTCAACTCGCCGAACCATAGTTCGTCGCCGGTGCGCTTGTCGAAGGCGTACAGGCGATCCTCGCCGCCACCGACGAAGACCAGGCCGCCCTTCGTCACGATTGAGCCTGGGGCCCCAGACGTTCCGAGTCGATCCGGTACCTCGACGCCTGCCAGCGCCGGGTGTCGGCGCAGCCCGTCACTTCCCCGGCCGAATGGCACGCGCCACGCGATGTCGCCGGTGGACAAATCAACCGCGACGAGAAAGGCGTACGGGGGCTTGTTCAGTGGAAGGCCGTCCTCGAACGACGACGAGACCCCAAGGATGGCATCGTAGCCGACGTAGTCGGGATCGTCCTTGTCGGCAAACGGGTTCACCGTCGTCTCCGGGTCGAACTTCGCCACCTTCAATACGTTCACGTTGTTCGAGACCTTCGTATACAGAAACCCGGTCTCGCTGTCGTACGCGCCGCCACCCCAGTTGACCCCGCCACCGGGACTCGGCCGGGTCAGTGTTCCTTCGAGACTAGGCGGTGTGAAGAGCGGACCCGACCGGAACTCGGCTAGCCGTTCCAACGCCTTCGCCTTCAACTCTGGCGTCAGATCAAAGACGTCGTCCTCGGTCATGCCGGTAGTCACGGTCAACGGCTCGGGGCGAGTCGGAATCGGCTGCGTTGGGGACGTCCGCTCGCCCGGCACGTCGCTCGCCGGAACCTCGACCTCTTCGATCGGCCACACCGGTTCGCCGGTCACGCGGTCGAACACGAACGTCAGCGCTTGCTTCGTCAGCTGAACGACGGCGTCGATGGGTGTGCCGTCCACGGTAATGGGCATCAGGATCGGCTGCGTCGCGAGGTCGTAGTCCCAGATCCCATGATGGACAACCTGGAAGTACCATTCGCGCTCGCCGCTGTTCGCGTTGAGCGCCACGATGCTCTGGGCGTACAAGTTGTCCCCGAGGCGTCCCCCACCGTAGTACACGTTGGTGGCGTTGCCGACCGGCAGGAAGACAAGCTCGCGTTCCTCGTCGACCGTCATGCCACCCCACACGTTGGTGGCACCGGTGTGCCGCCAGGCTTCGTTCTCCCATGTGTGGGTACCGAATTCACCCTCTTGAGGGACGGGGTGAAACGTCCAGATGAGCTCTCCCGTTTGGGCGCTGTAGGCGCGGACATCGCCGGGCGGGATCTGGTGGAACGTGAGGCGGTCGCCGATGGAGCTACCAACGATCAACATGTCCTTGTAGATGACCGGCGCGGCGTTCTGCTCAAGGTGGGCCGGATCGACCGGCCAGAGCAGATCCTTGCTCAGGTCGATCACGCCGTTGTCACCGAAGGACGGCACCAACCCTCCCGTCTCCGCATCGATGCAGTACATGTTGTGTCGGCTTCCCAGGAAAATACGAAGGTTCTCGCCGTCGCGCCACGCCGTTACTCCCCGATGCCGAAAGCCGCCACCGAGGGCGGGCATCCCGCCTTCGTACGCTCGCGGGTCGAAAACCCACTTGACGGCCCCGGACTGAGCGTCGAGCGCCGCGACGCGGTTGTAGTTGGTGCTCAGGTACAGCACGTCGTCGATCATCAACGGCGTCGTCGAGAAGTTGCCGGGCACGGTGCCGAATTCAGGTCGAATGCGCTCTTCCGGATGCCACGTCCAGGCAATCTCGAGCTGGTCAACGTTGTCCGGCGTGACGTCGTCGGCTTCGGAGTGGCGTCGGTTCCACTGGTCTCCCCCGACGTACGGCCACTCGACAGGAGGCCCAGCTGCCGCAGAGCTCGACGATCCAGAGAGCTGCTGGAGGTAGCCCGCGACCAGCCCGACGTCGGCATCGCTGATGTCAGCCGTCGAGAACGTCATCATCTGACCAGGGCCCTCTCGAACGATGCTCAGCAACTGCTGCTCGTCGTACGCAAGCGGCACGATCGGTGGCGCGAGATCGCCGCCGCCCTTCTCGCCATGACAAACGGCGCACGTCCCCTCGAACACCTGCTGGCCTGGATGTCCCTGGGCCCCAGCGAATGGGGCGCTGATGGCGAGCAGAACGCAGACGGCGCTCGACAAGCAGAAAATGGGCGATCGCGTCATAGATGGAACCTCGCTTTGGGAGCCCTGATTATACCCACCAAGGCTCGGAGCGCGGCTGCTAGGGATGATGGAACTGGGCGTACGGACAGTTCGGCCAGAAGATCGGGGCCGATTCCATTTGCTCACCCAGGATGCGCGCATGGCAGACCCGGCACGGGTTCTTAGATTCGATCCTTTCGCCCACCGGAACGACTGTCAGCGCCGCTTCGAACACACACAGCGGTCGGCCGCCGTTCTTCGTGGCCGACAGGGTCAGCAAGGGTCCGGTCGCTGCGAGCTGAGTGACCAGCGCGGAGTAGATATTCGACTTCAACCGCGCCGGTGCCCGCTCGGGGTCGGACTCACGTGCGTCGGTCTCGGCGGCGAGCTTCTCGAAGAAGGAATCTGATTCCACCGTCTCCACCTCAGTCAGCGTCCCATAGCGATCGGAATCGTGTCCGAGCCCGCGCCAGCAGGCGCTCTATTGCCTTTTCGGTTCGACCCGTCTGCTCTGCCATCTCTCGTGCGCTGCGCTTCTCCCAGTAGCGCCAGAGCAGCACCAGCCCATAGGGCTCGGGGAGCTGCGCCAGCACCCGGTGAGTCTTGTCCCGACGCCGCTCGCGGTCGATCCGCTCCTCGATGCCAGCGTCCGCCGTCGGCGCAGGCAACGCCATATCGTCGAGCTCCAGCGGACTCCCCATCTCGCGGAGGCGGCGACGGTAGTAGTCCTCAACCTTGTGCCGGGCGATGCCCAGCAACCACGACCGGAGCGCGGACTGGCCAGAGAATCGGTCGAGCCCGCGCAGGGCCGCCATGAAGACGTCCTGCACGAGGTCCTCAACCAGATCGGTGTTCGGTGCAAGCCGCTGTCTGACATAGCCATAGAGGCAATCGGCATAGCGGTCGACAAACTCGGCCGTGGCCTTCCGATCGTTTCTCAGGATCGCCGCCACCAGAGCGGCTTCGTCGTCCACTGGACCCGTCGGCACCCGCAGCGCCGCGCCCGGACCTGGTTCGATCGGAATCACGTCGTGTCCGGACGTCTCCATCTGACTATGAGGTCGTCCGGCGGGCCCGCTTCCCCCTCCGGAACTGTCTCGGCTGGCCAACACCGCCGGAATTAATCCACGCCCGAACCCCAGACCGGGGCCGTCGACAGCAGGTGCCAAATACTCGAGGGGGATCATTCCGACTCGTGCGACTTGTCGGTTGACATCGCGCACGCTAGGCACGAAGCCCCTGAACTTGCAAGGAGGAAACAGATGCAACGAACCATGATAGCCACACTCTTGACTCTCGGCCTGATCGTCGCCCAATCCGTGAGCGAACCTCCGGTTGGTGCGCAGGCGGCGAGCTATCGCGTGAGAATCACGAACCTCACCCACGGGCAGAGCTTTACGCCGATTCTGGCAGCCACCCATGCGCCCCATGTGAGCATGTTTCTGGAAGGCACAACGGCATCGGCCGAGCTGCAGGCCATCGCCGAGTTCGGAGACATCGCACCAATGATGGCGCTGCTGTCTGGGATATCGGGAGTCGGGGACATGCAGTCGACAGCGGGACTCCTAACGCGTGGGGTCACCTCCGAAATCGTCATCGGTGACGGATCATCGAGTGCGAATCGCAACCTGAGTTTGGCGGCGATGCTTATCCCCACTAACGACGCGTTCGTTGGCATCGAAACAGCGCTACCCATGGTGGTCGGCGACGTCAAGGTTGTCTACGCCTATGCGTACGACGCGGGCACCGAGACAAACGATGAACTGTGCTCGTCCATTCCTGGTCCTCCGTACGCGGAGTGCGGTGGCCCGGGTGGCGGCGGGACGGTTGGCGGTGGCGAGGGCGTGGTGTTTATCCACCGCGGCATGCGAGGCGGCGGTGACTTCAACGCCGACACGCGCGACTGGAACAACCCAGTCGCTCGGGTCACGATTGAGCGGATCTCGTAGCTCGACCACGATCTAGCTGTGTAGAATGGCGCGGGGCCACCTGGGGGCCCCGCGTCATCATGACCGAGTGCGTCGTTCCCCGTTTCCTGACCGCTGCGGGGTTGGCCCTGCTGATGGTGGTGGGTGCAGCGGCGATCGCCGTCGGTCAGACCGGCGAATGGCGCTCGTTCTCCGCCGACCAGGCCGCGACCAAGTACTCGCCGCTCGATCAGATCAACGCCGACAACGTGCACGCTCTCGAGGTGGTCTGGCGACAGTCGACCGTCCCGGACGGCACCCGACAGGGCGCCACGATCGATGCTCCGAGCGGGTCGCAGAACACCCCGCTGATGGCCGGCGGGCTGCTCTTCATCAGCACCGGCTTTGGCGCCATCGCCGCGCTCGATGCCACGACAGGCGATCTCGTGTGGTTCGACCCGCTTCCCGTCGCCGAGGACAGCTCCCCGAATCGCCGGTTTGCGACACGGGGTGTCGCCTACTGGGCTGACGGCGACGAGGCGCGCGTACTCGCCGTTATCGGATCGAAGCTCGTGGCGCTGAATGCCAAGACCGGCGAGCGCGATCCCGGGTTCGGCGATGGTGGCGAAGTCGACCTCACGCAGGGTTTCGACGACCGGACCGTAGAGAGCTTTGGCTGGCGCTCCGCGCCAATCGTCGCCAACGACGTCGTCATCATTGGATCAGCGATCGGCGACATCGTCAGCTCCACGATGCCGGCGCTCAAAGAAATGCCGCCCGGAGACGTCCGAGGGTTCGACGTCCGCACCGGCGAGCAGCTCTGGATCTTCCACACCATCGCCCGTGAGGGCGAGCCTGGTAACGAAACGTGGCTCACGCCGCCAGACGAGGACCGGGCGTCGTGGGAGTACACCGGCAACACCAACATGTGGGCGTCGCCAAGCGCTGACGAGGAGCTGGGCTACGTCTACTTGCCGCTCTCAACGCCAACGAGCGACTACTACGGCGGCCACCGGCCGGGCGACAACCTCTTCGCCGAGAGTCTCGTCTGCGTCGAGACCAAGACCGGGCGCCTGGTCTGGTACTTCCAGGCGGTCCATCACGGCATCTGGGACTACGACTTCGCCTCGGCGCCCATACTCGTGGACATCACGGTCGACGGTCGCGACATCAAGGCGGTGGCCGTTCCGAGCAAGCAAGCGTTCACCTACGTGTTCGACCGGGTAACCGGCGAGCCGGTGTGGCCGATCGAAGAGCGACCGGTTCAAGCTGGCGATGTACCCGGCGAATGGTACGCGCCGACTCAGCCATTCCCCACCAAGCCGCCCGCCTACGATCAACAGGGCGTCACGGCCGACGACCTGATTGATTTCACCCCCGACCTGCGTGAAGAGGCGCTGGCCATCCTCGACACGTACGTCTGGGGGCCGCTGTTCACGCCCCTCACCTTGATCGACGACGGCCCCGACGGGACGAAAGGCACGCTGGTGGTGCCCGGGCTCGTTGGGGGCACCGACTGGAACGGCGCGGGGGTCGACCCAGAGACCGGAGTGATGTTCGTCCCGTCGGCCCAAAACACCCACGTCGTCGGACTGGTCCGTCCTGAGCACCCGCAATCCGACGTCGACTGGGCTCCACAGAACCTAACGCACGTCGAGGGGCCTCAGGGATTGCCGCTCTTTAAGCCCCCGTACGGTCGCCTCGTGGCGATTAATCTCAATGCCGGCGAGATCCTCTGGACGGTCGCCAACGGCGATGGTCCACGCGACCACCCGGCGATCAGACATCTCGATCTCCCGCCTCTGGGACAACCCGGTCGGCCCGCTCCGCTGGTCACAAAAACACTGGTCTTTCTCGGCGAGGGCGCGAACGTCGGTGCGGCCGTCCTGCCTCCACATAGCGGGGGCAAAATGTTCCGCGCGTTCGACAAGGCAACAGGCGAGATCGTTTGGGAAACCGAGCTCCCGGGCGGCGTAACCGCCACTCCCATCACCTATATGGCTGACGGCAAGCAGTACATCGTGGTGACGATCGGCTGGGACGACATGGAGAGCGAATACCTGGCCCTCGCCCTGCCGTAGAATCGTCGCGTGGTCCCGCAGCTCGATAGGGTTTGATTCCTACGCGAGCAGCTCTTTGATGACGCGCGCCGGCTCGACCCCCGTTAGCCTCGCATCCAACCCGCGATACTTGACCGTGTAGCGCTCGTGGTCGATCCCAAATAGGTGCAGGACGGTCGCCTGAAGGTCCCGGATTTGAACTGGGTCCTTCACGATGTTGTACGAGAAGTCGTCGGTCTCGCCATAGGTGACGCCCCCCTTGACGCCGCCGCCAGCCATCCAAACGGTGAAGCACTTCGGGTGGTGGTCACGGCCGTAGAGCGTTGGCGTCAGGCGCCCCTGTGAGTAGATGGTGCGACCAAACTCTCCACCCCAGATGACCAGCGTCTCGTCAAAGAGGCCACGTTCTTTGAGATCCTGAATCAGCGCCCAGGCGGCGCGATCAACATCCGCGGCCTGTGCCGGCAGCACCTCCGTTGCGAACGAGTGCACGTCCCAGCCCCGGTGGTAGATCTGGACGAACCGGACGCCTCGTTCCACCAGCCGCCGGGCCATGAGCGCGGCATTCTGGAACTTTCCGGGCTGCTTAGCCTCTTCCCCCCATCGATCGAACGTGCTGTCGGGCTCGCTGGATAGATCGGCCATCTCCGGCACCGACGACTGCATTCGGAACGCCATTTCGTATTGCTCAATTCGGGCAAGAGTCTCGGGATCACCCACTTCTTCGTGTTTGAGCCGATTGAGCTCACCGATGCCGTCCAGCACTTGACGGCGCACGTCGCGTGACACGCCGTTCGGGTCACGCAGATACAAGACCGGATCGGTTCCTGACCGGAGCCCGACGCCCGCGTACTTGGGAGACAAGAAACCCGAACTCCACAACTTCGCAGAGATCGCCTGAACACCAGACTTCGGATGGCTCTTCTCGGCGTTCATCACGACAAACGTCGGCAGGTCTTCGTTCATGCTGCCGAGCCCGTAAGCGAACCATGACCCAATGCACGGGAGACCGGGAATCTGCCGGCCCGTTTGGATGAACGTGATGGCCGGCTCGTGATTGATCGCTTCGGTGTGCATCGAGCGTACGATGGCGATGTCATCGGCCATCCGCGCTGTGTAGGGCAGCAGCTCCGAGATCCAGGCGCCACTCTGACCGTGCTGGCTGAATTCGAAGATGGACGGAGCAATCGGGAACCTTGCTTGCCCTGACGTCATCGTCGTCAGACGCTGCCCCTGCCGAATCGACTCTGGCAGGTCTTTGTCGTACCACTCCTTCATCTTCGGCTTGTAGTCGAGCAGGTCCATCTGCGGCGGCGCACCCATCATATGAAGGTAAATGCACCGCTTCGCTTTCGGGGCAAAGTGTGGCAGCGACGGCAGCCCGCCAACGGTGCCACCGCCCTTGGGCATCGCAAACGCGTCGTCCACGAACATATTGGCGAGCGCAAGCCCACCGATACCTTTGGCCATGCGGCCGAAGAACTGACGCCGGGTCTCCGCGAGAATCGTTTCCTTGGCTGGATGCATCGGACTCCCTCCAGGCGAGGCTACTTGTTGAGCACTTCGTCCAAGTTCATGAGCTGGCTGGTCAGCATCGTCCACGCCGCTGATTCCGCTTGGGGCAAGGCCTCGTCGTGCCCAGACTCGCCAATCTCGAGCAGGCGGTTGGCTTCCTCGACGTCCGACCCGTACAGCGCCTCGAGGCCGACATAGGTTTTCTTCGCGACTGCGCGCTCGCGGTCGTCGAAACTCCGGGCCAACAGGCGCGTCGTCACATAGTCGAGGCGCTGGTCGAAGTCTGGTCCCACCTCTCGCATCGCCCGCTGCGCCAGGTACCGAGACGCCTCGACGTACTGGGTGTCATTCATGGTTGCGAGCGCCTGAAGCGGCGTGTTGGTCCGCTCGCGGCGCACCGTGAAATGTTCTCGGGTCGGCGCATTAAAGGTGTCCATCGCAGGGGGCGGCGCCGCCCGCTTCCAGAACGTGTAGAGGCTGCGACGATACAAACCGTCACCGCCGTCCTGCTCGTAGACGCTCGTGTTGCCGCCCATCGCCACCGTCTCCCAGACCCCTTCCGGCTGGTACGGTTTGACGCTTGGGCCGCCGATGGACCGCACCAAGAGACCGCTGGCCGCCAGCGCCTGATCTCGAATCATCTCGGCATCCATCCGGAAGCGCGGTCCTCGGGACATCAGTCGATTCAGTGGATCTTTCTCCGTTTTCTCCGCTGTCATCACCGCCGCCTGGCGGTACGTCGACGACGTTACGAGTGTGCGGAAGAATTGCTTGACGTCCCAATCAGTCTCACGGAACTCGACGGCGAGCCAGTCGAGCAACTCAGGATGTGACGGCACATCGCCCTGGGCACCGAAGTCTTCGGTCGACGGCACCAGGCCCGAGCCAAAGATCTGCTGCCAGAAGCGGTTGACCGTGACCCGGCTCACGAGGGGGTTCGCGTCGTCGACCAGCCACTTGGCCAGCCCGAGCCGATTGCGCGGCCACGACTCGGCCATCGGGGGCAGGGCCGACGGTGTCCCGGCGATGACTCTGTCGCGCTTGTCGTCGTACATCCCACGATTGAGCACGTGCGCGGAGGCCTCCTGACCGGCGATCTCCTGCATCACATACGCGATGCCGCCGCGTCGTCTGATCTCTCGCCACTCGCGCTCGATGTCCGTGTTGCGTGCGAGGAGCCGCTGATAGGACGTGTCCTTGATACTGAGGTAGTACAAGCGCAGCAGCTCGCGCTCTTCTGCATCGAGATCCGCAGGTGCTTTCTCACGAGCGGCCCGCAACGTCGGCCAGTTCGCGATAATCCTCGCCTCCTCCACCGTGACGGGACGGTTGAACACCCGCAGGTCAGCGATGCCGCCGTCGGTGAAGTAGCGCATCCGAAGCTCGTCACGGCCATTGCGTCCACTCGTCTTTCCGCGCCCGAGCACGAACGGGCCATCGACGTTGAAGCTCCCGTTTGCTTTTGCGAGAAACGTGCTTCCCTGTTCCTGGACGCGGTCGCCGTTCCGGTACAGGTGCATCCCGGCGCGCTCTCCAGACCCATCATGCGTGACCACGATGTGTGTCCACTCGTCCGCGGCGATCCGCTGAGTATTCGCCGGAGCGATGCGGGCTGTCCCACCTTCATCGCCCATCATCTGGAAGCTGAGCTGTCGAGCACCGATTCTGAAGTTCCAGCCCCTCTCGCGTCGCTCGGGATCGTACTGACCGGCGACCACGTAGCCTCTGTCCCCGTCGCCTTCTGGATGGAACATCCACATCGCGATCGAGAAGGGCGAATCGCTGTCGATGGGCAGCGACGGGAGCTCGGCCCACGACTCTCCGCCGAACATGACCGCCGGATGCCCATCCGGACCAGTCTCGACCGTGGCGCCGGCCTTCAGCTCAACCGGACGGCGTTGACCCTCCAGATCGACGACGGGTGCCGCGGGATCGTCCAGGATCATCCTCATCAGCTCGGCCGAAGGTTCGATCGGAGCCTCGATCATCCTGTGTTCACCGGTCGTGAGCCACTCCTCGAACGCATCGTTCACCCCACCGACGTGGGCGGAAACCGCGTCGGCGTTCGCCGCAGCTTCCCCGCGGAGTTCGTACCAGCGATCGCGGTCGTCGTCTTCCGGTACGACGAGAATGGGCGGCGTTTCGGCGATGTTGCCGTCCATCGGGTACTGCGTCGTATTCCGGAAGAATGCCGTCATCGCGTAGAACTCACGCTGCAGGATGGGATCGAACTTGTGGTCGTGGCAGGTAGCGCACCCCACGGTCAGTCCCAGGAAGGCGCCAGCAGTTGTCTCGGCTCGATCCTTGGCGTAGACCGCTTCGTATTCCTCCGGAATGGCCCCACCCTCGTTGGTCGTGATGTTGTTGCGGTGAAACCCGGTCGCGACGAGCTGCTCGATCGTCGGCTCCGGTAGGAGGTCTCCCGCGATCTGCTCGACGGTGAAGTCATCGAACGGCTTGTTCTCGTTGAACGCGTCGATAACCCAGTCTCGATACGTATGAATCTCACGGAAGTTATCGATATGGATTCCGTGGGTGTCACCGTACCGCGCCACATCCAGCCAGTAGCGGGCGCGGTGCTCGCCCCAGTGATTCGAGTCGAGTAGCCGATCGACCAACCGCTCGTAGGCGTTGTCAGACGTGTCCGCGAGGAAACTCGCGAGCGTTCCTGGATCGGGAGGCAACCCGTTCAAGTCCAGTGCAACGCGTCGCGCCAGGGCGCGTCGGTCGGCCTCGGGCGCTGGCTCGAGCCCTTCGGCCTCGAGCCGCTGCAAAACGAATCGATCGATGGGGCCCCGGACCCACGCCTCATTCGTGACGGCCGGAAGCCCGTGTTTCTCGACTTTCTTGAACGACCAGTGCTGATCCCACGACGCGCCCGACTCGATCCAGCGTCGGAGCACGTCGACCTGATCGTCGGACAGGGTCTTGTTTGACAGCGCGGGAGGCGGCATTCGCAGCCGGTCGTCATCCTGCGTGATGCGCTCGTAGACAAGGCTTGCCTCGGGGTCGCCGGCAACGATAGCGTGCCCGTTGGGCCGCTGGGCGAATGCTCCCTCCTGAGTGTCGAGTCGCAGACGGACTTTCCGAGTACTCTCGTCCGGACCGTGGCAACTGAAGCAGTTGTCCGACAGTATCGGTCGCACATCGCGCTGGAAATCGACCGCCCCACCCGTTTGAGGGGCCTGGGCGTCAGCTTGTCCTGGGATGGCGAGGGTGAGCGGTATCGTCAGGGCGAGAGCAAACAGAGGAAGCGACGAGTGACGGGCCGACATATGTCTGCCTCCGGGTGCGTTTGGTGGCCCGGTCCGAGGGCCGCATTTGTGCCTATAGCTTACGCCATAAGGGCGCTCACCCGAAACTGCCGCGACTACCGAATTGTCGGCCTAGGGAAGGTCTGCGGCCACCAGGTCCTCAGTGAGGTTTCTGCGGGCGGCCTCGAGGGTGAAGGTCATCGATTCCTTCGGCACGCCGGTAATAAACGGCTTGACGAAGAGGCCGATGAACGGCGGAATCCCGCGACTCAGCGAGATCGACTCACATTGCATGATCGTGCCGTCAGGTTGCGCCTCGAACGAGCAATAGTTGTTGAATCGCCAGAGGAAGCCTCGGTCGTTCCCTTCCGTTTTTCGGCGCTCGCGCGGCGTGTCGACGTTCTCGACCTCAACGATCCGCGTGGTGCGACTCGGGACGAAGACTCGGTCCGCGTCGACGCGTATGAACTCGGCGTCGTACTCGGTGTCCAGCACCGCAGTGACAACCTTCTTCATGAACAGCTGGGCGTAGACCTTGAACCGATCGCCGTCGCGTTCGAGCACGCGCGACTTCCGGACGTTGGGCGTATAAAACTCCGCGTATCGATCGTAGTCGCGGACCATGGCGAGCGTGGCGTCGAGCGACGCGTCGGACAAGAGCACCGTGCCCACCCAGTGATGCGCCATGCCTTTGGGGATCTTGATGCGATCACCGTCCTCTCGAGCTTCGAGCTTTTCGACGATGACGTCGCCGCTCCGTAAACGCCTATAGGCCTTCTCTCGTTCAGCCGCGGGCAGTCGATCGATCCACAGAAACGGCTCGCTCCCGTCCCGCTCGGCGCGCATCCTGGTCTCAGCCGCCGCCACGTACCGATCGAAGGCCGCTCGGGTGCGAGGCTTCAGCTCGGCTGCCACCACCACGACGCCCAACACGATCCAGACCGCTGCCACCCGAACGGCGACACGCCCGATGCCCATGTCAGACACCATACATCTCTGACTACTCGAGCTCAAGCCGGACCCGCGTCCGAAGCAGCGTGCCACGTTGCGGGCGCAAGCCAGGTTGAACTCACCCCGTGAGCGCGCGACTCAGACGACGAACCCCGAACGCGGCAAAGCTGACGACGAAGAACAACTGCGGCACCCAACTCCAACGCACATAGGGCATGGATCTCAATTCCACGCCGCGGGCATGAGCCGGCACGATCACTCCTTGGTAAAAATCGTTGACCACGACTGTTTCAAGCTGGCGCCCCTCCGATCGTGCCTGCCATTGCGGGTGGCTCTGCTGGCTGACAAACAGGAGCGTGGCTTCGTTGCTTGGCGTCACCCGAAACCGCAAGAAATCATCTCTGTTCTCCACGCGCTCGAGATCGAGCAGCTCGGCATCACGCAAGGCGCCGCGCACGACCACTCTGGTTGGTCCCACGTGCTCATAGCTCCGGACTTGGGCATCGGCCAGGGGGGGATCGGCCGTGCGATAGACCGTAAAGTCGCCGAGGTGGGCCGTTGCGGTTCCCAAATCCGGGTCGAGCGGGTCCTTTCCGACCAGCACGCCAACGTCAGCAAAACCGAGTTCGTCATCACCTAGTCCCTTGTGTCTGAAAAAGCTTTAAGAAGTGTGCCGGGTGTGATGTATGGGGCGGCATGGCAAGAACAGGTCGGCCCAAAGCGAGATTGGAAGTCACCGCCGTGGAGCGAGGAGAACTTGAGCGGCTCGCCAGGCGCGCCAGAACGAATCGGCATGTGGCCTTGCGGGCGAAGATCGTCCTGAGGTGCGCGCATGGCGAATCGAACGTGGCGGTCGCGGCGAAACTGCGCTGTTCGAATGTGACGGTCGGCAAGTGGCGGCAGCGGGTTACGACAGGTCGCGTGGATGCGCTGTATGACGAGCCCAAGCCCGGAGCCCCCCGGACACTGTCCGATGCGGATGTCGAGTCGATCCTCGTCGCCACGTTGGAAAGTAAGCCGAAGGGGCGGACCCACTGGAGCACCCGCAAGATGGCGGAGCGCGCTGGCGTCAGTGCCTCCACCGTGGGCCGCATCTGGCGCACCTTCGGGTTGCAGCCGCATGTCGTGGAATCCTTCAAGATCTCCGACGACCCGCTGTTCCTCGAGAAGGTGCGGGACATTGTCGGCCTCTACCTGAATCCACCCGACCACGCCGGTGTCTTGTCATTCGACGAAAAGCCTCAGATTCAAGCCCTCGAGCGAGCGCAGCCGATCCTGCCGATGGACATGGGTCGGCCCGAACGCCAGACGCACAACTACATCCGCCATGGCACGGTGGACCTCTTCGCGGCGCTCAACGTCGCGACCGGCCAGGTCGTGGCGCAAACCAAGAAGCAGCATCGGTCGAGGGATTTCGTGAGCTTTCTGCGCGAGATCGACGAGCGGGTGGACCCCACCCTCACCGTCCACGTGATCCTCGACAATCTCTCGGCGCATAAGTCCCCGCTGGTCACACGATGGGTGGCCCGCCACCCGCGCTTCCAGTTCCACTTTACGCCAACCTACTCCGCCTGGCTCAACCTCGTCGAGCGGTTCTTTGGCCTCCTCACCGAACACGCCCTCAAGCGCGGCTCACATTCCAGCACGCACGCGCTGCGCCACGCCATCTCCGCCTACGTGGACGCCCACAATGACGAGGGCAAGCCTTTCAAGTGGACGAACACAGCCGACGAGATCCTCGCGAAGGTGAAGCGGTTCGGACAGCGCACCGTTCAAGTCCACGGTGGCCCCAGATGACCAACGACTTTTTGAAGAAATCAAAGATCAAGGGGACTAGTCCCTTGTGTCTGAAAAAGCTTTAAGCCGTGATCTCCACGTCGTCGATGCCCCGCACGTCGCGCGCCCGGTCGACCCCGTCAACTCCCCGGAACCGTCCTTCGCGGGGAACCGGAATCATCATGACGCCGGCGGCGTCGTCCGCGCGCCGGTAGTCAGCAACCGATTCCCCGATCGCGTGACGGAGGAGCACCTCCTCCAACGACGCGTCGAGACCATCGAGCGATCGGAATCTCAGGGCTTTCGAACAGCGCCCCCCAATCGGGCGCGCCGCGACCTCCAGGACGAAGACGCCATCGCCGTTCAGACGACACTCGGCGTGAATCGGGCCGTCGGTCAGGCCCAATGCGACCACTGTTCGCTCGACTGCCGCGACGACTTCCTGCCGTCGAGCGTCGGCAAGCGCCGTCGGTGTAACGTAGATCGTCTCCTCGAAGAACGGGCCTTCGAGCGGATCGGGCTTGTCGAAGACCGCAAAGACCTGAAGCTCACCGCGCGTCAGCACGCCTTCCAGCGCGACTTCCTCCCCGGGCACATACTGCTCGACGAGCATCACCGGATGGCCCGCGGCGCCCTGCGTCGTCTCCGACAGGGTCAGCACGCGTCGAGTCCTGGCCATGGCCGCCTCGAGCTCCGTCGGCGTGTTCGCGCGCACGACCCCCTGGCTTGCGGACAGGGCCAGCGGCTTGACGACACAGGGAAAGCCGACTCGATCGGCGAGCGAAGATGCCGAATCGTCGGCCTCGACCGGCGAGAATACGGGGCACGCGAGTCCCGCCTTGTACATTCGACGGCGCGTAGCCAGCTTGTTTCCAGCGGCCCGCACCGCATCGGGGCTACTCAGCCTCAATCCGAGCGCGGCGGCCGCCGATGCCGCGACCTCGGCGGGCCGGTCCCCGACCGCAAGCACACCGTCGAGGCTATCCCCCGCTGCGTCCGTGATCGCCTGCACGGATGCCGTCTCATCGTGAAATCGAATCGGCACCGCCTGGTCCTTCCAGGGATCGGCGAGGACATGACACCGATCGGTCGCCAGGATCAGGTCGACCCCTATTCGCTGGGCCGCGCTAGCGAATGACCGCACCTGATAGCCGGTTGTCGCGGCAACGAGAAGCACCCGAGGCATTCAAGAAGTCCTATACCAGAGCCACCTGCTCGGTTGTCGGCTCAGCTCAGCAATACCACGGTTCGTTGAGGTACGGCACCTCCGCCCGCAATCGGGGCTGGGGCCTCCGCGTCGGTGCGGCGCGATCCGAGCCCGCATGTGCCAAGTCCCACACGTCGTCGAACACATCGGCACGGCTGGCCCGAAGCCGGCGGCCCACAACCTCGGCTATAGCGTCCGACAGGCGGTCGACGCGCGGGTCGGGGTGGCGCCAGGGATAGACGAGGCGGTCGGCGTCGAACGGCTGCAGGTGCGGTCGAATATCTGGGAGATCACGCATGTGAGAACCGTGTGGTACCAAGAGTCGAATCGCCAGCTGGATGGGGGCTACGTGGTCCACGAGACGTAAGCGGTCGATCGCGCGCAGGAAGTTCCGATACCCGTCCAGGGTTGTCCAGGGTGTGAACGGAACGAAGGTCGGAACCAACGTCAACCGGGCATCGCGACATGCGTCCGCTGCTTGCTCGACATCGGCCACGGTGTGACCCTTCTGAAGCGCCGACAGCACACCGTCGTCGAATGACTCGACGGCACTGGTGACAAACAGACACCCTGACCCTGCCAAGGTCGCCAGCTGCCGACGGTGCTGAAGCAGATGCTCGATCTTGATGGTCACGTCGTAGGTCAGATTGGGGAACTCGCTGGCAACCCCCTCCACCACACGTCGCGCGTGACCGATGCCGTTGAAGAAGTCGGGGTCGCCAAACGTCACGTGCTCTGCGCCGAGGTCTACCTGTCGTCGGATGTCGTCCAACACGACCTCGACCGGCACGATGCGGAACTGCCCGTTGTAGATCGGTACGACCGGACAGTGGGTGCAGACGTGCTTGCAGCCACGACTGGCCTCCGTGTACGCGACCGTGCGGCGCAGCGGCCCCTGCTGAAGGGTGGCATAGCGAGACGGTGAGGGCAGCCCAGTCCGGTCCGGGACGCGATACGTGAGACGCGGCACCAGTCCGGCGACGCGTGCCGGATGTCGACCGGTCGCAACGTCGACGAGGTCGGCTTCGAACTCACCGCCCAAGATATGCTCGACGCCAAGACCCTTGAGGAGCTCGAGGTTGGGCGGCGCGTACAACCCATAGCAGCAGAGCACCGCGTTCGGGTTCATTTCGCGCACGCGCTTGATGACCGGAACAGCCAGGCGCGTCGCGGTGTGCATCGGCAGGTGAAAGGCGACGAGGTCGGCCGCGCCGGGCGTGGCGAGCTCGGCGTCAAACGGCTGGCGCGAGAGATCCAGACATGTCACCGTCACCCCCGCCTCGCGCAACCAGGCTGCGGGCGATGCCAACCCGAACGGCTGACGACCCATTTCGTACGTCGAGACGAGGAGCGCCTGCATCTGTACCGGGATTTCCATTTTGCCTGCCCCGGATGGCACCTTTATACACCCGAGAGCCGCCGATCCCACGAAACTTTCTTCGTCGCACAATCGTCCAGCTCCGGAGGCCGTCACCTCAGCCCCCGCTGACGTGCAACCGACTGGAGCCCCCTACTTTCAGGGCATTCCTCAGACACCGCTCCACACTTGTGGCCTTTCTTCGCCAGGCGGGCTTCGTAGCACTCGCCGCGCGTCAGCCTCCCGGCACTGGCAGCGCCCAGATCCTCCGTAGCATGTCGCCGAACAGCCGCCGCGTCAGATGCCCTTCTGCCAACAGGAGCCAGTAGTACCGCGCATGCTTCACTAGCCGGCCCCCGGTTTTCACCAGTCGCTGCTGCAGACTCGTGAGCGACCAGCGCTTGATCCGCGGCGGCAGGACCAGTCTGCGCCACAAGTTGCCCAGGTTGTAGGCCAGGACGCTCAGGTGCAGGCGCACTTCGTTCGCCCGGAACCGATGGCACGACAGCCGCGTCCAGTGCGTTGCCTGCTTGCCTTCCTTGATCCATGGCTCCGCCGTGCCGCGCTTGTTGTAGAACCGGACGACCGAGCGACTCGGGAGGGTCATGTTGGTCACGATGAAGCCGACGCGAGGGAACAGCTCACCCCGGTGGTGCTCCACCTTGGCGACCACCCGTCTGGGCGTAGTCCAGCGCTTCGCCTGATAGCGGAAACTCTTGTAGCGCACCAAGGGCTTGCGGCTCGGCCGTCCGGGCGGACGAAAGAGGATGTTTTCGATTTCCAGCTCCAAGCTCTTGTTCGCCGGCATGCGGATGGCATAGTCCACGTCGCGTCTCTCGAGCGTCTCGTCGATCTCCGGCTTGGCGAACGCCGCGTCCGCGCGGAACGCCACGCGCGTGCCCTCCGCCTGCGGCCGGTCAACCTCCGGCACGAGCAGGTCGTCCCAGCCGTCGGCGCTCTGCACGTTGCCGGGCCGCAGCGTGGCGGCGACGCAGTCGCCGTGCTCACTGAACAGAAACAGCGGGTGGTAGCAGACGGACTCAAAGTGCCCGTTATACGCACTCCCTTCCTGCGCCCCATGCACCGGGCTCTCGCTCGAATCCATGTCGAGCACGATCCGGTCGGCGCGCGTCGGTCTCTCGGCCTGTGCGAGCACCTCCCGGTTCACGGCCATCAGCCCAATGAGATTCTCCTCCTGGGTCAGCAGGTCGGTCTCGAACCAATGCAGGGTCGATGTCAGCGCCGCACCCCGGTCCCAGCGCTTTGGCGACCCGATGAGACGGAATGTCGGGTCCGTCGACACGCGCACTGCGTCGCTGAGGTCTTCGTAGCCCGCGAGCCGGCTGTAGACCGATTGCCGCAGGAGATCCGCCAGACTGAACTGGGTGTTCAACCCCTGTCGGGAATCGCTCAGGTGCTCGGAGATGAGTGTCTCCAGCCCCAGGCGTTCATCCAACTCGCGCACTAGAATGAGGCCGGCGTCGGAGGTGACGCGCGATCCCTGAAACGCGACTTTCAAGAAGCCGTTGAACGCGAACTGAAATGGCTCGTGTTGTAATTCACCCACCGGGTGTCACCCTCCGTCGTGAGGTTCCTTACGTCGGAGCCCCAGAAATCAAGGCGCGGCGACTGATCCTGGCGGTACGGTACCACAGCGAAATCGGAAATCCGGGCTAAGAGGGCTGTAGAGCGGTCGAAGCCACTCGACGAATGTGCTCCGGCGACGTGCCGCAACATCCTCCGACAAGACGCACACCAAGTCCGATGAATCGTCGTGCATACGACGCAACGAATTCCGGCGACGACAAATACATCGTCCGGCCTTCGACCTGACGCGGGGATCCAGCGTTCGGCTGGGCAGCAAGCGGCGCAGAGGTCGCAGCCGAGAGCCGTTGGACGGTTTCCATCATCTGGGCCGGACCGCAGCCGCAGTTGACGCCCACGACCGTGGCTCCGGCATCGACAAGTCGGCTCGCGAATGCTTCCGGGGAAACGCCGTCGGGTGCGTTGCCATCCTCTGCCGTCGTCATCTGTGCCACCACCGGGAGATCGGTTGTGAGTCTGACCGCGGTGACGGCGGCCACGAGCTCGTCCACCGAACGGTACGTCTCAAGCATGAACAAGTCCACCCGGGCGTCCGCGAGGACCTCCGCTTGCTCGCGAACACAGCGCGCAGCCTCGTCGAACGCCGCCTGACTGCCGGGCGCGCTCGGGACGCCCATCGGACCGAGCGCACCGGCAACATAGACATGCTGGCCCACCGCGTCGCGAGCCAGCTGAACGCCGGCGCGATTGATCGCCGCCAGCTGGTCCTCGAGGCCACACGTCTCCAGCTTCGGGCGGTTGGCCCCAAACGTGTTGGTCTCGATCACTGTAGCCCCGGCCTCCCCGTAGGAACGATGGACGCTCGCGACCAGTTCTGGGTTCGTTAGGTTCAGCTCGTCAAATGGCCGATTCACGAACGCGCCCCCGGCATAGAGCATCGTGCCCATGGCACCATCACACACCAGCACGCGATCGGCGATCGCCTCGGCGAAACCCTCTGAAGGCATAAGCTCTTTGACAATAACATGTTGTAGCTCGATTCCGTCGCTGAGCCGGTCGTCGGACGGGGCCAGCCGACAGGCTGCTATAGTTGACGCTGAGTGCCGCAGGAAGTCCGATTTCTCTCGGCCGCCCAGTTCCTGTTGACGACGCTGGTCGTCAAGCTCGCGGTGGTTGCCACGTTGGCCACGATGCTGGTGCGGTTCCGCCAGTTCCGACGCATCCTCCTCACAGAGCAACGAGCCTGGCCCGAGCGACTCGTATTCGCTCTAGCTTTGGGTATTCCGCTGAGTTTCGGGGTGACGGCGCGATTGTTGCTCAACTACAACGCTGCGGACCTGTCGCTGGCCGGGCCCTTCCTCGCAGGTCTGCTGGCGGGCCCGTACGCCGGGGCGATCGTGGGTGTGCTCGTCGGCACTCCCGCACTGCTCGCGGGTGAGGCGATCGCGATGCCGTTCGCGGTCGGGTGTGGTTTCTCGGGCGGTGGACTCCGCGAGGTCTGCCCGAAAGAGGCTATCTGGCACTTGTCACCGCTGTTCTTCACTGACCTCCACCGGCGCGCGTGGCGGATGATCCGCTTCAAGCTCGACTGGCTTCTGGTGCTGCTGGCCGCGCCGATCGGCCTCGAGCTCATTCGCGTGGGGCTCGGACGTCGGTTCGGTGATCACCTGTTCTACATGGCACCCCCCAACCTCTGGCTAGGAGCGTTGGTCGTGCTGGCAACCGTCCTGAGCGTTGCCATCCCGATCAAGATCTGGAATACGGCCCGCATCGAACACCGACTGCAAGAACAGGAAAAGCTGTTGATGTCGGCGCGCGTCGACGCGTTGTCCAGCCAGATCAACCCGCACTTCCTGTTCAACACGTTGACGTCCATTTCGTCGCTGATTCGATCGAAGCCAGAGACGGCCCGGACATTGATCGTGAAACTCTCTGGCCTTCTGCGACGTCTGCTTCGAAGCCAAGAGCAGTTCGTGACCCTCAAGGAGGAGCTCGAGTCGGTCGACGAGTATCTCGACATTGAGACCATTCGTTTCGGCCCGACGCTCGTGGCGGAGAAGGACATCGACCCCGCCACCCTCGATCTCGTCATGCCGAGCATGCTGCTCCAGCCGCTCGTCGAGAACGCAATCAAACATGGTCTCGGAAACAAGGTGGGCGGCGGACGAATCACGATTCGTAGTCGCCGTGACGACGATCACACGGTGATCGAGATTGCGGACGACGGCATCGGCATGGCTCAGTCTCAGCTCGATCCGCGCCAGTCGCTGGGCATCGGACTGCGGAACGTCGATGAGCGACTCCGAGTCATCTACGGAGAAAACTTCCACCTGCGGATCGACAGCACGCGAGGCAAGGGCACATGCGCGCGCATCGAGATCCCGCATCTAGACGTCCCGCAACGGGCCAGCGCCTGACGCCATGCTGATTCGCGCGGTCGTTGTGGATGACGAGCAGCCGGCCCGACAAGAACTGTGTTATCTGCTCGAGCAGCTGGACGACATCGACATCGTGGGACAGTCGGCCAATGGTGTCGATGCGATGCAGGTCATCCGGGAACAGAAGCCCGATCTTGTGTTTCTGGACATCCAGATGCCGGGCCGTACGGGGTTTGAAGTTGCCCGCGAATTGGTGTTCCGAGCGGTCGATACGTGCGTGGTCTTCGTCACCGCGTACGACCAACATGCGATTGACGCGTTCGAGGTCAACGCCGTCGACTATCTTCTGAAACCTGTCGAGTCCGGGCGGCTGGTGCAGACGATTGAACGGGTCCGGAACCGACTGACCGCCGACCGAGACGGGGCGGCCGACGCGCTGCTGGGCCGGGTTTTGGATCAGTTGAGCCAGCGTCGACCCAGCCAGGATCGCGTGGCGCTCAAGGTCGGCGAGCGTCTTCAGCTCATTCCGTCGGACGAGATCATCTATGCATCGCTGTCGGACGACGTCATAACCGTGGTGGCGGGTCGCTTAACTGGAACGTCGAACTTTCGCAGTCTAGATGAGTTCCAGTCTAAACTGGACCCCGAGGTTTTTTGGCGCGTACATCGTTCGCACCTAGTTAACATCAACAAGGTCAAGGAGATCGTCCCGTGGTTCAGTCGGAACTACATCCTGAAGATGAAGGACGCGAAGGAAACGGAGATCCCGGTCAGCCGGGCCCAGACCAAACGGCTTCGGGAGTATCTGAACCTCTAGCGGCCGCATCCGAAGTGACGGCGGAGGCGAAGGCCACCGAGCCGGAAGCCGTGCATTCCGGGGCCGCTGCGGCGGCCCAGCCCGATCTCTTCACGGTCCCGGTCCAGATCGAGCAGGAACACGCCGCGCGCAGATCCGACTTGCTCTCGCGCGCCGGCGACGAGATCGTGGCGTGGCTCAAGACGTTTGCGTCGGCAGCCGTATACGCCACGCTGATCGTGACGTTCGGGTTTCAAGTCGCGCGCGTCGAAGGTAAGAGCATGGAACCGACGCTCCAGGATCAGGATCGGCTGATCGTGAACAAGGCGACCTACCGCTTCTTCGGCAAACCCCAGCCCGGGGACATCGTCATGCTGCACTACCCTCGCGATCCCGACAAGTCGTTCGTCAAACGGATCGTGGCGGACGAAGGTGACACCGTGCGCATCGATGACGGGCAGGTCTATGTCAACGAGATCCTCCAGCCCGACGTCTTCGTGCCGTCGGAGTACCGCAGTCACGAAGACCATGGACCCGAGGTGGTGCAAGAGTC
Organism: Vicinamibacterales bacterium; assembly: GCA_965218825.1. GTDB lineage: Bacteria > Acidobacteriota > Vicinamibacteria > Vicinamibacterales > UBA8438 > CAUZIB01. Next base: position 5,287,098 of record OZ244656.1, on the reverse strand, counting down.
GTACTACTTCGTGATGGGAGACCACCGGAACAACAGCTCCGACAGTCGACACTGGGGGCAGGTACCCGAGAAGTACATCATCGGGCGGGTGCAACTGCGGTGGTGGCCCCTCACCGACATGCGGCTGTTCTAGCTCGCCGGCCTCGCCGAGAACAGTTCCTCTATCGCCGAGCCCCAGCGCTCCGCGACCACGCGGCGCTTGACCTTGAGTGTCGGCGTTAGCTCGCCTGACTCGACGCTGAATTCCGTCGGCAGGAGCGCGAAGCGTTTGAGCTGCTCGTGGCGCGGGAGCACAGCATTGACGTGCTCAACAGCCGCCTCGAAGAGCGCCCGGACATCATCGCGTGCGACCAGCTGTTCAAGATCGGGATCACCGCTCTCGCCCATCTTCGCCATCACAGCTTCAGCACTCGGGACAATGAGCACCGCCACATAGGGCTGCCCATCGCCAACCACCACGGCTTCAGCGACCAACGGGTCGGCCTTGATCTGCTGCTCGATCGGCTGTGGCGCGATGTTCTTGCCGCCCGAGGTGACCAGCAGCTCCTTCTTCCGGTCGGTGATCGTTAGATAGCCATCATCGTCCAGCCGACCGATATCGCCTGTGTGAAACCAGCCCTCGCGCAACACTTCGGCCGTAGCTTCCGGGTTGTTATAGTAGCCGCGCATCAGGTTGGGACCGCGGGCCAAGATCTCGCCATCCTCGGCGATGCGCAACTCGACCTCAGGCAGCGCTTGGCCGACAGTACCAGGTCGGGGCGCGTGTTCGGGATTCACCGTCAACACCGGTGCGGTTTCGGTCAGACCGTACCCCTCAAGCACCGGAACCCCCACAGCAAAAAGAAACTCGGCCACCGTTTTGGACAACGGAGCGCCGCCCGACACCACGAAACGAAGTCGGCCGCCGACCCGCTCTCGGATCTTCGAGAAGACGAGTTTGTCCGCGAGACCGTTCTGGAGTCGAATCCACGCGCTGGGCGTTCGGCCGTCCAGTTCGGCGCGGGAACGCGTCATCCCAACCCTGATCGCCCACTTGAACAGCGCCTGCCGAACCGCCGGCGCTTGCTGAACGGCCTCGAGGATCCGAGCATGCAACTTGTCGAAGACACGTGGGACGCCGGTCATCATCGTGGGCCGCACACGCACCAGATCTCGTCTCACGGTATCCAGCGACTCGGCAAACGTGATCGTGACGCCCTTGTAGAGGTACAGATAAACGACGGTGCGCTCAAGCGCGTGGCACAGCGGCAGAAACGAAAGGGCCTCGTCGGAATCGTCCAGCCTCACCAGCGCGTCGGCGCCGATAAGGTTGGACACGATCGCGCCGTGTGTCAACACGACGCCTTTTGGGTCGCCGGTCGTTCCCGAGGTGTAGATCAACGTCGCGACGTCGTCGGCGCCTATCGCGCCTGCCGTTTCCTTGAACGCGCGCGCCAGCCCGTCTTCACGCATGAGTCGCTGATGGCCCCGATCAATGACCTCGGCGAACGCGAGCTCCGTCTCGGCCGTCGGTCCGGCGGGTTCGTCTTCCGCGGCCGGGCGGGGCCGATCGATGACGATGACATCGCGGAGATCCGTCAGGCTGGACCGCACCTCGCGGATTTTCGCCGCTTGCTCCTCAGTGGACGCGATCACCGTCCGCGCGCCGGCGTCCGACAAGATGTACTGCACCTGGCGGGGCGGCAGCGTGGGATAGATCGGGACGGTCAGCGCACCCAACGTCAACACCCCAAGGTCGGCCATCACCCATTCGGGGCGTGTCTCGCACAGCAGCCCGACCCGGTCGCCTCGCCTGACACCAAGCGATTGGAGGCCAAGTGCGAAATCTCGGATCCGCTCGAAGAACTCCCGACTCGACAGCTCCGTAAAGCCGTCCGGCTTGCACTGCCGAATCAGGACCGGCTTGGGGAACTTGCCCGAAGAGTGAAACGGTAGGTCGGCGAGTGTCGCGACAAGAGGTTGGGGCATCGCTCTTCCTTCATGCTTGGGTGAACGTGCCCGATCGTCCCCCGGTTTTCTTGACCAGTCGGATGTCGCCAATCACCATCGTGCGATCGACTGCCTTCACCATGTCGTAGATCGTCAACGCTGCGGCCGCCACGGCGGTGAGCGCCTCCATTTCGACTCCGGTTTGCGCGACTGTCCGCGCGCGTGCCTCGATTTGATACCCGTCGTCGAGCGGTGTGAGATCCACTGCGATCTCTGAGAGCGGAATCGTGTGACAGAGAGGAATCAGGTCCGCGGTCTGCTTGGCGGCCATGATCCCCGCCACTCTCGCTACTTGCAAGGGGTCGCCTTTCGCCACGCGACCCGACCGGATCTGTTCGAGAGCATCCGGTGCGATGCGGATGGAACCGCGAGCGACCGCTTCGCGCGTCGTCGTCGGCTTTTGTCCGACGTCGACCATTCGCACGTGTCCCTCGGCATCGAGATGAGTCAACGCTCGATCATCCGCGGCATCGTCATTGTCGTTCGTCGACGTCATGTGTTTACAGACCCTCACGCGCAAGAAAAAACGATAGGCTCTCCAGCGAGACCGTCAGATCGACGCTCTTCAGCTTGACATCCTCTGGCACCCGCAGTGCGCCTGGTGAGAAATTCAGCACAGCCCGTATTCCAGCCTGAACGACCGTGTTCACGACGTCTTGAGCCGAAACCGCGGGCACCGCTATCACCGCGATTTTGATCCTGTCACGCCGGGCCACCCGTTTGAGCTCTCGGATGTCGTAGATCGACACGCCGCTTCGCGAGACACGACCGACCTTCTGTTGAAGGTTGTCGAACAACGCCACGATTTGAAAGCCCTCTTGTCGAAACCCGGGGTAGTCGGCCAGCGCAAGACCGAGATTGCCCGCCCCCATGATCGCGACCTTCAGTCGCCTGTCAAGCCCCAGAATCGACCGGAGCTCTCGCTTGAGGTCCTCGACAACATAACCTACCCCGCGCACGCCCAGATCGCCGAAGTGCGCCAGGTCCTTTCGAATCAGTGCCGCGTTGAGACCGAACTGTTCGGCCAACACCTTCGAGGAAACCGTCTTGACGTCCCGACCGTGCAACTCATTGAGAAACCGTAGATAGAGCGAGAGCCGATTGATCGTCAGCTCGGAAATCGACTCTCGCATGCGACATCTTAGCAGCCGACGTCCGCGGCCGGCGCCCCGTGTGTACAACCCTGGACTGCGACAAGACGCGTGCTAAGATGCGGATAGTGCGAAGATTGGTGTTTTTCTGCGCGGCGGTGTGTTTCACGGTCATGACCACGACCGTCGATGTGCAGCGCGAGGGACGACGAGTCGCCACGCTCGAGCTCCTGGCGACCCATCCCCACTTCTTTCACGCCGAAGAAGTCGTCCTCCATGCCGACGCCGTTGGAGAGAGCGTGTTGACGTATCTCGTCGACGGCGAGTTCCGCCTGTTGGTACTCGATGTCGTGCCACCTTCGGAGGGTACGGCCCAGCGTCTCGAGGTCATCGGAACGTTTCTCGACGTCGGCCGAATGGACCCCAGTGACCCCCGCGTCCAAGATCTGCCGATCGAACGGCTATCGAACTCGCTGCTTCAAAAGCCGTGGCCCAGTCGCGGCGAGCTGCCCATGATCGTCGCGTCATCCGAGAGGCCACTCGTCGAGTCGACCCCGACAACGCTCCGCTCTCTGGCGCTCGCCCCTCGGGAGTTCGAAGACAAGGGCGTGACGGTTACCGGACGATTCGGCGGCCGGAACCTTTTCGGCGATCTCCCGAAGTCTCCGGGGCAAAGCCACGACGACTTCGTGCTCGCCTCAGCTGACGCGGCGATCTGGATCGTGGGCAAAGAACCCAAGGGCGACGGGTTCGAGCTTGACGTGCAGGCGCGGATCGATACGGGCCGATGGCTGGAAGTCACTGGTCTCGTGCGAGTACATGAAGGCATGGCGATCGTTGAGGCCGGCGCGATAAAACTGGCTGAGCCCGTTGCGAAGGCCGACCCGCCACGTCGCGTCGAGCGTCAGAAAGGCCCGCCGCCAGAAGTCATCTTCACTGCCCCACTAGAAGGCGACACCGACATCCCGACCGATACCAGAGTTCGACTCCAGTTTTCGAGGGACATGGACGGCGACTCGTTCGAAGACCGGGTGCAGATCGAATACCCAAACGCGAGTACGGCGGACGGAGAAGACATCGAATTCGTCGCCGAGTACCGCGGACGTAACCGCGTCCTCGAGATCAGCTTCGTCGACCCGCTCCTTCCCTTCACGGCGCTTAAGATCGACCTATTGGAAGGCATCACGGCAGCGGATGGCGTCGAGTTCGCGCCCTGGTCGCTGTCTTTTTTTTCCGGCCGCTAAGCCTGGTTCAACACCACGCTAGTCGGTGATCGGACCCTCGTCCAACAACCGCTGCACCGAATCCCGAGTGCGGCGAATCAGCTCATCGCGTTGCGACAGCGAGATGTCAGCGGTGGGAAGCGGAGGACCAAGCCGGACGGTGACCGTAACCGGTCGAATGAACGGACTCCCCTTTCGCATCGCGGCTCGGGTGCCTTGGATTGCCATTGGGACGATCTCGGCTCCCCCCTTAATCGCCATGATGAATCCGCCTTTCTTGAACGGGAGCAGTTTCGAGGTTCGGCTTCGAGTGCCCTCTGGAAAGATCAGAAAGGAGTTGCCGTGTCGAAGGGCGTTCGCCGCGGCATCGATGGCCCGCATGCTCTGCTCTCGATTGCTGCGCTCCACCGGCACGAAGCCCACGACGTCGAACGCGCTCCTGAGCACGGGTATCGCAGCTCGCAACTCAGCCTTGTAGAGAATCCGTAGCCTAGGATGCAACGCCGCGAGCACCAGGTACAGCAGCGGCGGCTCGATGTTGCTGGCGTGATTGACGCAATACACCGCGGCGCGGTCGTGCTGGATATACTGCTCGCCCGCGACCCGATAGCGAATGCCAACGGTGCTGAGCCCAAGTCGAACACCACCACGCCCGAGCCAATACAGCACGTTCGGCCACTCAAAAAGGAGGGCAAGCAACATCCCGGGGGGCGCGACCAGCAGAACGTACACCGCGACACTGATGTAGGCCGCGAAAGACCGAACACCCGCGACGGTGGTGCGCAGAAGCTCTGTCACGGGTCACGCAGTGCCGAGACACACGGAAAAGGCCCGACCCGGAGTCTCCGGATCGGGCCCGTCGAATACATGGGTAGCGTGGACCGAAACGTAGGAACCTAGGAAGCCTTAGCGGCGCCCCGCGTCGTCGTGCGAGCGCGCGCCTTCTTGACCTTTGACGCCTTGGCCACCTTCGACACCCTCGACACCTTGGACGGCTTCGATGCTTTTGATGCCTTCGCTGCTTTCGATGTCCTCGCCGTCCTCGCGGGCTTCGAGGCCTTGGCCTTGGCGATCCGCTTAACGCGGTTGACCAGGCAGCGTTCCAGCGCCTTTTCTACCTTCTCCTCAATGTCTTCGGTCGCCTCGCCGGTCACCTCCGCAATCTCGGAGACCACCAGGAACTTCGCACGATCCAGCATCCGTTTCTCGCGAAACGAGAGGTTTTTCGACTGACTCAGGTAGTTGAGGCTCTTGAGCACGTCTATGACATCGCGGATGGAACCAGTCCGCATCTTGTCGGAGTTGTCCTTGAAGCGCCCCTTCCAGTTCTGGTGGTTGTCGATCTTGCCGTTGCCGATGTGGGTGAAGAGCTTCTTGACCTCGGTGTCGGCAATCGCGTGTCGCACGCCGACCCCCTCCACGTTACCGACCGGAACGAGCACCGTGGTGTCGCTGGCCGCCATGCGCAAAGAGTAAAAGCCGCAAGTCGTGCCGAGAATCGTCTTCTCTTCTACTCTCTCGACGACACCTAACCCATGATTTGGGTAAATGACCTTGTCGCCGATCTCAAGTTCCAAGAATCCCCCCCGGGTTGGTGAACACGCCTGAACACTAGGAGTCAACGCTGGCGTGAAGAACTTTAATTGTAGCCTATTTCGGCCCTACAAACAACCGGAACTCACTCAAAATGAGCCATTTGCCAGGATTCGCACACCCTGAATCTAAGGCTGCTTTCGAGCCTCAAGAGTGCCGGGAATACCTAAGTCGCCTGTCCATCGTTGTTTGTGTCATGTGACCTATTCAGAAGAATGGGGCCAGACTGAATTCATCGAATTGGATCGGACGTGTGCAGATCGCGGGCCTCGCTCGCTCAGGGTGCCTGAGGACCATGTTGTACAGTATTTGTTGTCAGCGTCATTTCGGAGACGACACCATGCATTCTGCGGATCGAACACCGGGCATTCGGCGCCGCCCTCCTACCTGGGTTGCCCTCGCCGTTGCCTTCGCGCTTATTGGACCGAGCAGCGTATCGGGCCTTGGAATCGCAGTCCAAGAGCCTGAGAGCCTCGCTCCATTTGTCCCGACGCCTCAGGATGTGGTCGACCGGATGCTCGAGTTGGCCCGTGTTGGTCAAGACGATGTCGTCTACGACTTGGGATGCGGCGACGGCAGAATCGTCATCACGGCGGCCAAGCGGTACGGGGCGCGCGGTGTCGGAGTGGACATCGATCCCCAGCGCGTCGCGGAGTCACGGGAGAACGCCCGGCGCGCGGGTGTCAGCCACCTTGTCGAGTTCTTCGAACAAGATGCCATGAAGGTCGATGTCAGCGATGCGACCGTCGTGACTTTGTATCTGCTCTCCTCCTCGCTGCTGAAGCTGCGCCCGCTCCTGACGAGCCAGCTGAACCCCGGCGCGAGAATCGTGTCGCATGCGTTCAGCATGGGTGACTGGGAGGCTGACAAGGTCGATCGGTTCACCGACGCACGCGGCAACTCGCGAACGCTATACACCTGGACACACGACGGCACGGTCCGCGAGTAAGTATCCCCCGGCAAAGCCGGGGGCTTTAGTTGTGAGCCGCTCAAAGCGGCAGGACGTGGCCGCTACGCGCCACTTGAGCCACCCTACGGGTGGCTGCTCTCATCCAACCGGAGCTGCTCTTGCCGTCGGTCTTCCTGTTCCTGCGCCCGGATATACGCGCGAATCGCTCGCTCATCCCGACCCAGCGTGGACACGAAGTAGCCTCGAGCCCAGAAGTGCTGCCCGACAAAACTGCGCGACCGCCCGGCAAACTCCCGAGCGATGTAGATCGCGCTCTTGCCCTTGATGTACCCGATCACCTGCGCCACCGAGTACTTCGGCGGAATCGACACCATCATGTGGACGTGATCGGCCAACAGATGCCCTTCCTCCACGTCGCTTTCCCGCTGCCGGGCCAACTCCCGCAGCACCCCTCCGAGATGCCGGCGCACCGACCCGTAGATCGCCTTCTTCCGATACTTCGGGATGAACACCACGTGATACTGACATGCCCACTTCGAGTGATTTAGAACTGCGATAGTTCGTCATGGGGACTCCCCTTTCGTGATGCGTAGCGGCTCACGTGGGGGAGTTTCCCCATTCCAATCCCGGAACTGTCAAACTCTGGGTGCCTCCCCGGCAAAGCCGGGGGGTCTCTCACGCTGACTAGGGGAACACCTACGCGGTGATCCGGCGGGGTCAGTCAATCAGTACCGTGTCGGGAAACTGCGCGTACCAGCCGAACCAAAACGCACGCTGCGCCGGGAGTCGGACCAGCCGGACATCATCGCGCTCGAGCGCATCCTCGCTGATGCGCCACGCACCGTCGGTGGCGTCGGCCACGCGGCTCTCATCAAGGTGACGGTCTAAGCGAACGTCGTTTGCGTCGTAGACGCGATTGGCACCCTCTGCGCTCGTCACGACCACGAGGTTGCGTCCGGCGACCGTGTGGTGGAAGACCCGATTCTGCATGAGGAACCTCACCGACATGGCCACGGGGCGGCGCCTATCCGGATGGCTGGGGTCGTCGACCCGCATCACCAACACTTCGTCCTTGTTCCGCAACCGGTCGTCCATCTTGGAGACTTGGAACATCAGCTGCTGAGTGCTGAAATAGTGCCGATACGCCGCTCCCTCCGAGTAATCACGCCGATGTCCGGTGTCGAGCGACAGGACAGTGGTCGTCGGATGCATGCGCTTCCACTCGCCCCATGTCGTCGTCACGACGGCGTGGGGCGTCAGCTCCAAGCCACTGCCGACAAGCGAGCCAACAACTGGCGTGCCTTCAAACGTGTTCCACAAGCTGCGCGTCTCGTGATCAAACATGAGCTTGTTCGAGCGATACAACAGACCGCTCGTGCCGAACGTCAAGTGCCGGCCGCCCGCGACGCTCTCGAACGGGATGACGGTGCCGCATAGCGTGCAGTACACAATGGTCAGCTCGATACCACCCACGCGATCGAGGGCCATCTCATGCCAGGCGAGAATCCGCTTTGGATAGGCTCGGGCCTCGCCGCCCAACGCAATGCCGAACACAATGTGGTCATCGGCAAGATAGCCGGCCGAGTCGACGTCTACGCGTTTCGGAAACTCGAGCGGCGGAATCCCATTGACGGGGACCCCGCCCCAGTCGACCTCATCGAGACGGATGCGCGACGGGACACCTTCAGGAAAGAACCCCTCAAAGCGCGGATCGAGCTGGCCATAGAGCCGTCCTTTGAACAGCGCGTAGTCCGGATGCGGTTCGTACGGCTGATCCCACATCCACTCGTGCCACCGCGCCAGATCAGAGCCAAATGTCTGTCCGGTCTGTTGCTGGAGGAAGTCGAGCAGGCTGAAGAACTGCATCATCTGGGGGCCGGGAGGGCGGACGAATCGCGCTAGGTCCCAGATGATGGCCGCATACCCTGGCCGCCAGGCGTCGCCGATTTGCCGGAGCGCCTCCCGCGCGAGCCGCCCATCTTGGGCGGTCGCCTGGAAGAACAGCTGAATGTCGGGGTGGTCGCCTTCGCCGGTCGGCTGTGCGCGCGATGGCCAAACCGTTATAGCAAGCGCCAGCAGCACGCCGATCGTCGTGGATGCGACTGCTCGAGGCATGGTCTGGCCGACGAGGCCGCGCTCATTCTATCGCCCGAACTTGATCGACGATACCGGAATCTGTGCGAGGTGGATCAGCCCAACGATCAGCGCGGTCGCGGCCGACGCCCAGAAGACGCGTGGGCCAACAGACGCAAACAGGATACCGCCGAGCACGAGTCCGGCGATGCTGGCGACGGCACCCAGACTGCCTGCGAGGCCTTGTACGCCCCCCTGGTGGACAGGTCCAGCGGCTTTTGACAAGAGTGATAGGACAGTCGGCCACATGACGCCGTTACCGACGGCCAGCAGGACGACCGCGCTGTATACCGTCGCGACCGAGCGTGTGTCGAACAACCAAAACGAGACCGCGAGCGTGAGGCTGCCCGCCACGACCAGCAGGCGCTCAGACGCCCACGTCGTCACCCAGCGATAGAAGGGGCCCTGCACTACCACCATGAGCACGCCCATGACGGCGAAGAAAACGCCCGTATCCCGAATATTCCACCCGAGGGAACCCACCGCAAACACCGGGAACGCCACGTAGTAGAAGCTGAACGCTAGCATCACCAGGAAGTACATGACCAAGATCGACTGCAAGCCGGGCCTGGATCTGATCCACGCGACGGTCAGCGCGGAGCCGCCCTCGACGTCGTAGCAATCGCGCTGCTCCTGCCCGAACTGTTTCCGTACGCTCGGCTCTTCGGGATTGCCGGTCAGCTGGCACGGTCGCACGTCGGGAAGACGAAACGCGATCAGCAGCGTGGCCAACAGCGAGATCGCGGCGGCGGCAGCCACGGGTAGGATCGCGCCAAGCGCAGTCGCGCCAAGCACCCCGGCAATCGCCGGGCCGAACACGAACCCCAGATTCGACGACACGGCCATCTGGCCGAAACTCCGAGCGCGCTCATCTTCACTGGTGATGTCCGCAAGATAGGCGTTGGCAATTGACACGTTGCCGCCCGTCAACCCGTCGAGCGCTCTGGCCACGAACAGCACAACCAAGGGCAGGGTCACAACAAACGTGCCGCTGGCTGACGAGTCGACGCGGAGGAGCTCGGTCCGCGGGAGTCCGAAGGCGACCAGAAACACCAACCACGACATCAGGGTGCCCGCCTGGCTCACCAGGAGAATCTTCCGACGCCCGAATCGATCCGACCATCGGCCCAGCACCGGAGCGCCGACCAGCTGGAATGCAGAATAGGTCGCACCAGCCACGCCATAGACGAACGCGTTGCCACCCCAGTCTGTGACCAAAAAGACGAGAAAGGGCAAGACGAGGCTGAACCCTACGGTACCGATGAAGTTGACGGCCAGCAGCGGGAGTAGCCGCCTTGTCACCCGACGAGCTCGCTGATCTCGAACAAGTGCCCGTCGGGGTCTCGAAAGAAGGCGCGGACTTCTCCGTGATCCCATTTGACCGGCGGCGTGAGGAACTCGGCACCACGGGCCATCAGCGCGTCGTACGCGGCCTGGCAGTCGGGCACCCGCATCACCAACTGCGCGCTGACCGTCGTCGGGTCGACCGGGGCGGCAAAGACAACGTCTGGCTTGTCTCGGGTAGGTCCGCCTCCGGTGACGAGGAGCAACCACGAGCCACGGAACTCCAGCACCAGGGATGTTCCGCCGTACTCGCGAAACACCGTGGCGCCGAGCACGTCTCGGTACCAGACCTTCGACCGTTCGATGTCTGTGACGACCAGCAGTCGCGTCAGCTCGACGTCGTTCGTCGGGAATTCCGCCACGGAGACATTATGGCCTGGGTGGGGGGCCTCCGCGCGCGCCGCCCTCCGGGTCACCTGGCCGACCTGGGCCTCGCCATCGACGGCCGGCCCGGCGCGCGTCCTCGAAGATCGCCATCTGCGACGACGTAAGCACTGAGGCAATCTCGTCGTGCAAACTCGCCTGCTCGGCCTCGAACCTCTTCCGCATCTCACGGTTGAACTCGTGAAATCTCGTCTCGCGTTCCCGAAACAACGTCTCGAGACGCGAGCGCTGCTCATCCGTGAAGTCGGGATCGCGCTCGAGTCGGTTCAGAATACGCTCGGTCACGAAGGCCCGCGGTCCGCCGGGGCCACCCCGCCGAAATGGCCCCCTAAAACCGTCGAGCTCTGCGCCTGGCCCTCGCCCCACGAGGCAACTCGACAGTGGACAGAGTTTCAAGAATCCTTCAAGATTCGGGGTCGCGGCTCTTCCACCAAAGTCCGTAAGTACCTGGCAACTAACGGCAAGCCGGAGTGGCGAAACTGGCAGACGCGCTGGACTCAAAATCCAGTGAGGTTCACCCCTCGTGTGGGTTCGACTCCCACCTCCGGCACCATGTTTTCAATAGCTTGCAGGCACGCTGGTCTCAGCCATCTTGACCCGGATTTCCGATTTCGCTGTGGTACCGTACCGCCAGGACCAGTCGCCGCGCCTTGATTTCTGGGGCTCCGACGTAAGGAACCTCACGACGGAGGGTGACACCCGGTGGGTGAATTACAACACGAGCCATTTCAGTTCGCGTTCAACGGCTTCTTGAAAGTCGCGTTTCAGGGATCGCGCGTCACCTCCGACGCCGGCCTCATTCTAGTGCGCGAGTTGGATGAACGCCTGGGGCTGGAGACACTCATCTCCGAGCACCTGAGCGATTCCCGACAGGGGTTGAACACCCAGTTCAGTCTGGCGGATCTCCTGCGGCAATCGGTCTACAGCCGGCTCGCGGGCTACGAAGACCTCAGCGACGCAGTGCGCGTGTCGACGGACCCGACATTCCGTCTCATCGGGTCGCCAAAGCGCTGGGACCGGGGTGCGGCGCTGACATCGACCCTGCATTGGTTCGAGACCGACCTGCTGACCCAGGAGGAGAATCTCATTGGGCTGATGGCCGTGAACCGGGAGGTGCTCGCACAGGCCGAGAGACCGACGCGCGCCGACCGGATCGTGCTCGACATGGATTCGAGCGAGAGCCCGGTGCATGGGGCGCAGGAAGGGAGTGCGTATAACGGGCACTTTGAGTCCGTCTGCTACCACCCGCTGTTTCTGTTCAGTGAGCACGGCGACTGCGTCGCCGCCACGCTGCGGCCCGGCAACGTGCAGAGCGCCGACGGCTGGGACGACCTGCTCGTGCCGGAGGTTGAACGGCAGCAGGCGGAGGGCACGCGCGTGGCGTTCCGCGCGGACGCGGCGTTCGCCAAGCCGGAGATCGACGAGACGCTCGAGAGACGCGACGTGGACTATGCCATCCGCATGCCGGCGAACAAGAGCTTGGAGCTGGAAATCGAAAACATCCTCTTTCGTCCGCCCGGACGGCCGAGCCGCAAGCCCTTGGTGCGCTACAAGAGTTTCCGCTATCAGGCGAAGCGCTGGACTACGCCCAGACGGGTGGTCGCCAAGGTGGAGCACCACCGGGGTGAGCTGTTCCCTCGCGTCGGCTTCATCGTGACCAACATGACCCTCCCGAGTCGCTCGGTCGTCCGGTTCTACAACAAGCGCGGCACGGCGGAGCCATGGATCAAGGAAGGCAAGCAGGCAACCCACTGGACGCGGCTGTCGTGCCATCGGTTCCGGGCGAACGAAGTGCGCCTGCACCTGAGCGTCCTGGCCTACAACCTGGGCAACTTGTGGCGCAGACTGGTCCTGCCGCCGCGGATCAAGCGCTGGTCGCTCACGAGTCTGCAGCAGCGACTGGTGAAAACCGGGGGCCGGCTAGTGAAGCATGCGCGGTACTACTGGCTCCTGTTGGCAGAAGGGCATCTGACGCGGCGGCTGTTCGGCGACATGCTACGGAGGATCTGGGCGCTGCCAGTGCCGGGAGGCTGACGCGCGGCGAGTGCTACGAAGCCCGCCTGGCGAAGAAAGGCCACAAGTGTGGAGCGGTGTCTGAGGAATGCCCTGAAAGTAGGGGGCTCCAGTCGGTTGCACGTCAGCGGGGGCTGAGGTGACGGCCTCCGGAGCTGGACGATTGTGCGACGAAGAAAGTTTCGTGGGATCGGCGGCTCTCGGGTGTATAAAGGTACCATCCGGGGCAGGCAAAATGGAAATCCCGGCTTGACTGGCACGGACAGTCCCCCTTTGTCTCCTTCCTCTCCCTTCGCTGCGCCACTGTCTAGATTTCGATGAACCGCACAGCGTAGTTCCGGATCTGCCAAAACTGCCCCTTTTCACCCCCCCATTAACATTGGCCCGTTTGAGGCCTAGATCGCACTTCAGGTAGGGACCCCCACGAACCTGCGTTTTGGGCCCATAACCCCCGCCAATTCGCACTCTTCCGATTTAGTGTGATTCAGCACCTGACTCGGCGCGAAGGTCGGTAGAATGCGCGACGACACCCTTGGGTTGTGGCAGTATTGCCTGCTCAGGCGCTTCATCGAAAAGGAGGTCGCTACATGCGCTGGTCTTGGTTGTATTTGGTGCTGGCCGTCCTAAGAGGTGGACCCCATCGGTTGGACAGCTGATCGACGCTGCTAAGTGGAATCTTCTGCACTACATTTCCGTCAAGGCAGAGGAGCAGAAGATGACCAAGAGGAAACGACGCAATCATTCGGCGAGCTTCAAGGCGAAGGTAGCGGTGGCAGCCGTGCGAGGGGACCGAACCCTGGCCGAGCTCGCCGAGCACTTCGACGTTCACCCCAATCAGATCCAGGACTGGAAGAAGAAGCTGGTGGCTAATGCCGAGACGCGCGACCCTCTGGCGCACGAGCCAGCCCAGGAGGACGGGTGGCACAAGGGCCGTCAGTGCCCACCACCACGACGTAATCCACTCGGTCTGGATGTCGATCAGAAGGACGACGAAGCTACCGATAGCGACTACCCGCAACAGGACAGAGTGAGTAGCGGCGAGCGCGCCGATAGCGAGCGCAGCCACGGTCAGCACGCCCGCCGACATCAGGAACTCGGGGCTGGCTAGCGGGTAGCCGTGGTGGCGGATGAAGACGACGAAGGGCGTGAGCAGAATCAGCGCGCAACTCAGTGGGCCCAGCCAGCGCTCAGATTCGGGTGAAGAAACCCGGGCCTTCGACGTTGGGTCTCTCACCGAGACTGTGCGTTCGCGTCCCGCATCGCCGCACCCGCGAGGATGTTGTACATCCCATAGTTTCCCTCATGGCACGCGTACTCATAGAGTGGCTCGGCATTCGCTTGCATGGGGATTTCGAAGGTCCAGGGACTGGTAAACGTCGTGGGGTCATCCACGGTGACCTGATACAACAAGATCTCAGGCGACATGCGCGTAAAGCGCTCGGTCAGCTCGAGGTCGGCGCTCGACCCTCCGTCCAGGAAACTGGTCTCCCGCAAGAAATTCGTGGTGGTGACGACAAGCGTGTCGCCTTCCCAGTGGGCCCTGGAATCACCCAAATACTGGCGGAGGTCGACGTGCGGGCGCCCGTCGGTCGGGACGATGCGAGCCGTGTGCACCATTTCGTTCAGGATCACGATCGTGTCCTGGGTCTGAAACACCTGCATGTTGTTGTTGTAGGAGCCCGGGGTCATCGGCGGCCCCGCGTTGAATCCCGTGATGCATCGGGCCTGCAGACCGTCAGGACCGAGGTCTTCGACCCAACCGCCGGGCGTCGGCTCATGGTTCGGCATGTCACCGCGTTTCTCGGCAATGGCCGCACGCCGCTGCTCTGCGGGCGCCGTCAGTGGCGGGATCCGCCCGTTGGGCGGGTCGATAATGAGCGACGTGCGATTGGTGGCAATGACGGACGTGCCGCGATCAAACCAGAAGCTGTTGTAGGAGCCGGGTGCCCCATCCACTCCGCGATCGACATTGCCGCTGGGATCGACTTCCGCTCGCCGAGCCGCCCGGGCCGCGAGGCGTTCCTCGCGCTCAACCGCGCTCTCGTTGCGCTTGGCCGCCTCGTCTTCCGTCAGGAACTCCTTGTCGGCCAGGTCGGTCGGTCGCTGCAGCGGGGTGATGGTGCGGAAGTCCCAGACACCCTGCAGATCGGGATCGCCCCACGGTGTCCGCGGCACATCGCTCTGCGCGGCAACGGGGTGAGCCGCACACAGCAGGAGAGCCCCGACCATCAGCGAGCCAACAGTACACACACGTGTCATAGACAACCTCCTCGCGCTCAAGAGCGTACCACCGGTGACTGGGTGGTTCAATCTCATCTGCCTCGGGTCGGACTCGCGTGCCCCAGGTGGTCAGCCTCAGAGTCGACATGAGAACGGCATCAGGGCTACGCTGTCACACTGATGACTGCGCGGTGACGATACGATTCCCGTGCAACATCCACGAATGAGGAGTGCTCAATGATCAACGCTCGTGTCACGGTTCCGACGCCAATCAACGAACCGGTGCTCTCCTACGCGCCGGGCTCACTCGAGAAACAGGCCCTCAAGGCGCAGCTCAAGCAGTTCGCGAGCACATCAATTGAGATACCGCTGGTGATCGGCGGTCGCGAGGTGACAACTGGCGACCTCGGAACGTGCATTCTGCCCCACGACCACCAGACAGTCATTGCTCAGTATCACAAGGGCAACGCCGCGACAGTCGAGCAGGCGGTTGACGCGGCGGCCGATGCGCGCCCCGAATGGGCCGCAATGCCGTGGGAGGCGAGAGCATCGATCTTCTTGAAAGCGGCGGAGCTTCTGGCCGGTCGGTATCGCCCGATCCTCAACGGCGCGACGATGCTGAACCAGAGCAAGACCGCGTTCCAGGCCGAGATCGACGCGGCGTGCGAGCTGATTGACTTCTGGCGTTTCAATCCGTCCTATCTGACGCACATCTTCGAACAGCAGCCCACCAGCGCTCAGGGAGTCTGGAACTACGTCGAATACCGCCCGCTGGAGGGCTTCGTGTTCGCCGCAACGCCATTTAATTTCACGTGCATCGCCGCCAACTTGCCGACGAGCCCAGCGCTGATGGGCAACACCGTCGTGTGGAAGCCGGCTTCTACCGCGGTCTACGCCGCGCACTGGATCATGCGGCTGCTCAAGGACGTCGGCCTGCCTGATGGCGTCATCAACATGGTGCCCGGCAGCGGCGGCGCCATCGGTGATCCGGCCATGAATCACCCCGATCTGGCGGGCGTGCACTTCACCGGTAGTACTGAAGTTTTCCAAGGCATGTGGCGCACGGTCGGCGCGAACATCGCGAAATACCGGAGCTATCCAAGAATCGTGGGTGAGACCGGCGGGAAGGACTTCGTCTTTGCGCACGCGTCGGCCGACCCGGATGAGCTGGCGGCCAATCTCATTCGTGGAGCGTACGAATACCAGGGGCAGAAGTGCAGCGCGGCCAGCCGAGCCTACATCCCGGAGAGTTTGTGGAAGACGTTCCGGGATCAGCTCTGTAGCGAGATCGAAACCGTTCCGTACGGAGATGTCGTCGACTTCTCCAATTTCGGAGGCGCCGTGATCGACAGGACCTCTTTCGACACGCTCAAACGGTACATCGACGCCGCGCGGGATGACGCAGACGCCGAGGTGATCTGCGGCGGTACATGTGACGACAGCACCGGCTTCTTTGTCGCCCCGACCGTGATTCAGGCAACCGACCCGCACTATGCGACGATGGAAACTGAGTTATTCGGTCCGGTGCTGACGGTCTACGTGTATCGAGACAGCGATTACGAGCAAGCATTGGATCTGTGCGACGCCACATCACCGTACGCGCTGACCGGCGCGATCTTCGCGACAGACAGGCAAGCCATCAACATCGCACACGACAGACTCCTGAATGCCGCGGGCAACTTCTACATCAACGACAAACCGACCGGTGCCATCGTCGGTCAACAACCGTTCGGCGGGTCGCGCGCCTCCGGAACGAATGACAAGGCCGGCAGCTACCTGAACCTCATTCGGTGGGTCAGCACCCGAACGACGAAAGAAACATTTACTCCGCCGCGCGACTACCGATATCCCCACATGGCAGAACGCTAGAGCCGGCGTCACGGTGGTCCGTGCACGTGGCTTGACTAGAGTGTGACTTTCGGTGCTGGCGGCGGTCTGTTGATAACGAACAGACAACGGGCAACGGTCCCACCGCGGGATCGCCCTTTCCAGGAGGAAACGCACCATGAGTTACGCAATCGACACAATCGAGGGAATCGGGCCCGCCTATCGGGCCAAGCTTGTGCAGGTCGGCATTCGGTCGACCGATGCGCTGCTCAAGCACTGCTGCGACAAAAAGGGCCGTCGTCAGATCGCCAGCGCGGCGGGCGTCCAGCCGGCACAGCTGCTCAAATGGGCCAACTTGGCCGACCTGATGCGCATTCGCGGAATCGGTCGTCAGTACTCCGAGCTGCTTGAAGCGGCGGGTGTGGACACCGTGAAGGAGCTGCGTAACCGGAAGCCGGACAACCTCACGGCGACGATGCGCGATGTGAATGCCGCGAAACGCCTATCGAAGACGACCCCCTCGAGCAGCATGGTCAGTCGGTGGGTCCGCCAGGCGCGGGCGCTCAAGCCAGTCATTACTCACTGAACCGGCGGCGCACTCGCCGCTTCACATGAGTGCCGTCCGGCCATGGGGAACTCACCAGACGACAGGCCGCGTCTCTACAACGAGCTGTCAGAGTGGTGGCCGTTGCTGTCGCGACCAGAGGACTATGCCGAGGAAGCGACCGCCTATGGCGATGCGCTGGAGGAGACCTGCGACGGGGCGATTGACTCACTGCTGGAGCTTGGCAGCGGCGGCGGAAACAACGCGTTTCACCTCAAGCAACGGTTTGCTCGGTTGGTACTGACCGACATCTCGCCGGGCATGCTCGACGTCAGCTGCGCGCTGAACCCCGACTGTGAGCACCATCTCGGCGACATGCGTACCCTGAGGTTGGGTCGCACGTTCGACGCTGTCTTCGTTCACGACGCCGTGTGCTATATGGGAACGGAGCGTGAGCTGCTCGACGTTCTCGAGACGGCTTGGGTTCATTGCCGCGCAGGCGGTGCCGCGCTGGTCGCCCCGGACTACGTGCAGGAAACTTTTCGACCCGGTTCGGACGAGGGTGGCCACGACGAGGTTCTGCCCGAGGGAGTCGACGGCTGCCCGCGCGGTTTGCGGTTTCTCGAGTGGGTCTGGGATCCAGATCCGAGCGACTCACAGTACGTGGCCGACTACGCGTATCTCATGCGGGAGCGCGACGGCACGGTCTCTGTCGTGCACGATCGCCACGTGGAAGGCCTGTTCTCGCGCAATCGCTGGCTTGCTCTGATGACCCAGGTAGGGTTCGTCCCGCGCCGCGTGGTGGTCACGCACTCCGACTGGGCACCCGGCATGACCGAAGTGTTCGTTGGACAACGACCTCGCTGAGCCAACCCAGGCGCTGAGATTAGCCGGCGGTTTTTCAGGGAGCCGACGCCGCTGCGAGCTCGTCGGCACGCGCCCCGCCCAGTGCGAGCGCCATGCCGTAGTTACCCTCGTGGCAGGCGTATTCGAACAGGTCGTAAGCGTCGTCCCTATTCAGCGGCATCGCGACAGTCCACGGAGCCGTGTAGTGCGCCGGGTCCTCGATGGTGAGCTCGTAATCGATGCGATCTGGCTCGGCAAACGTGAACCGCTCGACGATGTGCAGGTCCTCGGAGACCGGTAACCCGCGGGCACCACGCGTGCCGGCGTTGTTCGAAATCACCCCTTTGTCACTGTAGTTGGTGACCTCGACGACCAAGGTGTTGCCCTCCCACCGACCGCGAGAGTCGCCGTTCCAAAGCCGAACCGCCTCGTCCGGGTGCGGCTGCCCATTGATCGGGATAATGCGCGCCTCGTGAATCATCTCGTACAGGATCACGACATAGCCGGGCGATTGCAGGAAACGCAACGCCGCGCTATACCCGCCCGGAAAGATGCTGCCCGGCACGCCTCGCGTGATGCATCGCTCCCACGGTGTCTGGTTCATCCAGGTGTCGGTCAGATTGATCAGCCGGTTGTTCCGGAACGCGACCGTCGACTCCTTGACCGGCATCCGACCGTCGGGCGGATCAACCACCATCGATCGGCGCCGCTCGCTTCGCCTGCCGGGTCCATCGATATTCTGAGAGTTCATGAGGAGATCGCGCGGATCGGCCTCGACCCGTTCGTTGGGGTCGGGCCTACTTGGCGGCTTCTGAGGTTGATTGATCCCAGGGAACCAGCGCGCCAGCGGGGCAAGGCGCTCGATGTCAATCTCATTCGGCGTCTCAAACGGGGTCAAATCGAAGTTCGTCCACACGCCCTGGACATTGGGCTGACCGTCCGCCGTGGCCGGTGGACGCCACTGGCTCTCGACCTGGGCCATGGCTGATGACGGCCCTCCCACCACGAAGAGCAGCGCGATGACGACCAACGCCGAATTCACCTTCCTCAGACGCATGCCACCCCCCTCTACTTCCCCACGTCGATTCGATGGGATGATACACCGCACTCGTAGCTATCGCCGGGGAGGAAGCCTGGGCCGGATCGGGCAGGAACTACGATCGAGAATGGGAGTCTTCGGCGTGCCCCGCGGGCGCAGGCAGCGGCGGAGGACCGTACTCCCCCGCCTCCCTGTCCAACTCGATCATCCGATGCAGGCGTTGCAGTACCGAGGGCTGCTCGGACTCGACCTCGTTCTCAGCCGGAGCCGAGACGTCGACAGCGGGCGGAGCATCGAACAACGTGATGATCGACGGCATACGGGTTCTTGACGTTGCAAACACCGCACCTGTCTGGAAGACACCCTGTATAGAGCCTAAACTCAACCTATCGGCCCGACAGGGCTCGTGAGAAGTCAACCTGACGAGTGTCTTTTGTAGTCCCCTCGAATGGTTTCGTTACGAAACGCTCGCCGATCCAAGGCAAGGTGCGAAACCGACCGTATAATCAACGGAATGCGATGAGGCCGCGATGAATCGCACCGCTAACCTGCGCACACCCCGTCATATCTGAGAAGGGAGCCCGCGCGATGGACCGACGATCTGTCATTCCACGTGATTTCCTGGCACTGACGATCCTGCTGACCGCCTTCTTGCAGGGCACTGCCGGTCTTCGCGCGCAACCAGCCAGCGACTTCGTTCCCGTCACGGACGAGATGCTTCAAAACCCGGCGCCCGAGGACTGGCTCATGTGGCGCCGCACCCTGGATGGGTGGGGGTACAGCCCGCTCGATCAGGTAACGACGGAGAATGTCGGTACTCTTCGCTTGGCCTGGTCGCGAGCGCTGACGAGGGGCACACAGGAGAATGTGCCAATTGCCTACAACGGGATGTTGTACGTCCCGTTGACGCGCGACGGCATTCACGCCATCGATGCCGTGACCGGAGACTTGAAGTGGGAGTTTGCTCGCGACAACCCAGATGACATCTTCGAGATCATCGGGGGCAACAGTCTCAACAATCGCAACATGGCCATCTATGACCGCTTGCTCATCAACACCAGCGCCGACGACTACGTCTACGCTGTTGATGCCACGACCGGTGACATGGTCTGGGAAACGCAAGTCGTCGATTACAAGGTCAACCCCGCAATGCAGAGCTCGGGACCGATCGTCGCCAATGGAAAGGTCATTTCTGGTCGCAGCTGTAAGCCGGAGGGAGGTCCGGACGCGTGCGTGATCACCGCCCACGATGCGCTGAGCGGGACGGAGCTGTGGCGGCGGCGCACGATTCCGGCGCCCGGTGAGCCAGGCGACGAAACCTGGGGCGGAGTGCCCTTCGAAGAGCGGAAGCATGTCGGCACCTGGATGGTCCCAAGCTTCGATCCCGAGCTGAACCTGATCTACATCGGTACGTCGGTGACGTCCCCCGCGCCGAAGTTTCTTCTTGGCGGAGTCGACAACGCGCATCTCTACCACAACTCGACGCTCGCGCTGGACGCGAACACCGGCGAAATCACGTGGTACTACCAGCATCTGAATGATCATTGGGACCTCGACCATCCCTTCGAGCGAATCCTCGTCGATACCGCCGTTGCCCCGAATCGCGACGCCGTGAGCTGGGTCAATCCGCGAATCCAGCCTGGCGAGGTTCGGAAAGTGGTGACCGGCATCCCCGGTAAGACCGGAGTCGTCTACACGCTCGACCGCGAAACGGGTGAGTTCCTCTGGGCGAAGCCGACCATCACGCAGAACGTCATCAGCTACATCGATGGCGCCACGGGCGACGTCACCGAAAACGCGGAAGTCGTCTTTACCGGACTGGGGCAAGAAGTGCTGGCCTGTCCGACGTGGCAGGGTGGAAAGGACTGGGAAGCTGGAGCGTATAGCCCACTGACCAACACGATGTACATCCCACTGCGCAATTCTTGTGCGCGCATGCTCTCCACCCAGACCCCTCGAGGTGCGCGTGAACGGGCGCTCACGGCGGGTGGTCAACCTCCGTTGGAGCTCTACGCGCTTGCAGGCCGCCATCAACTGACCCCTGGGAAGGACCTACTCGGTGCCGTGCACGCGGTCTCGGCGGAAACGGGCGAATCGCCCTGGGTCTTCGAGACACGCGCGTCCACGATGTCGGTCATGACGACCGGTGGAGGCCTCGTCTTCGGCGGCGATGCGAACGGGCGGTTCCGAGCCCTCGACCAAGAGACCGGCGATGTCCTCTGGGAGATCAACCTCGGGACACCCGTCACAGGTTTTCCGATCAGCTACGCGGTTGAGGGACGTCAGTACATCGCCGTCAGCGCCGGCGGCGGTGCTGGGATCAACCTCAGCATGACGCCCGAGATCCGCCCCAGCTCAGGGAGTCGCCTGTTCGTGTTCGCTCTGCCTGACTGAGCCTGGATCGGCACCCCATTCGGCAAACACGCGACGGCTTCGGAAGAAAGAAAAACGGACCGCCGGCCCTGCCCCTGAGCCGGCGGTCCTGAGCGGCCCATGACTGGGAGCCTCGTCCCCTGACCAAAGTGCGTCGAGGTTGAGAGCGGGCCGCACTCTGAGTATCGGTTGGGCGCCCCAATCAATTTAGAGCCGAGCCCCCGACTTGGCGGCTCAGCGGTTCTCAGTGGAAGTGGTACACTGGCCCGCTCCGAGGAATGCCATATGGCCGAGAGGCGTTTTTGGGCCGACGTTAGCCGCTACTTTGATGAGGCGAGCACGTTCGGGACCTACGCCCCGGGCCTCCTTAGCCAGATCAAAAGTTGCAACAGCCTGTACCGCTTTGACTTCCCTGTCCGCCGCGTCGATGGGACCATCGACGTCTTGCGCGCCTGGCGTGCCGAGCACAGCCACCATCACCTGCCGGTAAAGGGCGGCATCCGATACAGCCCGAACGTGGACGAGGACGAGGTTATGGCGCTCGCGGCGCTCATGACCTACAAGTGCGCGATCGTGGATGTGCCGTACGGCGGGGCCAAAGGTGCCGTTCAGGTCGACACGAAACAGTACGACCTCGAACAGATCGAACGGATCACACGTCGGTATGCACACGAGCTCATCAAGAAGGACTTCATTGGTCCGGCAGTCGATGTCCCAGCCCCCGACCTCGGCACGAGCGCACGTGAGATGGCATGGATCGCCGACACGTATCGGGCCGTTCGCCCCGACCAAATCGACGCGCTGGGGTGCGTGACGGGTAAGCCGGTGTCGCAGGGTGGCATCCACGGACGTGTGGAAGCTACGGGACGCGGAGTATTCCTCGCCCTCCGGGAGGCTCTCACCGCACGCGAAGATCTTCCGGCGCTCGGCCTGTCATACGGACTCGACGGAAAGCGGATTGCCGTTCAAGGCTTCGGCAACGTCGCATACTGGGCGGCCAAGTACTGCCGACAGGCCGGGGCCATCCTGGTCGGAGCGGCGGACAGCGCCGGGACGGTCCACAACCCGTCGGGTCTTGATGAGGACGCGCTCGTCGAGCACCGGCGGACGCACCGCAGCGTCGTGACCTATCCGGAAGGCAAGACGTACCCGGATGCTCGGTCGGTGTTGGAGCTCGACTGTGACGTCCTCATTCCGGCAGCCGTCGAATGCCAGCTCACAGAGGACAACGCTCCGCGGGTCCGGGCCCGAGTCATCGTCGAAGGCGCCAACGGTCCGACGACGCCCGAGGCCAACGCGATTCTCCGCGAGCGTGGTGTGTTGATCATTCCTGATGTCTACGCCAACGCCGGCGGCGTCATCGTCTCGTACTTCGAGTGGCTCAAGAACCTGTCGCACGTGCGGTTTGGTCTGCTGGAACGCCGCTACCAGGCGAGCGCCGACCATCGACTCCTGACGGCGATCGAAACGACCACCGGCAAGCAGATAGGCGACCGAGAGCGGGATCAGATCGTCCAGCCGCTCGACGAGCTCACGATCGTGAATTCAGGGCTCGAGGAAACCATGGTCGCCGCCTACCATCGGATTCGGGAGGCACGGCATCGAGTGGACGGGGTGCCGGACCTCCGTATCGCGGCCTTTCATTTGGCGATCGAGCGGATCGCCCAGTCCTACCGAGAGCTGGGAGTGTTCCCGTAGTGATGGCGATGTTGACCGACACGCCTGTCGTCATGAAGTTCGGTGGCACGTCGGTGCGGGATGCGGACGCGATTCGTCGGCTGATTGACATCGTCGGACGCGAGACCCGCCCGCGTCTCGTTGTGGTGTCAGCGCTGGCTGGCGTCACCGATACGCTCGTCGATCTCGGCTCGAACGCGCGGGGAAGCGGGTCGCTCGATCCCATGGAGACGGTCGAGACGCTTCGCGCTCGGCATCTCGCACTCGTCGAAGAGCTGGTTGACGCCGAGGAGCGAGCCCCGATGGCCA
This sequence comes from Vicinamibacterales bacterium, assembly GCA_965218825.1. Classification (GTDB taxonomy): domain Bacteria; phylum Acidobacteriota; class Vicinamibacteria; order Vicinamibacterales; family UBA8438; genus CAUZIB01. The sequence goes on along the minus strand of OZ244656.1, from coordinate 5,263,583 downwards.
CCGCGATTGAGCAGGCGTGCGACGAGCTGCAGCTGCTCGTAAGCGCGGTCGGGGTGGTGCAGGAGCTGTCACCCCGGTCGGCGGATGCGATCCATGCGTTCGGAGAAGGGTTGAGCAGTCAGCTTGTCGCGGCGACGCTGGATGCGGCGGGCACGCCGGCCCGCTGGATTGATGCCACGACCCTGCTGGTCACCGACGGGTCGCACGGGCGGGCCCAGCCTCGCATCGACCTCACGCACGCGCAGCTAGACGAGCATGTTGCGCCGCTCATGGACGCGGGCATCGTGGTCGTGGTCGGTGGCTTCGTCGGAGCGACCGACACAGGAGTCGTGACGACCCTGGGACGGGGCGGTTCAGACTACTCGGCCGCCATTTTCGGCGCAGCGCTGGATGCGGCTGAGATTCAAATCTGGACCGACGTCGACGGCATCCTCACGGCCGACCCCAGACTCGTGGACGACGCTCGGCTCGTCCCCAAGCTTACGTTTGCTGAAGCATCGGAGCTCGCGTATTTCGGCGCCAAGGTGCTGCACCCGGCCACCATCCAGCCAGCCGTTGCGAAGGACATCGCTGTACGTATCCTGAATTCGAGAAACCCAGACGGCCGAGGCACAGAGGTTACAAAGCACGGGACCGGCGATTCGCCGGTAACGGCCATCGCCTCGAAACGAGGCCTGACGGTGATCGAGGTGGAGTCCGCCCGCATGCTCATGGCGCACGGGTTCCTGAAACGGCTCTTCGACGTCTTCGACCGGTTTGAGACCGCGGTCGATGTCGTCACGACCTCAGAGGTCGATGTCTCGATCACCATCGACAACGACCGCCACCTCGACGAGCTCGTCGCCGAGCTCTCGACGTTTGCCGAAGTCAGGACAGTGCCCCATATGGCGTTGCTGTGCGTCGTCGGCGAGACGCTCAACCAAGACCTCACGCTCTTCCCCCAGGTCGTGGAGGCGCTCGGCGTCCCGTGCCGAATGGTCTCGCAGTCGGCCTCGAGGCGGAACCTGACGTTCGTCATGCGCGAAGCTGACCTACCAACGGCCCTGAACAGACTGCATTCCCACTTCTTCGCCCGTGTCGAAGCGTGACAGCAACTCGGGAGCGCCTAACCCATATCGAAGACCGGAGATTCCGTGGCTGACGATCCGCTTTCCCGTCCAGATTGGTACGACCGAGCCCTGCTCGAGGGGCCTCAGACTCGCCGGCGCGATCTGAGCCTTGTGCTTCGGGCCATCCGCGACTTCGTGAGCGGGTTTCGGGCGCTGTCGTTCGTCGGGCCGTGTGTGACGGTCTTTGGCTCAGCGCGATTCAACGAGGGACATCCGTACTATGACCTCGGGCGGCAGGTCGGCAGCGCGCTGAGTCACCTCGGCTTCACCGTGATGACGGGCGGCGGACCGGGTTTGATGGAGGCCGCTAACCGAGGCGCCAAAGAGGCCGGCGGGCACTCGGTCTCATGCAACATCAGGCTGGGCGCCGAAGAAGTGCCCAACCCGTATCTGGATCGGTCTGTGACGGTCCGCTATTTCTTCGTCCGGAAGGTTCTGCTCTTCAAGTATTCGTACGGTTTCGTCGCGCTTCCTGGAGGGTTTGGGACGATGGACGAGCTGTTCGAGGCGCTGACGCTCGTGCAAACGAAGAAGATCCAGAACTTCCCCATCGTCCTCATGGGTACCGAATACTGGCAACGCTTGTTCCACCTCGTGCAGAACATGGTCTCGGAGGGCGCGATCTCGCCTGGGGAAATTGAGAACTGGCTGGCGACGGACGACGTCGACGAAGCCATGGACCATCTGCGCAAGCACGCGATCGAAGGGTTCCGGCTGCGCCGACCCCGGCCGTCGCGACTGCTGGGTGAGCCACGCTTCGCGGACCGACTGCAGGCTACCGAGGGCGGAGATCAAGGCAGATCAACGTCGTCTCGTTCCTGACATAGAAGAAGCCGTCGGCGAGAGCCGGATACGCTCGAACCGTCGGCGGCAGCACCTTCGCGCTCGCGAGCGGTGCATAGCCGTCACGTGACACGTCAGCGATCACCAGCTTCCCCGACTCACGCATGATGACCAGGCGGTCGCCTGCAAGTGTCACCGTTCCCGCACCGAACCGATCGACGTTCCAATGAACCTCGCCAGTCAACAAATCGATGGCCCGCAGGCTCGGTCCGTACTCCTGTCGTCCGTGAAACCCAAACAGCGCGCCGGCATCCGCGTCGTACACGCTCGTGGCGTAGTGGTTCGACATGACGTCGTCCGACACCCAGAGCTCTTGAAGTCGACCACCGTCGACACGGAATAGGCCCGCCCCGGTTCCGTACTGCGCTGACACGAAGATGAGATCGTTGACGATCAACGGGCTCGCGGCGTTCACTGAGGCTCGCATGCGGGCACGCCACGGGCGCTGGAATCGCACCGCACCGTTGGCCGGATCCAGCCCAAACAAGAAGTTGCGGGTGAAGAACACGGCATACGGCACCCCGCCGATCTCCGCGTACACGCCGGACGAGTAGCTCGCCTCGTCGGTTGTGGCCACCCAGAGTGTCTCGCCGGACTCGAGGTCGAACGCGACGACCCCCGCTTCCGACCCGCCGATATTGGCCAGGACGCGACCGTTCTCGACGAGCGGGGAACCGGCCGCACCAAAGAACCCTTTGCGAAATCGGAATTCGGCCTGCGTGTCCACGCTCCAGAGCCGCGTTCCGGTTTCGGCGCTGACCACGTGCAGCTGCCCTTCGGCACCAAACGTCACAACTCGCCCGTCGATCACGATCGGGGCCGAACGCGGACCTTCGTCGAAGCCGAAGTCATCGCGGTACGTCGAGGGATACTCGAACCGCCAAACCGGCTCGCCCGAGCTTGCGGTCAACGCGTCGAGGACCTCGCGGTCGCCGACACGATGGAACACAAAGACGCGATCGCCAGCGACGACCGGTCCGGCAAAGCCCTGGCCGACCGGCTGGCGCCACACCTCGGTCGGGGTCTCACCGGACCACTCCGCCGCGATCGGGGGACCCACATAGCGACCGTCGCGATTCGGCCCGAGGAACTGGGGCCAGTCCTGCGCCCACGCGGGTCCAGCGACGTGCGATATCGTCCAAAGAATGACGAGGAAGGCGGCGGGCGCAACGACGCGCCCGCGATAGCGAGTGCTGGTCACCGAGATCCGCGATCTTCGCGTGTCCACCTGGGTCCCATGGTCAGATTCCGGGCGAGGACGGCCAATCAGACGTGAGCATTCCGTACACGACGTGGTCGACGAAATGATCGTAGAGCCACTCTGCGTCGTGTAGCAGCCCCTCTTCGCGAAAACCGAGCCGCTCGGGAATCGCGCGGCTCCTGTGATTGTTCTCCGCACATCGAATCTCGACGCGATTGAGGCGCGCGTCGCGAAACGCGTGGCTCACCAGCGCCCGCGTGGCCTCGGTCACGAGGCCGCGGCCTTGACAGTCTTCGCCGATCCAATAGCCAAGCGATGTGAGGCGGTTGCGCCAGTCGATCTGATGATGTCCGACGATTCCGACGATCTGTCCATGGTGCCGAATGGCCAGCTGCGTCCCGTTGTTCTGCGACGCTTGCGCCTGTGCCGATCGGATGAAGGCGCGGGTGTCTTCGATGCGGGTGATGTTGTCGAGCCACGGCAGCCACTGCCGCAGATACCGGCGATTGAGATCCGTGAGGGCAAACAGCTCGTCAGCGTCGCGCAGCTCCAGCGGAGTCAAGACAAACTGTTCAGAGACCGGAATCGACTGCATGGTCACTCCGAGCCGAGCGATTATACTCGGGGCATGGTTCTGAGGCTCAGATCCCCGAAATCAAGTCGATCGACTCGCACATACCTGCACATATTGGCGCTGGCTGCGGCCCTCGCGGTGGCCGTGGCCACGACGAGCCTCGCGCAGTCAAACGGCATCTTCATGGTCCCCGTCGAGGGCGAGGCGCAGTCCTATTGGCCACGGTGGCGTGGGCCCTCAGGTCAAGGCATCGTCGAAAGCGGGACCTATCCAGACCGGTGGTCGAGCACCGAGAACGTGGTATGGCGAACGCCGGTCCCAGGGCGGGGGCACTCTTCGCCGATTGTGTGGGGCGAGCAGATCATCGTGACGACGTCGCGCGACAGGGGACGTCGTTTGTCGATCCTCAGCTATCGCCGCTCAGACGGTACGCCGCTGTGGGAAACGGACGTCCCCGATGGGTTCGTGGAGCACATCCAACCGAAAAACACGAGAGCCTCGGCGACGCCATCGACCGATGGTGAGCGCGTGTACGCGTCCTTCGGAAGCCGAGGACTCGTTGCCGTCGATATGGAAGGCGCTCTGCTGTGGCACCGGGACTTGGGCCGGATCGACAACTACCACGGCACCGCGGGGTCACCCCTTCTCTACAAGAACCTCGTGATCACGTTCCAGGATCAGTCGAGTGGGTCGTTTGTCGCCGCGTTTGACGCGCGAACCGGAGACCCGGTTTGGCGAACGACGCGCACCGCCAAAGTCGGATGGGGCACGCCGGTGGCGGTTCGGGTCGGGGACCACGATGAAATCATCGTGAGCAGCGAGTACACCGTCACCGCCTACGACCCAGCGCACGGTGCTGAGCTATGGCGTTGCGACGGCAACCGTCGCGAGGTCGTTCCGACTCCGGTTGTCGGACATGGCCTCGTCTTCTGCACGTCAGGCCGCGCGGGCCCGACGCTCGCGATCCGCCCTGGGGGACGTGGCGACGTAAGCGAAACCCATGTTCAGTGGAAGACGTCGCGAGGCTCACCGTTCGTACCCTCGCCGATGGTTTTCGGCGACTATCTCTACACGATCAACGACATGTCCAGTATCGTGACCTGCTTCGAGGCCGCGACCGGAAAGGTCATGTGGCAGCAGCGTCTTGGGCGACCAACCCGAGAGGGATTCTCAGCGTCACCAATTGCCGTCGACGGCAAGATCTTCTTCACGAACGACAACGGACTAACGTTCGTTGTGCGCGCCGGACCCGAATTCGAGCTGCTGCACACGAACGATATCGGGTCCCGCACGCTCGCGTCGCCCGCGTTGGTCGACGGGCGTTGGTACGTTCGGACCGAGGGTGAGCTACTCGCCATTGGGAACTGACCGAACACGAATGACCGCGTGAGCGAGTGGCGGACCCGCCGCATTGACCGACGAACTCTGTCACAGCACCGCAGTCGACCTCGCCCGACGCCTTCGGCTTCGCGAGGTTTCGGCCGTCGAACTGCTCGATGCGCACCTCGCTCGCATCGAACAGGTGAACCCAGCGCTCAACGCCATCGTGACCTTGGTGCCGGACGCCGCACGCACGGCCGCGCGCGAGGCCGACGCAGCGTTAGGACGGGGTGACGAGGTCGGGTGTCTCCACGGCCTCCCCATCGCCCACAAAGACCTGTTCGAGACACGCGGCATCCGAACGACGTTCGGCTCGACCGTCTTCGCGGAGCACGTGCCCGACGCGGATGCCCTGATCGTCGAGCGGCTGCGCGCGGCCGGCGCGATCACGATCGGCAAGACCAACACGCCGGAGTTCGGCGCGGGCTCTCAGACGTTTAATGAGGTCTTCGGCGCCACTCGAAATCCGTACGACGTCTCGCGAACCTGCGGCGGCAGCAGCGGCGGGGCGGCCGTCGCCCTCGCATCCGGAATGGTACCCATCGCCGATGGCTCGGATATGGGTGGGTCGCTCCGGAATCCGGCGAGCTTCTGTAATATCGTCGGCCTGCGACCGGCGCCAGGCCGCGTGGCGTTGTGGCCTCGGCGTTCAGGGTGGGTCCAGAGCCTATCGGTGACCGGCCCGATGGCTCGCACGGTAGCTGACGTCGCGCTCCTGATGCGCGCGATCAGTGGCTCCGACGTGAGAGATCCCCTCTCGTTCGACACGTCGCCCGATCTCTTTGCCAACTCCCTCGAGCGAGAGTTCGCCGGCACGACGATCGCCTGGAGCCGAGACCTTGGAGGGCTGCCAGTGGACCCCCGCGTGACCGCAGTCATCGAGGGCCAGCGGGCGGTGTTCGAAGAACTCGGCTGCACGGTCGATGACGCCACGCCAGACCTTCGTGACGCCGACGAGATCTTTCGAACCTGGCGAGCGTGGCACTTCGAGCTCAGCTACGGCGCCATCGCCGATGCGCACCGAGAGGCGCTCAAAGACACCGTGGTGTGGAACATCGAGGAGGGCCGACGCCTGACGGGGACCCAGCTCGGCGATGCGGCCCGTCGGCACGCAGACCTCCACGAGCGCGTGCGGGCGTTTATGGACCGACATGCCTTCCTCGTCCTCCCGGTGAGCCAGGTACCGCCGTTTGACATCACCCAGCCATATGTCACCGCCATCGATGGAGCGCCGCTTGAGACATACATCGACTGGATGCGGTCCTGTTACTACATCTCTGTCACCGGCCTTCCGGCGATCTCGGTGCCGTGCGGCTTCACTCCGGAGGGGTGGCCCGTGGGCGTTCAAATCGTGGGCCGACACCGCGACGAATTCGGCCTGCTGCAGCTGGCGCATGCCTTCGAGCAGGCAACGGGTGTCGGACGCCGACGCCCCGACCTGGCTGCCAACAGGCTAGCCAGTCCGGGGCCAAACGTGGTACAAGACTGACCAATTCAAGGAGACCTTGACTGATGCCACTCACTTCTCGCCACACGTCCGGAACGTTGACCGTCATCGCGGTGCTCCTGAGCATCGGGCTTGCCTGGGTCGGCACGCGAACTGCGGCTCAACCCGCCGTCGACATCGACAGCGACGACATCGGCGGAGTCGTCCGAGGTCCCGACGGACCCGAGGCCGGCGTCTGGGTCATCGCGGAAACCGATGATCTGGACACCAAGTTCAGAAAGATCGTCGTGACGGACGATCAAGGACGCTACGTCCTGCCGGATCTCCCCGGTGCCAGCTATAGCATTTGGGTGCGCGGGTACGGTCTCGTCGACTCGAATCCGGTGTCCGGCGAACCTGGGCACACGATCGACCTGGCGGCGTCGGCGGCATCGAGCGAGCGAGAGGCGGCCCTGGTCTACCCCGCCAACTACTGGTACTCGCTGATTCAGGTGCCAGGCGAGGATCAGTTCCCGGGCACCGGTGCCAGGGGCAATGGGATCCCGCCCCGCATGCGCACCCAAGCTCACTACATCGATCAGCTCAAGCAGGGGTGTCAGCTATGCCACCAGCTCGGGAACCAGCCGACGCGCGAGCTGCTGAACCCCGCCGACTTCGACTCGACCGAGGCCGCGTGGGACTATCGGCTCAAGGCGGGTCAACGCGGCTCGAACATGGTCTCCATGCTGAACCGAAGTGGTCGAGAAAGCCTGATCGGCACTTACGCCTCGTGGACCGACCGGATTATGGCTGGTGACGTGCCCGCGACTCCGCCGAGACCTGCCGGTCGCGAGCGCGACGTGGTGCTGACGATGTGGGACTGGGGCAGCCAGGTGTCGTACGTGCACGACGAGGTCGCCACCGACAAACGGAATCCGCAAGTAAACGCGAACGGACCGATCTATGGTGTCGATATCGGCAACGACAAACTGACCATCGTCGACCCCACGACCCACGAGGCACGTGAGATCGACCTTCCGGTGCGAGACACACCGGGTGAAGGAGACTTCCGCAACTTCTTCCCGGAATCCCAGCCAGAGCCGTCCTTGTACTTTGGCGACGAGCTGGTCTTCACAAACCCCGGCAATCCACACAACCCGATGATGGATGCCAAGGGGCGTGTCTGGATAACTCATCAGATTAGAGGGCCTGGGAATCCGGCTTGGTGCCGAGAAGGATCGGACAACCCGTTCGCCAAGCACTATCCGCGCGAGCGCGCCGCCCGGCAGGTCGCGTACTTCGATCCCGAAACCGAAGCGGTCGAGCTGATCGACACATGCTTCAATACGCATCACCTCCAGTTCGGGTTCGACGACGACGACATCCTGTATTTGAGCTCGGTGAACGACGTCATCGGCTGGATCAACACCAGGGTCTACGACGAGACCAGCGATGCCGAAAAAGCGCAAGGGTGGTGCCCGCCCGTGGTGGACACGAACGCCGACGGTCAGATCTCCGACTGGGTTGGGCTGAACGAGGAGGCCGATCCGACGAGAGATACTCAGCTCGGTCGCGGTTGGTATGGCATCGTCCCGGATCCGACCGCCGAGAAGGTCGTGTGGGCAGCAAGCGGCGGCGTGCCCGGATCGATCATCCGGATGTCAATCGGGGACAACCCGCCTGAAACCTGCAGAACGGAGTACTACGAGCCGCCGTTCGAGAACCCGAACGCGCCAATTCAGGGCTACTCGCCACGAGGCATTGATATCAGCACCGACGGCACCGTCTGGACGGCGCTGTCCGGCAGCGGCCACATGGCGAAGTTCGATCGTAGCAAGTGCGACGTCTTCGACGGTCCCACAGCCACCGGGCAGCAGTGCCCGCAGGGGTGGACGCTCTACGCGACACCGGGCCCGCAAATGGAAGGCGTCGACGACCACGGCAGCGGCGACTTCCACTATTACAACTGGGTCGATCAGTTCGACACCTTGGGACTTGGGCCGAATGTCCCGATTGCAACCGGGTCCACGTCCGATTCGCTGCTCGCGTTCCTTCCCGACGAAGAGGAGTACGTCGTCATGCGGGTCCCCTACCCCCTCGGGTTCTACTCGCGAGGACTCGACGGACGGATCGATGACCCGAACACTGGCTGGAAGGGTCGAGGCGTGTGGGCCGACTATGGCACCAACGCCGCGTGGCACATCGAAGGGGACAAGGGCACGAGGGGGAGCCTCATCAAGTTCCAGGTTCGCCCCGACCCGTTGGCTCACTAACACTCGGCGCGTCGGTCGAGCTTCAGTCGCCGGGCTCATAGTTCCTAGAGCCCAAGGAGGTTGCGGCGGAGCTTGTCTAGTCCCCGCTCGTCAGCCCACAAATCGAGCTCGACCGATGCGAGCTCATCGACGAGTGGTTGCGCCGCACCGTCGATTCTCAGGTCCACAGCCTTGGCGTAGACACCGCACGATCGACACTCCTCGACGCGGAGGTGTGGCCACGACTCGGCGATGTGATACTCGAGCTGGGTGGGCTCGACCTCCCCACAGTGCGGACAGGTAGACCGCGGGATCGGCCACTCGGTCGCACACAGGCTGCACACGAGAGCACGTGCCCCCTTGAGCTCGGCCTGGTCGCGCAGGACCGTGGCCAACGGGGGCCATCCGCAGCACGGACATGCGGCCGGGCTGGCGTCCGGACCTGCCTTCTCGCCTCGGAGGTCGGTCGCCTCCGGCCTGCGCGAGGCAACAGCGGCCTCGAGCACAGCCTGGGTAAACGCGTGTGGGAACAATTCGAGCGGCACTGCCCCGCACCCCACCGAGGTCGCGAGATCGTCAAGGGACTGCCGCTGGACGAACGCTTCGAGCACCGAAACGGCTACCGACCGGGTCGCGAGCAGCCGTTGTGCTGTGTCCGCGATCACATCGGTTGCGCCCGGAGCGACGGCCCGTACGAATTGCTCAAATACTCGTGCCTGCGAGCGGTCAACGGTAGGACGGAGCGCGATCCGGGGTCCGGACGGCTGCCCAGACAAGACCCACGCCGGGCGCACACCACGGGCGACAGATTCCTGAGCGACGAGCACGCGCCCGTAGAAGTCGAGCAACGACTCGGCCTGTGGGTGTGCGCGCCGAAGCAGGTCCACGCGCGCAACGCGCTGTTTCCAAGCAGGAGAGTTCACGCGGACGGGTCAGTCGACTTCGTGGCCATGGTCCCGATGCCAGCGCGGATGATGCATGGCAGCCCAGCGTCGTGTGACCTTGCCATCGATCATCCCACGCGCCGTACCAGGGTAGGCGACGGTTCCGAGATAGACATGCACGACCAGCAGGAGCCCTGCGGCCAGCGTGGCCGCGTAGTGCACGAGTCGGGCGAGCGCCAGCAGCCCCGAACCGGACGCCGCCGGCATCCACAACAACACACCGGTCACCACGAACACCACAGCCAACGCCGCCTGCACCCAGAAAAAGACCTTCTGACCGGCATTGTATTTACCGGCGTCCGGGACCCGGTCGTACCGGTGCGTCGCATAGTCGCAAACCGCACCAAGCCACTTCCAGTCGCTGGCGTCGAGGAACATGTCACGCACCCACAGGACGACGACGAAAAGCATGCCGACTCCGAACACAACGCCGATCCATGGGTGCAGCACGCGTGCCGCCGGTCCGCCGCCAAAGAGGGTCGTCAGCCAGAACAGCGACGGATAGGCGAAGGCCACACCGCTCGCGAGCAACGCCACGAAGGTCACGCCGACAGCCCAATGCACGACACGCTCGGCGTAGCTGAAGCGGGGTAACAGAGGCTCGGTCATATGCGCGGTCCGTGGTTGACGCAACCTTCTAAGAAGATCCGTCGCCCCCCTCCTCCTCGAGGCGCCGTGGCCCAAACGCCAAGAAGTGGAGCAATGTGCCCACGATACTAAAGCTGAACAGATACGCCCCGATCCGCTTGAGCGCGCCGAGGCCAGTCAGCGGCGCTGGGCTTGCGGTCGGGTCGGTCGGCAAACTGTAGTCTTCCAACCGATCGCCATGAGGCACGACGTACATCATGTGCGTGCCGCCCACGCCGGCCGGGTTGTACACCGACGCGTTGGCGTACCCGCGACGCCGTAACGTCTCCACCTTCTGATCGGCCAGCGCGAGCATGTCGTTCTTCGTGCCCCAGGCAATCGCGTTGGTTGGACAGGTCTTGACGCACGCCGGTTCGAGTCCCGCGTCAACCCGATCAATGCACATGTTGCACTTCGACACCGTGCGAGTCGACTTGTCGAACCGGGGAATATCGAACGGGCATCCGGTCACGCAATACTGACACCCGATGCAGTTGTCCTGGTTGAAGTCGACGATGCCGTTCGTGTACTGCACGATCGCGCCGGGGGCAGGACACGCGAACAAACATCCTGGATCCTCACAGTGCAAGCATGCGTCCTTCTTGATGAGCCACTGCAGGTCATCCCCGACCTCAACCTCGTTGAAACGCATGAGCAACCAGGTGTTCGAGCTCAGGTCTTCGTGGCTTTGATAGCTGCCGAAGTTCGCGGTCGGCTCGACCTTGAGGTCGTTCCACTCCTTGCACGCCACCTCGCAGCCCTTGCACCCGATGCACTTCGAAATGTCAACGAGCTTGGCGTACTCGGGCGCATTCGACCGCAGCGCATCCAGCGGAATGAACGCACTCGGACTTCCTGAGGTTCGTTTGATCGCCAGCGTGTTGCTCATGCTTGTTCTAGGTTCACCAAGAAACTCTTGAACTCCGGGCACTTCGTGTTTGCGTCGCCGATGAACGGCGTGAGTTGGTTGGCCATCGAGCCCTCGGTGAGCCCAACGAACCCCCAGTGCACGGGAATCCCAACGGTCCACACCGTTTGTCCGTTGACGCGGAGCGGCTTGATCCGCTTGGTGACGATGGCGGTGCCGGTCACCGACCCGCGCTTCGACCAGACGCGCACGCGGCTGGCGTTGGCGATGCCCTTCTCCTTTGCCAAACCTTCCGGAACTTCCACGAAGAAATCGGGCATGGCCTCGACCAAGTACGGCACGTTGCTGGTCACGAAATGCTCTCGCTCAACCACGCGGTACACCGTGCACGCGTAGGGGTAGTCCTCGCCTTCCGCAGCGAGCGTCTCCCGAACACCGTCGTACCAGCGGATGACGGGATTCACTGGCACACTCTCGTGCAGCACGTTGTGTGTCGGACTCTCGACCGGCTCGTAATGCTCAGAGAACGGCCCATCGGCGAGATGCGAGCTGAAGAGACGGGCGACGCCCTCCTCGGTCATGATGAAGGCACCGGCTGCATCGGGTGCGGTCGTCCGGCCGTAGTCAGGCACGTCGCCAATCCACTCGCGCCCGGTCCAGGCAATGCCCGCGCGTTGGGCGTCCCATGGACGCCCCTCCGCGTCGGCTGATGCCCGGTTGTAGAGGACACGCCGGTTCAACGGCCAGCTAAAGGCCCAGTCGTGGTGCATACCGAGTGAGGTCGGGTCGGCGGTGCCCCGACGCGCCATCTGGTTGCCCGCTTCGGTGTAGCTCCCGCAGTACAGCCAGTTGCCGGACGTCGTCGTGCCGTCGTCTCGAAGCTCGCCAAACGACGACAGGAGTTGTCCCGTGGCTAGGTCGTACCCGTTGATTTCCTTGGCAAGCTCGACCAGCATCGGCTCGCGCGGATTCAGATAGTTCCAGGTGAGGTGCTGAATCGGGTCGTTGTAGGCGCCACCCTCTTCCTGATAGAGCTCCTTCACGCGCCAGAACAGCTCCGACAGAATCCACGTATCCGATCGGACCCCGATCGGCGGGTCGACAGCCTTCTCTTTCCACTGCGCCCATCTTCCGCTGTTCGTGAACGATCCGTCGCGCTCGATCCAGTGACTGCTGGGGAGGTACAACACCTCGGTGTCGATCTCCTCGGGATTCTGCCCCGGGGCCTTCCAGAACTCCGCGCTGTCAAGCATGAAGGGGTCGATGACGACCTTCCATTTCAGCTTGGCCATCGCCTTCTGCAAGCGGGGTACGTCGGGCCCCGCCAACAACGGATTGAAGCCCAGCGCGATGAATCCCTCGAGTTGGCCTCGGAAGGCCTCGTCCCAGATGGAGAGCCAGGTCGCATCGTCGCCAGGCTTCGCGAGGTAGTCGTAGGCGTAACCGGAGTCGGCGGTTGCATGATCGCCGAACCATGCCTTCATTTGTGAGATGAAGAACTTGGGATAGTTGCCCCAGTAGTTGACCGTATCCGCCACAAGCGGCCGCGGGGTGGATTGCTCCAGATGTGTTTCGAGCGACTGCTGCTCGGGGGTGGGCACCTTGAGATACCCGGGCAAAATACCCGCAACGATGGCGTGATCCGTGGCGCCCTGCACGTTGGCATGGCCCCGGAGCGCGTTGATGCCACCACCGGGGCGACCGATGTTGCCCAGAAGCAGCTGCATGATCGCCGCCGTTCGGATGATCTGACTGCCAACCGTGTGCATCGTCCAACCGACCGCATACATGATCGTGCCCACGCGGTCGGCGCGACCGGTCGAGCAGATGATCTCGGCCATCGAAAGGAAGTCTTCCGCAGAGCACCCGGCGATGTCTGCGACGACCTCAGGGGTATAACGGTCGTAGTGGTGCTTGAGCAGCTGAAACACGCACCGCGCGTGCTCGAGGGACGGGTCGCGCCGGACGTAGCCGTCGGGACCCCGCTCGTAGTCCCAGGCGGTCTTGTCATAGCGACTGGCGGCCTCATCGAATCCAGCGAACAGCCCATCGGCGAAGCCAAACTCCTCACCGATGATGAACGTGGCGTTTGTGTGCGCGCGGACGTAGTCGTCGTGATGGAGATCGTTGTCGAGGATGTACTTGATGAACCCGCCAAGGATCGCGATGTCGGATCCGGGACGAATCTGCAGATGCTTGTCAGCGACGGCTGACGTCCGCGTATATCGCGGGTCGATCGTGACGAGCTTTGCGCCCCGGTTATCACGGGCTTCGATGGCCCACTTGAATCCGCAGGGATGGTTCTCCGCCGGGTTTGCGCCCATCACCAGGACGACATCGGTGTTCTTGATGTCCTTCCAATGGTTGGTCATCGCCCCGCGACCGAACGTGGCGGCCAGACTGGCCACCGTGGGGCTGTGTCATATGCGGGCCTGATGGTCGATATAGCCGAGCCCCATGGCGCGCATCGTCTTGGTGATGAGATACGCGTCTTCGTTGGCAACGGTGGCGCTACCGACCCAGGCGATGCCGTCGCAGCGATTGACCGTCCGGCCAGCGTCGTCGTGCTCCACGAACGTGGCGTCGCGCGAGTCCTTGAACTTGCGGGCGAACCAGTCCATCGCGAAATCCCATGTCACGTCACGCCACTCAGACGATCGGGCGTCGCGGAACTTCGGCGTGTGCTGCAGACGCGGACTCACCGCGAGCTGCATCTGTGATGCGCCCTTCGGACAGAGCGTGCCGCCGTTGATCGGGCTGTCGGGATCGCCCTCGACGTGGACGATGGTGTTGGTCGTGTTGAGACCACCGCTGCCGTGGACGTACGCGATCGTGCCGCAGCCGACCGCGCAGTACGGGCACACGGTCCGATACTCCTTGGCGTTGCGGATTTTGAGCTGCCGCACCGCGGCGTAGGCGGGCCGGAGGTCGAATCCAAGTGCGCTGATGCCAACGCTGCCGGCGACCGAGGCTTTGATGAACGTGCGCCGAGAGATATCCATTTCGGAATCCGCGATTTCCGAAGACGAAAGACAGGATACAGGATATTCTGCCCGGCGTCGCTGCCCGCGGGAAAGGCGTTGACCGGCTCAGGAGCTGGCAGGTGGCAGACCGCGGGTTCCGAACGCGCTGTGTCGTCCTACTGCGCGCGCCCGAACACAGCCTCCTCACCCTCCTCGGCAACACGCTTCACGATCAGCTCAGCCATCTTGTCGCGACGCTTCAGGATCGCTCGGATCTCGGCACCGCCAATCCATTCGCTGAGCGATTCCGTCAAGGTTGCCTCGTCAAGCGCCTTGAATTGTTCCCATAGCCCCTGATCGATGCGCGTCAACTCATGCACCAACCTCGTGCCGGTCGTGAACGCGCGGGAATGGTCGATAAGCACCAGGTTCCAGGCCGGATAGACCAACCAGTTCCCTTGGTTAGGATCGGTGTTGCCGACGAGGCAGTGGAACATCTTGGCCCGAATGAGCTGCTCGGTCCACCGTTCTGCCTGCGATCGGGGGACGGCCGGGATGCCTCCCATCTCCTTGAAGCTCTTGGCCGACTCGAGCCACATGATGGCCGCGCCAATGTCTCCACCAACGTGCTTCTCCACCGCGGGCGGAACCATCGCAAGTCCCAGCAGCTTGTCGAGCTCATAGGCGGCGATCTCGGATGTGAAAGCGTCGTAGAAGCCTGCGTGAATGCCGGGCCGGATCGCCTTGAACGTGATGCGCCGAACCGGTCCACCCGGAGCAAGCTCGGCTCGCTTGGGTTTGGTCACACCCACGCCGATGTCTTCGATGTCGACAACGTCGGCGTCCCTCATGTACTGCTCGATCGCCTCAGCTTGGTCCAGCCACCTTCTGTCGCGCTGCGCGGTGTCGTCTTGGGCCAACGCCGCCGGGGCGCCGGTGACAACGAGCACTCCCAGTGCGACAACCGCCAGTACGGCTTGTCGCGGTCGCATCTCCCCCCCCCCTTGCCAGATCCCGTCATCCAGCTATTTCGTTGCACCTTGACTACATACGTGCAAACCAACGGCGAATTGGCTCACGCCGACCTCAAGACGCGGAGTGAGACCCGACGACAGGAGCATATTCTGTCTCTTCTGAATGTGCACCAGTTTTAGACTCGAGCGTAGAGCCGGGGTGAGGCTGTAAGATCCCGGCATGTCTCCTGAAACGGACCAGATTCCGGGTGCACGGGCAGTCCCTGTCCTCAAGCGGGGCGCTCGGCGAGAAGACGACCTCGTCGTGATCGAGGAGCCCCTAGAAATCCGGGTCAACGGGAAGCCACTGGTTGTGACGATGCGAACGCCGGGACACGACAGGGAACTGGCGGCCGGCTTTCTTCACGCCGAGGGCCTGGTCTCGGGAGGGCGCGACATCACCGCTATTCAAGCGGTCGGGGGAGAGGCTAGCCGTGGAAATCAGATCAAGGTGACCGCGTTCGCTGGGGACCACGTCGACGTCGCGCTCGCTGAGGCGTCGGCTCCGGTGGATACCAAATCAGCCGAACGCACGTTCCGAGCGACCGCCGCGTGCGGCGTGTGCGGCAAGGAAGAGATCGCCGATCTCGAGCAGGATCTGCCCCCGGTCTCACCAGTGTCGGTCGATCCGCAGCTTCTCGAGACGCTCCCGGACAAGCTCCGCGGGGCGCAGCAATTGTTCGAGGCGACCGGTGGAATTCACGCGGCTGGCGTGTTTGATCTCAGCGGCACGCTGCTGTGTGCTCGAGAAGACATCGGGCGGCACAACGCCGTCGATAAGGTGATCGGGTACTTCGTGCTGAAGAACCAGGTCCCGCTTGCCGATCGGATCCTCGTCGTCAGTGGGCGGGCCGGCTTCGAATTGGTGCAGAAGGCCCTCAAAGCCGCAATGCCGGTGATGGTATCGGTCGGCGCCGCCTCGAGCGTCGCCGTCGAGATGGCCACCGAAGCCGGCATGACCCTCTACTCATTCGCCGGGCCGGGCCGCGGCAACTTGCACGTCCCCGAGTAGTCGCTGTCGTCGCCGTCGACGCTCAGAGTCCGAAGCCCAACCTGTGATGACGCGTCATGATGGGCGAGGGCGCGTTCATCACGAACTCTTTACCGATCTGATCGACAGCCGTCGTACGGGTCTGCCTCATGATCATCCTGAACTCGTCGAGGACGATCTGGTGCACTTTGTCGACACCTTCCTGACCGAACGCGCCAAGGCCCCACACGTAAGGACGACCCGTTCCCACTGCATCGGCGCCGAGGGCCAGGGCCTTGAAGATATCTGCGCCACGGCGGACGCCGCTGTCGATGAGCACCGGGACGCGCCCCGCCACGCCCTCTACGACCTCGGGCAGCGCGTCGATCGTGCCGCGAAGCATGTTCACGGCGCGGCCACCGTGGTTGGAAACGTAGACGCCGTCGGCGCCGTACTCAACGGCCATCTCCGCTTCTTCACGCGTGACGATGCCCTTCACGAGCACCTTCATCGACGTGTAGTCCTTGAGCCGCTTCAGGTAGTCCCAGTCGTACGGTGGGCGCTCCCCTTCAGGGCCTTCCAGGTCGCGTCGCATCGGCCTCTGATAGCCCGGCTGGTGTTCGTGGCAATTCTGGCAGAACGCCGCGCCTTTCCCCTCGCCAATCACAGCGCGTCGCGTCAGCTCCCGATTGCTGCCGCCGAGCAGATCGATGGTCCACACCATGACCTCGCAACCTGCGGCCGCTACCCTGTCGATCGATTTCTTGACGACGTTCCAGTCGGGTCTGATGTAGAGCTGGAACCAGTGCGGTTCGCCCGCCGCCTCGGCGATCTCTTCGTACGATTGCGAGCTCTCGTGCGACTGGACCGTAAAGACCCCTCTCGCGGCAGACGCGCGGGCAGCGCCCACCTCACCCTCCGTGTGAAACGCCTTCAGCGCCGCCACCGGGCAGGTAAACAGGGGGGTTTCGTACCGCTTGCCGTACAACTGGATCGAGGTGTCCAGATTCTCCGTATCCTGACCAAGCCGCCTAGGTCGCAAGATGAGCCGGTTGAACCCTTCTCTGTTTGCCACTCTCGTCTCGAGGTCGTCGACACCGAGGTGCAGGAAGGCCCAGTGCTCGGGCAGATTGTTCGCATGGGTGGTCATCTCCATGTCCCACACGTTGATCGCTTCTTCGGGTGCGCCGACCACTTGACCCGAGAGCTGCCCTTCCAGGAACCGGTCGCGGTCCGGCGGCATCGTGCCCGTCTGCTCGGCCGCGAATGGACGGGTTGCCGTGGTGGATGGGAGCACCATCTCCTGTCCGCAATCGGGACAAGGAACTCCTGCCGGCCTGGGTCCGGCAGGCGCAACGTGGCGCGCCTCCCTCGCGACCCCCTCCTGCCACGCCTTCGGGAGCGTAGGATAGGCCGCGGCCAGAAGCGGACTTCCAGCCAGCAGCTGGAAGAAGCGTCTGCGGCTCTCAAGAATGTTCCTTCGGTTCTCAGGCATTCTGGACTCTCCTCAATTACTGGGCAGCGGCGCGTCGAAATCGATCGTCACGACCTCGCCGACGTTCAGGAGCCCCAACCACACTGACGGTGGCGTCACGCCGAACTCGGTCATGTCGACCTCAGTCTGGCCGACGCCCCGCACACCGTCCGCCGATTTCACGAGCGCGATCTCTAACGTGATTGGCTTGGTCACGCCGTGAATCGTGATCGATCCCGACGCCTCGGCGGTGTCGTCCGTCACGCTGTACTCCTGCAGTTCGAAAACGATCTCCGGGTGCTCTGGCGCCTCCATGGCTTCCAGGAGGTGCTCGTTCATCTGCTCCTCCGGACATTCGAACTCCTGCACCTGGACGGTAACGGTGACGGACTGCAGCCCGCTCGGGAAACCCGGCAGCGGGTCGGACGCCTGGCCCGGCGACGCCTCCATGGCGCCTTCGACCGGACACGACCACCCACGGACGGTCGATGTTCCGGAGACCTCGAACTGAGCCCGCGCACTCTGGGCCTCGGTCGGTGTTGAGCTCAGGCTCGCAACGACGAGCACGGCAAGGGCGATCGCAGTGAGCGCACTAAGGAGTTTGGTCATATGGGTGCCCTGGGTTTCGCGACTACTTTATACCAGCCATGCCAACGGGAATCCATCCCGCCGCGAGAATTTTCATCCGCCTTCAGAGACTGTTCGAATGGGGCTTCACTGCGGGTCTACGCACGCGAAGCTCGCCTCCGAACTGGGATCGCCATCGCCGCGGTACGTTGGCACCTGGGGGTACGGACAGGCCGGACGGGACATACTCACCGAGCCGTTCTGGTCGAGCTTCTGCGCGACCAGCCGGTCCGGCCGCACGTCGTCCTCGACCCACCGCCGGATGGCGTCGAGCCAATTCACCTCGCTCGGCCCCGGGCCGCCACGGCAGTGCAGCACGCCTGGCAACAGATACAGTCGGGTGTAGTCGCTGAAACTCGGATCGGTTGCGTGCACGCGCTCGACGTAGTCGATCGTGCCGAACGCGGACAGCGCGAGGTCCGACCAACCGGTCCAGTAGATGATCTTGCCGCCGGCATCTCGAAACGGTCCGAGGTCCGCATCGGTCGCGTTTAGGATCGCCGCCGTCGCAGCGGAGTCCTCTGCCCACGTCGAGAAATCGTAGGTCGTATAGTCCCACTCCGGATCGCTGAAGATGAAGTACTTGAAGAGGTTCGTGCCAAAACCGTACTGACGGTTCGGCACCCCTCCCTCGCGCGCCGCGTCCGACTCGACCACCCACGTGTCCCACCCGCCGGCATCGTTCTCGCCGCCGTAGGGAAACCCAAAATGAATCGGTTGTCCCTGCCTCCTCGGCCCGTCGTACACCGCATTGATGGCGGCCAGCTGAGTCTCTGTCACACAGCCTGCGGCCGCGTCGGCACTTGAGCACCGGGGAAGATCATCGGGACGAAAGCCGCAAACTCGCGGGTCGCCAAGGATGTCGTCTTCGACGCCGTCGAGCGTGTCGCACGCAGTATCAATTGACTCGGCAAGCAGCCTGAGGTTGTCTGGAGTGATGATCGGCGTCGACAGATCGCCATCCGGGTAGATCGCCTGCTGGGTTTGCACGAACTGGGCGGCGATACCAGTCCAGTCGTACGCTGGCGCACCAGAAACGATGCCATCGAAATCATTCGGATAACGCTGCGACTCCATCATGCCCTGGCCACCGCCGCGCGAGCAGCCCACAAAATAGGAGTACTGTTCCGCCTCGCCATAGTAGTAGCGAAGGATCGACTTTGCCGCCTCGGTCGTTAGATGGACAGCGCGGTGACCGAAGTTCACTTGCCGCTCTAGGTTATTCAGCGCCCAGTCGGCTTCGATCCCTTCTCTGACGTGACCCGTGTCGGTCCCCGCCGTGGCGTACCCGCGCGTGAGGGGCCGACCGCCGGTGGCGTAGTCCGTCTGGGCCTGGTTCTGGACGATGCCGACGAATCCACCGCCGCCACCCATCACGAACCGGCCGTTCCACTCATCTGGTAGCAAGAGCTCGAAGTTGATCTCGGTCTCGATGACGCCGCCTACGGCGCAGTGCCCCGGATCTTCTTCCCCAGCCGGCACGCTCACGGCCGAGGTAATCCGCAGATCAATCAGATCAAGATCGGTTAGTGAGCCACAACGCTCATCGGGTGCATCAGCAGCAGCGGAATCGGTCGAGCCGCCGCCACAGGCCGAGGCCAGCGCCACGGATGTAGTCAGTGTCAGCGCAACGGCGATCTGATGGCACCCCATAGCCGCACCGGGATTCTACCTCCTAACTCCGCGCCGTCAATTCCGGCCTCCCACCGTCCCTCGCGTGGTCGCCGCGGAACGCGCTACACTTCATGTGTGACTCAGCTGGGCAACTACCACGTCAAACAGCCAACCGGTGAGCCAACCGAGGGCCGCCCTGGCGGACCGATCATCGCGATCGCGGTCGTCTTGCTCGTGGCGCTTGGCTTTGGGCTGTACTGGTATTTGGGCGACGCCCCAGAAGCCGAGCCCACCGCGGTCGTCGACGACGTCGAGCTTCCCGCTACCCCGCCTGCGCCAGTGGCGATCGAGCCTGGACCCGATCCTGAGCCGGTCGAGCTGCCCACGCTCGACGGCAGCGACGAGTTCGTCAGAAGCCTCGTCGGTGCACTCTCGTCGCACCCGGATCTCGCAACCTGGTCGGTGACCAACGGGATGGTTCGTCGCTTCGTGGTGGTCGTCGACAATGTCGCCAGCGGAAACAACCCTACGCAACACCTGGGATTCATGCAGTCGGAAGCCCGGTTCGCCACCGGCGGTGACGGTGCAACGCTCCGGGTCAACCCGACCAGCTATGCACGGTACGACGGTCACGCCGCGATCATTGACTCACTCGACGCGCAAGGCACGGCGCAGGCCTATGCGACACTCGAGCCACTGTTGAACGAGGCCTATAGCGAGCTCGGCTATCCGAACACGCCGTTTGCCCGTGGTCTCGAACGAGCGATCGCGCACTTACTGCAGGTGCCTGACCTCCGCGAGCCTCCGTTGGTAGTCGAGCGCGCACCCTTCTTTAACTTCGTCGATCCGACACTCGAATCGCTGTCGGCTGCGCAAAAGCAGTTCCTAGGAATGGGACCGCAGAACGTGCCCATCGTGCAGGCGAAACTTCGCCAGATCGCGATCGCGATCGGCATCCCCGATCGTCGCCTGCCCTGACACGATCGTTTCGCGGCTGGCCACCCCTGAGTCACGCGATGCAGTTCTGTGCATGGCGTCATGCGGAGCGCAGCGCGAATGGTATCGTGTGATGATGGTACGGATCGCCTTGTGCCAGGCGAATCTCCCGGTTGGTGACATCGACGGCAACGTCGAGCGAGTGCGCGCCTTTGTCGCCCGCGCCCGCGACGCGGGCGCCGACCTGATCGTGTGTCCGGAACTGACGATCACCGGCTATCCCCCCGAAGACCTCCTGCTGCGACCTCGCTTTTCCGAGCGGGCGCACCATGCCGTCCACGAGCTGGCCTCCGACATCCACGACGGGGTCGTAGTCGTGGGCTTTCCGCTCCTCGAAGGCGACCTATACAACGCAGCGGCGGTCCTGGCCGACGGACGTGTGCAGGCGGTCTACCGAAAGTGCTGTCTTCCCAACTACGCGGTGTTCGACGAGCAACGGTATTTCGCCAGCGGAAGCCGCGCGCTGACCTTGGATCTCGATGGCGCGCGCGTGGGCATCACGATTTGCGAGGACGTGTGGTATCCGGGCGGCCCGGCCCAGTGGGCCGCCATCGACGGTGGCGCCGAGCTCATCGTCAACCTCTCGGCGTCGCCATATCACCGCGCGAAGGGCCTCGAGCGCGAGCGGATGTTCGAGACGCGGTGCGTCGACCACGCCGCGTTCTTTGGGTTCTGCAACGCCGTCGGAGGACAAGATGAGCTCGTCTTCGATGGCCACAGTCTCATCATGGGCCCCGACGGCGAGCTGATCGCCAGGGCTCGCCAGTTCGAAGAAGACCTCGTGATCGCTGATCTCGACGTGACAGCAGCCGCGCGACGGCGCCTGCACGACCCGCGATGGCGACAACGGCTTGGTACCTCGTCCGAACACGTCGAACTGGTCACGCTGCCGCGAACGACTCGGGCCAAGACCCCGACGCCGGTTCCGCAGCTGGTTCCGCTACTTGAGCCTGAAGCCGAGGTGTACCAAGCGCTGGTCCTGGGCACCGGCGACTACTTCCGAAAGAACGGTTTCAGTCACGCGGTGCTTGGCTTGTCCGGGGGCATTGATTCCGCGCTCGCGCTGGTCGTCGCCGCTGACGCGCTTGGCCCAGACGCCGTCACGGCGGTCGCGATGCCGTCTCCGTATACCGCGACGATGAACCGTGAGGACGCGGCGGAGCTCGCTGACCGCCTAGGGGTCACGCTTCTGGACATGCCGATTCAGAGTCTCATGACGGCCTACGACGCGGCGCTCGACGACGCGTTTGCCGACACCGATCCGAACGTTGCCGAAGAGAACCTCCAGGCCAGAATCCGCGGCAACCTCGTCATGGCGCTCTCAAACAAGTTCGGGTGGCTCGTGCTGACGACCGGCAACAAGAGCGAGATGAGCGTTGGCTACGCGACCCTCTACGGCGATATGGCCGGGGGGTTCTCGATCCTGAAAGATGTCCTCAAGACCTGGGTGTATCGGATCGCCCGCTGGCGCAATCAGCAGAACGCGGTCATCCCCGAGCGGATTCTCGACAAGGCGCCATCAGCCGAGCTCCGCGCGGACCAACTCGACACCGACAGCCTCCCACCCTATGAGACGCTCGATGCGATTCTCGAGTCATATGTTGAGCACGACCGCACGCCGGCCGAAATCGAGGCCCAGGGATTCGAAGGGGCGCTTGTCGCCCGCATCATCGAGATGGTCGACCGCGCAGAGTACAAGCGCCGTCAGTCGCCGCCAGGCGTCCGGGTCACAACCCGTGCGTTCGGCAAGGACCGACGGCTGCCTATTACCAATCAGTATCGAGAGGGCGAGGGGTAGGAGGCCACTCGCGGCCGTTCACTAGCTTCGGTCCATCCACTCGACGAACTTGGATTCCGGTGACTCGACGATCATCACGCGGACCACGCGCTGATGCTCGTGCATGAGCTTCTTGGCCGCGTCGCGCGCTTCATCCACCGACCCGTATGTCGCGGCGATGGCGGGTGCGTTGACCGCGCCGCCACGAACCGTGCTCACAAGCTTGAACATGGTGCGCGGGATCATATCACTCCCCGCCGATCGCCGATCCGCCGAGCTCACTTCCGAGAACGAGATCGACGACCAACCCGTAGCTCTCAATCCCCGCCTCAACTCGATTGGCGCGAAGGTACTGATCGTAAACGCGTCGAGCGTTGCGCCGAACCACCGGCACCGCGCGCGCGAGACGTTCCGAGACCGCCCGAAAGTCTTCGGACGGGCCGCGGTCGAGACGCTCCCACATCGGCGCTTGTGCCTCCTGGGCCAGGTTTCGAAACAGATGCGGCGCCAGAAAGATCCAGGCACTGTAGCGCGACCGCGCGTCACCCTCGACACACGTGAGCCATCCCACGAAGCTCGCTTCCGACTCGTCCGCGTAGCCCGCCAGGTGCGCCCATTCGTGGGCGACGACGAACGGCCGCTCGAAGGGCAGGACGTCGGCGTTGACGAGCACCTCGAGTGAGAAGGGGTTGATCATGCCGTCGATGCCGGCGTGTCTGAAGTAGGGTGTGAGCAGCGTCGGCTTCGGTACGCCGGGTACGGCGGTTCGTGAGGTGCCCAGTCGTCGCTGCACCGTCAAAAAAGCCGGTCCCAGGTACTCAGGGATCTCGTCGAGCTCGGACCAACGCGCGGCGTGCGCAGTGGCGTGGAGCTCGTTGAGCTGAGCCACCGCCGTGAGGCTCGCTGCGTGCAGCGATTGCCCAGTTACGCGGTCCTGACGGAAGTCGATCTTTGCTCTAAGTGGCTCGCGGCGATAGTTCAACCCCCAGGCGAAGACGAACACAAGGTAGACGCTCGCCAGTAGCGCCAGCGTGCTCGTCCCCAACTGCGCCGCTCTGCGCCAGCGTCCGCCGGGTCGCGATCGCCACAGCGACAGGAGCCACCACCCGACCACGCTCAGCACGGCTGCGACCGCCAGTAGGTCGAATAGGGCCATGGACGTGGCGCTCGACAGTGGCGTAACGACGTTTTGCGCGATGAGGTACGCCTGACGTGAGTAGACGGACTCAACCCAGCTTGCCGGCGTCGGCACGGCAAGTACCACCACAGCCGTCAGTATCAGCGCGAGGCGCATGAGGACTACGTCGTCTCGAGGCGGCTGCCTCGAACGTCGAAGACGTGCAGGTGCTTGGTGGATAGCATGATCGTCACGATGTCGCCCGGCTCGTAGGGCTGGTCGCTGTCTGCGTGCGCGACAAACGAAGCCATGTCGACCCTGACCTCAACCGATGTGCGATCACCGACGCGGTCGACGCGTGCGACCCTCCCGCGCCAGCCTGGTTGGTCAGCCGAACGGAGTCGCACGTGTTCCGGTCGGATGCCCAGCGACACGTCTCGCGCATAGCTGTCTCGAACCATGCAACCTAGCTGTATCGCCCGGTTTCCGACATCGACCGCCTGCCCATCCTTTTCGAGAATCCCGGTGACGACGTTCATGGGCGGCGCACCAAAATACGACGCAACGAACGTGTTGGCCGGAACATCAAAGATCTCAGTAGGTGTTCCGACCTGTTGAATCTGTCCGTTATGGAGGACGGCAATCCGGTCGGAGATCGCGAGCGCCTCGGCCTGGTCTTGGGTGGCATAGATGAACGTCTTGCGGAGCTCGCTATGAAGGCGCGCGAATGCCGCGCGCTGCCGCTCCCGCTCGGCCGCCTCCACCTCGCACAACGGATCATCAAACAGCGAGACCTCTTGTGGGCCCGGGTCGAGCAGGTTCGCCGCGGCGACCAGCACGACGCCACGACTATCGCCCACCTGCTCGCTCAGAGCTTGATCCCCAATCAGCAACGTGCCAGACGAAGGCGGCTCGATGCCTGCTATCACTTTCAAAACCGACGACTTGCCTGATCCGGATGGGCCGACGAACGTAAACAGCTCGCCCGAACGGATTCGGAGGCTCGGGATCTCGAAGGCAGTCGCTTCCCCGAATCGCTTGCTGACGTCTTCGAATCGCAGCTCCATTTCACCAGAATAGGTCGAAACCCACGCTGACGTCACCGTCTGTCATACTCTGAAACGAATGCCAGAACATGACGACGACTCCAGCTGGGGTCGGTCAACCGTCCAGACCGCCTGCCCGCTCGACTGCCCGGACACGTGCAGCCTGTCGGTGTCGGTCGAACGCGGCAGGCTCGCAAAGATCGACGGATCGACGCGCGAACTGGTCACCGAGGGGTACATCTGCGGCAAAGTGCGACGATTCGGCGACCGTGTCTACGGCCCCGACCGATTGCATCGTGCGGGCATTCGATCGGGCGCCAAAGGCGAGGGACAGTTCAAGCAGGTCGACTGGGACCAAGCGCTCGACGAGATCGCGGCGCGAATGACCCAGATCCGCGAGGCCCACGGGGCCGAGGCAATCCTGCCGTTCTCGTACGGTGGATCCAACGGAATGATCACGCAGGACACGGCTGACGCCCAGTTGTTCCGGCAGTTTGGCGCGTCTCGACTTGCCCGCACCGTCTGCGCCGCGCCGTCGACAGCCGTCAACGTCGCGATGTACGGGCGGATGCCAAGCGTCTCGTATCCCGACTTCCGTTCGGCGCGTTTGATTGTGATCTGGGGCGCCAACCCCTCCGGATCGGGCATCCACCTTGTGCCCCACGTACGCGCCGCGCAGCGCGCAGGTGCGGCACTGGTCGTGGTCGATCCGCGCGAGACCAAGCTCGCCAAAAAGGCGGACGTGCACCTCCAGGTTCGGCCTGGAACCGACGTCGTTGTTGCCTTGGCGATCCATCGATTCCTGTTTGAAAACGGGTTCGACGACGCAGCATTTCTGGAGGAGCACACCCGCGGCTCAAGCGCACTTCGAGCCCGCGCCGACGAATGGACAATCGAACGAGCCGCAGCGGTCGCCGAGATCGAACCTGAACAACTCGAGCAGGTCGCCGATCTGTACGCGGAGCGCTCGCCGGCGGTCATCCGCTGTGGTTGGGGGCTGGAGCGAAACCGAAACGGGGGAAGCGCCGTGGCGGCGGTGCTCGCCCTACCGGCAATTGGCGGAAAATTCGGGGTGCGCGGGGGCGGCTTCTCGATGAGCAACACGGGTGCGTGGACGGTTGACGATGATGCGATCGCTGGCGTCGACGAGCCACCCACGCGCATCATCAACATGAATCACTTGGGGCGAGTCTTAACCGAGCCCCAGGATCCCCCGATCAAGATGTTGTTCGTGTACAACTGCAATCCGGCCGCCACGATGCCCGACCAAAACCGGGTCTTGAAGGGACTGCAGCGCGTCGACCTGTTCACTGTCGTCTTCGACCAGGTGATGACCGATACCGCGCGGTGGGCCGATGTCGTACTGCCCGCCACGACGTTTCTGGAGCACTACGACCTCGCCAAGGGATACGGGCCGATCAGCCTGCAACTCGTGCAGCCGGTGATCGAACCGGTTGGTGATTCACGACCGAACGTCGAAGTGTTTGGCGATCTCGCGCGGCGCCTCGGTCTCCGGATCAGCCCGACGCTCGCGAGTGACTCGGAGGCCGTGATGCACGCGTCGGCGGCCCTTCGTGACGACGTGCGCGACAGCCTGATGCAATCGGGCATCGCGACCCCCGAATGCCCGGCTATCCCAATCCAGTTCGTGGATGTTTTTCCGCGAACATCGGATGGCAAAATCGATCTGGTCCCAGACGCGCTCGAGCAAGAAGCGCCGGCCGGCCTGTACGGGTTTCAAGAGCACACTGATGAGCCGACGTATCCGCTCGTCCTGCTGTCGCCAGCAACCGAAAAGACCATTACATCGACGCTGGGAGAGTTGACCGACCAGCTCAGCGAGCTGCAGATGCACCCAGCCGATGCTCGCGCCCGCGATCTCAACCACGGAGATAGCGTACGGATCTTCAACGCCCTGGGAGAAGTCCTCTGCCCGGTTGCCATCAACACCGACTTGAAAGCAGGCACGGTCTCGCTTCCCAAGGGCCTGTGGAGCAAGCACACCATGAACGGATCGACGGCCAACGCGCTCGTGGCCGACGCGTCGACCGACCTCGGAGGCGGAGCGGTGTTCAACGACGCCCGGGTCGAGGTCACACGTGTGGTCACCGCCGGGTTCGAGGCCGACAATCTCGCGATCTGGACGAGGTCTACACCGAAGGGAGTACACTGAACGCGATGGCTCCATGTGACGATCAGCCGACGGAGACTCCGAAGCCGACGGGTGGACGCACGGTGAAGTGCGTCAAGTTCCAGAAGGAGATGCCTGGACTGGACGCGCCGCCGTGGCCCGGCGACCTCGGGCAGCGGATCTATGAGAACGTGTCAGCGGAGGCGTGGAAGCTCTGGGAAGAACGGATGAAGATGATCCTGAACGAGTACCGACTCATGCCCTGGCAGAAGGAGGCCCAGGCGATGGTCGCGAAGTTCATGGAGGACTTCTTCTTCGGTGAGGGCTCCGCGTTGCCACCCGACTACGTCCCGCCGCAGGCCAAAGCCTAGGCTCTGATTCCGGGTTCCGAAGGCAGGGTGAATACCGGAGGCCTCGCAGGTGTCGAATCAGGTCTGAGCGTTCGCCGGTGAAACCGGCACAGACGGGGTGATCCCGAATCGCAGGAGCGCGTGGGCCTCGCGCAGCGCGGACACAACGGATCTCGAATCCTCGCTCCGCGCAAAGATGAAGCCCACGTAGCTTCCGCCCTCCGGAAGCGGCCGGATCTGCTGATCGCGCTTGGCCGTGATCTCCACGTCGTCGATGCCCCGCACGTCGCGCGCCCGGTCGACCCCGTCAACTCCCCGGAACCGTCCTTCGCGGGGAACCGGAATCATCATGACGCCGGCGGCGTCGTCCGCGCGCCGGTAGTCAGCAACCGATTCCCCGATCGCGTGACGGAGGAGCACCTCCTCCAACGACGCGTCGAGACCATCGAGCGATCGGAATCTCAGGGCTTTCGAGCAGCGCCCCCCAATCGGGCGCGCCGCGACCTCCAGGACGAAGACGCCATCGCCGTTCAGACGACACTCGGCGTGAATCGGGCCGTCGGTCAGGCCCAATGCGACCACTGTTCGCTCGACTGCCGCGACGACTTCCTGCCGTCGAGCGTCGGCAAGCGCCGTCGGTGTAACGTAGATCGTCTCCTCGAAGAACGGGCCTTCGAGCGGATCGGGCTTGTCGAAGACCGCAAAGACCTGAAGCTCACCGCGCGTCAGCACGCCTTCCAGCGCGACTTCCTCCCCGGGCACATACTGCTCGACGAGCATCACCGGATGGCCCGCGGCGCCCTGCGTCGTCTCCGACAGGGTCAGCACGCGTCGAGTCCTGGCCATGGCCGCCTCGAGCTCCGTCGGCGTGTTCGCGCGCACGACCCCCTGGCTTGCGGACAGGGCCAGCGGCTTGACGACACAGGGAAAGCCGACTCGATCGGCGAGCGAAGATGCCGAATCGTCGGCCTCGACCGGCGAGAATACGGGGCACGCGAGTCCCGCCTTGTACATTCGACGGCGCGTAGCCAGCTTGTTTCCAGCGGCCCGCACCGCATCGGGGCTACTCAGCCTCAATCCGAGCGCGGCGGCCGCCGATGCCGCGACCTCGGCGGGCCGGTCCCCGACCGCAAGCACACCGTCGAGGCTATCCCCCGCTGCGTCCGTGATCGCCTGCACGGATGCCGTCTCATCGTGAAATCGAATCGGCACCGCCTGGTCCTTCCAGGGATCGGCGAGGACATGACACCGATCGGTCGCCAGGATCAGGTCGACCCCTATTCGCTGGGCCGCGCTAGCGAATGACCGCACCTGATAGCCGGTTGTCGCGGCAACGAGAAGCACCCGAGGCATTCAAGAAGTCCTATACCAGAGCCACCTGCTCGGTTGTCGGCTCAGCTCAGCAATACCACGGTTCGTTGAGGTACGGCACCTCCGCCCGCAATCGGGGCTGGGGCCTCCGCGTCGGTGCGGCGCGATCCGAGCCCGCATGTGCCAAGTCCCACACGTCGTCGAACACATCGGCACGGCTGGCCCGAAGCCGGCGGCCCACAACCTCGGCTATAGCGTCCGACAGGCGGTCGACGCGCGGGTCGGGGTGGCGCCAGGGATAGACGAGGCGGTCGGCGTCGAACGGCTGCAGGTGCGGTCGAATATCTGGGAGATCACGCATGTGAGAACCGTGTGGTACCAAGAGTCGAATCGCCAGCTGGATGGGGGCTACGTGGTCCACGAGACGTAAGCGGTCGATCGCGCGCAGGAAGTTCCGATACCCGTCCAGGGTTGTCCAGGGTGTGAACGGAACGAAGGTCGGAACCAACGTCAACCGGGCATCGCGACATGCGTCCGCTGCTTGCTCGACATCGGCCACGGTGTGACCCTTCTGAAGCGCCGACAGCACACCGTCGTCGAATGACTCGACGGCACTGGTGACAAACAGACACCCTGACCCTGCCAAGGTCGCCAGCTGCCGACGGTGCTGAAGCAGATGCTCGATCTTGATGGTCACGTCGTAGGTCAGATTGGGGAACTCGCTGGCAACCCCCTCCACCACACGTCGCGCGTGACCGATGCCGTTGAAGAAGTCGGGGTCGCCAAACGTCACGTGCTCTGCGCCGAGGTCTACCTGTCGTCGGATGTCGTCCAACACGACCTCGACCGGCACGATGCGGAACTGCCCGTTGTAGATCGGTACGACCGGACAGTGGGTGCAGACGTGCTTGCAGCCACGACTGGCCTCCGTGTACGCGACCGTGCGGCGCAGCGGCCCCTGCTGAAGGGTGGCATAGCGAGACGGTGAGGGCAGCCCAGTCCGGTCCGGGACGCGATACGTGAGACGCGGCACCAGTCCGGCGACGCGTGCCGGATGTCGACCGGTCGCAACGTCGACGAGGTCGGCTTCGAACTCACCGCCCAAGATATGCTCGACGCCAAGACCCTTGAGGAGCTCGAGGTTGGCCAGACACGATCCGTCGAAAGTGGCGACCGTAGGCCTGTGTGCCACGCTCGTCAAGGCGGAGCGTCCACGCCTGATACAAGCGGGCTGACAGCGAGTTGTACGTGTGGATACTGCGCAGGCCATACAGCGTCTCCTGGTTCGCGGGGATGATGCGTTCGAGGCGCTCGTACACCCACGCAAAGCGGGAGCCGTCCTGGTCGGTGGCTGACTTGATCGCCGCGACGAGGGCCGACGACTGCTGTATCTCAGCCTCGGGTCGAATCAACCTCAAACGTGCGCTGTAGTGCAGCACGCTGGCGATCACGACGACGACGAGAAGCAACGAGCGCCGGGTCGATACGAAAGACAGGACGCCGCCAAAGATGAGCATGCTCATCGCCAGGAACGCGACGTTGACCGGGTGGTTCAAGGCGAGCAGGCCGATTGCCGCGACCGTCACGGCACCGGTCATGAGGCCGATCACCAGGCCGGGTCTGCGGAGCCGGCCTTCAAGAATGTGGTCGATGGCAGACGCCACCAATACGAAGACAGGGACGTAGGCGGCGGCAACCGGAATGACGCTCGAAAAACCCAGCCCGAGGAACCGCACGCCAAAGACGTAGGCGGCCGGCCACACCGTCATGACCATGCAAATACCCAGAAAGACTTGCCACGGCCACAGTCGGCGTGGCTGGCCGTCAAGAAACGAGATCGCGACGAGGACACTGAAGAGCGGCGTGAGGCAAAGGCCTTGAAAGCCAAACGGGTAGGTCGGCTCGATGGGGTTCCCAAACCAGAACGCGTCGAAGACCTGCACGAGAAAGAGCACCAGTTGCTGCCATCCTTCCTTCACAGGCAAGACATCGGTGAAGTAGCCAGCGTCGATGCCGACTCGTGCCGAGCGCGCGGTGTTGACGAGCAGGTCGGCATAAACCGGCGCCGCGCACGCAGCACCGACGAGCACGGGTATGGTCAGTTTCGACGCCAGTGCGAGCGCCGCGCTCCAGGATCTCGCTCGCCGCGTCACGTGCACCACCGTGAAGCCGGCAACAAGCCAGACGTGCCAGATGATCAGCTGCGGGTAGCCGGTCATCAGCATGGCGTACACGACAAAGCTGATCGTCAAACCGGCGGTCACCGTCGCACGGGTAAGGAAGCGAGGAATAAGCCACAACAGTGCCACGGTCCAGGCAAACGGCCAGATGTACATCGGAAACGTGAGCCAGTAGGTGACGAAGACGCCGAGTGCCAGTCCGACCGATCCTGCGAAGCACGACTCCGGTCGCAGGTTGAGGGAGCGGAGGAACAGGTAGCCGAAACTCCCCAAGAGCAGAACGCCCAAAACCGACGACCATGTATGCAGGACGAACGGATTCTGGGTTATGAACGACGCCAGATGGGTCAAGAGGAACGCCTTGCTGAAGCCCTGAATATGGAACGCGGGCCGTCCCATTTCGACGTGGGGATTCCAGGTGGCGAGCCACGATCGGTGGTCCCCACTTAGGTGCAGGTGCGTCTCGGGAACGTAGACCGAGCTCACATCGGAGAACTTACGATTCGAGAGACGCCCGCTCGCGGCTGTTTCCTCAGTCCCAAGTTCGAGTCTGTTGTCGTGCGGAAAGATGACTTGGCCCTGAAACAGAACTGGCGCAAGAAACAGCAGGAGCACACCGACCTGAAGGAAGTAAGCCTGGCGATGGCTCATGAATCGTCAGAGAAGAGGGTGGCGATAGGTCTCGGAACCGGTTGCTAATATGGCAACGGTCGAGCCACAAAGCAAGCACTCGGACAGAAGAGGGGCTTCGTCACTGAAGCAAAAAGCTCGGGCTCGCTTCACGCCGATGTGTCGGACGAGATAGGTCTCGCTACCCGCCCGACGCACGGTGAGCACGGCGCATCCGGCCCGCCGCACTACCCGTTCAGCGACGCTGCCGAGCAACAGGTGCGGTAGGGCGACCCGTCCGTGTGTGCCCATCACGATCAGGTCGATGCCGTTCTCGGATGCGTAACGCACGATTTCGGAGTACGGAGCGCCGACGCGCGCTGCACGCTCGACGTCGAGTCCCGGCGCGTGCTCAGACGTGAGTGCGGCCATTCGTTGCTCGGCTTCCGCTTCGAGCCGGCTCACGAGGTCACGCGACGTGACGCTCCACACCTGCACCCCAGCTACGGCAAGGTGCGGGTTCCAGCGCGGCACGACACATGGCGCACTGCGCATGCACGTCGTCCACAACGACGGTCGAGCCGCGGATGATGAAGCGAGGAAGAGGTCGAGCGAGGAAGGATGTTCGCTACTGAGGTTCGCTCGCGCCGAGGCGACGCAGGAGTGTGGCCATGTTATCGCGGGTGCCACTGAGGCCGTTGGTGCCATAGATAGGCAGCCGGCTCTCCGCCAACATCAACGGTGTGTCGCCGCCCTGGTTCGCCGCATCCAGGTTCGCGCCGCTTTCCGCGAGGAACTCAACGACCGAGGCAAACCCCCTGCGGACCGCGTCATGGAGTGCGGTGTTGCCCCGAGCGTCACTCGCATTGATGTCGACGCCGCTGTCCAACACGAGGCGAACGATCTCGAGCGAACGTTGCTCCTCATCGATCGTATCGATCGGTGGAGCACCAACCTGATTGCGACGATTCTCCCGACCCATCATGGGGACGCCGAGCGCCGCCTGAAGCGATGACACGCCCGTCGCCGGCATCGCGTCGGCGTCGGCGCCATGTTCCGCCAGAAGACGGAGAATCTCCAGCTCGCCATACATCGAGGCAAGCCAGAATGCGTTCGCACCGACAGCTTGATGCCGAATGCTGAAGTCCGACCCGAACCGCCGGCCTGGCGTGCCATGCTCGACCACCGCGTCGGCATCGGCGTCATGCCGAAGCAGCGCGCGGGCCAGCGCCACGTCGCTGCGAAGAACGGCCGCATGCAGCGGCGTGTAGCCCGCGTCGGCCGCGTTGGGTTTCGCGCCCTGCTCGAGCAGGTAAATTGCGAGCGCCGAGTGTCCGCTGTGCGCCGCGATAACAAGCGCGCTGGTGCCGGCCGCCGCAGTGTCGTTGATGTCAGCCCCGGCCTCAACGAGGGCGCGAGCTGTCTCCACGTCGCCGTTGCGAGCGACGATCAGGAGTGGTGTCGATCCGCCGTGGGCCATCCGGAAGTTCCCACTGGGATTCGTGTTCCCGGCAGTGTTCTCGAGCTGGTTCCAGACGGTGGATCGAGCATGAACGTCTGCTCCGGCGGCGACCAGCGCCCGCACGACGGCGGCATGCCCCTGCGCCGCCGCCCACATCAACGGTGTTTGCCCCCGCTCGCGCTCGGCCGCGTTTGCATCGGCGCCGTAGTCGAGTAACGACTGCACCGCTGCGAGACTGCCCGACCGCGCCGCCACCATCACAGGGGTTTCCCCCATCTTGAGCGACGCGTTGGGGTCGGCGCCCGCAGCGAGCAGGCGGTCAACAATCGCGTCGCTGCCGCTGCGTGCGGCCACCCAGAGGGGCGTGGCCCCGAGATCGTTCGTTGCATCCGCCGTGGCGCCAGCCTCAAGCAGAAGATCAAAGGCGATTGCGTCGCCGCGATGGGCGGCCCAATGAAGGGCGGTTGTCCCGTCGCCGTGGGGCGCGTCGACATCGGCCCCCGACGCGATCAGGTCGCGAAGGGCCTCGTGGTCACCGTCCTTGACGACCGCTGTAGGCAGCGGTGCGGACTGCGCGAGCGTACGCACGTGCCACGCAGGATGAACGGACGCGAGCGCGGCAATGAGCACGAGAGCGACGCGGACGCAACGAAGCGAGAGGCGGACGTGATGTGTCATGTGGCGCTCCGCCCCGCTATAGTACCGCAGATTGACACGCCTGCACCCTTTCGCCACACTTCTGACAAGCCGTGGCTAGCCATCTGTCGCTCGCACCCGTTGTCACGAGCGTCTTCACGGCGCTCCTCTTGGGCGCATCAGGCTCCATGCCGGCTGAAGCCCAGGCTCCCTCCGGGCCCGAGCTGCTCGAGAGCACCCTGAAGCGCCACTGTTTGACCTGCCACAGCGACCGCGTCCGCACGGCGGACCTGAGCCTGGAAGCCCTCGACGTGTCGCAAGCCGGGGAACACGCCGAGGTCTGGGAAAAAGTCATCAGCAAGCTTCGCACGAGGTCGATGCCTCCGGCCGGACGGCCGCGGCCGTCCGACGACACCTACGAATTGCTGGCTGGATGGCTCGAAACCGAAGTTGATCGGTTCGCCGCTGCGCATCCCAACCCCGGACGGACCGAAGCATTCCACCGCCTCAATCGCGCTGAGTACGCCAACGCGATCCGTGACCTGCTCGCCCTCGATGTCGACGTGGCAGCGCTCTTACCGGCCGACAACATCGACGAGCATGGTTTCGACAACATCGCCGATGTGCTCACGGTGTCACCAAGTCTGATGGACCGCTACCTCTCGGCAGCCCGGAAGATCGGACGGCTGGTCGTTGGCGAGGCCCCGCACGGTCCCGTCACCGAGACCTACAAGGTCCCGATCCTCCTCAAGCAGGGCGATCGCATGGGCGACGGCCTGCCGTTCGGCTCGCGAGGTGGGATCGGCATCCGGCACTACTTCCCGGTCGATGGTGACTACGAGCTCTCGATACGCCTACACCGGAATTACGTCAACTACGTGCGAGGCTTGGGATCGCGCCATGAATTGGAGGTCCGACTCGACGGCGCACTCGTTCAGTCGTTCATCTTTGGCGGCGAGGAACCAGAGGGCGTGCAGGCGCCCGCCAGCTACGCGGGCAACCAGTTCGGCGATCCGGCGTGGGAGGAGTACATGCTCTATGCCGACGCCGACATGCGAGTCTGGTTCGAAGCCCAAGCTGGCCCGCGGGTTGTCGGCGTCTCGTTCGTTCGTCGCTTCACCGAACCGGAGGGCGTGCTTCAGCCCAGACAAACCGCGTTCGCTGCCGCGGCGGACGAAGAGCGTGACGGTGATGCGGCCGTAGAGCAGGTTGCGATCAGCGGACCCTTCGCGAGCGCAGGCCCCGGCGATACCCCGAGCCGGAAGGCCGTGTTTGTCTGCACTCCAGCCAGCCGCGCGGCTGAGGACGAAACCGCGTGCGCCCGCAGGATCTTATCGTCGCTGGCACGTCGCGCGTATCGTCGCCCGCTCGATGCTGCCGATCTCGACACGCTGATGGGCTTCTTCCAGTCGGGTCGGCAAGATGCGAGCTTCGACGCCGGAATCCAGCTGGCGCTTGAGCGCCTCTTGATCTCGCCAGATTTCCTTTTTCGAATCGAGCGCGACCCAGCAGACGTCGAGCCGGGCTCGCCCTATGCGATCACCGATCTCGAGCTTGCCTCGCGTTTGTCGTTTTTTCTCTGGAGCAGCATCCCGGATGCCCGCCTGCTCGAGCTGGCAGAGCGCCGTGAGCTTCAAGATCCTGCGGTGCTCGAAGCCGAGACCCGACGGCTGTTGAGCGACCCGCGAGCAGCTTCGCTCGTTCGGAACTTTGCCGGCCAGTGGCTGTACCTGCGCAACCTGGCCGGGATCGTGCCCGACGCAGAGACATTCCCAGAATTCGATGAGAACCTTCGAAACGCATTCAGATTAGAGACCGAGCTGTTCGTCGAGAGCCTTATTCGCGAAGACCGCAGCGTGCTCGATCTCATGGGTGCCGACTACACCTTCGCCAACGAACGGCTGGCGCTTCACTATGGCATCCCGAACGTCTACGGGAGCCACTTCCGCCGCGTGGAGCTCGACCCCGAGCTCGCCGAACGCCGCGGCGGAATCTTCGGGCACGGGAGCTTGCTCACTGCCACGTCGTATCCAAATCGCACGTCGCCGGTACTTCGCGGAAAGTGGGTACTGACCAACATCCTCGGAACGCCACCACCACCGCCGCCCGCCGACGTGCCCGATCTCCCCGACCGAGGTGAGGACGGCCGTCCCGCAACAGTTCGCGAGCGACTGCAGCGCCATCGCGAGAGCCCCGTCTGCTCCGCCTGTCACGCGCCGATGGATCCGCTGGGTCTCGCCCTTGAGAACTACGACGCGATTGGAAGCTGGCGAACCGAGGGCCAAGCAGGGCTGCCAATCGACGCATCAGGCCAGCTTCCCGATGGGACCGACTTTCACGGGCCGACCGGCCTTCGCACGTTATTGCTCGAGCGTCGGGACCAGCTTGTTGGCACGGTCGTCGAGAAACTCCTCTCGTACGCCCTGGGAAGAGGGCCCGAATATCACGATCAACCGACCGTCCGGGCGATTACCCGTACAGCGGCTTCGGATGACTACCGCTGGTCGTCTATCATTGTGGGTATCGTGAAGAGCACGCCGTTCCGCATGCGGAGGTCAGCATCATGATCATCACGAAGAAGGCGATCCCGCGTCGAACCGTACTCCGAGGCCTTGGCGCGGCGCTGGCGCTCCCGCTCCTCGACGGCATGGTTCCAGCCCTTGCGGCCATCCGCAACACCGCAGCAAATCCGATTCGTCGGCTGGGGGCTGTCTACGTCCCAAACGGGATGATGATGAATCATTGGACGCCGGCCACAGAGGGCAGGGGCTTCG
Organism: Vicinamibacterales bacterium; assembly: GCA_965218825.1. Classification (GTDB taxonomy): domain Bacteria; phylum Acidobacteriota; class Vicinamibacteria; order Vicinamibacterales; family UBA8438; genus CAUZIB01. Next base: position 5,227,309 of record OZ244656.1, on the reverse strand, counting down.
ACTTCCCACGGATCCTCAAGCCTCTGGAGCCCTTTCGGAGCTCGATCCGCGTGCTCTCGGGCATGCATGGCGTGGACGGCCAGGGACCCCACGCGCGATCGGCAACCCGGTTCCTCACGGGTGTCGCGGCGCGGCCGGACAACGGCTCCAATCTGCGCGCTGGGCCATCCATGGATCAGGTCGCCGGTCGTGTGCTCGGTCGTGAGACACAGCTCGCCACGCTAGAGCTTGCGATCGACGGACGGGACTTTGCCGGCTCGTGTGACGACGGCTTCAGTTGCGCGTACACGAACACAATTTCCTGGGCCAACGACACGACGCCGCTGCCGATGGAGAACAACCCGCGGGTGGTCTTCGAGCGGCTGTTCGGCGACAGCGGAACCACCGACAAGGCGGTGCGCTACGCGCGGCTCCGAAAGGACGCTAGCCTGCTCGATTCTGTCACCGAACGGGCCAGCGATCTCTCGCGCAGGCTCGGGTCGCGCGACCAAGCGAAGTTGACTCAGTATCTCGACGCCGTCCGCGACATCGAGCGGCGAATTCAGATGGCAGAGGCGCAGAGCGACCGGGAGCTGCCAGTTGTGTCGCAGCCGGCCGGCATTCCGAGCACGCTAGGCGAGCACGCCCGGCTGATGTACGACTTGCTTGCCCTAGCCTACGAGACCGACCTCACTCGGGTGGTGACCTTCATGATGGGTCGCGAGATCACCGGCCGGACGTATGCTGAGATTGACGTGCCGGATGCGCATCATCCGATCTCTCACCACCAGAAGGACCCCATCAAGCTGGAAAAGCTGACCAAGATCAACGAGTACCACACGACGCTGTTCGGGGAGTTCCTCGAGCGGCTCCGCTCAACGCCAGACGGCGATGGTTCGCTCCTCGATCACTCGATTATCATCTACGGCGCGGGAATGGCCGACAGCAACGCGCATGCTTCGCAGGACTTGCCGGTGCTCTTGGCAGGTGGTGCAGCCGGATCGGGCGACCGCCACATTCGGTATGAGGCCACGCCGTTCCCCAACCTCCATCTGAGCCTGCTTGACAAGATGGGGATCCCGATCGAGGCGCTGGGTAACTCCACCGGACCGCTGCCAGTCGATCCGCTCAACGACCTCTAGGAGTCTGCGCCGCAGAAACGGTGCGACAATTGTAGGCGAGCCGAGGAGGAAAGGACCTGATGTCGACGACGTTCCGTCCCTACGCACCGGATCAGATGCTGCTGTTGCCGGCGGACCTGCGGGCGTGGTTGCCGGAGGGCCACTTGGCGCACCACGTCAGCGACCTGGGGGACGGTGTGGATTTGACGGCGTTCTACGCGCCGTATGCGGGGGACGGTCGGCGCAACGCGCCCTCTGCACCGCGGATGATGGTGAAGGTGCTGCTGTATGCGTATGCGACGGGGGTGTTCTCGGCGCGCGGGATCGCGCGGAAGCTGGAAGAGGACGGGGCGTTCCGGGTTCTGGGGGCGGGCAACTTCCCGCAACATCGGACGCTGTGCGAGTTCCGGCGGCGGCACTTGTCGGACTTCAAGGAGCTGTTTGTAGCGGTGGGTCGGCTGGCGCGGGCATGGGGTCTGGCGCGCGTCGGGAAGCTGTCGATTGACGGCACGAAGGTGCGGGCGAACGCGAGCAAACGGAAGGCGATGAGCTACGGGCGGATGGCCAAGGAGGAGCGGCGGCTGCGGGGGGAGATTGAGGCGCGGCTGGCGGCGGCTGGCGCGGCCGACGCGGCCGAGGACGCGCGGGTGGGGGCGGACGTGCGGGGCGACGCGTTGCCGGCGGAGTTGCGCCGCCGGGAAGACCGTCTGGCGGCGACCCGGGCGGCGAAGTCGCGGTTGGAGGCGCAGCAGCGGGCAGCGGACGACGCCCGCGGTCGGCAGCCGGACCAAGACCGGAACCCGAAGGGCGGGCCGCCCTACACGCGGTCGTATGGCGAGCCGGACGCGAAGGCGCAGAGCAACTTCACGGACCCGGAGAGCGGGATCATGAAGACGAGCAACGACGGGTTCCAGCAGTGCTACAACGCGCAGGTGGCGGTCGATGGTGCGCACCAGTTGGTGGTGGCGACGGAGGTGACGGCGAACGCGAGCGACCAGGGTGGTGTGCCGGCGCTGCTCGACGCGCTGGCGGAGACGGTCGGCGAGCAGCCGGAGACGGTGCTGGCGGACGCCGGCTACAGCAACGAGCGGGACTTGGCGGACCTGGAAACGCGAGGCATCGACGGGTATGTGTCCTTGGGCCGGGAGGGGAAGGCGGCCAGGCCCCGCGACCCGGAGAAGTATCCCGCGACGAGTCGCATGGCCGAGAAGCTGTCGAGGCCGGCGGGCCGTGCGGCGTAGGCAGAACGCAAGTGGCTGTCGGAGGCTCCCAACGGCTGGATCACGCACGTGCTGGGATTCCGACGCTTCAGCCTGCGGGGGCTGGCGAAGGTGCAGGGCGAGTGGGACTTGGTGTGCCGGGCGTTGAACACCACGCGCCTGCACGCCCTGATGGCGGCGTAACACGCGGGGAATGAGGCTCGCAACGACGACCGATCGGCGCGCCTCGGGCTCTGTGGCGGGCCAGGCGGCCCCTCAAGGCCGAATCTTGCTATCTGCTTCGCCCTTCGCCGAGGAGCTCCCTCGTCGGCCGACCGCCGAAGTCGCTCCGGCACAATGACGCACAGCATGGGCCGACGACCCATTTCACGCCGCCGCACCTCCTGCGGCGCAGACTCCTAGGCAGGCTGACGCACGGCGTCGAGGCTGATCACCGGCTCGCTGCCGACGACCGCCGCCCGGTGCACCGCCCCCCGCGGCACGTCGACCGCATCGCCCGGACCGAGGATGACCTCCTCGCCTTCGAGAACGATTCGAAAGGCCCCTGAGAGCACCGCGTCGACCTTGTCGACGTCATGGGTGTGGTCGGGGAACTCGGTGCCGGGGGGATAGGTGTAGCGCGACACGACGAAGCCGCGCGACTCGAGCCGATTCCTCAGCGCGGCCTCGCTCACCGGGCCGTCTTGCTGCTCATCCCAACGGTGGATAGCCATGGTCTGGCCCTCGGCCGGTCGAGTATCGACTAAGGCAGCCGATAGACGACCAGCGTGTCGGTCGCGGCGATCGCGACGTACTGCGTGTCGTCGCCTCCCCGATACGTCATCGGGTTGGCGTTCCCGCGCCGCCCTAGTTCACCGACCCACAACTCGCGGCCGGTCGCCGCCTCAAGTGCCCGGAACCGGTTGTCGTCTGTCGACGCGATGAAGAGCAGACCCGACCCGGTCACGATGGCCGCGGCCCGTCCGGGACGACCGGTGTTCTGCCGGTCAGCAGGTAGGTGGTCGGTGACGCCGAGCGGGTGCTGCCACTCGACGTCGCCCGTCGACCCGTCGACCGCGGTCAGGCGTCCCCACGGCGGACGCTGGCAGGGCATTCGGACATCGTTCACGCGAACTTCGAAAGCCGCAGGACGCGGCGCGACCTTCGCGTACGGGACGGGCGCGTCGACGTCGGTGGCCTCGACCATCCAACCGAGCGCGCCCACGTCCATGCTGAACAGCACGAGGTTGCCAGACCCGGGATCGTAGGCGACGCCGCCCCAGTTCGGGCCGCCGACCCCACCGGGAAAGTTGAGTGTCGTTTTCACAGCATCAGGGGCACGATACGTCCATGGGGTGAACGGACCCGCGCTCACAATCTCGCCCAGACTCTCGACCAACTCAGCGCACAGGGCGGCATGCGCGTCGTTCGTGTCGTCCGACGTCACCAAGTCAGCGGGCTCGTAGCTGACCCGCGCCACCGGCGGCGGCTTCATAGGAAAGGGCTGGGTTGGAAACGCCGACTCACCCGGAACATCGCTGGCGGGGACCGGGCGCTCTTCGACTCCATAAAGCGGGTCGCCGGTCTCGCGATTCAAGATGTACAGATACCCGGACTTCGTCGACACCGCGAGGGCGGGAACGGTGCCACTGTCACGTGCGGCCTCGAACAGCACGGGCGGCGCGGGTGGATCGGCATCCCAGAGATCATGATGGATCGTTTGGAAATGCCAGACGTACTCGCCACTTGCGATGTCGACCGCCACGACCGAGTTACCAAACAGGTTCGCGCCGGCACGGTCGCCCCCGAACGCACCTGGGATTGGCGAGGCCAACGGCACGTAGAGGAGACCGCGCGCGGCGTCCAGTGTGAAGTAGAACGGCCAAGCGTTTGCCCCGAGTCGGCCGTGCCAGCTGTCCCCCTCCCACGTGTCATGGCCGACTGAGCCGGGCTGCGGGACGGAACTAAACTCCCATACCTCGCTCCCGCTCCGAGCGTCGAACGCCCGCGCGTTCCCGATGCCGCCAATCGTGCCTGGCGGTGTATTGGCCCCGACCACGACGATGTTCTCGTAGACGAGCGGCACCGAGTTGTATGGAATCGCCATGTCGACTTCGCCGCCCGCGCCGAACTCGGACACCGGCTCGCCGGTCGCCGCGTCAAGCGCCATCAGCCGACTCCCCGACGTGAAGATGATGCGTGGCGGCGCGTCGGCCTCGCCGGCCCAGTACGCCACGCCGCGCCGCGACGGCGCCCCCTCCGAAAGCTGATGTCGCCAACGCTCGTCGCCGGTCGTTGGATCGAGTGCCACCACGCGATCCGCAGCCGGGAGGTACATAAGACCGTCGACAACGATTGGCGTCGCTTGCGAATTCGGGCCGGGTCCGTCAGCGCCCGACTCTCGAGCGAGACTGTACGACCAGGCCGTGACGAGCTGTTCGACATTGTCGACCGTGATGTCGGTCAGCGGCGAGTACCCGGTTCCGGCGAGGTCGTGGCGATACATCGGCCACTCGCCGTCCACGGGAACCTCCGCCGGCGGTGCGGTGCATGCGCCCTGGGCGAGGCAGATAGCCAGTAGGGAGCCAACAGTACGTGGTGTTCTCATCAGCAAGCGTGCATTGTAGCAACGATTGAAAATGTCGCGGCTGCGGACTAAGGTAACGCCACTATGAAACGCTCGCGCATGCCGGAGTCCGTTACCACCATTGCCGCCGTTGCCACAATGGCCATCGTCGTCCTCGCAATCGGCTGCGCGGAGTCACCTGGCCCGGCCGGCGCCGAAGGTGCCGCAACCGCAGTCGCGTGCGAGACCCTCGCGTCCATCGACCTGGCCGGTGCAACCATCACCATCGCAGAAACGGTCGCAGCCGGTGCGTTCGCCCCGCCTGTTCAGGCAGGCGGTCGAGCACCGTCGGCGGAGGCCATCGCGCAGCAGTACGGCGGACTGCCTGCGTTCTGTCGCGTCGCCGCCACTTTGACGCCGTCCGACGACTCCGACATCAAGGTTGAGGTCTGGCTGCCGGCAGGCGACTGGAACGGGAAGTACCAAGCGGTCGGCAACGGCGCATTTACGGGGTCGATCCGATACCGAAACATGGCGGCGGCGTTGGCACGGGGCTATGCGACCAGCTCAACCGATACCGGCCATCTTGGCAACACCGCGAGCTTCGGCCTTGGGCATCCCGAAAAGGTTGTCGACTTCGGCTGGCGGTCAGTGCACGAGATGGTGGTCGCCGCCAAGCACATCATCGGGTCCCACTACGAAGAGGCACTGCGCTTCTCCTACTGGGTCGGCTGCTCAGCCGGTGGTCGGCAGGCGATGAAGGAGGCGCAGCGCTTCCCGAGTGATTTCGACGGCATCATCGCAGGCGCCCCAGGACTGGACTGGACCGGCCGGGCCGCCGGTTCGCTGCGGGTCGCCACCTATCTGGAGGCCAACGAGGCCGGCCGGTTGTCCGCGGAGGATCGACAGCTTGTCCATACGGCCGCGCTCGAGGCGTGTGATGCGGAGGACGGAGTGGAAGACGGTGTGATCGGTGATCCGGAGCGCTGCGAGTTCGACCCCGGCGTGCTGCAGTGCACCGACATCACGACCGGGTCGTGCTTGACGGCGGCCCAGGTCGATACCGTGCGCATGCTGTATACCGCTCCCCTCAACCCTGAGAGCGGGCGGGCGATTACCGGGCTCTTCCCCGGCAGCGAGCTCGGATGGACCGACCTGGGATGGACGCAATCGGCTCGCAATACCGGCCTCGAGCAATATCGCTACCTCGTGTATCAAGATCCCGAGTGGACCATCGACCGGTTCGACTTCGACGCCGATATTGTTAAGGCCGAGGCAACGGACAACGACACGCTGAATGCCCTTGATCCCAACCTGGCGCCCTTTTTCGATCGGGGCGGCAAGCTGATTCAGTATCACGGGTGGAGCGATCCGCAGATCTCGCCGGGCAACGCCACACAGTACTACCAGCGAGTGGTCGACTCGGTGGGCGGCGTCGACAAGGTCCACGACTCGTATCGCTTGTTCATGGCTCCCGGAATGGCACACTGCGGAGGGGGGGCTGGACCCAACTCCTTCGACATGCTGCCGGTGCTCGAGGCGTGGGTCGAGGAGGGGGAGGCGCCCGACGCCGTCGTCGCTGCGCACCGGACCGACGGCGAGGTGGACCGAACGCGACCGCTGTGCCCGTATCCGCAGCTGGCCGTCTACCAGGGCAACGGAAGCACCGACGACGCCGCGAACTTCGTGTGCGAAACGCCCTAGACGCCCGGTCTTACTTGAACACGCCGCAGGTCAGCATCAGAGAACCGTGAAACGGGTTGGCGATCGACCCGTCCGCTTGAACCCACGACTTGTTGGCCATTGGGCAGAAGGCCACTTTGAGGTCACCGAGTCCGACTTCGTTCGCGTACTCAATGAACGCGTCGCTGAGCGGACCGAACGCGTCGCGCGCCGCCGCGATGTCCGCAGCCTCGACGAGCGAGCGGGCCGGTTCGACCAGGGGCGTAGCGTCGCCACCCGCCTTTGCGGCGGCCGCGACGATTTCTCGGGCGGCTTCCGTCACCTCGTCAAACGAGTCCGCGGCGAGCGCAACCTGGACCTTTAGACCCGGATTTCCGATTTCGCTGTGGTACCGTACCGCCAGGACCAGTCGCCGCGCCTTGATTTCTGGGGCTCCGACGTAAGGAACCTCACGACGGAGGGTGACACCCGGTGGGTGAATTACAACACAAGCCATTTCAGTTCGCGTTCAACGGCTTCTTGAAAGTCGCGTTTCAGGGATCGCGCGTCACCTCCGACGCCGGCCTCATTCTAGTGCGCGAGTTGGATGAACGCCTGGGGCTGGAGACACTCATCTCCGAGCACCTGAGCGATTCCCGACAGGGGTTGAACACCCAGTTCAGTCTGGCGGATCTCCTGCGGCAATCGGTCTACAGCCGGCTCGCGGGCTACGAAGACCTCAACGACGCAGTGCGCGTGTCGACGGACCCGACATTCCGTCTCATCGGGTCGCCGAAGCGCTGGGACCGGGGTGCGGCGCTGACATCGACCCTGCATTGGTTCGAGACCGACCTGCTGACCCAGGAGGAGAATCTCATTGGGCTGATGGCCGTGAACCGGGAGGTGCTCGCACAGGCCGAGAGACCGACGCGCGCCGACCGGATCGTGCTCGACATGGATTCGAGCGAGAGCCCGGTGCATGGGGCGCAGGAAGGGAGTGCGTATAACGGGCACTTTGAGTCCGTCTGCTACCACCCGCTGTTTCTGTTCAGTGAGCACGGCGACTGCGTCGCCGCCACGCTGCGGCCCGGCAACGTGCAGACGCCGACGGCTGGGACGACCTGCTCGTGCCGGAGGTTGAACGGCAGCAGGCGGAGGGCACGCGCGTGGCGTTCCGCGCGGACGCGGCGTTCGCCAAGCCGGAGATCGACGAGACGCTCGAGAGACGCGACGTGGACTATGCCATCCGCATGCCGGCGAACAAGAGCTTGGAGCTGGAAATCGAAAACATCCTCTTTCGTCCGCCCGGACGGCCGAGCCGCAAGCCCTTGGTGCGCTACAAGAGTTTCCGCTATCAGGCGAAGCGCTGGACTACGCCCAGACGGGTGGTCGCCAAGGTGGAGCACCACCGGGGTGAGCTGTTCCCTCGCGTCGGCTTCATCGTGACCAACATGACCCTCCCGAGTCGCTCGGTCGTCCGGTTCTACAACAAGCGCGGCACGGCGGAGCCATGGATCAAGGAAGGCAAGCAGGCAACGCACTGGACGCGGCTGTCGTGCCATCGGTTCCGGGCGAACGAAGTGCGCCTGCACCTGAGCGTCCTGGCCTACAACCTGGGCAACTTGTGGCGCAGACTGGTCCTGCCGCCGCGGATCAAGCGCTGGTCGCTCACGAGTCTGCAGCAGCGACTGGTGAAAACCGGGGGCCGGCTAGTGAAGCATGCGCGGTACTACTGGCTCCTGTTGGCAGAAGGGCATCTGACGCGGCGGCTGTTCGGCGACATGCTACGGAGGATCTGGGCGCTGCCAGTGCCGGGAGGCTGACGCGCGGCGAGTGCTACGAAGCCCGCCTGGCGAAGAAAGGCCACAAGTGTGGAGCGGTGTCTGAGGAATGCCCTGAAAGTAGGGGGCTCCAGTCGGTTGCACGTCAGCGGGGGCTGAGGTGACGGCCTCCGGAGCTGGACGATTGTGCGACGAAGAAAGTTTCGTGGGATCGGCGGCTCTCGGGTGTATAAAGGTGCCATCCGGGGCAGGCAAAATGGAAATCCCGGTTAGATACGGCGAGAGAAGAGACGACGACACCTCGGCATGTGCCGAATGGGCAACCAGAAAGGCGAACAACAGTGGTGTCAGCAATCGCATCATCTTCCCTGCCCTTCTTTCCGTGTGGCCGGTCCCGACCTCGGGCCCGTCTCCAGTATAGACGCCGCCTACGCGTCACACGTTCCCCCGCGCAGGTGTCTGCGCCAGGGCCGGTCCGACCGCTCGGTTTTCGGTATGATCACGTGCCGCATCTGATACCCGCGGCTTTCACGCACACGAACTTGAAAACTCGGAGAATAAGATGACGAACGCGCAGGGCATCGACTGGCAATCGCTCAACGACCGCCTGGTGGCAGCACTCAAGCCGTTCACGGCGCCGGTGGCGATCACGTTTCTCTCTGACGACGATCAGGCGCCGGTGCCCAGGCGGGACATTGCCCACGCGGAGCCGAACGAACACGGGCGCACGGGACAAGTGCCCGCAGGATGTGTGTTCTGGGTAGCCGGTGCGTACGAGGCCTTCAACACGACCGCGGCCGACCACGCGAACTGCAGCGTGGGGAGCCTGACACACGGCTTCCTGAGCCTCGACGAGGCGGCGACCAAGGACGACGTCGGAGCGGTTCTCGAATCGGGGTGGGTCGATGAGGCTTCCGTAGCCTCGCTGCCTCGTGTGACGCGTACCCCGGCGTCGGTGGTCTATAGCCCGCTCGCCGAGAGCCCCATCGCTCCCGACGTCGTTCTTCTGCGGATCAACGGCCTGGCTCTGATGACGCTGAAGAACGCGCTACCCGAGCTGTTGATCGAAGGGAAGCCTCAGTGCCATATCGTGGCCATCGCCAAGGAACAGGGGACGGTTGCGGCCAGTGTCGGCTGCGCGCTCAGTCGGTCACGGACCGGCATGAAGGTAGAGGAGATGACCTGCGCGATTCCCGCGTCGCGCCTGGGTGAGATCGTCGAGGCTCTCGAAGCGACGGTCACGCTCGACCGCAGCATGGCAACCTACGCGTCGATGGACGCCAAGCGATTCAACTGATTGCACGCGAACCGGCGGCGAGACCTGCCCGCGATTACCCGGCGGTGCTCTCGCCTGCCATTTCTGTCAGCACGACTCTGATCGCTTCCCGCCGGCTCCTGGGACAAACGTCGCATTTCCGGGCACAACAGGCGCATCCCAGCGGTGGCATGGTACGTGCTCCCAACGACGTCATGACTGGGACCATTCGGCGGCTCGTTCGGGAGGAAGACGGGCACGGTCCGTTGGCCTACGCGTTGATCACGGCTTTCTTCTCCGTCTTGGTGTTCCGACCGGAGATCGTGGCTGCCGCGTTCTACCGCATGGTCGGTTTGTTCAGCCTGTTCGTCTCACAGCTCCCCGTGTCGTTCTAGGACTATCCGATTCCCCGATCGCACGCGCACCGCAGAGCGGCTCGCGGCGGCGCGGTACTCGTGCGTACATCGACCCCACGCGAGTAGACTGAAGCGGTGAGTGCGGCGGCGCTGACGCCGGTCGAGCCTCGCGCGGCCTCAACGGTGGCGCTACTGCGCCCGGCCCCGCAGGGCATCGAGATTCTCTATCTCCAACGGAATCCCTCGCTCCGATTCCAGGGCGGATACTGGGTCTTTCCGGGCGGCCGAATCGATCCGGACGATGCCCACGGCTCCGAGCAGCACGACGCGGCTCCGGCGGCGAGACGCGCCGCCGTTCGCGAGGCGTCGGAAGAAGCCGGATTGCGGGTCGCCGAATCATCGCTTGTCTTTGCCATCCATTGGACGACGCCCGCCCACAGCCCGATCCGATTCGCCACCTGGTTCTTCATTGCCCCGGCCCCACGCGCAGATGTCGCGATCGATCGCGGAGAGATCGTCGACCATCAATGGCTGACCCCGCGCGACGCCCTCGATGCACAGCGGCAAGGGCGCATGCCGTTGGCGGCACCAACCTTCGCGCTAACGACCCGGCTTCTAGAGCTGCCCACGGTCGACGCGGCGATGGCGGACTGGCCCGACGAGCGACTACTCGGCCAGCTTCACGACGTGGAGGGTGGCCAAGTGGCGCTGTACGCGCAGGATATCGCCTACGAGACCGGCGACGTGCACCAGCACGGACCACGTCACCGTCTGTGGATGGTTGATTCGGGGTGGCGCTACGAGCGCGACTTCTGAATGGTCCCAAACATCAATCCGCCGAAGTCACCATGCTGCCAGCTGCCAGCATACCGATCGGCGTAGAAGATGAGCCGAACGGTAAACGTGCCGAGTGTGGGAATCGCGAAGTCCGTAATGGCGATCATCGGCGTGTCTCCCGCCCACACAATGGGAACCGTCACGGGTAGCTTCACATCGGTCGTGCCGTACGTGATGCGCGCATCGAAACGCCAGCGCGAATCGTCGACCTTCGTGACCGACGCAATCTCATAGCGCTCCGGTAGCCGCGTGTCGTCATCGCGGCCGTCAATGGTGAACGACCCGACTAGGGTGACATCCTGCATCCGTTCGGCGAACGCGCGCTCGAGATCGGTCAGCGACGCCGGGTCGACCGCCTGCCCCATACCGCTCTTCGCAACGATCCAGCCGCCGGCATAGGCGAGCACCAGCAACACGATCACGCCGCCGGCTCCCAATAGGCGCAACATGTGGACTACCTCGATTCCGGCTTGCGCAGCCGACCCGACGATCGCCAGCGTAGCCAATGGTCGGCAAGAACGAGCGCCACCATGGCTTCTGCCATCGGAACAAATCGCGGCAGCAAACATGGGTCGTGGCGCCCCAACGTGCTAATTGTCGTGGGCTCCCCCCGAGGGGTCACGGTGTTTTGAACGGTCGGAACCGAGCTCGTCGGCTTGACCGCGGCACGCACGACGATCGGCATGCCGCTCGAGATGCCGCCGAGAATTCCGCCATGTCGATTCGTCCGTGTCGCTATCCGGGGATTCTCGCCGGGGCGTTCGGCATAGAACACGTCGTTGTTCTCGGTGCCCCGAAGCGTCGCGCACCCGAAACCGATCCCGTACTCAACGCCCAGCACGGCCGGCAGGCTGAAGAGCGCTTTCGCGAGGTCCGCCTTGAGTTTGTCGAAGACCGGTTCTCCGAGCCCAGCCGGCACTCCCGTGGCCGCGACCTCAGCCACGCCGCCGATCGAGTTCTGGGCGCCTCTGACCTGTTCGATCAGCGCAACCATCTCGGCGGCCTTCTCCGGGTCGGGACACCGCACGACGTTCGGCTCGCCGTCGGGCAAGCGCTCGACCTCCTCAAGCGTGACGCCGGCGGGATCGGGAACATCGGCCGTGACATGCCCGACCTGCGTCACGTACCCCACGATACGCCCTCCGAACTGATCGGCAATCAGCTTCTTGGCTACTGCCCCAGCCGCGACGCGTACGGTCGTCTCGCGGGCGCTCGAGCGACCGCCTCCGCGGTAGTCCCGGACGCCGTACTTGGCGTCGAAGGTATAGTCGGCGTGCCCCGGTCGGTACTTGTCCTTGATCGCCTGATAGTCCCGACTCCGCTGGTCCCGGTTCCGGACTACGATAGCTATGCTGGTGCCGGTGGTCTGCCCCTCGAACACACCCGATAGAATCTCAGGTTCGTCCGGTTCGTCGCGCTGAGTCACGATCGCGCTCTGCCCGGGCCGGCGGCGCGCGAGGTCCGGGCGCAGATCGTCCTCGCTCAACGGCAACCCAGCGGGGCATCCGTCGATGATGACGAGGTTGCCCGGCCCGTGAGTTTCCCCGGCCGTGGTGATCCGAAACGCCTGTCCGAAGCTGTTCCCGGCCATTGCTGTGCGTTATCTGCTCATTCCGGTGGACGCTTCCATCTGCCCAGCAACAAGGCCAAGACGCCGAGCAAGATCTCGTCGATCACGGGCACCGGATCGGGAACGAACAGGTCGATGGCAAAAAGGACGACCGTGAGCACGAACAGCTGCCACGACCGAAGTCCGCTCAGGAGTTTCCACACACCTGCAGGCCGCTACCCGGCCCCCTTTTGCAGGTGTTGGCCGAAGAACGCGACCATCCGGTCCCAACACTGGGCGGCATAGGCGGCGTGGTACACCTCGTGACGGGTGTCGTTGAAGAAGGCGTGGTCGGCGCCCTCGAAGATCGTGACGTCGACCTGTTTGCCGGCCGCCGTGAGGTCGGCCTCGAGCTTGCCGACGACATCGGGTGTCACGAAGTCATCGTTCTCCGCAAAGAACCCGAGCACGGGTGCTTCGAGACCGGCGAGATTCGGTTGCACGTTGGGGTGGATGCCGTAAAAGTCGACGCACGCCCCGACCTTCGGGTTCGCGCAAGCGGCATAGAGCGAGAGTTGCCCCCCCATACAGAACCCGACGGTGCCGACCGTCGCGCTCCCGACCTCGTCCCGCGACAACAGGTAATCGATTGCACCTCTGAGGTTCTTCTCCGCCTTGTCGATCTCGAGCGCCATCATGAGCTTGCCAGCCTCATCAGGGCTGTCGGTCGTCTGACCGTCATACATGTCAGGCGCCAGCGCCACGAAACCGGCGGCGGCAAACCGGTCAGCCAAGTTCTTGATGTGATCGACGAGGCCCCACCATTCCTGGATGACGATGACGCCTGGTCCGGAACCGCTGGCAGGACTCGCGAGGTAGCCGCTTCCAGTAGTGCCGTTCGTAGGGTAGCGAACCATGGACGTCAGAATAGCACAGCGATCCGCGCCTACCGGGCGCCCGGGAGCTGTTCGAGAACCTCGCCTTCGTCATCATAGAAGCTCAGGCTGGGATAGCCGTCTGTATTCACGCCCATCACCAGGCGAGTCTGGGTGGCGTTCGCCATGTTGAACACGGTCATGTCCTGCACGACGCCCAGCGTCGCCCTGGCACGGCCTTGCTGGTAGAGCGTTAGAAGCGGCGACTCTACCTCGTCGAGCACCATCGTCGCGCCGCGACGGCCCTCTGCGTCGAAGAGCCCAAAGTTTGGCTGGCCCGTCCGGTTGAGCTCGAGCCGGACACGGTTCACCCCGGCCGCACCAAAATTCATGACCGGGCTGCCGCGGGCAGTCCCGAATACTCCCCTCCGGTCCGACTCGTCACCAACAATGACGAGCGCGTCATCGTTCTCGAGCGTCGCCAGCAGTCGACGCTCTCCGGCACCGGTGAGGAACCGCAAAAAGGGCTGCCCCTCATTTTCGATTCCGACGACGCTCCGAACCTGCCCATCGAGATCGTAGAACGCGAGCGACGCCATACCACGCTCGTCTCGGGCGCTGAGTATCGCGCGCAGGTCGCCCGCGGCGTCGACGAGGTTGATCTGGCGGGCAGTCATGACGTCGGCAGACTGCGCGATCGCGACCCCTGCCGCCGAAACGGCTCGGGTCTCCATCAACGCCCCTCCCAGCGCCCCACCCACCAACGACATGAGCATCATCCCGAACACGAGGAACACTCTGCGAAGCAGCATCGTTCTCTCCTAACTCCTGGCTCCTACCCTCTCTATGAGTATTCCCCAACTCCGGTGCGATCTGCCGGGACCACGGGGGTCCGACGCGGGACATGTGATACGTGGCGTCGTGAGGGGAGGCGATTCGCGACGGCTCAATGGCCGCAAGCGCCTACAGGGCCCCGCGAACTTGGAGCAGCTCGTAGATGCGCATGATCGCCCGCGGGTCGACGTTCGAGACCCGGTCACCGTAGTGCGCCGCGTGCCGACTCAAGTCGAGGCGCGCGGTCGCTTCCTCCACCGACAGCCCCTCATTGCGGAAGTCCTGAACTTGCGACCACAGATCGCGCAGATAGTGCTGAAGGTACGTGAGCTGCTCGCGCTCCTGCAGTGGCATACCGTGCCCCGGCACGATCACGTCGAAGTCGAGCCCCTTGAGCCGCTCGATGCTCTGCGGCCACTCGTCGGTATAGGCGTCGCCCATGTACGGCAGCCGGGGGCCGCCAGGCGCACCAAGAAAGAAATCACCGGTGAAGACGATGCGCTCCGCCGGCAGGAAGATCATCGTATCGCCACCCGTGTGACCACGGCCGACGAAATGCAGCTGGACCTCGCGCCCGCCCTTGTGAAGGGTGAGCACGTCACGGTAGGTCACGTTCGGCGGGGTCACCGTGGTCTCTTGCAGCGCGTTCCAATGCGCTTCGCGCACCCGGAGGTCCATCTCAAGACGCTCACGCTCGGCTGAATCGGTCGTGCCGGCAATCCCCGCCTTCAAGTCGGCGATCTGGTCCGGAATGATCGCCGTGAAGCCGCGATTGGTGCGTTGATCGAGCACGTTGCTCAAGTGCATCTTCCGCACATACTCGTGACCAATGATCTCGACATCGTCGCCGAAGATCTGATTCCCGTGCGCATGATCGAAGTGGTAGTGCGAGTTGAACACATAGCGGATCGGCTTCTCCGTGAGCTCGTCCTTGATCTGCCCAACCAGGGCCCGCGCGGCCGCTGGCGTCACGCTCGTGTCCGCCAGCATGACGTGATCGTCGTTGATGATTACCAGCGAGTTGCTCATCACGGTCATCGCGCCGGTGCCGATCGCGAAATACACGTCATCGGCCAGCTCCTCGAACGCATAGGCCGGCTGATCGGGATTCGGACGCGTCGTCTGCGCCGCGCCCAACCCAACTGGACCGACGGCGGGTCCAAGCACGACTCCTGACCAGATTGCGGCCATCCCGACCGCGACTCCGAGCAACACACGTGGCATACCTGGCAATGCTGACATCGTTGTCCTCACTCTCCCGCGATTGTTTTCCCAACGGTCATCGGGTGGTGGTGCTCAATGTACAGGAATCCGCTGTAGACGCCCGCGCGCGATCGGCCGAGTTGTTGGTCGCGGACGTGGATCGAGATCGTGCGCGGTGCCTTCGCCTCGTAGCAGTTGCCTCGCGCGCTGGCGCCCAGGTGTCGAAAGACCATCTGCTGCTCAGGCGTACTTCGAAACGTGCGGCGGTCCTCGGATCCAACGTCGGTATAGGCGCCGCCAAACCAGGCGTCGACCGGTGACGGCCGATGATTGACGCCGCGCAATAGTCGCGCCTGATCGACGCGTGTCAGCTCGCGCTCGATTGCCGCGATGAGTGCTGCAACTCGAAGACACGCCGGCGCCTGACACTCGCCGTGCGGCCCGCGCGTGTCGATTGCGTGCGCGTAGGGACGCGTCAGCTGCCGTTGGAGCTCCGCCAGGGCCGGCGGCAACTCACCGAAGTACGCGGTCCCCTGCGCTTCTTGTACCGCGTTAGCAATCGTTGGGGTGCAGCGTCGCGACATCGACACCTGGAAGGTGAGCCGGAAGCACCCAGTGGTAGGTATCGGGATCGGGTCGGGGTGTTGACTGAGCAGACCCAGCCGCCTGAAACGGACCCCATGACGCGACGACGGCTGCCAACGCCAGCGCCGCAAGAGCCGCGCGTCTCATGTGCCGCCATTGTAGCAGTGCGGCCGTGCGGACGACCGTCTTCGAGTGCAGTAGAATCCCCAGGCTGCATGACCACGGAGTCGAACCGCGGCGTTTGCGTTCATGTCACTCGGGATCAGGCGTGCCTGCGTTGATCGCATTCCGGCTTCCCGAGTAGCCTGAGGCTCTGTGTCGACACTTCCGGATCCTGGGACGCCCGCCGCACCGTTCACGCTCGCCGATCTCGGCTCTCGGGCCCATGCGTTCCCGGGACCGGTCGAGGGGGCGGCACAGCTCCTCTTCTTCTTCAAGCGAGACTGCGAGACGTGCCAACTCGTGGCTCCAGCGGTTGAAGCGATGTATCGCGCGCTCGGGCAGGCGCACTTGCGCGTCCTTGCCATCTCGCAGAGCGACCCGAACGACACCCGGGTGCTGATCGACGAGCTTGGCCTCACATTGCCCGTCGTGCTTGACCACACGTTAGAGGTCTCATCGACCTACGGGTTTGATGCGGTGCCCGCGCTGGTCCTGACACAGCCTGATGGAACTGTCCTCGCCCGGTTCGAAGGTTGGGTGAAGGCAGACTGGATCGATCTGGCCCGGCTCGCAACCGACGCCTGTCACGTCGACGGCAATGACCCGGGCGGCGGCGACGTCGAGGCGGCCGCTGCGCTGTCCAACCTTGGCACGATCGTCGAGCAGCTGCCTCGTGCCCGTCCCGGGTGTGCCTCGCGCGCACACGACCCAGACATCGCGCGACGGCTCGCGGTGGCGCGCGGCGCCGCTACCCTCGGCTCGCGCCAGGTACAAATACCGATAGACGACGACCCGTTCGAGTTTCTGTTTGCTCACGGCCTGACCGACGGGCTGCCGGTCGTGCCCCCAACCGCGGACCGCGTGCTCACGATGCTCGACGGCACGTCGCGCCCACCCAGCGAGGTCGTCGCGCACGTCCCGCCAAACCTCGCGCCGGCGACGGTTGAGAAGGTCGCTATCAACGCGGTGATGGCCGGATGTCTGCCCGCGTACCTTCCAGTCGTGCTGGCCGCGGTCGAGGCTGCATGCACTGACGAGTTCAATCTTCACGGCTTGCTCGCCACGACCTATTTCGTCAGCCCGGTCGTGGTGGTCAACGGCCCGATCCGACACGCGATCGGCATCAACTGCGGCGGCAATGCGTTTGGTCAGGGGTCACGCGCCAACGCCACTATTGGCCGTGCCCTGCAGCTGGTCGTTCGAAATGTGGGCGGCGGTCGACCGGGCGAAGTCGACATGTCCACCCTTGGGCAACCCGGGAAGTTCACCTGCTGCATCGGTGAGAACGAAGAGGCAAGCTGCTGGGAACCACTCCATGTCGAGCGCGGCTACGCGGCGAGCGATAACACCGTGACGTTGTTTGGCGGCGAAGCTCCTCGGGCCATTCGCGATCAACTCTCGCGAAGCGCCAAGTCACTCGCGACGAGTCTTGGCCTGTCGCTCGAGAGCGTCGCTCACGTGAAGCTTCACCGGATAAGCGAAGCATTGCTCGTCGTCTCGCCCGAACACGTCCGGACGCTCCAACGCGACGGCTTCTCGAAGAACGATGTGCGTGCCCAGATCCAAGCGACGACAGCCCGGCCACTCCGCGAGCTGCTTCCGAACGACGTGTGCGAGAAAGGCATGCTGCCCCGAGCCTTGCCGCCCGACTGGCTGGATTCGACCGGCCAGCCGCTGCCCGACGCGCTCGACCGGCGTCTTCCGAAGTTTCGGCGAGACGAAGACATCCTGATGGTGGTTGCCGGTGGATCGGCTGGGAAGTTTTCAGCCGTCGTCGGGGGATGGGCGTCGGGCGGTACCAGCTCAACCGCGGTGACGAAACGGATCACCGACTGAGACCTGACGAGACTCGGGCACATGCCAAGAACCCCGCTTGACCCATCGTTGCTATTCACCCCGTCGGGCGCCGGCGAGCTCGGCTTCGACACGACCGACACCCTGGAGAGCCTCGAGGGGTTCCCCGGTCAGGAACGCGCGATCGAGGCGATCGAGTTCGGGATCGGGATCCGGCACGAGGGTTACAACCTGTTCGCCGTGGGGTCGGCTGGGAGTGGGCGGCACTCGCTCGTCCAGACCTATCTCGAGCGGGAAGCACGCAAGACGATCGACGAGACTGACTGGTGCTACGTGCACAACTTCGAGCAAGCGCATCGACCGCTCGCCCTCGGGCTCCCACGCGGCCAGGTACGCGAGCTCCGCGGCGACATGCGCCGCCTGGTCGACGATCTTCAAAGCGCAATCGCGGCGACGTTTGAGACCGAGGAGTACCGCCGCCGCCACACTGAGCTTGAACAGCAGTTTGCGTCGAAGCAGGAAGGCGCCCTTGCCGACCTTCAAAAGCAGGCGGAAGCCAGAGGCCTCGCCGTCGTGCGGGCCGCCGCTGGCGTCGCCGTCGCACCGACGAAGGACGGCAAGGTCATCGATCCGGAGACGTTTAAGCAGGCGAGCCAAGCAGAGCAGGCGAAGGTCCGCGCCGCAATCAAGGAGGTCGAGCGCGAGCTCGCACGAGTCCCCCAACAGGTGCCGCTCTGGCGGCGCGAAACCGACCGCAAGCTTCGGGAGCTGTCACAGACGGCCACACGCTCGACTGCCAGGGCGCTCATCGAGGAGCTCTTCCGTAAGTACGAGACCGTGCATCCGGTGGTGACCTACCTTCATGCCGTCGAGCAGGACGTGATCGAGAGCGCGGAACAGTTTCGGAAGAGCCAGGACAGACCCGACGACTTCGCAACGTGGGCACGACGCTATGCGGTGAACGCGCTCGACGATTCGCCGGATGAATCGGGCGCACCGGTCATCTACGAAACGAACCCGACGTTTCAGAATCTGTTCGGTCGCGTCGAGTACCAGTCGTACGGGGGCACGCTCATCACCGATTTCACGCTGATCAAGCCAGGCGCGCTGCACCGCGCCAACGGCGGCTATCTGGTCATCGACGCAGGACGCCTCCTCGCCCAGCCGCTGGCCTGGAATGGCATCAAGCGCGCCCTGCAGACGCGTCAGATCATCATCGAATCCGCTGATCGCCTGACCGGCCGGCTCAACACGGTCTCACTCGACCCTCAGCCCATCGCGCTCAACGTCAAGATCGTGCTCGTCGGCGAACGACATTTGTACTACGCACTGTGCCAGTACGACCCGGACTTCGGCGAGCTCTTCAAGGTCGTCGCCGATTTCGACGACGCGAGCGATCGTACGCAGGCGAACGACCGGCGATACGCTCGTCTTATCGCCACGGTCGCGCGTAACCACTCACTGCGACATGTCTCGGCCTCCGGTGTCGGCCGGATCATCGAGCACGCCGCGCGGCTGGCCGGCGACGCCGAACGGCTCTCGGCCAGTCTCCGCGAGCTCGTCGAGATACTCAAGGAATCTGACTACTGGGCCCAAGACGCGGCCGCTGATATCGTGGATGCATCCCACGTTCAACGCGCGATCGACGCAAAAACGCGACGCCTCGACCGGGTTCGCGAACGCCTGTACTCCGAAATCACTCGCGGCACGATCTTGATCGAAACGACCGGCGAATCGATCGGGCAAATCAACGGCCTGTCGGTCCTCCAGGCGGGCGGCTTCACATTCGGGCAACCGAATCGGATTACGGCTCGAGTCCGCCTCGGAACCGGCAGCGTCGTCGACATCGAGCGCGAGGTCAAGCTGGGTGGTCCGCTCCACTCAAAGGGCGTCCTGATCCTATCGGGCTTCCTCGCCGGTCGGTATCTCACAGATCGCCCCCTCTCGCTTGCGGCCAGTCTCGTGTTCGAGCAGAACTACGGCGGCGTCGATGGCGATAGCGCGTCCTCGGCCGAGGTCTTCGCGCTGCTATCCGCACTGGCCGAGCTGCCGATCCGGCAATCGCTTGCGGTCACCGGCGCGGTGAGTCAGCAAGGCGAGGTTCAGGCCATTGGTGGCGTCAACGAGAAGATCGAGGGCTTCTTCGACGTCTGTCGGGCGCGCGGTCTCACCGGTATCGAAGGCGTCGTCATCCCCAAGGCCAACGTCAAGCACCTGATGCTGCGGGCCGACGTCATCGAAGCCGCTCGAGCGGGCCAGTTCAACGTCTACGCCATCGAGACGGTGGATGAGGGCATCGAACTTCTCACCGGGCACGCCGCGGGCGATCGTGACGAGGACGGCGCGTTCGCCGAAGGTACCGTCAACCGACGGGTCGAGGAACGCTTACTGGCGTTCGCCGAGGAGTCGCTGGCATACCGGGAACCCTCCGAAGGCCTGGTCCCTCACGAATCCTCCGACGGCCACGGCGACGATGACGACGATGCTGACTCGCCCTCTGATGGTGACGACGAGTAGGATTATGTCGTGACAGGATCGCTCGTTATTCTCGACCCGTCTGACGAACAGGAGCCGATCGGTCGCCGTCCCGCCGATCGTCCCGCGCGACTCGGCCGGCGTGTCGGCATCGTGGACATCTCTAAGCCACGCGGAGACGTGTTCTGCGATCAACTCGAGCACCTCCTGACCGAGCGGTATCCCGACGTCGACGTCGTGCGCTTGCGCAAGCCGACGTTCACGAAGCCGGCGCCGTCGGACCTGCGCAAGGAGGTGGCTGAGCGATGCGATGCCGTCATTCAAGCGCTGGCCGATTGAGGGTCATGCACGTCGTGCAGTGTGCACGACCTGGTCGATTACGAGGTACGCGGGATCCCGACCGTCATGGTGGCCTCGAGCGAGTTCGTGAGCGCGGCGCTCCGCCAGTCGGCGGCGCTCGGCATGCCAGATATCGCTGAACGGGCCGTGTTCGTACCGCACCCGATACAGGACGCGACCGACGACGAAGTGCGAGCGAAGGCAGACGCGTCGGTCGAGGCAGTCATCGGCGCGCTCACAGCGTGATCCGATAACCACCGTCACCTTCACGCACAACGCCGGCATACGGCTTCATTTTCAAGGACCTCTAGACGCGAGCCAACCATGGACCGGTCGCCTGAAGACCTTGTTGAGTGGTACTTCGCGAAGGGGTGGACCGACGGACTGCCCGTCGCGCCCCCGACGCCACAAACGATCTCAGCAACGGTCGAGGCGCTCGGCGGTGACCCGAGCTACGTGGAGGCTCGAGTCCCACCCCGGTGGACCGACCTGACGCGCGAGGTTCTCGCGATCAACGCTGTCATGGCCGGGTGTCGCCCAGAGTATGCGCCGGTCGTGCGTGCGGCGCTGGTGGCAATGGGCCGTGACCACTTCAATCTGAACGGGATTCAAGCGACAACCCACATGGCGGCCCCACTGGTCGTCGTGAATGGGCCCGTGCGGCACATGCTCGACATGAACGCCGGTTGTAGTCTCTTCGGACCGGGCAACCGGGCAAACGCCACGATCGGACGCGCCATCCGCCTCGTGTTGCACAACGTGGGAGGCGGCGTACCCGGTGTCCTTGATCGGAGCACGCTAGGGAACCCGAGTAAGTACACCTTCTGCATCGCCGAGCATGAGGAGGCAAGTCCGTGGCCTCCCTACCACGTCGACCGAGGCTACCGAGCCGAAGACAGCACGGTGTTCTGCATCGCTGCCGAAGCACCCCACAGCGTCACGAACCACATCTCAGATGACCCCGAGGGCATCCTCGATTCGATCGCGTCTGCGATGCGCACCATCGCGCATAACAACGCCGTCAGCAGCGGGTCGTGCGCGGTCGTCATCGGT
Organism: Vicinamibacterales bacterium; assembly: GCA_965218825.1. Lineage (GTDB taxonomy): Bacteria > Acidobacteriota > Vicinamibacteria > Vicinamibacterales > UBA8438 > CAUZIB01. The sequence continues at coordinate 5,205,684 of OZ244656.1, read as the reverse complement.
CCCGAGCACGCCACGACGATTGGGGCCAAACGTTGGACCCGTTCCGACGCGCGGCGCTATCTGTGGGAGCGGTCAGCCAATACGTATGACGAGCTCACCTTCGACGGGCGATACGGCACGATCTACAACCGCAACTGGCCGGCTACGTATCGCCGCGAGCCGGGCGCGAAGATCCCAATCGTCCCGGGCCCAGATCACATCCATCTCTTCGTCGGGGGCGGCGCTGCTGGGCGATTCTCGGCGTTCCTACCCGGCTGGGGACACATGTCGGCGCCCGTGCTGCGAGCGGTTGACGGCCGCCCGCCAGGTGCCGGGTCGTGTGTCGAGGGCACCTGCGAACTCTAGTCCCTGGCTGACGGTCCGAACGAGACGGTAAACTGACGACATCGTGACCCCCTGATGCCGACACGATTCACGCACGCGAAGGTACTCCCCTCGGGTCAGACGGTTTTCGACCCCCGTGGCGTCGTCACGTCTCAGCCACGGCCGTTGGCGGCGCGGGTCGCGACGTTGGCAGGTCTGAGACTCGGCGTCCTCGACAACTCGAAGTGGAATGCGTCGAAGCTCCTGCGACAGGTCGTCGCCCAACTCGAAGCACGGCATGAGCTCGCGAAGGTCACCTTCTACACGAAGCAAAGCTTCTCGAGGACGGCGCCCTCCGATCTCATCGCACAAATCGCGGCTGAGAACCAGGCAGTGGTCACCGCCGTCGGTGATTGAGGCTCGTGCACGTCGTGCAGTGTGCACGACGCGGTCGCGCTCGAGAATGCTGGTAGTCCCACCGCCGTCATCGTGACGCGGGCGTTTGTTGATGAAGCACGCACCCAGCTCGGCGCGCTAGGAACCTCCGACTTGGTGCCGGTGGTCGTCAACCATCCGGTCAGCACGCTGTCTGGTCCAGAGATCGGTACACGCGCGCGCGAAGCGGTGCCGCAGATCGAACAGGTCTTGACGCGATGAGCGTCAATCCGATCCGCGACGCGATTCGACGTCCCCTACGTGGGATCGCGCGTCGTCAGGCGTACAGCAGCGAGAGCGACTCGGCAACGCAGGCAGGTTTTTCGATCCCCTCCGCCTCGACCACTATCGAACTGATCGCGCGCAACGTCGTCGGCGATCGGCGTTCGGCTGCGATCAACGTCTGGGTACCCCGTAGGCGCGTGCCAACAGGGACCGGCGCCGGGAACCGCACACGGTTCAGGCCATAGTTGATGACCCTGGTCACGCCGCGAATGTTAGTGATCTCGTTACGGAACTTGACGATGAGGGACAGCGTCAACAGGCCTTGCACGATCGGTCCGCCGGACGGAAGCTCGCGGCGTGCCCGTTCCACGTCCTGGTGAATCCACTGATGGTCACCCGTGACGTCAGAGAAGGCGTTGACCATCTCCTGGGTCACCTGCACCCACCCGCTCGTTCCAAGCTCTGTGCCGACAAGAGCCTCGAGCTCGTCGAGCCCTTTAATTACCCGCATCCGAGGAAGCTCCCGACGTGCCGCGTGTCGATTAGAAGGGCTTCAGCACGACCATGCCCACCGCGAGGAACACCGCGATCAGCGCCAAGATGGTGAGCGACCGAATCTGTCCCTGTCGACGAAACGCCAAGCCGGGCAAGGCCGCGAGTCCGAGCCAGCACGCCAACTTCACGATGACCCACCCCGAAAAACCGTAGCCCAATTGAGCCAGCAGGCCGAAACCGCTCACCAGCGCCAGCACCGCGAGGATGCCCGACCACATCAGGGTCCGGCGGCGATTCTCTGGGCGGGGCGCGGCCATGGCCGTGAACGTCACGGCGGCGAGCATGATGACCGTAAAGAGGTGAATGATCTGGTACAGCTGTATGTTCATCGTTTCTCCGTCGCCACGCGATCCTGCTATCGCGGGTCAGGTGTCGTGTAGCTCAGCTCGGGGTCGTAGCGAAAGATGACCCGCTCAACCGCGGCGACGACCCCCGCAAGATCGGCCGCCACATCGCCGGCCCGATCGCCGAACGCTCGCGCCAGAATGCCAGGCCGGGATAGCTCCGCGAAGCTCACGTGCTCCTGCACGATGAGCCAGACAAGCGGCCCTGGCCCGAACAGTCGCTCGTAGACACCGTAGGACACGTCGGCAACCTTGAGACCGTCGCGATTTCGCTGAAGGAACGCCATCCAGTCCTGGGTCCGCCCGGGCGTGACCTGCACGAATGAGATCTCGTTCAGATACGCACCCTGCACGTCCGATTCGACGCTGAGCTGCGGATGATACCGCATGGCGTAGCTCCGCCGAGACGCGGTGAACGAACGAATCCGCTCCAGCAGATTCCGGTAGCGATCTGGCCGCAGCGAGCGCGCCAACGGTCCTCCCGCGTCATAGTCCGAAAGGCTTGTGAGCGGTGAAGCGAACGCCAGCTGATACGTAGACCCGAACTCGGCGGTGCGGTACCCGGATCGCCACGGCACCCCGGCGCGCTGCATCCCTGGGATGACTTCTTCGAGTTGCAGCTCGATGAAGTCGTCGAGACGCGTGGGAATAACGTCTATGAAGTCGACGCGAAGCCAGTCAACCTCAGCCGGCTCCTGAGCGCGAGTGTCAAGACCGAAGCCATGCGCGATGCCGATCAGTCCGACGACAACAGCGCCCGCCGTGACTCTCATTTTTCGCATAGCGTCTACTTGCCGCCAGGGGCTACTGTATCACCTGACGTCGCGGAGCCGACGCAAATACTCTAGCCACTACCGCTGTTCTGATTCCGGAAACCCGACCAGGCCGGGCTCCAGTTGCACGCCGAGCGAGTTGAGTGCGATCGAGACCATCTTGTAGCCAGCTACGGTAATCACGATATCGATCAGTCCACGCTCGTCGAACGACGCTGACAGCGCGCGCCACGTCTCGTCAGACACCGTGTCGTCGGCGTGCAGCTCATCGGCGGCCCTCAGCAACGCGGCCCCGACCGGGTCCCACTCCGGTACGTTTGGCCCGCGCGCGATCTGGGCGATCTCGTCGTCCGTGAGCCCCTCGCGCCGAGCAATGGGAACGTGCTGAGCCCATTCGTACTCGGCCCCGCACAGCCAGCCAATCCGCAAGATCAGCAGCTCTCGAACCCGGCCAGGAAGTGTCGAACCGGTCCGGATATAGCGCGACTGAATCGCTCGCGGACGATAGAAGACCGGATGACGCGCGAGCGTCATGTAGAGGTTGATCGTCGGTTGACCGGTACCACCCGGATCGAGCAGATCGCGTTGCGCCGGTGTCCATTCGGCCATCGGGACCGGTTCCAGGCGCGCCGCTTTCAATCGTGGCGCCGGGTAAGTCTTCCGCGACGTGAGTGCATCCCTTGAGACGTCAACGGGCATACGGTCGGTCGACTCGGCGCCAGGCGGTACGCCGAGACTGTTGGCTAGCAGCGAGAGCATCGTGTATTCGGCGGCGGTAAAAATAACGTCGATCATCTGCGGCCCGTTGTATCGACTGGCCAAGACATCCCACGTCTCGTTACCGAGAAACGCGTCGCGATAGATCTCGTCAGCCGCCCGAATCACGGTCGCATCTTGGCGCCCCCAGCCCTCATCGGGGCCCTCGGCCACACGGCGAATCTCTGCGTCACTCAACCCCAGGGCTCGCGCCTCTGGAGCCAGTTCGCTCCAGACGACGTCCGACCCGCACAGCCACGCGATGCGCAGCCCGAGCAGCACCTGATCCACCGCAGTAGCGACGGCTCCGCTTCGAATATAGCGAGCCAGTGGGCCGATCCCTCGGAGCGCTGCCGGATGCCGGGCGAGCGTGCGCATCAGCGGCGTAGCCGCGTCGGGCTCGACGCCGAAGGCGCGGATCCCCTCGCGTACGTCGTCGGACCACTCGGCCGGCGATGACTCGACGGCAGAGAGTCGCGGTTCGGCAGGAGGCGTCTGGGCCGAGCCAGGCACCTCGGCCACGACCACCAGACTGGTCACAAGCCATGGGACACACTGCCGGAGGCACCCTGTCATCGTCATCCGCGGTCGGATGATACCTGTTCTACAATGAGCGACGCCCGTGGCCGCAATCGACATCGGTACTCTGTTTTCGCTTCGCGAAAAGGTTGCGCTCGTGACGGGCGGCTCACGCGGCATCGGTCGGATGATCGCCGAGGGCTATCTTCAGGCCGGAGCCAAGGTCTACATCACGTCGCGCCACGCCGAGGCCTGTGATGCAGCTGCCGCGGAGCTGTCGGCCTTTGGGGAGTGCGTGTCCGTGCCCGCCGACGTGTCCACGTCTGACGGCCGGACCACGCTGACCCAGGCCATCGGCAACAGCGAAACGCATCTCCACATCCTTGTCAACAACGCCGGCACGAACTGGGTTGCAGACTACGAAGACTATCCGGAGAGTGGGTTTCAGAAAGTCACCAACCTGAACCTGCATGCGCCCTTTTTTTTGACGCGGGATCTGACCGCGATGCTGGAACGCGCAGGACGCCGGGATGATCCTGCCCGCGTGATCAACATCGGATCGATGGACGGCATCCGCGTGCCGAAGATCCTGCCGGGCGGGACGTTTGCCTACTCGGCAAGCAAGGCGGCTGTGCATCATCTGACACGGACGCTCGCCTTTGAACTTGCCCCGCGGCACATCACGGTCAACGCGGTCGCCCCCGGCTACTTCGAAAGTAAGATGACGGCGGTCGTCATCCGCGAGCACCGCGAGGCGATAGAGGCCGCGTGTCCGCTCGGTCGAATCGGACAGCCTGAAGAGATGGCGGGCGTGGCGATCTACCTGGCCTCACGGGCCGGGGCCTACACCAATGGCACGGTCATTCCCGTCGACGGAGGAACCGGGGTGTGAACTAGCAGGGGAGGCGAAGCATCAATGATCTATCGCAGTCGGTTGCCGCCTGTCGCCATCCCCGAGCTTCCGCTTCACGAGTATGTGTTTGAGAACGCCGACCAGTGGCCCGACAAGCCGGCGCTGGTCGACGGCCCCTCCGGGCGCGCTCTCTCCTACGGGCAACTGCGCGGCGCGGTCGGCCGGGTCGCCGCCGGCCTGACGGCGCGTGGCTTCGCCAAGGGCGACGTGTTCGCCATCTACAGCCCCAACCTGCCGGAGTACGCGGCGGCCTTCTACGGCGTGGCGGCCGCGGGTGGCGTCACGACAACGCTTAACCCGCTCTATACCCCACACGAGCTCAGGCCACAGCTCAAGAATGCTGGTGCGCGGTCTCTCCTGACCATCCCGCAGTTCCTTGAGACCGCCAAGACTGCAGTCGAAGGCACCGCCGTCCAAGAGATTTTCGTCTTCGGCGACGCAGCGGACGGGGTGACGCCATTCGCGTCGTTGATGTCGAATGGTGACGCCGATTCGTCGGCGGTGACAATCGATCCTCGGGAGGACCTGGTCGCTCTCCCCTATTCCAGCGGCACGACCGGTCTCCCCAAAGGCGTCATGCTCACCCACTACAACCTGGTGGCCAATCTCGTGCAGTCGCTGGCGTCTGAACAGCTCACGCCTGATGAAGTGATCATCGGGATCCTGCCCTTCTACCACATCTATGGCATGACCGTGATCATGGGCGCCGCCTTGCGTTCGGGCGCGACCATCGTCACGATGCCCCGATTCGAGATCGAGCAGTTCCTAGGTCTGATTCAGCAGCACAAAGTCACCACGGCGTATCTCGTTCCTCCGATCGTCCTGGCGCTCGCCAAGCACCCTTCGGTCGACAACTACGACCTGTCCTCCCTGACCAACATCATGTCGGGCGCGGCGCCACTCCCTGAGCCGGTTGCCACTGGCTGTGCGACCCGGAACGACGTACTCGTCCGCCAGGGATACGGCTTGACCGAGACGAGCCCGGTGACCCACACGAACTCGAAGCACATGGCGATCAAGGTCACGTCTGTCGGTCCGGCGGTCCCCAACACCGAGTTCCGTATCGTCGACCTCTCCACTGGCGAGGACGTGCCCACGGGCGAGATCGGTGAGGTCTGGATTCGTGGGCCGCAGGTCATGAAGGGGTACCTGCACAATCCCGAGGCCACGCAGGCGATGATCGACCCAGACGGATGGCTACACACCGGGGACATCGGCCGTGCCGATGCCGACGGGTATCTCTACGTGGTCGATCGCGTGAAGGAGCTCATCAAGTACAAGGGCTTTCAGGTCGCGCCGGCTGAGCTCGAGGCGGTCGTGCAGGCACACCCGGCCGTTGCCGACGTGGCGGTCGTGCCGAGCCCCGACGCCGAGGCCGGCGAGGTGCCCAAAGCGTTCGTGGTGGTAAAGCCGGGCGCCGAGACGACCGCCGACGACGTCATGGCCTTCGTTGCCGAGCGCGTGAGCCCACAGAAGAAGATCCGCCGCGTCGAGTTCATCGACGCAATCCCGAAGGTCCCCTCGGGAAAAATCCTCAGACGCGAGCTCGTCGAGCGCGAGCGCTCCGGGCGCGCGTAGGACGCTTTAAGGCCCGGGAACGGCGCCTTCGGTCGTCAGCGTAATCCGATAGAGGCCGGTCCGCGCGGTCATGTAGAGCGTCCGACCGTCGTTGCCCCACGCGACATTCGCGGGCACCTCGTCGGGCTGAATCGACCCGAGATGCGTGCCGTCTGGAGCGATGACCCGAACGCCGCCTGGCCCCGTCGCAAACAGGTTTCCCGCACGATCGACTTTCAGGCCATCCGGCATGCCTTCGCCTTCCTCGGACGTCACATCAAGGAAGACCCGGGGGTTCGACGCCCCATCCTCGTTGATGTCGTAGGCCATCACGACCTTCTGGTTCGCGTCGGAGTTGGCGACGTACAACGTCGTTTCGTCGGGCGAGAGCGCGATGCCGTTCGGGCGTGACTGATCGCGGTACAACAGTTCCAGCTCGCCGTCAGGACTCAATCGATAGATACCGTTGAAATCCAGCTCGCGGAGCGGCGATTCCTCCTGGTCTGCCAGACCATAGGGCGGATCGGTGAAGTACAGCCAGCCGTCCGAGCTGTAGACGGCATCGTTGGGGCTATTGAGCCGATCACCTTCGAAGCTGTCGACGAGCACCGTTCGGCTCCCGTCGGCCTTGATGCGCGAGACCTGTCGATAGCCGTGCTCGCAGGCAATCAACCGGCCTTCGGCATCAAGCGTTAGCCCGTTCGAACTCACGGACCCGCGCCCGGTCGTGTCGCCCTCGAAGACCGGCTGCAAGAACGGCGTCACCCCTTCCGACTCGGTCCATTGATACAGCGCGTTGCCTCGCACGTCTGAGAAGAACAAACGAGAGTCGGATCGGCGCCACACAGGCCCTTCCGTAAAGTCAAATCCATCCGCGAGCTTCTCGATGTGCGCGTCGGCGGGTACGAGGTCGTCCAGCCGTGGATCGACGCGAAGGATCGAGCCCGCGCCTTGATCAACGGCTACCTCCGGTGGTGGTTCTGCTTCAGGCGCCGGCTCAGGCGCGCCACATGCAACCATCGTCATCATCAGCAGCATGAAGCTCAGCGTCATCATCCGCATCACTTGCTTCTCCTGTAGCTACGCGACGTGCGACACCGTCTTCGTAAGGCCCGCGTAGACGTCGAGGGCGCGGCGGGCCATGTCGCGAGCGGTGTAGTGAGCGCGAACGCCCGACGCACCACGCAGTCCGAGTTCGTGCCGACGAGACGGATTTCGCCCCAGCTCGGCTAGGGCATTGACCAGCGCATCGAGGTCATCCGGCGGTACCAAGACCCCGCCGCCGGTGCGCTCGATCATCTCAGTGTAGGTTCCGCGCCTCGGCACCACGACGGGCACCCCACAGGCCATCGCTTCGAGCAACGCGAGCCCCTTGGGATCGTCGTACGCAGCCGGCACGGCGAACGCGTCCAGACTCCGCATGAACGCGATCTTGTGCTCCCGGTCGAGCACACCGATGTACTCTAGCCGATCGGCAAGACCCCACGTCTTCGCTTGGTCGAGAATGGAGGTCAAGTACGTTTCGTGCTCTGGTGCGACGTATCCCGCGATTCGGAGCGATGCACCGTCGTCCAGCCCGCCTTCTCCGAGGCGCTTCAGTGCTTCACATAAGACATGCGTGCCCTTTTCCGGTGCGATTCGACCGAAGTGGCCAATGACCAGGTTGTCCGTTGAAGGGGCGGGTCGCGGATCGTAGCCGGCCTCGTTGATCCCAAGTGGGATGACATCGATCTTGGCCCCGGGGATCCCCAAGTACCGAGACATGTGGGCGGCGTAGTAGTCACTGACGGCAAGGAAGCGGTCGACGTGAACGATCGCCTCCTGGATGAGATGTAGGGCCTGCTCTCGAAACGGTTCGGTGAGATGGTCGAGAAAGATATCCTCTCCCTGCAACGTGCAACATATTGGGACGCCAAGCGCCTCCTTGAGAGGCCGGGCCAACCCGATGAGCATGGAGTTGGAGAGGTCGATGACATCGGGCCGCGGCTCGCCCCTGAGCCAGTGTACGAGCTTGTCGATCTCTTTCGCCTGGTGTCCGTCCGCACCAGCCAGCACCGATACCGTCAGCCCGCCAAGTCGCTCTGGTCGAGTTTGGACCCCCCGCCCCGTGACCGCTCGTAGGACCCAAGGTGCGTCCCACAGCCGATCGAGTAGCCACGGTGTATGACGAAACGGCGGCAGGTACTGCTCGAGGTACATGCTGACGCCGCCAAAGAAAATCCGGGGGGCGCTCACGTTGGCCTCGTCCGTCCGCGTGGGCGTATACATCGGGAGCAGCAGCACTTCGTGCCCCTCAGCCATCAGCGCGGTGGCCAACGCGTTGTCCCGGATACAGCTGCCGCAGTACATGCCACCAGCGCCGGCCGTGATGTACGTGATCCGCATGGGTACGAAAGGCGATTATAGCCCTGGCGTCTGGGGCTGACCTGATATCGGCGTTCCGGGGCGGTGATAGGATAGGCGGATGCTAAAGATGGTTGTTCCGCAGATGCTCTGCTCCGCGATACCGATCACAGTATTCACCTTTGGTTTCGTCGCCGCGATCGCCGCTCAGATTCCGGCGCCTGACGATGTGGCCGCGGCTCCGAGCGACGCCGAAGTCACCAGCTCCGGCTTGGCGTCAAAAGTGATTCAGGCTGGCACCGGGTCGACGCACCCGACTGCGACGAGCAACGTCAGAGTGCACTACACCGGCTGGTTGACCAACGGGACGATGTTCGACAGCTCCGTGTCGCGCGGCCAGCCGATCGAGTTCCCGCTTGACGGCGTCATTCGAGGGTGGACCGAAGGTGTGCAGCTCATGGTCGTGGGCGAGAAGCGTCGCTTTTGGATTCCGCCAGATATCGGCTATGGGGACCGCGGTGCAGCGGGCGGCTTGATCCCGCCGGGCGCGACCTTGGTCTTCGACGTCGAGCTGCTCGCGATCAACTAGCAGTCGGACCGCAGTCTTCAGCACAAGCCGGCAGGCTTCGCGACGGCGGCTCAGCAGTAGACCAGATCGGTCAGTCGGCGAAGAACAACAGGAACGGCAGTCCACGGAACCTCGCGTATAGTGTCCTCAATGCGTCGGGTCATGTCGGCCTTGATGCTGCTACTTGCAGGACAGGTGTCGGCGATCGCCCAGCCGGCCATCACGATGGTGTCGACCGTCGGATGCGTCGTGAAAATCACGGAGCCGGGACGCCCTCCGCGCTGGATGCTTACCCGCGCCACCGAGCCGGACGAGACGCGCGATCCGTTCGGTAGCCGCGACCCCGCACCCGCAAAACGCCCTCCCCTGGGTACCCTGGAGTTTCGACTCGATGGCGTGATCGAGTACCTCTCCGAGGAAGACCGTCAGGAGTACCGAGAGGCCGGCGATTTCATCGTCCCGATCCAGGAGGGATCGGCAGGCCAGCTACGCGACGGTCACAAGGTTGCCCTTACCGGCCTTCTTGTCGCTGCCGCCGGCGCGGGCGGCGCGCAGATCACCATCACGTCGGTCGCGAGCGTCGAGCCTACCTGCCCCTAGCACCTGGGGCAGGCGGCGACAGCCGAGCCCTCAGTACGACTGCTTCGGTCCGACGGTATTCCGCAGGATGCCGACGCCCTCGAGCTCGATCTCGACCACGTCGCCCGGTTCTATCGCGCTGGTCGTTCCGGGTGTCCCGGTGAAGATCATGTCGCCAGCCTCGAGCGTGACGTACCGCGACACGTAGCTGACGATTCGGGCGGGATTAAAGATCAGGTCCTTGGTCCGCTGCGACTGCTTGACCTCGCCGTTTACACGCGTCTCCAGCAGGATGTCGTTGTAGTTCACGCCGGCCGCCATAACCGGACCCACCGGCCCGAACGTGTCCGCGCCCTTCGCGCGGAACCACTGGAGGTCGTTGGACTGCCAATCCCGCTCACTGACGTCGTTGCCGGGAGCCACGGCGAAGATATAGCTATCAGCCTCCTCGACCGAAATGTTCTTGGCCGTTCGACCGATGACGAGCACCATCTCACCTTCGTAGTGCAGGTTGTTCGCGTCGGCGTAGTAGGTGATCTCCGCTTCGTGCGGAATCAAGGACGTCTTGTGCTTGTCGAACACACCGGGCTCGCCAGCCGGTTCGGCGTCACCCAGATGGCTGCCGTAGTTGAAACCGATCGCGATGACCTTTTTCGGGGCACTCGGCGGCAGAAGGCGGACCTCGTCCAGCCCGACGGTCTCGCCCGTGCGCTCGACCGATACGAAGACGTCTCCGCGCAGTGGGTGAATCGTCTCGCCCTCGAGCACGCCGTACGACACGTTGCCGCTGTACTCGAAGCGAACGTACTTGGTGACATCCTGCGCCAAGGCAGGGGTCACGGTAAGAACGGCTAGGGCCGTCCAGATCAGAATGGTTCGCATGGTGCTCTCCCTGCTCCCCGAAAAACGTGAGTAGGCGGGACTATAGCACGCCGATGGGCTAGACCATAGCGGTCCATCTCGCATGCTATCCTGCGAAGCAGACGTGACGACGCTTCCCCTGATCGACCGCGACCTCGCCCACCTTATCCACCCGCTCCACGATTCAAGCGCGCACGCGAACGGCCGCGTCTGGGTCTCCGGCGCCGGTGCGATGCTGACCGACGCGGAAGGCCGCGACTGCATCGACGGACTCGCCGGGCTGTGGAACGTGACCGCCGGCCATGGGCGGCGGGAGCTCGCCGAGGCCATGGCGGAACAGGCCGCGTCGCTCGCGTATGCGTCGGGTTACAGCGGCAGCTCCAACCTGCGTGCGATCGAGTTGGCCGAGCGGCTCGCCAGTTTGTGCTATCCGTCCATCAACCACTTCTTTTTTACCAGTGGCGGCGGCGAAGCTACCGAAAGCAGCATCAAGATGGCTCGGGCGTACTGGAAACTACGCGGCAAGCCAAACAAGACCAAGGTGATCTCGCGAATCGAGGGGTACCACGGCGTCACCCTGGCGGCAATGAGCGCGACTGGGTTGAGCGCCTACTGGCCGCTGTTCGAGCCGCGCGTTCCGGGGTTCGTACACATTCCGTCACCCTACCCCTACCGCTACGAAGCCCCAGCCGACACGAGTCAGGGCGTCGCCGCGGCCAACGAGCTCGAACAGGCGGTTCTTCGCGAGGGCGCCGATTCGGTCGCGATGTTCATCGCCGAGCCGGTCCAGGGCGCCGGCGGGGTCATCGTTCCGCAAGACGACTACTTCGGCCGCGTGCGAGAAATCTGCGATCAACATGAGGTGTTGCTCGTCGCTGACGAAGTCATTACCGGCTTCGGACGTACCGGACGGATGTTCGCCTTCGATCACTGGGGCATCGAGCCGGACATCGTGCAGTTCGCCAAGGCGATCACGTCCGGATACTTCCCCTTCGGCGGCATCGGGGTCAGCGACGCAATCAAGGCCACGCTCGATGACGACGGTCGCCCCTGGATGCACGCGTACACCTACAGCGCACACCCTGTCGGATGCGCGGTAGCGCTCCGCACACTTCGGATCATTGAGGACGAGGGCTTCCCCGAGCAGGCGGCCACGAAGGGCCGAGGATTGTTGGACCGTCTCGTCGCCGCACTCGGCGATCATCCGCATGTCGGGAACATCCGAGGCAAAGGGCTCATGTGCGCGGTCGAGATCGTCCAAGACCGAGACACGAAGCAATCGTTCCCGGCCGCTGACAAGGTCGGCCCGCGCGTGCACCGCCACGCGCTCGACCGCGGTCTCTTCAGCCGCGTCAAGGGCGACTCGTATCTGCTCGCTCCGCCGCTCGTCATCACCAACGAGCAACTGGACCGCGCTGTCGAGATTCTGGCTGCCGCGATCGACGACGTGGTGGGGTGATGGCGACACGCGTGCCGCGCTTCGCAACAGACAACCTGGCCCTCATCGCCGGAATCCTCCTTCCTCTCTTACTCATCGGTCTCTTCTTCGTCGCCGGCCGGGTCACGACCTCGAGCGTCGACCCACCCCGCCACAGCGCGATCATCGCGGCCAGCTATAACGAGCGCTGGCCCAACCAACCGTGGCGCATCACAGTTGACGGCGGCCGCTTGACGATCCTCCACGAACCGGGTGACGACGTCGCGCCTACGACGTTCATCCAGCCTCAACTTCTCATTTGGAATCACACGACGCGGAGCGCGACCACGCTGGACATCGACTTCGACAACATCGTCGAGGGCCGGGTTGCGGATCCCGAGCTGGAACGGGTCAACCGACGATCCATTCACGCTGGCGCCCAAAGCCCCGACGGATACACCCTCGAGTATCGGAGCGGGCCGGGCGCCGGTTTTCTCGGCGAGATCATCGGATTCGGTCGGTATCGCTACGAGTACGTGCTGCAGAAGAACGGCCGAACCTTCGCCGTCACCGGGTCCGAACCTCTGTATGAGCTCCACGTCATCGGCTGGCTGTTGGAATGAACCGCAAAGAGTCGGCGCTCGACCAGATCGCCACCCTCGCGGCCGCCCACGGCATCACGGCTGACGAGATCGCGGTCCGCCTGGCGACACGTTCCGACCAGCCGCGGCGCGGCACACTGGTGGGCCAGCTCTTCGGCTACCTCGGTGGGGCTTTCGTCTTCTCTGGCACCGGACTGCTCATCAGCTTCATCTGGAACGACGTCAGCAGTGCCCAGCGGGTCATTCTGACCTTCGGCACGGGTCTCGTCGCCTTCGTGCTGGCCATCGTGTGCGCCCGCGATCCCCGGTTTGAGCGAGCCTCGACGCCGCTGTTTCTCGTGTCGGCGTCCCTGCAGCCGTTCGGCCTGTTTGTGTTCCTCGACGAGTACCTGCCACCGACCGGAAACGCGACCTTGGCCGCCATGGCGGTGTTCGGTACGCTCGCGCTGCAACACGGGCTCATCTTCGCGTCGCTCAAGCGAAGCAGCGTCCTCTTTCTCGGTCTCGCCTTCGTGATGCTGTTTCTCGGCGCCGCACTCGAGCATGTGGACGTCGACGAGGATGTCACGGCGGCCGTTCTCGGCTCGGTAGCGTTGGGGATGGCGACCGTCGTCGCGCGGACACCGTGGGTGACGATCGTGCCCTTCTGGTACTTCGTGGGCGGTGGGCTCCTCCTCGGAGGCTGGTGGGCCATCTTCGAAGACACCATCTTTGATTTCTCGACGCTGGGCCTCAGCGTCGCCCTCGTGGCGCTGAGCATCCGGGCCGCGAGCCGAACCCTGCTGTTCGTCTCGGTTGTCGGCCTGCTGGCCTATTTGAGCTACTTCGCCTACGAGTACTTCGCCGATGTCATCGGGTGGCCGATCACGCTGATCGGGCTCGGACTTCTGATGATCGGCGTCGGCGGCTGGGCGATGAAGCTCGGTCGGACCATTCAAGCCCCCTCGCCCTCCTCCTGAGCCGTTCTCCGCCTGCAGCTGGGACGTCCGTCCGCGTCGGAGGTCGAGCTCTCCGGCTGCCGTCAAGCCGACTTGCCAGCCGCAAATGATTTCACTATGATATCACTATGAAATCATCACCAGAGGAGGAAGGATGATCAAAGAACAGACACGCACGGTCGCGTCCGGTTGGCTGATGCTTGGGATCTTCGTCGCCGTGCTCGCATTCGGCGTTCTTGTGTTTGTGGTGTCTCTCAGCGGCCCGGCTGGCCCCCGCCTTCCTTTGGTTCTCGTGATTCCCTTGGGCATCTTGCTCGAGGCCAGCGGCATCATCGGCCTGGTCGGCCTTTTTGTCGTCAACCCGAATCAGGGTCGAGTGCTGCAGCTCTTCGGCAAGTACGTGGGCACGGCGCGCGACCCTGGCCTCCGATGGGCCAATCCGTTCTACTCAAAACGATCCGTGTCGCTGCGCGTTCGAAACTTCGAGACCGAGCGCAGCAAGGTTAACGACACCGACGGTAACCCAATCGAGATCGCGGCGGTCGTCGTCTGGAGGGTCGTCGACACAGCGGAGGCCGTGTTCGAGGTAGATGACTACGAACACTACGTGCACGTGCAGAGCGAGGCGGCGGTGCGAGACCTCGCCACGCGGTATCCCTACGATACCCACGAAGACCACCAACTCTCGCTACGCGGCGACACCGCTGCGATTGCCGAACATCTTAAGACGGAGATCCAAGCTCGTTTAGAAAAAGCCGGCGTCGAGACGATTGAGGCACGGATCACCCACCTCGCCTACGCCCCTGAGATCGCGTCGGCGATGCTCCAGCGGCAACAGGCCGGTGCAATCATCGCGGCGAGACAGCGCATCGTGGAAGGGGCCGTCGGCATGGTCGAGATGGCGCTCGACAAGCTATCAAGCGACCGAATCGTTGATCTCGATGAGGAACGCAAGGCCAACATGGTGAGCAATCTCCTCGTGGTCTTGTGTGGCGACCGGTCAACGCAGCCCATCGTCAACACCGGCACCATTCATCAGTAGGGAACCGTCTCCAAGGATGCACCGATGCCGCAACGGAAGCCGTTCCTGCTGCGGATTGACCCGGCGGTCTTGCAAGCGCTCCAGCGCTGGGCGAACGACGATCTGCGTAGCCTCAATGGGCAGATCGAGTTCGTCCTGCGCGACGCGCTGCGTCGGGTGGGTCGCTTGAAGGCTGACGACGCCAAGACGGCGCCGCCAGAGTGATCCCCTATCGGGATTGAGGTGCGATCAAGCCAGGATCGGGTGCTGTCGCTTGACCGAGCTCGTACCCCTTGGCCTTCCAGTCGTTCAACGCACAGAATTCCGTGGCGTTGTATCCGCGCGATGCAAAGAGCTCCGCAGCCCGGGAGCCCCGGCCTCCGCCGTTTCAAAAGAAGACAAGACGAACATCCTTGGGGATGTCGTCCATCCGCAACTCGAGCTCGCCGACTGGAATGTGAATCGATCCCGGAATCGACCCGCTGACGATCTCGTGGTCCTCCCGCACATCGATCATCAGCATGGTCGCCCCGTCGTCGAGCGCTTGCTTCAGAAGGTCGACCTCGAGTTTCGAGGGGTCGGTCTGCCCCGTCACGACACCTGTTCCAATAAGCGCGATCGCCGCCAACACAAACAGTGAGGTCCGCATGGCACGCAGTCTATCACCGCGGAGGCACCGGGCTCGGCTTCAAATCGTGACTGGCCAAAAACCGGTCGATCGTCTCAAAGATGGCGATCGTCTGGGCCGTGTTGAAGCGACCGTGGTCGCCGCCCGGAACGGTATGTAGCTGGTTGGTGACACCCGCCGCCGCGAGCCGTTCGTGCAGTTTGAGCGCATGCTGATACGGCACGATCGAGTCGGCGTCGCCATGAATCGTCAGCACCGGCGGCAAGCCCTGTCGCACATAGGTCAACGGCGACACCCGCTTCGCGATCGTGAAGCGGTCCTCGAAACTTCCGAGCCACCGAACCGCATAGGTCTTCATGTTGGGCCCGTCAATCAGATCACCGACGTCGGTGATGCCGTACCAATTGACGATCGCCGCGACGCTGGGCGACGCGCCAGGGCATTCACGGTTGAGGCCGGCCGAAGCCGGAATCATCGCGGTCGTGAGCGAGAGGTGTCCACCCGCCGAGTGTCCGCTCGTGACAATCCGCGAGGTATCAAGGTTGTACTGCTGGGCGTTTTGCGCAACCCACCGTAGCGCACACAGGCAATCCTCGACGGCCGCCGGGGCGCGTGCGACCCGACCGAGTCGGTACTCGACGCTCACCACGGCCCATCCCCGCTTGAGGTACGGCAGCGTGCGGAGAACGTTCCCCTCTTTGGATCCCCCAACCCAGCCGCCGCCATGGATGTACAACAGCACGGGCGTCGGGCCGGTCGACACGTTTGGGAGGTACAAATCGAGCTTGTTCTCGTGACCGCTCGCGACGTGATATGTCACGTTCGGCACCACCCGATACGCATTCGACAGATCGGCTAAAAAGGTCGCCGTGTCGTCGAGTTGAGCGAACGCTGGCGCGCCGGCGATTGTGGCAATCGTCGCAATGGCGACAAAGGTGACGATGCCCACTGTCCTGACTGCCGCCTCGACAACACCCGAACTTGAATGCCGTTGCATGTGACCTCCTCACTCTCCTCGGACACCGCCATTCGTCGGCCGGTGCGATTCGATGGCATTATATGACTCGTCGGCTACCAATCAACCCCATGCCGCAGTCCGAAACCCACGTGCGGAATCCTCTCATCGCCCACGAGGACTGGTGGGCCATCTGGCTCGGTGGGCTGATGATTGTCGCTGCCCTGACCGGCGCGGTGACCGCCGTGCCCGGCGTCGGGTGCTGGGCTGGGTCTCCCCTCGAGGCGTTCGGCTCCGGTCGCCTGGCGGGCCTCATCGCGCTCGGCGGCGGTCTGAGTCTGCTGACGGTGCTGGCCGTCAGGGTCATGGGTCACGCGGCCGGACGCCATCTCCGAGGTTTCCTCCCGATCTTTGCGCTCGCGGTGGTCGCCTATGCCATCGCCCAGCAAACCACCGTGCGGGCGGCGGGGTTCGGGTATGCGTTCTGGGCGCTCGTAATCGGCCTCGCCATCGCCAATACGATCGGCACCCCGACCTGGATTAAGCCGGCACTGAGAGGCGAGCTCTACATCAAGACCGGACTGGTGCTCCTCGGCGCCGAAATCCTCTTTGGCAACATCCTGCGGCTTGGTCTACCCGGGCTGTTCGTGGCGTGGGTCGTCACGCCGACCGTCATCGTGTTTATGTACCTGTTCGGGACGCGCGTCCTCAGAATCACGAGCCCCTCGCTCGTCGTGATCATCGCCGCCGCGACGTCGGTCTGCGGCGTCTCAGCCGCCATCGCCGCGGCGGCAGCGTCGCGAGCCAAGAAGGAGGAGCTCACGCTCGCAGTTGGGATGTCGCTGATCTTCACCGTGCTGATGATGGTCGTGATGCCGCTCGGAATCCGGGCCGCCGGTATGGATCCGGTGGTGGGCGCGGCTTGGATCGGCGGCACCGTTGACGCCACCGGTGCCGTCGTCGCGGCCGGCGCGCTCCTCGGCGAGCAAGCGGAGCAGATAGCCGCAGTCGTCAAGATGATTCAAAACACGCTGATCGGCGTCGTGGCCTTCCTAATCGCCGTGTACTGGGTAACTCGAGTCGAGGCGCGCGAGGATCGGTCGACGCCACGCGCGATGGAAGTCTGGTACCGCTTTCCAAAGTTCATTCTTGGCTTCCTCGCGGCGTCGCTGGTGTTCTCGTTCGTCTTGACCCCAGCCATGGGTCCCGATCGGGTTGAAGCCCTGCTCGACATCACCTCGGATTTCCGTGGATGGCTGTTCTGCCTGGCGTTCGTCAGCATCGGACTCGAGTCGAGCTTTCGGGAGCTCGGCCACCAGCTGACCGGCGGACGCCCAATTCAGCTCTACCTGGTTGGCCAGACGTTCAATCTGGTCCTCACCCTGCTTGCCGCCTACCTTGCGTTCGGCGGCATCCTCTTCGAGCGCATCCAGGTCACCACCGTCCATCACTCACCCGTCAACGTGATCCGCGCAAATGCCGAAAGCGGCCGCGACGCGACAGCGTTGTTCTATACGGAGGTAGAGGGATGGGGGGGGTGGTTGGACGTGGACAAGACAGAGTAGAACCTCCGTCTACTCTCCCTCGCCCGCGCGTCTTCGGGCTCGGAAGTACTCCACCTGATACCGCTGGACGTTGCGGTTGTGCTCTCGCAGTGTGTTGGCAAACTCGTGGGTTCCATCGTTACGGCTGACGAAGTACAGATACGACACGTCCGCGGGGTGAAGCGTCGCCTCCAGTACGGCACGTCCCGGTGACGCGATCGGGCCGGGGGGCAAGCCAGCGTATCGATACGTGTTGTAGGGCGAATCGTACTGCAGGTTTTCGCGGGTCAGGTTGCCGTCGTACAGGCCGTCACGCTCGAGCGCGTAGATCACCGTGGGGTCACACTGTAGCCCCATACCGATGCGCAGGCGGTTGTTATAGACCGCCGACACGACCGCGTGCTCCGCATCGGACCCCGTTTCTTTCTGAATCAACGAGGCGAGCGTCACCACCTCGCGAACCGTCCGGTCCTGGCGTGCGGCCTCGGTTTG
This sequence comes from Vicinamibacterales bacterium, assembly GCA_965218825.1. Taxonomy (GTDB): domain Bacteria; phylum Acidobacteriota; class Vicinamibacteria; order Vicinamibacterales; family UBA8438; genus CAUZIB01. Next base: position 5,187,356 of record OZ244656.1, on the reverse strand, counting down.
CAGGCCGGCGTCAAACGTGTGCCGGAACTGGGCGACCATCGATGTCACAAGGTCGCCCGCGCTCGCGTCGCGAGGGAGCGAGTATGTCTCCGGAAACAGGTACCCCTCGAGATCGGTCGCAGTCGGATCGAGGTCATGGATCAGCTCGGCGCGTCCGGCCTCGGCCAGGAACTGATCGCCGGATCCAAAGTCGCTCATGTCGAAGATGGCGGCCATCTCGCGAATCGTCAGCCCCTCGGGAAACGTGATGGTGTGCAACACAACCTGCCCGGTGGCGATCTTCTGCACCACGTCGAGAGGTGACATCGGGCCGCGGAACTGGTACTCCCCCGCCTGCAGGTCGCGTTCGCGCCCGCTCTGCCAGACGGCGAGTCGGAACGTCCAGGCGTCTGGTACGACACCCGCCGCGACCAGCCGCTCGGCGATGATCTGCGTCGAGTCACCGGGCTCGACATCCATGAAGACTTCTTCTCCAGGGTAATCGCGGTACGCCGTCGCGATTCGTTCGCGCAGTTGGTGGACGGCGATCAGCGCCCCGAGCGCACTCAAGAGTCCGAGCGCCGCCGCCGCGATCAGGAGTCGCCGAATCATGTCCGTTGCTTCCGCTCGTCCAGGTAGTCCTGCAAGAAAACGGCCGCGGCCGCCGCGTCAAGCCGTGCTTTTCTCCGGCGCCAGTCCTTCTCCCGAACCGCAAGGCGCGCCTCCGCTTCACGGCTCGTCAATCGCTCATCTTGGGTCTCAACGGGAAGATCCGTGCACGCCCGCAGGGCCGCGACGAACGCCGCGACCGCCTCGGTCTGCGCATGCGCCTGGCCGTTGAGTGCTGTCGGGAGCCCCACCACGATCCCCGACAGACCGTCGGGATCGCGCTCGAGCGCCGTTGCCTCGCGCGCAACGGCGGCAGCTGCCGCGGCAGCCGAGCCCGATGTCGGAAGTGTCCGGAGCGGGGTCGCGAGCGTCGCTGTGACGTCGCTGACGGCCAATCCGATTCGACGGGCGCCGACGTCGACGCCGAGGAGGCGCACGCTTCTACTATAATGCCCTTCATGGGCCGAAAGACCCGCACAATCATCCTCGTCGCGACGATCCCCGTTGTCGTGTTCACGATCGTGGGCGGCTTTCTGGGCCGCGCGGTCGCGCGTGAAGACGCATACCGGCACCTGCGAATCTTCGAGGACGTCGTCACCAGAATCGCCAATAACTATGTCGAAGAAGTCGACATGGATGTCGTCATGGAGGGAGCGCTCCGGGGCCTCGCCGATGGGCTCGATTCGGAGAGCAGCTTCTTAACGGTTGATGACGTCGCTCGCATTGAATCGGGAGATCCTCTTCCGGCCGGCGGGCTTGGCCTCGAGATCGCCAGTCAGTACTACGTGCAAGTCATCGGCGTGACCGACGGCATGCCTGCACATCGCGCAGGGATCCGACCCGGCGACTACATCCGGGCCATCGATGGCCAGACCACTCGACTCGTCTCTGGCGTCGCCGGCGAGCGACTGTTGCGCGGTGGACCCGGCTCCACGGTCACCCTGACGCTGCTCAGAGGCAGCACGCAAGAACCCTACGAGATCGAGTTGACCCGTGAGCAGCTCGAACCGCTGGCTGTCACCCACCGCGTCGTGGATGGCGATGTGGGGTACATCCGGGTTCCCTCGTTCAACACCAACGTTGGAGACCAGTTGGCGGCGGCGGCCGAGCAACTACTCACCGAAGGTGCGACTCGGTTGTTGATTGATGTTCGCAGCACCGCGGGCGGCGATTTCGAGGCCGGCATCGACGCCGCTCGGCGCTTTGTCGCCTCTGGGACACTGCTGCGGAAGACCGAACAAGGCGAAACAGAAACGATGATAGACGCCGACGCCGGCGACGCTGCCATCGGTGCTCCGGTGACGTTGCTCACCAACTTCGGCACGGCACATGCGGCCGAGCTCTTCGTTGCCGCGTTGCGTGGCACCGACCGCGCCGATACGGTCGGACAGCGCACGGCGGGACGCGTCAGCCTGCAGAAGCTCGTCAAGCTGCCGGACGGCACGGGGCTCTGGTTGTCTTGGGCACGTTATTCACAAGCCTCCGGTGATCGGATCCATCGGTCTGGCATTTCGCCAACAGTCGAGGTCGACGCTCCCCGCGTCGAGCTCGGCGAGCCGGCCCCTCCCGACGACCCGATATTCAACCGCGGGCTCGAACACGTAAAGGAGATAGGCGCGTAGCTCAGTTGGTTAGAGCGCCTGCTTGACATGCAGGAGGTCGGCGGTTCAAGTCCGCCCGTGCCTACCATGTTCCGCCTCACCACTTCGATCTACACATGAGCGACATTACCGTCACCCTTCCCGATGGGTCGACCCGTCAGGTAGAGGCCGGAACGCCACTGTTGGATGTGGCCGAGGGAATCTCTTCGCAGCTGGCCAAGAAGGCGCTTGCCGCCATCGTCAATGACCAGACGGTCGACTTGTCCCATCGACTCGAGACCGACTCAGCGGTCCAGATCGTCACGCCCGAATCGCCCGGGTCCCTCGATCTCTATCGCCACTCCACGGCCCACCTGCTGGCCGCCGCGGTCACCGCCTTGTTTCCTGAAGCGCAGTGCGGCATTGGACCGCCCACCGACGAGGGCTTCTTCTATGACTTCGTCGTCGACCGCCCGTTTGTCCCGGAGGACCTGGTCGCAATCGAGAAGAAGATGAAGGAGCTGGCCTCGCAGAATCTTCGGTACGAGCGCAAGATGCTCTCGAAGGCAGAGGCGAAGGCGTTCTTCGCCGAACGGGGCGAGCCGCTGAAAGTGCAACTCATCGAGGAGAAGGGCGGTCCCGTCGTGTCGTGCTACACCATCGACGACGTCTTCATCGATTTCTGTACCGGCCCCCACGTGCCGTCGACGAAGCACCTCAAGGCGTTCAAGGTGCTGACGAGCTCAAACGCCTACTGGAAGGGCGATGCCCAGAACCAGCCGATGCAGCGGATCTACGGCACAGCCTTTTTCAAGGACGCGGCCCTCAAAGCCCATCTGGTCCGCCTCGAGGAGGCCAAGAAGCGAGATCACCGTAAGCTCGGCAAAGAGCTTGGGCTGTTTACGTTCCACCAGTGGGCACCCGGCGCCCCGTTTTGGCTTGAGAACGGAACCACGTTTTACAACCTGCTGTCGACCTACATGCGCGACGTTCTGTATCCCGAGGGCTACGTCGAGCTTCGCACGCCGCTGGTCTTCAATCGGCGACTGTGGGAGACGTCCGGACACTGGGAGCACTACCGCGAGAACATGTTCCTGGTCGAATCCGAAGGCGAGCCGTTCGGACTCAAGGCCATGAACTGCCCCGGTCACATGCTGGTTTTCGCGACCGAAATTCGGAGCTACCGAGACCTTCCGCTCCGTTTTTACGATCAAGGCGTGCTGCACCGTAACGAAGCCTCGGGGGTGCTCTCCGGCCTGACGCGCGTCCGGCAATTCGCCCAGGACGACGCGCACTGCTTCGTCACCGAGGACCAAATCGGTGAAGAGGTCGAGCGCCTGCTGCGACTGATTGGCCGTGTGTACGAAGACTTCGGCCTCGCGTACACGATGGAGCTCTCGACCCGACCGGACGACTTCCTGGGAACGGTCGACACGTGGGACCATGCCGAGGCGCAGCTCAAACGCGCTCTGGAAGCCACGGCACAACTGTTCAAAGTCTCCGAGGGCGAGGGGAACTTCTACGGTCCGAAAATCGACTGCCACGTCACCGACGCCATCGGACGAAAGTGGCAGTGCGCGACGGTCCAGCTCGACTACCAACTGCCACAGCGGTTCAAGCTGAAGTACATCGGGGCTGACAACTCCGAGCACTGTCCGATCGTCATCCACCGCGCGATTTTCGGCAGCTTCGAGCGGTTTATCGCGCTGCTGATCGAGCACTATGCGGGCCGGTTCCCGCTCTGGTTGGCGCCCGTTCAGACGACGATCCTCCCGATCGCGGACCGCCACGTAGACTACGCGGCGCGCGTCAAGGCGCAGCTGAGCCAGGCTGGCCTGCGGGTCAGTGTCGACGGACGGCAGGAGAAGATCGGGTATAAGATTCGCGAAGCTCAACTTCAGAAGGTGCCGTATATGCTCGTGGTGGGCGACCGAGAAGTCTCCGAAGGCCTCGTCGCCGTCCGTAGCGGGGCAGCCGGCGATCAGGGGGCGCAGGCCGTGGATGACTTCGTCGCGGCCGCCCTGGACGAAGTTCGGCGGAAGGGCATCCCCGCGTCAGAGTAGACTAGAAGGTCGATTCGGTCGGCCCAACCCGGCGATTTCGAAGTCGCGGGCCGTTCACCCTGTTTGAGGAGGCTGGATTATCGCTTTTCGAGGACCACGTAGAGATTTTCGTCAGAGTCGGACGCGCACTAATGAACGCATTCGCGTTCGAGAGGTTCGGGTCATTGATGACGACGGGCAGCAGCTCGGCGTCATGTCGCCTCAACAGGGTTTGGCCATCGCACGGGAAAAGGGACTCGATCTCGTCGAAGTGTCCCCTACGGCGCAACCACCGGTGTGCCGGATCACGGACTACGGGCGGTACCAGTACCAAGAGCAGAAGCGGACCCGACAAGCGAAGAAGCACCAGAAGACGATCGAAATCAAGGAGATCAAGTTCAGACCGAAGGTCGACGAGCACGACTACCAGTTCAAGAAGAAGCACGTCGAGCGTTTCCTGGCCCATGGCGACAAGGTCAAGGCCACGATCTTCTTCCGGGGCCGCGAGATGGCGCATCCCGAGTTCGGGCGCCACATCCTGGATCGGCTCGTCGAGGAGCTCGGGGAAGTGGCGACGCAAGAAACCATGCCGCGCATGGAAGGCAATCAGATGCACACGATCTTGTCGAGCAAGACCGTGGCGAAGAAGGGACATTAGAAGCGAACAATGCCCAAGATCAAAACCCATCGTGGCGCGGCGAAGCGGTTCAACAAGACCGGCACCGGAAAGATCACCCGCGCGAAGGCTTTCAAGCAACATATCCTCACGAGCAAGACAACGAAGCGACTGAGAGACCTCCGTGGCACCAAGGTCGTGTCAGCTGCCGATGCACCACGGCTCGAGAAGATGATTCCGTACAAGTAGAAGAAGAATCCCCAGGAGCGAAGATGCCTCGAGTAAAACGTGGGCCATTGCGGCGGCGGAAACGGCGCCGTCTGTTGGCGCGAGCGAAAGGATACTACCAGACGAAGAGCAAGCTCTATCGCGCGGCGAAAGAGGCAGTCGATACGTCGTTGGCCTATGCCTACGTCGGTCGCCGCCTCAAGAAGCGCGACTTCCGCCGGCTCTGGATCGTTCGGATCAATGCCGCCGCGCGCGAGCACGGGTTGAGCTACAGCCAACTGATGAACGGACTCACACGTGCAGGTGTTGGTCTGGATCGGAAATCGCTGGCCGACCTCGCCGTGCACGAACCGAACGCGTTCGCCCACCTGGCCTCGCAGGCCAAAGAGGCGGGGGCGAGCTGACCTCCATCGCGATTCTTCGCGATGACTGACTCCTCTCAGATCGATCGACTCCGCGCCGACTTCGTCGCGGAGCTCGACGCCATCTCGAGCGACCGCGACCTTCAGGATCTTCGCGACCGCTATCTCGGCCGCAAGCGTGGAGCCGTCGCCGCTCTCCTGAAGCAGGTCGCCAGTGCCCCGCCCGACGAGCGGCGCGCGCTCGGACAAGGCGCCAACGCCCTCAAGAAGGAGATCGAACTCGCCCTCGCCGATCGGCGCGAGGCACTGGCCGCACGGCGTGGACCCGCGGGCGGAGTGGACGTGACGCTCCCGGGCCGCTCGGCCGCGCTCGGTCACCGTCACCCGCTCACCTCACTTCGAGAAGAGATCGAGGCGATCTTCGCGTCGATTGGGTTCGAGATTCTGCAAGGCCCCGAGGCCGAAGACGACTACCACAACTTCGAAGCGCTCAACATGCCAGCCGAACATCCGGCGCGCGACATGCAGGACACCTTGTACTTGGAAGAGGGGCTGCCGGTGGCAGACGCTGACGGGCAGCCCGCCACATTGCTGCGCACCCATACATCGGGCATGCAGATCCGGTACATGGAGCAGCACGAGCCACCTGTCCGGATCATCGCCCCGGGCGTGGTGTACCGGCGTGACACGCCAGATCTCACGCACTCGCCGATGTTTCAGCAGGTCGAGGGCCTCTTCGTGGCAGAGGGCGTCTCGATGGCCCACCTCAAGGGGACGCTCGAGTTCTTCCTCCGACAGCTCTTTGCCGCTGACATCGAGGTGATGTTCCGTCCGAGCTTCTTCCCCTACACCGAGCCGAGCGCCGAGGTGTTCATTACTTGCGTGTTCTGCAAGGGTGATGGATGTCCTGTGTGTAAGAAGACCGGCTGGCTCGAGATCCTCGGCTGCGGGATGGTACATCCGGCCGTCTTCGAGTCGGTCGGCTATGACGCCGAGCGCTATACGGGCTGGGCGTTCGGGGTCGGCATCGACCGCGTCGCCTTGCTGAAGTATCAGGTCGAGGACATCCGCTTGTTCTACGACAATGACCTCCGTCTCTTGGAGCAGTTCCCCTTTTGAGAATCCTCGTTTCCTGGCTTCGTGACTTCGTGACGGTCGACGTCGGCGTGCAGGAGCTTGCTGACGTGCTAACGATGCGCGGGTTCGAGGTGTCGGCTATCGAGCCACCCCCTGCCGCGATCCGGGGCGGCGGTGACGACGCTGAGGACGCCGTTCTCGACCTGGAAATCACGACCAACCGGCCCGACTGTCTGGGCGTGTTAGGCGTCGCACGCGAAGTGTCAACGGTGTACGACACCGACCTTCGGTTCCCAGAAGTGCTGGCACCGTCCGACGCCGACGGTGACACCGAGGTGTCGGTCGTCATCGATGACCCCGACCTGTGCCCGCGATATGTCGCGGCCGTGGCCGACATCACGCTCGGGCCGTCGCCAGGCTGGCTGGCCGCACGCCTCGAGGCGGCCGGCGTGCGACCGATCAACAACGTCGTCGACATCACCAACTACGTGATGCTCGAGCTCGGCCACCCGATGCACGCGTTCGATCTCGCCAAGCTGTCCGAATCGACGATACGGATTCGCCGGGCCACGGACGGCGAATCCGTCCGGACGCTTGACGGCCAGGATCGCGTGCTCGCAGCGGACATGCTCGTGATTGCCGACGCCAAGCGTCCGCAGGCGGTCGCCGGAGTGATGGGCGGCGCCGACTCGGAAGTCAGTGGCGGGTCGCGTCGGATCGCGCTCGAAAGCGCCTACTTCCGCCCGACCTCCGTTCGGAGTACCGGGAAGCGCCTTGCGCTCTCGACGGATGCCTCGTACCGCTTCGAGCGTGGCACCGATATCGAGGCTCCACCGGTGGCCATGCGGCGCGCGCTCACGTTGCTCGCACAGACCGGCACCGGCCAGGTCAAGGGCGGGATCCTGGATTGCTACCCCAGTCCAGTCGCTCGCTCAACGGTGAACCTCCGCCACACGCGAATCAGCCACATGCTCGGCGTACCGGTCGAACCCGCGTTCGTGTCCAGGACGCTCGCTCGACTCGGCTTCGACGTCACGGACGGGTCATCCGACGAAGGCGATGGCCACGACCGCCTGCAGGTGTCGATCCCGTCGTTCCGCGTGGACGTCGGTCGTGAGGTCGACCTCGTCGAAGAAGTTGCGCGACACTTCGGCTACGACCGGTTGCCATCCCGGTTCCCGCCGCTCGTCCACGCGCCGGCACCCCGGGGCGGATGGCACCGACGGCAGGCGTTGCTCCGACACGTCCTCACAGCAGCCGGCTGCTCAGAGGCCATCACGTACGGCTTCATCGAACGTGAGGCGGCCATGCCTTTCGCCGGTGACGTCGTCGCCATTGCCAATCCGCTCTCCGAGAAGTACGCGGTGCTGAGACCGTCGCTCGTGCCGGGTCTGGTTGACTCGCTGATCCGCAATCGGCGTCGCGAGCACCGAGACGTGCGGCTGTTCGAAATCGGCCGATGCTTCGACCGCCAACGCGGCGAAACCGAGGGTGTCGCCATCGCGCTCACCGGGTTCGGAGCGCCGGAGCACTGGAGCACCTCGGATCGGAGCGTCGATCTCTTCGATGTCACGGGCATCGTCGAGCGCGTGTGTGACGCGCTTGGGGTGATACCGGTCATCACCAGCATGGCCAGCCCGACCCATGCCGCACTCGTGAAAGGGCGTGCGGCCATCGTTTCTGCTGGGGGACATCAGCTCGGCTTCGTCGGACAGCTATCGCCAGGCCTCGCCGAAGCGCGCGGTCTCCCGGCGGCCGGAGACGATGTGTACGTGGCCGAGCTGGACCTCGGACTGCTTGCCCGGGTCTCGGTGGATCGCCGAGAGTTCACGGCCACTCCGGTTCCGCGGCATCCATCGATCGTCCGGGATCTGGCGCTGCTGGTTGACGTCACCTTGCCTGCCGCTACGGTTCGTGACACGATCCAGGGCGCCGCGCCAGAGACACTCGTGCGTGTCCGTGAATTCGACCGTTATGAGGGACAGGGGGTGCCCGACGGTCGCGTCAGCCTGGCGCTGCATCTCACGTTCCGTGCGCCCGATCGCACGCTGACCGACGTCGAAGTCCAGACGGCCGTCGACACGATCGTCGCTGCCTTGGAACTGCAGCACGGCGCCGCGCTACGGTAACGCAGTTCGGAGGTCGCATATGTCCGCCCACGCCACCGACGTAGAACCCACCGAACGCCTCGGCGAGAAGGTCAAGGGGCTCATCGGTTTGCTCGACCGAACCCGCGGCGAGCTCGCGCAGACGATCGAGGACAATCGACGGCTCAACCAGGAAGTCGAGCGCCTGCGGGCCCAGCTCGCCGACGCGGAGCAAACCGGCGAGGATCTGTCGGAGCTCCAGGCCGAGCGTGCGGAGATTCGCACGCGCGTCAGCGAGATGCTCGAACAGCTCGACGCACTCCAGGTGTAGTGGACCCAGAGGCCACCATGAGCGGAGAGGGCGCCGTCGTCACGGTCGAGATCTTCGGGCAGCGCTACCCCATCCGAAGCACCCTTGACGCCGCGTACGTGAACGAGCTGGCCACGTACGTCGACCAGAAGATGCAGACCGCCTCCGATAGCACCGCCGGCGGCGATTCCGTGCGCATTGCCGTGCTGGCGGCACTCAACATCGCCGACGAGTACTACCGGTACCGACGCGCCGGTGGCCGGACCTCCCGGAACGTCACGCATATCACGCTCGAGTTGGAGCAGCTTGTCGACCGCGCCCTCCAGGACCGGCCGGTCCCGCCCGATCCGTCCTGAGACGGCTCCCTCGGCGGGCCGCCAGTTTTGCGCTAATATGTTGACAGTGTTATCGGTGTGTGTCTGAAGCTGTCTCGAGTCGTCCTCGCAGGGGACGGTTCGGACGTGTGACGTAACGATTCCCTGCAATGTACGTGATGGTTCGGAGGCTCGTTTGAGCCAACGTGATGTCCAAGCGGGCTGCGATGCTTCGTGGTGTGCATGCCTTCGAGTGAGGAAGCCTGAAGCGAAGCTTTCCTAGCGGCTCCACCTGCGATAGGCAGGTTCATCCGACCTCCCCACACGGCAGCGCGGGGCTTTGTTCGTAACTTCCGTCCCTTGCGGGACTGCAGACACCGCCGTATCTGTGTCAGGTCTCGCCCATGAGCCAGGTCTTCGGCGGATCGGCCGGCGTCATTGCCGCCCTCATCACGGGGTTGGCCGTTCTCCTCATCTGGATTGCCACACGTAAGCGCCTCGCCGCGAAAACGGTAGGTCGCGCCGAGGAGCAGTCCCAACGCATCCTCCAAGAAGCGCAGCGTGAAGCCGACGCCCAGCGCAAGGAAGTCGTGCTGGCGGCGAAAGAGGAGGCGCACGAGGTCAGCCGTCAAGCTGACGAGCAGTTGCGCGCGCGGCACGCGGAGATGGCCGCACTCGAAAAGCAACTCGATGAGCAGCAGCGCGCTCTCGCTGAGCGCCAGACGGCAATCGAGAGCGCGGAGAGTACGTTCAAGATCCGCGAAGCGTCGCTCGGCAAGCAGGAAACGGAGGTCGCCGACCAGGTGGCCCGGTACCAACAGCTGATCACCGACCACACGCGAGAGCTCACCCGCCTCTCCGGGATGACTGCGGACGAAGCCAAGGACGTCCTGATCCGCAACATGGAGAACGACGCCCGGCGCGACGCCGCGAACCTCGTCAAACGACTCGAGCATGAGGCGCGAGAGACCGCGACCGACAAGGCCAAGCACATCATCGCGCAGGCCATTCAGCGCAGCGCCCCGGAGCACGCGATCGAAACAACGGTGTCGGTCGTCGACCTGCCCAGCGACGACCTCAAAGGGCGCATCATCGGGCGCGAGGGGCGGAACATCCGAGCGCTGGAAACGGCGACCGGCGTCGAACTCATCATCGACGACACGCCGGGAGCGGTCATCCTGTCGAGCTTCGATCCGTACCGCCGCGCCGTGGCCAAGGAGGCAATCGAACAGCTCGTCGCCGACGGTCGGATTCATCCGGCTCGCATCGAGGAAGTCGTCGAGCGTGTCCGCTCCGAGGTCGATGAGGCGACGCTCAAAGAAGGTGAGGCCGCGGGATTCGAGCTCGGCCTGCACGACATGCATCCCGAGATCTACCGCATGATGGGACGGCTCAAGTTCCGCACGAGCTACGGTCAGAACGTGCTCTCGCATTCCAAGGAAGTCGCCTACCTGGCGGGTATCATGGCGCGCGAGCTCGGACTCGACGCACACGTCTCGGTGCGTGCGGCGTTCGTGCACGACATCGGCAAGGCAATGGACCGCGAGCTGCAGGGCACCCATCTCGAGCTCGGCATCGACTTTCTGCGCCGCCACGGCGAGAGCGACGCGGTGGTCGATGCCATGGCCGCGCATCACATGGACATCGACTGGCCGTCACTCGAGGCGATGTTGGTGCAAGCCGCCGACGCGATCTCGGCCGCCCGACCCGGGGCGCGGCGGGACATCCTCGAGTCGTATGTCAAGCGCTTGGAAAAACTCGAGGGGATCGCGGACTCCTTCAAGGGCGTCTCGAAGGCGTTCGCGCTGCAAGCCGGGCGGGAGATCCGCATCATGGTTGAGAGTGAGCAGGTCACCGACGAGGAAGCCGTGTGGCTATCCAAGGACATCGCGAAGCGGATCGAAAACGAGTTGGAATACCCAGGACAGATCAAGGTCACGGTCATTCGCGAAACCCGCTCGATCGACTACGCGCGATAGACCGGCCACGACCATTCTCGTGAAAGACCAGAAGGTCTCCGACCTCGGCGAACACGCCATCATCGAGAAGGTTCGAAGCCGCGTCCCCCCCGCGTCCGCAGAGGTCGTGCTCGGGATCGGAGACGATGCCGCGGTCCTGGAACCAGACCGCAACACGCTGACCGTCGTGACCACCGATGTGTTGGTGGAAGAGGTGCATTTCGACCGCGCCTTCACGCCGATGGATGCCGTTGGCCACAAGTCGCTCGCCATCAGCCTGAGCGACATCGCGGCCATGGGCGCCACGCCGCGACACGCGCTGATCTCACTCGCACTGCCGCAGTCGCTGTCAGTAGGGGACCTCGACGCGCTGCTCGACGGGCTCCTTGGTCTCGCGGTGACGCACGGCGTCGATGTGGTTGGAGGCAACGTCACGCGTTCGCCTCACTCGCTGTTCGTCGAGGTCACGATGATGGGTAGCGTCAAGCGGCGCCGCGTGCTGTCACGACACGGTGCCCGACCGGATGACGATCTGTACGTCAGCGGCGAGGTTGGCGGGGCCGCCGCCGGGTTGGCCTCGCTACGCGCTCCGGCCGAAGGCCAGCACCCAGCCGCGAGTCAGGAACGATTCCTCCGGCCCCAGCCAAGGGTCAGATTGGGAAAGCAGCTCGGACGCAATCGCGCGGTTCGCGCGTGCATCGACCTGAGCGACGGCCTCGCCGACGGTGTCCGACAGCTGGCGACCGCCGGTTCGGTGGGCGCCGTGCTCTTTGCCGACGAGCTCCCAATTTCGTCGGAGGTGAAGCAGCTGTTTGAGGCCTCAGGGGTCGATCCAGTCACGGCCGCGGTCGCCGGCGGGGAGGACTACGAGCTCCTCTTCGCCGCGCCACGCTCCTTCGCTCGGCGGGTCGAAGCCGCACATCGCAACGCCGGCGCCGTGCCGATCACCCGCATCGGACAGATCACCCAAAACCGTGCGCTCGTCCTACGACGGGGGGAGAGAGAGGACGAGCTGCCGGAGGGATTTGAGCACTTTGGTAGAAGGTAGAAAGCTGCCTTGTGGCTTCTGAAGGCTAGCTCCTCACCGCTCCCCCCACTGCAGCTCGTACAACCGCTGATAGATCCCTCCTAGGCCGATCAGCTCGTCGTGCGTCCCGGACTCGCGGAGCTCGCCTTTGTGGAACACCAGAATCCGGTCCATGTCTCGCACGGTCGAGAGCCGATGCGCGATGGCCAGCGTCGTGCGTCCCTGCATGAGCGTGTGCAGCGCGTCTCGGATCAGGTGCTCCGTGTCGGTGTCGACGCTCGACGTTGCCTCGTCCAAGATCAACACCTCCGGCTCGACCGCGAGTGCGCGGGCAAACGACAGCAGCTGCTTCTGACCAACCGACAACGTGGCCCCGCGCTCCGCCACGGCGCTCTCGAGACCGTTGGGGAGCTGGGCCACAAACCGGTCAGCATGGACGAGACTGGTCACGCGCGCAACGGTCTCATCGGTAATGTCCGGGTTCCCCATTGCGATGTTCTCGCGTACCGTTCCGGAGAAGAGGTACACGTCCTGCAGCACGAGCCCAAACCGTCGCCGCAGATCCGCCAGACGCATCGTGCGGACATCGAAACCATCGACCATGATCCGACCCTGGCTGACATCGTAGAACCGGAGCAGGAGGTTCATCAGGGTCGTCTTACCGGCACCGGTGGCTCCCACAATACCGACCCGCTCGCCCGGCTCGACCGTGAACGACACGTCACGCAGTACGTGGTCGTCGTCACGGTACGCGAACCAGACCTGGTCGAACACGATTCGACCCGACGCGCTCTCTTTTCTCGAAATGGGGGTTGAAGCGGACAGCTCGGCAGCACTCGTCGCTGGGCCGGTAACCATAGGCCTCGTATCGAGCAACCCGAAGATGCGCTCTGACGACGCCATGGCGGCCTGCAGGATGTTGAACTTCTCCGAGAGGTCGCTGATCGGTCGAAAGAAGCGCTGCGAATACTGAATGAACGCCACGAGCGACCCGAGCGTCAGCGTGTCCTCTAAGGTCCAGCCGCCGCCAAACCAAATGATAAGCGCGGTCGCCAGCGCCCCGATGAACTCGATCGCCGGATAGAACGTCGCGTAGTAGAAGATCGAATCGAGGTTGGCGTCTTTGTGCCCGCGATTGATCGCATCGAAGTCCTCGAAGCGTCGAGCCTCGCATCGGAACAGCTGCACCGTCGACATACCGGTGATGTTCTCTTGGAGCGTCGCGTTGATGCGGGCGATCCACCCTCGAACCGCCCGGTACGACTCGCGCGCATGGGTCCGAAACCAATGTGTGACGACGACGATCAAGGGGAGGACGGAGAATGCAACGAGGGCCAACCGCCAGTCCATGACGACCAAGATCACCATGATGCCAGCCAACGTGAACACGTCCCGAAACACGGAAACGACGCCCGACGCGAACAAGTCGTTGAGCGCGTCGACATCCGTCGTCACCCGGGTCATGAGCCGGCCCACGGGATTGCGGTCGTAGAACGCCACATCGAGCTGTTGCAGATGGGCGTAGACCTCCATCCGGATATCGAACATGATTCGCTGCCCCATCATCTGCATCGTGTACGTTTCGACGTACTCGAGCACGAACGACGCGAGCAGAATGCCGAGAAATGCGATCACGATCTGTTCGAGGCCGTTGAGGTCTCCCGTCAGAATGTGCCGGTCAATGGCCAGCTTCGTCAGCCACGGCTGCGCCAACTGCATCAAGGCGTGCCCCACGATCGCGGCGAGCGATAGCGCGACCGCGCGACGATGTGGGCGCAAGTAGCCTAGGAGACGCCGCATCAGCCGACTGTCGTAGGCCTTGCCCAGAACCTCGTCGTTCACGCTCACGAGTCCTCCAACTCACGTTCGAGCAGCTGTTTGCGGTGGAGGCCGGCGTAGAGCCCATCAGATGCCACGAGATCGTCGTGGGTTCCGCGCTCCACGACGCGACCGGCGTCGAGCACCAGGATGAGATCGGCGTCGCGCACGGCCGAGATGCGATGTGAGACGACGATCGTGGTGCGCTGGCGCCTGACCTCGCGAAGACGATGGAGGATCTCCTCCTCGGTCTGGGTGTCGACGGCCGACAAGGCGTCATCCAAGAGCAGGATCCGCGGGTCGACCATGAGGGCACGTGCGATCGCGGTACGCTGCTTCTGCCCTCCGGAGAGCGTGATGCCCCGCTCACCCACTTCCGTGTCCAGTCCGCGCGGGAACGCCTCGACGTCCTTGTCGAGCCGCGCCACCGCAATAGCCGCCGTGACGTCAGCGCCAGCGTCCGGCAGAGCCGTGCCGCCAACCCCGAAGGCGACGTTCTCCGCAATCGTGTCGGAGAAGAGAAACGGCTCCTGGGGAACGTAGCCAATCGCCCCGCGGAGCACCGGCAACGGGATCGTTCGAATGTCGACGTCGTCGATCAGCACCGACCCGGCCGGGGGATCAAACAGCCTCGGGAGCAGGTCGACGAGCGTGGACTTGCCCGATCCGGTCGGCCCGACGAGCGCCAACATCTGGCCAGGCTGGATGGTCGCGGACAGATCCGTTAACACCGGATGGCCGTTGTACGCGAACGTCAGATGCCGAAACTCGATCTTGCCCACGACATCGGCGGGCGTGGCGAGTTGTGGGTGGGGCGCTGGACTCTGAATCGACGGAACGGTCTCGATGACCGCTCGCATGCGATCCCACGCGGCGAGCCCGCGCTGAAGCATGTTGGCGACCCAGCCAAACGCGATCATCGGCCAGGTCAACATCACCAGGTACGCGTTGAACGCGACGAAGTCCCCGAGCGTCATCTGCCCTTCGACGACGAGGCGACTTCCCAGCCACAGCACAATCACTCCGGAGGCGCCGAGAAAGAGCGCCATGCTCGGGTAGAACAGCCCCTGCAGTTGAATCATGCGGCGACTCCGCGCGACGTACTCGACGTTGGCGACGTGGAACCGCTCGGTTTCCACCTGCTCGCGGCCGTAGGCGCGCACGACGCGAACTCCGGCAAGCGCTTCCTGAGCGATGGCGCTGAGGTGGGCGAGCTGTGCCTGAATCTGCTCCGAGCGGTAATAGATGGCCCGTCCGAAACCCTTGACGAGGACCGACACGACGGGCAGCGGCAGCAGTGCCCACAGCGTCAGCCATGGTGAGATCGACACCATGAGCGTGACGGCGACCAGAAGGACGATGGAGGTCGTGGTCGCGTACATGATGGACGGGCCGAGCATCATGCGAACGGCGGAGAGATCGTTCGTCGCCCGTGACATCAAATCGCCCGTGCGATGACCCTGGAAGTAGCTGGCCGGAAGCCGCTGGAGGTGCGCAAAGAAGTCGTTGCGCAGGTCATATTCGACCTCGCGCGAGACGCCGATGATGATGCGACGCATCAGAAACCGGAAGCTGCCACCGGCCATGGCAATGCCAACAAGGAGGACCGCGTAGACCCCGAGTTTCGCGCGGGTCACGCCCAGCGTCAGGTCGTCGATGGCATGTTTCAAGACCCAGGGTGACACCAGCTGAATGGAGGTCGCACAGACGAGTGCGGCGAACCCGCTAGCGAGACGTCGACGGTAGACCGATAAATAGGAAACAAGCCCGGCGCCGAGTAGGCGCCGGACGGGCGACAAGAGGGCCAAGCCGTGAGAATAACAGTTCTGTATCCGGCGTTACGCGGTTGTGTGGCCCAGCCCGACGGGGCCTCACCTCGATGGCCGTCGTTGCCCCGGAGCCACGACAAACTGACGGTACGTCCTGTGCAGGAATTGAAGTAATCATGCCATTTCGATTGATTTGCGCCCGATGGACGATGGTCACGTTCGTGACAATGGTTGCCGTTCTGGGAATCGCGCTGCCGACCGCCGCGCAGCAGCCAGGCCTGCCTGGGCCGCTCGGCCCTCCGCGATTCGAGCCGGCTCGGGAGACGAGCTGGGGCATCGGCGAGAACTACACGCTCGAGCTCACCGCTGGGCTTTGGAGCCCCGCCCCCGCGATCTCGGCATCCAGTGAGCAGTTTGGGATCGTCGGCACCATGATCGATTTCCAAGACGACCTGGGCCTCATCCAGCAGCGGCACGGCGAGTTTCGGATGACGTTTAAGCCGGCGCGACGTCACAAGCTCCGGTTGCACTACCTCCCCATGCGCTACCAGCAGTCGGGGCTGCTCGAGCGGACGCTGGTCTTCCAAGGTATCCGCTATGACATCGGGCTTCCGGTGGATTCGTCGTTCACCTGGGACACGTGGCGCTTCGGGTACGAACTGGACATCGTGTCGGTCGACCGGGGATACGTGGGACTCCTCATCGAGGCAAAGTACACCGACCTCCAAGTTGACTTGCAGAGCGCGGTGGCCAATGAGTTCGTGCGGGCCCGGGCCCCGATTCCGGCGCTTGGTGCAATCGGTCGGGTCTATGTCATGCGCAACACGCCGATCACGTTTGAGTTCACGGCCTTCAAGATGCCAGAGGATCTGGTCCGGGACTACAACGCGCGACTGGTCGACATCGACATCTACGGTACCTACAACGTGACAGAGGCCTTTGGGGTCAACGTCGGGTACCGATCGATGGATCTGAGCTATATCTTCGACCGTGACGCCGGCAACCTCCGCGTTGACGGTGTCTACTTCTCAGGCGCCTTTAGATTCTGACGGAACCGGCGGTCAGCCTCCTGCAGCGTTTCATCTCGCTTGCAGAAGCAAAACCTGACCTTCGTGCTCCCGAGAGCGGGGTCGTGGTAGAAGCTGCTTGCGGGCACGACGGCCACGCCGACCTCCTCGACAAGCCGGCGCACAAACGCGACGTCGTCGCCCATGCCAAAGTGGTTGATCTCGGCCATGATGTAGTACGCACCTCGAGGTCGGTAGCACCGGAATCCGTTCCGCTCCAAGATCTCCAGTAGCACATCCCGTCGCCGCCCGTATTCCACCGCGACTTCCGCGTAATAGCTGTCGGGGAGCTCCAGCGCTGCAGCACCAGCGGCCTGGAGCGGCGCCGCGGCGCCGACGGTGAGGAAGTCGTGCACCTTTCGAATCGCCCCAGTCAGCCAGGCTGGTCCGATCGCCCAGCCCACACGCCAGCCGGTTACGCTGTACGTTTTCGAAAGGCTGTTGATCGTCACCGTCTGATCGGCCATTCCGTCGATCGAGGCCATCGGCACGTGGCGAACACCGTCGTAAATGATGTGCTCGTAGATCTCGTCGGTGATGGCGAGCACGCCCCACTGCTGGCACTGGTCGGCAATCAGACGCAGCTCGTCTGCTGTGAACACCTTCCCGGTCGGGTTGTTGGGGGTGTTGACGATGACCGCCTTTGTCCGCGCGTTGAATGCTGCGGCAAGCTGGTCGGGATCGAACGTCCAATCGGGCTCGTGCAGTGTGACGTAGCGGGGCGTCGCCCCGGAGAGGATCGCGTCCGGGCCATAGTTCTCATAAAAGGGCTCGAAGACGACGACTTCGTCGCCGGGGTCGACCGAGGCCAGCAAGGTCGACATCATGGCTTCGGTGGCCCCGCAACAGACGGTGACATGCTCGTCCGGATCCACTGGCACGTGGTGGCGACGGGTGAACTCCCGCGCGATCGCGCGCCGCAGCTCGGGGGCGCCCCATGTCACCGCGTACTGATTGATGTCGTCGCCGACGGCATCGCAAGCCGCGCGCTTGACGGCGTCAGGGGCTGGAAAATCCGGAAATCCCTGTGACAAGTTGACCCCATTGTGGGCGTGACACAGCCGGGTCATCTCCCGAATGACCGACTCGGTGAACCCATGAGTGCGCTGGGCCGTCACGAACTTCGACATGGCGACCATTATGCTTTAATGTGGAAAGTGGGAACGTTCGATAGTGCAGACAGGGAGATCTTGATGCTGCACAGGCCAGCCCACACCACTCGGCATGTTGTTGCGACCCTCGTCGCCGCGATCCTGTTGTCTGCTCCGCTCCACGCCGAGCCCCAACCGTCCGACGGCCTGCTGCCGGTCGAGGCCCTTTCGCCGGGCTTCCTGGGCATGTATCGCAAGGTCATGGAGATCGAGGACGAGATCTCTAAGTATGCCGACAAGTACGGCGTCGACCTGACGCTGGCACGCGCCCTGTGCATTCAGGAATCCGGAGGCAACGCGAACCTGAACTCCTGGGCCGGCGCGAGAGGCTACTTCCAGGTCATGCCGGCGACGTTCAAGTCGCTGAGGGTCAAGACCAACATCGAGGCGGGCATCAAGTATCTATCTCAGATGATCCGTCGGTTCGATCGGGAGGACTACGCGCTGGGCGCCTACAACGGAGGGCCGGGGCGCATCTCGCGGGGCCGTCCGCCACTCGAGACCCTGCAGTACATCCTGTTCGTCGGCCAGTACCGAAACGTCTTGAAGCTGCACGAACCGTCCATCCGGTACTACGCGTCCCAGATGCAGATCGACCAGGTCCGTGAGGGCGATGATTGGTGGACCCTCTCCGAACGGCTTGGTCTGCCGGTGTTGCAGCTGCGCATACACAACCCGTTCTTAGCGACCCGCGCGCTGAGAGTCGGACAGCTGGTCGCGTACCCGCCAACGCCGCGGACAGATCTGTTTGTACCCAACGGCGAAGGACTCGAGTATCGCACCCGACACGGCGACAACTATCTGCTCCTGTCGTTCGTCCTCGATGTCGACCGTGACGCGCTGCGCGATCAGAACGGGCTTTGGCGCCTGCAGACACTCCCGGCCGACCAGGTATTGCAGATCCCGCTGACCTGGAAAGGGAAGTACAACGAGTACGAGACGAAGCCGGGCGACACCCTCGGGTCGGTGGCCAAAGTCATGAAGTCCCAACCGTGGCGGATCATCCGCGACAACAACTTGTTCTGGGACGAGACGCTTCAGCCGGGCACGGTGCTGAAGGTGAGACCGTCACCGCCCAAGCCGACCTACATCACCCACAAGGTGTCGCGCGGCGATACGCTCTTGGGCCTCGCCAGCAAGTACGGCACGAGCGTGCGCGCGATTCAGTCCGCCAACAGTCTGGGGCGCAAGACCACCATCCGAATCGGCCAGCGGCTTCGCGTACCCACGCGGGCGACCGAGTAGTCCCCTGCCGCCGTCTTCCCGTCAACCGTTGTTTCGTGAAGGCGTGAGACGAATCTGGGTGTGAGGTCTAGGACGCGCCGAACGGATTCCCGCCACGTCGTGAGGCAGTAACTGCCGAGGCTGTACGCGGACGTGACGATTGTCGCCCCGACGAAGGCACCCAGGACCGCCAGTGCAACGACCCGAAGCCGGAAGGAATAACTCCGAGCCGAGGCCGAGAATTCCTTCGGATGATGGATAAGTCCCAATGGTCCAACGTGCGGGACGTTCATGATTGTTCAGACGTGTAACAGAAGGCGACGGTTCCCGATTACTGGCCGGCGAGTACGCGACACCCTATAATCCAGCCGACCGTCGGCATGCCCGTGAAGAACCGTGCGCGTCGAACAATCCGAGGCAACCCATGTCCCCATGGAGCATATCGAGAAACTGGGCCGCTGGCCTCGTAACGCTCGCGGCTGTGACCGCGGCCGGCGCGATTCGGGCCCAACAGACTGCGCCAACCCTAACCCGGCTACCCGATGCTCCCCAGGTCGTGAATACCTCCGCTGGGCCAGTCCGCGTCGTGCCGATCAAAGGGCTCGTGTATCCGTGGGCGCTGACGTTTCTGCCGAATGGGAGCATCTTGGTCACGGAACAAAGCCGAACGACGCTTCGATTGATTGACGAGGGCGTTTTGGACCCGACCCCGATCACCGGCCTTCCTCCCGCCTACCAGAGCCAGCGTCGAGACACGGCCGGCGTTGACGTCACGCTGCACCCCCGCTTTTCGGAAAACCGGCTCGTCTATGTGGCGTGCTGGAAGCCCAAGCCTGGCTCAGAACTCCTTCGGACGGCGGTCGTCTACCGAGCGCGCCTGGAAGGCTATCAACTCACGGATGTCCGCCAGATCTTCGAGTCGGTCTCGTGGACCGACGGACCCTCCGCCGCGCGGATCATCTTTGGATCTGACGACAAGCTGTATCTGGCCATCGGCGCTCCCGGGTTCGCAGACACTCGTGGTGAGACCGCCTGGGCCCAAGACCCGGCCCACCATGGAGGCAAGATCCTTCGGCTCAACGAGGACGGCAGCGTGCCCGCCGACAACCCGTTCGTGGGTCAGGCCGGCTACCAGCCGGAGATCTTCGCACTCGGCATTCGGAACGCCGTTGGCCTCGCGATCCATCCTGAGACGGGCGAGCTGTGGGAGACGGAACACGGCCCCCAGGGCGGAGATGAGATCAACATCATCCGGCGTGGGCTGAACTACGGCTGGCCCGTGCTCACGTACGGACGGGCGTACTCGAACGACACGGATGGCGCGAAGTCAGGGCTGCCGCCACCCACGGTCCAGCCCCCGACCGCGGCACCGGGAATGGAACAGCCGTTCACGTATTACACGCCGTCCATCGCCATCTCGGGGATGGCCTTCTACACGGGAGAGACGCTCGCAGGATGGAAGGGCAACCTGTTCGCAGGCGCGCTCAAGGGCATGCAGCTTTCCCGGGTGCAGTTCAATGAGGTGGGACTGTGGGATCGTCACGAGACGCTGCTTCTGGGGCTTCGGCAGCGGATTCGCGACGTCAAGCAAGGGCCCGACGGACTCCTGTACTTGACCACCGACATGGAAGATGGTGCCGTGCTCAAGCTTGAGCCCGCTTCCTAGGGAGACCGCCCTCTCGCCTCGGTTGGGATCAGTTCGCCGGAACGAGCCGGATGATCCGGTCGTCGTCAGCCGCCGGTTGCCCGCGGCCATCGGTGTTGTTGGTGCAGAAATAGAGCGCGCCGTCGGGGCCGGTGACCACGTCTCGGATCCGTCCGAGCTCGTCCTCGATCAGCCGCTCGTCGCTCGCGACCATCGTCGGATCGCCTACTGAGAAGCGCACGCGGTGCAGGTGGGTCCCCCGAAGGGCGCCGAAAAAGAAGTCGTTCCGAAACGCCGGAAACGACTGTCCGGTGTAGAACGACCCGCCGGAGGGCGCAATCGTGGGCGAGAAGAACAAGACCGGCGACCGCATCCCGGCCATCATTTGGTCCCCCTCGATTTCCGGCCACCCGTAGTTCACGCCTGACTCGATGCGGTTCAGCTCGTCGTTGCCGACGTTGCCGTGCTCGGTCGACCAGAGATCTCCGCTGATCGGGTGCCAGTCTATCCCCTGGGGATTCCGATGCCCCCACGAGTACACCTGCGACGCAAACGGGTTGTCAGGAGGGGTGGTGCCATCGGGCGCAATCCGAAGGATCTTGCCGGTCAAGACACCTAGATCTTGAGCCGAGTCGCGGTCCGAGACATCACCCATCGTGACATACAGGTGTCCGTCTGGACCGAACTTGACGCGACCGCCGTCGTGATTCGGAGCAGCCGGGATGCCATCGAGAAGGGTGACGGCGTCCATCAACGTGTTGTTCGACTCCGTGTATCGCACGACCCGGTTGACCGCAGGCTGTCCAAGCGGCTGCGCTGAGTAGAGCAAATAGACGAACCCGTTGGTCTCGAAGTCCGGATCGAACGCAAAACCCAAAAGCCCTGCCTCACCACGCGTGTAGACGTCGGTCAGGGTCAGTGCGGGATCGGCCAGCAGCTGATCGTTTTGGATGACCCGCACCCGACCGGGCCGCTCGGTCACGAACAGTCGACCGTCGGGTACAAATGCCAGAGCCCAAGGAATCTCGAGGTTCGAGGCGACGACCTGCGCCCGGAACTGAACCCCATCCGACGTCGAGAAGACCTCGCCGGCGTCACCCGGGCCGATGACCACCGGCGGGCCGCCACCGTCTTCTCCGCACGCTGATTGAAACGTCGGAGTGGCAACGGCTACGACGAGAACGAGACGCGCGAGACCGATCACGAATGGGCGTCCTTGACGTCTCTTCGTCGAGAGCTAGCCGACGAGCACGCAGGCGAAGTTGGCGGCGTCGTCGGTGCTGCCTTCGCCGGTCCATTGCGCCTCTTGCGGATAGGGGCACAGCGGACGGGTGCGCAGAACCTCGTCGTCCTGAATCTTCGACGCCTCGATTCGCTCTGGCGGCGTGTCCTGCTCAATCCACGCCTCGAGGGCGCTCAAGGCATCAAACTGGTCCGGCCCCGGCCCGCCCCGGCAATGGCCCATCCCCGGCACGAGAAACAGCCGGTAGAACTCCGCCGTTGCAGCCAGACCGGCATCTCGGTCTTTGCCACCCCCGAGCCGTGACGCGACCGCTTCGTAGTAGTCAATCGCTGAAAGCGGTGAGATGTCCGGATCAGCCCAGCCGTGATACACGATGAGCTTGCCGCCCCGATCGCGGAACGCGTCGATGTTGGGATCGACGGCGTCGAGCATCGGCCCCACCTTCTCGAGCGCGTACGCAAGGTCGGTATCCCAGTCGAACGACCGGAAGTCCCACTCGGCGTCCTCGAACACCATGTACTTGAAGAACCCGTCGGCCGCGAGAAAATGAATGCCGGCAAACGGCTCGGGGCCTGTCATCCAGTACTCCCACGCTCCGGGCGCCGCCTCACCGCCTGGCACGAGTCCGGGGTAGATCCGCTCACCGTCCGCCGTCCTGCCGCCCGACCAGATCGCCCTGACGGCAGTGACCTGCTTGTCGGTCAGGCACGTCGCTGGATCATCACCCTCCTGGCATGTCAGCGCCCCAGGGTCGAAATCGCACCGCCGCGGATCGGCCAGTACTCCGTCCGCGATCCCATCCAGATCGTCACATACCGCATTGACCGCATCGCCCAACAGCCCGACCTTGTCGTGAGGAATGTAGCTTTCGGGATCCGCGAGCGTTGCCTGCGCATACCAGAGGTGGGCGCCGGCGTAGAAGCGCGTCCAATCATGCGCAGGATTGCCGGCCACGATCCCATCGTAGTCGTCGGGGTAGCGCTGGGCCTCCATCAGCCCCTGCAAACCACCCTTCGAACAACCGGTGTAGTAGGAGTACTCCGGCGGCGCGCCGTAAAACGCGGTCGTGATGGCTTTGCCGTTGACCGTCGTGCGATGGAGACCCCGGTGGCCGTAGTCCTCGACGAGGTCGGGTCGGCCGATGGCCCACTCGGCGTCGAACGAACCACCCGTCGATTTGTGGCCGGTATCGGTGCTTGCCGTCGCATAGCCACGCCTAAGCGCGGGGGCGAGCGAACTATACCGGATTCTTCCGGCCATGCCGCCATTACCCACGCCTTGGAACTTGCCGTTCCAGTCGTCGGGCAGCCAGACCTCGAAGTTGATCGCGGGATCGGTCACGCCAACGACCCGACAGAAGCCGGGCAGGTCCATGGTGTCGGCGCCGTCGGCAGGAGCAAACGGACCGGCCGAGACCGGCTCGGCGAGCGTGATCGTCGTCTCGGCGAGGTCGAGTGCCGCCAACTCAGCGCACGCCAACAAGGTTGGCGAAGCAGACCCGGTTTCGTCGCCAGGCCCACCTCTGCCACAGCCAATACCGAGCGCGGCGCACACGGCACAGGCCAGAAGGAGTCGCGTCGTCAGCTGGTTTGTGAGCAAGACGGTTCACCCTCCACTACTTGGGCTGGGGGACCTGCCGAATGTACGGCAGCGGCGACGCCCAACCATCCGGATAGGTCTCTTTGGCCGCTTCATTGGATACGGAAGGGAGGATGAAGACGTCATCGCCCTGCTTCCAGTTCACCGGCGTCGCGACCTTCTTGGTGGCCGTCAGCTGGCACGAATCGACCAACCGCAGAATCTCGTCGAAGTTGCGACCGGTGCTCATCGGATAGGTCAACGTGGCCTTGATCTTCTTGTCGGGGCCGATGATGAACACCGACCGGCACGTGGCGTTGTCCGCTGGAGTCCGCCCTTCGGACGTGTCCCCTGCATCGCCAGGCAACATGTCGTACTGCTTGACGACCTGTAACTGCGGGTCGCCGACCAAGGGGTAGTTGACCGCGTGCCCCTGTGACGCCTCGATGTCCTTAGACCAGCGCTCGTGGTCGCTCACGCCATCGACGCTGATGCCGATGACCTTGCAGTTCCGTTTCTCGAACTCTGGCTTCAGGCCCGCGACCGCGCCGAGCTCGGTCGTGCAGACAGGGGTGAAATCCTTGGGATGTGAAAAGAGAACGGCCCAGCCGTCGCCGATCCACTCGTGGAAGTTGATCGTACCCTCGGTCGTATCGGCCGTGAAGTTGGGAGCCTCGTCGTTGATTCTCAGTGCCATCGGTATTTCCTCCGGAAAAGAATGGTTCGAGCCTCGTATTGTACTCGCCGGAGGATGGAATGCGTACACGGAACGTCGCAGGGCGATGGCACCACTGCGCCACCGCACCTGCTCCCAACGAACGCTCCAACTTCTAAAGCGGGTTGTGCCTAATCGTTGCCGCCGACGAGGCCGCCAAGCCCACTGGCGACACTCCCGAGACCACCCGCCCCACCAGTCAGCAGGCTATCGATCTGTCCCGACAGCGCCGGCGCCTTGCCCTTGAGGTGGTTGATCACCAACTCCACGGCCATCTGAGCCTTATCCTGCGGAAGACCGACCTTCTCAGTGACCAATGCAATTATTTCGTCCATCTCGTTCTCCTTGTATCGTTCCCTACGAGTTATCCGACTTCAAACGTTTCAACCAGTCCTCGACGACGCTCCCGGCCGCCTCCCGTGCGCCAAGCCCAAAGGCCAGCGCAGCCGCCACGGCAATCGCACCGAGCAGGAGGCCGAACGCCAACGTGATGATCTCGTTCGCCACGCCCATCTGCCGCAACGCCATGGCGGACGCGAGCACGATGATCGAGACGCGCGCGGCCATGGCCAAGAGACCGGCCTGGGCCGTCGCGCTCGCGCGAACGGTTCGATCTGCCAGGTTCGCCAGGAAGAGGCCCACGCCAAAGATGATCAGGCCGAGAACGATCTGCCCGCCAAGGACGAGAAACCGCGAGATCAGCTCGCCCAGGACTTCAAAGCCGAGCATTCCCGCCGCCTCGATCGACGCGAAGAGCATGATCGCGACCAGCACGAGCGTGCTGACGACATCCGATGGCCGGCTGCCCTCGCCTGGCGCCTTTGCCAGTCCGAGCTTCGTCAGGATGTTGTCGAACCCCGCACTCGCCAGTACGTTGCCGATGAGATCGGCGACCACGCGGCCCACGAAGTACGCGATCGACAGGAGCACGATCACCCCGAACAGCATCGGAATGGCGTTGAGAATCGAACCGAGCATGTCGCTGACCGGCGCCGTGACCGCATCGATCCCCAGCGCGTTCAGCGCGGCGGTCAACACCGGCATCAAGATCAACACATAGACGATCAACCCGACCAGGCCAGAGACCTTCATCGTGCCCAGGGCATCGGCCAGTCCAACGCGGTGCGCAAGCCGATCCGCTCCGACCGACGCCAGGAGGTTGGTGACGATCCGACGAACCAGGTTCGCGATGAACCACCCGACAGCCAGGATCAGGCCCGCGCCCAGGATGTTCGGCAGGAATCCAAGGAGCTCGTCGACGAGCGTCTGCACCGGCTGCAACAGCCCTTCGAGCGCAAGCGTGCCGAGGATCGCCGGCAAGAACAACAGGAAGACGAGCCAGTAGATGGCCTCGCTCAGGTTGTCGGCGATGGAGGTCTCGGCTGCTTCTTCCCCACCCAGTCGCTCATCCAGCTTGATCGCTCGAAGTGCGCCCGACACGATCTTCTTGAGCACGGTGGCCACGACCCAGGCTACGAGCAACAGGATCAGCGCCCCGATCAATTGAGGCACGAACGTCCCAAGTTCACCGAGCAACGCATTGAGCGGTTCGGCCACGATGGCCAAGTTCAACGTCTGGAGCACGGCTACGACGACGAACAGCATGATGACCCAGTAGACCGCCGTCCCGACGTAACGCTCGATCGGAATCGACTTGCCTCCGGTTGCCAACTCCGCGAGGCGATTGTCGAGGGTGGTTCGCTTCAAGCCACCACGGACGATAGCGCTGGCAATCAGCGCGACGATCCATCCGATGACGAGGATGCCGAGGGCCCCGATCAGGTTAGGCACGAACCCGCCGAGTAGCTCGGTCGACCGGCTGAGCATGTCTCCAAACATACCTTCCATCTCACAACCTCTTTTCTTAGAACGTGGCAACCAGCGCGAACGTGAGGAGGTTGTCCACGGTGTCGAGTGGTGCGAACACGGTGTCTCCAGTCGGGACACCGACCAGGTTGATGAGCGGCAACCCTACCAGAGCGGGCTGGTGATCGTACAGCAGCTGCCAGCTGATCTTCAGCGCGAGCTGCTCGGTCATGCTAACCGAGACCGCATTCACGAGATCGCTCCGGAAGTCAGCCGTCTCCTCCAGGTTCTGGTCAGCAATCAGGACACTGGTGATTTCCGTGGTCGGCGTGAGCTGCAGCCGGTAATCGTATGACAGCCGGAGCCCGGCAAAGGAGTTGTCGCTCCCAGCAAGCTCGACGACATCATCTTGCACCGTGAAGCTGATGCCGTAGGCCGTGCGAAACGTGCTGCGCTCATCATCGACCCACGTATTGCCGACGCCGCCGTTGAGCGAGGTCCGATTGTCGAAGCCGGCGAACGTGTTCCGCTCCCACCCGCTCCCGGCGAACCAAAACATCCGTTCAGTCAGCTGGCGGTCGTACTGCCCGCGCGCGTGGTAGCGCTCGGCCGTCTTCGTCGTGACCGAATCCTTCGTCACGGCAAAGCTCACCGGGGACGGACCGACCGCGGTCCGTGTGACCAGTCCGGAATCAGCTCTGAGCAGGCCAACATCGAACGTCAACCCGGCCTCCTCCCAGGTTCGGGTGAGCCCGTTCCGAAACCCGAAAGTGCTCGACTCGGCATTCCCCGACGCCACGACGAACGTCAGCTCGGCCGCATCGGCCCAACCTAGCTCCTTCTCCTCGTCCTGCGCCCATGCCGGCGCCACTATCGTCGCGACCAGCACCATCAAACCGCACAGTAGTTCCCTGCGAATCATCGTCTAGTTGTCCTCCCGCGACCATAGACCCGGCCACAGTCGTGAAGTCACATCGCGTCAAGCATCCGTGCTATTGGCGCACGACATCCTCGAGAAACGAGGCGTTTGACACGGCAACGATCTTGTCACCCGGCTGGATTAGCAGTGTCTGCGTCGGCGTAATCGATCGCAGCACGCCACGCTCGCCCTTGATCTCCAGTTCGTCTCCGGGATGGAAGATCTTGCGCGCGTAGAAGCCGGCAATGAGGTTTCGGGTGATCTCGCGCGTGCCAAGGCCGAAGGACAGACCGAACGCGAGGGTGATGCCGCCCAGCACGCACGCCACGACGATGCGGATGACCTCGGTGTCGATGCGCAGTTGACTGATGCCGATGATCGCCACGACGAAGATAATCAAACCGGAGATGACACTGCCGAGCGACGCGGCGAAGTCGATGCCGGATTCGGAGCCCGCGCGCGCGACCATCTGTCCCACAAGTTGGGCCACCACCGTGCCGAGCATGACGATCAGCACGGCTGACAGGAGATTGGGGAGGTAGATGAAGAAGGCCCGAAAGGCCTCCGACACAGCCGTCAGCCCGACCGAGTCGGCAACAGTCTGCGCGACCAGAACCAAGAGCAGGTAGTACACGAGTCGGGGCAGCACCGCCTCGAGTGGCTGAACGATACCGGCTCGACGCAGGGTCTCATCGAGTCCGACCCGCTTGACGAGCTCTCCGAGCTTGAGACGGGTCAAGACGACCCGCGTCGCGCGCTCGATCAGCTTGATCACGATGAGCGCCACCAATAAGAGGACGACTCCCCCGACGACACGTGGGGTCCACGTAATCAGACTTGCCATCGTGTCCTGCAGTGTCGTCATCAACTGGTCTCGGATTGTCGCGCCCATCATTCGTCTCCTTCGTCACGCTGCCGTGCCCGGAGTAGCTGGAACACCAGCCCGACCAGCGACATCGTGATGAACGTGAAGCCTAGCCATGTGAACTCGCCCACATCCTCGACCAGCGTGCGTCGCTCCAGCCGGCGCCGGATGCCAGCCAGAAACCCGCGGGACGGCGCTTCACGAAGCTCGGCCAGAGCGACGACCGGCTCACCGGTGTCGACATCGCCTGTCGCGGATTCGCCCGATGGTTCGTTCGGTGGCTCTGCCATCTGCCCTGCTCCTAGCTCGATGCGCCCGCCTCGCTGGCGTCCTGAGCTCCGGCGTAGCGTCCTCGAAAATCTTCCCGGCCACGCTTGATCCGCATCTTGACGGCCGACAGCGACAGACCCAACCCGTCCGCGATTTCCTGATAGGAGAACCCATCGAGATCCCGCAACAGCAGGGGGACACGCAGCGTTTCCGGCATCGCATCGAGCGATCGCGTGATCAGCTCGCGATCGAGCTCGGTTTCCAAATTCCTCGGCGCCGCCGGATCGACGTGTAGCTCTGGCCGCTGCTCAACCTCCGGCTCGTCGACCGCGACAAACCGCTCGCGTCGGCTCCGCTGCAGGAAATTGAGGCAGTGGTTAACCTTGATGCGCCACAGCCAGGTCTTGAAGCTCGACCGCCGTTCGAAGGTGGCCAGCCCCGAGAACGCCTTCACGAACACCTCCTGCGCCAAGTCCTCCGCGTCGGACTGCGAACCGGTCAAATATCGACAGTTCCCCAACACCCGCTCCTGATAGCGCTCGACCAAGACCTCGAACGCCCGGAAGTCGTCGCGGGCGGCCCGCCGAGCCCGCTGAGCTTGGTCCACGAGGGGCGCGTCGTCTATCGGCGAATCACGCGACATGGCTCTGTAGGCATAGACCGGTGAGTCGGTGCAAAGTCACGCGCGGGCGGCGTGATGTGACTTCCTAGGAGTCTGCGCCGCAGAAACGGTGCGACAATTGTAGGCGAGCCGAGGAGGAAAGGACCTGATGTCGACGACGTTCCGTCCCTACGCACCGGATCAGATGCTGCTGTTGCCGGCGGACCTGCGGGCGTGGTTGCCGGAGGGCCACTTGGCGCACCACGTCAGCGACCTGGGGGACGGTGTGGATTTGACGGCGTTCTACGCGCCGTATGCGGGGGACGGTCGGCGCAACGCGCCCTCTGCACCGCGGATGATGGTGAAGGTGCTGCTGTATGCGTATGCGACGGGGGTGTTCTCGGCGCGCGGGATCGCGCGGAAGCTGGAAGAGGACGGGGCGTTCCGGGTTCTGGGGGCGGGCAACTTCCCGCAACATCGGACGCTGTGCGAGTTCCGGCGGCGGCACTTGTCGGACTTCAAGGAGCTGTTTGTAGCGGTGGGTCGGCTGGCGCGGGCATGGGGTCTGGCGCGCGTCGGGAAGCTGTCGATTGACGGCACGAAGGTGCGGGCGAACGCGAGCAAACGGAAGGCGATGAGCTACGGGCGGATGGCCAAGGAGGAGCGGCGGCTGCGGGGGGAGATTGAGGCGCGGCTGGCGGCGGCTGGCGCGGCCGAGGACGCGCGGGTGGGGGCGGACGTGCGGGGCGACGCGTTGCCGGCGGAGTTGCGCCGCCGGGAAGACCGTCTGGCGGCGACCCGGGCGGCGAAGTCGCGGTTGGAGGCGCAGCAGCGGGCAGCGGACGACGCCCGCGGTCGGCAGCCGGACCAAGACCGGAACCCGAAGGGCGGGCCGCCCTACACGCGGTCGTATGGCGAGCCGGACGCGAAGGCGCAGAGCAACTTCACGGACCCGGAGAGCGGGATCATGAAGACGAGCAACGACGGGTTCCAGCAGTGCTACAACGCGCAGGTGGCGGTCGATGGTGCGCACCAGTTGGTGGTGGCGACGGAGGTGACGGCGAACGCGAGCGACCAGGGTGGTGTGCCGGCGCTGCTCGACGCGCTGGCGGAGACGGTCGGCGAGCAGCCGGAGACGGTGCTGGCGGACGCCGGCTACAGCAACGAGCGGGACTTGGCGGACCTGGAAACGCGAGGCATCGACGGGTATGTGTCCTTGGGCCGGGAGGGGAAGGCGGCCAGGCCCCGCGACCCGGAGAAGTATCCCGCGACGAGTCGCATGGCCGAGAAGCTGTCGAGGCCGGCGGGCCGTGCGGCGTAGGCAGAACGCAAGTGGCTGTCGGAGGCTCCCAACGGCTGGATCACGCACGTGCTGGGATTCCGACGCTTCAGCCTGCGGGGGCTGGCGAAGGTGCAGGGCGAGTGGGACTTGGTGTGCCGGGCGTTGAACACCACGCGCCTGCACGCCCTGATGGCGGCGTAACACGCGGGGAATGAGGCTCGCAACGACGACCGATCGGCGCGCCTCGGGCTCGGTGGCGGGCCAGGCGGCCCCTCAAGGCCGAATCTTGCTATCTGCTTCGCCCTTCGCCGAGGAGTTCCCTCGTCGGCCGACCGCCGAAGTCGCTCCGGCACAATGACGCACAGCATGGGCCGACGACCCATTTCACGCCGCCGCACCTCCTGCGGCGCAGACTCCTAGCAGCCCGTGGTGAAAATCAGCAACGGACTCGGCTAGATCGATCGCCAGAATCGATCATCATCTGTACACTCGTTCGCATGTCAATGGGCACACGACGCAAACGACGACGACAAGAAGCCCTCTGGGTCGCGACGACCGACTTGCCCCAGGGTGCAGCAGCGCCTCGTCGCGTCGGGCGTGCTTAAGGGCGCGACGATCGGGATCGACGCCACCACGCTGGAGGCGAACGCGGCGATGCGGAGCATCGTGCGGCGGGACACCGGCGAGGACTACCAGGCCTATTTGACCGGCTTGGCGCAGGCGTCGGGCATTGCCACCCCGACGCGCGACGACCTCGCCCGCCTGGACCGGAAGCGGAAGAAGACGCCATCGAACAAGGACTGGCGGAGCCCCGTCGATCCGGATGCGAAGGTCGCCAAGATGAAAGACGGCCGCACGCATCTGGCCCACAAGGTCGAACATGCCGTGGACCTCGACACCGGCGCGGTCGTCGCGGTGACCGTGCAAGGCGCAGACACGGGGGATACGACGGTCGCCGCCGCTGCCCAGATCGAGGATGCGCAAGCCGAGGTGGACGACCCCCAGGCGTTCACCGCGCTGGTCGCGGACAAGGGCTATCACAGTAATGAGGTCATGGTGGATCTGCAGGCCGTCGGCGTCCGGTCGTATGTCGCCGAGCCGGATCGAGGCCGCCGCGATTGGTCCAAGGCGCGGGAGGCCCAAGCGCCCGTCTATGCGAATCGTCGGCGCATTCGGGGCGCCCGCGGCAAGCGCTTGATGCGCCGACGTGGCGAGCGCATCGAGCGTTCGTTCGCGCACGCCTACGAGACCGGCGGGATGCGGCGCACGCATCTGCGCGGGCATCGCAATATCTTGAAGCGCCTCTTGATTCACCTCGCGGGCTTCAACCTCGGCGTGCTGTTCCGGCAGCTGATCGGCGTTGGCACGCCGCGCAGCCTGCAGGGGCGCTGTCTCGCCGCGCTGATGGTCCTTGTGTCCTCCTGGCGGCGCCTCGTACATGTCTGGACCGTTCGCGAGCCCGAGTACCCCGCGCGTTCCACGATCGGGGTCGGCGATCACGATCGATCACTCATCCCGAAAGCCGCATAGGAAGACCGCATTTCCACCACGGGCTGCTAGTCCCTTGTGTCTGAAAAAGCTTTAAGAAGTGTGCCGGGTGTGATGTATGGGGCGGCATGGCAAGAACAGGTCGGCCCAAAGCGAGATTGGAAGTCACCGCCGTGGAGCGAGGAGAACTTGAGCGGCTCGCCAGGCGCGCCAGAACGAATCGGCATGTGGCCTTGCGGGCGAAGATCGTCCTGAGGTGCGCGCATGGCGAATCGAACGTGGCGGTCGCGGCGAAACTGCGCTGTTCGAATGTGACGGTCGGCAAGTGGCGGCAGCGGGTTACGACAGGTCGCGTGGATGCGCTGTATGACGAGCCCAAGCCCGGAGCCCCCCGGACACTGTCCGATGCGGATGTCGAGTCGATCCTCGTCGCCACGTTGGAAAGTAAGCCGAAGGGGCGGACCCACTGGAGCACCCGCAAGATGGCGGAGCGCGCTGGCGTCAGTGCCTCCACCGTGGGCCGCATCTGGCGCACCTTCGGGTTGCAGCCGCATGTCGTGGAATCCTTCAAGATCTCCGACGACCCGCTGTTCCTCGAGAAGGTGCGGGACATTGTCGGCCTCTACCTGAATCCACCCGACCACGCCGGTGTCTTGTCATTCGACGAAAAGCCTCAGATTCAAGCCCTCGAGCGAGCGCAGCCGATCCTGCCGATGGACATGGGTCGGCCCGAACGCCAGACGCACAACTACATCCGCCATGGCACGGTGGACCTCTTCGCGGCGCTCAACGTCGCGACCGGCCAGGTCGTGGCGCACACCAAGAAGCAGCATCGGTCGAGGGATTTCGTGAGCTTTCTGCGCGAGATCGACGAGCGGGTGGACCCCACCCTCACCGTCCACGTGATCCTCGACAATCTCTCGGCGCATAAGTCCCCGCTGGTCACACGATGGGTGGCCCGCCACCCGCGCTTCCAGTTCCACTTTACGCCAACCTACTCCGCCTGGCTCAACCTCGTCGAGCGGTTCTTTGGCCTCCTCACCGAACACGCCCTCAAGCGCGGCTCACATTCCAGCACGCACGCGCTGCGCCACGCCATCTCCGCCTACGTGGACGCCCACAATGACGAGGGCAAGCCTTTCAAGTGGACGAAAACAGCCGACGAGATCCTCGCGAAGGTGAAGCGGTTCGGACAGCGCACCGTTCAAGTCCACGGTGGCCCCAGATGACCAACGACTTTTTGAAGAAATCAAAGATCAAGGGGACTAGGCTGGTTTGGGTCAATGGGCGACAGTGGCGGAAAGAGTAACGACAACGGAATCGCGATAGCGTACCATAGCGCCGGTTCGGGCGAGATCATCGAGACCTGGCGAATCGAAAGCGGACCCCCGTCTTCAATGAGGAGAACCATGCTGAAAGAATTCAAGACCTTTGCCCTGAAGGGCAATATGCTCGACATGGCCGTTGGCATCATCATCGGCGGAGCGTTCGGCACCATCGTCAGCTCACTCGTGAAGGATGTCATCATGCCGCCAATCGGACTGGCGATGGGCGGAATCGACTTCGCCGAGCAGTTCATCCTGCTGCAGGCAGGCGAGACCGCTGGGCCGTATTTGACCCTCGACGCGGCCCGGGAAGCTGGCGCGGTGACGATGAACTACGGCCTCTTCATCAACGCCTGCATCAGCTTCATCATCATCGCCTTCTCGGTGTTCATGATGGTCCGCCAGTTCAATCGGATGAAGGCCGAGGAAGAGGCCGCGCCAAAGCCTCCGCCCGAGCCACCCAAGGAAGAGGTGCTGCTCACGGAGATTCGCGATCTGCTCAAGGCGGGACGCTAGGGCAGAAGAACGCAAGACAGGAGAGAATCGATGTCTATTGCACGTGTTACGGAGATCAAGACCTCATCACCGTCCAGCTTCGACGACGCGATTCGTCAGGGTATTGCTCGGGCGACCAAGACCCTCCACAACATCAAGTCGGCCTGGGTCCAGGATCACGAAGTCACCGTCGGTGAGAACGGCGAGATCAGCGAATATCAGGTCCGGTTGAAGGTCACCTTCGTTCTGAACGACTGACCGCGCAAACAGGGCGGTGGCAACAGAGCCACCGCCCGCATCTCGTGGCCGGGCACCGGCTCGGCATCACGCCTCTCCGGGCGCCAGGTGTACCTCGGCAATCGCGATACCGCTTTCGCCGGCAACGGCGTACAAGAGAAAGATGCGCCCACTCGCCGCGTCTTCGAAGATCGCCGGATCGCGCAGTTGATTAACCTGGCCGTACGCCGTGCTGCCGACCGACGGCTCGACCGGCGCGTCCGCGCCTTCCCAATCGTGCTCGGGACGCAGGACCTCGACAGGGGGCGACTCGCTCCACGTCATCCAGTCTCCTGCGAGGTCGATCGTGCAGACGAAGATTCGCTCGGGCGCATCACCCCGCTGTGTGTAGAAGACGAACAAGGTATCTCCGCGCTTGAGGAGCGCCGAATGCCGCATGTTCGGACTGAAGAGCAACGGCCCCGCCACAAATCCCCCAAGCGGGTCAGCTGACCGGTACACCTGGCCGGGCATCGCGAGGACGTGGGTCAACCCGCCGTGCTCGAAGGCCCGGATATAGGTACGACCAAGCGAGTCCGGACGTGCGATGAAGTCGATCCCGTTGCTGGACGTCGCCACGCGCGAGACCTGCGTGGCGACGCCTTCGAGGCCATGGAAGTACATGATCATCCGACGGTTTTCATTGTCGACATGCACGTCTGGCGATGCGATGTGCGGCGTTGTGGCCTCGGTGACTCGGTCGTGAGACATCGTGGCCCGCGGCCGCTCGGCACGGAACTGCTCCAGCTGTTCGGGTGTCGGTACGGGAGGCTCGGTCAGGAAGTGGGACTGCTCGATCTGCAGGCTGCCCGGCGGGTGAACCTGCCAGGGACCGAGCACGTCATCGGCATAGGCCAGCCTGATGTATCGACCCTTGTGGTCGGCAAAGTACAGGTAGTACGACCCGAGCGGGTCCTCGATCCAATCGGGGACACGAATGAGCGACGGACCCTGGATGTTTTGTCCGATGCTCGGGTGCAGATCCGGGCCGATGATTGGCCCATCGAGCAAACGTTCCACCCGAACGTCAGTCGCGTCCAGCACCTCGCCCGCGAGCCCAATCGGCGCGTCGGGAGCAGGCCGCTCACTTTGAATCTCGACAGGGTCGGCTCCACACGCAGCTGCCCCACCAGCGAGCGCAGCCAACAGGGCGCAACCACACAACCTGGTTCTCACCATCGCCTCCGGTCTCGTCGAGGACCGACTAGCGCCGCGTTCCCACTACGTCGGTGTCAATTTGAAACAGCGTCTTACCCGCGGTCACATACAGCGTCTTGAGCTCCGGGCCACCGAACGCCGCGTTGGTAATCGTGTCTTCGGGAATGGGAATGATCTCGATGCGCTCGCCCTCGGGCGAGATGACGTGGACCCCGGTGGGTGTGTCGAGCGTCTCGGCCGTCCCCCGCCGCCGATGCAGACCCGCCGCCACGTAGAGATTGCCTTCGCTGTCGATCGTCATCCCGTCGCCGCTTCGGCCCGGATAGAAGTTGTAGAACAGTCGCATGTTGCTGACGGTCCCATAGTCACTCAGTTCGTAGGCCCGGATCATGCGCGCGCCGCCTTCGACCTGGCTCGCTTCAATGAGGTACAGCGTCCGATCGTCGGGAGAAATGACGATGCCATTGGGCCGCTCGATCTCTGGCTCGGTCAGAATTCGATCAATCGCGCCGTTGGGGTCCACCCGATAGACGCCGTGCACGCCCGTCTGTTCGGGTGTCTGGTTCGGACCGGGTCGGTCGGTAAAGTAGATGCGGCCCTGCGCGTCGATCGTGAGGTCATTGGGGCGATGCAGCTGCTTCCCCTCGTAGTGGTCCGCCACGACCTCGATCTCGCCCGTTTCCATATCAGTTCGCGTCACCCGCGGCAGCTCGCCGTCGTCGCCGCCCTCACACGCCAGCAGGCGCCATTGGCTGTCGAAGATCAGCCCATTCGCCCCATTGCTTGGCTCGCGAAATGTCGTGACCTGGCCCTCGGTCGAAAGCCGCATGATCCGGCTGCTCCGAAGATCGGTAAAGAAGACGTTGCCATCGGCATCAACCGTTGGGCCCTCGGTAAACGCGATCGTCGCCGCGACCTCGACGCTGCGCTCCACGGGCACTTCGAGGGGCGAGGCCGGGGACGTGTCGGGTGACTCCGGGCTCGGAGAGCACGCCGCGGAGCCCATCACCGCGACCATTGAGAACGCCACACACCACGAGCGCTGAGTCATACAAGCCCTCCCAAAACGACACTGCTCCTCTGGTCCTGCCTGCTCGTCCGCCGTTCGGCTCGACATCACGATGACCGGTGTGTCGCGACTCAGCTCGACGGCGGCAGGTGGCCCAACTGCTCCATCATGCCCGCCGTGTCGGTCGCACCCCAGTGCTCCACCAGTTTGCCATCGACAAGCCGCACGATGTCGACGGTCGTCACGCTCATCGATTTTCCGGTCGCCGGCATCCCGACGAACTCACCCTGCTGAGTCCCCGACATGGTTGTGCGCGCGACGACCTTGTCACCCTCGGCGATCATGTCCTTGACGTCCATCCTCGCGTCGGGGAATGCAGTCCGCATCGCCGTCACCCACTGCTTGACCCCGCTGCGATCGGGACTGATTCCGGGGAACTCCTCATGATCGGCGAAATCCGAGGAAAACAGCTCGTCGACAAGCTCTACGTTGCCTACGTTGAACACCTCGTCATAGAAGCGCTGCGTGACGGCCTTGTTCTGTTCAGACATCGGCGGCTCCTTTCGGGATGAATTCTAGGCGAAATCAGAAGATGGCGATCGGGTTGACCGGCGAACCTGTCCCACCCGCTATTCGTAGTGGCGCCACGACGAGCATGAACTCCCAGCGATTCAGTTCAGCGGCGACGTTGGCGACATCGTCGAGATTCAGGTTGTCCAGCAGGTTCATTCCGCGGGCGACGATCGCATATCGGTGGATTGGGTTGAACCCGAGTCCCGGTACGCTGTCGGGCGCCTCGTGCACGGCGTCGGCGCCGAGCAGCGCGATGTCCCGGTCGGCCAGGAACGGCATCACCGTGGCGTCCCACCCCGACCGTGCATCCGACGGACCTTCCGCTGACCGGCGTGCCCAACGACCAGTGCGCAAGAGGAGGGCATCGCCGGGTCCCAATGTGACACCGGCATACTCCTCCCACGCCTCGACGTCCTCCCGGTACACCTTGGTTCCCGCTTCTAGGTATGGCACGCCCTTGAGGCGCGGCATGTCGACCAAGACGGCGCGCGTGACCAAGCCATCCTTCATCGCGGTTGTGTCCATCTTGGTACACCCGTTATCGGTGACGACCTCCCGAAAATCGAAACCGTTGAAGATTTGGTCCTTGTAGAACACGTGACACAGCGCATCGAGGTGCGAGAACGCGACGCCGTGAAAGTAGACCTCGATCCGGTCTGCTGAATTCTGATTCTCCTGACTAATCCGCATCTGCAGCTGGTAGGGCTCCGGAACGTCCGCCGCTCCCTCAGTGACGAAGTCATTCGCCAGCGACACGGTGGTGCCGGTCTGGATGAGCGCCGCAGCCTCCAACCGCTTGGCGTCGGTCATGAGGTTGGCGGCGCCCCGTTCGTCGTCCTCACCCCAGCGGCCCCAATTCGAGTACTCCTCCATCCACGTGTCGAACTGCCGGACGGTGATCGGCTCGCGGTTTGGTGGCCCAGACTGCGAGAACACTCCGCAGGCGGCGACCGTGACGGCGAGTGTGAGCAGGGCGGCGGAACGGACTACGGCAGCTGTCATGGGTGCGCTCCTGAAGAAGACATGTGACATCAGTAGGGAGACTCTACCCTAGACTTACCAGCGTGAGCCCCGTCGACTGGGTGATTGTCGTCGCTTTCGTCGTCTACGCGGTCAGCGTTGGCTTCCGCAACCGACGGCAGGCGTCGAAGAGCCTCGAGGAGTACTTCCTCGCCGGCCGGACGCTGCCGGGCTGGAAGGCCGGACTCAGCATGGCCGCCACCCAGTTTGCGGCAGATACACCGCTCCTAGTCACCGGCATCGTCGCCACGGCGGGTGTGTTCGGCTTGTGGCAGCTCTGGATCTTCGCGTTGACCTTTCTGTTCATGGGCTTCGTGCTGGCCGGCGCGTGGCGTCGCGCTGGGGTCGTCACGGACGCCGAGCTCACCGAGGTCCGGTACGGCGGCCGGCCCGCCGCCGTCCTCCGGGGCGTGAAGGCGGTCTACCTCGGCACCATCATCAACTGCACGGTGCTCGCCTGGGTGCTGTTCGCGGCCGCGAAAATCGCTGAGCCGTTCCTGCTGTGGAACGAGTGGCTGCCAGCCGATCTCCTTCGACCGCTCATCAGCCTCGTGGAAACGGTCGGTGTGCCGCTCACGCTCGGAGGCCCCGAAGACCCAGCAGTCTGGGTCCGGACCGCCAACAACCTCCTATCGATCCTGATGATTCTGGTGGTCACGGCACTGTATTCCGCCACGGGTGGCCTTCGCAGCGTCGCCTCGACCGACGTCGTCCAGATCGCGATCATGTTCCTGGGCACGCTGGCGTTCACCGTACTGGTCGTGCGTGAGGTCGGCGGTCTCGGAGCGATGGCCGAGCAGGTCTACGCCCGGTTCGCAGGCGGCGGACCCGGCGGCATCCTGCCCGACGAGATTCTTGCCTTCACGCCGGACCGCGGGAAGGACGTGACCCTCACCGTCCTGTCGTTGCTTGGTCTGCTCTGGTTGATCAACGCCTACGCTGACGGCACGAGCTATCTGGCCCAGCGCGCCATGGCATGCCGGAGCGATCGCGATGCCACAACCGCGGCCGTCGTCTTCACCTTTGTGCAGGTGCTGGTCCGCAGCCTCCTGTGGCTTCCGCTCGGCGTCGGGCTACTCCTGCTCTTCCCGCACGATCAAGCGCTGACGCCGGAGCTGCTGCAAGCCGACCGTGAAGCCACCTACGTCCGGGGAATGGCCGAGCTGCTCCCGCCCGGAATCCTAGGATTGATGGTCACGGGGATGCTTGCGGCGTTGGCGTCGACGGTCGACACCCACCTGAACTGGGGTGCGTCGTACTGGACGAACGATCTCTACAAGCGGTTCGTGTGCCGTGCGTGGCTCGGGACGGAGCCGAGTGGTCGAACGCTGGTCTGGGTCGCGCGCGTTGCGAACGTGATCATTCTGTTCATCGCGCTCGTCGTCATGACCCAGCTCACGTCGATCAATCAGGCCTGGCAGATCACGCTGCTCTTCGGTGCCGGGCTCGGCATCGTGCTGGTCCTGCGGTGGGTCTGGTGGCGGATGAACGCGTGGGCCGAGATCGCCGCCATGCTCGTCTCATCAGTGGCCGCGCCGGTCCTGATGACGTACCTCGACAACGAGCAGCAGGCGCTTCGGTTGTTGCTGGCGGCGTTGCTCTCGACCTCGGCCGCGCTCGTCGCGGTCTGGTTCAAGGGTCCTGAAGACATGACCCTGTTGGCCCGCTTCTACGACCGAGTACAACCGAAGGGCTTCTGGGGACCGGTCGCGCGCACGATTGATCCAACCGCTGACATCGGCGAGGGTCCCAGACGACTGTGGCGATCGCTCGCCGCCACGCTTCTGTGTGCGCTATCGGTCTTTTGCTTGCTCGTCGGGGTCGGCACGTGGCTGATCGGGAGCCCGCCGCCGGTGTGGCTCCCGTCACGCTCGCTCTGGATCGTGCTCCTGCTCGCGATAGGCCTCGTCGTCTGTCCGATCTGGTATCGCCTCGGCTACGAGGATCACGACACCGAGCGCTAACGTGGGGGCTTCGTGGCCGCAGGCGGCGTGGCGGGAGGCTTGGGCTTCGGCCTGTAGATGTCGACGCTCTCGGCCTCTTCCTGGTCCTCGGTCGGGGGCGTGACGCCCCTCGCCAGCATCACGCGTTCGACGGCGGCAACGGTGACGGCGGAGGGCTTGAAGTTCCCGAATCGATACCCGCGCGCGATCGTCAGCGGGGTCCAGCCGAAGCTGTTTTGCTGATTCCAGATCTCGATATCGGCGCCGTGCTCTGCAAGGAACTCGACCGCGCCAGGGAGGTTCTTGTACGCCGCGCCGTGCATCGGTGTTTCGAAGTTGTTGTCGACGGCGTTCACGTCGGCGCCAAGCTCGACCAGGACCTGCAGCGCCTCGAGCACCTCAGCCTCGGTCCCGGCGTCCTCGCCCGGCGACCGCGTGCCCAATCCAGCCGCTGCCATCAGCGCGGTGCTGTTCTCGTCGTTCCGCAACGTCACGTCTGCGCCGAGCTCGGTCAGTAGCGTCATGTACTCAGCATCAGCCGTGAGCGCGGCCAACATGAACGGCGTCGCACCGAGCTCGTTGAATCGCGTGGCGTTCAGGTTGGCCCGTTTGCTCATGCGGGCATTCACGTCCGCGCCATGCGCCACCAGCTTACGGACGAGCTCCGCACTCGTCATCGAGCCCGATCCGTCGGGCGCCGGGTTATTGTCGCCAACGCCGGGCTTGCGCACCCGCACCATCGCATGCAGGACGGAGTACCCGGGCTCGGCCGCGTTCGGGTCGGCCCCGGCATCGAGCAACATCGCCGCGAGCTCGAAATGCGCGTTCGTAACCGCCACATGCAATGGGCTCGAGCCCTTTCGTAGGCTGCTGCCGCCGGGCACCGGCTTGCGTTCACCCTCGGGCTGCACGACGCCATTGACGTCGGCGCCGGCCGCAAGCAGCGCGCGCACGACGTCTATCCGACCTTCGCGCGCAGCAAACAACAGCGGCGTGAACCCGGACTCAAGCGGCGTGCTGAAGTCAGCGCCAACCTCAAGAAGCACCCCGACGACGTCTGCGTGGCCTTCGGCGGCGGCCCACATCAGTGCGGTCTGCCCGCGCCGGTCTTCCTTGGCGTGCGCATCGGCGCCCTGAGCCAGCAGCGCTCTCACAACGCCGATCTCTCCCGTTCGCGCCGCGGTCATCAGGGCCGTTTCACCGCCAGGTAGCGTCGCGTTTGGATCGGCCCCGGCACCGAGCAACAGCTCGACCATGGCCACGCTGCCGTTCGTGCACGCGAGCGAAAGGGCCGTCACGCCGTAGCGACTCGATACCGTCGTGTCGGCGCCCGATTGCAGCAACGCCCCCGCCAACTCGACCTCATCGTGATACGCAGCCCAATGCAGGGCGGTCATCCCGTCGACCTGCGTCGCGTTGACGTCGACCGACTCCCGGAGCAGACTCTCGACCGCCGTGCGATCTAGGCGCTCGATGGCATCGGCCAGCTGTGCGTCGGCCGCACTCGCAACGAGCGGCACGACGAGAAGCATCGCCACCATCATCACCATCGTCGACGGCGTCACTCGAGACCTACGCGACATCACATTGCCCTTCGATCACAGCGCAATCGGTTCAATCAACTTGTCGATCGTCCCGGTGCTATCCGAGAACGACTCGAGCCTGACACCCGCGCTGTCGAGCAGCGTCAGGTGGAGATTGGCCATCGGCTTCGGCTCCGCGAACTTGATGTGACGACCGCCGCGGGCCTTCCCTCCGCCCCCGCCCGCCACGACGATCGGCAGATTGACGTGGTCGTGCACGTTGGAGTTCCCCATGCCGCTGCCGTACAGATACAGCGTGTGATCAAGCAGCGAGCCGTCGCCGTCCGGGGTGGCCTTCAGCTTCTCGAGGAAGGCGGCAAATAGGGAGACGTGGAACTGATTGATCTTGGCCAGCATCGCCAGCTTCTCGGGGTCGTTGCCATGGTGCGAGGTCGGGTGGTGAGGATCGAACACGCCGACCTCGGTGTATGTTCGGTTGCTCGACTCGCGCGCGAGTTGGAACGAGATCACGCGCGTCACATCCCCCTGTAGCGCCAACGCCTGCAGGTCGAACATCAGCCGCGCGTGGTCGGAGTAGGCTGCCGGCACGCCAATCGGACGATCAAGATCAGGCAATCGATTCTGATCGACCTCGGCTTCGGCCTTCTGAATGCGCCGCTCGACTTCGCGCACGCTATCGAGATACTGACTCACCTTCACCCGATCCTCCGGGCCAAGCGTGCGTTCCAAGCGGGCGATGTCGTCATGCACCCAGTCGAGCAGGCTCGCCCGCCGCGACAACGCAACACGACGCTCGGCAGGAGTGCCGCCCTCGCCGAAGAGGCGCTCGAACACGACCCGCGGATGCGCCTCGGCCGGCAGCGGCGTGGTCG
Source organism: Vicinamibacterales bacterium (assembly GCA_965218825.1). Classification (GTDB taxonomy): domain Bacteria; phylum Acidobacteriota; class Vicinamibacteria; order Vicinamibacterales; family UBA8438; genus CAUZIB01. The sequence continues at coordinate 5,145,511 of OZ244656.1, read as the reverse complement.
GCGACGACCAGGACAGGTTGTTCTGGTAGACGCAGGCATAGCCGTTGTCGCACTGCCCGACCGTCTCCATCAGATCCATCGCCAACTCGAGCGACGGCAGTTGGGTGTCCTGGCCGATCTGCTGCGCCGCGATCTGGTCAACCGTGGTACCGAGGTAATAGTCGGAGCTCTCGGTCCACTTCGCCTTGGCGGCGCTCAGAAACCCGGCGTTGGACGTCGCGTGCGTCCCCGGGTACGAGTTCTTCAGCTCTAGATTGCTGACAACCGTGATGCGATCCTGAACCGGCGCCAGCGGGCTCAGGCTCGGTGACAGCTGGGTCAGCGCACCCGTCTCAACCGGAGGGGTCCACCGGGCGATATCCGATCCCATCGGGACGTAGACAAACCCCAGGCGGCGCACCGGATTTGCCGACGTCCGTGCCAACGCCGTCATCGACGGCACCATCGCATCCAGCAAGGGCAGCGCGACCGCGGCACCCACGCCTCTCAGAAAGGTCCGGCGTGGCAATGCCTTCTTCGAAATGATCATGATGCTCTCCTCATCTGGAACGGCATGCTCTTGACGACCCCCAACACGAGCGACGAGAAACGATAGTCATCGCTCTCGGCCTCTCGGAGGATCTTCCGAACGGCCGGCGCGTCGTAGTATTCAACGCCACGCCCTGTCGCAAACACCAACAACTTCTCGACCATCGTGTTGACGAACAGCTCGGGGCGGCTGAGCAGCGCGGCCTCGAGCTCGGTCGCGTTGCTGAAGGTGGTGCCGTCGAACAGGGTGCCCGATGCGTCGATCCGAACGCCCGCCTCGGCGGTTCTCCACCGCCCAATCGCGTCGTAGTTCTCGAGCGCGAAGCCGACCGGGTCCATCTGTTTGTGACAGCTCGCGCACACCGGGTTGGACCGATGGGCCGACAGCCGATCGCGCATCGACAGCCGTTGGCCGCTCGTCTCGGCCTCTTCCAGTTCGGGTACATTGGCCGGGGGCGGCGGAGGCGGAATGCCGAGGATGTTGTCCAGAATCCACTTACCCCGGATGACCGGCGACGTGCGGGTGGCGTAGGACGTCACGGCCAGGACGCTGCCGTGGCGGAGCAGACCGCCCCGCGTGCGTACGCCATCGGCACCACGGCCACCGTCAAACGTGACGCGACGGAAGCGGCTGCCGTACACGTGAGGAATGCCGTAATGCTTAGCGAGGCGCTCGTTAAGGAACGTGTAGTCGGCCCGCAGGAGATCGAGCACGCTGCGGTCCTCGCGCATGATGCTATCGAAGAAGAGCTCCGTCTCCTGCCGAAATGCTTGCCGGAGGTTGTCGTCGAAGCCCGGGAAGATCCGCATGTCGGGCGAGAACGAATCCAGGTTGCGTAGGTGGAGCCACTGCGACGCGAAATTTGATACGAGGTTGCGCGAACGCGGGTCGGCGAGCATGCGGCGAACCTGCTGGTCCAATACCGCGGGCTCGCGAAGCTCGCCCGCGACGGCGAGGTCAAGCAGCTCGTCGTCGGGGATGCTGCTCCAGAGGAAGAACGACAAGCGTGACGCCAGAGCGAGGTCGCCGATCTGATACCCCGAGCCCGCCTCGGCATCGCTGGGATCCGCTTCGATGCGGAACAGAAACTCGGGGCTCACCAGGACCGCCGCCAAGCCCATCTCGATGCCCGCTTCAAAACCATCGTCGCCGGAGGCCGTGCGCGCCGCGCGGTACAGCTCCATCGGTCTCGCGATGTCTTGATCGGTCACCGGACGCCGATAGGCCCGACGCATCATCGTCGAGAGAATCTGTGTGGCGCAGGCGTCGTCTTGGTTCGAGCATTCGAAAATACGACGTCGGCTTGGCGTGTCGCCGGCACCCCGCGCCTCATACGGTCCGACGATCGCCACTTCATAGATCGCCGGTTGCACGCGAGGATGGCGGTACGAGTTGAAGTGCGCTTCGTACGGCTGTCGCGCCGTCTCGAGCAGCAGCGACGGCTTCTTTGGGAACGTCACGCCGATCGTGTGCGGTCCCGCCGTTACCGGAATACGAACTCGCAGGTGTGCGTCGAGATTGTCCTGCGACGGCTGGTAGTTCGACGCGTGCTCTTCGACAATCGGTGCCGGCTCAACGGTGAACAGATGCACCCGCTCGCCGTCGAGCAACAATTCGAGGTCGTGAACCTCGGTCAGGCCCTCGACATGCTCGTTCCGATTGCGGGTCAAGCGCAGGGAGATCTCGTAGTCGCCATCGGTCAGAAATGTGTATGGAACCTCGGTGCCGCCTCGCGTTCCGATCGGCAATCCTGGGACGTGCTTTTCTTGAGTGAGGTCTGGGCGCATTCGAATGGTCGTCGCGGCCGGCGCCCTTCCAGCTCGACCAACCGCTAGTCGGCTGATCTTTTCGGCCGCCGCCACGTAGCGTTCCATCAATGTCGGCGACAAGTCCCCGACCGTGATGTTGTCAAAGCCGTAGCTGGATGAATCAGCCGGCAGCATCGCCGCGACATCGACGTCGAGCGCAAGCAGGTCGCGGATGGCGTTATGGTATTCCGTGCGGTTCAGCCGCCGGAATGTGTCGGTCCGACCCGGATTGGGATTGGCGTCCGCAAACCGATCGAGCGCATCCTCGAGCGACGCGAGCGCAGCAACATAGGTGGCTTCGTCCGGACGCCGCGCGCTGACCGGCGGCATTTGCCGTGCCCGCAGCTTCCGAGCGGCTTTCTCCCACGCCTCCCAGCCCTCCTCGAGTGGCTGGCGACTCACCGTGTCGAGCTCCAGACCGGCCGTCTTGGTCCGGCTGTTGTGGCAGGAGACGCAGTACTCCTTGACCAACGTCAGGTGCGGCGCCTCGGCCGCAGGAGCTTCGTGAGGAGCCTGCGCCCACGCGGTGGGAGTGCTCGCTAGGACCGCGAGCACCGGGAGTACGCGCCTCGCCCAGCTAACCATCAACATATTTATACACCGATGGCGGCCGGAATGCGCCTAATTCTGCGCATCCGCGTGCACGGGCGCTTCACAGTCGAGCTTGAGCTGTTCCAGAGGCACGTGCTGGCGGAGGAGGCTCGCATCAGACGCCGCGACAAGCAGGGCTGGGGCGAGCGCATCCGGATCAAACGTGTCCGTTCCGCCCGCCCGGTCGGCGACCGCTTCACGGAATTGTGCGAACGCCGGCAGATCGAACACTACAAAGAACAGACGCTGCTCTCGCCCACCGCTGGTCCGATGCACCGCCATACAGTGAGGCACAAGCGGGCCCGCCATGAGCCCCTCGCGCTCCGCAAGCGCCTGCAGATCGGCGGGCGCCACGGCCCCTGCCAGCGACTCGTCGTACTCTCGCCGCGACATCAGCATGATCCCAGGATTCGCGGGCGTTGCGTACGACTCCATCGTGCGCATGAACACCTGGTCGAACAGACTCATTCCGAACTCCGCCGGCGGACGCAGTGTCAGCAGCGGACTATCCGGACTCAGGGGCGGATTAAGCTCGACGGTCCATCCACGAAGGGCCGCTGCAGGAACGGTGTACGGCTCCGAGCTGACGTCGCGCAGCGTCGATGCAAAGAGATAGGCGAGCACACCGACGCCCACGATCGCGAACGCTATCTTGACGAAGGGGTTCCGGCGAGCCACAGGCGCATTATAGAAGCCGCCGGACTTCAGCCAAGGTAGGCGGCCATCGAACGGCGCGAGGCCACGAGGCGCTCTTGTCGGACTTCGGTCACCGCTTCGACGATCTCGTGGCCACCTCGCGTGCAGAGGACGAAGGTGGTCGCAAGTCGTGTGAGCTCCGCGAACTCCGTCAGACCGAGATGGTAGAAGCCAACGGTCGGGAAGATGAGCAGAATAGCGAGCCTCATGGTTGCTTCCTAGAAGAGCAACCGTGATGCCGCCGCCGACCCCTATAAACGTTGGGTTCATGCGGAAACGGTTTCGAGATTTCTGGCTGGCGCGTGACAACTTGTCGGTCAGGCTTCAGACAAGCCCGCTGAGCCATGCCGGCTACTTGGTGCTCGCGGCCGCCGGTGACGGTGTCTAACGGTAGGGCTCAGCGAACTGCATTTTGGTAGCACCGGGAGCTGATTCGGGCCGGACGCCATGCTAGCCTTTGGTCCAGCGATGCTCGGGCTTGGTTACGCGTTCGTCCTTGCGGCAGCTGCGCCGGCAGCGGTGGTCCTGAGCGTTCCCGTTTACGTGATCCCCAGCGCCGACCTGAGTGACGAAGTCGTCCAGAGCGCCCTCGACGAAACAGCCGAGATCTTCGAACCGGGCGGGATCGAGCTTCGATTCGACCTGTCTCCCGAGCGCCGTGCTGAAACACCGCTCGTGACCGTCCTCGTCCAGCCACGGCCTGCCCGCTTCAAAGTCCACGGATGCAGCCGTGGCAAGCATGACCATCGGCTCGGTCGCGCCCAACTCGGTTCGGGACACATCACTCTCTGGTCGGAGCAAGTCGCACGAGCGGTTGACGGGGACTGGGACCGCAAAGACGTCCCCGATATCGATGACCAAGCCCACGCGCGGGCGCTGGGCCGAGTGTTGGCTCACGAGCTCGGTCACTATCTACTGCGACTCAACGGGCACCGCGACCGCGGTCTGATGCGGTCCTCGTTCTCGCATCGAAGCCTGAGTGCGCGGGGACGCTACGCCTTTCGTCTCGCCGAGGAAGATCTAAGGGTGATTCGACAAACGCTTCGGCGAAGGCTCTCGGCTGGCTAACGGGCGGGCTTAGACACCGCCATTAGCAGCCCGTGGTGGAAATGCGGTCTTCCTATGCGGCTTTCGGGATGAGTGATCGATCGTGATCGCCGACCCCGATCGTGGAACGCGCGGGGTACTCGGGCTCGCGAACGGTCCAGACATGTACGAGGCGCCGCCAGGAGGACACAAGGACCATCAGCGCGGCGAGACAGCGCCCCTGCAGGCTGCGCGGCGTGCCAACGCCGATCAGCTGCCGGAACAGCACGCCGAGGTTGAAGCCCGCGAGGTGAATCAAGAGGCGCTTCAAGATATTGCGATGCCCGCGCAGATGCGTGCGCCGCATCCCGCCGGTCTCGTAGGCGTGCGCGAACGAACGCTCGATGCGCTCGCCACGTCGGCGCATCAAGCGCTTGCCGCGGGCGCCCCGAATGCGCCGACGATTCGCATAGACGGGCGCTTGGGCCTCCCGCGCCTTGGACCAATCGCGGCGGCCTCGATCCGGCTCGGCGACATACGACCGGACGCCGACGGCCTGCAGATCCACCATGACCTCATTACTGTGATAGCCCTTGTCCGCGACCAGCGCGGTGAACGCCTGGGGGTCGTCCACCTCGGCTTGCGCATCCTCGATCTGGGCAGCGGCGGCGACCGTCGTGTCGCCAATGGTCGTCGTCTCCCCCGTGTCTGCGCCTTGCACGGTCACCGCGACGACCGCGCCGGTGTCGAGGTCCACGGCATGTTCGACCTTGTGGGCCAGATGCGTGCGGCCGTCTTTCATCTTGGCGACCTTCGCATCCGGATCGACGGGGCTCCGCCAGTCCTTGTTCGATGGCGTCTTCTTCCGCTTCCGGTCCAGGCGGGCGAGGTCGTCGCGCGTCGGGGTGGCAATGCCCGACGCCTGCGCCAAGCCGGTCAAATAGGCCTGGTAGTCCTCGCCGGTGTCCCGCCGCACGATGCTCCGCATCGCCGCGTTCGCCTCCAGCGTGGTGGCGTCGATCCCGATCGTCGCGCCCTTCAGCACGCCCGACGCGACGAGGCGCTGCTGCACCCAGGTGAACACGGCGCGATGCGTCTCGACGTCAATCAGTCGCCGGGTTCGGGAGATCGTCGAGTGGTCCGGCACATCCTCGTCCACGGCGATGCCCAAGAAGCGCCGAATCGCCAGCGAGTCCGCCGCGCGCCAGGCGATGCCCCGCTCCGAGTCAATGCCTTCAAAGTACCCCACCAACAACGCGCGAAAGTAGATGCCCGGCGTGAGACTTGGCCGGCCACGGGTGGCGGCGTAGAACCGCTGGCACTGCCGTTCGACAAACGTCTCGAAACCGTGGGCGTCCAGCAGGGCGTTCACTCGACGATAGAACGGGTGGGCGACCGTCTGGGGCAAGTCGGTCGTCGCGACCCAGAGGGCTTCTTGTCGTCGTCGTTTGCGTCGTGTGCCCATTGACATGCGAACGAGTGTACAGATGATGATCGATTCTGGCGATCGATCTAGCCGAGGCCGTTGCTGATTTTCACCACGGGCTGTTAGGGAACGAACACCCGCTCTTTCAGCTCGTCCGCGTCAAGCGCATCGGCTCGCTCGATCGCAATCGAGATCGCCTGATGGAGCGGCGTGTCCTGTGGCGAGCGTGCCGCCCCGTGCTGCTCAGGCATCGAAAACCGTCTGCAACTGCATGAAAACAGTAGACGTTTCCGTACGAACGCGTCAGCTGGGCTATTGACTGACACCATGGGACATAGGATGACAGCAGTGTCCGTCTAACGTCGCTCCATCGCCGCCAATTCGGCTGCCTTGGTATATTTGGGCTCCAGCGATGGCCGACGACAAGTCCCCACCCGGCGACGTCACGAAGCTCTTGCACGCGTGGGCTGACGGCGACAAGGGTGCGCTCGATGACTTGATACCGCAGGTCTACGCCGAGCTTCACCGGCTGGCCCGAAGCACGCTGCGTCGAGAAGGCGCTAACAAGAAGCTGCAAACCACGGAAGTCGTGAACGAGGCGTACCTTCAGCTGGTCAGGCAGCGGCACGTGCGGTGGCAAAACCGGGCGCACTTCTTCGGCATCGCCGCGCAAATCATGCGCCGGATCTTGATGGAGCAAGCTCGACGGCGGAAAGCCGCAAAGCGGGGATCCGGTGTCGAACCGATCGCTTTGGACGTATCACCGCTGCTGGCGGCGCAGCCGGCGGTCGACGTCACCGACCTGGACGAGGCGCTGGAGCGACTCACCCTCCTCGACGCGCGTCAGGGGCAACTGGTCGAAATCCGCTTCTTCGGCGGACTCAGTATTGAAGAGACGGCGGAGGTGATGAAACTGTCCCCTGCAACGATCAAACGCGAGTGGAACTCGGCGCGAGCCTGGCTGCGTCGCGAGCTCGCGGAGTCGGCCGGGTAACCGCCGCTCGCCGGGTGTTGCCGTCGGCGGTGTCACTTGTCAACGATTTCGATGCAGTGATCTTCGTCGTGACGACCTTGCGCGTGCCAGCGATCAGCCACAGCTCTTCGCCCACTCGAATCGAATTCTGACGATAGAGGCGGACCCGAGCGGTTTGGGGAAACCGCTTGCCGCCGCTCACTAGAAACTCCATGTCTAGCGGTGCGACCGCCACGAGTTCGTATTGACTGCTTCGAGTCGATACGACGAGCTTGGTGTAGGGAGCGAGGTCAACCGGTCGGACGTCGTCCACCGCGCCGAGAGGAGACGAACCGGTTCCCTCGAACGCGCTGTTTGGAACGGGCGGGGCTTGCCTGAGGGCAGGTTGCTCGAGAAACCCGTCCTCGTCGTCGGTGAAGAGAAATGACTCTACCTCGCGGCGCAGCTCGTTGTCGCCGGCACAGGCGGTGGTGAGATGCTCAGACCGCGACGAGCTATCCAGCTCGAGTGCTTCTTCGACAATGCCCTTGACGACTTTCCAGCGCTCGGAATCCATGAAGCCACAGCCGGCGCCGCCGACGGACGACGCTGTTCGCGAGGAATCATACCTGCCGCTACGACACCCCTCGGGAAAGAGTCACGCTGACGACTTTCATGCCGTCTTCCCGGGTCACGAACCCGAACACCTCAGCCTGCTTTCCAGCCATCCCGGTGACCGCCTCGTAGTGGGCGGCGTGTCGTGCGTCGCTTGTGAGACAGAGCAAGCCGTCGACCTCGGTCACGATGCCATGCGTGTGGCCCTGATCGACCGCGGCCTTGGCGAGGTGGGCGTCAGGACCTTGGTAATCACCAAGCCGCACAACTCGACCGACCCACGCGAGCTCCGAGACGGGGAGCAGGACGGGTGTCTCTTCTAGGGCGCCCTCGAGCTGTCCGGCGAGATCGCTGAGGCCTTCGTTTGTCTGCTGGGACGCGAGCGCCGGGGCGGCCGGCGACTGGACCTGGTTCTCGCCGAACACGGCGGTCTCGCCCTGTTCGGCGACACGCCTCGCGATCTCCTCAGCCATCTTGTCGCGACGCTTCAGAATCGCTCTGACTTCGGCGGTGGTCAACCACCCTCCCACCGTGGCGTCGAGGGTCGGCTCATCCAGCGCCTCGAACTGTTCCCACAGCGCCCGATCGATCCTCTTCAACGTGTGCGCCATCCTCGTGCTGGTGGTGAATGCACGGGTGTTGTCGATAAGAATCAGGTTCCAGGCTGGATCGATCATCCAGTTTCCGAGGTTGGGATCCTTGTTGTAAACGCGGATTGACGAGGTGCTAGACCAGGTCGGGTTGGGCAAGGTCGCCCATCGGAAGGTCAAGAAGCTGTCGGGCGGAATGGTCCGGCGGCTCGGTGTCGCGCAGGCGCTCGTTCACGAGCCGCAGGTACTCGTCGTCGACGAGCCAACGGTCGGGCTCGACCCCGAGGAACGGATTCGGTTCCGCCAGCTGATGACCCAGCTGGGGCGTGAGCGAACGATCCTTCTGTCGACGCACATCGTGGCCGACCTCGGCGCCGGCTGCCGGGAGATTGCGCTGCTCGACTCTGGCCGCACCGTGTTTCAGGGCTCGCCCTCCGAGCTGATACGCCGCGCGTTGGGTCGCGTCTTCGAAGTCACCGTCGCGCCGGCGGAAGCCGAGGCGATCGAGGGCCGCTACGCGGCGTGACCGCCGGCGAGCAGCTACCAGCGTCGGCGACCGCCGTGGCCGAACCGAACCTCGAAGAGAGCTATCTGGCGTTCATGGCGACCCGAGGGCGCACCTCGGCGGCTCGTCAGGACAGTGGAGACACCGCGGCAGAGACGGCGAAGGGAGGAAAAGCGACGTGATCCGACTACCGACGATCTGGACCATTGCCCGGGCGGAGATCCGTTCGGTCCGTCGTCTCGTCCGGTACTGGATCTTCTCAGGTCTCTCCGCCTTCAGCGTTATCGCCATCTATCCGGGATTTCCATTTTGCCTGCCCCGGATGGTACCTTTATACACCCGAGAGTCGCCGATCCCACGAAACTTTCTTCGTCGCACAATCGTCCAGCTCCGGAGGCCGTCACCTCAGCCCCCGCTGACGTGCAACCGACTGGAGCCCCCTACTTTCAGGGCATTCCTCAGACACCGCTCCACACTTGTGGCCTTTCTTCGCCAGGCGGGCTTCGTAGCACTCGCCGCGCGTCAGCCTCCCGGCACTGGCAGCGCCCAGATCCTCCGTAGCATGTCGCCGAACAGCCGCCGCGTCAGATGCCCTTCTGCCAACAGGAGCCAGTAGTACCGCGCATGCTTCACTAGCCGGCCCCCGGTTTTCACCAGTCGCTGCTGCAGACTCGTGAGCGACCAGCGCTTGATCCGCGGCGGCAGGACCAGTCTGCGCCACAAGTTGCCCAGGTTGTAGGCCAGGACGCTCAGGTGCAGGCGCACTTCGTTCGCCCGGAACCGATGGCACGACAGCCGCGTCCAGTGGGTTGCCTGCTTGCCTTCCTTGATCCATGGCTCCGCCGTGCCGCGCTTGTTGTAGAACCGGACGACCGAGCGACTCGGGAGGGTCATGTTGGTCACGATGAAGCCGACGCGAGGGGGATTATATATAAAAGTTGACTAGCCGGCCATCCTGATCCATCCTTCCCTCGCCAGTCGATGACGTACGCGGTCCGACATCGGGCCGCCCGCTGAATAGAACACCCTACCCTGGGGAACAGGCGGGGTCCGCACACGTACGCGTGCGTCACGACTGGCATCCGGCCCGGTGACCACTTCCGGTTAGGGTCCAAGGAGACGCTCGTGCGCCACATCACCATCGTTCTCGGATTCGTCCTGCTCACTGTTTCGTCAGCGTCCGCACAGTCAACACCACCCACGCAACGATCACCCACTCTAATAGCCTCGTGGATGGGCCTTGTCGGTGCTGGCGGTGGGCTGTTGATCTACGCTAGAGAATGCGGGGTGGTCGGAACGCTCGGGGCTACAGTCAGGGTCAACGCCGGAGGCTATCGGAGCACCATTTCAGGCACGGACTTGGTCCCATTCAACGACAATGGAACCTGTGGCATCGACTTCACCGCCAGTATTCGAGCCGTGAGTAATTACAGTGGGCGGTCGGAGTCCGAGACGCGGCAGTACGCGACGTTGGACAGCACCGAACGGGTGGCTGCGGATCTCGTGCGAGGCACGGCGGACGGGCAGAAACGCTGGCGGAAGGAAATTCTCATTCCAGCGTTCGGTTTGATCGGTGCCGGGATCATGGGAGCGATTCTCTGGTCGGACATGCCGGTGGTGCGCGACCTCACGATCAGCGCTTCACCCGACCGTGTGCAGGTCGGGCGGACCTTCGGGTGGTAGACTGAGCCGTACAGCAAAACGCCCCGGCTGGAACCGGGGCGCACAACCAAACCCACGCACCAACGGAGGCAAGGTATGTCCGATCATAGCACGGGACGGCTCAGCGACGATGAAGTCCTGCAGTTGCTGGAGGACAGAGTGGAAGAAAACCCCGAATTCGCTCCGAAGTTGGCCAGAGCGATCGCTAAGAGTTTAGACGACGATTTTGGTTGGCAACAGGGCTACAAACGCGACAAGCTAGAAGAAATTTCCTCAAAGCTTGATGTGCTGTCGGGTGACTCCAAGAACCGATTCGAAACCCTAGAAAGCAAGTTCGCGACGTTTGGCGAGAGACAGGACATCTTCAGTAGAGAACTCGGGAAGGTCAACACGCGGCTGGATTCCATCGACGGCCATCTTGGCATCAACACCGACACGCGGAGAAGAGCATGACCCCAGTAGAACAGCAAGTCTTCTATGCCGTGGTGTTGCTCGGGATCGTGGTTACGGTAGCCGCGTTCTGGCGAATGAAAGGCGGGTACGGGCCGTACAACCTGCGCGCGGCTGTTCTTCCCCTGGTGATAACGCTCAGTGTTCTACTGGCGCTCAGTGGTAGGGCACACGGCGACGCCGCGATAGGACTTCTCGGCGCCGTCGCTGGTTACTTGTTCGGACTCAAGGATGGCGGTAAAACATGAAGCCGATGCTTGATCCGAAGCGCGATCTCAAGGGTGCCACGCCTGAAAAGCTGGCGCGGGCGCTGTTTCGGCGTGTCGTTCCGCTACGACCGCGCGCCGCTCGCCAAGCCGTTGTCGGCGACGAGGTCCCGGTAGAGCAGATTCCGCCCGACAAGCCGCGCCGCCGTGTGCCGCATCTGCGTCAGCGTTCCTGAATTCCGCATGTTGTGCTTGCCGGCGAACTCTTGGACGTAGCGGTCCAGGTGCTTGGGGCTGAGCTTGTGGAACGTCCCCATGTGCGCCCGCTTGAGCATGGACCAGAACGACTCCATCCCGTTGATGTGGATCTGGTCGCGAACCCACTCGCCGACGCCGTGCTTGACCGCGTGCCGGTTGGCAAGGGTCGTGTACGCCGTGGCCTCATCGGTGTAGACCACCGCATCAGGCTTGGCGTGGCCCTCGACGAAGCCCGTCAGGGTCGGTCCGTCCACGCGCTCGACCACCGACGCCCGCACGCGGCCCGTGGCCCGGTCCTTGACACCGGCGACAGCCATCTTGTCAGCGCCACCACGACCGGTGAGTTGCTTCCGCTGCGCGGCGTGCATGTTCTTGGCCTTGCCGCCGACGAAGGTTTCATCCGCTTCGACTGGGCCAGCGAACCCACCGGGGAGCGGGGCCGTCCACGCCTCACGAATGCGATGCAGCATGAACCAGGCGGTCTTCTGTGTGACCTTGAGATCGCGGTGGAGCTTCATGCTCGACACGCTCTTGAGGCTGGTGAGGCAGAGGTAGATGGCGATGGCCCACTTGCGGAGCGAGATTTTCGAGCATTGCATGGCCGTGCCGGTCCGCACGCTGAAGTAACTCCGGCAGTCCGTGCACCAGTAGGGCATCCTGGCGTGTGACGCCGTGCCTGTGTTCATGCTTCCGCAGTGCCCGCAGCAGCGCTCGCCAGCCCACAGCACGTCCTCGAACCACGCGATCGCGGCGTCCTCGGTTGGAAACATGGCCGTCAATTCGATGAGGGAGAGACCCTCGCGGTGATTCTTCCCAGGGGCTTTGGGCGTCGTACGACGGGCGGCGGTCATCGGGACCACCACGGTCGCCGATAGCCACGGCGGGCGACCTTCTGGCGGTCCTCGTAGACGAGGTACGCGAGTAGCGCCACGAACATTATCAGTTGCATCATGATAGAACTACTCTACAGATAATTGCTGCCTGTGTCAACCTTTATATATAATCCCCGACGCGAGGGAACAGCTCACCCCGGTGGTGCTCGACCTTGGCGACCATCCGTCTGGGCGTAGTCCAGCTCTTCGCCTGATAGCGGAAACTCTTGTAGCGCACCAAGGGCTTGCGGCTCGGCCGTCCGGGCGGACGAAAGAGGATGTTTTCGATTTCCAGCTCCAAGCTCTTGTTCGCCGGCATGCGGATGGCATAGTCCACGTCGCGTCTCTCGAGCGTCTCGTCGATCTCCGGCTTGGCGAACGCCGCGTCCGCGCGGAACGCCACGCGCGTGCCCTCCGCCTGCTGCCGTTCAACCTCCGGCACGAGCAGGTCGTCCCAGCCGTCGGCGCTCTGCACGTTGCCGGGCCGCAGCGTGGCGGCGACGCAGTCGCCGTGCTCACTGAACAGAAACAGCGGGTGGTAGCAGACGGACTCAAAGTGCCCGTTATACGCACTCCCTTCCTGCGCCCCATGCACCGGGCTCTCGCTCGAATCCATGTCGAGCACGATCCGGTCGGCGCGCGTCGGTCTCTCGGCCTGTGCGAGCACCTCCCGGTTCACGGCCATCAGCCCAATGAGATTCTCCTCCTGGGTCAGCAGGTCGGTCTCGAACCAATGCAGGGTCGATGTCAGCGCCGCACCCCGGTCCCAGCGCTTTGGCGACCCGATGAGACGGAATGTCGGGTCCGTCGACACGCGCACTGCGTCGCTGAGGTCTTCGTAGCCCGCGAGCCGGCTGTAGACCGATTGCCGCAGGAGATCCGCCAGACTGAACTGGGTGTTCAACCCCTGTCGGGAATCGCTCAGGTGCTCGGAGATGAGTGTCTCCAGCCCCAGGCGTTCATCCAACTCGCGCACTAGAATGAGGCCGGCGTCGGAGGTGACGCGCGATCCCTGAAACGCGACTTTCAAGAAGCCGTTGAACGCGAACTGAAATGGCTTGTGTTGTAATTCACCCACCGGGTGTCACCCTCCGTCGTGAGGTTCCTTACGTCGGAGCCCCAGAAATCAAGGCGCGGCGACTGATCCTGGCGGTACGGTACCACAGCGAAATCGGAAATCCGGGCTAAATCAGGTTGTGGAACATCTTGGCCCGAATCAGCTGAGAGACCCACCGCGCCTTCTGGGTGCGCGGAACGCGAGGGGAGCCTCCGAGCTCCTTGAACGTCTTGGCGGTCTCCAGCCACATGATGGCAGCGCCGTTATCGCGTTCGATGCGCTTTTCCACGGTTGGCGGGACCATACCCAGGTTCAAGAGCTTGTCGAGCTCGTAGGCCGCGATCTCAGACATATAAGACTCGTAGAAGCCCTTGTAGACACCGGGCCGGAGTGGCTTGAAGCAGATTTGCCGAATCGGTCCCCCCGGCGCCAGCTCAGCAAGCTTGGGATTCGCGACGCCCATCCCGACGTCCTCGAGGCTCACAACCTCGGCGCCTCGGATGAACTGCTCGATCTCGGCGGCCTGTCCGACCCAGGCGCGAGTGCGGACCGGGGCACCGCCCTGGGCAAACGTCGCCGGGGCGGCGATGAGGGCACAAACGCCCAGGGTAAGTAGGGTTGCCGCGCATCGCTGATAACTCATGACCTTCTCCTCTGTCCCTCGTCTCTCTCGCTTCATGTCGTCTCCTTGCATTCTGATGACATACGTGCAAAACGAGGGCGGATTGGCTCATGGGGAGCGGCGGGAATCGAGATTCCGGCGCGAATGGGGCCGAGCGGCCCGGGCCAGACTGGAGGGAAAGCGCCCAGCCCGCCTGGGCCGGGCGCGGTGCTGCTGCCGTCTAGGGCGACTTTCGGCAGAGGGTGACGCGCACGACCGTCAGCCCGCCTTCATCCTCCGTCACGAGGCCGAACACTTCGGCGCGCTGCCCAGCCAAACCAACCACGGCGTCGTAATGCTCTGGGTTCTGGTCGTCGCGTCGCAGGCACAGAAGCCCATCGACATCGCTCACGAGCCCGTGGGTGTGGCCCTGTTCCGTTCCCGCCTTAGCGATGGCCGCATCCGGGCCCTGGTAATCGGCCAGGTGCACGATGCGACCAAACCAGGTCAGCTCTGAGCCCGGTAGGATGACCGGCGTTTCGTGCAAGGCATCGACGAGCTGGCCGGCCAGATGACTGAGGTCCGCATGTGCCGGCTCGGCTGTTCCGTCCGGAGCAGGTTCAGCTGCCGGGGCCGAAATGGCGGGTGGCGGAACCCGATAGCGCACGAACACCGCGCTCTCGCCGAGCTCCTCGACCAGGTCTTCGATGTCCTCAGCCATCTTGTCTCGACGTTCGAGAATGGCTCGAATCTCTCCATCTTCCAGCCATTCCCCGACCGCCGCCTGTAGCGTCGGCTCGTCCAGGGCCACCATCCGATCCCACAGATCGCGATCCACGCGCGTGAACTTGTGGACCCACGTGCCCGTGTGGGTCGTGAACGCACGCGAGTTGTCGATGATGATCAGGTTCCACGCCGGATCCACCATCCAATTCCCGAGATTCGGATCCTTGTTGTAGATCAGGTTGTGGAACATCTTGGCGCAGATCAACTGCCAGTTCCATCGCCCGATGTGTAGGTTCGGCGGCTTCGGCGGACCGCCCATCGACTTGAACGTCTCAGCAGGCTCGACCCACAGACTCGCGGCACCCAGCTCGTTTTTGACCCGCCGCTCGACGGTGGGTGGGGTCATCCCGATCTTGAGGAGCTTGTCTAGCTCGTAGGCAGCAATCTCGTTCTTGTAGCTCTCCCAATACCCCCGATGGATACCCGGCTTAATCTCCTTCCACACAAATGCTTCGGCCAGCCCACCAGGCGCCAACGTCGCCTTCGCCGGATTGGTGACGCCGACCGGTATTTCCTCGATCTCCACCACGTCGGCGCTCTGCAGGAAGGTTTCGATCTCTTCGGTTCGGTCGCCCCAGGTCTTGCGCGGCTGCAGGCATCGGCGCCAACAGCGCTCCTGCGAGTAGCCATCCCCAAACTTGCCTTGTCGCGTCCATGAGAATCCTCCCTACTGAGCCGTCACCACTTCGTCACCGCGCAGCACGGAATTCTCACCTCTGGTTTCAATCAGGAGATTGAGGTGGCCGACGATCGCGTCGCGCCGCTCGAGCACCGCGTCAATCTCGTCCCCTGTGAGATAGGCGCCGCTCTGTTCTTCGATACCGTCCTTCGTAAGCGCCTGCAAGCTCTCAAAGAACGCGCGATCGATTCGTGTCAACTCGTTCGGTCGCTGCAGCTCTTTGCCCGGCCTGAACGCACGCGTGAAATCGATCATCTTGAGCGTCCAGTCACGTGTGTACACCACGTTGCCCTGGTTCCGGTCGGTGTCCTGCACCAGCTCGGCAAAGATCAGCATCCGGGCCATCTGGGCACTCCATCGCTCCATGTCCCGCGGCCACTGGCGGGTCTCTTGGCGGGTCTGCTCATCGAACATGACGTCGTCCACCCACCAGCTGAGCGAGCCGGTCTTGCCGTCCCATTCCCGCTCGACGGTTACCGGCATCATCCCGTCGAGGCCCACGAGTTGGGCAAGGACGTACGCGGCGCAGTTGTAGCGCTAGGAGTCGATGAAGTTCCGTTCGTAACGGTCACCGAACCGACGTGCGCCCTCGTTGCGGTCGACCGATTGGAAGTGCGCGTCGTGGGTGAGCGTGCCGTCGCTCAGCGTGAGCCGCCAGGGCTGCGTGGTGCCCTTTTCGGTCTGCTCGGCCGCGACGATTTCGGCGGTGAGCAAGAAGTCGTGAATCTGGCCGGGGCTGAGAGCCGGGGCCTGGGCCCAGGCCGGGGTCGTACTGGCAAGAACGACGGCCAGCATCAGGCAGTACTTCCGGGAACGATGCATCATGAGCTGCCCCCCTTCCGAACGCCTCGCCGCGAGATTATTGTGCTAACTCTGTCGCAGAACGGCGTCCTAATCAAGTACGTGCAAACCGGCAACAAATCGGCTCACGGTTCCAGAAACGGCCCGCCACGCTAAGATTGGCCCTCGTATGACTTCCGCTGCCGGTACGAGACCCCGAAAGCAACGCGAGGGCTTGTCTCCCGTACTCAAGCACCTGGTCAAGGTGGTTGAAGCGACGCTCGGCGAGGTCGTCACCACCATCGAAGGACAAGACCTCTTCGACACCGTCGAGGCGGTCCGGCTGGACATGGTCGCCGTCCGCGAGGGACGTCGCGCCGGACTCACGCGAGCGCGCAAGCGGATAGGCGGTCTGTCCCCGGCGAAACGCACCGCTCTCGCGCGCGCCTACACCGTCTACCTGGAGCTGGCCAACGTCTGCGAGAACGCCTACCGAACCCACCGGCTTCGGGAACGCGCGCGTGCCGCAGAATCGAATGCCGAAGCGGCCGCGCGGGCAAACGTGGTCTTTGTCCTGACGGCTCATCCGACCGAATCGCGCTCACCGACCAACATCGCGCTGATGCGGCGCATTCAGACACTCTTGGTCGACGGACTCGAGCGGCGTGACCCGCCTGATACAACTCGCCTCTCGCACCTGCTTCACCTGGTGTGGTCCGCCGGCACCCACCCTGCGCACAAACCGACCGTCGAAGACGAGGCCCAGCATCTCTACAGCCTGCTCGACGACCCGATCCTCGAAGAACTGCTCACGCTGCGGCGCGAAGGACATCGGGTGCGATTGCGAACGTGGGTCGGCGGTGACAAGGACGGCCACCCTGGAGTGGGCCCCGAGGAGACGAACACGAGCCTCAACCTGTCTCGCGCACGGTTACTCGAGCTCGTGACCGAGTGCGTGCTGCCTGAGGTCGAAGCCGACGTTCAGAAGCTTTCCAACGCCGCCCTCAAGACGGCGTGGGCCGAGCTGCGCGAGCGTATCGACGAACTGCGAACCGTCACGATCGGAGATGGGCGCCGGCTCACGTTACTTCGGAAAGCCTTGGCTGATCTTTCGGCCGACTACACAACCAACCTCGGCCGTTCGCACCCAAGGCTCGACGACTTGCACGGTCTGCTCGAGTTGTTCCCAGGACTGGTCGTCCCGCTCGAGCTGCGTGAGGAGCGCGGTCAGTTCGGACGTGACAGCGTGATTGCCGACATGCTGCGGTTTGTCCGCGACGTCGCACGTGGGGGCAGTATCGCCTGGTACGCCCGCGGTTGCGTCGTCAGCATGACCGATCGCGCCGAGGATCTATGGGAGGCCTCCGCACTGGTCCACGACGTGCTCGGCGCGTCGGCTATTCCAGTCGTGCCGTTGTTCGAGATGCCCGACGTGCTCCCGCGGGCAGCTGACATCCTCGAACGCGCGCTCGCCGATCCCCGTTTCGCCGAAGCGCTGCGCGGGCAGGACAACAGCCTGGAAGTGATGCTCGGCTACTCGGACACGAGCAAGCGCATGGGGGTGCTTGCCAGCCGGCTGGCCATCAACCAGGCGATGAGCGCAATCGGATCGTGGGGGGCGGCGCGCCAGATCGCGGTCTCGTTCTTCCACGGATCGGGCGGGAGCGTCGGGCGCGGTGGCGGCACCATCGCGGATCAGGCGGCGTCCTGGCCTGCCGGTGCCATGGACCTCGTCAAACAAACTCTCCAGGGCGAGATGGTGGAGCGCACGCTGGCGACGCCGGAGATCTTCCGGAGCCAGGTGCTTCAGATTGCCGACGTGCAGGCGGCGCCACCCAGATTCAGCGCTCCGAGCGAGGCCGCCTTAGACCTCGCGAACCGGAGTCACACGGCCTATGTCGAGCTGGTCGGCTCGGCCCAATTCATCACGCTCCTTCGAGAGGCCACGCCGTACACGCGGCTGGGCACGCTCAACATCGGCAGCCGCCCCACGAAGCGAGGAGCGAGTTCTGCTCCTACCGGGCTTGAACAGCTTCGAGCAATTCCGTGGGTGCTGTGTTGGACGCAAACCCGGTACTTGCTCCACGCCTGGATCGGGATCGGCACCGCTTGGCGCCAGGTACAAGCCGATGCAGCGGCGCGCGCACTTCTGCTGCGCACGATCAAGCGCGATCCGCTGCTCCGGAGCTACGTGCGCCAGCTCAACTTCACCTTGGCCAAGACGGAGCCCGCAATCTGGCAGGAGTACGTGAAGACGCTGGGCGGGTCGTCATCGACGCTTGTCGCGCGTCTCGAGCGTGAGTGGAAGGATGCGGTTGACCTCGCCACGCAGGTCTCGCGGGACGGCACGCTCCTCTCCGATCGGCGCTGGCTGCGAGAGAGCATCTACTACCGCGCGCCGATGATCCATCCGCTGAATCTGATTCAGATCGAGGCGTTGTCACACCCGCGCTTGACGGCGGCGCGGGAGCTTCTGTTCCGCGAGACGGTCACGGGCATCGCTGCCGGGATGCTGACGACGGGATAGCAGAAACACCCGTGGTTGGCCCCGTGTTCGGGCTACAATCGGACCGTTATGACGCCTCCTAAACTATCGCTGATTGTTGCCCTGACTGCCGCGGCCGGATTTATCGGATTCATCGGTTGCCAAGGGTCGCCGATGCCCGATGCGGAGCCCATGGAGCCGACTCCGGTGGGCGATACGCTCACGCGTGCCCAGGCTGTTGACGGCTCTTACATCTCGTGGCGCGAGCACATCATCGATGGTTTTGAGATCAACGGGGGCGTCGCGGTCTCGGGCAGCGACGGGCTGACCGGCGGTGACCTCGACCTCGACGGGCACATGGACATCGTGTCGGTCCATGAGTCCGACACAGCCTACGACGACGTGGCGGACGGCCATATCCGATTGGCATTCGGGTCGGATGACCCCGACCAGTGGACGCTCGCGACGCTCGCCGAGGGCGCCGAAGCTGCAGCTCCCGAAGACGCTGATATTGCCGACATCAACGGCGACGGCTACCCGGACATCATTGCGGCGTGCGAGCTGGCGCATCTCATCTATTTTCAGAATCCGGGGAACAGTGCCGACGCGCGCACTGGAGAGTGGGAGCGGTTGATCATCCCGGTCACCGCGAACCGCGGTTCGTACATCCGCGTGTTCTTTGCCGACTTCAACGGCGACGGCAAGCCAGAGGCAGTCGCGCCGAATAAGGGTGGGCAGAATCCCCCCATGGATACCGAGGAACTGGACGCCATTTCGTGGTTCGAGATCACCGGCGACCCGCTCGATGGCGATTCCTGGGTCGAGCATGTGATCACGGAGGTCCGGATCCCGATCAACTCGAGGCCGATCGACCTTGACCAGGACGGAGATATCGACGTGCTGGGCGGCTCGCGGGGCGAGCGCCGAATCTTCTTCCTCGAGAACCTCGGCGGCGAGACGATCGAGTTCAAGAACCATCCAATTGAAATCGCGGCAGCAGCCCCGCCGGTGCTCACCGGCTTCAACTTCCAGTTCGCCGATCTCAATGCCGACGGACGGCTGGACGTCATCGTGCAAGCCGGCGTGGGCGACCAGGGATACACGGGCGGAGCCGCACCGCACCTGATCTGGCTCGAGCAACCCGCCGACCTGTCGGAGATATGGACCGCCCATACGATCGGGACCGCCTATCCGGACTCGATGACCGGGTTCAGCCTGGCCGATATCAACGAGGACGGGCGTGACGATCTAATCGCCGGCGGGTATAGCCAGGGCCCGCGCGACCACGATGGCGAAGACGTGACCCGCGACGGCAAGCTCGGACGACTCACCTGGCTCGAGCAACCGGAAGACGCGACCACCGAGTGGATTCGCCACGACATCTCCCGGCGCAAGCGCGGGATGTTTGACAAGTTCCTCGTGAAGGACATGGACGGCGACGGCGACGTCGACTTCATTGGGACACGGGGGAACTCCGTGCCCTGGGGCGGCGTCTTTTGGCTGGAGCAGGTCCGGACGCCCGAGCCGGTGAAGTCGTTCGAGCGTGCGCGCGACGAAGACAGCGTCGAGATGCCGTTGCCGTCAGGGTCCGCGGACTGAGCGCAACGGTTCTGTCGGAGGTGTGCCGGATAGAGGGCTCAGCGGAGCAAACCGTCTGCCCGGTTTGCGGAGCCTGAGCCCTCAGTTCGGCATGCCGACTGGTCAATGCCTAGACGTGAGAGTGGACTGACGATGTTGGCAACCGCGTCAAGGCGTCGAACGGCCCTGTGTGTCGCGCTCGCGCTCGTAGGATTCACCCTGGGGCACGGCGCTGCGGCCCAGCGGACCGTCGCCTTCCCCTTCGACGACGCGCCGGGTGCGCCTTCCGCTAATAACGCAGTCACGGGGCGTCTCGCGACCGCCTGGGCCGATCGCGCAGACGATTACGTGCCCCGAACGCAGCACCTGCGATCCGACGGGTCGCCCAAGTACATCAACCGGCTGTTCCTCGAGGCCAGTCCCTACCTCCGACAGCACGCGCACAACCCCGTCAACTGGTTCCCATGGGGTGATGAGGCCTTCGACTTGGCCCGGAGACTCGGGCGGCCGGTGTTCCTCTCGGTCGGGTATTCCACTTGCCACTGGTGTCACGTCATGGAGGAGGAGTCATTCGATGACGAGGAGATCGCGCGCTACCTGAATGAGAACTACATCGCAATCAAGGTCGATCGCGAAGTTCGTCCAGATCTTGACGCGATCTACATGACTGTCGTTCAGCTGTTCCAAGGTAGAGGTGGGTGGCCCATGTCGGTCTGGCTCACGCCCGATCGCACGCCGTACGGCGGCGGCACGTACTACCCGGCTCGTGACGGCGACCGCGGACGGTCGATGGGTTTCTTGACCCTGCTGCGGGAGCTGAAGAAATCGTTCGACGAACAGCCTGATCAGGTGGCCGACCTCTCGTCTCGGGTGGCAGACCGCGTGCGCGAAGTGCTCGCCCCCGGGGACGGGGGCGGATCACTGCCAACCGCCGAACCGCTCGAAGCTACGGCTTCCTTTTACCGGAGCAATTTGATCCGGTGTATGGCGGACTGCAGGGGCGGATGAAGTTTCCAAGCAGCCTGTCGATCCGGTTTCTCCTTCGACACCACCGACGGACGGATGACCAACGGTCGTTGGCGATGGCCACGCGGACGCTCGAAAAGATGGCGGCGGGCGGCATCCACGATCACGTCGGTGGCGGTTTTCATCGGTATGCTACCGACCCCAAGTGGCTCGTCCCTCACTTCGAGAAGATGCTCTATGACAACGCCTTGCTAGCCTCGGCCTACATCGAGGCGTATCAAGTGACCGGTCGTGAAGACTTCGCGCAGATGGCCCGCGCCATTCTCCGGTACGTCGAGCGGGACATGATGTCGCCAGACGGCGCGTTCTACTCGGCGACGGATGCCGATAGTTTGGGACCAGACGGCGAGCGAGAGGAAGGGTGGTTCTTTACCTGGACGCCTCATGAGCTCGACACCGTGCTCGGGCCTGACCGCAGCACCGCCATCGCGGCCCTCTATCGTGTGACGAAGTCTGGCAACTTCGAAGGCCGCACCATTCTCAACACGCCACGGGCGGTGGCCGATGTGGCGGCCCAGCTGGGGCTGTCCTCCGATGCACTCAGTCGCACGGCCGCCGAGGCGCGTGAGTTGCTGTATTCGGCACGAGCGAAGCGGCCGCCGCCACTGCGAGACGAGAAGATTCTCACCGCCTGGAATGGCTTGATGATCTCGGCGTTCGCTCAGGCGGCCCTGGTCATGAACGAACCGGCGTACGCAGTGCGCGCCGAGGGGGCCGCCGACTATGTGCTCGGACACTTGCGTCGAGATGGGCGACTGCTCCGCGCCGCGCTTGGCGATCGGGTTCAGCAGGCCGGGTATCTTTCCGACTACGCATTTCTGATTGCAGCGCTTTTGGATCTGTATGAAGCGACGAGCCAGCTGCGCTGGTTGACCGAGGCGCAGGCGCTGGATGGCGTCCTGCGCGAGTACTACGAGGACCGGTCAGATGGCGGATTCTTCCGAACCGCCAAAGACCACGAATCGTTGCTCACCCGCGAGAAGCCGTCCACCGACAACGCCGAGCCATCCGGCAACTCGATCCAGATCCTCAACTTGTTGCGGTTGCACGAATTCACGACGGACGATCAGTACCGGAAGCGCGCCGAGAAGGCGTTCCAGGCGTTCTCCGACGTGCTCACCGAGCGGCCAACGGCGGTCTCGGAGATGCTCGCGGCGGTGGATTTCCATCTAGACACCCCGAAGGAGATCGTCATCGTGGTGCCTCAGGGGCGTCAGGACGCGGAACCGTTCCTCGAGGAGCTCCGTGCGACGTTCCTCCCCAACCGGATCCTCGCGGTCGCGGCCGAGGGAAACGAGTTGGAAGGCCACGCGGCCATCATTCCATTGCTGGAAGGGAAGGTGGCGCGAAACGGCGAGCCCACCGCCTACGTGTGCGAGAACCGGATCTGCGAGTTACCGACGACTGACCCTGCCGTATTCGCGAGCCAGATCCGGACCACGCGCCAGCTCGACTGATAGCCGCGGGACTACCCCGGCTTGACCTTCAGCACGCCGAGCTTGATGAGGAAGCCGCTGAAATCGTAGATGCGACGTTCGTGTGCGATCTTGTCGTTCTCGAACTGCTGGAGCGACACGAACTGAAACTCGATTCGCTTGCCGGTGGGCGGCAGCCCCATGAACTCCCCTTGGTGGGTCCCCGTTAGCCGGGAGATTACGGCCGCCTGATCGCCCTCTGCCACGACGCTCTCAATCGAAAGCTCCAGGTCGGCAAATGCCGTGAACCAGCGCGCGTAGCCTTGGGCGATCGCCTGCCGCCCCCGTTGGATGCCGAGGCTGGGACTCTCGACGACGCCATCCTCAGTGAAGTCCGCCACGATGAGGTCAACGTCGTGGGTGCCGATGTTGGCGACGTGGCGGGCCTCGAAGGCGCGAACCTCGTCAGGCGTCATAGCGCAGCACCAGTGCCGTCATGTCGTCGATCGGCGGCTCGTCGCCAGTGAACCCGCGCAGTCGGGAGAACAGCCGGTGGAGCACCGCGACCGGGTCGCGCTTGACGCCGCTGACCGCCTCGATGATGCCGTTGTCTCCAAATTCCTGGCCCTCATCGTTCGTCGCTTCGGAGATGCCATCGCTGAAGACGACCAACAGGTCGCCCGGCGCGAGCTGCACGATCTCTTCTTCGTACTCGCCTTCTGGGAAGAGCCCAACGATCAGCCCCCCGGTATCCAACCGACGAATGCCGTTCGCCGTCACCAGGACAGGATGGTTGTGGCCGGCGTTGCAGTACCGCAGTCGTCCGTTCGGCTCGAGGATGCCGTACACCATCGTCACGAAACGGGCCTCGAGCGACCGGCGGATCAGTGTTGCGTTGATCGCAGCGATCGTGGCCGCCGGTTCGATCAGCGTCTGCGCCTGCGCGAAGAAAATCTCCTGAATCCGCGCTCCGAGCAGTCCGGCAGGTGCACCTTTCCCCGCGACGTCACCGAGCGTGAACCCGAGCGCGCCGTCGGGCAGCGACACGTACTCGTAGAAGTCGCCACCGATCATCCTGCACGGCGCCATCGACGCGGCGGCTTCGAAAAACCCGAGGTCTGGTGCGGCCGTCGGCAGCAGCGCCTGCTGAAACGCGTGGGCGGTCTGGAGATCCTTCTCGAGGGCGGCCTTCTGCCGAGACTCCCGGTAGAGCCGGGCATTCTCGATGGCCACCGCGGCCTCCTTGGCCAAGGTTTCCAGCGCCTCCCGTATCGTGCGTGAACGAAGCGACGACCGCTCTCGGCTATCAAGATAGAGCACCCCCAGACGGCGGTCTTCCGCCTGGGTGGCGTCCGCATCGATATACTCCACAACGCGAAGGGGCGCGCACAGGACATTCCTGATGCCCAGGGCGATCGTGCCTTCGTGATCCGGCGCAATCGGAGAGTCGGGCAGATTCTGAATGACCCGCGTCTCACCGGTGCGATACACCTCGTCGGGAATCTTGTGGCTTGTTTGGAACTGATTGGGCACCAGCGGGACCCGTCCGCGGGCGCGACCACTTCGGAACTCCAGGCCGCCGCTCGCGGCCTCGAGCATGATGAACCCGCGCTCGGCACCAGACACGTCGAGGGCTGAATCCAACACCAGGTCGAGGACGTGGTCCAACACGCGCGCGCTCCCCACCGCCCGGAGACCGGCAAGCAGGGCTGCGGTCTGCCGCAGATCGCTGATGGCCGTCGAGCTGGCCGAGCTTTGGGTGTCGTCGTCGGTTCGGGAACCGACCGAGAACGTGAGCTCGAGGCCGCCGACCCGAATCCGGTCGCCGGCCTTCAAAGGCAGGATCTCAATCGGATCGTCGTTGACAAACGTCCCGGCTCGGGACTTCCGATCGCGCAGCACGAACTGGCCGTCGTCCCACGCGATCTCGGCGTGCTCGCGGGACACCTCGGCGCCGCTCACCGGTAGATGGTTGCTGCGACTGCGGCCGATGCGAAACGGTGTCTCGCTCACGGCCACGGTCTGCCGCTGACCGGTCTGGTCGGTGAAGGTGAGCTGCGCCTGGTCCATGGGCCGTAAGCAAATGAGCTAGATGAGCGATGACCGGACCCATCATAAACCGATGGGCGCCCCTTTTTCGTCGCCCGTATCGCGACAGCCGGAGGATCGCGAGCGCGTCAGCGACTGGCGCTCAAGACGTATTTCCGCAACCGGTGCGGGCCGACGTCGGCCGCGTAGATGGTGCCCGCGGCGTCGGCTGTAATGCCTGAAGCCCCGGAGATGCCCGTGACCTCCGCCTGATCCAGATCGGGATCGGGGATGAAGGCGCGAAGCGAACCGTCACGGGCGCTGCCAACCGTAATGCCTCGCGTGTAGCCGGGATTCACCTTCGAGTTCGACTGTGAGTCGCTCACGTACAAGGTGTCGTTTTCTGACACGTGAATCGCGCTGGGCCGACCGAACTGTTTCCACGCACCGACGAAATAGCCGTCTTGGTCGAAGATCTGCACCCGATTGTTGCTCCGGTCGGCAACGAACACCCACCCCCGACTACCGCCGATGGAGATATCGTGGGGCTGATCGAACTTGCCGGGGGCCGATCCGCTTCCGCCCCACTCGCGAACGTACTCGCCATCCTTCGAGAACTGCACCACGCGGTTGTTCGAGCCATGGCCGTCGGCTACGAAGATCTCCCCGCTAGGGGCGACTGCGACTCCGCTCGGCCGGTCGAAGGTATCCGGCCCATTCCCCGCGACGCCGGCCTTACCGAGCGTCATCAGCAGCTCGCCGTCGGGACTGAACTTGAAGACCTGGTGGCCGCGCATCAAGCCCTTCTGGGGGCCGTCGGTCGCGACGGTTGACATGCCGAGGACCGTTTCCTTCTCATTCGCATCGGTCGTCCAGACGTTGCCGTCGGCATCGATCGTGAACCCGTGCGGGAACGCGAACATCCCCTCCCCAAAGCTCGACAGCAGCTGTCCGGCCGGATCGAACTGCAAGACCGGTGGATCGGATCGCCCCACGCACGTGGCGAACCCGGGAGGCACGGTGTTGAAGCATCGATGAAAGATCCAGATGTTGCCAGCCGGATCAAGATCGGCTCTGATGAGCTCACCCCATCGCCCCCCACCCATGTGCGGCGGCAGTGTGGGCCAATCGTCCACCAGACGATACGGATTCGGGAGCTCGGTCTGTGGGCGATGCTCGGCCTGCTGGACGGATACGACCGCCGTCAGCGCAACGACCACTGAGAGGACCGCTGCGAGCGTCGATAGGACTCGACTGGTGCGGGTCACCGTCAGGGCCATCGGCATCAGTTGCGGAAGGGCTCCGCCTCAAGAACTTCGACCTGGAATCGCCGAAACCGACTGTATGTGGCCGTTCCGTCGACCCTGGACCGCGACCGCCGATTTTCGTAGCGCTCTCGCATTTCGACTGGAACGACGCGGCTTGTCCGTTCGTCGACGCCGTATCTCACGGTGATGACCGACTCCCACTGGGACGACTCGAGGACGAGCTCGCTGACGAACAGGCGACCGGTCGTGGGATTGATCCAGAAGCGACCCCGCGAAGGCAGATTTCTCGAGCTGCCGACACCTCCCTTGATCACCGTGATTGGAAACGCTTCGTGGTAGCGGACCACCCACGTGTCGGGGGGCAGATCGAATTCGTCGAGGGCCAAGCTCGGTGAGGTCTCGTCGAGCTCTCGCTCGAACTCGAACCGGGACTTGAAGTTCGCGCTAAGGAACAGCAGCGCCAGCGTTGGGTGGTTGATCGTGCGGTCTACCTCGCCGAGGTTGTAGCGGGAGCTCTCCCGCAGGATCCCCTGTATCTGACTCTCCGAGGTGACTGATGGGTGGAGGAACAGGTTTGACAGCCGCTCCGCGCGGTCGCGCACGGGGCTGCCATCAACCTCGAAGACGTCGCGGTATCCATAGTGACGGTCCGCGTCTTCGGGTGTGATGATCAGAAAGTCGGAGAGGAGCGTGCGCTCCAGGACGGTCCCGCCGCGGTTGCCCGGAAGCCTCGTGCGCTGGCGGTACCGCTCTTCTGAGACCGTTCCGGAGAGCTGGCCCAGGAGCTCGTCGACGTAGTCCGTCGCACGAACCAGCACCCTGAGCAGCGGCGGCGTCTGGTCTTGGGCGACAACCGGTCGAGGCGCGACAAACGCGGTCAGCACGCCAAACGCGAGTATCGCGCACAGGCCGGCAACCCTCGAGATTATTCGCGTGATCATCGACCTCTAGGTGGATCGTGGTCATTCTATCTCACGCTATCGCTCGGCACTCCTCGCCTGGTGACCAGATACGTCGCGAAGCTCGCCAGCCAGTGTCCACCCTCGTAGTGTTCGCCGGTGACCGACGCGAGGCCCGACTCGGCGTGACGCCGAGCTGTCTCGAGCAACACCGGACTTCGTGGGTCACCGGCCGGCAACCCCGTTGCGATCCCTTCCAGCATCCATGCCCGGCTCAAATTGAGACCGTCGAGATGCACGATCTTGGCGTCGGTGGGATCGGTGACGACCG
The DNA here is from genome assembly GCA_965218825.1 of Vicinamibacterales bacterium. Classification (GTDB taxonomy): domain Bacteria; phylum Acidobacteriota; class Vicinamibacteria; order Vicinamibacterales; family UBA8438; genus CAUZIB01. The sequence goes on along the minus strand of OZ244656.1, from coordinate 5,118,392 downwards.
CTAGCGGCAACCAGTCGTCACGCTGGCTCAACTCGGGCACGTCTGGCAGAAACGTCGTCAGCCAGGCGGCGAAATTCGTCGGCTCGAGCACACGGCGCATGAGGTCCGCCTCGGCCAGGCAGGGCGACAAGAAGTCTTGGCCCGACGGTTCGTACGACAGCGGACAGTCGCGGTCGGTGCGGTAGTACGTCTCGATGCGCGACGTGAGCAGCGCCCGCATGTCGGCGCCTGCGCCGCCAGCCGTTCTTGCCCAGTCGAGAACGAGACCGAAGGCAAAGGCCGTTTGCGAATGCTCGCCGGATCGGATCGGGTAGCTCAGATTCGGCAGCCACGCCTTGAAGCGCTCGGTCGCCAGCGTCTCGAGCGGATCGAGCGCCGTGCGCCATCGAGCAACGTCGCCATCGGAACCGTCCCATTCGCGAAGCTCGGCCACCAACTGGAGCAACCACGCCAAGCCATAGGGCCGCTCGAAGGTCGTTCGTCCGTCGCCGTGTAGGTACCGGACCTCGGCCGCGATGTTGTCGTCGGTCAGGCTGCGGTTCAACGCCAGACGCGCGTCGTCCGCGAAGTCGGCGTCGCCGACTAGGCGTAGGAGCCGTGCCAGCAGCCAATGCGCGTGCACCGAAGAGTGCCAGTCGTAGCACCCGAAAAACGCCGGCGTCAGCTCGCGCGGTGGTCGGGCGTCGTCGTCGCCATGGAGGACATGGCTGACTTTGTTGGGGTACTCCTTGTGAACGCAATCGAGGGCGAGACGAGCAAATCGATCGGCCGTCTGCTCGTCGAGAGTTTGCGCCGTCATCGACGTCATCGCTGGACCCGCCCACACTAGCACGAGGGTGATGGAGGCGAGGAATCTTGAGCGGGCCGCGGTCGTCGTCACCGCGCGGTGGTCCTCCCATGGGCAACGTCCATGATCAGACGCGTCAGCAGATACAAGCGCGGCTCGATCGATCGCAGGTCGACGTACTCGGCGTCGTTCGAATGCGCACCGCCACCCTGGAGCCCCATGCCCTCGAGAACGGGCGCGTCGGACTCGAGCGCCGCAAAGGCTGCATCGGTGCCTCCGCCAGACGCCTGATCGTTGACGGTCAGTCGCATGCCGAGCTCGCGATACACCGTCTGGGCGTGCCGAGCAAGCGCCCAGGAGGCGTCGCTGGGGACCAGCGGCGGACGACGCCGCTCGAACTCGAGCTCGATCTCAGTGTCGGGAATCAGCTGATTCGCGACGCGGCGTCTGACCTCGCGTTCGATGCCTTCGTAGTCCTCGGCCCGCAGCACCCGGACATCGGCTGTGGCGAATGCTTCAGCGGGGATCACGTTGCGCGTGTTGCCACCGGTGGCCACCGTCCAATTCATGGTCAGCCCCGCATCGCGATCGGACAGGTCACGGGTTTGGAGGATCTGATGGGCAAGCTCGTAGAGCGCGTTGCGACCGCGCTCCGGCGCCGACCCTGCGTGCGCCGCTCGGCCGCGTACCGTGAGCTTGAACGCGCCGATCCCCGAGGTTCTCAGGAGCACACGGTTGTCGCCACCCCCCTCGCACGAGAACACCGCGTCGTGCTCGCGACCGAGCCTCGTGATCAGCGAGCGCGACCCGGGCGAGCTGACCTCCTCGTCGCCGTTGATGAGCACAGTGATGACGCTGTAGTCCCGGAAGTCGAGGGCGTTAAGCACCGACAGCGTGTGCAGGATCACGGCGATGCCATGTTTGTCGTCCGCAATGCCCAACCCGTAGGCACGCACGTCGTCAATCCGAAACGGCTGCTTTGCCAACATTCCGCGGAGATACACGGTGTCCATGTGCGCCAGCAACAGGATGCGCTGGGTACCGGTTCCGCGGAACCGGGCGACGACCGAGTGCCCGATCTCGGGTGGCGTGTCCTGCATGACGTACGCGTCGGCTGGCGGTACGACCTCCACCTCGCCCCCGAGCTCACGCAGCCGTCCCGCGATGTCCTCGGCAAGGCGGGACAGCCCCTCGAAATCGCGGCTGCCCGACTCGATCGAGACAAGCTCGCGCATCGTCTCGATCAGCGGCTCGCGTTCCGCCCTGATCTGGTTCATGACGGCCGCCCTGATCTGCGACTCGGCCGGTCTTGCTCCGAACAGGAGCAAGCCAACGAGCCCAAGCTGTAGCGATTTAGTGACGGGGATTCTCAGCAGAAGCACAGGTCAGTTTATGACATGTATGATACGGGGCGATGGTAGCCGGCTGGTTTGCGACAGGCGCCGCGCTCTGCGGTCTCGGCGTGCTGTTGGGAGCGTTCGGGGCACACGGGCTGCGGGCCCGACTGAGCCCAGAGATGTTGGCGGTGTTCGAAACCGGCGTGCGGTATCACCTCATCCACGGCCTCGCCGTGCTCGCGGTGGCCTGGGCGGCCTCTCGCTGGACGAGCGCGTTGATCAACGCGGCCGGCTGGCTCTTTGTGGCGGGCATCCTGATCTTTTCGGGAAGCCTATATGTGTTGTCGATTTCGGGCGTTCGGTGGCTCGGTGCGGTGACGCGATCGGGGGACTGTGTTTCACGATCGGATGGCTCGTGCTGGCCATTGGCGCGATGCGCGCGCCGTAAGCTCTGAGCTCTAGAACTCTGAGCAATGACGCGTCTCTAAGTTGATCGGTCCCTAATGAGGAGAAAACGAATCATGCGAATCGTTCGATCAAGGCTGGCACTCGGCTTGCTCGGCGCACTGACGATGGCGATCATGGTGGCGATTCCGACGATGAGCTACGCGCAAGCCATGGAGTCGGCTGAGCCGTACAAGGTTGGAACCTTCGATATCCATGGCGTGCCCCATGTCTGTCTCGTCCTGCGGGACAGCCTTGTCGTGGATATCGAAGTCGCGAATATGGCGCTCGAGACGGACCCGGCCTACCCGAAGATGCCGATGCCCGAGGATATGCTCGAGTTGATCGGCCGATACGAGTACGGTCTCAAGTACCGGCTCTACGAGATCGTGAACCATCTCGTCGCGAACGACCTGATCGACGGCAACCGTGCCGACTACGTCTACCCGGTCAGCGAACTCAGAATTCGACCGCCGATCATGTACCCCGGCAAGATCCTGAACGCCGCTGTCAACTTCTACAGTCACGTCAACGAGGCCGGGACGCCGGAAGAGCAGGCCGAAGCCAGGCGACAGCGACGAGAGAACCGGGGCGTGCCCTATCTCTTCCTTAAGCCGTCTCGCGGCGCGGTGATTGGGAGCGGCGAGCCGATCGTGATTCCCCACGGTCGCGACCGCACGGACTGGGAGGTCGAGCTCGGTACGGTCATCGGCCGCACAGCAAAGTATGTGTCGGCCGCGGATGCAAAAGACTACGTATTTGGCTACCTGGTCTCGATCGACGTTTCGGACCGCGGGGGACGTCCGCCGGGCGGCAACCCAATGACATCCGATTGGTTCGTCGGGAAGGGGCACGACACGTTTGCACCGGAAGGTCCGTGGATTGCGCCCAAGGAGTTCTACGGCGACCCGATGGAGAACCTGCGACAGACTCTCAGCGTTGACGGCCAACAACTGCAGGAGGCGCGGGCCGGTGACATGATTCACTCGCTCTGGGAGCTGGTCGAGTACGCCTCGTCCATCATCACGCTCTACCCGGGCGATGTCATCAACAACGGCACGTCGGGCGGCACGGCAGCAGGCGCGGCGGCGACGCGAGGGCTGGAGGATCGATACCTGAAGCCGGGCGAGGTGGTCGAGGCAAGTATCGACGGTATTGGGACGCTGCGGCTCCCGGTCGTGGCTGAGGACCAGCCGGCTGGTGAGTCAGGTGCGCGCTTGCCCGCGATCAAGTCGTACCGTTAATCGCGGCGCGAAGACGCGCAACACAGTGTCGGTCACTGTTCGTAGCGCGGGCAACCTGGAGGTCCGTATGCAGCGCAGCGCTTTCACGTGCCGGATCGAGCTGGTCGTCGTGGCAGCGGCGATGTCGATGCTGGCCGGCTGCAACACGCCGGTTCATACCGTTGAGCCCCCCACGGCCCAATCGCATCCGCTCGATTCGCTCAGCAGCGATGAGCTGCTCCAGACGGTCGACATCCTCCGCGAAGCGGGCCACGTGAACGACGCGACGCGGTTCGCCAACATCGAACTGCGCGAACCCTCCAAGGACACAGTGCTTGTGTGGACACCTGGAGCGCCGATCCCCCGCGCGGCGTTTGCGATCATCAAGCAGGACAGTCAGACGTTCGAGGCGGTCGTCGATCTCAGCACCGGCCAGGTGTCGTCGTGGACCGAGATCGAGGGTATCCAGCCGAGTGTCCTGTTTGAGGAATTCGAGATTCCGGGCGAAGTGCTGACCGAGAACGCCGCCTTCTCCGCGGCCATGGCCGCCCGTGGGTACGACATGGACGACGTCTTCTGTGTCCCCCACACCCTAGGGAACTATGCGATCCCCGGGCACGAACGCCGACGACTGCTCAAGGTCCCGTGCTTCGTGCTCGGCGACGACGCGAGGTGGTGCAATCGGGCGTCGCCGCCCACGAGAGCGACGCCCAGCTGGACTACGATCCATCGAGCCCCGCACTCTGGCGCGTCGTCAACCCCGATGCAGAGGGGCCGGTCGGTCACGCGCCCGGATACGTCCTGCGCCCGGGGAACAGCGTCGCCTACAGCCTGCTCTCGCGAGACGACATGGCCCAGCGGCGGGGGGGATTCACCGACCATCATCTCTGGGTCACGCCCCACGCTGCCGATGAGACGTATGCGGCGGGCCTCTATCCAAACCAGAGCGACGGGACGGCAGGCCTCCCGGCGTGGGCCGCCCAGAATCGGCCGATCGAGAACACAGACATCGTGCTCTGGTACACCGCCGGGTTTCATCACGTGCCGCGTACCGAAGACTTCCCGGTCATGCCGACCGCGTTCCATCAGTTCGAGCTGCGGCCGTTCAACTTCTTCGATCGCAACCCCGCGCTCGACATCCCGCAGGAGTGGGGTACCGAGACGCCCGACGCGGTTCCGTAGGCTCGTGTCAGGCGGTTGCCGGTCTAGTGCGCCGGCAGAAGCTCACGGAGCCGGAGACGATCCGTTTCCGTCAGCGGGAGGAATCCGTGTGGGGCAGCTCCTCCGACCAACGGCCGGCACGGACTGCACATCAGCACGCTCGGATTGGTGTGATGCACCAGGCCCAGGGTGTGCCCCAACTCGTGGGCAATGACGTTGCGCGTGAGTCCCGGACGCGACATGCGCGCGCCGGGCTCGACCGGGATCGCCACGAAGTACCGCCCATCATGCTCCAGTGGCCACGCGAACGACATCGTCGGCTGCTGCGAAAGGAACATCACGACATCGCCGCCAAGACGCTTTAACTCCGCCGGCTCGGCCGGCCGTGTTCCGCCGCCTCGAGTCCGGCCTGCCTGCTGCCAGATCGCCCGCGTGTAGTTCTCGAGCGCACGCTCGTGAGGCGACGGCGCCACCAGCGTGGTTTCGACTAGCCGGGTCTCGCGATCGAGGTCTGCGAGCACGCCGTTCCAGAACACAACCGCCTCGCGAAACATCATCAGACGCGGGTCGGTGTGGCTGGGGCTGACGACGACGATCTCATGGTCGACCGGTCGATAGCCCTCCGGCGCCGCAAACGCGATGAGGACCACCGCCAGCCCGACGGCACATCGGGCGAACCCCGGGGAGGTCAGTCTTCCTTCCACGGGTTGTTGGCAAACACGGCGAGTTCGGGCCACAGGGCGCGGCGTCGGATGCTCAATGCTGAGGAAATGGTATCGGCGATGTCCTCGGCATACAGCTTGTTCGGGTTGTTGCGACCGGTCCGGCCACCCCAATCGGTCTGGACTTCCGATGGACAGACGCTAAAGACACGGATGCCGTGCGGACGAAGCTCGGCTTGCCAGCACTGGCTGATGCCGCGGACCGCCCACTTGCTTCCGGCGTACGCCGTGCCGGTCTTGTTCCCTTTCATCCCAGACGTGGACGCGATGTTGACGATGTCACCCTCACCGCGGGCCTTCATCGAGGGCACAATGCGATTGGTCAGGTCGACCAGACCGAACACGTTCGTGGCAAACAACGTCCGCATGCGGTTGACGTCGAAATCACCGATCTCCGCGTTGTAGGGAAACGCGGCGTTGTTGATCAGAATATCGACACCGCCCATGATCTCGTCGCAGGTCGCGACGGTGCGGGCGTTGTCTTCGTCGACCGAAACGTCGGCGCGAATCCCGTGGGCGCCGCTTTCGTCGGCGACGTCTCGAACACGCCCCTCGTCGCGGCCCGTAAAGACGACGGCGTGACCCACCCGGCGCATCGAGCGCACCAGCGCGGCGCCAATCCCCTGGCTGCCTCCGGTGATGAGGACGCGTTTTGATGACATCCGCGGATTATACCGAGGCCGTGCTTACGACGACCGTCCGCGGGCGATCCGCATCGCGGAGTCGACGCCCGAGCCAGTGCCGTCTGGCGGACGGCGATCGTCGGTACCGTACAGCCACGGGTTGTCGCGGAGCTTCTCGAGTGCGCCCAAGGCGTCACGACGGCTCACCTGCCCCACGACGTGCCCGTCGTCGTCGACGACCGGGAGCTTCCGAAATGTCTTCGTGAGGAAGATGTGGACGATCTCCAGCAATTTCGTGTCCGGACTGATCGACTCAGGTGAGCGGGTCATGAAGTCGGATACGCGACCACCGGGTCGGCCGTCCAAGGCGCCGCCAACGAGCACCTTCAAGCAGTCGCGCTCGCTGAGCATGCCGATGAGCACATCATTCTCGTCCACCACCGGGGCCCCGCTGAGCTTGCTCTTAAACAGCTTTGTTATCGCGTCGTAGATATCGGCGTCCGGGGAGAGGGTCGCTTCCCGGACCATGATGTCTGCCGCGGTCGGATTCGCCATCGTTCCCCCTTTCTAGTCGAGATGCTTGCCCCATTAATACCCGACCGTCGCAGAAAGTAAAGGGGGCGACCATCTGCGAGCCGCGGGTCTAAACGGGTTACGCGCTGGTCCGCGCGAGCGAGAACCGGTCGACAAGCACCCGGCGGTCGGCGCCCCGAATGACGGCTCGCATCAGGCGCTGGGTCCGTTGCACGTCGAAATAAGCGGAGTGCACGTCGGATTGGGACCGAAAGAACTGGCTGCAGTCGACGTCCCAGATGTTGTCGGCCACCTCGCCCGGCGCGTCCAGCCCGAGTCAAGCCCATTCTTAGTTGAAACTCTCTACGGCTCCTGATTGACTCCGCGGCTTTCTTCTTCGACGTCGTCGTGTCGATCTTCAGTTCTCGCTTCAACGCGGCACGGAGCGTGGGCAGGTGCCGGTACCCCATCACCTTGCGCAGGCGCGGTTCGATGTCCAAGAGCGCGGTCGCCAGCCAGCGGTGACGTTGACGCGAGTTTTGCCAGTGATCGACCTTCGCGCAGCGTTCCTCGACGAGCGCATTGACGGACTCCAGACAGTTCGTCGTCTTCAGCGAGCGGCCCAGAACGCCGTAGAGCCCGAGTCGATGCAGCGTCAAGGTCTCGTCGAAGCCTTCCGCCAAGCTGCGGGCCGCCGATTGGTTCCGGTCCTCCAGCTCGCGATGGAGCGTCTCAAGGGCCGCGCGGGCTTCGTCGTATTCCGGACGGTTGTAGGCGCGTTGGAGGCGCTGGCGCCACGACGCCTGCTCGGTCTTGGCCAGGTAACTCACCACGTTCTCGCGCTTATGCCACTGGCACCGGTGGACCAGCGCCCGGTCCCGGAAGGCTTTGCGGACGGCTGATCGCAGCCCCTTGCCGCCGTCGAGGATCACCAGCACGCCCTGGGAGACGTCAAGACCCCGCTCGACCAACGACCGCAAGAACGGGGTCAACACTTTCTCGTTCTCGGTATCCGTCTCGACGAAGCCCAGAAAGCGTTTTTCCCCCGCCATCGTGATGCCCAGCGCGATGACCATCGTTGCCTCGGCAAAGGTCTTGCCGTCCAGGACCACGGCCACCACGTCCTCGCCGGAGAGGTCCCGCTCCTGGAGCTCCCGCAGTTTCGCCGCGCTAGCCTGAATAAAGCCCCGGGACACGGTCGACCCCGACAGCCCGATGGCTCCGGGAATCGCCGCCGCGGCGGCTTCGTAGTTGCGGCACGAGATTCCGTACAGCACGCGCTTCAGCAGCAGGTCGTTCACCGCGCGCTCCCCATGCAACGCCTCGTAGGACCGCAGCGGCATCTCGCTCCCCGCGACATGGCGAATCCGTGGCACGCGAATTGGCACGCGCTGGCCGGCCAACCCGACCGTCCCGGGGTTGCTGCCATGACGACGCCCGCCGACCGATGCGTCCTTGCGGGCATAGCGCCCGCCCGCCAGCGCCGTCACCTCCGCGTCGAGCAACTCCTCGACATGCAGCAACCCCAGCGGCACCAAGGACCGGATCAACTCCACCTTGGTGTCGACGTCCAGTTCGGCGTACTCCTTCCGGTCGATGACGTCGACCGGGCCCAACGTGCGAACCTTCTTGCGCTTCCTGACGGGTCGTAGGACACTGCTCATCTCGGCTCCTTTCTCTCGTGGCGTGATGTTCGTCTTAGGCAACGTCATCAAACCACAGGGTTTGGAGCCGCTTCAATTCCCAACTAAGTTTCGCGCACCTTCTCCAGCCCGGACCGGCCAAGACGCCGCTTGCCAAAGTGCTTCAGCCCGGCTGAGAGCCCCAGGACGCCGTCCTTGCCGCTGTAGAGCGCCGTGACCCGGTAGGTCAGGTTGGCAATGCCATCTCCGTCGGTCCGGTCGATCTGCTCGCCGCCGTTGAACAGATCGTTGTCGACGTCCGCCGCGACGAGGAGGAGCTGGTTAACCAAACTCACCAGGAGGGGCTGGTTCTTGCGCGTCCAGACGTGGTGCATGGCCTTCTGCAGCAGATACGCGCCCATACTGTGCGCGATCACTGAGATCTTCGCGCGACAGTGCGGACGGCCGGTCGCCATGGTCTTCTCCTGGTTGACGCGGAGGTGCTCGTACAGCGTGGCGAGCACGTGCGCCAGCTCGTCGGCCGAGCGACGCGCGTCGAGACGATCCGGGTAATAGCCGATCTTGTGTCCATCCGACGGCCAGGTGAACAGCACACACAGCCCCAGGCTCGCACGGCCCGAGTAAAGCGTCGAACAGATCTGCCGGTAGCGACGCGCGGCGTCTTCCCAGCTGTTGTTGTATCCGTGTACGAACAACGTGACGTGCTGCTCGCGTTCGTGGTGTTCGGGATTCTCAATCAGCGGGAATGCGTCAGCGGCGTCGCACAGCGCATCACGAAACCGGGCCGGCGAAAGCCGGTCCCAGGACGTCAGCCCGTCGACGGCGCGTCGTCCGTCGCTGACCCAGTAGCTCAGTCGAGATTCACCATCCCCCAGGCCCCGCTGGCGAGCCAGCAGGTTGCGGTTGGTGATCATCCACAGCTTCGGCGTGGTACCTGACCTACGCGATCCCGGCACCTTGAACTCCGACGTAGACGGAGTACAGCGACTGGCTGGCCGTCATGAACAGTCGGTTGCGTTGGGCGCCACCGAAGCACACGTTCGCGCAGATCTCGGGTAGGCGAACGAAGCCGATGATGTCGCCGTCGGGCGCGATAACGATCACGCCCGCACGCGTCCCCGCCCAGATGTTGCCGTCGACGTCACACCGCATGCCGTCGGCGCTGACGACTGTGCCGTCTGAGCCTGGAATCGTGAGTTGCACGAGTTGACGGCCGTTTCGGAGCGTTGTGCCATCGACGTCCCAGACCTTGACGTCGCGATCCGAGCCCGTGTCGGCCACGTAGAGTCGACGATAGTCGGGCGAGAAGCACAGTCCGTTCGGCGCCTTGATCTCGTCGGTGACCCTCGCGATGTCGCCGCTCGTCGGATCAACCCGATAGACCGCATTCGGCAGCTCGGATTCGGCCGGAAACCCCTCATAGTGCCCGCGGATACCGTACGGTGGATCGGTAAACCAGATGCCACCATCCGGTGCCACGACGACGTCGTTCGGCGAGTTCAGCCGCTTACCGTCGAACGAATCAGCGATGACGGTGACCTCGCCGTTGTACTCGTAACGAGCCACACGGCGTCCGCTGTGCTCGCACGAGAGCTGCCGACCCTCGCGGTCGAAGGTGTTGCCGTTACTGTGCCCCGAGGGGCTTCGAAACACCGTCACGCGGTTGTCGTCCTCAACCCAACGCAACTGGCGGTTGTTCGGGATGTCGCTGTACACGACGTACCGGCCAACCCCGTTCCACGCCGGACCCTCGGCCCACAGCGTTCCGACGTAGTGTCGTTGAATCGGGGTATTGAAGAGGATGTAGCGTTGAAATCGATCGTCAAGCGCAAGGATGTCGGGGTCTGGGTACTTGACCGGATCGCCGGTCCAATCGCGCGGGTGGTACGGAGGAACCTGAGGCTGTTGCGCTCGCACAGTTTGGAGCGCCGTACCCGCGACCGCGACGCCGAAGAAGGCGCGTCGGCTCAGCAAAGACCCGCCGCGTCGGGTCGGCCAGCGGCTGGAGGAGGCGATGGTGGTAGTGGCCATGGCGACGTCCTACGACAGGTCGCGCCGATTTCCTACTGCCGCAGCTCGACGCCGGCCGCGACGAAGCTCACCTCGGTCGCCGTGCCATCGGGATTCCGCGTCAGGCTCACACCTTCGGCGATGAGGTGGTCGGCGTCATCCTTGGAGAAGACGTTGGTCTCGAACGTTCCTTCGAGTCGAGCCCGGTAACCGGTCGAGTCGGTCGGCACGAAGAACCCGTAGTCTTTGAAGGTCACTCGGATTCCGGCCGAGCGGTTAGTCGGCACGAGCTCCAACCAGCACCCCTTGATGTGACACACCTTCTCGACCGACCCCTCGAGTGTCACGATCGTCCCGGCAAACGCGTCGGCGTCGTTCAACACATCCGAGAGGTTGACCACCGGTGAATCTCCAAGCGGCGCCCCGCGGGTAACGACCTGTTGTGCCCACGCGGTCGTGGACACGAGCAAGGCCATCGTCAGGCCAGTCGCATACGACAGGACGGAATGCAGATTCATTCGGCTCTCCTTTGACGAGAGATCCTACCATTGGGGCGTGTCGAGCGGCGACGCTCAGCGATTCCCGCCGGCGCTGCGCGCTTCAGCCGTGCCGCGCTGGTCACACCGTGACCCGGTCGAAGGTGGGAACCCGTTTCCGGACGGCGACCGCCGAGCTCGGGTGTGGCAGGCCGCGACCGACGTCGCGCTGGGTGCGCTCGGCGAGCACGATCGGGCACTCGAGGCCGATGTCTCGGCAGATCCGTACTCGGTTCGCATCCAAGATCTGGCCGTGGCTCGGTTTGACATCTGGGCCGAGCGAGGTCTGGCGGCCATCGAAACCGCGGCGGCGCTTCGTGATTACGAGCAGTGGCTCGAAACTTACGTCGCCAACTGGCTCGCGTATGTCGCCGACACCTGTCCAACGCTGGACGTACTTCAGTCGCTGCAGGAGCGGCTGTCCGAACGGCGCATGGCCTGGTTGAGGCGGGCCGACCAAATGCCCAAGGGCCGGGCTTAGACGAGGCCTGGCGGCGAGTCCGGCAGGACCGTCGACGGGTCAAGCAGATACGCCTGGTCGCGAAGCTGCTGGCTCAGCCGTTGATATCGCTGCCGCCACCCATGAAAGCCCCCGGCGATCGCCGTGAGGAGGCGCGCGCGGTTTGTCGCCGATGCCGATGACCCCGCGCGATGGAAGAATCCAGCACCGAGCTCGGCGTACCACCGGATGCTGTGTCGTTCTTACATCTGCTCGGCGAAAAACCCCGTCAGCAGCAAGCATTGAGCGCCGGCCGCCTCCATGATCTGGCTGGCTTGTGGCAACTCGGCACCGAGCACGAAGTTGTCGAAGACAACGGTCAAGTTTGCCGGCGTGGGGAGATCGTCCTGGGCGCAGGTCGAGACCTGTGCGAAGTGCGCGAGGACGCTGGCGTTGTAGAGAAGCTCTTGGCGGTCGACGCCGGGTTCGCATACGTCACTCAAACCCGTAGCGAAGAACTCCAGCGCTCGACGCTGGTCTGTGGCCAGAAGGTCGCGCAGTGCGTCCATGGCACATCTGTAGAGAGCAACAGGTGTGCCGACACGGCGCTCTCGAGACCAGTACCCGCCCCGCGCGGGGAAACCACCAGAGGAAGTGCGCAGCGCCTAGGAGTCTGCGCCGCAGAAACGGTGCGACAATTGTAGGCGAGCCGAGGAGGAAAGGACCTGATGTCGACGACGTTCCGTCCCTACGCACCGGATCAGATGCTGCTGTTGCCGGCGGACCTGCGGGCGTGGTTGCCGGAGGGCCACTTGGCGCACCACGTCAGCGACCTGGGGGACGGTGTGGATTTGACGGCGTTCTACGCGCCGTATGCGGGGGACGGTCGGCGCAACGCGCCCTCTGCACCGCGGATGATGGTGAAGGTGCTGCTGTATGCGTATGCGACGGGGGTGTTCTCGGCGCGCGGGATCGCGCGGAAGCTGGAAGAGGACGGGGCGTTCCGGGTTCTGGGGGCGGGCAACTTCCCGCAACATCGGACGCTGTGCGAGTTCCGGCGGCGGCACTTGTCGGACTTCAAGGAGCTGTTTGTAGCGGTGGGTCGGCTGGCGCGGGCATGGGGTCTGGCGGCGACCCGGGCGGCGAAGTCGCGGTTGGAGGCGCAGCAGCGGGCAGCGGACGACGCCCGCGGTCGGCAGCCGGACCAAGACCGGAACCCGAAGGGCGGGCCGCCCTACACGCGGTCGTATGGCGAGCCGGACGCGAAGGCGCAGAGCAACTTCACGGACCCGGAGAGCGGGATCATGAAGACGAGCAACGACGGGTTCCAGCAGTGCTACAACGCGCAGGTGGCGGTCGATGGTGCGCACCAGTTGGTGGCGGCGACGGAGGTGACGGCGAACGCGAGCGACCAGGGTGGTGTGCCGGCGCTGCTCGACGCGCTGGCGGAGACGGTCGGCGAGCAGCCGGAGACGGTGCTGGCGGACGCCGGCTACAGCAACGAGCGGGACTTGGCGGACCTGGAAACGCGAGGCATCGACGGGTATGTGTCCTTGGGCCGGGAGGGGAAGGCGGCCAGGCCCCGCGACCCGGAGAAGTATCCCGCGACGAGTCGCATGGCCGAGAAGCTGTCGAGGCCGGCGGGCCGTGCGGCGTAGGCAGAACGCAAGTGGCTGTCGGAGGCTCCCAACGGCTGGATCACGCACGTGCTGGGATTCCGACGCTTCAGCCTGCGGGGGCTGGCGAAGGTGCAGGGCGAGTGGGACTTGGTGTGCCGGGCGTTGAACACCACGCGCCTGCACGCCCTGATGGCGGCGTAACACGCGGGGAATGAGGCTCGCAACGACGACCGATCGGCGCGCCTCGGGCTCGGTGGCGGGCCAGGCGGCCCCTCAAGGCCGAATCTTGCTATCTGCTTCGCCCTTCGCCGAGGAGTTCCCTCGTCGGCCGACCGCCGAAGTCGCTCCGGCACAATGACGCACAGCATGGGCCGACGACCCATTTCACGCCGCCGCACCTCCTGCGGCGCAGACTCCTAGCCTAGAGACCCGTGCGCCTGTCCCCTTTCGAGGGCACCGTTACCACGGGGTGGGCACACGGTCCAGCCGCATAACTGTCTGGAAACCGAATGTGAAATCCGGTGAGGCGCGCGACAAATCCTCGGTGAATCGCCACTCGTACCCGAATCGCTGAGACTGAAGGAAACGCAGCCCAAACGACAGTTGTGACGCAACGCCCTGCATCTCTTTCAGATCGCTCTCGAGAAACGGCGTCATCCAGTCGACCTGTGCGTTGACGAGCAAGCGTGGCCGGATCCGAACATCGACCCCGGCCATGGCCGACGTGTAATCACGCGCCGGGAGAGAGCCGGAGGTTCCGAGGAAATAGTGATTGGCGTTGAGGAAGAAACCGACGCGCGACCCGACACGGTCCATGGCGACGCCGACGCCGTAGTCGGCCGCTCCACTTCCACTCAACTGGCTGGTGGATCCCGACGGCAGCTTGACGATCCCTCGGAGCGCCACGGCATATGGTCCGCTCCGAACCATCTGTCGCTTTAGCTCGAAGGACACATCGCCGATCGACGATGTCGGTTCATTTCCCTCGAACACGATCCGGTCATCATGGCGATAGAGGTATCGGAGTTGGCCTCTGGCCGTTCGGCTGCGGACCGTCGTCGCCAGACCGAGCATGCGGTGGAACGCGTCGATGACTGGATCCAGGGCGCCACCGGTGTAGGCAAACCCCGGCACGGATACCCCAAGCTCGAACTCGCCCGGCAATCCAAAGTTGGCGCCGACGTCAGCCCTGAGATACTCGGCGTCCAGCGACAACAGCTCTCGGCCCCCGTTGCTCCGGCGGAGGATATTCGAGTAGTCGAAATCGAGACGCCACACCATCGTGCCGGGCGCAAGCACGGTCGCACGGTCGGGCGGCAGATGCGCGAAGAACAGCGCGGTTGGAAGTTGGTTGCGCGAGCGGAGCGGCGTACGCCACGCGTCGCCGACGCCAAGTGTCTCTTGTGCGTCGAGCACGGCGCCCGGCGCAAGTACGAGCGCGGCGAGGAAACAGAACGCGACCTTGTTCATGCCCCGTAAAAGTGCTGCGGTGGAACCGACAGCCTATACTGTCAGCCGTAATTCTTCCAAGCTCTTTTCGAATCGAGGCCGGTATGGACTACTCGCCCCCGCTCACTCGCCGTCAGCTGATGCGAGGCGTCGCCCTGACGGTCGGACCAATGGCCCTAGCTGGCGCTACCAGCCGCGGCCGTGTCCGGGCACAAACACCACCCGATGTCGGTCCGTTCCCGGCCGGACTGCTGCCGCCGGGCATTCGCTCTCGGCTGGTCCGCAACATCAATGGTCTGACGATGCACGTGCTCGAGGCTGGCTTCGATCGTGGCGAGCGCCCGTGCGTGCTGCTGCTCCACGGCTTCCCGGAGCTCGCGTACAGCTGGCGGAGGGTCATGGTTCCGCTGGCCGAGGCTGGCTACCACGTGATCGCTCCCGACCAACGTGGATACGGACGGACCATGGGCTGGGATCCTGACTACGACGGCGACCTCGCGTCGTACCGCCGGCTCAACATCGTCCGCGATGCACTCGGTCTCGTGGCGGCGTTTGGCTATCGAACGGTGGCGGCGGTCGTCGGTCATGACTTCGGTTCGCCGATCGCGGCCTGGTGCGCCATCGTGCGGCCTGATGTGTTCCGGTCGGTTGTCCTGATGAGTGCACCGTTCGGCGGCACCGGGGCGCTTCCGTTCGACACGGTTGACGATCCGGGCGCCGGCCGGCCCGCTCCGAGAGGGCCGAGCCTCCACGATGATCTTGCGGTCCTATCGCGCCCCCGCAAACACTATCAACGCTACTACACGACCCGGGAAGCCAATCCGAATATGCATGGCGCGCCCCAGGGAATTCACGCGTTTCTCCGCGGCTACTACCACTACAAGAGCGCGGATTGGGCAGGAAATCAGCCGTTCACACTGCAAGCGCGAACCGCCACCGAGATGGCGAAGATGCCCACCTACTACATCATGGACCTCGACCAGGGCATGGCCGAGACGGTTACGCCGATCATGCCCACGGCGGCCGAGATCGCCCGATGCGAATGGCTGCCGGACGACGAGCTCCGTGTCTACGCCGAGGAGTTCGGGCGGACCGGGTTTCAGGGCGGCTTGCAGTGGTACCGATCAGGGGGCCTCGGCGCCGCCGAAATGCAACTCTTCGCCGGACGGTCTATCGACCAGCCTTCGATGTTTATCTCGGGCGCGAGCGACTGGGGCAGCTACCAGAGTCCAGGGGCGCTCGAGCGCATGCAGGGCGAGGCGTGTACGAACATGCGGGGTGTCCACATGGTCGACGGTGCCGGGCACTGGGTCCAACAGGAGCAACCGATCGCGGTCAGCCGACTGCTCGTCGACTTCCTCGGCGATGCCTAGCTACGCTGGGGGACGACGGCTCCGAGCAGAAGGACACCCAACGTCACGACCAGCAGCGGTGGGGTTCCCATGATCAAGAAGAGCTGCCACAAGTTGCCCGAATCCCAGGCATAGGCGGCACCAGCGAGCCCCATGAAGGTAGCGGTGGTTACGGTGAGGATGATTGAGATACTGCGCAGGCCGCCCCTGAGCTGAACAAGCGCGACCATCTGCAGCAGGACGCATGGCTGGCGTCGACGCCAGCCATGGCCGAAGCAGAATCATCTCTGCGACGGCTTGTAGTTGCATCTCTCTTAGTTCAGCCACAGGCCTTCTTCCGTCGTAACAACCAGCAAGTCACGTGCCGCAAAGCCCCGACCCGGAAACAGTCGGCAATTCATGGCATTCTTAGTCGTGCCAATCTCGAAACTGTCGGTCACCGGTCAAATCGGTCATGACTCGTAAATCACTTGCGGCGGCGCCGCGGAGTCGAGGGTACCGTGCCCCGCACCGATGCGGCACCCGGGGGGTTGCCCCAAGCAAACTCGACCCCGAGGCGGCTCGCCTCGCTTGTCCCGTGCTGGCGAACGGCCCTGACAACCCGGACTCGATCGCTATAGGTGTTGCCATCGATCTCAATATGCAGATCGCCGGTCGTACTGGGATCAACGAGGCGATCAGTCGTAATCGCGCACCCTGACAAACTCAGGTCGCACAGATGCACCGGAATGGACCGAACCAGCCGCCCACGAATCAGCTCACTCATCCTTGGTCTGGCGAGAGCTGCAACCGCAAGACCACATGTGACGACAGTCTTGTCAGCGACGAAGGAAGCTAAATCAGTGGGGGGGCCGCAAATATTCCTGCCTGGCTCAGAAGTCCGGCCGAATCGTCGGCCGAGGGCCAAGGAGCTTCGGACAGGGCGCGCAGCGGCGGTGAATCAGCGCAGACACTTCCCTGGCTCTGGGAAGACTAGGACGAGGCCACCCGACTAGCCGTTGGTACCTGACAGGGTGCGGCGGAGCTCCCGCAGGCCCTCATGAAAGAGTCGGAGGATACGGTTGCTGGAGCGAAACTCGTTGAGAATCCCGGCCCTGCGGCTGCTACGAAGGTCGCCGATCACGTAGGCGAGCGCCGTCGCCATGATGGTCCCCTCCTCGGTGCCGGTTGCCTCGAACCGCTCCCGAAACCCCTGCAGCGTGGCCTCGAACGATTCCTGATGCCACTCCTGTACGTTGGCGTCGAGCCGAACGAACTGGTTGAGCAGCACGGCGTATTCCGGTGGCGCCGGCTGGTGCCAGAACGTCACGTCCGGCCCGAACTCCTCGACATACTGCGGCAGATACAGATTGGCACTCGCGGGGACCTTTCGCACCAGCGCCGGATTGAAACGCTTGACTTCGTTGGCGGACAAGCCCGTGGTCCGAGTGATCTGTGAGAGCGGGAGGGTCCGCTTCGCGCGCATCGCAAAAATCTCAGCTTGGGGAATCTCCTCTGTCATCCGTCGCACGTTGATGGTGTTGCCGAAGACCATCTCTGCGTACCGGAACGAACGTGGGCCGTAGGTTCGGAAGAGGTCACGATATCGACGGAGCGAGATATCCCTCAAGTCTCGGGCAAACTCAGAGCCCAGCAGATACTGCTCGCGCGAATCTTCGCCGCCCAGTCGTTCACCGTTGATCATCGCCCGCCCGACGTTCACACCCCCCGCATGGTGCTCGGACAGCGCAGGGATGAAACTCCCATACATGGTCGCGAGAATCGTCAGGTACGCCGCGCAATACGGCGCCTGCATCGTTTGGTTGTAGCCCTCGATCACGTTCGGCGAGAGCCGCTTGAGGTGCCGCCAATTTCGAGGCAGCCATTGGCAGAATCCCAGCGCGCGCGCACGCGACCGCACGCGGCCCTTGAGGCCCGATTCGAGAACAGCTTGAGCAAGGCCGATCTCGGCCGGCACACCGAAGCGCTCGTAGATCCGCCCCCACTCATCGAGAAAGCGTCCGTAGCGATCGGCGTTCGGCAAGAGAAACAGGCCGCGGGTGGGATTGTGCACCACGGGACCGGTCGTCGTTTCAAGGATGCGCTCGACTTCGTCGCGCCGATCGCGCAGCCGTCGCGGCAGACGCTGGCCGCTCAGCGCGACCGCTAACGATGGGTCCTCCCAGGTCGCACCTTTGATCCAGTCGCCTCGGGTCGGGAACGACGCCAGCAGCCGACCGTCGCGCGCGCTGCCGTAGACGATTCGGCCATCCGGAATGATGAAGATGTGCTGCCAGAACGGATAGGCAGGCCGGTAGCTCTGGACGGCCTCGAAATCGGCCCCCAGCCGTTCATCGACGTGGGCCTGGTAGTTGAACTCGGACGAGGAGACCGGTGCGATGGCGGCGGCCACCTGCGCGTGGACAGCGGCCGTACCCGACTCGATCGTCATCGATGCTCCGAAGACGATGAGGGTGACAACTCCTGTCAGCATCACCAACGTTGCGATTCGCGTCATGAGCCGAATGACAGAACTGAAAGAATTATACCGAGCGTCAGCGGGCACTCCACGCAAGCGGCCAATGGTTTCATGCAGAACTGTGCCAATCAGCGTCTCGTGTGTGTAAACTGTCGGGCACTCTTCTGGAAGCGAGGTGAGATGGTGTCAAAGCATGCGCGACGGGTGATGACAGCGACCGCGTGGTTGACCGTGTGGACGACGGCCGCGGTGAGTCTGGGAACGACAGCACACGGTCAGGCGCTGCCGAATCCGTATCGCCTCGTCGACGACTGGGCGAAGCTCCCGGGCGGCCGGACCATGGGCGCGGTGGGCGGCGTGACGATGGACCCGGATGGCCGACACGTCTGGGCTGTCATCCGATGCGATGCCACCGCACCGGAAAGATTCGGCAACGAGTGTCTCGACTCGGACCTCGATCCGGTCCTGAAGTTTGCCCCTGACGGAAACGTCGTCGAAAGCTTCGGCGGGGGGATGTTCATTTGGCCGCATGGCATCGACGTCGATCACGAGGGGAACGTCTGGGTGACAGACGCGATTCTCGAAGCGCGAACGCCGGAGGGTACGCGGGGGCACCAGGTCATCAAGTTCAGTCCCACTGGAAAGGTCCTCATGACCCTCGGGACACCGGGCAAGGCAGGGGGGGGGCGGACCCACTTCAACGCGCCGGCCGACGTCGTCGTGGCGCCGAATGGCGACATCTTCATTGCTGATGGTCACGGCAACGATACGAACAATCGGGTGGTGAAGTTCGGGAAAGACGGGGCCTACCTGATGGAATGGGGGCAGACCGGCTACGCGCCAGGTGAGTTCCATGCCCTGCACGCGATCGCCATGGATGCCGACGGTCGCATCTTCGTCGGCGACCGGTCGAACAATCGGATCCAGATCTTCGAACAGGACGGGACCTTCATTGCGCAGTGGACGCAGTTCGGCCGGCCAAGCGGCATCTTCCTCGACGATGACGGCCGGATCTACGTGTCCGACTCGGAGTCCGATGACGTCCAGAATCCGGGATATGAGATGGGCATCCGGATCGGCGATGTGAAGACCGGTTGGGTCGAGGAGTTTATCCTCTACGCGTGGGGTGACCCGCGCTTCACGATCGGCAACGGCGCGGAGTTCGTGGCGGTCGACG
The DNA here is from genome assembly GCA_965218825.1 of Vicinamibacterales bacterium. GTDB lineage: Bacteria > Acidobacteriota > Vicinamibacteria > Vicinamibacterales > UBA8438 > CAUZIB01. The sequence goes on along the minus strand of OZ244656.1, from coordinate 5,098,899 downwards.
CCGAGGGGAACATCTACGGCGGGGAGCCGGCGCCGAGGAAACTGCAGAAGTACGTGCGGGTACGGCCGTAGGCCCGGGGCGGCACAGTGTTCGGGGCCTAGAAGTCGACGCTGATGCCGATCTGGACTTGAACGAGATCGGTACGCGACCGCCGGAACTCGAGCCCCTCGAGCCCACTCTCGAACCCTTCGGGGCCACCGACTAGATACTCTGCCTCGCCACCGTAGAGGAGCTGAGTCCCAATATCGAGATTGAGGCGGCCATCCGACCAGGTGTGCAGCTCGATCGCCACGCCGGTACCGCCGCCGGCGCTCAGAGCGAAATCGTCGAGATGCGTGGTGCTCGGACCGACCGGGTCGAATCTCGGGTCGAAATCCCGGCCAAGGTCGATCGCCGTCTGCGTAAACAAATAGCTGAACCCGAACAGGCCCTCCACGTAGGGACGAACCCGACCCGTGACCGGTTGAACCCTGACGCGGCCGTGCGTAAGCACCATGTGGGCACTCGTCGTGACGTCGACGAGGACGTCAGGGATGGTCAGGCTGAACGGAAGGAGTCGTGTGGCACGGTCCTGAAAAAGTCCGCCTACAGCAAACCCGACTCGAACCGGGCCGTCGCCCAGCCGATACTCGAAGTCGCCCCCAAGCCCTCCGTTGGTGCCGATGTTGTCCGCAAAGGCACCGCGGGGGACGCCGATGAGACCCCAGAGGCCGACCCGAAACCGCGCACCCTCTACGTCAGCCGGTGCCGTCGTCGGTTGGGCCAGTACCGGCGTCGCGCTGGACGCCGCGACCACACACGCGACCAGAACACGGATCGCACGTGCGTCCGGGCGTGTCATCGTTCCCGGGCGAGCCACTCCACGACAAGAGGCGTGACGAACTCTGGGGCCTCCCGGTGTGGGTCGTGGTTGACCCCCTCGAGCACCTGGATCGTCAGGTCGTTTTCGACCCACTCCCACATGTCGTTGAGGGTGGGGTTCCTGAACGGGCTGCTGGCCTTCCCATAGATGAGCAGCGTCGGTGCCTTGACCGGAGGGAAGTTGCCGTAGGTGAACCCAAACGCCGCGGTGTCGAGCGATACGGGCGGCCGTGGCCAGTTCGCTTTGTAGAAGCTGACGATGGACGCCACGTCGAGCCGTTCGTACGCGTCCTGCCGCAGCTGCGCCAGTTCCGCCGGCTCGCCAGTAATCGGCGGGAAGTTCCTTACGAACCCCTCCAGCTGGGCGCCGGCCTCCGGATTCTCGAGCATGCCCCGCTGGAACGTGGTGGCCTCCTGTTGCTCGGCATTGCCGACCAACTCGCGTATCAGCCCGGCGGGGTGGATCGAGCCGAAGGAGATCAACCGCTCGGTGCGCTCGGGATGGCTCATCGCGAAATGCCACGCGTGGAGGCCACCGCTATCCTGCCCGGCGATGATCGCCGTGTCCTCCCCAAAGTGATCGATGATGGCGTTGATGTCGTCGGCAATCTTGGCTGACGAGTAGTGCTCGTCTCCGACCGGCTTGTCGCTTTTATCCGTCCCACGTGTAGACATCGACACGACGCGATAGTGCTCGGAGAGCGAGACGATCTGGTGCCTGAAGTCGAACCAGGGCCCAAAGATGCTGTGGACGAAAATGACCAGCGGGCCCTCGCCGACGGTGTGGTAGGAGATCTTCACGCCGTCCGAATCGACCGAGCCTTCGGTCGCTGTGACCGACGCTCCTCTCCAGTCGCTGATCGTCACATCTGCCCTGGCGTGCGGTACCCCCAGCGCAGCTAAGGAGACGATGGCAACCAACACAGTACGTAGCGTTGTCATGGTGTTCTCTCTTCCTCGTTTGAGACCAGGATTATACGTGGGGGATCTTGCGTCGTGTGGTCGATCGTGCGAGAGTACGCACCCACAATGCATTCCCTGGAGGCTCCGATGCCCCGAATGACCCGCCATGGCCGCTCTCTCACCGCGCGCGCCCCCGGCGTGGCCGGCACTGCCACCGCGACGATCATTGCTGTCACGAGCGCGATGGCAGCCTGTGGACCTCCGATCGCCGAGCCGGAGCCTGATGCGACCGACGTAACGGTGTTCGAGGGCGCTCACCTCATCGTCGGTGACGGACGCACGATCGACGACGCGACGTTCATCGTCGACGGCGACCAGCTCGTCGCGGTCGGCCCAACCGGAGACATCGAGTTACCGTCTGGCGCCTCGTTTGTGGATTTGACGGGGCGAACGGTCATGCCAGCGATCATCGACACGCATGTCCATCTCGCGACAACGCGAGACGACCTGATTGACGACCTCCGGCGAAAGGCCTTCTACGGCGTCGGTGTCGTGATGAGCCTCGGCAGAGACGCAGACGAGCTCGCCTACCAGATTCGCGCAGAGCCGGTTGCCGGCGCCGCCCGCTTCCGAACAGCTGGACGCGGCATCACACGCCCGGAGCCAGGACGGACCGACATTCCATACTGGGTCGAAACCGAGTCAGAGGCCCGGAGCGCCGTCCGAGATCTGGCCGAGCTTGGCGTCGACATCGTCAAGGTCTGGGTCGACGACCGCGATGGCCAATACGAGAAAATGACGCCCGAGCTCTATGGTGCCGTCATTGACGAAGCCCATCAACTCGGACTTCGCGTCACCGCGCATATCTATGCGCTCGAAGACGCAAAGGGCCTCCTGCGTGCCGGCATCGATGCGTTCGCACATGGCGTTCGCGACCGGGATGTTGACGACGAGTTCGTGTCGCTCATCAAGGAGCATCCCGACGTCGTGCTGGTGCCGAACCTATCCGGTCGAGGCGTTGCCGACGACCTCCGCTGGCTCGGCGAGACTATCCCAGCGGACGAGCTTGCGCAGATGCAAGCCGCGTCAAGCGATCGGCCCGACGCGCAGGCAGCGTTCGCCATACAGGCACGAAATCTGGACCGGCTCAATCGAGAGGGCGTCGTGATTGCTTTCGGGACCGACGGCAGCGCCGGTTGGAGTCCCCACGTTGAGATGGCGGACATGGTGGAAGCAGGAATGACTCCGGCTGAGGTGATCGTGGCGGCCACCCGGAATTCAGCGGACCTGGTCGGCCTCACCGATGCGGGTACGCTCGAGGCTGGAAAGAGCGCTGACTTCGTGGTGCTCGACGCCAACCCCCTCGAGGCGATCACCAACACCCGACAGATCGAGTCGGTGTATTTGCGGGGACAGGCTGTCGACCGCGCTGGGCTGAGCCAGCAGTGGCTCGGTCGACCCGCCGAGTGAGGGCTTGTCCTACCGTCGGATGAACTTCGCGACCAACCAGAGCCCAACCCCTATCCCCGCCACGGTCAGGAACGTCCGGTAGTCTGACGCTGCGGCCTCGATCCACAACGTCAGCCGACTCCACCCGTCGCCGAAAGCCTCGCCTAGTCCGCCGTCGCCCGTACCGACTCCCCGCGCCTGGCCGTGTCACGAACCGAAGGGTCGCGTGATCACCGCACCAGGGCATCGTACAGAAGTTTGATGCCGATCACGAAGAGTGCGGCGTGCACGACACGAAAGAAGAGTTGATCGTCAACCTGGTCGTGGAGTCGCCGACCAAGGGCGACACCCACAGGGGCCAGTGGAAGGAGGATGAGCGACGTCACGATGTTGTCCGCGTTCCACTGACCCAGCCACGCATACGGCACCACCTTCGACCAGTTGACGACGAAAAAGAACATCACGCTCGTGCTCTGAAACGTCGTGCGGTGCATCTGCTGAGGCAGGAGGTGCGCCTGTAGTGGCGGCCCGCCGGCGTGAATCGAGAAACTAGTGAAGCCGGCTGCCGCGCCCCAGAAGACGCCGGCGCCGGTGCCTGCTTTTGTCGTCGAGCCCTGCCGCCGGGGGATGAAATACCGCACGGAATAGACAAGCGCGACGATGCCAACGAGCACGCGCAGCCCGTCAGCCGAGAAGTACCGAAACGTCAGAAAGCCGAGAACCGTGCCGATGAGCGATGCGGGGAGCAGAACTCGAAGGTTGTCGGAATCCCACAACCGCCAATAGGCGCGGATCGCAAGCGCGTCCATGACCATCAAGATCGGCAGCATGATGGCCGCCGCCTGAGCCGGACTCACGACCATCGCCATCAGAGGCACGCCGACGACAGCTATGCCACCGCCGAACCCACCCTTGACGATGCCGACGATGATCACCGCGATCGCCGCAGCGACGTAGAACCAAGGGTCGGTGATCACAAGGTGGGCGGAGGAGCTCTAGGTGGCGCAGGTGCGACAGGTCGTCGTACTGGGAATCGCGGCAAGTCGAGCCGAATCGATGGTCTGGCCGCACCTCGCGCAGATGGCATAGGTGCCGTCGTCGATGCGCTGCAGCGCATCTCGAATCTGCCGGGCCTCGTCAAGGCTGTCTTGGTCGAGAGCCTGGAGCACTTCATCGTTCTCGACCTCGGTCGCGCGTTCCTCGGAGTCAGAGCTCAACGTCCGACGCAGGTCCTGCCCGATCTTCCCGACACGATTGGTTAGTTGATTGAGGCGTTGCTCCAGCTCGCGGCGAGTCTCGTCATACTGTCCCATCTACTGCTCCTGATTGGCACCACCCGATGACCGCCACGACTCGTGCGATTACATCGAACATGGTCTCGGTCTGGCCGAACCCGACGGTTGGCTCCCCCGCCATTGTGCAACGCATCCGCCGCTGTTGGCCAGGACCAGTGCGAAATCTTCCCCTGTGCGGCGAGGTAATTCTCGTCATCCGCGGGTCTGGCCCGACAGTGGCGTCGGTGTTCTGCTGGAGCGGATCATGCAGCCACGAACGAACATCATGTTCAAACACATCCTGATCCCCACCGATCTCACCGACCGTTCAGTTGAAACAGTCGACGTCATCCAGCAACTCGTCGGCGACAACAGCGTGAAGATCACCCTCCTACACGTGGTCCAGCAAATCCCTGAGACCTCCGCGGATGAGTTCCGGGAATTCTACAATCTGCTCGAGCAACGGAGTGGCGAGAAGCTGGGGGCGCTGGCCGGTCGTCTGGAGAGTCCGGACATCGAGATCGATCAGCACGTCACGTATGGACGACCCGCGGTGGATATCGCGGCCTTCGCCGAAACTCACGCCGTCGATTTGATCGCACTGGCGTCTCACAAGGTCGACCCCACTCAGCCCGGAAGAGGATGGGGGACGATGAGCTACAAGATCGGCATGCTCGCGTCGTGTCCGGTGCTGTTGGTGAAGTAGCAGGGGTAGAAGGCAGAGTCCGACGAGTGACTCAGTTGCTGGCCAGGAGCACCGCGACTGCGGAGGCGGCTACCTGAAGCGCCACGAAGACAACCACCGTCATCGCCCTTCGACTCGACGTGAGACGGCGACCAGCCTCCACTCCGCGGATGGTCCCCGCGGCTCCGAAGAAGGCGATCACCACGCTCAGTGCGACCTCTAGCGGGGAGTAGGCCCCTTCGGCAATGGTCCAGACGTCCAGGAGGAACAGCCAGATCAGCGACGCCTTCGCGATCCACCAGATGAAGAGCGTCACCGCCGCGTACGCGCCAAGGTGCCCAGGAGAGCGCGTCAACAGCCGAAGCGCGATCAAGATCGGCAGGATCTGAATGACGTGGTACGCGAACGTGCCGTCGACGAGACCGATAAGAGCGACCGACCAGGCCAGACCGATCAAGCAGAGACGGACAGTCCGCATCAGACAAACTGAGCGGCGATCTCTTCGGCGTTGTGAAAGCTCTCGTCGACCAATCCGCGAATATCGTCCTCGGCCAAGCCCAGCGTCGCATGGGCGCGCTCAACCAGCTCCGCTACGCCGCGCGCCTCGTCGACTTCCCGAATCAGCATCGCCACGTTGACCGGCTCCAGCGGGTGGGCCGTCGCGTCCGGGTGGCCGGGCAGGCCATGATGCGATGCAATCGCCTGGGCAATCACCTCAGGAAAGCGCCACTCGGCGCACATCAGCGCGGCGACCTGCGTGTGGTCCCAACCGAAGGCCTCGAGCTCCAGATCCTGAAGCTCGCCTGCGCCTTGGTGCCAGCTCTCGACCAGCCGGGTGTACTCGCCACCCCGTTTGAGACACAGCACCGGAATGGCCATGTCCGACAGCAGCGCAGCCGTAAAGCACTCTGACCACTCCGCTGGTGACACCCTCTCGGCAAGTGCCCGCGCCGTCGCGGCGCGACGCGCCGCCGTCTTCCAAAAGCGGTCCGGTTCGAAACCGTTGCACGGATCCGATGGCAGCGCGTCGTGAGAGGCGAACGACACGAGCATGGACTCGACGTGCCCTCGCCCGAGCATCGACACCGCGTGATGAACGCTGGTGATCTCGCTGCGGAGGCCAAACGCGGCCGAGTTCACCGTTCGGAGGAGATTGGCGGTGAGTCCTGGATCGGTCGCCAGCACGTCGGCCAGCTTCTCGGTCGACGAGTCGACGTCGCGCACGAGCCCTAGGGCCTCCATATAGATGCCCCCGAAACTCGGGAGATCGTAGCCCTCCAGGATGTCTGCGAGCCGCGGTCGTGAGTCTGTCTGGCCGCCAAAGACCTTAAACATGGCGTTACTCCGCACGTCGGGCCATCTTGTTCGCGAAGATACCTAGCAAGCCACCCAACATGACGTAACCGATAATCACCTCGGCCAACACAACGACGCGGGCCGCCGCCGACGTCGGAACGATGTCACCGTACCCTAGCGTCGTCAGCGTCACGACGCTGAAGTAGATGGTCGTCATCCAATTGTCCGGGCGCCCGCCGAGATCGATCTCGAGGTAGGGGTAGACCATGGCGAATGCCACAGCCAGCGTCGCTGTCCACAGTCCCCACCGCACGAAGCTCCGGCCGCAGTCGGAGCTCGCCCACCAGATCCAGTAGATGATCTCTGTCGTGCGGCTCTGCGCTCGGAACTCTTCGAGATAGTTTTGGTCGAGAATGTGTCGTCGGACGAGATACGCCCCGCAGAAGTCGACGTCGGAGATGTCGGCGCCAACCCAGTTGGCATGCGACGCTCCGCTGAGACCACCGAGCCGGCTCCCGCGAAGGTCGGCATTCTGGAACGATGTAGAGGTGACGTCACTCTTCGTCAGGTCCGTCTCGCGGAGCACGCTCTGCGACAGGTCGGCTCCGTGGAGGCAGCATTCGCGCAGGCGAGCCGACGTGAGGTCGGCAGTCCGAAGATCGGCCCCCCGCAGGTGCGACTGCGTAAAGCTCGCCCCGGTGAGCGTGCAGTTGAACAGGGTGGCCTCCGCCAGATCGGCCCCGCCAAATCCGGCACCAACGGCGGACGCCTGGGTTAGATCCGCTCCCCGCAGGTCGGCTTTGAGCAGCTCGGCCTTGTCGAGCGTCGCGTGAAAAAGCGTCGCGCCTTCGAGCTGGGCACCGATCAGATTGGCCTTCGTTAGATTCGCCCGGGAGAGATCCGCACCCCGCAGGTCGGCTCCGGCGAGGTTCGCGCCGGACAGGTCACAGCCAATCAGCTTGGCGCCCTTGAGCGACACATCGCGGCCCAGGCGTCCCCCGGTGCGAATCCGCTCGATTGCGGCGTCTACTGCCGCTGGGGCGGTGGCTTCAGGGACTGCCGCGGCAGGTTCCTCGGTCGCAGTGGCCTGTGCAGGTTTCACCGATATCTCCGTACGGAGTCTCGATCAACGAATCGGCGGGTAGGCGGGAGGCTTTAACGCAATGAACCGGCTCGTCAGCCGTTTGGTACTCAGCGTACCGTCGGTCCGTAGCTTCTACGAAAGCCGTTGCGGCTATTGGTGACCGTGAAGCTGCCGTCCTGCTGCGCTGACAGCTTGATCCAGTTCGCGGCTCCCATGTGGACGGGACGACCGGTTGGTGATCTGGACGGCCCTCGGCTGCCGTCATCCATATTCGCGATGAAGCGTTCGGGCCGGTTGTGCGCCTCACCGGCATCGACCGCATAGTGGTTCTGCCAGAGATCCTGGAGCGACTTCACCTGCGCGAGCGTCTGAAAGGTCTGCACCGCACCGCCCTTCTGCGGTCCGTTGTTCATGATGGCCGCCCTGGGCTCGAGCGCCTGCACGAGGGCTGCCGAGCCCGACGTCTCCGCACCGTGATGCGACACCAAGTACGCGTCGACCGTCCCGACCCTGTTGACAGGACACACCAGTCCGTACTCCTTGTTCCACGTCAGGTCGCCCATAATGATGGTGCGAAACGCCCCGTATCCAACGACCGCACTCAGTGACAACTGATCGTCGGCGTCACCGAAACGGCTTGTGATGTCCTCACCGTGGGGACGAAAGCTGTCGCACCAGGGGTTCGGCTCGCCTGCGCCAGGAAGCGGCGCCCCCAAGACCGCGCCGGCGGCGGCGACAATCCGTACATCAAGTCCTAACACTGGAAGCGTGTCGCCCGGAACCGCAACCAGATGAATCCCGTCGTTTCGAAGACTGGCGTACTGCTCGAACGCCGCGCGTCCGCGGTTGCTTAAGCCTTCGCCAGGACCTCGATCGACGAAGTGGCGAATCGGCAGCCGTTCGGCCAGCTGCATCGCGCCGCCCATGTGATCGCCGTGATAGTGGGTCACGAGCAAGAAGTCGATCTGTTTGAGGCCGGCCTGGTCGGCAACGCGGGCGATGCGATCGGCGTCGCGCCCGTCGAACCCCGGCCATCCGGTATCGACCAGCAGCGAGTCGCCCGACGGCGATACGAACAGCGTCGCCTCGCCACCTTCCACGTCGATGACGTAGATATCGAGCGTGGCGCCCTCCTGGGCGATGGGCACGCCTAGCCCAACGCAGACCAGCGCGAGCAACCCACACCAGAGGCGAACGCGTCGAGACATGTCAGAACCCTACGCGAAGTCCGGTGAACGCGCTACGTGGGGCACCTGGTCCGACAAATCGCGGGTCATCCGCGCCGGGTGCCTCGCGGAGAAAGAGCTCGACCTCGGCGAGTACTCCGAATGTCGCGTACTCCGCATCGAACAGATTGTCGACGCGGACAAACGCCTCAAGGTTGTCGGTCATCCGATACGCGGACCGAAGGTTGACGATGCCGTAGCCCTCGAGCAGCGCCTGGTCGTTCCCCTCGTCTCCAAGGAAGACGCGATTCGAGGTGACCATGGTATCGAGCGCCACGTCCCAGCCATCGGTCACGGCGTAGTACACCCCGGTTTTGAGGCTGTGAAGGGGGATGTTCGGCAATCGATTGCCCGGCGCCACCGTGATCGTGCCATCCTCGCTGGCCGCATCGTTCACCTCGGGATTGCTCGGCAACTCCAAAGGAGATTCAAAGCTGGCCTGCACGAGACCGTAACTGACGAACCATCGAACGCGGTCGACGTGTCCTGAGATGTCGATGTCCACACCGACGTGTCTCGTGTCGCCGGCGTTTTGAAAGAACCCGGTGCCGATCAGATTCGGCGACGCGACAAATAGTATGTCGTCGGCGATGGCCGTGCGGTAGACCGTCGCTGACCAGTCGACGCTGGCGCTAGGACGGAACCGCCCCCGCACGCCACCCTCGACCGAGAGGGCAACTGCCTGTTCAAGCGGCGGATCCGACACGAAGGCATTCGGCACCCGACAGGGCTCATCAGGATCGGCACAACTCAGCTCTGCCGCCGTCGGAGCCCGGTTCGACTCGGTGTAGCGCGCGAAGACTGATGTGTCGCCAGTGAGGTCGTACACAGCACCGGTCCCGACATTGAAGCGCGCGAAGGTGTGCTCACCGTCGAGCGACGTGCCGAGACGATCGATGATGTCGATTCCCGCGTGATTGAATCGCCCGGACACGGTGACGTGGACACGATTGGTCAATGACAGCGTGTTGCTGAAATAGAGTCCAACTGCCCGATTGTCGGTGTCGAGTTCGGCGTTGAACTCGTCGTCCGGCGCACGACCAAAAAGACCGGTGAGCAGTCCGGCTCCGGCTACGGTTCGATCAGGGGTGAGGGTGCCAATCTCACTGTTCGAGGTGAACCGCACATCCGCGAAATCCGCCGAAGCGCCAGCCGTGAAGACGTTGTCACGGCCGTCAAGCACAGTGTTGGCCACAGCCTGAAACGCGCCACCGTATCCTTTGGCGCGTGTGGTCGTCCGGTTAAACGCGCCGTCACCTTCGGCGTCGTCCCCGGTGATGAAGCGGCCGGTCTGCACGTCAACCAGCGCCAACGCCCCGGCGTCGTCATCGATGTCACCCCCGCCAGAACACAGCGTCGTCTCCGGCGCACCAAACGGCAAGGCGTCGTCGTCACACACGGCGAACTCCGCCTCGTCGCCGTTGAGCGTGCGACGGTCGAGATCGCGATAGTAGCCCGTTGCCTGCACCGACCAGGTCGGTGACAGCACCACGTTGAAACGACCCTGGGTGAACGCTAGTCGGTTGTCGGTGATGTCGGGAAACGTGAAAACCGCCGAGCGGTCTACCGCCAGCAGATCAACCGGCGCGGGTCCGTTGCCGTTCAAGCCCGAATCGGCATATGTGAAACTGACGCCGGCGTCGACGCGCCCCTCGCGGTACGCGAGATCCGAGACAAACTGCGTCACTTCGGACGGCGATGCGTCGCGCCACCCGATCTCGTCGAAATGGGTTGCGCCGATGTACACGCCCCACGGTCCCCGACTCGCGCCGTACTCGGCCGTGCCCGAAAACCGCCCGAACGACCCTCCGAGCAACTCACCACGGAAGCCGGCGTTGTCGAACCCGTTTTTGAGATCCAACGCCAGCGCGCCGCCCAGAGCATTCAGCCCGAACGTCGGTTCCGCGCCAGCGCTTAGCTGGGCGCGGTTGAGCGCGAATTGCGGAATCAGGTCGAACTGGACGGTGTCGCCGAACGGCTCGTTGATGCGCACACCGTTCTGGTACACGGCGATCCCCTGTGGCAAACCAAGGAGCGGTGACGCCGTAAACCCCCGAAACCGCAACGTTGGCTGAAAGAGGTTCGTCGTCGCCCCTTCGAGGCTGACGGCGCCAAGCCGCTCGTGAAGGGCGTCGGCAAGCGACGCGGTCGGCCGAGCGGCAAGATCCGACCCGCTCACTACGAACACCGTCGCTGGGATCCTGTCGCGACTGACACCACCACCAAGCAGCGGCGCGACCGCGACCACGTCAACCTGCTGGGAAAACGGTGCGAGCGCCAACCGGATGTCGATAAACAGTGTCGCCCCGGCCACCACGTCGATGGCATCCCGACGTTCAGTTTGGAAGCCCTGGAGCTCGACGGTAAGCAGGTACCGGGCCGGACCGATGGTGTCGAATCGGAACGCGCCCGCCTGGTCGGCGACCGATACGAGCGGGGCTACGCCTGGTGCGGCAAGCGTCACGGTCGCCCCGACAAGTGCCGCATCCTGTTCGTCCGCAACGCGACCCGCGAGCACGCCGGTCTGCGCGCGGGCGATGCCCCCACTCGCGAGCGCGGCGAGCACGCATGCCACTAGCCACTTTGGCACGGTGCTCGACCCGCATGTCCTCAGGTGTAAAGCTCGACAGTACACACGATGGAGGCTCAAACTTCCATTGTCGCATTTTCCAGCCTTGCCCTGGCACGCCAGCCTACGGTATAAGGCATTCTGACTGCGGATCTGTGAACCAAGGAGACGACTCATGCGCGCAACAGCTTGCGTTACCGTTTCACTGGCCTGTGCTCTCTGTGTCGCGTCGAGTCTCGCGCTCGTAGCCGAGCAAGCGAACCCGTCGCACACCCACATCGGACACGTCGCCGACGCCTGGCGAGATACCCCGGACGGAAAGGGTCTGCTTCCCACGGCTGTCGCCGAAGCGGCGATCGCCGCTCAGCATGCGGGGCTTGCAGCCGGAAACCCCACGGACTTGGATTCGATGAAGCGGCACACCGGCCACGTCTTGCATGCGGTCGACCCGTCTACTGTCGACGGAGGGCCTGGCCTCGGCTACGGCGTCAAGCAAGCAGCTGAGGGTGCCGCGAAGCACATCGAGGCGGCGGCGGCGGCTGACGGCGCGTCGCAAGCCGTAACGACCCACGCCACCCACGTCGCGACGTCGGCCCGCAACACCGTCTTGCGTTCGGACGAGATCGTCGCGCTCGCAGGCCGCATCAACGCCGCGACGTCGGCCGCGCAAGCCGCGCCGCTCGTCGCTGAGCTCAACACACTCGCCCAGCGATTGGTCGATGGCAACGACGCGAATGGCGACGGCCGGGTCGGATGGCAAGAAGGTGAAGGCGGGCTCGCACAGGCCGAGCAGCACCTGGGCCTCATGAAGAAAGCCGAAGGATTGTCGTAGTCGCCGGGTATCGCCTATTCGCGAGGCTAGGGCTGGCTATGAGCCGGCGCCCGCGAGCCGCGCCCGCGCCTTCTCCACGTCGCGGTGGAAGACGAAGAGCTTGTCGGCGTTCGCTTCGCCATCGGTGAAGTTGTAGGTCCGCCCGTCCCTCACCGTGAGTCGGAGGTTGTGCCTCAGATAGTCGACGCTGAACTCCTCCAACGCGTGGATTCCGACTGAAAACGCATCGTCGTCATCGGTGCGATAGTGAATGCCGTCCAGGTCGGCCACGAGCTCCCCAGCGCAGTCGCCGACTCGGTGTTTGTGGACCACCGCGACGCGTGCGTCGAGCCTGACGACCGCGAAGGTCGCGTCAAGATCGATGACGTCGCTCCCGATCGTCACCTCGTAGCTCACGCTTTCGTGCCCAGGAGCGTGCACATTGACTTGATGCGCTCCCGAGGTGACGTCGAACGACTCAAAGGGGGTCTTGCCGACGAACTTCCGGTCGATGAACACGTCGGCGCCGAACACGTCGCTCGTGACGCGGAGCCGCGGTTCCGGAATCAGAGGTGCAGCAGGCGCGGTGGCTTCGACACCCGGCGCAGGGTCGGGTGCGGAGTCTGCCGGAGGTGCGATCGGTTCAGGCTCAGGCTCGGGCGCCGCCGGCGTCGGTGCCTCGGGGCGTGCAGCCACGGAGTCTGGTCTCTCTGTATCGGAGATGAACCACGTCAGCGCGAAGTAGGCCGCGCCCGCGATCACGACGAGGGTGAGAACAACAACGAGCGGACGCCGCCGATTGGGTGGCGGATCAGGAACCGTGAGCAGGCTCATGTTCCCATGCTACCAAACACCGCAGGCGGGAGCAGCTAGGGCTGTTTGCCGCGCCGCGCGAGGCCAGCGCCCAAGGCGAGACCTTCCTGAAGGGAGAACCGAAGATCGGCTGGAGACAGGCGTCCAACGTCGGTCGCAGACCAGTTCTGTCGCATGAGCCCAGACCCGGTATGGCGTGATGAATTCAAGATGAGGTGTGCCAGCTCATGGGCAACGATGACGCCGAGCAGCTCTTCCACGGAAACCTTTGCCTGCCGCGCCAGCGTCTCGACGGATCCGACAAACACCGTTGACAGCGAGCCGCGCTTCGACCCGACAACCGAGTAGCCAAGAGCATCGGACGATAGCGCACCGTCTTCGTGCGGCCCCCCCGGCGCCACCCGCAACCAGACCTCGGTCGGGTCAAGCTGAGCCTGGCAGGCGGCGGTCTCGGAACACCACTTCCACGTCACAGAAATGCCGGTCGCCCGGTACATCTTGTCAGCCACCTCGAACGCGGAGGCGAGTGAGTCGCGGTCTGTCTCGGCAAGATTCAAGACGCGAACGGTCATCGTGGGCCCGGCGAACGCCGAGCCAAACCACGACAGGACGAGAAGAAGGGTGAGCCCAAACCGCACGGATTTGGGGAATGCAAACGCTGTTCTGGGAAATCTCGTGCAGTAGCGTGATCGAAATCGGCTGAAGTCGGTCCGCCGGCCACCTTTCGTACGCGCTTTTGGCCATGCGGAACGGTGACGCCGAGAGCGTTAGACCAGGATGTCCTTGACGACCGTCCCGTGTACGTCGGTCAGGCGGAAGTCACGGCCCTGATACTGGTACGTCAGCTTCGTGTGATCGATACCAAGCAGATGCAACATCGTCGCGTGCAGATCGTGGATATGCACCGGGTCCTTCACGATGTTGTACGAGAAATCGTCGGTCTCGCCGTAGCTGATGCCCGGCTTAACGCCGCCACCCGCCATCCAAATCGTGAAACACCTTGGATGGTGATCGCGGCCGTAGGTCTCGTCGGTGAACGCGCCCTGGCAGTACACGCTGCGTCCGAACTCACCACCCCACACCACCAGGGTCTCATCGAGCAGCCCGCGCTGTTTGAGGTCCTGAATCAGCGCGGCCTGGCCCTGGTCAACGTCGCCGGCCTGCAGCTGGATGTTCTGCGGGAGCCGCGTATGCTGGTCCCATCCCCTGTGGAAGAGCTGGACAAAGCGCACGTCGCGCTCGATCAGGCGCCGAGCGAGTAGGCAATTGCGAGCGAACGTCCCCGGCTTCTTCGCGTCGGGCCCGTATAGCTTGAAGGTGCTCTCCGGCTCACCCGACAGATCGGTCAGCTCCGGCACGGAGCTCTGCATCCGATAGGCCATCTCGTACTGCGCAATGCGAGTGCTCGTCTCCGGATCGCCGAATTCCTCTTCCTTGAAGCGATTCAACGTTTCAAGGTCGTCAAGGAACCGACGCCGCACGCCTTGATCGACCCCCGGCGGATTGGACAGGTACAGAACAGGATCGCCGGTCGCCAGGAACTTGACGCCCTGATAGCGCGTGGGCAGAAAGCCACTGCCCCAGAGCCGGTCGTAGAGTGGCTGACCACTCTGCCCCGAGCCAATCGAGACCATCGCCACAAATGTCGGCAAGTCCTGATTCATCGAGCCGAGTCCATACGAGAGCCACGAACCGATGCTCGGTCGCCCGGCCAGCTGCGCGCCGGTTTGGAAGAACGTGATGCCGGGATCGTGATTGATCGCCTCGGTGTGCATCGACTTGATGAAGCAGAGCTCGTCGACCACGTTGGCCGTGTGCGGCATCAACTCGCTCACCCACGCGCGCGATTCGCCGTGCTGCGCAAAGGCGAATTGGGACGGGGCGACCGGGAAGTGTTGCTGCGCCGCCGTCATGGTGGTGAGGCGCTGCGACCCGAGAACCGACGGGGGCACATCGGTGCCGCGAAGCTGTGCGAGTTTCGGTTTGTAGTCCCACAGCTCATGCTGCGACGGGGCGCCCGACTGAAACAAGTAGATGACCCGCTTTGCCTTCGGCGCGAAGTGCGGCAGTCCGGGTAACCCACCCGACACCGCGGCCGGCGCCTGCGCCAACAAATCCTGGTTGACGAGCGTCGCCAACGCAGCGGCGCCGATGCCGGTGCTACCGAGCTCGAGGAAACGCCTGCGTGTGAGTTCGCGTTCGAGGCGGGATCCCATCGGCTATTCCTTTGAAATGGTGCCGTCGAGGTTCAAGAGAAGGCTGGCGACCATCGTGTACGATGCCAGCTCCGCGACGTCGAGCGTTTCGTCCCGCGGGGATTCGCCCAGGCTGACCAGCTCGAGCGCAGCCGCACGGTCACCGGCATAGCGATCCACGTGGTGCGCGAGGGCATCGACCAACACCGCCTGCGCTTCGGGACTCGGTCGCTGCGCCGTCGCCAACTGGTGAGCGTAGGCCACGCGCTCTGCGGGCGTGGCTCCGCCCTCAGTGATCATCCGTTCGGCCAGGCGGCGCGCCGCTTCGATGTAGGTCACGTCGTTCATCAGGTTCAGCGCCTGCAGCGGCGTGTTGGTTCGACCGCGCCGCACGATACAGGTCTCTCGCGTCGACGCATCGAACGTCATCAAGGTGGGCGGCCCGAGCGTTCGCTTCCGGAACGTGTACAGGCTACGGCGCCACAGGTCGTCGCCTTCGGACTGCTCGTAGTCACGCTCGCCGTCCATGGCAAAGTCGGCCCACAGCCCGGGCGGCTGGTATGGCTTGACCGACGGACCACCGACCCGTTCGACCAGCAGACCGGCGACGGCAAGCGCCTGATCGCGGATCATCGTAGCTGGCAGGCGTAAGCGTGGTCCGCGAGCCAGCATTCGGTTCTCGGGATCGGCCTCGTACTGCACCGCATCCACATTCGACGCCTGCCGGTACGTCGCGCTCGTGACGATCGTTCGCTGGAACGCCTTGACGTCCCAGCCGGATTCAAGAAACGTCGTGGCCAACCAGTCCAACAGCTCCGGATGGCTCGGATACTCGCCTTGGGTTCCGAAGTTCTCAGCGGTCTTGACCAGACCGGTCCCAAAGTACATCTGCCAGAACCGGTTCACGGTGACACGCGCGGTGAGCGGGTGATTCGGATCGACCAGCCAGCGAGCCAGTGCCAGCCTGTTCGGCTCCGCGCCGGCCGGGAGTGGCGGAAGCACCGCCAGCACACCCGGGCTCACCGGCTCCCCGGGGTTGTCGTACGCTCCACGAATCAGTCGAAACGTCGGTCGGCGTGGCTGCATCTCCTTCATGACCATGACCGTCGGGAAGCCGGTCCAGAGCTCTTCGCGCTGGCGCTCGAGCTCGCGCACCTTCCGCCACGCGTCACGGACGTCCTCGGCCGCGTACTGATCCAAGAAGCAGAGCCTGATCTTGTCGGTCTGTGCCGGCGTCCGCTGGTCTGGCGCGAGGGCGGCGATCTCGGTAATCGACTCCTTGGTCGCGACGACGGCCGTCTGCTGGGGCGTCAACACCGTGCCGTAAATCCGAACGTCGTCGATCGCCCCTTGGAAGCGCGGTTTGTCGGATCCGCTCGCGCCGATCCGCAACGGGTGTCCCAATATGCCAAGATTGCCAACCAGGTCGAGCACGGGCACAAGCTCTTGCGAGCGGCCGTTGACATAGATCCGCATCCCGCCTGGGGTCATCGACCCGTCGTAGGTCGCGACGACGTGCTGCCATTCATCAAGGGCGATGGCATCCTTGGTTTCCGCGGCCACGCCATCGTCGAGCACGCGGGTCGACATACTAAGTCGAATCTTGCCATCCTCGAGGTACAAACCCCACCCTCGCTCACCCTCGTCGCCGGCGTCCGCGCGCGACACAATCACGCCGTTAGGCGCGGCGGGGGCGATCCATGCAGCGAGCGTGAATTGGTCCGCGTATCCTAGGTCTGGAGGCTCTCCGCCATGGACAAACCGTTGCCCGTCGAAACTCGCGGCGCCGCCAACCTGCCCCTCGACAAACTGCGGCGTGCCGTCTTCAAGAGAGGCGGGCACGTGTTCGCCGATATGAACGCCCGCGACATCTCCGTCGAACGCGAAGTGTGTGAGGAGCTGTTCGCGCAGCCCCCAGTCGATCTGGGCAGACCCGTCGAGTGACTGCTCCCACGACTGCTGCGCCGTGCGAAGCTCGTCTTCCAGCTCGGCGAAAGCCGCGCGTGACTCTTCGAGCTCGGCGTCGAGCGCGTTCAATTCAGCCAGATGTTCAGCGGTGGGCGCCGTCACGAGTGGCGGCGAGTTCACGTACTTGAAGGCTTTGCCGCGCTCGGGCACGTTGTTGAAGTTGGCAAAGACCTCGTAAAACTCCTTCTGGCTGACCGGGTCGAATTTGTGATCATGACAGCGCGCACACCCGAGCGTGAGACCGAGCCACACGGTCGAGGTGGTTTCGACGCGATCGATCGCGTTTTCGACGAGGAACTCCTCGGGAATAATGCCGCCCTCACTGTTCTGGCTGTGGTTTCGGTTGAAGGCCGTCGCGATCCGCTGCTCGAGCATCGCATTGGGCAGCATGTCGCCTGCGATCTGCTCGATCGTGAACTGATCGAACGGCATGTTGTTGTTGTAGGCATCGATGACCCAGTCACGCCATCGCCACATCGTCCGTGCGCCGTCGGTTTGATAGCCGTTGGTATCGGCATACCGTGCCGCATCCAACCACTCCGCCGCCATCCGCTCGCCGTATCGCGACGACCCGAGCAACCGGTCAACGGCCTTCTCATAGGCGTCGGGTGCGTCGTCGTTGAGGAAGTCGGCGATCTCAGTCGGGCTCGGCGGCAGACCGGTCAAGTCGAGCGTCACGCGACGAAGCAGCGTGGCGCGATCGGCTTCGTCGGACGGCCCGAACCTATCCTGCTCGAGCCGTGTCAGAACGAAGTTGTCGATCGGGTTACGCGGCCATTCGGCATCGTTGACCGGCGGCACGGCCGGACGCGCGGGCGCCGTGAACGCCCAATGCGTCTTCCACTCCGCACCGTGGTCGATCCAGAGCCGGATGGTCTCGATTTCGGCATCGGAGAGCGCGTCGTCTCCTTGCGGCATGCGCGCTCGCGCGTCGTCAGCGCTGATGCGTTGGAACAAGAGGCTGTCGGCGGCACTCCCCGGAACGATGACGGCCGCTCCGAAGCGACCGCGGTCTCCGAGGAAGCCATCCTCGATATCCAGACGCAGTCCATCGCGACGCCCCTGCTCATCCGGCCCGTGACAACTGAAGCAGTTGTCGGACAGGATTGGACGCACCTCTCTGTCGAAGCTGACTTCGCGTGGCGCGTCCTGGGCCGCAGCTCTAAGAGGACCGAACGAGCCGCCAGCCCAAACCAGGACGAGCGCAACCAACAGAAGACGGTGGGATGTCATTTGCCCTCCCCGTGTGATGGTAGGCCGCCCGCCCGAATCGGGCAAGCCGGCGCATCCCATCGTCCGGCCCAGACGCTGGCCAGCGGAGAGAAGGTGCGGTACATTGGGCCCCGGTATGACTGGCCCCTCAGGTGCTCCACCGTCGTCGTCCCTTGCGCTCGGGTTCGCGTTGATCCTTGTCGGCGTTGCGTCGGCACAGGGTCCGAGCATCGTCCCGGCCGTCGCCCCACCGGACCACCCGGTCGTCCTCTACACCGCCGATTACCGGATACGCGTCGTACCCATCGCAGGCGGGCTCTCGCACCCGTGGGGCATGGCGTTCCGACGGAACGGGGACATCCTGGTCACGGAGCGAGATCGAGGCGCCCTTCGGATTATTCGCAACGGTCGGCTTCTGCCCCAAGACATCGACGGTGTCCCGGCAGTGTTTCTCGGGACTCAACTCGCTGGGCTCATGGACGTGTCCGTGCACCCCAACGACGACAGCCTCGTGTATCTGACGTACTCCAAGCCGATGATGCGTGACGGCGAGGAAGGCTCGACAGTCGCCCTCGCCCGGGGACGCCTGGAAGGTGGGGCACTGACGGAGACGCGAGACGTGTTTGTCGCGGACGGGTGGGGTAAGGGAATCTCGGCCTCGCGACTACTCTGGGCACCAGACGACACGCTCTTCATGACCGTTGGCGGCGCGTTTCAATTTGACGGGGTCGGGCAGTACGCGCAGGACGGGGGCACACACTTCGGCAAGCTCCTGCGATTGAACGACGACGGAACCGCGGCCAGCGACAATCCGTTTGTTGGTCGTTCGGGCTATTTGCCAGAGATCTACTCGATAGGCCATCGAAACCAGATCGGTCTCGCGCACCATCCTGAGACCGGTGAGCTGTGGGCAACCGAAAACGGCGTGCAGGGCGGCGACGAGGCCAACATCATCAAGGCGGGCCACAACTATGGGTGGCCGATGGCCTCCTACAGTCGCGAATATGGGGGCACACCGATTACCGACATACCGTGGCGGGCGGAGTTCGAGGGCCCGGAACTCATGTGGTGGCCGTCGATAGGGCCATCGGGGCTGACGTTCTATACCGGCAACCATTTCCCTAAGTGGCGGGGGAGCCTATTCGTCGGCTCGATGCGAGTTGGTGGCATGCCGCGCACCGGACACCTGGAGCGAGTCATCTTCAACCGCCAGGGGCAAGAGATCCGTCGCGAATGGCTGCTGACGGAGCTGAAGCAGCGGCTCCGCGCGGTGATGCAGGGCCCCGACGGGTTGCTGTACGTGTTGACCGACGAAGACGACGCGATCCTCTTCAGGATCGAGCCGGCGCTGGCGGTCATAGACCCGCCGGGCAACATCCTGACAATGAAACGGCTGAGTGAACCGCGCGCGACGCCGCTTCCCGAAGCCGAGTGGACCGCCGATCAGCGGGCCACCGTCGAACGCTACCGATCCGGGAGTAGCCCGAACAACGCGCTCCGAACCCTGATTCGTGCGCCCGGTATGGCGGATCGGGTCTTCCCGCTGCTCGACTACGTGATCAGCAAGTCGACGCTGTCGCCACGCCACCGCGCGCTGTTGATTTTGCGCACGGCCTGGGTAACCCAGTCCGCAAGCCTTTGGGGGAGCCACGCGAGCCGTGCTGACGAAGCCGGTCTGACCCAGGACGATGTGCGGCGCATTGCGGAGGGTTCCGACGAAGGATGGAGTGATTTTGAGGCTGGGCTCATCGGCGTGGCAGACGAGCTGTATCGCAACTCATCGTTGACCGACCGGACGTGGCAGCGCCTGTCTGAGCAGTACGACGTGCTCAACCTAGTCGACGCCGTCGTCACCGTCAGCGAGATCACCGCGCAGGCGATCCTGTTCAACTCGCTCGGGGTTCAGCCAGACGACGACGACCGCTTCTTTCCAATGCCCGCGAGGTCGGTCGCCTACCGTCTGGAGGTGCCTGATCGGGAGCCAGCGCTCACGACCGCACGCGTCGATCCGGTTGCCGGTGACGGGCTTCGCGTCTCGCGGACGCTCCGCCAACATCAGGCACTCGCGGATCGTTGGTACGCCAACGAGCGCTACGTCTCTAGCCCCGAACGATCGCGGCTAACGCCGCATGACCGCGAGCTCCTGATTCTCCGCACAGGCTGGAACACCCAGTCGGTCTACGAGTGGGCAAAACATGTCGGCAGCGTCGGGCAGGCGCGTGATCATGGCCTCGATCCAGCATGGATTGCGCAGGGCGGTGACGCGCCGTGGACGCCCAAGGAACTGGCACTGATCGAAGCCGCCGACGAGATGTACCGCGACGGCGTGATCTCGACGCTAACCTGGGAGAACCTCGCCGAACACTACGACGCGCACCAGCTGATGAGCGTCGCGATGACCGTCGCTCGTTATCGGAAAGTATCGATGACTCTCAATGCCCTGGGCGTACAGCCCCTCCCTGACGACGAGACGTTCCCGGTGCTCGAGGGGTACTAGGCTCGTTGCCCGGCCCCGTTAGACCTGAGACCTTGGACCAATACAAGGGCTGGGAGCGGCGCACGCGCCGGTGGGCGCTCATCGTAGCGCTGCTGTCGCTCCCGGTCTCAGGCATCCTCGCAGTCGTAGCGATCGAGGCGGGCCGCCCTGCGCCGCCGACGTGGGCTCTCACACTCGTGCCGGCGGTCGGCCTGTACGCGTGGCAAACGGGCAAGATTAGACGGCGCCGGGCCATCCTGCAGAAGCCGTTTCCGGCCGAATGGGAGGCCGTGCTCCAACGCAACGTGGCCTTCTTCCGCGTGCTCGACCCCGATGCGCAGCAACGGTTCCGCCGCCAGCTGCAGGTCTTCCTGGGCGAGAAACTCATCACCGGCATCACGATGCAGCTCGATACCACAACCCGGGTCCTGGCCGCCGCCAGCGCCATCATTCCGATCTTCGGGTTTCCCGATTGGGAGTGGGATGCCATCAGCGAAGTGCTGATCTACCCGAACCGCTTCGACGGCGAGTTTCAGTTTGGCGACCAAAAGGGCAAGGACATCCTCGGCATGGTCGGCACTGGGAGCCTGAATCGGCTGATGATTCTATCCAAGCCCGATCTGATCGCCGGATTCCGGAATCCAGGTGACAAACGCAACGTCGGGATACACGAGTTCGCCCACCTCGTCGACAAGAGCGACGGGGTCATCGACGGCATTCCCGGGATCGGGCTGGATCGGCAAGCTGTCGAGCCGTGGGTCGATCTCATGCGGCGGAAGCTCAGCGAGATCGAACGTGGCCAGTCGGACATCAACCGATACGCGCTCACCAACGAAGCGGAGTTCTTCGCGGTCACGTCCGAGTACTTCTTCGAACGACCCGCCCTGATGCGACAGAAGCACCCCGAGCTCTATGTGGCCCTCGAACGCATCTTCAGCCAGGATCTGCGCGCCCACGCCGAGGCGCTCCGCCGCGACATCACCCAGGGCCGGAAGAAGTTCGGGCGGAATTCGCCGTGTCCGTGCGGCAGCGGCCGCAAGTTCAAGAAGTGCTGTCTGACGTAAGCGCGGCTCGCAGGACCTCGGCCGCATGGTAGGCACGCACACCGACGAAATCATGGACCTGGTGTCGGCACGAGGTGCCCGATGCGACCAGGACGGTCCCGTCAGCCATCTCCCGGACCGCAGGTAGCAGGCGTCGCTCGGCGATCATGCGAGACACGTCGAAGTGATCCCGTGCGTACCCGAACGATCCAGCCATCCCACAGCACCCGGCATCAAGATCCGTCACGGTGGCGCCGGGAATCCGTCCCAGCAGCGCAATGGCTGGGTCCACGAGGCCGAGCGACTTCTGGTGGCAGTGGCCATGGAGGAGCAGCCGGGTCGGCCCTGCCGAGAGTGAGAGCTGGGCCCGGCCGCCAGATAGCTCGCCCTCGAGGAAGTCCTCAAACAGGGCGCAGGCGTCAGCCACCTGGCGCGCGCGCGCTTGCTCGGCACCTCGGAGGAGTGACGGGATGTCGTCGGCTATGGCCGTGAGACAGCTCGGCTCGAGCACGACGATCCGCTGGCCGCTCGCCGCGGCGCCATGAAGTTGGCGGGTCAGTTCGCGTCCACAGCGCTTCGCCTGGTCGAGCAACCCCTGCGAGATCAGTGGTCGACCACAACAGACTGACGGGCCCAGGTCGACGCCGAATCCGGCCCGCTCGAGCACATCGGTCGCGGCGAGCCCCACCTCGGGGTGGAAGTAGTTCGTGAACGTGTCGTTGAACAGCGTCACGCGCGCTCGGGCCGTGTCGTCGGCCGATCGGAGCCAGCGGGCCGCCAGCGTCTGTGGTGACCAGCGCGGCAGATGACGGCGGCGATCAACTCCCAAGACCCGCTCGTTGAGCCATCGCACGAACCCAAGGTCCAACAGCGGATTGACGACCGACGCAAACCGGCTCGCGAGCGCAGAGACGTCGTGGATGTGCCCCAGCGCCCGCGCCCCTAGCGGTGTGCCGTGGCGCTTCCGGTAGTCGGCGAGAAACTCGCTTTTGAATCGTGCTACATCGACCCCGACCGGACACTCGGTCTTGCATGCGCGACACTCGAGACACAAGTCCAACACGCGGTAGACCCCGTCGTCGCCGAGCCCGATTTCGTCAAGTCGCCCCTGCATGGCATGCCGCAGCACGTTCGCGCGTCCGCGAGTCGAATGCGTCTCGTCGCGAGTAGCCATGTACGACGGGCACATCGTTCCCGACAGGGTCTTTCGGCACGCGCCGACGCCACTGCACATCTCAACCGCCCGACCCAGCCCGCCGTGCTCGGAGTGGTCAAAGTGCGCCGGAGGATCGGGCGTGACGTAGTCGCTGCCGTATCGCAGATTCGACGTTAGCGGGGGCGAGTCGACGATCTTGCCCGGATTGAAGAGTCCATCCGGGTCAAAGGTCCGCTTGACCGTCCGAAATGCGTCGTAGAGCGTAGGCCCGAACATACGCTCCATAAAGGGACCGCGGACCAGCCCGTCCCCGTGCTCTCCAGACAGCGCGCCGCCGTACTCGAGGACGAGGTCTGCGACCTCGTTGGCAATCGACTCGAACTGTCGGACTCCGGCAGCGGTCTTCATGTTGACGACCGGTCGTACGTGCAAACACCCCACCGAGGCATGGGCGTAGATTCCGGCCGTCGTCCCATGAGCCCGGACGATCTCGAGAAACCGCTCGATGAAGTCACGGAGCCGCTCGGGCGCCACCGCGGTGTCCTCGACGAACGAGATGCTCTTCGCGTCGCCCTTGATCGCCATCGACAGGCCGAGTGACGCCTCGCGGAGCTGCCAGATGCGCGCTTGATCCTCAGGCGCCATCGCTCGGGCGCACACAGCACCCGGAGCCCGCGCGGCGAGATCCTGCTCGAGGGCCTCCAACCGCGGAGGAAGCTCTGCCGCGTCGTCGGCGTACAACTCCACACACAGCAGCGCACCCGGATCACCCCGG
This sequence comes from Vicinamibacterales bacterium, assembly GCA_965218825.1. GTDB lineage: Bacteria > Acidobacteriota > Vicinamibacteria > Vicinamibacterales > UBA8438 > CAUZIB01. Next base: position 5,075,103 of record OZ244656.1, on the reverse strand, counting down.
AGCACACCGCGGCGCAGCGCATCGAGCGCCGGGTTCTCGCGGGCGTGATCGAGAATCGAGCGGTCCATGACCTCGACGGCCGACGGACCGTGTTCGAGGATGGCCGGAGTGACGCCGAGCGCGTCAAGTAACTGGGGAAACTCGATGGTGAGAACCGCTTTGGCGTTGGGGAGCGGCACCAGATTGACTCGCGCCTCGAGAATCAGGCCGAGCGTGCCTTCCGATCCGACCACAATCTTCGCGAGGTTGAACGGGTCGCCGTCCGTCGAGCCGGTGAACGCATCGAGGTTGTACCCGCCAACGCGGCGGAGGATGTGTGGGTATCGACGATCGATTTCGGTCGCGAGCTCTGTCCCGATACGACGCACCGTGCGATAGCACGCGCCCTCCAAGGTGTCAGCCGCCATGGCCGTCGTCAAGGCCCCGCTGTCGAGCGGTTTGAGGTGGGCCACGGTGGTATCCGAGAGTGCCACGTGCAGGTCGAGCACGTGGTCGATCGTCTTGCCATACAGAACCGATCGGGCACCACTGGAGTTGTTGCTGATCATTCCGCCGATCGTTGCGCGGCTGCCGGTCGAGATGTCGGGAGCAAACTTCAACCGGTGGGGCGCGAGCTGGGCGTTGAGCTCGTCGAGGACGAGGCCGGGTTCGACCCGCGCCCACTGCTCCTCGACGTTCACCTCGAGCAGCTTGTTGTAGTGCTTGGAGAAGTCGAGCTGCAGACCTGCGCCGATGGCTTGGCCCGCCTGCGACGTGCCGCCGCCCCGTCCGGTGATCGAGCAACCATGACGCCGCGCACACGCGATGGCTTCCAAGACGTCCTCGCGCGAACGGACGATAGCGACCCCCACGGGCTCGATCTGATAGACGCTCGCGTCGGTGGAGTACAGAGCGCGAGAGACCTTGTCGAAGCGCACCTCGCCATCGAGACGCGACTCGAGGTCCACCCTCAAGGCGTCGGACATGCCGGGTAGTATAGTAGCGTCGTGAGTTACCGAGCCGGTCGACACTTCCTACAGATCCCGGGTCCGACCAACGTTCCCGATCGCATCCTGCGCGCGATCGGACGTGCGACGATCGATCATCGCGGACCCGAGTTCCAAACCTTCGCCCGCGGTGTGCTTCATGACGTCCGCCGGGTTTTCAAAACGGAGCGGCCGGTCGTCATCTACCCCGCCTCAGGCAGCGGCGCTTGGGAAGCTGCGCTCGTCAACACGCTGTCGCCTGGCGATCGAGTCCTGATGGCTGAAACAGGTCAATTTGCGACGCTCTGGCGCGACATCGCGGTGAGGCTGGGGCTCGAACCGATGTTTTTGCCGGGCGATTGGCGCCACGGCGTCGATCCTAACGAGATCGCAAGCACGTTAGCCGAGGATGCCGAGCACACCATCAAGGCCGTGTGCGTCGTACACAATGAGACATCGACCGGGGTGGCCAGTCGTATCCCCGCGATACGACGCGCCATTGACGGCGCGGGTCACCCGGCGCTTTTCATGGTCGACGCGATCTCCTCGTTGGCCTCGATCAATTATTGCCACGACGAATGGCAGGTCGACGTCACCATCGCCGGATCCCAGAAGGGTCTGATGCTCCCCCCCGGTCTTGCGTTTCACGCGGTCAGCGCCAAGGCGCTCCACGCTCACGACACCGCGACGCTGCCGCGGAGCTTCTGGGACTGGGGCCCGATGTTGGCCGCCAACGAGAAGGGGTTCTTCCCTTACACGCCAGCGACGAACTTGCTCTATGGACTGCGCGAAGCGCTCGACATGCTCGATCAAGAAGGGCTCGACAATGTGTTCGCTCGGCACGCGCGTCACGCCGAGGCGACGCGACACGCGGTTCGGGCGTGGGGACTGGAGTTGCTCTGTGCCAACCCGGATGAGTACAGCGCGTCGATCACCGCGGTGATGATGCCCGCGGGTCATGAGGATCAGGCCAACCGACTCCTGCAGGTCATCCTGGAAACGTACGACATGGCGCTCGGGATCGGCCTCGCAAAGCTCGCCGGCAAGGTGTTCCGCATCGGCCACCTCGGCGACTTCAACGATCTCGCGTTAACGGGAACGCTAGCCGGTGTGGAGATGGGACTCGAGATCGCCGGCATCCCGCACCGCCCCGGCGGTGTCCAGGCCGCCATGCGCTACCTCTCCGAGTGCGCGGCCGAGGCTAGAAGGGCTGCACTTCAGGAAACCCCAGCACCTGTCTAACCGACGCGCGATGCGCTCGCATGCGGGCGACCATAGCCTGTCGGCGCACCAGAAGTCGGCCGCGTCACTACTCCCACCGAAATACCTTTGCGGACACCGCCGTGCAGGCAAGAAACACCACAACCAGCCCGACCAGATCGCCAACATGCGCCGACCATGGGTCACCGATCCACACGCCTTCGAGGAGCGAGACCGCGTAAGTCAGTGGCAAGGCATGCCCGATGGTCCGCATGACGGGCGGCAACACCTCGAGCGGCACGAAGAGCCCTGACAGCCCGATCATCGGGTAGAGAATGATGCTGGCCATTGGTTGTGCGAACCGTGCGGTTCGCACGAGACTCGCGATCACAAAACCCACTGACAGAATGCTGCATGTGCTCAGGATGACGGCGACCGCAAAGCCCGCGACCGGCGCGTCGACTGTGACAGGAAAGAGACGACGGCCTGCCAACACCATCAGCCCGAGCGTCACCACCGTCATGGCGAGCTTCACGACGACATGGGCCAGAAGAATTGTCTGCGGACGCAGTGGCGTGGCGCGGAGTCGCTTCAGGATGCCGCTCTCTCGGTAGATCGCGATGATCGCAACGAGCGACACGGTCGCGCTGAGAACGATCAGCACCGCGCCAAACACCGGCACCTTGACGCCGATGAACGCATCGGAACCGGCCTCTGGGGAAGCGAACGTGCGACCTAGCCACACGAATATCAGGACCGGCACGACGACTGATGCAATCAGACCGAGAGGCTCCCGGATGAAGATCTTCGTCTCGAGCCATACGAGAGGCGCCAGGCCGCGGAACATCATCACGCGTCTCGTCAATCCCGGATACGGTGACCCGTCAACTTGAGGAACACGTCTTCCAAGTTGGGCAGTACCGTTCGAAATTCGGTGACGTTCGTATGATTCTCGGAGAGACAGTGAATGACGTCCGTGACCAGCGCCTCTCCAACTCCCCGAATCGTCACGCGTCCATCTGTTTCAGTGACGTCGTTGACGCAGGGAATCCGCAGGAATCGTTCAACGGTCGCTCCGTCGTCTGTCGCCAACACCACGGTTCGTTCGGGGCAGTGTCGCGCAACGAGACGCAACGGGGTATCGATGTCGATGATTCGGCCATGCTCGATGATCGCCACTCGGTCGCATAGCCGCTCGGCCTCCTCCATGAGATGAGTCGTTAGGAACACCGTCGTGCCCCGATCCCGGATGCCGCGCACAAGCTCCCAGATGGCGCGACGTGCTTGGGGATCGAGGCCGGTCGTTAGCTCGTCCAGAAACACGAGCTCCGGATCGTTGATGAGGGCGAGGGCAATGAAGAGGCGCTGCTTCTGGCCACCCGACAACGTCATGAACCAGACATTTCGCTTTTCGAACAACCCGAGCTGCTCGAGGAGCGCGTCGCCGTCGACCGGTTTGGTGTAGAGCGACGCCCACAGGTGCAGCGCTTCCCACACGCGAATGCGCTTCTGGAGCTGTGCTTCCTGCAGCTGGACGCCGATCCGATCCTGCAGCTGATAGACATCGCGAAACGGGTCGAGCGAGAGCACGGTCACTGTCCCCCGCTCTGGCGTTCGGAGCCCCTCGACGCACTCCATCGTCGTGGTCTTGCCGGCGCCGTTGGGCCCGATCAGGCCGAAGATCTCACCTCGACGGACCTCGAACGACACGTCGTCAACAGCGACCTGCGTCCCGTAACACTTGCGGATACCGGAAACCTGGATGACAGGCTGCGGATTCGACACCCCGCCAGTGTATCGTGCACATCGGACGGAGCGACACCAGGGAGGGACAGTCAATGGTGATGAGACATCGAACGAGCTGGGCATGGGCCGTGCCGTTTTTCGCGCTTAGCTGTGCCGACTTGAGCGAGCCACCGGAGTCGGCGACCGACCCCACGATGGCCGCCGTTCCGCAAGACGACGACTCTCGCCCGCCGAGCTTTCGCGTCGACCCGTTCTGGCCTGAGGAGCTTCCGAACAACTGGATCCTGGGCCAAGTCTCTGGCCTGTCGGTCGATGCGGACGACCATGTGTGGATCGTCCACCGTCCGGGGTCACTCGACGAGCGGCAGCGTGGCGAGGAAGGGATGTGCTGCGTGCCCGCGCCGCCGGTAATCGAGTTCTCTCCGGAGGGGACGGTGCTTCGAGCCTGGGGTGGCCCGGGTGAGGGCTTCGAGTGGCCCCAGAGCGAGCACGGCATCCATGTCGATCATTCGGACCATGTGTGGATCGGAGCCAGCGGCGGACGCGATGCGCACGTGCTGAAGTTCACCAAAGACGGCGAGTTTCTACTGCAAATCGGCCGGGTCGGACAAAACCAAGGAAGCAACGATACGGAGAACCTCGGCCGACCGGCCGCTATCGAGGTCGACGCCACCGCCAATGAGGTCTACGTCGCCGACGGGTACGGCAACCGGCGCATTGTCGTGTTCGATGCCGATACTGGCGCGTACAAGCGACATTGGGGTGCGTACGGCGAACGGCCGGACGATCGCGAGCTGGGGGCATACGATCCGGATACGGATCCGATTGACCAGTTTCGGAGCCCGGTCCACGACGTCGCCCTTGCTGGCGACGGGCTGGTGTATGTGGCGGACCGGACGAACAACCGCCTGCAGGTCTTTCAGAAGGACGGTACGTTTGTGACCGAGTCGGTCATCCGCCCGGCGACCCTTGGAAGCGGTGCGGTGTCAGGAGTCGCGCTCTCGCCCGATCCGGACCAGCGTTGGCTCTTCGTGCCCGATGGCACGAACAACGTGGTGTGGATCCTTGATCGCTCGTCGCTCGGGGTGGTGTCGCACTTCGGACGGCTCGGCAAGTACGCGGGCCAATTCTACCGACTACACAACCTGGACGTCGACTCTCTGGGCAACCTGTACACCACGGAGGTCAACGCGGGCCAGCGGGTCCAGAAGTTCGAGCGCCTACGCGGGTAGGGAACGACTCACTCGTCGAACCGGTTGCGGAGCGTGCCGATGCCGTCGATGGTCACCTCGACGGTGTTGCCCGGCTTCATCGAACCAATTCCGACAGACGTACCGCAGCAGATCACGTCGCCCGGATACAGCGTGACATCCTGCGAGATTGCGCTGACGATACGAGCCGGCGAGAAGAACAGGTCATCGACGGCGTAGTGCTGGCGCTCCTGACCGTCGAGCGTCGTCCGAATGAATAACGTCGACGGATCCAGACCAGCCGCCACAACCGGGCCAAACACGCCAAAGGTGTCGAAGCTTTTCGCACGCGTCCACTGCTGGAACAACGGATCCCGTTTGACGATCTCGATAGCCGTCACGTCGTTGATGCAGGTGTAGCCGAAGATGTGCGCGTCGCTCTCCGACTCGGACACGCCCCGACAGTGCTTGCCGATGACGATGCCCAACTCGCCCTCGAACACGACCTTTCCCGCGTAGGACCTGGGCCTCCGGATAGTTCCACCGGTTCCCAGGTACGAGCCGTTGGCTTTGACGATATACAACGGCTCAGATGGCTCAGCCTGGTTCATCTTCTCGGCCATCGCCCGTGAGTTGTTCCAGAGCGCCAGCATCTTCCCGGCATTCGTCGGCGTCAACACCTTGACCTGATCGACAGGCAGGGTGTCACCCGTCGGCACCGGCGCCCGAAACATGTCTCCGCGATGTACCGCGATGGCATCCTCGCTGAGGACGCCAAACCCAGTGGTGTCATCGTGCTCGAAGCGAATCCAGTGCGTCATGCGGGTATAGTACGGTACCGATCAACGCAACCATGGCCAGGTCACGAAACAAGCTCGACGACGCTCTCGCCGATCAACCGCGCTTCGGCGTAATCGGCGAAGTGTGGGCGTTTCTCCGTGTCACGAAGAAGTGGTGGCTACTTCCGATCGTCGTCGTCTTCGCGCTCCTGGGTGCGCTCATCATGCTGTCAGGAACCGCGGCCGCGCCGTTCATCTACACGTTGTTCTAGTCCGCTCGGGTTTGTGGCAGCGCGAAGACGAAGAGCGCGTTGCCGGAGCGCGGGTTCCGCTTCTCCCGAATCAAATCCAGTGGGATGACACTGGTCCAGCTCGCGCCGCCGAGCGGATTGCCGGCCCCGAACGCGACGTATTGGGTGCCGTCGACCGCGTAGGTAATCGGATAACCGTTCGCCATGGTCGATAGCCGACTCTGCCAGAGCACGTCGCCACTGCGAGCATCGTGGGCGAACACGTACCGATCCCAGTCACCGATGAATGCCAGACCTCCGGCGGTCGTCAGCGCCGCCGTGTTGTAAGGCGCCCGGCGACGATGCTTCCACAGCGTCTTGCCGGTCCGCATGTCCATGGCCTGGAACTCGCCGAGCTGGTCGGGCGCGTCGGGATGAAAGTGGTTCTTTCGGCCTCTGACGCCGCCCGCGCCGCCACCGCCTTCACGCTTCTCAACCGGACCGAACTCCGCCTCCTCGCACTGGAGGTTGAGCGGCACGTAGAACGCCTCGGCCTCTGGATGGTAGGCCATCGCCCGTAGGCTCTTGAACCCACCGGTGCTCGGGCAAAAGAACAGCTCCTCCCCGACACCCACCACCATTCCATCTCGATACGTCAGCTGACCGGTCTCGGTGTTGAGGTCCACGATGTTCTGGTAGCCCAGGTCTGAGGCGTGGACGTACGCGCCCGTCGTCCGGTCGTTCTCCCACAGGATGCCGAGTTTCCCCATCGAGAACACCGACTGGCGGCTGTCGTAGTCGATCAGGATCCGCTCAAACGTCTCGTCCATGTCATGGGAGTCGCCAGGGATGTGCTGAAAGTACCACTTCATCTCGCCGGTCGTGGGGTCGAGCGCGAGCGTCGAGTTGCTGTAGAGCGCATCGCCGTCGGTGCCGCGTGCGTCGCGTGTCCACGGTTTCGCCTGCGACGTGCCGTAGTAGATGAGACGATTCACCGGATCGTAGCTACCCGGAATCCAGGCGTCGCTCCCAGCTCGAAACATCACGGGCAGATCGCCCCAGGTATCGCCACCAGGCTCGCCCGGCCGCGCAACCGTCGACGTCCGCCAGGCCACGTCGCCCGTTCGAGCATCGAGCCCGACGATGTAGCAGGTGTCGTCCCGATACCGATCGCATCCCCGTAGCCCCGCGACGATGACTCCGTCGGTGACAATCGGTCCGCTTGTGAAGCCGTAGCCATCGTGATCGGGCATGACTGGGGTGTCCCAACGCAACTCGCCCGTCCTGGCATCGAGCCCGACGACATGGGCGTCGTAGGTATTCATGATGATGAGGTCGTGGTAGATGGCGAGGCTGCGCATCTGGGCGCCCAAACGCCGACGTTCGTCCATCTCGCGGCGGTACTCCCAGATGAAGTCGCCAGTCCGCGCATCGAGCGCTTGCACGACGTGACCCGGATTCGCAACGTACAAGACGCCGTCGTGAACGAGTGGCGTCGTTTGCGAGACCCCTGCCTCGAGGCCCCAGGACCACGCCAGTTGTAGCTCACCGACGTTGGTGCGATCGATCTGATCGAGGGGACTGTATCCCCACCCGTCGAGGGTCCGACGCCAATTCAGCCAGTCGGATGGGTCGGGGTTTTGCAGCTCCGCGTCGGTGATCGGCGTGAAGTCTTCGACTTGCGCGCGCCCAGAAAGACCGGCCGCAACGGCGAGGCCGAAACAAACTACTCCAGCGAGACCAACCCGAAACGACATGCCAACCCTCCTACGGCAGCGCGAACCCGATGAGCTCGCCCTGATAGTTTCCCCCGCCAACCGCCACCACCAAATACTGTTTGCCGTCGAGCATGTAGGTCATCGGCGACCCCGTCTGAGCGGCAGGAATCGGCACCGCCCCCCGCTCTTCACCCGTTGCCTTGTCGTAGGCACGCATCATGGCGCCGCGCTCGCCGGACGGCAACGTGACGACGCCGCCCTCGCCGCTGATGACGAGCGTCTTGGTCGTCAGGGTCCCGATCCCGCCAGAGCTCCCACCGGCCCCGCCAGTGCGCCCAGTGCGCGGAATGTCCAGCCCCTGGAGTGCCGGATGATTCCTCACGAAGTCCGGCGTCTCACCATGCGCCACCTGCCAGACGATGTCGCCGGCATTCAGGTCGATCGCCGTGATGCGCCCCCACGGTGGCTTCATGATCGGAAGCCCTCGAACGGTCACGCGGCGGCTCCGCCCATTCACGTAGTCCATCGAAGAGCGCGCAGGGTCATGCACGAGCCCAAGTACCCTGGAAAGGGTGTGTGAGAACACGTACAAAAAGCCGGTCTCGGGATCATACGACCCGCCCGGCCAGTTTGCCCCGTTTGGCACGAACAACGTGCCGAGCAGGCCATTGTCGCCGCGAACGATGGGCGGCGTGAACACCGGACCTGTCTTGTACTGCGAGACGGTCTCGAGCGCCTCGGCCCTCAGCTCGGGGGTGAAGTCGATGAGTTCCTCAAGTTGGAAACCCTGACGTTCGAACGGTGGGGGCTTCGTCGGAAACGGCTGGGTCGGGGAGTACCACTCGCCCGGCACCGAGCCCACCTCCACCGGCTGCTCCTCGATCGGCCACACCGGCTCGCCCGTCTGCCGGTCGAACACGTACACCCAGCCTTGTTTGGTCGGTTGCGCAACCGCCTTGATCTCTCGACCGTCGACCGTGATGTCAGCCAGGATCGGTGGGCACGGAACGTCGTAGTCCCAGACCGCATGGTGCACGAACTGGAAATGCCACAGCCGTTCGCCGGTTTCGAGATCAACTGCGACCAGGCTCTCGGAGAAGAGGTTGTCGCCTGGCCGATGGCCCCCATAGTAGTCACCGGTCGAAATCTCGATTGGCAGATACGCGATGCCGAGCTCGGCGTCCACCGACAACGTCGTCCAGACGCCGGTATTGCCGCTGTAGACGGCCGAGTCGTTCAGCCAGGTGTCCCGCCCGAACTCACCGGGGCGCGGGATCGTGTGGAAGATCCACTTGCGCGTGCCAGTCCGGACGTCGAAGCCACGGATGTACCCCTTGAGGTTCTCGCGGCTGGGAGGCGCCCCGCCGGACCGATGCGACGCTCCCACCACGACGACATCGCGCGCGACGATGGGAGCACTGTTCCAGCCAATCTCACCGGACAATGGATCGATGTACTGATCGTTGTGGTCTTTCAGGTCGACGATACCATCGTCCCCGAAGTTCGAAACTGGACGTCCCGTCTTGGCGTTGAGCGCGACCAACTGGTACCCGATCGTCACGAGGAAGATCCGCTCGTCGCCCTGCCCGTCCGTCCAGTAGGCCACTCCGCGCCCCGACATGCGCCGAATGGCGTTTTGGCCGCGCTCGCCTTCGTCCAGCCGGTACATCCACAGCATCTCGCCGGTTGCGGCGTCCAGGGCCACGACGTTCCGACGGCTACCGGCCGTGGTGTAGAGCACACCGCCGATCATCAACGGCGTCGCCTGATAGTTGAAGTCCGGGGTTGGGCCGAGGTTGGCGGTCCGAAACCGCCAAATCATCTCGAGCTCGTTGAAGGTGTCCGCGTTGATCTGATCGAGGGGTGCGTACCGCGTGCTACCGAGGTCGCCGCCGTAGGTCCGCCATTCGCCATCCGCCGCTCCGGTCTGGGCCGCGACCGACCACGCGGTTAGGATGACGCCCACCGCGACGGGCAGCAACCGCATCGCCAGAGTCATCTTTGAACTCGACGGACCTCACGCCACACCGAACCGGGCGGACTAATCGGGTGCTGGGCCCAGCGGCAGGAAGAATTGCCACCCTTCGTCGAGCCGCCGTTGCTGCAGATTGCTGGCGGAAGCGCATCCGCAGATGACCTTGTCCTGCGCCTGACACGCTTCGAGGACCCGGGCGTACATCGCATCGACCTCTGGATGGGTCTCGACCGTGCCAAATGGCCCGAGGCCCATGGACAGGCTCGTGTCACCGGGGACCATCATGATCGCGCTAATCGGAGCCTCGAGAATCGCATCGATGTTCTCGATAGCTTCGACAGATTCGATGATCACCACTGCGAACAGCTCGCCGTCCGGATTGAGAGGCCAGACATCGGCTTTGGCGTGGTATTCGGGTACGCTGCCCCCGGCCCAAAGGCGCGAAGCCCGACCCGGTCCAAAGCCGCGTAGACCTTCGGGCTCCTGGTACGCCGATTCCTTCGTCTGCGGGTACCGCATTGCCTGCACGATGCGCACGGCCTCCTCTTTGGTGTCAACGTGCGGTACGACGACGCCAAAGACACCCATATCCAGGACCTGCTTGATCGCCCACTTGAAGTCCTCGTCGCCGTCCTGGGGAATGCGGATGATAGGCGTGAGCTTAAGACGTCCGTCGGCGTCCCGGTCGGCGTCCATCTCGTCGAGAATCGACGCTAGCCGCACGACGGAGAACGGGGCGTGCTCCATGTCGATCCATCGCCAATCTTGATTGGCGATGGCCGGCCGACCCGCTTCGACCGCCTCGATGATTTTGTTGAGCCGTGTTTGGGCTTGTGCCTCGGCCTGCGTTCCAGGCCAGAAACCGAGGGCCACCAGGGCGAGAATCAGTCCGACCGCCGAGTAACGCATGGGATCTCCTTCGGTATCGTGTTGTCTCTGTCGGGCCCGAAGACGCCGACGCCGCGGGTAGCATAGCTGATCCAGTAGCGCCAGTGACGACGGAGACGAAATTACGGGATGAAGGTGAACGTCGCCTGGCCCCGAACGGCGTCAGCCCAGGCCAGGAACGACCCAACCTGCGGCCGGCTTCGCGCGCTTACCTGCACATAGTAGTCGCGATTCGGTTGCAGGAGTGACGTGTCGCACAGCGGGAGCCGCTCGAGTTTCGTAAACCACTCTCTCACGATGTCCTCATCTTGTGTGACGAGTGCCTCGATGACCCGCCCGTCGATTCGTCGGGCCAGGCTATGCCGCCCCGTGAGGCTATCGTAGTCGACGGCGATGCTGACGAGCGCCGTCGCGACCGTCCGATCCGCCCAAAAGGGCACGTCCATCCGGAGGTCGACTTCGTAGGTAAACGTGGTACGCAACCCGCTGGAGACCGCCGCCCGGACCTCATCCGTATACGCGTCGATGAGCTCGAACGAGACGAGCACCTGATTGTCGCGCACAAGCAGCACAATGCGCAGGCTCTCCGCTGCGTACGTGATGCCTGACGCCATAACCAGCGCTAGGACACACCAAAACCCCGTGCGATCTCGAGACATCGCCGATTCTCCCTAGTATCTGATGGCCAGGGCCATGCTCCCCCGCCAAAACGACAGTTGTTCCCTTCCGAAGCTCAGCCCACTGCCACCTGGGTCACCTCCGACAGTGCGGAAGTGACGCACTTCCCAGCTCAATCCGAGCCTGTCAGTGAGGAAGCCGGTCACCCCTCCACCGAGGTTCACGGCCGGTAGTGTGCGCGCCACCTTGAGCAAGTCAAAGGTCTGGTTGATTCGGACGTGCATGAAACCAGCGCCCCCGACGAAGTACGGTCTCAATCCCACCTCGGCCCAGCGGCGAGGCAACGCCACGATTACGCCGCCCGATAGCGTCGTCACGCTACTCGACAAGACCAAATCCTGGTTGCCTGACTCAAAAAACCCGGGCGCATAGCCGAAATCCACGTCGAGGCCGAGCACCTCTCCCAGCAGAATACCGCTGGCGCCCAGCACGACCGTCGGACTACCCGCCGCATCTTCCACATCCAAAAAGGTCGTGCCGCCACCGAACGCCGTGCCCAAAAACGGCTTCAACTGCCGCTCGGCCAACGCCGGCGCCGCACCGACCGCGACGAACAACACCGCCAGCGCGGCAACTTTCATTGCGCCCCGCCGACCGGCCGGCCAAACATCTCCAAAAACAGACGCGCAAACGGTGACGCGGTAAGGTCACCGACGTTTACGGTAAATGGCCACGCCAACGCGTCGCTGTTCGCCAACAGAACGAGCGTGATGTCGCGGGCCGGAAGTGTAATGACGAGCGAGGACGACGCGTTCGCGCCATAGCCGAACTGCCATACGACCGGTTCCCCCCCATACGTCTGGACGAACCACCCGAGCCCGTGGGGCAAGTTCGTCCCATCGGGCCCAGACGGCACGCTCCAGGCAAGGGCGCGAGTCGCGGGAAGCAGCAGCAGATTGCCTTTGAGGGCCGAATCAAAACGCGCGAAATCACGCGCGGTCGAAACAAGTCCGGACGCCGGGGCCAGCGTCGTCGCGGCATACTCCGACTCCACGAAGCCCAGTTCTTCGTCCACGCGATACGGGACCGCGAGGCGCTCCAGCACGGCTTGGTACTGCTCGACCGGCATCACAAAACCGGCATTCGGCTCATCGGCGAATCCCGTTCCCGGCCCGCCGGTGAACCCCCCGTCAGGCCCGGCCGGCGTTTCATCGTCGGATGTATCGGTTGTTTCGGGGTCGGGGTCAATCGCATCTGCAACCACGTCCGGCCCCGGCACCGATTCGGTCATGCCCAAGTCGTGCAGCAGCATCGCAAACGCTTCCCGAAATGGCAGGTCGTTACAAACGTCCACCACCGACGACAGCGAGTCGAGGCGATCTGGACGATAGGTGAACTCGAGACCCTCCGGCCCTGGGGTCGTGTGTGTGAGAATCTCGCGAACCGTGGCGTCCGCATAGAGCAACTCGGGAACGAACTGGCCGATGGCGTCATCGAGCGACAGTCGTCCATTCTCCACGCACCGCAGCACGATCGCCGCGGTGGCGACCTGAGTCAGCCCATCGAGGTGAAACGACGTGTCGCCGGTGGTGGCTGCGGCCTCCTGCAGGTCCTGCTGCCCGAAGGCGCCTTCCCAGACGACACCCTGGCTACCAACGATTGCAGCCGACAACCCCGGAATACCAGCTTGGTCTCGGAATGACTCGAGGTAGCGCTCGAATGTGAGAAAGACGAGCCCCTGTGTCTGGGCAGACGCGGGGACGGCGAGCGCGAGCGTCGCACTCAGCAGAAGACGGCCCATGACTTGGTGCCCACCCGTCGAGGCGGGCCGCACCAAGCATACGGGAGGGCGACTGCTGAAGGAAAGCCTGCGGGTATTGGGCGAAAGGCTACGACGGCGACTGGCCCGTTTCAGGCGTTTCATCGCCCGCACCGCGACGGAAGTGATCCGTGATGATTCTCGTCCGGCGGCGAAGCAGATAGAGCGTGACTAACACGCCTATTCCCGCGACCAAGGCCAGGTTAAATGTCAGCATTGCACGTCCTCCGTTCAGGGGACCGTGCATGTCGGATGCCACACGCTGGGGTGCAGTTAGCGGGCGCCGCAGTGTGCATGCTGGGGGCGAGCCTACGGAATCGTCGCCAGACTCACAAATCCGTATGCCCGGCCAGCTGCGCTTGCCGGCGTCAAGCAGCCTTGGTGGTCGATCGCGAAGCCGACCGCGGTGAAGCTGGGGTCAGCACGGCAGCAACGTCGATCGCGGGGGTCGGTGTCTCCGGCCGGGCCGGCGTCTCAACCTCTTTGCTCGGCATGTCGATCGCCCCACGGAACGTCGCGCCCTCGGCAATAGTCACCGTGGGTGACACGATGTCGCCCTGAACCGACCCGTTCGGCCAGATCTCGACTTTCTTGCTCGCGCTGATGTTCCCGGTCACGTTTCCGAGCACCACGACTTCCTGGGCGAAGATCTCACCTTCAGTAGTCGCGTTCTGCCCGATCGTGAGCGAGTTCTGCCTCAGCTCGATCTTGCCGTCGAGATGGCCCTCAACGGTGAGATCCTCGGTCGCCTTGAGCTCTCCGGTGATAACCACCGACTGCCCAAGTATGGCCGAGCCCGACTGAGGTGCGTTCGCGGCACCGGGATTCGGTCCCTTGACGGCGCTCTCGTTCGACAACTCATCTTGTGTCCACATGTTCAGAGTTATCGGTTGGTCGGTGATCGGCGATTAGAGCAGGCTGCACACTTCGGCAGACCGAGCGTCAGCTGGGGGTCCAGATACGTGACGGCTTCCCGGCGAGCGCCAACATCAGCTCATTAAGGCGCTTGACGAAACCTGCAGGATCGTCGAGCTGCCCTCCCTCAGCCAGCAGCGCCTGATCGAAGAGGATCTGGCTCCACTCCGAAAACCGGCCTTCGTCGGTCTCGCTTTTCAAGCGCTCGACGATCGGGTGCCGCGGGTTGATCTCCATCACAGGCTGTCCGGCTGGCACCGCCTGGCCGGCTTCCTTGAGAATTCGTTCGAGGTTGCGGCTGACGGCCGTGTCGCTCACGAGGCACGCGGGAGAGTCGGTGAGGCGCGAGGTGACCCGTACGAGCTGCGTCTTGGATCCAAGCGCACGCTGCATGCGTTCGGTGAGCGATTTGACTTCGTCCGCGGCGTCCGTCGAAGCGGCCGTGTCGCCGTCGCTGATCAGCGTGCCGAGGTCGAGGTCTCCCTGGGTTACCGACTGGAGCGGCTTGCCATCGAACTCGGTCAGGTGCGAGACGACCCACTCGTCGACCCGATCGTGCAGGAGGAACACCTCGATACCGTTGGTCTGAAAGACCTCCAGATGGGGGCTGTGGCGGGCCGCCGCGGGACTGTCGGCCGTGATGTAGAAGATCTTGTCCTGCCCCGGTTTCATACGGGCGACATAGTCGCCAAACCCCACCGTCTGCTCGCTCCCATCGACGCGGGTCGACGAGAACCGAAAGAGCTTGCTCAAGCGGTCGCGATTCGCGGCGTCCTCGCCGGCGCCTTCTTTAAACACGCGCCCAAAGGCCTGCCAGAACGTCGCGTACTTCTCAGGTTGGTTCTCGGCGACGTCTTCGAGTAGGCCGAGGACACGCTTGACCCCAGCAACCCGGATTGCCTGGACGTCGCTGGAGTGCTGCAGAATCTCACGCGAGATATTGAGCGGGAGATCGTTGGAATCGACAACGCCGCGGACGAAGCGGAGGTAGGCGGGCATGAGCTGTTCGGCGTCGTCCATGATGAACACACGCCGAACGTACAGCTTGATGCCGTGGCGATGTTCCCGGTCCCACAGATCGAATGGGGCATGCTGCGGGATGAACAGCAGCAAGGTGTACTCCTGTCGTCCCTCGACCTTCACGTGGGCGAACGCCAACGGCGGCTCCATGTCATGCGCGACGTGCTTGTAGAACTCGTCGTACTGCTCGTCGGTGATCTCCGACTTGGGCCGAGCCCAGAGCGCTGAGGCTTGATTGACGGTCTCGGCATCGTCCGCACCATCAGGCTGCATCTGGATCGGCACCGCGATGTGGTCGGAATACCGCTGGAGCAGGCCACGGAGCTGAGTCCCGGACAGCAGCTCGTCCTCGCCCTCACGAAGATGCAGCACAACCTCAGTGCCGCGCGTGCCCTGCTCGACCATTTGCACGGTGTAGTCACCCTCACCCGTGCTCTCCCATCGCACGCCGTGCTCGGCAGTCAACCCGGCGCGACGTGTAACCAACGTGACGCGTTCGGCTACCACGAAGACCGAGTAGAAGCCAACGCCAAACTGCCCGATGAGCTGCGCGTCCTGCGTTTGGTCCCCCGTCAGTTTCTGGAGGAACTCCTGCGTGCCCGACTTCGCGATAGTCCCAATGTGATCGATCACTTCTTGGCGCGACATCCCGATTCCGTTGTCGCGCACTGAAATCGTACGGGCCTCGGCGTCGTACTCGACGCGTATCCGGAGCTCCTGGTCGTCCTCGAACAGCGCGCTGTCGGACAGGGCTTCGAATCGGAGCTTGTCGCACGCGTCGGAAGCATTCGAAATCAACTCGCGTAAAAAGATCTCTTTGTTCGAGTAGACCGAGTGGATCATCAGGCTCAACACCTGTTTCGCTTCGGCCCGAAACCCGAATGACTCTTTCGTTGTGTCGTCAGTCATGGCTAGTCCCTTGTGTCTGAAAAAGCTTTAAGAAGTGTGCCGGGTGTGATGTATGGGGCGGCATGGCAAGAACAGGTCGGCCCAAAGCGAGATTGGAAGTCACCGCCGTGGAGCGAGGAGAACTTGAGCGGCTCGCCAGGCGCGCCAGAACGAATCGGCATGTGGCCTTGCGGGCGAAGATCGTCCTGAGGTGCGCGCATGGCGAATCGAACGTGGCGGTCGCGGCGAAACTGCGCTGTTCGAATGTGACGGTCGGCAAGTGGCGGCAGCGGGTTACGACAGGTCGCGTGGATGCGCTGTATGACGAGCCCAAGCCCGGAGCCCCCCGGACACTGTCCGATGCGGATGTCGAGTCGATCCTCGTCGCCACGTTGGAAAGTAAGCCGAAGGGGCGGACCCACTGGAGCACCCGCAAGATGGCGGAGCGCGCTGGCGTCAGTGCCTCCACCGTGGGCCGCATCTGGCGCACCTTCGGGTTGCAGCCGCATGTCGTGGAATCCTTCAAGATCTCCGACGACCCGCTGTTCCTCGAGAAGGTGCGGGACATTGTCGGCCTCTACCTGAATCCACCCGACCACGCCGGTGTCTTGTCATTCGACGAAAAGCCTCAGATTCAAGCCCTCGAGCGAGCGCAGCCGATCCTGCCGATGGACATGGGTCGGCCCGAACGCCAGACGCACAACTACATCCGCCATGGCACGGTGGACCTCTTCGCGGCGCTCAACGTCGCGACCGGCCAGGTCGTGGCGCACACCAAGAAGCAGCATCGGTCGAGGGATTTCGTGAGCTTTCTGCGCGAGATCGACGAGCGGGTGGACCCCACCCTCACCGTCCACGTGATCCTCGACAATCTCTCGGCGCATAAGTCCCCGCTGGTCACACGATGGGTGGCCCGCCACCCGCGCTTCCAGTTCCACTTTACGCCAACCTACTCCGCCTGGCTCAACCTCGTCGAGCGGTTCTTTGGCCTCCTCACCGAACACGCCCTCAAGCGCGGCTCACATTCCAGCACGCACGCGCTGCGCCACGCCATCTCCGCCTACGTGGACGCCCACAATGACGAGGGCAAGCCTTTCAAGTGGACGAACACAGCCGACGAGATCCTCGCGAAGGTGAAGCGGTTCGGACAGCGCACCGTTCAAGTCCACGGTGGCCCCAGATGACCAACGACTTTTTGAAGAAATCAAAGATCAAGGGGACTAGGTGACCACAATATTACCTGACGATCATCGACGCGCTTGGCAGCTCTCACGGGACCGTCGATACTAGTAGCGCGTAACCTCCACAGCGAGATGCGAAGACCCGCCGGGCTGCTCGTCGCCCTGTTGTTGACCGGATTGGGATCATCCGTCAGGGCCGAGCTGAAAGTCGGCGCGGCCGCCGTCGAGATCACGCCCCCGCTTTGTGACGACGCTGCCCCCAACGCTCGTCCCGACCAATTCGATTCGACCCGCGGCTGTTTCAGATGGGTGCACCTCGCCGGATTTGGTCCGTATCTACCGTTTCGAGCCGACAATCGGCTCGCGACGGGAGTTCACGATCCGCTCTGGGCACGGGCACTGGCTCTCGAGGGTGCGAACGGGGAAACGGCGGTTTTCGTGTCGACCGACCTACCCGGACTCGGTGCCAAACACGCCAACCCCATCCGCCGGCGCGTAGAGCGAGCGACTGGGGTGCCGTTCGCAAACATCATCATCCATTCGACCCATACGCACTCGGCGCCAGACGTCAGCGGCTACTGGTCGACGTTGATGCGCGGCCACAATCGCCGCTACACGGAACATGTACGCGAGCGGGTGTATGAGGCGATCGAGACCGCCCTCCGTACGCGCCAACCCGCTGCCATGCGGGTGACGACCACGACTCACGTCTCGTGTCACGACCCGCAGGCGCGGCGGCTCCGGGCTGACCCTGACTGCCGGATTCCGGATATCAACAACCAGTTCGACGCAGCTGCTGCCGACTTCGATGAGTTCGTGATCCAGCGAGATCAGCGTGACCCCATCGTGCGCAACACACGAATCGTGGCGGCCGAGTTCAGTGCGCTTGACGGGCCGACCATAGCGACGCTGGTGAACTGGCACAACCATCCGGATACGCTGGGGAGTGGGAATCGCATGATCTCGAGTGACTACCCACACTACGTGCGCGATTACATGGAACGTACCCGCGGCGGTATTGCACTCTACTTCGTCGGGACGCTGGGCAACCAGCTGGGCGCCCTTCGCGGGACCCCCGTTCCGCTGTGGAACGCGCAGGGCGAGCGGGTCTTCGAAGCCGCCGGCCCGACCGATGCCGGGTCGGCTATCGACCCGCCAGTCCCGGTACTCGTCATCGAGGGCTGGGACAAGATTCGGTCGATCGGCTTCGAGATTGCCGCCGCCGCGTCGGCCGCCCTCGAGTCGCTCGAGACGACTGCCGATGCCGCCGTGACGGTCCGGACGCACACGTTCCAGACCCCGGTCGACAATCTCATCCACATTCTCGGCACCTGGACCGTGTGGCACGACGATGTCCGGGCCGAGGACCGACTGCGCTATGCCTGGCCACGCTGCTGGGGCCTTCTCGGGTGCGTGCGTGGCGAGGTCACGCTCGTTCGCCTCGGTGATCTCAGCTTCATTACGGCGCCCGGCGAGATCGATCCGGCTTACGTCGTCGGCCGACAGCCGTCCACCGCCGACTATGGGCCGGCGTGGGGCCAGTGGGATTTTCCGGCCATCGCGGGTATCGACCCGCTCATGCCCGGCACGCATCACGCGGTCATTGGATCGGCGAACGATTATCTCTCGTACATGATTCCGATGTCTGACTACGTGGGTTGGTGGAACCTGGACCATCCGAACCACTACGAAGATGCCGTGACGATCGGAAAACGCTTCGGCGACGATGTCTATCGCGCCTGGCTCGATCTGCTGCGAGAGTATTCGTCGGGTTCAACCGGACCGGGCCGCTAGATGTTTGAGGTGTGGGAGCGGCTGCCGCGCGCGACCCTCGGAACCTGTGAGCCGGACGTGGCGGGGTGGGTCGTGCACCCGGCCGAGACGCTGTCGGCACTCGCCTACGTCATCGTCGGACTCATCCTGGTGTCGAGCTCGAGCACGGCCGATCGCCGGCGTCTGCCAGGCATCGTGAGCATCATCATGATCATGGGGCTCAGCTCGATGCTGTTCCACAGCTCGTTTGCCGCGGTCTTCCAAGCGCTCGATCTCTCGGCCGTCTACCTCTTGACGGGACACCTGGTCGCCACGATGTTGGTCGCGACCGGGTATCTCGAACCGCGTCGATTCGCGCGGGCGTTCGCGGTACTGGGGGTCGGCGGTGCGGTGTTGCCGTTTCTCCACTTGGGACTTGGGCTTGCGGGACTGACGGTGCAGGGACTGGCAGTTCTCTGGCTTGGGTTCCGCGCCGCGTCTGACTCAACCAGGCGCGACTATCGGGTAGCGGCGTGGCTCCTGTTTTCGGGAGCGGCGCTGCTTGCGATCGATCACGCGCGAATCGGCTGCCTCGGCGGTTCACTCGAGCATGTCGTGCAGCCCCATGTCGTGTGGCATCTCCTGTCGGCGGCAAGCGTCTACTTCTTCTGCCGGTATGCGCTAGTGATCACGGGGACAGACGTCCAAGCCACCACCCGCAGCCCGCAGCCGGGATGATTAACGCCGCCGCGCTACCGCTCATTCGGAGCCATGCGATCCCCGTGGGCGCCTCCGGGAGTAGGCTCGCCATGCCCGTCAGGACGAGTCCACCGACTACACCGCATGACGCAAACGCGAGCAGTACGCGCCCCACCACGCTCCACTTGAAACCGGATAGTGATGCGCCAACCGCACCGAGCGTTCCGAACGAGATCGACAGGAGGCCGACGTAGGCAACCGTCAGCTGCGTCAGGCTCTCGCGTCCCGAGAGGGCATCAAGCGTCGACACGGCAAGGATGGGGATTGCGGTACCAACCGGGAACGCAACCGCGAACGCCAGCGTGCCCCGCCACCCTCGCTGGAGCGCTCGGCCGGCGAACGCACCGCCCAGGACCGCCGGAGCAGCAAGCGCGAAGAGCATTCGCAGGGCAGATCCACCGACGAACAGACCGGTCGCGCCGATCGCCGGGACGATAACGAGCGGGCCCACCACCGCAACCAGCATGCCCACCGAGAAGCTGCGAACGAGTACCGGGGATCTAGAAGTCAATCGTCGATCCCGCTGACAGCACCCACCGGTCGGCCCCAACGACCGGGTTGAGGGCATAGCCGATGTCGAAACGAACGCCGCCGCGTGTCGTCAGCCTGTTGCTCCCGACCAGCAGACTTCCCCCGACTGCCGTCTTGAGATCTGAGAGGGCGATGGATTCGTCCTCGGGCCACGCGAACCCGCTATCGACGAAGGCTGCGACGCCGAGTGAGAGAAGCTGGGCGACTTCGTCGGCAAGAAACCACCGCTGCTCGGCGCTCAACAGCAGCGACCGGGTCCCGACGAACTGACGGACCGGGTAGCCGCGGAGCCCGCTCTCGGTACCGAGCAGAATCTGCACCTCGGGATCAAGGTCATGCCCGTGTCGGTAACGCACTCGACCAACGAACGCACGGCGCTGTGAGGACTTCAGAAGGTAACGTAGCCACCCGTTCGCCAGACCGTTGACCCACTGCCCCCGCTCGGAGCGCGCACCGACGTCAACGCCGGCTGCGAGGAAATGGTCCGGCCGAAACGCGAAGCCGCGCGAATGTCCAGCCGCGGTGAACACCACCCGATTCGCACCACCACCGAGCGCCGCCGTCGACAACCCGACGGTGGCGTATGAGCGAGCCCCAAGATTGAAGTCCTCCGGCCGCTCGAAGCGATTCACATGGGTCAGCTTGGTGAACCGATGCTCGACCGACTGCAGGCCGACCTCGACGATCCCAAAGTCTCGGTCGTCGGCAGCGATGCGTTCCCGGCGCAGGCGGTAGGCCATGTGAACCCGGAGGGCGCTCGTCGGGCGACGGCGAATGGCTTTCCCGAGCTCGACGTCGCCCCATTGACCGCGGTGGCGGAGTCGATCGACCTCGACCCCATCCTCAAAGAGCGGATCCAGCCGACTGAACGTCCCGGTGTTGACGGTGAACGCCCACGCATCGTCCAGCGAGAAGTATGGTCGACCGAGGGTGATGGCTCCCTCTTCGCCGTCGCTCAGGTCAGCCGCCGATGCCGTAAGCGCCAATCGAGATCCGGCAAGCTGTGGGTCGTGATACAGCAGTCGATCGGATGTGCGGTCGAGATTCGTTCGGTGCGAGTAGGTCACCTCCTTGCCGAGTCCGAGCAGATTCTTTTCCGAAAAGCCGGCCTCCCAAATCGTGCGATCACCCACTTGTTCGAAATCTGCGCGCGGCGCGAGCGACCAGGTGTCCCAGGTGAGCACGCGCAGGTTAACGCTCTCAGGCTGTCCGTCGTTGTCATCGTCGACTGGGATCGACTCCACGCGCGCGTCTCGGATAAAGCGCAACGCCCGAAGATTGCGCTCGGTCTGCTCGATCACCTCGCGGTCAAGTACGTCGCCAGACGCGAACAGGAGCTCACGTCGTACGACACGCTCGCGTGTGTGAACGTGAATACCGTTTGCGATCCGATACGGTGTAACCAGACCGCTCGAGGGAATCTCAAACACCTCGTATCTGACGATCTCGATTGAGCCGATCCGAGGGGACTGCGATGGCACCTGCCCCACGGCGGGGGTCACGACCGCACACGCGAGACCCACCGCCAGCAGGACACGGCGCTCGGCACGCGCCCGGTCAGCCCGCATCCATGAAGCCGCACGACCTGCAGTTCCGGCTCCGTCGCTCATCAGTCAGCGGTGATTGGCATCGGTTGCAGCTCTGTATGATAAAGGGAGATGACTCGCATCGCGTGGGTTGCGCTCGGCCTGGCGGCTGTGTCCCTCCTGAGCGCCACCGGTTCGGCTCGGCTCGCCGCCCAGGATGCGATGGAAGCAGAGCGCATCGTCGCAAGCGCGCTCGAACGCGCCGCATGGGCGGATGAACAGGGATTCGCGGGCCGCTACCGGTGCCAGATGACCAGACGGGTGCGACGCTTCGACCGTGGCGGGCAGATCACGCGCGAGGAAACGCGTGAGTTCGAAGTCGAGCCAGTACATGGTGTGCCGTTTGCCCGTCTCGTCGCACGGGACAACGAACCTCTCGACGACGCGCAGCGGGCGGCGGAGGACGAGCGCAAGCGGCAGTTTGCGGAGGCCGTCATGAACGGCACCCATTCAGATGACGACGATGATGACGAAATCGTGTTCAACGAGGAGCTGATAGGCCGCTATCAGTTTGAAACCGACGGCGTCGAAGAGCTACGCGGCCGGTCCACCCACCGACTCTCGTTCCGACCGCGATCAGGTCGGTTGCCTGTTCGCCGAAACATCGACCGGGCGCTTAACAACGCGAGCGGAGCGCTCTGGGTCGATGAGGACACCTTCGAAGTCGCGCGCGTGGAGTTCGACCTAATCGATCGAGTCCGCATGTGGTGGGGTTTGCTCGGAACGATTTCGGATGCACGTGGATCGTTCGATCGGTACCCGGTCGAAGAGGAGATCTGGGCACCACTTCAACTCGAAACGTTCGTCGATGCGCGCGTACTCTTCAGCGCAAAACGACGCGCTGAGCTCAGCCAGTGGAAGGACTTCGAGCCGGTCGCCGCTACACGCCGTTGAAGATGTGCTGGACGATGTCCTGCAACCTATTGGTCGGCGCCTGATACTCACGATACCGGTCTGGTTTCGTGTACGCCTCCACGACCTCCTCGACGCTCAGTCCATCCGCGGCGCCAGCCTGGGCCTTGGTGAGCAAGTCGTTGTAGAACCCCGAGTAGTTCGCGAGGTCGCTCCAGGTCAGTGGGTAGTCGTTGTGCCCCGGGATGACCGTGTCGACATCGGCGATAGTGGCGACCGCCTTTCGGAGCGTCGACCCGAACTCGATGGCGCTCCCGTTCGTGTTATCGACATCGAGATACGGCAGACCCTTGCGCGCCATCATGTCACCTGTGTGCACCGTCCGGGCCGCTTTGAACACCACGAAGGTGTCGCCATCGGTATGGCCACGCCCGAAGTAGTACAGGTCGATTTGATCGGGTCCGCTGAATAGCGTCTTCGTAGTCGAGAACGTGGTCTTCGGCAAATACTTCTTGTTCTCACCTTGGAACTGCTCGCAATTGGTAATCGAGCCGCCCTCAAAGCCGCGACCGTCATCACACGTCGGTTGCGACATGTGCGCCGCGGTGTTCTCGTGCGCCACGAAATTGATCGTGTCGGGAAACTCCGGATTGGCGCCGCTGTGGTCCCAATGGGTATGGGTATTGATGATGGTCGTGATCGGCTTGTCGGTGATCTTGCGAACCTCGGCAAGAATGTCCTGGCCGTACCCCTTGATCTTCGTGTCAACGAGAGTGACGCCCGAGGACATCACGAAGACGGCGGTGTTCCCACCGGTGCGCATGCCCTGCCCAGCAGGATGAGAGCTCAACATGTAGAGGTTATCCGCGACCTCGAGCGGACGAATGGGATGTCGAGCCTCCTGCGCCTCGTTGGTGACTAACGTGAGGGCGACACCAACGAACGTAAGGGTTGCCAGGCACAGACCGCGTCTCATCTCAACCTCCTCCCGAGTTCCAAATTGGACACACAGACACCCTCCAGGCGCTGCGCGGCGTTAACTATACCACTCCGCCTACGCCGGCACTGTTATTGCTCATACACAGGCAGATTCGCCAATGTCGCGTGGTCGACACCCGTCATCGCGACGCGCGGGTCGGCCTGTCGTCATGATGTGACGGCCAACCGATACCGAGGAGTGTAGACGTGAGCCAGGACCCCCCGCAGGAAGCAACCCAGGAAGCGTCGCCGGAACCGAGTCCAGAAAGCCAAGACCGCGAGGACCAGCCTGCTGATAGCCAGGTCGCGAATCAGGAGACAGGCGACCCGACCGCGGAGGACGTCCAGCCCTACGACTTCCGACGGCCGGAACGGTTCTCGAAGGACCAGCTTCGAGCGTTGCGCTTCCTGCAGGATCGCTTCGCGCGGCAGCTCAGCACGTCGGTCGCCGCGTACCTCCGGACCTCCTCCGACGTTCAGGTGGCCCGAGTCGAGGAGCTCACCTACGGCGACTTCCTGGCGTCGCTCCCCGAAACGACGGCTATCTTCGCCCTCGACTTCCAGCCAGTCTCCGGAACCGGCGCAGTTGAGATGGACCTCGACGCCGCGTTCGCCTGCGTCCACTCAATGCTGGGCGGGCGCGGAAAGAGCACGGTCGAGGCTCGCGCCCTGACTGACATCGAGCAGAGTATCCTCGGCAAGATCCTCAATCTCATCGTCGACGTCCAAACGAAAGAATGGCAGTCGCTGAGCCCCGTCAAGTTTGCCGCCAACGGAATCGATTCCAAAACGCAGATGCAGAACCTCGCGGATCCCAGCGAGATCTTCGCGGTCACGACCTTCGAGCTGCAGATTGCCGAGTCAACCGGGCGGATGAGAACTGCGCTCCCGGCATCCGCACTGGAAGAGATGGGTCTGCGTGCAGCCGACGCCTCTAGAGGCCGTCAACCCGAGCAAGCTCCGCCGGGACCGCGCTCGGCCTACTACCGGCGCCTCGCGTCAGTGCCGTTTCCCGTCGCCGCGTCGTTGGATGCCGCCATCTCCGCTAGAGAGGTCCTCGCGCTGCTACCCGGAGATGTCGTGTCGCTAGGCGCAGAGATCGACCACGCCGTCGAAGTTCGTATCGCTGATGCTACGAAGTTCTTCGGCCACCTGCGGGTGCAGGGCGGTCAGCTCGAGATCGGGATCGAAAGACTAAGCGACGCCATCTAGTACCCGCCGGCGTCAGGTCTTCGGCGAGCTAGTGGTGAGTCACAGGGCCTGGCGTCGTGCTGGGCATTCCCAAGCGGGCCTGACGTAGCGTCCCGCCGCCGGATCCAGCCGAAAGACCCCGGCGTTGGACGCCAAATCTCGGTTCGAGAGCGCGATCTCGTGGGCACTGAGTGGATCAGTTCTTACGCGTTGGAGCGGATCAACTCTTCAGCGGTGTTGACAGCCCGAGATCTCGGAGCTGACGTCGCAGCTCAGCCTCAGACCTGCCGACGCCCGGATCGAAGCCAACCTCAGCCCGGCCAGGTTCTTGGTTCGCCAATGCAAACCACTCGCGCTCAGCGGTCTTCACACCCATCACAAGAAAGCGATCCGAAGCCATATGTCACCTCTTCGTTCTATCGATGGCATGAACCCGGCGCTGGGAGCATCGGGCCGGTGGCTGTGAAGCCGCCGTGGCAGGTGTGTCCAATCCCGAGCAGTGTAGCCTGGTCGTCGAGCTCGGGTCAACGGAGAGTCGGGCGGGCGAGCATCCTACGGTCGGCTAGTACGCAGAGCGCAACGTCGGGTGTGCAGGGACCCGGGTCGGAAGACTCGCGACGCTCAGCGCCGCATCACGCTAGGGCGCGTGAGTCGAGAAGCGCGTGAAGGTGCCATCGTCGTCGAAGCTGATCACGTCGTACGGCTTCGCATTGGGACCTTCCATGCCTGGAGACCCAATCGGCATTCCGGGCACGGCAATCCCCGAGACATCCGGTCGCTCGCTGAGCAGGCGCCGTATGTCTTCGGCCGGAACGTGACCCTCCACCACATAGCCGTCGACCAACGCCGTGTGGCATGAATAGAGCTCTCGAGGAAGTCCAACAGTCGACTTGATGCCAGAGATATTCGAGACGTTGGTGGCTTTGACCTTGAAGCCGTGCTCTTCCAGGTGTGCGACCCACACCCCGCAACAGCCTCAAGTGGGTGACTTATAGACCTCGACGAGAGGCCCCTCCGCCGCCCTTTCCTGAGCGTCCAGACCCACGATCGCGAGACTGGCAACGACAAGTCCAAGCGTCGCAAACGCTAGGGTCAGGATCCACCGTACTGACATCTCTGCCTCATCTTATCAGACCCGCCGATCTCGCTGCGATCGCCAACCCAAACCGTGGCGCCTGCCGTTTCAACTAGTCACGATAGTTCGTGTATTGCAACGGAAGATCGATGTCAGTTTCTTTGAGGAAGGCAATGACCTCCTGAAGGTCATCTCGTTTCTTTCCGCTCACCCTAAGCTGATCGCCCTGGATGGCAACCTGCACCTTCATCTTCGTCTGCTTGATCATCTTCACGATTCGCCGAGCCAGATCGGTCTCGATCCCTTGGCGAACGGTGACCGTCTGCCACGCATCGCTGACGTTGGTCTGCACCGGGTTCCGCTCGAGCGAGCCGACATTAACCTTCCGCTTGGCGAGCTTGCTCGTCAGGATGTCGAACATCTGATTCAGCTGGAACTCGTCTGGCGCGCGCATCGTAATCTGCCTCTTGTCGAACTCGTACTTCGCGTTCTTTCCCTTGAAGTCGAACCGTGTGTCGACTTCACGAGTCGCTTGGTTGAGCGCATTGCGAACCTCGTCGAGGTTCACTTCTGACACGACATCAAAGGACGGCATACGTGAGGGTTGATCAGTGTGGTGCTGTACACAGCGAAGCCCCGCCATGCTACGACGGGGCCTCGCACATTTCCGATGGTGAACGACTAGTCCAGTTTTATGACGTTTTCGGCGGCCGGGCCCTTTTGGCCTTGGACCACTTCAAACTCGACTCGCTGGCCTTCAGACAGGGTCTTGAAGCCCTCGCCCTGAATGGCCGAGTGATGCACGAACACGTCTTTCTCGCCGTCATCGCGCGTCAAGAAACCGAAACCCTTGCTGTCGTTGAACCACTTCACTGTACCGGATGTGGGCATTTCCTCACTCCACTTGGTTAATCGTCGGAGTTCGGTCGTACCCGTACTGCCGACTACCTTTACCTACGTGCAGGAACCCCCTGCACTTGGACGCACCGTCACCGATGCGATCTCACTATAGCGTGTTTTCGTGCTTTGGTGCCTCTGTTGGACGTCCTACGCTTCGATGCTGCGAATCGACCGTTTAACGAGGTTCCGGAGCAACGCCACTTTGTAGCCGTTGTGGGCCAGCGGCTTGACGCCTTCAGTCGCCACCTGCCCCGCCTGCTCCACTAACTCCTCCGACACCGCCTGGCCTCGGACCACATCCTCAACCGCCGTCAGCCGCACCGGCGTCGGCGCCATACCGTTGACCACCACCCGCAGGTCCTCCACCATGCCGCCCGAGACCGTCGCCGCCCGCGCTACGCTGCCCAGCGCAAAGTCCCACACCGCGCGGTCGCGGCTCTTCTCAAAGTAGAACGCCGCGCCCGCCCAGGTGCCGGGCACCCGGATCGTCGTCAGCAGGTCCGTCGGGGCCAACACCGTCATCCGCTCGATGTCCACCTCCGGGCCCACAAAGTAGTCCGCCGCGCTCACCGTCCGCGCCCCGCTCTGGTTCTCCACCACCAGCTCCGCGTCGAGCGCGATCAGCGCCGGCGCCGTATCCGACGGGTTCACCGCCACACACCGGCTCGCGCCCAGGACACAGTGCTCCCGGTTCATCGCCGTTGGCGTATCCGCATAGCAGATGTTGCCCCCGGCCCGGTAGCAGTTCCACCCGTCCCGGTAATACCAGCACCGCGTATCTTGGCTCAGGTTCCCGCCCAGCGTGCCCTGGTTCCGGATCTGCGGCGACGCCACCAGCGCGGCCGCCTCCGCCAGCAACCCGAACGACTCCTGCACCGTGGCATCCGCCACGACGGAGGTGAGCGTCGCCATCGCGCCGATCTCGACCCCGCCGTTCGCGGCACGGATCTCGGCCAGCGGCCCAATCGCTCCAAGGTCCACCACCGCCGCCGGGCGGACGACCCGATCCTTCAGCCAGTCCCACGTGTCCAGCCCTCCGGCCAGCACCCACGCGTCGGCTCCGTATCGGTCCAACACCCCCAGCGCCTCGGCCGTCGTCGTCGGCTGGAAGAGCTCGAAAGCCGGCATGTTGTCGCGAATTACCGCCATTGGTCTCGTCTCCCTGTCTGCTGCGTCGTCTACACGACTACGCGTGGGCCGTTAGCTTCGAATACGGCTCAGGCAACCCTTCGAGCCTGGTCAGGATCATGTCGGTCATGATCGGCGTCCGATTGAAATACCCGTCGCCCAGGGCGTCAGCTATGGCGCACATAACGGCGCCGGTGCCGGCCCCCTGAGGCGCCTCGCCGATTCCTTTCGCCCCGAGCGGACTGAACGGATCGGGATCATTGGACGCCACCCAATCCATCTTGTGCTCGTGTGGAACGTCCAGAATAGTTGGCGGCCGATTCGAGTAGAACCGCTTCGAGACGTGCAGGCCCCACCGTCGGTCATAGACCCACTTCTGGCCGAGGGCCAAGCCGAAGCCCTGGACACCTCCGCCGTGCAGCTGGGCCGCGAACGTCCGCGGATTGAGGATGGTCCCGGCGTCCGAAGCGACCTTGTAGTCGACCAGCCTGACGCCACCCGTCTCCGTGTCGACTTCGACCTCGGCGAAGCCGATCGCGTAGGACATGTTGCGGCCGCCGGTCTCGTAGTTGTCCTTGGCCACACCCATCAGTCCCTGCCCTGCCAGGGCGGTCGCCGAGGCCGTAGTCATCGCGTCGATGTCCTCGGGCAGCTCGTGTCCGTCGTACTTGCCACCGAGCGCAATGGCCCGCTGCGCGGCCCGCGCGAACGTCAGCCCCTGCGACCGATTCCCCCGCCGGAAGACCCGGCCATCGGCCACGTCGTAACTGTCGGGCGACCCGCCCAGGTCGCGTGCCGCGATCTCCTGCAGCTTCCGCTTCGCATCGAGCCCCGCCGCCCAGTTCGCCCGAGTGTGCGCATGCGTGGTCTGGCTGCCCCCTTGGAGAGCACTCCAGGGCATATGCTTGCTGGTGTCCCCCCAGATGACCTCGGCCTGATCCCAGTCGGTCTGCAAGGCCTCCATCGCCGCCCGCGCTGTGTCGAAGACCGACCCGGTGCCGAGATTGCCGATGCCTTGCTGGATGTAGACCTTGCCGTCGGGACGGATGGTGAGCAGCCCGTCCATCCCGGATGCGCCGGCGGCGTACGGGCTCAACGCCACGCCAATGCCGGTGACTTTCGAGCCGTTGCGCTGCCCGCTTCGCGCCTTCATCGCCGCCCAATCGAATTTCTCGGCACCCCGATCAATGGCCTCACGGACGAACGCGCCTGACACGTTGCCTTGGCGCCCTTGGCGTGGTCGCCCAAAGATCGCCTGCCCCGATGGCGCGTTGATCTTCAAGAGCTCCAGCTGGTCGATGCCCAGCTGCTTGGCACCCATCCGCATCAGCGGCGCCATGATGGTGACCGCCTGCACTCCGCCAGGCGCGCGCTGGGCCCCGCGCGGCGGGGTGTTGGTGTAGACGTTGATGCCACGGAGGCGCATGTTTTCGGGCTGGTGTGCCAGCGACGCCATGTCAGCCATCCCCATGAAGTCACCGGATCGCCCGTACGGTCCGCCGTCCTGCACGGCGAAGATGTCGAGCGCCGTCACGCGCCCGTCTCGCCTGAACCCGATCTTGACGCGCACTTGCTCACCCGGGCGCGCCCGACCAACGAAGTTCTCTTCCTGCCGGTTGATCCGCATCATGACCGGCTTGCCTGCCTTTTTGGACAGCAGGCCCGGGATTCCGCTGATGAGCGAGCCGAACACCTTGCTGCCGAACCCGCCGCCGCAGTACTCGCCGATGACGACGACATCTTCGGGGGCCACGTTTAGCCACCGCGCCGCCGGTGCGTGGGTACGGGCCAGGCTCTGTGTCGATACGTGGATGTAGCACTTGCCGTTCTGCCAGTATGCCATCGCCGTCCGGGTCTCGAGCGGCTGATGCGAGGTCGCTTGCACGAACATGGTCTCGTCGAGCACCAGGTCAGCCCCGGCTAACCCGGCTTCCACGTCGCCGACTTCCCACTCTTCGGTGATCTGGCCCCCGAGTGGGAGCTGTCCCTCGTCGACTTCGGACCAGTCGATGTTGTCCCACTTGATGTCAACCAGTTCCCGCCCATCCATCGAGTTGCCTTCCAAGCGGGCGTTCGCGCCACCGGGTCGCAGGCTGTCAAGGGGATCGAGCGTGAACGGCAGCGGCTCGAGGTCGATCTGCACCTTCTCGATTGCATCGGCCGCCAGCTCTTCACTCGTCGCCGCGATCGCCAGAATCGGCTCGCCTTCATACAGCGGCTCGTTCGTCAGCATCCGCTCTTCCGGCGCTTCCACCTCCGGCAGATCGTCCGCTGTCAGGATCGCTTTCACGCCGGGCATCGCCATCGCGGCGGTCGTGTCCAGGTTCCGGACCCGCCCGTGCGGCATCGGGCTCACAAGCAGCTTCGTGAACAGCATGCCCTCCGCCCGGAAGTCCTCGGCATACTTCGCCCGCCCCGTGACCTTCGCCACCAGGTCAGGAGTCGAGTACTCCTTGCCGATCAGCTTGTAATCAGCCACGTCAATTACCTCATTCCCATACGATGCCTACGGCCCCGAACCCCGCCGCCGGCGCTCGCGGGAGCCCAAACCCCGCTCTGCCCCGGCGGGGGCGCGCTGCGCGCGCCCTCCAGATGTTACGCCTGACCTTCACGACTGAGCACAAGCGCACGCTCCGCCACGTTCAAAATCTTGTTGTAGTCCGCGCACCGACACAGGTTGCCCGAGAGGAATTGCGCCGCCTCCGCCCGCGTCGCGTTCGGCTGTTCCTCGACCAGGGCCGTCATACTCATCACAAACCCCGACATGCAGAACGCACACTGGAAGCCTTGCTCGTCCACCACCGCCTGCTGTACCGGCGACAGCGTCCCGTCCGCCCCTTCCAGCCCTTCAACCGTCTGCACCGCCCGGCCCCGCACCTGGTGCGTCAGCATCGAGCACCCGTAGTGCGGCACCCCGTCCACCAGCACCGTGCACGCGCCACACTCCGACCGGTCGCACCCGATCTTCGTGCCCGTCAGCCCCAGCTTGTAGCGCAGCGTCGTCGCCAAGGTCTCTTGCGGTAACACATCGACCCGCCGCTGCTGCCCGTTGACCGTCAGCGTCACTAGCCGCTCGACCGCCCCCGGCGCCTGGGCCCGCGCCACCGCGCCGTCCTTGAACACGTAGCTCGACGCGGACACGCTCGCGCCCGTCGCGATGACCCCTTTGATGAAGGTCCGCCGCGAAAACCCATCGTCGGCTGCTTGCTGCTCGTGAATCTGTTCCACGTCTCCCATGAGACGACCTCCTCGAGTGATCGAACCCGATTCTGCTGTAAGTCTGGAATATTCCGCCCACCAAATTACCCGAGAAACCGCCAGAGTGCAACTATTTAAGGGTTCTTTCTTACCTGTTCACGTCCAGGAAGTCGTCGGCGAACAAGTCGACGATCTGCTCGACAACACGGGCGATCTCCGCCAGGTTCGCGGCGCCAACGGTTCCCAGGCTCGCCACCTCCCATACATCGGCCAACGTGCGCAGCTGGTTGCTCTCGATCGTGACGAGCTGCTGCACGGACACCTCGACGCAATACGCGTACAGACCGGTCGATCCGCGGAAGGTGTCGACGTTCACGTAGAGGTCACCCGCGCTGCGGGAGCTGCCAACCGTAACGCCACGGCCTTCGAGTTGTCGTTCGATCGCCGTTTCGAGCTGGCGCCGGTCGAGGCCTGCCGACTCGGCGTCCTCGTCCAGGTCGTCGACGACAACGTTGACCTCTCGTAGGTCTGTCAGGTTCTCTCGCTCGTGCTTGTCCTGAGCCGACGCAACAGTCGGGCTGGCAAGAACCAGAACACAAAGCGCGGTCACGGTGGTCGCTGGGGCACGGCGGTTCATAGCATCGTCCTCGTGTCGTAGGTACCGCAGGCTGGCGCCAGAATTGTACCGCGGACGCTCGACCGGCGCGCGGTTCTTGGAGGGGTGAACGAACTCGCCCGGCAGCCGGATCCTGCGGCCGAAGTCGCCACAATGGGCGACTTAAGGTCACCCGTCGAAATACCAATCACTTTGGCGGGCCGCCAAATGGCTCCATTGCAGACTGAAGTCGCCCTCAGACAGAGGCACAGGTCTTGACCCGGATTTCCGATTTCGCTGTGGTACCGTACCGCCAGGACCAGTCGCCGCGCCTTGATTTCTGGGGCTCCGACGTAAGGAACCTCACGACGGAGGGTGACACCCGGTGGGTGAATTACAACACGAGCCATTTCAGTTCGCGTTCAACGGCTTCTTGAAAGTCGCGTTTCAGGGATCGCGCGTCACCTCCGACGCCGGCCTCATTCTAGTGCGCGAGTTGGATGAACGCCTGGGGCTGGAGACACTCATCTCCGAGCACCTGAGCGATTCCCGACAGGGGTTGAACACCCAGTTCAGTCTGGCGGATCTCCTGCGGCAATCGGTCTACAGCCGGCTCGCGGGCTACGAAGACCTCAACGACGCAGTGCGCGTGTCGACGGACCCGACATTCCGTCTCATCGGGTCGCCGAAGCGCTGGGACCGGGGTGCGGCGCTGACATCGACCCTGCATTGGTTCGAGACCGACCTGCTGAGCCAAATCTCACTTTTTGCTGATTCTGCCCCCCCTTCAGCTCTCGCGGTGGCTGCGGCCATCGCCGTATCTGCTAGTGAATCGAATGGTTGTCGGAATTCGGTCGTGAGCTGTCCGTCCCTCCAGGAGCAGTTCGAAACCAGGAAATCGAGCAGGCGACGCTTTTCGCGCGCTTCCTGCTTCTCGAAGAGAGGGCGGGCGTTTCGGGCGAGTTCAAGAAGTTCGATACCCTCGGCCATGTAGGACTGGTTCGCCGACTGGTGCTGTTCGATGGATCGAAGGCACGTGGCCTGCTCGCCTCGCCAGTCGGCCGCCATGCGGTCGAACGACGCTGCAGGGATGCGGCCGTCCAGCTTATCGACATACATCGCGTCCAGGCGGTTCTGCAGCCTGGCATACTCGGCCTGGAGGCGCTCGATGGCTTCGTCGTGGGCGTGCCGCTCGTCCTCGTGGCTCTGAGTCAGGGCCGCCCGCACCCAGTCGAGCACCTCCGCATCAAAATGTAAGCGGTCCAGCAGCGCACTGAACTGCTGCTCGAGCACCTCTTCGCGCACGTAGGGCTCGGGGCATTTCCCCTTGTAACCGGTGCAGTGGTAGTAGACGTACCGGCGTTTCTTGATCTCGCCCACCACCGCGCAGCCGCAGTGGCCGCACGTGATCAGGCGGGAGAACGCAAAGTTGCGCCTAACCCGTCGATGGCGTGTCGCGTGACGACCGTCCAGGACCGTCTGCACTCGCTCCCAGAGGTCCCGCGAGACGAGGGGCTCATGGACCCCTGGGTAGATATGCCCGTCCCAGTCGACTTCGCCCATGTAGAGCCGCTTGCGGAGAATCGCGTGGACCGTGCTGCGGGGGACCGGGTCCCCACTCTTGCGGAACGAGAACCCGTCGCCCCGCGCTTTGCGCATGAGTTCCTTGAGTGACATCGTCCCCGTCGCGTACCACTCGAACAGGCGGACGATGGTTGGCGCCAAGGCTGGGTCCGGTTCGATCATCTTCCGCCCGTTCGCGCCAACGGCGTTGCGGTAGCCGATGGGGGCATAGGACGGCCAAATGCCCTGCTGGGCCTTCTCAGTCATCCCCTTCCGGGTTTCCTCCGAGAGGTTGTCGATGTAGTTCTTGGCCATCAGCACCTTGATGCCGTGCATGAACTTCTCGGAGGAGCGCGACTCGCGCGACAGGATGACGCCTTCCTTAACGAGGTGGACCTCGATGTCCAGCTCGTCCAGCGTGATCCAGTCCTTGAGATTGCGGTAGAGCCGATCCGTCTTCTCAACCAGCACGATCCGGGTATCAGGCCTCGCCCGCAGGTCGTCGACCATTTGCCCGAAGCGGCCTCGGCCCGTGCGCTTCGCGGTCTCGATGTCCACGTATTCCTCGGCTACCGCGAGACCCTGCGCGGCCGCGTACTCTCGCAGGAGCTTGAGCTGAGCCGGGATGGAAAACCCCTCCTTTTCTTGGTCTTTCGACGAGACGCGAGCATAAAGGCGGGCACGTGCGGTTCGCTGGATCCCTGGTGCGCGAGCGTGAGCCATATGTTTAGTATATGCTGTACATCCGTGGCTGGCCACCGACCATTGAGCGTGCGCGGTCCAAACTCGCGACCAGCCCGGCTGGACTCATCACTGCGGGGTGGTCAGGCTCAGTAGTATTTAGGTGGCGAGGAATGACGGCATCTGAGGCCAAGCGCACATTCGGGTCCACGGTACGACGTGCGCGTGCGCATCGGCAGATCGGCTTGCGGCAGTTCGCCAAGATGGTCGGGGTGAGTCCAACCTACCAGTCGAAGATCGAACGGGACGAGCTCCCGCCACCGGCCGAGGACAAAGTGGTCAAGATGGCGGAGCTGTTGGGGCAAGACCACGATGAGCTGCTGGCGCTAGCGAACAGGGTCGCATCGGATGTGACGGAGATCATCAAGGCGCATCCGCGTGAGCTGGCGCCACTCCTGCGCTCGATCAGCGTCCTCTCACCCAGCGAGGTCGCGGAACTGACCGAGTGGGCCAACGCGTTGGCCACGGTGTATCAGCATGAGCTGGCACCAGTCCTGCACTCGGTCAGCGTCCTCTCACCCAGTGAGATCGCGGAACTGATCGCGTGGGCCAAGTCGAACAGACCGTAATGATCGCGTCGGGGCGCAAAAAATTTGCGTGGAATGTCTAGTGTTAACTGAACGAAGCACATTCATGCAGCGCAGCTGTTCGACGAAGCACGGGACGCCTTATCTGACGTGTTCCCTGAGATGCGTGGGGTACGAGCGAGTCGCGTTGCGCCGTGAGGGCCACCGCCGGGTTTTCGTGTTCAAGGACCGACCGGCCGCGGCACGGACGTCATGACCGAGGACCGCAGCCGTGGAACGGTGCCGTCCGTGAGGGTTACGTCACAGATTCGGGATATGAAGACGCTGCCCACCATGTGTGACGACACCCCAGCCCAGGCCCGCGAGCGATCCCGCGGTGGTCAGCTGCGGAAGGCGCTCGATCACGTGGAGCAGATCATCGTGGACGGGCTGCGTCATGGCTTTTTCGAGTATGCCATCAGCTGCGAGGTGGGTCACGGTCGCAAGCGCCAGCTGGTGATACGGGCCGGGAAGAGTCACAAGTTCACGATTCCGGAGGACGAGTTGCAGCGGTCGTGAGTACCGTGGTGATCCCTGGGACGGGGACGCCCCCAGTTCAGTCTGCGCCCGGTTCCACGTCATCGGTGTGATTCCGAGACTGGAGACCAGAAAGACGACCGGCACGCCATGCCGGCGACGAGGTTTCCAGTGAGTTCCACCAGTAGTGGTCACCGCCCGCTCATCGAACACACCAGGGCGTTGTGGCACGTCCGCACGCGGCGAGCCGTCACGCCTGAGGACGCTCGCCGCATCGCCCGCAACGCCTCCGGCTTCTTTCGACTTCTTCATGAATGGGCCGAGCGGGAGGCCCACCAGACTGGCAGTCACTCGGAGGCGGCCCGTGCCCGGTGAGGTGACGGTTCGGACCGACAGCGGCAACGAGACCGTGGACGGTGGTCCGCGTGGCCCCAATGGCGGTCGATTGGTGCACCGTCCCACCGCGACGGTGCGGCCCCACCCGACCTATCAGGCGTGGTGTGGGTCGATCGCCGCGACCCGAGTGCGTCGTGTGGCCCAGCAGCGAGGGCCGATTCGAGAGCCGCTCCTCACGACGACCGCGGGCATCATTCTCGACGGGCATGCGCGGTGGCAGGTGGCGCTGGACCGGCAGCAACCGACTCTCCCGTGCATCGAGTACGACCTGACCGAGGACGAAGCCCTCCAGATCGTCATCCAACGACACCGGCAGTCCGAGGGCTTGAACGACTTCTGCCGAATCGTGATGGCCTTGGAGCTGGAGCCCTACTTTAGGGCGCGCAGCCATCGACAGCGACCCACGACCGGCGCCAGGACACCGTCGTCAAACTTGACGAACGACGAGCACCGAGATGTACGGAAGGACATCGCGCGTGTGGCTGGCGTCTCGACTGGCAATGTGACCAAGGTCAAGCAACTCCTGGAATTCGTGATTCCGAAAACGCGGGACCGGCTACTGCAGGGCGACGTCAGTATCCATCGGGCCTGGCAATGGCGCACGCTGACCGCGAAGGCGCAGGACGACGCCTTGTGGGCGCATCTGCACCGCGCGGCTCTCAAAAAGACGATCACCCGGTTGGTCAGGGCGCACGCTGACGCTGGTCTGCCTGCCCAACCCGTCGACGTGGCGGCCACCGTGCTCCGCGGACTTGCGACCTGTGCCGCGGCCGACCTCACGGTGGCGATTGTGGATGTTCCCGGGCGAGCCGTGGTGGTGACGCGCGCGTACTACGACGAGCTCAAGGAGCAGAACGCCCGATGATTCCTGCTGGCTCTCGACCGCTCAGACAGATCTTCGAGACGCATCGGACGCTCTGGGATCGGGACGACACCCGCCCCGCCGTGCGGGAGGCGTTCGCCAAGGCCCTCGTGTGCGGCACCGCGGCCCTCGGCGCGGAGGTCTTCACCTCCGAGCGTGAGGAGCGAGTCGTCTATCACACCTGTAAGTCTCGTGCCTGTCCCAGTTGCGGGCATCAGGCTACCCGGGCCTGGCAGCGGGATCAGTGGCGGGAGCTACCCGACGTCCCGTATGCTCACGTCTGCCTGACCATGCCGGATGTGCTCTGGCCACTGTTCCAGCGGAACCGGCATCTCCTGCACGATCTGCCCGTCCTGGGCGCGCAGGTGCTGCAGCAGTGGGCACGGCAGACCTACGGCATCCGGCTGCTGATCGCCGTGATTCCGCACACCTTCGGCCGGCACCTGAATTTCAACTGCCACTTGCACATCCTGGTTTCCGAGGGTGGCCTCACCGAGGATGGGACCAGCTGGCGCCCACGCGCCCTGCTGGACCGGAGAGCCCTGATGCCGATGTGGCGCTACGCCGTCATCACGCTGCTGCGGGAGGCTGCGCGGGTCGGCGTCCTTGACACGGACCTGTCTCGCCGCGCGGTGCGGCAACTGCTCACCGCGCAGTACGAACGGTGGTGGAACATCGACATCACACGGTTTCGGAGCAAGAGGCAGTTTCTCGGCTATGCCGGCCGCTACGCGCGCCGCCCGCCGATCGCGCAACACCGGTTCCGGGTGATCAACCGTCAAGAAATCCGATTTGTGACGAAGGACACGCGCACGACACGGACGGTTGAGACTACGTATACGCCGGCCGCGTTCCTGGCCGCCTTAGCCGATCACATCCCTGACCGCTACCGCCATAACATCCGCTATTTCGGGCTCCTCGCGCCGCGCGTGAAAGGCCAGACACACGAGACGGTCTTCGCGCTTCTGGGCCAGGAACGGCTGGGGAAGCCGCGACCACTGCGGTGGGCAACCTCGCTGCAGAAGAGCTTCGGCATCGATCCGCTCCTGGACCGCACCGGCCAGCGGATGCGTTGGGTACGCCGGGTGTCCCCGGCACCAGCCGGTGCCAACGTACCCATGGCGCCGCCGCTCGCCGCGAGCTGACCCTCCGTCTTTGCCGATCTCGCACGGACGTCTTGCCCGCGCGCGAGAACACCTCCCCGGTGGTCTCCGGGCCGTGGGCTTCCAGAGATTTGACGCCCCCCGTCACGAGGCTGTCCCGGCCACTGCGCATCCGCTTCACGGCCGTCGAAGAATCGTCCCCGGCGGGATGAAGAGTGCGGATACGGCTGCACCTTCTCACCGCGCCCTGGCCGATTATGCCCGATTCGTGTCTGAACGTACCAGAAATGAGTTTTTGAATTTCCTATAGATCGAGCGGGTGCCAAAAAGCAGACTGGCGTGGAGTGGGGCAGTAGACGGCCGCACCTGACCGCAGTGCCGGCGTCGAACCACGAGGCCTATTGTAGGCCCCCGGGGTCACGGTCCTCAAAGTACTCGATTTCGGGAAACGCCTGACGAGCCCTGAACCTGGCAGTGGACGTCCCGTTTAAGTACGCGTCAAAAAAGGTCCTGATGCAGTGCGTCGCCACGGTAAGTTGCCTCCGGCCATCAAGGCCCAGGAAGCCCAGAGCACGAAGTGCGTTCCTTAGGATCGGACTCTTCAATGTAGAGCCGTCATCACTGAAGCCGAAGTGATTGGCACCGCGGATAACGATCCCGATCCTGTGCTGACGTGGAAGTCGATCATAGATGGCACGGATGTTCGCGGCGATTCGGCGGTCCTGCGCATTGGATTTTCCGGTGCGGTCGCTCAGGAGGAACATGAAAGGCTGGGTGACGCCACTACTGATAACGCTACCGTATGGAGCTCCATCCACGTTGACGCCTGCTTTGCACCTAGCATCATCAGCACAGAACATCAAGGCCGTAGCGCCACCGAGCGAGTGCCCCAACACTCCTACGCGTGCCAAGTCCAGCCGCCCCCGAAACCTGCCCGACGGGCCGGAAGTGTTCATAAGCTCGAGCTGATCAAGCACGAATCCCACGTCCGCGCTCCACGCTCGTACCAGCCTCCTGATGAGTTGCTCTTGCCGAGGTCCGCCGACGAGCTCGGCATCGTTCTGTGCTGCTCTGGAGATTACCCGCCCGTCGGGGAATACTACGACTGAACTTCGATACGGCGCATCGAAACCGACTACCACATAACCGTGACTCGCCAGATCCTCCGCAACCGTAGTGTAGTCCGCACTAAGAGCCGCAAGTCCAGCTCTCATGAGTATGACCGGATACACGCGGTGACGAAGGGACACATCCGCATCGTGAACGCTGTGCGTGCGGACCCGCGACAGGTCTCGCGTCAGAAGCTTCGTGATTAGCACACCGCGCTGACGCTCAACCGCCAGCCGCCATTTGGGCGGCAAGTATTCGGCTGCGGAAGCGGGCTGCCGCCCGACCGAAGCCGGATACCAGATCCACACTACTAGCTCCCGCGTAGCACCCCGCTTCGGAGCCATCAGATCCACTTCTGCGTTACTCAAGGGGAGCGTCACGCGACCGACCGGGAACCGGCCCGTGGGAGGAAGCAGCGCCGTTTCCTTCCTCTGGTCAAACCAGAGCAATCCCACTAGCAACGCGGCCGCGCCAACAAGAGCCATGGCTAACAACGCGAGAGCTCGTATCAAGTGTGTACAGGATACTATGCCCGTTGCAGTCGTGTGCTACACACGTCCTTGAGGAGCGCTACTCGGCCAAAGCTCGACCGCTTCGATTCGTCCGGCGCCTAGCTGTCCCTCGATGGCCAGTCACGAACTCGCCACCCTCTCCCACGCACAAAGAGGTGGACCCCATCAGCTGGACAGCTGATCGACGTCGCTAAGTGGAATCTTCTGCGTTACATTCCCGTCACGATGAGAGGGGCAGAAGATGACGAAGAGGAAACGGCGAAACCATTCGCCAGTCTTTAAGGCCAAGGTTGCGTTGGCCGCAGTGCGAGGCGAGCGTACCCTGGTCGATCTGGCCGAGCAGTTCGAGGTGCACCCGAATCAGATCCAGGACTGGAAGAAGAAGTTGGTGGCGGAGGCCGAGCACGTGTTCGGCGCCGGTGCGATCGAGGCGGCGCATTCCGAGCAGGAGACCCAGCAGCTCCACGCCAAGATTGGTCAGCTGACGATGGAGAAGGATTTTTTGTCCAAAGCGCTCGGTCGAGACCGGTGAGCGAACGCCGCGCGATGATTCACGCCGACCACCTGTTGGCCGTCACACGACGCTGCGAGCTGCTCGCTGTGGCGCGTTCGACGGTGTATTACCGGCCCACCGGGATCTCAGCGGAGGACCTGGCCCTGATGCGCCTCTTGGACGAGATCCACGTAGCGCGTCCGTTCTACGGCAGTCGCCGCCTTCGAGACGAGCTCGAGACCCAGGGGCACCCGGTGAATCGCAAGCGCGTCCAGCGCCTGGTGCGCCAGATGGGCCTGCGCGCCCTGTATCCGAAGCCGCGCACGAGCCAGCCCGGGGTCGGACACACGGTGTATCCGTACCGGCTGAGGGGCCTGTCCATCGAGCGACCGAATCAGGTGTGGGCGCTGATCGGCAACAGCAGCAGCTTCTTGATCAGCCCCGATTGCCCTGGCCCCTCCCTTTCAGTCTTCAGGTGCTCCGCCGCCTCGTCGTACAACTCCTTGAAGTCGGCAGGGATCTCTCGCTTCCCATCGTCGAACAGTCGGGTGCGCACATGCTCCAGCACGAACGAGCGCAGCGGCGAGTAGAAGACGTTGATGAAGGCGCCGTGGGCCTTGAAGGCGTCCCGGATCTTCATGGCAAGGCGACGACGATCACGGTACGCGAGTCGTTTGAACTCGGTGTGTTTGATCTCTCGCTGGCCGGCGCTCGTCAGGCGACGGTACTCCTCGATCACCGGTGCGACCGCAGACTTCATTGCGTCGTACTGCGACTCGGGAATGCCCACGGCCGCGTGAGCGAAGTAGCCCCGCTCTTTAAACTCGAAGAAGCCGCGGAACGATTCGTCGACGAACACAAGGTACGGCGTTCTGACGTGCGGCGCCCAGTAATGCCGCCCTGGGCAGGTCAGCAGAGGCCTCGGAGTCGGCACCATGTTCTGGACTAGCTTTCGCACCACTTCTCCGTCCTGTCCGTAAGGGCGCGCCATCCGCCGGACTCGCGCCTCTCCGAGCATCGTAACCGGGCGTCACGGTAGCACCATGACGGCCAAGAGCGTACCAACCCTGTAACCCAGGACAACCATCCAAAGCTGGACCTCTTGGTCGAACGTCATCGTGTCCGCCCAGTCGTTCGGAGAGACGGATCTACAACGGCGAGCGGCCCCATGACAGCCTCGGCCGTCTGCCGCCGCTCACGTTTCTGCCGAGGCATTCAGCGGCCGGCTGTAGCGCCCCAGGGTTCTTGGACAGTGGTTTGACGGTATTCGCATCTACGCTGCCTTTGCCAGCCCGACGAGGTCACGTCGCACCTGGGCGGGGCTTCGATAGTGGTACTTCTCCAGCATCCACTGCTCGTTGTACGTCCGCTTGAACTCGAGCAAGGCCAGGCGGAGCGCCTCGATGGTGTCGAAGCTCCGCACCCACAACAGATTCTCCTTCAGCGTGCGGATGAAGCGCTCCGCGACGCCGTTCCCTTCGGGCTCCCGCACGAAGCTCGGCGAGCTCTCGATCCCGAAGAACGCGACCTCCTGTTGAAAGTCGTCCGCCAGATAGTTGGACCCGTGGTCGTGACGAAGACGCAGCCCGCGGGCGATGCCGTCGCCGATGTCGCCGAAGCGTTCGCGGACGCCCTGGCGGATCGGCTCCAGGGCCTCGAAGCGGTTCCCGCGCGCGGCCGCATGCAGGCCGATGCACTCTGTCGTACAGTGATCGACGGCCACGAAAACGAACGCCGCCTGGTCGCGCCACTGCGAGGCCCGCGCCGCGGTGATCCCCACCGCCCGCGACACCGACTCGAGATCCTCCCCGCGCAACAGACGCAGCATGTCCGAACTGTGAGAAGAGATCCGCGGATTCATGGAAGTACATCACGCGCACCCTGCCAAGCCCTTCCTATGGAGGAAATCGACCAGCGCAATCCTCGATGCTGTCGAATAGGCTTGCAAGATATTGCTCAGAGAGACCTCCCGCAGGAAACACTAGGGAACTGTACCGAGAGGACCACAGGAGTAAAGGATAAGATCAATGACTAGAGGGGCAATAGTTACGTTCGTGTTGCTGTTCACAGTTGCTTGCGGCTTTATTGGCCCTAGCACAGGGCAGGTAGAGAACGGAGACCAGGCGGCCTAGTTTAAATGTGTGTCCAAGGAACCGGGTGCGGTACACACTCAACCGGTGCAAGCCAAGATGAGTCACGGTAGTTGTCTTTGCGGCACGTGCAAACACGCCGGACAGCCGTGCCCCTTCCAACATCAACAGGGCGTAGTCGACATCGAGACCTTTTCGTGGCCTCAAGCGGATGAGCGTGTTTTGGAAGCAACAGTCAGGAATTTCTCCCTTGAAGACGGCCGCCCGCCCGACATTGAAGCGGCTAATTAGATCTCCCTCGGTAATGAGAATGTCACCGGGAATGAGGCGAAACCTTTTAAATTCCATGTCCGTAAAATCCATCTTTCCAACGGATCCTAAGACAAGCTCGAGTTTACCCACGTTGGCGACACTGAGATACGGCCTCAGACCAACGCCCTTCGTGTATTTGGGTGCCTTCTGCCTTCCCATCTTGAGCTCGGCGATGTCGCTCATGCGGTAGTGCTTGGCTGAGCGTAGGGCTGACTTGAAGGCATCCAGAATGAACCTCATCTCTACTTGTCTGAGTGAGTCCAGTGACCGACGACAAAAATCCTGTAGGTTCCGCGCGGCCACAAAGGCGTCAGTAATCCGCCGTTGCTCGTCCTGCGGCGGCAGGGCAAACTCGTAGGCCGCGAGACTCTTCCAGTTGGTTCGCGGCGACAGCGAACCGGCTGACGTTCCGATCGCGTGCTCGAAGAAGCCATCCGTCTGGCAGACGAACGGAAGTAGGTCCGGCAGTAGCTGGTGCTCGTTCGTCGATTCGAAGACGTAAATGTCACCGCTGCAAACGCCGCTGAAGTCTGGGACGGCGACCTTGCGTTGATAGACGCGCCGGGAAGCAGCCCCCCCCGCCAGACGCGCTCGATGCCACCGGACAGGCGGAGTGGACCCGCGTCGTCGGCCTCCTGGTCGAGCGCGAGCACTGGGACCCGCTGCGGTCGACGGTCCTGCTCGCCTATTGCGAGTCCTACGCCGACTGGCACCGGATGACCGCGCAGGTCCGCGGCCGCGAGGTCGTCCTCCAGGGCGGCACGCGCACCGTCGATGAGCAGGGCCACGTCACGACCGAGGGCGGCAAGGCCTCCCCGAATCCGCTCCTGCCCGTGATCGACCGCGCGCACCACTCGCTGCAGGTGGCGCTTGAGGAGCTCCTGCGGCCGGCGCCCTGGGCGATCGCGCCGGCGATGTCGGCTCGCGCTGACCAGGACGAATACGGACACAAACTGAGAATCCCGACTGGCGCTGTTCTCCAGTAATCACTGGTCCGAAGAAAGCCGGCAGGTCAGTCATTGACCAACACGACGATCTCATCACCCCGGTCAAGGCGCTCCGCTCCGGCTCCTGGAGCGTCCATCCGGCGGGGCCAGGGCGGGGGAACGGACACCCCTGATATAGAGCGCTCACCCTCGGCCACTCTCGTTGCTGCCGGTGGTCGTCTGGTGCAGCGGCGGTGTTGCGAAGACCATCGGAGTTGAGGTCGCGGATCGCGGTTGGCATCCCACCTCCCTCACCAAGAATCGGGATCGGCTGCTAGCGGGCGATGTGGCGGCCGCGTGCTTCGATGCTGTCTGGAGGGACGAATCATGCTGCGGCCGCCGAATTACGAATCACGGTCAGCATCCGCTCGAAATCTGGCTCTGGGGCTAGGCAGAGAGTTCGATACGTGTCCAGGAAGGGGACCCAGGAGGAGAATCTCATTGGGCTGATGGCCGTGAACCGGGAGGTGCTCGCACAGGCCGAGAGACCGACGCGCGCCGACCGGATCGTGCTCGACATGGATTCGAGCGAGAGCCCGGTGCATGGGGCGCAGGAAGGGAGTGCGTATAACGGGCACTTTGAGTCCGTCTGCTACCACCCGCTGTTTCTGTTCAGTGAGCACGGCGACTGCGTCGCCGCCACGCTGCGGCCCGGCAACGTGCAGAGCGCCGACAGCTGGGACGACCTGCTCGTGCCGGAGGTTGAACGGCAGCAGGCGGAGGGCACGCGCGTGGCGTTCCGCGCGGACGCGGCGTTCGCCAAGCCG
Organism: Vicinamibacterales bacterium; assembly: GCA_965218825.1. Classification (GTDB taxonomy): domain Bacteria; phylum Acidobacteriota; class Vicinamibacteria; order Vicinamibacterales; family UBA8438; genus CAUZIB01. Next base: position 5,031,448 of record OZ244656.1, on the reverse strand, counting down.
GAGATCGACGAGACGCTCGAGAGACGCGACGTGGACTATGCCATCCGCATGCCGGCGAACAAGAGCTTGGAGCTGGAAATCGAAAACATCCTCTTTCGTCCGCCCGGACGGCCGAGCCGCAAGCCCTTGGTGCGCTACAAGAGTTTCCGCTATCAGGCGAAGAGCTGGACTACGCCCAGACGGATGGTCGCCAAGGTGGAGCACCACCGGGGTGAGCTGTTCCCTCGCGTCGGCTTCATCGTGACCAACATGACCCTCCCGAGTCGCTCGGTCGTCCGGTTCTACAACAAGCGCGGCACGGCGGAGCCATGGATCAAGGAAGGCAAGCAGGCAACGCACTGGACGCGGCTGTCGTGCCATCGGTTCCGGGCGAACGAAGTGCGCCTGCACCTGAGCGTCCTGGCCTACAACCTGGGCAACTTGTGGCGCAGACTGGTCCTGCCGCCGCGGATCAAGCGCTGGTCGCTCACGAGTCTGCAGCAGCGACTGGTGAAAACCGGGGGCCGGCTAGTGAAGCATGCGCGGTACTACTGGCTCCTGTTGGCAGAAGGGCATCTGACGCGGCGGCTGTTCGGCGACATGCTACGGAGGATCTGGGCGCTGCCAGTGCCGGGAGGCTGACGCGCGGCGAGTGCTACGAAGCCCGCCTGGCGAAGAAAGGCCACAAGTGTGGAGCGGTGTCTGAGGAATGCCCTGAAAGTAGGGGGCTCCAGTCGGTTGCACGTCAGCGGGGGCTGAGGTGACGGCCTCCGGAGCTGGACGATTGTGCGACGAAGAAAGTTTCGTGGGATCGGCGACTCTCGGGTGTATAAAGGTACCATCCGGGGCAGGCAAAATGGAAATCCCGGCTTGAAACGCTTCACGTTACCGAATGAAGCATCAGATCGCGTCCTTCCTAGGAGAACTGGCGGAGGAGCTCGGGTGGGAGCCCGAACTCGAGGACGAAATTCGAGTCAAGGGCGAGACGAACGAGCCGGCCCAGCAAACTGCGCAGAAAGACGCACGGTCTTCCTCACATGCAGCTCGCCTCGCCCGTGATCTCAGGCAGCTCCGTGAGAAGCTCGAGCACCTTAGCTCCGAGGTAACCGAGCTTCGGGCGCAGATGGCGCGCCTCAGAGGGGTTCCTGCACCACCGGACGCGCTGCCGCAGCCGCCCATCGAGTGGCAAGACGCCGCTCCTCCCCCACCTGCGCTTGGCCTGGCCACACCGCCGGCTGAGAGCCCGGCAGCGGCCTCGCCGGCGCTTTCGAGTCAGATCGAGTCAGCTGAGGATCGTCCTTGGCCACCTCGCCTGTTCTCAACAGCAATTCCTGCGACTGAGCCGGACCAGATCGGCGACGACGCTCCCATGGACGATTCGAGCGACGGCACTTCTGTGTTGCAAGACCTTTCTTCAGACTTGCCACACGACAGCCTCACTCGGGCGGCTGCCAAGATCCCCGACCTTGGCGATACCGCGGTGGCCGACGTTGTCGCGGACGCTGAGATCGACGGAGACGAGCAAGACGCGGCACCTGCCGACGCCGTCGAGGCCGCGGCGGTCGTCGTCAACGCCCCGATTGACGCGACAGCGCAAGACGCGGCGGTCGAAACCGAGCTCGACTTGGACGACGACATTCAGCCGGCCCCCGTGGCCGTTCTGGAGAACGAGCTCGATTCAGCCCTTGAGCTGTTCCCGAAAGAGCCCAAGCGAAAGTCGAAACGAACGAAGAAGGCGGCGCGCTGACCGCAAACCTCGATTCGGGGACCCCTCCGATTCCCGATGCCCTACGACGAGCGACTCGCTCAACGCGTTCGCGATGCGCTGGCACGTCGACGCCGCGTCACAGAGAAGAAGATGTTCGGCGGACTCTCGTTCCTCATCAACGGCAACATGGCGTGCGGCATCGTGGGCGGCGAGCTGATGGTACGTGTGGGTCCGACCCGATACGAAGAAGCCCTATCGAAGCGGCATGCACGCGAAATGGATTTCACCGGACGTCCGCTCAACGGCTACGTGTACGTCGCGCGGGCAGGTCTCCGCACGGCCGACTCACTAGGCGCGTGGGTTGGTCAGGGCGTGACCTTCGCGCGAACCCTGCCACCGAAGTAGCTACTCGCCGCGGCCCTGGTCCTCGTCCAGGTAAGGTAAACTAGCGGGCGTTTCCGGCGTACCATATCTCGACAGCACACATTGGGGAGGAGTCCGCGATGACCGTGATGACCGTGGTGACAACGACGAGAACACGCGCACTGTGCGCAGCGCTTGCGATGGCGATCCTGGCCGTCCTGGCGATGCCGCCGACATTGCTTGAGGGACAGGACAACGAGATGAGCTTCTTCCTGACCAGTCGCGGACCTGGAGATGGCGCGAACCTCGGAGGCCTGGATGGGGCTGATGCCCACTGCCAGATGCTCGCTACTGAGGCCGGAGCCGGCGGCAAGACGTGGCATGCCTATCTCAGCACCGACGGCGCAGGGGGCGTGAACGCCAGCGACCGCATCGGGTCGGGTCCGTGGCACAACGCGAAGGGCGTCCAGATCGCGGGTAGCGTCGACGAGCTCCACTACTCGAATGCCGCCCTGACGAAGGAGACCCAACTGAGCGAGAAGGGCGGAATGATCAACGGGCGGACCGACGACCCCAACATGCACGATATTCTGACCGGCTCACAGCTCGACGGGATGCGGTTCACCGACGGAGCAGACCACACCTGCAGCAACTGGACGAGCAACGGCGAGGGTAGTGCGCAGGTTGGTCATCACGACCGCACCGGGGGCGGCCCAGTCCCATCCTCGTGGAATTCCGCGCACGGGAGCCGCGGCTGCGGTCAGGCCGACCTACAGGGCACGGGCGGCAACGGCTTCTACTACTGCTTCGCGATCGATTAGTTTGGGTTCGTTGGGGCCCGCAACCCGGCGCGGTTCCGGTGGAGCCGCGCCGTGCGCGGCTTTGGTAGGGCCGCGGTCCGCTCACTCCCTCCTGACCATCCTCCTGTCGGCGGTCGTCTCATCGACCGATACATCGACCCAGAAGCACTTTTGTGAAGAACTTGGCAATCCGCCTCAGCTACTGCATCGTGGCGGCGACGGCCGCGTCGGTCTCTGTCGGCGCGCTCCCGCAACTCGGTGAACCGACGGTCCTCCAGGCGGTGGAAGTCGCCAAGGGGGACGGCGGTGATGCGGTGGTCATCAGCCTTCGCGGCAACGGACAGCTGAGCGGTACGCTCCGAGAGATAGCCGGCACCCCGTTCCGGGTGTTCGTTGACCTCAAGGAAGTCGTTCCGGGCGTCTCAGCGGTCACACCGGTTGCGTTGGGGAACGTCGAGCGGATCCGGGTCGCGCTCAATCAATCGCATCCCCCGGTGACCCGCGTGGTGCTGGACTTGAGCTCCCGCCAGCCCTACCGACTCGAAGAAGGCTCGGAGACGGACGGACTGCGCATCGTTATTGGCACCATCGGCACCATTGACACCACGGTTACCGCTGGTGCCCCTGACAGCAGTGGAACCGCTGGCACGAGTGCCACCGATGTTCCTGCGGTACCGGACCATCCCAAGCCGACCTACGCGGCGTGGTTCGCGCATACCTCTGAACGCGTCGACCATCACCTCGACACGGTGCTGGACGACAATGACGTTGCCGTGTGGCATGTCCTCGCGGCCGAAGTCGATGCGCACGCTCCGCCGCCGGCATTCGCTGTGGCCCACGACTTGCTGAAGACCGTCGTTCGGCTGGGTGCGGTTGCGGTCCGCAATGAGCAGCCCCCTCCATCCACCGACTCCATGGATCGGTCGACCGCCGTCGCCGGAGCTAGGCTCCTGTTGTCACGCGCGCGGATGATCGTCGAAGGGCAGTCCGGCCCGCCGACTAAAACGCCTGGCGTCTAGTTCGCTCGCTGCGCTAGCGCTTGGTCGTCGGTCCGACTGGTGTTGGCGGAACGCTGAGTCTGGCCGGCACCGGGCCCGTCGTTCGCTCGAACGTGGTGATGTCAATACCGCTGCCGGCGCCACCTCGGTCTCCTGCTCCCGTGAACCGTCCGCTGAAGACTTCCACGTTGCCACCATTGTTGACGAGGACGGTATAGTCGGTCGCCTCGACACCACAGCTGCTCCAGTAGTCAACGCGCACGGTGTACGTCCCCTGCGGGGCTGCACCGACGGGCCACACGATGTTCTCGTTCCGGACGTCGTCGAGCGAACATCCGGCGTTCGAGTCGAGATCGAGATTGCCTCCGCTTGGCACCTCTCGATTGGCCCAGTACACCTCTTGGCCACTTGGGTCGACAACATGCAAGTCGACGTCGCTGTCGGCGTCCCACGCCAACGTTATCTGCACGTCGCCGGTGCCGACTTGGATCACGTCGAAGTTCAGACGAGAGATCGGGCCGGTGCTGCCTGCGTCGTCACCGACGGAGAAGAAGACGTCGAACTCAGCCGTGGGAAGCGTCGGTGGAAACGTCAGCAAAAGCGTCGCGTTGGTCTGTGGGGTCGGCAGATCGATCGCAAAGTAATCGCCCAATCCAGTGCTCGCGCTCGTTGAGAGCCCATGGCTCTCTCCGGCGAGCGACACGAAGATGCTGCTGAACGGCGACCCGGCCGTAACATCGAACTCCGATGCGCCGCCGTTAACCACAATCGAATTACCAGTTACGGACACAGTCGGGCCCCCGGAGCCCGAGGGCGGGAAACCGCGCTGGACGGTTCCTTCACTCGCGCCGACGGCGGCAGACGCAACAAAGTCCTCGATCTGGAGGGAGCCACCCTGAGAGGGCGAGAACGGGGTGCCCCCGTTGTTGCTTTCACCACACCCCGCTCCGAATACGACCGGCGCCAGCGCCAGCACTACCACCACGGACATCCGTCGATACCGCACAGACTCTCCTTCGCTGCTAGAACCGAGGAGGACACAGCACGCTGCTCCTCCACTTCCCTACTCGAAGCTATCGGCCCTTCGAAGGAGAACTTGAGAAACCAGAAGAGCGTCGGCGGTCTATCTAGCCGTCTATCAACAGGCGAAAATGGCGAGCGTCGTCTTGGGTGGGCGGCGACAACGCAGCGAGCGACGGCTCGGCCAAAGAGAGCGTGCGGGAACCTTGGCGATCGGCGTCGTCGAGTCTCAGCCGGGGGGCATCTGGCGACGACGGTACGAGGTCCGCAAGGTCGAACTGCTCGGAATCGCGCGCGGGTGCGTGGAGGTCGCCCTGCGCATCTTCATTGAGGGCCAGGCGGGGCCCAGACGGCTGGGTCTGGACCGTACGCAGCTCAGATCCGGTTTCCCAGCCTGGGGAGCGAACCCCACACGACGCGCACTCCATGAACACACGGCCTCCGGCGCCACGAAGGCGGTAGTGGTGCTGGCGACGAACGATGCAAATCACGCGATCAAGCAGACGTGAGGTAGGTGGGCCCAATGCCCGGGCATTCTACCCCAGTCAAGGTGCGAAACCTAAGGCAGTTTCGCGCAGTGATTCGTCCGCTGCGGGTGTCGGCCTCAGTGGGTCATCGCGTGCAGCAGCACGTTGATCCCGAGCCCGTAGCCGTCAGGCGAGAACTGCGAAAAAAATCGGGGATCGTCCGCCTCACGCTCCCAGGCGTCGGCGATGTCGGTGTTGTGAGTCATGACGACCAGAAAGCGACCATGCTCGTCGGCAATCGCCCTGAAGTGTGCGTCCACGCTATCGGCCCCTCGTTCCGACGTCGTCTGCCCGCCGACTCCCCGCCAGAACTGGATTGCGGTGATTTGGGGAACCTTATCGACATGCATCATCACCCGAAACACCGGATGGTCGAGTGGCACGTCAAACACAGGGTACCTGGCCGGCGGGAGCACCTTGCTGATCTCGCGCTGCCAATGCTGCCACGCCCGGGTTCCCCAGAAGTCGTCGACCCAGAGGAAGCCGCCCTTCAGCAGGTAGGCCCTGAGCCGCGCGATCTCTTCCGGAGACAGACCGATGGTGCCAACATCGGCAGCCATCGTAAAGGGACAGTTGAACAGCGCATCATCTGTGAATCTCACGACCCAGTGATTTGGGTCGCCCCGTTCGTCCCAGCTCACCCGCGCCGTCGTGAGCTCGGAGTAGCGCAGCATCAAGTTGATGCCCGCATAGGGGTAGTCGGTCGCCCACCCCATCCCCAATTCCTCATAGCGAACCCGCTCGTACATGACCTTGCAGAACGCGAAGTCCCGATCAGGAAGGCTTTCTGGAGGGAATCGTGGCGGCAGGTCTCCCTCGCCCACGCCACCCCATCGCCACTGCGCGTGGCCGACGGAGATCAGCGCGCTTGTCAGGAGAACGGCGAGCACCACACCAGCGAACCGGCGCATAGCGTTGCCTCAGCTTGTCTCACCCGTATCGCACAGCGTACCGCGCGCCGACGACGACAATTCGGCTACGTCAGCACGCGGACGACGACCCGACGGTTCTGCGCGCGGCCGTCGCGTGTGTCATTCGGTGCGACTGGTTTCTCCTCACCGTAGCTGATGACGTTCATTCGATGCAGCGGGATCTGATGGCTTTCGTGTAGATAACGTTTGACCGCCTCAGCCCGTTCGAGTCCGAGCCGCTCGTTGACGGCGGGCTCGCCAGTCGAATCTGTGTGACCTTCGATTTCGATGTACACGTTACTTGGGCGCTTCGGCCTTGAGCTGATTGGCCAATCGGTCTATCTCGCTCTTGGCCGCGTCGGGAAGAGCCGCATCGGCAAAACCAAAGTTCCCTTGGTCCTGACTCAGCACGACCTCATACAGCAGACGCATCAGACGCTCTGTGCTGCGCCCAACGGTATCGGCGCGGTCTCCGGCCGCGGCCGCGGCTTTTCCAGCCTCGTCGGCCGACTGACCCGCGGCATCAGCCGAAGACGCGGCGTCCGCGGCTTCGCTTCGCGCCGTGGCCACGCCCTCCGCATTCACCCGGGTCTGCTCCTGAGTCTCCTCGAGCGATTCAGACAAGCCTTCGACCTTCTCGTTGACCTCGGCCAGCCCCTCGTTGACATAGCCCTTCGTCGCGCACGCCGTTGTCACGGCAATGGCGAAGACCAAGGCCAGAACCTGCCGTACTGTCTTGCTCATCGTCTGCACTCCTCTTCCCTTCCTCTCGTCGATGCGTCCACGACCGAACTCATCAATCTTATCGCGCTTCGCCGCCGGCCACCACGAACGAAGACGCGCGCTGTGGCGGAGCCTGGTAAGCACTACGGGCCCGGACGTGCCGGTCTTCCACCTTCACTTCAATGAGACGCCATCCGGGTTCGGTGGCCGCCTCGAACGCCAACACATATTGATGCCGAAGTTCTTCAAGCAGCCCGGCCACGGCCGCGCTCGCCTCATTTGGTGCCGCGGCGAAGTATACGCCGCCTCCGGTCCATCGTGCGAGGTCTCGCAATCGACCGACCCGGCTTGCGTTGCCCGCCGGCGCCGTCGCTGACTCGGGATGATCTAACGGTGAGACGACGGCGACCAGGTAGACGGGTACGTCGATCGCGCTCGCTATCGCGGATACCTCCGGCGCCGTCAATGCGCTGTTGGTGTCGAGCCCATCAGAAATCACGACGACCGCACGATGGGTTGTCTCGCGCGCTGCGGTGAGATGAGCCGTTTCTGCAATCGCGTCGTACAACGAGGTCGCTCCGTACGGCTCGAGGTCGACGAGCGCGTCGGTCAGGCCCTGCACCGACTCGCCAAAGGGGCGGAGCTCCCGCAGCTGGGTGTCGAACGCGAACACCGCTGACTCGTCGCCGTCGCGCAGCCACGACACGAGCTGGTGCGCGGCATCGCGGGCATCAGCCATCTTCGACCCGACCCGCATGCTTCCGCTCGCATCGACCAGGACCGCCACACTGATAGCCGCTGCATCCTGGGCCCAGAAGTCGAGAATCGATCGGGGCTCGCCGCCATCCAGAATCAGAAAATCCTCGCGGCGCAAGTCGGTCACCAGCCGCCCTCCGCGATCAGTGACCACGGCCGTCACAGAGACTAAGTCGACGCTCGACCGAAACTTAGGCCGCGCCTCCTGCTGTGTCGACACCGAACCCTGCAGCATGAAGAATGCACAGACCGCGAGAAGGACCCTCGGGGTCGCACGCCCAGACATTGCCTACCTCGCCAGGCCGAGACCGCGCACGACAGCGGCAGCGTCGATGAGACCAGCGCCGAACTCCTCATCGGTACCTGGGTCGCCCAGGTCCTCTGCGGTCAACTTGATGGCATGCTCAATAGCGCCCGGATCGGTGACCCCTTGGCTCATGAGCAACGCGGCAAGTCCGGCGACATGTGGCGCCGCCATCGACGTGCCTTGGAAGAAAACAAACGACAACACGTCAAACCGAGGTGCCCTAAACGACGAGGGTGGCAGTAGAAACGTCAGGGCCTCAAATGGATCGAGTGTCTGCTGGACGACGCCATCGAATCCATCCATCCGCTGGTCACCGCCCGGCGCGGCAATCTCAATATATGACCCGGTGTTCGAGTAGTAGGCACGCCCGGCGTTGCGATCGACAGCGCCAACGGCCATCGCACCGTCGATGTCTTCCGCGACGGCCGCCGGCCACACCACGTTGTTGCCTTCTTCAAAGGAATTGCCTCCGGCAATCGCCACGAACACGCCACGGTCGACGGCAAACTGCACCGCGTCGTTAATCACCGGAGACTCGTCTTCTCCGCCGAGGCTCATGTTGATGACGTCAGCGCCGTTCTCCACCGCATACCGAATTGCGTCGGCAACATCCAGGTCCGCCGCGCCACAGCACGCCGGAGCAGCGCCGAAGATGAAGTCCCACTCGTCGGCAAGCACCTTGAGAGGCATGATCTTGACGTTGAAGGCTACGCCCGCAACCCCGGCGCCGTTATCCGTCAGTTGTCCCACGGTCCCAGCAACGTGCGTACCGTGTCCGCTCATGTCGATAGGGTGCTCATCGTTCCACACGAAGTCAAACGGTGCCACGATGCGATTCGCAGACACGAGGTCGCCGGCAGTCGAGAACGGTACTTCGAGCACGCCGAGCGCTGGATAGTCGACGCCTTCGAACGAGAACACGTCGGCTTGGAAGTCGACGAGCACGTCCTCAAAGGCCAAGCCGCTGTCGATCACGGCAACGGTGATCGCGGCCTCGGCGCCAAAGTTGATATCCCAGGCCCGCTCAAGGCCGATCCGAGTCAGGTTCCACTGCAGGTTGAAGAACGGATCGTCGGGCACGAACAACGCCTGACGCAGGTAGTTGGGTTGGGCAAATTCGACGTCTGCTCGGGCACGGAGCTCTGCTGCGACCGACTCTGGATCAACGCCCGCGTCGAGGGTCACGACCGACACGTCGCCCGATCTCGCATGCTCGACCTCCTGCGCGCCGAGTGCGCGCAGCTGCGGCTCATCGACCACGGCCGGCTCGGAGAACTTGACGAGTACTTCGCCGGGCACGGACCGATCGGCAGCCAGCGGGCGTGCCGTGGCGATTGGCGCTAATGGATCGGGCGACTGCAGCTGACGCGTCGCCCGCGGACTGCCGAGCGAGAGGCCGGTCTCGACGCCCGCCCTTTCGCTGGGCCTGACGACGCGACCGCTGGACGATGATTCCTGTCCGAAACCGGTCTGCGTGGTGAAGGCGGCGACTGCTAGGGCACAGGTCGCCAGGAAACCAAAGGTAAACCGCCGTAGGCTCAACATATGCTCGATCGAGTCAGAGACCGACAGAGACCTTGAACCGGATAGTGAAGCCGCCCAAGTCGTCTTCCTCGAACGACGCCGAAATCCCATCGTTCCCGAGTACGTCAGGCACGTAGGACCACTGGCCTTCGCCTCCGATCCACAGCCACCGCGTTAGTGGATACTCGACCCCTCCGAGTACATGGTAGCCAATCTTTGACTCGTCGACGTTGAGAGATGGATCAGCCAGGTCCGCTTGCTCCTCGAAACGAGTCCATCCGACGCCTGCGCCCACGTAGCCGACCACGTTCTCAACACTTGGCTGCCGATAGCCGACCGTGAACAGAATCGGCGTCACCGTCACGGTGTTTGTGATACCGAGCTGGAAGATCTGGTTCTCGAAGACAAACACTCGCTCGCCCTTCTCTTCGTAGCGCTCGAGGCTGCCCTGAAAGAACAGTCCATTGCTGAAACCGACCTGCGCACCGCCGCCGTACATGATGCCGAGTGGGCTACCGGTAATCGCGTCGAAACTGTCGGCGGCCGCGAACCGGATCATACCGAGCTGGCCAAAACCGCGGACCGAAGTTCTTAGCTGCGGCCGAGCTTCGGCAGCCGCGTCTGGCTCTGGCTGGGTGAGCACCTGAAAGTACCGCCGGTGGATCCAGCCGCGCCGCCATTCGGTGACACCGTCCGGAGCCTGCACGAAATACCAGGGTCCGTTTCGGTCGACAACAGTCACGACGGTGCCGACGTCTAGTCTACCGATCACGACGCTGTCTCCACGAGGTCGCTCGAGTACGATGCCCTGACTCGTCAGCTCGATCGTGCCCTGTGATTGTGCCATCGCGGGTTGCACTGCGACGGCTACCAGGATGGCGACCAGGACCGCACCTGTCCGAACCGGTCGACTGACTGTCATGGCTTGGCCCACCGACGCCAGAGTTGGCCCCGCTGGCCCTGTTCCAACCGATCCAGCGAACCCGGAGGCCGATTCAACCAGTCACTATCGCGACGGCCGCCTCGCCATGAGCTGCGCCGGTCGGGACGCCGTCGCCGCTCGATCAGCACAGCCGGGAGTTCGTCAAGCTCCGCATCGCACACGTCGAGTCTACTCTTCATGCTTGAGTTATCGGCATCGCGCCCGCAGGTCCGCAGTCGCGGAAGACGGACTCCGGTTCGATCGGAACGACGTCGGCGGGTCTGCACGGGACTGCGCTCATTCGCCGTCGTAGGCGTCACCCCACTTCAGCTTTCGCGCGCGACGAAAGCTCGGACCATGGCTGCGCGGGACGAGCTCGTCGTGGATGCCGTCACTTCCACAGATGCGAAGGGTCACTTTTCGGTCGCCAAGCTGGGGACGACGGATGACCCGGTCCGTGACCCGGCTCCCCAGCGCGCGAGTAACGACCACGTACGCGTACTTCTCGTCCTCGTACGGCAGAACGCCACCTTTTAACCGCCGATGCAGACTCGACCGGTTCACGCGAACGCCAAAATGACACCAGTCGTCGCTGGGCAGCGGGCACGGTTCCGCATGCGGACACGGAGCAACCACCGACCCGCCCAGCGAGAGCAGCTGATCGCGAGCCTCGAGCATGATCGCAAAGCCGCGGGTCGAGCCTGGCGTCACAACAACCATCGCCCCGCGACAGGCATGCCACGCGGAAGTCACCGCGGCAACCCGCGCACTGGCAGTCAGCTCGGTCAGGAGGTACCCCGTGACGACGAGGTCGCTCGGCTCCAGGCTCACGTTGGCATCCGGATCCAACCGCTGCGCCCACGACGTCTCGAGAGCCTTCAGCGCACTGCGGGCCAACAGCTGACGTGCGATCGTGACCATCCTCGCATCGGGCTCGACGAGCGTGGCCTTCGCCAAACTGGGAAATATCGAGTGCGCCGCCCACAGCGCGCTGCCCGGCCCGGCGCCCAGATCGAGCAGTGTCTCAACCGTGAGATCAGGGCAGCGTTCGCGAACCTCTCGGCAGACAGCTCGGAGCGCGGCAACCGTCGCCGGCATGCGAGTCGCGACGTAAGCGAGCTGCGCGAGCGAGCCCTCGGCGCCACCCAGTGTACGCCCATCCCCGTGACGATAGCCGTCGGAAAGTGCCGACGCGGCAGCGCGAAGCGCCCGATACGGCACACCCTCGACGACGCCATCGATCGCGCGCTGCAGATCGTGGGCAATCTCGGGCACATCTGACGGTACATGAAGACCGAGAAAGTACACTAGTGAACGGTGTAGGAACCGCCAATATGAACACGATAGCCGGCGTGACGCGGAACAGCAGCGACCTCGCCCTTGTCCTGACCGGAGGCGGGGCACGGGCTGCGTACCAGGTGGGCTACCTGCGCTGGATCGCGCGTCACATCCCGACCGCGAACTTCCCGATCGTGACCGGCGTATCAGCCGGAGCGATCAACGCAGCGTATCTCGCCGCCCACTCCGGCACGCACGCGGAGGCCGCAGATGATCTGTGCGACCTGTGGCGCAGCCTCAGCGTGGACCAGGTGTTTAGAGTCGATAGCACTTCACTAGTCAGTCACGTCACGCGGTGGGGTGTTCGGCTCCTGTCGGGCGGCGGCAGGGTCGCGCCCAGCGTTCGCGGGCTGGTGGATACGGCACCGCTTCGTCAAACACTCCACAGGGTGTTCGGTCTCGCGTCGGGCGGGGTGCCCCAGGGTATCGCGCGACAGATCGAGAGACACCAGCTGTCGGCGCTCGCCATCGTCACGATCAACTACGCCACCGGGCAGTCAATCATATGGATTCAAGGTCGCGACCTCGATGCATGGGAACGTCCCAAGCGTCGGAGCCGCAGCACGCAGATCTCGCTGGAGCATGTCATGGCATCATCGGCCTTGCCGCTCTTCTTCCCGGCCGTTGAGCTGGATGGTGAGTGGTATGGCGATGGCGGCATCCGGCTGACCGCGCCGTGCTCGCCTGCCATTCACCTCGGCGCCACTCGGATTCTCGCGTTGACGACGCGGCACGAGTCGTCAAGGGCAGAGGCGGACGAACGGGCCATCTCCGGATACCCGCCACCGCTCCAGATCTCCGGTCAGCTTCTCAACGCGATCTTCTTGGACGACTTAGGTCGGGACGCGCTGGAACTCCAACGGATCAACGAGCTCCTGCGGCAGCTGCCGCCCGAGAAGCGGATGGGGCTTCGTCCGGTCAAGCTCCTCGTGGCGCGTCCGTCGCGCGACCTCGGAAGACTTGCTAACCGGTTCGAGTCCCGCCTGCCCCGCGTGCTCCGTCATTTGTTTAGAGGGCTCGGATCTCGGGAGACGTCTCAGCCCGATGTCCTGAGTCTCTTGATGTTCGACCCTGAATATCTTGCGGCCCTCGTCGAGCTCGGCGAAACCGATGCGGCTGCCCAGGCCGACGAGATCCGAGCGCTCCTGGATCCGGTGCCCGCACGCGTGGGCGCTCCTCAGTAGACTTCACTCGAAAAGCGTGCGAGGATGCACAGCGCTTTGCCGGCATGTGCCGCACGTGATCTGTGAAGGAGACCGTTCATGAACGAGAAGATCCCCCCTGGCCGTTTTGTGTGGTACGAGTGCCTCACTACCGACCCCGCTGGGGCACAAGCCTTCTATGCAAAGCTCGTCGGCTGGAACCCCCAACCTTTCGAGGGTGGACCCATGCCGTACACGATGATGATGAAAGGCGATACCCCAGTCGGCGGCGTCATGCAGCTGCCGGACGAAGCGAAGCAGCAGGGGGCACCGTCGCACTGGCTCGGATACGTGTCGACACCGGATGTTGACAAGACCCTCGCCGACGCGACGGCGGCCGGAGCAACGGACCCTCTTTGGCCCCATGGACATTCCGAATGTCGGGCGGATGGTGACGCTGGCCGACCCCCACGGCGCGGTGTTCGCTGCTTTCACTCCCGCGGGCGAGGCACCCCCTCAACTAGCCCTAGTCCCCTTGATCTTTGATTTCTTCAAAAAGTCGTTGGTCATCTGGGGCCACCGTGGACTTGAACGGTGCGCTGTCCGAACCGCTTCACCTTCGCGAGGATCTCGTCGGCTGTGTTCGTCCACTTGAAAGGCTTGCCCTCGTCATTGTGGGCGTCCACGTAGGCGGAGATGGCGTGGCGCAGCGCGTGCGTGCTGGAATGTGAGCCGCGCTTGAGGGCGTGTTCGGTGAGGAGGCCAAAGAACCGCTCGACGAGGTTGAGCCAGGCGGAGTAGGTTGGCGTAAAGTGGAACTGGAAGCGCGGGTGGCGGGCCACCCATCGTGTGACCAGCGGGGACTTATGCGCCGAGAGATTGTCGAGGATCACGTGGACGGTGAGGGTGGGGTCCACCCGCTCGTCGATCTCGCGCAGAAAGCTCACGAAATCCCTCGACCGATGCTGCTTCTTGGTTTGCGCCACGACCTGGCCGGTCGCGACGTTGAGCGCCGCGAAGAGGTCCACCGTGCCATGGCGGATGTAGTTGTGCGTCTGGCGTTCGGGCCGACCCATGTCCATCGGCAGGATCGGCTGCGCTCGCTCGAGGGCTTGAATCTGAGGCTTTTCGTCGAATGACAAGACACCGGCGTGGTCGGGTGGATTCAGGTAGAGGCCGACAATGTCCCGCACCTTCTCGAGGAACAGCGGGTCGTCGGAGATCTTGAAGGATTCCACGACATGCGGCTGCAACCCGAAGGTGCGCCAGATGCGGCCCACGGTGGAGGCACTGACGCCAGCGCGCTCCGCCATCTTGCGGGTGCTCCAGTGGGTCCGCCCCTTCGGCTTACTTTCCAACGTGGCGACGAGGATCGACTCGACATCCGCATCGGACAGTGTCCGGGGGGCTCCGGGCTTGGGCTCGTCATACAGCGCATCCACGCGACCTGTCGTAACCCGCTGCCGCCACTTGCCGACCGTCACATTCGAACAGCGCAGTTTCGCCGCGACCGCCACGTTCGATTCGCCATGCGCGCACCTCAGGACGATCTTCGCCCGCAAGGCCACATGCCGATTCGTTCTGGCGCGCCTGGCGCGCCGCTCAAGTTCTCCTCGCTCCACGGCGGTGACTTCCAATCTCGCTTTGGGCCGACCTGTTCTTGCCATGCCGCCCCATACATCACACCCGGCACACTTCTTAAAGCTTTTTCAGACACAAGGGACTAGCAGGCTGCTGAAAAACTCCGCGAAATGGGATCGACAGATGGATCCCGTCGTACTACGATGCTCCCAACACTGAAGGGAGCCCGATCATGCGCGGACACGATGAGCAGACCACCCACATGTTCAGCTACCTGTCGCCGGAACAGCGCGTGCCGGCCGACCATCCGCTCCGCGCCGTTCGGGCGCTGACGGACGAAGCCCTGCAGACAATGTCGCGCCGATTCGCGAGCCTGTACGCCACGACAGGGCGTCCGTCGATCCCACCGGAGCAATTGCTGCGCGCTTTGCTGTTGCAAGTGCTCTACACGGTGCGGAGCGAGCGGCTGCTCATGGAAGAGCTCAACTACAACCTGCTGTTCCGGTGGTTCGTCGGGCTGAATATGGATGACCCGGTCTGGCATCCCACGACGTTTACCAAGAATCGCGACCGGCTGCTGTCGGGCGATGTCGCCGCCGCGTTCTTTGATGCGGTCCAGGCCCACGCCCGGGCGGCCGGGCTGCTCTCGGACGAACACTTCACCGTGGATGGGACGCAGTTGGAAGCATGGGCCAGCCTGAAAAGCTTTCGGTGCGTGGACGCAGCGGAGAGCGACCCGCCCGAGGACCCGGGCAATCCCACGGTCAACTTCCACGGGGAGCGGCGGCGCAATGACACCCATCAGTCGACGACCGATCCCGAGGCGATGTTGCATCGGAAGGGCAAAGGCAAGGAAGCCAAGCTGGCGTATCTCGGCCACGTGCTGCTGGACAATCGACAGGGGCTTGTCGCCAACGTCTGCGCGACCCACGCGACGGGGACCGCCGAACGCGACGCGGCGGTGCTGTTGCTGGAGGCCAGCGCCTCCCCGGGCAGCACGGTCGGGGCGGACAAGGGCTACGATGTGGCGCGCTTCGTTGCCGACGTGCGCGTCCAGGACGTCACGCCCCACGTGGCGCAGAAGGTCCGCGGGAGTGCGATCGACGGTCGGACCACGCGGCATGCGGGCTATCACGTGAGTCAGCGGAAACGAAAACTCGTGGAACAGGTCTTCGGCTGGATGAAGACCGTCGGCGGCCTGCGCAAGCTCCGGCATCGCGGCATCGCCCTGGTGGATTGGCAGCTCACCTTCGCCGCCACCGCCTATAACTTGGTCCGGTTGCGGAATCTGGAGGCGAGGTGTCCCTGATCGCCGGCCGCGGGTGTCGCTGGCCCCCTCGTCGGGACAGCGTGTCCCCGTGCGCACCGTTGTCGGGGGGGGCGTGACACGCATGATGGCCATGAAAACAGCCCGATCCTCGTGTTCTTCAGCAACCTGCTAGAGGAGGTCGGCGCGTTCTCCTGGCACGAGCTCCTCTCGGCTGATCCCGACGCAGCATTCGGTTTCTATAGCTCGCTGTTTGGCTGGGTGAAGACCGACGCCATGGACATGGGCGACATCGGCACGTACCAGATGTACGGGTACACGGCCGACGGCTCGGTCGGCGGCATCCTGAAGAAGCCGGCCGAGATGCCTATGTCCGCGTGGGTCTTGTACGTCAATGTCGCTTCGACGGACGACGCGGTGGGGCAAGTGAAGGAGATGGGCGGTCAGCTGATGAACGGCCCGATGGATATCCCCGGCGGGGGGCGTATCGCTCAGTGCATGGACCCTCAGGGTGCGGTGTTCGCGCTGCACTCTATGGCGAAGTGACGCGAATACACGCCGCTAGGTCCGCTGTCCCGGCAACCGTTTGACGATCCCGCTGAAGCTGACGAGGACGCGGTCACCGACAAAGACCGTACCGCGAACGAACGTGAGTGAGCGAGTGCGACGCACGACCTCGCACGTCGACTCGACTAGCTCGCCGGGCTTTCCGGCTGCCACGAACTCGCCACTGAACGAGACCGTCACGCACTTCTCTCCGGGTTGGTCCCACGTGGCGGTGAGGCACAAGGCGAAATCCGCGAAGGTCATCAACATGCCGCCGTGCAGGGTGTCGCCCGTGTTGCGGTGATGCGGCTGGGCATGGAAAGCGAACGAGATCTTGCCGTCTGCTACTCGGTACCCCAGCGGACCCACGAGTTCCTCAAATGGGTCGGTGTACTCGAACGGTTGATATCCCGGCGGTAGCGAGGACATAGTGTCGGTGCCGAGGCGGCTCAGCCTCCAGTCGTGAGCTCGGTGATCTCACGTGGATGCGTTAGCCAGAAGTCGGGTGACTGTTCGGCGAGGGTTTCGCGCGCAAACCCTCCCCATAGGGCTGCCGCGGTCCTGACGCCGGCGGCTCGACCCGCTGCGACGTCATGCGGCGAATCGCCGATGAACACCGTGCCACGGTGTGGTGCCGACAGCTGTTCCAGCGCAGCAATAACCGGGGCTGGATGCGGCTTGCTCTGATCGGGATCCACGTCGTCGACCGTGATACACACGTCGAAGTACCCAACCAAACCGCACACCTCCAATCCACGTAGTGTCGCGCGACGGTTCTTGCTCGTGACGATGCCGAGCCTGGTCTCGGATCGCCGAAG
This sequence comes from Vicinamibacterales bacterium, assembly GCA_965218825.1. Classification (GTDB taxonomy): domain Bacteria; phylum Acidobacteriota; class Vicinamibacteria; order Vicinamibacterales; family UBA8438; genus CAUZIB01. The sequence continues at coordinate 5,014,218 of OZ244656.1, read as the reverse complement.
CGTAGACAGCACGTCCTGGATCCCCGGATAAGGCTCGACCATCGCATCGTGATGGCGGTCGGTGAACGCGACGTAGGTCGCGGTCATCGCCCTGACCTCATCGGTGCTGCGTGCGAACTTGGCAAGCTGTGTGCGCAAGGGCGTGCCAAAGCCGGACCGCCAGTCGCGTTCGCCGCGAACCTCACCCAAGTGCGTCTGCATGGTGTGCCGGAACGACGACATGATCAGCTCAACCGAGTCGATCAGGGTGCCATCAAGGTCGAACAGGTAGGTCGAAAACCCAGGTGCTGACAATACCGACATTATAGTGGTCGGGCCGGCACGGCCTCTTGAGGGCCGCAGACGCTACCACCGGCCGTCCGGGACTACGAGGCTAGATGCCTAGAAGCAGGACGCCGGCCCCGCTAGCCGCAACCACAAGCCCAGCGACGACGTCGGCATACCGGGTCACGCCGTGCATCGGCAGGTAGTCGATGCCACGGTAGCCAACCGCGACCGCCGCCGTCATTGTGGTGACCGTGAGGACTCCGAACACCCCGACCACACCGGCCACGACGAACCACGACTCGCTCATCGCCGGTACGACCATCAGCGGAATTAGTGGCTCGCAGGGACCCAGCAGCAGCGTCACGAAGAGTACCCATGGCGTGAGGCCAGCGCCCGCGTCGTGCACGTGGAGATGCTCCCCGTGGTGGTCGTGGGGATGCGCGTGAACGGTACCGTCGGCATGGACGTGAAGATGTGCATGCACGTGACCGCGCCGAAGTCGCCACGTCGCCCACGCCGCGTAGGTCAGGCCGAAGCCGATGAGCAGCGCCGCCGCCAGCTCACCGCGCGCCGACTCGATTCCCGCCATCGCATCGAGCGTGTGACCGGCCGCGGCGCCGAACACCCCGATGACCACCGACGATGCCACGTGTACGACGCCACACGCCGCGGTAATCCCCAGGGTGTACCGCATCGACCAGCGACGAGCCCGCGCTAGCGCGATGAACGGCAAGGAGTGATCGATGCTAAGCAGCGCGTGGACAATCGCGACCGTCGCGGTGGTGCCAAGCAGCACCGAAATCGTGTCGTCAGATAGCTCGAGCATCGGGAGTAAGTTGACGGTGCGGTGGGGCTGTGCTGAAGTACGTTCGGTCATTATGTCGGTTTTGGCAGCGCCGCGCCCATCGGCCACCAAGGCCACCCAACTTCGGGCCTGGCTCGGCGGTCTCGACGATGCCGTCATCTGCTTCTCGGGTGGGGTCGATTCGAGCTACCTCCTTGCCGAGGCTGCGTCAGCATTGGGAGCTGGCGCGATCGCCCTCACGGCGGTCTCGCCGAGCCTCGCCGACGAAGAAGGCGCCGCGGCCCGATCGCTTGCCGCGCAACTCGGCGTGCGCCATGTCCTCGTGGAAACTTACGAGGTCGACGATCCGCGTTACGCCGCTAATCCCGTCAACCGCTGCTACTTCTGCAAGACCGAGGTCTATGGCAAGGCTGTCGCCGAAGCCCGGCGCCTCGGCATGTCGTCCGTGCTCGACGGTTTCAACGTCGACGATCGCAGTGACTATCGTCCGGGGCGGCAAGCCGCTCGGGAGCAAGGCGTCCGGTCGCCGCTCGATGACCTCGGCTTCACCAAGTCAGACATTCGCGAAGCGGCGCGCCGTCTCGGTCTACCGGTCTGGGACAAGCCCGCCTTGGCCTGTTTGTCGAGCCGCTTCCCGTACGGCACCTCGGTCACGCCGGAACGACTCACCCAGGTAGCCGCCTGTGAGCGGGTGCTCAAGCACCTGGGGTTCAGGGTTTGCCGCGTCCGCTATTACGGATCGGTTGCGAAGATCGAGGTCTCTCCCAATGAGGTCCCCCGCTTGCAGCGTTCGGTCGTCATGACGGAGGTCGAGCGGCAGTTCCGCGAGGCGGGGTTCGAGCAGGTGGAAGTGGATCCCCGAGGGTATCGATCGGGGAGGATGAATGAGGATTCTACTCCTCCCCCCGAAACATCTCCTCCACCGGCACGATCTGAGTCTTCTCCGGATTGATGTCGAGCGCGTACTCACCGATCGCGGCATCTTCAGCCAGAACGGCTTCGGTCACGTCGGTGGTATAGGTCGGTGGCGACGGTGCGTTGCTAAGGATCCGATCGCGGAGCCCCTCAGCGTCCGTGGTCACGATCGCGATTGCCAGATCCTCGTACTGCAGGTGCCGGCGGACGGCCGCGTTGACGTCGTCGACGGTGAGGGCGCCGAGACGCTCCTGAATCTCGTCGACATAGAACCGGGTTCCGTAGAAGCGCGAGTCCATCTCGTATCCAAGTCGGCGGCTGGCCGTCTGCACGTAGAGCTTGGAATAGTTCAACAGGAAATCGCGCGTCGCCTCGAACGCCTCCAGCGACAGCCCGTTCACGACAAGCAGCTCGAGCTCTCGTAGCGCCTGGCGCAGCGCGAAATGCGCATTGTGATGGGGCACGGGTCTGATCCAAATGCTGAAGAACTGCTGACTCCGGGGAATGTTCGGCACCGGAAATCTCGATCCTCCGTCCTGGACGAAGCTCTCGATGTAGGCATAGTCACCGTAGTTGAGTCCGCGATCGCCTCGCATCTTGTTCATGAGCAGTCCGTTGAAGGTTCGGTGCTCCCCGAAGTAGGAGTTGGCAACCAACAGGGCGTAAAAGTCGTCGTCGGCACGTGTCACGTCGATCGGAAACCCGATTGAGATCGCCGAGGCAATCGCCTGTTTCTCAACCACCAGTACCTCGATTCGATCGAGTTGCCGGGGCGGAGGCAGCGGCGACGGATCGGAAGCGTCGGCTCCGAGGCCCTCAATGAGATCCTGCTCGACTCGAGCCACGAAGCCCGCTGGATAGCCACCCGTGACACCAAGCACGAAGTTGTCGCGTGTGTAATGTGCTGCGTGAAACGCCCGGACGTCGTCGAGCGTCACCGCTGCGAGCCCCCGCTCGGTTCCGACGGCCGGCGAACCGAACGGGTGCCCCGCGTACATCAGCGCGTTGAGTGCCTCTTTGCCGAGCTCTTCGTCGTTGTTCCCGCGGAGGCTCGACACGACCGTGTTGGTCAGGAAGTCTCGGTTTCGCTCGAAGTCTGACGGATCGAAACGTGGGGTCAGCACCAGGTCTTTCACGATCGCGTAGAACGGCTCGAGGTGGTCGCGATGGACCTCGCCGATCACGCTCGTGACCTGCTTGTCGGCTTGCGTCCGAATCGACGCTGACCACGGATAGAGCTCGGCCGCGAGCTCCTCGAACGTCATCGATTGGGTACCGCCGCGCCCGAGCATCAAAGCCGTGACCGCGTTGAGCCCCTGCTTCCCGGGTGGGTCGTCAATCGACCCCGTGCGAAACGCGATGCGAATGGTCACCAACGGCGACGCGGGGATTGGTCGGCCAATGCTGGTCTCGGAGTCCACCGGCACCGGGTCCGGCGCCGAGCACGCCGCGATCACGCCGCATACGGTGCCGATCGCGATAGCCCGCCACGCGAGCCCGCTCATGGTGCTTCCTCCTGGGTCAGGCTCACGACGGTGCGCTGCGTATCGGGGAAGTAGACCGTCGCGATTCGCGTGATGTCCTCCGGCGACACACGGTCGTAAAGGCGATACACTCGATTGACGGTGTCCGGATCTTCGGTCAGCTGGAGGTAGTGTCCCATCGTCTCGGCGATACTGGCCGGGTTGTCGAGACCCATTGCAAAGCGATACCGCATGTGGGACTTCGTATCGGCCAGCACTTGTGGATCCACGGGCTCGCTCTTCAGCCGCTCGATCTCCGCCAAGATGGCGTCGCGGACGTACTCCACGCGCTCCGGGTTGGTGATCCGAGCGATGATCGTGAAGAGGGGTGCGTCGCGATGGTCGCCGGCGCCGCCATTCAGCACATCAACGACTTGATCCTCAAGATACAGCTTTCGGAACAGCGGCGAGGTCTCAGAGAACAACAGCTGCGATAGGACGTCGAGCGCCGGCATATCGATGGTTTGGTCGGAGAAGGCCGGCGCCTTGTATCCGATCATCAGAAACGGCAATGTCGGATTGGGCCACGTGACCTCAGCCTTCCGCTCGCGGGTCTGCGGAGGCTCAACCGGAATCTGCGGCTCATAGTCCCCGCGCTCCCAAGCGCCGTAGTACTGCTCGACCAGACGCTCGAGCTGCGCCTGTTCGAAGTCACCGACGACGACGATGATCGAGTTGTTCGGCCGATAGTAGTGGTCGTAGAAGTCCAGGCTGTACTGGTAGTGGTTGGGCATGTTCTGGATGTCATCCAGGAGGCCGATGGTCGTATGCCGATACGGGTGCAGGATGAACGCGCGACCATGCAATCGCTCGCGCAACAGAGAGACCGGATTCGAGAAGTTGAGGTTGTACTCGCCAAGGATCGCACCTGCTTCGGTCCGGTAGTCGTCCTCCGTATATTGGAGGTTGAGAAACCGATCTGATTCGATGTCCACGATCGTCTCCAGCGCATTGGCGTTCGCGACAATGTGGTAAGCCGTCCAATCGTCGGTCGTAAACGCGTTGGAGTCGGCCCCCATCTGTTTGATCACCGCGTTGTACGCGTCGGTCGGGTACTTCTCGGTGCCCCGAAACATCATGTGCTCGAAGAAATGGGCGTACCCCGAGAACCCCTCTTCGACCTCGTTCCGTGACCCGGTCCTCACGATCGTGTAGTAGGCCACGATGCCGGGACTGTCGTAGGCGATGCTGACGACCTTCAGCCCGTTCTCGAGCTCAATAACAGAGACCGGAAACGGGAAGACATCGTCACGCTCCTGCGCCGAGACCCCGGTCACGACGGTGACCACGACCGCCAACAGGGGCCACCATCGCCCGTACCACCATCTCGTCATATGCGTTACCCCACTCACAAACGGCTTGGTCGAATTCTACTGTCAACGTCAGTGGCGACGGCGCTGTTCACACATACTTCGGACTCCGCTCCGCCGCAGGCGCCCTCGCGTCCAGCGATGAAGGCTCGCAACCATCGTCGGAGTCTTTCTCGTCGCTCGGCAGCTATCTCGCTCGTACTGCCTCGTTCCGTGAAGTGTTGCCAGAAGCAGACAAGATGATACCGCCGTGAGACAATTTGACCTCAGTCGTTCTGAGTTAAATGCGCTATTTTTCAATTATTTACAGGCCTTCGGCGATGGCATGATGCGTGCTACGCTTATAGGTGCCAGTTGTCTATGAAAGCGAGAAACGAGATGCCACGTATCGCTCACGTCGTGACAGCCGTTGGGTTGATGCTCTTCGTGGCTACTCCACATGTCGCCACGCTAGAGGCACAGCGCGCCCGCTCACGCGGTGGTGGACGGAGCGTGGGCGCACCCGCGTCTCGACCGTCCGCACCAAGAGGGCAGGCCGTTCGGCGACGCTCGCCAGGACCGTCTCGGACCACCCCTAGCGGGAAGTCGGGCTCCGTCAGGCGGCGATCGCCGGCGGTACCAAACCGACGGGTGGCGCCTGGTCCTGGACGCAGCGCACCGCAGGGACAGCGAGGACCGACCCGACGCGTCACGCCGAAGGGTGAGGCCCCAGCCCCCGCGCCTTCATCAGGTGGATCGCGTGGCGTTTCAGGTCGCCGACGCACGGCACCAGCAGGCGGCGTCACGAGAACCAGTCCAGGAACGTCTGGTCGCATCACGCGACGCGCACAGCCACGCACACCGGCGAGACCAACTCCGGCACCCGGAGCCGAAACGGTGCGCCGTCACGGTCCGAGTCGCATCGTCAAGGTTGATGGCACCCGCGAAACCGAGGTCACGCCAACAGGGGCCGTTCAAGTTGGAACCAACGCGCCCGACCGGCGGGCCGTCCGACGGGCCGCACGGCCCGAAGGCTCGCGTGTCGGCACCGTCGTCACCGGCGACGCCGCAGCCGGGGTTCGCAGCGGCACAACGCGAAACCGGCGACCGGGCGGTCAGGTGAACACCGGGCGGAAGGCCGTCCCGCGACCGCTCGCCTCATCGCCGTTGTACGGGAACAGCGGTCGAGGCCAGAGCCTCCAAACCTATCGCGGCGGACGCTCGCGCCATGTCTATCCGTCCTACTACGGGTACCGGCGCCCCTACCGCTGGTACGGGCGGAATACCCACATCAGATACCCGCACTATGCTCGGCCGCATTACTACGGTTCGTTCTTCTACTTCCCCGGCTACGGGTTCAACGTTGGCGTGGGATTGGGCTACCCGGCAGTATACGGATACAACGGGTACTCGGGCTACGCCTACCACCCGTACACGTATGGCTACGGCTATGGCGGGTACAACTCCTACGGATACGGCGATCGCTACGCCGATCCGTATACCGGGTACCTCAGACTCAAGGTCAAGCCGCGCGATGCCCAAGTCTTCGTCGATGGGTACTACGTCGGTCTCGTTGACCACTTCGATGGCTTTGCGCAGCGACTGCGTCTTGAGGAAGGAACGCACCGAATCGAGATCCAGCACCCGAACTACGCGCCGATCGAGTTCGAGGTCCTGATTGTCGTCGGGGAAAAGGTTACGTTCGAAGAACGCATGATCCGTCGCTGACCCTCCTCGGTCGCGCCCCCTGAGCCTGGCCTTCTGGCAGAGCTTGGGGGGGCGCGTGCTGTCACGCCGCCAACATCCGGTGACGACCCGGTCCTGGTCGCCCTCGCCCTATAATGATGTGACGTGACCCCTCTGACCGAAGAAAACCTTACCGTCCAAGAGCAGCAGCTGGCGGCCGAGTACGACGCGCACTGCCAAGCTGGGCTGAAGCTCGATCTGACGCGCGGCAAGCCGAGCCCTGAGCAACTCGCGCTGTCGGACGACATGGAAACTGTTCTCGACGGTGCCTTTCGTGCCGACGACGGCACCGACGTCCGCAACTATGGCGGGCTTGACGGCCTTCCGGAGGCAAGGCGGCTCGGCGCCCAGCTACTCGGCGTCGACCCGAGCGAGGTGCTTGCCGGTGGCAACGCGAGCCTTACTCTCATGTACCAATACCTCGCCTGCGCGCTGTTCCACGGTCCGCTCGACCCGAACGGCGCGTGGCGGCACGAGACGGGCCCGCTCAAGTTTCTCTGCGTCGTCCCCGGCTACGATCGGCACTTTACGGTAACCGAGGACCTGGGCTTCGGTGCGATCAATGTCGACATGCGCCCTGACGGACCAGACATGGACGCCGTCGAAGAGCTGGTGGCGGCTGATCCGCTGATTAGGGGGATCTGGTGCGTGCCGAAGTACCAAAACCCGACCGGCTACACCTTCTCCGACGAGGTGGTACGACGGTTTTCGCGCCTCGCGACCATCGCAGGTCCGGGATTCCGGATCATGTGGGACAACGCGTACGCGGTACACGATCTGTATGACGACACCACCGAGCTGGCGAACCTGATGGACTGCTGCCGCGAGGCTGGTACGACCGATAGCGCCGTTATCTTCGGCTCCACTTCGAAGATCACCCGGGCCGGCTCTGGGATTTCGTTCATCGCATCGTCGCCTGCCAACCTGGCCCAGTTCAAGAAGCATCTCGGAGCGCAGATGATCGGTCCGGACAAGGTCAACCAGCTGAAACACGTCCGGTTCTTGCAGGATCTCGGCGGCATCAAGAGTCACATGCGACGCCACGCCGAAATCGCCCGACCCAAGTTCGAAGCGGTTCTGCGGCATCTCGACGCCGAGCTCGAGGGCATCGCGACGTGGACGCGTCCGCGCGGCGGCTACTTCATTTCGGTCGATGTCCCGACCGGTACGGCGCGCGACGCAATTCGCCTGGCTGGAGAAGCCGGCGTCAAGATCACCCCAGCGGGTGCGACCTACCCGTACGGGCGCGACCCAGACGACGCGAACATCCGACTGGCTCCGACGTATCCCAACCTCGACGAGCTCAGTCAAGCGATGCCGGTCTTCACGACCGCGGTCAAGCTCGCTGCGATTCGATCCAGGCTTATTCACGAGGGGTAGTGACGTGACCGCCGTGAACATGCCACGCACGTTGTTGGCACTTGCCATCACCGGTGCAGTTATTGCCCTCAGCAGTTCGGCGGTGGCTCGGGCACACGCCCAGGGCTCGGTGACATTCGCCGACGATATTGCCCCGATTTTCTACACGCACTGCGTGACGTGCCATCGGCCCGATGGGGTCGCGCCGTTCAGCCTCCTCACGTACGACGACGCCAGGGCGCAAGCCGAAGCCCTGGCCGATGCGACGGCAGCGCGCTTCATGCCGCCGTGGAAGCCGACAGGTGGCCACACCGAGTTTCAAGAGGCACGCCGGTTGACCGCTGAAGAGATCGACCTGATCCAGCAGTGGGTCGAGAACGGTACGCCACAGGGCGATCTCAACGGAGCACCCCCTGCACCGACGTTCTCTTCGGGCTGGAGGCTTGGCGAGCCCGACCTCGTCGTGAGCCTGGATGCGCCGTACCAACTGGATGCCGGATCGGCGGACGAGTACCGGAGCTTTGTGCTGTCCTCGTCGCTCTCCGAACGCCGATGGGTGAAGGCGGTGGATGTTCGTCCGGGCGTACGTGGCGTTGTCCGTCATGCTCGGGTGCTGTTGGAGACGACGGGAGCCGCACGCGCTGCCGACACCGAGGAACCGGGGCTCGGATATGACAGCTCGGCCGGTACCCACGGGAGCTTCCCTCGCGGACACGCGCTCGAGTGGTCACCGGGAAGATCGGCCGTCACCTCTCCGGCCAGTATGGCGTGGCCGCTGAGCCCCGGCTTCGACATCGTATTGCAGCTGCACCTGCGAGGCGGGTCCACGGCCGCGAGCGTCCAGCCCCAGGTCGGGTTCTACTTCGTGGATCAGCCGGGCGATGTGGCCCCGGTCTCGGTCGTGTTGACCTCGAGGACGGTCGATATCCCGGCGGGTGAGCCGAGCCACGTAATCGAAGATCGGTTCCGGTTACCGGTCGCCGTCAACCTCCATGCGGTCGCGCCTCTTGCCCACTACCTCGGGAAACAGATGGAGTGCAAGGCTGTTTTGCCAGACGGCAAAGAAATCAGCCTCCTGCGCATCGACGACTGGGACTACGACTGGCTGAACGAGTATCGCTACGTCGAACCGGTGCATCTGCCCGCGGGCACGGTTGTCACGGCGCGGTTCACGTTCGACAACTCCGCTGACAACCTCAGGAATCCCCACAACCCGCCGCGGACGGTCCGATTCGGGCCGACATTGGACGACGAACGACCCGAACTGCGCCTCCAGGTCGTGCCAGCCGATGTGACAGAGCTGGCCGCGCTCGAACGCGGAACCATTGTGAAGTCTGCGCGGGACCATATTCTTGGCTATCAGGCCAGCCTCAGGGAAGACCCGACCGACCACGTCTCGATGACGCGTCTCGCCCTCCGATACTTGCAGGTAAGCGAAGCCGACGCGGCAATCGAGCTGTTGCAGGAGGTGTCGGATCTCGCGCCGGAATACGCCGAGGCCCATTACGCGCTCGGCTCGGCCTTCGTCTCGAAGGGCCTCCTCGAAGAGGCAATCGCGGCTTTTCGACGGACCGTCCAAGTCAAGCCAGACCATGCCGGCGGTCATAACAACCTGGGCGGTTTAATGGAGGCATCTGGCAATCTCGTCGATGCCGAAGCTCACTATCGGCTGGCAGTCCAGTTTGATACGAAGGACGCCGACGCCCACTACAACTTGGGGCGCGTGATGCAGCGCAAGGGCAACCGTGAGGAAGCGGCCGAGCAATACGCCGCCGCTCTTGCGCTGCGACCCTATGACGCGGAAATCCTGACCAGCATGGCCAACGCGCTGGTTGTACAGCGTCAGTACGAGTCGGCGGTCGATCATTATGAGCGGGCGCTCGACGTCGACCCCGGCTTCACGGCCAGCTTAGTTTGGCTTGCCTGGGTCCGTGCCACAGCCCCAGTTCCGTCGCTGCGCGATGGTTTCGAGGCGGTGGCGTTGGCAGAGCGAGCGGCGGCGCTGGCCGGTGAGAAGAGCGCCCTCCTTCTCGATGTCATGGCCGCGGCCTACGCGGCAAACGGTCAATTCGATCTGGCGGTGTCGACGGCGGAGGAAGCTGCGGCCTTGGCTCGGGCGCAACCCGAGGGGCAAGACTACGCGGCGAGCATCGATGCCCGAGCGAACCTCTATCTCGCGTTCACACCCTACCGCCTACCTGCCGCAGTGTCGGAGCCGTGATACACGCGAGCCACGCTACCGAACGCGGGCGCGGTCGCTGACGTTCGCACGCACGAATTCGGCTACGGCCGCTAAGGCCGAAACGGCCGGTACTTCTTCAGGCAACGCCGAGATCTCGTCGCGACTCCTCAGAAACGCGACGCAGGGGGTCGCGTACCGAACCGCGAGTCGCGCCTCGCTGAGGGTGCCTGCCTGGCCAGGCAAGAGGACGACCACCGTCGACGTCAGGACGTTGATATGGTTGCGCGACGTGGGTTCCTCGCCGGCCTGGCCGCCAACGGCCAGTTGGGTATAGATCGGCAGCTCGACCCAGGGATTCGGGTAACCGGGTACAGGGGCCCGTTGGGGATCATCATCGGTCGACGGTACGACGCCGATCACGAGACCGCCGCGGTCCTCGACCTCGACAAACGCGCGAGAAACAGCCGTCATCACTCCCCCGCCGGCGCCGGTGAGTAGGTGATAGCCTTGCTCGGCGATCCAGCGTCCCAGTGGCACCGCGCGATCAGCGTGTGATTCGTCGTGTGAACCCATGACGCCGACGATCGGTCGCCGCGTCACATCTGCGGGCAGCTCCGGCATAAGCACGGACGGATTGTAGCCAAGATATAATCCGCGGCGATGACAACGCGGGTCATCGCCTTGTTGTTGGTGCTCGTTGCTGGCGGTTGCGTCCAGCCCGAAACCCACGGCGCAGACATGGCGCCTGGCACCGAACCGGTCGCCCTGACTGTCGACCATCGTTCCGAGTGGCGCGTGCTGTGGATCGAGGGAGAAACCGATCTTCCGGATGGGGCGCTGGTGAACTACCGGGTCACCCACAGCGTCGCGCGAAGCTCCCCGTCAGAGGACTGGCCGGCAACGAACCTCATCGACTCGGGACGCGCGACCGTGCAGGAAGGCCAGTTCTGGTCGCAGATCAACACGCTCAACTGGCCGGCGGGTGAGGTCGAAATCGTCGTCCAGTTTCCGCTCCCACCGCAGCCGTCAGAAGTGGCCGCCCGCTACGGCGAGTTTGGCGAGCACTTGACCGGCGACAACGTCTCGGATCTCGGCGGGATGAAGGCCGTGGAGGTGACGCATGTGTTCGAGCACCGCCGGTAGCTGGGCGCGTCGGTACCCGCGGTCAGCACATCCTCACGGCGCGTGCTCAGCCAAGGCTGCTTGTAGCGCGGCGACCACGTCCGGATCGTGAGCCGGTCCCGCCCGGCCGTCGAGGACGATGTCCGATGTCTCCAGCGCCGCGCCGTAGAACCGCTCGTTGGCATCGCGATCGGCGCGAACGGTCGCGCCCTCGAGGCTTACGCCGGCAAACAGTCCACGCGTTCGGGAGTAGCTCAGAATCTCGGCAGAGAGGAGGATGTCAGTTGACGCCTCGAGGTCCCGTCCCAGCGGACCCACGACTGCCGAGGCATCCGCACCGATCTTGAACTCGTTCTTGAGGAGCTTCTCGAGGCCCCGTCGGTTCATGATGACGAGCACGACATCGACGGATTGGCCGCCGATCTGCAGACCAAAGCTCCCACCGGTCAGCGTCAGAAACGCGGGAACCGACCATGCGTCCGTGCTCTCAGATCTGACGCTGATCAGGCCGCGCCCCCGGTGGCCACCGAAGATGAAACCCACTTTGAAGGTCGATGGAAAAACCGCGATCGCATCTGCGTTCTTGAGCACGGCGGCGGGAATCGACGAGTCAGCGGCGTCCATGATTTCGCCGAGCACTTCTCGGGCGATGACGATTCGCTCGGCTTCCTCGACTTGCGCGTGCACCGGAGCCGTCGACGACAAGACGCTCGCGAGCCCGATACCGACGATACCGAAACGAAGGCGTGGGATCATCATGTTGCGTGGTACCTGGGTAGACGCAACCTCGACAGAGAGGTAACTCAGCGATCGGACGCCGCTGCGCGATCTTCAGCGCGACCGCCGCTCAAGCTGTTCTCGAGACCGTAGTTCCCCTCGTGACAGGCGTACTCGTACAGCTCGTAGGTCGTGTCGCGGTTGAGCGGCATCGCGACCTTCCAGGGCGCGGTGTAGACGTCCGGGTCTTCGATCGTGACCTCGTAGTCGATGGTGTCAGCATCAGTGAATGCGAAACGCTCCACGACCTTGAGCCGTTCGGTTCGCGGAATTCCGCGCGCGCCCCGGGTCCCGACGTTGGTCGCGATGGCCCCCTTGTCGTTGTAGTTCCCGACCTCGACGACCAAGGTGTTGCCCTCCCAGCGCCCGCGCGAATCTCCGTTCCACAGACGAATACCGGCAGGAAGCGGTCGACCGTCGTCCAGCCGAATGATCCGCGCTTCGTGGATCATCTCGTACTGAATGACGACGTACCCCGGCGCCTGAATGAACCGATAACCGGCGCCGTAGCCAGGGGGAAAGATTCCGCCTGGCACACCGCGAGTAATACATCGTTCCCACTCGGTGTGGTTCATCCAGGAATCGGTCAAGTTGATGAGGCGTTCATTGCGCACCGCAACGGCGGACTCGCGAACCGGAATGCGACCGGTCGGCGGATCAACGACCATCGAACGCCGTTTGGCGTTACGGTCAGCGCTACCCGGGCCGTCCGGAAACAGGCTGCCAAGGCTGACCGGGCGGCGCTCGCCCGGCTTCAGAGGCTTGGGCTCGGGAGGTGGCCGATTCGTGCCTGGGAACCACTTCGCCAGCGGCGCCAGCCGTTCGATATCGACATCGCTCGGCGCCTCGAACGGCGTCGGATCGAAGTTGGTCCAGACGCCTTGGATATCGGGTTGACCGTCCGAAGTCAGGGGCGGTGACCACTCGGCCGGCTGCGCCTGACCCGAGTGCGGCACGGCGAAGAACAGCACGAGCATCATGACCGGCAACGCTTCGGCGAGAACCCTGAGACGCATGTGACCTCCTTAACGAACTACGTGTGTCGAGTCGGATGATAACACTTGGTCGCCGCGTTCGAAGAGCCAAGACCTTCGTGGAAAACCGACGTCGCGTGCGGGTGCTTGTGGGATAATCTGAGACTGGTCCTCTTCATTCGGGGCGTGGCGCAGTCTGGTAGCGCGCCTGCTTTGGGAGCAGGAAGTCCTCGGTTCGAATCCGGGCGCCCCGACCACCTCCCTGCCGCCAGGAATTCTCGGATCTCGGAGAGTTCTGCCAATCCGGCGCAAGCGCGACTGAAAGCCTGCGCCGGAGACGACTGGCGATGACAGGAATGAAATCCCTACACGTCGGTTCACGCGCCTTCCCGCGGGTCGACGCGGCGTCGCGATTGCACTGTTTGCCAGCAACGAGCAAGCCTCGCATGGCACGAAAACAGACGTGCGATTCGGGGGGCGTGGACGGGGGGAACCATGTTGACGAAACTGAGATTCTGGGTGCCGGCCGGCATCGCGTTGGTCCTATTGCTGCCAGGACACTCCGCAGCCGATCCGCTGCTGCTTGGCAGGGTCCGTGGTCGTCGAAATCCTGAACGTATCCTGACGAACAGCCGCGATTCGCCATCAGAACTCTGTCGGATGAACCCATCGACGTGATCGGCTGTCCAAAACCCCCATGATTCGCTCCGGTAGGTGCCACTGGTGAGGAAGACGTTCACATGCTCCAGCTTGTATTGGTGCAAGTGGAGGCGACTGAGCTTGGCGTAGATCGATGGCGACCGATCGAAACTCCAGCTCTGAAATGGCGGCGACCCGTGGAACGCGCGCTGAGAGAAAACGAACCGCTGCCCTCCCGGCGCGCGCACGGGTGACCAACGCTTGCTGTAGTGCTCGTCGAGTGACACGTAATCGGGCAGGTAGTGCTGCCAGTGCCGAAACGCCCCCATCCCCTGGAGAAGAGTGGCGTCAGCCGGAGCCGTCTGCTCGATGACATGGGCCGCTCGAACCGCAGGCGGCACGCTCTGATGCAAGGCGCTAGCTCGGCGGACGCTTCCGTCCAGACCAAAGTACGACGTGACGAGAAGGGTCAGGGCGAAGACCAGACGGAATCCCCGGACGCCCGGCAACGCCCGCCACCCGAATGAGATGGCCACGCCGGCGAAGAACGCACCCGGGACGATGGCGGGCAGAAGAACCCGACTGAACGTGAGGGGGTGAAAAAGCAGCGTGGTCGCGATGCCGGCTGCCGTCATCAAAAAGAGAACGGTCAGGAGGGGCACGCCGGATTCCAGCTGATGGTTCGCTGGAGACCAGCGCCCCATGAGTCTCTTGAGAACCAGCGCCAAGACACTACCGAGCACCAAGATCAGAAACAGTAGCAAAGGCCGCTGCCAACCTTGGACCAGGAGCTCGCCAAAACTCGCGAGATCCGTGAGCGCGAAGTTGCTGCGGACGTCGGGGTGTGCGCTGAACTGGCGCCGGCAAAGCTCGACGTACTCGGCAAGTCCACCGCTGATGAAGGACATCGGGATGAGCCACGTCAGCGTCGCAACAAAGCCGGAAGCAATCAGCGCTGCCCGGTCGGTCCAAGCCCGAAAGCGCACGAAGAAGAACAACGCGATCGTGGAGCACAACAGCACGGTCTGCGGGCGGACGCCGACTCCCCAACCCAGACAGGCTGCGCCCGCCACGATCAAGAGGGTGCGGACGCGACCGTGCCGCTCGTCGGCGTGCAAGAAACACACAGAGCTCCCGACCAGGAACGGTGCCATGACGATATCGGCCATTGCGATTTGTCCGGCCAGAACGAACGCCGGAGCTGACATCAGGACGAGGACCGCAATGACTCCGGCGGCCGGATGCCTGAGCAACCGTCCGAGCTCGACCAGAAGCAGCAGGGTCGCGGCCGCGCTCAGGTTGCTGAGCACAACGAGCGCCAGCTGTTTGTCGCCGAACAGCCAGAATAGGATCCGGGCTAAGAACGACGTAGACGGGGTACCCCGGCGGGTGAGGATGATGGTCCACGAGGTTGATACCATCCAGGGCCTGGGCAAACAAGACAGAATCCCAGTCGTCCAACCAAAGAGACCGGAGGAAGAAAAAGAACGAAAAGACAATCAGGAACCGGCCGCGTACGACACCCGAAGAGAGCGAAACACGGCTAGCCCGTCACTCATCACTCATCAATGAGGGGCTCTTCCTTGTAGACTGGAAGGGCGTCATCGTCGATGTCGTCGAGCGCCCGAAAGGTGTGAACGACCCGGTCCCGCTCGACCGGAAGCCGGTCGACCGTGCTGTCGTCGACGTATTGAATGGTTTGTTTGCCGCTGGCCCAGAGTAGGCGGATGCGTGGCATCCGCATATTGTATCGGCTGACACCCCGAGGTTAGTCGGCGCGACTGCCAGGACGATGCTCATACGATCGATCGCCGTCACGGTCTTCGTCATTCTTGGCGCCCAAACGGCGTGGAGCCAGGTCGCTCAGGAAGGCGACGCCAGAACAGTTCTAGACGGCGTGTTTAGTGCGGCACAGGCTGACCGCGGGCAGAGCCAGTATCAGTCGCTCTGTCAGAACTGTCATGGGGCCGACCTAGGCGGCGGCCAGGCGCGAACCCTCATCGGCGAGGACTTCATGCGCAATTGGAGAGGTCTGACGCTCTATGACCTGTTTGACCGACTGCAAACGATGCCGCCGTCGGCCAGCATTCGTGTGGACAAAGAGACGTACCTCGACATCTTGAGCTTCGTCCTCCGCACCAACCACTTTCCGGCAGGCGAGCGGGCGCTGACGGCGGACGGGCTTGAAGCGGTTCTCATTCAAGGGGCGGAGGGTCCGCTTGAAGTCCCTGACCACTCGCTGGTTCAAATCGTTGGGTGTTTGATGCGGAACGCCGACGGTACGTGGCTCGTGACCGAGTCCACCGAGCCTACGCGAACACGCGATCCGGACCCATCTGCCGGGGCTGATCGCGCGGCGGCGAACGTGACCTCCAGCGGCTCAGCCTCGTTTGAGCTGCTCTACGTCTATCCGAGCCCCGAGGCCATTGAAGGTCACCTGGTCGAGGTCAAAGGGTTCCTGATCCGAGGCGACCAGGACGCCCTCAACGTCACCTCGGTATCGACACTTGCACCAGTTTGTCGCTAGGCGCCAAGACCGGCGGACCGTGACGGGTCGTAGCCTCACGCTCGCTGCACTCGTCGCGGCCTTCGCCGCAGCCTGTCAGCCGCCTGTCCCGTCGGTGGCCGTGCTCCGCGTGCCCGAAGGGGGGCGGATGCCGCACGCCGACGTCGATGCGGGTGGCACGACGCACCTGATGTACTTCCGCGGCGCGATCAGCGGAGGCGACCTCCGCTACACGTCGTTGGAACCGGACGGAACCGACTGGTCTGTGCCCGTCTCCATCAACAGCGAGCCGCGCTCGGCCGTCGGCATGGGACCGATGGATGGCGGTGACATGGCGGTTTCGCGACACGATGGTACGCGAGTCCATGTCGTCTGGTACCGGACCGACCCGCTTCGGATTTTCTACGCTCGTAGCGCACCGGAGCGCCTGAGCTTCGAGCCGCAGCGTGTGATTTGGGATCTCGGGGCTGAGATCATCGAGGCGCGTCCAAGCGTCACAGTGAACGAGCGGGGTCGCGTGTTCATCACCTGGCACGGGGCAACCGCCGACGGGGTCGACGACGCGCAGCGCGCGGTGTTCCTCATGACGTCCAGCGATGGCGGAGACACGTTCGCTCCACCGCGAGTGATTAGCCGCGCGTCCGAGGGCGCCTGCGGCTGCTGCAGCCTCGACACGTTGAGCGCCAGCGGCGGTCTCTGGGTGTCGTATCGAAGCGCCGGAGACAACGTGCATCGGGATCAGCACCTGCTCACGTCGATGGACGATGGCGACAGCTTCGCCGACGCGATCATCCAGCCATGGTCGATCGGCGCCTGCC
The DNA here is from genome assembly GCA_965218825.1 of Vicinamibacterales bacterium. Classification (GTDB taxonomy): domain Bacteria; phylum Acidobacteriota; class Vicinamibacteria; order Vicinamibacterales; family UBA8438; genus CAUZIB01. The sequence goes on along the minus strand of OZ244656.1, from coordinate 4,997,296 downwards.
CCGTGACCACCACGACCTTTGCTCAAGGTCCGGCTTCTGTTCGCGTCGCGTGGGAAACCAAAGGGCAAGTCTACGTTGCGCCGGTCGATGACCTCACCGACATCGCGTCGCCAGAGCACAAGGGTCGCTTTCGACACAAGAACCCCGCGATCGCGACAAACCGGGAGGATCACACGCTGTTGGCGTGGGGCGACGCACCGGGCTACCGAGCCGGCGGAACCCTGCAATGGCAGCTGTTCGACGCGGAGGGCCAACCACTCTCGCAGACGGGGCCCGGGACCGAGACGATCCCGAGCGGCAGCGGTCCCGCGATTGTCGCCCGGTCGGACGACTCGTTCCTTGTGATCTACTAGGTGCGCGCGTCGACTCACCGACGTGATCTCGTCGACCCGCAGCTGACCCGGATTAGAAAAACGCGCGACCATGCCACGAGTCACCGGCACGGGTTTCCCATCGCCCCTGACGTACATCTCCCAGACGCGTCAGCGTCGTGTCGAACACCGTGGTATCCGGGTCAATGTCGCCGTCTGCGACCAGCTCGGCGAACTGCTCGCGCGACACACGGTTGATGTCGTCTCCATGGCGGAACAAAACCGGGGCATGATTGACGAGCTCGACGTCCATTTCTGCCTGAAGCGCCTTCATCTGCCGTACGAGCGCATCAATCGAGCACCCTGACGGCCCGACCGCCTGCTGGTCGACCGCGACAAATAGAAAGCGATCGTATCGGACGTCGCGACCCGCGGTGAGCGGCATGTCATGAGCGCCCCACTGCTCCAGAAAGCGATCGACTTCGCCGAGGAGGCGTGATTGTTCGGTCGGCGTCAGCGGTCGCTCAGCAGAAAAAATCCAGACGCGCGCGTCTTCAGGTAACGCATCGAACTCAACTCGTGGCATAGACCACTAGAATACAACTGTGGGACAGCCGCTGGGCAGCACTGCGCGGGTCGAAACGATCGAAGCCGTCACCCTTGGGCGCTACCTGGTTCGTCCCCCGGCGCCAGGCGCGTCGATGCCCGCGCCCCTGCTCGTCGGCTTTCATGGCTACGGCGAAAGCGCGGAGCGTCATCTGAGAGAGCTTGACCAGGTGGACGGCATCGGCGACTGGCTCGTGGTGTCCGTCCAGGGGTTGCACCGCTACTACGACCGTCGGGACGGGGAGGTCGTCGCATCGTGGATGACGTCGCAGGACCGTGAGCGCATGATCATGAACAACCTCTCGTATGTCGCATCGATCATCGACACGATCCATCGGCGCTACGAGACGACCTCGACCATCGTCTACTGCGGCTTCTCACAGGGTGTCGCGATGGCGTATCGCGCCGCCACCAGGCTGCCGCTCACAGCGGCAGGCATCATCGCGCTCGCGGGTGACGTGCCGCCCGAGCTGCAAGATGACGACACCATCCGCTGGCCACCCGTTCTGATTGGCCGAGGCGACAGCGATGAGCGCTATTCCGAAGCCCAGATGAACGCCGATCTCAGCTTCCTGAAGACGACCGACGCCGACGTAGAAGCGGTAGTCGTCGAGGCGGGGCACGCGTGGGCAGATGCGTTCCGAGAGGGGATGGCTCGCTTCCTGCGGACCGCGCGCTCCTAATGCCTCGGGCGTTCGACATCGATGTTGGCGTCGCGGGCACGGTGACGGGCCTGCACTACATCCCGGACGATCCCGGCGACCGGCGTACGACGATCATCCTGGCCCATGGCGCGGGCGCGCCTCAGCTGAGTCCGTTCATGGCCGGGATGGCCGGCGGTCTTGCGTCGCGTGGCCTTGATGCCGTGACCTTTAACTTCGTGTACATGGATCGGGGCCGACGTGCGCCTGATCCGAAGGCGCGCCTCGAGCTCTGCTACCAAGCCGCGATCGACACGACCCGCCGTCTCGTACCCTCCGCTCGCGAGCGAATCGTGGTCGGGGGGAAATCGATGGGCGGGCGCATCGCCTCTCAGGTCGTCGCGTCGAGTGGCGACGCGCTGGGCGTCGCCGGCCTGGTATCGCTGGGATACCCGCTCCACCCGCCAGGTCGACCCGAGCGGCGGCGCGATGCGCACCTCCCGTCCATTGATGTTCCGATGCTGTTCGTTCAAGGCAGCCGTGACGCATTCGGCAGTGAGGCCGAGCTGAGGCCCGTCGTCGAGTCATGCCGGCGCTCGACGCTACACGTGGTGCCGGACGGTGACCACTCGTTGAAAGTGCGGGGCGGAGACGCCGCCCGCAACCAGGCAGTGCTTGAGTCGGTACAGGATACGATCGCCGCATGGATCGCCGACAAGGTGTGAGATGAGGGTGGCCACCTCGGTCAATCTCCTGGTCATCGTCATGATGGCCGTCAGCGCGACCGCCGCCTGCGGTCCCACCGTGCAGACCGGATTCGAGGACGCGCGGATCACGATGCGCGTCCGCACGGCCCTGCTCAATGACCCCCAGCTCGGCACCGAAGCCATAGAGATCGTCGTCCGGGGAGGCAATGTCGAGCTACGGGGGCGTGTCAGCTCGGCGGATCTGGCCGAGCGAGCGGAGAACGTCGTCCGACGCGTTGAAGGTGTGCGAGACGTCACCGCGTCGTTCGAGGTTGGTCCTCGAGAGGCGGTCGGACGAGACCGGCCGGGACGTCTTCCGAGTATTCCAGGACCCAACGTGGACGGGCCGACCCGCCTCATCGCGGTCGGCGTCGGCAGCACCTACGCGGTGACACCCGACCGGGCGACTGGAAACGGTTTCGGGGTTGGGCCGACAATCAGGCTGCGCCCCCGGACCGGTTGGGGCCCCTCGATCGGATTCAGCTGGACGAAGACGCCGCTGCGCAGATCGCCCTCTGGCAAACCGCCTTTGGCGACGCTCGCGGTGAGGCCGGTCATGGCAGGGATTGAATACGGAGTGTCGCGCGGTCGCCTCGCGTCCGCGTTCTCGGTCATCGGTGGCTACGCGTTCAACTCACTGGCGGTCGATGCAACTCGTTCCGGACCGGACCGAGCCATCGCGGTCGAAAACGGCCTCGCGCTGCGAGTTGGCGTCTCGACGTGGTACGACGTTTCCTCCCGACTGGGATTGAACTTCTTTGGCGGGTATCGACACGCTCGACCGACCGTGGTGTTTGCCGGCGTCGACAGCGTCTCGAAACAGCGTCTCAACGCCGACGCGGTGCTGATCAGCGTGGGCCTTGCCTACTGGATCTTCTGACGCGATGCCGGTAAGGGTGGCAGAACGCAGCGGGTGGCTGCTGGCCGAAGTCGGAGCCGCCGTCGTGTTCGCGGCGCGCGCGATCCGCGACGCATTTGTCCCGCCGTTCGAGATCAAAGAGACGCTCCGCCAGCTCTACGAAGTCGGCTGGCGCTCGACTCCGCTGATCGCCGCATCCGGCCTCGCCGTCGGTATCGTCTTGTCGATGCATACGCGGGCGTCGCTCGAGCGCTTTGGGGCTGAGGCGCTCATTCCCGCCGCGCTGGCGTTGGCACTCATCCGCGAAACAGGCCCGTTGACCGCAGGTCTTCTGCTTTCGGGCCGGGTTGGTGCGGGCATCGGCGCCGAACTTGGCGCGATGAAAGTAACCGAACAAATCGACGCGCTCGAGGCCACCGCCGTGGACTCATTCAAGTACCTGGTCGTGACACGCGTCGTCGCGTGTGTCATCGCGGTGCCCTTGCTCACGACCGTGATGAACTTCACGGGTATCGTAGGCGGGTGGCTGGCCGAGTGGGCCACGAGCGGCATGTCGTTCCGTCTGTACTTCCGGAGCGCGTTCTCACTGATCTCGTTCGTGGACTACATCCCGGCGACGATGAAGACCATGGTCTTCGGTTTCATCATCGCGATCACCGCGTCGTATCTCGGGGTCAACACGAGCCGCGGCACCCAGGGTGTCGGACAGGCCGCAACGCGCAGCGTGGTCGCCGCTTCGATCCTCCTGATTGTCACGAACGTTGTCCTGGTACAGCTAATCTTCTTCTTGTTTCCGGAGTTTAGCGAGTGAGCGCCGGACCGGTCATTCGGCTCGACCGCGTCAGCAAGGCCTTCGGCGCGCTCACCGTGCTTGACGACGTGTCGCTGGACGTCGCGCGGGGGCACGCACTCGTCATCTTGGGACGAAGCGGCACCGGTAAGAGCGTGACCCTTAAACACATCATCGGTCTGTTGCGACCCGACCGAGGGCACGTCTTTGTCGAGGGCCAGGATGTGAACGCGCTCTCGGCTTCCGAGATCGCGCGTGTTCGTCAGCGCATCGGCTTTCTTTTTCAGAACTCCGCGCTGTTCGACTCGATTACGGTTGGTGAGAACGTCGCTTTCCCCCTCCGCCGTCACACCGACCACTCCGATCTTGCCATCAGAGATCGTGTGATGACGCTCCTCGAACAGGTCGGACTCGAACGCGATATCGACAAAATGCCGGGCGATCTGTCGGGCGGCATGCGAAAACGAGCCGGGCTGGCCCGAGCGATGGCCCTGCATCCCCCAATACTGCTCGTCGACGAGCCGAGCGCGGGTCTCGATCCCGTAACGGCCGGCGAGATCGACGACTTGCTCACTCGGCTAAACGAGCGATCCGATACGACGCTCGTTGTCGTCACCCACAATATTCCCAGCGCGCGCCGCATTAGCGACGAGCTAATTTTCTTGCACCAAGGCCGCATCGTCGCCCAAGGCACAGCGGCGGATCTCGAGCACAGCGACCACCCCCTGGTGAATCAGTTCATGGCATCGGAAAGTACCGGGTAATGGTGCCGCTCAACGCGAGCGGCTAAGGAAGGAGCACGCAATGAGTCGTACGCAACTGTCGCTCGTTGGCACCTTCGTGGTGGTCAGCGTTCTGTTGTTCGCCATCGGAATCTTCATGATCGGGGACCGCCGTCTCTTGTTCACGGAGCACTTCGAGGTCAATGCCGATTTCGGACAGGTGACAGGTATTCAAGTCGGCACGCGAGTGCGGGTAGGCGGAGTCGATGCGGGTGAGGTTCTCGAGATTCGTATCCCTCCCAGCCCAACCGAGCGGTTTAGCGTTGGCATGCGGGTGCGCGAGGAGCTCCATTCACTCGTGCGAACTGACTCGGTCGCAGCCGTGCTGACAGATGGCCTCCTGGGCAACGTCTTCATTCAGATTCGCGAGGGCAGCGAGGCCGCGCCTGTCGTCGAGCCTGGCGGAGCGCTTCAGGGAATTGACGCCATCGAGGTCGCCGATCTGATCGCTGAGGGACGAGAGACGTTTCGAGTACTGGCCGGCGAGTTCATCCAGTTGCGCCAGAACTTCGGCGAAACGGTCGACCTGCTCGGCGACACGGTTCGGACCACCACGCTCCTCCTCGATGACGTCGGCAACGACGTGCGAGTAACCAGCACGATGAGCGCGCTGTTCATGGATGAGGCACGTGCGGTCGCCGCCGACAGCCGCCAAATCATGAGCAACCTCCGCGCCGGCCGTGGCACCCTGGGCAAGCTGATGACCGACGAGGCGCTTTACGACCGTGCGACTGGTATCGCCAGCGAGATGGAGGGCACGATCAAGGCGGCTCGCAGCGCGACGGAGCACGCCGAGGCGATGCTGGGTGACTTTCGCGACCCGGGCGGACCCAGGGACCAGATTTGGACGGAGCTACGCGACGTCGTTGGCACCGCCCAGGACGCCATGTCAGACCTTGCGGAAAACACCGAGGCGTTGAAGCACAACTGGCTCTTCCGCGGGTTCTTCAATGACCGCGGCTTCTTCAACCTCGACGCGATGACCGTGGCAGAGTACCGAGAGCTCGCGCGGCGAGACACGTATACCACGCTCCAGATCTGGGTTGACGCGAAGGGGCTCTTCACGTCGGCTGCGGATGGTACCGAGGCGCTCTCAGACGATGGCCGTCAGCGACTCGATTCGGCCATGAGCGATTTCCTCCGCTACCCGCGTGATAGCCCGCTCATCGTGGAGGGTTACGCAAGCGCTGGGCAACGCGGCGACCAGTATCGACAGGCCGACAGTCGCGCCTCTTCGGTACGAGACTATCTGGTCGACGTCTTCGGACGCGTCTCGAGCCTGACCGGCACGATGCCCATGGGCGCCGAGGCGTCCGGCAGTCCGCGGGGCGACGGCACCTGGGACGGCGTGGCGCTCACGCTGTTCGTGCGGCCGGATTCGCTTCCGGTCGTCCGCGCAGAGAGCGACTGAGGGAACTAGACCGATTCCTTAAGATCGACGGCGTCCAGAAAGGGCATCATCCCACGGAGGCGGCTGCCGACCTCCTCGACCTGGTGGGCCTGCTCTGCACGACGGGTGGCCATGAAGTTGGGGCGGCCGGCCTTGTCCTCCTCGATCCAGTTCTTCGCGTAGGTCCCGTCCTGGATTTCGTTGAGGATCTGCTTCATCGCTCGTTTGGTCTCATCGGTCACGACTCTTGGCCCGCCCGTATAGTCGCCGTGCTCGGCCGTGTCGCTCACCGAGTAGCGCATGTAGTTGAGACCGCCGCGATAAAACAGGTCGACGATCAGCTTCAGCTCGTGCATACACTCGAAATACGCGATCTCCGGTTGATAGCCAGCCTCGACCAGCGTCTCGAATCCAGCCTTGACCAGCGCGCTGACGCCTCCACATAGCACGGTCTGCTCGCCGAACAGATCCGTTTCTGTCTCTTCGGCAAATGTCGTTTCGATGACGCCCGCCCGCGTGACACCGAGGCCCTTGGCATACGACAGCGCCAGCTCCTTGGCGTGACCGGTGGCGTCACGTTCGACGGCGATGAGCGCCGGCGTTCCGCCGCCTTCGAGAAACACCTCACGCACCCGATGCCCCGGCGCCTTGGGCGCGATCAGCGTCACGTCCACGTCGGCGGGCGGGTCGATGGTCTTGAATCGGATGTTGAACCCGTGCGCGAACATCAACATCTTGCCCCCGGTCAGATGCGGCGCGATCTGCTCGGTGTAGATGCCAGCCTGTGTCGTGTCGGGGGTCAGAATCATGATGACGTCGGCCCAGCTCGCAGCCTCTGGACCCGTGGTAACCGCGAGCCCCTCGGCTTCGGCCTTGGCCTTAGACCGACTGCCGTCGTGAAGTGCGACCCGGACGTCGACACCGCTGTCCTTAAGATTGAGGGCGTGGGCGTGTCCCTGAGAGCCGTAGCCGAAGATCGCGACTTTCTTTCCTTGAACGAGCGAGAGGTCTGCGGAATCGTCGTAGTAGATCGTAGCCATGTGAGACGTGTCCTTGGCGAATGCCCGTGTAACGGGCGCGTGATGCCGAACGCGGCGCCCTACTATACCGAATAGGAGACGTTGTCGTCGCCGGTGGGTGTCGTGCGCCGAGTCCGCGAGGGCTCTGGGGGCTCGACCATGACGCTCTCTGAGCCTCGGACCATTCCGACCCGGCCCGTACGAACGAGCTCTAGAATGCCATACGGTCGGAGCACCTCGAGCAAGCCATCGATCTTCCCTTCGGTTCCGGTCGTCTCGATGATGACCGAGCCGGGGGCCACATCGACGACCCGCGCGCGAAACACGTCGACCAACTGCATGACGTGACTCCGAGTATCCGGGTCGGTCGTCGCCACCTTGACCATGGCCAGCTCGCGGTACACGGCAGCTTCCGAGGTGATGTCGTGCACTCGGAGGACGTTGACGAGCTTGTACAGGTTGGCTTCTAGGCGGCGAGCGCCGTGGGCATCGCTCTCGACCAGGATCGTTATGCGCGACACACCCGGCGCCTCCGTGTGCCCGACCGCGAGCGACTCAATGTTGAACGCGCGCCTCCGAAACAGCGACGCGATCCGATTGAGGACGCCCGGTTTGTCCTCGACGTAGACGACGAAGGTGTGTCTCATGGTAAATACTCAGGCTCTTCGAATCACGACCTCGAACGCTGAGGGTTACTCATCATCGGCCGTCTCAATAATCGGTGCCATGCTCGGCCGACGAATCATGTCGTGCAGATCAGCACCGGCCGGCACCATCGGGTAAACGGTGTCCTCCTGCTCGACCTTGAAGTCGATCACCACGGTGCGGTCATCGGCCCGCGCCGACTCGACCGTCGGCACGACGGCCGCGCGCGTGTCCACGGTCTCGCCACGAAGGCCGAAACACTCCGCCAACTTCGCAAAGTCGGGGCTTAGCAACGGCGTGGCCGCATACCGGCGTTCGTAGAAGAACTCCTGCCACTGGCGCACCATTCCCAGGTATCCGTTGTTGATGATGGCCACATTGATCTTGATCTTCTCCTGGGCGATTGTCGCGAGCTCTGCCATCGTCATCTGAAAGCCGCCGTCGCCGGCAACGACCCATACTTCCTTGTCGGGAGCCGCGAGCTTTGCGCCGATCGCGGCCGGCAACGCGAACCCCATCGTCCCGAGCCCGCCTGACGTAATCAGCGTGCGTGGCTCTTCGTGGTGGTAGTACTGCGCTTCCCACATCTGGTGCTGTCCGACGTCGGTGACGACCACTGCCTTGCCGTCGGTAAGGCGCCAAATGTCGTTGATGACGTGCGCGGCGTAGAGGTGTCCACTGTCGGGGAGATTCTGGATGTCTCGAACGGCGACGTCGCCCTTCATCTCAGTAATCGACGACAACCAGTCAGACCGGCGTCCGGTCTCGATCCGCGTGATGAGCGACTCGAGCACCATCGACAAGTCGCCCGCCATCGCAACATCGACCTTCACGTTCTTGTTGAGCTCAGCCGGGTCGATGTCAATGTGGATCTTGCGCGCGTTGGGCGCATAGGTCTTGACATTCCCCGTCACGCGGTCGTCAAACCGCATCCCGAACGCGAGCAACAGATCGGCTTCCTGAATGGCCTGGTTGACCCATGCCTCGCCATGCATTCCCATCATTCCGAGGTTCAGCGGATGCAGCGCCGGGAAGCCCCCGATGCCAAGCAGGGTCATTGCCACCGGGATGTTTGCCTTTTCAGCGAACTGCTGAACGAGACCCATCGCGTCCGAAAGGAGCACGCCGTGACCGGCGAGCAGAACCGGCCGCTTGGAGCTGTTGATGAGATCAGCCGCTCGCTGGTACTCCTCGTCACTCGGGCTCAGGTCAGGTCGGTAACCGGGGAGCTTCACGTCGCTCGGGCTGCATTGCAGTTCGGTTGACGACTGCTGTGCGTCCTTCGTGATGTCAACGAGCACCGGACCAGGCCGGCCTGATCTCGCCACGTACATGGCCTCATGGATCGTCGGAGCCACATCTTCGGCATGCGTGACGAGGTAGTTGTGTTTCGTGATCGGTAGCGTCACCCCCGTCACGTCGGTCTCTTGGAACGCGTCTGATCCGACAAGCTTGCTTCCGACCTGGCCGGTGATGCAGACAATCGGAGACGAGTCCAGCATCGCCGTCGCGATTCCGGTTACCATGTTCGTCGCGCCCGGACCCGACGTCGCGATTGCCACGCCAACCTTCCCGCTCGCGCGCGCGTACCCGTCGGCCATATGCGTTGCGCCCTGCTCGTGCCGCACCAAGACATGCCTGATGGGATAGTCGAGCATGGCGTCGTAGGCCGGAAGGATGGCACCGCCTGGATAGCCGAACACCGTGTCGACACCCTCACGCACGAGCGTCTCCCAGACGATCTGAGCTCCGGTTCTCATCGACGGCATGATCTCTCCTCAGTTGGTGATAGCGCCCTGCGCCGCCGACGAAACCAGACGCGCGTATTTGCCCATCACACCAGTCTCGAACCGTGGGGCAGGCGCCGTCCAGTCTGCAAGCCTCGCCGCGATCTCATCGTCATTCAGTTCGACGGTGAGGGTGCGACTGTCTAAATCGAATTCGATGATGTCGCCTTCCCGTACCGCGGCGATCGGGCCACCCTGAGCCGCCTCCGGCGCGACATGGCCGACCATCAGTCCCCGGGTTGCGCCCGAGAAGCGCCCATCTGTGAGAAGCGCGACCGACTCCCCAAGACCGGCGCCGACGAGCGCGGCCGTGACCCCCAGCATCTCGCGCATTCCAGGTCCGCCTTGCGGCCCTTCGTAGCGAATCACCACGACGTCGCCCGCCTTGATCTGTCCATGTTCGACCGCATCGAAGGCGTCTTCCTCGCACTCGAAGACTCGGGCTGGTCCGCGATGCGTCACCATGGCGGCGCCGGCGACCTTCACCACGCTCCCGTCGGGGGCCAGATTGCCCCGAAGGACAACCAGTCCGCCTGTTGGTTTTATCGGGTCGGACACCGGACGGACCACCTCCTGATCGCCTGTTTCCTCCGCATCGGCGGCCTCTTCCCCAATCGTGCGGCCCGTTACGGTCAGCGCGCTTTCGTTGAGAACGCCTAGCTCTTGCAACCGCCGGGCGACGAGGGCAATACCTCCGGCGCGATGAAGATCAGTCGCGACGAAGCGCCCTCCGGGTTTGAGATCTGCCAAGAGCGGGACGTGTTGGTTGATCCGGTCGAAGTCGTCGAGGTCGAGAGCCACGCCCGCCTCACGCGCGATCGCCAGAAGGTGCAGCACGGCGTTCGTCGAGCCGCCGGTCGTGGCGACCGACGCAATGGCGTTCTCCAGAGCATCGCGCGTCACGATCCGACGCGGCGTCAGGTCATCGCTGACCAGCTTCATAACGATCTCGCCGGCGCGATGTGCGGCGTCGTCCTTGGCCGCGTCCATGGCCGGAACACTGTTGGCACGCATGGGTGATACACCGAGGAGCTCGCATGCCGTCGACATCGTGTTGGCGGTGAATTGGCCCCCGCACGCCCCAGGTCCCGGACACGCCTTGTCTTCCAGCGCGCAGAGTTCCTCGTCGGTCATTCGGCCGGCGGCATGCGTGCCGACCGCCTCGAAGACGTCCTGGATCGTGACGTCGTGCCCATTCCACTGCCCTGGCGCGATCGATCCCCCGTAAAGAATCAGCCCCGGGATGTCCACACGAACCAATGCCATGACACCGCCGGGGATCGTCTTATCGCAGCCGACCAAGACGACCAGCCCGTCAAAGAGGTTGCCCCGCGCGACGAGCTCAATCGAATCGGCGATCACCTCACGACTGATGAGAGACGCACGCATCCCCTCGCTACCCATGGTGATCCCGTCCGAGATCGAAACGGTGTTGAACTCCATCGGCGTCCCGCCTGCAGCGCGGATACCAGCCTTCACGTCATCCCCCAGTCGTCGCAGGTGGTAGTTGCAGGGGCCAATCTCAATCCAGGTGTTCGCGACGCCGATGATTGGTTTGCGCAGATCGTCATCGGTGAAGCCCACCGCCTTGAGCATCGAGCGCGCCGGGGCACGGCTCGGACCTTCTGTAATCGCAGCGCTACGTCGGGTTTGAGTCATGTCGCTCTCGTCGGTGGAAAAAACACGCCTGAGTTCTCAAAAAAAAGGCCATCATCGCGGCGGATGATGGCCTCTTGAAGCTTAATGGTCTCCCGGGCACATCATCCGCTAGCCGTCGGCGTAATAACGCCGACGCTGCTAACGATGACGATGAGGGAACCAAGGTAACGCGTCATGAAAATCGTCTGCAATGCGCATTGTAACCTGCCTCTCGACCCAGAAGTCAACGTTATAAGTGTTACAACAACATAACTCTGACTTATTCAAGTCTGGCTCCGCCTTGCCGATTGGCCCCACAGACATGTCTGTGAGCGCCCCCGAAACGTCGACATCCGAGACTGCTGTCGAGATAGAAACCGCCCGTTCCCCCCTGGGGGACGACCAGCTCCGCGACCTCGTGGCGTCGCTCGGCGATCTGCCGACGCTACCGGACGTCGCGCTTCGTGCGATGCGGCTGGCCGAAGACCCCGACTGGGACCTGAGAAAGCTCGAGCACACGATCCGACGAGACCAAGGGCTCGCGGCCCGCTTCCTCAGACTTGCCAACTCGGCCTTCTTCGGCGCCCGCTGCAGCATCACGACACTCGATCGGGCAATCAACCTCGTGGGCATCACCCGCGTTCAGTCCGTGCTCCTCGCTGCCGGACTCGAAGGTCTCCATCAGAACAAGAAGAGCAACTTCAAGGGCAAGATCCTCTGGGAGCACGCCCTCGCCGTCGCTTGTGTCAGTCAGTATCTCGCCAAGCTGAGTGGACTGTGCGACCCGGAAGAGGCGTTCATGGCAGGTTTGCTACACGACATCGGACGTCCGATCATGGACGACGTCTTCCACGACAAGTATGCCGAAGCCATCGAACTGGTTCGGAACGAGTCGGCGGTGTCGCTCCTGAGCGCCGAACAACGCTTGTTCAAATTTGACCACACCGATGTCGGACATGTCGTCGTGTCCGCGTGGGGGTTCCCACCGCAGATCGCCGAAGGTATCCGGTTCCATCACGACCCCACAATGGCCGAGAGCGCCACGGACCTCTGCGCGACGGTCAGCCTGGCCAACGGCGTGTGCGTCAAGCTCGAACTCGGGCCTGACCAACAGCCCGAGCTTGATCTGGAGACGCTCACCAGCACGAAAGTTCTGGGGCTCGACGGACGCACCGAGGCGCTGTTCGAGCGGATGCCTCAGCTCATCGCCGACGCGTCGGTCTTCTAGCTAGGAGTGGGTCTTACGAGGCGGGCGCATTGTCCTGGCCCGCTCCGTGTTCGAGCCCGCAGATCCCACAGGGCGTCGGATCCAACGTGTTGTCTACGCGATGACTGACGGGCGGCAGCGTGACCAGGTAGGCAAAGATGGCGCGCAGGTCTTCGTCGCTCATCCGCTGGTACACCCACCACGGCATGATGTCGTTGAGTTGCCGGGAAATAACCCGCCCGGTGCGCATGACGTCGACGAACAGCTCCTCCGTGTAGTAAGGAATCTCAGATGGGTCCGGTGTGAGATTCGAGCTGGCCACCTGGCCGGCGCTGTCCTGTAGAACGAACCCCCCCGCGAAACCGACGCCCGCTATTCTCTCGCCACGATCGTTCATGGGCGTATGGCAATCAGTGCATCCGCCCAGCGCCACCAAATACGCCCCGCGTTGAACAGGATCGCCAAGCTCAGGTGGCGGAACGGACTCATGAATCGGCTCCGGAACGGTGTTAATGAGTGGTCCGGGCGGGAATGGCACCTCCGTCGCAGGCAGCGCGCGACGGACCGGTGGAAGCGATCGCAGAAAGACGACGACCGACGCCAGGTCCTCATCCGACATTGCTCGGTAGACCTGATACGGCATCATCGGAAACAGCGCCCGGCCGTCATGGCCGATGCCCTCGCGAATCGCCCTGCCCACCGTGTCGTCGCTCCAGGTCCCGACGCCGGTCTCGGCGTCGGGTGTCAGGTTCGGGGCGACAAGCCAGGGCATCCCTTCCGCAGCCATCACTTTACCCGCACCGTCCATGGCGCTCTCGCTGGGCACGCCGCGTCCGGTGTCGACGTCGGAATGGCACGCCAGGCACCCGGCCACGTTTCTGTCGAGATAGCTTCCACGCTCCAGGCGATCGGCTGTGGCTTCAAACGAACGCCCTGTCAGATCACGAGCCCGCGGGCCGATGAAGGGCCGCCATCCCACGCTGACGGAAACCAGCGCGACCGCGAGGAGCAACAGCCCGATCACGAGGTACAGGTAGCGTCTGATCACGCGTTCACTCCGTGTCACCCGCGCGGATGAGGAGACTGCGCGTAGTAGAGCGTGCGGGTCCCTGATTGCAGCTGCTCGTGGGTGACCGTCTCGAAGTGTCGGGCTAATGCGAGCTCGAGAGTCTCGGCCGAATACTGAATGCTCTGGCCCTCGCGATTCGTCATCAGCTTCTTGACCATCGGGTCATCGTGCCCGACATACTCGACGACCAGGTCGGCACCAGAGGCCGCGAGCCAGGCCACCAGATCCTCCATCGGGATGTTGCGTCCGATCACAACATGATGAATAAGCGCGAGGCACAGAATCAGATCCGGTACGCCGCGATCGCCGAGCGGGGTGCGCTCGAGGCCCTGCCATCCGAGCCCCGGTGAAGGATCCGCCACATCAGCTAGGAGCGGCAGGATGTTGGAACGAACTTCTTGCTTCAGCGCTCCATACAGTCGATCCACGACAACATGATCGGCATCGAGCGCCAGCACGTACTCGGCGTGTTCGGCGGCCAGCCGAGAGTACGTCCCGACATTGCAGCCGATGTCCCAGACCAACCGCCATCGACGGGGCGCCAGGACCCGACGAACAAAGTTGGACTTCCGCTCGAGGTCCGCATCCGCATAGCTGTGTGCCTTCGTGTACTCCGACCAGGTCGACCGATCGGGCTGCCATGTGAGCTGCTCGACCACAGAACGGAGCCTCCGGATGTTGTTGGTGATCATCGCCGCGCCGAAACCGGCGGCGCGGAGATCGCGGCGCACATTGCGGTCAGAGTCTTCGAATTTCGACTGCGCCTTCGCCTGCAAGTACACGTGCGTCATCACGCCTCGTCGAAAACGGTCGCGCAGCGAGAGGAGCGCCAGACAGTGTCCGGCTTCCATCCCTTCGAGGCTGCCCCGCAGCCACGGGTGGTACGGCACGTCCTTGTACGCCTGGATCATCAAGGGGTAGAGGAACTGGCTGCAGAACTGGCGGTAGCCGGCCCACGGGTCACCGGGCTCATAGACCGTGAACGACCCAAGGTCGATAAAGCGGGGCGTCGAACCGAACCACTGGACGTTGTACGGCGTTGCGTCCTTCAGCGTCATGCCTTCTTCGAGCGCCGCCAGGGTCAGATCGAGTTGGAGCAGCGCGGCGTCCTTGAGCATGCTGAAGGGCCACTCGTAGGGATACGACACAAACGGCACCGTCTCGTGCGTGAGCACGGCGGACCACTTCGCCCCGAGGTCGGGGAGCGCCTCGAGATCGTCGACGCGCTCGGTGGCAACCACGGCACCGTCCTGCACGAGCCGACGGTAGAACGCCGTCCCTGCCAGATGCGTCCAATCGTCGAGGGCGCGTGCGGAGAGGCACCTGAAGATCTTGCCGTCGTGGCGAAACACGCGCGTATCGGGATCTCGGAACGACCCCGACACGAAGTCGGCTACGGGCGTCGAACCTGGCGTCAGTACCATGAACTGGAAGCGATCGAGGCGACAGCGCTCACCCGATCTGCACCGTCCTCGGAAGCTGCGCGTTGTGCTCGAGGAAGGTGTGCTTCACCGACAGCTCGTCCTCGGTCGGCTGCACGACGCCGTCGACGTCGGTGACCCGCGACACGATCGTGTGCTCGCCTGGCGTGGCGCCCTGCCAGTCGTAGGTGAAGAACTTCCAAGAGTACTTCTCACTCGTCGCGGGATCGAGTGTCGCCGGTTGCCATCGACCGCCGTCGACCTTCACCTCAACTGACTGGATCGGTGTTCCGTCGTTGAGGATGACGCCGAATACCTGATGGCGCTCACCATTGGTGGTGACCCGGGCGATAAACGACTTCAGCTGCATGGTGGTGATAGCGGTCTCTTTCCACTTCATCTCGCCGTTGACAGCCTCGCCCTTGAGGGTGCGATACCAGCGAGCCTGGTATTTGCCGAGGTACTGATCCTCCTGAACGTGGATCTCGGCGAGGAACTTCACGTTCGGCGCGCCGTACCACCCGGGAACAAGCAGCCGCAGCGGAAACCCTTGATGCGACGTCAGCTGCTCCCCGTTGAGGTCGTACGCGAGCATCGGCTCGGGTGACAAGGCTTGGTCGCGCTGGAGGCTTCGCCCATACTGCTGGTCAACCGCGTAGGTTTGCCCCCGGAACTCCACTTCCTCCTCGCCATGGTCGGCGCCGAAAAACACGAACTCTCGTGCGTCGGCCTGCACACCGGCTTGGTCAAGCACGGTCTGCAGCGAGACACCCGTCCAACGACCGTTGCTCGACAGGCCATTGAGCGGACCGCGGTTGCCCGAACACTCGAACCCGAACACGAGTTCGCGACTGGGCATCGCCCGGATGTCATCCATTGAGAGTGACAGCTCCCGGGCGACAAGCCCGGACACGCGAAGGCGATAGCTTGCCAGATCGATCTCCGGGTGTCCGTAATGTTGAGTCGTAAAGAACTGATCGCGAGGTGTGAAGACGCCGTCGATCATCCGAACGTCGATGATGCGGCGGTCGGGCGTCCGCTCGAGGGTGATCGTATCCGGCAAGTCGGTAAACGGAACCAGCGTCTCGCCTTGGGCGAGGGCTGGCAACGCCCATTCCGGAACGCCCAGCACACCCAGGCCGGCCAGTGTCAGGCCGCCCTTGATAACATCACGACGGCTCGCGTGTTTGGTCATCTTCAGTCCTTTCCGACACCAGTCGGTGTCGACGTGAAATGCACCGCCGATTCTAGCAGGTGGTATATTCGCGTTGCCATGGTGACATCCAAGACGCCACCTGTCGTGCTTACGCTCTTGCTCGCTGGGCTTTCTCAAGGCACGAGCGCGCAAACTCAAGCGGGTGGTTGTGCGACCTGCCACTTCGACCGATCAGCGACAGCCGATAGTGCTCCGCGAGAGGCTGAAGCCGCACATTTGGATGAGTGGGACACGTCGGCCCACGCTTCGGCGAGCGTCGGCTGCGACGCATGCCACGGTGGGGATCCGGCGATGGCCTCGTTCAAGATGTGACGGCGCGCTGACCGAGTTCTCGTGACCGAAGTCGCCACGCTGCACGAAGGACCAACGCACGCGATTTCCCCGTCCCTTGTTCTCGATCTTCGGACCCTGCTCGACGTCGCGTTCGCCGGGGACTTCTCCGACCACGATTGGGACCACGCCATCGGCGGAACCCATGTGTGGCTGACCGGGCAGCACGGGCTCATCAGCCATGGGTCGCTCGTCGAACGTTCCATCGCGTGTTCAGGCACGTCGCTCAGCGTTGGATTCGTCGAGGCTGTCGCTACCGATGGCGCGTACCGACGAGCCGGGCACGGCACCACGGTCATGACGCAGATCGGAAACCTGATCCGAAAAAGCTATCCGCTGGGCGTGCTTTCGACCGGAGCTCACGGCTTCTACGAAACCCTGGGCTGGGAGCGCTGGCGTGGGCCGACCTTCGTCGACGCGTCCGAGGGGCGAACGCCCACCCCCGACGACGACGGCGACATCATGGTCCTGCGAACGCCCAGGTCGCCGCGTCTTGACCTCGACGGCCCGATCGTGTGCGACTGGCGACCCGGCGACGTCTGGTAGCTGGTCGTAGACACGCTGGGTGACAAGGCCGCCACAGAGCACTGGCGTTGTAAGCGCAACAAACAGGTTGCACGCACCGTTTGTTTTTGACGCAGGCTGGCGTACCGCAGTATTGGCGCGCTGAGTGTTAGAATTCCCAAGTCACCATACTTATGTCTTGGATGGTTCGGGCGCTGATTTACCGACTGGCAGCCGCGGCGCTGATCTTCGGACTAGCGTGGGACAGCGGCTCTGTCACCGCGCAGGTTCCCGCATCCACCGGCGCGCACCCGACGCCGGAACAAAGCGAGTTCTTCGAAACCACTATCCGTCCGCTTCTCGCCGACAACTGCTACGGCTGCCACAGCGGACGCGTCGACGCGCCGTTTGCCGGACTTCGGCTCGACAGCCGAGACGGGCTGCTGGCTGGAGGCGACTCAGGCCCGGCTATCGTTCCGGGGCAGCCCGACAACAGCGCGCTGGTGCAGCGCCTCCACGGACGGCCCGTACTGATGCCGCCAGGC
The DNA here is from genome assembly GCA_965218825.1 of Vicinamibacterales bacterium. Classification (GTDB taxonomy): domain Bacteria; phylum Acidobacteriota; class Vicinamibacteria; order Vicinamibacterales; family UBA8438; genus CAUZIB01. The sequence continues at coordinate 4,979,790 of OZ244656.1, read as the reverse complement.
GGGCCACTTACCGACGACGCGATCGCGGCTCTGACCGAGTGGGTGGCGATGGGCGCACCGTGGCCGGCGGCAACCACCTCCGCCGTCGCGGACACGCCCGATCCGTCGGCCCCGTTTGACCTGCCAGAACGTCGCCGAACACACTGGGCGTGGCAGCCGGTAGCAGCTTCCGACCCACCGCCGGTCACGAAGACGGACTGGCCGGCGACGCCGGTCGACCGATTCATCCTGGCGAAACTTGAGGCCAATGGCCTAGAGCCGGCGCCGGATGCGGAACGTTCGGCAGTTATCCGGCGCCTATCGTTCGACGTGCGGGGCTTGCCGCCCACGCCAGCTGAAACTGCGCGGTTCGTTGGAGACGACTCGCCAACCGCGTACTCCGACCTCGTCGATCGCTATATGTCCGCTCCTCAGTTCGGCGAGCGCTGGGCTCGACATTGGATGGACCTGTTTCGCTACACCGAGTCAAATGGGCTGGAGTTCGATCCGGACATCCCGCATGCCTGGCAGTATCGCGACTACCTGATTCGGGCGTTCAACGACGATGTGCCGTACGACCTGCTGATTCGCGAGCACCTCGCGGGTGATCTGCTTCCCGAACCACGTCTCAACACCGAAACTCGGGTCAACGAGTCGATCATCGGCACCGCGAACCTCAGGCTCGTGGAGTACGGCTACCAACCGGTGGAACCGTGGGAGGATCGCGTCAGGTGGACCGACAACCAGGTCGACGTGGCCTCGAAGACGTTCCTCGGACTCACCGTGTCGTGCGCACGCTGCCACGACCATAAGTTCGATGCGATCAGCCAGAAGGACTACTACTCGCTGTTCGGCACCTTCTACGGCGCCCGCCCGACAGTCCGGGCCATCGACGAGGTGGCGCTGCTCGAAACAAATAGGGATGCCCTCGGGGAGCTGAAAGCCGATATTCGCCAGGCGCTGGCCGCGACGTGGAGCGAAGCGGCCGGGACGGTGGAATCGAAACTGGTAGAGTCGCTCGAGCCAGCCCGCGCCGACGCTGGCGATGCGAGCACAGCGCAAAGCCAGCCCGAACGTGAACCATCGAACCCGAACAGTGGCCAGGTTCTCGACGCCTGGCGTGGCCTCGCGGACGTCAAACCAGCCGACTTCCCCACCGCCTGGAGCGACCTCGATGCCCACTGGAGTGCCGAAATCGCGGAACGCGAGCGCTTTCATGGCGAGCACTTCGCGCCACTGTGGGATTTGAGCGGTCCCGACTACGCCAACACGGTTGGACACGGCACCGGACGCACGGCCGAACCATCGAAACCCGGTGCGTTTGCGATTGCACCGACCGGTGAACGGCTCCTAAGCGGCATCTACCCCGGAGGGGCCTACACCCATCTGCTGTCCAGCAAGCACGCCGGGGTCATTCAAACGCCGCGGTTCACGATCGACACCGACTACATCAGCTTCCGCGTACTCGGCAGTGACCTCAGCTTTGCCCAGCTGATTATCGAGAACCACGCCTTCCCGCGCGGCGGCGTGTACCACAAGCGCTACAGTCCAAAGAAGGACGAGATGGCGTGGGCCCAGTGGGATGTCAAGTACTGGGAGGGGTTCTCAGTGTACGTCGAATTCGCGACCCAGGACGATGCCACGACCTTCCGGCTCGATCCCGAAGACAGCAGCTTGACGAACAAGCCGACGCGGAAACGCGACGGGCGTTCCGCGATTGGCGCCAACCGCATCGTCGCCCACGATGTCGAGGCGTCTCCGGAGGAGACCGTCCTGCCTATCGTGTCGCTGCTCGGCGATAGCCCGCCCGCCACGCATGCGGAGCTCGCCGCCCAGATTGCCCGACGGCTGGGCGAAGCGGTGGCGGCATGGCGTGACAATCAGATGACCGAGCAGCAAGCGGTTTTTCTCGATGAGTTCGTCCGCGCCGGTCATCTTCCGCGCTCACTTGGACAGCTCACCGAGGTGCAGCCGCTCGTCGCGGAGTATCGGTCATTGGAGCGTGCCGTTCCGGTGGCCCGCCGCATGCCCGGCGTGATCGAAGAGGGTGCACCCGACCAACACCTGCTGGTGCGGGGGAACCACAAGAACCTTGGCGACGTGGTGCCCCGTGGTTTCCTGACCGCCGTTGACAACGAGCCGTACCCGAACCCGCATCTCGTCCGGCTGGATCTGGCCAACGCGATTACTGCACCTGACAACCCCTTGACGGCGCGAGTCGCCGTGAACCGCGTGTGGCGACATCTGTTCGGCTACGGCATCGTACGAACCGTCGACAATTTTGGCCGCGTCGGAGAGCCACCCTCCCACCCGGCCTTGCTCGATTACCTCGCGCGCGAATTCGTCACCGACGACTACTCGACCAAGCGGCTAATCCGCCGTCTGGTGCTGAGTCGGGCCTACCGCATGAGCAGCGAGCCGTCAGTGGCGGCCACCGAGCATGATCCGTCGAACCGGTTCCTCCAACACGCGAGCCTGCGGCGGCTCGACGCCGAGGCCATTCGGGACTCAATGCTGACTATCTCGGGCCGGCTCGATCCGACGATGTACGGTCCATCCGTGCCGGTTCACTACGCCGCACGGCTTGGGGTCGGGGGCAACGACCCCGACAACGGCCCGCTCGACGGCGAGGGCCGACGGAGTATCTATCAGGAGATTCGACGCAACGCCCACAACCCGTTCCTCGAGGTGTTCGACCTGCCCAAGCCCGCGACGACCCGCGGGCAGCGGGATGCGACCAACGTCCCGGCGCAGTCGCTGGCGTTGCTCAATAGTCCTTACGTGATTGGTCAGGCCGAGGAGTGGGGGCGCCATCTCGCCGAGGGCGAGGCGACGTCGGTCGAGGGACGGATCGACCACATGTTCGTCAAGGCGCTGGCTCGGCGACCCACCGAGATGGAGCGCGAACGCATCATCAATTACCTGTCCGGCACGGCGGCGGAGCGTGGAACGAGCGAGGCGCTACTGCTCTACGACGCCAAGGTCTGGCGGGACGTCGCGCACAGCCTCTTCAACCTGAAGGAGTTCATCTTTATCCCATAGGAAGAGTCACCCATGCCTTTCGAGCCGTGCCACCATCCCGAGCCACACCCGCATCTGACCAGGCGCGAGATGCTGCGCAAGACCTCCACCGGGTTCGGGTGGCTGGCGCTATCGGCGCTGATGGCAGACAAGGCCTACGCGGGCCTGGCGCAAGCCACCGACGAGGGGCCGCTCGCAGTCAAGGCACCCCACTTCGCGCCGAAGATCAAGAACGTCATCTTCTGCTTCATGTCGGGAGGTATCTCGCATGTCGACACGTTCGATCCGAAGCCGCGGCTGGCCAAGGAAGCGGGCGAGCCGATGCCGTTCGAAACCGAGCGGACCATGCAGAACCAGGTGGGCAACATCCTGCCGAGCCAGTGGGAGTTTACGCGCTACGGGCAGAGCGGCATTCCGATCAGCGCGCTGTTTCCGCACATCGGGGGCATCGCCGACGAGCTGACGGTCATTCGATCGATGACCGCGCCGTTCATGGAGCATGCGCAAGCCAACTTCTACTTCCACTGCGGGATGCCGTTCAACGGCTTTCCCAGCATGGGAGCGTGGGTCACCTACGGCCTCGGCACCGAGAACCAGAACCTTCCGGGCTTTGTCGTCCTGGGAACGGGCGGCATGCCAGTGGGCGGCGTCAATGTGTTCGGGAACGGCTTTCTGCCGGCCATTCACCAGGGATCCATCATCTACCCGGAGCAGGCCGAGCCGCTGTACAACGTCCGTCCGAGCGAGCCCGACGACGAACAACGCGCGCGGCTGTCACTCATCGGCGACCTCGACCGGGAGTTCCTCGGTCGCGCAGCCAACGAACCGCGGGTCGAATCCGCGATCGACAACTACGAAATCGCGTACCGCATGCAGTCGGCGGTGCCTGAGCTCACCGATCTCTCCGGTGAGACCGAGGCAACCAGGAAGCTGTACGGTCTCGACTCGCCAGTTGGGTCAACCGCTGCCTACGCGCGACAGTGTCTCGTCGCGCGGCGCCTCATCGAACGCGGCGTGCGGTTCGTGGAGCTCACGATGGTGGGTACGGTCAGCCTGGGCATGCTCCCCAACCCGTGGGATCAGCACGGCAAGCTCATCGAGGGACACACGGCCAATGCGATGACGGTGGATCAACCGGTAGCCGGTCTCGTGAAGGACCTCAAGGCGCGCGGTCTGCTCGACGAGACGCTGGTCATCTTCTCGGGCGAGTTCGGCCGCACGCCGTTCTCGCAATCGACCGTGGGCCGCGACCACAACCCGTACGGCTTCAGCCTGTGGCTGGCCGGCGGCGGCGTCAAGAAGGGGTTTATCTACGGACAGACCGACGAGTACGGCTACCGCGTCGTCGAGAACGCTCACACGGTGCGCGACCTTCACGCCACCGTGCTGACGCTGCTCGGCCTCGACTACCAGAATCTCACCTACCGATTCGGCGGGCGAGATTTCCGGCTGACCGACGTCGACGGACACCCGATTCCGGGCATCCTCGCGTAGGCCGCGGGTGGCGTACGACTACATCATCGTCGGTGCCGGCAGCGCTGGCTGCGTGCTGGCGAACCGGCTATCGGCCGATCCCAGCGTCAACGTATTGCTGCTCGAAGCTGGCGGCAAAGACGACTACTTCTGGATCGATATCCCGGTCGGCTACCTCTACACGATCGGCAACCCGCGAACCGACTGGTGCTACACCATTGAGCCAGACCCGGGCCTGAACGGGCGGACGATCGGCTATGCGCGAGGACGGGTGCTCGGCGGCTGCTCATCGATCAACGCCATGATCTACATGCGCGGCCAAAAGACCGACTACGACCACTGGGCGGCGCTCGGCAATCGCAGCTGGTCGTGGGACGACGTGCTGCCGGTGTTCAAGCGCTCGGAGGACTACCAGCACGGCGCCGATGCGTTTCACGGTGTCGGCGGGGAGATGCGTGTCGAAGAGAAGCGCGTCACCTGGGAAATCCTCGACGCGTGGCGCGAGGCAGCAGAAGAGTGTGGGATTCCCAAGATCGCCGAGTTCAATCGTGGCGACAACTTCGGAAACGCCTACTTCCAGATGAATCAGCGCGGCGGCAGGCGTTGGAGTGGAACGAAAGGCTACCTGCGCCCGGTCATGCAACGCGCGAACTTAACGGTGCGCACCAACGCCCAAGTCCAACGCGTGGCGGTAGAAGCGAGCGAGGGACGTCCGCGTGCGACCGGTGTCGAGCTCCTGGGCAACGATGAGGTGCTCGGCGCGAGGCGCGAGGTGATTCTCGCCGCTGGCTCAATCGGTTCACCGCAAATCCTGCAGCTCTCTGGCGTCGGTCCGGGAGAGCTGTTGCACCAGCGCGGTATCGAGGTCGTTCACGACCTTCCAGGGGTCGGTGAGAACCTCCACGATCATCTTCAAGTCCGCACCATCTTCAGGGTCACGAATACCGTCACGCTGAATCAACGCGTGAATTCGCTATTCGGAAAGGCGGCGATGGGGCTGGAGTATCTCCTCTTCAAGACCGGGCCGCTGACGATGCCTCCATCACAGCTTGGTGCGTTCGCGAAAAGCGACCCGTCACGTACATCGGCCAACATCGAATGGCACGTGCAGCCGCTGTCACTCGACAAGTTCGGCGACCCATTGCACACGTTCGACGCGATCACGCCATCGGTGTGCAACCTGCAGCCGACCAGTCGTGGCCACGTACGGATTAAGAGCGACGATCCGCGAGACGCCCCGGCCATTACCTTGAACTACCTATCGACCGAGGAGGATCGCGAGGTCGCAGTCGCGGGCCTGCGCTTCACGCGGCGGATCATGGCTGCGAACGCCCTCGTGCGATTCGAGCCACATGAGTGGAAGCCCGGCGCCGACGTGGAAAGCGACGCGGAGCTGGCACAAGCGGCCGGACACCTCGGCACGACGATCTTTCATCCAGTCGGAACCTGCAAGATGGGAAGCGATGAACTGGCGGTCGTCGACGACCGGCTTGCGGTTCGCGGTATCGCCGGATTACGTGTGATTGACGCTTCGGTGATGCCGCGAATCACCTCGGGCAACACGAATGCACCGACCGTGATGATCGCCGAGAAGGGAGCCGAATTCGTCGTTCAGGACTCCCAATAGCTGCTCGTCGTCAGAACCCCGGCCCGAGGATAAACGCGAGGGTGCCCAATCCTATTCCGACGGGCAGACCCAACATCGGCACAAGCGCCACCTGCCAGAGCGGCATGGAAGCTAGTGCCCCTGAAGGCCGGAACCCCTCGGCAATCCGCCGAGCCACAACGAGGCTACCGGCAACTGCCAGCGACCACATCAGACCAGGCATCAGACCGAGCCACCACCCAGCCGCCGACAGCAGCACCAATCCAGCGATCAACAGCGTGCGCGTCCAGAACTTCACACGGTAACCTTATGCAATCGCCGCGCCAATATCTGTCGGTCAGCCGCGCGCGTCGATCACCCCCCGGAGCGCAGCGCGCATCCGGATTGCCTCGGATGCGTGGCACCTGCGGGCTTACCTTGAACACCAGAGCATCACAGGCTCAGTCGCAACGTGGTAACATATTCAGTCGAAGAGGACATCCGGCGGGACGGTTCTGCGGGCCTGCGTATTCTCGATGGCGCCACATCAGTTCGAGCTCGACATCACACCCGAAACGCGACTGGCGCTTACCGACGTTCGCCGCCGAGCCTCGAAAACCGTCGGCGACGAGCTTGACCGCTATTCTCGTTGCTTCTACAGCTCGCTTCACACGACTGCCGGGTACCTGCCGCAGAGTCTTCAGAGGCGTCTGGTCGGGGGACCAGAGGGTGTCGCCTCGTATCTCGATGTGTACCGAGCCCTCTTTCCAGAAAAGAGCGGCTATCGCCACGACGAGCTCGATGAGCGGACGGAGCTCAGCCATGAGCAGCGGCAGCGCGAGCCGCTGAACGGCGATTCGCACCTCAGGTTCATCCTTGGCCGACTACGTGCGTGTGTGTCATATCCGCTGCGACCCGACCCGGTCTATTTCGTCGATCTCGACGGGACGCGCGACGGCACGCCAAGGAAGCGCACCACCGTGCTTGTTGGCTACGACGACGAAGCCGAGGTGGCCCACACCGACCTGCACGTGACGGTCTCCGCGCACCCAATTGGAGCGGTGAGTCTCAAAGACCCGCGATCCGAGCTACACGCGCAGCTGACGGACTTTGTCGCCAACCACGCCGCAGGAAAGGGGCGACTCAGGCTGGAGCTCGCGCCAGGAGAGCGTCACGCGTGCCTCACGGTCAATGAATACGAGACGCTGCTGATGCAGCACGACCTGACGGACGTGCTTCGCGAGCCGTTTCGCTTCGCGGTCGAGAAGGCACGCCATGTCTGGAACGAACCCTACACCGTTCCGCTTAAAGCGCGTGCCTACGCTCAGTATGATCTGCTACAAGCTGTGAATCAGCTGGTGGACGTCCTGGGCCTACCAACGTCGCGGCTAGAACGGTGGATTGCTCAGGCGCTGGCAACGCCAGCGGAACGCCTCTTCGGCGTCAAGCGATCGATTGACCTGCTCGTCTCAGACGAGAGCGAGACCGGGCGTCCCGCGATCGTCGAAGGCACCTATCAAAGCCCTATCCTCATTCACTGGCGTGGTGCCCCCCAAGGGGTCAGGACTGTGCACGCCACCCTCACCCGTCTCATTTGAGGCCAGCGTGCGGCGACGAGCGAACTACTGCTGCATCCCGGTGGAGACGATCTGAAAGACCCCGCCGATCGTCACACTCAAACTAGCGACGGTTCCCACAGCCACAAGCGACACGAGCGACACAAGCATCGAGTACTCAACGAGCTCCTGACCGTCTGAGCGACGAATCAGGTCGAGGCAGAAGTCATGGATCCTACGGCTGCCGTTTCGCTCGTTCATCTGCCAGTTACGCATTTTCTCAACCCTCCACCAGGGAGCCCCGAAAACAAATCTGGTCGTGGGGGCTCAGAATTGATAGCGCCACCCGCGACGCTGAGGTTTACTGCAATCAAGGTACCGTCGGCTGGGTCCTGGTCCATTGGCCTGAATCGGCCCTCAAACAGCCTCATTCAGGCTTCACCACGTCTGCGAGGAGGTTCCCGACTCGCCAGAAAGCCGAGTCGTTCTAGTCCCTTGTGTCTGAAAAAGCTTTAAGAAGTGTGCCGGGTGTGATGTATGGGGCGGCATGGCAAGAACAGGTCGGCCCAAAGCGAGATTGGAAGTCACCGCCGTGGAGCGAGGAGAACTTGAGCGGCTCGCCAGGCGCGCCAGAACGAATCGGCATGTGGCCTTGCGGGCGAAGATCGTCCTGAGGTGCGCGCATGGCGAATCGAACGTGGCGGTCGCGGCGAAACTGCGCTGTTCGAATGTGACGGTCGGCAAGTGGCGGCAGCGGGTTACGACAGGTCGCGTGGATGCGCTGTATGACGAGCCCAAGCCCGGAGCCCCCCGGACACTGTCCGATGCGGATGTCGAGTCGATCCTCGTCGCCACGTTGGAAAGTAAGCCGAAGGGGCGGACCCACTGGAGCACCCGCAAGATGGCGGAGCGCGCTGGCGTCAGTGCCTCCACCGTGGGCCGCATCTGGCGCACCTTCGGGTTGCAGCCGCATGTCGTGGCATCCTTCAAGATCTCCGACGACCCGCTGGTCATCGAGAAGGTGCGGGACATTGTCGGCCTCTACCTGAATCCACCCGACCACGCCGGTGTCTTGTCATTCGACGAAAAGCCTCAGATTCAAGCCCTCGAGCGAGCGCAGCCGATCCTGCCGATGGACATGGGTCGGCCCGAACGCCAGACGCACAACTACATCCGCCATGGCACGGTGGACCTCTTCGCGGCGCTCAACGTCGCGACCGGCCAGGTCGTGGCGCACACCAAGAAGCAGCATCGGTCGAGGGATTTCGTGAGCTTTCTGCGCGAGATCGACGAGCGGGTGGACCCCACCCTCACCGTCCACGTGATCCTCGACAATCTCTCGGCGCATAAGTCCCCGCTGGTCACACGATGGGTGGCCCGCCACCCGCGCTTCCAGTTCCACTTTACGCCAACCTACTCCGCCTGGCTCAACCTCGTCGAGCGGTTCTTTGGCCTCCTCACCGAACACGCCCTCAAGCGCGGCTCACATTCCAGCACGCACGCGCTGCGCCACGCCATCTCCGCCTACGTGGACGCCCACAATGACGAGGGCAAGCCTTTCAAGTGGACGAAAACAGCCGACGAGATCCTCGCGAAGGTGAAGCGGTTCGGACAGCGCACCGTTCAAGTCCACGGTGGCCCCAGATGACCAACGACTTTTTGAAGAAATCAAAGATCAAGGGGACTAGATGGGAGTCTGACCTGCGCAAGAATTCGTGAAGACAAGAAGCCGTCCCGCCCACCTGATTCCGGGGCATTTCGTTCCGATCAGCCGGGCAAACCCCAGTGTCTTGGGAGGTGCGCGGGTTGGTACACGGAATGCAACCTCGGACAGGCATGAGGTTGAGTCATCGCGTCCTCGGGCGCCTCTTCGATGAGAAGGGCGTGAACTTGATCGAGGCCGGAATCGTCATGCCGATGGTCTTACTCGTGTGCTTCTCCATAGCAGAATTCGCGACGATCTTCTATGTGAACCTTGCGCTGCACAATGGCGTCAGTCAGGCCACACGATTCGCCATTACGGGCAGAGTCATGCCAGGGCTGTCAAGAACGGAGTCAATTAGGGAGGCGATGCGGCTCGCGACGCCGACGCTCACGATCCCTGACACCGCGTTCACGTTCACACATCTTCCGGCGGGCGGCGTTACCTGGCTCGGCGGCACTGGCGGGGCTGACGCTGTTGAAAAGGTCACGGTCGACTACACCTGGCCGATCATGACGCCGCTGATGCGGCCGTTCTTTTCGAACGACCAGATTCGGTTTCGGGTCGAGTCCGCGATGAAGAACGAGGGGCAAATACAACTATGACGGGATATCGCGTGACATCTCGCCTGCGTCGGGACAGCGACGGCCAAAGCCTGATTGAGGCCGCGCTGACCCTACCGTTGCTGTTCCTGATTGTGTTCGGGACCGTAGAAGTGGGATACGCGTTGGTGGATTCCCATACCGTCACTCGACTGACCCGTGAGGGGTCAAACCTGATCTCGCGCAACACCACGCTCTACGACGCGGGAATGGCAATGGACGGTATGCGAACCGGACTCGTCGACTTCGGCAGCAACTCTCGAGTGATCTTTTCCGTGCTCAAGCGGGGCGGCACGACCGGTACGGCGAACTACGATCGGCTCGTCCTGTATCAGCGCTACGAGTTCGGCAGCTTGCCGGGCACCAGCCGGATCATCACAGCCGGCGCGGGGACCTTCGGACCAGGACCCGACTACGTCGCCGTCGATTCGGACAACGACTCGAACCTTCGGGTGACCAATGGCGCACCTCCCAATGTGGTGACGACCCGCGGTGGCCTCGTCTATGTCACCGAGGTCTTCAGCGTTCACCCGAAGATCACGCCCGTGCACAACTTTGGCATCACCGTGCCTGACACCCTCTATTCGGTGGCTTACTTCTAGACGACACGCCAACGCGGACGAATCTAAATGGCACGACACACCATGCGGTCTCCTCTCAACGAACAGGGCGGTTTCGCGCTGATCTACATCGCGCTGCTGCTGACGCTCCTGCTGCTCTTCGCCGGTCTCGCCGTTGATTCGGGCCGCGCCTACATGGTCAAGGCACAGCTGACGAAGGGCGTTGATGGCGCGGCGCTTGGGGCCGCCCGGATGCTCAACAGCGGAAACCCGCGCGGGCAAGCGGCCGAGCTGTTCAACGCCAACTACCCAACTGGCTACTACGGGACGTCCGGTGACCCAACCGCCGCTTCGGATTTCTACACGATGACGACCGACACCGTAAATGCGGTCAACGTCGTCACCGTCACCGCGACCACGGACATGCCGACGACGTTCATGAGACTTGCCAATCACGACGTCGTCACGGTCCGCGCGACCGCAGAAGCGACCAGACGGATGGTCGATCTCTGCCTCGTGCTTGATGTATCGGGGTCGCTCGGATTCCGCTGGCCAGCTGTGAGAGATGCCGCGCGCACGTTTGCGAACGCGTTCGATGAGGTCAACGACCGCTTCTGTCTCGTGACGTACTCGAGCGGGGCGCAGGTGCTGGAACCGATGAGTCTCGGTCGCGGGTTCGACAAGCCAGCGGTGATCAACGCCATCCCGCAGAACCTTCCCGGCGGCTTCACCGCCATGGCGGAAGGCCTGTGGCGTGGGTGGGATGAGCTGAGGTCCGAGTCAAGCCCATTCTTAGTTGAAACTCTCTACGGCTCCTGATTGACTACGCGGCTTTCTTCTTCGACGTCGTCGTGTCGATCTTCAGTTCTCGCTTCAACGCGGCACGGAGCGTGGGCAGGTGCCGGTACCCCATCACCTTGCGCAGGCGCGGTTCGATGTCCAAGAGCGCGGTCGCCAGCCAGCGGTGACGTTGACGCGAGTTTTGCCAGTGATCGACCTTCGCGCAGCGTTCCTCGACGAGCGCATTGACGGACTCCAGACAGTTCGTCGTCTTCAGCGAGCGGCCCAGAACGCCGTAGAGCCCGAGTCGATGCAGCGTCAAGGTCTCGTCGAAGCCTTCCGCCAAGCTGCGGGCCGCCGATTGGTTCCGGTCCTCCAGCTCGCGATGGAGCGTCTCAAGGGCCGCGCGGGCTTCGTCGTATTCCGGACGGTTGTAGGCGCGTTGGAGGCGCTGGCGCCACGACGCCTGCTCGGTCTTGGCCAGGTAACTCACCACGTTCTCGCGCTTATGCCACTGGCACCGGTGGACCAGCGCCCGGTCCCGGAAGGCTTTGCGGACGGCTGATCGCAGCCCCTTGCCGCCGTCGAGGATCACCAGCACGCCCTGGGAGACGTCAAGACCCCGCTCGACCAACGACCGCAAGAACGGGGTCAACACTTTCTCGTTCTCGGTATCCGTCTCGACGAAGCCCAGAAAGCGTTTTTCCCCCGCCATCGTGATGCCCAGCGCGATGACCATCGTTGCCTCGGCAACGGTCTTGCCGTCCAGGACCACGGCCACCACGTCCTCGCCGGAGAGGTCCCGCTCCTGGAGCTCCCGCAGTTTCGCCGCGCTAGCCTGAATAAAGCCCCGGGACACGGTCGACCCCGACAGCCCGATGGCTCCGGGAATCGCCGCCGCGGCGGCTTCGTAGTTGCGGCACGAGATTCCGTACAGCACGCGCTTCAGCAGCAGGTCGTTCACCGCGCGCTCCCCATGCAACGCCTCGTAGGACCGCAGCGGCATCTCGCTCCCCGCGACATGGCGAATCCGTGGCACGCGAATTGGCACGCGCTGGCCGGCCAACCCGACCGTCCCGGGGTTGCTGCCATGACGACGCCCGCCGACCGATGCGTCCTTGCGGGCATAGCGCCCGCCCGCCAGCGCCGTCACCTCCGCGTCGAGCAACTCCTCGACATGCAGCAACCCCAGCGGCACCAAGGACCGGATCAACTCCACCTTGGTGTCGACGTCCAGTTCGGCGTACTCCTTCCGGTCGATGACGTCGACCGGGCCCAACGTGCGAACCTTCTTGCGCTTCCTGACGGGTCGTAGGACACTGCTCATCTCGGCTCCTTTCTCTCGTGGCGTGATGTTCGTCTTAGGCAACGTCATCAAACCACAGGGTTTGGAGCCGCTTCAATTTCCAACTAAGTTTCGCGCACACTCCCCTTGGAAAACGATTCATAGAAAGCGCGCTCAAGATAGTCGTGCCGCACTGCCAGCAATGACGGTCAGGCGACCGACCAACAGGCGGATGGCGAGGCTACGCCACTGATACACTAGCAGTCCAAAACGGGTGCGCCTGTAGCTCAGTTGGATCGAGCCTCGGCCTTCTAAGCCCGGATTTCCGATTTGGCTGTGGTACCTTACGGCCAGGACAAGTCGGCGCGCCGTGATTTCCGGGGTTCCGACGCAAGGAACCCACCACGGAGGGTGACACCCGGTGGGTGAATTACAGCACGAGGCGTTTCAGTTCACGTTCAATGGCTTTTTGAAGGTCGCGTTCCAGGGATCACGCGTCACCTCTGACGCTGGCCTCATTCTGGTGCGCGAGTTGGATGAACGCCTGGGGCTGGAGACACTCATCTCCGAGCACCTGAGCGACTCCCGACAGGGGTTGAACACGCAGTTCAGCCTGGCGGATCTCCTGCGGCAGTCGGTCTACAGCCGGCTCGCGGGCTACGAAGACCTCAACGACGCTGTGCGCGTGTCGGCGGACCCGACGTTTCGTCTGATTGGGTCGCCGAAGCGCTGGGACCGGGGTGCGGCGCTGACATCGACGTTGCATTGGTTCGAGACCGAGCTGCTGACGCGAGAGGGGAATCTCGTCGGGCTGATGGCCGTGAACCGGGAGGTGCTCGCACAGGCCGAGATGGCGACGCGCGGCGACCGGATCGTGCTCGACATGGATTCGAGCGAGAGCCCGGTGCATGGGGCGCAGGAAGGGAGCGCGTATAACGGGCACTTTGAATCCGTCTGCTACCACCCGCTGTTTCTGTTCAGTGAGCACGGCGACTGCCTCGTCGCAGCGCTGAGGCCGGGCAACGTGCATAGCGCCGACGACTGGGACGACCTGCTCGTGCCGGAAATTGACCGCCAGCAGGCGGCAGGCAAGCGCGTGGCGTTCCGCGCAGACGCCGCGTTCGCGAAGCCCGAGATCTACGACGCGCTCGAGCAGCGCGGCGTGGACTATGCCATCCGAATGCCGGCGAACAAGAGCCTGGAGCTGAAGATCGAGAAGATTCTGTTTCGCCCGCCGGGACGGCCGAGCTGCAAGCCCTTGGTGCGCTACAAGAGTTTCCGCTATCAGGCGAAGAGCTGGACTACGCCCAGACGGATTGTCGCCAAGGTGGAGCACCACCGGGGTGAGCTGTTCCCTCGCGTCGGCTTCATCGTGACCAACATGACCCTCCCGAGTCGCTCGGTCGTCCGGTTCTACAACAAGCGCGGTACGGCGGAGCAATGGATCAAAGAAGGCAAGCAGGCGACGCACTGGACGCGGCTGTCGTGCCATCGGTTCCGGGCGAACGAAGTGCGCCTGCACCTGAGCGTCCTGGCCTACAACCTGGGCAACTTGTGGCGCAGACTGGTCCTGCCGCCGCGGATCAAGCGCTGGTCGCTCACCAGTCTCCAGCAGCGGCTGGTGAAAACCGGGGGCCGGCTGGTGAGGCATGCGCGGTACTACTGGCTCCTGCTGGCAGAAGGGCATCTGACCGGGCGGCTGTTCGGCGACATGCTGCGAAGGATTTGGGCGCTACCCGTGCCGGCAGGCTAACGCGCGACGAGTGCAATGAAGTCCCGCATGGAGAAGAAAGAGCACAAGTGTGGAGCGGTGTCTGAGAAATGCCCTGAAAGCAGGGGCTCCAGTCGGTCGCACGTCAGCGCGGGCTGAGGTGACGGCCTCTGGAGCTGGACGATGGTGCGACGAACAAAATTTCGTGCGCTCGGCGGCTCTCGGATGTATAACGAAGCCATCCGGGGCAGGCAAAACGGAAATCCCGGATGAAACCTCTCGCAACGAGGAATGCCCCGTGTTGAAACTGTGTCATTACCGTCAGGCATGCCTGACGCTGGTCCTGGTGCTCTCCGTCGGCGTCTTCACGCCAGGCGTTGCCCGCGCCCAAGACGGCATGATCTCCGGCACGGTCACCGACGCCACGGGCGGCATTCTCCCCGGCGTCACCGTGGACGCGCGGGACGCGGTGGGGAACAGTCAGGTGACCGTCACCGACGGGACCGGTCAGTTCACGTTCAGCGGACTCGCCCCCGGGACGTACGCCGTGACGTTCACCCTCTCCGGCTTCACCGCGCCCGAGCAGGTGGTGGAGGTGCGCGGCGGCGCCACGGTCGCCCTGGACGTGGAAATGGCGCTCGGTGGGCTCGCCGAGCAGGTGGTCGTCGTCGGGACCCGCGGCCAGCCGCGGTCGGTAACCGCCTCGGCCGTGCCGATCGACGTCATCCGCAACGAGGATTTCCTCAGCCAGGGCAGTACGGACCTGGCCGATCAGTTGCGGACCGTCGTCCCTTCGTTCAACATCAGCATTCAACCGATCAGCGACGCGGCGACTATCGTCCGGCCGGCGAACCTGCGCAACTTGGCCCCCGATCACACGCTGCTCCTGGTCAACGGCAAGCGCCGCCACCGCGCGGCGGTCATTACGTGGCTCGGGAACGGCATCGCGGACGGCTCGCAGGGTCCGGATCTCTCCGTGATCCCCTCGATTGCGGTTCGGCAGGCCGAAGTGCTGCGCGACGGCGCGGCGGCGCAATACGGCTCGGATGCGATCGCCGGCGTCATGAACTTCCAGCTCAAGGATGCCCCATCGGGCGGCAGTCTGGAGTTTCGCACCGGTGCCTTCCGCGCTGAGAACCCGGGCGACACGTCCACCTGCGGGGCGGGGATCCTCGGCGACATCCAGCATTCGTGTAACGGGATCGGCGGACACGGGCAGGCGTTCACGGTCGCCGGGAATACCGGCCTGCCGCTCGGCGCGGCCGGGTTTGCGAACCTCAGCTTTGAGTATGGCGAGTCCGCGCCGACGAGCCGCAGCGTGCAGCGCACGGGGGCGCAGAACATTATCGCGGCCGGCAATACGAACCTGCGCAATCCGGCCCAGGTGTGGGGCGCGCCGAGACGCGACGACGACCTGAAGTTGTTTGGGAACTTTGGCCATCTCTTCGCGAATGACGTGCAGGTCTACGGCCACACGAACTACGCGAGCCGCACGGTGACCGGCGGCTTTTACTTCCGGAATCCGCATACCCGCGGCGGGGTCTTCCGCGGCCCGGTGGTTGACGGCAGCCCGACCCTGCGCGTCGGCGACCGGGTCTGGGCCGAGACCGGCGTCGAGGGCGCCGGCGGCTGCCCCACGATCCCGATCAGCGACAACGCCCCCGATGCGGCCGCCCTCGGGGCGGTGGAAGCCGACCCGAACTGCTTCACGCTCTACAGCCGGTTTCCCGGCGGGTTCACGCCGCAATTTGGCGGCGACCTCATCGACTATTCGGTGGTCGGCGGTCTGCGCGGGCTCTCGAGCACTGGCTTCACCTGGGACGCGAGCGTCAACATCGGCACCAGTGAGGTCGATCAGTTCATCTTTGATACGGTCAACGCGTCGCTCGGCTACGACACGCCGACATCGTTCAAGCCCGGCAGCTACCGGCAGCACGACGTCAACGTCAATGTCGACGTCTCGTATCCGGTCAGCACCATGGTGAACGTCGCCGGCGGCGCGGAGTGGCGGAACGAGGAGTTCACGATCGGCGCGGGTGGGCAGCCGTCGTGGGAGATCGGCCCCTATGCCGCCCAGGGCTTCAGCTCCGGGTCGAACGGCTTCAACGGCTACCGGGCTGACACGACGGCGGGGAGTTGGAGCCGCCGGAACGTGGCGGTCTACGGGGACGTCGAGTTCAACGACCCCGGCGGCCAGTGGACGGTCGGCACGGCCGTCCGGTCCGAGCACTTCGAGGACTTCGGCCCGACGACGAACGGCAAGCTCTCGGCGCGCGTCGCGCTGACCGACGTGGTCGCGGTGCGCGGCGCCGTGAGTAGTGGGTTCCGGGCGCCGACCCCCGGGCAGCAGCACGCGTTCAACGTGACGACCGCATTCATCGGCGGGCAGCTCACCAACAACGGTGTCGTGCCGTCCACCTCCGCGGTGGCCGTCGCGCGGGGCGGCGGGCAGCTCCAGCCGGAAACCTCTATCAACCTCAGCGGGGGTGCGGTCATCGAGCGGGGCCCGTTCCTCTTCACCGCCGACTTCTTCCGGATCAATATCGATGACCGGGTGGCCCTGTCGCAGGAAATCGCGCTGACGGAGCCCGAGATTCTGACGCTGCTCGCGGAAGGCATTCCCGAGGCGCGGAATTTCCCGGTGTTCCGGTTCTTCCTGAACGACTTCTCGACGACGACCCAAGGGGTCGACCTCATTTCGAGCCTGACGCTCGGGCGCACGACGGTCAGCGCCGTCTTCAACTACACGGACACGACGGTCAAGAACCTCGACTCGGCCGTGATCGATGAATTCCGTATCACTACCTTGGAACGGGGCTTGCCGAATACGCGGTGGAACGTCAGCCTCACCCACCGCGCCGACCGGTGGAGTCTGATGGGCCGGGTGAACTACTTCGGCCAGTACTGGGACAGCGAGGATGGCCGGAATGCCGCCGATGTCGATGGCGGACCCGCGTTCTCCTGGTTCTACCCGGCCTATGCCGGCAAGGCGCTCGTCGACCTGGAGCTCGGCATTCCGTTCGGCGAGGCCCTCACCCTCGCGGTCGGCGCTGAAAACGTCTTGAACGTGTACCCCGACGTGAACCAGTACGGCGCCGCCACAGTCGGCAATCAATACGGCCAGTACTCACCGTTCGGCTTCAACGGCGCCTACTACTACACGCGTATCAATTTCGGCTGGGGCGGCCTGTAGGGGGGAGCGTCCAGCCGAGGAACGACCGCCCGACGGCACGCAACGATAGCGACGGAGGGCGTCATACGTCGTGCATCGCATGCCACCGATGGTGGCATGCGGGTTCTCGGTCCGGCCTCCGACGTGTGGGCCCAGAGCGGATCCTCCCCGCGCAGCAGGCGGAGCACCGTCTCGCGCTTGCGCCTGGCCGAAAACGGCCCCTTCTGCTCGCACCCGCTCCAGTCGCCCTCCGGGCTCCCGCCGCCGCCGCCGATGCCTCAGCCTGCTTCCTCATCTCGACACGCCTCCTGCGAGCACTCTCTCGCAATCAAGTGTCCAAGAAAACTCTAAGGCGCTGGAGTGCATCACCACGCTGCGCTCCGCCTGGGGATCCGCACGCTGCGTGCAAGGATCACCTGGGCGGAGGAGACGATTGCGACGTTAGCGGCGCGGGTCGAGGCTAAGCCAAAGCCGTCCCTCGTAGGCGACCTGCAAACTGACGGAAAGGATGCGTGAGCGATGGAAGCGGTAATCACCGGCGCTCGGTGGATTCACATCGTTCTGGGGTTCGTTGGGCTAGCCGCCTGGTGGGTCCCCGTCCTCACCAAGAAGGGCGGCCAGCGACATAGGACCTTCGGCATGATCTTCGCGCTTGCGGCCTACGCCGTGGCCGGGACCGCGATGCTGACGCCGCCTCTGCGCATCGGTTGAGCGCTAGCCGCCGGTATGTCGTTGACCGAAGAGCCGGAAAGATTCGGCTTTCTCTTGTTCCTTTTCTATCTGGGAACGGTCACGCTTGGCCTGACACGGCATGCGGTACAGACGGTTCGCACCCGACGCGATCCGGACGCGATGCGTACGCCCGGTCACGTCGTAATCGCGGTGATGCCGATTAAGAAGTGTGCCGGGTGTGATGTATGGGGCGGCATGGCAAGAACAGGTCGGCCCAAGGCGAGATTGGAAGTCACCGCCGTGGAGCGAGGAGAACTTGAGCGGCGCGCCAGGCGCGCCAGAACGAATCGGCATGTGGCCTTGCGGGCGAAGATCGTCCTGAGGTGCGCGCATGGCGAATCGAACGTGGCGGTCGCGGCGAAACTGCGCTGTTCGAATGTGACGGTCGGCAAGTGGCGGCAGCGGTTTACGACAGGTCGCGTGGATGCGCTGTATGACGAGCCCAAGCCCGGAGCCCCCCGGACACTGTCCGATGCGGATGTCGAGTCGATCCTCGTCGCCACGTTGGAAAGTAAGCCGAAGGGGCGGACCCACTGGAGCACCCGCAAGATGGCGGAGCGCGCTGGCGTCAGTGCCTCCACCGTGGGCCGCATCTGGCGCACCTTCGGGTTGCAGCCGCATGTCGTGGAATCCTTCAAGATCTCCGACGACCCGCTGTTCCTCGAGAAGGTGCGGGACATTGTCGGCCTCTACCTGAATCCACCCGACCACGCCGGTGTCTTGTCATTCGACGAAAAGCCTCAGATTCAAGCCCTCGAGCGAGCGCAGCCGATCCTGCCGATGGACATGGGTCGGCCCGAACGCCAGACGCACAACTACATCCGCCATGGCACGGTGGACCTCTTCGCGGCGCTCAACGTCGCGACCGGCCAGGTCGTGGCGCAAACCAAGAAGCAGCATCGGTCGAGGGATTTCGTGAGCTTTCTGCGCGAGATCGACGAGCGGGTGGACCCCACCCTCACCGTCCACGTGATCCTCGACAATCTCTCGGCGCATAAGTCCCCGCTGGTCACACGATGGGTGGCCCGCCACCCGCGCTTCCAGTTCCACTTTACGCCAACCTACTCCGCCTGGACCCACGGCGTCCAGGTCGATCAGGGTCTGATTTCGGATCGCCTCGTGGACGCCGGCATCGCGCCATCGGGCGGCAGCGACGACGGGGGCGGAGGTCCACGCGATTGGATCAGCGGACATCGCAAGAATGTTCGACCGCTTCCAGTCTAAAGGCCTCGCGGTCGGTACCCTCGCTTCACATCCTTCGCTCAGGGTATATCTGGACCTGTGGGTGGCGAATTACTACTCAGCCCGCAATCCGTTGAGATTATCAAGTTTGGTGATCCTGGGAGTGGTCGCTAGGATGTTCCGATGCGCGACCCGATCATCCTGCTGGTGCACCTGATCGCCACCCTGGCCCGGCTGATGGGCCCCGGCGGCCTGCGGTCTGTCGTGGCTGAATCGGTCTTGGTCAAGCAGCAACTGCTCATTCTGAATCGCTCGCGGCACCGGGCGCCGAATCTCTGCGCGTCGGATCGGATCCTCGCCGGCGTGTGTGCACTGTTCATGCGCCCGGCCCGGGTGATTCGCTCAGCGATCGTGCTGAGACCGTCGACGATCCTGGAGTTCCATCGGGCTCTGCGCACCCGCAAGTACCGCTGGCTGTTTTCACCCACGCGCCGTCGCACCGGCCCCCACCGTCCAAAGCACTGGTCGATGCCATCGTCGACATGAAGCGGCGCAACCCCAGGTGGGGCTGTCCGCGGATCGCACAACAGATCGCGCTCGCCTTTGCGGTCGACAGCGACAAGGACGTGGTGCGCCGAGTGCTCGCTACGCACTATCGACCGGCACCCCACTCGGGTGGTCCGTCCTGGCTGACGTTCCTGGGGCATGCGAAGGATAGCCTGTGGAGCATCGACCTGTTCCGGTGCGAGTCGGCGATCCTGCGAAGCCATTGGGTGCTGGTAGTGATGGACCACTACACGCGGCGGATCGTCGGCTTTGGCATCCATGCTGGAACCGTGGATGGCCGGGCCCTGTGCCGCATGTTCAACCATGCGATTCGAGGGCTCTCGCGTCCGAAGCGCCTCAGCTCCGACCACGACCCGCTGTATCGGTTTCACCAATGGTGCGCCAACCTGCGGGTGCTGCAGGTGACCGAGGTGAAGAGTGTGCCGTCTGTGCCGCTGTCGCATCCGTTTGTCGAACGGTTGATCGGCACGCTGCGACGAGAATGCGTGGATCAACTGCTGTTCTGGTCTGCGTCGGACCTGGAAGACAAACTGGTGGCCTTCCAGGACTTCTACAATGCGCATCGGGCCCATGCGTCGTTGGACGGGCGGACGCCCGTCCCGATACGAAAGGATGTCGCACGGCTCGACCGCTACCGATGGGACGCGCATTGCCGTGGTCTCTATCAGACGCCGATCGCGGCGTGACATCTGACCAGCGAAGACGGTGGCGAGCGGGTCGACGCGCCCGCGTTCGACGTCTATCGCGACACAGCAGGGCAGTGCGTCAGCTGCACGCCTTACTCATGCCATCGCGACAACTTCGCGGGGGACTCCCGGCTCACGGGACCCGAAGATCGAACGATGTCGGATTCCTACGAATTCGCCACCCACACCTACGGGCTGCAGATCAAGACTCGTCGTCAGGGGAAGGCGCATCTCGCCCCGAATGAACAAGTGTTCACCGGTGGTGGTGCGCACGTTCTTCAGAGATTCCGGCCCTGCCAGTGGTTGATCGGCTATCCGTGGTCGAGTGCGGACGGTACCCGGCCCGTCTGGCTCACGGCAGCGGTGTGCTACGACGCGACGGACCTCGGCTTGGCTGCGGATCTCAGGGATGTGTCGGATGTCTTGGCAATCCCGGCGCTCGACAAGGATGTGAAGACGTTCGACCAGTCGAGATTATCGAGTGGCACAAGAACGTCCGTTGCTGAATCACCGACTATCGGATGGCAGCCAGCCGGAGTCTTCCTCATACCACTCAAAGTAAATCGCAGAGTGACCTTTAGTCTCACACACCACCAGGGCACCGAACTGGTAGCCAAGCTCAGCCCGGAATGCCTTTATGCGGCGCTTGTCTTTCTCTATATCGCCTTTGTTCGCCGACTTCTTCATCTCGATGATCAACAGGTTGGAGTCGTCGTTACCGCGCTGATGCACGATCACATCGGGTAGAACCCTCTGGCCTTCGTCGTCGCGGTCACGACGACAGTCGTTCCTGTCCAGCAGATCGTACAGTTTCTTCTTGTCCTCGCCATGCCTGTTGTACTCCACATCGACATGGTAGTCGGCGAAGTACTCGCGCAGATACATCGCCAGGCGCGCCGCGATGCATCGCTCGCTGACGTCGATCATCAAGAGATGGCAATCCTCCTTCTCAACCCTGACTGTCGCTTGCTCCAGGTAGTCCTTTACCTCGTCAGTCCTCACGCTCGCTCTCCTTTGTTTATCCGTCGAAACCCACCACGCGCAACCCCACCCGTGAGCCGCCAAAGCATCACGAAAGGGAGTTCGCATGACCAGCTTATGGGAGTTATCGCCCAGGGTGTCGTGGCGCCGCAGGTCCGCCTCACGTGGCGGAAGGGAAAACAGGGCCGACCGCTGCCGGCTTGTCAGCACGGGTCTCCGTGCCATGCTCTTTCGCTCGACGTCTGCAAGACATAGAATCCGACACGGGATACGACACACGGCGGCGCGCGCCGGACGGCGCCATCGCCTGTTTGTTGCAAACGACCGTTTGCGACATACTGATCGGCTCGAGGAGGTGCACCGCATCCGGCGCCAAGCGCCTCGCGGCGGCGATCCTGACGGCCCCACGGACGGCGCAGCCGCTCTCTCGCATCTTCTGCATCGAAAGGGGGAAGCCGCTAACGCGTACTCAGAGACGATTAGTGTCCCTTATAGAGTCCATTCTTTGGCCGTAAACTGGTATCTGGCCTCGGTCAGCACTCCGCGATCCACGGCGCACACCCAGATGGCGCAGTCGTGGACGCGCCTGGCGGTGGCTGCTAGGTAATTGGTATAGATCTTGCTCTGGCTCATGAAAGGGCTCGATGGCTATATCACACCGGCCAACTAAGTTTCGCTCACCCGCTAAAATGCCGGTGCGGACCGGTATCAGGAGATCACTCATGCGTATAAGCTCTGTCGCCGCCGTTCTCGCCCTACTGTCACTCGCCCCGATGGCAGCGGCTCAAGTTGCCGCGCCGGATTACGTATTCCTTGATACGGAGAAGACCAGCACCTTGCAGCGGGAGCTGCAGGCAGCCGCGGACAACGGGTACCGCCTCGTGTCCGGCTATGGCAGTTGGGGACGACCAACGGTGATCCTGGAAAAAGTTCTCGAGCCGGAACCCATCGAATACCTCTTGCTCGCGACAGCGAAGACCGGGACGTTGCAGGACGAGATCGCCGAAGCCGCCACCCAGGGCTATCGACTTACCAGTGTCTTCGAGAAAGGCGGCGAAGCCGTGGTGGTCATGCAGCGCGCACCGGGTCAGGCTGATCCGACACACGAGTACGTTGTGCTGGGCACCAAACGGCTTGACACTATGGAAGAAGAATTCCGTGCGGCAGCCGCGAACGGCTTCAAGCTCGTCGGTCAGTCCCACTACAACAATCCCTCTGCCACCGCCGTCAGGATCCTCACGTCGGCCGTCACCCTGGGCGCGGCCGGGGTCGACGTGGTTCAAGAGATGCTCGCGGTTCTTGAGCGACCCCTCCAGTAGGTGGCTGCAGCGGTGTCCGACCTTCGACCACCCAGGTCACCGCTTCTCGTCTTCTCGTGAACGCGGCGGAATAGCACAACCGGTCCAGGCTCGAGGATGCCCAGTAGGGCGCGACCTCGGGTCTGGCCTAGCTGCGATTCCACAAGCCACGACTGGAACGGCGCCGATGCTGAGACGCGTTCTGGCCAGTTGCGGCTATCTGGGCTGTTTTGGGGTGGCCTGAAAACCTAGTAAAAACAGGTGGTGTGATGCCGTTCCCACCACCCAGACCCTTCATGCCGGGTCGAAACGTTTTTCGCCTTTCTGGTAGGCACCTGCACCGCCTCGGCCATCGCCCTCCTGTCGCAAACGACCGTTTACGACACAGGCGGATCGGCTACGTCTACCACGCCAACGGCGTTCCGCGGCGGCTCAGTTGTCGAAGGCGTACTTGCCCGTGAACATCAGCGTCCAGGAGCGCGCGGCGGCGAACGTGTCGTGGTACTCGAAGTCCGGGTCCAGCGCGTGAGCGGCGTGCAGGTCGTATCCGTCGCGGGTCTCGATATCGTCCAGCATCGAGTAGGTCATCTTCAGCCCCAGCCAGGTCCTGTCGGCAATACGGACGTCGGCGCCCGCGTGCAGGTGCCCCACCAGCACCGTGTCGGACAGGTCGTCGTCCAGGCTGGTGTTGTAGAACGACAGGGGCGGATCGTAGACGTCGCTGTTGACGGCCGTGTCCCTGTACTCGTCTGAGAAACGCACTCCGGCCACCGTGACGAACGCGGGGCCCACCCCGGCGCCCAGATACGGCGAGACCACGGACCCGGCAGCAAAATCGTAGTACGCGTTGACCGTCAGCATGCGCACGGCCAGATGGTCGATCGACGACCGGGTGTCAGACGTGACCGTGCTGTTGACCCGATCCTCCATGGCCACCCCCTCGTAGTTGGTGACGCTGAGGAACATCTGATCGAGGTCGTTCCACCTCTGCCTGAACGACAGCTCCACGCGCGCGCGATCGACGAACAGGCCGGTCGAGAGCTCGAACACGGGTCCGGTGGCCGCGGCGATGTCGTAGTGCCAGCGGTATCCGGAAATCTCGGGCCTGGGATCCTGGTCGAAGCACGCGTCGGTCGGATAGCAGATCGGATCCCGATTCCAGCCGCTCTGTGCGAGGTTCGATGGCCAGGTGGCCCCGATGCCGCCGCCGACGTACCACCCGGAGCGCGGCTCCTCGGCTGCGCTCTGGGCCGACACGCCGGAGGCCGACAAGAGCACCAGGATACCGGCGGCTGACGCAATGAGTGATGCGAGACGCATGACTACCTCCCCTAATTAACCGGAATTTCCATTTCGGCCGCCTGCATCAGGTCCCTTGTACACCCATCCCCGCTCCGCATGGCCAGATTGCTTCGTCGCACGTTCGTCCAGCTCCAACGCGCCGCAATCTCCGGCCGCGTCGACGCCGGAACCGTTTTTCGGAAACATTTTGCCGACACTCCCGCGCTCGTCGCCGTCTCTTCGCCAGATGTCGGTCAGCCGGTTGCCCTCTCTCCTGCCGGCAGGGGCAGCGCCCAGAGCCTGCGCAACATGTCGCTGAACAGCCGCCGGTGGAGATGCCCCTCTGCCAAGAGTAACCAGTAGTCGCGCGCATGCTTCACGAGCGGTCCACCGGTCTTCACGAGCCGGTGCTGCAGACTCATCAGCGACCAGCGCGTGATCCGCTGCGGCAGACCGACTCGGCGCCAAGTGAATGGGAGCTGCTTCTCATCGGCCACTCGCAGCAACAGCTGACGAATGGCCTCGGACACCGGTTTCTTTCTTGAGCGGCGGCAACGGATTGACGAGGTGCCCCCGAGGCCTCAGCGGGCCTGGTGCCTGACGGTCGTCCGACTGGAGTGTAGGCCCGCCCGGCCGAAAACACACTCATCAGGCTATCCAATACATCCGTGGAGGTACAGCCACCGTTGGGTGTATCGTCGGGCCATCCGGGGTCCCCGATCCCGGCATGCCAGTCGGTACCGTTTACGACACATGTTGATCGGCTACGCCCGCGTTTCGAAGGCGGACGGCTCCCAGTCGCTGGACCTACAGCGCGCCGCGCTGCGGGCCGATGGCGTCGACGCCGGCCACGTCTATCACGACGTCGCGTCCGGTGCAGGCGCTCGCGTCATGACTGACTCCCCGACGCGGGTCGCAGCGCAGCGGTGGCACCACGGGGTTCCCGGCGCGGCCGTGGCGGTGATGGCGGCGGCGGCGACCCTGCTCCCCGGACTGGCCGTCGCGCAAGACATCTACCTGCGCGCCGGACTCGACTTGAGCCGTCCGGCCGACACGCACTTCACCGACGCGGACTGTGCGAGCCTGGTCCCGGCCGCGCTGTACGGCTGCGGCGTGGGCGGTGACGGCGCACCGCTCCGGTCGGTGGGGGACGTCGGCACGGTCGCGGGCGTTGAGCTTGGGCTCGGGTACGCCGTGGCGCCCGCCGTGCGGCTGGAGGCCCTGCTGACCTCCCGGCCGCGATTTACGTTCGATGGTCACGCCAACTTCTTAGCCCCCGACCGTGAGCAATCCGTGTCCGTGGATCTGTCCTCGCTGTCCGGGATCCTGGCCGTGTATGTGGATCTCCACGGCGTGGGGGGGCGCCCGCTCGGCCCGTTGAGCCCTTTCGTCGGCGGGGGCCTCGGAGCGACCCGCGTGGCCAGCGGTGAGACGCGCCTGACGTTCCCGAAGACGCGGACCCTCGTGCCGGGCACCCGCCGGACGGCGTTGACCTGGCGGCTGACGGCCGGCTTGGGGATGTCGTGGGGCGAGCGGGCGACGCTCGATCTCGCCTGGCGGTACACGGATGCCGGCGTCATCGAGACCGGCGCCGGCCCGGGCCGGGTCGAATGGCTCGACGGCAGCCGGGACCCGGTGGGGCTCGATCTGGCGCCGACCCAGGCCCCGTTGCGGAGCCACGGGTTGCACCTGTCTCTGCGGTATGAGCTCTGATCCCTCACTTGCACGACCGCGACTTGGCGCGGCGAGCCTGTTGGCTTGACCGAGCGCGCGGCGGAGTCGCTGCGCAAGATACGAGCAAGGCGAGAAGGTCCTCGCCCCGTGAAGCGGAGCGCGCCGGACCGTGATGCCACGCGGACGTGTCCCACACGAGCGTTTGCGAGAGAGGCAAGCACGATGAACCATTCACGACACACAAAGCACCAAGAACGGGGAGGCATACCTGCCTAGGGGGTTATTCATGTCCTCTTCCTTTGCGCCGCCGCGCGCGTAGCTGACGGGGTTGTGCCAGAGCATAGATCCATGCTGTGCACATCGGCGCGCTGACAGGATTGGGCGAAGTGCGTGAACAGGGAGGAGAAAGATCATCTAATGGCTCGGGCCGTCCAGCCACTGTCGAGGCTCCCGCTCACGCTCCGCCCCGCGGGGCTCACTAGTCGAAGGTGTAGCGGATGCGCGCACCCACCCGCCGCGGTGCCAGCACGTTGGCGAAGTAGCGGCGCGCACGGAAGCCGTCTTCCGTCACGCCGATCTGGCCGGGCGTCTGGCGCACACCGGTCACGGCGTACTCGTCAAGCAGGTTGTCGGCGTAGAACGTCACCCTCCAATCATCCTTCGAGACCGACGCCGACAGGTTGTGGAGATCGTACGTCGGCAGCGTCTCGCCGCCGGCGCGCCGCCCGATGCGGGTGAGCACGTCGCCGACGTATGTGTAGCCGTACAGCAGCTCGAGTGTGGCGCCGCCGCCGAGCCGCATGCCGTAGGAAGCCAGCAGGCTACCTTGCTGTTGCGGCGCGCCAGACAGGCGGTCGCCCTTGAAGGCGTCCGCGCCCCCGTCGAGCAGGCCGGGGGAGTCCTGGCTCAGCGCTGCGCGCGTAGAGGACCACGTCCCGCGCAGGCGCAACGCGTTCGTCAGCCCTGCGGCGCCCGCGAGCTCGACGCCGCGGCTCACCGCCCCGCCGCCGTTCAGCGTGATCGGCTGCGCGCTGAAGGGCGTCTCGCCCGCCACTTGGATGTCCGTCCAGTCCACGTGGAACAGCGTGCCGCTTGCCGTGAACCGTCCGTCGCGCCAGGATCGGCGCAGCCCCAGCTCGTAGTTGGTGGTCGTGTCGGGCCTGATGAGCGCCTGATCCTCGTAGATGCAGCCGGACTGCGGCGGATCGTTGCCGGGGTCCGCGTCGGTGAGCAGGGCGATTTCCTGGTCGGTGCAGACCCGGAAGTTGTTGCCGCCGCCGATGCGGTATCCCTCGGAGCGAATGAAATAGGCGTTCGTCTGGTCGTCGAAGCGGTAGCTGACGCTCGCCTTGAACAGCACGCCGCGGTCGTCGGACGCAAAGTCGGTGAACGGCGAGTTGTACATGGGCGTGTAGGGGAATTCGGTGAGGCTGCCGGTTTCCATGCGGTAGCCGAACCAGCGACCGCCGACCGTCATGCGCCAGCGCTCGCCCAGGTCGCGCGAGATTTCCCCGAACAGCGCCCGCTCCTCCACCGCCTGGCTCTCAAGGTTGTAGTACTCGACCGGCTCGGATGCCGGGCTGCCTGCCAGAATGGGCGTGATGCCGGAGAATTCCGTCAGTCCGGGAGCGAACTCGGAGCTCGTCCCGCTGCTGTCGTAGGTGTTGAAGAAAACGCCGCCCACCCAGCGCCACGGGCCGTCGCCGGTCGACACCAGGCGCGTTTCCCAGTTCAAGCGCTCCTCCCGCGATTCCTCACGCGTATAGGCGGAGAAGGACCGGAACTGCGCCGTCAGGTCCGCGGCAGAGACGGTCGGATCGATCGCCCGGGCCCTTGCCAGCGCCGGGAACTCGCCGGGCAGCAGCCCCCCGATGCCAAAGGCCTGGATCAGCAAGTCGGTCTGGTCGCGCTGCCCCTGCGCCAAGAAACGCGAGTAGCCGATGGCGGTGGTCAGCTCCGCGGGGCTCGACGCCCAGGTCAGCTCCAGGCTCCAGAGTTGGTTCTTGCGGTCGTTCGGCTCGAGGTAGCGGTGCGCCGCGACGTAGCGGCCGGTGTCGAACGACCGCGCGTGGTTGATCTGCCGTGCGCCGACCTGCTGATCTTGCAGGTGGTAGGCGAACAGCGCCGACAGCGCCGGCGTCGCCTGCCACAGCAGGGAAAGCCGCGCCGAGACCGTCTCCTCGGTGTTGGCATCCGGCTCGCTCCGCAGGTTCGCCTCCACCGCGCCGGGGTCACTCAGGTCCGGCTCCGGCTCCGAGCCGCCCGGCGTGCGCAGCAGGTAGTCGTAGTCGATAAACCCGGGGTCGGCGTAACGGTCGACCGAGCCGCGCAGCGCCAACGTGCGCGAGACGAGCGGCAGATTGAACGTCAGGCCGGCGTCCGATCCGGGCGCGCCGCCGTGCGCCAGCGTAAATAGGTCGCCGCGCACCTCGAACGTGCGCCGCTCGGTGTCGGGGCGGCGCAGCAGGTAGCGCACGGCCCCCGCCAGCGTGCCAGCGCCGTACAGCGTCCCCTGCGGCCCGAGCAGCACCTCCACGCGCTCGATGTCGTGCAGCCGCAGGTCGACCGCCAGCGGGATGTCCCCGAGGTAGGTGGCGACGCCGTTGTTGTAGTTGTTGCCGGCGAACTCCGATCCGTTCAGTGAGTCCGTGTTGAGACCGCGGGCGATGACGACGTTGCTGCCGCGCGCGCCCTGGTCGACCACGGTGAGGCCGGGCGTCCAGCGCGACAGCTCCGTCAGGTTCCCGATCGCCCGCCGCTCGATGTCCGCGCCGGTCACCGCCGAGATGCTCAGCGGCACCTGCTGCAGCGGCTCCTCGATGCGGGTTGCCGTGACGACCACGGCGTCGTCGAAGGCAGCGAGCCGCAGCGTGATGGCGGGCAGCTCGACCGGATCGGCGCTGACCGCGACGCCTTCCACCGTCGCCGCGCCGAAGCCCGCCAAGAAGACGGTGACCGCGTAGGTGCCGGGAGCGACGACTGTGAACACGAACCGGCCGCTCGCATCCGTCTGCGCCTCCCGCAGCCCATCCGGTCCACCGCTCAGCGTGACGGTTGCGCCGGGCAGCACGCCGCCGGTCGCATCGACAACCACGCCCGTGATCTGTTCGGATTGCGCGGCTGCCGGCGGCGGCGCGGCCGCGCAGACGACAACCAGAACGACCGCCGGCCGGCAGAGCCGCTGCATCATGCCGCGAAATGCAAGGAAAGCAGGCGGAGCGCGGCAAGCACCACGACCTGGGCCACGACGACGGCGACGCGCAGGTAGACGAGCGTCCCTACTTCGGCCATCACCGCCGCGGTTGACCCTCGCTCGACGCGCAGTAGTTCACAGTTCCGGCCCTGAATCTCATAGTCCATGTTCCCTTAATTCTAGCGATCGCAGGTCTCGACCGCGTTCGAATCCAACGGCGCTCGGACAGACGGGCGACGCCGTCGAGCCGGCGGGTGAGGTTCGCGCAGAAGCAAGCGGCGGCGACCGCGCATTCCTGGGATCAGAAGAACCGTAGCGAGTAGCCCATCCGGACCCCGCGGCCCATCTCCGGGGCCAGATCCTTGATGAACGACGTGTGGTTCCGATAGAGCGCGTTCGTCAGGTTGTACGCGGTGAACGACACCACGTGCGCCAGGTACTGGCGCGGCCAGACGTAGGACGCGTCCATGTTGACCACCGAATAGCCGCCCGTCTCGGTCTCGTCGCGGAAGACCCTGTCCTGGCGTCAGGCGAACAACAGCTCCGGGCGGCCTACCTTGGCCGAGGACAGTGTATAGCGGGCACGCTGCACTAATGAAGTTGGGAACGGTGTAGACGTAGAAGGGACTGCGCTTCTGCACGGGCTGTCCATACGCTCGCGGCCCGTTTCTGGCGGCAGCGCCAGCAACGAACTGGGTTCGAAGAATCTCGCCGCGAGCATGGCCATCGGACGTGAGCCGCTATTGCGCCGTCATCCCGGCGCGTGCTCGTCACGCCCGGCGCGTCGCCGCCAGTCACATCGGCGTGAAGGTGACCGACGCCCGGGTGAAGTAGATGGCCGTCCGGGCCTCGAATCCCGAGTCGGCGCCGAACAGCAGCCAGGCCCGGCCACTGGGAGGTATAGAGATCGGTGTCGGCGTTGGTCGGCCCTCGAAGGCCTTACGCTCCCACTGACGCGCCTGCTCGCAGCTTCTGGAGTTGGCGATGTCGCCGAGCACCACGGCGTGTACCCCGCCGCCGGACTGATTGCCGATGTCGATGTTCATGCGCAGGTAGGAGCCGTCGCGAATAGCGAGCGGTTCGATGGCGGTCGCCCCCGTCTTGATCCAGACGCTTTCGCCCGGCGCGCCACCCACCCCGAAACACCCGGCCGGCGTATCGGTGGCGATCTCCACACTGACCGTGACGATGTAGCGCCCGCCGGGCGAGAGGCCCGCGATAGGTCCCTTGAAGAACATGAACAGGTCGTCGCTCCGGTTGACGCCAGAGATGAACAGGGCGGACTGCGACGCCAGCGGCGGCGGTAGGGCGCGGTAGGGCGCGGTAGTCCGCAGTCAACTCGTAGATGTCCGCATCGGCTGGCGGATAGTCGGCGAAGCCGGCAACGAATCCCTGAGGCCCGCCACGAAAGTCGAAGGCGAACGTCAGCGCATCCGTCGGCGCGTTCGGATGACCCCGGCAACTGCCGACGAATACGGCGGTCAGTAGTGCCACGGTACCGCAGTGGAGCCGCCAGCCGTGCATGGCGACATGCTATCGAAGACGGCACGTGTTGTGGCGACGACCACCGGACGCGCCGGCCGGGCGCGACAGGCGGCTGGGGTTCGCAGGCGAGCGCAGCATCTCCTCGCCAGCACAATGCGGTATACCTTGGGCAAGCTGACTCGTGGCTCTCAACGAGCCATGAGCCAACTCCGACCGCTGGAGTCTCGTGGGTTGGGAAGCGGCCGCATCCATGGCTGGTACGGTTCGGCTGGTCGGAACCGAGACGTATCGACGATGAGTCACGCAGGCGGCTGAGGGCCTGCGCGTGAGGATGGGATTCGGCGTACGATTCTCCCGCGGTGGTGCCCCCCCGGGTGGTGAAGCCGTCACAAGCGACCACTGTGCAGCTCCCCTCCCACGACCGTGGCGCTGGGCGCGATCGTGTGGATTCTCTCCACGTCCATTTCGAACGGGTCCTGCGGAAGGACGATGAAGTCCGCCAGCAACCCCGCCCTGATGACGCCGATCTGTCCTTGCCGCCCGAGCTGCGCGGCGCCGTTCACCGTATAGCCCGCCAGCGCCTGCTCCAGCGAAACCCTGGCGTCCCGCGGCGGCATGGTGGGCGCATCGGCCCTGCCCAGCGCCCGTCGGGTCATGCTCATTTCGACGCCGATGAAGGGGCTCACCCGCAGCGCGTTGTAAACGACATCGCTGGACAGCGTCACGTTGACCCCTTGCCGCATGAACTGCCCGACGAGCTGAGACCGGCCGGCCCGCTCCGGCCCCACGTTGATCTCCCTGGCGTCCCCATAGGCGGTGCCGCCGAACCAGTGCGGCGTGAAGTTGGCGTGCACGCCCAGCTCCTGAAAGCGTGCGACGTCGCTGTCGGCCACCGAGAACAGATGACTGATCGTGACCTCGATCCCCAAGGGCCGCCCCAGCGCGTCCCGAGCCTCCTTGACCGCGTCGAGAATGTTCCTGGTCGCTCGATCGCCTGACGCGTGCATGTGCAGGTCGATGCGGTGGGACGACTGTCGCCGACGAGCAGCCCTGGCACAGATCCTTTGAGGGATGATAGGGATGATCAGGTATCGCGACGCCCAAGACGTCGGAGAACGGCGATAAGAATGCCAGACTGCAGGTGGGAATCGGCAGCCGCGGCATGACCAAGTCAGAACGGTCCAGGTCTACCGGCAGAGACCGTCGAGCCCTCATTCCCCGCTGTGGGTGACATTCCCTGATCGATCAGCGCCATTCCCTGTTTTGTACCGGAGCGGTTCCCTGATCCCGTCTCGGACATTCCCTGTTCGTCCGGAACAGGGAAATGGCTGCTAACTCTGTGAACCATCGGAGGTTGTTGGGGTAGAAATGGTCAAAACAGGCACCGGAAATGGCTCAACTCCCTGTTATTCCCTGTTATCGGTCGTGCTCACCGCTCAGACAACGGGCCTTCTAAGCCGAGGGTCGCAGGTTCGAATCCTGCCGGGCGTGCCATTTTCCTAAAGAATTCGCCGATTGTGCCCATTGCCTGGGCACCGGTGGCGAAGGTACAGGCGAAAAAAGTGACCGGTCACCTTCCAAGATTGGCTGACTGAAGTACGCCGAGCGCCACCCCCGCGCTTCCCGGTGGCCTGCGCCGATGGCATGGTGTGACGTCGTGGAGCCTCGCACGCTGCGTGAGTTCTACCATGACCCCGGCTTCCTCGGCTTCGACCAGATGTTGTCGCCCTCGGCGTCGATGGTGATGATGAAGGGAATCATCGGCGCGTTAGATCTTGGCATCGACGTGCACGAAAATCAAAACAGGGTCCCGCGTGCTCTCCATGCGCAATCCCGGTCGAGGACGCGTATTGCAGTACTTGCAAGTCACCTCGGGAGTCTCTGCGGGCAGGCGTAGTCAGGTAGCCACACCACACTGAGACGCCCCGCGAACCCTGATCCGCGAGGTTGGGCTTCGGCAGTTGGTGCCGCGGGAACCGATACCTCGTGGAACGCGGGGTCAGCGTCGAGTCCTCACAGTCGCCATTCGCACTGATATGATGCGCGGACACGTCAGGTTCACGAGCACGGGGGTGCCGATTGCGTTGGCGACGCTGAAGGTGGCGTTCGCCCTTGGCTTCCGACCGAGCATCTGTGCGACGCTGCTGGCGGACGTGCTGAACAGGTCGCTTCGGTAGGAGGATGAGCTGCTCTGGAAGGCGGAGTAACCAGCAACGTGCTGCCACGAGTGCCCAGCCCGAGACTGCTCGATCAACGACCGGGAATGACCATCGCGGTGGTTGGCGGCGGTCTGCTCGCAGCCTACCTCGTCGGTGTGACCCTTTTTGCCAGCCCCGACGGGCGCATCATCGACGGTGACGCGTTCAGTATTACGCGTACCTCCGATCCCTCGTCTTCGATGGCGACGTCGATTTCACCAACGATTACGAGCTGCTGTACGGAACGGCCGACGGGGAACGGTCGCAGAATGTGTGGCTCACGGAAACGACGTCGACGGGACGTCCCAAAAACGTCATGTCGATCGGTCCGGCGCTGCTGTGGTCGCTGCTGTTTCTTGGCGTGTACGCGTTGCTCACGATCCTGACCTGGGTGGGGGTCGGTGTGCCCATCGACGGGGTCGCCGTCCCGTTCCAGCTCTCGGCGGGGGTGGCCGGTCTCGCGTACGCAACGCTGGGGGCGTATCTCTCTTATCGTGTCTGCCGTGTGCTGTTTCGTCCTGCTCCAGCCCTGTGGGGAACCCTCGTTGCCTGGCTCGCCACGTCGGCCGTGTACTACTCCGCGGTCTCGCCGGCCTACTCCCACAGCGCGTCGCTGTTCGCCGTGGCGCTGTTCACCCTCGTCTGGTTGAGGACGAGGGAGGACGAGCGACTCGGTCGCTACGCGTTGATGGGAGCGCTTGCCGGCCTTGCGACCCTCGTGCGCTGGCAGGACAGCATCATCCTGCTGCTTCCGGTCCTTGATCTGATAAGACGCCGCGAGCGCCCTCTGGCCGCGGCGCTGCGACTCGGTGCGCTCGGCGCGGCCCTGGCGACTGTGTTGATTCCCCAGCTGCTCGCGTGGCATCGAATCTACGGGCAATTCTTCCTCATGCCCCAAGGCTCCTCCTTCATGCGATGGACCGACCCTCAGCTGCTGGCGGTCCTGTTTTCGCCGAACCATGGCCTGCTCCTCTGGACACCCGCGGTGATTCCAGCTGTGATCGGACTCAGCCTGCTCGTCCGACGTGACCGCTGGCTTGGCTGGGCCAGTCTGGCCGTGCTCCTGCTCTCGATCTACGTGAACGCGGCCGTCAGCGATTGGTGGGCCGGTGAGGCATTCGGGGCTCGCCGGTTCGTGGGCAACACCGTGTTCTTCGCTCTCGGGCTTACAACCCTCTTTTCCGTCGTGCCGTGGATTGAACGTCCCAGTCGACTGCGGTGGACCGCCATCGCGCTGATCGTCTACAACCTGCTGTTCGTCTTGCAGTACCAGCTCTTCATGCGAGGCTTTCGCGAGCTGAGTCCTTATCCCGCAACGACGAAGCAGATTCTCGTCGACCGACTCATCGTGCCTCTGCGACTCGTGCGCTACTGGCTCAACAGCGGGGACGCTATTCCACCACCACTCGATCCACCATGACGCCGAGCTCACGATCGTCCGGCGTGCCGAGCACTTGTCCCGGGTTCCACGTATTCGCGGTGATGAGCAGAGGGGTCGTGTTGCCGGTTCGCGTCATGTCCGCCGCGATCTCGACCGGGACGCGGCGAGTCGCGCACGGCCCTACCCGTCGGAGCTGCCGTTTGAGCTGCTGGCCGCGAAGCTCGAGACGTTGACCGCCGTCATCGCGGACCGGATGGGTGCTCGTCCGACGAGCTATCGGGCCGGGCGTTGGGGCCTTTCGGCGCCGCAGATCCCGTTGCTGGAGCAGCTGGGGTACGTCGCCGACTGCTCGGTCACACCCGGGGTGTCCTGGCGCCGCGAGGTCGGTCTGCGGGACGGCGGTCCGGACTTCACCGTCGCGCCGGTGACCGATCTGGACAACGACGTGCCCGACCACAGCACGATCTCGAGGCGCAAGGCGAGGCTGGGGAAGTGCCGCGATCGCGGGCCGCTTCGTACCTGTGGCCCGTGCGCCCTTACGCGGTGCCGCGTCGTACGAGGCGGAGGGGTGATGCGGTGCGCGGGGCGGCGGGGTCGACCGCGTGGGGCCGCCGACGGGCTGGCACCGCCTGCGCCTGCTGCGCCAGATAGGCGACGAGTTGGTCGCCGGCCTCAAGCAGTTCCTGCTCGTGGATGATGTTGTAGCGGTCGAAGATGGCGCGGCTCTTGTGCCCGGTCAGGAGCATGGCGACGGGTCGATCCGGAGGATATGATCTAGTCAGCTTTCCGAGCCTGTCGACATGGACGAAAGACCTGCGCTCGTTGGGTTTCTGAGTCATGACTTTTAGTCATCGAACTCGTGGAGCGCTCGCCCAGGTGCTCGGCACGGTCGGCTCGACGGCGGTGGAGACGCTCTTCTACAAGCACTTCGACGAGCGGTATGGCTGATATGAGTGTGGAGTAGCCAAGGCTATCGGCGACTGGCGTGTAGTTGTGTTCCCACATGGCGCAAGACTCTACCACGCTCCGCGCGCCGTCCCCACCGTCAAGTCACGCGAAGACGAACGAAAGGTCACGCTCAGGGCGACTTCTTGCCAAACCTTCGAGAATGCCGGGCCGCTGGTCGCGCACAAGGCTTGCACGACAAAGTGGTCATGGACGTCACGACGCCGGATGTGATGCTGGTCCTGGGTCTCTGGCTGTTTACCTCGTCCGTGCTGCGCTACTACCGCGCCGAGCGACGAACGAGCCGACGGCGCTAGCGAGTACTTTCGGCCTTGCGGCTCACAGCTTCGTCCCTCGGTCGTTTCGGTAACATGTGGGCCGGACCATGCTGGATTACCTGCGCAACTCGGTCTGGCCTCGTTTTCCCACGCTACGTATCCGATCGACAAATCGAATCAGCCTGGACCGCGCGCTCGCGCGGCAGTTTTCGCGGCTGAAAGCCGGGCGCGTCCTTGATGTCGGTGCGAAGGCCGCTCCGTACCTGGAGCAAGTGCCCCATACGGACTATCTCCGGCTGGACGTGGACGAGACGAAGAAGCCCGACATTGTCTCCGACATTCACTCGCTGGAATGGGAGGCAGGTTCGTTCGATACCGTCATCGCAATCGAGGTGCTCGAGCATCTGTACGATCCGCAGCAAGCGCTCGACCGGGTGCTCCACGTGCTGAAGCCGGGCGGCGTGTGCATCGTGTCGACTCGGTTTCTCTACCGTTATCACCCGGACCCCGGAGACTACTACCGGTTCACGTGGGACTCCCTCGAGCACCTCTTTCGCCGGTTCAGCCACGTCGAAGTTCATCACCATGGGAGTCGGCCGCAAGCGATCTGGGAGATGCTCAACGCAGGCGGGCGGCTGCGCGTGGTGCTGAATCTGCTGAACCCGGTCGTCGCCCGACTCGAGTTCGAGCGCACCCGGTTTCCTTTGGGCTTCGTGGTGTATGCGCGGAAGTGAGTAGCCACCGTCAGGCCAACCGCAAACGTGCTTAACTAAAGCGAATTCCACTTGTACGTAGTACGCAGTCGTGGTACTCCTGTGGCGCAGGAGGTGGCCATGGCCGCGTACTCGATAGATCTACGACTCCGGGTGCTGCGCGATGCGGACGCGGGGTTGCCGTCGGACGAACTCGCCGAGAAGTACTCCGTCAGTCGCGCGTGGGTCGATCGGCTGAAGCAGCGTCGGCGCGAAACCGGCGAGGTGGCGCCTCGCAAGCAAACCCGCTGGCGCACGCCGATCCTCCAAGCCCAGCTCGCGGAGCTGGCGGCCCTGATCCGCGAGCAGCCGGATCGCACGCTGGCCGAATTACAGGAGGCCCTGCGCACGCCGGCGAGTCTCCCCACGCTGTGCCGCACGATCAAACGGCTCGGCTTCCGGTTTAAAAAAAACGGTACACGCGTCGGAACACGTCCTGCGCCCCAGGGTTTCCTTGGACACGTGATTGCGAGAGAGTACTCGCAGGAGGAGTGTCGAAATGGGGAAGCCAGATCAAGGTGCGGCGGCGGCGGAGGGAGCCCGGAGGGCGACCGGAGATGCTGCCGGGAACGGCCGTGGGGGACGGTTTTCGGCCCGGCGCAAGCGCGAGACGGTGCTGCGTCTGCTGCGCGGCGAGGATCTTGAGTCCGTGTCGCGGGAGCTGGGGATCACGGCGGCGCGGGCCTCGCAGTGGCGGGATCAGTTTCTGGCCGCAGGCCAGGCCAGCCTGAAGAGCCGGGCGCCGGACGCCCGGGACGAGGCCAATCGTCGGCTGCAAGCCAAGATCGGTACAGTGTCCGGGGGGCTCCGGGCTTGGGCTCGTCATACAGCGCATCCACGCGACCTGTCGTAAACCGCTGCCGCCACTTGCCGACCGTCACATTCGAACAGCGCAGTTTCGCCGCGACCGCCACGTTCGATTCGCCACGCGCGCACCTCAGGACGATCTTCGCCCGCAAGGCCACATGCCGATTCGTTCTGGCGCGCCTGGCGAGCCGCTCAAGTTCTCCTCGCTCCACGGCGGTGACTTCCAATCTCGCTTTGGGCCGACCTGTTCTTGCCATGCCGCCCAATACATCACACCCGGCACACTTCTTAAAGCTTTTTCAGACACAGGGGAGTAAGTATCCCCCGGCAAAGCCGGGGGCTTTAGTTGTGAGCCGCTCAAAGCGGCAGGACGTGGCCGCTACGCGCCACTTGAGCCACCCTACGGGTGGCTGCTCTCATCCAACCGGAGCTGCTCTTGCCGTCGGTCTTCCTGTTCCTGCGCCCGGATATACGCGCGAATCGCTCGCTCATCCCGACCCAGCGTGGACACGAAGTAGCCTCGAGCCCAGAAGTGCTGCCCGACAAAACTGCGCGACCGCCCGGCAAACTCCCGAGCGATGTAGATCGCGCTCTTGCCCTTGATGTACCCGATCACCTGCGCCACCGAGTACTTCGGCGGAATCGACACCATCATGTGGACGTGATCGGCCAACAGATGCCCTTCCTCCACGTCGCTTTCCCGCTGCCGGGCCAACTCCCGCAGCACCCCTCCGAGATGCCGGCGCACC
The DNA here is from genome assembly GCA_965218825.1 of Vicinamibacterales bacterium. Classification (GTDB taxonomy): domain Bacteria; phylum Acidobacteriota; class Vicinamibacteria; order Vicinamibacterales; family UBA8438; genus CAUZIB01. The sequence goes on along the minus strand of OZ244656.1, from coordinate 4,942,175 downwards.
GACCCGTAGATCGCCTTCTTCCGATACTTCGGGATGAACACCACGTGATACTGACATGCCCACTTCGAGTGATTTAGAACTGCGATAGTTCGTCATGGGGACTCCCCTTTCGTGATGCGTAGCGGCTCACGTGGGGGAGTTTCCCCATTCCAATCCCGGAACTGTCAAACTCTGGGTGCCTCCCCGGCAAAGCCGGGGGGTCTCTCACGCTGACTAGCAGGCCGACGCGAGATCCTCAATAATGCCCAATGTACATAATGGGGGGACGAGGTTTTCGGTAGGCACAGGTAGCAGACGGACTCAAAGTGCCCGTTATACGCACTCCCTTCCTGCGCCCCATGCACCGGGCTCTCGCTCGAATCCATGTCGAGCACGATCCGGTCGGCGCGCGTCGGTCTCTCGGCCTGTGCGAGCACCTCCCGGTTCACGGCCATCAGCCCAATGAGATTCTCCTCTTGGGTCAGCAGGTCGGTCTCGAACCAATGCAGGGTCGATGTCAGCGCCGCACCCCGGTCCCAGAGCTTTGGCGACCCGATGAGACGGAATGTCGGGTCCGTCGACACGCGCACTGCGTCGTTGAGGTCTTCGTAGCCCGCGAGCCGGCTGTAGACCGATTGCCGCAGGAGATCCGCCAGACTGAACTGGGTGTTCAACCCATGTCGGGAATCGCTCAGGTGCTCGGAGATGAGTGTCTCCAGCCCCAGGCGTTCATCCAACTCGCGCAGTAAGTATCCCCCGGCAAAGCCGGGGGCTTTAGTTGTGAGCCGCTCAAAGCGGCAGGACGTGGCCGCTACGCGCCACTTGAGCCACCCTACGGGTGGCTGCTCTCATCCAACCGGAGCTGCTCTTGCCGTCGGTCTTCCTGTTCCTGCGCCCGGATATACGCGCGAATCGCTCGCTCATCCCGACCCAGCGTGGACACGAAGTAGCCTCGAGCCCAGAAGTGCTGCCCGACAAAACTGCGCGACCGCCCGGCAAACTCCCGAGCGATGTAGATCGCGCTCTTGCCCTTGATGTACCCGATCACCTGCGCCACCGAGTACTTCGGCGGAATCGACACCATCATGTGGACGTGATCGGCCAACAGATGCCCTTCCTCCACGTCGCTTTCCCGCTGCCGGGCCAACTCCCGCAGCACCCCTCCGAGATGCCGGCGCACCGACCCGTAGATCGCCTTCTTCCGATACTTCGGGATGAACACCACGTGATACTGACATGCCCACTTCGAGTGATTTAGAACTGCGATAGTTCGTCATGGGGACTCCCCTTTCGTGATGCGTAGCGGCTCACGTGGGGGAGTTTCCCCATTCCAATCCCGGAACTGTCAAACTCTAGGTGCCTCCCCGGCAAAGCCGGGGGGTCTCTCACGCTGACTAGAATGAGGCCGGCGTCGGAGGTGACGCGCGATCCCTGAAACGCGACTTTCAAGAAGCCGTTGAACGCGAACTGAAATGGCTCGTGTTGTAATTCACCCACCGGGTGTCACCCTCCGTCGTGAGGTTCCTTACGTCGGAGCCCCAGAAATCAAGGCGCGGCGACTGATCCTGGCGGTACGGTACCACAGCGAAATCGGAAATCCGGGCTGACATGTGTCGGCCCTTTGGGCCTCCTAAAGGCGTCGCCTGAAGGCGAGGGGTTTCAACCATCCCAGAACGTGACTCTAAGAACCGTGTCGTCATCTTTCTTCCCTCACTCCGGGGTGGGGGAGCTGAGCGCAGCATGGTCACTCTCGCGACAGAATTGTCCCGGCGCGGTCTCTGTGTCTCACTGGTCCTGTCCAAGGCGGAGGGTCCCTATCTGTCGGTTGTACCATCGGATGTCCAGATCGTCGATCTGGGCTGCGCGCGCGTCCTGTGGTCCCTGCCTCGGCTCGCCGGCTACCTGCGGCGGGAACGGCCCAGCGTCGTGATTTCCGCCATGACGCATGCAAACGTGACTGCCCTCTGGGCGCGGCGCATCGCAAGGGTTAGCACCCGCGTGATCGTGACCGAGCGCACTACGCTGTCCCGCACCTCGCGTTCCCCGCCAATGATCAGACAGAGGCTGATGCCATATTTCGCGAAGTGCCTCTACCCGTGGGCAGACGAGATTGTCGCTGTGTCGCATGGCGTGGCGGATGACCTTGCGGACGTTGCGCGTGTGCCCAGGGGTCGCATCGCCGTGATCTACAATCCGATCGTTTCGGACTCGCTTCTGGAAAGGGCCAAGCTGCCGCCCGACCATCCTTGGTTCGAAGCCGGCGGGGCACCCGTGATTCTCGGCGTGGGCCGGCTCGTTCCTGCAAAGGACTTCGAGACTCTGATCAAGGCGTTCGCGAAGACCAGACCGGCGCACGGTGCCAACCTCGTGATCCTGGGGGAGGGGCCGGAACGCGGGCGGCTGCAGCGACTCGTGGCAACCCTTAGTCTCGGTGCACATGTCAGTATGCCAGGCTTTGTGGAGAACCCGCTTTCGTATATGTCGCGGGCGGCAGTGTTCGTCCTTTCTTCGGCGCATGAAGGCCTCCCGGCAGTGCTGGTGGAAGCCATGGCGTGTGGGACGCCGGTCGTGAGCACCGATTGTCCCAGTGGACCGGCCGAAATATTGGAGAACGGAGCCTACGGTCCATTGGTGCCCATTGGAAACAGCGACGCGCTGGCGGTTGCCATCACGAAGACGCTGGCACGGAAACCGAGCGCGGATCGCCTCAGGTATCGGGCCAGTACATTCGGCGTGCGCGCGAGCGTCGACGGGTACATGCGCTTCCTCACGGGTTCGAGCAAGCACTGGCCGGGCCCGAATTATGAGGTGCGGTGACCAGGACCCCGACCCCGTCGCGCCTCAACAGCCCCACGCGAGTGCTTCACGTCATTACCGGTCTCGATGTTGGTGGTGCCGAGGTGAACCTGCACAGGTTGTTGGCCACCCTTGATCCCACTCGGTTCGAGGCCGCCGTGGTTTCGCTCACGACCGCTGGCGTCATGGCAGAGAAGATTTCCACTCTTGGCATACCAGTCCATGCGTTAGGACTTCGCGAATGCGGCGCAAGCCTGAAGCGACTGCAGCCACTCTTTCAGGCCGTGTCGGCATGGCGCCCCCAGCTCATTCAAGGGTGGATGTACGACGGAAACGTAGGGGCCTGGATCTTGTCTGGGCTCATGCGAGGTCGCCTTCCGGTTGTCTGGAACGTTCGGCATTCCCTCCACCGCCTCGAAGAAGAGAAGACACGCACGCGCTGGGTCATCAAAGCAGGCGCACTGATCTCACGGCACCCCAAGAAGATCATTTACAACTCTTGTGTCAGTGCGAAGCAACACGAACGGCTGGGGTATCACCAACGCCGCACGGTTGTGATACCGAACGGATTTCATACCGGTCGCTTTACACCATCTGACGAACGGCGGCGTCAGGTGCGCCACAGGTTAGGCATCTCTGAAGATGCGTTTGTTGTGGGGATGGTCGCCCGCTATCATCCGATCAAGGACCACGACAACTTTCTTGAGGCGGCCAAGCGCATCCGCGCGACACGCTCAGAGGTTGTGTTTCTTCTGGCCGGACGAGGTGTCACGCTGGAGAACGCGGCCTTTAAAAAAGGGTCCTTCCGGGATCTCCGTGGGTCGCAAGGATCCCGGGTGACTCGTCAGGCCGCCTGCGGGGGCCCCCTGGTGGGTGGGGGCTTGCTCGGCGGCGGATTGCACTCGAGGTGTCCTGCTGATAGACCGCTCCGGCGGAGGAGCGAATGCAGGATACCAAGCTGTTCGAGACGATCTTGGGGATCCCTACCCCCTGGCACGTGGCGCGCGTCGAGCTGAAACCCGAGGACGAGCGGGTCGACGTGTGGCTAGAGCACGAGCCGACGCGCTGGCCCTGTCCCAACTGCGGCGAGACGGTGCCCGCCTTCGATCATGCGGCAGAGCGCACGTGGCGCCATCTCGACACGTGTCAGTGTCAGACGCACCTGCATGCCGAGATTCCGCGGGTGCAGTGTCCGACCCATGGCGTGAAGCAAGTGCGGGTGCCGTGGGCCGAGCCACGGAGCCGCTTCACGGGGTTGTTGGAACGGTTGATCATCGATCTGATCCTGCAGTGCAGTACGGTCAAAGGTGCGTGTGAGATCGCGGGCGTCAGCTGGGACGAGGCCTGGGGCGTGATGAGCCGCGCCGTCGCGCGGGGCCACGCGCGGAAAGAGGCGCGGCCGATCCGCTACATCGGCGTCGACGAGAAGGCGTTCCGCAAGGGCCATCGCTATCACACGATCGTGTGCGACCTCCAGCGGGCGACCGTCGAGTTTGTGGCCGAAGATCGCAAGACGGAGAGTCTGGCGGCGTACGATGCCCAGTTGACGGACGCCCAGCGGCGGGCACTGCACGCCGTCGCGATGGACATGTGGGAGGCGTACATCGGCGCCACGCGGGACGGCCTGCCCGCCGGCGACGAGAAGATCGTCTTCGATCGGTTCCATATCATGCGGGAGATGACGAAGGCCGTCGATACGGTCCGCAAACAGGAGCATCGCGCTTTTCTGCGGGCCGGCGAGGGTTCGCCGCTGACCGGCACCAAGTACCTGTGGCTGTTCAGCGACGAGCGGCGGCCGGAGCGGCATGCGGCCGCGTTCGCGACGCTCCAAGCGCTGAAGTTGAAAGTCGGGCGCGCGTGGGCGATCAAAGAAGCGTTGCGGGCCTTGTGGACCTACCGTCAGCATGCGGCCGTGACGCGGTTCTTCACGCGCTGGTATGGCTGGGCGATCCGCTCGCGGCTCGCGCCCGTGAAGCAGGTGGCGAAGACGTTGAAGCGGCATCTCGCAGGGGTGCTCCGCTTTGTCCAGCATCCGATCACGAATGGCGTGGCTGAAGGTCTCAACAGCAAGATCATGAGCATCAAGCGAAAGGCCGGCGGCTTCCGCAACCCGTCACACTTCACGACGGCGATCTATTTTCACTGCGGAGGGCTCGACCTCTACCCACGCTAAACCCGGAAGGACCAGGATGTTGGGATGCCCGCGCAGATGCACCCGGCGCATGCGCCCGGTTTCGTAGAGATGCGCATTGGGGCGTTCGAGCCGTTCACCGCGTTGGCGCAGCAGCCGTTGCCCGCGGGTGCCCCGAATCCGCCGACGATTGGCATACACCGCCTCGCGTGCCGCCGCCTTCCCTTTCCAGTTGCGCCGCCCGCGATCCGGTTCCGAGACGTAACTCCGGATCCCAAGGTCCGCGAACGCAACCATCGTGTCGTTGCTGTGGTACCCCTTGTCTCCGACGACCTCGGTGATGCCAGCCGCGGCCGGCAGGATCGCTTCGACCTGTTCGGCCGCGGTGATGAGCGTCTCGACCATCGTCGTGGTGTCGCCGGCGGCGGCGTCCTGCACGGTGACGCCCACCACGGCACCCGTCTCCAGGTCCACCGCATGCTCGGCGGTGTGCGCCAGATGCGTGCGGCCGTCCTTCATCTTCGTGATTTTCGCGTCCGGGTCGTGGGGGTTGGTCCAGTCGTCGTTCGACCCCTTCTTCTTGCGCTTCCGGTCGAACCGGGCCAGTTCAGCACGAGTCGGGGTGGCGATACGGCCTTGGTGCACAACTCGCGATCTCGGTCAATAATTGCCCTCCACCCCGAGATCCGAGGTCCCGCATGACGAGTTTCAAGCGCACCCAGCGGAAGTACGTCCAGAAGGCCTACCGTGTCCGGAATTGGCGGGAGTACGAGACGGGTCTCCGCGCTCGCGGGAGTCTGATCGTCTGGCTCGGACTCACCGATGGCAAGCTCGCCAACTGGAACTCGCCGAGGCCGACGCGCAGGAAGCCAGGCCGACAACGCAAGTACTCGAACCACGCCATCAAGACGACGGTCACCTTGGGCTTGGTGTTTGGCCTGGCGTCCAGGCAGACTGAGGGCTTCCTGCGCTCGCGGCTGACGCTCCTGAATCTGGACAACGACGTGCCCGACCACAGCACGATCTCGAGGCGCAAGGCGAGGCTGGGGAAGGTTGCTTCCTACGAGAGGCGAACCGTGAAGCCCGTCCACCTCCGCATCGACAGCAGCGGTCTTTCAGTGCACGTCGGCCAGTTGCGCACTCCGCCGAAAGCCAGGGACTACCGCAAGCTGCACCTCGCTGTGGATGAGCAAACCAGTGACGTGGTCGCCTGCGAGCTCACGAGCAAGCGGGCTCGAGACGCTTCCCGGGTGGCGTCACTCGTCGGCCAGATCGAGCGTCCCATCGCCTCGGCCAAGGCCGACGCCGCGTACGCCACCGGCGACGTCTATAAGACGCTGGAGAATCACCGTGCTCATCGATCGCCGAAGGTGCTGATACCGCCACGAAAGGGCGCTCAGCTCGCGCTCGACTCTGCGGGCACGCGACAGCGGAATCGTAACATCCGAGCACGATCACGTGTTGGGAAACGGAAGTGGTACGTCGCATCGGGCTACAGCAGGCGAAGCAAGGTGGAGACGACGTTCCACCGCTACAAGGCCATCCTGGGCTCAGCGATGCGAGCGAGGGGACTGGCGTCCCAGAGAGTCGAGGTGAGGTTGGGGTGCAAGATCCTGAACACTATGACGGCGCTCGGGATACCCGATGGCGAGATGATCGGATGACCGGCAGGCGGAGTCACGGGAGACTCTCAGCCCTCAATGGAGTTGTGCACCAAGGCAGCCAGTTGGTGGTCTCTGGACCTGCCGAGCGCGTGCTTCCTGTGCTCGCTGGAGTCTCGATGGCGACGACGGTGCATTGTAACGAGTCCGGCCAATACACCATCTACGATGCCGACGAACACGGGTTCAACAATCCGCGTGGACTGCATGGACAAGCGCCACTGCAGGTTGCGCTTCTTGGCGACTCGTTCACTCACGGTGCTTGCGTGCCGCGCGAGGCATCGGTCGCCGGTCGTGTCCGCGCCGCATTTCCGGCCACGCTCAATCTCGGTATTGATGGCACGGGACCACTCCACCAATTGGCGATTTTCAGAGAATACGCCGCTGCCCTGCAGCCGCAATTCGTCGTCTGGAACTGGTTCGAGGGCAACGATTTGCGTGACCTGCGCAGGGACCTCAACAGGGCACCGCTTCGCGCTTACCTGAAAACGAACACACCGTTCGGACTAAGGCATCGCCAACCCGACATCGATCGCACGTCGCGGGTAGCCACAGACGCCGAGTTGCGCAAGCACTCTCGGCTGACCAGAGTTCTCCTGCTGCGATCGATCCGCGACCGACTGGGCATCATCGCCGCAGGGCTGGAACTTAGCGTTGGCGACGAGATTCAGGCCGCCACCGAGGAGGAGCTGGTGGTCGCCGAGCAGATACTGGTGACCGTGCGGGACGTTACCCACAGCTGGGGCGGTGAACTTGTGATGGTCTACCTTCCCGGTTCCAGGCGCTATTGCAGCGACGTTCCCGCGTGGCGCGAGTCTTGCGGTACCGAATACACGCGGCCGGGGATGGGTTGGCTGTACGATCGCGACGACGTGCTGGCGATGTTCGCCCGCCTGGGCGTACCCGTCATTGATGGCCATGCCGCCTTTGTCGACACTGGACAGGCGCCGGATGACTTTTTCTATTTCTTAGACTCGCACTATTCGCCCGCGGGGTATCAGGTGATCGCTGAGGCGGTGTTGCGGACACTTCAGGAGCGCCTCGCTGCGGCCGAACCCACCTCATCCGCGCCGTCACCGAGGCAGTAACCGTGGCCGCGTGATGTCGGGGACCCGAACTTGGCGACCGCTCAGGTGGTTCAACATCGCCGGTACCAATGGGCTCGAAGTCGCCGGGGAACGGCCCTCTCCTGCTCGGTCCACACCGGATTTCAACCGACAACCGGCTCCGTCTACGGACAGGTCCAGCTCCGAGATGGCGATTGGGCGTCCTCAGTAAACGCGTACGCGGCGATCACTCCCAGCAGCGGCATGCGGGCGTTTCGATTGGAACACGGATGAGGTGGTGGGCCGCCCTGACTTGTCTCGATCTGGTAGCGAAGCCGTCCCCGGCACGCGAGGGCGCGGGCCGGCGCGTGCGTGTGTTCGGCCGCGTCGGCCCACCCCGTCGCCGCGTGTGCCACGATCGCGGGCCGGCCCGGCCCGTGTGGCCTGGGCGCGACCCGCGGCGCACAGACGAGCGATGTCCGGCCCCCGCCGCCCCCGCCCCGCGGCCGCGAGCCGGGCCGCGCGCCCTCACGCGGTGCCGCGGCGCACGAGGCGGAGGGCCGGCGCGGGGCGCGGGGCGGCGGGGCCGGTCGTGTGGGGCCGCCGACGGGCTGGCCCCGCCTGCGCCGGCTGCGCCAGATAGGCGACGAGTTGGTCCCCGGCGTCGAGCAGTTCCTGCTCGTGAATAATGTTGTAGCGGTCGAAGATGGCGCGGCTCTTGTGCCCGGTCAGGAGCATGGCGACGCGCTCGGGGACGTTCGCACGGATCAGGTTGCGGGCGGCGGTGCGGCGGCAATCGTGGAGGAAGCGGGTCGGCACCCCAGCGGCCTGGCAGGCGGTGCGCCACGCGGTGCGCCAGCGCCGGACGGGGATGCCGTCGCGGTGGAAGACGAGCGGGCTGGCGGGGTCGCGGCGGGCCCGCCGTCGCGCCAGGGCCTCGGCAATGGGCGGCGAGATGGGGAGGATGCGTCCCACCAGGGTCTTCGAGCGGGCCGGCGAGAGCCGGATGACGCCGCCGGCCTCGTCAATCTCCTCCCAGGTGAGGCCGAGGATTTCGTTTTTGCGCCAGCCGGAGTAGTAGGCGAGGTCGAGGACATCCTGCCACGGGGCGGGCAGGTGGGCGCGGACGGCGAGGTATTCGGGGTGCTCGAAGAAGCCCTGGCGGGGCGGATTCTCGCGCAGGCGGTCGGGGAAGCCGGGCACGGTGTCGAGCCAGCCCCAGTGGACGGCGAGCGTGCCCATGCGGTGGAGGGCCGAGGTCTCCCGGTTGATGGTGCCGGTGGCCGCCCCGGCGGCGCGCCGGGCCAGTTGGTACTGGCGGATCTGGTGCGTGGTGAGCGCGGCGGCCCGCGCGGCGCGGCCGAAGAACGCGGTGAGATGGGCGACCCGGCCGCGGGCGGTGCTGTGGGACCGGAACTGCCGGACCTGGTAGTCCTGGAGATAGGCGTCGCTGAGGTCTCCCAGGGTCGGCCCCTGGGGGCCGAACGTGCGCGGTGGCGGTGCCGCGCGGGGGGCACCGGGGGTGGCGGTCGAGCCGGTTTCGTGCGAGGTCATGGACTCGGGTCCTCCTTGTGGTGTCGGCCGCGGGCAGACGGCGTTCGTCCACATTCGCTCTGGTGGGCGCGACAGGCAAGGGGAATGTGCGAAGGCGACGGGACGGCGATGTGTGGGGAGCCACGAGTGGCGACCGAGTGCACATATGCGGAGCGCGAGGTCGACCGGTGCTCCCGCCCCACCGTGCGGCCCGGCAGGACCGGGAACGACGAGCGCGACTCCGGCGACGGCTCCTCCACCCGCCCGCGCGGCCGGTGCTCGTGGCCCCCCTCTCCCGCGACCGCCGTCCCGGCGTCCCTGGCGTCGTGTCGATGTCGGTGCCGCGCCCCCGAACGGTGTGCGTGGTGCCACGCGAGCGATCGGGCGTCCCTGGCGGCGTTTCGCGCGAGCGGACGAGACCCAGCAGAGATCGGTTATCGCATGTGAGGCGATGAAACGGCGAAGTGCGGCAAGAATAGGCGTGAATTCGCGAGATCCAGACCATCGAGGCGACGTGGGTGATAACCGTCTATTGATAACCGATCAGACACAGGGCCTTCTAAGCCGAGGGTCGCAGGTTCGAATCCTGCCGGGCGCGCCATTTTCCTAAAGAATTCGCCGATTGTGCCCACTGCCTCGGCACCAGGGGCGAAGGTGTAGGCGAAAAAAGTGACCGGTCGTCCCCACAGATTGGCTGACTGAAGTACGGCCAGCCCCACCCCCGCTTCGCGGAACAGCGCGCCGAGTTGTTCAAGTGGGCAATCGGCACTTTGATAGCTTTGGGGGTGTTCATCGCAGCGTTCCTCGGCATCTGGAGTGGCCGAGACGATTCGCCCAACCTCAGCGAGATAGAGCGCCGTCTCGATCGAATAGACAACCAGCTGGGTATCGACACGCGGTAAGGGAGGTTGCCATGCGATCATTTTTACTGGTGTCCGCCATGACGGCCGTCGCGGGTCTCTCCCTCCACGCGCAAGAGCCGATCAAGCACGAGCATAACGGCCAAGTGTTCGACCTCTGGATCTCCTCATCCGACAAGTGCGTCGTCAAGGTCGTGTATGAGGAGATCGAGGGCTGCGTGGTCATCAATCCAGAAGGCCCCAAGGACAGAGCGTACAGGTACGAGATAGCGGCCGTTCCTGGATTCCGGGGCGTTATATCTGGCTGGCGGGGCGAAGACGAGATCGACGCCCTGATGGACTCCCTGTACAACAAGTTGATCGAGGTTCCGAAAGAGATCGAGGCTCGCGGGAAGTTCAGCCCCGAGAGGGCGCGGGACATACTGATCGACCGTATCCGATCATCGCCGCCGCTGGAGTGAGGCTAGCCGCTCCTCCTCCGCCTCCCGCTCCTCCAGCAGCGCCAGCAGGTCGCTCACATCCCACAGCCGGTCCGTCACCCCCCGACGTCGGCCACCATCACAGGCGAGCGCTACCGGTTCCGGCCACTGGCGCCACCCGTGGCGGTGTGGGCGGCTTTGTGCGGCGGTGTGGCGGGTTCGGCCGCGGCGGCGGGATCGCGCGCCGTGTGCCGGCTGTGGGCTTGGCGTTGAGCGGGCGGGAGGTTCCTGGGCGGCCAGCCCCGTCTTGCCCGACACCCCCCCCGCGCGCGCTTACGCGGTGGTGCGTCGCACGAGGCGGAGGGGCGGCGCGGTGCGCGGGACGGCCGTGCCGGTCGGGCGGGCGCCACGCGGCGTCGCCTGTGCGTGCTGCGCCAGATACTCAACGAGTTGGTCCCCGGCCTTGAGGAGTTCTTGCTCGTTGATGATGTTGTAGCGGTCGAAGATGGCGCGGCTCTTGTGCCCGGTTCAGGCGCCGAGGCAGGTGACTCTCCGCTAGGAGTCTGCGCCGCAGAAACGGTGCGACAATTGTAGGCGAGCCGAGGAGGAAAGGACCTGATGTCGACGACGTTCCGTCCCTACGCACCGGATCAGATGCTGCTGTTGCCGGCGGACCTGCGGGCGTGGTTGCCGGAGGGCCACTTGGCGCACCACGTCAGCGACCTGGGGGACGGTGTGGATGTGACGGCGTTCTACGCGCCGTATGCGGGGGACGGTCGGCGCAACGCGCCCTCTGCACCGCGGATGATGGTGAAGGTGCTGCTGTATGCGTATGCGACGGGGGTGTTCTCGGCGCGAGGGCGCGGAAGCTGGAAGAGGACGGGGCGTTCCGGGTTCTGGGGGCGGGCAACTTCCCGCAACATCGGACGCTGTGCGAGTTCCGGCGGCGGCACTTGTCGGACTTCAAGGAGCTGTTTGTAGCGGTGGGTCGTCTGGCGCGGGCATGGGGGCTGGCGCGCGTCGGGAAGCTGTCGATTGACGGCACGAAGGTGCGGGCGAACGCGAGCAAACGGAAGGCGATGAGCGACGGGCGGATGGCCAAGGAGGAGCGGCGGCTGCGGGGGGAGATTGCGGCGCGGCTGGCGGCGGCCGACGCGGCCGAGGACGCGCGGGTGGGGGCGGACGTGCGGGGCGACGCGTTGCCGGCGGAGTTGCGCCGCCGGGAAGACCGTCTGGCGGCGACCCGGGCGGCGAAGTCGCGGTTGGAGGCGCAGCAGCGGGCAGCGGACGACGCCCGCGGTCGGCAGCCGGACCAAGACCGGAACCCGAAGGGCGGGCCGCCCTACACGCGGTCGTATGGCGAGCCGGACGCGAAGGCGCAGAGCAACTTCACGGACCCGGAGAGCGGGATCATGAAGACGAGCAACGACGGGTTCCAGCAGTGCTACAACGCGCAGGTGGCGGTCGATGGTGCGCACCAGTTGGTGGTGGCGACGGAGGTGACGGCGAACGCGAGCGACCAGGGTGGTGTGCCGGCGCTGCTCGACGCGCTGGCGGCGACGGGCGGCGAGCAGCCGGAGACGGTGCTGGCGGACGCCGGCTACAGCAACGAGCGGGACTTGGCGGACCTGGAAACGCGAGGCATCGACGGGTATGTGTCCTTGGGCCGGGAGGGGAAGGCGGCCAGGCCCCGCGACCCGGAGAAGTATCCCGCGACGAGTCGCATGGCCGAGAAGCTGTCGAGGCCGGCGGGCCGTGCGGCGTAGGCAGAACGCAAGTGGCTGTCGGAGGCTCCCAACGGCTGGATCACGCACGTGCTGGGATTCCGACGCTTCAGCCTGCGGGGGCTGGCGAAGGTGCAGGGCGAGTGGGACTTGGTGTGCCGGGCGTTGAACACCACGCGCCTGCACGCCCTGATGGCGGCGTAACACGCGGGGAATGAGGCTCGCAACGACGACCGATCGGCGCGCCTCGGGCTCGGTGGCGGGCCAGGCGGCCCCTCAAGGCCGAATCTTGCTATCTGCTTCGCCCTTCGCCGAGGAGTTCCCTCGTCGGCCGACCGCCGAAGTCGCTCCGGCACAATGACGCACAGCATGGGCCGACGACCCATTTCACGCCGCCGCACCTCCTGCGGCGCAGACTCCTAGGTGAATCTCTTGCGACAGAACCTCAGTGGACCGGATTGGTTTGACGACGTACACGCTGGGGTGGGTGGAGTGGTTCAACACGCGGCGGCTGTTGGGGCCGATTGGCGACGTCCCACCGGCGGAGTTCGAGGCGCAGTACTATGCTCAGGCCGCGGTGGCCTGATTTAACGAATTCGGTCTCCGACGATCCCGGTACGGTTCAGGAGGACTAAAGATGGCAATGCCTGTCTATCCAACGATCATCGTTCCCGGCATCACAGCGTCCCACCTGCTCGATGCCTATCCGCTGCCGCCGGAGACTATCTGGAAGGTGCTTCACAAGGACTATGAGCGCGTGGCCCTGCATCCCGACGACCTTCGCTACGAGGTGAAGGAGCCAGCTCGAGTCATTGCCGGACAGATATTCGAAGTCGCCTATCGCGAAATGATAGAGGAGCTACGGCACAATCTGTGCACCGTGAAAGATCAGCCGGTGCCCGTCTACCCCTTTGCCTACGACTGGCGCCAGCCGCTCGATACGTCGGAGGCCCAACTTGGCCAGTTCATCGACGAGGTAATCGACCGCACGAAGCTGATGCGCCACTACGCACACGCGGGCTACGCCGAGGATCCGAAGGTTAATCTGGTCGGTCATTCGATGGGCGGGCTGGTCATCGCCGGCTATCTGCAGAGAAAGGGTACATCACATCGGGTGCACAAGGTCGCGACCCTCGCGTCGCCCTTCCAGGGATCGTTCGAATCGGTGACCAAGATCACCACCGGGACGGCCGATCTAGGTGATTCCGAGCCAAGCTCGCGTGAGCGCGAAGCCGCCCGGCTGACGCCGGCGCTCTATCACCTGTTGCCGAGCTTCGCCAAGGGGCTCACCGTCGCGCCGAAACTGCCCGATACACTGTTCAATCCAAAGGCTTGGCAGCCCAGCATCGTTGCCACTATCAAACAATATATCCGTCTTCACAGCCTCAAGACGACGGGAATCCCCCAGCGGCCGAGTGAGCTGTTCACCAAGCTACTCAATAGTGCCCGCAATCATCGGAAGCGAATCGATGGACTGTCGCTGGAGGACATTGGTCTTGATGCTTCGCGCTGGCTCTGCGTTGTTGGCGTAAATTCGACCACCAGGGTGCGGCTCAATGTCAAGCAGCGCCGCCACGCACCCTACTTTGACTTCCGCAGCAACGATCGCGCCAACCAATGGCTCCATAAAGACCAGCAGTCACGGCGGCTAACCGGTGACGGCACGGTGCCGTTCGAAGGAGCGGTGCCCAAATTCCTTGACGAGCAGAATCTGATCTGCGTGACGCCGGACGACTACGGCTATTGGGAGGTCCAGGACAGGATGCTGTCGGCATTAGCGGGATTCCATGGCATCCTGCCCAACATGGACATGCTACATCGCATGGTCGTCGTGCACCTTTCGGGGCGCAGGGACCGGTACGGCAATATCTGGGGCCGCCCAGCGCCGGGAGTGATCGAGGAAACATGGAAACCGGCAATCCAGAATCTGCCAGCCAGGACGAATTAAGGGTAGCGGCCTTGGCCCAGGACGGCATCGGGACGGTGCGGATGCGGCCGTGCTCGCCGACCAAGTCGGGCAGGCCTTTATTTGTCGGTGGGCATTGAGGTCAAAGGGGGGAAGACGCGATGGAGATCACTGAAGGCATAACGATCACTTCGGGCCGTGGATTCTGATGGCGGTTGGCACCTTGATGATTCTTACGGTCGTCAGGCGTTCCAATCTGCCAAGAACGGGGTGCGTGGTCATCGGTGCCTCTTGGCGGCCCGAACGGAGGCTCTTGTTGAGGACGTCCTTGTGCGAGGAGCGCGGGCAGCGGGTTCCATCAATCTGGCGGTCGTCATCTGTCGCCTCGACGCAATCAACGAGTCGAGTTCCTGCAGGAACACCGGTTCTGGGAGCGGGCCCTTAATGGTGTTGCAGGTCCAGCAAGCGGTCACGCTGTTGGACATGTGGTACACGTCAGGGAGCTTGCCGGCCGCGTCCAGATGATCGACGACAAGCCATAGCGTACGCGCTTCGTCCATCTCCTTGAAGAACGCGAAGGCATCACGGCCGCAGTAGCGGCACGTGTACCCGTCTCGGTCGAATATCAAGGCGTCGAAGAAGTTCTTGAAGTCCTGCTTCTTGGGCTTCGCCTTGGTGCGCAGCCGATCCAATAGCCGCTGACGGCGGAGCAGCGCTTGAGGTGACGTCGGCCAAGAAGGAACCTCAGCGCGGAACCACCCGATGATGCGCTCGACGCGTTCTGAGGCTCGCCGCCCTCGCTCGGCGATTGCATCCCGATGCTTCTTGAGAAGGCGTCCCTTCCGATTTGGGATCCGAATCATCGTGCCCCACACGGGCATCGCCCGGTACGTGGCGTACCGCTCGCAGAACCTCTGCCAAGTGTCTGATGACGGCGGAAAGCCCTCGCGGGCAGGTCTTGCCCGTGTTGTTCCCACACGCTTGTGAGTCATGACCGTGCGTCCCCCATCCCAGCGGAAACTGCCAAGGGCGTCCGGCGGGTGAAAAGGTGTCAAGACATGCCCGCGCTCATCGCCGCCCTCCGGGCCCGCGACGCCCGGCTCGGACACTGGGAGTCGGCGTTCACTCGACGATAGAACGGGTGGGCGACCGTCTGGGGCAAGTCGGTCGTCGCGACCCAGAGGGCTTCTTGTCGTCGTCGTTTGCGTCGTGTGCCCATTGACATGCGAACGAGTGTACAGATGATGATCGATTCTGGCGATCGATCTAGCCGAGTCCGTTGCTGATTTTCACCACGGGCTGCTAAGTTGGGCCGCTGGGAATAACGAGAATCTGGCGGTTATCGAGTTGCTGCTGGTGACCCGATGGTCGGCCGGTTCCGCCTCGCGCGTGTAGCGCTCGCCGGAGAACTCGACCTGCACCGGCGTTCCGGCGCTGGCATGGAGTCCACACCCCCGGAGGGTTGCACAAAGGAACGGTTCTGCACGTCCGCGAGCTCGTCGAGCGGGCCGACCGCGAGGTGGAGCACCTGATCGCGCGGTTCCACCCGATCCTTTGGCCCTATGCCACCGCCTGCTGCAGTCGCAGGTCCCGCGTGTGGTACGCCTTCAAGATCCGCCGGCCGTCTCGTTCCCGGTAGAACACGATGGACTCCTCGCGCGCCGCCGCAGCAGACGACTCAAGCTCGCTGACCCAGCGCTCCATGCGCGACCGGACAGGGGCGAAGCTGTTGTCCCGGATGGTGTCGATCGCCCGGATTCTTTTCTTCAGGCTTCGCCCGCCTCCAAGAGTTCGGATCACGTGTGCCGCGGTGTCGGGCAGGCCCCACGGCAGGGACTCGAACCGGCCCAGCTCATCCAGATCCTGCTGCAACTGGTGTCGGAATGTCGTCAATGGATCGCGATCGAGCAGCGTTCTGAAGGTGCTTGCGCACTGTTCGACTTTCCTGCGTAGCAACGCCTGGCGGCGCTCCGCGTAGTGCAGATCGTCCTGAAGCGTCAGATGCAGGCGGAGCGCGTCGGCCCGGAGATCCGTGAGACTCGACAGCACGAACAGATCGATGTCGGACACGGCCACCATGGCGTCGTGCTCCGAGCGAATCTCCCTTATGGCAAGGTGTCCGAACTTGCGACGCAGCAACGTGACGTCACGCTTGGCCAAAACGAGTCCGCTCTTCATGCCGTCGGTGAACCGCTGGCTGTGCTCGAACTGCGAGCCGATTTCGTCGAGCTGTTCGGCTGCGCTCTCGAACCGAGCGTAGTCCTCGGCTTCCATGAGGTGACGCACGCGCTCCAGGTTCTTGGACAGCGCGCCGAGGGCCTGTTGCACGCGGTCGAGCCGCGCACCGGTTATCACCGACGAGACGGTCATGAAGAGCAACACCGGCGCCACGACCGGTATCAGGGCGGTGCTGGCAGCGACGAACGGCGCCTGCGCGACGACCCCGGTCGACCCCATGACCGCCGATCCGACCCCTGTGCCGATGGTCATCAGCGTCTGGGGATTGACGGTCGCCAGGAACACGTTGCCGGCGAGCAGAGACGATGCAGCCGTGCTGCCGGCGCCGAGAAGCGGTGGCAGCCAGGTGCTCTCGATCACGCCGGCCGACTGGAACGGGCGCGCTGCGGGCCACGATGCGCGCCCATGTCACGTCGACGGGCATGATCAGTCACGTGGGTCCGAGGGGATTGATTCCCTACGTCAGAAAGATTCGAAGGCTCATCAAGACTGACGGGCGCTATGTGCATCATGCGCTGATGACTCCCCACACCGGTCGTTCGCTCGATTCGAGCGTCGGCATTGCCTTCAATAAGAAGTACGTCTGGCCGGGGTTTCATTGGTTCACGCTGGGCGCTCACGTCAAGGCGCTGGAAGAGAACGGCTTCGAAGTCGTCAGGCTCGTGAACCTCTCTCCCCACTACGGCAAGACCACGGCAGCCTGGTACGAGCGCATGCTGAAGAATCAGGGGACCATGGTGCGGAATCTCGGTGAGGCCACCTGCCGCGCTTGGCAGAGTCACTCCTTCATCGTGATGAGCGAGGAGCATCCGAAGGCAGGAATGCGTCGGCAAGTACTCTCCTGAACGGGATCACGCCATGCGTGTCGCCAATGATGTTCTCGCGACATCCCAGGGCCATGCTGTCAAACGGGGGCTCACCCACCAGTGTGCCGTCGGCCTCGGCCCTCGGGTGCTTCGCTCAGGCTATCAGCACGGCCTCAGGCGCCGGCCCAGTTTCTTCGTGATGTTTCGCGACGAAAGGGCGCGTGGATTGGCTGTCAAGTTAACTAGCCTGGACCAGGATGAGGCGAACTCATCAGAGGATCAGGCCGCGGTCACCTCGGCCCACACGGTGAATGATCGTGCTCGCAGCATTCGATGATGAACCGACCTGAGCAGGTGCCGAC
The DNA here is from genome assembly GCA_965218825.1 of Vicinamibacterales bacterium. Taxonomy (GTDB): domain Bacteria; phylum Acidobacteriota; class Vicinamibacteria; order Vicinamibacterales; family UBA8438; genus CAUZIB01. The sequence continues at coordinate 4,924,714 of OZ244656.1, read as the reverse complement.
CCACTCGAAACAGATTCTGAATGACACCGTGAACGTGCAAGAACCGCTGGGCGTGGGCAGGTGAGGTGAAGCCGCGCATCTGCCGCTCCTGTTGGCGCGTAGGCTGATGGGAGACTTCGGCGCGATTGTTCGCGTCTTGGGTCGTGTCGTGGGTGACACAGGGCATGACGTCCCGCTGGGCCACTCGGTAGCTGCCCAGCTTGTCGGTCACGAGACGACACGGTTCCTGTCGCTGACTCTTCAAGAGTGTTCGGAAGAATCTCCGCGCCGCCCGCCCGTCCCGACGGGGTTGGACGAGAAGGTCAATCAGGCCACCGTCTTGGTCCACGGCGCGCCACAGATACTGGCGCTGACCGTTGATCGCGACGAAGACTTCGTCTAGAAACCACGTATCTCCGAGTCGACCTTGACGTCGCTTCAACCGCCGGGCGTAATCGGTGCCGAACTTCCCGCACCATTGCCGAATAGTTTCGTACGACACGATGATGCCGCGTTCGGCCAACAGATCCTCGACATCCCGGAAGCTCAGGCAGTATCTGTGATACAACCAGACGGCGTGGCTGATGATTTCAGGCGGAAAGCGATGCCGAAGGTAGCGGGATCGTCGAACGTGCATCCCGGCATTGTGCCGCGCGGCGAGTTAACCTGACAAAGCCCTGTGGCGGGCGCCGGGCTTGGGCAATCGCACCTCGCGCACCGGCGATGGAATGTAGGACGCGTCCAGCAGCTGCTCTCGGATGGCGTGCCACTCCGTACGGAGATAGGCCGGGAGGTCTTCGACACGCATGCCGTCGACACCCGGTGCCCCCTTGTTGGATTGCACACGTTTCAAGGCTGTTCGCAGGTTCTCTCTCCGCAGCACCTCCTCCAGCAACGTCTGGGTCTGTGGTCCGATCGGGTCCGTGCTCGCCGGTGCCGTTTGACGCACGAGTCCCGGCTCATGGCGACTTCCGGCCGCTGGTTCGCCCGTTCGACCGAGACGCCCGTGAGCAGGTAGGGGTAGACTTTATGGTTGGCCTCTCGGTTGATGTGGACGGGAATCCGGCGGTGCGCCGTTCGGTTTCGACCAAGAACGGTCATCACATCTTGATTTCGTTCGCTGGCTCCGGCGCGCCGCGAGTGTTCCTACGCCAGAATCCGGAGAATCTGGTCAAGTTGGCATCGTAGGAACAGCTTGCACCCCGCGTTGGTGTGCGCCGCGGGCTAGTATTCGAGTTCAGGACGCTGTTGACTGACGACACTCGATGGCCACCGTCAGCAGCCGGCTGGCGCGGACAATCCGTGCGCGTTCCGCAAGCTCAATGTTCAGGAGGAGGCAGTCGTGCCAGAGAAAACAGATCCGAAAGAACTTGCTGAGAGTCTTCGCTCTGCTAGCGAACTCCAAGATGAACGCTGGAAGAAACTCTCTCCATTCAGAGACGCAGGGTGGAAAACATACCAAACTGATGTTTACAAGGAGTTGGCCGGTAATCGCCTAAGTGCGGACTACAAGAACGGACAAGTTGAGTTGTTCTTCTTTGGGGTAGGAAAAAGGATTTCATTCAACTCGGCCAAGGATGCACTGGAATACGTGGATGCGGTCGAGAAACAATTGCGTGGCGACTAATCTCAAGTGCAACAGGCGAGAGCCCTTGACATTATAGGAATAGGAGACGTTAAGGGGATTCCGTCGGGTGGTGAGGGAACGTAACCGGTCCGTGCCCGTGTGTCCACCCGAGGTAGGCCGCCCAGTCGGCCATCAAGTGCGTGTAGACCGCTTTCGCGTCGCTGCGCACGACATGCGCGAGTGCCACCTCGATGACCTCGTGCCGACCATTCGTCCTCTCCGAGGTCTAATCCCGGACGCTCGACCGGGCCAGGAGTTACCGCCGACCCTGCATCCTATTATTGGAACACCCTCAATCAAGGCGCAACGAGATGTTCCTATCAAAATAGTCTCCATCCGTAGAAGAAAAACAGATGTCAATGCTCTCAACTTCTTCGGATGCAACGACACATAGGTCAGGCAGACGACAAGACGTTAGGGAGTCCGTTGGTTTGTATGGCTCCCTCAGGCTTTCTTGCGAACTGCTTCCGCCTTTCTTGTGTTTTGTGATCGTGGCGGTGTAATAATGTGATTGGCCCGCGGTGTTTTCGTTGTAGTGATTAAAGACAAAGCAATACCCTGGTTGCTCAGGTAATCCCCCTAGATCTCCATTCCCATTTATGAGTTGGTAATCCCTATTGCGCTTGCTATCTGATGGACGGAAGTGCCCTATGTTTAGAAAAAGGCTCCCGTAGCGTGTCTGCTCGTGCATGTCGCGACAACTCGAATAGGGCCGACCGAAGGCCGCACCATCCTCCTTCGCCGAACCAAGCAGAACCCAAAATGGAATCGCGACGGCAAAGACTGCAGCGATAACGTGCTTGTTCACTTTACCTTCTCCTGGGGACGCATCAAGCCCGAAATGAGTGTGTACAGAACAAGGGCAACGGGCGCGGCTATTTCAATGTAAGGGCCGAGACCGGGAACATCCTCGAATCTCGGCATGTCAATGTTCGCAGTCCAGATCGCGACGCCAAGGGCAAAAAAGACGTGCGTTCCAAACTTCCGAAAGCCGCGATGCGCATAGCATATCCAGAAATTGACAAGTATGAGCACCGCAACGAGCCACATCATTTCCCACATGTATTCGCTTTCTCCAATATCTCGTGTAACCAGTACACCCCGCACGGCCAAGTAGGCGGCAGTCACTTCAGCAGGCAGTAGTGCGTGAATCTGATCTATTTTCTCTCTCATGTCCGTCACTTCTCCATAGTGAGGCCGATTTCGTGAAAATCGAACGGTTTTGTCTTAGTGGCCATAGTCCATTACTGAGCGCAATTACTGTTGCAACTTGTGCAATCTCGCCCTAAAATTCCGACGCGAGCAATCGCCTGATGTGGCACCGGTGCCCGCCTCGTCAATGCGGGCAGCCTGATAGAGTGCTGACCTGCCTGGGGTATTTTCGGTACTGTAGCGCCCCAGGGTTCTTGGACAGTGGTTTGACGGTATTCGCATCTACGCTGCCGCGTCCAGCCCGACGAGGTCACGTCGCACCTGAGCGGGACTTCGATAGTGGTATTTCTCCAGCATCCACTGCTCGTTGTACGTTCGCTTGAACGCAAGCAGGGCCAGGCGGAGCTCCTCGATGGTGTCGAAGCTCCGCACCCACAACAGATTCTCCTTCAGCGTGCGGATGAAGCGTTCCGCGACGCCGTTGCCTTCGGGTTCCCGCACGAAACTCGGCGAGCTCTCGATGCCGAAGAACGCGACCTCCTGTTGAAAGTCGTCGGCCAGATAGTTCGACCCGTGGTCGTGCCGGAGCCGGAGCCCGCGGGCCACGCCGTCGCCGATCTCACCGAAGCGTTCGCGGACGCCCTGGCGGATCGGCTCCAGGGCCTCAAATCGGGTCCCGCGCTTGGCCGCATGCAGGCCGATGCACTCGGTTGTGCAGTGATCGACGGCCACGAAGACGAAGGCCGCGCCCGCACTCACGGTCACCGTGGTCGTCATGTCCGTGCCCCACATCACATCGGGGGCCTCGGTGGTGATGGTCCCGTCGTGCGCCTTCGGGCCGTGCGCGTGGCCCACGCGGTGCGGGGCCTGGAGGTCGTGCTCCCGCATCAACCGGCGCACCCGCTCCTGGGACGTGCGGATTCCCTCGACCCGAAGCTTCGCCCAGGCTTTCCGGTACCCTTCGCCATGAAACGGCGCCGCCTCGAGCATGCGGCCAATATGGCCGACCAGGACGTCGTCCGGGGCGGCGCCGACCGGCCCGCGCCGGCAAGGGGACATCGTCGCCTGCCGCCGCGCATACACGCTGGAGCGGGCGCGGTGCCACACGCGGCAGACCCGCTGCACGCCGTACGCCCGACGCGTGGAGATCGAGTGGGCGCCCTTCATCGCCTCGACCTCCGCCGGGCCAAAGGGCCGGCCGCCTCCAACTGGTCCACCTTCGCGTAGAGCAGTTCGTTCTCCATCAGTAACTCACCGATCTTGGCTTGCAGCCGACGATTGGCCTCGTCCCGGGCGTCCGGCGCCCGGCTCTTCAGGCTGGCCTGGCCTGCGGCCAGAAACTGATCCCGCCACTGCGAGGCCCGCGCCGCCGTGATCCCCAGCTCCCGCGACACGGACTCAAGATCCTCGCCGCGCAGCAGACGCGCCTGTCATAACAGTTTTCCTTTCACGCGCAGCTCCGCGGGAACTTCTCCACCGTCGGAACCAGCCACACCGCGAAGCAATACATCGACTCCAGCGCCGGACCCGTCCGGCGGGCTCCCTCCCCGCTCCCCGCCGACGACGCCATCTTCGTTACCGCTGGGGGGCTCCGCCCCCCAGCCCCCCCCAAGAAGTAAGGACCTGAAGACTCAAGACCTAATCAAGCGTCCTCGCAACGCGAAACCCGTAGTGGTAGATCCGGAAGTCGGAGAAGTAACTGAAGCGCGCGCCGGGACGCCGGAACTCGGCAAGGCTGACCCAGGAGCCGCCGCGCAGCACACGGCGGCCGCAATCTCCCTCCCAGCAGTCCGCTGTCCACTCGTACACGTTCCCGACCATGTCGGACAGACCGGCGCCGTTGGCACCGTAGGAGCCGACCGGACACGTGGCCACGGTCTCCGGCCGCTGGAAATCGCATCCCCGCTGAGACCCGGCAGCCGCCCGTCCCCATTCCGCCTCCGTGGGCAGCCGATACCCCGCCCCCGCCCTCCGACTCAGCCACGTCATATACGCCTGCGCGTCGTCCCAACTTACGCACGTCACCGGATGCCGGTCCGTCTGCGGAAAGCCCGGGTCCCGCCAAGAATCGCCATCAATGCAGTCGTCCCCACCGCCGCCCGTCGCCGACGCGAACGCCCGATACTCGCCAACCGTCACCTCGTAGCGGCCCAGCGCCAGACCGCCGCCCGGCAGCACCACCATCTCCGGGCACTCGTCGCAGTCCCGGAATACCTCCCCCGGACGACGCGGCGCATCCCTGCCGCCCGTACTCCGGAAGCCGGACGCCGGTGACCCGGCAGCGTCAGCTCGACGCGATACTGCACCCCCAGGAACATTGTCCGCCGGGGCACGCAGCTCCGCCAGCCGAGCTTCCGCCAGCGCCCGGAACACCCCGGTCGGGAACTGCGCCAGATACGCCTCGAACATCGCTGGGTTCGTGCTGTTCATCACCGACTGCCAGAACAGATTCTCCTGCTCCGCAGTGGCCGCCAACGGAGCGGCCGATGCGTTCCCGCTCCCCGCATCCGCGAGACAGACGACGTTCAGAACCGAACACGCCAGACCGCCCGCATCCTCGCATTCATCTTGTGCACCCCGATTCGCGTCGCCCTCCGTGCGCGCCTCCGTCCACGTCCACACGGGCTCCCCTTGCGCCGTCGAGCGCGAGTGCGCCACCGCCAGGCACGCCGAGAACGTCGCCACCACCTCGCAGTCGGAGGTCCCGCACATGTTGACGGCGTCGGCCTCCCCCGACAGCGAAACAGCGTGCCGCGCCGACTCCGCGCCGATGGCCAGCACGCCGCGATCCTGGGCCGACACCCCGGAAGCACCCAGCACAAGCAGGACGACGACAGGCACGAGATGGCGCATGAGATTCCTCCCCCGCACGCTCAGTTGGGAATACGATGGACGCTCTCGCCCCAGCCCCTCAAGCGTGTTCGGCGTTGATGATCGGTGTCACGGCTGCCGGCACCCGGCGCCGTTCTCGTGGCCGGAACGATCCGGTAGGTGATGGCGTCCGCGGTACCGCTGTACTCCGACTCCTGGCGTGTCGATGCCGCGCCGGACGATTGGACGATCACCATCCGAGCGCCGGTACACTGACTCGTCGCCAGTCTGATTGACGAATTCAACACGCCCAGGCCGATCAGCCGCTGCCGGAGACAGTCCGTACCTTGACCTGGCCCGCGCGCTGGTGCTGCGGCTGGTCGGCGGGCGGGGTTGCACTCGGACGCCTGGTGTCCTGTCATGGCACGTCGAACCGCGCGTCATTCATCCGCCAATAGCCGTCGGTCCCCTGTCGGTCAGCTGTAAGTCACTCAAAGTAAGCGATTTTACCACCAATACGTGTGATATTGGTGCGATCTTTAAGGCTACTTTGATACAACTTATGTAAATTTTACGGATTATCAGTTACCATTCATTCACCGTCCCATCGAAGCCGGTGTTCGAGATCCGGTGATGGCACCGGGACGACCACACGGCCGCGCGTGCTGGCCGCCATCGAATCAGGGGGTGGAGGTGACGACATCCGACGACCCGGGCGGGGACATCCAGGCGTTGCGGGAGCGCCTCTCGCAACTCAGCGAGGCGAGTCTGCGCATCTGCGAGAGCCTGGACGTCGATACGGTCCTGCGCGAGGTGGTGGAGAGCGCCCGCGCGCTGACCGGCGCCGGCTGCAGCGGGATCACGACCATGGACGCGTCGGGACACCTGCAGGATTTCGTCACCGCCGGCGTGAGTCCCGAGGACTACCAGCGGTTCCTGCACCTGCCCCACGGGCCGGCCCTGTGGGAGTATTTGCGCGCGATTCCGCAGCCGCTCCGGCTCCGGGACCTGGCGGCCCACCTCGGCCCGCTGGGGTTTCCGGATGACCCGACGCTGGCGCGCAGCTTCCTGGGGACGCCGATCCGCCACCGGGGCGTGCAGGTGGGCAACTTCTATCTGGCCGACAAGGCGGGCGGGCAGGCGTTCACCCGGGAGGACGAGGAGGTGCTGGCGCCGTTCGCCGCGCAGGCCGGGGCGGCGATCGCCAATGCCCGCGAGCACCGGGACGAGCAACGGGCGCGGGCGGACCTGGAAGTGTTGATCGAGACCTCGCCGGTGGGCGTGGTGGTGTTCGACGCCCGCAGTGGACAGGTGGTGTCGCTGAACCGGGAGTCGCGGCGGATTGTCGGGGACCTGGGCACGCCGGGCCGCTCGGCCGCGGCGCTGCTGGAGGGGTTGCGGGTGCGGCGGGCCGACGGGCGGGAGATCCTGCTGGAGGAATCCGCCCTGCGGCAGATGCTCGGCGAGGCGGTGACGGTTCGCGCCGAGGAGATCGTCCTGGAGTTTCCCGACGGCCGGCGGGTGACCACGCTGGTCAACGCCACGCCCATCCGCTCGGAGACGGGCGAGGTGGCGTCGCTCATCGTCACGCTGCAGGACATGACGCCGGTGGAGGAGCTGGAGCGGCTGCGGGCCCAGTTCCTCGGCATGGTGAGCCACGAGTTGCGAGCCCCGCTGACCTCGATCAAGGGCTGCGCGGCCACGGTGCTGGGGACCCCCGCGGCGCTGGACCCGGCCGAGACGGTACAGTTGTTCCGCATCATCGACGAGCAGGCCAATCAGATGCGCGCGCTGATCAGCGACCTGCTTGACGCCACGCACATCGAGACGGGCACGCTCTCGGTGGCCCCCGCGCCGTCGGATCTGGCCGTCATGGTGGATCAGGCCCGGAAGACGTTCCTCAGCAGCGGGCGCCGCCATCCCGTGCAGGTCGACCTGCCGGCGGCGCTGCCGCGGGTGCTGGCGGACCGGCAGCGCATCGTGCAGGTCCTGGGCAACCTGTTGTCCAATGCGGGCCGGCACTCGCCCGAGTCCTCCCCGATCCGGGTGGCCGCGGTGCGGGAGGGCGTGCAGGTGGCGGTCTCCGTCACCGACGAGGGCCGGGGCATTCCGGCCGAGCGGCTGCCGCACCTGTTCCGGAAGTTCGCCCGGAGCGGCCTGGAGGACCGCGAGCGGGGGGTGGGGGCGGGCCTGGGCCTGGCCATCTCCAAGGGGCTGGTGGAGGCGCATGGGGGCCGCATCTGGGCCGAGAGCGCGGGCACGGGTTTGGGGACGCGCTTCACCTTCACGATGCCGGTGGCCGCGGAGGCCGTGGCCGATCTCACGCCGCGCCCGCCGGGGCAGCCGGGCCGGCGGCGGCGCACCGGGCGGCCGGAGCCGCACGTGCTCGTGGTGGACGACGACCCGCAGGCCCTGCGCTACATGCGGAGCATTCTCACGGACGCGGGCTACGTCCCACTCGTGACCGGCGACCCGAACGAGCTGCCCGACCTGCTCCGGACGCACCAGCCCGACCTGGTCCTGCTGGACCTGCTGCTGCCCGGGCCCGACGGCATCGAGCTGCTGGACCGCCTCCCCGCGCTGGCCGATCGGCCGGTCATCGTGGTGTCCGGATACGGCCGGGACGAGACGATGGCCCGGGCCCTGGAGGCCGGCGCGGCCGATTACATCGTCAAGCCGTTCTCCCCGACCGAACTGGTGGCCCGCATCCAGGCGGCGCTGCGCAAGCAGGAAGGGCCGGGCGGGCCCTACCGGACCGGGGAGCTCCTCATTGACTACGCGGAACGCCGCGTGAGCGTGGGCGGGCGGCCGGTGCCCGTGACCGCCACCGAGTACGATCTGCTGCGCGCCCTGGCGGTCAACGCCGGCCAGGTCTCGAGCTACGACTACCTCTTGCACCGGGTGTGGCGCGCGCGGCGCGGGGGCACCCCCCGCTCGGTACGCGCCTTCGTGAAGAAGCTCCGCCGCAAGCTGGGCGACGATGCAACCCATCCTCGGTACATCTTCAGCGAGCGCGGGGCCGGCTACCGCATGCCCACACCGGACAACGACTGAGGACCGTGCCTCCGGCCCACTCCAGCGCGGCCCGGATGCGCCGGCGAATCCGCCGGGCGGTCTGCATCTTCGTATGCCAGATGGGGGCGAGGATCTCCAGCACATCGGTGGTGGTGACCTCGGAAACCGGCACCTCGCCAATGCGCGGGAACGCATAGGCGCGCAGTCTGCGCGTGGACGGCGCCTACCACTGCCACTGTATGAGTGAGAATCCGCAAGATGTCACGGAGTTTCTGTACCGTCGTCGCGTAGCAGCTTGATCTGGCTTCCCGTGATTGATGCGGTTGCCAGCTTGCTCATGGGCCGCCCCCTTCGGTTTCGGCGCCGACGGCCAGCCAGTGCACCATGACTCTTCCAGAGTTAGGGTTATGTTCTACGGTCCAGTAGCGCCCTTTTGCCACGGGCAGCACAGCTCCTTGATAACCGGCTCCGAATCGGGTCACGGTAGCCATGGCAGCGGCTGATGCCCCTTCCTTGATGAGTCCGGTTCCGGTCCTGGGCACCCCTGCGGCGGTTGTCCCGGCGGGACTGTGGCCGTATGCAGCGACGAAGCCATCCGATTTGGCCCTGTGGATGACATCTGGCTTGTACCGTTCCCACTGCTTGAACCCCGAACTGGGGTATTCCGGGGTTTCGGTCCGCGGTATGAGATTGCTGATGAAGGGAATGGCGTCACCGAGCAATCCAAATATAGGGATGTGTTGCAACTTTGGCCCGCCGCTGGCCAAAGTTGCAACACATCCCATTCGTTGACTCAGGTCACCGGAGCCTGCTGATCCCGAACGCGCCCGGCTGGAGCGCCAGATCACCGCCACTGAGGGTGCCCTCACGACCATAGCAACTGTCCGGCGATTTGTCTCCCCGACGACGGCGTGCAATCACTCCCGCCCCGGCGGGTGTACCTCAAACCCGTCGTGTCCCATGATTCGGCCGAACTCAAGCATCGGGGCCTTTCGGCTATCCTCCGCGACATGGTCGATCCGATGGCCCTGCGCTGGTTCGACATGGCCCTAAGCGCCTGGCTCCACCAACGCGAGACCGAGGCCCTCGCCTCTCTCCTTCAGGAGAACCGCACGCTGCGGGCCCAACTCGACCACCGGCCGCTCCGACTCACCGACGACCATCGCCGCCGGCTCGCCGTACTCGGCCATCGCCTAGGCCGCGCCCGCCTGCAGAGGAGGTGGTCACCATCGTGACCCCGGACAGGGGGCCTGCCGGACAAGACACACCATGACCCGCGCCGAGTTCGAACGTCTCGTCGTTGAGGCGATCATGTTGATTCCTCAACGCTTCCGGCGTGAGATGCAGAACCTCGCGCTGGTGGTCGAAGAGGAGCCCAACGCGGAACTCCTCGCGAAGATGGAGATCGAGCCGCCGGATTCGCTCTACGGTCTGTACCAGGGAATTCCGCTGCCGGAACGCACCTGGGAGCACGGCAATGCGCTCCCCGATTGCATCACGCTGTTCCAGCGTCCCATCGAAGAAGACCACGAAGCCGAGGACGAGATTCGCGCTGCCATCGGCGAGACCCTCATTCACGAAGTCGGCCACGACCCTGCACGGCGGGCGACTGTGGATTGGTGGGTTTGGGGTGTTCCCGCGGTTGTGACTCTCCATGTGGTCGGGCTTGTCCTGCTGTCCGCCCGACCGGGACCCCTTGCGCTTTGGATGTGGTACGTCGGACCGATCGTGCTCGCGGCCGTCACCGCCCTCTTACTTGTTGGTTCGCTGCGGTCGGCACGCCGATGGCGCCACGGCGTTAGGTCATGGTTTCGTCTTCTATTCTTGCGCTCGATCAGAAGTTTTGCTCCCGGGACTTTACCGGGATCTACCGCGATAGCCGGGATGCCCGCGAACTGTCGCACGTCTCACTTGTTTCGGATAGTTCCGAAAATATTTCGGATCAAAACTTTCGATCGCGGGCATTCGGTCGTAAGCCGCCAGATCGCCAGCACTGGCGAGAGGTCCTGCTTGTAGACGACCTGACCGACTCTGCGTGATGCCATGCCGACGCTACCGTCCGTCGACGGTCGCGACGTAGCTCTTGCGCGCGCGAGCCGTCATGCCTTCGCGCACGACCTCGACCTCGATTGAATGAACCTTGCCGTCGCGAGCCGCCGGCTCGAAGGCCATGATGTACTGGCTGTGCAGCTCCTCGGCCACCCGTCCGAACGTCGCATGCAGCTGGTCAGTCTCGTCGAGCTCGAAGTACCCGCCGCCGGTCTCGTTCGCGAGCTTGCGCACGTTCCGATCCGGAGTCGTACGCACCCACCGGTCTCCCACTGGACGCACCACCTCGAGCCCGATACCGTAGATCATCACGTCCTCGGCAACGGCCCGCTCGCGCACGTCGCCCCATCCCTTGTCGCTCCCGTAGTCCTGCCCGTCGGTCAGCACCACGCTGACCCGGCGCCCGTCGACATTCACGAGCGCATCGATACTCTCGAGCATGGCGTCGTACAGCATCGTTCCCTCGTCGGGCGGATACTGATAGTGAAGGCGAGCGAGTGAGCTGTTCAGCCAGTGCGGGTCGTCGACGAACCTGGATGGGTTGATCTTGATCAGGTGATTGAACGACCCGACTCGCGCACGATCGCCGGACCACATGTTGCCGACGAAGTGCTGGGCGCCCGCAACAATCAGCGCCCCAACGGTCGGATTGTCCGTCGTGCTGCGACTCGTGTCGATCATGAGGGTCGCGGTGATCGTTCGAGCAGAAACGGTGACCGACCCGGCGTCGGTAGCGATTCGCCGAATCCCCGGTTCGAACAAGACGATGGACTGCGGCTGTCCATCCTCGTAAATGAGGAAGTCGCCCTCCTCGAGATCCGTCACGAGCCGCCCGTCTTCGCCGGTCACCGTCACGTACAGATCGACCAACGAAGTTCCGCCCCGAAAGAGGGGTTGCTGGCCGGCACTCTGGATCGTCTGAGCCCCGACAACCAGCGCGACCACGCACATCACGAACGTGGCTACGGCCCGCATTTCGTCAATCTAGCATCGCCGGCAGGCGACGTGTCAACCCCGCGTTGCGCGATTTTCCTCTCTGCGATCTTGCCATCGACCTACCGGGCGGCTTGGCTCCAGCGCCGATCGTGGCGACGCAATCCATCACCTCGCTCTGCGTGACGGGGCTCGGCGCGTGCTGCTCGCTCATGTCCCGCAGAACACACTGGTCATGAGGTTGAAATCATCGAGGACGAGTAGCCAGGCCGGCCTTGACTGGCACCAAGGTGGGCGCAACCACCTCGCATGTCACACCGAGTGCGGTCAGCTGCCAGTAGATGACATACCCGGTCGGGCTCGCCTCGTAACACGCGCGTAGGTGCTCGGGTGATCCCAGCTGCTTCACCAGCCTGCGGATGGATTCCGGTCGATTCGGAATCACCCCCACCGTGCGGACCGTACCGCCCGGCTCAGCCACGGCGACCGCAATCGTGTCCGCGTGCACATCGAGACCGACAAACTGGACCTTCTTCATGACCGGCTCCTTCTTCATGACCGGCTCCTTTCGCAGGTGACTCTGCGTTGTGCAGTTACTCCAATTCGCAGCGTAGCTCACGCGCTGCGAATCGGCGCCGGTCGTTCAATTGTGACTAATCCGATCACGCCAGAGCAGGAACATCAACAAATCCCGTATTTGTTGGGAAATAGAAGATCAGAACAGGCCGAAACGGGTCAGAAAAACGCTGGCAGGACCAGAAACGGCTGGCAGTCCAGACCACCAGCGGGCCAGTCCGGCGCACGGCCACTAGCGTTGGTCGACGGTGCCCTAGCGACCACGCCTACCCGCACGGGCCGTCTTGTTAACGAAGGCAAGAATCTTCCGATGCTGCAGATAACACGTGGAAGCGTCAGGCGGTCGAGGAGTTGGGGGGCAGTGTTCTAAACTAGCGACAAGCGTCGCCGTCGGGATCCGGTCAGCGAGATCCGCGTACTGTACGCCAAGATCGGCGAGTTGACGGTGGAGCGGGATGTTTTCGCGCGCGGGCTGTCGCATTGCGGTCGCACCTCGAACAATCGTCAAGCGCCGCTCGTCGGCATTGGCGACGGCGTCCCGATACTCGGTGCGCGACATGTCCTGTCCGCTAGCAGCCCGTGGTGGAAATGCGGTCTTCCTATGCGGCTTTCGGGATGAGTGATCGATCGTGATCGCCGACCCCGATCGTGGAACGCGCGGGGTACTCGGGCTCGCGAACGGTCCAGACATGTACGAGGCGCCGCCAGGAGGACACAAGGACCATCAGCGCGGCGAGACAGCGCCCCTGCAGGCTGCGCGGCGTGCCAACGCCGATCAGCTGCCGGAACAGCACGCCGAGGTTGAAGCCCGCGAGGTGAATCAAGAGGCGCTTCAAGATATTGCGATGCCCGCGCAGATGCGTGCGCCGCATCCCGCCGGTCTCGTAGGCGTGCGCGAACGAACGCTCGATGCGCTCGCCACGTCGGCGCATCAAGCGCTTGCCGCGGGCGCCCCGAATGCGCCGACGATTCGCATAGACGGGCGCTTGGGCCTCCCGCGCCTTGGACCAATCGCGGCGGCCTCGATCCGGCTCGGCGACATACGACCGGACGCCGACGGCCTGCAGATCCACCATGACCTCATTACTGTGATAGCCCTTGTCCGCGACCAGCGCGGTGAACGCCTGGGGGTCGTCCACCTCGGCTTGCGCATCCTCGATCTGGGCAGCGGCGGCGACCGTCGTGTCGCCAATGGTCGTCGTATCCCCCGTGTCTGCGCCTTGCACGGTCACCGCGACGACCGCGCCGGTGTCGAGGTCCACGGCATGTTCGACCTTGTGGGCCAGATGCGTGCGGCCGTCTTTCATCTTGGCGACCTTCGCATCCGGATCGACGGGGCTCCGCCAGTCCTTGTTCGATGGCGTCTTCTTCCGCTTCCGGTCCAGGCGGGCGAGGTCGTCGCGCGTCGGGGTGGCAATGCCCGACGCCTGCGCCAAGCCGGTCAAATAGGCCTGGTAGTCCTCGCCGGTGTCCCGCCGCACGATGCTCCGCATCGCCGCGTTCGCCTCCAGCGTGGTGGCGTCGATCCTGTGGGTGGCGAATTACTACTCAGCCCGCAATCCGTTGAGATTATCAAGTTTGGTGATCCTGGGAGTGGTCGCTAGGATGTTCCGATGCGCGACCCGATCATCCTGCTGGTGCACCTGATCGCCACCCTGGCCCGGCTGATGGGCTCCGGCGGCCTGCGGTCTGTCGTGGCTGAATCGGTCTTGGTCAAGCAGCAACTGCTCATTCTGAATCGCTCGCGGCACCGGGCGCCGAATCTCTGCGCGTCGGATCGGATCCTCGCCGGCGTGTGTGCACTGTTCATGCGCCCGGCCCGGGTGATTCGCTCAGCGATCATGCTGAGACCGTCGACGATCCTGGAGTTCCATCGGGCTCTGCGCACCCGCAAGTACCGCTGGCTGTTTTCACCCAAGCGCCGTCGCACCGGCCCCCAAGGACCGTCCAAAGCACTGGTCGACGCCATCGTCGACATGAAGCGGCGCAACCCCAGGTGGGGCTGTCCGCGGATCGCACAACAGATCGCGCTCGCCTTTGCGGTCGACATCGACAAGGACGTGGTGCGCCGAGTGCTCGCTACGCACTATCGACCGGCACCCCACTCGGGTGGTCCGTCCTGGCTGACGTTCCTGGGGCATGCGAAGGATAGCCTGTGGAGCATCGACCTGTTCCGGTGCGAGTCGGCGATCCTGCGAAGCCATTGGGTGCTGGTAGTGATGGACCACTACACGCGGCGGATCGTCGGCTTTGGCATCCATGCTGGAACCGTGGATGGCCGGGCCCTGTGCCGTATGTTCAACCATGCGATTCGAGGGCTCTCGCGTCCGAAGCGCCTCAGCTCCGACCACGACCCGCTGTATCGGTTTCACCAATGGTGCGCCAACCTGCGGGTGCTGCAGGTGACCGAGGTGAAGAGTGTGCCGTATGTGCCGCTGTCGCATCCGTTTGTCGAACGGTTGATCGGCACGCTGCGACGAGAATGCGTGGATCAGCTGCTGTTCTGGTCTGCGTCGGACTTGGAAGACAAACTGGTGGCCTTCCAGGACTTCTACAATGCGCATCGGGCCCATGCGTCGTTGGACGGGCGGACGCCCGTCCCGATACGAAAGGATGTCGCACGGCTCGACCGCTACCGATGGGACGCGCATTGCCGTGGTCTCTATCAGACGCCGATCGCGGCGTGACATCTGACCAGCGAAGACGGTGGCGAGCGGGTCGACGCGCCCGCGTTCGACGTCTATCGCGACAGAGCAGGGCAGTGCGTCAGCTGCACGCCTTACTCATGCCATCGCGACAACTTCGCGGGGGACTCCCGACTCACGGGACCCGAAGATCGAACGATGTCGGCTTCCTACGAATTCGCCACCCACAGGTTCCAGACTCCGCGCATACTGGCGGGTCGCCACACCGATCAGCATCTGGTCGACCACGCGCCGGTTCAGCGGGTCCGCATTCGCGAATGCCCGGGCCGTTGGCAACGGAACCTCCTCGCCGGCGCGCCGCGCACGGGGCCGACGAATCGCCACCTTCCGCCCGCCCAGCACGACCTGACTCGGCGTATGCCCCGTTCGATACGCCTGGCGCGCAGGTTGATGCGCATACCGTGGCCCACAGACGGCGGCCCGATCCTCTTCCAGCATGGCTTCGAGTACCTTCAGGCCAGACGCGACGACCAGCTCCTGGAGCTCGGCCTGCGTATCAATGAGGATATCGACCAACGGCAGGTGCCGTGGCGTCGGGGATACCGATTGGCGACGGCGAGGGACTGTGCGAGACTGCTTCTTCATGGTGGCTCCTTACTGGGAGGCTTGCACCTCGGTTTCGTCACCGGTCGTATAGCACGACTAGTGAAGAGCCGCCGCTTCAAATTTCAACAGCTACTGGGACATCCCCGATTACCAGCCACCGTCGGCCAAAGTCGCAACACAACCGTAACAACACTTGATGACGGAAGCACCGCGTAGTCAATCAGGAGCCGTAGAGAGTTTCAACTAAGAATGGGCTTGACTCCGCTATTGTCCATTCGTCAGTTGCCAGGCGATAGTGAGTGGAGGGACTCGTATCTTGCTCTAACGGATACACTTATTTCGAGTTCGGCTAGAATTGGTGTCGTCTGTCCCGGTACAGGTATATGTCCCACCGAGCGCGCTCGGCTCAGACCGTCTCATACAACATGTCTCGCATTCGTTCACGGAGCACATCACTCGAGGTGGACTTCGGAAGGGCACTCTGGGCCGCCGGTGTGCGGTACAGAAAGCACTACACCGTCACTGGTAGGCCGGACTTCGCTCTTCCAGGCTTGAAGATAGCCATCTTCTGCGACAGCCACTTCTGGCACGGGTATCGCTGGAACAGGGGCGCGAAGGACCAGCTCAAAGTGCGGCGGCGCTTCTGGATTCAGAAGATCGAGAGAAACATCGAACGCGACAGAGAGGTGAATCGGACGTTGCGGCAAGACGGCTGGGTCGTGTTGCGTTTTTGGGAGCACCAGCTGAAGACGTCGACCGGCCGCTGTGTCGAGCGAGTTCTGACCGCCGCCGGTAAGCGGTCAGGAGGTGTCGACTAGTGGCCGTTGTGGCGATCGACTGCTTTTCTGGCGCTGGGGGCACAAGCCGCGGCTTTCTCAATTCTGGAATCAGGGTTGCCAAGGGAATTGACAATGATCCGACGTGTCGTGAGACCTATGCAAGCAACAATGCCCCCGCCGAATTCGTGTGCTCGGACATATTTGATCTGTCGGCGGACGACATCATGTCCGGTGTTCGTCTTCGGGCTGGCGACCATCTCTTGTTGAGCGGCTGCGCTCCTTGCCAGCCTTTCTCTCGCCACCAGCGAACCAACGGCACCCTCGCCCGTCGGAGCCTGCTTTTGAGATTCGCCCTTCTTGTCAAGGAGCTAGGACCGGAATTCGTTTTTGTGGAAAATGTGCCAGGAATCCAGCACGTTTCGGGGAACAGCGCCTTCAGCAGGTTTGTGATTCTCCTTGAGGAACTGGGCTACAACTACGACTACGCGGTTCTCAATGCAATGCGGTTTGGGGTGCCGCAGTCAAGAGACCGACTAATTCTGGTTGCTAGCAAGACGACATCGATCTCTCTTCCCGAGGCTACGCACGGTGACGGCGGACGACGCCATTCCGTAGTGACAGTCAGGTCAGCCATTGCAGACTATCCGCGTTTAGCTGCGGGGCAGACCGACGAGCTCGTAGCGAATCATTCGGCGATGGCCTTGTCTCCAACTAACCTGAAACGCATTCAAGTGACCCCTCCCGACGGTGGCGACCGAAGATCTTGGCCGAAGCGGCTGTGGTTGGATTGTCATAAGCCAGACCATCGAGGACACACTGACGTCTACGGACGAATGTGGTGGGACCGGCCTGCGCCGGCGCTCACCTGTCGATGCCACAGTCTGTCGAATGGTCGTTACGGTCATCCAGAACAGGCTCGCGCGATCTCACTGCGGGAGGCCGCAGCCCTCCAGACGTTCGCCGACAACTTCGTCTTCCATGGCTCGGTGCCGTCAGTGGCGCGCCAGATTGGCAACGCAGTTCCAGTCCGCCTTGCGGAAGTGTTCGGTAGGTTGTTTTCACGACTCTCTCGACGAGTTCAGAGCGATAACTGACACTAGGGCGATCTAGTGGCACAAACGTCGACCGCCAGGAACCGATCAGTGGCCAGGGTCCCGTTCAAAGTCCACCCTCGCATCTTCGCCTCCTTAGGGACGGATCTCGTCACAAACGACGTCGTTGCGGTCATGGAGCTCGTCAAGAACTCCTACGATGCACTGGCTACGCGGGTCGATGTGCGCTTCACCTACGACCGGCGATTGAAAGAGCACCGGTTGGAAGTTCACGACAACGGCACGGGGATGTCCCTGTCTGAGATAACAGACGTCTGGTCGGTCGTGGCCACACCGCATCGTCTGCAGCACCCGATTAATCGAATCGGCAAGCGTACACGAAGAGTCTCAGGCGAAAAAGGGCTTGGCCGGCTCTCGTCATCCAGACTTGGCAGCCGACTCACCATGCTCACGAAGGCGGCCGCGGAGCCCTGTTGGCAGGTTGAGCTCGATTGGGATGCTCTGGCAAACGCGCAGAGTATCAGTAAGTCAACCATCTCCGTGCAGAAGCACTCGGGCGAGCCGGTGATTGAGCGAACAGGGACACTACTCGTCATTTCAGGCCTACGGTCAGAGTGGAGCGCTGACGAGGTCGACGATCTTCAGCAGAATCTGGGTCGTCTCGTCCCACCTTTCGAAGACCAGGCTGGTTTTGAAATCTGGTTCACACCCCCAGGAGGCGATTCGGCCCCAAGCCGAGTCGAGCTGCCGGACTATTACAGGAATCCGCCGTATCGAATTGCTGGCGATGTCAACAGCCAGGGCGTACTGAACTTCACCTATGAACAGACGAGCCGGGTCAAACGGGTCAAGAAGGGGAAGAAGTTTCTACCGGAGAGTTCGAGAGTTTTCTCCCTGAAAGAGTTTCGAAGACGCAGCAGCTGGGTTGACACCGACTGTGGCCCCTTCACCTTTGAGCTCCGCCTCTGGGATTTCGACAAAGAATCACTGCTGGAAATGGCCCGACGCTTCAAACTCAAGGAAAAGACTCGGGCGTTACGCGAGCTGATCTCCGACAGTCAGTTCGCTGGGGTGTCTCTCTACCGGGACGGCATACTGGTCCTGCCGAAATCCACCGAATCTCGTGATTGGCTGGGGCTCAACCTAAGACGAGTGAGCCGCACAGGGACGCGAATAAGTGCCAACCAGATCATCGGCCACGTGACGATCGGTGCTGAAAGCAATCCTGCGCTGCGTGACACGAGTGATCGAGAAAGGCTGGTCTCGAGCCCTGCATCGAAACAGTTTCGCGACTTCGCATTCCAAATAGTCGAGGTGCTCGAGCAAGAGCGGGATCGTGACAAGAGTCCAGAGGAGGAGAACCCCCTGACAGATCTCTTCAGAGAACTTAGTTCTGAGGAGCTAGTTTCGGATGTAGCAGAAGCCATTGAAGAGAGGAGACCCACCCGAGAAGTCCTTCGTCTCGTTTCCAAAACCGCCAGCAAGATTGACCGAAGTGTCCAGCAGATTCAGAGGAGATTTGTCTACTACAGTCGTCTCGCCAGCCTCGGAACCATAGCCGGTGCTCTCCAGCACGAGGTCGGAAACCAAACGATTCCGCTCGAAGAGTTCGTCAGGAGAGTGCGTGACTTTCTGGACAAGGGGAACGCGACTGATGCTAGGAAACTGGTCCGACCACTGGAGCTTGCGGAGGCGTCGCTGCGTGCGTTGAAACGGCTCTCGCAGCGTCTGGCGCCTTTGGCTTCCCGTGCCCGTTGGACGAGGAAGGACAGCGTGCTGGAAGAGGTGATTGCCGAGTGCGTGGAGATGCTTCGCAGGGACATCGAGAAGGCGAAGGTCGTTCCACGGCTACCGCGGTCGTGGACATCAGTAGGGATTGATCCGGGAGAACTCACAGCGATAGTCATCAATCTGCTGACCAACTCTCTGTACTGGCTGTCGAGGCGCGACGCGAGCAAATGCGTCATCCAGATCGAGGTCAAAAAGCAGAGAAAGAGAGTGGTGGTGCAAGTCCACGACAACGGTCCCGGTGTGGCAGAAGGCGACGAGGAAAGGATCTTCTGGCCCGGTGTGACCCGGAAGCCGAACGGACTCGGAATGGGCCTCACAGTGGCTTCCGAACTTGTCGCCCACTTAGACGGGAAGATGTACTTGATGCAACCTGGCAAACTCGGTGGGGCCACCTTCGGCTTCGACCTGCCCCTCGGAGGGGCGAACCCTTGACTACCGACGATGCTGGTCCTGCCGAGCTCAGGATTCTAGTGGTCGAGGACAACGCTGAGGTGGCCGAAGTGGTGCAGATGCGCCTTCAGGAGGAACTAGGAGCCCATGTAGACATCGAGACTTCGTTCGATGCGGCGGCGCAGCGAATCCACGAACTTCAGCCTGAGCTCCTCATCCTTGATCTGCTTGAGGGACCAGAGTCAGAAGGTCACCTCTCGGGAGAAGCCAAGGTTCGTGCGCGCCTGGAATACTTTGTACCGCTCGTCGTCTACTCTGCGGCGGATCGTCCCTTCCCGAATGGTCCCTTCGAGACGTTCGTATCCAAGGGCGGAGACAACGCGCTCGACCAAGTTGTTGAGTGCGTGCGGACGTTTTCACCCCACGTCGAGGCGCTCCGAGACGTTCACGGTGACATACACAAGACCGCCATGGCCGTACTCCGAGATGCCGCCGGACCAATCTGGGATCTGGAGACCGATCCAGCGAAACGAACGCAGCTACTGGTCCGGACGGCTAGGCGCAGGGTCGCAGCGATGATGGACGTGTCGGTGATCGCGCCAGACGCACCACTCTTGCCGTGGGAAAAGTACATCTATCCTGCGCTCGGTGATGATCTACTAACGGGAGATATCTTGAAGCAGGAGGGGGCCGACGAAACGAAACCGGAATCGTTTCGGTTGGTGCTGACGCCCTCCTGCGACCTTGTAACTCGTGGCGGGCGCAATCCTAAAGTGACCAGCGTACTGTCGGCGCGATGTGTACCGATGGCTGATTATTTGCAAATCTGCCAAGTTTCGAAAGCGAAACTGAAGACGGACGGCTCAACCCAACGAGAGCTAGGTCGGCTCCTCACCCAACCGCAATCAAGCGGATTCGTGGCGCTCCCGGGCTACTCGAACGTACTTCCGCAGATGGCGGTTCGGCTCCGAGATTTGGAACTTCTGGCACTCACGGATCGTGGACTGCAAGATTCGAACGGTGCACGATTCGAGAGGGTTGCTTCGGTTGACAGCCCGTTCCGGGAGGCAATCACTTGGGCCTATCTTCAGATTGCGGGGCGGCCCGGCGTTCCAGATAGAGACATTGAGTACTGGATCAAGGAGATTGCTGACCAAGCAGATTCGAGCGATTAGTCCAGTCTCTCGTGGCGCCAGACGGTCGGGTAGACCAGGGTCGTTGCTGACCCTGGCACCGGGTCGCCGGAGGCGGTCACCCGCCTCCGGCTCCCCCAGAACGGAGCGTGCGGATTTCCCGCACTCCGCTCTTCGCAAACTGATTCACAGCACAGCGAGTGCTTGCAGCTCCCGATGCGGGAGACGTAAACGTGGTCGCTGTAACGGGTGCCTCGCCTTTATCTGGTGAAAGACGTCCCAAGGGATGTGCCCCTTGCGACTCCGGCTGCTGAGCAGCTTGCGCCAGTAGCGCTCGACGGCGTGGCCTATGCGCTGCAAGGCACGGAAGTTCCCCGCCACCCCGAAGTACGCATAGTGCCCCTGCAAGAGGCGGTTCAGGTTCAGGGCCTGCTCTCGAACCGGCAAGTGCCGCATCCGCCGCATCAGGTCACGGAGCGTCGCCAGGGTGCGGCGGACCCGGGACTTCTCAGTCCGAATCCCCACCTTGTATCCCCCGCCCCGATTCCGGGTGCAGTACAGGGTGAAGCCGACGAAGTAGATCGTCTCCGGTCGTCTTCTCCCGCGTTTCGGTGCATGCCTTGCGGCGAACCGGCCAAACTCGACCAGTTTCGTTTTGTTCGGTTCCAGCGTCAGATTGAACTTCGCCAACCGCTTGCGCAGGACACCCTGGACACGTAATGCATCGGCTCGGTACTGAAAACACACCACGCAGTCGTCGAGGTAGCGGACCATCTATGCCTCGCCTTGCAGACGGGGCTTCACCACGGACTCGAACCAGAGGTCGAGGACGTAGTGGAGGTACACATTGCTCAACAGGACGCTAATGGAGCCGCCCTGTGGGGTGCCTTCCTCACTCGGCTGATGCACGCCGTCTTCCAGGGCGCCGGCTTTCAACCAGCGCCTCATCAGGCTGAGCAGGCGAGGGTCGCCGACTCGGTGCTCGACGAAGCGGAGCACCCAGTCGTGGTTCAGACTCCCAAAGAAGTTCTTCAAATCCGCCTCAAGGACCCAGCTCCCCTTCCGCCCCGCTATCACTTCCGTGAGCGTGGCGAGGGCGTGATGGGCACCTTGACCCGGCCGCCCGCCGAACGAGCCGGGCAGGCAGTCCTCCTCGTAGATGGCGGACAACACGTGGGCGACGCTGCGCTGCAGCGCCCGGTCGGCCACACCTGGCACGCCAATCGGACGCGTCTCGCGCTTCCCTGGTTTGGGGATGTACACCCGCCTTACGGCAGGTGCCGGATATCCCCGGCGGTGCATGGACCGGAGCATCGGCTCGACCCACGTCTCGAACTCCTCCTGCGCTTCCTCCACTGTTTGCCCATCCACGCCCGGCGCCGTCTTCGAGGGCATTCCACAGAGGTTTCCCCAAATTCGGTCCCGATAGACGCAACGCTGAGAAACTAATCCATCCAACGCTGAAGAAGTGATCCACCCCCGGCCTCTTTGTCCGGCATCCTTTCGGTTGCGAGACAAGAGGAGGGTTGGCCGAGGTGCTGAGGATGGACCAAGTTCATGTTATCCGCCACGCCGTTCTGAAGCAGGGTCGTAGCCGTCGGTCTGTCGCGCTGGAGCTCGGCGTCAGCCGCAACACCGTACGGAAGTATCTTGAGGAGTCTGAGCCGAGATTCAGCGCACCGGTTAGGCCGCCGGGGCCACACTCTGGTACTTGCCACCCTACAGCCCGGACCTCAATCCCATCGAGCTCTGCTTCGCGAAGCTCAAGGCGCTCGTTCGCACCGCTCGCTGTCGCAGCACCGAGACGCGCTGGCCGTTCCTCGGCGAGTGCTTGGCGCACTTCAGCCCTGACGAATGCCGCAACTATTTTCGGCACTGCGGGTACTCGGCCGCCACACGGTCATGAAAAGCGCTTTTAGAGGGCCATGAGCCAGCCCCGACCGCAGGTGCTTGGTCGCTCTTCGACATCGCCGGTTCCCTGTGCTGCCGGTAGTGTGGACCGTGGATCGTCCCGGCTACGCGGCGGGCCGTTCTAAGCCAGCTCGGGGACGGCTGGCGATGAAGTCGAGCACTTCCTGCTCGACCCAGCGGACCGGCCGGGTGCCAATGCGGATCGGATTCGGGAACCGGGACTCGGCCATCAGCGCGTAGACGGCCGAGCGGGACAGGGCCGTCATCCCCGTCACCTCGCGGAGCGTGAGCAGTCTCGTCGAATTTGACCGCAGCGCGGAAGCGGCGCTATCTGGACCGGTCGAAGAAGGCGAGGCACCTGCGCGCGAGCGGCTTGCGCCGTCCCTTCTCGGTGAGGACGCCGTAGTATGCGCTGTCGAATTCGACGAACCCGTCGCCGAGCGCGACCAGTGCGCCGGCTTCCAGCGGCCGCTCGATGAAGTGCCGCCAGCCCAGCGCGATGCCATGCCCCGCGGCGGCAGCTTCCAGCACGTAGGTGTAGCTGTCGAACCCAAGGCGGCGCGGGGCCCCGTCCGGGCGGCCGGCGACCGCGAACCAGTCCTCCCAGGACGCCCAGCCCTCGCTGGGCCGCAGCAGGTCGAGAAACGTCAGCCCGCTCCAGCCGGCGACGGGCCCGGCGAGGGTTTGAGCGTGGGTGGCGGCGTAGGCGGGCGAGCAGACGGGTCTGACCGCCTCCCGGTGGGCCAACGCCCGGTCTTGCGGCGCGGCGCCCGCCGCGTCCCAGGTCATCAGGATGTCGGCCGACGGGTCGGCCGGCAGGCTCCGGACGTGGTGGTGGTAGGTGAGGACGCGGATCCGGACGTCCTCGCCCAGCGCCCGCCGGAGGGCGTCGTAGCGCGGCATGATGAAGAAGTGGGACGCCTCGTGCGAGCAGGCGATGACCACCTGTTCGGCGTTGGATAGATCGGCCGCCTCGGCGGCGCCCCGGCGAATGGCCGCGAGACCGGCCGCGACGCCGTCTCGGAAGCGCTCTCCGGCCTCGGTCAGGATCGCCCCGGCGCGGGAGCGCTCGAACAGGCGCGCCGACAGCCACGTCTCGAGCGTGGCGATCTGGCGGCTGACGGCGGACTGCGAGGTGCGCAGCTCGCGCGCCGCCAGGGTGAAGTTGCCGTGCCGTGCGGCGCTCTCGAAGGCGATCAGCGCGTTCGCGGAGGGAATCCGGTAGGGGTCGCGGGTATTCATGATTATTCGACATTATGCCATGTTTAAATGGAATCCAGTATTCGCGATGGCCGTGCGGCGGTACAGTTCCACAGGGCCGCTCCAGGCAGGTGTACAGACCGTGGACGGCCTCGCACCGGGCGTTGGCCAGGAGTCCCCAGGCGTGTCATGCTGTCTTGATATGATGACATGACGTATGCAAGGGTATTCATTCTCATCCGACATCGCTATAGTTTCATTCCTCCGAGCGTCGGGGCTTTCTCCGCGCAGTCGATGTCGCGACCAGCCGGCTTGTGAGCCGCCCGGGAGGTTGCAATGCAGCCCCCCGGTGCTCGCACGGCGCAATTGGTGGAGGAACGATGCAGACTCGAGAGGCGCAATACGACCCTCCGAAACCCGAGAACAAAGATCAGGATCGGAGGCAGGCGCGTGGAGACGAGACCACTGGACAATGCGCTCGCATGAAGGCCATGACACCGCACGCATGCCGTGCTGTTCGAGTCGCCA
Organism: Vicinamibacterales bacterium; assembly: GCA_965218825.1. Taxonomy (GTDB): domain Bacteria; phylum Acidobacteriota; class Vicinamibacteria; order Vicinamibacterales; family UBA8438; genus CAUZIB01. The sequence continues at coordinate 4,900,537 of OZ244656.1, read as the reverse complement.
TCGCTGTCGCGCTCGTGGCTATCGGGTGCGGGGATGGGTCGTCATCTCCGACTGCGCCGACTCCCGCACCACCGCAGACGCCGACTCCCACGCCACCGCCGACGCCTACTGAGGCGCAAAACACCCACTGGTCAGCAACCCTGACGGCGGAGAGAGTTGTTTTAGACGGTGAACCGTTTATAGGATACGGTCGCGACTTCGGCCAAATCAGCGATAACTCTTTCGAATACGACGGAGTGACCTATACGGTTGTGGGTTTCTACATTACTGAACGATCCCCGTCCTCTTTGTTTGTTGACTTCTCCGCGGGGGGAGTCGGCGCGTTGCTCCCGGATCACTCGGGGGGAGTCAGCGCGTTGCTCCCGGATGACCCGACTCTAGAGTTTCGGGTTGACGGCAAGACGTTTGCGTTGAGCGACGGTAGGAGGAGTTCTGGCGACTTCGTCGTCTGGGACAACTCCGGCCTTGATTGGTCTGACGGGCAGAGCATTTCCGTGGAGTTGGTTCGGACTGAGACGCAATACATCCACTGGTCAGCAACCCTGACGGCGGGACTGTGGGATGAAAACACCCCGAGTGGGCCGCAACCAGCGGTCGGCTACGTCAGCGGTGGCAGCGGCGGCGGCCAGCTCAGCCCCAACCAGTTCATCTACGACGGGCAGGTCTATCGGGTGTTGTCGGTCTACCTGACGCACTGGTATGGGCCACGGGAGTTGCTTCTGCAGTTCGGAGCATTGCTCCCCGATGCCCAAACGATGACGTTCCGGATTGACGGCCAGACGTTTCCCGTGCGCGACGCTCGGCAAAGGAATCCTGATACGGGAATGGATCAGATCCACATCTGGGGCGACTCCGGCCTCGACTGGGCTAACGGGCAGAGAATTTCCGTGGAGTTGGTTTCGGGGGCTGAGCCGACACGCTCTCCTGCTGTCGCAGGACTCCGGCCTTGACGGTGGCTCCGCGTCCGCTCAGGTTCAGGTGCGTGGCACTCACAGGCCGGCACGAGCGGGCGCGGCTGTGGCGGCACTGTCCACCCATGGCTCGCTGGCCCGCTGGCAGCGGGATGACACGAGCCGGACGCCGTGGGACGTCGCGCAAGGCACCGACGATTTCGAGGGCGGCAGACTCTCGGCTGTGGCAGCGCGACCAAAAGTCTTGGGATGCGGGACTAGGTGGGACAAAGCGGGACGGATGCGGGACAAACCCCTGTGGGTGCTGTGGTTCTTGCGTGGCGCCGCTGCGTGCCCGCCCGCCGCCGCGGCGCATCGCCAGATTCCGCTCGCTACGCCACAAGCTTGCCGCCTGGCTCGACGGTACGCCCCAGACCGGCGCCAGCGTGACCGACGGACCGAGGCGCGGCTCGCCCGCGAGCCCGTTTCCGTGGTCCGGGTGTGGGCCGCACCGTGTGGGGCAGTCGTCTTGTCGAGTGGCCGTATGCGCCCGAGAGTCGGCATCCCGCTTATCCCGGAAGATCTCGGGATCAAAACTTCTGATCGCGTTCATCGGGGGCGCGTGCCGGCTCTAAAGGGTCTCCCAAAAGGCCGTCAAACACGACTTTCCAGGGGGTCAAAACCCGTCCACCTCTAATGGGGGGAAAACGCCAACCAAAAGTCTTGAGCCCCCTCGACCCGACCCATCGCTCTCCTGCCTCTTTTTGAAAGTTGCAACACATCCAGCCAAAGGGCTCCGGTCGTGATGCGTCAATGGTTGTCACGTTCATACCGCAGGACTGCGCGCGTAACGGCTTCGGCGCGAGAGATCCCCGGCGTCCGAGTTTGTTCGGCCTCAATGAGCCGCTCCACCTGGGCGGCGTTGCCAAAACAGATGTGGCGGAGTCGCGTTTCCGCCCGGCGTGCTCCCCCACTCCGGCCGGCCGCCCACCACACCACGAGCCCCACAGTCGCGACAAGCACGAGCACGGCCACGGTCTCCACATCCAACAGTATCCTCGCGACGAGTCCCGGGTGTCACCACCAGCCCGTACGGTGGCCTGGACGCGATCCCCAGCGCACAGACGGACAGTGTTCCGACCACCGCCGCACCCCAGGCCCGTAGCCGCGAGCTGATGCCGGGGGGGGCGCCCTGTGCCCGCACGCCGTCGCGGTCCATGGGCTGGCCCTGGGCGGCTTCCAGAATCCGGAGCTCCATCTCGTCGATCTCGTCCGAGCAACAGGCGCGTGGGGTGGGCCCCGCGCACGGCGGTCTGTGAGGCCGTCAGGGCCTGAATCATGTTGCCCCAAGGCCAAGGTGGTCTTGGTGAACGTGGGTGCGCTCGCCAACCACGCCGGGGGGACCTGCCCGGCGGCCCACAGGCGGTGCAGCTGTTCGACCACCCGGAGGGACTGTTGCCCAGAGCCACCCAAGATGATGACGTCAGTTTCAAACAGGATAGCGTTGGCGGCCGCGAGCAGCGCGAGCAGGAACGTCTTGCCCCCGAAGCCACGTGACGCGATCCACAACGCGACCGGGGCGCGGGCGAACAAGGCATCACAGAAGGCTTGCGCCGGCGCCACGTGCCCTTCACTGTCAACACCGCTGAAGAGTTGATCCGCTCCAACGCGTAAGAACTGATCCACTCAGTGCCCACGAGATCGCGCTCTCGAACCGAGATTTGGCGTCCAACGCCGGGGTCTTTCGGCTGGATCCGGCGGCGGGACGCTACGTCAGGCCCGCTTGGGCGCCTGGGTCAGCTGCTTGCGAGTCCGGTATGAGCGGCCCTTCGTTGTCAGGATGTGGGCGCGCTGGCCAAGCCTGTCGAGCAAGGCGAGCGTCATCTTCTCGTCGCCGAAGACCTTCACCCACTCGCTGAACGCCAAGTTCGTCGTGATCAGCGTCGATCGCCTTTCGTAACGGTCGGCGAAGACGTTGACGAGGAGTGCACCGCCGACGCGGTCGAACGGGACGAAGCCGAGTGCGTCAATCACCAGCAGCTCGACACGTTGCAGCCGCTGCTGCATCAGACGCAGCGTCCTTTCGTCACGAGCTTCCCGCAGATCGCGCACGAGGTCAGCGGCGCGTGTGAACAGCACTCGATGTCGTCTCTGGATGGCTTCCACGCCGAGGGCGATCGCGAGGGGCGTCTTACCGGTGCCGATCGGTCCGGCGATGACGACATCCTCGCCGGGCTCGAGGTATCCGCACGATGCCACCTCGAGCACCTTGGGCCGTGAGACACCCGGCAGCGCGGCCCCGTCGAGCTGATCGAGAGTCTTGACGTCTGGGAAACAGGCTTCACGAAGGCGCCTTGCCGCCGTGTGCTCCCGTCGCGAGCGGACCTCGATGTCGAGGAGTTCTCTGAGGAACTCTTCGTAGGGCCACCCGGCGTCACGAGCCTGACGAGTGAGCTCAGGATACTCGCGGAAGATCGAGGGAGTCTTCAGCTCTCGACAGCACTCTTGCAGCACTGCTCTCAACGCAGCCTCACTCATGCGTCCTCCAACAACAAGTCGAAATCGGCCGCCGAAGACGTCTCGATCTCGTAGCCGGCCAGTTCCGGCGGTACGGCGACGGACAGGGACTCGGGCTCGGCCTTGGCGCTGACGAGATCGAGGAGATCCGTACGGTGAGCAGCCAACGCGGTGCTCAGGGCCTGGCGCACCGGTTCCTCACCGTGTTCCACGATGGCGGCGATAATGCGCGAGAGCGTTCGGGCGGCTTCGCCGTCACCGTGCGAGGCGACGAGTGGCTCCCACAACTGACGGAAGGGGCCATCGCGCTCGGCGACGAGTTCCGGAGCGACCTGTCGCACGGCTTGCGGCTTGCGACCCAGTTCAGGGAGGTCGTCTCGATAGCGGATATCCTTCCCGCCGAACGATTGACGATCGCGCTCGACGGACTCGCCACGACACCGCAACTCGACCTTGGACACGCCGACACGGGCGATGACGTCCACGCCGGCCCAGGTTGATGGGACCGAGTACCACGCACCTTCGACTCGCACACGTGGTGTTTGGCCAGCGCTCACCGGGAGGACCTTGCGCGAATCGACCTCCACTGCCGGAATTGCGCGAAGGGCGGATTGCTCTTCGGCGAACCGCTCCATCACGGTTCGCTTGTCATCGCGGCCCCGGCGCGTCGCCGACTGCTCCTCGATGCGCCGGTGGAGCAGCTCACCGCACGCCTCGAGCGAGCGGGCCCGGGGAATCGGCACCAAGTGCTGGAGCCGAATGCCCGTGCCTCGGCTCTCGATGCCGCCCTTGTCCTGGCCTTCTCCTGGCCGAGCGAAGCACGGGTCGAACAGGGAGTGGCTCGATAGAGCTGTGAACCGAGCGGTGAGCTGACGACGCGGAAAGACGACCTTCCGCACGGCAGCTGAGAGGTTGTCGTACACACAGCGCCGAGGCACGCCCCCGACGTGAGCGAACGCCCGGACGTGGGCGTCGAGGCACGACAGCTGGTCGCAGCGCTCATAGAGCCAGACGTCGTCGCGCCCCGAGTACATCAGGCGCATCGCGAACATCAACGCCTTCCGGCGTTCACCGTTCCCCTCAACCGTGACCTCGAAGAAGTCGACCTGGGCCGAGTCTCCGGGTCGGTGAACCAGCGGGACGAACGTCTCCTGGCGCTGTCGCCGCCACTCCCGGAAGTCCTGCCTTACCAACGTGATCCCGACATCGAAGCCCTCCATGCGCAGCTGACCATGGAGGCGGGAGCCGGTGATCCTCTGCTTGGCGGTCGTCCTCGCAGACCACTCGGCGAGAAGCTCGTCGAGTCGTGCCTTCACCCGCTCGAGCACCGGCTGACGCCGGCCAACCGGTGCGCTGAATCTCGGCTCAGACTCCTCAAGATACTTCCGTACGGTGTTGCGGCTGACGCCGAGCTCCAGCGCGACAGACCGACGGCTACGACCCTGCTTCAGAACGGCGTGGCGGATAACATGAACTTGGTCCATCCTCAGCACCTCGGCCAACCCTCCTCTTGTCTCGCAACCGAAAGGATGCCGGACAAAGAGGCCGGGGGTGGATCACTTCTTCAGCGTTGGATGGATTAGTTTCTCAGCGTTGCGTCTAGATGCGACTTTCCTGCCATTTCACAGACTAGCGGAAGCCTGAGAGCATGGTGTCCTTCGGGCGAAGAGGATCCCTGCAGAAGCCCCGGTACGCGGAATATCAGCTGGTCACGATCCTTCGGGAGGCCAGCCGGCTGCCGGTGCCGCCGATCGGGCCGGAGTTGATTGGTTTTTTTCGGTATTGTCAAGTTGAGGCCCGGGGTTCTTCCAGTCGTGAATCTGCTCGCGCGCCCGGCGTTCGTAGTCCGACGGTGTCCCGTTCATACCGCTGTCCTGGTCGAAGTCGTCCCGATGGCTAGAACGAGGAGGACCGGGTCGATGCGGATTGAAGAATGCGGTCCGGCCGCGCAGGGACGCGTCGTGGACCATACCATGCCGGCCACCCGAGCCGGGGTACCTTCCGAATCCAGGAGGCGTCGGCAACGTATCGGCAAGGGGGGGACAGGCGTGCCATCGTGTACGCTGCGCGGCCGCGGACAGGCTAACGCCCTCGACTCTGAGCGCGACGACGGGGTCGAACGTCGCGCGCCGATGCTGGAGACGGTCGTAGGGTGTGCCGTTCGTCGACGAGAACGTCTGTCCGCACCCGACGCACCGATATCGACGGCGTTTCCCGGATCGCGGTCGGTAGAAACCGTGGCTGACGAAGTTCCCGGCACCGACGCTTCCATGGACCGAACATGCGGGATTGGGACATCTGCGATTCTTCCATTCGGATTGGCCCTTGTCGACGAAAGAACTGCGTCTCTCGAAATCGGGCTCAAACTCTAGCACACAGACGGGTTACCGGGCGGCGACCAATACTTGGTTGCGGAAGCACCCCCCTTGTCGCCAGCGCCACCACAGTTCCGCCTTCTGTGCCGCCGTCAAACGCGGCCCACGTCGTCGCACCATGAGACCTCCATCCTTGGCTCATGTTGCACCGAGCGATTGAATTCACCGCCGTTGTGGTTACCGAACCGCCGGATAGCTCTACCCTTGGCGACTCGTCGGGAAGCATCCTCGCGGCCACAACGCGTGAACAATCGACTCACCGAATGCCAATGCCGTTCACGATCCTCTCAGCTTCAGCCTGTGTGTAATCACCGGTGATCATTGCCGAATCGCTGACCACCGATCTGACAACCGGGGCAAGGACCACCTCTCCGTCAATCAGGAGAGCCATCGGTTTACCGACGTGGCTCGCCGTGGCCTGCCGCATCCTTTGAGCGCCTGCCGCATTGAACTGCACCGCGACGCTGAAACGCGAAGGCCCATCGCCTTGAACGACACTGCTCTGCGCGATGTCATCATTGGTGACGATGGTCTCCTCATGAAGGTAAACGACCCGGTCCGAATCAGCTATCCGCGCCTCACGTAGACCGGGGGTCGGCTGATCTTCCGCCAACCGCACTTCAAATCGAATCTGCGCCTGCAGGGTCGAGCCTCGTTGTGGCCAGATTTGAGATCCAACGGCCGCGAGGCCGACGGCGATCATGGCGACGGTGACCACGAGGGCGATGGGTGTCGAAAGCCAGGCAGATGACGGCCTGGTGACGCCAGATACTCCCACGACGACCGCTTGACGGAGTCGCTCCCGCTCCCTCTCAAGTCGGTGTGGTTCATGGCTAAGCGGATCGGCATCCTGTAAGAGATCTCTAAGGGTCTTCATTGGTGTCTCCCATCTGAGGTCTGAGGACTCTGGCTAAAGCGCGGCGACTTACGGAAAGGTGCCACCGAACGGTGATGGCGCTGATGCGAAGAAGCGAGGCGATCGCCGAGATCGTCAACCCTTCGAGTTCGTGCATGACGACGACGGCGCGGCGGCGCGGCGGCAACGTGTCGAGTGCACGCCACACGGTTGCTCGTGCGATGAGGACGGCTTCCTGGTCGTTGTCCACACGGGTGGGGTAGCTCATTTCGGTGGCGTGGCGCTTGCGAACAGCCGTCTTGCGCCACTGATCACGACGAATATTGATGAGCACGCGGACGAGCCAGGCTTCCTCACTCGTCAAGCCGCGTGGAACGGCCACTCGGGAGCGGGCGGCCTTGAGGAATGTCTCCTGCACGAGGTCCAGCGCGTCATCGACGTTCGGGGTAAGCCGCCGTGCGAGCCGGTACAACCTCTCGTGGTGTGCATCGAACAAGGCGGACAGCCGGGCGGCCGGATTGGCCGGGAGGGCGACTGGGAGGCCACTGGCCATTGGCTGTCCGTTCATACCTCACTAGACGGCCGACGACCCAGTTTTGTTGGTGTGCCATCGAAAAGGGGTGAGCTGGTATCGTCGGATCTGAAGTCTGTGGGAGGCCCACCTGGGAGTCGACTATTAGATAGGTCTTGAGTAACGCGGCCGATTCAACCGGTCGATGCAACAGTTTCCGCCAGTGTAACCGCCGGTGTCCGATAGCCCAATGTCTTTCGGGGCCGGGTGTTGAGGCGCAGCGCGATTGCATCGAGGTACTTCTGAGAGTAGACCGACAGGTCCGTGCGCCTCGGGAAGTACTGTCGTAGCAAGCCGTTGGTGTTCTCGTTGGTGCCGCGCTGCCAGGGACTCTGCGGGTCACAGAAGTAGACCTGCACCCCGGTCGCGATCGAGAAGGTGCGATGGGCCGCCAGTTCCAATCCGCGATCCCACGTAAGCGTGGTCATCAACCCGTCGGGGAGTCGCTGGACGTGCCGCGTGAGCGCCCGCACGACCGTCCGCGTCTCTTTCCCGGTGACCCGCTCGCGACGGGAGCACACGGCGGCTAAAGATTCGGCCGTGGATCGCTTGCTCTTTGAGCGTACGATTCCACCGCTCCACCACACCGTTCGTTTCCGGTTCCTCGACAAAGCCGAAGCTGGGATGGATCCCGTAAGGTGCGATTAATGGGCCGACCACTCATGCGGCCTCTCGATAGTAGAAACTGAGCAGTCCGCCGAGGCGCTCACGCCGCTGCACGTCGGCGTCCGCGCGTACCGGAGGTGGCGGTCGTTGCAGGAGCTGGTTGTCGAGTCCCTAGTGGTTTCTCTCACGATGGTCATACTCGACGTGCTTCCGCACCCGCGCACCATAGCGAATATAAAGCGGACACACAAGCGGCAGAAGAGATGCCGCAAGGCGAGGGAACATGGCCAGTCTCGTGGATCCCATCCTCGTCCCGGGCGGCTCGCCCGCCGGGCATGAGGCCGCTGGCGGCGACCGTGAGGCGACGCCCCGCTGGCGGGTGTTGGCCCTGCGCCGGCGAGTGGCATCCAGCCTTCCGGCATGCACCCGCAGCCGGGCCCGGGGTGTGCTCGTGTTCGGCGGCGTCGGCCTGCCCCGTCGCTGCGTGTGCCACGATCGCGGGCCGGTTCGTATCGGTGGCCCGTGCGTGAGCCGCAGCGCACAGGCGGGCGGTGTCCGGCCACTGCCGCCCCCGGCCACGCGCCGGTGCCGGGGGGGCCGTGCGCCTTTACGCGGTGCCGCGTCGCACGAGGTGGAGGGGTGATGCGGTGCGCGGGGCGGCGGGTCCGGCCGGGTGGGGCCGCTGGCGGGCTGGTACCGCCTGCGCCTGTTGCGCGAGATACTCGACGAGTTGGTCCCCGGCGTCGAGCAGTTCCTGCTCGTGAATAATGTTGTAGCGGTCGAAGATGGCGCGGCTCTTGTGCCCGGTCAGGAGCATGGCGACCCGCTCGGGGACATTCGCGCGGATCAGGTTGCGGGCGGCGGTACGCCGACAATCGTGAAGGAAGCGGGTCGGCACCCCAGCGGCCTGGCAGGCGGTGCGCCACGCCGTGCGCCAGCGGCGGACGGGGATGCCGTCGCGGTGGAAGACGAGCAGGCTGTCGGGGTCGCGGCGTGCCCGCCGTCGCGCCAGCGCCTCGGCGATGGGTTGTGAGATGGGGAGAATCCGGCCCACCAGCGTCTTCGAGCGGGCCGGCGAGAGCCGGATGACGCCACCGGCCATGTCAATCTCCTCCCAGGTGAGGCCGAGGATCTCCTGCTTGCGCCAGCCGGAGTAGTAAGCCAGATCGAGGATGTCCTGCCACGGGGCGGGCAGGCGGACGCGGACGGCGAGGTATTCGGGGTGCTCGAAGAAGCCCTGGCGGGGGGGATTCTCGCGGAGGCGATCGGGGAAGCCGGGCACGGTGTCGAGCCAGCCCCAGTGGACGGCGAGCGTGCACATCCGGTGGAGCGCCGAGGTCTCCCGGTTGATCGTGCCGGTGGCGGCCCCGGCGGCGCGCCGGGCGAGTTGGTACTGGCGGATCTGGTAGGTGGTCAGGGCGGTGGCCCGCGCGTCGCGGCCGAAGAACGCGGTGAGATGGGCGGTCCGGCCGCGGGCGGTGCTGTGGGACCGGAACTGCCGGACCAGGTAGTCCTGGAGATAGGCGTCGCTGAGATCTCCCAGGGTCGGTCCCTGGGGGCCGAACGTGCGCGTGATCGGCGCCGTGGCGTGTGCGTCACCGGGGGTGGCGGTCGAGACGGTCTCGGGCGGGGTCATGGGACTCGGTTCCTCCTCGTGGTGGCGGCCGCGGGCGGGCGGCGTCCGTCCACATTCGCTCTGATGGGCCGCACAGGGAAGCAGAATCTGCGGAGGCGAAGGGACGGCGATGTGTGGGGAGCGACGAGTGGCGGCCGAGTGCACCTGTACGGAGCGCGAGTCCGGCCGGTGCTCCCGCCCCACCGTGCGGCCCGGCAGGAAACGTGAACGACGAGCGCGACCACGGCGACGGCTCCTCCACCCGCCCGCGCGGCCGGTGGACGAGCGGCTCGCTGACCGAGACCCGCGTTCGCGACTGGCAGTACCGGCGGGAACGGTTCGACGGGTCGGCGGACCGGACCACGAACCCATGCCCGCTGGACGGGACCGACCAGCGGGCCAGGCACGTCCTCGCCGCGTGCGTCGAGCCAGACGAACCGGCCGACGCCGATGGGGATCAGCCCTGGTCATCGACGATGCGCGCCACCCGACCTTACGGTGTGCGTGGTGCCACGCGAGCGACCGGGCGGCACGGGCGGCGTCGTGTCGCGCGAGCGGACGAGACCCGGGACCGGCGACCCGATGTCGGCCTCCGGGCCTCCCTCCGTCAGTTGGTGATGCCGTAGTCGCCGGGTTGGCGGCCGGTGCGAAACGCGTGATAGGCCAAGGCCATGGCGACGACCGTATCGGGCGGATGGCCGTTCCCGAACAAATCATCGACCCGGCAGTACTTGTGCTCGCGATAGAAGGGGGCGAGCCGCGGCAGCTTGAGTTCGTGGCGCTCGAGGGCCGCGATGTAGCTGATGAACAGGTCCCGGCGTCGTGTCGCGCGAGCGGACGAGACCCGGGCACGGCGACCCGATGGGCGAACGAGCGGTGACGTTTCTGTGAGGCCGACGCATCCACGCTCTGGATCATCTTCGAGCATCCGGAAGTAGCGGCCCGGCGACAGACTCGGCCGACCGACCCCGTCGGCATAGAACTTGGCGCACTGCTCCTCGACAAAGGCATCGAAGCCGGCCTCGTCGAGGACACGATTCAGGCGCGGGTAGAACGGGTGGCCCGCGCTGCGCGGCAGGTCCGAACTGGCCACCCACATCGACGGCTGCCGCCCGCGACGACGGCGCTTGCCCATTGCCATGCAAAGAAGTGTAGTACGCCAGATCGATCCTGTCGATCCCTATCCCGGACTTTCACCACAGGCAGCTAGTCCCCTGTGTCTGAAAAAGCTTTAAGAAGTGTGCCGGGTGTGATGTATGGGGCGGCATGGCAAGAACAGGTCGGCCCAAGGCGAGATTGGAAGTCACCGCCGTGGAGCGAGGAGAACTTGAGCGGCTCGCCAGGCGCGCCAGAACGAATCGGCATGTGGCCTTGCGGGCGAAGATCGTCCTGAGGTGCGCGCATGGCGAATCGAACGTGGCGGTCGCGGCGAAACTGCGCTGTTCGAATGTGACGGTCGGCAAGTGGCGGCAGCGGTTTACGACAGGTCGCGTGGATGCGCTGTATGACGAGCCCAAGCCCGGAGCCCCCCGGACACTGTCCGATGCGGATGTCGAGTCGATCCTCGTCGCCCCGTTGGAAAGTAAGCCGAAGGGGCGGACCCACTGGAGCACCCGCAAGATGGCGGAGCGCGCTGGCGTCAGTGCCTCCACCGTGGGCCGCATCTGGCGCACCTTCGGGTTGCAGCCGCATGTCGTGGCATCCTTCAAGATCTCCGACGACCCGCTGGTCATCGAGAAGGTGCGGGACATTGTCGGCCTCTACCTGAATCCACCCGACCACGCCGGTGTCTTGTCATTCGACGAAAAGCCTCAGATTCAAGCCCTCGAGCGAGCGCAGCCGATCCTGCCGATGGACATGGGTCGGCCCGAACGCCAGACGCACAACTACATCCGCCATGGCACGGTGGACCTCTTCGCGGCGCTCAACGTCGCGACCGGCCAGGTCGTGGCGCAAACCAAGAAGCAGCATCGGTCGAGGGATTTCGTGAGCTTTCTGCGCGAGATCGACGAGCGGGTGGACCCCACCCTCACCGTCCACGTGATCCTCGACAATCTCTCGGCGCATAAGTCCCCGCTGGTCACACGATGGGTGGCCCGCCACCCGCGCTTCCAGTTCCACGTTACGCCAACCTCCTCCGCCTGGCTCAACCTCGTCGAGCGGTTCGTTGGCCTCCTCACCGAACACGCCCTCAAGCGCGGCTCACATTCCAGCACGCACGCGCTGCGCCACGCCATCTCCGCCTACGTGGACGCCCACAATGACGAGGGCAAGCCTTGCACGTGGACGAACACAGCCGACGAGATCCTCGCGAAGGTGAAGCGGTTCGGACAGCGCACCGTTCAAGTCCACGGTGGCCCCAGATGACCAACGACTTTTTGAAGAAATCAAAGATCAAGGGGACTAGGGTTTTCTTGGACACTTGATTGCGAGAGAGTACTCGCAGGAGGCGTGTCGAGATGGGGAAACCAGATCAGGGATCGGCGGCGGCGGAGGGAGCCCGAAGGGCGACCGGAGACGCCGCCGGGCCCGGCCGTGGCGGCCGATTGTCAGTGGGGCGGAAGCGCGAGGTGGTGCTGCGTCTGTTGCGCGGGGAGGATCTCGAGTCGGTGTCGCGGGCGGTGGGGATCACCGCGGCGCGGCCTCGCCGTGGCGCGACCGGTTTCTGGCCGCAGGCCCGGCCAGCCTGAAGAGCCGGGCGCCGGATGCCCGGAACGAAGACGATCGTCGGCTGCAGGCCAAGATCGGCGAGCTGCTGATGGAGAACGAGTGACCGTACGCGAAGGTGGACCAGCTGGAGGCGGGCGGCCCTTTGGCCCGGCGGAGGTCGAGGCGATGAGGGGCGCCCACTCGATCTCCACGCGTCGGGCGTACGGCGTGCAGCGGATCTGCCGGGTGTGGCACTGCGCTCGCTCCAGCGTCTACGCGCGGCGGCAGGCGACAACGTCCCAGGCGCCGTGTCGGTGGCGCGGGCCGGTCGGCGCGGCCCCGGACGACGTCCTGGTCGGCCACATTCGTCGGGTGCTCGAAGCGTCGCCCTTTCATGGCGAAGGGTACCGGAAGGCCTGGGCGAAGCTCCGGGTCGAGGGAATCCGCACTTCGCAGGAACGGGTGCGCCGGTTGATGCGCGCGCACGACCTCCAGGCCCCGCACCGCGTGGGCCGGGCGCACGGCCCGAAGGCACATGACGGCACGATTACCACGGAGGTCCCTGACGTGATGTGGGGCACGGACATGACGGCCACGATGACCGTGGGCGAGGGGGCGGCGTTCGTTTTCGTGGCCGTCGATCACTGTACGACAGAGTGCAGCGGCCTGCATGCGGCCGCGCGCGGGAACCGCGTCGAGGCCCTGGAGCCGATCCGCCCCGGCGTCCGCGACCGCTTCGGCGACATCGGCGACGGCATCGCCCACGGGCTGCGTCTTTGTCACGACCACGGGTCCAACTATCTGGCGGACGACTTTCAACAGGAGGTCGCGTTCTTCGGGATCGAGAGCTCGCCGAGCTTCGTGCGGGAGCCCGAAGGGAACGGCGTCGCGGAGCGCTTCATCCGCACGCTGAAGGAGAATCTGTTGTGGGTGCGGCGCTTCGACACCATCGAAGCGCTCCGCCTGGCCTTGCTCGCGTTCACGCGGGACGTACAACGAGCAGTGGATGCTGGAGAAGTACCACTATCGAAGCCCCGCCCAGGTGCGACGTGACCTCGTCGGGCTGGTAAAGGCAGCGTAGATGCGAGTACCGTCAAACCACTGTCCAAGAACCCTGGGGCGCTACATTCTTGCCGTGTTGAACCGGTGCGCGTGGCGGTCACGGGGTCGCCATCCGTGTAAGCTAGAAACACGCCTTGGAGAGTCGTTCCGGTAGAATCGCGACTTCTTCTGGGGCACCAGCGTGAACTACAGCCTCCGAGATCTACGGTCGTGGGTAGAGCGCCACCCACGTAAACGGAGAAAAGCAACCTACGTGGCACCCATTGGCTACGGCTACGGTAGCGAGTGGCACCTGCTGTACTATCTCGGACGGCGTCGTGCCGCCTTCACCCGACGCGTGCAAGAGAAGGTCGGATGTGTGCATCTCCAATGGTGCGACCATGAGGAGCACGTCGAACCGACGCCTCATCGCGGCACCGGCCTGCTGAAGGTACGCGAACGCCGTGGTGTAGATTTTCTGGACCCGTGCGATCCCGTTCGACAGGAATGGGAACGCCAGTGGCCCCAGTCCGGCAACGTGCAGAACTGGGATGCATTGGGGAAGGCCACGCGCGATGGAAAGACGGTATGGATTCTGCTCGAAGCCAAGGCGCACCTCGCCGAACTGACGTCATCGTGCGCGGCAACCGCAGAGGACAGCGTCCGACGCATTCGAGAGGTGCTTGACCATACTCGACGCGAGCTGGGGGTCACAGGCCAAACAAACTGGAGCGAAGACTTCTACCAGTACTGCAATCGACTCGCCGTTCTTTACTTTCTGCGAACCCACGGCGTTGATGCCCATCTAGTATTTCTCTACTTTACTGGGGATAGGATGGACCTGGGTGGCCAAGGTCGGCAATGCCCGGCGACGAGTTACGAATGGGAGGATGCACTGAAACGCCAAGACGAGCACGTAGGTTTATTGCCGACTGCGCCGATCCGCCAGGCGGTGCACTCGATGTTTCTTCCGGCGTATCATACGAATGTCGCCGACGGGGCGCCACGTAACCGAAAGCGTTAACTCGTCCACAAGCCGGGGAGCTTCGAGAATTGACAGCGCTGTCACGGCCAGGTCCCAATTGGCCTCCCGCTGAGACTCAGGTTTCATCGCCATTCACCATCCGCAGGCGCCAGCTGAGAGGTTCAACGACGAAGAAACCGCGCCCCTTTACGGCGAACGGGTCTTGCATGAGTGCGATGCGGCCCTTTGTGAAGTAGATCTCCTCACGAAGCTGGGTCATGAGATTCCACTTGCCGCCGTCGGGACCCACGAGCGCAGGTGTGATGAACTTCGTGCGGATGTCCGCTTCGGTGAGTTCCTTCTTATTCATCTACCTGTTCCGATGAGGACTCAGAATCGGCCCAGGCAGGCGCAGGGGCATGCGGGTGCAGCTGCTTGCTGATCGGTGAGCCCGACTTGAGGGCTGAGCGAAACGCTGCGATGACGCGCTCGTAGATGTCACCACTGACTGCTTTGGGCTTCGGATGTGCGCCCAGAACATTGTGGCCATCTGCGCGAAGTTGAGCAGCGACGGCCGCTTCCAAGGGAGCGATCAGGTCCCGCTTCTGTCGGTGCGAGTCGATATTGTCCTGCTCTGGGTAGATTGGGCCGATCGCAACGAGGGAGTACGTGCATTGGACCGGATCGAAACCAGCCTTCTTGATGTTGCGAAGCAACATGTTCGCCGCCGCGCTGTCACGGAGGTCCAGGTGCTGCCCAAGGCGGGAAAATGGCGATGCAGCGTACCGTGATGAACTATCGCCCGTTCTGCCAACGTAGAGTGCGGTCTGTGGCCCCTCTGTTACGCGCCAGACGTACAGCCAGAAGCCCCGTTGGAGAAGGGCCCCGCTGAAAGTAACTTCGTGAGTCTCCATGATTTCGATCCGGCCAGGCGCTGGTAGAACGACCGAAGTATCTCGGACGACTCTGCGACGCTCGCAGCATAGCGCAAAACTCCAACTCAGGCCACGGGCGGCAGTATGGTA
This sequence comes from Vicinamibacterales bacterium, assembly GCA_965218825.1. Lineage (GTDB taxonomy): Bacteria > Acidobacteriota > Vicinamibacteria > Vicinamibacterales > UBA8438 > CAUZIB01. The sequence goes on along the minus strand of OZ244656.1, from coordinate 4,885,428 downwards.
TGGGGCAGCTTCGGGGTGAAGTGGCAGAGCGGCGCCATCACGACGACGGTGAAGGTGAGCAACCTGTTCAACCGGACGGTGCACCAGCACATCTTCGGCGACCTGTTGCTGCGGCGGACCGTGCTGGGCGAGATCAAGTTCCGTCTCTGACGCGCAGCCGCCCGTCGCCGCCGTGGACCGATCCGTGCAGGACAAGGAACGCGACGTCGAGGGAACGACGAGCGGCGGGAATCCGACCGGAATAGAGGCCGCCGCGTTGATGATCATGAGCGGCTGCAGGACTTGCGCGGTCGGAGGGAGGCGGGGCGGTGCCGGCCGGGTGGGGCCGCCCGCCACGGGCGTTGTGGCCTGAAGACCCTGCGCGGGTGGGCCGGCTTGGCCGGCACTTCTCGGGACCCGCAGCAGGAGCCACACGACGGGGATGAAGTCGAAGGTCCATCCCACGTATAAGACTGTAATCCAAGTATTCTTCGGAGTGGCCGATCTGCTCAAGTCAAGCGTCTGGCCCAATAGCGTCTAGGACGTGACGTCCAAGCTGTTGGGTGTCCAAACTGGCGGATCGGACTGGGCTCTTCGCAGGACCCCGCGCCTATCGTTCCGCAGGATGGCGGCTCACTAGGCCGACTGCCCAGAGCAGATCCGCGATCGTGGCATCATCGAGTGGGAGCGTCTTCAGCTGTTGGCGCGCGTCCTGGGTCCATACCTGGCGGGGAGGTCCGACTGCGGCTGGAGGGTGGAGACGCTCCAGTACTTTCGTCGGAGCGGAGAGGAATGCATTGGATGTGACGGCCTGCTCCAACCGCTTCACGGCGGCAAGCACAACGCCGAACGCCATGTCGCGGCCCCAGTGTGGCGTGCACTTCCGAATCCAGCGCAGCAGCCGCGCCAGACTCGCCCGAAGATCACGGATCGCCGCATCGCGCTCGACGCGACTCGCCGCCATCCCCTTGTTGAGCATTCGCTCGCCCTTGTGAGTCTTCCTGGCACGATCCGCCCGGTGAAGGATGCTTGCAACCGATTGCAGATCCACCCCGCTCCCGCTGAGGCGATCCCACGTGTCCTCGAGCAACTGGCGTCTGACGTCGTCCTTGCGGGGGTCCAGCTCGGCGAGTGCGGTGACCGCGTCGGTCTGGCGCTCACGGACGGTCGCATCCTCTTCTTCCGAGGCAGCTGGAATATCCGGCTCGACCTTGATGAGCGTATACCGTTCGGCCTCGTTGACCGTGAGGGTGTGAAACTTCAGATCGTCTGGCACTGTCACCCTGAGCGTAAGCGTCGACCCGCCAACCGGCGCACGATTGAGCTGCCTCCATTCTAACCTTGCGCCAGGGGTCGGAACCGGATCCCGATCGAACGGTGCATCGGGACAGACGGTCGCCCGTGATCGGGTGAAGAAACGCGGGGAAGGGCCGGCTCCGAGCAGTTCAAGACTCGCGAGTTCGAGTTCTGAAAGGGACACTCGACTATCCCTCGAATCATCAGTCACGCCGTCTGGCCGTACCACCGGTTCGGCGTAGGTTTTCGATACGTCGAGATCTCCTCGCCGAACGGAGCACCGCCGTGACCTACTGAGGCGATTCGGAGTGGTGTCGGACGTTCGGTCTTGGAGACTGCGGGCCCGCCTGGGCGATACCTGCTTGCAACCTCTTCGAAGGAGGGGGCTTACCGCCGTATCGGCCATCGGGTCTCCGTAATTATTTCGAGCCAAATAATTGTACGGGTACGGATTGACGACGGCGGTCTGTAACGTCGCTCCTTCAGGGTCCTACGTGCGAGCCGACGTGTCGCGGCGAGCCGGGATTTCCCGAAGGAGGTGTGACATGCCGACGCGCCGTTCTCGTGACACGCACATTCGTCGTCCGGTCGATCTGACGCCCGATCCGCAGAATGCCAACCGGGGCACCGCGCGCGGCCGCGAGGCGCTGGCCCGCTCCCTCGCAGACTTCGGCGCCGGCCGCGCCGTGCTCATCGATCGCCGCGGGGTGGTCATCGCCGGCAACAAGACCGTCGAGCAGGCGCAGGCCCTGCAGATCCCGCTGCGCGTCGTCAAGACCGACGGCACCCAGCTCATCGCCGTCCAGCGCGACGATCTGGATCTCGCGACCGATGCTCGGGCACGGGGCCTGGCGGTCGCCGACAACCGGGTGGGCGAACTCGACCTCGAGTGGGACGTCGCCATGCTCAAACAACTCCACGCCGAGGGACTCGATCTCTCCGCCTTCTGGACCGACGACGAGTTCACGACGCTCTGTGCCGAGCCGTCCGCCGGCCTCACGGACGAGAATGCGGTCGTCGCCCCCGGCCCGACCGACATCGTCCGCGACGATCTCGTGACGCTGGGTCGCCATCGAGTGCTCTGCGGCGATGCCACGGCGGCGGCGGATGTGGGGCGGCTCCTGGAGGGGATCACGCCGAACCTGATGGTGACGGACCCGCCCTACGGCGTCTCCTATGACCCGGCCTGGCGACACCGGGTCGATCCCTCGCAGCGCACGGCGGTGGGTCGCGTCGCCAACGATGATCGGGCAGCATGGAGCGAGGCATGGCGCCTGTTTCTCGGCGACGTGACGTATGTTTGGCATGCGGCCCTGAACGCGGCGACGGTGGCCAAGGATCTCGAAACCGCCGGATTTCAGATTCGCAGTCAGATCATCTGGGTCAAGCAGCATTTCGCGCTGAGCCGAGGCGCCTACCACTGGGCGCACGAGCCGGCGTGGTACGCGGTGCGCACCGGGGCCACGGCGCACTGGTGCGGCGATCGACGCCAGACGACCGTCTGGGAGATCCCCAATCTGAATCCGATGGGCGGCACCCGTTCCGGCGACAACACGGTAACGGGGCACGCCACGCAGAAACCGGTGCGCCTGTTCGAGGTCCCGCTGCTCAATCACACGACGGCCGGCGACGCGATGTACGACCCGTTCTGTGGCAGCGGCACGGCGATCATTGCGGCGGAGAAGACCGGGCGACGCTGTCTCGCCCTGGAGATTGATCCGCGCTATGTGCAGGCGGCCGTCACGCGGTGGGAAACCTTCACGGGCGATCGCGCCACGCGGCTCGGAGGTGGCCAATGACCGAGGCCACACACCCACGCGGCGGTGGCCGCGGCGGGCAGCAGGGGCATGAACCGCGCGCGCGGATTCGGGCGCGCGAACTGCGCGTGCTGGAACGCTCCGTCCAGGGCTGGAGCCAGCGTCGGATTGCTGCCGAAGAAGGCATCTCCCAGGCTGCGGTCTCGAAAATCCTGATCCGCGCGGAGGGCCGCATGCTCCGTGACCTGACCGCGGTGGTCGCGCAGCAGAAGGCGCGGCAGACGCTGCGCCTCGAATACCTCTACCGCGAGAGCCTGCAGGCGTGGGACGAGAGCAAGGGCGACGCGACACGTCGTGTGCAACGAAAGACGCAACCAGGACCGGAGGGCACCGGCTCGACGGTGGCCGAACTGGTGGTAGAGACGCAGCATGGCGATCCGCGCTTTCTCGACGTCGGGCGGAAGGTCTTGGCCGACATGCGCACGCTCTGGGGCCTCGATGCACCCCAGAAGCTCGATGTGCGGGCCACGCAGAACCGGTACGAAGCGTTCACCGAGGACGCGTTGCGCACCGAGTTGGCCCGGCAGCACCAACTGCTGACGGGTAGCACCATGCAGGGCCCGCCGCCCGCACCGCTACCGAAGGAGGATGCAGATGGCAGCGATTGACGACATGCGGCAGCTGGCCATGATCCAGGACGAGGCGCTCAAGCGCCAGGCCGAGCGGTCCCTGCGCGCCTTCGTCGAACAGGCGTGGCCGGTACTGGAGCCCCGGACACCGTTTCTGCCGAGTTGGCATATTGACTGTATCTGCGAGCATCTCGAAGCCGTCACGACCGGTGACATGCCGCGCCTCGTGATCAACCTGCCGCCGCGGTACATGAAGTCGCTGTTGGTGACGGTGTTCTGGCCGGCCTGGGAATGGCTGCAGGCGCCGGAGACCCGCTGGCTGTTCGCGAGCTACAGCGAGTCGCTCGCGACCGACCACTCGGTCAACCGACGGCAACTCCTGCAGTCGCCGTGGTATCGGGACGGCTGGGGGGACCGGTTCCAACTGACGTCGGATCAGAATGAAAAGACGCAATACCGCAACAGCCGACGCGGCATCATGACCGCGACGTCGATCGGCGGCACGGCCACCGGAAAAGGCGGCAATCGCATCATCGTCGATGACCCGCACAATCCCGTCCAGGCCGAGAGCGAGACCCAGCGACAGCGGGCCGTGGACTTCTTCCTCCAGACCCTCTCGACCCGCCTCGACGACAAGCGCGCCGGAGCCATCGTCGTCGTGATGCAGCGGCTGCACACCCAGGACCTGACGGCCACGTGCCTGGATTTGGGGTACACGCATCTCCGGATCCCGGCCGTCGCCGAGTCCCGCACGACGATCACCTTTCCTCGCTCCTCGCGCGTCGTCACCCGTGAGGCGGGCGACCTGTTGTGGCCAACGCGCGAGGGGGAGGCGGAGATCGCACAGCGGAAGACGGAGCTCGGCGCGTACGGGTTCGCCGGCCAGTATCAACAATCGCCCAGCCCGCACAGCGGCGGGATGTTCAAGCGAGACTGGTGGTCATTTTATGACGAGTTCCCGACCACCCTCGATGAGTATGCACAATCGTGGGACCTGGCGGTGAAGGGCGACCCTGGAAGCGACTATGTCGTGGGGCTCGTAGCCGCGCGCCGGGGCGCGGACATCTTTCTCCTCGACCGGTTCAAGGCGCAGGTGTCGTTTCCTGAGACACTCCGGGCCATCCGGGCGCTGTGCGCGCGGCATCCGCAAGCCCGCACCATCCTGGTGGAGGACACGGCCAATGGGCCCGCAGTGATCGAGACCCTGACGCACGAGATCCCCGGCATCATCGCAATCACACCGAAGGGGGGCAAGGCGGAGCGCGCTGCGGCCTGTGCCCCGCGCGTCGAAGCGGGCAACGTCTACCTGCCGCGGCCGACGGCGCCCAATGGGCGGCGCGTACCCGCGCGCGCGTGGGTCGACGACTTCATCGAGCAGTTGGCGGTGTTCCCGAAGGGCGCACACGACGATGATGTGGATGCGTTCACGCAGCTGCTCTTGCGGTGGCGGCATCAGCGCGCGCTGGGGTTCCCCATTGGGGTGGGGCACAGAGTCTCGCCGTGGGCGAGTGTTGGCGGCAACGACGGGGCTCGTTGGTGAGCCCAGACGAGAGCCCCTCGCACGTTGAAGCGGTGACGCCGACCGCCGATGTGGGACACGACAGATCCCGCCAGGCACCGAACGGCCGACGGTCTGACCCTGGGCCGATGAGGGGTGTGGTACGCCGACGATCCGGTGGACATCGGTGTGGGATCGTCTCGAACGAGGTCGTCGATCGAGGGTCGACCGCAGCTCCTGGCGCCCGTCCTGGCAGAGGTCGCCAGGGCCGTACACGCCGCCGGGGAGAGGCCGCGCGGCGCGTCGTCCGGAGCGACCCCCGGCGGCGTGGATGCCCCCCACCGATCATGCGAGTGACGACGGCGCGCTCACGGGGGCGCCGTCAGTGGGAGCGGGCATCCAGGCGGGACCCGCCCGCTGTCTCACGGCGCCGCGCGGGGCCTCGGCCAGGCCGGGCGGGGCGTGCCGGCCGAGGATCGCCAGCCGCCCCCCGCGGTCCGGCACCGGCACGGCGATGTGGGCATCGAAGCGGCCCGGCCGCCGGATGGCCGGGTCGATGGCGGCCAGCCGGTTGGTCGTCGCCAGCACGACCACCTGTCCCCGCGCGTCGAGGCCGTCGAGCAGCACGAGCAGCTGGGCGACCAGCTGTGCCTGATGGTGCTGATCCAGCGTGTCGCGCCGGCCGGCGAGCGCGTCCAGTTCATCGACGAGAATGACTGCGGGCTGGTGCGCGCGGGCCCGCGCGAAGACCTGCCGGAGGTGGGCCTCACTCTCCCCCACCCACCGGGGAGAGGATCTCCGGCCCGCTGACGATCTCGAGGTGCGCCGCGGTTTCCGTTGCCACCGCCTGCGCCAACAACGTCTTGCCATTGCCGGAGGGCCCGTACAGGAGGACGCCGCGCGGCGGGGCGAGGCCGAGCGCGGCAAAGTACGCCCCGTGGGTCAGCGGCAGTTCGCACACGTCGCGGACCGCCTGCACGGCGGCCGCTTGGCCCGCCACGTCGGCATAGCGCACGGTCGGGACGTGCCGTCCCCGTCCAGGGGGAGACGGACCGACACGGCCAGGTCCCGATCCCCGCCCGCCGACACGCTGCGGGCCACGCCGTCCGCCACGCCCGCACCGTCACCGCATCGGGGCGAAACACCCGCGGGTCCCGCCCCCGGCGCTGGGCCCGGCGCCGCGCCAACACCGCGCGAATCGGCGCCGAGATCGGCAGCACCCGCCCGACCCGGGTCTTCGAGCGCTCGGGCGACAGGCGCACCACGCCGCCCGCCACATCGACCTCGCTCCACCGCAGCTCCACAATCTCGCGCTTCCGCCAGCCCGAGTAGTACGCAAAGTCCAACACGTCCTGGTAGGGCGGCGGCAAATGCTGGCGGATCGCCAGATACTCCGCATGTTCGAAGAAGCCCTGCCGGGGCCCGTTCTCTTCCAGCCGCTCGGGAAAGACCGGCCGCTGGGCGAACTGGCCGCCCCGCACCGCCAGCTGCAGCATCCGGCTCAGCGCCGAGGTCTCCCGGTTCACCGTCGCCGCCGCCGCCCCGGCGGCGCGGCGGGTCCGCTGATACGTCCGCACCGCTTCGCTCGTGATCGCCGTCGCCTGCCAACCCGTGAACACCGCCAGGAGGTTCGCTACCCGGCCGCGCGCCGTGTTCAGCGTGCGCAGCCGCCGCACGGCGTAGTCGTCGAGATACCAGGCGGCGAGGGCGTCAAACGTGAGCGCCCTCGATCGGGCGTGGCCCTGCCGTTCGGCCAGCCGGGTCGCCAACAGCCGCTCGGCAGCGGCGACGTGGGCGGAGCGCACGCTCTCGCGATACTCCCGGCCATCCCAGCGGTACGCGATGTAATAGATGAGACCCCGCCGATAGATCCGTCCCGGTCCTGCCATCGGTCCCCCTTGTCGAGTCTCCGGGCACCCCTGCGGTGCCCGGCTCCCACGACCCACAGCTTCGCTCCGCGTGGCCCCACAGGGAAGGGGTTTCTCGCCCGCGGACGGCCGACGAACCGACCCGGGATTCAGGACGTGACGGGGGGAGCCACGGGGGGCAAACAGGGCGCGTGGACGCCCCTGATGTGAGCCATTCGAGCTCACATTCGAGATCGGTTATCACGGATCGGGACAAATCGGCCGAGATGCCCCGTGTTCCGAAGGAAATCGGTGGGTGCGGGACAGTCCGCGCCCACCGAAATATAACCGTCATGGATAACCGATCCAAGGCCCTAATCCCGGGGCAATTCAAGCCCATGTCCAGGGCCTCTTTCCACCCCCGGCCTTCTAAGCCGAGGGTCGCAGGTTCGAATCCTGCCGGGCGCGCCAATTCTCGCCAGATTCTGCAGATTGTGCGGAGTAATGACCACCGCTGTGGTCATTCCTTTCAGTTCCGACCGGTCACATCGGGTCGACGATTAGCGTGCTGAAGTACGGAGGCGCTCAAGGTTCTGCTTCACTTCTGGTCCCTCCGACGGCATGGTGTGGACGTCATGGCGAGCGACCCTGCATCGTCGCCAACTGTGGAAGAGGCCCTGAGGTCCGCAGTGGCACGATTCGCGCTACTGGCAGATGTCCTGGAACTCCAGGCCCTCGGCTTCGAACGCGCCGACCAGTCCGTTGGCCCGGAAGGCTCTCGAGCGCTGGCGGAGACCTGCCGACAGGCAGTCGGGGACCTGCAGAGACTCCTGAGCGCTCTCCCAGTGGATCTGCTCAACTGGTCAGACGCGGCCAAGCGGCAGGGGGGCCGGCACCCATGAGCCTGATGCGAACCTATCGTCGGGCTCTCGGATTGTCGCAGTCGGCGTTCGCGGCGCAGTTGAACGTGCCGCTTGAGACCTACCGCCCATGGGACGCAGGCCGCCGCGAGCCGCCGCCGCAACGCCTCACCAGAGCCAGGACCCTTGCGGGCTATCCGGACGAGACGGTGCTTCTGCCGTTGCCGGTCCTGGCTTTGATGATCGGCGTGCATGTTCGGACGCTGCAGGCCGCCGCACGCTCCGGTCGGTTGGCTGTTGTCTATGATACTCGGACAACGTTCCGCCGCTTGCGACCACGGGCCACCCTCAGGGAGGCACTGGTCTTCAAACGCAACTATTACGGCACTCAACGGCGCCCGCCCAGTAAACCGACGTCGCTCACTTGGGAAGCGGTTCCAACGAACTACGACCTCCGCATCAAGACGCTGCGCCGTCGCCTTGGCCTGAGTCAGTCGCGGCTGGCTCATCGGATCGGCGCGGCAGGGAAGGCGGTCGTGTACCAATGGGAGTCGCGGCGCCGTGTGCCGTCACCCGTCTTCTGGCGAAGAGTTGAGGAGTTGGAATCTCGGTAAGCCCGAGTTTCCGAGATATACGCTGAGCGGGGCCGGAGATCAACGTAGATCGTCGGCCGGGTATGCGCACCCACCCTACGCGATCCTCGGCGCGCTCAACCGAGGATCGACAGCTCAGCAATAAGAACGGGGTTGTGTACGTCAAGGTGTGCAAAAAGGGTTTCATGGCTGAGGCCAGTGCCGTGATCGGTTAGGCGGCGGTCCGCAGTTCCTTCTTCTGCTCTTTCAAGTACTCCATGTTCAGGTAGCGGTGATCCTCGAGCCAGCCCTCGTGGACTTCCGCACAGAGCGCGCGGACCAAGCGCAAGCAGCTGGCGGGATTGGGAAAGATCCGCACCACGCGCGTGCGGCGTTTGATTTCTTCGTTGAGCCGCTCGAGCATGTTGGTGCTCTTCAGATGCTTGTGGTGCTGCCGGGGCAGGCTGTAGAAGTTCAGGGTCTCGCCGATGTGCGCCTCGACCCAGTCGGTGAGCTTGGGGTACCGCTGCTGCCAACGCGTGAGCCACGCCTGGAGGTCCTGCTGGGCTTCTTTGAGATTGCGCCGGTCATAGAGCCAGCGCAGCTCCTGGCGGGGCACTCGAGCAGCTTCGCACGATACCGGAAGTGGAACGCGTCCGGCAACGTGAGGTCGTGCTCCTGTTGCAGCGCGACGATCTCGCAGGTAGACCTGGGCGAAGCCGCTGTCGTAGTCGTACCAGCCGCCGAAGTAGTTCAGCCGGCCGAGCATACTCACCCAGTCATTCGCCCTTGGTGAGTGTAATTCCCCTCTTATGATGCTAGCATCGGTTTCCGTATGAGCCCAACGAAGCGGACGAAAGTAGAGCCGCCGAGTTTTGTCAAGGGCCGTAAGGCCCGGATCTCCGTGGTGGACAGCCTCGTCAACGTTCTCTGGCGGCAGGACCATGGCGAGCCATGGCCTGAGTCAACATTTGAAGAACTCAGAGCTGCCGTTTCAAAATTGCAGGGCTACCACGTTGTCCCTTCCACGATTCGATCTTCGGTCTATCAGCACTCGGCCATTTTCGAGCGCGTGAAGTCGCCTGCCGTCGCACCCTTGCGGTGGAGACTGACGAAGCAAGCGCGAACCGGACGCATCTCGTGACTCGCGCGCAGTCAAACAAGTATTGCCGTGCGACTGACCTCACGAACGAGGCCAGCGTAGAAACGTTCTTTGTCAACCGTTTACTGGCTGATCTCGGCTATCGCGACAACGAGATCAAGACGAAGCGTGCAATTCAGGAACTTCGTATCCCGCGTGGCCGTCAGTCGGAGCGCTACCGCCCAGACTATTTATTGATGGCGGGCTCGTCCCCGCGCTGGCTCATCGATGCGAAGGCTACGGCCGAGAAAATTGAAGACTTCACCTATCAATGCGCGGGATACGCGCTGCAAATAAACCGGAAGTACGCCGAGCGTCCAGTCCGCTATTACATGCTAACCAACGGGCTGTTGACGCGCGTCTATGTGTGGGATCAGGAGGAAGCAATTCTCTCGTTACGATTTGGAGACTTCGCCGGCGGCAATACGAAGTTTAAGACGCTCCGGAAACTGCTCGGAGCGGACGTAGTGCGAGTCGGCTGGCCGGGGCAATCCTCGACGGTAGCGACCGCTAAAATTGCCACCCATCGACTCAGACGCCCGAACATGGATGTGGTGAAGAGAGCGTTTTTACGCTGTCATCGCATTATCTGGAAGGCAGAAAAGCTCAGCAAACAAGCGGCCTTCGTGGAGTTCGCGAAGCTCCTGTTCGTGAAGCTCTGGGAAGACCGGCGACTACGGGACACACCCGCGCTCATGGCAATGATCGCGAAAGGCGAATCTCTTCCGGCAACCGATGTGAAGTTCTCAACACGGTGGATCAACGAGCAAGAGACGAACAGTCCGAACCCAGTTGACACACTCCTCTTCGGGCGACTTGTGACATCGCTTGAGCAGGAGGTTGAAGCAAAGAAACGCAAGCGCATTTTTGACGCGGCGGAGCACCTACAGCTGTCGCCCGGAACGGTGAAGCGCGTCGTGCAAGAACTGGAACACTACTACCTCTTCGGCATTGACGAGGATCTGAACGGGCGCATGTTCGAGTCGTTTCTCACCGCGACGATGCGCGGGGATGATCTCGGCCAGTTCTTCACCCCTCGAAGCATCGTGAAGCTCATTACGCGGCTTGCAAAGCTCCATGCCGGTCCAGACCACATTGAGCGCGTCATTGATGCCTGCTGTGGAACGGGAGGATTTCTCATTGAGGCGCTGACGGAGATGCGGCGACAGGTCTACGACAACCGGGCGCTTACGGGTCAGCGCCGCGCCGCGCTACTCGAAGAGGTCGCCAACGAAGCAATCTTCGGTATCGACGCTGGCCGAGATCCAAACGTCGCGCGGATCGCCAGAATCAATATGTACCTCCACGGAGATGGCGGGAGTCGAATCTATATAACCGACGCGCTCCGGCATCCCCTGGTCGCGTCAGAGGCCGATACAGTTGAGGTGAAGAACGACGTGCAGCAGCTTCAGCAACTGCTTGCGTCAGGAGTGCTGTTCGATGCCTGCCTGACGAATCCACCGTTCTCAATGGGCTACTCGGCGACGGTCTCAGAAGAAAAGGAAGTACTCGATACATTCGCCTTGACGACCTACAGCGGGAAGAAGAAACGGTCCTTGCGGTCGTCTGTGATGTTCATCGAACGCTACTGGAAGCTCCTACGACCAGGTGGAAGGCTCCTGACCGTGATTGATGACAGCGTACTCAGTGGGAGGCAGTACGCAGACGTGCGCGACTTCATTCGAGAGCGATTTATCATCCAGGCCATCATCAGTTTGCATGGCGATGCCTTCCAACGCGCTGGGGCACGCGCGAAAACGTCCATCCTATATCTCGTAAAACGGGAAGCTGACACGTCGCAGCCAGCCGTGTTCGTGTATGAGAGCCGCTGCGTCGGACTGGATGACATGGTCCCGCGCACACGAGCGAGCGTTGCAGAGGCCGCGCGAAGACGGGCGACGGATGAAATCGACGAGATCACGGATGCGTTCGAGAACTATCTCGTAGGCAAGAAGGGACCGTGGCTCGTGCCACCTGAACGACTGGCAGAGAGACTCGACGCGAAATCTCTCCGGCCGTGGTCGGTTGATCAGCTTGAGCCGACATGGGAGGCGAGTGGGATCGCTTCGACAACCCTAGAAGCATTGGTCGATCCTGTTAATGAGCCTGTCACTCTTAAGCCGGACGAGCGATATGAGTTCATGAGAATCAACTACGAGGGTCGCGTTGAGCGTGGAGAAATTGTGCTTGGCCAGGAAGTGTCCTATTCTAATATCGGTCGCGCGCGCGTCGGCGACATTGTGGTTAGTAATATCAACGCGGTCAATAAAGCGATCTGTGTCGTGCCAAAAGGGATGGACCACCAGCTCGTGTCGAACGAATTTACCGTCATGAGGTTAAAGCCTGACGTTGATGCAGATCCGCTCTACCTCTGGTCAGTTCTACGGTCCACAGCTGTCACCGCAGAGTGGCTCTCCGGCGCGTCTGGAGTTGGCCGAACGCGGGTTAACTGGGAGGTCCTCAAGGGGCAGCGTATCCCCCTCTTGTCAGGACGCCGCCAGCGTGAAATAGGGGAGATGTACCGGATTGCGGAGGATCACGAACGACAGGCTTTAGCCGCGAGGAAACGCGCCGAAAGCAAACTAACACCGCTAGACCTAGAGAGTGACGCCGCGAAAGATCGTGTGCAGCGTGCCAAGCCCCCGCGCTAGACCAAGTCTTCTCCTTCTCCCGCTCCTAGGTCCGCTCGAGGGCTCGTGCGTCAGGTTTCACGCGAACGGCTGACCTCGAACGTCCGCCGATGCTTCTGTCTCTCTGCTGGCGGTTTTTATCCTGCTTCCCTTAATCCGTGTCAAAGGAAACCGAGGTGGGACTACTGCCATTTAGTTCCTCCGGGGGGAGACTATTCAAGGTAGCTTGAACCGCAAGTGGCGACATCCCGGCGCCTTCCCCAAGCTGCATGATTATCGTCTCAGCATCGCCGATGTTCGTCAACAACTTGCCGCCGTCGCCGTTAGACAGGTAGATGAGGATCCGGCCATCTTCATGCTGGCGAACAGTGATCTCATTGGGTTCTGGTTCGTCGCCATGACTGACAGCAATAATGGGCCATTCGTCTGGGTCGATGCTGACCGGTCTTCTGTCGGTTAGATAAATGATTTGCTTATCGGCCATGCCGTTCCTTCCTGCGCCAGTCTACATCCTGCCGGACTCGCCAGGTCATTTCTTTGTACGGCCACCCTGAGTTTACCATCCGGCACACGGCGGCGGTCCGCACAGGATGACATGACCCAAGCTGCGGCGGCCTTCGGTTTCCGATGCTTGGGCAGAACGCGCTTCAATGCGGCAAGCGTCACTCCATGACTGAGGCGCATCTCGAAGCCCTCAAGCGATGTGCTCTGCGCCGACCTCGGGCGGCGGCGGGATCGGGATTACGCGCTTGGCTTCCATTCGTGCTCAAGCAAGCGCTTCCGAGCGGCGGCGCGATCTGAATCGTCGAATAGCTGTTCCCACTCAGGCTCACTGATGATGATGGCCTCTACGGTGAGAGCAAGCCGCTGTTTCATGACCAGTTCCGTGAACGTGGGAGACGGTTCCTTAGAATGGACAAGTCGTTTCGTTGCGGCCACCGCCCCGTGCTCGGCAACCATTCGCAGAAATATCGTGCGAGGCCTGCCCAGTAGCACGTCCAGCTCCGCTGCGAGCTTTATGCAGCGACTGTGGTACTGACTTTCTAGCGTCTTGTTGTCCTCGACCCAGCTGCGAGTCGTGAGCCTCACATCATCATCGACCTCTTCCAAGATGGTGTGAAGACGGCCGTCGTCCCGGATGAACGACTCCTCACGCCATCGCTTGCCGCACTGTGTGCAGGCGATCACACGCGGCGGTACCACACCCGAGCCGATGTTGTCCTGGATCAGGAACGATGTGTAGCAGAAGTGGCAGCAGCGCTTCAGCGGCGGGCTCATGTGGGGAGTGTAGTGCACGGCTGATTGGGAACGCGGCCGAGTCTCGCGCGCGATGCCGTCATTGCCGCACTCGGAGAACAGCAGTTGCGAGGCCCCATGGTACACGTTTCGACTATCCGCCGAAGACGACCGTCAGCGTCGCGTATGTACTGATAGGCGAGATGGCTGCGTGGCAGCGCCGTCTCGAAGCTCGGATTAACGCTCGGACGGCTGCGCCGGGTCGTGAGCATGACGTGGGTGTACGGGTTCTCGCCCTGGCCACCGTGGTAGAACTGGCAGGGAGTTCACATCCGGACAGATTGCAGAAAGGAACGGTTGTGCACGTTGTGTCGAGCCGCGCGGCGATATGGAGAACCGCATCAAGGAACAGCAACTGGCCTTGTTTGCCGACCGCACCAGCAGTGCCACCCTGCGGGCCAACCAGCTGCGCCTCTACTGGTCGACCTTGGCCTACGTCCTGTTGCACGCGCTCCGCAGCCGGGGGTTGGCAGGCACCCGGCTCGCCCGCGCCCAATGCGACACCTTGCGCCTCCGGCTGCTCAAGGTCGGTGCCCATGTCCGTGTCACCGCACGCTGTGTCTGGGTCGCGTTGACCGACCATCTGCCTGACGCCGACCTGTTCATCATCGCCGCCAACCGCCTGCGCCGGGCGCGGGCGCCCGCCTGACGCACACCGGCCACCGGCAGGCAGCGGCTCACTGCCAGGCCGCAACAGCTTGGCCAGTCGAGGTGTGTCCAGCCAGACGATTCCGACGCCGCACCACTGCCTTCGACCGTCACCGCACCGGCACGCGACCAGCATCCACACCCCGGGCGCCGCCAAATCCATCGTCGTCGCAGAGATTGTGAGAAATGCGGGCTAGTCCCGCATCCCAAGACTTTTGGTCGCGCGCGCCGCCTCATCTACTACGGGCAATACCCGGACGGCGAGCGGGCTGCGCGTCCACGCGCAACTCGACCCCGGCGAGTACCCCACTGGGATGCGGGTCACCAAGTCGCAGATGGATGATATTGCACTGCTCCCCGACAGCTTCCATGGCGAGTGGAACTACGAACTACTCCCCCGATGAAGTTGGTAACTTAATATCGATCAGAGTCCTTAATCGAGCCACCGCTGGTCCGGGCCGAAAGCTCGCCATCGATTTCCTCAAAGTTGATCCCCCCGCCGCTGGTGTGGACCTCGACCACACCGCTGATCTCCTCGACCGCGATCATCCCACCCGAGGTGTGTGCCTCGACATCTCCGTCTATCTTCGTTACGTCGATTCGGCCACCCGAGGTATGCAGGTCGAGTGTGGTCTCATACGGCACCTCCACGTCGAAATGAATCGAGTCGCCCCACCAGAAGAACCAGCGCCAGGGCCACGAGCCCTGGTTCTTCGCGGTAACGGTTACCTCACCAGGATGTTCGGCGAATGACAGCCGAAAGCGGTCCTCCAAGTCATCTCGTCTCGACGTGATCACCAAGCGGACGTTCGGCCGCGAAGTGCCGCGCACGGTCACCTGGCCAGAGTCGGTGCGCAGCGCGAAGGCGCCGCCGGGAGGGAGAACCAGCTCCTTCTCGATCCGGTCGTCTCCGAACACCGGCGTCGCGACACGGGGATCGGGCGACCAATTGTGGATCAAGACTCTCGATCCGTTGACACGCCCTTCATACCGCCGTTTCCAGGGGTTCTAGGCTCGTCACAATGGGGGATTTCGCGGGAGCGTCCCCAGCTGTGGGCTGCCGCGCCGCGCACGGTCGGATCATAAGTGAGGCACTGAATCAGGGGACGTTGCCAGGTGCCGCCGAGGCGGCTGGTGAGGAAGTCTCACGGAGCAGGCCGTGGGTCCAACAACCTGCGGGCACTTACCCAAATCCTTGGGTTGTGTCCCGCATCCGTCCCGCTTTGTCCCACCTAGTCCCGCATCCCAAGACTTTTGGTCGCGCACACTGGACCTGGCTCCCGAGCCCCTGCGCGATCGGCTCGAGCGTCGGAATGAGGAACACGACACGGAGAGCGCGAGAATATCCGCTCGGGTCGGGCACGGCAGCCGCTACTTTCGGGGTCTCGGTTCCGCCGGCACTACCGTCACCTTGAGACGTTCCACTCCGGAACCAACACCGCGAGGAATCGGTCGGCGCCTTTCCCGGCATAGTGGCCCGGCTCTAGTCGGGCCTGTACTGCATCGACAGACGGAAATGACTCGTCGTGAGAAACGCGGCGATCCGATTGGTCATGAGCGCCTGCCCCACGACGCCAAGTACCGTCGAGGTGGTCCAATGAACGCTCGGAGCGCCGAAACCTTCCTCGGCGAACAGGCGAATCCACGTGGGTGGATTCTGATGCTTGTGCCATTCAACCGGGATTTCCATTTTGCCTGCCCCGGATGGCACCTTTATACACCCGAGAGCCGCCGATCCCACGAAACTTTCTTCGTCGCACAATCGTCCAGCTCCGGAGGCCGTCACCTCAGCCCCCGCTGACGTGCAACCGACTGGAGCCCCCTACTTTCAGGGCATTCCTCAGACACCGCTCCACACTTGTGGCCTTTCTTCGCCAGGCGGGCTTCGTAGCACTCGCCGCGCGTCAGCCTCCCGGCACTGGCAGCGCCCAGATCCTCCGTAGCATGTCGCCGAACAGCCGCCGCGTCAGATGCCCTTCTGCCAACAGGAGCCAGTAGTACCGCGCATGCTTCACTAGCCGGCCCCCGGTTTTCACCAGTCGCTGCTGCAGACTCGTGAGCGACCAGCGCTTGATCCGCGGCGGCAGGACCAGTCTGCGCCACAAGTTGCCCAGGTTGTAGGCCAGGACGCTCAGGTGCAGGCGCACTTCGTTCGCCCGGAACCGATGGCACGACAGCCGCGTCCAGTGCGTTGCCTGCTTGCCTTCCTTGATCCATGGCTCCGCCGTGCCGCGCTTGTTGTAGAACCGGACGACCGAGCGACTCGGGAGGGTCATGTTGGTCACGATGAAGCCGACGCGAGGGAACAGCTCACCCCGGGGGTGCTCCACCTTGGCGACCACCCGTCTGGGCGTAGTCCAGCGCTTCGCCTGATAGCGGAAACTCTTGTAGCGCACCAAGGGCTTGCGGCTCGGCCGTCCGGGCGGACGAAAGAGGATGTTTTCGATTTCCAGCTCCAAGCTCTTGTTCGCCGGCATGCGGATGGCATAGGCCACGTCGCGTCTCTCGAGCGTCTCGTCGATCTCCGGCTTGGCGAACGCCGCGTCCGCGCGGAACGCCACGCGCGTGCCCTCCGCCTGCGGCCGGTCAACCTCCGGCACGAGCAGGTCGTCCCAGCCGTCGGCGCTCTGCACGTTGCCGGGCCGCAGCGTGGCGGCGACGCAGTCGCCGTGCTCACTGAACAGAAACAGCGGGTGGTAGCAGACGGACTCAAAGTGCCCGTTATACGCACTCCCTTCCTGTGCCCCATGCACCGGGCTCTCGCTCGAATCCATGTCGAGCACGATCCGGTCGGCGCGCGTCGGTCTCTCGGCCTGTGCGAGCACCTCCCGGTTCACGGCCATCAGCCCAATGAGATTCTCCTCCTGGGTCAGCAGGTCGGTCTCGAACCAATGCCGGGTCGATGTCAGCGCCGCACCCCGGTCCCAGAGCTTTGGCGACCCGATGAGACGGAATGTCGGGTCCGTCGACACGCGCACTGCGTCGTTGAGGTCTTCGTAGCCCGCGAGCCGGCTGTAGACCGATTGCCGCAGGAGATCCGCCAGACTGAACTGGGTGTTCAACCCCTGTCGGGAATCGCTCAGGTGCTCGGAGATGAGTGTCTCCAGCCCCAGGCGTTCATCCAACTCGCGCACTAGAATGAGGCCGGCGTCGGAGGTGACGCGCAATCCCTGAAACGCGACTTTCAAGAAGCCGTTGAACGCGAACTGAAATGGCTTGTGTTGTAATGCACCCACCGGGTGTCACCCTCCGTCGTGAGGTTCCTTACGTCGGAGCCCCAGAAATCAAGGCGCGGCGACTGGTCCTGGCGGTACGGTACCACAGCGAAATCGGAAATCCGGGTTCAATCGACGGGGCCAGAGGATTCCAGAGGCCAAGCAGTGAAAACAGGTTTGATCGCCCGCAATCACAGACGATAAGCGTGGCACCCTGGCTTGCGAGATTGGCTATCCGAGCGGCAATCGCCCGATATGCGCCCCAAGCGGACGCATCCTCGAGCATCCGGATGCATGCCTCTTCGTCCAGATGATTGATTGACTTATGAAGCACGATCACATCGAACTTCATTGGGCCTGGCTCATATTCCTGGAGCGTGTGCCGCACTATCTCTACATTTTCGACACCAAGATGACGTCGGAATGTTTCGGCGTTGGACATGGAACCACTCATGCTACCATCCGCTTCGGGCTCCAAGCACACAACTCGTCGAGCACCTGCGGCTCCGGCGTACATCGAAAGCAGGCCTCGTCCGCCGCCAATATCGAGAACATTCTCGCCCCTCAACGGTCGGTCTTGAAACACCGCTCTCAACGAACGGCGAAGCCGGCGCTCGCTCGGAAACAGTTGAAGCTCAATTGCCGCCCTGAAGTACCGCCCGAGCATCGGCCGATCAAGGTGACAATGCCGGTGCACAGGCTGGGATGACGCCTGAGCCGCCGGCGGATACAACTGACCTGACGATGCAGAAGACGCTGTATCTCGCGAATCGCCGCCGCGGGCCGAAGACGCCCGGCTTCGGCCGAGCGCCAGGATACGGACAAGGCTTCATGCAGGGGCGCGGCGCTCCGCGTCGGTCAGATCATCCCCGTCGTCGTCAGCAATGAGGTCGACAACCGTCCCCTCGGGCAAAGTTGTCGGCTCGTCAGGAACAAGCCGGCCCTTCTCGACCCGCGCTCGGAGAGGATTCATGCACCTACTGTACGGCCTGCGTAGCGTCCCTGCAAGCCTGCTCCGCTACTCGACACACCGGGATCGATCTGTTATCGAGTTTGTGGCCGGTCTGAACTCACATGCGAGAATTCTGGCGACCTCCTCGTGCGAGCGTGAGCGGAGCCGCCGGTGGAACTGTCGATCGGCGGTTACTGAACGCTCTCAATACGGTATCGAGCACGAGGTCCAGTTCCTTGCCCACGTCTTCGGCAAGGAAGCGCAGCACCAGGTAGCCATTCTCCTGTAGCACCTGATCCTTGCGCCTGTCGCGACGGTACGCGACCGGGTCCGCGAGGTGCTGCGCGCCGTCGAGTTCCACCGCCACACGCGCATCCGCGCACAGCAGATCCACTTCAAGTCTTCCCAGACCGTCGAACGCGATTGGCAACGACACGTTGAGGCCGACACGGCCCTTGGTGTCCGCCAGCGTTTCGAGGCGCCGATACAGGAATGCTTCCATGGCACTTCGCGCTCGATCGGCGCCATCGGCATCTGGAGGCATCGGACGAGCGGCGTGGACGAAAAGGCTGGCCAGTGGCACATCAACGCCATCGCGGACAAGCCTGCGCACGCTGCCGGAATAGTCGCGCTTCCACACCGGGTCCGACGGAAGCACGACATCGGCAGGCCAGCCCGGTATGGCGCTGGCCGGCACGACGATGTCGTAACCGACGGCCTCATAGCCGCGGCAGCGCCGATCGAACATCCGTGCGAGCATGGGCACGTTGAGGTCCGCGTAGTCGTAGATGCGCACTTCCCGCTTGCCGTCATAGAGGCGGTGCAGCCGGCCCGCGTACTGCGCGACGGTGCCGCGCCACGAGACGGGCAGGGTCAGAAACAAAGTATCCAGGCGCGGATCGTCGAATCCCTCTCCGACGTACTTGCCGGTGGCCAGGATGACCCTGGCCTCATCGCGCGGGATAGCTGCGAGGCGATCGGTGACGGCCTGCCGCTGCTTCTTACCTAGCCCAGCTCGCAGCACCACGAGGTGACGGACGCCCGGGGCGAGCGTGCCCTCCAGGTAATCGAGGTGATCGTTCCGCTCCGTGAGCACCAGCGGCGATCGGCCGTTGTCCGCCGACTCTAGCACGTCGTTGCAGATACGACGGTTCCGCGGCTCATCATCGACCAGCTCTTGGTACAGCGCCTGGAACTCGACTCGCTTGTCGGCGTCTGGAGTTCTGACCGGCTGGAACGTCGTCGGTTGCACGAGTACGAGATGCTCGAACGGTCGCGCGGCCGCCTGGGCTCTCGCGTTCACTCGGTGCCGGACCGGTCCGCACTGCATGAAAATGATGGGATGGTGACCGTCCTTGCGTGCAACGGTCGCTGACAGGCCAACGACGAATCGGGCCTTGGCTTGGCGCGCGACCTGCTCGAAGCTGTGAGCCGACAGGTGATGACACTCATCAACGATCAGATGGCCGTAGTCGGCCACGCGGTCACTGACCACGCCCCTCCTGACGAGACTCTGAATGACGGCGACATCGAGCAGCCCGGTCGGTCGGCTTCGCCCGCCGCCAATGCGACCGATCGACTTCGTCGGCATACCGAGGAACGCCGAGAGCCGCTCGATCCACTGGTCGAGCAGTTGGCGACGATGTACGAGGACGAGCGTGTTCACGCCCCGCTGCGCGATCAGCCACGCGGCGACCACCGTCTTGCCAAACGCGGTCGTGGCGGCCAGCACGCCAGCGTCGTGCGCCAGGATTGCGCCGGCCGCCGCCTGCTGCTCGGGTCGCAGCTCACCTTGAAAGGTCACTTGGAGAGGGCGGCCGGCGTGGCGCTCGTCGCGAATGGTCGCGCGAATGCCGAGGTTGCTCAGCGTTTGGCGAACCTCGTCGAGGCATCCTCGCGGCAGGCCGATGTGATGCGGGTGATCTTCAGCGCACGCGATGATGCGCGGCTTGGCGTAGGTGGAGAGTCGCATGGCCTGCATCTTGTAAAACTCGGGATTCTGAAAGGCCGCCAAGCGAAGCAGCCGGTTTCGGAGCCCCGGATGCAGCCGCTCCTTGGCGATGTAGATCTGATTGCCGAGAACCAGCTCCAGCGTCTGAGGCAGGTCGCCGACAATTGGCAAATCCCTGCGGTGACGCGATGGAGGAGCTGTCCACGGCTCCTCACCTTCGCTGTCTTGTGGGGGTAGGCGCACGCCGAGAATGCGACCATGCTGTTCGGCGTCCTGGACGATTCGTTCAGCTTCCGCTCGGCTGATCTTGCGCACGCCCGCGAGGAACGCCCATTGGTCCGCCCACGGCTCGAATCGGTCGTCGAGGAAAAGACTGTTGCCCTGCCCGCGTGATCTCCTTTGTAACGGCAAGGCGATGAGGTTGCCGAATCCGCCGTGGGGCAGCGTGTCCTGATTCGGAAAGAAACGGTCGTACGAATCCAGTCCAATGTCCGGGCGCCCCTCCATCGTCTCGGTCAGGAGATGCGATCCCAGCCTTCTTGACAGCGCGGCTGGAATGGCCTCTTCAAAGAACAGCCAGACGTGGGCGCCTCGCCCGGAGCGTGATCGTTCCAGGGCGGCAGGGAGGTGCAGGCGTCGGCACGTGTCGAGGAACGCCGCGGCATCATCGTGCCAACCGGTCTTGTCGAAGTCGACGGCCAGGAAGAAGCAGGTCTCCTCCAGGAGCAACGGATAGACACCCGCGACGAAGGGTTGGCCAACATCGTCGCGGCCGGACAAGTGCCAACGGATGACGTCTTCCGTCACCGGGAGAAATCGACGGTGGGGGCATTCGGCGCACTTGATGCGCGGCTTCTCGCAGATGCCACGCACCCATTCGTTCGCGCAGGCGGGCGCGTACCCGGACTTGCCGGTCTTCCGGCTCTCGAATCGACGCGGGTAGACGTCTTCGCGGCCCCGAAACAGGGATCGGAAGAGCGCGATCTTGGCCTGGGGCGACGACGACTGATTGACGAGGCCGTTCAGTTCCATATGCGCAACTCGCCCACGTCAGCCGGCCAGCGGCACGTTCCGCTCGCGGATGGCGCCGACCGCGACCAGCAACCCTTCGCGACCGTTGTGAGCGTCGAGTTCGAGGTAGAAGCCTAGGATTTCGTCAAGCGTTTGTCCCTCGGCCACAAGGCCGATGGCGGGAGCGACTGGGATTCCGAGGTGGAGTGCCTCCCCGCTGGTGATGACGTGGCGCAGATGCCGCAGCCCCATCGGAAAGGATTGTAGCAGTGCGTGTACCCTGGCCGGCCACTCCACCCCGCACACGACGCCGGTGTATGACCGCCGGCCGCGGACGGTGACGCGGAATTTCGTCGAGCGTATCTCCGCCTTCGGGGACGCGGTCGGGCGGGCGCGGTGCCCGAACCGGATGCCCGCGCGGGCGAACCAGATCCGGGCGGTACTCATGACCAGCAGCCGGCCAGATAGACGGCCACGCCCGGCGCGACGTAGTACCAGGCGACGGCGGCCTGAGAAACATGGGGCGTGTGGAAGTGGACCAGGACCGCCAACGGATCGTCGGCGGGGAACGGTCCCGGCCACGTGACCGCACAGACGAAGGAGCACGCCCCGGCGGGATCAGGCCAGGCCCGATCAGCGGGTGGATCCGGCGGGCCGCGCCAGATCTGTTCGAGCTCCCTCGGCGAGATGTGCGCGCCGAGCGTCGCATCAAACATCCGTTCCACCGCGGCCGGGTCGATGGCGCGTCCTTCCGCACGGGGCTCCTGGAGCTCATACTCGCGTGGAAGGGGTGCTGACGTTGAGGCGCTCACGGAGCATGATCGGTGCCGTGGCTGTTGCACTCGGTGGACGGTTCTTGGCGTGTGCATGTTTATCTCCTAAGCCCGCGGGAGACCAACCTGGGCGTGATCCGATTTTGTGGACACATTCCGAAAGGCGGATACGATGTCCACGATGGTGCAACCAAGCAAGAACCGGCGCCCGCGCCGGCAGTTTGATGACGAGTTCAAGGCCGGGGCGGTCCGGCTCGTGCTGGACGAGGGCCAGACGGTGGGACGCGTGTCCCGCGACCTCGACCTGACCGAATCGGCGCTACGGAATTGGGTCGATCGGGCCCGTGCGGATCGGACGCAAGGACGCACGGGCTTGACGACCGAAGAACGCGAGGAGCTGCGGCGGATCCGCAAGGAGAATCGGCGGCTGCGGGTGGAGCGCGACGTCCTAAAAAACTGTCCGACGGGTGGCACCGTTTCCTGTAGGGACAGAAACTCCAGGACCGCGTATGCTGCGAAGCAGCCGAGGGGAGCGGCCGTCTGCTTTTTGGTGGCATTGACCCCGTTAAAAAACCTGGCCCACGGACGCTTGCGGACTTGCGAGTGGTGACGCGCATGCGCGATCCCGTGTAGGAAAGTATTCGGTTCCGCCGTCCTGCCCTCGGTTACACCTACCCAAGGGAGGCACCGATGCCAGGACAACCGAGGACGAAGCGGCGGCGGACACGACAAGGTTTTTCCACCGTTCATCCGGACGCGGCCGGAATCGACGTGGGCTCCCGGTTTCATGTTGTGGCCGTCTCGGCAGACCGCGACCCAGAGCCCGTTCGGACCTTCCGTAGTTTCACTCATGACCTGCATCGACTGGCCGATTGGCTGGCCGCTGTGGGCATCTCGACGGTGGCGATGGAGTCCACGGGCACGGGGGTGTATTGGATTCCGCTCTTCGAAACCCTCGAGGCGCGGGGCTTCGAGGTGCTCCTGGTCAACGCGCGTGAGGTGAAGCACGTTCCCGGCCGCAAGACGGACGTCAAAGATTGCCAGTGGCTCCAGCAGCTCCACCAGTTTGGGCTGTTGCGCGGGAGCTTCCGTCCCCACCAGGACGTCGTGGCCCTGCGCGCGTATCTGCGACAGCGGGAGCGGCTGATCGAGTACGCGGCCTCACACATCCAGCATATGCAGAAGGCATTGACCCAAATGAACGTCCAGCTCCATCATGTCGTGTCAGACATCACCGGGGCCACCGGGATGCGTATCGTGCGGGCGATCGTGGCGGGCGATCGCGACCCGGTGGCGCTCGCCCGTCATCGAGACGGTCGGTGCAAAGCGAGCCCCGAGACCATCCGCGCCGCCTTGGTCGGAAACTATCGGGAGGAACATGTCTTCGCCCTGCGACAAGCGCTGGAGCTGTATGACGTGTATCAACGCTGCGTGGCTGACAGCGACCGGGAAATCGAGCGTGCCTTGGCACGACTGTGCGCCGACGTCCCGCCGCCTGACGCGTCCTTGCCCGCGCCCCGCCACAAAGCCCGCCCGGCCAACGCCCTGACGTTCGACGTGCGCGCAGCCTTGCACGCCTTGCTGGGTGTGGACCTCACCCAAATCCACGGCGTCGGGCCCTATGTGGCCCTGAAGCTCGTCGGCGAGTGTGGTACGGATATGTCCCGGTGGCCCACCGCCAAACACTTTACGTCGTGGTTGACGCTGGCCCCGGGCAACAAGGTCTCGGGCGGTAAGGTGCTGAGCTCGAAAACGCGGCGGTCCGCCAATCGAGTGGCGGCCCTGCTGCGCTTGGCCGCGGTCACGGTGGGCAAGACGGACACCGCGCTGGGTGCCTTCTACCGCCGCCTCGGGGCCCGGGCCGGCAAAGCCAAGGCTGTGACGGCCACCGCACGCAAGATCGCGGTCCTCTTCTACAACACGCTGCGCTATGGCATGGCATACGCCGACCCTGGCGCGTCGTACTATGAAGCCCGGTATCGTCAGCGCGCGGTGGCCAACCTGCGCCGTCGCGCAAAGTCGCTCGGCTTCACCGTGGAGGAGTACCCCACGGTCGCTGAGGGAGTTTCTTAGGAAGTCGCTCGGCTTCACCGTGGAGGAGTACCCCACGGTCGCTGAGGGAGTTTCTTAGGAAGCCGCGGCCTTCTTCGCGAGGGAGAGCGAGTAAGATTCGCGTTCATACAGGCGGAGAAGGCCACGGTGCCGCTTACCCATCTGTGTCAGATTCTCAACGTCTCTCGAAGTGGCTTCTATGCCTGGGCGCGTCGACCGCCCTCGGCTCACGCCCGACGGGACCGCCAGCTGCGGGTGTTGATTCGTGCCTCGCATGAGGCGAGTCGCCGCACCTACGGCAGTCCGCGCATTCATCGGGACCTACACGAGCAGGGGCATCGCGTGAGTCGGAGACGCGTCATCCGCTTGAAACAGGCGGAGGGCCTGACCGCGCGGGCGCGGAAGCGGTTCAAGCGTACGACGATGAGCGACCATGACCAGCCCGTGGCCGCGAATGTGCTCGGGCAAGACTTCGTCGCCGAGGCGCCGAACCGACGGTGGGTCGGCGACACGACCGAGTTCGTCATCGGCAGCAGTGGCAAGCTCTACCTGGCGGCGATTCTCGACCTCTACTCGCGCTTCCTGGTTGGCTGGGCCGTCAGTGCCATCAACGATCGCCATCTCGTCATCAAGGCACTCCAGATGGCCTTGAAACGCCGCGCGCCCGGGGCTGGTCTCTTACATCACTCCGATCAAGGGAGCCCGTATGCGAGCCAAGATTACCAGCGCATCCTCAAGACGCATCGGATGACCGGCAGCATGAGCCGTCGGGGCAACTGTTACGACAACGCCGTGATGGAAAGTTGGTTCTCTACGGTGAAGCACGAGCTCGTCCGTGTTACCGTTCACTGACGATGAGTAAGTGGAGCCGCAAGGGTCAGTCAGGAAAATGATCGATAAGTGGTTGAATGTTCCCGCAATCGTGGGCTATCCGATTCCCAACAGTTCACGGGTGCTCGACCTGGGTTGTGGTAACGGCAACGGCGTGCAGGCGCTTCTGGATAGGGGGTACGACGCCAGCGGGTGCGATATCCAGTTCAAACAGGGGCCACACTGCGAACGGCTCCACCGGGCGGGGCTGATTTGTAAGATCGAGACCGCGCCATATCGACTTCCTTTCGGCGACGCGGCTTTCGACGGCGTCTTCAGCGAGCAGGTCTTTGAGCACGTTCAGAACTACGACGCCACCCTTGCGGAGATCGCCCGCGTGCTTCGTCCAGGCGGCGTGAGCCTGCACATCTTCCCCAGTCGTTATCGTTGTATCGAGGGCCACGTGTACGTGCCGTGTGCGAGCGTGTTCCGACCGTACTGGTGGTTGCTCGCCTGGGCCTGGCTCGGGGTGCGCAAGCCCTCGCAGCGCGGGATGAGACCACGGGAGGTCGCACGACGCAACCGCACGTACTTGACGACGAAGACCAACTACCTGTCGCGGCGTGAGATTGTCGGTTTCGTGCGCCGACACTTCAACAAGTACTGTTTTTGTGAGCGGGCGGCACTACGCTACTCTCGGCTGGCCCCGCTTGCTCCGGTGTTGCGCTTTGTGCCAGGGATGGGTTGGGTCCTAAACACATTTCAGACTCGGGTGTTGCTTCTAGTCCGGTAGGAGTAGTCTTATTGTTTTTATTGAAAGACCTTAAACTAGGAAATTCCGTACTCGGAACGACACAATCTACCTGTCAGTGATCGACCAGGACGGCAACATCGTGTCTTTGATCCAGAGCAACTACGGCGGCTTCGGATCCGGTCTGGTCCCACCCGACACGGGGTTCATGCTGCACAACCGCGGCGGGTTATTCACGCTGGAAGAAGGGCAGCCCAATACCCTCGAACCTCGGAAGCGTCCGCTGCACACGATCATTCCGGCCTTCATGGAAAAGGACGGCGTCCAGATTGGGTTCGGCATCATGGGTGGCTGGACCCAGGCTCAGGCCCACGCGCAGTTCGTGGCCAACATCGCCGACTACGGCTTCAACATCCAGGAGGCCTTGGAGGCAGGCCGGTTCACCAAGCGCTCGTTCTCGGGATGCGACGTTCGCGTCGAGGCGCTAATCCCGTCAGAAGTGCAAGAGCAATTGGCCGCGCGTGGTCATGATCTCGACGTGCGGCCGGCGAGGACCGGCGCGTTTGGGTATGGACAGGCTGTCCAGCGCACCCCAGACGGCGTCCACTTTGGTGCCTCCGAACCGCGGCACGACGGAATGGCTATTCCTCAGGCTCCACCGGTTTTCGACCGTCGCTAGCGCCAGGCTACGTCATGTCACGTGGCTGCCGCGACTGACCCGGTGCGCATGGACCATAGTTTTCCAGATGGGAGGAAAAGACGCATGAACCGAACAGCGGTGAATCCGTGGGACTGGTCCCTGAAGTTCAGCTTCAACCAGGGTGAAGTCATCGAGGAGGCCAGCCGGTTCCCCTCGTGTGTTCCGGCCAAACGGCAATTGACGGCGATGGGAATCCGCAGCACGCCGGGGACATGAAGGCTCAAATGGGACTCGCGCTGGACAACCTCGAGGAGGTGCTCAAGGCCGGAGACATGACATTGTCGAACGTCGTCCGTTTCACGATCTACACGACGGACGTTGATGCCGTGATTGGGAACTGGGATGTGTTCGCGGGGCGAATTGGCCCGGCAGGCGTAATGCCTCCCCAGACACTATTGGGTGTCAATCGTCTCGCGTTTCCTGAGCTCATGGTCGAGATCGAGGCGCTGGCCGCGGCCTAGACCCTGTATGAGGTAAAGGAGCTCTAATGCGATTTGTTGCCGTATTGGCGCTCACCCTACTGCCCAGCTCCGCGTGGGCACAGACTCACGACTGGAGTGATTTGAGCGTGGAGGACCGGTCGACGGTTTATGTCGAGGATACGACGGGCCGCGAAACCGCCGGGCAGTTCGTGAGCCTGGACACGAACGCGCTGGTGCTCCTGGTGGAGGGAACGGAAGGTGCGCGAAACTTAGTTGGGAATTGAAGCGGCTCCAAACCCTGTGGTTTGATGACGTTGCCTAAGACGAACATCACGCCACGAGAGAAAGGAGCCGAGATGAGCAGTGTCCTACGACCCGTCAGGAAGCGCAAGAAGGTTCGCACGTTGGGCCCGGTCGACGTCATCGACCGGAAGGAGTACGCCGAACTGGACGTCGACACCAAGGTGGAGTTGATCCGGTCCTTGGTGCCGCTGGGGTTGCTGCATGTCGAGGAGTTGCTCGACGCGGAGGTGACGGCGCTGGCGGGCGGGCGCTATGCCCGCAAGGACGCATCGGTCGGCGGGCGTCGTCATGGCAGCAACCCCGGGACGGTCGGGTTGGCCGGCCAGCGCGTGCCAATTCGCGTGCCACGGATTCGCCATGTCGCGGGGAGCGAGATGCCGCTGCGGTCCTACGAGGCGTTGCATGGGGAGCGCGCGGTGAACGACCTGCTGCTGAAGCGCGTGCTGTACGGAATCTCGTGCCGCAACTACGAAGCCGCCGCGGCGGCGATTCCCGGAGCCATCGGGCTGTCGGGGTCGACCGTGTCCCGGGGCTTTATTCAGGCTAGCGCGGCGAAACTGCGGGAGCTCCAGGAGCGGGACCTCTCCGGCGAGGACGTGGTGGCCGTGGTCCTGGACGGCAAGACCTTTGCCGAGGCAACGATGGTCATCGCGCTGGGCATCACGATGGCGGGGGAAAAACGCTTTCTGGGCTTCGTCGAGACGGATACCGAGAACGAGAAAGTGTTGACCCCGTTCTTGCGGTCGTTGGTCGAGCGGGGTCTTGACGTCTCCCAGGGCGTGCTGGTGATCCTCGACGGCGGCAAGGGGCTGCGATCAGCCGTCCGCAAAGCCTTCCGGGACCGGGCGCTGGTCCACCGGTGCCAGTGGCATAAGCGCGAGAACGTGGTGAGTTACCTGGCCAAGACCGAGCAGGCGTCGTGGCGCCAGCGCCTCCAACGCGCCTACAACCGTCCGGAATACGACGAAGCCCGCGCGGCCCTTGAGACGCTCCATCGCGAGCTGGAGGACCGGAACCAATCGGCGGCCCGCAGCTTGGCGGAAGGCTTCGACGAGACCTTGACGCTGCATCGACTCGGGCTCTACGGCGTTCTGGGCCGCTCGCTGAAGACGACGAACTGTCTGGAGTCCGTCAATGCGCTCGTCGAGGAACGCTGCGCGAAGGTCGATCACTGGCAAAACTCGCGTCAACGTCACCGCTGGCTGGCGACCGCGCTCTTGGACATCGAACCGCGCCTGCGCAAGGTGATGGGGTACCGGCACCTGCCCACGCTCCGTGCCGCGTTGAAGCGAGAACTGAAGATCGACACGACGACGTCGAAGAAGAAAGCCGCGTAGTCAATCAGGAGCCGTAGAGAGTTTCAACTAAGAATGGGCTTGACTCAGGGAACGGAACAGCGACTGCTCGCCGCAGAGGTCGTGCGGGACGGTGCTCACGGACGCGCCGTCGCCAGAAGGTCGATGCCAGTATGTCTGTTACGAGTAGGGCTTGCCGACGACCCGGGCGAGGCCCCGACGGTTACCGCGTCGGACGAAGCGACTCCCTCAAAGGCCCCTGTCGGCTCTCGCTTCGCCCCAAGCGCCACCTTCGGCCACTACGAGATCGTGCGCCTGCTCGGCAAAGGCGGCATGGGCGAGATCTACGAAGCGCTGGATCGGGACACGCACCGATAGCCGAATCGCTCAGCGTAGTGGGTGAGGCAGCGGCGCTTGTCTAGGCCGCAGCCGCCTCACGTACAACCGTTTTCAGCTCCCGTCGCGCCAGGCGGCGGCTTCGCCGCTGATCTTTGCCGTCTCTTGCACCGGCAGAATGACGCGAGTCGTGAAATTCAAGAAGGGCGTCCACGGAGCCATCGTCCGCGTAAGGTCTGCAGCGCTCTCCGCTTCGATGAGCGCGACGCCGCCCCCGCCATCCGCAAAACCGTAGAACCCCTGAAACTGTCCGGGGCCCGGTTGCCACTTAGAGAACAAATCAAGCGAGCGTTTCTGTCCTCCTTCGGAGCGGTCGATGAACTCCCAGGTAACGTGAAAGAGCATGATTCCCCCTTTTGCGGTTCGTAGGAGGTGGAAACCTACCAGAAATGACCGTCGCGACGGATTCAAGACGAAGCCCGGACGGGGCCGACGTTCGCGGAAGTGCTGGGGAAAGATCCGCGGTCTCTAACTTCGAGCGGCCTCGACTAGAAGGTCAGCGGGCAAATCAACGGCGGCAACACAGGTCGGCAAACCGATCGCGGCACGACGGATTGCTGGACGTTGGTTTACCTGTCGGCGCGGGGCACCGCCCCGTGCTCGACGAGAAACGCAACCACTTCCCCGAACCCGTCGGCCGTGGCCGCGTTGAGCGCCGTCTGCCCTCGCCCGTTCGCGGCGTTGACATCAACACCCAACTCGACCGCCACACTGGCAGCCTCGAGCGTCGCCGCCTGGACCTCGGCGCGATCGGGCCCACGTCCCAGTTCCGTGGCTTCCGCAACTCTCGCGTGGTGATTCGCCGTCGAGAGCGGGTCCCGACCTCCCAATCCTACGGCTGCCATCAGCGCGGTCGTCTCACCTTCGTCAACCCACATCCGGCTCGCTGCCCTCCGTCCGTCAGTGGCCCAGTACTCCGGACGATGCGTGGCCAAGGGATCGGCACCGCGCTGGGCCAGAAGCCGCATGAGGCCGGCGTCGCGGTGTCGCGCACTAAGCCAGAATGCCGGCGCTCCGACGAACCAGGGGGGGAAGTGGAAATCGGCGCTGTCGCGGGCAAATCGCGTGGAGCCTGACACCCGGGCGTTTGGATCCGCCCCGGCTGACAGGAGCGCCCGGGCCAGCTCAAGGTCCCTGTGCAGAGTCGCTGCATGCAGCGGTGAATAGCCACCCTCGGCCGCATTCGGGTCCGCACCGTGATCCAGGAGGTAGGCACCGACGTCTCCATGCCCACTGAGCGCCGCGACCGCCAATACGCTCGCCCCATCCGGCGCGATTTCGTTCACGTCGGCACCCGCCGCCACGAGAAGCCGTGCCGAGCTGAGCGCGCCTACCCGAGCCGCAAACAACAGAGGTGTGGACCCCCCACTCTGCGCCTCAGTGATATAGCACTCGTCCCTGGGCACGCATTGGAGACCGTAGTTCGCATACGTCGGGGTGGTCTTGATGGTCTCGATGAACGTGCTCGAGCGCACGTGCACGTTGGCGCCATGAGCCAACAGTACCTCCACGACCGCGGGATGCTCTTGCGCAACCGCCCACATGAGAGCCGTTTGCGCTCCGTAGGCCCCATCCTCGGTCGTGGCATCGACGTCGGCGCCACCGGCCAGCAGCCGAACGACCACGTCCACACTGCCTGTCCGAGCCGCTGTCATCAGCGGCGTCTCGCCAAAGGGCAGCGCCATGTTTGGGTCGGCACCAGCCTCCAACAGCATCTCCGCCATGGCCGAGCTTCCGTTCTCGCAAGCTGCCCAGAGCGGCGTCACGCCGAGGTCATTCGTCGCATTGACCTCGGTCCCAGCGCGAATCAGCAGATCTGCGATCTTGGGATTGTCCCAGTAGCTCGCCCAATGAAGAGCAGTGGAGCCGTCTCCTCGAGGCGTATTGACCTCAGCCCCTTGCCGAAGGAGCAATCGGACCGTGGCCCAATCGGCATGCTTCGCGGCGTCCGCGAGCGGCGCCTCGGCCGGCGCCGCGGCTGCGACGCTCGCCGCCATCATCACCAGTAGCAACCCGTACCGCCGGACGCACGCCACCCCCATCATCGCAGCGTCTCTCTCGCGGCCTGGCATCGCTGGCATCCTCTTCGTACCGCGGCGCGTGGCGCCTACACCCCCGACAGCGTGTTGATCTCGTCGATCGGCAGGTACCCAGTGCTGCCGCCGACGCCATCCAAGGGCATGTCGAACTTGTCCATCAGGCTAAGAAGGAGATTGGCGTGCGACGTGCCCAGGTCATAGCTCAGATGTCGCCCACCCTTGAGTCGCCCTGCACCGCCCCCGAGCACCAGGATCGGAATATTGTTGCCCGCATGACGGGTGCTGTTGGACATGCACGTGCCGTACATGATGGTCATGTTGTCCAGAAGCGAACCGTCAGCATCTGGCGTCGCGCGGAGCCGTCCCAAATATCTCGCGGTCAGCTCCGCGTGATACGCATTGATCTTGGACATTTTGGCGATTTGCGCCGGATCGTTGTCATGGTGAGATAGCGGATGGTGCGCTTCGGTGACGCCGACCTCGGGATAGGTCCTGGTGCTCTGCTCCCGGCCGAGCATGAAGGTGACGATGCGCGTGAGATCACTCTGAAGCGCTAGGAACTGGAGGTCGAACATCAACTCCACGTGCTCCTCGAAGGTGGACGGCACACCCCGAGGCTCTTCCGCCACGATCTCCGGATCCAGATCGCTCTTGGATTCCGCCACCTCGATACGCCTCTCGACGTCGCGAATCGCCGCGGCATACTCTTCGACCTTGCGCTGATCGGCTGCCCCAACCCGTCGATCGAGATCCGCCAGCTTGTCCATCACGGAGTCTAGAATGCTCCTCTTCTCCTGCATACGTGCGAGTCGTACGGCAGGGTCGGCCGAGCCGCTGTCACCGAACATCCGCTCGAACACCGCCCTCGGGTTGTTCTCCATCGGCAGTGGCGTCGTGCGCGTGCGCCACGAGATCGTCTGGGTGTACGCGCAGCTGAGGCCCGCGGTGCACTGTCCTGCGTTGGCCTCCTTGTCGATCGACAGCTCGAGCGATGCGAGTGGAGTCGACGCGCCGAACTCGCGCGCGAGAATCTGGTCGATCGACGTATCGGCCACCACGTCTGTCTCTGATGTTCCCCCTCGTTTCGTGCCGGTCAGGAACGAACCGGACGCGCCCGCATGCACGTAGTTCCACGAGGCGTCGAGCCCTGAAAATACCAACATCTGATCCCTGAACGTCGCCAGGGGCTGCAGGATCGGCGTGAGCTCGAAATTGCGTCCCACGGTGGTCGGCGACCAATGCTCCATCGCCATTCCGTTCGGCACGAAGATCGCTTGGAAGCGATGAGCGGGCTTGGCCACCGTCGTCTGCCGCGCCGACACGCCAGGCACCATGGCATCCAGAAACGGCAACGCAACCGTCACGCCCAGACCGCGCAGGATCGTTCGGCGGGACAAAGGCTTCGTCGTGATGATGTTGATGCCGCTCATATCAGTCCCCTTATCGGCTCTTCCTCGGTCGCTCAACGTGGAACCGTTCCTTACGATAGGATACGAGGGTCCCCGGAGCCCCGCAACCTTCACCCTGCCGCCCTCCGCATCGAGAACGCCGGGCTGTTGGCGATCCCA
The DNA here is from genome assembly GCA_965218825.1 of Vicinamibacterales bacterium. Taxonomy (GTDB): domain Bacteria; phylum Acidobacteriota; class Vicinamibacteria; order Vicinamibacterales; family UBA8438; genus CAUZIB01. The sequence goes on along the minus strand of OZ244656.1, from coordinate 4,853,037 downwards.
AGAATAACCGAGGACCAGCGATACTGATCCTGGGCCGCGTCTCGGACAATCCGGCGCACCGTCGGCTGGTCGTAGTACTGCGGCTGGCGCCCGATGGCGTAGGCCAGGAGCCGCTCGGTGAGCGTGCTCAAAAATGGCTCGGGCTCATCGAGCAACAGGCCCCGTAGTCCGGAGAGTCCCTCTGCCGTCACCCCGTTCGGCATGGTACCGACGGCGTCGACTGGCCTGCCTGTCTCGGCGACCGATCGCCACCCCCCAATGGCATCGTAGTGTTCCAGCATGAAGCCGGGCGGATCGATGGCCCGGTGGCAACTCGCGCACACGGGATTGCGCCGATGCAGCTCCAAGCGCTCACGGACCGACGCCGGTTCGTCATCGTCTCCTCGCTCCGGCAAGGGGGGCACATCGGCCGGAGGACCCGGTGGAGGCGTGCCGAAGATTGCCTCGAGGAGCCACCGCCCTCGCAGGACGGGCGAGGTTCGGTTTGGATATGAGGTCAGCGTCAGTAGGGATCCGTTGGCCAGCAACCCACCCCGCTGTTCCAGGTCTGGCAGGGTCACGCGCCTGAATCGACTCCCGTAGACGCCGGGGATACCGTAGTGCCGCGCCAGCCGCTCGTTCAGGTACGTGTAGTCGGCACCGAGAAGGTCCATGACGCTCCGATCCTCATCGATGGTGCTGGCAATGAACAAACCGGTCTCTTGCCGAAACGCGTCCACTAGCTCTTGGTCGAACTCGGGATACACCGACGGTTCCGCCTTGACCTCCTCGAGATTACGCAGGTGAAGCCACTGGGCGGCGAAGTTGGTCACCAGCGACTCGCTGCGCGGATCGTCCAGCATGCGCCGTACCTGCTGGCTCAAGATCACGGGATCTGTCAGTTGTCCGCGCTCGGCAACGTCAAGGAGCTCCGCATCGGGGATGCTGCTCCACAGAAAGAACGACACGCGTGACGCGAGCTCCAACTCGCTGAGCGCGTACACCTCTCCTGGCGCGGCGCCGGGAGGATCTTCCTGGACCCGTATGAGGAAGTCCGGATCAACGAGCAGTCGTTCGAGGGCGAGCTGGATACCGGTGTCGAAGCTCCCCCCCTCCTTGGACCGCCCGTCCCGGAAGAACTCGAGCAGCGTCTCAAGGTCTTGACGTGTCGGCGGCCGCCGATAGGCGAGGCGGGCCAAACTCGACATGATCTGCTCGGCGCACGCCTCCTCTTCCGAAGCGGCGGTCGGCTGACAGACGAAGATCTGCCGCCGGCTCGGCGTGTCCGCGGGAACCGCACCCTCGTACGGTCCCTCGATCGTCAAGGCCTGAACCTCCGCGTGCCCGTGATACCTCTCGTCGTTGGAGAGGACGGCCCCCTTCATCACCGGTTGCGGGATTCCCTCGGGCTCCCACAGATGCCGGACGAACGACACCCCGACGACGTGTGGCCCTCCATCAACCGGCGCGCGGACTTCCAGGTGGGCGGCCGCTTCTCGGACGTACTGCTCCCACTCGGGGTCGCCCACTTCCGCCGGAGACCACGTCCTGGGCGCAGGCGTTCCGGGAGCCTCGCCTCCCACCGTGAATCGCCGGACAAGTTCTCCGTCGATGCGCAGGTCCAGAATGTTTGTTCTCCCCATCCCGCGGACGTAATCCTGCCAGTTGGTCGTCAGCGAGATTCGGAAGGTGTAGTTGCCATCGGCCGGGAAGTTGTACGTGGCGGAGAGCCCGCCACGCGAGCCGAGCGGCAGGTCCTCGTGTTGCCGATCCGATTGAGTCAACAGCACCGAGTTCTCGAACCTCGCGAAGTCGGGAGCCGACATGACGCCCGTCGCAAGGCGAGAGATCTTGCGCGCCGTTGAAAGGTATCGCTCCAGTTGAGCGGTCGAGATAGACAGCACTTCTGCATTGTTGTCGAACCCGGTATCCGAGGTTTCGTCCCCAGGCAGTAGGGCCGCCACATCGATCTCGAGCGCGAGCAGGTCACGAATCGCGTTGCCGTATTCCGTGCGGTTCAGGCGATGCATCGAACCGACTCTCCCCGGATTCGGGTTCGTCGACGCCGCCTGGTCGATCCTGGTCTCTAGCCAGCCCGTCACCGCGTCCGTTTCCTCTTCGCTGGGTCGTGGGCGCCCCGCTGGTGGCATCGAACCGGCTTTGAGTCTCTTGATCACCCGCTCCCACGTCTCGGCATCGGCACTCGGTCGCTCTACGTTCACCACGTCCAGCGCGAGTCCCGTCGCCCGGATCTGCGAATCGAGCACGGACGCGGGCGCGCTCACTGCGTTGACCCTGCGCTCGTTGTGACAATCGACGCAGTATTGATCGAGGACGCTGCGCACCGATTCGGGAGAGGAGGGAGCAGCAGAGGTGGCCAGCAGGTGGGCGGAGGTGCGACCAGGGGCCCAGCTACCTGCGACGCATGCGAAAACCCACACGGCCGCGATGACAGTCGCCACGGACGCGGGCGGCCGCATCTTCATCTTCGACTTGACAGGTCGCTGAAGTCGGCCCCCGGGCTCGCCCCCGTCGGTCATCCTCACGATGTCAGCCCTCGAGTAGCAGACCGTCCGCCCGCCTCGGAAGGATACTGCCAGCCATCCATTCTACAGCGGCGGCGACACTTTGAACGCTCGACGTCGCGTCCAGAACTGGTTCGAAAAGCTTGAGCGACTCGTGCCCACCGAGCCTAAGTGCCCCGCCTAGTGGGGGTACCCTGGAAGCCTTGGCATCCCGGGCTCCCAATCCGGAACGCGAGCGAACGCGTCACGATTGGGCATCTCGACCTCAGGCAGACTCTCGGCGTCGAGCACCTTGCCCTCCGGGATGACGTCGTTGAGATACAGCAGATAGGCTGTCAGCGCGTAGACCTCATCGGCCGTGAGCGTCCCCTCTCGATTGAGGGGCATACCACGATTGATGTAGTCCCAGACCCCCGTGGCGTATGGTGCACGAATCGGGAGGACCCTGCCGTAGTTCCACGGGTGAGCACCCGGCTCCGCCTCGCGTTTGATCAACCTGGGAGCGCTGCCCCCGGCCCCGTTTGGTCCGTGGCACGTCGCGCACCTTCTGCGATAGACGAGCTCGCCTTCGTCAGGGGTGCCCCGCCCCGGCGGGAGCTCCTCGCCCGTAGGACCGATGGAGATATCCCAGGCACGGATTTCCTCTTCGGTTGGAGTTCGTCCGACACCATACGTAGGCGACTGCGCCGCGGCGGAGCCCCCGAGCAGCATCAGCAACAACAGAAGTCTAGGCAAACCCATTGTGAACGCTCCCGTCGCTCGCGATCCTCCACGGCTGAATGGAATTGTCCAGGCCTGGCACCCTGAATGACGGGTCCGCGGGCACGTTGAAGAACTGGGCGACCTGGGCTCGTGTCGGCTGCACCTGACCCAGCTCATCCGTGCAGCGCGACAGCAGTTCTGTCTCGCTGCCGTCCCAGTTCCACTGGAAGCGAAACCGCGTATGCGCCATGCGGTGGGCCGTGCCCTGAATCTCGGCGTCCATCCAGCGCCGGCCGCCGTCGGTGGAGACCTCCACCCGGCCAATGGCGCCCCCACCAGACCAGGCCAAGCCGCTAACCTCGTAGAATCCTCGGTCGGGCAGCTGTTGTCCCGCGGACGGAAAGGTGATGACCGATTTCGGTCCGACCTGGTATCCCAGCGCCGCGCGGTCCGGGTCCCGAGTCAGATGCCCGTAGTCGTTGTAGGTCATGTAGTACCGGTCCACGACCTTGATTCGCCTGAGATACTTTGAGTTGAAGATTCCTTCGAACCCGGGAACCAGCAGCCGCAGCGGAAATCCGTTCTGGGGACGAACTGCCTCGCCGTTCATGCCGTAGGCAATGAGGCAGTCGTCCATGGCCTTCTCCATCGGAATGCTCGACGCGCCTTTTACTTCTTCCACCCCTTCCGCGACGATCCACTTCCCGGCGTCCTTCACGCCCGTTTCCTTGAGCAGGGTGGACAGGAGCACGCCGGTCCATTCGGCACAACTGGTCATCCCGTGTGTCTCCTGGACCGTCTTGTGCTCGGCCCTCGAACGGTTTCCCGCGCATTCGACGAAATGAGGGCGGGTGACGGAAGGGAGACGCTTCAAGTCCTCCATGGTGAAGACCAGCGGACGATCCACTAACCCGTGGATCATGAGCCGATGCTCGCGAGGATCGATCTCGGGAACAAAGGAGCCACGCGTGGTCCCCACGAAGTGGAGCGCCGATGGCGTAATCATCCCAACCGAATCTTGAAGCGGAGACGCCACATGGAACACGAGCCCAAACTTGTCCGGCGAAGGCCGACTGCCTGGTGGGTGCGCGATGCGGACCGAGGTCACGAAACGGGAGCGCTCACCGTAGGCGACCAAGTCGTCGGTGCCCTTGATGAAAGTTTCTGGGCCCGGGAGCTGGCCGAGCGCCGGCTCTGTCGCTCCCAAGGTCAAACCACCGGCTAACGCGGCGCTGCCTTTGAGGAATCCTCTTCGATCCGGTCGTTTCGAGCCCATGGTCTCTCCTTCTCAAATCAGGTTGCTTGGCGTTCGTGTCCGCAATTAGGCCCAGGTTCGCGCATCGTTCGTTTACCCCTGTACGCGCTTACGAGCTCGCCAAGCGCTCACCAGTTTACCTCGACTACTCGGGCAGCGCGAACGCAACCAGCCGCGGTCCGCCGCCGATCGTCAGGGCGATAAACTGCCGGCCGTCGACCATGTACGTCATCGGCGTCCCGATGGCGCCGCTGGGGAGGTCGACGGACGCCAACTCGGCGCCATTCGCTTTGTCGTACGCGACCAGTCGCGGGCCCTCGTTTGTGCCTCCGGCGGTCAGGCAGTAGATCAAGAGCGTCTTGGTCAAGAGTGGCCCGTTGCTGCCGTTGTCTCCGCCGAGCGGTGGCAGATTGAGGTCCCGCAATCGCGGGTGGTTACGGTAGCGGTTTCCCTCACCGGTCGGCCGAGAGCGCGACGATGAGGATGATGAGGAAGACGCTGAATGAGAGCAACTGGCGCATGCCAACTCCGTGAGCTCAAGCGAGGTCGAAGCGATCGAGATTCATCACCTTGTTCCATGCAGTCACGAAGTCACACACGAACGCCTCCTGCGAGTCGTCACATGCATAGACTTCCGCGATGGCTCGAAGCTGGGAGTTCGAACCGAACACCAGGTCGACGGCGGTGCCGGTCCACTTGAGCTCGCCCGTCCCGTGCTCGCGTCCCTCGAACACGTGTTCCGATTCTGAGGACGCCTGCCACTCGGTCTTCATGTCGAGCAGGTTTACAAAGAAATCATTCGTCAACGTTTCAGGTCGCGTGGTGAAGACGCCGAGATCGGACTGTCCGACATTTGCATTCAGGACCCGCATGCCACCGACAAGCAGCGTCATCTCAGGAGCAGTCAACGTCAGCCTGTGAGCCCGATCTACCAGCAGCTCCTCTGCCGATCTTCGGTGTCCGTTGCCGGCGTAGTTGCGGAACCCGTCTACGGTGGGTTCTAGCACGGCGAAGGAGTCCACGTCGGTTTGCTCTTCGAGCGCGTCGGTGCGACCCGGCGAGAAGGGCACCTGCACGTCGTGCCCGGCGTTCTTCGCAGCTTTCTCGACGGCTGCGCACCCACCCAGAACGATCACGTCCGCAAGCGAGACCATCTTGCCGTTGGACTGCGAGCTATTGAATGCTGTCTGGATCTCCTCTAGTGTCCGCAACACCTGCCCTAGTGCGGCGGGGTTGTTCGCCTCCCAATCCTTCTGCGGCGCGAGCCGAATACGCGCCCCGTTCGCCCCACCGCGTTTGTCGGTGCCACGGAACGTTGCCGCCGACGCCCAGGCCGTCGAGACCAGCTGCGAAATGGACAGCCCCGATGCGAGGATCTTGCCCTTGAGGTCGGCGATATCTTGCCCACCAATCAACTCATGAGTGACGTCGGGGACGGGGTCTTGCCACAACTGTGACTCCGCAGGAACCAGCGGGCCGAGACACCGCGTGCGGGGCCCCATGTCGCGGTGGGTCAGCTTGTACCACGCCTTGGCGAAGGCGTCCGCAAACTCTTCCGGGTTCTCGTGGAAGCGCTTCGAAATCGGCGCATAAATCGAGTCCATCTTCAGTGCGAGGTCCGTGGTGAGCAACATAGGCGCATGCGCCTTCGACGGATCGTGAGCATCCGGCACGGTGCCCTGTGCAGAGGCATCCTTGGGCGTCCACTGCGTCGCACCCGCAGGGCTCTTCACCTGCTCCCACTCGTAGCCGAACAGGTTGTCGAAGAAATTGTTGTCCCACTTCGCCGGTGCGGTGGTCCAGGCGCCCTCCAACCCGCTGGTGATCGTATCGCCGCCCTTGCCGCTGCCAAAGCTGTTCATCCAGCCGAGGCCCTGCTCCTGGATGCTGGCACCCTCTGGTTCGGGGCCGACGTGCTGGTCTGCATCGGCAGCACCATGCGCTTTGCCGAAGGTGTGTCCGCCAGCGATGAGCGCAACGGTTTCCTCGTCGTTCATCGCCATTCGGCGGAACGTTTCTCGAATGTCCCTGGCTGCAGCGAGCGGATCCGGGTTGCCGTTCGGCCCTTCCGGATTCACGTAAATCAGGCCCATCTGGACGGCGCCGAGAGGATTCTCCAGTTCCCTGTCGCCGGTGTAGCGCTCGTCTCCAAGCCACGTGTCCTCCGGTCCCCAGTAGATGTCTTCTTCGGGCTCCCAGACGTCCTCGCGCCCGCCGGCGAAACCGAGCGTCTTGAAACCCATCGACTCCAGGGCACGATTGCCGGTGAAGATCATCAGGTCGGCCCACGAGAGCTTCCGGCCGTACTTCTGCTTGATAGGCCAGAGCAACCTGCGCGCCTTGTCGAGGTTCGCATTGTCGGGCCAACTGTTGAGGGGCGCAAAGCGGAGCGTGCCGGAGGCTCCGCCGCCGCGGCCGTCGCCGATGCGGTAGGTGCCTGCGCTATGCCACGCCATCCGGATGAAGAGCCCCCCATAGTGGCCGTAGTCGGCCGGCCACCAGTCTTGCGACGTCGTCATCAACGCATCGATGTCGTTCTTCAGTGCATCCAAGTCAAGGGTCTTGAACTCCTCCGCGTAGTTGAAATCCTTACCCATTGGATCGGCCTGGGGAGAGTTCTGGTGGAGAACCCTCAGGTTTAGCTGGTTCGGCCACCAGTGTTGGTTCGACGTGGTTCCCGCCGCCGTGTGTCTGTGAGGTCCGCCCAACGCTGGGCACTTGTTTGCGTTTTCCATATTCTCACCAATGTTGTTCTGCATGTTCTTAACCTGTGCTGTCTACACGAAGAATGACTTAGCCGGGATTTCCGTTTTGCCTGCCCCGGATGGCTTCGTTATACATCCGAGAGCCGCCGAGCGCACGAAATTTTGTTCGTCGCACCATCGTCCAGCTCCAGAGGCCGTCACCTTAGCCCGCGCTGACGTGCGACCGACTGGAGCCCCTGCTTTCAGGGCATTTCTCAGACACCGCTCCACACTTGTGCTCTTTCTTCTCCATGCGGGACTTCATTGCACTCGTCGCGCGTTAGCCTGCCGGCACGGGTAGCGCCCAAATCCTTCGCAGCATGTCGCCGAACAGCCGCCCGGTCAGATGCCCTTCTGCCAGCAGGAGCCAGTAGTACCGCGCATGCCTCACCAGCCGGCCCCCGGTTTTCACCAGCCGCTGCTGGAGACTGGTGAGCGACCAGCGCTTGATCCGCGGCGGCAGGACCAGTCTGCGCCACAAGTTGCCCAGGTTGTAGGCCAGGACGCTCAGGTGCAGGCGCACTTCGTTCGCCCGGAACCGATGGCACGACAGCCGCGTCCAGTGCGTCGCCTGCTTGCCTTCTTTGATCCATTGCTCCGCCGTACCGCGCTTGTTGTAGAACCGGACGACAGAGCGACTCGGGAGGGTCATGTTGGTCACGATGAAGCCGACGCGAGGGAACAGCTCACCCCGGTGGTGCTCCACCTTGGCGACCATCCGTCTGGGCGTAGTCCAGCTCTTCGCCTGATAGCGGAAACTCTTGTAGCGCACCAAGGGCTTGCAGCTCGGCCGTCCCGGCGGGCGAAACAGAATCTTCTCGATCTTCAGCTCCAGGCTCTTGTTCGCCGGCATTCGGATGGCATAGTCCACGCCGCGCTGCTCGAGCGCGTCGTAGATCTCGGGCTTCGCGAACGCGGCGTCTGCGCGGAACGCCACGCGCTTGCCTGCCGCCTGCTGGCGGTCAATTTCCGGCACGAGCAGGTCGTCCCAGTCGTCGGCGCTATGCACGTTGCCCGGCCTCAGCGCTGCGACGAGGCAGTCGCCGTGCTCACTGAACAGAAACAGCGGGTGGTAGCAGACGGATTCAAAGTGCCCGTTATACGCGCTCCCTTCCTGCGCCCCATGCACCGGGCTCTCGCTCGAATCCATGTCGAGCACGATCCGGTCGCCGCGCGTCGCCATCTCGGCCTGTGCGAGCACCTCCCGGTTCACGGCCATCAGCCCGACGAGATTCCCCTCTCGCGTCAGCAGCTCGGTCTCGAACCAATGCAACGTCGATGTCAGCGCCGCACCCCGGTCCCAGCGCTTCGGCGACCCAATCAGACGAAACGTCGGGTCCGCCGACACGCGCACAGCGTCGTTGAGGTCTTCGTAGCCCGCGAGCCGGCTGTAGACCGACTGCCGCAGGAGATCCGCCAGGCTGAACTACGTGTTCAACCCCTGTCGGGAGTCGCTCAGGTGCTCGGAGATGAGTGTCTCCAGCCCCAGGCGTTCATCCAACTCGCGCACCAGAATGAGGCCAGCGTCAGAGGTGACGCGTGATCCCTGGAACGCGACCTTCAAAAAGCCATTGAACGTGAACTGAAACGCCTCGTGCTGTAATTCACCCACCGGGTGTCACCCTCCGTGGTGGGTTCCTTGCGTCGGAACCCCGGAAATCACGGCGCGCCGACTTGTCCTGGCCGTAAGGTACCACAGCCAAATCGGAAATCCGGGCTTAAAGCTTTTTCAGACACAAGGGACTAGTTTAGCGCATGCGATGGGGTGATGGGGGACGTCGGCTCTGAGTGCCAAACCCGAGCACCGCAAAGCCTCCCACCCTGGTTCTCCAGCCGTTACCTTCCAAGAAGAACCCCTGAGTAACACCCACTTTAAACCCAATACGCTGGAAGACGTGACGACCCACGAACACTTCAAGAGCAGGCCCGCTATGCGATTGTTGTGTTGAAACAGATTCTGACATTGTGCCGAATCCGAGCTCGTACACCATCCCGCCAGCACCAAACTGGCGATAGTGGACCGTCACAGTATGGAACTGCGGATTCCTTGCGCCCACCAAGACCTCGTCGCCAACCGATACGACAGATCGCCTTGGGTCGACAAAATAGTGCGTGCCGGGAGCGAAGTCGTACCGCCAGACAAGGCCCCAATGATCACTCCACCAAAGGGCTGCCCCGACTTCATAGGTCTCGCGTGACAACACAGTGCACCGCCTGTTAGACCTGGACTCTATGACAACGCACCGAGGCTCCCAGACCTTCCCGGCCCCGGCGAGCAGCTCCACCCTGTCGCGCCTGTCGCCGGGCTGCGCGTCCACCGTGGAGGTGAATGGCCCGACCAATAATCCGCCGACGAGCAGAAAACTCAGGCGTGCTTGGCGACCGTAGCGGTTGGCCATCTTAGGGCAGGCGAAGCACCACGTCAGCACGCACCTGGCCCGGACTAACCTCAATGGTCACCGCGTTGGTCCGTTGCCCGTCATACTCTGCATGGAGAGTGACCGGTGTGTTGGGCACGAGACCGGTGAGGGCGCGTGCTGTCCGTCCAGGCCCCGCCGCGAGTAGCGTCATAGATCGCCTCAAGCGCCGCCCGATCCGAAGCGACGCTGTGCGGAGCAATGATAGCAGCCGCACGACGGTGGGCGCGGCGGCCACCGGGACGACCGCGCCAGCGCGGCCGGAAGCGACGCCACTGGCCAAGCCACGGCCGCGCACAGGCAACGCCGGCCGCCCTGGCCAGTCGGCCAGCACCGCCGGCGACACGCGGGCGTGGACTCTCACGGTGCGGCGATCAGCCATCAGCGCACCGGGAGGATGGAGCGGGGCCGACGCCGCCCGCTCTCCCGCGAGCCGGACTCAGGCGCGCGGCGGTGGGGGTTCGATGGGCTCAACGAGCGAGAGGCGGGAGTCGAGATCGCTTCATGCGCGTCCACGCCTTCGTGGCCGCAGCGACCTCGTCCGCTATGCGGACGACGGTGTGCCACGACGGCACAGAGAGGAGACCGGGATGTAGAGCCGGTTGACTCACTGCAGCCTTGCTGCACACGAGATGAGGGTGGGCCCCTCGAAGCCGGCATGCAGGTGCAGGCTTCAAACCCCCTCGATCTGCGCGGGTAAAGAGCCCGGGTGGTGAGCGTCGAGGAAAAGGCAGGGCGCGACCCTGTCAGGTAAGCGCTACGGAGACGAACGCAAGTGAACCGTCGATGACTTGTCGAAAGCGTAGGGACGACGTCAAAACCGGGGGTAGTCGTTCCTCCGGGAGAAGCCTGGGCGAGACCTGTTTACGGCCCCGGCGGCGTCCGGCACGAAGGCGGCGGGACCGTAGTGCAGGCTCGTGTGTGGAACGTGGGAACCGGTCGCCCCGATGTCAAGGGAGACGCTCAAGTGGCAGCCCCACGAGAGCTCGAGTACCAAAGCGGGGCACCGGGACGGAGTCGCTCGTAGTAGTGAGGAAGGTCCTGTAATGGGGCTGGAGCGAAGGGGCGGCACCGTCCGGCGGTATCGCCAGGTCAACCGGCGACGGGAGGAACCTGGTGGATAACGCCGCGGTGCTGTTCCTCGCCTGTCTGTTCTTCGCGCCGCTGGCCGAGTCCATTCCCACCTACGCCACGGCGCCAGCTATCCTCTACGTGGCGTGTCAATTCTCAGATAATCGCCAGTACACCAATGCATTGGCGACCTGTTCTACATGGGTGTCCAGGTAGGCGCGCTGCACGACGATTTCCTGCCCCTCACGTTCTTCGTAATAGCCAGAATAGGTGAGGTATCGTCGACGGTTGTGCACGTAGTCCATCTGAAGGCGAAACTTTCCGGTCCCCCACGTCACCCAGCCGCCGGGCGGATTACAGCAGGATTCCACGTCGAGATATGCCTTGAACCACGGCGCGAAACTGCCGCCCACGTCACCCCACGATGGGGTGGAGGCTATCTCCTGCGCATGGATCGCCCTCGTGTCGCCGATGCACACCAGCACCGTGGCAATCAGGATGAGCCGGATCGCTGTCACGACCCGGTGATGCAACCAACGCGAGGAGAGGAGCGAGAAGCGTAGACAGGGAAACTGTAGGCCGGAACGCAAGTGAACGGAAAGATAGCCCCGAAATCGATCGTGATTGGAGTGGCCGACCCCATCTCCCAAAGGGGAAGGCAACATCTTGGGTCGCGTGATGGCGAGCGGCGGCAAGGCGCTTCCGGGGTTCGTACCGTCGGCATGCAGTTGAAGGGCCTCACGGGAACAAGGGAGGTCCGTCAGGTTCAAGCGGCGCTTGTAGGGTCCGACGAGCTACCAACGCGAGGACGACCCGATGACCTGGCGGAAGTCAGACTGGCGGATAGTACTCCGAGGTCGGGAGAGCCGGCTACATGGGGCGTTGTTGCGCGGTTCGAAAACTGACCCGCAACGCCCCCTACCCCACAGACCCGTTAACGACCGATAGCGTACGACGCCGGCCTACCAAGCTGAGTCATCTGATTGAGGATGTTACATGCGAGGATGGCCTCCGTCTCTTGCCCCGCCCGACTGCGCGCTCGAAGGCTCTCCCCGATGATCAACTTGTACCGGAAGAAGGCGTTCTCCATACGGGCCTGCTGATGGTAGCCCGAGTCCTTCTTCCACTGTCGCCGTCCAGCCTGCTGCACCTGTCGGATCGTGCGGTCGCGCGCGGGCGATCGTGGTCGCCGTCCAGACACGGTGGCTGTCCTGGTCGGTGGAATGACGACCGTCGCGCCACGCGCACCCGCAGCCTCGTAGATGCCACGCGTGTCGTAGGCCGCGTCCGCCGTGAGGCAGGAGACGTCGCCTTCGACCTTGTCGATCAGATCGAGGGCCGTCGTCGCGTCGTCAACATGCCCGCCGGTCAGGGCGTGAGCGACGATCACGCCCGATCCGTCGACGCCCAGATGAAGCTTCTTCCAGCCGCGTATCCCGCGTCCGCCATGTTTCACGGCCGCCCATTCACCTTCACCCACAGTCGAGAGCCCGGTACTGTCGACGATGAGATGTATGCCTGCGCCCGCGGGGAGGCGGCGAAGTGCAAGGTCGAGGTGCTGACCACGCCGTGAGAGAGTCGTGTGATCGGGCGCGGACAGGGCGAGGCACAGCATCCCGAAGATCGACCTCAGAAAGCCCTCCGTCTGACGAAGGGGCAGGTGAAAGATCAGGCGGAGCGTCAGCGCGGTTTCGATGGCAACCTCGGAGTACTGCAGCTGCCCTCCGCGCTTGCCGACGCCCACGGCCTCCCACGTGGCGATCGCTTCCGGCGTCAACCACAGGGTGACGTCGCCTCGCTGGACCAGGGCTCGGTCGTACGCCGGCCAGTTTCCGACGCGGTATTTCGTTTTGTACCTGGGATGCACTCTCGACTTCACGTCGAGATCATGCCCCTTCGGCCGTCACGATGGCCAGGGCCGCGACGAACACTTGTTTCCGCGCACCAACGCCGCTACATGGGGAAGCGGCCAGCGGAAACTGAGTCGTTCGAGGGCAACATGATCGTCATGCAATGGACGAGAAGGCCTTCTATGCAAAGAGGAGAACCGCCTGTCATGGAAACGGGACTCGAACGGATAGCAGCCAAAGCTCGTTGTGAGCCGAAGGTGCGGTTTACTGCATTGGCGCATCATGTCACTCGGGACCGAATTTGGGGGAACCTCTGTGGAATGCCCTCGAAGACGGCGCCGGGCGTGGATGGACAAACAGTGGAGGAAGCGCAGGAGGAGTTCGAGACGTGGGTCGAGCCGATGCTCCGGTCCATGCACCGCCGGGGATATCCGGCACCTGCCGTAAGGCGGGTGTACATCCCCAAACCAGGGAAGCGCGAGAAGCGTCCGATTGGCGTGCCATGTGTGGCCGACCGGGCGCTGCAGCGCAGCGTCGCCCACGTGTTGTCCGCCATCTACGAGGAGGACTTCCTGCCCTGCTCGTTCGGCGGGCGGCCGGGTCAAGGTGCCCATCACGCCCTCGCCACGCTCACGGAAGTGATAGCGGGGCGGAAGGTGAGCTGGGTCCTTGAGGCGGATTTGAAGAACTTCTTTGGGAGTCTGAACCACGACTGGTTGCTCCGCTTCGTCGAGCACCGAGTCGGCGACCCTCGCCTGCTCAGCCTGATGAGGCGCTGGTTGAAAGCCGGCGCCCTGGAAGACGGCGTGCATCAGCAAGCTCCCCAAGGGTGTGCAACCCAAGGCGAAAGCCATGCTTCACGACATCTGGATGGCCGAGACGCAGGCGGCGGCCGACCAAGCCTTCGACCTCTTTGTGGCGACGTTTGCCGCAAAGTTCCCAGCCGCGACGACCTGCCTGGTGAAGGACCGGGATGTTCTCCTGACCTTCTACGCCTTTCCGGCCGAACACTGGATGCACATCCGTACCACGAACCCGGTCGAGTCCACGTTCGCGACCGTCCGGCTCCGCACGAGGAAGACCAAGGGCGCGGGCAGCCGACTGGCCTGCTTGACGATGGTGTTCAAGCTGGCGATGGCCGCGCAGAAACAATGGAGAGCGCTGAACGGGTCTCAGCTAATCGCCGAGGTCATCGACGGGGTGCCCTTCGTCGACGGCGTGAGACAGAAAGCCGCCTGACGCCTTATACACAACATTTGCCTATATCTCCTTCAGCAAGCGGGAGCAACTCGACAAGAAAGGGGCGCCGCCTGACGCCGAGCTCCCCTTCACCAAGAAGCAGCAGGTGGACCGGCACGGCGTGCCGCCCGGCACCGATCTGCCGTTCTCCAAGGTGAAGCAAATCGGCAAGACACCCCAGGCGAAGACGCGACGGCGTTAACAACTGCGCTGTCGGGCACGCACCTGAACGGAAAAAGTTGCATAGAGTTGCACGCGACTGGCAGTCCGGCTGACACATGATCAGGCTCTCGGTGATTATTCCAACGTGGAACGCCGCTGGCCTTACTCTGGAAGCCCTCGCAGCTCTGACCGCCCGAGCCGATGGGGTGGGCGTGATCCCGCTGACGCCACTTACACTCTCGGTGAATTTTCGTTCCAGTGCAGGAATCGTGGAGTGGGTGAACCGCGCCCTGAGTCACGCATTCCCGGCCACGGAGGAGCTGTTCACTGGAGCCGTGACGTACGAACCATCAGTGCCGTTCAAGACCGACAGTTTTGACGGTGCCGTTCGCATACATCCGTTTCTCGTGAGAGAGCCGGGACCGGAAGCCGAACGAGTCCTCGAAATCATCAACGAGAGCCAACTGACGCGCCCCGATGAAACGATCGCCGTCCTCGTGCTGGCTCGCAGTCACTTGGTCAGTATCGTCTCGGCACTTCGTCGGGCCGGGAAGAAATTTCGTGCCGTGGAGATCGATGCGTTAGGCGAACGTCCGGTTGTCCAAGACTTGCTGGCGCTCACTCAGGCGCTCTTGCATCCCGGGAATCGGCTGGCCTGGCTGTCGATTCTTCGGGCGCCGTGGTGCGGCCTGACGCTTGTGGACCTTGAAGGGCTGGTGCACGGCAACTCCGCGATCGCAATGTGGGATCTCCTACAGGATCCAACGACCCGATCCCGGTTGTCTTCCGAAGGCAGAACCCGCCTCGACCATCTGATTCCCCTGCTCTCCGATGCCCTTGCCCGACGAGGAACATTGCCTGTTCGCCGATGGGTGGAAGGCGTGTGGATCGCCCTGGGCGGCCCGGCATGCCTCGACACTCGGACGGAGTTAGAAGACGCCGCCGCCTATCTGGATCTCTTAGAGCAGTCACTAAGCGGATTGGATCTCTTGAACGAGAGGAAATTCGCCGTGGATGTTGTCCGCTTGTTCGCCCCTCCAGACGTGGAGGCCAGCGAAGCCTTGCAATTGCTGACGATTCATAAGGCCAAGGGGCTGGAGTTCGATACAGTCATTTTGCCGGGATTGGGACGTCGCCCGCGGCCGGACGATCCGCGCTTGCTGACGTGGCTTGAATATATGGATGGCCGTCAGTCTCGTCTGCTGCTGGCACCGATCCATGAAGTCGGCGGCGACAAGGATTCGCTCTATGAGTACTTGCGGAAGGTTGACTCTGAAAAACGCGGCCATGAAAGTACGCGTCTCTTGTATGTGGCTGCCACCCGAGCACGGAAACACTTACATCTCTTGGGACACGCAACACTGGATCATGAAGGCATGGCATTGAAGGCTCCCAATCCGAGGGCCCTGCTGGCCAAGATATGGACAACGGTCGAGCCAGCATTCGAGGATGTGTTGAAGAGTCAGGGCATACCGGAAGACGTCGAAGAACAGACAGGCACAGTAGAGCCTGAAGGCGTCTCACTGCGGCGCCTGGCTGCTGATTGGGTACGACCCCTTCCACCCGAGGATCTCGTTTGGAAGCCGCAGAAACAGCCGTCCGAGATGGAAGACGGCGTAGCACGCCATCCAGTCTTTGACTGGGCGAGTGAACTGCAGCGCCGAGTGGGAATCGTCGTCCATCGGATGCTTCAGGAAATGCGCGTGCCGGATCGTCTGGACTTCAGCGAAGACATCCTCCGTATTGCACTCAAGTCCCAAGGGCTAGACGGGGAGAAGCTCGACGAAGCCGTGTCTCGGGCGAGATCAGCTCTGCAGAACACGGTCGGGGACGCCCGCGGCGGTTGGATTCTTTCCCAACACGAACACGACGAACGGGAGTACGCGCTCTCCGCCGTTGTCGAAGGACGAGTGCGGCGCTTTATTCTGGATCGTACTTTTGTGGACGGCGGCACGCGGTGGATCATTGACTACAAGACGGGCACCCATACTGGTAGCGCCCTGGATAGGTTCTTGGAAAACGAGCAGGCACGGTATCGTGCGCAGTTGGAGGGTTACGCAAGCGTGATCCAGACCTTGGATGCCCGTCCTATCCGCCTAGGTTTGTACTTTCCCATGCTCCAGGGATGGAGACAGTGGCCCTTCGTGGACCAGTCTGTCTGATACTCGACAACGAATGTGGCATTCCGGCACTGGTGCCCGTGAAAGTCCACCGTCAGGTTTCCACCGGTCCTCGTCGGCGGCCTGGTAACGCGCGGCCGGAAGCTCTTCTGACTGGCCCACGCCTCAGGCAGCGTCCCGTCGACAGTGAAATGCTCGGTCGACTCCGCGGGGGCTGGCATCTCTCGCTAGTGTAGCTCGTCGGCGTTGTTTTCCGTCATGTTCGTCGCTCTCGCCCATGAGCAGTTGCCAACCCTCGTGACACGTCTGACCACGAAGAGACAACAACGACACGGCTCCTGACGCCCCCGCCCAGGTGCGACGCGACCTCGTCGGGCTGGACGCGGTAGCCTAGAAGCGAATACCGTCAAACCACTGTCCAAGAACCCTGGGGCAGTACATGAGCATGGCCAACCGCTACGGTCGCCAAGCACGCCTGAGCTTTCTGCTCGTCGGCGAGTTGTTGGTCGGGCCATTCACCTCCACGGTGGACGCGCAGCCCGGTGGCAGGCGTAACAGAGTGGAACTACTGGCCGGCGTCGGGAACGCCTGGGCTCCCAGTTGTTGGGTGGACGCGACGGCGATGATAGTGTGTGACGCCTATTCACTCGAGGCCTATGAAATCGGAGTGGCCTTCTGGTGGAGTGCCCATTGGGGCTTTGCTTGGCGACAGGAATTCAACCCCCGCGAGTACTCTATTGACCCTCCACCCTCCGTCTTCAACGAGGATCCCAGCCGCCAAAAAAATATGCGGGGCCACTCCTTAACCGTTCGCTACCGTGGGTTTGGGACCGGCGGGATGGAATACGATTTTGGGGCCGGAGTGGAAACAGTGAAGTATGACCGTGCCTCATTCCGAGAAGGTGCGAATCAACGGAGTTTTCGCTCTGTAGGGAACAGTGGGCTTGTCTTCGAACTGCTCGTGGGGCGCAAACTGTCTCAGCGCATTGGGGTCAAGGCGGGTGTGAGCCACGCAGCATTTCTCTATGAGGAGGGCCTCGACAGATGGCGGACCAAGGTCGTGGGGTTTGCGGTGATCGGGTTCTAGCAGGTTGCTGAAGAACACGAGGATCGGGCTGTTTTCATGGCCATCATGCGTGTCACGCCCCCCCGACAACGGTGCGCACGGGGACACGCTGTCCCGACGAGGGGGCCAGCGACACCCGCGGCCGGCGATCAGGGACACCTCGCCTCCAGATTCCGCAACCGGACCAAGTTATAGGCGGTGGCGGCGAAGGTGAGCTGCCAATCCACCAGGGCGATGCCGCGATGCCGGAGCTTGCGCAGGCCGCCGACGGTCTTCATCCAGCCGAAGACCTGTTCCACGAGTTTTCGTTTCCGCTGACTCACGTGATAGCCCGCATGCCGCGTGGTCCGACCGTCGATCGCACTCCCGCGGACCTTCTGCGCCACGTGGGGCGTGACGTCCTGGACGCGCACGTCGGCAACGAAGCGCGCCACATCGTAGCCCTTGTCCGCCCCGACCGTGCTGCCCGGGGAGGCGCTGGCCTCCAGCAACAGCACCGCCGCGTCGCGTTCGGCGGTCCCCGTCGCGTGGGTCGCGCAGACGTTGGCGACAAGCCCCTGTCGATTGTCCAGCAGCACGTGGCCGAGATACGCCAGCTTGGCTTCCTTGCCTTTGCCCTTCCGATGCAACATCGCCTCGGGATCGGTCGTCGACTGATGGGTGTCATTGCGCCGCCGCTCCCCGTGGAAGTTGACCGTGGGATTGCCCGGGTCCTCGGGCGGGTCGCTCTCCGCTGCGTCCACGCACCGAAAGCTTTTCAGGCTGGCCCATGCTTCCAACTGCGTCCCATCCACGGTGAAGTGTTCGTCCGAGAGCAGCCCGGGCTCTACGGCGTTCTGGGCCGCTCGCTGAAGACGACGAACTGTCTGGAGTCCGTCAATGCGCTCGTCGAGGAACGCTGCGCGAAGGTCGATCACTGGCAAAACTCGCGTCAACGTCACCGCTGGCTGGCGACCGCGCTCTTGGACATCGAACCGCGCCTGCGCAAGGTGATGGGGTACCGGCACCTGCCCACGCTCCGTGCCGCGTTGAAGCGAGAACTGAAGATCGACACGACGACGTCGAAGAAGAAAGCCGCGTAGTCAATCAGGAGCCGTAGAGAGTTTCAACTAAGAATGGGCTTGACTCCGGTGAATCGCTCGTCATACACCTCGGTTTCGGCGACTGGATAGTGGTTGACTCTTGTTGCCGCAACCGAAAGTCTAGAGTCCCGATCGCTGTCGAGTACTTGACGCGTCTTGGTGTGGAGCCAGCGTCAGCCATCCGCGTCGTAGTCGCGACGCATTGGCACGATGATCATGTCGGTGGTCTAGCGAACCTGCTCCGGGCTGCACCGGCGGCTCTATTTGTGTGCTCCCAGGCACTTCACACGCGGGAATTCTACAAGTTGGTGGAAAGTGGTACGCGTCTCCTAACGGAATCGGCGGCGACGGATGAATTCCGAGCGGTCTTTCATTGGCTGGCCGCGAAGGATCCTGAGCGTGCGGCGCGCAGCGCGGCTGGTCCTGATGTTTGGGCAGCGGCTTCTCGGCCAATCGCAACGTTCTCAGAGGGACGAAACGAAGTCGCAACAATAGTCGCTCTTAGCCCATCTGACGATTCAATTACGCGCTTCACAAACTCTGTGGCAAGTGAACTCCCATGTGAGCGGGATACCAAGAGGCGCTTCTCTGGGAATCGTCACAATGAAGGCTCAGTTGTACTGCAAGTGACCGTAGGTAATATCAGGTTGCTCCTGGGGGCTGATCTTGAAGCGTCTAGCTCAGACCGTGAAGGTTGGCGAGTCAAGCCCATTCTTAGTTGAAACTCTCTACGGCTCCTGATTGACTACGCGGCTTTCTTCTTCGACGTCGTCGTGTCGATCTTCAGTTCTCGCTTCAACGCGGCACGGAGCGTGGGCAGGTGCCGGTACCCCATCACCTTGCGCAGGCGCGGTTCGATGTCCAAGAGCGCGGTCGCCAGCCAGCGGTGACGTTGACGCGAGTTTTGCCAGTGATCGACCTTCGCGCAGCGTTCCTCGACGAGCGCATTGACGGACTCCAGACAGTTCGTCGTCTTCAGCGAGCGGCCCAGAACGCCGTAGAGCCCGAGTCGATGCAGCGTCAAGGTCTCGTCGAAGCCTTCCGCCAAGCTGCGGGCCGCCGATTGGTTCCGGTCCTCCAGCTCGCGATGGAGCGTCTCAAGGGCCGCGCGGGCTTCGTCGTATTCCGGACGGTTGTAGGCGCGTTGGAGGCGCTGGCGCCACGACGCCTGCTCGGTCTTGGCCAGGTAACTCACCACGTTCTCGCGCTTATGCCACTGGCACCGGTGGACCAGCGCCCGGTCCCGGAAGGCTTTGCGGACGGCTGATCGCAGCCCCTTGCCGCCGTCGAGGATCACCAGCACGCCCTGGGAGACGTCAAGACCCCGCTCGACCAACGACCGCAAGAACGGGGTCAACACTTTCTCGTTCTCGGTATCCGTCTCGACGAAGCCCAGAAAGCGTTTTTCCCCCGCCATCGTGATGCCCAGCGCGATGACCATCGTTGCCTCGGCAAAGGTCTTGCCGTCCAGGACCACGGCCACCACGTCCTCGCCGGAGAGGTCCCGCTCCTGGAGCTCCCGCAGTTTCGCCGCGCTAGCCTGAATAAAGCCCCGGGACACGGTCGACCCCGACAGCCCGATGGCTCCGGGAATCGCCGCCGCCGCGGCTTCGTAGTTGCGGCACGAGATTCCGTACAGCACGCGCTTCAGCAGCAGGTCGTTCACCGCGCGCTCCCCATGCAACGCCTCGTAGGACCGCAGCGGCATCTCGCTCCCCGCGACATGGCGAATCCGTGGCACGCGAATTGGCACGCGCTGGCCGGCCAACCCGACCGTCCCGGGGTTGCTGCCATGACGACGCCCGCCGACCGATGCGTCCTTGCGGGCATAGCGCCCGCCCGCCAGCGCCGTCACCTCCGCGTCGAGCAACTCCTCGACATGCAGCAACCCCAGCGGCACCAAGGACCGGATCAACTCCACCTTGGTGTCGACGTCCAGTTCGGCGTACTCCTTCCGGTCGATGACGTCGACCGGGCCCAACGTGCGAACCTTCTTGCGCTTCCTGACGGGTCGTAGGACACTGCTCATCTCGGCTCCTTTCTCTCGTGGCGTGATGTTCGTCTTAGGCAACGTCATCAAACCACAGGGTTTGGAGCCGCTTCAATTCCCAACTAAGTTTCGCGCACCTTCAGGTTGGCAGGCGGTTCTTGAGAGAAACACACCCACACCAGAACCGAGTCATGTCCTAAAGATTCCACACCACGGTTCGGTCACTGCGGAATCGTCTGTCCTATGGGAACATCTGCTCATCGAGAATCCCGTCGCAGTCATGGCTCCTTATACGCCGTCTGGGATTCCAAGAGACAGCGATCTGAGGAGAATCTGCAAGCGGACATCGAAGTGCTATTTGACTTCGCCAGCTCATGGCAGAAGGCCGCCCAGGCGTGACGCGACAGTTGAGAAGATGATCCAGCGCTTCGGTGTTCACAACCGCCGTGCTGTGAATGTGGAGATGGGACACGTGCGTCTGCGTTGCGCTATCGGATCGGACCCATCAACAGAAATGAACATTGATTTGGACCACGGTGCTTTCTCAGCGTGCACTTGAAAACCGAAGGAAACGGGAGCGGCTTTCGTCGCTCATGTGTGGCCGCCAGGCAGATCGGGAACGGGTTCCTTCCTCCTCCACTAGGTACTGTCAAGTTCAGTGGGAGCGTGGCAGACTTGGCCGATGAAACGCGACACGCTGAGCTACCATGGATATCGATTCCCACCCGACATTATCAGCCACGCCGTCTGGCTGTATCACCGCTTTGGTGTGAGCTTTCGCGATGTCGAAGATCTCCTGGCCCAACGCGGCATTACGGTGTCCTACGAAGCGATCCGGCTGTGGTGCCTCACGTCGGTTCAGTATACGCTCGCCGGCTCAAGCGTCGACAGGGCCGGCTGGGCGACATCTGGCACCTGGACGAGGTCTTCGTCACCATCCAGGAACAGCGGCGCTATCTCTGGCGTGCCGTCGATCAAGATGGTGACGTCATCGAGATCCTCGTCCAGTCGCGTCGCGACTGTCGGGCGGCTACACGCTTTTTCCGCAAGCTGTTGAAGGGCCAGGAACGTACGCCTGGGTGGTTAGTCACCGACAAGCTGAGCAGCTACAGGGCTGCGCACCGAGCGGTCATGCCGTCCGTCGCCCATCGCACGGACCGATACAAGAACAATCGCGCCGAAGTCTCCCACCAGCCCACACGGCAACGCGAGCGACAAATGCGCCGGGTCAAATCTCCCGGGCAGGCACAACGATTCTTGTCCGTGCATGGACTCGTCCGCAACCTCTTCCGCGTTGGCCGTCACCTGGTGCGAGCGGTGCATCATCGGGAGCTACGAGGACGCTCTTTTCTCATTTGGGATGCAGTCACGATCGCCGCCTGACTCGAACTGAGATCACGATCCCGAGTACCGGCTCGCTCGACGAACGCTAACTTGACTGTGAGCATGATCCTCCTGCCTGTCGGGGTCGATGAGTGACACCGGTGGGTGCCGGTGAGCGATGGCCTGACCCTTAACTTGACGCGCGAGCGCGTTCAACCGTGCCGGCCACCGCCGGAGGAAAGCTTCGTATTCTCCGTAAACCCGGTCGATCTTGGCGTTGTGTTCCGTGGCCTCCTTCTTTGACCAGAATCCCGGGAGCCCCGCAAGCCCCGCGAGCGAGAATTGGCTTCCTCCCGGAATTACGATCGAGTCCGGTGTCGTCCTAACATGCGGATTTTTTGAACGCCAAGCCTCCAGCAGACGCCCGAGTTTTCCTGCACTGAACTCACCGAACCTGCGCACCTGGTGCTCCAGAACAGCCTCGCCGGTGAGGGTCAGTTTCAGGCTGGGTGCCACAGCCCGAAGCGTCGCAAGCTCCCGCCGCGCGGCTTCGAGCTCGCGCTCCGTCTCATCGGGTTCGTCATCGCTTTCAAGGCGCTCGTCCGGCGCGGCAACGTCGATTTGCCTCGTCGGCGCCTTTACGCTCAGACCCGTGTCTGCCGTCAGAACCAAGACCGCCGCGCCACCGCTTTGCGCTTCCCTGAAAGCCAGTACCGACGCCAGCAACCGATCGTCGCCGGTCCGCGGCTGCAGGCGGTGGCGTGCGAACAGAGCATCCGCCGGTTCCTCGTCAAGCGCCATAATCCTCACGCTCGGCCGCATCGCCACCGGCGTTGCGGACAGCCCCAGATCCTTCAGAGCCTTGAGCACCTTCTTCGCCCGCACGCGCTCGCGCCGTGCCCCAGCCCATTTCCGCTTGTCCAGCTCTTCCACCACCACAGGCGCGAAGACCAGCGTCACTTCTTCTGCGCGCAATTCTTTCGCCCAGTTCACATCGCGGAAGAACCGGTAGTGCAGCAGCACGTTGGTGTCGATGAATGCGAATACTTGCATCGCGCCAGGCCTGATGGCGTCCTCAGTTACCGACGGCACGACCTTGCCGCCACGCCGTCCGAATCTCAGCGCCAGCCTGGACCGGGCCGACGCAGGTGTCAACGACCGCTCTTTGACCAAAGGTCCTGCCGCCGTCATCATTCCCCGGACCATGTCTGCGCACGCCGCGCGGCCTTTCCTATTCACGCCTTCGTACGGCACAGCCCGCTGATGGGCGCAAGCGGGCTTCTCCACATCCGTTCCGGCAGTTCCCGGCGTGCCCGCGAGCCGGGCCGTGCAGCGCCTTGGTTCATGAAAGGCCGTGATTGGCGCGGGGATCCTGGTCGACACAGAATGCCGTCACTTCTACGGAATGATTCCCGTTTCTGGCAGAGCCACCATGCACCTCCCCAAGCGCCGCGAACGCCTCCTTTCCGGTACGGCGGAGCCGCTTCAGCATCTTTGCATGGATCGCCGTCCTCTTCTTCGTTCGCTTCCTCTGCACGACGGTCGGATCGTCCAGTGCGGGACGCCGACGGAGGTGCACGATACGCCCGTGAACGAGCACGTGGCGCGGCTCTTCGGCCGCCCCCCTCCACACAGGTCGTCGCGTGCGTAGAAGCCAACGCACGCCGCGCCGACATCGACCGTGCGATGTTCGTGCGGGCCGGCGTGATCGTGGGGGCGGTCGTCCCCATCTTCCGGTTACTCGGCTGACACCCGGTACGGCACGGGACGACACGCTCACGTTCCGGTTGTCCCACGACGCTACGACGGGACCATGATGAGCCCGATCAACAGGGAGGCGTTCTTCGCCGATCCGGAGGTTGCCGAGATGGCGAGTTGGGTGGCGGCTCGCTTCGATGATGCGTCGGGATGGACGCATACCTGGGTCGACCGAAAAAGCCGCGATCGCTGGAGCTGCCACGGTCTCCGTGATGCGTTCCTGCACTATCGATGGAATGGCGAGGCGTGGGCAGGGACCAAGACGGCACTCGACGCGTTTCGCTGTGAGCTCAGGGAGGCCGTCCAGACCGAGGATGTCAATCGCGTCGTCACGGTCTGTGAGCACATCTTGAAATGGGGCGGCGTGGCGGCGCACAACGTGCGCTATCTGCACCGACGGCAGGGCGCTCGAAGACGTTGGTGGGACGGATTCTTCCCATCTCGCCGCCCATCGCCGAGGCGCTGGCGCGACGGCGAGCCCGCCGTGACCCCGACAGCCTGCTCGTCTTCCACCGCGACGGCATCGCCGTCCGGCGCTGGCGCACAGCGTGGCGCACCGCCTGCCAGGCCGCTGGGGTGCCAACCCGCTTCCTCCACGATTGCCGCCGCACCGCCGCCCGCAACCTGATCCGTGCGAACGTCCCCGAGCGCGTCGCCATGCTCCTGACCGGGCACAAGAGCCGCGCCATCTTCGACCGCTACAACATCATCCACGAGCAGGAACTGCTCGACGCCGGGGACCAACTCGTCGAGGATCTGGCGCAGCAGGCGCCAGCGGTGCCAGCCCGCCAGCGACCCCACACGGCCGGCGCCGCCGCCCCGCGCACCGCATCACCTCTCCGCCTCGTACGACGCGGCACCGCGTAAGGGCGTCCCCCCGGCATCAGCTCGCCGCTTCGGGGCGGTGGGAGCCGGACACCGCCCGTCTGTGCGCCGCGGCTCGCGCACGGGCCCCACAGGTACGAAGCGGCCCGCGATCGCGGCACACGCGGCGACGGGGCGGGCCGACGTCGCCGAACACGAGCACACCCCGGGCCCGGCTGCGGGTGCATGCCGGAAGGCTGGATGCCACTCGTCGGCGCAGGGCCACACCCGCCAGCGGGGCGTCGCCTCACGGTCGCCGCCAGCGGCCTCATGCCCGGCGGGCGAGCCGCCCGGGACGAGGATGGGATCTACGAGGGATGTGTTGCAACTTTCAAAAAGAGGCAGGAGAGCGATGGGTCGGGTCGAGCAGGCGCCGTCTCATGCAACCATCCCGAACAGCTTGTTGATGAACTGAATCTGTCGCCGACCATCCGAACCGCTCACCCACCTCGCCTGCCCCTTCCGGATCATGTGCATGGCCTCGTAGCCTTGGATCGTTCGCCGCGCCGCGTGGAATGCACGAAAGCCCTGCTTCGCTGTTACGCGTCGTTTGATCGCTCGATGATCCTGCTCCACGATGTTGTTCAAGTATTGGTTCGACGCCGGGGACCAACTCGTCGAGTATCTGGCGCAGCAGGCGCGCATGAATCGGAGCTAGCCCGCACCGGTCCCGATCCACAGTTCCTTCACCGACCGATGCGGTACGACATTGGCCTGCCAAGCCCAGTCATCTGATTCAGGATGTTGCACGCGAGGACGACCTCAGTCCCCCGCCCTGCGGGGCTGCACGTTTCACACAGACTGTCGATTGTGACCTGGAGATGAGGTGACTTCCAGTAGCCCTCAGTGCTACTGCCGGTCGAGCGGATGTGAACGAAGTGGTCGGCTCCGTACTTGTCTTGCAGCAGCTTCGACACCCACTTCGGCCAGACGTGTTCGTCGGTGAGCGGACGCTCTGTCGGCCCACAGAAGAAACATTCGTTCATGGTGCAGCTTCTGTGTCCGCTTTGGGAACCCACTGAAAACCGAAGTCGTCCGGGCTATCCAGATTGAAGATGTTTGAGATTCCGACATCGAACGTGATGGTCTGAATCCCAATCTGGAATGTGGGAGAGACCATCTCGCTCATCTCAGAGGCGCGCTTGATGACTCGGGCGATGATCCCAACATGATGAACCACGTTGTCGCTCAGCGACTCGTCAGCTTGCTTCCACGGCCGCAGTTCGTCTTTGAGCATCTTGAGCAGCTCGTCGTACTGCTCCTGTGTAATCCCCGAAAACGGTAAGTACGCCGGTATTCCAGGAGGCGCAAGCTGAAAGCGGTTGTTCTCATCTGCGGAGCCCATGATGGCTACGCGTAGCCCGGCCGGAAAGTACTGCTCGGTATCGGTGAGGTAGGTCATCATCCAGCCGGTCGTCTGCAACGATTCTTGAACCCGCTGGTCAGGACAGTTCGCGAAGCGACGCTGCGCTTCCCGGCACTCTTCCCTGATGACTTGCCTTATCGCATCAGTATGTGGCGGTTCCTCAACCGCCATTCGGTCTTTGACCGGGTCGAGGAGATCGCACAAGCCCGCACCGGTGATTAGTCCAACCGACGTCGTTCTGATTTTCGTCTCGTCGTCTCGGTAAACGAGCCGGTTGCCCGGATAGTACGAAACGCGTGTGTCGGCTCCGAGAAGGGCGTATTGTTCGAGGTTCAGGCCGACAATAAAGGACATAGAAGGCTACTTCTTTGCAAGCTTCTGAGCTGCCCACCACTTCTTCTGCACATGCGAAATCGCTTTGCGCGCTGCAGCCGATACTTCTTGGGGACACCCTCGCTCGACGCCCTCAACGATCGGCAGCACTTTGCCGACCATCTCCAGCCCGCCCGGCAGACCGAGTGGGTGGTCTACGCGAAACCGCCCTTCGCCGGGCCCAACCAGGTGCTCGATTACGTCGGCCGGTACACGCATCGGATCGCCATCTCCAACCAGCGGCTCCTCGCCCTCGCCGCGGGACAGGTCCAGTTCCGCTACACCGACTACCGCCGTCCCCACGCACCGGGTCAGAAGACCATGACCCTGGCCGCGACGGAGTTCATCCGGCGCGTCCTCCTGCATGTGCTCCCGCGCGGCTTCCACCGCATGCGGTATTACGGCCTGCTCGCGAATCGGACACGGCACCAGCACGTGGCGCAGTGCCGACAGCTCCTCGGCGCTCGGTCAGCGACCCGGCCGGACGCCACCCCGGTGTCCATCGACTATCGGGATCGCTATCACGCCCTGACCGGACGGTCGTTGCGCCTCTGTCCCCGGTGTCACGACGGGCAGATGCAGCTCGTCGACGGCCTGGTCGCCACCGCTCGTCGCCCCGCGATTCTGGATTCGTCATGACCGCACACTTTTCGACGGCCGCCCGTGCCGACTTCACCGCGGCCAGCACCCGTGTCAGGAGTCGTGTGCGCGTTTCATCCACCACACCGGCACGGGCGGTCCGGCCACACCCCCTCGTCGGCTCCGCCCACGCACCCAGGGTCCACCGCCGTGCCACACGACCTGCTCACGGCATGCCTCCGACGATCGAATCCCCATAGACGGATCTCGCTGCGGTTTCGTCCAACCCGTTTTTTGTCTACCGTCGCGGCGGTGATCAGTGGGCCTCACCCCGGCGCCCTCGCGCCGCGGCGCCACACAAAAAACGCTCTGCGTTTTTGACACACGCTAAGAAGGCCCGCGCCTTCGGAAATGGCTCGCACTCATGGTGCGAGAACCTCCGAGATTAAGTCCGCGATTGCTTTGGCGTCGATACCGCCGGCCTCGTCATCCCGCGTCACAATCAGCGTGCCAGCATTTCCACCACCGTCTTCACGCGGAAGGATTTCGGCAGCGCGGTACACCTTGAGCTTCCGTTCCCAACGCGCTGCGTAGTCCGGGTTATGCAATAGCCCGAGGTGTTCCCAGTAGTAGCGTGCTCCCGTGTCGTCGTCCACGATCGTGAAATCCGGATAGCGCGTCTCGCCGTTCGGTAGCGCGAGTGCAGCCTCGTACTCGTAGCGATCAACCCCTTGCGCCAGGAGCTCGTTGGCAATGATGACTTCGGACTTCGACCGGACGAGATCGCCGCGCTTCGTGCGATGAATGAGCCGGTCTTCGAGGAATCGCTCGCTGCCATCTACCTCGAACGAGACCGGACTTGGAGGCGCGAAGAGATTGGTCAGCCTACGCGCGATGTCGGAGTGCTTCTCGCTCGCATAGCGGCGCAGCTCGCGCACACCGCCCTGATGGAGGATGACTACGCGATCCTGTTGTCGTGTCAACGCTGTATACAGAAGCTCGCGGGACAGCAGCCAGCAGGGATTCGGCAGCACGACGAAGGTGATCCCGAACTCGCTACCCTGTGTCTTGTGCACAGTCAGCGCGTATGCGAGCTCGAGAGGCGACGAGCCCTCTTCTCCGAACTCCCAGACACCGAAGTCGTAGTCGTAGCCCTGCTGAGAGGTAAATTCGACCTCGAGATAGGGGTACAGCTTCTTCTGCTTCTTGGTCTTGTAGTTGCCGACAACGAGACCGACGTCGCCGTTCGCTACATATGAGGTTCGCTCTGGATACACCCTCCGTTTGCTACTGTTCTGCAAATTGATGACCTTGTCCCCGTAGATGATCCCCTGTCGACCAAGCGGACGGTGGATCTTCCGGGATCGGCGGGCAGTTGCGCGCGACAGCCATATCTTCCGGAATGTCTGCTGGATGAGCCGGTTCAGCGAGTCGACACCATGATCCGCGCCGCGCACGGGTGAGATGATCTGCCATCGCTCGGCCCTAAGCCCATCCTCGGGGTTACGACTACGCCAGAAGAAGGTACCGCCGTTGTAGGTGGTCGCACCCAGGCTGCATTCGAAGCCCACTTCGTCGTCTTGCCCTTCGAGCCCGAGCTCCGCAACGATTAGGGCAAGCAACTTCGCCTGAAGGTCTTCGCGGTCGGTCCATGATTCGAGGCAGATCTCGGGCATCTTCTCGGTTTCGAGTCTGTCCCAAATCTCGTCTGCCGCAGGGTCGGCGCTGCCCCCGAACCAACTAGCGAGCAGTAGGTCGGCCCGTGTCGTTCCCTGTTGGCGGCGCGGGATCGTCAGTTCGGCGTAGCCTCGACCGACGCGGGGAAAGCGATGTTCAACGCCTTCGGGCTGAAGTTCTCGGACGATGTCCACGAAGGGGCGCCCGCTTCCGATGGGAGGAAGCTGCCGGGGGTCACCGACTAGGACAAAGCGGTCGACGCCGCTCAGGCCGTCGAGCAAAGCGGCTAGCTGTTCTTCCGTGAGCATCGAGCACTCATCGACGACCACAGTTCGATAGTCGCCACAGCGATTGGCACTCCCGGTGACCACGTAACGGCCGGTGTCTGGTTCGTATCTTTCGCCGTGCCGCATCAGGAACTGCGCGATCGTGAGTCCGCCGGCCATCTCGGTCTTTGTCTCCAGCTGCACGCGCGCTTTTCCGGTAGGTGCGAGCAGTAGGACACCGCCGGTCGACACGTCTTTCAGCCCGGCGAGCATCTTCAAGAGCGTGGTCTTGCCGGTCCCTGCGGCTCCGACGAGTACAGAGAGTCTCGACGCCAAGACTTCCTCGAGCGCTGCAGCTTTCTCGATACGAGCCCTCTCTTCGATCGTCGCCTCGGTTGGATCTGCGGGGAGATCCCCTAGCGAGTGGTCCACTACAGAGCGAAAGTCGTGGCTTCCCTTGTGGCGCCGGGTCTTGGGTCCCAGGCGTTTCTGTACGGTGCGACGAATGAGCCCGGCGGTGCCCGCGAAACGTCTGAGCTGGTATCCTGAGCTTCCGTCCGCCATGTCGACCGGCTCGACGACCCCAGTGAGCAGCTCCTTGAGCCCAGCGAGCACTTCTGGTCCAACAGGGCAGTCTGTTTCGAGTGGCATACTGGCGATCGACGTTGTCAACCACCCTCGGGGCATCAGCGTGTGTCCCTGCTCGGCGCCGCGCTCGAGCGCAGCCACGAGAAGGGCGCGCACACGTCGCACATCTACCTTGTCCTCTAGTTGAGACCGATCGGGAAGCGGATGCACCTCGAGCACAGCTCGATCGGGGAGCATCCCGCGATCGATCGTCAGCACGGAGACGGGCTCGACTGACGCTCGATCATGCTCGTAAAGCAGGTACGGATTGGCGATGAGAGCAGCGTCCTCCAGGTCGGCTGGCCGCTGAACTGGATCGAAGAACCGGCCGGCCTGGGAGGCCTCGAGCGAGAATCGGCTGAGAAGTTTCAACAGCTCCTTCCGCTCTGGGGTCATCGCCAGCCACGCCCGGGCGAAACCCTCACCGATGACGGCCTTCGCTGCGCCGGTCGCTGTGTCCGGAGCTCGCATGACTTGCTCGAGAACTGGCCATGGATCGACGTTCCCGTCGCTGCTTCCCTTCGCACACTCCTCGGCCAGTTCGTAGGCAACTAGGTTGCCACCGTCGCCAAGGAACGCGGTGAGCGCGGACCCAAAACCGGGAAACGGGCCGCGCATGCGCCACAGCGTGTTTAGTCGTTGGTCTAGCCAAGCTGACACTCGCCTCCACGGACCAGGCAGCACAGCGTCGATGCGTTCCAGCGCCCGCATACAGCTCAGAACGGACGCGATGGCGCGGTCATGCGAGATGTGCTCGGATGCGAACGAGAAGTTCGAGAACGCCTCGTCCGGCGCGAACGCGAGGAACTGCTCAGGGTCAAGCCCCTTGTCGAGGGCGAGATCAAACAGCTCCCGGTAAGGGAACAGAAAACCATCCTTGAAGTCGGGTCTTATCGAGTGCTCGACGTTCCGTTCCCAGATCACACTTCGATGGGGCGGATTCGAGGTGGAGTATTGGTACTCGACGTGATCGTTCACCGACCGCACCAGGCCGATCCCGACAATGACCCGACGCGTCGATACTGACAGAGGCGTGTCTTTTGCGTAGAAGAAGCAAAGGGATTCCTCGGAACGAATGGCGCCAAAGAAGGTATCTAACATTACCAGCTGGTTCGATCGCTCTTGGATCCAGTTGGAGTCGAACCCTAGATCCGGCTCGCGGTCCGGTTGGAAACCGAGGTCATATCGTTCGACGAGCTCAGCACTCTCCTTTGTCAGCATCCAGCGAAACGGGACACACGCGGCGCTATAGGGAGGCATCCTGTAGGGCGTCTGGCGAAAATGGCCGTGCGACTCCGAGTTCCGCTCGGCGTAAGGATGTCGCTTGGTGATGGAGATCGGGAACGGCGCTATGAAGGTTGCGCGCTCAGCTATGCACGGCGGAAGCTGGTCGGGCGGCAGGTCGGCAAGGGACTTACTGGCCACTGTGGTCTCGGCCCCGTCATCTTTTGTGGTCCTTCCGGGATCTCCGTGGGTCGCAAGGATCCCGGGTGACTCGTCAGGCCGCCTGCGGGGGCCCCCTGGTGGGTGGGGGGCTTGCTCGGCGGCGGATTGCACTCGAGGTGTCCTGCTGATAGAACGCTCCGGCGGAGGAGCGAATGCAGGATACCAAGCTGTTCGAGACGATCTTGGGGATCCCTACCCCCTGGCACGTGGCGCGCGTCGAGCTGAAACCCGAGGACGAGCGGGTCGACGTGTGGCTAGAGCACGAGCCGACGCGCTGGCCCTGTCCCAACTGCGGCGAGACGGTGCCCGCCTTCGATCATGCGGCAGAGCGCACGTGGCGCCATCTCGACACGTGTCAGTTTCAGACGCACCTGCATGCCGAGATTCCGCGGGTGCAGTGTCCGACCCATGGCGTGAAGCAAGTGCGGGTGCCGTGGGCCGAGCCACGGAGCCGCTTCACGGGGTTGT
Source organism: Vicinamibacterales bacterium (assembly GCA_965218825.1). Taxonomy (GTDB): domain Bacteria; phylum Acidobacteriota; class Vicinamibacteria; order Vicinamibacterales; family UBA8438; genus CAUZIB01. The sequence continues at coordinate 4,822,089 of OZ244656.1, read as the reverse complement.
TGGAACGGTTGATCATCGATCTGATCCTGCAGTGCAGTACGGTCAAAGGTGCGTGTGAGATCGCGGGCGTCAGCTGGGACGAGGCCTGGGGCGTGATGAGCCGCGCCGTCGCGCGGGGCCACGCGCGGAAAGAGGCGCGGCCGATCCGCTACATCGGCGTCGACGAGAAGGCGTTCCGCAAGGGCCATCGCTATCACACGATCGTGTGCGACCTCCAGCGGGCGACCGTCGAGTTTGTGGCCGAAGATCGCAAGACGGAGAGTCTGGCGGCGTACGATGCCCAGTTGACGGACGCCCAGCGGCGGGCACTGCACGCCGTCGCGATGGACATGTGGGAGGCGTACATCGGCGCCACGCGGGACGGCCTGCCCGCCGGCGACGAGAAGATCGGCTTCGATCGGTTCCACATCATGCGGGAGATGACGAAGGCCGTCGATACGGTCCGCAAACAGGAGCATCGCGCTTTTCTGCGGGCCGGCGAGGGTTCGCCGCTGACCGGCACCAAGTACCTGTGGCTGTTCAGCGACGAGCGGCGGCCGGCGCGGCATGCGGCCGCGTTCGCGACGCTCCAAGCGCTGAAGTTGAAAGTCGGGCGCGCGTGGGCGATCAAAGAAGCGTTGCGGGCCTTGTGGACCTACCGTCAGCATGCGGCCGTGACGCGGTTCTTCACGCGCTGGTATGGCTGGGCGATCCGCTCGCGGCTCGCGCCCGTGAAGCAGGTGGCGAAGACGTTGAAGCGGCATCTCGCAGGGGTGCTCCGCTTTGTCCAGCATCCGATCACGAATGGCGTGGCTGAAGGTCTCAACAGCAAGATCATGAGCATCAAGCGAAAGGCCGGCGGCTTCCGCAACCCGTCACACTTCACGACGGCGATCTATTTTCACTGCGGAGGGCTCGACCTCTACCCACGCTAAACCCGGAAGGACCTCTTTTGTCTCCGCGATTCTTGGCAGCACCCGGCAGGCCGTGTACGCCGAGCTCCAAGATGAACTCCTCACCCGGCAGGCCGCCCGCTCGTTGCGGGCGTTCGTGGAACAGGCCTGGCCCGTGCTCGAACCGACGACACCGTTTCTGCCGAACTGGCATATTGATCTGGTCTGCGAGCACCTGGAAGCGATCACGGCGGGTCAGACCACGCGACTCCTGATCAACCTGCCGCCGCGGTACATGAAGTCCCTCCTCGTGTCCGTGTTCTGGCCCGTGTGGGAGTGGATCGCATCCCCCAGTCGACGCTGGATCTGTGTGAGCTACAGCGACGCGCTCTCGCTGAAGTTGTCCCTCGACCGTCGCACCCTGGTGCAGTCGGAGTGGTACCAGGCACGGTGGGGCCACACCGTGCAGCTCTCCTCCGATCAGAATGTCAAAGGCGAGTTCCGGAATACCCGCCAGGGCGTCATGGTGGCCACCTCGGTCGGCGGCTCCGCGACGGGCAAAGGCGGCGATCGGATCATCGTGGACGATCTGCACAACCCCCAACAGGCGGACAGCGACGCACAACGCGAGGCCGCCTTGCGGTTCTTCCGAGAGACGCTGTCCACACGGCTCGACACCCCGAAAACCGGGGCGGTCGTGGTCGTGATGCAGCGGCTACACGAGGCGGATCTGTCGGCACGGTGCCTCGAACTCGGGTACCGGCACCTGTGCCTACCCGTGGAGGCCGACGTGGCGACGGACATTGTGTTTCCGGTGTCCGGCCGGGTCGAGACTCGCGCACCGGGCCACCTCCTCTGGCCGGCGCGCGAAGGCCCGACGGAACTGGCCCTGCAGCGCCGGCAACTCGGATCCACCGCCTTCGACACGCAGTATCAACAACGGCCCGCACCTGCTGGGGGGCGACTGTTCAAACGCGCATGGTTCAAGTTCTACGACGAACGGCCGCGCGTCAGCACGTGGCTGGCATCGTGGGATATGTCATTCAAAGGCGGTCCCTCCAACGACTACGTCGTCGGTCTGCAAGCCGCGCGCGAGGGCGCGGACGTCTACCTGGTCGACCGCGTGAAAGGACAATGGGACTTCACGGAGACGCGTCGGCAAGTCGTCCGCCTCCACGGCCGGTATCCGGGGACGCAGACCACCCTGATCGAAGAGGCGGCGAATGGGTTCGCGATTATCAATGTCCTCACGCACCAGATCGCCGGCATCATCCCAGTCATGCCCGATGGCGGGAAGTACGCGCGTGCCGAGGCGGCGGCACCGATGGTGGAGGCGGGCAACGTCTGGTTGCCAGACCCGCGACCGCACGGGCGCGCCCGCCCCGAGCGCGCGTGGGTGGACGACTTCCTGCACCAGCTCTGCGTGTTTCCGACGGGCGCGCACGACGACGACGTGGATGCCTTCTCGCAACTCATCGCGCGTTGCGTCAGGCCGGAGTCGAACTGGCTGGTCTGGTAGCCGACGACTGCTCGACGCGGGTACCCTGCGTGATGACGCACGCCTCCTCCGCCCGGCCGTTGACGGTACGTACGAAGACGGCGAACGTCATGGATTCCGACACGATGGCGGGTGCGGTCGACCGCCGCGATGGTCCGGCCTGCATCGAGGATCGGCCGTACGGCCGCCCGAGACGGTCGTCGCCATGGCCGTGGCCTCTCACGCCTTCCAGGCGGGCCGCGAGCCCGGCGACGACGGCGTCACGATCTGAGTCATACCGCCAGGGCGGGCTCGACACCGTCCGCCAGTGGACCTGGGAGGGCCCGTGGGCCGCTGCGACACACGGGGGCCGCGGCCGGCGTGGCTGGCGGAAGCGCCACCGTGGCGTCGATCCGTCAGGCGTGACCCGTGTCCACACGGTGACTGAGGAGACGGGCGATGATGCGACCCTTGCCCTCGATCGGCTCACCGCGGTCGATGGTCCTCTCGCGCGCGTCACCGCGGACGCCGCCTCTGACACGGTCGCCATCGACGAGACCGCACGGGCGCGGGGTGCCACGGCCCGCGGTCACCCGCGCGGGATCGAACGATCCCGTTGGCAAAGACGCTCGGCCGGTGCCGCTGGAAGCAGGTGTCAGGGTCCCATCGTCAGGGCCGGGTGGAGAACACGTGCTTCCGCGACACGTCCATCATCGGCGAGGGCCTTCGCGCCCGGAGTCCAGCCAGGCAGGGGAGTGCGGTCGTCCTCGGCTGTGCGATCCTGAATCGGATGACCGCCCTCGGCCGACCCGTGTCATCTCGCCTCGGCCGGTGAGGATCCTGTCGGTGGGCCTCGTGCGGACCCGTCACGATTCGTGCAGCCACCGCCGCGGCACGCCGGTGGCTGCTCACGGACCCGATGGCTCGATCCCATCCTTGGCCGCGAGACCGTTGACCAGCCAGGTCACATCGGGCTCATCGGAGAGGTGGGCCACGCGCCTCGGCCCCGAGCACCGGCGGCGGCGTGGCCGGCGCACGCACGAGCGCCCCGGTGGGCGCGTTCCAGGGCCGTGCCGCCTCGCCACTGGGCAGGAAGGTCGGGTGGCGCGCATCGTCGATGACCAGGGCCTGATCGCCATCGGCGTCGACTGGTCCGTCTGACTCGATGCACGCGGCGAGGACGTGCCTGGCCCGTTGGTCGGTCCCGTCCAGCGGGCCTGAGTTCATGTGCCGGTCCGCCGACCCGTCGAACCGGTCCGGCCAGTCCTGCCAGTCGCGAACGCGGGTTTCGGTCAGCGAGCCGCTCGTCCGCCGGCCGCACGCGCGGGTGTCGGAGCCGTCGCCGTGGTCGCGCGCGTCGTGCACGGTCCGGCCGGGCCGCACGGTGGGGCGGGAGCACCGGCCGAATTCGCGCGCCGTACATGTGCACTCGGCCGCCATCCTCCCACATCGCCGTGCCTTCGCCGTCGCACATTTCGCTTGCCTGTCGCGCCCACCAGAGCGAATGTGGACGGACGCCGCCTGCCCGCGGCCGCCACCACGAGGAGGAACCGAGTCCATGACCCCGCACGAAACCGGCTCGACCGCCACCCCCCCCGGTGACTCACGCGCAACGGCGCCGCTCACGCGCACCTTCGGCCCCCTGGGGCCGACCCTGGGAGATCTCAGCGACGCCTACCTCCAGGACTACCAGGTCCGGCAGTTCCGGTCCCACAGCACCGCTCGCGGCCGGACCGCCCATCTTGCCGCCTTCTTCGGTCGCGCCGCGCGGGTCGCCGCCCTGACCACGCATCAGATCCGCCAGTACCAACTGACCCGGCGCGCCGCCGGGGCGGCCACCGGCACCATCAATCGCGAGACCTCGGCCCTCCACCGCATGGGCACCCTCGCCGCCCACTGGGGCTGGCTCGATACCGTACCCAGCTTCCCCGACCGCCTGCGCGAGAATCCCCCCCGCCAGGGCTTCTTCGAGCACCCCGAATACCTCGCCGTCCGCGCCCACCTGCCCGCCCCGTGGCAGGACATCCTCGATGTGGCCTACTACTCCGGCTGGCGCAAGCAGGAGATCCTTGGTCTCACCTGGGATGAGATTGACGAGGCCGGCGGTGTCATCCGACTCTCGCCCGCGCGCTCGAAGACGTTGGTGGGACGCATCCTCCCCATCTCGCCGCCCATCGCCGAGGCGCTGGCGCGACGGCGAGCGCGCCGCGATCCCACCAGCCCGCTCGTCTTCCACCGCGATGGGATCACGATCCGCCGCTGGCGCACGGCGTGGCGCACCGCCTGTCAGTCGGCCGGGGTGCCGACCCGCTTCCTTCACGATTGTCGGCGTACCGCCGCCCGCAACCTGATCCGCGCGAATGTCCCCGAGCGGGTCGCCATGCTCCTGACCGGGCACAAGAGCCGGGCCATCTTCGACCGCTACAACATTATCCACGAGCAGGAACTGCTCGACGCCGGGGACCAACTCGTCGAGTATCTGGCGCAGCAGGCGCAGGCGGTACCAGCCCGTCGGCGGTCCCACGCGGCCGGTCCCGCCACCCCGCGCACCGCATCACCCCTCCGCCTCGTGCGACGCACCACCGCGTAAAGGGCAGCGGGGGGCGGCGGGGGCCGGACACCGCCCGGCTGTGCGCCGGGGATTGCATCCAGGCCCCAGAGTACGGGCCGGCCCGCGATCGTGGCACACGCGGTGACGGGGCGGGCCGACGCGGCCGACCCCGGGCACGCACCTAAAGCGCTTTTCATGACCGGAGTCAAGCCCATTCTTAGTTGAAACTCTCTACGGCTCCTGATTGACTACGCGGCTTTCTTCTTCGACGTCGTCGTGTCGATCTTCAGTTCTCGCTTCAACGCGGCACGGAGCGTGGGCAGGTGCCGGTACCCCATCACCTTGCGCAGGCGCGGTTCGATGTCCAAGAGCGCGGTCGCCAGCCAGCGGTGACGTTGACGCGAGTTTTGCCAGTGATCGACCTTCGCGCAGCGTTCCTCGACGAGCGCATTGACGGACTCCAGACAGTTCGTCGTCTTCAGCGAGCGGCCCAGAACGCCGTAGAGCCCGAGTCGATGCAGCGTCAAGGTCTCGTCGAAGCCTTCCGCCAAGCTGCGGGCCGCCGATTGGTTCCGGTCCTCCAGCTCGCGATGGAGCGTCTCAAGGGCCGCGCGGGCTTCGTCGTATTCCGGACGGTTGTAGGCGCGTTGGAGGCGCTGGCGCCACGACGCCTGCTCGGTCTTGGCCAGGTAACTCACCACGTTCTCGCGCTTATGCCACTGGCACCGGTGGACCAGCGCCCGGTCCCGGAAGGCTTTGCGGACGGCTGATCGCAGCCCCTTGCCGCCGTCGAGGATCACCAGCACGCCCTGGGAGACGTCAAGACCCCGCTCGACCAACGACCGCAAGAACGGGGTCAACACTTTCTCGTTCTCGGTATCCGTCTCGACGAAGCCCAGAAAGCGTTTTTCCCCCGCCATCGTGATGCCCAGCGCGATGACCATCGTTGCCTCGGCAACGGTCTTGCCGTCCAGGACCACGGCCACCACGTCCTCGCCGGAGAGGTCCCGCTCCTGGAGCTCCCGCAGTTTCGCCGCGCTAGCCTGAATAAAGCCCCGGGACACGGTCGACCCCGACAGCCCGATGGCTCCGGAAATCGCCGCCGCCGCGGCTTCGTAGTTGCGGCACGAGATTCCGTACAGCACGCGCTTCAGCAGCAGGTCGTTCACCGCGCGCTCCCCATGCAACGCCTCGTAGGACCGCAGCGGCATCTCGCTCCCCGCGACATGGCGAATCCGTGGCACGCGAATTGGCACGCGCTGGCCGGCCAACCCGACCGTCCCGGGGTTGCTGCCATGACGACGCCCGCCGACCGATGCGTCCTTGCGGGCATAGCGCCCGCCCGCCAGCGCCGTCACCTCCGCGTCGAGCAACTCCTCGACATGCAGCAACCCCAGCGGCACCAAGGACCGGATCAACTCCACCTTGGTGTCGACGTCCAGTTCGGCGTACTCCTTCCGGTCGATGACGTCGACCGGGCCCAACGTGCGAACCTTCTTGCGCTTCCTGACGGGTCGTAGGACACTGCTCATCTCGGCTCCTTTCTCTCGTGGCGTGATGTTCGTCTTAGGCAACGTCATCAAACCACAGGGTTTGGAGCCGCTTCAATTCCCAACTAAGTTTCGCGCACCTTCCATGACCGTGTGGCGGCCGAGTACCCGCAGTGCCGAAAATAGTTGCGGCATTCGTCAGGGCTGAAGTGGGCCAAGCACTGGCCGAGGAACGGCCAGCGCGTGTCGGTGCTGCGACAGCGAGCGGTGCGAACGAGGGCCTTGAGCTTCGCGAAGCAGAGCTCGATGGGATTGAGGTCCGGGCTATAGGGTGGCCAGTACCAGAGGGTGGCCCCGGCAGCCTGGATGGTGCGTTGGATGCCGGCGACCTTGTGGGCCCCGAGAGTGTCGGCAATGACGATGTCGCCGGGCTGCAGGGTCGGCACCAGGATCTGTTCGATGTAGGCGCGGAAGCTCTCGCCATCGATCGCGCCGTCGAAGACCCCCGGTGCGGTCAGCCCCGTGACCCGCAACGCGGCGAGAAACGTGCTGGTCTGCCAGCGCCCGCAGGGGGCGTGGTCGTGGACGCGCGCGCCGCGCGGTGCCCGGCCGTATCGCCGAAGCAGATTGGTGGTGATGCCGGTTTCGTCCAGAAACACGAGGTGGGCGACATCCCAGGTCGGCGCCGCCGCGTGCCACGCGACCCGCGCGGCCGCGACGTCAGACCGATCGTGTTCGGACGGGCGGACCGTTTTTTTTAACGGTCAGGCCGAGGGCCCGCACGGCGCGCCAGACCGTCGGCACACTCGCGGGCGTGGCGAGGGCGTCCTTCAGCTCAGCCAGCGTGCGATCCGGGTGCGCCGCAATCAGCGCGGCCAAGGTGTGGAGGTGCGGCGGCGACCACGCGCTCGGGGCGTTCTACCGCAGGCTGGCCGCTCGCACGGACAAGCCCACCGCCATGACGGCGACCGCCCGCAAGCTCGCCCTGCTCGTCTACCGCATGCTCACATACAACATGCCCTACCATCACACATCCGCGGCCGAGTACGACACGCGCCAGCGCACACGCATCCTCCGCGGCCTCCGCAAACGGGCGACATCACTCGGCTTTGAACTCGTCGAAGCCAGTACGGGGCTCGTTGTGTAGGGAGCCAGTTTCTCAGGAGCTTTTCACCCGCGCGGGCCGCGACGCCTCGCTGGGCAGAAAAACGGATGCGCCCCGACGGTGCTTGGCGATATGCTGGCCGCGCGCCCGAGGGCCGAGGCCGACGGACCACTGGTGGCCAGTCCCCGTCTAGGAGCTTGGTCCGGGGATGTGGCGACAGCCGCACTGGTGGCACGATTGGTGTGACCCCGTTCAAGAGACTGCTTCCCCGACACATCCCTGCCCTCGGGTGCTTCACCCATGATCCCCAAGGAGCCCCCCGTGACGCAACGAGAACGAGGTCAAGCACAGCAGCGCGCTCGACAAGAGCAAGAGATTCTCCGAAAGATCCATCTGAACGCCGCCGGCATCGATATCGGCAGCGCGAGCCACTGGGTGGCGGTGCCCGACGATCGGGACGACCAGCCGGTACGAGAATTCACGAGTTTCACCCATGATCTCACCGCGTTGGCCACCTGGCTCGAGGCGTGCGGGATTGACACGGTCGCCATGGAGTCGACGGGGGTCTACTGGATCCCGCTGTACGAACTCCTCGAAGCCCGTGGGATCGAGGTGCTGCTCGTGAACGCCCACCATGTGAAGGGCGTGCCCGGCCGCAAGAGCGACATCGTCGATTGCCAGTGGCTCCAGCAGCTGCACACCTTCGGGCTGTTGCGCGGGAGCTTCCGGCCCGACGCACCGATCGCGGCGCTGCGCAGCGTCATCCGGCACCGCGATCAGCTGGTCGAGTCGGCGGCCTCATGGGTCCAGCGGATGCAGAAGGCGCTCGTCCTCATGAACCTCCAGCTCCATCACGTCCTGACCGACGTCACCGGGGTGACCGGGGTCGCGATCCTACGTGACATCGTCGCGGGCGAAACCGACTCCGCTGTCCTCGCCCGGCACCGCGACCCGCGCTGCAAGGCCACCGAGGCGGAGATCGCCGCCGCGCTCACAGGGCACTACCGCGCCGAACATTTGTTCGTGCTTCGCCAAGCGCTCGAGGGCTACGACTTCTACCAGACGCAGATCGGCCGCTGCGACGACGAGATCCAGTGCCAGATCCGCGCCCTCGAGGCGACCTGCCAGACCCCCGATGAGCCGCCGGACCCGCCCCGACCCGCGCGGCGGCGGAGTGCCAACGAACCCCGCTTCGAGATCCGGGTCCCGCTGTATACGCTGTGCGCAGGCGTCGACCTGACCGCGATCCCAGGCCTGGGGCCGTATGGGGCGCTCAAACTCGTGTCCGAGATCGGCGTCGATATGCGTCGCTGGGCGACGGAGAAGCACTTCACCTCGTGGCTCACGGTCGCGCCCCGGAACCAGATCTCCGGGGGCAAGCTCCTCAGCTCCCGCACGCAACCGTCGGCCAATCGGGCGGCAAAGACCCTCCGCCTGGCCGCCATGAGTCTCGGGCGCAGCGATCACGCGCTCGGCGCGTTCTACCGGCGGCTCGCCGCCCGCGCCGGCAAGGCCAAGGCGATCACGGCGACGGCCCGCAAGCTCGCCATCCTGGTGTATCGCATGCTCCGGGACCGCCTCCCCTACCGGGAGCGCACGGCCGCCGACTACGACCAACAGCAGCGATCGCGGATCCTGCGCGGCCTCCGGAGGCGCGCCGCCTCGCTGGGGTGCGAGCTCGTCGATGCCAAGACTGGAGTCGTCATGTAGATGTTTTCTCAAGAGTGCCCAAAAAACGCTCTGCGTTTGCGACACGATGGCGAGGGTGCCGTCCGGCGCGCGCCGCCGTGTGTCGTATCCCGTGTCTGATTCGATGTCTTGCAGACGTCGAGCGCGTGGGCCCGTGCCATGTGCCGAACGCGCCGCGCTGAAAAGGCCGTAGACTTTCCTCGCCAGTAAAATCATCTAAGCTGAGACGTCCATTTCGGTGCCGAGAAACAATCCGCGTGGTTAACGTGGGTGTTTCCTACGAGAAACAAGAGTTGATGGGAGACAGCACACGCGCCGATGATGGTGCCGCCGCTCAAAGGGTCATCTAGGGAGCCCCTGAGGGTCGTACGCGTCATCGGCCGACTCAACATCGGCGGTCCTGCGCAACATGTGGTCCTGCTGAACCAGGGGCTGACCCGGCTCGGATACGAGACCCATCTGGTATGCGGCGCCCTCCGTCCTGGCGAAGACTCGATGGCCTACTTCGCCGAGCAGCACGGTGTGCCACCCATCCAGATTCCCGAACTGGTCACCGACACGTCCGTCGGGCGTCGCGACGCACGAGCGGTGCGAGCCCTGACCAGGGTCATACGGGACGTGCGGCCCCATATCGTCCACACCCATACGGCGAAGGCAGGCTTTCTGGGCAGGGTGGCGGCGAGGCTTGCGCGCACCCCCGTGCTCGTACATACCTTCCACGGGCACGTGCTACATGGCTATTTCCCGGCGTGGAAGAGTCGGCTGCTACGGGGCATCGAAGTCGGACTCGGCTTGGCGACCGATCAGGTGATTGCGATCAGCCCCGGAGTTCGGGACGATCTGCTGCGCTACCGTGTCGCGCCGGTCTCGAAGATCGAGGTCGTCCCGCTAGGCCTGGACCTGACGCCGTTCGAGCGTGCTCCCGAGCACGCAGGGACATTGCGTCGCGAGCTCAGTCTGAGCGCCGACGCCTTCGTGATGGCCATCGTGGGGCGTATCGTCCCGATCAAAAACCACGCGCTCTTCCTGCGGGCCGCCAGGACGGTCGTTACCAAACACCCCGAGACGGTTGTCCTCGTGGTGGGTGATGGTGATCAGCGGGCAGCCACAGAGCAGCTCGCTGCCCAGCTCGATCTTCGACCGCAGGTGCTCTTCCTCGGCTGGCGACGCGATCTGCCTGCCGTCTATGCCGACACCGACCTGCTCGTGGTGTCCTCGAACAACGAAGGGACACCGGTGGCTGCCATCGAAGCGATGGCGGCCAGATGCCCCGTCGTCGCCACGCGGGTCGGTGGCGTGCCCGACCTGATCTCGGACCGGGTTACCGGCATGCTCGTGCCGCCCGGCGATCCAGAACGCCTGGCACAGGCGCTGATCTACGCGCGAGACCACCCTTCCGAAACGGAGCGCTGGGCACGGTTGGCCCGTACCCAGGTCATCGAGCGGCACAGCGTGGAGGAGATGGTCAGTGCCGTCGATCGCCTCTACCGACGTCTCGTCCAGTCGGCGCGACCCAGCCTGGGACACCCAGACCGACGAACGGCATGAATTAGGCGCATCGAAAACGAGCAAGTGTGCCAACGTTCGGAGTCACCAGAACGTACTCGACGAGCATTCCGGAGGACAGCTTGTTGATGAACTGAATCTGTCGCCGACCATCCGAACCGCTCACCCACCTCGCCAGCCCCTTCCGGATCATGTGCATGGCCTCGTAGCCTTGGATCGTTCGCCGCGCCGCGTGGAATGCACGAAAGCCCTGCTTCGCTGTCACGCGTCGTTTGATCGCTCGATGATCCTGCTCCACGATGTTGTTCACGTATTGGACAGGTCGGTGGCGGCAACGGCGTCGCAGGATTCCTGCCTTTTTCACCCCCGCCATTGCCGAGCCGTAGAGACGGGCCTGGTCAGTGTTGATGACGCGGGGCCTCCGGTGCTCTGGTGGAGAGCACCGTATCCGAAAGTGGGGGTAATGCCTCACTGGCCGTCGCGTGCGGCTGGCGCGGCGGAGGACAGGGTGTCCACCGCGAGGTGGAATCTGAAGGGTGTGAGGAGCAGTACCGGGCTGTAATCGAGGGAGCGATCCCATGATGCACTGGTCGGCCAAAGATGGGGCAAGGTCGAGCCCGCACTATGGGGGCGAAGGCGTTTCCATCCACACATCGCATCAAGGTGTGTGCAGACGGCACGGTACGGAAGAGCCACACGTGACCCGGTCTACGCCCATGTTGACAGTCCACAGGGCGTCAGATACGGTTCCTGTTGACAGGCCACATGCCAGAGCCCAGCACCGACGTCCCGTACGGCACGCTTGACCTGTTCGTCCTCAAAACGCTGGACGTTCTCGGTCCGCTCCACGGCTTTGGTCTGGCCCGGCGGATTGAACAGGTCGCCGAGGGGCTCATCCACCTCAACCAGGGATCGATCTACCCCGCGCTCCTGCGCGGTCTGACCGTACGTGATGGCGGGGGAGAGATCGAGTTGAATCTTCTTGTAGGTAAGGTCGGCTTCTCGCACAAAACTCAGTGCCCCGAGGGTGACTGCGTTGCCGTCGGCCGCGAACAATCGCGCCGAAGTCTCCCATCAGCCTACGCGCCAACAGGAGCGTCAGATGCGCGGCTTCACCTCACCTGCCCACGCCCAGCGGTGCTTGCACGTTCACGGTGTCATTCAGAATCTGTTTCGAGTGGGTCGGCACCTGCTCAGGTCGGTTCATCATCGGATGCTGCGAGCACGATCATTCACCGTGTGGGCCGAGGTGACCGCGGCCTGATCCTCTGATTAGTTCGCCTCATCCTGGTCCAGGCTAGTTAACTTGACTGTGCCCTTAAACTTGACACATAGGGGCGTCAGTACCCTTAAAGAGGTGGCCTCGGGAAAACTTCTGAGCCCGTCCCGGCGACGCCCAGCCGTGGTGCACGTACAGCACCGGCTGGGCGTCTCGGAGCGGCGGGCCTGCCGAGTGCTCAGTCAGGCGCGGTCGACGCACCGGCATCGCCGCTACCGCCAGGACGACCGATCGGGGTTGGAGTCCAAGCCGTCATGGCGCTGGCTACATGGAAAGTCATCGAGCGCGCCAGCTCGATCATGTGTGGGTTATGGTCGTGACCGATCGTCGTGACGCAGGCGTCGTTTGACAGGATGTTCATGACGGCCCACGATGCCGTTCCGGGACCGCATCCGAAGTCTACGTGCACCGATGGATCGTCACCATGTGGGAGCGTTGACGACACGGGGTTGCGGAATTCCTGCTTGTCCATCAGCGTACACAAAGCATCGAAATGCATGCAGGCATACGAAAGCGTGTCCGATAAGGTGGATTGGGGCTATCCATTTAACCGGGCCGATGTAGGCTGGGGCGGTGGGTCGCCCTCATGCAGGCACGCACTATCCGAGGTCCGTGGGCGAGTTCCAGGCCTGGTTCCGCACCGATGCGGACTGCATGGATTACCTGGAGTGGCCTGCGGGCTTCGTCTGCGCGGCTTGCGGCCACGACGGAGGCTGGGCGATGGGCGCTACCGGTGCTCCGGGTGTGGCGGCCGGACGTCGGTGACGGCGGGCACCATCTTTGACCGGACGCGCACGCCGCTCACGGTCTGGTTCACCGCCTCCTGGCTGTTCGCGGCCAGCAAAGACGGGATCTCGGCGCTGAGCCTGCAGCGGACGTTGGAGATCGGCTCCGACCAGACGGCATGGGCACTGCTGCACCGGCTGCGGTCGGTGCTGGTGCGCCCGGGCCGGGACCGGCTAGGCGGGGTGGTGGAGGTGGATGAGACCTACAGCGGCGGTGAGGAGCCAGGGCTGGCAGGCGGTCGAGCTAGGGGCAAGAAGGTGCTGACCGGCATCGCCGTGGAGATCCAGGCGCCGAACGGCGTCGGCCGGTGCCGGATGCTGCCGCTGGCCGATGCGTCGGCCGCCTCGCTGCACCCCTTCGTGACAGATCACGTTGCGCCGCACGCGACGGTGATCACCGATGGCTGGCCGGGCTATAGCGGGCTCGAGAAGCTCGGCTATGTCCATGACCGACGTAGCCAGCGGGCGGCCCGAGCCGGCGGCGAGGATCCCGGCGCGCTCCTGCCGGCGGTGCATCGGGTGGTCTCGCTGGCCAAGCGCTGGCTGCTGGGCACCCGCCGAGCCTGGAACGTCCTCCAGCGAATCGCCCCTGGAGAATCGCGGTGTTAAACTGGTCCGGTTAAATGGATACCCCCAAGGTGGATAATCTGTCGGCAGCGGCAGAGACTTGTCCGCGTCTTCCATGGAGAGGATATTCGCCGGATCGTCTCCACTCCCCATTGACAGAAGGGTCGTCTTTCAACGGTGATCGTATGTGGACCTCGAAGGCGTCCCCGAGTGGCTGCCAGTCCTTGGCGCTGAGGGACATCTTGACAGCATCCGGCCGAACGTCAGTCGGATCCGGCGACGGCGGCTGCGAAGATCAGTGCCCCGACCGTCATCCCTTCACTCCGGGAACAATAACCCGGCTTCATGTCCGCCACCTGTCAAACCGCTCTCCGTCTTGCCGCGACAGCGACGCAAAACGAAGCGACAGCCGGTGGGCATACCACGACAGGCCTGGCGCGACGGCAATTACTGACGCCGCATTCCAGACATGCGAAGAGCGGGCACTACCTTTCCCGGCGGCCTGTTCCAACGCACCGGTGTGGAGGGGGAATTAAGAATCCGTCGCTACCTCCCCGAAGCGGTGATCGTGCTCGGTGCGCTCTACTGTGCCGGCCTCCCCATCTATGGGGTGACGACAATCAGCTTCACAAGCGCGCTCTACATCGCGTTGGCGGTCGTATTGGCGCTGGCGCTGATGCTCCCGCGGCCGGCGCGAACACACCTCGCGCTCGTCCTTGCCTCGTTCGGGACTGCACTCTTGCTGGCCGAGGTGTATTTCAGCGCTACGGATCGGTCGAGTTTGGAGATCAGGTTGAATTCGGCACGCGAAGCCGGCCGGACTGTAGACCTCAGGTCTAGAGTCGCAATCGTGCGCGATCTCCGCGCGCAAGGCGTCGACGCCATGCCGGCCGTGCCTGGAGGCGGCCAGTTGGTGGTCTCTGGACCTGCCGGGCGCGTGCTTCTTGTGCTCGCTGGAGTCTCGATGGCGACGACGGTGCATTGTAACGAGTCCGGCCAATACACCATCTACGATGCCGACGAACACGGGTTCAACAATCCGCGTGGACTGCATGGACAAGCGCCACTGCAGGTTGCGCTTCTTGGCGACTCGTTCACTCACGGTGCTTGCGTGCCGCGCGAGGCATCGGTCGCCGGTCGTGTCCGCGCCGTATTTCCGGCCACGCTCAATCTCGGTATTGATGGCACGGGGCCACTCCACCAATTGGCGATTTTCAGAGAATACGCCGCTGCCCTGCAGCCGCAATTCGTCGTCTGGAACTGGTTCGAGGGCAACGATTTGCGTGACGTGCGCAGGGACCTCAACAGGGCACCGCTTCGCGCTTACCTGAAAACGAACACACCGTTCGGACTAAGGCATCGCCAACCCGACATCGATCGCACGTCGCGGGTAGCCACAGACGCCAAGTTGCGCACGCACTCTTCTGGCTGGCGTTCTCGGCTGACCAGAGTTCTCCTGCTGCGATCGATCCGCGACCGACTGGGCATCATCGCCGCAGGGCTGGAACTTAGCGTTGACGACGAGATTCAGGCCGCCACCGAGGAGGAGCTGGTGGTCGCCGAGCAGATACTGGTGACCGTGCGGGACGTTACCCACAGCTGGGGCGGTGAACTTGTGATGGTCTACCTTCCCGATTCCAGGCGCTATTGCAGCGACGTTCCCGCGTGGCGCGAGTCTTGCGGCACCCAATACACGCGGCCGGGGATGGGTTGGCTGGACGATCGCGACGACGTGCTGGCGATGTTCGCCCGCCTGAGCGTACCCGTCATTGATGGCCATGCCGCCTTTGTCGACACTGGACAGGCGCCGGATGACTTTTTCTATTTCTTAGGCTCGCACTATTCGCCCGCGGGGTATCAGGTGATCGCTGAGGCGGTGTTGCGGACACTTCAGGAGCGCCTCGCTGCGGCCGAACCCACCTCATCCGCGAGGCAGTAACCGCGGCCGCGTGATGTCAGGGACCTGAACTTGGCGACCGCTCAGGTGGTTCAACATCGCCGGTACCAATGGGCTCGAAGTCGCCGGGGAACGGCCCTCTCCTCCTCGGTCCACACCGGATTTTAACCGACAACCGGCTCCGTCTACGGACAGGTCCAGCTCCGGGATGGCGATTGGGTCATTGGTCAAGGGGCCGCGATCAATAATTTGATCCGAAATATTCCGCAGATGCGTGCGCCGCATCCCGCCGGTCTCGTAGGCGTGCGCGAACGAACGCTCGATGCGCTCGCCACGTCGGCGCATCAAGCGCTTGCCGCGGGCGCCCCGAATGCGCCGACGATTCGCATAGACGGGCGCTTGGGCCTCCCGCGCCTTGGACCAATCGCGGCGGCCTCGATCCGGCTCGGCGACATACGACCGGACGCCGACGGCCTGCAGATCCACCATGACCTCATTACTGTGATAGCCCTTGTCCGCGACCAGCGCGGTGAACGCCTGGGGGTCGTCCACCTCGGCTTGCGCATCCTCGATCTGGGCAGCGGCGGCGACCGTCGTATCCCCCGTGTCTGCGCCTTGCACGGTCACCGCGACGAGGCGTTGGTGCGCGGAAACAAGTGTTCGTCGCGGCCCTGGCCATCGTGACGGCCGAAGGGGCATGATCTCGACGTGAAGTCGAGAGTGCATCCCAGGTACAAAACGAAATACCGCGTCGGAAACTGGCCGGCGTACGACCGAGCCCTGGTCCAGCGAGGCGACGTCACCCTGTGGTTGACGCCGGAAGCGATCGCCACGTGGGAGGCCGTGGGCGTCGGCAAGCGCGGAGGGCAGCTGCAGTACTCCGAGGTTGCCATCGAAACCGCGCTGACGCTCCGCCTGATCTTTCACCTGCCCCTTCGTCAGACGGAGGGCTTTCTGAGGTCGATCTTCGGGATGCTGTGCCTCGCCCTGTCCGCGCCCGATCACACGACTCTCTCACGGCGTGGTCAGCACCTCGACCTTGCACTTCGCCGCCTCCCCGCGGGCGCAGGCATACATCTCATCGTCGACAGTACCGGGCTCTCGACTGTGGGTGAAGGTGAATGGGCGGCCGTGAAACATGGCGGACGCGGGATACGCGGCTGGAAGAAGCTTCATCTGGGCGTCGACGGATCGGGCGTGATCGTCGCTCACGCCCTGACCGGCGGGCATGTTGACGACGCGACGACGGCCCTCGATCTGATCGACAAGGTCGAAGGCGACGTCTCCTGCCTCACGGCGGACGCGGCCTACGACACGCGTGGCATCTACGAGGCTGCGGGTGCGCGTGGCGCGACGGTCGTCATTCCACCGACCAGGACAGCCACCGTGTCTGGACGGCGACCACGATCGCCCGCGCGCGACCGCACGATCCGACAGGTGCAGCAGGCTGGACGGCGACAGTGGAAGAAGGACTCGGGCTACCATCAGCAGGCCCGTATGGAGAACGCCTTCTTCCGGTACAAGTTGATCATCGGGGAGAGCCTTCGAGCGCGCAGTCGGGCGGGGCAAGAGACGGAGGCCATCCTCGCATGTAACATCCTCAATCAGATGACTCAGCTTGGTAGGCCGGCGTCGTACGCTATCGGTCGTTAACGGGTCTGTGGGTAGGGGGCGTTGCGGGTCAGTTTTCGAACCGCGCAACAACGCCGGTCGTCGCGCGTATGCATCGATTCCTGACGCGCGCGCCAGGCGTAGAAGCCGCTTCGCGTGACGTCGAGCCAGCGACAGAGCTTCGCGACCGAGTAGGTGGCCTTCTCCGTCTGGATCCACGTGAACTTCACAGGTGGGCCTTCGCGAAGAAGGCCGCGGCTTTTTTTAGGACGTCTCGCTCCATCCGCAACTCGCGATTGTCCTTGCGCAGGCGCGCCAGCTCGGCGCGCTCCTCGGTCGTCAGACCTGTCTTGCCCTTCGTTCGATCGGCACGTGCCTGCTTCACCCACGTCGCCAGGGCCGATGGCGTCAGATCCAATTCGCGCGCGACGGCGCCGACCGTCTTGCCTTCGTCGATCACCAGCCGCACCGCGCGGCGTTGTTGCGCGGTTCGAAAACTGACCCGCAACGCCCCCTACCCACAGACCCGTTAACGACCGATAGCGTACGACGCCGGCCTACCAAGCTGAGTCATCTGATTGAGGATGTTACATGCGAGGATGGCCTCCGTCTCTTGCCCCGCCCGACTGCGCGCTCGAAGGCTCTCCCCGATGATCAACTTGTACCGGAAGAAGGCGTTCTCCATACGGGCCTGCTGATGGTAGCCCGAGTCCTTCTTCCACTGTCGCCGTCCAGCCTGCTGCACCTGTCGGATCGTGCGGTCGCGCGCGGGCGATCGTGGTCGCCGTCCAGACACGGTGGCTGTCCTGGTCGGTGGAATGACGACCGTCGCGCCACGCGCACCCGCAGCCTCGTAGATGCCACGCGTGTCGTAGGCCGCGTCCGCCGTGAGGCAGGAGACGTCGCCTTCGACCTTGTCGATCAGATCGAGGGCCGTCGTCGCGTCGTCAACATGCCCGCCGGTCAGGGCGTGAGCGACGATCACGCCCGATCCGTCGACGCCCAGATGAAGCTTCTTCCAGCCGCGTATCCCGCGTCCGCCATGTTTCACGGCCGCCCATTCACCTTCACCCACAGTCGAGAGCCCGGTACTGTCGACGATGAGATGTATGCCTGCGCCCGCGGGGAGGCGGCGAAGTGCAAGGTCGAGGTGCTGACCACGCCGTGAGAGAGTCGTGTGATCGGGCGCGGACAGGGCGAGGCACAGCATCCCGAAGATCGACCTCAGAAAGCCCTCCGTCTGACGAAGGGGCAGGTGAAAGATCAGGCGGAGCGTCAGCGCGGTTTCGATGGCAACCTCGGAGTACTGCAGCTGCCCTCCGCGCTTGCCGACGCCCACGGCCTCCCACGTGGCGATCGCTTCCGGCGTCAACCACAGGGTGACGTCGCCTCGCTGGACCAGGGCTCGGTCGTACGCCGGCCAGTTTCCGACGCGGTATTTCGTTTTGTACCTGGGATGCACTCTCGACTTCACGTCGAGATCATGCCCCTTCGGCCGTCACGATGGCCAGGGCCGCGACGAACACTTGTTTCCGCGCACCAACGCCGCGACGACCGCCGGCTGAAAGTGCTGGTGCGGGCGTCGTTTGCGGCGAGCAAGCAGGGCTACGGCAGCCCGCGCATTCACGAAGACCTGATCGAGCAGGACGAGCACGTCAGCCGCAAACGGGTCGTGCGCTTGATGCAGGAAGACAGGCTGAAGGCGCGGCTCCGCAAGCGCTATAAGTGCACGACGATGAGTGATCACGACCAACCGGTCGCGGCCAATCTCCTGGACCGGCAGTTTGAGGCGGCCGCGCCGAATCAGCGGTGGGTTGGCGACACGACGGAGTTCGTCATCGGCGGTAGCGGGAAGCTCTATCTCGCGGCGATCTTGGATCTGTTCTCCCGGTTCATCGTGGGCTGGGCCGTCAGCGCCGTGAACGACCGGCATGTGACGATCAAAGCTCTTGAGATGGCGCTCAAGCGCCGTTGTCCAGAGGTCGGTCTGCTCCATCACTCCGACCAGGGCTGCACCTACGCGAGCAAGGATTACCAGTCACTCCTGGACGCGCGCGGCATCGTGTGCAGCATGAGCCGGCGCGGTAACTGCTACGACAACTCGGTGATGGAAAGCTTCTTCTCGACGGTCAAGAGCGAGCTCGGCGAGCACTTCGACAGCCACGGGGACGCGAAAATGGAGTTGTTCGACTACATCGAAGTGTTCTATAACCACCGGCGGCGACACTCAACGCTGGGCCAGATCAGTCCGGCCGCGTTCGAGCGGCGCGCGGCGGCATAGGGCGTGGACGCTATCGTCCCTGTGGACGCGAAGAACGCGCCCACGAGGGACTTGGAAACCCGCACAGAACGCGGTTTCCCACAGCGCCCACACCATCATTCTTTTCATGAAAGGAAGAAGAAGAACGGTTAGTCAACCAGCGTAACTAAACCGTCCACCAAATCGGATCAGGCCCAGTGCATTGCTCGTCAGGCCGCAGGCCTCGTCAATCAGGGCCGTGGTGGTCGGCCAGTGAACATCGTCGAGCATGGCTTCGTGCAACGATGTCAGGATGCGCTCGAATGCGTCGTGGCCACTCATGGCGATGTCTTCCTTCAGTCATAAGAAGGTCAACTGAAGAATGTCAACTGACCGCCGCGGAGTCGAGCCGACATCGATCTGGAGTCCAGAGAGTGGAGCGTTGCGGTGGAATGGATGGAGCACACGCGGGAGTACCGGGTGCCGGGACTGATCAACTCCAAGACAGAGGAGAAGGTCGAATGATCAATCAGCCGGAGGAACGCCCGCTATCTATCGGGTCTGCGGTACAGTTCACCCACAAGGGGAAAACCATCCACGGACATCTTCTCCAAAGGCAGGGCCGGCGCCGCTTCGCGAAGATAGTCGACACCGAAGAGCGGACCTGGAAAGTCCCGGAGTCAGCGTTAAAGCACTCGGGAGGAGCGCGACGAGTCACGATAATCACGCGGCACGACAAAGCACGCGCTGCCTACCGCGTGGGGGACGAGGTGACGTTCACAAGTCCCGACGGACCAAGGCGTGGTTCGATCGTGAAGCTCAACCCGAAGAGCGCACAGGTACGCTGCGGAAAGACATGCTGGAACGTCTCCTATGGTTTACTTCGCAGGGCGGGAAGGGAAAGCGCGAGGAACGGTGCGGAGAGACTGAACGGCGTCGCGGGAATGGCGAGGCGGTTGATGGACGAGCATGGGCTCACGGGCTGGACGCTCGCGTTCGGCGAGGCCAGGAAACGCCTTGGCGCCTGTCATTTCCGACACCACGTGATCCGGATCAGCCGCACCCATGCCCTGGAGGGAAGCGAGGAGCAAATTCGGGACACCGTGCTGCACGAGATCGCACACGCGATCGCGGGACACGGGGCTGGCCATGGACCGCTGTGGAAGGCAACAGCACGGCGAATCGGGGCAACACCAAGAGCAAAGACCTATGAGAGCCAAACGAGCTAAGGCGAGATGATGTCTCTCCCGGCGATGACGAACCAATCAGCGTCGCATAGAGGCATCGCCAATCAAATCGATACTACAACACGGTTTTGCAACGCCCAAGTCATCAAAACATGTCGGGAGCCGGACCGTTGCGTAACCGGTCGTTTGGGACACACTGCCGAGGACGCCGTCCGGCGCGCGCCACCGTGTGTCGTATCCCGTGTCTGATTCTATGTCTTGCATACGTCGAGCGCATGTGCAAGTGCCGTGCGCCGAACGCACCCGGTGGAGTGCACGGACGGATAGCCTCGGTGATCGCTTCACTGGTCAGCCGTGCAAGCCAACCGCCACCTGCCAGGGCCTCATATCTCGAACACCTCATACTCCCGACTGCCTGTGCCTACCGAAAACCTCGTCCCCCCATTATGTACATTGGGCATTATTGAGGATCTCGCGTCGGCCTGCTAGCATCACGGGCCATGCGGACCGTCTGTCTCGTACTGTTCACCGCGTTGGGCTCAGGCCTGCAGAGCCAGGCGGCGCTCCAGATTGAGAACGCGGCGCTTCGTCATCAATGAGCGGTCCTGCAGCGACAGGCCCGCGGGCGCCCGCGGTTGCGGTCCGTTGACCGGCTGTTCTGGACGTGGCTCTGTCACCTGTGGGTGGCGAATTCGTAAGAATTCGATCTATCGCTCGATCTTCATGTCGCGGGAGCCGGAACCATCCGCGAAGTTCTCGCGATGGCGTGCGTGAGATGTGTTGCTGAAGTACTGCCCTGCTGCGCGATGGCGGGAACGCGGCAGACTCTGCAGGCGGGCGCGTCGCCACGCTCGCCAACGTCTTCGCTGTTCAGATTCACGCCGCGATCGGCGTCTGATAGAGTCCGCGGCAATGCTCGTCCCAGCGGTAGCGGTCGAGCCGTGCGACATCCTTTCGTATCGGGACGGGCGTCCGCCCGTCCAACGACGCATGGGCCCGATGCGCATTGTAGAAGTCCTGGAAGGTCACCAGTTTGTCTTCCAGGTCCGACGCAGACCAGAACAGCAGTTGATCCACGCATTCTCGTCGCAGCGTGCCGATCAACCGTTCGACAAACGGATGCGACAGCGGCACATACGGCACACTCTTCACCTCGGTCACCTGCAGCACCCGCAGGTTGGCGCACCATTGGTGAAACCGATACAGCGGGTCGTGGTCGGAGCTGAGGCGCTTCGGACGCGAGCGCCCTCGAATCGCATGGTTGAACATGCGGCACAGGGCGCGGCCATCCACGGTTCCAGCATGGATGCCAAAGCCGACGATCCGCCGCGTGTATTGGTCCATCACCACCAGCACCCAATGGCTTCGCAGGGTCGCCGACTCGCACCGGAACAGGTCGATGCTCCACAGGCTATCTTTCGCATGCCCCAGGAATGTCAGCCAGGACGGACCACCCGAGCGGGGTGCCGGTCGATAGTGCGTGGCGAGCACTCGGCGCACCACGTCCTTGTCGCTGTCGACCGCAAAGGCGAGCGCGATCTGTTGTGCGATCCGCGGACAGCCCCACCTGGGGTTGCGCCGCTTCATGTCGACGATGGCGTCGACTAGGTCTTTGGGCGGACCCTTGGGTCCTGTGCGGCGGCGCTTCGGTGAAAACAGCAGTCGGTATTTACGTTGGCGCAACGTTCGATGGAAGTTCAGGATCGTCGACGGTCTGAGCACGATCGCCGAGCGGAACACACGAGCCGGGCGCATGAACAGCGCACAGACACCGGCGAGGATCCGATCCGACACGCAGAGATTCGGCGCCCGGTGTCGCGAGCGATTGAGAATCAGCAGTTGATGCTTGACCAAGAGCGATTCGGCGACGACAGACCGTAGACCGCCGGGGCCCATGAGCCGCGCCAGGGTGGCGATCAGGTGAACCAGTAGGATGATCGGGTCGCGCATCGGAACATCCTAGCGACCACGCCCAGGATCACAAGACTTGATAATCTCAACGGATTGCGGGGCTGATTAGCAATTCGCCACCCACACGTCTGGGCGCGGCGGTGTTCGTACTGTCGGCCTTGACAGTGATTTGTACCGATACAGTCATGGAGGCAACAGTACAGACGATGTGGGGCAAGAGCCTTGCGGGTATGAGCGGCCGCGGGCGGGTGGCACTTGCCCAGACGATGCTGACTGACACTCGCCATGCGACGAATCTTCTTGGAAGTTGGCTAGGGAACGATCGAAGCTGGCTGTCACTCTTTCCTAAAGAAGTCAGAAGAGATTATACATTTGAAGCGATCGATGTTGCTGTAGGAGAGGCGTGCGCAGGGATCGTAGGAAAGAACTACGAGAAGAACTACGAGCAACGGTGTTGGGATCAGCTCGGTACTAACCTTAACGATGAGCAACGGTGTTGGGTTCGGCTCGGCATTATTCTTGGCGATTCTCCTCCGTCCGAGTCCATACGCTTGGTAGTCGAGGATGCGTTGCTCAGCGCAGATCTGCTGGACTACATCCAGCGGGATCCTGTGCTGGCGACCCTAGTCATCGGTGTGATGGCCTCACAGGCACGGCATGTGAGCGAGAAGGCTCGAACCAAAATTGAGACGCAGCTTCTCGCCGTAGCGGCAAAGGTTGGCGATGCAGAGCTGAATGCCGAGATGCGGAAGGAAATCTCACGTGCCATTCTCGCCGGACTCGTCGGCTGTACCTGGTGGGAACTCGATGGCGAAGCGAGGCCGGCGAGCTTAGCCAGGCTATTCGAGCGGCTGGCAGAAAGTGATTCATCTCCGGTGTTCGTAAGCAGTGGGCCCTTTATCCTAGGCTTGTGTGATGCCTTGCCCGTAAGTCAGGCACGGCACTTTTGGCGTGTTCGGAACCTTCTGCGATTGAGGTCGCAGTCGTGATACTTGCGGACATAGAGGCCGCCCACCAGACTCGCTCGTGGCGGCTTTGCAAGAATGGGCTGAGTCTCAACACGCACCGGATCGACATCGAAAGCCCGCGTTGCCGTTTCTGGCGGGTCCCTTCGTAAGCCTGCCTCCTCCGTCGGTCCGTTTCGTCAGGATCGGCAGGGTGCGGTCCTGCGCCGGCGAGTAGCATCCAGCCTTCCGGCATACACCCGCAGCCTGGCCCGGGGCGTCCTCGTGTTCTGCGGCGTTGGCCCGCCCCCGTCGCCGCGTGTGCCACGATCGCGGGCCGGTTCGTATCGGTGGCCTGTGCGTGAGCTGCGGCGCACAGGCGGGCGGTGTCCGGCCCGGCCGAATTCGCGCTCCGTACATGTGCACTCGGCCGCCATCCTCCCACATCGCCGTGCCGTCGCCGTCGCACATTCCGCTTGCCTGTCGCGCCCACCAGAGCGAATGTGGACGGACGCCGCCTACCCGCGGCCGCCACCACAAGGAGGACCCGAGTCCATGACCCCGCCCGAGACCGTCTCGACCACCGCCTCCGGTGACGCACACGCCACGGCGCCGCTCACGTGCACGTTCGGCCCCCAGGGGCCGACCCTGGGGGACCTTATCGACGCCTATCTCCAGGACTATCAGGTCCGGCAGTTCCGGTCCGTCAGCACCGCTCGCGGCCGGACCGCCCATCTCGCCGCCTTCTTCGGCCGCGACGCGCGGGCCGCCGCGCTCACCACGTACCGGATCCGCCAGTATCAACTCGCCCGGCGCACCGCCGGGGCGGCCACCGGCACCATCAACCGCGAGACCTCGGCCCTCCACCGCATGGGCACCCTCGCTGTCCACTGGGGCTGGCTCGACACCGTGCCCGGGTTCCCCGACCGGCTGCGCGAGAATCCCCCCCGCCAGGGCTTCTTCGAGCACCCCGAATACCTTGCCGTCCGCGTCCACCTGCCCGCCCCGTGGCAGGACATCCTCGATCTCGCCTACTACTCCGGCTGGCGCAAGCAGGAACTCCTCGGCCTCACCTGGGAGGAGATCGACGAGGCCGGCGGCGTCATCCGACTCTCGCCCGCGCGCTCGAAGACGCTGGTGGGCCGGATTCTCCCCATCTCACCCCCCATTGCCGACGCGCTGGCACGACGGCGGGCACGCCGCGACCCCGACAGCCTGCTCGTCTTCCACCGCGACGGCATCCCCGTCCGCCGCTGGCGCACGGCGTGGCGCACCGCCTGCCAGGCCGCTGGGGTGCCGACTCGCTTCCTTCACGATTGTCGCCGCACCGCCGCGCGCAACCTGATCCGCGCCAGTGTCCCCGAGCGGGTCGCCATGCTCCTGACCGGGCACAAGAGCCGCGCCATCTTCGACCGCTACAACATTATTAACGAGCAGGAACTGCTCGACGCCGGGGACCAGCTCGTCGAGTATCTGGCGCAGCAGGCGCAGGCGGTGCCAGCCCGTCGGCGGCCCCACGCGGCCGGCACCGCCGCCCCGCGCACCGCATCACCCCTCCGCCTCGTACGACGCGGCACCGCATAAGGGCGCACGGGCCATAGGTACGACGCGGCCGGCGATCGCGGCACACGCGTAGACGAGACGACCGTGTCTCGTCACTTAGATCGTCGCCAGGATATCGCTCGTTACGGGTTGCTCAGGGGGTCCCTTTTCACGTGGCCAAAAGGTCCCTTTTTTGCTTGCCATTCCCACCGACGCCCCTGAACACGGGCACGCGCCGGGCCCGGCCGCGGGTTCATCGGGAGGCCGGGTGCCACCCGTCGGCGCAGGCAAACACACCCGCACGGCATCATGCCCGTCACGAGCGTGCCGGGCACCGCCAGCGCCGTCGCGCGCAACAGCGGGGCGACCGACAGGCGATCACAGGCTCTCTCGACACCCGTGGCTGGCGCCTCTATGATGGCGCCATTGCCGACCACCGCGCACGTACACATGACCGCGAAGAAAACCCTCTATGTGGCGAACCCCTATGGCTTCTCCGCGCAACAGCGCGACGGACCGCTCCACGCGCTGGTGAGGGCGCTGGAGTCGATGGGGGCCGACGTGTGGGAGCCGTTCGCCCGCAACAACCAGATCGACCGGGCGAGTGTGGGCTGGGCGTATCGGATCGGGCAGGCCGATCTGCGGGACGTACGCGAGGCCGATGGGCTATTCGCAGTGGTCAACGGCTGTCCTCCGGATGAGGGCGTCATGGTGGAGCTGGGCATGGCGATCGCGTGGGAGAAGCCGGTGTTCCTGTTCCGAGACGATTTTCGCCGGTGCACTGACAGCGAGGTCTACCCGCTCAATCTGATGTTGTTCACGGGCCTGCCCGCGGACGGCTGGGAAACCGCGTGGTACGGCTCGCTCGAGGAGATCGCTGATCCCGGCAAGGCGCTCGCACGCTGGTTGCGGCATGACCGGCCGCCCGGCTCGGCGTCGGCCGAGGCGGATCCGATAGAAGTATGAGAGCACTCACCGCCGGGCTGCGGGCGGGCGGGCTCTGCGTCTCGCGGCGTTTACCAAACCGCGCCCCGGCGGTGGTGCAGCGTCCGGGCGTCGTCGGGCCCGAAGGTCTGACACCACGGCCGGATCGTCTCGTACGAGACGGTGATCCCGCGTTCGGCGAGCAGCTCCTCGACGTCGCGGAAGCTCAGGCCAAGGCGGTAGTCGAGCCAGACTGCGTGACTGATGATCTCGGGAGGAAAGCGGTAGCCGCTGTCGCGTGGCGCAGAGCGTGTCATGGGCCTACACTGCCAGCGACAGGTTCAGGTTGAGAATGCCACTGATACCCCCTCATGAAACTCAGGAAGATCAAATACACCGATTTGAACTCCAAGCAGAAGGAGGTTTTCAATTTTCAAAAAGTTGCGGGAAAGCTCTCCGACTACGGATACAACTGCATCAAGCTCGCGGACGACTGGCAGGGAGCTGACTTTCTCGCGTATCACAAAGATGGCAGCGGTACGCTGAAAGTGCAGTTGAAAGCGCGACTCGCACTCTCAAAAAAGTGGTCCTTCCGGGATCTCCGTGGGTCGCAAGGATCCCGGGTGACTCGTCAGGCCGCCTGCGGGGGCCCCCTGGTGGGTGGGGGCTTGCTCGGCGGCGGATTGCACTCGAGGTGTCCTGCTGATAGACCGCTCCGGCGGAGGAGCGAATGCAGGATACCAAGCTGTTCGAGACGATCTTGGGGATCCCTACCCCCTGGCACGTGGCGCGCGTCGAGCTGAAACCCGAGGACGAGCGGGTCGACGTGTGGCTAGAGCACGAGCCGACGCGCTGGCCCTGTCCCAACTGCGGCGAGACGGTGCCCGCCTTCGATCATGCGGCAGAGCGCACGTGGCGCCATCTCGACACGTGTCAGTTTCAGACGCACCTGCATGCCGAGATTCCGCGGGTGCAGTGTCCGACCCATGGCGTGAAGCAAGTGCGGGTGCCGTGGGCCGAGCCACGGAGCCGCTTCACGGGGTTGTTGGAACGGTTGATCATCGATCTGATCCTGCAGTGCAGTACGGTCAAAGGTGCGTGTGAGATCGCGGGCGTCAGCTGGGACGAGGCCTGGGGCGTGATGAGCCGCGCCGTCGCGCGGGGCCACGCGCGGAAAGAGGCGCGGCCGATCCGCTACATCGGCGTCGACGAGAAGGCGTTCCGCAAGGGCCATCGCTATCACACGATCGTGTGCGACCTCCAGCGGGCGACCGTCGAGTTTGTGGCCGAAGATCGCAAGACGGAGAGTCTGGCGGCGTACGATGCCCAGTTGACGGACGCCCAGCGGCGGGCACTGCACGCCGTCGCGATGGACATGTGGGAGGCGTACATCGGCGCCACGCGGGACGGCCTGCCCGCCGGCGACGAGAAGATCGTCTTCGATCGGTTCCACATCATGCGGGAGATGACGAAGGCCGTCGATACGGTCCGCAAACAGGAGCATCGCGCTTTTCTGCGGGCCGGCGAGGGTGCGCCGCTGACCGGCACCAAGTACCTGTGGCTGTTCAGCGACGAGCGGCGGCCGGCGCGGCATGCGGCCGCGTTCGCGACGCTCCAAGCGCTGAAGTTGAAAGTCGGGCGCGCGTGGGCGATCAAAGAAGCGTTGCGGGCCTTGTGGACCTACCGTCAGCATGCGGCCGTGACGCGGTTCTTCACGCGCTGGTATGGCTGGGCGATCCGCTCGCGGCTCGCGCCCGTGAAGCAGGTGGCGAAGACGTTGAAGCGGCATCTCGCAGGGGTGCTCCGCTTTGTCCAGCATCCGATCACGAATGGCGTGGCTGAAGGTCTCAACAGCAAGATCATGAGCATCAAGCGAAAGGCCGGCGGCTTCCGCAACCCGTCACACTTCACGACGGCGATCTATTTTCACTGCGGAGGGCTCGACCTCTACCCACGCTAAACCCGGAAGGACCGAAAAAGTATGTCGGCAAATCGCTCTACATGGCATTTCCGATGTACCAGGAGTGGTATCTGATCGAGCATGACGCACTGGTTCGCTTAGTCGAGAAGCACACCAATTGGCTTCACACAAAGTCATGGCAGGAGGACGGAAACTATAGCTCGGCAAATCCGAATCAGCGCCTCGTTGAGGCGCTAGCCGGATCACGGCTATGAGTCCTCGAGCCGCTGAAGCGATCGCTTGAGATCGAAGGCCGCCCGCTCGGCCTTGATCGCGGTCCTGAGCACCGGTGTTTTCGGCGGCAATCCCCACCGCAACTTGAGGGCCACCTCGGACAGGCCCGCGTGCGCCTGGCCCACCGTGCTGAGCAAGTGTTCTCGTTCGTCTTCGGTCATATTCTCTGGATTGTAGGCGAGCATTGCTTGAGGACGCGAGGCGAAGGATGTGTGGGGAGCGACCGGTAGTCCCACCGATGGGCAGCCACGGTGTAACGGCGCGGCGAATCAACAGCGACCGGCACAAGCACCTGCGCAAGGACAAGGAACCCACGCAGGAGTCGCACCCCAGGAGCGAGTTCGAAACAATGAGGCCGGGCGGTCTTGCCCGGCCTCTTCTTGTGTACCTAGAAGCGGAAGGGCACAGGCCGCCTCTTGGCCTGCCTGGGTGGCGGTCCGGCTGCGCCTGGAGACATGGCCGCGGGATCTCAGTCGAGCAACATCTCGGTTAGCTCGAGCAGTGGATGCGGCTGGGCAGGGCCGTTCTCGCCCTCGAAGTAATAGCGGGCCTTGCCGAACGCGGGGCGTAGCTCGTCAAACCACGACGCGTTCTCATCGAACTCGGCGAAGAAGGGCTTCCGCACCCAGGCCGGGTCGCGCGCCTGGATGAAGTCGCAGACCAGCAACGGCTTGTCGGGATCGAGAATATCGAACCCCACGGAGTCGTGCACCGACTCGATCACGGCGCCATCCATCATGTCCCGTAGCGACACGACCCCGAGAACCCGCACCTTGCCAGGAAAGGCCGACATGCAAGGCCCGCGGACTGATCGGGATAACCCCGAGACGCTCGCGTACGCGGCCTTGAAGATCTCGTAGCACCGCACGAGGGGCACCTCGAAGTAGTTTCGCGCCCCCGTGTCGCGTTCCACGAACATGTAGTACGGGATGATCCCAAGGCGCACGCCGGTCTATCGCCGCCTCGCTCACGGGTCACTATCGCGATGAACACCTCTTCGTGCTGCGCCAGGAGCTCGAGGTGTACGACTGCTACCACGAGACGATCCAGCGCGGTGACGAGCAGATCGAGGCGCGCGTCCACGCGCTTCAGGCCCAATGCGAACCGCCGGGAAGGGACCTGCCGGCTTCGCGCAAACCGAGTCCCAAGAGTAAGCGACAGGACAACACACCGTCGTTCGAGATCCGTTCCCCCTTGTTCACGCTGTGTGGTGGGGTCGACCTCACCGCACTGCCGGGCCTCGGCCCCTACGGCGCGCTTAGACTAGATTTTCAGTGCCAGAGAGCTGCCAGCGTCAAAATCGGCTGGAAGTATCTGGATGATTAGGGCTTAAGCTCTCTTCACCAACACTTGATGACGGAAGCACCGAGTCGGAAATCTCGCCGGCTACTATGCCGGCGAAACGTTACACCTTTCCAGATTTAGCTATAGTGCTTCCCCATGGTCGCAATATCCGATCTGAATTCCGAGACAGGCATTGCCAAGCTTACGCCCGGTCAGTCGGCTCTCTGGGGCTTCCGATCTGGCGCCCGAGGCACCCACACTAGTCGCACGATCATGCTCGACGAGCTCTCGCACCTCTTGGACGCGGTTCCAGAGGACGCGATCCGCGATAACTACGCACACGCGGTGATGGCGCACAACTGTCTCGGCAAGCGGACGGCAGCGACGCGAAAACTCTCTCTCCAGCGTTTGACCGAGCTCTATGCCCTCGACCCGCAGGTGATTCTGTTCCGGGTGTTGAGGGATCTCTGGGTACGAAACGAGCCGAGCCGCCCGTTGCTCGCCTTGCTCCTGGCCTTGGCGCGGGACCCGCTATTCAGGGCAACGGCGACCGCTGTCGTGCGCACACCCTACGGGAACGAATTTGCCCGCCAGTCGATGAAAGACGCCCTCACCGGCGCCGTCGGCGACCGGCTGAATGAAGCGACTCTGGACAAGGTCGTACGCAATGCCTCGTCCTCGTGGACTCAGGCCGGGCATTTCCGGGGTAGAGGGCGGAAGACCCGACAGCGAGTTGAGGCGACGCCCGCCGCAACGACGTTCACCTTGCTGCTCGGTTTCGCGGTTGGGCGGCGCGGTCGCTTGTTGTTCGAGACGCCTTGGACAGCCGTACTCGATACGAGCCCTGACGACCTCATTGATGTGGCGGTCGACGCCAAGCGGCGAGGGCTACTCGATCTCAAACAATCCGGCTCGATGATCGATGTGTCGTTTCCGGCGCTCTTCACCGACAAGGAACGGGAGTTGATCCATGGGGCGCATTGACAGGTTGGCTGAACGCTACAAGAGCTATATCTCGTTGCCCTGGCAGAAGGACTTGGCGGGGGCGGAGCGAGCCATATTCGTCGTGTACGACAAGGCCGACGAGCGCCGGCTGCGGGCGCGCAAGGATCTGTTCGCCATGGCGACGGCCGTGGCAGGCCACGGTTGGCTCGAGTGCGACCTGACCCGCGTCTTCGCCCAATGGATGGCGGCTACGGAATACCGGGACAGTTATTTCGAATCGCCGGATGACCTCGAGCTCAAGCTCGAGGATGACTTTCTCGAGCACGTAGCCGGCCGGGTGCGGGAGGGGCTGACATCTTCGGAGGCCGACGAGACTTCGGTCGTGGGCATTTACGGTATCGCTTCACTGTTCGGATTCGTGCGCGTGTCCGAACTCATGAAGGAAATCGAGCGGGATATCAGAGGTCGCGTGGTGGTGTTCTTCCCAGGTGAGTACGAGAACAGCAACTACCGGTTGCTGGACGCAAGGGATGGGTGGAACTACCTCGCAGTCCCGATCACCTTGCATGAAGATCGAGGAGTGTACGAGGGATGAAAAACCGGGATATCTACCAGAGGGACCCCAGCAAGACCACCTTGCTGAACAACGGCGTCGCGACGATGACCGACGCCCTCACTGACGACGAGCGCCGTACGTTGCGCTTCGAGCTGGAGCACTTCGTGTGCGAGGGCGAGTACCAGCGGGGTCTCGTTCGCATCCTCGATGCCTACATGAGTAACCAGGGCCAACCAGAGCAACCGGCGGCCTGGATCAGCGGCTTCTTCGGCAGCGGTAAGTCTCACCTCGCGAAGATGCTGCGTTTCCTGTGGACCGATTACACCTTCCCGGAAGACGGCGCGAGTGCGCGGGGCCTGACCCGACTGCCGACCGATGTGCAGGACGTGCTCAAGGAAATCACCACACTGGGTAAGCGCGCCGCCGGGCTTCATGCGGCGGCGGGTACGTTGGGCGCCGGCGCCGGCGACAGCGTTCGGCTTGCGCTGCTCGGTATCGTCTTCAAGTCCGCAGATCTTCCCGAGAGCTATCCGCAAGCGCGTGTCTGCATTTGGCTCAAGAAGAACAACATCTACGAGCAGGTTTGTGGCGCGGTCGAGGCCGAGGGGCGTGATTTCCGGCGCGAGCTGAACGATATGTATGTCAGCCCGCTGATCGCCAAGGGGCTGCTCGCAGCCGATCCCAACTTCGCGGGCAACGAGAAAGATGCACGGGCCGCGCTCCGGGCCCAGTTCCCCAAGCCCAAGGACATCACTACCGACGAATTCGTCACGGCACTTCAGGACGTCCTGGCGCCCGATGGCGAGATGCCCTGCACGGTCATCATTCTCGACGAAGTACAGCAGTACATCGGCGACGACACCAGCCGGTCCTACGTCGTGCAGGAGGTGGTCGAGGCCTGCAGTAAGCGATTCGGTGATCGCCTCCTGTTTCTGGGGACGGGCCAGACGGCTCTATCCGGCACGCCGGCGCTGCAGCGCCTGCAGGGCCGATTCACGGTCAACGTCGAACTCTCCGACACCGATGTCGAAACTGTGACCCGGCGGGTGGTGCTGGCGAAGCGCTCGGACCGCGTCAACGATGTCAAGGCGACGCTGGACGGCAACGCTGGCGAGTTGGACCGTCATCTGGTCGGGACCAAGATCGGCCCGCGCAGCGAGGACCAATCGGTCCTGGTAGAAGACTACCCGTTGCTACCGGTCCGGCGCCGCTTCTGGGAACATGCCTTGCGGGCCGTTGACCGCGCGGGAACGGCCGGTCAGCTCCGCACCCAGTTGCGCATCGTCTACGACGCTATCCGACGCACGGCTGACGATCCGCTTGGTACGGTGGTCCCCGCAGATTTCCTCTTCGAGGAGATTTCCGCCAGCCTGCTCCAGTCCGGCGTTCTGCTGCGCGAGGTCAACGAGACTATCGCTAGCCAGCACGATGGTTCGCCAGATGGTCGTCTGAAGTCGCGCTTATGTGCACTGGTCTTCCTGATTCGAAAACTTCCCCGTGAGGCCGGCGTCGACATCGGCGTTCGGGCCACGGCGGCAGTACTTGCCGACCTCTTGGTGACGGATCTCGCCAAGGACGGCGCATCTCTGCGGGGTCAATTGCCGAAGCAGCTCGATGAGCTCGTCGCCACCGGCACGCTCATGAAGCTCGATGACGAGTACAGCCTGCAGACCCGGGAGAGCAGCGAGTGGGAGGCGGAGTTCCGTAACCGGCAGACGAAGCTGGTCAACGATCCGACCAGGATGAGCAGCAAGCGCGCCCAGTTGCTGGGCGCGGTGGTGCAGGGTTCGATTGGCTCTGTGAAGTTGCTCCACGGCCAGTGCAAGGAACCCCGCAAGCTCGCAGTACACTTCGGTGCCGATCCGCCCCAAGGCACTACCCATGAGACTCCTGTCTGGATCCGCGATGGCTGGGGTGCGGACGAGAAGAGCGTTATCGCCGATGCGCGCGCGGCTGGGCCAGACAGCCCGATCATTCATGTGTTTGTCCCGAAGAGCCGGGCAGACGCGCTGGCACGCGTGGTCGCCGCGCAGAGCGCCGCGAAGGACACCCTCGAGTACAAGGGCGTGCCCTCGACACCGGAAGGCATCGAGGCTCGCCAGGGCATGGAGACCCGGCTCACTGAAGCCAGCAGTAGTCTGCGAGCGCTGTGCGCCGCGGCTCACGCACGGGCCACCGCCGTCCCGCGGACCAGGGTTGATCGTCGAGTTCCGCAGTCACCACATCTCGAACGCCGGTACCGCGGGCGAGAACCTCGGCGTGAACGCCCGCCCTGTGCAAAAATGGATCGGTCCGTAACTGCCTGTGAGCGTGAGAATTGAGAGCGCCTACAATGGCTGAATGACGGCCGCTACTCTCCCTCTCCAGCTGCTCCTGCTGACGGTTTCTGGCTGGGTGCATAGGCATCAGTAGGACGTTATCGCCTACCTGGTCGAGGAGAACCGGGTCCTCAAAGAGCAGCTTGGTGGCCGGAAGCTCCGGCTGACTGACGATCAGCGTCGTCGACTGGCGGCGAAGGCCAGGCTCCTCGGGCGACGGGCGCTCGACGCCGTCGCCACGCTCGTCACCCCCGATACGCTGATGCGCTGGCATCGCCGTCTGATCGCCTGGAAGTGGACCTACGTGGCCCGGCGGGTGGGCCGGCCTGGCCTGAGGCAGGCAATCAGCGACCTGATTGTCCGGATGGCTCGTGAGAACAACCGCTGGGGCTACTGCCGCATTCAAGGCGAACTGAGAAAGCTCGGGCATCGGGTGGCGGCAAGCACGATCGGCAAGGTGCTAAAGGACCACGGTATAGCCCGGCACCGGATCGGCCCACCTCGTGGCGAACGTTCTTGCGCGCGCATTGGGGCGAGGTAGCTGGCATGGACTTCTTCACGACAGAAGTGTGGACGCCGCTCGGGCTCACCACGTACTACATTCTCTTCCTCATCGATCTGCAGACTCGACGGGCTCACGTTGCGGGCCTCACGACGACGCCCGACGGGGCCTTCATGGCGCAGGTGGCCAGGAACCTGCCCGATCCGGAGGATGGGTTCCTTCGGGCGCACCATTTCGTAATCTGCGACCGCGACGCGAAGTTCACGGGGGAGTTCCGGCGCATCCTACAGGCCGTAGGCGTGCGGGTCATCCGGACCCCGAGGCAGGCCCCGAACTGCAACGCTCACGCGGAGCGATTTGTGCTGTCGATCAAGTCCGAGTGCTTGAACCGGATGATGTTCTTCGGCGAAGCGTCGTTGCGTCGCGCTGTTGGAGCATACCTTCAGCACTACCACCGGGAGCGACCGCACCAGGGGCGCGGGAACGAGACGCTCGATTCCGCTCCGCGGTCCACGGAGGGGGGAGCTTCGGTGCACTGAGCGACTCGGCGGCCTCCTCAAACATGACGCGAGAGCGGCGTAACGATGGGCGCTATCAATCGGTCAGCTGTAATCATCCGACCGTTGCCACCCTACCTCGCATGGGCCAAGCGAGACGACACCACTGATATCGCCGAGCCGGTCTTCGAGGACCTGCGACGGGCGCCTCACGTGTACCTCTTGCCGGAATACGGGGACGCCGACTCGGAACGGGAGATTCTGGACGACTTCTGGCCAGACCTGTTCGCGGCGATGTTGAACTGTTGGCTGACCGATGAGCAGCAGTGGCCAAAGAACCGGACGCACCAGATGTTTGGAGAGTGGTTCGACCTCCAGATGTGTCCGGTGGTCGAGGATCTGCATTTGGATGAAGAGCTGGTCGAACTCGACTAGAGCCGGACATGCGGCGATTCCAGATTCGCGGCGGCCCGATATTCGGATAGGACGGGCGTTGCGGGTCAGTTTTCGAACCGCTCAACAACGCCGCCCACCGCCCGCGCGACGTTCGACAGACGCCTTCCGGACCGACTGTCTCCGAGAGCTAAAGAAGCTCAAGACGGCGGGCGCGCCACCGCAGGAGCCACAGCACCAGCCACGCCGGGAGCGAGACGATCCCGGCGTAGATCCAAATGCCGGGCGGTCCGAACAGACCGCCGATGGTGGCGGCGCCCACCGAGAGTGGACAAAGTACGGCCGCGCAGGCGTATGTCGCCGGCCGGGAAACCGGATGCAGCCGCTCCAAGGCGCGCGTCAGCGGGATGCCGCCAGGCCAGGCGAAGACGAGTCCGAAGACCATCGCGGGCAGGGAGAACAGCATCGGGACGAAACCGGTCGAGAAACTCGGGTCGAAGCCGAACCGGACCACCGACAGAACGACCACGCCGATCGGCAGCCACAGCGAGAGCTTCAGCGTTCGTCTCATGCGGACCGAGCTTACTACGGCGTGCCGCGCGCCACCCCTCCGGGAGCGTCCGCCTCACGTGGCGGAAGAGAAAACAGGGCCGACCGCTGCCGGCGTGTCAGAACGGTTCTCTGCGCCATGCTCTTTTGCTCGACGTATGCAAGACATAGAATCAGACACGGGATACGACACACGGCGGCGCGCGCCGGACGGCGCTCTCGCCCGCCTGTCCTAAACGGCCGTTTACGACAAAGGCTGATCGGGCTGGGTCTGCTGGGTGGCACGAGCCCGCCGCCGGTGGTCGTCGTGTTTACTCATCATCGCCGATTTCTGTACGCCTCTTCCTGTTGCTCAATGCATGCGTTCTGCAGCACGAAGTCATCCGAGAACGTCTCTCGGCATTTTTGACGCGCGCGTTCAAGTGCCCCTGCGGGTGGGTTACTTAGCGCGGGTTGATCGGGTGGCGGCCAGCACGGAAGCGTACTCAAAGCCGCCTGACTCCCACGTAAATCGAAACTGTTTGGCAGTGTGAGCCGCAGCGCTCCCCGTCGCCCTACCTCCGATGCCGGAATGATCTCAGCATTGACAATCAAAAAGTTATGGGCGATGAGATTGTCGATAAACGACAACTCCTCCGTATTCAGGGTGCCCGTCGGGTAGTCCAGGCCCTCTAAGGCCTCGAATGTGTATCGCTCCTCACGTCCGTCCCAAGTGAGAACAGCGGAACCATTGGTAAAGAAATACGGTAGACCATGAACTTGCGCATACATGGCGCATGAGCGGTCGGCCGATTAAACGCACCTTACGGGGTCGTTGTCGGAGCTGAGGCGCTTCGGACGCGAGAGCCCTCGAATCGCATGGTTGAACATGCGGCACAGGGCGCGGCCATCCACGGTTCCAGCATGGATGCCAAAGCCGACGATCCGCCGCGTGTATTGGTCCATCACCACCAGCACCCAATGGCTTCGCAGGGTCGCCGACTCGCACCGAAACAGGTCGATGCTCCACAGGCTATCTTTCGTATGCCCCAGGAATGTCAGCCAGGACGGACCACCCGAGCGGGGTGCCGGTCCTGTGCGGCGGCGCTTCGGTGAAAACAGCAGTCGGTATTTACGTTGGCGCAACGTTCGATGGAAGTTCAGGATTGTCGACGGTCTGAGCACGATCGCCGAGCGGAACACACGAGCCGGGCGCATGAACAGCGCACAGACACCGGCGAGGATCCGATCCGACACGCGGAGATTCGGCGCCCGGTGTCGCGAGCGATTGAGAATCAGCAGTTGATGCTTGACCAAGAGCGATTCGGCGACGACAGACCGTAGACCGCCGGGGCCCATGAGCCGCGCCAGGGTGGCGATCAGGTGAACCAGTAGGATGATCGGGTCGCGCATCGGGACATCCTAGCGACCACGCCCAGGATCACAAGACTTGATAATCTCAACGGATTGCGGGGCTGATTAGCAATTCGCCACCCACAGGCCGAGTGCTATCAATTACTACCGTTTGGTACCGAGGGTAGCCACAAAACCCGAGAAGTCGATATTCTTGCCGGCCTGGCCAGCGCCTATCCCTGCCGCTAGGCCTGCCCATCACGGTGCGGGCTCGGACGGAAGCGGCATCTCGACGCTGTCTTCGTCTCGCGCTCGCTGGAAGGACTTCGCCGGCTCTGCCGTTCGCACCTGCTCGAGCCAGTAGACCCCGTCCCATGGCACGGAGTTCCCCCGCGTCCCGATGAAGTCGATATCTCCGTCGCCGTCCATGTCCTTCGCGAGGAACTTGTCAAACATTCCGCGCTTGCGTCGCGAGATATCGTGACGAGTCCACTCGGTCGTGGGGTTCATGGGCTGCTCGAACCAGGCAAGCCGCCCGAGACGTCCGTCGCGGGTGACATCGACTCCATCGTGGTCGCGGGGAGACTGGCTATAGGAGCCGGCCATCAAATCGTCGCGGCCATCTTGGTTGATATCGGCGAAGCGGAACCCCGTCATGGTGTCCGGATAGAAGCTGCCGATCACGCGAGCGGTCCACGTCTGCGAGAGGTCGGGGGGTTGCTCGAGCCAGATCAGATTCGAGGATTCCTGAAGAACGACGTCAAGCCGACCGTCCTGGTTCAGGTCGCCAAACTCGAAATTGAATCCCGTGATGAGCGGCTCGCCGTCGCGAGGTCGCCGCGTGCGCATCTCGTCCGGCACCGTCGTGCCAGAGATCTCAATCGGATGTTCGTTGAACTCGATCGTCTCTCCGCCGGTGTTCTCGAGAAAGAAGATCCGACGCTCGCCCCGTGAGCCGCCCAGCACGTCGATATCGCCGTCCTGGTCGAGGTCGACCGGTCGCGAGTTGATCGGGATGCGGACTCTCGTGATCACGTGCTCGACCCATGAGTCGCCCTCAAGTGGATCGCCCGTGACCTCGAACCACGAGATAGCGTCCAGTTGTTCCGTATCGAGGCCCGGGTTCTGCCCGCCCTTATTGGCCGCGATCGCCTCGGGCTTGCCGTCACCATTCAAGTCCGCAAAGAAGACTCGAATAAACGACCCTCGGTTCAAACTGACGGGGAGGATGAGCCGATCCCACCTCGCCGTTCGTGCGTCCTTGCCAGGGTTCTGGAAATAGATGAGGTGCGCCAGTTCGCAGGCGGCGATGATGTCCGGGTAGCCGTCGCCATTGACGTCGGCGATATCGGCGTCCTCGGGTGCTGCTGCCTCACGTCCTTCCGCAAGAGTCACGAGGGTCCACTGATCGGGGTGTTCAGAGCCGAACGCCAACCGGATATACCCGTCAGCGACGTCGTCGTACTGTCCTTTGTAGCTTTCAGCCGAGGTCGTGTCGGACTCATGAACCGAGACGACGTCCATGATCCCGTCGCCGTCGAGGTCACCGCCCGTCAAGCCGTCGCTCCCATCGATGGGGACGCCGCCGACGGCTACGTCATCGACGATGTGCTCCCGCCAGGAAATATAGGCGCCATCCGCGGCCTGGGCGATCGTGAGGGTGTCGCCAACGCCCGTCGGCGCCGAACGCTCGGACTCGGGTTCTGGCATCGGAGATTCTTGGCAGCCGCCTAGCCAAACCGTCGCAACGACGGCGACAGGCGTCAGGGCGAGTCTTGGAAGCCTCATGGGGCCGATTGTAGCCAAACTCTGACCGCGTATGGTGCAGTTAATGGGCCGACCACTCATGCGGCGTCTCGATAATAGAAGGGAGCAGGCCACCGAGGCGCACCCGCCCCATTACCAGGGCCGTTTGACGACGATCTGGGCCTGGACCTGGACGCGTTCGGTGGCTCGCCCGACCGACCGATCAACCAACGAATTCGCAGCCTGAAGGCGCACCTGTTCCGAGTCGGCACTGGTGACAAGGGTTTCAAGCTCACTGACCGCACGTGGTGCCAAGTTCCGCAGGCGTAACTCAGCCAGCTCGACAGCCGCCGCCGCCTTGGCTAACGCCTGCTTGGACTTGCCGCCATGCATCGCGCAGACGGTCCCACCAACCATCGCAAACTTGCCGCAGAGCGCTCCAGCGCGGTTGTGAGCGGTGCAGAGGCGAGGGTCACGTGGCTGGATGTCTGTCACCTTCATGGGGTCCTCTATCTTCGTGGGGTCATCTTCCTCAATCGAATTTTAAGAGCGTCTGGCCTCTGCCTGGCATTCGATCCATGGCTGCCTGTAGCTGGTTCCGAATGGCCGCGCTCTTCGGACCGGTCACGGGCCGCTCTTCCAGCACATCGTTCTTCACGTCAAATAATTGGCCATCGCTGTGCAATTTCCAGCGTTGGTTGCGCACGAACGCCCGCGGTTGCCCCTTGGCCGGCTGTGGCCAGTTATAGACGTATATGGTTTCCCGAGGATTCCCGCGCTTCCCATGCAATTGGGGAAAGAAACTCTGTCCGTCCGTTGGCAGCAAGGGATTGGCGCCTGTTGCGTCGGCAATGGTGGGTACGAAGTCGGAGAAATCGACCAGATCGTTTGAAACTTTGCCAGCGGGAACGGTGCCAGGTTGGTAGGCAAACAGACCCACCCGGGTTCCGGCATCGGTGGATTTTCCCTTTCCACCGACAATCACCTTATTACCTATTCTTGACAGGATGGGCTTGCCGTGATTATGAGCCGGATTACCTCCGCGGTAGGTGCCGTTATCACCGGTCATGAGGATGAGCGTTCGGTCGGCGATTCCGAGTTCCTCGGCCTTGTCAACGATGCGGCCGATGAGCTTGTCCATATAGGCCACCATGTCCGCAAAGTTCTGTTGCTGGTCTGTGCTGTTCCGGTCGGCGCTATCCGGTGTGGGGTCAAAGGGCCAGTGGACCAGCGCCATGGGGTAATACAGGAAAAAGGGTTCGTCCTTGTACTCTTCCATGCGATCGAGCAGAAATTGCGTATAGATGTCCGGTCCATAGACGTCCTCGCCGAAACGTTTCAACTCGCCGTCGATGGTGATGGTGGGACCCCAGTACCGGCTGCCTGTTTTTTCGACCTGCCAGAGGGCATGGCGATCGAACCCCGTGTCCTGTGGCAGTGATCCCTTGGCCCGAATCATGTCCTCGTAATTTTCGGCCCCATACAACTGCCACTTGCCGGCGATGGCGGTTCGATAGCCCGCGTCCTGCATCATGTGGCCGAATGTCTTCTCGGTCTTCTTCAAGATGGAAAACGAGACATAGTTCCGAACGTTGCTGAGCCCGGTCATGATCTTTACGCGGCTTGGCGTGCAGACCGGGTTGGAATAGGCGTGGTTGAAGAGCATTCCCTCTGCAGCCATTCTGTCTAGGACGGGGGTCTGGTAGGAGGTTCCGCCGAAAGCTCCATAGGCCTCGTAGCCGATGTCGTCCGCCATGATGAGGATGACGTTCGTTTTTTCGCCAGCCATGGTGACGGCTGAGGGTAGCCAGAGGGCCAATGACAGCAGAGTCCAAATACTCGATCTCAGACGCACAACGCAGTCCTTCCTCTCTGAACCGCCGGCTCCTCCCCACCGCCGCATCGACGCGTATGGCCCTTGAAGCTGGCAGGTACCCGCGCTGACCGCTGGATCCGGCCCAGCCGGTCCAGATCACTGGCCGGTGGGGAAATCCCCACCGGCCCCAGAAAAGTCGACCTGCAGCAGTCTACCAGTGGGCCTGTACGGCGAGCCGCAGAATCCGACCCTGGAGAATCCGCGACGGCCTGAACAACGAAGAGCCGTAGTTGAAGTTCTGCCTGCTGACCGTGTTGTTGTTGAACAGATTGTAGACCTCCATCTGTCCCGAATAGTCGAACCTCCCGATCCGGAAGACCTTCCGGACTTGGACGTCGACTTGCGTCCAGTACTCGGCATAGGAGGTGCCCGGCTGATCGAGCTTGACCGTCGTGCTTGACGTCCGCTGTCCGTTTGGAAACAGGCTGGCCGGAATGTTCCACCGGATTTCCTTCTCGATCCCCGAGTACGCCTGGAGCCCACCCGAGATGAAGACGTCGCCCGGCAGCGGATACACCGCGAAGAACTTGAAGTCGTTGCGGAACGGCATCCCGAGTGCGCCCTGGTCGCAGAAGCGGCCGCCCTGGAGCAACCTAAGCTCGCCATCGGTGAAGTTCGTCGTATTCACACCGTTCGGGTTTTGGAGGCCGCAGGTGTTCTGGACGTTCCGTGCCGCCGTCCAGCCCCCGAACGCCGTCCCGCCGTTTGGCAGCCGGGCGTTGAACGAAAGCTCGAAAGCGTTGTAGTTGCTCGTGTTGATGGTTTCCGAGCCGTCGACGGTGTCGCGCAGTGTGCGCTGCGCCGGGTCAAGGTTGAACCCGAGGAACGTGTCGCCCGCCGCTTCGGGGTACAAACCCAACGGATCGGTGAACGTGACGTTGAACGGCATCCACGATCCGCACATCACGCCCGCGCTCGCATTCAGAAAGTCACAGTTCGTGAGGGCCACGTTCGTCGCGACTTTGAGGTCGTAGAAGACCCGGCGGTAG
The DNA here is from genome assembly GCA_965218825.1 of Vicinamibacterales bacterium. Taxonomy (GTDB): domain Bacteria; phylum Acidobacteriota; class Vicinamibacteria; order Vicinamibacterales; family UBA8438; genus CAUZIB01. The sequence goes on along the minus strand of OZ244656.1, from coordinate 4,781,332 downwards.
TAGGCCGCCGTGACCGAGACGCCCGGGGCGACCTCGTGCTGGATGCTCGCGCTGTATTCCCAGTTGTTTTCCCGTTGGATGTTCGGATCCGGCCGACGGCCGGCCCTCGGGAGTGTGCCCGAATCGTTGAAGACGGCGGCGTTTGAGAGCAGGCCGATCTCGTGGTCTTGCGCGATGTTGTCGCCGTTCGTGAGCATGTAGTCGGGGCTCAGCCCGGCGCCCGTGAGCTGCGCGGCGGTCGCGCAGTCGGCCGTGCTGCCGAACGCCCCGGCGGTGTGGATTGCCGGATTGAGCACGCAGTCGAACCAGTCACGGTTTTCGCGTCTGGTGGCGATCGGATGGTACGGCCGGGCGAACCCGTGCACGTGAGGAAGCACGAACCGGCTCACCGAGAACTTCACCGCCGTCCGCGCATCGCCGAACAGGTCGTACACCACGCCGAGTCGCGGCGAGATGTCGTTCCAGAACGGCTTGATGTCGTCGTCGGCGAACACCCGGACCGGAATGAACCGCCCGAACGTCGCGCCGCCACCGGCCTTCCAGAGGTTGTTCTGCGAGCGGAACGAATCGATCCGGATGCCGGCGTTGACGGTCAACCGGTTACGCGTCCAGGTGTCCTGCACAAAGATGCCGGTGTCGCGAGCGAACGTGCTGAAGATGGACGGTGAGTTCGCCACTCGCACGCGGTCGGGCACGCCGTCGCGGTATTCCTGCCGCAAACCCGCGTTCGTAAACGTCATCCGACCAGACATCCCCATCCCGAACTGGACCCCGGCCCTGAAGTTGTGTGACCCGGTGACATACGAGAGCGCGACCATCGGCGTCCACCGCATGGCGGGCGAGATGATATCCGTGCGGCCGAATCCGTTGTTCGATTCCCGCCTGATGAAGTCCCAGTGCTCCACGCCATCGGTGAAATACGGCCGCGTCTGGTCGTAGCCGAGCGGGTGGTAGCACGGCGTCACGACGCAGGTGATCAGGTCGGACGGCTGATCCGGGAACAGGTTCCTGCCCGCCCCGATTTCATACGTGACCGGGACGTTGGGCTGGTTCCGGTTGGACACCGTCTGCCGAACTTGTGAGTAGCCGACCTCCAGCAGCATGCGGTTGGTGAGGGTGGTCGTCGACTTCGCCTGGCCCACGTGGTAGTTCTCGTTTTTCGGGTTGCGGGTCCCCGCGGCGAGCACCGGCTCTCTACGTGGCGGGTTCTCGGACCCCGTGGAACCCAGACTCCGCCCCCGCCACTTGAAATGCCGATCCAGGGACGCGCTCATCTTGGTGTTGGATGACACCTGGGCGGTCAGGCGGAGATACGCGGTTTTGAGGTACTGCGCCTGGACTCCCTGCCGGCCAACCAGCTCGCTCGGTGTCCACGCGTTGGGCTGGAATCGTTCGAGCTTCAGCGCATCGACGGAGAGGTCGCGATACCCGCCGAAGTACCACAGCTTGTCCCGGATGATCGGACCACCGACCGACGGGTTGAAATCGTAGTAGTTACTGAGGGCATCGACCGTATCCACACCTCGGCCCATCAGGTCGCTGTCGAGGTTGTCCGCCTGCCACGAACCGTCGCTCATGCTGCCGAAGAATGACCCGCTGAAGGCGTTGCCGCCGTCTCTCGGGATCAGGTTCACGCGGGCGCCGCCCGCCTGCACTTCGGCCGGGGCGCCCGAGGTGCCGAGCGAAATCTCCGCCGCCAGCGCCTGGTTGTGATGGACGTTGGTCTTGTTGTCGGTCATGCCCGAGGTGGCGTTCATCCCGTCGACGAGGTAGGTTTGATGACCCACGTTGGCGCCGTGCGAGATCATCTTCACCTCGGTCATCGCCTCGGTGCCGCCGACGTCGGGCCGGCTCATTCGCACGCCCTGCGCGAAAAAGGCGATCCCCTGAACGTTGCGCGGTGTCGGCAGCGCGTCGAAGACCTCACGCGTGATGACCTCGTTTTTGCCGGCGTTTTGCACGTCGACCACCGGCGATTCGCCGGTGACGGTGACGGTCTCTTCGACACCGCCGACCGCCAACTGCCCGTTGACGGTCTGCGTGAAGTTGGACGGTAGAGCGATCTCTTCCTGAATAAGTGTCGAGAAGCCCGGGAGCGTCATCGTGACGGTATAGGTCCCCGGCCGCAGGTTGACGATGGTGTATCGGCCCGCTCCGTCGGTGACTGCAATGCGGCTTCCCTCGATCAGCACCGGGCTACTGGCTTCCACGGTGACGCCCGGCAGGACGCCGCCCGTGTTGTCGGTGACCTCGCCCGCGATCGAGCTCTGGGCGAGAGCTGCAGTCGGGATGAGCATGACTGCGAGGATGATGAGTACTGACTTCCTCATGATGATTCTCCCCAACCAAGGTGACGACGACGCGAAACGTCGCTGAACTGCTGTGAAATTGCAAGCAAGAATCAGACCTCGTGGATTTTAACTGACTCGCTAGAACTCCGTGCGCATTCCCTAGACTTTTTCCCGCGTTCCTTAGCGTGCCACCTCTGTGATCCAAACGAATAGATCGGCATCATCCAAAAATATGGACGCGCCACAGGAGGAACTAGGAAAGATCCCCGGGGAGGTTTCCCAGTGAGAGAGTCGGAAAGAATCGGGCTCGGGGAACAATAGTCGGGGACGTGCCAGATCGGGGACGACCAGATGTCCGTGCGGCGATCGACCTCCTGCCCCTCGGCTTGCTCGGAGACTGTACGCCGCCGTTCCCACCGTCGCCGGCTGAGACCCTCGCCGTGTGGGTGGCGAATTACTACTCAGCCCGCAATCCGTTGAGATTATCAAGTTTGGTGATCCTGGGAGTGGTCGCTAGGATGTTCCGATGCGCGACCCGATCATCCTGCTGGTGCACCTGATCGCCACCCTGGCCCGGCTGATGGGCCCCGGCGGCCTGCGGTCTGTCGTGGCTGAATCGGTCTTGGTCAAGCAGCAACTGCTCATTCTGAATCGCTCGCGGCACCGGGCGCCGAATCTCTGCGCGTCGGATCGGATCCTCGCCGGCGTGTGTGCACTGTTCATGCGCCCGGCCCGGGTGATTCGCTCAGCGATCGTGCTGAGACCGTCGACGATCCTGGAGTTCCATCGGGCTCTGCGCACCCGCAAGTACCGCTGGCTGTTTTCACCCACGCGCCGTCGCACCGGCCCCCAAGGACCGTCCAAAGCACTGGTCGACGCCATCGTCGACATGAAGCGGCGCAACCCCAGGTGGGGCTGTCCGCGGATCGCCCAACAGATCGCGCTCGCCTGTGCGGTCGACAGCGACAAGGACGTGGTGCGCCGAGTGCTCGCCACGCACTATCGACCGGCACCCCGCTCGGGTGGTCCGTCCTGGCTGACATTCCTGGGGCATGCGAAAGATAGCCTGTGGAGCATCGACCTGTTCCGGTGCGAGTCGGCGACCCTGCGAAGCCATTGGGTGCTGGTGGTGATGGACCAAGACACGCGGCGGATCGTCGGCTTTGGCATCCATGCTGGAACCGTGGATGGCCGCGCCCTGTGCCGCATGTTCAACCATGCGATTCGAGGGCTCTCGCGTCCGAAGCGCCTCAGCTCCGACCACGACCCGCTGTATCGGTTTCACCAATGGTGCGCCAACCTGCGGGTGCTGCAGGTGACCGAGGTGAAGAGTGTGCCGTCTGTGCCGCTGTCGCATCCGTTTGTCGAACGGTTGATCGGCACGCTGCGACGAGAATGCGTGGATCAACTGCTGTTCTGGTCTGCGTCGGACCTGGAAGACAAACTGGTGGCCTTCCAGGACTTCTACAATGCGCATCGGGCCCATGCGTCGTTGGACGGGCGGACGCCCGTCCCGATACGAAAGGATGTCGCACGGCTCGACCGCTACCGCTGGGACGCGCATTGCCGTGGTCTCTATCAGACGCCGATCGCGGCGTGACATCTGACCAGCGAAGACGGTGGCGAGCGGGTCGACGCGCCCGCGTTCGACGTCTATCGCGACACAGCAGGGCAGTGCGTCAGCTGCACGCCTTACTCATGCCATCGCGACAACTTCGCGGGGGACTCCCGGCTCACGGGACCCGAAGATCGAACGATGTCGGATTCCTACGAATTCGCCACCCACAGGTTAATTTGTTGCTGCCACTCAGTAGAAACAAGATGTCCTCTTGAATCTCATCGAGCATCCTCTTGAGGGCACCGACCTCCTGAACGAACCCATGGTTCAAGACAAGGCGTGTTGCATGTAGGGTACTGACCAAGCGCGCAAGTTTCTGAACAATCGCTTGTGAAATAGATTTTTCCACGTAGCGGAATACAAACCCATTCTTCGTGGTGATGCGATCAGGGCCGGGAAGGTTCTTGGCCAACGTGTGGACCGACTCTTCCATGTACCTTAGCACCTGCTCGTAAGTCTGATCCATTGATGTCATCCGCACGTACCGATCTTGACAGCAGCTCTGCGCGCACTCCAATCCGGCAATTGTCCGACGATGCCTGCGCGTCAGGTAGTCGGCCGCGCCCTGAGCCGAGCCTGTCCCCGGCGCGATGAACTTAATCAGCATCGCCCGCGCCCCGCACGCGCAGCTGCGCCAGCTCGCGCTCGATGGCGACCAGGTGGGCGAGGACCTCGACGGCCGCGAGGTCATCGTCCAGGTGGGTGTGCGCCCAGCGCGCGATCTGGTTCAGGTTCGAGCCGATGCGCGCGATCTGCCGGGTGCGCTAACGCGGTGCCGAACGACTTCAGGCGTACGCCGGGCAGCGCTGTCGCCAGAGCGTAGAGGAGCCCCGAGGTCACAAGCACGTCGATGATGAGGGTCAGCATGGGTCCTGCTCCCGTCCCGCATTGAGGGCGCCCAGCAGGTCCCGCACGTCGCCTCCCGTTGGGCTCTGGTAGACGCGCAGGTCTACCGGCCATGCAACACCCATAGGCGGCCCCGCGCCCGCCGCGTCGGCGACCTCATTCAAACGGCTCTATCGAAAGTGACCCGGCGGGTCGACTCCGTGCTGCGGCTCGGGCGCTGGTGCGCCGGGTCACTCCCGATAGAGTCCTAGCGGTAACTGGTTACCGGGTCTGACCCTCCATACCGAACATTCTTGACTTGTACAATGTGCCGGAATCTAGCATAACCTCGATGTGCCGGATCGCTCCGACCCCGTCGGTGAGCTTGAACGACAAAACGATCGGTTGCGGCGGGACCTGGAGCGGACGAAACGCGAGCGTGCCCGGTTGGAACACGAGCGTGACCGGCTGGAGCGCGAGCGCGACCGGCTGCGCCGCGGACGACCGCGGTCGTCGGGTCCATAGGGTAGGCGAACAGCTGTGGCTCGCCCAAGACGACATCATCCGGCGCGACCACCTGGCTCGCGCGCGCCCCGAGCGCGAAGACGAAGCGGTCGTGTGGCTGCGGCCGCGTCTGTGTGGGGTCGGGTTCCTGTGCGATCGCGCGAAGCGGCAGCGCCAGCGAGAGGCTTGCCGCGCCGGCGCGGAGCGGCAGTACCAGCGAGAGGCTCGCCGCGCCGCGCAGGACCGCGCGACGACCAATGGGCCGCGTGCCGGGCGCTCGGGTATGCACGACTACGCCAGGACCGGCTCGGCCGGGACGAGCTGGTCGAGCCAGTAGGCCTCGTCGTCGCGGCGGCGGATGAGGAAGCGGCCGAGGTCGTCCAGATCCTTCGCCTGGTGATAGCGGAGATAAATCCGCTCCTCGTCGACTGCCATGATCTCGACTTTGCCGGTCTCGTGCGACATGCAGTAGCGAGCGCGTCGCGCCAAACCCGATCCCTGCCGGAGCGCCTGCTGGAAGATCTCCCAGCCGCGCACGATTGGCACTTCGTACGGCTCGTTCCCGGCGGTCGGGCGTCCCTGGAACAGGTAATAGGGCGGGCAGCCGATGTAGGACAAGGTCGCGTACAACTCGGCGAGGACATACGGGTCGTCGTTGATGCCCTTGATCAGCGGGCATTGGTTGACGCAGACGACGCCGTTTCTGATGCACGCATCGATGCCCTCGATGGCCACGTCGGTCAGCTCACGTGGATGATCGAAGTGGGCCATCAAGTAGATGCGGTGCTCGGGCGTGGAGTACTTCTGGAACGCGGCCTGCAGCTCCTCGTCGCCGAGCACACGCCATGGGTCGAATGCCGGCATTTTGGAGCCGAGCCGGATGATCCGGACATGCGGAATGGCCCTGAGCGCTTTGAAGATGTCGACGAGACGTCGCGTGCTCATCAGCAGGGGGTCGCCACCGGTCAACAGGACATTGGTGACCTCGGGATGGTCGGCGATGTAGCGGAGGCCGTCGCTGATGTCGTTCGTGACCTCGTCGTTCTCGTCCATGAACAGCCGCTTGCGGAAGCAGTAGCGGCAGTAGGCCCCGCACACCTCGTTGCACAGCAAGAGCACGGTGTCGGTGTACTTGTGCTGGACGCCGCGCGCGACGGTGACGCTCGCCTCGTTGCTGGCATCGAGCCGCCCCCAGTCAACGAGCTCCTCGTCGCGCGGGATGATCAGCTGGCGTATCGGATCCTCGGCATCGCTCCAATCGATCAGCCCGAGGTAGTAGTCGTTGGCCCTGAACACATACTCATCCGCAACCGGTTTCAGCCGTTTCCGTTCGTCGGCCGTCAGCTGCTCGATCTGGTCGAGATGCCGGACGTAGCGCACCCGCTTTCGGGTGGTCGGCCGGGGCGGTGGGTTGCGCGGTCCCTCGGGCATAGATACGTGTGTCTGACGCTCGATTTCCGTCCGACTGGCCAGCAGGGTCGCCGAGGGAGTCACACCTTCGACGACCGGATGGAGTAACTGCGGGCTGAGAAGTATCGAGTACGGCTCGCCTGGATGCAAGCCCAGATGTGTCGTCGAGCGCTCCGGATAGGACTCGGGTGACACGCCGAGCATCGCCGCGAACGCCGCCTGCGACTGGCCCAGCTCGATCCGGCACGCACGTAGCGTCCAGGGCTCCACGACGTCACACCATGCCATCGGCGCAGGCCGTTGAGAAGCGCGGGGGTGGCGCTCGGCGTACTTCAGTCAGCCAATCTTCGAGCCTGACCGGTCACTTTCTTCGCCTTGACCTTCGCCCCCGGTCGCGCGACAGAGGCCAGAATCGCCGAATTCTTTAGGAAACTGGCGCGCCCGGCAGGATTCGAACCTGCGACCCTCGCCCGAGCCGTGCGCCGACGCCAAGCGACACTGACCCTCCGTGGGACGTGATGGCTACGCAGGATTATATGGAAAGACCGTGGGCAGGGGCGGCGCGCGCGGCTACTTTGATGCGGCGGTTTGACAGAGGCTGACAGGCCGCTGACGGCCCGAGCGTGGCGTAAAACTTACGTGCATCGCCGCCCTGCAGGCTAGAATGCAAGAACAACCGGAAGAAAAGGAGTGCGTATGGTTCAGCGACCTTGGTTCACGCGACTCGCAGTAGGAGCGCTCGGCCTCCTCGTGGCCTTTCTTGTGACGCAGGGTACCCTGGTGTCCGGTCAAGCGAACGACCAGGCGTTCAGACCGCATTCCTCGACTCAGGAGCCCTCGCGGCTTGTCACGCTGGACAAGCTGAAACAATGGGAGAAGGAGCTGTCCAACTGGGAGCGGTGGGGCAAAGATGACCAACGCGGGCTGCTGAACCTCATCACGTCCGAGAAGACGAAGCAGGCGACGGCCCTCGTGATCGAGGGCACAACGGTCACACTTCAGATCAACCCCTTTAAGAAGTCCGGAAGCGATACGGGGATCTTCGGCGAAAACGTGCACCGCATGGCCCGAATCGATCCAACGACAGGTGAGGTGCGAGGTGCTCTGGACATCATCCAACTTTCGATCCACGACGGCTTGAGCTCACACATGGATGCACTCTGCCACTATCAGGGTCCAATCGGCCGGAGGCCTGGTGAGCCGGCGGTGAGCTATAACGGCTTTCCTTTCACCCTCACCGCGGCCGGGTGCCGCGAATCGGCTGCCGACAGGATGGGCCCTGGATACGTGACCCGCGGCATCCTGGTCGACATGCCGCGGCTCAAGAACGTCAGATGGCTCGAGCCGAGCACTCCCATCTATGCGGAAGATCTCGAGGCCTGGGAAGAGTTCGCGGGCATCACGATTGGCGCCGGCGACGCCTTGCTCATTCGCAGCGGCCGCTGGGCGAAAAGGGAGGCAGAAGGCCCGTGGGCCTACGGTGGGGGGGGCGCCGGCCTTCATGCATCCGTGCTACCGTGGCTGCGCGAGCGGGACGTGTCCCTTCTCGCCAGCGACGCGGTCAATGACGTCCAGCCTTCAGGCGTTCAGGGAATCAACCGTCCAATTCACCAGGTCACACAGGTGAACATGGGCCTGCCGCTCGTTGACAACGCGTACCTCGAAGACGCGGCTAGAGAAGCGGAGCGGTTACGGCGCTGGGAGTTCATGTTCACCCTTCACATCTACCAGATACAAGGGGGAACAGCGTCGCCGTTCAATGCCCTCGCCACATTCTGACTCGGGCCTACGGCAACACCTTCAGCGCCACATCCCGATCGAGCTTGGTGTCTCGTGCGCGACACACCTCGCCCATGCCGCCTTCGCCGATCTTGGCGGTGACGTCGTAATGGCCGAGTCGGGAACCGACTTCTAGAGGCATGGCTGGGTCGGGCCAATACTAGCCACGTTGAGCTGTCTGGTCTAGAAACTGGGACTGAGCAGCCTCGACAATGCGTGCGTGGGCATTTTCTTCGCCTTCACCAGCCTCGTAAGTGGTCAGGTTTTTCAGGCCAAGGTCGCGGCCCTGTTTGTCCAAAATCGAGGTAAAGCCTGCTCCGGCGCAGCACGGGTCTGGCACTTTATGATCAGTTCAAGAGCAAGGACCCCATATGGTGGAAGTGAATCGCGGGCGGATGTGCCAGCTATGTGTCGTTCTGCTGAGCGCTACACTTGGCGCCTGCAGCGCCGGAAATAGCGCCCCGGCGCCACACTCGGACGGCCGACTCCGTCGGTATCCGCCTCAATCTCCCCCCGCAGCCGCCGCTCCTCCTTTGCCATCCGCCCGTAGCTCATCGCCTTCCGTTTGCTCGCGTTCGCCCGCACCTTCGTGCCGTCAAGCGACAGCTTCCCGAAGCGCGCCAGACCCAATTCCCGCGCCAGACGACCCACCGCTACAAACAGCTCCTTGAAGTCCGACAAGTGCCGCCGCCGGAACTCGCACAGCGTCCGATGTTGCGGGAAGTTGCCCGCCCCCAGAACCCGGAACGCCCCGTCCTCTTCCAGCTTCCGCGCGATCCCGCGCGCCGAGAACACCCCCGTCGCATACGCATACAGCAGCACCTTCACCATCATCCGCGGTGCAGAGGGCGCGTTGCGCCGACCGTCCCCCGCATACGGCGCGTAGAACGCCGTCAAATCCACACCGTCCCCCAGGTCGCTGACGTGGTGCGCCAAGTGGCCCTCCGGCAACCACGCCCGCAGGTCCGCCGGCAACAGCAGCATCTGATCCGGTGCGTAGGGACGGAACGTCGTCGACATCAGGTCCTTTCCTCCTCGGCTCGCCTACAATTGTCGCACCGTTTCTGCGGCGCAGACTCCTAGGCCGCGGCCAGCGCCTCGATCTCGACCATGAGCTCAGGAAACGCGAGACGATTGACACCCAATAGTGTCTGGGGAGGCATTACGCCTGCCGGGCCAATTCGCCCCGCGAACACATCCCAGTTCCCAATCACGGCATCAACGTCCGTCGTGTAGATCGTGAAACGGACGACGTTCGACAATGTCATGTCTCCGGCCTTGAGCACCTCCTCGAGGTTGTCCAGCGCGAGTCCCATTTGAGCCTTCATGTCCCCGGCGTGCTGCGGATTCCCATCGCCGTCAATTGCCGTTTGGCCGGAACACACGAGGGGAACCGGCTGGCCTCCTCGATGACTTCACCCTGGTTGAAGCTGAACTTCAGGGACCAGTCCCACGGATTCACCGCTGTTCGGTTCATGCGTCTTTTCCTCCCATCTGGAAAACTATGGTCCATGCGCACCGGGTCAGTCGCGGCAGCCACGTGACATGACGTAGCCTGGCGCTAGCGACGGTCGAAAACCGGTGGAGCCTGAGGAATAGCCATTCCGTCGTGCCGCGGTTCGGAGGCACCAAAGTGGACGCCGTCTGGGGTGCGCTGGACAGCCTGTCCATACCCAAACGCGCCGGTCCTCGCCGGCCGCACGTCGAGATCATGACCACGCGCGGCCAATTGCTCTTGCACTTCTGACGGGATTAGCGCCTCGACGCGAACGTCGCATCCCGAGAACGAGCGCTTGGTGAACCGGCCTGCCTCCAAGGCCTCCTGGATGTTGAAGCCGTAGTCGGCGATGTTGGCCACGAACTGCGCGTGGGCCTGAGCCTGGGTCCAGCCACCCATGATGCCGAACCCAATCTGGACGCCGTCCTTTTCCATGAAGGCCGGAATGATCGTGTGCAGCGGACGCTTCCGAGGTTCGAGGGTATTGGGCTGCCCTTCTTCCAGCGTGAATAACCCGCCGCGGTTGTGCAGCATGAACCCCGTGTCGGGTGGGACCAGACCGGATCCGAAGCCGCCGTAGTTGCTCTGGATCAAAGACACGATGTTGCCGTCCTGGTCGATCACTGACAGGTAGATTGTGTCGTTGCCCTCGGAGTCCGTGATCCCCTCGAAGTGCGACGGCTCGACCTGGCAGGCGGCCTGTTCGGAATTGATCAGCTTGGCGCGTTCGGCCGCGTGCGCCTTGCTCAGCATCTGCTCGACCGGGATCTCAGAAAACGCGGGGTCGCCCACATAGCGCAGCATGTCCGCGTAGGCCAGCTTCTTGGCCTCGATCATCGCGTGGAGCGCCTCCGGGCTGTGGAAGCCGTACTCGCCCAGCGGGAACTGCTCCATGAGATTCAGCATCATGAGCGCGGCAATGCCCTGGGTGTTCGGCGGAATCTCACTCACGGTCCAGCCGCGATACGTGGTCGAGATCGGGGTCACCCATTCGGGGTGGAACTCGCTGAGGTCTTCGGCCGTGAACGTGCCGCCTTGCTCACGCGAGATCTGCACGATCGCCTGAGCCGTTTGTCCCTCGTAGTACCCGTCGCGGCCATGCTCGGCGATGCGCTTGAGCGAGCCGCCGAGATCCGGGTTGCGGAAGAGCTCACCCGCGGCGGGCGCGAGATCGCCAATCAGGAAGGTGGCCCTCGAATTCGGGTGCTTCGAAAGAAACGGGGCCGATCCACCCCAACTACCGGCAATGACCGGTGAGAGCGGGAAGCCGTTCTCCGCATAGAAGATCGCGGGGGCCAGCAGCTCGGAGAAGGGCAGCGTGCCAAAGCGCTCACGCAAGGCGTCCCATCCCGCCACCACACCGGGCACCGTCGCGGAATAGATGCCACGCTGGGGCATCTTGTCGAACCCCTTGGACCGGAGCAGCTCGACCGTGCGCCCGGCTGGGGCCCAGCCACTGGCGTTCAGACCGTGGAGCTCGCCGGTCCTCGCCTCGTAGACGAGCGCGAACAAGTCGCCGCCGATACCGTTGCCGGTCGGCTCCATCAGACCAATCGCTGCGTTGGCCGCGATCGCCGCGTCGGCGGCGTTGCCGCCACGTTCGAGGACCTGCACACCCGCGCGTGCGGCCAACGGCTGACTCGCCGCGACGATGCCATAGGTCGTGGCGACCACCGATCGACCGACGACGGGTCGTCGCGACTCCGACGGGTCGGTCTGCGCCGATACGCCAAATGCAAGCGCTGCGACGATGGCAGACAGAAAAGCAAGATGGAGTCTCATGGTCATCACCTCGGTTTGGTGCGAACCGCCTTCTTCTTGGTCGAGGTCTTGCGGGTCGTCTTCCGCTTGGCGGCGCTGCTGGCTTTCTTGCGCGGCTTCTTCGCTGACCTCCTCGCGGTCCTCTTCGCTTTCTTGGTAGTGCTTTTTGCCCTGGTGCGGGCCTTGTCTGCCGCGTCCTTGGCTGCGTCAAAAACTACGTCGAATCCCTCGCGAACACGATCCATCACATCGCTGGCGATCTCGTCTGGCTTGGCTTCCTGTACCCACGAACGCAGTGCCTCGGCTATGTTCTTACCCAACTTGGTTGTGGCGTCCGCCACCCTTTTGGTGTCACTCCGACTCGCCATAGATCCTCCTCATGAGGCTTGTTTGACCGGCGTCAGGCGAATTATAGGAGTAGAGGTTCCGGCAGCGGCAAATGTAGTCCCGTGAGAGTGCACCACGTCGTCACGGCCGAGTCGAGAGTCGACATCGAGAGCCATGGGGCGGATCGGGGACGCTTATCTCACCTTGTCCAGACCATACTGATCCGCCTCGCTGAGCCCCTGCTTCTGCTCTTTGAAGCGTTCACGAAAAGCGTCGGCGGCCGGGTCATCTGTCGGCCCCGACAGTACACGACCAACGAAGAGCAAGGCCTCCGCCATACGTGGAGGCATCGTCGCACCCACATGGTCAGCGCCCCGGACCAGGTGATATTCGTGCGGAATCTTCGCATCCCAGAGAGTGCGGTGAAGAAACTCCGCCCCCTCGTAGAGCCACAACCCGTCTCGGTCTCCTGCTTCGAGATAGATCTGGAGGCCGGCACGACGGATGTATTCCGGTCTTGCCTGAACGATCGAAGGGGGGTGGTTGGCCTCCCAGTACTCGCCGTCTATGGGCGAACCAAAGAGTTGCTCCATGTTCTGTTTCGGCCACCAGAAAAGATGTTTCGGTTGTAGTTCGTCCCACGTTAGTGCCGGTTGGAGCGCCGGTTCCAGCGAAGCGACGGCCGCGAATCGCTCGGGATACTTGAACGCCATGCGAAGCGATCCGATTCCACCCATCGATGGACCCATGACGACCGTAGCCGCTCGGGTCGATTGAACCTGGTACGCACTACGGAGGTGCGAGAGAAAATCCTCCAGGATGAAGTCCTCCCATCGTTCGGAACCGTCCTTGAAATTCATGTAAAACGAGGGACCTGTGGACGCCATGGCGAACACAAGCGGAGGAAGTGAGCCATCGGCCCAGAGTGGGTCGATTATCCTCTTATAGGTAGACAGTCTGTCTCGATTGCCTCCGCCCCCGTGCAGAAAGAGGACAAGCGGGACCGGATCGCTGGTCTTGCTATAGCCGTCCGGTAACAAGACCGCGTACTCCACCGGACCAGGCACGGCGTCTGTCTCGACGGTCGCATTGACGATACGACTCTGCGCCACGGTCACCACTGGGGCGGCCACCAACATGATTGTGAGAATCGGAATGAGACGCCTCATCGACACACCTCTCCCCTGCTCCTTCTTTACACCTTCTGCCCCTCGGGAGCCGACACTCAGTCCCATTCTTCGCTCACGAAGGGGCGACAGCGTCACTCGCCTTACCCGCCTTGGAGCTTTCCAGACGCCATATGCCCGCAAGGATGAGCCACACGGCAAAGAGCATCAGCAGGCGGAACAAGTACCGTGCATCCTCAAAACCCGATAGCACGAGAGCAGGAGCGATCCCGTTGCCCACCAGGCCCACGACGCCCAACCACGAGATCCAGGTTGACCCCAGGACGTTGTCCTTGCCTGCTGCGATAATCAGTCCGACCATCGTTGCTGAGAACGCCGGGTAGAAGATCACTGCCGCTGCCAGGTGAGCCGTGAGAACGGGCGTCGCGTTCCCGGCAACCAGGTTCTCGTAGTCGACAACGGCCGCCGTGTGCAGCGCCATCTCCACGATCATCAAAGCGTTGCCAACCAGCGCGTAGCGGGTCCAGCGTCGCGCTCGAGTCGGCAGGGTGGGCGTCGTGCTAAACGCGAGCAGCCCCACCAACAGCACGCCGAACCCAGCCAGCATGAGCGTATGAGCTGGGATCCAGTCGGGATGACCCAACATCTCGACCATGGTGCCGTCTGGATGCTGCGGTCCCCCGATCATCAAGAGCAGAGCCGAGAGGATGAACGCCGAACGCCAGCGCGCACTTGTGTTCATTCACCACCGCCCGAAGTGGTCACTCCCTTTGCGAGTGCCATCGGTTGGAATCGAGGGCATTGTATGCCGCGGCTCCGGAACGGCAAGAGTCCATGCGCCGGCTCGATGAGGGAACAGTTTGCAGGTTTTGCAGGTAACTCACTGATAAACTAGCGACCAATGAGCGCCCGTAGCTCAGTTGGATAGAGCATCGGCCTTCTAAGCCGATCACAGTTGTTCCACCTTGTGGTTTCTTCAATGTTTACAGGCCTTCGTGTCATGCTGGATCCGGAGTTATCACCCCTTGGGGCGTGGTATTCGGGAAAAAATGTCCCAAAGTGACACACGGATCAGCGACTGCGTCGCTTGCGCTGACGTTCTCGCACGGCACAACCGCTCTCGCTCTGGCGCCACCGAGGGGGGCAGAATCGCTGGCGGCCGTGCGTCTGAATGAAGACGGCGCCGCACCCTTCCGCCGCGCACCGTTTCACGACTCCACCATCGACCAGGTTGGCCAGGTGCCAGTATACGGCCTTGATTCCCGCCGGACACCTGAAATAGGACTGCTCCCGCCCACCCGTCAGTGGATAAATCGCCCGCGATACGTCGGCAATGTTTGCGTTGATGATCTGCCGGCGCAGATCCCGTGCTTGTTCCAATGGGGCATCGATCACAAACGGCGATGAGTCGTCACGTTGTTGCCCAATCAGGGTGACGTGCACCCTCTCAGCACCCTGCATGATGCCACGTTCCAACTGGCCGGCGTTGTGGAGCACCTCGGTGGCGAGGCGCGCGTCCTTCCGCTCTACTGCGTCGCTGATCTCCAAGCACATGTGTGCCGACCAGCCGTGGCCGCGCAGCCACCACACGGGGTCGCCGCCCGCTTCTCGTGTGCCATCCGCGCGGCGATGGGTCGCCTTCTCGGGGTCGCGCACGATCGACTCATATCCCATCCCCCCATAGGTACGAGCGAACCTGACTATCTCAGCTTCAGACGCCTCCCGTAGCGTCGCAACGACTTCTGGAAGCTCCCTATGGGCGATCGGCGTGTACCACCGGTCGATGCCGCCCGCGCCCAGCACAAGGCCATCCTCAGCGACCCCGTAACGCTCGCGCACACCCGTGAGCCCCACGAAGCCCTGCTGCTCCGCAGTGCTGGCCTCCAACGACTCCTCGGTGGTGAGAGGTCGCGTGTGGGCAGATTGTGTCACGGTATAAATACTAGTTATAACCTTGTAATGCTATTTTCGAATAATTTACAGTAGCCCATAGCCTAGCACATGGACATGGAGGCGGCACAGGATGTTGCGAATCAAGGTGGAACGACTTCGGCGGGAGTGGACACAGACCGACCTCGGCTACAAGGCACGGATGACACCGGCAGAGATCTCTCGCATTGAGACTGGACGGCTCACCCCCTATCCCGGCCAGATCAAACGTCTGGTGCGCGTGCTGGGGCTTGGCGCAGACGAACTGCTCGCCCATGTTGATGTTGTTGATGATGATCGTGCGCCGTAGGGAGGCCGACCGCGTGACCTGGATGAAAGCTACACAAGCCGCCGAGTATGCCGGCGGGGTCTCGGTCAAGGTGCTGTACGCGGCCGTCAGGAACGGCCATCTGAAAGCGGCCAGGATCGGGGCGGGGCGCAATCTGCTGTTCAGCGCGACCTGGGTGGATGCCTGGCTCCAAGGGCTCGCCGAGCAGGGGACCGGACAGGCGCGACCAAGACCGACAGGCACAGGCTCCGCCTGGCGCTAAAGACGTGGCCGGACAGGAGCGAGCGCGATTTGGCCGAGCCAGTTGGATGCTCAAAGACATACGCACACAACCTGAGTCGGAGATATCACTGGTGACCACTATGAACTCATCGCCACGGGGCTCCTCTCGAGCGTCCGCTTTGGGGAAATCCTTGCGCGTTCCCGGCGCGGGCGCTTGGGGAGTGCATCGACCGCCAACTCGCCGGGCACGGCGACACCGGATGACGCGGTGTAACACAAGGTCGAAAGCGCATACCGTCACGGCCGGGGGGTCTGATCATGTCGGCCGAAATACTCAGGCAGCCAGCGCCAGTCTGGGACGGCACAAGGAGGTTTCGTAGCAACGACGGAGGTCGTGCGATGCCCGAGCCGAGAATCATTTACCGTCCAGAAGTCGAGCAGCGAACACAGTGGTCGAAAGCCAGCATCTACCATTTGATGCGCGCCGGGACGTTCCCGAAGCCGGTCAAGTTGGCCGAGCGGGCCGGGTGACGGTCACGCTCGAGGCCGTGCTTGCCGCCCTGGAATCCGCGGGCTGCAAGCCCAAGCCGCTCGGGTCTGGATACCAGGCCCTGTGCCCCGCGCACGAGGATCACAACCCCTCACTGTGCATCAAGGCCGGTGACACCCAACCGGTCGTGCTGCGCTGTCATGCGGGGTGTAGGTTCGAGGCCATTACCGTCGCGCTCAATCTCGACCGGCCGATGCGCGTCATGGACAAGGCGATTGACCTTCCAGCGCCGCATAAAGACGTGTCGGACTTCATCGACGCGGGCGGGAATGTCAATGTGCTCGCTGATGCGTGCAAGGCGGCTCCCGAGTGGGGACCGTCCGACGCGCCAGCGGCACCCGTGGCCCGGCTCGAACCGATTACCGAGTTCACGCCAGAGCCTACCCCGTGGGTGATCCCCGGTTGGCTCGCGGCGGGCGAGTTCCACCTACTGGCCGGACAAGCGGGGATGGGGAAGTCAACCCTCGCCATGAAGATCGCCGCGATGGTCTCCCGGTCACAGGACTTCAACGGGGAACCGTGCGCGGGCGGCGACGTGGCCCTGTGGTCCGGGGAAGACGACTACAACAAAACGCTGTTGCCACGGCTGCTCGTCAACGGAGCGGACCAGGCACACGTTCACTTCGTACGAACGGTGGACCATGGGGACGACGCGCAGGATTTCAACCCGGCTGATCACATGCCCGCGCTCGCGCAAGCACTTGAGAACAAGCCCGGCGTGCGCCTGGTGATCCTTGACCCCATTCTGAGTATTGCGGCCGGGGTGAGAGACTCCTATCGCCCGGAGGATATCCGACAGTGCCTCCTTCCGGTCCAGGCGCTCACCCGGGCGCGTGGTGTGGCCGTGCTCGGGATCACGCACTTTCTCAAACGCCACAATGCCACCGGAAGCGATCCACTCGACCGCGTGATCGGTTCGCAGGCATGGGGCGCCGTCGCGCGGATCGTGTGGGCGGTGGACACGCTCGACGATGGCGGACGGGGCCTCATGCTCGCCAAGTCGAACCTCGGACCATCGGCCGGCGGCTACACGTACCAGCTCGTCGAGGAGCAGCTCCCCACAGACGACCCGAACGGCCAGCCCGTCGCGGGGCTCAAGGTGCGTTTCCCCGGGAGACTCGCCGGGGAAGCGGCCGACGTGTTCCGCACGGCGGCTACCAATCCACGGGACAAGGACCGTGAGACCGCCCGCGACAGCGCGGCCGACTGGCTCAAGGACTACCTCAGCGCGCACGCGCGGCCGTGGGACGACGTGACGGCGACAGGGAAAACCGAGGGCTTCACCGAACACACACTCCGACGCGCACGCGACATGCTGAAGGCTGCCGGCATCGTCAATGGCAAGCGAGGCGTCACGCAGGCGTTTGTGTGGCATCTCGTCGCGAATGAGTCATCGTCTCCAAGAGAGGACGGTTAGGTGATACGGCGCGTATCAGCTTGCCCACTCAACTTGCCCACTTACCCCCACATGTGGACAAGCTGGGCAAGCTGGGGTTTTCCCGCTCTACGCGCGCGCGGGGATAACTTGTTAAGTATTAGTATTATAAGTATTTAGGGGCTGATTTGAGTCGAGATGTCAGCTTGCCCACCTCACCCATATGTTGGGCAAGCTGAGCAAGCAACGTGAACACGAAGCCCAACTGGCGCCTAGCAGGTTGCTGAAGAACACGAGGATCGGGCTGTTTTCATGGCCATCATGCGTGTCACGCCCCCCCCGACAACGGTGCGCACGGGGACACGCTGTCCCGACGAGGGGGCCAGCGACACCCGCGGCCGGCGATCAGGGACACCTCGCCTCCAGATTCCGCAACCGGACCAAGTTATAGGCGGTGGCGGCGAAGGTGAGCTGCCAATCCACCAGGGCGATGCCGCGATGCCGGAGCTTGCGCAGGCCGCCGACGGTCTTCATCCAGCCGAAGACCTGTTCCACGAGTTTTCGTTTCCGCTGACTCACGTGATAGCCCGCATGCCGCGTGGTCCGACCGTCGATCGCACTCCCGCGGACCTTCTGCGCCACGTGGGGCGTGACGTCCTGGACGCGCACGTCGGCAACGAAGCGCGCCACATCGTAGCCCTTGTCCGCCCCGACCGTGCTGCCCGGGGAGGCGCTGGCCTCCAGCAACAGCACCGCCGCGTCGCGTTCGGCGGTCCCCGTCGCGTGGGTCGCGCAGACGTTGGCGACAAGCCCCTGTCGATTGTCCAGCAGCACGTGGCCGAGATACGCCAGCTTGGCTTCCTTGCCTTTGCCCTTCCGATGCAACATCGCCTCGGGATCGGTCGTCGACTGATGGGTGTCATTGCGCCGCCGCTCCCCGTGGAAGTTGACCGTGGGATTGCCCGGGTCCTCGGGCGGGTCGCTCTCCGCTGCGTCCACGCACCGAAAGCTTTTCAGGCTGGCCCATGCTTCCAACTGCGTCCCATCCACGGTGAAGTGTTCGTCCGAGAGCAGCCCGGCCGCCCGGGCGTGGGCCTGGACCGCATCAAAGAACGCGGCGGCGACATCGCCCGACAGCAGCCGGTCGCGATTCTTGGTAAACGTCGTGGGATGCCAGACCGGGTCATCCATATTCAGCCCGACGAACCACCGGAACAGCAGGTTGTAGTTGAGCTCTTCCATGAGCAGCCGCTCGCTCCGCACCGTGTAGAGCACTTGCAACAGCAAAGCGCGCAGCAATTGCTCCGGTGGGATCGACGGACGCCCTGTCGTGGCGTACAGGCTCGCGAATCGGCGCGACATTGTCTGCAGGGCTTCGTCCGTCAGCGCCCGAACGGCGCGGAGCGGATGGTCGGCCGGCACGCGCTGTTCCGGCGACAGGTAGCTGAACATGTGGGTGGTCTGCTCATCGTGTCCGCGCATGATCGGGCTCCCTTCAGTGTTGGGAGCATCGTAGTACGACGGGATCAATCTGTCGATCCCATTTCGCGGAGTTTTTCAGCAGCCTGCTAGGCGCGCGGCGGCCGGGCGCTGTGCCCACGCCCGGAACGCCTCGGCAGCCCGGTCTGCGAGGGGCGATGTCTGCCGTCCCTGCTGGCGGGCGAGGGGGTCTGCCCGCGCGCGCGGCACGCGCGCTTCGGCTCCCGCGAGGATCTTCGACACGGCGGGTGGGCTCGTGAACCGTCTGTCAGATGACGTCTCCACCGCGATGTTGTCGACCGGCAGCGCCTTCCAAAGTGCCCCCCACCCCTCGAATCTCCACGGGACACACCGGGTGACCCTACCTTTACGCGCAGTGTCGCGAAATTCGATTTTGAAAAACGATCGGCCGATCCCTATGATCATTGTGGAAAACCCCTTCACCCCGCTCACAGTGCCCGTGGTTGACGACTGGCGGCCGCGTCCGGCGGTCGCGGACTCACACCCCCTCGCCCGCGACCGCTCGGCGCTGGCGGGCGCAGGCGCGCCGGAAGTGGCCGACCTACATGCCCGACGTCGCCTACGCCATCGAGGGCGTCCCGCAGCCGAAACGCCGCCACGGCCGGACCTGGGCCGATTTCGACCGCGACGAGTTCCTGGCGGGGATCACCCGCGGCGTGCCCCCCTGGTATCGCGAGGCCTGGCGACCCGAACACCGGCCGCCCCTCGTCACCGAGGAGGAGATTTTTAGCTGCCTGACGGCAGACCAGCGGGCCACCTATTGCGCGTGAACAGCAAGGACAGCCGACCGAGGAACCCATGATCCAGAACATGAAAGCGACGATTGACGAGTTACGGCGCCGCGCGGCCCAGTAGGGATCTCTTGATCTATAGGAAAATCAACATCTCATGTCTTGGGACCTCGGGACGAGTGAGTCCCGTCGGCGACTATGCGGTCGATCTGTCGACGCCGGCTGGGGGTGGGGTCGTCTGTCGGATGACGGCTCCGCCGCGATGTCGCCGACCGGCAGCGCCTTTCAGAGTACCCCCCACCCCCAAATCTCTACGGGACACACGCCGTGACCGTCCGCCCCCCTTGCGCGCAGTTTCGCGAAATTCGATTTTCAAAATTCCTGGCGACCCCCTATGAACATTGACGAAAAGGCCTTCAGGGCGGACATCGCGATCGGCACATGGCCCGAAACGACGCTGATTTCGCGCGAAACGATGACCGCGCGCCACCTCCGCCGGCGCCGCGCCGAGGCCCGGGCGCGGTGGCCGATGTATCTGCCCGACGTGGCCTACCGGATCGAACGCCTGCCGCCGCCCCGGCGGCAACACGGGCGGACCTGGAGCCAGGTCGCCCGCGACAGGTTTCTCGCCAGCTTCCCCCCGGGGATTCCGCCCTGGGCCTGTGAAGCCCTGAAACCCGAGTTTCGCCCACGCACCATCGACGCGCTGGTCGAGCCCGCCGAGAGTTTGCCTACCGAGACGGTCTGGTTCCGTCGTCATCGGCAAAGCTGGGACTCGGTTCCCTCGGATTCGCGTGCGAATTCGCGCGAAGTGTCCTTTGTGCTGCGGGTAGCACGGGAAGTACTGAATCGCCCCGGGGTTCCGAGAGGCTCCATATCTTAAGAGGATGGAGTCCATGGGAAGACCGAGGAAGTACTCACCAGAAGTCCGGGAGCGAGCCGTTCGGTTGGTCTTCGACCACGAGCACCAGCACGACTCGCAGTGGGCGGCGATCCGATCGGTGTCCGAGAAGATTGGCTGCACCGCCGAGACGTTGCGACACTGGGTGCGCCAGGCGGAACGAGACACGGGCCGTCGGCCTGGGCTGACCACCGATGAGCGGGCGCGCCTGAAGACCCTGGAGCGGGAGACCCGGGAGCTCACGCGCGCCAACGACATCCTGCGCAAGGCCTCAGCGGTTTTCGCACAGGCGGAGCTCGACTGCCAACCGAGGTGATGGTGGCCTTCATCGACGCGCAGCGCGGGACGTATGGGGTCGAGCCGATCTGCGAGGTCGTGCCGATTGCCCCGGCCACGTATTGTCGACACAAGGCCTGTCAGGCGCATCCCAATCGACGATGCCGGCGGGCCCGGCGTGACGCCTGGTTGCGGACCCAGATCCAACGGGTTTGGGATGAGCACGTCGCCGTGTACGGGCCCCGCAAAGTCTGGCAGCAACTGCGCCGAGAAGGCATCATCGCGGCCCGTTGCACGGTTGAGCGATTGATGCGGCAGGTGGGGCTGCACGGTGCTGTTCGTGGCCGCGCGTGTAAGACCACGACGACCCCCGATGCGACGGCGACACGACCCGCGGACCTGATGACGCGCGCGTGTGTGGCGACGCGCCCCAACCAACTCTGGGTGGCGGATCTGACCTACGTGGCGACGTGGCGCGGCTGCGTCTCCGTCGCCTTCGTGATCGATGTCTTTGCGCGGCATCTCGTCGGCTGGCGGGTGGCGAGTTCGTTGCGCACCGATCTGGCCCTCGATGCGCTCGAGCAAGCCCTCTACGCGCGACCAACGACCGGCGAGCTCGTGCATCACAGCGACCGCGGCTCGCAATATCTCTCGATCCGGTACACGGAGCGGCTCGCTGAGCCCGGGCTTGAGCCGTCGGTCGGGAGCGTGGGCGATGCGTTTGACAATGCCCTCGCCGAGTCGGTCATCGGGCTGTACAAGACCGAAGTGATCCGTCGGCGCGGGCCGTGGAGGGATCTCGAGGCCGTCGAGTTCGCGACGCTGGAATGGGTCGACTGGTTCAATCACCGACGCCTCTTGGGGCCCATCGGCCACGTGCCGCCGGCGGAGGTCGAAGCGCAGTACTATCGGGCGCAGGAGGCTCCAGTCATGATGGCTGGAGTCAACTGACGAGCTCTCTCATAAACCCGGGGCGATTCATACCTGTTGCGCCACCTCCGCAAGCATGACTGCGCCTCGCTGCTGGTCATCCACTTACGGAGCGCCGCGTTTGGCTCTGCGAAAATTCAAGTGTTAGATCGAAGAGAACGGATCGCACAGTAATGACTGCAGAATCCATGGCCTGGAGTATTGAGCGGGTCTGGCAAGCCATAACCGTCGACAAAACGGAACACTTCACCACCGCCGAGTTGTCTCGCTTTCGCTGTGTCGTCATGCTCGGCTCCGCTGGCGCCGGCAAGACTACGGAAGCCGCGCGACTTGCACATCATGAGCAGGCTTCAGGCCTGTCCGTGCGTGAGTGCAGACTGGCCGAGTTCGCCGACACGTCCGTGGAGTTGACTGGACGCCTCGCCGCACTCTCCGCGGGAGCCAATGAGAAAACGGCCTTCTACCTCGATGCGCTGGACGAGGCGATGATACCTGCTCGCCGTCGCTGGCTGGCGATAAAGCACTGGGTCACGGACACGCTGCAAGGCACGGGGGCCTCGATTAGAATCACATGTCGATCGGCCGTGTGGCCAAGTGATCTTACGCACGTCATCTGCGAGTTCGCTGGTGAACAGTCGTTCGCCACAGTGTTTCTTCAACCTCTCAGTGATGATGACATTGCCGCGGCTGCGGCGTCTTCGAGGATCGATCCGGTCGCTTTCCTCGATCGAGTTGAGGGTTCGCGTGCTCGAAGTCTCGCAGGACAACCCCTCACGCTTCGAATGCTGATAGCACTGTATCAGTCTGAGTGCGGATTACCGGCTACTTTGAAAGACTTGTTCGAGGCAGGCCTTGAGAAGCTTGTGTCTGACGCACAGGAGCGCTGGGAGTTGGGCACACAGATTCCACTTTCTCCGGCCGAAATCCTTGATGCCGCCGAGTTCTTGGCCTGCTACACAATGCTTACCGGTCGCGAGACAGTACACCTCCGAGATGAGCCATCACCCTATCAACTGAGTTATCAAGAGCTCTCCGGTAGGTTCACCACGGAAAAGCTCCGCGCCATAGGCTCGTCCGGAATCTTTGACTCCACATCGCCAGCGTCGTTCCGTTTTGGTCATCGACAGTTCGCAGAGTACTTGGCGGGGAGGCGGCTCGCCCGCCTGCCTGGACACCAAGCTAGGACGTTCCTCGCAAGTCCTGATGGTTCGAGAACTGGTGCCGCTGGGCCTCTTCGGGAAACCGCGGCATTCGCCGCCATGTTCAGCGCCGATTTGGCACAATGGCTGGCCGGTAGAGATCCCGATGTGATTGGGCTGTCGGACGTTGCTGATTCCAATCTTCGTCGGGAGGCGACTCTCGCACTGCTCGACCGGTTTCGGCGTAAAGAAATGACGGATGCGCAGTTGAGGCACGGCGACATTGAACTGCGTGGCTTCCAGTACGATGGCGCGGAGGCGGACCTGCGCGAAGTGCTCAAGGAGCGATGCGACGGTTGCGAGGATGTGCTTGAGTGTGCGATCAAATTGGCGGCCAGTTGGAAGCTATTGTCGGTGAGCGACGATTTGGCTGCTCTGGTTCTTGACTCGACGGCACCACTTCAGACGCGTATCGCTGCCGGCTACGCGCTCTGCAAGTGCGGCACGGACCCAGCACGGGCGCGTCTCAAGCCGCTGGTTACCGGATTGCCTGAGGACGAAAGCGATGAACTGAAGGGAATTGCTTTTGATTGCAATTGGCCCGACCGACTATCCACGCCGGAATTACTCACAGCGCTGACGGCGCGGCGCAGCCCGTCGTTTTTTGGAGCGTACGAGAGCTTTCTGGCGAAATTGGACAAGGAGGAATTCGCTGCCGCCGGTCACCGCGCGATGGCGTTACGCTGGGCGAAGACGCGCGTTTCGGAGTTAGGCGATGTTGATGTGCTACATCGAATTGCAATGAGGATCGCGCGGGCGGCATTACAGGAATTACATGACCCTGTGGTTGCGCGTGAGTTGACGGGGTTGTTGAGACATTGGGCTCAACACCACACAAGCCCGCTCGCGTCATTGAGGATGGATTGGATGAAGCCCCAGTCAGAGGCTGAACTGGACAAGAAGGCATCGCTGTGGGCGACCCCTGATGCTCGACGACAGTTGATAGACAGGCTGGTGGAGGTTGTCGAGGATCCGAAAGAACTCCCGACACTGGCGTACAGAACGCCAGGTTTGCTGAACGCTGAGGACTTCTTGTGGCTCCTGGATAGGGGCTGCGACGAGCAGCGACAGATGGTCGTGCGGCAGAACTATCTGCACGTGGCGCGGTTTCTTCCATGGTGGAACCGGTCAGAACACGTCGATGCTTGGCTTAGAGTGTGTGATGAGGAGCCCGTGAAGGCGATTCTGGGAAATCAGAAATCTGTTGAATTGAATTCTGAAGAGGCGACACAGCTTCGCGAGCGGTGGAAGGTCACTAACGACAATCCGCCACGGAAGGAAGTGGGGACACTCGATCCACCGCCACGCGATCGTGTTTTACGTGCTCTCGGTCTAGCCGAGACGAACGACATACGTTACTTCAGAAATGTATGCAGGGAGCTCACGCTCGAACCGGCGAGCATCCATTTCGGATCCGAGCGATTCTTGACGAAGACGCCTGGTTGGCTGGAGGCGGATGCGGACACCCGGAATCGCATTGTTGAAGCTGCAAAGGCATATTTGTCTGTAGATGGCATTGCTTCGGAAGCTTCTGCCGGCGTGTCACCACACTCGTTTCATGTGGACGTTCTCGGAGCGATGTGGCTCATTCTGGAGCGCGACCAGGACTGGTTGATTTCGCGTGCCCGATCATGGTGGAAGACCTGGTGTTGGTACATCTTACGAGAGCTGATGCCGACTTTGCTCGGAGAATCCACGGAGCCGAAGCGCCGGCTCTTGAGGCTTCTCAACGAAGCTACTCCTGCGATGTGTCAGGAAATCGTTGGACTTGCCGCCGGAGAGGATGACGCGTTTGACGATCTCCTTTTGGGCTTGCTGAGGCTGTTGGTGGACGAACCCAATAGGGAGCTTGACGAGGGGTTGTGCGAGGTGCTGCGCAGAGGCAGAAGTGCGGAGCGGAACACTACCGAAGTTGCCAAGTTCGTATTGGCACGTGCGCCTGGGGAATCGATTTCAGTATGTGTTGATATTCTGAACGGCGTCGTCGAGGGGATGGGCGAGGCACAGGCTGAACACGTTGCGGTAGCGCTGCTGCGTCAACAACCCAGAGAGAGTTGGGACGCGGTAAAGGCATTCGTGTGTGCAGAAGAGGAACGGGGACGTCGAGTTCTGGAGAGATTTGCTCACGACGGCACATCTACCTCTCTTGATTCAGTTTCGACGGAACAATTGGGACACTTGACGGAGATCTTGATTGAACTATTTCCACCGGAGACTGATCTACATTCAGAAGGAGTTAGTGATGTTACCCCCGACGACTCAGCGCGCAGGTTGAGGGATCGTCTGATTTCATCCCTCGGCGATAGGGAGGACTCCGACGCGGTCGCAGTATTGCGGCAGCTTGAGTTCCGCTTTGGCGCCCGCTATCCGTGGCTCAGGCGGCCGAGATCCCGGGCCGAGCGGGCCTTTCGGCTGTCACGCTGGTCACCGTTTCCAATTGATGTCATCGACGGCGCTATTTGCGGGGACACGCGGCGATTGATTCGGTCAGAGGATGACGTCGTCGATGGGGTTGAATTTGCCCTTAAGAAATATGCATTCGCGCTGAGGGGAGATGGAGGAGACGGCGTCGAGGACCTGTGGAATACTGCATCAGGTGCGGTGCCGACGCCGAAATCCGAGAAGCACGTATCGAGCAAGTTATGCGCGGTGGTCCGGTCATATTTTCAGGATTACGCGATCGCAGCGGATCGGGAAGTTGAGATTCACAGACGTAGTGTCGCGCGTGCTCAGGGTGGCGAGCCGGGATCCGAGGCGGACGTCTTGGTTCAGGTTCCGGGCTGCGGAACGGTGTCGGGCGATGCGATCCGTATTCCGATCGAGGTCAAGTTGTCGTTTAACAATGAGGCGAAGACGGGGATGCGAGCACAACTTGCTGATCGGTACATGCCCCAACTCGGCGCCAGCCATGGAGTCTACGTCGTCGTTTGGATGACCTCGCCAGGAGCGGAGGTTCGTGATGCTAATCACCGTCCGAAATGGCCCTCGTTGGAGAGCGCCCGTGGGGAGCTCCGTGAGGAGGCGCGAAAGTTATCCAGTGAATTGGGAATACGTGTCCGCGCGGTCGTCATTGACGGATCCTTGAAGTGATCTCCGGCGATCTGCGCTTCGAGGACATCCACGACCGCCTGTAAAGGCGGTCATCTAGACTGTTCAGATGGCCGATCGCTGCTCTGACCGGGCACGATGAATGATGATCTAACGCTCCAGACCCCGCCAAGTAAATAACGAGGCCGCAATGTGAAAAACAACACGCCTCTTGATCTGCCCGCAGTTACCAAGGAAATTGTGACCGCTCTTCTGGCTGGCGACTGGAGTCGCCACTCTGACGATTCCGGCAACCATTTCTACTACATCATTCGGGAACGGGACCACGGCATTGAGATCGACGACCACAGTGCTTTTAGCAACATGCAAATCTTCGGTAAGTACGAGCCGGATGCGTTTGAGGACTGGTACATTCGGGCCGCATTAGCCGAGGAGCCGCCGGACCGTCTGGCTAAAGCTCGCAAACGATTCGCTGCCGTAGGCGGCGACCCCGCTTTCTTTGATGCCGTGATCGCAGCAGTCAAAACGGACAGAGCGGGTGCGATCCTCAGGGAACAACTCGACAGTAAGCCATTGGGTCTGGACGCACTACTCGCAATTTGCGAAGCCGTCCGAATCGAGCGTACTCACCAGAAGTACAGCTTCGTCTCCGAGTCCGATCTACCTGGACTCCACAGAGCACTTGAAGCTCGGTTCTTAAAGGAGCTGACAGAGCGGTTTCCGAAGGTTGTGAAACGGGCCAAGGGGTTCGAGTGGCTCTCGTTTAGGGATCCACAACTTCGCGAGGCGGTCCGGTGCTTTCTGTACGGATTCTTTCGCGCAGCGATCCTCCTTGCGGCGGCTGCCCTGGAAAGTCGCCTAAAGACGGTCACGGGCGTCGAGAGGCTGGACAAGTACGAGGTGCTCGCGCGCGTGGATCGGAAGCGCCCGAAGAAGGGCCGTAACACCGACTGGCGCCATCCGCACGACCCCGATGCACGCATCACGAAGATGAAAGACGGGCGCACGCATCTCGCGCACAAGGCCGAGCACGCGGTCGACCTGGAGACCGGCGCGATCGTCGGCGTGACGGTCCAGGGTGCCGATCAAGGCGACACGACGACGATCGCCGAGACGGTGACCGCGGCGGCGGAGGAACTCAAGGCGGTGGCGGTCGTGACGGACGGACAGACGGCGGTGATCGACGAGGTGGTGGCCGACAAGGGGTATCACAGCAATCAGGTGCTGGTGGATCTGGGGGCGCTCGATCTGCGGACGTACATCGCCGAGCCGAATCGCGGGCGGCGCAACTGGAAGAAGAAGACGGTGGCCCGGGATGCGGTGTATGCCAATCGCCGGCGCATCCGCGGCGCGCGTGGGCTGGCTTTGCAGCGGCGGCGGAGCGAACATCTCGAACGGCCGAACGCACATCTCTACGAAACCGGCGGCCTGCGGCGGACGCATGTGCGCGGGCATGCGAACATCCTCAAACGCCTGCTCATCCAAACAAGCGCCTTCAACTTGGGCCTCCTCATGCGGACACTGATCGGCGTCGGCACGCCGCGCGGCCTCCAGGGGCGCCTGGCGGCGGTCTGGGCACTCGTCGTCGCCTTGTGGACACGCGTTGTCGACCTCTGGCGTCACGATCACACACCATCCGGCGATCACGCACCCGCAGGCACACCGCATCATCGTTTCGAACTATTTCCAGTCCGCGCGGCAGAATGGGCCCTTTAACCACGGGCTGCTAGTCCATGATGTCCTCCTTCACCTGGCTCGACTACTCCGAACACGAGCGTCGGCGTGCCCTCGACGTGATTTCACTGTTTAAGTATCAGGGCACGCGCGACGAGCTTGGGCTGGCGTCGATCCGCGATGCCTTGGCCGAGTGCTTCTTCCCGGGCACCACAACAATTCAAACGCGGGCGCGCTACTTTCTGTTCGTGCCCTGGCTGTGTTTAGAGCTTGAGCGCAAGGGTGTGTCGAGCGACAAAGCAGGGCGGCGGTTGCGTTCGGCCGAGGAAGCGTTGATCGGTCAGCTGATCGATTCCGCCGATTCCGATGGTGTGATTGGCAAAGAGGTCGGCAAGGCGATCAAGCGCATGCCCAGCAGCATCTACTGGGCAGGGATGAAGCGCTGGGGGATCTTGATGTTCGACGGATCGCTGGCACAGTACCACCGCAGCTTGGATCGGTTCTACTTGCGTGTGAAGAGCCATAGGGCGCTAGTGGCGGAAAACAGCGAGGCCACGCCAGAGCCTTCGAACTGGCACGCACACCTGCCGACACTGCCTTCGAAGTTCCCGGAAGGCCAGTCAATGGAGCTTGAGCCACCGGAAGCCGTGTACCTGCGCGAGCGCATTCTGAGCACGTGTAGCGGTTCGCTACTAGCCTACTTGGCCGACCAGAGGGCACCGTGGGCTCCGGTGGACTTCGCCTGGGAGTACGAGGGACTCGAGTCGCTGCCTGATGCGCTGAAGCGCCGGCTAGGGCACGCTCGGGCTTTCTCCGAGGTAATGCACGGTGCCGCGATTCTCTACAACGTGATGCTTTCGCGGGCGGCGGACAGCGACGCCTGGCTCTCCGTGCACGAAGCGGCATTCGAGGAGTGGGCGCAGCAGGAGCACCAGCAAGGCAGGCGCATGGAAGACTGGGACCTGACGGTTTTCTGGCAGATTGCCAGCGATGGCGGCGCGCGTATCTCGTACTCCAGCCGGGCGTTTGTCGAAGCCTGGGTGCGGCGCATCCGCCAGTTGGCGCACCCGCGTGAACTGTCCGGCGACGCGGTGGCACTGCGGCTGGTCCAGAGTCGCGAGGTAGCGCTGAAGAAGGGCCGCGCGCGCCTGGCGAACCGGCGCTACCTGGAACTGTGGAACGGGGCTTCGGGAACGGGCCAGTTCGACTTGCGGTGGCGCATCAGCCAACGGCTGCTCCTCGATATCCTCGGGGCGCTGTCGGGGTTCCAGGCTGCGCGGAGGCCGAATGCTTAGGCCCGAATCCCGCAGCCTGATGCTCGAGAATTTTCGGCCGCCCCCTGGGTACCGACTGAACCGAGCAGTCGGCACTACTTTCGCACTCGATCTGATGTCGCTGTTGACCGCGCCACTGGCGTTCACGTTCTTCGACTGGGAGGACGCCGACGGGCGTCCATCCGCTGACCCGCTGGCGCTGCTGCAGGCGGTGCGCGAGCATGCTTTGCACATCCACCTGTTCTGCCAGGCCGGTGAGATCCAGCTGCCTCCGACAAACCAGCCGTTGCTGGCGTATCTCGAGGAATCGGTCGTGCCGGTGCGCGCCCCGAACGCGAACGGCATCTTCCACCCCAAGGTATGGGTGCTGCGCTACGTCGGCGATCTGGACATGCCCGTGCGCTACCGGCTACTGTGCATGTCACGCAACCTGACCTTCTCGCGCTCCTGGGACACCGCCTTGGTGCTCGACGGTGTCCTCAAGAACCGGCACCTGGCAATTGCTCGCAACCACCCAATTGGCGACTTCCTGCAGGCGCTACCCGGCATGGCCGTGCGCGCCGCGGCACCGGAGATTCAGGCCACTCTAGACATGATGCAGGATGAAGTGCGCCGGGTGGACTTCGAACTACCGGAGAACTTCCATGAACTGAGCTTCTGGCCCATCGGCCATCGCGGCGAGGGAGGGTGGCCGTTTCGTCAGGTCGAGAACAGCCGTTTCCTTGTGATGTCGCCCTTCTTGAGCACGATGTTCATGCGTCGCCTTCACAAGGCGAACAAGATCGAGCACCTGATCTCACGGCCTGAGGCCCTTGCGGCTTTGCCACCGGCAGATCTGAAAGCCGTGGAGAGCTGCTGGGCGATGAGCCCCGGTTCCGACCTCGATAGCCATGAGGGTGCAGACGAACCCATCGATCCTGTGGCCCACGGCGCCGAGCCGACGGACGAGCTGGTGGGCCTGCACGCCAAGCTCTTCGTGATGGATGCTGGCTGGAATGCCCATGTGTGGTCCGGCTCTGCCAATGCCACCGAGGCGGCTTTCGCTAGGAACGTCGAGTTCCTGATAGAACTCGTTGGTCGCAGAAAGCACTGCGGCATCGCGGCGCTCCTGGGCGATCCGGAGCGAGATGAAGGCCTGCGACCCCTGCTGCAGCAGTTCGATGCCCGAGGCGCGGAGCCCGTGCCGGTGGACGAGGTCGCAGCGCAGCTGCAGCGGCTGCTTCAAACGGCGAAGGGGGTACTTGCCGGCGCGGCGCTGTTCGTGACGGTGGTCCACGAACACGATGATCTCTACTCGCTGCTGTTGGATATCGAGGCGATGCCAATGCTCGGGGACGTTGTGGAGGCGTCGATCTGGCCGGCGACCCTGGCGCAGGGCGCGGCTATGAAGCTAGAGGCAGCGGAGCGCGTAATCCGTTTTGGTGGTGTATCGGTGGCCGCGATTACGGCGTTCTTTGCCGTGCATTTGCGGGCGAAAGCACGAAACAGGGCCGAGGAGCAGCGGTTCGTACTCCGGCTGCCACTACATGGCGCGCCGACCGATCGTCGGGAGCGAATTCTGCAGAGTCTGCTCACGAATCCGGAGCAGGTGATGCGCCTCCTGTTATTGCTGTTGAGCGTGGACGGCCTACGTGCGGGCGACTTCATCGCTCCGCAGTCGGGCAAGAAAACGGGACAAGGCTTCGCCTTCGGTGGTGTCAGCGGCCCCACACTTCTTGAGGTAATGCTGCGGGCCTTAAGTCGCAATCCTGAGTCGCTCGACCAGGTTGACAACCTTATTTGCGACCTGCGGCAAAGCCCAGAAGGAAGGGCCTTGTTGCCGGAGGGTTTGGACGAGATCTGGGAGCCAATCCGGACAGTGCGGCAACAAATACGATCGGCCGCTGGTCCGGAACCTCAAGAGACTGGCGGGAGAGCGAGCCATGACCAGACGCCCAGACGTGGCGCGCGAGATCGCCAAACTTAAGGGCTTCCAGCGAACGACCGTGGAGTACGCCTTTGATCGGCTATACCTGGCACACAAGTCCAGTCACCGGTTTCTGGTAGCTGATGAAGTCGGCCTCGGCAAGACCTTAGTAGCCCGCGGCGTCATCGCCAAGGCGATCGATCACAGGTGGGACAGCGTGGATCGTATCGATGTCGTCTATATCTGTTCGAACGCCTCGATTGCGCGGCAAAATGTCGGCCGGCTGAGCATCTTCCCTGAGGAGAACACCCACCGCGTCGATCGTTTGACCTTGTTGCCCAAGGCAATTGGAAACCTGCGGCAGAACAAGGTGAACTTCATCGCGTTCACCCCCGGCACGTCATTTGACCTGAAGTCGAGCGGTGGCAGATGGCAGGAGCGCGTTGTCCTGTATTGGATGCTACAGAGCATCTGGACGGACCCGTCGACGGGCCCAAAGAATCTGATGCAGGGACGGGTCGATAGTGCCTCCTGGTTCCGCCGCCAGCTGGATGCCTTCGACGAGAAGGAGATGGACCCAGGCATCCGTCGAGCCTTCGAGAAGACAGTGAGACGTCGGATGTACGACGAGCGCTCCCGAGGCGAGCCAACGCTCAAGAAGCGCTACGGGGATCTCTGCGAGCGCTTCGGAAGGCTGCGGGCCTACAGCAACGACGAGCGTACGGAGCAGTTCCGATTCATAGGCGAGCTGCGCATGTTGCTGGCGGAAACCTGCATCCGCGCACTGGAGCCAGATCTGGTCATCGTCGACGAGTTTCAGCGGTTTCGTGACCTGCTTCGGCCGGACGACGAGGCTGGCCAGTTGGCCGAAGGATTGTTCACCTACGCAGATCACGAATCAGCGGTTCGAATTCTGCTGCTCTCGGCTACACCCTACAAGATGTACACCCTGCAGCACGAACAGGCCAAAGACGATCACTACGAGGACTTCCTTCGGACCTTCGAGTTCATAAGTAATCGCGGCGGTGACTGCGAGGTGCTCCGTGTCCTGCTCGAGGAGTACCGGCGAGAGCTGTACCGACTTGGCAACGGTGGCGGCGCCGAACGACTTGAGCAGCTCAAGCACGAAACCGAAGCCACGCTGCGCCGGCACATGTGTCGGACCGAGCGGCTCCGCCCGACCGGGGGCAATGATGGGATGCTCCGCACGGCCTCCGGCAACGGGGTGGGCCTGCTGGCTTCCGAGGTGGGCGCGTTCACCAAGCTCGAGGCAGTGGCCGAATTGGTTGAGCAGCCGGGCGTGATCGAGTACTGGAAGTCGGCGCCGTACCTACTGAGCTTCATGGACAAGTACAAAGTCAAGCAGGAGGTCATTCACGAGGTCGCGCGGCCCCACTCCCAGCTGCGCGACCAGCTAACCGCGGCGCCAGAGCTCCTCGTCGACTGGCTTGCATTCGAGGGCTACCGGCGCCTTGAGCCTCAGAACGGGCGCCTGCGCTGGCTCGAGCAGTGGCTAGATTCCACGGGCGTGTGGAAGTTGCTGTGGCTTCCACCCACGCTGCCCTACTGGGAGCTGGCCGGGCCGTTTAGGGACGTGCCAGCTGGATCGCTGACCAAGAGGCTCGTGTTCTCTGGGTGGAACGTGGTGCCCAAGGCGATTGCGTCGATGATGAGCTATGAGGTCGAGCGACGGATCTTCCAAGGTTTTGAGAAGGAGCCCGAGAACTCGCCTGAGGCTCGCAAACTGCGCCGACCGCTGCTGCGATTCCAGCTGACCCGCGGTCGCCTGACCGGCATGCCGGTGCTGGGGCTGATGTACCCGAGCAGTGCACTGGTTTCAGTGGTCGATCCCGCGAAACGACTGAACGGCGAACGGTCGGGCCTCGACGCGCTGCTGAGAGAGGTCGAGGGTCGGCTGCGGCCGCGCGTTGAGGCGCTGGTTGGCGAGCACGCCGCCTCAGCGGAAGGGCGCGAGGATGAGGCCTGGTACTGGGCCGCGCCGATTCTCATGGATCTGGCGGAGGCGCCGGAGGCGACGCGTGCGTGGCTAGCTCATCCGGAACTGGCCGTGTTCTGGTCGCAGGGCATGGAGGGCATGCAAGGCGACGAGGAGGCCGACCAAGGATGGGCCGAGCATGTGGCCCAGGCGGTCGAGCTTGCCGACGGTAAATTGAAGCTGGGAGCGCCGCCGGCAGACCTGGTTTCGTTGCTCGCCAGGCTCGCGATCGCGGGGCCTGGTGTGTGCGCGTCGCGAGCCTTGACGCGGAAGGGGCTTGGTGGAGCAGATCCGCGTGGCGAGTCGGTACGCGACGCCTCGGCGCGGGTTGCCTGGGCATTTCGTGCGCTCTTCAACCAACCAGAGGCCATGGCCCTGCTCCGCGCCGACCGCAAGGATCTGCCGTACTGGCGGATGGCCCTCGACTACGCCGCCGAAGGTTGTCTGCAAGCTGTCCTCGACGAGTTTGCGCACATATCCCGGGATCTCGAGGGACTCATCGACCAGCCGGCCGGCGTCACGGTGACGGGTGTGGGCGACGCCATCGTCGAGGCGCTGACACTGCGCACCTCCACGGCTCAGGTCGATGACCTCGATCTGCAGGCCGCCAGTGGGCGAGATCTCGTACGGCACCGACGCATGCGCAATCACTTCGCGCTGCGCTTCGCCGCGCAGGAATCCGAGGAGGGCGCGGCCGGCGCACGGATCGAGCGCGTTCGTGGCGCGTTTAACTCACCGTTCTGGCCATTTATCCTGCTCACGACCTCAGTGGGACAGGAGGGCCTCGACTTCCACCCGTATTGCCACGCCGTTGTGCACTGGAACCTCCCATCCAATCCGATCGACCTCGAGCAACGAGAAGGGCGAGTGCATCGCTACAAGGGCCACGCCGTGCGCAAGAACGTCGCCGCCCGCCACGGTTTCACGGTCTTGGGGCGTCCCGATGGCGACGTCTGGGAACGCCTCTTCACCGAAGCAGTGGAGCGCGACGGCCACGATGGTCACGGACTCGTGCCCTACTGGATCTACCCTGGGGCCGCCGCCGTCGAGCGCCACGCACCGACGCTTCCCCTCAGTCGAGAGACGGTCCACATGGAAGCACTCAAACGCTCCCTCGCCGTATATCGGATGGTCTTCGGCCAGCCACGTCAGGATGATCTGATGGCATACCTGCTGGATCGGCTAGGGGAGGACCGGCTGAACGAGCTAGTGTCGGTGCTGCAGGTCGATCTCAGCCCGGCCTCAGCTATAGAAAAGTAACCGCTCTGGTTTTTTAGCCCGGATTTCCGATTTGGCTGTGGTACCTTACGGCCAGGACAAGTCGGCGCGCCGTGATTTCCGGGGTTCCGACGCAAGGAACCCACCACGGAGGGTGACACCCGGTGGGTGAATTACAGCACGAGGCGTTTCAGTTCACGTTCAATGGCTTTTTGAAGGTCGCGTTCCAGGGATCACGCGTCACCTCTGACGCTGGCCTCATTCTGGTGCGCGAGTTGGATGAACGCCTGGGGCTGGAGACACTCATCTCCGAGCACCTGAGCGACTCCCGACAGGGGTTGAACACGCAGTTCAGCCTGGCGGATCTCCTGCGGCAGTCGGTCTACAGCCGGCTCGCGGGCTACGAAGACCTCAACGACGCTGTGCGCGTGTCGGCGGACCCGACGTTTCGTCTGATTGGGTCGCCGAAGCGCTGGGACCGGGGTGCGGCGCTGACATCGACGTTGCATTGGTTCGAGACCGAGCTGCTGACGCGAGAGGGGAATCTCGTCGGGCTGATGGCCGTGAACCGGGAGGTGCTCGCACAGGCCGAGATGGCGACGCGCGGCGACCGGATCGTGCTCGACATGGATTCGAGCGAGAGCCCGGTGCATGGGGCGCAGGAAGGGAGCGCGTATAACGGGCACTTTGAATCCGTCTGCTACCACCCGCTGTTTCTGTTCAGTGAGCACGGCGACTGCCTCGTCGCAGCGCTGAGGCCGGGCAACGTGCATAGCGCCGACGACTGGGACGACCTGCTCGTGCCGGAAATTGACCGCCAGCAGGCGGCAGGCAAGCGCGTGGCGTTCCGCGCAGACGCCGCGTTCGCGAAGCCCGAGATCTACGACGCGCTCGAGCAGCGCGGCGTGGACTATGCCATCCGAATGCCGGCGAACAAGAGCCTGGAGCTGAAGATCGAGAAGATTCTGTTTCGCCCGCCGGGACGGCCGAGCTGCAAGCCCTTGGTGCGCTACAAGAGTTTCCGCTATCAGGCGAAGAGCTGGACTACGCCCAGACGGATTGTCGCCAAGGTGGAGCACCACCGGGGTGAGCTGTTCCCTCGCGTCGGCTTCATCGTGACCAACATGACCCTCCCGAGTCGCTCGGTCGTCCGGTTCTACAACAAGCGCGGTACGGCGGAGCAATGGATCAAAGAAGGCAAGCAGGCGACGCACTGGACGCGGCTGTCGTGCCATCGGTTCCGGGCGAACGAAGTGCGCCTGCACCTGAGCGTCCTGGCCTACAACCTGGGCAACTTGTGGCGC
The DNA here is from genome assembly GCA_965218825.1 of Vicinamibacterales bacterium. Lineage (GTDB taxonomy): Bacteria > Acidobacteriota > Vicinamibacteria > Vicinamibacterales > UBA8438 > CAUZIB01. The sequence goes on along the minus strand of OZ244656.1, from coordinate 4,745,870 downwards.
AGACTGGTCCTGCCGCCGCGGATCAAGCGCTGGTCGCTCACCAGTCTCCAGCAGCGGCTGGTGAAAACCGGGGGCCGGCTGGTGAGGCATGCGCGGTACTACTGGCTCCTGCTGGCAGAAGGGCATCTGACCGGGCGGCTGTTCGGCGACATGCTGCGAAGGATTTGGGCGCTACCCGTGCCGGCAGGCTAACGCGCGACGAGTGCAATGAAGTCCCGCATGGAGAAGAAAGAGCACAAGTGTGGAGCGGTGTCTGAGAAATGCCCTGAAAGCAGGGGCTCCAGTCGGTCGCACGTCAGCGCGGGCTGAGGTGACGGCCTCTGGAGCTGGACGATGGTGCGACGAACAAAATTTCGTGCGCTCGGCGGCTCTCGGATGTATAACGAAGCCATCCGGGGCAGGCAAAACGGAAATCCCGGATGAAACCTCTCGCAACGAGGAATGCCCCGTGTTGAAACTGTGTCATTACCGTCAGGCATGCCTGACGCTGGTCCTGGTGCTCTCCGTCGGCGTCTTCACGCCAGGCGTTGCCCGCGCCCAAGACGGCATGATCTCCGGCACGGTCACCGACGCCACGGGCGGCATTCTCCCCGGCGTCACCGTGGACGCGCGGGACGCGGTGGGGAACAGTCAGGTGACCGTCACCGACGGGACCGGTCAGTTCACGTTCAGCGGACTCGCCCCCGGGACGTACGCCGTGACGTTCACCCTCTCCGGCTTCACCGCGCCCGAGCAGGTGGTGGAGGTGCGCGGCGGCGCCACGGTCGCCCTGGACGTGGAAATGGCGCTCGGTGGGCTCGCCGAGCAGGTGGTCGTCGTCGGGACCCGCGGCCAGCCGCGGTCGGTAACCGCCTCGGCCGTGCCGATCGACGTCATCCGCAACGAGGATTTCCTCAGCCAGGGCAGTACGGACCTGGCCGATCAGTTGCGGACCGTCGTCCCTTCGTTCAACATCAGCATTCAACCGATCAGCGACGCGGCGACTATCGTCCGGCCGGCGAACCTGCGCAACTTGGCCCCCGATCACACGCTGCTCCTGGTCAACGGCAAGCGCCGCCACCGCGCGGCGGTCATTACGTGGCTCGGGAACGGCATCGCGGACGGCTCGCAGGGTCCGGATCTCTCCGTGATCCCCTCGATTGCGGTTCGGCAGGCCGAAGTGCTGCGCGACGGCGCGGCGGCGCAATACGGCTCGGATGCGATCGCCGGCGTCATGAACTTCCAGCTCAAGGATGCCCCATCGGGCGGCAGTCTGGAGTTTCGCACCGGTGCCTTCCGCGCTGAGAACCCGGGCGACACGTCCACCTGCGGGGCGGGGATCCTCGGCGACATCCAGCATTCGTGTAACGGGATCGGCGGACACGGGCAGGCGTTCACGGTCGCCGGGAATACCGGCCTGCCGCTCGGCGCGGCCGGGTTTGCGAACCTCAGCTTTGAGTATGGCGAGTCCGCGCCGACGAGCCGCAGCGTGCAGCGCACGGGGGCGCAGAACATTATCGCGGCCGGCAATACGAACCTGCGCAATCCGGCCCAGGTGTGGGGCGCGCCGAGACGCGACGACGACCTGAAGTTGTTTGGGAACTTTGGCCATCTCTTCGCGAATGACGTGCAGGTCTACGGCCACACGAACTACGCGAGCCGCACGGTGACCGGCGGCTTTTACTTCCGGAATCCGCATACCCGCGGCGGGGTCTTCCGCGGCCCGGTGGTTGACGGCAGCCCGACCCTGCGCGTCGGCGACCGGGTCTGGGCCGAGACCGGCGTCGAGGGCGCCGGCGGCTGCCCCACGATCCCGATCAGCGACAACGCCCCCGATGCGGCCGCCCTCGGGGCGGTGGAAGCCGACCCGAACTGCTTCACGCTCTACAGCCGGTTTCCCGGCGGGTTCACGCCGCAATTTGGCGGCGACCTCATCGACTATTCGGTGGTCGGCGGTCTGCGCGGGCTCTCGAGCACTGGCTTCACCTGGGACGCGAGCGTCAACATCGGCACCAGTGAGGTCGATCAGTTCATCTTTGATACGGTCAACGCGTCGCTCGGCTACGACACGCCGACATCGTTCAAGCCCGGCAGCTACCGGCAGCACGACGTCAACGTCAATGTCGACGTCTCGTATCCGGTCAGCACCATGGTGAACGTCGCCGGCGGCGCGGAGTGGCGGAACGAGGAGTTCACGATCGGCGCGGGTGGGCAGCCGTCGTGGGAGATCGGCCCCTATGCCGCCCAGGGCTTCAGCTCCGGGTCGAACGGCTTCAACGGCTACCGGGCTGACACGACGGCGGGGAGTTGGAGCCGCCGGAACGTGGCGGTCTACGGGGACGTCGAGTTCAACGACCCCGGCGGCCAGTGGACGGTCGGCACGGCCGTCCGGTCCGAGCACTTCGAGGACTTCGGCCCGACGACGAACGGCAAGCTCTCGGCGCGCGTCGCGCTGACCGACGTGGTCGCGGTGCGCGGCGCCGTGAGTAGTGGGTTCCGGGCGCCGACCCCCGGGCAGCAGCACGCGTTCAACGTGACGACCGCATTCATCGGCGGGCAGCTCACCAACAACGGTGTCGTGCCGTCCACCTCCGCGGTGGCCGTCGCGCGGGGCGGCGGGCAGCTCCAGCCGGAAACCTCTATCAACCTCAGCGGGGGTGCGGTCATCGAGCGGGGCCCGTTCCTCTTCACCGCCGACTTCTTCCGGATCAATATCGATGACCGGGTGGCCCTGTCGCAGGAAATCGCGCTGACGGAGCCCGAGATTCTGACGCTGCTCGCGGAAGGCATTCCCGAGGCGCGGAATTTCCCGGTGTTCCGGTTCTTCCTGAACGACTTCTCGACGACGACCCAAGGGGTCGACCTCATTTCGAGCCTGACGCTCGGGCGCACGACGGTCAGCGCCGTCTTCAACTACACGGACACGACGGTCAAGAACCTCGACTCGGCCGTGATCGATGAATTCCGTATCACTACCTTGGAACGGGGCTTGCCGAATACGCGGTGGAACGTCAGCCTCACCCACCGCGCCGACCGGTGGAGTCTGATGGGCCGGGTGAACTACTTCGGCCAGTACTGGGACAGCGAGGATGGCCGGAATGCCGCCGATGTCGATGGCGGACCCGCGTTCTCCTGGTTCTACCCGGCCTATGCCGGCAAGGCGCTCGTCGACCTGGAGCTCGGCATTCCGTTCGGCGAGGCCCTCACCCTCGCGGTCGGCGCTGAAAACGTCTTGAACGTGTACCCCGACGTGAACCAGTACGGCGCCGCCACAGTCGGCAATCAATACGGCCAGTACTCACCGTTCGGCTTCAACGGCGCCTACTACTACACGCGTATCAATTTCGGCTGGGGCGGCCTGTAGGGGGGAGCGTCCAGCCGAGGAACGACCGCCCGACGGCACGCAACGATAGCGACGGAGGGCGTCATACGTCGTGCATCGCATGCCACCGATGGTGGCATGCGGGTTCTCGGTCCGGCCTCCGACGTGTGGGCCCAGAGCGGATCCTCCCCGCGCAGCAGGCGGAGCACCGTCTCGCGCTTGCGCCTGGCCGAAAACGGCCCCTTCTGCTCGCACCCGCTCCAGTCGCCCTCCGGGCTCCCGCCGCCGCCGCCGATGCCTCAGCCTGCTTCCTCATCTCGACACGCCTCCTGCGAGCACTCTCTCGCAATCAAGTGTCCAAGAAAACTCTAAGGCGCTGGAGTGCATCACCACGCTGCGCTCCGCCTGGGGATCCGCACTTAGATGGCAGATGAATTGAGCGGGACGGAGTAGGCCACGGGGGGGCTGGCAGCCTATGGCTAGAGCCCCGCTGCGTTCGACCGGTCACGCATCCCGCCTGACCGGTCTCGGTGCGACGCTTGGTTTTGCCACAGGCTGCTAGCAAGGACCGTAGGCATCAGGGAGTGAGGGTTTATGTCGGAATTACCACGCACATGGGAATACAAGATTGTGATACTCGACTGGCTAAGAGAGAAGGACGATAGCATCGGGGCGGTCGAAGGGGATCTCAATGAGCTTGGCGCGCAGGGTTGGGAACTTGTGTCGGTCACGCCAAAGATGGGGAAGAACGACTCCTGGACGTTCGCTTACTTCAAGCGACCAAGATCAAACTGACCACGCCCTAGCAGCCTGTGGCAGAAGCGTCTTTTTCTAGTGCGAGTAACGCATGGAGAAGGGACAGGACGGAATTGGCAACAGAGCAACGGCAATCGGTGTTTCCACAGGCCAGGATCGCTTCCGGGGGCGCGTTTCTGACACCGCAAGGGAACAATATTCAGACGGTATACGTGGATCTGTCGGGGGAGATCGAGGCAAAGGGCTTGTGCCTAGTTAAGGCGACGGAGCCGCAGTACGACCTCGCAACTGCGTCCACGATCCGCCTGTCTCTCCCGAAGGTGTTCCGGCATACTGGCGGCGAGGTGTTGATACAGGACGAACAGGAAGGGCGCGCTCGAACCTCGACCAGCGAAAGCGTCGACGTGCCGAGCAAGGAGCCGGAACTAGTGGATGAGAGGGTGTCGGCCCTAAACGCGGCGCTAGAACTCGGCCGCACGAAGATGTCGGTGAGCGGTAGCGATAAGAGTAAGCGGTTGAACACCAGCGAGGCTGCGGTGATCTTCGGGAGGGACTGCCTGATCTATTGCACGTCGATGCGGCCTTCGAAGGACGAAGAGGCGGCGTGGAGGAGGTCGTTGCCAGACCGCTATACCAGTTTCACGCCCATCTATCGTCCGACCCAGTTCGCCCAAGGTCTGGGGCTCGGCGTGTGCGAACACATCGGTGCTCGCGGGAAGGCGAAGCCGGCGCGAGCGGTGTTCAACGGATTCAGGACCGTGGAAGAGCGGCGCCGGGGCCAGATGGTGCTGCACGGGCCGATGCTGTACGTGGACAACCCCTACCGGTGCATCTCCGAGGCCGAACCAGGATGGGAAAAGCTATCCGCAATGATCTTCCTGAAGTCGCGCGAACGCGACTACGCGGCGCAGAAGGAGTACCGGTTCGCGATGCTGTCGATTGGACCGGCGGTCGGGGACGTGTTCGACCTGCCGGTGTCGGGCGTGCTCAAGGACTGCCTGTCCCCCGTAAAGTATCCGGAAGGGGCCCCGGAGGAGACCGCGGCGGTGGTGTCCAAGGAGGAGTCGTCGGGGAGTGAAGAGCGGCCGACGCGTACCACGTATACGTACCGGCGACGGATTGCGCGGCGTGAGCAGTCGGGCTGGAACCGGGAAGAACCGGGCTCGGACCGATCGAACGAGAAAGTGGTTGAGGAGACCGTGACGTCGCCCGAGGAAGTGCCGGAACCGTTCCCGTCGGGCGAAGAACGGCGGCCGGACGTCATCGTGTTTCACCAAGTTGGAACGAGGTTCAGGTTTATCCATCGAGCATATCGCGACGAAGAGACAAAGCACTGGCGCGTGGAGACGTTGCCGGGGAACCCGACGGTGGCAGCTGGTCCGGCCAGCGGAGATCGGCCTGGCGGATTGGTCGTTCCGCCGGGGCTGCGGTACAAGGCGTTGGATGAACATCCGGTAGATCCCCGGTTCGTGCTTGAGTTCTGCCTGAATCCAAGTGTGCCGAAACCGCCGATCCCGTACGGAGGTCTTTCGCGGTGTAGCCCGATCGAGATCGCGCACGTGCTGGCCTGTGGAGAGTCCCTCTGGATGGCGGTGGATCTCCTGGACGGGGTCGAACGGGCGCGAGCGGCCGCGTCGGCATGGTACGCGCAGCGTTTCGTCCTCGATTTGGTGACGCAGTTCGGCCCCATCGTGCACACGGTGTGCATCATTCGCGACAGCGTGGCGGTGGTCGAACTTACGCGTGCGAAGCTGACCGGGGCCGTCGCGTGGGCAGCGCTTTCGGGTGCCGGAACTTACCTGCTCCACATCGACGATGGGAAGGTGGAGGAGAAGGTGTTTCCGGGAGGTTTCTCGCGGGCGGGCCGCATGGACCAAGGGGCCTATGTGAAGCTGTTGGAGCGCTACGGCTGGACTCGGACGCGCGAGGCCTAATTGCCCGTGGTGAAACGGTGAATTAGGGATCGACCCGATCGATTCCGCGTACTACCACGTCGCGGATGGCGATGGGCAAACGACGATGTCGTGCGAAGCAGCGTCGATGTGGGTGGCGACCAACGACCTTCCCCGGAGCGCCACCCAGGCGCTATTTTCGGCTATTGCTGATCGGCTATTCGACCGTAAGCTTCTCCGTCAAGCAGACAGTTCGAAAGGAGACTGCCGGGCGGGCTGACGTTGGTCCCGTTACGAGCTGTAACTGGAGCGGGCGCTGCCCCACGGCGCGGTGGCGGGCGCCCTCGAGACCGTGCGAACCTCCCAGGCGCTGGTCACCACCAAGGATGCGTTCGAACTCTTGGTGCTGACGGCGGCGCGGTCCGGCGAGGTGCGCTTGATCTATCTCTAGGAAAATCAAAGTCTCATTTCTGAGGTGCCTCGGGCCACGTTGTTCTCGTCGGCGAACATGCGGCCGAACTGGTCAGAAACGAAACGACCTCGACGCCCGCCGCGGCCGCGAGTGTGGAGGTATCGACACCAACGGCTCGGCGTGCGCCGTACCCCCCCCACCCCCGAATCTCGTCCGGATGAGCGGCGTGACCGTCCGCCCACCTTTGCGCGCAGTTTCGCAAAATTCGATTTTCAAATTTTCGGACGACCCCCTATGAACATCGACAAAAAGGCCGAGATCCCGGACATGGCGAGCGCCACGTGGCCCGAAACCACGCTCATTTCTCGCAAAACGGTCACCGCGCGCCACCTCCCGCCGGCTCCGCGCCGCGGCCCGCGCGAAGTGGCCGATGTACCTGCCCGACGTGGCCTATCGGATCGAACGGCTCCCGCAGCCCCGCCGCGCCTACGGACGGACCTGGACACAGCTCGCCCGCGACACTTTCCTCGCCAGCTTCCCCCCGGGGATTCCGCCCCTGGGCCTGTGAAGCCCTGAAACCCGAGTACCGTCCGCGCGACGTCCCCTCCAATTTGAGTAGCACTTAGGTTTAGAGTTCGGTCTCAGCCGGAAGGAGATCGAACGTGAAGAAGTGGTTCAGCGAAGCGCAGATCATCGGGTTCCTAAGAGAGGCAGAAGCAGGCTTGCCGGTGAAGGAGTTATGTCGGCGGCACGGGTTCTCGGAAGCGAGCTACTACCTCTGGCGGAGCAAGTTCGGTGGCATGCACGTCTCGGACGCCAAGCGGCTGAAGGAGCTCGGTGCGGAGAACGGTCGGCTGAAGAAGCTCCTGGCTGAGTCGCGACTTGAGAACGAGGTCACCCGCGAGGCGCTACGAAAACAATGGTAGCCGCACCAGCTCGTCGAACGCTGGTGCGGCATATGACCGCACGCGGTCTGAGTGAGCGACGCGCGCTCGCGGTGGTGGGCATGAGTGCGTCGTCGCTGCGGTATCAGCCGGCGCCGGACAGACACCTGACACTCCGGCGGCGCATTGTCGCCCTCGCTCACCGCCACCGTCGCTACGGGGCCGGGATGATCTATCTGAAGCTGCGGCAGGCGGGTCATCGGGTGAACCACAAACGCGTCGAGCGGCTGTACACCGAAGCCCAGCTGCAGGTCCGACGCCGACGACGGAAGAAGATCCCGGGCGCCGGTCGACAGCCCCTGGTGCGCCCGCAGGCACCCAACAACGTGTGGTCCGCCGACTTCGTGTTCGACCGAACGGCCGATGGACGCGTGGTCAAGTGTCTGACGATTGTCGATGATGCCACGACCGAAGCGGTTGCCATCGTCCCCGCTCGCGCCCTCGGGGGAAGACCGGTGACCCGGGCACTCGACCGCCGTGCGCTTGTCCGTGGCCTCCCGCGGGGGCTGCGCACGGATAATGCCCAGGAGTTCTGCGGCCGAGCCATGTTGACCTGGGCGCATGAACGCGGTGTCGCCCGGCGCCTGATCGAACCGGGCAAACCCAATCAGAACGCCTATATCGAATCGTTCAACGGCCGGTTCCGCGATGAGTGCCTCAACGAGCACTGGTTCACGAGCTTGGCCCACGCCCAGGCGATCATCGAAACCTGGCGACACGAGTACAACGAGGACAGACCGAAGAAAGGGTTGGGCGGCCTGACGCCTGCGCTCTATGCCAGGCAACTGGTCGCGAAACGAAGTACCGTTACCGTCGGACTCTAAATCGATCCGCTACTGAAAGTGGGGGGACGTCGCGCGCACCCGGCCAACCGCGCCCGAACATCCCAGGCTAACAGCGGGTGGCCAAGAAGCACCAAAATGACGTACATTATGGCTGCATGCGAAAGGGTTCGACCATGACTCTCACGAATACGGCCGGGCGCGAGCGGGTCAATCTACGGATCAGCGAAGCAGCCAAGCGACGGATCGAACAAGCGGCTGCCGTTGAAGGGAAGACCGTCAGCGGCTTCATTGTTTCTAGTGCCATGGAACACGCGGAGAAGGCCCTCGAACGGCACGAAACCATGGCTCTCGGCCGGGAGGACGCCATGCGTTTTTTCGAGGCCGTGGCCAATCCACCGGCGCCGAACGACAAGCTCCGTGCGGCCATGGACGAGCATCGGTGGCGTGTTGATTCGCGATGACTGGTCCGGGCGCGCTCGTCATCGAGCCGCTCGTCAAGCGACATGACCGGGCGGCTTTTTCTTGCGGGATTCCGGCGTTGGACCACTATCTGGCGCGCCGGGCTGGGCAGGACGTTCGACGGCGCATCGCCAGGGTATTCGTCTGTACCGCCGGGGGTGCCGATGCCGTGCTCGGCTTCTACACGTTGAGCGCCCTGTCGATAGACTTGACATCTCTACCAGAGCGGCTGTCCCGAAAGCTACCTCGCCACCCGGTGCCTTGCGCCCTGATCGGCCGGTTGGCCATTGATCGATCGGCCCAAGGGCACGGGTTGGGCCGCATGCTTCTCGCCGACGCGATTAAACGCGTCGTGGGCGCCGGCGACAGCGTTGCCATTTACGCCCTGATCGTGGACGCCAAGAATGACGAGGCGAAACCGTTCTACCAAGGGTTCGGGTTCACGCCTCTTCGAGACGACCCGATGCGGTTGTTTCTTCCGCTTGGCTCGGTTGCTCTTCGAGGGTCAAATGAATAAGCGCAACCACAAATCGTCGATGCGCTCCGCTGAGCGTCGCGTAAGGTGCGTGAGCCGTCGCAGGATGACGTATTGGCGCACGCGTGGCTCACACGGTGCGTTCGGCCTTCCGGGTGAACCGGGTTAGCGGCGCTCCGGCTGGCGCCGTGCGTTCCATACGACAACAGACGCAATGCCCAACACAACCACGGCCTTGACGGCCGCGGGCGAAACCTACTTTGCCGATCTTGGACGGGTGCGGGCCTCGGGCGGCGCGACCGGGGAGCGGTCGAGTTACGGGCCGCTCGCGAACTTGCTAAACACCGTTGGCGCGACGCTTGCGCCGAAAGTGTTCTGCGTCGGCGAGCTGGCCGATCAAGGCGCCGGCCATCCCGACTTCGGGCTCTACGCGGCGAAGCAGGTGCAGCAGGGCCGGCCGCGCGAGGGCCAGGTGCCTGAGCGCGGCGTGGTCGAGGTGAAGGCCGCGGGAGACGACGCCTGGCTTACGGCGGCGGGCGATCAGGTGAGCCGTTACTGGGGGCGTTACCGGCTGGTGCTGGTGACGAACACGCGCGACTTCGTACTGGTGGGCGAGGATGCGGCGGGCCGTCCGACGAAGCTCGAGACGTTCAGGCTGGCCGACGACGCGGACACGTTCGTGCGCCGACTCGAAACACCGCGGGCCTTCGCGCGAGAGGTGGGCGCGGGCCTGGGCGAATATCTTACCCGGGCGCTGTCGCACCGCGCGGCGTTGGCCGAGCCGAAGGATCTGGCGTGGCTGCTCGCGTCGTATGCGCGTGACGGGCTCGCGCGGGTCGAGGCGGCGGGCGATTCGCCCCCGCTTACGGCGGTGCGCGCGGCGCTGGAAGACGCGCTCGGGGTTCACTTTGAGGGTGAGCGTGGGGCGCGGTTCTTTCATTCGACGCTTGTGCAAACGTTGTTCTATGGCATTTTCTCCGCCTGGGTGCTGTGGTCGCGCGCGGACACCGCCTCCCAAGACCGACCGCTGTTTGCCGGCGGATACGGACCGGCGCAATTCGACTGGCGCACGGCCGTCTGGCATCTGCGCGCGCCAGTGCTGCGGGCACTGTTCCAACAACTCTCCGATCCGGGCCGCCTGCAACCGCTGGGATTGGTCGAAGTGCTGGACTGGACGGCCGCCGCACTCAATCGGGTTGACCGGGCCATGTTTTTCGCCCGCTTCACCGAGGGCGAAGCCGTGCCCTACTTCTATGAGCCGTTTTTGGAAGCCTTCGACCCCGAGCTGCGTAAGCAGCTCGGGGTCTGGTACACGCCGCCGGAAGTGGTCCGTTACATGGTCGCCCGCGTGGACCAAGCGGTGAAGGACGACCTCGGTATTGCCGATGGACTCGCGGCGGAGAACGTCTATGTGCTAGATCCGTGCTGCGGCACAGGCGCCTATCTTGCGGAAGTCCTGCGCCGCATCGCCGCCAACCTCGCGCGCCGAGGCCTCGGCGCGCTTGCTGGCGCGCGGGTGAAGCAGGCGGCCGTGGGCCGCGTGTTCGGCTTCGAGATCATGCCCGCGCCTTTCGTCGTCGCGCATTTGCAAATCGGGTTGACGCTGCAGGACCTCGACGCACCGCTGGCGGACGACGGGACGGAGCGCGCCGGCGTCTTCCTCACCAATGCGCTGACCGGCTGGGAGCTGAGAACGACGAAGCCGTTGCCGTTCCCGGAACTGGAAGAGGAACGCGACCGCGCGGATCAGGTGAAGCAGGAGACGCCGATCCTCGTGATCCTCGGCAACCCGCCCTACAACGGCTTCGCCGGCATGGCGGTGGACGAGAAACGGGACCTGTCCGATGCCTACCGCACGACGAGGCGTGTCCGCCGGCCGGAGGGCCAAGGGCTGAACGATCTCTATGTCCGCTTCTTCCGCATGGCAGAACGGCGCATCGCCGAGAAGACGGGTCGAGGCGTGGTCTGCTTCATCTCCAACTATTCCTGGCTCGATAGTCTGTCCTTCACGGGGATGCGGGAGCGATACCTTGAGGCATTTGACGCTGTTCGCATCGACTGTCTGAACGGTGACAGCCGTAAGACAGGAAAAACCGCACCTGACGGTTCACCGGACCCGAGCATCTTTTCGACGGAAGGCGACCCGGTCGGTATCCAGGTCGGCACCGCCATCACGACGCTGGTACGCAAGGCCAACCACGCGTCAGCTGATGCTGTGGGCTTCCGGCATCTCTGGGGGCAGGCGAAACGCGCGGATCTGACAGCGACGGCGGAGGACGAACCGGGCGCGCTCTACGAGGATATTGCGCCGATTCTGCCGCTTGGGCTGCCGTTCGTGCGGACGGCGGTGAGTGAGGACTGGTTCGATTGGCCGTTGCTGACGGACTTGTTTCCAGTGTCGTTTCCCGGCGTCAAGACCAGCCGCGACGGATTTTTGGTCGATGTCGATCTCGACCGACTCCGGGCGCGCGTCGCCGACTACTTCGACGTGAGTCTGACGCATGAGGACATCGCGCAGCGCTATCCGGGCGTGATGAAGACGACGGCGGGGTTCAACGCACGCAAGGTGCGTGACACGCTGATCGCACGCGGTGGACCGGACGAAGGCGGATTCGTCCGGTTCGCCTACAGGCCGTTCGATACGCGCTGGCTCTACTGGGAAGCGGATGGTCGCCTGCTCGATCGCCCGCGCCCCGATTACAGGCCGCATGTGTTCGAGGGGAACCTGTGGCTCTCCGAAGTTCCCCGCCTCCGAAGAGATGCGGCCGAACCGCAGGCCGTTGTCACGTCCGATCTGGCCGCACTCCATCTGATCGAATGGAGTGCAAGCATGTTCCCCGTGTGGCTCCGCGACGATGGTCTCGGAACCGAAGGTGTCGAGGGAGCGCGCCGTCAGAATCTCTCCGCGAAAGCGCAACGTTATCTCGACCGTCTCGGCGTGGGAGTGAAGGATCTGTTCCACTACGTTCTTGCCACGCTCCACGATCCCGCCTACCGCAAGGCCAATGCTGGTGCGCTTCGCATGGAGTGGCCACGCATCCCGCTGCTGGGCTGGCCGGATGGCGAGGCCGAAGGCGCGGCGGCGGCGCTCGACGTGTCAGCCGTACGAGGCCGATCACTTGCCCAGTTACTCGATGCTGACACGCCCGTGCGGGGCGTCACCGAAGGTACGCTGAGCCCGGAGATCGCCACCCTCGCCGTTCCCGCCACCATGGACGGGCATCACATGACGGGCGACGACTTCGCGCTCACGGCGGGGTGGGGGCATTACGGATCAGGGGATGCCGTAATGCCGGGCCAAGGCCGTATTGTCGAGCGGCCCTATACGCCAGAGGAACGTGCCGTCCTGGGCAACGGTCTCCCCGCGCCCGGCGAGACCACGTTCGACATCTACCTGAACGCCCGCGCCTTCTGGCGCAACATCCCCGCCCATGTGTGGACCTATAAGCTCGGCGGCTACCAGGTGCTCAAGAAATGGCTCTCCTACCGCGAGCGCGAGATTCTTGGTCGCATGCTGACACCCGAAGATGTTCAACATTTTACCGACACCGCCCGGCGGATCGGAGCGATCGTGGTGGCTCCCGTCGAGTCGTCCGCGTGACGCCTAGCCCCCGGTGGTGTAGACAGAACGGAGGAAGACTCATTGCCCGTCCCTGACTTTCAATCGCTCATGCTCCCGACCCTCGCGGCACTGTCCGGCAGCTCGGACACATCGGTCGCCGAGGTGCGCCAACGTGTCGCGGCCGCCGAAGGGCTCACGCCCGAGGAGGTACAAGAGTTGTTACCCAGCGGCCGCCAGCCGGTGTTCACGAACCGGGTTGGCTGGGCGATTATGCATATGGAGAGATCTGGCTTAGTGGAAAAGGTCCAACGTGGCATCTACCGGCTGGCGGCCGACGGCGAACAACTGCTGGCTCAATCGCCGACGCGGATCGACCTGCAACTCCTTCGTCGCTACCCAGCGTATGTTGCGTGGAGAAAGGCGCCGTCGCAGAAACAGGATTCCGCACCCACACGGTCGGATGATGCGGTGGAGACGCCGGAGGAAGCATTGGACCATGCTGCCGCGCAATTACGCCAAGCGCTGGAGGCCGACCTCCTGGACCGAGTGCGGGCCGCGCCCTCTACGTTTCTCGAACGCGTGGTGGTGGATCTCCTGATCGCCATGGGCTATGGCGGGGGCAACGCCGCGCGAGGGCGGGTGACAGGGCAGGCGGGTGACGGCGGCATCGACGGCACGATCCGGGAAGACGCGCTCGGGCTGGACGAGGTGTATCTTCAGGCCAAGAAATACGCCGCCGGCACCACCGTGGGTGAAGGCGCCCTCCGGAACTTCGCCGGGGCGATCGATGCGGCGAACACGACCAAGGGCGTGTTCGTGACCACCGCCGGGTTCACGCGGTCCGCGAGCTCGCCGAGAAGTACTCCGTCAGTCGCGCGTGGGTCGATCGGCTGAAGCAGCGTCGGCGCGAAACCGGCGAGGTGGCGCCTCGCAAGCAAACCCGCTGGCGCACGCCGATCCTCCAAGCCCAGCTCGCGGCGCTGGCGGCCCTGATCCGCGAGCAGCCGGATCGCACGCTGGCCGAATTACAGGAGGCCTGCGCACGCCGGCGAGTCTCCCCACGCTGTGCCGCACGATCAAACGGCTCGGCTTCCAGTTTAAAAAAAAGGTCCTTCCGGGATCTCCGTGGGTCGCAAGGAGCCCGGGTGACTCGTCAGGCCGCCTGCGGGGGCCCCCTGGTGGGTGGGGGCTTGCTCGGCGGCGGATTGCACTCGAGGTGTCCTGCTGATAGACCGCTCCGGCGGAGGAGCGAATGCAGGATACCAAGCTGTTCGAGACGATCTTGGGGATCCCTACCCCCTGGCACGTGGCGCGCGTCGAGCTGAAACCCGAGGACGAGCGGGTCGACGTGTGGCTAGAGCACGAGCCGACGCGCTGGCCCTGTCCCAACTGCGGCGAGACGGTGCCCGCCTTCGATCATGCGGCAGAGCGCACGTGGCGCCATCTCGACACGTGTCAGTGTCAGACGCACCTGCATGCCGAGATTCCGCGGGTGCAGTGTCCGACCCATGGCGTGAAGCAAGTGCGGGTGCCGTGGGCCGAGCCACGGAGCCGCTTCACGGGGTTGTTGGAACGGTTGATCATCGATCTGATCCTGCAGTGCAGTACGGTCAAAGGTGCGTGTGAGATCGCGGGCGTCAGCTGGGACGAGGCCTGGGGCGTGATGAGCCGCGCCGTCGCGCGGGGCCACGCGCGGAAAGAGGCGCGGCCGATCCGCTACATCGGCGTCGACGAGAAGGCGTTCCGCAAGGGCCATCGCTATCACACGATCGTGTGCGACCTCCAGCGGGCGACCGTCGAGTTTGTGGCCGAAGATCGCAAGACGGAGAGTCTGGCGGCGTACGATGCCCAGTTGACGGACGCCCAGCGGCGGGCACTGCACGCCGTCGCGATGGACATGTGGGAGGCGTACATCGGCGCCACGCGGGACGGCCTGCCCGCCGGCGACGAGAAGATCGGCTTCGATCGGTTCCACATCATGCGGGAGATGACGAAGGCCGTCGATACGGTCCGCAAACAGGAGCATCGCGCTTTTCTGCGGGCCGGCGAGGGTGCGCCGCTGACCGGCACCAAGTACCTGTGGCTGTTCAGCGACGAGCGGCGGCCGGCGCGGCATGCGGCCGCGTTCGCGACGCTCCAAGCGCTGAAGTTGAAAGTCGGGCGCGCGTGGGCGATCAAAGAAGCGTTGCGGGCCTTGTGGACCTACCGTCAGCATGCGGCCGTGACGCGGTTCTTCACGCGCTGGTATGGCTGGGCGATCCGCTCGCGGCTCGCGCCCGTGAAGCAGGTGGCGAAGACGTTGAAGCGGCATCTCGCAGGGGTGCTCCGCTTTGTCCAGCATCCGATCACGAATGGCGTGGCTGAAGGTCTCAACAGCAAGATCATGAGCATCAAGCGAAAGGCCGGCGGCTTCCGCAACCCGTCACACTTCACGACGGCGATCTATTTTCACTGCGGAGGGCTCGACCTCTACCCACGCTAAACCCGGAAGGACCAAAAAAAACGGTACACGCGTCGGAACACGATCGCGCTGACGTCCGCCTCGCCCGCACGGCCTGGCGCGCCGCGGCGCCGACGCTCGATCCCGTGCGCCTCGTGTTTCTCGATGAGAGTGGTGTGCGGACCGATCTGATTCGCCGCTATGGCCGCGGGCTGTCCGACGCCCGGGTCCCAGACCACACGCCGGATGGCCGCTGGCACACCACGACGTTTCTCGGGGGCGTTGCGCGTGACAAGCCTCACCGCGCCAGCCGTGTTTGATGGGCCGATCGACGGCGCCAGTTTTCTGGCCTACATCGAGCAGGTCCTGATGCCAACGCTCGCGCCCGGCGACATCGTCATCATGGACAACCTGTCGTGTCACAAGAGCCCCGCGGTGCGACGAGCGATCGAAGCCGTCGGCGCGCCACTCTGGTTTCTGCCGAAATACAGTCCTGACCTCAATCCGATTGAGCTGGCGTTTGCGAAGCTGAAGGCGATCTTGCGCACGGCCCGCTGTCG
This sequence comes from Vicinamibacterales bacterium, assembly GCA_965218825.1. GTDB lineage: Bacteria > Acidobacteriota > Vicinamibacteria > Vicinamibacterales > UBA8438 > CAUZIB01. Next base: position 4,730,284 of record OZ244656.1, on the reverse strand, counting down.
CACACGGGAGGTCCTGTGGCACACCATTGGCGCCGCCGTACCTGGCTATGATCCGGCCGAGTGCCGCAACTACTTTCGACATTGCGGCTACGCAGTCGCTACGACCTCATGAATCCGCTTTAGCAGATGCGAAAGCGAAGATCGAAGCATGGCGGGTTGATGACAATCAGTGCCGACCCCATAGCTCGCTCGGGCACCTGACACCGAATGAGTTTGCCAAACAACGTCAGGAGGATCGGCTCGTCGAAGGCGCGCCGCTCCAGTTGTAACCTGTCTCGTAACGGGACCAACGTCAGGATCTGGACTCCACCTTAACAACCTGTCTGAAAATCGGGGTCCACCTCTATGGTCCACTGCGCAGCGTGAGATAGGCCGCAAAGATCTCAATGCACGGACCGAATGCTCCACCAGGAGCCTCGCTGGGAATTGATGCAGCTATGTTGAGAAAGACATCTAGCAACGGTTCATTTATATTCTCTTCTGTGAGCAATTCCTGTGCCCTAACACCCATATCGGCGATCTGCTGACGAGTCTCTGGGCACTTTGATTCAAGTCGGTCAAGGACTTGAGTGAACGCGCTCACGAGCTGATCATCCTCTGACACAACCCCGCGTTGGATAACCGCGAGTTTATGTTCAAGCGATGGTTCCTCTCTGGGCTGATGAGCCTCAGGCGTCGAGCAGCCCATGCAAAGCACGAGCGCCGTCCACAGAAACGCTCCAACCGAAAGCGATGATCGCATGGCAACCTCCCCCACCCGCGACCGGAAATGGTCGCCGGGTCAGTCGCCACAACAACCCGAACTGCACGAGGGTTCCCACCTATTCCCCCTGGAAGGGGGTGTTCTATTCAGCGGGTGGCCCGACGTCGGACCAGTCCGAGTTGCTGTGGCGGGGAAACTGTAGATCAAGCGTGCGGGCGCGTCAAATCAGCTACCGCCCCCTGAGGGGGCGGTATGATGAAGGCCCCTCGAAGGGGCCTTCGATTAGCCGAGTTCCTGCTTCTCTTGCTTCTTTTCCTCGGCTTCCTGCTGCCGGATGTAATCGCGGATGACCTCTTCGGCCAAACCGACTGTGCTGACGCAGTACCCGCGCGCCCAAAAGTGGTAGCCCGTGAAGTTGCGTGGCCGCCCCAGATACTCCCGATGGATGCGGACCGCCGACTTCCCTTTCAGAAACCCCACCGTGTGCGCCACGCTGAACTTCGGCGGGATGCCCAACAACACATGCACGTGATCCGACAGCGCGTGCCCTTCAACCAACTCCACGCCCTGCCGCTGACACAGCTCCCGAACGATTCTCCCAATCCCACGTCGCATCTCGCCGAAGATCTCCCGTTTCCGATACTTCGGCACCCACACCACGTGATATCTGCAATACCATCGGACGGGGGATTGGCTCTGCCACTCTCGCATGACGGTTTCCTTTCTGAACTGGGGAGTTCATGATCGGAGACCGTCGCATAGTCTTCGCCCAACCCCTACAACGGTCGAACCTCTGCGCGTCTCACCGCCTGAGGCGGTGGCTTACCTATTTGAGTTAAAGGCACAGTCCTCAACAATTTAAAGCGGTGGATCCCTGCTGGACGTAGTATGCGGCCGGTGGGCAAACCTGGGGCCGAAGCCCCCAGAAAAGAGCCGCCATGAAGAAGTCTGGCACAGACATCCGTGGTCGCCAATCGGTCGATGCGCAGGCCGAACTCCAGGCGTTGGTCGTCGCGTCGGGCCTGAAGGTCCATCTCTAGGAAAATCAAAACCTCGTTTCTGAGGTGCCTCGGACCACGTTGTTCTCGTCGGCGAACATGCGGCCGAACTGGTCAGCAACGAAACGACCTCGACGCCCGCCGTTGCCGCGAGTGTAGAGGTATCGACACCAACGGCTCGGCGTGCGCCGTACCCCCCCCACCCCCGAATCTCGTCCGGATGAGCGGCATGACCGTCCGCCACCCCTTGCGCGCATTTTCGCAGAATTCGATTTCGAAATTTCTGGACGGCCCCCCATGAACATTGACGAAAAGGCCTCCACCCCGGCCACACCGATCCGGATCTGGCCCGAAACGACGATGATTTCACGCAAAACGGTCCCCGAGCGGACCCTCCGCCGCCGCCGCGCCGAGGCCCGCGCCCGATGGCCGATGTATCTCCCCGACGTGGCCTACCGGATCGAACGCCTCCCGCCGCCCCGACGGCGGCATGGACGGACCTGGAACCAGGTCGCCCGCGACAATTTTCTCGCCAGCTTCCCCCCGGGGATTCCGCCCTGGGCCTGTGAAGCCCTGAAACCCGAGCACCGGCCGCGCACCATGACGCTCGCGCCGACGAGAACAACATGGCCGAACAACATGGCCCGAGGCACCTCAGAAATGAGATTTTGATTTTCCTAGAGATCAAGAACGAGCCGCGCTTCGATATCCGCAGCCCACTCCACCGCCTCTCCGGGGCGGACCTCACACAGATCGACGCCGTCGGGCCGTACACCGCCTTGCGACTGATCGGCGAGATCAGCACGGACATGACCCGGTGGCCCAGCGAAAAACACTTTACGTCTTGGCTCACGCTCGCGCCGAAGAACAAGATCACCGGCGGCCGGCTTATCAGCTCCAGCACCCTACCCTCGGCAAACCGTGCCGCCGCCATGCTGCGCATGTGCGCCATGTCGGTCGGCAAGACCTCTACCGCCCTCGGGGCCTTCTACCGCCGTCTCGCCTACCGTGTCGGCAAGGCCAAGGCGATCACGGCCACGGCCCGCAAGCTCGCCATCCTCGTGTATCGCATGCTCCGGGACCGCCTCCCCTACCGGGAGCGCACGGCCGCCGACTACGACCAGCAGCAGCGAACCCGGATCCTGCACGGCCTCCGGAAGCGCGCGGCCTCGCTGGGGTGCGAACTCGTCGACGCCAAGACTGGAGTCGTCTTGTAGATGTTTTCTCAAGAGTACCAACGCCAGGCCACTGCTTGACATCGGTCCGCGCTGTCGGCACTATCCACGCGTGGATTTTTGTAGAGGGTGAGGCCACAGAGATCATCTGTCTAAAGGGAAATCTGTTATGAATCCTGTTGCTGCCTCGCCGGGGGCTACAAACCTGTCACCTTCCGCATACCTCGAAGGGTACGAGAAGGCTCGTCTCTACGATCAAGCCGCAGCCGACAACTATCTCAGGCATACCACCATCGGTGATCCCGAGCTCGACCCGATTATGGAGGAGCTCTCCGCGGCGTTGTCTCCAAGCGACCTGCACCGGTTCATCGGGGCCGGCATAGAGCAGAACGAGGAGGTTCTGCGCCTCGCACCGCGTTCACTGCGCGATTTCTTCGGGAATCTCCAGGAGCCTCCCTGGCTCTACTACGAAGGGTTTCGTCCCGGGATCCGCGCTTTTCATGAAAACGTCGACCTGATGCTCACCGCCTTCGTCACGGGCGTGCTGGTAGAAGGCTTTTCGACCCTCATCGCCAAGTCTTTCAATATTACCGGGCGAGTAGCGTCCACCAAAAGACGCCTCCAGCAGAACAACCGCCACATGCTGGAGATCTTCTTTCCGGGCAACTTGCAGAGAAACGGCGAGGGATGGAAGCTGTCCACGCGCATTCGGTTCGTGCATACCCGGATACGGGGCCTGCTAGCGAAGTCGGATGACTGGAATCACGACGCCTGGGGCACGCCGGTCAGCGCGGCGCATCTGGGGTTCGCCATCTCCGTCTTTTCCAAGCGCCTGCTGGAGTACTCGGCGATGCTGGGCGCGAAGTTCAGCCGGGAAGAACAGGAGAGCGTGCTCGCCGTCTGGCGCTACGCCGGCTACCTCATGGGGATACCGGAAACCATCCTCTATACGAACGGCGAGGAGGCGGAAAAGATGTACAAGATCGGCTACCTGTGTGAGCCGAAGGCGGACGCCGACTCGGTAGCCGTGGCCAATTTGTTGATCCAGTCCATTCCCAAGGTTGCAGACGTCCAGGACGAGGCTGAGCACAAGCAACTGGTGGAACTGGCCTACCGCCTGTCACGCGCCCTCATTGGAAAGGAGCTCGCCGACAGTTTCGAGTTTCCACCGGATCCCAAATTTGCGACCCTGTTCAAGTACCGGATAAAGCAGCGCGTTCTGCGATTGGTGCGGACCAACAAGATGGTCAGATCGGACAATTTCACCCAGCTTCTCCAGATATCGGTGTACGACAGCGAGGGGCTGAGTTACAAGATGCCGGACCACGTCCACACGGCGAAATCGAGCCCGTGGTAACCATCGAGTAGCTCCTCGCATCCGGTCCGAGATGGTCGAGTCGTCGACTCCTTCGCTGCTGGACCGTTACGTCGCCGCCACCGTGCGCTTTCGGTGGCCGGTCGTTGCGCTCATAGTCTTGCTCATGCTGGCCGTGACGGCCGGTGCCCGCTTCATCACCGTGACGAGCGACTACCTCGTCCTGTTCAGGGACGACAATCCGCAGCTCCTCGCGTTCCAGGCTCTAGAGAATACGTACTCCGCCACCGACCGCGCGTTGATTGCCGTTGCACCCCGAGAGGGATCGGTGTTCACCCGCGAGGCGCTCGGCGCCGTTGCGGAATTGACCGACGCCGCGTGGGAAGCGCCCTATTCCAGTCGGGTCGACTCCCTCACCAACTATTCCCATAGCGAAGCGCTCGGCGAGGACGACCTGATAGTCGCCCCGCTCGTCGAGGACGCGAGTGCGCTGAGCGACGCCGCTCTGGCCCGTGTTCAAACGATTGCCATGGATGCAATCGAGATCGTCGGGCGCCTCGTCTCCCGCGACAGACAGGCAGCCGGCGTCGTAATCAACTTCGTTCTTCCCGAAAACCGCGACGAGGCGGTCACCGAGATCACCGAGCATCTCGAAACGCTCCTCGGCGAGGCCCGCGCACGCCATCCTGGCATCGGCTACTACATGACCGGCGACATCGCCTTGAACCAGGCATTCGCCGAAGCCACCCAGGATGATCTTCAAACACTGACGCCAATCGTGTTCCTCATCATCGTGGTCCTCACGTCCCTGTTATTGCGCTCCATTCTCGGCACAGCGGCCATCGTCGCCGTGCTCATGTTCGCCGTCAACACCACCATGGGGTTCGCGGGCTGGATGGGGGTGGTGTTCAGCCCGACCAGTTCCGGCGTGCCGATTATCGTCGCAGTGATTGCCGTTGCGGACTCGATCCACGTCGTCACCTCCGTCATGCTGGGCTTGAGACGCGGCTTGGACAAGACCGCAGCCATCGTCGAGGCGTTTCGCATCAATGCCTATCCGATATTGCTCACCTCGGTCACGACGGCGATTGGCTTCCTCAGCCTGAACTCCGCTGATTCGCCGCCATTCCACGACCTGGGAAACTACGTGGCGTTCGGTGTGCTGTGCGCCTTCGTATACACCATGACACTCCTGCCGGCGTTGCTTGCGATTCTGCCGTTGCGCGCACGCCGTCGTCAATCAGAGCACACCGCCTATTTCGACCGCTTTGCCGACTTCGTCGTCGCGCGGCGCACCGTCCTGCTCTGGTCCATCGCGGCGGTGGTGGTCGTGCTGGCAACCGGCGTGCCACGCATCGAGTTGACCGACAACCTGACACAGTACTTCGATGAACGATACGAGTTCCGGCGCGATTCGGACTATGTTGCCGAGAATCTGACGAGCCTGGACCGGCTGGAGTACTCGCTGGACGCTGGACGCGAAGGCGGCATTACCGATCCCGAATATCTACACACAGTCGATGCGCTGGCCGAATGGTTCCGGGAGCAGCCCGACGTCACCTACGTCCAGTCTTTTCCGGACATCATGAAGCGTCTCAACAAGAACATGAACGGCGACGATCCGGCCTTCGCTCGCCTGCCTGGCGCCGGCGACCTCGCGGCGCAGTATCTGCTGCTCTACGAGCTCTCGCTCCCGTTCGGCGCCGATCTCAACGACCGCATCGATGTCGCCAAGTCCGCGACGCGCTTGACCGTCTCAACTAGCAGCTCATGGTCCAGGGAGCTGCGTGCGCTCGATGAGCGCGCCCAGGTCTGGATGCACGCCCATGCGCCCAATTTCGCAGCCGAGGCATCGGGCCTCAGCATCATGTCCGCGCACGTGTCGGAGCGGAGCATCGACAGCATGCTGAGCGGCACGATCTTCGCCATGATGCTTATTTCCGTCATGCTGGTGTTCATTTTCCGAAGCATTCGGATCGGTCTGCTCAGCCTTGTGCCGAATTTCATCCCGGCCATCATGAGCTTTGGCCTGTGGGGCTATCTCGTGGGTCACGTGGGGATTGCCGCGTCGGTGGTCGTCGCCATCGTCTTCGGAATCATCGTGGACGACACGATTCATTTCTTGAGCGAGTATCTGAAGGCTAGGCGCGAGGGCCTCCAGGCAGCCGAGGCCGTGCGGTCCACCTTTCACACCGTCGGCCACGCGTTGCTGACGACGACCGTGGTCCTGTCGGCTGGCTTCATGACATTTGCCACGTCCGGTTTCGAGGTCAGTTGGTCACTCGGGCTCTTGGTGACAATGACGATCATCCTTGCATTTGCCGCGGATTTCCTGCTGCTTCCGACGCTGCTGATGGCCATCGACCGGAAAGCGTGAGCCATATTCCCCTCTTACGCGCTGTCGCCGACCATCGTGGCGGACCCGACAGCCCGGCGGGCAGGTGAGAGATGCGACTCCGTGCCGCTATTGAGGCGCGGCAGCGCGGTCCAGGGCAGGCGGCAGACTGAAGCGGACGTTCTCGATGATGCCGTCCATCGTCGAGATCTGCAGTTCGGCGAATTCCCGCAGCTTCTCGATCAGGTCTTGCACCAACTCCTCGGGTGTCGAAGCACCGGCGGTAATGCCGACGCTCTTCTTCCCCCGCAACCAGGCGGGATCGAGCTTCGACGGATCCTCTATCAGGTAACTGGGCACACCGCTGTCGTTGCTGACTTCGCACAAACGGTTGGAGTTGGAGCTGTTCTGGGCGCCGACCACCAGCACCAGATCTACCCGGGAGGCCAGCATGCGCACGGCAGCCTGACGATTCTGGGTCGCGTAACAAATATCTTTGACGCCCGGTCCGACGATCTTTGGGAAGCGTTGCCGCAGGGCCGCAATCACGTCGCGGGTGTCGTCGACCGACAGCGTCGTCTGGGTGATGTAGGCGACCTTGTCGGGGTCGCGCACCTGCAGCGCGTCCACCTCGTCCACGTCGCTGATCAGAAAAACCGGCCCCGGAATCTGGCCGATGGTGCCCTCCACCTCGGGGTGGTTTTCGTGACCGATCAGAATGATGTCGCAGTCGTTGGCCGCGTGGCGCCGGCCCTCTGCGTGTACCTTGGAGACCAGCGGACAGGTGGCGTCGAGTGAACGTAGGCCGCGCACCGACGCATCCCGCTCAACCTTCTCAGACACGCCGTGGGCGCTGAACACCGTGAGGGCCCCATTGGGAATCTGATCAATCTGCTCGACGAAGCGTACGCCCTGCGCCTGCAGGTCTTCTACGACCTTCGGATTGTGGACAATTTCATGCCGCACATAGATGGGAGGCCCGTACTGCTGCAGCGCCGCTTCGACGATGTCGATGGCGCGCTCGACACCGGCACAAAACCCGCGCGGCTGCGCTAGAATGACTTGCATCGTCCTGCCCCTTGAACGACCGCTCCCTCTCTGGCCTCGTGGGCTGTAACCACCGCGCCTTGTCACAGAGAATGTTCGCCCAGCGGACCGATGTCAAGCAGCCAACGGCCCCGACGAAGGCCTTACCGGAAGCGCTCAGCCTCGTTGGCAGCCTACATGGTAAGTCCATATAACCTCCACGAAGCGACGAGAACATGGGACAAACGTCAGGGATGACGGCGTCGCCCTCAGCCCGGATCTCGATCTCTAGGAAAATCAAAATCTCATTTCTGAGGTGCCTCGGGCGACGTTGTTCTCGTCGGCGAACATGCGGCCGAACTGGTCAGCAACGAAACGACCTCGACGCCCGCCGCGGCCGCGAGTGTGGAGGTATCGACACCAACGGCTCGGCGTGCGCCGTCCCCCCCACCCCCGAATCTCGTCCGGATGAGCGCCCTGACCGTCCGCCCCCCTTCACGCGCAGTTTCGCGAAATTCGATTAGGATTTTGTACAGGAGACCTCTATGAACATTGATGAAATCGCCTTCACCCCTGACATAGCGCCGACGGATTGGGTGCCATCCAACGCTCATCGGACCAAAAATCCATGCCCCAGGACGCTCGCTCGGTGGCGGGCGAAGGCCCGCGCGAAATGGCCGACCTACCAGCCCGACGTGGCCTACGCCATCGAGGGGGTACCGCAGCCGAAGACGCGACACGGGCGAACCTGGCAGGAGTTCTCCCGCGCCGCGGTCTGGGCAGGCATCATCCCTGGACTCCCGCCGCTGGACCACGAGTGCTTACGGCCCGAGCACGCGATCCCCGTCGTTGACGTCGACACCATCCTGAAGGAATTTGAGAATGACCTGTTGCGCTACGGACAGCTGTAACGACCCCGCGTGTGGGCGCTGCACCATCGACGCACGGTTCCCCGGCCGCCGGACGTGGGAACGGTGGCGGCGCGCGACGGCCGCGACGATCGATCGCTTGGTGTAGCATTGTCCCATGCGAGGCCGTAAACCCATGACCGACGCCGCCAAGCGGCGCCGCGGCAACCCTGGCCGGCGCAAGCTCAGCCCCGTCCAGCCTCCGCCGCCTCTGGAGGCGGCGGCCCTTACGCCTCCGCGAAACCTCGATGCGACGGCCGTCGAAGAATGGCATCGCGTGGTCGCCATCCTCGACGGCCAGGGCCGCATGCGACCGGAGTATCGAGCATGCCTCGCGCAGTATTGCGTGGCGTGGTCGACATGGGTTCGGACGACGAGCGAGATCGCGCGATCGGGCGAACTCATCCGGCACAAGGAGTCGCCAGAAGATCTAAAATTGGGCCGCGTTAATCGACCACAACCGCACCCTCTGCTCTCAGTCGCCAGGGCGGCATCCAACGAGTTGTGTCGTCTGAGCGCAGAGTTGGGTCTAACGCCGTCGACGTGGAGCCGCGTGGCCGTCGATGCGCCGGTCGACCTCAGCGACTTCGAGAAATTCCGGAACGAGCGCAGACGCTAGGCCAGACTTGCGGAGTGAAACTCCCGACTTAGGCGGCCAACGCGCGGCGCCGGGGTGGCGATCGTCCCTTGAGCTGCCTCCTTGATCTCTAGGAAAATCAAAATCTCATTTCTGAGGTGCCTCGGGCGACGTTGTTCTCGTCGGCGAACATGCGGCCGAACTGGTCAGAAACGAAACGACCTCGATGCCCGCCGCAGCCGCGAGTGTGGAGGTATCGACACCAACGGCTCGGCGTGCGCCGTACCCCCCCACCCCCGAATCTCGTCCGGATGAGCGGCGTGACCGTCCGCCCCCCTTTACGCGCAGTTTCGCAAAATTCGATTTTGAAAAACGATCGGCCGATCCCTATGATCATTGGGGAAAACCCTTTCACGTGTGTCACAGTGGTCACGGATTGGCGACGACGTCCCGCACCGGCGACCGGACCAACACGCCGTCACGGAGCACGCTCTGCCGCTGGCGGGCGAAAGCCCGGGCGAAGTGGCCGACCTACCTGCCCGACGTCGCCTACGCGCTCGAGAGCGTCCCGCAGCCGAAACGCCAACACGGCCGGACCTGGGCCGATGTCGACCGCGACGAGTTCCTGGCGGGGATCACCCTCGGCGTTCCGCCCTGGTATCGCGAGGCCTGGCGACCCGAACATCGCCCGAAGTTGGCAATTCTCTGAAACATGCGGCCGATCTGTCGCCGCGCGACGGTGGTGGCCGACATCAACTCCGGTCAACCGATCCTGGACAACGACACCCTGCGCCCCGAGTTCGCCCCGCCCGTCGATTTCGACGCGCTCGAAGCCCCGTCCCGCCGACTGCATGAGGAATACGAGGAGCAGCGGTGCGACTTCCAGATACAGTGACCCCGTGTGGGCGACATACGCGGACGCCTTGCGGAGCATCTCGTTCGTGCGGCGCCGTTCGCGGACCGCACACTCCAGATCCTTGCGCCGCGCGCGCGCCTCACTGGTCAGCCCGGGGCGGCGGCCCGTCTCGCGCTCCGCGCGGCGCCCCCAAGGCCGCAACGTCTCCGACGAGCCGCCGATCTTGTCGGCCCCCGATCGGATCACCGCCCACGGCAAGTCGGCCTGGTCTGCGGGCTCGAACCCCAGCCGGACCGCTCGTTCTCGCACCGCTGGGGCGTATCTGCTCGGTCTTCCCATGAGCCCCAGCCTCCCAGGACATGGAGTCTCCGGGAAACCCGGGGCGGGTCAGTCAGATTCAAGAGGCATGAACTGGCTGCTAATTGTAGCGGGGGCGAGAACAGGTGGCGTATAATAGGGCGGAGCGTCGGGCGTGCGCGAACACGGCCCGACGCCCCTCAGCACGTCAACCGAGATCAACGGTCGACGGCCTGCCGCATTTTCTCACACGCAGACCGACGGCCCCTCAGCCAGGAGGGAAAAAGATGAAGCGTCAGCGGAACGACGGTAGACGCTGCCGGTGCCCGCGACGCCAGCGGGCGAGCAGACGAGAAAGCAGGGCGTGATGGGGCCGGCTGCGCTAACGTTGGATGAGCAGGAGGAGATCACCCCATGGCTGATGACGTGCAGGCAGAACTAGCCCGGCTCAAGGCAGAAAACGCGAAGCTGAAGCGCCAGCAGGCGAGCCCCCTGTCGCTGAAAGTGAGCCAGAAGGGGGCACTCTCGGTCTACGGGCTCGGCCGCTTCCCCGTGACGCTCTATAAGGAGCAGTGGGTGCGGCTGTTGGAGAACACGGAGGACATTCGCGCGTACCTCAAGGAGCACGATGACGAGCTCAAGGCGAAGGAGAAGGCGACATGACACGCCATCACCATGATGGACTGCGGAAGCGCTGCGGCTGCCCGCGGCTGCGGTGGTCGAAGTGCGCGCACCCGTGGTATCTCGCGTACCAGTGGCGGGGACAGCGGCATCGCGTATCGCTTGATAGGCTGGTCGGTCGCCAACTCCGGGGGAAGACCGAGGCGGACGCAGAAGCGGATCGTATTCGCGGGGAGATCCGTGCGGGGACGTTCCAGACCGGGGCGACTCCCGCGCCGCCGGCCAACCACAGCGTGACTGTGTCCGCCTTCGGTGCGATCTTTCTTGAGCGGTACTCGAAGGCCCGCGGCAAGGTGACGTGGCGCGACGACGAGGTGAAGATCGGCAAGGTTCTGGCCTTCATCCTCCCGAGGACCGGGCACACAATGGGCGCCTCGCCGGTTAACGGCATTACCGAGGACGACTGCGATGTGTTTCTCACGTCCCTGCGTGAGCGCCATCTGGCCGCTAGCACCCGTAACAAATATCTGCAGCTCCTCAAGGCCATGTCAAGGTGGGGCTTACACAAGGGGTATCTCGAGCGCCCCTGGATCCTGCCGGGGTCCGACTTGAAGCGCGAGAAGCATGCCAAGCGGGACCGCCGGCTGCGGCCCGACGAGGAGGACCGGTTGCTCGAACAAGCCGCCCCCCGGCTGTATCGCCTGGTCGTGGCCGCGCTCGAGACGGGGTGCCGTCTCGGCGAACTGCTCGCGCTCCGGTGGCGAGACGTCGATCTCAAGCGTGGCGAGGTCCGCATCCAGGCCATCACGGCCAAGAGCCGTAAGATCCGGCATATCCCGATCGTGGCCAGACTCCGGGCCGTCCTTGACTTGGCGCGCTATGATCCGAGCGGCCAGCCGTTCGGCCCGGACGCACATGTGTTTGGCGACGAGGTCGGGCGTCGGCTGCAGAGCCAGCAGAAGGCGTGGGAGTCGGCTGTCCTGAAGGCACACGGGCACACGCCGACATGGGTCAAAACCGCACTGTCTCCGCAGTCGCGTGCCGCGTTTCGCGGGATAAATTTACGCTTTCACGATCTGCGACACGAGGCCGGGTCGCGCTGGCTGGAGAAGGGGTTGCCCCTGCATCACGTGAAGGAACTGCTTGGCCACGCAAGCATCGCCACGACGGACACATACCTCAATGCCAGCCGGATTCATCTGCGCGAGTCAATGCTGGCGATGGAACAGCGCGGGAAAAATGGCACACAAGTGACACAAAGCACCGAAAAACAGGCTGCACAGGACGCTCAAGAGCAGAGGAAGAACGGCGATAACTTACTGATAAACTAGGCCTTGATACAAGTGTGCGCCCGTAGCTCAGTTGGATAGAGCATCGGCCTTCTAAGCCGAGGGTCGCAGGTTCGAATCCTGCCGGGCGTGCCATTTTCCTAAAGAATTCGCCGATTGTGCCCTCTGCCTCGGCACCAGGGGCGAAGGTCCAGGCGAACAAAGTGACCGGTCAGGCTCGAAGATTGGCTGACTGAAGTACGCCGAGCGCCACCCCCGCGCTTCCCAACGGCCTGCGCCGATGGCATGGTGTGACGTCGTGGAGCCCTGCACGCTGCGTGAGTGTCGGATCGCGCTGGGCCAGTCGCAGGCGGCGTTCGCGGCGATGCTCGGCGTGTCCCCCGAGTCGTATCGGACGTGGGATGCCGGGCGGCGGGCGACACCGCCCCACGTCATGGCGCGAGCCCGGGCGCTCGCCACTCATCGCGATGAGCACGCGCTCCTTCCCTTACCCGTGCTCGCGCTGCTGATCGGCGTGCACGTCAAGACGCTGCGGGCGGCGGCACGGGACGGGCGCCTGCCGGTGACTTATGACACCCGGACAACCTTTCGCCAGCTCCGAGCCCGCGCGACTCCCGCCGCGGCCCGGGCGTTTCGGCGGTCGTACTATAGGCGGATGGTCCGCCCAGATGATCGTCGCACGCCATTGACGTGGACCAATGTGCCGGACGACTACGACCTGCAGATTCGCGCGCTGCGTCGCGCGCGCGGGTTGAGCCAGGCGCAATTGGCCACACTGGTGGGCGCGGCGCACAAGGCCGTCGTCTACCAATGGGACGCGCGGAAACGCACGCCGTCGCCCGTGTTCTGGCAACGAATCGCCGCGCTCCACGCGCCCGCCGTCAGTCCCTCGGGGCACCTTTCGCACGACCGAACGGCGCTGGCACACCCTCGACCATGCGGACGGTCTCCAGGCTGACATGGACGATCCGGCGGATCGCCGCGAGCAGAGCACGCGGATGGTTCAAACAGTGTTGGCCGTACTCGCTTCGGATCAACTTTGTCCATCAGTTGCCGAACGGTGTCGAGGAAGTACTGGTGTCCGGGCGAGGTGAGGAGTTTTCAGTGACCACAGGTGGGGATTATTGGGTGACCGGTGACACCGAGAGTGCTGGGCTCTTGGCGCCGGGGCGCGAACCAGGTGTACGATCCAGCGGGGGGCAAGGACAAGGGAGACAGGCACGGACGCGGCCGCGACTGTAACAGCGATCGGCGCGCTGTCCGCGATCCACATGCTCACCGTTTACGCAAGGATGGAAGAATGGCGACTTCGAAAGCCGATGCAATAATCCACGCGGTTGGAACCATAGGAGCAGCGATTGTGATCACGTGGGGAGCACTGACGGCCGCAGGATCCTTCGAACCGAAGTTCGTACGGTGGGGGAACAACGTAGCAAACATTGAGCACTTAATCTTGGTAGGGGAGCAAGATGACGGTTCGGGCTGCTCTGTGATCCTTTCCACAACTGTCGCGCGGGTGTATGAAACGCCAGAAGGGACAGTGAGGACAGGATTATCAGGGCACACTGTAGAAAACGACTTCGAATGCGAAGCAATACGAAGGGCCCTCCAGAAATACACAATCGACGCCTCTCGATCCGGCGGGGCCGTTGAGAATTGACCCCACGATGCGCCGGGGAGAGAACTGATCGAACGATGTGACTTGAAGCGGCGTGGCTTGCCCCTCCTCCCCGGGGACAAGTTCAGTCGCAGGCTGTTTGATCCGTTTGTTGCCACTCCGATGAGCGTTCTGGATTGTCATCATCGCCTGCTTCAATGCGCGCTTGCGGTCTGGTTCAGAGTCCGCAGTGAGACAATGCATGTAGTGACCGAGCGCGTTCGAGGTGATCATGATGCCACCCGGAGTCCGATGGTCGTGCCACCATCGCCGATCACCCTGTGCGCAGAAGAGATTGGGCAAGGTCGCGAACTTCAGGAACGTCCGGCGCCCATTGATCGACTTCGCTATCAGGGCTACTTCCATACCGATCACTTGATTCCTTCTGTCTTCTTTCAAAAGGGACAGCCAACACACCTGTTCGAGGATCTCGGGCTGGCGTACATGCACGATCAACGCGAAGATGACTACGAAGAGCTGATGGGGGGAGAGCTGACTAACGCCTACACGGTACGAAGTGAGGTGTGGCTATCCGACGGCAAGGATCTCGCTAAGGATTTCACGTTCGAGAAGGCCGAACGTGACGAGGCGCATAGGTGGCTCGAGAGTCGCCTGTGGGCCAGGTGTCGCTGAAGTCCTTCGACGCTACCTGAACGCTCCACTAGGTCGGTCAGTTCGGGTGCTTCCGCCATCAACTGTTGCTACCCAGCCCTTATCTCGTTCTAACCAAACCGCTTAGACTAGATATTCAGAGAGGTGGACCCCGAAATTCGGACAGGTTGCTAAGGTGGGATCCAGACCCAGGAGAAGGAGTCTGGCATGCCACGAAAGAGACGGCGTTATCCGGCTGAGCTGAAGGCGAAGGTCGCGCTGGAGGCGCTTCGCGAGGAAGCGACGCTGGCGGAGCTGGCGGCCCGCTACGATGTGCATCCGAACCTGATTACCACCTGGAAGAAGAAGGCTCGACAGAAGGTACTGGCCGGCTTCTCGGGGAACCACGAGCGGCAGGAGGCCTCTCGGGAGACCGAGATCAAGGAGCTGCGGGCGAAGATCGGAGAACTCGTCATCGAGCGGGATTTTTTGTCGAAGGCCTTCGGTCGTTGAGCCCCGGCCGAAGGGTGGCGATGGTCGACCCACAGCACGCGGGGCTCAGCATCACGCGGCAGTGCCGGTTGGTGTCGATCACGCGGTCGTCGTTCTACTACGCGCGCCGGGGCGAAAGCCCGCTGAATCTGCGCCTGATGCGGCGGATCGACGAGCAGTTCCTCGAGACGCCGTTCTACGGATCGCGCCAGATGACACGCTGGCTACGCCGCCAGGGCGACATGGTCTCTCGCAAGCGGGTGCGCCGCCTGATGCGACTGCTGGGGGTGCACGCGCTCTTCCAGCGGCCCCGGACGTCTCAGCCGCACCCGGCGCCCCGGATCTATCCCTACCTGCTACGCGATCTGCCGATCACGCGGCCGAACCACGTGTGGTGCACGGATGTCACCTACATTCCCCTGCAGCGGGGCTTTCTGTACCTGGTCGCCGTGATGGATTGGGCGAGCCGCAAGGTGCTGTCCTGGCGCCTGTCTAACACGCTCGATGCGCACTTCTGCGTCGAGGCGTTGCACGAGGCGCTCGAGCACTATGGCCCTCCGGAGATCTTCAACAGCGACCAGGGGAGCCAATTCACCAGCGTCGACTTCACCAACGTGCTCAAGGAGACTGGCATTCGCATCTCGATGGACGGCAAGGGCCGCTGGATGGACAACGTGTTCATCGAGCGGCTGTGGCGATCGCTCAAGTACGAGTGCGTCTACCTGTCTGAGTTCGCGACCGGCGCCCAGGCCCGGACCGGCATCGGCTGGTGGATGGACTTCTACAACCGGTGCCGGCCCCACTCGGCGCTCAACGACCGGACGCCTGGCGCACCTTCGGGTTGCAGCCGCATGTCGTGGAATCCTTCAAGATCTCCGACGACCCGCTGTTCATCGAGAAGGTGCGGGACATTGTCGGCCTCTACCTGAATCCACCCGATCACGCCGTTGTCTTGTCATTCGACGAAAAGCCTCAGATTCAAGCCCTCGAGCGAGCGCAGCCGATCCTGCCGATGGACATGGGTCGGCCCGAACGCCAGACGCACAACTACATCCGCCATGGCACGGTGGACCTCTTCGCGGCGCTCAACGTCGCGACCGGCCAGGTCGTGGCGCAAACCAAGAAGCAGCATCGGTCGAGGGATTTCGTGAGCTTTCTGCGCGAGATCGACGAGCGGGTGGACCCCACCCTCACCGTCCACGTGATCCTCGACAATCTCTCGGCGCATAAGTCCCCGCTGGTCACACGATGGGTGGCCCGCCACCCGCGCTTCCAGTTCCACTTTACGCCAACCTACTCCGCCTGGCTCAACCTCGCCGGGGCGTACGAGGCGCGAGGTGACACAGACCGCGCACGAGAGATCTATACTGCTGCGCTCTCGGCAAATCCGGCGGATGAGCACACTCGGTTGAAGCTCACCGAGATGGGCGTGGACGTGGCATCGCTCCTTCCGGACGTAGAGGTAGCTCCCGAGACGCTGGCCCGCTACGAGGGGCAATACCGACTCACGGCTGAGCGGGTCGTGACGATCCGCGTCGAGGACGGGGAGCTCACCACGCAGACCACCGGGTCCTTCAAGAGACCCATGCGTCCCCTCTCCGAGACCCAGTTCTTCATTGAAGGGGTGGAGGCGCAGTACCACTTCACAACGAATGCGACGGGGGAGGCTGAGAGTCTATCCGTCCACCAGTTTGGGCGGGAAGTGATCGCGCCAAGGATCGACAAATAGGTTCTACGACAGCCCAGGTCACACCCATTAGCAACCGCTCAATCCACTAGAAGGCGCCGTGACCGCCGCGCTCTCAGATTACTCCTGTGTAACGCCGATCTGTAGACCTATGGCGGAGGGGGATAAGACACAAGGCGACTAGGCCGGACTAATCGACCACGCCCAGAGGGCGTGGGTTTGGGAAGGCCCCTCGAAGGGGCCGTTCACGTGGGGAAGGCCCCTCCGGGGCCGGCTCGATAACGTTACTTGAGGTCCAGGTCCCCCTGCCCGGCCTCGAGTTGCTCCTGCTCGCGAATGTATTCGCGAATCCGTCCTTCATCCAGACCGACCGTGCTGACACAGTACCCCGTCGACCAGAAATGCAGCCCGGTCATCCGGCGCTCCCGCAGGAGCTTCCGGTGAATCTGCACCGCACTCTTACCTTTCAAAAAGCCGACCGTGTGCGCAACGCTGTACTTCGGGGGAATGCTCAGGCAGAGATGCACGTGGTCCGCCATCGCCTTCCCTTCGAGCAACTCGACGCCCCGCTGGTCGCACAGCGCCCGCAAAATCCGTCCGACTTGCTTGCGCAACTGGCCGTACAGAATCTTCCTCCGAAACTTCGGAATGATGACCACGTGATATTTGCATTCCCACCGTACGTGGGCCAGACTTTGCCAATCATGCATGGATAGGTTCTCCTTCCTGGCCCGAAACGGCCTTCCCCGGAAGGGGAACCTACTCCTTTTCCCTCCACAACACGCCGGATCGCTCGAAGCTCTTCGGGTCACACGGCCAGAGGCCGTGGGTTTAGTATTGACTAATGCCCTGCCGATCGATCAAGCGCCTCAGTGAGCGCCGCAAGGAAACGCGGGTCTCGCAATACGGTGAGATGGTCAGCGCCTGAGATGATCTCGATTGAGGTTTCCGGCAAGAGCTCGCGAAGTAGGTTCGCGCTGGGCATGAATGGATCGTTTGCCCCTATCAGGACGCTGACCGGAACCGGAACCGCTCGGACCTGTGCTGGGTCAGGTGCCCGCCTACTACGCAGAAGGTTGACCAGAACCCCAACATCGAGCTGTGGCGGTGGGTTCGGCATTGTCTCGAACTCGTCCGCCTGAACACGCATGCGCTCCGCTTCCTCAGCTGATAAGACACCATGTCCGCCAAGCACAACCGACGAAACGCGACTTGGGAATCGAAGCACCACATCCATCGCGATCAGCGCTCCCAGGGAGTACCCGACGACGTGCGCCCGGTCGATGCCAGCAGCGTCAAGAACCCGGACTACGTCGGCTGCGAGCTCCGGGCCGTATCCCTCCGGCGTGTCAGGTTTCCCGCTTTGTCCGTGTCCTCGAATGTCGAGGGCAACCACACGGAAACGGTCGTTGAGGGCAGCCGTGATTCCGGCGCTGTCCCACATACTGCGGTCGGCCGCACTCCCATGCAGAAGCACGACGGCCTGACCACTTCCTGACCACTCGAACGCGATCTCAACGCCGTTCGCGTCCACGGAGCCAGGAAAAGAAGTCGTACTCTGCGCCTGCGCCGACACGGCGAAGATTCCGACCGCCCAGGCAAAGCCAGGTAAGGCGAGAGAGACCAGCCCGCGATACGTTCCAACACGTACGGCCAAACGCTGCACCTCGCAAGTATGGCGGATAGCTCCACACAAGGCGACAAGGCAGGATCTATCGGCCGAGCTTCAAGCGAGTCCAGACGAGACCATACGCCCAACGTCAGCACTAGCGGCCCAAGGCGCCGGATTTGGAAAGGTAGCCGTAGATGATGACGCCGCCGAGAATCGTCAGCAGGCTCCACACGGCTTCCACGCTGCGCTCCACAGCGAAGTAGGCGAACACGAGCACGTTGGTCGCCCCGTAGATAGTCGGGAGCAGCGGCCACGCGAAACTGACAGAGGCAAGGCGCTTCCACCCCTGTCGGCGGCGGAACTTGAACAATCCCAACACGGCGAAGGCGCTGAAGAGCCACAGCGTGAAACCAATGTAGTAGAGCAGCCCTTCGAAGGTGCCCGTGAGGATCAGCATGCAACAACACAGTCCCTGCGCAGTCACGGCGACCCACGGGCTCTTCCATCTGGGATGTGCTCGAGCAGCGATTGGAAAGAACGCCTTGTCCTGGGCCATCGCGTAGTAGACGCGCGGACCGATGAGGCTCATCGCGTTAACCGTTGCCAGCAGCGACAGCGCCATGCCAGCCGCGAAGATTCCACCGCCGGTCGGGCCGAACAGTGAATCCGCCGCTTGCGCCCCAACCGCGACAACACCTCTCATCTCTTCCAACGGAGTGGCATAGATGAAGAGGCAGTTCAAGGCCACATAGAGGACCACCACCACCGTCGTGCCCGCGAGCAGCGCGAACGGCAGCGTTCTCTCTGGGTCACGGAGCTCCTCGGCCACGTAGACGGCGGCGTTCCAGCCGCTGTATCCGAAGTAGACGAATACCAAGCTGACGGCAAACTGACCGGAGAGACTGCTCGAGGAGGTTCGCTCGGCGACGTGACCGAAGTGCGCCCAGTCTCCCGTCCCCACTGAGAAGCCGAGGAGCAGAAAGGCCGTGAGTACCACGAGCTTCAGTCCAGTGAGTCCGTTCTGCATGCGCCCGACGTGCTGGACGCCAAGGACGTTGAGCAGGGTGAAGACGGCCACCAGCGAGCACGCCAGGAGTTGGCCGCTACCGAGATAGATCGTGATCGGTCCGAGGCCCACCACGCCCGCAGCGTTGGTCGGGTCCAGAGCCGAATTGAAATGCGCGAGGTAGGCAGCGATGGCTAAGCTGGCCACAGCGATTGGGGCTGAAAACCCTGCAAAGAAGCTCACCCACCCGTCAATGAACCCCCAGGCCGGACCCCAGGCTTCGCTCAGATACACATACTCGCCGCCAGAGCGTGGAAAGTTGATGCCCAACTCGGAGTAGCACAGGGCGCCAACCAGGGCGATAAGGGCTCCGACGAACCAAATGCCAATCACGAGAGTCGGCGAGCCCAAATCGCCTGCGAGAAAACCGCTCGTGGTGAAGATCCCGGTTCCGATCATGTTCGACACCACGATCGCAGTCGCACTCACGAAACCTAGACGACGGACGAGTTGAGGTTTGGACATTGTGGTTGACCTCCGGGAGGTCAACACAGGCAGGCATCTTCTGCGCGTGGGAAGCGCGCAGGTCAAGGCTACACGAAATCAGTCAACACTTGGCGACAAGTCAGGGCTTACCCTCTGTCAGCCTCACTTCTGACGCCGACGTCGTCAGCGACCGGCATTGACACCTCCTTGGTCGAGACTTAGCATGGCGACCATGACCGGCCGCGCACTGCTTTCGGCCGTCACCTGCGGGCTGCTTCTCGCGTCCGCCACGAGCGAACCGACACGAGCGGGCGGTGCCATCCAGGAACCCAGACACGACCAAGCGCAAGGATTAGAGGCCGTCGGCCTCGGGGTTGATCGGGACGCCACAGATGCCACCCGCGATGGCGCTGAGACGACCCGGTCACGTCGCCTCGCCGACCGGGTCATTGATCCCGGCTGCTTCACCTGTCGGATCTATCAGGACCGCCCGTTCATTCAGATTGTCCTTCGGAACATCGCCAAAGTGGCTGACCTCCCGATGGGTATTGAGGTCGTACCCGACCCCGCTCCCGACAAGTCGCCGCGGCTCTACCCAGATTACGAGTGGTATGCGGGCATGACCGTGGGTGAAGCGCTCGATTTGGCGGTGGCGCTCGACGGGAACCGCTATCACTGGCTGGAAACACGCGACATGATCATCGTCCGGCCCGTGATGGCGGGAATGGATCACCAACACTTCCTAAGCGATGTGCGCGGTAATTTCGTCCTCGAAAACCAGCTCCTGAATGAAGCGATGTGGGAGATGGAAGGCTTCTTTGATCCCACCGCGTTACGGAGCCTGTTCCCGGTGCCTGTCTACATCAGCGACGTGCGGTTGAGCTTCACGCTCGCAGGCGCCACTCTCCTCGATGCTCTCAGCGCGGTCGTGCAGGTACACGGCGACGCGTATTGGACGATCTCGTATTGGTGGTGCTCCGATTCGCCGAAAGAGGCAGGGCGTTGAGCTCTGCCCGTGCTTCGCGCCATGTCGGGTAGTGTTTGCTCTGCAGCGCCATGAAGTGCTCGCTGTGCGTTGGCTCGATGAGGTGGAGTAATTCGTGGCGTTGGTGCGCGGAAACAAGTATTCGTCGCGGCCCTGGCCATCGTGACGGCCGAAGGGGCATGATCTCGACGTGAAGTCGAGAGTGCATCCCAGGTACAAAACGAAATACCGCGTCGGAAACTGGCCGGCGTACGACCGAGCCCTGGTCCAGCGAGGCGACGTCACCCTGTGGTTGACGCCGGAAGCGATCGCCACGTGGGAGGCCGTGGGCGTCGGCAAGCGCGGAGGGCAGCTGCAGTACTCCGAGGTTGCCATCGAAACCGCGCTGACGCTCCGCCTGATCTTTCACCTGCCCCTTCGTCAGACGGAGGGCTTTCTGAGGTCGATCTTCGGGATGCTGTGCCTCGCCCTGTCCGCGCCCGATCACACGACTCTCTCACGGCGTGGTCAGCACCTCGACCTTGCACTTCGCCGCCTCCCCGCGGGCGCAGGCATACATCTCATCGTCGACAGTACCGGGCTCTCGACTGTGGGTGAAGGTGAATGGGCGGCCGTGAAACATGGCGGACGCGGGATACGCGGCTGGAAGAAGCTTCATCTGGGCGTCGACGGATCGGGCGTGATCGTCGCTCACGCCCTGACCGGCGGGCATGTTGACGACGCGACGACGGCCCTCGATCTGATCGACAAGGTCGAAGGCGACGTCTCCTGCCTCACGGCGGACGCGGCCTACGACACGCGTGGCATCTACGAGGCTGCGGGTGCGCGTGGCGCGACGGTCGTCATTCCACCGACCAGGACAGCCACCGTGTCTGGACGGCGACCACGATCGCCCGCGCGCGACCGCACGATCCGACAGGTGCAGCAGGCTGGACGGCGACAGTGGAAGAAGGACTCGGGCTACCATCAGCAGGCCCGTATGGAGAACGCCTTCTTCCGGTACAAGTTGATCATCGGGGAGAGCCTTCGAGCGCGCAGTCGGGCGGGGCAAGAGACGGAGGCCATCCTCGCATGTAACATCCTCAATCAGATGACTCAGCTTGGTAGGCCGGCGTCGTACGCTATCGGTCGTTAACGGGTCTGTGGGTAGGGGGCGTTGCGGGTCAGTTTTCGAACCGCGCAACAACGCCAAGGTGGGCGCAACCACCTCGCATGTCACACCGAGTGCGGTCAGCTGCCAGTAGATGACATACCCGGTCGGGCTCGCCTCGTAACACGCGCGTAGGTGCTCGGGTGATCCCAGCTGCTTCACCAGCCTGCGGATGGATTCCGGTCGATTCGGAATCACCCCCACCGTGCGGACCGTACCGCCCGGCTCAGCCACGGCGACCGCAATCGTGTCCGCGTGCACATCGAGACCGACAAACTGGACCTTCTTCATGACCGGCTCCTTCTTCATGACCGGCTCCTTTCGCAGGTGACTCTGCGTTGTGCAGTTACTCCAATTCGCAGCGTAGCTCACGCGCTGCGAATCGGCGCCGGTCGTTCAATTGTGACTAATCCGATCACGCCAGAGCAGGAACATCAACAAATCCCGTATTTGTTGGGAAATAGAAGATCAGAACAGGCCGAAACGGGTCAGAAAAACGCTGGCAGGACCAGAAACGGCTGGCAGTCCAGACCACCAGCGGGCCAGTCCGGCGCACGGCCACTAGCGTTGGTCGACGGTGCCCTAGCGACCACGCCTACCCGCACGGGCCGTCTTGTTAACGAAGGCAAGAGTCTTCCGATGCTGCAGATAACACGTGGAAGCGTCAGGCGGTCGAGGAGTTGGGGGGCAGTGTTCTAAACTAGCGACAAGCGTCGCCGTCGGGATCCGGCCAGCGAGATCCGCGTACTGTACGCCAAGATCGGCGAGTTGACGGTGGAGCGGGATGTTTTCGCGCGCGGGCTGTCGCATTGCGGTCGCACCTCGAACAATCGTCAAGCGCCGCTCGTCGGCATTGGCGACGGCGTCCCGATACTCGGTGCGCGACATGTCCTGTCCGCTAGGGTTGCCGTCGAGACGCAGCATGCCCGCCCCTTGATCGATGACATCGACCGTTGCGTCAGCCGCCCGCAGTCCATTGGCCCCCGCGTCGGTGATCTGGATCTTTGTGCCGGCGATCGACGCGTAAGCGGGACTCGGCCATCAGCGCGTAGACGGCCGAGCGGGACAGCGCGGTCGCCTGGGTTACGTCGCGCAACGTCAGGAGTCTGGGCATGTCGCCTGCGGTCCGGGGCTGAGGGGCGGACTGTCGGTTCGTCGTCATCTGATGCGCTCCTTGATGAGGTGGACTACCGCGATTCCTTCGCGAACAACCTGGATTCGAGCCTACCACAAAACGACATAAACATATATATATCAACACTTTGTCAACTTTAGTCCAGTTCAGGGTAGGTTCTGACCGGATGAGTCCACCTGGGACCTTCAGAGACCCGTTCTGTGCCGGCGATCCCATGCCATCCGACAGGTGCCGCGCGAAAAAAAAGTGAAAAATCTGCCTGGACGCCACCATCGGGTCGATCCGGTGCGTCGCGCGGGTCCGGGAAGTGGATCGGTGCGGTCCGTTCTAGGGCCGCAAGCTGGCTTGCGGCCACAACTGCAACCACCGCCGCGGCGGACGGCGGGGCACCTGGAAGGCCGGAACGCAGTGAAGGACCCGCGGAGCGGGTTGACGCGCCGGCCGACGGGGTGGTTCAGCTCCGCTGCTCTACGTCGGGCCGTGATACCCTGTCGCCGATGCTGGCGCAGACATTCTCGACCGTCCGCGGCGTGGTCGCGACGCTGCGGGCCTTGGACTGACCCCTACCGACTGACGGCGGCGATGAGGCTTTCATGGAACGAGATCCGAACGCGGGCCGCCGACTTCTCCCGTGAATGGGCCGACGCCACGTACGAGAAGGGCGAGACCCAGAGCTTCTACAACGAGCTCTTCGAGATCTTCGGCAAGCGCCGCCGCGACGTGGCGCGATACGAGGAACGCGTCCAGCGGCTCGACAACACCTCCGGCTTCATCGATCTGTTCTGGCCCGGCGTCCTGCTGGTCGAGCAGAAGAGCGCCGGACGCGACTTGACCGCCGCACGTGAGCAGGCCGGCACGTACTTCGACGCGCTGCCGGAACGGGAGCGCCCCCGCTTCCAGCTGCTCTGCGACTTCCAGACGTTCGAGCTTCTCGACCGGGACGAACGTGAGGAGACCCGCTTCGCGCTCGCCGACCTGCCGCAGCACGTCGAGAAGTTCGGGTTCATCATCGGCGTGCAGCGCCGCACGTTCCGCGACCAGGATCCGGTCAACATCGAGGCGTCCGAGCTGATCGCGCGGCTGCATGACGCGCTGAAGGCTTCCGGCTACGACGGTCACGACCTGGAGCTGTTCCTGGTGCGAACCGTGTTCTGCCTATTCGCCGACGACACGGGCATCTTCGAGCCACGCGACATCTTTCTGGACTTCATCGAGGAGCGCACGGCCGCCGATGGCTCCGACCTCGGCCCGTGGCTGATGCGCCTGTTCCAGGTCCTCGACACGCCGCCCAACCGGCGGCAAGCGAAGCTGGACGAGGACCTAGCGCGGTTCCCGCACGTGAACGGTGACCTGTTCGACGGAACAGTCCGCATCCCGGACTTCGATACCGAGATGCGCCGAGCACTGCTCGACGCGGGACAGTTCGACTGGACGGCGATCTCGCCGGCCATCTTCGGGGCGCTGTTCCAGTCGGTCATGGAGCCTGCTGAGCGCCGCGCCCAAGGGGCGCACTACACGACCGAGAAGAACATCCTGAAGGTCATCGAGCCGCTGTTCCTCGACGACCTGCGGGCCGAGTTCCGGCGGTTGCAGGCTCGCCGGGACGGCCGCGCTGTGGCCGACCTGCGGAAGTTCCGGGACAAGCTCGGCTCGCTGCGGCTCTTCGACCCGGCGTGCGGCTGCGGCAACTTCCTGATCATCGCCTACCGCGAGCTTCGGACGCTGGAGATCGACGTCCTGCGGGAGATAGCTTCCAGGGCTACAGCCACGCAACTGACGCTCGCCGTCCAGTCGGTCGTCGAGGTCGATCAGTTCTACGGCATCGAGATCGGCGAGTTCCCGGCCCGCATCGCCGCGACCGCACTGTGGATGATGGACCACATCATGAACAACCGGCTGAGCCTGGAGTTCGGCCACACGTACGCGCGGATCCCGATCGAGAAGTCGCCGCACATTCGCAACGTTGACGCCCTGGAGATCGACTGGGCCGACGTGCTGCCGCCCGACGAGTGCTCGTACGTCTTCGGCAATCCGCCGTTCGGCGGCGCCAAGTACCAGTCGCCCGAGCAGCGCGCGCAGGTGAGGCGCGTCGCCGCGCTCGGCGGCAGCGGCGGGACGCTCGACTACGTGGCCGCGTGGTTCATCCGCGCCGGCGATTACGTGGGGCGGGCGCAGCCTGACGGGGCGAGACCGCCACGGATCGGCTTCGTGGCGACCAACTCGATCACGCAGGGCGACCAGGTGGCGCAACTCTGGCCGCTGCTACTCGACCGCCGCCGACTGGAGGTCGCCTTCGCCCATCGAACCTTCGCGTGGGGATCGGACGCTCGCGGCAAGGCGCACGTCCATGTTGTCATCATCGGGCTGGACGCGGCCGACCACGCGCCACGAGACAGGCGCCTATTCGCCTACGAGGACATCAACGGGGAACCGCTTGAGGGCCGTCACGCGTCAGTCACGCCGTACCTGCTGGACGGCGGCGCATTGGCCAACCCGCACCTCGTCGTGCGCAAGGAGGGTCGGCCAATCAACGGCATGGGCAGGCTGGTGAGTGGTACGCAGCCCATCGACGACGGCTTCTACACCTTTGATGCGGAGGGGCGAGCCTCGTTCCTCGAAGCCGAACCAGCCGCCGCGCCGTTCCTTCGTCCGTACGTCGATGCGCGCGGGTACCTGCAGGGCGGCAAGCGTTGGATACTGGCCCTACAGCAGGCATCACCAACCACGTTGAAACAACTGCCGCTGGTTCTGGACCGCATTGGATCGGTGCGCCGATTCCGATCACAGAGCAAGCGCAAGAGTACTCTGGCAATCGCTGACTACCCGACCCGGTACAACGTCGAGGTCCTTCCGGAGATGTCGTTTCTGGTCCTTCCCAAGGTCAGTTCGGAGCGGCGCGAATACGTGCCCATCGGCTGGCTGGAGCCGCCGACGATTCCGAGCGATCTGATTTTCGTGCTCCAGGACGCGACCCTGGACGAGTTCGCGCTGCTGACCTCGGCGATGCACATGGCGTGGCTGCGCCACATCGGCGGGCGGCTGGAGAGCCGCTACCGCTACTCCATCGGCCTCGTTTACAACACGTTCCCGTTGCCGTCAGACTTCGCGGACGCGGACACGTCCGTGCTGGAGCCGCTCGCCCAAGCCGTGCTCGACGCTCGCGCCGCCCACAAGGGCGCGACTCTAGCAGACTTGTACGACCCGAACCTGATGCCGCCGAATCTACGAAGGGCGCATCAGGCGCTGGATCGCGCTGTTGACCGTCTCTACCGCCGGCAGCGCTTCCCGTCGGAGCGTGAACGCGTCGAGTACTTGTTCGCGCTGTACGAGCGTCTGCAAGCGCCGCTCACTGCGGCGGCTGCGAAGCCGAGAGCGCCGCGGCGGCGGCGGACCACGTGAGGCACGGCATCCACCACGTGGCCGTGCTACGATGAAGCTCGAAGCCGGAGGATTCGTTCATGGCAGATTCGACAGCCGGGCTCTCTTGCTGGCTACAGCAAGATCCGACCGCTCGCAACGGACTGGTCATCGCAGCGGGGCAGGCGAACGGCTCCGCGAGCGCGGAGACGGGACCTTTGGCGAATTGGTACCCGGAGCAGATGCCATTCGCGACAAGGGCTTCTCGGTCGCGAGGGGGCCCATCGCCAACGTTGAAATCGGCGTCGAGGTGAAATGCCTAGCCAAAGCCATGATCAAGCAGATCGGCCGTGTCCAGAACGATTTGAGGGACCAAGTCGATCAGTTTCATCGAGGTGCTGGCAACCCCATCTGCATTGCGGTTGTTGGAATCAACTTCGCTGAACACACCACGAGCTATGAAGGGGAGCGGACCTGGCGGCGTTGTTGCGCGGTTCGAAAACTGACCCGCAACGCCCCCTACCCACAGACCCGTTAACGACCGATAGCGTACGACGCCGGCCTACCAAGCTGAGTCATCTGATTGAGGATGTTACATGCGAGGATGGCCTCCGTCTCTTGCCCCGCCCGACTGCGCGCTCGAAGGCTCTCCCCGATGATCAACTTGTACCGGAAGAAGGCGTTCTCCATACGGGCCTGCTGATGGTAGCCCGAGTCCTTCTTCCACTGTCGCCGTCCAGCCTGCTGCACCTGTCGGATCGTGCGGTCGCGCGCGGGCGATCGTGGTCGCCGTCCAGACACGGTGGCTGTCCTGGTCGGTGGAATGACGACCGTCGCGCCACGCGCACCCGCAGCCTCGTAGATGCCACGCGTGTCGTAGGCCGCGTCCGCCGTGAGGCAGGAGACGTCGCCTTCGACCTTGTCGATCAGATCGAGGGCCGTCGTCGCGTCGTCAACATGCCCGCCGGTCAGGGCGTGAGCGACGATCACGCCCGATCCGTCGACGCCCAGATGAAGCTTCTTCCAGCCGCGTATCCCGCGTCCGCCATGTTTCACGGCCGCCCATTCACCTTCACCCACAGTCGAGAGCCCGGTACTGTCGACGATGAGATGTATGCCTGCGCCCGCGGGGAGGCGGCGAAGTGCAAGGTCGAGGTGCTGACCACGCCGTGAGAGAGTCGTGTGATCGGGCGCGGACAGGGCGAGGCACAGCATCCCGAAGATCGACCTCAGAAAGCCCTCCGTCTGACGAAGGGGCAGGTGAAAGATCAGGCGGAGCGTCAGCGCGGTTTCGATGGCAACCTCGGAGTACTGCAGCTGCCCTCCGCGCTTGCCGACGCCCACGGCCTCCCACGTGGCGATCGCTTCCGGCGTCAACCACAGGGTGACGTCGCCTCGCTGGACCAGGGCTCGGTCGTACGCCGGCCAGTTTCCGACGCGGTATTTCGTTTTGTACCTGGGATGCACTCTCGACTTCACGTCGAGATCATGCCCCTTCGGCCGTCACGATGGCCAGGGCCGCGACGAATACTTGTTTCCGCGCACCAACGCCACACCTCGGGCAGTGTGACCGAAAACACGGGGATTTCCCCCTCATAACCACCCGCTGCATCACAGCTTGCTCACCGCCCACCGCCGTTCAGCGCCAGCAACGCACACAGGACTTCGTCGTCGGAGATGTCTGCGGATCGCGCGACGGCCAGCAACGCACACGCGTGGCGGGCGGACAGAGGCACAATGCGGTTACACGGGCAGCACAGCATCATGAAAAACGCGATAGCTGACCAATGATTGTCAGTGTTTTTCGAATCGCTGCAGGGAGCCCATGAAGTTGGAACAGAACAGCTCATGAAGGACATGGACCGAAATCGCGAATGTCAGCAGTCCTTCACAGAGCACGCGGCTCGTGGACCCCTTCCTGAGCCACGGCTGGGCGTGCTTCAAGGCCCTCAACCTCGCGGGACTGAAGATCCCGCATTCTTCTATCACGCGTCGGTCGAGATACCGAGCCAGCGGCGACTTCCCGTTCTGGAGATCCAGGGTCGCCGCGGGCGAGAGGAAAACCTTCTTGGCGGCACGGTACGCGGGGTGGGACTGGCCAAGGGCCTCGCGCAAGAGGACCTTCCCCTGCCCGTCGCGGACCTTCAGCGTACTCGGGAGCCCACAGGCAAACTCCGCGAGCTTGTGGTCGAGAAACGGCACGCGGCCCTCGACGGAGTTCGCCATCTCCGCGCGGTCGCCGAGGCAATTCAAGATGTAGCTGGGCAGCTGTGTCCGGCACAAGAAGTCCTGCGTGGCGCTCAGGGCGTCACCGCCTGCGAGGCGACGTGAGCTCCACGTCGTCGCGAGGTGCTCAAGCGGACCGAAATTGCCGATGCCACGGAGACACTCCCGCGACAGCACGGCGCGAGTTGAACGCCCCATCTTCAACGCCCGCAGAGCGGGATAGGGATACGTGCCAAAGAGCTCAACCACGCGGTCGTACTCCGCATAGTCCGTAGCCCTGACGGTGCCCGACAGCAGATCCACGGACCCGAGGAACCGATGCATCTGGGCACGAAGGGCACGGTTCCGCGGGTCGTGGCGTACGCGTTCGAGCAGGGCCTGGTGGCGAAAGAGATCGTATCCGGCCAGGAGCTCGTCGGCCCCCTCGCCCGTGAGCACGGACTTCACGTGCTGCGACGCCAGGCCGGAGAGCAGTAACTTGGCCGCCCCATGCCCGTTCACCACCGGCATTTCGCAGTGCCAGAGCGATCGCACGAAATGCGGTGCGAGCCCGGCCTCCGGAATCGTCACCACGTGGTGGTCGAGCGCGTGCTGCTGCGCCGTGGCGGCCGCCCGCGCCGACTCGTCGTAGTCGGGATCGTTAAACGCGACGGTGAACGCCTTCACGGGGCGGCTGGACAATCGCGCGGCCTGCGTCGCGACCGCCGTCGAGTCCAACCCGCCTGAGAGGTAGACCCCCGGTGCCTGATCGCCCTGCAGGCGCAGATCGACGGCTTCGGCGAACAGCCGGCGGAACTCCTCGACAGACTCCCAATCAGCCACCGTCGCATCGGCGGCATCCGGCGTCTCAGCGAACCGAGGCTGCCAGTATCGGCGCGCCTCGACGCCCGCAGCCGTCACGCGCAACAGGCACCCGGGTTCGACCTGGCGGACCCCGACGAACGCGGTCTCGTCTGGCGGCAGGAGCCCGTGGAGATAGGAGTAGATGAACGACGGGTTGAGTGCTCGCTTGATGACCGGATTGCTGAAAATGGCCTTGATTTCAGACCCGAACAGAAGAGATCGGGGTGACCACGCGTAGTACAGCGGCTTGACGCCGAACCGATCACGGCCGAGCCAGAGGGTGTGGTGTCGCTGGTCGTACAGCGCGAAGGCGAATTCGCCGCGCAGATGCTCGACGAACGCCTCCCCATGTTCCTCGTATAAATGCACGATGACTTCGGTGTCGCACCGGGTCCGAAGACGATGGCCCCGGCGTTCCAGTTGCCGCGCGAGGGCGGCGAATCCGTAGATCTCCCCGTTGAACGTGATCCAGACGGCCCCGTCCTCATTCGTGAGCGGCTGCGTGCCGTCTCCGACATCGACGATCGCGAGGCGGGTATTCACGAGGAGGACGTTCTTGGCGGGACTGATGTAGTGGCCGCTGCTGTCCGGTCCGCGGTGGCGCAGGGCAGCGATCATCCTGCTGACGGCTGCCGTGACCTGTTCCCGCTCGAACGCGAACTCACCCGCGATTCCGCACATGGATATCCACCAATTCGGATACCAGCGCCGCGCGACTGCCCAGCGGGCTCAACGACATGGACGCTGATTCCTGAGAAAGAACCTGATGACGGACCCAACGCTGCCGGGAACGGGGCGAATTACTGCTGGGCGAAATACGCGTGCGCGTCGTCGCGGAAGTGCTGCAGCGGATCTGACTCGCGCTCGTACGCGTATCCCACTCGTGGAGCCTCGTCGTCGGCCAGTCGAGGTCGGCTCGGGCGGATTGCGTGATATCCTGCCAACGGGTCGGATGCGGGACGGACTGCAAGGCTCTATAGCGGTGAAGGCGGCGGGAGTCGGTCCGCATCAATCCTAGTAGAATCAATAACTTACATGGAATACGATGCTCTCAATCCGCTAGAAACGCCAGAAACCCGTGGTGGAGGTACAAAACAGGTACAGTGAAACCGTCGCGGCGCGGCCTGCCAATTCACTTCCTGAGTACTCACCAGGCCCCTTCGACTCCGGCATCGACGTCGGCGATGCATCAATCGCCGACGACCGTGGCCTCGCCAAGCTTCGCCTCCGGCAGGGCTTCACGAATCTTCGGAATCAGCGGTCGGAGATCAGACAGACTGTTGCTTTGTGCCACCAGCACGATGACGGCGATTCTGAACACCGACAGTTGCTGCTGGTGCTGGAGCTGTCGATCGACCGTGAGGAAGACGTCGAACTCGCGTTCAGCAAGGTGCAGCAACTCGCTGTTGCGCTTGCTGACCCAGCCCATCTCCGGCACGGTGCGCACGTCATGTTCGGCCAGGTTGTGCTTCAGCCGGCGCGGGAGGCACTCGTCAAGCAGGACGCGCACGGGCCAGGAGGGCTTCTTTCGCTTGTTCTAGAGCGGCGATTGCCTGCTCCTTCGAGACCGTCGGGAAGTCTTCGAGGAACTCGGACAACGGCTGTCCCGCTTCGAGATAGTCGAGCAGCGTCTGGAACGGCACACGCGTACCCGTGAAGACAGGTGTCCCGCTCATGATCTCAGGATCGCTGTGAACCACCGGGGTGTCGTCCGCCATCAGCGTGCCTTTCAAGGATGCCACTGTCGAGGATACACCTCCACGCCCTGCTGAGCCTAGCGTAGCCGCGGGAGATCCCCCGGCTCCGTTGGCGATTGACATGACTATCTCGTGGATGCACCCTACGAGACCTGAGTGTCAGTGGATCGTTGCCCTGATCCTGTGGGTGGCGAATTCGTAGGAATCCGACATCGTTCGATCTTCGGGTCCCGTGAGCCGGGAGTCCCCCGCGAAGTTGTCGCGATGGCATGAGTAAGGCGTGCAGCTGACGCACTGCCCTGCTGTGTCGCGATAGACGTCGAACGCGGGCGCGTCGACCCGCTCGCCACCGTCTTCGCTGGTCAGATGTCACGCCGCGATCGGCGTCTGATAGAGACCACGGCAATGCGCGTCCCATCGGTAGCGGTCGAGCCGTGCGACATCCTTTCGTATCGGGACGGGCGTCCGCCCGTCCAACGACGCATGGGCCCGATGCGCATTGTAGAAGTCCTGGAAGGCCACCAGTTTGTCTTCCAGGTCCGACGCAGACCAGAACAGCAGTTGATCCACGCATTCTCGTCGCAGCGTGCCGATCAACCGTTCGACAAACGGATGCGACAGCGGCACAGACGGCACACTCTTCACCTCGGTCACCTGCAGCACCCGCAGGTTGGCGCACCATTGGTGAAACCGATACAGCGGGTCGTGGTCGGAGCTGAGGCGCTTCGGACGCGAGAGCCCTCGAATCGCATGGTTGAACATGCGGCACAGGGCCCGGCCATCCACGGTTCCAGCATGGATGCCAAAGCCGACGATCCGCCGCGTGTAGTGGTCCATCACTACCAGCACCCAATGGCTTCGCAGGATCGCCGACTCGCACCGGAACAGGTCGATGCTCCACAGGCTATCCTTCGCATGCCCCAGGAACGTCAGCCAGGACGGACCACCCGAGTGGGGTGCCGGTCGATAGTGCGTGGCGAGCACTCGGCGCACCACGTCCTTGTCGCTGTCGACCGCAAAGGCGAGCGCGATCTGTTGTGCGATCCGCGGACAGCCCCACCTGGGGTTGCGCCGCTTCATGTCGACGATGGCATCGACCAGTGCTTTGGACGGTCCTTGGGGGCCGGTGCGACGGCGCGTGGGTGAAAACAGCCAGCGGTACTTGCGGGTGCGCAGAGCCCGATGGAACTCCAGGATCGTCGACGGTCTCAGCACGATCGCTGAGCGAATCACCCGGGCCGGGCGCATGAACAGTGCACACACGCCGGCGAGGATCCGATCCGACGCGCAGAGATTCGGCGCCCGGTGCCGCGAGCGATTCAGAATGAGCAGTTGCTGCTTGACCAAGACCGATTCAGCCACGACAGACCGCAGGCCGCCGGGGCCCATCAGCCGGGCCAGGGTGGCGATCAGGTGCACCAGCAGGATGATCGGGTCGCGCATCGGAACATCCTAGCGACCACTCCCAGGATCACCAAACTTGATAATCTCAACGGATTGCGGGCTGAGTAGTAATTCGCCACCCACAGGATAGTGGCGGAGGAGACGCCGAAACGCCTCCCAGCTCAGGTGGGCTGTCCGCGAGCGCCGACTCAGCCAGGTCCGCCACCGGCGTTGGACCTGCCGGTGGAAGGTGGCTAAGGCGGGTGCGTTGCCGGTCACCCCGTAATACTGGTAGTGACCGCGCAGCTGTTGGTTCAGCGCCGCCTGTTGGGCCGCCACGCGCGCGTGGCGGTGGACTCGGCACCACCGGCCCATTCGCTGCAGCTCTCGACTCAGACGACCCGAGGCCGTCTTGCGCCGCACCACCCAACGGCCCGTCCGCGACCGCCCCCAGAAGTGAGTGAAGCCCAGCATGTCGAAGGACTGGCCCGCATCGGTCGGGCACCCCGACGCGGCCGGCGGAACTCCACCAGTCGCGTTTTCCGCCGGCAGCCGGTTGGCGTGCTTGACGATGGTATTCAAGCTGGCGATGGCCGCGCAGAAGCAATGGAGAGCGTTGAACGGGTCTCAGCTGATCGCCGATGTCATCGACGGTGTGCCCTTCGTCGATGGCCTCAGAAAGGAAGCCGCCTGATCACATGTCACACACAACATTTGGCAATATCTCCGTCCTGCGTATGCGCGACCGAACATTCGACAGCACTGCCGGAGCGTCTCGCAGGTGAGCGTGATACCCCGCTGGGCGAGGAGATCCGCCACATCCCGAAAACTCAGGCTGAACCGAAAGTCGAGCCAGACGCCGTGAGCGATGATTTCCGAGGGAAATCGATGTTCGCGGTAGTCTCGGCGCGGAACTAATCATCCGGTAACTCTGATAGCCTTGACCTCAACCTCACAATGCCCCACGACTCCTTCAAAAACGCGAGCGTATTGATCACTGGCGGGGTCGGCTTCATCGGGTCCAACCTCGCACATCGCCTCGTGGAACTGGGTGCGGACGTCACGGTACTTGATAGCCTGATCCCGGAGTACGGCGGCAACCTATTCAACATAGCTGACCTCGCAGACAGAGTGCGGGTGAATATCTCCGACGTCAGAGATGCTCACAGCATGAAGCATCTCGTTCAAGGAGATATAGGCAAATGTTGTGTATAAGGCGTCAGGCGGCTTTCTGTCTCACGCCGTCGACGAAGGGCACCCCGTCGATGACCTCGGCGATTAGCTGAGACCCGTTCAGCGCTCTCCATTGTTTCTGCGCGGCCATCGCCAGCTTGAACACCATCGTCAAGCAGGCCAGTCGGCTGCCCGCGCCCTTGGTCTTCCTCGTGCGGAGCCGGACGGTCGCGAACGTGGACTCGACCGGGTTCGTGGTACGGATGTGCATCCAGTGTTCGGCCGGAAAGGCGTAGAAGGTCAGGAGAACATCCCGGTCCTTCACCAGGCAGGTCGTCGCGGCTGGGAACTTTGCGGCAAACGTCGCCACAAAGAGGGCGAAGGCTTGGTCGGCCGCCGCCTGCGTCTCGGCCATCCAGATGTCGTGAAGCATGGCTTTCGCCTTGGGTTGCACACCCTTGGGGAGCTTGTTGAGCACGTTCGCCGTCTTGTGGACCCAACACCGCTGCTCACGGGTTTTCGGAAACACTTTCCGCACGGCGCCCCAGAAGCCGAGGCCCCCGTCGCCGATGGCGAGCTCGGGATCGATCGTGAGTCCGCGGGCACGGACATCGAGCAGCAACTCGCGCCATGACTGTTCGCTCTCCCGGTAGCCATCGGTGATCGCGATGAGCTCCTTCGTCCCGTCTCGGGTGGCGCCCATCAGCACCAGAATGCATTGCCGTTTGTTGTCCGTGTCCTCGAGCCGGACGTTGAAGTACACGCCGTCGGCCCAGACGTAGGCGTAGCGCGTGTACGCCAACGACCGCTTCGACCAGTCCTGGTACTCGTGCGCCCACACTGCCTTCAGCCGCGTGATGGTCGTCGCCGATAACCCGCGCGCCTCGGGCCCCAACAACGCCTGGAGCGCCTCGCCGAAGCCGCCGGTGCTGATGCCCTTGAGATAAAGCCAGGGATACAGGGCCTCCAAGCTGGGGGTCTTCCGCAGATAGGGCGGCAGGACCGCCGACCGGAACGTCTCGCGCTCGTCGGCGGGCCGGCGGTCCCGGACCCGCGGTTGCTGCACCTGGACGTCCCCGACTGGGGTCTGTATCGTCCGCTCGGGCAAGCGGCCGTTGCGGACCACACCCCGTTGCCCGGCGGCGTCCACGGTGGTCGCCCGAGCATCCAGATACTCGTCAACCTCCGCCTCGATCGCCGTGGCCAGCATTCGCTGCGCCCCGGTGCGCAGCACATCGGTCAACACGTCGCGGGCCGATGCCTGTGGGAACTCGACCAACTTTTCGCTAGGCTTCGTCATGGTGGCGTACCTCCTTGCCCCTTGGGGTGAACTGGGTGCCTCAGCAACACCCAGGGTACGCCGCCTGTTCACAGCCTCATACCCAACTTTCGGTTATACCTCCTCACGATCGCATGGGATCGACAACGGTGAGAAATGGGAACCGGTGGAAGTCGGTGTCGCGGGTGCAGATCCGACTGATGCCATGCTCGCGCATCAACACGGCGGTTTGAAGGTCGTGGAACAGGTTGCCGCGAACGTCGGGCAACTCCGTTAGGGTTTGCGCCAGTACTGCCGCATGACGTTGCGTCGCCAGCAGCAGGTCGAACCCGGGCGACGCCAACAGCGCTTCGAGGAAACCCCAAGCTTTCCCCGGCGTCCAAGGGGACACAGACGCGCGCGCGTGGGTCGTGACCCGCAGAAACTCATAGCAGACGTTCCAGGTGAGAAAGGCCGGTGATGGATCGTCACGAGCCTGTAAGACACTCTCGCGGCAGGAACCATGGAATGGAGAGTCCTTGTCAGCCGCATAGATGAGCACGTTCGTATCGAAAACCAACACCTACGCCTCTTCCATCACCCGGTAGAGTTCTTCACGGTTGGCGATGTCTGCCCGGAACCCTCCGCTTCTCCAGGTCGGCAGCGGCGGGAGGATGTCGTGCGGGTTCTCGGCGGGCGCGGACCCTGCGAGGACACGTCGGAGCCCCGCCTCCACGAGAGCGGACATCGTGGTTTTCCGCCGTGCCGCTTCTTCCCGCAACTGCTGCATCACGGTCTCATCAATATTGAGAGTTGTTTTCATATGGATAACCCTACTCATGATATTCCTGTATGTTAACTCGCCCACCGCCGGCTTCGCCATGTCTGCCCGTCGTAACCTCGCGCAGGAACGGCCATGCCCTCTGTTGCTGCGGCCGCTCACCGGAGGCGTCATCGGGATGGGCCACGATCGGGTCGGAGGGAGGGTTACCCCTCCCGTCACCGGGTCGCCGTCGTGAGGCCGGTCTTGCCCTTCGTCCGATCCGCGCGGGCCTGCTCGACCCAGTTCCGGAGCGACGACTCCGTCAAGCCCAGATCGCGCGCCGCGGACGCGACCGCGTAAGGTGCGTTTAATGGGCCGAGGTCCGGTCAGTGCTGGTCGAGTCTCCCAAGTAATCTCAGGCCATGCCGCCTGCGCTACAGTTCCTCGTTCTCACGTTCGCTGGCTGGGTGAACCGCCACCAAGACGATCTGATCGCGTATCTCCGGGAGGAGAATCGGGTCCTCCGGGAGCACCTGGGCCCTCGGCCGCTTCGCCTGACCGATGCCCAACGCCGTCGACTCGCCGTGCGCCACCTGCGAGAAGCCCTCCACGCCCTCACCGATCACGGCCTGCTCACGCGCTGCGCCGGACTCCGACCGGGCCCCCTCGACACGCCCACCGCAGCCGCCAAGCATACCCTCCGGGCGCTCGCCCGCCGCTGGATGGCTCTCACCGAGGAGATGGCGATACACGACCAGCACCTCACGCGCCTCACGACCGAGACATCGCCGACCCTCCGTGAGGGCTTCGGTGTCGGCGCCCACACGGCCGCCCAGATGCTGATCATCTTCGGCGACAACCCCGACCGGATTCGCTCAGAAGCCGCCTTTGCGAAGCTGTGCGGGGCCTGTCCGATCCCGGCTTCGTCCGGGATGACGACCGGCCGGCATCGTCTCTATCGGGGCGGGCACCGACAAGCCAACGCCGCCCTCCATCGCACGGTCGTCGTCCGCATGCGGCTCCACCAGCCGACGGTCGACGACGTCGCCCGCCGGACGGCTGGCGGCCGGACCAGACGCGAGATCATCCGCTGCCTCAAACGCTTCCTCGCCCGTGAAATCTACCAGCGTGTGATGGCAGACTTCCGCATGCGCAGACACGTCACGCAGGCAGCCTAAACGCTTGTCTTGACATATAGGGGCGTCAAAGCCCATCTGGAGCAGGCAAACCGGAAATCTCAGTCTAAAGCCAGCCTCACGACCGAACCGGTTGACTCAGTTCGTACGCGACTGCAACAAGGGAGACATGTCATGGGAGACAAAGGTGGTCAGAAGGACAAGAACAAGGGCCAGAAGCAGAAAGTCGCCATCAAGGCCGGGCTGAGCATGGCTCCCTTGAGTATTCGAACAGAGCCACTTGACTGTGCGGTGGCGCAGACGCTCATCGCGGCGCTGAACGCAGAACTGTCCCAGCAATACCCGGAGCCAGGCGCCAATCACTTTCGTCTTGACGACGCCGAGGTCAGTCCCGGCCGTGGTGTTTTTCTCGTCGCGTACTGGGAGCATCAGCCGGTCGGCTGTGGCGCATTGCGACGGCTTGATTCGAACACGGCAGAACTGAAGCGTATGTACGTGCTGGCCTCGTTTCGAGGCCACGGCATAGGTCGCGCACTGCTCGATGCGCTGGCCGAGGAAGCGCACGCGCTGGGAGCATCCCAGCTGATGCTGGAAACCGGCGTGCGGCAGCGTGAGGCAATGAACCTGTACGAACGGGCAGGCTTTCGAACAGTCCCCGCGTTCGGCGAGTACGTGAACGCGCCCCTCAGCATCTGCATGTCCAAGCGGCTCTGACACCATGATCCCATCGGTCATCCACTAGCAGGTTGCTGAAGAACACGAGGATCGGGCTGTTTTCATGGCCATCATGCGTGTCACGCCCCCCCGACAACGGTGCGCACGGGGACACGCTGTCCCGACGAGGGGGCCAGCGACACCCGCGGCCGGCGATCAGGGACACCTCGCCTCCAGATTCCGCAACCGGACCAAGTTATGAAGGTGCGCGAAACTTAGTTGGGAATTGAAGCGGCTCCAAACCCTGTGGTTTGATGACGTTGCCTAAGACGAACATCACGCCACGAGAGAAAGGAGCCGAGATGAGCAGTGTCCTACGACCCGTCAGGAAGCGCAAGAAGGTTCGCACGTTGGGCCCGGTCGACGTCATCGACCGGAAGGAGTACGCCGAACTGGACGTCGACACCAAGGTGGAGTTGATCCGGTCCTTGGTGCCGCTGGGGTTGCTGCATGTCGAGGAGTTGCTCGACGCGGAGGTGACGGCGCTGGCGGGCGGGCGCTATGCCCGCAAGGACGCATCGGTCGGCGGGCGTCGTCATGGCAGCAACCCCGGGACGGTCGGGTTGGCCGGCCAGCGCGTGCCAATTCGCGTGCCACGGATTCGCCATGTCGCGGGGAGCGAGATGCCGCTGCGGTCCTACGAGGCGTTGCATGGGGAGCGCGCGGTGAACGACCTGCTGCTGAAGCGCGTGCTGTACGGAATCTCGTGCCGCAACTACGAAGCCGCCGCGGCGGCGATTCCCGGAGCCATCGGGCTGTCGGGGTCGACCGTGTCCCGGGGCTTTATTCAGGCTAGCGCGGCGAAACTGCGGGAGCTCCAGGAGCGGGACCTCTCCGGCGAGGACGTGGTGGCCGTGGTCCTGGACGGCAAGACCTTTGCCGAGGCAACGATGGTCATCGCGCTGGGCATCACGATGGCGGGGGAAAAACGCTTTCTGGGCTTCGTCGAGACGGATACCGAGAACGAGAAAGTGTTGACCCCGTTCTTGCGGTCGTTGGTCGAGCGGGGTCTTGACGTCTCCCAGGGCGTGCTGGTGATCCTCGACGGCGGCAAGGGGCTGCGATCAGCCGTCCGCAAAGCCTTCCGGGACCGGGCGCTGGTCCACCGGTGCCAGTGGCATAAGCGCGAGAACGTGGTGAGTTACCTGGCCAAGACCGAGCAGGCGTCGTGGCGCCAGCGCCTCCAACGCGCCTACAACCGTCCGGAATACGACGAAGCCCGCGCGGCCCTTGAGACGCTCCATCGCGAGCTGGAGGACCGGAACCAATCGGCGGCCCGCAGCTTGGCGGAAGGCTTCGACGAGACCTTGACGCTGCATCGACTCGGGCTCTACGGCGTTCTGGGCCGCTCGCTGAAGACGACGAACTGTCTGGAGTCCGTCAATGCGCTCGTCGAGGAACGCTGCGCGAAGGTCGATCACTGGCAAAACTCGCGTCAACGTCACCGCTGGCTGGCGACCGCGCTCTTGGACATCGAACCGCGCCTGCGCAAGGTGATGGGGTGCCGGCACCTGCCCACGCTCCGTGCCGCGTTGAAGCGAGAACTGAAGATCGACACGACGACGTCGAAGAAGAAAGCCGCGTAGTCAATCAGGAGCCGTAGAGAGTTTCAACTAAGAATGGGCTTGACTCCAAGTTATAGGCGGTGGCGGCGAAGGTGAGCTGCCAATCCACCAGGGCGATGCCGCGATGCCGGAGCTTGCGCAGGCCGCCGACGGTCTTCATCCAGCCGAAGACCTGTTCCACGAGTTTTCGTTTCCGCTGACTCACGTGATAGCCCGCATGCCGCGTGGTCCGACCGTCGATCGCACTCCCGCGGACCTTCTGCGCCACGTGGGGCGTGACGTCCTGGACGCGCACGTCGGCAACGAAGCGCGCCACATCGTAGCCCTTGTCCGCCCCGACCGTGCTGCCCGGGGAGGCGCTGGCCTCCAGCAACAGCACCGCCGCGTCGCGTTCGGCGGTCCCCGTCGCGTGGGTCGCGCAGACGTTGGCGACAAGCCCCTGTCGATTGTCCAGCAGCACGTGGCCGAGATACGCCAGCTTGGCTTCCTTGCCTTTGCCCTTCCGATGCAACATCGCCTCGGGATCGGTCGTCGACTGATGGGTGTCATTGCGCCGCCGCTCCCCGTGGAAGTTGACCGTGGGATTGCCCGGGTCCTCGGGCGGGTCGCTCTCCGCTGCGTCCACGCACCGAAAGCTTTTCAGGCTGGCCCATGCTTCCAACTGCGTCCCATCCACGGTGAAGTGTTCGTCCGAGAGCAGCCCGGCCGCCCGGGCGTGGGCCTGGACCGCATCAAAGAACGCGGCGGCGACATCGCCCGACAGCAGCCGGTCGCGATTCTTGGTAAACGTCGTGGGATGCCAGACCGGGTCATCCATATTCAGCCCGACGAACCACCGGAACAGCAGGTTGTAGTTGAGCTCTTCCATGAGCAGCCGCTCGCTCCGCACCGTGTAGAGCACTTGCAACAGCAAAGCGCGCAGCAATTGCTCCGGTGGGATCGACGGACGCCCTGTCGTGGCGTACAGGCTCGCGAATCGGCGCGACATTGTCTGCAGGGCTTCGTCCGTCAGCGCCCGAACGGCGCGGAGCGGATGGTCGGCCGGCACGCGCTGTTCCGGCGACAGGTAGCTGAACATGTGGGTGGTCTGCTCATCGTGTCCGCGCATGATCGGGCTCCCTTCAGTGTTGGGAGCATCGTAGTACGACGGGATCAATCTGTCGATCCCATTTCGCGGAGTTTTTCAGCAGCCTGCTAGACAGCCCTGTCGGTCTCGAATTCGTCATCAGGCCGCCGCTGGAAGCTGGACCATGCCCCGGCAGTGGGAGATCCAACGCACATGGTTGAATTCGGCACGGGCCGCCGTGCGTTCGCCCGCGAAGCCTAACGGCGTGTAGCCTTCCCACGACGCATGGCTCCGTGCCGCGTTGTAGGAGGCCTGGAAGTCGGCGAGCTTCCGCTCCAGATCACCGGCATTCCAGAACAACACCTGATCCAGGCATTCTCGCCGCATCGTCCCGATCAGCCGTTCCACCAAGGGGTGTGACAGGGGCACATGGGGCACCGTCTTGATTTCGTCGATCTCCAGAAGCCGAAGGTGCGCGGTCCACCGATGCGCCTCGAACAACGGATCATGATCCGTACTGAGATGTCGCGGCGCGCCCCGCCCATGAATGGCGGCGTTGCACATCCGGCAGCGGCTGGGTGCATCGACCGGTCCGCGATGCACACCGAATCCCACGAGGCGCCGCGTGAACTGGTCCATGACCACGCGCACCCAGTAGCTCTGGAGCACGATGGACGCACAGCGCAAGAGGTCCACGCTCCACAGACTGTCTGTCGTGTGTCCGACGAACGACAACCACGAGGGCCCGGTTCCGCCCGGGGCTGGACGAGAGCGTTTCGCCAGCACGCGGTGCACGACGTTCTTGTCGATGTCGACCCCGTATGGTGCGAAAAAGCGGCCGAGGCTAGGTCGGTGCTGGTCGAGTCTCCCAAGTAGTCTCAGGCTATGCCGCCTGCGCTGCAGTTCCTCGTCCTCACGTTCGCTGGCTGGGTGAACCGTCACCAAGACGATCTGATCGACTATCTCCGGGAGGAGAATCGGGTCCTCCGAGAACACCTGGGCCCTCGGCCGCTTCGCCTGACGGACGCCCAGCGTCGTCGACTCGCTGTGCGCGGTCACAAACTCGGCCGGCGGGTCTTGACGCAGGTCGCGGGCATCGTCACCCCGGATACGATCCTGCGTGGGTACCGGAGACTGATCGCCAAGAAATACGATGGCAGCGCCCGCCGACGTCGAGGTCGACCAATGACCCGACAAGACGTCGCCGAGCTCGTGGTCAGGATGGCGGTCGACAATCCGCGGTGGGGCTACACGCGGATCCGCGGCGCGCTCTCGAACCTCGGCCACACTATCGCCCGGACCACGGTGAAGCGGATCCTGCACGACCACGGAGTCGACCCGGCGCCCGAGCGGAGCCGGCACATGCCCTGGAAGACGTTCCTGCAGGCGCACTGGGAGGGCCTGGCGGCCTGCGATCTGTTCACCGTCGAGGTGTTGACGCTGGCGGGGCTCAGGCGGTACCTCGTCTTCTTCGTGATCGAGCTGAGATCCCGCCGCGTGACCATCGCCGGGATCCACCCGCAGCCGGGCGGCGCGTGGATGGAGCAGCAGGCCCGCAATGTGACCGACCCGGTCGATGGCTGTTTGCGCAGGGCGCGCCATCTGATTCACGACCGCGATCCCCTCTATACGCGGGTCTTTGGCGAGATCCTGGAGAGCGCCGGTGTGCAGCCGATTCGGCTGCCGCCGAAGAGTCCCAATCTCAACGCCTATGCCGAGCGGTTCGTCAGGTCGATCAAAGAGGAGTGTCTCACACGCGTGGTCCCGCTCGGCGAGGGGCATCTGCGTCGTCTCGTCTACGAGTACATAGAACACTACCATCGCGAGAGACACCACCAGGGACTCGACAACCAGCTCCTGCAACGACCACCACCTCCGCGAAGGCCGGACGCCGACGTTCGGCGGCGGGTACGCCTCGGAGGATTACTCAGTTTCTACAATCGAGAGGCCGCATGAGGGGTCGACCGATTAAACGCACCTTACGGGATGTACACCCGCCTTACGGCAGGTGCCGGATATCCCCGGCGGTGCATGGACCGGAGCATCGGCTCGACCCACGTCTCGAACTCCTCCTGCGCTTCCTCCACTGTTTGCCCATCCACGCCCGGCGCCGTCTTCGAGGGCATTCCACAGAGGTTCCCCCAAATTCGGTCCCGAGTGACATGATGCGCCAATGAAGTAAAACGCACCTTCGGCTCACAACGAGCTTTGGCTGCTATCCGTTCGAGTCCCGTTTCCATGACAGGCGGTTCTCCTCTTTGCATAGAAGGCCTTCTCGTCCATTGCATGACGATCATGTTGCCCTCGAACGACTCAGTTTCCGCTAGGCGACGCCCCGCTGGCGGGTGTTGGCCCTGCGCCGGCGAGTGGCATCCAGCCATCCGGCATGCACCCGCAGCCGGGCCCGGGGTGTGCTCGTGTTCGGCGGCGTCGGCCTGCCCCGTCGCTGCGTGTGCCACGATCGCGGGCCGGTTCGTATCGGTGGCCCGTGCGTGAGCCGCAGCGCACAGGCGGGCGGTGTCCGGCCACTGCCGCCCCCGGCCACGCGCCGGTGCCGGGGGGGCCGTGCGCCTTTACGCGGTGCCGCGTCGCACGAGGTGGAGGGGTGATGCGGTGCGCGGGGCGGCGGGTCCGGCCGCGTGGGACCGCCGACGGGCTGGCACCGCCTGCGCCTGCTGCGCGAGATACTCGACGAGTTGGTCCCCGGCGTCGAGCAGTTCCTGCTCGTGGATGATGTTGTAGCGGTCGAAGATGGCGCGGCTCTTGTGCCCGGTCAGGAGCATGGCGACGCGCTCGGGGACGTTCGCACGGATCAGGTTGCGGGCGGCGGTGCGGCGGCAATCGTGGAGGAAGCGGGTCGGCACCCCAGCGGCCTGGCAGGCGGTGCGCCACGCTGTGCGCCAGCGCCGGACGGCGATGCCGTCGCGGTGGAAGACGAGCGGGCTGTCGGGGTCGCGGCGTGCCCGCCGTCGCGCCAGGGCCTCGGAAATGGGCGGCGAGATCGGAAGAATCCGCCCCACCAGGGTCTTCGAGCGGGCCGGCGAGAGCCGGATGACGCCGCCGGCCTCGTCAATCTCCTCCCAGGTGAGACCAAGGATCTCCTGCTTGCGCCAGCCCGAGTAGTAGGCGAGGTCGAGGATGTCCTGCCACGGGGCGGGCAGGTGGGCGCGGACGGCGAGGTATTCGGGGTGCTCGAAGAAGCCCTGGCGGGGGGGAT
Source organism: Vicinamibacterales bacterium (assembly GCA_965218825.1). GTDB lineage: Bacteria > Acidobacteriota > Vicinamibacteria > Vicinamibacterales > UBA8438 > CAUZIB01. The sequence continues at coordinate 4,686,985 of OZ244656.1, read as the reverse complement.
TCTCGCGCAGCCGGTCGGGGAAGCCAGGCACGGTATCGAGCCAGCCCCAGTGGACGGCGAGCGTGCCCATGCGGTGGAGCGCCGAGGTCTCCCGGTTGATCGTGCCGGTGGCGGCCCCGGCGGCGCGCCGGGCGAGTTGGTACTGGCGGATCTGGTGCGTGGTGAGCCCGGCGGCCCGCGCGGCGCGGCCGAAAAACGCGGCGAGATGGGCGGTCCGGCCGCGAGCGGTGCTGACGGACCGGAACTGCCGGACCTGGTAGTCCTGGAGATAGGCGTCGATAAGGTCCCCCAGGGTCGGCCCCTGGGGGCCGAACGTGCGCGGCGGCGGCGCCGTTGCGCGTGAGTCACCTGGGGTGGCGGTCGAGCCGGTTTCGTGCGGGGTCATGGACGCGGTTCCTCCTCGTGGTGGCGGCCGCGAGCAGGCGGCGTCCGTCCACATTCGCTCTGGTGGGCGCGACAGGCAAGCGGAATGTGCGGAGGCGACGGGACGGCGATGTGTGGGGAGCCACGCGTGGCGGCCGTGCGGTACGCGGCGGCGACCTGGAGCGGCGTGGTATCGCAGCGCACGACGACGGCGACGGTGTAGTCGCGCTTCTGGGCCCAGTCGATGCCGGTGCAGTACCACGCCCCGGCCGGATCAGGACAGGGCCGCTCGGCGCAACGGATGCGAGCGCAGTTCGGGGGGGCGCGGGCGAACAAGGCATCACAGATATTTGTGGGTCAGCCGCCATCCTTAACTTAGTATTAATCCGCATCGGCGCGATCGCGTGCGCCGTGCAGGGCCGGTTCCCGACTGCCCCGGGCGGGGACGAGCTTGCGGCCGCCTGAGTAACAGTTGATGGCGGAAGCACCCGCGGCCGTTCCACCGATAGGCGATGTCGTAGATGGCGCCGCGTGATAGATGCGTCCCGAACTGGCCATGCGGGCTCCTTTCTCGACCGATCGCCCAGGCGAGACCGTGGTCGTGGACACACAGCGTCGCTCCAGTGGGCCCCGCAAGGGAAGGCCACAGTTCTCGACGTGCGACCAACGGAATCACCGTTGACGTGCCTGCCCAGGTCCGGGCTGAGCTCCGCTCACGTCTCGTCACGAACGCGAGCCTGCAACCGGAACAAGTCGCCACACGTCAGTCGCTTACGCGGACGGAGGTCGCAACGACGAGGTGAGGTCGGGTCGTGGAATGTGAGCGTTGTCGACGCACATCCGGATCGGTCATCGCCGAAGTGGCCCAGCGCAGGCCGATCCCCTCTTTTTTCGAAGGAAACACGGGGGTGTGGACAGTCCGCGGTACACAAAATATGACCGCCATTGATAACCGATTCCCCAAACCTCGGCCACTGTTGGGGCCCCCGGTAGACCGGTGGCCTTCTAAGCCGAGGGTCGCAGGTTCGAATCCTGCCGGGCGTGCCATTTTCCTAAAGAATTCGCCGATTGTGCCCACTGCCTTGGCACCAGGGGCGAAGGTGCAGGCGAAAAAAGTGACCGGTCAGCCGCAAAGATTGGCTGACTGAAGTACGCCCCGCGCCACCCCCGCGGGCGCTCGCGATCCTGCACGATGTGCAGAGACTGGGCGATGGCACCGGCCTGGTGTTCCGCAGTCGGCGCGGGAAGCCACTCTCCACCGTGACGCTATCGAAATTGATCAAGAAACTCGGCATCGCCGCCGTGCCTCATGGGTTCCGGTCGAGCTTCCGGGACTGGGCCACGGAACGGACGAACACACCCCGCGAAGTGGTCGAGGCCGCGCTCGCCCATACGGTACAAAACCCCACCGAGGCGGCCTACGCCCGCAGTGATCTCTTCGAGCGTCGGTGCCGCCTGATGGACGATTGGGCGGCGTATCTCGAAGAACGCCCACCACAGGCTCCTGCGACAGGTCAGGGCCACTCCAGCCTGTAATCGGGACAGCGGCCTCCGATCACAGCCGATCTTGCACAATCGACCACAACGCTGGCCGCTGGGAAACTCCGATGAACGCGGCTTTGATCTGCATTGGACCGACACCGCACGGCCGCTCCAGCGATCGCGGCCGTAACCGGGAGCGGGCCCCGTCTTTCGGCGTTGGAGCGGCAACGGCGGGGGGACTCCTGGTGAAATTGTCCCTGACGGGAACGCTGATCACGATCCGGTTCCGGGCCGTTCGACCAAGAGCCGGTCGAGTCTTAGGGACCAAGCGGCCGAGGAGACTGACCACGCCGCCACCCGCTACGCCTCGGCCGTCCGCGTCGAGACTGGCGCCGTCAAGGAGCTTCCATAGCGATAACATGCAAGTGAACGCCCCCGTGGCGCTGAACCGCCACTCAGGCTTTACTGCATGAGTTCGACGCCTTCGAGCACGCCGTGGAAACGACGGCGGGTAAACAGGACCGTCTACCATGACCCATGCTGCTGTCGGTTCTTTGGGAGGCACAGAGCCATCCGGAGGTTGCATTTGGGGCATGGGAGGAGAGGTAACTAAATTGAGGGTGCGTCGAGTTAGTGACGGAAGGACTTTATGAACGACCTCATAAATTTTGGAAATCTAACGAAGCCTGCCGACACCCTGATAAAGAAGATATCGAACGCAGTAGGCGTTCTCTTCGAACCTCGCCAAATCAAACGAGTAGCCCAAGCAAAGGCTGAGGCTGCAAAAATAGAAGCGCAATCTGAAATTGAGTTAACCGATCTACATCGTAGAGCCGCCCGCCGATGGATTGGGGAAGAAGCGCAACGTCAGATAAATATGGAAAGCATTACCGCTAAAGCATTGCCGCAGTTGAATGACAATGCGACCCCCGCTTCCGTTGCGGATGATTGGATTGTCAATTTTTTCGAAAGATCCCGGATCGTGTCCGACAATGAAATGCAGGAGCTATGGTCGCGCGTTCTGGCTGGTGAAGCGAACGTTCCTAGAACCTACTCGAAGCGGACCGTCAATTTCCTTTCGGATCTCGATAAAGCCGAAGCCGCTCTGTTCACTAAGCTCTGCGGGTTCGCCTGGGAAATGGGAGAGGTTGTGCCATTGGTGTTCGATGTCGAAGCTAAGATCTACAACAAACACGGAATAAACTTCGCCACTCTACACCACCTCGACAGTATTGGCCTTGTCAAATTTCAGAATCTGCCAGGTTTTGCACGAAGAGATGTCCCTGAGATATTTGCCGTGAATTACTACGGCAGACTACTTAACTTGGAGAGATCCAAAGGTGACGATAACAATCTTAACATTGGAAAGACGCTGCTTACACGCACCGGGAGAGAACTTTCTTCTATATGCGGAAGCAAGCCCGTAGAAGGATTCTTGGAGTATGTGAAGACTCAATGGGCGCAGTCGTCGACATGAAACGGCGCAACCCCAGGTGGGGCTGTCCGCGGATCGCACAACAGATCGCGCTCGCCTTTGCGGTCGACATCGACAAGGACGTGGTGCGCCGAGTGCTCGCTACGCACTATCGACCGGCACCCCACTCGGGTGGTCCGTCCTGGCTGACGTTCCTGGGGCATGCGAAGGATAGCCTGTGGAGCATCGACCTGTTCCGGTGCGAGTCGGCGATCCTGCGAAGCCATTGGGTGCTGGTAGTGATGGACCAATACACGCGGCGGATCGTCGGCTTTGGCATCCATGCTGGAACCGTGGATGGCCGGGCCCTGTGCCGCATGTTCAACCATGCGATTCGAGGGCTCTCGCGTCCGAAGCGCCTCAGCTCCGACCACGACCCGCTGTATCGGTTTCACCAATGGCGCGCCAACCTGCGGGTGCTGCAGGTGACCGAGGTGAAGAGTGTGCCGTATGTGCCGCTGTCGCATCCGTTTGTCGAACGGTTGATCGGCACGCTGCGACGAGAATGCGTGGATCAGCTGCTGTTCTGGTCTGCGTCGGACTTGGAAGACAAACTGGTGGCCTTCCAGGACTTCTACAATGCGCATCGGGCCCATGCGTCGTTGGACGGGCGGACGCCCGTCCCGATACGAAAGGATGTCGCACGGCTCGACCGCTACCGATGGGACGCGCATTGCCGTGGTCTCTATCAGACGCCGATCGCGGCGTGACATCTGACCAGCGAAGACGGTGGCGAGCGGGTCGACGCGCCCGCGTTCGACGTCTATCGCGACACAGCAGGGCAGTGCGTCAGCACGCCTTACTCATGCCATCGCGACAACTTCGCGGGGGACTCCCGGCTCACGGGACCCGAAGATCGAACGATGTCGGATTCCTACGAATTCGCCACCCACACGCTACATCCGTGACAGCTTCTTCTACGAGCGGGCGTTCGCGAACGACGAGGTCCTGAACGAGCAGGCGTCGCGCTGGCTGGAGAGTACGGCCAACGTGCGCCGCCTGGGTACGAGCATCAAGCGCGAGTAGATCGAGAGCCTGCACGAGCTGGGGTTCCTCGACCGCGCTGAGAACGTCATCCTACTTGGCCCGCCTGGGGTGGGCAAGACGCATCTGGCGATCGGCCTGGCGATCGCCAAGGCAGTTGTCGACCGCTGTTTCCAAAAGGTTCCGAGCGGTATCACGGTCCAGAGTGCTCCGATTCAAAGGGTGAGGACCTTCTCGCCTTGCTCGCGCAAAATACTCACATCGGTGCTTCCGTCATCAAGTGTTGGTGAAGAGAGCTTAAGCCCTAATCATCCAGATACTTCCAGCCGATTTTGACGCTGGCAGCTCTCTGGCACTGAATATCTAGTCTAAGTGGTTTGGTTAGAACGAGATAATGGCTGGGTAGCAACAGTTGATGGCGGAAGCACCAGCGTGGCCTCCGCTTGCGGCCAGTTTCTCGCCTGCGGTAGTCGAACACCACATCCCGAACTGTCTCGCGCAACCGGGCTCGCAGGCGTTGAGGCGCGGATTCCCGCCCGACAACCTGCAACGCGCATCGCCCAGCCAGACGCGCGGATTCGGATGCCGATCGCTCGGCATCCTTGATCTCCCTGTCAACCTCGGCCACGGACACGAGCGCGTTTTTCCCCCGTGTCTCTGTCGATCGATTCGATGCCATGATGCAAGTCGCGATGCGTCAATTCGCCGGCCTCCGCGTCTTCACGCATGTGCATCAAGTCATCAAGCCGCCGGCATGCTCGGGGATACGTGATGCCCGAAGGTGTGCGCGAGGAGCGCCCATCGGAAGTCATCATCGGACCATTCTGGACGACGGCTTCGCCGAGGGGAACCGCGCCGGCTTTCGTCGCTGAGTCGGTTCTGGCTTCGCTTCCCGCACGCGTCCGAACAACCAGTCGAACATCTGTCGCCCCCTTCACAGGTGTCAGCCGCCGCGCGCTACGCCGTTCCCGCTTGCGTCGCCGCGGTCCTCCGAGCACGCTCCGCGCCCGATACGGTCATCATGCCCCACGCCGTACTCGCCTTGGCTGGGGCCTCGGATGCGGCGCTTCCGGCTGTGTGGTAGTCTTGAGCATCAATGTCTTTCGATACGCACGCGGCTGTGAAGACGTTGACCGCCGCCGGTGCCGCCCCGCCGCTGGCCGAAGCAGTGGTGTCTGTCGCCGCGCAAGCCCGCGACGCGAGCGTGACACGCCCCGAGTTGGACGCAGCGTTGTCGGCCCTTGAGGTTCGGCTCGTCAAGTGGATGATCGGTGCTCTCGTTGCCCAGACCGCCGTGCTCGCCGCCGTCCTCCGGTTCATCGTCTGACGTTCTCGGCACCTTGAGGGCATGACGTCGCGGTCGAGCGACGAACTTCCCGATCGCCCCATGACTGACAACGGCCCAGCTTTCCCGTCTCTGGAGCAGTGTGTCGAATCCATCGATGCCGCGTACGAACGGCTCGGCCACAGGCTCGGCTGGAGGTTCCTAGCGGGACCTCGGCGCACGTTCACGGACCGCGCCCGGTTCGGATTCATCACACTGAATCCGGGCGGCACGCATGAGGACCCCGAACACCCGCGGTCCAGTTCCGAGAATGGTAGCGCGTATTGGATCGAGTCCTGGAAGGGGTATCCGCCCGGCACAGCTCCGCGGTGCTTCCGTCATCAAGTGTTGGTGAAGAGAGCTTAAGCCCTAATCATCCAGATACTTCCAGCCGATTTTGACGCTGGCAGCTCTCTGGCACTGAATATCTAGTCTAAGCGGTTTGGTTAGAACGAGATAAGGGCGGGGTAGCAACAGTTGATGGCGGAAGCACCGGAGCAGCTCGCGGACCTCGCGCTCGAACTCCTTCAACCGCTCCCGCTCGCTCGTCGTCAGGCCCGGCCGATGCCCAGCATCACGCTGCGCCTGCCGCACCCACTTTGAACCGCCCCGGGTTTGTGAGAGGGCTCATTAGTTGACTCCGGCCGTCATGACGGGAGCCTTCTGCGCCAGATAGCACTGCTGTTCACACTCCGTTGGCGGCACATTCCCGATAGGCGCGAGCAGCCGGCGGTTGTTGAACCACTCGACCCATTCGAGTGTCGCGAATTCCACGGCTTCGAGATGCCGCCTTGACGCAGGAATCGCCCACACTCCCGACCGACGGCTCGATCCCGGCTTCGGCAAGCCGCTCCGTGTACCGAATCGAGAGATACTGCGATCCCCGATTCGGAGTGTCCTCCTCGCGTGTTGCGCGAGATACCGGTTGCGTGCGCCGCGAACACCGTTCACTTGTACCGTCCAGCTTGCTCGCGCACAATGGGGAATTTACCCGACGACGCTGCCAGACGTCTGCCGACAGCTTCGTATTCTGCTCCATCACCACGACGCCGGGTCGGACGCGGAAGCGTGCGCGCGCATCGTACTCGCCGCCGAGGCCGTAGGCCACACGAGAAGATGGCCATCCACGTCGTGGCGGCCGGTGCCTGTGGCGGCTGGCATCCCCCGTCGGTGCGCGGCGGGGTCGCGCAGAAGGCGGACGAGCTTGTCAAGCAGTTCGCCTCTCTCAATGGCCAGGCCGAGGAGCTACAGGGCCGTCAGGAGACGCTCGGCGCTCTCCAGGAGAAGTTCGAGCGTGAGCCAGTCTGTGGGCCGTTCGGGCTTTGCCAGCGCCATGGGGCGATCGCCCAAACTCGCGACGAGACGTTGAACGCCTGGAACAGGCCGAAGCGCTCGAACGGGAAACTCAGTCGGCCGCCAACCGTGCGAAGGCCGCCGCTGAAAGCCGGCCCAGCGGTCGAGGCACTCGACAAGAAGATCGTCTGGCTCGAACAGCGAATGGTCTCCGTGCTTTCTTCGGAGAGAGAGCTTGAAGAGGTCCTGAAGCGACACGAGTCGACTGGTGAGGTCGACCAGTCTCACTCCAAAACTTTGGGATCGCGCGCACGGAGAATTCCTCGCCCATCGGTGTAGGATGCACGCAATCTATGTACGCCATGTTACGCTGCCTCAGCTTTGCCAATCCTGGCACCGAGAGCGCGCTTGATGCTTACGTCAATGTGGTACCGTGGCAGCACAGCGGCGGTCAGGGCCTCTTCCGACCACAGCTGCTCGATCTCCTGAGTACTCCAGTTGCCCTTTCGCAAGGCGATCGCGCTCATTACTGTCTCGACAAGCTGCTGCTCGAACCACTCATGAACGACGGCTTGAATGACAGGTTTCACTCCAGTGTGCTCGGCGTAGCGGGCCTCCCATCGCTCGATCATGTTCGTGAACACGCGAAAATCCCCATTGATTAGAAGCAGATTCTGCTCAACATGGAAGCGCGCGGCACGATCTTCTAGGTCACCCTTTGTTCTGGAGCCATTCTCGACTGTTACCCACTTGGTCTGAGGCTCCTTCGAAGAGTTGACAGGGTCGGCTGGCTCGCCCTCGTTCTCCGCGAACAGGGCATAGATATCACCAGCACGGCCACCTGAGCCACCGCCAGGTGAGCACGAACTCTTCTTCTGATCGGACTTCGCAGGCGTACCGCCCTCAGAAGTCGCATCCCTGTCTATCAACGAGTTACCGTCTGATGCCGGACGGAAGCGGCTGAATCGTAACAGGTCGCGAATCAGTTTCAGGCGCTCGCGAATGGCCTTCTTATGATCTTCATAGCCACTCTTAGCGCCGATCTCCTCCTGCAGTCGGATGAGTTCTTCTGGAAGCTGCTCGCGAAATTCCTCAGAAAGCTGCGTCCAGTCCAGGGGATCGCCGTCGACTATCAGCTGAGTCCTCGGCGTGTTCGAGGTCACTGCCTGGTGTTCTGTATCCGGCTCAACATAGATCACTACTCGGTTGCAGCCGAAGATCACTCCGAACCCCTGTAGGCGCGCGAAGGCGGCTCGGCCAAGCACCATCTCGTACAGTTCGTTCTGATACAGAGCTGCCATATGTCCGCCGGGGGCCGTGTGGCCAGAGTGGCGCTCCACCTCGTCCCGGATGATCCACCAGTGTGCTTTGGTGTTGGTAAGCTCAACAGTACCCTTGCTCTCACACTTGTCATCCAGCCACGGTCCTTGCCCAGTGACAATCCGGAGCGCATTGTGTTTCTCGTCGCGAGGAAGCTCCCAGCTCTCACGAGCACTGACTTTGATTCCCTCCGGGAAACGGAAGTACCGAGCGTTGAGATACCTAAGAATCCATCTTGATAGCGTTGCCGCACCAGCCGGAGCGGTCATCGTATTCTCGTCACGCGAGTTACCGAGCAGAACAACCATCGTTCCGTGGTCCTGAATCGGCTCTGGCTTGATCGCATCCTCTACATAAGTCCAGAACTCTCCGTGATTCTCCAGGAATCTCCGCAATCCGTACACCTTCGCGTCTGGGTCGAACCAGAGATGAATCATCGAGCCGCGACCCTCTTTCCAGCTCAGGTACAGCAGTCCTTCGCGATTCAGTGGGGCGGCAGAGATTTTTGCTCCCACACCAAAATGTCCGCTGTCGGATTGCTCGTGGATGGACGATGAGAGCTGGTTGATGTAGTGCACCATCTCGGTTCCAGTCATTCCGATTCCGGTGTCGATTACGCACAGCTTATATGCGTCAGTCAGGTCGTAACGATTCCAGTCAACGTCCCATCGAATCTCACCTTTTGGGTCGCGAAGATGGGAAATTCCCTCAATGGAGTTTTGTGTAAGCTCGCGAATGAACTGGAGAGGAGCGCAGTCCTTGCCAAGTCTGTTGACCATGAAGGTCATGTTGGCTACGGACATGGGGAGGGTGGCACGTCTCCCCGTACCAGAGTTTACATCAGGCATTGTCAACTCCTGCATGCGAGGTGTCCAGCTCTGTTGCACGCTTTAGTCACGACTGTAGCGCCCCAGGGTTCTTGGACAGTGGTTTGACGGTATTCGCATCTACGCCGCCTTTACCAGCCCGACGAGGTCACGTCGCACCTGGGCGGGGCTTCGATAGTGGTACTTCTCCAGCATCCACTGCTCGTTGTACGTCCGCTTGAACTCGAGCAAGGCCAGGCGGAGCGCCTCGATGGTGTCGAAGCTCCGCACCCACAACAGATTCTCCTTCAGCGTGCGGATGAAGCGCTCCGCGACACCGTTCCCTTCGGGCTCCCGCACGAAGCTCGGCGAGCTCTCGATCCCGAAGAACGCGACCTCCTGTTGAAAGTCGTCCGCCAGATAGTTGGACCCGTGGTCGTGACGAAGACGCAGCCCGCGGGCGACCCCGTCGCCGATGTCGCCGAAGCGTTCGCGGACGCCCTGGCGGATCGGATCCAGGGCCTCGAAGCGGTTCGCGCGCGTGGCCGCATGCAGGCCGATGCACTCAGTCGTGCAGTGATCGACGGCCACGAAAACGAACGCCGCCCCCTCGCCCACGGTCATCGTGGCAGTCATGTCCGTGCCCCACATCACGTCAGGGACCTCCGTGGTGATCGTGCCGTCATGTGCCTTCGGGCCGTGCGCCCGGCCCACGCGGTGCGGGGCCTGGAGGTCGTGCTCGCGCATCAACCGGCGCACCCGTTCCTGCGACGTGCGGATCCCCTCGACCCGGAGTTTCGCCCAGGCCTTCCGATACCCTTCGCCATGAAAGGGCGACGCTTCGAGCACCCGGCGAATGTGGCCGACCAGGACGTCGTCTGGGGCGGCGCCGACCCGGCACCTGGGACGTTGTCGCCTGCCGCCGCGCGTAGACGCTGGAGCAAGCGCAGTGCCACACCCGGCAGATCCGCTGCAGGCCGTACGCCCGACGCGTGGAGATCGAGTGGGCGCCTCTCATCGCCTCGACCTCCGACGGGCCAAAGGGCCGCCCGCCTCCAGCTGGTCCACCTTCGCGTACAGTAACTCGGTCTCCATCAGCAGCTCGCCGATCTTGGCCTGCAGCCGACGATTGTCTTCGTTCCGGGCATCCGGCGCCCGGCTCTTCAGGCTGGCCTGGCCCGCGGCCAGAAACCGGTCGCGCCACTGCGAGGCCCGCGCCGCGGTGATCCCCACCGCCCGCGACACCGACTCGAGATCCTCCCCGCGCAACAGACGCAGCACCACCTCGCGCTTCCGCCCCACTGAAAATCGGCCGCTACGGCCGGGATCGGCGGCGTCTCCGGTCGCCCTCCGGGCTCCCTCCGCCGCCGCCGATCCCTGATCTGGTTTCCCCATCTCGACACGCCTCCTGCGAGTACTCTCTCGCAATCAAGTGTCCAAGAAAACCCTAGGGCGCAGGACGACGCCCTTTCCAAATCACGTTGGCGTAGAATGCTATCGTGGCAAATGACACCAGGGCGAAGCCAATCCACCATTCATCCCCACCCCTCTGGAAGAAAGGCTCAGCCAAATAGAGCATCACCAATACAAACCCGACGCTTGCAAGTATCTTCATCGGTCCGTCGTTCCTTTCCCTATGCAGTGAATAGCTTCTTGAGCACTGTGATGTGCGGACACTCACCCCCCGTATCGGTGCATTCACGGCAGGAGGTTTTCCTGCGAGCCGGCTTTGTAGCCCCATTTGAAGCCTTCGGCGTACTCTTCGGTGCAGCGTCAGCTCCACACCTTCTCTATCTCACCTTCGACATATATATTCGTCACCTGACTGCCTCGGGGGAAGATCGCGGCGAGACGGTTCGCTCGGGACTGGCCGCCCCGCCACCCCGTCCCAACGGTGGCAGGAAGTCTCTCTAAACACAGACTCATTGGTCCGGACTGGTCTGACGACTTACGCTTCGGTTTGACGACGTACAAGATGTCAGGGACATAGATACAGCCGTGAGCCAAACAGATCGACCGACCGAAACGTCGGTCCGCTCCCGTGGTTCCTCAATCACCCGTGCCGCCATGTTTCGGCACTGCGGGCATCGCAGCGTGATACCCGCGCGCACCCCGAGCGTTGGGTCGAGCGTCGGTTTGTCCTCGAACGCTCGGCCACAATCTTGGCACTCCCAACCCTCAACATCTTCGACGAGGATGCGGCTGATATTCGTGCTGCCACAGTACTTGCATTCCACTTCTTCTCCTCCTTCGGTCGAAGATGATCAACAACTCGCCCGCAGTCTACACGTGGAGGTTAGACTCGCGCACGTTGGACCTGTCTTCACGGGAATATGCACCTTGACTTAGATCATAGCGGGCGAGAAGAAGTCGTCTGGCTACCGCACGAAGGTCAACTACAGTGAGTAGCCAGCCTTGAACGGCTCACGGAGGCCTGTACTCACCGCGACCTCGACTGCGTACTCGCCGCTCATACTCGACCCATCGACTGAAGCCGTACCCATGCGGACTTCGCTGAGATCGACAGCCGCATTGATCGTTCTCGTCTCGTCGTTGTAAAACGAAACACCCCGTTGGTGTCCACGGTACCCGTGAGGGGATCCGGTGGTGCATCGGCAAAGTCGAATTCTCCCATTGGGGGTATCCATTTAACCGGACCAGTTGAGCGCCGCAGTTCTCCAGGGGCGATTCGCTGGAGGACGTTCCAGGCTCGGCGGGTGCCCGCGCACCTGCGGCGGCGTGGGTCGCACAGCCCGGGGCCGCCTGGTGGCGATGAGGTCCTGGTAGCGTACCGGGTCGTGGGCTACGGCGAGTTCGAGCACGCGGTAGAAGACCATCCCGCGGCTGCGGGAGCGCCGGCGGTTGAAGCGGAACACGAACTCATTCAGGTAGCTGGCCAAGTGCGCCGGCTCCACCGAGCCCTGGTGGGTGCCCAGCAGCCAGCGCTTGGCCAGCGAGACCACCCGATGCACCGCCGGCAGGAGCGCGCCGGGATCCTCGCCGCCGGCTCGGGCCGCCCGCTGGCTACGTCGATCATGGACGTAGCCGAGCTTCTCGAGCCCGCTGTAGCCCGGCCAGCCATCGGTGATCACCGTCGCGCGCGGCGCAACGTGATCTGTCACGAAGGGGTGCAGCGAGGCGGCCGACGCATCGGCCAGCGGCAGCATCCGGCACCGGCCGACGCCTTTCGGCGCCTGGATCTCCACGGCGATGCCGGTCAGCACCTTCTTGCCCCTGGCTCGACCGCCGGCCAGCCCCGGCTCCTCACCGCCGATGTAGGTCTCATCCACCTCCACCACGCCGGCCAGCCGGTCCCGGCCCGGGCGCACCAGCACCGACCGCAGCCGATGCAGCATCGCCCATGCCGTCTGGTAGGAGCCGATCTCCAGCGTCCGCTGCAGGCTCAGTGCCGAGATCCCGTCTTTGCTGGTCGCGAACAGCCAACAGGCGGTGAACCAGACCGTGAGCGGCGTGCGAGTCCGGTCAAAGACAGTGCCCGCCGTCACCGACGTCCGGCCGCCGCACCCGGAGCACCTGCCGCCACGAGAGCCGCAGCGGGTGCGTGAGCGCGAATGTCCGGTAGTGAGCAGCGCCGTAAGGGTGTTCAGGTCGAGCGGGACCGGGTTGGTGATGACCTCGCGAAAAAACTGCCGCCTCCAGAAGACGCTGCACGCTGGTGTTTTCGCGACCGCTAGGTGCCGTAGTTGCGTAGACATGGCGGGGGCATCCAGCGCGGCGGATGCCTCGCCCGCGACTTCTAACACTGTAGAATTCACCGATGTCCAATGACAAAGCGCGGATGTATGGCGGTCGCTGGCGCGTCGTTCGAGAGATCGGAAGAGGGGGCCAGGGAATTGTCTACGAGGTGGAGGATACATCAGGTCTTGAAACAGAAGATGGTTTGCTGGCAAGCTTCAAAACCGCCCTGAGAAAAGGGATGGACGCCGTCCACCATCAGAATCACAACTCAGACCTTCTGGAATTGGTGCAACAGATCAAAAGGGTGTCCGCGACCACAACGCCCCCGCGGGCTGCTCTAAAAGAACTATTGCCACCTTTTGGCAGAGCTGGCACTGAGCCTCAGCCGGGTGCGGGCTGACCGGGCCGTCGCGGGCGGGGTCAAACGGAGTATGGTGCAGCAGCTCCTGTCCGAAGCGGTTGCACAGACTCGGCGGCGAGCGGAGGAACTGTCGGTGAACCGAGCGGCTTCAGTGTCTCTCCGCCAGTACGTCGAACGAGCGTTCGGCGTCCCTTTACGAGGGGGGTGACCCCGGGTTTCGCAACCACAATATCTTTCGCGGCGCGAGAGCGTCACGCGTGCGACACCGCCACAGCGGCGTCACCGGGCGGGGGCATCCACAGGCAGATCCGTGGTGACGATGGCGAAAATACCCTCGTCATCCCGCGCTGGGACCGAGCGGGTAATCATCCAGATCTCACCGCCGCCCGCATCAAAGTACGGCGCCGTCCAGATGCTGGCGTTCATCTCTAGGAAAATCAAAATCTCATTTCTGAGGTGCCTCGGGCCACGTTGTTCTCGTCGGCGAACATGCGGCCGAACTGGTCAGAAACGAAACGACCTCGACGCCCGCCGCGGCCGCGAGTGTGGAGGTATCGACACCAACGGCTCGGCGTGCGCCGTACCCCCCCACCCCCGAATCTCGTCCAGATGAGCGGCGTGACCGTCCGCCCCCCTTCACGCGCAGTTTCGCAAAATTCGATTTTGCTATTCTTGGACGACCCCCCATGAACATTGACGAAAAGGGCCTATGGGCGGACACCGCGATTCCTATTTGCCTGATCCGACCATCATTTCGCGCAAAAACGTCAGCGCGCGCACCCTCCGCCGGCGCCGCGCGAAGGCCCGCGCGAAGTGGCCGCAGTATCTCCCCGACGTCGCCTACCGGATCGAAGGGCTCCCGCCGCCACGTCGCCGACACGGCCGGACCTGGCAACAGCTCGCCAGGGACAACTTTCTCGCCAGCTTCCCCCCGGGGATTCCGCCCTGGGCCGGTGAGGCCCTGAAACCCGAGCACCGCCCGCGCACCCTGACGCTCGAGCAGTTGCTCGCCCCGTACACGGAGGACGAACTGGCCGCCTTCTACTACTAGCGCGTTTTTCACATGCGTGTCGCAAGGGCGCGCAAGGCGCGCCCCGCCGGAGCGGCGCGGGGCAGTGGACCCCCGCGAGCGACGGCGAGGGGTTTGGGGCGCTAGCCCCATCTGAAAAATGCACTAGTCCCATCGAAACCATCCAGGCCATCTCAACGCTCTTCGCCACAGCCGCCACGCTTCACAGCGCCGTCGCCCACGCCGCGGAGATCGCCATCAAGACCGAGAAGCCGCAGATCGTCCAGCAGACCACCAGACTGCTGGAACGAATGGCGCGCGATCTGCACAAGTTGCCGTCGCCGCGGCAGGTCGAATCATGAGCAGCCCGCCGGTGAAACCGACCGACCTGGCCGCGGTCGTGCCGGGCGGCATCTGGTCCACCGACCACGTGCACGACCCCGGCTACGACGAGACCTGCAGCCGATGCCGCACGCAGATCGCCAATGACGATGTCCCGCTGCTGCTCTGGCTCCCGCCAGACCAGCGGCGGATGCTCGCGTATTGCCGGTACTGCACGCGGTTCGACGGCGACAATCCGCGGGCCGACGGGATGGGCGTGCCATGAGCGGTCGCCGGGATAAAGCGAAACGCCGCGCCGAGCGGAGCCGCTACGTCCAGCGGTTCATTGAGACCTACATCGCCGAGCTACGGCGGATCTTGATCTCTAGGAAAATCACAATCTCATTGCTGGGGTGCCTCGGGCCACGTTGTTCTCGTCGGCGAACATGCGGCCGAACTGGTCAGAAACAAAACGATCTCGACGCCCGCCGCTGCCGCGAGTGTGGAGGTATCGACACCAACGGCTCGGCGTGCGCCGTACCCCCCCACCCCCGAATCTCGTCCGGATGAGCGGCATGACCGTCCGCCCCCCTTCACGCGCAGTTTCGCAAAATTCGATTTTGCTATTCTTGGACGATCCCCCCTATGAACATTGACAAAATTCTCATCTCGCGGTCACTCTCGTGGCCACGGAGTCTCGTTTCCGGCGACACTTTGCCAAGAATCCGCGACCGCGGACGCTCCGCCGCTGGCCCAAATACGAGCCAGCCGTCGCCTACGCGCTGGCCGGCCTCCCGCAACCCCCGAGACGCCCCGGCGGCCGCACGTTCGCGCAGATTCGGCTCGACGAACTCGTGGACACGATCACGCCCGGTATCGCCCCTTGGAGCGTCTGGGCCTGGCGACCTGAATTTCGCCCGCCACTCGTCGCCCGAGACGCTACTTAGCCTCTGTACGGATGTGTTGCAACTTTCAAAAAAAGGCAGGAGAGCGATGGGTCGGGTCGAGCAGGACGCCTCGATGCGCGGCTGCGCCCGCTCGATGCGACCTGCCCGCTGGTATCCAAGGTCCACGTCGAGGGCCGACGCTACGCGGCCAAGGGCTACGACATCATTCTGATCGGCCACGAGAACCACCCGGAGGTCGAAGGCACCGTCGGCCAGATTCCGGGTCCGGTCCTGCTGGTGAGTGATGTCGCCGATGTGGAAGCCCTCCAGGTCCGCGACCCCGACAAGGTCTCCTACATCACCCAGACGACGCTGTCGGTCGACGACACCCGCGACGTGATTGCGGCCCTGCGGCGGCGCTTCCCGAAGATCGTCGGACCGGACGTCAAAGACATTTGCTACGCGACCCAGAACCGTCAGGCTGCCGTGCGCATGCTGGCCTCCCTGGTAGATCTGGTGCTGGTGGTCGGCGCCCAGAACAGCTCCAACTCCAACCGCGCTTGTGCGAAGTCAGCAACGACAGCGGTGTGCCCAGTTACCTGATAGAGGATCCGTCGAAGCTCGATCCCGCATGGTTGCGTGGGAAGAAGAGCATCGGCATTACCGCCGGCGCCTCGACCCCCGAGGAACTGGTGCACGACCTGATCGAGAAGCTGCGCGAGTACACCGACCTGGAAATCTCCACGATGGACGGCATCGTCGAGAACGTCCGCTTCGGCCTGCCGCCTACCCTGGACCGCGCCGCCGCGCCCCAATAACGGCACGGAGTCGCATCTCTTACCTGCCCGCCGGGCCGTCAGGTCCGCGACGATGGTCAGCGACGGCGCTCAAGAGGGGAGCATCCCTCACGCTTTCCGGTCGACAGCAATCAGCAGCGTCGGAAGGAGCAGGAAATCCGCGGCAAGCGCAAGGAGGATCGTCATCGTCACCAGGAGCCCGAGCGACCAGCTGACCTCGAATCCGGATGTGGCAAACGTCATGAAGCCCGCCGCCAGGACCACAGTCGTCGTCAGCAACGCCTGGCCGACGACGTGAAAGGACGAACGCACAGCCTCTTCCGCCGAAAGGCCCTCGCGCCTAGCTTTCAGATACTCGCTCAAGAAATGAATCGTGTCGTCCACGATAATTCCGAAGACGATGGCGACGACCACCGAAGCGGCAATACCCACATGACCCACGAGATAGCCCCACAGGCCAAAGCTCATGATAGCCGGGATGAAATTCGGCGCAAGACTGAGCAGGCCGATCCGAATGCTCCGGAAAATGAAAATCAGGATGAAGGAAATCAGTACCATAGCGAAGATCGTGCCACCCAGCATGCTGTCGATGCTTCGCTGCGAGACGTGAGCGGACATGATGCTGAGGCCTGATGCCTCGGCTGCGAAACCGGGCGCATTGGCGCGGATCCAAACCTGCGCGCGCTCATCGAGCTCACGCAGCTCCCTGGACCATGACCTGCTGGTTGAGACGACCAGGCGCGTCGCGGACTTGGCGACGTCGATACGGTCGTTGAGATCGGCGCCGAACGGGAGCGACAGTTCGTAGAGCAACAGATACTGCGCCGCGAGGTTCCCGTCGTCAGGCAGGCGATGGAAGGCCGGATCGTCGCCGTGCATGTTCTTGTTGAGACGCTTCATGATGTCCGGAAAAGACTGGACGTAGGTGACGTCGGGCTGCTCCCGGAACCATTCGGCGAGCGCATCGACCGTGCGCAGATATTCGGGATCGGCAATGCCGCTTTCGCGCCCAGCGTCCAGCGAATATTCCAGCCGGTCCAGGCTCGTCAGGTTCTCGGCGACGTAATCCGAATCACGCCGGAACTCGTACCGTTCATCGAAGTACTGTGTCAGGTTGTCGCTCAACTCGATGCGCGGCACGCCGGTTGCCAGCACCACCACCGCCGCCGCGACGGACCAGAGCAGGACAGTGCGCCGCGCGACGACGAAGTCGGCAAAGCGGTCGAAGTAGGCGGTCTGTCCGGGCTGCGAGCGGCGTGCCCGCAGCGGCAGGAGCGTAAGCAACGCCGGCAGGAGCGTCATGGTGTATACGAAGGCGCACAGCACACCGAACGCCACGTAGTTTCCCAGGTCGTGGAATGGCGGCGAATCGGCGGAGTTCAGGCTGAGGAAGCCAATCGCCGTCGTGACCGATGTGAGAAATATCGGATAGGTATTGATGCGCAACGACTCGGCGATCGCCGCATTCCTGTCCAGTCCGCGCCTCATGGCCAGCAGGACGGCGGTGACGACGTGTATGGAATCCGCGACGGCTATCACTGTGACGATGATCGGCACGCCGGAACTGGTCGGGCTGAACACCACCCCCAGCCAGCCCGCGAATCCCATGGTGGTGTTGACGGCGAATATGAGCACGGCGACGATGGCCGCTGTGCCGAGAATGGAGCGCAAAAACAGGGACGTGAGGACCACGATGATGAGGAACACGATTGGCGTCAGCGTCTGAAGATCATCCGCGGTGGCTTCGGCGAACGCGTGGTTCAGGGCGATGTCGCCGGTCATGTAATAGTCGATGCCGGGATGGCGTGCCCGGGCGTGGCCGAGGAGCGTTTCGAGATGCTCGGTGACCTCGGTCACAGCCTCGTCACGGTTCTCGGGGAGAATGAAATTGATCACCACCCCGGCTGTACTTCCGTCACGGGAAACCAGCCGCCCGACGATCTCGATTGCATCCATGGCAATCGTTTGAACGCGGGCCAGATCGGCGTCGCTCAGCACACTGGCGTCCTCGACGAGTGGGGCGACGACTAGGTCGTCTTCGCCGAGCGCCTCGCTATGGGAATAGTTGGTGAGGGAGTCGACCCGACTGGAATAGGGCGCTTCCCACGCGGCGTCGGTCAATTCCACGATGGCGCCGAGCGCCTCGCGGGTGAACACCGATCCCTCTCGGGGTGCAACGGCGATCAACGCGCGGTCGGTGGCGGAGTACGTATTCTCCAGAGCCTGGAACGCGAGGAGTTGCGGATTGTCGTCCCTGAACAGGACGAGGTAGTCGCTCGTAACGGTGATGAAGCGGGCACCAGCCGTCACGGCCAGCATGAGCACGGTCGCGAGCGCGACGACCAGCCACCGATGGCGCACAATGGCAACAAGGTAGCGGTCCAGCAGCGAAGGAGTCGGCGCCTTGACCATCTCGGACCGGGAGCGACGAGCTACTCGATGGTTACCACGGGTTTGATTTCGACGTGTAGACGTGGTCTGGCATCTTGTAGCTCAGCCCCTCGCTGTCGTACACCGATATCTGGAGAAGCTGGGTGAAATTGTCCGATCTGACCATCTTGTTGGTCCGCACCAATCGCAGAACGCGCTGCTTTATCCGGTACTTGAACAGGGTCGCAAATTTGGGATCCGGTGGAAACTCGAAACTGTCGGCGAGCTCCTTTCCAATGAGGGCGCGTGACAGGCGGTAGGCCAGTTCCACCAGTTGCTTTTGCTCAGCCTCGTCCTTGACGTCCGCCACCTTTGGAATGGACTGGATCAACAAATTGGCCACGGCTACCGAATCGGCGTCCGCCTTCGGCTCGCACAGGTAGCCGACCTTGTATATTTTTTCCGCCTCCGCGCCGTTCCTATAGAGGATGGTTTCCGGTATCCCCATGAGGTAGCCGGCGTAGCGCCAGACGGCGAGCACGCTCTCCTGTTCTTCCTTGATGAACTTCGCGCCCAGCATCGCCGAGTACTCCAGCAGGCGCTTGGAAAAGACGGAGATGGCGAAACCCAGGTGTGCCGCGCTGACCGGCGTGCCCCAGGCTTCGTGATTCCAGTCATCCGACTTCGCTAGCAGGCCCCGTATCCGGGTATGAACGAACCGAATGCGCGTGGACAGCTTCCATCCCTCGCCGTTTCTCTGCAAGTTGCCCGGAAAGAAGATCTCCAGCATGTGGCGGTTGTTCTGCTGGAGGCGTCTTTTGGTGGACGCTACTCGCCCGGTAATATTGAAAGACTTGGCGATGAGGGTCGAAAAGCCTTCTACCAGCACTCCCGTGACGAAGGCGGTGAGCATCAGGTCGACGTTTTCATGAAAAGCGCGGATCCCGGGACGAAACCCTTCGTAGTAGAGCCAGGGAGGCTCCTGGAGATTCCTGAAGAAATCGCGCAGAGCACGCGGCGCGAGGCACAGAACCTCCTCGTGCTGCTCTATGCCGGCCCCGATGAACCGGTGCAGGTCGCTTGGAGACAACGCCGCGGAGAGCTCCTCCATGATCGGGTCGAGCTCGGGATCACCGATGGTGGTGTGCTTGAGATAGTTGTCGGCCGCGGCCTGATCGTAGAGACGGGCCTTCTCGTATCCTTCGAGGTATGCGTACGGCATTGTCCCAGTTGGCGAAGAAACAACGGGATTTATGGAAGGACCTCTTTTCGAGAGCTAATTCTCACCTTTCTACAAAAAAAACCCGCAAATGCATGATGTTGCCAGCGCGGACCGATGTCAAGCGGTGGCCTGCGGTGAAAACCCGGCTGCTAGCTGTGGAACCTCAACAGGTTGTCCCCTGTCAGCCCGATTCGGCTGATGGGTGGCCTGGCCTTGAGACTGGCGTGTGGCCGGTGCCAATTGTAGCGGTGCAGCCAGGGCGCGAGATGCGCGGTGCGCTGGTCTGAGGTGTTGTAGACGTGGGCATAGGCCCACTCGCGCAGTGCGGTCTGCGCAGTGCGGTCTGGATGAAGCGTTCGGCCTTCCCGTTGATCCGGGGCGTGAAGGGGCGGGTGTAGCGATGGCGGAGGCCGGCCTGCGCACAGCGTGCGTTGAAGGCTCGGGAGCGGTAACACCCACCGTTGTCGGTCAGCACGCGGCGGACACGGATGCCGAGATGCTGGCAGTAGGTGCAAATTCAGTCGGTCGGTGCAACAGTTTCCGCGAGTATATCGGCGGGCGTCTCGTCGGGGTAGACCTTGGAAAAGGCCACGCGGGAATGGTCGTCCACGCAGACATGGACGTATTCCCAGCCGGCGCTCGGACTGGTACGGCGGCGGTCGTGGGTAACGCGGTGTCCAGCGCGGCGAAAACGGTGCGGCGGACGGGCGGCGGCGGGTCGAGGGTGGCCAGCCGCTAGAGTCCCTCGCGGCGGAGGATCCGATTGACGGTGGCGGGAGACACTTGCACCGTGGCGGCGATCTGGGCTCCACTCCAGCGGCGCCGACGCAACGCCACGACCAGGGCAGCGACGGTGGGTGGCAGCGCCCGGGGCTGGCGGTGCGGACGCAAGCTGCGGTCGAGCAAACCGTCAGCGCCCTCGGCCCGATAGCGGGCAACCCACTTGCGCACCGTGCGGGCACAGCCCCCGACGGCGCCGGCCACCGCGGCGGGGCTCTGGCCCTTGTCAACAACCCGCCGGACGATGTCGGCTCGACTCTGCGGCGTCAACTTGGCATTCTTGTGGATGTTCACTCGGTCCTCCCTCCGGGAAACGGTTGGCTTGGCACCATCAGTTTCCTCGGTCGGGGCCGAGTGGACAACCTGTTGAAAGATCACAGCTAGAAGTTGTAGGTCAGGCCCAGATCGACGAAACTGTCGCTTCGCATCTCATAGTGGAGGTCCGCTTCGTCCACACTGAGAAGCGCGATTGCTTCCGCATGCAGGGACCACGCGTCGGAGAGGCGCCGGTCGAATTCGAACGCCAGTGTACGCGTGGCACGGCTTGCGTCCGTGAAGAATCCGGCGGTCATCTCGGTGCTCTGGACATCGTTGAACGCAAAGCGCGTGGCGAAGAAGATGTCGTTCTCGAGATTATTGGGCGACCGGCCCGGGGTTGCGTCGCGCCCCCGCCCATCGTAGTTCCATTCGCTGACCACGCTGAGATCGACGGCGGAGCCGGCCACGGAGTAGAACGTGTACTCCCCGCCGAAAACGGTGGCGAAGTAATCCTCTTCCCGGCCGGACAGGTTGCGGGCGCCGGCGCGCTGGATGGCCTCCAGCTTCAATAGCCAGGAGCCGACGGTCACTTGGGCGTCCAGTCCGAACTGGCGGATCTGCGCGTAGTACTGAATCAGGGCCGGCGCCCCGTCCGGGTCTGCGCCCGGCACCAGAAACGGCTCCCGGCTGGTGCCGTCGAATACGCTCACGCCCAGATCAAGTGGTCCGAAGGTGTGGCTGTATCGAGAGGCGAGGTCCAGATGCCATGGCCCGGCCCCGCTTTCGTACTCGATATGCTCATCGTCCACGACGAACGGGAGGCGCAGGCGGCCGTTGCGCCCTTGGAACGTACGCGCACGGTGATAGGGCATACCGAATACTTCGAATGTGCCCCAGTCGCCGAACCAGGTGGCGTGCGCCATCGGTTGTCCCAGTTTGGCCTCTCCGTTCGGATGCTCGACGAAGTCGACCTGGTTGACGATATCGACTAGGTGCTGCGATTCGGTGACGCCCCAGAACAGCTGGTCGACGCCCAGGCGCAGCTCCCAACCGCTCTCGCCGATTTCGCCGAACAGCAGCAGGTACGCTTCGTGCACATCGAAGTGGGTGCGGCGCGGGTCGGCATCGTCGTAGCGAAAGAAGGGCGCAAAAGTGAAGCTTCTGCCGTCGACATCTTCCAGGTATAGTCGCGGCGCTGCCACGAAGCCGCTCGCGAGCGAACGCTGGCCGGTAAAGGCGCCGGCTTCAGGAAACCAGCGGCCCTCGGCGCTTACGCGCCCGGAAAACTCGTACTCGACCGGCGCGTCGTCCTCTTCGGTCTCCTCGGTTCCGGCATGCGCGTCAACGGCGAAAACGGAGGCCAAAATCCAGACAGCGCCGAGCGCCGCAGGGCAAAGAGCGGCACGGAGTCGCATCACCGCGCCCGTCTCAGCGCGGTTTGCGTGAAGTCGCTGTCCTCGAGCTCCGTCTGGAACTGAAAGTCGGTCCAGGTCAGCACGGTGCTTTTCCCGGTCAGATGATTCACCATAGTCATCTCCCCGGCGCGCCAGTAACGATCCAGGTGCTGCGCGTAGTTCTCCATTGTGAGCGTTTTGAGGTGGGCGTCCTTGCGGTCGTAGTACTCCACCTTCCAGACGCGACGCTCGTCCTGGTCGCGCCAGACCACCTGGCGGCGATAGCCCGACTTCTCGTCCACGGGGATGCGCTCCGTAACCGTGCAGGTCAGGTCGCCGCACGGCTCGTCACGCAGGTACCGGTAGGTGAACCTCTCCACTTCCTGAGGAGTCAGGTCTTCGTAGGCAAACTCGCTGCCCATGAACGAGCTGGACCGGTTCGCCGAGCTGATGCGCTTGACGCGTCTCAGCGCAGGGAGATAGAGCCATTGGGCGTCCGCGTCTTCCCGGTGGGCGTGAATCAGGAACGCCGTTCCCTGGACATCTCGTGGCTCGTCGAACACGAACAGGCTCTTGTCCCCGTCGTCGGGCACCTCGAGAACCTGGACCCGAAGCTGGCGCCGGCTCTCCTGTCCCTGCTTGTTGCGCAGCACCATGACCTGCTGGGCCGTGAAATTGCCGAACCCTTCTTCGCGCGCCCGGGCGTCCTGCGCGATCTTCAACCCGGCTTCCTCGGGCGTGTCGTTTGCGGCATGAGCGGGCGCCGGGGCGCCGAGCCCCGTCACAATGGCCAGCGACAGCGCGCAAAACAGGAACAGCGGTCGTGCGGGAACGCATGTAGGCATCATGAATCTCCCTGGTCGATGGTGATATCGGCACAGTCGGTCTCGCAGGCGCGAAACACCCTGGCAGACTCGCCACGACAATGCCCGTAAGGCGCACCGTTGTCAAAGTTTGAGCTGCCAGGCCCTAACGTGCCCAGTACGGCGACGGCTTCTGCTTTACGGCCTCGAGAAGGACGGGCGCGGCCTACACCGCCGTGTGCCGGGGCTTCACGCCCGCGGCGATTCGGCGGCCCACGGCGATCTCCGCGCGGCGCAGCTCACAGGTTTTTTGCAGGTTCAGCCAGACCTGCGGCGTCGTCCCGAAATAACGCGCCAGCCGAAGCGCCGTGTTGGCGGTCACGCCCCGCTGCCCGTGTAGGATCCAGGCGCCGCCCGCCCCCACGAAAAAGGCGATCACGAAGCCGACGATTTTACCCACGAGCGTTTAACACAATTGAAACGAGAACGATCCAGAAAACGGCCGTAGCCGCGAGAAAGACCCAACCGATCCTCACTCGTTTCCATGGGACGGTATACGACGGCCAGAAGTAGACATGCCACGGGCACGAACCCGACGAACTGGAACCTCGGCGTACCGGAGAGATATAACGCGGCTGGGAGCGTGAGGATAGCACCGCCCACCGGCAGGGACGAACGCCGCCACGCGAGCCCAAGAGCGGAGAGTATCAAGCCCACGACAATAGCTGGCCAGAAGAACACGGCCGGCCAGAGTGTCAGATAGCCAGTCATTGGGCTTCGTCGAGACGGATACCGAGAACGAGAAAGTGTTGACCCCGTTCTTGCGGTCGTTGGTCGAGCGGGGTCTTGACGTCTCCCAGGGCGTGCTGGTGATCCTCGACGGCGGCAAGGGGCTGCGATCAGCCGTCCGCAAAGCCTTCCGGGACCGGGCGCTGGTCCACCGGTGCCAGTGGCATAAGCGCGAGAACGTGGTGAGTTACCTGGCCAAGACCGAGCAGGCGTCGTGGCGCCAGCGCCTCCAACGCGCCTACAACCGTCCGGAATACGACGAAGCCCGCGCGGCCCTTGAGACGCTCCATCGCGAGCTGGAGGACCGGAACCAATCGGCGGCCCGCAGCTTGGCGGAAGGCTTCGACGAGACCTTGACGCTGCATCGACTCGGGCTCTACGGCGTTCTGGGCCGCTCGCTGAAGACGACGAACTGTCTGGAGTCCGTCAATGCGCTCGTCGAGGAACGCTGCGCGAAGGTCGATCACTGGCAAAACTCGCGTCAACGTCACCGCTGGCTGGCGACCGCGCTCTTGGACATCGAACCGCGCCTGCGCAAGGTGATGGGGTACCGGCACCTGCCCACGCTCCGTGCCGCGTTGAAGCGAGAACTGAAGATCGACACGACGACGTCGAAGAAGAAAGCCGCGTAGTCAATCAGGAGCCGTAGAGAGTTTCAACTAAGCCCGGAAAAACAACGCGTACAGCAACGGCACGAGCCCAAGCGTGAGCCCCGTCGCGAAGAGCAGCCCGAAGATGATGCTAATCGCCATTGGCTCGTACATCGGACCACCCCCGAACCACAGCGGGAGCAGACCGGCGACGGTCGTCGCAGTGGCCAACCGACACCTCAGCCTGGCCGGCTGAGCTCGGTCGTATAGAACGCCTCCATCCGATCGATCGCCTCGAGCGGTTGGTTGTCGACGTCCCACTTGAACTGCCGCAGCACAATTCGGTCGGGGAGGAAGTCGGCCAATGTGAAGCCGTGATCTTCGATGGGCGCCACAGACTCTTCAAGATCGAGGTGGTCGGGAGGCGTGGCACCGACGCCGCGCACACCTGAGGGGAACCCGTTGGGAGATGTCCCGATTGGACCACTCAGCACGGTGGTAATCGGCCGCGCCGCCAGATTCACGTGACCTGCACGGTGCATACGCCCGACGCCGATCGCGTGGAGATCGCCACTGACGACAAGTCCCGTGCGCTCGCGATGGTCGCCAATCGCGCGCGCGAGCCGATCGTGCTGTTTCAGCCAGCCCTCCTGCCAGTACGGTTTGGCGATCGCCGTCGTCAGCTCACCGGTCTCGCGGTTGAGGATGTCGGGATACCACTCGCCCCATTTGCCGGCGCTCCATCCCCACGGATTCGAAGGTGCATGGACCAGATGCCGCGTGTCGGTCGAGCGAGTGCGGGCGAGCAACCACTCCTCGACTTGCGCGTCGACAAAGCGCGCGTGGGGACCAGCCAGGGTCAGGGTACGCCGGACGTCGTACAGCAGAACCTCTGCGAGGTTGCCGTACCGGATCGTCCCGAAGCTCTCCGAGAGGTCGCCCCGATCGCTCATCGAAGACCAGGGGAGCCCGGCGGGCCGCCGAAGGTCTGGCAGGAACTCCGGGTAGAACAACAGCTGGGTCGCACGGGCCAGCTGAATCTGGAACCACGGAATGGGAAAGCTTGAGACCTCATCGGTCAGCGAGTCGTTATCGTAGTGGTCATGATCGTCCTGCAGAAAGAACACGGGGGTCGACCGGAAATCGGCCCCGTACACCGGCACGATCTGTGGCCCGGCCGCGGCCTTCATCGCCGCCTCGTTGCTCTGGCCGAAGACCGTTGCTGAGAAATCGAAGTTCGAGGTCTGCGCGGCAGCGCTGAGTCCGCCGGGGTTTTCGCCAAGCCAGGTATGAAGATCCCAGTAGATATGGTCGCCGTTTGCGACCGCGGCGTCTGGCTCAACCGGGATTTCCATTTTGCCTGCCCCGGATGGCACCTTTATACACCCGAGAGCCGCCGATCCCACGAAACTTTCTTCGTCGCACAATCGTCCAGCTCCGGAGGCCGTCACCTCAGCCCCCGCTGACGTGCAACCGACTGGAGCCCCCTACTTTCAGGGCATTCCTCAGACACCGCTCCACACTTGTGGCCTTTCTTCGCCAGGCGGGCTTCGTAGCACTCGCCGCGCGTCAGCCTCCCGGCACTGGCAGCGCCCAGATCCTCCGTAGCATGTCGCCGAACAGCCGCCGCGTCAGATGCCCTTCTGCCAACAGGAGCCAGTAGTACCGCGCATGCTTCACTAGCCGGCCCCCGGTTTTCACCAGTCGCTGCTGCAGACTCGTGAGCGACCAGCGCTTGATCCGCGGCGGCAGGACCAGTCTGCGCCACAAGTTGCCCAGGTTGTAGGCCAGGACGCTCAGGTGCAGGCGCACTTCGTTCGCCCGGAACCGATGGCACGACAGCCGCGTCCAGTGCGTTGCCTGCTTGCCTTCCTTGATCCATGGCTCCGCCGTGCCGCGCTTGTTGTAGAACCGGACGACCGAGCGACTCGGGAGGGTCATGTTGGTCACGATGAAGCCGACGCGAGGGAACAGCTCACCCCGGTGGTGCTCGACCTTGGCGACCATCCGTCTGGGCGTAGTCCAGCGCTTCGCCTGATAGCGGAAACTCTTGTAGCGCACCAAGGGCTTGCGGCTCGGCCGTCCGGGCGGACGAAAGAGGATGTTTTCGATTTCCAGCTCCAAGCTCTTGTTCGCCGGCATGCGGATGGCATAGTCCACGTCGCGTCTCTCGAGCGTCTCGTCGATCTCCGGCTTGGCGAACGCCGCGTCCGCGCGGAACGCCACGCGCGTGCCCTCCGCCTGCTGCCGTTCAACCTCCGGCACGAGCAGGTCGTCCCAGCCGTCGGCGCTCTGCACGTTGCCGGGCCGCAGCGTGGCGGCGACGCAGTCGCCGTGCTCACTGAACAGAAACAGCGGGTGGTAGCAGACGGACTCAAAGTGCCCGTTATACGCACTCCCTTCCTGCGCCCCATGCACCGGGCTCTCGCTCGAATCCATGTCGAGCACGATCCGGTCGGCGCGCGTCGGTCTCTCGGCCTGTGCGAGCACCTCCCGGTTCACGGCCATCAGCCCAATGAGATTCTCCTCCTGGGTCAGCAGGTCGGTCTCGAACCAATGCAGGGTCGATGTCAGCGCCGCCCCCCGGTCCCAGCGCTTTGGCGACCCGATGAGACGGAATGTCGGGTCCGTCGACACGCGCACTGCGTCGTTGAGGTCTTCGTAGCCCGCGAGCCGGCTGTAGACCGATTGCCGCAGGAGATCCGCCAGACTGAACTGGGTGTTCAACCCATGTCGGGAATCGCTCAGGTGCTCGGAGATGAGTGTCTCCAGCCCCAGGCGTTCATCCAACTCGCGCACTAGAATGAGGCCGGCGTCGGAGGTGACGCGCGATCCCTGAAACGCGACTTTCAAGAAGCCGTTGAACGCGAACTGAAATGGCTCGTGTTGTAATTCACCCACCGGGTGTCACCCTCCGTCGTGAGGTTCCTTACGTCGGAGCCCCAGAAATCAAGGCGCGGCGACTGGTCCTGGCGGTACGGTACCACAGCGAAATCGGAAATCCGGGGTCATAGGCTGTCGGGTCGACGTGGGAGCTTACATTGATTCTACGCATACGCTCGAAAAAGATCTGTCGAGGTCGACGTGCCAAAAAATTCAAACCGCACATTATTCACTATCAGCCCCACCTCACACGATTTATCAGTGCGACCGGCGCGGACCCCAACTTCGGCGAGG
Source organism: Vicinamibacterales bacterium (assembly GCA_965218825.1). Classification (GTDB taxonomy): domain Bacteria; phylum Acidobacteriota; class Vicinamibacteria; order Vicinamibacterales; family UBA8438; genus CAUZIB01. The sequence continues at coordinate 4,659,482 of OZ244656.1, read as the reverse complement.
CATCGTTAGCCTTCCGTGCGGAGATATTGATAGAGGGTTTCCCGACTCGTAAGCTTACGGACTGATGCCAAACTCACGGGCCAGAGGGGCCTTCCGTGCTCCGGCCTTCACCCGGTGGCGGAACTGAGCCGCTTCCTCGAGCGAGAGCGCTTTCTTGCGGCCCCGATAGGCCCCACGCTGCTTGGCCAGAGCGATGCCCTCGCGCTGCCGTTCGCGGATCAAGGCCCGCTCGAATTCGGCGAAGACCCCCATGACCGACAGCAGCAGGGTCGCCAGCGGCGAGTCCTCGCCGGTGAAGGTCAGCTGTTCCTTGACGAACTCGATGCGCACGCCGTGGCTGGTCAGCTGCTGCACGATGCGCCGCAGATCGTCAAGGTTGCGCGCCAGCCGGTCCATGCTATGCACCACCACGGTGTCGCCCTCGCGCACAAGGGCGAGCGCCCGGTCCAGTTCCGGACGCTACAGGCCTACCAGCAGTCGAAGTCCTGACGGTGCGCCGAATCCGCCGTGCCGTGGTTCGTGACACCGGGCGGTCGCGCGTCAGGCGACGACGTCCAGCGCCAATTGCCGCGAGTCCCGGATCGGGATGATCCGATCGAAGCCGCTGATCCGGAAGACCTCCTCGATATGGTTCTGCATGGCGCAGAGGGCGATCTTCCCCTGGCTCGCGTGCAGTGCCTTGGTGGCGATCAGGAGTACCCGCAGGCCGGAACTACTGATGAAGGTGAGACGGCTGAAATCAACAATCAGCCGTTGCTCGCCGCCGCTGATGTGTTTCATGACGATCAATTCAAACGAGTGAGCGTTCTCACTGTCCAACCGGCCAATGGGGAGGAGCACCAGCGCGTCGTGGTGTCGTTCTTCCGCAACTTCGATATTCATTTTGATGTGCCTTTCGTCGACTGGCCACATCACCCGCCCACCGGCGTCAGATCGTGTTCCAGCGTCACCCGGTTCTTGCCGTCCACACACTCGTAGCTCACGCGGTCGGCGAATGTCTTGACCAGGTGCAACCCCAGGCCGCCCACAGCCCGCTCCTCGATCCCTGACGACACATCGGGGTGCGTGTCGGCCGTGGGATCGAACTTCGTCCCATTATCCACCATCGTCAGGACCAGAGTCGTGTCGGTGACCCGCACGGTGATCTCGATTTTCGGACACGCGATCCCGTCGAAGCCGTAGGTCACGGCGTTGGTGATCAGTTCGTCAAGCGCCAAGTTGACCATGTAGACCTTCGGCTCTGGCAACTGGTTGGCGTCGCCGAACTCCTCCACCATCCGGGACAGGTTGCGCACTGCCGACAACCGGGGCGACAGCGTCACGTGTAAGTCTTCAAACATCATCGGGGCGGCCCTCGCGTCGAACGCTTGCGCTATACCTAGCAAGGCCATGGAAAGAAACAGCGCTCGGGCACCCGCCGCGACTGGATTCAGTGCCGGCGCAGCACCAAACAGGTCATGTCGTCGGCGGCCGCGGCCCCGGCTGAGAAGTCGGCGATCCTGTGCCAGACATGGTCTACAAGTTGCTCCGGCGAGCGCCGCGCCGCGCCGTCGAGCGTGGCCTCGAGCCGGTCCTTGCCGAACAGCTCGCCGTCGAGGTTCACCGCGTCGGTCAGCCCGTCAGTATAGAGAAAGAGCGTCTCCCCCACGTGCAGTTTCTCGCGGCGCATGTCGTATTCGAAGTCGTCGATGATGCCCATTGCCAACCCGCCGGTCATGGGGAGCACGCGCCGGGAGCCGTCGGCCTGCACGATCACCGCCGGCTCATGGCCAGCGCAGACATACTCGACGACGCCTTCCTTGAGATCGACCGTGGCCAGCACGCAGGTGACGAACAGCCCCATCGGGTTCTCGTGGCACAGCCGGCGGTTGACTTCGCTGCCGATGGCGGCGATGTTGCCTGTCCCGGAGGCCACCGAGGTGATCGCGCCTTGCGCCGCCGCCATGAACAGGGCCGCCGGCACCCCCTTGCCGGACACGTCGCCGACGGTGACAAAGAGCGTCCCGGCGGCCCGCTCCAGCATGTCGACGAAATCGCCGCCCACCTGTTGCGCCGGCGTCATCCGCGCATAGGCTTCGAAGTCGCCGAATTGCACCTGCCCTTCGCGCACCAGTGCGGCCTGGACCACCTTCGCCATCGCCAGGTCTTGCTCGATCGCCTCATGGGCGCGCTGGAGTCGCCGGTTGGTCGTCTGGAGCGCCCGGGTCCGCTCCGAGACCAGCAACTCGAGGTGTTCTTCGCGGGTGAAGACCTGCACCGTCATGTCGGAAAAGACTCGCGCCAGGCTCCCGAGCTCGTCGGTGCGCCGGATCACCGCCGCCATCGCTCCGGCGTCCGGCTGCCGGCCCGTCTCCACCTGCTGGGCCGCGGCGGCGATGACCTCAATCGGATGCGTCAGCCACCGCGTGCCTCGGCCCGCGGCGGCGGCGGCAAGGCCGAGCAGCGCCACCGCGATCAGCGTCGTGTTCCGCCCTTCGGTCACGACGGCGCGTGCAATGTCGTCCAGGCTGACGGCGAGGGCCAGGCCGCCGATCGGGATCCCGCCCGTGTTGATGATCGGCGAGGCCACCCAGACGCCGCGGTCGGCGGGGGACAGGAGGCTCAGGCTGGCCGTGCTGACGACGCGCCCCTGGTCCATCGCCTGCCCCACGACGGCCTCGGCGCGGGTCGCGAAGACGTAGGCGGCATCAGCCGCGCCGCCGCCGGCCTGCCGCGCGCGCGGCGCCGACGCCGCCAGATCGCGATCGAGATTGACGACCCAGAGCGCCTCGATGTTCCGCGAGCGGACCAGCACGTCCGCCTCGCGCTGGTACACGGAATAGAGCAGGTTGCCTGAACTCCCTTCAATCGGAATGCCGACCTGCACGATCTGCGGCGAGTCGGCGCTCGCAACCGTGACGTACTTGTAGACGGCGCCGTCCGGGACGCGCGGCGCCGTCGGATGATCCACGACCCGCGCCGATCTGTCCCAGAGCGGCACCAGATCGCCGGCCTGCACCAGGCCGGCGGCGGGGCCGCCGGTGAGGGGTGCCGGCAGAGAGGTGTAGACCGGAGCCCCGCCCGGGTCCACGATACGAATCTCGCCGATGGCCGTGGAGTCGACGATGCGCTTGAGCCGGCGGTCGATCTCCGCCGCCGCCCACCTGGCCTCCTCGGCGGCCGCAACGAAGTAGTCCACGAGCGTCGCCTGTGCCGCCATGTGCTGGCCGAGAATCCCCTCGATGACGGCAGAGACGTCGGCCCGTTGCGTCGCGTAGACGTTGGTCAGAATCTCCTGCTCGCCGAAAGCGATCGCATTGCCGACCTGCACGATCCGAGGCTTGTCGACCCCGCCGACGCCGACGTACTTGTAGACCTGCTGATCGATCTCCCGCACCTGCGCGGGCTGCGTGATGATGTCGTCGCCGCCGGGGGGCGCCGCGAGCAGGACGTAGAACTTCGACGCCTGCGGCTGCACCGTGGGATCGGGATCGAACCGAAACGGCACCAGCGCCCCGGTGTCGTCCCGGACGTTGGTGAGATAGGCAAACGCCTGTTCGTCGGTAATCCAGAACTCGTCGAGCACCGTGGTCGCCGTGACGGCGTCGAGCGTCTCGATAATGCGCGTCGGGCGCTGTCCGGCCGCCTCGGCCGCCGCGACAAGATGGGCGGCGATGCGAGCCTGCGCCACCATCTGGCTATCGAGCGTCGCGTCGAGCGTACGCGCGACGTTGGCCAGCGAGATTTCGCCCATCTCGGCGAAGCTCGCCGACAGGATCTCCGCGAGGTGCACTGCGGCCGCTTCCGCCTCGTCGCGTAGGGCGGTCGCGGAGTTGTAGAGCAGCGTGGCGGAGGTGGCCGTGATCGTGACGGCCAGGAGCACCGCGAACGCGAGGAACACCCGGACCGCGAGGCGTACCCGCGTCCGCGCCCCGATGCCGGCGGCCGGAATGGCCAGCGTATTGGTCGTGACACGGCTCATCTTGAGATCTCTGCGTGGCCGCGGGACATCAGAGCCGCCACATCACCCACAGCTGCGCGATGTTGTCGTCGTTGGCCACGCCAAGCTTGTTCCGCCAGTACTGGTACTCGACGCCGAGAAAGAGCTGGTTGGTGGCGCCAGTCACCGCCTTGCCAACATCCCACCCGAGCTGCGGCTGCGCTAGGATCCAGCCCCTCACGGCGTCACCCATCTCGTTGGTCGTGGCGCCGATGTACTCGGCATGGCCGGTGAACCAGAACGACTGGCGGCCGATGTCGAAGGCGGCGCCCCAACTGATGTCGAACATAAAGCTGTCGCTCGTCCGGGGCGCCCCGCCGCGCGCGGCGCCGCTGCTGGCATCGATGAAGGCGGTCAGGTCGGTGTTCAGGAACACGAAACCGGGTACGTCCCAGGAGATCCGCGCGCCGGGCAGATACTTCAGGACGTTGGCGTCGCCGTCGACGTTGATGCCGCCGATGAAGGCGACGTCCCTGACGGGTCCACCGCCGATCACCCGGTTCGACAGCTTCCCGAGGCTCAACGTCGGATACCACTCGCCGTAGAAGTTCTTGTCGTTGAAGCCGTCGCCGCCGCCGTCGTCGAGGATGTCGACGAAAACGAAGCTGTCGCCGAGTGCCCAGCTTGACGCCTGCTGCACGGTGACGATGGACGTGTACGCCCGCTCTCCCGAGAACGGATTGGTGAGCTTGCCGTACTGATAGTGGAACTCGGTCTGGGCGACCACCGCGATCGGCACCGCCAGAATCAGCGCCGCGCCGGCCGGCCCTCGACAGAGCGAGCGGGTGTATGCCATGTTCATGTAGAGAGTAGCAGAGGGGCGGGCGGCATCAGTCAACGCGGTCATGGCTGGTACGCCCGCAGCACCTTGCGCAGGGCCGCCTCATCGTCGGCCCAGGCCATCTGGATCGTCCGTAGCGCCGATTCGGCGGTCGGCGCTTGTCGGGCGAGCACCCGGTTCTGCTGCTTCAGCAGCCCCCGATCGGCCGCATGGTCTAGGAACTTGAACAGGTAATCGTAGTAGCCGTCGACGTTTAGGAAGACGACCTTGCCTGCGTAGTCCCGGCCGCCCGAGACCGTATCAGATCTCCCCGTGCCTCATGCGTCATGCCAGTCCGTGACGGCCTCGATGAAGGTCTGGTCCTCACGCGCGCGGTAGCCAGCGACCGCGTGCTCCAGTGCGTGGCGCCGGGCGGCGTCGGTTCCAGTGTCACCATCACGACCCGCTCCACGTGCGCATCGGTCACCGTCCGGGGCGCCCCCGGTCGTGGTTCATCCAGCAATCCGTCGATCCGATCGCGCAGAAATCGCGCCCGCCACTTGCCGACCGTCGCCGGCGATACTCGTACGCGCTTGGCCACGACCGTGTTGTGGTGCCCCTCCGCGCACGCCAACACGATGCGCGCTCGACGGGCCAGCTGCGCAGCTGTTCGCGACCGATGGGCCAACGAGGTCAAGCGTACGCGTTCGTCTTCCGTCAGAATCAGAGCAACTTTCGGGCGTCCCAGTCGCATGCTCACCTCCTTGTAGAGCTGTACGACAGGGCCGCGCAATTTGTTTCACTTTTTTCAGGGACAGGACACTAGCGGTTTCAGGTGGGCGAGATCGTTCCTCGTCTCGTGGAGGCGCCGTACCACATTAGAGATGTGCCGGCTGAATCCTGGCCGCTGGACCATTCCCTTCAATCTCTAGGAAAATCAAAATCTCATTTCTGAGGTGCCTCGGGCCACGTTGTTCTCGTCGGCGAACATGCGGCCTCGATCCCGCGCTCTTGCGGCCTGGACGCTTTGACCGCCGGGTCGTCGTCAATCAGCCGGATGTCAAGGGGCGCGAGGGGATCGTCAGGGTCCACACCCGGACGATCCCGCTGGCCGACGACGTGGACGCGCATGTGCTGGCGCGTGCCACCCCGGGTCTGTCGGGTGCGGACCTTGCCAATCTGGTCAACGAGGCGGCGCTGCACGCGGCGCGCGACAACCAGAAGGTGGTCCGCGGATGCACGACTTCGAGTTTGCGAAGGACAAGGTCCTGATGGGCTCGGAGCGCCGGTCGATGATCATCAGCGACGCGGAGAAGACCGTCACGGCCGTACATGAAGCGGGTCACGCGTTGCTCACCGTGTTGCTGCCACACACCGACCCCATCCACAAGGTGACGATCATTCCGCGTGGGATGGCGTTGGGGCTCACGCAGCAGCTGCCGGTCGACGACAAGCACAACTGCTCTCGTGATTACCTCGAGGATCAAATCGCGATGTTGCTCGGGGGGCGGATCGCCGAGGAGTTGACCCAAGACGACATCACGACGGGTGCCGGGAACGACTTCGATCGTGCGACGGACCTGGCGCGCAAGATGGTGTGCGAATGGGGGATGAGTGAGGCGATTGGACTCCTCACGTTCGGCAAGAAAGAGGAACAGATTTTCTTGGGTCGGGACTTCTCCCGGCAAGCCGACCACAGCCCGGACACCGCGTCGAAAATCGACGAGGAGATCACGGCCATCGTGAGGCGGAACTACGACCGCGCCCGTGAGGTCCTCAAGACGCACAAGCGGGAGCTCACCCGGATCGCAGAAGAGCTGCTGATTCGCGAGATCCTCAACGCCGATCAGGTGAAACAGCTCGCCAAAGGGCTTCCGCTCGAGGACCCGGTGGCGGCCGAGGCCCCTGTAAGCCCGGCTGAGGGCGAGACCGACCATCCGGAAGAGCGTCCGACGATCGTCTCGCCGGTACCGTCGCTCGACACGGCGGTCCCACAGGAGTAGTCGACCTCGACCGCCAGTCGTTGAACCGCCGCTCGACCTTCACGAGTCACCTTCCACACGCTTCCCGATGGTCATTTGCGGCATGACGACCGTCGCGAAGGAAGTAACCGGGGGTTCAGCTCTCTCCGTGGCTCGTGGGTGCGGTCTACGTCCAACCCACGGGTGCGAGAACTGGAATCGGCCGCGGCCCGGCTGAACGCAGATACTGAACGCTCGCTCCCTTCTCGTATAGCATGAGGTGATGTGTGCCCACTGAACCGGGGAAGTCAGTCAGCCCTCGACGGACGACCAATACGTGATCTATTGGGGCGCAGCGAGCTACACATGGTGCGCCGTCGAGCTTCCCTGCTAATGCGACGCTGCGGTGCCACCACGAAGTGTCACTGATCGCTGGTTCGAGACGCTGGAGGAGGCGAGAGCCGAGCTGACTCGGGGCCTTGACCGCCCGCCCCACGGACAGGGCGTTGTTCACGAAGTGCCGCTTTCGTGAGACCCATGGCCACAAACCACACGCGCAACGCCGGGCGGCTCCCCGGTGATCCGACACCAGCACCAGACGTGCGCGCTGATGCGACGACCCAGACGCGGGTCGGAGAGAAGGGACTCGACATCGGGGCGCTGAAAGAGATGACGAGTCAGGCCCTCGCCGAAGTGGGCAAGGATCTGGGCGTCGTCGGCGCCACCGGGATGCACACACAGGAGTTGATCTTCCAGATCCTGAAGGCGCAGACGGAGCAGAGCGGCTTCCTCTTTTCCGAAGGCGTGCTCAAGGTGCTGCCCGACGGCTTCGGGTTCCTGCGCGCTCCCGATTACAACTACCTGCCGGGCCCAGACGACGTCTACGTCTCGCCGTCGCAGATCCGGAAGTTCGATCTGCAGACCGGTGACACCGTCTCGGGACAGATCCGACCCCCGAAGGAGCGCGAGCAGTACTTCGCGCTAATCAAGGTCGAGGCGGTCAACTTCGAGCCGCCGGATCAGGCCCGCGACTGGCGGGCGAGGTACTCGCCGAGTGGTCTCCGTACGTCGGAATTCACATCACAGGAGAAGCACTGGATGCGTATCGCGACGCCGTGTTGGCCCTGAGAGCCGCCGGGCAACTGAGGGGCGTGCGTGTCGCACTAGGCCCGAGCCTCAGTCCGGCTGACCCGACCTACCGTGCCATTAGTGACACCGGCGTCGAGATTCTCGGTGTCGTCAGCAACGAGTTCCTGTTCTCGCCGAACATCGAGCAGGAGATCGATCGGATCTTCGCTGCCTTTCCGGAGATCCGGCACTTCCAGATCGGCAACGAGGTGACGACCATCCTGCCCCGGGATGGACCGACGCTGACCATCGAGCAGTACATGATGGTGTTCCGGCGGATCTACGACCACGTGCAGAATCGGCACCGGGGCCGCGCCGTCCTCCTGACCCAATCCACGCTGGGCTCAGGCCTGCACGGACCGACCGAGTTGGAGGCGATGGTCGACCTCGGCCTGAGGGCGGTCGACCCAAGCCAGGTGATCATCGGGATCAACATGTACGATCTCGACCACGCTGGGCAGTTCCTCGGCCTGCTCGGGGGACCGCTTCGTCAGTTTCGACTCTGGGTCGCCGAGTCGGGTTCCCGCGATCCGAACCTACACATGGCCTGGGTGAGAGATGAGTATCCGCGCCTGAGAAATCTTCTGCGGGCCGAACGGGTGTACTGGTACGTCATGTGGGGCGGGGATGCGGGGGCCGACACCGACTTCAGTCTCATCAAGAACCCGGGCCTGTTCCCGGACTACTGGAAGAGCCCACTGTTCCAGCTGCTGACAGGAACGCTGTAAGGACTATGCGAACGAGGGATCTTCGCGTCGCGATCATGTTCATAAGCTGCCTGGCCTTTCCGGCACTCTGTCTGGCGCAAGGGTCACCGGCAGGTCGCCAGGATGGCACACGCAAGTCGGGCACCTACCTTCAGGCGGGCATCGCTCACGGCCAAGGAGACCTGTCCAGCCCGAGCAGCCTGACCCAATGGGACGTCTCGCTGTTCGGCACCGACTACGACCTCGTCAGCGTTAAGGTCGAGGTCGAAACCTACTTCAGCGATACCTTTCTGGTGTCGGGGTTCTCAATCGGCTACCGCAAAGACGCCGTCCGCCGCGCCGAATGGGGACACATGTTCAGCGGCAGCCTCTTCCGCGACTTCGACGTCAAGCTGTTCGCCGTCAAGGTGGGCGGCGGGATCGAGTGGGGCCTGCCTTCACTCAACTTCGACCAGACGGAGTTCGCGTTCGCCGACGACAGGATCGTGCGCTATCGACACACGTACATACATCGAAATGCTGACGTCCCCTTCTTGGGGACCTCAAGCGACGGGGCAGTCTACCCGTTCATCGAGGCGAGCATCGTGCAGCGACCGGGGTTTCTGCTCTTTGAGGTCGGAATGCGTGTTGGCATTGCCAGGTTCAACTTCGACGACTTCGAGATCAGCCCGCACGACCAGCTCAGCCAGGCGTCCCGTCACGAGCGCGTCCTGGTCCCCTACCTCTTTGCCGACGTCGGTGTCCGGCTGTTCTAGAGATCGCCTCCCGTGGACGCTACATCTTGAACCGTACGTACGTCGTGCTGCTCACTTCTGGGCATATACAACGAACCCCAGAGGAAACCGCGTTTGCCTGAACTCGAGCCGGGCGACGAGCGGGTTGAGCAGATTGAGCAGCACGCGGAGTCGTCCACCGGCGTTCAGCATCTCCCAGATCGCTTGGGGTCGACTGCCGTGATGGTGGACTTCGACGAGGCTGAAGCGACGAAAGAGGTGCTCGAGTGAGTCCCAAGTGAACCGGTAGTAATCGTGGGGATCCGGATGATAGCGGTAGAGAAACCGGGTCGAGACAATGCACGCGCCGCCGGGTTTGAGCACGTGCAGGATGCGATCGAGCGCGCGCTGCGGACCGTACAGATGCTCGAGCACCTCAATCGCGATGACGCTATCGAACGAATCGGCTTTCCATTGCAGCTCGTGGATGTCGCAGAGGATGTCCGGCTTCTTCTCGGCGTCCACATCCAGGCGGAGATACTCCGTGTGTGGCACTTGGTCGATGTACGGCGCCGCCTTCGCGCCCACGTCGAGCACGCGGCCCTTCCGTAGGCGAGCAAAGTGCTGCGCCAGTGCTCGATCGAGACCGATCCGGTTCGCCGAAGCGATGCGAAGGGTTGGGATTCGAGGCCAGACTAAGGTCCGGAAGTAATCCAGCATGGTCCATGTCGACCAAGCCACACCTCCTGGTCGCAGGCCACATGTTACTGGACGTGGAGCTAGTCCCCTTGATCTTTGATTTCTTCAAAAAGTCGTTGGTCATCTGGGGCCACCGTGGACTTGAACGGTGCGCTGTCCGAACCGCTTCACCTTCGCGAGGATCTCGTCGGCTGTTTTCGTCCACTTGAAAGGCTTGCCCTCGTCATTGTGGGCGTCCACGTAGGCGGAGATGGCGTGGCGCAGCGCGTGCGTGCTGGAATGTGAGCCGCGCTTGAGGGCGTGTTCGGTGAGGAGGCCAAAGAACCGCTCGACGAGGTTGAGCCAGGCGGAGTAGGTTGGCGTAAAGTGGAACTGGAAGCGCGGGTGGCGGGCCACCCATCGTGTGACCAGCGGGGACTTATGCGCCGAGAGATTGTCGAGGATCACGTGGACGGTGAGGGTGGGGTCCACCCGCTCGTCGATCTCGCGCAGAAAGCTCACGAAATCCCTCGACCGATGCTGCTTCTTGGTGTGCGCCACGACCTGGCCGGTCGCGACGTTGAGCGCCGCGAAGAGGTCCACCGTGCCATGGCGGATGTAGTTGTGCGTCTGGCGTTCGGGCCGACCCATGTCCATCGGCAGGATCGGCTGCGCTCGCTCGAGGGCTTGAATCTGAGGCTTTTCGTCGAATGACAAGACACCGGCGTGGTCGGGTGGATTCAGGTAGAGGCCGACAATGTCCCGCACCTTCTCGAGGAACAGCGGGTCGTCGGAGATCTTGAAGGATTCCACGACATGCGGCTGCAACCCGAAGGTGCGCCAGATGCGGCCCACGGTGGAGGCACTGACGCCAGCGCGCTCCGCCATCTTGCGGGTGCTCCAGTGGGTCCGCCCCTTCGGCTTACTTTCCAACGTGGCGACGAGGATCGACTCGACATCCGCATCGGACAGTGTCCGGGGGGCTCCGGGCTTGGGCTCGTCATACAGCGCATCCACGCGACCTGTCGTAACCCGCTGCCGCCACTTGCCGACCGTCACATTCGAACAGCGCAGTTTCGCCGCGACCGCCACGTTCGATTCGCCATGCGCGCACCTCAGGACGATCTTCGCCCGCAAGGCCACATGCCGATTCGTTCTGGCGCGCCTGGCGCGCCGCTCAAGTTCTCCTCGCTCCACGGCGGTGACTTCCAATCTCGCTTTGGGCCGACCTGTTCTTGCCATGCCGCCCCATACATCACACCCGGCACACTTCTTAAAGCTTTTTCAGACACAAGGGACTAGCGTCGGGCGCGGTCTCGACGCTCAGCGCGGAGCATTCGAATTACGGACCACGTAAATAGCCAGAGTCCCAGGACCAAGAGCACATCTGGCGTGGAGACGTCCATCATGTCTATGGAGACTGCAAAGCCCGTGCGCAGCAGGCCCGCCAGAATCCTCAGGAAACGCCGAGAAGTCACCCCAGACGCAGCCTTTCGTCCGCGCATTGAGGCCGTCTGAAACGCGAGCTAAACCGCTTCGCGCGCCCTTCCGTGGGGGATGTGATTTGAGGTGTGGACCTAGCCCCGACCGTGGTACAGTCTTGCGCCATGTGGGAACACGATTACACGCCTGTCGCTGATAGCCTCGGTCTATCGACACTCGTGGCCGCGATACCGCTGGTCGTCCTGTTCTATTTACTGGGCGTGAAGCGCAAGCCCAGTTGGATCGCTGGCCTGGGCGGGCTGGTCGCGGCGATGCTCCTTGCGATCAGCGTATACGGCATGCCGGTGCCGCAGGCTGGCTCCTCGATGGTCTATGGCGCGGCGTTCGGGCTGTTCCCGATCGGCTGGATAGTCATCGCCTCGTTGATCCTGTATCGGGTCACGCTGGACACCGGGAAGTTCGAGATCATCAAAGACGCCATCGGCGCGCTCAGCGACGATCGTCGCGTGCAAGCAGTGTTGATCGGCTTCGCGTTCGGCGCCTTCATCGAGGGCGCTGCGGGCTTCGGAACACCGGTGGCCATCGCCGCCGCCATGCTGACCGGCCTTGGGTTCTCGCCGTTCTACGCGGCGTTCATCTGTCTGGTCGCTAACACGGCCCCGGTGGCCTTCGGATCACTGGGGATCCCGGTCGTCACGCTTGCCCGTGTGACCGAACTGGACATGCTGGCCCTCAGCTCGATGACCGGACGGCTGTGTGCGCTGATCGCCCTTGTCATTCCCGCCTACATGGTCGTCATCATGTCCGGCTTCAAGCGGGCATTCGAGGTCGCCCCGCCGGTGCTCGCCTGCGCCGTCACCTTCGCCGTGGTCCTGTTCGCCGCGACGAACACGCTCGGACCAGAGGTGGCGGTCATCCTGGCCTCGATCGCGGCTCTGCTCGCGATGGTGCTGGTGCTGAAGGTGTGGCAGCCGACACAGGTTTTCCGTCTCGAGGACGACGTCGAAGGGACCACCGAGCACCACGGACATTCCGCGGGCGAACTGATCACCGCGTTCAGCCCCTACATCCTGCTCGTGGTGTTCGTGCTGACGTGGCGGTACCCGCCGATCCAGGCCGCGTTGAACTCAGTGAGCCTGTCGATTCCAGTCCCGGCGCTTCACGACTTCATCACCCGTGTGCCACCGCTCACACCAGAGCCGTCACCGTACCCGGCCATCTACAACTTCCAGTGGCTCTCGGCGGCAGGTACGTCGTGCTTCCTTTCGGCGTTTGCGGCATCACTGCTCCTCGGCATGTCGCCGGTCAAGTTCGCCGGCATCGTGACCTCGGTGCTTAAACAGCTCTCGAAGCCGCTGCTGACGATCGCATCGGTGCTGGCAGTGGCGTTCGTGATGAACTACGCCGGCATGACCTCGACGCTGGGGCTGGCGTTTGCCGCGACGGGCACGCTCTTCCCGTTCTTCAGCGCCATGCTCGGGTGGACCGGCGTCTTCCTCACCGGAAGCGACACGGCATCGAACGCGCTGTTCGGGACGCTGCAGGTCGTGACGGCCAACGCGCTCGGCCTGAACCCAGTGCTTGCGGCCTCGACCAACGCAGCGACCGGTGTGATGGGCAAGATGATCTCGCTGCAGAGCATCGCGGTCGCGGTCGCGGCCACCGGCATGGCCTCCTCCGAGGAGGGCCGCCTCTTCCGATTCACGCTCAAGCACAGCATCATCTTGATGCTGTTCATGGGTGTGGTCACGATGATCTTCGCGTACGTGCTCCCGCAGCTCGTCCCGCAGGTGTGATCTCTACGAGGGAGCGTCAGCCCGACGGGCAACCGCGATAAGGCCGAGACCCGACCAAGGGAGGAACCGATCCAACCTCCGGATCGCTGGAACCAGAAGATCGAACGCCTTGAGCTGCACCCGGCCGAACCTGCGCTTCCGGAGGACCTTGCCGTTCCACCACCACCCTGGTACCGACGTACGATTGAAGCTCTTGAGGTGCTCCACCTCAAAGCCCGCGACTTCCAGCTCTTTCCGAAGTGTGGCAGGACTGTAGCGGCACCTATGGCCCAACGCGTCATCCAGACTCGAATACAGCCACTGCCCCGCTGGCACGTAGAGAACGGCGCGCCCGCCGGGCATGAGCGCTCCGTGGATGTGTCGCAGCGCCGCCACAGGATCAGCAACGTGCTCGAGCACGTTGAGACAAATCACGGTATCGAAGCGATCCTCGAGAGCGGCAAAGGTCGCTTGATCTTCCAGATCAATCCGGGCGACCTTCAGGTAGGGCTTGCCCGCTGAAAAATTCTTCAGATAGCCAAGATAGCTCTCGTTGATATCACTCGCGACCCACACGTCGCGCGGCGTCAAGCGCGATGTCAAGTTCGCGATCCCCGCGCCGATCTCGAGGACGCGGTCACCCACCCAGGGACTCAGAGTCTCGGCCATCCAGACGTTGAATCGACGGGCTCGCTCGAGCGCATGCAGGATCTCCCCGCCCCACTTGTCGTCCCTGTAGAGATCGTCGATGAGCCAGAAGTGCAGTGACGCCTGCAACGCCTTGACGCCGTCTCGCCATCCGATCTTCTTGCCCTCCCGATACGTCCGGCCTCGGTAGCTGATGGGCACTTCGAAGATGCGGCAGTTCCGTTTGGCTACCTTCGCCGTGATCTCAACCTCGATACGGAAGTCATTCGAGCGAATGGGAATCGACTTGAGTAGCGGACCGCGGAACATCTTGTAGCAGGTCTCAACGTCGGACAGGTTGAGGTCGGTCAGGATGTTGCTGAGAAACGTCAGCAAGCGGTTGCCGAGCGTGTGGCGAAAGTAGAGCACCCGACGCCGTTGGCCGGACAAGAACCGCGACCCGTAGACGACGTCCGCGCCGTCCTCCCAAAATGGCGCGACTAAACGGCCAAGGTCGTTGGGGTCGTACTCGAGATCCGCATCGTGAAAGACAATGAGGTCGCCGGTCGCCTCGCTGATTCCCCGTCGCAAGGCCGCGCCCTTTCCCTGGTTTGTAGGCTGGCGCAACAGGCGAAATGCGTCGTGATGCTCGGCGGACAGCCGCTCGAGGACCTCAGCCGTCCCATCGGTCGAGCCGTCATCAACGACGATGAGCTCGACGCGTGACACGCCAGCAACATCGACGTGCATGAGGCGGTCGAGCGCCGCCGCCACCAGGTAACGCTCGTTGTAAACCGGAACGATGACGCTAAGTGTGGCGTCTGCACGCACGTCGCCGACCGCATCGCGGCCGCGCGGCAGCTGGTCGGTGGGATTCACGGACGGAGGCTAACCCTTGTCGTACTTATGTAGCCCAGGCTTGACCGTGTCCGCGACGTAGATGTCTCCGTTGGGCGCGATCGTCATATAGTGGGCCTCGCCGAACTCGCCGAGTCCCTCACCTGGCTGCCCCGCTGCGCCGATCGCCTTGCCGTCTTCGTCGAGCCGCAGAATCTCGCCGGAGAAACCACTCACCATGTACATCTGCTCGTCGTCGGCGATGAACAAGCCACATGGGAGCCCCTTGTACTGTCGCTCGCTGATGTAGGTGCCGTCTTCATCGAAGATCTGGACCCGTCGATTCTGCCGGTCCGCCACGTACACGAGTCCCTCCGAGTCGACCACGATTGAATGCGGCGTATCAAACTCACCCGGCCCGGTACCTTGGCTCCCCCACGTCGTGAGCAGCGTGCCGGCGCTGTCGAATTTCAGGACAGCTGGCGGTCCCTGGCCGTGTCCGATGATCACGTAGACCTCGCCCTCGAGTCCAAAGGCCAGATCGGTCGGCTCCATGAGCCGTCCGCTACTTTCGGCCTCGCCCCACTCTCCGGCTTCACCGTGCTCCCCGAGCGTCATGAGCACTTCACCGTCCGGGCCCATCTTGCGCACGGTGTGACCGCTGACGTCGGTCGTCCAGATGTTGCCGTCCGGGTCGACTCGCATCCCGTGGGGCCTGACGTACTGCCCCTGCCCCCATGACCGCACGAAGGCGCCATCGGCGTCGAACTCGACGAGCGGGTCGCGGCCGCGGTTGAAGACCAAGAGACCATTTGTCGCGGTCCAAGCGACGCTGGATGGCGGACCCATCTCCACGTCATCGGGAATCTGCAGCCCGTGTGGGGCGGCGCGATAGCCGAGAGGCGGCGCGTCCTCCATCTGGGCCGGGTCTGGCCCGGTCAGACGATTGGAGATCTGCACCCCCGGGTAGGGATTAGGTCCGAAATCCGGTCGGACCTCGGCCGGGGGCGCTTCGGCCGGCGCGTCCGCCACCGGCGCCTCGCCACACCCGGTCAAGAGGGGAAGCTGGAGCAGTAGGACGATCAAGAGCAGCCGCATATGTTCTCCTTCTGAGGACCTGGCGTCCTACGATACACCGAGACGCGAATCTGGAACATGCCTCACGACAGCAGGTAGCTGACGACCGTCACCACGACGTAGGTCGTCAGGAGGACGAACCCGAACGGACGTTTCAAAACGCTGTCTTTCGCCGTTAGCGTGCCCACGCGAAACACCGTCAACACAAACAACATCGCCGGGAATTGCAGCATGAAGAAGTGCGGCTCGGCAGCCAGGCCCGCGGGGGTGACGGCGGCGGCGGCACCGGCAACGAACAAGACGTTCAGGATGTCGGCCCCTACGACGTTGCCGACCCCAAGCGCCCCTTGGCCCTTCAGCGTCGCGGTGATGACGATCACGAGCTCCGGCAGCGACGTGCCGAAGGCCACTAGCGTCGCAGCGATGACGCTGGGCGGCACCTCGAGTCGGTCGGCCATCTCGGTGGCTGACGAAATCAAGAACGACGACGCGATGACGACGACGGCCACTGCGACGACCAAGCTGAAGAAGGTCGCCGTCTTGCCCCGATACTCGTCGTGCGCTTCGCCATGCCCGCTGGCGTCGTCTTGCTTGACTTGTCGCGCGAGCTGCACCGACCAGCGCATATACAGACCGAGGAGCGCCAGCAACGCCCAACCCGCCGCTTGTGGAAGGACGCCGCCCTCCGTGAACGCGCTACCTAGCGATGTCCACGGGAGACAGATGAGAACGAGGAGCAATCCACTACCCCACTGGACCCATCCCTGACGGTCGGCGACGATTCGATCGAACGGCAGCGGCGATATGATGCACGCAATGCCCAGAATCAGACCGGTGTCACAAATGATGGAGCCCACGGCGTTGCCGAGCGCGAGCCCGGACTCGCCCTTGACCGCGGCAAGCACTGAAACAACCGCCTCGGGAGTCGTCGTGCCGAGACTCACGACCGTCGCGCCAACGACGATGCTCGGGATTCCCCACTGCAGTGAAATGGCCACCGCGTCTTCGACCAACACATCGGCACCCTTTCCCAGGGCCAGGATGCTGATCGCGATTGTCGCGACAAGCGCCCAAGTGGGCCACACGGCGAGAAGCGTGTCCAAGGACTCGGTCATCGAAAAAGCGTGAACAGCCTACCTGGTCGCAGGGACCCTGACAACGCTGCCGCCCACCAACGTACGACGGCAAGTACAATGACCCCCTTGTCATGTCGTACTTCAGGGCAGAAATTGATGCGCTTGACGCGTACGAACCGGGCGAGCAGCCGCCGTCGGACGCCGACGTCGTCAAGCTCAACACGAACGAGAACCCCTATCCGCCCAGTCCTCGCGCCCTCGCGGCGCTCCACGCAGTCCAGGCCGACCACCTACGTCGGTACCCGCAGCCATATGCGGACGAGTTCCGTGCGAGTGCTGCGGCCGTCCTTGGCGTCGACCCGGACGCGATCCTCGTCGGTAATGGCAGCGACGACATCCTGACGATGCTGATTCGATCGGTTACCGGGCCATCCCGCCCGGTCGCCTATCCGAGTCCAACATATGTGCTCTACGGCACCCTGGCCGAGATGCAGAGTGCCCCGGTCGTCGAGGTTCCGTTCGACGAGCACTACACGCTGCCGGTCGACCAACTGGCTGCGGCCAGTGCCGCATTGACGCTCATCGCGAGCCCAAACAGTCCGTCAGGCACGCGTGCGCCGAACAACGAGCTTGCAGCGCTCGCGACGCGACTCGATGGCATCCTAGCGGTCGACGAGGCCTACGTCGAGTTTGCCGATGACAACGCGCTCGATCTGATTCGGCGCTTCGACAACGTTGTGATCCTGCGCACACTCTCCAAGAGCCATGCGCTGGCGGGGTTACGGCTTGGCTACGCGGTCGGGCCAAGGGCGCTGATCGCCGGCTTGGCCAAAGTGAAAGACAGCTACAACGTCGACGCCATCGCGGCGCGAGTGGGATCGGCCGCCGTGCAGGATCAAGCGTACACAGCAGAGCTGGTTGCCCGGGTGCGTCGCTCCCGGACCCGGCTCGCAGACGCCTTGGCAGAACTCGGGTTTCGCGTTTGGCCGAGCGAGGCGAACTTTCTCCTGGTCCGCCCTCCCGACGGCCGCGCGCACGACCTGTATGAAGGGCTCAAGCAACGCGGAATCCTGGTGCGTTACTTCGACCGGCCGGCGCTCGCGGACAAGCTCCGGATCACCGTGGGAACGGACGAACAGAACGACCGGCTGATCGAGACCACCACACAGCTACTGACCTAGACTGGTCTACCGTCTACCGTGCAAGCGACGACAACCGGCTGGCGGCGGCGGCGAGCGAGTCCAGGCTCCGGCAGAACGCGAATCGTAAATAGGGTGGGTCAGTGACGCGACCCGCCGGGGCGTAGAAGTTGCTTCCCGGAACTGTCGCGACGCCGACCTGTTCGATCAGGCACATCGCGGCATCCATCGAGTTGAGGCGCGCGAGCTGGGCCACACCGCGGTAGTCGGCAAACAGATAGTAGGCGCCATCCGGCGCCGCAATCCGAAATCCGACGCTCTCGAGCGCATCGGTCAACCGTGCTCGCTTGCGCGCATACTGATCACGGAGACCCACGAAGAACTCGTCGGGCATCTCGATCAACCGGATGACGGCCTTCTGCAGCGGCGTCGGGGCTTGTATGACCAGCGTGTCGTGAACCGCGCGTATTCGGGCCGTCAGCGGCGCAGGCGCAATAACCCACCCGACTCGCCACCCGGTGGCGTTTCCGGTCTTCGAGATCGAGTTGACGATCACGGTGCGATCGCGAACCGCTGGATTCGCGGCGATCGTCTGGTGGCGGTGCCCGTCGAACGTGATGTGCTCGTAGATCTCGTCGGAGACGACCACCAGGTCGTGATCGACGGCCAGCGTGGCGACAAAGTCGAGCTCGTCCGCATCAAACACCTTCCCGGTTGGATTATGCGGCGTGTTGAGAACAAGCAGGCGCGATTCCGTCGCGGCACGCCTCCACTCGTCGCGGTCAAACCGCCACCTCCCGCCCTGTTCGGTCAACGTCACGTAGACCGGGCGCAAGCCGAAGATGTCGGCCTGCGCGGGATACATCTCGTGGAACGGCTGAACGATCATGACGCCGTCGCCTGGCTCGCCGACCGCCTTGAGCACAGACGCGAGGCCTTCTGTGGCGCCGATCGTGATCGTGATGTCGTGATCGGGATCCGGTCGAAACGCATACCACCGCTGCATGTAGTCGGCGACGGCCCGGCGAAGCTCGGCTAGACCGAACGGGTACGAATACTGGCTCAGATGGTCACGGGGGCTACGAATCGTTTCGAGCGCCCCTTCAAGTGTCGCGGTGTTGTCGTCTCGGAGTCCGAGCTCCCCAAGCGTCAGGCCATTGACCCGCTGGACGCCCGCCTCGGTCCCGCCGAGCAGCGCCGCAATCGCGGCCCAGACCATCGGGTAGGCCGGTGCCTCATCCGTGAACCCTTGCGCCAAGTTGACGGCGTCGTGCTGCGCCGCCAGACGGGTCATGCGCCGAATAACCGACTCACTGCTCGCCATGGACGGTGATTCTACAGGCCGCCCGGCATTGCCGGTTTAAGCCAGCCCCGATGCTAGACTGCCAGCCGTCTTCCATGTCGATGCGGTCCGATGACCAGTCACAGTATCTCGCCGTTGACGTCGCGATCATTCCGCCCTCAACGGTGCAGCAGCGACTCTCCGAGCTGAATCGTCAGACGCTCGAGCCGCCGGAGGGCTTTCGATTTGGACCGACTCGCGTTCCCCATCTCACCCTGGCGCAGCAGCTCGTCGCTCGCGACCGAATCAGCGAGCTCGCTACCGAGCTCGGTGCTCTCCTCCGACACGAGCATCCCATCGACCTCACGGCGACGGCGGTTTCGGTACCGCGCCGCACGGCCTCGCTTGGGATCGCGCCTAGTCCGTCGCTGACGAGCCTGCACGAGAGGATCATGGATCTGCTGTTGCCGTTCCGCACCGCCGGTGACGAACACGCTAAGTTCTTCGCGGACGGCGAAACTCCGCGAGCGGCTGACCTCAAATGGGTAAAGGAGTTCCGACAGCGATCCGCGTACGCGAGCTTCGATCCCCACATCACGTTGGGCCTGGGGAGAATCGAGCACGCCATGACCCCGTTTGCGTTCGTCGCAGATCACGTGGGGCTGTATCACCTCGGTCGTTTCTGCACCTGCCGCCAGGCATTGGCGAGCTGGACGTTGACAGCCCGATCCCGATAAGCCACCATCCCTCGCGACGATCGACCTGGGAGGCAACCGTTGCCAAGGAGATGATCATGTACCGCAAACCGCTGTGTGTCGGTGGAATCGTGTGGCTCGCCGCGTGTTCCGCGGGCGATCTGAGCGGGTCGGGGGCGTCGCAGGCCGAGCCGGCTGCAGTGACCGAGCCCGCCGTCGTTACGCCCGCCGACATCCCGGGAGACATCCACGAGGACTCGTGGGCCCGGCTACCGCTCTTGGCTCGCGACGACCTCGATGCCGACGGTCAGCGCGCCTACGACATCATCGTCAACCCCGACAGTCGCTACGCGAACGGTCTTCGAGGTCCGATAGCAATGTGGGCCTACAGTCCGCTGATGGCTGAGCACATCTTCCCAGCCAGTACCTATCTGCGGTTTGGCACCGACAAAGACCAGCGGCTTACCGAGCTCGCGATTCTGGCAATGGCGCGCGAAGTGCGCAGCCAATATGAGTGGTCTGCCCACGAACCACTTGGGCTAGATGCGGGCCTGGAAGCCGACCTCATTGATCTCGTTCGACACCGCACCGACCTCGACACCGTGGGCGAACTCGACGGCCTTGGTGACCAAGAGCGCCTCATCATTCGCTTTGTGCGCGAGCTCTTGAGCGAGGAAAAGGTGTCGTCCGCCACGTTCGCACAAGCACGCGAGCTGTTCGGTGAACGCGGCGTGATGGATCTGACCGGCTTGGTGGGCTACTACAACTTCGTCAACCTCACGCTTAAGACGTTCGATGTGCAGCTCGCTCCGGGGCGCACCCGGCTGTTGCCCGACCTCTGGTGAATGACGGACGGCGCCGCGCTCGAGTCGTTGATCCGTCGCGACCAGGTGTGGGTCGGCATCGGTGCGCTGGCCACCGCCGGGCTGGCTTGGGTCTACCTGTTCCGTATGGCTCACGACATGACCGCCGTGGAGATGATGGGCGATGCGCTGGTCACGCCGCGCACGACACCATGGACGTCGGCCGACTTCGTCATGATGTTCATCATGTGGGCAATCATGATGGTGGCGATGATGCTGCCTAGCGCCGCACCGATGATCCTGATCTTCGCCCTCGTGAATCGGCGACGCAGCAGCCGAGGACGCACGGCGACGTCGCCAGCTGTCTTCGCAGCGGGGTACGTCGCGGCATGGACCGCATTCGGCCTGGCGGCGACCGTGCTGCAATGGGGCCTGCACGCCGCGGGCCTGCTCTCACCGCTATTGATGACAACCAGCGCGACGCTGGGCGGGGCCACGCTGATCGCCGCCGGCATCTATCAATGGACGCCGCTCAAGACCAGCTGCTTGCGACACTGCCAGTCCCCCTTGCACTTCATCAGCACGCACTGGCGCGACGGGTGGTCGGGCGCCCTCCGTATGGGATGGCATCATGGCTACTACTGTCTCGGGTGCTGTTGGATCCTGATGTGCCTGCTGTTCGTCGGTGGAGTCATGAACCTCCTCTGGATCGCCGGCCTGGCGCTGTTCGTGCTTGTTGAAAAGATCTGGCATAACCGATGGATTCCCGCCGTCAGCGGTGTCGCGCTGGTCGTGTGGGGTGCGCTCGTCGTCGTCGCGAAGCTGTGATGCCATTGTCCGTCATCGAAACGCTCGTTTCGGTTCTCGCTGTTGTCGGGCTATTGATTTCGAGCTACTTCACCGCTGTGGCCTATCGCTGGATGAGACCCGATGCCCAGTGGATTCCGCCGGTCTGTCGAATGGAAGAGCAGACATGCGCATCGATCGTCTTTACGCCCCAGGCGCGGGTGTTCGGTGTACCGAACTCGGTGCTCGGGCAGCTGTTCTACGTCGCCCTGCTGTTGGGTGCGTGGCGTGGATGGCTGGACGGCCCATTCGGCGACGCGTACCTCGTGGTAAGTGGGGTCACCGTCTTGCTCGCGGTGTACTTGTCCTACAGCCTCCTGTTCGTCATTCGCGTGCGCTGTGCGCTGTGTTTCGCGTCCCACGGCATCAACCTGGCGATTTTTGCTTTGGTGGCTTCAATCGGGTAAGCGACTGCTTGGGAGTCGGCCGGAACACGGCCGGCAGATGGTATATTAAGAACCTAGTCGCAGAAGATACTCAGAAAAAGTGGAGGTCAGATGATGAATCAAGGGCTTTGGAACGGTTGTCGTGTCGTGGTTGGTATGGCAATTGTGGGAGCACTTGCGCTCGTAACGCTGTCACCGGTGGCACACACCGCGGAGATGGCTCAGGACTCGAGCTCGGCATGGTCCGGCGTGTTCACGGAGGCCCAAGCGGAGCGCGGGAAAGAAGCGTACAGCCAGGAGTGCGCGGCCTGCCACCTCGATGACCTCCTCGGAGACGGCATCGCCCCGTCGCTGATCGGTGCACCGTTTTCCTTCCGCTGGAGCGAGCTGTCACTGGGCGACATGTACCTGGCGATTCGAACCACCATGCCGCAGGGGGCGCCTGCTAGCCTGAGCGTCGGGGACTACGTCGACATCGTGGCATTTATTCTGGCCGCCAACGAATTCCCGGCGGGCGAAGACGAGCTGCCGACCGACGAAGACGCTCTGTCGGAAATCATCATCGACGAGAAATCGTAGGCTCAGTGCTTAGGCATCGGCCGGAGCCGTCGGCGGGATCGACGGCTCCGCGACCGACTCCTGCTTCTGCCCCTCGCCGGCCGTGTGAGGGAACTTAATTCCGCGTCGGTGCAACTTCAGCGTGTAGATCGAGAACGGCGAAAGCCGGTGTGACACGTACACGCTTCCCACGGTTGCCGTCATCAGCGGCAGCATGATGCGATAGTCGTTCGTCATCTCAAAGAGAATCAGTATCGATGTCGTCGGTGCCTTGGCCGTCGCCGCAAAGAAAGCGGCCATACCGACCATTGCGTACGCGCCCGAGCCGGCGGTCCACTCGGGAAACAACGCGTGGACTCCGGTCCCAAACACCCCTCCCAGCATCGCCCCCATAAAGAGACTGGGCGCAAACACGCCGCCCGACCCGCCCGACCCCAGGGTCGCGCAGTTTGCAATGATCTCGGCGAAGAAAAGTGCTAACAGCACGTCCCACGAAAAGCCCACCCAGAGCGCCGACTCGACCGTGTCCAAACCGGATCCGTACACCTCCGGCCGAGCCCGCAGTATGAGACCGACGATGAGTCCGCCAACTGCGGGTTTGAGATAATCGGGAAACGTCCAGCCCGCAAAGAAGTCCTCGGACCTGTATAGCAACCTCGTGTAGCCGATGGCCGCCCACCCAATCAGAATCCCCATGACGAAATAGAGCGGCAGCTCGCCGGGGCTGACCAAGTCATACACCGGCGACATGAACGCAGGGGAGTTGCCCAGGAAGTACCGGGCAATCATGCATGAGCTTAGCGACGTCAGCAGCACCAGCAGAAAATCGGTGTGCACCCGGCCGATCAGTACCTCCATCGAGAACATGGCCGCGGCAATCGGCGCGTTAAACGTCGCCGCGATGCCACCGGCGGCGCCGCAGGTCACCAGCGTGCGAATGTTGTTCGAGGTAAGGCGCGTCCATTGACCGATGGTCGAGCCAATCGCCGATCCGATCTGGACCATGGGGCCCTCGCGGCCCGCGGCACCACCGAATCCAATCGTGAGCGACGAAGCGATGACCTTGACCGTGACCACGCGCTTTCGAATGCGTCCTCCATGCGCCGCCAGCGCCGTCATAACCTCGGGCACGCCGTGACCCTTTGCTTCACGGGCGAACATGTACACGATGGGACCGACCATCAGCCCGCCAAGTGCCGGAAGCAAAACAAGCTGGGCAGGCCCGAAGCCGGATAGGGCACGTGCGACGGATCCTCGTGCGAAATCGGCCACCCAATCGAGCACGAAGATGAACCCGACGGACCCTAGTCCGGTGAGCACGCCGACGACCACCGAGAGAATGATGAGGTAGTTCTGCTCTGGCAGGAACGAGGCCCGCAACCAGACCTTGGCCCACCTCCAGACCGACAACTGGGTGGTGAGCTTTCGCCCGAGCTCAAGCGTCTGGGTTCTGAAACGATTCAATCGGTCTGTGCGCTGACCCATGGGCGTGCGACTCGACGGCGTTTGTCAGGTGGGCTGCTAGAGGTCGACTACGGCTGCGCCGCGGCGCCGTCATTCTCATCGTTGGAATCAACAGGCGCTGCGGGAAACGGAACGGCAACGAGCTTGGCCCGGTTGTCCCGCCGCAGCGACAGGAGCAGCGGCTCGTCCGAGCTAGCCGCAGCCTCTAGGAGCGCGCGGTCTCGCTGACCGTCCAGACGCCGCCCCTTGATCGAGAAGAGGCGGTCTCCCTCTTGGACGCCAGCTTGCGCCGCGGGCCCGTCTTGCACAACCGCGAGAACGCGCCACTCGGCTTCCCGCTCGTCGCCCACACGTGCTTCCGTAACCCACTGCACGGTCAGGCCGAAACGCGGGAGCGGCACCGGATCGAGCTGCAGCGGGGTGCAATTCTGGCTAGGCATCACAGCACCCCCTGTCACCCGTCGTCCCGAACGAAGCGCTCGGTAGCTCACGAGCGAACCCGGGGGCTGAGCGTCGTAGAGCTCCTCGAACTGCTGCCTGGAGGTCACCTCTTCCCCGCCCCACGTGACGAGGATGTCGCCACCGGCGAGTGACAAGGGTGGCTCGAACACCTCAGTTCGGAGATGCTCAACCAACACCCCGCGTTCCAGGTCCAACAACTCTTTGACCACGTCATCGAGATCTGCAACCTCGATGCTCCGACACACCGACTCGGCTCGCAGCTGATCAATCAGCCCGAGCAGCGTCGTCGTCGTCACGACCCGTGTCCCGGTGGGCGACTCGAACGCGACCCCGACTAACGCGCCGTCAAGATCGACAACGGCAGCAATTGTCGCTGCCTCGGGCAGATCCATCGACACGATCAGATCGCTGCCGCCTCCCGCGATCGGCGCCCGCGTCGCAACGAGGTACCCAGGTGTGATGGCCGGGTGGCCCACGCTATCCAACGTAATGGCTCCGAGATATGAGCCCGACGGCAGGCTGCGTGGATCCGACAGCGTAAACGCCGATTCGCCGGTCCGGTCGACGTCGAACAACGCCAGGCCTATGTGCTCGTCCCAACTTCGCAGGCGGTGCGGCCCGTCTTCGTCGATCGACATCTCTTCCGGGATCTCGGCGTCGGCCGCGTTGGCCGGAGCGGCCGATCCTTGATCAGCCTCCGACCCGGTGGCGTCCTCGTCGCGAGCGCCCGCATCGGCACCCGCGGCGGTCTCCGTATCGGCAGTCAACGACTTTCGTGTTCGAGCGAGTAGGGTCTCTCTCGCCGCTTGAACGGTCGTGAGCACGAGTCCGGGCCCCACCAGAAGCCCGGGTGTCCCTGATTCGCCAATCAACACGAAACTCGGCTGGGCGCTTTCGGCCAGTTGATGCCAATAATCGGAGAAGTACGCGAGCGGGGTCTTCTCAAGGTCCGCTCGCACTGCAATTCTCGGCGGAGGGGCTGGGCGCTCGATGGGCTCCGACGCACCTGGTTCTGGCTCGAACCGCTCAAGCGTCCCCTGCGCGAGTACGCCGGCAACCACGACGAGAACAATCGTCGGAAACAGCAGTTGTCGTCTGTGGAGGGTACGAACACCGGGGAGTCGAAGCAGGTAACGCACAGCGCCGTTCTGGCGGGAAATGGATTCCCATGCAGTTTAGCACACGGCCGGGTGAACCACTCGTCGTCTCGCGGCTCGCCAGACGGCTAGCGCAGGAGCACAACCATCGCCGGAACCACCACGACAGCGAGCGCGTCCATCAGCAACCCGTACTTGATCATCTCGGTGAGCCGGACTCGTCCCGAGGCGTACACGATGGCATTCGGCGGGGTCGAAACCGGCAGCACGACGGCAACCGACGCGGCCAATGCGGCCGCAATGGCGGGAGTGACCGGATCGACACCCGCGGCCTGCGCAATCGAGATGACGATCGGAATGGCGATGTTCGTGGCCGCCGTGTTCGACATCGTCTCCGACAGGACCACGGTAAACAAGGCAGAGGCGTATGCGAGCGCCACGACGTCGCTCGTCGGAAGCAGCCCCGTAATCGCCTCACCGACGACCTGGGCCAACCCCGTGGATGCCGAAAGCGTCCCGAGCGAGAGCCCGCCGCCGAAGAGCAGGATCGTGCCCCAGTCGATCTGAGCCGCCTGCCTCCAGGTGATTGTGGACCGCTGGGTCGCGCTTACCGGAAGCAGAAACAGGAGAACGGCCCCGATTAACGCAGCGACAGATTCCGGCATGCTCGCCAGCACGAACTCAGCAAATGGGTGATCACGCCCAAGGAGAAGCGGGAGGAGTCCCGGGCCCACCCAGAGTACGACCGTGACACCGAAGGCGATCACCGCGTTTCGCTCGCCTACCTTCCAGGGCCCGAGCGCCTGCTTGCGCTCGGTGATGATCTCGTCGGCCCCTTCGATCAACTGAACCCGACTGCCAGAAATCTGCGTCAGATAGATGAAGACGATGACCATCAGCACTACCGTGACCGGGACCGCCAGTAACATCCACTCGACGAACCCAATCCGCACACCCAGCAAGTCGTTCAGGAGACCAATCGCGATCAAGTTAGGCGGCGTCCCGACCGGCGTGGCCATCCCCCCGCGAGAACAGCCATACGCGGTCATCAGCATGAGTGCAGTGCCGTAGGAGCGAGACATCTTGCCTTCGGATTCCATGAAAGCCACGAGCGACATCCCGATCGGCACCAACATGGCCGCCGTCGCCGTGTTGCTCATCCACGCTGACAAAAAAGCCGCCAGGGCGCCGTACGCGATGAGGATGCGCGTCGGACGCGCGCCGATGACCTTCAAGGACAGCACGCCGTACGCAATGCGTTCGTTCACGCGATGAACGAACAGCCCCTGCGCCAGGATGAAGCTTCCGATGAAGAGGAAGATCAGTGGGTTCGCAAACGGCGCAAACGCCGTCCTCACGGGTGCCACTTGCAGCACGACCGCCAAGACCGGGCACAGCAGCGCCGTCACGGCGAGGGGCAGTGCCTCGGTGACCCAAAGGGTGATGACCAGGGCGACGACCGCACCAAGCCGATGGCCTTCAGGTGTCAGCGGACCCGACGGTAGGAGGAGCACGATCACGAAGACGATCGGTGCAATGATGAGCCCTGCCCTGCGCCGGATCTCCTCGAACCGCGCCGCGCCGTCGGATTCGGTCACTGCTTCTGTCATGAACGCGTCCCGCGGGAGCCGTAGGGTAACATGGAAGGGGCTTCGGTAAGCCGACCATGCCAACCACCGGTACCAGCGTCCTGCACTACGAAGTCGGAGACCGCCTTGGCGCAGGCGGTATGGGTGAGGTGTACCGCGCGCGCGACACGCGACTAGGTCGCGAGGTGGCCCTCAAGTTCATCGCACCCGAGTTCCGAGGCGACCCCGACCGACGCGCACGACTCCTCAAAGAAGCGCGTGCGGCGTCAGCACTTCGGTCGCCGGCGATCGCGACGACGTTCGACATTGGCGAGGCAGACGACGACCTCTTCATCGTGATGGAGTTGGTCGAGGGCGAGCAGCTGTCCGCCCGGGTCAAGCGAGGTCCGTTGTCGGTCAAGCGCGTGCTGCAGATGGCGGGGCAAGTCGCCGACGCTCTGGAAGAGGCCCAGACGCTCGGCATCGTTCATCGCGATATCAAGAGTGCGAACCTCATCCTGACACCGCGCGGACGGGTCAAGATACTCGACTTCGGACTCGCAAAAACGCTGACCGATCCGGCCCAAGGAAACGATGCAGCAACGATGGCGGAGACGCAGGCTGGGACCGTCGTGGGCACGGTGTCGTACATGTCTCCCGAACAGGCGCTCGGGAAGCCGGTTGACCACCGATCGGACCTGTTTTCTCTGGGCGTTGTCATGTACGAGTGCCTCACCGGGCGACTGCCGTTTGTGGGCGATACCTTCGCGGCCGTTATCGATCAGGTCATTCGGCACGAACCTCCGGCGCTGGCCCGCTTGAACTACGACGTGCCGCCCAGGCTCCAGGACATCGTGCGAAAGCTGCTGGCGAAAGCTGCTGGCGAAAGCGGCCGGCGCCAGGTATCAGAGCGCGAAAGAGCTGCTCGTCGACGTGAAGGCACTCGGGAGGGAGCTCGAGCTCGAGAGCCAAGTTGCTGGGGTCGTACGCGAGCGGTCGGCCCCCGATGTGGCCACCTCTCCGCCCGAGAACGTCGTCGCCGTCCTTCCGTTTGCCAATATCACCCGCGAGCCTGCCGACGACTGGATTGGGTCGGGCATCGCCGAAACGGTGACGGCCGATCTGAAGTCGATAAAGGGACTGAAGGTGCTCGGGCGCGAGCGGGTGTTCGATGCGCTTCGTGACCTGAGCTCAAGCAGCGTTGGGCTCGTGGACGACCAGGCCTCGATTGACGTCGGGCGACATCTGCGGGCAACGTGGCTCGTGAGTGGGGGGTATCAGCGCCTGGGGGACCAGATTCGAATCACGGCGCGCGGGGTCGATGTCGAATCCGGGACCGTCCTGCGAACCGTCAAGATCGACGGCCGCATTGACGATATCTTCACGCTTCAAGACAAGATCGTCTACGAGCTCGCGCAGGGCATCAACCTCACCCTGAACGACAGTGAGGTCGCGACCATCCAGCAGAAGGAGACTGAATCGGTCGAAGCCTACGAAGCGCGATCGACCGCGATGATGAACCTGATGGAGGGTACCCCGCAGGCGCTCGACCGCGCGATCCACCTACTCGAGAAAGCCACCACACTCGACCCCAACTACGCTCAGGCGTGGGGGGCGCTCGGAGCCGCCTACGACTTCAAGGGCAACTTCCTTGGCGTGCCCGAGATCTCGGCCAAGGCGGTTGAGACCGCGCGGAAGGCCGTGGCGTTGAACCCGAAGATCGCCGACGCGCATCGCTGGCTCGGTTTCGCCCTGATGTCTATCGACCAGTACGAAGAGGCAATCGCGTCGATTGAGGAAGCGGCGCGGTTGGAACCCGGGGACGCCAACGTTTACTCCTCACTGGGTCGGGCGTATTGGGTGGGACGGGGAGACTTGGACGCGGGCATTGCGAACCTTGAACGCGCGGCTGCCATCAACCCCGACCTCGGGTATGCCCACCTGCAGCTCGGGTTGCTGTACGCGCTGCGCGGAGAGTACGACGACGCCGAAGCATCGTGCCGTCGCGCGATCGACATGCAGGAACGATTCGTCTCCGGGCGTGAGGGACTGCAGATCGTCGGCGCCTATACGCGGCTGGGCTACGTCCACTATCTCCGCGGTGAGTACGACGAGGCGCTTCGCGTCTTTCAGCAGCAGGTCGACGCGCTCGAATCGTCCAGTCACGCACTGAAAGACCGCAGTCTCATCGAGCTGAACTACAAAATTGGCGCCACCTACACGCGGATGGGACAACTCGACGGCGCCGAGCGCCACTTCAGCCGGGCGCTCAAGGCGTTCGAAAAACGGCTGGCGCGTGGCGCCGACGACCCGTTCACCAAGTACTACATGTCAGCATTGTGCGCGCTTCGCGGGGACGTCGAGCGCGCCGTGCGGTACCTGTCTGAAAGTCTCGAGCACCTCCCAGCCCTCAATCGGACGCGGGCAAAGGTGGACCCGGATTTCGACGGAGTTCGTGATGATCCACAGTTCGTGGCGGCCCTCGACGCCACCTCGACAGCTGCGGCCGCGGAATCGCCCCCTGCGCGCGGGGGCGTGGTATCCTGAAGAGACGTTGGATAGGAAGGTGCCGTCATGAACATGCCACTGGCGCTCATTGGCCCGATCGGGCTGCCGGAATTGGTGATCATCTGTTTCATTCTGATTCTGATTTTCGGCGCTAATCGGCTGTCGGGGATCGGAAAAGGAATGGGACAGGCGATCCGAGGCTTTAAGGACGAGGTCCAAGACAAATCTGAACCTCCCAAGGGCGAGTAGGGCGCGCCTTAGTTCAGCCCACATATACGAACGGGCGGGCACGGTCTGAGGACCGCGCCCGCCCGTTTCTTTTCTATCCGTAAGTCGAGGTCTAGCGTTTGGCTACGCCCAGGTCCGTGAGGTGGGCTACCAGGTCCTGGCCTGCCGATGATGGGTTGACCTCGCGATCGACCCTGAGAATCTTCCCGTCCGGACCGATGATGTACGTCCAGCGGAACGGGAACTGACGTTCGGCGTTGACGACGCCGTAGGCCATCGCCACACCCTTGTCGGGATTGCTCAGCAGCGGGAAGTCGGCGTCGAGCGACTCCGCAAACTCCTTGTTGGTTTGGGCATCGTCGACACTGACCATGAAATAGGTGATATCGAATTGACTAAGTTGGTCGCTGTTCTCCCGCAGCGACTTGCACTCAGCCGTTCAACCACCGGTGAAGGCTTTCGGAAACCACGCGAGGACAACCGTCTTGCCGGCATAGTCGGCCAGACTGTGCGAGTTCCCGTCACTTCCCGGGAGGTCGAACGGAGGTGCAGCATCGCCCGGGCTCAGTTCCTGTGCCTGCGCGCCGCAGGCCACGACGGCCACGACGAGCGCAGCCATAACAACGGTGAGCCGTTTCATGCGTCTCCACTCCTTCGACTGGCGCATGACCGGACGACCCGGCCACGCGTGATTAACGTAACATAGCCCGTGCGAGGTACCCCCCTCACACAAAACGCTACGCACCACCTAGATGGCACGTAAGTGTACAACAAGGCGTCCGTGCCCGGCGTGATCGTCGCCAGTGTCTTGAAAGGACCATGATGTTCGAAACGCTCAACTGGCAGGATTTGGTGGTTGGACTCAGCCTCGCGGTGCTCATCGCACTCATCGTGGCGCAGCTGGCGTCACGAGTACTGCGGTCCGTGCTGGCGATGGTGAGCGGCGACACGAGCGACGTGAGCTTCCGGGATCCGATCAAGCGTCGACCAATTCGGATCGTGCGTGGCCTCGTCTTCATCGTCATGCTGGGAATCGCCACGCGACCGACGCTGGAGGTGATGGGCGTCGAGGTGGAATACGGGATCCCGCTGGAACGAATCACGGCCTGGCTGTTCCAGGAAGGCCTTCGGGTGCTGTTAATCGGCGTCCTGGCCTATTTCACAGTTCGGATCGCATCACTCGGCATCGGCCACGTTGAACAGGTTGTCGCCTCACGAACGCCGGCGGGAACCGAGCGCTCCGAGTTCATCAACCGGCTGCACACGATCGGTGGCCTCGCGACGAACGCGGTGCGGGTGGCCGTGTTCGGCGCGGCCGCCATGATGATCATGCAGGAGCTGGGGGTGAACATCACGCCGCTTTTGACCGCGGCAGGCATTGGTGGGCTGGCAATCGGGTTCGGCGCACAGAACTTGGTCCGGGATGTGATCTCTGGCTTCTTCCTTATTCTCGAAGATCAGATTCATGTAGGCGACGTCGTCAGCATCGACGGCACGTCGGGTCTGGTCCAAGCCGTCAAGCTGCGCACGGTCGTCCTCCGCGATTTGTCCGGAACCGTCCACGTGATCCCGAACGGCGCGATCAGCACGCTCTCGAACATGACCAAGGAGTTCTCGTACTACGTCATGGACGTCGGGGTCGCCTACAAAGAGGACACCGATCACGTGGTCGACGTCTTGCGCGAGGTCGGTGCCGACCTCGAATCCGATCAGCACTTCGCACCGCATATTCTCGAGCCACTAGAAATCCTCGGCGTTAACGAGTTCGGAGATTCGGCGGTCAACATCAAGATTCGCATCAAGACCGCCCCGCTCAAGCAATGGATGATCGGCCGCGAGCTGCGTCGGCGGATCAAGAAGGCCTTCGACGCACGAGGCATCGAGATCCCGTTTCCGCACATGTCGCTCTACTTCGGAGAGGCGAGCAAGCCCTTCTTGTCACACGCCCTGTCTAGCGAGGACATGGAGAAGCTGGCACAGGCCGCCGCACAAGCAGCGGCCGAAGCGGCGGCACGGCCATCGGCCGGCTCCGGCCCAGGCGCTGATTCCAGCGACACCGGCGACGCCGACTACGGGTAGGCAACTACTTGATGAGGACGGTGTCGGGGAACTGGGCAAACCACGCAAACCAAAACGCGCGTTGAGCAGCGACGCGAGGCAATCGGTCGGCGGGGTCGGACTCGCGGGCCAGGCCGTCCTCGCGAACAAGCCAGATCTCGCCTGATTCGTCTGCCAGACGGCCACCATCGACCTCGGTGCCGAACCGGCGATCACCGACGTCGTACACCCGATTCGCCCCTCGGTCGCTCGTGACGACGAGCAAACCGCGCCCCGCGTGCCGTCGATGCAGGAGCGGAGTGTCCGCGAGGTAGTCAGCCGATATGGCGAGCGGCTGGCGCTCGCCGTGCGCATCCTCGAGCAGCATGACGACCACCTCGTCCTTGTTCGCAAGACGAGCATCGAGACGCGGAACGCGAAACATCAAACGATCCGTCGCGAAGTACTCGCGATATGCGGCCCCCTCGGAGTAGTCGCGGTCGTGGCCTGTGTCGAGCGTTAACACGGTCGTCTGCGGGTGTAGGCGTTTCCACTCGCCCCATGTCGTGGTCACTACTGACCGGTGGGTGAGGCGGATACCGGATCCGACCAGTGAGCCCGCCACCGGTACGCCCTCGAACGTGTTCCATAGGCTCTTGGTTTCATGATCGAACATCAGCTTGTTCGATCGATACAGCAATCCGCTCGTACCGAACACGATGTGCTGGCCCTCGACGATGCTCTCGTAGGGAATGACCGTTCCGCACAACGTGCAGTAGACGATCGTGAGCTCGACGCCGCCCAGCCGATCCAGCGCCATCTCGTGCCATGCCAAGATCCGCTTGGGATAGGCTCGGAATTCGCCGTTCGTTGCAACGCCGAAGACAATGTTGTCGTCCGCGAGGTAGCCGGCTCCGGCGGCGTCAAATCGGACATGATCTGGATACTCGAGCGGGGGAATGCCATTCACTCGAACGCCGCCCCAATCAACCTCGTCGAGGCGGATTGTGGACGAGGTCTCAGCCGAAAAGAACTCCCGAAACCCGGCGTCAATCTGGCCGTACCAGAGCCCCTTGAACACCGCGTAGTCGGGATGCGGCTCGTACGGCTGATCCCAAATCCATTGCTGGACATTCGAGAGATCTGCGCCGTCTACACCGAGGCCGGTCCGCTCCTCCAGAAACGCCGCAAGCCGCCGCCAGACCCTCGTCGTGGGATGCTCCAACCTTCGCGGCTCGCCGGGACGGCCGACCGGCGGCGTCCGCGGTGGCGACGGTTGGGGCGGCGCCATGAGCCGCATCAGTTCGTAGAGCATCGTGGCATATCCGGGCCGCCACGCGTTCTCGATTTGGCGAAGCGCGGTCTGGGCCTCGTCGTCGTCCGGTAGCGCGACCTGGAAAAACAGCTCGATCTCGGGATGCGACTCAGTGGGCTGGGCCCACACCGCCGGAGCGACGCCGACCAGCGTAATCGCGAGTGCTATCGCGAACCGAACCACCAACCGAAATCCCGCGCGGGTAAGCTGCACGATCGGTTTGGACATGGGGTCTGGCCGGTCGGAGTCGTGTGGTACGCTCCGACGGTTGGCCCGGGTGGTCGCGGGCATGATACTGATGCGCGACTTCAGAGTACTGTTTTTAGCCGACCAGATCCAAACGCGGATTGCGAGCCTGGCACAAGAGATCGACGCCACGTACGCAACCGACGACGTGCTGCACATCATCAGCGTCCTCCGGGGCGGGTTCGTGTTCACCGCGGATCTCGTTCGGGCCTTGTCACGGGCGACGACGATTGACTTTGCTCGCCTCGAGAGCTACGGCGCAGCGCGTCGCTCCACGGGATCAGTCATGTGGCACGTCACGCCCGAGAACGTGGCGGGACGCCATGTGCTCATCGTCGAGGACATTGTCGATACTGGCCTGACTCTCGGTGCGCTACGCGATCGCCTGCGTTCCCAGAACCCCGCGAGTCTCAGAACCGCGTGCCTCCTTAGCAAACCTGCGCGGCGCAGCCAAGACGTCCCAGTGGAGTTCCTCGGCTTCTCCATCCCGGACCGGTTCGTCATCGGTTACGGCCTCGACCTCGATCAGCGTTATCGCGAGCTCCCCTATCTGGCCTACCTCACCGAAGAGAGCGAAGACCCGTCCGGAGCACGCCCCGGCGATCGTGTATAAACTCTACGAGTTCCCGCGGAGGACCTTATGACCAAGCGACGTCCGTCCCCACGGCGAACAGCTCGCAAGACGGCGACCAAGGCGACCAGTCGCGGCACGTCCCGTCGCAACCCACGGTCGCGGGCCGCGAGCGCCCAGAAACCGACCGGCTGGTCCACGAGCATTACGAAGATCGAGCCGAACCAGGTGCTCGTGCGCGGCTACCCCCTGGACGAGATGATGGGCCGCGTGTCGTTCGCAGATTCGATCTACTTAGTGCTCACCGGCGAGCTCCCGACGCCGGCTGTGGGCCGTATTGTAGAAGCCTTACTCGTCTCGGCCCTCGACCACGGCGCCACACCTCCATCGACCCAGGCGGCGCGAAACGTCGCAACCACTGGGGCTCCGATCCGGGCGTCGGCCGCGGCCGGCGTCCTGGCCTTCGGCTCGCCACTGGGAGGTGGAGGAAGCATCGATGCCTGCTTTCGCTTTCTCGAGGAAGGACTGGCGCTCGTGGGTGAATGGGTATCGTTCGACGACGCGGCCAGGCGTATGGTCGATCAGATGGCAGGCGTCGGCCGTACGCCGCCGGGCTTCGGGCACCGCTTTCACACGCTCGATCCTCGGGCCGCCCGTCTATTTCAGCTCGCGCTCGAGCTCGACCTCGAGGGTCGCCATGTGTCGTTTATCCGAGCCGTCGAGCGGGTGCTTGCTGAGCGACGTGACGCGGCCGGTGAGCGCCCCCTGACCATCAACCTCGACGGCGCGATCGCTGCTGTCTCTGGAGACCTCGGACTCGACGCCGAGACGGCCAACGTCCTCTTCATGGTGTCACGCGTGCCGGGCATTGTGGCCCACGCCATCGAAGAGCAGCGACGTCAGCCGGCAATGCGACAGATTGATCCGACGAGCCACAGCTACGACGGGCCAGACCAGCGGCGACTTCCTGAAACGCGCCGCTAACGCCGCCGGGGCTAGGGATTTTGGTGACCGTGTCGTTGCGCGATGCGTTCGAGGCGTGCACCAAGGTCGCGTTGTCGTCTGATGGTCTGCATTCTTCGATGCAGCACGAGAAGCAAGACCAGACCGACGACGATGGCGGCGTAGAGCAGGGCGCTGATGCTAGGCAGCATGGTACGACTCTCGTCCGATGAGCGTCTGCTCAGCCTATCGGCGTGATGAGTGGCGAGCATCAGGGGCAATCCCGATGTGCCGCTCGAACAGAAACGTCACCCCTGGCAACGTTCTGTCTCTCAGGAGGTTGCTGTGATGACCAGGTGGGTTAGATGGTGGGCGCTAGTGGATTCGAACCACTGACCCCCGCCGTGTGAAGGCGATGCTCTACCACTGAGCCAAGCGCCCACTCAGCCGAAAACGCAGTGTACCGCAACGGTTGGCACCGAGCAATCTTGTGGACTAGCCGACTCTCTGCTCTTTTGGATCGACCCCAGGTTCCTCTGCCTGACTGCGCGTTGCGGTTCCCTTGCCGCGCAAGGCGTCCAGCGCAGCCAGCAGCCCGCGCAGCACGGCTGTCCCCTGACGCACCGGTTCTACAACCGTATCTTGGGCAACCAACGTGATCCGGTCCACACGATCGGTAACGAGCGTCATGAGCTGATCGGCACGCTCGACCTGGGCAACCGCTAGCTCGGTCACCCGGTTGACATCGCTACTCACGGCGTTCACCCGCTGGAGCGCCGGCTTGATGTCATGCTCGACTTGATCAACGAGTCGATCAACCCGCTGCGCAAGCTTGGCTCCGCGAACCAGGACCGCCACCTGCAGCACGGCCATTACGGTGGTCGAAAGGGCAATTGCCCCTAGGAACACCGTCGAGACGTCCACTACCCGTCGTCCTCAGCGATGCCAACGGCCTCCTCCCCGCGTGCCCGTTGGTAGGCCTCGCGACCCCGATCGATTGCAGTGGAGACTTGATCGCGCTGGCGCTTCACGAACTCAGCGCCCTCCCGCGCGGCCACTTCAGCCCTGTCCCGCCCCTCTCGAGCCTTCTCGTTCAGGACACGTCGCGTTTCCGTGCCCGGCGCGGGGGCCACCAGCAGCGCAGCCGCCGCTCCGGTAATCGCTCCCATGACGAACGCCATCATGATGACGCCTGCATGGGCGTCGCCTTCTCTTGACATGATCTTCTCCTCTGCGACCAAACACGCCCGACGGTCAGGGCGCTATGCCTATTGTCGCATACCGGGCAGAACCTGTCGGGCGACGCGGAACCCATGCCTCGCGCGACCGAGCTAGGAGCTACTCGGAACACCCAAATCCTGCTCACGAAGGCGTCGTGCTCGGTCTCGCAACGTGGCCGCACGCTCAAATTCCAGGTTGGCCGCGGCCTCCTTCATCTCGCGATCGAGATCGGCCAGACGCGCGTTCAACTCCTCGCGTGTGCTGAAGGTCTCGGTGTCCTCCCTGACGAGCGGCACCGTGACGTAGTCTCGCTCGTACACGCTGGACAGCACATCATCGATTGCCTTCACGATCGACGACGGGGTGATGCCATGCTCCTCATTGAACGCTTGCTGCCTGACGCGCCGACGATCCATCTCGCCCAGCGCCACGCGCATCGACTGCGTCATGACGTCGGCGTAGATAATCACCTGGCCGTTGATGTTTCGGGCTGCACGTCCGGAAGTCTGGATCAGGGCTCCGGACGAGCGCAAAAAACCCTCTTTGTCGCCGTCCAAAATCGCCACCAACGAGACCTCGGGCAGATCGAGTCCTTCGCGGAGTAGATTGATACCGACCAGGACATCGAAGGCGCCCCGCCGCAGGTCTCGAAGGATCTCGACCCGCTCCAGCGTGTTGATGTCCGAGTGCAAGTAGCGAACCTTGACGCCCAGCTCCTGGTAGTACTGGGTGAGGTCCTCGGCCATTCGCTTGGTGAGAGTCGTGACGAGCACACGCTCGTGACGCTCGGCGCGGAGGCGAATCTCGTGCAGCAGGTCGTCGATTTGCCCTTTGACCGGTCTGACGTCCACGTCCGGGTCGACCAGTCCTGTCGGACGGATAATCTGCTCCACCACGACACCGCCACTCGCCTCGAGCTCGAAGGGGCCGGGAGTCGCCGACACGAACACGACCTGCCCGACGCGCGATTCCCATTCCTCGAAGTTCAGGGGGCGGTTGTCGAGCGCTGACGGCAAGCGAAACCCGTAGTCGACGAGCACGGTCTTGCGGGAACGGTCGCCGTGGTACATCCCGCGAATCTGCGGGACCGTTTGATGGCTCTCGTCGACGATCGTGATCGCGTCCTCAGGCAGGTAGTCCAGCAGGGTCGGCGGCGGTTCGCCCTCGGACCGACCGGTCAAATGCCGCGAGTAGTTCTCAATGCCGTGGCAGTACCCGATCTCCTTGATCATTTCGAGATCAAACATGGTCCGCTGATGGAGACGCTGGGCTTCAAGGAACTTCCCGGCCTTCTCGAGCCGCGGCCGCCAATCGTCCAGCTCCGCCTTGATGCGCTTGACCGCTTCGAGCGTTTGGGCCCGAGGCGTCACGAAGTGCGACTTGGGATAGACCACGAGCTTGTCGTGCCGTCTGGTGGTTTCGCCCGTCAGTGGATCGAACGTGACGAGCTCGTCAACTTCATCGCCAAACAGCTCGATCCGCACCGCCACGCTTTCGTACGACGGATACACCTCCACCACGTCACCGCGGACCCTGAACGTCCCGCGAGCGAAGTCGTGGTCGTTCCGCTCGTACTGAATCTCAACGAGCTTGCGCAGGACCCAGTCTCGCTCCACCCGCTGCCCGCGTTCGAGTGGCAACAGCATGCCGTAGTACGCCTCTGGCGATCCAAGGCCATAGATGCACGAGACGCTTGCGACGATGAGCACGTCACGCCGCTCGAAGAGCGAGCGCGTTGCCGACAGTCGCATGCGGTCGATGTCGTCGTTGATCGTCGCCTCCTTCTCGATGTACGAGTCGGTCGCTGGCATGTAGGCCTCGGGCTGGTAGTAGTCGTAGTAGCTGACGAAGTACTCAATGGCATTGTGTGGAAAGAAGCGCCGGAACTCCTGATACAGTTGGGCCGCCAGCGTCTTGTTGTGCACCATGACCAGGGTCGGTCGATTGACGGTAGCAATGACCTTCGCCATGGTGAAGGTCTTCCCCGATCCGGTGACGCCGAGCAGAACCTGGTGACGGTCGCCGCGATCGAGACCTTCCGTCAACTCACCGATCGCCTGGGCCTGATCGCCCTTGACCTCGAAGTCCGTAACCAACGAAAAGGAACCGTACGAAGACGTCATGCGGCGCAGCACGCCCTGGACGGGCCGTGCCATACGTACACGAAACCGGGACTAGCGATCATCGGCAGCACTCGCCTCGCGATACGGTGCGTAGTAACCCTCACGGGTCCGAACATCCGCGTCGTGTCGGCCGGTCGTGTCGCGGCGGAGCTTGACCTCGACGCGGCGCCATGTCCCATCCAATCGGGCGTTGGTTGATACGTACCCGACCGAGTACCGGTTCTCGAGCTCCGTGGTGATCTCGGCGTAGATGGCGTCGAGTTCCTTAACGCTAGACGGGAAGAAGCACCGGCCGCCGCTCACTTCCGTCAGCGCCGCAAGCCGAGACCGGAGCAGCATGCGATGTGACGTGAGCGGTGTCTTCTGGAAGCCGATGGCATAGACGGTCACGTCGGACGCCCGAATCAGGTCGATGGTGTCGGCGTACTGCTGGCGACTGCGCGTATCCTCGCCGTCAGAGTACATGAGGAGCACTTTGCGCCCGTCCTGCGTGAACGCGCCATGCAGATACAGGCCGAGTGCGTCGTAGAACGCGGTCCAACCGCTGGAGTCTCTGCCGCGGATCCGCTGGACCAGCAGCGGAAAGTCAGCTTGAATGAATCGGCTGAGGCGCACCTCGCCATCAAAATCAACCAACGTCATGTCTTGGGCGTAGGTCAAGTTGCCCAGAAAACGGATGGCGGCGGTCTTAGCAAAGCGCCCCTCTTTGGTCATGCTGCCGCTGACATCGAACAGCAACCCCAGGTGGAGCGGCATCGTGTCCCGGTCCGAGCGCATGCCTCGAGAAAAATACCGGACGTCTTGGCGCTCGCCATCCTCGTACAACTCGATGTCGCTCGCGGTCAGGTCGGGGATCGGGCGCCCCTCGGCATCTACGATCGAGACTCCCACATGCACGACATCGACGCCACTAGTGAAGATCGGCTGTTGAGCCGAGAGAAGAAGTGAAGAAAGCAGGAACGCTGGAACTATCAGCCAAGCCGGTGTCATGGTCGGCGCTCAGGGTGCGGGCGGAGAAACCGCCCGTGGGTTCTGATAATAGCGTAACGGATACCGGCGTCATAACCTGTGGTGTGGCACCCGAACGTCGAGGCGCCAGCCCTCAGGAGCCAGGAATCTGGGCCCCTGCCGCACCGATCTTGACATGGCACTCGCCGTATAATCAGGGGCTCTCATGAGGTGCCTCGCCGTTTGTCAGACGGCCCTCGTCGCTCGCAACCTGGATCAAGCCCTAACGTCTAGCCTCCAGCTCAGCTTCCTGGTCAAAGACCGCGCGCTCGCGCGCCGTCTCACCGCACTCGGCATCTCCGTCCGAACGGATGACCCCAGCCGAGCGGCTTGCTACCGTCGACTCGAAATCGACGCCGATACCTGCGTCATCGTCGAAGACGACGGCCGGCGCAGCTTGCGCGGCACACTGCGAACCATTCGTGACACCGGCGCCACGCTCATCTACGTGCTCTCAGTCGGTCGGTCGCGGTCGGCCCAACCCACTGACTGGTCGGTTGAATTCCCTGAGGTCGCGACCATTCAGCTTAGCAGCCTCCTCAAGGGGTCGCTGCTTCACGAGCTGGGGCGCTCACTGACTCGGGCACGCGTGCAGGAGTACCAGCGGCACTTTGCCGACGCCGACCGCGTGCTCATCCTTCTTCACAACGAACCCGACCCCGATGCGATGGCCAGCGGCCTCGCCCTGCGTAGCCTGCTGCGGCGTACCAAGACCACGGCAATCATCGGCGCGTTTCAAGGTGTGACCCGTCCCGAGAACGTGCGTATGGCGAATCTCCTCGACATTGAGGTCGAACCGATGACCGCCGAGTCGCTCGTCCAGTTCGACCGCATTGCCACGGTTGACGTCCAGCCGCATTACTTCGGCGGCATACTCAAACGTGTCGACTTGGTCGTCGACCATCATCCCCAGCGATCGGGCTATGCCGCGGCATTCAAGGACATCCGCCCCGCGTACGGATCGACGTCGACAATCCTGACCGAACACCTGCGTGCGATTGACGCCGCTATCTCGGAACGTACCGCCACGGCGATGCTCTACGCCATCAAGTCGGACACGCTGTTCTTCAGCCGGCACACGAACCGGAGCGACCTCGAGGCGTTCACCTTCCTGTATCCACTGGCAGACGCCACGTTGGTCCGAAAGATGGAGGGCTTGGGCATCACGCCTGAGCGACTGGACTTCGTCAGGCGCGCCGCCGAGGTAGGAGAGCTGCACGACCAGGTCTATGCAGCCCATCTCGGCGAATCCCCGCGCGAAGATCTCGTGCCGTACGTCGCGGACTTCCTCCTGCAGCTTGAAGACGTGAAGTGGACGATCGTCGCCGGTACGGTTGGACCCGATGTCGTCATCTCAGTTCGCAATCTCGGCTATGCCGGCAACGCGGGCGACTTCGTCAGGTCGTCCTTCTCCGACGTGGGCAACGCCGGAGGACACCGAGCCATGGCCAAGGCGGTGGTACCGGTCGGGCGGTTCCGAAAGCGGTTCGGCAGCCTGGATAGTCAGAAGGTTACGCGCCTCCTCGGCGCGCTGGTGGCTGACTTCCTGGCGACCTCGAGTGCCGGCAAGCCACGGCGCGAAGGGCGGGGTGTCAGCGAACGGCGCGGGCGGGGTTCAGCCTCGACCGACTCGTCCCGCGGAGACGTCAGCGATCGGTCCGCAGAGTAGGCAGCTCGGACCCTTCCGGTCGCCTGTCACGAATCCATTCGCCGCTCGCGCCGACGACCGGATCGACGAACTGCCGAAAGCCGTCATCCCGACCTACCTGCACGAGTTCCTGCAGACGGAACATCCGGTCGGACCGTTCGTCGTATCCGCCGGCAAAGTCGAACGGACCCAGCGGGTTGTGAACCGGCCTAATCTGAAAAATGCTCTGGAACCGGCCCGCGCACAGCGCCAAGGCGTCGCGGACCGAGGAGGTTTCGATCGACGCCAGCTCGGCGCCGGCGCGATCACGCGCGTCGCGCCTGGCCGATTCAACGGAGTACGGCCCGGTCGACTCCGGTAGTGCGGTCACGACGATGACCTGCTCGGCACCGGCGTGCGCCACTTCCTCGAGCAGCCGGGCCGTTGCCTCAGTCCTATCGCACAGCTGGTGGAGCTCGCCTCTCCATTGGCTCCCCTCACTGAATCTGACCGAGTGGGCGTCGGTGACGATCGGCAGAGACAGGGAAGCCGCAAGCACGTCAGCGGCGTCGCACCCGGTGTCGCCCGCCAGGTCCATGGTCTCGAGGTGGCGCTCTCCCCCTTCAAAGCCGAGGCGGCGAGCGAAGAAACGCTGTCGGTCGTCGCCGCCGAGCAACGCGATGACCAGATCACGCCGAGTGTCGAGATCGTGAACCGTCACGATCAACTCTCGGAATCCAGGTTGCCCGAGGTTGTCTGTCAGCAGCTCGGCGTAACGCTTTGCAAGATCGCCGGGTGTGGGCGTCGCGATTCGCGTGGCACCGCGCATGATCTGCCACAGACCGCGTGTGAAATGACTGACGGTGTTCGAGACCCCGAGGGGCGAACCCACCAGTCGCCACCAGACTAACCCTCGCGCGCGACGTCGCCCTCGCTGTCGGAGCCTAGGCACAACCTCGCCCACGATCAGGATTCCAAGCAACACGACAAGCGTCGCCGTCACGAACCGCGGCAGCAGGAGCGGGAGTCCGGTCGGCTGAAAGACCAGATCCAGCAGCTGTGCATAGCCTGTCGCAGCACGCTCGCCGGCTCCGAGGCCAACCAGTTGGAGAAAGAACGCGATCGGATAGACGACCACTCCGCCGACCACGGCCGTCAGCGGGACCAGCAGCGCCATCAGGGCAACCACGAGAGTCCATGCCGCCGCCTGAAGGGTCGCGTTCCAGCGATAGAGCTTGGCAGTGGCCGACCCGGTCCAGACGCCGCCGTTGGCCCAGAGCGTTGCGCCACCGTCGATGGCCGCGTACATCGCCCCGACGGCGCCGATTCCCCGCCCCGCAACGAGATCGATCTTGACCCCAGCATCGTGCAGCGAGCGGAGAACGCCTGCGTGATACGCGCCGGCCGTGCCGGTTCCGACCAGCACGAGCGCCGTTCTGAGACTCGGCGAATAGCCGGACGATGAGGCCGGGGAATCAGACGTGATCGGCGTGACCTACTCGTCGTGAATGGTGACCAGCTTGATGACTTCGAACTCGCGATGTCCGCTGGGTGTCGGGACATTGACTTCATCACCGACTTCCTTGCCAACCAGCGCCCGGCCGATGGGCGATGCCGTCGATATCATCCCCTTTGTCGGGTCAGCATCTTCGGGCATGACGAGCTGGTAGACGGCAGTCTCGCCTCCCACCTCGCGCAGATGCACGGTCGACCCGAACGCCACCCTATCGCTGGGGATCTTTTCGAGGTTCATGAGGGAGATGTCGGAGACTCGCTTTTTCAGCAGGCTGAGCTGCGACTCGACCAGACGTTGACGTTCCTTGGCCGCATGGTACTCCGCGTTCTCGCGCAAATCGCCGTACTCGCGAGCGCGTTGAATCTCCTTCGGCAAGTCGTGCTTTAGCTCGCGGTCCAGTGCTTGGATCTCGTCTTCGAACCGCTTGATCAGCTTGGCCCTCACGACGGCTAGATTAGCACATCTGCTATTCTGCTCTGACGCTCGTGAAGACCATTAGGAGCCGCCGAAACGCGGTCGTCGCGACCTTTCGCGCCGCAGCCAGGTCGACCCGCCGGGATCGCCAACACATGCTCTTGGACGGTGTCCGACTCATTGAGGATGCGCGCAACGCCCACGTGCCGATCGAGCTCGCCATGTTCTCGGCACCGGCGCTCGACGAACCCAGCAGCCGGCTTGATGCCTTGGCCCAGACGCTCCAGCGAGCCGGCGTCGAAACCGTAGCCGTTCCCGATAGCGTCCTGCGAGCCGCGAGCCCAGTGCGATCATCCTCCGGTGTCGTCGCGCTGGCTACGTATCGGCCGACCCCGATGCAGAAGATCGGTCGTGCGCTGCGATCGGGCCTGGTCATGGCGGCTGTGCATGTCCAAGACCCAGGGAACGTCGGAGCCATCATTCGAGCGGCTGACGCGGGCGGAGCCATGGGCGTCGTCGTGACGAGCGACTCGGCCGACCCGCATGGCTGGCGGGCGTTGCGCGGCGCGATGGGCAGTACGTTCAGGGTGCCGGTCGCAAGCTGCGACGATGTCCCGGAGCTCGTCCACCAGGCTCGCGATTGCGGCGCCGCCGTGGTTGCCGCGGTGCCTCGCGGTGGAGTGTCGCTCGAGTCAGCCGACCTCGCGCGACCCACGCTCGTGCTGATCGGCACCGAGGGCGGTGGTCTTGACCGTGCGCTCGACGAAGGTGCCGACCTGCGCGTGTCGATACCCATGCGTCGACGTGTCGATTCCCTCAATGTCGCCGTCGCTGCGGCCCTCATTGTCTACGAAGCACGTCGCCAGCGTGCCGTCGCACCAGCCGCGGAGGCATCGTGAAGTCCGGCGAGCTGTTCGAGCCGCCCGCTTCAGGCGATCATGCGAGCACACCTGCGCCACTCGCCGAACGGATGCGACCCCGCGGCTTCGAGGAGTTCGTGGGGCAAGCCTCCGTGATCGCCCCCGGTTGCCCGCTCCGAGAAGCAATCGCGCGCGACACGCTGCAGTCGATCATCCTCTGGGGACCGCCCGGAACCGGCAAGACCACGCTCGCCCGCCTGATCGCAAACGTCACGCAGGCTCGCTTCGTCGCGTTCAGCGCGGTGCTAGCGGGGATCAAAGACATCAAGACGGTCATGGCCGAGGCTGAAACGCGCCGACGCCATCAGGGGCAGTCCACGATCCTCTTTGTCGATGAGATTCACCGGTTCAACAAGGCCCAACAAGACGCGTTTCTTCCACGAGTCGAGGCGGGAGACATCGTGCTGATTGGCGCCACGACCGAGAACCCTTCGTTCGAAGTCAACTCCGCGCTCCTCTCCAGGTCGCAGGTGTTCGTGCTGACGCCGCTCACGACCGACGACATCGTGCAGATTCTGGAGCGTGCGCTCGATGATGCCGACCGCGGGCTCGGCCGCCAGCACCTGACGGCGGAGGCCGGGGTCCTGGAGAGCCTCGCCCGACACGCCAACGGCGATGCGAGAGTGGCGCTCAACCTCCTCGAGCTCGCGGCAGCCGTCGTTGGCGGCTCCGAGTCCACGCCCGATGCGGACGACGCCCCCACCGTGATCGATACGGACCTCGTAAAACAGACGCTCAAGCGTCGGGCCCTGCTCTACGACAAGAACGGGGAGGAGCACTTCAACCTCATCTCGGCGCTGCACAAGTCGATGCGGAACAGCGACGCCGACGCCGCCGTGTATTGGCTGGCCCGGATGCTCGAGGCTGGGGAAGACCCGATGTATGTCGCCCGGCGGCTCGTCAGGTTCGCGTCAGAGGACATCGGGAACGCTGATCCCCGCGCGCTCACGCTTGCCATTGCGGCCAAGGACGCCGTTCACTTCATCGGGATGCCCGAGGGGAACAC
Source organism: Vicinamibacterales bacterium (assembly GCA_965218825.1). GTDB lineage: Bacteria > Acidobacteriota > Vicinamibacteria > Vicinamibacterales > UBA8438 > CAUZIB01. The sequence continues at coordinate 4,614,739 of OZ244656.1, read as the reverse complement.
GGCGCTTGCCCAAGCCGCGATCTACTTATCAGCCGCACCAAAGAGCAACGCCGTGTACGTGGCGTACGGTCGGGCCGTCAAGGACGCGCACCACGATGTGGCCGAGCCCGTCCCGCTGCATCTGCGCAACGCGCCCACAGCACTCATGAAGGAGCTGAAGTACGGCGAAGACTACCTGTACGCCCACGACCATGCCGACGCCGTCACCACGATGGACTGCCTCCCCGACAACCTCAGGGGACGCCGCTTCTACGAACCAACCGACCGCGGCCTCGAGAAAGCCATCGGCGAGCGAATTGCGGCGTGGCGTTCGGCACGCTCACGAGCCCGGGAACCGAAGAAGCCAAGCTAGGAAATGGCGAAGCTGCTCTACTACGCCGGTCGGTTTCTACAGCTGCTGGCCATGTCCCTGCTGCTCATGGCGATCATGACGGCAGGGCCTCTCGGTCCAAGCCCTCGCATATTCGGAGCTGGCGTCGCGGTGTTCGTCGTCGGTTGGCTTATTGTGCGACCCCACACCAAGTCGTAGACGACGCACCGCGTGCCGCCCGTTGGCTAGATCCGCTCGAAGCTCTTCTCGATGTCGTGACGGCTGAGCCGAAGGACGACGGGCCGGCCGTGCGGACACACGGTCGAGTACTCGGCCTGTGACAGCTGCCGCAGGATATAGAGCATCTTCTCCTGCGTGAGGCGATCGTTGGCCCGCACCGCCGAGTGACACGCCGTCGTGGCGGCGAGCTGTTTCAGGACATCGTCGACCGCCGCTCCCTGCTCGAGGCCCTCCAGGTCCGCAGCCAGCTCCCGCACTGCGGTTTCGGCCTCACCGCGACGGAGTAGCTGAGGCACCGTCGTGATCTGAATGCTGTCGCCGCCGAATTCCGCGACCTCGAACCCCAGTCGCTCGAGATGTTCGGCGTGCGCCGCCAACGCGTCGCGCTGTCCGCTCGGCAACTCGACCACAATCGGCGTCAGCAATCGTTGTCCCTCGAGCTGACCCGACGTCAGGCGCGTCATGACCTGTTCGTAGAGCACCCGTTCGTGGGCGACGTGCTGATCGACGATGGCGATGCCATCGTTATCGACCGCGACGATGAACGTATCGCGGAATTGCCCGAGCGGAATGAGGGGCGCCCGCGGCGCGTCCGAGGACTCACGAACCCTATCCGGCTCGAACGCGTGAGCGCTCGAGTCTGGCCGAGCGAACACATCCGTGACACCCGCCCACCGGCTCGCCGCAGACATGGTCTCGACGACGCCCGGGAGCTGGCGCGCCGCCGGCCCGCTGGCGATCGCGCGGTTCGGCGATGACGGCATCGGCGCAGAGTCCGGTCGCCCCAACGCATCGCCCAGGGCCCGTCGCAACAGCTCATGAATTAGCGATTGCTCGAGAAAGCGGACCTCGGCCTTCATCGGATGCACGTTGACGTCGACGCGGTCAGCGGGCACCTCCAGAAAGAGGTGAATCTCGGGATTCCGGGGCTTGACCGTAGCGTGCGCATACGCCTCCCGAATCGCGTGGGCGATGGTCTTGTCCCTCACGACCCTCCGATTCACGAAGATGTACTGCGGCCCGCGGGTTGGCCCGTGCTCGGCCAGCGCCGCCACATACCCGGTCAGGTCGACACCGGCCGCGTTTTTCGACACCTCGACCAGGTCGGGACGGTCGCCGTATACCTGGAAGAACCGGGCGCGGCGTTCCGTGACCCGCGGATAGTCCAGACCGCGGCGCGAACCGCCAACTAGCGTGAAGCCGACCTCCGGGTAGGCAAGCGCGAGCTGAGTCACCATGCGCGTGATTCGAGCCGACTCCGCGTTATCGGATTTCAAGAACTTGCGGCGCGCAGGAACGTTGTAGAACAGGTCGGCGACCTCGATGACGGTGCCGCCCGGTATGCCAACCTCACGAGGCGCCTGGGTCTCGCCGCCGTCCACGCGAATCTCGCAGCCATGCGGCGCCTCTCGGTGTTTCGTCCGGAGGGTCAAGTGCGACACGGAGGCAATGCTTGGCAGCGCCTCGCCTCGAAACCCCAACGTAGCGATGCTCTCGAGGTCATCCAAGTGGCTGAGCTTGCTGGTCGCGTGGCGCTCCAGCGCAAGTTGAGCGTCGTCGGGCAGCATGCCCTCACCGTCGTCCTCGACCCTCATCAGGCGCTTCCCGCCGAGCTCGATCGTCACGGTGACGCGTCGTGCCCCGGCGTCAAGCGCGTTCTCGACAAGCTCCTTGATCACCGAGGCCGGGCGTTCGACGACTTCACCCGCGGCGATCTGATTCGCTAGTTCGGCTGGTAGCCGCGTGACCTTGGCCATCGACGGAGTGCTGCTGAAGTTCGGGTTCGAGGCTATCGCTCGTCGGGCTGCTCACGAAGCGCCGCCTGCGCAGCCGCCAGTCGGGCGGTGGGGATGCGATACGGTGACGCGCTGACGTAGTCCAACCCCGTGCGCGCAAAGAAGTGAATCGACGCAGGGTCGCCCCCGTGCTCCCCGCACACACCCAGCTTGAGCGTCGGATCAACACTCCGGCCACTGACCGCCGCCATCTCGACGAGCTGACCGACACCGTCGATATCGATCGACGCGAACGGATCCCGGTCGAGGATGCGCCGCTCGCGATAGTCGCGCAGAAACTTCCCGGAATCATCTCTGGAGAATCCAAAAGCCATCTGGGTGAGGTCGTTCGTGCCGAAGGAGAAGAAATCGGCTTCGCGAGCGATCTCTCCCGCGGTAATCGCGCCGCGCGGCACTTCGATCATCGTGCCGACCAGGTACTTGACCTTGACACCGGCCTCTTGCATGGCCTCGGCGGCCACGCGATCGACAATGGCCTTCTGGTCCTCGAATTCCTTGACCAGACCGACAAGCGGGATCATGATCTCAGGTACGACCCGGACGCCCTCCCGCTTGAGCCGGCACGCGGCTTCGATGATGGCGCGGGTCTGCATCTCGGTGATCTCCGGGTAGCTGATACCAAGACGCACACCCCGATGCCCCATCATCGGGTTGAACTCGTGCAGCTGCTCGACACGCCGGAGCAGCTCGAGTTTCTCGTCCAACCCGCGCCCCTTTGTACCAGCGGCCTCGAGTTGCGCGATCTCGACCATCAGCTCCTCACGCTTCGGAAGGAACTCGTGTAGCGGCGGATCGACCAACCGAATCGTCACGGGCTCGCCTCGCATTGCCTTGAAGATCCCGTAGAAATCCTCGCGCTGATGGGGCAACAGCTTGTCGAGCGCGCCGCGCCGATCGACCTCCGTCTCGGCGAGAATCATCCGTTGCATGATCGGCAACCGTTCTTCGCCGAAGAACATATGCTCCGTGCGACAGAGCCCTATACCCCGAGCCCCGAACTCGTACGCCAAATCCGCTTGATCCGGCAGGTCGGCGTTGGCTCTGATGCCGAGTGTTCGTACTTTGTCGGACCACCGCAGGAGCCTCGCAAACCGATTGTAGATCTGAGAGGTCGACGCCTTGATCTCGCCTGACAGCACCTGAAGGATCTCGCTTGGTTTGGTATCGACCTGGCCGATCTTTACCTCGCCGGTTAGTCCGTCGAACGAGAGATAGTCCCCCTCGCGAATCGTCTTGCCCTTGACCGTGACCTGTCGGTGCAACTCGTCGATGGTCAGCTCACCCGCTCCCACGACGGACGGTTTGCCCATCTGCCGACCGACGACCGCAGCGTGGGATGTCATGCCGCCGGTCGCCGTCAACACGCCCGCTGCCACGTGCATGCCGTGAATGTCGTCCGGTACCGTTTCCTTGCGTACGAGCAGAACGGACTTGCCGTCGTGCGTCCACTCCACCGCATCGTCGGCCGTGAACACAACCTGACCGGATGCCGCGCCAGGCGATGCAGGAAGGCCCTGGGTCACGGCTGGCAGCGCCTGCCATGCTTTCGGGTCGAAGACCGGAGCCAGCAGCTGTGACAGCGAGTCGGGATCGACGAGATTAACCGCTTCGGACGCCGTGATCAGCCGTTCCTTGACGAGGTCCGTCGCGATGACGACCGCGGCATGCCCGGTACGCTTGCCACTCCGCGTTTGGAGCATGAACAGCTCTTCGTCTTGAATCGTGAACTCGAAGTCCTGAATGTCCTTGTAGTGACGCTCGAGCCTTGTGGTGATCTTCCGTAGCTGCGAGTAGGCACGAGGCATGACCTTCTCCAGCTCGCGAATCGGCTGGGGTGTCCGAATCCCCGCCACCACGTCCTCACCCTGCGCGTTCACCAGGAACTCGCCGTAGAATTCCTTGGCGCCTGTAGCAGGGTTCCGCGTGAAGCCGACACCGGTCGCGGAGCGGTCGCCGCTGTTGCCGAAGACCATGGCCTGGACGTTCACGGCGGTTCCGATCTCATCGGGAATGTCGTAGATACGCCGATATTCGATCGCCCGCGGGTTGTGCCACGACCGAAACACCGCGTCACGAGCCATCCGTAGCTGCTCCCGAGGGTCTTGCGGAAACGACCGTTCGGCCTGGTGCCGAATCACATCCTTGTAGAGCGCGACGACTTCGCGCAGCGCGGATTCGTCGAGCTCGGTGTCGAGATCAACCCCCCGATCGGCCTTCACTTTGTCGAACTCGTGCTCGAAGACTTCTTTGGACAGCTCGAGCACGACGTTACCGAACATCTGGATGAACCGACGGTAACTGTCGAACGCGAACCGACCGTTCGACGTCAGCTCTTTCAGGCCCTCGACCGCATCATCGTTCAGCCCGAGGTTGAGGATGGTATCCATCATGCCGGGCATCGAGAACTTCGCGCCCGATCGCACCGACACGAGCAGCGGCGAATCGGTGGACCCCAACACCGATTTCGTGAGCTTTTCGAGCCGCCGGAGTTGCGTTTCCATCTCCCGCTCGACCGCGCCTGGCACGCGGTTCCCGCTCGCGTAGAAGAGAGAGCACACGTGGGTCGACACCGTGAACCCGGGCGGCACCGGAAGACCGGCCGAGCTCATCTCCGCGAGCCCCGCGCCCTTGCCGCCGAGGAGATCGCGCATCGTTCGATCGCCGTCCGCCCGTCCGCCACCAAAGAAGAACACATGCTTGGCGGCGGCCTTCGACCGCGCCTTGGCCGTGCGCCTCGGCTTGGATGCGGTCGGCTTGATCCTGGTTCGCTTGCTTCTGGTCGATTTGGATCGGGTCTGCTTCGCGCTGGTTCGTCGCTTCTTTGCCATGAGCTCTTGATCTGCCTCTTCGTCGATTCTCAGTGGGCGGGGTCGTCCTCTCTGACGACCTCGGAAATATCGCCCAACCGTCCCACGAAGCGCTCGAGCCGTTTCATGAGACACAATCGGGCGTTGCGGACCTCGGCGTCGTCCACCATCACGAACACCTCGGTAAAGAATCGGTCCACGGCGGGTGCGAACTTGGACGCCTCGGCAAATGCGACCCGATAGTCGCGGCCGCTGTCGACGGCGGCGTCGATCACCGACCGACGCTTCTCGATCTCGTCGAGGAGGGCACGCTCGGCAGGCTCAGTCAGCCGCCGGGAAAGATGCGAGGCGTTCTTCTCGGCCTCGGCGAACGCTGCCTCAGGCAGCTCTCGCGCGATATTCTTCACCCGCTTGAAGAGGGTGGCCAGCTGGCGGAAATCAGATGAGTCGGTGAACTCGGGCAGCACTTCCAGTTTGCGGCGTGCGTCCAAGGGCCGAAGGTCTGCGAGTGACGTGTGAGGAGTCACCGACCGGACGTTCCGAATATCGAATCCGCGTTCTTCGAGCACGTACCGGACCCGCTCCCACATGAACCGAGCGGCGCGATCGGCGGTCGCACGGTCCGGCTGCCCATGATGCTCGTGACCCATTTCGAACAACTGGCCGACCGACACTCGCGACTCACACCCCGTGAGCTCGGGCAGATCGACCAGCGTGCGAATGAGGCCCTGAGCCTGACGACGTATGCCGAACGGATCACGCGATCCAGTCGGCTTCTCCCCTACCCGAAAGAGGCCGACAACCGTGTCGAGCTTGTCCGCCAGCGACACCGCGGCCCAGCTCAGCGCGGCCGCGCCCAGATCGGCTCGCGACGGCGGATCATCGGGTCTGATCCCGACCGGAAGATAGTGATAGTACACAGCCTTCCAGACCGCTTCGCTCTCGCCTTCCTCTCGCGCGTAGACGCCGCCCATGGCGCCCTGCAGCTCGGGGAATTCCCCGACCATGTCGGTCGCCAGATCGGTTTTGCAGAGCAGGCCGGCACGACCGGCATCGGTGGCCGTCGCCGAATCGGTGCCCAACACGTCGCGGGCGATCTGTTCGGCCAGGCGACTCACGCGCTGGGCCTTCTGGCCATAGCTTCCAAGCTGCTGGTGAAACCGCAATGTTTCGAGCCGAGGCAGCCGGTCTTCGAGGCGGTGCTGCCGATCGGCGTCCCAGAAGAACCGCGCATCCCGCAGCCGTGCAACCAGCACCCGCTCGGCGTTTCGGGCGATGCGCGCCACGTTGTCGCGCGGAGTATTTGTCACGGCAAGAAAGTGAGGTTTCAGGGCGCCGCGTCGCCCGACCACCGGGAAATAGTGCTGGTGATGGATCATGGTGGTCTTTAGCACTTCGTCCGGCAGGCTGAGGAACTCCCGGGGAAACGTCCCCGTCACTACCGAGGGATACTCCACGAGGTCCGGCACCTCGTCGAGCAGCGAGCCCTGCACCTCCGCCAGGGCGACTTTCCCCCCCACCTTCTTCGCGCACGCCGCGAGCTTTGTTTCAATCCGGTCGCGTCGGGATTCGCGGTCGATCAGCACAAAGCTCGAGGCCAGACTCCTTTGGTAGTCGGCGAACGAACGCACTCGAATCGCACGACCAGGACGACCCTTGCGGCTGAAGAACCGGTGTCCGAACGTCACAGCCCCTGACGACACGGCCTCCACCCCATCGGTCACCGCAGCAGAGTTGCGCGTGATCACGAACGGCACGACCGAGCGGCCGTGCAGCAAGACGATCCAGCGAATCGGCCGGCCGAACACAAACTCCCCATGGCCGTCGTCGAGACGAGCGTCCCAATTCATCTGCTTGGGGAAACTCAGGGCGCGAAGCGTGGCAGCCACGACGCCGGGCAGCACTGACCGGGCCGTCGCGCCTCGCTCGGTGTGTCGATACGCCAGATACTCGCCCCTCGGCGTTTCCACCCGGTCGAGATGGTCGACGTCCACGCCTTGCTTTCGCGCGAACCCGAGCGCGGCGGCAGTTGGTTGGCCAGCACCATCAAACGCGGCTGAAACCGGCGGACCCGCGACCTGCTCCTCGCGGTCGGCCTGCCGACTGGAGACGTGCGCTACCCGCACGGCCAATCGACGCGGCGTGCTAAACGCCTGCGCCGGCGCATCCCATGCGAGGCGGGCCGCGTCAAGTTGGGCGCCAAGGCATTCACCGAATTGGTGGGTGAGCGATGGCAGCCAGCTGGCCGGCATCTCTTCACATCCAATTTCGATGAGCAACTCACGCGCTGCTGTCTTCGTCGACATACGCCTGTGCAATGGCAACCGCCAGTTTCCTGACCTTCAAGATGTACGCGGTTCGCTCCGTGACCCCGATGCTGCCGCTCGCGTCGAGCACGTTGAACACGTGAGAACACTTCAGGCAGTAGTCGAGCGCAGGAAAGACGACGTCCGAGGCAAGCAGCTGCTCGGACAGCGCATAGTACTCGTCGAACAATCCGCGATGCACGCGACCGAACTCGGCGCCGGGAATGTCAACCTGACCGAACACGTACTTCGACTGCTCGACCTCTTCTCGATGCCGCACGTCACCATAGGTCACACCCGGAGACCACTCAAGATCGTACACGTTGTCCTTGCCCTGCAGATGCATGGCAATGCGCTCGAGCCCGTAGGTCAACTCGACGGAGATGGGTGAGAGATCGAGCCCACCGGCCTGCTGGAAATAGGTGAACTGGGTGATCTCCAGCCCGTCCAGCAGTACCTGCCATCCGATGCCCCATGCGCCCAGCGTGGGTGATTCCCAGTTGTCCTCCTCGAACCGAACGTCGTGGCGAGCCGGATCGATGCCGCACGCCTCGAGGCTGTCGAGATACAGCCGCTGCGCCCGATCGGGCGATGGCTTGAGAATGACCTGAAACTGATGGTGCTTGAGCAGACGATTGGGGTTCTCTCCGAATCGTCCATCCGCCGGTCGACGAGACGGCTGCACGTACGCGACGTTCCAGTGCCTGGGACCTAGCACGCGCAGAAATGTCTCGGGATGCATGGTGCCGGCGCCGACCTCGATATCCATGGGCTGGTGGAGCAAGCATCCGTGGGACGACCAGAAGCGCGAGAACGCCAGGATGAGGTCTTGCAGCGTCATGAGACGCCGGGCTCCATTGGCGACGATCCCGACGCGACGACTCCGAGATCGCGGAGCACACGTTCCGATCTGAGCTCTTTCTCAAGGTGCGTCGTAATCAAGCGTCGATGCACGCGCGCCAATTGCTGTGCGGTGCGAGGAGCAAACGCAAGATCGGCGATGCCATCGGGCGGGCGCGTCGCCGCCGCCCGCAGGAACGTGATCGCACCGGAAGAGAGGTCGACGCCCTGGTCGGCCGATGCGCATCGCGAGCACACGAACCCCGCGGTGTCGGGCACCATGACCACGCCTCCCGCGTCCAGCGTCCCTCCGCAGAGCTGACACGCGAAGATCGACGGATAGACTCCCTGCAAGCGCAATAGCCAGTACTCAAAGTAGCGGGCGACACGCTCGACCGGCATCTTCATCGACAGCGCGGCCGCCACTGACGCCGCGAGTCGATACAACCGTTCGCTTGGATCACCCTCGAGCGCCCACTCGTCGACGAGCTCGGCGAAATACCCCGCGTAGTCCAGCACCTCAGTGTTCATCCCGACGAGCGGCGAGCGAATCGGCTCGACGTACGAGAGCCGTACGAGCTCCCGGTGCTCCCGCTCGACGTACGCCAAGCGGGCAAGCGTGAACGGTTCGAGACCTCCACTGAAGCGCGAGCGAGGCCGCCGCGCCCCCTTCGCCACGCCGCGGCGTTTGCCTCGGTCGCTTGTCAGGAACACGACGATGCGATCTGCTTCGCCGAGCTTGTAGGTGCGCAGAATCAGCGCGTCGGCCTTATACAGCGGCATCGTCCGGCGCGAGCTCCGCCCTATTCTAGTGCACGAGCTGTTTCCGAATCACGGCACTACGCGAGATAGTGGAGAAAGAAGGTCGCAAGCCCCAGAAAGGCGAAGAACCCGAACACGTCGGTCAGCGTCATGATGAAGACCGACGAAGCGAGCGCCGGGTCGATCTTGAGCGCGCGCAACGCGATCGGGATCAACGTCGCCGCGATCGCGGCGACGAGAAGGTTGATCACCATGGCCAACGCCAAGATGCCGCCGAAGTAGGGGTTCCCGACCACCCACCACGCGATGCCGGCTCCGACCAGGCCGAGCACGACGCCGTTCCCGAGGCCAACGGTCGCTTCCTTGACCAGCGCGCGCCGTGAATTGCCCCAGGTCAAGTCGCCCAGCGCGATCCCTCGAACGATGACCGTTAGGGTCTGCGTAGCGGCATTACCGCCCATGTTGGCGACGATCGTCATGAACGCGGCCAGGGCAACGACCTGATCGATGGTGGCCTGAAAGAACCGAACGACGAACGCCGCCAGGGTCGCCATCACCAGGTTGATCCCAAGCCACGGCAGCCGCTTGCGCAGCGCCTCGCGAGCTGGCGTAAACACATGCTCGTCGCTGGAGACACCCGCCATCCGATAAATGTCCTCGGTCGCTTCGTCCTTAATGACATCAATGACATCGTCGACCGTGATGATGCCGACTAGCTTGTTCTCGTGGTCAACAACCGGAATCGCCAGGAGGTTGTACGACGCGACAAGCTGCGCGACCTCCTCCTGGTCGGTGTCGACGCGCGCGCTCGTGAGGTCCGTCGTCATGATCCGATTGAGCGGCGTTTCCGGCGACACCAAGAGCAGCCGACGCAACGAGATCACCCCTACCAGGTGCCCGCGCTCGTCAACGACGTAGAGGTAAAAGACCATCTCGACATCACGAGCCGTCTGAATCGCGGCAATCGCTTCGCCGGCGGTAATCCCCTCCGACAACGCAAAGACCTCGGGATTCATGATGCGGCCCGCGGTCTGGTCGTCGTAGTCGAGCAGGTGCTGCACCTGATCGGAATCCTTGCGGCGCATCAGCTCCAGCACCGAGGCCTGCAGATCTTCTGGGAGCGAGTCGATCACCGCTGCGGCATCGTCGGACGGGATCTCTTGAAACACCCGGGCCAGCTCTTCAGCCGGATGATCGACGAGGAGTGGCGCCCCCACTTCGGGATCGAGCTCGCTCAGCCCGGCCATCGCGAGACGGGCGTTGTGGCTTAGCAGGGTGTTGAAGACCGATCGCCGCTCGCGATCGGGAAGCTCGCCGAGAACGTCAGCGAGAACGGCGGGATGCTGCTTCTGAAGCAGGTTCAGCAGGTTCGCAGTCGCACCAATCCGCTGCAGTCGCTTGACCGAATCGAAGAGCACGTCGATTCTGCGATGGGTCTGCATAGCGGTAACCAGCAAGGTCGTCAGGCGACCCGACTGCCGTGTTAGATCTGTGGCGGCGCGATCGTTGTCCCACTTGGTTCAAACCTAGAACGTATAACGATACCACAAGCGCTTTGACCCCACGCTTAGCAGCCCGTGGTGAAAGTCGAAGTTATGAGGGATCGACACAATCGATCCGTCGTACTACACTGACGCGCATGGCTATGGGAACGCGCGAGACGGATCAACCGCCGCTGTGGATCGCGACGTCGGACCTGCCCACCTCGCCGGGCCATCCGTTCTACGCGCGGCTGACGACGCTGCTCGACGGGCACCCCTTCGATCGGTTCGTCGAAGGCCTGTGTGACCGGTTCTACGCGCCCGTGATGGGCCGACCGAGCTTGGCACCCGGGCGCTACTTCCGCCTGCTGCTGGTCGGCTACTTCGAAGGCATCGACTCGGAACGCGGGATTGCGTGGCGCGCGACGGACTCGTTGGCGGTCCGCAGCTTTCTGCGGTTGGCCGTGGACGAGGCGCCGCCCGATCATTCGACGATTGCGCGCACGCGGCGCTTGATCGATCTGGAGACGCACCGGACCGTCTTTACGTGGGTGCAACAACGACTCGTCGAGGCCGGCCGTCTGAAGGGCAAGACCATCGCGATTGACGCCACGACGCTCGAGGCGAACGCGGCGATGCGCAGCATCGTCCGCCGGGACACCGGCGAGAGCTACCAGGCGTTTCTGGCGGGTCTCGCGACGGCCTCGGGGATCGAGACGCCCACGCGCGAGGGTCTGGCGCGACTGGATCGGAAGCGGAAGAAGAAGACCTCGAACACAGACTGGACGAACCCCCACGATCCCGATGCGAAGGTCACGAAGATGACAGATGGCCGCACGCATCTGGCGCACAAAGCCGAGCATGCCGTCGACATGGAGACCGGCGCGATTGTCGCGGTGACACTGCAAGGTGCCGATGTCGGCGACACCACGACGATCATCGAGACCGCCATCGCCGCGACCGAGCAGGTCGAAGACGCGCAGGCCAACGTTGACGATCGGCAGTCTCTGGAAGAGATCGTCGGTGATAAGGGGTATCACAGCAATCAGACCCTGATCGACCTGGACGCCGTGGGTATCCGGTCCTACGTGTCCGAGCCGGACAGGGGGCGACGTGATTGGTCGAAGGATCCCGAGGCCCGGGCGCCGGTGTATGGCAATCGTCGCCGGATGCGGGGACGACGCGGCCGCCGCCTGATGCGCCAACGCGGCGAACGGATCGAACGCTCGTTTGCGCATCTCTACGACACGGGCGGGATGCGGCGCACCCATCTGCGCGGCCACACGAACATCCTGAAGCGCCTCCTGATTCATGCGGGTGGCTTCAATCTCGGGCTCGTCATGCGTCATCTGATCGGGATCGGCACGCCGCGCGGGCTGCAGGGCCGCGTGGCCGCTGTTCTTGCGACGTTAGGGGGGCTCATGGGCGTCGTCCGACGTCGGCTCACCACGATTTCGTCGTCGCATCGACTCATCCCGGCCGTGCGCGGTCGGCTCGCGTCACTGGCCACGTTTGCCGTCAACTCGTCAGCGGCGATCACTTGCACCACGGGCTGTTAGCGACCGATGCCAAGCTGCCCGAGCACGCGCTCGTCCTCACGCCACCCCGGACGCACCCGGACGTGCAGATCGAGAAAGACCTTGGTGGAGAAGAACGCCTCGAGGTCATGTCGCGCCTCGGTCCCGATCCGCTTGATCAACGCGCCTCCCCGACCGATAACGATGGACTTCTGGGATACGCGCTCCACCAGGATCGAGCAATAGACTCTCATGAGCGCCGTGTCGCCCGGCTCTTCGAACCTGTCGACGACAACCGCGGTCGAGAACGGCAGTTCGGCATGCGTATGGTGCAGCAGCTTCTCCCTGACCGTCTCGGCGGCAAGGACCCGCTCGGGCTGGTCGGTCAGGTAGTCGTCGGGATAGAGGGCCTCTCCTTCGGGAAGTCGCTCCACGATGGTTGCTTCCAGTGCGTCCTCGCCGTCGCCAGTCAGGGCAGACACCGGAACGATCGCCGCGAAGTCGCGCTGCTGGCGGTACCAATCGATGAGCGGAAGCAGCTGGCGCTTCGCAACGAGATCCACCTTGTTCAGGGCGAGCACCACGGGAATGGTGGCGCGGTCGATCAGCGTCAGCACATAGCGATCACCGCGACCGGTCTTGGTCGAGGCATCCGACACGACGACGAGGACGTCGACCTGCCCGATGGTCTCCAAGGCAGCATCGACCATACGCACGTTCATGCGATGAAGCGGCCGGTGAATACCGGGCGTATCGACGAACACGATCTGCCCAGGCTCGTCGCCGCTGAGATTCTTGACCGCAACGATTCGGTTGCGCGTCGTCTGCGGCTTGTCGGAGACGATGGCCAGTTTGGTGCCGACAAGTCGATTCATCAGCGTCGACTTCCCGGCGTTCGGACGCCCGATCAAGGAGACGAATCCGGCTCGCATGGTCCTGCAGCTCTTCCGACCTAGGTCTCCGCCGATTCAGCTCCACGCCGCATGCGGACGCGCTGAACGCGTCGGCGCTCCGCCTCCAAAACTTCTATCTGCAGCCCGTCCACGTTCAAGGTCTCGCCAACGCGCGGCACTCGACCAAACCGCGAGAGCAAGTACCCCCCGACCGTTTCGAACCCCTGCCGCTCGATCTCGACCTCGAGACGACCCGACACATCATCTACACCAACCGTACCGCCGAAAACGAAACTGCCGTTCCCTTCGTCCACGATTGGCTCGGACTCGACGTCGTATTCATCACGAATCTCGCCAACGATCTCCTCGAGCAGGTCTTCGATAGTGACGAGGCCAGCCGTACCGCCGTACTCGTCATGCACGATCGCGCTCTGCACCTGCTTCTTTTGCAGCTCCTTGAGGAGCTCCGCGACGCGCTTCGATTCGGGCACGACGTACGCCGGGCGCATGAGCTTCTCGACAATGCGATCATCGGGCTGTCCACTCACCGTCGCGAAGTCCTTGATGAACACGAACCCGAGCACATCGTCCAGACTGTCCCTATAGACCGGGATGCGGGAGTACTGTTGCTCCGCGAACACCGCTCGCAGTTCGGCCACTGTCGCGGTGGACTTGACCGCGACGATGTCCGGGCGCGGCGTCATGACCTCACGAACAAGCGTGTCGCCAAATTCGACCACCGAGTGAAGCAGCTCCCGCTCTTCGCGGTCATCCGCATCCTCGGTCGTGTCGTCCGGCGTCTCACCGTTCGCCTCCGACACCGAGCCCTGAGGCGGCGCGTCGGTCCGGTCGCGACCGGCACCACTGAGCAATGCCAGGAGTGGCCCGGTCACGGGTAAGAGTAGCCGTGCGGCAACTCGAAACGACGGGAGCAAGAGCTCCAAGGCGCGCTCCGGGTTTCGCCGGACCACGAGAAGCGGAACGACGTGACCGCATAGCACCACCAAGAGCCCGACCCCGCCGATGATCGGTCCAACGTTCGCGGCTGTCGGCGGACCGAACTCGACGACGACTACCATCGCGAGAAGAGCAACTGCGATCGCCTGGACGATCCGAGCCGGCATGAAGAGCCGCAGCGGATCATCGAGGTAGTACCCGAGGGTGCCAACACGCTTCGGCCGGTCGCCACGCTCGGCGCTCAGCCGAAGTGACAGGCGCATCAACATGCCGAAGGCAACCTGGATTGCGCCAACGAACACCATCGCGCACGCGAGCAGAAACAAGACCAGCGGCGTCAGCCCGGACATGTTTCGATTCCACCCTTCCGAAGCAGCCGACGCTCGAGTCTCGCCATCTGGCCATCATCGTCTTCGTGGTCGTACCCGAGGATGTGCAGCAAGCCGTGGAGCGCCAACCTACGCGTTTCGTGCTCGACCGAGTGCCCTTCGCGGCGGGCCTGTCGGCCTGCCACACCGGTCGCGATCACAACATCGCCAAGCCATCGCGGCTGTATGCGGCGACGTGTTGTGGCCTCGGCTGGGAATGACAGCACATCGGTCGTGCGGTCCACACCGCGGAAGTCGCGGTTGAGCCGGCGCATGGTGCCATCCGAGACCAGAGCCACCACGAGCTCACCGCGCGCGAAGCGTGGCGCGACGCCGCGTAGCCAACGTGCCAACCCCCGTCGGCTGAGCGTCCGACCCCGCCCGTCGGTCACCGCTACGCGAAGTGTGCCGCTCACGGTCACCGCGGTTGCCACCCGATTCGCAAAGAAGGGAGAGGTCCGTCTGGGTCGTCGGTCATTTCCGGTCGGACGCGGCCGTGCCTTGGGAATGTGTCTCGTACGCCTTGACGATCGCCTGGACCAGCGGGTGGCGCACCACATCGCGTTCATCAAACCGAACGAGGGCAACGCCGTCGATGGCACGCACGATACCGATCGCCTCGACCAGCCCGGAATCGCGTCCTGCTGGCAAATCGATCTGGGTGATGTCTCCCGTGACCACCGCCTTGGAGCCGAACCCCAACCGGGTCAAGAACATCTTCATCTGCTCAGGCGTCGTGTTCTGCGCTTCGTCCAGAATGACAAACGCGTCGTTCAACGTTCGGCCGCGCATGAACGCAAGCGGTGCGATCTCAATCACGCCCCGATCGAGGAGCCGGTGCACGCGTTCTGCGTCGAGCATGTCGTAGAGCGCATCGTACAGCGGCCGGAGATACGGGTTGATCTTTTCCTGGAGGTCGCCCGGTAAGAAGCCGAGCTTTTCCCCAGCCTCGACTGCGGGACGCGCCAGGATGATTCGATTCACCCGCTTGGACGTGAGGAACGCCACAGCCTCGGCCATGGCCAGGTAGGTCTTTCCCGTTCCAGCAGGGCCCACGCCAAACACCACGTCATGAGCCTCGATGGCATCGAGATAGCGTCGCTGGTTCACGCTCTTGGGCTTGACGTGCCGCTTACTCGACGCTCGAACCGGCCCGTTTCCGAGGAACTCGCGAAGATCGACTGCCGCGTCTTCGGCCACCAGCTGCGCCGCGCGCTTGACGTCGCCCTTTGTCAACACGTGACCCTCACTGACCAATTCCACCAGCTGGCTGACGACGTACTCGACCGTCGACAGCTTCGCCGGGTCTCCGGTGACAAGCAGCTCCCGCCCATCGGTACGGATCTGCACGCCGAAGATGTTCTCTAGGGTCTTCAGGTGCTCATCGTAGGAACCGAAGAGCGTCTCGATCCCTTCGTCAGGAAGGGTGATCTTCGCGAAGGAAGGCGTGGTGATGAATGCGTCTCCGTGGTTACTTGAAATGTAAGCATGCCCCCTCGGTGAGGTCAAGTCGGCCTCAGCGGTCACGGACGCGGCGGGCGCTCGCCGAGGTGGAGCTCGCGCAACTGCCTCCGATCGACTTCCGATGGGGCCCCAGCCATCAAGTCGACCGCATTCGCGGTCTTGGGAAAGGCAATCACATCGCGAATCGAAGGTTCGCCCGCGAGGATCGCCACGATCCGATCGAGGCCGAGCGCGATCCCGCCGTGCGGCGGCGTGCCGTGCTTCAGGGCCTCGAGGAAGAAGCCGAACCGCAACTGGGCCTCGTCGTCGGTGATCTTGAGCAGGCGGAAGATCCGCTGTTGCAGTTCCTGATCGTGAATTCGGATACTGCCGCCGCCGATCTCCGTGCCGTTAAGCACGAGATCATACGCGCGCGCCCGTACCTCGCCTGGTGCCGACTCCAGTCGGTCGAGGTCTTCGGTGCGGGGCGAGGTGAACGGGTGGTGCATCGACATGAACCGCTGCTCGGTCTCGCTCCAGTCCATCAGCGGGAAGTCGACGACCCAGAGGAACTTGAACGTCGTCTCATCGATCAGGTTCTCGCGCTGCGCGATCAACAGACGGAGCTGCCCTAGGATGCCCGAGGCCTCGGCACTCGAGCCCGCCGACAGCAGCACAAGATCATCGGGCCCCGCGGTGACCGCGTCGAGAATCTCCCCGGGAGTACTCTCTCCCGCCGCCTTCGGCAGGGAGCTTTGCGCCGCCCCATCCGTCGATCGCCTCACCCAAATAAGCCCTTTAGCGCCCAGCTCGATCGCTTCGTCCACGAGTTTGTCGATTTTATGACGCGCGTACCGGCCGCCGCCCGGAACGACGAGGGCCCGCACGACGCCACCACCGGTCACGACTTTGCGGAACACGTTGAACGGGGTGTCGGCAAACACCTCCGAGACATCCTGAATCTCGAGCGAGCACCGCAAGTCGGGTTTGTCGGTGCCGTATCGGGCGACGGCCTCGTCGTATGACATCCGGTCGAACGGCACGTCGATCGGGCGGCCAGCCTGCTGGCAGATATCGCGCATGAGATGCTCGACCACCCCAAACACGAGGTCGGGCGTCGCGAATGACATCTCGATATCGATCTGCGTAAATTCCGGCTGACGATCGGCGCGCAGGTCTTCGTCTCGAAAGCAACGCACGATCTGGAAGTACCGATCCATTCCCGAGATCATCAGAATCTGCTTGAAGATTTGCGGCGACTGCGGCAACGCGAAGAACTTGCCCGCATGCACGCGACTCGGAACCAGATAGTCACGCGCCCCTTCCGGCGTCGACTTCGTGAGCATCGGGGTCTCGATCTCCCAGAAGCCCTCCTGATCGAGGCTGGCACGAGCGGCCAGACACACGCGGTGACGTAAGCCGATGTTGTCCCGCATCCGCTGACGGCGTAGATCGAGATACCGATAGCGCAATCGGACTTCTTCAGAAACCGGCGTCTCTTCGTCAATCTGGAACGGCGGGGTCAACGCCGCGTTCAAGATCTGAATGTCCTGCGCCGCCACCTCAACTTCGCCCGTCACGATTTTGGTGTTCAACGTCTCGGCCGAGCGGCGCTCCACTGGTCCGCGAACGCAGACGACGTACTCCGGACGCAGGTTCTTGATGACGTCGAGCACTGCGTCGTTCTCGCGCGCGACGACCTGAGTCAGCCCATGTCGGTCCCGGATATCGACAAAAATGAGCGACCCAAGATCGCGAATCTTGTGCACCCACCCAAACAGCGTGGCTTCGGTACCGACATCCGCCGGCCGCAGCTCGCCGCACGTGTGCGTGCGACCCGCGGTTAGTTCTTCATGTGACACGTCGTTGTGGTCTCCACTGGGGTTACTCGGTCACGTTCTGCGTGAGTCGTGACGCCAGGTCCAACCGTAGCACCACTTCCTGCTGTCCGGTCGCCATGTCCTTCACGGTCACGCTTTTGCGCTCGAGCTCGTCCTCTCCGATGATCAACACTCGCGCGGCCTTCACGCGGTCTGCGCGCTTCATTTGAGCACGTGTTGAGCGGACTTCGTGGTCGACCTGCACGCTGAGGCCGGCCCGCCGAAGATCTCGGACGAGCACATGGGCCTCAGCCTGCACGCGCGCATCGGCGCCAATGGCCACCACGAACGCATCAACGCCGGAGGTGGCGGTGGTGTCCGCCGGCATGGCCAACACCAATCGCTCAAGTCCTGCCGCGAAGCCGATCCCTGCGCGATCCGGTCCACCCAGCTGCTTGACGAGGTTGTCGTATCGTCCCCCGCCGAGCACCGCATTCTGGGCGCCGATGCCCCCAACGAGGATCTCAAAGGTGGTCCGCGTGTAGTAGTCGAGCCCGCGGACGAGTCGGTGTGACACATCGTACGCAAGCGAGTAATTGTCCAGGCTTCGCTTCACGGCATCGAAGTGGTCTCGACACGCTGGGCACAAGTAGTCCTCTGAGTGCGGCAGCGCATCGATGATTGGCTGATCGGCCGGGACCTTGCAGTCGAAGATCCGGAGCGGGTTGGTCGTCGCCCGCCTCTGGCAGTCGGCACAGAGCTCAGATACCTGGCTGCCAAGCGCGGCGACCAGCGCCTCGCTGAAGCCGCCGCGACACTCGGGGCAGCCGACCGAGTTGAGGTGGAGCTCGGCCTCCGTGATCCCGAGCTCGCGCACGAAGCACGCCGCCATCTCGATGATCTCGGCATCCAGCGACGGTGCCGCCACGCCGAACGCCTCCACGTCCAGCTGGTGAAACTGTCGGTAGCGGCCTTTCTGCGGACGCTCGTAGCGAAACATCGGCCCCAGGCTGTACAACCTCGGGGTCGGCATGGCCTGTTCAAGCGCATGCTCGACGAAGGCGCGCACCATGCTGGGCGTCGACTCTGGACGCAGCGTGACCCGTTCGCCCCCCTTGTCGGTGAAGGTGTACATCTCCTTCTGGACGATGTCGGTTGATTCGCCCGTGCCCTTGGCAAAGAGCTCCTCTCTCTCGATGATCGGAGTCCGGATCTCCGAATAGGCGTACCGACGGCACACGTCTCGTGCGACGCCCTCGAGATGTTGCCAACGCTCGACTTCACCGGGAAGGATGTCGCGCGTACCTCGAACAGCGGCAATCATGGCGCGAGATACTCGTTCTTGTACTGCACGTAGTGATCGGCGTACCGCTGAATCGACGCAACTTCATCGTCGGTTAACCCGCGGCGGATCTTTCCCGGGCTACCCATGACGAGCGACCTCGGCGGAATCGTCATCCCTTCGGCGACGAGCGCACCGGCAGCAACAATGGATTCGGTGCCGATTTCGGCGCCGTTTAGCACGATCGCGCCCATGGCAACGAGACACCGGTCGTGCACCGAGCATCCGTGCAACACAGCGCCGTGGCCCACGGTGACATCGTCACCCAGGGTCGTCGGATGGGTCCCACTCATCACGTGGACAACGCAGCCGTCCTGGACGTTCGTCCGGTCGCCGACCCGGATCGAGTTCACATCGCCTCGGAGGACGGCGTTCATCCACACGCTGCTGTCCTCGCCGACCACGACATCTCCGATGACTTGGGCGCTCTCATCAACAAAGGCCGTCGATGCTACCTGGGGGAGGATCGACCGATAGGGGCGAAGCACCGGAGGATTATACCCGCGGGTCCCCAGGCCCCGAGAGCGACAGATCGGGCATAATCAACGGGTTATGGGTGGCGCCTCGCCGACCGACGCTGTCGGTCGCCCGCTTCGAAGCCTCCGGATCTCGGTCACCGACCGCTGCAACTTGCGCTGTCAGTACTGCATGCCGGAAGCCGATTACGTCTGGCTGCCGCGTGAAGACATCCTGACGTTTGAGGAGACGAGCCAGCTCGTCGATCTGTTCGCCGAGCTGGGCGTCGATCGCATCCGCATCACCGGTGGTGAGCCGTTGCTCCGCAAAGACCTGCCAGAGCTCATCGCTCCCATAGCGGGCAAGCCTCGGATCAACGATCTGGCTCTGACGACAAACGGCATTTTACTCGCGCAACAAGCTGACGACCTGCGCGAGGCCGGTCTACACCGCATCACCGTGAGCCTGGACACACTGCAAGCCGAGCGCTTTCAGCGCCTGACGCGTTTCGACGAGCTGGACGCGGTCTTGCGCGGGCTGGACCGGGCGGCACGGGCGGGCTTCGACAGCGTGAAGATCGATACCGTCGTCATTCGGGATGTCAACGACGACGAGATCATCGACCTGCTTGAGCATGGCCGCGGCCTAAACGCAGAGGTGCGCTTCATCGAATACATGGACGTCGGCGGCGCGACGCGCTGGTCAGTCGATGACGTGGTTTCGCGACAAGAAATTCTTGGGGTCATCGAGGCACGCTACGGGGTCGTGGCGGCGGTGCAAGAAAACACATCGGCGCCGGCCGACCGATTCCGCCTCCAGGACGGCACCACGTTCGGCATCATCTCGTCGACGACGGCGCCCTTCTGCCGACAATGTGACCGAAGCCGCCTAACCGCGGACGGTCTGTGGTACCTGTGCCTGTATGCCGCGTCGGGAACCGACCTGCGCGGGCCGTTGCGGTCGGGCGCCTCAGCTGAAACCCTCAAAGAGCTCGTCGCGACGACCTGGTCACAACGCACCGACCGCGGAGCCGAAGACCGACTGCGGACGGCCCAGCGACTACCGCTGGTGCCGCTCGAGACCTTGCAGAAACAGCCGCACCTCGAGATGCACACGCGGGGAGGCTGAGGCGAAAAGGATTCGCTAGGCGACTCTCTACTTCCCCTCCCCCGCCGGATAACTCTCCGCCTCCACTACACCGTAGGGCCCATAGGTCACCACCGTCAGAAAGCCGTAGCATCCGGCGTGGCGCTCTTCCAGGACGCGCGTGGACTGGAAGGTGCTGCTTGCCATTTCGGCTTCGCGAAACTCGAACCCATTCGGCAGCTTGATCACCGCCCGATGAACCGACCCCGTGACGGGGTTTCGGATTGGCTCCAGACTGGCCTCGAGGACCCCCTTGACGTGAACTCGACCAGTCAGGTTCGCGAGGTCCATTTCGAACGTCACGGGTGCAAACACCGCCTCAGGTTCGTGCTCGATGGTCGACCCGTAGATGTTGAAGGCGGTGGTGGGCTCCTGCTCCTCACCTGAGAGGATCGTCAGGAGCGCCTCCCGCTGCGCGTCAGATGCGCGTTCGTCGATGACGACCTGGTAGGTGCCCTGTCCTTCATGGACCGGGCCGGGCCAGCGATAGACGCCGGCAACCCGAAGGCCGTCCAGCGTCACGTCGCCGAAGTGCCCACTGACGATCTCCATGGCTTCGACGCCCTCACACGGCACTCGGCTCGGCAAAGCGTTGAACTCGCAAGGGCACCCATAGTCGCAGCTGCAGGTTGCGAGCCGTCTCGTGGTGATTCTCCAGTCCGCATACGCCATGCGCGACACCTCGTCTTTCGCGTGGACCACCGGCCCGACCTGCTGCGGGGTCGCAGGCCAAAAAAAAGGCCGCGCGATCCGATGGACCGCGCGGCCTCTTCTGAACTACTCCAGGCTCGGGGGTTAGTGGCGATCCAGCCGCCGTCCCCCAGCGCCGTTTAGCTAATCCCGGCCGGCTCTTTCTCCTTGCTCGACCCCTTCAACCCTTGAATCTGAACGACGGCCGGGGCCTCTTCCTTCAGCACGTGCTGGCGGTACATCTGCGCCATCTGCTGGTGGTAGCGTTCGTCTTGCGTTTCGCTCGCATCCGCACCGTTCCCGTTGCCGTTCTTTGCAGCCTTGCGAGCCGCGAGTTTCTCCTGCCGGGCGTTCTTCGCAATCCCCTGCTCATCGAGATCGGTCTGCGCGCCAGCAGCAACCGCTTCGGGGTCAAGAACAAGCCCGTGGTCGGTCGTCCCGAGAGCCACGTCTTTCCCGCCCGCGAAGATCTCGTGTCGGCCATGCTCCTCGTACCACTGGGTCAGGGTCGCCGTCATATGCATCTTCTCGATGATATTTCGCCACCCGATCCCGGTGTTATAGGCACAGAACGAGATCTCGCCTTCCTGGGTCGCATACGGGATGATGCATCGCTCGGTTCGGCGGAAGTCGTAGTTGAACAGATCCTGGAACCACATGCCGGCGACGAAGAGGAAGTTCCACCGATCGGACCGACGCTTCGCGATGTCGTCCTCGGTTCGCTCGCCAGACACCTTTCCGTAGTCGTGACCGGTCGCACCGAAGGTTTTGTCGAACTTCTTCATCAGGTCGGCCAGCTTGAAATGCGTCGGCGCGTGGAACGGGTCGTAGTTGCGCATCAGCGCCAGCGCCATCCCGACGACTGACGAGAACCGCCCACGGGCGGCATCGTTGACCCTGGCAATGTCCTTGGCCAGACGCTCGCCTTTAACGAAGGCGGTAAACGGCACCGCCTCCTTGGTCTCCTTGTCGATCATGACCGCCATGCCGACGCCACAGTTCGGGTGACAGCCGCAGTTGAGCTGGCCCCAATCTTCACTCGGGCCGTGCACCAAGTCGGCCCAATCGGTGAAGGTGCCCATGAACGAGATCGGGAACCAGTCACGGGTGGGCTCACCGATACCGGTCTGATTCTTCACGTCGTGCGCGAGATGCGACAGGGTATACCGCTGCGCGTGCCGCCGCTCGTCGGTGATTTCCTCGTCGCGGCCGGTGAACGAGACCGGCTGGAACGACAAGAAGCTGATCTTCTTCGGGTTGTCCAACGCAAACTGGACGACCCGTCCGACCTGCTCGTTGTTGATCCCGTTGAGAATCGTGATGACAGGCACAATGTCGACACCCGCCGTATGCAGATGCTCGATCGCCTGCAGTTTCACATCAAACAGATTGCCAACCAGCCGATGGGAGTTGGCCGCATTTCCGACCCCGTCGAACTGCAGATAGGCATAGCGCAACCCAGCGTCGGCCGCCGCCTTCGCGAAATCAAGGCTCTTGGCGAACTCGATCCCATTGGTCGCCGCCTGCACGCTGTTGTAGCCGACCTTGCGCGCGTAGCGGACCGCATCGAGGAAGTAGGGAGACATCGTGGGCTCGCCGCCCGAGAACTGCACCGACATCTGTCGCCGCGGCTTGATCGAGATCGCGTTGTCGAGGAGCGTCTGGATGTCCTCCCACGAAAGCTCATGGACGAACCCAACCTGGTTGGCGTCCATGAAACAGGGGTCGCACATCATGTTGCAGCGATTGGTGAGATCGATGGTCAATACCGACCCACGGCCGTACTTGATCGTGCTGCTGCCATGGTTGTGCAGCTTCTCGTCGTTATGGGCTTTGATGTCGCTGCCGGGGAACGACTCCTCGAGATGTTTGAAGAACTCAGTGTCCATCGCCATCACGTCCTCGTAATGGCCGTGAATCGGACAGTCTTTGATCATCATGATCTTTCCATCACGCTCGATGATCTCAGCCTTGATCTCACCAACCTTCTCGTGCAGCAAGTCTTTGTAATCTTTCTTGCCGTCGAGGATCGCCTGGCGCGCTTCTCGCACGCACTTGGGGCAGAGCGAATCGGTCTCCCGTGGCCAGCCTAGGATCGGCTTGACCTTCTCGTGGGACTTCAGCAACGGCTTGTCGGACCACGAGGGTGTGAACGACGGCTGCTCTGCGAGCTTGTTCCACTTGTCGTAGAAGAACCAGGCTCCGTTGGCCGCATACGACAAACCCTTCTCGACATACTTCACCGGCTTATGCATAGTGTCTCCAGACTCAAGTTCTTTATCGACATAAGGATAGTGTCGTGTGAGGACATGTATCGGATCTTTCACCGGGCGGGCACAACCGGGGGGCGAGCTGGCATGTCAGGCCGCGAATGGGCAAGTCGCAGAGGCCCGTTTTTGTCATTTGACCGGGACGAGATACGGATCCGTCATCGTCGACCTTGAATCCCGTTAGAGCGGATGCCAGTCTAAGGGAGCGTATGACGAATTTGCGCGCGCTCACGCTGGCGACCGCCGCGGCGGTCGTGGCCGTCTCAGCCGCATTCGGATCGAACATCGAGCCACCAGCCTCCGAGACCTTTGACCACTCCTATCGCTCGCTGGCTCACGTGCTGGAGCGCCATGTCGTTGGGTCGCGTGTGGACTATGCGGCGCTGCAGCAGCAGCGCGCGGCGCTCGATGCGGCGGTCACCGAGATCGGGCAGGTCGAGGGTCCTGACTTCGACACCTGGACGGACGACGAACAGATCGCGTACTGGATCAACGCCTACAACGCCTTCACGCTCCAGGCCGTTGTCGACAACTACCCTATTGACGGCGGATGGTTCAGCTTCCTGCGATTGGCGCCACGAAACAGCATCAAGCAGATTGCCGGTGTCTGGACCGATCTTCGCTGGGCCGCCGCGGGTCGGCCGATGACCCTCGACGAGATCGAGCACGGGACGTTACGCGTGCGTTACGACGAACCACGGATTCACTTTGCCGTCAATTGCGCCGCCGTGAGCTGTCCTCCGCTCCTCGCAGAACCCTTCGTCGCGAAGCGGCTCGACCGTCAGCTGATGCTTGCCGCGCGCGATTTCTTGGCGAGCGACCACGGCGTGCGCGTCGATGGCGACACCCTGGAGGTGTCGAGCATTCTCGACTGGTACGGCGGGGACTTCGTCGACGACTATTCCCATCTGGTCGACGCGCCAGGCTCCGCGCAGTCTCGCGCGATCTTCGGTCTCGTCGCCAAATACGGCCCGTCAGCTGCGGCACCTCTGGCCCAAAGCGGCACTGCTCGGATTCGGTTCCTGCGATACGACTGGGCGCTGAACGACTCCGCCGCTCGCTGACCTAGTGTTCCAGACCGATCCGGTCGAGGAGCGCTTCGAACGGCGCCTGTCCGCGGAGCGACTCGAACTTAGCGAAGGTCATGAGCCTGATCACATTGGGCTCGCGCTCGTCGACCGATCGTTCGAACCACTCCAGCGCTCGATTCGACTCACCGAGCCGGTCGTAGACAGTCGCCAGGGCCATTCCCACGGGGAGTCCCCGATCCGCCAGCACCTCAAGGCGCATCATGATCTCGCGTGCCTCGTCCACCCGGCCGGTCGTCGCGAAGACAAGGGCGACAAGCGCATCCCGGGCGTGCGGTAGAGACATCGACTCGGCGGCAGCCAAGGCCTCATCCGGTCTTCCGATGGCAAGATGGGCGTGCACGAGACCTTCGTATGCCAAAACCAGTCTTGGTTCCAGCTCGATCGTCGCTTGGAGTTGGTCGATTGCCGCCGCTGGTTCTCCCGCCGCAAGCAGGAGAACGCCGAGAATGCTGTTGACCTGCGGTGACACCGGATCGAGGTCCAGCGCCCGTCTGGCCTCAGCGACCGCCTCATCTGATCGGCCGCCAGCGTTCAGCAGCATGGCCCTCATCATGCGCGCCTGCGCGTGGCTGGGATCGAGCTCAATCGCCCGGTCGACTTCGGACTGAGCGGCTTCGAGGTCCCACTCCCACACCCCTCGGACGATCCCGAGTGCCAGATGGGCCTCGACCAACGAGTCATCCAGGCGCAGGGCGTTCAGCGCCGCCGCTTCGGCTCGGGGGTAGGCCTCCGGACCTGGCAAGGCACCGAGCATCCCCAGCATCGTGTTCGCATACGACAAGCCGGCGAAGCCCGCGGCGTTGCGGTCATTCAGGTCAACCGCCTTCTGAAAGAAGTCGCGCGCGCGGAGCAGTTCATCAGGCGACTGGCGGTTGAGGTGAAACCGTCCGCGCATGACTAGGCGGACCCCTTCGGGATCGCGACGGGATCCGAGCTGAGGGAACGAGCCCTGAGATCTCTCGGCTAGACGCAGGTGGCAGCCCGCGCCGGCCGAGCGGGGCTCCACCGCCGGCCCGATCGCCGACCAGTTCCAATCGGAGGTTGCGCAGGATGTCGCGGGTGATCTCGGCCTGCAAATCCGGAACGTCCGTCATGTCGCGCGTGTACTGCTGCCCCCAGAGTTGAGCGACCGTCCGGACGTCTGTTAGCTCGGCGCCGACCACCAACAAGTCGCCTCGCGGTGTGACTCGACCCGAAATCACGGCCTGAACGTCGAGCTCTGCGCCAAGTACCCGGGGGTCGACCTCGCGTCCCTTGTACGAGAACGCTACGCTTCTGGGAATGACACGCAACTGCGGCACTCTCGACAGCGCGTTAATGAGGTTCTCTGCGATCCCGTCGCCAAGATACTCGGCATCGGGATCACCGCTCATGGTGTCGAACGGCAAGACGGCGATGGAGCGGACCGGTCCACCCCCTGCCGGCGGAACCCCGCGGAGCGTCATGTAGCCGACAACGGCCGCGACCACCACGGCTATCGCCGCGCCGGCTAACACGCCGCGGCGATGGCGTCGAAGGAGACCGACCGCAATTGCAGCGTCCGACCCATCCGAGACGTCGGTCGCCGAACCGACCGGTGGTCCCCCGACCGGCAGTGGAGTCACCCGAGAGTCGCTATCACGCGTCAATCGCTTGAGGTCGCTTCTCAAGTCCGCGGCGCTCTGATAGCGCAGGCCAGCGTCTTTCTCGAGCGCCTTCTGAACAAGCCGATCCAACTCGGCAGCGATCGGATCGGTCGCTGGTGCGGACGGTATCGGCATGCGGTTGAGAATTGCTTCGAACACGACCGCCGTCGACCGCCCAGAAAACGCTTGCCGGCCCGTGACCATTTCGTACAGCACCGCACCGAGCGAGAAAATGTCCGTGCGATGATCCACCGGCTCGCCACGGGCCTGTTCGGGTGACATGTACGCAACGGTGCCGAGCGCGGTACCCGGCCCGGTGAGATCATCGATCTCTTGGGTCGGGCTCTCCAGCGGATCGTCGGTCTCTGCCGGCGACACCTTGGCGAGGCCAAAGTCCAGCACCTTTGCGTGGCCTTGTTTCGTGAGAAAGACGTTCGCGGGCTTGACGTCTCGATGGACGATGCCCTTTGCGTGTGCGGCGTCGAGGGCATCCGCTAACTGGCTCCCGGTCGCCAACACGTCGGCGGCGCTCATCGGCCCACGTGCCAACCGGTCGCGAAGCGTCTCGCCCTCCAGCAGCTCCATCACGAGGAACTGCCGGCCATCGTGTTCGCCGATGTCGTAGATCGAACAGATGTTCGGGTGATTGAGGGCGGAGGCCGCCCGCGCCTCGCGCCGGAAGCGCAAGACGGCTTGCTCGTCCTTGGAGAATGCCTCCGGAAGGAACTTCAGGGCAACCCGTCGACCGAGTCGGGTGTCCTCGGCCTCGTAGACGACGCCCATCCCGCCGGCACCCAGGTGCGACAAGATCCGATAGTGAGAAACGACCTGACCGAGCATCGTGGTTGAGACGATACCACCGACCGACGCGACGCGACATTAACGAGGGTGAGAGCGTGACTCAGCAGCAATCAGGACCGCACGCAACGTCGTCGCCGGCGGTCACGTCGCGCGCGCTGGTTGGTCCCCCAACCAGTGCGAACGACCCGGCGTATGGCGGATTCGAGAGCTTCGAGGCCGTGTCGGTGCAGACCTCCACCGGGGTGCCGCGCGGGAACATATGCCCCTCTTCGTCAACCGCCGCTTTCAGCGGACCGAGGTAGATCGCGTACTGCCCGACGAACCGACAGCCGGCCTTCTTCTCGAACTTGTACCCTCGAACCGTCACCGACGAGAAGGTGCAGCCTTCTACTTCGCGCCAGAAGGTCTTCTTGAGGATCGAGACGCCGTAGAAGCCAGATCGCTCGAGGGCGCTCAGAAACGCCTCCTCGGTCAGCGCGCCGCTAATGCACTCACCCCAGAGCTGCCCATCTGCGCGCATCCGCGGAGGCACCTCGCGGTCGGACACGATATCGGCCACGACCAGCCGACCGTGGTCCTTCAACACGCGCCAGATCTCGCGCAGCACGCGCGGTTTGTCGGGTGACAGGTTGATCACGCAGTTCGACGTCACCACGTCGGCGACGCCGTCGTCTAGCGGGATCTCCTCCAGGTAGCCCTTCTTGAATTCCACGGCATCGTACCCGAGCGCTTCGGCGACTTTCGGCTGGCAGTCGCGCGCGACCTTGAGCATCTGGTCGGTCATGTCGATCCCGTAGACGTGACCGGCCGCGCCAACCTTCTTGGCCGCGATGAAACAATCGATGCCCGCACCGGAGCCGAGGTCCACCATGGACTCGCCGTCGGCCAGCGACGCAGCGGTGACCGGGCTGCCACATCCGTAGAAGCGCTCGACCACTTCCTTTGGAATATGGGTGAGGTCCTCGGCGTCGGGTTGAACCGGGCAGCAGAGCTCGGCATCCGGTTCTTCTGCCGCGCCGCCATAGAACTCGCGTACGGTCAGACGGGACCGTTCCATGACCTCTTCGGACAACACGCACGCTGAGTGCGTGGTGCGGACGAGCGCAGGATCGGCCCCGGTCACGGCATCATCGTGCAGCGTTTGCTCGCCCATGCCGCGAAAGACCACGGGACGGTCGAAGCCCGATCGAGGCTGCACGGTCGTCTGACCGTCGCGAGCGAGATCCGTCAGCGCATCGTCGGCTAGACCTCGGTACAGCTCGCAGTAGGGATCGTGGGCCAGGAAGCTGCCGCGCGTGCCGCCGCCGTCCGACGCGCTGGTCCAGTACCCGTGCTCAAGGTCGCCACCGCCACAGAGAAACTTCAGCTCGCACGATCGGCACAACGGCTTCTTCTCTACTGAGGCCGATCTGAGGTCGCGGCACACCGTGCTCTCCCTCCAGATCGCTTCGAGTGACTCGGTGGCCAGGTCGCCACACACCAGCTCGGGCACGCCAGCCATCGATGCGGACGGATAGATCCGACCGTCGGTGTAGAGACAGAGGCTGTTCCAGCCGGCTCCAGCCAAGTCGTTCTTGATTCCCGGTATGCCATCGAAACGCAGTCGCAGCTCCTCGACGTTGTCGATGGAGACGTCAACGCGACCCGCCAACCCACGCGCCTGTCGAACGGCACTCAAGATCGCTTCGGCCGACGGGAGCTCGGCGAACGGACCGTCCAGCACGCGGCCACGCCGATGGGGCCACAGAAGGTGGACGTTGCGAACACCCAAATCGGCGGCAAGATGCACGATGCCATCAAGGTCGTCGATGTTGTGTCGCAGGATCGTCGCGGTCAGTGTCGGTGCCAACCCGGCCTCGACCGCGGTTCTGATGCCTTCGACGATCCGCGCGTAGCTTCCTTCACCGCGGATGGGGTCGTTGACTTCGGGCTTCGATCCGTCGAGGCTGATCTGGACGCGGAGCGCCGGGTCGGGTGCGGCCACGTCCAGCGATGCAAGCTCGGCAATCCGCGAGAGTCGGTCGCCCTTGAACATCGTGCCGTTGGTCAGCACAACAAGCTCTCGACGATGCCGCTCGACAACGTGCGTACACAGGTCGAGGATGTCCGGCCGGGCAAGCGGCTCGCCGCCGGTAAAGAAGATGCGAGCGACCCCTAGCCCGACGGCTTGGTCGATGGCGCCAAGGATTCGGTCGGTGTCAAGACCCTGATCGCGCGATGGTCCCGACGACACCAAGCAATGTGCACACGCCAAATTGCAGAAGTCGTTGACCTGGACCCAGAGCTCCTGAAGCTGGTCGGTGTGGAGATAGGCATCGCGCCCAAGGTAGGGAGCTGGGGCAGCGCCATCAGTCGATAAGAACCCGCGCCGCAACGCGTCTCGAGCGAACGTCTCGACATGCAGCCAGGCCCGCGTTGCGTCGAGACCAGACGAAGCCGCGTAGTGCTTGACCACGTCGGCAAACGGCGTTCGGCCGTCGAACTGGCCGAGAAGGCGCATGCCGCGGTCGTCGGACGCGACCCAGTTGGGAGAGGCTGGATCAAGGGCAATCGGGCCGGCGGCGCTCCTCAGGACTGAGAAAGCCGGGGCGCGCAGAATCGTCGTGTCTTCGATATAGGTTGGTGTGCGCACGATCTATCTTAGGACGCCTCAGATCGGGCGGAGGTTCCCGCCGATCGCCACACCCAGAACCCGATCCCAGCGACAATACCATACTCGGTCGGCATCACCCACGCAGGCAGCACCCAGCCAGCTCCGCCTAACTGCGCATGCCAAACGAGATACGTCAGCATCGACGTCAGCGTCCACGCGAGCAACGCCCAATTGGCGCGCACAAACAGGAACGGTGTCAGCCACACGAGGTACCAGGGGTAGACGGCGGGCAGCAACAAGAGCGCGCCCGCCAGTGGCCAGGCCCAGGCGCGCGGGTCGTCGACCTGCGTCGTCTGACGGAAATGCCAGGCTAGCGCCAGTCCGCTCACCGTCGCTACAGCCAGAATGACGTAGGGTCCGAGGAGCGGCTCGAGGAGCGAAAAGAACGGCCCGTTGAAACGCCAGCGTTCCGCGTACGGCCCTAGCGATCCAACCGGCAAACCCGCGCCAAGCGTGATGAAGGGCAGATACACGAGGCCGACCAACCCCGAGGCAAAGGCCAGGTGCCGCAGCCGGACCCGACGCCAGAGCAACGGCACCAAGACAACCGGCAGGAACTTGACGGTGACCGACAACGCGAGGGTCGACGCCGCGAGAAGTGGCCGTCGAGTGCTCAGCGCATACACCGTGGTGACGACCAGCAGTGTCCCGACGAAGTCGATGTGTCCGCCGCCGGCTCCTTCAAGCGCCACGAGCGGATGCCAGGCATAGGCGAGCACCCACCACGGGTCTCGACCGGTCGTCGCCAGCCACCGCCACAGGATCAACACGGTCAGCAGGTCGCACACGACGATCGCCGTGATGATTGCCGCCGTGGATTCGTGCAGCGTCGTGACCAGGCGGAAGAACAGTTCGGCGGCCGGGGGATAGATGGTTGGCAGCTCCGCACTCGTCGGATCGATACGCCGAGTGAGGTCGGTGTGCAGGTGTTGCGCGTCGGTGTCGTTCGGCGTCGTCTCGTACGGACTCAGGCCGTACTGCTGGATTCGACCATCCCATACGTAGCGATAGACATCGTCCGAGACAAGCGGCGCCGAGGCCGCAAGGGCGGCACGCCACACGGCACCCAACAGCAGACACACGAGAAGAAGCCGCCGCGATCCGGGCCCACGCGAAACGAGGGCCAGCGCTGCGACGTACGCGGCACCCGCGATGAGCATCAGGCCGACAAACATGCCGCTGTACGCACGTGCGTCGAACATCGAGGCGCTTGCAAGCGCCGCCAGCAGCACAACTCCACACGCCAAGATGCCGCGCTGTTTTGTCATTCGTACGATCGACGACTGCGGGTCCACCGCAAGGAGAAGATCGTCGCCAACATGCGGCTCCCGGCACGTACGGTTCCCGTGACGGTGCCGGAGATCTTGGACCGCCCAATGCGCGGCCGCTGACGCACCGGAACCTCGACCACTTGGAGGCCGGCTTCGGCGGCCTTTATCTGCATTTCGACGGTCCAGCCCCACGTGAGGTCGGCCATCGCCAGCCGATCGAGGGCAGATCGTTTGACTGCCCGAAACGGACCGAGGTCATGGTAGTCAGTCCCCCACAACCGGTTGATCAGAAACACACAGAATCGGGTGCCGAGGCGCGCGGCGAGAGTGCGACTCGGATCGACGCGTACGCCGAGAACGAGATCGGCGCCCGTGTCTCGAATCGGCGCCACGAGTTTTGACATCTCGGCCGGATAGTCAGTCCGATCGGCGTCCAAGAAGACCACGACGTCGGCGTCTCGCGTTTCGTGTAGCCCGGCGAGGCAGGCCCGCCCATAGCCCCGGCGCGGTTCACTCACGACGTGTGCGCCGCGCGCGCGCGCGATGTCGACCGTCTGGTCGCTCGAGCCGTTGTCGACAACGACGACGCGGCTCACCGCCTCGGGAATCTCGTCGAGTACCAGGCCAACGGCCTCCTGTTCGTCGCGAGCGGGCATCACCACGTGAATCATCGGGCTGTCGCTGACCGGGCGCTCGGCTGCGACCCGCTGCGGCTTCTGTGATGCGCGGCGGTAGTAGCGTCGCGCCAGCCGCTCCGGCGGAATACCCACGAAATACAGTCCCACCAGCCACATATTGAGCAACGAGCGCCGTACCCACCCGTCTCGCTCCCACCGGCGCGCCGAGACCGCAATTGGCACGCGCGACCACGACAGCTGGCCGGAGCGTCGCAGTCGCCGGGTGAACTCGATGTCCTCCATGATCGGCAGCTCTGCGAAGCCGCCCAGCTTTTCGAAGATCTCGCGGCGCACGAACAGCCCCTGATCGCCGTACGGCATGTCGAACCATCGAAGTCGGAGCGCGACACCCCATTCAATGAGCCGCGCCTGTCGACCCGATGCGGCGAGTTGGAATCGGAAGGCCCCACCGACAACGTCGGTTGGATCCAAGGACGCGACCTCGGCGAACCACCGCGGATCGAGCGCCACGTCGGCGTGAAGGAAGCACAACCATCGGCCAATCGCGACCCGCGCGCCGGCGTTCATCTGCCGGCCCCGCCCGGCTTGACTGTCGACCCACCGAAGCCAGGAGAAACGACGCCGTAGCGGACCGAGGGTGCCATCGTGCGAGTCACCGTTGACGACGATCACCTCGTACTCGTCCACCCGTTCGAGCGAACTCAGGAGGCGCTCCAATGGCGCGGCGTCGTGGAGGACGGGAATGATGACCGAGATCAGCGGAACGGACGTCATCGTTCGACATGCCGCACCAAGCGGCCACGAGGCGATCTACTCGCCGGCTGGTTCAGGAACGTCGAGCCCGAGAAACGCGCGGGTTTCCACCCAGATCGTGTCGAGACTGGCCTTCAGCTGGTGTCCATCGTCCAGCATGACCAACCGTACGTGAGGTCGGTCGCTCGCAAATCGCACCACCATGGCCGGATCGACCACAGTGTCCTGGCGGCCCTGGAAAATGAGAGTCGGCACCGAGGTTCGGGTCGCCATCGAATCGTACTGGCAGGCATCGGCAAACAGCTCGTAGTGGACACCCCGATCTTCGCCATAGCCATGGTGGGGCGTGACGATCCAGCCGGAGTCGCGCCAGCGGGCCACGACCTCTTCCCCATAGTCGCTCTTGATGCTCCCAGAAAAGTCCAAGGCCGGCGAGAGCCACACCATGCGATCAATCCTGGGCCAGCCCCCGCCGAGGCGCTCTGCGAGATGGAGTGCCACAAATGCGCCCAAGCTAGAACCAAACAGTACGACCGGGGCGGGCACTTTTGTCGCGAGCTCGTCTTCGACCTGACGGATCATGCGCGTCACCGTAAGCGTCGAGAAGTCGGGGAGATTCAGGTCTGGACAGTTCAATGCCAGCTGATGAGCCGCGAGCTTGTCGGCCAGAAACGTCGCCTTTGTTGATTGGGGCGACGAGACGAAGCCGTGCAGATAAAGAAGATGTCGCATCCGACCCTAGTCCCTTGTGTCTGAAAAAGCTTTAAGAAGTGTGCCGGGTGTGATGTATGGGGCGGCATGGCAAGAACAGGTCGGCCCAAAGCGAGATTGGAAGTCACCGCCGTGGAGCGAGGAGAACTTGAGCGGCTCGCCAGGCGCGCCAGAACGAATCGGCATGTGGCCTTGCGGGCGAAGATCGTCCTGAGGTGCGCGCATGGCGAATCGAACGTGGCGGTCGCGGCGAAACTGCGCTGTTCGAATGTGACGGTCGGCAAGTGGCGGCAGCGGGTTACGACAGGTCGCGTGGATGCGCTGTATGACGAGCCCAAGCCCGGAGCCCCCCGGACACTGTCCGATGCGGATGTCGAGTCGATCCTCGTCGCCACGTTGGAAAGTAAGCCGAAGGGGCGGACCCACTGGAGCACCCGCAAGATGGCGGAGCGCGCTGGCGTCAGTGCCTCCACCGTGGGCCGCATCTGGCGCACCTTCGGGTTGCAGCCGCATGTCGTGGCATCCTTCAAGATCTCCGACGACCCGCTGGTCATCGAGAAGGTGCGGGACATTGTCGGCCTCTACCTGAATCCACCCGACCACGCCGGTGTCTTGTCATGCGACGAAAAGCCTCAGATTCAAGCCCTCGAGCGAGCGCAGCCGATCCTGCCGATGGACATGGGGCGGCCCGAACGCCAGACGCACAACTACATCCGCCATGGCACGGTGGACCTCTTCGCGGCGCTCAACGTCGCGACCGGCCAGGTCGTGGCGCACACCAAGAAGCAGCATCGGTCGAGGGATTTCGTGAGCTTTCTGCGCGAGATCGACGAGCGGGTGGACCCCACCCTCACCGTCCACGTGATCCTCGACAATCTCTCGGCGCATAAGTCCCCGCTGGTCACACGATGGGTGGCCCGCCACCCGCGCTTCCAGTTCCACTTTACGCCAACCTCCTCCGCCTGGCTCAACCTCGTCGAGCGGTTCTTTGGCCTCCTCACCGAACACGCCCTCAAGCGCGGCTCACATTCCAGCACGCACGCGCTGCGCCACGCCATCTCCGCCTACGTGGACGCCCACAATGACGAGGGCAAGCCTTTCAAGTGGACGAAAACAGCCGACGAGATCCTCGCGAAGGTGAAGCGGTTCGGACAGCGCACCGTTCAAGTCCACGGTGGCCCCAGATGACCAACGACTTTTTGAAGAAATCAAAGATCAAGGGGACTAGCAGGTTGCTGAAGAACACGAGGATCGGGCTGTTTTCATGGCCATCATGCGTGTCACGCCCCCCCGACAACGGTGCGCACGGGGACACGCTGTCCCGACGAGGGGGCCAGCGACACCCGCGGCCGGCGATCAGGGACACCTCGCCTCCAGATTCCGCAACCGGACCAAGTTATAGGCGGTGGCGGCGAAGGTGAGCTGCCAATCCACCAGGGCGATGCCGCGATGCCGGAGCTTGCGCAGGCCGCCGACGGTCTTCATCCAGCCGAAGACCTGTTCCACGAGTTTTCGTTTCCGCTGACTCACGTGATAGCCCGCATGCCGCGTGGTCCGACCGTCGATCGCACTCCCGCGGACCTTCTGCGCCACGTGGGGCGTGACGTCCTGGACGCGCACGTCGGCAACGAAGCGCGCCACATCGTAGCCCTTGTCCGCCCCGACCGTGCTGCCCGGGGAGGCGCTGGCCTCCAGCAACAGCACCGCCGCGTCGCGTTCGGCGGTCCCCGTCGCGTGGGTCGCGCAGACGTTGGCGACAAGCCCCTGTCGATTGTCCAGCAGCACGTGGCCGAGATACGCCAGCTTGGCTTCCTTGCCTTTGCCCTTCCGATGCAACATCGCCTCGGGATCGGTCGTCGACTGATGGGTGTCATTGCGCCGCCGCTCCCCGTGGAAGTTGACCGTGGGATTGCCCGGGTCCTCGGGCGGGTCGCTCTCCGCTGCGTCCACGCACCGAAAGCTTTTCAGGCTGGCCCATGCTTCCAACTGCGTCCCATCCACGGTGAAGTGTTCGTCCGAGAGCAGCCCGGCCGCCCGGGCGTGGGCCTGGACCGCATCAAAGAACGCGGCGGCGACATCGCCCGACAGCAGCCGGTCGCGATTCTTGGTAAACGTCGTGGGATGCCAGACCGGGTCATCCATATTCAGCCCGACGAACCACCGGAACAGCAGGTTGTAGTTGAGCTCTTCCATGAGCAGCCGCTCGCTCCGCACCGTGTAGAGCACTTGCAACAGCAAAGCGCGCAGCAATTGCTCCGGTGGGATCGACGGACGCCCTGTCGTGGCGTACAGGCTCGCGAATCGGCGCGACATTGTCTGCAGGGCTTCGTCCGTCAGCGCCCGAACGGCGCGGAGCGGATGGTCGGCCGGCACGCGCTGTTCCGGCGACAGGTAGCTGAACATGTGGGTGGTCTGCTCATCGTGTCCGCGCATGATCGGGCTCCCTTCAGTGTTGGGAGCATCGTAGTACGACGGGATCAATCTGTCGATCCCATTTCGCGGAGTTTTTCAGCAGCCTGCTAGAGCATGTTCGTGCAGCCTGGCCGACATCGACACGGGATCTCGCCTTCGCCTTCCGTGTAGTAGTTGTAGGTCAGCTCTTCGCCGGCAGCGATGTTGCGCCCCGCGCAGATCAGGATCGTGTGTCCGATGATCGTGCTGTAGCAGTTCGGCGTGCACGAATGGTTGATGAATCGTGCGACGTTCCCGTCCACGTTGGCGTCGCGCGACCACCGCCGGTTGACGCGAAAGCACCAGATGTTTCCCTTGCCCAGGTACCGCTCCTCGCGTCGCTCGCTTTCTCGAATGGGAATCTTCTCGCCTGCGTAGTCAATGATGCGTTTGGTCTTGTTGATGGGCTCTAGCGCGAAGACGCCGTAGCCGTGCAGGCGCGAGCGTTTCCGTTTGATGCGCGGGGGGGTTGTGATGTGGGGTACCGGTATCTTCATCTGCTGATGGTGCCGTCAGGTGAGCCGTCGCGCGCGATTATAATGCCAGCCCGTGTGCGACTGGTGCGATGAGCCGCCGCCATCGGAGCTACTCAAGGGTGTCGCGCGGTTCAACCGCGGCGAGTTCTTCGAGCAGCACGAGACGTTGGAGAACCTTTGGCGCTCGGAGCCCCGCGAGGTGAGGCGGCTCTACCAAGGCATCCTTCAAATCGGCGTGGCGATGTATCACATTCAGCGGTGCAATCACCATGGCGCTGTCTACATGCTGACGCGAGGATCGGACTACCTCCGGCCGTTCGCGCCTCGGTGTCAGACCGTCGACGTTGACCACCTCCTGCGCCAGGCAGCGCGAGTGCTGGACGCGGTGAACACCCTCGGGCGCAGTCGGCTCGGCCAATTCGATTGGTCGCTCGCACCCAAGGTCCACTTGAGCGACTGATCGGACGAGCGCACGATATACTCGCCCAGCTTCGATACGCCATGTCAGCGCCGCGCTTCACGATCGAGACACTGACGTTCCTACGATCGCTGCGGCGCCACAACGAGCGGGAGTGGTTTCGGAACCACCGAGACGCATACGAAGCGCACGTCCGAGGTCCGATGGTCGACGTGATCGACCGGCTCGCCACAGATCTCACTCAGTTCGCACCGCAGTTGATCGCCACCCCGAAGATGTCGATGTATCGCATCTATCGGGACACGCGGTTCTCAGCGGACAAATCCCCGTACAAGACCCACGTATCGGCGGTTTTTCCTCACCGAGCGCTGACCAAGCACGGAGGGGCCGGGTTGTACTTCCACGTCGCCACTGATCACGTACTGGTCGGAGCGGGTATCTACGCCCCCGAGGCGCCTCAGCTCTATCAGCTGCGCAAACATGTAGCGAGCAACACGACTCGGTTTCGCGCAATCGTTGAATCGCCGCGGTTTCGGCGCAGCTTTGGGCACGTCAGCGGTCAGCGACTCAAGCGAGTGCCGCGCGGGTTCGACGCCGACCATCCCGCGGCCGAGTATCTCAAGTTGCGTCAATTCCTGGCCGGAACCGAGCGACCGGCTGAGTTCGCGACACGCCCCCGCTTCTATGGATCACTCCGACGACTGTTCGAGCAGCTGGCGCCGTTTGTCATGTTCTTGAACGAACCGCTGACGTCAGGATCGCGCCAGCCACTCGTCGACTAGCGGCCGAGCACGTGGCGAAGTGCTTCTTCAAGTCGGGGGTGGGAGAATTCAAAGCCCGCCTCCCTTAACACCGCGGGGTCGACCCTCGTGCTCGACAGAAGCAGCGCGTCAGCCATTTCCCCAAACAACAGCCGAGCAGCAAAGGCCGGCATCGGAATAACCGTGGGCCGATGGATCACCCGGCCGAGTGTTTTGGTCAGCTCACGATTCGTCACGGGGTTCGGCGCCACAGCGTTGACAGGTCCGCTGATCCCCTCGTCGGTCAACAGGTGCAGTACGATGCCCAGCGCGTCATCGAGCGTCACCCAGCTGATGTACTGGTCGCCCGACCCCAGCACCCCACCGCCCCCCAGCTTGAATGGGAGGAGCATCTGCGAGAGCAGCGCTTTGAGGACGATCCCCATGCGCAAGTGGACAACCCGGATTCCCCGTTCGCGCGCCGGCGTTGAGGCATCCTCCCAACCCTGACAGACGTCTGGGAGGAAGCCCGTTCCCGGCGAAGCCGACTCGTCCAAAAGCTCGTCCCCGCGATCCCCATAGAAGCCGAGTGCGGACGCGGCCACGAGCACCTTGGGCGGTGTCTCCATCTTGGCAAGGGCCTCGCAGAGGTTGCGGGTACCGACCACGCGGCTATCACGAATGCGCGCCTTGCGCGCCTCCGTCCAGCGTCCCGAAGCGATGCTTTCACCCGCAAGGTGGACGACGGCGTCGATACCATCGAGTGCGCCCTTGGCAAACGTACCGTCGAGGGGGTTCCACGACGTCGTGTTCGCGCCGGTTCCCGGTGACCGAAGCAGGCGCCTCACCTGATGGCCGCCGCTCGTCAAGAAACCCGTCAGTGCCGAGCCGACAAGCCCGCTCGATCCGGTCATGAGTACGTTCATCGTGTGCCAACCATACCGCGAATGGAACCGGGGAGAAACAGACTGGGCTGGAACCGAGACGGAAGGCTACGAGCTCGACCCCTCGCGTAAGACGGTGGACGCCGGACCGCGCACATCCCAGACCACCCGCAACCATGACAGCAACACGACCCCGTAGTGGGTGAAGTCGATCT
This sequence comes from Vicinamibacterales bacterium, assembly GCA_965218825.1. GTDB lineage: Bacteria > Acidobacteriota > Vicinamibacteria > Vicinamibacterales > UBA8438 > CAUZIB01. Next base: position 4,576,568 of record OZ244656.1, on the reverse strand, counting down.
CCCACCAATAGAAACCTTGGCGTTCCGAAGCGGGATACCGGTGATGGTTGTTGTGCCAGCCTTCACCGCCCGTGACCAGTGCAAGCCACAAGCTGTTTCGGCTCTCGTCAGTGGTCTCGTACCGTCGGCTGCCGTACTGGTGGCCAATCGAGTTGACGGCGAACGTCACGTGGTACAGCAACGTCGTGCTGCAGAACAGTGCGACGACCACCAGCTGCCATCCGCTCGTGCCGAGGCCCGGGTAGGCCGTGGCAAGCCAGTCGCCAAGGAAGAAGAGCGCGACCCCGAGACCAATCGGGACCACGTAATGGTTGTTATCGAGCCATCGGAGCTCGGGGTACTTCACCAGATCGGGTACCCACTCGACCTTCGTGCGCTGGTTGGCGGGACTCATGATCCATCCGGCGTGCGCCCAGAAGAACCCTTTGATTCCCGGCGGGTGCACATCTTGCTCGGTATCCGAGTGACGGTGGTGACTCCGGTGATGGCCCGCCCACCAAAGCGGCCCCTTTTGCGCGGCGGCGGTACCGAGGAAGGCCAGCACAAACTGGAACAGGCGGCTCGTCTTGAATGCCCGGTGACAGAAGTACCGGTGGTAGCCCGCTGTTAGACCGAACATCCGGGTCGCCAACGTCAGAAACGCAATCACAAACGCGGTCGTGCTGACGCCGGTCCAGATAGCCGCGAGGCACGCAAGGTGAACGGCGATGAACGGTACGCTCCGAACCAGGTCAATCGAGTCGGTTCGGTGTTCTGGCATGGGTGTAGACAAGGTGGGCAAAGGTCTCTCCGTGAATGCGGGGCGCAGGCGGCTCAGGGGCTGACCGCCTGCGTGTTCAGCCTTCGGGCACCAGCCATGATGCCGTAGAGGCCGTAGTTTCCCTCGTGGCACGCATATTCGTACAGCGGGCCCTCGGTGCGGCGGAATGGAATCACCGCGGTCCAGGCACGAGTAAAGTTGTTGGGATCCTCAATCGTGAACTCGTACATCACGGTGTCGGAATCAACGCGACGAAAACGCTCGATGAGTTGCGTGTCCTTCGACGAGCCCGCGAAGTTGGTCTCGCGAGCGAAGTTCGTCGTCTCGACGACAAGGGTCTCGCCGTCCCAATGACCGCGCGAGCTTCCGGACCACTGGGGCACGTGGCTGTGTGGCCGATCATCAATCGGGATTATCCGCACGTTGTGGATGTGCTCGTTGATCAAGACGACGTATCCGGGCACCTGAAAGATCTGCACGTTGTTGTTGTAGGCACCAGGTCGCATGGGTGGACCGGCGTTCGACCCCATCAGGCATCGATCGGTGAGACTGCGGTCCGTGTAGTGATCCGCGAAACCGTTGCGCAGGTTGAGGCGGCGCAGCCGACGTGCCTCGGCGACTCCGGGTTTGTACGGAATCCGGCCGCTTGGAGGATCCACCACAAGCGACGTGCGCTTGTCTGACGTGAGCTCGATGCCTCGCTCGTACCAGAACTCATTGTAGGAGAGCACCCCGCCTTCGGCTCTCGACTGATACCCGGCGGTCGGTGCTCCCTTCTCCGGATCAAAGAGATCGCGGTTCAAGCGGATCCGCTCCGACGCCTCGAATTCGGCCGCTTCCTCGGGTGACAGCGTCTCTCGCCCCTCGAGCGCTCAAGGGCGCTGCATCGGCGTCAGCGTGCGGAAGGTAAAGACGCCCGAGATGTCGGGCTGGCCATCGGGTGTGTGCACCGATTCGCGGCCCTCCGACTGGGCAGCGGCGGGCTGGACCCCGAGCATGACGGCGGCCAGCAGCGCTGCGATCCGAGTGAGCCGACAGGGGCAAAACGCCACAGTCAGATTTTACTGCCCTGAGCGCATGGTACTCAACGCGAGCCTGCGCCGTTTGCCGCAACATTCTTGTGACTGGGAGTACCGGCGCCCGCGCTCGCCAGTGCGCGAGCCTCCTTCACATAGGTCGCGTATATACCAAGGACGTGTCCGGGCGCGGATCCCGCGAGTGCTTCGGCCGCCCGGGGAGCCGCCCGATTAGGCGTTTGTCCCGCAATGGGTCGGCCTCTGAGCCTACTCGCCTGAGACAAGCGGCTCGGTCAGCGGCAGAATCCACGGCGCCTGTCCCCAACGGAACCGCGCGCCCGCCAAGTCGACGTCGGGGTCGATGAGCGTCTGCCAGTCCCGCCCGTTGAGCGACGCCTCGGTCCGGACGTACACCTCGACGTCCGCGTTGCCCTCGGCCGCGGACTCGCTCGCGAGGTACCGCGCGAACTGCCGGATCATCTCCGGGCGCGTGGACATCGTTCGGTACTGCCATCGGGTCAGATAGTCGCGCGGGTCGACCGACCAGTTTGAGTCATCGCTCGGGTCGACGATTCGAAAGCGAACCAGCCCAGACTTGTCTCGCAGCTTCATATGCCACGCGAAGTTGTGCCCTTCCTCGGTCCAACTGACGTTGCCTGGTATCAGGAAGTGACGGAGTGGGATGGCACTTTGCAGCGCGAACCACGCGCAGATGAGCGCCACGACCAGCCGGCGGTTGGCGGCCACGGGCACAGCGTCGGGGTCCGTGCGGTCCTTTGCCGCGCCGTGTTCAGCAGTCGACTGGTCGGTCCGAACAGCACGCCCGCCGGGCCAGAAGAACGTCCAGCCAAGGAGCGCCCCGGCCGTCGCACCGACCAGCACCGGCACGAGCTCGACCGCTCGCCGGTAGCGAGCCGTCAATGCGGCGAGTACAAGGGCACTCGTCCACGCGAGGCCCGTCCTCAGGTCGCGCCTCGCGCGCAACCCCTCGACAAGACGCCGGGGCCAATCGGGAGGAAAGAACAGCGTCGTCGTAACGATGGCGAACCAGGGGAAGATGCCGATCGAAAAGAGGCGATCGTTCATGTAGTGAAAGAAGACCACGAACGCGAAGAAGGCCGGTCGCGTGTACTTCGACAGCAAGAGCGGAACCGCCAGAAGGTCCAGCAGCAGCGCCGAGTACGCAAACACGTAGACGACCCACTCCTCGACAAACCACGGTCCAATGATGGGAAACGCCGTTCGGTCAGCGATCCAATCGCGCAGTGGCTCACCGCGGAGCCAATCGGCGTTGATCTTCGCGACCCCCCCGAAGAAGTACACGACGCCCATTTGGCCGGCGACCAGAATCACCGGCCAGGCGGGAATCGTCCGGCGACGCATCCGTGGCCAGATCCACGCATCCACAGAGTACGCGCGGTGGGCAGGCACGAAGATCATCAAGAAGGAGACGAGGATGACCAGATAGAAGTGGTTCAAGTAGCGCGCCTGCTCAAGCAGGAACGCGTAGGTGAAGGCCAGGAAGAACAAGACCGTGCTCACGCGATACAGAAATCCGACCATGATGCACGCGCCTAGGGCTCCCATGACGTAGAAATGCACGTACATGCCGTTGCCCGGCCAGGGGTGCACCCAGTCAAAGAAGGTGTACGTGAAGTTGTACTCGGGGTCGATCCAGTAGCGGGAGATCCAGCCGTAGTCGAAATATCGCTTCACCTCCCACAGCATGGTGAGGCCGAACGCCACCCGGAAGAAGACCAGGCTGGCGATGTCGACCGGCCGGAAGAGCGTCGCCCTGAGGCGATCCATACGGGGAGGATATGAGAAAACGAGGGCTCGGGTTACGCCACGGTCAATTCCCAGCGCTAGTGGAAGTCGTGGGACTCCACGTCGGGCCCAGCGTCCCACAGGCCTTGACATCGCTCGGCTTTGACCGAGGTTACCCCATCTTGGATCTGCAACCGGCCTTCCACGAGGATAAACGGCTGTTCGAGAATCGTGGTTTTCTGTTCGGCAAACACCGGGGGTTGCACGATGATGTTGGCCACGCCAGTCTCATCTTCGAGCGTCAGGAAGACAAACCCTTTTGCGGTCCCAGGTCGTTGACGAGTAATCACCGCGCCAGCCACACGCACACGACGCCCGTGGCGTCCCTGTGGTAGATCCACCGCACGCAACACACCACGCATCGCGAGCTCACGACGACGAAACGACATCGGGTGTGGACCCACCGTAAGCCCCGTGCCCGCGTAGTCGGCTACGACCCGCTCGACCGACGTCATCGTCGACAGGGGCGATTCTGTCTTCTGCCTTTTGCCTTCTGTATTTCTGAAGAGCTCCGCCTCTTTCTTCACTGCCCTCTCAACCTGCCACAGCGCCGTTCGGCGGTCATATCCGAACGCGTTAAGTGCGCCGATCTCCGCCAGCGTTGTTAACTCGTCACGCCGCACACCCGTCCGCGCGATCAAGTCATCCAGTGAGTCAAACCGTGCCTGTCGCACTTCACACCTCCCAGTCATGCGCACACGTGCTACAAAAGCCGCGCGGACCAGCTGCCGTGTCGACAACCTCCAGCATGGAGGCATCGTCACATCCACACTTCGGACACAACGTGGGCGTCGTTGTTGGTATTGCGTACCGCGTATCAGTCGCGCGTGGTTCCGGCTCAATCCGAGCCGATTCGATAGCCCGGCCCACGGCTTCGCGCAACCCCGCGACGTAACGCAACCCCAGTCGAATCGTGCCGTCCTCATCGACAGCGCAATTCCAGTTGGAGTGCTGCACATCGATCCCCGCGAACCGCACACCATGTCGCTGGGCATCCTTGACGAGCGTTGCCGGGTTGTAGAACCCCATCGGCTGATTGTTGAGCAGCGCCGTATAAAACGCCGCTGGGTAATGCGCCTTGAGATACGCGCTGGCATACACCAACAAGGCAAAGCTCGCGGCGTGTGACTCGGGAAAGCCGTACAGTGCAAACGACACAATCGACCGCACGATCTCCTCAACTGCGTCACCGGTAATGCCCTGGCGCTCCATCCCTTCGCGAAGCTTCGCTTCGATTTGCTTCATCCGACGCTCCGACCGCTTGAACCCCATCGCCCGCCGCAGCTCCTCTGCCTCCCCTCCGGAGAATCCCGCAGCGACCATTGCGATCCGCAACAACTGCTCTTGAAATAACGGCACCCCGAGAGTCCGCTTGAGGATCGGTTCGAGTGATGGATGCGGATATGACACCGGTTCTCGACCCGCCCGTCGGTTCAAATAGGGATGCACCATCTGCCCCACGATTGGACCAGGACGAATGATCGCGACTTCGACCACGATGTCGTAGAACTGCTTGGGGCGAAGCCGGGGCAACGTCGCCATCTGGGCACGCGATTCCACTTGGAAGACGCCGATCGTGTCGGCCTCCTGCAGCATGCGATAGACCTCTGGGTCATCGGCCGGAAGGTGCGCGAGGTCGACCTTCGGCGTCGGCGTGTTGATGAGCGTGAGCGCTTCCTGGATGGCCGCCATCATGCCCAACCCCAGCAGATCGACTTTGACGATCCCCATATCCGCACAGTCATCCTTGTCCCACTGCACGACGACGCGATTGGGCATGCTGGCATTCTCGAGCGGAACGACCTCATCCAAACGCCCACGACAAATGACCATGCCACCGGAGTGCTGGCCGAGATGACGCGGGAGATCTTGAATGCGCGTCCAGAGATCCCCGAACAATCGGATCGTCGGATCTGCGCCGTCGAACCCAACATCGCGCAGATGCTGTTCCAAGCACTCATCCGGATCCGTCCACTCGAAGTTGTGCATCGCCTTTGCCAGCCGGTCGATCTGCGCGGACTCAATCGAAAGCGTCTTCCCCACTTCACGGGCGGCACTGCGCCCCCGATAGGTAATGACGTTGGCGGTCATCCCTGCACCCAAGCGACCGTACCGTTCGTAGACGTACTGAATAACCTGCTCGCGACGGTCGCCGCTCGGCAGATCGAGGTCAATATCCGGCCATTCACCACGCTCTTCAGAGAGAAACCGCTCGAACAGCAACTCCATTCCGATCGGATCGACCGCGGTAATCCCGAGGCTGTAGCACACGGCGCTGTTGGCCGCCGACCCTCTCCCCTGCGCCAGGATGCTGTGCTGTCGGCAGTAGTTGACGATGTCCCAGACGATGAGGAAGTACCCGGCCAGGTCGAGCTTCTCGATTAGATCGAGCTCACGCGTCACTTGGCGACGCGCGGCATCGTGATACGGGCGATATCGCTCACGCGCTCCGACCTCGGTGATCTTCCGGAGAAACGACCCCATCGTTTCCCCGGACGGCACCGGGTACTCTGGAAAGCGATATCCAAGATCCGCCATCGTGTAGCCCAACCGATCGGCAAGCTCGTGCGTTGTGTCGACCACCGCGGGCAGATCATGAAACAGTCGGGCCATCACATCGGGTGGCTTCAGATACCGTTCGGCATTCCGATCGAGACGCCGACCCGCTCGAGCCAGGGTGGTCTTGTGGCGGATACAGGTCAGCACATCGAAGAGGGTCCGGTCCGAAGACTCCGCAAACCGTACGCCGTTCGTCGCCACCACTGGCACGTGATACGCCGAGGCCATCGCCAGCAGCGCCTGGTTGTCGTGTTCCTCGTCACGCAGGAGATGTCGCTGCAGCTCGACATACACCTGGGCCGGCCCGAACAACCCGAGTAGGCGATCAAGCACTCCGCCCACGCCATAGCGATGCCCCATCAACGCCGGTCGCCCCGCCAGCGCGATTAACCCGGACGTCTGTCCGTCGAGCTCTTCGAGCGCGAGCGCCCCTTCGCCCTTTGGGGCATGCAGCTTCATCTGAGTCACGAGCCGGCAGAGGTTGCGATAGCCTGCTTGCGTTTCAACAAGCACGGGTAGTCGCCACACAATCGGAACCCGCGGTTGCGGCTCTGTCCCATGACTGGACCCGTTGGCTCGAATCGTGAGCTCGCTGCCGATGATCGGCTTGATTCCGGCTACTTTCGCGGCCTTGTGGAATCTCGGGACTCCACTCACCCCGTCTCGATCGAGCAGCGCTATAGCGGGATAGCCGAGAACCGCGGCACGGTCGACGATCGCCTCAGGAAGCGATGCTCCATCGAGAAAGGAAAAGGCGGAGGAGGTGTGGAGCTCAATGTACACAGAGAATTCAGAAGGCAGAAGGTAAAAGGCAGAAGGCAGAAGTCTCCATTAGTCAACCGCCCCTTCCAGAAACCAGCGATCAGTTGATCGATCTCGAAACATTCGATACACCTCACCGTTACGTAACGCGATGTCCCACTCATCGCGGTCCCAGGCCGTATCGGACGACATCCACCACTGTCCCGAGCTCCGCCAGGGCCCGGCCCGGGTGATGATCGGTCCACCGGCGAGATGTCGATAGCCAGTTGAGACACGGACAGGGATTCCTCGCTCGACCCTGACACGTGCCGGCACCGGAAACCTGAACCGGCGCAGCGCGGGCACAAGCTGTTCGCGCGACGCTGCCGGCTGCGGAGCAATGGTCGTCGGAGCAAACGGCTGTATCTCGAATGCCCCCGGCTGATGGGTATCGACCAAGGCCGGTGAACCACAACGGTGCTCCCCCATCAAGACGGTCAACCGTGCGAGCAACGTCGACAGGCACTCGGCCGATGGCACCGCGCGTTCCAACAGGGAAAACTGGATGGTGCGTGCCGGAACGGGATCGGCTGTCACCGTCACCCGATCAATGCCTGCCGACGGTGGGTGCGCCTTCAGGTCGAGCACGATCAACGTGCGCAAGACCTTCGGATCGCTAATGGCCTTGGGAAACCGAAGGGTGCGCTCATGGATGTCTCGCGAGACCAACGTCAGCCTCACGTGCAGCATGCCCACGGCACACCCATGACTGGTGAGATCCGCGCACAACGGCTCGAGCACACGTCGCAGCACGAACGACAGTGGCTCGAGTCCTTCGATAGGCCACTTGAGCGTGACCGATTGCTCGAAATGCGTTTCGATGGGATCGGGCACCAGGGGCCGGCTGTCTTCCCCACGTGCCATCCGTTGCAAGTCCACCCCGCCGGCTCCCAACCGGCTAAAGAGCTCCGACGTCGGCAGGGCGGCAAGCTCCCCGAGAGTCTTGATGCCCCATCGCCGCACAACGGGCAACAACACGACCACCGATACGGCAAGACAGGCAGGGTCAGCTGCCTGCATTGCATTGCGTTGGGCTCGCTGCTGTCTGGGGAGGCTTGGTCCACTCGCCTGTGCACTCGATAACTTCTTCAGCACCGCGAGTGGCAAGGTCGAGAGTGCCTGTGCTTCGTTGCCCGGAGGGATGACCGTCAACCCACATCGTCCCTGGGTCGCCAATAAGGCTGCCATCTTCGTGCTGGCAATCGCCACCCGCACCTGAAGCTGCCGATCAGCGGCGAGTCGTCGTAACCGCTCGCCGATATCACGCGGAGATCCCCACAACTGTTCCAAGCCATCGATGTCCAACACCACGAGCTTCCGCCCATGCACCTCAACCCGTGGAGAATGTTCGTGAGCCAGGTGAGCGAGCACCCGCATCGGATCCGAGACTGAACGGGTGGTCACGGTGCGAGGCGACGCGAAGAGACAGGCGTACATTTAGTCATCCGACGCGTGCAATCTCGCCTGGAAACCCGTCGGTCGCGAGTCGACTACGCTGACTCGGATGGCGAGTCGACTCGACGCGGACGCTCACGTCGAGTCCTTGTAAGACTCGACTCCGCGGGTTATCCCCTAGCCATCGCGCGCCACGATCACAATCCGCGAGCACGATCGAACGCCCAAGCGCACTGCGCCCCACCGTGATGGGCCCCATCACCACGCCAACTGTTTCGCTGCCTTCGATCGCGCGCGAAATCCGCCGCCACGTCGTGAACGGAAGACGTTGGATGGACGCGATGGGAGCATCGGCTAAATCGATCGCCACAAGACCAAATCGTCCGGCCAGCGCTACAAGACCCGATGCTTTGACGGCACGACCGATATCACGTGGAACCGACGGACCCGATCGGAGCGAAGGCGACCATTGGTGACCACGGATCCAGAGCAAGCGAGACAAGTCGATGCCAGCAGCGTGTCCTGAGACGGGATCGAAGGTGTCGAACGTATCGATAAGGGCCGCGACTTCGCCTCGGTTGGTCGCCGACGCGAGCATGGCGCACAGCACGCTCGTCCGACCGGAGGATTGGCACCCGACGATCTCTGAAAGATGTCCACGCGCAAGCCCACCGCCGAGGTGCTCATCAAGATTGCGAATGCCCGTGGCCGCTAGCCGTTCCGCTGGGAGCGGCCGCGAAGAAACAAGCGTTCCATCAAGCTTCTGGGCACGCAACAGTGCCTCAAGATCAACCAGATTTGACTTTATTTCGCTTTTTGTTCGCCTACTATAACGTAGGGGTCTAGGGAGGTCAATGGGGTCTAGCGCCTATCCCTTCCCTCCCCTGCTAAGATCCCCCCCTGGGAGGACGCGTGCTTCCGGAGCTCTTCGACATCCTCTTGCGAGGTCTCAAGCTTCGGTGCCCATGTTGTGGGCATGGACAGCTGTTCAGGACCATGTTCCGGTTGCACGACTACTGCTCGGCTTGCGGCGAACGATACGAGCGCGAGCCGGGTCAATGGTTTGGGGCGGTCTATATCAACCTCGGACTTACGCTCCTCCTCACGGTCGCCGGGTTCACGCTAACGCAGACCTTCACCGCACTTTCGATGCCACAGCAGCTTTGGATCTGGATCCCCGTTGGGGCCGTCGGCCCGTTCGCGTTCTACCGGCTTTCGAAAGGGCTCTGGACCAGCATCATCTTTCACGGCGAAGGTCTGTATATTCCGTGGCCACACCAATAGGCGAACACCCCTCCCCCCCGCAGCCAGACCCTGCCGACGCGCCGATCGCCGAAGCGACGATCGGTACGCGGATTCTTCGAAGGCTCATCAGGTCGTTCTCGTACCCAGCCTTCCGCAACCTCTGGCTCGCCGCCTTCACCTCTGCAGTGGGCACCTGGATGCAACGCTTTGCGCAGCAGTGGCTCATCCTGACGCTTACCGGTTCGGCGTTCTTCCTCGGCCTCGACACGTTTCTTGGCGAGCTGCCTCTGCTTCTTTTCACGTTGATTGGCGGCGTCATTGCCGATCGTCACGACCGCCGGTACCTCCTCATCGCGTCGCAAACCCTGCAGATGGTGTGCGCGCTGACACTGACGGCCTTGGTGTTCTTCGACGTCGTCGAAGTGCGCTACATCCTGGTCTTGTCGTTTCTCACCGGCGTCGCGCAGGCCTTCGGCGGACCGGCCTTTCAGTCGATGATCCCGTCGCTCGTGCCGCGGGCAACGCTGCCAAACGCGGTGGCCCTCAACTCGATCCAGTTCAACCTCGCACAGATGATCGGTCCGCTCATCGGCGTCGCGGTCTTGACCACGTTAGGCATGGTCGCATGCTTCGGCCTCAACGGCCTCTCGTACCTTGCGGTGATCGTGGTCCTTGCCGTGATGCGGCTTCCATTGCCCAAGACCGGGGCGCGCCAGAAGATCCTGGTCGAGCTCAAGGGAGGGCTCTCATATGTTCGGCACGAAGGCGCGTTGGCGGCGCTGGTGGTGCTCGCCGTGGCCACGACCTCGTTAGGACTGCCGGTCCGCGCGTTCCTGGCCGTGTTCGCCGAGGACGCCGCGCATCTGGGCCGGATGATGACATCGCTTGGTGCCGGGGCCGTGATTGGTGCGCTGACCATTGCGTGGCTCGGTCAGTTTGCACACATGGGACGCACGCTGCTGATTGTCCAGATCGTGTTTAGCGGACTCGTCATTACGTTCGCCCTGCTCCCGATCACAAGCGGCAGCTACGTTGTGCTGTTTCTCATGGGCGTCGCGCTGTTGATGATCGTGGCGTTGGCAAACTCGCTCGTTCAGCTGACGGTGCCCGACGAGCTGCGGGGCCGCGTGCTCAGCATCTACTTGGTGGCGTTCCGCGGTGGGATGCCCGTCGGAAGCTTAGTGAGCGGGTACTTCATTACGCTGTCTTCACCGTCGACCGTCATCGCGGTGAACGGTGTGCTGCTCGCGCTCGTTGCCACCTACTTCCTCATCTGGCATCAACCTATCAAGGAGATGTAGGTGACGGTCGAACGGCTCTTCTTCTCGCGCACCGGAATGCTAGAATCCGAGCACTCCGTGACGCAGACAGACATCGCCACGCCTCATCCGGTCGTCTCGGATCGATCGCTCAGCCGACAGGACGTCGAACAGATCTATCATCGCGGCCTGTTGACCTTGGTTTTCGAGGCCGCGCAAGTGCACCGCACAGCCCACGATCCGACCGAGGTGCAGTGTGCGTCACTGCTGAGCGTGAAGACGGGCGGGTGTCCCGAAGACTGCGCCTACTGCCCGCAATCGTCACGCTACGCGACCGACGTTGGGGCGGAGCCGCTCATGCCGCTTGCCGACGTCACCGATGCCGCGAAGCAGGCGAAGGCGAGCGGCGCAGATCGCTTCTGCCTGGGCGCGGCGTGGCGCGAGGTCCACGACGGACCCGAGTTCGACCGTGTTCTCGAGATGGTCAGCGCCGTGAAGGCCGAAGGGCTGGAAACGTGCGTCACGCTGGGCATGCTCACCGACGCGCAGGCCGGGCGATTGCGCGAGGCCGGACTCGACTACTACAACCACAATCTCGACACCGGACCGGACTTCTACGCCAACATCATCTCCACGCGGAGCTATGACGACAGACTGCGCACGCTGGGGTCAGTGCGGCGAGCCGGGTTGAAGGTGTGCTGTGGCGGCATTCTCGGCATGGGGGAAAGCCACGACGATCGAATCGACCTGCTGTACGAGCTTGCGCGCCAGGCCCCGCCCCCCGAGAGCGTTCCCGTCAACGCGCTGGTCGCCGTCGCGGGAACCCCGCTTGCGGACCAAACCCCGGTTCCGTGGGACGAGCTCGTCCGAGTCATTGCCACCGCCCGGATCCTCATGCCCCGCGCCAAGGTTCGGCTCAGCGCCGGCCGCCTGGAGATGAGCGACACGCTCCAAGCCTTCTGCTTCTTGGCCGGAGCGAACTCGATTTTTCTAGGCGACCGCTTGTTGACGACCGCAAACGCCTCGATCGATGGCGATCGCGCGCTGCTCGAGCGCCTGGGACTGCACGCGGTTCAATCCGACGGGTCGGCCAACGGTTAGGCTAGGTCAGCGAGCACGGTCCCCATCGCCTCCAAGACGCGCGCCGTCTCTTCTTCCGAGATCACATAGGGCGGCATGAAGTAGACCACGTTCCCAAGAGGACGAATGAGCAGGTCGCGCTGAAGAAAGGCCTCGGCAATGCGGGGACCCCGCTGATCGAAGTACCCACCCTCGGTCGACGTGGCATCGGTCAGTTCGACGGCACCCACGCCACCGAGCACGCGAGCGTCGCCAACCGCTGGAAGCTCGCGAAGTTGTTCGAATCCCGACTGAAGCTGCGCTTCAAGCGCCGAGACGCGCTCGAGCGCGTTCTCATCGCGGAAGATGTCGAGGCTGGCCAGCGCGACAGCGCAGGCCAGCGGGTTGGCTGTGTAGGAGTGCCCGTGAAAGAAGGTCTTCTGACGGTCATCGCTCAAAAAGGTCTCGTAGACCGATTCAGTCGCGACCGTCGCACCCATGGGCATATACCCGGCGGTGAGTCCCTTCGACAAATAGATGATGTCGGGCGTGACGGCCGCGTGCTCACACGCGAACATCCGGCCAGTTCGCCCGAATCCGGTAAAGACCTCGTCGGCAATCATGAGGGTGCCATACCGCGTGCACAGGTCTCGAACGCCCGCGAGGAACTCGGCTGGCCAGACGATCATCCCTCCGACACCCTGGAGCATCGGCTCGACAAGAACGCCGGCCACGGTATCACCGTGAGCCCGCAGATGAGCTTCGAGAGGCTCGAGACACTCGATCTGGCAGCTGGCCCGCTCGAGGCCAACCGGACAGCGGTGACAGTACGGTTCGGGTACCCGAGCGACCGAAAACAAAAGCGAGCCGAACGGTTCGGTAAAGCTTGAAGCTTCGCTCACCGACATCGCGCCAACCGTGTCGCCGTGATACGCACGGTCGAGGGCAATAAATGTCCGCCGCGCGGCGTCGCCGCGGTTGCGCCAGTACTGCCATGCCATTTTGAGGGCCACCTCGACGGCGGTCAACCCATCATCGGAATAGAAAACACGACTGAGTCCGGCCGGGAGCACCTCGACGAGTCGCTCACCGAGCTCCACCGCAGGCCGGTGCGTGCATCCCGCGAACACGACGTGCTCGAGCTCACTCGCCTGCTTCGCGAGCGCGGCGTTGAGCTTTGGATGCGCGTGACCGTGAATGTTGACCCACCACGAAGAGATACCGTCGAGGATTCGGCGACCGTCGTCGGTGTAGAGATAGACACCTTCTGCCTTGACGATGGCCAGCGGCGGCGGCTGATTCTGCATCTGCGTATACGGGTGCCACATGTGCTCCCGGTCGCGCGCAGCGAGGTTGTCGTTCGATGTCATTGCAGCCATTCCCAGAGTGCCGCTCCCGGGTCCAGCGCGCGCTCGGCCCAGGCGCCAAGCGCGTCCGCCGACAGCGGTGCCAGTGGCGGCATCTCTGCCAGAACCTCAGTTCGACCGTAGCGTTCTATCGCCGCCCGATTGTGCGCGTCCGCCTCACCCACCATCACGACACCCGCGACCGCCAGCGACCGCGCGCGCAAGCACTCGAGCGTCAGAAGCGTGTGATTGATCGTACCGAGCGAGCTGCGCGCGGCCACGAGCACTGGAAGCTCGAGCATGGTCATGAGATCGGTCATCATCTCGGACGCATTCACCGGCACCGAGACACCGCCCGCACCCTCGACGACCCATGCGGTCTCCGCGTGACCGCCGGTGTGGACCATCAACGCTCCAAGATCGATCAGCTGCCCGGCGAGCTCAGCCGCCAAATGAGGAGAGACCGGCTCGGGCAGACGGACGCCCGGCTCGAGGATTCGAGCGCCGGTGCCCCCGGCCAGCCGTCTCACCTCGGTCGTATCGTCGTCTATTTCCGCGCCGGTCTGGATCGGCTTCCAGTACTGCAGCGGTACCTTTGGTTGGTAACGATGCAGGAGGGCGGCCGACACCACGGTCTTTCCAACTCCGGTATCGGTACCCGTCACGAAGAGACCGCGGCGCATCGCTCGACCTCCCCAAGGCACCGCCGGAGCGCGCCCACGAAACGGTCGAGCTCTTCCTCGGTCAACTCGGCGTTCACCGACACGCGCAGTCGCGCAGTGCCAGCCGGTACCGTAGGCGGTCGAATTGCGCGCACATCGAACCCTTGGGATTGCAGGGCTTCGGCAAGGTTGACGGCCGCGTCGTTATCTCCGACAACAATCGGGATGATCTGCGACACGTCGGCCGGTGGTGTGATCCCGACGCTCGCCAGCCGCTCGCGTAGGAACCGAACACGCTCGTGAAGGCGTTGGCGTCGTATGGGTTCGGCCGCTATCGTGTCGAGCGCCGCGTCAAGCGCGGCCGCAATCGCCGGTGGCGGCGCCGTGGAGAACACGAACGGCCGTGCGCTCTGCTCGAAATAGTCGATGGCCCAAGCTGGGCCCGCCACAAAAGCCCCGCTCACGCCCAGCGCCTTCCCGGCCGTGTTGATGGAGAGGAAGACGTCGGGGTCGATCCCTGCCTCACCAATCAACCCGCTGCCGTCTCGGCCGAAGACTCCCACGGCGTGCGCCTCGTCGACGACGAGCGCTGCTCCGAAACGACGACATACCGGCACGTAGCTGGCGAGCGGCGCGAAGTCGCCGTCCATGCTGAACAGCGACTCCACCACGACAAAGCGCTGGCCCGTACACCCGTCCTGCTCCATGAGATGCGCCAGTGCCTCGGCGTCGTTATGCGGGAACACGACGCGGCCCGCGCGCGACAGCCGCACGCCGTCGACCAGACTCGCATGGTTACGCTCATCCGAGTAGATGACATCGCCCGCCTCGGGAAATGTCGTGAGCACCGCAATGTTTGCTAGGTAGCCGCTCGATAGATAGGTGCTGCGCTCAGTCCGCTTGAAGTCTGCAAACCGCCGTTCGAGCGCTGCAAATCGCTCACGATGCCCACGGAGCAACCGCGAACCCGTGCTGCCGCACCCCTCTGCCTTGACGGCGTCAGCAAACCGACTCGCGAGGGGGGAATAATTCGCCAGGCCAAGGTAGTCGTTGGACGACAGGTCGATGCCCGACGGGGCTCGAGGCGTTCGGCGCAGTCCCCGCGAGCCGAGATCCGCCAGACGAGCGCGCACCCGCTCTGCGAGAGCCTTCTCCATGTGTGACCGCCTCTAGTGGACTGTATCGTGCTGGATGCTACCATGCGGCACCGATGCCGCACGACAGGCGTGAGCAGTGAAGGAACTCGTCGCGCTCTTCTTGCGACTCGGCGTCACCGCGTTCGGCGGGCCGGCTGCGCACATCGCGATGATGCGACACGAGGTCGTCGAACAGCGCCGCTGGATGACCGACGCGGCGTTTCTCGACCTGCTCGCCGCCACGAATCTCATCCCGGGACCGAACTCGACGGAGATGGCGATCCACATCGGCTATCGGCGCGGCGGGCTGCCGGGTCTCGTCGCGGCTGGCGCCTGCTTCATTCTTCCGGCGTGCATCATCGTGGGTGCGATCGCGTGGGGGTACACCCGCTACGGCGACACCCCCCAGGTGACGTGGCTGATGTACGGCGTCAGTCCCGTCATCATCGCGATCCTCGTGCAGGCGGTTTGGAAACTCGGACGCACTGCGCTGGCCGGAATGACGTCAGCGATCATCGGCATTGTCGTCACCGCCCTCTCGATTGCGGGCTTCAACGAGCTGGCGCTGCTGACCGGCGCGGGACTGGCCTCGCTCGCTGTGAAACTTGGCGGACGGATCGGCACAGTGGGCATCGCCATCGCCGTGGGTGCCTCGACCACGCTGATGGCAGCAGCGGCGACGGTGACGGCGGTCCCCGTCACCCTCACCCGGCTGACGCTGGCCTTTCTCAAGATCGGGTCCATCTTGTTCGGTAGCGGGTACGTGTTGTTGGCGTTTCTGCGCGCCGACTTCACCGAGCGATGGGGATGGCTGACCGAGCAAGAACTGATCGACGCCGTGACCGTCGGGCAAGTCACGCCTGGTCCTGTCTTCACGACTGCGACGTTCATCGGGTATCTCCTCGGCGGATGGACCGGTGCCGCGCTTGCCACGATCGCGATCTTCGCGCCGGGCTTCGTGTTTGTCGCGGTGACCCAGCCGCTCATTCCCCGTCTCCGGCAGTCGGCTGTGGCAAGTGCTCTGCTGGACGGCGTCGTTGCGGCGTCACTGGGGTTGATGGTGGCGGTGAGCTGGCATCTGGGCCGGACGGCCATCGTCGACGGACCCACGTTGCTGCTGCTCGTCGCGGCGGGTGTTCTCCTCGCCTGGTGGAAGCCAAATTCGACGTGGTTGATTGCGGGCGGGGCGGCTGCGGGTTGGCTGCTCCAAGGGGGCGCGCCGGTATAATCCGACACGACGTCGAACGATCGGGACCAGTATGCCAATCTACGAGTTCCGATATGAACAGTGCGGCAAGAGGACCACCGCCCTGGTCATGGTCCGTGACCGTGTGAACGAGACCTCATGTCGGCACTGCGGAAGCCACGACCTCGCCACGCTCGTTTCGCGGTTCGCCATGCCGAAGTCTGAAGACGCGCGATTGGAGCAGCTGTCTGACCCATCCAGCTTTGCCGGGGTCGACGAGAACGACCCCGCGAGCGTTGCGCGCTGGATGAAGAAGATGGGAAGCGAGATGGGCGAAGACCTGGGTGACGACTTCGAACAGGCCGTCGACGCGGAAATGTCAGGCGGGGGCGATTCGACGAACGACTCGGGCGGCGATCAGTAGCCGTTAGCGTCCGTCTGCGCGCGCTCGCGTCGCAAGATCGGACCGGCCCAGGTTCATTTTCAGCACGCGACCCACCGACGACGCGCGCTGAACTGACGCCGTTTCCCCGCCGCGCTCCGTCCAAATCCGCTGAGCATGGATAAGCGAGCCCTCGCAGATGGTCAGCAGCTGGTCCCGCGTGCCGACGTACTCGCTGTGGAATCGGCGGCACTCGCGCTCGATCCACAGGCGCAAGCTGTCGAGCCCGGTGTCCACCGGCTCGCTCGGCGACCCCGGAAACGCCAGAGCCTGAACGGCGACGCCCAGTACCTGCAAGTCGTGCAGCCGCCCCAGTGACTCCTGGGCCCCTTTGACCTGCCGCACGGCATCCCTCGTCCGGGCTTCACCCGTCTCACGTGCCAACTCGAGCGTATACCGGAGTTTCTTTGCCGCGATCCGGACGGCGTGGACCCGGTCCGGGATGTACAACGCGCCGGCGTACTCGACCGCGGCCCTTACTCGGTCGGCCCGTTTGCCAATACGAACCGCAAGTCGCTGAGCCCACGCGTCGGTCTCGAGACGCAAGCCGAGGTCACGGGCAACTGTGGCCAGATCGCGTTCGAGCTTGCGAACGTTCGCCGCTGCAAGCCCGCGCAGCATCCGGTGGCGCCGGTCTTCATGCTCATCCCGTAGGTATTGGTGCAGCCGCGATGCCACGCGAGCATCTATCTTTTCCTCAACGAGCAGTCGGTCGACCGTCTCGCGCGACACATCGACTTCACGCACACTGCCGAGCGATCGACCGACGCGACGCAGCCGCTGGCTCGCTCGGCGAACGGCCCCGTGCGGCAGCTCTGCTGCGCACAGCGGTAAGAGCTCCCGGAGCCGCCGCGTCGCGACGCGAGCCTGGTGTAGCGCTTCTACGTCACCCGCAACCGCAAGCGGCAGATGGGTCCCCAACGCGCGGATGAGTCGCCCGAGCGGGTCCTGCAGGGCGTGCGAAACCGTCATGATACGATTGCCGGCACAGCGTGGCTCGACAGTTCAGAGCCGATCATTATATAGGACCCACCAGCGCGCCATGCGAATCGCCGCTATCGACATCGGCACCAACTCCGTCCACATGATCGTGGTGCAAGTCCAGCCGAATCAGTCGTTTGAAATCGTCGATCGCGAGAAGGAGATGGTGCGCCTTGGCTCGGGCGGACTCGGCGGTCGGGCCCTAACCGAATCCTCCATGATGGCGGCCTTGCAAGTGCTGTCGAAGTTCCGCCGGCTGGCGGAATCCCACGACGTCGACGAGATCATCGCCGCAGCAACAAGCGCCGTACGCGAGGCGCAAAACGGTCGCGAGTTTCTCAACACGGTGCGTCAGCAAACGGGCATCCGTGTTCGCGTCATCTCTGGAACCGAGGAAGCCCGCCTCATTCACCGGGCGGCGGTGTACGGCGTCGATTTGGCCGGCGGATCGGCCGTCGTCGTGGACATCGGCGGTGGCAGCGTCGAGCTCGTCCGGGGCACCGCCTCCCAGGCCCAGGTGGCTCAGAGTGCCAAGCTGGGGGTCATTCGCCTCACCGAGCAGTTCGTGCGCAGCGATCCGCTCGCGCCGCGCGACGAGCGGCGCCTCACCAAGTACATCAACGCGGAGCTTAGCGAAGCGACTCAGCGGATCACCGACGCGGGCTATGACCAGGTCATCGGCACGTCCGGAACCATCCTCAGCCTTGGCCAAATCGCCATCAGTGAAACGCGCGTCGTGGGATCGGACGAGCTCCGCAACCGTCGGATCTCCGCCAAACAGATTCGCCACGTGCGACAGCAACTGTCGGCGATGACCTTGGCCGAGCGACTACGAATTCCCGGTCTGGATCCGCGTCGCGCCGATCTCGCGGTGGCGGGATCGGTCTTGCTGGATACGATCCTGAAGAGACTTGGCGCCAAGGAGCTCGTGCTGTGCGATCTGGCGCTAAGGGAAGGTCTCGCGCTCGACTATATCCGCAAGAACCAAGCCAGAATCGCTAGGGCTGAGCAATACCCCGACGTGCGCCGGCGCAGCGTGGTGGACCTCGCGGAACGGTGTAACGCCGCGTCTGAACACGCGAACCAGGTGGCACAACTCGCGCTGTGCATCTACGACCAGACGCAGACAAACCACGGCCTCGGGTCGCGTGAGCGAGAGTGGCTAGAGTATGCGGCACTGCTCCACGACATCGGCGTGCACATCAGCTACACGCGTCACCACAAACATTCGTACTACCTCGTGAAGAACGGCGGCCTCAGGGGATTTGAACCCGACGAGGTCGAGGTTATCGCGCTCGCCACACGCTACCACCGTCGAGGCCTTCCCAAGCGTTCGCACGATGGATATGGCGAATTGTCCGCCGAGCTGCGGCGCACCGTCAGGTTGTTAGCAGCGCTCTTGCGGGTCGCCGAGGGATTGGACCGCAGCCATCAGCAGAGCGTCGCGGGCCTGGAGGTCATCCCGGGGGGGCAGGATTATCTGCTGAGAATCAAGTCCCGCGACGACACCGAGCTCGAGCTGTGGGCCGCTCAGCGGAGCGTCGCACCGCTGGAGCAGATCCTTCGCCGCATCGTCCGATTCGAGGTGGCGACGCCTGCACCGCGCCGTCGGTCGTCGACCCGATCACCGTCAACGAAAAAGAGGGCGCGGCGCACCACGCTGCCGGCCGGCGACACGGCAACACCTCGCTCCCGAAAGACTGCCGGACGCCGTCGCCCGTCCGATGTCACTCACTGAGCGCGATGCCGTCACCACGCATAGCCGCCGGCCGAACGCTGGTTGTGACCGTCCTCGTCGTCTCGACCACCGCGCTCGTCGCACGCGGGCAAACAGGCCCAATGTCCCCCGGTGCGACCGTCCGCCGAGTCGCGACGGGGTTCGGTTTCCTGGAGGGGCCCGTCGCGGATCCAGCTGGCAACCTCTACTTCACCGACATCCCCAACTCTCGCATTCATCGCTGGAGCGCGGACGACGGCGTCACCCTGTTTCGCGATGACTCAGGTCGGGCCAATGGCCTGCGCCTCGACACCGACGGCACCCTCGTGGTCTGCGAAATGCAAACGCGGCGCGTCGTCGCGCTCGACCCGACGGGTCGCCTCACGGTCCTCGCGAACGAGTTGGACGGACGACGCTTCAACAGTCCGAACGACCTCTGGATCGATCCCCGGGGCGGCATTTACTTCAGCGATCCACGCTACGGCTCAGGTGACGACCGTGAGATGGACGGCGAGCACGTGTACTACATCACACCCGATCGCGATGTCATCCGTCAGGTCACGGATGATCTCGTCCGCCCGAACGGCATCATCGGCACGCGTGACGGTAGCCGGCTGTATGTCGCGGACCCCGGTGCGGGCGAAACGTACGTCTTCACTCCAACCGAGGACGGCACCCTCACCGAAAAGCAGCTCTTCGTCCCGCAGGGCGCCGACGGCATGACCATGGACGAGTTGGGCAACCTGTATCTGACCGGGCCAGACATCACGATCTACAACCCCGACGGCACACGTGTCGCCTCAATCGCCGTTCCCGAGCCCCCCGCCAACCTCGCATTCAGTGGGACGACGCTTTTTATCACTGCCAGGACGTCCCTGTACGCGGTTGAGATGACGGTGACCGGTCAATAGTCGTCTCGCCCAGGATCTGACCGAGCGAAGCACGATGAGCTGAGCGACCTGGTAGAATGTGTCGTTCCGAAATGACATGGCCCCAGACGTAGTGTGCGTCTACTGCCGTCGGCAGCCGGTCGCGGAGGCGTGGCGACCGTTCTGTAGCGAACGCTGCAAACTCCTCGACCTTGGTAATTGGGTTGGCGGACACTATCGGGTCCCAGGCGAGAACACGTCGTCGCGCACGGAGGAAGACGCGTCTCGCGACCGATACCGCGACCAGGACTGACGATGGCATCACCTGTGACGCGTGACGCGCGATGTCGAGAAGACTCATGGCTGATACCCTGACGATTACCGACAACCGCACGGGCAAACAGTACGAGGTCCCGATCGAGAACGACACGATTCGGGCGCTCGATCTTCGACAGATCAAGGTCAATCCGGACGAGTTCGGCTTGATGACCTACGACCCTGCTTTCCAGAACACGGCTTCGTGTCAGAGCCGCGTTACGTTCATCGATGGCGACAAGGGCATCCTGCGCTATCGTGGGTATCCGATCGAACAGCTCGCCGAGCACAGCACCTTCGTTGAAACGTCATATCTGTTGCTCAACGGTGAGCTACCGATCCCGACCGAGCTCGAGAGCTGGACCACGAAGCTGAAGCACCACGCGCTCCTCCACGAAAACCTCAAGAAGCTCATGGAAGGGTTCCGATACGACGCGCACCCGATGGGCATCTTTCTGAGTACCGTCGGCGCCCTGTCGACGTTCTATCCGGAGGCGAAACAGATCGCCGATGGCGACGCGCGATCGAAGCAAGTCGCCCGGCTCGTCGCGAAGGTCCCGAGCATCGCCGCGTACGCCTACCGCCACAGCATCGGGCAGCCGTACGTGTATCCCGATGAGAGCTTGAGCTTCATCGGCAACTTCCTCAGCATGCTGTTCCGGCGAAGTGAGGCCCGATACGAGCCAGACCCGGTCCTGGAGCGAGCCCTCGACGTGCTGTTCATCCTGCACGCTGATCACGAGCAGAACTGCAGCACCAGCGCCATGCGCGGGATCGGCAGCTCGCAAGCCGATCCCTACGTTTCGCTTGCTGGCGCCGCGGCGGCGCTCTCCGGACCGCTGCACGGCGGGGCGAACGAAGCCGTCCTACGCATGCTCAGGACAATCGGAAGCGTCGACAACATCCCGGCGTTCGTCAAAGGGGTCAAGAACGGCGAGGGACGGTTGATGGGTTTCGGACATCGCGTCTACAAGTCGTACGACCCGCGCGCGAAGGTCATCAAGGAGACGGCGTATCAAGTGTTCGACGTCACCGGCCGCAACCCGCTATTGGACGTGGCTCTCGAGCTCGAGCGGATCGCGCTCCAGGACGACTACTTCGTCGAGCGACGTCTCTATCCCAACGTCGACTTCTACTCGGGGCTTATCTACGAGGCGATGGGATTCCGCGCGGCGGTGTTCCCGGTGCTGTTTGCCATCGGGCGCACGGTGGGCTGGATCGCCCAGTGGGCCGAGATGGTGCAGGACCCCGAGCAGAAGATCGCACGGCCACGGCAGGTGTATCTGGGCGCTGAAGAGCGCGACTTCGTGCCGATGAGCCAGCGCAGTTAGCGAACTACGCGTTCGCCCGGTACCCGACGATCATTGCCGTCACGTCGTCGTTTTGGGCGGCACCGGCGGTGAACTTCGACACGCTGGTGAACACGTGTTTGAGCTGCGGCTCGACCTCTGTGGCCGTCATCTCCGCAAGGCTGGCGAGCAACCGCTCATCCCCAAATTCCTCGCCGCTGGCGTCCATGGCTTCCGAGACGCCGTCACTAAACGTCACAAGGAAATCACCGGGCGCAAGCGTGACGCTCCCCTCCTCGAACGGCGTGCCGTCAAACAGCCCGATGACCATGCCTCCGGTCTCCAGCCGCACGACTTTCGATCCCTGGCTGATCAACATCGGTGGATTGTGTCCAGCGTTGCAATATGTGAGGCGCCCATCCGGGAACAGCACGCCGTAAAACAGGGTCACGAACCGCCCCTGAATCCCTCGCCGCACCAAAGCTGTGTTCGCCGCGGCCATAGTTTCCGCCGGGCCGGCGCTCGCATAGGCCTGCGCCGCAAGCGAGCCCAGCAGCATCGCCCCGAGGAGCGCCGCCGGTGGACCCTTGCCGGCGACGTCGCCCAGCGCAAAGCCGAATCCACCGTCGGGCAACGCGATGTAGTCGAAGAAGTCACCGCCGATCGACCGACACGGGACCGTCTCGGCAACCGCGTCGTAGAACTCGCCGGTCTTGCGCTTGGCAGGCAGCAGCGCCTGCTGGATCTCTGCCGCGGTTTGCATCTCCTGTTCGAGTTTGGCCTTCTCCAACGCCGTTCGATACAACTTGGCGTTCTCGATCGCGACCGCCGCTTCGTTCGCGAGCGTCTCGAGTGCACCCGCCGTGGCCGATGACATCAACGTCCCCTTCTCCCGACTGTCGAGATAGAGCACCCCGATTCGTCGGTCATCGGCGGGCGCCGTGTCCTGGTCGTCGGTGTAGCGGACCAGTCGCAGCGGCACGCACAGCACGTTGCGGATGCCGAGCGCGATCGTGCCCATGTGCTGATTCGCCAGGTCGCCATCCAGCAGATCAGCCTCCATGCGAGGCCGACCCGTTCGGAACACCTCCTCGGGGATCTTCCGGCTCGTCTCGAACCCGCTTCCAGGAAGTGTCTTCCGGTCTTTCGAGCGGGCCGTCGTGAACTCGAGCTCGCCATCGTCGCCAGCAAGCATGATGAACCCGCGCTCGGCGCCGCTGACCGACACGGCTGCGTCCATCACGAGTGTCAGGACATCGTCGAGGACACGAGCTGAGCTCAAGGCCCGAAGGCCCTCGAGCAGCGTGGCGAGCTGCCGCAGGTCGCCGACGACGGCGGTCCCTGTGGGCGCCGTCTCACCGGCCGACACCGCGTAGACGATCTCGGCTCCGCCGCTTCGACCGAGCCGAATCCGATCGCCGTGCGCCAGCCGGTGCGCCGTGACCTCGGCGTCGTTAACGAAGGTGCCGTATCGAGACCCGCGATCCTTGATGAGGTACTCGGCGCCGCCACCGACGATTTCAGCGTGATCGCGAGAAACCTCGGCACTCGACAGGTGGAGGTCGCTCCCTGCGCGACGACCGATGAGAAACGGCACTTTCTCGATTGTGACGATGCGGCGACCAAGCGAGTCGGTGACCTCGAGGCGTGGTTCTGGCATGCGTAGGGGAAGTATTAGTAACCCGGATTTCCGATTTCGCTGTGGTACCGTACCGCCAGGACCAGTCGCCGCGCCTTGATTTCTGGGGCTCCGACGTAAGGAACCTCACGACGGAGGGTGACACCCGGTGGGTGAATTACAACACGAGCCATTTCAGTTCGCGTTCAACGGCTTCTTGAAAGTCGCGTTTCAGGGATCGCGCGTCACCTCCGACGCCGGCCTCATTCTAGTGCGCGAGTTGGATGAACGCCTGGGGCTGGAGACACTCATCTCCGAGCACCTGAGCGATTCCCGACATGGGTTGAACACCCAGTTCAGTCTGGCGGATCTCCTGCGGCAATCGGTCTACAGCCGGCTCGCGGGCTACGAAGACCTCAACGACGCAGTGCGCGTGTCGACGGACCCGACATTCCGTCTCATCGGGTCGCCGAAGCGCTGGGACCGGGGTGCGGCGCTGACATCGACCCTGCATTGGTTCGAGACCGACCTGCTGACCCAGGAGGAGAATCTCATTGGGCTGATGGCCGTGAACCGGGAGGTGCTCGCACAGGCCGAGAGACCGACGCGCGCCGACCGGATCGTGCTCGACATGGATTCGAGCGAGAGCCCGGTGCATGGGGCGCAGGAAGGGAGTGCGTATAACGGGCACTTTGAGTCCGTCTGCTACCACCCGCTGTTTCTGTTCAGTGAGCACGGCGACTGCGTCGCCGCCACGCTGCGGCCCGGCAACGTGCAGAGCGCCGACGGCTGGGACGACCTGCTCGTGCCGGAGGTTGAACGGCAGCAGGCGGAGGGCACGCGCGTGGCGTTCCGCGCGGACGCGGCGTTCGCCAAGCCGGAGATCGACGAGACGCTCGAGAGACGCGACGTGGACTATGCCATCCGCATGCCGGCGAACAAGAGCTTGGAGCTGGAAATCGAAAACATCCTCTTTCGTCCGCCCGGACGGCCGAGCCGCAAGCCCTTGGTGCGCTACAAGAGTTTCCGCTATCAGGCGAAGCGCTGGACTACGCCCAGACGGATTGTCGCCAAGGTCGAGCACCACCGGGGTGAGCTGTTCCCTCGCGTCGGCTTCATCGTGACCAACATGACCCTCCCGAGTCGCTCGGTCGTCCGGTTCTACAACAAGCGCGGTACGGCGGAGCAATGGATCAAAGAAGGCAAGCAGGCGACGCACTGGACGCGGCTGTCGTGCCATCGGTTCCGGGCGAACGAAGTGCGCCTGCACCTGAGCGTCCTGGCCTACAACCTGGGCAACTTGTGGCGCAGACTGGTCCTGCCGCCGCGGATCAAGCGCTGGTCGCTCACGAGTCTGCAGCAGCGACTGGTGAAAACCGGGGGCCGGCTAGTGAAGCATGCGCGGTACTACTGGCTCCTGTTGGCAGAAGGGCATCTGACGCGGCGGCTGTTCGGCGACATGCTACGGAGGATCTGGGCGCTGCCAGTGCCGGGAGGCTGACGCGCGGCGAGTGCTACGAAGCCCGCCTGGCGAAGAAAGGCCACAAGTGTGGAGCGGTGTCTGAGGAATGCCCTGAAAGTAGGGGCTCCAGTCGGTTGCGCGTCAGCGGGGGCTGAGGTGACGGCCTCCGGAGCTGGACGATTGTGCGACGAAGAAAGTTTCGTGGGATCGGCGGCTCTCGGGTGTATAAAGGTGCCATCCGGGGCAGGCAAAATGGAAATCCCGGCCAGTACCCCCTTCGCGCTGGCACTCGCCGATTGCCGTCCCCAGGTTGAGTGGACCAAGAAGCTCCTCCAGGCCATCGGAGAATTGAACGACGTGGCCGGCAACCATGCACGGAGTCATAACGCTCCCGCGGAGCGGGAGGCTTGGCGGTTGTGAGCCACCCCAAGGGTGGCCAGATTGTGGAATTAGCGGTGGTTAGAATTTTCCGTCTTCGTCAGCGCCGTCATGACCATCGAGCTGTTCCTGCGCTTGAACGTATTGCCGAACGTCCTCCTTTTCAAGGCCAACCGTCGACACCGCATATCCGCGCGCCCAGAATTTCTCACCGTTGAAGTTGCGCTGCCGCCCGCCAAACTGCCGAGCTACCGCAATCGCGCTCTTCCCCTTCACATAGCCGATGATCTGCGAGTAAACCGACCTCATCTTATCGGAACGATCCGGGAGCAGCAACGACGAGGAACACGGTCAGCGGAGCCGCAACCGCCAGGCCAGCAGCGCGCCGGCGCTAACGAGCATCAGCCACACGATCGGTGACGTCGGCTCTCCGCCGAGGGCCTGTACGACGAAGAAACCGGCAACCACGAGGAACAGGGCTCCCAGCAACAGCGGACGAGCCACCGACCGCTTCGAGCTTAAGTCGGCAGGAGGGTGCACGGGATCGGTCGTCGCCGCTCCACACTTGAAGCAGATCAGCGCGAGGTCGTCGATTTCAGTGTCACACTGTCGGCAGCGCATGGCGGAGGTCGGCTACCTTAGGGCTGTCTTTCGATCACGTTCAGGAGCAGCTCTTGGGCCCGCTCGTAGGTTGGTGCGAGCTCGAGCGCATTGAGCGTCTGCCGCTTGGCGTCGGCGAATCGGCCCGCCTCCAGGTACGCCTCGGCAAGATCGCAGTGCGACGCGACCCGATCGACGGGCTCGACGGCCAGCGCGACCTCGAACTCGACGATCGCCCGACCAAGGTCGCCCGCGGCCATCGCTCGACGACCGATGGTCTGATGAGCAACCGGGTCGAAGGGATCGATGCCGATGAGACGATCATGCGCAAGTGCCAGTCGGACCTCGTCTTCGGCCGTCTCGGCCAGCGCCGCGAGGGCTCTGACCGCCTCGACCGATGTCGAGTCGTACTCGAGCAGCAACTCCAGCTCGCGCATCGCACGCTCAGGCTCGCCCAGTTCCTGCGCGATACCCGCCAAGAGCCCACGCGGCGAGTCGATTCCCGTGACCCGCGGCGCGAGCTGCGCCGCGCGCTCGAGAGGGGCCAGTGCCGACCGAAGTTCACCGGCCGCCCGCAGCGCGACGCCAACGGCAAGCTGCACGCTGTAGTTGTCGGGATGCTCGTCCGCAAGCTGCTGTAGCGCGTCGAGATCGGTGGCGGCGTCGGCACTTGGCCGCTCGTCGAGTGGACGAAGTGCACGTCGGAGGTCGCCGAACTCCGCCTCGACCGCCTCATCGAACGTCGCCTGCAGCGTCTCGAAGTCGAGGCCAATCCGACCCAGCGCTGCCTCCGTCTCAACCCCATCGGCGTACGCGCGCACGAGCTGTTGCAGCGCCGGCTCTCCGTACCGCTGGATGATGTGCTCGACGAGCACCGACGCCTGGAAGTAGGCCATCGAGATGGTCTCAGGGCGCGAAAAGCCGGCATTCAGCTCGGTCAGCGGCAACACGGTGCCATCATTGAGGCTCCGCGCGAAGGACATCACTTGGTCGCGACCCCACTCGGCACGCGCTCGCTTCTCTTCGTACGTCGAAATCCCCTCAGTGAGCCAACGCGGCACGCGCTGGTCAGACATCTGGAGCGTGATGACGTGGGCGATCTCGTGCCACAACGTCGACCGCCAGTTGAAGTCACCGGGCGGACGCGCCCGCGGTGAGTCCATTGTGACCACACGACCGAAGCACGCACCCAACGCGCCGATCATCCCAGGCAAGCCGAGGTTGCGAACCGCGAAGTCGTCGTGGCGCGGGAAGACCTCAACCAAGATCGGTCCCTCGACGTCCATTTGATAGCGGGCGGACAGGTCGTCGAGCGCTTGCTGCGCGAGCCCGATCACGTATTCCTTGAGGACGGGAGCCTCATCGCGGTGGAGACGGACGATGACGTCGCCCCGCTCGAACGTCTCGAACTCCGCGAGCGAGTCCATCATGCTGAGGAGGTTGAACGTGATCACGTCAAAGGGATCGTCGGCAAAAGCCCGCTCCAGAGCCTCGCGCGCAGCCGGTTCATCTCCGGTCCGCAACAGGTGCATGCCGAGCTCGGCATACGCTCGTGAGTTGTTCGGATCGACCTCCAACGCGCGCCGAACCAGCGTTACGGCTTCGTCGAACCGATACGCCCGCGCCGTGTGACTGCCCGCAACGCGATAGATGTCTCCGTATCCCGGATTGATCGCCAGCGCTCCGGCGACCTCCGTCTCGAAGTCGGCGACGCGGTCCTCCAGATAGGCCATGGCGGCAATCAACGAACGCGCCTTGAGGCTGTTCGGGTTGATCGCGATCGCGCGATCGACCGCAAGACGCGCGGCGTCGGGATTTCGGTCGCCCAGCTCCTGCTCCGCGATAAACAAGTGGCCATCGACCAGTGAGGGATCGATCTCGATGGCACGGTCTGCGGACGCCCGTGCCATCGGCGGGTTCTCGTTCGCCAGCGCCCGCGCCAGGCCGGCGTGGGCCGGAGCCCACAACTCGTCGAGCGCGAGCGCCTCGCTGAAGGATTGCGCGGCGTCGGCCTGGTTGTACTTCTCGAGGAAGAGCTCGGCCCAGCGGGTGTGTAAGGCCGGGTCACGTGGCGAAGCCTGTGCCGCGCTTCGTAGCAACATATTCGCGTCGCGGTGTCGGCCAAGGGCGCGGGCCGCGATTCCGGCCCGATAGACGTCCAGCGCCCAGCGCGACCCGGCGTTGGCGTTCAACACCGTCTGCAGATGAGCGGCGGCTTCTTCGTCCTGCCCGGTACGGAGGAGGAGCAGGCCGTACTCCAAGGCCGCGGCGCTCGACGGGTGGGCCTCAGCCGCGGGCCGCAACAGCTGACTCGCCTCCGTGTACCGGCCTCGCATCGACAACACTCCGGCACGCAGCGCAACAGCCGAGGGGTCGTCATTAGCTCGTGCGGCCGCCAGCATCTCAGCCTCGTCGAACTGCCCATGCGCCAGCGCAGCGGTCGTCGCCTCGTGGAACTGCTGTTCTTCTTCTGGGGAGTAGGCCGTTTGCGCGTGAGACTCAAGGCAGGCGCCTAGACCGATCGCCAGGACCGCCGCGACTCGCCACCAGAGGGTCACAATGAGTGATTATATCGCCGGGATCGGCACCTCGATGGATGCCAGGACGAGTCGGTTGGCGAAGGCGACCGCTACGACTCGCGCTCTTTGCGGAAGATGAGCAACGACCAGATCTTCGGGATCGCGACTTTATGAATTGAGATCGGATCGAGGTCAGCCTGGGTCAGGAAGCCTGGAAGGTCCAGGTCCGACTTGAACCCAATGTGTACGGTGAGCGGCGAGATAAGCCGCTCGGCGACGGACATCACGCGGTTCTCGCTCCTGAAATGGTTGAGCACGACAACGAGGCCGCCGATCCGGCAGACCCGATACATCTCTCGAACCACGCTCACCGGATCAGGTACGACGCTGATGACGTACGGCGCGTAGACCAAATCGAACGATTCGTCGGGAAAGCCCATGTTCAGCGCGTCCATCTGCATCAGATCGACGTTCTCCACGCCGTGTTTGTCGAGACGGCGACGAGCTTTCCGTAGCATCATTTCTGCGAAGTCGATGCCGGTGACGCGACAATCCTTCCGGTACAGGAGGGCATTGATGCCCGTGCCTACCCCAACTTCGAGCACGTCGTCCCCGGCTGCAATGGGCAGACGCCTCATCGACTCGAGACGCCCCCGGTGGAGTGTCGGGCCGAAGAAATAGTCGTACCAGGACGAGATATCGGTGTAGACGCGGTGGACAAACTCGTTCTCGACCGCGATGACTGACAACGCGGAGCGGGAGGCGGTGGGGGCTACGAGGACGTTGCTGTCCTGGCCGGTCTTGCTTGGCTCGAAACGCGAAATCAAGTGGCTCAGGTTCCTCTCGTCCGGTGGACTATAGCGTGTCAGAAGGGCGACCGCAAGGATCGCGTGACACAGATTCGGCTACTAAGCCGGGATTTCCATTTTGCCTGCCCCGGATGGTACCTTTATACACCCGAGAGCCGCCGATCCCACGAAACTTTCTTCGTCGCACAATCGTCCAGCTCCGGAGGCCGTCACCTCAGCCCCCGCTGACGTGCAACCGACTGGAGCCCCCTACTTTCAGGGCATTCCTCAGACACCGCTCCACACTTGTGGCCTTTCTTCGCCAGGCGGGCTTCGTAGCACTCGCCGCGCGTCAGCCTCCCGGCACTGGCAGCGCCCAGATCCTCCGTAGCATGTCGCCGAACAGCCGCCGCGTCAGATGCCCTTCTGCCAACAGGAGCCAGTAGTACCGCGCATGCTTCACCAGCCGGCCCCCGGTTTTCACCAGTCGCTGCTGCAGACTCGTGAGCGACCAGCGCTTGATCCGCGGCGGCAGGACCAGTCTGCGCCACAAGTTGCCCAGGTTGTAGGCCAGGACGCTCAGGTGCAGGCGCACTTCGTTCGCCCGGAACCGATGGCACGACAGCCGCGTCCAGTGCGTTGCCTGCTTGCCTTCCTTGATCCATGGCTCCGCCGTGCCGCGCTTGTTGTAGAACCGGACGACCGAGCGACTCGGGAGGGTCATGTTGGTCACGATGAAGCCGACGCGAGGGAACAGCTCACTCCGGTGGTGCTCCACCTTGGCGACCACCCGTCTGGGCGTAGTCCAGCGCTTCGCCTGATAGCGGAAACTCTTGTAGCGCACCAAGGGCTTGCGGCTCGGCCGTCCGGGCGGACGAAAGAGGATGTTTTCGATTTCCAGCTCCAAGCTCTTGTTCGCCGGCATGCGGATGGCATAGTCCACGTCGCGTCTCTCGAGCGTCTCGTCGATCTCCGGCTTGGCGAACGCCGCGTCCGCGCGGAACGCCACGCGCGTGCCCTCCGCCTGCTGCCGTTCAACCTCCGGCACGAGCAGGTCGTCCCAGCCGTCGGCGCTCTGCACGTTGCCGGGCCGCAGCGTGGCGGCGACGCAGTCGCCGTGCTCACTGAACAGAAACAGCGGGTGGTAGCAGACGGACTCAAAGTGCCCGTTATACGCACTCCCTTCCTGCGCCCCATGCACCGGGCTCTCGCTCGAATCCATGTCGAGCACGATCCGGTCGGCGCGCGTCGGTCTCTCGGCCTGTGCGAGCACCTCCCGGTTCACGGCCATCAGCCCAATGAGATTCTCCTCCTGGGTCAGCAGGTCGGTCTCGAACCAATGCAGGGTCGATGTCAGCGCCGCCCCCCGGTCCCAGCGCTTCGGCGACCCGATGAGACGGAATGTCGGGTCCGTCGACACGCGCACTGCGTCGCTGAGGTCTTCGTAGCCCGCGAGCCGGCTGTAGACCGATTGCCGCAGGAGATCCGCCAGACTGAACTGGGTGTTCAACCCCTGTCGGGAATCGCTCAGGTGCTCGGAGATGAGTGTCTCCAGCCCCAGGCGTTCATCCAACTCGCGCACTAGAATGAGGCCGGCGTCGGAGGTGACGCGCGATCCCTGAAACGCGACTTTCAAGAAGCCGTTGAACGCGAACTGAAATGGCTTGTGTTGTAATTCACCCACCGGGTGTCACCCTCCGTCGTGAGGTTCCTTACGTCGGAGCCCCAGAAATCAAGGCGCGGCGACTGATCCTGGCGGTACGGTACCACAGCGAAATCGGAAATCCGGGTGTACACCAACATGGAGATCTCACAGCTCGAGGGCATTGAAACGAGTCACGGTCAGGGCACGCTCTACGTCTTGACCGGCAAGTACGAGCGCTACAAGGACATCGCGGGTCGGTTCCTGGGACAGCGGTTCGAGGCGCCGGTGCCAACGATCTTCGAGTACTTCCGAAAGATGTACGACGTGCCGGAACACCAGACCCTGATCGTCAACGGCGAAGACCGGACAGACGAAGAGTTCTATTCGTTCAGCAACCATCATCTGTTCGGCGTGGAGTACCGCTCGAACGTACTGAGCCTTTATCGCTTCAAGACGTTTCTGCTGCGACGACAGATTGAGCGCGGTGCCTTCGCGAACACCGAGCTCGAGACGCAGCAGCGGGAACTCGCGAAACTCGAAGACCTGGACTACCGGGTCCACCAGGACAAGCGGCGGCAATCCGACGAAATCGAGGCGTTCTGGGAGCGATGGCGACAGTACTACGGCGAGTCGGGTTTCGTGAACCCGCGCGGCGACCGGCTGCTGACCGAGCTCTCACTACGTGCACTGAAAGAACTGCGGCCGAAGCTCATGATGATCAACTACAACGACCCCGACTACGTGCACTGGGGCAACGCGTCGCACTACACACGCGGCATCTCGATCATCGATCAAGGTTTGCGGCGACTCGTCCAGGCGGTCGACGCGGATGAGACCTATCGACACAACACGGTCTTCGTCATCGTACCGGACTGCGGACGCGACACGAGTCCGATGGCTTCGGTGCCGTTTCAACATCACTTCCACGCGCATTCGATCTTTGCCGCGGTCGTCGGTCCCGGGATCGCCAGTGGACAGGTCGTGGACCGTCGGTCCGATCAGGTTTCG
The DNA here is from genome assembly GCA_965218825.1 of Vicinamibacterales bacterium. Lineage (GTDB taxonomy): Bacteria > Acidobacteriota > Vicinamibacteria > Vicinamibacterales > UBA8438 > CAUZIB01. The sequence continues at coordinate 4,544,686 of OZ244656.1, read as the reverse complement.
ATCGCGCCAACCATCGGTCAGATCATGGGGTTCGATACGACGTTCGCAGAGGGTCCGGTCCTGGAGGACGCACTGGCGTGACACATCTGGATACGGCCGTTGCCGATGTGCCCGCTCCGGCCCGTGCTGCATCGTTTGCGCGTGCGCGTCGCGCCGGCCTGGGCCTGTGGCGGTTCATCATCGGCGTCGTGCTGTGCCAGGCCGCGTTGGGAGCAATGGTTGCGGTGGGCTGGACCTACCGTTCGATGCAGCGGTCGGCTCTCCGACACTGGTGGCGGCGATCGGCACCAGAGCGGCGAGGTGAGGATTTCGCCACATTCGCCTTGGGCGACGCAATGACCGCGACCCACGCGCATGCGCCCGCGTGGTTCGCCGCCCGCACGGCGTCTGGGCACGCCGACGGCAGCCGACTACGGATGTGGGTCCGACGGGGCCTCGGCTCACTGTGGCTCAACCTGCGGACCGGTCTTGGTGCCGTGGCAAACACGCTGGTGCTCACCGGACCGGCAGCGGCACTCTGGGTCTTCTCCTGGCACGCGGGTTGGGACAACTCATTTAACAAAGGGTACGAACAAGCGTTCGTCGGACCGTTGACGGGCTTCGGTGGGGTGGGATTGTTTATCGCGGCCATGCTTTACGTGCCCATGGCGCAGGTCCGCCAGGCCGTGTCGGGCAACTGGCGCGTGTTCTACGACTTCCGACTCAACTGGCGCCTGATGCGGGCGTGTTGGGTCTCGATGCTGCTATTGGCAGGCCTCTACGTGCTGGTGTCGGTGCCCGTGCACACCGTTCGGGTCTTCCCCTATTTCATGCACGTCGCCAACCCAACGTTTGGCGACATGTCCGCCATGCAACAGATCGACGTCATGAACCGCTACTACGTCTTGACCACTGCCGCGACGCTGGCGTTGTTCGTCCTCGTGCGGTTGGTCGCCACTCGGATATACGCAGCCGGCGTCATCCGAGCGCTCCGGCACAACCGCATTCGATCCTCACAACTGAGTCCCTTCGAGCGACACGCGCTGGCTCGGCTTGCGCTCGACGTCCCCGCACCGAGCCCAGACCGACACGTGCTGGTGCAAGCCGTCGTGGACGGCAGCACGCGGGCTGCCCGGATGGGTTCGATGGTCGCGCTTGCTGCGGTCTGGTTCGCGTTCACCGCGCAGATATTTGTCGCGCAGTTCTTCAACTACCAACCTGTCCGCGCATGGGTGAATCAGCCGCTGGTGCACGCGCCATGGGTGAAGTTCATTCCCAACCGCCTGCAGAACGCCGCGGGCGCGGAAACGCGTCGCTGACGACCTCTTTGTTCCCCGCCGAAAACGCCGCTGTTGTCGGGCATTTGGGAATGCCTATAATATCCAGGCTACTTTGAACACCGTCGCGTACCAGAGGTCACTATGTCGCAACCCCAAGTTGTCGTCGGCGTTGGAGGCGCGGCCGGAGACGGTGTGGCGTCTGCCGGTAATTCATTGGTCTTGTCGCTCGCGCGTCAAGGCCTAGCCGCGTACACCTACAACAGCTACCAGTCGGTCATCCGCGGTGGTCATTCCTGGCTGCGGGTCCGCTTCTCAGCGGAGAAACCCCTGAACCAGGGCGATCAGGTCGGGGCGATGGTCGCCCTCAACCAAGATACGCTCGACCGTCACCTCCAGGAGCTCGAGGCCGGCGGCGTGGCGTTGTTCAACGCGGCGAAGTTGAAACCGAGCTACGAACCGCCCCCAGGCGTACAGCTGTGTCCGCTCCCGGTGCTGGAGCTAGCCCCTGACTCAAAGCGGCTGCCGGTTATGCAGAATACGGTTGCCGTCGGCGCCTTGCTCCAGCTGATGGGTCTGGAAATTGCTGGTCTCGAATCCGTGTTGCAGTCGACCTTTGCAAAGAAGCCGGATGTTGTCGCCAAGAACATCGACGCCGCCCGTGCGGGCTTTGAGTATGCGGCGGCGAACTTCCAACCACTGCCGGCGCAACTCGAACCGACCGACCAGAAGTGGGCGCAGGTGTCTGGCAATGAACTGCTCGCGATGGGAGCGGCGTTGGCGGGATGCAAGTTCTATGTGGCGTATCCCATGAGCCCGGCCACCCATGTCCTGGAGTGGTTCGCGGGGCACGCGGAGCGGCTGGGTATCTGCGTGCGTCAGGTAGAAGACGAGATCTCGGTCATCAACATGGCGATCGGGGCTGGCCACATGGGCCTCCGAAGCATGTGCGCGACCTCCGGCGGCGGCTTTGCGCTAATGTCGGAAGCCATCGGGATGGCCGGCATCATGGAAACGCCCGTCGTGGCCATCAACGTGATGCGGGCTGGGCCCTCGACCGGTGTGCCGACCAAGACCGAGCAGGCCGACCTCACCCAGGCCCTTGGGGCTAGCCAGGGTGATTTCCCGCGCGTCATTATGGCTCCCGTGAGCATGACGGACTGTTTTCGGACGCCGGCCGAGGCATTCAACGTCGCCGAGCACTATCAAGTTCCGGTCATCATTCTCTCCGACTTGCTGATGAGCGAGGGAAGCGAGACGGTTGACCCAGCCCTGCTCGACGTCGAGTTCCCGATCGATCGCGGTGAACTCGTCACCGAGGAGACCACGCCTGACGGCGAGCCGTATCTGCGATACAAGGACACCCCGTCCGGCATTTCGCCCCGGGCTCTGCCGGGCCTTCGAAATCATCTTTACGTCTCGGCATCCGACGAGCACGACGAAGATGGCGTCTTGCTGAGCGACGTCTTCACGGACCCTGTTCGACGCAAGAAGATGGTGGACAAGCGCGTTCGAAAGATGGAGACCGTCGCCCAGTATCTGCCCGCCCCAACATTAGAGGGACCGCCCGACGCCGACGTGACCTTGTTGGGATGGGGCTCGACGTGGGGCGCCATGACGGAGGCCGCAGCGCGGCTCAGGCAGGAAGGGACTCCCACGAATCACTTGCAGATCAAGTTCCTCATGCCGTTACACGTCGATGAGATCAATGAGATCCTCGGCACCAGCAAGCGGATCATCATCGTGGAGAACAACCAAAGCGGTCAGTTCGCGCGTCACCTGCGGGCCGAAACGGGCATCGTGGCCCACGGCCACATTCGCAAGTACGATGGAGAGCCGTTCGAACCGAAGCACATCGTTGCCGGAGTCAAGGACGTCATCTCCGGCACCGAGGTGGTGGTCGTCCTCTCGACAGAGGCGGGCTGGCGCACCGACCATCCCACTGGAACCAGTAGCGACTGGCCTGGTCGCCGCGCCCTGACCGATACCGGGCGACTCGCCGAATCGACCCCTTCACGTTAGCTGTTTGAGGAGTATAGACAATGGCAATGGCAGCTCCAGTAATCGAGGTTAAAGACTTCAAGCCGGAAGTTGATCCTGATTGGTGTCCTGGCTGCGGCGACTTCGGAGTCCTCAACGGGCTATTTCAGGTGTGTGCGGACCTGCAACTGGAGCCCTCGAACGTCATGGTCGTCTCGGGCATCGGCTGTTCGTCGAATCTGCCCGGCTTCTTCCGCTCATATGGCATACATAGCCTGCACGGCCGGGCGCTCCCGTTTGCCACCGGCTGCAAGTTGGCCAACACAGCGATGACGGTCATTGCCACCGGCGGAGACGGCGACGGATACGGGATCGGCCTGAATCATTTCATCCAGGCGATGCGTCGGAACATCGATGTGACCTATATCGTGATGAACAATGAAATCTATGGCCTGACCACCGGTCAGGTCTCGCCCACGAGCGAGACCGGCATGGTGACGAAGACCTCGCCCCAGGGCAACCTCGAAGGAATGCTTAACCCCCTTGCGCTTGCGCTTGCCTCTGGCTGCGGCTACGTGGCGCGGGGATTCAGCGGTCAGCCTAAACACCTCACACAGCTGTACAAGGCCGGGATCCAGCACAAGGGCTTCGCGCTGATCGACGTGTTCAGTCCGTGCGTCACGTTCAACAAGGTCAATACCTACCCGTTTTTTCGGGAGCGTGTCTACAAGGTCGAAGAAACCGACCACGACCCGACCGACTTCCACGGGGCGATGGACAAAGCGCTGGAGTGGGGAGACAAGATCCCGATTGGGCTCGTTTACCAGCACCCGAACCCCCGGCCCTCTATCGACTCGTTGGACCCCGCGCTGCTGGGTGACCCGCTTGTACAGCACACGCTTGGGATCGACAGCGACACGCGCGGGAAGCTGATCGGCGAGTTCATGTAAGATCGAGGGAATGCCCCGGCCCTCGGTATTGAGAGACCTGCGCCGAGCCGTCGGCGCGGGCAAAACCCCACATCGCAACGTCAAACAAGAGCTGCGCGACAATCTGATCGCCAAGCTGCGGAGCGGCGAGCCGCTCTTCCCCGGTATCGTTGGATACGACGAGTCGGTCATCCCACAGATCGTTAACGCGGTTCTCTCACAACACAATTTCATCGTCCTTGGCCTCCGCGGGCAGGCCAAGTCGCGAATACTGCGGGCATTGGTCGATCTACTCGACGATGAAGTGGCCGTCGTTCCGGGATGCGAGATCCACGACGACCCGTTGGCGCCGCTCTGCCGTCACTGTCGGACCCGGCTCGAGGAAGAGGGTGACGATCTCGAGATCGGCTGGCTTTCACGATCGGAACGGTTCGTCGAGAAACTGGCGACGCCCGATGTCACGATCGCCGACATGATCGGCGACATCGACCCGATCAAAGCTGCCCGGCGCGGCCTCCACCTCTCGGACGAGCTCACCGTCCACTACGGTCTCGTGCCGAGAGCCAACCGTGGGATCTTCGCGGTCAACGAGCTCCCCGACCTCGCGGGCAAGATCCAGGTTGGGCTGTTCAACATCCTTCAAGAGGGTGACGTCCAGATCAAGGGCTATCCCGTGCGATTGCGGCTCGACCTCATGATGGCCTTCACCGCCAACCCGGACGACTATACGGCTCGCGGCAAGATCGTCACGCCGCTCAAGGACCGTATCGGGTCGGAGATTCGGACGCACTACCCCAGAACTCGGCAAGACGCCATCGCCATCACCGAGCAGGAGGCGTGGGTCAACGAACGCCATGCGCCCGAATCGCAGGGGGTGAACGTGCCCCCATATGTGCGCGAGGTCGTCGAGGAGATCGCGTTTCTGGCGCGCGCCGACCAGAAGATCGACCGGCGCTCCGGCGTCAGTCAGCGGCTGCCCATCTCGTGCATCGAAAACGTCGTGTCCAATGCCGAACGCCGGGCGTTGGCGGGCGGCGAGACCGAGGTCGTGCCCAGGGTCACCGATATCTATGCCGCACTGCCTTCGATCACCGGCAAGTTCGAGCTCGAGTACGAGGGAGAGCTGCGGGGGGCAGACAATGTCGCACGCGACCTCATCCGGTCGTCAGTCGGCCGTGTGTTCTCGGGCTGGTTCGATGGCGTCGATACCAATACGGTCGTTGAATGGTTCGAGATGGGTGGATCGTTGCAGGTCGGCGACATGACGTCGGCGGCCGATCTGCTCTCGCAGGTCTCGGAGATCCAGGGCCTCGACGATCTCACGCGCCAGGCGGGAGTCGCGAGTGCCGACGCCCCTGCGCGAGTCGCGTCCGCCGTGGACTTCGTGCTCGAAGGCCTCTACGCCGACAAGAAGATCAGCCGAACCGAAGAGTGGCAATACCGGGCGACGGAGGAACCACGGCGCAAGCCCCGTCCGTCCGAACCGTTCTTGGACCCGGAGATTCCCATGGTGCAACCCGGCCGGAAGAAGAAGAACTACTACAACTAGAAGGCAGAACACGTTCCCCTCACCATGAAGTTTCGCTACACCCGCTACACCGGCGAAGAGCTTGAGGGGATCAGCCTCGAGGAGCTGGTTTCGCAGCTCTCGAACCTCCTGCTGTCGAGCGGGTTCGACAACCCGTACGGCGATCCTGACGATGATGATTCAGGACACTCGGTCCAGGACCTTCACGACGCCATTCTCGAAGCGCTGCTGAACGGAGGGCTGCTCTCCGACGAGACCTTGTCACGTCTGCTTGGCGATCCGGCCGACGCCGATCAAGAGGAGGGTCGGTCGCGACTCGAGCAACTCATCGACGACATCATCAAACGCCTGAGTCAGGAGGGCTACATCACGCCGCAGCCCGGACGCCCCTCAGATGCGCCAGCTCCAGGTGACGGGATCGGACCCGACGTGCCGGAGGGCCGCTTCGAGATCACCGACAAGAGCCTCGATTTCCTCGGCTATCGGGCCCTGCGAGACCTGCTGGGCTCAGTTGGCAAGAGCAGCGTCGGTCGACACGACACTCGAGATGTCTCCACCGGCGTCGAGGCCAGCGGAACCTCCAAGCCCTACGAGTTCGGCGATACGCTGAACATCGACGCCAGCGGGACGATTCTCAAGGCGGTCAGCCGGGCCGGGTTGTCGCCCGACGGCACCGAAACGGTCGACGTCCAGTACGAGGATTTGATGGTCGCGCAAGGCGAGTACCAGAGCTCCTGCGCCACCGTCCTGATGCTCGACTGCAGCCACAGCATGATCTTGTACGGCGAGGACCGTTTCACGCCGGCCAAGCAGGTGGCGCTGGCGCTCACCAACCTCATTCGCCATCAGTATCCAGGCGACGCGCTCAACGTGGTGCTGTTCCACGACTCGGCCGAGGAGATCCCGGTCAAGCAGCTGGCCCGCGTGCGGGTTGGACCCTATTACACCAACACGCGCGAAGGGCTACGTCTGGCTCGACGCATTCTGGAGCGCCAGGGCAAGGACATGCGTCAGATCGTCATGATCACCGACGGTAAGCCGTCCGCGCTTACTCAGCCCGACGGCCAGATCTACCGGAATGCGTTCGGACTCGATCCCCACATCATCGCCGAGACCTTTGCTGAGGTCGCCAACTGTCGCAAGGCAGGGATCATGATCAACACCTTCATGCTCGCTCGCGACTACGATCTCGTCAGTTTCGTGCGGCGCGTCGCGGCGATCTGTCGCGGCAAGGCGTATTTCACGACCCCGTACACCCTTGGCCAGTACGTGCTCATGGACTACATGGACAAGAAGACCAGGACCGTTCACTAGCGATGCTCCCGCTCTTTCCTCTGCCCAACGTCGTGCTCTTTCCCAACGTCTTTCTACCACTCCACATCTTCGAGGATCGGTATCGGGCGATGGTCAAGGACGCGTTGGCCGGCGAGCGCATGATCGGAATGGTCCTGCTGCGGCACTGCGACCAGGAGGTCGCCGACGACAACCCGAGCGTCTACGCCGTGGGATGCTCGGGTCTGATCTCCCATTACACACCACTCGACGATGGCCGGTACAACATCGTGCTACGTGGCATCGAGAAGTTCCAGGTCATCGAGGAGGATCACACCCTGCTCTATCGACGCGGACATGTTCGACCAATCGCGGACGACGCCGGAGAGCGTGACGTACTGCAGGCTCGGCGACATCGACTGGAAGAACTGCTCGCACAGCGTCTCGCGGCTGGCGGTTCAGACTCGCGGGTCCCAGCGGAGATGCCCGATGCCGATTTGGTGAACGCGCTGTCGCAGTATCTCGACCTCGACCCCGTTGAGAAACAGGCACTGCTCGAGTGCGAAGGGGCCGCAGCCCGCTGCCGATCACTCATCGAGCTGCTGGAAATGCAGTCGCTCGTCGGCCACCAGCGCTTCTCGGCCACGACGCAATAGGATGGTGTCGCGGCCGAGCCGGGACGCGGCGGCGCGGCTTGGCGGGCAACTGGTTCTTAGGCTTCTGCGCGCTGCGCGAGCTGGGAGGTCAGGCGGGCGGCGATGTCATCGATCACCACCTGCCCATGGAAGCGACCGTTCTCGATGAACACCTCGCCACGATTGGCACCCGCCACGACCGATCCCGCCAGGTATAAGCCAGGCACATTCGTTTCGTACGTCTCGGGGTCGTGGCGTGGGATGTTGGTCGTCGGATCGACCTCCACGCCGCACGATCGCAGGAACTCGAGGTCAGCGAGGTAGCCCGTCAGCAGGAACACCGCATCGGCCGGCAGCGCATCACGCGATCCGGCATCCTCGATTACCACATCCGTTGCGTGGATCTCCACGACGCGCGTGTTGAACCGCGCCGCAATTGAACCTTCCTTGATTCGGTTCTCGATATCGGGTCGTACCCAGTACTTGATGTTCGCGCCGAGCTCGGCCCGGCGGTGAACCATCGTGACGCGCGCGCCCGAACGGTACAGGTCCAACGCGGCCTCAGCCGCCGAGTTCTTGCCCCCGACGATGACGACGTCCTTCCGGTAGAACTCATGCGGCTCGGTGTAGTAGTGCGACACGTGAGGCCGGTCTTCCCCTGGAATCCCCAGGAGATTCGGGTGGTCATAGGTCCCGGTCGCGAGAACGACAGTTCGCGACCGCCAGGTCTGCTCGTTTCCCTCGCCGTCCCGCGTGACGATCGTGAAACCGGGATCAGGGTCCCCGCCACTTGGGCTCAGTTCGGTCACGGTCTGCCCGAGATCGATCGCCAGATCACATGCATCGACGACCTTGCGGTAGTAGCGCAACGCTTCGTCGCGTGTCGGCTTCTCGTGCGATGTTGTGAACGGCAGACCGCCGATTTCGAGCAGCTCCGGGGTCGTGAAGAACACCATCTGGGCCGGGAAATGAAAGAGCGAGTTCACAAGGACGCCCTTGTCGAAGACCCGGCTGTCGAGCCCCTGCTTCTTGGCGGCGATAGCCGCCGCGAGGCCCGCAGGGCCAGCCCCAATGATGACGACGTCATGTAGATGCATCGTGGTCCGTCGCTCCTCGTCTCAATCACTCACTGAGGAAGGTAGTCGAGTCGAGCCTCGCTCAACACCGCGACCGGTCGACCGCGGGCCGTGAAGCTATCACGGCCATCGATCCGGACGACCTCGAGCTTCTGCCCGACGATCACGACTTGTTCGAGGTCGGGCGGGATCGCCACAAACACGCGTTCGCCCCCTATCGGCGCGACAGCCTTGAGGCCACTTGGCCCGGCCCCGCCGGACACGCGGTCGACGAGGTCTGACGCGGTTCGAAACACGCTCAGCACGGCACCGCGTCCGATGATTTCGCCGTCCATCGTCGCAATGGCCACCGACGCCAGGTATCGGGTGAACGCCCGGCCGCTCTTTGCCTCCTGCTGTGAGTACGTGTGCCGCGCATGGAGGTTGAACGACAGCATCGCCTCCCCCTGTCGCGGTGGCAGCACGACGTGGATCCCCAGCGCCGGATCAACCTGCACCTGCACATCGCAGAACGGAATATCGGAGTCGACGCCAATTCCCAGCACACTCGGACAGCGGACTTCGGCTGGGGCCTGTGCCGGCTCCTGGCCGTTGGCCCTTGCACCAGCCATCAGCAACGCCAGCGTCACGCCAAGCACACACCGCACTACTCTGCGGACTCCTCTGCCAGCATCGATGCTGACGGACCGATGTTTGCGCCGACATTGCCGCGGTGTTGAAGGAGCTGCAGGAACTCCATCCGCGTTCGCGCATCGCTGCGAAAGCCCCCGAGCATCGCGCTGGTGACCGCGAACGAGTTCTGCTTCTCGACACCCCGCATCAGCATGCACAAATGCGTCGCCTCGACCACAACCCCCACACCGATGGGATCCAACACGTCGGACAACGTCTCGGCGATTTGGTTGGTCAGCCGCTCCTGCACTTGCAGCCGCCGACTGAACATCTCGACGATTCGCGGGATCTTGCTCAGTCCGACGACCCTGGCTCGCGGCAGATACGCGACATGACACTTGCCAAAGAACGGTAACAGGTGATGCTCGCACAGGCTGTAGAAGTCGATGTCGCGAACGATCACCATCTCGCTGTAGTCCACGGTGAACAGGGCGTTGTTGACCACCGAGTCGAGGTCTGCCTCGTATCCACTCGTGAGAAACCGCAGCGCTTTGGCCACGCGGTCTGGCGTGCGCGCGAGGCCCTCGCGCGTGGGGTTCTCACCGATCTCGGTTAGCAGCACCTCGACGACGTCGCGCAGTCGCTGGTCGGTCATGAGTACTCGTAGAATCCTTGGCCGCTCTTTCGGCCCAGCCGGCCCGCCAGCACCATTCGTTTCAGCAATGGCGGTGGAGCGTACGCCGGATCCCGGAACTCCTCGTACATGATGTTGGCAATCGAGTAGGTGGTGTCGAGGCCGACGAAGTCCAGGAGCGTAAACGGTCCCATCGGATGCCCACAGCCGAGGGCCATACTCTTGTCGATGTCCTCGATTGAGCCCACTCCCGACTCGTGAGCGCGAACGGCGCTCAGCAAGAACGGGATCAGGAGTCGGTTCACGATGAACCCGGGACGATCCGGTGCCGTCACCGCATCCTTCCCGAGCGTCTGTACGAAATCCATTCCGCGCCGATAGGTCTCGTCGGTCGTGGCCAGACCGCGGATGACCTCGACGATCTTCATGATCGGCACCGGACTGAAGAAGTGCAGGCCAAGGAACCGCTCCTGAACGGTCGTAACGGCGGCGAGTTCCGTGATACACAGTGACGAGGTGTTCGACGCGAGAATTGCGCCCGGCGCAACGATTCCACTGAGCTCGTGCAGCGCACTCTTCTTCGCCTCAAGGTTCTCGACGATCGCCTCGATGACCAGAGCACACCCCGCAAGCTCGTCAAGCCGCGTTGTGCCCGAAAGGCGGCTCAGCGTCGCGGCGCGCTCGTCGCTACTGAGCTTGTTGCGTTCAACCCCTTGGGCCAAGAAGCCTTCGATGCGTGCCAAACCGCCGGCCACGCGGCCTTCGTCCACCTCTCGTACGATGGTGCGGTAGCCAGCCTGGGCCGAGACCTGGGCGATGCCGGAACCCATGAGTCCGCAGCCCAGCACACCGACCGTCGTGAACGGGAGGGCTGATTGGCTGCTCGATGCCTCGGTCATGATCACGCGATGATAGCTGAAAAAGGTCCTGCCTCAGTGGGCGTCCGGTGCCCGAGACGAGCGCGGGGTAGGCCCCGACGTCATACAACCGCCCTGGGACCGTGCCGCACCCTGGTAGGTCATAAGCTGGTCAATGTTGGCGCGTCCGCGCAAGTCGAAGCCGCGCATCAGCGTGCCGTAGAAGAAGACGTGATCGGGTTGGCGGGTGGATACCGTCCACTGGCTATTGCGGTGGGTCCTGCGGCTGCGGAGGTATCAACTCGAGAGCGTCGGGGGGCACCTCCAGGTCGAGCGTCACGATGGTCCCGGTGGCGCTCAGCTGAATGGCATCAACCAGCCGCTGCAATTCAGGGCTCTGGCCGGACTGCATTCGGGCCAGGGCGACAAACCCCTGCACGACGTCGCGCAGATCCTGACTCGCCTGTTCGTCTCGAGTGTGCATGGTCACTCTCGCACTGACCCCCGCATGCAGCCGCGTACCGACTGCCAACGCGGTGAGTGGCGGAATGCTGCCCTGCACCGAGTCGGGTAGAAAACTCAGGTCGCTCGAGCCGTCGAGCGCCGCAACGATCCAGGCGTGATGGTTACCGCGAACCTGCGACATCAGCGCCATCAGCTGATCGTTCGTGGTGACGTCTTGACCCGACGTCGTCAGGTCGATCGCCTGGCGGACCATCCCCATCGACCCGACGGCGACCACGCCGGGTTCGACGAACGACAGAGCAAGCTCGGCCGGCTCGTCGCCGAACGACCGGGAATACACGGTGTGCCCGGCGTACTCCTCCGGGACACCACCTCGCTCGCGCGCCAAGGTCTCCAAACGCGGAGCATCAAATCGTCCGGTCACGAGCATGAGACTCTCGGACTGCACATTCGGCGTCCAGCTGGCGACGATGGAATCGACGTCAGACTCGAGGTCGATTCCGGTGGCATCGTGCAACTGCTGCTGTCCGTCGTAGTCCGGGCGGACGTCTCGCAACCGCTGCCCGAAGTCCGAGCGCATGACGTCCTGCACGCTCGCAAAGGCCACGAAGCGAGCATCGGCCGGTACGTATCGCAGCGCGTCGGGTGCCGACTGGGCAGCCCCACCTTGGACGTACGCACCACCAGCGACGAGCAAACCGACGGCGAGTACAACCGCCCCTGCGAGAAGTACGTGACGTGGCGTGGCTTTCACAGTTTGTCTCAGGACCCGGTAGTTCCGCTCTTGGAATTATACCGGCTGGCCATCACCGCATCATCGTTTGGTTGTCGCGTCACTGATCGAGTACATACTCGCGGCGCTCGACGACCCACACTGCCGCAAGCAGCGCGCCCGCCCAGATGGCGACAAGCATGACCACGTTCATCCAGGCCGGCAATGGAGTCTGGAAGACCTGCAGCGCCATCCGCAGCAGGCTCATCGAATCCTGCTGTGGCGCCGCGTGCGGGACCAGTCCTTGGAGGTAGTACGCCACCGTCAAGTACTTCATGTAGCCGGGAACCATGACCGCAATCGGTTCCCAGCCAAAGACGAACACCAGCCCGGTCAACAGGGGACGCTTGAGCCACGCCCCAATGAGGGCGAACAGCGCTCCGTATACCGCCAGACCTAGGGCGAGGAGGCCGACGTCGCGGGCTAGGATCGAGAAACTCGCACCGATGCTGCCGCCCAAGAGCGGGACAACGATAAAGTACACGAGCGTCACCGAGGGAAGGACAACCAGGCTCGTGCAGACCAGGTACCCCGCGTACTTCCCGACCAGCACGGTCCCCCGCGAAATCGGTCGCGTGAACAAATAGGTGAGTGTCTTGTCCTCCACCTCATCCGCGATCAGTGCGGTGCCGTAAAACGCGCCCAGCACCGGTACGGTGAACCGGAGATACAAACCCCACACCATCAGCCCGAAGATCGCCGATCCGGTCAACCCGATCCGCTGCCTCCCTAGCGTTCCGCTGACGTCGAGCGCGTCAAGCGACGCGACAACTCTCAGCGCGAGGCCGATCACGACCGGAGCCGCCACCAGAACGACCATGAAGATCGTTCGACGCGACCAGAACATCTCCCCGAGCGTGAACTCGAGCACGCGCACCGACGCTGCCAGCGTGCGGGGTCTGCGAGTGGCCGGATGACTCATGTGTTGACCAGATACTCGAAGACCGACTGAAGGTTGTCGTCCGGCGACGTGACCGCCTCGATGCCTCCGGCTTCGCCGGATGCCGCCAGGTGCGTGAGAAGGGTGTAGAACTCGTCGGGGCGGTCCGTCTCGACAATCACCGCGTCGGCTTCGAAGCTCAAGCTGATAACGAAGTCGTGCTTCAGAAACGCGCGTGCGACGACCCGTGGTTCCTGCGCCATGACCTGCACCTTGTGGGGATGCGTGTCTATCAGATCGCGAATCTGATGCACGTTGCCCTCGGCCAGAATCCGACCGTTGCTGATCAGCAGAATGGTCGGCGTCATCAGCTCGATCTCATGCAGGATATGACTCGATACGATCACCGTCTTCCCCAGCCGAGCCCATTCCTTGGTCAACGCGATGGTGTGCCGGCGGGTGATCGGATCAAGGCCCGCAAGCGGCTCGTCAAGCAGCAGCAGCGTCGGATCGTGAGCCAGCGCCTGCGCCAGCTTGATTCTCTGCCGCATCCCTTTGCTGTAGGCGCCGATCTTCTTGTTCGCGGCGTCGGTCAGTTCGACGGCCTCCAGCGCCCGCCCGACAGCCGCGGTCACTTCTGATTCTTCGAGGCCGGCGAGACGCGTCAGCGCCGTCAACCACTCCTCCCCAGTCATTCGCTCATAGAAAGCGTCCTGGTCTGGGCAGTACCCAATATCGGCGAACGCCGCATGGTTGCCCCAGATCGGCTGGCCGAAGACCTCGACGGTTCCCTGGCTCGGCTTCAACTGCCCCGCCACAAGCTTCATGAACGTCGACTTGCCGGCACCATTCGGCCCGAGCAGGCCGAGGATGCCGGGCCGGATCTCGACCGTCACGTCGTTGAGACCGATCACCTCGCCGTACCACTTTGAGAGCGCCCGAGCGCTTACGACCGGCGCACTCACGCCACGACCTCGACCCCACGCACGCGACGCTCGAGAACCCAGAGCGACACCGTAACCACGGCGATGACGGCGGTGAGTGAAATGACCCACGAGGTGTCGTATCTCGGCGACATCCGAAAGATCACGTCGCCCACCTGGGACAGGTTGGCCCTGAACGACACCCACGACAGCGCGGTCGAGCCGGTCGCGCCTCTGAGGATGTCGAAGATCGCCTGCGAGAACACCAACGCGCCGGCATAGAGCACACCCACGAACCGTCCGCTGGTCGAGAGCGAAGACAGCGCCAGCACCGCAACCGACGCCGTCGAGGCGTACAGCAGCCCATAGCACGTTATGGCGAGAACCACGAAGGGGTTCTGGCGCAGGAAGTCCATGCTGCCGGCGAACATCACCTGCACGACGAGCAGCAGCATCGCTGGCACCCACGTGACCCCGAGCAACACAACAAGCAGAATCACGAACTTGCCTCCGATGTACTCGACGCGGGTCAGTGGTTTCGCCAGATAGATCTGCAAGGCGTGCACCCGTCGATCGGTCGCGATGAGGCCAGCGCCGACGTAGACGGTCATGATGAACACGAAGAGACCTTGCTGTTCGAAGAAGCTGCGGAAGGTCTCCACCGTCGGCGCGAGCACGTCCATTTGGGGAACGGTCGCCGACACGTAGATCATGACGCTGCGGACGACGAACTGTGCCCACGAGAACAACAGGACCACCAAGAACAACCTCTTTCGCAGCAGCGCGCGAAGCCCTGTGGCGGCAATGACCCGCCACGCCGACCCAGGCGGCACGCGGGGGCCTGCATAGCGTCGATAGCTTTGGTCGTGAATGGGCACGAAGATCCGTTCCTCAGGATTCGCCGATCGCGCGGGTGAACACGTCTTCGAGGGTTGGCACGCTAGGCTGCAAGTGTCGAACCTGCACCTCGTGGCGAGCCGCGATCGCGAACAAGTCCCGTGCCCCGAGATCGCCCGCGACCAACACCCGCATGATGTCATCGTCTGGATCGGGACATGCGACGCCGGCGGCATGCAGCGCCGACACAAACCGCGCACGATCGCCCTTGACTCGAATCTCGAAGGCCTGTCGGGGGGCGCCCTTGAGCTCTGCGATCGGTCCGGCGGCGACAACTGAACCGCGGTCGAGCACCACGACCTGATCGCAGGTTGACTCCACATCGGGCAGCAAGTGCGATGAGACGATCACGTTAATCCCCTTGTGCTGGGTCAAATCTCGGATCAACGCAAGCATCTCGTCGCGGCCCTTCGGGTCCATGCCGTTTGTCGGCTCGTCGAGCAACAACAGGTCGGGGTCGTGCACGATGGCCTGTGCCAACTTGATGCGCTGTCGCATGCCGGTCGAATGGGTCTCCACGTTCCGGTAGCGAGCCTCGCCGAGACCGACATAGGAGAGCACCTCGTGCGCTCGTTGCATCGCGTCGGTGGACGGCAGACCCGCCAGCTGTCCGCAATAGGCAACGAACGTGACCGCGTTCATACCGGGAACGTGCGCATCAGACTCAGGCATGTACCCCAGACGCGCCCGGAGCTCGAGTGGTTCGCGCGCAGCGTCCCGATCCAAGACCCGCACCCAACCCCGGGTGGGCTGAATGAACCCCAGCAGCGACTTCAGGAGGGTGCTCTTGCCGGCCCCGTTGGGGCCCAACAGGCCTGCGGCCCCGCCAACGAACGCGCCGCTGACGTCTCGAAGCGCCAGCTGGCCTGCGTACGCAACCGTCAGGCCGTTGAACCGCACGACCGGTGACGGTGTCGGCGACTCGTCAGGCATGCGGGGGTGTTGGACCGGCGTGCGCAGCCGCGAGCCTGAGGCTCACCGCGTGCCCTTGAGACCGATGGCCTCGGCTTGCTCACGCATGAAGCCGATGACGTTGGTGATGTGTTCGTCGAGCGGAAGGTTGAGCTCCTCGGCGCCCAAGGCAAGGTCGTCGCGACTCACGGCCCGTGCAAACGCCTTATCCTTCATCCGCTTGCGCACAGACCGAGCCTCAAGATCGAGCACGCTTCGGCTCGGCCGCACCAGCGACGCGGCTGAGATGAATCCCGCCATCTCGTCACAGGCGAACAGCGCGTGCTCCAGACGGCTCCGACGCGCCACGCCGCTGTAGTCTGCGTGCGACAGAATCGCTCGAATCATCATCTCTGGATAACCCCGCTCTCGAAGGATCTCGCAGCCACGGAACGGATGGTTGGCGGCGTCCGGCCATCGTTCGTAGTCGAAGTCGTGAAGCAGCCCGACGATCCCCCACGCGTCGTCGTCCTCACCAAACAAGCGGGCGTACCCGCGCACTGCCGCCTCAACGGCGAGGGCATGCTTGAGCAAGCTGTCGCCCGTGGTGTATTCGGTTAGCAGCGTCCAGGCGTCGTCCCGCGTTGGAGTCATGACGACGCACCTCCGATTCCGGGCGGAGGCGTGCCCCCAGGGAGGTCCACAACGCCTTTGATCTTGTTCAACGGCGTCGGGAACAGTTGGTTCTCACTTGCGGCAATCACGGACGCCACCGTCGCGTCGCCGGTGACGTTGGCGGCCGTTCGGCACATGTCCAGGATACGGTCGACACCGAGGATCAGCGCGATGCCTTGCACCGGGACGCCGATGGCCTCGAGGATAATGACCAACATGACGACGCCGGCACTCGGTACTGCGGCGGTGCCGATCGACGCCAGCAACGCCATAAACACGATCGTCACCTGTGCACCCAGATCGAGCGGGATCCCAAGCGTCTGCGCGATGAACACCGCGGCGACCGCTTGATACAGCGCGGTCCCGTCCATGTTGATAGTCGCGCCGAGGGGCAACACAAACGACGCGACCTCTTCCGACACACCGAGATTCCGCTGGGCGGTCTTCATGGTGACAGGCAACGTGGCCGCGCTCGACGAGGTCGAGAACGCCACAAGTTGCGCCGGCACGACCCCAGGAAAGAAGTGGCGCATTCGCAGCGGCGTCAACGCCCGAAGCAGGAGCGGATAGGTCACCAGCACGTGCACGGCCATCCCGAGGATCGCCGTGAAGCAGTAGAGCCCAAGCGCCGCCAGCAGCTGCGCAACATCCGACGGGTCGTCCCCCGCGACGCTCGTGACCGTGTCGGCAATGAGAGCAAACACGCCAAGTGGGGCAAATACGATCACCATTTCGACGATCTTGACGATCACTGCATCAAGACTCTCGAACAGGTCGAGCAACGGCCGCGACTTCTCTTCGGGAATCAGCATCAGCGCGATGCCGACCAGGAACGCCACAAACACCATGTTGAGCATGTTGCGGTTGCTCGACGCCGCTCCGAAGAAGTTTTCAGGCACCATGTCGACGATGGGTTGCAGCGGACCGCGCACTCGCGCACCCTCGGCGGCGTTCTCTCGCGCCTCGACGTCCGCGGCATAGGTCGTCGCCAGCCGTTCACGCAATGAATCCGGCACGGTCTCCCCGGGCTGGAGAAGATTCACGGCACCCAGCCCGATCACGAGTGCCACCAGCGTCGTCATCAGGTACAGCACGATCGTCTTGCCGCCAATTCGCGAGAGCTTGTTGAGGTCCGAGAGCGACGCGACCCCGGTGACGAGCGACGCCAGCACCAGCGGCACGGCAATCAGCAGCAGCAATCGAAGGAAGATCGCTCCGAACGGGGCGACCCAGTGAGAGGTGAACGTACCCCAGCCCAGGATCGCGGCCACGACTCCGTAGATGAGCCCCAACCCGAGCGCAATCAAGATCCGCCAATGATTCTGCTGATACCACGCCATCTCGAGTACCCGTTACAGCACGAGGCCAGCCTCGGCGTTTAAATCCAACGACGCCGTGATCCCCCCGCGCAGGTTCCGGATCCCGGCAGCGGCAATCATCGCAGCATTGTCGGTGGCTAGCGCCAAGCTCGGCAGAAACATCGGCAAGCCGACATCGCGGCTCCGATCGGTTGCGTCGGATCGTAGGCGACTGTTGGCCGACACGCCACCCGCGATGCCAATGCTGCGCGCATCGAACCACCGCGCCGCATCGAACGTCCGATCGAGCAGCGTCTCGACGACGACACGCTGAAAGCTGGCGCACATGTCGGCCACCTCGTCCTCGGGGAGGGTGTCGGCCCCAAGCGCCGCACGTCGGGCGGCCACGTGGCGCTTCACGGCGGTTTTGAGGCCACTGAAGCTGAACTCCATCCGTCCGCGCAGCGCAGTGTCGAAGCCCGGTGGATGTGCCAGCCGAGGCCCGGGATTCCGGTCGGCATGGGTCATCCGTGAGACCGGTAGCGCGACGGCGCGATCGTTTCCCGTCCCGGCTCGACGATCGATCACCGGACCTCCCGGGTACGAGAGCCCCAGGAGCGTGGCGACCTTGTCGAACGCCTCACCTGCCGCGTCATCTCTGGTTCGACCGATGAGGCGGTAGTCTCGTGCCGCCGGAACATGATAGAGGCTGGTGTGGCCGCCCGACACGACCAGCACAACCGCGGGCAACGGCATCGTCCCGCCCTCGACCACCAGCGACTCGATGTGCCCTGCCAGGTGATGCACTGGGATGAGTGGGATACTGCGGGACGCCGACACCGCCTTCGCAAACGCGACGCCGACCAGGAGCGAGCCCACAAGACCGGGCCCCTGTGTGACGGCAACCGCGTCACAGTCGGACCAGGTTGCGCCGGCGTCGGCGAAGGCACGATCGACGACGCCACAGATGTCCCGAACATGCTGTCGTGAGGCTAATTCGGGAACGACGCCGCCCCACTCGCGATGAATCTCGACTTGTGAGGCAACGATGTTAGATTCGATCCGCCAGGGTCGGTCGGCTAATTCGGTTTCAGACACCACTGCCGCGGCGGTTTCATCACACGACGTCTCAATGCCGAGCACCCTCACGATGGTCGTGTGAGCGCAGCGCGCTCAGAAGCCGCCTTGAGGCTGTCGACGAACGGCGGCCGGCACATCCCCCGATCGGTGATGATCCCCGCGATCAAATCGTGCGGCGTGACGTCGAACGCCGGGTTCCAGACGTCAGCCCCTTCCGGTGCTATCCGGGTGGAACCGACGTGCGTCACCTCGCGTTCGGCCCGTTCCTCGATCGGGATCCCGGACCCGTCACTCGTCCCCAGATCAACCGTCGAAATCGGCGCCGCCACATAGAACGGCACACCGTGGGTCTTGGCCAGCACCGCGACGGTATACGTCCCGATTTTGTTCGCGGTGTCGCCGTTGGCGGCGATGCGGTCGGCCCCGACCACGACCACGTCGACCTGTCCACTTCGGAGGAGCGGACCGGCCATACCGTCAGTGATCACCGTCGTCTGTATGCCATCACGAAGCAGCTCCCACGCCGTCAGCCGAGCGCCTTGGAGAAACGGGCGGGTCTCGTCGGCAAACACCCCGACCTGTTTTCCGCTCTCGACGGCTGCTCGCACGACGCCGAGCGCCGTCCCATACCCACCCGTCGCCAGCGCACCGGCGTTGCAGTGGGTCAGGACGTGTCCACCGTCTGGCACCACCTCCGCTCCAACCATCCCGAGCGATCGACAGCTCGCCACATCCTCGTCATGTACCTTCAGAGCCTCGGTCAGCATCGTCGCTCGCAGCTCATCTGGCGACTGGCCAGCCCGCACCGCCTCCGAAAATACCCTCTTCATCCGCTCGATCGCCCAGAACAGATTGACGGCCGTCGGTCGGGTGGCCGCAAACAGATCGCACAGCTTGTAGAACTCAGCCGCCAGCTCCTTTGTGCCGGTAGATGTGCTGCGCTCCACACCAAGCGCAAGACCCATGGCCGCGGCGACACCGATCGCGGGCGCGCCCCGAATGATCATCGTCTTGATGGCCTTGGCGACTTCCTTCGCGGTCTTGCAATGGACGTACACCTCTTGCCGTGGCAACTTGCGTTGGTCGACCATCACCACGGTTCCGTCCTGCCAGTCGATGGTGGGAAGCATGGGATAACAGTACTAGACCAGAAGGCAGAAGGCAGAATTACAGCCGTTCAGATCAGAATCCCCGCGATGGCGGCATTGATGAGTGTCGCGAAGAAGCCCGCGAGCAGCGCGCGAGAGCTGAGCTTGGCAAGATCCGGACGCCGGCTCGGCGCGATGGCGCCGACGCCACCCAGGATCACTCCGACCGAGCCGAAGTTGGCAAAGCCCGTCAGCGCGAACGTCGCGAGCATCTGGGTCCGCCCGCTGATGACGGCTTCGTACTCGCTCTTCAGCTTCACATACGCCACGAACTCGTTGGTCACCAGCTTGGTTCCCAGCAGGTCGGACACCGCAGGCACGTCGGCCGTGGAGACCCCAAGCAGAACGGCAACCGGCGAGAAGACCACGCCGAAGACCCGCGCGAGGGTAAGCGTCGGGCTGAGCATGCCCAGTCCGAAATCAAGCATCGCCACGAAGGCGAGAAAGGCAATCAGCATCGCCGCCACGTTGATGGCCAACCGCATGCCGTCTGCCGCGCCGGCCGCGGCCGCGTCGATCACGTTGACGTGGTCGCTGCCGTCAGCGACCTGGGTGTGCCCCGCGGTCGCGGCACGTTCGGTTTCGGGGAGCAAGATTTTGGACAGGTACAAACCACACGGGGCCGCCATCACGCTCGTAGTGAGCAATGCCACCGGATCGGCGCCCAAGCTCAAATACACGCCCAGCACGCTGCCCGCAATTGTCGCCAACCCACCGGTCATCAGCGCCAGAAGCTCGGACTGGGTCATCCCGGCTACATATGGCTTGACGATGAGCGGCGCCTCGGTCTGGCCCATGAAGACGTTCGCTGCAGCAGACAGCGTCTCAGCGCCGCTCGTGCCCATCAGTGGCATCATCACCTGAGCCATGAGCTTCACCAGCAGCTGCAGCACGCCGAAGTGGTACAGCACCGTGAACACGGACGACACGAAGATGATGATCGGTAGCGCGGAGAACGCCAGGATCAGCCCGTTGGGGAACACATCACCCATCTCAGCCGGGTTCGCGAGCACGCCGAAGACAAACTGAGAGCCGGCGTCGGTGAACGCGAGAAACTGCGTGACCACGGCTGCCAGCGCAGAAAACAGCGCATACCCAGGGCGCACCCCACCGACTTCGAATCTGAGAATGAAGACGGCGAGCGTCACCTGCAACGCAAAACCCCATCCGACCGTGCGCCAGTTGACCGCGCGGAGGTTGGCCGAACAGCTCGCGATGACGCCGATGAAACAGACGACCCCCATTACGGCGCGCACGCGACTCGGAAGCACGTCTTGCAGGACCACCGCGAGCGTCGCAATTGCCGCCACGGCACACACGATGAGTACCCGGATGCGGAGGTCGTCTCTGGAAGCCCGATCGGACGGTTGAGGGTGCGCCATCGCGGGTCGAACCAGCATCTTACGCTAGAACACACATCTCGTCGCGAGGCCTCAGACGATATACTGACGACCGACAACGCCCATGCACGGCCGACTTCTACGACTCTCGATCGTACTGGCGGTCGTCGCCACGTGGGTCGGCCCTCCCACCTCCGCACAAACCCCTGCCGCGATTCCGACACCGGAGCAGTTCTTCGGTTTCCCGATGGGCGCCGACCGTCAGATCGCCCATTGGGACGACATGATCGCGTACTACGACAGGGTGGCGGAACGCTCCGAGCGGGTGAAGGTTGAGGAGCTCGGCCGCACGACGCTTGGACATCCGTTGCTGCTGGTCACGATCTCAACGCCGGACACGATCCGGAACCTCGACCGTTTCAAAGCCATGCAGCGTCAGTTGGCGGATCCAAGAACGACGAGCGTGGCCCAGGCAGAACAGATCGTAGAGACCGGCAAGGCGGTTGTCCTGATCTCCGCCAACGTGCATGCCACCGAAATCGGAACCAGCCAGGTCATGAACGACGTTATCTACCGACTCGCCGCAGAGGACTCGGCCTGGGTCTCGCGCGTGCTGAACAACACCATCGTGCTGCTGATTCCGTCACTCGACCCGGATGGCCAGCGGAAGGTCGTCGAGTGGTATCGGCGCAATCTGGGCACGCCATACGAAGGCTCGCCGCTGCCGGATCTCCACCACATGTACGCCGGCCACGATAACAACCGCGACAGCTACATGTTGACCCAGGTTGAGACGCAGTATCTCAACCACGTGCTGTATCACGAGTGGTGGCCGGAGGTGTATCTCGACACCCACCAGATGAACAGCAGCTCAGCGCGGATCTTCGTGCCGCCCTTCAAGAACCCCACCAATCCCAACGTGGATCCGCTCGTCTGGAGCGAGGTGAACCAGCTAGGTCAGGCCATGGCGGCTACGCTGCACGAAGCGGGAAGACCTGGGGTGATCTGGGGAGAACTCTACGACGGCTACTGGCAGGGTGCGAACAACACCACCCCGTGGTGGCACAACATCGTGAGCCTGTTGACGGAAATCGCAACTACCAATCTCGCCACACCCGTACGACAGCTCTACGGCGGGAACGCGCGACCAGCAGCCACCCCGGAGAGTCCTGGCGGTCGGACAGCGGCCTATCGCGCGCCCCTTCCCCCCCCGACGGACACTCAGTTCCGGATGAACTATCCCCGACCGTGGCTGGGCGGCCCATGGACCTTCTCGGACGTCGTCGACTACGGCAACCTGGCGATCACGGGCTTGCTTGAATCGGTAGCCAACAATCGGCACTCGCTGAAGCGCAACTTCTACACGATGAATCAGCGAACGATCGATCGATTCGCGCAAGGCGGGCCGTTTGCGTTCGTGATTCCCGCCGATCAGCGCGATGGTTCGGCAACTGCCGCGCTGCTGCGCGTCCTTCAGGCCGAGGCGGCCGAGGTCCACATCGCCACTGGCCCGTTCGAAGCCGACGGGCGGCAGTTCGCAGCCGGCGACTACGTCGTTCGCCTCGACCAGCCGTCTGGCCGATGGGTCAAGGACGTGCTCGAGCCACAGGGCTATCCCGAGATTCGCTGGCCTCACGCGGGTGCACCAATCAGCGAGCCGTACGACACCACCGCCTGGACGCTTGGCATGTTGATGGGAGTTGAAACGGTCCAGATCGAAGAGCCGTTCGTCACCGACACCGCGCCGCTCCGCCTGCTGACCGAGGATGCCGTTGCGCCGCTGGGCCAAGTCGTGGGTACGGGCGACACCTACGCTCTGACCCATGACTCAAACCAGAGCTTCGTCGGATTGAACCGTCTGCTCAAGACCGGTGCGGCCGCCGAGTGGACGCTCGAGCCGTTTGATGCCGGTGGGAGGGGCTGGCCAGCCGGCGTGATGCTCATCGCGGGTGTCGAGCGCGGAAGCCTCGAGGCCCTTGCGTCGACCTTGCGACTCACGTTCGACGCCGTCACCGTTCCGGCCGACCTCGAGACGCTCACGATCACCGCGCCGCGTCTCGGCATCTATGAACCCTGGGGCGGCAACATCGACGCGGGGTGGACCCGATGGGTGCTTGACCAACACGAGTTCGGGTATCAGCAGCTGCGAAACGCCGACATCCAGATCCCGAATCTGGCCGACCGCTTCGACGCGATCATTCTGCCGGAGATGACGACGGTTGCGCTTGTACGGGGACAGCACGCACGCAACATCCGACCTGAATATCGAGGTGGAATCGGCGTCGGCGGCATCCGCAACCTGCGGAGGTTCGTCGAGAACGGGGGGACGCTCATCACCTTGGGCAACAGCTCGTCGTTTGCGGTTGAACACCTCGACGTTGCCTTCGAGGACGTCGTCCGCGATGTGGCCCGGTCGAGCTTCTTTGCGCCGGGGACGATCCTGCGGGCGAACGTCGATACCTCACACCCGATTGGGTTTGGGCTGCCCCCGGAGATCGACGTCATGTTCGTCAACAACAGCGCCCTGCGCCCAGTGCGGCGTGAGGTCGGCTCGCTGACCAAGGGAGTCGTTGTGCGATACCCACAGACCCGGCTTCGGCGCAGCGGTCGAGTGGTTGGTGAGGAACATCTGCGCGGCGCGGCCGCGGTCGTAGAGGCCCCGCTGGGCCGCGGCCGAACCATCTTGCATACCTTCCGGGTCCAGCACCGTGGACAAACCTGGGGCACCTACAAGCTCCTTTTTAACTCGCTCTTCTACGGGCCGGCCGTGCGCGATCTGTCCATCGGGCGACCCACGTCGAATGCCACGACTCAGTAGCGATTCCGCAGCGGGTGACAGACTATGAGTGAGGCACTGCTTGCTACTGCCGTCGGTTCCGGCGCCCTGGCGGTTGCGCTCCTGTGGCAGGCCTGGCAGCTTACCGATCTCGATCCCAGCTCACCGAGTCGACTGGTCTCAGAGCTGCGCCTCGCCCAGTTCTCGGCACTGCTCTTGGTGCTGGCCGCCGGCACCTACATGGGCCTCGCGGTCGCACATGAGCACACCGCCGGAACTGGGCTTGATATCGCGCTGGCGATCGGCTTCTTCGTCATCGCGGCCGTCGTCACCACGTGGGAGCCGACTCATGCGCTAACCGCGCTGGCGCTGGCCTGGGGCGTACATGCACTGGTCGATCTCGCACACATGATGAACTACTTGCCGTCGGCGATCGTTCCGTCGTGGTACGCGACAGGGTGCGCGATCGCCGATGTCGGGATCGCGGCGGTATGCTACTTCCCAGTCCTGAAGAGGTGACGCAGAATCAACTCATGGAGAAGACAACCGAAACGACCTATCTCTACATCGCACGGTCACGACTCGTTGTTCACCTGACCGAACAGATCCGGACCTGCGTGAACGCACTTGACGACAAGATGATCTGGTGGCGCCCGAACGACCAGTCGAACGCGATCGGCAACTTGGTCCTCCACTGCGCGGGCTCGACTCGGTACTACATTGGCCACGTCGTGGGCGGGAGCGATTTCGTTCGCGATCGCGACGCCGAGTTCGCCGAACGTGGGGAGATCCCGGGGGCCGAGCTCCTCGCGCATCTCGACAGCGCTATCGCAGAAGCCGATCGGGTCCTGACGGAGTTCGATCCGGCTAGGCTTCTCGACACGACCGACCGCGTGCCCAGGCCCACGACCTTCATGCAGGTGATCGGGCTGCAGCTTGTCCACTATGCGACGCACACAGGTCAGATCGCCTTTGCGACGAAGCTGCTGAAAGCCGACGCGATCGACGACATCTGGCGCACCACGCGGACGCATTAGGCCGATCGGTTAGTTCTCGATACAACCGAGGGCCACTTTGTTCATTCCGTCTTCTGCCTTCTGCCTTCACGCTGTCGATGGCCGCTAGCCGGTTCACCAAACACGTGCTCTCCGTCGTTCGGCGCATCCCGGTGGGTCACGTCGCCACGTATGGGGATGTGGCGGCACTCGCCGGTCAACCACGGGCGTGGCGGGCGGTCGGCACGATCATGCGCAACTGCCGGGCACCGGACGTCCCCTGCCATCGGGTTGTCGGCGCCGGCGGCCGCCTTGGAGGCTTCAGCGACCCGTCCCTCAAGCGGCTGCTTCTACGGGCCGAGCGCGTTGGCGTGTCAGGATCTCGGCTCAGGAGCTTCACCCAGGTTCGCTGGCGCGGAAAGCGGTGACGCGCTATCATGAAGTTAATGCAGAAGATATCGTGGAAGACATCGCTGAAGCAGACATTTCTGGGAGCGCTGGTGGCGGGTCTGGTCGCGGGAATGACCGTCAGTCCCCTGACGGGCGTCGCCGCCGGCCAACAGCTTCCCACGGATGTCGACGTGCCGCAGGGTGAGGTCGACCTGGGGACAATCAGCCTTCCTCGAAGCGTCATGGCCAACGGTGAGGCGCTGTCAGCAGGTGACTACGACCTCAGGCTCACCGCCGACTCCGCGAGTCCAGACACCGTCGGCGCGCTGACCGTGCTCGAGCGGTGGGTCGAATTCCGACAGGGCGACGACGTTAGAGGTCGCGAGGTGGTCTCGATCGTCCCCCGAGACGAGATCACCGACGTGGCCAAGAGTGCCGGACCCGGTACCGGCTCGTCACGTGTCGAGCTTCTCAGGGACAACGAGTACATGCGGGTCTGGATCAACCAGGGCGGGACGCACTACCTCATTCATCTCCTGGTCGGATAGACGAAGACTAGATCGTCATCACGTCGAACTGCTCGTGATGGAGCTGCGTGTCGGGCTTGAGCGTCACGCGGCCGTCGATCACATCCTCGATCTCACGCATGACCCCACGCTCGTGCTCCTTGAGGGCGCGGGCAATATCGGGATTAACCCGCAACAGTACCCCGTGGCCGTTGAGCGAGTCGCTCAGCTTTCGTAGCTCCGACAAGATGTCATAGCAGATCGTGGCCGTCGATTTGACGACTGCGGTTCCCGAACAGTACGGACACGGGTCGGTCAGCTGGCGTTCCAAGCTCTGTTTGACGCGCTTGCGCGTCACCACGATCAAACCGAATTCAGTTACCTGCACCGCCTTGGATGGCGACCGATCGCGACGCAGCTCCTGGTCCATGGCCTGGGCCACCTTCTGACGATTCTTGCGCTCTTCCATGTCGATCAAGTCGAGTACGATGATCCCGCCGAGGTCGCGGAGGCGAATCTGCCGAACGATCTCCTTAGCGGCTTCGAGGTTGGTCTTCACGATCGTGTCCTCCAATCGACCGCTCCGCTTGCCGACGTAGCGTCCGGTGTTCACGTCGATCGCGACCAACGCCTCGGTGTGATTGATGACGATATAGCCCCCCGATTTCAGCCAGACCTTGCTCCGTAGCGCCTTGTCGATTTCGGTCTGAACGCCGTACTCCTCGAGGATGGGAAACGGCTTGTCATAGTGATGCACGCGGTCGACGAGATTCGGCATGATCCGTTCGATCAGCCGCAGGTTGCGTTCATATTCCGAACGGTCGTCAATCCGAATTGCCGAGAAATCGGTCGTGAGAAAGTCTCGAAGTAACTTCGCGACGAGGCTCTCTTCGCGATGCACGACAGCGGGCGCACGCACCCTGTCCATCTTCTTGCGGGTTTCCGTCCAAAGCTGATGGAAGTAGTCGAGGTCGCCGACGATGTCCGATTCTGGACGCCCGCCGGCAGCGGTGCGAAGAATCACACCGCCGGTCAAGCCATGCTCTTCACGGAACGTCCTGACGATGCCCCGAAGCCGACTTCGCTCGCTCCGCGCGTCGATCTTCCGCGACACGCCAATGTGGTCAACCGAGGGCATGAACACCAGGAATCGACCCGGAACCGTGACATGAGAGGTTATACGCGCGCCCTTCGTTCCAAGGGGTTCCTTGACCACTTGGACGAGAATCTCCTGACCGGCCGTCAGCAGTTCTTCGATGGCGGCCTGCGGCGTGTCGGCCGGCTTACGACTTTCAGCCTCGTCCTCATCGGCATCGGCAGACTCGAGCTGTTCGAACTGCTCATCGGTCCCGATGACGTCGCCGACGTAGAGAAATGCGTCGCGCTCGAGACCGAGGTCGACAAACGCGCACTGCATGCCGGGCAAGACCTTCGAGACCCGTCCCTTGTAGATGTTCCCGACGACACCGCGCTCTTGCTCGCGTTCGATGAAGATCTCGGATACTTGGTCGTCCTCGAGTATCGCCGCCATGGTTTCGTGGCGGTTCGAGGACACAATTAACTCTTTGTTCATGTGTCTCGTTCTCCATGAGACCCTCGGACAAGGCGAGCAACACGGCCGGCCACACGACGAGTCGCGCGCCAGAAGGCGCCCCGACTACATCAACGGTCGACGTGCAGAACTGCATCGGATGCATACAGATGCTCCACTAGTCCGGCGCGGACGGAATCCGTGCACTCGACGCGCCGAAACTCCCGTCCTGGGTCATCAATTCGTAAAGCGGTGCATCCTGACGTTGAGGATGAGTCCGAAGCCCATAAGTGTCGCGATGATCGAGGAGCCGCCATAGCTCATGAGCGGCAACGTCAATCCCTTGACCGGAGCGAGCCCGGCCGACATCGTGACGTTGTAGATCACTTGAAACGCAAAGCCAGCCGTGATTCCCACGACCAGAAACATGCCAACTCTGTCCTTCGCCAGCCGCGCGGCGTCGATCGACCGCACGATGACGAACAAGTACAACCCCAGGGCAAACAGCACCCCGAGGAACCCTTGCTCCTCCGCCAACACGGAAAAGATGAAATCGTTGTGTGCAACCGGCAAGAAGTTGTACTGGCTCTGCGTTCCCTGCAGAAACCCCTTGCCGGTCAGCCCGCCCGAGCCAACGGTGATGCGAGCTTGAATCTGCTGATAGCCGGCGCCACGCGGATCTTGCTCCGGATCGAGGAAGCTCGCGATCCGCATCTTCTGATAGTCCTCGAGGGCATACGTCCACGCGACCGGGGCCATCAGGGCGCCCACGAGTGCCAACGCGGCCAAGAACTTCAGCCGCAACCCCGCAAAGATCATGATGGTGAGGCACACGGGAAGCAGCGTGACAGCCGTCCCGAGATCGGGCTCACGCGCGATCAGGAGAAACGGGATCCCGACCAGACAGGCGCCCATGACCCAGTCCGCGGTGCGCCGCTGGCTGCGCCGTGCTTCCGCGTACAGCACCGCCAAGACCAGGGCGATGACCATTCGACCGAACTCGGACGGCTGGAGGTTGAAGGGTCCGAGGTCAATCCAGCGCCTCGCACCGCCACCTTCAACCCCGAAAAACAGGGTGTAGACGAGCAGTGCGATGAGCCCCGCGTAGATGAGTGCGACGTGGTCCACCAGGGTGCGGTAGTCGATCCTCAGACATACCGCTAGGCCGATGAGGCCGAGAGCGAGGGCCCAACACTGACGCGAGAGCTGCGAGCCGACCCGCTGTGTCGTCGGGTCGTACGTCGCGCTGTAGATCATCACCAGGCCGATCGCCGACAACACCAGGACCGCTCCGAGCAGCGCCCAGTCGATGTGAGGAACCAACCGGCGATCGATCACTTCGAGTCTTCCAAGGCGTTCGGCCTTCTTGGTTCAGTCGTCATTGCCCACCTGAGCTTCGACCGGCACTTCTGCCTGCGCCTCCACCGGCGCGACGCCAGAGGGCGGCACCCCCGGCGGCAGCAACGCCGGAAGACGCGCCCCGTCCTGCTTGGCGAAGAACGTCTCCATGAGGTGTTTGGCGACCGGGGCCGCGAGGTAGCCATGATCCGAGTGCTCCGCAAACACAACACCGGCAATTTTCGGGTTATCACGAGGCGCGGCGAAGACGAACCAGCCGTGATCGCGGAAGTCCACTTCGGAATCGTCCGCCGCCGCCCGTCCGGAGAGTGAGACGACCTGCGCCGTTCCAGACTTCCCGATGACATCGCGGCCCTCGATTCGCGCTCGACCGCCGGTGCCCTCGCGGTTGACGACCATCCACAACCCGCGCTTGATCGCCTCCTGTGTCTCCGGGGACAACTCGACGACCGACGCGGCCTCGGGCCGGTTGATCTCGCGCCAGCGTTCACCCTCGCGTACGGCCTTCAATAGTCGAGGCACCACACGGGTTCCGCCGTTCGCGACCGTCGCCATCATGACTGCCAGCGAAATGGGGGTCACTGACACCGCACCCTGACCAATTGATACCGAGATCGTCTCTCCGGGGTACCAGGGTTCTGCAAACCGCTCCCGCTTCCATGCTCTCGACGGCACGAGTCCTCGTACTTCGTGCGGTAGATCGATCTGGCTCAGCACGCCGAGGCCGAAGGCCTCTGCATACCGATTGATCACGTCGACGTCGAGCATGTTCCCCAAGGTGTAGAAGTAGGTGTTGCAGGACTTCTCGAGCGCGACATCGAGCCCAACCGTGCCGTGGGTCGAGTGACAGCGGAAGAACCGACGAAAGAAGGTGCCACCGCCGCGGCACGCGACTTTGAAGTTGGGCGTGATAATGCCCTCTTCGAGGGCGGCCGCTGCCATGACGATCTTGAACGTCGAGCCCGGCGGGTATCGGCCCTGGAGTGCTCGGTTCTGGAGCGGCCGCAGGCGGTTGGAGTTGAGCGATGACCACGTAGCCTGGTCGATGCCAAGGGCGAAATCGTTCGGGTCATACGCCGGCAAACTGACCAGAGCCAGCACGTCGCCCGTGTTCGGGTCGAGGGCCACGGCGGCGCCAGAGTACCCATGGACCTGAAAGGCTTCTTCTGCGGCACGCTGCAGATCGGCATCGATCGTCAACTTGATCTGTCGACCCTCGTCCGGCGGCGCTTCCGAGATCGTCTCGATTTCACGACCAACGCTGTTGACCACGACGTGCCGTACGCCGTCGTTGCCCATCAGCAGCTCGTTGTACCGCTGCTCGACGCCCGACTGGCCGATGATCGCACCCGCGCGCAGCCGATCGTCAGACGCACCACGCAGCTGGTCGTCCGTGACCTCGCCTACGTAGCCGAACGAATGCGATGCCAGCGTATGTTCCGGATAGTGACGAGTGGGGATCTGTTCGACGACAACACCGGGCAACTCGAGTCGGCGTGCGGTCACCGCCGCAATTTGAGCCAGCGATGCGTCCCCAATTATCACGATTGGCCGATACTCGGGAACGTTCGCGTTCCGCTCGATCACGTCAAGTACCGCACCCAGATCGACGTCCGTCACATCCGCGAAAAGCCGAATCATGGCGTCCAGATCTTCGATGCGTTCGCGAACGATCGAGATATTCACCGAGTAGCGATTTTCGACCAGGACCCGGTCATCGCGATCAAACACCACACCGCGCGGCGCTCGGAGCGCCAGCGAACGCGAGTGATTGTTCTCCGCCATTTCGGAGAACCGCCCGTGCTGGGCCACTTGGAACTTCCAGAAGCTCGCGGCGAGTGCAACGAAGACAATAGCGGCTCCAATCTGACACACGCGCAGCAGCTGGCCACTTTTGTTCCGTTCGGTGGAAACGAATCCGTCCGACATCGTGAGTCCCTAGCTCATTCTCCAGTGGCGGCGTGACATCGAGCCCCGGCCATGGCGGAAGCGCTCACGCACGCCCGGCGCCACGCGCACCGCAGCAAGGGCGACCACACCAACGATCGCGTTCAGCACGGCCTGCAGCCCGACCATGCCCGCCGTGGCAACCGGCGCGCCAGGCTCAATCAGCGCGTAGACGCCGACGTAGCACAGCGTGTGGATGACCGAGGCTGCCACGAGAATCGCCAGCCGGTGCCAGAACGTGCCCACGATGAACTGCGAAGCCGCGAACCCCACAAGCACGCCGGCTATCGTCTTGGCCAGCCCACTGACGCCAATCACGCCCCCCGATAGGATGTCCTGCACGAGCCCCCCGAGGGTGCCGGTCCACAGGCCAACCATCGGTCCGCTGGTCAACGCGGCAAAGACCACGACGATCAGCACCAGATCGACCGGCGCATACTGCGTGACCTCACCAACCAGGGTCGTCTGTGCAAGCAACGCCACGAACAACGCGAGGGCAATCTGGCCCGCTTTCATCGCAACCTCGCGTCGGTCATCAAGGAACGCGGATCAATCACGACCAGCACTTCCTCAACCTGGGATACGTCGACCGCCGGCGCTACGTCGATCGTCCGGTAAAGTCCGATCCCCTCGGCCACAGCCGTGACGTCACCGATGATGAACCCCTTCGGATAGATGCCATCGGTTCCCGACGTGACGATTCGATCGCCGACGCGCACATCCTGGAGATTGGAGACATAGTCCATGCGCATCACGCTCTCATCGTCGGTTCCCACGACGACCCCCGTTGCTCGCGTGCGCTCGATGAGCGCCCCAGCGGCAGCGTTGCGATCGACGAGCAACTGAACTTGCGCAGCGCGCTGTCCGGGAACTCCCACGACCCGGCCGACAACACCCGCTGGCACGATGACTGCAAGGTCGGGGCGAAGACCATGCAGTGAGCCAAGGTCGATCGTGATCGTGCGGAAGTACGGCGTCGCGTCGGTCGCGATGACGCGCGCACCACGGGTCGGCACGTCAAGCGTCTCATGCAAACCGAGCAGACGCTCTAGGTTCCGAGCCTGTTCGGCGAGCGCACGCTGCTCCTGCAACTCGAGTCGAAGCGATGCGACTTCGCGACTCAGTACTTCGTTCTCCTCACGCAGCCCGCGCAGACCGACATAGCCCCTCCAGACGCCGGTTACGCCGTCACGCGTCGTCGTCAACAACCGCTGCACTTCGGCGAAGAGACCGAATGTCACCGACTCGAGTACCGTCGAACCGGGCTGTGCGTTGATTTGGGCAGAAATCATGATCACGTGCCCGAGCACGACGGCCAGCACGAGATAACCAAAACGCTGGCGGCCTTCCATGGCGGTGATCCGAATGAGAGCGGTAGGGCGAGGACCGCTGGTTAGTCCTTCGATATCTTTCGGAGCAGGCCGAAGTCAGACAGCATCTTCCCGGCACCTAGAACGACGCACGACAAGGGGTCCTCCGCCATCGCCAGGGGCAGCCCCGTTTCCTCGCGCAGTCGCTTGTCCATGTTCTTCAACATGGCGCCACCACCGGTCATGACAATGCCCCGGTCGACGATGTCAGCCGACAACTCTGGGGGCGTCCGCTCCAGCGCAACGCGCACAGCATCGACGATGACGTTCACCGTCTCTGCCAACGCCTCGCGCACCTCCTCATCGCTGATGGTAATCGTCTTGGGCACACCTTCGATGAGGTGCCGCCCTTTGATTTCCATCGTTTCCGGCTCGTCGAGCATGTAGGCCGACCCGATTTCAATCTTGATCTGCTCGGCTGTTCGCTCTCCGATCAACAGATTGTATGTCTTTCTGATGTACTGGATGATCGCCTCATCCATTTCATTACCCGCAACGCGCACGGCCTTGCTGTACACGATGCCGGCCAGCGAAATGACGGCAATATCGGTGGTCCCACCCCCAATATCCACGATCATGTTCCCCGACGGCTCGGTGATCGGCATGCCAGCCCCAATTGCGGCAGCCATGGCCTCCTCGACGAGATGTACTTCACTGGCCTTGGCCCGGTACGCGCTGTCTTTCACCGCGCGCTTCTCGACCTGGGTGATCTCCGATGGGACGCCGATCACGATACGAGGCCGCACCCAGACGGTACGACTGTGTGCGCGCTTGATGAAGTAGGTCAGCATCTTCTCTGTGACCTCGAAGTCCGCAATGACTCCATCCTTCATCGGTTTGATCGCGATGATGTCACCCGGGGTTCGCCCGAGCATGTCCTTGGCCTCGCTGCCGACCGCTTCGACCTGACCGCTGACCTTGTTGATAGCGACGATCGAGGGCTCGTTGAGCACAATGCCCTTGCCCCGCGCATAGACGCATGTGTTCGCGGTCCCCAGGTCAATCGCCAGGTCGCTGGAGAACAGTGAGAAGATCGAACGGACGCTCACGCCGATACACCCTCCCTGAACGCCGCTCCCGCAAGCTGGAACCCGTCCTTGCCCTGAGCCTTGACCCGATACATCGCGGCATCAGCAGCCTGGATCAACTCCTCCGACGTGGACGCGGCGTCGGGAAGCGTCGCGACACCCGTCGAGGCGGTCAGCTGGTAACAGATGTCTTCGTCCTGCAAGAACACGTGCGCGCGGATTCGATCGCAGACACGCCGGGCGACCGCCACGGCTCCGTCGCTATCGGTCTCCGGCAGCACGATCGCGAACTCATCGCCGCCGTACCGCGCGACGACGTCGGTTTCACGCGCGCAGTCGCGGATGATCTCGGCGGCTTCAACGAGCGCTCGGCTGCCATACAAATGCCCGTTCTCGTCATTCACGCCCTTGAACCCATCCATATCGATGAACAACAGCGACAGAGGTCGGCGGCTTCGTACTTGGCGTTTGACCTCGCGCCGTAGCGCCTGCTTGAGATACCGCGAGTTGTAGAGCTGCGTCAGGTCGTCGGTCACCGACAGGGCTTCTACGCGCCTGATGCGATACGCGTTGTCGAGAGCAAAGGCTGCAGGTTCAAGGAACGCCCGGAGCGCATCCAACATCGACGTCGACACACGCGGCACCACCGGCGACGGCTCACGGTCGATACCCACGAGGGCCGCGACGGTCCGGCCCCGACACGTCAAGGGCAGCGCGATGGCGGCCACGTCGGGCGCGTCCTCGACGATGTCGTCCTCGCGAAGACTCGCCGAGCAGTATACGCGCGAATGGTCGAGCACCCACGCGCCAACGGCGCATGTCGCCAGCTCGACTCGCACCCAAAGTCCTCGCTCGGCCAGCAGTGATGGCGGACTAGCCGGCGCCGTCCCAACGACCGCCCAGCTGGCCGCCGGCAGCCAAGCCGCCGCGCGGACCACGACCACGTCGGCAACCTGGGCCGGCTCGAGCGACTCGTTGATTGACCGGTGCATCTCGCGCACGACATCCACCCGGTTGAGAAAGCGACGGAGCGTCGGTTGCGATCGTCGGAGGCGGGTCGACAGGTCTTCTTGCGACGCAATCGCCACTTGGTGCGCAACCTCGGTCCCGTTCAGAGGGGCTTCAAGATGGCGGGCAAAACCAAGTTGCTTCGATCGATTCAGGACATCCGAGCCTGTTTGCGATGAATACGAAACGATCGGCGCTCCCTGGGCGAACCGCCGCAGCCACCGCCAGTTGGGGCGACGACCGGGCCCCAGCTCCCATAGGACCGCCTGAACGCCAGACGGGGCCCGAAACGGCCGTGCGGCTTGCTGCGAATAGCACGTGACATTGAAGCGGGGGAAGCGCGCCAGGGGGGCGATGTGCGTATCCACGTCGGCGCTGGCGTGGAAGACCACCAGGCGGAGCCCAGCCCCCGAGGACGACCCCCGTCGGCGTGTTGCCGACCTATTCGTGCGAGCCACCATCGGTCACCGAGTTTCCGTCAAATCCCCTAAGTCCTTCAGTTGCTGCAAATATAGCACAGTGGGACTGCTCGAGCTCCACCGCGCTCACCTCTCTTATCGGCGGATGACACGATTTGCTTTCGGCAAGTACAATCACTGGCATGACGATGCTCGACGGAATGCGGAGGCACAAAGGCTGGCTCAAGTGGAGCCTGGCGCTCGTGTGTCTGGCGTTCGTGTTCCTATATGTGCCGGATTTCTTCAATGAGTCGGCGGTCACCGGTCTGCCGTCCACAGTGCTTGCCCGCGTCGGCGGTCACGAAATCACCACGATGGAGTTCCGTCGTGTCTACCTGCAACAGGTGCAGAACTATCGCCTCCAAACGGGCGACGAACTCAGCGAAGACGTGCTGCGATCACTCGGCGTCCACCGTCAAGTTCTGCAGCAGTTGATCAATCAGTACTCAGCGTTGGCAGAGGCCGAACGCTTGGGACTCGAAGTCACGGACGCCGAGGTGCGCCAGGTCATCGTCAACCTCCCGGCATTTCAGGTGGACGGGACCTTCGTTGGCGAAGAGCGCTATCGCCAGGCCCTCCAGTTTCAGCGCCCGCCGATGAGCGTCGCCGACTTCGAAGAGGAAGTCCGACGCGAGCTCTTGGTCCGGCGGCTTCAGTCTGCGGTAACTGATTGGGTAGCGGTCACGGACGCGGAACTCGAGACGGAATACCGTCGACGGAACGAACGGGTCAGCGTCAACCTGGTCGCGTTTCGTGGCGACGACTTCCGGGAAGAAGTCGAGGTGAGCGACGCGGACGTCGAATTGTTGTATGACGAGGAGTCGTCAACCTATGAAATACCGGAACGGCGGCAGCTTCGGTTTCTCCTGATCGACGAGAGCGCGATTGGGGACACGATCACTCTCAGCGACGAAGAGGTGCAGGACTACTACGACGCCAACTTCTCGCGATTCTCAACTCCACCTCAGATACGAGCCAGCCATATCCTCCTTCGCACCGAAGATCAGGATGAAGCCGCGGTGGAGGCACGCGCTGCCGAGCTTGCTGCCGAAGCGCGCGCCGGTGCCGACTTCGCGGAGCTCGCACGAACCCACTCGCATGATGAAGGCAGCGCGGTGCAGGGCGGCGACCTTGGCTTGTTCGGACGTGGCCGCATGGTGCCCGAGTTCGAGGCGGTTGCGTTCGAGCTCGAGGTCGACGCCATCTCGGATCCTGTGCGCAGCGCGTTCGGGTTCCACGTGATTAAGGTCACGGAGAAGCAAGACGGAGCCACCCAGCCGCTCACCGCGGTACGTGACCTGATCGAGCGCACGCTAAAACAAGAGCAAGCCGTCGGTCGGTCGAGTGCCCTGGCCAACGCCATCGCGTCGGAGGTCTCGACCCCGGACGACCTCGACTCGGCGGCTGCCTCACGTGGACTCGAAGTCCAGGAATCCGGATTCGTCGCGCCGGGTGAACCGATCCTCGGCCTGGGGTTGGCCCCGCAGGTGTCCACGCGGGCATTCCAGCTCGCCGAAGGTGAGGTGGACGGCCCAATTCGGTCTCCACTGGGGCCAGCCTGGGTAACCGTCGTGGGTCGGCAGGATGCGTACGTGCCTCCGCTCGACGACGTGCGCGATCTGGTACGCGAGGACGTCCTGCGACGCAAGGCGCTCACGCTGGCCCAACAGCGTGCGTCCGAAGCGGCCACTGCGCTGCAGTCGGCTGAGGACTTCGAGGCGGCGGCGGGCGACGCAGGTTGGACGATTGACTCGAGCGAACCGCTGTCGCGGGGTGGGACCTTCCCGGAGGTTGGTGCGAACGCCGCGGTCGAGGCCGTTGCCTTCTCGCTGCCGGTCGGTGGGGTCAGTGACGCCATTGAGGCCGGTAACGTTGCTGCGGTCATTCAGGTCGTCGACCGCGAGGACGTGATCCCGGCGGTGTTCGAGGACGAAAAAGAAGAGCTTGAGACCGAAATACTCGGCCAACGACGGCAGCAGTTCTACGCGTCCTACCTAGCGAACGTCGCCACCAGCCTAGCCGTCAGCATCGACGAAGCCGCGCTGAACGAGGCCCTCGGCACGTAGCCCGAGGGCGCGGGGTTCGGGTGCGCACTCCACCTACCTGTCGAAGGACAACATCGGCATCAGCGCCAAAGGCTCGCCGGGGCGAAAGAGGCGTATCGGCAAAGTTGCCAGCGCCGCCAGCTGGTCCGCCGGCGTGGCGAGATATGGCGCCACGAGCGACGTGACACCAAACTCGGTGTTGATCAAGTCGAAGAATGACCGTGGTCGAGGATACGGCACAACGGTGACCCCTTGGTCCGGGTCGATCCCAGCCTCGCGCTTCGCGAGCGCCAACGCGCGATTGAAACCGCCCAACTCATCGACCAATCCGATCGTCTGGGCCTGTCGACCCGTCCAGACTCTCCCCTGTGCGATCGCGTGTACTTCGTCCCGGGTCATGTCGCGTCCCTCCGCGACCCGCGCGAGAAAGGTCTCGTAGATCGCATCGATCTGCGCTTGAATGCGGACGCGGGACTGATCCGAGTAGGGTGTGAATGGGGAGTTCATCCCCGCCATCGCTCCGTCAGTCACGGCCTCGACGTTCACCCCGAGTTTCTCGAGCGTCCCCCCGATGGCCAGCTTTCCGCCCACGACACCGATCGAACCGGTGAGTGTTCCAGGCTGTGCCACCACGACGTCGGCCGGTGCCGCGATGTAGTAGCCGCCTGACGCGGCAACATCGGACATCGAGGCGATGAGCGGCTTGTCTTCTTTCGCCAACATCAGCTCACGCCAGATAAGGTCTGAGGCGATGGCCGCCCCTCCTGGACTATCGATGCGCAACACGATGGCTCTAATCGTGTCGTCGTCGCGAGCCAAACGGATATCGCGTGCCATGGCCCTCGAGCTCACGACCTGGCCGCCGAACATGTCAAAGCCAGGTCCGCCGAGCATGATCGCGCCAGAGGCGTGAATCACGGCGATTCGGGGACCGCCCGTGATGCCGAGCGTCGCCGGGTCGAGCCGACGATAGTCAGCATAGTCCAGGCGCGCGGGCTCCGCCTCGCCCGCGTCCAATTCGGCCACAAGCTCGTCCTCGTATCGGAGGCCATCAATCAATCCCAGGGTCATCGCGTGATCGGGAACAAACGGCCCTTCATCGATGGCACGCCTGACGGCAGCCTCGCTCATTTGACGTCCCTCGGCGATGGCACCCACGAGCTGCTCGTAGAAGTCGCGATTCAATGCCTCGGACATCTCGCGATGCTCGGGCGTGAAGGTCGTCTCGGTATAGAGATTGGACGCCGTCTTGAAATCGCCGGCATGGAGATAGTCAGGATGGGTCCCGATCTTGTCCAGTGCTTCACGAAGGAACAGCTCGTATGTCGCCACCCCGACCAGGTCAAGTGGACTGGTCGGCGTCAGGAAGATCTTGTCAGCTGCCGTCGCCAGGTAGTACTGCTGTCCTCCGCCGTATTCGAGATAGGCGATGAGCGGTTTGCCGGATTCCCTGAAGTCCAGCATGGCATCGCGAATCTCTTGCGCTTTGGCCCACAGTCCGGCCGTCAGCGGCGGAATGAGCACGACGCCCTCCACGCGGTCGTCGAGCTTCGCTTTCTGCAAGGCACCGACGACATCGCGCAACGTGGCGCGTCGCCCCACGGTCAGCTGGCCGAAGATATCGTCTGGGGCATGTTCGATCAGACCGCCCGGCACCCGCAGCCACAAGACCGAACCGGCCTGAACCGCCGGACCTCGCGGCGCGAGAAAGAACGTGGCTAACACGCCTCCGAGCGATACGAGCACCGCTAGCATGACGAACATCAGGATGAACCGAGCTCCGCGGGAAAGTGCCACGTCGTGGCCTCCTAGCAAAAGGTCAAGGTTACGCGCTCGCAGTATAGAAGAAGCGCGTACCGTTCCTTTACCGGGTATCGGCACCCCGAGCTCAGCGGCCAGGATAAAGGCCGGTGCTATACTCAATGGTCGCTCCCGCGGAAGTGGCGGAACTGGCAGACGCGCAAGCCTCAGGAGCTTGTGCCTCACAAGGGCGTGGGGGTTCGAATCCCCCCTTCCGCACCATCAACTAAGCCCCTAACGACGGGCATCAACGGCCAATCTTGAGCGGGAATTCGCCGCTGCGGCCGATGTGGCGGCGGGACCAGATGTGCGACGAATGTGCGACAGACTCCCACGTCAGATATACCAGCGATAAGATTGACTCATCACCGGGCGACAGCCCTGTATCGGTCGACTGCGGAAGAGCGTGCATAGTGTGTTGGATTAGTCGAAACGTGTGGTATGAGCCAGGAACGAAGATTATTCTCGACTCATTCTAGTCATTACGACCTACGCCGTTCTGCTGTCCAGAGAAGCCGTGGGTTGCCTAGAAGAGCGACTAACGCCCGGTAAGCGTCGTCGAGAGCAGGGAAGGCGTAGAGTGGAGAAACGACACGTGCGCAGTCGCGTATTCTGGCTCATCCTCGTTCTCGTCCTCGTTGCACCGTCCCCGCGGGCACGTCCGGAGTTGCATGCCGAAGGACCACCGACGGCGGCGGAGACCGCGCCGCAAACGCCATCAGCGAATCCCTCGCGCAACGCCTACTTCGGTGACTTCCACGTGCACACCAACTGGTCGCTGGATGCCTTCATCATGGGCGGCAACCTCGATGACCCGACTGTCGCGTATCGATTTGGCCGCGGTGACGCAATCGTTACGTCGGACGGGCGCGAGGTACGCCTCCGAGTCCCGTTGGACTTCATGGCCGTCACCGACCACGACAGCACCCTGGGGGAAATGCACATCTGCCAGGACACCGGCGACCCGGCCTATGACACGCCGACGTGTCGCGACCTTCGAAACATCCAGATCACTCTGCGCGGCGAACCGAGCCGCGAGCGGAGTCAAGCGTTCATGCGGCACTACCGTCCGCACCACGGCAGAGGACGGCGACCGGCCGAGATCTGTGGGGAGAGCGGCATCGGTCCGCAGAACCGGTGCTACGAGCGCGCCCGACATCTGTGGCACGAAATCCAGAAGCAGGCCGATGACTTCTATGAGCCGGGGCGATTCACCACCTTCCCGGGCTACGAGTGGTCGGCGAGTCCTCCCGGGTACGGCATGCACCATCGGAACGTGATCTTCGAGGGACGCGACGTACCCGAGTGGGGCGGGTCGAATGTCGAGATGCACAGGCGCCCTGAACGGCTGTGGGAATGGCTCGAGACGGTCTGCACCGGGGAGTGCCGGGTCGTCGCCATCCCGCACAACACCAATCTGAGCGGAGGGATCGCGTTTGCCGAATCCGGCTGGGCGCCGTATTCGCCCGAGATCCTCGCGCGCCGCGCGTGGGCCGAGCCGCTGGTCGAGATCCACCAGATCAAGGGTAATTCTGAGTGTTACCTCGGCCTGCGGACAACCGACGAAGAGTGCAACTTCGAACCGTATCGACCGATCTGCACCCCCGAGCAGCGAACGGGACCAGACCGGGCCAGCTGCACCCATGCGACCGGCTATGTCCGCAATGCGCTGAAGGATGGCCTCCGTTTGGAAGCCGAGTATGGCGTGAACCCGTTCAAGTTCGGCTTCATCGCCAGCACCGATGACCACCAGAGCATGGGGGGTGCCACCGACGAGAACGACTACACTGACCGGCCGTTGGCCATGGCGGCGGGCGGCGTGAGAGGCGGAAGCCCCGCTAACCCTGGCGGACTGGTGGGGGTGTGGGCCGAGGAGAACACGCGCGAGGCGATCTTCGACGCGCTCCGTCGCAAGGAGACCTTCGGCACCAGCGGTACCCGGATCCGTGTGCGCTTCTTTGGCGGATGGCAATTTGCCGCCGACCAGCATGCAAGCCGGACGCTGGTTGACGACGCCTATCGCACCGGCGTGACGATGGGCGCCGACCTCCCGCTCGCCCCGGCGGATGACGCGGACCCCCGGTTCGTCGTCTGGGCCACGAAGGACGCCGCCAGCGCCAACCTCCAGAAGATCCAGATCGTCAAGGGGTGGGCCGATGCCGACGGAGGGACGTTCGAACGGGTCTACGACGTCGTGTGCGCCGACGGCTTGGAGCCCGATCCCGAGACCCACCGGTGCGCGGACAACGGAGCACGCGTCAGCCTCGCCGACTGCAGCTACTCCAGCGACCGCGGTGCCGAAGAGCTGAGCACCACCTGGCGCGATCCGGATTTCGATCGCTCCCAACGTGCGTTCTACTACGTGCGCGTGCTGGAGAATCCCACCTGCCGCTGGTCAACCCATCGGGCGCTCTTCCAGGAGACACCGATTTCCGACCCGCCGCTGATCAAAGAGCGGGCGTGGAGCTCTCCGATCTGGTACACGCCAGAATGACATGGCCATGAACTGGCGTCGCGTCTTTCGTGAACCGCTCGTGCACTTCCTCGTGGCAGGCGCCGTGCTGTTCGGCCTGAACGCGCTCTTTGTCGGGCACTCCTGAGAAACTGGCTCCCTACACAACGAGCCCCGTACTGGCTTCGACGAGTTCAAAGCCGAGTGATGTCGCCCGTTTGCGGAGGCCGCGGAGGATGCGTGTGCGCTGGCGCGTGTCGTACTCGGCCGCGGATGTGTGATGGTAGGGCATGTTGTATGTGAGCATGCGGTAGACGAGCAGGGCGAGCTTGCGGGCGGTCGCCGTCATGGCGGTGGGCTTGTCCGTGCGAGCGGCCAGCCTGCGGTAGAACGCCCCGAGCGCGTGGTCGCCCCGAACGAGGGCCATGGCCGCGAGGCGCAGGATCTTGGCGGCTCGGTTCGCGGACGGTTGCGTGCGAGATCCGAGCAGCTTCCCACCCGAGATCTTGTTGTTCGGCGCCAGCGTGAGCCAGGAGGCGAAGTGATGCTCCGTGGGCCAGCAGTGCATATCGACACCGATCTCGGAGATCAGCCTGAGCGCGCCGTAGGGGCCGAGGCCCGGCAGTGCGGTGAGGTCGACCCCACCACACAGCGTGAACAAGGGGGAACGGATCTCGAACGACGGTGTGTTGTCCTGTCGCTTACTCTTGGGACTCGGTTTGCGCGAAGCCGGCAGGTCCCTTCCCGGCGGTTCGCATTGGGCCTGAAGCGCGTGGACGCGCGCCTCGATCTGCTCGTCACCGCGCTGGATCGTCTCGTGGTAGCAGTCGTACACCTCGAGCTCCTGGCGCAGCACGAAGAGGTGTTCATCGCGATAGTGACCCGTGAGCGAGGCGGCGATCTCGGCTTCCGACGCCTTGCACCGGGGGTCGCGATGACGAGCGAGCACCGTGGGATCGGTCACGCCGGCCACAATGTCGCGCAGGATCAGCATCCCGGTGACCCCGGTCACGTCGCTGATCACGGTGTGGAGTTGGAGGTTCATCAGCGTCAGCGC
Source organism: Vicinamibacterales bacterium (assembly GCA_965218825.1). Taxonomy (GTDB): domain Bacteria; phylum Acidobacteriota; class Vicinamibacteria; order Vicinamibacterales; family UBA8438; genus CAUZIB01. Next base: position 4,502,816 of record OZ244656.1, on the reverse strand, counting down.
CTTCTGCATCCGTTGGATACAGGCGGCCGCCCCCTCCACGAGGGTGTCTCGGTGACGCAGCAGCGTACGGATGGCGGTGATCTCTGCGGTGGGCCGAAAGCTGCCGCGCAGCAAGCCAAAGGTATGGAGCCGCTGGATCCACTGGCAGTCGGACACATCGCTCTTGCGTCCGGGCACGTTCTTGACGTGCCGGGCATTGACGAGGAGCACCGAGAAGCCTCGTGCCTCCAGCATTTCAAAGAGCGGGATCCAATACACGCCGGTCGACTCCATCGCGACGGTATCGACGTCGCACGCCGTGAGCCAGTCGGCCAGGTCGATGAGCGCATGCGTGAAGCTCCTGAACTCCCGCACAGGCTGCTCGTCTCGGTCTGGGGGGACCGCCACCCAATGGCTCCCGGACCCAATGTCGATACCCGCGGCATTGCGATGCACCCGCTCCAGAAACGTCTGTTCTCGGGTCCTTCGCTTCGAGCGCCGCGGGGGGCGCGTGGTGTGCTGTGTGCGTGGCATCGGTCACTCCTTCATCGTGATGAGCGAGGAGCATCCGAAGGCAGGAATGCGTCGGCAAGTACTCTCCTGAACGGGATCACGCCATGCGTGTCGCCAATGATGTGCTCGCGACATCCCCGGGCCATGCTGTCAAACGGGGGCTCACCCACCAGTGTGCCGTCGGCCTCGGCCCTCGGGTGCTTCGCTCAGGCTATCAGCACGGCCTCAGGCGCCGGCCCAGTTTCTTCGTGATGTTTCGCGACGAAAGGGCGCGTGGATTGGCTGTCAAGTTAACGAGCCTGGGTCAGGATGAGGGCGAATTGATCAGAGGATCAGGCTGCGGTCACCGCGGCCCACACGGTGAACGATCGTGCTCGTAACATCCGATGATGAACCGACCTGAGCAGGTGCCGACCCACTCGAAATAGATTCTGAATGACTCCGTGGACGTGCAAGAATCGCTGCGCGTGGTCGGGTGAGGTGAAGCCTCGCATCTGACGTTCTCGTTGTCGCGTGGGTTGGTGCGAGACTTCGGCGCGATTGTTCGCATATCGCCTCGTGTCATGGATGACGACGGGCATGATGTCCCGATGGGCGACATGGTAGCTGCCCAGCTTGTCGGTAACGAGGCGAGACGGTTCCTTTCTCTGCCCCTTCAAGAGTTTCCGAAAGAATCTCCGCGCCGCGCGCCCGTTCCGGCGGGATTGGACGAGGATGTCGATCAGGTCACCGTCTTGGTCAACCGCACGCCAGAGATACTGGCGCTGACCGTTGATCGTGACGAAGACTTCGTCCAGAAACCACGTATCTCCGAGTCGACCTTGTCGGCGCTTCAACTGCCGGGCGTAGTCGGGGCCGAACTTCCCGCACCACTGCCGAATGCTTTCGTACGACACGATGATTCCTCGTTCGGCAAGCAGATCCTCGACATCCCGGAAGCTCATGCAGTATCTGTGGTACACCCACACGGCGTGGCTGATGATTTTAGACGGAAAGCGATGCCGGAGGTAGCGGGATCGTCGAGGGTGCATCCCGGCATTGTGCCGCGCGGAGAGTTAACCTGACAATGCCGGCGAAAGTCAATGGACGGCGGCGGACGAGACCGGACTGTTTCTCGGGTGTTTGAGTCCAGGCGCGTCCAGCACTTTCGCCTCTCGTCCAGCCCTTTGGGGGTCAGTTAGGGGGTCAAGGTCGGCCGGGGCCGGCTCGACGCTTTGGCTACAATGGCCCTTCCCATGACGCTGGCCCCCGGCACCACCCTCGGGCCGTATCGAGTCACGCAAAGATGGTCCCATGACCGCTAAAGAAGCTAAGCGTCCGCCGAGCGTTGAAGCGCGAGTCGCGTGCTATTGCTTCGGTTTCTGTGGCTTTGCCGCCATCGTTGTCGGTCTTGCCTTTACGTCGTTAGAGGGCGATGCGCTTGGTGGGTTCGCGATGGTAGTTCCCATTCTTCTTGGACTCCCCATGGTGCTCGCGGCGTTGGTCGGCGTGATGCTGTCACTTTTTCTCCGCAAGCCTCGCGGCCTACTTCTACTAGCAGGACTCACAGTTCTGGTCATCGTTTTTCTGACCCAGATCACCTCCGACCTCGCCTTCGCCACCTCGATGCTCGTATATGGAATCGTTGCGCTGAGCATCAGTGGATACCTATTGCTCAATGGCACCGGCGGTGAACCGAGTGACTCCGAGTCCCCTTCCGCTAGCGCAGGCATATAATCGGCTGACCCCAGACAGCTATGCTGAGCCCAGGTACCACACTCGGGCCGTACTCCGTCACCGCCAAGATCGGCGAGGGGGGAATGGGCGAGGTGTATCAGGCCACCGACACCAAACTGAACCGCCAGGTGACGCTGAAGATCCTGCCCCAAGTTTTCACTGACGACCTCGCCCCGCTCCGGAGTTACTGAAGACAAGACGAGGAGGAACGCATGACACTTGATCGCGAGCGTATTGAGGCGGCGTTCCAGGCGATACGTGGTGCAGTGGTGGCCGGAGACTACAGTAGATTCGCTGACTTGTTCGCAGAAGACGGCACCTTTGCGAACCCGTTGACGACGGAGCCGGTGCGTGGTCGCGAGGCCCTGCGGCATGCCGCGACGGGCTGGCCGAAGGTTGTGAACCGGGTGGAATGGTGACGACTCCCGCTACCGCTTGTAGCTTTGAAGCCCCGCACAATGCACTGCTATTTCACGCTGCCGACCAGGCGTCCTCCGGAATGTCTTCGACGAGTTCGACTGCGTATGCGATCGTTTCGCTGTCAACCGGCGCTGCTCGTACCAACCGTCCACGATACTCCTGCCCCTTCACGGAGACGAGAACTGAGATGTTACCTCGGGCGTGCAGGAGGAGGCCGCGACCACTCGAGTTCAAGGTCCGACCCTCGAGTACGACCGCTTCGGTCGCGACAGTAACTGGGAAGGAGACGGGTTTACGTTCCGTGGCTCGACGTTCCGCATGGCTCATAGGGTCCTCCATCGTTCTGGTGAAAGAATAGGGCGTCAGTATCAGCGCACTGTAGATAGTCACGCGTCATCACTGCGAAACCAAACTCGAACCCCGCCAGACTCGGGCAAAAGCAAACCGATCGCCTTCCAAGCTCGGGTCGAGATGCTCACCCGCCAGCGTGGCCAAGTCCGCGCGACAGGCGCCCGCCCGGCCCAACTGGCTGTGACGCACGCCTGCCACGCTCACGAATCGGGCTGACAACGACCGCGGTCTACTTCGTCTTGCTGCCCCAATCCTCGATCCACCACGGACAATAGCTGCTGGGTTTGCCTTGGGTCGTGCCCTTCTTAATGACCTTGATCTGCATCGTCGTGTCTCCTTGTTGGGTTACGAATGACTCACTTGAATCCGGTCACTTCAGGTGATCGAGCGGGACGTCGACGAGCCACGGTTTGACGGTGATTGGCGTCGTCTTCGTCGAGGGCGTCTTCCAGGGAATCGCGGCAGACGACTTCGCGACTGGAAGCGGTGCGCTCATGTGTTCCTCCTTTCTGCGGTGTGCGGTGTTCTAGTCAGTGCCCCGCCGCCTCGTGGGCGAGCGAGACCAACGCGGATTCGAAGCTGTCCTTGTGGCAGGCCGGCGTATTCATATCGCCCAGCTCGTTGTGCGAAGCGACCGAACAGCCCCCGGCACAGACGGGAATGAAGGAGCAGTCGCCACAACTCCGCCACGCGGCGAGTGCGTCGAACTGTTCTCCGGCGCGCTCGCGGTGGATGTCCGTCCGCGCATCGATGTGTCCGACGGACTGATCGGACTCGGTGGCGAAGCCGGGACACGCGTAGAGCGACCCGTCCGTGCCGATCGTGTAGGCATGCTGCATGTGAATCTCACAGGGGCCCATGTGGACGCCGTCGGCCGTGTGGAAGCCCCGTGCTTTGGTCTCTTCCCGGAGAAACGAGGTCTTCTCGTCCAGGAAGTGGCACGAGTCGCAGGGTGACCCGCCCCCGGCCCCAGCGCCAGCCGACGTCATGCAGCCGCCGCCCAAGGGCTTGCCGGTTGGATCGACGGCCGTGAGCGGAATGAGTCCGTTGGGAGTCGGCGTGTCAGCGCGCGTGCTAATGATCGGTTTGAACGCGACTTTGACCAGCGAATCCGCGAAATCCTGCTCCTTGAGAAAGTCCAGCAACGCCGGATAGCTATCGACGGACGTTTCGTCGAAGTTGCCGCCGATCGCAATATTGCACCGGTGGGCGACCTGTCTGACGTTCTCGATGATCCGGTCGAATGTCCCTTGGCCACCGCGAAGGGGACGCATTCGATCATGGGTGTCACGATCGCCATCGAGCGTCACCTTGAAACCGTTCAGACCGTACGGTTCGAGTCGATCGACGACCTCCGGCGTGAGCAGGAGGCCGTTCGTGATGACGCTGGTTTGCATCTCGACGTGACGTCGTTGGGTCTCGGCCCAGGCACGCTCGGCGATCTCGTACATCATCGGGAGATTCAGGAGCGGTTCGCCACCGAAGAACGTCAAGGACAACTTGCGCGGCTGCACGGTGTCGAGGCGCTCACGCAACCAGTCGCAGACGCGGCCGGCGCTGTCGAGCGTCATCTTGTTCGCATAACGGTTGTGCTCCTCGTGATCGCCCTGGAGGCAGTAGTCGCACGCGAAATTGCACTGCAGGGTCGTCAAGACCGTCACGTGGATCTCATCCGTGTTGTTCTTGAAGTCCGCGAAGAACTTGTCGAGGGCGTCACGCTCCGCCTCGCGGTCGTCCACGACGAAGCCATGGCGGGCCAGGTCCTGAAGCGCCGCCTGCTCGGTGCGGTCCAGCGTCGACACCCAATCGTTAGGCCACGCCGGATCGAGGCGGTCAAGCAGATTCGCGACGTCGGCGGACACCACTAACTGCGCATCCGTGAAGGTGTTCATGAGAAAGGTCTCGCCCGTGTCTCCAAGGGGGACGCGCGTGTTGAATAAGGACGGATGCATCGGTCTCCTCCAGAACTGGGGGGCCGCAGGCGCCCCCGAAAACCGCCGATGGTGACGAAGGAAGGACGCGCGTGTGCCGCGTGCTCAAAGAAACGCGGTGCGCGAGGGTCGTGAGCCGTCCCGACGTCAACCGAGTACCGGGGTCGGGTTGTGCAAGACCGTCACCAAATGGGAAGTCTCAGGAAAGATTAGGAAAACTAGGGAAGCTGCCGGAAAATATGTAAATCGATCGGCCAATATGTGAACCCCGGCGATCGGGTTAGCGAAGGCAAACCACTAGCAGCCCGTGGTGAAAATCAGCAACGGCCTCGGCTAGATCGATCGCCAGAATCGATCATCATCTGTACACTCGTTCGCATGTCAATGGGCACACGACGCAAACGACGACGACAAGAAGCCCTCTGGGTCGCGACGACCGACTTGCCCCAGACGGTCGCCCACCCGTTCTATCGTCGAGTGAACGCCCTGCTGGACGCCCACGGTTTCGAGACGTTTGTCGAACGGCAGTGCCAGCGGTTCTACGCCGCCACCCGTGGCCGGCCAAGTCTCACGCCGGGCATCTACTTTCGCGCGTTGTTGGTGGGGTACTTTGAAGGCATTGACTCGGAGCGGGGCATCGCCTGGCGCGCGGCGGACTCGCTGGCGATTCGGCGCTTCTTGGGCATCGCCGTGGACGAGGATGTGCCGGACCACTCGACGATCTCCCGAACCCGGCGACTGATTGACGTCGAGACGCATCGCGCCGTGTTCACCTGGGTGCAGCAGCGCCTCGTCGCGTCGGGCGTGCTGAAGGGCGCGACGATCGGGATCGACGCCACCACGCTGGAGGCGAACGCGGCGATGCGGAGCATCGTGCGGCGGGACACCGGCGAGGACTACCAGGCCTATTTGACCGGCTTGGCGCAGGCGTCGGGCATTGCCACCCCGACGCGCGACGACCTCGCCCGCCTGGACCGGAAGCGGAAGAAGACGCCATCGAACAAGGACTGGCGGAGCCCCGTCGATCCGGATGCGAAGGTCGCCAAGATGAAAGACGGCCGCACGCATCTGGCCCACAAGGTCGAACATGCCGTGGACCTCGACACCGGCGCGGTCGTCGCGGTGACCGTGCAAGGCGCAGACACGGGGGATACGACGACCATTGGCGACACGACGGTCGCCGCCGCTGCCCAGATCGAGGATGCGCAAGCCGAGGTGGACGACCCCCAGGCGTTCACCGCGCTGGTCGCGGACAAGGGCTATCACAGTAATGAGGTCATGGTGGATCTGCAGGCCGTCGGCGTCCGGTCGTATGTCGCCGAGCCGGATCGAGGCCGCCGCGATTGGTCCAAGGCGCGGGAGGCCCAAGCGCCCGTCTATGCGAATCGTCGGCGCATTCGGGGCGCCCGCGGCAAGCGCTTGATGCGCCGACGTGGCGAGCGCATCGAGCGTTCGTTCGCGCACGCCTACGAGACCGGCGGGATGCGGCGCACGCATCTGCGCGGGCATCGCAATATCTTGAAGCGCCTCTTGATTCACCTCGCGGGCTTCAACCTCGGCGTGCTGTTCCGGCAGCTGATCGGCGTTGGCACGCCGCGCAGCCTGCAGGGGCGCTGTCTCGCCGCGCTGATGGTCCTTGTGTCCTCCTGGCGGCGCCTCGTACATGTCTGGACCGTTCGCGAGCCCGAGTACCCCGCGCGTTCCACGATCGGGGTCGGCGATCACGATCGATCACTCATCCCGAAAGCCGCATAGGAAGACCGCATTTCCACCACGGGCTGCTAAGCCCTGGTCACTTAAGGCGTTTGACAACAGGTTGGCCGCTATGGCCTGATCTCGCCCGCCTCGGTCACAGAACGGACCCGAAGGGACCTACGCATTGGCAGTGCCGAATGTCCGCCGAGGCGCCACCAGTATTCGGGGAGTGCGCGGCGTGAGCTACCGCGGTAGGGGGTCCCGCGCGAGGTGACGCCGCCTGTGACGCGACCGACTCACGATCAGAAAGCGGTTGATCGGCACCGTCCCAAGGCGTAGAGTTCGACGCCTAACACTACTCGGCGTTCGGCGGCGGCGGAAGGATTCGCCGAGCGCACATGTTAGGTGTAAGCGACCCTCAGACGCGAGACTGGACTCGTGAGTGGAGTAGGAACGGGTCAGCGCGTGTTGGTGGTGGACAGCGACGCCATCGACCGGATCACCACGGTAGCGGCGCTCCGCGAGGCCGAGTATGACGTGGTCGAAACGGGCACCTTCGACCGTGCGCGGTCCCTGCTGCTGTCGCACCAGCCCGATTTGCTTATCACCGACGTTCGGTTGGGGGCCTTCAACGGTCTTCAGCTCCTGACGGGACGATCGCTTGAACAAGCCGCGATTCCAGCCATCGTGACGAACGCATATCCTGATGCCGTGCTGGAATCAGAGGCGCGTATGCTCGGGTGTCCATTCCTGGTTAAACCATTCGGAGCAGGGTCGCTGCTGCGCATGGTTGACTCGCTCCTGAGCACGGACCGATGGGCACACGTGGATCTGCGGCAGTGGCCGCGGACGAAGGTGTCAGAGCCCGTTGACGTCACCGTCGGCAAGGGCCACGCCACGGTGGTGGACATCAGTTATGGTGGCTGCCGGCTTCAGGTCGAGGGAGGCAGAAGCTCGCCCCTCTCGGATCCTCTGGAGGATCCTCTACGGGTCTGGGTTCCACCGTCCGATGTGATGATCCCGCTCGTCCAAGTCTGGAAGACATCAACAGCCGCTGGAGGTATCTATGGTGCGGCGGTTCGTGGCAGCGCAGACGAGACACGGGTTTGGCGAGGCTTTGTCGACCGAACTCGCAGGGGCTGATGTCAAAAGCGAGGGCTCGTCCGGAGCTGCCCAGCGTGAGGACGCGAGCCCCAAGAGCTGTTGCCCGAAAAATTCGTGAAGAGAGATGCCGTGGAGCTTGAAGTCGATGTCGCGGTGACCTGGTGGACAGCGCACCTCGAACGCGCTGTTGCCGCCACCCATAGCGACGCGTTGAGTCGGAGACCGTCGGCGACCCCCGCGGAGGTCACGACGTTTCGAGACGCGTTTCGGCGGGCGCTGATGGCATATCTTCAGCCCTCGTGGCGGCCCGAGGAGCCCACTTGGGGCCAGGGCACGCGGGCGTTTGGCGTCAAGTTCGGCCCGGACGACGTGCTCGCAACCGCCATAGACGACTCGGATATCCGCGGTTCTTCGTGGTTGCCCACCGAGACCACAATGTGGATCGATCCTGGCGAGGTGCGAGTGCGTGTCGGTCGTCACGCACCCACCGAAACATTGTGGAGGCGCGTGCCCAGCCCATGATTGGCGAGTGGCTCGTCATCATCGTGATCGCGCTGATTGTGTTCGGCCCCCTGCTGCTGAAAGCCCGGAAGCAGTGACCTACACCTCTTGCGTTGCCTCCGGTCCGCGCTGCGCGGCGAGTTCGTGAACTGGAGGCACCAGCGACAGTCCATCTCTACTGCCACTGCCATCTCACTGCCATTCCACTGCCGTGGCATGGCACGGGTGGCAGTCAGATCAGATCCAGCGCCGCACGTTTGCTTTGTATGCGAGATACGCCTTGCCGAACTTCCCTTCCAAATAGCGTTCTTCCCTCGAAATCACGCCCCACCAGAGCAGCCCGGCCGACACCGCAGCGAGGCCGAGGAACCACGCGCTATTGGCCCAAATGCCGACGCCTACCTGCAACGCGACCATCGAAGCGTAGATGGGATTGCGCGACCACGCATAAGCGCCCTGCATCACGACGGCCTCGGTCGGCTCACTGGTCGGGATGGAACCGCCCGCGCGACGCATCGTGACCACGGCCCAGATGAACCACCCAAACGACGCAGTGACGACCACCGGTCCCACAGGTAGCGCCACGTTGTCAGGCAGGAGCGGCAGGGGAGTCAGCCACTTCGCCCCGACGCCCAGCAACAGCGCGAGGAGCAGCAGAACGGGCGGGTGGAATGCCACGCCCGCATGGTCGGCAACCTCGGCCTGGGCCACCTCGTGAGTCATCGGCATGGGTCCACCCCCCTATGAAGACATACGATCGCGCCTTGGCCGCCGTTCTGCGTTGTGACTTCCGAGCGGCCGGGGCAGCAACCCTACTACTGTGTGACGGTAGATGTCATGAGTCGCGTTGCGGAACTGGGTTTCTGACAGCGGCGGGCGGAGAACCGAGTCGGTCTGGATTACGCTCGATACACGAGCGACCTCGTATTCGGGCATGGCGACTGTCAACTTCGACTGTTCTCGAGTGTACCCGGCACGTCCACATTGGCGGACAGTCGGTTGCCCGCTGGCGGTCAATGCGAGCAACCAAGTCACTCCGCCCGGCTTCAAAACAGAGGGATGGCAGCGTTGAGGCAGTTGGCCTCGTCGTTGCTTAAAGACCGTCATGAGCCTCCATCTGGGACGGATCCCGTTTGGTGCCGGCCGCAGACCATACGCTACCGCCCGGCGTCAGCGCCGACGAGAGCGGGATGCCCAGACCCGCCTCGGAACCAGGTCGTTCGACGCGGTGAAGTCGGTTCCGCATCAGGGCACGCAAGCCGATGTGACGTCCCCCCTATCGGGGCTCTCAATCCTGCCAGACACCTTCGCTCCGCGGTACGTCACCCTCCGCCTCAGCGCCGTGCGCATGCGCAGGTCGTTCGCCGCGTCCGTCGGGAGCCACGTCGTCGGTGGCGGTCTCTTGATGCTGCTGATCGCCTTGGCGCCGGAGCCCGTGTTAGATCTCATCGAGCCTAACCGCAAGACCTATGAAGGCATCATTTGGCTTCCCCAAGAAGGTCCAGGTGGTGGCGGCGGAGGTGGTGGCAACGAATCGCTCGAGCCACCAAGGCCAGTCCAGATCGAAGGGCCTAATGAGGCCGAGTTGAGCGTCCCGGTGGCGGAAGAACCACACTACGTCGAGCCCGAGGTGGAGCCGGAACCGCTCGATCTTTCTCGGCTCAACATCCCGGCGATCACTATGACGGCAGCGCTCGAGACGCTACCTGGCAGCATGGAGAGCATCAACGCCGCGAGGGACTCATTGTCTCAAGGCAGCGGGGCCGGCGGCGGTGCAAGTACCGGCAGAGGCGTTGGCATCGGCCCGGGTGAAGGGCCCGGCCTGGGACCCGGCAGTGGAGGCGGCACCGGCGGCAGCGTGTATCGTCCTGGAGCAGGTATCGTGACTCCCCGACCTCTCCATCGTGCGCGGCCGGTCTACACGCCTCAGGCCCTGAAAGCACAGGTCCAGGGCGAGGTGTGGTTGGAAGTCGTGGTGCTCCCGGACGGTAGTACTGCCGGCATGCCAGACTATATTGCGCTCGACGCGGGGCCGCGCAGTGCGCGGCCATACTCAGACGGCGCTGCGCCAAGAACCCTCGCTTCGCACTTGCGGGTATCACCTTCGCGCCCCAGCGCGAACCCGGGTCGGGGTCGCCGCCGGCTCAGCGCCGCTTGACAAGACCGTCCACGTTGTAGGAGTCTGCGCGATCGACGATTCCCTAACTCCGACCACCGGCGCGACGAACGCCCGCCCAACGTTTCTCGATTCGCCTATCGAAGAGGCCCTGGGTCTCCACGCCCGGCGCGATCCCGCCGGTCCGGAGGATGACTTCGGGTACCGGTTTTACGTCGACGTCCTCCGCCTCGAGCACGTGCACTACGGCCTCTGGGCCGGCGAGGCGCTGACCCTCGAGGGCTTCAGAGTCGCCCAGCAACGCTACGCCGAAACCATCGCCGATCTCTTTCCAAAGGGCGTCACCTCGGTGCTCGACGTGGGCTGCGGCACCGGAGGCAACGCGGCCACATTGACGGCCCGAGGCTACGAGGTTGAGGGGTTGTCGCCGGATCCATTTCACGGACGTCTCTTCCGTGAGAAGACCGGTCTGACTTTTCACGAGTGCAAGTTCGAGGAGTTCCGCTCGGCGCGACGGTACGACGCGATCTGCATGAGCGAGTCGGCTCAGTACGTCCCACTCGACGGGCTCTTCGACGCGGTCCTGCGTGCCCTCGAGCCGGGCGGCTACCTGGTCCTGAGCGACTACTTTGCCCTCATCAAGGATGGAAGTCCCGCTACCAAGAGCGGTCACCTCCTCTCGTCCTTCCTCGCCGCGGCTGAGAAAAGCGGCATGCAGATGGAGTTTGAGCGCGACGTGACAGAGGAGACGGCCCCGACGCTGGACCTAAGTTGTCAGTTGCTCAACCGCTACATCGTTCCGACGGTGCGTCTGACCATGCAGCACTGGCGGTCACGACACCCACGCGTGCTGAAAATCGGTCTGTGGCTGGCGAGACGGTTCTTGGAGAACGTCGAGGCGCGAAAGGAAACGCTTGACAGTCGGGCCTTTCGCGAAAAGAAGACCTACCGGATGTACCGCTTCCGCGGTCCCTTTTTGGCTTGACCGACCAAATTGGTCGGATATAAGATCTTGAAATTGAGACTCAGTCTCAGATTGTAGCCATGAGCTCATCCTCAGCCGTCGGCCCCCCCTCAGATTCGATAGGCGCGTCCTCGCAATGCGGACCGCTGCCTGGGACCGACGAGGTTGTCTGCCACTGCCTGCAGGTGACGGCGTCAGCCATCCGCTCAGCCGCGGCGATCGAGGGGTGTCGAACCGTTCGTGACATCCACCGGCTGACAGAGGCGGGTGGTGGCTGCACTGCCTGCCACCGTCGGATCGCACAACTGCTTCAGACTTAGTCCCGGAAGGTCAGGCGTGCGCCGATCCGGCCCTAAATCTGGGTCGCCAGATAGTTCTCCAACCCGGCCTTGTCGATCAGGTACAGCTGCGCTTCAAGCCAGTCCACACTCTCCTCTGACTCGACAAGAATCTTCTCCATGATCTCGCGACTGCCAGAGTCGTTCTCATCGATAGCCACCTGAATCGCGCCGTTGTAGGCCTTGACCGCCCCAAGCTCCAGTATCAGCCCGTTGTCGATCTGCTGCTTGGCATCCTGGCCAACGCGGATGGTGTCGTAGCGAGCGATTTCAGGGACGCCATCCAAGAAGAGAATCCGATCGATGAGGAGCTCGGCATGTTTCATCTCCTCGATCGACTCGTCATGGTAGTGCGCGGCCAGCTTGTTGAGCCCCCAGTTCTTGCACATCTTCGAGTGCACGAAGTACTGGTTGATCGCCGTAAGCTCAATCGTCAGTCCCGCGTTTAACGCGTCGATGACGTTCTGGTTCCCTTTCATCGTCAGTCTCCTTCCCGACCGAACGGGTGTCACCCTGTTTTCAAGCTGAGAAACGTCACTTGATCCCCGCGGGCCGGCGTCGTTTGGCCTTCGGCGAGTCGGAGATCTCCCCACTTGAGAACGACCGTGGGCGATACGGAACCGGTGAGCTCCCTCCAAGCTTTCAAGCACATGAGCACCAGCTGCTCGGCCTCCGCGCGATCGCTACGCAACTGATCGGCCTTGACCTGATCGACCTTGACCCACAGCTTCGTCCCTGCGGCGGCTGCCCCCACAGCCGTACCGACGGGAACCGCGTCACAAAACGCTGCGACCAGCTTCAGCCCGAGTTCGGTGTCGGCGCTGACGGGGCCACACGCCGTCGACCACCCTGAGACCGAGTACTGCGCACTGGCACCCTGTGTCGCCAGAAGGACAGCACACGCGATGACGTGTATCCGCATTATCTCCCTCCGGGTCATCGGTCGGGTATCGACTCGAGGTCCATTCTCCGCGTCCATTTCTCGGTACGACCGAACCACGAGACGCCCACGTAGCCGCGTACTTTCAAGGTGTCATCACCATCGAGTTCCAGCTTGCATTTGTATGTCTTGCCGCTGTTGGGATCGTAGATCATCCCGTCGGTCCACTTGCGATCACCGTCATAGGTGAATCCGTTCATGATCCGCAACCCGAACAGCGGACGACTACGAAGCCCCGGGTCCGGGTTCTTCTCGTCGACACGACCGGTTTCACCGATGCCACCAACGATGGTTCCCTCATACACGTCCGCATCGCGGCGGATCTCGACGAAACCGGTCCCATCTCCCGTCACCCACACGCCGAGGATGCCGTCACCTTCGGCAACTTCACCCGCCAGGAGGCCGGTCGCCACACATACGGCAAGCAAAATGGGGCCATTCATGAGTCTCCGCGTCGCCTCTCAAACAGGTGCATGATGCCTCATCGGGTCCACGGATTGGAAGCGAAGTATACGGGCTAGGTGCGGCAACGCCCTCTTGACCCCGAGGACTCCTCGATCGGCGTTTGCGCCGGACCGAGCGCTCGGGCTAAGCTGGCACGGCATCCCGACAGTACACCGTTCGGGCCATGAATGTGCTCCCCATCGAAAACGGGGACGAGGTGGTAGTTTTGCGCGTATATATTGTCAATCCCAGTCATTTCTCGTTCGGGTCGGCCATCATCACGCCGAGATGGCTCTATGTGCTGGCCGCCGCAACGCCGGCAGAGTTCGGTGACCCGATTCTGATCGACGAAACCCTCGAACCGTTCGACGTGTCTCGCGTCGAACAGGGCGATGTCATCGGAATCGGCATACACACTGGAAACGCGCTGGTCGGCTACCAGATCGGCCAGAAGGCCCGTGCGCGCGGCGCCTGGGTCGTCTACGGTGGCATCCACGCGACCCTCTACCCCGAAGAAGCCCATGAGCATGGTGGGGCTCACGCCGTCGTCAAGGGGGACGGAGATGTCGCCTGGAGTGGCGTACTGGCAGATTGCGTGAACGGTGTCCCCGAACGCATCTACGAGGCAGGGCAGATCGGCGCGTCCGCGTTCAAGAAGGCCCGGTGGGACTTGCTCCCTCGAGAGCGTTACGCGTGGGCCTCAGTCCAGACGGTGCGCGGCTGTCCGAAGCACTGCTCCTTCTGCTCGGTGTGGCGCACCGACGGACAAGAGCCCCGCCAGCGTGGCGTCGAGGCCGTGATCGAAGAGGTCGTCGAGCTGCGCCGAATGGGATTTCGCTTCATCGTGCTCGCCGATGACAATTTCTATCCGGTGACCCTCGAGGACCTCAGGATGGCTCGGCGACGCGAGGACCCGAGCCGGCTCCACGAACTGGAGGAGATCCGCTCGGATCGGTTTGCCTTGATGGAGCGGCTCGCATCGCTGCCGGACGATCTTGTCTTCTACACACAGATCACCATGGAAGCCGCCGAGGACGCGTCGTTTCTGAAGGCCATGAGACGAGCGGGAATCAGAGGAGCCCTTGTCGGGGTCGAGGCCGTGACTCCGGAAGGGCTCAAAGACGTGTACAAGGACTTCAACTTAGCCGGCGAAGAGCTCGTGACCCGACTCAAGACCTTCCGCGAGCACGACGTGCACGTCCTCGGTTCGTTCATCTTTGGCCTGCCGAGCGATCGCCCTCAGACCTTCGATGCCACGGTCGACCTCGCCAACCGGGCGGACATCACGTTCGCTCAGTTCGTCACACTGACCCCATTCCCTGGCACGCTCGATTTCGATCGCTGGGTAAGTGAGACAGGTGATGAGATGCCGACTGTTGATGGGGTTCCGGTGTCACGACACTGGTTGATCCCGCAGGCAAAGCGTCCGAAGGTCTTCACGCCGCATCCGGTCATGTCCGCCGAGGAGATTCGCCAGCGCACGCAGAAGGTCTGGGACCAGTTCTACAGCATGAGATCAATTTGGGGCCGGTCGAAGGTGGTGAGGTCACTGCGGGCACGGGTGACGTTCCTTTTGGCCTCCAAGATTTACCGGCAGATGTACGCCAACACCGGCCTATCTACGGATAGCGCGCGCGTGTCTCGAGCAACACAGTGGGCCCGGCTGATGGCCAAACCGCTCCAGCGGCTGTTTGCCGCCGATCCGATGCCAGAACTCGAGGTCCCAGTGCCACCGCCACCCGCCATCGCGTCGTCGGAAGTCACGTAGGACGCCCGCGAGCACTCCGGGGTCAGCGATCCAAACTGCGGCAGGGTCGCGCACTAGCTCGAGGCCGGCGCCACGTGTGCCCCCGTTCCACGAGGCACCCTCTGGAACCCTTCTTCGAAGAGCGTATAGACCACGGGCACAACGACCAGGGTGACAACCGTTGACGAGAGCAGCCCACCGATGATGACACGCGCAAGCGGCGCCTGAAGCTCCGACCCCTCCCCGATTCCGAGCGCCATCGGCACCATGCCAAGCAGGGTGGTCACGGTCGTCATCAGGATCGGGCGCAACCGGGTGCGACCTGCCCGCTCGACCGCCTCCCGCAGCGGGAGCCCGTCGCGACGGCGAAGGATGTTTGTGTAGTCAACCAGCAAGATCGCGTTATTGACGACGAGTCCACCCAGTACGATCACGCCCATGAACGCCTGGATGCCGAAGGGGGTGTCGGTGACTAACAGCGCTCCAACGATACCGATGCCGGCGAGCGGGATGGACAGGATGATGATGAACGGGTCGCGGAGCGACTCGAACTGCGCCGCCATCACGGCGTAGACCAGCAGAACGGCGAGCAGGAGCACCAGGCGCAGCTGGCCGAACGATTTGGCCTGCTCCACGACTTCGGCGCCAAAGCCGACGGAGAAATCAGTCGGCGGATCTATATCGGGAAGACGCGCGGACACCGCGGCGACGGCGTCGCTCAAAGACGTCTCGATCTCGGCGTTGATGCGGACGATCCGCTCCTGGTTCTTCCGTTCGATCTGCTCCGGACCGGAGTCGGATCTCACGGTGATCACATTTCGCGCCGGAATGATCATTCCGGTTGGCGTGCTGAGGGGAACGTCGTTGATGTCGCCCGTGCGGGCTCGGTCTTCCTCGCGCAATCGGACGACAATCGGGTACTCGTCGCCCCGCTCGCGAAAGAAGGCGGCCTCGGTCCCGGCCACGCCGGTGCGCAACGCCTCAGCGACGTCGGCCACCCGTAGCCCGAGCAGCGCAGCTTTTGAGCGGTCGACATGCACGGCGAGCTCTGGCCGGCCCTGCTCTGTCGCAGACTCGGCGTCTGCGATCCCCTCGGTGTCGTTCATGACGGCAACCGCCCGATCCGAAACCTGTCGGGCGTCATCGAGATCGTGCCCGCGAATCTCCAGCTCCAGGCGTCCTGAGTCCTCGCCGCCGACCCTCGACATCAGGCGCGTCATCATTCTGTTCCCACCCGACGCGGCGGCGCGAACGACGACACCCGGCAGACGGTTCAACGACCGACGAAGCGTCATGGCAATGTCCTGGCTCGAGCGGGAACGCTCGGACTTGTCCACGAGCGTGACGGTCATCGAGCCCGTATGGCTCGCAGAGCTGCGCCACGGACCACCTCCGCCGCCGCCTGCGTACGTCGTGATGTTGACCGCCTCGGGAATCTCGGCGCGGACCGTCTTCTCCAGTTCGAGCATGACCGCCTCGGTCCGCTCGAACCGGGTTCCGACGGGGAGCTTGGCGTTCACCCGCACCTCGCCTTCGTCCACTTCGGGCGTGAGCTCGACGTCGACATTCTGGACAAGCACGACGGTGACGGCGATGAGACTACACGCCGCGAGGAGCACGGTTGGACGATGGGCCAGTGCAAGGTGAATCCCAAGCCGATAAAGATCATCGAGCCGTTCGAGCCAGCGCTCGCTCACATTCATGACGGCACCAACGAGACCGGTTCGCTCTTCGGCCGGAGGCGGAAGGCGCAGCAACTTGGACGTCATCGCCGGAACGAGTGTGACGGCGACAAATAGCGACATCGCGAGAGCGATCATCACAACCATGGCCAGCTGACCGAAGACGACGCTGGCGATCCCGGTCAGGAAGACGAGTGGGAGAAACACCGCCATCTGCGTCAGCGTTGATGCGATGATGGCTCCGCTGACTTCGTCGGCTCCGTCCACGCTCGCGACCTTTCGGTCCTTGCCCCCCTCCATGTGCCGGAACGTGTTCTCGAGGACGACGATCGAAGCGTCAACAATCATCCCGACGCCGAGCGCCAATCCGCCGAACGTGAGCGTGTTGAGCGTGAACCCGGCGAAGTGAATCATGGCGAACGTCCCGATGATCGAGATCGGGATCGCGGTACAGATAATGAGCGTGGTCCGCACGTTCCGTAGAAAGGCGAAGAGCACGCCGATAACAAGCAACCCGCCCCAGAGCACGACGTTGCGGACGGCAGCGATCGACTGCTCAACGAAGATCGCCGAATCCATTCGCGTCGTAAGGCGCACGGCCGGCATGGCCGCGTTGATGCGAGCAATCTCCGCGCGGACGGCGCGGGCAACGGCAACGGAGTTTCGGCCCGATTGCTTGCTGATGCTGAGCTGGACGGCCGATCGACCGTTGATCCGCACCAGCCCCTCTCGATCTTCCGTGCCGTCGCTCACCTCGGCAATGTCGCGCATGTAGACCGGCACACCGCTGCGAGTCATGACCACGATGCTGCGGATGTCGTCGAGGTTCGTGAACTGTCCCGGGCTGCGAAGCAGGTAGGTCATGTCGCCGTCGTCGAGCTCACCGATCGGGACGTTCCGGTTCTCGGTACTGAGTAGGTTGATGACGTCGTTCACGGCGATATCGAGCGCGGTGATCTTGTCCTTCGCGAGTTCGACCCGTATCTGCCGACGGAGTCCACCGCGAACATCGACGGTTCCGACGCCCGGCACGCGTTCGAGACGCGGGCTGACATCGTTCTCGGCCATTTCTCGCAGTGCCACGGAGTCGAGGTCTCCCTCGAGCCCCAGGAACATGATCGGGAACGACGAGGTGTCGAACTTCCACACGATCGGCGGTTCGGCATCCTCGGGAAGCTGATTCCTAATGCGATCGAGGCGCGTCCGGATTTCGTTTGCCGCCTCGTTCAGGTCGGCGCCCCAGCCGAAGCTGAGACGGATTCTGCTATTCCCTTCCGAGGACGTCGAGCTGATCTCCTCGAGACCGGCGATGACCGACACAGCCTGTTCGAGCGGTCGTGTGATGAGCTCCTCGATCTCCAGCGGTCCAACGTCCTGATACGTCACGACCACGGTCAGGCTCGGATAGCTGACGTCAGGCATGAGATCGACCGGCAGCCGCACCAAGGCCACCGCGCCAAGCAGCACGACGACCACGCTAATCATCGACATGGTCACCGGGCGGCGGACGGCAACTCCGGGCAGGCTCATGGCGACTCCTGTCCGACCAGCACCACCGGGTCGCCGTGCCGCAAGCCTGCGGCGCCGGTCGTCACGACGACGTCGCCTTCGGACACGCCTTCGACGACCTCGACATAGGTCTCGTCCTCAAGCCCGACCACGAGCGATACGAACTGGACGGTCGGCCGTTCGGCCGTGGCATCGACCAGGAAGACGCCGCGCACATTGGTGCGCGCCACGACGGCTTCGCGCGGCACTACGACGGCCCCGCTTCTCGTGCCCACGCCCAGACCGACGCGCGCGTACATCCCAGGCTTGAGGCGATAGTCGGGATTCGGCACCTCGATTTCGATCTCGGCGGTTCGGGTTGCCGGGTCGAGCACGGGTGCAATCCGTGCGACATGTCCGGTGAACAACTCGTCGGGGAATGCGTCGACCTCAATCCGCGCCTGGACGCCTGCACTGACCAGCCGCAGATCTCGTTCCACGAGATTCGCAATCAGCCGGACGAGACTGACATCGACGACCGACACCACAGCTGTGCTCGACGTGACATACGCACCCGGATCGAGGTACCGACGACCGATGAACCCATCGACCGGGGACACAATGACGGTGTTCGCCAAGTTGATCTGGAGCTCCTGGAGATAGGCGTTCGCTTGATCGAACTGCGCGCGCGCCAGGTCGAGCTGCGCGATCGCCGCTTGGTGAACGGCCTCGGCGTCGTCGATCTCCTGGCCTGACACGAGCTCTCGTTCGAAGAGACTCTGCGCGCGTTCGCGGGTTGTTTCTGCCAGGCTGAGATCGGCCTGCCGTTGTCGCACGGTGGCCCGGGCCACCTCGAACGACGCCTGAGCCTGACTCACCTGCTGCTGCAGCTCGTCGTCCTCGATGCGAGCGATCTCGCGCCCGCGCCGCACTCGGTCACCCAGCCGCACGCCAATCCGCGCGAGTCGTCCGCTGAGTTTCGGGGCAACCTCGACGCTCGTCGCGCCGACGAGATTGCCGACGATTTGGAGCTCCTCGGCCACATCGGCCCGCGTGACCGTCGCCGTGTCGACCAGCAACGGCTGGGCCAGAAACGCGGCGCGGCCGGGTGGACCACCTGATCGCGGCTCGTCAGCCGATGGCGCAGGCACGAGCTGTTGGTACAGAAGGACCGCCGCGGCACCGGCCGCCACCAACGCGAATCCAAGAAGGGATCGAGCTACCACGTTACCCGACACACGCACCTAAACCTAGCCCAATAATGATACGCTGCCCGGCCGCGCCGCGTTTACTTTCGCCCTAGTCCCCTTGATCTTTGATTTCTTCAAAAAGTCGTTGGTCATCTGGGGCCACCGTGGACTTGAACGGTGCGCTGTCCGAACCGCTTCACCTTCGCGAGGATCTCGTCGGCTGTGTTCGTCCACTTGAAAGGCTTGCCCTCGTCATTGTGGGCGTCCACGTAGGCGGAGATGGCGTGGCGCAGCGCGTGCGTGCTGGAATGTGAGCCGCGCTTGAGGGCGTGTTCGGTGAGGAGGCCAAAGAACCGCTCGACGAGGTTGAGCCAGGCGGAGTAGGTTGGCGTAAAGTGGAACTGGAAGCGCGGGTGGCGGGCCACCCATCGTGTGACCAGCGGGGACTTATGCGCCGAGAGATTGTCGAGGATCACGTGGACGGTGAGGGTGGGGTCCACCCGCTCGTCGATCTCGCGCAGAAAGCTCACGAAATCCCTCGACCGATGCTGCTTCTTGGTGTGCGCCACGACCTGGCCGGTCGCGACGTTGAGCGCCGCGAAGAGGTCCACCGTGCCATGGCGGATGTAGTTGTGCGTCTGGCGTTCGGGCCGACCCATGTCCATCGGCAGGATCGGCTGCGCTCGCTCGAGGGCTTGAATCTGAGGCTTTTCGTCGAATGACAAGACACCGGCGTGGTCGGGTGGATTCAGGTAGAGGCCGACAATGTCCCGCACCTTCTCGAGGAACAGCGGGTCGTCGGAGATCTTGAAGGATTCCACGACATGCGGCTGCAACCCGAAGGTGCGCCAGATGCGGCCCACGGTGGAGGCACTGACGCCAGCGCGCTCCGCCATCTTGCGGGTGCTCCAGTGGGTCCGCCCCTTCGGCTTACTTTCCAACGTGGCGACGAGGATCGACTCGACATCCGCATCGGACAGTGTCCGGGGGGCTCCGGGCTTGGGCTCGTCATACAGCGCATCCACGCGACCTGTCGTAAACCGCTGCCGCCACTTGCCGACCGTCACATTCGAACAGCGCAGTTTCGCCGCAACCGCCACGTTCGATTCGCCATGCGCGCACCTCAGGACGATCTTCGCCCGCAAGGCCACATGCCGATTCGTTCTGGCGCGCCTGGCGAGCCGCTCAAGTTCTCCTCGCTCCACGGCGGTGACTTCCAATCTCGCTTTGGGCCGACCTGTTCTTGCCATGCCGCCCCATACATCACACCCGGCACACTTCTTAAAGCTTTTTCAGACACAAGGGACTAGGCGAGCGTTGTCCGCCCGTGTAATACTACGAATCTAACAGTAGGAGGGAACATGCGAGCAGCACTCGTTTGCGCATTCGTTGTCGCCGTGATGTTGGTGTCAGCTCTGCCGCAAGCTCAGGAACCAGCGGCGGTCGCCGTCGATTTCTCCGAAGGCACGATAGAGCCAACTCCCGTTGACCCAGGTCGACCGTGGGGCTGGGCGGTGAGGGCGTTCATGGACGATCCCGACCGCAAGCTCTACAACAAAGCAAAAGCCAAGCTCCTGCGGGGCGAACAGGTCTTCAGTCACACTCAGAGCCGATTCGATACGGATCAGTATTGTGAAGTGGCGAAGCACTACGACTACACCTGGTTCGAGATGCAGCACTCGCGGCTGCGGTACGACGAGGTCGAAGACATGATCCGCGCGTGCCCACACGTCGGTGCGACGCCCATGATCCGCATGCCGGACGCTCGCGACTCCAGCATGCAAAAGGCCTACGACCTTGGGGTGCTCGGAACCATCGTGCCCATGGTCGACGACGTGTACAAAGGGAGGGACGCTGCCCGGCATGCACGATTCCCTCCCGCCGGCCGCCGCAGTCAAGGGGGCAGTGGGCTCTGGGACAACTTCCTCAACCCTGGCGAAACCTACCGGAGCTCGATCAATGACAACATTCTCATCACCGTCATGCTCGAGACCGTCGAAAGCGTGAACAACGCCTACGAGATCGCCTCAACCCCCGGAATCGACGTGATCATTCTCGGGAACGGTGATATCGAGAGTTTCAGCGGCTTTTCGCAGGACACGCCCGAGTATCAGAACCTGATCACCCGAGTGCGCAATGCAACCTATCGCGCCGGCAAGTTCTGGGGGAATGCGTGGGCCACCTATGCGGAAGGCAATGTCCTGAGCCCTGATTCACGGTTTCATCAGAATGGTCCGTCGAACGACGGGTGGTCGCCTGGCGATTAGAAGGCGCCGATCGAACTATTCGAAAGATAGACGGACCTAGTACGAGTAGAGGCCGCGGTTGACGGGTTCTGGCGATCCGTCGACTGCGCCCTCTCGTCGGACCAACGCCTCGATCGCGAACCGCTGCTCCGGTGCGAGGTTGAAGAACGCCACGCCGTTCCCCTGTCCGGCGAGCCGGCTACACACCTTTACCGAACCCTCAAGCTCTTCTCCGCTAGCAAGCCGTAACGTCACTCGCAACACGTCGCCAATGGCATGGGCGCGTGAGAAGCGCAAGAGAGCACCGCCGGCGCTCAGGTTAACGACGCGGCCTTTTTCGGCGGCATTATCCCCAACGCCGACCAGGGAAGCATCGAGCTCAACGTCGATTCGCGGGGAACCCCGTCGCTCCTGGCTCGCGTCGCGACCGTGACTTAAGTTAGGTGGACTCCACCCACTATACGCGCCCATCACCAACCTACGGAGCAACTCCAATGCCACCCGCCAGGCCGAAAAAAGACACCAATCCGGGCAGGGTGCGCTGGGCAACAACTGACTAGGCTGGTAAGTCTTTCTCTAGTCAGACATCTGTCGCGCCCCAGCGAGCGGCCGGCACCTGGGTCAGTTCGACAGCTCGTTCTTGAGCCAGTCTAGAAGCGCGGGCTCGAGATCCGGATTCTTCTCGAACATCGGGAGACCATGCTCGGGGCCCGAGTAGATCTTCGCGGTCGACCGGGGATGCGTCGATCCGTCCACCGCCCCGCGAAGCGTGTCGGCGACGCCCACTGTGACCTGGTCACCCTCGGCCGCGGCAGCAAAGACCGCCAGCTCCGGGCTGTCGGCCATGTTTTGAATCGCGGCCTCGCTCGGGGGACTTGACAGCAGCATCAGGGCCTTCACGCCGTCGTGGCGCGCGACCAGGTCCGCTGAAATCATGCCGCCACAGCTGGCGCCGCCGGCGCCGAGGCGCGACGCGTCCACGCCCGACTGCGACGTCAAATGCGCGAGTGCCAGATCGGCGTCCCCCGCCGATTTCTGCAGAAACGCTGGAAACCCCGCGGAGATCCCCTCTCCGCCGCTGTCGCCGAACCCCCGTAGGTCCAACGTCAGCACATGGACGCCGGCGTCGACGAGAGCTGCGGTCATGGCTCCCCAGGACGTCCGATCCATGTTGCACTGATGAAGGAGCAGCATCCCAGGTCCGGGACGACCCGGCGAGCTATAGGTTCCCTTGAGCGTGACCCCGTCGGCCGCGGTGAGATCGACGTCGGTCGACTGCGCCGCCGCCGGAAGCGCCAGCATCAATCCGACAACTGCAAGAGCTGTGAGTAGATGGCCTTTCATCTGTTTCTCCTTGGTGTCCCGTGACGTGGGCGGCGTGTAGTCTAACTCAAGCGGCGAACGAATCATCGAAGACCGCAGCCAACTCCGAGCCGAGCGCCGGATCACGGACGATCGTCTGCCGATAGTAGCGAGAGGGTCCCCGATAGACATTGTTGATCTGAAGCCACGACCGGCCGCCGTTGTAGCCATCCGTCGGCTCGAGGCCGTGTCCCTCCCGGTGCTCGTTGTAGCTCGTGTGGTTGAGGTGGCTCACGATGTCCAGATTTGGCAACACGACCTGCCGATCGAGCTGCTGTACGTAGTATTCAATCTCATCACGATTCGCCGCCATGGGCGGGTTGTTCCGCGTCCCCTTGGTGTCATCGAACCCGAACTGCGTCGGCGGCCAGTAGCTCATCGGGCGCCGATAGACGGTGTCGATCCCCTGGGCCCGGACAATCTGAATCCACGTGAGTAGATTGCTCATCGTGAAGTCGCTATGCGCCTGATTGAGACGCCCGCCGTACACATTGGTGAACCGGGGCGTGTAGATCCCGTAGTGGCTCATGCCGAAGAATGCGGGCATCCGGCGCGCAAGGTCGCGAGCTTCGTTGGGAAGCTGGGCCAACTCGCCGCCGATGATCGCGAGCTCCTTCCCGCAGCACGACCGCACCGCCGATCGAGCGTCCTCTACGGCCTGCACGAAGTTGCCGCGAATCGTATCGGTCTTCCAGATCCAGATCGGGTAGTACTGGCCGTCCAGGGTCACGTAGTTGTCGTGGAAGTAGCCCGCCAACTCGATCATATGGGCCACAAAGGCCGCGCGGGTCGCTGGCGCATCGAAGTCGACGATCTCCTGGCCGACGTTGTTCAACTCGAACGGCAGCTGACCGAGAATCTCGTACAGCCAGAGGAATCGGGTCAGGTCTGCACCGTACGTGTGTTCGAGACCGTCTTGCATCTCGTGAAACTGGGCCGCCTGCTGTGCGCTGAACGTGCTGACCGCAAAGACATCGACGCCGGATGCATGGGCTTCCAGGCGTTGTTGGAGATACAGCGTGCTGTCGAACGACTGATACTGACCTCTGAGTGGCGTCGATCGCGCGCTCGCCCAGCTGGCCGGCGTCGAGTACCAGGGATAGTAGGCCGCGATCGTCGGGAGCGACGTGACATCGGCAAAGGGGTCGAGGGCGAAGCCTTCAGGGAACCGAGTGAGCAAATCGAACAGCAGCTGGATGTCACCGTTCCCGACCGCATCATCGCCATTGAGATCGAACGCGAAGTGAAACGCCGCGTCACCGGGCTGGGCACCCTTCCGGCCGAGGAACTCGAGGAGGTCCTGCTCGTCGAACAATCCGTCGCCGTTGAGGTCGCAACGCTGCTTCCAGAACGTCACCGCCTCGATGTAGTCATCCAGACTGCGAAGGTCGCGAGACGCGACCAACCCGGGATGGCTGGCCGGCGCCGCCGACACAACCCCGGCGAACCAGCTGGCACCAGCCGCGCCGAGGCATGCGTTGACGACCGAACGGAGAAAGCGCCGTCTATCCGGTGGGCGCCGGAAGCCATCCCTCCTACCATCTGAATACATTGCCGGTGAGGCTCCCGATGAAGATCTCCCCCGTCTGGCTCACGTTGTCGTTAAGGTCGACACGAAGGCCATGCTCGCTGCCAAACATCGCGCGGTCAGTACGAGCATCAGCACAATCAGGCTGAACAGTCTTCCCTGAGACATTCAGGTTCCCCCGTTTCGGGGCAGTCTAGCGCACCGGGGACGGTGCCTGCACTGGGATGGTCAGAGATGAGGGGAACACGCGCGTTCCAGTGTTCCGGCTGTGGGGGGACGCGACCGACCGGGAACAGGCGACGACGGCGAGACGTGCGACAAGGAGCGGTCTTGACCTGATCGACTGAGCGAGATCTGGGATCGGTGGCCCGCCCGACTGGGCTGATCCGCGTGGCCCCGCCGCCTCAGTGAGGAGGCGTGCGGCTGGCTAATCTCGGACGGTACCGTCGTGTGTCCACGCGTACAGCGTTCGTGAGTTGCCGCGTGCGTCAGTGAACCGATCGACCGTGTCGGCCTCCCAGTCCCCCATGCCGAACGCGACAGAAACGATTCGCGCGCCCGGACGCAGCTGACGCGTCAGGATCGGCCGCAGCTTCAACAGCGCGGACGAGAGCAGAGACAGGGTCACGACGGTCGCATTACTCACATCGACCTTCAGCGCGTCCTGTTCGAAGAACTCGACCAGGTGGCTGACGCCAGCCCGACGGGCGTTTTGTTTGGACTCCGCGACGCGTAGGGGATCGATGTCTACTCCGACGCCGCGCGCACCGTACCGCTCAGCAGCGGTGATGACGATTCGACCGTCGCCGCATCCCAGGTCGTAGACGACGTCGTCTTCACCAACACCGGCGATCTCGAGCATCCGATCGACCACGCCCTGAGGCGTCGGGAGGAATGGGGCGAGGCTCTCCGGCTCCTGGGGCTGGCGGTTCCAACTTGGTCCAATGAACGAGAAGGCGACGGCTAGCGCAACCCAGGCGGGAGGGCGTCGCTGAATGCATGATGACCGATCCCGAGAATGCATGGTGATGAGCGCTCTAGGGCGCCGAAGCAACCGACGCCGCCCACGTGCCGACGATCGCCGCGTTGGGGCCGTCGATCATCGAGTACGCCTCCGCGTACCTGGCCATCCGCGAGCGATCTCCGGGCGTCATGACGAGCCCGCCGACTTCGTGGTGCGCGTAGAGTGAATGGACGGCCACGAGCAACGCCTCGTGATCGGAGGGGTGTTTGACGAGGTACGGTTCGACCGTCTCCAGCGCGGCCCCGTGCTGTCCAGTGACCGCCTGAGCCATCGCCAGGCGGCGGCGCAACGCATCGTAATCCGGCCAGATCGTCAGGGCCTCGCGAAGCACCGGAATCGTCTGGTCGATATCGCCCAGTCGAGTCAGGGTGTCGCACAGCAGCACGTACTCCTCCGGCGCGATATCTTCTGCGAGAAGGGCCCGACGCCAGGTGCGCACCGCATCGCGATGACGACCGGCCGTCGCATACGCGGCGCCCAGATAGAACGCGGGTGGGGCGAAGTTGGGCTGCTCGCCCAGGGCCAAATTAAACTGCGTTCCGGCCCTGTTCAGATCACCCTCCGCGAAAAACTCGAGCCCGCCGAGAAAGGCCGCGGCCGCGGGAGGCGCGCTGTCGAACACCGCCTCCGCGGCGCCGTCGAAATCGCCACGACGCATCCGCGCGGTCGTCGCTGCCACGTCCGGAAAATCCCGGTCGACCACACTAAGAAAGAAGTCGAGCACTTCGGGCGACAAGACCATGCCGGGCTGAAACCGAGCCGGTGCCGACAACATCATCGACAACGCTTCAGCACTGCCCAGGTCTGCCGTTTCCATCGCGACCGGTTCGCCGTCCAGGATGTCGCCGCCAGCCGCCGCGGCCAGATCGGAATCGCGGGCCACTTCGAATGGACGGATTCGCCGTCCCAACTCGCGTCCCCCCTCAGTTGACGATCGCCCGTGCCACATACGAACCTGCCGGCAACGCATGCACCCTAATGACTGCCGACACGACGTGGGCCGAGCCGCCGGCCGATGAGCGCGGCTCGCCGACCTCCGCGATGAGTGTTTCGTCCAACGAATCGCCGTCCACTTCGATCTGAATCCGCGTCTCGCCGAGGCCGTAAACCGGGTCGTTCGTGTACAGCTCCAAGTAGGCCATCAACAAATCGTCTTCGACCCGCGTCTCTACCGGTGGTCGGACCCTGGCCGTGACGTCGGTCGGTGCGGTAGCCAGCACGAGGTCACCCATGGCAAACCGTTGTCCGGCCATCTCCTGCGCATCTACCGAATGCTCGAGGCTGCCCCGCCGACCGCCATGTTCGACGACGGCAAGCTTCAGCGTGTACTCGCCGGGCTGGACGACGAACGCCGCGAGCTGTTCGAGCACCGGCCCTTGCGGCCCATCGACCGGCTCGAGGGTCGCGCGCTGTGCGCGCCCGGCCACGATTTCGCCATCCGGAGCGATCAACTGGTACCCGAACATCACGTCGGCCGGACCGTACTCGTCGCGCTCGACGTCGGTCACGACGAGCACACGCACGTCCGAGCTGGCCGGATCCTGGTAGGTGTACGTGGCGACTCGCAGCGGCAGATCCGTCGCGGCGACGGGTGAGCTCAACGTCCGACGCAGCCGATCCTCGGTATCCCCGCTCGATTCGTCCACCGGTTGGTGTCGGAACTCCCGGTGTGACCGGACGTTTGCACCAGGTCGCCGCACGGAGACGTCAATTTCGTGGAATTCTCCATCCAGGTCCTCGGCTAGCGGCTCGACGCCGAGCAGGTAGTAGCCCGACAACTCGCGCTCGATCCGCTCGAACGCCGGCGCGGCTTGCTGGATCACGCGGAGCAACGTGCCACCGGTGAAGCTGGCAAGCGCGTTGAGGCCTGCCTGTTTCATCTCGCGATCCAGGCTCGCCGTCGGCGACGGGCCATCCTGTGTCATGTCCAGTTGAGCAAAGTCGTCGATCATGACCACGTTGACCGACGTGCGCGCAGCGGCAGACCGACTCACCAGGCGGCCCAACTCTACCGCCGTCTCTGTCAAGAGCCCTTCGGAAATCCAGATCAACGACTTTGGGCCGTCGATCTCGCTCAGGTGATCAAGAATCTCCTCCAGCATCCTGATCGAGGCGTCCGCCTGTCGCTGAACCTCCGTGGAGAGCACCCGGGCGTTGACGGTCGCCTCCTCTTGGCACGAGTTCTGAAAGTCCGCATCGGCACAGATCCGGTCGAGGGCAACCCGTGCGAGCGCTGAAAAGCCCATGCTCCGAGAGATTTCCATCGCTTCGCTGATCCCCATCTGGAGCTGGTCGGCAAACAAGTTGAAATCGTTGCCGACCCCAACCAGCTCCTCTAGCTCGCTCTGTACGAGCTGACGGTCTGACGTAAAGTCAACGAATGGCCCTGGCGGTGGCACGGTCACCAACGACACCTTGTCATTCGGGCCCAGCGCGTCGAGAAAGGCGCTGGCCGCCTTCATCACCTGCCGCCCCTCGCCGAAGGAAATGTTCTCGCGGTCGACCGCGATCATGATGAGCCGCCCGCGGGTGCCGGTCGTGTTGGTACTATAGAAAAGGTCCTGCTCCTCAGCCGCCCCCTCAGGCGAGAGCAACCCGGCCGTACGCAGGTCGACGAATTGTGCGGACGCCACCGAGCGTGGCTCGCCGTCGACGGAGACGACAAAATCCGATCCGATGAGATCCGCAACGGGATTGCCGTCATCGTCAATGATGTTGACGTCGACCTCGAGCAGGTCAACACCGGCGCGGAAGATCGGCAGAGGCTGCGTCTGCTCTTGAGCAACCGCAACCGGCGAGAGTACGAGGACTGCGAGCGCCCAGCTAACACGCTTCATGCACTTTCCCCCCAGCTGTATCCTACCAAATCTGACTGGCCTTACTCGATGTCAAATTCGTAGGCCACAACCTCGCTGTCCAGATGGCCGAGACGGCCACACTGAAAACGAAGCGTCCAGAAGCGCATGCGGAACGGACCGATGTAGAGCCGCCAGTAAAACGGTTCGACCAGTTCGGTCGTGTAGACGATCGTCGACCCCTCAGTGTCACACCGAAGCCTGACAATTGGGGCGACGTGGAACAGCCCTCCTGTGGGACGGCCGTCGGGCGCGGCGGCCACGGGCGGAACCTCCTCGGCCCACGGGAGCGACTGTAGCTGGACCGCTGACTTGGCGACCGACGCATCGGCAACCGATGTGGGCGCTTCGCCATCCAGCCCGACGAGCGCGTGGCCGTTCATATACGCGGGTACGGAGACCCCCGCCAGCGAGAGCACCGTAGGTGCGATGTCGAGCACGCTCACGGGCTCGTCGCGGACCGCACCACCCGTCCAGCGGCCGGGCCAAGCCATGGCAACCGATCCGTCGTCCTCTCCAATCTCCAGAGTCAGCACGATCGTGTCGTCGGCGAGACCGTCGGCCTCGAGCTCCGCAAACACGCAGTCGACATCCGAACGTGAGCTGTGCGCGGCATTGACCAACATGAAGAACGGTGCATCAAACTCAACAATGTTGTCTTGTCCTGGAAGCAGATCGACCAGAACCGGACCGCAGCCGAAGCTGGCTGTACACGGTTCGCCGAGCGTTCTGCGCCAGTTCGCGTCAGGACCGGCGACATCCCAGGCTCCCAGCAGGCCGGGCTGACCCGGCTCGGCAGCGGTATCCGGAATGCCGACCGAGAGGTTGTGAACGGCGCGGCCGCGTCGAACGGTGAGGTAGCCAGCGCGACGCAGCAGCTCGGGAAAGATCTTGACCTCGGGGGGCGGTACGGCCGTCAGGTGATCCGTTGGCTCGGCCTCACGCCTTGGTTTGTCCCCACGTTGGAACCCAAGCGCCGCCGGCGGCAGACCCGTGAGCAGCGCGGAGCGTACTGACCCGCGTGATGCGGGTCCAACCGAAGACATCTTCGTGAAGCGAATGCCGTGGTCGGCGATGTCGGCCGCCCCGCCGGCCAGGGCATTCGGCCCGTCGCCGACGACGAGCACGATATTGGGAGGTCCGGCGTCCTCGTGAGGCTCGGCGTCCAACTGCGACTGCTCGACGGGACCGCCACAGGCCGCAGCGAGGAGCGACGCTGCGACGACGGTAACGCTCGAGCTGTGCCTCACGAACCTATTGAATCGGCGCGAGCGTGTCACCCTCTGCCGCTGAGCCTTCGACCAGGGTGCAGATCGATGACTGCCCGAGGACGCGCGTCACCTCGATCACGCCAACTTCTTCAGTGATGGTATCGAGGAGGTTGCCACTTGAGTCTCGGATCTCATCGACGACGCGAAGCACCCGATAGCGCTGGCCCACCGCGACGCTGTGATTCTCGCCCTTGTCGATGTAGAACCCGGTGTCGCTGGCCCCGACGATCTCGGCGGGTGCCACCGGGACTTGAACCGAGGCAAACACGTCCGACTTCGCAGCGATCTTCTCGACGACGTTCTCAACCGCCGGGCGGAGGGACTCTTGGGCGAGACCGGCGTCGAAGTCCTGGTGGGCCTCCACACCCTTCACTCTGAGTCCACCAAGTCGTACCTTGCCCTCGCCGTCGTCGGCGAACATGATCTCTGCCGTGTTCGTGTCGATGAGACGAATGTCGAGGTTGGTCTCCGCCTCCGAGTACTCCGCGCGAAAGCCCCCGAACCCGCCACCCTTCCGGTCGATCGAGAACTTCGTGATGGATCCCGTCAGGATGAGCTGCACGCCGAGCAACCGCCCGACAGACGCCGCCTGGGTCGGATTCACCAGACCGCTCTGACCAAGATTCTGTTCGGCCAACACGGCATCCAACTGAGACCGCTCGATGACGCTGAATTCGCCGGTATTGAAGAGCTGGGTCACGAGTTCGTCGGCCGCCGCGCGGCCGAGGTTGTCGCCCCAGTAGTACCAGGAGCTGTTGTTCTCGAAGTTCATGACCGCAACGCGAATCTTGTTCGCGCCCTGTCCCGCCTCTTCGGCGGTTGCCGATACCGACGTGCCCCACGCGACCATCAGGACCAGTACGGCAACGATTCCTTTACGCAAGCGAAGTGTAGTCATGGCTCACCTATCGAAGATTGACCGTCACGACAGCCTCGATCCGTCGCGACGATGACCAATGCCCGATCGCTAGGCTACCGCAACATGGGCAGCTCTACAAGGCGCCCGGTGGTTCAGGTAGGATCCTCTCCTTGACCGACGAGCGCGCCGAGAACCGAACACCGCGCTGGCTTCGCGACCCTCTTGTCGTCTTCCTCATGATCGGCGCCGGCGTGTTCGCGTTCGACCGATGGCGCGGGCCCGGCGATGCAGAGCGCAGGGTCGTGGAGGTGACCGAGGCGCAGGTCAACGGCATTCGCGCTCGATGGGCGGCGCAATTCGGCCGCCCTCCGACCGACGAGGAACTGAGTGCGCTCATCGACGAAGCGGTCAAGGAGGAGATCCTCTATCGAGAAGCCCAGCGCCTCGGCCTCGACCGCGACGACGCCATCGTCCGCCGTCGACTCGCGCAGAAAATGACCTTCGTGCTCGAGGATACCGCCGAAGTGGAAGCGCCCGGCGACGACGATGTCGAAACGTTCTATGCGGAGCACACCGAGCGTTATCGCGAACCCGGACGGACCACGTTTATGCACGTCTTCTTGAGCAACGACCGGAGAGTCGATCCCGCAGGCGACGCCGGGGCGCTGCTTCGCCAGCTGCACAACAACGACGCGGTCGACTGGAGGCAGCTCGGCGACCCGTTCATGCTTCTCAGAGAGTACGCGGGTCGGACCGACCGTGAGATCGCAGAGCTCTTTGGAGGACCGTTCAACGACACCATCGCGGAGCTAGCGGTGGGCCAATGGGACGGCCCGGTGGCCTCGGCCTACGGCACACACCTGGTTCGCGTGATTGCGCGAACGGATTCGACTACGCCGGGCCTCGACCGGGTCAGGACACAAGTCACCGAGGACCTGCTCGAGGTGCGGCGGCGCGAGCAGAACCAGGCGGCATTCGATGGTGTGCGCGACCGCTACGACGTACAGATGCCGACCGGTCGAGACTAGTGGCGAGCGACGCGAGCCAGACGTATGATTACCGGCAGTTCCGCAACGAGAGCTTCCGTATGGCATCGGACTTGAGGGGCACCCGTCACACTCGGCCTTGGCTGCTCGCACTTGGCGTGGCAGTGGTGCTAGCCACAGGCCTCGATGCCCACGAAGTGCGACCGGGCTATCTCCAGCTCACGGAGGTATCCGCAGGACAGTTCGACGTGGTGTGGAAGCAGCCGATCCAGCCCGGTGGCGAGGCCGGTCTCTCGCGTCGGCTGCCACTCGAGCCGACGTTTCCTGCGCACTGCCAGGAGATAGACCGGGAGCTGCCCGAGTTCACCGAGTCGGCGCTGCTCGAGCGCTGGGTGATCGCCTGCGGTGATCGGGGACTGCTAAACGAGGAACTGGCGATCGTCGGCTTGCCGCGAACGCTGACTGACGTGCTGCTCAGGGTGCGCTTCCTCGAAGGCGACCCCCTCGATCATCTGTTCCAGCCGGAGGCACCACGCGTCGTGCTCTCGCGGGAAGCGCGCGAGAATGTCCGTGTGCCGGCGTACTTGAGGCTCGGCATCGAGCACCTGGTGTTCGGGTTCGATCACATACTCTTCGTCGTCGGCTTGATGTTCTTTGTTCGGCGGCCATGGCAGCTGTTGCAGGTGGTCACGTCCTTCACCGTGGCCCACAGCGTCACGCTTGCCCTGTCGACGCTGGGGATCCTGACGCTGTCGCAGAGGCCGGTCGAAGCCGTTATCGCACTCAGCATCCTCTTTCTTGCGGTCGAGCTCGCGCGTGGGGTCGACGGCGAGCGCTCGCTGATGGCGCGTTCGCCATGGCTGATCGCCTTTGGCTTCGGGCTCTTGCACGGGTTCGGGTTTGCCGGGGCACTGTCGGAGATCGGGTTGCCGGAGCAAGCTAGGGCGGCTGCCCTGCTCCTCTTCAACGTGGGGGTCGAAATAGGACAGCTGCTCGTCGTCGGGGTTCTCCTCACGCTCCTGCAGTTCGTCAAAATGGGGCGAATCCGCATTCCGGTTCTGGCTCAGCAGCTGCCAATCATGGTCATGGGCAGCGTGTCGGCCTACTGGTTCGTCGAGCGAGTTGCATCAATCGTCTGAGGAATGAGGAATGAGAGGTCCAGCGTGAATCTATGCCAGCGCATCACAACCGAGTGTGTCGTCGCCCTCTTCGCGGTGATCATGGTGGGCTGCGGCGGAGACGTTGACCGGTCGGCGCTCGATACTGGACAAGGTGGCAGTGCGTCATCCGGAACCGCCGCGATCGATCCCAACCCCCTGCGTAATGCCTACTTCGGCGACCTCCATACTCACACCAGGTTCTCGCATGACGCCTTCCTCAACGGCACTCGCGCGAGTCCTGACGATACGTATCGATACGCCCAGGGCGAACCGATCACTCATCGGGGAGGGTTTGAGGTGCAACTCGCCGAGCCGATGGACTTCTTCGCGGTGACCGATCACGCGACCTTCCTGGGCATGATCCAGGCGATGGTCGACCCGGCGCAGGAAGTCTCTCAGCATCCGGCCTCTCAGCTGCTGGCGGCGGCCACCACCCGGGAGGAACGGCAAGAGGCACAGCGAGAGATTCGGAAGTACACGGGCGGGCAGGAGGAAGGCCTCCTCGATATGAACGTGGTGCGATCGGCTTGGCGGGAAACGATCGACGCTGCCAATCGCCACTACAAGCCGGGGGTGTTCACGACGTTCGTGGCCTACGAGTACAGCGCGAGTCCCGAGAGCCAGAACCTTCACCGCAACGTGATCTTCCGGGGCAGTGAAGCACCGGATGCGCCGTTCAGCCGCCTCGACTCGAACGATCCTGAGGACATGTGGGCGTGGCTGGAACGGCACCGCGAGGCCGGTATCGAAGCTCTTGCGATCCCTCACAACTCGAACGCCTCCAACGGGCTGATGTTCATACCGGAGCGGTTCTCGGGCGAGCCATTTGATGCCGCCTACGCTGAGCGCCGCATGCTCAATGAGCCGCTCGTCGAGATCACACAGATCAAGGGCACCTCCGACACGCATCCGGCGCTCTCCCCCAACGACGAATGGGCCGACTTCGAGATCTATCCCTACATTGTCCCCAGGGGTATGCCCGGAGTCGCCCAGCTCTATTACAACCGGAGCGAACCCGAGGAGAGCGTGGTGTCGGGGAGCTACGTGCGTGAGGCTTTGCTGAACGGTCTCGTCATGGAGGAGACGCGCGGCTTCAACCCGTTTCAGTTTGGGCTCCTCGGCTCGACCGACAACCACATCGGTGGAGGCATATCGGGCGAGTCGGGGTTCTTCGCAACCGACCAACTCGCGCCGCCTCCTCCGGGAACGGACGTGCCGTTCGACACGCCCACACCCGACACGCGTCGCTACAACTCGGGACAGAATGCGCTCTTCGGCGTGGGAGGTCTCGCCGGTGTCTGGGCCGAGGAGAACACACGCGACTCGCTATACGACGCCCTTCGCCGGAAGGAGACATTCGCCACGACCGGGCCCCGCATCCGGTTGCGTTTCTTCGCCGGCTACGACTACGCGGATGACCTCGTGGACGACCCCGAGATGATCGCCAAAGCCTATGCTGGCGGCGTCGCCATGGGTGGTGAGCTCGTCGAATCGGGGGACAGAGTCCCGCGCTTCTTGCTGTGGGCCAGCCGCGATCCGGCTGGCGCCCCGCTGGCACGGCTGCAAGTCATCAAGGGCTGGGTCGAAGACTCGCAAGCTCGTGAGCAGGTCTACGATGTCGCATGCCCGGGCGGTGCCAGCGTCGATCCGGCGACGCATCGGTGTCCCGACAGCGGCGCGCGTGTCAACCTGGATGACTGTAGCTACAGCGAAGATGTCGGCGGCGCCGAGATGCGTACCTTGTGGACCGATCCCGACTTCAACGCCGCGCAGCGCGCCATGTACTACGTGCGCGCCCTCGAAAACCCGACCTGCCGATGGTCGACATGGGACGCGATTCGCTCGGAAACGGACCTTCGAGACGACGTTCCGGCAACGTTACAGGAGCGGGCGTGGTCGTCGCCCATCTGGGTCACGCCCTAGGAACTGCCACCCGGAATCCGCCTGATGCCCTATTCCGTCGATGAGCTTTCCCGTCAGCTGGGACTTCCCCACCACGGCGACGGAAGTCGGCGAGTGTGCAAGGTGTCGGGGTGGGACAACGCCGACGATTTGTCGCTGGTGTTCATTGAGCACGCGCCTACCGCGGAGCGACCGCTGCCCGACGTTACCGCCGCGTGCGTTGTCGCCCCACCGTGGTGCATCCCCTCAGGCTGGAACGCAATCGTTTCCGAGACGCCGAAGTTGGACTTCGCACGGGCGGCGAAGCTGCTGCATCCGCGCCCAACGGCAAACGGCTCGCGGCACCCGACCGCCACCATCTCTCCGGAGGCCGTGGTGGATCCCGACGTCGAAGTTGGGCAGTTCACCAGTATCGGAGCTGGAGCACGTGTCGGCAGCGGGTCAATCCTCAAGGCGCGGGTCGAGGTCGGCGACGGATGTGTCCTGGGCCAGCAGTGCACCCTGCATCCTGGCGTTGTCCTGTATCCGGGTGCCATCCTGGGCGACCGGGTCGAGTTGCACGCTGGAGTCGTCGTCGGCAGCGACGGGTTCGGCTACGTTCGTCACGACTCGGCTCAGCTGAAGTTCCCGCAAGTTGGAAGCGTCCTAATTGAGTCCGACGTCGAGATCGGGGCCAATACGACCGTCGACCGTGGCGCGCTCGGTACGACCCGGATCTGCGAAGGGGCCAAGATTGACAACCTCGTGCAGATCGCGCACAACGTTCAGATCGGCCGCGGCGTCGTTATCGCTGCCCAAACTGGCGTCGCGGGCAGCACGGTAATCGAGGACCACGTCGTGATCGGCGGCCAAGTTGGCTTTGGCGATCACGCGCGTGTAGAGAAGGGCGCAGTCATCGGATCGAAAGCAGGGGTCTTGCCGGGCAAGATCGTCCGAGGCGGAGACGTCTACTGGGGCGTCCCGGTTCGGCCGCTTCGAGAGTACAAGCGCCTAAATGCGCTCTTCGGACGGCTGCCGCTCATGAAACAAGAGATGGACGCGCTTCGCAAGGCTGTGGCGCGACTCACACAGAAGCTGCGCGAGCTCCAGGACGGTAGGGACTGAGCGACGGGATTTAGGTCGGCGAGCACCGAGCCTGAAGCCGCTCCAACACGTCCGGGTCGTACCCCAACAACACACCGGCCAGCGCATCCTGCTGAATCACGCGGTGGAAGTCGTACCCCCACGATTCAGCTTCGTCGACTGTGGCGAAGCTCCGCTGGCTGTGGAACTCGTTGTTGAAGAAGAAGACAACCCGCACCTGGCCCGGGCGGGGCCACACGAGCAATCTCGCAGTATCGCTGGTGGGCAAGGTCTCAAACCAGAAGGTGAACGGCTTTTGAACGGCAGCGTCAGGAGCCATCAAGAGATGTTTCGGTCGCGCTCCCCCTGAACATGAGAGCTCGCGGCAACAGCAGACCTTTTTTTGTTCCGCATTCCGTGCCCGACTGGTAACATCTACCTGCCCTGAGGCCGACTCCACGGAGCCGCCCCGGCGGCACGAGGTTTGGCCGCCAAGCGGTCC
Organism: Vicinamibacterales bacterium; assembly: GCA_965218825.1. Taxonomy (GTDB): domain Bacteria; phylum Acidobacteriota; class Vicinamibacteria; order Vicinamibacterales; family UBA8438; genus CAUZIB01. The sequence goes on along the minus strand of OZ244656.1, from coordinate 4,466,940 downwards.
GCGGCATTACCCCCAGCCGGGCCGGGACGGCACGGTCGCACTGCAAGTCCAGCACAGGATCAAGAGGAGATTCGACGATGCCCAAGTTCGCCGCCAACCTGACCATGTTGTTCAACGAGGTCGACTTTCTCGACCGGTTCAAGGCGGCCGCTGACGCCGGCTTCAAGGGTGTCGAATACCTGTTCCCGTACGACTTCGACAAGGACGAGCTAGCGGGCCGCTTGGCCGACAATGGCCTCGTCCAGGTTCTGCACAACCTTCCCGCGGGCGATTGGGCCGCCGGTGAACGCGGGATCGGCTGCTTGCCCGACCGCGTGGGCGAATTCCAGGACGGCGTCGGAACAACGATCGACTACGCACGCGCCCTGAACTGCCCGCGCGTCAACTGCCTCGTGGGGATCGCGCCAGAGGGCGGGAACCCGGCACAGCTGACGGAGACCCTCGTCACGAACCTGCGCTTCGCCGCTGAGAAGCTAGGAGAGGCTGGCGTTCAGCTCCTCATCGAGCCAATCAACACCCGCGACATTCCCGGCTTCTTCCTTAACCGGACCAGCCAAGCGAACGCCATTATCGACACCATCGGTTCGGACAACCTCGCGCTTCAATACGACATCTACCATATGCAGATCATGGAAGGCGACCTAGCGCCGACAATCGAAGGCCACCTGGCGCGGATCGCCCACATGCAGCTCGCGGACAACCCGGGACGTCACGAGCCTGGCACCGGCGAGATCAACTACCCGTTCCTGTTCGACTTCGTCGACCGGATCGGGTACACAGGCTGGATCGGCTGCGAATACAAGCCAGCCGCGACGACGACCGACGGACTTTCTTGGATAGCCCCGTACGTGGGCGCAGCGGCTTCTGACTAACCTTTCGGAGGGCAACAACTGATGGCAAATGTAGGCTTCATCGGACTAGGCATCATGGGTCGCCCCATGGCGGGGCATCTGCAGACCGGCGGTCACACATTGTTCGTGCGAGACCTGATTCCGATCCCACAGGAACTGGTCGACGGAGGCGCAACCGTCTGCAACAGCGGTAAGGAGGTTGCCGAGCAGTCTGAGATTATCATCGTCATGGTCCCCGACACACCTGATGTCGCGGCCGTGCTATTCGGGGAGAACGGTGTTGCCGAGGGCCTGTCATCCGGCAAGATCGTCGTCGATATGAGCTCGATCTCGCCGATCGAGACCAAAGATTTTGCGGCGCGGATCAACAAGCTGGGCTGCGAGTACCTCGATGCGCCGGTGTCTGGCGGTGAAGTCGGTGCCAAAGCCGGCAAGTTGACCATCATGGTCGGCGGTAGCCAGACAACCTTCGATACGGTCAAGCCGCTCTTCGACTTGATGGGCGGCAACATCACGCTGGTCGGCAGCAACGGCGACGGTCAAACGACAAAGGTCGCCAACCAGATCATCGTCGCGCTGACCATCGAAGCGGTCGGCGAGGCACTGCTGTTCGCGTCAAAGGCTGGGGCCAATCCGGCTAAGGTACGAGAAGCGCTGATGGGCGGATTTGCATCCTCGAAAATCCTTGAGATCCATGGCGAACGCATGATCGCGCGTACGTTCAATCCCGGATTCCGGATCAACCTGCATCAGAAGGATCTCAACCTTGCGCTCACTGGCGCTCGGGCGCTGCGCATGTCGCTCCCGAATACCGCGACATGTCAGGAGTTGTTCAACAGCTGCGCCGCCAACGGCGGATCGGGTTGGGACCACTCGGGCATGGTCAAAGCGCTGGAGATGCTCGGTAGCCACGAAATCGGGCAAGGGAGCTAGAGCTAGTTGTCACCAGCCACAATCTCATGCTAAAAAAAAGGGTCCTTCCGGGATCTCCGTGGGTCGCAAGGATCCCGGGTGACTCGTCAGGCCGCCTGCGGGGGCCCCCTGGTGGGTGGGGGCTTGCTCGGCGGCGGATTGCACTCGAGGTGTCCTGCTGATAGAACGCTCCGGCGGAGGAGCGAATGCAGGATACCAAGCTGTTCGAGACGATCTTGGGGATCCCTACCCCCTGGCACGTGGCGCGCGTCGAGCTGAAACCCGAGGACGAGCGGGTCGACGTGTGGCTAGAGCACGAGCCGACGCGCTGGCCCTGTCCCAACTGCGGCGAGACGGTGCCCGCCTTCGATCATGCGGCAGAGCGCACGTGGCGCCATCTCGACACGTGTCAGTTTCAGACGCACCTGCATGCCGAGATTCCGCGGGTGCAGTGTCCGACCCATGGCGTGAAGCAAGTGCGGGTGCCGTGGGCCGAGCCACGGAGCCGCTTCACGGGGTTGTTGGAACGGTTGATCATCGATCTGATCCTGCAGTGCAGTACGGTCAAAGGTGCGTGTGAGATCGCGGGCGTCAGCTGGGACGAGGCCTGGGGCGTGATGAGCCGCGCCGTCGCGCGGGGCCACGCGCGGAAAGAGGCGCGGCCGATCCGCTACATCGGCGTCGACGAGAAGGCGTTCCGCAAGGGCCATCGCTATCACACGATCGTGTGCGACCTCCAGCGGGCGACCGTCGAGTTTGTGGCCGAAGATCGCAAGACGGAGAGTCTGGCGGCGTACGATGCCCAGTTGACGGACGCCCAGCGGCGGGCACTGCACGCCGTCGCGATGGACATGTGGGAGGCGTACATCGGCGCCACGCGGGACGGCCTGCCCGCCGGCGACGAGAAGATCGTCTTCGATCGGTTCCATATCATGCGGGAGATGACGAAGGCCGTCGATACGGTCCGCAAACAGGAGCATCGCGCTTTTCTGCGGGCCGGCGAGGGTTCGCCGCTGACCGGCACCAAGTACCTGTGGCTGTTCAGCGACGAGCGGCGGCCGGAGCGGCATGCGGCCGCGTTCGCGACGCTCCAAGCGCTGAAGTTGAAAGTCGGGCGCGCGTGGGCGATCAAAGAAGCGTTGCGGGCCTTGTGGACCTACCGTCAGCATGCGGCCGTGAAGCGGTTCTTCACGCGCTGGTATGGCTGGGCGATCCGCTCGCGGCTCGCGCCCGTGAAGCAGGTGGCGAAGACGTTGAAGCGGCATCTCGCAGGGGTGCTCCGCTTTGTCCAGCATCCGATCACGAATGGCGTGGCTGAAGGTCTCAACAGCAAGATCATGAGCATCAAGCGAAAGGCCGGCGGCTTCCGCAACCCGTCACACTTCACGACGGCGATCTATTTTCACTGCGGAGGGCTCGACCTCTACCCACGCTAAACCCGGAAGGACCAAAAAAATAGGGTAGGCGAAGTATTTCCATCGTCGAAAACCTAACAGTGTAGTTCGCAAACGAGCCACCGTGGCTTTTCGAACTCGGGTGAAAGCCTCACCGACTTCGAATAGATAAGGGTGGACTAACGGCTACCTAGAAGAACTAGAAGGAGCGGGCCCAGCCCAGATAAGACAATGGTTTCGCACCAGCACGCCCAAATGAATTGGTGGCTAGCCGCACTGGCATCAGAAGTCATCGCCGAGCACATTCCGAGAGTTCAGGAGCGTCGACATGACTCGCAGGCCACAAGCGAGCCGTCCTTCGAATCACTCACAGAAGGCCAGGACTTGGTCAGCCCAAGTTTGGACAGTTGGTCCGTTGTCGCTCCGTCCTCAGTGACCTACCACCCAACCAGCGAGCAGTCCCTCGAATTGGTGTAATCCAGGATCTGAGCTACGGAGTCGGACGGCCTACTGCGTGAGTTCGGATGTAGACGCCGTCCACCGCTGACTCGTGCCCTCGTTAAGTGCGAGCGCACGCTCGAGTCCGATCAACACGAGGTCGGGAAGGAGCAGATCGAACATCTGCTCGTTCTCGAAGAGCCGAGAGAGTCCACCGGTGCCGATCACGACGGCTGGCTCGCCCTGGAACGCCTGCGTGCGGATATCGGCCGTCAGCGCCTTCACGACCGCCCGATTGCCAAAGTAGAGTCCAGACTGAATGCTCTCCACCGTTGATCGGCCGATCAGATTAGTGGCCGGGACGATTTCCACGGTCGGCAGGCGCGCCGTGTTTCGTTCGAGCGCTTCCATGGCGATCCGCATGCCCGCCATGATGATGCCCCCCAGGTAGTCACGTGTAGCGCTGACCACATCAAAAGTCGTGGCGGTCCCGAAATCGATAATGATCAAGTTACGCCCCGGATAGCGGTGCATCGCTCCGACGGCGTTCGCGATGCGATCGGGCCCGACCTCGAGTGGGTTCCGATAGCGAATCCTCAGCCCGGTCTTGACGCCCGCCTGCAGCACAAACGGATCGATGCCAAAGTACTTGCGGCAGCAACTGCGCAGCGAGTAGATGGCGTCGGGTACGACTGAGCAGATCGCGATCTGCTCGACACGAGACGGATCACCGCCGTTCTCTCGCAGCACGCTTCGCAGGAAGAGCCCGATCTCGTCGGAAGAAAGCGCAGTGCCCGTCGTCTTCCGAAATCGGAACGTCAGCTCGCGGTTGTCGAACACCCCGCCAAAGATCTGGTTGTTGCCAACATCGAGTGTCAGAATCATGCGGGGCTCTCCAAAGGTACGTTGTCGATCAGGCGGACATCGCCGAGGCGCACTGCTCCCAGCCGGCGTCCGTCCCGGTCCTCTACGTAGTCGACGGTGAATCCGGACGCGCGCAGGTCACGGGCCGCAGCCTCGGCGCTCGAAGCCGCGGAGAGCGCGCTAAAGAATCGGGGTGCCCGCACGCGGTCTTCAGGGGCGAGGCGGCGATTCCGTGAGCTGATTGCCAGCCCGTCGGCCTCACGAACTGTCGGACAGGCTACGATCGCCGTCGAAACGAAGAACGCATCGACCATCCCACGAATCAGCGCAAGCTGCTGCCAGTCCTTCTCGCCAAAGTACGTGCGGTCGGCGGAAATAATGTTGAGGAGCCGAAGAACCACCGTGAGCACGCCGTCAAAGTGACCTGGTCGGTGAGCACCCTCCATCTCCGTCGACAGAGTGGTTTCGATCACGCGGTACCGGTAGTCGTCGGAGTACAGATCCGATTCACGCGGCTGAAACACGAAATCGACGCCTTCCGCCCGCAATGTGACCAAGTCCGCCTCAAGGTCGCGAGGGTACTGATCCAGGTCTGTTGGATCGTTGAACTGCGTCGGGTTGACGAAGATGCTGACCACGGTTCGGTCGTTCTCGGCCCGTGACCGCCGCACGAGCGACAGGTGTCCGTCATGCAGAGCTCCCATCGTGGGTACAAGACCGAGCGTCACTCCGGACCGCACCTGATCGGCTCGTTCGCCTTGCCACCGGGACGGTGCCTCGAAGACGGTCATGAACCGTAGCTCTCTTCTGGAGTGGGAAACCGTTGTGCCTTCACGTCGGCATCGTACCGGTCAAGCGCGTCGGTCAGTACCGACTCGCCGTCGACATAGTGTCGAACAAACCGTGGGGTGTGACTCCGGTCGACGCCCCAGAGATCCTGCAACACAAGCACTTGTCCGTCTGTCCCGACCCCGGCGCCGATTCCGATCGTGGGTAGGGCCACCGCCGCAGTGATGCGAGTCGCGAGCGCTGCCGGGACACACTCGAGCACAATCGAAAAACAGCCCAGATCCTCCAGCGCGCGCGCTTGGCGCAGCAGGCGCTCGGCCGCCTCATCACCTCGCCCCTGGACGCGGAACCCACCGAATTCGTTGACCGACTGCGGCGTAAGACCGATGTGCCCCATCACCGGCACACCGGACCCCACGATGTGACGAATGACATCCCCGTGACCGTCGACGCCTTCGAGCTTGACCGCCTGCGCGCCTGACGCCATGAGGCTTCCCACGGCCTTCATTGCAACCGCGATCCCCTTCCGGAACGACAGGAACGGGAGATCGGTGATCACGAGCTTCTCGTCGATCGCGTTGGCGACAGCACGGGTATGGGTGGCCATCAACTCGACAGTGGCCGGGAGCGTCGTGGGGTGACCGTGCATCACCATCGCCGCCGAGTCACCGACGAGGACGGCATCCACCTGAGACCGTGCCACCAGGCGCGCCGACCAGGCGTCATAGGCGGTCACCATCGAAATGCGACGCCCTTCCGCCTTGAACTGGGCGAATTCAAGAACGCTCTTCATAGGCCCTCACGAATGCGGCATAGACCGCCTGAAACGAATCGCCTGCGAGCGCTTGTAGATTCGTCGCGATCGCCCGCTGGTCGTCGCGGACAAGCGGTCCCGTCAGCGCTCGTTCACCTTCGGCGATGACATTGGCCGCGACCTTGGCGAAGTACGGGTGCGCGGCTGATGCGGGCATGCCAAAGCTCCGCTCCAGCTCAGCGAACAGCTTCACCCACAACATGGTTGAGAAGTTGCCGGCCATGACGCAGAGCGCGTGGTAGCGCGGTCGGTCCTTAGCTGGGATCTCGAACGACGGATTGGGTATGCCAGGCATCAGATCTGCGAACGGCGTGCCGCCGGAGTCGAGGACGAACGGGAAGGCGCGGTAGTCAGCCAGCTCGTAGAGCTCAGGGCCAAACGTCATCAGGGGATGCGCGGCTTCCGCGAGCGGCGTGACGAGGCTGCCGGAGCAGTGGATGAGGCGCTTGTTCTGGAGAGCCGGCCAGGCTTCGATGAAGGGGACGATCTCGGCGTCTCGGATCAGAACCAGCACCGTCTCGCAGGTCGCGAGCGCTTCGGGTGGACTGGCAGACGACTCCCGCCGCGACCAGGCACAGATCGGGAGGTCGAGCAGCTCCAAGTAGTGGCGGAAGTGACGGGCGATTCGGCCGTTGCCTACGATGCCGAACGAGATCGCGTCACGCGCGGGTACCTGTCGCAATGATCAGGTCCTCCTCAAGTCAAACGAACGAGAAACGGCTCGGAACAGCCCGGAGCCAAGGTCGCCGTTCTCACGAATCGGCGCCACAAACATCTTACCGTACGCAACTCACGCTGGCGCTTGGACATCGATCGCAAAGAAGAAAACCGTCTGCCCGGTTTTCGGAGCCTGCGATCGAAGTTCAGGCGCCAGCCCGCCAATCAGCTTCGTCTGCGCAGACGTACAAAAAAAAAGGCCGGTGGGGTTTCCCCCACCGGCCCGGAACACAGGCGCTGGTACGCGATCTACCAGTTGACCTGAATAGCGATCTTCGTCACACGACCCGCGATGACCTGGATCGGGTTGAAGAGGACGTTGCTGTAGGTCGTGATGCGTCTCAGGATCGAGTTGTTGTTGAGCGCGTTGAAGACATCGATCTGCGCTGTGTACTCAACCCCGCGGAATCGGAAGTGCTTCCGGATGTTGAAGTCGACCTGCTCCCAGTACTCGTCGTAGAGCTCGCCCGGTGCGTTGACCACGATGGTCGGGGTGAAGGTCTCGGTGATATTCGCGGGGAAGTCACCAGGCTGCACCGTATACTGGACCTGGCTCTCGTCTCCCGAGTAGATCTGCACGCCGCCGGAGACCTGGAAGTCGTACGGCAACGGATAGACCGCGAAGAGCTTGAAGTCGTGCCGGAACGGCATCCCGGCCCACGGAATCACGCTCTGCTCGGGATTGATCTGGTTGCAGAAGCGCCCGCCCTGCTGGAAGCGCCACTCGCCGTTGATCATCGGCGTGATGTTCCCACCATTCGGGTTGTCCAGCGCACAGCTATTCTGCGAGTGCTGGTGCCCTGTCCAACCGCCAAACGCCGTGCCGCCGTTCGGCAGCCGCGCCTGGAACGACAGCTCGTACGCCTGGTAGCGAGCGCCGTTGCGGTCCGTGTTCGAGTCGACGATGTCGTTGGCGATGTTCTCGAACTCGGGCCTCCGGTTGAACACGTTGATGACCGTGCCGTCGTAGGCAGGCAACACACCAAACCGGTCGTTGAAGTTGACCGCGACGGTATCGTAGGCTCCGCACTGCGTCCCGGCGACCGCCAAGAAGGGATCGCATTCCGGGATGGCCAGGTTTACGCTTCTCGGGACGTTGAAGAACGTCCGGTAGTAGTACGCGAACGTCACCGAAACCCGCGGCAGAATCTCATGCTGGATTGACGCCGAGTACTCGACGTTGGCCTCCCGCTTGAGGTTGCCATCGATCCGGTTGCCGGCCCGCGTGGGCGACTCGGTTGGCGGAATGTCCGTGAAGACGTTGAGATTGCCGCGTCGGCCGATTTCGTGGTCCTGCGCAATGCCGTCCCCGTTCGTGCTCAGGTAGAAGTCCGCCTCTGCCTGCGAGAACCCTTCGCCCATGAGCATCCCCTGGGTCGGACAGTTCTGGGTCTGGCCGCTGAACACCTGCAAGCCGCCTGGTATTGTCGACGACGGCAGCAGCGAGCAGTCTGCCCACGGGCGCCAATCCCAGCCCCATCCAACCGGATGGTACCGAGCGCCGAGGCCCGTGACGTACCGCTTCGTGTAGCGGTTGGCCGAGAACTTCACCGCCGTCTTCGCATCGCCAAACAGGTCATACACGATGCTGAACCGCGGGCTCCAGTCCCTCGGGCGCACCTCTTCAATCACAGCCGAATCGAAGATTCTTGCATGCTTGAACCGACTCGCCGGGATGCCGCCCTCGGCGCGCCACATGTCGATCCCCGTGTTGAAGTTGTCGTTCCGGACGCCGAGGTTGATCGTCAGCCGGTCCTTCGTCCACGTGTCCTGCGCGTAGAAGCTGTACTCGGTGCCCCAGGTGGAGTCGAGCCGCTCGTTCGCGATGTTCACGTTGTTGGGGACGCCTTGACGATAGGCCATGTCAAAGAAGCCGCCGAGGGCGGTGAGCTGCCCACCGACGCGACCACTCATCGCCTGGAAGCCGGTCTTGAAGTTGTGCGATCCCGTCACATACGAGAAGGACCCCTGCGGGATCTTCGTGAACTTCGGGAACGCCATGTTCCACTGCCAGCCGTCACCACCCCACCGTTGCCGCAGAACGTCGTCTTGGCGCCGAACCCCGTCGGTAAAGTACGGCCGGGTCTGGTCGTAGCTCATCGGCTGGAAGCAGGGCGTCACGATGCACTGAATCAGGTCGTCGGGAGCGGGAAGCGGGATGAGGTTACGTCCCGCGCCCAGCCGCCGCGTGATCGGCGTGTCCGGCTGGTTCGAGAGCGTGCCCCCGCCGTTGTTGGTCATATAGCCCAACTCAATCAACGTCCGGGAGGACGGTGTATACGTCCATTTGAGCTGCGCCAGATACGGCCGCTGACTGTCCGGATTGCGGTGGCGCGACCCCTCGAGGGGCTCGAGCGTCACGTTCTCCCAGTCCCAGCCCTTCAGGCCACGACCGGTCAACGAGAACGACCGCTGGAAGAAGGCACTGACCTTCATCCGCTCCGTCACCTGACCCGTCAGGCGTAAACCAAGACTTCGGCCCCAGCCCTCGGAAATGCCCTGCTCGCCGATGAGGTCGGGCAGGAACTCCCGCATGAGCTCACTGTCGGGCCATTCGGTATTGGCGACTGCGGTGTAGCGCTTGCTGAAGCGCACCGACGAGAAGAACCACAACCGGTCCCGGAGGATCGGACCGCCCCACGACGGGTTGATTTCCTCGTTGTACACGATCTTGTTGCCGCTCGTGAAGCCTCGGCTCCTCAGGTGGTCGTCGATGTTATCGGCCTGCAGGTGGATGCCGGCAAAGCCGATGTAGGCGTTACCGCTCTGGGTGTTGCCACCCTCGCGGGGGATCAAGTTGATTCGGAATCCGCCCGTCTGCGTCTCCGCATTGTTGCTCGAGGTCGTCATCGCGAACTCAGCCGCATAGCCGGGGTTGAGGTTCTTGCCCCCGCCGCAGAAGTCACAGTCCGCGTTGTCGGTCTGCATCCCGTCGAGCTGCGCCGTCGTGTGGTGCACGGTCAAGCCACGCGAGTGAATCTTGTTGTGGCCGCCGAGCCCGCCCACGTCCGGGTTGCGGATGCGCACGCCCTGCGCCAGATACCCGAGCGTTTCCGTATTGCGAGTCGAGGGCAGCGCGTCGAAGATCTCCCGCGTGAAGGTCTCCGTGCGTGACGAGCTCACCGTGTCGACGATGGGCGATTCACCCGTGACGGTGATGGTCTCTTCCACCCCGCCCACGGCCAACTGCCCGTTCGCCTCCTGGGTGAACTGCCCCGCCACGGTGATCTCCTCCTGAACAAACGTCGAAAAACCCGGAAGTGACATCGTGACGCTGTAGACGCCCGCCTGGAGATTGGTGATGAAGTAGATGCCTGCGCCGTCCGTAATCGCGACGCGACAGCCCTCAATCAACGCCTCACTACAAGCTTCCACGGTAACGCCCGGCAGGACGCCGCCCGTGTTGTCGGTGACTTCGCCGCGCATACCGCTTTGCTGGGCGAAGGCCGCTGCCGGCATAAGCACGACAGCGAGCATGATGACTAACAGCTTTTTCATTCGTCCCCTCCTCAGGGTCCCTGGGCGCGGCCTGAAACGACCCACACCTGGGCCATAGCTACGCAAAGTTAGGGCCAATTTTGGCCAAGTGGAAATGCTCGTTTTACCCTATTTTTATTGTGTTTCTCGCCACCGCGTCCGAGTCTTGATCCAGCGCATTGGATTTACCATCACAAGAAATCCATCGCATTGGATTGGTGCTCGACTTCTCAGAATTGCCGGAGGTAGTTCCGCATCTCGGTCGGCGCAGCCTTGGCCGTCCAATAGGTCGACCGATTGGGGCGAGGCGCGCGCCCGAGCGGGTCGCGACCCACGAGTCTGAACGCTAGGCCCAGCGGCGTGAACAGCCCGTAGAAGACCAGGGCGAGCAGGACCCGCGAGATGGTCCAGCCGATCGGAAAGGCTACGACCATCCACACCACGAAGATCGGTCGGACCGCCCGGGGGGCGATGAGGCCGAGGGGACCGATCACGACGGCCACGATGGCGAACACCGTGGCCAGTCCTGGTTGCTCGCGCGCCACGCCGTACCACGCGGCCAAGCCGCCGAAGACGACCAGCACCAGCGCCGCGAACTGGCGGAGCACACGCGATGTCGGCGCGAACGAAATGTCAGACCACTGCATAGTCGCTCCGATGGTCAGTCGAGCTGGAACTGCGCCAGATGCTCCTCTCGCGTCGCGGCATCGAGCGACGGCCCGACATCCTCTTTCGTGACGACGTGATCGCCTAGCACTAGGACATCCATCTCCGTCGCCAGAAAACAGCGATAGGCGTCGTCCAATGAGCAGACGATCGGCTCACCTCGTACATTGAAGCTCGTGTTCACGACCAGCGGGCAGGCGGTCCGCCGATAGAACGCGTCGAGCAAGGCGTAAAACCTCGGGTTCCGTACTCGGTCCACCGTTTGGACGCGCGCGCTGTAGTCGAGGTGCGTGATGGCCGGCACGGTCGACCGGGTGATGTTCACCCGACGGCGCAGATCGGTATCCGTCGACATGATGTGCTGATCCGCGTCGCTCAACGGCACGCGGCGCGCCTCGGCCACCGGTGTCACCAGCAGCATGTAGGGGCTTTCATGTGCGGGATCGAGATCGAACCACTCGTGGGCGCGCTCGGTGAGGACGGCGGGCGCGAACGGACGGAAGCTCTCCCGGAACTTGATCTTGAGGTTCATGGTGGCCTGGGTCTGCGGCGAGCGCGGGTCGCCCAGGATGCTCCGTGCCCCAAGGGCGCGCGGGCCGAACTCCATCCGGTCCTGAAACCAACCCACAATCCGCCCCGCCTCCAGCTGATCCACGACGTGGTCGAGCAGAGCGGTGTCATCTGCCCACCGCTGCGGCGCATGGCCCCGCTCCGTCAGGAAGGCCGCGACCTGGTCAGGGGTAAAGCTGGGTCCCAGCAAGCTCCCGTGCTGGTGATCGCGCCCGTCAACAACCCGGGGCTGCTCCAGCAACTGGTGCCACACGAACAGTGCGGCGCCGAGCGCGCCGCCGGCATCTCCGGCCGCGGGCTGGATCCACAGGTCATCGAAGGGACCTTCGCGCAGCACGCGCCCGTTCGCAACGCAGTTGAGCGCCACGCCGCCGGCCAGCACGAGGTGCTTCATCTTTGTGTGTTCGTGAACGTGCCGCGCCATGCGTAGGATCACGTCTTCGGTGACCGCTTGAATGCTCGCCGCCAGATCCATATGGCGTGGCTCGATCGGCGACTCGGGTGCGCGTGGCGCGCCGCCGAACAGCAAGTGGAAGCGCGGACCGGTCATGGTTAGCCCCTGGCAATAGTTGAAGTAGTCCATATTCAGCCAGAAGCTGCCGTCCGGCTTGATGTCAATCAGGTGCTCGCGAATCGCATCGGCATACACCGGTCGGCCGTAGGGGGCCAGCCCCATCAGCTTGTACTCGCCGCTGTTGACCTTGAAGCCGCAGTAATAGGTGAAGGCCGAATAGAGCAAGCCCAGCGAGTGCGGAAACGAGACGTGGTGCGTGAGCTGTAGCTGATTCCCCGTGCCGACCCCGAAGGTCGTGGTGCTCCACTCCCCGACGCCGTCCAGCGTCAAGATGGCGGCCTCGTCGAACGGACTCGGAAAGAAGGCGCTCGCCGCGTGGCTTTCGTGGTGGTCCATGAAGAGGAGCGGCGCGCGGCAGCCGTCCAGATGGGTGCGAATGATCCGCCGGAGGTGCAGCTTCTGTTTCAGCCAGAGCGGCATCGCCAAACTGAAACTGCGGAGTCCCGCCGGCGCGTAGGACAGATAGGTTTCCAGCAAGCGGTCGAACTTGGTGAACGGCTTGTCGTAGAACGCGACGTAGTCGAGCTGCGAGGCGTCGAGGCCCGCTTCCGCGAGGCAGTACGCGATGGCCTGCGCCGGGAACTCCGGATCGTGCTTCTTTCGAGTGAACCGCTCCTCTTGCGCCGCGGCCATGATCTCGCCGTCCACGACGAGCGCCGCCGCCGAGTCGTGATAGAAGGCCGAGATGCCGAGAATCGCGGTCATCTGTTGGACGACTGGGTTTCCAACTGCTGCGCGAGGTAGTCGGCGACCTGCTGGGCTCGAGGATAGTTCGGGTCGTAACTCAACACCCACAATACCTCCTGTCCGGCCTTCCGGAGATCCCCTTGCATCATGTGGCCCCTGGCTAGATTGAATCGCGCTTCCGTATCGTCCGGGTCGGCCTGAAGGGCAGACTCCAGGTAGCCCACGGCCCGGCGTGCGTCGTCCTGTTGTATGTAGATCAAGCCGATCATCTTGTCGGTATCGGCACCCGGGGAGATCTCTGCGAGTTCCAAGTAGACGTCCAGGGCTTCGTCATACCTGTCTAGTTCGAAGAGCATCCTGGCCAGGAAATGATAGGGAGAATCATTCATCGGCATTTGATGAATCAGCGCGCGGTACTCCCGTGCCGCCTTGTCCCACGCTTGCCGTTCCCGGTAGTGCTCGGCGGCTTCCCGGTGTGCATCTTCCCAGTTGAGATCGCCACTGACGAGCCTGATCGCCAGTTGTCGAATGGGTGAGGTGTTGGAGACCCGTTGGGCAGCCAGGTACTCAGAGGTCGACACCGGCATATCATCGGTGAACGGCCAACCTGACGTCAGTCCATCAATCTCCAGTCGGGCGACCTCTCGATCGAGATCGGTAACCCCGATCTTGCCCCGCCACATGTCGTCTGGCACCGACGCCGCGGAGGGCTCTCCGATGATGCCGTCATCAACGATCGCCCGGGCAAAGGTCTTCGCGATCAATGCATACCCGTCCAGATTGGGATGTAGATGTTCGAGAAACAGCGACTTCCCCGGTATCCGGCCTTCGGAGTTCGCCTCGAACGCATCCTCTATTGGCACGAGGGTAACGCCCTCTTGCTGGCTGAGCTTCTCGATCCGATGATTGAGGTCCGCGCTGGCGCGGAACCGCAATCCGTCCATTTCCTTGGCCTGGTGATACGCGGCGTACGCCTGAGGCATGTCGCCGGAGGCTTCCAGGATCGTGCCCCTCAGAAAATACTGCGAGGCGGGTAGTGCGTCGAGCTCGATGCACTCGTCGACCGCGCCCAAGGCCGCGTCGAGATCCCCATCCGCAAACAAGGTCTCAGCCTGGCGGAACCGCGACTGCCATTGCGCCTCAAGCTCGGGATGCTGTTGCACATCTACGAACGGTTTCTGATCGCGGATGTTGCTGACCAGTGTGCCGATCATCACCGGAGCGTCATGCTCCCGGCCGAAGTCGATGACATCCTGGAGATTCGCTTCGAATACGTCGCTCGCCTTGTGAAACAGCTGGCTGCCGTGCGGGATCGAGCGGTTCCCTGCCAGCCCTTCCATGAGGTTTGAACGCGGACTGGCGTCTGACGCTCCGAAGAGCCACCCGAGCAGCCCCTGCAAACCTCTGACACCGTCGGCGACCAGCTGGAATGTCCGGTAGTGGTTCAACCAGAGAACGAGTCTCACGAGCGCGCGCAAAGTACCGATCGACTCGGATGACCCAACGCCCAACGCGCCATAGAACTCATTGTGCCCGGTGTAGAGCAGCAGTAGGTCCGGCCCATAGTCGCCAAGGCCCAGCGCGATGTCGCGTACGGCGTAACTGGGCACCGCCGGCATCGCCACGTTGATCATCTCGATGTGGGTGTCCGGGTAGTACTCGTTCAGGATGGCACGAAGGATGGACGAGAAACTCCCGTTGTACTGGTAGGGCCAGCCCCCGGCTGTCGAACCGCCGAGCACGAAAATGCGAAAGACGTCGTCCGTCTTCTCTTTCAAGAGAGGGTCGTCGGAGACCGCTGGCGCGATCTGGGTGAGCAGGAAATAGCGCAGCCCAAGCCCCCCATTGACCAGAAGATAGTCGGGGTCGCTTTCGGAGTCGACGAAGAGCGAAAGGTCCGGGCCGTAGTCGACATACCGAAGGCCCAGCTCCATAAACACGAAGAACGCGAAGGGAATGAGCGCCGCGACGACCTTCACCCTTGGCTTCATGGCCGGCGGCCGTGCCCGAGGCGTGGTCGGCGCCGGGGTTGTCGTCTGCGACGCCTCCCTCTGGGTGTGCTTCTTCGAACGTTTCCTGGCCATCCGTCAAAGGCGCCTCGACAACGACACTTATACACCAACCCTGGACCGCCAAAAGGGGTCGCGCTTGGCTCGCTCGGGCAACCGGTGTAGGCTCTTCTTTCTAGGTCCGAGCCAACCTATACTAGGGCAGATTCAGCCTACTACCTAGGGGAGGTCCACATGCTCCGAGTACCAAACGCTACGTGCAAAGTCGTCGGGATGGTCGTGCTTATCTCTGCGGTCGCGTCGACGGCGTACGCACAGGCGATCATACGCGGCAAGATCACGGACAAGTGGGACAACCCCATTCCCAATGTTCGCATCCTGGCCGAGTCCCTCGACAAGAGGCGGGTCGATAATCCCGTGGAAACGATGACCGACGAGAAGGGACAATACGTGCTCGCGGGGCTATTTGCGGCACGGTATTCCCTCACCTACCGCGCAGCCGGCTATCAAGCGATCCGCGTTGAAATCAGGCCGAGCTCATCGGCGGTGGGCTGTACAACGAATACGAATCGGGAAAACTTCGAGCTCGAAGCCCTTCCGCCCGGAGGCCGACTCCGCGGCAATCAGAACTTCGAGGCCGAAGGAGGCATCCCGAAGGTCGAGTTCGATGAGGACGGGACCTTCGAGTTCGAGGATGGCGAGGGCGAGGGCGAGGGCACGTACGGGGTAGTGGAGCTAAACGGGTTTTTCGTGGTTCGAGACTACGACGGACCCGAGAACAAGTACACGATAATGGAAGAGTTCACCGTGACGTTTGCGAACGACCAGTTCACAAGTTTTGCCTGGGGCGACGCGACGCTCGCGAAGAAATGAGCGCGCCGGCAGCGTCGGCAAGGAGGAAGAGATAGATGATCCTGAGGAGACACGCGATCCTCGCGTTAGGAGTAGCAGCGCTCGTGTCGATGGCGGCATCGCCGGCATACGCACAAGCAATGGTGCGCGGCAAGGTTACGGACGAATGGAACAACCCCATTGCAGGTGTCACGGTCACCGCTGTCTCCTCGACCGATACGGTTTTTTCGGAAGCGCGAGGGGACGACTATGAGCCACGGGAATTTGTGACCGACGACAACGGAGAATTCTTCACGAGGGACTTTAGCCAGGCATCGCTGTGGGTCTTCACGTGCCACGCTGAAGGGTACGAAACGGTTGGCAGGCAAGAGATGATTTCCCGTGGCTTCGACCCAACCGACCTCAAATTCGTGCTTCCGGTGGCTCCCGTCGGGGAACGATTCCGTGGCACACGAATCTACGAAGCCGAAGGGGGCGTCCCTAGGTTCTCCTTCCAGGAAGACGGGGTCTTTTCGTTCAAGGAGGCCGCTGGCGAGGGCGCGGGCACATACGGCATCGTCGAACGAACGGTTCTCTTGGTCGTCCGGAGCTACGATGGGCCAGACGACAAGTATCCGATGGCCGTGCCGATCGAGGTGCGTTTCCTGAGCAGCGTGTTTCCAAGTTTCAGATGGGGTGAGACGAAGCTCAGCGTCTTGAAATGAACGAGCTCCCCCGTGCGGTCTACATGAGGAGTTTTGTGATGAGTCTCTCAGAGTGGCTCCGCCTGCTGACGCTGTTGGCGATCCTCGTGCCGGCAACGGTTGTCGATGTGTTCGCTCAAGGACAGGGAAGTCTGATCGGGCGCATCGTGAGCGAGGTCGACGGGCAGCCCATCGACGGTGCCATCGTCGAGCTGACGTATAACGCAGACGAATCAGATACCGCTGACGCCGATCAAGCGCCTGTCGAAGTAACCACCGGGAGTGATGGCAGCTTTTCATTCACGGGTATCGAGACTGGCGCATACTCGGCAATGGTGACGAAGGACGGCTACCAACCGGTGGCGGCGGGCGTGAGGGTGAACCCGGTTGGCATCATCTACTTCTCCGGGCGCAGCGCCGTCGAACCCATCGTGATCGCGATACCGAGGCCGCTCACGGTCCTCGAACAGGTATTGGGCATCGAGACATTCGAAGGACTTGACGTGTTCCAACTGGAAGCGGATCTGCAGGCGGCCGACACCGCCTACAACGAGGAGAACTACCGCGCCGCGGCCGCCGGCTACGCGAAGCTCCTCGGGGTGCTGCCGGATTTGACTGTTCTACACCTCCAGATCGGCAACTCCTATCGCGCGATCGGTGCAGATGACGAGGCCCTGGCCGCGTATGAGGCGCTGGTCGCGGTCGACCCTGCGAACGTCGACGCCAAGACCGAGATTGAACGGACAAAGAGAATGATGGAGGAGATGGGAACCTTCTCGGGCAAGGATCTCTTCGACCTGGGCGAGCTCGCGTTCGCGAGCGGTGACTTGAGTCGCGCAGGTACGTTGTACGAACGAGCCGCAAGGCTGGATCCCACTGCAGAGGAACCCGTGTTCAAGCTGGCGGTTTTGGCGATGAAACGGGGACACGCGGAGCTCGCGAAGCAGCACTACCAGAAGGTCGTGGAGCTGGCGCCCGACTCTGAGGCAGGCACAGAGGCACAGGCCACGCTCGTAGCGCTGCCCTAACCTGCCTCGAGCCGCAGGCCGGTGCCTTACCGGCCTGCGGTCGCTGCTCCGAGCGCCTCGTTAAGTTGCTGCAGGTGCGGGTAGCCCGGGTGCACGCGCCCCATCTCGTTCAACCACTCGCGCGCCTCCCCGTAGCGTTCGAGGCGAATCAAGGATTCTGCTCGCCCGACCCACGCGTTGACGAAACTGGGTTCGACGTCGACCACCTGCGCGTAGTGTGGGAGCGACTCCTGCAGCCGTCCGCTGTTGCGCAGGACCTCTGCGAGGCCGAGTCGCGCCTCGATGTAATCCGGTTGATACTCGAGCGCGAGTTGGTACCGCTCCATCGCCTCCTGGAAACGTCCCTGGTGAGCCCAAACCGTCGCAAGGCCGACGTGCGCCAGCGCGAATTCAGGTGCGAGGCGCAGCGCTTCTTCGAGCTGCTCGGCCGCGCCGAGGGTGTCACCGCCGAAGGCCAACGCCGCACCGAGACGCTGCCGCATGGACGGATTGTTCGGCTCCAGCTCGACCGCCCGGCGGAAGAATTCGATCGCTGCTGGAAAATCACCTTCGTCGAGCGCCTGATTCCCGCGATGCTCGAAGGCCGTCGCGCTCTCGAGTAGGTTGTAGTACTCGAGCATGAGCGGATCCGGCCACACCGGCCATCGCCCACCACGTCTCACGTCGAACCGTTGACCGCCGCCACCGAAACGCTCGAGATGCGATGCCGCTCGGTCGAGCTGTCCCAGCGACCGATAGGCCATCGCCAAAGGGTAGTGCACACGGGTGCCGCCAGGATCGAGCTCCAGTGCCTGTTCGAGCGCTTCTGCCGCTCGCGAGTAGTCTCCTGTCGCGAAGGCGACGCGTCCCGCACCGGCCCAGGCTGCCGCCGCTCTCGGGTCAACGAGCGCGGCGTGAGAGAACAAGCGCTCCGCGTCCTCGAAACGATCCAGATAGAGGTAAACGTTGCCAAGCTCGATCAGGGTGGCGAGATCCGATGGCGCCAACTCGAGCACCCGTTCAAACCACGTCGCAGCCTCTACGTGGTCCTCCCTCAACAGATGGAGCTGCGCGAGAAAGTACGGCCAGCGCATGTCCCCAGGCGCATGCGCAACCGCGTGCTGAAAGCTAGCCGAGGCCGGGTCGTTGGCGCTGGCAGCCATGAGAATCAGACCCAGTGACCCGTAGACCGCGGCGTGATCGGCATCCGCCGGCTTCGGGTCCCTGCCGAGCAGATCCTGCAGTGCTGCGTGGCGCTCGTGAATTCTGTCGTGCGCCCACTCTTCCACGGACGCGAGATCGGGAAGGACGAGCGGCGGCGGCGCCACGTCTTCCAGGTCAGACGATGCGGCGGACGACGTGCCACTGGCCGGAACGGTCTCGGTCGTGTCGGAAACTGCGCAGCCGCCGAGCATCACCACCATCCACACAGCAGCGATGCGCCCGACGCGAACGCTGCGTCCGGTCATCCTCCGGTCCCTTCGGTGAGCGTCGTGTAGCGATCGACCGGGAGATCCCGCCACTCTTCGGTCTGTCCGTTCGGCCAGGTCACGCGAACAGTGGGCGCCTCCGTTGACGGACCGAGTCCGACGAGGACCCTCGGATCATTGGCTGACGCATAGCTACCGTCCGCGCGTGCGCGTCGCCCCAGCGTCGTACCGTCTGACCTGGTCGTCAGGACGCGAGCCCCAACCATGTCGCGTGACGGGCCTGCGCCAACGAGTCGCAATCCCAACCAGTGGTTGCGTGTCCCGATCTGGTTCACGAGCAGCCTGATGGGACCGGTGGCGTTTGTCACCAGCACGTCCATGTCACCATCGTTGTCCACATCGCCGAACGCGGCGCCCCGGCTGACTTCGGACAACTGGAACACGCGGCCCGCCTGGTCGGTGACGTCCTCGAACCGACTGTTCGCGAGGTTACGGAACAGCTGGTTCTTCTGATCCAACGGAAACGGGTCGTCAACCGACGGCTCGCGCTCCTCTACCACCCGACCGTTGACCGCAAGGATGTCCAACCAGCCGTCGTTGTCGAGGTCAAACCAGCCGGCGCCAAAGCCGGTATACGGAAGGCTTGGCATCCGAATACCCGCTTGCGAAACCCGGTCCTCGAACAGGCCCGACCCGTCGTTCACGTACAGTGTGCTCCCCTGCCCGGTCAACTCCGTGACGAATAGGTCCTCGTCGCCGTCGTTGTCGAAGTCGCCGAAGTCGACGCCCATGTCGGCCTTGGCGTCACCCGCCGGGCTGAGCGCCACACCCGAGAGCAATGCCAGGTTCCGAAATGTGCCGTCGCCCTCGTTCATCCAGAGCTGGTTCTCCTGCTGGTCATTCGCGACGAAGAGGTCGATCCACCCGTCGTTGTCGACATCTGCAGTCGCGATGCCGAGGCCCGGTCCGAACGCGCGGTCGATCCCGGCTGCGGCCGTGACGTCGACAAACGTGCCGTCACCTTGATTGTGATAGAGCCGATCCGGTTCGCCGCGGTAGCTCTCCGGAGCGCAGTAGCCCCGGGCGCGGCCCTCCGCGCTGATGCAACGCACATTGTTCTCGATCGTGAAGTCCAAATAGTTCGCGACGAAGAGGTCAAGCCATCCATCGCGATCAACGTCCACAAACGACGCGGGAACGCTCCAGGCTGGATCGCCCGTGCCGGTCTGATCCGTCACGTCCACGAAGGTCCCGTCACCCTGGTTGTGCCACATCTGATTAGGGCCGAACTGCGTGAGGTATAGGTCGACCCAGCCATCGTTGTCGTAGTCGCCGGCCGCGACGCCCTGCCCATATCCGGGCATCACGATACCGCTCGCATCCGTCACGTCGGTAAAGCGCAACGTCGCCGTCCCATCCGCATCCACTGTCAGGTCGTTGCGATAGAGGTGATCGATGAGCGGACCCTCAGGCGGAGCGACCACTGGCGTCCCGGTTCCCAGCATCGCACCTTGCACAATGTAGGCGTCGAGGTCGCCGTCGTTGTCGTAGTCAAACAGCGCCGCGCCAGGTCCCGTGATCTCGGGCTGATAGTACTCGCCGGACATCCCATTGAAGTGCACGAAGCTGAGGCCACTCGCTTCCGCTTGGTCCACAAACCACTCAGTGTTATCCGGGCCTGACGCGGACGAGCCAACCGAGGAATCCGGCTCGACGCCGCCGCCACAGGCAGCAAACATGAGCATCGCCCATAACGGGGAAGATTGAGGGAAGGCCCAGATTCGCGGTCGGGTCATGGGGTTGAGGATTAGAACCCCGCCCTCGCCGTGAGCGCCTCGGCAAGTTGCAGAAGCTGGGGTTGATTCGGGTGCATACGCCGGCCAGCGTTCAGCCACTCACGCGCGTCCGAATAGCGTTCGAGACGAATGAGCGCCTCCGCACCGCCGATCCACGCTTCCACGAAGCCGGGCGCCACCTCCACCACCTGCGCGTAGCTCGGCAGTGACTCGTCGAGGCGTCCGCTGGCGCGAAGGGATTCGGCCAGACCAAGCCGCGCCTCGATGTGTTCGGGATCGTACTCGAGCGCCAGGGCGTACCGGTCGATCGCGTCCTGATGGCGCCCTTCGGCCGCCAAGAGCGCGGCAAGCCCAACATGCCCGAGGGCGAATCGCGGTGCGAGCCGTACCGCTGCCTCGAGTTGCTCGGCGGCGCCGCGTGCGTCACCACTCATGACCAGCGCGGTCGCCAGCCGCTGCCGAATTGATGGGTTGTCTGGTTCCAACTCGATCCCGCGGCGGAAGAACGTGATCGCCGCGGAATGGTCATCGTCGTCGAGCGCCTGATTCCCGCGCTGTGCGAACACCGCTGCGCTCTCCAACACGTTGTAGTACTCGATCATCAGCGGATCGGTCATCAGGGGCATGCGCCCGCCCCGCTGCTGCTCGAACCGGTGCGCATTGAAGCGCTCGAGGTGGGCCGCAGCCCTGTCGAGGTCACCCAAAGACCGATAGGCCATCGCGAGGGGATAGTGTAGCCGTGTGCCACCAGGGTCGAGCTCGAGCGCCCGATCGAGCGATGCGGCCGCTTGCGAATAGTCTCGTTTGGCGAGCGCCGCTCGACCGGCGCCGGCCCACGCCGCAGCCGATTGCGGCGCGACGAGCGTGGCGTGGGAGAACAGCCGGTCTGCCTCATCGAAGCGGGCGCGATCGAAGTGCACGCGACCCAGCCATACCAATGTCGCCTCGTCCGACGGCGCCAACTCGAGCACGCGCTCGAACCACTCCGCGGCCCGGGCGCGATCCTGGGTCATCAAGTAGCGCTGGCCGAGATAGTACGGCCAGCGCATGTCCCCCGGCGCAAGCGCGGCCGCGTTCAAGAAGCTGGCGTCAGCTGGTCCGTACTGTTTGGCGGCCATCAGAATCAGACCCAGCGATCCGTAGGCCCTCGCCAACTCGACGTCCGGCGGCTTCGCCTCCTTGCCCAGCAGCTCCTGTAGCGCCGCGTCGCGCAGCCGCACCTTGTCGCGCGCCCACGCTTCCATGGACGACAGCTCGGGAAGCACGACAGCCGGGACGGCCTCGTCTTCGACCGCGGCCTTTGCCGCGGGCAGTGACGGCGCTGGCTCGGTCTGGTCGGCTGGTGTGCAGCCACTGAGCATCGTCACCACGGCCACCACGACCATCCACGCACTGGCGATCAGGGCGTCGTGCATCCGGTGCCCGGACATCCTCCGGTCCCTTCGGTCAGCGTCGTGTAGCGATCGACCGGCAGGTCTGTCCACTCCTCGATCATGCCACTCGGCCAAGTCACGCGCACCGTGGGCGACTCCGGCGACGAACCGAGTCCGACGAGCACGCGCGGATCGTTGGCGGAGGCATAGCTGCCGTCAGCCCGCGCGCGTCGCCACAGCGTCGAGCCGGTTGACCGCGTGACGGCCACGCGAGCCCCTACCATGTCCCGGGGCAGGTTCGCGCCGACGAGCCTCAGCCCCAGCCAGTGGTGACGTGTGCCGATCTGGTTAATCAACAGCCTCGGCGGGCCGGCCGCGTTCGTCACCAACACGTCCATGTCACCGTCATTGTCGACATCGCCGAATGCGGCGCCACGACTGACTTCCGTCAACTCGAACACCGTCCCCGCCCGGTCGGTCACGTCCTCGAACTGTCCGTTCCCGAGATTTCGGAACAGCTGGTTTTGCTGATCCAGCGGCAACGGATGATCTGCCGTCGGCTCGCGGTCGAGCAAGACCGGACCGTTGACGGCAAGGACGTCCAGCCAGCCATCGCCGTCGGCGTCGAACCAGGCCGTGCCGAAACCAGTGTACGGAAGACTTGGCTGCTGAATCCCGGTCTGCGCGGCGAGGTCCTCGAACAGCCCCGTGCCGTCGTTGACGTAGAGCGTGCTCCCCTGCCCGGTCAGCTCGGTGATGATGAGATCCTCGTCACCGTCGTTGTCGAAGTCGCCAAAGTCGACGCCCATGTCAGCCTTGTCTTCACCCCCCGCACCGAGTGCGACCCCCGCCATCAGAGCCCGGTTCTGAAACGTGCCGTCACCTCGGTTCATCCACAGCTGATTCTCTGCCTGGTCGTTCGCGACGAAGATGTCGACCCAGCCGTCGTGGTCGACATCGGCGGTCGCGATACCGAGCCCGGGGCCAAATGCGCCAGCGATGCCAGCCGAGGTCGTGACGTCAGCAAACGTGCCGTCGCCCTGGTTCCGATAGAGCCGATCCGGCTCCCCGCGATAGTCGACCGGATCACAGTAGATTCGCGTGTGCCGCTCCGGATGATGACACCGCACGTTCGTCTCGACGGTGAAGTTCACGTAGTTGGCCACGGCGAGATCGAGCCACCCATCACGATCGAAGTCTACGAACGAGGCGGGCACGCCCCACAACGGGTCAGCCGCGCCGGTTTCATCCGACACGTCGACGAACGTCCCGTCGCCCTGGTTGCGCCACATCTGGTTGGGCCCAAACTGTGTGACATACAGGTCCACCCATCCGTCGTTGTCGTAGTCGCCGCTGGCGACCCCCTGCCCGTAGCCGGGCGCCACGATTCCACTCGCATCGGTCACGTCCGTGAATCGCGCGATGCGCCGCCCGTCTGCGTCCACTTCCAGATCGTTGCGGTACAGCCGATCGGTGAGGGGACCATCCGGTGGTGGAACGAGCGGCGTGCCGGTCCCCAACATCGCGCCCTGGACCAGGTAGACGTCGAGGTCGCCGTCGTTGTCGTAGTCGAACAGCGCGGCGCCAGACCCCATGATCTCGGGCTGGTAGAACTCGCCGGACATCCCGTTAAAGTGAATGAAGTCGAGACCGCTTGTCGCGGCGCGATCGACGAACCACTCGACGTCGATGACCGTTTCAGCTGCGCCCGGACGCGCCGACGAATCCGGCTCGACGTCACCGCCGCACGCAACAGAACACAGAATCACCCACAGCGGGGCAAACCGAGGGAGCACTGGCCTCATAGTACAGCAGGCTGCTCGGGACCGACCGTACGCTGCGTCACGACCATTCGGACCATGGGGTATTCTTCACAAATGCCTCACGCCCGCCCGCACGACCTGCGATGTGCCGGCTTCGCGGTCGCGTTGCTCGCGGCGACGTGTCTGCCCTTGTCTGGCTGCCAGGGAGAAGAGGCAGCGGTGGCCCCGTCACCCTCCACGCCGATCGCGGCTCACGCCGCAGATGAATCTCCGACCCCGTCGAGTCACAACCGGATGGTGGACGAACTGAAACGGCTCGCCCAGTGGAGCCAGACAAACCACCCGATTTTGGGTGACGGCAACGCCACGAAGTTACGCGCAAGACTTGGGCTCGTCTCGGCGGCCGGCTGGAACGATCCGGAGTCGCTGAACGCCTTCCTCGGGCTGCACATGGAACTGGGACAGGCCGAGTTGTCGCTGGGCAACCTCGATCAAAGCATCACCTACTTCTCGACCGTGGTGTCGACGCTCGATCAACTGGTCGCGAGCGGGATGGTGGAGCCTGGGCTCTTGACGCAGCAGTTTCTGGAAGTAAAGTACCGGCTGGCGGTCGCCCATATGCGGAAGGGCGAAACCCAGAACTGCACGTTGCACAACTCGCCTGAGAGCTGCTTGCTCCCGATTCGCGGGACCGGTATCCACCAGAACCCGGCGGGGTCCAGCCGCGCCATTCAGTACTTCACCGACGTCTTGAGGCAGGCACCATCGGGCTCTCCCTTCTTCATCAAGGCACGATGGCTCCTCAACATCATGTACCAGACCGTCGATGGACATCCCGATCAGGTACCTTCGGCATTCTTGATCCAACCTGATGTGTACGAGTCCGAAGAGCCGTTCCGGAGATTCACTAACGTCGCGGACCGGTACGCGATCGATACGTTCGGTCTTCTCGGTGGCGCCATCGTCGATGACTTCACGGGAGACGATTACCTGGACATCGTCGTGTCGACCTACGACTTTCAGGACGAGCCGAGGTTCTTTCGCAACACCGGCGGCGGTTCGTTCGTCGACGATACCCTCGCCGCAAATCTGACCGGCCTGGTCGGTGGGTTCAATCTCGTGCACGCGGACTACGACAACGACGGCGATTCCGACATCCTGATGCTGCGCGGGGCGTGGATGAACGAAACGGGGAAGGTTCCGAACTCGCTGCTACGAAACGATGGCCATGGACGGTTCACCGACGTCACCGAGGACGCCGGCATGGGCCGGGCCCACTATCCGACGCAAACGGCCGCATGGGCCGACTTCGACAACGACGGCGACCTGGATGTCTACATTGGCAACGAGCACCTGACCGACGACAACTACGCTCCGTGTCAGCTCTTTCGCAACAACGGCGACGGCACGTTCACCGATGTGGCGATCACCGCCGGGGTCACGAACGGACGATTCACGAAAGGCGTCGCGTGGGGCGACTACGACGACGACGGCTTGCCGGATCTCTACGTTTCCAATTTCGCGGGCGACAATCGTCTCTACCGAAACGAGGGCGATGGGACGTTCGTCGATGTCGCTGGCGAACTGGGCGTCACCGGTCCGCGAAAGAGCTTCCCCGTCTGGTTCTGGGACTTCGACAACGACGGTAACCTGGACCTGTTCGTGTCTAGCTACGAATGGGACCGCGGCAACCTCGCGGCCGTGGCGTCCAGCTACCTCGGGCGGTCGACCCCGTTCGAGCACGCTCGTCTGTACCGCGGAAACGGAGCAGGCGGCTTTGACGAGGTCGCGGCATCACAGAACCTGACCCGCATCAGCCTGCCGATGGGTGCCAACTTCGGCGACCTCGACAACGACGGCTTTCTCGATTTCTATCTCGGCACCGGGTATCCCGACTACGAGGCGTCGATGCCCAACGTCATGTACTGGAACCGGGGAGGCCGCAGTTTCACGGATGTGACGACGGCGGGCGGATTCGGCCATCTGCAAAAGGGGCACGCGGTCGTGTTCGCGGATATCGACAACGACGGAGACCAGGACGTCTTCGAGCAAATCGGCGGGTTCTTGCCCGCCGACAAGGCCTACGATGCGCTGTTCGAAAACCCGGGGTTCGGCAGCCATTGGATCACCGTCAAGTTGGTGGGTGTTCAATCGAACCGGTCGGCAATTGGCGCCCGCATTCGAATTCAGATTACCGAGAACGGTGAGAGCCGAGTTGTCTATAAGCGGGTCAACAGTGGCGGCAGCTTTGGGGCCAATCCTCTGACGCAGACGATCGGCTTGGGCGCGGCGACCAGCATCGACACGCTGGAAATCTCTTGGCCGACCTCGAAGCTCGAACAGACCTTCCGCAATGTGCCTGTCGACCAGGCGATCGAGATTATGGAAGCGGCGGCGTCATACCAACCGATTCAACGACGGTAGTTCGTACAAGACCTCGTCTTAGAGCACGAGCTCGCCGCCGAACACCATGTCTTTGAGCTTGAACTTCTTCTTGATTTCGATGTCAACAACCGTGCTGATGAACTCGACGTCCTTGTCTGCCAGCGTGATTGGGTCATCCTTTGAAAAATAGATCAGCATCGAAAGCGACCCGTTGTACAAGAACACCTCGATGTTTTCAGGAAAGAGCGGCCTCGCGTTCTTCCGGACCAACGAGGTTGAGGCCATCAGTGCGTCTTCGCGGAACCACGCGCCACTCCGTGCTGGAAAGCCACTGATGGACACCACATAGTAATCCTCGGCTTGATCCAGGAACTGCTGCTGCTCGGCTGGGATCCTGGCGTCACCGCCAATCCCCTCTTCGGCCAGGGCCTTTCGGACCACAGCCTGCTTGAAGGGTAAGGCGCTGCGCCACGCGATGTTCAGCGCCAACGCGCTCGCCTGCCGCCCGGCGCCGCGCGTAAGACGCCCGTCCCCGATGTTCGAGCGCAACCCACCCGGGCCCTGCCCGTAATCGTTCTCCGTGTTTACGGCCCCTGCCTGTGCCTTATGGAGCGTTGCCTGGTCATTTCCGGCCTCCGCGGCGTCTTTGGCCGTCGTTGACGCGGTCAGTTTCCCGGTGCGAACGCCCACCTCCTTCGCCCAGGGCGAATCGGCCAGCATCTTCACGATGTCCTCTTCGGTCCACGTCGTGAAGTCCCGTTCCTCCCAGAAATCGGCGGCCGATAGCACGGTGCCCGCCACGACCCAGACACCAAGGATTCCGAGTAGTTTGCTGTTCACAGTCCACCTCTCACTTTACTGGCTGACAGCTTTTTCTCACTTGTCTAATCCTACTGCAGAGTGCAAATGCTGACAAAAAAAAGTGGCTACTCCGGGACGTACCAGATCGGCGACGACCAAGCGCGCTCCTGGAGCGTGGGCGAAACGTTTGACGTCGGCTCGACACTGGCGCGGAGGGCATCCCACGTCGACCACCGGCAGGTGGGGTTTTCGATTACCCGCACGTAGTACAGGGCGCGCTGCCCGGCTACGAACGTCGGATCCGACCAGAGCGTCCTGAGCTCACCCGCTCCGACACCTGCGCTGATGCTGCAATCAGTGAGATCGACGCCTGCACCGTTGTCCGGACAACGATGCGTCGCCGGGTCGACTTCCCCGCCGTCGGAGCACGCCACGTCGAACACCTGCTCGCGAGCCGCGCCGTCTTCGACCCACCCTTTTACGACCTGAAGACGCTGAAGAGGCGCGCTGTCGGGATCGCGAACCGCCCAGACCAGAAACTTCGGCGCGCGCTGGCCGTCGGCAACGAGGTCGCCACCCATCGGCACACCGCCTGCGTACGCGCGGCTTACCATGTCGCTCGCCCCGGCGAGATCATCGTCGTAGCCGTAGCCTGCAAAGAACCGGATGCGGATTCTCGTTCCGGACGTGCCAAAGGTCTCTTTGCGCCGTAGCGCGTCGTAGATCGACTCACGCGTGTTGGATTCCGCCCAAGCACCGGTCAACCCGGCCGCCCCCCACATGTCGTAGTACCAATCGGTGTATGTCTCACCGTTCGGACCGGGCTCGGCGAGCGGCACCGACGAGCGCAGCACGGGCAGCCCATCCATCACGCCCGCCTTGCCGTGATAGTTGTCCTCCTCAATAGTGCCGGCCGAGTTGTGACCGTCGGTGGCAGCAATGAACCCAAACCGGAACGGGTTGAAGCCCTGTGTCTCCTCCATGACCAACCCATTGACCACCGCCTCCCGGACGTAGCTACCAGGCACGTTGCCCACCCTCGACGTGCCCAACAGGAACGGAAAGATCTCGAAGTCGGCCCACTCGTCATTCGGCGAGTTGAGAGGGTGGGTCTCCGAGGCGCCCTTCACCTGCGCGATCTCGACCAGCGGCTCGTTGCGCATCCGGACGGCGGCGTACTCGGCGTCGAGCGGCAATCCTTCAAAGGTCTTCGAATCGAACATCAGGCCGTTGCTGACGTTCATGTTGTGCGGAATGGCAAGCAGCTGTCGTCCGGCAGCGCGCTCTCGGTCCATCCACTCCCACAGGGCCTCGGGATTTCTCGACCGGGCTCTGAACGGCGTCTCTGGGGCCTCGTCACGAAAGATCACGTTGCGATGCAAGCCCTGCGAGTCGATGGTGAACCCGTACTCCAAGCCAGCGAACGTCGTGAACGTTCCGGGATCGTAGTGACGATTCGCCGCATCGACGGTCTTGGCCCACGCCGACCGCTCGATCTCGGGGTCGCGGATGATCGATTCGTCCTCGGGCCGCTCGTCCCGGAGCGCCCGATGGCCAGTCCGAAACATGGCACGGCGCTCGTCGACCGTTTCCGCACGCAAGAGCTCACGCGTCGACTCCAGCTTCGACACGTCTGAGGCCGGGTCAGTCATCGCCGTCGACAATCCCAGCGACCCGGCGTGGTCGGTTACGGCGTAGAAGTCCAGAGGCCCACTGTTCAACTGGATTGGAAACCCGAGCGCGTGGTCGATCGGCTCGCCCTTGGCGAAGCGATAGGCGTCGTCCGGCGTCGTCTTCGTCGCGAACATGAGGAAGGCGTCGAACGAGTAACCGGTGTGAATGTGAAGATCGCCGAAGTAGGCGTTCCGCGTCAGGTTGACCTCGACCGCAGGCCGCTCCGTCTCCATAACCGGCTCACCGCCGTCCTGGACGCAGGCCGTGGTTGCCGCCACGGCTACCGCGGCCACGAACGTCCGCCGTTTCGCGAGCATTGACCCTATCTTGCGTCACGCGCATAATCCGGTCAAACGAAACCGCAAACAGGCAGGAGAGAAGGTCATGATGAAACGTCGTGCGCTGACGTGGTGGATGTGTGGGATAGCGGCGCTGCTAGCGGCCCTGGCCGCGGTGGGCGGAACCTCAGCTGTGGCAGCGACCGCAGCGGCAGACGACATTACGGGAGTCGTGACGAGCTCGAACGGCCCCGAAGCGGGGGTGTGGGTGATCGCGGAAACGGACGACTTCGACACCACGTTCCGCAAGATCGTCGTGACGAACGACGAGGGGCGTTTCCTCGTGCCCGATCTCCCTGCCGGTTCCTACGAAGTCTGGGCCCGCGGGTATGGCCTGATTGATTCGGTGAAGCGCGGGGCGCGGCCCGGCGACAACGTCGATCTGCGGGCCGACGTGGCATCAAACGCGGTAGAAGCTGCGCAAGTCTATCCGGCCAACTACTGGTACTCGTTGCTCGAGGTGCCACCGGTGAGCGAATTCCCCGGCACAGGACCGGAGGGGAATGGCATCAACGACGGTATGCGGACACAAGCTGACTGGATTACTCAGCTTAAGGATGGCTGCCAGCTCTGCCACCAGCTCGGCAACAAGGCGACCCGGGAATTGGGGTTACTAGACCTTACGACCTTCGACTCAACCTTCGATGCGTGGGCGCATCGTCTTCGGGTCGGGGAGCCTGGGTTCATGACCGGCACGATCAACGGCATGGGCGGGCCGCGCGCCCTCGGACTCTACGCCGACTGGACCGATCGGATTCGGAGCGGCGAGGTCCCGCCAGCACCCCCCCGGCCCCAGGGAACGGAACGCAACGTCGTCTTGAGCATGTGGGAGTGGAGCCACCAGCGGGGGACGGTGCACGACTCAGTCACCACCGACAAGCGCAACCCGACGGTAAACGGGGGCGGACCAGTCTACGGCGTCGGCCCGGGAGCCGGTCTCGTTGTCACCGACCTGAATCTGAATCGATCGGTTCGCTTTGATCTGACGGCTCGGGACGAGCCGCGAGGACCGTTCGACACGTATTCGGACTCTTGGGTCGAACCGAACGATAAGACACGACCGACGGTCCCGTCGCCCTACTGGGGGTATGAAGCGACCAGGCTGCCGTTTACCGCACATCGTGAGGCCCACAATCCGATGATGGACCACAAGGGGCGGCTCTGGGTCACGCAGTCGATCCGGTCGCCGGAGGTCCCTGACTGGTGCCTGGAGGGGTCCGACCACCCGTCGGCGAAGTACTTCCCGGTCCAATACCGGCCCAACCCGTCCCGGAACCTGTCGTACTACGAGCCGGAGAATGAGAGGTTCGTGCTGATCGACACCTGCTTCTTCACGCACCACTTGCAGTTCGCCGAGGATGAGAACGACACGCTCTGGCTGAGCGGTTCAACCGAAACGGTCAGCTGGCTCAACACGCGGCTCTACGACGAGACCGGTGATGAGCAGGCGGCGCAAGGCTGGTGTCCCACCGTGATCGACACGAACGGCGACGGCACGATCACGAAACCGTGGACCGAACCGAGCCGATCAGGCGCGGTCGAGATCGATCCGACGAAGGACACACGAATCGGCAGCCTCGACGGAAGACAGCGGGCGTACGGCATTATTCCGCACCCGGACGGATCGGTCTGGATTTCGCAGCGGTTGAAGGTGCCCGGACGTATCATTCGCGTCGACCTCGGCGACAACCCGCCCGAGACGTGCGTTGCCGAAGTCTACGAGCCACCCTACGATCCGGACGGCGATCCAGGCGAGTGGGGATTCGGACCGCGCGGAATCGACGTCGATCGGAACGGCTTGATTTGGACCGCGCTGAGTGGAAGCGGCCATATGGCCAGCTTCGACCGAAGCAAGTGTGGGGTACTGAACGGGCCGACCGCGACAGGCCAGCACTGCCCAGAGGGTTGGACCCTGTATCGGTCGCCGGGTCCCCGTATGAAGGGGGTCAACGGAGCCGCCAACGCCGACTACCACTATTACAACTGGGTCGACCAGTTCAACACGCTGGGCTTGGGCGAGAACGTTCCGATCGCCACCGGGTCGACCTCCGACTCGCTCCTCGCGCTGATGCCCGAGACCGGCGAGTGGGTCGTCATGCGGGTGCCCTATCCCCTGGGGTTCTACAGCAAGGGCCTCGACGGCCGGATCGACGATCCTGACGCCGGGTGGAAGGGCCGCGGAGTCTGGTCCAGCTACAACACGATGGCCACGTGGCATATGGAGGGCGGCAAGGGGAAGCTCAGCGAGATCATCCGCTTCCAGATTCGCCCGGACCCCCTGGCGAACTAGAAGACATGCAAAGATTTGCCGTGGGCCGGGTCGGTACTGCATCATGCAGTGTTGAAGAGCAGTACGTAATAGAGGTTACCGATGATATGTGCCAACGACCGGCTCGGGACGTGCGCCTTCACGCTGCTGACAGCGTTGCTGGTAGCGACCGGCGTTTTCGCTAACCCGGCCGATCCCCACCTGATCGACGCTGTTCGGGCACAGGATCACGAGGCTGTCCAAACGCTGCTTCGGCAAGAGGTGGACGTCAACGGCGCCCAACCTGACGGGGCCACGGCGCTGCACTGGGCGGCCTATCTGGACGCGCTTCCCATCGCAGAGCTGCTGATCGGCTCGGGCGCCGACGTCGACGCCTCGAATGACTATGGCGTCACACCTCTGGCGCTGGCGTGCGACAACGCCGGTGACAAGATGGCGATTCGCTTGCTCGATGCGGGAGCCGATCCGAACATCGCCCGCGCCACCGGCGAATCACCCCTCATGACCTGCGCGCGTACTGGAGCCACAGATGCGGTACGAGCGCTGCTCGCACGCGGAGCAGACCTCACGGCCACCGAGCCGTTGAGCGGCCAAACCGCCCTCATCTGGGCGGTGGGTGAACGGCACGCCGAGATCGCACGGACACTGGTCGGGCACGGCGCCGACGTTCATGCGCCTACCGCCCGCGGCAACACGGCTCTCATGGTTGCCGCTCGTGCCGACGACCCGGAGCTCGCGCGTGTCCTGCTCGACGCCGGGGCTGACGTAAGTACGTCGGCGTCGGACGGAACCACGCCGCTGATGGTTGCCACGGTTCGCGGCAACGTGGCACTCGCGATCCTGCTGCTCGAGGGCGGGGCTGATCCGAACGTCGACGCGACCGGATACACGCCGCTCCATTGGGCGGCCGGATCTTGGCACACGGAGCTGACCGGTCCGAACGGCATCGATGCCGCGCGCGATGACGAGTGGCGCTCGCTTAACGCGGTTGGCGACGGCAGGCTCGCGCTGGTCGAGGCTCTGCTCGAACGGGGTGCCGATCCCAACGCCAGGCTGCTGAAGAACCCGCCCCAGTTCGGATACGCAAGCCCGCGCTTCCGGGTAAGCGTAACCGGAGCCACACCCTTCCTGCTGGCGGCGATGGACGGCAACGTCGAGGTCATGAAGGCGCTCGCGGACGCTGGTGCCGATCCGCTGGCGGCGACCGACCGACATACCACCCCGCTGATGGTGGCAGCCGGATTGGGGCGAGTTCCAGCCGAGAGCAGCGTCACCGAGCACCAGTCGATCGAAGCGGTCCGGTACCTGTTGGAGCTCGGGGCCGACATCAATGTGACCAACGACGTGGGCCGCACCGCACTGCATGGGGCAGCCCACATCAGATCTGATGCGCTGGTTCAAATGCTCTTCGAGCACGGCGCGACCGTCAGTGTGAAGGACGAGCGCGGGATCACGCCGCTCATGATCGCCGAAGGCGGCGGGCACATCTTCCTGCCAGGCCTCGGTGGGGGCAGTACCGCGGACCTGCTGCGGAAGCTTGGCAGCGAGAGCACCAAGCCGTCTGACTTCATTGACAACTTCAGCGAGGGACAGACCCGGCGCCGACGGTGACACCATGGTCATGCTAAGGGTTGCGGTCTACGTGTTGGTCGGCTGGGCGCTGATGCTGGTGAATGCGGTCGCGCTACAGGCGCAAGCGTCATCGTCATCTCTCGGCGACGCGGCAACCTACCAAGCCGTTCTGGATCGGTATTGCGTCACCTGCCACAACGAGCGACTGCAGACCGCCAATCTCGCGCTCGATACCGTGAACGTCGAAGACGTCGGTGCCGACGCTGCGGCCTGGGAAAAGGTGGTGCGAAAGCTTCAAACCGAGGCGATGCCTCCTCCGCGACGCCCGCGGCCCGACGCGGCCGTCTACGACGAGTTCGCGTCATGGCTCGTTGCTGAGCTGGACGCGGCGTCAGCGACGAATCCCGACCCTGGCCGGCCGACCATCCATCGCCTGAACCGGCTGGAGTACGCCAACGCGATTCGTGATCTACTGGCGCTCGAAGTAGATACCGACACGCTGCTGCCGGCAGACGACATGGCCTTCGGATTCGACAACAACGCTGACATCCTGACCGTGGCTCCCGGGCTGCTGGCGCGCTACATGTCGGCCGCGCGGAAGATTAGCCGACTGGCGGTCGGTGACCCTACGATCGACGCCGACATCGTGCGGTACCCGTTGTCGTCGCTGTTGTCGCAGGCCGATCAGATGAGCGACGAGCTCCCGTTCGGCTCGCGCGGTGGCGCGGCGATCCGCCACCATTTCCCGCTCGACGGCGAGTACGAAGTAAACGTGAAGCTACAGCCGGGCGCCGGGGAGCCGCAAGAGATCGATGTGCGACTCGACGGTGTCCGCATCGGACTGCTGCCGGTCGGTGGAGGGAAGGCTGCCTCTCTACGAGGACAGCCGGCCGTCGACTCGGGGCTCACCGTCCGGTTCCCGGCATCGGCCGGTCGGCACACCGTCGGCGTGTCCTTTGTGAAACGCACCCGCGCAACGGAGGGGGTAACCCCGAGCCGCCTGCCGCTCTGGACGTTCAGGACTGGGCCGGGGTTCGCGCGGCCCAGAACGGTCGAGAGCATCGAGATCGCCGGGCCGTATGAACCGAAGCGCACCGGCGACACCGCGAGCCGTCGGCGTATCTTCACCTGTCAGCCTGCGAGTCTCATGCGCGAGAACACGTGCGCGAGAGCGATACTCGCGACGCTTGCGCGCCGCGCGTTTCGCCGGCCGGTGACCGACGAAGATGTCACGATACTTCACGACTTCTACACGCAAGGCCGTCGCCAAGGAAGCTTTGACGCCGGCATCCAGCGCGCGCTGGAAAGCTTGCTGGTCGATCCCGAGTTCCTGTTTCGGATCGAGCGCGATCCGGCCGATGTGGCACCGGGCACCGCATATCGGATCGGCGATCTCGAGCTCGCCTCTCGCCTGTCGTTCTTTCTCTGGGCCAGCATTCCTGACGACGAGCTGCTCGACGCGGCGGCGGCGGGGCGGCTCAGTGAGCCTGGTGTGCTGGAGCAACAGGTACGACGGATGCTCGGCGACCAACGGGCAGAGACGCTGGTCTCGAGCTTCGCCGGGCAGTGGTTGCACCTCCGCCGCATGCGTTCGGTCGCGCCGGATGTGAACGCGTTTCCCGGGTTCGACGAGAACCTACGCGAGGCCTTCGTGCGCGAGACGGAGTTGTTCGTCGGCAGCCAGATTCGAGACGACCGCGGCCTGGTCGATCTGCTCACCGCCGACTACACGTTCGTCAACGAGCGGCTCGCGCGTCACTACGGCATTCCGGACGTGCATGGCTCGCGTTTCCGGCGCGTGGCGCTGCCCGATGACACCCGGCGCGGACTCCTGGGCCAAGGCAGCATCTTGACGGTGACATCGCTGGCCACGCGAACGTCGCCCGTGGTGCGCGGCAAGTGGCTGCTCGAGAACATTCTTGGTGCGCCGCCACCACCGCCACCGCCCAACGTGCCGGAGCTGGAAGAGCGGGAAAGCAGTGACGAGCCATCCTCGCTGCGTGAGCGGCTCGAGGCCCATCGAGCCAATCCGGTCTGTGCCGCCTGCCACACGCGCATGGATCCGATCGGGTTCGCGTTCGAGAACTTCGATGCCGTCGGACGATGGCGCGACACCGATAACGATGCGCCGATTGACCCCTCGGGCGTCCTGCCGGACGGGACGGCGTTCGACGGGCTTCCCGAGCTGCGGAACGTCCTGCTCTCCCGCAGCGACGAGTTCGTGCACACCGTGACGGAGAAGTTGCTCACATATGCGCTCGGGCGGGGGATCGAGCACTACGACCGACCCGCCATTCGGGCGATCGTGCGCGAGGCTGCACCCACCGATTACCGCTGGTCGTCTATCATTCTGGGAGTGGTCCGGAGCATGCCGTTCCAGATGAGGAGATCCGAGTCATGATCATCACGAAGAAGGCGCTTCCCCGGCGAACGGTCCTCCGCGGACTCGGCGCTGCCGTGGCACTGCCGCTCCTCGATGGCATGGTGCCGGCGCTCACGGCGGTCGCAAAGACCGCGGCGAAACCAAAGCCGCGCTTGGGCGTCGTGTATGTGCCTCACGGGGCCGTGATGAACAACTGGACGCCGGTCGCGGACGGCACCGGTTTCGAGCTCACGCCGATTCTGCAGCCGCTCGAGTCGTTCCGCGATCGTCTGCACGTCCTGTCGAACCTCGATCACGCGCCGGCGGCGCAGATGCCCGGCGATCCTGCTGGTGGACATGGCCGGATCACCGGCGCATTCCTCACCGGGGTGCACGCCAAGCCAACCGAAGGTGCCGACTTCGAGGCGGGCAAATCGGTCGACCAGATCGCGGCCGAGAAACTGGGCCAGCACACCGAGCTCGCGTCGCTCGAGCTGGGCGTCGGGCTCCCCGATTTCGGTGGCGCGTGCGATGCCGGCTTCAGCTGCGCCTACATCAGCACGCTGAGCTGGAGCACGCCGACAACCCCGCTGCCCATGGAGAGCAACCCGCGCGCCGTGTTCGAGCGGCTATTTGGCGACGGCACGAGCACCGACCCGGCAGCGCGCCGCGCCCGCCTGAAAGAAGATCGGAGCATCCTCGACGCGGTCACTGAGAAGGTCGCTCGGCTGCAAGGGGGACTCGGCGCCCGTGACCGTGCCAAGCTCAGCGACTATCTCGCCGCGGTCCGAGACGTGGAACGCCGGATCCAAAGGGCGGAAACGAATGCCGACCGCGAGCTCCCGGTCGTCGATCGCCCGTCGGGGAGCATCCCTGCGGACTTCGAAGAGTACGTCAAGGTCATGTTCGACCTGCAGGTCCTGGCCTACCAGTCGGACCTGACCCGGATCATCTCGTTCATGATGACGCCCGAGCTGAGCGCGCAGACCTATCCGCAAATCGGGGTGCCCGATCCGCATCACGCGTTGTCACATCATGAGAACGATGCGGAGAAGTTGGCGAAGCTAACCAAGGTCAACGCGTATCACACCACGCTGTTCTCGTACTACCTCGACAAGCTGCGCGCAACGCCGGACGGCGAGGGCTCTCTGCTAGACCAGGTGATGGTCATCTACGGGAGCGGCATGAGCAACAGCAACCTCCATAACATCCAGAAGCTTCCGATTCTGCTTGCTGGTGGCGGGGCGGGCCGACTCCACAGCGGCCGTCACATCAGGCACGCAGACGAGACGCCGCTAACGAACCTGTACATGACGTTGCTGGACAAGCTGGATGTGCCGGTCGAGAATTTCGGTGACAGCACCGGAACGCTGGCCGGTCTATCCGAGATCTGATCGCTCTCAGACTACGACGTCTTCACCGCCGCTCGTACGGTGCGCCGGTCCCGGACGAACCCACGAAGAACTTCGACCCGTCAGGGAAGGTGATGTCGCGCGCGTTCGCGCGATTCGATCCGTCCTTCGCCTGAAATCCATCGATCACGAGCTCCGTACCGACGGGAATGGAGTTCTTGTTCAGGCCGCGGCGCATCAGGGCGTTGGGAGCACCGCACTCGATCTCCCACGCAGTCATCTGACCATCGTCGGCCGCGACCTCGATGTGGATCCAGGAGTGCGGGTTGATCCACTCGGTCTTGACGACGCTCCCCTGCAGCGTGAGAGGCCGCTCAGCATCGAACTCAGCTGAAAAAGCATGGTGTGCCGTTGCCGGTCCGTTCGTCAATAAGAGACCGATCGTGACAAGAAGAAGTGTCGTTCGCATCAGTTTTACCTTATGGGATGCACCCGAACCGAGTCGACCTCTACGCCAGTCATGAGCGACAGGCCGCGTCCGTTCCCCTCGTGACAAGCATACTCGAACAACATGTGGTCTTCGGGCGCACGCCGCAGCCCGACGAAGTCGACTTTCCACGGCTGCGAGAAGACCTTTGGATCCTCGATCGTTGCCTCGTAGTGAACGGTGTTGTCGTCGATCATCGTGAAACGCTCGACGACGTGCAGCTCACCACTGTGAAAGACCCCGTGCCCGGTCGTGAGCGCGCTCGCCGGCGCGCCCTCCGGTGGGGCGCCGTGCCCAATCGGCCAGGTGTTGGCCGTGAAGTTTGTGACGTCGACGACGAGGGTGTTCCCTTCCCAATGGCCGCGCGAATCACCCATCCCGAGCTTCACGTCGGCATTGACATGCGGTGACCCGTCGAGCGGGATGTACCGAAACAAGTGGTTCCACTCGTAGACGATCAACACGTAGCCTGGGTTCTGAAAGACCTGGTACGAGTTGTATCCAACAGGCAAGTGCGCGCGCGGCAGTGCGGACGGCAGGCACTTGACCCGCGGATCGAGAAGATCCAGCTCCTCCTGGCGAGCCATGATCTCGCCCCGGCGCTCCAGCGCCCAGGGCTGCATCGGGATCTTGCCGTCGGGCGGATCGACCACCATCGGCGTCGTGATTCGCGCGGGCCGCGGACGCGGCGGCGCATCGGGATCGGGCTCAAAGAACCGAGAAAACGCGGCGTTGTGTCCGCGCTCGGTCCCCTCGGGCGCCCTCCAGGGTTCACCGGAGGGCGTTTCCATTGGCTGGCCCGGCCCCGGGTTGTAGCGGCCGCGGAAGTCCGGGTCACCCCACGCCGTTCGCGGAGGCTCGAAGGCCGCATCTTGGCCGCCCGCGCCGGCGGCAACCAACACAGGTGGAAACAGCAGCAGCGCCGTTACGATTGCGATGCGAGTGAGGGATAGGGTTTTCACCGCGAGTCTCCTTCCTGGGCAACGAGCGACTCCAAGACGTGATCAACGCAGTCGTAGTCCAGAATCTGTAGTCCTTCTTCCATGCGCCGATAGAGCGGCATCCGCATCGTCCACGGACGGGTGAAGACCTTCTCGTCCTCGATCGTCACCTCGTAGTCGATGTGGTACTGGCTCATCGGCGTGTAACGCTCGATGACGTGCAGCGCGTCGCTATGGAAGTTCCCCGCCGCATCAAACCAGGTCTCGTCATTGAAATGAGTCGAGTCGACGACAAGCGTGTCACCCTCCCAGTGACCGCGCGAGTCCCCGAGCCAGAAGTCGTTCGGCAGCGGATGATCGCTCCCGTCGGTGTAGATGATCCGGACCGTGTGCGCGAACTCGTGGGTCATCACGACGTGGTCCGGCGTGTGCATGATCCGGAACGGGAACGGCATGTAGGTGATGCGCGGGACGCCCGCCAGAAAACACTTGCGGACAGGATCATCCGTCAGACGGTTAATGTAGTTCTTCTCCTGCTGCTCCGCGGCCCAAGGCTGATAAGGGATCTCGCCCCCCTCTACGACGCCGAGCCCGGCCGGAATACCGTCCTGTGCATTGTGCGCGCGGATGTCCCACGCGGCGCTGCTCAACACCTGCCAGATCCCGTTCAAGTCGGGCTTCCCGTCCGCGGTGCGGGGGCCGTCGTACGTCGATTCCGTTTGGGCCGTCAGCGATTCCGCCACGCCGACCAACCCGGCCGCGACAATCGCCACGATCGTGCAGAGTCGCTTCATCGGCAAGCTCCTCGTGAAATCATGGCCGAATCATATCATCCAAGTAGGGAGCGACCGTGTGCTATTCTGGGCCCATTCTGGCCGCTGAACGCGCGCTTCAGAGGAGGTCTCACATGACACGCCCGCTTCTCATCGGCTCGTTGATGGCCATGGTGCTCGTTGCGTTCGCGGGTGTTGCCATCAAGGCGCAAGACGACATCCCTCGCACGTCATGGGGTGCTCCCGACCTGCAGGGCGTGTGGGATTTCCGCACGATTACGCCGATGCAGCGACCGGAAAGCCAAGCCGACAAGGAGTTCCTGTCCGACGACGAGGCGAGGACTCGCAATCAGGCCGCGCTCGATCGTGAGCTCGACTTGGATACCCGTCCCCGCCAGCAAACGGAGGTCGACCCGAGCGGGAATGTGGACCGTGGCGTCGACGGACAGCCCGGCTCCTACAACGCCTTCTGGTTTGATCGCGGAACCTCGGTCATTGCGACCAAGCGCACGTCGCTCATTACCGATCCACCGGATGGACGAATGCCTGCGTACACGCCAGACGCCCAGGCGCGGCGCGACGCGCTGGAGAAGATCCGCGAGGGCGTGGGTACGCACGAGCCGACGCCTGGCGGATGGGTGGAGGATCTGGGGTCGAACGGCCTACAGGTCCGATGTATCGTCGGCTTCAACGCAGGCCCGCCGATGACCCCGGGCGGGTACAACAACAACTTCCAGATGTTCCAGAACCAGGACACCGTGGTCATTCTTACTGAAATGGTCCACAACGCGCGGATCATTCCGCTGGACGGACGTCCGCCCGGGAACCTGCCGCAGTACGCCGGCCATTCCAGCGGACGCTGGGAGGGCGATACGCTCGTCATTGAGACCAGCGGGTTCCTTCGCGAAACGAGCTTCCTCCGTGGCTCGTCGACCGACCAGCTGCTGTTGACGGAACGGTTTACGCGCACGTCGCCGGGCATCCTGACCTATCAGGTCACGGTCAACGACCCGGGTACCTGGACCGCGCCGTGGACCTACGAAGTGCCGATGCAGCTGAACGAGCACCCGGTCTACGAGTTCGCCTGCCACGAGGGGAACTACGGCATCTACAACATCCTCGCCGGCGCGGCCGTCAAGTAGGCGATTCGGCGATTCGCAGCCGGTCGCCCGAACCTAGCGAGCCGGTAGCGCGAACACGAAAAGGTCGTTCCCGAAGCCCGGGCGCCGCTCCGGCGTCATTCACGGCGGTCACACCAAACGGCTGACGCACGCCGCATTATACGAACGAATGTTGCATAATTCCGTGCTCGCACGACGTCGAGCGTTTCTTTCGGACGATACGG
Organism: Vicinamibacterales bacterium; assembly: GCA_965218825.1. Taxonomy (GTDB): domain Bacteria; phylum Acidobacteriota; class Vicinamibacteria; order Vicinamibacterales; family UBA8438; genus CAUZIB01. Next base: position 4,426,975 of record OZ244656.1, on the reverse strand, counting down.
GAGCAGATGATGGGATCACTCGACAGGCGACCTGCCCCTGCGGCCGCGGCCGCGCTCACCATTGCGGCGATCAGTGGCCTGCAGGCCCTGAGCGCCGAGGCCCAGGGACACACAACCCAGGCGGGCGAACCGCCGACAATCATCGCCGGGCAAAGCCAGACGAACTGGGGTAGTCACAATCTCGACCCGCACAACCAGCGGTTTTCGGAGCTCGACCAAATCAACGCGTCAAACGTCGGGCAGCTTGAGACTCGCTGGTCGTTCGATGTGCCGGCAGCGGTCAGTCGACCCCAAGTCACGCCACTCGTCATCGACGGCGTGATGTACATCCACGGAGGCTCGACGGTAATGGCCCTCAACGCCGAGACCGGCGACACCGTCTGGACCCTGGAGCTCGAAGGGTTGCGAGGCGGGCGGGTGCGCGGCCCCCTGTATGCCGACGGCACGCTCTACTCCTATCACGGGGCCCATATGGTCGCAGTCGATGCCAAGACCGGTGAGCTGATCGAAACGTTCGGCAACGGCGGCATCTCTCCGGTGATCCAGATGGCGCTCCAAGCCAAGTACCCGGACGTCTATCCACCCGACTTCAATCCGCAGTCGATCGGCTATCGGATGATGACCTCGCCGGCCTATCACGACAACACGCTCTACATTGGCGTTGCCATCTCAGAGGGACATATCCCCGGAGGCCTTTTGATCGCGGCAGACGCCACGACGAGCGCCATCAAGTGGGTGTTCAACACGATCCCGCAGCGGCCCCAGGACGAAGGCTGGGAGCTCGCCGACCCGACGTGGGGTTCCGGCAAGCGGGTCGGGGGCGGAATCTGGACCCAGCCGGCGATTGATGCCGAACTCGGCATGGTCTACTTCAACGCCGCCAATCCGGGACCGGCGTACGACGGGTCGGCGCGCGTTGGAGCCAACCTGTTCACCAACTCGACAATCGCGCTGGACCTCGAAACGGGAGCGCTTCGGTGGCACTTCCAGACGATCCATCACGACCTTTGGGACTGGGACAACATCACCGGCCCTACCCTCTTCGACGTCACCGACAAGAACGGCGAGACCATCAAAGGAGTCGCCGCCGCCGGCAAGAATTGCCTGCTCTACCTGTGGGATCGCGAGACCGGCGAGCCGATCAATCCGATGGTGGAGACGCTGGTGGAGACCGAGACGAACGTGCCGGGCGAGGTGGTCTATCCGACCCAGCCGATTCCCTATAACGCCCGCGGCGTCCCGCTGACCCCGTTCTGCGCGACGTACCTCGATCTGGGCGATCCAGAGTTGCAGGCGAAGGCGCGGCCAATGTACCAGCCCTACTCCACCAACGAGCACTTCATCGTGGCCCACGGCGGTTCGAGCTTCGGCTCGCCCTCGTTCAGTCCGCGGACCGGTCTCCTCTACATCACCGGCAAGAACGCCGGCGTGTCGCTGCTCGTCAAGCCGGTCGGCGACACCCTGGAAGCCGCGCCAACGTGCGTCGGGCACATGGGCAACTACTCCGAGATCGACCGCATCGAAGCCTACCCGCGGACGATGACCGTCACGGCGTATGAGCCGGCCAGCGGCGAAGACGTGTGGCAGCAAGTCCTTCCCGCGGTCACCTTTGGCGCGTCGAGTGGCAGCCTCGCCACGGCCGGCGATCTCGTCTTCCAGGGAACCGAGGATGGCGGCTTCTACGCGCTCAGCGCCGAAACGGGCGCGCAGCTGTTCCACCACCAAGCGCCGCGTACCGTGCAATCGAGCCCGATGACGTACGAGGTCAACGGCACTCAGTACGTCACCGTGAACGCCACGAACACCATTTTGACATTCGCGCTGCCGTGACGAAGACGAACACCAACCTCACCATCTACATCTTCGTGGCGATCGTCGCCACGGTCGCGCTGGCCCTCATCCGACCACGCGTGGCCATCGGCTTCGAGGTCGGAGGCCAAGTCTTCCTTCGGCTGCTCACGATGATGGTGGTGCCGCTGGTCATGGCGAGCGTGACGAGCGGCATCATCCGTCTCGGGGACGTGCGGAAGCTCGGCCGGCCCGGTGCCCTCACCGTGGCGTACTACCTGCCCTAGGAACAGTTCTAGGGCCACGCGTGTGGCTTGTGTTACGAGGGAGCCGGCGCGAGCACCGCGAGAACCAGGAGTCGTCCGGTACCGGTATTGCGAATACCGTGCGGCGCGCCTTCGGGCGCGACCAGCAGCATGCCGGCCTGCATGGGAACTTCCTCACCTTCAAGCAGGAAGCTCCCCTCCCCTTCAATGACCTGATACACCTTGTCCATGCCTTCATGCGCATGGAGTGCGTGCTCCTGTCCGGGCTCGAACGCGTTGAGCCCCACCATGACGCGAGCGGATCGGAAAACGGTGCTCTTGCCCATCTTCTCCGGTGAATAGACGGCGTGGTCTCGGGGATCAATCGGCGCGGGATGTTCCATGGACGTGATACTACCCCTGCCGACGCCGCCTTGACACGCCCGACGAACCGGCGATAATCGGCGCTCAGCCAGGAGTCCGACCAACCGTGGAAACGCCTCTCACCCCACTCGAATTCCAGCGGCGAGCGCGTGCGCTCTACCCCGACCGAGAGGCGATCGTCGACGGATCGATTCGAATGACCTACGCGCAGTTCTTTAGCCGCTGCGATCAATGGTCGGCCGGGCTTCGCCGGCTCGGCGTGACGAAGGGCGACCGCGTCGCGTACCTGTCGCCCAACACGCACGCTCAGCTCGAGGCGTTCTACGCGGTGCCGCGACTCGGGGCCGTGGTCGTTCCGATCAACTTCAGGCTGAAACCAAACGAAATCGCGTACATCGTGCAGCACAGTGGGGCGTCGGTGATGTGTGCGCATCCGGACTACTTCGAGACAGTCGACGCGATTCGCGACGAGTGTCCCGACGTGCGGCAGTTTGTCGCGTTGGAGGGGGCGTGCGACGGGTGGCTGTCGTACGCGGAACTACTCGAGGCCGAATCGGGAGAGTTCGAGCCTGCACCGATTGATGAGCGTGACCTCCTGACCATCAACTACACGAGCGGAACGACGTCGCGGCCCAAGGGCGTGATGATCACCCACCGCAATGCCTACATGGACGCGATCGGCACCCTGCTCCACGTTCCGATGACCTGCCAGGATCGCTACTTGTGGACTTTGCCGATGTTCCATGTGAACGGGTGGATGTTCGTCTGGATCGTGACGGCGGTCGGCGGCGCTCATGTCTGTCTCCGGAAAGTCGACCCGGCTGATGCCTTCCGTTTGATGCGCGACGAGTCGGTCACGATGCTGTGTGCCGCGCCGACCGTGCTGATCGGGCTCACCAACGCCACTCCCGAGCAGCGAGGCGAGGTTCCGCCTGGTGTCCGGGTCGTGACCGCAGGCGCGCCCCCGGCGGCGGCGACCATTCAGCGAGTGGAAAGCGAGTTCGGCTGGAACCTCACCCACGTCTACGGCCTGACCGAGACCGCCCCGCTCATCACGATCTGCGAGCCGCGCCCGGAGCACGCCGCGCTTAGCCCCGAAGACCGCGCGATCGTCAAGGCCCGTCAAGGCGTCGAGCTCATCACGTCGGGTGAGCTTCAAGTCGTCGACGAAGATGACAACCCGGTCCCCCATGACGCCAAGACGCTCGGCGAAATTGTCGTCAGGGGCAATGTCGTCATGAAGGGCTACTACAACGATCCCGAGGCCACGGCGAAAGCGATGCGCGACGGATGGTTCCGCAGTGGCGATGCCGCCGTCGTCCATCCCGACGGCTACCTCGAGATTCGCGACCGTTTCAAAGACGTGATCATCAGCGGCGGCGAGAACATTTCGTCTGTCGAAGTCGAAGGCGTGCTCATGCGCCACCCCGCGATCCAAGAAATCGCCGTCGTGGGGATGCCCGACCCGCAATGGGGTGAGACGCCTCACGCGTTCGCAGTTGTTGCGAGCGGCGCGGACGTCAATGCAGCTGACCTCATCGCGTACGCGAGAGAGCACATGGCGCACTTCAAAGCCCCACGTGAGGTCCATTTCGTCAGCGAGCTGCCGAAGACCGCGACTGGGAAGATCCAGAAGTACGTCCTGCGGAGCGGTCGCAGCGCGATCAGCACCCAGTAGCCTGGACGCTGGCGCCGTAACTCCTGGTCAAATCAGTCGTTCGGAACAGCGAGATAGTCGTGCTTGAACACCGGCGTCACCGTGTAATCGAGCGCTTCGAGCTTCGCCCACGTGCCGTGTATCTGGTCTAAGACGTCGGGAGACGCCGTCGCATAGTCTTCGCCGCCCATGATCTCAATCAGAATGGCAGGACGATTGCGGCGAATGGTATCCAGCGCCCCGTCAAGCGCCTCGTTTTCGTAGCGTTCCACATCGATCTTGAGCAGTGACACACGCTCAAACCCGAAGCTGTCAAGGCTGCGGAGCTCGGCCGGATCGCCGCCGGAGCCCACTCCCGTACCACCTTCGTTCCCGGGCGTTGCCGGGTTCATCTCGATGATCCGGGTCTCCCCGGATCCAATGGCGTAGCGCAAAGGCACGGCGTTCGTGAGCCCGTTCAGCGCAAGGTTGTGGTAGAGCTCGCGATAGATTTTTCGCTGGGGCTCGAAGGCGTAGACCCGACCCCACGGACCGACCAGGCGAGCGATCGGCACGGTGTGACTCCCGATGTGGGCGCCGACCTCGACGACGATCGAACCCGGCTCGATGAGCTCCTCGAACAGCTCGACCGAGTGCCGCTCCCACTCGTAGCCGGCCACGATGACCTGCTTGATCATGTCTGTGGTGTCGTCGATCAAAAAGCGGCCGACACCCGACACCTCGTACTGCTCGTAGTCCGACACCGGGAAGGCGTTGACGTAGTCTCGCATTTCGTCGGCATCGTCTAGCAACACCGGCGACGCCGCGATGATCGGAAGCGGCACGTAGGTATCGGGCGCATCACGACACGCGCTCCCAAGCAGCATGATGGTTCCGACGACAACGAGAGAACTCCGTGGCTTGCCCAAAGCGTCGCCAGTAATGTACCGCAAAGTTCCGACGGTACTAAAGGCGCCACGAATCGTGCGAGTGCTGAAATGCGGCGTTAGCGCGGGGGTTCGCGCGTGCCTGTCTCATCGAGGGTTTTGGCGAAGTCACGGCCCAAGTCGAAACCAATCGTCGTATCGGCACCCAGCGCCTCAAGGACTTCCGCGGTCTCTTCCTGGGTGTAGAAGGAACCAGCGCGGTACTCGCCTTTCGCAGCGATCGTCCAAGCCGTCTGCCCGCGGGCATTGATCACGTCTAGATTGGCGCCCTGCTCGACGAGGTATGGGACGATGAGCGTGCCGCCCATGTAGACGGCGCCGTGAAGCGGCGTCTGCTTGAGATCGTTATACGCGTTGACGTCGAGTCCAAGCTCGACACACAACCTTGTCGCTTCGAGCGCCCGCTTCTGCAGCGCCTCCCAGGCGTCCGAGTACGATCGCCGTCCGTACTTATCCTGCCCCTGTACGTAGTCGGCACCCGCCGCGACCATGAGCGCCGTGGTGTTGTCTTCGGAGACCAGGACGGGATCAGCGCCGCCCTTGATGAGCGCCCGCATGATCTCGACGTCCCCGTAGCTCGCTGCCAGCCAGAACGGCGTGGCACCAATCGTGACCGGCGCCAACCCGTTGTTTTGGGTGATGAGACGAGACAGCAGCGGCATCCGCTTCTCGAGGCGATCATCCGGATCGGCACCGGCCGCCAGCAGCGCCCGGACGACGCCCGGCATCGCTTGCTGCGTGGCGGAGTGAAGGGGCGTGCGACCGGCGCCACGATGATTTGGATCGGCGCCGCGTTCGAGAAGAAACCGCGCCATGGCGGCGTGCCCGCTATCGATAGCGACAAGCAGGACCGACGCATCGGTCCCCTCGCGAAGGAGCGTCCGAGCATTCGTATCCCCTGCGATGCCATCCGGAGCCGACTCGTTCACATCGGCGCCTGCCGCGAGCAGCACCCGGACGATATCAAGGTTGCCCTGCTGTGCCGCAAACAGGAGTGGGGTAAAGCCGTTCGCTGACCGCGCGGTCGTGCCGCCGCCCAGCTCGACCAGAACCTCGGCCACGGCCGTCTGGTTCTCGGCCACAGCCCACATCAACGCTGTCTGCCCTCGGGAGCGCTCGACCGAGGTCGGATCGGCGCCGGCCGCCAGCAGGCGTCGGACGACGTCCACGTTCCCCACGCGGGCCGCGGTCATCAGCGGCGACTCACCACTTGTCCTCGCCAGCGCTGCGTCGGCACCTGCGTCGAGCAGGAGCTCGACCATCGAGAGGCTGCCGTTCAGGCAGGCAAGCGCTAGCGGCGTCACGCCATGGTCATCCCCGGCATTCACGTCAGCGCCGGCGCGGACCAGCAGCGCAGCCGCCGGTTGAGAGTCGCGGTGTGCGGCCCAGTGGAGCGCCGTCGCGCCGTCGCCCTGTGTTGAATGCACGTCGGCGCCGTCGCGCAGAAGTCGATCGACCCGATCGACATCTTCAGCCTTCACGGCGTCGACCAGGTCCAATGTGGCCACCGCCCGCATTGGCTGAATCACCAGTGCCACGACCGCTAGCGCACAAAAGACCCGGTAGAAAGTCGGAACTCCGCCCATCGCTGTTCTTGACACGTTTTCTGACGCATCACGATAATGCCCAGATACCGAGGGATTATCAACACGAACCATATGCGGCGCCTCTTATCCCGCCACCTCGCGCTGTGGCTCCTTGCAGCATCGGTGACCACTGCGTCGGCCGCGGCTCAGCCAGATGGGGTTACGCCGAGCGAGCATCGTCAGCTCCTCGACCAATACTGCGTCGGCTGCCACAACGACCGCGCCCTGACCGGCGGCCTGTCGTTTCAGCGACTCGACCTAACGGTCGTCGGTCGCGACGTCGGCGAGACAGCGACTTGGGAGAAGGTCATCCGCAAGCTACGCACGCGATCGATGCCGCCATTGGGTCGGCCGCGGCCGAGCGAAACGGCGTACGCGTCACTCGCCACATACCTCGAGAATCGCATCGACGAGGTTGCTGCGGCGGATCTGAACCCCGGTCGGCGCCACGCCGTGCACCGGCTCAATCGCACCGAGTACGCGAATGCCATCCGCGATCTGCTCGCCCTCGACATCGATGCGCAAACGCTGCTTCCGGCCGACGATTCTGGTTTTGGCTTCGACAACATCGCGGATGTGTTGTCGATCTCGCCGATGCTCACAGAGCGCTATTTGGCCGCTGCTCGCAAGGTCAGCCGGCGGGCCGTCGGCGATCTATCTCTTCGACCAACTGCGGAGATCTTTAAGGTCGACAAGCACCTGCGACAGGACGAACGAGTCAGCGACGACCTCCCGTTCGGATCGCGCGGCGGCCTAGCGGTCCGCTACGCGTTTCCTGTCGATGGCGAGTATGTCGTCAAGGTCTCCCTCCTACGCACCTACGACGGTCGCGTGCGGGGCATGCATGACGCCCACACCTTGGAAGTGCGGCTGGACGGCACGCTCGTCGAGTCGTTGACCGTGGGAGGACCGCTGGTCGACGCGGACGGCAATCCGACGAAGCGCGACCTCCGCAACGTGCCAGATGACGGTCAGCAAGTGCGCTTCTCCGCGAAGGCCGGACCAGCAACCCTGGCCATCAGTTTCGTCGATCAGCGCACGGCCCCGGAGGGCATGCGCCGACCCGACTACCGCGTGACGAGCTACGAGTACGCCGGCGACCAGACGGTCGCCCCAGCCATAGGCAGCGTGGAGGTGCGGGGACCGTACAACATCACCGCACGCGGGGACACACCGAGCCGCCAACGTATCTTCACCTGTCGACCCGCGCCCACCGACGACGAGATGATCTGTGCCACCGAGATCATCTCGCGTCTCGCCCGCCGGGCCTTCCGACGTCCGGTGACCGACGACGACACGTCGATGCTGCTCGGGTTTTTTAACGCCGGCCGCGCCAAGGGGGATTTTGACGCGGGGATCGAGATGGCAATTCGTCGCATTCTCGTGAGCCCCGATTTCCTGTTTCGTCGGGAGGCCGATTCGCCCGACACCATGCCGGGCGAACCGCATCACGTCAGTGATGTCGAGCTCGCGTCGCGTCTTTCGTTTTTCCTGTGGAGCAGCATTCCGGACGACGAGCTGCTCGACGTTGCCGAGCGCGGGCAACTGCGAAACCCGGACGCCCTGCGCACCCAGGTTCGGCGCATGCTCGCTGACCGACGGTCGGCCGCGCTGATTGATAACTTTGGGGGACAGTGGCTGTACCTGCGCAACATGGCCTTGGTGACGCCTGATCCGCAATCGTTTCCCGACTTCGATGCCAACCTGCGAGAGGCGATGGCGCGAGAGATGACGCTCTTTCTCCAAAGCCAATTGCGCGAGGATCGGAGCGTGATGGAGCTGTTGACCGCAGACTATACGTTCGTCAACGAGCGGCTTGCGCGTCACTACGGGATCCCAAACATCTACGGCAACCACTTCCGACGGATACCACTGGCCGGGGCGTTCGACGTCCGCCGAGGCCTGCTCGGGAAGGGAAGCCTGCTCACCGTTACCTCGTATGCGCACCGCACGTCCCCGGTGCTGCGCGGCAAGTGGCTGCTTGAGAACGTGCTCGGGACACCGCCGCCACCACCGCCGCCCGACGTGCCAGCGCTCGAGGAGAACGACCGACCTGGCGTCGCACCGCGCTCGGTCCGCGAACGACTCGAGCGTCACCGCTCGAACCCGGTCTGTGCGAGCTGCCATAGGGTGATGGACCCGCTCGGCTTCGCGCTCGAGAATTTCGACGGGATCGGCCGGTGGCGCGAGGCGAGCGAAACCGGCACGCCTATCGATGCCAGCGGCCTCATGTCTGACGGCACAACCGTCGACGGCCCGGCGACGCTCCGTCAGGCGCTGACGAGCCGAGGTGAGATCTTCATGACCACAGTCGCCGAAAAGTTGCTGACGTATGCGTTGGGACGCGGGGTCGAACCCACCGATGCCCCAGCTGTTCGACAGATAGTGGACGACGCGGCAGGCGCGGAGTATCGTTGGTCGGGGCTTGTCGTCGGCATCGTTCGCAGCACGCCGTTTCAGATGAGGACGGCCGGACAACCATGATCGTCACCAAGAAGTCGCTGCCGCGCCGGACGTTCCTGCGTGGCATGGGCGCCTCGGTTGCACTGCCGCTCCTCGACAGCATGGTGCCGGCGTTTGCCGCCATGCGAACCTCAGCCGCAAAACCGGTCCATCGCCTGTTCACGGGCTACGTGCCGAACGGCATGATCATGGACCAATGGACGCCCCCGATCGAGGGCGCGCTCGGTGAGTTGCCCTCGACACTCGCGCCGCTCGCTCAATTCAAGGAGAAGCTGCTGATCGTGAGTGGGTTGGCCGATGCGCCGGCGTATCCCCTGCCTGGCGAAGGGACCGGCGATCACGTACGCGCCGCCGCCACCTTTCTCACCGGTGTGCACCCGAAGCAGACCGACGGCCCGGACATTCGCGCCGGCACCTCGATGGACCAGATCGCCGCCCGCGCGCTAGGCACAGACACCGTTCTCTCGTCGCTGGAGCTTGCGATCGACCCCACCGAGCTCATCGGTGCGTGCGAGGCCGGATGGAGCTGCGCCTATGCCAACACCCTGTCGTGGCGAAACCCAACCACGCCGCTCCCGATGGAGAATCAGCCACGGGCGGTGTTCGAGCGCCTCTTTGGCGATGCCGACAGCACGAGCGCCGACGCGAGGCTGGCACGCATCGCCGAAGACCGGAGCATCCTTGATTCGCTTGTGCACGAGGTGACGGATTTCAGGCGGACGATTGGGTCGAGCGATCAAGCCAAGGTTACGCAGTACCTGGAAGCCATTCGAGACATCGAGCGTCGCATTCAGTTGGCGGAGGCCCAAGCAGACCGTGAGCTGCCCGACCTCGCCCGTCCAAGCGGTGGTATTCCAGAGACCTTCGCCGAACACGCGCGGTTGATGTTCGACCTGCAGGTCACGGCGTTCCAGGCCGACCTGACCCGTGTCATCACGTTCATGATGTCGCGGGAAGTGAGCCCTCGGACCTATCCCGACCTCGGCATACCAGATCCGCACCACGGACTATCCCATCACCAGAACCGCCCTGAGCAAATGGCCAAACTGGCGATCCTCAACAAACACCACATCGAACAGATCGCCTATTTCATGGACCAATTGGCTGCAACGGCTGAGGGCGACGGCACCCTCCTCGACCAGGTGATGATCCAGTACGGCTGCGGGATCAGCGACGGGAATCAGCACTCACATGTCAACTTGCCGATACTCGTAGCCGGCGGGGGTGCCGGCTCGATCCAGGGCGGGCGTCATCTCAGGGCGGCCGACGGAACGCCGCTCACGAACTTGCAGCTCGCATTGCTCGCAAAACTCGGCGTCCCGATCGAGGCGCTGGGAGACAGCACGGGCGCGCTCCAGCACCTCTCAGGCGTCTAGCCGGATCGGTGCTGGGGTCAGGATCGCACGTTCAGTTCTTCGGAGAGCAGCCCGTCAAGACGCTCTAGCGTGTCAGCCTTGCGACGCAGGAATGGCCCGGTCGTCGTGTAGGTCGACTCCAAGTAGTTCCAGGTTGCCTTCCGCGCGGCGATCAGGACGCCGAACAAGACGAACACGACGGCCGTCACGATTGCGGCCATCCAGAACTGCTCGGCCCGGACCAGCAGAGTCTCTCCGCTCTGAACGGCAAACCCAAGGGTCCCCACTGTGGCCACGGACAACCAGGACGTCAGCTGAAACAGGCCGTCACGAAGAACCAGTAACAAGAGGGTCACCAAGGCCCCCTCGGCGACGCACACTAGGCCCGTCACCACCGGAAGCCATTTGACTTCACGGGGGTCGACCCGCGCGCCTCGAGGATCTTTCCCTGTTGCCCAACGAAGTAAGGCTCGATGTAGTCGATGCATGCCGTCTAGTCCTCCAACATACGTACCGGCCGAGGGGCTCCTGTAAGTTGTTGAACGGAAGCAAGATACCTGGGCGCTGTGGCCCAAGCGCCGCGGGTTGTCTGGGCAGAGCCAGATTTGTCTCGCCCGCAAACAGAGACTACGGGACCTCTCGCCGCGCCTCGCTGGCTCTCGCCTACCCGACCGACCTCGCCCGCGTCGGGACGTTCATGGTCGGCAAGGAGGTCAGCGGCCGGTCGTTCCCAGAGATCGGGGTGCCGGGGGCCCGGAGCCACGTTGCGCTAAGATGAAGCCGAGAATGCCAATAAGTGCCCGCCGAACAATATCTGGGAGGCTCTCATGAGTCGCATACGTACTTTCGGCATGGTTGCTACGGTGGCCCTAATCGTCGCGGTCGGGGCCGCCATTCCGCGCGGTCAACAGATCACGCGGGAGCTGTTCCCCAACACAGAGGACCGTGGCCGGGCCGCCGTCGAGTTCGAGGATGATGACCTGCACGTCGTCGCCGCCTACTACTACTCGCAGCGGCACCACGACTCGCGCTGGCTCCTCATCGAAATGGCCGTCACGGCGGGCCGCGCGATGCGGATAGATCGAGACGACGTCCACTTGCTGACCCCCGCGGGTCGGCGTGTGGAGCTGGCCACCCAGCGCGCGTGGTCACAAGATCATCAGCGAGTGCGGCCGATCCTTCAAAACGCCCGGACGACCCGCCACGGAATCGGCGGCTACTTTACCGAGGGTGGGAGTCGGAACTTTCAATTCTTCGCCTCTCCGTTTGGCGGACTGTCATACGACTTTTTCGACGCGGACCAATTCCGTATCGGATGGGGCGACCTGTTCTTCGCATCACCGACCGGTGCATGGGACGATGGGACCTACTCGTTGGTCGTTGAGGTCGAAGAGGAAGATGCTCGTGCCGTGCTGCCGATCGACCTTGAATGAGGGGTCATGGCTTGGATCCGGACCATCGAACCTGACGAAGCAACCGGAGCGCTTCGGCAGGAGTACGCCAAGGCGGTCAAACGGGCCGGGCGCGTCTTCAACATCATCAAGCTCCAGGGGCTGAACCCCGGACAGCTCCGCAACAGCATCAACCTGTACCTCAGCGTGATGCACGCCCCATCTCCGCTGAGCCGCGCGCAGCGCGAGATGCTGGCTGTCGTCGTGTCGGCAGCCAACCAATGTCACTATTGAGCCGAGGCCCACGCTGACGACCTCCGGGCCGAGGTCAAAGACGACGCCTTCGTCGATCGCTTCAAGCGGAACCGTCGCAATGCCGGGGTCAGTGCGGCCGATCAGGCGCTCCACGACTTCGCCGAGAAGCTCACCCACCAGCCGTGGACCGTCACCAAGGACGACCTCGAGAGGCTGCGTGTCCACGGATTCAGCGACGAGCACATCAGCGACTCTGTACAAGTCATCTCGTACTTCAACTACATCAACCGGATCGCCGACGGACTAGGGATCGACCTGGAAGACGACATGGCACCCGCCTCGACCACTAGGTGAGATGGTGTACCCTGGCCGCCTTCGGGACTCCACGAGAGGACGGAACCGTGATAGCGCGACTGATCGCCACGACGATGCTCATGTTCGGTCTTGGGGTGCTCTCGTCGCAAGAAACTAACGAATCGCGCGCTCAAGAACTGCCGCTGGCGAGCACACGTGTAGCCGAGGGCGCGGCAGCTCAAGCGCCAACACCCAACCCCTCGCGCAACGCCTACTTCGGCGATTTCCACGTTCACACAAGCTGGTCGCTAGACTCCTACCTTTTGGGGACGAACCGCGATGGCCCGGACGTGGCCTACCGGTACGGACGCGGCGACGTGGTCACGCGTCCCGACGGAAGCACTCTGAGACTTCGGGTGCCTCTGGACTTCATGGCGGTTACGGATCACGACAACACGCTTGGTGAGGTTCATCTTTGTGAGGATGTGAACGATCCGGCCTACGCCACGCCGACGTGTCGGAGCATGCGGGACAGTCGCGGTCGAGACGCGAGCGCCGCGTTCCAGCGCGAGCGAACCTTCTACCGGCGAGGACGGCGACCCCCGGAGATCTGCGGAGAGGACGGCATCGGCCCGCAGAACCGATGTTACGAACGTTCGCGCCACCTCTGGCAGGAGATCCAGGACAATGCTGATGCGTTTTACGAGCCAGGTCGGTTCACCACCTTTCCTGGGTACGAGTGGACAGGCACCCCCCGAGGGTGGGGCCACATGCACCGCAACGTGATCTTCGAGGGCCGAGCGGTGCCTGAGTGGGGCGGGTCGACTGTGGAGATGCAGAACCGGCCGGACCGGCTCTGGGAATGGCTCCGAGGCGCCTGCACCGGCGACTGTCGGGTCGTCGCCATTCCGCATAACACGAACTTGAGCGGGGGGCTCGCGTTTGCCGAGTCCGGTTGGTTGCCCTACACACCGGAGTCGCTCAAGCTGCGGGCCTGGGCCGAGCCACTCGTCGAGATGCATCAGGTCAAAGGGAACTCCGAGTGTTATCAAGGTCTGGGCACGACCGATGAGGAGTGCAACTTCGAGAACTACCTACCGGCCTGCGACGTCGACCCGGGACCGCCGGGGCCGAGCGACCAACGCAGTGACTGCGCGTACGCCACGGGCTACGTCCGGAACGCGCTAAAGGATGGCCTTCGGCTCGAAGCCGAGTATGGCGTCAACCCGTTCAAGTTCGGCGTCATCGGCAGCACCGATGACCATCAAAGCCTGCCGGGCGGCACTGATGAGAACGACTACACGGAGCGACCTGTCAACTTCTTCAATCCAGGCGCGGGCGAGCAACCTGATGGCGGCAACATCCGCACGCCGGGCGGTCTGGTGGGAGTGTGGGCCGAGGAGAACACGCGCGAGTCGATCTTCGACGCCCTGCGGCGGAAGGAGACATTCGGTACGAGCGGCACCCGGATCCGGATGCGGTTCTTCGCCAGCTGGCGATTTGAGGCCGACCAGCATACAAGCCGGAGCCTCGTCGATAACGCGTATCGAACCGGCGTGACGATGGGCGCTGATCTACCCGCGCCACCATCTGGGGAAGGTGCCCCACGGTTCGTCGTGTGGGCCACGAAGGACGCCGCCAGCGCGAGCCTGCAGAAGGTTCAGATCGTCAAGGGGTGGGCCGATGCCGATGGGGCCACCCACGAACAGGTCTACGACGTGGTGTGCGCGGATGGGCTCACGCCGGATTCGCAGACGCACCGGTGCGCCGACAACGGCGCGACCGTCGATCTCACCGATTGCAGCTATTCCACCGACCGGGGCGCCGAGGAACTAAGCACGACGTGGAGTGACCCGGACTTCGATCGCACCAAGCGAGCGTTCTACTACGTACGGGTACTGGAAAACCCCACGTGTCGGTGGACGGCGCATCGGGCGCTGGCACGGGGCGTCCCGATTCCGGAGCCAGCGGTGATCAAGGAACGCGCATGGAGCTCTTCAATCTGGTACACACCGGAGTGACAGGGTGATGAACTGGCGTCGCGCCTTTCGTGAACCGCTCGTGCACTTTCTCATCGCAGGCGCAGTGCTGTTTGCGCTCAGCGCCCTCTCTGGCGAATCGTGGGGCCGTGGCGACGGCGGGAACCGCATCCATGTGTCGGCCGCGAAGATCCGGCAGTTGCGCGAGACCTGGACCCAACGGTGGGGTGCCGAGCCCAACGCCGAACAGCTGCGCAGCCTGGTCGACGACTTCATCCGTGAGGAAGTGCTATACCGAGAGGCGATCTCGTCGGGTTTGGATCAGGATGACGTGATCATCCGTCGGCGCCTCGCACAGAAGATCGAGTTCCTCGCGCAAAGCCTCGCCTCGGTCGTCGAACCGTCAGAGGCGGAGCTCCAGCAGTACTTCGAGGCGCACGCGGAGACCTACCATATCCCCGCCAAAGTCGGCTTCTCGCACGTGTACTTCAGTCGTAGTAATCGAGGATCTGATGCCGAGCGCGCAGCCAGGGAAATCCTCGATCGACTGCGCTCGGGTGAGACCGCCGCCGCGGACACGTCGCAGCTGGGTGACCGGTTCATGCTGCAGTACGAGTATCCACCGCAGACTCACACGCAGATTCGAGACCTGTTCGGGGCAGAGTTCGCCACCGAGGTGTTCGACCTGCCGTCCGAACAATGGTCAGGACCGGTGCCATCGAGCTACGGGGTCCATGTCGTCTTCGTGCGGCACCGGGTTTCGTCGCGAACGCCGGCGATGGATGAAGTGCGGAGTCAGGTGACGCGAGACCACGAGGCCGAACGGCTGCGCGCGGCCGCAGACACGTACTATCAGGGCTTGCTAGAGCGATTCGAAATCGACGTCGACGAAACGGCGCTCGCGGCTTCGAGAGGGAACTAGTGCGTGGGACGCGGCGGTGTACCGGAATCGCGCTGCTGCTTGTGATATCCGTCGCGACCGTGCAGGCACACACGAGTCTGCCGGCGTATCTCGAGCTGACTGAAGTCGCGCCCGGCACCTTCACGGTGGTGTGGCGAGTGCCGGCAGTCGAGGGGCCTCCTCCCGCCATCTTTCCTGTCTTGCCGGCCCACTGCAGCACTCCTGAGGTCCCCTCGGCGGTGCAGGCGCTGGGCTCGGTCATAACCAGTGGGGTCGTCGCCTGCGGGACAACTGGTCTCGCCGATGAAACGATCGCCGTCGACGGGCTGCGAGTTCAAATCATGGACGTCCTCGTGCGCGTCGCCTTCCTCGACGGCACGAGCGTGACTCACGTGCTCAAGCCTGCCGCACCCTCGTTCGTGGTGAGCACCGGTAGCGGCTCCAGCGTCGATGGCTGGGGCTACTTTCGCCTCGGGATCGATCACATCCTCTCTGGCATCGATCATCTGCTCTTTGTGCTCGGTTTGCTCTTGCTCGTCTCAGGGTTTCGCCGGCTGCTGAAGGCCGTCACCGCATTCACGGCGGCGCACAGCATGACCTTGGGTCTCGCCGTGGCCGGACTCGTGCACGTCCCGCCGGCGCCAGTCGAGGCGCTCATCGCGTTGAGCATTGTCTTCCTCGCGGTCGAACTCGTACAGCACGAACGCGGGCGCGCGAGGCTTACGCATCGCAAACCCTGGCTCGTGGCCTTTGCGTTCGGTCTACTGCACGGATTCGGGTTCGCCGGCGCCCTGTCGCAGATCGGGATTCCGTCGGACGACATCCCGGTCGCGTTGCTCTCGTTCAACCTAGGCGTCGAGGCCGGCCAGCTGGCGTTCATCGGCGCAGCGCTGGCGGTGTTTTTCGGACTGCGGGTATTCGAGTTGCGATTGCAGCCTTGGATGCGACTGGCCCCTGGCTACACGATCGGCTCGCTCGCATCGCTTTGGTTTCTTCAGCGGTGCGCGCTGATTCTGGCCTAACGAGGCTCGAGCCCCAGCAGCTGGTGGCCACCCGCCTCACGGAACGCGGCGGCCGCCCGCTCATGGCTTGCCTTGGCCTCGGCCACCAACGCCCTAAACCGGGATGTGTCGCGCACCCGGGCCAGCCACGGCTCGCCCTCGATGGTGGCGTGACACAGCCAGCCCCCTTCCACCGCGCGCTTGAGAGTCGTGAGCGTGCGCTCGGTGTCGCCGACGTAGGCCGCCATCAGCGACGAGTAGTAGAGGTTCTCCGGGTCGCGGGTGCTCAGCGCCAGCGCGTCGAACCTCGGGGCAAACGCGTCGGCATCACGCTCAAGCGAGGTATAACCGAAAGTTGGGTATGAGGCTGTGAACAGGCGGCGTACCCTGGGTGTTGCTGAGGCACCCAGTTCACCCCAAGGGGCAAGGAGGTACGCCACCATGACGAAGCCTAGCGAAAAGTTGGTCGAGTTCCCACAGGCATCGGCCCGCGACGTGTTGACCGATGTGCTGCGCACCGGGGCGCAGCGAATGCTGGCCACGGCGATCGAGGCGGAGGTTGACGAGTATCTGGATGCTCGGGCGACCACCGTGGGGCGTTGTTGCGCGGTTCGAAAACTGACCCGCAACGCCCCCTACCCACAGACCCGTTAACGACCGATAGCGTACGACGCCGGCCTACCAAGCTGAGTCATCTGATTGAGGATGTTACATGCGAGGATGGCCTCCGTCTCTTGCCCCGCCCGACTGCGCGCTCGAAGGCTCTCCCCGATGATCAACTTGTACCGGAAGAAGGCGTTCTCCATACGGGCCTGCTGATGGTAGCCCGAGTCCTTCTTCCACTGTCGCCGTCCAGCCTGCTGCACCTGTCGGATCGTGCGGTCGCGCGCGGGCGATCGTGGTCGCCGTCCAGACACGGTGGCTGTCCTGGTCGGTGGAATGACGACCGTCGCGCCACGCGCACCCGCAGCCTCGTAGATGCCACGCGTGTCGTAGGCCGCGTCCGCCGTGAGGCAGGAGACGTCGCCTTCGACCTTGTCGATCAGATCGAGGGCCGTCGTCGCGTCGTCAACATGCCCGCCGGTCAGGGCGTGAGCGACGATCACGCCCGATCCGTCGACGCCCAGATGAAGCTTCTTCCAGCCGCGTATCCCGCGTCCGCCATGTTTCACGGCCGCCCATTCACCTTCACCCACAGTCGAGAGCCCGGTACTGTCGACGATGAGATGTATGCCTGCGCCCGCGGGGAGGCGGCGAAGTGCAAGGTCGAGGTGCTGACCACGCCGTGAGAGAGTCGTGTGATCGGGCGCGGACAGGGCGAGGCACAGCATCCCGAAGATCGACCTCAGAAAGCCCTCCGTCTGACGAAGGGGCAGGTGAAAGATCAGGCGGAGCGTCAGCGCGGTTTCGATGGCAACCTCGGAGTACTGCAGCTGCCCTCCGCGCTTGCCGACGCCCACGGCCTCCCACGTGGCGATCGCTTCCGGCGTCAACCACAGGGTGACGTCGCCTCGCTGGACCAGGGCTCGGTCGTACGCCGGCCAGTTTCCGACGCGGTATTTCGTTTTGTACCTGGGATGCACTCTCGACTTCACGTCGAGATCATGCCCCTTCGGCCGTCACGATGGCCAGGGCCGCGACGAACACTTGTTTCCGCGCACCAACGCCGGCACGCACTGCGGCGACGTCGGTCTGCGTGAACGTCTCGGTCTGACCCTCGAGGATGAGTGAGATCGAGTCGTCGCTCAGAGCGGCCAGCTCACCCTTGAAGTCCTGGCCCTCCATGTCGGTCACGATGAGCGACAGCGTTGCCGCACTCAAGGTCCCCACGAGTTCCTCGAACGTGTGGGCGACCGGTTGCGCGTCCGCTCCGGAGGCCGATAGGACGATCGCCGACGCCGTCCCAACGCACCACCGCGCTGCGAAACTCGTCACGGTCGTCCCTGCCTGAAAGCTATGACCCTTCGTCGCTGATCGTGCTAGGCGTGGGTTGCCACTGCCAAACTGTCTGGGCGACGTCTCGTTCAAGCGGATTTGGGACGACAAAGCGCCGACTCACCGCACGCGCCTGTGTCAGGTTCACCAGGAAGATACCCGGCGGGTCCTCGAACAGCGTCCGCTGAATCCCTCGAGCGGCAGCGGCAAGCTCGGCTTCAGTCGATGCGAGTCGCAGGGCGCCCAGGTCATCATCGGTAGCGGAATATCCGAAGAAGGCGAACGGCTCGGAGGAATGCCAAAAGGCATACAGGCGTGAGAGCGCCCGGCCCGTGGGCTGAGGTTTGAGGACCGCGTCGTACTCGCCCATCATGACGCGCCGCTGAATGCTGCGGCCATCCATCGCTTCGAGCTGCAGATCGACCCCGATCTCATAGAGCTGCCGCTGCACATTGAGGGCCGTGAGCTCCACCAACTCGTCGCCCTCAGCCACGAGACATGTGAAGCGCAGACGTGACGGGGGACGATTTGAGGCATCGGGTGCGTGGGCGGAGGTCGAATAGCCGGCCTCGGTCAGCAGCTCGTCGGCGCGCACCGGATCGTACGGATAGACGCGGTCGACGCTGCCGTACACCCAGTGGGTCGCCCACACGCCGGACGCCGGGGTGCCTTCCCCGGCATATGCCCCCTCGATCACCGCCCGACGGTCGATCGCATAGTTGAGGGCCTGACGCACGCGTCGATCGCGAAACTTCTCGGCTTCGGCATTGAGGCCGATCATCTCGGCGTAGGGGGTATCCAACCTGAAAAGCTCGACGTCGAGCTCGGCCTCGACGAAGTCACGTGAGCCAATTGGAACCTGGAATAGGAAATCAACCTCCCCCCGCATCATCGAGGCCCAGGCCGCCCGAAGGGTTGGAAACGTATCGACCTCGATGCGGTCAATGGCCGATGTTCCGAGGTGGTACTCCGGATTGACTGCAAGCACGACGCGCTCGGGCGTCTGCGCCTCAACGCGGAATGGTCCGGTTCCTAGTGGCTGCCCGTCGACCTCCCGTTCGAGCCGCATCTTCAGTCCGTCGAACTGCAGGTGCGCCGCATGCTCGAAGTCCACTCTCACCGTCAATTCGTCAACCGCGCGGACAGCCCGGATGTCGCGCAACGTTGGGAAGAGTTGCAGCGCCGCGGGGTCGTGCCGTGTGGCGTCAAGGACATCCCGCACTCCCTCCGCACTGAGCGGCTCCCCGTCATGAAATGTCACCCCGGGTCGGAGATGCAAGGTCACAATCAGCCCATCGTCACTGATCGTCCAGTCCGTCGCGAGTCCGGGTTCGGCTCGACCATCGGGCGCCGTGTTGATGAGCCGCTCGGTCGTGAGCTCGCGACGGATCTCATTGAGGTCGCCGCGTGCCACGACACCAATCGTCAGCGTGGCTGCGGACGGGATCGATGGGCTCGGTTGGGTGCAGGCCGTCAGCGACGTTCCAAGCACGACGGCGACCAGCGCCACTCGAACACGGAGTCCTGCGGAAGGACCATGCACGCGGAAGCCCGTCAAACTGAAGTCGCCCGCCATATCCTTGGGTGGAAACAGGATAACCCGTATGATGGCCGGCGACGTCGCAAAAGGGAAAGGGGCGAGATGCGCATAGCCAGCAGATCGGGCGGGCTGACTCTCGGCGGCTTACTGATCATTGCGGTCGCATCGGGCACCGCCACAGCGCAGCCAGCCACCGTCGGCGAGTGGCGCAGTTTTGGCGCCGACCCAACCAATACGAAGTACTCACCACTCGATCAGATCGCGGCCGAGAACTTCACCGACCTGGAGATTGCCTGGCGCTGGACCTCGCTTTCAGTCGAGGTGGCGAGACAGCAGCCGGAGATTCAGCCCCAGCTATTCAAGGGGACCCCTCTGATGGCAGGTGGGCTCGTCTTCATCAGCACCGAGTTGGGCCAGGTGGCCGCGCTGGACGCCGGCACGGGTCAGCAGGTTTGGACCTACGACCCACGTTCTTACGACCGTCTTGTCAAGCCGGCCAACATCGGTTGGCAACACCGTGGGCCCGCGTTCTGGAGCGACGATAACGGCGACGACACGCGCATCTTCATCGCCACGCACGATCTTCGACTGGTGGCCCTCGATGCTCGGACGGGTGCGCTGAAACCGGGCTTCGGCGACGGCGGTCTCGTCGATTTGAGCGGTTCGCTTGGGCGCCCGATCGACCGCAGCCGCATCACCCACTCGACGCAGGTCGCGATCGTGCGCGACACGGTGGTCGTCGGGAGCACGCTGGAGGACCAGACCAGGACCAAGGAGGCGCCGCCGGGGCATGTGCGCGGGTTCGACGCGCGGACCGGTGCGATGAAATGGATCTTCCACACAATTCCTCAGGGGGACGAGTTCGGCGCCGATTCCTGGCAGGGCGAATCGTGGCGATACAGCGGCCACACCAACGTGTGGGCGACGATGGCGGTCGACGAGGAACTCGGGTACGTCTACCTTCCGGTCAGCACCCCCACCAACGATTGGTACGGCGGGAAGCGCCCGGGCGACAACCTCTTCGCGGAGAGCATCGTCTGTGTCGACGGAGAAACCGGCGAACGAATCTGGCACTTTCAGGCCGTGCACCACGGGCTGTGGGACTACGACTTCCCCACGGCTCCGAATCTGTTGGACATCACGGTCGACGGACGCGAGATCAAAGCGATTGCCCAGGCGAGCAAGCAGGCGTTCACGTATGTCTTCGACCGGGCGACCGGAGAACCCGTCTGGCCGATTGAAGAACGGCCTGTGCTCGCAGGCAACGTTCCGGGGGAGTGGTATGCGCCCACGCAGCCGTTCCCGACCAAGCCCGCGCCATTCGACCTGCAAGGCATCACGGTCGACGACCTGATCGACTTCACGCCCGAGCTTCGGGACGAAGCGATCCGGATCGCCGAACGGGCCCAGCTGGGTCCGCTGTTCATGCCACCGAATGTTCGGGGCCAAGGGAAGCCGATCATTCAGGCGCCTGGGCCGGGGGGCGGCGTGAACTGGCACGGCTCCGCAGTCGACCCCGAGACCGGACGCATGTTCGTGCCGTCTCAGACAAGGCTCCGGGGTGTGGAGCTGGTCAAGTACCCGCCGCCGGCCACCGTCGGCTACTTCACCGACCCATGGGCGTTTCCGGTCCCGGGACCGCAGGGGCTACCGCTCGTCAAGCCGCCGTACAAGCGAATTACCGCCATCGACTTGAACTCCGGCGACCACGTCTGGATGAGCCCGCATGGGGATGGTCCGCGGAACCATCGGGCGCTCCGCGATCTGCATCTGCCGGCGCTCGGTGGGCACAGCGGCATCCAAGCTGGTGGTCCCCTTGTCACCAAGACGCTGTTGATCGTGAGCTCAGGCGGTCGGTACGTTGCCGAGTTGGCAGATGGGGCGCGCACGCTTGCCGCGTATCACAAGGACAACGGCGAGTACCTCGGCTCTGTCGAGCTGCCCGCGGTGCCCGGCGGCAATCCGATTACCTACCTGCACGAAGGCAGGCAGTACATCGCGGTGGCCGTCGGAGGCAGAAGCGTGACGCCAGAGCTTGTCGCACTGGCGCTGCCGGAGTAGCAGGCCCCCCTCCACCCGTGAGAACGGAGACAGGCGATGTCAGAACAGGGAGACCCCCGCAGGGACCTCTTCCAGACGCAATACCGAGAAGTCACGCTTAGCGCGATCCTCTTTGCCATCGGCATTGGGATCGTCATGAACGCCGCGATCACCTAGTCCCCTTGATCTTTGATTTCTTCAAAAAGTCGTTGGTCATCTGGGGCCACCGTGGACTTGAACGGTGCGCTGTCCGAACTGCTTCACCTTCGCGAGGATCTCGTCGGCTGTTTTCGTCCACTTGAAAGGCTTGCCCTCGTCATTGTGGGCGTCCACGTAGGCGGAGATGGCGTGGCGCAGCGCGTGCGTGCTGGAATGTGAGCCGCGCTTGAGGGCGTGTTCGGTGAGGAGGCCAAAGAACCGCTCGACGAGGTTGAGCCAGGCGGAGTAGGTTGGCGTAAAGTGGAACTGGAAGCGCGGGTGGCGGGCCACCCATCGTGTGACCAGCGGGGACTTATGCGCCGAGAGATTGTCGAGGATCACGTGGACGGTGAGGGTGGGGTCCACCCGCTCGTCGATCTCGCGCAGAAAGCTCACGAAATCCCTCGACCGATGCTGCTTCTTGGTGTGCGCCACGACCTGGCCGGTCGCGACGTTGAGCGCCGCGAAGAGGTCCACCGTGCCATGGCGGATGTAGTTGTGCGTCTGGCGTTCGGGCCGACCCATGTCCATCGGCAGGATCGGCTGCGCTCGCTCGAGGGCTTGAATCTGAGGCTTTTCGTCGAATGACAAGACACCGGCGTGGTCGGGTGGATTCAGGTAGAGGCCGACAATGTCCCGCACCTTCTCGAGGAACAGCGGGTCGTCGGAGATCTTGAAGGATTCCACGACATGCGGCTGCAACCCGAAGGTGCGCCAGATGCGGCCCACGGTGGAGGCACTGACGCCAGCGCGCTCCGCCATCTTGCGGGTGCTCCAGTGGGTCCGCCCCTTCGGCTTACTTTCCAACGTGGCGACGAGGATCGACTCGACATCCGCATCGGACAGTGTCCGGGGGGCTCCGGGCTTGGGCTCGTCATACAGCGCATCCACGCGACCTGTCGTAACCCGCTGCCGCCACTTGCCGACCGTCACATTCGAACAGCGCAGTTTCGCCGCGACCGCCACGTTCGATTCGCCATGCGCGCACCTCAGGACGATCTTCGCCCGCAAGGCCACATGCCGATTCGTTCTGGCGCGCCTGGCGAGCCGCTCAAGTTCTCCTCGCTCCACGGCGGTGACTTCCAATCTCGCTTTGGGCCGACCTGTTCTTGCCATGCCGCCCCATACATCACACCCGGCACACTTCTTAACCGGGATTTCCGTTTTGCCTGCCCCGGATGGCTTCGTTATACATCCGAGAGCCGCCGAGCGCACGAAATTTTGTTCGTCGCACCATCGTCCAGCTCCAGAGGCCGTCACCTTAGCCCGCGCTGACGTGCGACCGACTGGAGCCCCTGCTTTCAGGGCATTTCTCAGACACCGCTCCACACTTGTGCTCTTTCTTCTCCATGCGGGACTTCATTGCACTCGTCGCGCGTTAGCCTGCCGGCACGGGTAGCGCCCAAATCCTTCGCAGCATGTCGCCGAACAGCCGCCCGGTCAGATGCCCTTCTGCCAGCAGGAGCCAGTAGTACCGCGCATGCCTCACCAGCCGGCCCCCGGTTTTCACCAGCCGCTGCTGGAGACTGGTGAGCGACCAGCGCTTGATCCGCGGCGGCAGGACCAGTCTGCGCCACAAGTTGCCCAGGTTGTAGGCCAGGACGCTCAGGTGCAGGCGCACTTCGTTCGCCCGGAACCGATGGCACGACAGCCGCGTCCAGTGCGTCGCCTGCTTGCCTTCTTTGATCCATTGCTCCGCCGTACCGCGCTTGTTGTAGAACCGGACGACAGAGCGACTCGGGAGGGTCATGTTGGTCACGATGAAGCCGACGCGAGGGAACAGCTCACCCCGGTGGTGCTCCACCTTGGCGACAATCCGTCTGGGCGTAGTCCAGCTCTTCGCCTGATAGCGGAAACTCTTGTAGCGCACCAAGGGCTTACAGCTCGGCCGTCCCGGCGGGCGAAACAGAATCTTCTCGATCTTCAGCTCCAGGCTCTTGTTCGCCGGCATTCGGATGGCATAGTCCACGCCGCGCTGCTCGAGCGCGTCGTAGATCTCGGGCTTCGCGAACGCGGCGTCTGCGCGGAACGCCACGCGCTTGCCTGCCGCCTGCTGGCGGTCAATTTCCGGCACGAGCAGGTCGTCCCAGTCGTCGGCGCTATGCACGTTGCCCGGCCTCAGCGCTGCGACGAGGCAGTCGCCGTGCTCACTGAACAGAAACAGCGGGTGGTAGCAGACGGATTCAAAGTGCCCGTTATACGCGCTCCCTTCCTGCGCCCCATGCACCGGGCTCTCGCTCGAATCCATGTCGAGCACGATCCGGTCGCCGCGCGTCGCCATCTCGGCCTGTGCGAGCACCTCCCGGTTCACGGCCATCAGCCCGACGAGATTCCCCTCTCGCGTCAGCAGCTCGGTCTCGAACCAATGCAACGTCGATGTCAGCGCCGCACCCCGGTCCCAGCGCTTCGGCGACCCAATCAGACGAAACGTCGGGTCCGCCGACACGCGCACAGCGTCGTTGAGGTCTTCGTAGCCCGCGAGCCGGCTGTAGACCGACTGCCGCAGGAGATCCGCCAGGCTGAACTGCGTGTTCAACCCCTGTCGGGAGTCGCTCAGGTGCTCGGAGATGAGTGTCTCCAGCCCCAGGCGTTCATCCAACTCGCGCACCAGAATGAGGCCAGCGTCAGAGGTGACGCGTGATCCCTGGAACGCGACCTTCAAAAAGCCATTGAACGTGAACTGAAACGCCTCGTGCTGTAATTCACCCACCGGGTGTCACCCTCCGTGGTGGGTTCCTTGCGTCGGAACCCCGGAAATCACGGCGCGCCGACTTGTCCTGGCCGTAAGGTACCACAGCCAAATCGGAAATCCGGGCTTAAAGCTTTTTCAGACACAAGGGACTAGCAGGCTGCTGAAAAACTCCGCGAAATGGGATCGACAGATGGATCCCGTCGTACTACGATGCTCCCAACACTGAAGGGAGCCCGATCATGCGCGGACACGATGAGCAGACCACCCACATGTTCAGCTACCTGTCGCCGGAACAGCGCGTGCCGGCCGACCATCCGCTCCGCGCCGTTCGGGCGCTGACGGACGAAGCCCTGCAGACAATGTCGCGCCGATTCGCGAGCCTGTACGCCACGACAGGGCGTCCGTCGATCCCACCGGAGCAATTGCTGCGCGCTTTGCTGTTGCAAGTGCTCTACACGGTGCGGAGCGAGCGGCTGCTCATGGAAGAGCTCAACTACAACCTGCTGTTCCGGTGGTTCGTCGGGCTGAATATGGATGACCCGGTCTGGCATCCCACGACGTTTACCAAGAATCGCGACCGGCTGCTGTCGGGCGATGTCGCCGCCGCGTTCTTTGATGCGGTCCAGGCCCACGCCCGGGCGGCCGGGCTGCTCTCGGACGAACACTTCACCGTGGATGGGACGCAGTTGGAAGCATGGGCCAGCCTGAAAAGCTTTCGGTGCGTGGACGCAGCGGAGAGCGACCCGCCCGAGGACCCGGGCAATCCCACGGTCAACTTCCACGGGGAGCGGCGGCGCAATGACACCCATCAGTCGACGACCGATCCCGAGGCGATGTTGCATCGGAAGGGCAAAGGCAAGGAAGCCAAGCTGGCGTATCTCGGCCACGTGCTGCTGGACAATCGACAGGGGCTTGTCGCCAACGTCTGCGCGACCCACGCGACGGGGACCGCCGAACGCGACGCGGCGGTGCTGTTGCTGGAGGCCAGCGCCTCCCCGGGCAGCACGGTCGGGGCGGACAAGGGCTACGATGTGGCGCGCTTCGTTGCCGACGTGCGCGTCCAGGACGTCACGCCCCACGTGGCGCAGAAGGTCCGCGGGAGTGCGATCGACGGTCGGACCACGCGGCATGCGGGCTATCACGTGAGTCAGCGGAAACGAAAACTCGTGGAACAGGTCTTCGGCTGGATGAAGACCGTCGGCGGCCTGCGCAAGCTCCGGCATCGCGGCATCGCCCTGGTGGATTGGCAGCTCACCTTCGCCGCCACCGCCTATAACTTGGTCCGGTTGCGGAATCTGGAGGCGAGGTGTCCCTGATCGCCGGCCGCGGGTGTCGCTGGCCCCCTCGTCGGGACAGCGTGTCCCCGTGCGCACCGTTGTCGGGGGGGCGTGACACGCATGATGGCCATGAAAACAGCCCGATCCTCGTGTTCTTCAGCAACCTGCTAGAGCGCACGCTCAACCGTGCGTGGTCAGCTGCAGCTGACGGCGTCGCCACCGAAGCACTTCAATGCATCGAGGACGCGGCGTCGTCCGCGACCGAGGTCGAACATCGGCTCGGCTAGCCCGTCGCGTTCTCAGGACGCCGGCACCATGCCCGTGAACATCAGCTTCTGTGCTCGACGTCCTTCCTGGGCCTCCGCGGTGTAGATGTTGCCCTGGCTGTCGGTCGCGATGTGATGCACGCCGCCGAACTGGCCAGGCTCCAACCCCTGACTCCCGAACGTGTCGAGCACTTCCAGCGTCTGGCGATCGAGCACGTGGATGTGGTTGTTCCCCAAGTCGGCAACATAGACGAACTGCTGCTCCGGATCGGGGGAGAACGCGAGGCCAGCGACCGAGTTCGCGTTGGCGTCCCGATTGACGAACACCTGGGTCTGATAGGCACCGTCAATGGTGAAGACCTGAATGCGATTGAGATCCCGGTCAGAGACATACACGAGTCCATCGTTTGAGACTTCGATCCCGTGCACGGTGCCGAACTGCTGGGGTCCCCGCATTTCGTCTGGAGGTGGCTGCTCGTCTGACGCCTCGATCGGTTCGTTCTCGAATGCGCCCCACATCCGTTTGAACTCCCCGGAGTCGGCGTCGAACACGATCACCCGACGGTTGCCGTAGCCGTCCGCCACGAACACCTCGTTCGTGTCGTGATGGACCGACGCCTCCGCCGGTCGCTTCAAGTTCTCCGTATCGGTATTGCCGCCGCTTTCAGCGGGGCTCCCGATCTGCATGACCAGCTCGCCCGCGGTCGTCATCTTCAACAGCATGTCGTCCGACGGGTCCCCGCTGTTGCCACCCAGCCAGACGTGCCCTTGGTCGTCGACCTCGATGCCGTGCTCGTTCGCCGGCCAGTCGTAGCCCTCCCCCGGGCCGCCCCATGCCTGGACGAAGTTGCCCTCTTGGTCGAACTCGAGGACCGCCGGCGCGGCGTTCGACTGCTGGGCTTCGTCGACCGAGCGCGGTCGGTGATAGATCCACACGTGATCGCGGGAGTCCACGTCGACTGACGCCACAGAGCCCAGCACCCAGTCGTTGGGCAGGGGCGGCCACGACGGATCGACTTCGAACTGCGGAATCATGCGATCGGCCATCGGTTCTGGCTCCGGCTCTGGTTCAGGTGCCGGCTGGCAGGCGACGGCGACGACGAGCAGCATCGTTAGCGCAAAGCCGGATAGCTGTCTTCGACTCATGTTCACACCTCCGTGGTTAGTCTTCGAGAGCCCGGCCATTGTATGCCCAACCGGGCATCATCGCGGAACGAATCGGCCCGTCTTCCTCATGTATTGGAGATAGTCATCGCCGAAGCGCCTGACGAGGTGCGCTTCCTCGGTCGGCGTTCGCAAGACCAGCAGCGTCGTCGCGAGCGCCCCGGTCAATCCGATGAACCAGTTCGCCGTGGCCAGCGAGTTGGCCACGAATCCGAGGGCGGATGAGACGTAGAACGGATGTCGGACGAACCGGTACGGACCTGTCGTCACGAGCCTGTGATCCCGTCGGGTGACCACGGTGTCCGTAATGTTGTTCCCCAGTGTGCGGAAGGTCCAAACGAGCAGAGCACCGGTGACCACGCCAATGAAGACGCCAGCCCAACGCAGTGAAGGGGTCAGCGGCACAGACGACCAGGCCATCCACTCCGGGTTTGCGACGAAGGTCAGCAGACCCAGCATCGACATGAGTCCTATGGGGCGGAGCGTCAGCAGAATGAAGAGACCCTCTTGCCGACGGTCGAGCGGCTCGCCTGTCGCTTGCGACTGGACGCGATGATAGATGCCGATTGGTAGGACTGAGGCCAGGCCGATGGCGAGCACAACCCGGAAGATCTGGTCGTCGCCCATCTCAGGGCCATTGTATGGCCTCCGGTAGGGGCCGAGGGTCTCTGTGACGAGCGCGGATTATCCGCCGCCGAAGTTCTGCGTCCAGTAGTGACCGTATGTCGAGCTACCGACGAACCCGTACCCGATCCCGATATCCGCGAAGCCAGCTTTCATGATGTTTTCGCAGTGTTCGGTGCTACCCATCCATGCGTTCACGACGGCCTGGGGCGTCGACTGACCCGCAGCGATATTCTCGCCCAGCGGAAACCCACCCGTGTACCCGGCGTCCGAGATCCGATCGCTGAAGCTTCGCCCGTCCAGACTCGCGTGCGAGAAGTAGTCGTTCGCAGCCATGTCTGCGCTGTGGTCGCGAGCAGCCGTGCGGAGGTTGGCGTCCATCGACAGCGGCGGCACGGCGGGATAGGCCGTTGACCCACACGTCGCGCCTGACGCTCGGTGGTCGTTGACCAACGTCAGCACCTGCTGCTCGAACGCGGGCGAGGTCCCCACCGACGGCCCGGGGTCCGGCGGTGGACTGGGTGGTGGTGATGGTGACGGCGCCGGGGATGGTGCCGGCGCCGACGCCGGTTCGGACGCGGGCACAACAGTGACTTCCGCTGTGTCCGAGTCGGCAGACCCACCGTCGTTCGTCACGCGCACCCAGTAGCGCGTTGTTTCCGTGAGTGGCGGCGTCCTGTACGAGGTCGCGGTCGCGCCGCTGATCGAAGATCCCGTTTCGCCGCTCCGGCCGATATACCACTGATACCGCAGTGGTGCCGTTCCGGTGGCGGAGACGTACAGCGTCGCCTTTTCCCCCTCGTCGATACTGCCCCTCGAAGGATGGGCGGTGATCTGGGGTGCCGTGCCGGATGGCGCGGGTGCCGCGCTAGGCGGAGGTGAACCGTCCTCGGCAGGCGACGGGTCTTCGTCCGGAACCGATTCGAGAGGTGACGTCGGCGCGGTCGGCGAGGAACATGCCGCCGCCAGGACCAACACGAGGAGCCAAGAAAGCGCCGGGGTTCGCCGCACGGCACCAACGCTTCAACTTCAGTACCACCCCGACGGACGTCCGAGGCGCCAAAGAACCGCTAGGTTTTTCGCGGTCGGCGCCGCCGGGCCCTTCAGATATGTCGTTCAAATCCCGTTCGTGTCACGAGTGTCTCAGCACCTTGCACACCGTAGGGTCTGGGTCCATGATCGGGCTCGGACGACCATTGTGCGCAGACTTGTCGCGGTGCTCATCACCTCGAGTGCGCTCGGCGCTGGGTGCACGACGATCCAGGAGATGACTCCGACCGTCGCATCGTCTTTCATCTACGAATACAACGAGGCGAGATTCCGCGCCGGTCACGCCTCGACGATCGTCGAAACGTCGGAGGGGCTCGTCGCAGCCTGGTTCGGCGGCACGGCGGAAGGCAATCCCGACGTGAGCATCTGGCTCGCGCGGCTGAACGGAGATCGATGGACGGCGCCTGTCGAAGTCGCCGACGGCCGTCAGGCTGATGGGCAACGCTATCCATGTTGGAACCCCGTGCTGTTCCAACCGTCGAATGGCCCGTTGCTGCTGTTCTACAGGGTCGGTCCGAACCCGCGCGAGTGGTGGGCACTTGCGCAGACGTCGATAGACGGCGGCCGCACCTGGTCCACCGCCATCACGCTCCCTGACGGCACGCTCGGTCCAATCCGCGCCAAGCCAATCGAACTGCCTTCCGGAACGATCCTGGCGGGATCGAGTACCGAACACGACGGCTGGGTGGCACGCGTTGAACGCCTTGACACCCCAGGCGACCTTGAAGACGAGTGGCAGACGGCTCTCGCGGCGCCAGCAGCCTGGACGCGGAGCCAGCCGCTGAACGACGCGGATACGTTCAGTGCCATTCAGCCCACGATTCTTGCCCACTCGCCAACCAAACTGCAGGTCCTCGCGCGCAGCCAACAAGGTGTGATCACCCAGGCCTGGTCGGACGATGCTGGTCAGTCGTGGGGTTCGATGACCGCGACGGAGCTGCCTAATCCGAGCTCAGGAATCGACTCGGTCCGGCTCGCTGACGGCCGGTTCTTGCTCGTGTACAACCCGACAGCCGGAGGTCGTCACCGCCTCGCAGTCGCGGTTTCAGACGACGGACTGACATGGAACGAGGTTCTGATGCTCGAGGATGCGGCAGGCGAGTACTCGTACCCCGCCGTCATTCAGGCCCGGAACGGCCTGATCCATGTGACCTATACCTGGAAACGGAAGCACATCAAGCATGTCGTACTCGATCCAGCTGGCATCTCGTAATTCCTATCGTCCTGAAAACCTTATAAAAGTGATATTGACATTAATTTAATTTAATATATAGGGTCCTTCCGGGTTTAGCGTGGGTAGAGGTCGAGCCCTCCGCAGTGAAAATAGATCGCCGTCGTGAAGTGTGACGGGTTGCGGAAGCCGCCGGCCTTTCGCTTGATGCTCATGATCTTGCTGTTGAGACCTTCAGCCACGCCATTCGTGATCGGATGCTGGACAAAGCGGAGCACCCCTGCGAGATGCCGCTTCAACGTCTTCGCCACCTGCTTCACGGGCGCGAGCCGCGAGCGGATCGCCCAGCCATACCAGCGCGTGAAGAACCGCGTCACGGCCGCATGCTGACGGTAGGTCCACAAGGCCCGCAACGCTTCTTTGATCGCCCACGCGCGCCCGACTTTCAACTTCAGCGCTTGGAGCGTCGCGAACGCGGCCGCATGCCGCTCCGGCCGCCGCTCGTCGCTGAACAGCCACAGGTACTTGGTGCCGGTCAGCGGCGAACCCTCGCCGGCCCGCAGAAAAGCGCGATGCTCCTGTTTGCGGACCGTATCGACGGCCTTCGTCATCTCCCGCATGATATGGAACCGATCGAAGACGATCTTCTCGTCGCCGGCGGGCAGGCCGTCCCGCGTGGCGCCGATGTACGCCTCCCACATGTCCATCGCGACGGCGTGCAGTGCCCGCCGCTGGGCGTCCGTCAACTGGGCATAGTACGCCGCCAGACTCTCCGTCTTGCGATCTTCGGCCACAAACTCGACGGTCGCCCGCTGGAGGTCGCACACGATCGTGTGATAGCGATGGCCCTTGCGGAACGCCTTCTCGTCGACGCCGATGTAGCGGATCGGCCGTGCCTCTTTCCGCGCGTGGCCCCGCGCGACGGCGCGGCTCATCACGCCCCAGGCCTCGTCCCAGCTGACGCCCGCGATCTCACACGCACCTTTGACCGTACTGCACTGCAGGATCAGATCGATGATCAACCGTTCCAACAACCCCGTGAAGCGGCTCCGTGGCTCGGCCCACGGCACCCGCACTTGCTTCACGCTATGGGTCGGACACTGCACCCGCGGAATCTCGGCATGCAGGTGCGTCTGAAACTGACACGTGTCGAGATGGCGCCACGTGCGCTCTGCCGCATGATCGAAGGCGGGCACCGTCTCGCCGCAGTTGGGACAGGGCCAGCGCGTCGGCTCGTGCTCTAGCCACACGTCGACCCGCTCGTCCTCGGGTTTCAGCTCGACGCGCGCCACGTGCCAGGGGGTAGGGATCCCCAAGATCGTCTCGAACAGCTTGGTATCCTGCATTCGCTCCTCCGCCGGAGCGGTCTATCAGCAGGACACCTCGAGTGCAATCCGCCGCCGAGCAAGCCCCCACCCACCAGGGGGCCCCCGCAGGCGGCCTGACGAGTCACCCGGGATCCTTGCGACCCACGGAGATCCCGGAAGGACCATATATAGTTAAATCTAGTTTTAATAATATGAATATATCAGCCGCCTTCAGAAGCGACGAGAAGCCCCGTTCGGCGAGATGGATGGATGAGCTCGCAGATGAAGACGTGTCGTTTATCAAGCGATTCGTCCTCGCTTCTGGATCACTCAAACAGCTCGCGAAGGTGTACGGAATCAGCTACCCGACGGTGCGGCTCAGGCTGGACCGCCTAATCGAGAAGGTCAAGGTGTTGGACCGCACGGACATCACCAGCCCGTTCGAACGGGTCCTCCGAGCACACCACGCTGAAGGAAAGATCGACCAGCAATCGATGAAGCTGCTGCTGGAGACCCACCAAGCCGAAATGGCCGAGGTGGCCGACACCGCAACGAGGGAGCCGAGCAATTGAGAAGGGAGAGCCCGGTGAAACATATTGGAACGGCGTTGGTGGCGCTTCTGCTCTGTCTGGCAGCTCGAGACGCAGCGGGCGACGAGGTCATCCAGTCGATCGACTGGCAGGAGCTCGCGACGTCGAACGGCCTGTCGTCCGGCACCGTGGTTGAGTCGTCAGAACCGGCAGCCGGACCGGTACTTCGCGTCACGCACCAAGGTGGCCCCGAGACGCTGCATCTCCTCACCCTCGACCAACCAAGCGTCAGCGCCGCGCGGTACGCGTTGAGAGGGCGCGTCGCGTACGAAGGCGTGGCAGCCGGCAGCTATCTGGAGATGTGGAACCACCTGCCCGACGGGGCGTTCTTCTCTAGGGCGCTCGCCCCGAGCGGCCCCATGGGCGGTCTCGACGGCTCATCCGAATGGCGAGACTTTGTCCTCCCGTTCTTCAACCGCGAAGGCGGTGCGCCGCCCAACGAGCTGGTGTTCAATCTGGTGATGGCAGGCTCCGGTTCCGTTGAGATCGGATCGCTCGAACTCGTCCAATTCGGCCCCGACGAAGACGTGCTGGCTGACGCCACCGGGTGGTGGAGCAACCGGCAGGCCGGACTCATGGGAGGCGTCATGGGATCGGTCCTTGGCGTGCTTGGTGCCGCGATCGGGTGGCTCAGCTCGACGGGCCGAGCGAAGGGATTCGTGTTCGGTGCACTCAGAACGGTGGCAGGACTAGGCGTGGTCGCCATCATCCTCGGAGGGCTGGCTCTCGCCAACGGACAACCCTACGCCGTCTACTATCCGCTCCTGCTGATCGGCGCGATCAGCGCCACCCTCGGCCTGGCGCTTCCCCGTTCCCTCGGCAAACGCTACGAGGAGCGGGAGCTGCGGCGCATGCAGGCGCTTGACGCGTGACGCTTGGAGACGAGTTAGGTCAACACGCGTTCGAGGGCTGCGCACCCAAGCTCGAGCTCATCCTGCGTGATCACCAGCGGCGGCGCGAGACGCAGCGTATGCTCGTGGGTCTCCTTCGTCAGGACCCCTTCACGGCGTAGAGCCTCGCTATACCCGCGTGCCCCCCCGGCCTTCGGGCGGAGCTCAACGCCGGCCCAGAGACCGGCGCACCGAATCTCCTTGATCGGCTCGGCGCGAATCGCGTGCAGTCGCTCATCCAAGTACTTCCCCAGCCGACCCGCCCGCTCGATGAGACCCTCGTCCATGAGCACGTCGAGCGCCGCCTCCCCCACCGCGCACGCCAGCGGGTTGCCGCCATACGTGCTGCCGTGCGAGCCCGGGTCGAACACGCTCATCAGTGTGTCGTCGGCCAGAAATGCCGCGACCGGATACAGTCCGCCCGACAAGGCCTTGCCGATCGTCACGCCATCGGCACGGACGCCCTCTCGCGTGTGTGCAAAGAAATGGCCGGTACGTCCCAGACCACTCTGGATCTCATCGCAGATCAGGAGCATGTGCTGGTCGTCGCACAGCTGGCGCAGGCCGCGCAGAAACCCGTCGGGCGGCACGATGACGCCGGCCTCGCCCTGAATCGGCTCGACCAGGATGGCGCACGTGTTGCGGTCGACCGCCTGGCTCACGGCGTCCAGATCGCCGAAGCGCGTCACCACGAAGCCCGGCGCATACGGACCGAAACCCGACTTGGTCCCCGCGTCCGAGGAAAAGCCAACGATTGTCGTCGTCCGGCCGTGGAAGTTGCCGTCAAAGACGATGATCTCGGCCGCATCTTCGGCGATGCCCTTCTCTCGATATCCCCATCGTCGCGCGGCCTTGATCGCGGTCTCCACCGCCTCAGCACCGCTGTTCATCATGAGTACCTTCTCGTATGACGACAGCGTAGCGAGCTTCTCACAGAACGGCCCGAACCGGTTGTTGCGAAAGGCCCGCGACGTTAGCGCCAGCGTCCGCGCCTGCTCGACCAACGCCTGGACGATACGGGGGTGGTTGTGCCCCTGGTTGACCGCCCCGTAGGATGCAAGGAAGTCGAGGTACTTGTTACCCTCCACGTCCCAGACCCAGGCTCCCGCGGCCCGTTCGATCACGACGTCGATCGGGTGGTAGTTGTGCGCCGCGTAGGTGTCTTCGAGATCGATGTACCGTGCAGTCGTGAGGTCGCTGACCGACATAGGAGGATTATCAACCACCCGGGTGTCCGTGCCCAGACGTACCCTCAGGGAACGATGACGGGCTGCAACCAAGCCATCCTGCCGTTGGACTCGATCACTCTCGCGCGCACGTACCCTTCGTTGCCCTGAAACTCGTAGACGGCAGGGTTCTCGATCACCTCGCGGAGCACTGTGCCGCCCCCGCCAATGAACTCGACGCGGTACTTGCTGTCCCCCTCTTCGGAGACCACGACAGTCATACGATCCTCGGAGACCTGATAGTCGATCACCTCCACGCCGGTTGACGCATAGAAGTGACCCTGTTCCAGCGCGAACATCAGATCCTCGACGGCCAGCCGCTGAGCGCGCACCATCACCCACCCGTGGCCGGGACGTGCCGCGTTCCGATCCCAGGGACGCTTGAAGACATGGGCATCGTCCACCGCAATGCCGTACAGCAGCTTGCCGCTCGACAAGACGCGGTCCCACATCTGTTCAAGGCCAAGCGGGCCGCCCGCGCCTTGACCGATGTTGTTGACCTTGGGGTGCCCGTTGTAGACCTCGAAGAGCCGGGCGTTCTGCACCCGCTGAAGTTCCTCCGCGGTGATCGCCCACTGAAAGTTCGGATGGTTGATATGGGGCACGCCTGACACCTCGCGCACGGCATCGACGTTGCGCTGTAGTGTCTCCAGCACGGTCGCGCCACCCTGCGGGTCGACGGTAGTCCCGACGTTGAGGCCATTCACATGGATGGGTGTCTTGTCGAAACTATCGGTGACTTCTTCTCCCTTGATGACCAGGAACCGCTCGTCTGCCCCATGCAGCGCGTTGAGGCCATCGACGCTGGTCACGTAGTTGTGGTCGGTCAGGACGAGGAAGTGGTAGTCGCGCTCTCGATACCAGCGGACGACCTCGTCTGGCGTGCTGTCGCCGTCGCTGTTCAGCGTGTGCGCATGTGTGTTGCCCTTGTACCAGTTGAACTCGGAGGCCGGCGGAAAACCGGCCTCTACGGTGAACGGTACCTGCCGCGATGCACACGCCCATACAAAACCGGCGGCCCCAAATACCGTGACCACCGCCCGAAGCCGACGCCGGACTTGCCCCCTCGTTTTCACTGCTTCCTACGGTGAATCCGGCTGATTATACGGTTGGGGGAGGACTTCTTGGCCCAGACCGACGGGAGTTCTGGTTGGCGTCGACCTATCTGCAGGCAATCACCCCCCTGTCCGCTTGTGTCATGTGCCCGTAACTTGCATCACTCCAAGGAAGGATGGCGGTATGGCTGGGTGAGGCGTCCGGCGAGTCGCAGTGGTTCGGCGCGGGGCTGACCGGGAGCCCCTGACGATGCGCTGGTGGCGGGATATGGCCTATCCAGATGGGGTCCCAAAACCAAGCGCCCCACCACCCCCTGACGGACGGTTGGCCAGGGTCATGCTGACGCCCGTTCCGGTGCTGTGGCGGCTGATCCGACGTCGCTTCTTAGGTACTCGCTACTTCGCCATTGACTCTGCGAACATCAACTTCACGAAGTTGCCCGCAAAAGGTTCAGCGTACGAGAAGTCCTGTAGATCCGCCGGCACCGAGTACTCGGACGACACTTCCTCGGGGAACTTGCCGGCTTTGATCCCCGCAAACACGTGCGCTTTCACCCCTTTGTGGAACTCGGCATACCGGACGAGATCGTCGACCGGATAGGCGTCGACGTGTCCTGAGATCACCGTATCCACGATGTTCTTGAGGCCAGCCGCCGCGTTGGCAACCGTGTCGGCATAGCCGAGGGCGGTGCCGCCGTTGGCGGTATCGATGTACGGCAACCCTTTGGCCCCAAACAAATCGCCACCGACCGCGATACGGATGTCGGGAAACACAATCCAGGCGTCGCCATCGGTGTGTCCCGGTCCGAAATAGTGCAGATCGATCTGATCCTGGCCGAGGGTGAGCGTGGTCTTGCTCTTGAACGTGGTGTTCGGGAGGAACTTGGCATTCTCGCCCTTGAAGGCGTCGCAGTTTGTGACCATCTCACACGACTCTTTCATGAGGCTGGCCTTGGCGTTCTCGTGCGTCACGATTCGGTCGACAGCGCCGAACTCCGCGTTGCTGCCGGTGTGATCGAAGTGGGTGTGCGTATTGATGATCATCGCGATCGGCATGTCCGTAACCGTTCGGAGCTGTTCCAGAATCTCCGGCCCCTTCCCCGCTACTTTGGTGTCGACCATGACGACGCCAGCATCGGTGATGTAGAACGTCGTGTTCCCGCACATGCACCCGCCGTGGAGGATGTAGAGGTTGTCCTTGAGCTTCTCGAGACTCAGGGGCGGAGTGGGACGGCCCTGGTTGCCGGGCGCAGCGATGAGCATGGACACCGCACCGCCGATCATCAACACCAACAAGACACAAGCTCTACGCATAATTCCTCCTAGACGCCGCGTGGATCGCAACGTGCCACTATACGAAACTGCACACGGTTGTGTTGCAACTTTGGCCGACGGCGGCTGGTAACCTGAAGAGATCATGAAGCAGGCAATCCGACCGGCGATCTTTAAGTGGCGACAAACCGAGCCCGAGCTGATTCTGTGCGCTGTGCGCTGGTACCTTCGGTATTCGCTCTCGTTCCGCGATGTCGAAGAGCTGCTCCGCGAGCGCGGCCTGGAAGCGGACCACACGACCATCTGGCGCTGGGTCCAGCGCTACGGTCCCGAACTGGAGGAGCGGCTGCGCCGTCATCTCAAGCCAACCAACAAGTCCTGGCGTGTCGATGAGACCTACGTTCGTGTCAAGGGTCGCTGGTGCTACCTCTACCGAGCCATCGATTCCACCGGCGCCACGATCAACTTCGTGCTATCGGGCTTGCGCGATGCCGCTACGGCCAAACGCCTGTTCCGCAAGGCGCTCACTGATCCGTCGCATCCGCAGCCCCGTGTCATCAACACGGACCAGGCCCGCCTGTACGGATCGGCGATTTCAGGGGTGAAAAAGGAAGGAATCCTGCGACGCCGTTGCCGCCACCGGCCGGTCCAATACTTGAACAACATCGTGGAGCAGGATCATCGAGCGATCAAACGACGAGTGAAGGCCAAGCAGGGCTTTCGTGCATTCCACGCGGCGCGGCGAACGATCCAAGGCTACGAGGCCATGCACATGATCCGGAAGGGGCAAGCGAGGTGGGTGAGCGGTTCAGATGTTCGGCGACAGATTCAGTTCATCAACAACTTGTTCGAGGTGGCGGCATGAGACGGAGCCCGGCCGGCTCGACCAATCGCTCTCTTGCCGCTTTTGGAAAGTTGCAACACATCCGCTACAAGAGTTTCCGCTATCAGGCGAAGAGCTGGACTACGCCCAGACGGGTGGTCGCCAAGGTGGAGCACCACCGGGGTGAGCTGTTCCCTCGCGTCGGCTTCATCGTGACCAACATGACCCTCCCGAGTCGCTCGGTCGTCCGGTTCTACAACAAGCGCGGCACGGCGGAGCCATGGATCAAGGAAGGCAAGCAGGCAACGCACTGGACGCGGCTGTCGTGCCATCGGTTCCGGGCGAACGAAGTGCGCCTGCACCTGAGCGTCCTGGCCTACAACCTGGGCAACTTGTGGCGCAGACTGGTCCTGCCGCCGCGGATCAAGCGCTGGTCGCTCACGAGTCTGCAGCAGCGACTGGTGAAAACCGGGGGCCGGCTAGTGAAGCATGCGCGGTACTACTGGCTCCTGTTGGCAGAAGGGCATCTGACGCGGCGGCTGTTCGGCGACATGCTACGGAGGATCTGGGCGCTGCCAGTGCCGGGAGGCTGACGCGCGGCGAGTGCTACGAAGCCCGCCTGGCGAAGAAAGGCCACAAGTGTGGAGCGGTGTCTGAGGAATGCCCTGAAAGTAGGGGGCTCCAGTCGGTTGCACGTCAGCGGGGGCTGAGGTGACGGCCTCCGGAGCTGGACGATTGTGCGACGAAGAAAGTTTCGTGGGATCGGCGACTCTCGGGTGTATAAAGGTACCATCCGGGGCAGGCAAAATGGAAATCCCGGAACGATTGTACGGCTATTGCGACAGGTCGATGCCGGTCAGCACGTCGTCGGCAGGCATGTGAGCCAACGGCGGACCCCAGGCCTGCCTGAAGACCTCGGTGCTCAAGGTCGCTTGGACGTCTGGCTTGCTCATGAAACAACGGTCGATGGGCACGTGTTGGGTTCGGTGCGCGCGAAGCGCCTCGGCTTTCGCGTTCCAGTGCGGAGCGACATCGAGCACGAAGTCCACTCCGGGCTCGCGATGCAGGTCTGCCGTGCCCGCAACCTCCCACGGCAGAATCGGAGTGGTCCATAAGACGCGCTGGACCGTATGCGCGGAGGCCGGTTCGGTCACGCAGCGCGAATCGGCTGCCGCGGTGACCGCATCCATCGTGAAGCGGGCGATCGCCACATGATCGACGTGGCCGTTGAGACCATTTGGATCGAAGGTGATCACGACATGTGGCCGGTGGTGACGGATATGCGCGACCAGCTCCGCGCGAATGCGGTCGACCGGAGCGTCCGCGAGATACTTGTCCTGGTAATCCAGGATGTGCACCGGCGAGATCCCGAGCACGTCGGCCGCTTGCCGGAGCTCGGCCTCGCGGAGCGCGGGTAGCGCCTCCCGATCACACAGCGGCGGATCGCCAACGCGACCAGCGTCACCACGGGTCGCCGTCACGAGCGCGACTTCCGCGCCGCCATCAGCGTACCGGCGCGCCAGTCCAGCCGTCGCAAAGCTTTCGTCGTCGGGATGGGCGAAGACCAGCAGGATGCGAGCAGGGATCGACATCCGCCGAATATAGCCGATGCCGCCTCAATCCTTCCGCTCGTAGACGGCCACGTTCACCGACCCAGACTGGACCTCGCGAATCGTGAGGGTCATCATGCGACCGTCTGGTGAGATGGCCCGGCGGGCGTACGCCATCGGTCGCCCTGCGTGATTCACTGTGGCCTCGGTCAGAAGCGGATCGAGTTGCACCAGCACCAGCACCAGCGCATCGGCAGAGCTACTGCCGACGATGGGATACTCCATGCTGTCGTAGTCGGCGACGAACTCGACCGTTGACGATTCCCCAGCGGCGTTCACGGTGACGATCGTGGCCTTGACGCCGTCGGGATGAGCCTCATAGGTACGGGTCTGACTGCGTGGCACCGGGCCAGGATCGTAGATGGATTTACCGACATCCAGGTTCCAGGTCCCGATCACCGGATCCTCGCTCGACTGACCGAGAACGATCACTGAAGTGACTGCCACCGTTGCCAGCCCGAGAAGGCACGAGCGGGTTGCGCGGCCCAGTTCGATTCGGTCCATCTTCTGCCTCCTGTCCGGGAGTGTTCACCTGAGACAGTACGTCGGTATCCCGATCCACGAAACTGGTAAGATTCCCAGGCTCCCCGCAGCGTGTCCTTGCAGCGAGCTGCGCCCGGAGAGATGATGTGCGCGTGATGAACTGTCGATATCGTCCGATCATGCCCGCCCATCGTGCGGCAATCGCCGTGATGGCCGCCATGGTAACGATGATGGCCGTGGTGGCGACCGCACAAACAGAAGAGTTTCAATCGCCGAAGACGTCTTGGGGTGATCCGGATATCGGCGGGCTCTGGAGCAGCTCCACTGTGACACCAGTCGAGCGTCCGGAGGGCCAGAACGAGGAGTTCCTCAGCGCCGAGCAGGCCGCAGCCACGGAACGTGCGGTCGTTGACCGCAATGCACGTGCGAACGCTCCAAGTGAGGTGCGAACCGAGCCGCTTCCCGTGGGAGGCAATGTCGGCGGATACAACAGCTTCTGGTTGGACCGAGGCACCACGGTCGTCCCGACCCGGCACACCTCGATCATCATCGACCCGCCCAACGGTAGGCTTCCGGCCCTGACGCCGGAAACGGCAAGCCGCCTCACATCGCCCGAGGCGCAGCGGATCCTGGATATCCAGCTGGCACGCCTAAACCCCGATTCGTACGAGCAGCTCGATCTGAACGACCGGTGCATCTGGTATCGCGGCGTCCCGACGTTCTCCACGGCGTACAACAACAACTATCATCTGTTTCAAACATCCGACCACGTGGTGATTCTTCAAGAGCATATTCACGACATCCGCGTGATCCCGTTGGACGGCCGTCCGAATGCAAGCACACGTATCCCCCAACTGCGGGGCGACTCCCGGGGCCACTGGGAGGGTGACACACTCGTTGTCGAAACGACCAATTTTCGCAGGAAGGGGTTCTTGTTCATACCGGGGCCGACGCCCCAGGGGGGAACGAACTGGGAACCCACCGACGCCCTCCACGTCGTCGAGCGGTTCACGCGAGTCGGTCCGGATACGCTTGACTACGAATTCACCGTTGAGGACCCCAACATCTGGACGCGCCCCTGGACCGGCTCGTCCCCGTGGGCACGAACGGAAGGGCCGATGTTCGAGTACGCATGCCACGAGGGGAACTACGGCTTGTTAAACATCCTCACCGGGTCACGGGTGGAAGAACTGGGTAAATAGCGATGAACTGTCAACGCGTCGGATGTCGAACACTCGTGCTTGGGGTCGCCGCCGCGGCCTTGATGTTGACGGCGGGAGACGCCTTGGCCCAGCGCCTGACTGGGACCGAGAACGGCGAGTGGCGCTACCTCGGCGGCGATGCGGGTCATACGCGATCCTCACCCCTCGACCAGATCAACGGTGAGAACTTCGCCGACCTCGAGGTTTCGTGGGTGTGGCGGAGCGACAACTTTGGCTCGAACCCCGACTACTTCATGCGGTCGACACCGATCTACGTCGACGGCGTGCTCTATACGGTAGCCGGCGTGCGACGACAGGTGGTAGCCATCGACCCATCCACCGGCGAGACGCTCTGGACGTTCCGCGAGCCCGAGACCATCAGGTTTCTCCGCTCGCCACGCCGGGCCTACGGAAAAGGGGTCGCCTATGCCGAGGTCGACGGCCGCGGCGTGATCTACATCACGAGTCCCGCCTTCTTCCTGTGGGCACTCGATGCCAAAACCGGGCGACCTCTCGAGAACTGGGGAACGAAGGTACAACTCGAAGGCTTCTCCGACACCGGCGGCATCGACTTGATCCCGCCGCTCGTCAAAGACTGGGGGCGGTGGCAAGACCGCGCGGCGAGCTACGACGCCAACTACGGCATTCCAAGAGAGCTCGGGATGGTTACGAGCTCGTCGCCGCCCATCGTGGTAAACGGTGTGGTTGTCGTCCTCGTCGGTCACGAGCCCAGCTACAGCCAGACGCGCATCGAGAACGTCCCCGGCGACATCATGGGTTTCGATGCCGCAACCGGCGAGTTTCTGTGGAAGTTCCACATGATTCCTCGTCCCGGTGAGTTCGGTCACGAGACGTGGCACAACGACGCCTGGGAATGGTCAGGCGATATGTCCACGTGGGCCCCCGCGTCTGCCGACCCGGAGCTCGGCCTCGTCTATCTCGTGTCGAACGCCTCGACCGTCCAGTTCTACGCTGGACATCGCCCGGGCGATAACCTCTTCGGTGGTTGCGTTATCGCGTTGGACGTGAAGACCGGCGAGCGAAAGTGGCATTTCCAAATCCATCGAAGCGACCAGTGGAACTACGACATACCAACGCCGCCGATGCTGATGGACCTCACCGTCGACGGCGAGCGGATTCCGGCGCTCATTCAGAACACGAAGCAGGGGTTGGTCTTTGCGTTCAACCGGGAAACCGGGGAGCCGATCTGGCCGATCGAGGATCGGCCGGTGTTTCAAACCCAGGTGCCGGGCAACTACACGTCGCCGACACAGCCCTTCCCTACCCGGCCGGAACCGGTCGACCCGATCGTCACCGATGGCCTGACGGAGGAGTTCGTTGTTGATTACACGCCGGAGCTCAAGCAGCGCGCGATGGAGATCCTGAGTCACCATCGCGTCGGCGGCCTCTACGTTCCCGGGCTCCCGGAAAACCACGACAACGACTACTACAACAACGTCGGCTGCACCAGTGGGCTCAATGTTTCGCATCCACCGGTCGCCGACCCGAGCACCGGAATGATGTTCGCGTCGAACGCACGGACGTGCTTCGCACCGAGCTTTATGGCGCCGACAGGCGGCGTTGACGAAGACCATCCGAACTATGCTGTGCCCAATGAGACCGGCGCGACCCCGAATAAGACGCCGACCACCGGCACCACGGTCGCGGCCTGGCTACGGGGTGGATTCCGCCGGCCGACCCCGGAGCAGGAGCCGCACGTGTCGGTGAACGGCCTGCCGACCATTGACGGCATCCGCGTATATAAGCCGAGGGACAACCAGCTCACCGGGTACCAGATGAACACCGGCGAGAAGACCTGGTCGCTCCCGGTCGGGGAGACGCCTGCAGTGATCACGAACAATCCTCAGCTGCGAGGCATGGATCTCCCCAGCACGGGAGGAGCCGGCTACTCGATCCAGTTGGTCACCGGGGATCTCCTGGTCCAGACCCGGGCGCTCAGTTCGGGCGCCGTCCAGCAGGTCCCAGACGCCCCGCTGATGCTGCATGGGCGCGACAAGTTCACAGGCGATATTCTCGGGAGCGTCGAGCTGCCGGCCCCTGGTCAGTACGGCATGATGACCTACATGCACCAAGGGAGGCAGTACATCGTCGTGCAGACGGGAAGCGTGCACACCGATTTTCCAGGCTCGTTGGTGGCGCTCGCGCTACCGTAGTTGGCTCCGGCGAGCGGCATCGTCCGACGTGCGTTTGGCGGCAGTTCCCCGATTCGCCATCCTTCCCTCACTGATGCTAAGCTGAGGGCCGTCAGCGGGCTGCTGCCCCACGCACCGGCTTGAGTCCCAGCCTCACTGCCGGGCCGTCGCCCTTCCTAAAGGAGCTATACATGCGCAGCTACACCCCAGGTATCCGCGTGTCGCAGGGGCAGTACGGCCCCGGAACGATCGTCGAAAGCAACGGTTATCACACGGTGATTGACTTCGACGAACACGGTGTTCGGCGGTTTGTCACGACGATGGTCAAGCTCTCGGCCACGACCGTGCCCGCACCGTCCCGCTCAAAGCGAGGCAAAGCACGTCGAACGCGATAGGCTGCCGGGCACATTTCTTGTTTCAGTGCTAGCGGGCCTTTGGGATGTCGAGCGCCGGGTTCCGCTCGAAGAATCCCACCGGTCGCAGTTCGAAGCTATGCCACGAAACCGGCATCAGGGGCCAATCCTCCGGCCGTGGAATGTGATGGAAGCCAACCGTGTACCAGGCCACGATGTCCTGGTTCGCGATCGCGCGGTTCCCTGCGGTCCATCCCGGTAGCCCCTGGTGGGGCGCGTGGGCTGTGGGGTAGTCGCCGGCCGCGAACAACTCGCTCGACTCGAACGGCGTCACCCACAGCGTGTGCTCGGTGAAGCCAGCGCGGCGACGGACGAAGTCGTCTTCCGACAACAGCGTGATGGCTTGATGCCCGCCGGCAATCTCGTAGCCAACCGGGTCCCCATACGGTCCTGCCTGCTCTGGGTTGATGATTCGCCAGACCTCGGGTTTGTCGATGGTGGATTGCCGTTTGGCATCACGCTCTTTCTTTGAAATGGCCGTCTGGAAGTTCCACAGGCTGGTTCTCGGGCTGCCCTTCGGGGTGCGCTGGGTCACGAGTTGATCCACGGCCAACGAGTTCGACCTCCCGTCGACGTCGAGATCCAGCCGGAACGAAAAGAAATGACTGTGATTGACGCCGACCAGGTGGGGCGCGATGAAGCGCCCGTGTAGGTCCTCGTCCGGCGCCATGCTCCGAGCTTCGGTCGCATCGGCTGCCCTAACAGTGCGCACTTGATCCATACCTGACGAGCCCACACGCACTCGCAGCGTGCCATCCTGCATAAAGACGTAGTCGAACAGGTAGTCGTAGTTGCCTGCCGTCATGAACATTCGCAGTACCAGATCACGTCGGACACGTGACTCCACGACGCCTTCTTGCGTATGGCGCCAGGCAGGGTCTCCGGTTACACGCTCGAAGAGACACGCGGCCCGCGTCGTCTGCCTCGGCCGACCTGACTCGGTGCTATGAACGGCGTCGAAGTAGGTCGCATGCTCGGGGCAATCTGCTCCCCTATCGAGCGGGGTGGCCACGCCGCCAAACAGATTGGCGTAGCTGCCGAGATCGAAGAAGGATTGATACACCCACGGCTCTTGGGGGCTGGAGTACGGAACGAACAGCTCCGAGAGCGACGCCTGATACGCGACCATGCGTTCGTTGTCGTCGTCTACCCAGCGCACGAGCGACACGACGAGCCCGCGACGTGGGTCGACGCGGAAGTGGAATTGCCAGTTCTGCCACGTGACTGATTGGCCGTCGAGCGTGAACGAAGGCCCCATCGGCTGCACGACGTCGATGGGCGTTTTCATGTCGCGGACCGGGCCGACAGCCTCTGGACCGTATTCGCCGCTGTCTGGTGCGAGCGGAATCGGATCGAGATCGAGCACCCGCAGAACCGTCTTGCTTGTTAGATCAACGACGGCGACCAACCCCTCGTACCGCGTGCCGGGCCCGGCGAATCGTCCACGTCCGTTAGTACAGATCGCCCGCACGACCCGGTTGCCTCGCTCCTCCGGCTGGTCGAAGTAGCCCTCGTTGCTCGCATGGCAATGGATGTGTGTGAG
This sequence comes from Vicinamibacterales bacterium, assembly GCA_965218825.1. Lineage (GTDB taxonomy): Bacteria > Acidobacteriota > Vicinamibacteria > Vicinamibacterales > UBA8438 > CAUZIB01. The sequence goes on along the minus strand of OZ244656.1, from coordinate 4,382,226 downwards.
GTCCGCGACGCCACGCCGATCGAAGGCGGCCTTGATATCGTCGTGCTCGAGTAGCAGCCTCGTAATGGTCTGGTCCTCGCCGGCGTGCCGCATGTAGTTCCGGCCCGGCGTGTCTCGCCAATCGAGAACCGTGCCTGCCTGTAGATCCAGGACCGCCTCATACCCCATTTCGTCCTGCACAAGGTGAACGAGGGCTTCGCGCCGAAATGTCTCGCCCTCGCGCCATGCGAGCACTTCTGACTTCGGCGGCTCGTGCAAGCCCACGTACGCGATCACCATCTCGGAGTTCGTATGGTCGGAATTCCGCAGGATCTCGTAGGCGGCCCAGTGCTCCGCGGCCGTGAGGTGATCGAGGGGGTGCTGCGGGGCCGCGCCCAACGGCACGGCGACCGAGATCAGCATGACCGATAGCACGACGAGACGGTGTCTAGACATAGGGACTCCTGACGAGGTGAGCGACTACCCGAACGTCTCCGTAAACTCACGCCGCTGCTGCACCGAGCCAAGCATCACGAGCTGCGACTCGGGCTCTAGCCGCATCGACCCGCGAAGGTTGGTCACCAGCTCGCCGTCCCGCTGGATCGCGACAACGCTGAGTCCGGTCCGTGAGCCGATTCCACTGTCCGCCAGCTTCTTGTGCGCCAAGGCGGGGGGCACCGGCACCGAGAACAAATCGACGTCTTCTTCCAGGGCGACGAGCTCACGCCCCTCGATGAGCGCGTGGACGGCTTCCGCGCCGAGTGACGAGTAGCTGAGGGCGAAATCCGCACCCGCACGGTGGATCGCTTCCAGGTTCCGATGGTGCGTAATCCGGCTCACGATACGAAGATCCGACTTGAGCCGACGGCAGTACACCGCCAGATACACGTTGACGGCATCATCGTTGGTGGTGAGCAGCACCGACGGCGCGTTCTCGAGCCCGGCCTGCATCAAGACCTCGCGGTCGTTGGCGTCGCCGACGAACACGCGATCCGCCACTTTCGACAGCCGCTCCTTCAGACGCTCCTCGCGCTCGAGAACGTGAACGGGAATACCCTTGGTTTTGAGCGCGCGCATCGCGGCCAGGCCAACCGTGCCGCCTCCGATCACCAAGATGGGAGCGTCGGAACGGGACCGAGCCTCCCACAACTCGTCAAGGGCACTCAGCTGTGCGGGCGTGCCGACGACCACCACGATGCTCTCACTTGTGATCGGCGTCTGAGGAAAGGCAGGCACCAGCCGCCCACGGTGCCAGACCCCGACAATGTTCAGACCCGTCCGTTCGCGCAGCCGTGTTTCGCGAATTTCTTGGCCGGCGAGAGGCGTGTCGCGTGCGGTGAACTCGGCGATCTGCAAGCCGGTAAAGGAGCCGATGACACCCGCCCTGCCCAGAACTGCGCTCGCACGGTTTGCGAGGTGCTCTCCGAGCCGCACTTTCAGCGGCAGCACTCGCGTACATCCGCTCAGCTCCAGGATGTCAGCCGAGTCTTCATGCTCCACGATCCCAACGATCGGGACGTCGGACGATACCTCACGAACCGTGAGCGCGATGTTGGCGTTTGTCGTGTCCTCGCGGTTTGCGAGCAGGAGGCGTGCCTGTTGGATCTGCAAGACCTCATAGGTCGTGCGGTTGTCGATGTCACCTGTGACGACCGAGATTCCCTCACTCACCAGCTGCGCGGCCACCGCGGGGTCTGGCTCCACGACGTAGTACGGGATGCCGCTGGGCCGGAGCCTCTCGATGAGACCGGCCGCAATTTCATCGTGACAGCTGATGATGACGTGATCTCGGACGCTGGCGGGTACCCTCCGCGGCGCCCTCAGCCGTATCTGAGCCTCGAGCCAGGGAGCATAGAAGAAGCGGATGAACGTAAACGGCAGCACGACGAGCAGGAGCACGACCCCTGACACCAGCACGACCAGACTGAACAGCCGGCCGAGGTCGCTGTCGAACACCACGTCGCCGAAACCGAGTGTGGTCATCGTGACCAGCGTCCAGTAAATGGAAGTGATCCACGAGTGCGACTGGCCCTCCACCCGCACCATAATCAATTGGAAGAACGCGGCATAGAGCACGATGACCGCGACGAGAAAGGCCGCGTAGCGAAGAAGCGCCAGAAAGTCGCGGCGCATTTCGCCCTTGCCGAAGATGTACGCCAGCTCGCTCGAGGGAAACTTCATGCGAGCTACCGCCTAGAACATCGCGATGGGATTTGCCGGGCTACCCGTACCACGCGCGACTTTCAGGGGTAGCGCCATGAACATGAACTCGTAGCGTGCCTCCTCAGCGCATGCATCGGCGATCGGCTCGAGCAAGGCGTTGTCCAGCAGCGCAACACCGTAGTTGAAGAGGACGCCATGGACGGGAAATGCCAAGCCGTACGGATCGGGCCGCGCGGCCATCATGTCCCAGCCGAGGAGCGACACGTCGTGGTCTCGGATGAACTTGGCGCACGTGACGCTGAGCCCGGGACGATCGCCGCCACCGTAACTGCCGCCCGCCGCCACGAACGCGTCCTTGCCGCTATAGACGAGCAGCGCGTCTCCGGGTTCGACGTCCACCCCCTGGGCACGGGCAATCTCCTCGATCTCCCAGCCGTGCACCGGCTGGTCGAGGGTTACGTGCGAGACGCCGCGGTGGCGGGGCACGTCTATCAACACGCCGCGCGTGATGATGCCGTCCGACCAGGCGTCGATGGTGCCGAACGTCGCTCCGCGGGTGGTCACCTCGACGTCGGGATCGCGGCCTTGCCACATTCCGTCGCTGTCCCACATGTGGCACAGCGCGTCGATATGGGTAATGGTCTGGCCGTGGTAGATAAAGCCGTAGTAGTCCACCACCGATCCGGCGCCGGTGCCGCGCGGGTTCTTCCGCATGAAGTGCTGCCCCGGCTCGAAGACCCGACTCATCGAGACCTTCCGGCCGGAACGCACGAGTGAGGCTGCCGCGGCGCTCTTTCCGGGCGTGATCAAGTTGATCGCGCCCTTCTGATCGTCGTCGCCCCATCGCCCCCAGTTGCGGCGATCCGTGTACCACGATTCAACTTCTTCGGACGTCGGCATTCGCGGATCGGATGGGGTCTGACCGGTGGCGTTCGCGACGGCGACGGTCTCGACGGCGCGTTTCTCCAGCAGCTCACTCGGCGAGAAGCTGCCTGCCTCCGCGGACGAACGCGCCGCCTGCCCCCGCCACGCCGCGGCGCGCCCCCCGAACGATGCCGCACCTCCGGCCGCCGCTACGCTCAGCGTCGTGAGGAACTGTCGCCTTGAGGATCCCATGATGAATGAACCTAGCGTTGTCCGTTGTCGTACGGCGCCCCGGTGCCGGACGAGCCCATGAAGAACTTGCGACCGTCTTCAAACGTGATGTCTCGGGCATTGGCACGTGCCGTCCGATCTTTGCTTTGATAGCCGTCAACAACCACGATCGTGCCCGGCTGCATCGCGGCCAACGCCTTGCGGGGCCTTCCGTCGATCTCGATCTCGTAGAGTAGCAGGGGGGTCGCGATGTCGGCATCCCAGATATCGTGGCGGACCACCTGATAGTGCCACCGCAGCTCGCCGGTCTCGATGTCGAGCGCGAGCACCGATGCGGTGAACAGATTGTCCCCTTTGCGAAGCTCGCCGCCGTACATCGGAGCAGGGTTGCCCGTTACGAAGTAGACCAGCCCGAGGTCGGGATCCGCGGCGCCGTTGAGCCAGACGCCACCCCCGCCGAGCTTCCAAGAGTTGTTGTCTTGCGGCCAGGTGTCGTGACCGAACTCGCCCGGACGTGGAATGACCTGGAAGGTCCACAGCTCCTCGCCGGACGCTGCATCGAGGGCAACCACCTTGCCCTGTCCACCCCAGTCTCCACTCCCCATTCCCGCGAAGACCGTGCCGTCGACGAACAGGGGTGCCGTCGATGTCAGCTCGCCCACGTATCCAGGATCGTTGCCAATGGATGCGACCCAGACGAGCTCGCCGGTGTCCTGACCTAGCGCCGCCACCGCGGCGCTGCGCGCCCCGATGAAGACGAGGCCTTCGCCTAGGCCAACGCCCTGCCAGGCCGGAACTATCGGCGCATCGGGGTCGTCGGACTGCCAGCGCCAGATTGTTTCGCCAGTCTTGGCGTCGATCGCAAACACGTTGGCCCCAGCCGTCAGATACATGACGCCGCCCTGAATCACCGGAGTCGCCCGCGACGACGCGCCGCCCTCAAGCCGTGTCACCCACGCCCCGCCCAGCCGGTCGATCGTGTCGGTATTGATGTCGGTCAGCGTCGAGTGGCGCGAGCTCGACCGGTCTCCGCCGACGAACTGCCATTCCGGCGCCGAATTGCGACCGCCCTCAGGAGCTTGCCCCCGCAGGCCGGTCATCATGGTGACGGCAATGACGGCAGCCGCAGTGACTGACCTTCGAGACATTGGTCCGCTTGTCATTGAGTCCTCAGGTTCACGATCTCAAAGTCGTCGATCTGATGGCCATCCACCGTGACGAACTCGCCGCGGGCTCGATGGGGATCGCCGTCCACGTGGAACGTGATGAAGAGAGCCCCATCGGCGTACTCTTCCACGGTCTGAGTGAACTGCAGGCGTGGTTCCAGGTTTGGTGGAACCTCGCCGTCTGCCTCCTGCGCGGAGCAGTTCTTCTCCATCACGTTGCCATTTCGGAGCCAGTAGTTCCGCGCGAAGACCGAGGCCCACCAGGTGTCGTCATCATGCGGTGCACAATCGTAATCACGTCCGCTCTTACCGCCCAGTCCGTTCACGACAACGAAGGTCTTCCCTTCCGCAAGTTCCATCCGACGCGCGTCGCCTGTCGCGCCGTACCCGGTGGCTTGGTTGCCGAGGTCGGTCAGGGTGTAACTGCGCGAGTATGAATGTTCATGGCCGGTGACGATGATGGCCCCTCCCCGCTGCGACTCCTGATACACCTCCCACCCGGTTTCATCGCCCTTGCCCCCAGCCTGCATGTCGTGCTGGTTCTTGTGCCAAGAGGTAATCCGCCAGAGGTAGTCCTGGTTGTCGTCAAGCGCACTCGCCATAAACGCCGTGTGCCCCTCGCCCATTGTGCCGGCGCCAGACAGAACGACGAAGAGCCCCTGGTAGGTGCAGGTCGCATTCACGCCCAGCTCGCCGTTGCATTCGAGCCCGTCGGTTTGCGCCGTCCGCTCTCGCAGAATGCGACCGTACCCCTTGGGCTCCACCTGGTCCCAGAATTTCACGTCATGGTTGCCCACCGAATAGAGGTAGGGGAAGAGGCCTTCAACCGAGGTGTCCAGCATCCGTTCCACACCGGCATGCCACAGCACCGGGCTTTCGGGATTCGCTTCGTCGTAGCCCAGGTCGCCCTGGTGGAGGACGAGCTGAGCGCCTTGGTCTCGGATCATCGCAAGGACGGCATCGGCTCTGGGCCCGTAGCCCGAGTCTCCGATGATGGCCACCTTGAGGTTAGCGTCGGGGACGATGAAGTCGGGTTCGGGAGGGACGGGGGCCTGATCGGCTTGGCAAGCCACCAGGCCAACGATGCTCACACCGATCACCAAACCCATGACTCGGAGGCCACAGTGATTCCACCTCGTTCGTCGCACGGTCCCCGGCAATCCTATCCCTTCTCGTCCTCGGCCAGGTTCTGCCTGCTCGTCTACTGGGCGGCGAGGCCAGCTGGTTCGCTTGGTCATGGCTTGTCTCCGTGCCTACTTTCCCGTACTCGATGGGCTTCGCACAACTGATACAGTGGGGGTGATGTCGAGAAAGACCATCGAGGTCAATGACGACCTCTACGACTACCTGTTGCAGATCTCGCTGAGGGAATCAGGCGTCATGCGCAGGCTCAGAGAGGAAACGGCCTCTCTGCCGAGCGCCAACATGCAGATCGCTCCAGAACAGGCTCAGCTGCTGAGTCTACTGGTCGAGCTCGCCGGCGCCCGCCGGTGCCTGGAGATCGGCACGTTCACCGGATACAGCACGCTGGCGGTGGCCGCGGCCCTACCGGCCGACGGCACCGTCGTGGCGTGTGACACCAGCGACGAATGGACGCAGATTGCGCGGCGCTACTGGCAAGAGGCAGGCGTTCTCGAGAAGATCGACCTACGCCTCGCCCCGGCAGCCGACACGCTCCAAGCCCTCATTGGTGCCGGGGAGGCCGGGTGCTTCGACTTCGCGCTGATCGACGCGGACAAAGAGAACTATGGGCGCTACTACGAGTGGTGCCTCGAGCTCTTGCGACGGGGCGGCTTGGTGGCGATCGACAACGTGCTATGGGATGGGCGTGTGATCGACCGGAGTGCCGTGGACGACGACACCCTCGCGATTCGTGAGTTTAATCGCGTGCTGCATGCTGACCGCCGCATCTCGTTGTCTCTGGTGCCGATCGGCGACGGCATGACGCTGGCCCGGAAGATCTAGGTGAGGGCGCGGGCTTGCCGCTCAATTCGTCGCCGGGCGCTGATCCTTCCGAACGATGTTGAAGAACGCGAAGAGCTTTCCGAGCGTCTCTGAGCTCGCGTTGATGAACCGCGAGTGGTCACCGCCCTTGATCTCGACATAGACGTGCTCCATGCCGAGCTCTTTCATCCTCGCTACCCACTCGCGCGTCGTCGTCACCAACCGATCCTGGTCGCCTTGTAAGACGATGATGGGAACATGTCGGAACGCTTCGAGCTGGTCCACAGACGAAGACGGTGCCGGGGCAGCGACACCGAGTGCCGCCCACAGGTCTGGGTGCTTGGCAGCCAGATGGTAAGTGCCGGCACCTCCCATCGAGTGTCCCCAGAGATACATCCGGTCGTCGTCAATATTGAACTCCTCACGAACGATCTCGAGGACGTTCATCACATCCTGCTCGCTGAGCGCACCTAGATTCGGAGGGAGCGGTTCGGTATCGCCGTCCGCGCGCCGCATCTGGGGAATCCCGGAACCGCGGCTGCCAAACCAGGCCCGTGGGTGATAGCCGAGCGGAGAGACCATGACGTATCCATCTCGCTCAGCAGAATCGATGGCCCCTTCGTACCCCATCATCCAATCGTAGGGTCGCCCGAGCCCATGCAGGCTCACGATGAGCGGCCACGCCTTCGCGGCGTCGTAGGTGGACGGCACGAAGAGCGCGTAGGGCACCTCCTTGCCGGTGCCAGGGAACGTGTACGACCGCCCTTGCACGCGCGAGTCGCTCGCGATCACCGACCCGGGCTCTTGCCCAGCAGCTGTCGCGGCATACACCACCATCACCGACAGCGCCGCTGCAACTCGTCCATTCCATCTATTCCTCATGGTCCACCCCCAACTGTCATCTGTCGAGACAGAACGTTCGGTCGTAAATCGTGCGGCCCTCACTCCGGTACTTCTTCTCGTAGGTGGACTCGACCACCGATGCGCTTGCGCCGGCGGCGGCGAGGCTGGCAGACTGGTCGAGCACACGACCTCCCCCGGCACGAACGGCCCGTTCTGCGAAATCAACCGTGTCGACGTGATCCGTCTTCAGGTGGATAGCTGCGCCGGGTCGTAGCAGCCGACGATAGCGTTCCAGAAACCGTGGCGACAACAGCCGGTGCCGGGCCTGCCGATTCTTAGGCAGCGGGTCGGGAAACGGGATCCAGATCTCGCTCACCCTGCCGGGAGGGACATGGTCTTCTAGGTATTCGATTGGCGTGCGGAGAAAACGTACGTTGGCGAGGCCTTCTTCGAGCGCCGTAGCGGCACTCTTCCACAGGCGAGCGCCGTTCCGATCCACGCCCAGAACGCCTGACTCCGGCCGGCTCCGAGCTAACGCTAGCGTGTACTCCCCGCGGCCGCATCCCAACTCGATGACGACCGGCTGTTCGAGACCGAAAGCCTTGTCGAACCAGTTTGGTTCGCTGCATCGGCCGTCAACGGCATTGGCCATCTTTTCGAGCTCAGCGAAGCGGAGTCGTTTCCTCCGAGCCATATCTACCGAGAGGTTAGCCGCGCACGCGCTGCAGGAACCACCAATGGTGACCTTCGAGGTCCTCGGCCTCATAGGTGCGATCTGTCCAGTAGCCCTCGCCGTAGTCCTGGGTCGCGGGTTCTGTCCTGATAGTGGCTCCGGCTGAGCGGGCGCGCTCACAATGGGCGTCTGCGTCGTCCACGAACACGCAGAGCGCCTGGGTATTCGCGCCACCGACCCCTTGCGGCGACTTGCAGAACGGTCGTTCGTTCGTGAGCCCGACCTGGCCGACCATGATCAGGCCTCCGTTGAGCGTCAACTGCGAGTGTATGACCTGTCCCTGGTCACCCTCGACCTTCATCCGAACGTCGAATCCGAACGCGCGAGTGAGCCAGTCGATCGCCGCCCCGGCATCGTCGTAGAACACCGAAGAAGAAATCCTGGGCCAGCCATCCGGTGGTTGCTGCATCTCGACCTCCCATAACTCGCCCGCATTATACGGACGGAGACACCTTGACCGGTGTGTTCTGCTACCATCGGGACCGGAGGCGAAGCGACGGCTGAGAAAGATATCATGCGCTCGAGAAATTCGGTGATGGCGCTGCCGATCATCGTGGTCGTGTTGCTGGGAGCCCCGGCGTCGGGGTGGACCCAGACGGCAAACGACTGGACGCCGCCCCTCAGACCCGACGGACAGCCCGACATCCAAGGCATCTGGACGAACTTCGACTTGACGCCGTTCGAGGTGTACGACGACGTCGATCTCGAGCGACTTGCCCCAATGGCTCGCTGGATTCCGGGGCTGAACAGACCGGTGCCCGAACCGGAAGAGCCTGATCCGAACGTTCCCGTCGAAGCCGGCCCCGCCGACGTCATTCTGAATCGTCAGCATATCGACGGACCGGGACGCCGCAGCCTACGGCGGCGATCGATGGTCGTCGATCCACCCAATGGCCGAATCCCGGTCAAGAAATGGGCGATCGACTACCGCAATGAACGGCTCGACACACTGACGGACAGCTACCTGAACCACGTCCCGGGCGAGAGGTGCATCACGCGCGGGGTGCCGGGCAGCATCTTTCCGGGAGGCTACAGCGCCGGATATCGAATTCTGCAGCCACCGGGTCACGTTGTGATCCATTACGAGATGATTCATGAGCCCCGAATCATTCCAGTCGACGGCCGCCCGCATCTAGTCGACGGCGTTCGTCAGTGGAACGGCGACTCGCGAGGCCGATGGGAAGGGAACACACTGGTCGTCGAAGTCACCAACTACAACGACAAGGGAGTAATCTCGACTAGCTTTTCCACCCGTGGGGCCCGAGGCATACCCGCAACCGAAGGGCTGCGCGTGGTCGAGCGGTTCACGTTCGCCGCACCAAACCGGATCGACTACGAGCTCACCGTCGAGGATCCCGACGTCTACACCGCCCCGTGGACGGTCGCGATGCCGCTGAACAAGGACGCGACGTACCTTCAGTTTGAGTACGCGTGCCACGAAGGAAACTACGGGATGGAGAACAGCTTGCGTTCGGGCCGGGCTGAAGATCGGGCGGGGGCCGCGAGTCGCTAGGTGGTCCTCGGCCGCGCGCTGGGGTAACGCTTAGCTCGAACTCAGACGGGCGCGCACGAGCCGGTTGACGAGGGCACCGTCGAGTCCGGCATGCTGCTTCATGACGTGCCCCATGACCTGACCCATCGCCTTCATCTCAGTCGCACCGAGCTCTTGCACCGCAGCATCCACAAGCTGCACGACCTCGGCTTCGGTCGGGGCCTTTGGTAGCCATCGCCCGAGATACTCGACCTCGAACCGCAGCTTGGCTGCCGTCTCGGCGCCCTTTTCCCCATAGCTTTCGTACTCCGCAATCGCCTTGGCCATCTTCTTTGCGTAGCTCGCGATGGTTTTGCGATAGAGCTCGTCATCGGCCTCACCTTCGAAGCCCTTCGCCGTGAGGGCGCGCCCAACCTCTGTATTGATCTGGCGAATGACGTCGCTGCGGTTGCGGTCGTGCTCGCGCATCGCGTCCTTCAGCTCGTCGCTCAACTCATCCTTGATGCTCACGTGGTCTCCCTCCACCCGACTGGGACGGCTCCACCCGGTATGCTTGACGAGACTCATGCCCATCGCCCTGAAGCGTGTCTACGAAGACCCGGCCAAGTCGGATGGCTACCGCATTCTCGTCGAGCGCCTCTGGCCCCGCGGTCTTTCGAGGCAAGACGCACAGATCGATCTCTGGCCGAAAGATGTTGCGCCGTCGACTGAACTGCGCCGGTGGTTCAATCATCAGCCGTACAAGTGGGCGGAGTTCAAGCGCAGGTACTTCAAGGAGCTGAGCACCCGACCGGAGTCGTTCGATCCCGTTCTCGAGCGTGTCCGATCCGGACCCGTGACCTTTGTCTTCGCCTCGCGCGAGCGCCAGTTGAACAACGCCGCCGCGCTGAAGGAGTTCCTGGAACGACGCCGTCCCTAGTCCTCGAGCTCCGCTGCCTCGACCGCCCGGGTGGAGCGCAGCGAGAGCTCAGCCGCGTAGTTTCCCTCGTGGCAGGCGTACTCGTAGATGACACCCGTGCCGGGGGCCGGTCGCAACAAGATCCGCGCGGTCCAGGGCTTCGTCCAGGTTGACGGGTCATCAATGGTGTAGTCGTACTGCAGCAGTTCGGGTCCGACCCGGCTGAATCGCTCGGTCACTCGCACGTCGCGGGTCGATCCATCCACTCCGCGCGATAGGTTCGTGGTTTCCACCACAAGGGTGTCGCCTTCCCAGTGCCCGCGCGAGCTCCCCATGACGCTCGGTGCGCCGACCTGACTCGGCGCCACGTCGCCAATTGGAACTAGCCGTGTTTCGTGATGCATCTCGAGCTGGATGCCGACGTAGTTGGGGGTCTGAAAGATCTGGTAGTTGCTGTTGTAACCGCGGCCGCTCAGCAGCGGTCGACCGCCTCGACAGCGGACCCCGGGGTCCAGGCGATCCAGCTCTTCGGACACCGACTCCTGCCCCTCAGGCGGTCCGGCTCGCCGAGCCGCGCGCCGCCGCTGCGTGCGCTCCTCCGCCTCGGCGCTCCGCGACGGCAGGCGACCATTCGGGGGATCGATGATCAGCGACGTGCGGTTGTCAAACCAGCGGTTGCCCATCCACTGCTGGCCGTAGCTCCAGAACGGCCGTCTCTCGGCTGGTGGCTGGTCCTCCAGCGAGGCCAGCGCCTTGAGAAACACAGCGTCGCCGAACACGGCGTCACCGCCTTCGGCAAGCGCCTCGGCCGCGAGCGTCCTCAGCGCCGCCACCTCTTCGTCGGTGAGTGTCGTTCGGTCGCCCAGCACCTCCGGCCGCTGAAGTGGCGTCGCCGAGTCATTGGCCCAGATGCCCTGGAGGTCGGGCCGGCCATCGGCCAGCCGCGGAACCGTCCACCCATCCGGAGCTTGTCCGGCTGCGACGACGGGCATCATCATCATGGCTGCCACCGCCGCTGCGAACGTCGCGATGTTTTTCTTGCTCATCTACCTGCCCCTCCAATAAAGGACCGCAGGTTCCCGTCGATCGTAGCCCAACTGCCGCTACCGGCACATGCAAATGTTGAAATCTCGCCTGAGCCGAAATTGCGCCCGTAGCCAGACGCGTTTTCTGCGCCCAGTGAGACTCCCACCGGCCGCCGTGACCCACGCTCGGACACGAGCTGACATGGTGTGCAGTTCTCCGATGGCATCTTCTTTGCCTCTAACAGCCCGTGGTGGAAATGCGGTCTTCCTATGCGGCTTTCGGGATGAGTGATCGATCGTGATCGCCGACCCCGATCGTGGAACGCGCGGGGTACTCGGGCTCGCGAACGGTCCAGACATGTACGAGGCGCCGCCAGGAGGACACAAGGACCATCAGCGCGGCGAGACAGCGCCCCTGCAGGCTGCGCGGCGTGCCAACGCCGATCAGCTGCCGGAACAGCACGCCGAGGTTGAAGCCCGCGAGGTGAATCAAGAGGCGCTTCAAGATATTGCGATGCCCGCGCAGATGCGTGCGCCGCATCCCGCCGGTCTCGTAGGCGTGCGCGAACGAACGCTCGATGCGCTCGCCACGTCGGCGCATCAAGCGCTTGCCGCGGGCGCCCCGAATGCGCCGACGATTCGCATAGACGGGCGCTTGGGCCTCCCGCGCCTTGGACCAATCGCGGCGGCCTCGATCCGGCTCGGCGACATACGACCGGACGCCGACGGCCTGCAGATCCACCATGACCTCATTACTGTGATAGCCCTTGTCCGCGACCAGCGCGGTGAACGCCTGGGGGTCGTCCACCTCGGCTTGCGCATCCTCGATCTGGGCAGCGGCGGCGACCGTCGTATCCCCCGTGTCTGCGCCTTGCACGGTCACCGCGACGACCGCGCCGGTGTCGAGGTCCACGGCATGTTCGACCTTGTGGGCCAGATGCGTGCGGCCGTCTTTCATCTTGGCGACCTTCGCATCCGGATCGACGGGGCTCCGCCAGTCCTTGTTCGATGGCGTCTTCTTCCGCTTCCGGTCCAGGCGGGCGAGGTCGTCGCGCGTCGGGGTGGCAATGCCCGACGCCTGCGCCAAGCCGGTCAAATAGGCCTGGTAGTCCTCGCCGGTGTCCCGCCGCACGATGCTCCGCATCGCCGCGTTCGCCTCCAGCGTGGTGGCGTCGATCCCGATCGTCGCGCCCTTCAGCACGCCCGACGCGACGAGGCGCTGCTGCACCCAGGTGAACACGGCGCGATGCGTCTCGACGTCAATCAGTCGCCGGGTTCGGGAGATCGTCGAGTGGTCCGGCACATCCTCGTCCACGGCGATGCCCAAGAAGCGCCGAATCGCCAGCGAGTCCGCCGCGCGCCAGGCGATGCCCCGCTCCGAGTCAATGCCTTCAAAGTACCCCACCAACAACGCGCGAAAGTAGATGCCCGGCGTGAGACTTGGCCGGCCACGGGTGGCGGCGTAGAACCGCTGGCACTGCCGTTCGACAAACGTCTCGAAACCGTGGGCGTCCAGCAGGGCGTTCACTCGACGATAGAACGGGTGGGCGACCGTCTGGGGCAAGTCGGTCGTCGCGACCCAGAGGGCTTCTTGTCGTCGTCGTTTGCGTCATGTGCCCATTGACATGCGAACGAGTGTACAGATGATGATCGATTCTGGCGATCGATCTAGCCGAGGCCGTTGCTGATTTTCACCACGGGCTGCTAGGAATAACGAACGGGACCAGGGAGGCCGGAATGTTGGTAATGTTATCCGGGATTTCCATTTTGCCTGCCCCGGATGGTACCTTTATACACCCGAGAGCCGCCGATCCCACGAAACTTTCTTCGTCGCACAATCGTCCAGCTCCGGAGGCCGTCACCTCAGCCCCCGCTGACGTGCAACCGACTGGAGCCCCCTACTTTCAGGGCATTCCTCAGACACCGCTCCACACTTGTGGCCTTTCTTCGCCAGGCGGGCTTCGTAGCACTCGCCGCGCGTCAGCCTCCCGGCACTGGCAGCGCCCAGATCCTCCGTAGCATGTCGCAGAACAGCCGCCGCGTCAGATGCCCTTCTGCCAACAGGAACCAGTAGTACCGCGCATGCTTCACTAGTCCCCTTGATCTTTGATTTCTTCAAAAAGTCGTTGGTCATCTGGGGCCACCGTGGACTTGAACGGTGCGCTGTCCGAACCGCTTCACCTTCGCGAGGATCTCGTCGGCTGTTTTCGTCCACTTGAAAGGCTTGCCCTCGTCATTGTGGGCGTCCACGTAGGCGGAGATGGCGTGGCGCAGCGCGTGCGTGCTGGAATGTGAGCCGCGCTTGAGGGCGTGTTCGGTGAGGAGGCCAAAGAACCGCTCGACGAGGTTGAGCCAGGCGGAGTAGGTTGGCGTAAAGTGGAACTGGAAGCGCGGGTGGCGGGCCACCCATCGTGTGACCAGCGGGGACTTATGCGCCGAGAGATTGTCGAGGATCACGTGGACGGTGAGGGTGGGGTCCACCCGCTCGTCGATCTCGCGCAGAAAGCTCACGAAATCCCTCGACCGATGCTGCTTCTTGGTGTGCGCCACGACCTGGCCGGTCGCGACGTTGAGCGCCGCGAAGAGGTCCACCGTGCCATGGCGGATGTAGTTGTGCGTCTGGCGTTCGGGCCGACCCATGTCCATCGGCAGGATCGGCTGCGCTCGCTCGAGGGCTTGAATCTGAGGCTTTTCGTCGAATGACAAGACACCGGCGTGGTCGGGTGGATTCAGGTAGAGGCCGACAATGTCCCGCACCTTCTCGAGGAACAGCGGGTCGTCGGAGATCTTGAAGGATTCCACGACATGCGGCTGCAACCCGAAGGTGCGCCAGATGCGGCCCACGGTGGAGGCACTGACGCCAGCGCGCTCCGCCATCTTGCGGGTGCTCCAGTGGGTCCGCCCCTTCGGCTTACTTTCCAACGTGGCGACGAGGATCGACTCGACATCCGCATCGGACAGTGTCCGGGGGGCTCCGGGCTTGGGCTCGTCATACAGCGCATCCACGCGACCTGTCGTAACCCGCTGCCGCCACTTGCCGACCGTCACATTCGAACAGCGCAGTTTCGCCGCGACCGCCACGTTCGATTCGCCATGCGCGCACCTCAGGACGATCTTCGCCCGCAAGGCCACATGCCGATTCGTTCTGGCGCGCCTGGCGAGCCGCTCAAGTTCTCCTCGCTCCACGGCGGTGACTTCCAATCTCGCTTTGGGCCGACCTGTTCTTGCCATGCCGCCCCATACATCACACCCGGCACACTTCTTAAAGCTTTTTCAGACACAAGGGACTAGCCGGCCCCCGGTTTTCACCAGTCGCTGCTGCAGACTCGTGAGCGACCAGCGCTTGATCCGCGGCGGCAGGACCAGTCTGCGCCACAAGTTGCCCAGGTTGTAGGCCAGGACGCTCAGGTGCAGGCGCACTTCGTTCGCCCGGAACCGATGGCACGACAGCCGCGTCCAGTGCGTCGCCTGCTTGCCTTCTTTGATCCATTGCTCCGCCGTACCGCGCTTGTTGTAGAACCGGACGACCGAGCGACTCGGGAGGGTCATGTTGGTCACGATGAAGCCGACGCGAGGGAACAGCTCACCCCGGTGGTGCTCCACCTTGGCGACCATCCGTCTGGGCGTAGTCCAGCTCTTCGCCTGATAGCGGAAACTCTTGTAGCGCACCAAGGGCTTGCGGCTCGGCCGTCCGGGCGGACGAAAGAGGATGTTTTCGATTTCCAGCTCCAAGCTCTTGTTCGCCGGCATGCGGATGGCATAGTCCACGTCGCGTCTCTCGAGCGTCTCATAGATCTCCGGCTTGGCGAACGCCGCGTCCGCGCGGAACGCCACGCGCGTGCCCTCCGCCTGCTGCCGTTCAACCTCCGGCACGAGCAGGTCGTCCCAGCCGTCGGCGCTATGCACGTTGCCGGGCCGCAGCGTGGCGGCGACGCAGTCGCCGTGCTCACTGAACAGAAACAGCGGGTGGTAGCAGACGGACTCAAAGTGCCCGTTATACGCACTCCCTTCCTGCGCCCCATGCACCGGGCTCTCGCTCGAATCCATGTCGAGCACGATCCGGTCGGCGCGCGTCGGTCTCTCGGCCTGTGCGAGCACCTCCCGGTTCACGGCCATCAGCCCAATGAGATTCTCCTCCTGGGTCAGCAGGTCGGTCTCGAACCAATGCAGGGTCGATGTCAGCGCCGCACTCCGGTCCCAGCGCTTCGGCGACCCGATGAGACGGAATGTCGGGTCCGTCGACACGCGCACTGCGTCGTTGAGGTCTTCGTAGCCCGCGAGCCGGCTGTAGACCGATTGCCGCAGGAGATCCGCCAGACTGAACTGGGTGTTCAACCCATGTCGGGAATCGCTCAGGTGCTCGGAGATGAGTGTCTCCAGCCCCAGGCGTTCATCCAACTCGCGCACTAGAATGAGGCCGGCGTCGGAGGTGACGCGCGATCCCTGAAACGCGACTTTCAAGAAGCCGTTGAACGCGAACTGAAATGGCTTGTGTTGTAATTCACCCACCGGGTGTCACCCTCCGTCGTGAGGTTCCTTACGTCGGAGCCCCAGAAATCAAGGCGCGGCGACTGGTCCTGGCGGTACGGTACCACAGCGAAATCGGAAATCCGGGGTTATACGGGTTCATGGGTTTGTTTCTCTTGCGACTCATCAGGCGTCATGGATGGGAGTACGTCCCCCTGGTCCTGTTCGCCGTCGGTGCCGCAATCTACAAGGGCGGCGCCTTTGCCGAGGTCGTGTTGCTCACGACTACGGCGGGCGTCTACATGGTGAGCCGTAAGGAGGTCCGTACTCAGGCCGCCATGCCGGCGGACTGGTAAGACAGACGATCCCGAACGGCTCAGTCACGTCGCCGCGGGTCTGAGTGGGCGAGTTGCATCCATTCTAGGCCCAATGGGCTGGACCCGTTGACACCCATCGGGTCGGTCTATAGGCTGCCCGCGTGACCAAGATCTCAGATATCGTCAGACTTGTCGCCCTCTGCCTGGTGATGGCCCTATCTACCGGCACTGCGGCTGCACAGAACGAAGATTGGCAGGACTTCCCGTCACACGAATGGCCGCTCGCCGGAGGGCATTTCGGACAAACTCGCCACTCCTCGCTCACCCAGATTACGCCTGACAACATCGACCAGCTCGGCGGCGCGTGGGTGACCGACTTGGAGGGCGGTGAGGCATCGCGCTCGACGTTGGTCATGCGGAACGGGCTCGTCTTTTTTCAGACTGGCCGCAGCATCCGAGCCCTCGACGCGACCACCGGCGAAGAACGGTGGCGCCATGACGCGCCTATCGGCCGGATGAACAAGGGCGTGGCGCTCGGCGCCGGCCTCGTGTTCGCAGGACTCAGTGACTCGCGTCTGATCGCGCTCGACCAGCGGACCGGTGAGAAGGTCTGGGAGCACCTCGTCGGCGTGGAAGGCCAAGTTGGCCAGTGGATTTCTTCCCCGTCTACGTACGCCGATGGACTGGTGATTGCCGGCATGGCCAACGGCGATAGCTATCTGCGCGGCCGGATCGCGGCGGTCGACGCAAAAACAGGCGAGCGCCGGTGGCTCTTCGAGATCATTCCAGAGCCCGGCAAGCTCGGTTCCGAGAGCTGGCCAATCGACAGCGACGTCTGGCGTTTCGGCGGCGGCGGCGTCTGGATGACACCGACCGTCGACGTCGATCTCGGCATGTTCTACGTCGGTAGCGGCAACGCCGTGCCGATGTGGGGTGGCGAGCTGCGCCCGGGTGACAACCTGTTCACGTCGTCGGTGGTGGCTCTCGATCTCCACACTGGCGAGTACCGGTGGCACCAACAACTCGTGCACCATGACATGTGGGAGCACGACATGGCGACCCCCCTCATCGTGTACGACGCGATGGTCGAGGGCGTTACAACGAGGGCGCTGGCGGCCATGCGAACCGACGGCTATCTGTTCATGTTTGACGCCGAGACCGGCGAACCGGTCTTCCCTATCGAAGAGCGGCCGGTACCCCAGAACGACTACTTGAACACCTCCCCGACCCAGCCGTTCCCGGTCGGCGCCGACAAGATCGGGCCCACGTGTGTCGACCCGGACATGATCCCAAAAGGGTTCGAGGCCGGCTGCTACTACGACCCAATCGGACCCGACTTGCCGAACATGTTCATTCCGTACATGACCATGCGGTTCGCGCCGATGTCGTACAGCCCGCTCACCGGCTACTTCTATGGCACATCGTGCGTTTATCCGCGCTGGATTAAGCGTCCCGAGAACGGCTGGTTCTTCAACAGCACGACGGTCCGCGCCCCAGGCTTGAAGCAGTACGGCCTCCACGTCGCCATCGACAGCCGCACCAACAAGATCGCCTGGCAGCACCGCGTGCCCTACTCAGACTGCAACAGCAGCGGCGCCATGACAACCGCAGGCGGGTTGATGTTCCATACCGAACCGGACGGTAACCTGGGTGCCTACGATCAGCGGACGGGCGAGTTGCTCTGGCAGTTCCAGACCGGCCAGATCGGGATATTCGGATCGAACGGACACGGCGGCGGACCGGTGGTGACGTATGAAATCGACGGCGAGCAGTATGTGGCGCTGACGATGAACCGGGTGGTCTGGGCGTTCAAACTCGGTGGCACGATTCCACCGCGGCCGGCGCAGGAGCCTCCTTTTACAGTGCTCCCCTTCCAGGGCCAAGTCGTCGACGCCGACACCATCGAGCTAAAGCGGGTGATCACGCAAAGCAACCAAAACACCGGGCGAAACGATGAGTGGCAGGATCAGTATGGGTTGACCCCAACGCGCGCCTCGGTGGTCGCCGGGACGCGGGTGAGCTGGACGAACCCGACCGATCTAACCCATACCATCGCGGCCCGGGACGGCTCGTGGACCACCGACCCGATTGCGCCCGGGGAATCGGGTTCGGTGGTTGTGAACGCCAAAGGCGAGCACGAGTACATCTGCACCGAGCACCCCTGGACGATTGGACAACTCGTCGTCGAATAGCGCACCCAGGGCCGGTCTTCAGGCCATTCTCGATGGTGCCGGACTACGAGGCTAGGGGATGTCGAGCTCCGGATAGCCGACGATGTACTTCGGACTTGGACCGAAGCGATTATCAAGCCGGTCGCTGTCCTGCAACAGGAACACGATGAGCACGAGCGCACCAAGGATCGGAATCACGAGAATCAGCAGCCACCAGCCGCTGCGGTTCGTGTCGTGGAGCCGCCTGACTGTGACGGCGAGGCTGGGCGAGAGCACGGCGAGCGTATAGAGAGCCCCGAGGGCACCCGGGCCGCCTAACGCCCACTCAAAGACGTCCAGCGCGAAGATGATCGCGACGTTGAGCAAAGCAAACGTCCAGTACTCCCTCCGCCGTGCCCTTCCGCTGAAAACCGCGTACTTCTTCAGGCCCTCGATGTACCAGTCCATGATCTGGCCCAGCCCGCGCGAGTCACCCATCCACAGCTTGATGCAATCGTCAACGTGAGCACGATCGGAGCTGCCTCTGGTTCCGGATTATAGAAGGTGGCGGCGATCTGGGTACCATCGGAATCTGCCCGCCAGGTATGCTCTGCTCATGAGCACATCTCAGCTGAGAGACATACTCGCTCGCCAGCTACGTCAGAGCCAAGCCCATGCCGGACTCGCAGCGGCCCTCGAAGGCTTTCCGGCAGAACTCGCCGGCCGGTCGGTGACGGGGCACGTCCACACTGCGTGGCAGCAGCTCGAGCACATGCGGCTAGCGGCGGAAGACCTCGTCAACTACTGCAGGGATCCGACGTACCAGCCGCTGGAGTACCCCGCCGGCTATTGGCCGGAGAGCGCAGAGCCACCCTCGCCCGATGACTGGTCAGCGAGTAGTCGTCAGCTCCTTGATGCCACTGAGCAGATGGCGCGTCTCGTCGACGATCCCGACGTCGACCTTTACGCGAAGGTGCCTGCGGCCGAGAAGAATCACCATCATGCGCTGCGGGCCGCGCTGATCCTGCTCGACCACAACGGCTATCACACTGCCCAGCTCATCGCGCTGCGTCAAGCGGTCGGGGCGTGGCCGACGCGTTAGGCGCTCACTCGGTGAACTCGAACTCGATTCCCCCGGTGAAACCGGCGATGACGTTGTACAGGCCGGCGGTAATGAGTCCGCCGACGAAACCCATCGCTCCGTAAAACACGGGCATCACCACGATCGCGGCAACGCCGAAGATCACCCCAAGAAAGGCCTCTGGGGAATCGCCGCTGGCGTTTCCAATCGCGGCGCCCACAGTCGAGATGACCGAGACAACGGCTCCAACGAGAAGACCGATCATGGCGTACAGCATGCCCAAGATCTTCGCGGCGGACAAGGCTCCGATTTTTTTTAGGACCATTCAAGACCTCCGGACGCTCGGTCGGGCTACTCGGTTGTTCTCAGCCACGTGAACAGATCCGACACTGCTGCTCGCTGCGCATCCTGCCGATAGGCTCTCCAGACACACACCGAACGGGAGGCAGAGCCATGCTGCTCGGCATCGATCACCTAGTCCTCGCAGCCATCACCGTGGGTCTCGTACTGCTCGTTGTCCTGTACCGCAGAATGAGAGCCCTCAAGGAGCGCCGCATTCTCCTTGCACGCCTTGACCGCCTCGTGCAGCGAAGATGAACGGCGAGAGATCGTCTCCAAGCTCCGGCCGGATTATAACGGGTCGGGCGTTGACACCTGTCGCCGTCCGTCTGTAGGCTCGCGCCGTGACGGCCCGATCGGGTGCCCTCAGGCTTCTCCTCTTCTGTCTCCTTATCGCCTCCGCTGGCAGCATCGCCGCTCAGAACGAAGACGCCGACTGGCGGGGCTACCCAAATAGCGAGTGGCCGCTCGCCGGCGGCCACTGGGGGCAGACCCGCCACTCGACCCTCGACCAGATCAACGCGAGCAACGTCGCGGACCTTGGAGGGGCGTGGGTCACGGAGCTGGGCGGAGAGGTATCGAGGTCGACTCCGGTCGTGACGAACGGGCTGATGTTCATCACCACCGGAACGAGTGTTCGCGCGCTCGACGCGAAAACGGGGAACGGACGCTGGATCCACCGGGCATCGGTCGGCCGCATGAACAAGGGACCGGCTGTCGGGGGCGGACTGGTGTTCGCTGGCCTCAACGACTCCACGCTGATCGCGCTCGACCAACAGACGGGCGAGCTGGTTTGGAGCCATCGAATCGGTGATGACGGCGTCGCGGGGCAGGTGATCACCGCGCCTCCAGCCTACGCGAACGGCCTGGTCGTTAGCGGCATGGCAAATGGCGATAGCTTTCTGCGTGGGCGGGTCGTCGCGCTCGATGCAAAGACCGGTGATCGCGTGTGGCGCTTCGATACGATCCCTGAGCCGGGACATCGCGGCTCGGAAACGTGGCCCACCGATAGCGACGTCTGGCGCTGGGGTGGGGCCGGCGTCTGGATGACGCCAACCGTCGACGTCGATCTCGGGCTGGCCTATATCGGTACCGGGAACGCCGTGCCGATGTGGGGCGGCGAGCTGCGTGCAGGAGACAACCTCTTCTCGGTGTCGGTGGTCGCGCTCGACCTCAACACCGGTGAGTACAAGTGGCACCAACAACTGGTGCACCACGACCTGTGGGAGCACGACCTCGGCACGCCGCTGATCGTCTATGACGCGATGGTGGATGGGGAGACGCGGAGAGCTGTCGCGGTCATGCGCACCGACGGCTATTTGTTTGTTCTCGACGCCGAGACCGGAGAGCACATCTTCCCGATCGAAGAACGACCGGTCAAACAGAACGGCTTCCTCAAGACCTCCCCGACCCAGCCGTTTCCCGTTGGGGCCGACCGCATCGGACCCGACTGCACGCCGACTGACCTCATCCCGCCAGGGTTCGCAGCCGACTGCTACTTTGATCCGATTCCTCCGGGACGGCACAACTCCCTCTCGTTTACGAGCATGCGCTTTGCCCCGATGGCCTACAGCCCGATGACCGGCTACTTCTACGGGATGGCCTGTGTGTATCCCAAGTGGCGCCAGCGTCCCGCGTCGGGGTGGTTCTGGACCCGCACGGGAAGACGGCTCGCTGGAGTCAAGCACTATGGCCTTCATGTAGCCCTCGACAGCCGGACCAACCGGATCGTCTGGCAACACCGCGTGCCCTACGCGGACTGCATGGGGAGCGGCGCGATGACGACCGCTGGGGGGCTCATGTTCCATGCCGAGGCCGATGGCAACCTCGGCGCGTACGACCAGATGACCGGTACCGAACTCTGGCAGTTCCAGACGGGCTTCATCGGCACACCGAATCCGCGCGGTTTCGGTGGCGGTCCTGTCGTGACCTATGAGATCGACGGCGAGCAGTTCGTTGCCCTCGCCATGAGCCGCGTGGTCTGGGCGTTCAGGCTGGGCGGAACCCTACCGGCTCGTCCGGCACCCGAACCGCCCCCGACCGTCGTGCCGTTCCGGGGACCGATCGCCGACACGAATACAATCGAACTAGGCGAACTCATCGTGCAGGAGAACCGCAACACCGGCCGGCGAGACGAGTGGCACGACGAGTATGGATTGGCGCCGCTGCGCGCCCGGGTTGCGGCAGGTGCGACCGTGACCTGGGTAAACACCACGTCGCTGACGCATACGGTAGCCGCCCGTGACGGATCCTGGAGTACGGGTCGCATTGCCCCGGATGGCTCTGCGTCGGTCGCGTTCGACACACCCGGCACTTACGAGTACGTCTGTCACGACCACCTCTGGACGATCGGACAGCTGACCGTGGAGTGACGGTCGCGCAACGAGATGGCCAGCGGGCAGCTGAACTCTCGCGTCATCCAGATCAGTGCCTCGCCACGGCCTGGCCTAGAACATGTGAGCGGCCGGATCGTCGCCGCCTCGACTCGGCATCAGGCCGCCAGCGCCGTCACAATCACCACAACGATGATGGCCAAGGCCAAGAACACGACCGCCTTCCCGGGTATGTCGATCTTTCTGTGGTCGACGTAGCCCTCCGGGAACGCGAGAGCGCGGACGCCAACGTACACGTTGACGAAGGGAACGAAGGCGGCCAGCGCCCACCATCCGGTTGCGCCTTGATTGCGGAACCGAAGCGCCACCACGTACACGGCTGCGAGCAAGGCTGCCGTCACCACCACCAGTTCGAGCAAGCCAGGATCAACGGCCGCATCCACCAACGCGACCACCGCGCCAATAGCGACAAGGTACACAAGATACGCCACCCGCCCAATGCCACCGTAGACCCGGTCTGCCGGTGCAGACCCGACTGTGCCACCGGCCGGTGGATCCGGCGCGACGATCAGCTGCCGCTGGAAGTCATAGCCGCACTCGCAGATCGCGGCGCTGTACAGGTTCGGCTGATCACAATTGGGACACAACTCAGGCGACGAGCTGGGAGATACTGGCATGGACCTCCTCCAATGCCTCTGACACCCTATCCGGCTTGCTCCTTGGCCATTCTAGGCTCAGACGCCCTTCTAGCAGGAAATCAAACTGGCAGAACGCCCGGTAATTCCTCCACGGTGGGACGATCCTGCCTGGGCGGCTATCGGGCAAGTCACCCCTTTGGATGACTCCGACTCCACTAACTGCCGTTATGGTTCACGGATCTGCCGACGCGCCGTGGTCTGGACCTTGCACCGCCAACGCGTTGCCGCCAAGCCCATCGTGCTGCTCGACATCATCGCCGTGGTCGGCGTTCTCGTCGTCGTGATGCTCCTTGCCGTCAGACCCATGCTGTCGAAGCGAGGGCCCATCACACATGCAGAGCTTCTCAGGCGCCTCACTCGATTGAAGTAGGTCGTCAGCTCGCGCTCACGTTCGTCCTCCCGGTGCGCTGCTAAGAGGCGTATGATCTCAACAACACTACACGTCTCTGCCGGTAAAACGCAGTGTGGACAAGAGCAGCCGGGGCATTGACTAGCAGCGGACTCCGCAGCCGTCTCGCAGCAACGATCGTGAGCACTACCATCCTTTCGATGGGCCTCGTTCCGACCGTTGCACGCGCACAGGATCGCGCCATGGCCGTGCCTCGAACCGCGTGGGGAGCCCCGGACCTAGGTGGCGTATGGGACTATCGAACGATGACGCCTCTGCAGCGTTCTGAGGAGTTCGCCGAGCAGAACGCCCTATCGGATGACGAGGCCGCCGCCTATGAGCAGCAGGTGCTCGAGCAGCGGCAGAGCCGTCCGCTGACTCCCGGGACAACCCACGCCCAGTGGTGGCTGGACCTGGGAACGGCGCTCACCGATGACCACCGCACGTCGCTGATCGTTGACCCACCGGATGGGAGAATCCCGCCCCTGACCGCCGGTGCAGAAGAGCAATACGCGACACGGCGCGGTCAACGCCCGGTGCGGGACCGACAAGTGAGCGATTCGGCGAGGCGTGGACCTGAAGACCTGGGCCTCGCCGAGCGCTGCCTGCTGGGGTTCAGCACGGGCCCGCCTGTCGTGCCCAGTGGATATAACAACAACATCCAGCTGTTCCAAACGCCCCACTATGTAGCCATCTTGGTAGAGATGGTGCACGACGTTCGCATCGTTCCTCTCGGTGACCAGCCGCGTCTGCCGCCACGCATGCGGCAGTGGCTGGGTGATGCCCGCGGCCATTGGGAGGACGATACGTTGGTCGTCGTGACGACGAACTTCAGCGACAAGACAGCGAGCTTTGACGCGAACCTCCGACAGCCGTATGGATCGGGTACGACGCTGCACCTGGTCGAGCGGTTCACGCGCACGAACGACGACACTCTGCTCTACGAGTTCACCATCGACGACCCTGCCACGTTTACGCAATCGTTTACCGCGGCCGTCCCGATGCGAAAGGGCGCTGGGGCCATCTACGAGTACGCGTGCCATGAAGGGAACTACGGGATGGTCAATGGCTTGACGAGCTCTCGGGCCCTAGAGCGGGACCAGGCGTCGCAGTCAGGCCCGAAATAGATCGATCGGATGGGTGATTCGAATCCGGCGACGGCGCGAAGGCGTTCTCGGTTCGGCCAGCTTTGGTGGATTGTTGCCATTGGGTCGTTCGTGGCGGCCTCCGTCGCGAGCAATGGGGCGGCGCAAGATGACAATGCGTGGGCGGCCCCAAGGCTGTCGTGGGGTGATCCGAATCTCCAGGGCATTTGGGTGAACAACGAGAACACGCCGCTCGAGAGGCCCGACCCGACGGTCGACGCGCCGCGCCTGGCGGCCCTCGCCAGGTGGTTCCCGGGTGGGGCGTGGGGAGGTGTGGCCGGGGTGAACGAGCCCACGCCGATCCCTGCCGAAGGAGCCAAGACCGCGCTGGTCGTTGATCCGCCGGACGGTCGGATTCCGGTCAAGGCGGCTGCGGAAGCTACCCGCGACCATCGCTTGAAACATCTGACCGATTCATGGGACAACCACACCCTCTGGGAGCGATGCATCACGCGGGGCACGCCGCTGCTTCCGTCCAACTACAACAACGGGTATCAGATCATCCAAACCCAGGATTACGTCGCGATCACCCACGAGATGATCCATGAGTTTCGCGTGATTCCGCTGACCCCTCGTTCCGTGCCCGAGGTCCCCCAGTGGCTGGGACACGGGAACGGACGGTGGGAGGGTGACACGTTGGTTGTGGAAACGACCGGCTTCACACGTGACACGATCGTTGCGTCGAGTCTCAAGAGCCTGGCGATGCGCGGCCTCCCGCACAGTCGGCAGCTGCGAATCGTGGAGCGCTTCGCGCGAACCGCGCCGGACGTGCTCAGCTACGAGGTCACGATCGAAGATCCCGAGACCTACACAGCGCCATGGACCGCGACGTTCCCTTTTGATCTCGAACCGGGCTACACGATATTCGAATACGCGTGCCATGAAGGAAACTACGGCTTGACCAACACCCTCGCCGGTGGCCGTGAAGGGGACACGAGATGAATCGCGCGACCGTGCTACCGACCCTCGCTGTTGCCACGCTGCTGCTGATCGCTGCTCCGCCGGCGGCCGCTCAGAGCGAAACCGGGCGCGGCGCCGAGGCGACCGTCTGGACGCCGCAGCGCCTGCCCGATGGGCAACCGAACATGTCCGGCATGTGGGACAACACGCGCGCGCTCTTCACCCCCCTCGAGCTCCCCGAAGAGCTAACGGGCCAGGACCCCTCGGCCGACGAGCTGCGCTCCAGGGCCCAAGCGCAGGGCGATCAGCTCGTCGCGGCAGGCGAATGGAAGGGATTCGAGAACAGTCGCGGCGTGGGTGCGTACGGCTTCCACTGGTTCGACTGGTTCTTCGACGAGAGAGAGGACATCGGCCAGCCGGCGCTGGTCGTGCAGCCGGCCAGCGGTCGGGTCCCTGACCGAACTGTGACCGCCCGGGAGCTGCTCGCCAGGACAGCTATCGAGCAATTCGACGCGGCCGAGCGGATGGACGCGGACGACCGCTGCATCACACGCGGCCCGAGCGGCATGTTTCCCACTCACGTCAACAACGGCAAGTTGATCCTTCAGATTCCGGGCTACGTGATCGTCCACGCCGAGATGATCCACAACACCCGGATCATCCCGATCGAGACGGCGCACGTCGACGAGAAGATCAGGCTCTGGAACGGTGATCCGCGTGGGCGGTGGGAGGGCGACACGCTAGTCGTCGAGTCGTCTAACTTCCGCACGGTCGATCACATCCGCGGCACGTCCCCCTCAGACCCATCGCGTCAAACGGAGGCCCAGCGGCTTACCGAGCGGTTCACGCTTGCGGGACCTGACCTGCTGCTCTACTCAGTCACGATCGACGACGCGAATACCTATTCCGATCCCTGGACCGTCGCATTTCCGTTCGACCGAGAAAGCGACTACCTCCAGTTCGAGTTCGCCTGCCACGAGGGGAACTACGCGGTGCCGACCGCGCTCCGCGGCGGCCGGGCACAGGAGGCACCGGAGCAGCGGTGAGCGCGGCGGCTTGTCGGGTAGACTGTAGACGCAGATTCGCAGAGAGGTGGAGATCATGACCAATCGACCGCTCGTTGCTCTAGCCGGTGGCGTGGTATTGGCGCTGCTTCTGCCGACGGTGACCGCCGCACAATCACCGCTGCAGACGCCGGACGGGCACCCCGATCTCAGTGGGGTCTGGGATTTCCGGACCGTCACACCGCTCGAACGCCCGGAGGAGTTCGCCGAGAAGGCGTTTCTCACCGAGGAAGAGGTCGCAGAGTACGCCGCTCAGCGGGTACATGCCAACAACGCCGACCTGAACCGCGAAGAGAAGAAGAAGACGACGACCACTCGCGGGCAAGTGAATGGCACGCGGGAAAGTCGAGACCTCGCCCTCGCCTACAACGATTTCTGGTGGGACCGCGGAACGGTGGTCGTCGAGACTCGCCGCACGTCGTTGGTCGTTGATCCGCCAAACGGACGGATTCCGGCTCTCACCGATGCGGCGTCGGAACGAGCGGCCGAACGGGTTCGGATCAACCAACGGCCCACGGAAGGGCCCGAAGGGCGCAATCTCGCCGAGCGGTGCATTACCGGCTTCAATTCAGGCCCGCCGATGCTGCCGTCCGCGTACAACATGAACGTGCAGATCTTTCAGACTGCCGACCACGTCATCCTGCTGAACGAGATGGTTCACAACCCTCGAATCATTCCGCTCGATGGCCGCGACCACGGCGTCGTCCCCCAGTGGACGGGTGTGTCCCGCGGACACTGGGACGGAGACATGCTGGTCGTCGAAACCAGAAACTTCCTACGTGAAACGAGCTTTCGGAACTCGAGCAAGAATCTCAACCTCGTCGAACGATTCCAGCGGTTAAGCGACGATACGTTGATCTACACCTTCACCGTCACCGACCCCACGACCTGGACGCAGAGTTGGACGGTCGAGCTGCCCATGCGCCGGAGCAGCCTGCCGCTCTTCGAATACGCGTGCCACGAGGGGAACTACGGGATGGAAGGCACGCTCACCGGCGCCCGAGCCATCGAGAAAGCGTCGGGCAACTAGTCGCACCGTCGTTCGCCTGCCTCGTCTCCCGCCTGCCGAGACGCGCGTCTCGGCGACCTCTCCGGCCCGCCTGGGCTCGTCTCGCGCGCAATCAGCGCGGCCGGGGCCCTGGCCCGCAGCCAGGTTGCGGCCGACACAATGTAGTGACATGGGAATTGCGCACAACCGTCTCTACCATTTGATGCGGACGACCTCGGACTTCTCGCTCACAGGTGCCGTGGCCACTCTCGGCGAACAAACCGTCGCGTTTGATCGTGGGTTCCTCGAGGCTACCGCAGCCCATGAAGGATTCTCCCTTGGCCCATCCGATCGCGCGGTTGGGCAGGAGTCTGACGGCGCGTTCTCCGCTGGCATGCGCGCCCGCACGCTGTTTCGACGACTCGGGTTCACTGACTTCGTGAGCATTGATATCTCAGACTTCGAAGGGTGTACGTTTCGATTCGATCTGAATTCGGCGGGGGTGCCGCAACGCATCAAAGACAGGTTTGACTTGGTCTACAACGGCGGCACGCTCGAGCACGTTTTTCACGTCCCCAACGCGTTGGGCAATGTGTTTGACATGCTCAAGATCGGTGGTGCCGTCGTCCATAGCGGCCCGGTCAATGGTTGGGTGGAGCACGGTTTCTATCAGTTCTCGCCGACGCTGCTTCTCGACTTCTACTCGGCGAATCGCTACGACATCCTCGAGGCCCATCTAGTCGAGCTACGACCGGCCGTCGATAGCCAGAACGACGTGTGGAGAGTCACCAGCTATACGCCGGGCTCACTCGACAACGTCGGGGCCGCGCAAATGGGTAATAGCCCTCGCCTGCTCTACTTCACCGCGCGGAAGACCGAGCAATCAACGCGGGACATGGTTCCCCACCAACGCCACTACGCCAAACTGTACGGCGCGCACGTCGACGTGTCAGAGGCCCCGTTGCTCACGGCCTATGAGCCATACGATCTGTGCGCAGGTGTACGCCAACCACTAGCAGCCCGTGGTGAAAATCAGCAACGGCCTCGGCTAGATCGATCGCCAGAATCGATCATCATCTGTACACTCGTTCGCATGTCAATGGGCACACGACGCAAACGACGACGACAAGAAGCCCTCTGGGTCGCGACGACCGACTTGCCCCAGACGGTCGCCCACCCGTTCTATCGTCGAGTGAACGCCCTGCTGGACGCCCACGGTTTCGAGACGTTTGTCGAACGGCAGTGCCAGCGGTTCTACGCCGCCACCCGTGGCCGGCCAAGTCTCACGCCGGGCATCTACTTTCGCGCGTTGTTGGTGGGGTACTTTGAAGGCATTGACTCGGAGCGGGGCATCGCCTGGCGCGCGGCGGACTCGCTGGCGATTCGGCGCTTCTTGGGCATCGCCGTGGACGAGGATGTGCCGGACCACTCGACGATCTCCCGAACCCGGCGACTGATTGACGTCGAGACGCATCGCGCCGTGTTCACCTGGGTGCAGCAGCGCCTCGTCGCGTCGGGCGTGCTGAAGGGCGCGACGATCGGGATCGACGCCACCACGCTGGAGGCGAACGCGGCGATGCGGAGCATCGTGCGGCGGGACACCGGCGAGGACTACCAGGCCTATTTGACCGGCTTGGCGCAGGCGTCGGGCATTGCCACCCCGACGCGCGACGACCTCGCCCGCCTGGACCGGAAGCGGAAGAAGACGCCATCGAACAAGGACTGGCGGAGCCCCGTCGATCCGGATGCGAAGGTCGCCAAGATGAAAGACGGCCGCACGCATCTGGCCCACAAGGTCGAACATGCCGTGGACCTCGACACCGGCGCGGTCGTCGCGGTGACCGTGCAAGGCGCAGACACGGGGGATACGACGACCATTGGCGACACGACGGTCGCCGCCGCTGCCCAGATCGAGGATGCGCAAGCCGAGGTGGACGACCCCCAGGCGTTCACCGCGCTGGTCGCGGACAAGGGCTATCACAGTAATGAGGTCATGGTGGATCTGCAGGCCGTCGGCGTCCGGTCGTATGTCGCCGAGCCGGATCGAGGCCGCCGCGATTGGTCCAAGGCGCGGGAGGCCCAAGCGCCCGTCTATGCGAATCGTCGGCGCATTCGGGGCGCCCGCGGCAAGCGCTTGATGCGCCGACGTGGCGAGCGCATCGAGCGTTCGTTCGCGCACGCCTACGAGACCGGCGGGATGCGGCGCACGCATCTGCGCGGGCATCGCAATATCTTGAAGCGCCTCTTGATTCACCTCGCGGGCTTCAACCTCGGCGTGCTGTTCCGGCAGCTGATCGGCGTTGGCACGCCGCGCAGCCTGCAGGGGCGCTGTCTCGCCGCGCTGATGGTCCTTGTGTCCTCCTGGCGGCGCCTCGTACATGTCTGGACCGTTCGCGAGCCCGAGTACCCCGCGCGTTCCACGATCGGGGTCGGCGATCACGATCGATCACTCATCCCGAAAGCCGCATAGGAAGACCGCATTTCCACCACGGGCTGCTAAGGATTGAGGCGGCGTAGCGCCTGAAGACACAGGCCGCCCCCGCCTTCTACGACTTCCGGAGCGTGATGCCGAGGTCTGCTAGTCCCCTTGATCTTTGATTTCTTCAAAAAGTCGTTGGTCATCTGGGGCCACCGTGGACTTGAACGGTGCGCTGTCCGAACCGCTTCACCTTCGCGAGGATCTCGTCGGCTGTTTTCGTCCACTTGAAAGGCTTGCCCTCGTCATTGTGGGCGTCCACGTAGGCGGAGATGGCGTGGCGCAGCGCGTGCGTGCTGGAATGTGAGCCGCGCTTGAGGGCGTGTTCGGTGAGGAGGCCAAAGAACCGCTCGACGAGGTTGAGCCAGGCGGAGTAGGTTGGCGTAAAGTGGAACTGGAAGCGCGGGTGGCGGGCCACCCATCGTGTGACCAGCGGGGACTTATGCGCCGAGAGATTGTCGAGGATCACGTGGACGGTGAGGGTGGGGTCCACCCGCTCGTCGATCTCGCGCAGAAAGCTCACGAAATCCCTCGACCGATGCTGCTTCTTGGTTTGCGCCACGACCTGGCCGGTCGCGACGTTGAGCGCCGCGAAGAGGTCCACCGTGCCATGGCGGATGTAGTTGTGCGTCTGGCGTTCGGGCCGACCCATGTCCATCGGCAGGATCGGCTGCGCTCGCTCGAGGGCTTGAATCTGAGGCTTTTCGTCGAATGACAAGACACCGGCGTGGTCGGGTGGATTCAGGTAGAGGCCGACAATGTCCCGCACCTTCTCGAGGAACAGCGGGTCGTCGGAGATCTTGAAGGATTCCACGACATGCGGCTGCAACCCGAAGGTGCGCCAGATGCGGCCCACGGTGGAGGCACTGACGCCAGCGCGCTCCGCCATCTTGCGGGTGCTCCAGTGGGTCCGCCCCTTCGGCTTACTTTCCAACGTGGCGACGAGGATCGACTCGACATCCGCATCGGACAGTGTCCGGGGGGCTCCGGGCTTGGGCTCGTCATACAGCGCATCCACGCGACCTGTCGTAAACCGCTGCCGCCACTTGCCGACCGTCACATTCGAACAGCGCAGTTTCGCCGCGACCGCCACGTTCGATTCGCCATGCGCGCACCTCAGGACGATCTTCGCCCGCAAGGCCACATGCCGATTCGTTCTGGCGCGCCTGGCGCGCCGCTCAAGTTCTCCTCGCTCCACGGCGGTGACTTCCAATCTCGCCTTGGGCCGACCTGTTCTTGCCATGCCGCCCCATACATCACACCCGGCACACTTCTTAAAGCTTTTTCAGACACAAGGGACTAGCTTGCGACGAAAGGCTTCGGGCGTGTTTGCGGTGTGCAGCCAGGTCCCGTCGGCCCGCGCGTAGGAAATCAGTCCCCAATCGGCCAGCTGCGTAACGACCACTCGATCCACGGCTTTGGGCACCACGTGGTAGGTGACCTCGCCGCGTGACCCGACCGCCGACGACGGTCCCTGCGAGGCGTCGACGCCTCGCAGCACATAGCGACCGGGGCAATGAGGTATGGGTCGGCCGTCAAAACGGTCCACGAGATCGGTGAGTGTCAGCGGGCCGTCCTGAGGTGTACGAGAGCCGCTCACCATCCCGCAAGACTACTGCGCCGTAAAGGACCGGGCGAGCCGCAGGAATTCATCGAGCTGATCGTGATGGACCCAGTGGCCCGCATTTCCTACGGTGACAAATTCCGCGGTCTTGAAGTACTGATCGATGCCGATTTCCTTGGGGTCTTTGGCCCAGCTGTCGGCGCCACGGATCAGCAGCGCCGGGCATGTTATGCGCTGCCAAAGCGCCTGGTTTTCTGCGATGCCGATGCCGAAGGGAGTGCACGCGCGGACGTAGTTGTCGAACTTCCAGCTGTAGCTGCCGTCCTCGTTCTGGTTGACGCCATGGACCGTCAGATGGCGCGCCTGATCCGGCCTCAGGTGTTTGTTCGCTTCCTGCATGCGGTCGATGGCATCCTCGATCGTCGCATAGCGACGCGGCACCCGGCCGGCGAGGGCGCGCGTCTCATCGATCCATGTCTGCAGTCGCTCGTGTGGCATCGGCGCGCTGCGCTCACGGGCGTCACACGGCGAGGGTCCGATCCCCTCGATACCGATGACCTTCACGACGTTGTCTGGGTAGACGCCGGCGTAACGTAGACAGACTCCGCTCCCCATGGAGTGGCCAATGAGGGTGAGCGGCGCGAGCTCGGTCTGATGGATCAGCTGGGCGACGTCGTAGACGAACTCCGCGATCGAATAGCTGCCTCCAACCATCCATTGCGAATCCCCGTGTCCGCGCAAATCCGGTGCGATCACGTGGTACTCATGGCGGAGGGCCTCGGCGACCCAGTCCCAGTTGCGGCAATGATCGAGCCCGCCATGCACCAGCAACAGCGGCGGGGCATCCTCATTGCCCCAGTCGACGTAGTGCAGCCGCAGACGCTGCGAGAAATAGGAATGCGATGTTGGACCGGCCATGAACCGTTCGGATTCGGCTACTGGCCAGCGTCGGTCGTCTTGGGTGCCCGAGCTCGCTCGCCCGCCATCGCGGCCATTGTATGCGCAAGCGGCGGTTTGCTCCACCGGCTGCACGAGACTACCGTTAAGCCGACGAAGCCGTGGCTAGCGTCCACTGACCCCAGTGGTAGGCTCTCGCTCTTCTACCTCTGGTCCAGAGTCTGGCAACTCCTCCCGTAGCCAGGCGGGAAGTGAGTCGACAGCTCTGGCGCGCACATGAGCTCCAACATCTCCATTCCATCGCACTTGGCGACACCCGTCGTGCGCCCCTCGCGGTGCAGTAGGGGCTGGCCGATGAAGCTCGTGTCGCTCAGCGAGAAGGTGGCCTGCGACACGACGACCTCTCGTCGAGCCAACGTGAGCGTGATCGGTGTCGCGTACGCTAGATAGATTGAGGATGGCTCCGCCAGCGCGCTGCGCCACAGCTGCGCCTCCTGATCCCCAGCATCGTACGCACAAGAGCGCACGATCGCGTCAGCGTGCTGGGTGAGGACAGCGCGTGTATCGTCTGAGAGTGGGATCGTCGTGCCATCGACCGTGAGTCGAACGCGGCTCACTTCCTCGCTCGCCGACTGGGCCCTTAGGTGACCTCCAGCAAGGATCACCGCAGCGAACACCAAGGCTGAAAGCCGCAAGTGGGAGCGCATGAGATATGGGTCGATTGTACATACCCGACCTTGGGTCATCTATCCGAGAGCGGTATTCTTATCAACCGGCACAGGTGTGACAGGTCAACCTCCATTTCGGATCACGCCGCTCTCCCCCGTGATTGGGGCCGAGATCTCCGGTCTCGACCTATCCGAACGACTCGAGCCTGGGGTCGTCGAGGCGCTCCGAAGCGCCCTGGCGTTGCATGCCGTGCTGTTCTTCAGAGATCAAGCGATCACCCCGGAACAGCACATCGCCTTCGGTCGGCGCTTCGGGGAGCTTCACATTCATCCGGCTGCACCAAAAGACTCTGAGCATCCCGAGATCCTTGTCGTGCACGGCGACGACAAGGTCAAGTTCGTGGCCGGCAGCGTCTGGCACTCCGATGTGTCGTGCGACACCGAGCCACCAATGGCCAGCATCCTACGAGTCGCGCAGGTTCCGAAAGTGGGCGGCGACACGCTGTTCGCCAACATGTACGCAGCGTTCGAGTCGCTGTCGCCACCAATGAGGCGGCTGCTCACAGGACTCACTGCAGTTCATGAAGGCGAACACTATTACCGTGATCGGTACGGCAGCGCCACGCTCAGAGACGCGTCACACCCGGTCGCGGAGCATCCGGTTGTGCGCACCCACCCCGTAACCCGACGGCAGGCTCTGTACGTGAACGAGGGGTTCACTACGCGAATCAAAGACCTCCCGCTGGCGGAGAGCGAAGTCTTGCTGGCGTTTCTATTCAAGCACCTGGCGCAGCCACAATTCCACTGCCGATTCCATTGGCGCGCGCACTCGATGGCGTTTTGGGACAACCGTTGCACCCAGCATCTAGTCCCTTGTGTCTGAAAAAGCTTTAAGAAGTGTGCCGGGTGTGATGTATGGGGCGGCATGGCAAGAACAGGTCGGCCCAAAGCGAGATTGGAAGTCACCGCCGTGGAGCGAGGAGAACTTGAGCGGCTCGCCAGGCGCGCCAGAACGAATCGGCATGTGGCCTTGCGGGCGAAGATCGTCCTGAGGTGCGCGCATGGCGAATCGAACGTGGCGGTCGCGGCGAAACTGCGCTGTTCGAATGTGACGGTCGGCAAGTGGCGGCAGCGGTTTACGACAGGTCGCGTGGATGCGCTGTATGACGAGCCCAAGCCCGGAGCCCCCCGGACACTGTCCGATGCGGATGTCGAGTCGATCCTCGTCGCCACGTTGGAAAGTAAGCCGAAGGGGCGGACCCACTGGAGCACCCGCAAGATGGCGGAGCGCGCTGGCGTCAGTGCCTCCACCGTGGGCCGCATCTGGCGCACCTTCGGGTTGCAGCCGCATGTCGTGGAATCCTTCAAGATCTCCGACGACCCGCTGTTCCTCGAGAAGGTGCGGGACATTGTCGGCCTCTACCTGAATCCACCCGACCACGCCGGTGTCTTGTCATTCGACGAAAAGCCTCAGATTCAAGCCCTCGAGCGAGCGCAGCCGATCCTGCCGATGGACATGGGTCGGCCCGAACGCCAGACGCACAACTACATCCGCCATGGCACGGTGGACCTCTTCGCGGCGCTCAACGTCGCGACCGGCCAGGTCGTGGCGCAAACCAAGAAGCAGCATCGGTCGAGGGATTTCGTGAGCTTTCTGCGCGAGATCGACGAGCGGGTGGACCCCACCCTCACCGTCCACGTGATCCTCGACAATCTCTCGGCGCATAAGTCCCCGCTGGTCACACGATGGGTGGCCCGCCACCCGCGCTTCCAGTTCCACTTTACGCCAACCTACTCCGCCTGGCTCAACCTCGTCGAGCGGTTCTTTGGCCTCCTCACCGAACACGCCCTCAAGCGCGGCTCACATTCCAGCACGCACGCGCTGCGCCACGCCATCTCCGCCTACGTGGACGCCCACAATGACGAGGGCAAGCCTTTCAAGTGGACGAACACAGCCGACGAGATCCTCGCGAAGGTGAAGCGGTTCGGACAGCGCACCGTTCAAGTCCACGGTGGCCCCAGATGACCAACGACTTTTTGAAGAAATCAAAGATCAAGGGGACTAGCTATCTGGGATTACTGGCCGGAAACACGCCGCGGATACCGGGTGACGATCCAGGGAGATCGGCCGTTCTACGAGCCGTGAGTTGATGAACGGCCGGAGCGGCTAAGGCGATGCCGGTCTTGGGGACGGCAACAGCCGCGACAGGTTCTCGGCCTCCTCGAGTTCCTCCGCAGTCATTCGTTCGCCGACGGCATCTCTCGCATTCTGGTACCGGTCGATGGCATCAGCTGGGGCACCTTCGATGGCATGGACAATCCACGCGTAGGCCGTCACCAAGTCTTGCGCCACGCCCCGACCCTGCGCGTACATCGCCCCGAGGTTGAACTGCGCGTCCGCGCCGCCTTGCTCAGCCGCGCGCCGGTACCAGCGGACGGCTTCCGCGTCGTTGGGCGGCACGCCTAGTCCCCGGCCGTACATCAGTCCGAGGTTATTCTGCGCGGCCGGGTGCCCCTGGTTGCCCGCGAGCCGATACCAGCCGACGGCCTGCGCAGGTTCACCGAGTCCCTCAGCGAAAACCGCGCCGAGATTGAACTGTGCGTGGACATGACCCTGTTGCGCAGCCAGACGGTACCAGTGGACCGCCTCGTCGGCGTCCTTCTCGACGCCGCGACCCTCGTCATGCATGCCCCCTAGGTGGAACTGGGCGCCGGCGTGCCCTTGTTCCCCTGCTTGGCGATAGCGTCGAGCAGCTTCGGCAAGGTCCTGGGCGACGCCCTCGCCCTTGTCGTATCTGAGCCCGAGGTTGAATTGCGCGGTCGTCTCTCCCTGGTCGGCCGACAGACGGAACCAACGAACGGCCTCGGCCTGGTCCCGTTCAACGCCCAGACCCGCGCTATACAGGAACCCGAGTTCGTTTTGGGCGACGGCATCGCTGAGGTCGGCAGCGCGCCGAATCCAGCGTACGGCTTCCTCGGGATCTCGCCGGACCCCGCGTCCGCTGAGATACAACTCAGCGAGATCGCGCATCCCCTGAACGTTCCCCCCCTCGGCCTCCTGTCGGAGGGCTTCGGCTTCAGCACTCTCGGACGTCGACAGCGTCCGATCAGTGAACTGCTGCAATGTCACCGGCCCGATGTCGTAGTCGCGGATTTGCATCGAGAGCGCAGCGTCGCCCGTATCGGCAGGAAGCTCGTAGAGAACGCGGTAGCGGGCCGACACCTGAGACACGTCGTCGTTCATCTCTTCGGCCAGCGTGGCGAGCACGGTGGTCAACCCCGTCGTCGCGTTGATTGACCGAAACCGGCCGCCGGTGCTCTCGGTCAGGTGCGTCGAGACTTGAAAGATGGCTTCCTGCGTATTCTCCGACAATCGGTAGAGCGACCCGGCGGCGAAGCGATCTGGCATCTCTCCCGGCAAGAGCGGCTGCGCCCTCGCCAGCGAGGTGGCTTCCATGGTCGTGGCCTGCACGTTGCCCTCGGCCGTCAACACCACCGCGTGGACGGTGGAGTGCTTGCGCATCAGATCCCCGACGAACTCGTTGTACTGCTCCAGGCCCACGAAACTGCTGCCGTCATCGCCGTTCGCTGCGACCAGGACGTAAACCGTCCACGGATCTCGTGCCTCGAAGCTCTCCTCCCAGGGCTCGAGACGCTCTGCGGTTTCGATGAAACCGTCCAACACTCTCGGATAACCACCCTCAGTGAACACCCTGTCGGCCTCGGTGATCAGTTGTGCGCGGTCGGCGGTGAAGTCCGCGCGCATTTGCAAGTTGGGCGCGAGGGTGAAGAGACCGACTTCGAGATGGGGAGCCAGGGTGCGCAGGAAACGATCGAGCCCCTCGCGCAGCGGGCCCACCGCATTCAACTCCCGCATTCGCTCCCCGGTGTCGACCAGCAGGGCGATGCGCGGCGGAACGTCGTCGAGCTCGACGGAGGCTAGCGTCAAGGGCACGCCATCCAGGCTAAGCTCGAAGTCGTCGGCCGAGAGATCGAGAACCGGCTGACCGGCCTGGTCGGCCACGGCCAGGTACACGCGCGCCTGGTTCTGCGCGGTGGCTGCGCTGGGCACCGACATCACGACGGCGCAGATCAGAGCGACCGACAAGCAGAGCGCTGTGAATCGTGGCATCCCTAGACTCGTCCTCCACATGAAAAGTGAATGGCCCAAAGGGCCGCCTACCCTCGCTCAATGTATCACGGCAGCGTGTAGGTCAGCAGGGTCGTGCCCGCCGCAACGGCGACGTACTGCTTCCCGTCCTTCCCAGTGTAAGTGATGGGATTGGCGCCGCCAATCAACTGCTCCGTCTCGACGCTCCACAGCTCTTTGCCCGTCTTCGTTTCGTAGGCGCGGAACCTGCGATCGGTGGCTCCGCCGATGAAGAACAGGCCGCCAGCGGTCGACGTCGGTCCTCCTCTCTGAGAATTCGGCGCTCCGGTCTGCATGCCCGCGGGCGCACCCTCCACGGTGCCAAATGGGATCTGCCAGGCGATCTCGCCGGTATTCACGTCGACGGCGGTAAGCCTGGACCACGGCGGCTGCCAGCATGGCCAGCCGTCGACCGTTGCGGGCCCGCGGATATGCCAGTAGAGCCTGGGCGACTCCGGGAAGGCCCTAGCATCGACGTCCACCTTCTTGAGCCTGCTGATGTGTCCCGTATCTGCGGTATTGATGATGTAGTACCCCAGGGTCGGGTCGAACGAACCGCCGGAGAACTCGGCGCCCCCTCCGGCCGCAGGCATCACGAGCGCGCCGGCTTCCGATGGCGGCGTGTAGGGACCGCGGTTACGCCCGCCGTCTTCCTTCATCAACAACTCGCGGCACGCGGCCTCGTGCTCCGGCGTGACCGTTGCGATGTCGTCCATCGTAAAGCTGATACGCCCGAACGGTGGCGGCTTTACGGGGAACGGTTGGGTCGGAGCATAGTACTCGCCGGGCAGATCGCCGCTGGGCACGGGCCGCTCCTCAATCTCGTAGATGGGTTCTCCGGTGACCCGATCGAAGATGAACAGCACGGGGTACTTCGTCATGACGCCAACCGCTGGAATCGTCTCGCCCTCCCGCTCGACGTCGAACAAGATCGGTGGAATCGGCATGTCGTAGTCCCAGAGATCGTGATGGACGGCCTGGAAATACCACTTCAGCTTCCCGGTTTCGGCGTCCACCGCCACGATCGAATTCGCAAAGAGGTTGTCGCCAGGTCGGTCCGTCCCGTAGAAGTCGTTCTGGGCGGATCCAAGCGGCATGTACAGAATGCCGCGCTCCGCGTCCACGGTGAAAAAGCTCCACACGTTGGCGCCGGTCACGTTCTCCCATGAATCGTTGAGCCACGTTTCGTGACCCACTTCACCAGGTCGTGGCACGGTATGAAACGTCCAGACCAGGTCGCCTGTGCGCAGGTCCCACGCGCGCACATCGCCCGCGGGGCCCTTCGATCCCGATTCGTCCGTGTTGTGGACGCCCGTGAAGACCAAGTGCTTATAGACGGCCACGCCAGAAGAGATCCCATAATGCATGTTCGGGAAATCCTTCATCACCGCTTTGGTCTTCAGGTTGACGAAACCGTCGCTGCCGAACCTGGGGTTGGGTATGCCGGTCTTCGCATTCAGCGAAATCAGCTCGCCCTCTTCAGTGCCGAACACGATCTGTGGCGGCGTGACATCATCGCCACCCCAATGGGCCAGCCCGCGCATCGAGCCCAACCCGTTGTAGTGCAGCTGGTGCTCGGGCGAATTCCAGTCGCCGGGCGCCGTGTACTCCCACAGCACATCGCCGGTCTCCGGCTCGAGGGCGACCACGCGGTAGAACGGGAATGACAAATACAAGACGCCATCAACCACCAGCGGGGTCGACTGACTCCGCCGGGATGGCAGCCCCGGCTGCTTCATCTCATACCGCCAGGCGGGCACCAGTTGCGAGACGTTGCCGGTGTTGATTTGGGTCAGCGGTGAGTGCCGCTGGTTGCCGGCGTCGCGTCCCCAGGTAGGCCAATCATCCTGTGCGTGCAGCGTCTGCACGATGAAGGCCGTAATCATCAGCGCCCGCAGTGCCTGGCGCGCGCCTGGGTGACGAGTGCTCAGATACCTAGTTGCCATGAGTCGAGAAATCCTCTCTTTCGTCAGGATCGAGGACCGGCGGACTGGATAATTTCATGTAACTCGAAGACGTTGTCGCCCGCGAACATCTCCGGCGGCGGACGGTCGGAATGCGCCTTGCGAAAGTCGTCGCTCTCTGTCCACGCGACGAAGTCCTCCACGCGGTCCCAGTACGTCATTACAGCGTGATACGCGCAGCGACCCATCGCGCGCCCATGCATGGCGACTTCGGTCGGCTTGAGGATCTCGAGCCGAACGAACCCACCGTGCCCTTCAACGAGCCCAGCCCGCCCGCGAAAGCGCTCCGCGAACGCGTCTTCGTGA
Organism: Vicinamibacterales bacterium; assembly: GCA_965218825.1. Lineage (GTDB taxonomy): Bacteria > Acidobacteriota > Vicinamibacteria > Vicinamibacterales > UBA8438 > CAUZIB01. The sequence continues at coordinate 4,342,993 of OZ244656.1, read as the reverse complement.
CCCGGTGCGACCGGGATGCGATTCGAAACAACAATCATGTTCACCTCGACTGCGATCAGACCATCACAGAGTGGGAGGCTGCCATCCTCCCAGTTCCGCTTCTACGAACGCCGCCACCGCAAGCACGACATCTTCTCGGCCCGGAGGTCCGACGACCTGGACGCCGATCGGGAGACCTTCAGGAGAAGTGCCTCCGCGCACCACGGCACCGGGCCAGCCGGTCACGTTGTAGGTCATCGTGTAACTGTAGTCGGGAAGATCGAACGAGCCGTGCGGCACCGCCGGATGGGCATTGACCGGGCACAGAAACGCGTCGTAGTCCGTGAAGTACGAGAGCATCCGGCTCCGTAACTCATAGACATTCGCCAGCGCCTGGTCGAGCTCTTCGGCGGTCATCGCGGCTCCGCGGTCTCCGCCGAGCGTTGTCTCCGTCGTGCCGGCTTGCCTCAACAGCCGCCTCACTGCTGCGCCACCGTCGAAGCCATACATCGGCCATCCGATCTCGTGCGACTGCTCAACCCCCGCTGGGCGAGATTCCTCCACGCGACGACTCACGGCCTCCAGCGCCGCTGCCGCAGCTCGGATCGTCGACTGTGTTTCGGCGGTCGGTGTGCGAATACCGTTGTCGGTGTGGAAGCCGATCCGCAGCGACGCAACATCGACCTCGTTGGGATCCCCCAATGGCATGGCCATGACGCCGGGGTCGATGAAGTCGGGCCGGCTATCAGGGGCAAGATCAGCGCGAGGTCTTCCACGTAGCGGGCCAAAGGGCCGAGCTGCTGAAACGAATCTTGGACACCACCAAAGGGATAGATGTGCCCCGTGCGAGGCACGCGTCCGGCGCTGGGCTTGAGTCCCGCGATCCCGCAGAAGTGGGCCGGCAGGCGTATGCTTCCACCGAAATCGCTGCCGATGTCGAACGGAGCACCGGCCGCGGCGACGATGGCGGCCGCCCCGCCGCTGCTCCCACCCGACGTCCGCGACGTATCCCAGGGGTTGTTCGTGCGCCCGTAGACCAGGTTGGTCGTCTCGAAGGACAAGGTGAGCTCGGGCGTGTTCGTTTTTCCGAGAAGAATGGCGCCCGCCTCCTTCAGCCGCCTCACCACGGTTGCGTCTTCTGCGGGGACGAAGTTCTCTCTGCCTTTGGTACCGCCAGTCGATATGACGCCCTTCGTGTCGAGCGAGTCCTTGATCACCATGGGCACGCCGTGCAAGGGCCCGAAGAGGTCACCCCGAGCCAATGCCTCGTCTGCCGCTCGCGCTGCCTCCGTCGCTCCGGGTGCCAGTTGAACGACCGCATTGAGGGTGGGGTTCACCTCGTCGATGCGATCCAAACAGGCCTGTACGACCTCCACTGAAGAGACCTGCTTCGCCTGTATGGCGTGGGCGAGCGACGAGACGGAGGAGTTAATGAGCGGCTCCTTCAGGGCGGCGCTTGGTCGCGCGCCGGACGAGGTGGGCGTCCCTCCCTTGCACGCCGAGGTCAGGGGCAGCAGGGCCGCGCTCCCGGCCAGGGCCATCATCTCTCGCCGGGACAGCGTCAATGAATCTGCCATGATGAGCGTCCAGTAGGACTGGTCGGGCCAATAGTAGCTACCCGAACTGGGCTGGTCTAGCGGATACCGACCGGAAGGGGTGACGAAGTGTGGCATCCTGGAGCCGGCGCTACTCCAGTTGCTCAGTACACTCGTACCCAGGAGAAGCCACTATTTTGAAGCTGCTGTCCGCGATTGCCGGGCTGGGAACCCTGATCATCGTCACGGCGTGGGTGGTCCTCGCGAATGCGCCAGGCCTGGATTGGACCCTCGGCGGGACCTACCTTCGCATCCTGGCGGTGGCGGCGGTGATCAACTTACTCAGCGTGCTGCGCTGGAACCCCGAGTTGATCGTGCGGCGTGCGAAGTTCGGCAAGGGGACGAAGACCTGGGACATCGTCTGGATGGTGCTGAACGCACCCGTATGGATCGTCTTGGTCCGCGTCGCCGTACAGGAAACTGGCAACGAGGCTCCTGGGGTGACGTGGTTGCTAGGTCTGACCATACTCGTCTTTAGCTGGGCGCTGCTCATCTGGTCGATGGTCGTGAATCCGTTCTTCGAAAAGACGGTCCGCATCCAGACGAACCATGGGCATCGCGTGGTCGACACCGGACCCTACGGTTACGTGCGCCACCCAGGCTATGTGGGTTTTGGGGGCTGGATACTCGCGACGCCGCTGATGCTCGCGTCGCTCTGGATCATGGCCCCGGCCCTGCTCGCCATTGTGGGTTTCGTGGTCCGCACGGCGCTTGAGGACCGTACGCTGCGTGCGGAGCTCCCCGGCTACGCCGAGTACGCAGCCCGGGTTCGCTTCCGATTGATACCGGGCGTCTGGTAGCTGGACAGGCGCACGTGTGTGAGCCCAGAGCCGCGCCTTCAGCTCGTCTCAGTGGAGGGTGACGATGCCCTGCCAACGCGCGTGGCACCAGCTGCGCTCACCAACTGCTCCAGAACCTCGTAGGGCTGAGCACCGATCACAGCGCGACCTCCAGCAACGAAGGTGGGAACAGCGGTCACGCCGTACTGGTGCGACTTGGTCCAGTCGGCATCTACATCTGCCTTCACGCGCCCCTCCATCAACACGTTCCTCGCCTCGTCCGGAGGTAGTCCTAAGGCCTCTGCCACCCGGATCAACTCTTCGATATCGCCGATGTTTCGGTTCTCGACGAAGTACGCTCGATACAACGCGTCGTGGATGGCCTCAACGCCACGGTGGTCGGCCCATATGCCGAGCTCTTGCGCGAGTCGACTGTTGTAGGTATGAGTTCGATCTCCGTACGGGAGACCCTCGGCTCGCATGAGGCTTGCCATTCGCTCGTGCATCGCCTGCAGGTTCACACCCCTGCCAGCAAACATATCGTCGAGCGAGCGCCCCTCGGGCGGCGTGTCGGGATGCAAGGGGAAGAACACCCAGTACACGCCGATGTCAAACTGCTCTCTAAGTCTGTCAATACGCCCGGTACTGAGATAGCACCACGGTCAAACGTAGTCCGTGAATACCTCCAGCACGATCGAGTTACCCATCAGAACACCCTCATCAACACGACGCACGCTAGTCGAGCACATCGAAGAGATAGCTGAACTTCACAATCACACTCCGTCCAGCGCCGGACGGCACGACACTGCCGATGCCATCGGTCTCGTTGTAGACGAAGAATAGGCCGGTGTTGGCATCCTGGAGCCAGCCGACCCGGAAGTTGATAGACCACAGATCGGCGCTGTCGTTGTGCTGGAGCAGCGACTGCGCGAACAGGCGCGGCGAGAAGTTGTAGGCGACGCGCACACTCGTCAAGTTCGTGATGACGCTGGCGCTCGGCAGATCGATGTCGTTCCGGCTGTAGCTCAGCGACAAGTTGAACGTCTCGCCATGGCGCGCACTGATCGACGGACGCACCGTGACGATGTCACCACCGAAGAACCCGCCAACCAACGCCCGCACGCCGAAGCTAATCGGAGCCGCCCGGTTGTAAGTGAACGAGTACGTGGTTTCGTTGAAATCGTAGCGGCCTGGCGGGATGGGGATACCCGATACCGGGAATTCGGTGAAGACCGTTTCACTCCGCATGTTGTACGCCACGCCAGCCGAGGAGCTGTCTTCGAACTCGCCGTCGTAGTGCATGTGGAGGTACGAGGTTTCCATGATGCCGTCGAACGACCAAAAGCGCGTGAAGCTCACGTGCGGCGTCAGCTCCTGATACTTGAGAAACCCCTCCGGCCGCGTCGTGTTGCTGACCCCTAAGTCGTACTTCCGGAAGCCCGTCCTGCGGACGAAGCCGACCTCCGGGTTGAAGTCCTCGCCATTCTCCTGATACCCGCTGATGAGGCGCCAGCGCTCTGAGCTGTAGGTGCCGGAGATGCTCAAGGCGTGATCGCGACCGTCGAGGTCGGGCGTCTCCGTCCGACCGACGAAGCCCTGCACTAAACCGTTCTGGCCGATACCCCATCGGCCGTCGACGGCGTACGTCCGGTTGTAGTCATCGCCCGAAGCTGCACGGCCGGTTGCCTGGCGGTTGACGAAAAGCCCGCCGACACTCGATCGATTGGGGAGGTCGCGGCGTAGGCGCGCGACAGTGAAATTGTTGGCCGTCGCCACCCCAGCGACGTCTTCGGTTTGCATGTTGAGGAAGCCGATCGTCACCGTATCCGACACCTTGCCCGAGAGACGCGCACCCGCCAGGATCGGAATCTGCTGTTCCGTGTCGCTGATCCCGATCCGCCGACTGAAAAAGAGCGAGGTCTGCCCGAGGTTCCGACCGCTGGCAGGCCCCGAGTTGTTCACCGTGAACGCCCCGGCGTTCTCGAGGAAGAACGGCCGCTTCTCTGGAAAGAACAGGTTGAACCGGTCAAGGTTGATCTGCTCGTCGTCAACTTCGACCTGGGCGAAGTCGGTGTTGTAGGTGGCATCGAGGGTGAGGCCCGATGTCACGCTGTACTTAAGGTCGGCCCCGGTGTCGCCAAGCGCCAACCGACCTCGGTCGGGTGTCGCGTCGCGTGTGACCATTTCGCCGATCACGTAGGGCGTCAGCTGCAGGTTGCGAGCGACGCCGATCGGCGCAGTCACGCCCGCCAGCTGCCCGGCCATCGACACGCGGTAGAGGTTGTACTGACGCGGCAGCGGGGCCCAATACGCCGTTTCGTTCCGGCGCCGGATGTTGCGCTGGAAGTTCACGCCCCACGACTGGTCCTCTCTCGGCGGGTAGCGGATCGTCCGGAACGGAATGGCGAACTCCGCGCTCCAGCCAATCTCCGAGACCTCCGTGCGAACCTGCCATGCCCCGTCCCAGTTGAGATTGAAGCCGCTGCCGCTCCCTCGAGTGAATCCACCGCCACCAGCACTGCCGAAGAGTCCGCCCCGGCCGGTGCCTTCGTTGATCACTTGGCCGTCGTACTCCTGGCCTGCCGGCGTGGTACCGAACACAAAGCCGTTCTGGCGGTCGCCGAAGGTATCAAGGACCATCTGAAAACTATCGGCGTCATTCATCGAGGAGTCTCGACGGCTATCGCTCACGATGATCGACGACGGGTCCCGGTCGTAGCAGACGACACCAAAGTAGATCGTATCTGCCGTGACCAGCACGCGAACCTCAGTTCGCTCGGTGGCACGTTGACCCTCGTCGGGCGTACTTTGGCGGAACCCGCTAACCGGTGTCGCAGCCGCCCACATCGGGTCACTCAGCACGTTGCCGTCGAGCGTCGGCGCATCCTCGACCGAGACGGCACTCGCGATCTTGACCGATGTCTGTGCGACGACCTTAGTCTCGGACTGGCTCTGCGACTGGGCAACGGCCGGAGACGAGCCTACGAGGAGCACGCAAGCGAATAACAGGATATGGATCAGCGTCGTGTCGCGGCGGTGCGAGTCTTTAATTGATATACGAAGAGCGCGCATCGATTACGTCAGGCAACCGTTCCACTGTACCTGACTGGCTCGTTGAGCGTTGCTCTGCCGCTACGCTCCGGAGCATCATGGCTTGTCAGAGCTGAGACCGAGGGCCCGCTACGGTGTCCTCAACCCATCGTCCCCGACATATGACAGATCGCCCGCCCGGATCGCGGCTAATCCGCATAACCACGGGTGGAATCGAGATGTTCCAGGTGGTACGTGCCTTGCTCTTCCTCAAGGTATGCGGTCTCAGCGCCGGCGATAGCGCTGAGCCCCCAGTCAAGGAGACACTCCATGAGATTCCGATTCGCATTCGGCCTCGTTGTCACGTTCATCGCGGTGCTGGCTGTTGCGGCTGCCGTCCCGAAGGCCGAGCAGACCACTCGCGAGCTATTCCCTCACACGACCGATCTCGGCCGGGCAGCGGTCGAGTACGAGGACGACGATCTGCATGTGGTCGCTGCCTACTACCACTCGCAACAGAACCACGACTCGAAGTGGCTCCTCTTCGAGGTCGCAATCTCAGCGGACCGCAACATCCGGATTGACCGCGACGACATTTACCTCCTGACGCCCGACGATCGCCGCGTGCCCTTGGCCACACAGAGCGCTTGGTCACGAGATCACCGCCTCGTGCGGCCGATGCTGCTGCAGGCGCGGAGCACGCGCCACGCAATCGGCAGCTACTTCAAAGAGTCGAACAGCCGGAACTTCCGATTCTTCGTTCCTCCGTTCGGCGGGACCTCCTACCCCTTCTTCAACGCCAACCAGTGGCGGACCTCGCGGGGGGATCTGTTCTTTGCCTCGCCGACCGGCGCCTGGGCAACGGGCACCTATTCTCTGGTGTTCGAGAGCTCGGAGGAAGAGGCCCGGGCCGTGCTACCAATCGACCTGGAGTGACACGCGAAGAACGCCAGCCGAACTTCGTGAAGATCGCCTGGACGCTCCGCGCCGATTCACTTGGGGCCGGGCAATCCGTGTTCCGTACCGAAACCCGCGCGGTGTCGACCGACCAGCAAGCGCGCGCCACCTTTCGCCGGTATTGGTCGATCTTTTCCCATGGGATGATGGCGATTCGATGCGCGTCGTTGGGACCGCTCAAGCGGGAGGCCGGGCGCCGCGCACGAATACAAGCCTGACCCGCAGGATGAACGATTCGTGGCCCAGCGGCGGCACGATGACCCTGGCCGGACAACCCACGACGAAACCGAGTTAGCGACGCTGCTCGGGACAAAAAACTACATCGACCTGATTTCGTAGACCCGGATACTGGCGATGTATGGGTTGTCTTGTGCGATCTTTTCTGCCGCGTCGAGGTCTTCGGCTTCGATGATGTTGTAGCCGGTGATCGACTCCATGCCCCATGGCAGATCTTGGGTTCCGCTTTTCGAGATCTCTCGCCCACCGCTGAAACCGCCCTGGTCGACTTGCGTATCGGCGATCGACTCGAACCACTTTTTCCAGGCCCCCATGATTTCAGGCGTGGGTTGTTCGAATCCGACATGCAACAGCATGAATTTCTTCATTGATTCCTCCTCGTTGGCGCTCTCGGGTCTGGCTAGATTCCGGCCATTGTATGTTCCTGTCAACACCCGCGCCGATGCATACTACGCCTGGAATGTGGAGAGTAGCGGATCGGCTCCGAGCGTTGGTGGGATGCGAGAGGTCGCTTAGCGAAGTCAGTCAGGTACTGCACATGTTTGCCCAGCCGCTCGATGTCTGCGCAGTCGGTGCGCTGCATCTGACGTGCTCAGACGAAGCGGAGAGTGAATGCGTTGAAGCGTTTCAACGCGGCTTTGTGCAGTACATGCTGCCCCCGCTGAAGTTCGCAAGGCAGTCGGCCTTCCGGCTCGCGAGTCTTGGCGGGCGCTACGAGTGGGGTGCCGTGCGACTCGCTGAATCGCATTTCGTGCCGGCGCGCGCGGACGATCGGCCCAAGCTCATGGTCGTCAAGCTCAACGCTCACGTGGCCTTTGAGCACGTCCGCGGTGCCGATCGCTCGTCCGCAAGCGCAGAAGGTGGAAACGGAAAGCCGTTCAGGTTTGGTCTGTGGAAAAGATACGGGGTTGACTCGCATTCCTGCGGAGCCTTGCACGCGCTATTGGCGGGCAGTCGCGAGCCGTATGTGGAGGAGTTGCATGCGGCGTTTGAATCAGAAGGGATCGACCGTACGGCCACGCTGTTAGATGAGTCGCGTGTGAATCCCGCATACAGGCCGTTGTACGCCGGCATCGTTTCAGCTCACCTTCAAGCCCGGATGGTGATGTTGGACATCCAGGACTATACGCCTGCTACGGCGACGCACTTCCTCGTTGTGCCTTGCGCGACGATCAACCGCCACGAGCGTGATACCGAGATTGTCTGTGGCAGCTACATGGTCGACCGCCGCGATGGAGATACTGGGGGGGGCGGCGAGTCTGAAGCGACCTACTTCGGGTTGGGGGATGATCCGGCGACGTATGAGGTCGAGTTTCGGCACGGCATGGCGCACGTGAACGACGATCAGCTCGGTGCCGAGCGGCAGGCGCGCGATCATCGCGCATTGGTCGGCCAGATGTGGTCGGCGCGTAGCGGTGGCAAAGATCTGCCGATCAACAACGATCGGCTGCAACGGATCAAGCGCGACGTCGCTGAAAACAAGCACCACCAGCATCATCACGCCAAAGCGCTGTTGCGCGCATCCTTGCCGATCCTGGCGGAGATCGCACCGGTTCCGGCGGCGATTCTGATGTTTTCACACGGCGTGGTCGGAATTCATCATGCGTTTCGAATACACCGGCTGGCGCGCCAGATGGCCGGATCGCACGAAGCGAAGCACATCCTTGAAGAGGTTCACCACAAAATCGATCATCTGGATCCAGATGAAGCGGAGGCACTCATCGAATTGCTCGTGAACGAGTACAGCGACTGAAGCAGGTGGCTGGGCCTAGCAGCCCGTGGTGCAAGTGATCGCCGCTGACGAGTTGACGGCAAACGTGGCCAGTGACGCGAGCCGACCGCGCACGGCCGGGATGAGTCGATGCGACGACGAAATCGTGGTGAGCCGACGTCGGACGACGCCCATGAGCCCCCCTAACGTCGCAAGAACAGCGGCCACGCGGCCCTGCAGCCCGCGCGGCGTGCCGATCCCGATCAGATGACGCATGACGAGCCCGAGATTGAAGCCACCCGCATGAATCAGGAGGCGCTTCAGGATGTTCGTGTGGCCGCGCAGATGGGTGCGCCGCATCCCGCCCGTGTCGTAGAGATGCGCAAACGAGCGTTCGATCCGTTCGCCGCGTTGGCGCATCAGGCGGCGGCCGCGTCGTCCCCGCATCCGGCGACGATTGCCATACACCGGCGCCCGGGCCGCGGGATCCTTCGACCAATCACGTCGCCCCCTGTCCGGCTCGGACACGTAGGACCGGATACCCACGGCGTCCAGGTCGATCAGGGTCTGATTGCTGTGATACCCCTTATCACCGACGATCTCTTCCAGAGACTGCCGATCGTCAACGTTGGCCTGCGCGTCTTCGACCTGCTCGGTCGCGGCGATGGCGGTCTCGATGATCGTCGTGGTGTCGCCGACATCGGCACCTTGCAGTGTCACCGCGACAATCGCGCCGGTCTCCATGTCGACGGCATGCTCGGCTTTGTGCGCCAGATGCGTGCGGCCATCTGTCATCTTCGTGACCTTCGCATCGGGATCGTGGGGGTTCGTCCAGTCTGTGTTCGAGGTCTTCTTCTTCCGCTTCCGATCCAGTCGCGCCAGACCCTCGCGCGTGGGCGTCTCGATCCCCGAGGCCGTCGCGAGACCCGCCAGAAACGCCTGGTAGCTCTCGCCGGTGTCCCGGCGGACGATGCTGCGCATCGCCGCGTTCGCCTCGAGCGTCGTGGCGTCAATCGCGATGGTCTTGCCCTTCAGACGGCCGGCCTCGACGAGTCGTTGTTGCACCCACGTAAAGACGGTCCGGTGCGTCTCCAGATCGATCAAGCGCCGCGTGCGCGCAATCGTCGAATGATCGGGCGGCGCCTCGTCCACGGCCAACCGCAGAAAGCTGCGGACCGCCAACGAGTCCGTCGCGCGCCACGCAATCCCGCGTTCCGAGTCGATGCCTTCGAAGTAGCCGACCAGCAGCAGGCGGAAGTAGCGCCCGGGTGCCAAGCTCGGTCGGCCCATCACGGGCGCGTAGAACCGGTCACACAGGCCTTCGACGAACCGATCGAAGGGGTGCCCGTCGAGCAGCGTCGTCAGCCGCGCGTAGAACGGATGGCCCGGCGAGGTGGGCAGGTCCGACGTCGCGATCCACAGCGGCGGTTGATCCGTCTCGCGCGTTCCCATAGCCATGCGCGTCAGTGTAGTACGACGGATCGATTGTGTCGATCCCTCATAACTTCGACTTTCACCACGGGCTGCTAGTCCCTTGTGTCTGAAAAAGCTTTAAGAAGTGTGCCGGGTGTGATGTATGGGGCGGCATGGCAAGAACAGGTCGGCCCAAGGCGAGATTGGAAGTCACCGCCGTGGAGCGAGGAGAACTTGAGCGGCGCGCCAGGCGCGCCAGAACGAATCGGCATGTGGCCTTGCGGGCGAAGATCGTCCTGAGGTGCGCGCATGGCGAATCGAACGTGGCGGTCGCGGCGAAACTGCGCTGTTCGAATGTGACGGTCGGCAAGTGGCGGCAGCGGGTTACGACAGGTCGCGTGGATGCGCTGTATGACGAGCCCAAGCCCGGAGCCCCCCGGACACTGTCCGATGCGGATGTCGAGTCGATCCTCGTCGCCACGTTGGAAAGTAAGCCGAAGGGGCGGACCCACTGGAGCACCCGCAAGATGGCGGAGCGCGCTGGCGTCAGTGCCTCCACCGTGGGCCGCATCTGGCGCACCTTCGGGTTGCAGCCGCATGTCGTGGAATCCTTCAAGATCTCCGACGACCCGCTGGTCCTCGAGAAGGTGCGGGACATTGTCGGCCTCTACCTGAATCCACCCGACCACGCCGGTGTCTTGTCATTCGACGAAAAGCCTCAGATTCAAGCCCTCGAGCGAGCGCAGCCGATCCTGCCGATGGACATGGGTCGGCCCGAACGCCAGACGCACAACTACATCCGCCATGGCACGGTGGACCTCTTCGCGGCGCTCAACGTCGCGACCGGCCAGGTCGTGGCGCACACCAAGAAGCAGCATCGGTCGAGGGATTTCGTGAGCTTTCTGCGCGAGATCGACGAGCGGGTGGACCCCACCCTCACCGTCCACGTGATCCTCGACAATCTCTCGGCGCATAAGTCCCCGCTGGTCACACGATGGGTGGCCCGCCACCCGCGCTTCCAGTTCCACTTTACGCCAACCTACTCCGCCTGGCTCAACCTCGTCGAGCGGTTCTTTGGCCTCCTCACCGAACACGCCCTCAAGCGCGGCTCACATTCCAGCACGCACGCGCTGCGCCACGCCATCTCCGCCTACGTGGACGCCCACAATGACGAGGGCAAGCCTTTCAAGTGGACGAAAACAGCCGACGAGATCCTCGCGAAGGTGAAGCAGTTCGGACAGCGCACCGTTCAAGTCCACGGTGGCCCCAGATGACCAACGACTTTTTGAAGAAATCAAAGATCAAGGGGACTAGTCCCTTGTGTCTGAAAAAGCTTTAAGAAGTGTGCCGGGTGTGATGTATGGGGCGGCATGGCAAGAACAGGTCGGCCCAAAGCGAGATTGGAAGTCACCGCCGTGGAGCGAGGAGAACTTGAGCGGCTCGCCAGGCGCGCCAGAACGAATCGGCATGTGGCCTTGCGGGCGAAGATCGTCCTGAGGTGCGCGCATGGCGAATCGAACGTGGCGGTCGCGGCGAAACTGCGCTGTTCGAATGTGACGGTCGGCAAGTGGCGGCAGCGGGTTACGACAGGTCGCGTGGATGCGCTGTATGACGAGCCCAAGCCCGGAGCCCCCCGGACACTGTCCGATGCGGATGTCGAGTCGATCCTCGTCGCCACGTTGGAAAGTAAGCCGAAGGGGCGGACCCACTGGAGCACCCGCAAGATGGCGGAGCGCGCTGGCGTCAGTGCCTCCACCGTGGGCCGCATCTGGCGCACCTTCGGGTTGCAGCCGCATGTCGTGGCATCCTTCAAGATCTCCGACGACCCGCTGGTCATCGAGAAGGTGCGGGACATTGTCGGCCTCTACCTGAATCCACCCGACCACGCCGGTGTCTTGTCATGCGACGAAAAGCCTCAGATTCAAGCCCTCGAGCGAGCGCAGCCGATCCTGCCGATGGACATGGGTCGGCCCGAACGCCAGACGCACAACTACATCCGCCATGGCACGGTGGACCTCTTCGCGGCGCTCAACGTCGCGACCGGCCAGGTCGTGGCGCACACCAAGAAGCAGCATCGGTCGAGGGATTTCGTGAGCTTTCTGCGCGAGATCGACGAGCGGGTGGACCCCACCCTCACCGTCCACGTGATCCTCGACAATCTCTCGGCGCATAAGTCCCCGCTGGTCACACGATGGGTGGCCCGCCACCCGCGCTTCCAGTTCCACTTTACGCCAACCTCCTCCGCCTGGCTCAACCTCGTCGAGCGGTTCTTTGGCCTCCTCACCGAACACGCCCTCAAGCGCGGCTCACATTCCAGCACGCACGCGCTGCGCCACGCCATCTCCGCCTACGTGGACGCCCACAATGACGAGGGCAAGCCTTTCAAGTGGACGAACACAGCCGACGAGATCCTCGCGAAGGTGAAGCGGTTCGGACAGCGCACCGTTCAAGTCCACGGTGGCCCCAGATGACCAACGACTTTTTGAAGAAATCAAAGATCAAGGGGACTAGCAGGCTGCTGAAAAACTCCGCGAAATGGGATCGACAGATGGATCCCGTCGTACTACGATGCTCCCAACACTGAAGGGAGCCCGATCATGCGCGGACACGATGAGCAGACCACCCACATGTTCAGCTACCTGTCGCCGGAACAGCGCGTGCCGGCCGACCATCCGCTCCGCGCCGTTCGGGCGCTGACGGACGAAGCCCTGCAGACAATGTCGCGCCGATTCGCGAGCCTGTACGCCACGACAGGGCGTCCGTCGATCCCACCGGAGCAATTGCTGCGCGCTTTGCTGTTGCAAGTGCTCTACACGGTGCGGAGCGAGCGGCTGCTCATGGAAGAGCTCAACTACAACCTGCTGTTCCGGTGGTTCGTCGGGCTGAATATGGATGACCCGGTCTGGCATCCCACGACGTTTACCAAGAATCGCGACCGGCTGCTGTCGGGCGATGTCGCCGCCGCGTTCTTTGATGCGGTCCAGGCCCACGCCCGGGCGGCCGGGCTGCTCTCGGACGAACACTTCACCGTGGATGGGACGCAGTTGGAAGCATGGGCCAGCCTGAAAAGCTTTCGGTGCGTGGACGCAGCGGAGAGCGACCCGCCCGAGGACCCGGGCAATCCCACGGTCAACTTCCACGGGGAGCGGCGGCGCAATGACACCCATCAGTCGACGACCGATCCCGAGGCGATGTTGCATCGGAAGGGCAAAGGCAAGGAAGCCAAGCTGGCGTATCTCGGCCACGTGCTGCTGGACAATCGACAGGGGCTTGTCGCCAACGTCTGCGCGACCCACGCGACGGGGACCGCCGAACGCGACGCGGCGGTGCTGTTGCTGGAGGCCAGCGCCTCCCCGGGCAGCACGGTCGGGGCGGACAAGGGCTACGATGTGGCGCGCTTCGTTGCCGACGTGCGCGTCCAGGACGTCACGCCCCACGTGGCGCAGAAGGTCCGCGGGAGTGCGATCGACGGTCGGACCACGCGGCATGCGGGCTATCACGTGAGTCAGCGGAAACGAAAACTCGTGGAACAGGTCTTCGGCTGGATGAAGACCGTCGGCGGCCTGCGCAAGCTCCGGCATCGCGGCATCGCCCTGGTGGATTGGCAGCTCACCTTCGCCGCCACCGCCTATAACTTGGTCCGGTTGCGGAATCTGGAGGCGAGGTGTCCCTGATCGCCGGCCGCGGGTGTCGCTGGCCCCCTCGTCGGGACAGCGTGTCCCCGTGCGCACCGTTGTCGGGGGGGCGTGACACGCATGATGGCCATGAAAACAGCCCGATCCTCGTGTTCTTCAGCAACCTGCTAGGAGTCTGCGCCGCAGAAACGGTGCGACAATTGTAGGCGAGCCGAGGAGGAAAGGACCTGATGTCGACGACGTTCCGTCCCTACGCACCGGATCAGATGCTGCTGTTGCCGGCGGACCTGCGGGCGTGGTTGCCGGAGGGCCACTTGGCGCACCACGTCAGCGACCTGGGGGACGGTGTGGATTTGACGGCGTTCTACGCGCCGTATGCGGGGGACGGTCGGCGCAACGCGCCCTCTGCACCGCGGATGATGGTGAAGGTGCTGCTGTATGCGTATGCGACGGGGGTGTTCTCGGCGCGCGGGATCGCGCGGAAGCTGGAAGAGGACGGGGCGTTCCGGGTTCTGGGGGCGGGCAACTTCCCGCAACATCGGACGCTGTGCGAGTTCCGGCGGCGGCACTTGTCGGACTTCAAGGAGCTGTTTGTAGCGGTGGGTCGGCTGGCGCGGGCATGGGGTCTGGCGCGCGTCGGGAAGCTGTCGATTGACGGCACGAAGGTGCGGGCGAACGCGAGCAAACGGAAGGCGATGAGCTACGGGCGGATGGCCAAGGAGGAGCGGCGGCTGCGGGGGGAGATTGAGGCGCGGCTGGCGGCGGACGTGCGGGGCGACGCGTTGCCGGCGGAGTTGCGCCGCCGGGAAGACCGTCTGGCGGCGACCCGGGCGGCGAAGTCGCGGTTGGAGGCGCAGCAGCGGGCAGCGGACGACGCCCGCGGTCGGCAGCCGGACCAAGACCGGAACCCGAAGGGCGGGCCGCCCTACACGCGGTCGTATGGCGAGCCGGACGCGAAGGCGCAGAGCAACTTCACGGACCCGGAGAGCGGGATCATGAAGACGAGCAACGACGGGTTCCAGCAGTGCTACAACACGCAGGTGGCGGTCGATGGTGCGCACCAGTTGGTGGTGGCGACGGAGGTGACGGCGAACGCGAGCGACCAGGGTGGTGTGCCGGCGCTGCTCGACGCGCTGGCGGAGACGGTCGGCGAGCAGCCGGAGACGGTGCTGGCGGACGCCGGCTACAGCAACGAGCGGGACTTGGCGGACCTGGAAACGCGAGGCATCGACGGGTATGTGTCCTTGGGCCGGGAGGGGAAGGCGGCCAGGCCCCGCGACCCGGAGAAGTATCCCGCGACGAGTCGCATGGCCGAGAAGCTGTCGAGGCCGGCGGGCCGTGCGGCGTAGGCAGAACGCAAGTGGCTGTCGGAGGCTCCCAACGGCTGGATCACGCACGTGCTGGGATTCCGACGCTTCAGCCTGCGGGGGCTGGCGAAGGTGCAGGGCGAGTGGGACTTGGTGTGCCGGGCGTTGAACACCACGCGCCTGCACGCCCTGATGGCGGCGTAACACGCGGGGAATGAGGCTCGCAACGACGACCGATCGGCGCGCCTCGGGCTCTGTGGCGGGCCAGGCGGCCCCTCAAGGCCGAATCTTGCTATCTGCTTCGCCCTTCGCCGAGGAGCTCCCTCGTCGGCCGACCGCCGAAGTCGCTCCGGCACAATGACGCACAGCATGGGCCGACGACCCATTTCACGCCGCCGCACCTCCTGCGGCGCAGACTCCTAGGGCAGCGACATCGCGCTCACTCACCAACATGCGGACCGACGCTTCGCCGTAGCCGGGAAAGTGAAGGTTGCTGGCGTCGCCGGGCGTGTCGTCTCCAAGATACCTGCTCGCGTCGGGCCAGCGAGAACCCCAACCCGAGTACAGCAGCACGAACGCCCCCGTCGGAACCTCACCATGTTCCCGCTCCCACGCTCGAACGTCCTCTGGAGTCAGGCGGTAGTCAGGGTCAGCCGCAGCCTGATCGGCAACGTCGATGACGATGCCGGGCGCGACAAGCCGCTCGACCGGAACCTCGCCCAACGTCCACCCGTCGCGCGAGAAGTGTATCGGAGCGTCGATGTGCGTGCCGCCGTGCTCAGGTGTACAGAACGAGTACGCGGCGTAGAAATAGCCGCCCTCGGTCGGCCCGAACGACAACTCGGTCAGCTCGAGCGTCGTCGGCGAGGTCGGCCAATAGAGGGTCTCGGCATCGTACGCGTAGCTGAGATCGATGACCTCAACCCCCGAGAGGTCGAGTACCGATGCCGGCGACTCGCCACCTGTTGGACTCCCACACGATGCGAGCAGCAGCCCCGACGAGATCGCGACACACACCACAGATACGCTTTTTCGAGACACACACCACCTCCGGCTTCAGTCCCCCGACGTCGGTCCCGTGACGTCGCGACGACGATCTCCTGGACCACCCGACCCCATCAAGGGTAGATATACAGCACCCATGCCACTCGACGAGTACCGTCGCAAGCGTGATTTCTCAAAGACCCCAGAGCCGGACGGCGACGACACCGCCAAGAAACCAAAGGGGCGACGGCCGAAGCGCGCCAAACAACCGTACTTCTGCGTGCAGAAACACCTCGCGAGCCATCTCCACTACGACCTGCGACTCGAGCACAACGGAGTGCTGCTCTCCTGGGCCGTGCCCAAGGGCCCGTCGCTCGATCCGACGAACAAACGCATGGCGGTCCGAACCGAAGACCACCCCATCGCCTACGGCGACTTCGAAGGCGTCATTCCCCAAGGCTATGGAGCCGGAATCGTGATGCTGTGGGACCACGGTGTCTGGACACCGGAAGTCGACGACATTGATCGTGCGCTCGAAAAGGGCGACCTGAAATTCTCGCTCGACGGGTTCAAGCTCAAGGGCTCGTGGGTGCTCGTTCGCACCCACGACCGCGCAACGGCGTCGTCGAAACAGCGTGGCCGCAGCTGGCTGTTGATCAAGCACCGGGATTTCTGGTCGGGTCCTGTCGACATCGCGGAACTCGCGCCGCTCAGCGTGAAGAGCGAGGGGAACTTCGACGACATTCTCGCCGACGACATGCCGGCGCTCTGGGTCACCGATCGACCCGCCACCGCGACCGGCGGGTCGGCGCGCAAGCTCATGGCCGAGACAATCGAGGGGGCGGCGAAGAAGATTCTGGCTCGACGGCGAACCGGTCGAAAACGGTGAGCCCGCCTACGCGGCAAGCACGCTCCACACCGCGTAGGACAGTCTCCGCCTGGCGTGGCGAGCAATTGGGCCTTGCCAGAACTGACCGGCGACAACCTCGCATCCCGAGGGGACATCCCCGATCGGCAGTGGCTCCTTGTGCTCTGCCGCGTATCGCTCGAGTGCATCATCGGACGGATGCCCGTCGTTGACAAGGAGGACATCGACCGGCCGACCGACCGCGGCGCTCACTTCGCGCGCGGCATCGCCGGCCGTGAATCCCTGCATACCGCGCCCTTCAGTCAGGATGTTGGTCACAAGTACAATCGGCCCGCCGATCTCGCGAACGGCCTCAGCAACGCCCTGCACCAGCAGGATCGGCATGAGGCTGGTGTAGAAGCTCCCGGGTCCGATGATCACCGCGTCAAACCCTCGAATCGCTTCAGCCACGGTGGGATGCATCCCGACCTCGGGTTCCAACCAGATGCGAGTGATTCGGCGGCCGTGCGACTGCTCCGCATCAACGGCCACCTCACCGATCGTCGTGGACGCGTCGTCGTACTCAGCGCACACGCTGGCGTGCTCGACGCTGACCGGCCACACGCGCCCCTGGCAGTCGAGCAGCGCGCTGAGCGCGTCGACGGCCGCAAGGAAATCGCCGCTGAACTGCTCCATCATCGAGAGCAGGAGGTTGCCACTGGTGTGGCCGCCCAGGCGTCCGTCCTCGAGACCCGGCAGACGCGACAGCAGAATGCGACGGGCCTCGTCCTCGTTGCGTGCCAACGCAAGCGCGCACTTGAGTACGTCACCTGGAGGCAGCACGCCAAGCTGGTCGCGCAACTGACCGGAGCTGCCCCCGCTATCGAACATCGTGACGACGGCATTGGCATGGACCCAGGGGTTGTGCTTGAGCCCACCGATCAGACTGGGCAGGCCAGTTCCACCACCGAAACATCCGACGTTGAGCCTGCGAAGCTGCACGCGGCCGCATTGTACAATGGGGCTTCGTTGGCGTTAGGATGCATGGCCCTCATCGACGTATTGCTTCCCGAGTACGATCGCGAGACGGGCACGACTCGCCGACTCCTCGAACGGATTCCTGAATCGGCGTTCGACTTCGCGCCGCACCCGCGATCGATGTCTCTAGGACAACTCAGCGCGCACCTCGCCGAGCTTCCCCGGTGGGTCAGCATCATCATGAGCGAGGAATCGTGTGACGTGACCGAGCTGCAGCCCCCACCCCCAGCCGGCGCAGTCGCGCCGTTGCTCGCTCGCTACGATGCCAACGTGACCGCGGCACGGTCGCAACTCGTCGGTGCCATCGACGGCACGTTGTCTGCGCCGTGGACGCTGAAACGGGGGGCGCGGTCTATCTTCACCATGCCGCGTGTGTCGATGCTGCGGCAGTTCGCACTCAACCATCTCGTGCACCACCGGGGCCAGCTGAGCGTGTATCTCCGCATGCAGGAGGTGTCGATCCCCGCGATCTATGGTCCGTCAGCCGACGAAGGGTCGTTTTGATGGACAGCGAATGGTAGACGCCTTCGTGCCCGCGTCCCGCCTGGCTGGCGGACACCGCATGACGCTCTACACGTGGGCGCGGCCACGGTACTTCCCCAATCTCCCTTCCCCCGAAGTCCGGCTCTTCGATGTGGCGAGCGATGCGCGGGTACTCGCGCACTGCCACTGGCAGCCCGAGCCGCGACAACACCCGACCGTGATCGCGCTCCACGGCCTGGAGGGCTCGAGCGGTGCGCATTACATGCGGGGACTGGCCGACAAGGCGTACGCCGCGGGTTTCAACGCCGTCCTCCTGAACCAGCGGAACTGCGGCGGCACGGAACATCTGTCCGAAGGGCTCTACCACTCGGGTCTATCCGCCGATCCGGCTGGCGTTATCGAAGAACTGGTCGAACTGGACGGCCTCACGTCCATCGCGGTCGTTGGCTACTCACTCGGCGGGAATGTCGCGCTTCGGCTCGCCGCCGACCACGCGCCGGATGGCCCGGGTGGCGCGCTCCGCGCGGTCTGCGCCGTGTCGCCAACGATGGACCTTGCCCGATGCGTCGAAGCACTGGAACGCCCGAGTAACCTTCTCTACGAGCTGAACTTCGTTCGGAATCTCAAGCGCCGGATGCGCCGCAAGGCTCGAGCCTGGCCCGGCCGCTACGATTTGACCGCACTCAAGCAGGTGCGAACGGTGCGCGGCTTCGACGAGGCCTACACGGCGCCTCACCACGGCTTTCGAGACGCCGACGACTATTACTACCGCGCCAGCAGCCTTCGGGTCATTGACCGAATCCGCGTTCCGACGCTGATCGTGAGTGCTCAAGACGACCCCTTCGTACCGCCGGACCAGTTCGAAGACCCGCTGATCACCGAGAACCGAGCGCTGACCCTCGCCCTCACGCCTTGCGGCGGACACTGTGGATTCGTCGCCGAACCCACGACCGGCTTCGACGGCTACTGGGCCGAACGCGTGGCGGTGGAGTTCGTGAGGGGGAACGGTCGGCCGACTCCCTTCTAGGAGTCTGCGCCGCAGGAGGTGCGGCGGCGTGAAATGGGTCGTCGGCCCATGCTGTGCGTCATTGTGCCGGAGCGACTTCGGCGGTCGGCCGACGAGGGAACTCCTCGGCGAAGGGCGAAGCAGATAGCAAGATTCGGCCTTGAGGGGCCGCCTGGCCCGCCACAGAGCCCGATGCGCGCCGATCGGTCGTCGTTGCGAGCCTCATTCCCCGCGTGTTACGCCGCCATCAGGGCGTGCAGGCGCGTGGTGTTCAACGCCCGGCACACCAAGTCCCACTCGCCCTGCACCTTCGCCAGCCCCCGCAGGCTGAAGCGTCGGAATCCCAGCACGTGCGTGATCCAGCCGTTGGGAGCCTCCGACAGCCACTTGCGTTCTGCCTACGCCGCACGGCCCGCCGGCCTCGACAGCTTCTCGGCCATGCGACTCGTCGCGGGATACTTCTCCGGGTCGCGGGGCCTGGCCGCCTTCCCCTCCCGGCCCAAGGACACATACCCGTCGATGCCTCGCGTTTCCAGGTCCGCCAAGTCCCGCTCGTTGCTGTAGCCGGCGTCCGCCAGCACCGTCTCCGGCTGCTCGCCGACCGTCTCCGCCAGCGCGTCGAGCAGCGCCGGCACACCACCCTGGTCGCTCGCGTTCGCCGTCACCTCCGTCGCCACCACCAACTGGTGCGCACCATCGACCGCCACCTGCGCGTTGTAGCACTGCTGGAACCCGTCGTTGCTCGTCTTCATGATCCCGCTCTCCGGGTCCGTGAAGTTGCTCTGCGCCTTCGCGTCCGGCTCGCCATACGACCGCGTGTAGGGCGGCCCGCCCTTCGGGTTCCGGTCTTGGTCCGGCTGCCGACCGCGGGCGTCGTCCGCTGCCCGCTGCTGCGCCTCCAACCGCGACTTCGCCGCCCGGATCGCCGCCAGACGGTCTTCCCGGCGGCGCAACTCCGCCGGCAACGCGTCGCCCCGCACGTCCGCCCCCACCCGCGCGTCCTCGGCCGCGCCAGCCGCCGCCAGCCGCGCCTCAATCTCCCCCCGCAGCCGCCGCTCCTCCTTGGCCATCCGCCCGTAGCTCATCGCCTTCCGTTTGCTCGCGTTCGCCCGCACCTTCGTGCCGTCAATCGACAGCTTCCCGACGCGCGCCAGACCCCATGCCCGCGCCAGCCGACCCACCGCTACAAACAGCTCCTTGAAGTCCGACAAGTGCCGCCGCCGGAACTCGCACAGCGTCCGATGTTGCGGGAAGTTGCCCGCCCCCAGAACCCGGAACGCCCCGTCCTCTTCCAGCTTCCGCGCGATCCCGCGCGCCGAGAACACCCCCGTCGCATACGCATACAGCAGCACCTTCACCATCATCCGCGGTGCAGAGGGCGCGTTGCGCCGACCGTCCCCCGCATACGGCGCGTAGAACGCCGTCAAATCCACACCGTCCCCCAGGTCGCTGACGTGGTGCGCCAAGTGGCCCTCCGGCAACCACGCCCGCAGGTCCGCCGGCAACAGCAGCATCTGATCCGGTGCGTAGGGACGGAACGTCGTCGACATCAGGTCCTTTCCTCCTCGGCTCGCCTACAATTGTCGCACCGTTTCTGCGGCGCAGACTCCTAGCTTCTATCTGCTACTCCCGCCTCCCGCCAACGGCGGCATCGGGCAGCTCAAGCTCGCCGCGATCGCACGCAGGAGCTCGAATTCGTTGACCGTCACGGTGGCGTCAGACTCGATGCATGCGGCTGCCGCGTGCAACAGTTTCCGCTTCGCCGCCGGCCCAGCTCCATCGAGATCGGTGAGAGCCTGATCCAGCTTGCCGAAATCACACTGCTCCATCGGCAAGAGACGACCGGCCGGCAAGCCCAGCGCTGCCCATCCCAGGGTGAACGCATGAGCAGCGACCGTCTCGGTCGGGTGCCCGATCCACGCGAGCATCGACAACATCATCGAGCACTGGGAGGTCATCGAACGGAGGGTCCGTTGACGCGCTCGACCGGTCACCCCATGGCCATGCTGTCGGTCCAACTGACGGAGCAAGATGCGCTGCAGCGCCCACTCAAACAGCGCAAGTCGGTCATCGGCAGCGATAAGCACTCCGACATTGCGCTTGAACAGCTGATACTGCGGTTCCGTGAGGGCGTCCAGGGCTGGCATGGCGATGTCGACAAGCGGTAACCGTGCCTCCGCCTCCAGACGCGCGACCGGCATGATCAAGCGCTTCGTTTCCTCAAGCACGCCTCGATCGGCCTCGCGCGACAGGTGATCCAGCTGACGCTCTCGACACGCCGGCTCTCGGTCGAGCAGCAACGCGTAAATCAACGCCCTGGCGCTGTAGGTATCGTGGGCCGCCTCGACGAGCGGCGAGGGAATGCGGGCGAGGAGCTCTCCGGCGATCGCCAAGTGCACGTCGCCTGGTTGGCCGACATCACGAATAGCAGCCGTGAGTGGCGGGGCAGCATCCCCAGCAGCAAACGGCGCGGCGGCGGCCACGCCAGCCACCTCGGCCGGAAGACCTGAGGCGACTGTTCGTAGCGGCTCGTCCGACTTGATGAACTGCCCGTCCCAGGACGGGTCGAGCCGCTCGATCCGCTCGCTCAGTGGCGGATGGGTCGAGAAGACCGACCTCAGCCCGGAGACGGCTTGTCCGAAGAACAGGTGACTGACTTCGAGCGCGTTCGGACTCTCGACTGACGCGCCGTGGACGAACCCTCCGATCTTCTTCAGCGCATCTGCGATCCCGAGTGGGTTACGCGTGAACTGTACCGCCGACGCATCCGCCAGAAACTCGCGCTGACGGCTGACGGCCGCCTTGATCATGCTTCCGAAGAAGGTGCCGGCGAACCCGATCACCATGAGTCCCAGGCCGAAGACCAAGGCGCCGAGTGCCACTACCGGTACCGGTGAGTCCGAACCTCTACCGCCGCGTCGCGTAATTCCCGAGTAGGCAAAGATGCGGAAGATGAACTGCCCAAGAAGCCCGATGATGAGAATTCCATGAAGCAGGCTGATGAGGCGAAGGTTCAGCCCCATGTCCCCGTTCAGCACGTGAC
This sequence comes from Vicinamibacterales bacterium, assembly GCA_965218825.1. Taxonomy (GTDB): domain Bacteria; phylum Acidobacteriota; class Vicinamibacteria; order Vicinamibacterales; family UBA8438; genus CAUZIB01. Next base: position 4,320,949 of record OZ244656.1, on the reverse strand, counting down.
TGAACTCGTGAGCAATCACGCCCTGAAGCTCATCACGTGACAAACGCTCCGCGGTCCCACGCGTCACACCAATGACGGCGTCATCCAAGGCATAGCCAGCCGCGAACGCGTTGATCCCCCCCTCGTTGTCGAGCAAGAACACCGGCGGGGTCGGCGTGCCGGATGCAATCGCCATTTCTTCGACGACGTTGAGTAGCTGGCGCTCCGCAGGGTCAGCTGTGTCGGGGTTGAGACGACGCCCGCCGAGGTGCTCGGCGACAACATGGCCACCGCCCCAGAGGCTCAACACTTTGTAGAGGCTGCCCAGGACAACGACGATGATCGTTCCCCCGACCGCAACCGCCAGAATGCGTGGATCGATTACGAACGGCAACGCCGCCGCGATCAGTCCGGTTTCGGTGTCGAGCGTGACGTAGGCGAGAAGCAGGGCGCCCAACAGGTCCACGGAGATGATGATCGCCATCACCGCCAGCGCGAAGAGCAAGACCAGGCGCGACGTATTGCGGCGAGCCGTCTCCTGCCGTTCAAAGAAGTCCGTAGCCATCTACAGTTCTGACGCGGATTGGGCCCGGGGCAACGATCGCCTGCCTAGAACGAAACCTTTGGAGCTTCCTGGATCTGTTCGCGGTCTTCGTACTCCAGCAGGGCCGCATCCTGGCCGTGGCCGAACATGCCAGCGAACACGACCGTCGGAAAGGTCTGGCGGTACGTGTTGTACATCGTGACCGAGTCGTTGAACGCTTGCCTGGCGAAGGCGACCTTGTTCTCGGTTGACGTCAGCTCTTCAGTGAGCTGCATCATGTTCTGGTTGGCCTTCAAGTCCGGATACTGCTCCGCGACCGCGAGCAGACGTCCCATGGCGCCCGTCAGCAGCCCTTCGGCACCCGCCAGGCTTTGGATCGCGGCCGCGTTGCCCGGGTCCTGAGCGGCGGCCTGGAGCCCAGCCGAGGCCTGGTTCCTGGCGCTGATGACGGCCTCCAGCGTCTCGCGTTCGTGTGCCATGTACCCCCTAGCCGTTTCGACGAGATTCGGAATGAGGTCGTACCGCCGCTTCAGCTGGACATCGATCTGGGCAAACGCGTTCTTGTACCGGTTCGCATAGGTCACCAGCTTGTTGAAGATGCCAACAAGAACCGCTGCCAGAACCAGTCCGATCAGCAGCAACACGATGATGAAGATGATCCCAAACGTCATCAAATGACCTCCTCGTGAATCACCTGAAGCCCGGCGGCCGGGTGTGGCCGCTAGGCTCCAAGCGTGTCGATAAGGGCACGCGCCAACTCGGGGCCCTTTCCCTGTTCTTCGTGCTTAAAGTAGACGAACACCTCGTGGCACGCACGGGTGTTCGTCCGTATCGTCTCTGCCCAGCTCGCGATGTCGTCCACGCCGTAGCCTTCGTCGCGCAGCCTGAAGTACGCCCATCGCGCCGTGATTTCCACCGGCGTCGTCAATCGCTCGCTATCGACGACGCACAGCGACTGTCCACGTTGTCGCAGGCACTCGAAGACCTCCGGGTCATGCCACGAGTCAAGCCCATTCTTAGTTGAAACTCTCTACGGCTCCTGATTGACTACGCGGCTTTCTTCTTCGACGTCGTCGTGTCGATCTTCAGTTCTCGCTTCAACGCGGCACGGAGCGTGGGCAGGTGCCGGTACCCCATCACCTTGCGCAGGCGCGGTTCGATGTCCAAGAGCGCGGTCGCCAGCCAGCGGTGACGTTGACGCGAGTTTTGCCAGTGATCGACCTTCGCGCAGCGTTCCTCGACGAGCGCATTGACGGACTCCAGACAGTTCGTCGTCTTCAGCGAGCGGCCCAGAACGCCGTAGAGCCCGAGTCGATGCAGCGTCAAGGTCTCGTCGAAGCCTTCCGCCAAGCTGCGGGCCGCCGATTGGTTCCGGTCCTCCAGCTCGCGATGGAGCGTCTCAAGGGCCGCGCGGGCTTCGTCGTATTCCGGACGGTTGTAGGCGCGTTGGAGGCGCTGGCGCCACGACGCCTGCTCGGTCTTGGCCAGGTAACTCACCACGTTCTCGCGCTTATGCCACTGGCACCGGTGGACCAGCGCCCGGTCCCGGAAGGCTTTGCGGACGGCTGATCGCAGCCCCTTGCCGCCGTCGAGGATCACCAGCACGCCCTGGGAGACGTCAAGACCCCGCTCGACCAACGACCGCAAGAACGGGGTCAACACTTTCTCGTTCTCGGTATCCGTCTCGACGAAGCCCAGAAAGCGTTTTTCCCCCGCCAGCGTGATGCCCAGCGCGATGACCATCGTTGCCTCGGCAAAGGTCTTGCCGTCCAGGACCACGGCCACCACGTCCTCGCCGGAGAGGTCCCGCTCCTGGAGCTCCCGCAGTTTCGCCGCGCTAGCCTGAATAAAGCCCCGGGACACGGTCGACCCCGACAGCCCGATGGCTCCGGGAATCGCCGCCGCGGCGGCTTCGTAGTTGCGGCACGAGATTCCGTACAGCACGCGCTTCAGCAGCAGGTCGTTCACCGCGCGCTCCCCATGCAACGCCTCGTAGGACCGCAGCGGCATCTCGCTCCCCGCGACATGGCGAATCCGTGGCACGCGAATTGGCACGCGCTGGCCGGCCAACCCGACCGTCCCGGGGTTGCTGCCATGACGACGCCCGCCGACCGATGCGTCCTTGCGGGCATAGCGCCCGCCCGCCAGCGCCGTCACCTCCGCGTCGAGCAACTCCTCGACATGCAGCAACCCCAGCGGCACCAAGGACCGGATCAACTCCACCTTGGTGTCGACGTCCAGTTCGGCGTACTCCTTCCGGTCGATGACGTCGACCGGGCCCAACGTGCGAACCTTCTTGCGCTTCCTGACGGGTCGTAGGACACTGCTCATCTCGGCTCCTTTCTCTCGTGGCGTGATGTTCGTCTTAGGCAACGTCATCAAACCACAGGGTTTGGAGCCGCTTCAATTCCCAACTAAGTTTCGCGCACCTTCCCCGGTGGCAGGGTCCCCAGAAAGCCCTCGAGCACCGCCACATCCTTCTTGAACGAGGGCGGCAGCTGAAAGAGCAGCATGGCCAGCTTCGGCCCCAGGGTGCCGGCGGCATCGCAAAAGGCTTGGGTCAACTCGTCGCAATGCTGCAGACGCGCGTCGTGAGTAATGCGACGTGGAGCCTTCAGTGTAAAACGGAACTCGGCGGGCGTCGCCTCGGCCCACCCGGTCAACAGGCGTTCGGTCGGCATCCGGTAGAAGGTGTAGTTGATCTCAACAGTCGGCAGCCTTTCGGCGTAGTACGGAAGCATCTTCTTCGACGAGAACCGCTCGGGATAGAAACTTCCCTTCCACTCCGCGTAGTTGTACCCCGAGGTGCCCACCCAAAAAGTGGGCTCGCCAGATTCAGGCATACTTGCAGTGTACCGAATCTCCCGAAGACTTCGAAGGTCTACATGTCGTCATGCAGGATCTTTCTCCGCGGTTCACGACTCGCGAGCGACGGATTATCGAACGCCACCGCACACCGCACCAGGTACAGCGATATCTAAACCGTCTGCCATACAACGTCGAACCATCCCCGCATGGGCCGACGCTCCGCAGCTTTCGCGGCGTCACGAGCCACGGTACGGCAAACTGCATCGAGGCGGCGTTGGCCGCCGCCGTGATTCTCGAGCAACATGGCTACCCACCATGGCTCATGAGCCTCGAATCCGAGGACTTGCTCGACCACGTGCTGTTCGTCTACCAACGCGGCGGCCGATGGGGGTCAGTGGCGCGGTCACGTGACCCCGGTCTACATGGGCGTCGAGCCGTGTTCCGCCGAGCACGTGACTTGGCGCTGAGTTACGTCGAGCCGTACATCGACTTCACAGGACGAATCATCGGCTACGCGGTGGTTGATCTCAGGCTGCTCGGCGACTACGACTGGCGCCTCTCGCCACGCAACGTCTGGAAAACCGAGCGGCTCCTCCAGGAGCATCCCCATCGACAGATTCACACGTCGAATCATCGAATCGACCGGCTCCGGCAACGCTTCCGAGATTTCAAGTCGGAATATCCCGAGCGGAGGCCTTTGTACTTCGCCGGCCGGGACCGGTGGACGGAGATACCAGAGGAATTCAAGGAGTAGGTGATGGCGGGGGACTAGGAGTCTGCGCCGCAGAAACGGTGCGACAATTGTAGGCGAGCCGAGGAGGAAAGGACCTGATGTCGACGACGTTCCGTCCCTACGCACCGGATCAGATGCTGCTGTTGCCGGCGGACCTGCGGGCGTGGTTGCCGGAGGGCCACTTGGCGCACCACGTCAGCGACCTGGGGGACGGTGTGGATTTGACGGCGTTCTACGCGCCGTATGCGGGGGACGGTCGGCGCAACGCGCCCTCTGCACCGCGGATGATGGTGAAGGTGCTGCTGTATGCGTATGCGACGGGGGTGTTCTCGGCGCGCGGGATCGCGCGGAAGCTGGAAGAGGACGGGGCGTTCCGGGTTCTGGGGGCGGGCAACTTCCCGCAACATCGGACGCTGTGCGAGTTCCGGCGGCGGCACTTGTCGGACTTCAAGGAGCTGTTTGTAGCGGTGGGTCGGCTGGCGCGGGCATGGGGTCTGGCGCGCGTCGGGAAGCTGTCGATTGACGGCACGAAGGTGCGGGCGAACGCGAGCAAACGGAAGGCGATGAGCTACGGGCGGATGGCCAAGGAGGAGCGGCGGCTGCGGGGGGAGATTGAGGCGCGGCTGGCGGCGGCTGGCGCGGCCGACGCGGCCGAGGACGCGCGGGTGGGGGCGGACGTGCGGGGCGACGCGTTGCCGGCGGAGTTGCGCCGCCGGGAAGACCGTCTGGCGGCGACCCGGGCGGCGAAGTCGCGGTTGGAGGCGCAGCAGCGGGCAGCGGACGACGCCCGCGGTCGGCAGCCGGACCAAGACCGGAACCCGAAGGGCGGGCCGCCCTACACGCGGTCGTATGGCGAGCCGGACGCGAAGGCGCAGAGCAACTTCACGGACCCGGAGAGCGGGATCATGAAGACGAGCAACGACGGGTTCCAGCAGTGCTACAACGCGCAGGTGGCGGTCGATGGTGCGCACCAGTTGGTGGTGGCGACGGAGGTGACGGCGAACGCGAGCGACCAGGGTGGTGTGCCGGCGCTGCTCGACGCGCTGGCGGAGACGGTCGGCGAGCAGCCGGAGACGGTGCTGGCGGACGCCGGCTACAGCAACGAGCGGGACTTGGCGGACCTGGAAACGCGAGGCATCGACGGGTATGTGTCCTTGGGCCGGGAGGGGAAGGCGGCCAGGCCCCGCGACCCGGAGAAGTATCCCGCGACGAGTCGCATGGCCGAGAAGCTGTCGAGGCCGGCGGGCCGTGCGGCGTAGGCAGAACGCAAGTGGCTGTCGGAGGCTCCCAACGGCTGGATCACGCACGTGCTGGGATTCCGACGCTTCAGCCTGCGGGGGCTGGCGAAGGTGCAGGGCGAGTGGGACTTGGTGTGCCGGGCGTTGAACACCACGCGCCTGCACGCCCTGATGGCGGCGTAACACGCGGGGAATGAGGCTCGCAACGACGACCGATCGGCGCGCCTCGGGCTCGGTGGCGGGCCAGGCGGCCCCTCAAGGCCGAATCTTGCTATCTGCTTCGCCCTTCGCCGAGGAGTTCCCTCGTCGGCCGACCGCCGAAGTCGCTCCGGCACAATGACGCACAGCATGGGCCGACGACCCATTTCACGCCGCCGCACCTCCTGCGGCGCAGACTCCTAGTCGAGGTCGAAATCTCGGGCGGGTCGCTCAATCGGTTCCTCGCGAGCCTGCTTCAGGGCTTCATCAAACCGCTTTGACAAGACGTCGCCACGTCCCTGCTCGTCGGCAACCGACTGCGCAAACAACGCCTCGCGCTTGGCCTTTTCCGCGGCGAGAATCTGCTGGGCTTCGTCGAGCTCAGGCCGGTCCTCGTTGACCGGGTCACTGTGCGACACAACGCGCTTGAGGCCCCCATCGACCACGAGCGTTGCGTGGCAGCATGGGCACACAACCTCGAACTCGGATGCCAGCTTCGACATCGTCAGCCTTCTTCTTCGTACTCTCCCTCGCGCGGTGGGCTGATGCGGGTGGAGGCACGCAGGGCTTCGCGATAGTCGTAGACAGGCAAACTCTGGACATGGATCCAGAGTGAGCACCCTGCCGCCTTCTTGTCCACGATGACCGTCACGGGACTGCCCTCTACGCCATCTTCGAAGCGCAGCTGGCATCCGCAAGCGAGTCGCGCGCGCGCGAAGCCTTTCAACATGCGCGAATCATACTACAGTGCAAGACGTAGCGATCCGCTGTTCTCGGGAGAAAACAACGAAAGGGTGAGCAGGAGTGGTCAGAGCAGCGACTTCAGGTCGGCCTCAAACTCGTCCTTCGTGCCGATACCCATGTGCGTCTTGCACCACGTGCCGTCGCGGTCAATCCAGAAACTCATCGGCAGACCCCAGACCGGACCCCACGCTTCCTGGAAGTCGTCTTGGTCGAGGCCAACCAACATCGGGTAGTTGACGGCGTACTCTTCCGCGAACGGCTTGATTTGGTCAACCGTGTCATCGACCGAGAGACCAAGTACGACGAACCCTTGATCACGGTAGGTGTCTTGGAGCTCGACGAACCCGGGAATCTCGATCTTGCAGGGACCGCACCACGTCGCCCAGAAGTTGAGGAGGATGACCTGCCCCTTGAACTGGGCCAGATCAACGTCATCGCCGTTCATATCCTGCAGTGTGTAGTCGAGCGGCGCCGGCTTCGCATCCGCGTCGCAGGCCTCGGCGGCACCGACCGCTCCCCCGAACAGTGCAAACCGCTCAATGCTGAAACTGCGCGTGCCTGGAAGTGTGAGCAGCGCCAGCGCCAGCGCCGCTCCCACCGCGAGTGTCCACCGCTTGGTCATATAGCGTCGTCCATACCCACGCTAATCCAGGAAATCGCGAACATAGTCAGCAACTTGCTGAATCTGCCCTTGGCTCTGCTGGGCCACAAGCACGTAGGCGTCCCGCCCACGAGACCAGACTAACGCGTCATGCCCCACGACCTCAAGTAGCTGTTCTCTCGCGGACCTCTCCGGAACAATGAACAGCGACATCGGTTGGCCCTTCCACTCGCACAGCACGTGAGCCATCTCGCCTTCGTTGTACAAGCACTGACGCACATCGAGCACGTTGAAATCAGCCGACTCGGGAGGCATGGCCACGCTCAGGTCATGCCGCCTCGACAGGACGCGCTCGGCCTGGCTGGCGTCGAATCCCGCGGTCAGATCATCCACATTCGAGAAACACCGTTCGTGGTCAATCGCCAGCTGCGCGGCGAACGCCGCCTCAAGTTCCTGGTTCGGTCCGAGAAGGAACACCGCGCCAACGGCAAGGAGTACCGCCGCCGCCATAGACATCGGCACCCAGCCCACGGCCCGACGCCGCCACGCACCTGCGACGGACGTTGGTTCGCTCGCGACCGCGTCGTCGCCCCTGGCCGTTTCGGGCACCGCCGCGACACATCGTGCGCGCAGCGCCGCTGACGCGCGCTCGCCCAGCATCGGTGCTCGAGCCTTCACGACCTGACGCATGGTCGTTTCCGCAGCGGCCCGCTGGCGACACGGGACACACTCCGCAAGGTGCGATTCGACCTCCACGGCTTCATCGGCCGACACTTCTCCGTCGACAAAGGCCGTCATGATGGCATCAACGTCACGACAGTTCTTCATAGCGCCTTCTCGATTCTCTGGCTCGACGTCGACGGCTTGACGATCTTGAGCCCCCGATCATCTCGCTGCCCTTTGACCAGCTGTGCATGGAGCATTCGACGGCCGCGCGAAATCCGGGACATCACGGTTCCTTTGGCGACGCCGAGCATCTCGGCGATCTCGGCGTACGAGAACTCATCGACATCGCGCAGCCAGACCGCTTGCCTGAACACCTCCGGCAGCGAATCGATGGCCTGCTGCAGGTCGATGTCGAGCGACTCCCGCATCAGGATCTGCTCTGGCGACTCGGTGCCGCCTGGGTCACCGGACGAACGCTCCACCGCGTCGCTGTCTACCGCAACCGGATCCCGCCCGGCATGGCGTCGCATGTTCAGAAACGTGTTGTGGAGGATTGTGTGGAGCCAGGCCTTCAGGTTCGTTCCACGCCTGAACTGGCCGGCAAACCGGAATGCCTTGACATACGTCTCCTGCACAAGATCCTCAGCCTCGGCCGGGTTCCGCGTAAGCCGCATGGCGGCGCCAAACAGGCTGTCCATGTGCTGCAGCGCTTCGTCCTGCACGGGCTCTTCTCGCGGCAAACCTGACAGCCGGGGCCTCTAAATGAAGAACACCGGCGGAAATCCAGAAATTCCTGCCTGATGATATATCGTGTCACCTTCCGAGCACGCGCTGGCCCCCCGTTTGACACCCGAGTTGGACACCGACAACACAGACACCAAACTAGCCGCCCGTTTTTCTCGCAAACGCCCCGGCACAAAGCTTGCTCCGTTGGGATCCGTTCCTTTGCGATGCTCGTCTTAGCTACAGTAAGATGGCTTAGATCCCAACTGGCCTGCCAGCGGCCTCTGGCCACCGCGAGGTGTTTCCATGACGCGTAGTAGATTCTTCCACGGGACCACAGGATTGGTGCCCGCGGGGCTCTTGACGCTGATGATGCTGTTCGTCGGTGTTGGAGAGCTGTTCGCGCAGTACGACTTCATCCCGTACCACGGGAAAAACCGAGTCAAGTACGACAAGTTCGACTGGCACATCTACACCACGGATCACTTCGAGATCTACTACTACCCGGAGCTCGAGCAGCATCTCGAGCGGATCGCCGGTTACGCAGAGAGCGCCTATCAGGAGATCAGCTCCGATCTCAGGCATGAGCTCGCGTTCGCCGTGCCGCTCGTCGTCTTCAAGACCCACAGCGAGTTCGAGCAGCAGAACATCTTTCCAGGCTCGGTCACCGAGGGGGTCGGCGCCTTCGCAGAGCCCTACCGCGACCGGATCGTCTTGCCGATCGACGAGCCACCTGACGGGCTGTACCGGCTCATTACCCACGAGCTGACGCACATTTTCTTGTTCGACATCATTCCTCGTGGCCTCATTCAGAGCAATGTCCCGCTCTGGGTCGACGAGGGAATGGCCGACTACATGGCGGATGTCTGGCGGCCACTCGACATGATGATGGTCCGCGACGTCTCAGTGTCCGACAGCGTACCGTCCATGGCCAACTTCGAAGGCTATGGGGGATTCGGGAACCTCCGCGTCGTGTACAACCTCGGACACGCGGCATTCGAGTTTATTGAAGATCGGTGGGGCCAGGAGGGCGTCCGGCAGTTTCTGTTCGGGCTCCGCCGGACCTCTATTGGCGGCGGCGGCGACGTGTACGAAGAGGCGCTCAACGTCAGCGCCGAGGAATTCGATGACGACTTCCGTCGATACCTCGACGACCGGTTCGAAGCGTTTCGGGACAAAGAGCGCCCGCTGGACTACGGTCGCGATCTCGCCCCGGACATCGAACGGTCTCGATATCCAATCGTCTACTCGATAGAGGGCTCACCCACCGGCGAGTTGGTCGCGGCAATGGCGATCAATCGCAAGGATGGCGAGCTCGATGTCGTGTTGTTGTCGGCCATGGATGGTGAAGTCGTCACCAACCTCACTGACGGTTTTGATCAGTCGATGGGCTTCGATGGCATCACGCCGCCCGGGCAACGGTTCAACCAGGTGTCGTGGATTACGTGGGCGCCGGCCGGCGATCGCGTCGCGTACTTCGTCCGGAAGGGCAAGTACAAGTCGCTCATCATCCAAAACGTCGTCAGCAAGAAGATCGAGGAGCGCATCGAGCTCAACATGCTGGACCAACCGGAGTCCCCGGACTTCTCAGCCGACGGGCGCAAGGTCGTGTTTTCGGCGCTGACCAACGCCATCGGTGACATCTATGAACTCGATCTCGAGACCCGCGACATCAAGAACCTCACCAAGGACGACCTGGCGGCCTATGCACCGTTGTTCACGCCCGACGGCAACTCGGTCGTCTACTTGGCTCGCGTTTCTGGAAACAACAAGTACTTCAAAGTCGACCGCGAATCGGGCGAGAAGCAACAACTGACGTTCGGCACGCACGACGACGCGGGCGGCCAGTTCCTCGAAGATGGCACGTTGGTATTCGCCTCAACGGCCATCGATCCGGCCCAGCCCATTGACCCTGAGGTGGCGCGCGACGGCGAGATCTTCAACATCTGGACGCTCGATCTCGACAGCGGTGAGCTCCGCCAGCTGACCGACGCCGCGACCGGCAACGTCAACCCGATCGTCATCCGTCCGGAGAACGAAGAGACCGGCGACGCCGAAGAGCGCATCGCGTTCATCACCTACTACGAGGGGAAGTACGGGCTGCATTCTGTCGAGCGGGAAGATCCGCTGTACACGGCGCAGGCCGAGGATTTCGGAGGCCCCGGAGGGGTCATCGATTTCCAGGCCCCGTTGACCCATCAACTGATCCGTACCAACGCGCGACAAAAAGGTGCGTTTGAAAACATGTTTCTTGAGGGACGGCCCCCTCTGAACCTCGGCGTGACAAGCAACGGCGACCTGCTGGGCGGCACGCAACTCACGTTTACCGATCTACTCGGTGACCAGCAGTTCAGCGTATTGGCCTACTCGGTGTCGTCCTACCGAACCTACGGCGCCAACTACGTGAATCTGGCCGGCCGCCTCCAGTACGCTATATCGGGAATATCCCAGGAACAGTTCTTCTTTGGCTACCTCCCTGGTTTGGCCTTTGGGCAGAACTTCGGGTTTTTGAGCCGGGACGACGCTATTGCCGTTCGTACGACACGCGGTGGCAGCTTCACCTCGCTGTATCCGTTCGATCAATACCGGCGGCTGGAGCTCTCGGCCGGTCTGTATTCGTCGCGAGAGGAGTACCAGAACCAAGCGCTGCAACAGGAGTCGCGGGACTTCCAACAGCAGCAGTTCGGCACGCAGCTTTTTGTCGACGGAGCGTTCGCGCCACTGGGGATCGCGTTCGTCCAAGAGACAACCGTGTTCAGACAGTACGGCCCTCTGTCTGGCAACACTGTGCGACTCAGCTACAACTTCGCTCCACCGGGTGGGGACACCTTCCTCTCACGGCAAACAGTCGACGTCGACGCCCGGAAGTACATTCGGCTCGGAGAAAACGGTGTGCTCGCGCTTCGAGCCAGGGGCTTCAAGAGCTGGGGCGACTTCCCGGACTTTTACTTCTTCGGCGGCAACGGCGACATGCGCGGATACGACTACTATCAGTTCATTGGGCACAACGTGGTGCTGGCTGGAGCGGAGCTGCGCTTTCCGCTGATCGAGGCCATGCTGACACCGATCGGCGTACTGGGCGGCATTCGCGGGACCTTCTTCTTCAACTTCGGGACCGCGGGGTTCAACGGCAACCCCTTCACGCCATGGTCGTCGGATCCCGAAGTCATTCGACCCGTCGAAGGATTCGTCTTCAACGAAGATCTGGAAGCGCCGCAGGAGGTCTTTGGTGCGCCTCGAGCAATCGAGGGATTCCGGCTCGTGGATGGTCGCGCGTCCTACGGCATCGGACTCACGACCATGGCGATTGGATTCCCGCTGCATTTCGACTGGGCATGGAGATCGCTCTTCAACAAGGACTGGGAGGACCTCGTGTTCGCGGCAGAGGGTGGCAGCGAGGAATTCCGGAAGGTCCGGTTCTCGCTGTGGATCGGTTTTGACTTCTGAGTCTGATCCTAGCGGCTGCTGTCGGGTAGTCGATTTGCTCGCCGATTATCTCGAGCACAAGCTGCCCGACGCAGTCCAGGCCGAGCTCGACGCGCACCTCAGCACGTGCGAGAGCTGCATCCGTCAGTTGCGGACCTATCGTACGACGGTTTCGCTGTTGCGGGGGCTGTCGGACGAAGACCTACCCGTAGAGCTCAGGGCGTCGGCACTCGCGTTTTTCGACGAACGCCAGGCACCCAGATCTCACTCCTAACTGAACCTGTGGAACGCGGCGTGCCCGAGCGTCGTCGAGGCGCGAGGATGTCGCGACCACGAGACGTCAGAAGCGTTTCAGACGAAGCTCTGACCGATTGATGTCCATCGCCACAACGTAGTTGCTTAGGAACGTGTGGCCAAGGATCCCGCCAAGCTGAAATCCCAGAAGTACGCTCGGCCGATGGAGGTTGAGCACGACAACCGGGTAGTTCTCGTACGAGACGACGTCGAAGTCCAGGTTCACGCCCGGCAAGAGGTAGGCGTCTTCGTCCCATCCCGAGGTACCGAAGACCTTGAGCGGAATGGTGCGCACTGGAGGTGTATCGATCGACCGCGCGGTTCCGAGACTAATCGAGATTACCTCGCCGCCGGTGTCTACGACGAAGCTCCTCGAGTGCTGTCCGTTCACGACACCGCGAATCACAGCCAGCCGCTCGACCCACATCGGCATCACAACGTCGGCGGGCTCGACGGGCAAGTCGCGCCCAAGGATTAAACGGTTGTTGCGATAGTCGATAATCGCTGACAGCCCCAACGCGAGCGGTGACAACCCGTCCGGCACACGCGTTCCGGGGAGCCCGGTGAGTGGCGGATTCTTGATGAGCACGGGAACGTTTCGAACCTCGAGGCTACCAAACTGCAGGGAGTCGGCGCGGCCCATGTCGATCTCGCGCAAGCCGACCTCTCCCACACCTGCGCTCACGGTATTCGTGATCGGCCTGACGCCGTTTCGCTGAGCAGTTTCTTGCGACAGCACCGTCTGTTCAGCGCCAGAATCCACGACCAACGGGAACAGGTCACCGCCGTTTATGCGAGCCTGAATGACGACCTTCTCGTTGATAATCCGAAACGGGATCTCGTGCACGACGTCGGGACCATCGTTGAGCATCTCGAACGGGACGAGGTCGCCGAACGACCTCAGAAACCGTGCTTGCCCGCGCGCCCACTCCGTCTGTTCGCTGTTGGGCGAGTACGGCGACAGCTCGACGACGCGCTCAAACGCCGCGGCAGCCTCATCGAATTGCCGCAGTCGGCTCAAGAGCTGGCCGTGCGTGTGATGGAACGCCGGGTTCTGCGGCTCCGCATCAATGGCCGCCCGTAACTCGACGAGGGCCGCATCGAGCTGATTGCGTGCCGTGAGGCTACGGGCCAGGCCGTGACGCCCGCCCGGGCTGGCCGGCGAGGCTTCGAGCACGGCACGGTAGACCTCGTCCGCTTCCCCAAACATCCCAGAGGCCCACAACCCATCGGCATACAGCGAGCGCACTTCGGGTTGCTGAGGATCAAGGGATCCCAAAAACGCCGCCTCTTCGCGGACCATATGGAACTCGCCAACGCGCATCAGCGCCCTGAGCATCCCGGCCGAGGCACGTACTAGCTGTTCTGGTGTGGCGCCATCCTTCGCACGCTCGTAGGGGAGAATCGACTCCCAGTACCGGTGATCATCCATCAGCAGATCTGCGAGCTCGAGCTGAAGCTCAGCGCGTGCAGAGGAGGAGGTCGAAGCCGCCGTCAACACGACGGACAGCGCCGTTGCGAGCGCCAAAACCAGACACAGGATACGAACCACGCTGGGCATCGAACCTCCGCTAGAGCACTTTGGGGTGCTCCTAGTCCCTTGTGTCTGAAAAAGCTTTAAGAAGTGTGCCGGGTGTGATGTATGGGGCGGCATGGCAAGAACAGGTCGGCCCAAAGCGAGATTGGAAGTCACCGCCGTGGAGCGAGGAGAACTTGAGCGGCTCGCCAGGCGCGCCAGAACGAATCGGCATGTGGCCTTGCGGGCGAAGATCGTCCTGAGGTGCGCGCATGGCGAATCGAACGTGGCGGTCGCGGCGAAACTGCGCTGTTCGAATGTGACGGTCGGCAAGTGGCGGCAGCGGGTTACGACAGGTCGCGTGGATGCGCTGTATGACGAGCCCAAGCCCGGAGCCCCCCGGACACTGTCCGATGCGGATGTCGAGTCGATCCTCGTCGCCACGTTGGAAAGTAAGCCGAAGGGGCGGACCCACTGGAGCACCCGCAAGATGGCGGAGCGCGCTGGCGTCAGTGCCTCCACCGTGGGCCGCATCTGGCGCACCTTCGGGTTGCAGCCGCATGTCGTGGAATCCTTCAAGATCTCCGACGACCCGCTGTTCATCGAGAAGGTGCGGGACATTGTCGGCCTCTACCTGAATCCACCCGACCACGCCGGTGTCTTGTCATTCGACGAAAAGCCTCAGATTCAAGCCCTCGAGCGAGCGCAGCCGATCCTGCCGATGGACATGGGTCGGCCCGAACGCCAGACGCACAACTACATCCGCCATGGCACGGTGGACCTCTTCGCGGCGCTCAACGTCGCGACCGGCCAGGTCGTGGCGCAAACCAAGAAGCAGCATCGGTCGAGGGATTTCGTGAGCTTTCTGCGCGAGATCGACGAGCGGGTGGACCCCACCCTCACCGTCCACGTGATCCTCGACAATCTCTCGGCGCATAAGTCCCCGCTGGTCACACGATGGGTGGCCCGCCACCCGCGCTTCCAGTTCCACTTTACGCCAACCTACTCCGCCTGGCTCAACCTCGTCGAGCGGTTCTTTGGCCTCCTCACCGAACACGCCCTCAAGCGCGGCTCACATTCCAGCACGCACGCGCTGCGCCACGCCATCTCCGCCTACGTGGACGCCCACAATGACGAGGGCAAGCCTTTCAAGTGGACGAAAACAGCCGACGAGATCCTCGCGAAGGTGAAGCAGTTCGGACAGCGCACCGTTCAAGTCCACGGTGGCCCCAGATGACCAACGACTTTTTGAAGAAATCAAAGATCAAGGGGACTAGGTGATCCTTCAGACTATGCCCGATCCCCAGCCCCGGGGCAAGATTATCGTGAGTGTGGCGACTCTTTCCCGCCTACTTTGGCGCAACGAAGTTGAAATCGAGGGGGCCGGAACGGCGATCAGCGCGTATAGCGCTCAATCGGCAGGCCGTCGTACATCTCGTCCACCCGGAGGATCTGGGAGTTCCGACTGTACGATCCAAGCTCGTAGTCCTCGCTCATGATGAGCGCCTTGACCGGCTTGGTCGGGCAGACTTCCGCGCACAGCCCACAGAAGCTGCACCGCGAGAGATTGAAATCGAAATAGTCCAAGACCTTGATCTTGTGGCCCGGCTCACGGTGCCCACCAAGATTGATGAGCTCGTCTGGACATACCTTGGCGCACTGGTCACAGACGATACAGGTCTGTGCCCCCGTCTCCGGCTCTACCTGCAGACGCAGAACTCCGCGGAACCGTGGGGCAACCGGCCGACGCTCTTCTGGGTACTGAAACGTAAACGCCGGCTGCGGCGTGTACTTCAGCGTGACCCACATCCCCTTTAGCAGATCGACCAGGAATACCGTTCTGAAGAACTTCGCCAAGAACAGCACGGCTTACCCTCGGTCCTCGACGATGATCGGCTCGGTCTGCCCTGCCATGATCACCTTCTTCGGTCCAAGAACGGTGCTTTCCTTTCGAATCTTGTCTTGGAGCCGCATGAGTCCGTAGAGCAACGCCTCCGGGCGCGGTGGGCAGCCCGATACGTAGACGTCGACCGGTACGATTTTGTCCACACCCTGCAGAACGCTGTATGTGGGGAATGGCCCGCCGGCGTTCGAACAGCTGCCCATCGAAATGACCCACTTCGGCTCGGGCATCTGGTCATAGAGACGACGTAGCACGGGCGCCATCTTCTTGGTCACCGTCCCTGCGACGATCATGAGATCCGACTGACGCGGCGACGCGCGAAACACCTCGGCTCCGAATCGAGCGATGTCGTACCGCGACGTGGAGGTCGCGATCATCTCGATTGCGCAGCACGCCAGGCCAAAACCCATCGGCCAGAGCGACGACTGCCGGGCCCAGTTGAGAACCTGGTCCAGTTTGGTTGTAATGAAGTTGTTGTCGTCGAACTGATGGTCAATCAATCCCATAGGCTGAGTCTTGCGCCGTGCCGGTTGCTCGAGCTGCTACTTGCCTTCAAACCACTTCGCGTCGATCTCGATGAAGCGCTGCCACTGCTCCGGCACTTCGTCGAGAACGAAGATCGCTTCAACGGGACAGGCTGGCACACACGCCCCGCAGTCGATGCACTCGTCTGGATGAATGTACAGCTTCTCCTCGGCCTCGAACTCTTCCTCGTCCTTTCGAGGATGAATGCAATCGACCGGGCAGACATCCACACAGGCGGTGTCCTTGGTGCCGATGCACGGCTCACAGATAATGTACGCCATTCCCTTCCTCCGTCTCCAAACTCAGCTGCGAGCGCCTGTGGACCGGCGTGAAGCGTGCGGTGGTCCGGCGTGTGGCTCGCGACGACAAGCCCATCCGCCGCCGGGCGGACGCGGGCGTTGGTATCCAGCTAGAGAATACACCCCGCAGGTTTCGGCGGGCAAGACGGGAGACTTTTGCGCCACGTTTGGTCGGCGCGATAACATCGACGTCAGCAATTCCCGATGACGTCACCGATTCCCGTACCCCTCATCCGAGGTCGCCACGCGCGCGTCGGGGGCCTACCCCGTGGGCAAAAGCCCCCGTGGCTCACGGTGAAGGCGCCAGGCAGTCCAGGGTATCTCCGCTTGAAGCGCCTGATGCGCGACCTCGACCTCCATACGGTATGTGAGGAGGCGATGTGCCCAAACATCGGTGACTGCTGGAACCGTGGGACTGCGACGTTCATGATCTTGGGCGATACCTGTACGCGGGCGTGTGGCTACTGCAATGTCATACACGGAGTGCCCGGCCCGGTCGACCGACAGGAGCCGCGACGCGTCGCACGGGCCGTCGGGCATCTCGGCCTAGACCATGTCGTCATCACGTCGGTGGACCGCGATGATCTTGACGACGGCGGGGCGTCGCTCTTCGCCGCATCGGTACGCGCCGTCCGCGCTGAGCGCCCGACGTGCGGCATCGAGGTCCTGATTCCTGATTTCGGGGGCGATGCCGAGGCGCTGGGCACGGTTCTCGATGCCCGGCCGGACATCCTGAATCACAACATTGAAACTGTCGAGCGGCTGTATCGTACCGCCCGACCCGGCGGCCGCTATCGTCGCGCGCTGGAGCTCTTCGATCGCGCGCGGCAGCACCCCACCAACCTGCCGACGAAGTCAGGACTCATGGTCGGTCTCGGAGAGGAGCTGTCGGAAGTGCTCACGACCCTCGCCGACCTGCGTCGGGTCGGCTGTGGCATCGTCACGATCGGCCAGTACCTGCGGCCGTCAGTCGCGCACCTCCCAGTGGCGCGGTACTACACACCCGCGGAATTCTCGGAGCTGGCGCAGACGGCCCGCGACCTCGGGTTCGGGCACGTCGAGTCCGGTCCGCTGGTCAGAAGCTCGTATCACGCCGACGAGCAAACCGAGGCGTTCCAACGCGGATGTCACCCGGTGTAGACTCCAGCCCTTAACGCGATGAGTGCAGCCATATCGCTCTCCACGATTCGACGAGGTGTCACGTCTTGTCAGCGATGCGCGAGGCTGCGAGCGTACTGCGCCCGCGTGGCGAAGGAGAAACGCGCGGCCTTTCGGGACGAAGACTACTGGGGTCGCCCGGTTCCCGGGTTCGGCCACCGACGGGCGCGGGTCATGGTCCTCGGACTTGCGCCGGCCGCACACGGCGCCAACCGCACGGGACGCATGTTTACCGGTGATCGCTCAGGTGATTTCCTTCTGCGGGCAATGCATGCACAGGGCTTTGCCAATCTCCCGACCTCCGACCATGCGAAGGATGGCCTGAAGCTCAGCGATGCCTACATCACGGCCGTCGTACGATGCGCCCCACCGGAGAACAAGCCAAGACCGACGGAGATTGCCAACTGCCGGTCGTTCCTCGACGCCGAGGTCAAGGCGCTCGGGCAACTTCAGGTCATCGTGGCGTTAGGCAAAGTTGCCTTCGACGCCTATTGGCGGCTTGTCGCTGACAGGGGCGTCACGCCCCGGCCCCGGCCGCGGTTCACCCACGGGTTCGTCTTCGAAGCTGACGGCGTGCCGGCACTCGTGGCGTCGTATCACCCCAGCCAGCAAAATACGCACACCGGGAAGCTCACGGCGCGCATGCTCACTGACGTGTTCGCAACGGCAAAGCGAATCGCCGGGTCCTGATTACGCTAGCTTTTCTTGGGCTTGTAGATGTGGGTGCTGAGCCCCAAAAAGGCTTCGGCCGACTCGAGCAACGTCTCGGAGAGGGTCGGGTGTGGATGGATGCATTGCTTGAGGTCGCCGATCGTGGCGCCCATCTCAACCGCCACCACACCCTCGGCAATGAGCTCGCCGGCTCCGACCCCGACGATGCCAACGCCGAGGATGGCTTCGGATTCGGGATCGATGACGAGCTTGGTGAGACCTTCGGGACGACCCAACGTGAGTGCGCGTCCAGAGGCTCCCCAGGGAAACCGCGCAACAGCGACGGGCCGGTCCTCCTGTTTGGCCTGTGACTCGGTTAACCCGCACCACGCGATTTCGGGGTCGGTGAACACGACGGCCGGAATGGCGAGTGGCTCGAAGGCCACCTTGCCTCCCGCGATCGCCTCGACCGCGACGCGTGCTTCGTGAAACGCCTTGTGGGCCAGCATCGGCTCTCCGGCGAGGTCGCCCACAGCAAACAGCGAGGGTTCGCCCGTGCGTCGCTGGGCGTCGACGGTCACGAACCCGCGTTCATCGACCACCACCTTCGTCTCGGCGATCCCCGGGATATCGGAGTTCGGCACTCGTCCGACGGCCACGAGTACCTGGTCGAAGCGATGGACCGGCTCATCGATCTGTGGACCCTCTAGGCGAACGTCGACGCCATCATCGTGTGGGCTGAGCTCGGTGACCGTCGTCCGCACGTGAACGGCGCTCGCAACCTTCCCGAACCGTCGCGCAAGCACCCGCACCAGATCCGCATCGACCCCAGGCAGCAGCGCGGTGGTCATCTCGACAACCGTGACCTCGGTACCGAGAGCGGCGTAGACGCTACCCAGCTCCAACCCGATGTAGCCGCCGCCCACGACCAGCAGTCGACGGGGCAGGCTTGCGATGTCGAGGGCGTCCGTTGAGTCGAGGACGCGCGGGTGCTGGACTGCCAGCGCCGAGGGCCGTGCCGGCCGTGAGCCGGTCGCGAGGATGGCGTGATCGAAACTGAGGTCTTGGGTCGCCCCGTCGGCGTCGGCAACCGTGACGCGTTGAGGACCAATGTGCTGCACACGCCCCCGTAGATACGTCACCTGGCGCTGGCTCGTCAGCTGGCCGAGCCCGCCGGTTAGCTTGTCGACGACCCCGTTCTTCCATCCCCGGAGGCGTTCGAGATCGATATTGGGATCGCCGAACGTCACACCCCAGTTACCAGCCTCCTTGGCGTCCGTCAAGACCTTGGCCACATGCAGCAGGGCCTTTGACGGCATGCACCCTCGATAGAGGCACACGCCACCCGGGTTCGGCGCATCATCAATCAACGTGACGTTCATGCCGAGGTCGGCTGCGAGAAACGCGGCGGTATATCCACCCGGGCCAGCACCGGCCACGGCGACATGTGTTGTCTGGGTCATCGATCCCTCGACAGTGTTGACTACGGCCGTTACGCTTGAGACTGCTCGTAATTAAACACCACCATGACGCCGCTTGTACCGGTCGACATCACGACGTCGATATCAGCGCTACCCGACGCCGAGCGTCGGTCCCTCGCCAAGATCATCAATGCCGCCAGGGTGATGGACGCCATCACTACGTCACCTCGGCCGAGCTGTCCACCCCGTCGCGCTCGACAAGGAATGCCCTATGCGCCCCGATTTCAATTCACGACGTGAGTTCCTCCGAGCCGGGCTAGTCCCTTGTGTCTGAAAAAGCTTTAAGAAGTGTGCCGGGTGTGATGTATGGGGCGGCATGGCAAGAACAGGTCGGCCCAAAGCGAGATTGGAAGTCACCGCCGTGGAGCGAGGAGAACTTGAGCGGCTCGCCAGGCGCGCCAGAACGAATCGGCATGTGGCCTTGCGGGCGAAGATCGTCCTGAGGTGCGCGCATGGCGAATCGAACGTGGCGGTCGCGGCGAAACTGCGCTGTTCGAATGTGACGGTCGGCAAGTGGCGGCAGCGGGTTACGACAGGTCGCGTGGATGCGCTGTATGACGAGCCCAAGCCCGGAGCCCCCCGGACACTGTCCGATGCGGATGTCGAGTCGATCCTCGTCGCCACGTTGGAAAGTAAGCCGAAGGGGCGGACCCACTGGAGCACCCGCAAGATGGCGGAGCGCGCTGGCGTCAGTGCCTCCACCGTGGGCCGCATCTGGCGCACCTTCGGGTTGCAGCCGCATGTCGTGGAATCCTTCAAGATCTCCGACGACCCGCTGTTCCTCGAGAAGGTGCGGGACATTGTCGGCCTCTACCTGAATCCACCCGACCACGCCGGTGTCTTGTCATTCGACGAAAAGCCTCAGATTCAAGCCCTCGAGCGAGCGCAGCCGATCCTGCCGATGGACATGGGTCGGCCCGAACGCCAGACGCACAACTACATCCGCCATGGCACGGTGGACCTCTTCGCGGCGCTCAACGTCGCGACCGGCCAGGTCGTGGCGCACACCAAGAAGCAGCATCGGTCGAGGGATTTCGTGAGCTTTCTGCGCGAGATCGACGAGCGGGTGGACCTGTGGGTGGCGAATTGCTAATCAGCCCCGCAATCCGTTGAGATTATCAAGTCTTGTGATCCTGGGCGTGGTCGCTAGGATGTCCCGATGCGCGACCCGATCATCCTACTGGTTCACCTGATCGCCACCCTGGCGCGGCTCATGGGCCCCGGCGGTCTACGGTCTGTCGTCGCCGAATCGCTCTTGGTCAAGCATCAACTGCTGATTCTCAATCGCTCGCGACACCGGGCGCCGAATCTCCGCGTGTCGGATCGGATCCTCGCCGGTGTCTGTGCGCTGTTCATGCGCCCGGCTCGTGTGTTCCGCTCGGCGATCGTGCTCAGACCGTCGACGATCCTGAACTTCCATCGAACGTTGCGCCAACGTAAATACCGACTGCTGTTTTCACCGAAGCGCCGCCGCACAGGACCCAAGGGTCCGCCCAAAGACCTGGTCGACGCCATCGTCGACATGAAGCGGCGCAACCCCAGGTGGGGCTGTCCGTGGATCGCACAACAGATCGCGCTCGCCTTTGCGGTCGACAGCGACAAGGACGTGGTGCGCCGAGTGCTCGCCACGCACTATCGACCGGCACCCCGCTCGGGTGGTCCGTCCTGGCTGACATTCCTGGGGCATGCGAAAGATAGCCTGTGGAGCATCGACCTGTTCCGGTGCGAGTCGGCGACCCTGCGAAGCCATTGGGTGCTGGTGGTGATGGACCAATACACGCGGCGGATCGTCGGCTTTGGCATCCATGCTGGAACCGTGGATGGCCGCGCCCTGTGCCGCATGTTCAACCATGCGATTCGAGGGCGCTCGCGTCCGAAGCGCCTCAGCTCCGACCACGACCCGCTGTATCGGTTTCACCAATGGTGCGCCAACCTGCGGGTGCTGCAGGTGACCGAGGTGAAGAGTGTGCCGTATGTGCCGCTGTCGCATCCGTTTGTCGAACGGTTGATCGGCACGCTGCGACGAGAATGCGTGGATCAACTGCTGTTCTGGTCTGCGTCGGACCTGGAAGACAAACTGGTAGCCTTCCAGGACTTCTACAATGCGCATCGGGCCCATGCGTCGTTGGACGGGCGGACGCCCGTCCCGATACGAAAGGATGTCGCACGGCTCGACCGCTACCGCTGGGACGAGCATTGCCGCGGACTCTATCAGACGCCGATCGCGGCGTGAATCTGAACAGCGAAGACGTTGGCGAGCGTGGCGACGCGCCCGCCTGCAGAGTCTGCCGCGTTCCCGCCATCGCGCAGCAGGGCAGTACTTCAGCAACACATCTCACGCACGCCATCGCGAGAACTTCGCGGATGGTTCCGGCTCCCGCGACATGAAGATCGAGTGATAGATCGAATTCTTACGAATTCGCCACCCACACGTTCCGGACCGCCCTGCGCGGCTGGCTACGGCGTCTGGCGCGCCCCTCCAAGTGTCGAGACAAACGACCGTCTTGGCCGACGCTATCTGACCACAGAACGCGCTGCATACGGTAGGCTCTCCCGGTCGCAGCCAGGGTCGATTCCCCCTCCCCCTCGCCGCCGCCCTGATGCCTGAGCGCCACACCGTGACCGCTGCCGCCGACGTACCTGACGAAATCGTGCGCCCACTGACCGAAGTAATGATTGTCGACGAGTTGGTCGGCTCCGGCCGGGCGACCAGAATGACGGAGTTCAAGCTCGGGGCCTCCGTGAGAGGCCTGCGAAGGCTCAAACTAGCATGGGAACCGTCGCTGGGGTACGCGAACGAAAGGCGCGAGCCAAGACGCTTAGACGGACGGGTTCGACTCTAGCAGGTTGCTGAAGAACACGAGGATCGGGCTGTTTTCATGGCCATCATGCGTGTCACGCCCCCCCCCCCGACAACGGTGCGCACGGGGACACGCTGTCCCGACGAGGGGGCCAGCGACACCCGCGGCCGGCGATCAGGGACACCTCGCCTCCAGATTCCGCAACCGGACCAAGTTATAGGCGGTGGCGGCGAAGGTGAGCTGCCAATCCACCAGGGCGATGCCGCGATGCCGGAGCTTGCGCAGGCCGCCGACGGTCTTCATCCAGCCGAAGACCTGTTCCACGAGTTTTCGTTTCCGCTGACTCACGTGATAGCCCGCATGCCGCGTGGTCCGACCGTCGATCGCACTCCCGCGGACCTTCTGCGCCACGTGGGGCGTGACGTCCTGGACGCGCACGTCGGCAACGAAGCGCGCCACATCGTAGCCCTTGTCCGCCCCGACCGTGCTGCCCGGGGAGGCGCTGGCCTCCAGCAACAGCACCGCCGCGTCGCGTTCGGCGGTCCCCGTCGCGTGGGTCGCGCAGACGTTGGCGACAAGCCCCTGTCGATTGTCCAGCAGCACGTGGCCGAGATACGCCAGCTTGGCTTCCTTGCCTTTGCCCTTCCGATGCAACATCGCCTCGGGATCGGTCGTCGACTGATGGGTGTCATTGCGCCGCCGCTCCCCGTGGAAGTTGACCGTGGGATTGCCCGGGTCCTCGGGCGGGTCGCTCTCCGCTGCGTCCACGCACCGAAAGCTTTTCAGGCTGGCCCATGCTTCCAACTGCGTCCCATCCACGGTGAAGTGTTCGTCCGAGAGCAGCCCGGCCGCCCGGGCGTGGGCCTGGACCGCATCAAAGAACGCGGCGGCGACATCGCCCGACAGCAGCCGGTCGCGATTCTTGGTAAACGTCGTGGGATGCCAGACCGGGTCATCCATATTCAGCCCGACGAACCACCGGAACAGCAGGTTGTAGTTGAGCTCTTCCATGAGCAGCCGCTCGCTCCGCACCGTGTAGAGCACTTGCAACAGCAAAGCGCGCAGCAATTGCTCCGGTGGGATCGACGGACGCCCTGTCGTGGCGTACAGGCTCGCGAATCGGCGCGACATTGTCTGCAGGGCTTCGTCCGTCAGCGCCCGAACGGCGCGGAGCGGATGGTCGGCCGGCACGCGCTGTTCCGGCGACAGGTAGCTGAACATGTGGGTGGTCTGCTCATCGTGTCCGCGCATGATCGGGCTCCCTTCAGTGTTGGGAGCATCGTAGTACGACGGGATCCATCTGTCGATCCCATTTCGCGGAGTTTTTCAGCAGCCTGCTAGCGAACCGGTTTCCGACTTGTGCTATGAGGGACAGGCCTCAGCCCGGATCGACATCGTTGTCGTTGGTGCCATCACGGCTTGATCCGAAGGGCCGTCAAGCGCGGGACCGCAACGGACCGGTAGTCTGCCGAGCCGGCAGACCGGATCGCTCGCCGAGAACGTGCGTCACGCGGCCGAACAGTCGAAGGCTCGGTATTCTGATGAGTTTTGCGAACTTCCGTCACTTTCGTATACTGAAAGAAATGACGAAAGCGGATATACAAAAGCAGGCACTGGCGCTTCCAGAGACCGACCAAATCGAGTTGGCTCATACCCTGCTCGACAACACCACTCCCTCTCTGACCGAAGCGCAGGAGATGGAAGTCACTAGGCGTATTAAGGCCTACCGGGCCGACCCGAGTATTCTGGTCTCCGAAGAAGATGCCCTGATCAGGTTGAAGCAACTCGTGGCCGGATGAGGCTGTTCTATACCCAAGAGGCGCTCGACGAGAGGACTGCCGCTTTCCGCTGGTATCAGGAACAAAGAAGCGGCCTTGGCCTTTCCTTCCTGGCCCATCTTGAGTATCTGGTCAACAACATCGTCGACTTCCCGTCTTCCGCTCGGGAGCATGCTGATGGCTCTCGCCGCGCAGTGATGCGGAAGTTCCCCTTCGTCGTGGTTTACACGGTCGAGGGCGATACTGTTGTCATCACGGCAATTTTTCACACTTCAAGGAATCCTGTAGATCTCAAGCGATAGAGAGCCCCTACCTCCACGCGGAACTGGTGATCACCGTCGCGCGCGGCGCAACGTGATCTGTCACGAAGGGGTGCAGACCGCCACCGCCGGTGAGTCAAGCCCATTCTTAGTTGAAACTCTCTACGGCTCCTGATTGACTACGCGGCTTTCTTCTTCGACGTCGTCGTGTCGATCTTCAGTTCTCGCTTCAACGCGGCACGGAGCGTGGGCAGGTGCCGGTACCCCATCACCTTGCGCAGGCGCGGTTCGATGTCCAAGAGCGCGGTCGCCAGCCAGCGGTGACGTTGACGCGAGTTTTGCCAGTGATCGACCTTCGCGCAGCGTTCCTCGACGAGCGCATTGACGGACTCCAGACAGTTCGTCGTCTTCAGCGAGCGGCCCAGAACGCCGTAGAGCCCGAGTCGATGCAGCGTCAAGGTCTCGTCGAAGCCTTCCGCCAAGCTGCGGGCCGCCGATTGGTTCCGGTCCTCCAGCTCGCGATGGAGCGTCTCAAGGGCCGCGCGGGCTTCGTCGTATTCCGGACGGTTGTAGGCGCGTTGGAGGCGCTGGCGCCACGACGCCTGCTCGGTCTTGGCCAGGTAACTCACCACGTTCTCGCGCTTATGCCACTGGCACCGGTGGACCAGCGCCCGGTCCCGGAAGGCTTTGCGGACGGCTGATCGCAGCCCCTTGCCGCCGTCGAGGATCACCAGCACGCCCTGGGAGACGTCAAGACCCCGCTCGACCAACGACCGCAAGAACGGGGTCAACACTTTCTCGTTCTCGGTATCCGTCTCGACGAAGCCCAGAAAGCGTTTTTCCCCCGCCATCGTGATGCCCAGCGCGATGACCATCGTTGCCTCGGCAAAGGTCTTGCCGTCCAGGACCACGGCCACCACGTCCTCGCCGGAGAGGTCCCGCTCCTGGAGCTCCCGCAGTTTCGCCGCGCTAGCCTGAATAAAGCCCCGGGACACGGTCGACCCCGACAGCCCGATGGCTCCGGAAATCGCCGCCGCGGCGGCTTCGTAGTTGCGGCACGAGATTCCGTACAGCACGCGCTTCAGCAGCAGGTCGTTCACCGCGCGCTCCCCATGCAACGCCTCGTAGGACCGCAGCGGCATCTCGCTCCCCGCGACATGGCGAATCCGTGGCACGCGAATTGGCACGCGCTGGCCGGCCAACCCGACCGTCCCGGGGTTGCTGCCATGACGACGCCCGCCGACCGATGCGTCCTTGCGGGCATAGCGCCCGCCCGCCAGCGCCGTCACCTCCGCGTCGAGCAACTCCTCGACATGCAGCAACCCCAGCGGCACCAAGGACCGGATCAACTCCACCTTGGTGTCGACGTCCAGTTCGGCGTACTCCTTCCGGTCGATGACGTCGACCGGGCCCAACGTGCGAACCTTCTTGCGCTTCCTGACGGGTCGTAGGACACTGCTCATCTCGGCTCCTTTCTCTCGTGGCGTGATGTTCGTCTTAGGCAACGTCATCAAACCACAGGGTTTGGAGCCGCTTCAATTCCCAACTAAGTTTCGCGCACCTTCCCGCCGGTGAGCCTGGCCGCCGACGTTCAGCGGCGGGAGCGTCTGGGCGGATTGCTCAATTTCTACCACCGGGAGGCCGCATGAGCGGTCGGCCGATTAAACGCACCTTACGGGGTCGATGTCAGCGCCGCACCCCGGTCCCAGAGCTTTGGCGACCCGATGAGACGGAATGTCGGGTCCGTCGACACTCGCACTGCGTCGTTGAGGTCTTCGTAGCCCGCGAGCCGGGCGACTGTATCCGGCGAGTGGCCGAATGAGTCTAACGTCCCTTTACCAATTCCCATCCGTACCGAGACAGTAGCCTTGATGAACTCTGCATCAGATCTGTTGCCATCAGCGCAGCTCGTAAGGAGTTTTCAGGGTTCCAGGAAGGTGCAGTCTGAGAAAAACATGGCGGTGATGCCACCATCGCAGAGGCGCTGATGTATACAGCAATCCAGCACGCGGTTGAACCGGTTGAACTGACTTTGCGTGGGCGCAGGGCAGTAAGGCCATTCAACGGTACACCTTGTCGCGGCTACCGACCCGTACTACCAGGACACGCAACGCACGGTCCTGAATATCGCAGATCACACGGCAATCCCCTACCCGATAACGCCACAATTCCCCCAGAGGGCCGGTCAGCGCCTTGCCCAAACGCCGCGGGTTTTCCAGTCCCGCCACCCGCGTGGTCATGTACTCGACAATGCGTCGAGCCCTCGCCGTGTCGAGCTTGCGAAGCTGGGTCCGGGCGGTTTCGGTGTACTCAATCGTCCAAGTGAAGGGCATGCCTCACGTCGGCGGAGGAGTACACGTTCTCGGTGCCGTGA
This sequence comes from Vicinamibacterales bacterium, assembly GCA_965218825.1. Classification (GTDB taxonomy): domain Bacteria; phylum Acidobacteriota; class Vicinamibacteria; order Vicinamibacterales; family UBA8438; genus CAUZIB01. The sequence continues at coordinate 4,294,249 of OZ244656.1, read as the reverse complement.
CGAAAGCGCTCCAGAACGTCTGCGGCTAGGTAGTAGTCCTCTAGGTCCTCAAGGCCACGCTCGATAATCTCACGCAGGTAGAATGCCTTGGTGCGCCCGGTTTGCGTCGCCAACACGTCAAGCCGGTGCTCGGTCTCTGGATCCAGTCGAATCGACGTCGCCATGTTGCGGAGCCTCCAACTACATTGAATATACGTATTCACCATATCACAGTGGAGGAACGCGATACGACACTGTTCCTGGAGCGAGCGAAGCCGTTCCTGTTGCGGGCCGAGGCCTAGAACCAGCACGGTCAGGCCATCCGGCTTGTCGAGGTCCGCGGCGATCTTGGCGAGCCAGCGGTTCGGGACGTAGCCGATGGAACACGGGCGACAAGGGAGGAGCTATTGTCGCCGCAGTGGCTCGTTCCGGGTTGTGTGCAAACGTGTGTCGCTAGAGCAGCACCGGGTCGAGGAACTCACGGACGAGCGGACCTACGATGTCTGGCCGTGCGCCCAGTTCGTGACCGAACCCCTCCACTAGGCGCACCGTCCAACCCATCCCCTCGAGTTCGTTGCGATGCTCGGCTAGGAGCGGTCCGATCCGCATGGCGTGCCCGCCAGCGACGAACTCGTCCTGGCTGCCAGCGAACGCGAACCGCGGACACGACAGCCGTGAGACCGCCTCACGCTCTGGCCACCCCTGAAGACTGCGATAGAAGGTCGCGAACTGTTCCCCTGGACCTTGTGCTGCTTCAGTAACCGCGAGCGTCTCCCGGTACTGGCCGCCGAGCGGGGGCCAACCGCCGCAAATAAGAGCGGACAACCGATCGGTTCGGGCCGCGAGCTGTAACCCAACGACGGCGCCGAATGAGAACCCGTACCAGGCAAAGCGTTCGACACCGGCCGCATCCGCGATCGCTAGAATGTCAGCGCACCAGCGGTCGGCAGTGAACGATTCGGCAGCACCCTGGAACGCATCCGGGAGCACGACGCGATAGCTGTCAGTGAACCGGTCCATGAGGGCGCCGTCGCCAAAGATCAGGGCGGGCCCCGTGCCCTTCTCGCGGTAGGCGCCGCGGGTTTGACCGCTGGCTATCCACATCCAGTTTCCGCAGGTGCCGAGAGCCGTAGCCGACGCTACGGCACGGAGCATGTCGCGACGATTCACCGTGTTCCCTGTCTTCCTCATCCTCCGAACAGATTACTCCTGCTTGACGCCGCAGTGTAGACCGATGCAGGGGCCGACCCCCTGAGCCGGATCACTCCACACTTGGCGTGCCGATTCAATCGGTCGATGCAACAGTCTCCGCGAGTATATCCGCCGGCGTCCGGTAGCTGAGCGTCTTGCGGGGCCGGGTGTTGAGTTCGCGCGCAATCGCATTCAACTGAGCCTGGGTGTAGCCGGCGAGGTCGGTCCCCTTCGGCAGATACTGGCGCAGTAGGCCATTCGTGTTCTCGTTGGTCCCGCGCTGCCACGGACTGTACGGGTCGCAGAAATAGACCTGCACCCCGGTGGCGATCGAGAAGGTGCGATGGGCCGCCAGTTCCAGGCCACGATCCCAGGTCAACGTGGCCATGAGCCCGTCAGGCAACCGCCGCACGTGCTCGGTGAGCGCTTGCACGACCGTGCGCGTCGCGCGGCCGGCCACCCGGACGAGACACACGTAGCGCGAGCGCCGCTCGACCAACGTCGCCACGTAGGACTGCCGGGCGCCGACGAGCAGGTCGCCTTCCCAATGCCCGGGAACGGCGCGGTCCTCAACCGAGGCGGGCCGCTCGCGAATCGAGACCGCCCCGACGATGTACCCACCGGTCTTTGCGGCCACATGATTGACGCTCAGGAGCGCCTAGAGCAGTCGAGATCGTACGACCGCCGTGAGGCATACCAAGCGCTGGTCGACGTGCTCGACACTGGGCCTGAAGACTGAGTCGACACAGACTGGTTGGAGTCCCGAGCGGCGGGCCGCCAACGAGCGTGCCGGGGTGAAGATCGACGCCCACATCCGCGGCCTCCAGTCCCGAGCAGTGAACGACGATCCCGCCGCCGCCGATATCCCGTCTCGTCGGCCGTCGTCGCGCTCGTAGTCTCCGAGCCCACGCGTCGAGTCCGATTTCCAGCGCGCCCGTGACTTCGACCGCGACGGTGGCCCGACCGGAACCCATGCGGTGGTGGCGCCTTTCGGGCGGCCGCGCGGATTGCCGGACCGGCCTGGCGTGAAGCCATGCGCCTCGGGAGATGCGACCACCGCCCTCGATCTGCTCAACGCGGTGGATGGCCATCTCGTGAGCGTCATCGCTGACGCCGCCTATGACACGGTCGCTCTCTACGAGACCGCGCGGGATCGGACGATCACGTTGGTGAAGACGCTCGGCCGGCGCCGCTGGAAGCAGGCGTCAGGGTACCATCGTCAGGGCCGGGTGGAGAACACGTTCTTCCGCTACAAGTCCATCATCGGAGCTGGTCTTCGCGCCCGGAGCCCAGCCGGGCAGGGGAGTGAAGTCGTCCTCGGCTGTGAGATCCTCAATCGAGTCGCCTGATACGATCGGTGTCCGGAGGAGCCGTCAGCTCTCGCGGAGATCAGCAGCGAGCGGGACATCCCCAGCCGGACGTCGCTCGCGCGCTCGATCCTAGCGCTTAATCCAGTGGCTCGGCGTCATGACGTCGATGTAGAACATCGCGTCGACCACGCGGGTCCAATCAGGAAGTTCCTCGGACTTGTAGCCGCGGATGGCCATGCGACTCGGCTGCCGCAGCCAATGATCCGGGTGCGCGTCGAGGCGGCGGAAATCGACAAACAGGTGCGGCTCGCCAAGGGCGTGCAGGTCGTGCTCAAGGCTGCCGTCGGGCGCCGCGTTGACCGGAAGTTCTCCGGTCCCTCCCTGCTGCCGCTGACTGCCCTCGAACGCGGTGAAGCCGATCGTGTAGACCTCCTCGCCGAGTTGTTCATCGAGGAACACGCCCACCGGCTTCATGCCACCCGGCTGCGGCTCCAGCGACAGGGCGGTCCAGTCGGATCGGTAGTACGCGTTCATGATGTGGCCGTTGTGCGCCCAAACGATGATCTTGCGCCCCGCGTAGTGCTCGTCCGCCAGCCAGCGCATGATCTCGGCGTTGCGCGTGTCGCGGCGGTTCCAGCCACCGTTCTGGATCGCCATCGCCTCCGGCGTGCCGCCGGCGGGCGCGTCCGCGGCGCTACGCTCGTACAACGTCGTACCGTACTCCCGGGCGTTGACGATGGTGGCCAGAACGAACGCGATGCGCCGCGCCGAGTGGGCGCGCCGGAGCGCCTCGCTGTCGCGGATCAGGTCGTGGAGCGCGGTCAGTCCCCTCCGGTACGCGTCGCGGTCGTCGGGACTCGCGCCGAGGACAGGGCGCTGCTCGTCGCGCCATTCGTTCAGTGCGGCGAACAGCTCGGCGTCTTCCAGTCCCTCCTCTCGGAGTTCCGCGAGACGCGGCCCCTGAGCCTGTGGGTGGCGAATTACTACTCAGCCCGCAATCCGTTGAGATTATCAAGTTTGGTGATCCTGGGAGTGGTCGCTAGGATGTTCCGATGCGCGACCCGATCATCCTGCTGGTGCACCTGATCGCCACCCTGGCCCGGCTGATGGGCCCCGGCGGCCTGCGGTCTGTCGTGGCTGAATCGGTCTTGGTCAAGCAGCAACTGCTCATTCTGAATCGCTCGCGGCACCGGGCGCCGAATCTCTGCGCGTCGGATCGGATCCTCGCCGGCGTGTGTGCACTGTTCATGCGCCCGGCCCGGGTGATTCGCTCAGCGATCGTGCTGAGACCGTCGACGATCCTGGAGTTCCATCGGGCTCTGCGCACCCGCAAGTACCGCTGGCTGTTTTCACCCACGCGCCGTCGCACCGGCCCCCAAGGACCGTCCAAAGCACTGGTCGACGCCATCGTCGACATGAAGCGGCGCAACCCCAGGTGGGGCTGTCCGCGGATCGCACAACAGATCGCGCTCGCCTTTGCGGTCGACATCGACAAGGACGTGGTGCGCCGAGTGCTCGCTACGCACTATCGACCGGCACCCCGCTCGGGTGGTCCGTCCTGGCTGACATTCCTGGGGCATGCGAACGATAGCCTGTGGAGCATCGACCTGTTCCGGTGCGAGTCGGCGACCCTGCGAAGCCATTGGGTGCTGGTGGTAATGGACCAATACACGCGGCGGATCGTCGGCTTTGGCATCCATGCTGGAACCGTGGATGGCCGGGCCCTGTGCCGTATGTTCAACCATGCGATTCGAGGGCTCTCGCGTCCGAAGCGCCTCAGCTCCGACCACGACCCGCTGTATCGGTTTCACCAATGGTGCGCCAACCTGCGGGTGCTGCAGGTGACCGAGGTGAAGAGTGTGCCGTCTGTGCCGCTGTCGCATCCGTTTGTCGAACGGTTGATCGGCACGCTGCGACGAGAATGCGTGGATCAGCTGCTGTTCTGGTCTGCGTCGGACTTGGAAGACAAACTGGTGGCCTTCCAGGACTTCTACAATGCGCATCGGGCCCATGCGTCGTTGGACGGGCGGACGCCCGTCCCGATACGAAAGGATGTCGCACGGCTCGACCGCTACCGATGGGACGCGCATTGCCGTGGTCTCTATCAGACGCCGATCGCGGCGTGACATCTGACCAGCGAAGACGGTGGCGAGCGGGTCGACGCGCCCGCGTTCGACGTCTATCGCGACACAGCAGGGCAGTGCGTCAGCTGCACGCCTTACTCATGCCATCGCGACAACTTCGCGGGGGACTCCCGGCTCACGGGACCCGAAGATCGAACGATGTCGGATTCCTACGAATTCGCCACCCACAGGCTCGGTGGGATGTTGCACTACGACTATCGGGCAGCAGCGTGATACATGACCGGCCGTCACCCCCACGATCTCGTTTTGGGACAGTACGAGCTTCTGATCGAAGTTGCTCCCCTGGGCATAGCCACTGCGGTGACCAGGGAGAATGCTTCCATCGTTCCGCTCATGCGCCAGCCCATGGGTCGATGATGTCGATCCCCATGTCAGCGAAATCCCGGACGTTGCGTGTCGCTACCGCCATGCCGCGCGAGCAGGCAATCGACGCGATCTGCACATCGGCCTGCGAGACAGGACGACCGGCGGCGCGGCGTGCGGCTGCGATCTCGGCATAGGCGCGCGCCGCCTCACTGTCGAATGGCAGAACGCGACCGGCGAAGTCTTCGCGCAGCATCGCCTCAAGCTCCGAGGCAAGGGCGTCCCGGCGCTGGCCCGCAGACATGATCGCAACGCCGTAGAGCAGTTCTGCCTCGCCGACCGCCGAGAAAAACAGAGTAGCTGCTGCACGTCCGGCCACCCACGCCTCCACGGTCGGGTCAGGCGCCGGGCGCATAAGTTCGGAAACGACGTTGGTGTCGAGAACGACCACCGTCGCCGCCTCAGTTAAAACGGGGCGGTTCGCGTATCGGTTCGCGCGCGGGTATCTCCAGTTCTACACCGCCGAAGGGCGCAAAGCGATCGCGAATGGCGCGTGTGAGATTCGTGGGGCCCGCCTGGCGCTCAACGGCCTCCCGCAGGATCAGGCGCGCCTCTTGTTCCATTGAACGACCGTGTCCAGCCGCCCGCATGCGAAGGCGGGTCTTCACGTCGTCGTCGAGATTTCGGATCGTGATGCTTGCCATGGCCACGCCTTTCTCTATTCCCAAGTCAGAACTTACACTATGATTGCGATGCAATCAAGAACTGGAGCCAAGGTGACCACGAGATGCTTGCCGCACGGCCTGTGGGTGGCGAATTACTACTCAGCCCGCAATCCGTTGAGATTATCAAGTTTGGTGATCCTGGGAGTGGTCGCTAGGATGTTCCGATGCGCGACCCGATCATCCTGCTGGTGCACCTGATCGCCACCCTGGCCCGGCTGATGGGCCCCGGCGGCCTGCGGTCTGTCGTGGCTGAATCGGTCTTGGTCAAGCAGCAACTGCTCATTCTGAATCGCTCGCGGCACCGGGCGCCGAATCTCTGCGCGTCGGATCGGATCCTCGCCGGCGTGTGTGCACTGTTCATGCGCCCGGCCCGGGTGATTCGCTCAGCGATCGTGCTGAGACCGTCGACGATCCTGGAGTTCCATCGGGCTCTGCGCACCCGCAAGTACCGCTGGCTGTTTTCACCCACGCGCCGTCGCACCGGCCCCCAAGGACCGTCCAAAGCACTGGTCGACGCCATCGTCGACATGAAGCGGCGCAACCCCAGGTGGGGCTGTCCGCGGATCGCACAACAGATCGCGCTCGCCTTTGCGGTCGACATCGACAAGGACGTGGTGCGCCGAGTGCTCGCTACGCACTATCGACCGGCACCCCGCTCGGGTGGTCCGTCCTGGCTGACATTCCTGGGGCATACGAAAGATAGGGTCCTTCCGGGATCTCCGTGGGTCGCAAGGATCCCGGGTGACTCGTCAGGCCGCCTGCGGGGGCCCCCTGGTGGGTGGGGGGCTTGCTCGGCGGCGGATTGCACTCGAGGTGTCCTGCTGATAGAACGCTCCGGCGGAGGAGCGAATGCAGGATACCAAGCTGTTCGAGACGATCTTGGGGATCCCTACCCCCTGGCACGTGGCGCGCGTCGAGCTGAAACCCGAGGACGAGCGGGTCGACGTGTGGCTAGAGCACGAGCCGACGCGCTGGCCCTGTCCCAACTGCGGCGAGACGGTGCCCGCCTTCGATCATGCGGCAGAGCGCACGTGGCGCCATCTCGACACGTGTCAGTGTCAGACGCACCTGCATGCCGAGATTCCGCGGGTGCAGTGTCCGACCCATGGCGTGAAGCAAGTGCGGGTGCCGTGGGCCGAGCCACGGAGCCGCTTCACGGGGTTGTTGGAACGGTTGATCATCGATCTGATCCTGCAGTGCAGTACGGTCAAAGGTGCGTGTGAGATCGCGGGCGTCAGCTGGGACGAGGCCTGGGGCGTGATGAGCCGCGCCGTCGCGCGGGGCCACGCGCGGAAAGAGGCGCGGCCGATCCGCTACATCGGCGTCGACGAGAAGGCGTTCCGCAAGGGCCATCGCTATCACACGATCGTGTGCGACCTCCAGCGGGCGACCGTCGAGTTTGTGGCCGAAGATCGCAAGACGGAGAGTCTGGCGGCGTACGATGCCCAGTTGACGGACGCCCAGCGGCGGGCACTGCACGCCGTCGCGATGGACATGTGGGAGGCGTACATCGGCGCCACGCGGGACGGCCTGCCCGCCGGCGACGAGAAGATCGGCTTCGATCGGTTCCACATCATGCGGGAGATGACGAAGGCCGTCGATACGGTCCGCAAACAGGAGCATCGCGCTTTTCTGCGGGCCGGCGAGGGTTCGCCGCTGACCGGCACCAAGTACCTGTGGCTGTTCAGCGACGAGCGGCGGCCGGAGCGGCATGCGGCCGCGTTCGCGACGCTCCAAGCGCTGAAGTTGAAAGTCGGGCGCGCGTGGGCGATCAAAGAAGCGTTGCGGGCCTTGTGGACCTACCGTCAGCATGCGGCCGTGAAGCGGTTCTTCACGCGCTGGTATGGCTGGGCGATCCGCTCGCGGCTCGCGCCCGTGAAGCAGGTGGCGAAGACGTTGAAGCGGCATCTCGCAGGGGTGCTCCGCTTTGTCCAGCATCCGATCACGAATGGCGTGGCTGAAGGTCTCAACAGCAAGATCATGAGCATCAAGCGAAAGGCCGGCGGCTTCCGCAACCCGTCACACTTCACGACGGCGATCTATTTTCACTGCGGAGGGCTCGACCTCTACCCACGCTAAACCCGGAAGGACCAAAGATAGCCTGTGGAGCATCGACCTGTTCCGGTGCGAGTCGGCGACCCTGCGAAGCCATTGGGTGCTGGTGGTGATGGACCAATACACGCGGCGGATCGTCGGCTTTGGCATCCATGCTGGAACCGTGGATGGCCGGGCCCTGTGCCGTATGTTCAACCATGCGATTCGAGGGCTCTCGCGTCCGAAGCGCCTCAGCTCCGACCACGACCCGCTGTATCGGTTTCACCAATGGTGCGCCAACCTGCGGGTGCTGCAGGTGACCGAGGTGAAGAGTGTGCCGTCTGTGCCGCTGTCGCATCCGTTTGTCGAACGGTTGATCGGCACGCTGCGACGAGAATGCGTGGATCAGCTGCTGTTCTGGTCTGCGTCGGACTTGGAAGACAAACTGGTGGCCTTCCAGGACTTCTACAATGCGCATCGGGCCCATGCGTCGTTGGACGGGCGGACGCCCGTCCCGATACGAAAGGATGTCGCACGGCTCGACCGCTACCGATGGGACGCGCATTGCCGTGGTCTCTATCAGACGCCGATCGCGGCGTGACATCTGACCAGCGAAGACGGTGGCGAGCGGGTCGACGCGCCCGCGTTCGACGTCTATCGCGACACAGCAGGGCAGTGCGTCAGCTGCACGCCTTACTCATGCCATCGCGACAACTTCGCGGGGGACTCCCGGCTCACGGGACCCGAAGATCGAACGATGTCGGATTCCTACGAATTCGCCACCCACAGGCTCTCCTCGGGGCTCCTCTACGCTCTTGCGACAGCTTTACCCGGCGTGCGCCTGAAATCGTTCGGCACCGCGCTGATCGTGGTGCTGGTCTACGGGCTGTTGAACTATTTTCTATTCTGGCTGATCGCGCTGATCGCCTTCATCCCGATGCTGCTGAGCTTTGGCCTATTCGGGCTCGTCATCAACGCGTTCCTGCTGTGGCTGACCGACAAACTGATCGACGACTTCGAGATCGATTCGATTCGCATGACCTTGGTCATGGCGGTGTTGCTGACGGTAGGAAAGGTCGTGCTGCAGGCGATCCTTTGAGATCCACTGTGCGTCAGGAGATCTTGAAGGTGCTCTGGCTTCTTACCCCTTGCCCCTCGTGAGGGTACGTGTGGACGGTCTCCACGGAGAGTGTGTTCTGGCGACCACGCCACCCGATGTGTGTGATCGGTTCTTCGAGTTTTCCTTCCACATCGTACTTGAAAGTGATCCGATCCTCCTTTGAGAATGCGCCCTCCAGCCCGTCTCCGCCGCACAGATCAAACCGCGTCAGTCGGCAGCTATAGCTCACAGTGTCGAACGTCCTGGAGACGGTATGTGGGAAATGTTCCCCACCATGCTCAAGAACGTGACCCTGGACGGTCGTCGGAACACACGTGAGCAACTCGGTCAGCGCGGTGTTTCCATACTCGAAACGTATCGCGTGGCTGGTACCCAGCGCATAAAAAGTGACCCAGTGATCGAGCCATTTCACGCGGCGACATTCGAAGATGCGCAAAGGCTCCAGTGGCGTTCGTCCGCTCAACAAGAGATAACGCAGGGTTGAAGCACTGTGGATCGCCGCGTCCAGCGAAGAGTTTACTGTGTTATTTTTCAGATTAACGTCATCGTATAGGAAACGCGAGTCGAGGAGTCAAGCCCATTCCTAGTTGAAACTCTCCGCGGCTCCTGATTGCTTACGCGGCTTTCTTCGTCGACGTCGTCGTGTCGATCTTCAGCTCTCGCTTCAATGCGTCACGAAGCCTGGGCAGGTGCCGGTAGCCCATCACCTTGCGCAGGCGTGGCTCGATGTCCAGGAGCGCAGTGGCCAGCCAGCGATGGCGTTGACTCGAGTGCTGCCAGTGATCGACCTTCGCACAGCGCTCCTCAATGAGCGCGTTGATGGCCTCGAGGCCATTCGTCGTCTTCAGCGACCGGCCCAGCACACCGTACACCCCGAGGCGATGCAACGTCAGGGTCTCGTCCAGGCCTTCCGCCAGACTGCCGGCCGCGGATTGGTTCCGATCCTCCAGCTCATGCTGGAGCGACTGGAGGGCGGCGAGGGCCTCGTCGTACTCCGGACGGTTGTCGGCGCGCTGGAGACGCTGCCGCCACACCGGCTGCTCACGCTTGGCCACGTAACTCACCACGTTCTCGCGCGTGTGCCACTGACACCGTTGCACCAGGGCGCGGTGGCGGAAGGCTTTCCGCACGGCCGCCCGGAGCCCCTTGCCACCATCCACGATCACCAGAAGTCCCTGGGAGACATCGAGGCCCCGCTCGACCAAGGACCGGAGGAACGGGGTCAACACCTTCTCGTTCTCCGTGTCCGCCTCGACGACGCCCAGGAACCGTTTGTCCCCCGTCATCGTGATGCCCAGCGCGACGACCATCGTCGCCTCGGCGAACGTCTTGCCGTCCAGCACGAGGGCCACGACGTCCTCCCCGGAGAGGTCCCGCTCCTGGAGCTCGCGGAGTTTCGTCGCGCTGGCCTGAATGAACGCGCGGGACACCGTCGACCCCGATAGGCCGATCGCCCTGGGAATCGCCTCGGCGGCCGCCGCGTCGTTGCGGCACGAGATCCCGTACAGCACGCGCCTCAGCAACAGGTCGTTGACTGCGCGATCGCCATGCAGCGCCTCGTACGACCGCCGGGGAATCTCGCGCTCCGTGACATGGCGAATCCGGGGCACGCGAATCGGCACGCGCTGGCCGGCCAACCCGACCGTCCCGGGGTTGCTGCCATGACGGCGCCCGCCGACTGACGGGGCTTTGCGGGCGTAGCGCTCGCCAGCCAACGCTGTCACGTCCTCGTCGAGCCACTCCTCGATGTGCATCAAGCCCAGCGGAACCAACGACCGGATCAACGCCACCCTGGCATCGACCTCCAGCTCGGCGTACTCCTCTCGGTCGATGACGTCGACCGCGCCCAACGTGTGACCTTCCTTGCGCTTCCTGACCGATCGTAGGACACTGCTCATCTCGGCTCCTTTCTCTCGTGGGCTGATGTCCGTCTTCTCAAACGTCATCAAACCACAGGGTTTGGAGCCGCTTCAATTTTCAACTAAGTTTCGCTCACACTCGAGTCGAGCATCAAACAAACAGGTAACGACGATCCATGGACGAGCAGAACACCGCGTCGACGAACGACCGTCACGGCAGGACGGTGGCCCTCCTCTTCTCGGTCTTCGCCATCGCCACCTGTGGACTGATCTACGAACTCCTGGCCGGGACTATCGCCAGCTATATGCTTGGTGACAGTGTCACCCAGTTTTCCACCATCATCGGTGTCTACTTGTTCTCGATGGGACTCGGCTCGTATCTGTCTCGCTATTTTCGCCGGGATCTGATCGCCGTCTTCATCCAGATCGAGATCCTGGTTGGCCTCATCGGCGGGCTCTCCTCCTTCGTTCTCTTCTTGGCTTTTGCCCAGGTCGACTCGTTCCGGGTGGTGCTCTACTCGTGGGTCACGGTCACCGGCATCCTGGTCGGACTGGAGATCCCGTTCGTGTTGCGTATCCTCAAGGACCAGTTCCCATTTTCCGACTTGATCTCGAAGGTTCTGTCGCTCGACTACCTCGGTGGGTTGGTTGCGTCGCTGCTGTTTCCCCTCTGGCTTGTCCCCCAGGTAGGGTTGATGCGGTCATCGTTTGTCTTTGGCGTCCTGAACCTCCTCGTGGCGATCTGGACGTGCCACCTGTTTCGTGAGCAGCATCGGCGACCGATGCTCATCGTGCAGGCCTACGCCGTCCTCGTGCTGCTCCTGGCAGGCGTCGCCTTCTCCGAGGTCTTGTTGGACTTCTCCGAACAAGGCTTGTATCGGGATCCGGTGATCTTCGCCCGTTCCTCTCGGTATCAGCGCATCGTCGTGACACATGCACAGGGCGAGATGCGGCTATTCCTCAACGGCGATCTCCAGTTTTCCTCTCTCGACGAGTATCGGTATCACGAGGCGTTGGTTCACCCGGGGCTGGCGGCGGTGGCCTCACCGCGCCAGGTCCTGGTGCTCGGCGGTGGGGATGGCATGGCGGTTCGAGAGGTGCTCAAGGACCAGCGGGTTGAGCACGTCACGCTGGTCGACCTCGACCCGGCCATGACCGATCTCTTCACTGATCATTATTTGTTCGCGGCGCTCAATGACTACGCGCTGCGGTCGCCCCGGGTAGATGTCGTCAACGCGGATGCTTTCGTCTGGCTCGAGGAGAGCACGAGCCGGTACGACTTCATCGTCGTCGATTTCCCAGATCCCTCGAACTACTCCCTGGGCAAGCTCTACACGACCACGTTCTATAGGCAGCTTGCCGCGCACCTGGCCCAGGATGGCGTCGCCGCGATCCAGAGCTCGTCGCCACTGATGGCCCGTCGTGCTTTCTGGTGCATCGTCGAGACGGTGCGGATGGCAGGTCTCGACGCGACTCCCTATCACGTTGCGGTCCCTTCTTTCGGTGAATGGGGCTACGTCATCGCGTCCCACAAACCCTTCCAGATTCCAGACCGCTTCCCAGACAACCTGCGGTTTCTCAACCTGCTGATCACGCCCACCCTCTTCACGTTTCCAACGGACATGCAACAGGTCCCTGTCGAGGTCAACCACCTGAACAACCAGATCCTGGTCCGCTACCAGAAGGAGGATTGGGGGCAATTCGCGCCGTGAGAGCCGTTCGCAACATGACCCGGCGCGATCTCCTAGGCCTGGGACCAAGTGTTGCGGCAGCCATAGCAGTCGGCTGTCGTTCACGGCCGGGACCCTTCGTGGACCGCGAGGTCGATACTGGCCGTATTGCTGGCTCCATCGTCGGCGCGTCCCACGAGGTGGGACACCGGTTGCGTGCCGACGGTCTCCCTGAGCCCCAGGAGGTCCGAGACGTGCCGGTGGTCATCGTCGGCGCCGGCATTGCGGGCCTATCCGCGGGCTGGAAGCTTGCCAAGAGCGGCTTTCGCGATTTCGAGATCCTGGAGCTCGAGTCCGACGCGGGCGGCAATTCACGATGGGGTACGAACGACGTGTCCGCCTATCCCTGGGGCGCCCACTATCTGCCGGTCCCCACCGTGGAATCGACGGCGGTGCGCGAGCTGCTGGAAGAGATGGACATGGTCCAGGACTTGAGTCCAGACGGTAACCCGATCTACGACCCGCGGCATCTCTGTCATGCGCCCCAGGAGCGGCTGTTCATCGACGGTCGCTGGCAAGAGGGGATCTCGGCGCGGGGACTCCTGGGCACTGCCTCAGCGCCGGAACGCGCCGTGCTCACAGAATTTGAACAGCAGATGAGGCGCTATCAGAATTATCGCGATGCCGACGGCCGACATGCGTTCGCGCTGCCGATGGCTCTGAGCAGCAATGACCCTGACCTCGTCGCTCTCGATCGGATCTCAATGCAGGAGTACTTCGACCGCGCCGGATGGACGTCCGAACGTCTGCGGTGGTTCGTCGACTACTGCTGTCGCGACGATTACGGGTGCTCACTGGAGACCACCTCGGCCTGGGCCGCCTGGCACTATTTCTGTTCTCGCGGCGAAGGAGTGGAATACCTCACTTGGCCCGAAGGAAACGGGCGCATCGTCCGCCATATGGTGGGGCGTCTCGAGGGGCATCTGCACTCTGACATGCTGGTCTATCGCATCCGCGTGACCGCCGACCCCGCCACTCCCGAAACGTCGGTCGACGGAGTCGACGTGGACGTACTCGATACACGCACCAATTCCTCCGTGCGGCTTCGAACCCGACAAGTCATCTACGCGTTGCCCCGCTTCATGGCCACGCATGTCCTAGAAGGCTACCAGCTTCCGGGCATCGACACGTTTACCTATGCCCCGTGGATGGTCGCCAACCTCACCATCGACCGCCTGCCTGACGGGGCGGCGTGGGACAATGTGATCTACGACAGCTCATCTCTTGGGTATGTAGTCGCCACCCACCAGAACCTAAGTATTGCGCCGGGGCCGAGTGTTCTCACGTACTATATGCCGCTCGCGGTGCCGAATCCTGAGGTCGCGCGTCGCTGGATGCTCGAACTCAGCTGGAACGATTGGGTGTCGATCATTCTCGGCGATCTCGCCCCCGCCCATGTGGGCCTTGAATCGCTCGTCACTCAGATCGACGTCATGCTCTGGGGCCATGCGATGATCCGTCCGGTCCCCGGTTTTCTCTGGGGAGAGGCCCGCAGACGCTCCGCCGACGCCTTTGGCCCCGTTCGGTTCGCCCACTCGGACATGAGCGGGCTCTCGCTGTTTGAGGAAGCCCAATATCGGGGCGTGCGAGCCGCCGAAGACCTCATGCGACACGTAGGCCATGCCTACCGAAGCTCGTTGGGGCCCGCCGAGGGAGTGTGAGGTGAGTTGGCACAGCACGCACGGTGTAGCGTGGATCGCGTCGCCCCGGTTCGACGTGGGGTTGATTCTCGGCCCTCCTCTGCTGGCGGTTCTCGTTGTGCTGTCGGTGCCGACTCTTCAAGTCTCCGATGTGCCGCTCTGGGGCTGGCTCGTGTTCGTCGTCTGTATTGATGTAGCGCACGTCTACGCGTCGCTCTATCGCACGTACTGGGACCCTGAAGAGTTCGCCCGACGCCGCACCTACTACACGCTCACGCCACTCGTCTGCCTGACCGTCGGCGTGGTGCTCCACAGCCTCGGGGCACTGGTCTTCTGGCGCGTGCTCGCCTACATCGCGGTCTTCCACTTCGTGCGCCAGCAATTCGGCTTCGTGATGCTCTATCGTCACCGCTCCGCGGAGCGTTCCCTCGCCGATCTGCGCCTCGACAAGATGACGATCTACTCCACCATGCTCTACCCTCTCGCCTTCTGGCACGCGACGTCGGATCGCCGCTTCGAGTGGTTTATTGAGGGGGACTTCCTGTCGCTCCCGAGGTGGATCTCTCCCGTGGCGCTCTGGATCTATTCGGCGATCCTTCTAGCTTTCCTCGTGCGGCAGGTCCAGATCTACCGGGCACGGGGCACGGTCAACTGGGGCAAAGTCGGGATCGTGGTTTCGACCGCGTGCGTGTGGTACACGGGGATCGTGCTGCTCAACTCCGACTTCGCCTTCACGCTCACCAACGTCGTGGCACACGGAGTGCCCTACATGGCCCTGGTCTGGATCTACGGCCGCCGCAAGTGGACCGACGAACGCTCATGGAGGCACCGGATCCACCGCCCGGCCGCCGCCGGTCTATTCGTCGGGCTGCTCCTCGTGCTGGCCTACTTCGAAGAGGGCCTGTGGGATCTCCTGGTCTGGCAGGAACACGCGGTCGCTTTCGGCGGCGTTGCGCTTCCCCTCGCGGCTCCCGACGCACTGCGCCACCTTGTCGTGCCGCTGCTCACCGTGCCACAGGCTACTCACTACGTGCTGGACGCGTGGATCTGGAGATTCGACAGCTCCAACCCAGGTCTCGGGTCCTTCCTCTTCGGTGAGGCACAGCCGACGCACGGCGTGTGACAAAAACGCCGTCTCAGGCCTGTATTCCCATCTTCTTCTTCAACTCGGCCAGCGAGTCGGACGCAGCCGTGGCCGATGGCAGGGCGAGCGCCTTGTCGATATCCTCGTCAATGGTGCCGCCGACATCAGAGAGTTGACCGTAGGCCTCCGCCAGCGACTCCTCCTCCTGCACCTTGTTCTTCATTTTCTCAAGCATCGCGACGGTGCCCGAGGCGTCTGCGCCGGCCAATTGCTGGTTGATCTTGCGCATCGACGAGGCGGTGCGTGCTCGGGCGCGAAGGGTGATGACCTCGTTCTCGTACTTGCCGATCTGCCGCTTGAGTTCTTCGACCTTGGTCTGGAGCTGGTCGGCCATTCGCTGCTGCGCCTGCTGCTGCTCCGAGGCCGTCGCGGCGTTCTGTAGGGCTTCTTCTTTCTTCGATAGAGCCTGCGTGGCCAGCCGTTCGGCTTCTGTGCCCTCTATTTCCCCCCCCTGCATCCGTTTGAGCAGCAGCATCGCCTTGCGCTCGTAGTCGGCCCCCCTCTTCTTGTGGTCGTCCGTCTCCTTCTGGAGTCGGATCGCCAGCGACTTGACCTGCGCCAGACTGACCATCGATGCTTGCAGGTTCTTCTTGAGGTCACGGATTCCCTGTTCGCTCATCTTGATCGGGTCTTCAAACTTGTCCATGCCGGAGTGCGCCTCGGATTGGGCGACCTTGAATACCCGCTGAAAAATGCTGGCCATGACGGTCCTCCTGTGGACGCTTTCTACTTGCTGAGGTATGTAAGGAGCTCAGCGCCATACTCGGCGAGCGCCAACGAGAGGGCTCGGATCGAGCCCTCGAGCTCGTTGAGATCGAGATTGTCGAGCTGCAAGGTGTCGCGGAAGAAGATCCGTCCGCCAGCCTCGTCCAGCACGAACGCGCCATGGACGAGCGTGTTGTTCATCTGCAACAGGCGTTTAAAGAGGTCTCTCGGCTCGGCCGGAACCTCGCCGATCAGTTGCTCCAGCACGACAATGGGAGGCTCGCAGTCGATGATCAGTTGCCTGATGCCGCTGTCCTCGTCATCGACCACGACCAGCTCCTCAGCCTCGTTCTCCGAGACGATCGTCAGGTCGAGATCGAGCAGGTAGCGCTTGACCCGATCTAGGTTCTCAGACATCGAACCGCACCCCTTTCTTGTGTAATCTCGTGTGCCATGTGGGCCCTACCTATTTACGTTCCAGGTGTCTGGTAAGTTCTTCGTACGCGCGATTCAGGCCTTGAACAAGCTCGGTGGCCGTGCGCCGCTTCTGCTCATCCGCCGAATGAAGATCGGGGTGGTACTTCTTGACCAGCCGCTTCCAGGTCCGCCGCACTGTGTCGAGGCCGGCACCGTAAGGAAGCTCAAGGCTAGCATAATAACCAACAAGGACCGGGTTCCGGGCCTGATCGGCACCTGTCGGAGAGTGCCGTCTCCGCCGCGCGCCTTCCGAGCTCGGCTCGTGCTCAGAGGACGCCGAGCCGGCCTGGCGACGGCGGGGCCGTCGATCGCGTGGCCACCCCTCGGGTCTGAAGATGGCGTTGAGCTCGCCTCGGAGCCAATAGATGACGCGAGAACCGATCGACATGGTTCTACGTCCTCATTCCGAGCTTCTCGATGTGGGTCGATTCTCGCGCTCGGGCCGCGATGAGATGACGACCAGTCGGTCGTCTGCGGCGACGAGGGTATCGGCACCCGGGTTGGTCACGACGTCGTTGCTTCCGTGCGGCTGGATGGCGACGACGATCATGCCCTGGTCACGTTTCATCTCGGAAAATAACTTCAAAAACGGATGCCCAGCCAGCGATGGGGGCACCGGGACGGTGATGAGGTCGTTGCCGTACTGGGCGCTGAGGATCTCGGACAGGATCTTGGTGATCCCATGATCCAGCGTTGCGCTTGAGATGAGGCGGCTGCTGAATTCGGCGCCCACGATGATCTCGTTGGCATGCGCACGCTCACAGTGCCGGACGTTGTCCTCGCTGGCCAGCTCGACAATCGAGTACACATCGGGGTTCAGCGTCTCCACCGTCAGGGTGGAGAGAACAACCTTGGCGTCCCGCGCCGTGTAGTCCAGCCGGCGGTCTCCCACGATGACCACGGTGGCCGCCCTCTCGACGTTCGCACGCCTCAAGTTCTCCTCGGTCACCTCGCCCCGCACGAAGTACAGGTGTTCGTCGTCGATCGGTTTCGTCTCGGTATCGGCCAGCAGCAGAATGGGTGCACGAGCTGAGCGAGGGTCCGCGCGCAGGTCACGGAGAATCTCACGGGTCCGGTCGTTCCACTCGCACAGAATGATGTGCCCCTCCAGATCATAGGAACTCAAGCCCCGCTCCTTCCTCATTCGCTTCTCAACGAATACGCCGGCGATCGTGGCGGTGAACATGCCGAGTGCGCCGATACCGAAGAACATGAGAACGACGCCGATCGCCCGTCCTCCGATCGACGTAGGAAAAATGTCCCCGAACCCCACGGTGGTCAGCGTGACAGTGGCCCACCACAGGGCATCGGGGACGCTTCGATCGTCCTCGAAGTAGGCGAGCCCGATCGCGCCGCCGACGATCAGCACCCCGATGACGACAAACAGGCGGAGCAGATTCTCGCGGTGCAAGAACTCCCAGAACGCCAGGATGCGGTCCGTCATCTGACTCTTGAGTTGTCGCATGTCCGTGTCGACGCGTCCCACGCGTCACGTCTGACGCGATTCCGGTCAAGCCGGACTTGGAACGAGAGCCCGCCGGGATGTTGCAGGCGTCCTCAGAGAGTCAACCCGATCAGCATCGATGCGGCGAGGTATGTGGTCGCCTCGATGACCCCTGCGCCGAGATTGGGTACGTCTTGGACCAACTCGTCGGTCAATCGTGCGCCCGGTAGCAGCACTTTGTCGGCGAAGATCCGGACCAGCGGCAAGAGCAGTAGACCCACGACGGCGTAGTATCCGAACTGGCCGAGACTCTGCGTCCAGGAGACAAAGTCGCCCTCACCCGCCAGGCGGATGATGTTGCCAAAGCCGATGAGGACACCGGCAAACGCCACGCCGACCGCGGTGTTGTCACGCTCGATCTGATCGTGAAGATCGAAAGAAGTCATCTTGTTGTACAGCAACGCGGCCACGATGAGGCCGCCCTGGCCCAGGATCCAGAAGACCGCGCCGCTGAGCAGGCCGCCTTCACCGGCGAGCGCGCCGGCCGTAATGAGACCGACAGCGACATGATTGCCGCCTTCGATGGCGCCCATTCCCGTGTTGCGGTCCTGAATGATTTCCTTCTGGTTGTCGAATCTCGAGAAGATGATCTTGTCGTTAATCCAGCTGGACAGATTTAGCAAGACGATGGCCAGCAATCCAAAAATTACGACGTCGATGACGTCCTCGGTGAGCATGCCGGACCCAGGTCCAGACACCACTCCACCGAGCACGATCGCCAGGCCGAGGTAGTAGCCGGCGATGGTGAGGGCCATGGCGAGGTTGTCCTTCTCGAGAAGCTCTGTCTGCAAGACGAAGCCGCGGTGCAGCGCGGTGTACACCCACTTGCCGATGACGACAAGAACGAGAACGACGGCCAAGTAAATGAAGCCCGTTAGGATTTGATCCCAGGACATGATGCTCCCCCCTTAACGCTATTTGCCGAGTCCCCGGGCGCTGCCACCCGTCATGCGACCGCGTACCCGATCAGCAAATCCCTGGGTCCGGACGCGCTGGCGTGCTTCCTGGCGCCGGAAGAAACTCGGGTTGCTCTGTCTCGTGGCTGTGCCGCTCGTGCCATACCGACCGGAGCCAAAGTAGGGTTGGCCGCGACCTCGAGAGTCACGATACGAGTTCCAGTCGTTGCGGTAGATGGGCCGCCCAAACCCGCCGATCACGTGACTGAGCAAGGCATAGCGGCCGTAGAATTCCCAAAACGATCCACCGCTCCGGTCCTCTCGCCACTGGCCGTAGCGGTCGTTGCCGACGTACTGATAGCCGGGTGGATGCTGGTCGTTATCGATGTTCCCATCCGCGCCTTTCGAGACGATCACCATGCCGAGGTAGGGCTCGTATCTCGTGTACGTCCGGCGGTCGACTCGTTCCCACTCCCGGATGTTCTCGGAGTACACCAGATCCTCCGAGCCCGGCTCCCGTTCGCCCGTGGTCACCCGATATTGGTGCCAGTAGTCGGTCGAAAACGTTCCCTCCTCCCGCATATCCGCGAGGATGACCGAATACTCCGGGTAACTGTCGAGCGTCTGTTGCAACCGCTCGAGGGGATTACCGACGCCACAGCCCACAACAACGAGAGAGAGACCGGTCCACGCGATCCAGCGTAGGGTTCTTTTCATGGTTTCCTCTCGTTCAGAGTAGCGCAAGGCTTCGACCCTGCCGGGGCGATAAATCAGTCCGCGCCCCCCCCGGGGAGGATGCTCGTGAACTCGTAGTCTTCGACGAAGGAGCCCGTCGCAGCCCCGAGTTCTGACTCGCTCCACTGTTCGATACCCAGGAAGCTCTCTTCATCTTCGTCCAAGAACTCCCAACGGATCACCTCGTCGCCAGAACCTTCGCCGTTGGGGAACATATGCCCTGCACAGGAACTATCGAGATAGTACTGCTTCCCTTTGTGAACGATCCGGCTCGTCGGGTCCTCGTCGCGGAGGATGTCACGTCGGATGTCCCCGTCGATGGCGCCGATGACGATCTTCTTGGCGAGGGACCAGCGCCCGTCTGCAAGCTCCAGGTAGCGCTTCTCTCGTCCTCCAGCAGTGATCTCCCACTCCTTCACAATATTTCCGTCGAATTCGTACCGGCAGTAGTCCGTCACTTCCCAGGTCTTCAGATCGTAGTCGACGAGGTAGCCGACCTTGAGCTTGTCGAGAACTAGATCGGCGATGGGGTCCGGCTCTGCGTCCTTATCCTTGTCCTTCGTCTTCTTACCGAAGAGATCTCTGAGACCCATCGACTCTGTCCTTACGTTTCTGGATACGGGTGCTCAGCGGAGAAGCCTGCACACTGGTAGCGCCGCGTGGACGGTACCTGTCGACACCCTGGCACTTCTCAAGAATGCGCAGCAAGGAGGTGGTCAGCTCTGGACTTGAGTGAAATGGTTGCGTCGTCGTCAACTGAGCCGCCGCTGAATTTCGACAGCGGATGGGGCATGTGCCCCGTTTCTTGAACGCAGTCTAGGAACGTTTTGGTTCAGCGTCAAGAGACCAGACCGTGGGCGGTCTCCTGCAAGACTCGGCCGGCGAACGCCACCTCTAGGGGCTCACGGCGATCGGCCCAAATGCACTCCGGTCGCGGACATCACCTGCAACGCGACGTGGAGCGGCTTCCTCTACGTGGCCTCTGGTGCTCGGCGGGACGTCTTGCATCCCGTTCCCGGCGAGGATCGTGCGCGCCTCGTCGATGACACCCGACCGGGCGGCCCCGACGCGGCCGAGCGAGGCCTTCAGGAAGTCGATGCCGCGGGACGTATGCGTCCGGGGGTTGTCGGTGAGCGGGCGGTCCGGCGCCGATATTGTCGGCGTCCAGGAGGTCCGCGCGCGGCCCGAGGACATCCCACCGGCCGCCCGTCGGCCGCCGGGCTGGCACACGGCGTTCACGCTCGCCGAGCGCCGGGGCTATAGCGGTGTCGGCCTCTACTCGAAGCTCCAGCCCGTCCGGGTGGACACCTCTCTGGGCGTGCCTCGGTTCGACCGAGAGGGGCGGTTCATGGCCGCGCACTTCCAGACCGCCCGTGGGCGGTTCGTGGTGGTCAACGGCTACTTCCCCAAGGGAAGCGGCCCGGACCGGGACAACAGCCGGGTCGGCTACAAGCTCGACTTCTCTCGGACGGTCTTGCCCGAGCGCAAGCGCTACGGCGCCGGGGCCCGGTGCTCGTGATCGGCGACTACAACACGGCGTACCGCGTGATCGACCTGGCGCGCCCGCAGGCGAATGTCACGCACAGCGGGTTCCTCCCAGAGGAGCGGGCCGAACTCGACCGCTGGATCGACGCGGGCTGGGTGGATGCGTTTCGCGCCCTGCATCCCGAGGCACCTGACCAGTACACGTGGTGGCGGCAATGGGGCGGTGCGCGCGAGCGGAACGTCGGATGGCGAATCGACTACGTCTTCGCATCGCCGACTGCGATGAGGCGCATACACGAGGCCTTTCTCTGGCCCGACGAACGGGGCTCCGACCATTGCCCACACCGCCAAGCATCTGCGTACGATTCAGGCTGCAGGGTATTGTCCCGCAACCGAGACTCAGAACGGAGATCCGATCCCGAGCGAGATCGAAACACGATAACGCATCAACCACGCCAACCATCACGGGGTTATTCGCCCACACCCCACCGTCCACGAACGCATAGCCTCCGTCTCTGAGCGGCTGGAAAAACGTCGGCGCAGCAGCTGTCGCTGCTGCAACTGTCTTCATGTACTGGACGCCATCGAGTTTAAAGTCTGGGTGATGTGGGGTCTCCGTGGCCGGAAGAAGAAACGCCACCACAACCGGTAGTAGGTACTTGAGTAAAGGGAATACCCCCATGCCTCCTACTTCGAATCTCATTCAGATTGTGGCGGCGTCACCCACGAACTTGAGCAAGGTATCAGCGTCGGTGTGCTCGTCAACGGCGGCGCTGACCTGCTGCGTCTGGTGATCCTTCGCCAGCCCTGATGCGGATCGGTGCCACGCCAGATGACCGCAGCGCCGTTGCTAGCCGGGCGGCGGCACTCCTGCAGCGCAACTCGGATCATCCACGCGCATGCGGGGAACTCGGGATCAAACCCGATCTCAAGGTGTTTATTCAGCGCTCTCGTCCCGGTTCTCAAGAGCCGCACTGATTGTCCGGACAGTGGCGTCGATGATCTCGAACCATTCCGGACCGTGTGTAACCAACGTGGCAAGTGGCGGATTGCCCTTTTTCGGGCCATCGCTTATCGCTACATGTTCCCGTTCCGTGCCCTTCGGTGTGCGGAACCTGCGGCGGGTCGCGCCAGGAATGAGGGCAGCAACCTTGGTCACTTCCGGCTTAGTAGGTCACATGTTCTCGGTGTTTTGGCAGTGCTGCGGGTAGCCGGAGCAACCCCAGAATCTCTCGCCAGTACCCGTGTTGGTGCGTACGCGCATCGGCGTCGGCTGGAGATCGCCTTCGCTCATCGAACCTTCGCGTGGGGTTCGGACGCCCGCGGGAAGGCGCACGTACACGTGGTCATCATCGGGCTGGAAGCGACCGAGCACGCCCCACGGGACAGGCGCCTGTTCAGCTACGAGGACATCAACGGCGAGCCGCTCGAAGGACGTCACGCCGTGATCACGCCGTATCTGTTCGACGGCGGGGCTCTGGCCGATCCACACCTCGTCGTCGGTGAAGAGAGCGGACCGATCAACGGCATGGGGCGACTCATTACCGGCACGCAACCCCTCGAAGACGGTCACCTCACGTTCTCCACCGACGCCAAGACTGCTTTCGTTGAACGGGAGCCGGACGCGGCGCCGTACTTCCGCCCGTTTCCTGGTGCACGGGAGTTCATCCGAGGCTCGGAGCGATGGATCCTTCACACGGCGGACATCCCGCCTCAAGTCCTCCGTGACCTTCCGGAGACCCGCGCCAGACTGCAACGAGTCCGAGATTTCCGCGCTCGGAGCAAGCGGCAGACGACGCTACGCCTCGCGGACTACCCGACTGCCTACGGCGTGACCACGGTACCGGACACGCCGTTTCTGATCGTGCCGCAGGTGAGTTCCGAACGACGCGAGTACATTCCCATCGGCTGGCTGGAACCGCCGATCATCCCGAGCGAGAAGATCCGACTGCTGCCCGACGCGACCCTCGCCGACTTCGCGCTCCTCACCTCGGCGATGCACATGGCCTGGATGCGGGCCGTGACCGGCCGGATGAAGAGCGACTACATGTACTCCGTCGGCGTCGTCTACAACACGTTTCCGCTGCCGACTGGCTTCGCGGATGCGGACACGTCGGCACTGGATCCGCTCGCGCAGGCCGTGCTCGATGCTCGCGCCGCCCACACGGGCGCGACGCTGGCGGACCTGTACGACCCGGACCTGATGCCCCCGAATCTTCGGCGGGCGCATCACGCGCTGGATCGCGCTGTCGATCGCCTCTACCGTCGGAAGCGCTTCACGTCGGAGCGGGAACGCGTCGAGTACCTGTTCGCGCAATACGAGCGCATGCAGGCGCCGCTTGCTGCGAAGGCGGCCGTTCGACGGAGACCACGACGGCGAGCACGCCATACACGGTAGTGCTGTCGGGTAGTGGTCAAGTTTGGATCTGCGCCGTCTGTTCGCTACCCGCCGCGCACGGGCGCGGGGTAGAGTCGTCTGCATGGGCGATCACCATCCGGCCGGCGCGACGTGAACCAAGCCGCGCACCACACAGTGAAGACAATTGTCGACCGGACCGAACCGGCCAAGCCAGCGAAGAACCTCGCAGCCCTTGAGCCCGCCGAGTTTTCCCAGGGCCACGGTCAAGCATAGGATTGAAGGCGTGCGCCAGCGGCGGCGCGCCATCCGTTTTCGGCGGATGTCGCCCGCTATGGCGGCCGGCGTGACCGAGGCGCTGTGGAGCATTCGCGATATCGTCGCCCTCCTGGAAGAGCGGGAAGCCACTGCCGCGGCGTGACCTGGAACCGTCCTGGGCTTCGGGGGGGGGATTGACCATGAGTCAGGCAAAGCGGGAGATGGAGCGAGAGTACGAACGGCATCAGCACGTGTGCAAGATCCTGGTTGATGCCAAGGTCGCTCAGCCGTGCCCGGCGCACAGTCACTTGGTGTACCTCGAACAGGATCCAACCCCGGCCTACAAGCTCGGGATCTATCGATGGAAGCGCGACGCTGAACTCCGCGCCCTCTTCGATACCAGCCGTGAACTGACCGACGCGATCAAGTCGACCTTCCAGACCGATGTGTCCGACGTGTGCCCTCACGGCGACTGTCATTGGCGCGGTGTGTGAACCCAAACTTGACCACCACCTGCTGTCGAGGCCGCCGACTTGGGTCGCTCACCACGGCAGGGGTACATCGGTACCGTACTGCGGCGGTTGGACTCGTCGATACGCTCTCGACATGAGACGACACGCCTCGGGATGATCCGATGCGTGAATCATGTAGTACATGGTCCGTGACCCTTCCCCCTTCTCGTGAATGGCGAACGGATCCGAGTACGCGTAGCCGAGTTCGTCCCGGAATCGGCAGGACAGCGCCTGCGCACGGTCGATGGACGAGAGTGCCCGGAATCGCTCGTAATCATCGTTGCCCCACCACGCGGCCAGTCGTCCCTCTCGCTTCGTACTCGCCCAGGCACGATCAATCCATCCCTGCGCGAGGAAGTAAAAGATGTGGGCGGGGGCGATCGGCAGCACACACGAGGCGGGATCTGCCCTCTGGGGGGCCAGGATGATGGCCACGAATCCGGTCACGCTTGTCTGCTGGAATATCGAAAATAAGCATGCCTCGTGGCGGCTACTGCGCACCATGGAGGCAGACGTGGCACTGTTGCAGGAGGCGCGTCCCCCGCCGTCCGACGTAAGCATCTCCGCTCATGCCATCAATAATCCTGGGGCGTGGCCGGAGGGACGCATCGGCAAGGTCGCGGTCGTTCGTCTGAGCGATCGCGCCAAGGTGACGTTCATCGAGGAATCGTTCGCGACGGACCCGTACCTCCTCGCGGCCGCGCGAGTCCAGCCGCCACACGCCGAGGCGTTCATCGCCGTGTCGATTTGCCCGGCATACGAGTACCCGCATGCTGTCGTGCCTGGGAAAATGAAGAACGTGGACAGCTCGCTCCATCGCAGCATCTCCGACCTGTCGGCCTTCATCGGGCGGCCGCAGCAGCACCGTGTGCTTGTCGCTGGCGACTTCACGGTGACGCGCGGCCCGAGCACATACCAAAACCCTTACTGGAGCGCACGTGAACAAACCATCTTCGACAGGATGGACGCTCTCGGCCTGCAGTGCGTCGGCCCGGAGGCACCCCACGGTCGACAGGCGGATCCCTGGCCCGAGTGGTTGCCACAGGAAAGCAAGAACGTGCCAACCTTCCGCCGGATTGGGACATCGCCGGCGGACGCGGAGGCCCAGCTCGACTACGTCTTCGCATCGAAGGGCATGGTGGACGCCGTGCGCGTGCGTGCCCTCAACGCCCCGGACGAATGGGGGCCAAGTGATCACTGCCGGGTGGTTATCGACGTCGGATGACGCCGTCCGTCGTCGCGGAACGTGTGCCGCCACGGGCACACACCCGCCTCAAAGAGGCCCGGCCCAAGCTCGACCAGCTCGCCCGCTTCGACGTCGTGATCCTCGATGAACTGGGCTATGTCCCGTTCGACAAGGCCGGCGCCGACCTGCTGTTCGGCTTCATCAGTCAGCGCTACGAGCGCCGCAGCCTCGTGGTGACCACGAATCTGCCGTTCGCTCGCTGGTCCGAGGTGTTTCTCGATGCCACGGCCGCCGCTGCGGTCATCGACCGGATCGTGCACCACGCCACCGTGCTGACGACCGCTGGCGACAGCTACCGGCTCAAAGTCGCCACACGCAACCACGCGTCCCGCGCGACACAGGAGGTGCCACGGCAATAGCGCTCGTCGCGACGTGGCCTCCCGTCGCTCCGCTCCGTCCGGCCACGTCGCGACGACCACCACAACTCAAAAATGGGGGTCCCTTTTCACGTGGCCAAAAGGTCCCTTTTCTGCTTGCCATTCCCATCCAGCGGGTGCGAGCCCCGCCCGGTGAGGGGCCAGCCCACCCACGCCGGTAGTGAGCCTTGCGGCGACCGCGGTAACGCAGTCGCCGATGCGTAGGTACGCGAGCGAGTGGGCCGTAGGCCTTGCAGCCTCGAAACAACGTCTTCCTGGGTGCCCAGGGCCTCATGCAGCCTGAAGGCCACGGCGGGCCCTGCGCCATGGGCGAGCAGGGCTCCGCACCCAGCGGGGTCTACGACTACGGCACGCTGGAAGAGGACGGCCCGGACACCTGGGAGACCCTCATTGCTCCTTGTGGCACGCGCGCCAGGGTAGGCCGAAGGCAAGGGACGACCGGAGCCGAGGCCGATGGGGATGAGGGAGTCTGAGGGCTGCATACGAGCGATGACGCCGGGGAACGGGTACCCACCTGGACCCGGCCGAGCAAAGGCGGCCCGTGTTGGTGTGATCGTTCGGAGGGACCCATGACCGGCGCTTCGATGTCGGCGAATCATGTCACCGCAACTTCGAACGGTAGTGGCCCGCGAGCCACGAGCCACATCAGCGGAAGAGCCGGATGGTGGAAATCTCCAAGTCCGGATCTGGTGAGGGCCTCGGGGGAGTGATCCCCCGGGGCTACTCGAAAAGACCTTCTGCGGGTGGGGCGGCGTGGCCCGCCCTTCTCGTCTCCGCAGGAAGCCACACTGCAGGGATGCAGTCAAAGGTTCATCCCACTTATAAGACGAAGTACCGCGTTGCGAACTGGGCGGCCTACAACCAGGCTCTCGCTCGACGCGGCGATGTGACGGTGTGGTTGTCCTCGGAAGCGATCGTTGCCTGGACGCCCCACCGGAGCGACAGGCGGGGTGGCAGCGGCGCTACTCGGAGCTCGCCATCGAGACCGCCCTGACCCTGCGGCTCCTCTACCATCTCCCGCTGCGCCAAGCCGAAGGGTTCCTGCACGCACTGTTCGGGATGATGCGCCTCGACCTCTCCGGCCCCGACCATACGACGCTCTCCCGGCGCAGTCAGCATCTGCGGCGCCATCTGCGACCGGTCCCGCCAGGCTGTGAGATCCTCAATCGGATGACCGCCCTCGGCCGACCAGTGTCGTATCGCCTCGGCAGGTGAGGATCCTGTCGGTTGGCATCGTGCGGGCCAGTCACCTCGGTGGATGCGCTTCTTGAGCGTGTGGGTGGCGAATTACTACTCAGCCCGCAATCCGTTGAGATTATCAAGTTTGGTGATCCTGGGAGTGGTCGCTAGGATGTTCCGATGCGCGACCCGATCATCCTGCTGGTGCACCTGATCGCCACCCTGGCCCGGCTGATGGGCCCCGGCGGCCTGCGGTCTGTCGTGGCTGAATCGGTCTTGGTCAAGCAGCAACTGCTCATTCTGAATCGCTCGCGGCACCGGGCGCCGAATCTCTGCGCGTCGGATCGGATCCTCGCCGGCGTGTGTGCACTGTTCATGCGCCCGGCCCGGGTGATTCGCTCAGCGATCGTGCTGAGACCGTCGACGATCCTGGAGTTCCATCGGGCTCTGCGCACCCGCAAGTACCGCTGGCTGTTTTCACCCACGCGCCGTCGCACCGGCCCCCAAGGACCGTCCAAAGCACTGGTCGACGCCATCGTCGACATGAAGCGGCGCAACCCCAGGTGGGGCTGTCCGCGGATCGCACAACAGATCGCGCTCGCCTTTGCGGTCGACATCGACAAGGACGTGGTGCGCCGAGTGCTCGCTACGCACTATCGACCGGCACCCCGCTCGGGTGGTCCGTCCTGGCTGACATTCCTGGGGCATGCGAACGATAGCCTGTGGAGCATCGACCTGTTCCGGTGCGAGTCGGCGACCCTGCGAAGCCATTGGGTGCTGGTGGTAATGGACCAATACACGCGGCGGATCGTCGGCTTTGGCATCCATGCTGGAACCGTGGATGGCCGGGCCCTGTGCCGTATGTTCAACCATGCGATTCGAGGGCTCTCGCGTCCGAAGCGCCTCAGCTCCGACCACGACCCGCTGTATCGGTTTCACCAATGGTGCGCCAACCTGCGGGTGCTGCAGGTGACCGAGGTGAAGAGTGTGCCGTCTGTGCCGCTGTCGCATCCGTTTGTCGAACGGTTGATCGGCACGCTGCGACGAGAATGCGTGGATCAGCTGCTGTTCTGGTCTGCGTCGGACTTGGAAGACAAACTGGTGGCCTTCCAGGACTTCTACAATGCGCATCGGGCCCATGCGTCGTTGGACGGGCGGACGCCCGTCCCGATACGAAAGGATGTCGCACGGCTCGACCGCTACCGATGGGACGCGCATTGCCGTGGTCTCTATCAGACGCCGGTCGCGGCGTGACATCTGACCAGCGAAGACGGTGGCGAGCGGGTCGACGCGCCCGCGTTCGACGTCTATCGCGACACAGCAGGGCAGTGCGTCAGCTGCACGCCTTACTCATGCCATCGCGACAACTTCGCGGGGGACTCCCGGCTCACGGGACCCGAAGATCGAACGATGTCGGATTCCTACGAATTCGCCACCCACAGGTCCACCCGCTCGTCGATCTCGCGCAGAAAGCTCACGAAATCCCTCGACCGATGCTGCTTCTTGGTGTGCGCCACGACCTGGCCGGTCGCGACGTTGAGCGCCGCGAAGAGGTCCACCGTGCCATGGCGGATGTAGTTGTGCGTCTGGCGTTCGGGCCGACCCATGTCCATCGGCAGGATCGGCTGCGCTCGCTCGAGGGCTTGAATCTGAGGCTTTTCGTCGAATGACAAGACACCGGCGTGGTCGGGTGGATTCAGGTAGAGGCCGACAATGTCCCGCACCTTCTCGAGGAACAGCGGGTCGTCGGAGATCTTGAAGGATTCCACGACATGCGGCTGCAACCCGAAGGTGCGCCAGATGCGGCCCACGGTGGAGGCACTGACGCCAGCGCGCTCCGCCATCTTGCGGGTGCTCCAGTGGGTCCGCCCCTTCGGCTTACTTTCCAACGTGGCGACGAGGATCGACTCGACATCCGCATCGGACAGTGTCCGGGAGGCTCCGGGCTTGGGCTCGTCATACAGCGCATCCACGCGACCTGTCGTAAACCGCTGCCGCCACTTGCCGACCGTCACATTCGAACAGCGCAGTTTCGCCGCGACCGCCACGTTCGATTCGCCATGCGCGCACCTCAGGACGATCTTCGCCCGCAAGGCCACATGCCGATTCGTTCTGGCGCGCCTGGCGAGCCGCTCAAGTTCTCCTCGCTCCACGGCGGTGACTTCCAATCTCGCCTTGGGCCGACCTGTTCTTGCCATGCCGCCCCATACATCACACCCGGCACACTTCTTAAAGCTTTTTCAGACACAAGGGACTAGGGCCCAGTATCTTAGGGTCGATCGACGTGCTATTCGTCAACTTGACAATGCCGCGGTAGCGAACGAGCGAGGCCAAATCCTCGACCGCAAGCGGTACGGCCGGGCTTCGTTTCAGCGCTTTCTGGAGACCCGGCCACCGTTAGCGTAACAATGACGGACGGGAGTTCGGAGAAGCAGACCGCCCGTGAGCTGGTCGGGCGCGCGTCACGCATCGTGGGCTTCACCGGCGCCGGCATCTCGACGGAGTCGGGTGTGCCCGATTTTCGGAGTCCGGAGGGCGTATGGGCGCGCAACCGGACTGTCTACTTCCAGGAATTCCTATCGAGCGAGGCTGATCGGATCGAATACTGGCGGCAGAAGATGGAGGCTTGGCCCGCCATGCGCGACGCGCGCCCGAACGCCGGGCACTACGCGTTCGTTGCGCTGCACGCGCAGGGCAAGCTGCAGGCGATGATCACGCAGAATATCGAACGCCTGCACCAGCGGTCAGGTTTGCCGGCCAACCTCGTCCTGGAGCTGCACGGCACCACGACCGAGGCGGTCTGTCTGACCTGCGGCGACCGCATACCGTCCGACGAGGCGTGCCGGCGGGTGGCGGGCGGCGAGGTCGCCCCGCGCTGCAAGACGTGCGGCGGGTTGCTCAAGCCGGCGACCGTGTCTTTCGGCCAGGCAATGCCGCACGACATCATGCTGCGGGCGTATGCGGCCGCCGAGTCCTGCGACCTGCTGCTTGCAGTCGGCTCCTCGCTGGTGGTCGAGCCGGCGGCGTCGATTCCCCGAATCGCCAAGCGCGCCGGCGCGCGGCTGATCATCGTCAACCGCGAGCCGACCCCGCTGGACGTCATCGCAGACGTGGTCATGCACGGCGAGATCGGCGCCATCCTGCCCGCACTCGTATAGGCGCTTCCATGCCAGAGCTCCCCGAAGCGGAAGCCGGGGAGGGGCCGATTCATCGACCCTCCACCAGGTGTGTTTACGGCGGCGGACCTCCCTACTGCTTCATGGCAGATCCTTTCAAGAAGGGTCGACGGAACTAGTGCAAAACCGGTTCTGCCACGTCGGTGAAGTCCGAGACCCAGAGCTGATTTGGCCGAGTCGCCACGAACTGACGATCGCCGAGATCCGCAGGCCGGCCGTCATGGCCTGCGTGCGTTGTCGTGATCCACGCGCGCCCACGCGGAAGCAGGGGTGATACAGCAACCGGAGGATCGCGCCGGTGGCCGTCGGCGTGCGCCCGCTGGCGAGCGTCGGAGCCTTCCCGCAGAATAATTTCGGACGGGAGCGCCCCCCCTTCGCGGGAGGGTGTTTGACACCTGCTTGGCACCCCGTAAGGTGCGATTAATGGGCCGACCACTCATGCGGCCTCTCGATAGTAGAAACTGAGCAGTCCGCCGAGGCGCTCACGCCGCTGCACGTCGGCGTCCGCGCGTACCGGAGGTGGCGGTCGTTGCAGGAGCTGGTTGTCGAGTCCCTGGTGGTTTCTCTCACGCTGGTCATGCTCGACGTACTCGTGGACGATGAGGCGCACATGCCCCTCGCCGAGCGGGACGACACGATGGAGGCACTCTTCTTTGATCGACCGGACGAACCGCTCGGCATAGGCGTTGAGATTCGGACTCTTCGGCGGCAGCCGGATTGGCCCACCATCGCCACTTGTCAGGATCTCGCCACAGACCCGCGTGTAGAGGGGATCGCAGTCCTGAATCAGCTGGCGCACGGTCCGCAGGAAGCCGTCGACCGGATCGGTCAGATTGCGGGCCATCTGCTCCATCCACCGGCCAGCGGGGTGCGGGTGGATCCCGGCGATGTGCACACGGCGGGTCTTCAGCTCGATCACGACGAAGACGAAATACCGCCGCAGACCGGCCAGGGTGAGCACCTCGACCGTGAAGAGATCGGCGGCCGCCAGGCCTTCCCAGTGCGT
The DNA here is from genome assembly GCA_965218825.1 of Vicinamibacterales bacterium. Classification (GTDB taxonomy): domain Bacteria; phylum Acidobacteriota; class Vicinamibacteria; order Vicinamibacterales; family UBA8438; genus CAUZIB01. Next base: position 4,263,158 of record OZ244656.1, on the reverse strand, counting down.
CTGCAGGAACGTCTTCCACGGCGTGCGCTGGTTCCGCTCGGGAGCAGGGGCGAGCCCGTGGTCGTGCAAGATCCGCTTGACGGTGTTCCGGGCGATGTGGTGGCCGAGGGTGGCGAGCGCGCCGCGGATCCGCGTGTAGCCCCACGTCGGATTCTCACCCGCCATCCGTACGACGAGTTCGGTCACCGCCCTGGGTGTCATCGGTCGTCCCCGACGCCGGCGAGCACGGCCATCGTACTTCTGGGCGATCAGACGCCGGTACCAGCGGAGAATCGTGTCAGGCGTGACGAGGCCTGCCACCTGACTCAAGATCCGCCGGCCGAGTGTCTGGCCGCGCACCGCGAGTCGCCGGCGCTGGGCGTCGGTCAGACGAAGCGGTCGAGGACCAAGATGCTCCCGGAGGACGCGATTCTCCTCCCGGAGATAGTCGATGAGATTTTCTTGGTGGCGATTCACCCAGCCAGCCAAAGCCAGCACGAGGAAGTGCAGAGCGTGGGGCATGGCCGGAGGCTACATGGCTCAGACGCGGCCGTCACCCACGTTGTCTCGAGGATTCACTCGTCTCGGCCGTTTTCTCGCACCATACGCGGTCGGTTGCGGCGGGCCGCGTAGCCGATGGAACGACAGCACGGAAAGTAGTAACCTCGCAGTAGTCCAAAGTAAGGATTGCGTGGCGGACAAATTTAAGACGGGTGATGTCGTTCGGCGTAAGTCGGGTGGGCCCAGGATGACAGTCGTGAGCTATGGAGAGTATCGGGGGAAGCGGAAGTGTCTCTGTAAGTGGTTCGACAACAGGGGCGAGCCCAAGACGGATCCTTTCTTGGACAGTGAGCTAGACCAGAAGGGTTCGTGAGCTGCCCCTACCCTTACCGTGGGCGTAAGGTGCGTTTAATCGGCCGACCGCTCATGCGGCCTCCCGGTGGTAGAAATTGAGCAATCCGCCCAGACGCTCCCGCCGCTGAACGTCGGCGGCCAGGCTCACCGGCGGTGGCGGTCGTTGCAGGAGCTGGTTGTCGAGTCCCTGGTGGTTTCGCTCGCGATGGTCGTGTTCGACGTACTCGCCCACGAGGAGACGCAAGTGCCCTTCGCCGAGGGGGACGACGCGACTGAGACACTCCTCTTTCATAGAGCGGACGAACCGCTCGGCATACGCGTTGAGATTGGGACTCTTCGGCGGGAGACGGATCGGCTGGACACCCCCGCCCTCCAGGATCTCGCCAAAACCCCGCGTGGAGAGCGGGTCGCGGTCGTGCATCAGATAGCGGGCGCGTCGCACGCAGCCATCGACCGGGTCCGTCACATTGCGGGCCATCTGCTCCATCCACGTGCCGTACGGCTGCGGATGGATCCCGGCGATGGTCACGCGGCGGGACGGCAGCGCGATCACGAAGAAGACCAGGTACCGCTGGAGCCCGGCCAGCGTGAGCACCTCGACGGTGAACAGATCGCAGGCCGTGCGGCCCTCCCAGGGCGCCTGCAGGACCGTCTTCCAGGGCATGCGCCGGCTCCGCTCGGGAGCCGGGTCGATCCCGTGGTCGTGCAGGATCCGCTTCACCGTACAGCGGCACCAGTCGCAGCTGTATCTGCTGCCGCCGGACCTGCGCGATTGGCTGCCGGAGGACGATCTGGCGCACTTCGTGGTTGAGGCGGTGGAACGGGTGCCGCTGGAGCGGTTCCAGGTGAACGAACGGGGCACCGGATCGGCGCAGTATCACCCGCGGATGATGCTGGCGTTGCTGGTGTACTGCTACGCGAACGGGATCTTCGGCTCGCGTCGGATCGAGCGGGCGACGTATCGAGACATTGGCGTCCGGTACGTGGCGGCGAACTGTCACCCGGACCACGACACGATCTGCACGTTCCGGCGCAGCAACTTCGATGCGGTAGCGGAGGCGTTCCTGCAGGTACTGCTGCTGGCGAAGGAGCTGCTGCTGCTGCGTGTTGGGACGGTGAGCGTGGACGGGACGAAGGTGGACGCGACCGCGGTTCTGGACGAGGATTGATCAGCTGAGGGCAGACGCCGCTGCCGCTGGCCGTGAGGCGCGCGATACCGCGCCACGACCCTGACCGATCGCAGCGGCTCTCGGCACCAGCCGGTGAACGGGTTGAGGGCGTCCACAACGACATGCTCTGGTGGCTGCTCGATCCGCAGGGCTGGCGCTGACTGCCTGTGGCCTAGACGGCGAGGTGGCTCTCGTTATCGAAGAGGTCCCATACGCTTTGTGCGACACACCAGCGCGTACGCGCATGCCTCTATCGGTGATCTTGCGGATGGGGGCTACGCCGTGTCGGGCTTCGTGTCCTGGACCAGCGTGAGTGTGCTCCTCTCGACTTGTCGGCGATACTCGCTGCGGAGCGTATCGATCCTCTGCCACTCGCCGTTGGCGTCGCGGTAGTGCCAGTAGTACCACCTGTGGGTGGCGAATTACTACTCAGCCCGCAATCCGTTGAGATTATCAAGTTTGGTGATCCTGGGAGTGGTCGCTAGGATGTTCCGATGCGCGACCCGATCATCCTGCTGGTGCACCTGATCGCCACCCTGGCCCGGCTGATGGGCCCCGGCGGCCTGCGGTCTGTCGTGGCTGAATCGGTCTTGGTCAAGCAGCAACTGCTCATTCTGAATCGCTCGCGGCACCGGGCGCCGAATCTCTGCGCGTCGGATCGGATCCTCGCCGGCGTGTGTGCACTGTTCATGCGCCCGGCCCGGGTGATTCGCTCAGCGATCGTGCTGAGACCGTCGACGATCCTGGAGTTCCATCGGGCTCTGCGCACCCGCAAGTACCGCTGGCTGTTTTCACCCAAGCGCCGTCGCACCGGCCCCCAAGGACCGTCCAAAGCACTGGTCGACGCCATCGTCGACATGAAGCGGCGCAACCCCAGGTGGGGCTGTCCGCGGATCGCACAACAGATCGCGCTCGCCTTTGCGGTCGACAGCGACAAGGACGTGGTGCGCCGAGTGCTCGCCACGCACTATCGACCGGCACCCCGCTCGGGTGGTCCGTCCTGGCTGACATTCCTGGGGCATGCGAAAGATAGCCTGTGGAGCATCGACCTGTTCCGGTGCGAGTCGGCGACCCTGCGAAGCCATTGGGTGCTGGTGGTGATGGACCAATATACGCGGCGGATCGTCGGCTTTGGCATCCATGCTGGAACCGTGGATGGCCGCGCCCTGTGCCGCATGTTCAACCATGCGATTCGAGGGCTCTCGCGTCCGAAGCGCCTCAGCTCCGACCACGACCCGCTGTATCGGTTTCACCAATGGTGCGCCAACCTGCGGGTGCTGCAGGTGACCGAGGTGAAGAGTGTGCCGTCTGTGCCGCTGTCGCATCCGTTTGTCGAACGGTTGATCGGCACGCTGCGACGAGAATGCGTGGATCAACTGCTGTTCTGGTCTGCGTCGGACCTGGAAGACAAACTGGTGGCCTTCCAGGACTTCTACAATGCGCATCGGGCCCATGCGTCGTTGGACGGGCGGACGCCCGTCCCGATACGAAAGGATGTCGCACGGCTCGACCGCTACCGCTGGGACGAGCATTGCCGCGGACTCTATCAGACGCCGATCGCGGCGTGAATCTGAACAGCGAAGACGTTGGCGAGCGTGGCGACGCGCCCGCCTGCAGAGTCTGCCGCGTTCCCGCCATCGCGCAGCAGGGCAGTACTTCAGCAACACATCTCACGCACGCCATCGCGAGAACTTCGCGGATGGTTCCGGCTCCCGCGACATGAAGATCGAGCGATAGATCGAATTCTTACGAATTCGCCACCCACAGGCTCGCAACGACGACCGATCGGCGCGCCTCGGGCTCTGTGGCGGGCCAGGCGGCCCCTCAAGGCCGAATCTTGCTATCTGCTTCGCCCTTCGCCGAGGAGTTCCCTCGTCGGCCGACCGCCGAAGTCGCTCCGGCACAATGACGCACAGCATGGGCCGACGACCCATTTCACGCCGCCGTACCTCCTGCGGCGCAGACTCCTAGCCCATTGCAGGTTCTCTTGCTCGAGCGTCTTCAATCGCTTCGCTTGGTCAAGTCGCAACCCGCCGTACTCCTTCCGCCACCGGTAGTACGTCTGCTCGCTCACGCTCACCGCCTTTGATGCTCGGCGTCGACCGCCGCCTTCACCCGGTCCGCCCACGCCTGAACGTGCGGCATCACCCTGAGCCATCCCGCCACCAGCTCGGTCGATTCTTCCTGGTCGACACCCGGCCGAAACACCAAGAAGTATCCATCGGAATCCCTGACGTCGAACAGGAAGAAGTACCTGCGATTAAAGTGAGACAGCCGTGGAACCCGTGTTTCGGAAAGCTCCAGACTATCGACCAGTTCCCACTCGAAATCGTAAGGATCGAGGTGGACCGCAATGAGCTCTTGAAGGACTTGCGTTTCCTGAGTCCGTCGCAGCACACGTGAAATCATTCTGCTACAAGCTCACGCCTCGATTTCGATACTCCCGTCCGTGACCCGCACCGGATACGACGTGACCCTCTCGCGAGCCGGTGGTCCCTGGACCTGACCATCGCGTACACAAAAGCGGGCCCCGTGCCACGGACAGGTCACGACATCGTCTTCGAGTGCGCCATCTGACAGAGGGCCGCCCTTATGGGTGCAGGTGTCGTTGATGGCATAACAGGTGCCATCAACGTTGAAGAGGGCGACCCGCTGGTCGCCGGCGGTGACCAATTTGCCCTGTCCGGGTTGCAGTTCATCCGCGTTTGCAACTTTGATATACGCCGCCATGAGATCCTCCTTAGAGAGTCTGTGGGCTTAACGCCGCTGGCCTGCTAACGCGCGTCATCATGCCCCCGCCCGGCTTCCGGTCGGGGAGCCAGAAACGACAGGTGCCCGCACATGGTGCACTGCCACGCAGCTTCGTATCTCCGAGGGATCGCGTACGGCGCTCGCTGGGCATTTGGAGTGAACAGTCTCGACGGGTTCCCACATTTGGGACACGGATCTGGCCTGACGTCAGCGACAGAGCCTTTCACGCGCTTGCCCTGTTTCGGCGATCAGCGGCCACGCGCCGAGGCCGCTCACCATCATCGCCCAACGTGCGCGCCACGTCTCTGTGGCAAGGACCCGGTCACCGTGCAGTGGAGAAACCTGTTCGCACGAATCGATCGATGGTTCGAGTCGGACGCGCGGGTCCGACCGATCATGATGCCTGTATAGGGATGGTACGCAGCGGGCTAGGGCGAAGTCAACGCGCCCGGAGAACCGTACCTGTGCGATATCGAAGGCGCAAGAACAGCAGCCTTTCGGACCGGAGGGGGAACAGCCAGGCGGACCTCATTTTCGGATTCTCGACAAACGGTGTCGCGGTGATCGGGTAACCGCCCATTCTTCAGTAGTTTGATCCGTGGCACCGTACCGCCACCCCCTCCGGTAGCAAACGGACCGTTCACGGCGAAACGGCGCAAGGGCATCCCTAGTCGATGCCATCCCAGTTGCTGGCCCGCCGGCCAGACTCCGTTCCTGACACTCGGAAAAAGACCGATCGGATGGGCGGACCGATCAGAGTGGCCCGTCGCCTTGAGATCGGAAAGGGGCGCGGCCTGCGAACCAACCCGAGCTCAGAGTCCACGGCACTCCGTAACGGACCGTTCGGTACCGGAGGGGGTGGTGGAACGGTGATGCGGATCAAGTTGTTGAAAGGAGAGGGTTCTGGCGTCGATTCCGTCACCGTTTAGCGGGAATCCGAAAATCGCTGCCGCCTGGCTGCCTTGGTGCACAACTCGCGATCTCGGTCAATAATTGCCCTCCACCCCGAGATCCGAGGTCCCGCATGACGAGTTTCAAGCGCACCCAGCGGAAGTACGTCCAGAAGGCCTACCGTGTCCGGAATTGGCGGGAGTACGAGACGGGTCTCCGCGCTCGCGGGAGTCTGACCGTCTGGCTCGGACTCACCGATGGCAAGCTCGCCAACTGGAACTCGCCGAGGCCGACGCGCAGGAAGCCAGGCCGACAACGCAAGTACTCGAACCACGCCATCAAGACGACGGTCACCTTGGGCTTGGTGTTTGGCCTGGCGTCCAGGCAGACTGAGGGCTTCCTGCGCTCGCGGCTGACGCTCCTGAATCTGGACAACGACGTGCCCGACCACAGCACGATCTCGAGGCGCAAGGCGAGGCTGGGGAAGGTTGCTTCCTACGAGAGGCGAACCGTGAAGCCCGTCCACCTCCGCATCGACAGCAGCGGTCTTTCAGTGCACGTCGGCCAGTTGCGCACTCCGCCGAAAGCCAGGGACTACCGCAAGCTGCACCTCGCTGTGGATGAGCAAACCAGTGACGTGGTCGCCTGCGAGCTCACGAGCAAGCGGGCTCGAGACGCTTCCCGGGTGGCGTCACTCGTCGGCCAGATCGAGCGTCCCATCGCCTCGGCCAAGGCCGACGCCGCGTACGCCACCGGCGACGTCTATAAGACGCTGGAGAATCACCGTGCTCATCGATCGCCGAAGGTGCTGATACCGCCTCTGCACCGAGCCAGATGGCGCCAAGACGCCGTACGTCGTCGTAAGCACGCAGCTCAAGGGTGTCGCCCTGAAGCTGCAGGTCCGGTCCAATTTCGTATTGGGAGTGCCCGTCCAGGTCACCCTCCCCCGCGGTTTAATGGGCGCCATCGTGGCCATCGTGCTTTGTACACTCTGGCTGGAGACGGTGTGGGTGGTGAGCCTGATTGGTGTCCTCGTCGGACTCTTCGCACAGTTTGTCGGGGCACTCGTGTACAAAGTCGAGCGTCGGTTACGAAAGGTCATCGCTGGGTAGCGCCGGCCTGAACAGATGCGGCTGGCTACTCGTCTTCGTGCATTGAGTTGAGCCATTTTTTAGCCGTCAGGCGAGTCAAGAATTAATAGGCCAACGGCCTGTACGTACTTGTTGTACCTACTACTTGATCAGTACTACTTGTACGTAGGCATGGTGTTTGGTCGTGCAAAACTTCCCAGAATCACAGGATTTTGTGGAAAACGCCCAGGCGCGCCAGGCGAGGCGCTGAGCGCCCCTGGGCGCGCCCGTACCCGGCGGGGACGGCCCCGAAGGTGGCACGGCCGCGGTAGCGGCCCTCTAGGGCCATCCTCGAGCCCGGATAGCCGTCGCGTCTCGGCGGTTGAACCCGGCCGGCGCTGCCGCTCAATGGAATACTCTTGCCCGGCCTAGCCCACGGCTCAGGGCCACTCACGCCAGGTCGTCGTTGCTGGGTTCATTACAGCCCGGATTTCCGATTTCGCTGTGGTACCGTACCGCCAGGACCAGTCGCCGCGCCTTGATTTCTGGGGCTCCGACGTAAGGAACCTCACGACGGAGGGTGACACCCGGTGGGTGAATTACAACACAAGCCATTTCAGTTCGCGTTCAACGGCTTCTTGAAAGTCGCGTTTCAGGGATCGCGCGTCACCTCCGACGCCGGCCTCATTCTAGTGCGCGAGTTGGATGAACGCCTGGGGCTGGAGACACTCATCTCCGAGCACCTGAGCGATTCCCGACATGGGTTGAACACCCAGTTCAGTCTGGCGGATCTCCTGCGGCAATCGGTCTACAGCCGGCTCGCGGGCTACGAAGACCTCAACGACGCAGTGCGCGTGTCGACGGACCCGACATTCCGTCTCATCGGGTCGCCGAAGCGCTGGGACCGGGGTGCGGCGCTGACATCGACCCTGCATTGGTTCGAGACCGACCTGCTGACCCAGGAGGAGAATCTCATTGGGCTGATGGCCGTGAACCGGGAGGTGCTCGCACAGGCCGAGAGACCGACGCGCGCCGACCGGATCGTGCTCGACATGGATTCGAGCGAGAGCCCGGTGCATGGGGCGCAGGAAGGGAGTGCGTATAACGGGCACTTTGAGTCCGTCTGCTACCACCCGCTGTTTCTGTTCAGTGAGCACGGCGACTGCGTCGCCGCCACGCTGCGGCCCGGCAACGTGCAGAGCGCCGACGGCTGGGACGACCTGCTCGTGCCGGAGGTTGAACGGCAGCAGGCGGAGGGCACGCGCGTGGCGTTCCGCGCGGACGCGGCGTTCGCCAAGCCGGAGATCGACGAGACGCTCGAGAGACGCGACGTGGACTATGCCATCCGCATGCCGGCGAACAAGAGCTTGGAGCTGGAAATCGAAAACATCCTCTTTCGTCCGCCCGGACGGCCGAGCCGCAAGCCCTTGGTGCGCTACAAGAGTTTCCGCTATCAGGCGAAGCGCTGGACTACGCCCAGACGGGTGGTCGCCAAGGTGGAGCACCACCGGGGTGAGCTGTTCCCTCGCGTCGGCTTCATCGTGACCAACATGACCCTCCCGAGTCGCTCGGTCGTCCGGTTCTACAACAAGCGCGGCACGGCGGAGCCATGGATCAAGGAAGGCAAGCAGGCAACGCACTGGACGCGGCTGTCGTGCCATCGGTTCCGGGCGAACGAAGTGCGCCTGCACCTGAGCGTCCTGGCCTACAACCTGGGCAACTTGTGGCGCAGACTGGTCCTGCCGCCGCGGATCAAGCGCTGGTCGCTCACGAGTCTGCAGCAGCGACTGGTGAAAACCGGGGGCCGGCTAGTGAAGCATGCGCGGTACTACTGGCTCCTGTTGGCAGAAGGGCATCTGACGCGGCGGCTGTTCGGCGACATGCTACGGAGGATCTGGGCGCTGCCAGTGCCGGGAGGCTGACGCGCGGCGAGTGCTACGAAGCCCGCCTGGCGAAGAAAGGCCACAAGTGTGGAGCGGTGTCTGAGGAATGCCCTGAAAGTAGGGGGCTCCAGTCGGTTGCACGTCAGCGGGGGCTGAGGTGACGGCCTCCGGAGCTGGACGATTGTGCGACGAAGAAAGTTTCGTGGGTTCGGCGGCTCTCGGGTGTATAAAGGTGCCATCCGGGGCAGGCAAAATGGAAATCCCGGTACAGGAGGTCACATGGGAGGGTTTCTGGCGTTCGTCTCGTTCTTCGTATTCGTGTGGGCGATGGTCGGGCTCGTCAATCCGTCATGGGGCAAGCTCAAATATCGGCGTCATGCGGTGGGACTCCTGGTGCTGTCATTCGTGATGCTCATCACCGGCGCCGGCATGGTGGACAGCGAGGAAACAGCAGTCGAGGAACCGGAATCCTCCGTCTCAACTGGGAGCTCAGCACCTCCTGCTGAGGCGGTGGAAGCAGCAAGCGCCACCTCTTTTCAGACACAGATTGGTAGCGCCCTCGGAAGCAGTAACCGCGACGTCCAGCGCGTCAGCGCGGCTCGGCTACAGGGGGAACGCCTATTCGTGCAATGGGCGATCAACGACAACCTCACGTCTGGCATGATCGCCCGTAGCGCGCGTCTGGACATCCGCAACATGCTTGAGGTGATTGCGGACAGCCAAGAGCCATACACGAGCGTGCTTTGTCGAGGCACGTTCTCACTCGTGGATCAACTCGGGAATGCAAGTGAGGACACAGTCGTTGAAGCGACGTTCACCAAGAGCGTCATCGACCGCATCAACTTCGAGAACTTCCTGACGGACAATGTGTACGCGATCGCTGAGGAAACCAATATTCACCGCGAATTTATGTAGTGTCTCAGTCTGAATCAGCGCTGCTGTCGTCGCCGCCTCCGCTGTCGCCACCATCGCCGCCTTTGAAGCGATGATGGCCCGGTCAGACCGGAAGAAAGGATTCTTCGTGTCGTTCGATTATTCGAGCGATGCGATGACGGAGATCGGCGCGTTCTTCCGTAAGAGTGGCCGGGTGATCGTACCGTTGACCGTGCGCGAGATCCTTGACGAGCAGATCGCCCACAAGCTGGCCTGACAAAACACCAGCCGAGCCAGGGCCAGCGAAGGACGATGCAGTAGAGGGGGAGCGATGAGTAAAGGCGAACAGCAGACGACACGCGGCGGGTTTATTCCCGTCGGCGATCTTGCCCTCGACCTGCCCGACGTCCAGGTGCCAGCTCGCCGCCAGGCGCGACACTTCACCACGCTCGACCAGGTGACGCAGCTCGTCGGCGTGCGCGACGCGGACCCCGACCTGGGCTTCATGGCGCGGCTGCTCGCGCTCTGCTCGCTGCCGCGCACCAACCAAAAAAACCGGCACGAGTTCAAGCGCGTCAACGGGCCATACACGCTCTACATGGTGGCCGGTGGCGGCAACAAACTCCCCTAACCAATCCCGGCGTACTGGTCAAGGCGCGCATTCTCAAGCGCCATCAGGTCGCTACGCTGCACCTCAGTCTCCCGGCGCAGATCCTCCATCTCGGCCGTCACGTCTTCCCAGGCGGTCTTGATCGAGACGGGCTGGATCTTCTTCATCGCCCGGTCGATGTTGATGCCATTCGCGTCTGCGTACACCTGCGCCCACTCTGCCGTCAGCTTTTCGGCAATGACCCGATAGGTCGCCCCCGCCAGGCGGTACTTCATCGCCGACAGCCGGCGCACCGCCGTGCGCTGTGCTTCCCCCTTGGGCCTTGGCGGAACCGGCCGGGCAGACGCCTTGCGCTTCCGAGATGGTGGTCGTGGAACCGTGCGATATTTCCTAGCCATGGCGTTACCGCTTCCGAGTGGCTTTCTTGCCGGTGAAATCTTCCCACCGCCTGACCGTCACGTCGACGTAGCGGGGGTCGATCTCAATGGCGTAGACGCTCCGTCCCTCCTGCTCGGCAGCAATGATCGTGGTGCCTGACCCAATGAAAGGATCGTAGACGTCGCCCTTGTGGTTGTGGATGGCTCTCTGCATACACTCGACCGGCTTCTGGGCCGAGTGGCCAGTCTCAGATTTCCGGGGGTTGTCGATCTCCCAGAGGGTCGAAGCCTTCCGATCACCCGCCCAGTGGGCCTGCGCGCCTTTCTTGACGGCGTACCAGCACGACTCGTGCCTCCAGTGGTAGTGCCCGCGGCCGATCACGATGTGCCCCTTGTCCCAGATGATGAGCGAGCCTCGGACGAATCCGCAGGCGTCGAGCCCTCTGGCAGCAACAGGAAGGGCGAGGCTGCTCATCCAGACGTAGGCGATCCTCCCTGGGAAGAGCGCGTACGCGGCCTGCCAGTCGTTCGTGTCGTCGTTCGCTGATTTGCCTGTCGCGATACCTTTCGTGCTGATCCCAGTCGTGTACCGCCACATGGCATCGTAGCTCACACCGTAGGGCTGGTCCGTCACCATCAGGTCTTGTTCGGCGCCATCCAGGAGCCGCTCGATAGTCTTTGGGTCGGTCGAGTCCCCGCACACGATCCGGTGCTTCCCGAGCACCCAGAGATCGCCTTTGCGCGTGACAGGGTTCTTCGGCGTCTCAGGGATGTCGTCCGGGTCCGTCTTACCGGCCGTTACCGCCGGCGGTAAGACGTCGTCGAACGAGAAGATGTCCAGGTCGTTCAGCCCGGCGAGCGCGTCAGGCAGGAGGTCGGTGTCCCAGGACGTGAGTTCGGACGTCCGGTTGTCGATGACGCGGAATGCGCGCGCCTGACGTGCCGGGATGGTGACCACCGGCGCGCCGCCGTCAACCCGAGCGAGATGGCCGGGCGCGTCAACGGCTCCGCCGTCCTCCGCTCCGCTCCGGGCCCTCCTGGTGACACCCCTGGCCCGCTGTGGCTCAGCAAGCACTTAGCAGCCCGTGGTGAAAGTCGAAGTTATGAGGGATCGACACAATCGATCCGTCGTACTACACTGACGCGCATGGCTATGGGAACGCGCGAGACGGATCAACCGCCGCTGTGGATCGCGACGTCGGACCTGCCCACCTCGCCGGGCCATCCGTTCTACGCGCGGCTGACGACGCTGCTCGACGGGCACCACTTCGATCGGTTCGTCGAAGGCCTGTGTGACCGGTTCTACGCGCCCGTGATGGGCCGACCGAGCTTGGCACCCGGGCGCTACTTCCGCCTGCTGCTGGTCGGCTACTTCGAAGGCATCGACTCGGAACGCGGGATTGCGTGGCGCGCGACGGACTCGTTGGCGGTCCGCAGCTTTCTGCGGTTGGCCGTGGACGAGGCGCCACCCGATCATTCGACGATTGCGCGCACGCGGCGCTTGATCGATCTGGAGACGCACCGGACCGCGGTGCGGCCGCGAGCGGTGCTGACGGACCGGAACTGCCGGACCTGGTAGTCCTGGAGATAGGCGTCGATAAGGTCCCCCAGGGTCGGCCCCTGGGGTGCATGGACCGGAGCATCGGCTCGACCCACGTCTCGAACTCCTCCTGCGCTTCCTCCACTGTTTGCCCATCCACGCCCGGCGCCGTCTTCGAGGGCATTCCACAGAGGTTCCCCCAAATTCGGTCCCGAGTGACATGATGCGCCAATGAAGTAAACCGCACCTTCGGCTCACAACGAGCTTTGGCTGCTATCCGTTCGAGTCCCGTTTCCATGACAGGCGGTTCTCCTCTTTGCATAGAAGGCCTTCTCGTCCATTGCATGACGATCATGTTGCCCTCGAACGACTCAGTTTCCGCTGGCCGCTTCCCCATGTAGCCGGCTCTCCCGACCTCGGAGTACTATCAGCCAGTCTGACTTCCGCCAGGTCATCGGGTCGTCCTCGCGTTGGTAGCTCGTCGGACCCTACAAGCGCCGCTTGAACCTGACGGACCTCCCTTGTTCCCGTGAGGCCCTTCAACTGCATGCCGACGGTACGAACCCCGGAAGCGCCTTGCCGCCGCTCGCCATCACGCGACCCAAGATGTTGCCTTCCCCTTCGGGAGATGGGGTCGGCCACTCCAATCACGATCGATTTCGGGGCTATCTTTCCGTTCACTTGCGTTCCGGCCTACAGTTTCCCTGTCTACGCTTCGCAACGGCCGTTACCGGACGCCACGCAAGACTCGGTACGCGGCTGCTGGCTAGGCTTTGCCGCGGTTGCCATTTCAGGCGCCTGTGCCTCACGAGCTTTCAAGGCGCAACTCCCACAGAACGGAGCGTGCGGATTTCCCGCACTCCGCTCTTCGCAAACTGATTCACAGCACCGCGAGTGCTTGCAGCTCCCGATGCGGGAGACGTAAGCGTGGTCGCTGTAACGGGTGCCTCGCCTTTATCTGGTGAAAGACGTCCCAAGGGATGTGCCCCTTGCGACTCCGGCTGCTGAGCATCTTGCGCCAGTAGCGCTCGACGGCGTGGCCTATGCGCTGCAAGGCACGGAAGTTCCCCGCCACCCCGAAGTACGCATAGTGCCCCTGCAAGAGGCGGTTCAGGTTCAGGGCCTGCTCTCGAACCGGCAAGTGCCGCATCCGCCGCATCAGGTCACGGAGCGTCGCCAGGGTGCGGCGGACCCGGGACTTCTCAGTCCGAATCCCCACCTTGTATCCCCCGCCCCGATTCCGGGTGCAGTACAGGGTGAAGCCGACGAAGTAGATCGTCTCCGGTCGTCTTCTCCCGCGTTTCGGTGCATGCCTTGCGGCGAACCGGCCAAACTCGACCAGTTTCGTTTTGTTCGGTTCCAGCGTCAGATTGAACTTCGCCATCCCCTTGCGCAGGACACCCTGGACACGTAATGCATCGGCTCGGTACTGAAAACACACCACGAAGTCGTCGAGGTAGCGGACCATATATGCCTCGCCTTGCAGACGGGGCTTCACCACGGACTCGAACCAGAGGTCGAGGACGTAGTGGAGGTACACATTGCTCAACAGGACGCTAATGGAGCCGCCCTGTGGGGTGCCTTCCTCACTCGGCTGATGCACGCCGTCTTCCAGGGCGCCGGCTTTCAACCAGCGCCTCATCAGGCTGAGCAGGCGAGGGTCGCCGACTCGGTGCTCGACGAAGCGGAGCAACCAGTCGTGGTTCAGACTCCCAAAGAAGTTCTTCAAATCCGCCTCAAGGACCCAGCTCACCTTCCCCGTGAGCGTGGCGAGGGCGTGATGGGCACCTTGACCCGGCCGCCCGCCGAACGAGCAGGGCAGGAAGTCCTCCTCGTAGATGGCGGACAACACGTGGGCGCCCGGTCGGCCACACATGGCACGCCAATCGGACGCTTCTCGCGCTTCCCTGGTTTGGGGATGTACACCCGCCTTACGGCAGGTGCCGGATATCCCCGGCGGTGCATGGACCGGAGCATCGGCTCGACCCACGTCTCGAACTCCTCCTGCGCTTCCTCCACTGTTTGCCCATCCACGCCCGGCGCCGTCTTCGAGGGCATTCCACAGAGGTTCCCCCAAATTCGGTCCCGAGTGACATGATGCGCCAATGCAGTAAACCGCACCTTCGGCTCACAACGAGCTTTGGCTGCTATCCGTTCGAGTCCCGTTTCCATGACAGGCGGTTCTCCTCTTTGCATAGAAGGCCTTCTCGTCCATTGCATGACGATCATGTTGCCCTCGAACGACCCCGTTTCCGCTGGCCGCTTCCCCATGTAGCCGGCTCTCCCGACCTCGGAGTACTATCCGCCAGTCTGACTTCCGCCAGGTCATCGGGTCGTCCTCGCGTTGGTAGCTCGTCGGACCCTACAAGCGCCGCTTGAATCGGTACGCGGCTGCTGGCTAGGCTTTGCCGCGGTTGCCATTTCAGGCGCCTGTGCCTCACGAGCTTTCAAGGCGCAACTCCCACACCACCGGACGTGCGGGTTCTTCCGCATCCGGCTCCTCGACGGATGGCTTCGCTACGCGCCGTCGCGTACCCGCTGGTCCAGGAAGCCAGGCGATGGCCACCGCCATCCCTAAGGCTTGTCTGGCCAGTTCGGCTATCCGTTGTCGTGACGTGGAGACGGGACCCAACCTCGGTGTGTTGGCCGTCTTTCCCTCCAACGGTGCCACCTGCCGGTGCCCCCTTCCCTCCACGGGGTCTCGTGGGCTCAATTCCCCCGCTTCGGCGGTGTCGGGTCGGAGGAGGCGCCCATCGAAGGGCTCGCCTCCGTCCGCCGTTCAAACGGTACGTGCGGTTTTCCCGCATACCGCTTTCACAAGGCTGCCCGGGGGCAGAGAGATGGAAGGTATTAACGAGTGGACCTTCTGCTCTCCTGTGGGATTGAGCCAGTCCGCGAGTCTCCTCGGCCGATCGCTTCTGGGTCTTTCACATAAGGAACTTATCCGCGCCATCGGCCTTACTCGCTCACGTGCTGTCTCGCTCCCACCACCTTGCCGACCGACTTCCCCAGCCCACCCGGCTGCCGCTCTCGCGGTCGAACGGCTTTCACCGCCCGTCAGGTACTATTCGGTCGTCCGACTCCTCGCACGACATCGCCTTCCACTTCGCCGTCAGACTTATAGGTCGGCTTACCTCGGTGCCAGCCGAGGACCGTGCGAGGCCTCCTGGGGTCACGTGTGGTTCTTCCGTACCGTGCCGTCTGCACACACCTTGATGCGATGGGTGGATGGAAACGCCTTCGCCCCCATAGTGCGGGCTCGACCTTGCCCCATCTTTGGCCGACCAGTTCATCATGGGATCGCTCCCTCGATTACGGCCCGGTACTGCTCCGCATACCCTTCAGATTCCACCTCGCGGTGGACACCCTGTCCTCCGCCGCGCAACCCGCACGCGACGGCCAGTGAGGCATTACCCCCACTTTTGGATACGGTGCTCTCCATCAGAGCACCGGAGGGACTTGAACCCTCCTGAGCCACACGCTGCCCAGCGCACACTATGAGACACTCCGACTCCTCGCCGCCCATCCCCCCGCGCTTCGTTGCCTTCGCCCGGCGGTACCATCCGAGCACCTGCGGTTCGCTCCGTCGGACGCCAGGTGCGACGTCCACGGCCTCGGGCTTGGTGAGCCGGTGCCCGCGCCCCGGCGGTCTTTAAGATGGAGACGACGAGGCCTCCCTGGTTCCCGGGAAACCCACCCGCACGCATGCCACGCGCTCCGACCCCGGCGAGGTCGCCGCCTCCACGGCCTCTGAGACGCGGCGAGATGACCTTCCGTCCAACGCACGACGTCGGCCCTCGCACTCAATGCATGTCGGGGCTCAATCACGCGGCCTACGGGCTCCCTGTGAACGCTTCGCGCCCTGGGTCACCCCAGGCCCACGCATCACTCGGTTCCGGCTGGCGGCCGACCTTGGCCGGATGGGATTGGATACCCACAGGGTTTCGAACAAGGTTTCGAAGATCACATCACGGCATCTTGTCCTCCTTGACCGGGCTTTCCCGGCACACGCGTTGGTGCGCTGATTCAGCGCGGTGGGCGAGCAGTGGCCGGCATGTTGACCATCGCGACCGCCGGCGGGTCATGATCTCGATGTGAAGTCGAGCGTGCATCCGAAGTACACGACAACGTACCGAGACATTTGCATGCACTGATCCATGCACTTGGCTATCATTGGACGCTCGTGTGCAAAAAACGATTTTAATGTCTTTGCCAAAAATACAAATATTCGAGCACAAAAAGATGCAGTTCTGGACGGAACAAACATCGACCTTCGTTACGCAAAACTTCCAGGCGCCGGGCGGCCGGGGCCATTGACGGGCCTTGCCGAAGACGCACCGGACGACGACACCACGGACGACATCCTGGAGGCCGATGACGTCGGCACACGGGAACGCGAAGCCCTTGCCGCCGAAGAGAAGGCCGACATCGAACGCCTCCTGGCCGGGATTGGCCGACTGCCGCCGGACAGCAAGCTTGGTAGCCTGAAGCAGGTTCTGCACGAGTTGCGCGGGACGGGCTACGGCCAGGTGATGGTCTTCACGCAGTACACCGACACGATGGACTTTCTGCGGGACGCCCTTTTGCAGGACGCGGAGGCGAGGTTAATGTGTTTCTCGGGGCGCGGCGGAGAAATACCCTCCGCCGATGGTTCGTGGCGCCGGATCGGTCGCGACGATGCCAAACGGCGGTTCCGCGACCGCGAGGCCGATGTCCTCCTGTGTACGGACGCCGCCGCCGAGGGGTTGAATTTCCAGTTCTGCGGCGCCCTGGTCAATTACGACATGCCGTGGAACCCCATGCGGGTGGAGCAGCGCATCGGGCGGATCGATCGGCTTGGCCAACAGCACCAGACCATCCGGATCGTCAACTTGCACTACCAGGACACGGTCGAATCCGACGTGTACCAGGCGCTGAGGACCCGCATCGGCCTGTTCGAGTCCGTGGTCGGCCGCTTGCAGCCGATTCTGGCGCGCATGCCCCGGACGATTTCGCAAGCTGTGCTCTCTGGACACCATCGGGATGCCCGGGAACGTGCCAATGTCGTGGACGCGATCGAACGGGAGACGCGGGAACACGAAGGGCGAGGGTTCGACATCGATACGATGACCGAGAGCGACATCGTCATGCCGACACGCGCGCCGTCGTTTGTCACCATGGGGGATCTCGACAGAATGATCGGGAGACCTGACGTGATGCCGCCAGGGACCGATGTCCAGCCCATGGGACATCGGGAATACGGTCTGTTGGCACCTGGGATGACCGAGCGCTTGCGGGTCACCACCGATCCGGAATATTTCGAAGAACATGCCGAAAGCATGGAACTGTGGTCACCGGGCAATGCGCTGTTTAACCCGCCGGCGTTCACCGCGCGAACGGACGAACTATCAGCCGGGAAGACGTTGAAGGACATCCTGGACGACTGATCCAGTGGCCGCGCACCGCCTGCGAAGACGTGAACGCCATCTCGCGGCAGCACGTGTACCGGCCCACGTCTGGGGACAGCACGGCGCGTGTACTCAGGTCGCAGGCATGACCGCACACGCCTGACGCGCCCGCGCCGCACGCTACCTCGCGTCGTCTGTGCGGCAAAGGATCTCGATCCGTTGCCAAAACACCGGCGAGGGACAGCGCTTCCGTGTTTCCCACTGATAGACGACGGCCTTCCGCGCGGCGCCCACACGCGCCGCGAACCGCGCCTGACTCAGGCCCAGACTCCGGCGCACGGCCCGGATGCGGACGTCGTAGTCGATCGGCACCGCCGACCAGGTGAGAGGCGCACGACGATCGGCTGGGCGAACCGTCCGCCCATAGTACGACCGCCGAAACGCCCCGGCCGCGGCGGAAGTCGCACGGGCCCGGAGGCGGCGAAAGGTCGTCCGGGTGTCATAGGTCACCGGCAGACGTCCGTCCCGCGCCGCCGCCCGTAGCGTCTTGACGTGCACCCCGATCAGGAGTGCGAGTACGGGAAGCGGCAAGAGGGCCTGCTCATCGCGATGCGTCGCCAACGCACGCGCTCTGGCGAGGATCTTCGGCGGCGTGGCCCGCCGCCCTGCATCCCACGTCCGATACGACTCGGGGGACACACCGAGCGTCGCCGCGTCGCGGTACCCACTTCACACCGAAGACGCACAGGCAATGGCAAACGCGATCCGGGAGGGAAACTTCGAGGCCATCGGGCGGGCAACGGAATGGCCCGGGGCCGAGGCAGTCAACGCACCGGCAACCCACGTGATGCTGGGCGGGACTCTCGTCGCGTTTCAACAGGCCGAAAGCGTGCAGCCGAGCGTCGGCAGCGTCATCGATCACTACGGCATCTCGGTCCCCGACATCGAAGCCGCGATGCGGAAGCTGGAGGGCTCCGGAGCGAAGATCCTGGAACCGGTCCGTGAACAGCCAGGTCTTTTCAAGCTTGCGTTCTTCGAAGACCCGTTCGGGGCCAAAGTCGAGCTGGTTCAGGACACCGAGTGGCCGGGATTCCACCACATCCATCTCATGGTCGAAGACCCGACCGAGACGCTGGCCTGGTACGAGAAGATGGTCGGCGGCACGCGCGAGAAGCTGAAGGGCCAGGTAGAAGGACTGCGCTACGACGGAATCTGGTTGCTTGCCCGCGAAAGCGGAGGCAAGCGTCTGGCACCGAGCGCCGAGCGGTCGATCCGGAACGTCGCCTGGAGTATCGTCGACATGGACGAAGCGATTGCTGCGTTAAAAGCAGTAGGCGCCAAGACGCTCATCGAGCCGTTCACGGTTGGCGACACGGTCAGGGTCGTGTTCTACGAAGACCTGAACGGCGTGAGCGTCGAGCTGCTCCAGCTGCCGTAGTAGCTGTGACGAGGGCTGGGCGGATGCCAAACCGAGGGGAGGACGTCGTGAGGGTTTCCAAACCGTTCATCGCTGGACTGGTCGCGACCGCCGTGCTCGGGTCAATCTCGGCTGCGCAGGTCACGGCTCAGTCATCCGACGAGGTGCCCCGTACCCAATGGGGTGCACCGGACCTGGGAGGAGTCTGGGACTATCGGACGATCACGCCGCTCGAGCGTCCCGAAAAGTACGGCGACCGGGCGTTCCTGACCGCGGCGGAAGCGGTCGAGCTCGAGCAGGGGGCCGAGGATCGGGAACGCAAGGCCGACCAGGCGCCGGCCCGACGTACCGAGGCGATCAAAGAGGACGAGAACCCGCTCTCGGTCGTCGGCTGCTGCAATCGCTTCTGGCTCGACTACGGGACCCAGGTCCAGGAGAATCGGCGGACCTCGCTCATCGTCGACCCACCGAACGGACGGATGCCCGAAAAGACGCCTGAGGGCGAGCAGCGGCCGCGGAACAGGGGGTCGTTTGGAACGCATGCGTTCGAGCAGATCGAGGACTTCAGCGCTTCCGACCGATGCATGGGCACGCTTGGCGTCCCGATCCGTCCGATCGCGTACAACAACAACGTGCAGTTGTTTCAGACCGAGAACCATCTGGTCATGTTCGTCGAGATGATGAGCACAACGCGGTTCATCCCGATCGACGACCGTCCGTTCGGGACGGTGCGCCAGCGGCGAGGAGAGTCGCGGGCACACTGGGAGGGCGATACCCTGGTGATCGAAACGCGGAATTTCCTGAGCGGGCCGTCGATCGGTGGCGCCAGCCGGGACGCGGTCTTGATCGAACGGCTCAGGCGCGTCACCCCTGAGATTTTGGAGTACGAGTACACAATCAACGACCCGAAGACCTGGACGGCGCCCTGGACCGCGCTCCAGACGCTGCGCAACAATCCGAACGCGATCTTCGAATACGCGTGCCACGAGGGAAACTACGGCCTGACAAACATGCTGCGCGGGGCCAGGCTGGAGGAAGCAGCGGGCGGGGGTGCCAAGCCCTAAACGAGCAAGTTGCGGACAGCCCGGCAACCTGGACGGCGCCGTGGACGGCGCGGCAGATGTGGCGCACCCGAATCCCATGTTCGAGTACGCCTGCCACGAAGGGAACTACGGGTTGACGAACATGATACGGTCCGCCCGACACGAAGAGGCGGTGGCCGAGACGCGCCAGCCCTAGCAGGCTGCTGAAAAACTCCGCGAAATGGGATCGACAGATGGATCCCGTCGTACTACGATGCTCCCAACACTGAAGGGAGCCCGATCATGCGCGGACACGATGAGCAGACCACCCACATGTTCAGCTACCTGTCGCCGGAACAGCGCGTGCCGGCCGACCATCCGCTCCGCGCCGTTCGGGCGCTGACGGACGAAGCCCTGCAGACAATGTCGCGCCGATTCGCGAGCCTGTACGCCACGACAGGGCGTCCGTCGATCCCACCGGAGCAATTGCTGCGCGCTTTGCTGTTGCAAGTGCTCTACACGGTGCGGAGCGAGCGGCTGCTCATGGAAGAGCTCAACTACAACCTGCTGTTCCGGTGGTTCGTCGGGCTGAATATGGATGACCCGGTCTGGCATCCCACGACGTTTACCAAGAATCGCGACCGGCTGCTGTCGGGCGATGTCGCCGCCGCGTTCTTTGATGCGGTCCAGGCCCACGCCCGGGCGGCCGGGCTGCTCTCGGACGAACACTTCACCGTGGATGGGACGCAGTTGGAAGCATGGGCCAGCCTGAAAAGCTTTCGGTGCGTGGACGCAGCGGAGAGCGACCCGCCCGAGGACCCGGGCAATCCCACGGTCAACTTCCACGGGGAGCGGCGGCGCAATGACACCCATCAGTCGACGACCGATCCCGAGGCGATGTTGCATCGGAAGGGCAAAGGCAAGGAAGCCAAGCTGGCGTATCTCGGCCACGTGCTGCTGGACAATCGACAGGGGCTTGTCGCCAACGTCTGCGCGACCCACGCGACGGGGACCGCCGAACGCGACGCGGCGGTGCTGTTGCTGGAGGCCAGCGCCTCCCCGGGCAGCACGGTCGGGGCGGACAAGGGCTACGATGTGGCGCGCTTCGTTGCCGACGTGCGCGTCCAGGACGTCACGCCCCACGTGGCGCAGAAGGTCCGCGGGAGTGCGATCGACGGTCGGACCACGCGGCATGCGGGCTATCACGTGAGTCAGCGGAAACGAAAACTCGTGGAACAGGTCTTCGGCTGGATGAAGACCGTCGGCGGCCTGCGCAAGCTCCGGCATCGCGGCATCGCCCTGGTGGATTGGCAGCTCACCTTCGCCGCCACCGCCTATAACTTGGTCCGGTTGCGGAATCTGGAGGCGAGGTGTCCCTGATCGCCGGCCGCGGGTGTCGCTGGCCCCCTCGTCGGGACAGCGTGTCCCCGTGCGCACCGTTGTCGGGGGGGGCGTGACACGCATGATGGCCATGAAAACAGCCCGATCCTCGTGTTCTTCAGCAACCTGCTAGTGCGATCCGCTAGAAGATCGCGAGCGCGTTGATCGGCGATCCAGTGCCGTTCTCGACGGCCAGCGGGCCTGCCACCAGCAGGAACTCCCAGCGGTTCTGCGCGGCGGCCATTTCGGCGAGCGCCTCCAGGTCCTGGTTGTCGAATAGGTCGATCCCCATCGCCGTAATGGTCAGCAGATGGACCGGCAGTCTAACGTCGTCGATTTGCGACGGGACGACATCGAGAGCCGCGTCGCTGCCCATGAACGATACGTCGCGCGACTTGACCCAGGGCATCGTCGAGGCGTGCAGCCCGGCTGCGCTCTCGTTGATTTGCCACGGTCCCAGCTCGGCGCGACGCGCCCACCGTCCGGTACGGATGAAGACCGCATCGCCCGGACGAACGGTGACGCCGGCCATTTCCTCAAAGGCGTCGAGATCCTCGGTGTAAATCGGCGTTCCCGGTTCGAGATACGGCACGCCTTTCAGCCGCGGGATGTCGAACAGCACACCACGCGTGACAATGCCTCCTTGCAGGTTCTGGATCGATCCGAACGAACAGCCAGCTTCGGTCACCGTTTCTCGACCGCGGCCGTTGTACATCTGACCCTTGTAGAGCATGTGGCACAGTGAGTCGATGTGACTGTGCGAGTAGCCGTGGTAGCTGACCGCGTACCGGTCGCTGACCCCGGCGAAGAAGGGGGGCTCGGCCTTCGGATCTGGTGGGAGTCGCAAGAGGCTACGCTGGAACGGACTCGGAACGTCAGGGGCCTCTTCCGTCAGCAAGGGGTGCTCGAGCGACACTGTGATGCCTTCGGTGACCAGTCCGATCGCCTCGAGCCGCTTCTCCGGTGTGATGAGATTCGCAGCCCCCAGCTCGTCGTCCGGTCCCCAGCGCCCCCAGTTGGACAGGTCCTCCATCAATTGCTCGACGTCGGCCTGGGTCAGATCGCGCGACGGTGGAGTAACGACCGGCGGCACGTACTCGGCCACGGGTGGTGCGGCCTCCCCTGCCGGCTCCGGCTCACCCGCCGGCGCACAACCTACGGTGACCGCGCAAAGCAGGCCGACCATCACGAACCATCTCGGTCCGATACGCCACGTCCTCATAGAAAAACCTCCAGTTCCATCCTTTACTGACTAGTGCGATGCCTCTTTTCGCTGCTCCTCGAAGCGGGCTCCTCGCAAAATGAGCGGCATGCTTTCGTTTCGTTCATGGCAGGCGTACTCGTAGATCGGACCCGGATCGCGCATCAGCGGGAACGTCGCCGTCCACGTGGCCGCGAACGACTCCGGGTCGTCTACGCTATACGAATAGTCGAGTGCTTCCGGCGCGTTCCACGAGAGCCGCTCGGTCAGCCGCATGTTCCGACCCGATCCGAAAAGCGACCATTTCTGATTGAGATGGGTCGTCTCAATGACCAACGTGTCGCCGTCCCAGCGTCCGAGCGATTGTCCGCCCCATTGACGGATCGAGTCGGAAAGCGGCTCACGCCCGCCGAGCGGCACGATCCGCCGCTCGCCGAATTCGTCCTGAAGAACGACGTGGTCCGGCGTTTGGTAGATCTGCACGCGCTGTTCGAACGTCCGCCCGAGGAGCGGCACCGACCGCCCCATGATGCATCGTTCGAGTCGTTCTCGATCCTCCGGTCCATTGGCAGAACGGGCTGAGGGTGAACTCCCGATCGTCTTGGCCCGCTGCTCACCCGCCGGAGTCCGCGCGGGGAGGCGCCCGTCGGCCGGGTCGATGATCTGCGATGTGCGGCCGTTCGTGAGCAGAGGCTTCGCGATCCAGTCGCCTCGTAGTTGGTGTGTGTCGACAGCCGCATGCCGCTCGGTCGCGTACTCGGCGGCCTCGTCGGGAGAGAGAACCTCCGATTCCGCGAACCGTTCGGGACGCTCGAGTGGGGTGAGCGTTTGATACAGAAAAACACCTTGCAGGTCGGGATCTCCCCATGGAAGCCGCGGAACGGCGCTGTCGCTCTGCGCGACCATCGCCGCTGGCACCGTCAGCAGCAGTCCGAGAACGCCAAGACGCGTTCGATTTCGCAAGCCCACATTCTATAATCACCCGGACTCGCGCAGCACATCGCAGTCGACGGCCAAACTGCCCAGCGGAGGAACCATGCTCAGACAACGTATCGTGTGGAGTGGACTCGCGACGCTAATCGTAGCAGCGTCACTCGTGCTGATGGCCCAGTAGCCGGCGCCGCAGCCGATGTCCTTCTTCGTCACCAGCACCGGACTTGGGAACGGAGCCAACCTGGGGGGTCTCGAGGGTGCCGACGCACATTGTCAATCGCTAGCGACTGCTGCCGGACGGGGCGATTCGACCTGGCGCGCGTATTTGAGCATCCAGGGTCCGAATGCGGTCAACGCGCGCGACCGGATCGGAGACGGTCCCTGGCACGCACACGGTGGCCGACGTCAGATCGCAACAGACGCCGGGTGGCTGCACGGTGACACGATCGAGCAAGCCCGTCTCGGCAACGCCATCGGCAAGATGATCGCGTTGACCGAGCAGGGCAAACCGGTGAACGGTCTAGGCGACTCGCCCAACCAGCACGACATTCTGACCGGCACCCAACCCGATGGGCGGGCCTTCACGGACGGCATGGACCATACGTGCAGCAACTGGACCAGCGAAGGTGACGGGTCTGCACAGGTCGGGCACTCCGACGCGCAGGGCGGCGGCAACAGCTCGTGGAACTCCTCGCACGGAAGCGGCGGCTGCAGTCAGGAGAACCTCGAGGGCACCGGCGGGGCGGGGCTGTTCTACTGCTTCGCCATCGACTAGGCCGCGTGCGCGAAAAGGAGACAGGATGAGGAAACCGATCCGATCGACTGAGTTCCGGAACGAGACGACGCTCACCCTCCTTGTCGCGTGCGGCGCGCTGGCGCTGTCTGGGTCGATGGTCGCCGGCCAACCCGCCTCGGTGAGCGCCACCGAGTACGCCGGTTGGATGGAAGAGATCTCCAACTGGGGACGATGGGGTGACGAAGACGAACTGGGAACCCTGAACCTGATCACGGCTGAGAAACGTAAAGCGGCAACTCAGCTTGTCCAAGACGGGGTGTCGGTCTCGCTTGCGCGCGTCCTCGATACCGAGGAAAGCGCACGCAATCCCAGACCATTTCGGCACGAGCTGTACTTCTCGAAGATCGGAGAGCATGATGTAGCGGGCGACACCTACAGCGTGCAGTACCACGGCTTCGCCCACTCGCACCTCGATGGTCTGCCCCACTTTGCCCGGCAGGGCCAGCTATATAACGGCTTTCCGTTCAGCGGCGTTCGGGAAAGCGGCGCCGAAAAGCTCGGCATCCACAATTTCCACCAGGGGATCGTGACCCGCGGCGTCCTCGTCGACATGGCCTGGCACAAAGGGGTCGACTACGTCGAACCAGGGACTCCCATCATGACCGAAGACCTGGAGGCCTGGGAGCAGGCCACCGGAGTGCGCCTCGGGAGCGGCGACGTATTGCTGCTTCGGACCGGACGCTGGGAAGCGGCACGGCGACTGCCGGATTGGAACTTCGTGGAGCGAGCGGCAGGGCTTCACGCGTCGGTGGCCCGCTGGTTGAAGGAGCGCGACGTCGCCGTGATCGGATCGGACGGCATCAGCGACGTCATGCCTTCAAACGTCGCCGGGTTGTTCAATCCACTGCACGAACTGGTGATCGTCGGGCTCGGGATGCCGATTCTCGACAACCTGGATCTCGACGCGCTCAGTCAAGAGGCGCAGCAGCAAGGACGTTGGGAATTCCTCTTCGTCGGTGCGCCGTTGCGGGTCCGGGGTGGCACGGGATCGCCGTTAAACCCGCTCGCGATCTTCTAGAGCCCGATCGTCCTAAGAACGGATTGGTGTGGTCGGCATTCCCGTGGCAACGCCGGCCGATTCAGCTAGACCGCGTGGCGATCAAGGCTCTCCGCGTTGATGGCGCTATGGGACGCGTTCCAAACGCAACGCCCCTCTCTGATGACGAACGCCTGAGGCGATTCGTGCCGCACCCCAAGCTGGTCAGCTACGGCGTCGGATAGACCTCGCTGCTCGATCACCTTGAGCACGTAGACGGTCCAGTCGGGGTGGGTACGGGCAAACTGCAGCACCTCGTCGATGACCCAGGCCGAGACAGAACACCTCGTGCTGTGCTTGTAGAGAATGGCTCGTTCGCTTCCTAGGGCTTGCTCCAGAGCTGCCGCACTGCTTACCTCGTGCATCGCCGCTGGCGAGGCGGTTTCGGAGGACGCGCCTATCGTCCGGTTGGAGCTCATCACCTTGATGTTACGCGCGAGCACCACGAGGCAGGCGACAATGCCGATGACCTGGGTCAACCAGGCCTCCGGGGCAGACACCAACCGGACAACGAAGAAGACCAGTCCAAGCGAGGAGAAAACGACCAGCGTTCGAGCCAATTGCTAGACCCCGGCGAACCAGTGAAATCCCCAGTCTGAGTTGATGCCCCCAGTGCCCTTTCCGAAGCCCGCCATGGAGTCGACCACCTGAATGGATTTCAGAAACTTGAGGTTCTTGTACCCGCACTGACGCTCGACCCTCAGCCGGAGCGGGGCGCCATTGCCCGTTGGTAGGTCGCGGCCGTTCAGGCCGTAGGCCAACAGGGTCTGGGGATGCTCGACCTCGAACATATCGTAGCCTTCGTACCAGCCATCGACGGTGTCGATGACCACGTAGCGCGCCTCCGGCTTAACCCCGCCGACCGCGTCGAGCAGACGCTGGAGCGGGGCGCCGGTCCACTCGGCGATCGCTGACCAACCCTGCTCGCACACGTGGGCCGTGATCTGCGGGCGGGCGGGCAAGTCCTTGATCTCATCGAGCGAAAACGCGCGCGGGCGTTCGACGAGTCCGGTCACCGGCAAACGCCAGTTCGTGAATCCCTCTCGCAGATGGCGCTGGTATTCCTCGTCAGGTGGATTTGCTTGGTTCCAGATCGGGAAGGGATCCGAGATGTCGCTCGGTTGGTATTCGCGGGCCAGTTGCTGACCGGAGAGCAGAGCACGATTCGCGCTCATCGTCAGCACGTCGGCGGCGCCAATGAGCCCTCCTCTCACATGCGGCGGCACGAACGCCTCGCGCGGCCGGGCGCAGCCGGTCAGCACGAGGCCACCGAACGCGGTGACACTCGATAGCAGGCGTCGGCGCGATATGCGCTTGCTCATGGCCCCTCCTCTGGGAGCAGGTACTTCCCCGTGATCATCGACCTTACTCGATTGATCATGCCTGCCGCGGCCACTTCCAGCACGTGAACGACGACGAATAGCACCAGCAGGACCGTGCCGATCGTGTGTAGCGTTCGCGCCGATTGTCGACCTCCGAACAAATCAAGCAGCGCAGGCATCGCCGCCGTGAACCCCGGCGATTGGGCGATCCCGGTCAGGATCATCAGCGGCACGAACACGAAGATGAGGGTGAGGTATGAGATCTTCTGAAGCGTGCCGTAACGGCCGTCCAGGTTCCGCGTCCGAGCGCCCCAGCGCGTGTGCTCGCGCAGATCGGCCTGGAGATTCCGCATCGTGAGCTCATCGCGAGCGGGAACCATGAACTCCCGGAAGTGCCTCCTCGCGATGTTCCAGATGACATAGACAAGACCGTTAATGAGAAAGACCCACGCGAAGGTCACGTGATAGTTCCGCCCCCACATACGGTTTCCCAGCTCTCCGGCTTCGTCCCACGAGAGCCCCCAGTCCGAGAGCTTGAAGATCGCGGGATGGCCCTGAAAGCCGGTGTGGCCCCAGTACAGCTCAGGGAAGTCCAGAAAGATGTGAACGCCGCTCACAAGCAGGTACCCGCAAGCGATGACGTTGATCCAGTGGCAGATGCGGACGTTATACGAGCGAAGCGCGATCCACTGCGTGGCCTGGGACGGCATCTCGAGGCGTCGCTCGTGGAGCGTCCTCCAGTAAGTATCCCCCGGCGAAGCCGGGGGCTTTAGTTGTGAGCCGCTCAAAGCGGCAGGACGTGGCCGCGACGCAGCCACTTGGGCCACCCTACGGGTGGCTGCTCTCATCCAACCGGAGTTGCTCTTGCCGACGGTCTTCCTGTTCCTGCGCCCGGATATACGCGCGAATTGCTCGCTCGTCTCGACCCAGCGTCGACACGAAGTAGCCCCGAGCCCAGAAGTGCTGCCCGACGAAGCTGCGCGACCGCCCGGCAAACTCTCGGGCGATGTGGATCGCGCTCTTCCCCTTCATGTACCCGATCACCTGCGCCACCGAGTACTTCGGCGGAATCGACACCATCATGTGGACGTGGTCGGCCAGCAGATGCCCTTCCTCCACCTCGCTTTCCCGCTGCCGAACCAGCTCCCGCAGCACCCCTCCGAGATGCCGCCGCAGCGACCCGTAGATCGCCTTCTTCCGATATTTCGGGATGAAGACCACGTGATACTGACACGCCCACTTCGAGTGATTTAGACTGCGATAGTTCGTCATGGGGACTCCCCTTTCGTGATGCGTAGCGGCTCACGTGGGGGAGTTTCCCCATTTCAATCCCGGAACTGTCAAACTCTGCGTGCCTCCCCGGCAAAGCCGGGGGGTCTCTCACACTGACTAGTCGACGATCGCCTGATACGTCATCGTCGCGAGATCCGGGCGGATGTTCAAGTGCGTGTAGGGCCGGATCTGTGTCATCAGGATGCCGATCAGGTCCTCCTTCGGGTCGACCCAGAAGATCGTGCCGAACGCGCCGCTCCAGTAAAAGGTGCCTTCGGAACGCGGGGTGGCCGATGGTCCGAGGTCGGTCACGACCGCGTAGCCCAATCCGAACCCATAGCCGGGACCGGTCAGCCAGTTTCCATATTCGCCGGTGTGATTCGCGGTCATCAGCTCGACAGTCTTACGACCCAAGATCCGAATCCCATCCAGTTCGCCGCCGTTCAGCATCATTTGCTGAAAGCGCCAGTAGTCCCGGGCGGTTGACACCAGGCCGCCCGCGCCGCTGAAGTACACGTGCGGCGCCTTGACGTAGCGGCTTTCACCATCGGCGGCTTCGGTCAAGGCGATCTGTCCGTCATCTCCCGGCCCGTAGTTGGCAGCAAACCGGTCGAGCTTGCTGGTCGGCAGGTAGAAATGGGTGTCCGGCATGTCCAGCGGCTCGAAGATGCGCTCGCGTAGAAACGCATCAAGTGTTTGCCCGGACATCACCTCGACGAGTCGGCCTACGATGTCGGTCGCCCGGCCATACTGCCAGGCGTCGCCCGGGTGGAAGTTCAGCGGAAGCTTCGCTAGACGCTTCAACATGTCGCCGACGGTTTCACCTGGTTGCGTCTGCGCCGACATTTCCCGAAACTCCGGCTGCATGATGCCGCGATAGGTGTTCGCCAATCCGGCGGTGTGGGTGAGCACGTGCTGAACCGAGATGGGCCGCGCGGCTGGAATCAACTTGTACCGGCTGCCATCGATCCGCTCCTGCGGCGGCGTTGGAATCGCGACCTGCATGTCGGCGAACTCGGGCAGCCACTTCGAGATCGGTTCTCGAAGCTGAAAGTGCCCTTCTTCGTAGAGCATCATCAGAGCCACCGATGCGATCGGCTTGGTCATCGACGCAATTCGGAAGATGGTGTCGTGACTCATCGGGGCGCCGGCTTCCATGTCCCGCTGGCCCTTGGCGGAAAAGTGAACGACCTTACCGCGGCGGGCCACCAGCGTCACGACGCCAGCCACGTCGTTCCGGTCGACGTAGCCCTGCATGACACGGTCGAGCCGTTCGAGTCGGTCAGAAGACATTCCCACTGTTTCGGGCTCGGCGGTCGGGAGACCATCCATCTCCGGCAAGTCGCTCGGAGCACTGCTCAGGCCAACCGCGGCCGACAACACACAGACGACGCCCAACGTGAATCGCCACATCCTATTTCTCCTGTGCGCGCTCGCCACTCAGCGAGTTCGGCACCGCATAGTTGCCCTCGTGGCAGGCATACTCGAACTGCTGGTAGACGTCGTCCCGCTTGAACGGGAAGGCAACGGTCCACGGTGCCGCGTAGGTCTTGGGATCATCGACGCTCAACGAGTAGCGAAGCGTCTCGGCGTCGACAAGGGAGAGCCGTTCCACCATCCGCCGCCCCTCGTGCTGCGGCGCTCTGGAGCCGGGCGCTCGCATGTTGCTGACATGTTTGAAGTTGGTCGATTCGATCACCAGCGTGTTGCCTTCCCAGTGGCCCCGCGGGTCGCCCTCCCACAGGGTGATCTTCTCGTTCGCGTGGGGGCCGGCATCGATCGGAATGATTCGAGCGTTGTGGATCATCTCGCTGTGCATGAGCACATAGCCCGGCGCCTGCACAATTAGCGTGCCGTTGTTGTAGGCCGTCGGCATCATCATCCCGAAGACACCTCGCGACAAGCATCGGTCACCCGACTCCATCGTGTCGTACGAATCGTGCAGGTGCTCGCGGTAGTGCGCGACGCTGGCCTTCGCTTTCGCCGTCATCTCCGGCACCTGACCGGTCGTCGGTTCCACCACGAGCGCCGGCGCATCGGCGACCGGCTGCTCCCAGAACCAGTCGAACCAGTAGTTGGCGTACGCGCCCACCCCACGGCTCTTCTCGAACCCGTCCCACTGGGCGGCCTTGCGGGAGTCGGACCGCGCCTGGACGAGCGCCGCAACTTCCTCTGCAGTAGGCTCTCGACCATCGAACTCATCAGGGAGCTCGAGCGGCGTGTGCGCGGCGCCCACGTTGTTCCACATGCCCTGGATATCGGGCTGACCATCGGCCAGTCGCTTTGGCGACCATGACTCGCCGCCTTCCGAGGACTGCGCGCCGGCGGACGTCGCGAGACCACTGGCAACCAGAAGCACCGTCAAAACAATCACCAATCGGGCTGTTCGATCTCGCATCGGGTCCTCGCTTTCAAAGACCGAGTGTCCGCTCACCAGCCGTCACCAGGCACTATGATATGCGCTCAGGAGGGGGATGCCCACGTGATTCAGGTGAACGCCCATGGGTCTGCTGTGCGGCTCGTATCCATCGGAGGTCTGGTCGCGACGTTGGCGTCGGGCCTTCACGCCCAGACCGCGACCTCATCCGGGCCCTGGCAGACCTACGGGACCGAGAACGGCGAGTGGCGAAGCTACGCCGGCGACGTCCGCGGTACAAAATACTCCCCGCTCGACCAAATCGACGCTGGAAACTTCAACGAGCTAGAGATTCAGTGGGAATGGACGTCGGTCGACAACGACCTCAGTCGAACGACGCCGGGGGGCGGTGAGTGGACCGCACCGCTCGATGTGATCGTGGAATCACTCGAGGCGGACACCCCGAACCTCTATCGCGAGGGGCAGTCGCCGAACCCGTCACGCCTTCAGGCGACGCCACTGATGATCGGCGGCGTGCTCTACTTCACCACACCGCTGGCGCAAGGCGTCGCAGTCGATGCAGCGACCGGCCAGATACGCTGGGTGTACAACCCCAAGACCTACGAAGAGGGGTCGCCGGCGATGACCAATCCGTGGACGGGGCGCGGCGTGGCGTACTGGACCGACGGCGAAGGCGATGAGCGGATCTTCTGGGGCACGGGGAGCGGCCACCTCGTGTGCGTGCAGGCCACATCCGGCCGTCCGTGCCCGGACTTCGGCCCGGACGGCACCGGCATGGTCGACGCCATGGTCGGTATCCCTCGGGCAGGCCGGGAGGCACGGGACTACCTCAACGCCCTGCTCTACTCGATCTTCTCGGCGCCGATCGTCGTGCGCGATCGGGTGATTCACGGATCGCAGATCGCCGACGTGCGAATCACGAAGGAAGCGGTGCCCGGGTGGGTTCGAGCGTGGAACGTCCGCACCGGTGAGCACGAGTGGGACTTCCACACGGTGCCCAACAGCCCGGATGAGTTCGGCGCGGATACCTGGTTGAACGAGTCCTGGAGATACTCGGGCAACGCCAACGTCTGGTCGATGCTGGCTGGCGACAGCGAGCTGGGCTACGTCTATCTGCCGACCGGCACCTCGACCGCAGACTACTATGGCGGCCATCGACTCGGGGACAACCTGTTCGCCGAGTCGATCGTCGCGGTCGACGTCGAGTCCGGCCAACGGGTATGGCACTTCCAAGCCGTACACCACGGACTGTGGGACTACGACTTCCCCACCCATCCCAACCTGATCGACATCACCGTCGACGGGCGAGAGATCAAGGCACTTGCGCAAGTCAGCAAGCAGGGATTCACCTACGTGTTCGATCGGGTCACCGGCGAGCCAGTGTGGCCGATCGAGGAACGGCCGGTTCCCCAGGAGACGAACCTCCCTGGTGAGGTGCCGTCGCTGACTCAGCCGTTTCCAACGAAGCCACCGCCGTTCGAGGATCAAGGGGTGTCGATCGACGATCTGGTCGACTTCACGCCGGAGATTCGAGCCCTGGCCGAAGAGGTCGTCAAGAGCTTCCGGATCGGACCGCTCTTCACGCCACCGCTCATGGACGACGGCGTCATCCACGGCACGATGATCCGACCACCGATTGGCGGCGGCGCCAGCTGGACGGGAGCCGGAGCCACAGCTCGTCGCCGATCTGAATCGCTGTGGTCGCCGCAATGAAACCTGGGATGGCCGGCTGTATCAAGATCCGGTCGAATTCGAGCGTCTCGGGATCGATCGCTGCGACATTAGTGGTCTCCAGAGTCGGCTCTCGCTCGCCGCTGATCGAGTTCCCGTCCTTGTCGGTGTGACCTGACGCGAATATCGCGGAGCCGTCGAGCGCCATGCGCAGGTTGTCAGGCCTGAACCCGAGTTGAATGACGTCCTTTTGGATTGGCGTCATGCCGCGCGACAGGCGAGTGAGCTTCTCCTCGGCCCAGCCAGCGATGTAGACGAACTGGCCGTCTCCCGAGATCTCGATGCCGTTCGGCGCCGTGTCTTCGCTTTCCGGCAGCATGGCCCACCCGCTGTCGGTGTGCCATTCCCAGACGCCCGCACCGAAGGCCGTCGTGACGAAGCCCCCTTCGGGAAGTGCCGACACGGAGTTGAGGTTGTTGCCCTCCGGGGCGACCGAACATCCCACCCAGGCGATGCTGGGCGGCGTGTCTCCGGCATTGACCTCGAACGCCTCGATCGACTCTCTGGAGCCATGGTGCACGACTAGCAGGGTATGCACATCGCCGTCGCCCGGGTCGAGGTACAGTCCGTGCGGCCGCGATGCCTCGGGATCGGGGATCGGACCGGGACACTCTGGATAGGTCTCGTCGTCGAGTCGCTCGTCGCGTTCGGGAGTTGGAAACAGCAGCGTCGAGGTTTTGTCTTGCACGTTGATGAGATGTAGCCGGCCACCGTCGCGAGCGCCGGATGTGACCAGCCACTCCTCACCAGGGATGACCGCGATGTCCTCGGGGCTGACCATATCGCAGATGAACTGGAGGTCTCCGACCGGGTCGCAAGGATGCTCGCCGGTGACGGCGAACTGCGGAGGGGCTGGTGCGGCGTCCGCAGCCGGCTCCGGCTCTGGCGCAGGCTCCGGGGCACCGCACCCCAATGCGAATATCGCGACGATCCCGAGTCGGATCGGTGTGGCTGCTTTCATGACCTTCCTCCAAATGGCGCGACCAGGTGTGCGGTAGCGCTCGCGACGGTTTCAAGATTCGGCAGATTATGTCATGACCTCCGTCTACGGATACTGATATCTTTGTCCTTCCGCCGAGCATCCCGCTCGCCGAGAACCGACTTAAGTCCGGAGCGTCAGCAGGGAAGCAGACGATGCTGCAGCAAGTGCGTAGTGGATTCTTGGCGGCCGCCATCACCGCGGCTGTCGTGACTGTGGCCGGCCCAACCCAGGATGGTCTCGGGGGCCAGGTTTCGGCCGCAGAACAGGGGGACGCGGTGAGCTGCCGTGTGGAACAGGCCCCGATGCGGGACGGCGTTCAGCTCGCCACAGAGGTGTATCAGCCGGCCGCCGCCGGGCCCTTCCCGGTGATTCTCCAGCGCACGCCCTACAACCGGCGCCCGCCGGCTCCGGGCAGCAGCTGCGATTCTCCAACGGGGCAATATTTCGCCGAGCGTGGCTACGTGCTGCTGAATCAGGACGTACGCGGACGCTATCGCTCGGGAGGCGAGTTCGACGCGATGCGGCAGGAAGCCAGCGACGGTTACGACGCAGTCGAATGGGCTGCCGCCCAGCCCTGGTCGAACGGTAAGGTCGGCATGATCGGCGGCTCGTATGTTGGTTTGACGCAGTGGCAGGCGGCAGTGGAGCAGCCCCCGCACCTGGTGGCGATCGCACCGCACTACACGTCGTCCGACTATCACCAGGGCTGGACCTACCAGGGCGGTGCGCTCGATCTGTGGTTCGCGATGAGCTGGACGTCGCAGACGTTGGCGCCCGACACGTTGCAGCGACGCCTCGAGGGCGCCGGCACGTCGCCCGACGAAGCGAGGGCAGAAGTGGCCGCGTTTGTCGCGAAGGGACAGAACCAGCTGTTTGACGATTGGCTGTGGCAGCTTCCGCTCACAGATTTTGCAGCTTTCCAACGGAACGACAACATCGCGGCGTATTTCGATGAGTGGTTGGCGCGTCCGAGCTACGACGACTATTGGGCGGCGCTCGACTTGGAAACCAAGTATCCGCGGGTCCAGGTGCCCGCTCTGATCACGGGCGGCTGGTACGACATTTTCCAGGAGGGCACCATCCGCAACTTCTTGGGGATGCGCGCGATGGGTGGGTCGGACACCGCGCGTGCGGGGACGAAGCTGATCGTCCGCGCGCTGTGCCATGCCTGCCCCGGCGATACCACCGCCGGCCACATCGACTTCGGTCCTGACAACGAACTGGACCTCAACGCGACGTGGGCGCGCTGGTTCGACTACTGGCTCAAGGGGATCGACAACGGCGTTCACGACGACCCGCCGGTGCAGCTTTTCGTGATGGTGCCGCCAGACAACGGGACCACGGGCGGCGGCTTCTGGGTGACGGCGGACGAGTTTCCGCAGCGGGACGTCGTCGAGACTCGGTTCTATCTGCGCAGCGGCGGCGATGCGAACAGCTCGGATGGCGACGGCGTGTTGACTTCGGATGGTCCCGGCGGATCGCCCGACGAGTATGTCTACGATCCAGACGACCCGGTTCCCACCGTCGGCGGTAACATGTGTTGCCGGGACGCCCTGTTGGCATCGGGCGCTTTCGACCAGCGAGAGGTCGAGCAGCGCGCCGACGTGCTGGTCTACAGCACCCCTCCGCTGGAGGACGACATCGTTGTCGTCGGACCGGTGCGGGTCGAGCTCTGGGCAGCCTCCTCGGCACCCGACACCGACTTCACCGCGAAGCTGGTCGACGTGCACCTGGATGGCTATGCGCACAACGTCTCCGAAGGCATCATCCGGGTGCGCTACCGCAACTCGAACGAGACGCCGTCGTGGATCACGCCCGGTGCCGTTCACGACTACATGATCGACCTCGGCTACACGGCGACCGTATTCCGGAAGGGACATCGCATCAGGCTCGAGCTGAGCTCGTCCAACTTCCCGCATTTCGACCGCAACCCGAACACGGCAACGGCGTTCGGGGAGGGCGGCGAGGTGAAGCCGGCGAACCAGCAGGTCTGGCACGACCAGAGTCACCCCTCGCAGCTCGTGCTGCACGTCTCTCCTAGTATCCGCATGCCGTAGCTGCCACGTGGCCATGGGATCAGTGTTCGCCGCGGCTCGTCTCGGAGTCATCGCCGTGGCGTTGGTGTTGGCCGTCGTGCAGACCGACGCGCCTGGGTTCATCCGATGGAGCGTCGCGGATCTGGAGGGCCGCAATGCCGCCCTGGCCACCAGGATCGGTCCCGACGGCTCGGCCCGCGCAACATTGGCCGACTATGGCAACCCAACCGGCGCCCACCGGTTCCGGTTCATCCGGCGTGACGCCGACGGTGCGCCCGAGCAGCACGAGCGGATCGAGGATGTTGTGTTCGTGCAAAGCGGTCGGGCGACGCTGGTCGTCGGCGGCGACCTGATTGGTCGCACGGGGCGCGACGGAGAGTACGGCGGCAGCGATATCAGTGGCGGTACGCGCTACCAGGTAGGTCAGGGCGACGTCATCCATATCCCCGCCGACACGCCCCCCCGGTATCTGGTGCCGGACGGCGGCCACGTGACCTACGTGCTGATTCGGCTGCCGGCCTTTCTCGGCGAGCCCGTGACCCGCGATGATGCGCCGATCCTGGACTTCGAGCCGCCCGGATTCGCCTGGTGGAGTGCGGCAGACCTCACCCGACGCAACGCGGTCCTCGCCACCATGATTCGGGCCGACCGGTCGGCGCGCGAGACGTTGGCCGACTATGGCAACCCCACAGGCGCCCACCGCTTCCGCTTCATTCATCGAGATGCCGACGGCGTTCCTGAGATTCACGATGCGATTATCGATGTGGTGTTCGTGCAGAGCGGCGACGGCACGCTGCTGGTGGGCGGCGAGATGATCGACCGCTCAGGAAGCCGGGGGAGCGGCATCAAGGGCGGGGCGCGACATCCTGTCTCCGCCGGTGACGTGCTCCACATCCCGGCGCGAACCCCGCACGGCTATCTCGTGCCCGAGGGTGGGCACGTCACGTATGTG
Organism: Vicinamibacterales bacterium; assembly: GCA_965218825.1. Classification (GTDB taxonomy): domain Bacteria; phylum Acidobacteriota; class Vicinamibacteria; order Vicinamibacterales; family UBA8438; genus CAUZIB01. The sequence continues at coordinate 4,227,316 of OZ244656.1, read as the reverse complement.
CTCGTCCGGATCCCCGCCTTCGCCGGGTAGCGACCCCTAACGCCGTCTGAAGAGACCGGCTCAGGGCCGGCGCGCCTGTGGAAGCGCAAACGCGTAGATGGCGGTGTGGGCTGATGGCACCGCGATGTCAGGGGCCATTTGGCTCAGTTCGCCGGGCACCTTGAAGTTGTTCCCGGTCATGACGGCGATGTACTGCCGTCCGTCAACCCCATAGCTGATCGTGCTCACCGAGGGATTCCCGCCCACGATCGTCTCCCAAAGCTGCGCGCCGGTGTCCGCGTCGAACGCGCGAAAGCGTCGGTTGATGTCGCCGTGGAAGATCAGCCTGCCGGCGGTTGCCAGCACCGCAGCGGTTCCGGGCGATCGGCCCTCGTCGAACCGCAGCAATTCGCCGGTCGACAGGTTGACCTTGGCGATGCCGCTCCACTTGTCTGGATTCGATCCCGGTCGGCGCACAGGCTTCCAGGTGGCGATTCCCACCTCGTCATACATGACGTCGCGGCAATTGTCGACGTACGCGATGTAGAGGGAGTTTGTGACCGGATGGTAGGCCGTGGGCCAGTAGCCCCGGGTGTTGAAGTAGCAGACGATCTGCCGATGGCCCGCGCCTGGCTGGATCAGGTCAGGGTTGACGTATGTCTTGCCCGTCGTCACGTCGATCTTCTCGATGGGATGGAGCGGGTCATCGTACGGAAAGGGCATCTGCCAGAGGAACTGTCCCGTCCCGCGATCGAGTGCCCAAATCCCGCCGCCCTCGGACACCATCACGACCATGTCCCGTTCCTCTCCGCGCGGGATGTCGGAGTTGATCCACTTGACAAACTGGGGATCGGGATTGAACGGCGCGCGCAGCAGCGTTCGCTCGTGGGTGGCGTCGAGGTCCCAATCGTCCGCCGGCACGTGCTGGAAGTACCACGCCAGCTTTCCGGTCGCAGGGTCCAGCGCGACCGTCGACTCCGAATACAGCTCCGCTGGCGTGGACAAGGGAACCACGCTGATGTCCGCGTGGCGGCCAAACCTCGGCTCCGGGTTGGGATTGGCGATGCCCCAGTAGACCAGTTTCCGCAGTGGATCGAAGCTGCCCTGGAAACCCCACGGCGAGACGCGCCGCTTGTCTAACGGCACCCCATGCCAGGTTTCATCACCGGGTTCACCAGGGGCGGGCGTTGTGTAGAAGCGCCAGCGTTCCTTTCCCGATAGCGCGTCGTGCGCCACAATGTAGCACTGGGGTCGCGGCGCGGGTGTGATGTCGCGCATGCAGGCGCCCGCGCTGATGACCATCCCCTCGACAACTAGAGGGCCCGAGCTGTGATCGCGCCCGGTCGGGGCTTCCCACCGAAGCTTTCCGCTTCGCGCGTCCAGCCCGACCACGTAGCCGTCGGGCGCAGTGAAGAAGACCAGGTCGTCGTAAAGCGCGAGCGATTTCGTGCGCTGACGGATGGCGATCTCGCTCGGGATGTCTCGCGCGTACTCCCATACGAGGTCGCCGCTTGTGGCATCGAGCGCCTGCACTCGCCCCCCTGGCACCGCCAAGTAGATGACGCCGTCGTAGACCAGCGGGACCGTTTCGGACAGCCCAACGCCGAAGCCGCGTGTCCACGCGAGTGCGAGCTGGCCGACGTTCTCGGTCGTGATCTGATCGAGCGGACTGAAGCGCTGCGCGTCATAGGTGCGACTGAACATCAACCAGTCGTTCGGACTGGGCTGCTCGAGCATCGCTCGGGTGATCGGTACAAAGGGATGGTCCTCGGCAGGCACCGGGCGAGTGGTCGTGCCAAGTACGCACGCCACCACGAGGAGCATTGGCGTCGCGAATCACATGCGTCACTTATCGAGCGGAGATCCGGTGCCTGAGGAACCGGCAAAGAGCCGCTGCCCGTCAGGCAGCGTCACGTGCCCGCCGTTCGCAATATTGGCGCCGTTCTTCGCTTGCCAGCCATCGACGACGATCACCGTACCGGCCGGAATCGAGTTGTTGTTCCAACCGCGCCGGATCATCGCATTGGGGGCGCCGAGCTCGATCTCCCAGCTCGTCATCTGTCCCTCCGCATCCTCGACGTCGATATGCAGCCAAGCGTGCGGGTTGATCCACTCGACCTTCGTAATCGTGCCAGTCAAGGAGACTGGCTTGTCGGCGTCGAACTCGGCGGTGAATGCGTGGTGCGCGATTGCCGGCGTTGTGGACATCAGAATGGCCGCCAGGATCGCCGGTGCTCTCGTCAGCGTTTTCATTGTGGACGTCACCTTCCCTCGTTCGTGCCGCCTTGGTCACCTGAGGTGATGAGGCTCGTGGCACGGTTGCCCTCGTAGCACGCGTATTCGAACAGACGATGACCCTCTGGAGCTCTGGCGAACGCCCTGGTCGAGATCGTCCATGGCCTCGAATACAGGTTGGCGTCGGTCATCGTGACCTTGTAGTGAATCGTATCGGGGTCGGTAAAGATAAACCGCTCGACGACTGTCAGGGCCGGACTGGTGAACGGGGCCGAGACCTGAGACGATGAACGGCCAAATACCCATGTCTTTCCGTTCAGGTTGGTGACGTCGACGACCAGCGCGTTTTCTTCCCAGCGCCCTCGCGAATTGCCGTTCCATAGTCGAATGTTGTCGCCGACGTGTGGCCGGTCATCCAGCCGGATGATGCGGTACTGATGGCCCTGCTCGTAAGAGATCACGACCATGCCCGGACGCTGAAGAATCTGATAGCCGCTATACGGGTTAGGCGAGTTGATCCGGGGCACCCCATACGGCAGGCATTTCGACACCGGATCCAGAAAGAGCGGATCCACGGTGCCACTGTTGCCCTGGTGTGACGACACGTATGCCTTTGCTTTGACGGCCCACGGGAGCCACGGAATCTTCCCGTCTGGAGGATCTACGATGATCGGGGTTCGGTCCGACGTCATCGGCACGTCAACCCAGTCCGGTTCGCTTGGAGGGCCACCGCCACTTCGCCTCGGCCGACGTGTCGCAGGCGGAGGTTCGGGCGTTTCGAGCGGCCGGCCCCACTCGTCGGGAATCCACATCCCTTGGATATCCGGTTGGCCATCGGCCGTTCTCGGGAAGTCCCACAGCGGCATTTCGGTGGCGGTCGCCGGTGGTGCCGCCGAACCCTCTTGTATCGCGGCCAGGCCGCTTGCCAGCCAGAGGGTTGGGGTTATCGCGGACAGTGCAGCGATGAGTGTCAGCGTTCGGCGCGTCATGCGGTTCTCCGTCTGTCCGTCTACCTGGCCAGCTCGCGATATTGCTCAAGCGTTGGAGACGGCTCAATGAACTCCAAGCACTCGTACTCCAGCAGCTCGATGTTCTCTTCGAGGCGACGGTAGAGCGGAAGCTTGATGGTCCACGGTTCGGTGAACACGTTGGGGTCTTCGATCGTGGCCTCGTAGGTCAGGTGGTTCGGGGTCAGGTATGTGTAGCGCTCGACGACATGCAACGCGTTGCTGTGGAAGTTGCCCGCCCTGTCAAACCAGGTCTGGTCGTTTAAGAGCGACACGTCGACGACCAACGTCTCGCCCTCCCAGTGGCCGTGGGAGTCGCCGATCCAGAACTCGAGCGCCTCCGGTTTCTCGCTGCCGTCCATATACACCATGCGGGTCGTGTGGCCGTACTCGTAGAAGATGCCGACGTGTTCAGGGGTCTGCACGATTTCGAACGGAAACGGCAAATAGGTGACCCTCGGGACGCCAGGCAGGTAGCACTTGTCCAGCGGGTCCAACGTGTCCCGGTTGGCGTAGTTTTCATCCCGCTTTGCCAGCGCCCATGGCTGGTACGGAATACGGCCGCCTTCGACGACGCTCTGTCCGGCTGGGACGCCCGCGCTCGCGCTATGGTCTTCGAGATTCCACGATGCGGTGGTAAACGCCTGCCAGATGCCGCTGAAGTCTGGCTTGCCGTCTGGCGTACGGGGAAACTGAGCGTCAGGCGCTTCTGCCGGGTTGGGCGGGGCGCAGGCGACCACCAACACCATTAGGAGTGCTACACCCGACGCAGCCGACGATCGGAGCAAGCCGTTACGTGCCATCGTCTTCATCACCCGCTCCAAACGGCGGCGACCATGGGCGGGCTACGTAAGGTTGGACAGCTCTCGGAGCTGCCCGGTGCTGTCGCCAAGGCGATCCACCGAGACGCCCATCTTGTCGAGCAGCGTCAGGAACAGGTTCGTCATCGGTGTCTCAGTCGGGTAGCGGAGATGACGCCCGCCTTTGATCCGCCCGGCACCGCCACCCGCAACCAGCATCGGCAGGTTGTCGTGCAGGTGCTGGTTGCTGTCGCTGATGCCGGACCCGTAGGTGATCATGACGTTGTCCAATAGCGTTCCATCGCCGTCGTTTGTGGCCTGCAATCGGTCGAGGAAGTGCGAGAAGAGGCTGACGTGGTACGCGTTGATCTTGCGCAGCTTCTCCATCTTAGTCTCATCGTCCTGGTGATGCGACATCGGGTGATGCGGCTCAGGAATCCCGAGCTCCGGGTACGTCCGGGAGCTTACTTCCCGCGAAATGATAAACGTGGTGACCCTGGTGAGGTCGGTCTGGAACGCCAGCACTTGCAGGTCGAACATCAGCTTGACGTGATCGGCGTACTCGTTCGGGATGCCCGTAGGCTTCTCGATCACCGGCAGCTCGCGGTCGGCCTGCTGCTCGGCTTTCTGGATGCGGCGCTCCACGTCGCGGACCGCCTCGAGGTACTGCGACAGCTTCTCCTGATCACCGGCGCCCAGCGACCCCTTCAGCTGCGCGACATCTTGGCGGAGCGCGTCGAGGATGCTTCGGTCCTCGTTGATACGCCTGCGGCGGGCCTCGATGCTCGTGTTCTCAGCGTCGCCGAACATCCGCTCGAACACCGCGCGCGGATTGATCTCAACGGGCAGCGGCGTGGTCTCGGTCCGCCACGAGAGGGTGTTCCCGTACGCGCAGCTGTATCCCGCATCGCACGCGCCGAGAAAGTGGTTCGGATCGCAGCCAAGCTCCAGCGACGCCAGCTGCGTCTCGCCGCCCAGGCGCTGCGCCGCGATCTGGTCCATCGACACGCCTGCCCGGATGTCGGCCCCTTCGGTCTTCTTGGGATGGATGCCGGTCAGGTAGCAGGCCGCCGCACGTGCGTGGTCACCGGCCCCCTCGCCAGGGAGCGGATACGCCGTCTGATGTACCAACCCGCTCAGAACGAGGAGATGATCACGATACGGCGCGAGTGACGCCAGCGTCGGCGGCAGGTCGAATTCGCGGCCTTCGGTCGTCGGAGTCCACGCTTCCATTTGGACACCGTTCGGTACGTACAAGGTGACCAGGCGCGGTATCGCGCTGGCGGCCGATGCACGGATCGATCCGAACGCCGGCACCATGGCGTCAAACACGGGCAGCGCCACGGTGGCGCCGAGTCCCCGGAGCACGGCACGTCGCGATAGATGCTTCTTCGTCACGATCATTGGGCTCTCCTCGCGTCGTCCGTCTCGTCCTGAGACATCCGCATCTGAAACGGCGAGCTCGTCACGACACCGGTTATCAGAGATGACCAGCGGTAGTCGTGCGCAGCCGAGTCGCGCACGATTGCCCGAATCGCCGGGGCGTCGTAGTACTCGACGCCGCGACCGATGGCGTACGTCATGAGCTTCTCTGCGACCGTCGACGCAAACAGGTCGGGCTGATCGATGAACAAACGCGCGAGTCCGCTTGGACCCGAGATCGTCGTGCCGTCCGCCATGATCGCCGACGGGTCGATCGGTATCCCTCCTTCACCGATCGTACGCCACTTGCCGACAGCATCGTAGTTCTCCAGTGCGAACCCCAGCGGGTCCATCTGCGCATGGCACGATGCGCATACCGGGTTCTGACGGTGCAGCTCCAGTCGCTCGCGCACGGTGCTGGGCGGAACGCCCGCTTCGCCAATTTCTTTCAGTGCCGGCACGTTCGCGGGTGGCGGTGGCGGCGGTGCGCCGAGGAGGTTCTCGAGGATCCACTTTCCGCGCAGCACGGGCGACGTGCGGTTGGCGTACGACGTCACCGTGAGCACGCTGCCGTGCCCAAGCAACCCGCGTCGAGTGTCATCCGGCAGTTCCACGCGTCGGAAGCGGCTGCCGTAGACACCCGGGATGCCGTAGTGGCGGGCCAGCCGCTCGTTCAGGAACGTGTAGTCCGAGCTCAGGAGCTTCAGCACGCTGCGGTCCTCGCGGAGCTGGTTGTTGAGGAACAGATCGGTTTCTCGCGTGAAGGCCTCGCGTAGGTTGTCGTCGAACTCCGGGAACGTGGCCGGGTCAGGCAGAACGAGCTGCATGTTGCGCAGGTAGAGCCACTGTCCGGCGAAGTTGTCGACGAGCGCGCTCGATCGCGCGTCGGCGAGCATGCGGCGGACTTGCTGGTCCAAGACATCAGGCTCGGCAAGCTTGCCCGCGATCGCCAGGGCGAGCAGCTCTTCGTCCGGGATCGTGCTCCAGAGAAAGAAGGAGAGTCGGGACGCCAGCTCAAGGTCGCTCACAGGATAGGGGGCACCTGGTGCTGCGTCGACCGGGTCACGTTCGATCCGGAACAGGAACTTCGGGCTAACGAGGACCTTCCGGAGCGCCAGCTCGATGCCTGCGTCGAACCCGCCTCGACCCCGGCCCTCACGGAAAAAGGGAAGCAGCGAATCGAGATCGGGGTCCGTGACCGGGCGGCGAAACGCGCGACTCGCAAGCCTGGAGAGTATCTCTTTCGCGCAGGCGGTTTCGGCTTTGTCGGTGGCGTCGGCCGGCCGGCAGACGAAGAGTTGCCGCCGGCTGGGCGAGTCAGCCGAATCGGTAGTCGACTCGACGTGGAACGGCCCATCGATGCCGATAGTCCATAGCGCGGGCTCTTGGTGCACGTCGAGGTCGCCGAAGCCGTAGGTCGCGACCGACACCGCCGGCCGCAGCGGCCCTTCCGGCACGGACGGTTTCGCCAGGAATGCGGCTGACACGAGGTGCGGACCCGCGGTTGTTCGGACACGAACATCCAGGTCGCGATCGGCGTGTAAAAGGTACTGCCGCCGTTCGTCGCTGGGCCGCCGCGACCGCTCCGTCGTAGAACGTCCGGTGGTGAAAAGCTGCAGCCGCTCGCCGTCGAGCCGGACCTCTAGGTGGTGGATCTGGTCCAAGCCGAAAATCTGCTCCCTGAGGTTCTTGTGAAGCCGTAACTTGATAACGTACTCGCCGGTCGCCGGAAACGTATGTCGGACTGCCACGCCGCCGCGGGAGCCGAACGGGAGATCTTCGTTCATCCGTTCGTCTTGTCTCAGGTACTTCGACAGCGTGTAAGTGTGTGAGGTGGCATCACCCGCAGATCCGATCGCGAGTCGCGCGATCTTTCCCGCGGCGGTCATGTAGCGTTCGAGGAGCAGCGGCGACACGGTGAGCACGTCGCCGATGTTGTCGAAGCCGTACCCGGCGTCATCCGGGGGCAACAACTCCGACGTATCGATGTCGAGAGCAAGCAGGTCGCGAATGGCGTTCGCGTACTCTGCGCGGTTGAGACGGTGAGCGACCGGGCGGCCGACCATCGGTCGCGCGGCTGCGGCCGCGTCGATACTCGTTTCCAGATGCGATACGAACGCGCCGACCGCTTGCGCATCGGGCCGCGGACGGCCAGCAGGGGGCATCGCCCCAGTTCGCAGCTTCCGAATGACCTTTTCCCAGATGTCCGCGCGCTCGGGTGCCTCGCGGGGATCGATCGCGGTTCTGTCGAGGGCGAGGTGGGCCGTTGGGCGCGCGCTGTTGTGGCATGCGATGCAGTTCCGATCGAGGAAGACGCGGGACGGGTCGAGCGCAGGCTCGGCTTGCGCGGCCTCAAGCTGGGGTGGCGCTGCGTGCGGCGTCGCGCTGGCGACGACCAGCGCAGCAAACGCCACCATTCCGAGGAGTTGTGCCGAACGTGCTGCCGTCATGGCCCGCTGTTCGCTTCGGCGCCGAGCTCGCGCAAGAGCGCGGCGGTTGTCTCTCGAACGAGAAACGTACCACTGAGCCACATGCCGTCGGCGATCGCGACCGGCGTCCGGTCGTCGTTGTCGGCGACGTCGAGTCGTGCGCCCCGTGCGGCAAGGTAGCGCACGACGGAATTGTTCCCGGAGTACGCCGCGCCGTGCATCACCGTTTGGCCGTACTCGTTGACGACGCCGACGTCGCCACCAAGCTGCATCGTTAGCTCGACCGCTTCCAAGTCGTGTCGTTGCCGGCTCGCCGTATCTTCGTTGAACATCAGACGGCCGTATCGGTCGTACCCCTCGAGAAAGCCGATTCCCGCTGCAACCATGAGCGGCGTCGTCTGGTCGTCGGAAGCGTGTCGCGGATCCGCACCGTAATCGACAAGCAAGCGCATCATCTCGAGGTTCGCAAACTTCGCGGCCAGCCAGAACGGGGTTGCACCGACCATGCTCAGCGGGCCGGTGCTACTCGAGAGGTCGCCGGCGAAGCGGGGCAGCCGACTCTGCAATCGAGCGTTCGGGTCAGCTCCTTCCGCCAGTAGCTGGGTGGCGATATCGGGACGCTGGTGCTGCACGGACGCGTGCAGCGCGGTTCGTCCTGCACCGATCGCGTTCAGGTCGGCGCCAGCCTCAATGAGAAACCCCACCATGCCCTCGTGGCCGCTTTCGGTGGCAACCAGTAACGCAGTGCTCCCGTCGCCGCCGACCTCGTTGATGTCGACACCGGCGTCGAGCAGGAGGCGAGCCGACTCCTGGTCACCCTGTTGTGCGGTGAACAGCAGCGGTGTGAAGCCGCCGAGCGAGCGACCGCTCACGTCGCCGCCGGCAGCGACTAGGGTTCCCACAACATCCGCGTGCTTCTCGGCGCTCGCCCACATGAGCGCCGTTTGTCCGCGGACCTCCTCGCGCGCGTCCACCAACGCACCGTTGGCGATCAGATGCCTGACCGCGGTCACGTTGCCGGTCTTCGCACAAGTCATGAGTGGGGTGACACCGGTCGGGAGCGCGTGGTTGGCGTTCGCACCCCGCTCGAGCAGTCTTTCCACCATGGCAGCACTGGCGTTGACGCAGGCCAACATGAGCGGCGCGACCCCAAAGTCATTCGTCGCGTTGACGTTTGCGCTGGCGCCGATCAACAGGTCCGCCATCTCGAGATCGTTCCAATGCGCCGCCCAGTGGAGCGCCGTTGCGCCGTCCGGTGCCGCGGTGTCGGCTGATACTTGCTGATCGAGAAGTGTCCGAAGCGTAGCCGCATCCTGGGACTTGGCCGCTTCGACGAGACGCAGATCCGCCTCGTTCGCGGAGGTCTCGGTGATAGCGACGATCGCGAGGAGGGCTGCCAGCCGTCGAGGCGCCCGCGAATGCGCACACATCACGACTCAGTGTATTACCCGGGAGTGTCCGCAACAAGCCAGGCAACGGCGCCGCGGCTACTGCTGCGCAGTTTTGCCGATCCGGTAGAGCTTCGACTGGGTCCGAATGAACAGGCTGCCCTTCGCCACCGCTGGCGTGGCCATCGCCACGTCGTTGAGAGAGTTCTTACCGAGCAGCTTGAACTCGGGTCCCGCCTGAATCACGTAGGTATCACCCGCTTCGCTCAGAGCGAAGATCTTGCCGTTGTAGGCCCACGGGGACGCCGCGAAGGCGCTCCCGACTTCAATTCGTGTGCGGCCGTACTGCTCTACACCTGTCCGTGCGTCGTGGCACAGCAGAAACCCGCGGTCGAGTAGCGTATAGTGATATCCGTCGTACACCAGTCCGGACGTTTGGTAGCTGCCGAGACGTGGCTGCAACCAGGCGACGTAGTCATTGCTGGTCTCACCTGGTGCGAGCGAGATGTCACCTGCCGCACCTGGCCGCACCGCGAAGACCGGCCGCTGTTGGCTCATTCGGTGGCCCGAGCTGACGTAGAGAAGCCCGTCCTTGACGAACGGTGAGCCGATCGGTCCGCCCACCGTCATGCCGCCGAGCTCCCACAGCAGGGCGCCATCGAGGTCGTAGGAGCGGACTCGTTGTTCGCCCGCCGCGACGATCTCGGTGCGTTGGTCGTGCGCCCAGACGATAGGCGTCGACCAGTTCTCGATCTCCGAGCGTTCGGTCCTCCAAACTTCGCCACCTGTCTCGGTGTCGAAGGCGGCAATGTACGACTCCTCGTTGTTGTCGTTGACAACGTAGAGCCGGTTCCCGTGCAGCGCCGGTGAGCTCGCCACCCCCCAAGGCTGAAACCGCTCGAAAACCCCGATCTCGTTCGTCCAGACGAGTTTCCCATCGAGGTCCAGCGCGGCAAGTAGCCCGATCGCGCCGAACGAGACATAGACACGCTTCCCATCAGTGACCGCCGTTTCTGTTGCGTAGGTGTTGCGGACTTGCCTTGCCATTGGCGGGATTCCGGTGTGCAGCGTGCGCTCCCACCTCACGGAGCCGGTGTCAACGTCGAGGTCGAACACGACCCATCGAACGGACGCCGTTGTTCGGATTCCGCCGCTCCCATCTGTGGAATCAGGGGACCCTACCTCCGCCGGCTCCGTCCCCTTGCGCACCGCCGTGGTCACGAAGAGGTGGTCACCCACAACGATGGGCGAGCTCCATCCCTGGCCAGGGATGTCGGTAACCCACACAACGTTCTCGGTCTCACTCCACGTGTCTGGCAGCGCGGGATCATCTGCCGCGACACCCGCCTCGGAGCCACGAAACTGTGGCCACTGTTCGGCCGCAGCAACACCCGCCAGCGCGAGCAATGCCGCGGCGAGAGCAACCTTGATGGGTACACATACCTTTCTCATGGCCCTACCTGTTCGACAAGGGACTGCACGCCGAAGGTAACGAATCATATGCGACGAAGAAAGTCCGGTGGGCTCAGGCGGTCCACGGGGGTATTATGGGTGTATAAAAGGATACTGGGATGGCCACTCGATCCATGTTCTTGGCGTTGGCGATAGGTGTCACAGCGGCCGGCGGTGGTGCGGCCGGTCAGGACGACGCCCGGGAAGAGGAGTGGACGGTGCCGCGCACAGCGGATGGCCAGCCGGATCTGCAAGGCGTTTGGACGAACGCGACGATCACTCCCTTCGAACGCGGAACGGACTTTGCCTACTCGAACGTCCCCATGCCCGAGTCGGCCGCGGAAAGGGCATTCTTCACAGAAGTAGAGGCGGCCCGCTTCGCGGCTCTGACGGCCGCGGATCGCCGGGTCAGGTACGCTTTTGCCAATCAACCACTTGACGCCTGGCGCGGGACGCAGTTGCTCTCGACGCGGCAGACATCTCTGGTTATCGACCCGTCGAACGGGCGAGTGCCGGTGAAGGCATGGGCCGAGGAGGCACGGGACCACAATCGCACGCGTGAAACCGATGACTACCGGCACATGACGGTATGGGACCGGTGCATCACGCGTGGCGTGCCAGGCTCGATGTTCCCAGCCACGTACAACAACGCGTACCGGCTCGTCCAGACGCCTCACGCGGTCGTCATCCAGTACGAGATGATTCATGACGTGCGGGTTATTTCGGTGACCGCCCGACCGCACATCGACGACGACATTCGTCAATGGATGGGCGACGCGCGCGCGCGCTGGGAAGGTGACACGCTCGTTGTGACTACGACGAACTTCAACGATAAGGGCATGATTGCGTCGAGCGGTGGTGGCGGGCGCATGAAGGGGATCCCGGTCAGTAGATCCCTCCACGTCGTCGAACGCTTCACGCGCGTGTCCGAGGCTGAGGTCCTCTGGGAGGTCACCGTGGAGGATCCCGAAGTGTATGAGCGACCGTGGACGGTCTCCATGCCCCTGACACGGGCTCCGGACTACGTGATGTTCGAATACGCCTGTCATGAGGGAAACCGGGACGTGGCGCTTCTTCTGGGCGGTGCGCGAGTCGGGGAATCGTCGGGTCGATGATGTGAGGGGTCAGTCGGGCCGATCGGCAGGTGTCGGCGCGATGACGATGTGCCGCAGCAGTGCGGCATCCGGCTGCAGCTCGACCTCGCTACCCGTCTCCGCGCAGGTTCTCCAGGTGGCAGGCTTCGCACTCCTGCTGATAGCTCCGCCGGCCGCGGGCCGCCTGTTCCGCTGTGAAGACCCCCTCCCAGACGGTCTGCGTGACCGCCTGGCCCAGAGCTGTCGACTCAGCAGCCGACGGCCCGCTCGCGCTCGTGAGCGCGCACAAGACAATGGCGACCAGTCGCGAAGCCGTCGCGACCGGCGCCTCCCGCGTTTGTCCTCGCGTGCGACAACGCAACGGCCGGTCTAGTTGCTCGACTTGTTCAGCTGACCCTTGCCGAACCGCTCGGTGGCCCGCAGCATCTTCCCGTCGGCGAACGTCGCTTCGAGGAACTTCTCGCTGGAGACGTCCCGCCCGTACTCGTCCTGCAGACCTGCGACGACTTTCTTGGTCTTCGCATCGATGACATCCCCGGATGCCGAGAACAGGTACTTGTCATCGAGACTGAAGGCGATGTGGTACGGCTGCACGCGTGTCTTGACACTCGCCTTGTGTTTGGGCGGCATCACTGTCACATCGAAAAGGTGACACGCTCGTTGTGACTACGACGAACTTCAACGATAAGGGCATGATTGCGTCGAGCGGTGGTGGCGGGCGCATGAAGGGGATCCCGGTCAGTAGATCCCTCCACGTCGTCGAACGCTTCACGCGCGTGTCCGAGGCTGAGGTCCTCTGGGAGGTCACCGTGGAGGATCCCGAAGTGTATGAGCGACCGTGGACGGTCTCCATGCCCCTGACACGGGCTCCGGACTACGTGATGTTCGAATACGCCTGTCATGAGGGAAACCGGGACGTGGCGCTTCTTCTGGGCGGTGCGCGAGTCGGGGAATCGTCGGGTCGATGATGTGAGGGGTCAGTCGGGCCGATCGGCAGGTGTCGGCGCGATGACGATGTGCCGCAGCAGTGCGGCATCCGGCTGCAGCTCGACCTCGCTACCCGTCTCCGCGCAGGTTCTCCAGGTGGCAGGCTTCGCACTCCTGCTGATAGCTCCGCCGGCCGCGGGCCGCCTGTTCCGCTGTGAAGACCCCCTCCCAGACGGTCTGCGTGACCGCCTGGCCCAGAGCTGTCGACTCAGCAGCCGACGGCCCGCTCGCGCTCGTGAGCGCGCACAAGACAATGGCGACCAGTCGCGAAGCCGTCGCGACCGGCGCCTCCCGCGTTTGTCCTCGCGTGCGACAACGCAACGGCCGGTCTAGTTGCTCGACTTGTTCAGCTGACCCTTGCCGAACCGCTCGGTGGCCCGCAGCATCTTCCCGTCGGCGAACGTCGCTTCGAGGAACTTCTCGCTGGAGACGTCCCGCCCGTACTCGTCCTGCAGACCTGCGACGACTTTCTTGGTCTTCGCATCGATGACATCCCCGGATGCCGAGAACAGGTACTTGTCATCGAGACTGAAGGCGATGTGGTACGGCTGCACGCGTGTCTTGACACTCGCCTTGTGTTTGGGCGGCATCACTGTCACATCGAAGACGTGAACCGACGAGTTCACCCCGTCGGCCACCCAGACCTCGGTCTCGTCGGCTGTCATGCCGATCCCGTGGCTCGGCGCCCCATGTCCCAAACGGAAGTCTGGATCTTTCGCGATCTTCTCCTTCCAGTCCCCTGGACACTCGACGCGATGCTTCGCCATCCCGGAGGCCACGTCGGCCACCACGAAGCCACACAGTCCAACCGTGTTCGCGAACAGCATGGAGCCGTTGCCGTTGGTCGTGAACTGTCGCACGCTCTCGCCGAACGGCCCGATCACCTTGACCATCGTGTGCGTCTTCGGGTCGGCCACCGTGATGTGATCGTCGTTCGGGCCCGAGCCGGACATGAACACCTTCGACCCGTCCGGGCTCCAGTTGATGTTGTGGGCGCGCTCGACCCGCTTTCCCTCGAAGCTCGGCGGGTACTCGACCTTCTGGATCAGCTTCCCCGTCTTGGCGTCAGCCGCATACATGTGCGACTTGTAGAACGAGTTGAGATACAAGGTCATGCCATCCGGCGAGACCGCGATCATCTCACAGCACTGCCCGTCATAGGTCTGTTCCCACGCCATCTTGTCGGTCAGCAGATCGAACGCGGCGACTCGCGTGGGCGTGGTGATGTAGAGCAGGCCGGTCGCCGGGCTGGCGCCGATCCCAACGATCAGCTCCGGACGCGCGCTCACAGGAACGTCCCAGGTGGGGATCCGCTTGACGAACTTGAACCCGTTGGTCACGTCGTATACGAGAATCCCGACGCCCAAATGATGCGGCGGCACGTAGGTGGTGCCGTTCGCGGTCACGTAGAGAAGGTCCCGCGGGGCGCGCTGGCGCGCCGGAGACGATAATTGTGCCTCGATCGGTGCCGCGACCATCACGCCCAGCAGGAGGGCGACTCCACACGCAACGCTGCTCGAAAACCTTGGCGTACCCATCGTGAATCCTCCAATCGTCATCCGACTCAACTCAAACAGACAGCAGCTCGATCTTGCCCTCGCTGTCCCCGAAGCGTTCCACGGGAATCCCCATCTTGTCGATTAGCGTGAGGTGAAGGTTAGCCAGCGGCGTGTCGTACGGCAACCGCAGATGCCGCCCTCCTGTGATCTGCCCGGCCCCGCCTCCCGCCACGAGGATCGGGAGGTCGTGGTGGAAATGGTTGTCGCTGTTGCTCATCCCCGCGCCGTAGACGATCATCACGTGGTCCAGCAGGGATCCGTCCCCATCCTGTGTCGACTGCAGCTTCTCGAGCAAATGCGCGAACATCTGGATGTGATAGGTGTTGATTCTCGCGAGCCTCGCCATCATCTCGGGCTGTTTCTGATGATGGGAAACCGGGTGGTGGGGCTCGGGTACGCCGATCTCGGGATAGGTTCGCGTGCTCTTCTCCCGGCCCATCAGGAACGTGCAGACTCGGGTCAGGTCGGTCTGATACGCCAGCGCCATCAGGTCGAACATCAGCGTGGCGTGCGCGCCGAACGTCTCCGGTATCCCTCGGGGTCGAACCACCTCGGGCAACTCGCGATCGATCTGTGCCTCGGCCAGTTGAATGCGTCGTTCGATGTCACGCACCGCGTCGACATACTCCGCCAGCTTCCGCTGGTCGGGCACCCCGAGCCGACGCTTGAGGTCGGCCAGTTCGTCGCCGACGGCGTCGAGGACGCTCTTGTCCCGCTGTACGCGACGTAACCGTGTTGCACGGTCCGTGCTCTCGCTCGACCCAAACAGCTGTTCGAACACGGCACGCGGATTGGCCTCCATTGGCAGGGGTGTCGTCGCGCTGCGCCAGGCGATCGTGCCGCTGTAGGCACAGCTATACGCGTCCTCGCACCCACCCGCCAGCGGCACGCTCTCGAGCCCCAGCTCGAGCGAGGCTAGCTGCGTGTCCCGACCGAGCTCACGTGCCACGATCTGATCGACCGACACCCCGGCGCGAATGTCGGCCCCCTCGGTCTTTTTCGCGTGCGCACCGGTCAGAAAGGCGGCTTGCGAGCGCGAGTGGTCGCCCGTGCCCTCGCCCGGCAATCCATCGGCCTCCCTGTTGGCCATGCCGCTGAGCAGCACTACCTGATCGCGGAACGGCGCCAGCGGCTGCAGGATCGGGGTCAGGTCGAACGCCGCGCCCTCGGCCTCGGGTGTCCATTGCCAGATGTTCATGCCGTTCGGGACATAGATCGCGCCCAGTCGGCGGACCGCTTGTGATTCCCTGGCCGCGGCAAACGCCGGTGTCATGCCGTCGAGCAGCGGGAGCGCGATCGTCGCCCCAAGTCCGCGCAGCACGGTGCGGCGGGGGAGCGACTTCTTCGTGATCAGGCCACTCATGCCATAGCCTCCTTCATCGTCACCTGAGCCCTTGGCGGTATCTTAGTTCGCTTTCCGAAGTTCGGCGTCGAGACTCGGGGCGCCACTCGTTTGAAACGGCGCGCTCTTGACGATCCCCAGAATCAGCGACGACCAGCGGTGCTCGCTCTCGGCGGCGTCCCGGATGATCGTTCGCACGGCTGGCATGTCGTGGTACTCGACTCCCCGGCCGAGCGCGTACGTCATGAGCTTCTCGGTAAAGGTCCGGATGAACTCGTCGCGCCGCGTCAGCAACACCTGACGGAACTCGGCCGGGCCACTGAAGGTGGTGCCGTCCGGGAAGCTGCCGGTCGAATCAATCGGCAGGCCGGCCTCTGTCGTCCGCCACTTCCCGATGGCATTGAAGTTCTCGAGCGCGAATCCCAACGGGTCCATCGGTCGATGACACGCCGCGCACACGGGGTTCTCGCGGTGCGCTTCCATCCGCTCGCGCATGGTGGCCCGTGCCCCGATCTCAGTTGGCTCTTCGAGCGCCTCCACGTTCGGGGGCGGCGGTGGTGGCGGCGAGCCCAGGATATTCGACAACAGGTACTTACCGCGTACGACCGGAGAGGTCCGCGTGGAATACGACGTGATGGTCAAGATGCTGGCGTGTCCCAGCAGCCCGGCTCGATTCGGATCGTCCGGCGACACGCGGCGGAACTGGTTGCCATAGACGTGCGGAATGCCGTAGAAGCGCGCCAGGCGCTCGTTGACGAAGGTGTAGTCGGCCGTCAGGAGCTCGCCGAGCGGTCGATCCTCCCGAAACTGACTCTCGAGAAACAGCGTCGTCTCGCGCTCGAAGTCCTGGCGCAGGCTGTCGTCGAAGTCGGGAAATACCCGGGGATCCGGGAGCACCTCGCGCAAGTCGCGCAAGTACAGCCACTGGCTGGCAAAGTTGGTCACGAGCGACGTGGCGCGGGGGTCGTCCAGCATCCGTCCGACCTGCTGTTCGAGGGTGTCCGGATCCCGGAGCCGGCCCGCAGCCGCCACCTCGAGGAGCTCGTCATCGGGAATGCTGCTCCAGAGGAAGAACGCCAGCCGCGATGCCAGGGTGTGGTCGTCGACCGGCGCGTCGGCCCGCTCGACGCGGAGGAGAAACTTGGGAGAGACGAGCAGTTTCTCGAGGGCGAACTGAATACCGGTCTCGAAGGTCCCCGGATGCCGGCCGATTCGGTAGAAGCCAAGCAGCGACTCGACGTCGTCACCCGTTTCCAGCCCGCGATAGGCTCGACGCGCGAGCGTCGTGAGAATCTGTCGAGCGCACGGCTCTTCGCGGTCCGCCGGGGTTGGCTCGCACACCAGTATCTGCCGGCGACTCGGTGAGTCGCCGGGACCCGTCGCGTTGAACGGGCCCTCGATATCCACGCTTCTCACGCCCATCTCACCGACCTGCGCGGTCGCCGTTGACATCTGGGGCAGACGGTCTGGACCGGCCCCCTCCGTCACGCCATTGCGTCGGAGAAACGTGAGTCCCAAGACCCCCGGTCCCGCCTGTGCCGTGAAACGCAACCGGAGCGCGTCGTCCGCCGTCAGCTCGTACTCCGATGACGGCAGCACGAATCCACTCATTCGCTTGACACACTGCGGTTCGTCCGAGTCGACACACTCCCCGCCGATCTCGAAGAGCCTCAGTCGAGTCCCATCGAGGCGAACGTCGAGCTGCTCACGCGCGTCGATCCCCTTGATCACGCCGCCATCGAATGCACGGCGCAGGTGGACCCGAAGAACGTACTCCCCATCGAGCGGAAAGTTGTGCCGGATGACCGTGCCGCCGCGCGACATGAACGGGACCTCATCACTGACGCGGTCCGACTGTACCAGGAAGTTACTGACCTCATACTCCGCGGTCTCCGGACGTATCGTCGGGTCGCCGATGGCGGTTCGGCTGATGCGTTGGGCGGCCACGAGATACCGTCCCAGGAGCCCCGATGTCACCGAGAGCACGTCGGCGATGTTGTCGAACCCATAGCCGATCTCATCAGCCGGGAGCAACGCCGTTCCGTCGATCTCCAGCGCGAGCAGGTCGCGAATCGCGTTGGCGTACTCGACGCGATTCAGCCGGTGCACGACCGGCCGACGCGGGTGGTGGGTGGAGAGCGACGCCTGGTCGAGCCGGTCTTCGAGCCAGGTCGCCAGGGTCTCATAGGTCGCGTCATCGGGACGGGGTGCATTGGCCGGCGGCATCGCCCGACCTCGCAGCTTTCTCACCACCGCCTCCCAGACCTGGGCATCTGCCCCGATCTGCGCGAGGTTCCTCCCGTCGAGCGTCAACCCGCCAGTCCTGAGCCGGTCGTTATGGCACCTGACACAGAACTGGTCAAGCGCCGCCTGGGTCGTTGCGGCCGTGGGCGTCGGCACTCCGTCGGCCTGCTGAGCTGAGGCCCCGGCGCGGCGCACCCCTGGCAGCTCCGCGGCGTCGAGATGCAGGTACCCGGTCGCAACTGCGATGCCGACAGCACCGAACATCATGCGAACCAGGTGCCGGTGGGCTCGTCGAGGCGCTTCTACCGGCCGGTTGGTTGTCATCACCGGTTTGCTCCCAAAGAGGTTCCTATCTGACGGTCGACGTCCGCCGGGCTCGGCTCGGCGCCCAACTCGAGCAGCAGTTCCGCCCCGCCTGCCGAATGCGTGTTCGTGGCCGTGAAGTAGAGCCCCTCGACGATCGTCAACGGCGTCCACTGGTTCTTGTTCTTTGCGTTGATCTCGGCACCATGGTCCACCAGGAACTGGATGAGCAGCTCGGTCCCTTGCGGTCCTCGATACGCGGCGCCGTGCAAGGCCGTTTCACCGTTCGCGACGGCATTGATATCGTTGCCGAGCTCCAGACAGAGTCGGACCGCTTCGAGCGCGTGTTGCTCCGGCACCGGGTTGTTCCCAGGTCCGCGGCCCACCCCTGCTGCCGCCATCAGCGGCGTCACCCCAGATTCGGTCGCCATCGAGGGATCTGCACCGTGCGTCAGCAGTACGCGCATGACCTCGACATCCCCGGCTCTGGCCGCGATCCAAAACGGTGTCGCGCCGGCCATGCCTCCCCCGCGTCGTCCTCCCCCCCGATACCCGGGACTGGCCTCGGCCTGTGTGTTCACGTCCGCGCCATTCGCCAGGAGCACCTTCACGAATTCGAGTTGTGTCTCACCTGTCAGTCCTTCCAGGATGCTCCACGCCGAGTCCTCGTCCTTGACCCCCCCCCGACCGGTGACGCCACCGTCGGCCAGGGCGTTCCACTGGCCGGAGGCCCAGTGGAGGGGCGCAAACCCGGGGCCAAGGTCGGGGTCGGCACCACGCTCCAAAAGGTACGCGCCGAGATCCGTCCGACTTCTGATGGTTGCGATGGCCAGCGGCGTCATACCGTCGGGTGCCGCCCCGTTTACGTCGCCGCCGGCATCCAGCAACACCCTCGGCGTTTCCAGGTCGGCGTTTCGTGCCGAAAGCAACAGTGCTGTATAGCCGCCCGTCGAGCGCGCGTGCACGTCCGCACCATGCGCAATCAAGACCTGCGCGGCCTCGGCGTGGTCTTCAGCAGCCGCCCACATCAGCGCCGTCTGGCCTCGCACGGTCTCCGTCGCGTTGACAGGTGATCCATGTTCGAGCAACAGGCGCACGACCCCGGGCCTCCCGGTGCGTGCCGCCGTCATGAGCGCGGTTTCACCGGTCGGCAGCGTGATGGCGGGGTCCGCGCCAGCGCGTAGCAGCCTTTCGACGATCGACGCGCTGCCCGCCGTGCTCGCCAGCCACAACGGCGTCACCCCGTAGTCGTCGGCCGCGTTCACCTGTGCGCTCGCGTCGATGAGCAGAGTCAGGCTGTCCAGATCTTCGCGGTGGGCCGCCCAGTGAAGCGCCGTAGAGCCGTCGGACAGTGGTGCATTCACATCCACCTGTTCGCGGATCAAGCGACGAACGGCGGCACCGTCCCCGTCCCTGACCGCGGCCGCAACCAGGGCATCCTCGGCGGCACCCGCCAGGCTGCCGATCGATAGCGACATGGCAACACCGACCATGAGCGCAAAGACGCTCGACACACGCACGCTCATCCCTCCCGGATAGTCGGACCGGAACGCGGCAACCGGAACTCCTCTTTTTTCGTCCTGGATAGCACGTTTATACACCCATCGCTCCGGATGCCACACGCCTTGAGTCTAGACGATCGACGGGCTCCCTCGAACACGCTTGACAACTGGGGGCCTTTCTGAGAGCGTCGCTCGACGCCAAATCCCGGTCGTGCTGGGTCTTAGCCAGGAGGAGACATGAGCTCGAAGCCACCAAGCAGGCGCCGATTCCTACGGAGCAGCGTTGCCGTCGGGGGGTTAGCCGTACCCGCCGGTCTGGGCGTGACGCCCGGGTCAGCGTTCGCTGAAGAACCTTCGTCCTCCGACGTGAACGCCCTCGAGAACGTCCTGTACGGGAGGCGTTCCCGTTTCGTCACCACGACGCGCGTGATCGAGGGGCGGAGTCATCATGACAAGCCGCCGGTGCGACCCACGCCGCATCGTCCGAGCGCACGCACGCCGCTCGGCGAATCGGTCGGGATCATCACGCCGACGTCGCTCCACTTCACGACCCAGCACTACTACGGCATCCCCGACATCAACCCGGCCGAGCACAAGCTGATGATTCACGGGTTGGTCGAGCGGCCGCTTGTCTTTTCCGTCGACGAGCTCAAGCGGATGCCGTTCGTGTCCCGGCCGTACTTCCTCGAATGCGTGGGGAACCGGCCGAGCCCCAGAGCCCAGACCGTTTCGGCCTCGCACGGTCGCATGGGTTGTAGCGAGTGGACCGGCGTTCCCCTATCAGTGCTGCTCGCGGAAGTCGGGCTCAAAGACGGCGCGAAGTGGATTATCGCCGAGGCGACCGACGGCGGGAAGCACACGAAGAGCATCTCGCTTCCCAAGGCGCTGGATGATGTGCTCGTCGCGTATGGCCAGAATGGTGAGCCTGTTCGGCCGGACCACGGCTTTCCCCTGCGGTTGATTGTGCCGGGCTTCGAGGGCATCTACAACGTGAAGTGGCTGCGACGCATCAAGGTGGTCGACCAGCCCTATCTATCGTTCCAGGAGCATTCCAGGTTTCTCAGTCCCGACCCGAAGACCCGACCCGACATCTTCGAGTTCGGTCCGTCGTCGGTCATCACGTCCCCGTCCGGCATGCAGGAGTTGTCCGGTCATGGCGCCCACGTGATCACCGGACTGGCGTGGTCGGGTGGCGGCGCCGTTCGCCAGGTGGACGTGTCCACAGATGGCGGCGCGACCTACACGGAGGCTGAGCTCGCTGGGCCGGCGCTGTCGAAGGCACACACACGGTTCTATCTGCCATGGGAGTGGAACGGCGAAGAGGCCGTGTTGCAGTCGCGTTGCACGGACGAGAAGGGCCAAGTGCAGCCGACGGAGGCCCAGTACGCGAAGTACTGGGAGCTTACGCGGCAGGAGCTGTACCGGACGGTCCAGAGTCAGCTCGGACACTGCAACTGGATTCAGGCGTGGAGGGTCAATCGCGATGGCACTGTTACCAATGGACTCGATCCGATCGATGCTGTGGCAGACGTGCACGCGTAGCGCGGTCACGTTGGCCGTCGCTCTCTTGCTCGGTTCGGTTGCGGCGGCGCAAGAGCAGACGGTGTCGCCCTCCGGACTGGGTCGGACCCCGAGCGCAGCGGAGTTGCGCGCCTGGGACATCTCGATTGGGCCCCACGGTGCGGAGTTGCCCCCCGGCAGTGGCACGTCAGCGCAGGGTGAACGGGTGTTCACACAGCGCGGTTGTGCTAATTGCCATGGTCCCACGGGGAAAGAGGGCCCAGCCCTCGTCCTGGTCGGCGGCGAAGTGACGCGATCGACGAACTACTTTCCGATCGCCCACTGGCCTTTCGCGCCGACGATTTGGAGCTATATTCGTCGTGCCATGCCGTACGATCGGCCGGGACATCTGACACCAGATGAAGTGTACGCACTGACGGCGTATCTGCTCTACCGGAACGACATCATCGCGGAGAACGATGTCATGGATGCCGAGAGCTTGCCGGCCGTGAAGATGCCGCACCGAGCCGACTACACGATCCCGGAGCCGTGGGAGCCCGGCACTCCCCGGGGGTTCAAGATCCTGCCATGACTCCCGGGACGACCCCATACCGGTCTGCCCGTTGGGGTCGATGATGAAAGACACCCGGGGACTCGCGCTGTTCCTGACCTTCCTGTCGGTGACCGGACTTGCCCAGACGACCGAAGAGCTCGTCAACGACGGGCTGAGTCCAGACGATGTTGTGCTCCACAGCTTGGGTTACGACCGCAAGAGCTACAGCCCACTCGACCAGATCAACACGGCCAACATTCACCGGCTGGTGCCGATCTGGAGCACGAGTCTGATGAATGACTTCGGTGAGCTCGCCGCGCCCGCCGTCTACCGGGGCGTCATGTACGTGATCAACGGGAAGTGGACGTTCGCCATCGACGTCGAGACCGGCCAGCAGATCTGGCGGACGCCGGTGGAGCTCGATCCGGAGACGCCCCGGGCACCGCACAACCGAGGCGCGCCGACGATCTATGAAGGCAAGCTGTTTCGCGTCAGCATGGACAATCACCTCATCGCGCTCGACATGGAGACCGGAGAAGAACTGTGGAACCAGCAGTTCGCCGATCTCCGAGAGGGCTACTACGCGACCGGTGCGCCAGTCGTTGCGAACGGGGTCCTGATCTCAGGGATGGCCGGTGGCGAGTCGACGACGCGCGGCTTCCTTGACGGTTGGGATCCTGAGACAGGCGAGAAACTGTGGCGGCGGCACACCATTCCCGCGCCCGGCGAGCCCGGTTCCGAGACGTGGCCGTCGGATAGCGACGCCTGGAGGTACGGCGGTGCGCCAACGTGGCGGACTGGCTCGTACGATCCAGACCTCGACCTGGTGTATTGGGGGACCGGGAATGCGGAGCCCTATGATCCCAAACCGCGCGGTGCGCTCGACAGTTTGTACACGTCCAGCGTGATTGCGGTGCGGCCGAAGACGGGCCAGATCGTCTGCCACTTTCAGTACACGCCCAACGACGTCTATGACGTGGACGGCGCCGACGAGCACATTCTGGCCGACATCGAGATCGGCGGCCGGCTTCGCCAAGTGATGATCCAGGCCAACAAGAACGGCTTCCTGTACGTGCTTGATCGTACGAACTGCGAGTTGATCGCCGCCCACCCCTTTGTCAAGGTCAGTTGGGCCACGCGCATCGATCTTGAAACCGGTCGACCGGTGTTAACCAGTCTGTACGAGCGCTTCCTCAACGGCGAGGAAGTCGCGATCTGGCCGTCGCGCGGGTCGAACGCCGTGCCGGCCGCATTCAATCCGAACACCGGCCTGGTCTACACGACCACCTGGCATGTGCCGCGAATACAGAAACTCGCGCCGCCAAAGGAGTTCGAGATTGGCCGGAACTCGACTGGTGTGTTCAACCGGTTCCCATCGGTCGAGCCGGGGGACCTCCTTGGTCACTTCCTGGCCATTGATCCGTTGACCGGCGAGAAGAAGTGGGAGATCCCACTGACCGATTACCCGAGCTCAGCCGGGATGCTCGCCACAGGTGGCGGACTGCTGTTTAGCGGCAAGTTGACCGGCGAGTTCGTCGCGCTCGACGAGGAGACGGGAGCAACGCTCTGGCAGTTCAAAACCGGCTCCAGTGTCAACTCGACGGCGATCACCTACACCCACAACGGTCGGCAGTATGTAAGCGTCGCCTCCGGCCTCGGCGGTTTTCTAGCCAACCGCTACGCCGCGGGTACCGTGCCGACTGGCGGCTCGGTCTGGACTTTCGCCCTCATGCCTGACTAGGGAATATAATCGGGCCCGGCCACACCGGTGGGGTGGCGGATACGTGGTCGGGCGAGCCTCGAAAGACCTGTGTTCTACTCAGTTCGTTTACTTGTTGTGATCACGCTGGCGTGTCTTGCGCTGGCAGTGGTGGCGCGCGCTGCAGAGAGTGACTATCACCACATACACCTGATGGCCCCCGACGCCGACGCGGCAGCGGCGTGGTACATGGAACACATGGGGTGCGAGGCCTACGAACGCGAGGGCGCCTGTCGGTACGGCCACGTCCAGGTCTTGTTCATCGAACGCGAGCCGGAAGGCGGCAGCGTTGGTACGGCCGTTGACCACGTTGGGTTCTCTTTCGAGAACCTGGACGCGAAGATGGCTGAGTGGAAGGCGGCCGGCCTCAACGTGCTCGAGGATGTGCGAGAGATCGACGGGCTGTTCAAACTGGCGTTCCTGGAGGATCCCTGGGGCACCAAGATCGAGGCTGTCGAAGACCACGAGGACCTCGGCCTGCACCATTTGCATCTGCGGTCGGCTGACCCAAGCGCCACCCTCGCCTGGTATCACGACGTGTTTGGGGGCGAGCGCGACGCCATGAAAGGCCGCCTGGAGGGCCTCCGGTGGGGACGGATTTGGCTGCTTGTGTCGGAGGACCAAGGCGCGGAGCTGGTGCCGATGCGGACCCGCTCGTTTCACCACCTCGGATGGAGTGTGGCTGACCTCGACGCGTTTGGCGCCGAGATCAAGGCGAAGGGGATCGACTTCTCTGGTGAGCCTCGGCCGATCACGAACAGCGCTGGCCAGAACCTGATTATTTCGTTTGTCGACGGTCCCGATAATGCCTTCATTGAAGTTCTCGAGGTCGTCGAGTAGCGACGTTCACAACAGCTAGTGCGCTCATTCTTCTGGGCGATTCCGGTGGTCGTCTTGTTCGGGGCCTGCGACGGGTCCCCCTCTGCGGCGCCGTCGATCGTCACCAAGGCGATCGACTTCCACGGAGGCGACATCTACAAGGCCGCCCGCATCGCGATGACCATCACCTCGCTATCGGGCAGCTTCCGTATTGAAGCAACCCGTGAGAGCGACCGTTTCGAACATGTCGTGACCGGCACGGTCGGGCCGACCCAGGTTGAGCGGCGCGTCCGTCTCACCAACGACACCGTCGAAGAGTGGCGAGATGGGGCGGCGGTCACGCTCGACTCGGAGGGCCAGCGCGGCGCGCAGTCCTACGTCGACGCACGAGTCTTCTTCCCGCTCTTGCCTTTCACGCTCGAAGGAGGCGACATTCGGTTTGAGGATCGCGGGCTGGACGTGTGGCAGGGTCGCGAGCTGCACAAGGTGAAGGTGACGTTCGCGCCTGGTACCAGCAACGATGCCGACGACAGCTATATGTTTTGGTTCGATCCTGAGTCGGGTCGCGTCGAGCAATTCGGCTATGACTTTGGCACGGGGCTCCGGTACCGAAGGGCCGTCGAGTTCCATCGCGTCGGCGGCGTACTGTTTTCGACCCAGGAGAACTACGCGATCGACGGAGGCGGCCTTTCTGTGGACCTGCTTTCGCCCGAGTATGCTGCTGAGAACATGGATGTTCTGTCGAGCATCGAGCTCTCTGACATCAGCGTCGAACCGCTGTAGCCCGGGTGAGTGGCTCGGTCTTTCCCAACGCCCTATTGAGCCGAGCGTGCCGGGCGGCTAGGATTCGGTCAACACACAGGACGCCATCCAGGGGGACGCATATGGGCTATCGAGTTTCGGTATTCGTGAGCGTGGCGGCCGTCGCGGTCGTGCTGGTGTCGCTGGCCGCTCGGCCTGCGGCTGCGCAGACCGATGCGCCGCGAACGGCATGGGGACAACCCGACTTACAAGGTATTTGGGACTTCCGTACCATCACGCCCCTCGAACGACCACGGGGTTCGGGTGACAAGGCGTTCCTCACGGCCGAGGAAGCCGCCACACTCCAGCAGGAACGGATCGATCGAAACCAGCGGCTCCTGGACCGGCCCGCAGAGAGAACCAAGGTCGCTGACCAGGTTGACCAGCGCGAAGATGGCAGTCCCGGCTTCTACAACAACTTCTGGCTCGATGAAGGAACGAGCGCAGTCGGCACGCGGCGCACGTCGCTCGTCATCGATCCGCCCGACGGGCGCATTCCAGACCTGACGGCGGCTGCGCAGGAGCGACAGGATGCGGGCCGGGAGTTTCGACGTGAGCACCCGGCCGATTCATGGCTGGACCGATCCACGGCCGACCGATGCATCCTGGGATTCAACGCTGGCCCACCCATCACGCCGCTTGGCTATAACCAGAACATGCAGGTCTTCCAAACGCCCGACTATGTGGTGTTGCTGACCGAGATGGTCCATACCGCGCGCATCGTGCCTCTCGATGGGCGTCCCGCCCTCGGCGAGAACATCCCGCAGTGGTCGGGGGACTCGCGAGGCTATTGGGAGGGCGACACGCTCGTAGTCGAGACCTCGAGTTTTCACGCTCAGCGTCGGTGGAGAGGGTCGACCCAAGCTATGACACTCGTCGAACGCTTTACGCGCATTGACGCTGACACGCTCGAGTACACGTTCACGGTAACCGACCCGGAGATTTGGACGAGCGCGTGGACGGCGTCGATTCCAATGCAGCGGACCGACGTGCCGATGTACGAGTACGCGTGCCATGAGGGGAACTACAGCATGCCCGGCATTCTCGGCGGCGCGCGCGCGCAAGAGGCAAAGCCGTGATTGACACGCGATCTCATACTGGCTGTGTGGCCGTCACCTGCGTCCTGGTGCTCGTACTCGGCGCCGGGTGGCCGCTTGCTGCGCAACGCGAGGGATGGACACAGCCGTTTCCCGGCCACCGCGTGATCGGCAACCTCTACGCGGTCGGCACCTACGACCTTGGTGTCTTCCTCGTCACGTCGGAGGAGGGACACATCCTGATCAACACCGGGCTGGAGGACTCGACCGCGTTGATCCGCGGCAATATCGAGTCGCTTGGGTTCCGGATGGAGGACGTGAAGATCCTGCTGACGATGCAAGCACATTGGGATCACACGGCGGCGCTCGCCGAGATCAGAGAGATCACTGGCGCCGAGATGTGGGCGACCGCCGGCGACGCGCCGGTCCTGCGCGACGGCGGGCTCAGCGATCCGCACTTCGCGCGCGCGGCGTTTCGACCGGTCGAGGTCGACAAGATAATCACCGACGGCGAGCTGATCGAGCTCGGTGAAACGCGGTTGACGGTTCTGGAAACACCCGGGCATACGGCGGGCAGTTGCAGCTACACGATGCGAGTCAGTGAGAGCGGTCGCGACTATGTCGTCGCGATCGCCAACATGGGCACCATCAACCCGGGGAAGCGGCTGGTCGTGAACCCGACCTATCCGGGCGTGGCCGAGGACTTTGCCGAGACATTCCGCAGGCAGAAGGCGCTCGGAGCCGACGTGTGGGTCGCAGCGCATGGCGGACACTATCAGCTCCACGAAAAGTATCAGGCAGGGCAGGTCTACAGCCCCGAGACCTTCGTTGATCCAGGGGGACTTCTCGCTGCTGTGGAGCGCTACGAGGAGCTGTACCGAGAGCAAATCGCCGTCGAGCGCACTCGATAAGCGACTCTCAAGGAGAACTCCATGGCCGAATCAAAGCCGCAGACGTATCAGAACCACACCCGATGGGTGCCGCCGTATCACTTCGTGGCGGGACTCATCTTCGTCGCTAACGTCGTCGTGTGGGGTTACTGTGCGCTGACCGACTTCTCGGTGGCGAGCGCGTCTGAGCTGCTTCTGTCGCTGGCCCTGCTCATCGCTTATTTCTACTTAAGGGCCTTCCCGCTGGCGGCCCAAGATCGCGTCATCAGACTCGAGGAGAGGTTGCGGATGCAGACGCTGCTGCCCGACGACCTCAAGCGGCAGATCAACGACTTCAGCACACCGCAGCTCATCGCCCTGCGCTTTGCCAGTGACCAGGAGCTTCCGGACCTGGCCCGCAGGGTACTGGACGAGAACATCGTTGACCAGAAGCTGATCAAACAAGCGATCACCTCCTGGAGGGCCGACTACCAGCGGGTCTGAGCGCTAGTCGACGCCCTTGCGGATTCATGCAAGGGCGGTTTCAAACAGGGCAAGCAGTCGGCTCCACGCCCGTTCCGCCTGAGCCTCGTTGTAGACCCGTGAATCGGGCGGACACCACCCGTGCATCGCCCCTTCGTATACCTCGATCTCCGCGGGCAGCCCGGCCATCGCGAACGCGTCGCGCAGCACGTCCTTCGCCTCCGGCTGCCGCTCGTCGTCGTTCTCGGCCACCGCAAACAGATAGTGCGCTTTCATCCTGGGCACCAGCAGGTGGGGGCTATCGGGCGCATCGGTCACGAGCCCACCACCGTGAAACGAGGCAGCGGCGCCAATGCGGTCAGGCAGGGCGGCGGCCGTTCGCATGGTGATCGGTCCGCCCATGCAATAGCCCATCGTGCCCATCTTTCGGTTTGAGTCCACCACGTCCTGGCCGTCGAGGAACCCGACGAACGCCGTCGCATCGGTCACGTGCGTCTCGGCACTGAGGGTCGCCATCAGCGGTCTGATCTTGTTGCGGACTGCCTCGTCCGCGAAGCTCGAGCCTTCGGGGGCAACCGGTGCCTTTTGTTCGCGATAGTACTGATTGACCACCAGCACCGAGTAGCCCGATTCCGCAAGGCGCTTGCCCATCTCCTTGAACGCCGGACGCAGACCCATGGCGTCTGGCCAGATCAGGACTCCCGGATGACTCCCGCTTGCCGGATGCACGAAGTGGCAATCGGCAACGCCGTCCGGAGTCGAGACCTCGATGTCGCTGCTGGTCACGTCGACGGCGCCCGCCGCTCGCGACCAGAACATCGCCATCCCCGCCCCAACGGAGACGGCGCCGAACTGCCGGCGAGTCAAATCCCCGGCACGTTGGAGGTAGTTGTTCCAGTCATCAACGATTTTTTCGTCGCACATATTGGCCTCCCCGAGGTTAGGTCATCGCTAACTCTGGTCCAGAATCTGGTTCCAGGCATCCAGCTGCTGTTTTTGTCCGGCAAGGAGGGCAGACGCGTCACCTTCGATGACGACCGTTTCCATGGCGTCGCCTTGTGAAATGGCGTCGACGACGTTTTGGCCTGCGGTGACCTTGCCAAAGACCGAGTGTTTGTTGTCGAGATGCGGGGTAGGCCCGTGGGTAATGAAGAACTGACTGCCGTTCGTGCCCGGTCCGGCATTGGCCATCGAGAGAATGCCGGCCGAGTCGTGCCGAAGCGACGGACTGAACTCGTCACCGAAATCGTAGCCCGGCCCGCCGCGTCCAGTGCCGGTCGGGTCGCCTCCCTGAACCATGAAATCTGCGATGACGCGGTGAAACGTCACCCCGTCGTAGTAGCCGCGCTGTGACAGGTTGACGAAGTTGGCGACTGTCACCGGTGCTTCGGTCGGAAAGAGCGTCAAGCGGATTTCACCCTTCGGCGTTTTGATCACGGCGGTGAGATCGTTCGAGTTGCCTGCTTCGGTG
The DNA here is from genome assembly GCA_965218825.1 of Vicinamibacterales bacterium. Classification (GTDB taxonomy): domain Bacteria; phylum Acidobacteriota; class Vicinamibacteria; order Vicinamibacterales; family UBA8438; genus CAUZIB01. The sequence continues at coordinate 4,198,281 of OZ244656.1, read as the reverse complement.
GACATTAATGGGTAACCTCCGGGTGAATGGTATACCGCCGACGGCGCGCAGGCCTGGCACGGTAGGTGAGCATACAATGGCAACAGGCCTTTGGAACCTAGGAACAACGTGAAGCGTTCACTGACGGGCATCGGGACACTGTTGCTCGCGCTGCTCGTCATCGTGGCGCCGTGGTCTGTGCGCGCCGCCGAAGAGCGGACACTGGACGACGTGCTGCAGCGGGCCAGCAACAATGTCAGGGTCTTGCTCCACCAGCTGTCGAGCGTCGTCGCCGAGGAGCTATATACGCAAAAGGCGAGGAAGTCGTCGACAGCGTTGATACCCGAGGGTCGCACCCTGCGATCCGACTACCTGCTCGTTCGGCCGAAGGGCGCCGAGCGCCCCTACGGCTTTCGCGACGTGTTCGAGGTCGACGGCCGTCCGGTGCGAGATCGCGCCGATCGGTTGAGCCGGCTGTTTCTGGATCCGTCGGTGTCTTCCGACGAGCAGATTCAAGGGATTCTCAACGAGAGCGCTCGCTACAACGTCGGCGACATCAAGCGGACGGTCAATACGCCGACGCTCCCTCTGATCTTCCTCAGCCAGAGCCACAGACCCCGTTTCCAGTTCGCGCGCACAACGAACGCCAAGCCGGAACCGAAGCTGGAGGGACTCGAGCTCCCGGCCGACATCTGGGTGATCGCGTACGAGGAAGAGTGGCCCACGACGGTCGTCAGGGGACGAGACGGCGCGCTCTTGCCATCCGAGGGCCGTTTTTGGATCGAGCCGGCGTCGGGGCGCGTGCTGGTGAGTGAGCTGATCCTCGACGACGGCTACTGGGTGTCGACCATCATCGTGCGCTACGCCGCGGACGAGCAGATGGGGCATCTCGTTCCCGTCGAAATGCAGGAGCGATACAACCATCTCCGGCGGGGCGGGCGCATCGAAGGCACCGCTACCTACACCCACTTTCGCCGGTTTCAGGTGGTAGTCGACGAGACTCAGCGCGACTGAACTCTGACCGTCGACTTCATGCCTACCCTCTGATCGCGAGCTTGGAACTGCTTCCTAATAGATAAAGATTCGGAATCAGTAGTTAGGGGCTTATAGGCGTTTTACCCGATTGGGAGCTTTGGCTTCATGGCACGCCTGGCCGCCACACTGGGCGTGATGAATCGCTCGCCATCGATAATTTCTGACACCGTCAACATCTGCATCCGTGGGTATTTCATTCCAAGGATTTTCAGGTCTCCCGCTTCGGCCATTAGCCGTTTGAAATTGCGTGTCTTCGTCGGGCCGAGGTCTTCCATCACGATCAGGCCGGCCAAGAGTGCGGTGTTGCGATCAAGAACGTTCCCAAGGGCTCGCACGTCCCCGATGTTGACGTTCGCCCCGCCTTTGACTTCGATGACCATGCTCTGTAGGTCTAGCGCATCAGGAACCGAGAAGTAGAGTCGGCCGTCCACACCGCCATCGGCAGTCCGCTTGTCGGTCACAAACCCTTCAACTTGTTCCACGGCCCACTTCTGGAAGTGGTACTTGTCACGGGTCCACAAGTCCTTGGCCCCTTCGAGGTCGCGCGGGACGCCTTTTACTTCGTAGTCTCTGTCTTCGACCAATCCACAGCGGTCATTGAGTCTAATTCGAGCCACGCGCTTGATGGCGTGGATCGCGATATCGATCCCAATCCACTGGCGGCGCACGGTCACCGTGGTCGTCATGTCCGTGCCCCACATCACATCGGGGGCCTCGGTGGTGATGGTCCCGTCGTGCGCCTTCGGGCCGTGCGCGTGGCCCACGCGGTGCGGGGCCTGGAGGTCGTGCTCCCGCATCAACCGGCGCACCCGCTCCTGGGACGTGCGGATTCCCTCGACCCGAAGCTTCGCCCAGGCTTTCCGGTACCCTTCGCCATGAAACGGCGACGCCTCGAGCATGCGGCCAATATGGCCGACCAGGACGTCGTCCGGGGCGACGCCGACCGGCCCGCGCCGGCAAGGGGACGTCGTCGCCTGCCGCCGCGCATACACGCTGGAGCGGGCGCGGTGCCACACGCGGCAGACCCGCTGCACGCCGTACGCCCGACGCGTGGAGATCGAGTGGGCGCCCTTCATCGCCTCGACCTCCGCCGGGCCAAAGGGCCGCCCGCCTCCAACTGGTCCACCTTCGCGTAGAGCAGTTCGTTCTCCATCAGTAACTCACCGATCTTGGCTTGCAGCCGACGATTGGCCTCGTCCCGGGCCGGCCGCGGAGCGGAACACCGTTGTCGAACTGGTTGTCTGAGAGGAATATGGAGACCACGGGTCGACGCGAGTGCGACTGCTGTCATTGACGGTCGAATTATAGTGTCCCGAGTTAGCAGTTCGGCGCCAAGATCCCGGCGCGCGGCGGCCGGCAGCCAATGATCCAGTGTTCTCTCGATAGCGTCCCTCATGCTAGCGGCACCCTTCTGTGCGGGCTGACTCCGAGCGGCTGCGTTGAAGTCCACCCCGGCTCGCTCGATGAGGGTCCTGGCCTGTCCACCGCAGTGCAACGGCGCATCATCGACGCGTTCAACGCCGGGCGCGGGCATGGAGTGCTGCACCTTGGTGCGGGAGAGCTTGGCACCGACCTTCGCCCGACGCTGTCGTACTGGCGCGACATCGGGCGGTCCTTCGTGGCGAGGATCTGCGGTGCGCTGGATCCGACCGACCCGACGTCCGTGGTCATCCCCGTCCCCGACCCGGACGAGATCGCGGCGTTCTCCGAGGCGGTCCCCCCAATGCGGGGCGCCGAGCTGCTCACGCCCGCGCTACTTGGCGACCTGTGGACTGACATCGGCACAGCTCTGAGGGTTGAGGTCGGTCGGTTCAAGGACGGCGGGGTCCAGGGCTATCTGAAGAAGCAGAGCTCAGTCTGGAACGTGGTCGGCCGAGTCTGCTTTCACCTGGCCGACAACAAGCGCGACCCGGACTATCCCTTCGCCTTCATCGCGACCTACGTTCACAAGGTCTCGAAGCAGGCGACGCCCCAGCATCTTCCGCTCGGGCAGGCGCTCAAGGAGTACGCCGGTGCGAAGAACCGTCAGAAGCTACTGGCGCTACTCTCGCCGCTGTCGCGCGCGGCCGAGAAGAGCGATTTCATCCGCGAGCTAGTCCCCTTGATCTTTGATTTCTTCAAAAAGTCGTTGGTCATCTGGGGCCACCGTGGACTTGAACGGTGCGCTGTCCGAACCGCTTCACCTTCGCGAGGATCTCGTCGGCTGTGTTCGTCCACTTGAAAGGCTTGCCCTCGTCATTGTGGGCGTCCACGTAGGCGGAGATGGCGTGGCGCAGCGCGTGCGTGCTGGAATGTGAGCCGCGCTTGAGGGCGTGTTCGGTGAGGAGGCCAAAGAACCGCTCGACGAGGTTGAGCCAGGCGGAGTAGGTTGGCGTAACGTGGAACTGGAAGCGCGGGTGGCGGGCCACCCATCGTGTGACCAGCGGGGACTTATGCGCCGAGAGATTGTCGAGGATCACGTGGACGGTGAGGGTGGGGTCCACCCGCTCGTCGATCTCGCGCAGAAAGCTCACGAAATCCCTCGACCGATGCTGCTTCTTGGTGTGCGCCACGACCTGGCCGGTCGCGACGTTGAGCGCCGCGAAGAGGTCCACCGTGCCATGGCGGATGTAGTTGTGCGTCTGGCGTTCGGGCCGACCCATGTCCATCGGCAGGATCGGCTGCGCTCGCTCGAGGGCTTGAATCTGAGGCTTTTCGTCGAATGACAAGACACCGGCGTGGTCGGGTGGATTCAGGTAGAGGCCGACAATGTCCCGCACCTTCTCGAGGAACAGCGGGTCGTCGGAGATCTTGAAGGATTCCACGACATGCGGCTGCAACCCGAAGGTGCGCCAGATGCGGCCCACGGTGGAGGCACTGACGCCAGCGCGCTCCGCCATCTTGCGGGTGCTCCAGTGGGTCCGCCCCTTCGGCTTACTTTCCAACGTGGCGACGAGGATCGACTCGACATCCGCATCGGACAGTGTCCGGGGGGCTCCGGGCTTGGGCTCGTCATACAGCGCATCCACGCGACCTGTCGTAAACCGCTGCCGCCACTTGCCGACCGTCACATTCGAACAGCGCAGTTTCGCCGCGACCGCCACGTTCGATTCGCCATGCGCGCACCTCAGGACGATCTTCGCCCGCAAGGCCACATGCCGATTCGTTCTGGCGCGCCTGGCGCGCCGCTCAAGTTCTCCTCGCTCCACGGCGGTGACTTCCAATCTCGCTTTGGGCCGACCTGTTCTTGCCATGCCGCCCCATACATCACACCCGGCACACTTCTTAAAGCTTTTTCAGACACAAGGGACTAGTCGACTGCGGTGACATCTATCACCCGCTGTCCTGGACCCCCAAAGAGGCCTACCGCTTCCTCTGCGAGGTCGCACTGTATGAGCAGGCCGGGGTGGTTGTGCGCATGCCCGACTGGTGGAGTGCCAAGCGCCGTCCCCGCCCCAAGGTCTCCGTCTCGGTGGGTGGCAAGGCGCCGTCAACCTTGGGTATGGACGCGCTGCTGGACTTCGATATCAAGCTGACCCTTGATGGCAAGAGCCTGTCACCAAGGGAAATCGAGGCGTTGCTCGCATCGACTGACGGCCTAGCAGGTTGCTGAAGAACACGAGGATCGGGCTGTTTTCATGGCCATCATGCGTGTCACGCCCCCCCCGACAACGGTGCGCACGGGGACACGCTGTCCCGACGAGGGGGCCAGCGACACCCGCGGCCGGCGATCAGGGACACCTCGCCTCCAGATTCCGCAACCGGACCAAGTTATAGGCGGTGGCGGCGAAGGTGAGCTGCCAATCCACCAGGGCGATGCCGCGATGCCGGAGCTTGCGCAGGCCGCCGACGGTCTTCATCCAGCCGAAGACCTGTTCCACGAGTTTTCGTTTCCGCTGACTCACGTGATAGCCCGCATGCCGCGTGGTCCGACCGTCGATCGCACTCCCGCGGACCTTCTGCGCCACGTGGGGCGTGACGTCCTGGACGCGCACGTCGGCAACGAAGCGCGCCACATCGTAGCCCTTGTCCGCCCCGACCGTGCTGCCCGGGGAGGCGCTGGCCTCCAGCAACAGCACCGCCGCGTCGCGTTCGGCGGTCCCCGTCGCGTGGGTCGCGCAGACGTTGGCGACAAGCCCCTGTCGATTGTCCAGCAGCACGTGGCCGAGATACGCCAGCTTGGCTTCCTTGCCTTTGCCCTTCCGATGCAACATCGCCTCGGGATCGGTCGTCGACTGATGGGTGTCATTGCGCCGCCGCTCCCCGTGGAAGTTGACCGTGGGATTGCCCGGGTCCTCGGGCGGGTCGCTCTCCGCTGCGTCCACGCACCGAAAGCTTTTCAGGCTGGCCCATGCTTCCAACTGCGTCCCATCCACGGTGAAGTGTTCGTCCGAGAGCAGCCCGGCCGCCCGGGCGTGGGCCTGGACCGCATCAAAGAACGCGGCGGCGACATCGCCCGACAGCAGCCGGTCGCGATTCTTGGTAAACGTCGTGGGATGCCAGACCGGGTCATCCATATTCAGCCCGACGAACCACCGGAACAGCAGGTTGTAGTTGAGCTCTTCCATGAGCAGCCGCTCGCTCCGCACCGTGTAGAGCACTTGCAACAGCAAAGCGCGCAGCAATTGCTCCGGTGGGATCGACGGACGCCCTGTCGTGGCGTACAGGCTCGCGAATCGGCGCGACATTGTCTGCAGGGCTTCGTCCGTCAGCGCCCGAACGGCGCGGAGCGGATGGTCGGCCGGCACGCGCTGTTCCGGCGACAGGTAGCTGAACATGTGGGTGGTCTGCTCATCGTGTCCGCGCATGATCGGGCTCCCTTCAGTGTTGGGAGCATCGTAGTACGACGGGATCCATCTGTCGATCCCATTTCGCGGAGTTTTTCAGCAGCCTGCTAGTGCTCATCAAGGGCAAGTGGGTCGAAGTGGACAGGGAGAAGCTTCGCGAGGTCCTCGATCAGTGGCGGGGCGTGCAGCAGCAGGCCCAGGAGGGCAGAGTCAGCTTTGGTGAGGCGATGCGCATGCTAGCCGGCGCGCAGCTCGACGCCGGCGACACGGACAGCACCGAGGACGTCCGGCCGGAATGGTCTGAGGTCATCGCGGGCAAATGGCTCTCGTCGAGGCTCGACACGCTACGCTCGCCCGAGCTGCGGGCCGAGATCAACGCCGGCGCCGGGTTGCGGGCCGAGCTACGTCCCTACCAGAAGCTCGGCGTGCAGTGGCTCTGGACGCTGCGCGGCCTCGAGCTCGGCGGCTGCCTGGCCGATGACATGGGTCTCGGCAAAACCATTCAGGTGCTCGGCCTGCTGTCCTTGAGCCGGGGTAACAGGGAGCCGGGCACCGACCTCCTTGTAGTACCGGCCTCGATCGTCGACAACTGGCGCTTGGAGATCGAGCGCTTCGCTCCCCAGCTCAAGGTACTCATTGCCCACCCGTCGCACATCCCATCGCCCGAGCTCAAGCGGCTCTCGAGAAGAGCGGTGGATGCCCACGACGCAGTAATCACGACCTACGGCACCGTCATGCGGACCGCGTGGATGAGGTCGCACACGTGGCGAAACGTCGTCCTCGACGAGGCCCAGGCGATCAAGAACCCGGGCGCCAAGCAGACCAAGGCGGTCAAGGCACTGGACTCGAGGTGGCGCCTGGCCCTGACGGGCACACCGGTGGAGAATCGCCTCGGCGACCTGTGGTCGATCTTCGACTTCCTGAACCCGGGGCTGCTGGGCTCGGCCAAGGCCTTCAACGGGTTCTGCAAGTCCATGGCGTCGGGCACGCACGGAGGGTACGCGCCACTACGCAGGCTGGTGCAGCCGTATGTCTTGCGACGGCTCAAGACCGACAAGAGTGTCATTGCCGATCTGCCCGACAAGACCGAGGTCACCGCCCACTGCCTGCTGAGCAAACGCCAGGCTGCCCTGTACACACAATCGGTCGAAGCGATGAAGACGACCATCGAGGCGCTCGACGGCATCGAGCGACGCGGCGTGGTCCTGGCCTTTCTGATGCGCTTCAAGCAGATCTGCAACCACCCGTCCCAGTGGCTCGGCGACGGGAGCTACGCGGCCGCCGACAGCGGCAAGCTCACGCGGCTCGGCGAGCTCGGCGAGTCCATCGCCTCGCGCCAGGACAAAGTGCTGGTGTTCACGCAGTTCCGCGAGATGACGGCGCCGCTGTCTCGCTTTCTGACCGAGGTCTTCGGTCGCCCCGGCCTCGTGCTCCACGGCGGGACGTCAGTCAAAAAACGGCAAGGGCTGGTCCAGAGCTTTCAGGAGGACGACCGAGTGCCGTTCATGGTGCTATCGATCAAGGCGGGGGGCACCGGGCTCAACCTGACCGCAGCGTCCCATGTCATCCACTTCGACCGGTGGTGGAACCCGGCGGTCGAGAACCAGGCCACGGACCGCGCCTTTCGCATCGGCCAGCAGAAGAACGTGCTCGTCCACAAGTTCGTCTGCCGGGGCACGGTGGAGGAGCGTATTGACGACCTCATCGCAAGCAAGCAGCAGCTCTCCGACGAGATCCTGTCCGGCGATGTAGAGTCGCGCTTGACGGAGATGAGCAACGAGGAGCTGATCTCGATGGTGTCGCTCGACATGCAGAGCGCGGTCGAGGCGTGACGCCATGAGCTACCACGATTACGGATGGCGACCCTACGTGTCGGTGGCGACACGTCGTCGGCGCGCCGCACAGATGGTCGCGAAACTCCAGAGATCCGGGCGTGTGATCAGCCCTGTCACAATCGAAGGCCGCAAGATCGCCAGGACGTTCTGGGGAGAGTCGTGGTGCAGGAACCTGGAGGCGTATAGCGACTACGTCAATCGCCTGCCTCGCGGTCGCGCCTATGTGCGCAACGGCTCGGTCATCGATCTGAAGATCGAACACGGGCGAGTCCGAGCGCTTGTCAACGGCTCGAGCATGTATGAGGTCGAGATAGAGATCAAGCCCCTGGCGCGCAAGAAGTGGACTGCGATCATGTCGCAGTGTGCCGGCAAGATTGACTCGATGGTCGAGCTCCTTCAGGGGACAATCTCACGCGGTGTGATGGAGGTCGTGACCCGCAAGGGCGAAGGACTCTTTCCCGCCCCACAGGGCATCTCCCTGCGCTGCTCGTGCCCCGACTGGGCGACCATGTGCAAGCACGTGGCGGCAGTCCTCTACGGCGTCGGTGCGCGCCTTGATCATGAGCCCGAGATGCTCTTCACGCTGCGGGGCGTCGAGCCCGCCGAGCTGATCGCTGCCGCGGTCACCGATGTGCCAACGACGAGGAAGAGCGGACGCCGACGCCTCTTGAAGACAGATGACATGTCATCCGTCTTCGGGATCGATCTAGACACGGAGGCTGTCTTGGACGGCGACAAGGCCTCCCGGCGCACGCGACGACGCAAGAAGCTTCCTAGCAAGAAGGCGACCAAGACCCGCGCGGCGGCGGCGCACAAGAAGCCCGGATCTCGCACCAAGGCATCAAAGAAGAAACCGGGATCTGGTACCAAGGCGGCAAAGAAGAGCGCATCCGCCAAATCGGCAGGCAAGAAGAAGACCGCGTCGTAGGAAACGGTCGGACAGACCAGCCCAGGACTCGATCTCCCGTCGGCCTACTATTACAATCGGCCCGCATGCTCGTGCCTTCCACTTATTGGCACTCTTGAGAAAACATCTACATGACGACTCCAGTCTTGGCGTCGACGATCTCGCACCCCAGCGAGGCGGCGCGCTTCCAGAGGCCGCGCAGGATCCGCGATCGCTGCTGTTGGTCGTAGTCGGCGGCCGTGCGCTCCCGGTAGGGGAGGCGGTCCCGGAGCATGCGATACACCAGGATGGCGAGCTTGCGGGCCGTCGCCGTGATCGCCTTGGCCTTGCCGACGCGGGCGGCGAGCCGCCGGTAGAACGCGCCGAGCGCGTGATCGCTGCGCCCGAGACTCATGGCGGCCAGGCGGAGGGTCTTTGCCGCCCGATTGGCCGACGGTTGCGTGCGGGAGCTGAGGAGCTTGCCCCCGGAGATCTGGTTCCGGGGCGCGACCGTGAGCCACGAGGTGAAGTGCTTCTCCGTCGCCCAGCGACGCATATCGACGCCGATCTCGGACACGAGTTTGAGCGCCCCATACGGCCCCAGGCCTGGGATCGCGGTCAGGTCGACGCCTGCGCACAGCGTATACAGCGGGACCCGGATCTCGAAGCGGGGTTCGTTGGCACTCCGCCGCCGCGCGGGTCGGGGCGGGTCCGGCGGCTCATCGGGGGTCTGGCAGGTCGCCTCGAGGGCGCGGATCTGGCACTGGATCTCGTCGTCGCAGCGGCCGATCTGCGTCTGGTAGAAGTCGTAGCCCTCGAGCGCTTGGCGAAGCACGAACAAATGTTCGGCGCGGTAGTGCCCTGTGAGCGCGGCGGCGATCTCCGCCTCGGTGGCCTTGCAGCGCGGGTCGCGGTGCCGGGCGAGGACAGCGGAGTCGGTTTCGCCCGCGACGATGTCACGTAGGATCGCGACCCCGGTCACCCCGGTCACCCCGGTGACGTCGGTCAGGACGTGATGGAGCTGGAGGTTCATGAGGACGAGCGCCTTCTGCATCCGCTGGACCCATGAGGCCGCCGACTCGACCAGCTGATCGCGGTGCCGGATGACGCTGCGCAGCGCCGCGATCGGTGCGTCGGGCCGGAAGCTCCCGCGCAACAGCCCGAAGGTGTGCAGCTGCTGGAGCCACTGGCAATCGACGATGTCGCTCTTGCGGCCGGGCACGCCCTTCACATGGTGGGCGTTCACGAGCAGCACCTCGATCCCACGGGCTTCGAGGAGTTCGTACAGCGGGATCCAGTAGACCCCCGTCGACTCCATGGCGACCGTGTCAATCCCGCACGCCTCGAGCCAGGTGGCCAACGCGGTGAGATCATGGGTGAAACTCGTGAATTCTCGTACCGGCTGGTCGTCCCGATCGTCGGGCACCGCCACCCAGTGGCTCGCGCTGCCGATATCGATGCCGGCGGCGTTCAGATGGATCTTTCGGAGAATCTCTTGCTCTTGTCGAGCGCGCTGCTGTGCTTGACCTCGTTCTCGTTGCGTCACGGGGGGCTCCTTGGGGATCATGGGTGAAGCACCCGAGGGCAGGGATGTGTCGGGGAAGCAGTCTCTTGAACGGGGTCACACCAATCGTGCCACCAGTGCGGCTGTCGCCACATCCCCGGACCAAGCTCCTAGACGGGGACTGGCCACCAGTGGTCCGTCGGCCTCGGCCCTCGGGCGCGCGGCCAGCATATCGCCAAGCACCGTCGGGGCGCATCCGTTTTTCTGCCCAGCGAGGCGTCGCGGCCCGCGCGGGTGAAAAGCTCCTGAGAAAGTGGATGGCGTTCCCGAGAAACCGTGCCGTTCCTGGACACTTTCTTCGCGATGTTTCGCGACCAAATGGCGCGTGAGTCAAGGAACACCAGAAAGTCTCTTGAGACCCCGAACCACCGGAATCCGCTCGGGGCTGGCTGGATCCGCCGGGTCGTCAACAAGGCTCTCAAGACGCGCACGCGCCACAGTAGTTTCCGATTCAGTCGAGGCAAGATTGGCCTCGGCGATGGCAAGAGTGCTCTCCGCCCCTGTGATGGCGTCGAGACGTGCCCGGACCTGTGCCAAAGCTGCTTCAAGCTCTGCAGCCTGAGCGCCAGACGGGCTCTTTCCCTCAAGCCTGGCTAAGAGATCATCCTTAAGTTATTGCCGTGTCACACACAGGACACTCGCTCGGCGAAAAACCTTCAGTCGTGGCGTGGGGCGGTGTGACGGCGCTGAGGTTGTTCCCGCCGGTCGGACTCCCTCGCCTGGACGCAGTGAGGCTGGATGGCACCTTCATGCTGTTCACTGTGCTGCTGGCTGGGGCGATGGCGCTCGCGATCGGCCTGATTAAGTCCCTCCGATCGCCGTCGGCGTTGCCGGCGCTCAAAGCCGGCGCTGCCACCATGTCGGAACCTCGGCGGGCCAACCGTTTGCACGCGACACTCGTCGTCACTCAGCTGTCGGTTTCGATGGTGCTGCTCGTAGGGGCCACGCTCGTGGGGCGCAGCTTGGTGGAGCTCTTGAACACCGACATCGGCATCACGACGGAGCGGGTCGGCGCGGCGCTCGTGAGCTTCTCCCCTGGCCGCGAACGGTTTGACCCCCGCGACCGCACGCTCATTGACCAGGTCGTGTCGAGGCTTCAGGCTCGACCCGAGGTCGCGTCTGCCAGCGCCAGTTTGCCGCCCAACCTGCCGCGCTTTCGCGTCAGCTTCACGTTCCCCGATCGAACGACCGGCAGACTACAAGACCTATCGGTGGACTCCGTGTCGACGACGCCGGGCTATTTTTAGGCGCTCGGCGTACCGCTGGTCAGGGGACGATGGTTCTCTCAGCGTGACGGGGCCGATGCGGCCGAGGTGATGATTATCGACACCCACGCGTCGCGCCGGTTCTTCGGCGACCACGACCCGATTGGTCGCAGCTTGCCGATTGGCCTCGCCGACGAGAGTCGTCCCCCAGTGACCGTGGTCGGGGTCGTCGGCGATGTGAAGTACTCGGGCCTGGACGCAGCTCCGGATGGTGCGATTTATCGCCCATTGGTACAGCAGCCCGTGTCGACAGCGTTCATTGTGGCCCGAACGATCGGTGATCAACCCGACGCCGTCTCGGTGCTTCGACAGGCCGTCACCGGCGTTGATCCCAATGTCGCCGTGGTCTTCATTCAGTCGCTCGATGAGATCGTCGGCAATGCCGCTGCCCGCCCTCGCTTTCGAGCCACCCTCCTGGCAACCCTGACAGCCATCGCGCTCATACTCGCGGCCGCCGGCTTGTACGGTGCCCTCGCGGTCTCCGTCTCACGGCGTACGCGCGAGATCGGGATTCGGCTCGCCCTTGGCGCTCGACCGCGTGCGGTCACCGGTTTGGTGTTTCGTCAGGCGATGATGCTGGTCGCGATCGGCGTGGTAGTCGGTGCTGTTGGGGCACTGGCGGCGAGTCGGTATCTCGAAGCGATGTTGTTTGGTGTCACGCCGTTCGACCCAGGCACGCTTCTGATGTCGGTGGTGTTCCTGTCGGCGGTGGCAGCGGCAGCGACATACGGACCGGCACGTCGCGGAACGAGGGTCGACCCGCTTGTGGCATTGCGGGCGGAGTAGCGTCTGATCTAAACAGCGGTCAAGAGGCGGACGCGCTGCTGTCGACCGACGGACGTTCCTCGGGGTCTTGCGCTGACCCGTTGGTCAGACGCCCATCAAACAGGTGGATCGTCCGCTTCGCGTAGTCCGAGTACCGCGGGTCGTGGGTCACCATACAAATGGTTGATCCCTCGTCGTGCAGGGCCCGCAGGAGATCCATCACCGCCTCGCCGTTCTTCGAATCGAGGTTTCCCGTCGGCTCATCCGCCAACAGGATGGACGGCTGCCCACCGACCGCCCGAGCGACAGCGACCCGCTGCTGCTGCCCACCTGAGAGCTGGCTCGGGAGGTGCTTGGCGCGATGCGCCATCTCCACCTTCTCTAGGGCTTCCATCACGCGACCGTGCCGTTCCGCTGGACTCATGCCGCGATAGGTCAGCGGCAGTTCGACGTTCTCATACACGCTGAGATCTCCGATCAGGTTGAAGCTCTGGAAGATGAACCCGATCTCTCGGTTGCGGGTGCGGGCGCGCTCCGCATTCGGGAGCTGCGCCACCGGGCCGGCCGACGTAGATGACGTCATCGAGGCGCTCCAGCTCAATCGTGCCGTCCACGGTGAGATCGGGTCGCGCGCCCTTCGGCAGCGGGCCATCCAGGGTCACATCCACCGTGACCGTCCCGTTCTCGACCGCGGGGTCGATCCGCACGACGTGGCCTGGGATGACGCCGTTCCGCGTGTCAATCTTGGCGGGTTGGCCGACCTGGATGTCCTTGGCTTGGGTCTCTGCGATCCGGAGTTCGGCTTTCAGGACCGACGGATCGCCGACACGCGCGAGATTCGTCCCGGTCGTCACGCGTTGCCCTTCATCGAGCGGGACTTGCTGCAGGACACCGGCGATCCCCGCTCGGACCTTCAGGTCGGCCACCTGATCGAGCCGCAGCTGCCAGAGTGTTTTCAGACTCTCGACGTCGGCCTGTTCGACCGCGAGCTGCGCCTCGACGGATTCGGTCTCGATCTGCAGCCGTTCCTGCTCCAGCTCGTAGCGCGTCTCTAGTTCTTGCGCGCGGGCCTGCGACTGTTTCAGCGTCAGGTCGGACACCAACCCCCGGCCCGCCAGCTCCCGGTCGGCCTCCAGCTGCAGCCGGGCTTGGGTGAGCTCTGCCTCCACCGTCGCGAGCGCCGCCTGCTGACTCAAACGTTGGCTGTCAAGTTCCACTGCCCGGCTGCGGTAGCGCGCCTCACCAGCGTCGAGCTGCAGATGCGCTTCGATGGCCGTTTGTTCAAGCTCGGGATTCCGCAGCTCGACGATAACCGTGTCTGGGGTGACGTCGGCGCCGGGACGAATCACGATCCGCTCGACGGTGCCTTCCGTGGTGGCCGGAATCCACCGGATGGCCTCTGGCACGAGCGTCCCCGTCCCGCGCACTTGGCGCACCATCGGTCCCCGCTGGACGGTGTCGAGGTAAACGGTGTCCCGATCGACCCGGGGCGCCGCTGGCTCGAGCTGCGACACACCGACCGTGATCAGGACCACGACGACGGCCGCTGCCCCGCTGTAGAGGCCGCGGCGGATCTTCCGCTTCCGCAGGAGATCGGGTCGAGCAATGTCCACGGTCTACGTCGCCCCCATGATCCGCGCCACCGCTGCGGACAGCCGTGCCCACTCCTTGGTTTCCCTCTCGAGCTGACGGCGTCCGGCGCGGGTCAGTTGGTAGAACTTCGCTTGTCGGTTGTTCTCCGAGGCCCCCCACGAGGACGCCAGCCAGCCGCGCTGTTCCAGGCGGTGGAGCGCCGGATAGAGCGAGCCTTGGTTGACCTGGAGGACTTCCTCCGTGATCTGCTGAATGCGCTGAGGCGTGTAGCGCAAGGCGCGAAAGAGCTCAAGATGGCCGAAATCGAACGCAACCGGATGCAGAAACTCCACCGGCGGCAATTCGAACGTTGCCGGCAGCACACCGATCACTTCTAGGCGCGCGTCGTCCAGCGTGATGAGGCGACCGACGATCTGCGGATCGCCCCGATACACCCGCTGCCACAACGCGTGGGTCAGCACGACGCCGTGATCAGTCGCAGACCGGCTCTCCGTCGCCTCATGAAACACTTGGCTGTGCCCCGGCGCGACGCGCAGGAGATCGAAGAAGTTGGCGCTGACCCACGCCCCCTTGAGCACTTGCGGATCCCCATCCCCGGTCAGGGTCCACATGCCGGGGTTGAGGACGGCCAGATCGTCGCAGGTGACCCGACAGTTCCGCCATGCCAGCCACGAGCGCAGATTCCCTGGGAACACCGGAAACTGGGCCTCAATCTGCGGGACATTGACCTGGACCGTTGCCAGTTGTGACGGCTCGTCGTAGGGAAGTGGCGCAAGGAGGACCCCATCGACCAGCGCAAACATCGCCGTAGTCGAGCCGATGCCAAGCGCCAGGATGAGCACGACGGTTAGCGAGGCCCCCACGCGCCGACGGAGTCCCCGAACGCCGAGCCCGATCCCGCGCCGGCAGGCGTCCCACCAGTGCCAACTCCAGACGGCGCCCGCATCTTCGCGAATCAGGGGCCCGTTACCCAGGGTCACGCGAGCGAGGCGCGCGGCTTCCTCACGCGACATCCCGAGCTTGAGGTTCTCGTCGGTTTCCAACGTCAGGTGGAGGTCGAGTTCCTTTCGAATCTCCGCACTCGCTCGACTCTGGCGAAGCCAGGGCAAGAGACGACCGAGCCGGAATGACACCCACGATCTGATGCCACTCATCGCGATACCCCCCGAACCACGAGGTTGATAGCCTCCGACAGGCGGTCCCAGGTCGCGACTTCCTTCTTGAGTTGCCGGCGCCCCGCTCGAGTCAAGGCGTAGAACTTGGCTTCGCGCCCGGTCTCTGTTTCCGCCCAGTGTGCGGTGAGCCAGCCTTCCTTCTCCAGGCGATAGAGGGCCGGATACAAGGACCCCTGTTGGACTTTGAGGACCTCATTCGAGATCTGCTGGATCCGCTTGGCGATGGCCCAGCCGTGCTTGGGTTCCAGCTCAAGGGTCTTGAGAATCAGGAGATCCAGCGTCCCCTGGACGAGATCGGTTGGTTTGCCCATATAGGATGCCTCGACTATCTACACTACGGCGAGTATTGTAGATAGTCAAGGTATATAGTGAACGTCGCCGTCAGCCTCTTGACAGGCTTTGACGCCCCTATATGTCAAGACATTCCTCTAGGCGGCACGCGTGATGGCTTGGCGCACCGTGCCGGCCAGGCCGGCGCCGTAGCTGCCAGTGCCTTCGATGCCGAACGCCTCGATGGGCCCGTGGGCCTCGGCCCACGTGATCAGGGCCTGATAGCCACCCGAATCAGCGACGAACGATTGATCGCCAAGGCGGATCCCCCAGGTGTCGATCGCCACGGCGACGTGGACATGCTTGTGCGTATCGATGCCGACAATCACCTTCCGCGCCTGGGGCTGGGTGGTCATGCTCTCGGTCACGGGTGGCCTCCTCGGGATGCGGCCGCAGGCTGGCCCGGGTGGGCGGACAGGACTGTGACGGGCCGTGGCTGGCAGGCCCCTATTGGGTCACGGCCCATCCGGTCAGCTGGCTACCGGACGTTGCGCCGGTGGGCGACGCGCCTCGGGCGACGGGTACGCCGTGACCTGCACACCCTGGTCACGCCCGATACCCTCCGCCGCTGGCATCGACAGCTGATCGCGAGGACATACGACGGCCGCGGCCGTCGCGGACCGGGCCGCCCACGGGTCATGGACACGATCCGCCGGCTCATCGTCCCGGATGGCCACCGAGAACCGCGAGTGGGGCGACACCCGTATTCGGGGTGCCCGCGGCAACCTCGGTCATCAGGTCGCGCGGGGCCCCCTCGCCAACGTGCGCAAGGAGCGCGGCCTCGAACCCGCCCCCGACCGCAAGAAGCGCACGACCTGGCGGGAGTTTCTCGCGGCCCACTGGGACGTGCTCGCCGCCGCCGACTGCTTCACTGTCGCGGTCTGGACGCCACGCGGCCTGACCCGCTTCACCGTGCTGGTCCTGATTCACCTGGCCAGCCGCCGCGTTCAGATCGCGGGCATCAGCGCCGAGCCCGACGGGCCGGGGGGCACCCAGCTCATGCGGCACGCCACCGATGCCGAGGACGGATGCCTGCGACACATCCGGGTCCTCATCCATGCCCGCGACCCGCTCTTCCGGCCGGCCGGGCGCGACACGCTCCCCCCGGCCGATGTCACCCCCATCCGACGCCCCGCCCGCGCGCCGAACCTGAACGCCTACACGGAGCGCTTCGTGCGCACCATCAAGGAAGCCTGCCTCGAGCGCATGGTCCTGATCGGCGAGGGCTCGTTGCGTCGCGCCGTGCGCGAGTTCGTCGCGCACGACCACCACGAACGGAATCACCAGGGGCTCGACCATCGCCTGATCCTGCCGCTGTCGACGGCACCGCCACCCCGTGGTCGCGTCCCGTGCCGCCAGCGGCTCGGTGGGATGTTGCACGACGACTATCGGTCAGCAGCGTGAGACATGACCGGCCGTCAACCCCACGATCTAGTTTTTGGACAGTACGGGCCCAGCGGTTATCGCCGTAGCCCTTCGCGGTTTGGGCCACGCTGAGGTAGACCGAATTGCCGCCCCGGTACGGCTTGCCGGACTGGATGTTTTTCGGGAGTCGTTCCTCGCCGGGCTTCCACGGCTTCTGCCACGGCGCGACGCCCTGCTCGATCTGCTCTTTGATTTTCGAGGCAAACGCGGTGTGGTAGTCGTCCTGGCTCCACACGGGTTTCTGCGCCGCGGTGGTCTTTCGGCCCCACGCCATCAGTGCCCCCCCTCCGCGCGCCACGCGTCGTCGCGCCAGTCCGACTCGTCCACGATGTCCTGCGTGTCGGAGTTGGCGGTGTCCGTGAGCCCGTACTCCGCGCGCACCGCGTCGGACGCGACGACGTACCGGCCGGTCAAGAGCGCCCGGCCCAGTTCCTCGGCCGTGTCCACGGCAAGCGCCTCCTCGCCATCCACGGTGATGTTCCGGATCATGTCGACCACCCTTTCTCTTCGCGACGGGGTGTGCGTCCCCGCGCCCGGTACCCGTCCTCCTCCGCCGCCGTCCTCCGCTCCGGCCGCGGCGCGATCAGCCGGCGTTGCGCGATCCGCGCGGTGAGCCACGCGTTCACCTCGGCCTCGATCCAGCCCACGGCACGGCCGCCGAGGGACACGGAGGCGGGAAACGTGCCGCGGGAGATGCGGAGATAGATCGTGCTGCGCGACAGGCCCGTGCGGGCCTTGACGGTCGGAAATCTCAACATCGTGTGCGGCATCGTCACCCTGCTGACCGTGCAAACGAACTTCCACCACCGTAGCTGTGCGCGTTGTGCGCGAACAGGGGGGACCGGCCACCCCCGGTGCCAAAAAAGATCAATGAATACGGGCCTCGGCCGGCCGGCGCATTTCGGTCGGCGTCAAATTAATGGCAGGCGTAACCCATCTGCAATCAGAGAGATAGAGAGAGTGAGTTGTGCGCAAAAATTCCGCGCAACTTTTTTGCGATCGCCGCGCTCAACGGATCGCCTGGTTTCAGCCGTTGTCTGGGAGTGTGACGACCAGATGCGCGGGCCCAGCGAGGGGCTGTCGACGCCAATGGCCGACGGCGACGGTGAGAGGCCACCCGTGGCCCGTGGAGGGCTCCACCCGCCTCCGCGTAGCCGGCCGGGTCATCGCGCGAGACGGCCCGCCCTTCGTGCCCTGGTTGTCCGGGAAGGCGGACAACGACGCCTGTGGGACGACAAACCCGCGCGGCGACTTCAATGTGTTGTGAGCCGGATTGCTGACTGTAACCGTATGGGTTACACTGGTTGTCGTGGCGATCAAGAGCTTTCGGCACAAGGGGCTCGAACGCTTCTTCGTTACCGGAAACAGACGCGGGATCCAGGCGAAACACGCCGACCGACTGCGGCTGATTCTAGGCCGATTAAACGCCGCCGCCGACCCACGCGACCTGAGCCTTCCAGGCTTGGACTTGCACGAGTTACAGGGCACTCGGAAAGGAATCTGGGCCGTGAAAGTCAGCGGGAACTGGCGGGTCACATTCGGTTTTGCCGACAACGAAGCCCAGCACGTCGATTACGAAGACTACCACTGAGGATCGAGCCATGAAGATGCATAACCCGCCCCACCCCGGCGAAGTACTCCGAGACCTGTGCGTGAAGCCGCTGGGACTGACGGTGACGCAGGCCGCCGCGGCGCTCGGCGTGAGTCGAAAGACGCTCTCGCGCATCCTCAATGCCCGCGCCGGCATTAGTCCCGAGATGGCCGTACGGCTGTCGCTGGCGTTTGGCACGACCGCCGAGAGCTGGATGAACCAGCAGGTGCAGTACGACCTGTGGCATGCCGAGCAAACGCGGAACACGCTCAGTGTCAAGAGGCTGTCTGCGGCATGACCTATGAGTGGCACCGAGCGGAGATCCCCGTGGACGGGCCGGTTAATCCCGTGCGTGTTGTTGACGATCCGGCTGTGCGCTGCTTGACGGAATACCTCGGTCTTTGCAGGAGAGAACGGCTTCAAGCGCTAGCGGTTCGAGATCGGGCGATTAGACACCGTAGGTTGTGTTTCGGAAAGAGGAGGCTCGATGGATTTGGCACTACTGGACAGTCGCTTGGTCATCGCCCTAGTTTCGACTGGTCTCGGTGCGTTCTTAATGTTTCTCATACAGATGATCGTGAACAAGCGAGGACTGTTCACGTATGTTGTGCGGCACAATAAGGTCGGTATGTCTACCGACGATGCGGTGTTCGGAAGCGTACGAGTAACATGGAACAATAGCCTCATCCGCAACCTTTATCTGTCGATCATCGAACTCAATAACGAGAGCCACAGAGGTGGACCCCATCCTTTGGACAGGTTTTCGTCACAGCTAAGGTGGAATCCGGTTCATGATTCAAGCGACCTTGGGCTGACGGGAACCGGGGCATAGCCCCGGGCTCCCGTCAGCCCCGTCGTCAGTATACGCCTCGGCCGGCGTCCGGTCGTTGAGCGCCGAGTGGGGCCGGCGTCGGTCGTAGAAGTCCATCCACCAGCCGATGCCGGTCCGGGCCTGGGAGCCGGTCGCGAACTCAGACAGGTAGACGCACTCGTACTTGAGCGATCGCCACAGCCGCTCGATGAACACGTTGTCCATCCAGCGGCCCTTGCCGTCCATCGAGAGGCGAATGCCAGCCTCCTTGAGCACGTCGGTGAAGTCGACGCTGGTGAATTGGCTGCCCTGGTCGCTGTTGAAGATCTCCGGAGGGCCATAGTGCTCGAGCGCCTCGTGCAAGGCCTCGACGCAGAAGTGCGCATCGAGCGTGTTGGACAGACGCCAGGACAGCACCTTGCGGCTCGCCCAATCCATCACCGCGACGAGGTACAGAAAGCCTCGCTGCAATGGGATATAGGTAACATCCGTGCACCACACGTGGTTCGGCCGCGTGATCGGCAGATCGCGCAACAGGTAGGGATAGACCCTGTGCGCCGGGTGCGGCTGAGACGTCCTGGGCCGTTGGAAGATCGCCTGCAGGCCCAAGAGCCGCATCAGGCGCCGGACGCGCTTGCGGCTGACCCTGGCGCCTTGGCGCAGCAGCCAGCGCGTCATCTGCCGCGAGCCGTAGAAGGGCGTCTCCAGAAACTGCTCATCGATGCGCCGCATCAGCCGCAGATTCAGCGGGCTCTCGCCCTTGCCCTCGTAGTAGAACGACGAGCGGGCGATCGAGAGCAGGTAACACTGGCGTGTGATGCTGAGCGCGGCATGGTCGGGATCGACCATCGTTTCCCTCCGGCCGTGGCTCACCGACCGAAGGCCTTGGACAAAAAATCCCGCTCGATCACGAGCTCGCCCACCTTCGCTCGCAACTCCTTGATCTCGACCGCTCGAGAGGCCTCCTGGTACTCGTGCGTGCCTGCGAAGCTCGCCAGCACGTGTTCGCGTGCCTTCTTCTTCCAGTTCGCGATCAGATTCGGGTGAACGTCGTACCGAGAGGCCAGCTCGGTCATCGTTGCCTCTTCGCGGAGAGCCTCCAGCGCGACTTTCGCCTTCAGCTCAGCCGGGTAGTTCCGTCTCTTTCGGGACATTCCAGACTCCTTCTCTGTGGTCTGGATCCCACCTTAGCAACCTGTGCCTACCGAAAACCTCGTCCCCCCATTATGTACATTGGGCATTATTGAGGATCTCGCGTCGGCCTGCTAGCATCACGGGCCATGCGGACCGTCTGTCTCGTACTGTTCACCGCGTTGGGCTCAGGCCTGCAGAGCCAGGCGGCGCTCCAGATTGAGAACGCGGCGCTTCGTCATCAATGAGCGGTCCTGCAGCGACAGGCCCGCGGGCGCCCGCGGTTGCGGTCCGTTGACCGGCTGTTCTGGACGTGGCTCTGTCACCTGTGGCCCGGATGGCGGCGAGCGCTCGTCATCGTCAAGCCCGACACCGTTCTCCGGTGGCATCGACGAGGGTTTCGGTGCTATTGGCGCTGGAAGAGTCGGCCGCGCGGACCCGGTCGGCCACGCATCCCGCGCGCCGTTCAAGTGCTCATCCGCCAGATGTGCCACGCCAACCCGACCTGGGGCGCCCCGCGCATCCACGGCGAGCTGCTGAGACTCGGTATCGCGATCGCCGAAGCCACGGTCGGGCACTACATGGTGCGTCGTCGGCCCCCGCCGTCCCAGACCTGGCGTACGTTTCTGACGAATCACATCGGCCAACTCGTCTCGGTCGACTTCTTCGTGGTCCCGACGCTCACGTTTCGGGTGCTCTTTGTCTTCGTGGTGCTGGCCCATGATCGACGCCAGATCCTGCATGTCAACGTGACGGGGTACCCCACGGCCGCGTGGACGGCCCAACAGATCCGCAACGCGTTCCCGTGGGACACGGCGCCACGGTTTCTGTTGCGGGATCGCGACGGGACCTACGGCCACAATTTTCGGGCCTGTCTCGAGGCGATGGAGATCGACGAGGTCCTGACGGCTCCCCAGAGTCCGTGGCAAAACCCGTATGTCGAACGACTGATCGGATCGATGCGCCGAGAGTGCGTCGACCACGTGATCGTGCTCAATGAGCGATCACTCCACCGAATACTGCGATCGTACATCGACTACTATCATCTCTGGCGCACGCATCTCTCGTTGGGCAAGGATGCGCCCGTGAGCCGACGCGTCGAGCCTGCTGCACCGGGCGAGGTCATGGCGATGCCGCACGTGGGCGGCCTGCACCACAGCTACCATCGTCACGCGGCCTGACGACGCCATGGACGGTCGCCGCCGGAAGACCGTGCACGCCGCGCGGCGGCCGGAGGAACGTCCGAAGGACGCCAGCCACTCGTCGGCGTTCACGGTGTGCACGTCCGCGATGCTCACGTTGCCATCGTTCGCCGGCCCCACGTCCGTGCGATCGGTCACGCGAACCGTGCGTATGAGGTTTTCCGTAGGTACAGGTCGTCCACCTCGAGAGAATGCTCGGCGTTCCCAAAGAGCACCTGGAGTTCCCACTGTGGTACCTGAGACGCCGAGGGTGGACTGAGACGCTCGACGGTGGCCTGCTGGCCATCACCGTGGACGGTATCGACGTCCTCGGGAGCGAAGAACTGGCGCTGCCGAAGGACCGATTGATCGCTGATACATCGGCGCCGTCGACGTCGTCAGAGTCGGGGGCTCATGCGCTGGGAGACGGGTCGTCTCCTGACTCGCTTGTCCTGGCACCGGCCGGCTATTAGACCAGAACCTCTGCGGGTCAGCCCCTCCTCCGATTGCGGCGCGCTCCGGCGACTCGCGACACGAGCCGCCTATACTTAGTCCCATGAAGCGAGCCGCCCTCTGCGTCGCCACCACCTGCGCCCTGATGCTTCCAGCTCCTTCCGTCGCCCAGACGACGGAGAACCAAGACGCGCAAGTCGCGGACGCCGTTCTGGCCGCGCCCGAGGCTCTCCGGGGCGGCGCCACGGTCATCGAGCGCGACGCGAGCGGCGAGCCCAGCGTGCTCAAGCAAGGAACGAATGCGCTGGTCTGCGAGGCCGACAGACCGACTCCTGGCTTCGCGGTGGAGTGCTACCACAAGAGCTTTCAAGGGGTCATGGACTGGATCTACCAGCGCATCGCAGGCGGCGCGCGGAGCTTCGAAGAGATGTTCGTGAGCGGGCCGCCGCAGGTCGAGGTCAGTCCGGGCGCCATGCAGTACGGACTCGTCGGTGCGACCCGCGAAGAAGCAGTTCACAAGCTGTCGATTCACCTTCCCTACGCGACTACGGGCTCGACCGGTCTGCCGACGAATGAGCGCACCGACGGGCCGTGGTTGATGTGGAGTGGCACCCGGGCAGCGCACATCATGTTTGGCGAGCGCCCGGCGGGAATCCCGGCGGAATATCCGACGCAGTAAACGCTACCGGTCCCGGCAGGCTGACGCGCGGCAAGTGCAACGAATCCGCCTGGCGAAGAAGAGCATGAGTGTGGAGCGGTGTCTGAGGAATGCCCTGAAAGTAGGGGCTCCGGTCGGTTGCGCGTCAGCGGGGGCTGAGGTGACGGCCTCTGGAGCTGGACGATTGTGCGACGAAGAAAGTTTCGTGGGTTCGGCGCCTCTCGGGTGTATAAAGGTGCCGTCCGGGGCAGGCAAAATGGTGCTTCCGTCATCAAGTGTTGGTGAAGAGAGCTTAAACCCTAATCATCCAGATACTTCCAGCCGATTTTGACGCTGGCAGCTCTCTGGCACTAAATATCTAGTCTAAGCGGTTTGGTTAGAACGAGATAAGGGCGGGGTAGCAACAGTTGATGGCGGAAGCACCTATCGCTTCCGGATGGCTTTCTTGCCCGTGAAGTCTTCCCACCGCTTGACCGTCACATCGACGATCAGCCGTCCGCAAAGCCTTCTACTGGGCCGCCAAAGGCACCGCATGTTAAGTGGGCCTAGTGCGGGAAATGTAGAGGGCAAGTATGATGACAGGGCAACGGCTGGGAATCGCGTTGGGCTTGGTATCTGCGTGGCTGCTCTCTGGAGCGTTCAGGTTCGGCGAGCGGGCGGGGCGTCGGATGGGAGTGACATCGGCCGGGGGGAGCGTGTCGCGCCCGGCCGGCCGGAAGCGCGGGTCGCGGTCATGGATGAGGAACCGGATGTGTCGCAGGCATCCGTCCTCGGCATCGGTGGCGTTCCGCATGAGCTGGGTGACCCACGGCCCGTCGGGCTCGGCGCTGATGCCCGCGATCTGACCGCGGCGGCTGGCCAGGTGAATCAGGACCAGCACGGTGAAGCGGGTCCGGCCGCGTGGCGTCCAGACCTCGACCGTGAAGCAGTCGGCGGCGGCGAGCACGTCCCCGTGGGCCGCGAGACACTCCCGCCAGGTCGTGCGCGTCTTGCGTTCGGGGGCGGGTTCTCGGCCGCGCTCCTTGCGCACGTTGGCGAGGGGGCCCCGCGCGACCTGATGCCCGAGGTGGCCGCGGGCACCCCGACTACGGGTGTCGCCCCACTCGCGGTTCTCGGGGGCCCTCCGGACGATGCGCCGGCGGATCGTGTCCATGACCCGTGGGCGGCCCGGTCCGCGACGGCCGCGGCCGTCGTATGTCCTCGCGATCAGCTGTCGATGCCAGCGGCGGAGGGTATCGGGCGTGACCAGGGTGTGCCGGTCACGGCGTACCCGTCGCCCGAGGCTCTTGGCCTGTGCGGCCAGGCGCCGGCGCTGGGCGTCGGTGAACCGGAGACGGCCAGGACCGAGCGGCTCTCGGCGGACGCGATTCTCTTCCTGGAGAGAGTCAATGACGTCACGCGGCTGCTGGTTGATCCAGCCCGCGCCGGCCACGACGAGGAACTGAAACACGTGGGGAAAAGGCGACATACGGGGCGAGCCGAGCAGAGGCTCTCGGCGGTCACGAACGTCGCGACCCGGCGAGCGTCCAGCGTAGAATCAGCCCCGTCGGACGGCGTCGATCGGGTTCTTGGACAGTACGGGGTCAACTCCACTGGACCTCAAGCGCTGGAGCGGCGGGCCATGGTGAGGCAGAGGTTGCCCAACGTAGCAAGAAGGGCGCCGACAGCGAACGCGAGGGCCGACACTTCGTAGTTGACGTAACGCCAAGTCGTGAAGGCGAGCGTAGCGGCAACCACGGCGATGGCAGCGATCAGCCCGGTGCCCCTCAAGCGGGCCGATAGACCGGAAGTGGAAACGGACGAGTCGATCTGTTCCTCGGGCATACGGAGAGCGGAGCGCATTGTGGCGCGGCAGTGGTGGTAGAGCGGGGTAGCGCAGCGGCCCCATCTCTTCATCTGCGGCCATCAGAACGAGACGGTCGCGGTCATTGAGATTGTCCGCGGCGCGCCGAGCCACGCGGCATTCTCGGTGATGGCCGACAGATACGCCTTGTCGAGCAGGTTGTTTGCCACGATCGCGAATTCCGTCGACCGCAGCAGCTCGCTCAATGCCTCGCCCGAGAAACTGACGTAGGCGTCCACCAGCCAGTAGTCATCCGCGTACCAATCCGACCTCAGGCTGACGCGCCGTGACGACGTGTACTTGGCGCTCAGCCCCGTGCCAAGCGGACCGCTCCGGTCGAGCGAGACGACCCACAGCCGGTCCGGCACGCCGGTAACATCCGTCCCCGCCACGATACCCTGGTTGACGTCGACGAGCGGATCGCCGCTCCCGACGTACGCCGAGTCGTTGAACGTGTATGCGGTGTAGAATGAGGTCTGGCGCGGCAACTGCACCGTTGCGGAGAGTTCGATGCCGCTCGTGTCGATGCCGCCCGCGTTGAAGTAGGCGCCGCCGCCCGGGATGAGGTAGTTGGGACCGGCGGGCGTTTGCGGACCGAGGTAGAAGATCCGGTTCTCGAAATCGATCGTGTACCAGGTGGCGCCCAGCGCAAACCGATCTCCCGAATACTGCAGGCCGACATCGATATTGGAGGCGGTTTCAGGCTCGAGGAGGTCGAGGATCCGTCCCGGTACCTCCAGGAGCGTGGCGCTGATCGCCTTGAAATTCTCGGAATAGCCGGCAAAAAGATCCAGGCCCTCGACCGGCGTCTCGTACGTCACGCCGCCGGAGAAGAGCAGATTCGAATCGGAATCGACCGCCAGTTCCGGATCGACATTGAACAGGTCCTCGCGCGACACGCCGACCAGGAACTGCTTGATGCCGCCGCTCAGGGCGAACGGGCCGGCGTAAAGCGTCTCCTCCACGTACCACTTGAAGACGCGTTGCGGAAAGTCCCATTCGTACTGGTGCCAGTAGGCCTGCTCGTTCCAGTTGAAGTTGAGCGTCGGATCCAGCATCTGATGCCAGTCGCGGCCCAGGTCCCGCCGTGAGTCCTCGTACCAGATGCCGGCGCGCAGCGTGCTGCCGGCGGCGCCGACGGTGGTGAACCACTCCTCGTCGAGCGTAAAGCCGATGCGGTCCTTGCCGTAGTGGCTGTGGCGGTACGACTGCACCGCGGTGGCGCCCGGATGGCACGCCGGGTCCACCGCCGGGCCGCCCGAGCCATAATAGTTGAAGATGTAGGAAGACGTGCACCCGGGCGCGGGTCCGACAGCCACGCCATCACGGTTCACGAAGCGGATCAGCCCGAGCTGCGCGCCGCCCTGTACTGGCGCCCGGCCCATCAGCTCCGATTCCGGTCCGCCGCCATCGTCGCTGACGTCGGCGATGTAGGGGGGCAGCCAGTCGCCGCGGCCCCGGTTGCGATGGAAATAGAAGCCGCCGCTCAGCGAACTGACGTCGCTGAACGACCAGTCCGCCTTCAGGTAGGCGAATGTGTTGTTCCGCCGCGTCTGCCAGCCCGGCCGGTAGAACTGGTTCAGGTACGGCACGCCGGGCCAGTCGCCGACCAGGCGGTCCCAGCGCGGGTTGGCCAGAAAGTCGCCCTCGCTGTAGAGCCGCTGGTAGGTGTCCTCGTGAATGCTGTCGTACGAGATGTAGCTGGTGAGGTCGAGGCGCCCGTGCGACGAGACCAGCTTGGCGGCGACGTGCTCCCGCTCGTTCCGCGCCGACCCCTGCACCCAGTCGGTTGCCTCCTGACGGACCGCCGAGATCCACGCGCGGGTCTCGCCGCCGAACAGCGGCCCGGTGTCGACCCGCATGTAGAAGCGCTTGCCGTCGTTCTCGCCGATGGTGGTCGACGCGGTGTAGGTCCGCTCGGCCGCGGGATCGTCCGTCAGGTAGTTGAACGTGCCGCCCAGCGCTTCGACCGAGCGGGAGGCGATGTCGGCCGTTCCCTGCGATACCTCGACGCCCCCGAGATTCATCGGATCGATGAACCGGTTCGCCTTGGCGCCGCTGAAGTAGTCGGACGTCCCGTTCGGAAACCCGTCGATGGTGGTGCCGATCTGCGCCTCGCTGATGGTCACCTGGAAGCCGCGCACGGCGACGTTGCTCGACCAGTCGTCGAAGCCGTAGGCGTCCCCTTCCTGAATGGATACGCCGGGCAGGTTATCCACCACCGACGTCACGCTCGCGATATTCGACTGCTGCAACAGCATCGGTTCGGCGACGACGTTGCTCGCGAAGATCCGGGGCTCATCGGCGACGACGCTCACCGTTTCGAGCAGCCGCGCGATCTGCAGCGTGATCGGGACCGATGCGGTGGCGCCCGCCCGGACGGATACCGGGGCTTCCGCGGTCTCGAAACCCGGCAGAACAGCCGTGACGACATAGTCGCCCGCCGCCAGCCCGGCGGCCGTATAGGCGCCGTCCACACCGGTCACGTGCTCCTGCCGCACGCCGGGGCCGGCCACCGTCACCACCACACCGGGCAGCGGGTTGCCGTTTGCGTCGACGACGGCGCCGTCGATCGAGCCAGTTGTCTGGGCTGTCGTCGTTACTGCGACCGACAACGACAACAGCACGACAGCGATGGCGAGCCGGCCATAGTTACAGGCGTCCAATGTTATGGCTTTCATGCGAGCGGTCTCCTCTCCGAGCCTTCTACGAGCCAGACGACCGGCGCCGTCAGGCAGTGTTCGAATCTTCGCAACGGCATGCAGGGCTTCCGGCCCGACCGCAGACGCCGCGCCGCCCGCCCCGTGCCGTCGAAACCGGATCCTTTCGAGGCGGCGCCACGGCGGTCCTGATTGTGCCCGACACCCCCGTGCGCCCGTCTCGCGGCCGCGTGCCACGCCCCCGGTGAACACCGCAACGTCCCGACAACCGGCGACCCCGTGTGCTCCTTGAGTGTCGCCCGCACCACGAACCCGATCGCGTCGACAACAATATCTCCATTGGAGCGGTGCAAAAACTGACTAACTCCCGGAGCAGCTGCACTAACCCACATCGTCAAATGACGATATCTCGGGGCCAGCGCACGACACCATCGGGTTCGCTCTACCCCGCCAGTCCAGCCACCACCTCCACGATCGCCTCTGTGACACATGCCAGGTCGTCAGGACTGATGACAAAAGGCGGCATTACGTAGACAAGATTCTTGAACGGCCTGACCCAGACACCGCGCCCGACGAACTCGTGCAGCATGACCTGCATGTCCACAGGTTCTTTGAGTTCGACGACGCCGATCGCACCCAACACGCGAACGTCGACGACTTGTTCGAAGTCGCGGCAGGATTCGAGTCCGGAGGCCAGTTGTTGCTCGATTCGGGCGACGGTGGATCCCCAGTCCGACGACAAGAGTAACTCAATGCTCGCGCCCGCTACGGCGCAGGCCAACGGATTGGCCATGAACGTCGGGCCATGCATGAACGCACCGTCGCCTTCGGAGATCGCTTCACTCAAGGCCGTCGTGGCGAGAGTCCCCGCCAGAGTCATGTATCCTCCCGTCAACGCCTTTCCAAGGCAGAGGATGTCGGGACTGATACCGGCATGCTCACACGCGAAGAGCTTGCCGCTACGGCCGAATCCAGTGGCAATTTCATCCGCGATCAGCAGTACGTCATGTGTGTCGCAAAGCCGACGTACCGCGCGTAGGTACTCGGGATGGTAAAACCACATTCCACCCGCCCCCTGGACAACAGGCTCCAGTATCACGGCGGCAATCTCGCCAGAATGGCTCTCCAATACCTCCGCAAGCGGGGTCACGTCATCGGACTGCCACTCTTCGCCGAAGCGAACGCGCGGACGTTCAGCAAAGAAGTGCGGCGTGAGGACACCGGTGAAGAGTTGGTGCATGCTCGTCACGGGATCGCACACCGCCATGGCGCCCAGCGTATCGCCGTGATACGCACCGCGTAGGGCTACCATCTTCTGTTTGCCAGGTTTTCCACGCGCGGCTTGATACTGGATCGCCATTTTCATCGCCACTTCGACAGCCACCGAACCGGAATCCGAAAAGAAGACGGCATTGAGCCCTGGGGGTGTTATCTGGATGAGTCTTTCGGCCAGCCGGATCCCGGGTTCGTGTGTGAGCCCGCCGAACATGACGTGGGACATGTAGACAAGTTGGTCTTCGATGACTCGATTCAGGACAGGATGATTGTAGCCATGGATGGCGCACCACCAGGACGACATGCCGTCGATGAGTTCTTTTCCGTCGGCGAGGCGCAGCCGAACGCCTTCGGCGGAAACAATAGGAAAAACAGGGGTTTTCCCCGGCATCGCCGAGTAGGGATGCCAGACCTGCGCGCGGTCTGCAGCCAGCAGTTCCTTCCAATGCGTATCCGGCATGTTCCTCATGCGACTTTCTGAAATCTTTAAGAAAATCCGGGGTCATTTCCCACGCGATCGTTGTGGCTGCCTGTGGCGGGTTAACTGGCCCGGCCTGTTTGTGTCGCGCGTAGCCCCTTCCAGGTGCTGTAGCACAGGGCGACCAGCACCAGCGCGAAGGGAAGTCCGGCGGCGAGGGTGGCCGCCTGCGCGGCCACGAGGCCGCCGCCGAGCAGCAGCGCGATGGCGACCAGCCCCTCGAAGACGCACCAGAACACACGTTGGGCGACCGGCGCGTCCAGCTTGCCGCCGGCGGTGATGGTGTCGATAACCAGCGATCCGGAATCGGAGGAGGTGACGAAGAACACCACGATGAGCACGAGGCCGATGAACGACGTGACGTTCGCAAGCGGCAGCGTCTCCAGCAGCGCGAACAGGGCGATCTCCGGTTGCTGCGCCTGCACCGCCGCGATCACGTCGAGATGCCCGCGGTCGACGTACTGCGATACCGCAGTCCCGCCGAAGGCGTTCATCCAGAGCGCGACAATCAGCGTCGGGATGATCAGCATGCAGGCGATCAGCTCGCGCACCGTCCGGCCGCGCGAGACTCGGGCGATGAACAGGCCGACGAAAGGGGACCACGAGATCCACCAGGCCCAGAAGAAGGTCGTCCAGCCGTGCATGTAGTGGAGATCCTCGCGGCCCACCCAGCTGCTGAGCGGTCCGATCGCCGCGAGATACTGGCCGAGACTGGTCACGGTGCGGGTGGCGATGTCGCGGGTCGGCCCGACCGTCAACACGAACACCAGCAGCAGTAGGGCGAGCAGCAGGTTGGCTTCGCTCAGCCGCTTGACCCCCTTCTCCATCCCGCTTACAACCGACGTCAGCGCCATGCCGGTGATGCCGACGATCAGCAGCACCTGGGTGATCTCGGTCACCGGCGTGCCCCATAGGTGGGCGAACCCCGCTGCCAGCTGTTCGGCACCCAGGCCGAGCGACGTGGCCAGCCCGAAGAGCGTGGCGAAGACGGCGAGGATGTCGATGCCGTGGCCGAGCCGGCCCCACACCGCCTCCCCCATGAGCGGATAGAACGCCGACCGGAGCGTCATCGGCAGGCCAAGGTTGTACGACGCGAAGGCGATCGACAGCGCCACCACCGCGTAGATGGCCCACCCATGGATGCCCCAGTGGTAGATGGCGCTGGCCATGCCGAGGCGCGCTGCCGCCGTGTCGGCCGCCTCGAGCCCGAGCGGCGGTTGCAGGAAATGCTCCACCGGTTCCGACACCCCAAAGAACATCAGGCCGATGCCCATCCCGGCGGCGAACAGCATCGCGAACCAGGTCGATCGAGAGTAGTCCGGTCGGGCATCCGCGCCGCCCAGGCGCACGCGGCCAAGCGGCGTCGCCACCAGGAGCAGGCAGAAGAGGACGAAGAAGTTGCCCGCGCCCATGAACACCCAGTCGAACGTCGACATGAGCCACGCGCGCAGCGCCCCGAAGGCGGCCGCCGCCCCGGCCTGGAATGCCAGCACCCCAGCGACGAACGCGATGATGGTCAGGCTGGAGACGACGAAGACCGGATTGTGGATGTCGAGGCCGAGAACCTGGACGTTGTCCTCACCCAGCTTATAGTCGGTCTTCGCGATCTCAGTCATAGGGTTTCGTCAGCGGGCCGCCGCCGCCTCGTACGTGCCTTGGGCGAGGCGAACGCCGGGGTGGTCATGCGGCACAGGAGCCACTTGGACGTGCGGTAGCGCGCAGCGATGGCGGCGTACATATGCTGCCCCAGTCTCGCCAACTTCCCCCCCCACCACATGCGCAAAACAACCGGCGCCTGGACCAATGTAGTGATGATAACCAGATCTATTCGTCCGGCCTTTGAAGGGATGTGTTGCAACTTTCAAAAAGAGGCAGGAGAGCGATGGGTCGGGTCGAGCAGGCGCTGCCCGTGAAGCAGCTCTGCAGCCGCCAGGGGTTCTCCGAGGCAAACTACTATCTCTGGCGCAGCAAGTACGGCGGCCTGAGCGTCTCGGATGCCAAGCGGCTGAAGAAGCGGCTGGCCGGTTCGCCGGCAAACCAGCCGGCGAACCGTATACCATTCCGGCATGTACGCCGGACCTACCGCCATCCGAGAGCAGCTACTGGACGCGTCCTACATTCCATCGCCGGTGCGCGAGGTGCGATTGCCCAAGCCCGGCGGTGGGACGCGGATGCTCGGTATCCCGACGGTCCTTGACCGGTTCATGACCCAGGCCATCTTGCAGGTCCTGAGCCCTTTGTTCGACCCAGGCTTTTCCGACCACAGCTATGGATTCCGTCCGGGACGTAGCGCACTGCACGCCGTCGGGCACGCACGTGACTACATCTCGCGGGGCCATCGCTGGGTCGTGGACTTGGATTGAGAGAAATTCTTTGACCAGGTCAATCACGATATGTTGGTCAGCCGGGTGGCGAGAAAGGTCAAGGACACCCGTCTGCGGAAACTGATACGGCGGTATCTGAACGCGGGCATCATGAAGGACGGCATGGTGAGCATTCGACACGCGGGCACGCCGCAAGGCAGCCCGCTTTCACCGCTGTTGTCGAACATCTTGCTGGATGACTTCGACAAAGAACTTGAGCGCAGAGGCCACTGTTTCTGTCGTTACGCCGACGACGGTGTGCCACGACGGCACAGAGAGGAGACCGGGATGTAGAGCCGGTTGACTCACTGCAGCCTTGCTGCACACGAGATGAGGGTGGGCCCCTCGAAGCCGGCATGCAGGTGCAGGCTTCAAACCCCCTCGATCTGCGCGGGTAAAGAGCCCGGGTGGTGAGCGTCGAGGAAAAGGCAGGGCGCGACCCTGTCAGGTAAGCGCTACGGAGACGAACGCAAGTGAACCGTCGATGACTTGTCGAAAGCGTAGGGACGACGTCAAAACCGGGGGTAGTCGTTCCTCCGGGAGAAGCCTGGGCGAGACCTGCTTACGGCCCCGGCGGCGTCCGGCACGAAGGCGGCGTGACCGTAGTGCAGGCTCGTGTGTGGAACGTGGGAACCGGTCGCCCCGATGTCAAGGGAGACGCTCAAGTGGCAGCCCCACGAGAGCTCGAGTACCAAAGCGGGGCACCGGGACGGAGTCGCTCGTAGTAGTGAGGAAGGTCCTGTAATGGGGCTGGAGCGAAGGGGCGGCACCGTCCGGCGGTATCGCCAGGTCAACCGGCGACGGGAGGAACCTGGTGGATAACGCGAAGCCGTTCTATATTCCCAAGCGCTGGGTATGGAAGGCGTACAAACGGGTGAAGGCCAACCGGGGGGCAGCCGGCGTCGACGAGCAATCAGTCGAACAGTTTGAGGAGCACCTGAAAGGGAATCTCTACAAGCTGTGGAATCGGTTGTCGTCGGGGAGCTACGTTCCGCCGCCAGTCAAGCGTGTGGATATCGCCAAGCGAGATGGCGGGACGCGCCCGTTGGGTATTCCAACGGTTGCGGATCGCATTGCGCAGGCGGTGGTCAAGGCGTACCTGGAGCCGGCGCTGGAGCAGCATTTCCATCCCGACTCCTACGGCTATCGACCGAAGAAGTCGGCGTTGGATGCGGTCGGCGTCGCCCGCAAGCGCTGCTGGCGCTCGGCGTGGGTCCTCGACCTCGACATCCGCGCCTACTTCGACACGATTCCGCACGGTCTGTTACTCAAGGCGGTGAGGGCACACACCGACTGCGCCTGGGTGCTGTTGTACATCGAGCGGTGGCTGACGGCTCCCGTCCAGATGGCCGACGGCACCTTGGCACCTCGGGAGAAGGGGACGCCGCAAGGGTCAGTGGTTTCACCATTGCTCGCGAATCTCTTCTTGCACTACGCGTTTGATCGGTGGATGGCACAACACCATCCAGACATTCCGTTCGAACGCTTCGCCGATGACATCCTCTGCCACTGTGTAAGCGAGGCGCAGGCCCGACGGCTCCAGCGTGTGCTGGCGCAGCGGTTCGCGACGTGCGGGTTGGAGCTGCATCCGCAGAAGACCAAGGTGGTCTACTGCAGGGATGACGACCGACGCGGGCACGCGCTCCACGAGACCTTCGACTTTCTGGGCTATACGTTTCGAGCCCGGCGGTCGAAGAATCGCTGGGGCAAGTACTTCGTCAACTTCAGTCCGGCGGTCAGCAATGCCGCGGCCAAACGCATGCGCCGGGAGATTCGGGCCTGGCAACTCGGGTGCCGTGTGGACAAGCGGATTGACGCCCTAGGAGTCTGCGCCGCAGAAACGGTGCGACAATTGTAGGCGAGCCGAGGAGGAAAGGACCTGATGTCGACGACGTTCCGTCCCTACGCACCGGATCAGATGCTGCTGTTGCCGGCGGACCTGCGGGCGTGGTTGCCGGAGGGCCACTTGGCGCACCACGTCAGCGACCTGGGGGACGGTGTGGATTTGACGGCGTTCTACGCGCCGTATGCGGGGGACGGTCGGCGCAACGCGCCCTCTGCACCGCGGATGATGGTGAAGGTGCTGCTGTATGCGTATGCGACGGGGGTGTTCTCGGCGCGCGGGATCGCGCGGAAGCTGGAAGAGGACGGGGCGTTCCGGGTTCTGGGGGCGGGCAACTTCCCGCAACATCGGACGCTGTGCGAGTTCCGGCGGCGGCACTTGTCGGACTTCAAGGAGCTGTTTGTAGCGGTGGGTCGGCTGGCGCGGGCATGGGGTCTGGCGCGCGTCGGGAAGCTGTCGATTGACGGCACGAAGGTGCGGGCGAACGCGAGCAAACGGAAGGCGATGAGCTACGGGCGGATGGCCAAGGAGGAGCGGCGGCTGCGGGGGGAGATTGAGGCGCGGCTGGCGGCGGCTGGCGCGGCCGAGGACGCGCGGGTGGGGGCGGACGTGCGGGGCGACGCGTTGCCGGCGGAGTTGCGCCGCCGGGAAGACCGTCTGGCGGCGACCCGGGCGGCGAAGTCGCGGTTGGAGGCGCAGCAGCGGGCAGCGGACGACGCCCGCGGTCGGCAGCCGGACCAAGACCGGAACCCGAAGGGCGGGCCGCCCTACACGCGGTCGTATGGCGAGCCGGACGCGAAGGCGCAGAGCAACTTCACGGACCCGGAGAGCGGGATCATGAAGACGAGCAACGACGGGTTCCAGCAGTGCTACAACGCGCAGGTGGCGGTCGATGGTGCGCACCAGTTGGTGGTGGCGACGGAGGTGACGGCGAACGCGAGCGACCAGGGATAGCAGCCAAAGCTCGTTGTGAGCCGAAGGTGCGTTTTACTTCATTGGCGCATCATGTCACTCGGGACCGAATTTGGGGGAACCTCTGTGGAATGCCCTCGAAGACGGCGCCGGGCGTGGATGGGCAAACAGTGGAGGAAGCGCAGGAGGAGTTCGAGACGTGGGTCGAGCCGATGCTCCGGTCCATGCACCGCCGGGGATATCCGGCACCTGCCGTAAGGCGGGTGTACATCCCCAAACCAGGGAAGCGCGAGAAGCGTCCGATTGGCGTGCCATGTGTGGCCGACCGGGCGCCCACGTGTTGTCCGCCATCTACGAGGAGGACTTCCTGCCCTGCTCGTTCGGCGGGCGGCCGGGTCAAGGTGCCCATCACGCCCTCGCCACGCTCACGGAAGTGATAGCGGGGCGGAAGGTGAGCTGGGTCCTTGAGGCGGATTTGAAGAACTTCTTTGGGAGTCTGAACCACGACTGGTTGCTCCGCTTCGTCGAGCACCGAGTCGGCGACCCTCGCCTGCTCAGCCTGATGAGGCGCTGGTTG
This sequence comes from Vicinamibacterales bacterium, assembly GCA_965218825.1. Classification (GTDB taxonomy): domain Bacteria; phylum Acidobacteriota; class Vicinamibacteria; order Vicinamibacterales; family UBA8438; genus CAUZIB01. Next base: position 4,163,887 of record OZ244656.1, on the reverse strand, counting down.
AAAGCCGGCGCCCTGGAAGACGGCGTGCATCAGCCGAGTGAGGAAGGCACCCCACAGGGCGGCTCCATTAGCGTCCTGTTGAGCAATGTGTACCTCCACTACGTCCTCGACCTCTGGTTCGAGTCCGTGGTGAAGCCCCGTCTGCAAGGCGAGGCATATATGGTCCGCTACCTCGACGACTTCGTGGTGTGTTTTCAGTACCGAGCCGATGCATTACGTGTCCAGGGTGTCCTGCGCAAGGGGATGGCGAAGTTCAATCTGACGCTGGAACCGAACAAAACGAAACTGGTCGAGTTTGGCCGGTTCGCCGCAAGGCATGCACCGAAACGCGGGAGAAGACGACCGGAGACGATCTACTTCGTCGGCTTCACCCTGTACTGCACCCGGAATCGGGGCGGGGGATACAAGGTGGGGATTCGGACTGAGAAGTCCCGGGTCCGCCGCACCCTGGCGACGCTCCGTGACCTGATGCGGCGGATGCGGCACTTGCCGGTTCGAGAGCAGGCCCTGAACCTGAACCGCCTCTTGCAGGGGCACTATGCGTACTTCGGGGTGGCGGGGAACTTCCGTGCCTTGCAGCGCATAGGCCACGCCGTCGAGCGCTACTGGCGCAAGATGCTCAGCAGCCGGAGTCGCAAGGGGCACATCCCTTGGGACGTCTTTCACCAGATAAAGGCGAGGCACCCGTTACAGCGACCACGTTTACGTCTCCCGCATCGGGAGCTGCAAGCACTCGCGGTGCTGTGAATCAGTTTGCGAAGAGCGGAGTGCGGGAAATCCGCACGCTCCGTTCTGTGGGAGCCGGAGGCGGGTGACCGCCTCCGGCGACCCGGTGCCAGGGTCAGCAACGACCCTGGTCTACCCGACCGATCGGGGTCTTGGACGCTACGACTTTTCGCCCTAGAATGTCGGGCAGTGACTTGGTCAAATTCCTTCCGGCGAATGCCGCGACAGCTCGCTCTCGCCGTGTCGTTCGGAGTTCTGGCTGTCAGCGCTTTGCAGGCGCAAACAAGCACTGAAGCGGTCCGCTTCTTCGAGGAGAACGTCCGTCCCGTACTGGCGGAAAAATGTCTGAGCTGCCATAACGATCAGACCAAGATGAGTGGGCTCTCGCTGGCGTCGCGCGAGAGCGCCATGCTGGGGGGGAGCCGAGGGTCGGCCGTCATCCCCGGAACGCGCTGAATGACAACATGCCGTTTGACCGCTTCGCGCGGAACACGTGGCGAGCCTACTCCAGGCTATCGAGGCGGCGGAGAAACACTTGCTCGCACTTGGCTTCGATGCAACCCGGCTGCACGGCGCAACCGGGTTTGACCGTATTGAAGCCCTGCGCGATGCAGTGGACGCGCTCTACACCTGCCCGCAAGCTCGCCATCCTGGTGTATCGCATGCTCCGGGACCGCCTCCCCTACCGGGAGCGCACGGCCGCCGACTACGACCAACAGCAGCGATCGCGGATCCTGCGCGGCCTCCGGAAGCGCGCCGCCTCGCTGGGGTGCGAGATCGTCGACGCCAAGACTGGAGTCGTCATGTAGATGTTTTCTCAAGAGTGCCAATAAGTGGAAGGCACGAGCATGCGGGCCGATTGTAATAGTAGGCCGACGGGAGATCGAGTCCTGGGCTGGTCTGTCCGACCGTTTCCTACGACGCGGTCTTCTTCTTGCCTGCCGATTTGGCGGATGCGCTCTTCTTTGCCGCCTTGGTACCAGATCCCGGTTTCTTCTTTGATGCCTTGGTGCGAGATCCGGGCTTCTTGTGCGCCGCCGCCGCGCGGGTCTTGGTCGCCTTCTTGCTAGGAAGCTTCTTGCGTCGTCGCGTGCGCCGGGAGGCCTTGTCGCCGTCCAAGACAGCCTCCGTGTCTAGATCGATCCCGAAGACGGATGACATGTCATCTGTCTTCAAGAGGCGTCGGCGTCCGCTCTTCCTCGTCGTTGGCACATCGGTGACCGCGGCAGCGATCAGCTCGGCGGGCTCGACGCCCCGCAGCGTGAAGAGCATCTCGGGCTCATGATCAAGGCGCGCACCGACGCCGTAGAGGACTGCCGCCACGTGCTTGCACATGGTCGCCCAGTCGGGGCACGAGCAGCGCAGGGAGATGCCCTGTGGGGCGGGAAAGAGTCCTTCGCCCTTGCGGGTCACGACCTCCATCACACCGCGTGAGATTGTCCCCTGAAGGAGCTCGACCATCGAGTCAATCTTGCCGGCACACTGCGACATGATCGCAGTCCACTTCTTGCGCGCCAGGGGCTTGATCTCTATCTCGACCTCATACATGCTCGAGCCGTTGACAAGCGCTCGGACTCGCCCGTGTTCGATCTTCAGATCGATGACCGAGCCGTTGCGCACATAGGCGCGACCGCGAGGCAGGCGATTGACGTAGTCGCTATACGCCTCCAGGTTCCTGCACCACGACTCTCCCCAGAACGTCCTGGCGATCTTGCGGCCTTCGATTGTGACAGGGCTGATCACACGCCCGGATCTCTGGAGTTTCGCGACCATCTGTGCGGCGCGCCGACGACGTGTCGCCACCGACACGTAGGGTCGCCATCCGTAATCGTGGTAGCTCATGGCGTCACGCCTCGACCGCGCTCTGCATGTCGAGCGACACCATCGAGATCAGCTCCTCGTTGCTCATCTCCGTCAAGCGCGACTCTACATCGCCGGACAGGATCTCGTCGGAGAGCTGCTGCTTGCTTGCGATGAGGTCGTCAATACGCTCCTCCACCGTGCCCCGGCAGACGAACTTGTGGACGAGCACGTTCTTCTGCTGGCCGATGCGAAAGGCGCGGTCCGTGGCCTGGTTCTCGACCGCCGGGTTCCACCACCGGTCGAAGTGGATGACATGGGACGCTGCGGTCAGGTTGAGCCCGGTGCCCCCCGCCTTGATCGATAGCACCATGAACGGCACTCGGTCGTCCTCCTGAAAGCTCTGGACCAGCCCTTGCCGTTTTTTGACTGACGTCCCGCCGTGGAGCACGAGGCCGGGGCGACCGAAGACCTCGGTCAGAAAGCGAGACAGCGGCGCCGTCATCTCGCGGAACTGCGTGAACACCAGCACTTTGTCCTGGCGCGAGGCGATGGACTCGCCGAGCTCGCCGAGCCGCGTGAGCTTGCCGCTGTCGGCGGCCGCGTAGCTCCCGTCGCCGAGCCACTGGGACGGGTGGTTGCAGATCTGCTTGAAGCGCATCAGAAAGGCCAGGACCACGCCGCGTCGCTCGATGCCGTCGAGCGCCTCGATGGTCGTCTTCATCGCTTCGACCGATTGTGTGTACAGGGCAGCCTGGCGTTTGCTCAGCAGGCAGTGGGCGGTGACCTCGGTCTTGTCGGGCAGATCGGCAATGACACTCTTGTCGGTCTTGAGCCGTCGCAAGACATACGGCTGCACCAGCCTGCGTAGTGGCGCGTACCCTCCGTGCGTGCCCGACGCCATGGACTTGCAGAACCCGTTGAAGGCCTTGGCCGAGCCCAGCAGCCCCGGGTTCAGGAAGTCGAAGATCGACCACAGGTCGCCGAGGCGATTCTCCACCGGTGTGCCCGTCAGGGCCAGGCGCCACCTCGAGTCCAGTGCCTTGACCGCCTTGGTCTGCTTGGCGCCCGGGTTCTTGATCGCCTGGGCCTCGTCGAGGACGACGTTTCGCCACGTGTGCGACCTCATCCACGCGGTCCGCATGACGGTGCCGTAGGTCGTGATTACTGCGTCGTGGGCATCCACCGCTCTTCTCGAGAGCCGCTTGAGCTCGGGCGATGGGATGTGCGACGGGTGGGCAATGAGTACCTTGAGCTGGGGAGCGAAGCGCTCGATCTCCAAGCGCCAGTTGTCGACGATCGAGGCCGGTACTACAAGGAGGTCGGTGCCCGGCTCCCTGTTACCCCGGCTCAAGGACAGCAGGCCGAGCACCTGAATGGTTTTGCCGAGACCCATGTCATCGGCCAGGCAGCCGCCGAGCTCGAGGCCGCGCAGCGTCCAGAGCCACTGCACGCCGAGCTTCTGGTAGGGACGTAGCTCGGCCCGCAACCCGGCGCCGGCGTTGATCTCGGCCCGCAGCTCGGGCGAGCGTAGCGTGTCGAGCCTCGACGAGAGCCATTTGCCCGCGATGACCTCAGACCATTCCGGCCGGACGTCCTCGGTGCTGTCCGTGTCGCCGGCGTCGAGCTGCGCGCCGGCTAGCATGCGCATCGCCTCACCAAAGCTGACTCTGCCCTCCTGGGCCTGCTGCTGCACGCCCCGCCACTGATCGAGGACCTCGCGAAGCTTCTCCCTGTCCACTTCGACCCACTTGCCCTTGATGAGCACTAGGCCGTCAGTCGATGCGAGCAACGCCTCGATTTCCCTTGGTGACAGGCTCTTGCCATCAAGGGTCAGCTTGATATCGAAGTCCAGCAGCGCGTCCATACCCAAGGTTGACGGCGCCTTGCCACCCACCGAGACGGAGACCTTGGGGCGGGGACGGCGCTTGGCACTCCACCAGTCGGGCATGCGCACAACCACCCCGGCCTGCTCATACAGTGCGACCTCGCAGAGGAAGCGGTAGGCCTCTTTGGGGGTCCAGGACAGCGGGTGATAGATGTCACCGCAGTCGACTAGCTCGCGGATGAAATCGCTCTTCTCGGCCGCGCGCGACAGCGGCGAGAGTAGCGCCAGTAGCTTCTGACGGTTCTTCGCACCGGCGTACTCCTTGAGCGCCTGCCCGAGCGGAAGATGCTGGGGCGTCGCCTGCTTCGAGACCTTGTGAACGTAGGTCGCGATGAAGGCGAAGGGATAGTCCGGGTCGCGCTTGTTGTCGGCCAGGTGAAAGCAGACTCGGCCGACCACGTTCCAGACTGAGCTCTGCTTCTTCAGATAGCCCTGGACCCCGCCGTCCTTGAACCGACCGACCTCAACCCTCAGAGCTGTGCCGATGTCAGTCCACAGGTCGCCAAGTAGCGCGGGCGTGAGCAACTCGGCGCCCCGCATTGGGGGGACCGCCTCGGAGAACGCCGCGATCTCGTCCGGGTCGGGGACGGGGATGACCACGGACGTCGGGTCGGTCGGATCCAGCGCACCGCAGATCCTCACCACGAAGGACCGCCCGATGTCGCGCCAGTACGACAGCGTCGGGTGAAGGTCGGTGCCAAGCTCTCCCGCACCAAGGTGCAGCACTCCATGCCCGCGCCCGGCGTTGAACGCGTCGATGATGCGCCGTTGCACTGCGGTGGACAGGCCAGGACCCTCATCGAGCGAGCCGGGGTGGACTTCAACGCAGCCGCTCGGAGTCAGCCCGCACAGAAGGGTGCCGCTAGCATGAGGGACGCTATCGAGAGAACGCTGGATCATTGGCTGCCGGCCGCCGCGCGCCGGGATCTTGGCGCCGAACTGCTAACTCGGGACACTATAATTCGACCGTCGATGACAGCAGTCGCACTCGCGTCGACCCGCGGTCTATCTCGGTGTCCGGCATTGACGCCCCTATATGTCAAGACGGCCGCTCAGGAGGCTTTACTGAGCGGTGCTTCCGCCATCAACTGTTGCTACCCCGCCCTTATCTCGTTCTAACCAAACCGCTTAGACTAGATATTCAGTGCCAGAGAGCTGCCAGCGTCAAAATCGGCTGGAAGTATCTGGATGATTAGGGCTTAGCAGCCCGTGGTGGAAATGCGGTCTTCCTATGCGGCTTTCGGGATGAGTGATCGATCGTGATCGCCGACCCCGATCGTGGAACGCGCGGGGTACTCGGGCTCGCGAACGGTCCAGACATGTACGAGGCGCCGCCAGGAGGACACAAGGACCATCAGCGCGGCGAGACAGCGCCCCTGCAGGCTGCGCGGCGTGCCAACGCCGATCAGCTGCCGGAACAGCACGCCGAGGTTGAAGCCCGCGAGGTGAATCAAGAGGCGCTTCAAGATATTGCGATGCCCGCGCAGATGCGTGCGCCGCATCCCGCCGGTCTCGTAGGCGTGCGCGAACGAACGCTCGATGCGCTCGCCACGTCGGCGCATCAAGCGCTTGCCGCGGGCGCCCCGAATGCGCCGACGATTCGCATAGACGGGCGCTTGGGCCTCCCGCGCCTTGGACCAATCGCGGCGGCCTCGATCCGGCTCGGCGACATACGACCGGACGCCGACGGCCTGCAGATCCACCATGACCTCATTACTGTGATAGCCCTTGTCCGCGACCAGCGCGGTGAACGCCTGGGGGTCGTCCACCTCGGCTTGCGCATCCTCGATCTGGGCAGCGGCGGCGACCGTCGTGTCGCCAATGGTCGTCGTCTCCCCCGTGTCTGCGCCTTGCACGGTCACCGCGACGACCGCGCCGGTGTCGAGGTCCACGGCATGTTCGACCTTGTGGGCCAGATGCGTGCGGCCGTCTTTCATCTTGGCGACCTTCGCATCCGGATCGACGGGGCTCCGCCAGTCCTTGTTCGATGGCGTCTTCTTCCGCTTCCGGTCCAGGCGGGCGAGGTCGTCGCGCGTCGGGGTGGCAATGCCCGACGCCTGCGCCAAGCCGGTCAAATAGGCCTGGTAGTCCTCGCCGGTGTCCCGCCGCACGATGCTCCGCATCGCCGCGTTCGCCTCCAGCGTGGTGGCGTCGATCCCGATCGTCGCGCCCTTCAGCACGCCCGACGCGACGAGGCGCTGCTGCACCCAGGTGAACACGGCGCGATGCGTCTCGACGTCAATCAGTCGCCGGGTTCGGGAGATCGTCGAGTGGTCCGGCACATCCTCGTCCACGGCGATGCCCAAGAAGCGCCGAATCGCCAGCGAGTCCGCCGCGCGCCAGGCGATGCCCCGCTCCGAGTCAATGCCTTCAAAGTACCCCACCAACAACGCGCGAAAGTAGATGCCCGGCGTGAGACTTGGCCGGCCACGGGTGGCGGCGTAGAACCGCTGGCACTGCCGTTCGACAAACGTCTCGAAACCGTGGGCGTCCAGCAGGGCGTTCACTCGACGATAGAACGGGTGGGCGACCGTCTGGGGCAAGTCGGTCGTCGCGACCCAGAGGGCTTCTTGTCGTCGTCGTTTGCGTCGTGTGCCCATTGACATGCGAACGAGTGTACAGATGATGATCGATTCTGGCGATCGATCTAGCCGAGGCCGTTGCTGATTTTCACCACGGGCTGGTAAGGTGGCCCGCTCCACGGCGTACTGCCGCCCTGGTCCGGTGTCGCACGAAGACTTGGTCCTGATGCGTCTGATCGACGAGATCCACCTCGAGCTTCCGTTCTACGGCAGCCGCCGGATCCGAGATGAGCTGGAGACTCGGGGGCATCCGGTCAATCGCAAGCGCGTCCAGCGTCTGATGCGCCACATGGGTGTGGCGGCGCTGTACCCGAAACGTCGCACCAGCGCGCCGGGTCGCGGCCATAAAGTCTACCCCTACCTGCTCACGGGCGTCTCGGTCGAACGGGCGAACCAGGTCTGGGCGACGGACATCTGTTATCTGCCCATGGCCAAGGGGTTCATGTACCTGGTCGCGGTGATGGACTGGTTGTCTCGCCGGGTGCTCTCCTGGCGGGTATCGAACACCCTGGACCGCGAGTTCTGCGTCGAGGCGCTCGAGGAGGCGCTGGCTCGCTACGGGGCGCCGGAGATCTTCAACACCGACCAAGGCGCACAGTTCACCTCCGAGGCGTTCACCGACGTACTCAAGGCGCACGGGGTGGCGATCAGCATGGACAGCAAGGGGCGGTGGATCGACAATGTCTTCATTGAGCGACTGTGGCGAAGCGTGAAATATGAGGACATCTACCTGAGAGCGTACGAGACGCCGGCAGCGCTTCGGGCCGGGCTTACCCGGTACTTCGACTTCTACAACACCCGGCGCCGGCATACGGCACTGGACCGACGCACCCCGGATGCGGTGTACTTCGAGCAGGTCGCGGTGAACACGGCGGCCTGAAACCCGGTGGAGATTTCACTTAGGACACTGTCCACGATCCGGGGTCCACTTCTCTTTTCTCATTGAAAAAGACAACGGGTGTGGAGCCTGTGGGAAACCGCGCCCTTGGCGGTTTTCCATAGGCTCCACACCCTCTTCGTTCGCGCGTCGTTCAAATGCTGCTGGACTGATCTGGCCAAGCGTCGAGTGCCGGCGTCGTTGGTTATAGAACACTTCGACGTAGTCGAACAACTCCATCTTCGCGTCTCCGTACGTGTCGAACCGATCGGCGAGCTCACTCTTCACGGTGGAGAAGAAGCTCTCCATGACGGCTCACAGTCGTGGCAGTTACCCCGGCGGCTCATGCTGCAGACGATCCCGCGCGCATCCAGAAGCGTCTGGTAGTCCGCGCTCGCGTACGTGCCGCCCTGGTCGGAGTGGTGCAACAGGCCGATCTCCGGGCACCGTCGTTTCAGTGCCATCTCCAGCGCCTTGATGGTCAGGTGGCGATCGTTGACGGCGCTCACGGCTCAGCCGACCGCACTCTGCGCTCGACGACCGGACGCCGCAAGAGGCGTACTCTGACGGAGAGGTTGCTCGGAGCCCGGGGCTACGCCCCGTCTCCTGTGGGTCTCGAATTCCGAATTCGGTCGCTAAATCGAGGCCTGGGACACCATTGCGTGGCGCCTGAGTTCTGACCTACGCTGTCTCGCGCATGAAGGATCTCCTGCTCCCCCTGCTTCACCTGGCCGTCACAGCCGCGAAGCTCTGCAGACCCGGCGGCGTGCGAGCCGTCATCGCTGAGAATCTCCTGCTCAAGCAGCAGCTGATCGTGCTGCGCCGTTCGCGCCAGCGTGCGCCGAACCTCAGAGTGGGCGATCGGCTCCTATGCGGATTCGGGGCGCTTTTTCTGAGTCCGGGACGGATTCGCAAGGTCGCCATCGGACTGCGCCCGTCCACGTTGCTGACCTTCCATCAGGCGCTGGTGCGCGGCAAGTACCGCCGATTGTTTTCCTCAAGCGCGCGACCGAAGAAGCCGGGCCCCAAGGGGCCGAGCGAGTCGCTCATCCGCGCCATCGTCGAGCTCAAATCGCGCAATCCTCGATTCGGGTGCCCGCGGATTGCGCGCATCATCTCGCAGACGTTCGGGGTCGACATCGACAAGAACGTCGTGCACCGCGTGCTGGCGAAACGCTCTCGTCCAGCCCCGGGCGGAACCGGGCCCTCGTGGTTGTCGTTCGTCGGACACACGACAGACAGTCTGTGGAGCGTGGACCTCTTGCGCTGTGCGTCCATCGTGCTCCAGAGCTACTGGGTGCGCGTGGTCATGGACCAGTTCACGCGGCGCCTCGTGGGATTCGGTGTGCATCGCGGACCGGTCGATGCACCCAGCCGCTGCCGGATGTGCAACGCCGCCATTCATGGGCGGGGCGCGCCGCGACATCTCAGTACGGATCATGATCCGTTGTTCGAGGCGCATCGGTGGACCGCGCACCTTCGGCTTCTGGAGATCGACGAAATCAAGACGGTGCCCCATGTGCCCCTGTCACACCCCTTGGTGGAACGGCTGATCGGGACGATGCGGCGAGAATGCCTGGATCATGTGTTGTTCTGGAATGCCGGTGATCTGGAGCGGAAGCTCGCCGACTTCCAGGCCTCCTACAACGCGGCACGGAGCCATGCGTCGTGGGAAGGCTACACGCCGTTAGGCTTCGCGGGCGAACGCACGGCGGCCCGTGCCGAATTCAACCATGTGCGTTGGATCTCCCACTGCCGGGGCATGGTCCAGCTTCCAGCGGCGGCCTGATGACGAATTCGAGACCGACAGGAGCGGTGGAGAGACTCAAGACCCACTCACCCTTGACCACTTGAAGATTGACACCACCGAACGTCGGATCAACCCCGATGTATCCCTCGTCTCCCACCTCAAGGCCCTCGGCTCCCGGAAGCCCAGCACTGCCACCGTAGAACATCCGGCCCTCGAAAACAGTCACGATCAGGAGGGCCTCCGAGTCGGTGATCCAGGCGCACGAAGACGTCTCGCCGAAGCCGCCAGCGGGAGTGGTATCGACGACCGCCGGCGACCCGAGCACGCTTGCCGCGTCGCTCGCATCCACCAGAACGCACGCGTCAACGTCTGCGGAGGTCGCCGCGGGCGGACTCTCGCTTGTCTGCGTCGTCGAGGACGCCTCAGAGCCCGCCGGCGCCACAGTCGACGTTTCCTCGCTACAAGCTCCGAGTAGGACGGCCAGCACCAAATACAACCACGACCAACGCATGTAGCGACCTCCTCTCCGATGAATCGCCGGAGTAGACAATACTGCCGCAACCCCACAGGGTGTCGTTGGCCGCATTCTACCGACCTTCACGGCCAATCAAGCACTGAATCGAACGGAATCGGAAACGTGCAATTGGCGGGGTCTATGTAGCGGCGTCTATCACGAGTAATCCAGGTGTCGCCGGCTCTTGACTCGTGTCTATTTATGATACATTGTATTTCTAATGGTCAGACACTCCCTGCCGGGCCACTTCGAGCAGCTTGTCATGAGCGCCATTGTTCAGCTCGGCGATGACGCGTACGGTGTCACGATCCGCGCAAGGGTCCAGGAACTCGGTGAAAGAAAAGTATCGTTGGGACCGGTCTACGTAACGCTCGATAGATTGGAGGCGAAGGGCTTTGTGTCGTCTTGGCTGTCGGAGCCCATCGCTGAACGCGGTGGCCGGGCGAGGCGCTGCTACAAGCTTGAGGGGCTGGGTGAGCGCGCACTCAAAGAGGCTGCCCAGGCGGGTAAGCGGGTGTGGGACGTCGTGGAAGAGGTCTTCGGGAGTGAACTCGATCCTCATCGACCCCAATGGAAACCGGCCCGCCAAAAGTGATCGAGACCGCTGTTGGTGTCCTCGTGCCCCCCTGTCGGCGCGAGGTCGTACTGGGCGACTTGTACGAGGAATACACCTCTGTTCCTCAGTACCTACTGGCGGCCGCTCGTACGGTGCCCTATGTCGTCCTGAGCCGGCTGATTCAATCCTCCGACACCGTGTCGCGTTTCGCGGAAGCGGGTGCGCTGTACCTCGCCTTCGTGGCAGCGGTCTGGCAGCTCTCAGGGACCGGGGTTCTTCTTGAGCAAGCCGGATTGGCACGGGCGGCGATTCCGGCGCTGGCTGGTCTGGGTGGCGTCGCCATGCGAGACGCCTACGCCGACACGCGTGGGGCTGCCGTGCTCGACGCTGCGATTGCTGGCCTCTTAGCAGCCCGTGGTGAAAGTCGAAGTTATGAGGGATCGACACAATCGATCCGTCGTACTACACTGACGCGCATGGCTATGGGAACGCGCGAGACGGATCAACCGCCGCTGTGGATCGCGACGTCGGACCTGCCCACCTCGCCGGGCCATCCGTTCTACGCGCGGCTGACGACGCTGCTCGACGGGCACCCCTTCGATCGGTTCGTCGAAGGCCTGTGTGACCGGTTCTACGCGCCCGTGATGGGCCGACCGAGCTTGGCACCCGGGCGCTACTTCCGCCTGCTGCTGGTCGGCTACTTCGAAGGCATCGACTCGGAACGCGGGATTGCGTGGCGCGCGACGGACTCGTTGGCGGTCCGCAGCTTTCTGCGGTTGGCCGTGGACGAGGCGCCGCCCGATCATTCGACGATTGCGCGCACGCGGCGCTTGATCGATCTGGAGACGCACCGGACCGTCTTTACGTGGGTGCAACAACGACTCGTCGAGGCCGGCCGTCTGAAGGGCAAGACCATCGCGATTGACGCCACGACGCTCGAGGCGAACGCGGCGATGCGCAGCATCGTCCGCCGGGACACCGGCGAGAGCTACCAGGCGTTTCTGGCGGGTCTCGCGACGGCCTCGGGGATCGAGACGCCCACGCGCGAGGGTCTGGCGCGACTGGATCGGAAGCGGAAGAAGAAGACCTCGAACACAGACTGGACGAACCCCCACGATCCCGATGCGAAGGTCACGAAGATGACAGATGGCCGCACGCATCTGGCGCACAAAGCCGAGCATGCCGTCGACATGGAGACCGGCGCGATTGTCGCGGTGACACTGCAAGGTGCCGATGTCGGCGACACCACGACGATCATCGAGACCGCCATCGCCGCGACCGAGCAGGTCGAAGACGCGCAGGCCAACGTTGACGATCGGCAGTCTCTGGAAGAGATCGTCGGTGATAAGGGGTATCACAGCAATCAGACCCTGATCGACCTGGACGCCGTGGGTATCCGGTCCTACGTGTCCGAGCCGGACAGGGGGCGACGTGATTGGTCGAAGGATCCCGAGGCCCGGGCGCCGGTGTATGGCAATCGTCGCCGGATGCGGGGACGACGCGGCCGCCGCCTGATGCGCCAACGCGGCGAACGGATCGAACGCTCGTTTGCGCATCTCTACGACACGGGCGGGATGCGGCGCACCCATCTGCGCGGCCACACGAACATCCTGAAGCGCCTCCTGATTCATGCGGGTGGCTTCAATCTCGGGCTCGTCATGCGTCATCTGATCGGGATCGGCACGCCGCGCGGGCTGCAGGGCCGCGTGGCCGCTGTTCTTGCGACGTTAGGGGTGCTCATGGGCGTCGTCCGACGTCGGCTCACCACGATTTCGTCGTCGCATCGACTCATCCCGGCCGTGCGCGGTCGGCTCGCGTCACTGGCCACGTTTGCCGTCAACTCGTCAGCGGCGATCACTTGCACCACGGGCTGTTAGCGGTGTTGTCTCAAGTCCTACTCTCAGGCATGGGCTCTGAGCTGGCGCTTCCCGTAGGAACGGTCGCGCTCGGATGTTTGCTCAGCGTACCCACGCTTTCGTTGGTTCGTATCCTGCTGCGACCAGACGACCGCACTCCGAGACCTGGCTAGTGAACGAGTCAGCCGAAAACGTCGTTAACACGGAAGGGTGAAACCAATGGACGCGATGATGGCGGATCGCCTGCTGTATTCCTGGGCTCCTGTCCTCGTCATACTCGGAGCCTGGTTGCTGGCGATGTTTCTAATGAGGAGGCGCCAAGTAGGGCCTTTCTCTCGCCGCAGTGCAATTCAGGACCCAGAGATGACCAAGGCCCTGACGAACATCAATCATGAACTCCGCGAGATTCGGACGGAGCTAGGTAGGCTGGCTGCTCGTCAAGGTGCTTGAGGTTCCTACCCAGCCGATCCAAACGCCAGCAGACCAACACGTCTTTCCCGTCGACACGCTCTATGAACCGACCGCCGGCTTGTTCTACAACCCCGTGGGACTTGCCGAGCTGATGACGCTGGCAACCCCGGTTGCGCTCGCCCTCAGCCTCCAGCCGGGCGGATCTCGGTGGCGACGGCCGCTTGCCCTCGCCACCCTGGTGGGTGTCGCGCTGGTCTTCGTGCCTATCGAACAGCGGTCGGCGCACCTCGGCGTGGCGGCCGGCGTCAGCGGTTTTCTGGCTCTTGCGTGGATCACCGCTGCGCGCCGGACCGGGCTCGGACGTCGGCGGCTCGTCGCGCTAGCGGGTGTTGCGGTCGTGCTTCTGGTGGTGAGCCTTGGGTTCGCGTATCAGCGGACCACCCAATGGCAGCAAGCCCGCGACGTCATTGTCGACGCTCCGGCTTCGATCGCGTGGCTCGGTGAGGGAGTGCGACTGGAAATCAACCGGATGGCGTTGTTCATGATCGGCGACAGGCCACTTGGAGGCTACGGCGTCGGCGGCTTCCAAGCCGCGCTGCCCGCGTACTACGATCGGCACGGCCCGCTCGTCGAGCGCACGCGGCATGCGCTGCTCAATCATCCGTTGCACATGCTCGTCGATCTGGGGGCGCTAGGGCTGGCCGCCAACATGTGGATGTTTGCGACCTTCCTGCTGCCCGGCCTGCGCGCTGTCCTCGCGGCGGCGCGACACAGCAGCACAGGGAGCATCGACCTAGTGACGCTCGGAGCGCTCTGCGGGGTCGGCGCCACCCTGCTTCTCTCGATCTGGACGGGCGAGTGGATGTATGACGCGGCCATCAGCGTCCCGGCGTTCATGCTGCTCGCGGTGACCGCAGGATGCGGCGAGTGCCAGGAGGACCAGCAGCGCTCGGTCCCGACGTGGATCCTCGCAGCGTTTCCTCTAGGCCACGCGGTCTTCTTCGCCGTCGGTGTCTAACGTGAGACGGGCCTTCGCCCCGAACCCCCGCTACGGGTCCCATGCGCGATCTCCACGATTCCGCCGGCGCATAAGTTATAGCTTCGTGACATCTCCCGGGTCGCCTCGATCTCGCTGACCTTGTCGTGGTACCCGGCGTCCAGAGTGCGGGTACGTGTCTCCAAGCCCTTGATGTAGGTGGGCTGGCGACGGCGCTCTCGCGCCTCCCGCACTCGCTGCTCGCGCAGCTCCCGGTTGCGCTCGTAGGTTTCTCGCAGGCTGGCCAATCGATTCGCGACCAGCGCTTCGTTCGAGCGTCTTCGGGCCGAGAACCGTGCGTTCAATCGGGAGACGAAAAGGTCTTCGGCGCGCTCAATGAACTCGCCGTCGATTTCCTGGTGCCGGCGCGCCTCAGGCACAGTTTCCGCCTGGGCCGCCATCAGCCAAAGCAGGGTTTCCGAGGTGTCCTCGTCGAGCGCATCCTCATGCTGCAGGTGAAGCGCGACGATCTCGAGGTCACGGCGGGGCTGAACGCCGCCGATCTCGCTCGAGTACAACAGCCACCCATACCTTCCTCCAGGAAGGTCAGCTGAGTGCAGCCGAACGTAGCAGGCGGGGTGGAGCGTCCAGCGTAGAATCAGCCCGTCGGACGGCGTGATCGGGTTCTTGGACAGTACGGGGTCCTGCTGGCCGAGAGCCACCTGACCCGACGCCTGTTCGGGACGATGGTGCAGCGGATCTGGGCCTTGCCGGTGCGTGCGTCTGATGTCGTAGAACCTGCCGCACTTGATCATACCTACATTGGGTATACTCGTCTCGAACCGTGGCGATTCAAGGATTCGCCAATCGGGCCGTCGAGCGCTTTTTTGCGGATGGCACCCTGCCCGGCGGCGCTGGCTGGACGCAGGTCGCCCGGATTGCGTACCGAAAACTCGACATGCTCGATTACGCCAACGCGCTGAACGACCTGAAGTCGCCGCCCGGAAATCGACTGGAGAGCCTCAAGGGCCGCTTGGCGGGTCTGCACAGCATCCGGATCAACGACCAGTGGCGTGTCGTCTTTCGCTGGACGGCGGACGGACCAAGGGATGTGGACATTCGTGACTACCACTGAATCCTGAAAGGGAAGAACTTTATGGCAGTCCTGCGGCAACGACGTGAACCCACAAGCCCTGGAGAGATCCTCCGTGAGGAGTTTCTCTTGCCGCTCGGCATGACGCAAAAACGGCTTGCCGAGCATCTCCGCTGCGACGTCAAGGTGGTTAACCGACTCGTGAACGGACGGACCGCGGTAAGCGCGACGATGGCGCTGAAGCTCGGGGCGACGTTTGGAACGACACCCGAGTTCTGGCTCAATGCGCAGAAGGCCGTGGACATCTATCGAGCCTTGCGCGACGGTCTAGATCTGCCGCGACCGATCGTGCAAGTGGGCTAACACGACACGGACAAGGACCGGAGTCCAAGCCACCGGTAACTCAAATTGGTAAGCCACCGCCTCTGGCGGTGAGACGCGCAGAGGTTCGACCGTGGTAGGGGTCGGGCGAAGAATATGAGACGGTCTCCAGACATGAACTCCCCAGTTCAGAAAGGAGACCGTCATGCGAGAGTGGCAGAGCCAATCCCACGTCCGATGGTATGGCAGATATCACGTGGTGTGGGTGCCGAAGTGGTGCTTCCGTCATCAAGTGTTGGTGAAGAGAGCTTAAGCCCTAATCATCCAGACACTTCCAGCCGATTTTAACGCTGGCAGCTCTCTGGCACTGAATATCTAGTCTAAGCGGTTTGGTTAGAACGAGATAAGGGTGGGGTAGCAACAGTTGATGGCGGAAGCACCATTCGGGGCGCTTTTTCTGAGTCCGGGACGGATTCGCAAGGTCGCCATCGGACTGCGCCCGTCCACGTTGCTGACCTTCCATCAGGCGCTGGTGCGCGGCAAGTACCGCCGATTGTTTTCCTCAAGCGCGCGACCGAAGAAGCCGGGCCCCAAGGGGCCGAGCGAGTCGCTCATCCGCGCCATCGTCGAGCTCAAATCGCGCAATCCTCGATTCGGGTGCCCGCGGATTGCGCGCATCATCTCGCAGACGTTCGGGGTCGACATCGACAAGAACGTCGTGCACCGCGTGCTGGCGAAACGCTATCGTCCAGCCCCGGGCGGAACCGGGCCCTCGTGGTTGTCGTTCGTCGGACACACGACAGACAGTCTGTGGAGCGTGGACCTCTTGCGCTACTCCCGACCGTGCTTCCCCATTTCGACACTCCTTCTGCGAGAACTTCTCTCGCAATCAAGTGTCCAAGAAAACTCGAGGGCGCTGGAAACCCTGCGTCTTGCCCGTCTTTGAGGAGCGTGGTGATGTTGTAGAAACAGAAACCCGGTACCGATACCCCGTCTGATGCAAGACCGGAGAGGCAACACTTCCGGCCCGGGCACCAGGGCGCGGCGCAGCCGGACCACGCGGCGACGTGCCACCCGGGCCAGTCCTTCGACCCGAGCCGGCTCGCCGCGGCGCCGACGACGGTCGAGGCGCTCACGGCGGTGGCCGAGGCTTGTCGGGTGCATGCTCGTTGGCGGGCTGATCTCGGCACTGTGGTTGGCCGTAGAGGTGGGCCGGCAGTTGCCCGCCGCTGACGAGATCGGCACGCTCGGGATCATGGCGAACGCCACCGTCATCTTCGATGCGTTCGATCAGCCCGCGTTCACCCTGTTTCGGGAACGCCGGCTGTCGATCCCGCTGCATGAGATCTCATCCCACCTGACCGGCGCCGTCCTTGGCCGTCGAGGACCGTCGCTTCTACGACCACCGGGGCTTCGACCTGATACGGATGGCCGGGGCCGCTGATTCGTCGCACCGGCTGGCGGGAAGACCGGCACGACCGACGACTACAAGGACGCCTGGTTCGTGGGGTTCACACCGGAACTCGCCGCGGGCGTGTGGATAGGATTCGACCAGCCGCGTACGATCATCACTGATGGGTATGCGTCGGAGCTAGCCCGGCTCGCGGCCGCGGGGCGGGGGCGGCGGGGGCCGGACATCGCTCGTCTGTGCGCCGCGGGTCGCGCCCAGGCCACACGGGCCGGGCCGGCCCGCGATCGTGGCACACGCGGCGACGGGGTGGGCCGACGCGGCCGAACACACGCACGCGCCGGCCCGCGCCTCGGGTGCCGGGGACGGCTTCGCTACCAGATCGAGACAAGTCAGGGCGCCCCACCACCTCATCCGTGTTCCAATCGAAACGCCCGCATGCCGCTGCTGGGAGTGATCGCCGCGTACGCGTTTACTGAGGACGCTTGCGCGCGGACGGTCCAAAAACGAGATCGTAGGGTTGACGGCCGGTCATGTATCACGCTGCTGACCGATAGTCGTCGTGCAACATCCCACCGAGCCGCTGGCGGCACGGGCCGCGACCACGGGGTGGCGGTGCCGTCGACAGCGGCAGGATCAGGCGATGGTCGAGCCCCTGGTGATTCCGTTCGTGGTGGTCGTGCGCGACGAACGACCGCGGCGGGCGCTGCCGTCGTATGTCTGGGCGATCAATCTCCGGTACCAGCGGAGAATCGTGTCAGGCGTGACGATGCCGGCGACCTGCATCACGACGCGCCGTCCGAGTTTCTGGCCGCGCAGAGCGAGTCGACGACGCTGGGCGTCCGTCAGGCGAAGCGGCCGAGGGCCCAGGTACTCCCGGAGGACCCGATTCTCCTCCCGGAGATACGCGATCAGATCGTCTTGGTGGCGGTTCACCCAGCCAGCGAACGTGAGAACGAGGAACTGTAGCGCAGGCGGCATGGCCTGAGATTACTTGGGAGCTGCCGCACGGGACGACGCCCCGACACCTGGGGCCAAGAAACGGAGTCGCCGCGGCGACGTGCGGTAGAGTCGCCAGGGCATCCGGGGACTGAGACCGACTTTCCAATGGTGCCGAGCGAGCCCGCTTGGGAGCGTGGTCCATGGGATGTTTCGCGGCAACCTCATTGGTGACGCGCTTGCGTGATCCCGTGTAAGAGAATGTCCACCACCGCACCCTGCCCCCGGTTGCTCACGACACCCCGAGCATGGAGGAGCAGCCGATGGAAGGTCACCGCGTTCGACGCCAGCGTTCCAGCACGACCAAGACAAAGCAGCCGGAGCCGCTCGAGCGGATCCAGCCCAATGCCGCAGGGATCGACTGCGGGTCCCGGCACCACCACGTGGCCGTGCCTGTCGATCGAGATCCGGAACCGGTCCGCCGATTCAAGACGTTCACGCCGGACCTGTATCGCATGGTCGACTGGCGTGAGGCCTGCCGCATCGACACCGTGGCGATGGAGGCTACCGGCGTGTACTGGATCCCGATCTACGACATCCTCGAACAGCGAGGCTTCAAGGTGGTGCTCGTCAACGCTCGTCACGTGAAGAACGTCCCGGGACGCAAGACTGATGTCGTGGACTGCCAGTGGATCCAAGAACTCCATGAGGTCGGGCTTCTGCGCGGTAGTTTCCGTCCCTCAGCGGAAATCGTCTCGCTGCGCGCCTACCTCCGGCATCGGGAGACGCTGGTCCAGGAGGCCGCCAATCACATCCGACGGATGCAGAAGTCCCTGGCCCTGATGAACGTCCACCTCCACAACGTGATCACCGACATCACGGGCCTGACGGGGATGCAGATCGTCCGCGATATCGCCAGCGGTGTGACCGACCCCAACGCGTGAGCCGAGTCAAGCCCATTCTTAGTTGAAACTCTCTACGGCTCCTGATTGACTACGCGGCTTTCTTCTTCGACGTCGTCGTGTCGATCTTCAGTTCTCGCTTCAACGCGGCACGGAGCGTGGGCAGGTGCCGGTACCCCATCACCTTGCGCAGGCGCGGTTCGATGTCCAAGAGCGCGGTCGCCAGCCAGCGGTGACGTTGACGCGAGTTTTGCCAGTGATCGACCTTCGCGCAGCGTTCCTCGACGAGCGCATTGACGGACTCCAGACAGTTCGTCGTCTTCAGCGAGCGGCCCAGAACGCCGTAGAGCCCGAGTCGATGCAGCGTCAAGGTCTCGTCGAAGCCTTCCGCCAAGCTGCGGGCCGCCGATTGGTTCCGGTCCTCCAGCTCGCGATGGAGCGTCTCAAGGGCCGCGCGGGCTTCGTCGTATTCCGGACGGTTGTAGGCGCGTTGGAGGCGCTGGCGCCACGACGCCTGCTCGGTCTTGGCCAGGTAACTCACCACGTTCTCGCGCTTATGCCACTGGCACCGGTGGACCAGCGCCCGGTCCCGGAAGGCTTTGCGGACGGCTGATCGCAGCCCCTTGCCGCCGTCGAGGATCACCAGCACGCCCTGGGAGACGTCAAGACCCCGCTCGACCAACGACCGCAAGAACGGGGTCAACACTTTCTCGTTCTCGGTATCCGTCTCGACGAAGCCCAAGACGCCACGCTGCTCAAGGAGTGCGGACGGCTGGTGGCCGCTCTGCGTCCGCGAGCCGGTCTGATGGAGAACGTACCCGCGGTCCCCGTGGCGTTCGCCGAGGCGCTCGGGGCGGCGCCCATGAAGGCAGCCGCGTGACGCATGTCCGGGAAGACTGCCCCGCGAGAGTCCCGCACCTGGGACCTGGGGGTGAGGGTGCGCGCGAGGAAGCGGTCGGTGAAATCTGCGCGGACGCAGGCCGCGGCTTCCCGCGCGGCGTCTCCGCGGCGGCGGCCTCCGACGACGCAATGACTGCTCGGGCTTCCGGGGTGCAGCGCGCTCCCCCTCGACGGGATCCCCGACCGCAATCTTCCCGTCCGCGAGGACCGAGGCGTAGACCCCGCCGCCCCATCGGTGACGCCGCTCCGCGCGCCAGCCGGGCAGCGGTTCGTCCATCCGCTCGCACGGGCGCGTTTCGCCGTTGACGCGCAGACGACCCGACCCGACCCGCAGAATATTCCCGCGGCTGTTCTCCAGATCGACTCCCGAGATGAGGAGATTCGCTCGTCGTAGCACCGGATCGACGTGCTGGCCCAGCGCTTCCGCAACCGCTTTCCACCGCTCGCGCGACACGCTTGTCACTTGCCGGGTCCGGCTCTGCTTCGCGTCGTCGACCAGGCCCGCTCCTGCGCGGAGCTCGACGCGCGAGAGCGGGTCCATCGGTCCGCGGCGACAACGCTTGCGCCAGATTCTCTCCAGTCTGCCAGCCATACCCCTACAGCGCTTCCCTCAAATGGTCCACAAAGGCCCTGTAAACACGCGTTTCCAGGGGGTCAAAACCGTCCACCCCCCCTCGACAATCGCCGAAGGGGGGAAAACGCGGGACAACAGTCTTGAACACCGTCGGGCCGCGGCGCCGCGCAAAACCACAGCAAACACCGGGGTGTGTCCCGCATCCGTCCCGCTTTGTCCCGCCTAGTCCCGCATCCCAAGACTTTTGTCCGCGCCGAGGCGCAACGCCGCGCGCCAAGCGTACGTCGATGCGGTCAAGGCCGTGGCGACCGAGCTCGTCGACGACCGGCTCCTCTTGCCAGCCGACGCCGCACATATCGTCGACCGAGCCCGCGCCAGCAGCATCGGCCGACACTGACCATCCGGGAGGCATAGCCTTCGCAGCGATGCGCCAGTATGCTTACTGGCCGGCTCCGGCCACCCGCGAGCCGCTTGCCGTAGCTCATGGATTGGAGAGACAGCCTCGCCACCGCGCTCGCCGAGAGCCAGGCCCGCGAGCTTTCGGTCTACCTGCTCGGCAACGTTCCTGGGCTTCCGCCGATCGTGCAGGCGTTTCACATCTTTGGGATCGCCGTCGTCATGGCGTCGATCGTCATGGTGGACTTGAGGTTCCTCGGGCTCGCCGTGCCGAGCCAGAACATCAGCGAGATGGTGCGCCGGCTCATGCCCTGGACATGGTGGGCGCTGCTCCTGAACGCCGCGACAGGCTCGGTCTTCGTGATCGCCCGTCCGCTTCGTTATTTCTACAACCCGATCTTCGCGTGGAAGCTCACGTTCCTCGTGCCGGCCGTCGCCCTAGCGGTCATCGTTCACCGGCTTAGCCTTCGGGAGTCCGGGTACTGGGAGTCTTCGTTCGGCCGCCGGATCGCTGGACGACTCGTCGCCGGCGCCGCCCGCAGGCTGCGTTTGCGGCACGACCACGGGTCCAACTACCTGGCTGACGACTTCCAACAGGAGATCGCCTTCTTCGGCATCGACAGCTCCCCGAGCTTCGTGCGGGAGCCCGAAGGCAACCGAAGGGGCGAGGTTAACGCGCCAGCGCGTTCCACCCGAAGCGTACTGGTCCGACGGCTCAGGATTGTCGCTGGGCATGATGGGGGATCCGGTCCAGTCGTTGTCAAAGACCGTCCATCCTGAAGTCGCCGGCCCGAAGTTGCAACAGAACCATCATGCGCGCAAATAGCAGCAGGGCAAGCGGATCCGGTCGCCGGGCAGCGGTCGTCGCGGTGACCGCGAGTGTCGTGGCGCTCACTGCGTTTGTGCGCGGCGTCGCGGTGGCGACACCGCCCGGCGGCCAAGCCCCGTCGTTGGACGTCACGACCCAGGCCGATTGGATCCTGCTCTATGCCGAGGACTTCTCCACTCCGCTGAACGGAGCGGTCGTCCCCTGGGTCTGGGACGGCTACAGCAAGCCGTTCGACACCATCATGGACGACTCCGGGCTGTGGTACCAGAATGACTATGGGCCGGACTGGCACACCGCCGTTAGCTCCTTTACCACCTATCGCAAGGAGTTCCCGGTCGGTCAGGACGACTGGCTGACTGCCTCGCTCTCGGCCCGGGACTGGGACAGGAACGGTGTGATCGAAGCTCCACCGTCGATCAGCACCCAAGCGCAGGGCGGCGAGCACGTGGCGGTGCTGGACGTACCCGACCACACCGGTGGGGCGATCTTCCGACCGACCAACAAGCTGCCGTCCCAGTACCGCATCGAGTACAAACTGAAGACCATCGACTTCGGTGGTAAGCGGAGTGGCGCGATCGAGTACGACGGCCGAATCAACGGCTACCGCACCGAGGGCTGCAAGACGCAGCACCCGTGGGGCGAGGGCTCGAACACTCCGGGCTGGACCGGGAACGCGTCGGTGCCGCTCTGCGAGTGGCAGGACGTACGTGAGGGCCCGTACGGTTACAACGGATTCCACTTCCTGGCCATCGTGGACTTCGCCGATCCGGTGCCGCGGAACAACCACTTCTGGCACTACCGCCGAAAGGTGCTGATGGACGCCTTTTCCCAGCACCCGGACCGGGTCGGCAGCGGCACCGGTGGCCGGGTCTGCAACTCCAACACTAGTCAGTACTACACCTACCGGGACAGCAGCTTCAACACGGTCAACATGTGGATCAGCGGGCTGCCGAACTGGACCCCTGGGCCAGGTGGGCTGGCCGGCAACTCGCAATGGTTCATGACCAGTTGCTCTGGTGGAGTCGCCGAGCCGCTGCTCTCCTCAGCCGCCGAACTCCAGCCCGAGCTGATGCCGAACGAGTTCTACACCTTCGCCATCGAGCGGGACACCACTGGCTACACCCTGGAGGCGAGCGGTCACTTCGCCCGCGTCGGGCAGACGACGCTCCGCTTCCACCGGCCGT
Organism: Vicinamibacterales bacterium; assembly: GCA_965218825.1. Lineage (GTDB taxonomy): Bacteria > Acidobacteriota > Vicinamibacteria > Vicinamibacterales > UBA8438 > CAUZIB01. The sequence continues at coordinate 4,141,405 of OZ244656.1, read as the reverse complement.
TCATCGTCGACGACGTGCCGATCTGGCACTACAACGTCGCCGCCAGCGAGTACGACGGGCGGTTCAACGCCGATCTAGTCCAGAACGACGCGTATGGCAGCATGACTTGGCCGGACCAGTGGCCGGCAGGATCCGCGTATCCGGACTACTTCGTCATCGGTGACCCCTACACGAACGCTTACGAAGGCCGTGCCAGCCTGACCGACATCCGTCTTTACGTGCCCAAGGCGGCCCACACGTTACCCAACGACGATGATGCCCTGAACGACTGGGAGACCCATGATCCTTTTCGCTAGTCCGTGCCATCTTGGCCAGGGGGACCGAGGAAGTTCTCGGACCCGGCAATCGAGACCGCTCTGACGCTCCGTCTCGTGTTCCGCTTGCCCCTGCGTCAGACAGAGGGCTTCTTGCGGTCGATCTTCGCCGTACTGCAGGCCGATCTCGAGGTGCCGGACCATACGACGCTCTCGCGGCGAAGTCAGCAGCTCGGAGCGGCGCCGATTGGCGCCGCCCCGGACGACGTCCTGGTGGCCTACCTTCGCCGGGTCCTCGACGCGTCGCCGTTTTATGGCGAGGGGTACCGGAAAGCCTGGGCGAAGCTGCGGGTCGAGGGGGTGCGCACCTCGCAGGAGCGGGTGCGCCGGTTGATGCGCGAGCACGCCCTCCAGGCCCCGCAGCGCGCGGGCCGAAGGCGCACGACGGAACCATCACCACCGAGGCTCCTGACGTGATGTGGGGCGCGGACATGACGGCCACCGTGACCGGCACCGAGGGGGCCGCCTTCGTCTTCGTGGCCGTCGATCACTGTGCGACCGAATGCATCGGTCTCCACGCCGCCAAGCGCGGCAACCGCTTCGAGGCCCTGGAGCCGATTCGCCAGGGCATCCGGGCACGCTTCGGGGGCATCAACGAAGGCGTGGCCCAGGGGCTGCGGCTGCGTCACGACCACGGGTCGAACTACTTGGCCGACGATTTTCAACAGGAGGTCGCCTTCTTCGGCATCGAAAGCTCGCCGAGCTTCGTGCGGGAGCCCGAAGGCAACGGCGTCGCGGAGCGCTTCATCCGCACGCTGAAAGAGAATCTGTTATGGGTGCGGAGCTTCGAGACCATCGAGGAACTCCGCCTCGCCTTGCTTGCGTTCAAGCGGACGTACAACGAACAGTGGATGCTGGAGAAATACGACTATCGAAGCCCCGCCCGGGTGAGACGCGACCTCGGCGGGCTGGACGTGGCCGCGTAGATGCGAATACCGTCAAACCACTGTCCAAGAACCCTGGGGCGGTACACTCGCCGTTACGCACCGAGGGTCCGGTGAGATGTTCCGAATGTTATCCGAATGCCATAGGAAGATCTCGTCGTGAACCTGACCTGCCAGCCGGCGGAGGCGAAATCCTTGATCGCCACGAACGGTCCTGAGTCCGGCAACCGCAAGTCTTGCAAGGACTTGACCCCCAGCACCGTACCGCCACCCCCTCCGGTGCCACGGATCAAACTACTTAAGAAAGGGACGGTTCTCCGGTCACGGTGACACCGTTTGTTGAGAATCCAGAAATGACGTCCGTATTCGTGTCAACGAAAGGCCGCTGCCGTCGCATTGTCCGGCGCGTTAAAGATACCGACGACGTCAGCATCACCGAAACTGTAGTAGAGGGTTTCGATGCTCCCGCCAAGCTCCTTTGTTACGGCTTCGACCACAGCACGACGCTTGGCCCCGCCATCTTTGAGAAGCCCCTTCGCCCCCTCGGGTGCAGAAGCGATTCAGCGACGGCCAGATCATCGGCTTCCTGCGAGAAGCTGAGGCCGGGTGCTGGTGGCGATCGCGCGCATGCTGCAATCTGGTGCGGTCGATGCAACGACGGGTGTGGTCATGGACGGCGGCCGCATTGGATTCACATCCGGACCACGAACCCCGTCGAGTCGACGTTCGCCACCGTCCGGTTACGCACGAAGAAGACAAAGGGCGCCGGCAGCCGGTTGGCGTGCTTGACGATGGTATTCAAGCTGGCGATGGCTGCGCAGAAGCAATGGAGAGCGTTGAACGGGTCTCAGCTGATCGCCGATGTCATCGACGGTGTGCCCTTCGTCGATGGCCTCAGAAAGGAAGCCGCCTGATCACATGTCACACACAACATTTGGCAATATCTCTGTCGTGTCTAGTCCCTTGTGTCTGAAAAAGCTTTAAGAAGTGTGCCGGGTGTGATGTATGGGGCGGCATGGCAAGAACAGGTCGGCCCAAAGCGAGATTGGAAGTCACCGCCGTGGAGCGAGGAGAACTTGAGCGGCTCGCCAGGCGCGCCAGAACGAATCGGCATGTGGCCTTGCGGGCGAAGATCGTCCTGAGGTGCGCGCATGGCGAATCGAACGTGGCGGTCGCGGCGAAACTGCGCTGTTCGAATGTGACGGTCGGCAAGTGGCGGCAGCGGGTTACGACAGGTCGCGTGGATGCGCTGTATGACGAGCCCAAGCCCGGAGCCCCCCGGACACTGTCCGATGCGGATGTCGAGTCGATCCTCGTCGCCACGTTGGAAAGTAAGCCGAAGGGGCGGACCCACTGGAGCACCCGCAAGATGGCGGAGCGCGCTGGCGTCAGTGCCTCCACCGTGGGCCGCATCTGGCGCACCTTCGGGTTGCAGCCGCATGTCGTGGAATCCTTCAAGATCTCCGACGACCCGCTGTTCCTCGAGAAGGTGCGGGACATTGTCGGCCTCTACCTGAATCCACCCGACCACGCCGGTGTCTTGTCATTCGACGAAAAGCCTCAGATTCAAGCCCTCGAGCGAGCGCAGCCGATCCTGCCGATGGACATGGGTCGGCCCGAACGCCAGACGCACAACTACATCCGCCATGGCACGGTGGACCTCTTCGCGGCGCTCAACGTCGCGACCGGCCAGGTCGTGGCGCACACCAAGAAGCAGCATCGGTCGAGGGATTTCGTGAGCTTTCTGCGCGAGATCGACGAGCGGGTGGACCCCACCCTCACCGTCCACGTGATCCTCGACAATCTCTCGGCGCATAAGTCCCCGCTGGTCACACGATGGGTGGCCCGCCACCCGCGCTTCCAGTTCCACTTTACGCCAACCTCCTCCGCCTGGCTCAACCTCGTCGAGCGGTTCTTTGGCCTCCTCACCGAACACGCCCTCAAGCGCGGCTCACATTCCAGCACGCACGCGCTGCGCCACGCCATCTCCGCCTACGTGGACGCCCACAATGACGAGGGCAAGCCTTTCAAGTGGACGAACACAGCCGACGAGATCCTCGCGAAGGTGAAGCGGTTCGGACAGCGCACCGTTCAAGTCCACGGTGGCCCCAGATGACCAACGACTTTTTGAAGAAATCAAAGATCAAGGGGACTAGCAGGCTGCTGAAAAACTCCGCGAAATGGGATCGACAGATGGATCCCGTCGTACTACGATGCTCCCAACACTGAAGGGAGCCCGATCATGCGCGGACACGATGAGCAGACCACCCACATGTTCAGCTACCTGTCGCCGGAACAGCGCGTGCCGGCCGACCATCCGCTCCGCGCCGTTCGGGCGCTGACGGACGAAGCCCTGCAGACAATGTCGCGCCGATTCGCGAGCCTGTACGCCACGACAGGGCGTCCGTCGATCCCACCGGAGCAATTGCTGCGCGCTTTGCTGTTGCAAGTGCTCTACACGGTGCGGAGCGAGCGGCTGCTCATGGAAGAGCTCAACTACAACCTGCTGTTCCGGTGGTTCGTCGGGCTGAATATGGATGACCCGGTCTGGCATCCCACGACGTTTACCAAGAATCGCGACCGGCTGCTGTCGGGCGATGTCGCCGCCGCGTTCTTTGATGCGGTCCAGGCCCACGCCCGGGCGGCCGGGCTGCTCTCGGACGAACACTTCACCGTGGATGGGACGCAGTTGGAAGCATGGGCCAGCCTGAAAAGCTTTCGGTGCGTGGACGCAGCGGAGAGCGACCCGCCCGAGGACCCGGGCAATCCCACGGTCAACTTCCACGGGGAGCGGCGGCGCAATGACACCCATCAGTCGACGACCGATCCCGAGGCGATGTTGCATCGGAAGGGCAAAGGCAAGGAAGCCAAGCTGGCGTATCTCGGCCACGTGCTGCTGGACAATCGACAGGGGCTTGTCGCCAACGTCTGCGCGACCCACGCGACGGGGACCGCCGAACGCGACGCGGCGGTGCTGTTGCTGGAGGCCAGCGCCTCCCCGGGCAGCACGGTCGGGGCGGACAAGGGCTACGATGTGGCGCGCTTCGTTGCCGACGTGCGCGTCCAGGACGTCACGCCCCACGTGGCGCAGAAGGTCCGCGGGAGTGCGATCGACGGTCGGACCACGCGGCATGCGGGCTATCACGTGAGTCAGCGGAAACGAAAACTCGTGGAACAGGTCTTCGGCTGGATGAAGACCGTCGGCGGCCTGCGCAAGCTCCGGCATCGCGGCATCGCCCTGGTGGATTGGCAGCTCACCTTCGCCGCCACCGCCTATAACTTGGTCCGGTTGCGGAATCTGGAGGCGAGGTGTCCCTGATCGCCGGCCGCGGGTGTCGCTGGCCCCCTCGTCGGGACAGCGTGTCCCCGTGCGCACCGTTGTCGGGGGGGGCGTGACACGCATGATGGCCATGAAAACAGCCCGATCCTCGTGTTCTTCAGCAACCTGCTAGTATCGATTCAGGTGATCGAACGGATGGTCGCGTATCGGAAGTACGTCGAGCTCGTGTTCGACGGCGCGCTGCCGACAACGCCGACCGCGTCCGTCGACTCGCTGGGAATCGCGCCGGCTATCAGATGGGAAGTTCAGGCACTAGGAACGACGCGACGCGAGGGCGCGGTCGCATTCATCCCGAACGCAGCCCTCGGATACGTGGACCGGTTTATTGACGATTATCTCGAGGCGAATTCGAGATAAGCCTACGCGTTGAGCCGCGCCAGCAACGCGTCGATCCCCGCTTGTGCGACCTCTTCGTCCTGGTCTGGATGACCTGAGCTGCACCCGACGCCGCCCACGATCTGGTTATCCACGAAGATCGGTAACCCACCCGCAACGACCATGAACCGTCCCTGGTGACTGACGTGAATGCCGAATGCTGGACCGCCAGGGCCACTCACCTCCCCGTAGGACCGGGTCGAGCGACGCGCGGCCGCCGCGGTGAACGCCTTGCTGATCGCCACCTCGATGCTCGTGATGCGGGCGCTGTCCATCCTGTGGAACATCATCAGGCTACCGCTGTCGTCGGTAATCGCGATGTCCATGTCGACGCCAATCTCCCGCGACTTCTCTTCGGCGGCGACCATCACGACGCGCGCATCATCAAGGGTCAACTTTGAAACCGTCTTCATTCTGATCTGTCCTTTGGCGTCAAACGCTTAGTACTCGATCGTTATGTAGCCGCCGACTGGCGTCCATTGCACGCGACTGCTCGGCAGGTGGCCGTCGGCAGTTCGATCGTAGAAGTAGACGAGCACCTCTACATAGCGGTCCTGGACCGGTTCCACCAACCGTCTGGCGACAAAGCCAGTGTCAACTCCGGGATCGACCTCGACTTCCACCGTGAAGACTCCGTGCGCCGCGGCCATCTCGACGATGGCGTACTCGTCGCTCGTCAGCGGAACGGCGACGACATCGCCGATGTCGTCAGCAGCAGGGATGGAGGGCTCCTCGACGCCAGCTGGTGACTCGCCACACGCAACCAGCGCGGCCGCCATCACCGTATACCTGGCGGACCGACAGTCCATTCGACCGCATTATAGAAGCTCGGGTTATCATGCGCGACCAAGGGGGGGCAACATGGTCAGAACGCTCGCCGTATGGTTGCTGCTTGCCGGTGGGCTTGCCATCCAGGCCCAGGCCGGCGGATACCGGGCTGTCTTCGATCGGGCAGTCGAAGATTTCAGGCAAGGCCGGGTGGAGGAGTCCGCGGCTGGCTTCGACGAGCTTGTGTCGATGGCGCCGGGTACCATGCCACGACTCTGGCAGCGAGGGATCGTCTTGTACTACGTCGGCCGGCTCAATGACTGTCGTGCGCAGTTCGAAGCCCACCGAACGGTCAACCCGAACGACGTCGAAAACGCCGTCTGGCATTTCTTGTGCGTGGCACGGGCCGAGTCCCCAGCTGTCGCCCGGTCTTCACTGCTGCCGGTTGGACCTGACTCGCGGACACCGATGCGGCAGATCTATGGGCTCTTCGCTGGCACGGCCCAGATGGAGGACGTGATGTTCGCGGCCGCCGATGAACCTGCGGCCGAGTTCTACGCGCATCTGTATCTTGGACTCCACGCCGAAGCGCTCGGCGATGACGAAGTCGCCCTCATGCACATCCGAACCGCCGCCAGAGAGGAGTATGCCGAGGTGGGGGGCTACATGCACATGGTCGCACGCGTGCACCTCAGCCTAAGAAGTGAGCGGTGAACGACTAGCCACCCACGCATCGCGCGACGGCCTCCAGGAATCTGTCTTCGTTGGCAAGGTCGGGAAGGACCGCGCTGGCCCCACTCTCGGCGAGCATGCCCTCATCGAATGAACCGGTCGCGACGGCAATCGAAGTCGCACCACCCGCCGCTGCACACCGAACGTCGAGCGGCGTGTCCCCAATGACGACCACGTGGGTCAACGTCGCCACCTCTAAACCCGACGTGCGCGCACGCTCGACCGCCACCGGAACGAGCGCGTCACGTTCGGTGGCGTCGTCGCCGAAGGCTCCGGCCACGAAGAACTGCCACAAGCCAAAGTGCTCGAGCTTGATCCGCGCCGCGCGCGCAAAATTTCCAGTCAGGAGCGACACAGACAGATCACGCCGCTGATCCAGCCGAGCCAACAGGTCTCGAACACCCGGCATCAGCCCTTTCCGAGGCCCGGGGTGAACGATCTCACGTGTCAGGAGTTCGCAGTAGCGATCGTGAAAGCGTCGGCGCTCGGCGGCACCGGCTTCGAATCCAGCGCGTGCGAGCGCGTCGCGAAGGAGCAATGGATCGGTTCGCCCGGCAACCGGAAGGCCAGCAAACGCATCGACCACGCCGAACTGCTCGAGGAACGCGGCGTTAAGCGCCCTTAAACCGGCTCCGCCGGAAAGCAGCAAGGTACCGTCGATGTCGAACAGCAGCAGGATGGTCCCAGCCCGACTCACGCGTCGCCTGCAAGCAGCGCGTCGACCTCGGCCACGATTCGAGAGCTCGTGGTCATCGCGACCAATTCGGTTCGTAGCGCCATGCCGTTAACGGCAATCGCGGTGAGCGCCAGCAACGAGTGCACCCCCGCCGGAAGCGAGCCTGTGTCGACACCGCCGCCCATGATTGCCGCAGCCATTGTCACGAGCATCGCGATGGTGGCGATTGAGAAGACAGGCTTTCGTGCGCGCGCAACGGCCGCGTAGAGCTCGGGTGACAGGTTCCCTTCGGTTACCGCCTCTCGCACGGCCTTGCCTTTACCAATCAAGTAGAACATCGTCATCGAGTGGGCGAGAAGCGTAATCAGCGTAAAGAAGAGGCCCAGGGTCGTGTGTGTGAGCAGCTCTGCGGACGTGGCGGCCGCGAAGCCAAGGAACGCCGAGTAGACGAGGCCGCCTAGACCAATGAGGATAGCCGTGATCAACGCAGCGGACACGCGCAGATCATATCAACCCCCATCTGCTGGTGGCCGTCGCGCCAGGAGGCGGGCCTCGGCCGCCGGGCTATCGCACTCTTCGTAGCGCCAGATCTCCCAATCACGAAAAGCCTCGCGAAGCTCGCCCCCGGTGCACAGCAGATGGTCGGGCGATCGCGGACCCCAATCGTAGCGTCGCTGGTTGACCGTGAAGGTCTCGTACAACACGAAACCTCTCGGTCGCACGGCGTTTCTCAGAGCTGTCCACAGGCTCCGCTGCAGGTAACGCGTACACAGGACGAGGTCAAAACCCGAGGACGGCAAACCAGAAGTCGCGAGGTCGGCGACCCAGACTCGGGCCCGCATCCCTTCTGCGGCGAGGCGCTCCGTCGCGTGACGCAACCGGCCGTGGTCGCGGTCCACGCCGAATACGACGAGCCCCGACCGCGCCAAGAGGACGGCGTGGCGGCCGGCTCCCATCGCCACGTCAAGGGCCCTGGCGCCTGACCGAACTTCACCCGTGACCGCGCCGAGCGAACGGACAACGAACGCCGAGGGTTCGGCAGAACTCTCGGTCACGACTCGCCGTGGACGACACTGTGGGCGAGTAACAGGCGCTGGAGCAGTTGAATAAACGCCTCGCGCGGCACGCCAACCGTTCCAAAGCTCTTCGCCCGGGGATGCGCGACGCCATGGAAGTCCGACCCTCCAGACATGGCCAGCTGATGCTGAGCGGCCAGCTTCGCGTAATGGGTCTGCGACGACTGATCGTGCTCGGGGTGATACACCTCGATCGCGCCAAGACCGGCCTTTGCGAGACTCGGAATGAGATCATCGCGACCCAAGAGACCCGGGTGCGCGATCGACGACACCCCGCCAGACCTCGAAATCAGGCGTACAACTTCGGCAGGCGACGATCCTTCTCTGGGCACGTACGCCGGCTTACCATCGCCGATCCAGCGCTCAAATGCGTCCCGCTCGGTTGCGGCGTGCCCGGCCTCGACCAAGGCGCGCGCCAACAGCGGTCGCGCCACGGCGCGATCATCTGCTCGCGCCCGCTCGAGGATCGGGTCCACGTCGATCGGGACACCAAGATCGAGAAGGCGCGCCGCGATCGCCCGAGCACGGTCGACACGCTGCTCGCGCTGCTCTTCAAGAAACGGCGTAAGACCGGGAGGGCTGGCGTCGAGGAAGTAGCCGAGTAAGTGGACGTCGCGCCGCTCGATCACAGCGGTGATCTCGACTCCCGGAAGAAACTCGATTCCTGCCGGCGCGGCCGCTTCCGCAGCGGCGGGCACACCAGCCATCGTGTCATGGTCGGTCACACTGAGGGTTCGGACCCCGCGTGTCTGCGCGAGCGATACGAGCTCCGGCGCAGCGAGCGTGCCGTCCGAGGCGGTGGTGTGACTATGCAGATCGATCACGAGCCTGGTGAGTGCAACAGAACTGCTACGCCGTCGCGCGCCGCGCCCGTCGGGTCGTCTGACGGCGGGGCCGTGCGCTAGACGCTTTGGTGCCGGTCTTGGTTTTACTCTGACGCTGCAGCAGCGATCGATACTCTCGGATGAGCAGCTCGAGATGCTCGCGCTCTTCGTCTGCGAACTCGAGGAAGATCTGTTTCCCCTCGGAGTCCTCGAAGCGCTCCCCGTAACGCCGGAAAAACCGATGCGATCCGCGCTCGCAGCGAATACCGAGCATCAAGGCCTTCTTGTCGTCCATGCCGTCGGCAAGCTCGTCGGCTCCCGCCGCAAACAGCCCATTCGCGGCGCCCTTGAAGAAGAGAAATGTCGGCCTCGACTCCAGCTCTGGGTCCTGGGCCAGGAGCGTCTTGTAGCGAGCCTCGAGCTTCCCTAGATGTTCACGCTCTTCGGCGGCGAGGCGCTTGAACACGCGACGAGCCCTCGAATCGCTGGCGACACGAGCCGCCCGCGAGTAGAAATCTAGACCGCTCCGCTCGGTCGCAATCGCGATGCGCAGCGCATCACGTGCGAACAACAATTCGGTCGGTACGACGCTTCCCGGCCGCCGGCGGCCAGTTTGGCACTCCTCGCAGGTACCGTAGATTTGAACGACGCTCTGTCGCGACGCGAATTGTCTCGCCGACGCCACTTCTTCGATAAGCGCCTCGATGTCGGAACTGAGGAATTCGAACGAGCGATTACAGGACTTGCAGATCAGGTGGAAGTGACGAGGGTGCCGATACGAGTGCTCGAAGCGAAACCGTCCCTCCCCGAAGTCGACCTTCCGGGCAATGCCCGCATCGACCATCCACTGCAGGGTTCGATAGACAGTCGCACGGCTAATCGCGTGGCCTTCCGAACGAACCACGTCGACTAGATCGTCGGCGCTCAGATGCCCCTCTTGTCTGAGGAACACGTTGACGATCAGCTCGCGCTTACCGGACCGTCGGCTTCCAGGTGGGCGGAGGCGTTCGAGGTAGTCGGACTGCGGTTCCATCTCGGTTCACGGACGAGGCCCAAGCAATGAGCGTCGTCATGACTAACCGACGGCCTCAGGCGCAGGCGTGGCTGTTTCCCTTGTCGTGACCCGCTAGACGCCAAACGACTGGCCGCATCCGCAGGTCGACTTTGCGTTGGGGTTCTTGATGGTGAAACCACCGCCCATGAGGTTGTCGACGAAATCGACTTCCGCGCCATCGAGATACCGGATGCTGATCGGATCGACAAACAGCTTGACGCCGTTGCATTGGAAGATCTGGTCCGCATCAGCGTCACCCGGGCTTTCCTCGATCATGAGACCATACTGAAAGCCGGAGCAGCCACCACCCTGGACAAACACACGCAAACCAGCGGCGCCTTTGCTCTCTTCGGACAGGAGTTGCGAGATCTTTCCCGCCGCCGCTTCGGTTACGCTAATCGGTGTCTCGGTCATCGTCGCCGTCATGGTAAAGAACCTCACGTTCATTATACTGGCCGGCATTCGGGACCTTCAAGTAACGGGAGTCTGAGACTGAACCCACCTATTCTTTAAGTTATTTGTAAACAATGACTTACAGTGGCGACATGCTTGACTTCGCGGCCTCAAGATGGCGTCTCGCGGTCAAGCGGCATCCGGAGCTCGGACCGGCCGTCGAGCTTCAACGGCGAGTTGTGGCGCGACAGCTTGATCTCGGAGAGGCACTGGACGCCGACGTTCCGTTCCGGATCGAACTCGAGCAGGACAAGGCGGTCGACAAGCTGTCCGCCGCAGTGCCCGTGCTCTTTGGCGAAGCCATCAGCATCGAGCTGGATCTGACACGGTTCGTCCTGGGTTTCTGCGACGATCTGGCCCAGGGAGAGGCCGGTGGGGCAGCGCATCGGCTCGCCGAGCTGCTGTCCCAAGGGGCGATCGACGTCGGCTCGCTCATCGCCGCGTCCGTGGCTCGCCAGCAGGCGGCGATCCGGACCAAAGCCAACCACCTCGGTATCTCCGCCGACCTGCTGTGGCTCGTGGCTGAGCTCGCGGCTGGCTCGGTGGCTCATCGAGCGCAACAAGACGTGTTGTCGAACCAGGAAGCCGAACGGCTGGACCAGGTGTTGTCCTCGTGGCCGCTCGGATGCTGTCCGGCCTGCGGCTCGTGGCCGGCATTCGCCGAGCGTTCCGATCCCAGCGACGAGAGCTCGCACCGTTGCTCATTCTGTGGCTACGCCTGGCGGCCATCGCGCTCCGGATGCACGTACTGCGACGATGCCACGGAACCGACGCTGACCGCCGTAGTCGACGAGACCCAACATGGTCGGCGGCTGGAGCTATGCAGGCACTGCGCGGGCTACCTCAAGTGCCTCGATCTGGAAGGGTCTACGCCGTTCGAGTTGCTGGCCGTGGAGGACCTGTGCAGCAGCGACCTCGATATCGCCGCGGCCGAAAAAGGATACCGTCGACCGACCATGCGTGACTTCTCGAGCCCAGACCTATAATGCCGCACATGACCAAGGGGATTTGGGCGGTGGCGTGCCTGCATATCGCTGCGGTCGCGATCGGAGTCCTGCTGATCGCCGCGGTCGCGAGCGGCCAGGATCGGCGACCCCACGGCCGGCTGTTCCCACCCGAGAACCTCGGCAGTCTCGAGGGACCGGATCGCGACGCCTGGCAGCAGCCCGAGCAGGTGATGGATGCACTGGGTATCGCCGATGGCGCGACGGTGGCCGACCTGGGTGCCGGCGGTGGGTGGTTTACCGTCCGTCTGGCACGCAGAGTCGGACCCAACGGACTCGTTTATGCCGAGGACATCCAGCCCCAGATGATCGAATCGATCGCGCGCAGAGTGAGCCGAGAAGGTCTGTCCAACGTCCAGACGATTCTTGGTACGCCGAACGATCCTAAGCTGCCACCTGGGCTTGACGCCGTCTTGATCGTCTACACATACCCGGAAATGACCGACCCGGTGACGTTGCTTCAACGGATCTCCGTGGCTTTGAAGCCGAATGGGCGCATTGGAATCGTCGACTTTCGGCTCGACGGCGGCGGACCGGGTCCGCCGCTGGAAGAGCGAATTGCCCCAGACCAGGTCATCCGCGAGGCCGAACGTGCCGGCCTCCGCCTGCTGGCCAGCGAGGAGTTTCTGACCTACCAGTTCTTGCTCATCTTCGGTCGCGGGGACACAACCGCACTGCCGTGACCACTGCGCTGACGATCGCGGGCAGTGACTCAAGCGGAGGCGCAGGTGTGCAGGCGGACCTCAGAGCGTTCACCGCACATGACGTTCAGGGGGTCTGCGCTGTCACGGCAGTGACCGCGCAGTCTGCGGACAGGGTGACACGGATCTACCCGATTCCGCCTGACGTCGTGGTGGCTCAGATTCGATCGGTCATGTCGGATGCGAGTCTCGACGCCGTCAAAACAGGCATGCTGACCGATGCGGGGATCGTGTCTGCGGTCGTTGATACCCTGCGCCAGGTTGATCCGGCGATCCTCGTCGTCGATCCGGTTCTGCTTTCGTCGAGCGGCGCCCTGCTGCTCGAGGAGAACGCGATCGAAACGTTCGTACGGACGCTACTACCCCTCGCCACGTGTGTCACCCCGAACCGTCAAGAGGCCGAGCGCATCACGGGTCGCACGATCACATCACTCGCGGATGCACGAGAAGCGGCCCGGTCCATGAGAGACCTCGGGCCGGACGCGGTGGTTGTGACCGGAGGCCATCTCGCGACCGACGACGTGGTCGACGTCGTGTTCGACGGCGCTGACTACGTCGAGCTGCGCGGCCCTCGGATTCGCCCTACGGCAAGTCACGGTACGGGGTGCTCGTTCAGTGCAGCCCTCGCCGCCGCGCTTGCCAAGGGCCACACGCTCGCCGATGCCGGACGACTTGCAAAACGCTACGTTGCCGATGTCCTGACGGCACACAGCTAAATCACCGCACATACCCCTCGCGGAAATCGGTCGCATGCCGGCGGCTGGGCGTGCTGCTATACTCGCGAAAGTGGTCGTTTCGTCGTTCGTCGTGACACATGACCCGCTCTCGGTCGACGTCGTCGTCGCATCGGTCGATGACGGCACAACGCCGGCGGCCGGTGCGATCGTGTCGTTTCTCGGCCAGGTTCGAGGCGAGAACATGGGGCGGCGCGTCGTGCGTCTTGAGTACGAGGGCTACGAGCCACTCGCGGTCAAGGCGTTTCAGCAGATCTCGAACGAGGCACGCGACCGCTGGAGCGACGCTCGGTTGGCCATTCATCATCGACTGGGTACGCTCGAGATCGGCGAGGCGAGTGTCGCGATTGCGGCCGCTTCGCCACATCGCGCCGAAGCGTTTTCCGCGTGCCGCTACGCGATCGAGCGAATCAAGCAGATCGCACCGATTTGGAAGCACGAGTACTTCGAAGGTGGCGATGTGTGGGTCGAGGGAGCCACGGCCGATCCGGAAGATCGCGAGGCTCGCGAACACGCATATCGACGAGCATGCGCATAACAGTTCGGCTGTTTGCACGGCTTCGCGACATTGCCGGCTCGGGCGAGCTCATCAGGCAAGTACCCGACGGCTCGACTGCACGGTCACTGTGGGACGAGTTGGCGGCGGAGCACGCCGAGCTTTCCGGATACCGCGATGCCATATCGACAGCGATAAACCAAGAGTACGCGAAAATGGATCGCGTGCTAGCTGAAGGTGACGAGGTGGCCTTCCTGCCACCCGTCTCGGGCGGATGATCGCCGACAGGTGCTCTGAGGCATGCTGGACAAACTGAACGCCGTCGAATCGCGGTACGACGAACTGATGGGCCTGGTAAGCGATCCCGAGGTACAGGCCGATCAGGGCGAGTACCGCAAGCATTCAAAGGCTCTCGCTGGGATTCAGCCCCTCGTCGAGAAGTTCCGTGAGTACAAGGGGGTCGTGAAAGAGGCCGCCCAGGCTCAGGAGCTCGTCGAGGGCTCTGAGGGTGACGCTGAGTTGCGGGCCCTTGCCGAAGAGGAGCTTGACACGCTGCAGGCGCGGCGCGACGCGCTAATGAGCGAGCTCAAGATCCTGCTGCTGCCGAAGGATCACAACGATGAGCGAAACGTCGTGCTGGAGATCCGGGCGGGAACCGGCGGCGACGAAGCCGGGCTCTTCGCTGCCGATCTGTTTCGAATGTACGCGCGCTTTGCGGAGAACCAGGACTGGAAGGTCGAGGTGCTGTCTTCGAACGAAACAAGCGTGGGCGCAATCAAGGAAATCGTGGCCTTGATCGAGGGTCGACGCGTCTATAGCCGCCTTAAGTACGAGAGCGGAGTGCATCGCGTCCAGCGGGTTCCCACTACCGAAGGCAGCGGCCGAATTCACACGTCTACCGCGACGGTTGCCGTGCTTCCCGAGGCCGAAGAAGTTGACATCCAGATCGACGCCAAGGATCTTCGCATCGATACGTTTTGCTCCAGTGGCCCGGGCGGGCAAAGCGTCAATACGACGTACTCCGCCGTTCGAATCACGCACTTGCCCACAGGTCTGGTCGTCTCCCAGCAGGATGAGAAGTCGCAGATTAAGAATAAGGCCAAAGCGATGAAGGTGCTGCGATCTCGACTCTACGAGATGGAGCTGCAACGCAAGCAAGATGAGATAGCAGCCGATCGCCGAACTCAGGTCGGAACCGGTGAGCGGTCCGAGAAGATCCGGACCTACAACTTCCCGCAGAATCGAGTCACGGACCACCGCATCGGCTTCACCACTCACCGTCTTCCGGCGATGCTTGACGGAGACTTGGACGAGATCATCAACACGGTCGTCACGCATTACCAATCTGAGAAGCTGCAGGCCAGCGAGGTCGCGCTGTGATGACGGTGCGGGCGGAGGTTGACGCGGCGCGTTCGCGCCTGCAGCGGGCCGGGCTCGAGCCGGAAGGGGCCGGGCACGACGCCGAGGTCCTTGCGCGCGCGGTGCTCGGTTGGGACAAGGCAACGTATCTGGCGCATGGGCGATCAGCGGCCCCTTCTGGGTTTCGCGACATATTCGCGTCGATGCTCGAACGCCGAGTCCGGCGCGAGCCGGTTTCGCTCATCCTCGGCCATCGAGAATTCTGGGGGCTTGATTTCGAGGTGACGCCGGCAGTGCTCACCCCGAGGCCGGAAACCGAGATCCTTGTAGAGGAAGCCGTACGCTCGGTGAACCGGCAGTCGTGCGAGTCACCCCACGTGGTCGATGTCGGCACCGGGTCAGGCTGCATCGCGGTTGCCATCGCTCGCGAAACGCACCGCTGCCGGATTACGGCCATCGATGTGTCGCGGCGGGCGCTCGCGGTGGCGCGCCGCAATATCACTCGACACGGTGTTGCAGATCGCGTGTCGCTTGTCTGCGCGTCGCTGCTTGACGGTGTCGCTGCTCAACCCAACGTCATCGTGGCGAACCTGCCGTACATACCGAGACCCGACGTCGAGACGTTGCCGCCGGAGGTCCGCGAGTTTGAACCTCGGATCGCGCTGGCCGGCGGTGACGACGGGCTCGACGCAATTCGCCGCTTGATCAGCATCTCGAGCGTCCGTCTCGCATGCGGCGGTACCTTGATCGTGGAGTTCGGCATGGGACAGGCAGACGCGATCCTGCGGTACGTCTCAGGCTTCGCCAACCTAAAGGTCGTGCGGCTCGGACACGACCTCCAAGGACTCGCGCGCGTTGCGGTCATTGAGCGGATGGCCCTGGGTGACACGCTTCCCACCTCGTCGAGCTGAGGCCGCTGATGTCCGCCGAGAATTCCGATTGCCTGTTTTGTAAGATCGCGGGTGGCGACATACCGGCCTCGATCGTTTTCGAGGACGATCGCTTGGTCGCGTTCAACGACATCAATCCTCAAGCGCCCACACACGTCCTCGTCGTTCCCCGGCGTCACATTTCGACGATCAACGAGCTGGCACCGGATGATGACGACCTCGTAGGCGAGATGGTGCGGCGGGCAGCGGCGATCGCGTCGTCACTTGGCCACAGTGCGCGTGGATACCGTGCGGTGCTTAACTGCAATGCGGATGCGGGACAGACCGTGTTTCACATCCACCTACACCTACTGGCGGGCCGGCCCCTTGGCTGGCCACCCGGCTAGGAAGGTGTGGGCTATCGAAACCGCCTCAGCACGCTTGGCAGATCCGCCAGCGTCTGAATGACGGGCACGTCGGCTGGCGTCTCGGCATCGCTCTCCCCGGAGCGCGCGATCAACACCGCTCGCATGCCCACCTCCTGCGCGCCGGCCACATCATGCGTGAGACTGTCGCCAACCATAACGGATTCCCACGCTTGCGCATCGAGCAGCCTGAGGGCAGCTTCGAAAATGCTCGGGTGCGGCTTCATGAAGCCGTGGTCGGACGACGACAGCGCCGCCGTGACGTAGGACTCCAACTCGAAGTGGCTCTGAAGCGATGCGAGGCACCGATGGGTGTTGGAGATCAGACCGATGCGGAGTCCCGCGGCGTGAAGTTCCTTCATCGCGGGCTGCACATCCTCATACAAGGCGAAATGCTGACAGCGCGCCCACTCGTCGTAGATCTCGCTTGCGCAGGGCTCCAGCCCGGGACCGACACCCCCCATCTCCTTGAGGACACGTCGCGCATACCGGACGAACAACTCCGGTCGGTAGATTTCGTCCTGCGCCCGATCGAGCTCGACCGATGCCGCGGCCACTGCCGACCCAAAGCGGTCCGGATCGACGTCGAGATCATGCCGGCCGGCAAACCGCCGATACCCGTCGCCGTCAAAGGTCGGTCCCGGATAGATCAGCGTGAAATCAACGTCGAAGAAGACAGCGGTCGTCGACACGACTATTGACGGATCACGACGACCGTCCATCTCCGTCGTAGGGCCCGGCAATGACCACCGCCGCACGCTCCGGCGACAGCGTCTGTCGAGCAGCGCCGCTAACCGCCTCTCGCGTCACGCTCTCCACCAACCCCGGCAGGCGCCGGTCATAGTCAGAGCCAAGATCGAACTGCTGGACGTTTTGGAGAAACGCCGCGACGCCGGCGTTCGTCTCTAGTGTACGCGGCAGCGAACCGATCACGTAGCGTCTCGACTGACTCAGCTCCTCGTCGGTCACGCCGTCTGCCGCAATCGCCGACACCTCTGCGTCGATAGCCGACACGGCCTTGTCCACGTTGGCGCCACTCACGCCGGCTCGCACGATCAACGGACCGGCGATCACGCCGGCCTCGAATCCGCAGAACGCGTAGTACGCCATCCCCTCACGCTCTCGAATATTGCGCCCAAGACGACCGCCCATCCCGTACTGTCCGAAGATGTTCGACATGAGCCAGTATGCGTGATATTGCGGATCGCCCCGCGTGATCGTGGTGAATCCGTAGGCGATATCCGCTTGCGACTTGTTCGCCATCGGCACGACGACGCGTTCCCGTGTCGACGAAGTCGGGGGTGGATCGGGTACGCGACGTTCCCCTGCATCGCTTTCCCAGTCCTCGAGTGCCCGTGCAACCGTGTCGACCGCCTGCGCCGTCTCCACGTCTCCCACGATCACCGCCGACAGCGCCGTCGGACCGAAGCGAGCTCGGTGGTACGCGGTAAGTGACGACTGTCCGAGCCAGCCGACCGACTCGACGCTCCCCTTGGTCGGACGGCCGTAGGGGTGGGTGCCGCCGTAGAGGAGTCTCATCACGCGATCGAGTGCGGTCGTCGCCGGGTTGTCGGCGTCTTGCCGAATCGCTGTGAGCACTTCTCCCCGTCGTGTCTCGATCTCGCGGTCCTGAAGCGACGGGTGGCGAATGAAGTCGGCGACCGTCGACAGCACCGATTCGAAATCCTCAACCAGACAGTCGCACGTCAACGTCAGCAGCTGCCGCGTCACGCGGATCCGCACCGACACGCCGCGGAAATCCAGGTCTTCGGCGATCTCCTCAGACGACCGAGTGGTCGTTCCGCGATCAATCACTCGCGATAAGAGGAACGCCAGGCCGCCCTCGTCGCCGGGGTCGTACGCCGATCCCGCTTCCAATGCAAGGTTGAGCGAAACTGCCGGCGTCGTGCTCGTGCGCTTCGCGAGGACGCGGACGCCGTTAGACAAGACGGTTGACGTGGGCTGCAAACTGGCGGGGGACGTTGACGGCATCGTCAGGACAAGGGCTCGAACCAGCCGACCGTGCGATTGCTGGCCGTCAGATACGATTTGGCCACACGATGCACATCATCGGTCGTGACCGCAGCCAACCTTTCGGGGAGCGCCGCGTAGGTTTCGAGCGACGTGACGGTTTCGAAGTACCCGAGCTGATGCGCGACGTTCGTCACGCTGTCGTTTTCGAACACAACGCGCGCTCGGAGCTGGCGCTTGGCACGCGACAGCTCGGCATCGGTAATGCCTGATTCGACGACCTGATCCAGTTCCGCGATCGCCGCGTCCTCGACCGACTGCAGGCTCTGACCAGCCGCCGCCGTCACCGACAACGTGAAGAGAAACGGATCCTCAGTCGGCGCACAGACCCCGCTCACCGCGGCGGCGAGTCGCTTCTCAACGAGCGCCCGATAGAGGCGCGCGCTGCGTTGCGGAGGCGTGCCGCGAAAGCTCGCCCAGAGATTAATGCCCTTGGCTCCAGTGAGTACCGCATCCAGTACGACTATTGACGCGAAGTCGTCGTGGTCCACGGCCGGGGAGTGGAACGCAAGCTTCAGGTACGCGGTTGCGCCATCGCGCTGAACCGCCACCCGACGCTCGCCCAGCTGGGGCGGTTCGGCGGTGCGACGTCTGGGCATCACGGTGCCCGCCGCGATTCCCCCAAACCTACGGTCCGCACGGCGAATCACATCATCGCTCTCAACGTCGCCTACGACGACAAGCGTGGCGTTGTTGGGTACGTAGTACTGGCGGTAGTAGCCGTAGAGGTCGTCGCGTGTCATCGTTTGAAGGTCGGCGAGCCAACCGATCGTCGGATGACGGTATGGGTGCGCCTTGAGCGCCGTCGCAGTCACCTCGGTGTCGAGCAGCTGATCGGGGTCGTTCTCGTTACCTTGGAGCTCCGAGATGATGACGGTTCGCTCCGACTCACAATCGGCTGGATCGTATAGACACCCACTCATCCGCTCGGACTCAATGAACAGCATGTCGTCCAGCGCGTCGGTGGTCGCCGTTTCCATGTACGTGGTCTGGTCGATCCAGGTATACCCGTTCCAAAACCCTCCGTAGTGGTCGATCATTCCTTTGACCTGGTCACGCGGGATGTTCTGGGTGCCTTTGAAGTTCATGTGCTCGCACCAATGTGACACCCCGGTCAGTCCGGTGGATTCGTCCTTCGAACCCACCCGATACCAGCACCACACTGACACCAACGGCGCGGTGTGAACCTCGCGCACAAGCACTTTCAGGCCGTTATCGAGCACGGCCGACCTCATCCCGAGGTCCGCGTCGACAGACATCCGTTCATTATACAAACGGCCCATACGCCGCCCGTCGGGCCGGTGAAAGCTTTGAACTAGAATGTACGTTGTCGTCGTATGCCCAACTGGAAAGACACCCTCAACCTGCCCACGACTACCTTCCCGATGAAGGCCAGCCTGCAGACCGCAGAGCCCGAGGCGGTGAATCGGTGGGAGGCGGCCGGTCTGTACGAGAAGATCAGACAGCGCCGGAAGGACGGTCCGCGCTTCGTCCTCCACGACGGTCCGCCCTACGCGAACGGTCGCATCCACCTGGGTACCGCGCTCAACAAGATTCTTAAGGACTTCATCGTCAAGGCACGGACGATGGCGGGCTTCGACGCTCCCTACGTTCCAGGATGGGACTGCCATGGCTTGCCCATCGAGCTGCAGGTCGACCGGGAGATCGGTAAGGCCAAGCGTTCGATGAGCGTCGCGGAGTTTCGTCGCGAGTGTCGACGCTACGCCGACAAGTACGTGGGGTTGATGCGGGACGACTTCAAGCGTTTGGGCATTCTTGGCCAGTGGGAAGCGCCGTACCTAACGATGAACTACGAGTACCAGGCGGCAATTGTGCGCGCACTTGGAACGCTCGTCAGGCGCGGCATGGTCTACAAGGGGCGGAAGCCGGTCCACTGGTGCATTCGCTGCCGCACGGCGCTTGCCGAAGCGGAGGTCGAGTACGAGCCGCACACCTCACCGTCGATCTTCGTGGAATTCCCGTTGGCCGAAGACGAAACCGCGGCAATGGCTCCAGAGCTCGAAGGCGCGTCGCTCTCGGCGTTGATCTGGACGACCACGCCCTGGACGATACCCTCCAATCTCGCCCTCGCGTTCCACCCTGACTTCGAGTACGGGGCGTATCAGATCGACGACACCGTCATGCTCATCGCCGAGCCGCTCGCCGAGCGGGTGGGCAACGCCATCAATCGCGACCTCGGGCAACCAAGGGCCAAGCTCAAGGGGCGCCAGCTGGAAGGCCTGCGTTTTCGCCACCCGCTCTACGATCGCGATTCACCGGCGGTCCTGGCCGACTACGTGACGCTGGAGCAGGGCACGGGGATCGTGCATACCGCTCCGGGTCACGGGGCTGACGATTTCATCACGGGGCAACGCTACGGTCTCGAGACGTACGCACCAGTCGGACCCGGCGGTCGATTCTCAGACGACGTCGGGCTCTTCGAGGGTATGCAGGTCTTCGACGCCAACCCCGCCGTCGAGTCGGCGCTTCGTGAAGCCGGGCGGCTCTGGCACCGTGAGGACTTCGAGCACACATACCCGCACTGCTGGCGGTGTCACCGACCGGTCATCTTTCTGGCAACCCCGCAGTGGTTCATCGCGATGGACGCCGCGGCGCCGGCGGACGGGCAAGAAACCCTGCGTCGGAACGCGCTAGATGCCATCATTGAGGTCGAGTGGTTTCCAGCTTGGGGTGAAGAGCGTATTCGAGGGATGTTGACGACGCGCCCAGACTGGTGCATTTCCCGACAGCGATCGTGGGGCGTGCCCATCCCAGCGTTGCGCTGTGAGCGCTGCGACGAAGCGGTGCTCGACCCGACAGTGATCGACCGCGCGGCTTCGGTGTTTACCGAGCATGGAGCCGACGCCTGGTACGAGCGTCCGGTCGATGACTTCGTGCCCCCCGACATGTCGTGCCCAAAGTGCGGTGGCCGTAGCTTCGAGCGCGAGCAGAACATCCTCGACGTGTGGTTCGACTCGGGAACTAGTCTGGAAGCGGTCCAGGCTGACAACCCGTCGCTAGGGTGGCCCGCGACGCTGTATCTGGAGGGCTCCGACCAATACCGTGGCTGGTTCCAGAGCTCGCTCCTCATCGCCATCGGCACGCGCGGGGCCACCCCCTACGAGCAGGTCATCACGCACGGCTTCGTCGTTGACGAGCACGGTCGCAAGATGTCCAAGTCGCTCGGCAACATGATCGAGCCACAGGCCATCATTCAGCAGAGCGGTGCGGAGGTCCTTCGCCTCTGGGTGGCCATGGTCGACTATCAAGAGGAGATCCGCATCGGCAAGGAGATCCTCGCGCGAGTCGTCGAAGCCTATCGAAAGATCCGCAACACCCTCCGAATCCTAACTGCGAACCTCTACGACTTCGACCCGCGGCACGATCAGCGTGCGGTGGCGGACCTTCGAGAAGTCGATCGCTACGCGGTCGCGCGATTCGGGGAGTTCGCACAACGAGTGCTCAGGCACTACGAGCGCTATGAGTTCCAGTCGGTTTCGCACGTGCTGAACCACTTTCTTACCGTCGACCTGAGCGCGTTCTATGTCGATGTCTCGAAGGACTGCCTGTACACCTATGCCGCGGCGTCGCCGGAACGGCGCTCTGCGCAAACGGCAATCTACATGATTGCCGATGGCCTGACCCGCCTGCTTGCACCCCTGCTGCCTGTGACCGCGGACGAGCTGTGGCACCACCTTCCAGGGGATCGCGACGAAAGCGTTCATCTCGCGGACTTTCCAGCTGATACGTCAGAGCTGGTCGATCCTGAACTGCTGGCTCGATGGACTCGGCTCCTCGCTATTCGGGATGCGGTGAACGTGGAGCTCGAGCGGCGGAGACAGGAAAAGACGGTGGGGACATCGCTCGAGGCGCGGGTCACGCTTCGAGCGTCGGGAGCCACCGAGACGTTGCTCGAGAGCTACCGCCGCGACCTGCCGATGTTGTTCATCACGTCGTCTGTCGACCTGGCGGCCGACGCGACGGTGACACCTGACAGCTCGGTTGCTCACGGATCGCTCTGGAGCGAACCCGGGGGGGCACTAGCTATCGAGGTGGATCGAGTCGACGGACAGAAATGTGAACGTTGCTGGCGCTACGTGCCCGCGGTGTCGGAGAATGCTGAACACCTGGGACTATGCGCTCGATGCGTTGACGCGCTGTCGGAGGCGGTCGGTGCCGGTGGATGATCCGGGGACGCCCGACGTCCCGATGCCCACGTCGCCAGATGCGGACCCCCGCACCGTCCCGTTTCTCAGCGGTCCGTCGCGTGTCTTGCTTGGCACGCTGTCGGTGTTGGTCGTGGGACTCGACCAGACCGCCAAAGCCCTTGTGCGAGCCGCGCTCCCCCTTCACGACAGCCTCGTCGTGATTCCGGGGTTCCTTGACTTCACCCATGCTCGAAACACCGGCGCGGCGTTTGGGCTGCTCAACACGGTCGACCTGCCGTTCAAGTCGGCGATCCTAACCGGCGTCGCCGTGATGGCCCTCGCGGCCATCGGCTTCTACGCGTCGCGAACTACTTCACGTGAGTGGCCATCCCAGTTTGGTCTGGCACTCGTCATCGGAGGTGCCATCGGCAACCTGATCGATCGGGTCACTATGGGATTCGTTCTCGACTTCATCGATGTGTACTGGGATAGTTGGCACTTCTGGGTCTTCAATGTCGCCGACGCTTCGATCACGGCAGGCGCGACGCTACTCGTCCTCGATATGCTGTTTGTACAACGACATGTATCCGAAACTGTTTGATATTGGTCCGATCAGTATCTACACCTACGGTGTGCTGCTCGCGGCGGCCTACCTGGCCGGTTTGCGTTACGCGATCGTCCGAGCCAAGGCACGTGGCATGGACGGCGACCGGGTCATGGACCTGGGCATCTACATCATCGTCAGCGCCCTGGTCGGCGCGAAGCTGCTGCTGCTCGTCGTCGAGTTCGATCACTACGTCGAGGATCCGGCCGAGCTGTGGACCATCGTGCGTTCGGGAGGGGTGTTCTATGGTGGCTTGCTGCTGTCCGTCGGGGTGGCGTTCTGGTTTATGCGACGGCACAGCCTTCCCATCTGGGCGACGTGTGATGCGTTCGCGCCCGGCATCGCCCTGGGGCAGGCCGTAGGTCGGGTCGGATGTCTGATGGCGGGGTGCTGCTACGGCCGACCGACGGAGCTCCCGTGGGGGATTACGTTCACCAATCCCCTCGCCGCAAGCAATGTCGGCACGCCGCTCGGAGTGAGCCTCCACCCCACGCAGCTCTACGAATCGGGCGCGGCGCTGATCATCTTGGCACTGCTGCTCGTCGCAGAACGCCGCGGCCTCGGCTTTCCCGGACGGACGTTCTGGAGCTACCTCCTCTTGTACTCGATGGCCCGATTCGGGATCGAGTTCTTCCGGGGCGACCCCAGAGGAGTGGTGTTCGATCTGCTGTCCACGTCACAGTTCGTGTCGGTGCTGCTTATCCCGGTTAGCCTCGTGATGCTGGTGGCCTTGAGCCGTTCTCAAACGCCGGAACCGAGCGGACGCAACGCCCAGGCCCGGGCGGCGTGAGCTCGCCGGCCGCCGACGACCTCAACTCGCCGTGACCGAACTCCGCAACTCAGATCCCTCGATCGTCGAAGTCCAGGTATCCGATGAACACGAAGGACGTCGGCTCGACCAAGTTCTCGCCGCAAACCTCTCCGACCTGACGCGCTCCCAGATCCAGCGACTCATCAAGGACGGAAGGGCTCGTGTCGGAAGCGATGTCGCACGCGCAAAGACATTGGTCCGCGAGGGTGATCGGATCACCCTCGAGATCCCACCTCCGGTTCCTGCCACGCCTCAACCCGAAGCGCTGGATGTTGAAATCGTGTACGACGACGCCGATCTGCTCGTCGTTAACAAGCCCGCTGGCATGGTGGTCCATCCAGCCGCGGGCCACGCCACCGGCACGCTCGTCAACGCGCTGCTCCACCACGTCAGTGATCTCAGCGGGGTGGGGGGTACAATCCGTCCCGGAATCGTCCATCGACTCGACCGCGGCACATCTGGCTTGATGGTGATTGCGAAGCACGACCGATCCCACGCCGCGCTCGCAAGCCAATTTCGCCAGCGCCAAGTCGACAAACGCTACGTGACGCTCGTCTGGGGCACCGTTCGAGCGGGGCGGACAATCGACATACCTATTGGCCGCGACCCTGTTCAGCGCAAGCGGATCTCGACTCGCTCGCGACGCGCCCGGAGCGCCGTGACGCGTATCGTTGAGGCGGAACATCTGGCGGGCGTATCGCTGCTCAACGTCGTCATCGCCACTGGACGCACCCACCAGATCCGGGTCCACCTGAGCGAGATCGGTCATCCGATCGTTGGAGATCCGGTCTACTCCGGGTCGCGGCGACGTCCACCTCGGCATCTCGAGGCACTGCAGTCGCTCCGGCGGCCTTTTCTACACGCGGCCTTGCTCGCGTTCCAACATCCAACGGACAAACGCCACCTCTCATTCAGCTGCGACTTGCCTGCGGATCTCCGACATCTCGTGGACGGATTGAGAATCATCAGCGCGGCCCGGTCTGCGGACGCCTCGGTCCGACACCGTCATGTATGACCAAAGCCCGACCTGAGGACCCTATGCACGAAGCTCTTGCCACGGTCATCAATACCCGCGCGGTCCATACCGGTCGAGTCTTCTCGACGCGGATTGATCGCGTACAGCTCCCGAACGGTCGCGAGGCGACGATGGACGTGGTGAGGCACGGCGCGTCGGTCATTCTGGTTCCGCTCATCGACCCGGATCACGTCGTCCTCGTGCGGCAGTATCGATATGTCATCGACCGTTGGATCTGGGAGCTGCCCGCAGGATCGGTCGACCCGGGAGAGGACCTTGAGTCAGCGGCCCGTCGAGAATGCCATGAAGAAATCGGTCGCGTGCCTGAGCGCGTGGATCGGATCGCCGCGTACTATCCAACGCCAGGCTACAGCGATGAGCTGATGGTGTTCTTTCGCCTGACCCAGCTCACGGAGTCCGATACGCGTGCGCCGGTCGACGCGGACGAGATCCTCGAGCCCAGGATCTTCTCGCTCAACGAAGCCCGTTCGCTCATTGCACGGGAGCACACCCAGGACATGAAAACGGCTCTCGGGCTAGCGCTCGTGTGAACGCCGGACGGTTCCGTAGGGGCGTTGGGGACCGGAGGTCTTACTGGACGGTTCCGTGAACCTGAGCGTCAGCTGATCCGACCTCTTCGGGTCGCCGTTCCTCGGATCGCGGGAGCAGCGCGAGATCCAGCACATTGTCGATCGTAGAGATGTAGTGAATCGTCACCTCGCGCCTGAGCTCGGGGCTGAGATCCTCGTTGACGTGTTTCTCGTTCTGCTGGGGCACCGCCACGTGGAGGATGCCGAGCCGGCGCGCCGCTAGCACCTTCTCTTTGATCCCGCCAACCGGCAGCACATGGCCCGACAGCGTGATCTCGCCAGTCATCGCCAAATCCGACCGGACCGGACGTCCTGTCAGCTCCGACACCAGCGCCGTCACCATCGTCACCCCGGCCGAGGGCCCGTCCTTCGGAATCGCGCCGGACGGAACATGCAGGTGGATCTCGGCATCCTGGTAGAACGACGGGTCGACATCATAGCCAGCAACGTTGGCTCGAAACCAGGAGAGCGCCGCCTTCGCCGATTCGCGCATGACCTCGCCAAGATGTCCCGTTAGCGTCAACGAGCCCTTTCCTGGCATCCGGGTAGCCTCAACAAACAGCACGTCACCACCGACCGGCGTCCATGCGAGCCCAATCGCGACGCCGGGCTGCTTCGTACGATCGGCGACCTCTTCATCGAGAAACTTCGGCGCTCCGAGCATCTCGACGACCGTCTCCGGCGTCACGTCGACGGTTTCCTCGATGCCCTCCGCGCGTCGACGCGCAACTTTCCGACAGATGGCGCCGATCTCTCGTTCCAGGTTTCTCACACCGGCTTCGCGAGTGTAGCCACGGATGATGGCTCGTAGCGCCGATTCGGTAAACCCGATCTGTTCCGCGGTCAGCCCGTGATTAGGCACCTGTCGACCGACCAGATGATCGGTCGCGATCATCAGCTTCTCGTCTTCCGTGTAACCCGGGAGCTCCAGCACCTCCATACGATCCCGCAGCGCGGGCGGGACGGGATCCAGAACATTGGCGGTCGTGATGAACAGCACCTCCGACAGGTCGAACGGAACGTCGAGATAGTGGTCCCGAAACGTGTTGTTCTGCTCCGGGTCGAGCACTTCGAGAAGCGCCGACGCCGGGTCGCCGCGGAAGTCCATACCCAGCTTGTCGATCTCATCGAGGATAAACACTGGATTCCTCGTCTCAGCCCGACGTAGCCCCTGAATAACCTGGCCTGGCAGCGCGCCGATATAGGTTCGGCGGTGGCCCCGGATTTCCGCCTCGTCCCGCATGCCACCCAGAGACACGCGCACGAACTTCCGCTCTAGCGCCGCCGCAATCGACTTCGCCAGCGATGTCTTGCCGACGCCGGGAGGCCCTACGAAACAAAGAATCGGGCCCTTGACGTCTGGATTCAGCTTGCGCACGGCGAGGTACTCGAGGATGCGGTCCTTGGCCTTCTCGAGATCAGAGTGATCGGCGTCCAACACACCCTTGGTTCGCTTGAGATCGATGACCTCTTCGGTGCGCGCGTCCCACGGCAGCGCGATCATCCAATCGAGATAGGTCCGCGAGACCGTGTACTCGGCTGCCGCCACCGGCATCTTGGACAGGCGATCCAGTTCACGGAGCGCCTCTTTCTGGACCGACTCCGGCATGCCGGCGGCCTCGATCTTCTCGCGGAGTTCCTCGATCTCCTTGGTTTGATCGTCACCCTCACCAAGCTCCTTCTGGATGGCTTTGAGCTGCTCGCGCAGTAGGTACTCGCGTTGGCTCTTACCGACCTCGGACTGTACCTGGGACTGGATCTTCGATCCCAGCTCGAGGACTTCCAACTCATTGGTCAGGATGCGATTCAAATCGTCCATGCGCTCGCGGATGTCGAGCGTCTCGAGCACTTCCTGCTTGGTCGTCGTCGGAATCGTCGTCAGACTCGATACGATGAAGTCGGCAAGCTTGCCCGGGTCGGAGATGTTGGCGGCCAACGACTGTAAGTCGTCCGACAGGAGCGGCGACAGGGACACGACCTGTTGAAAATTGTTCTTGACGTTCCGCTGCAATGCATCGACTTCGAGCTGGTCTGTATCGGACGACGTCTCGTCGGCCGCGTGCACCACTGCCTGAATGTACGGGTTGGTCTCGATGATCGAGTCAAGCTGGACTCGCGTGAGTCCTTGAACGATCAAGCGCAGGCTGCCGTCGGCCAGCTTGAACATCTTGTGGATGTGAGTCAGCGTGCCGATGGGATAGAGGTCGTCTTGCGCAGGCTCCTCGATCGCGGCATCGCGTTGGGTGAACACCCCGACCGGACTGCCGTCGGCGACAGCCTGATCGATGAGGCGGACGGAGCTTTCGCGAGCAACTGCCAGCGGCATGAACGAGTTCGGAAACAGCACCGTGTCCCGAAGTGGCAGGATTGGCAAACGCTCGGGAACCGTCACAGGACGGTCCATGTCTGGTTCGGTGGTATTGTCTCCCGCGAAGCCCGACGACTCGTCGCTCATCTAGTCCCCTTGATCTTTGATTTCTTCAAAAAGTCGTTGGTCATCTGGGGCCACCGTGGACTTGAACGGTGCGCTGTCCGAACCGCTTCACCTTCGCGAGGATCTCGTCGGCTGTTTTCGTCCACTTGAAAGGCTTGCCCTCGTCATTGTGGGCGTCCACGTAGGCGGAGATGGCGTGGCGCAGCGCGTGCGTGCTGGAATGTGAGCCGCGCTTGAGGGCGTGTTCGGTGAGGAGGCCAAAGAACCGCTCGACGAGGTTGAGCCAGGCGGAGTAGGTTGGCGTAAAGTGGAACTGGAAGCGCGGGTGGCGGGCCACCCATCGTGTGACCAGCGGGGACTTATGCGCCGAGAGATTGTCGAGGATCACGTGGACGGTGAGGGTGGGGTCCACCCGCTCGTCGATCTCGCGCAGAAAGCTCACGAAATCCCTCGACCGATGCTGCTTCTTGGTGTGCGCCACGACCTGGCCGGTCGCGACGTTGAGCGCCGCGAAGAGGTCCACCGTGCCATGGCGGATGTAGTTGTGCGTCTGGCGTTCGGGCCGACCCATGTCCATCGGCAGGATCGGCTGCGCTCGCTCGAGGGCTTGAATCTGAGGCTTTTCGTCGAATGACAAGACACCGGCGTGGTCGGGTGGATTCAGGTAGAGGCCGACAATGTCCCGCACCTTCTCGAGGAACAGCGGGTCGTCGGAGATCTTGAAGGATTCCACGACATGCGGCTGCAACCCGAAGGTGCGCCAGATGCGGCCCACGGTGGAGGCACTGACGCCAGCGCGCTCCGCCATCTTGCGGGTGCTCCAGTGGGTCCGCCCCTTCGGCTTACTTTCCAACGTGGCGACGAGGATCGACTCGACATCCGCATCGGACAGTGTCCGGGGGGCTCCGGGCTTGGGCTCGTCATACAGCGCATCCACGCGACCTGTCGTAACCCGCTGCCGCCACTTGCCGACCGTCACATTCGAACAGCGCAGTTTCGCCGCGACCGCCACGTTCGATTCGCCATGCGCGCACCTCAGGACGATCTTCGCCCGCAAGGCCACATGCCGATTCGTTCTGGCGCGCCTGGCGAGCCGCTCAAGTTCTCCTCGCTCCACGGCGGTGACTTCCAATCTCGCTTTGGGCCGACCTGTTCTTGCCATGCCGCCCCATACATCACACCCGGCACACTTCTTAAAGCTTTTTCAGACACAAGGGACTAGTTCGATCTCCAGATATTCGGTCTCTAAAATAGCTGACCCCGCCACAGGGCGGGGTCGGCGTGCTTACGGCTAACGGAACGGTAGGCCGACTTCAGCTGATCATATCCGCAAACAGCGAGTTCCCGCCGCGACGTCCCGCCACCAGGCGTTCGCGCCCCTGCGCTACTTCCCGCGCTTCTTCGCAGTCCTTGCAACGCACCGCGAACGGAAGCGCTCGGAGACGGCCCTCAGAAATCTCGTTTCCACACTCGTAGCAGTCGCCGTAGGTTCCACGTTCGAGGCGCTCCAGCGCTTCGTTGATCTTGCTTAGGGTCTCTGCCTTCATCTGAAGCAGCGCGAATTCGATGTCGTCTTGGATCTCGGCTTCCGAACTCTCGGCTTCGTCCCGCACTCCTTGACTTGTCACCGCCGCACCCTCGGTGCGGACGTCGCGCATCTTATCGTGCACTTCCCCAATAATCTCAAGCCGTCGTTCCTCGAGAATCGACCGCAGTTCCTCGTATCGTTTCGTTCGCTTTTTCCGTGTCTTGGTTGCCATGATGACGGCTCCTTCCGCCATGTTCATCAAACTCCTACAAAGGGTCGCGGGATCTTTCGGATCAAACGCCGCTTCCCATCACTTGATGGCCCGCTGTCAGCATCCGACCACCCCTTTATGCAAAGCCAATACCGCCGAACACAGGCGCCGCTTGCAGAACTCTGTAAGCCATTTGCCAACAAAACGAAAATGCGTGATTGGTCAGGCAGGACGTCGAGGGAGGGACCGTGGGGCGCTCTGTCTGTATCCTACGGCCCTCCCGAGGCCTGATCAACCATCTGCAACGCCTTCATTAACAGCGTTTTCTGCGAAGCCGGTCAGGACAGCCCTTCTCAGGCAACCCAACCTCGCACATCCTATTAGACGACGATAAGGCCCGATCGGTTTCTCGTTTTCGCCAGGCCGACCGTCCACAGAAGTGGACAGCTTCTCCGTCACTCCGGTCAACGCGTGTCGACTTCTACACGGATGTGTAGGTTCGCCCGTCGCTCGACAGACGCCATTTGACGGTCCGACTTCGACTGTGCGAAGCTGACGGCCGCCCGCGAAAGACCCGGTATGCAGAGCAAGTGTCCGCAGTGCGGCCGCCGAAAACCGCGACGGGCGTGTCCAGCGCTTGGGTACTCGATCTGCGCCGTCTGCTGCGGCACCAAACGGATGGTCGAAATCGACTGTCCACCGGACTGCTCGTACTTACGGTCGTCTCAGCAGCATCCACCCGCAGCCCTCCAGAGGCAGCGCGAGCGCGACCTGCAATTTTTGTTTCCGCTGCTCCGCGACCTCACAGAGCGCCAGCACGTGGTCACCTTGCTCATTCAAGGCTTCCTGCGCCTGGAACGACCTGATGCGCCCGCGCTCGTCGACGACGACATCGCCGAGGCGTCGAAGGCTTTGGCGGAGACGTACGAAACCGCCAGCCGTGGAATCATCTACGAGCACTCGGCCGGGCTGCCATCTGCTGAGCGGCTTGGCGCCGAGGTCAAGCAGATCATCGAGGCCCGACGGACCGAGGGCTTGGCCATCAGCGATGCCGATGTCGCGGCTGTGCTGCGGCGGATCGAAACTGGAGCCCGAACCGCGCGCGCGGTCCTGACCGGAGAGAACACGGCTTATCTGCAGCTCCTAAGACGGGTGCTCAAGGACCAGCCGACCGAGTCCGAGGCGAGCGGCTCAGGCGTGGTGCCCCCGGGCGCCGAGGGCCCTGGGCTGATCGTGCCGGGACGCTAGTGCTGTGACGAAGGCTCAGGCCCTGGTATACTGATTGTTTGGGATAGTTGAGAAAATCATGGCACGACGCTGCGACATCTGTGGAAAAGGTCCGGCCGTGGGGCGCAACGTGAGCCACGCTCACAACGTGACACGTCGCCGGTTCGAAGCGAACATCCAGTCGGTCAGGGCGGTAGTCAATGGTGGAGTGAAGCGACTCAAAGTCTGCACTCGCTGTATCCGCTCAAACAAGGTCATCAAGGCGGCGTGACGTCCCGCCTCACCGCCATCAGCACTCCGCGCGCGGCGCCGGCCATCGGCCCTTATTCACAAGCCGTTCGGGTTGGTCAGCTCCTGTTTGTCTCCGGGCAGATCCCCATCGATCCATCGACCGGGAACGTCGAGTCCGACCACATCACGCTCCAAACGGAACGAGTCATCCAGAACCTGAGCTTCGTGCTTGAAGCAGCGGGCGGGTCCCTCCGAGATGTCGTTCGCACAACGGTGTTCCTTACCGATCTCAACGATTTCACCGAGATGAACGCCGTCTACGCATCGTACTTCGATGCACCGTCGCCCGCACGATCGACGGTTCAGGTGTCTGCGCTCCCGAAATCCGTTCGGGTCGAGATCGATGCCATTGCGGTGCTCCCTGAATCGAGCGAGCCAATCTCGACGGAACGTCCCGGGTAACGCGATTCAGCGGGTCAGCTGACCTGCCGAAGTACCCGCTCTACGTCCAACACTCCGGGCACGCCCGTCACCAGTTTGATCACGCGCTGTAGGTGCTTGAGGTCCTTGATGTCTAGGGTGACGCTGATACGGCCGTGTTGATCGTCGCTTGATATCGCCTCGACCTTCTGCATGTTGATGTCAACCCCTGCAATCCGTGACGTCACATCTGCCAGAATCCCACGCCGATCTTCGACCTGAATCGTTAGGCACACGGTAAACGTGTTCGCTTCGTCGCTACGGCTGTCGTCCCAGACCACCTCTATCCGACGTTCGGGGTCGTAGAGCAGGTTCAGGACATTCGGACATTTGGCCGAATGGACCGACACACCCTTGCCACGCGTGATGTAGCCGACGATCTTCTCGCCGCGGATGGGATTGCAGCATCGGGCGCGAAACACCATGAGATCGTCGAATCCCTGAACTTTGATCTTCTCGTCGCGCGGTCTGAACACCCGCCGGACGACCGACTTGAGTGCCGCGCCGCCAGACTTCTGCTCTAGCTGATCTTGGGGCACGAGCTTTGCCAACACGCTGCGTGGCGCGATCTTCCCGTACCCCACCGCTGCCAACAGATCGTCGGTCTTGGCCAGCCGGAATCCGGTCGCCACATCGTTCAGCGTACCCTTCTCCAGTAGCTTCTTCCCGCCCAGGTCGTATCGATGGATCTCCTTGTCGAGCAGCTTGCGTCCGAGCTCGACCGCGCGCGTCTTCTCTTCGGCGTGAATGAACTGTTTGATCTTGTTGCGTGCGCGCGACGTCGCCACGAAGTTCAACCAATCCCGGCTCGGCTTGTGGCCGACGGACGTGACGACCTCGACGATATCGCCACTGTTGAGATGGGTACGCAGCGGCACCATCCTGCCGTTCACACGTGCGCCGACGCACGTATGACCGACGTCGGTGTGCACCGAGTAGGCAAAGTCCAACGGCGTGGCCCGACGCGGCAGCGCCTTCACCTCGCCCTTGGGCGTGAACGTGTAGACCTCCTCCGGATATAGATCGACCTTGAGACCGTGAATGAACTCACCCGGGTCGCGTACTTCCTGCTGCCACTCGAGCAACTGGCGCAGCCACAGGAAATACTGCTCATCAGCCGTTGCGCCGACGCGGCCCTCTTTGTACTTCCAGTGTGCTGCAATACCCTCCTCGGCGATCTGATGCATCTCTTCGGTACGGATCTGCACTTCGAACGGAAAGCCTCGAGCGCTCACGACCGAAGTGTGCAGCGACCTGTATCCGTTGGGCCGGGGCATCGCTATGAAGTCCTTGAACCGCCCCGGCACCGGCGCCCACGTTTGATGGATGATGCCCAACGCGGCGTAGCAATCCTTGACAGACTCGGCGATCACGCGCAACGCCACGAGGTCGTACACCTGCTCGAGCGCGATCTTCTGACGCCGCACCTTCTCCCGAATGCTAAACAGGCGTTTGATCCGCCCCGACAAGCTCGCGACCGGAACATGGGCGTCGGTCAGCTTTGCTTCGAGCGTCTCACGGAGATTCGCCATCGTATGTTCGGTCGCTCGCCGTCGTTCTTCCACCCACGTCTTGAGCGTCTCGTAGTACTCCGGCTCCAAGTGACGAAACGCGAGGTCTTCGAGTTCGTTCTTGATCTTGCTCATGCCCAGCCGACCTGCGATGGGCGCGTAGATGTCCAGCGTCTCCTGAGCGATAGCGGTCCGTTGTTTGTCGTCGAGGTGCTGCAGCGTGCGCATGTTGTGCAAGCGGTCGGCGAGCTTGACCAGAATGACCCTGATGTCGTCGACCATCGCAAAGAGCATCTTGCGGAAGTTCTCTGCCTGACGCTCCTCGCGGGACGAGAACGGGATCGTGCTGATCTTGGTGACGCCTTCAACAACATGCGCGACGTCGGGCCCAAAGTGCTCGCGAACGCTCTCGATCGTCGTGAGCGTGTCCTCGACGACGTCGTGTAGTAGCCCTGACGTGATCGCCACGTCATCGAGCTTCATGTCCGCAACGAGCGAAGCAACTTCGAGCGGGTGTGTAATGTAGTCCTCGCCCGAGCGACGACGCTGGCCTTCGTGCTTCGCGGCCGAGAATTCGTACGCTCGGCGGAGGAGCTCCGTATCGGACTCTGGATTGTTTCCCCTGGCCTTCGATGCCAGGTCGTTGAAGGCAATCATGTCAGTAGAGCGTCGACGATCGTCCCATCATATCCAAACGCGGACGACGCAAAGACAAAAGGCCGACCGCGGCTCGTGATCGAGCCGCAGCCGGCCTTAAAAAACCCTACAAACTGACGACTAGGCTTCGGGCCGCTGAACTACCTGGCCCTGCTCTGCCTGCAGTTCCTGGGCGCGGTCCCTCAGCTCATCGGCCTCGACAATGAGCGCCTCACGCTCGGCGAGGTCTTCGGTCTCGTTTGCCTGCAGCCGCAAGAGGATGTTCTTGTACACGAGCGCTTCGACATATCGATCGTTGAGATCGAGCGCACGATTGGCCGCGTCGAGTCCCCTCGCAATGTACTCGAGCTTCTGGTCCTGGGTGATACGAAAGTCCTTGAACGCCTTCTCCCAGTAGTAGGTGGAGATCGTATAGAAGGCCTCGGGATTGTCTGGGTCAATTCTCCCGCGCTGTTCCAACGCTTCCATCGTGAGCTCGAACTCACCCGCGCGGTTGTAGAACCCGGCCTTCTGCAGGTAGAGTCCTGGATCGTCGGATCGGAAGCTCTCGACCGCCTGATACACGGACTGCGCCTCCTCGAACAAACCAGACTCCTCATAGAGCTGAGCCAACCGGTAGTAGTTGTCCGGGTTTTCCGGGTCACTCAGAATCATCTCTCGCAGTACTGGTTCGGCGCGCGACGGATCATTCGCCTTGTCGGACCCAAACGTCGATACGAGGTATTGCATCGACAACTCCCGCAACTCGCGGGTCGGACTCTCCTGAGACGCCAGCTGGTAGTAGTGGACGGCCTGCTCCAGGTTGTTCAGGTTCTCCGGATCGGTGATGCGCGGCTGATACAGGCTGTCGTAGGAGTTGCCAATGTAAAAGTACGCCGCCGTGAGCTGTTGCGCGATCTCGCTTTCGGAGCCGGTCTCGTCGAGCACGCTAACGACTTCCTCGTACAGCTCTATCGCCTCGAGGTACCGGCCGCGGGAATACTCGAGGTTGGCGTCCTTGAACGTTCGCGCGGCCGCTAGCTCCCCGAAAAAGGCGCATCCGGCCAGGGAACTCACTGCGAGCGCTACGACCGCCGCCACGAAGGTTTTGCGTTGCATGAACATAGAAGCCTCGAGCGATTCTCCTAGCAGCCCTACTCCCCGATCGGCGCAGCACCACCGGCAGCTCGCATGCCATCGGTGACGATCCCGACCTTTTCGACGCCGGCACCCTTGGCGGCGTCGATGACGGCAACAATATCGCCGTACGTAAGCGATCCGGAGCCAGCGATGAACATCGTCTTCTCGCGGCGGCCCTCAAATATCGATCGCAATCGGCTCTCGAGAGCGGCGAGGGCCACGTCCTGGCTGTTGATCGTGATTCGACGATCTGCCGTGTACTCGAGCACGATTTGGCTGCTGTCAGTCGATGACTGCGCCGAGCTCTGGGTCTCGAGCGGAAGGTTGATATCCAGGCCGCGCTGTCCGAGCGGAAGCGCAGCCAAAAAGATCACGATCAGCACCAGCAAGACGTCGATGAACGGCGTGATGTTGATTTCGTGATTCTCCTCTGGGCGTTCGGCCTCGACGACCGCATCCGCGCCATGGTGCATTTTGTGACGCGCCATAATGACTCCTCTACTCGCCCTCGTCAGACTCTTCGTCGGGCCGACCCTCGGTGATGAGGCCGATGTTCTCTATACCCGCACGCTGCAGCTGATCGAGCACCAGCATGATCTCTGAGTACCGCACTTGCCGGTCGCCCTTGAGCAGCAGGATCCGCTCGAACTTGCGGTCGAGCGCAGCCTGAATCGACGATAGCAGCGAGTTTCGCTCAGTCTGGATGTTGTCGACGTAGAAGCGCCCCGCCGCATCGACGTGAAGCACCGTTTGCTGGTCCTGATCGGTCTTCTCTGTCGAGTTCCGCGAGTCCGGCAGGTTTACGGGCACACCCGCCTGCAGCATCGGCGCGATCAACATGACGATGATGAGCAGCACTAGCATCACGTCGGCCAACGGCGTCACGTTGATCTCCGAATTAAAAGAATCATCCTTTTTGCCGGCTGCCATCCCCATTGTGAGATCCCCCCTCAGCTCGTCGCGAACCCCCGCGCGAACCACCCTATCGATTGCGACTACGCCTTCTTGATGAAGTAGTCGACTAACTCGGACGACGAGTTGTCCATCTCGACGTTGAAGTACTCGACCTTCCCGGTGAGGTAGTTGTAGAACCAGACCGCTGGAATCGCCACAAACAACCCAATGGCCGTTCCAACGAGCGCCTCTGAAATACCGCCCGAGACCGCCCCCAGGCCGCCCGACCCCGTGGTCGCGATACCCTGGAACGCGTTGATGACGCCAAGCGTCGTGGCGAGCAGACCGACGAAGACCGCTGTCGATCCAATGGTCGCCAGCACGCCCATGCCCTTCTTGAGGTCGGCCGAGGTTAACGCAGCCGCACGCTGGATGGCGCGGCGAACGCTGTCGACGACATCGTCCTTGGCGAGCTCGACGCCGGTGTCCTGCTGAAACTGATACTCCTGCAGGCCGGCCAGGACGACCTTGCTCAAGTGGCTATATCGATACTCTTTGGACTGCGATACGGCGATGGCGTCCTTGAGTTTTCCCTGCTTGAGATGTACGGCCACTTGCGGGGCGAAGGTCTTCGATTGCTTGTTGGCCTGCGAGAACGTGAAGATACGCTCGAAGAAGACGCCAACCGACCACATCGACATGACCGCCAGCACGCCTATCAACAATTTGACCGGGATGCTCATCTGAAACCAAAGTTCGAGTAAGTCCATCGTTCCTCCTGGCCGAGTCCTTTTGATCCAACGAAAGCGCGCGGTTTTGTCGCGGCGCAGTGCCTACTGCAACGTGAAATTTACGGTCACCGTCATGATGACCGGCACCGGAACGCCGTTTAGCGTGGTGGGCGTGTACTGCCACTGCCGCACGGCTGTGATGGCTGCTTCGTCGAGTAACGGGACCGAACGTAGCACCTTCACATCGGCGACCTGACCGGTCGGTCCGATAACCGCCTCGAGAATGACGACGCCCTGCACCCGAGCCGACTGCGCAACGGGCGGATAAATAGGATTGACGTCCCTGACCTTGGTCGGGGGCGCGATGTTGCCGCCCACACGGACCGGTTCTGTGGGTGTCGGCGGAGGCGGTGGCGCCCCCAATAGCCCACCAACAATGCCGCCGGCAACTCCGCCGACGACGCCACCCTCGACACCACCAATAGAAGCCAGATTGAAGTTCGGCTCAGCCGCGATCTCGACTGGTGCGGCGATGGGGGCCGCATTCGGGTTGAAGTCCACCGGAATAGTCACCGTTTGTATAGCCGACGGAGCCCTCGGTGGTGGTGGCGGAGGCGGTGGCGGCGGTGGTGGTGGCGGCGCGGCGACAAACGACATCATCGACGCCGGCGTTGGGAGCGCGTCAACGGCCATCAGCGGAACGATCACCACCAGCGCGATGGCAATGACGTGAATGACAATAGAAAGCGGAACCGTGTACCACTTCTGTGTCCCAACTCTAACGGTTGGATTCCCGATCTCACCAAACATTTGACCGGCCACGGATACCCCCTTTTGCCCCCTCGCGCAGAGCGTAGCTGCGCCTCAGGAGGGTCGATTATATGTATGCCTCAAGACGCTGTCAACGAAGTCGACCGACACACACGAAGTTCCTCTCGATGCGAGAAAAACCCCAAAATTGTGATCAATCGCCGGCTCGAGTCGGCACTCATAAAGAAAGTAGACCCCGGGGCCCACAAAACGGCTCTCAGCTCATCCAGGCGACCACCAGGGGCGCAAAGATCACCGCCACGATGCTCATGAGCTTGATAAGGATATTCAGGCTCGGTCCCGAGGTGTCCTTGAACGGATCGCCAACGGTGTCGCCGATGACGGCGGCCTTGTGGGACTCCGAACCCTTGCCGCCGTGATGTCCTTCTTCGATGTACTTCTTCGCGTTGTCCCACACGCCGCCGGCGTTGGCCATCATCAGGGCCATCAGCACGCCGGTCACGAGCGCGCCTCCCAAGAGACCGCCCAGCCCCGACACACCCAGCAAAAAGCCGGTGAGAATCGGTGCGGTCACCGCCAGCAGGCCTGGAATGATCATTTCCCTAATAGCCGCCTTGGTTGAGATCTCGACGCAGCGCGCAGAGTCCGGTTCGGCTTTACCCTCGATCAGCCCGGGAATCTCCCTGAACTGTCGCCGTACCTCTTCGATCATTTTGGCTGCGGATCGCCCGACGGCATTCATCGTCAACGCCGCGAATATGAAGGGCAACATCCCGCCGATCAACATGCCGATGAGCACGTTCGGATTCTCGAGCGAGAGGCTCAGCAGCCGATCGTCGAACTGCCCAGCTCCGCCTGCCTGCGCCACGGCGTCGGCCGCCTTGGTCCGAAACGTGCTGAAGAGCGCGAGCGCGGTGAGCGCGGCCGATCCGATCGCAAACCCCTTGCCCATCGCGGCCGTCGTATTGCCGACGGCATCGAGGGCGTCCGTCCGCTGTCGCACGAAGGGCTCACACTTGCTCATCTCGGCAATTCCGCCGGCATTGTCGGCGACTGGCCCATAGGCATCGACCCCGAGACTGATTCCCAGGGTCGACAGCATGCCCACCGCGGCGATCGCGATTCCGTAGAGCTCCGCGAACGCGTAGCTGAAGAAGATCGCCAGGCAGATCACGACAATCGGCAGGCCACAGGACATCATGCCCACTCCTAGGCCGGCAATGATGTTGGTTGCCGGTCCGGTCTCGGACTGCTGTGCGATGTGATGGGCGGGTGGCTTGTCCTTCCCTGTGTAGTACTCAGTGAGCTGTCCGATGGCGACGCCCGACGCCAGGCCGAGGAGCACGCACCACAGCACCTCGATGGGAACGTCCATGATCATGACGAGCGCACCTGCGGCAACGAGCACAAGCGCGGACGCGACGAGAAGTCCGCGGTGCAGCGCCCCGCCGATCTTGCTCTCGTCGTCGGTACTCACGGTGAACGTCCCAAGTATGGACGCGAGAATGCCCACACCGGAAAGAAGGATTGGAAACAGCACGAGCGCGGCCTGAACCTGACCGAACGACGACGCATCGACCCCCCACAGAGCCTCGGCGGCCGGAGCGCTGAGCGCCCACGCCAGCGCGATCGACGAGATGATGCTGCCCACGTAAGACTCGAACAGATCGGCTCCCATTCCGGCGACGTCGCCCACGTTGTCGCCGACGCTGTCAGCAATAGTCGCAGGGTTGCGTGGATCGTCCTCCGGTATCCCAGCCTCCACCTTGCCAGACAGGTCGCCTGCAACATCGGCTGCTTTCGTGTAGATACCGCCACCCACACGGGCAAACAGGGCGATCGAGGACGCCCCTAGCGAAAACCCGAACAGCTGCTCGACCGCCGTTTCGCCGTTGCCCCCCAGGCCTCCAAAGACGTAATACAACACCGCGATCCCCGACGTGCCCAACGCGACCACCGTCAGTCCCATCACCGCGCCGCTCGAGAAGGCAACCCGAAGGGCCGCGGCCAGGCTGGTCGTCGCGGCAAATGTGGTACGGACCGCGGCGCCGGTGGCGGTTCGCATGCCGACAAACCCCGCCAACGCTGAAAGTAAGGCGCCAACGAGAAAACTCACGGCCGTGAGAACCGCGTTCTCCGGAAGGAACAACACGAGTACAAGGAACATGATGCCGACGAAGCCTGCCAGGACCGTGTACTCGGTCTTGAGAAACGCCATGGCACCGGCCCGAATGAGCGCGGCGATTTTCTGCATGACCTCGGTCCCGGGGTCACGACTATTGATGCTGCGAATCAGATAAACACTGAACAGGGCGGCGACCACTGGCGCTCCCCAACCCAACGCGAAGTACAGTTGCTGGTCCATTCGGTCCTCTATGCAGTTAACGTCCGACCCCAACTGAGGTCGTCTCTTTGCGCGTCAAGAAACCCGTCAAATTAAGCAATCAGCTACTAACCTGTCAAGATCTGAGCACCTGATCCACCGGGCGTTCCAAGGGCGTGCGGGTTCGCTACCGTACGAACGCGAGGAGAATGCACGCCGCCAGGACTAGCCGATAGGCGGCGAAAAGGTGCAGCGAGTTGTTGGCAAGGTATCGGATGAAGAACTTGACCGTCAGGTAACCGACCACCCCCGAGCTGGCGAGACCAATCGCGAACAGCGCTGCCGTCCCGCTGGGCACGCCTTCGGCTACGAGCGCTATCGATTGGCGACCTGCCGCGGCCACGATCGCAGGAATGCCAAGCAGAAACGCAAACCGAGCCGCGCGTTCCCGTTTCAAGCCGAACAGCATGGCGATGGTGAGGACCGCACCTGACCGCGAGACGCCTGGTATCAGCGCCGCGGCCTGAGCCAGCCCCAGACCGAGCGACTCGATCCCCGACAGCGTCGTGTCGCTGCGGCTGCGAGACCCGCGTCGCTCGGCCAATATCATGAGTCCGGCTCCGAACATAAGCGCAACCGCGGCAACAACCGGAGTTCGCAGCGACGAAGTGAGCACGTCGGCGAATGCCAGCCCAACGATGATGATCGGTAAGGTCCCGATGCCGATGTTGCGCACGAGATGCGCATCATCGTGGTGGAGATTCCGCACGGCGTCCGGGACAGCAAACGCCATCGCCACCACATCGCGCCGAAAGAAGACCAGGACCGCGATGAGCGTGCCCACATGACATGCAACGTCGAATGCGAGCCCGAACTCTCCGGCATCCCACCCGAACAGCGCACGAGCCAGAATGAGATGGGCCGAGCTCGAAATCGGGAGGAACTCCGTCAGCCCCTGAACGACCCCGAGCAGCGCGGCTTGGATCGCCGTCAACAGCGAACTCGCCAGGAAGTCCTACGACGCCCGCGCCTTTCGGCTCTGTCGCTTCGAGCGCGAGCGCGCTCGCTGCGCCTTAGGCGGGCGCGCGGCAGGTTCCGAGGCCCCGGCGCCGGCTGCGAGCTGACGTCTACGTCTCGCCGTTCGCCCCGTCGTGATGGCGATCGCGACCGACGCGGCGATGAAGATCGTCGAATAGGTGCCGCTCATAACCCCCACCAGCATCGTGAACGCGAACCCGCGCAACACTTCGCCGCCGAAGAGGTACAGCGCGAACACCGCGAAGCCGGTCGTCCCAGAGGTGATCAAGGTTCGTGCGAGAGTTTGGTTGATGCTGGTGTTGACGAGATGTTCGAACTTGTCGCTCCGCATGCGTCGAATGTTCTCTCGTACGCGATCGAAGACGACAATCGAATCGTTGACCGAATACCCGGTAATGGTCAGCATCGCGGCGACCACATTGAGCGAAAGCTCGTATCCAAAGAACATCAACAGCGACACGGTGATGAGGATGTCGTGGACAACAGCAACGATGGCGCCGACCCCGAAGCTGAATCGAAACCGTAGACCGACGTAGACGAGGATACCGGCCATGGCCCAGACGAACGCGCTGATGCCGCGCTGCTGGAGCTCTTCGCCGATCACCGGGCCGACCAGCTCGCGAGAAACCACCTCGAAGTCACCGAGGTCGCCCGACTCGAGGGTCGAGACAACAACCTGAGCGCCTTCCTCCAGGCTCGTGCCTACCTCGGGTCCGGACTGCGGAAGCCGGATGAGAATCCCGCCTCCGCTTTCGCCATACTGCCGCACATCCTTCTCCTCGAATGAGAACAATGCGTCCCGAACGGCGCTTTCCGAAGTCGGCTGCGCGAACTCCACGACGACGAGGGTGCCGCCTGAGAAGTCGATTCCCAGCGGCAGGCCGCCTCTCGACACCACCATCGCGATCCCCGCCACGATGATCAGGGTCGACACCGCGAGGGCGTACCACCGCCGGCCGATGAAATCGAAATTAGGTACCGTGGAAAACAGTGACATTCCGGTTGCTCGTCAGGTGCTCTCAGATGCTCAACGACGCGACCCGTCGCCGCGACAGGATCGTTTCGAACATCGTGCGCGACACAAACACCGCGGTGAAAACGTTTGAAACCAAACCGATCGCCAATGTGGTCGCAAAGCCGCGTATTGGACCCGAACCAAATTGGAAGAGAAACGCGGCGGCAATCAAGGATGCGACGTGCGTGTCCAGGATCGTCAGGAACACGCGGTCAAAGCCGGCGCTCACCGCTGATTTCACAGCCTTCTGTTGTCGCAACTCCTCCTTGATCCGTTCGAAAATCAGTACGTTGGAATCCACGCCGATACCAATTGTCAGAATCAGGCCCGCTATTCCCGGGAGCGTCAACACCGCGCCGACGTAGGCCATGAAGCCCATCAGAATCAGGAGGTTCAAGGCAACCGCCACGATCGCGTTGATCCCGGCAAGTTTGTAATAGACGAGCATGAAGACGGCGACCGCGAGGAGACCGGAAATGGAAGCCAACACACCGGCTTGAACCGAATCGGCCCCAAGGGTCGGACCGATTGTCCGCTCTTCGAGATAGTCGAGCCCAGCAGGCAACGCCCCTGACCGAAGGACGAGCGCGAGGTCGGCGGCTTCTTGCTGGGTGAACGCACCTGATATCCGTCCCTCGTCGGTGATGCGCCCCTCGATGACGGGCGCACTCTCGACACGGTCGTCGAGCAGGATCGCAAGACTCCGACCGATGTTCTGGCCCGTGATCTCACCGAACTTTCGGGCTCCTTCACGGTTGAGCGTAAAGCTCACGGCCGGCTGGTTGTACTCGTCGAGGGACGGGCGGGCATTTCGCAGGTCGCGCCCGGTGACGGCTGCGACCCGACGCACGAGGTAATAGCCGGTCTGGGGTGCGCCACCTGCCGTGGATGAGCCGGTGGCCACCTCCATATCCGGAGGCACGACGCCGTTCCGACTCTGCAAGAGAAGCTCCTCGGTCGCCGACGGCCCAGCCTCTACCAGCTTCAGCTCGAGCAGGGCGGTAGCCCGAATGATCTCCTTCGCACGGTCCACGTCCTCGACTCCAGGAAGCTGGACCAACAGCTGGTGCCCGCCGACCGAGTACGGCGCGACAATCGGCTCGGCCACGCCAAGTTCGTTCACACGTCGTTCGATCGTCTGCAACGCCTGGCGCACCGATTCGTCTCTCAGCGACGATT
The DNA here is from genome assembly GCA_965218825.1 of Vicinamibacterales bacterium. Taxonomy (GTDB): domain Bacteria; phylum Acidobacteriota; class Vicinamibacteria; order Vicinamibacterales; family UBA8438; genus CAUZIB01. The sequence goes on along the minus strand of OZ244656.1, from coordinate 4,098,773 downwards.
CGATCGGACCGCGCATCTGAAAGGTGTAGTTTCTGCCGACTCCCGACCGGTTGTACTCCAACGACAGCTGATCTTCGGCAATCTGCCGAAACTCCGCGTCGCGATCCTGGGGAACGCCCTCAACCGAAATGGATGTCGCGTCGGTTGCGACGATGGAGGTCGTCTCGATGCCTTGCACACTCAACTGCTCGCTGAGCTGCTCGGCCCTCGTCTCCGTCTCGACCAGGAGCGCGTCGTCGGTCCGAACCTGCAGCACCATGTGCACGCCGCCCTTCAGGTCGAGGCCCAACCGGATCCGCTCTTCGACGGGATAGATCGCCAAGGCCGACAGCGCGGCAACCGCGACCACCACCAGGAGCTTCCACTGCAGCGTCTTGTTCATCGCGTTCTGCCTCTACGAGTTCTTGGAATCAGACACGACGGGTTCTTGGCCCTGATAGCCACCGATCGCTGCTCGCGATATCTCGACGCGGACCTTGTCGGCAATTTGCACCTGCACGGACTTCTCGTTCATCTTCGAGATGACGCCGTAGAGCCCGCTGGTCGTCACGACCTTGTCACCGACCTTCAGGGCGGCCTGAAACGACTCGACCTTCTTTTGGCGACGCCTCATCGGCAGCAAGATGATGAAGTAGAAAATCGCCAGTATCATCGCGAAGGGCATAAACTGCACCAGGAGGCTTGGTTGTCCTGGCGCTCTCTGAGCCTGGGCGACGAAAAAGGTTGATTCGTGTCCGAACATCGGTCTTCCGTCCCGCCTCAACCGCTCACCCGAATGCGGCGGCGCAGCCCGAGACGCAGCTAACGGCGGGAGAGCGTCTGGTGGAAGGCCTGTCGAAACTTTTCGAACGAGCCGAACACTATAGCCTCACCAATCCGTTTCATCGTGTCAAGGTAAAAGTGTAGGTTATGGAGGGTGTTAAGGGTAGCCGAGTTGACTTCGTTGGCCAGGTAGAGATGCCGCAGATACGCCCGCGAAAAGTTGCGACAGGTATAGCAGCGACACTCAGGATCAGGCGGTGAGACATCGTCGGCAAACTCGGCACGCTTGATGTTCAACGCGCCGAACCGGGTAAAGAGCTGACCGTTCCGGGCATTGCGGGTCGGGAGGACGCAGTCGAATAGATCCACGCCGCGGGCGACCATCTCGACGAGGTCCGCCGGGGTCCCCACACCCATCAAATAGCGAGGGCGGTCGGCCGGAAGCCGCGCTGCGGTGTGGGCCACGATCTCATGCATGTCGTCCGTCGGCTCGCCAACGCTCAGGCCTCCTATCGCATAGGCCTCGAATCCAACATCGACGGTCGCGTCGGCACTCTCTCGACGAAGCTCTGGGAATACGCTGCCTTGGACGATTCCGAACTGTGCCTGTCCGGGGTTGGTCACGTCGGCGGTCGTCCCAGCGGAACGCAGCTCGAGGAACCGATCGCGTGATCGCCGGGCCCACCCGTGGGTCAGATCCATCGACGTGCGCGCCTGCTCGATGCTGACCGGATACGGCGTGCATTCGTCGAACGCCATGGCAATGTCCGACCCGAGGCGAGCTTGGATCTCCGTCGCCGATTCTGGCGTCAGGAGGCACTCGGTGCCGTCGAGGTGGGAACGAAACCGGACGCCGGTCTCGTCGACGGTCGTTCGACGGCTCAAGCTGAACACCTGATACCCACCGCTGTCGGTCAGAATCGGACCGGGCCAACCCATGAAACGATGGAGCCCCCCCGCGCGCGCAATCCTCTCGTCTCCCGGACGCAGCATGAGGTGATACGTATTGGCCAATAGCATCCCGACGCCCATTTCCGTCAGATCGCGATGCAGGACGGCCTTGACCGCCCCGCTTGTGCCGACAGGCATAAACGCCGGTGTGTTCACGATGCCGTGCGCGGTCCGCAGCACGCCACGCCGCGCCACGCCATCGACGTGGCTCACCTCAAAGCCAAACGCGTCGGACATGAACGGTATGTTACTGTCGAGCGAACACCCATGAAGGCGATGACGCGTTTGCGGGTCGGGGTTGTCTACGGTGGTCGTTCGAGCGAGCATGAAGTCTCGCTGGCGTCAGCGGCATCGGTGTTCGCCCACCTCGATCCCCACCGATACGTTGCGGTCCCGATCTTCGTCCAACAAGACGGCCGCTGGTCGATTGCGGATCATCCGCCGACCATGCTTGAGGCATCGGCGGTTATCGCCGACAGCCGAACGCGGAGTGACACCCTTCCTCCTGTGCCGGTGCGTGAAGTCCATCCGATGGCGCGTCCGGGAGGCAATCCGTTGTTCGCGGTTGAGCGCCTACCGGAGGAGACCGCCTTGCCGACATCAGCGACGATCGAGCGTATCGGAGTCGACGTCGTGTTTCCTGTGATGCACGGACCGTACGGGGAGGACGGTACGCTGCAAGGACTCTTGGAGCTGGCCAATGTACCGTATGTCGGCGCGGGCGTCCTCGCGTCAGCGGTAGCGATGGACAAGACCGTCGCCAAGCTTGTCTTCGCCTCGAGGGGCCTGCCCGTCGTCGACTACACCGAGATCCGTGACCACGAGTGGGACGGTGATCCCAGCTCAGTCCTCAACAGAATCCAGTCTGATCTTCAGTTCCCTCTCTTCGTTAAACCCGCCAACCTTGGTTCAAGTGTTGGCATTTCCAAGGCGAACGACCGGGCCGCGTTGGAGCGCGCGATCGACCTCGCGCGACACTTCGACCGGAAGGTCCTCGTTGAGCGCGCGGTCAATGACCCAAGGGAGCTGGAATGTGGCGTGTTAGGCAACGACTCGCCGATTGCGTCGGTTCCCGGAGAAATCGTGCCGTCGGGCGACTTCTACGACTACGAGGCGAAGTACGTGAACGACTCTTCCCAGATCGTCATCCCGGCAGATGTTCCCGCCGATCTGGCTGAACGGATTCAACAGCTGGCGGTCGAGGCCTTTCGTGCACTGGACGCAGCAGGCATGGCCCGGGTGGACTTCTTGCTCGAAGGCACGACGGAGCGACTGTTCGTCAACGAGGTCAACACGATTCCGGGCTTCACAACGATCAGCATGTACGCCAAGATGTGGGAAGCCTCGGGCTTAACTTACCCCGCACTCATCGATCGATTGATCGAACTCGCGCTCGAACGTCACTCGAGAAAGCAAGCACTTCAAACGTCTGCAACCTAGTCCGAGGAACTGAAGAAGTCTTCCGGACAGCCGATTCCCTGTATAGGTGTGTACTCGTCGGACGTCGTTCAATCTGCAGATCGGAGGCCGCCAGACCGATACAGTCTCACGTTGGAGACCGAATCGTTTTGACTTTTCGTTTATTTTGTCTTGACACGTTGCATTTCTCATCCATAATCTACATCTAGTATGAGGATGGACCGCTCAGCCCACCTGTTGTGACCCCCAGCGTGAGCTGGAGATGCAACCAAGCTGAGCAGCCACATTCCAAGGAGGAAGAATGGCGAAGAAGAAAGCAGCCAAGAAGAAGACTGCGAAGAAAAAGGCATCTAAGAAGAAGAAGACTGCCAAGAGAAAGGTAGCCAAGAAGAAGGGCGCCAAGAAGCGCTGACTCGGTCTGCCGGCGGTTTACGGGATGGCGCGGTAGCGTGCACGTCCCGATTTTTTTGGGCTTTCCGATCCGAGTGGGTCGGAAAACACGACCGATGGTGATGAACCTCGGTCGTGATCTCACGGACGAAGGGGGGGAGACAGAGCATGGCGAAGAAGAAAGCTAAGAAGAAGGCTGCCAAGAAGAAGACTGCCAAGAAGAAGACTGCCAAGAAGAAGACTGCCAAGAAGAAGACTGCCAAGAAGAAGGCCAAGAAGAAGGGTGCCAAGAAGCGCTAAATTGGCTTCTTCTAAAAGGGGGCGCTGGCGCCCCCTTTTTTTTCTGGTCCTTCCGGGTTTAGCGTGGGTAGAGGTCGAGCCCTCCGCAGTGAAAATAGATCGCCGTCGTGAAGTGTGACGGGTTGCGGAAGCCGCCGGCCTTTCGCTTGATGCTCATGATCTTGCTGTTGAGACCTTCAGCCACGCCATTCGTGATCGGATGCTGGACAAAGCGGAGCACCCCTGCGAGATGCCGCTTCAACGTCTTCGCCACCTGCTTCACGGGCGCGAGCCGCGAGCGGATCGCCCAGCCATACCAGCGCGTGAAGAACCGCGTCACGGCCGCATGCTGACGGTAGGTCCACAAGGCCCGCAACGCTTCTTTGATCGCCCACGCGCGCCCGACTTTCAACTTCAGCGCTTGGAGCGTCGCGAACGCGGCCGCATGCCGCTCCGGCCGCCGCTCGTCGCTGAACAGCCACAGGTACTTGGTGCCGGTCAGCGGCGAACCCTCGCCGGCCCGCAGAAAAGCGCGATGCTCCTGTTTGCGGACCGTATCGACGGCCTTCGTCATCTCCCGCATGATATGGAACCGATCGAAGACGATCTTCTCGTCGCCGGCGGGCAGGCCGTCCCGCGTGGCGCCGATGTACGCCTCCCACATGTCCATCGCGACGGCGTGCAGTGCCCGCCGCTGGGCGTCCGTCAACTGGGCATAGTACGCCGCCAGACTCTCCGTCTTGCGATCTTCGGCCACAAACTCGACGGTCGCCCGCTGGAGGTCGCACACGATCGTGTGATAGCGATGGCCCTTGCGGAACGCCTTCTCGTCGACGCCGATGTAGCGGATCGGCCGTGCCTCTTTCCGCGCGTGGCCCCGCGCGACGGCGCGGCTCATCACGCCCCAGGCCTCGTCCCAGCTGACGCCCGCGATCTCACACGCACCTTTGACCGTACTGCACTGCAGGATCAGATCGATGATCAACCGTTCCAACAACCCCGTGAAGCGGCTCCGTGGCTCGGCCCACGGCACCCGCACTTGCTTCACGCTATGGGTCGGACACTGCACCCGCGGAATCTCGGCATGCAGGTGCGTCTGAAACTGACACGTGTCGAGATGGCGCCACGTGCGCTCTGCCGCATGATCGAAGGCGGGCACCGTCTCGCCGCAGTTGGGACAGGGCCAGCGCGTCGGCTCGTGCTCTAGCCACACGTCGACCCGCTCGTCCTCGGGTTTCAGCTCGACGCGCGCCACGTGCCAGGGGGTAGGGATCCCCAAGATCGTCTCGAACAGCTTGGTATCCTGCATTCGCTCCTCCGCCGGAGCGGTCTATCAGCAGGACACCTCGAGTGCAATCCGCCGCCGAGCAAGCCCCCACCCACCAGGGGGCCCCCGCAGGCGGCCTGACGAGTCACCCGGGATCCTTGCGACCCACGGAGATCCCGGAAGGACCTTTTTTCTTCCCTTGTACCCCGAGGCTAGTCGCGAAACGGCCCCGTGCCGTCCCACACCAGAACGCGGCTGATCCCGTCCCCCTGCCGCAGCTGATCGACGACATCCATTCCCGCGATCACCTTCGCGAACGCGGTATACCGCCCATCCAGATGTGGCTGCGGCGAGAGCGTGATGAAGAACTGGCTCCCACCCGTGTCGGCCCAGTCGCGCGCCATCCCCACCGTTCCCCGGAGGAACGGTACCTGGTTCAGCTCGTCGCGCAGCGTATAGCCCGGCCCGCCCTCGGTGTCGTGACGGGGGTCTCCGGCCTGCACGACGTCGTTGGGTACGACCCTGTGGAACGTCAAGCCGTCATAGAAACCGCGCCGCGCCAGCACCGCGAAATTGTCTGCCGTGACCGGAGCATCAATGACGTTCAGCTCGAGCTCGATCGTTCCGCGCTCCGTTTCCAGGTAGACCCGCGGCGACACCGGCGGCCGAACAAGCTGCGGCGCGCTGAAGTTGAGAGCGTTCCGACCGGGCGCCGGTCGGATGGCTTGGTCCGTTTCAGCATCAGCGTCGCTGGTGCGTAGCGCCGCCGCAGCCTTTACTCGGACTGCCCAATCAGCATCTTCCAGCGCGGCCCTCAGCGTGTCTTCAGCCGCGGGCCCGCCGATTCGAGCCAGCGCTTCGACGATGCTTGCTCGGGCCAGGTACGCGCTGTCGCTTTGCGCACGCCCATACGCGCGAGTCAAAGCATCGGTCGCGACTGGTGACGCCGAGGCGCCCATCTCACCGAGGAGCGCCGCGGCAGTCTTGCGAACGACCACATCTTCTCGCTGCAGCTGCTCGATCAGAACCGCTTCGGTCTCAGGCGGCCGATGGGCGACGAGTGCCCGCAGTGCGTGCGGAGCCACTCGCGGGTCCTCATCGTCTAGCAACCGACGCAGCCGAACGGTTGCGACGTTATCCGTCACGTGGGCCAAGCCGTCGGCAAGCGCCGCCCGCACCCGCCAGTCTCGATCGTCGCCCAGGCCGGATAGCACCAGCATGAGCGAGTCGGGGCTCGACCGGGCCAGCGCTCTCAACGCCGCCGCTCGCATCAGCGGCCACGAATCCGTCATGAGCTCGATGAACACGTCTGTGGCATCGCCGGCAGTCTGCGCCGACAGCGCCTCCAGTACTTCCACGCGGAGGACAGGTGAGAGATCTCGCATCACGGCCAGCTCACGCAGCGCGACGGCCGCGTTCGGTTCGTCGATGCGACCCAGTGCCCGAACCGAGGCGGCGACGACCCGTTCGTCGCGACGTTCGAGATCCATGAGTCCCGCCAGCGTGTCGACTGACGAGGGATCGCCTAGTGAACCAAGACCTTGCGCGGCGAATGCAACGCCAATGCTCCCCTGCACCCCGGCTAGGGTCGTCAGCGCGGTCGCGGCGCGCGAATCATCCGTACGCTGCAACGCATACGCCACCGGCCACCACCATAGAATCGGCTGACCGTTCTCCTGCAGCACGACATCGGCGAGTGGTCCGTACGCGCCCAGCTCGGCCAACGCATACAGTCCAAGTCGGCAGGCCTCGACCTCGGTCGACAACGGATGGGTTTGGTCCTCCGGATCGAGATCGAACGTGTACGGGAGGTACCGCTGCACCATGTCGGCGATCAGCGGAGCGCTTTCGACTGAACCAATCCGACCCAAGGCCTCGGCCGCCCGCCCCTGAACCAGGGGAAAAGGATCGCTGACCGCCGCAACCAGAGCATCGCCGGCCATCGGCGACCCGAGCAGCCCAAGGGCAAACGCCGACATCTGTCGTACCTCGACCTCGGGATCGCCAAGCGCCGCCATCAATGGCCCTACCCCCTCCTGGAGTCCCACGCGCCCGATCGCGAGCGCCGCGCGGCGACGCAGCTGGGGCTCCGGATCGGAAAGCAGTGCCACGAGGTCGGGCTGCGGCCGGGGGGGGACCTCGGGGGGGCGGGCCGGGCTCAGTGAGCCACCTTCCGGCAGAGCCGCGGGCGGGGCGTCTTGAAGCACACGCTGGTTCTCGAGCCGGAGAATCCACTCCACCTTCTCATCGAAGGTCACGGCCCTGGGCAGTTCGATCGACGGAGGCTTCGCGCAAGCGCCGGCGAGCAACGCGACCAGAACCGACACGGGAATCAGTGATCGAGCTGGGCGGGAGCCAGGTGGCTGCATGTCTAGTGGAGTGTACCAGTGAGAACGGCGGGCATGATAGCACGCGATTTGGCTCGACCCCGGGCTGTTATACTGCGCGATATTGGACTTCCGCTACATTGCCATCGAAGGTCCGATAGGCGTCGGAAAGACGGCTCTCGCTCAGCACCTTGGTAGTCGACTCGACGCTGCCGTAGTGCTCGACGACACGGAAAACCCCTTCATCTCAGACCTGTATCGAGGGCGGCATGGGGCGGCGTTTCAGGCGCAGCTGTTCTCGGTGCTCGCACGACATCGTCAGCAGTCCTCCCTGCGCCAGACCGATCTGTTCAGCCAGGTGACCATCTCCGACTACTTGTTCGACAAAGACAAGATCTATGCCTATCTGAATCTCGACGACAACGAACTGTTCATCTATCAACGGCTCTACGATTTGCTCGCGACCGATGTCATCGCTCCCGATCTTGTCGTGTATCTGCAGACGCCGACCAACGTCCTGTGCCGTCGCGCGCAAAGCCGTCGTCGCGGCGACGGTCCACTGCCCGACGATCACTACTTGTCGGAACTCAACGAGGCCTATACCCACTTCTTCTACCACTACACGGCGACGCCGTTGCTCGTCATCGAAACCTCGGAGTTTGATCCAGACTGGGGAGACGCCGCTCTCGACGAACTCGTGAAGCAGCTCAACGGCATGGGACGCGGCACCCGCTACTACGTGCCGCGGACAGGTCCGGCTTGAGCTGATGACGCCGTCGGAACGGTGGCACCCACTCGCATGACCGCGACCGCACCCCTGGACTACCTCTTCGAGCTCGAGCAGTACGGCATCAAGCTCGGTCTTTCGAACATCAAAGAACTGTGCACGGCACTCGATCATCCGGAGTGGACCTTTCCGTCGGTGATCGTGGCGGGCACGAACGGAAAGGGCTCTGTGGCTGCGATGGTCGAAACGGCCTTGAGGTCGGCCGGGCTGAAGACCGGTCGTTTCACCTCTCCACACCTCGTGGATCTCGAGGAGCGGTTTGCGATCGACGGCCGGCCGATTTCGAGGGAGTCCCTGACGAACGAGGCGGCGGTTCTGCAAACGACGATCCGCGACCTCCTATCGGCAGGACGGCTCGAAGAGCCGCCGACGTTCTTCGAAACCACGACGGCCATCGCGTTCTCGCTGTTTCGGCGCTCTTCGGTGCAGGTCTCGATTCTCGAGGTTGGTATGGGTGGTCGATTCGACGCTACCAATGTGGTGACGCCCGTGGCCGCTGTCGTCACAAACGTTGATTTCGATCACCAGCAGCACCTCGGTCGGACACTTTCCGAAATTGCCTTCGAAAAGGCCGGGGTGATCAAACCGAACGGCTTGGTCGTGACGGGTGAGACGAAACCCGAGCCTCTGTCAGTACTTCGGGAGAGCTGCACCGAGCGCCGATGTCGGCTCATCGAAGCACCGGCCGACGTCGACGCCGACATTACCGTCACGAATGGCCTCACCAACCTGACCCTGACCACACCGGTACGGACCTACGGGCCACTCGTTCTCTCGCTGCGCGGGCGCCATCAAGTCGAAAATGCAGCCGCTGCGGTGCGGGTTCTCGAAGCGCTGGGAGAAACGGGGCTCGGGTCAATTGATGCATCCGCCATTTGTGCGGGTCTCACGACGACTCGATGGCCCGGCCGACTGGAGCTGGTGCGTGTCGCGGGGCGCGGCATGCTGTTGATGGACGCCGCGCACAACGCGGCATCCGCGGCGGCGCTCGAACGCTATCTCGCCGAGTGCTACCCGAACGGGATGCCGATTGTGCTGGCCGCGATGCAAGACAAGGATGTCCCTGAAATGCTCCGAGCGTTGCGCCCATCGGCGACCGGCGTCATCTGTACGTCGCTCTCGACGCCCCGAGCCATGTCCGCGCCTGACTTGGCGGCCACCGTGGCCACCTGCTGCCCAGACCTGCCGCGGAACATCGCGGAGACGCCGAGGGCTGCGGTTGACCTAGGCTTGCAAACGAGCGACGTCATCTGCGCAGCTGGCTCGGTCTATCTCGTCGGAGAACTCATGATCGGTATGTCGACCGAGCTCGAACCGGTCTCATGAACTGCCGCTCGGGGCCGACGACGTCAAGGGGTGTGTCCGACCAGGGTAGTATGAAGATGATGGTCCGCCCAGTTCTGATCATTCCGAGTCTGGTTGTGGCCATCATGGCTAGCGCGCCCCGCGATGCGCGAGCACAGCTCTTTCCCGACCTCCCGTTCGACTCCAAGCAGTTCACACTCGAAGTCGTTGATGAAAACCATATTCGCTTCATTAACGAAGTTGAGCTCACAGGCGACGGGTGGCAGTTCTTTGCCGACGAGATTTATTTTTTTCCCAACGAGTCACGGATGGAGGCCAGCGGCAACGTCGTCTATGTGTCGGGAGACACCCGACTCGCCGCCGACCGGGCAGAAATCAACATCGAGGATCTCACCGGGATCTTCTACAACGCGTTTGGGTCCGTGAACATGCGGAACGAGGACGTGGAGCGGAGCATGTTCGGTACCCAGGAGCCGGACATGTTCTTCTCGGGTGAAACGATCGAGAAGATCGGGACCCGCACGTATCGGTTGGCCAAGGGTGGATTCACGAGCTGTATCCAGCCGACGCCGCGCTGGGAGATGCGGTCGACCTCGTTCACGATCAACTTGGACAGCTACGTCCTGCTTAAGAACATGGTCCTCAAGGTGAAGGGCGTGCCGGTTTTCTACATGCCGGCTCTGTACTACCCGGTTCAAGACGACGATCGAGCCACCGGCTTCTTGATGCCGACCTGGGGAGCGTCGACGTACCGCGGCACGAGCTTCAGCAACGCGTTCTTCTGGGCCATGGGCCGCAGCCACGACGCCACGTTCTTTCACGACTGGTTCACACAGACCGGCCAAGGGTCCGGCGCCGAGTATCGCTACAACCTCGGTCCGGGGTCGGATGGCAATCTGCGGACGTATTTCTTGAATGAGAAGGAGACTACGTTTGCGCAGGGGGGCACCGAGCGAGTCTTCCCGGAACGACGAAGTTACGAGGTGCGAGGCAACGCCCGGCACCGTCTCAACTCCAACCTCACCGCACGAGCAAGGGTAGATTTCTTCTCCAACGTCACGGTGCGGCAGACCTACCACCAGAATGTCTTTCGAGCTGCGAATCAGAACCGCAATATCAGCGGCAACCTTGCGGGCACGTACGGAAGCTACCAGCTCAGCGGCACCTTCGATGCGACCGAGACGTTCTTCGGCGACACGGCGGCGTCGCTTTGGGGTGGCGGGCCCCGTGTCAGCTTCGGCCGCGGTCAAACAGCGATTCCGGGTACCCCCTTGTACTACTCGTTCGAGAGCGAGTATGTGCGGCTGCTACAACGCGATACGAGGTTCGGGCTAGACGGTGAGGAGGACCTCATCCAAGACAGCGGCCTGCATCGCTTCGACGTCACCCCCGTGCTTCAAATCCCCTTCACGCGTTGGCCGTTCCTCGGCATCAACACATCCATTCGGTTTCGCTCGACGTACTGGACAGAAAGCCGCGACCTCGAGTCCGCCGGCCGACCGCAGATCAACGAAGGCGTCGCCAGGAACTTCGGTGAGATCGAGTCACAGCTGACTGGTCCAACATTCGTCAAGATCTGGGACACGCCGGATACCGAATACTCGGAACGCATGAAACACCTGATCGAGCCGTGGGTGTCGTTTCGGAGGGTAGGCGCGATCGACAACTTCGACAGCATTGTCCGACTCGAAGGGATCGACTCCATCGTTGGCAGCGTCACCCAGATTCGATACGGTCTCAACAACCGGCTGTATGCGCGGGGTGGCAGCTTCGGAGACGTCGCGCGTGAGATCCTGACGGTGTCGCTAACCCAGAGCTACTACACCGATGCCCGGGCCGCACAGTACGATCGGCGCTTCAGCACGAGCTTCAACGACACGGCCCCGAGCAACCTATCGCCCGTCTCGATCATGCTCCGCACCGAGCCGAGCGACGCGGTAAGCGGTTCCATGCGGGCGGAATACGACACGCGGTTCAAGGCGCTTCGAACCATCAGCGCTGAGGGCCAGTACGAGCACGGCGGCTGGGTTGAAACGACCATCGGCTGGTCGCAGCGGCGCTTTATAGATGGGCTGCGGGGCTTCGATAACCCGAACCGCCTCGATCACTACATCAATGCGTCAGCCAGCATGAAGAACCGGGACAACACCCTCGGCGGAGTGTTCCGACTGAACTACGACATACTACGAAACCGCCCCCTCCAGCAGCGCCTGATCGTGTACTACAACGCGCAGTGCTGTGGTGTGAGCTTCGAGTATCAGACCTACAACTTCCGGGGACTCGGCACTCGAGCGCCGGTCCCGCAAGATCGCCGATTCAACGTCTCGTTTACCTTGGCCGGGCTTGGGACCTTCGCCAACGTGCTCGGGGCGTTCGGCTCGAGTGGCACGGTGCAGTGACGCGCCATGGCGATGTCGTCCTCGTCACCGGTGCCGCCGGCTTCGTCGGAAGCCATCTGCTGCAACTGCTGACTACCACCTCCGACTCGACCCAAATTGTTGCCTGGCGCCGGCCAGCCGATCCGTCTCGGTTAGCCCAAGCTCGTCCACCGCGGGCATTTGGCGATGAAACCAGAATCCAGTGGATAGAGGTCGACCTTCTTGATCGCGACCGCGTGTCGAGCTCCCTGGACGCCGCGCGACCGGCGGCGATCTACCATTGCGCCGGGGTGGCGGCCGTCCACACTTCCTGGGAGCGCACCATTCCCACCCTGGAGGCGAACGTCAAGGGAACTAACCACCTGCTGTCAGCCGCGCGGGGAAGCGCAACGAGCCCCAAGGTTCTCATTCCCGGCTCCGCCCTTGTCTACAAACCGACCGACGCGCCCATTCGCGAGACCGACCCGCTCGGTCCCGTCAGCCCATACGGGCTTTCGAAACTCGCACAGGAGATGCTCGCTCAGCAGTTCGTGGCAGAGGGCCTCGACGTGGTGCTGACGCGTTCATTCACCCATGTTGGACCGGGTCAGGACACGGCGTATGCGGCGTCGAGCTTTGCTCGCCAAATCGCGCGGATCGAGGCTGGGCTGGACGACCCTGTCATCAGGGTTGGTTTTCTGGACGCGAGGCGTGACCTCACGGATGTTCGAGACACAGTGCGCGCCTATCACGCCCTAATGAAGCGGGGAACACCGGGCCTACCGTACAACGTGTGCTCCGGGGCGGCACACAGGGTTGGTGACGTGCTCGAGCGCCTCGTCGATCGCGCCACGGTCAAAATCGACGTCGAGACCGACTCCGATCGACTCCGACCAAGCGACAACCTTACGCTCCTGGGAGATCCAAGCCGGCTCACGAACGAAATCGGTTGGACACCAGCGATCACCCTCGACCGGTCGGTTCGTGATCTCCTGGACTATTCGCGGCAAGTCGTGGCCAGTCACCGGACCTAGGCGCCAGCGCTAAACTTTCGCTTGACTTTCGTGCACCGATCTCGAATCATGAGCGAATATAAAGCGAATGTCTCAACCGGTACCGATTCCGCTGTTCGAAGATCTACCGATTCTCCCTACGACTCGAACCGTCGCCGATAGGGTCAAGCGAGAGGGCCGGGCGGGACTGCCGAGCGCTATCGTCCGCGCCGACGCCGCGCACTATCAAGAGGTCACCTGTCGCAGTGCGCTGAACCGCGTCAAAGGCATGCCGTTCGAGTGGACACTCAACCCGTATCGGGGATGCACCCACGGATGCCACTACTGCTTCGCACGCCGCTATCACCGACAACTGGAGCTTGACGCGAGCGACGACTTCTCGTCGGTCATTATCGTTAAGACCAACTTCGCCGACGTCCTACGGCGAGAACTTAGCAGAGACGTGTGGCGAGCGCGGACCGAGCCTCAGCTAGTTGCCTTCGGGACAGCCACGGATCCGTACCAGCCGATTGAAGGCCACTACCGCCTGACTCGTCGGACGTTGGAAGTTCTGGTCGACCATCCAACGCCCGTCAGCCTCGTGACCAAGGGGCCGTTGGTCCTGCGAGACCGAGACCTCCTCTCAGACCTCTCGCAGCGGACGCGGTGCTCCGTGAGCATCAGCATACCGACGGTCGATGAGGACGCCTGGCGAAGCCTAGAGCCAGGCACGGCCCATCCCCTGCAACGGCTCAGGGCAGTTCGGCAGCTTGTCGATGCTGGTATCGACGCTGGCGTGCTCATGGCGCCGATCGTGCCAGGCATCAGCTCGCACCCGCACAAGATCGAGCGGACGATCCGGACCATTGCGGAGCACGGCGCGAAGTACGTGGGTGGGTTCGTGATGCACCTCGAGGGTGGAACACGAGACCACTTCTTGGGTTTCCTCCAATCCGAGTTCCCGCATCTCGTGGAGCGGTACGGTCAGCTGTACGCAAGCAAATACCCGGCGCCTGAATACCGAAGACGGGTTCGATCGGTCGTCGCCACCCTGACGAATCGGTACGGATTGGGCCGGGCCGGCTGACAAACAGCCCTACGTCTGCCCGAGTCGACTCAGTAAGCCGGCGACCAGGGCGGCCCGCCACGGGAGCTCATCGATCACCACATGCTCGTTGAGCGCGTGGGCTCCGGCGCCGACCGCGCCCAAGCCGTCCAGCGTTGGCACGCCAAGGGCGGCGGTGAGGTTGCCGTCCGATCCACCACCGGTGCTGCCTTCGCCCAAGTCCCGACCGAGGCCGGACCCGATCTCTTTCGCCATCTCGTAAAGACGAATCACGTCAGCGGTTCGCTCAAGTGGCGGGCGACTGAAGCCGCCACTCACGTCGATCGTGGTGCGATCAAGCTGGGGCGCTAAAGATCGAACGAACGCTTCGACCCGCTCGCGATCGGCTCCGGTTGACACACGGATATCGATCGTCGCCACGGCCTCCTCGGCCACCACGTTCGGTCTACTGCCGCCTTCAACCACTCCGACATTCACCGACACGCCGCGATCGGCGTCTCGCAGCGCCTCCAACGCGAGAATCTGGCGAGCGATCTCGTGAATGGCACTGGCCCCCTTCTCGGGCTCGATCCCGGCATGCGCAGCGACACCACGAACACGCAGACGAAACTCCCCGGCGCCCTTGCGACCCGTCTTCAATGCGCCGGCCGGAAGTGAAGGCTCAAGCACGAAGACGGCATCGCTGCGCGCGGCCTCATCTTCGACGAGCCCACGGGATGACGTGCTGCCGCGTTCCTCGTCGGAGGTCATCAGCATCACCACACGCTTGTCGGGCCGAGCATCGACTGCGTCGAGAGCCCGAAGTGCCAGGATCCCGATCGCGATGCCGGCTTTCATGTCGTAGACACCGGGTCCGTGCAACCGGCCCTGCTCCTCGCGAATCGGCATCCGGCGAAGTTGCCCGACAGGCCACACCGTATCCATGTGTCCAAGGAGCAACACCTGGGCGTGACCCTGACCGACGCTCGCCCGAAGATGGTTGCCGGCCGACGTCGCTTCGATCAGCTCAACCTTCGCACCGATCACGCGGAGGCGTCGGGCGAGCTCTTCGCCACACCGGTTCACCGCCTCTGGATCGGAAGTAGGCGACTCCAGCTCAGCCAGCGCCGTGGTGGTTTCGACGAGCCACGACCGCTCATTTTCACAGAACTCGAGAACGCGTTTCAAGTCCATAGCCGACGGCTCGCGCACCGAGCACTTGCGATGCGGTGCGCAGCTCCACATAATGATGTCATGAGTCGTCGCCGGGTCCGCGTAGGCGTGGCCTTCACGTTCGCCGCCAGCGTCGCTTCACTCGGGTGGTCACCCGCTGCCCTCGCGGAACAGACGGCAGTCGCAGCCGAGCCTGAGGCACCGACCGAGGCCACCCTCGGCTTGCCGATCTATCCGACCTCGGTTTACCTCACGTCCTATGACGCAGGTCGCGGCCAGCGGTATTACCTCTTCGGCACGTCCGCATCGTTCGAGGAGATGGTTGAGTACTACTCGACGGTGCTGGACGAAGGCGGCGACAAGGTCTTCGACGCCCCGGCGATACACATATTCGAGGTCGGCCGGTTCCGCGATCAGCGAATGGCGTTTCCGCCTGGGGTCACCATCAAGGATTACTCATGGAACGATTCGGAGGGATACCTCAACCCTGAGCCCCACACGGGCAACGAGAGGTTTCCAACGGTGATTCAAATCGTGCCGTCGCCGGAAGGCCAGCGCGAACGATAGCACCAGTTTGCGCACCGGCGTGACGCGCGCCGTTACTCGCTCCGGACGTACACGTCGCCCGTCTTCCTGAACTCCGCTGACTTCTCACGCATCCCGGTCTCGATGGCGTTGTCGGGACCGAGACCACGCTCCGCGGCGAAGTCCCGAAGCTGCTGTGTCAATTCCATGCTGCAGAACTTCGGCCCGCACATCGAGCAAAAGTGGGCCACTTTGGCTCCCTCAGTTGGCAAGGTCTCGTCGTGAAAGGCGCGGGCCGTCACCGGATCAAGCGAGAGATTGAACTGGTCTTCCCACCTAAACTCGAATCGTGCCTTTGACAGAGCGTCGTCCCAGCCCTGCGCTCGAGGATGTCCCTTTGCCAGGTCGGCTGCATGCGCCGCTATCTTGTACGCCACGACGCCGGCTTTGACATCGTCACGATCAGGCAACCCGAGATGCTCTTTCGGCGTCACGTAGCACAGCATCGCCGTGCCGTACCAGCCGATCATCGCCGCACCGATAGCCGACGTGATGTGATCGTAGCCTGGGGCAACATCCGTGGTGAGTGGGCCCAGCGTGTAGAACGGCGCCTCCTGACACCACTCGAGCTGCTTCTCCATGTTCTCCTTAATCAGGTGCATGGGGACGTGCCCGGGACCCTCATTCATCACCTGAACGTCGTGTTCCCACGCGATCCGCGTCAGCTCCCCCTGGGTTTCAAGCTCAGCGAACTGGGCTTCATCGTTCGCATCCGCGATCGAGCCCGGACGCAGCCCATCGCCCAGCGAGAAAGCGACGTCGTAGGCTTGCATGATCTCGCAGATCTCACGGAAGTGGGTGTACGTGAAGTTCTCCTGATGATGCGCCAAACACCATTTCGCGAGGATCGAACCGCCACGTGACACGATTCCGGTGAGCCGTCGAACGGTCATCGGGACGTACCGAAGTAACACGCCGGCATGGACCGTGAAGTAGTCGACGCCCTGCTCAGCTTGCTCGATGAGCGTGTCGCGATAGACCTCCCAGGTGAGATCCTCAGGCGCACCCCCCACCTTCTCGAGCGCTTGGTAAATCGGGACGGTCCCGATCGGCACCGCTGAGTTGCGTACGATCCACTCGCGCGTCTCGTGAATGTTCTTGCCGGTGGACAGGTCCATTGTCGTATCCGCCCCCCACAGCGTCGCCCACCGCAGCTTCTCGACCTCCTCCTCGATGGACGACCCAACCGCGGAATTGCCGATATTGGCGTTGATCTTGACGAGAAAGTTGCGCCCGATCGCCATCGGCTCGAGCTCCGGGTGGTTGATGTTCGAGGGAATGATCGCCCGGCCACGTTCCACCTCGGAACGGACGAACTCCGGGTCGAAGCCTTCGCGTATCGCCACGTACTCCATCTCGGCGGTGATCTCACCCTTACGCGCGTAGTACATCTGGGTGACTGGCCCATTGCCTTTCAGCACCGGTCGCCGCAGTCCCGCGGGTATGGCCTCTGACGCGCCGGCGGCATTCCGCACTTCGCGCACGTCGCCGCGCTCGGCGATCCAGTCATGTCGAATAGGGGGAAGACCGCTCCGCGGGTCAGCGCCAAGCGTCCCGCTCGTGTCGTACAGGAGAACCGGCGATTCGCCACCACTCAGACTCACCTCACGCATCGGAACGCGTACGCGTCCGGCCTCCACAAAGACCTTGCGAGAGTTTGGGTAGGCGTCGCCATAGTCCGATGCCTGGTGCGGTGAGGAAGAGCTGGGCACTGCCATGTGTGTCACTCCTTGTGTGGGCGGGCTGTTCGGAAATATATCACGCCTATGACACAGGTCCCGGACTCGATGACGCAGCCATCGGTTTCGGAAACGGAAGCGTCGCGAACGGCTATAGTACAATTCCATCATGCGAATCGCGCTGGCTTCGGACCACGCCGGCGTCAAGCTCAAGGCACATATTCGGCAAGCGATCGACTCGCGCGGCCTGACCGTGCACGACTACGGGCCGGTGACAGAAGACTCCGTGGACTATCCCGACTACGCTGCGCAGGTCGCCCGCGCCGTGGCCTCCGGTGACTTTGACCGGGGCATCCTCATTTGCGGGTCGGGCATCGGCATGTCGATTGCCGCCAACAAAGTTGGAGGGATCCGCGCCGCGCGGGTCAATGACGCCGACGATGCGCGCCTGGCCCGTGAACACAACGACGCCAACGTGCTGACCATCGGAGCCCGAACGGTTACGGTTGACCGGGCAATCGCGGCCGTGGAGGCATTCGTGACAACCCCGTTTAGTGGGGGGCGACACCAGCGTCGTGTCGACAAGATCACCGAACTCGACGTCTCGCACGACTCGGTCGAAAGGACGAGATGACCAACGCCGTAGAGTCTCCCACGAACGCAATAGTGCGCTCACTCGCCGAGGCCGATCCGGAGATCGCCCAAGCTGTTCGCGACGAAGTTAACCGGCAGAACACCGGCATCGAGCTCATCGCCTCCGAGAATTTCGTCAGCACCGCCGTCCTGGAAGTTGCCGGATCGGTGCTTACCAACAAGTACGCCGAAGGCTATCCTGGGCAACGCTACTACGGGGGCTGCGAGTTCGTCGACGTCGCGGAGCAGCTCGCGATTGACCGCGCCAAGGCGCTTTTCGGCGCCGACCACGCGAACGTCCAACCACACTCGGGCGCGCAGGCCAACATGGCGGTCTATTTCACGTTGCTAAAGCCAGGCGCCACCGTACTGGGAATGGACTTGGCGCACGGCGGCCACCTCACCCATGGCCACCCGCTCAATTTTTCAGGGCAGCTCTACGACATCGTGTCCTATGGCGTCAGACAAGACGACGAGAGAATCGACTACGAAGAGCTTGAGCGGCTTGCGCGCGAACGGCAGCCAGAGATGATCATGGTGGGCGCCAGCGCTTATCCGAGGGTCATCGACTTCGAGCGCATCGCCCGAGTCGCAGCGGAGGCCGGAGCCGCGGTCGTCACCGATATGGCGCACATCGCGGGTCTCGTCGCAGCCGGCGTGCACCCGAGTCCAATACCACACTCGGATTTCGTGACGACGACCACCCACAAGACACTTCGCGGTCCGCGAGGTGGACTCGTGCTGTGCCGGGAGGAGCATGCCAAATCACTAAACCGGGCGCTTTTCCCCGGCGTCCAGGGCGGCCCGCTTATGCACATCATTGCTGCGAAGGCCGTGTGCTTCAAGCTCGCCGCGGAACCGACGTTTGCCGACTACCAGCGACAACTCGTCGCAAACGCCAAACGACTAGCGGCGTCGTTGTCGTCGAGCGGCTTCCGGCTCGTGAGCGGAGGCACCGACAACCACTTGCTCCTCGTCGATGTGTTCTCGAAGGGTCTCACGGGCAAGGTGGCCGAAGCCTCCCTCGGTAGGGCTGGTATTACCGTGAACAAGAACGCAATCCCGTTCGACCAAAACCCGCCGATGGTCGCGAGCGGCATCAGGCTGGGCACCCCCGCTGTCACGACGCGAGGCATGAGTGAGACCGAGATGGACGAGATCGGTGGTTTCATCGCTCGCGTTCTCGCCGCACCCGATGATACAGCCGTCGCGACCGCGGTCCGGACCGCTGTCGAAGACCTGTGCCGGAAGTTCCCGCTCTACCCCAACTGAGAACCCTCGTTGCTGAGGCGTTCGCCGACGACGGCTCGCTCGCGGATGCCTTGCCGGCGTTCGAGCCGCGATCCAGCCAGCGCGAGATGGCCACGGCCACTGCCGACATCTTCGAGGATGGCGGGGTGCTACTCGCAGAAGCGGGCACCGGGACGGGAAAGACGCTTGCCTATCTGGTGCCGGCCATCCTGAGCCGCCAGCGCGTCTTAGTGTCGACCGGCACCAAGAACCTCCAGGACCAGATCTACGAGAAGGACCTACCCGAGCTCCGGAGCGCGCTGAACGTCGCCTTCACCGCGACCTATATGAAGGGACGGGGCAACTACCTGTGCCTGCACCGCTTCGACGCCATGCGCCAGAGCGACGAACCATTGACGACGGTTGACCGAGCCTACCTTGAGACCTTAGGTCAGTGGGCGAGCCAGACGGAGACCGGCGATCGGTCCGAAGTCGAAGATCTCCCCGACACGCTCCCACTGTGGAAAGAGATCTCGGCGACGTCGGAGAACTGCATCGGAGTCGACTGCCCGCTGTACGACGAGTGCTTTGTCACGCGAATGCGACGGCGCGCGCTGGAGTCGGACATCGTCATCGTAAACCATCATCTCTTGTGCGCAGACGCGAGCGTCCGGCAGAGCGCTTACGGCGAGGTCATCCCGTCGTGCGGCTACGTCGTCATCGATGAGGCTCATCAGCTGGAGGACGTCGCGACGCAGTACTTTGGCGTCACCGTGAGCAACTATCGTCTCGATGAGCTCGCTCGGGACGTGCACCGTGTGGTCGGCGCGGATCAGACGCTGGATGTCCAGTCGGCCGACGACGTGCACCGGATTGCCGACCGCATCACGGAAGACGCACGTGTCTTCTTCGGCGCGCTGCTCTCGTTGTCGACGGGTGAGCGTACTCGAGTCTTGGCGGAGACGATGGCGCCGGTCCACGATGCGGCCGGAAGTCTGAAGGCGTCGCTGTCCGAATTGGCCAGCGCGCTGGAACGCGTGGACCAGGCGTCGGAGGACATCGCGGCGCTTGCTCAACGCGCAACCGAGTTGCGAGCCCAGCTCGATCTCCTCGTGGCCGCAGGCGATCCGGCTTTCGTGTACTTCCTCGAACGGCGAGGCAAAGGCGTCTTCCTCCGAGCATCACCCATCGATGTCTCCGCGATTATCCGTGAGACTGTGCTCGAGCGGCACCAGGGCACTGTTCTGACATCGGCGACCCTCACCGTTGATTCGTCGTTCGACTACATCAGGCAACGCCTCGGTCTGGACGAGGCGCTCGAGCTCCGGCTGGCATCGGAGTTCGACTTCCGGACCCAGACGATTCTGTACCTGCCGCGGCGCATCCCGGATCCGCGAGACGAACGATTTCCGGCGGCAGTGGCCGACGAGCTTGTGACGCTCCTGACGGCCACTCACGGTCGCGCGTTCGTCCTATTTACGAGCTATGCGAATCTCCGAGCCGTTCACGAGCGGTTGGTCGCGACGCTCGACTTCCCCCTCCTCGTTCAGGGCACCGCTCCACGCAGCGTCCTGCTCCGCGAGTTCAGAACCACCCCGAACTCGGTGCTCCTCGCAACCTCGAGCTTTTGGCACGGGGTGGATGTGGTTGGAGAAACGCTGAGCTGCGTGGTGATCGACAAGCTCCCCTTCGCGTCCCCGGGTGATCCGATCACCGCCGCTCGGATGGAAGCAACCGCCGAGCGCGGCGGCGACCCGTTTCGCGAGTACCAAGTACCGCTCGCGATCCTCTCGCTTCTGCAGGGGTTGGGCCGTCTCATCCGTCATCGTAGCGACCGCGGTGTCTTGGCGCTCTTCGACCCTCGGATTCGAACAAAAGGCTATGGTCGGCGGTTTCTAGCAAGCCTGCCGCCCGCGCCGGTGACGCACGAGGTCGCCGAGGTGGCTCAGTTCATGCTGAGCCATGATTCCACGCGCCCCGGTCACGACGGTGAAGTAGACTGACGTGTGCCAGCGATCGGCACAACTCTGAGATCGGTGTTTCCCGAACGTCCGCTTGCCGACTCGATCGCCGCCAACGCCAACAACGTCCGTGAACGGCTCGCCACGGCGTTGGCCCGCGTTGGCCGTGATCCGAACTCGGTGCGAATCGTCGCGGTCTCCAAGAAGTTCCCGTTGAGTCACGTCAGGGCGGCGGCGGCCGCGGGGCTCACGGACCTCGGCGAGAACCGCGTTCAGGAAGCCCTGCAGAAGATCGAGGCGTCGCCAGACCTTCCAATCGCGTGGCATCTCATCGGCCACCTGCAGTCGAACAAAGCCAGGCGTGCGGCGTCAGCCTTTGCCTGGATACATTCCATTGACAACGCTGACCTCCTGCAGCGCCTCGACCACGCGGCCGGCGAAGCCGGAACCGCGCCCATCCTGCTGGTGCAGATCAATCAAGGCCGCGAAGCGCAGAAATCAGGCGCCGCTCAGAGCGACGTCCGCGCCATCTTCGAGGCCGCAGCTCGATGCGAGCACGTACGCGTTCGCGGTCTTATGACGCTCCCCCCGTGGACCGAAGATCCGGAGGCGTCGCGGCCCTTCTTTCGCGATCTCCGCCAGCTACGCGACGACCTGGTGAAAACGGGCGTTGACCCCACGATGCTGGAGGAACTGTCGATGGGCATGAGTCGCGACCTGGAAATCGCCGCAGAGGAAGGGGCAACGATCATCCGGGTAGGAACCGCACTCTTTGGTCCTCGACCGCGCGCCGATGACGATGCGGGTCTACCGGACCTGTCGGAACATCCGGTCCCACCGCGTCCCTGAGAAGAAGTTGGTGAAGACGGACACCAGACGACGGATGGTGGCCCCGAGTCCGGTCTCTGGAATAAGCCCAGGAGCCCCACTGAACGACCAGTAAATGACCGTCGCTTTGCCCTTGAGATACTCGTGCGGCAGTGGCCCCCAGAACCGGCTGTCCTGGGAGTTGTCGCGGTTGTCGCCCATCATGAAATAGTGGCGACCGGGAATGGCGACCGGGCCAAAATTGTCACGTCGGTCGAGAGCGACGGCGCCCGGATACGGCGTGCGCCTCCGGTCGCCAAGGTAGGGTTCATCGAGCTCCGTTCCATCGATGTACACCACCGTGTCCCGCACCTCCAACGTCTCGCCCGGCAACCCAACGACACGCTTAATGAAGTCGCGTTCAGGCTCTTCCGGGTACTTGAAGACGAGAATGTCCCCTCGGCAAACCTGGCCGATTGGCAGCAGCGAGCGTTCAATGGCAGTCGCGCTCGGGCTGAAGACGAACTTGTTGACCAGCAGATGATCTCCAATAAGCAGGTTCTGTTCCATCGAACCAGTTGGGATCTTGAACGCCTGAAACACCCACGTTCGAACAAACAGCGCAAGGATGACCGCGACCACGATCGCCTCGAAGTACTCGCGGGCCGTGGACTTCTTGAACGATGTCGTCATTCCTATTGAGTGTACCAGTGATTCGTTCTAGTCGGACCCGATCTTCAAGACGGCCAGAAAGGCCTCCTGGGGGATCTCGACGCGCCCGACGCGCTTCATCCGGCGCTTGCCTTCCTTCTGTTTCTCCAGGAGCTTGCGCTTCCGCGTGATATCGCCGCCGTAGCACTTGGCGAGCACGTTCTTCCGCAGAGCGCGGACGGTCTCGCGAGCGACGATACGCGTCCCAATTGCGGCTTGAATCGCGACCTCGAACATCTGACGAGGGATGAGCTCGCGCATCTTGGTGGCTAGCGCCCGGCCCCTGAGATAGGCCATGTCACGATGCACGATGACCGATAGCGCATCCACCGGCTCGCCGTTCACCATCAGGTCGAGGCGGACGAGCGGAGATTCCCAGTGTCCGGTCACGTGATAGTCGAACGACGCATAGCCGCGAGAGACCGTCTTGAGTCGATCGTAGAAATCAAGGACGACCTCGTTGAACGGAAGCTCGTACGAAATCATCACCCGATTCGCGGCGTGGTACTCAAGAGTCTTCTGAACTCCGCGCTTCTCCTGGCACAGTTTCAGGATCGCGCCAACAAAGTCCGCCGGGGTCAGAATCATCGCCGTGATGATCGGTTCCTCGACCTTTTTGATCTGGCCCGCGTCGGGCAACTTGGCTGGACTGTCGATATCGAGGACGTCGCCATCAGTCGTGGTGACCCGATACAGCACGCCAGGCGCGGTGGTGACGAGATCCATGTCGAACTCTCGCTCAAGCCGCTCCTGCACGATCTCCATGTGGAGCAGGCCGAGGAAGCCGCACCGAAAACCGAATCCCAGAGCCACGGATGTCTCGGGCTCGTAAAAGAACGACGAGTCGTTCAACCGCAGCTTCTCGAGCGCTTCTCGGAGGTCCGGGTACTGATGACTCTCGACCGGGTACATGCCGGCGAAGACCATCGGCTTCAGCTCACGAAACCCGGGAAAAGGCGACGACGTCGCGCGCTTTGCTTCGGTGATGGTGTCGCCGATCTTGGCGTCACCTACGTTCTTGATACCGGCGATGACGTACCCGACCTCGCCGACCCCGAGCCGCTTGACCGCTAAGGGTTTCGGAGAAAAGACACCGACCTGCTCGACCTCGAAGTCGCGGCCCAGCGCCATTAGACGAACCCGAGCGCCCTGGCGTATCTCCCCGTCAATGACGCGAATCAGGACGATGACGCCCCGGTAGGCGTCATACCAGGAATCGAATATCAACGCCTTTAGCGGCGCATCCGGCGACCCCTGCGGTGGCGGGATGCGGGTGACCACGGCTTCGAGGATCTCGCGTGCCCCGGTGCCCTCCTTCGCACTGGCGAGAATCGTGGAGGAGGCATCGAGTCCGACAAGGTCCTCGATCTGGGTCGTGACCTCATCCACTTGTGCGCCCGGGAGATCGATCTTGTTGATGACCGGCACGATCTCGAGGCTGTTGTCCACGGCCAGGTACGCATTGGCCACCGTCTGGGCTTGAACGCCCTGCGACGCATCGACCAGCAAGACGGCACCCTCGCACGCCGCTAGCGATCGCGTGACCTCGTACGAGAAATCAACATGGCCCGGCGTATCGATGAGGTTGAGAACGTAGCGCTTTCCGTCATCGGCCACGTAGTCGAGCCGCACCGTCTGAGCTTTGATGGTGATGCCGCGCTCGCGTTCCAGGTCCATGCTGTCCAGCACCTGTGACGCCATTTCGCGGGGACGTAGGGCCCCTGTGAGCTCTAGGAATCGATCCGCGAGCGTCGACTTGCCGTGGTCGACATGCGCGATGATCGAGAAGTTGCGGACGAGGTCGTGTGACATCAACGAGCGTCGAGGGGCACGAAGGGTTGCGGGTACTCGGGACCGATGTACTCGGCCCTTGGACGGATGAGGCGATTGTTGGAGTACTGCTCCAAGATGTGGGCCGTCCAGCCCGACACCCGGCTCACCGCAAAGATCGGCGTGAACATACTGACCGGAATGCCAAGCATGTAGTAGGTCGACGCGGAATAGAAATCGACGTTGGCGTCAATCTGTTTCTCGGTCCGCATGATCTGCTCGATCTGCTGCGAGATCTCGTACCAGCGGGTGTTTCCGGTGCGCACTCCGACCTCGCGTGACATCTGCCGGAGATGGGTGGCTCGGGGGTCTTCGGTGCGATAGACCCGATGGCCAAATCCCGGTATCTTCTGCTTTCGTCCAAGCCTGTCGTGGATGAAGCTGTTGACCCGCTGCTCATCCGCGTCGTCACCCAGCGCAATCAACATGGCCATGACGTCGGCGTTGGCACCGCCGTGGAGGGGTCCCTTGAGCGCGCCAACGCCAGCGACGACGGCGGAGTACACGTCACTCAGGGTGGCCGCCGTTACCCGTGCGGCAAACGTCGAAGCATTCAGCTCGTGGTCAGCGTGAAGCGTGAGCGCGATGTCGAGCGCCCGGGCCTCGACCGCGCTTGGTCGAACGCCGTTCAGCATGAGCAAGAAGTTGGCCGCGTGCCCGAGCGTCGGATCGGGCTCGATGGCGCCTCCGCCAGCGGCCAACCGGCCGTAGGTGGCCACGACGCTCCCGAGCCGTGCCGAGAGGCGAACGGCTTGTCGGTATCGAGCCTCCGGTGACGTCTCCCCCGCTTCGGGGTCGACATGTGACAACATCGAGGTCAAGGTCCGGACCGCGTCCATCGCGTTGCCCGGCGGCAGCGACCGAATCGCGCGCAGTACGCCATCGGGCAATGGGCGCTCGACCGCAAACTGGGTGTGGAGGTCGCCCAACTCGGCGCGTGACGGCAACCGCCGGTGCCACAACAGAAAACAGACTTCCTCGAACGAAGCGTGTTCGGCGAGATCGTGGATGTCGTGACCGGCGTAGGCCAAGACCCCGCGCTCGCCATCGAGAAAACAGATCGCGGACGACGTCGCGACCACACCTTCGAGGCCTCCCTTCGCTGCTTTCTCGGTGGACATCGTGTTCCTCACCCTGGCTGATTCGCGTCGCCCGCGAACTGCGGAGCCGGAACCCAACCCGGCTCTTGTCGCTGCTGCGCCAACGAGAGCAGCGCAGTGTAGAGGAAGCCGAATTGAAACAGGCATAGGAACGGTATCGGCAACAGAAGACCGGCCGAAAGCGAGTAGCCGATAGCTACGGTGAAGTACACGCCAAGCCCCAACTCGACGAACGGCTGCACGGAGCAAACTCGACGGTATCGTTTGGTCCGCCACTCGTCGCTTTGTTGGGTGACCCCGTATTTCGGCGTTCGAATGAAGGTTGCGCGTCGTGCAGCCTGGGCCCACACGACAGCTAAGAAGTTGTTCACGGAGAGACCGATGCCGACCGCCATGAGGAGCGGAACATACCGCAGCTGCGAGATCCAGTCTCGGCGCACGGCGCGAAGGCTGACGGCGTGGAAATTCGCCATCGAGACGGTCGCCGCCGCGAACAGCGGCAGGTCGATCCATAACACGCTCGGCACGTCAGCCTGGGCTCGGATGAAAAGGGCCGGTACCATGACGAGAGCCAGAACCAGCAAGGCCGGGTAGTGGAAGTGGGCTGTCAAGTGAAAGAAGGCCTCGACCTTGGTCCGACGCGGTATGGGCGACCGCATCAATCTTGGAAGCAGCTTGAGACACGTCTGGACCGATCCCCTCGCCCATCGGTACTGCTGGGTCTTGAAGCCGTTCATCTCGACTGGGATTTCAGCCGGCGCGACGAGGTCCTCCAGAAAGACGAAACGCCAGCCCGCCAACTGGGCTCGGTAGCTAAGATCCAGGTCTTCGGTCAGCGTGTCGTGCTGCCACCCGCCCGCGGTCTCGATCGCCGTTCGACGCCACATACCGGCCGTTCCATTGAAGTTGAAGAACAGCCCTCCGCGATACCGGGCTCCGTGTTCGAGAACGAAATGCGCATCGAGTAGCAGAGCTTGCACGCGGGTCAACAACGAGAAGTCGCGGTTGAGGTGTCCCCAGCGAGCTTGCACCATCCCGACGCGCGGATCCCGGAACGGCTCAACGGCTCGCCGAAGGAAGTCTGAGCTCGGGACGAAATCAGCATCAAAGACCGCGATCAGTTCTCCGCGTGCCTGTCGCAATCCCTCGGCCAGAGCGCCCGCCTTAAACCCGGTCCGATCGACTCGGTGGATGTACCGAACGTCAAAACCCCGTGTCGTCGCCCGAGCGACAGCGCGACGGGCAATCTCGATTGTTTCGTCGGTCGAGTCGTCGAGGACTTGTATTTCAAGCCGGTCACGAGGGTAGTCCAAACACGACACCGCCTCGACGAGGCGGTCGACGACGTACATCTCATTGAAGATTGCAAGCTGAACGGTGACAACAGGAAGATGATCGTCGGTCGTTCGGCCACCGACCGACTCATCCGCATCGTCGATCGGACGCGGGTAATTTGTGTAAAGATACACGAGATAAAAGCGGTGCACACCGTACACACTCAAGCTCACGAGAACGACGAAATAGAGCCCGAGCAGGAGTGTTTCGGGTGAGGGCGTCGGCACGATGTCGATGCGGGTGCTCGCGCTCTCACGGTACAGTTCAGTGGTCGGCAAGTCAAACCATCGCGCCGCAACGACGCGCCAAACCACAGACAAGAGATGAGTCACGATCAGCTGCGTTCGATCCTGGAACATGTCGGTGACGGTACCGTCAGTGTCGATGATGCGCACGACCAGCTCGCGGGCATCCTGCGACGCATTCCGTTCGAGGACCTTGGGTTCGCGCGCGTCGATCACCACCGATCGTTGCGACAGGGGGCTCCCGAGGTCGTATTCGGAACGGGAAAGACCCCCGACCAGGTTGCGGCGATCTGCAGGACGATCGTCGATGCTGGCGATGACCTCCTGGTCACGCGAACCGACGATGCCGCGTTCCGGGCAGTCAGTCGCGAGATCCCAGATGCCGAGTATCACGAGATGGCCAGGTCTATTTCACGACGACGGCCAAGGCCCGCGAGTGGAACCGGCACGGTGTTGATTGCTGCGGCTGGCACCTCGGACCTGCCAGTCGCCGAAGAGGCGCGGGTCGCCTCTGAGACGCTTGGCAACGACACCGATGTCCTGTACGACGTTGGGGTGGCCGGGCTGCATCGCATGTTGGCCGAACAAGAGCGTATCGAGGGCGCGCGGGTCATTATTGCCATCGCGGGCATGGAGGGCGCCCTGCCGAGTGTCATCGGAGGCTTGGTCAAGGCGCCGGTGATCGCCGTCCCGACCAGCGTCGGTTACGGAGCAAGTTTTGGCGGACTCACGGCGTTACTCGCAATGTTGAACAGCTGTGCGTCGGGAGTATCCGTCGTCAACATCGACAACGGCTTTGGTGCGGCGGCGGTGGCAAGCGCCATCAATCACCTACGCTGAAGCGACAGAAACACTCCACAAGCAATGCAAGACGGAGTGCAAGCGGCGCTCGAGTTCGACCGGATTCGCGAAGTCGTCCAGAGCTTCGCGCTTACCCCCCTCGGCAGTACCGCCCTGGCAGCGCTCCAGCCGAACACCGACCCGAATCGCGTACGCGTGCAGCTTGACATCACTGGCGAATGCGTTCGGTATTTCGACAACAATGCCCCGCTCGGCCTCACGGCGCCCAGGGATCTCGAAACGACGCTCACGATGCTCGCGGTCGAGGGTCAGCCGTTAGAACCATCGCAGCTCCTTGGGCTGGCCGACTGCCTGGCATCTGTTGGCGCGGTCAAGCGGTCGATTGAGCTCGGCGACGGCGGACCCTATCCGGCGCTCCGCGGGATTCTCGAGGGCGCTCGGTCATTCGATACGGAAGTCGCGCAGATGCGCGCGCAGCTCGACCCGAACGAGGGCGTCGTCGACAGCGCCTCGAAAGAACTCAGGTCCGTCCGAGAGCGGCTGCGGAAGCAGCGTCAGCGCCTCCGCGGGACGCTCGATTCCTACGTCCGTGGCAAAGACACCGCCCGCTACCTACAGGAGCAAGTCGTCACGGAACGCAACGGACGGCTCGTGCTCATCGTGAAAGCCGAACATCGCGGCACCATTCCGGGAATCGTCCACGGGAGCTCGGGAACGGGCGCGAGCCTCTTTCTCGAGCCGCTCAGCACTGTCGACATCAACAACGATATCGTCGCGCTCGAGCAGGACGAGGCTAAGGAAGTGCGCCGAATCTTGATCAGCCTGGCCAACTCGCTCCGACAGCGCGCGATCGATGTCCGCGCGACGTTTGATGCCGCAACTGAGATCGATGTTGTACAGGCGCGCGCAGCCTTTTCTCGGATGGTCAGCGGAGTGGCGCCCGCACTCACGCCCGATGTGGGCTTCGAGTTCGTCGGCGCGCGGCACCCGCTGCTCATTCCGGCCGTGCGAAAACGGCTCGGCGCGGCGATCGATGCCTCGGACAAGGGGCCGGTACCGGTTGACATCCGCGTCACGTCACCCACTTCGGCCCTGCTGATCACCGGCCCCAATACCGGCGGCAAGACCGTCGCGCTCAAGACCGCCGGACTTCTGACCCTGATGGTCCAGGCGGGACTCCACATCCCCGCCGATGCCAGCTCGAGGACGACGGTGTTCCGATCGGTGTTCGCCGACATCGGCGACGAGCAGTCGATCACCGCAAGCCTGTCGACGTTTTCGGGCCATGTCGCGAACATCGTCGCGATGGACACACAACTGCGAGAGCCTGGGCTGGTGTTGCTCGATGAAGTCGGCGCTGGCACCGACCCGGCGGAAGGCGGTGCCCTGGGCGCATCGGTCATCGAACACTTCAGACAGCGTGGCGCCATCGTTCTGGCAACGACGCACGACGACACGCTGAAGTCATACGCCTCGACGACCCATGGCGTCGAGTGTGCCGGGTTCGGGTTCGACGCAGAATCGTTCGCTCCGACATTTCGCTTGACGTACGGATCACCTGGGCGGAGCCTCGCGCTCGAAATCGCGTCACGTCTGGGGCTCGCACCCTCCATCGTCGACAGCGCTCGCCAGCGACTCGGAAAGCGCGAGGCGCAGCTGGCAAATCACCTTGCGAAGGTCGACGCCGACTTGCGCCAGCTCGAATCCGATCAGAAGACGCTTCAGCTCGAGCGTTCGACCCTCGCGGCCGAGCGCGAGGCACTCGCCGAGCGGCATCAGCGACTTGAGGCTCGTGAAACGAAAACACGTGAATCGCTCGACCGGCGCGTCGACGAGCACGTGCGGTCGGCGCGTGCGGAGATCGATGCCGTCGTGGACGACCTCCGAGCCCGTGCGGCACGCTTGGAGCAATCTGCCGCCGAACGGGCAAGCGTGGGCCAGCCCGTCCTGTCGACCGGACACGCGGGAACGCTGCGCGCTGAGGCAAGGTTGGCGGTCGACGGGGCGGCGAAGCGGTCGCGCACAATCGGGCCTGCAGGACGCGGAGCGCCGAGCGACGAGCCGGGAGGTGACAAGACGGGCGAACCCACAGGTTCTCAAGAGCCGCCAACGGTCGGCGCGTCGGTTCGGATTAGGCCACTCGGGGTCGTCGGGCGTGTGCTGGCTCTGCACAGCCACAGCGCCGAGGTCGACGTGCGTGGAAAGCGGCTGCACGTGCCGGTCGGAGATCTGCGGGTGGAGCCGGCCGGTAGCGCGACCGCTCACGCGCCACCCAGTGGTCGCGTCACGGTTGCCGCCGACCAATCCGAAGGTCCACTGCCCGACCTCAACGTCATCGGATGCACCGCCGACGAAGCCTGTGACCGGGTCGAGAAGTACCTCGACCGTGCCATGCTCGGGGGACAGGGGCATCTTCGAGTCGTTCACGGCCATGGCACGGGCCGGCTACGGAGGGCGATCGCCGAACTGCTCGCAAAGCATCCACACGTCGAACGCTTCACGCTCGCCCCCCCAGAGCAGGGCGGTGACGGGGCCACCCTCGTCGAGCTCAAGGAGTAACCGTGGGACGCTTTCCCCAGGGGTTCGTCGAAGACGTGAAGTCGCAGGCCGACATCGTGCAGGTCGTGCAGGACCACGTTCCACTCAAGAAGGCCGGGGCAAGCTTTAAGGGACTGTGCCCGTTTCACACCGAAAAGACCCCTTCGTTCCACGTCAATCGCGACAAGGGTTTCTTCCACTGTTTCGGCTGCGGCACCGGCGGCGATGTCGTCAAGTTCGTCGAGCTGCAGGAGAAGCTCAGTTTTCCTGATGCTGTGCGACAACTTGCGCAACGCTTCGGCATCGCCGTTCCGGAGTCGGAGGATTCCGCGCAAGACGCCGCGGCACATGCCCGTCGGGAAGCGCTCCTCAAGATCCATGAGCTGGCCGCCGCGTACTTCCGGGCACAGTTGACCACGCCCGGCGGCCAGCGCGCCCGCACCGCCCTCGAGGAACGCGACGTCCTGCCGGAGACGATCGAACGGCTTGGTCTCGGATTCGCGCCTCCGCAGCGCGAAGGACTGAAGCACCATCTGCGTGCGGCGGGTCAGCCAGATGATCTCGTTCTCGCGAGCGGGTTGGTGGTCGAACGTGACGGGGGCCACGTCGTTGACCGGTTTCGCAACCGGTTGATGATCCCGATCTGTCGCGACAGCGGCTCGGTCATCGCGTTCGGGGGCCGCGCCCTCGAGCCCGGGCAGCAGCCTAAGTACCTGAACTCGCCCGAGACTCCACTCTACAAGAAGGGACGCACGCTGTACGGCCTGGATGTGACGAAACCCGCGATCCGCCGCCTCGGCTACGCCGTCATGGTCGAGGGCTACTTCGATTTCGCCCAGGCGTTGCAGGCCGGCGTGTCGCCGGTGGTCGCAACCTGTGGCACAGCCGTCACCGACGCCCAGGCAAGGCTCCTCAAACGCTTTGCCTCCAAGGTCATTCTGAGCTTCGACCCGGATACCGCTGGCGAGAACGCCGCGACTCGGTCGGGCGAGCTCCTGCTCGCGGCGGCGCTACAAGTCAACGTCGCGATACTCGAGCATGGCGAGGACCCTGACACCTGCGTACGCCGGCACGGGGGCGCCCACTACGTAGACAAGCTGCGTCGGTCACGGCCGTATCTCGAGTACGTGCTCGACCAGGCCGCCGCCCGACGCGATTTTTCTCGCGACGCCCAGCGACGAGCGTTTCTTACCGACATGCTCGGTATCGCCGCGCGAATTCCGGACGCCGCCACTCGCGATCAGTTTGCTGACCGCATCGCTCACAAGGCGCGCATCATGGAAGACGTGGTGCGGGCGGAGATTCGACAGGCCGCAATTCATCAGCGAACGACGCTATCAACTCGGGGCGCCGGCAGCACGATTCGAGTCACCCCGGCCGAAAAGGGCCTGATCTGGGGCACATTACGGGAACCCGAGACCGCCCAAGCCGTACTCGCCGGCATGGACCCCGAAGATGTCGAGGGACTCGCCACATCCGGCATCCTTCACGTCGCCCTGAGCCTCGCCGAGTGGCCATCGGACACGGTGCAGCAGACGCTACTCGACCGTGTCGATCCGGAAGAAGCGGCGCTCGCGTCACAGATTGCTGCCGAGCAGGCCGCGCCTGCCCAGGTCGACGACTGCGCGCTGGAGCTTCGCCGACTTCGCTATGAGCGTGAGCGAGCGTACCTGCAGGACGAGATCGACCGCACGCAGCGAGAAGGACCATCGGATGCGGCCCGCAGTCAAGAAGATCTTGATGCGCTCCTTCAGCGAAAGCATGAACTCCTCCAGCGCATCGAGGCTCTGGGAGGGTAAGATGGGCGCGAGCCGAACGACCGCACGGGTTCATGATCGTCGCGACGCGGACCCGATAGGAGGCACGCTCTTGTCGATTGACGAAAAGTACGACGAGATTCGCCAGCTGATCATCATCGGCAAGGAGAAGGGCTACCTTCTCTACGACGAGGTCAACGACGCGCTGCCTCCGGACTTCACATCCTCTGACGAGCTGGACGATCTCTTCAGCCTACTCGGCAGCGCCGGTATCGAGGTTGTCGATTCGGAACAGAAGTATCGCGAAACGAAGCTCCTGGACCGACGGAGCGACGGCACCGACGGCACCGACGTGGACATCGCGAATCAGATCATCGACAAGACCTCGGATCCAGTGCGGATGTACCTCCGCGAAATGGGCACGGTGCCGCTGCTTACGCGTGAGGGAGAGGTGGCCATCGCCAAGCGGATCGAACGGGGACGAGTCGCGGTCGTCAATTCGGTGGCCCGCACGCCGACCGTGGCCAAGTTGGTAATCCAGTTGGGTGATCAGCTGCAGAGCGGCGCGCGCACCATTCGGGAACTGGTCGTCTTCAAGGACGAGGAGCTGACGGACAGCCGCATCGCGGACCGCGGTCGCCAAGTCGTCCGCCAGATCGAGGCGGTCCAGCGTAAGCGCAAGGAGGTCGTCAAGCGAGAGCACGCGCTGGCTGCCGTTTCCAAGCGGGATCGCCGGAAATACCGCCGATTTTGGTGGCGTGCGGCCAGGGCGCGGGTAGAGCTGTCACACCTGGTTCGAAGACTCGAGTTCACCGAGCCAGTCAAGCGAACCTTAATCGACGTCATCAAGAACGCGGTCGAGGCCGTCGAACGCATCCAGCGCGAAATCGAGCTCCTGGACCGCCAAGCGAAGCGCAGGACGAGGCGTCGCGTTAGGGAGGACGACCGGAAGCGCATCATGCGACGGCTTCGCGAACTTCGTGCCGAGCTCAGAGTTCGGGTCAACGAGCTAGAGGAGCCGCCACCCGCGCTGAGTCGAACGCGCTTGACGATCCTGCACGGCGAAGTGCAAGCCGAGCAGGCCAAAGCGGAACTGGTCGAAGCCAACCTGCGATTAGTCGTCTCGATCGCGAAAAAGTACACGAACCGCGGCCTGCAGTTCCTCGATCTCATCCAGGAAGGCAACATCGGCCTGATGAAGGCGGTTGACAAATTCGAGTATCGCCGCGGGTATAAGTTCTCGACATACGCAACTTGGTGGATCCGTCAGGCGATTACGCGAGCCATCGCCGACCAAGCGCGCACTATCCGGATCCCAGTACACATGATCGAGACGATCAACAAGCTCATCCGAACTTCGAGGTTGCTGGTTCAAGAGCTTGGACGTGAACCGACGTCGGAAGAAATCGCGCAGCGTATGGACGTGCCGGTGACCAAAGTGCGGAAGGTGCTCAAGATTGCCCAAGAGCCGATTTCTCTCGAAACACCGGTCGGAGAAGAAGAAGATAGCCATCTCGGTGACTTCATCGCCGACGACCAAGTGGTCTCGCCAGCTGAGGCGGTAATCAGCCTCAGCCTCAAGGAACAGACCAGCTCGGTCCTCAAGACCTTGACCCCAAGAGAGGAAAAGGTCATCAAGATGCGTTTCGGAGTGGGTGACGGCAGCGAACACACTCTTGAGGAAGTCGGCCAGAGCTTCGCCGTCACCCGGGAGCGGATTCGGCAGATCGAGGCCAAGGCCCTTCGTAAGCTTCGTCATCCCTCCAGGAGCAGGAAGCTCCGAGCGTTTCTCGAGGGGGGACCGTAGGAATCCTCGCACCACCGGGGCCCATAGCTCAGCGGTCAGAGCCGCCGGCTCATAACCGGCTTGTCCCAGGTTCGAATCCTGGTGGGCCCACCATCTTGCCCTAGCAGGCTGCTGAAAAACTCCGCGAAATGGGATCGACAGATTGATCCCGTCGTACTACGATGCTCCCAACACTGAAGGGAGCCCGATCATGCGCGGACACGATGAGCAGACCACCCACATGTTCAGCTACCTGTCGCCGGAACAGCGCGTGCCGGCCGACCATCCGCTCCGCGCCGTTCGGGCGCTGACGGACGAAGCCCTGCAGACAATGTCGCGCCGATTCGCGAGCCTGTACGCCACGACAGGGCGTCCGTCGATCCCACCGGAGCAATTGCTGCGCGCTTTGCTGTTGCAAGTGCTCTACACGGTGCGGAGCGAGCGGCTGCTCATGGAAGAGCTCAACTACAACCTGCTGTTCCGGTGGTTCGTCGGGCTGAATATGGATGACCCGGTCTGGCATCCCACGACGTTTACCAAGAATCGCGACCGGCTGCTGTCGGGCGATGTCGCCGCCGCGTTCTTTGATGCGGTCCAGGCCCACGCCCGGGCGGCCGGGCTGCTCTCGGACGAACACTTCACCGTGGATGGGACGCAGTTGGAAGCATGGGCCAGCCTGAAAAGCTTTCGGTGCGTGGACGCAGCGGAGAGCGACCCGCCCGAGGACCCGGGCAATCCCACGGTCAACTTCCACGGGGAGCGGCGGCGCAATGACACCCATCAGTCGACGACCGATCCCGAGGCGATGTTGCATCGGAAGGGCAAAGGCAAGGAAGCCAAGCTGGCGTATCTCGGCCACGTGCTGCTGGACAATCGACAGGGGCTTGTCGCCAACGTCTGCGCGACCCACGCGACGGGGACCGCCGAACGCGACGCGGCGGTGCTGTTGCTGGAGGCCAGCGCCTCCCCGGGCAGCACGGTCGGGGCGGACAAGGGCTACGATGTGGCGCGCTTCGTTGCCGACGTGCGCGTCCAGGACGTCACGCCCCACGTGGCGCAGAAGGTCCGCGGGAGTGCGATCGACGGTCGGACCACGCGGCATGCGGGCTATCACGTGAGTCAGCGGAAACGAAAACTCGTGGAACAGGTCTTCGGCTGGATGAAGACCGTCGGCGGCCTGCGCAAGCTCCGGCATCGCGGCATCGCCCTGGTGGATTGGCAGCTCACCTTCGCCGCCACCGCCTATAACTTGGTCCGGTTGCGGAATCTGGAGGCGAGGTGTCCCTGATCGCCGGCCGCGGGTGTCGCTGGCCCCCTCGTCGGGACAGCGTGTCCCCGTGCGCACCGTTGTCGGGGGGGGCGTGACACGCATGATGGCCATGAAAACAGCCCGATCCTCGTGTTCTTCAGCAACCTGCTAGGGGTCGTGTCACGGGGTAACAGCGAACATGCTAGGATCTCGGTTCCATGAGCTTGCGAGCGACGCGCACGAGCGTGACAGCCTGGCGGCGAACGTCAGGACCGCGCCGTCAACCATCATATTGCTTCAATTCGCCCCGCCGTTGCGGGGCTTTTTTTTGTCTCGCTGACTGTCATGTTGCCTGACCTCGAGCACCTCATTCGGCTCCAGCAGCTGGAGAACTCCGCGACGAATGCGCAGCAGGCCGTCGAACGTGTCCCCGACCGTCTTGCAGCGCTAGAGGCCAGGCTCGCCGACCGTCACGCGGCGGTGTCAACGGCGACCGCCCGACTCGATGAGCACCGCGCGTCGCGCGCAACATTGGAGAAGGACCTAGCCGAGGTGCAGGCGCGCATCAGTCGGTTTCGCGATCAGCTCATGGCCGTGAAGACGAACAAGGAGTACCAGGCCATGCAGACCGAAATCGCGACCGCCGAACGCGAGATCCAGCAACTCGAAGACCACCTACTGGAACGCATGCTGGAATCCGACGACCTGTCTGCCGAAGTTGCCAGCGCCGAGCGGCGACTGGCGGACGAGGAACGCGCGGTCGAGGCGGATCGAAAAGCCCTCGAACAAGAGCGGGTGGAACTCGAAGCTCAGATAGGCCAGCTTGACGCCGAACGCATCCAGGTTGCGGAGCACCTCACCCGGGAGACACGATCGCTATTCGAAACGCTCTCACGGGGCAGAAAAGGCGTCGCGGTCGTCGAGGCCCGCCAAGGACTCTGTACGTCATGCCGGGTGAGGTTACGGCCTCAGCTCTTCAACGACGTTCGCTCGAACAGCAGCTTGATTCAGTGTGAGAGCTGCCAGCGGATCCTGTACTTCGCCGAGCATCGCCACGTGGCGGGATGATGCCGAGCCGTTCAGCCGTCGCCTATATCGATGGCGGCGCGCGGGGAAACCCCGGTCCGGCAGGCTACGGAGTCCGAATCGAAGCGGCCGACGGCACCCTTGTCACGGAACTGCACTCCGGAATTGGCGTCGCGACCAACAACGTTGCCGAGTACCGCAGCCTCCTTGCGGCCCTCAGCTTTCTCGAAGAGCACGGCTACCGCGACGTCACGGTTCGATCCGACTCACAGCTCCTGACCAAACAGATGTCCGGTGACTACCGGGTCCGGAGCCCGGGACTCAAGCCACTGTTTCAAGAGGCCCAGACACGCGTGGCCCGCTTTGAACGGGTTCAGTTCGAGCATGTGCCCAGGGCCGAGAACACCCATGCCGACCGCCTAGCCAACACGGCGATGGATGAACTTGAGGGCCACACCGCACGCAACTCGTCGGAACCAGTCATCGCCTCACCGGTTGCTGACATTGCGTCGCGTCCACCCGGCTCGGTGCTCGCGGTGGGTATCGATCTCGAATCCATCAGCCGCATCGACGGCCTCCTTCAGCGCTACGGTGACAGGTTCCTACATCGCGTGTTCACCAAAGGCGAGATCGCGTACAGTCTGCGCCGGCGATTCCCCGCCCAGCACCTGGCGGGCCGCTTCTGCGCCAAGGAAGCCGCGATGAAGGCTCTGGGAACCGGCCGGTCCCTTGGCGTGCTGTGGAAGAACGTCGAGGTCGTACGCACGATCGGACCACCGCAACTCGAGTTGCATGGTGGCGCCGCCAATCGCCGCACGCAGCTCGGCGCCGGCCGCGCGCTGGTCACCATCACGCACTCGGGCGATCTGGCATTCGCCCAGGTACTCCTCCTGCAAGCCTGACCACCGGCTCACTGCCGCCGTCAACGGTGGTTTCCGCCGACCGCACTCCGTAGCCCCACCCGCAATGATCGCTTCGAGCCACGCCACGAACCGGTGTCTGTTCAAGGCGTTGTCGAGACATCCTAGATCCGGTACTCACCTTGCTCTTCGATCGGCCGGCCCGCGAATCCCCACAACGGGAGATTCCGAAACCAGGTTCACGCTCAATCGAGGAGGTATCACCATGCTAGTGAAGATCATCCCCAGCACGAACGGAGCTCCGGCTGGCAAGCTTGCCGAGGCTGAGGTCTGCTTCTCCGACGGCCTCCTGGCAGGTCTCAAGCTCGTCGGCTTCGGGATCTGGGAAGGCCGATCTGGCGACGGAAGGAACGTGACCTTCCCCTCGCGCTCTTACTCAGTCAACGGCGAGCGTCGACACTACGTTCTGCTCCGCGCGGTTGACGACCTGGCGACTCTGGACCCACTTCGCCAGCACATCTTGCGGGCGTACGACGACCATGAGAAAGGAGCAGGCGCGGTCGCGCTCTCTTCGTGACGCGATGCGCTCCTAGCTGCTCTGGCGGCGCAGGAATGCCGGTGTCTCGAGAGGACCGTCGATCTTCAGCCGATCGTCCTTATCCGGATTATCGGTCTGGGCTGGAGACACGTTGATTGTCGGCCGACGCGCAACTTGAACGGTCGTGCCCGCGGCCTCAACGGTCGTGCCAGCGGCCTCGCTTCCGGATTGCTGATCCTGCCAATCCGTGTAGTTCTGTAGGTCGACAGGAGTTTGCGCGGCGGATGACGCGACCTTGTTCGCGGCGGAGTCCCCGAATCCCGTCGCGATGACGGTCATCTTCACCCGGCCCTCCATGTCGGGATCGACGACTGCGCCGAAGATGATGTTGGCGTCCTCATCCGCCGCGCCATGGATGATCGAGGCAGCTTCGCTAACTTCCATCATCGAGAGATCAGGCCCGCCGGTCACGTTGACGATGACGCCGCGCGCACCTTCGACCGATGCCTCTTCGAGCAGCGGGCTCGACACGGCCTGCTTGGCGGCGTCCGTCGCTCGACTATCTCCCTCCCCCTCGCCCGTGCCCATGATGGCAAGTCCCATTCCGGACATCACCGTCGTGACGTCTGCGAAGTCCAGGTTGATCAGCCCCGGCATGAGGATCAGATCGGAGATACCTTGGATAGCCTGATGTAAGACGTTGTCGGCTTTGATAAAGGCATCCGACAGCGTCGTCGAGCGTTCGATGCTGGCCAGCAACCGCTCGTTTGGAATCGTGATCACCGTGTCGACGCACTCTCCGAGCTCGTTGAGACCAAGCTCGGCTTGGTGTCCCCGCCGGCGCCCTTCAAAGTCGAACGGCTTGGTCACGACCGCTACGGTCAGTGCGCCGAGCTCACTTGCCAGGTTCGCGATGACCGGAGCCGCGCCAGTACCCGTTCCTCCTCCAAGCCCGGTCGTCACGAAGACCATGTCCGCACCATCGAGTGCCCCGATGAGCTGCTCGGTATCTTCTAGGGCAGCTTGACGGCCAATGTTGGGGTTGGCCCCCGCGCCAAGTCCATTGGTCAGCTTGGCCCCTATCTGCAGCCGGACCGGAGCCCGGCTCTGAGCCAGAGCCTGCGCGTCGGTGTTGGCGACAATGAAGTCTATCGACTGGAGACCAGAGTCCACCATCCGATTCACGGCGTTGCTTCCAGCCCCGCCGACTCCGATGACCTTGATCCGCGCACCGGGCCTGAAATCGTGGTCCAAGGTCAAGCGCAGTTCAGCGTCCCTAGTGGGGACAGGCTCCGAACGGGCGTATCGGGACTGGGGCATGAATCGATCCTCCTCCGACCTCGTGCAGCGACTCAGACGCACGCTGGCGTTTGCACGAGGTGTTTCTGAATCACCACACTAGAAAAACTCTTGAAACAATCCACGTAGTCGACCGGCCACCCGACTAATCGGGCCGGCAGCGATCGACCGCTCGTACTCAATCAGCTGATTACGGCGCGCATACATCACCAGCCCGACCGCCGTCGCAAACGCGGGATTGTTGACATGGTCCGTCAAGCCACCCACCGTCAACGGACACGCGCGGCGGATCGGCAAGTCGAAGATCTGGTCGGCAATCTCTGGTATCCCTTCCAAGATCGACCCGCCGCCGGTCAGCACGATTCCGGAGTTGAGCGAACGCTCGTAGCCGGCCCGCCGCACTTCGTCCCAGAGCTGGTGAAAGACTTCTTCCGCACGCGGTTGCAGGACCTCCGACAGCAACCGCCGTGACATGATTCGCGGCTGTCTTCCGCCAACGCTCGCGACCTCGATGGTTTCCTCGTCGCTGACCATCGACGCCAAGGCACACCCCGAGCGCCGTTTTGTCTTCTCCGCCTCTGGAATCGGTGTGCGCAGACCAACGGCGATGTCGTTGGTGAAATGATCGCCACCCAACGCGACAACACCGGTGTGCCAGAGACTGCCCTTCTCGAACACCGCGAAGCCTGTTGTGCCTCCACCGATGTCGACGACCGCTACCCCGAGCTCCTTCTCGTCGGGGGTCAGCACTGACTCGGCCGCCGCGAGCTGCTCGAGCACGGTATCCAACACAGCCACCCCAGCGCGGTTCACGCAGGCCACGATGTTCTGAGTCGTCGACACGCTGCCGGTGACTACGTGCACGTTGACCTCGAGACGGGCTCCGGTCATCCCGATCGGTGCGCCGATCCCATCCTGCTCGTCGACGACGAAGTCTTGGGGTAAGACGTGAACGATCTCGCGACCGTTGGGCAACGCGACCGCTTTCGCGGCGTCGATCGCACGTCGAACGTCCTCGCGGGTGATCTCCCGGTTCTTACCGGCAACCGCAACCACACCGCGGCTGTTAAAAGCCTTCACGTGGGCACCGGACAGGCCCAAATGAACGGAATCGATTTCGACGCCGGCGGTGAGCTCAGCTTCTTCGATGGCTTTCTTGATTGATTCGACCGCGGCCTCGAGATTGACCACAACGCCGCGTCGGATGCCGTGAGCCTCAGCTAGACCGATTCCGACGATGTCGATACCATCGCTGTCGGCTTTGGATTCACCGACGATGGCGGCAATCTTCGAGGTGCCGACGTCAAGACCAACCAGATACTGTTCCCTACGCGCCACACGTCCTCCGGAATTCGACGTTCTTCATCGCTGGATGCTCAACGCACGCGAGCCGTGGCTCGACGCGACCAGGGATGTCCGTTCCGTACCCCCGCTACCCGGTCCGATCACGACTCTTCCCTCGAATCGCATATCCACGTAGTCGATGTCTGGAACGTGGGTACGGAGCGCCGGGGCAAGTTCCCGATACTCGCGCACGCGCTCGGCGAATCGCTCGCTCCCAACGCGTACCAAGGTCCGATCGTCGTTGAGTAGGATGACGGCGTCGTACGGATCGCGAACATCGATCTCGGAAACATGCGCGGCAAGCTCCGGGTCGATGCGCAACGCGTTCAGGACCTGTGCGGCTAGCCGTACCCGCCCATCGTCCTCAGCTGCGGCCGCACCCGACAGCCCCGTGACGATCGGAAGGTCGACATCGGCAGACATCGGTCCGTGCGGAGCAATGACGGTCCCGACGGCATCGATGACGTAGAGCTGACGACCGAAGCGTGCCAGTCCCGATGGCTCCCGCTCCTCGATGATGATCTCGACCGTCGACGGCAGCACACGCCGAAGGGCCACGGTCCTGACCCAGCCCGCGGTGGCCAGCCGATCCCGGTAGGCATGCAGGTCGGCCATCAGGAGGTTTTGCCCGCGCAGCTCCCCGACCAAAGCAAGCACCTCGCCGTTCGAGACGCGCTGGTTTCCGCGGACGGAAATCGTGTCGATTCGCAGGTACGGCGCAGTCATGAGGAGCCCGGGCGCGAGCCAAACCCCCAGCAGGGCGGCTGCGACCAGCGGAAAACGCCCGCCCAACCAGCGACGTGCGGCCGACGACCGCCGTCGCCGAGTGGGCCTGACATGTATCCGGCGAAAACGTTTGTCGGTCCGCGTCTGAACCCCCATCAGACCCGCCCCTCATGCTGTGTTCGAATCGCGTCAAGCAGACGGGCGGGAACCTGACCAATTGACCCCGCTCCAAGCGTCAAGACGACATCGCCTCGCCGGGCGTCACGACTGACGACATCGATGGCGTCGTCCACCGTGGCCACGCGACGCACCGGAATCGCCGCGTGCTTCGCGATCGCGTCCGCCAGCGCGTCGGCCGTCGCGCCCGGAATCGGGGTTTCGCTCGCCGGGTACACGTCCATGAGCACCAGATCGTCGGCTGCCGCGAGCGCATGAGCAAAGCTGTCGAGCAGGCGCAGCGTGCGCGTGTATCGATGCGGCTGAAAGACGACCCGCAACCGTCCGGTCGTCTGCAGTCTTGCCGTCTCGAGTACCGCCGCGATCTCAGTCGGATGATGAGCGTAGTCGTCGATGACCACGACACCGCCCGCCTCGCCATGCGTTTGGAAACGGCGTTCGGCGCCGCTGAAGTCAGCCAACGCCTGCCGGATCATGTCGGGCGGCACACCGAGCTCCAGTCCAACCGCCACCGCAGCCAGCGCGTTTAGAACATTGTGGCGGCCGGTGACGGCCAGCTCGAACGTCACGCTCCCCGACCCGACCTGAAACCGTGACCCGGACGGCTCCAGCCATATCGGGTGAGCCCTGACATCGGCGGTCTCGGAATCGATGGCGTAAGTCACGATTCGGCTATTCAAACCCTCCAGGACGGGTCGAAGCCCCGGATCGTCACCGCATGCGACCACGCAACCTGCCGGTGCGGTACGAGCCGCGAACTCTCGAAATGAGGCCTCGAGCTGTTCCATGCCACCGTAGGCATCGAGGTGCTCCTCATCGAGGTTCGTCAGAACGGCGATCTCGGGCGCAAGCTCGAGAAACGACCGGTCGCTCTCGTCGGCCTCGACAACCATGATCGGACCGGTACCTAGCCGGGCACTACTCCCGAACTCCCGTAGATACCCGCCCACGATGGCGGTTGGCTCGAGACCTGCTGAGAGCAGCAGAAGCGACGCCATCGCAGCCGTCGTCGTCTTGCCGTGCGACCCAACTATTGCCACCGTGCGCTTGTCCCGCGTCAGCTCCGCCAACATCGCGCCGCGCGTCATGACCGGAATGCGCCGTTCACCGGCAGCTAGCCGCTCGGGGTTGTTCGGCGGAACCGCGGTAGATACGACGACGAGACTCGCGTCCCCAACGTAGCTCGCGTCGTGACCAGTCTCTACCCGAACGCCAAGACGCCTGAGACGGTCGGTGACCGGCGACTCCACCAGATCCGACCCGCTGACGGCGTGCCCGAGGTGGACCAGCACCTCGGCGATGCCGCTCATCCCAATGCCTCCGATCCCGACGAAATGAACACGCTGTGGTTGGTTGAGCACACGTTCAGCCGGTTTCAATGCCTGATTCAGTCTCTGCCGAGTAGGTCTTCCATGTGGTCGACGATCGCAGCGGCGGCCTGCGGCGTCCCGAGACGCCGGCTTGCCGTCGCTGCCTGCACCCGCCGCTCGTCGTCGATAATCAGCGACAGCAGGCGCTCCGCAAGCAGCGCGCCGGTCAGCTCGACCGGATCGATCACCTCCGCCGCTCCCGCCTGCTGGACGACCGCTGCGTTCCGACGCTGGTGGTCGTTGGCCGCGTGCGGATAGGGCACCAGTATCGCCGGCCGGCCCGCGGCGGCGAGCTCCGCGAGCGTCGTGGCACCAGCTCGGCAAACCACGACGTCCGCATTCGCCATTTCTTGTTCCATAGCATCGAGAAACGGCTCCACCCGTACGTGGAGCCCGGCCGCCCGATAGGCCTCGCGCACCATCTCGAGGTCGTCTGGAC
Source organism: Vicinamibacterales bacterium (assembly GCA_965218825.1). Classification (GTDB taxonomy): domain Bacteria; phylum Acidobacteriota; class Vicinamibacteria; order Vicinamibacterales; family UBA8438; genus CAUZIB01. The sequence goes on along the minus strand of OZ244656.1, from coordinate 4,055,693 downwards.
CGGATTGATGCGTCACGCGGACGGCACGATCGGCCGCGGCGAGTCGCGGCGCGGCATCTGCCATCGCCATGTTGATCGCATGTGCCCCCTGCGAGCCCCCAAGGATCAAGACCTGCGCTTCGCCCAACACCGGGCGGGCCGGATCGGCCGCAAAGAACCCAGTCCGAACTGGATTTCCGGTAACGACCCCCCGGCCACCGAAATAGGACAGCGTTTCCTCGTATGTCACGGCCGCAACCCGCGTGACCCGACCAAGCAATCGATTGGTCAACCCCGGTATCGCGTTCTGCTCCATGAGGAGAGTGGGAATCCCTTTGATCGCTGCCATCAACACCAAGGCGCCGGAACTGTACCCGCCGAGGCCGATGACCAACTGCGGGTGATATCGCCGTAGGAGTCGCGACGCGTCCATGCACCCTAGGCACGTCGCTGCCAACCCCTTGAGCAGGGCCGCCAGCGAGCGGCCAACCAATCCGACGGCCCGAACGCATTCGAGTGGAAAGCCTTCGGCCGAGAGCACTCGCACCTCGAGAGGTCGACCAGTCCCAACGAACACCACCTGGGCACTCGAGTCTCGCCGCAACACCTCGCGTGCGACCGCGACTCCCGGGAAGAGGTGTCCACCCGTACCGCCGCCAGCGAACATCACACATCTGGACACGCCTGTCGCCGTCACCGTCTGTCGTCCCGTCTTCGCCTGCCACGTGTCGCGCCGTCATGCCTCCGCCGACGCGTGCTGCGAGATGTTCAGCAGCACCCCCATCGCGAGCAGGCTCACCAACATGGACGAGCCGCCGTAGCTCACGAATGGAAGAGGGATTCCTTTCGTTGGGACCAAGCTCAACACGACGCTGATGTTCAAGAAGGCCTGCAGCGCGATCAGCGTTGTCAGCCCGACTGCCAAGAGGGTGCCGAACCGATCGGGCGCCAGGGCCGCGGCTCGAAAGCCACGCCACGCGATCGCTCCAAAACACAACAGGATGAGCGTCGCGCCCACCAAACCCATCTCCTCGGCGATGACCGCGTAGATGAAGTCGGTGAACGGCTCTGGCAGGTAAAAGAGCTTCTGAACACCACCCATGATCCCCTGCCCAAAGACGCCTCCCGTGCCAACCGCAATGAGCGACTGGATGATCTGGAAGCCGGTATCGAGCGGGTCACCCCAGGGGTCTAAGAACGACAAGAGCCGCACTCGACGATATGGCGCGCTCGCCAGTATGAAATAGAGGACCGGCGCCATCGCCAGCGCAAAACCAACCAGATAGTGGTATCTGAGCCCCGCCGTGAAAACCATAACGCCGACGATCATGAGAATTGCGGCCGCCGTCCCAAAGTCCGGTTCGAGCACGATCAGTCCGGCCACGACGCCAGCCACCACGGCGACTGGAAAGAGCGAGTACGACACCTCGTCGATCCGATGCATACGGCGGTCGAGCACCGCCGCGGTAAATAGAATGACTGCCAGCTTCGCGAACTCTGACGGCTGCACGCCAACCCCGCCCATGGCAAACCATCGCCGCGTCCCATTGATCTCAGGACCGACGATGAACACGGCTAGCAGTGACAGGATGGCGGCTCCCAACGCCGTCCAGATCACGACCGGCTGGCGCAGATGCCGATAGTCGACGCGCATCGCCATCAGCAAAAGGCACAGGCCCAGCACGACCCATGTCACCTGCTTGAACAGGAAGTAATACGGCTGCGAATACTCCTCCATCGCGATCACGGCAGACGCGCTGTACACCATGACGACACTGCAGCCAACCAGCAGGAGGACCGATAAGAAGAGAAGCTTGTCCGATTTGAGCTTTCGCGCCATACTCGGCGTTCCTCGTCGCGGCAACCGCCGTGTCAGGCGGTTCGGGGTGAGCGATTAGCAGTCATCAGCCGAAACCTCGGGTGAAGACACGAGCCTCGCAGGCCGGGGCAGCCTGCGCTCCCAGCGGCTCGCTCTTCACCGCAGCAGTCCGGCTGATGACTGCTAGTCGCTCACCCCGTCGTATGCTCCGCAGCTAGCCGCTCGACTTCGGCCTTGAACATCTCGCCACGTTCCGCATAGCTCGAAAACATGTCGAAGCTGGCGCACGCGGGCGCCAGCAACACCGTCCCTCCTGGCCGTGCCACAGCAAACGCCTGGCGCACGGCATCTCTCATCGTGCCAACTTCGTGGACCGGTACCACCTGGCCCAACGCATCCCGGAACCGCGATCGAGCGTCTCCGAATACGACCGCGGCCTCGACCCTCGGGCGCAGCACCGAGGTGAGCTCTGCGAGATCACCCCCCTTGAACTGACCGCCCATGATGACGACCGTCCCGGCATCGAAGCATTCGATGGCGGCTTTTGCCGCCGCGACATTCGTTGCCTTCGAGTCGTTCACGAACTGAACGCCGGCAATCTCGGCCACGTCCTCTAAAGCGTGTTCCAGGCCCCTAAATGACTCCACCGCGTGTCGGGTCGCGTCCGGCGCCACCCCGGCGACGACCCCAACCGCGGCGGCAGCCAGCACATCGCCCAACAAGTGGCGTCCTCGAAGGGCAACCGACGACAGTGGGAACAGGGGCCGGCCGCCCGACGCCGAACGCTGCACGATCATCTCTCGTTCGACCGCTATGCCTTCCGAAATAGGACTTGTCACCGCGTACTGCAGGCGACGGGCCCGGCCCCGGCACGCGAGCTCGAGCACCTGCGGGTCATCGGCGTTAATCACCATCGTGTCGGCGCTCGTCTGGTTGGCGAAGATCCGTGCCTTGGCCTCGGCGTACTCCGAAAAGTTGGCGTGGCGGTCCAAATGGTCTGGAGTCAGGTTGAGAAACACCGCGATCCACGGTCGAAAGGTCTCCGTCAACTCAAGTTGAAAACTGCTGGTCTCGACGACATGGATCACATCGGGCGAGGACGTCTCGACCTGGCTGCTCAGCGCGGTTCCCACGTTGCCGCCCACCAGAGCGCGCTGCCCAGCGACTTCGAATACACGCCCCGTCAGTACCGTGGTCGTGGACTTGCCCTTGGTTCCCGTAACGGCAACGATTCGCCCGCGCAGCCAGCGGGCGGCGAGTTCAACTTCACTGATAACGGGGATGCCGGCTTCGCGCGCCCGAACAACCACAGGCATTCGTGGCGAGACGCCGGGGCTCAGTACAATCAGCTCCGCATCGGCCAGCGTCTCCGCGCGGTGCCCCCCGAGCTCCAACGTCACCCCCAAGCTCCGCAGCCGATCGGCCTCAGCGATCGCGTCGCGCACGTCGCTGAGCACGACGCGCCCCCCACGGCGCGCCAGCAGCGTAGCGGCCGCAAGACCACTTCGCCCCGCACCGACTACGACCACCCGGGCACCGTCTACTGAGAACTCGCTCATCGCCTTGTTATTGATTCACCGCAACTTGAGCGTCGTCAGGCTGAACAGCCCGAAGAAGATGGCGACGATGAGAAAACGTGTGATCACTTTCGGTTCACTCCACCCGATCAACTCGCAGTGGTGGTGCAGCGGCGCCATTTTGAACACGCGGCGCCCGGTCAACTTGAACGAGGTAACCTGGATGATTACGGATAGGGCCTCAATCACGAACACCGCGCCGATGATCGGCAGCAACAGCTCTTGCTTAATGAGGAGCGCGACCGTTCCCAGCGCTCCGCCAAGGGCGAGAGACCCAACGTCGCCCATGAAGACTTCAGCAGGGTACGAGTTGTACCAGAGAAAACCGAGGCCAGCGCCGACAAGCGACCCACAGAAGATGGTCAGTTCCGCGGCCGGCGAGAAGCGTACGAGCAACAGGTACTCCGCGAAGACCGCGTGCCCACTGATATAGGCCAGCGCCGTGAAGGCGACCGCGGAAACGGTAAAGACGCTGATGGCCAAACCGTCGAGCCCGTCGGTCAGGTTCACCGCGTTTGACGACCCCACGAGAATGAGCACGGCAAAGGGCACATAGAGCCAACCGAGATCGGGCATGAGCCCCTTGAAGAACGGAAAGATCAACAGCGTGTTGTACAGCCCCTGTTCGCTCAAGGCGAGCAAGGCTAGGCCCACAGCGACCGCCACGACGCACTGAGCGGCGAGCTTGAGTCGCGGTCGAAGTCCGTGATGCGATCGATGCGCGACCTTGAGGTAATCATCGGCGAACCCGATGGCGGCAAATCCCATCGTCGACAGGACGGCAACCCAAACATAGGCGTTGCTGAGGTCGACCCAGAGCAACGTGGGCGTGATGGCCGCGCCGAGAATCAACAGCCCGCCCATGGTTGGCGTCCCCGCCTTGGGTCCGTGCGACTCGGGTCCATCATGGCGAATCACTTGCCCAACCTGCAGCCGCTGCAACGATCGAATAACCCAGGGTCCCAGGACGAGAGAGAAGAGGAACGCCGTGATGCTCGCCGCGGCCGTGCGGAACGTGATGTACTGGGTCACGTTCAGCAGTGATACCTGTGTATGCAGCGGATCTAATAGGTAGTACAGCATCACCGGTGGCCCGCTTTGAGACGATCGACGATGCGATCGGTTCGAATTCCTCTGGACCCTTTGACAAGCACCACATCGCCATCACGAACGAGCGTCTCAACGTGATCGGCCGCGTCCTCACTTCGCGCGAACGTCGACACGTGCGCCGACGACAGCCCGGAATCGGTGGCGCTGTCGGCCAGCGCGCGCGCGTCCGCTCCGCCAACTGCGACGAGCACATCAAAGCCAGCGTCGGCGACCGCCCGACCGCACTGCTCGTGGAGCACCCGGGATCGGCTTCCCAGTTCCAACATCTCTCCGAGCACAGCGATGCGCCGCGAGACTGAATCGCCTCCCACCGAGACGAGCGCTCGCTGCAGGGCAAGGGGGTTGGAGTTGTAGGAGTCGTCGACAACCGTGATGCGCCCCAGCCGCAGCACCTCCCCCCGCCTGGACTGGGCCGCAAACGTCGCCACTCGGGACAACACATCATCAAGCGGCACCTGTAAGCGAAGGGCGACCGCAACTGCCGCGAGGACGTTAGCCACGTTACCCTCGCCGAGGAGCGGTGTCCGCATCGGGCGCGCGCCCTCGGGCGTCTGAACCGATGCCGCCATTCCATCGAGACCGAGGTGCTCGACGTCGCGTGCCGACACATCAGCCTGCGTGCCGACCCCGAACGTGGTCACCCGACCTGGAAAGCCGGCGATGCGCTTCATGACCCGAGCATCGCCCGCATTCGCGACGAGCTCCGTGTCGGTGTCCGACATTTCCAGGATCTCTGCTTTCGCGTCGGCAATCGCATCGACCGAGACAAAGAATTCCGCGTGCACTTCGGCGACGTTGGTCCACACGCGAACCTCTGGCTCGGCAAGCTCGACCAGCGTCCGAATCTCGCCGGCGTGGTTCATGCCAAGCTCAACCACCGCAACGTCGGGACAGCGGCGCAACTCCAGCAACGACAGGGGCAAGCCGATGTGGTTGTTCAAGTTGCCGTGATTCCGAAATACGTCGAATCGCGGTGCCAGCACTGCCGCGATCAGCTCTTTGGTGGTCGTCTTCCCTACGCTCCCGGTAATGGCAACCACGCGAGCACCCGACTCCCGTCTGACGTAGCGCCCGAGAAGCTGCAACGCGCGAACCGTTTCATCCACGACGATCACGAACACATCCCCTGTCCCTGCAGCCGCCGCCGGCACCGCGGTCAGGTCGCTCACTACGAAACCGACCGCCCCGTTCCGCAATGCCTCATCGGTAAACCGATGCCCATCGAACCGTTCGCCTCGAATCGCGACAAAGAGGTCGCCGGGCTTGACTCGACGACTATCAATCGACACACCTGTCACGGTGACGTCCGGACGCCCGCCCGCCATCCGTCCGCCGCTCGCCGCTGCCACGGCGTCGGCTCGCAGCACGACCGACTTGGCCATTCATCACACTCGCGATCCAGTACGGCGGCGCGCCAACGCCGATCGGGCCACGGCCGCATCCTCGAATGGCAGCACCCGCCCCCCGATGGACTGGTGTCGTTCGTGCCCTTTGCCCGCAATGACCACCAGATCTCCGGGTTGCGCTTCCCGAACAGCCAATTCGATAGCCTCGGCCCGATCCAGCACGGTCACCCACTCTGTCTGACCCGAAACCAAACCGCGCTCCACCTGTCGCGCGATCTCAGCCGGGTCTTCCGAGCGCGGGTTGTCCGATGTCACAACAACGAAATCGCTTAGTCGGCCCGCGACGGCACCCATGAGCGGGCGCTTTGTGCGGTCGCGGTCCCCCCCACAGCCGAACACGGTGATCAGACGACCCTGCGCCAGCGGACGAGCCGTGTCGAGCAACCCCTTCAAGGCATCGTCGGTATGGGCGAAGTCCACGACCACGCGCACATCGTCTGAAGCATCCGAGACAAGCTGCATTCGTCCCGGAACGCAGTCGATCGAGGCAAGTCCTCGTTCAATGGCTCGAAACGGCAGTGCGAGCGCCGCCCCGACCGCCGCGGCGGCAACTACGTTGTACGCATTGCTGCGTCCCAGCAGTCGGGATCGGAGGGCCAGCGGCCCCCGCGGTGTCCGGACGTCGAGCACCATGCCGTTGGGCGAGAGCTCGATCCGGTCGGGGCGCACGTCGGCCTTGGCATCAAGACCGTAGGTCACCGGCCTCGAAACCAAAGGCGCCAGCTTCCGACCGAACTCGTCGTCGACGTTGATCACCGCTGGCGACTTCGCATCCAGCGTGTCGAACAGCCGGCGCTTGGCTGCGAAGTACTGCGTCATATCACCATGGAAATCGAGGTGGTCGCGCGTCAGGTTCGTAAACACCGCGGCATTGAACTCGATGTGCTCGGTTCGTCGAAGCTCAAGCGCGTGGGACGAGACTTCCAACACGCAGCCACGGCTTCCAGAATCGACCATTTCGCGCATCATGCGCTGGAGGTCCGGTGCTTCGGGGGTCGTGCGAACCGCCGCGTGGAGGTCGTCTCGGATGCGATGCGACACCGAGCTGATCCGGCCGCACGGGATCCCGGCCTCTCTCAAGACGCCTTCGACCAGGTAGGTTGTCGTCGTCTTGCCGTTGGTGCCGGTCGTACCCACGACCAGGAGCTCTCGACTTGGATCGTCGTAGTACGCTGCCGCCAGACTTGCGAGCGTAGCTCGGGCGTCGTCGACACGAAGCCACGGAAGCGACCAGTCAGCCGGCGGAGCATCCTGAGAGACAACCGCCAAGGCGCCGCGACGCCGAGCGTCGTCCGCGAATACCCCGCCGTCGTGGTTCACGCCCTTGATGGCGACGAAGACTTCGCCGCCGCGCACCGCGCGCGAGTCGTAGGCCACCCCCGACACCGAGACCGCGGCGCCGCGGTCCGCGCTCGTTGGGACGGCAAGCCCCGCGTGCTGGAGGAGTTCCCCTAGCGTCGTCACCGGCCCTCCTCCGACCGCAACCCACCGCGACGACTCATACGCAGCCTGACGGCCAAGCCGCGTTCGATCGCGCTACCGGGAGGCGGATCATGGCGTGCGACGAATCCCTTACCCTCGAGCTGGACCTCCATTCCCAACGCGGTCAGAACCTTCGAGGCCTGACGCGCGCTCATGCCACGAACATCGGGCATGAGACCGTCGTCCCGTACTTGCGGTCTTGGCACGACCGGTGCGACACCGCGAACCGCCGACGCAAGTTGGGTACGCGGTTCGTCAAGTTGGTTGGGAAGGAACACGGGCGGCGGCGGGTCAACCGTCGGCGAAACCGCCCGGTATCGGAGAGCGGCGGCCGCAAAGCGGCTGAAGATGGGAGCCGCAACCGAGCCACCGGTGTTCCGCGCGCCGCGGGGCGTGTCGATCATGACGAGGATGGTGATATCGGGCTTTCGTGCCGGCACGAACCCGACGAACGACGCATAGTGGTCACTGTTGGAATAGACCCCGTCCACCAGCTTCTCGGACGTCCCGGTCTTCCCCGCGACGTGGTAGCCGGGAACCTGGGCCCGACGCGCTGTGCCCCGCTCCACGACACCTTCCATGATTTCTGTGAGGTTCGCAGCCGTTGCTTCGCTGATCGCACGGCGAACGGTTCTGGCGGGTGTCTCTGCCCTGATACCGTTTCGGATCATCGCTCGCACCAGCCGCGGCTCGACCAAGAGGCCCCTGTTAGCGACCGCACTGACCGCGGTGGCCATCTGGAGCGCAGTCACACTCACCCCGTATCCCATAGAGACCGAGGCCCTTTCGCCTTCCTTCGCGATGCGTTTGAGCGATGGAATGCGGCCGCGCTGCTGACCTGCCACGTTATCTGTGAGCGTCTCGCCAAAACCAAAACGTCTGATGTATCGGAGCAGACGCTCCGGACCAAGCTCGAGCCCAATCTGGATTGCACCGACGTTGCTGGATTTGACAATGACGTCGTCAAACGAGAGGGGTCGGCCCGAAACCGACATGTCGCGATAGAGCTTCCGGCCGACGCGAATCGAGCCAGACGTTACGTCGAACACCCAGTCGCGAGTGAAGACATGCTCTTCGAGCGCGGCGGATGCCGTCACGATCTTGAAGGTCGACCCCGGCTCATAGATATCCTGGACCGCGCGGTTTCGACGCGCGGTTTCATCGAAATCCGTGAGGACGTTCGGGTTGAAAGTCGGCCAGTTGGCCATGGCCAGGATTTCGCCCGAGTACGGGTCTAGCGCGACGATTGTTCCCGCATCGGCTCGGTGCTCACGAACGCCGGCCTCGAGTTCGCGTTCTGCGATGTGCTGGAGGAACGTGTCGATCGTGAGCTCAACCGTGGCTCCCGTGGTCGGAGGACGCTCAAGGCGGCTGAACGCTCGGCCCCGGGAATCGATCTGTACGAGGAAGTGACCCGGGCGCCCCGTGATATCGGCATCGTATTTCGATTCGATCCCGGCCAAACCTTGGTTATCGACTCCGACATAGCCCAGAACGTGAGCTGCCAGTTCTCCGTTCGGGTAGTAGCGTCGGTTCTCAGGGAGAAAACCAATCCCCGTCAGATCTAACGCGTCGATGCTCCGCGCCACGTCGAGCGGCACTTGACGCAACACGTACTCGAACTGGCCTGAACCACCAACTCCCGATTCGAGATCGGCCCGCTTGTCTTTGGAACACTCCATGACGGCGCAGAGCTTCGACACCGTTGCGGCCGCGTCATCGATGTCTTCGGGCACGGCATAGACCGCATCGCCGTCGACGCTGTACGCAAGAACTCGCCCGTTGCGGTCGAGAATCTCGCCTCGTTTCGAGTGCGCTTTGATACTGCGACTCTGTTGATTCTTGGCTCTTGCGGACAGCTCGGCATGGCTCACGACCTGCAGGTAAACCAACCGGGATTCAATACCCACCATCCACACCGCAAAGACCACCCCGGCGACCCCAAGACGAGCGCGTACGACTTGGCGCCACGTCTGGGGCTTCCGCCGGCGTCGGCGACCGCGCGCAACCGACTGGCGTCTCCCGACGGGCCGACCCCAGCGCACAAGGGCTCTAAGGCTTGACGTTAACGTCTTCGCGAATTGCACGAGCTTCTCCGGTGCGAGCAGCCATGAGCTCCGAGTTGGGTTCCGCCGGTATGAGGCGTTCGAGGACGACCGCGTCCTCGTTGGTGGGCTCGACGAGGTTCAACTGTCCGGTCGCGATGTGCTCGATACGCTTGGGTGATCGCAGGGTCTCGATCTCCAGGCGAAGGTGGCGGTTGATCTCGAGTTGGCGGGCCCGCTCTCGTTGCATGTTCTCAATCTCATACCCATGCCGGAGCAACTCGAAGTGCTGCCACGCCGAAAACAACAGGACGACGACCAAGAACACCCCGACACCGACCGAGCGCCACAGCTCCCGCTGCCGCGCCAGGTCGACCTCCCGCACGATCGGATTGTTGCGGATGTCTTTCTTGATGGCGCGCTCGAAATCTCTCATGGCTCCGATCTCCTCTACGCCAGTCGCTCGGCCACTCTCAGTTTTGCGCTACGAGCCCGTGGATTCCTCACCACCTCGTCCCGTGAGGGACGCGTTGGACGCTTCGTCAGTAGTCGGACCGTGCGGTCGCGCTCCCGGTCCAACTCGCGAAAGACCGTCTTGACGATCCGATCCTCCAGCGAGTGAAAGGTAATCACGGCGAAGCGAGCGCCCGTCTGCAGCCGCCGGCATACCGCGCGCAGAAAGGCATCCAGATCGTCGAGCTCCTGGTTGACCCAGATCCTGAGCGCCTGGAATGTCCGTGTCGCTGGATCGATCCGTTGTCGCCCGCGACCGGGTGTCGCTCGCCGGACAATGGCCGCCAGCTCCGTGGTTGTCTCGATCGGGTGCTCGGTCTGCCGCTCGACGATGGCCCGCGCGATACGCCGAGAATGTCGTTCTTCGCCGTATTGGAAGATGAGGTCGGCCAGGCTCTGCTCCGATACGTCGCGCAGTAGCTCGGCTGCGGTCGGCCCCTTTGACCGATCCATCCGCATGTCGAGTGGCTCCTCGCGCCGGAAACTGAACCCGCGTCCAGGCCCCTCCAGTTGGAAACTGGACATGCCCAGGTCGGCGATCGCACCGTCAACGGTCCGTATGCGTCGCCGGTCCAGTACGGTTTCGATCTCGCGAAAGTCGGCGTGCACGAGCTCGACGCGATCGGACCAAGCCGATACGGTGGTGGCGGCAATAGGCAACACATCGGCATCGCGGTCGAGACCGAGCACCTGGCCGGCGCCTGCTTCGAGCAACGCCCGGGCGTGGCCACCTCCGCCAACGGTGCAGTCGAGAAACCTGCCATCGTTGGTCGGGTTGAGACACTCCACGACCTCAGCCGTCATCACGGGTTCGTGAGCGAGTCCACTGACACCAGGGGGTCTCGCCACGCTCAGATTCCGAACTCCGAGAGCGCCCGGGCGTCCTCGTCTGTATAGGGGTCGCGCTTCAGACCTGCGACGAAACGCTTGTGATTCCAAACTTCGAGGTGATCGTACTGTCCGAAGACGTCCACCTCGCCGACCATTCCGGCCGCCTGTCGGACTCGGTTGTGAACGGAGACGCGGCCCTGCTTGTCGAACTCGGCCGGCTGACCGAAGTAGTTGACGCGATCGAAGAAACGGCGGCGCGATGGGTGGGTGGAGGGGACCTTGGCGAGTCGCTTCTCGATCCGCATCCACACAGGCATCGGGTAGATGCGAACCGACTCACCAGTGACGCTCGTCACGAACAGCGACGATCCGTACTCCTCCTCAATTAGCGTCCGGAAGGCAGTTGGGATCTTGAGCCTTCCTTTGTCGTCAATCCTGGCGGAGAAATTGCCCCGGAGCACCCTTTTACTCCACTTTGAACCACAAAGGTCCACGCGATCCTAGGCGTCGCGCCTGATCGTTGTCAACGGAAAAATCCAATAAATCAGGGTGGTACGGTAGGATCGGCGACCCAAATGCTGCGCGCCGGACTCATTGGGCTTCCGTCAACAGGGAAGACCACCTTGTTTCAGCTGCTGACGCGCAGCGGAGGGGGCGGCGGTGGGAAGTTCGGGCGCGCCGATGCAGACATCGGTGTCGCGTCTGTACCCGACGAGCGCCTTGACCGCCTGACGGCGCTTTACCGGCCCAAGAAGCACGTTCCGGCGACCGTGACGTTTGCCGACATCGTCGGTGCGCCCCAAGCGCGGTCTTTGCTCGACCTTGCAGCGTATCGCGATGCGGACGCGCTCCTACACGTTGTCCGTGCGTTCGTCGCCGACGATATCCCGCACGTCGAGACCACTATCGACCCTGCCCGTGATGCTCGAACCGTCGAGGACGAGCTCATTCTTGCCGACCTAGCGGTCGCCGAGAAGCGCCTCGAACGACTCGAGCGCGACCGCCGGAAAGGTGTCAAATCTGCGACCGACCAGGAAACCGAAATACTACAGACCTGCCAGCGGCACCTGGAGAAGGGACTATCACTCCGGGGATTGGAGCTCGATCCGGCAGCCGCCAAAATGCTGAGGGGATTTCAGTTCCTGTCGGCCAAGCCGCTCCTCCTCGTCATCAACGTCGACGAGTCGAAGGTCGGATCGTCAGACGTCACCGCGATCGCGCTCGGCGAGGTCCTCGAACAGCCAAAGACCCAGGGCGTTGCGGTTTGCGCGAAGATTGAACTCGAGATTGCCGAGCTCGACCCTGAAGATGCAGGTGCCTTCTTGGCCGATCTTGGTCTTGACGCCCCGGGCCTCACCCGGATCATTCGAGCCACCTACGAACTACTCGGCTACCTATCCTTCTTTACAGTAGGTCCGGACGAGTGTCGCGCGTGGTCGATACCGCGTGGAACCGCCGCGCAACAGGCCGCCGGTGAGATTCACTCCGACATCGAGCGCGGCTTCATCCGAGCAGAGGTCGTCGGGTTTACAGAATTGCTCGCGCGCGGCTCATTCTCGGCATGCCGAGACCACGGTGAAGTACGCCTCGAAGGTAAGGAGTACGTCGTCAAGGACGGGGATGTCATCAACTTCCGTTTCGCGACTTGAAGGCGTGAGGACTCGGGCTCACGACATGGCTGTGGCATATACTCAGACGATGGATTTGTCGGTCCGAACTTGGGCGGTCACCGCCGTGTTGATCGCATCTGTTGCCATCGGCGCTGTCGTCGCAGCCGATGACGTCGAGGTGACGTTTTCGAATGGGCGGGTCACGTTGACTGCGCATGACGCCACCGTGAAGGCCATACTCGAGCAATGGGCCATCGCCGGTGACACGAAGTTCGTCGACGCTGACCAGCTCAAGACGGTCGTTCGGTTGCAGCTCATCGACATTCCAGAGGCTGAAGCGCTGCGCGTGCTCCTGCGGGATGCCGCAGGGTTTGTCGCGGCGCCCCGCTCCGCAGTCGTTTCCGACGTGTCGACGTACGACCGCGTGGTGATCATGCCGGAGAGTCGGCAGGCTTCGTCGGTGCCCCTAGCAACTCAGCTACCAACAGCTCGAACGATGCCCGGCGTGGCACCAATCCAGGGCGCGTCTCCTCGGACAATTCCAAACGCCAACGTCAGTCTCGCAGATCGCGTGGCGGGAGGGGACTTGGAAGAACTCCGGGAAATCCTGCCCCAGCCCCTTCAATCCGGCGGGGCTCGACCAGCCGCGTCGCCAAACGGGCAGGACGATCCGCGACCGGTCGTGGCGTCGCGACCGGGGATGCCGGTCACGACGACCGAAGACCAAGCGCCCACGTTCATCCGCCGGCCAGTCAGGCCGCAAGACGACGACCCTAGTCGGTAGGAGCGCCGTCACACCGCGACACGGCACCGATCGTCAGTCGCGACTCCCTCCACCCGAAGCAACGCCCGCTTTGCCTGAACTCCGCCCGTGAAGCCACCGAGTCGACCGTCGTGGGCGACGACTCGATGACAGGGCACGAGAATCGGCACAGGGTTCCGGCTGAGCGCGCCGCCGACCGCCCGGCTGGCACGCGGGGCATGCATCTGCCTTGCGATCTCGCCGTAGCTGCGCACGCGGCCGAATGGAATACGTGTCGTCTTCCGGAGCACCTGTCCGGCAAACGGGGTCACCACCCGTAGGTCGATCGGGACGGAGAATTGCGTCCGGGTACCCGCAAAGTACTCCTCGATCTCAGCCAGGACCGGCTCGACCGCCTCGCGATCGTGGAGCACCTCGACTGTCCGACTGGCAAGGTGCTGGCGATATCGGCTCTCATGCGTCTCGCCGAGGGTGACGTCGCACACGCCCCGATCGGATACGGCGACGAACACGCGTCCGATCGGTGTCTGCAGGGAGTCGAATCGTACAACCGATCTTCGCCCGTTGTGATGTGCCATGGCGTCATTCTATGTCGTCGAGGCCAGCGAACGGTCGAGAAGTCCGCCGCCAGGCTCGATACCCGTATGCTACGCTCACCGCCAGCTATGATGCCCTCCGAGCCCACCGCGCCCGCGGCGGGAACCCGTCTAGCCACATCCGCCGGCATCATCGGAGCGGCGACGCTCACGAGTCGCATCCTTGGCTTGGTCCGGGACCAACTGCTCGCGTTTCTGTTTGGGGCCGGGAACGCGATGGACGCGTTCAACGTCGCCTACCGAATCCCCAACTTGATGCGCGATCTGTTTGCCGAAGGCGCCATGAGCTCAGCGTTCGTGCCGACCTTCACCCGGCGATTGGCGGTCGACGGCAAGGCCGCGGCATGGCACGTCGGCAACCAACTGATCAACGTGCTGGTGGTCGTCACGGGGACGCTGGTCGTGCTTGGTATCGTCTTCGCCGGTCCCATTACGGAGCTCCTAGCCGGGAGCTACGCCGCGGTCCCGGGCAAGCTTGAACTCACCGTCACGCTGACGCGCATCCTGCTGCCGTTTCTCACGCTCGTCGCCGTTGCCGCAGCGGTCATGGGCATGCTCAATTCGCTTAACCGGTTCTTCACGCCGGCGCTGTCACCCGCGATGTTCAACGTCGGCATCATCCTCAGTGCGATTGCCCTCGTTCCGCTTATGCGTCGGATCGGTTGGGATCCAATCATCGGTATCGCGATCGGCGCGATACTCGGCGGTATCGGTCAGATTGTCGTTCAGCTTCCCGCTCTCTATCGCGAGGGCTTCCGTTACAGACTGGTCTTAAACCTGAGCGATCCCGGTCTGAGGGACATCCTGCGCTTGATCGGACCGGGGACCCTGGCAGGAGCCGCCGTTCAGATCAACTTGTTGGTCAACATGGTGCTGGCAACGGGTGAAGGCACCGGGGCGGTGTCGTGGCTCGGCTTTGCGTTCCGCGTGATGTATCTACCGATCGGGATCTTTGGCGTGTCGATCGCGACAGCCACGCTTCCCGCTGTGTCGCGCCATGCCGCACAGAAGCAGCTGGACGGCATTCGTCGCACGGTCTCCAGTGCGCTGCGCATGATGCTCATCCTCAACGTGCCGGCGATGGTGGGACTTGTCGTGCTGGCCGATCCCATTGTCGGACTCATCTTTGAGCGTGGGAGCTTTCTCCCCTCCGACACATCGTCGACGGCCGCCGCCCTGTGCTTTTACGCGCCGGGTCTGTTGGGCTACTCGGCCGTCCGGATTGCCGTTCCCTGCTTCTACGCCCTGCGGAACAGCTTCACCCCCACGATGATCAGCCTGTTCGCGGTCGCGCTGAACATCATCTTGAACCTGATCCTCGTCCAGGTGATGGGCTTCCGCGGCCTTGCCCTCGGCACATCCATCGCGGCACTCGTCAACGCCGCCCTGCTCCTTTTCTTGCTTCGGCGCCGGCTCGACGGACTGGATTTGGTTCGAATTGCGGCGACCGGAGCGAAGGTCACCGCGGCGGCCACCGTGATGGGTGCTGCTGTTTGGGCCACACACGGCCAGCTTATCGAGGTCGTCCCCGGTTCTGGGCTCGTCGCGCGCCTCATCCAGGTTGCAGGGAGCATAGGCATTGGCATGGCCGTGTTGCTTGCCACGGCCAGACTCCTTCGTTTGGCCGAGCTTGACCAAGCCCTACGACAGTTGCTGGGCCGGGTCACGCGGAACGGCTAGCTTCGCGAACCCGGACTCGCAACGCCTTCCTGCAGCACGTCGGGTCCGTGGTACGATGGCTCGAACGAGAACCGGCATCATGCGACGCGCCTACTACGGTGGACCCGGCTACAGCCAGTTTGGACCCGGCCTGATGACGCCCGTGGTGAAGGCTCTGATCTGGGCCAACGTCGGCGTCTTCGTGGTCACCGCCCTGGTCCCTTCAGCTTTCGGGTTGTTCAGCACGATCTTCGGCTTCACGCCCCGCTTGGTGTTGACCCGCTTCATGCTCTGGCAGCCGCTGACGTATCTCTTCCTGCACGGCGGCGTGGGGCACATCTTGATCAACATGTTGATCCTGTGGATGTTCGGGGTGCAGCTCGAACGGTTGTGGGGCTCTCGGTTCTTTCTGCGGTACTACTTCGTGGCCGGGGTCGGCGCGGCGATCGTCACACTCGTTGTCTCACTCCTGCCGTTCTCGTTTAGCAGCGCGACCTACCTGACGGTCACGATCGGAGCATCCGGAGCGATCTACGGACTCCTGATGGCCTTTGCGATGTACTACCCGGAAACGCCGATCCTGATGTTTTTCCTGTTTCCCGTTCCCGCAAAGTATTTCGTCATGATTCTAGGCGCCATTGCATTCGTGTCGACGCCCCGGGGGGGAGGCATCGCGCACATCACGCATCTGGGCGGGCTGGTCGCCGGTTACTTGTATCTCAGACGTCTGCGTGGGGTTTCCGCGCAACGATTCGGATTCGGACGACTCGGCATCATGGCGGACATCAAGTATCGATACGTCAAGTGGAAGATGAGCCGACTCCGGAAGAAGTTCGACGTGTACTCCGGTGGTAATCGGAGCAATGACAAGGACTGGGATCAGCGCATTCACTAACTCGCCGCCGCGATCATCACCAGTTGAAACGTGTCGTCCAGCGCTTCCGCCTGGTGTGTGATCCCTGGCGGCACGTGTAGCACCTCGCCTTCACGCACGACCTGCTCGCGGCCAGCAACCACGCATTTGAGCGCGCCCCGCAAGACGTAGACGAGCTGTTCCCCGGTGTGACGGTGCAGCGGGACGTGCGTTCCACGCTTTAGATACAGCTGCACGATGGTCTGCTGGGCTCCCACGATGACCTTTCGGGATGCCATCAAGGTGACCTGTTCGAGAGGCAGCTCATCCCACCGCTGTACGCCGCTTTCTGCCACGACTTGGCTCCTTTTCATCGCCCGTAACGTCTTGTTTTGCAATAGTTAGGAGACGCCAGCCCCGTGATATAATCGCCGACTGTGTGTCCCGGTCGAGGCGACCTTCGATCTCCAGGGTTGGCCGCTCTTTGTAAGGATTGTGCACCATGAGAGCGCCGCTGGCCACAAACGGGGCGCCACCTCACGCGGCACCGACGGGTCCCACCCACGAGGGTCGCTCTCGCGAAGACTGGCAGCGGTTCTACCGGACGATGTTGCTGTCGCGCCGGCTGGATGACAAAGAGATCCAGCTCAAGAATCAGAGCCACACGTATTTTCAGATCAGCGGGGCAGGCCACGAGGCGATACAGGTGGCCGCCGGCATGGCGATGCGTCCGTGCCACGATTGGTTCTTTCCCTACTATCGCGACCGCGCGCTGTGTTTGGCTCTTGGAGTCACGGCTATCGACATGCTGCTCGGGGCAGTTGGTGCGGAGAGTGACCCGAGCTCACGCGGTCGGCAGATGCCAAATCATTGGAGCTCGCCAGAGCTTCACATCGTGTCGTCATCGAGCGCGACCACAACGCAGTGCCTGCACGCCGTCGGATCGGCTGAAGCTGGAAGACTCGCTTCGCGGTCGAGTGGGCTCGCAGATTCCGTTCCGCACGAACGGGACGAGGTCACCTATGTGTCGCTCGGCGACGGGTCGACGAGCGAAGGCGAGTTCTGGGAATCACTGAATACGGCCTGTTCGGCCCGCCTCCCGCTCGTGTATCTGGTCGAGGACAACGGCTACGCGATCTCGGTGCCGGTGGAAGTGCAGACGCCCGGCGGCGACGTCTCGCGTTTACTCGAGTCGTTCCCAAGCTTGAAGGTCCTGCGCGTCGATGGCACCGATGCGATTGCGTCGGCTCGGACCATGGCCGAAGCGGTCGTGTACGCGCGTTCCGGATCCGGTCCGGCTCTCGTCAGGGCGACGGTCGTGCGCCCGTACTCGCACTCGATGTCCGACGACGAGAAGCAGTACAAGAGCCAGGTCGAGCGCGACGCCGAGGCGTCTCGTGATCCGCTTGAACGATGCGTCAGGATGCTTCGTGACAACTCGCTCGCCACCGAAGAAGAGCTGGCTTCGCTGGAGGGCGACGTCAAACGTGAGATCCAGGAGGCTGCGGACTACGCCCTCGCAGCAGCAAAGCCCGACCCTACAACCGCCGCCCTGTATGTGTACTCGCCAACGGTCGACCCGGCGTCCGAGATGTTCGAGCGTGCACCTGAACCCGACGGGTCGGCCCTGACGATGATTGGCGCAATCAACAAGACCTTGAAGGACGAAATGGCTGCCGATCCGCGGATCGTGGTCTTTGGCGAGGATGTCGCCGACGTCAGCCGGGCCGAGCTGCTCGAAGAGGTGACCGGGAAAGGCGGTGTGTTCAAGGCGACGCTGGGATTGCAGCGCGAGTACGGGTCCGATCGGGTGTTCAATTCCCCGCTGGCCGAGGCGAACATCGTCGGTCGCGCCATCGGAATGGCGCTACGCGGGCTCAAGCCGGTCGTTGAAATCCAGTTCTTCGACTACATCTGGCCGGCCATGATGCAGATTCGGGACGAGCTCACGATGCTCCGTTACCGATCCAGCAACGCGTTTGCGTGCCCGGTCGTCATCCGATCGCCGATCGGTGGCTACTTACGGGGGGGATCCCTCTATCATTCGCAGTCTGGCGAAAGCATCTTCGCGCATTGTCCGGGACTGCGAATCGCGTTCCCGTCGAACGCGGCAGATGCGGCAGGCCTGCTCCGCACGGCGATGCGCTGCGACGACCCTGTTCTGTTCCTCGAACATAAGCACCTGTATCGTCAGACGTACAACAAGGCTCCCTACCCTGGTCGGAGCTACACGCTTCCGTTCGGTCGGTGTGATGTCCGCCGTTCGGGATCGGATGTAACACTCATCACCTGGGGTGCGTTGGTTCAGCGCGCCATGCTCGCGGCCGAGCAAGCCGCGCAGACCGGCATCGACACGATGGTGGTCGACCTGCGCACCATCGCGCCCTACGACTGGGACGGTATCGCCAAGGCCGTGGCCGCCACGAGTCGCGTCGTCATCGCCCACGAAGACCAGCTGACGTGCGGCTTCGGGGCCGAGATCGCTGCACGCATCGCAAGCGACTTGTTCGAGCATCTCGATGCGCCGGTCAAGCGAGTCGGCGCACTAGATTGCCCCGTCGCGTACAGCCCGGTCCTCGAAGAACGGATCCTGCCCCAAGCCGCCGACATTCTCGCGGCACTCAGAGAAATCGCCGCGTACTAGTGACGCGCGCGCTCCTTCTCGGATTCGCCGTCGTCGGGAGTCTTGCTCAGGGTCTTCACCAAGTCGAGATCATCAACTCGACCGGCAGCCTCCGGCCCGACGTCGTGGGACAGTTCAGAGAACTGACGGCGTGCCAGCAAGCAGCATCCGGCGATCACTACGTGTTTGATCGTCGGGGCCACACGGTCTATCGCGTGCCGGCGGGCGGTCCGGCGTTGCCCATCGTTCAGATTGGCCCAGAGCCGGGACGGATCATCGGAACCAGCGCCTTCCAGCTCGCTCCCGACGGTCGATTCGTCGTTGCCGATGCGCCGCGAGGACGCGAGCGAGTCCAGATCTTCGAAGCCGATGGCACTCGCATCGGTGGGTTCCAGCTGCCGGGGCGAGTCGAGCCCAGAGTGCGGCTACGCAACGTGGTCCTGAGCGGGATCGGAACGCTGCAGTTCACGGGACGGTCGATCCTCATGAGCCAACCCGAGCTCGGTGGGCTGTTCACTCGGTTCAGCCTCAACGGTCACCCACTCCACACGATAGGCGTGTTTCGACCAACCGGTCACGAAGACAACCGACACGTGCATCTCGCGCTGAACAGCGGGATTCCGGTGGCGATGCCTGACGGGAGCGTATATTTCGTTTTCCAGGCCGGCGTGCCGCTGTTTCGGAAGTACGACGCGCGGGGCAACCTGATGTTCGAGCGGCATATCGAGGGCGCCGAGCTCGACCCGATCATTGCCTCGCTGGCGACGAGCTGGCCAACCCGAAGCGACCAGGGACGACGTGAGCTGCCGGCCATTCCACCGACGATTAGGGCGGCGGCCGTCGATCGGGACGGCAACCTCTGGGTTGCGTTGACCGTACCGTTTCTCTACGTGTACGACGCCACCGGAGAGAAAGTCAGAACGGTCAGTCTAAGAGGTGCGGGCGGGCTGCACCCGACCAGCGTGTGGTTCTCGGAGCGCAACACGCTCCTCGTCACGCCCGGCTGCTACGAGTTTCAGGTGTGGTAGCCAGTTGCCGGGGTTGGGGCCGTTTGCTATCATTGGCCGTTTTGTTCCGCCTCGGGAGACGACGCCATGTTCCTGACATCGGGACAAGGTTCGAATGATTTCGGCTAGCCTGCCGCAGTCTCATTTCAGATGCCCGATGAGCGCGACCCGTTCTTGGCGAGATCTCTGCACTACATGCAAGAGAATGTTCGCAGGGCGGGGCCGGCGGCAGCGGCCAGCTATACGCTGATTGGTGCCATCCTGCTCCTGGGCGGGATCGGGTTGGCGCTAGACCGCTGGCTGGCAACCTCTCCGTGGTTGCTGTTCGGAGGGTTAATGCTAGGAATGGTCGTGGGATTCTACGAACTCGCGAAAACGATGTGGAAGCGGTGAGTCATGAAGCCGGCCGTCTATATAACCGCGGCGTGTGTGATGTCCTACGGTTCGGTCGCCATGCTTTTCGCCCCTGACGCGGCCCTGGAGCTGCTGCTTGGCATGGCGATGCCCCTTGTGCTCACCCTTGGAACGATGGCACTCGTCGACCGGACGATTGCACGAGACCCCGGCGGACTCACGGCCTTCATGGTCAGAGCGTTCGGCACAAAACTGGCCTTGGTGGGCGGGTATGTGGCCGTCGTGCTGGGCCTCACCACACTCGACCCGGTTCCATTTGTGGCCAGTTTTGTCGTGTACTTCATTGGTCTGCATCTGACTGAGGCGATACGGCTAAAGTCGCAGCTCGCCAATAGCCCGTCATGAGCCAACCCGACGGGCACG
This sequence comes from Vicinamibacterales bacterium, assembly GCA_965218825.1. Taxonomy (GTDB): domain Bacteria; phylum Acidobacteriota; class Vicinamibacteria; order Vicinamibacterales; family UBA8438; genus CAUZIB01. The sequence continues at coordinate 4,035,043 of OZ244656.1, read as the reverse complement.
CGGTCGAGGCGACCGAGCACGCAGCTGAGGGCTTCGATGCCGGTGAGATGATCATCGGCCACGTTGCCAATGGTGGATTCGAACATCCGATACTCCAGCTGCCGCTAGTATTCGGCATCGATTTCTCTGTTACCAAGCACGTGTTCATGCTGTGGTTCGTGGCGACCGTCGTGTTCGTCGCGGTCACGCTGACCACACGTCGATACCTGAGGCAGGAGCGGATGATTCCGACCCGCTTCATGGCTGCGCTCGAGTTCATCGTCCAGTACGTGCGCGACGCCATCGTGCTGCCCAACGTTGGCAAGAAATGGGTCAATACCTGGACGCCTCTGGTCCTTACGTTGTTTGTTTTCATTCTCGGCGCCAACGCCATCGGCTTGATCCCAGTGTTCGATCTCCTCGGGTTGATCGATAGCACCGTCCTTCCCACCGGGGAGCACTCGGTCGTCAAGAGCCTCATCCACGGCGGAACCACGGCCACGGCGAACTACAACGTGACGGCGGCGCTTGCCACGATCACGTTCTTCTCAATCATCATTGCCGGCTCGAAGGCGCACGGGTTCGTCCAGCACTGGGTCAACATGGTCCCGAGCGGGCTGGCATGGCCACTGTATATCCTTCTCATCCCGATCGAAGTGATGGGATTGCTCGTCAAGCCGTTTGCGCTCACGATGCGGTTGGCGGCCAACATGACCGGCGGCCACATTGCTATCCTCGCCATCTTGTCGTTTGTGTTCATTTTCAGTGAGTTGTTCTCGAGCACTATGGTGGGGCTCGGAGTCGGTCTGGTCGTCTCCCTGCCGCTGGCAACCGGCATCATGGCGCTCGAAATCATCGTGGTCTTGGTTCAGGCCTATGTGTTCACCTTGCTCACGACCGTATTCATCGGTATGGCAATTAACGTGCATCACTAAACGAAGAAACTCGGAGGGTTACCTGAATGGAAGTCTTGCACTACTTCGGCGCCACGATTGGCCTTGGACTGATCGTCATCGGTGCCGGCCTGGGTATCGGCAGATTCACGGCGGCAGCCGCGGACGGCATCGCCCGTCAGCCGGGCGCTGCTGACAAGATCACTGGTGCGGTCCAACTGCCGCTCTTCCTCCTCGAAGGCGTCGCCATCATCGCCGAGGTCATTATCCTGATGGTTATCTTCACGCTATAGGTCAGGATAAACGCATGGATAACCCACTCGTCCAGCCCGATCCCGGGCTGTACATCTGGACGATCGCAACCTTCTCGCTCTTGCTGTACCTCCTGGGCAAGTTCGCCTGGAGACCGCTGCTCCAGGCGCTCGAGAGTCGGCAGGACTCGATTCGCAAGTCGTTGGATGACGCGGACCAGGCCAAGAAGGAGCTCGCACAAGTCCAGGAAGAATCCGCTCGGATTGTCGCGAAGGCCCGGGCTGACGCCGACGCGATCGTCGCGAGCAGCCGCGCCGATGCCACCAAGCTGCAGGAAGAGCTCAAGCAGAAGGCCCGAACCGAAGCCGACGGCATCATTCAGAACGCCGAGAAACACATCCAGCTTCAGACCGACCGCTCACTGACTCAGATACGGGGCGAGGCCGTAGAGCTGTCGCTCATGATTGCCTCGAAGCTGATTCAGCGAAACCTCTCCGAGGAAGACAACAGCCGGTTGATCGAAGATACCCTGAAGCAGATCCGATCCACTCAGGCCTAGCCGCGTCAACGCGAGACCGCAAGTGAGGCGAACGAACCGAGGGTTCGAGCCGCGGCCTCAGCCTGTTCGAAGACCGGCTGCGGGTAGACACCAAACAGCACGCTGCCCACCAGCGTGATCACGACCGCGGTGGCCATCGCGGGGCCAAGCCTGATCTCGGAGCCCATGACCTCCTCCTTGATCCACATGAAGACCACGACGCGGATGTAGTAGAAGAGCGAGATCGCGCTGTTGATGACGCCGATGACGGCAAGCCCCACATAGCCTTCTTCGATCGCGGCGCTGAAGATCCAGAACTTCCCCATGAAACCCGCCGTCGGGGGAATACCGCCCAGCGACAGCATGAAGACCAGCATGGCGACCGCCGACAGCGGACTCCGAAAATACAGCCCACTCAGATCCTTCAGCTCGTCTCCCACCACGTCAGAGCGCCGGAGCAGCGTCACAATCGCAAAGGCTCCGAGCTGCATGAACAGGTAGAAGAACAGGTAGACGAGCGCCGCCGTGACACCCCGCTGTGAGCCGGCGACGATGCCGATCAACATGTATCCGGAGTGGGCGATCGACGAGTACGCCAGCAGACGCTTGGTGTTCGTCTGCGTGATGGCCGCCAGGTTCCCAACGGTCATCGTCAGCACCGCGAGCCACCAGAAGAACACCTGCCAGTCGTCAATGACGGCGGGCAGCCCTTCGATGAAGACGCGCAGCAACATCGCGAACGCTGCCGCCTTCGACCCCACAGACAAGAACGCCGTGACAGGTGTAGGTGCGCCCTCGTACACGTCTGGCGCCCACATGTGGAACGGGACAGCAGCAATCTTGAACCCGAGACCAGCTCCGACGAGCACGATCGCCAGTGCCAGCGTCCCCCCGGCCGGCTCGGAGGCCAGCGCCTGACCAATCTCGGCCAAGCGCGTTGAGCCGGACAGGCCGTACAGCAGCGACATCCCGTAGAGCAGAATGCCGGTCGAAAACGCGCCGAGCAGGTAGTACTTGACCCCGGCTTCGTTCGACCGCTGGCTCGGCTTGAGGAAGCCCGCCAAGATGTAGAACGACACCGCCATGGTCTCGAGTCCGATGAACAGGGTGATGAGGTCCACACCGCTGGCCATGAACATCATGCCAAGCGTCGCGCACAGGATCAGGAAGTAGAACTCGCCCGCCCGCACTCGCTCGACCTTCAGATAGGTCTCCGACATGAGCACGGTCACAAACGCCGACAGCAGAAAGACCACCTTGAAGAACAGCGCGAAGCCGTCGATGGCCAGAAGTCCTCGCGACGCCATTTCGTCCACGCCCGCGAATTGCAGCAGCACTACCGCCGTGACGGCGAGCGTCGCAAGCGTCGCAGGAAAGGTCAGATCGTCCCGGTCACGAAAGATCAGGTCGACCAGAAGCACCATGAGCGCGCCCGCGGTGAGCACGATCTCGGGCAGAACGTAGTAGAAATCTGCCCCAGTAAAGCCAGCCGGCATTCCCGGCATTTATCGTGTTCCTCCGCGAGCCGGCCCGGCCGCTAGGAGGTCTGCTTCGTCCCGCTGGACACCGGCCAGGAGCGGGCGCGGCGTGTAGTCGCTGTCAACCCGCATCATCACATGGTCGACAGATGTCTCCAGACGGTCGAGAAACGGCTTCGGATACAGACCGATCCAGACCGCTAGCACGAGCAATGGCGCAAACGTGGCGACCTCCCGAAGACTCAGATCAGAAAGGCCCTCGTTCTTCGGGTTCGTGACGTCGCCAAACATCGTTTGCTGGTAGAGCCGTAGCATGTAGGCCGCGCCGAGGACGATACCGGTCGCCGCGACTGCCGCCCACAGCTTGCCCGCTTCCAGACCGAAGAGGCCCGGTCTGTCGACCACGAAGACCCCTTGCAGGATCAGCACCTCGCCGATGAAGCCGTTGAGGGTCGGGAGCCCGATAGACGACATGGTCATAATCAGAAAGATCGCGGCATAGACCGGCATGACCTTCGACAGCCCCCCGTACTCTGAAATCTCCCGCGTGTGACGCCGCTCGTACACGATCCCGACGATGAGGAAGAGCGCGCCAGTCGAAATGCCGTGGTTGAGCTGCTGCACGATGCTGCCGGTGATGCCGACCGGCGTCAGCGCAAATAGCCCGAGCATCACCATGCCCATGTGACTTACGCTCGAGTAGGCCACGAGCCGCTTCCAGTCGCGCTGGGCCATCGCAACCAAGGCGCCGTAGATGATGCCGATGATCGACAGACCAACGACCCACCACACTGACGCTTCGGTGGCATCCGGCAGGATCGGCAGACTGAATCGAATGAAGCCGTAGGTCCCCATCTTCAGGAGGACAGCTGCCAGGATGACGGAGCCGGCGGTCGGCGCGTCGGTGTGCGCATCCGGGAGCCAGGTGTGGAACGGAAACATCGGCACCTTGATGGCGAAGCCCAGGAAGAACGCCAAGAACACCCACCACTGCAGGTCGAACGGCATGTTCAACTCATGGAACTGCGTGATGTCGAACGAATACACACCCGTGACGCTGTGGTGGTGGAAGTAGACGGCGAGAATCCCGAGCAGCATGACCACGCTGCCGACGAGCGTGTAGAGGAAGAACTTGATAGCTGAGTACAACCGGTTGTCGCTGCCCCAAATGCCGATGAGGAAGTACATCGGGACCAGCATCACCTCCCAGAACAGGAAGAACAGCAGGAAGTCCAGCGACACGAAGGCACCGATCATCCCGCTCTGCAGCATCAACAGGAAGATGTAGTACTCCTTGACCCTCGTCGTGATCGCCGTCCAGGACGAGAGCACACCGATCACACCCATCATCGTGGTGAGCAGAACCAACAGTGCGCTGAACCCGTCGACGCCAAGAAAGTACTGGGCGCCGATCGACGGAATCCAGTTCATCTGCTCGACGAACTGCCAACTTGGGTCTTGCGTGTCGTAGCTGAACCACAGCGGCAACGAGAACACGAACCCGAGCCCGGCGAAGCCGTTGGCGATCCACCGAATGAGGTCGTGGCTCTGCTTGTTGACAAAAAGCAGGATGCCGGCCCCGATGAGTGGGGTGAAGAGTATCAGCGATAGGAGCGGGTATTCAGCGTAGCTCATGGTCTTATATCAGGCTCAGTACTGGTTCAGAGACCAACGAGGTACCACGTGACGAACGCAAAGACGCCGACCAACGTGGCAAACACGTAGTTCTGGATGAGGCCGGTCTGGACGCGGCGGAAGCCGTAGCTGGATTCCCGGACGGTGCCGCCGACGAGATTCACAAGGCCGTCCACGCCGTACTTGTCGATCACATGCGACACCCAAGACGTCACGATCGTCAGCCAGCCGGCGCCATTGACGGCACCGTCGACGACGGTTCGATCAACCGCAAACAGACCCCGAGCGCTCGACATCGTGCCGGCCACGAAGGTCGCGCCGTAGAACTCGTCCACATAGTACTTATTGGTCAACACGCGGTGAGGCCCGGCATACGACGTGGCCCATCGGTCCGCGATGGCCGGCTGCTGCTCGTAGTTACGTCGGGCCAGCAAGATGCCGCCGATCGCGACCAGCACCGAGAATCCCATCAGCGCCAACTCCACCGCGTGCGAGATGTGATGCGGCTCCTCTGCGTGCTCCGCCGCCTCACCGGCGACGAAACTCGGCTCTAGGAAATGCTCGATGGCATTCGGAACGCCGATTGGTTCGCCGAGAACAGCAGGCACCCCGACGTACCCCGCGAAGACCGCGCCTACGGCGAGGGCAATCAAGGGCACCGTCATCGCGCGAGGCGACTCGTGCGGACCGTGCCACGCATGATCATCGTGCCCGTCGTGCCCGTGATCATCGTGCCCGTGCTCCCACGACGGCCCACGGTACTCGCCGTGGAAGGTCATGTAGATCAACCGGAACATGTAGAAGGCTGTCATGGCAGCGGTAATCGCCCCAACGACCCAGAGCCATGGGCTCCCGATGTAGGCGTAGGCAAGAATCTCGTCCTTGCTGAAGAAGCCCGACAACCCGGGCACGCCAGCGATGGCGAGCGCGCCAATCAACATCGTGATGTAGGTGGTCGGCATGTGCTTCCGCAGGCCGCCCATCTTGGTCATCTCCTGCTCGTCGTTCATCGCGTGGATGACTGAGCCGCTACCAAGGAAGAGCAGCGCCTTGAAAAAGGCATGCGTCATAAGATGGAAGGCCGCCGCACCGAACGCCCCGACCCCGGTCGCAAGAAACATATAGCCGAGCTGCGAGACCGTTGAGTAGGCCAGCACCTTCTTGATGTCGGTCTGGACCAGACCAATCGTCGCCGCAACCAGCGCGGTCGCCGCGCCGACGATCGCCACGATCATCATGACGGTCGGCGCGTGCGTGAACAGCACGGCGGTACGGCACACCATGTAGACGCCCGCGGTGACCATGGTGGCCGCGTGGATGAGCGCGGACACCGGTGTGGGTCCCTCCATCGCATCGGGGAGCCACACGTACAGGGGAATCTGCGCGCTCTTCCCCGTTGCCCCGATGAACAGCAACAGGCAAATCAGTGACACAACGCCGAACGCGCCGGCCTCGATCGGCATGTGCGACGCCGCCTCAGCGACTTCATGGAATTCGAGTGTCCCGAACGTGAAGAAGACGAGGAAGATGCCGAGGATGAAGCCCCAATCGCCAATTCGATTGACGATGAACGCTTTCTTGCCGGCGTCGGTCGCACTCTGCTTGTGGTACCAGAAGCCGATGAGCAAGTATGAGCAGAGCCCCACCCCTTCCCACCCCACGAACATCACCAGGAACGAACTTCCCAGCACGAGCGTGAGCATGAAGAAGCAGAAGAGATTGAGGTAACAGAAGAACCGCGCGTAGGCAGGTCGCGGCTCGTGATCCATGTACGACGTCGAGTAGACGTGAATCAGGAACCCGATCCCGGTGACAACCAGGATCATCATGCCCGACAGGGGATCGAGCGTGAACGCCCAGGGGACCTCAAACGACCCGAGCCCACCAACAGTGTCGAGCGGAATCGGCGGAATCCAGTCCGCGATTTCCACCCGGTGGAACCGCTTGTCGCCGGGGAGTGCCAGCAGTTGCATGAAGGCGCTCAGCGAAAGCACGAGCGCCAACCCCATGGTGCTGCAGGCCACGCGACCAGTCGTTCGCTTGCTGAAGAAGCGAATGCCAAACAGCCCGTTAACCGCCGCGCCGATACCCGGAAGTATCGGGATGAGCCAGATCAAGTCCATCAACTGCCCGCTCTCTGCCTGCCTTCTGTCTTCTGCCTTCTACCTTCTGTCATGATCACCATCGCATGATCGTCATCTCATCGATGTTGACCGTTTCCTTGTTGCGATAGAACGCGAGAAGGATCCCGAGTCCCACCGCCGCCTCGGCCGCAGCGACTGCGATCACGAACACAGCGAACACTTGCCCAGAGAGGTCGTCCATTTGGTGTGCGAGCGCCACGAGATTGATGTTGACCGCATTCAGGATCAGCTCGATCGACATGAAGATGATGATGATGTTGCGGCGAGTCAGCACACCGATCACGCCGATCATGAAGAGCGACGCGGACAGGACGGTGTAATGCTGGGGGGTGATCTCGAACACAGGCACTCCTACGACGGCAAGCTCCGTTTGGCCAGCACAATGGCGCCAACCATGGCCACCAGCAGCAACATCGAGGCGAGCTCGAACGGAATGAGATAGTCGGTATATAGCACCCACCCGAGCCGTTCGGTATTACCACCTTCGCTCGCGATGCTGGTCGGAAACTCGTGCTCGACCTGGGCCACCGCTGGCGCCGCGTCGCGGATCGACCAATACACCGCCATCACGAGCAGCTCGACCAACAGGACGACGGCCAGCACGACTCCGATGCGCCCAACCCGGTGGGCATCCGCGTGCCGTTCGGGCTCACGTTTGAGATTCACAAGCATCACGACGAACAGGTATAGGACGACAATGCCGCCGGCGTACACCATGATCTGGATGACCGCGAGGAACTCGGCGTTGAGCACCACGTACAAGGCCGCGACGAACAGAAAGTTCAGGACCAGAAACAGCACGGCGTGCACGGCACTGCGCGCCATGATGACCGCGACACCCAGTCCGAGTATCAGCACCGAGAGGGTATAGAACGTGACAGCTTCCAGCATGGTTCCTAGAACGCGACCTTCAAAACGCCCGTGAGCACGAGGTTCACCAGCGCGATTGGTATCAGTACCTTCCAACCGATGTTCATCAGCTGGTCATATCGATATCGGGGCAGCGTCGCCCGAAGCCAGATGAAGACATAGAGGATCAGGAAGATCTTGCCAATCAGCCAGATCCACCCGGGAATCAGATCGAGGAAGGCCAGCGCCTCCACGTTCGGGAACGGACGCAGCCAGCCGCCGGCGAACATGATGGCGACAACAGCCGAAATGACGATGATGTTGGCGTACTCCGCCAGGAAGAAGAGCGAGAAACGCATCCCGCTGTACTCCGTGTGAAACCCGCCCGTCAGCTCGGTCTCAGCCTCGGGAAGATCGAACGGAACACGGTTTGTCTCGGCAAGACCGCCGATGAAGATCAGCCCCAGGGCAACCGGCTGCCAGAACGCAAACCACCATCCCTGTTCGAGCTGCGCCTCGACGATCCCGATCAGGTTCAGGGTGCCGGCAGTCAAGATCATGCTGACCAGAGTGATCGTCACCGCAATCTCGTAGCTGATGAGCTGGGCCGAAGCACGCAGGCTAGACAGCAGTGGGTACTTGCTGTTCGAGGCCCACCCCCCCAGGATGATCCCGTAGACCCCAATTGATGTGACTGCCACGATGAAAAGCAGGCCAACATTCACATCGGCGACGTAGTAAAGCGGATCAAACCCAAACGGAATGACCGCAAACACCACCAGCGCCGGGACGAGGCTCATGATCGGCGCAATCGTAAAGACCCACTTGTCGGCCTTGGCCGGGGTGATGTCTTCCTTGAGAATCAGCTTGATCGGATCGGCCAACGCCTGCAGGATGCCGTGCGGACCCACGCGCATCGGACCCAGACGCGACTGTGCCCACGCGATCACTTTGCGTTCCATGAGGACGAGGAAGGTCACCGCGACGAGGATCGCGTTGACGATGACGATGATCTTGAGCAGCGGGAAAACGAAGGTTTCGACCATGACTAGCGGTCCACCTCACCCAACACGATGTCGATGGTCCCGATGAGCGCAACCACGTCAGCAACAAGGTGTCCTTCAACGAGCCGGCTCAAGCCTTGGAGGTTGCAAAACGACGGCGGGCGCACTCGGAGCCGATATGGGTTGGTCGAACGGCCATCGCTCGCAATGAAGTAGCCGATCTCGCCCTTCGGTGATTCGACGGCGTGGTAGGTTTCACCGGCCGGCGGCTTGATGAGACGGGGTACCTTCCCCATGATCGGTCCTTCGGGCAATCCGTCAAGCGCCTGACGGACGATCCGGATCGACTGCCTGAACTCCTCCATCCGGATGAGGTACCGATCGTAGGTGTCGCCGCGGGTCCCAAGCGGGATCTCGAAATCGAATTCTTCGTAGGCCGCGTTCGGCTCATCCTTGCGGATGTCGCGTGACACCCCCGACCCGCGCAGCGGTGGCCCACACAAGCCGAGGGCCGTCGCCTCCTCGCCCGAGATGACGCCGATGTTCCGAGTTCGACCAAGCCAAATGCGGTTGTTGGTCAGGAGCTGCTCGTACTCGTCGAGCTTAGGCTCCATTAAGTCACAGAAGGCTCGCACTTTCCGATCCCAGCCGCTGGGAATATCCAGCGGAAGTCCGCCGATACGCATCGAGTTGTAGGTGAGCCGCGCTCCGCAGTACTCCTCGAACAAGTCGAGCACGAGCTCGCGCTCGCGGAAGGCGTACAGCAGCACCGTCATGGCGCCGATGTCCATGGCATGCGTGCCGAGCCACAGGCAGTGGCTCGCAATCCGCTGCAGCTCCGCCAGGATCGTGCGGATATATCGCGCGCGGCGAGGCACTTCGACCTGCATCAGCTTCTCGACGGCCTCGCAGTACCCAAGATTGCTCGACGCCGCCGCAACGTAGTCCATCCGATCAGTCAGCAAGATGATCTGAGTCCAGTCGCGATTCTCGCAGAGCTTCTCGACGCCGCGGTGGATGTAGCCGATGACACAATCAGCCTTGATCACGCGTTCGCCATCGAGCCGCAGAACAACCCTAAGCACTCCGTGCGTGCTGGGATGCTGCGGGCCCATGTTGAGAACCAGCTCGTCGGTATCAAACGCAGACTGGGAGGTGGCAGCGCGAGGTGTGTCGAGTGTCATTGCGATATCGCCAGCTATTCGATCTCGGCGTCGGCTTCAGCTTCGTCGGAGAGGTTGCGCAGGCGCAGCCAGTCCATCGGGTTCTCCATGAGGAGCTCACCCGGGCCTTCCAGGGGGTAGTCCTTCCGCTGAGGGTGTCCCTGCCAATCGTCGGGCATCAGGATTCGACGGAGGTCAGGGTGGCCAACGATGTTGATGCCGTATTGATCCCAGACCTCTCGCTCGAGCCAGTCGGCGCCCGACCACACGCCGGTGACGGACGGAACCTCCTCGCCCTCGGCCGCGCGCACTTTCACCCGAACGCGGTGGCGAAGCCGCACCGAGTAGAGACAGTAGACGACATCGAACCGCTTGGCTCTCGGAGGCCAATCGACCGCTGTCACGTCGGAGCAGTAGTCGAACGCACACGCGGGGTCATCGCGCAAAAACGTCGTCACGTCGATCAGACGTTCCGGCGGCACGATCACCGTCCAATCGCCGACCCAGTAGCTCAACTGCTCGACAGCATCTGGAAGGGCCGCGCGCAGGGCGGAGACGTAGCCGGGAAGCTCCAGATCCTCGGGCGGCGCCTGATCTTCGGGACCCTTTGGCGGTTCCGGCGGTGGCTTGGGTGTTGGCTTGGGCCTGGGCTTCGCAGCTGGCTTCCCGGGCTCTGCCCCCGCTTTCGGCGGTGCGGCAGTGGGCTTCGCTGGCGTGGCTCCAGCTGCCTCTGGCTTCGATCCGTCGCCGCTCCCCGGTTTGTCCTCAGCCATCGCTCACGCCGCCGAATTTATCAAACCCACTCGAACGCGCCCTTCCGCCACGCATACGCGTAGCCGACGACCAGAATGAGGAGGAATACCAACATCTCGATCAAACCAAACAGCGCGAGCTCATCCATGATCACCGCCCACGGGAACATGAACACCGTTTCAACGTCGAAGATCACGAATAGCATCGCGACTAGGTAGTAGCGGACGCTGTAGCGGTCGCGCGCGTCGGTGAGCGGCTCGATGCCACACTCGTACGGCTCCAGCTTCACGCGGCTGTACTGTTTCGGATGCACCAAGCCCGACACGATCAACGTAAAGAGCGCGAAGCCGATCGCGACGAGCACGAAGAGAAAAACTGGTATGTATGCGTCCAACATTGGCTGTCAGGAGTCGCCTGCTCGCGCCAACAGGCTGGCCAGGGCAGATGACGCGATATCGGGACCGAAAAACCGCGCTATTTGTAACATGCGGCCAGGTGAGTGGTCAAGGAATCCGGGGAACCCGCCTAGACACGGACCAGGGCCCACAACTCTCGCATTTGCAACAGTTTTCGTCCTCCCGGAGGTCTTGACGGTCTTCCGGAGCGGAACCTATACTTCGAAAAGGGAGACGAGCCGCCAGAAGGTCGGCCTCAGACGTGATTACCCTTATGGAAAACATCTTCTGCGCCCTTACCGTCGCGCGCATTCCCCTTGGGATGCGGCCCGTGTTCTCCGTCACGAGAGGCTGAGTCCCAATGCGCCGGATGGCCTGTCTCCTCATCGTACTGACCGGTGTCGCTTGGTTGGTGGTGGCCGCGCGGGGCCAGCAACGGCAGGCACAGGATCCGCCGGAACAGCCGTCGTTTCGATCCGGCGTTGACGTGGTCTCGCTCAGTGTGACCGTCATCGACCGCGACCAGCGGTTCGTGACCGATCTCGCGCCGGAGGACTTCCTTCTCTACGAGGACGGCAAGCAGCAAGAGGTGACGTTTTTCACCCGCCAGCAACTGCCAATCGCCCTGGCCTTGCTGATGGACACCAGCGCCAGCATGGTCGAGAGAATGGGCACGGCACAGGAGGCGGCTATTGGTTTCGCGAGACGGTTGCGCCCCGATGACCTGGCAGAGGTCGTCGACTTCGACAGCCGCGTGGACATCCTGCAGGACTTCACGAGCGACATCGACGAGCTTGAACAAGCGATCCGTCGGACATCGGCGGGAGGATCGACGTCACTGTACAACGCGTTGTACATCTCGCTTCGGGAGCTCCGGAAGGCACCGCTTCGTGCCGAGGACGTCCGGCGCGAGGCGGTTATCGTGCTGTCTGACGGCGAAGACACCTCCAGCCTCATGACCTTCGAAGAGGTCCTCGAGCTGGCCAAACGATCCGAAACGGCCGTCTACACGATCGGCCTCAAATCGAGTGAAGACAGCGACAGAGCAGGATTCCGGGAATCCGACTTCGTCCTCCGTGAGTTGGCCCAAGAAACCGGTGGGAGGTCGTTCTTTCCGGAGTCGGCGGACGATCTGGCCGAGATTTACCAGCTCATCTCGGATGAGCTGTCTAGCCAGTACTCGCTCGGCTATGTGTCGAACAACCCCTTGCAGAACGGCAGATGGCGCCGCATCGTCGTTCGCGTCGACCGCGAGGACGTTCAGGCACGGACGAAGCAAGGCTACTACGGGCCAGCAGGCAACTAGTGCACGGCAACGGTCATTCGACTCGCGACTCGCGGGCCAAGGTTCCTCGATGAACCTCCTTCCGTTTGCGTTCTACGTCGTCGCCAGCGGCGCATACGCGTTCCACTTCGCCAAACGGAGCGAACCCGCTGGACGCCTTGCCACGGTCACGCTCGTGCTCGGGGCATTGACTCACGTGTTCGTAATCGGGATGCAGACGACGCAGGTCGGACACATTCCCCTCGCCGGCACCACGGGCGCCGTGTCGGTGTTCGTGTGTCTCCTTTCGCTAGCGTACCTCTACACGGAGATGATGACCGACGAGCGCGCTATGGGCGTCTTTCTCGTGCCCCTCATGGCCGCCATGCAACTCATCCCGGCCGTGACGAACACGGTCGCCGAGCGGCCGCCAGTGCTCGAAAGCCCGTGGTTCGCCATTCATGTGCTGGCTTTGCTGTTTGCCTATGCCAGCTTCGCGCTGGCGTCGGTCGTCGGCGTCACCTACGTCCTGTTGTTCAGGGAGCTCAAAGCGAAGCACCTCGGGTTTTTCTACGCCCGGCTACCGTCGCTTCAAGTGCTGGATCTGATGAACGGTAGAGCCGTCACCGTGGGCTGGTTGTTTCTGACGGTGGGACTCGGCGTCGGTGCGTTGTGGCTGTTTCAGTTGCAGCCAAACACCGCGGATCCGAGAGTGCAAGCCATGTCGCTGCTCGATCCCAAGATCTTCATCGTCGTGCTGTGTTGGATCGTCTACTCGTTCAACTTCTTCGCACGTCGGACGATCGGCTGGAGCGGCAGACGAGCGGCAGTCCTATCGACCGTCGGCTTCACCATCTTGCTGTTGAATTTCGTCCCGGTCGGATACTTCGTCACGGAGAGCCACAACTTCTACTAGTGGAGTACTCGTGAACCTGTTCTTACTCGGGGCCAGTCATCACAGTGCGCCGGTCGATCTCCGGGAGCGGATCGACTTCTCACGACGCGGTGTTCCCGAGGCCCTTAGCGTCCTCGGAGAGATTTCGGGTGTTGCCGAAGTTGCGATCCTCTCCACCTGCAACCGTTCTGAGATCTACGCCATGTGCGAATCCCCCGCGCGCCAGCGCGAGGCCCTGGCGTCGTTCATGAGCTCGTACCACGACGTGCAGGAGTCCGAGCTGGGTCCGCATCTCTACAGTCGGCAGGACGGCGATGCAGCGCGCCACCTGTTCCGGATCGCCGCCGGACTCGATTCCCTCGTCGTGGGCGAGCCCCAGATTCTCGGACAGGTCAAGGACGCCTACACGATCGCGTCGGGGCACGGTTACACCGGTGCCTTGCTGAACCGCTTGTTCCATTGGTCGTTTGGCGTCGGCAAGCGAGTGCGATCGGAGACTGGTCTCGGGGAGGGCGCGGTCTCAGTGAGCTACGCCGCGATCTCGTTGGCGAAGAAGATCTTCGGCGACCTCAAGGGGCTTCAGACGCTGGTGATCGGAGCCGGTGAGATGGCTGAGCTAACGGCCACCCACCTCAAGTCGCACGCGGTGGCCCGAATTCAGGTGGCCAGCCGGACCCCGTCACATGCGGCCACGCTCGCCGCGAAGGTCGACGGCGAACCGGTCCCGTGGGAGGACATCACCGCGCACCTTGCATCGGCAGATGTCGTGGTGACGGCGACCGGATCGGCTTCCCCGATCGTGACTCACGGTCACGTGCATGCCGCAATGCGCCCGCGTCGCGACAAGCCGTTGTTCGTCATCGACATCGGCCTGCCTCGTGACGTCGATCCAACGTCCGCGGATATCGAACAAGTCTTCCTCTACAACATCGACGACCTGCGAACCATCGTGCGTGAAAACCTCACACGCCGGCAGGCGCAAGTCGACCGAGCTGAGTTGATGGTCCATGAAGAAGTGGAACGCTTTATGGTCTGGCTCCGCTCGCGCGCGGCCATACCGACGGTCGTCGCATTGAGACGCCGTTTCGAAGCCATCCGCCAGTCGGAGCTAACCCGGCTGGAGTCAAAGCTCGCCCCGCTCCCGCCCGCGGCCCGCGCCCGTGTCGAAGAAGTCACCAGGCTTCTGGTCGAAAGACTGCTATCGGCACCAACCGAACAGCTGAAGGCCACAACCGATCAGGAGGCCGTCGCCGCCTACGCCGACGCGCTTAACCGGCTGTTCAAGCTCCCTGACGAGTCTGGCGAGCTCGCGCCAGGTGAAACGGCGCTTCCTGAGTCGAAAGCTCGGCAGTCCTCGAGAAACCGTTGACAAACCTTCGGATCGGCACGCGAGGCAGCCCACTGGCTCTCTGGCAGGCGCGGGCGGTTGAGTCGGCGATCACGCAAACGGGCGGACCGGCGTGCGAGATCGTCAAGATCACGACAACCGGAGATCGCCTTGCGCAGGCCGTCCTCACTGACGTTGGCGGCAAGACAGTTTTCGTCAAAGAGATCGACGACGCGCTCCTCGGCGATACCATCGACCTCGCGGTTCATAGCGCGAAAGACCTGCCATCCGAGCTGCCGCCTGGACTCCGCATCTGCGCTGCGTTGCCCCGGGAAGATCCACGGGACGTGCTGATTGTGAGATCGCCCGAGTCGCCCGCCGACCATCATGCGAGCGACGCGGCCGCGCTCATCGCTTCGCTGGGAACTCACCCGACGATTGGCACCGGCAGCGTTCGACGGGTCGCCCAGCTCAGGCGACAGTTCCCCCAGGCGGCGTTCTCTGCAATCCGAGGGAACGTCGACACGAGACTGCGCAAGCTTGACGCGGGCGAATGTGACGCGTTGGTGTTGGCCGCGGCGGGTGTCCGCCGCCTGGGGCTTGCGGACCGCATTGGGGCGCACCTGTCATTCGAGGAGTGCGTCCCCGCGCCGGGTCAGGGCATCGTCGTCGTCGAAGCCCGGGACGACGATCACGCGACCCACGGCGTTCTGACGGCCATCAGCGACTCCAGCGCGATGACGGCGCTCGCCGCGGAACGCGCGCTGCTTGCCGTGCTCGGCGGCGATTGTCACGTTCCGATCGGTGGCATATCGACATCGAACGGAACCACGCTTACTCTCAAGGCGATGGTTGCGACGCTGGATGGCTCGCGTGCGATTCAGCATCAACGGCAGGATGAATGCGCTCGGCCGGCTGCACTCGGCGAAGCCGTCGGGCGGGACCTCCTCCGAGATGGGGCCGCCGAGATCATCGCCGAAGCCCGCACCGCACAGTCATGAAACCGGCCCGCGTCTACTTGATCGGAGCCGGTCCCGGAGATCCGTCACTTATTAGCGTCCGCGGCCAGCAGTACCTGAGCTCGGCGGACGTCGTCGTGTATGACCGGCTCGTCGACCAGCGTCTACTGCAATCGGTCCGAGCCGACGCCGAGCTTATCGATGTTGGGGCGGCGGCACCTCAACCAATGGAGCAAGACGCCATCAGCATCCTGCTCGCCGACAAGGCTCGAGAAGGCAAGACGGTGGCGAGGTTGAAGTGGGGTGACCCGTTCATCTTCGACAGCGGCGGCAAGGAAGCGCTTCTCTTGCATCAGCACGGCGTGCCGTTCGAAGTCGTGCCGGGGATTCCACCCACCATCGGCAGCCCGTGCTACGCCGGCGTTCCCCTGACCTACCCTGAGGCCGGCGACGCGATCCTGATCATCCGCGGGCACGAGGCCGAGACCAACACACCGCCGGATGTCGATTGGAAGCGGGTCGCGCCGCTCGCGTGCACGGTGGTGAGCTATGCCGGTGGCGCTCAGCTCGAGGTGATCATCGATGAGCTGCTATCCCACGGACGGTCGCCCGATGAGCAGGCCGCACTGATCCTGCGGGGCACGCTGCCCACGCAGCGGACGGTTGAGGGCACGCTGAAAGAGATCCAGGTGGTGGTGCACAACGCCGAGCGCCGCGGATCAGGCGTCCTGGTAGTTGGCCCCGTGGTCGGGTTCCGAGAGTACCTTCGGTGGTTCGATCGACGGCCACTGTTCGGGAAGCGGATCCTCGTCACGCGTCCTGAGGACCAAGCCGCTGATCTCGCGGAGCCGCTGCGTGGTCTGGGTGCCGACACGGTCGAAGTGCCCACGATTCGCATCGTGCCACCCGAGGACTACGCACCACTCGACGAAGCATGCGAGCGAATCGCTGGCTTTGACTGGGTCGTCTTCACGTCGGTCAACGGCGTCGAGCACTTCATGGGTCGGCTCAATCAGGGAACCCGAGACATTCGGGAGCTCAAAGGCGTCCGCGTGTGTGCCGTCGGCCCGGCTACGGCTGAGCGGCTGGCCGGCTACGGTCTACGAGTCGACCTGATTCCGACTGAGCATCGCGCCGAAGGCGTGGTCGCGGCGATGCGGCACGCGGAAGACCTCACCGATCGGCGCATTCTGATGCCGCGGGCAGACCTCGCACGTCCGATCCTGCCTGACGAGCTGCGGGCCGCCGGAGCACGCGTTCAGGACGTCGTCGCCTACCGCACGGTGCTCGCCGGCCACGACAAGGACGGCGAGCCCGATGTCTACCGGATGCTCCTTGAGCAGGAAATCGACGTCATCACCTTCACCAGCGCCTCGGCCGTGAGAAACCTCGTGAAGATCCTGGGTGCGGAACCGGCGGTCGATCTGCTGAACACAGCCGTGGTTGCGGTCATCGGACCTGTAACCGCGAACGAAGCCCACGATCTAGGAATCGTAACCACGATCATGCCATCAACCTATACGATCCCGGCTCTGGTCGAGGCTATTGCCGCCCACTTTGCGAGCCTGAACAATCCCGAGAGCAGGACACGATGACACTCAACCTGACCCACCGACCCAGGCGCCTTCGGAAGTCGGCGACCATCCGGGCTCTGGTCCGGGAAACCAGACTGGTACCCGAGTCGCTGATGTACCCCTTGTTCGTGTGCACCGGGGAAGGCATCCGTCGACCGGTTTCGTCGATGCCAGGCGTGTTTCAGCTCTCGGTCGACGAGACCGTGAACGAAGCGCTCGGCGCGGCCGAGGATGGAATCCGCGGCGTGCTGCTTTTTGGGTTGCCCGATCAGAAGGATGAGACCGGCTCCGAAGCGTGGAATCCGGATGCGCCGGTTCAGGCCGCAGTTCGGGCGATCAAGGATGCGGCGCCCCACATCCTCGTCGCGACAGATGTGTGCTTATGTGAATACACCTCGCACGGCCACTGCGGCGTGGTACGAGGCTCCGAAATCGTGAACGACCCCACCGTGGAGCTCTTGGCTCAAACCGCTGTATCTCACGCCGAGGCTGGAGCGGACATCGTCGCACCCTCAGACATGATGGACGGCCGGGTCGGCGCCATCCGCGTGGCGCTCGACGGCGCAGGTTACGACGCCACGGCCATCCTCTCGTACGCCGCGAAGTACTGCTCGGCGTTCTACGGTCCGTTTCGCGATGCGGCGGACTCAGCACCCGAGTTCGGTGACCGTCGAACCCATCAGATGGACCCGGCGAACGTACGCGAAGCCTTACGTGAGGTCGCACTGGACCTCGAGGAGGGCGCGGACATGATCATGGTCAAGCCGGCGCTGCACTACCTCGACGTCATAGCACGTGTGAAAGACGAATTCGGATGCCCGACCGCTGCGTATCACGTGAGCGGTGAGTACTCGATGCTTAAGGCGGCGTCCGAACACGGCTGGCTCGATGAAGAGCGTGCGATGCTCGAAACGCTCACGGCAATCGGGCGAGCCGGCGCCGACGTGATCATTACGTACTACGCGCGGGAGGCTGCGCAGGTGCTCGGGTGAGCTAGTCCGGAAGTTCGATAACGATGGCCTCGAGCGATTCAGCGGCTAAGTCGGCTTCGCCTGAGGGGTAATCGTTCACCTTGAGCAGATACGCGAGAACATCGGCATAGGCCTCTTCGCTGAGCCCCCCCGGGTTGTCCTGCGGCATCGTCTGTTGTACCAAGGCCATGAGCTCGCCGAGGCTCTCGCCGTCCCAGGGCTCCAGGAACGGATCGCCGAGCAACCCCGGTCCCATCTCTCCACCTTCCAGGTTCTTCGCGTGACAGCTGACACACGCCTGCCGGTACACGCGCCTCCCCCGGTTTGCCTGGCGGTCGGAGTACACACCATCACCCAGCGCTGGCCCTTGCACAGTTCCGGTAACCTGGCTCATCGCGATGATCACCGCCGTCACTGCAGCGTGGGCGCTCCAACGTTTCCATCCCAAGCACGGCATATCTGCATTGTTTCATTGGCCGCGCGCCGGAAGCAACCGGGCCGGGTCTACCTAGCGACGGCGTAGCCAGAACTCGAAGTCATACCCCGCGCCAGTCCAGGCCGGGAGCGTGTCGAGTCGCTTCGAGAACCTGTGAAGCTGGAAGTACGGCGGCCAACCTCTGATCCATCGGTGATGCGACGCCACGTCCTGATCAACGAGTTGGGCCAATGATTCGTACTTCGTCGTATCCGGAGCACCGGCGGTCTCGGGCGATCCTCGCGCAACGCGACGGACGAACCGTTCTTGTCCCGGCAACCATCCCAACGCCCTAAGACCACGACGAACGCCGATGCCGTTGGCGCTCACGATGTCGAACCCGCATTCCGTGAATAGCGTCCTGAGATGGTCCACTGAGAAGAAGGACAGGTGTCCCTGATCGAGCAGCGGGAGGTCATGGTCTGCCGCGTCGGTTGGCGATGCCATCGGACGAAGGTTCGCTTCTCCGTTTGGCGTGACCAACCACAGTGCGGCGCCAGACTTCATGACCCGAGCTATCTCACGGAGATGGGCTCTGGGATCGCTGACATGTTCCAGTAGGTCTTTCTGGATCACGAGATCGAAGGTTGTATCGGCAAAGCTAGCATCGTCTAGCGTGCCGCACACCACCGGCAGGTCAAGTCGGGAGCGAGCGTAGTAGGCCGCGAAGTCCGAGGCATCGACACCCTCCACTTGGTACCCAGCGTTTCGGAGCGCGCTCAGCAAGAACCCCAGCGCACACCCGACCTCCAGCACGCGGGCGGAACCGCCGGCGCGAAGCCGCCGGGCAATGAAGTAGGCCTCGCGGGCACGGCGCTGCGCCTGCTTGGCGTAGTCGCCGTACCCGATTGCAGCCGTGGCGTCGAAGTACTCGGCGGGATACAGCCGGCAGACTTCGTCTCGGGTCAGCCGGGGACGCACCTGGCGAAAGCCGCACGCTCCGCAGCGATGAACCCACCGATCGAAGACCCCGCTTACCGAGACTTCGAGCCACGGCTCGAACGAATCAGTCGCACGGCAGATGTCGCACCGATCCGACACGCACTCATGATATCGTTCGTGCCCGTTATGCCAACTGGCCGATCTCGCAGACTCTTCGCGCGCGCAACACAAGTCCTGCCCGGCGGCGTCGATAGTCCAGTCCGGGCGTTTGGCGCCGTGGGCGGCCGGCCTCCGTTCATTCGGAGCGCGCGAGGCGCTCGTCTGACGGATGAAGACGGACGGGTCTATCTTGACTACGTCATGTCGTGGGGACCGTTGATCCACGGGCACGCACCGCGGGAGCTGATCCGTGCGCTGAACGCAGCCGCGCGCCTCGGCACCAGTTTCGGTGCACCCCACGCCTCAGAAGTCGAGCTCGCCCGCCTCGTGTGTCGTCTGGTCCCTTCGATCGAGAAAGTCCGATTCGTCAATTCGGGAACCGAAGCAACCATGAGCGCGATCCGTCTCGCCCGTGCTGCCACCGGACGCGACCGAGTCATCAAGTTCGCCGGTTGTTACCACGGCCACGCTGACTCGTTTCTCGTCGCGGCCGGATCGGGCGCGATGACGCTCGGGGTGCCTAACAGTCCCGGCGTGCCGAAGGCCGTCGCGGCCGACACGCTGGTCGCAGTGTACAACGACCTCGATTCGGTCGCCGGGCACTTCGCCAAACATGGTCGGCGCATTGCCGCCATCATCGTCGAGCCGATTGCCGGCAACATGGGCGTGGTGCCGCCTGCCTCCGGTTTTCTGCCTGGCCTTCGCCGGCTCGCCGACCGCCATGGCAGCGTGTTGATTTTCGACGAGGTGATCTCGGGCTTCCGAGCCGGCAAAGGCGGTGCGCAGCAGCGTTTCGACATCAGTCCGGACCTCACGTGTTTGGGCAAGATCATCGGCGGTGGTCTGCCCGTCGGTGCCTACGGCGGCCGGGCCGACCTGATGAACCAAATGGCGCCGGTGGGCGCCGTATACCAAGCCGGCACACTTTCAGGAAATCCGCTCGCCATGACCGCTGGCATTTGGGCGCTCAAGAACCTCTCGGCTGGACTGTACCGACGCCTTGCTCGGCTCGGTGCACAGCTCGCGACAGGTCTCGTGGACGCCGCGCGGGAGGCTGGAGTGGCAGTGCACGTCAATCGGGCCGAATCGGTGCTGACGCCCTTCTTCACCAATCAGCCGGTCACCAACTACGCGTCGGCGACGTCGGCAGATGCGAGCGCGTACGCGGTCTTCTTCCAAAGCATGCTCAAGCGGGGGATCTACCCACCACCCTCGCAGTTTGAAGGCTGGTTTCTCTCGGCGGCCCACACGGAGCGGGACGTATCGCAGACGGTCGCAGCTGCCGGCCGAGCCATGCAGGAGGTCGCGGCGGCGGGCGCGAAGCGGGTGGTATGATGCAAATTGACCCATGACACACTCGCGATCGTCTCGGACCGTTGAGGTCCGCGTCGGCGACGTCCGGATCGGCGGAGGTGCCCCCATTGCGGTGCAGTCGATGACGATGACCGATACCGCCGACGCCCAGGGTACCGCCCAACAGTGCCTCGAGCTCGTCGCTGCCGGATCGGACCTCGTTCGGGTGACGGTCAACAACGACCGGGCCGCGGGCGCCGTTCCCGAGATCAAACAGCGGCTCCTCGACGCGGGTTGCTCTGCTCCACTCATTGGCGATTTCCACTACAACGGACACCAACTCCTGACGGCGCACCCGGCGTGTGCTCAGGCGCTCGACAAGTACCGGATCAATCCTGGCAACGTCGGCACGGGTCGTCGGCGCGACGAGCAGTTCGGCACGATCTGCGCCGTTGCCCGCGACAACGGTCGGCCGGTGCGAATCGGCGTCAACGGTGGGTCGCTCAACCAAGAGCTGGTGATGGCGAAGATGCAGGAGAACACCGAGCGTGGGCTTGGCCGATCATCTGACGAGATCATCAGCGACTGCATGGTGATCTCGGCTTTGGAGTCGACGGCGCTCGCGCTCGATTCCGGGTTGACCCCCGGTCAGATCATCATCTCCTGCAAGGTCTCTCGCCCGCGCCAGCTGGTCGACGTCTACCGCCGGCTGGCCGCCGAGACGACCCAACCGCTGCACCTCGGCTTGACCGAGGCGGGAATGGGAACGAAGGGTTTGGTCTGGTCTGCGTCGGCCATGGGCATCCTGCTTCACGAAGGTATCGGTGACACGATACGGGTGTCGCTAACACCTCGACCCGGGGGGGACCGCGCGGACGAGGTGATCGCGGCGTGCGAGCTGCTGCAATCACTGGGGCTGCGAGCCTTTGCTCCGAGTGTCACCGCGTGTCCTGGATGCGGTCGCACGACCAGCAGTACGTTCCAGGAGCTGGCCGAACAGATTCAGGATCATGTCCGAAGCCAGATGCCCGAGTGGAAGACTCGCTACGAGGGTGTGGAAGAGATGACGGTCGCCGTCATGGGATGCGTCGTCAACGGCCCCGGTGAGTCGAAGGCCGCGAACATCGGGATTAGCCTCCCCGGCACAGGGGAAGCCCCGCAGTGCCCGGTCTTTATCGACGGGCACCACGTCTCGAGTCTTCGGGGCAACTACGACGAGCTGGCGGAGGCTTTCCGCTCGCTCATCGATAACTACGTTGCCGCGAAATACGCGAGACGCCCCGATGCGGAACCGGTCGCGCCACGCTAGGAGCCTCGAGTCGGCCCGCCGTCATGCCTCCTCGTCTGATCGCGATAGACATCGACGGCACGCTGCTTGATGGGCGCGGCCAGCTGCCCGAAGTCAATAGAGACGCCGTGCATGCGGCGTTGGATGCCGGCGTTCAGGTAGCACTCGCGACGGGCCGAAGCTTTCACCACGCGCAGCCAATCGCGCTGGCGTTGGCACCGACGGTTCCGCTGATCGTCAGCAACGGCGCACTCATCAAGAGGGCGGACGGCGAGACCCTGCTTCGTCGGGAGTTGGACCACACGCTTGCTCGGGAGCTCATTGTACGGGTGCGTGAGCGACGTGCGGGCGCCGCGCTGATCTTCGACCGGCCGGACGCGACCCAGTACATCTACGAGGGCATTGATTGGGAGCACCCCAACCGGCGAGCCTACTACGAGCGAAACAAGATCTTCATGACACGACACTCGCCGCTCGAAGACGCGCTGACCGAGAACCCCATCCAGCTGGCGTTTACCGGAGGGATCGAGGAGATGCGCGAGCTGGCCGACTACCTCGGCGATTTGACGATCAGCGCACGCGTCACGATCACGCTGACCGAGTACGTCGCACGCGATTTCACGCTCCTCGACATCATCGCCGAAGGATGCTCCAAGGGGACGTCGCTGGCTGCATGGACCGACATGCTAGGTCTGGACGCGGATGATGTGATGGCGGTGGGTGACAACCTGAACGACCGAGAGATGTTGGAGTATGCGGGACGTCCGGTTGTCATGGGAAACGCCGTTCCGGCGTTGAAATCATTCGGATGGCAGCAGACGGGCACTCACGACCAGGGCGGACTGGCCGACGCCATCAGAGCGGTACTCCCGCGCCGCTGATCCGGGCGCGTCAGCGCCAGGGCATCAGGCGCTCGATCCAGGCGATACGCGTCAGGTCGTTGTAGATCACGGTGACCATCAGCGTCATCAACGTGACGAACCCCACGAGTAGCATCCGCTCCTTCATACGGGTGCTGAAGTCGCGACGTGAGACCCCCTCCATCGCCATGATAAGGATGTGACCGCCGTCGAGCACGGGAATGGGAAGCAGGTTGAGAATCCCGAGATTCAGCGAGATCATCGACATCAAGCTGAGGAGAGCCACGAAGCCGATCTCGGCCGCCCCGCCTGACAACTGAGCGATTCCAACTGGTCCGACGAGCTGCTTGGGGGACGTCTCCGCCGTAAACAGCCCGACCAACGTCTGAAAGATAAGGCCCGACCACTCGTAGTTCCTCTCGAGGCTCAGGACAAAGGCCTCGACGAAATCGGGCTCTACTACACGGACTACGTAGGGCGTGATCGACACGCCGATCAGTCCGATGTCGCCGACCAGTGCGGGCGTCACCTCGACCTCACGGCTCGTCTCGTCGCGTCGAATGGTCAGCGTCAGCGGCTCACCGGCGCTGCCATTGATACGGGTAATGAGGTCCTCCCTGGATAATCTCTCACCCTCCACCGCTTCGACGACGTCGTCAATGCGAAGGCCCGCTCGATCCGCCGGCTCACCCGGCTTGACGCTCCGGATCTGGGGTTCCATGACCGGGCCGACGCCCAAATCACCCATTTGGTACTCGGTCTGAGAATCGGGCGTCATGCGCAGGGTGCGCAGCTGCCCGCCGGCGCCGCGCACGACGACCGAGAGCTCGCGGTCAGCGCGAGGCATCACGGCCACGAACAAGTCAGACCACGATTCCGTGGGCGACCCTTCGACGCTGACGATCCGATCCCCGACTTGGATGCCGACCAGCTCGGCAGCCGAATCCTCTACGACGCTACCGACCACGGGCGGTATGTCCTCATAGGCAGGGATCTCCGCGCCTTGATAGAGCACGAGCGTCATCACCACGATGGCCAGCACGATGTTCATGACCGGCCCCATGATGAGCACCTGAAACCGCTCCCATTTCGTGCGAGACATGAACTCGTCGGGGGCGCCGGTTCGGGCGTCATCCGGGTTCTCGCCGGCCATCTTCACGTAGCCCCCAAGCGGGATGGCGCTAAGGCAATACTCCGTGTCACCCCGTCGGAACTTGAGGAACTTCGGTCCAAACCCCAAGGAAAAGGTCAGTACGCGCACGCCGATTCGCCGGGCGGCCAGAAAGTGCCCCAGCTCGTGCACAAAGACCAAAACGCCGATTACAAGAATGAAAGCGAGAAAGCTCGTCACGCGAAATTTCCAGCGGATGCGCCGAAGAACAAAGCAAACATCAAACCAGTCCTAACGGTTCGATTCTACCCTGCCGACGGCTTCCCGAGAAAACCGATGCGCCCAGGCGTCTGCGTGGCGCACGGCGTCGAGCGAGTCGACGCCACCGAGCCCGGCTGATTCGCTCTCATCGAGCGCTCGCTCGATCAGGGCCGGTATCTGCAGATATGGGAGGCGCCCGTCCAGAAACGCCGAGACCGCGACTTCGTTCGCGGCGTTGAGAATCACTGGGAGCGCCGGACTGCCCCGCAGCGCTTGATATGCCAGGGCCAGACATGGAAACCGGCTGAGGTCCGGGTTGGCGAATTCAAGTCTGGTACATGCGGCCAAATCCAGTGAAGGGAGGTCGGACACCCACCGTTCCGGATAGGAAAACGCATACTGGATCGGCAGCCGCATGTCGGTGACGCCAAGCTGGGCGATTACAGAACCGTCACAGAATTCGACCAGGGAATGGACGATCGATTGAGGGTGCACGACGACCTGAATCTGGTCGGCTGCCACATCGAACAGCCACCGTGCTTCGATGACCTCAAGCCCCTTGTTCATGAGCGTGGATGAGTCGATCGTGATCTTGGGACCCATGTCCCACGTGGGGTGATCGAGCGCCTGGGCCGGGGTGACCACCGCGAGTTTGTCTGCCGGACTGGTCTTAAAAGGCCCTCCTGAAGCAGTCAGGATGAGACGCGAAACGTCATCCGCATCGCGACCATGCAGGCACTGGTGGATCGCATTGTGCTCGCTATCGACAGGGAGGATCGTGGCGCCGCTGCGTTCGGCCGCCTGCATCATGAGGGCACCGGCCATCACCAGCACTTCCTTGTTGGCCAACGCGATAGTCTTGCCACGCTCGATCGCCGCAAGCACGGCGTCGAGCGCGGCAGTCCCCGACGTTGCACAGAGGATGACGTCGGCGTCCGGATGAGTTGCAACTTCCGTCAGGCCAGACTCACCGGCGGAAGCGAACTCCACGGCGGCACCGCTGTCGGCGAGTGCACGACGAGCCCGTTCCCGCGCGTCCTCGGTTGCCAGCGCGACCAGGGCTGGATGATGCACGCGCGATTGCTGCACGATCTTCTCGACGTTTCCGCCGGCGGCAAGCGCGACGACCTCGAGGCGATCGGCGTGCGACCGGACGACCGACAGCGCGCTCTGCCCGATCGAACCGGTCGAACCGAGAATCGCAATCCTGGTCACGCGCTACCTCGCGAGATGAACCACGGCGTAGTACACCGGCGCCGCAAACAACAGCCCGTCCAACCGGTCCAACACGCCCCCATGGCCAGGAATGAGCGACGACGCGTCCTTCATGTCGGCTGCCCGTTTCAGGCTCGACTCGAACAAGTCACCCGCGATGCCGAATCCGGCAACGGCAGCACCCAGCAAGGCGCGAAACAGCGGAGAGATGCCCACGAGCCACCACTGGCCGATCACGATCATGACCGCCACCCCCGCCACAATGCCGAATACCGCTCCTTCGACCGTCTTCTTGGGGCTCACGGTGGGGGCAAGGGGCCGCCGCCCAAACGCACGGCCGCCGTAGTACTGAGCTGTGTCGCTCGCCATGACACACAGCACCAGCAGCAGCAGCGATTCGCGTCCGACGTCGGCTCTGAGGACGACCAGTGCCCCAATGGGAATCGCGAGGTACATCACCGAAAAGGTCGCGGCCGAAACCGTCTGTAGCATCGCCGTTGGGTGCGCGGCCGACAGCTGAATGAGGCCAATCCCCACCATCGCAACCATCACAATCACGGGGACGCTCGATGGCGCCAGGCTGAGCGCGCCGCACACGACGAGCGCCGCGGCGCCGGTCGTCACCTTTGGAAACCCAGCACCACTGCGGCTGCTGAGCTCGGCGTACTCCAAGAATGCCAAGAACAGGACGACCTCGGCGAGAACCAGCGTCCAAACGGCGTCAAGGAACCAGATGATGCCGAGAACAATCGGGAGAAGCGCGACAGCACTGAGGACGCGCGTCATGCGGCTTATACGGCTGCCGGTGCCTGCTTGATTCCACCGTATCGCCGCTCGCGTTTTTGGTACGCGAGAATCCCCTCAAGGAGATGGCGAGCGCGGAAGTCCGGCCACAGCGTGTCGGTGACCCAGATCTCCGAATAGGCAATCTGCCACAGCAGAAAGTTGCTGACCCGCATCTCTCCGCTCGTCCGGATGAGTAGATCCGGGTCTGGCTGTCCAGCCGTGTAGAGCAGCTCACCGAAGCGACCTTCGTCAAGTTCGCTCGGGCTCAGGCCGGACTCGATCGCGCGTCGTGCTGCCTCAACGATCTCAGCACGCCCGCCGTAGTTAAGGGCGATGTTAAAGAGCATGCCGCTATTACGATGGGTCTTGTCAATGCCGACCTCGAGCTCGCGTCGAATGTCGTCAGACAGCTCGGCGTCGCGCCCGATCACGTTGAACCGGATGTTGTTCTGCATCAGTGTCTGAAGCTCAGACCGCAAGTAACGCTTCAGAAGCCCCATCAAGACCGACACTTCGGTCGCCGGGCGTTTCCAGTTCTCGACGGAGAAGGCATACAGCGTCAAGACGTCGATACCTAGACGCGCCGAAAGCTCGACCACGTCGCGCACAGCGTTGATACCGGCGCGATGCCCCTCGACGCGGGGCAAACGACGCTGCGCAGCCCACCGGCCATTGCCGTCCATGATGATCGCCACGTGGGCCGGCAGCCTCGAATAGTCGACCTGGCTCGCCAGCCCGGCCTCGACCGATCCCGACTGAACCCACGCGAGAACGTCGTCGACACTCATCGGTAAACCCCGATGATACAAAGTGTTACCGATGCGTTCAAGCACTCGAGTAGTCGACCGAGACGAGGAAGAGCCCCCGCGCTGGTGCCGTCGGCCCGGCCTGGTCGCGACGTCCCGAACCGAGCACCACGGCCATGCGTTCGGGCGCCTGTTGCTCGAGTCCAACCTCGACGAGCGTCCCGACGATTGCGCGGACCATATGTCGCAAGAACCCGTCGCCGCAGACCTCGATCGTCAAGATCTCGGTGGGTTCCCGCTCGATCGTCGCGCTGAAAACAGTGCGTTCGGTCGACTCGCGCGTCGACTGGGATGCCGCGGTCTGAAAGGCGGCGAAGTCATGGCGCCCGATGAGATGCGCCGCCGCTTGCCGCATCGCGTCGATGTTGAGCGGCGCGACGATGTGCCAGGCAAAGCGAACCTCGGTGGGATTGGCCACTGCGGCCTGGTCAATCCGGTACCGATAGGTCTTTCGTCGCGCATCGTATCGAGCGTGGAACCGATCGGGCATCTGTTCGACGCTGCGCACACGAATATCCATGGGCAGCTTGGCATTGAGCGCACGGGTCAAGGCCGAGACCGAAATCGGATGGTCAAGGATCACGCTGGCCACCTGACCCAGTGCGTGGGCACCGGCATCGGTCCGCCCGGCCCCGTGGAGGGTTACCGCCCGCCCCTCGATGTCCTGTAGAGCCGACTCGACGTGGGCCTGCACCGTATCAGCGTTGCGCTGTCGCTGCCACCCGGCATACGCGGTGCCATCGTACGCCACCGTCAGCTTGAGCGTGCGCGGCGTCGGTTGGCCAGCGACCATCACTGATGCGTCGACACGCTATCCCGGGCGACGAGAGCCACTATGGTTGCTGCCTCGAACCAGGCGCGGTCAACGGCTCACCACGTGTGCACAACGGGCAGGCGTCAGGCTCGTACGCGGGCCGTGTCACCTCGGCGAGAGCCGTCAGCGGCACCCCCACGTTCACACTCGAGCCCCCGCGATTGATCACCGTCGCGGCACCGACGACCGTCGCGCCGGCCCGACGCGCAACCTCCACCGTCTCCAGGGTCGAACCGCCGGTGGTGACGACGTCCTCAACAACCAGCACCCGGTCGCTGCCGTCGAGCTGGAAACCGCGGCGCAAGTGCAAATCGCCGTCCCGCCGCTCGGCGAAAAGGGCCCGCACACCCAGTGCGCGCGCGACCTCGTGTCCGATCACGATTCCACCCAGGGCGGGTGACAACACCACCGTGGGATTCCAATCGCGCACGTCATCAGCGAGCGCCTTGCCCAGCGCGCTCGCCTGGTCTGGGTGTTGGAGCACGAGAGCGCACTGAAGGTAGCCTGGGCTATGAAGTCCGGACGACAGCCGAAAGTGCCCCTCAAGCAGCGCCCCGCACATGGTGAAGCGCTCGAGGACCTCGGTCGGTTGCATGGGAGTCGAAGTATACGATGATAGACTCGCTCGCGTGCTCGAGCTTTCGGTCGTCATCATCACGAAGGACGAGGCGCACAACATTGCCGACGCCCTTAAGTCGGTGCGATGGGCGGAGGACGTCGTGGTCGTCGACTCCGGCAGCACCGACCAGACGGTCGAGATTGCGCGCCGGTACACCGACCGTGTCTCGACGCATGACTGGCAAGGGTACGGGGCTCAGAAGAACTACGCCACCGGCCTGGCCGCCCATGACTGGGTACTCTCTCTTGATGCCGATGAGCGCGTGACCCCCGAGCTCGTGAGCGAGATCAGGACGCTCATGATTTCGGCGCCACCTCAGCAGGGCTATCGAATTCCTCGCACGACGCGTTATCTCGGTCGCTGGGTACGATCGACCGACTGGTACCCCGACTACCAGCTCCGCCTGTACGACCGCCGAGTTGCTCGATGGAACACCCGCTATGTCCACGAATCCGTGACCGTCGACGGGCGAGTCGGGACACTTCAGTCGGAGCTGCAGCACTATGCATATCGCGACCTCTCCCATCATCTGTCGACGATCGACCGCTACACGACGCTTGCTGCCAAACAGATGATCGCAGATCACCAGGAGGCAGGCTGGCTCGATCTGATCGGGCATCCGCCGCTGGCGTTCGTCCGGAACTACATACTGCGTCGCGGATTCCTGGATGGCACTCCCGGCCTGATCGCCTCGCTGATGAACTCGTACTACGTGTTTCTCAAACACGCGAAGCTCTGGGCCCATGCGCACTCGGACACGATGCGGTCCGAGGACCGGTGATGTTCTCGCTGCACGTCGATACGGCGCGGACCTGGCGCGGAGGACAGAACCAGGTCTTGCTGACGGTCTTGGGTCTCCGCGCACGGGGACATCGAGCTGCGCTCGTGGCGCACCCGGAAGGAGAACTGCGACGCCGCGCCTCGGAGGGCACCGACCTGTATCCGCTAGCTCCACGGATGGAGATGGACCTTGCGTCGGCCTGGACGCTGTCGCGCCTGCTACGCGATCTCCAGCCTGAGGTCGTCCACGCCCACGATGCCCACGGCGCAGCGATGGCAGCGCTCGCGCTCTCGCTGGGCAGCACCAGGCTCAGCCCGACGCTTGTCGTGGCCCGGCGGGTCGATTTCCACATTGGGAAAAACTCGCTGTCGCGATGGAAGTACCGTCAAGTCGATTGCTTCATCTGTGCGTCGTCGGCGATCCAATCGATGCTGGTCGGTGACGGCATTCCGGCAGGTCGGACAACTGTCGTCTACGAAGGCATCGACCTGGAACACGTCGCGGCGGCACCACCGCTCAACGTTCATAAGGAATTCTGGCTCCCGCACGGCGCACCGATTGTTGGCAACGTCGCAGCGCTCGTGCCCCACAAGGGCCAGCGCTACCTCATCGAGGCAGCGGCGTTGGTGCTTACGCGGGTACCTGACGCGCGCTTTCTCATCGTAGGTAGTGGCGAGCTCGAGCAATCGCTGCAGCAGCAGATCAAGCGGCACCATCTCGAGAAACATGTCTTTCTGACGGGCTTTCGACCCGACATTCTCTCCGTGCACAAAGGGTTCGACCTGTTCGTGATGAGCTCCGTTACCGAAGGTCTAGGGACTTCCGCGCTCGATGCAATGGCGTGTGGTCGGGCCGTGGTCGCGACGCGAGCCGGCGGACTCTCGGAGGTCGTCGATCACGGCGAGACAGGGTTGTTGGTTCCGGTACGCGATCCCTACGCGCTGGCCGACGCGATCGTGTGCCTGTTGACCGATTCGACCTTGCGCGAGCAATACGGGCGTGCCGCGATGGAGCGGGCCCAACAGCGATTCAACGCCGACCGGATGGTCGACGAGACCGTCGCGGTGTATGCGGACGTGGTCGACAAACACCGCGGAGCGGACACCGCTCGTCCCGCTGCGGCTGATTGAACCCACACGCGTTCTGCATGCCGATGTGACACAACGAAAAGTCGTATTTCGCGGGATCGTGCGGATCCAGACGACGGAGGCCTTGGGTGATCTCTCGCGCCATCGGCCACCCGGGTGTCTGGTACCGGGTCAGTCGTAGGCATCGGCCAACGCGAATCACGTGCGTATCGAGCGGCACCACTAGCTGCGCCCGGTCGACGCCGGTCCACGCTCCAAGATCGATCCGGTCGTGTCGCACCATCCATCGCAGATAGAGGTTGAGCCGCTTACAGGCGCTGCCGTCACGGGGTCGAGGAAAGAAGTACCCGACCCTGCTCTGACCGCCGCCCGGCCTGGAGACTTGCTCGAGAGGCACGGCTCGCGCCCGAGTGCAGAAATCATCAAGTGCTCCGCCGATGTCTTCGGCGTCGGCGCGGTACCCGCGCAGGAAGAACGCCTCGAGCGAGCCTGCGTCGTCGAGCATGTGGCGCAAAATCCACAGGAGTGCGACCAGATCGTCGCCGGTGATCCAGCGGTGCCCAAGCTGACGGACCGCCTCGACACCGCGCCCGGGTCCGAAGGCTCGCACGAACTCAGACGGTGAATCGCCCATGATGTTCAAAAGCGCCCTGACCGATGCCAGCACACTGGCGACGCGGCCGAATGCAAGACCTGCAGCGCAGAAACCAACGATCTCGATATCGTCGCGTGTCGTGTACCCGCGGACGAGATGAACCGGATCAGCCGCACTCGCCGGATCATCGAAATCCTGGTACAAGCGGTCGAGCGACGCGCGCGCGCGACCCAGCGGAACAGCGCGGGCGCGGTGACGACTCAAAGCCATGGAGGGCTCGATCAGAAGGCGGTGATCGGATCGCCGGCGGCACACCGCGGGCAGGAGTCAGCCGGCCAGTTTGGCGGGGCCTGAAACTCGGTCAACGCGACGTTGGGCACACCGAGGTCGATCAGGCACCCCCGGCGATCGACGATCTGCACCGTCCCCAGCACCGTCCCGCCCGCCTCGTTGACCAGCGCAGCGCATCGCTCGAACGTCTTCCCGACGTTTCGGACATCGTCGGCGATGAGCACGCGCTTGCCAGACATGGCCTGCGCGTACGTCTGACGTAGGGTCAAGCCCGCAGTTCGATCGACGGTGAATGGTGAGAACTGACACGGCGGGTGGTCCAGGCTGCGACGACCATCCAGCAATCCGGCAATCGTATGAGCAAGTAATGCCCCGCCGGTCACCGGACCAGCAACAATCTCGGTTTGGTCGATCAGCGACGTCGGGATCACGTCAATGAGATCTTGGGCCAGTCGCCAGATCAGGGACGGCTCTCGAAAGAGTTGATGCGAGTTGAGGTACACCTCGCCATGGTAGCCGTTGCGATAGTCGAAGTGACCATCAATCAAGAGCACGTTGGATCGCCGAAGATCATCGAGCGCCTTGGCGCGAACGTCAGCCTGTGGTCCGCTCATGCCATCACCTGAAAGCGATCGGCCCCAGAAACCCCTTCGTTGGCATACACGGTCCGCCCGCCGACTATCGTCGCGGCGACGCTGCCGGTCAGGGTCCACCCGTCGAACGGGGTGTTACGACCGAGTGACCGGAACGTATCCGCGTCGATCTCGGTCGTGACGTCGGGAGCAAGCAGCGTGAGGTCCGCCAGCTGTCCAACGGTGATCCCACCGGCCTCGATTCCCAGGATTCGGGCGGGGTTGGTGGCAAGGAGCTCGACGACCCGTTTGAACGAAACCGCACCGGTGTGCACGAGCCGATCGAGCACCAGGGGGATAGCCGTTTCCAGGCCGATGATGCCGAACGGAGCCTTATCGAACTCGACGGCCTTCTCGTCTGCGTGATGCGGCGCGTGGTCGGTTGCAATGGCATCGATGCTCCCATCGACAAGGCCACTGAGCATCGCGTCACGGTCGTCGGCCGATCGAAGCGGCGGGTTCATCTTCGTGTTGGTGTCGTAGCTGAGGTCCTCATCGGTCAGAATGAAATGGTGGGGCGTGACCTCACACGTCACCTTGACGCCTCGCTCCTTTCCAGCGCGAACCGCCCGGAGTGACCCGCGAACGCTCATGTGCGCAACGTGCACATGGCCACCGGTCAACTCGCCGAGCGATACGTCGCGCTGGACCATCACCGACTCGGCCGCGTCGGGAATCCCCCGCAGTCCCAATACTGACGCGTAATACCCCTCGTGCGCCGACCCATCGCCCTTGAGCGATGGGTCCTCGCAGTGGTTGATCACCGGGATGTTGAACATCGACGCGTATTCCAGGGCGCGCCGCATCATGAGTGCGTCGGCGACCGGATGCCCGTCGTCGGAGATCCCGACGCAGCCAGACGCGCAAAGCTCGCCGATCTCGGCAAGTCGCTCGCCTTCTGACCCCATCGAGACCGCACCAATCGGATGGACACGGGCGAGACGGCTCTCGGCGGCCTTCCGAAGAATCAGCTCGGTCACGCCAGTGTGATCATTGACGGGGTCGGTGTTGGGCATGCAGGCGACGGCCGTAAACCCGCCGGCTACCGCGGATGCGGTCCCAGTGGCCACAGTCTCCTTGTGCTCCTGACCTGGCTCGCGCAGATGGACGTGCATGTCGACGAGACCGGGACAAATGACGAGCTGGGAAGGCACCTCGATGATCGTGGTACCGTCGACCGGAAGATCTTTCCCAACCTCGGCAACCCGACCGTCGGCGATCAACACATCGAATGCTCCATCACGACCATGCTTCGGATCGACGACCCGACCGCCCTTTAGCAGCACGCCGGCGCTCATGCGCCGGCCTCCTCTGTTCCCGCTAACAGATACAGCACCGCCATCCGGACGGCCACGCCGTTGGATACCTGCTCGAGAATCACCGAGTCTGGGCCGTCGGCCACGTCCGACGCGATCTCCACCCCGCGGTTCAGCGGCCCTGGGTGCATGATGATAGCGTCGGGCTTCGCCAGTCGCATCCGCTCCCGAGTCAACCCGAACATCCGGAAGTACTCGCGAAGTGACGGGAAGAAGTGCCCACGCATTCGCTCGAGCTGGATGCGCAACATCATGACGACGTCGGCTTCCGCCACTGCGGCATCGATCGACGTGGATACGGTGACGCCAAACCGGTCGATGCCGGTCGGCATCATTGTCGCCGGGCCTGACACCCAGACCTCGGCGCCAAGCGTTCGTAGCAGCAAAATGTTGGAGCGGAGCACCCGACTATGCGCCAGGTCCCCGATGATGGCCACCTTGCACCCCTCGATTGAGCCCTTGTGCTCTCTGATGGTCAGGGCGTCGAGAAGCGCCTGGGTAGGATGCTCATGCATCCCGTCGCCGGCGTTAATGATTCGCGACCCGCCAATCCCGGCCAGGAGTTCACAGGCCCCAGAGGAGCCGTGCCTGACGACGATCATGTCGGGCGCCATGGCCTCGATATTCCGCGCCATGTCAGCCAGGGTCTCGCCCTTGACGACGCTCGAGGTTGACGCGGCGACGTTCAGCGCGTCGGCGCTGAGTCGCTTCTCTGCAATCTCGAACGACGCCCTGGTCCGAGTGCTCGGCTCAAAGAACAAGTTGACGACGGTCTTCCCGCGTAGGGTCGGCACCTTCTTGATCGGGCGTCTGCCGATCTCTTTCATCGCCTGCGCGGTTTCGAGCACGAGGTGAATCTCTTCGCGGCTGAGGTCAGCTGCACTCAGCAGGTGCTTCGAGCGAAGTCGGGTCGGGATGACGACCTGATCCCGCGCGGCCATTGACGGCGAGCTGATCCGAGCGCTCATGCGTCGCTCTCCCCGGCCACGGCGATTTCCGTATCGGACTGAACCTCAACCGCGTCGGCCCCATCGGTCTCCGCGAGCTTCACCTGCACGCTCTGGTCCATCGACGTCGGCAGGTTCTTGCCAACATAGTCGGCCCTGATTGGCAGCTCTCGATGCCCGCGGTCGACGAGCACGACGAGCTGAATTGACCGTGGACGCCCGAAGTCGACCAGCGCATCAAGCGCGGCTCGTACCGTGCGTCCCGTATACAGCACGTCGTCGACAAGCAGGATTCGACGGTCGTCAATTGAGAATGGGATCTGCGTCTCCCTGAGGACCGGCTGTGGGCCAACCGTATGACGCATGAGGTCGTCGCGATACAGGGTGATGTCCAGCGCACCGGTTGGAACTCGATGACCGCACATCTCCTCCAGGTTGCGAGCGATCCGTTCGGCGATCGGAACGCCGCGGGTGCGAACGCCCACGAGGGCAACCTCCTCGATTGGCCGGTTACGCTCGACGATCTCGTGCGCGATGCGCATCAGGGCGCGACCGATCAGGTCGGCGGTCATGACAGTCGACACGTCGACCTCCGTAGGCACGAAACAGCGGCAGGATCGGTGGTGCTGAGGCGGAGCGGGCGTGCGGACGTTGGTGCGTGAATCACAGTCCTCTTCGCGGCCTCACAGGGCCGCCGTTAAAGAGATCGACTGATCATATCAGGTCCACGGGTGACAGGCTACCCGCACGCGAACCGAGCGCTATCGATCGTAGGATGGCACGAAAGCAATCGGGCGCCGATCCGTGAAGCGATCTCGAAACAGGTCGGTGCGCGCGACGCCGTCGATGTCGCGCGCCAGCGGCACGCCAAAGAAATACAGCACGGTCGGCGCGATATCCACGAGCGACCCACGCGCCCGCCGTCCCGGCTCCACGTCGGTTCCGTACGCGAGCAGAAACCCATCTGGAGCATTCTCGTGGGTGCCCGTCGCATCGGGGTCCCCCACGATTCGCGCGAGGATGCGCTTGGACACGCTGACCGGTTCCATCCCGAAGCCCGACACCACAAGGAGGAGATCGCCTGGAATCAGCGTGTCGAGAACCGCGCCAATTTCGTTGTCGACGTGGCCATAGTACTCGTCGAGACTGGCCGCATCGCCGTTCGTGTCGCCAAACCCCACGAACGGAACGGGCGTCGAAGGAGGCAAGAACCGATGACCTGCAAGGTCGAGCCCTCGGTAGCGGACGGCGAGCAAGCGAACGTCTGAGAAGCGTTGCCACAAGTCGTCGACGATTTGTCCATACACTCGGTCTCGCCAAATCGGCGCCGCTTGCGACGGAGGTGCGAGCGCACCTTCGTCGGCCGCGCCGGTCGTGTCCAACACATCCGAACCGCTGACCTCGCGCATTGACGCTGCGCTGACCGTAATGACGTCTTCCGGATAGGCAGCCTCGAGCGCCGCCGGGTCATCTCGCGGGTCCGCCATCAGGTGAAACTGATCGCTCACCAGAAAGCCATTCACCGGTTGCACCGGGTGCGTTAGCGGCACGCCGGCGATCCCGACCCGAATCCCTTGATCACTGAGGATGCTCCATAGCGGGCGGGCACGAAGTTCTGCCGACGATGCCGGTGCCTCGTCGAAGAACCCGAGATACACAAGGGCCTGGGCGAAGCAGTGGTCGGGGAGGAGCGCGAGGGGAAGCAGGCCGGCGGATACATGGTACGTCGACGTCGAGATCACTCCATGGCGAGGCGGGTACTTGCCCGTCGCCACCGTGGCCCAAACCGGTCCGGGCTGTGTTGGGCGTAGCGTCGCCAGGTGCATGGCGGTGCCGGAATCGAGCATTCGTCCGAAATTCGGCAGGCGCCCGGCGGCTGTCGCCAACGACAGGTAGTCGAGCGACGCCCCATCAAACAGCAACATCACGACACGAGACCGCGCTGCATTGGGGACGACCCCGCTTCGCACGTTGAGTGGGTAGGCCCCTAATGTTCTCGGTACGGCTTCGCCGCGGGAAACCACGGGGAGCATGACCGATGCCACCACGGCCAACACATAGAGCGATGCGCCGACTACACTTCCGCGCCGGCCGAACGAGTAGTGCACCACGGCAATCGCAAGCAGGGCAAGCGCGCACAACCCCATGACGACAACTCCGACTCCGAGGCGGCGCGTCGATTCCTCCGTGAGCGCCGTTTGTAGTCCTTGCTGATTCAGCCACATCAGGAGCGTCGCTCCTGAGGCGGCCGCAGCGCTCAACCACGACAGCAACCGAAGGCTCAGCCACCCTGGCGACAGGGGCTCGGCAGCTACGAACTGTCGGACGACAATGAGCGCATAGAAGACCGCGGCGAGATGCACCGCATAGAAGCCAACGACGACTGCAAGCAGAGGCCACAACGTGCGTAGATCGAGCGGCAAGTGTGGGTTGACCTGCAAGAACACGATGGCGATGTACGCCGCGGCCAGCGTGCCGGCCAGCACCGCATTGGTGAGAATTCGTAAGTAGCGCATCGATCGTAAAGCCGTTCAGGCAGAGGCCGGCTCGTTCATCATGCCAGAAAAACCATCAGGTATACTCCGCGTGATGCTGATCGATGTCGACGCCCTCGTGTTGTCGAATGATCGGCTGTCCGCAGAGTACAACGTCGTTCGACTCGCCGCTGCAGAGATCGGCGCCTCAACCCAACCTGGGCAGTTTGTGATGGTGAAGCGGGGACTCAGCCCGGACCCGCTGTTACGTCGTCCCTTCTCGGTCTTCGAGGTCCTTCGGGATGCCACCGGTCACGTAAGTGGTATCTCGCTGCTCAACAAGGTTGTGGGCGCCGTCACGGGCATGCTGGCGACGATCGAACCTGGAGAACGGCTCCGATGTCTCGGACCGCTCGGCCAATCCTTTTCGGTCGTCGAACCGCCGGCGCGCGCGTGGATGGTCGCTGGTGGCGTCGGCTTGGCGCCATTTCTCACGCTCGCCGAATCGCTCCGGTCGGCCGGCACCGACACGACGCTGTTCTACGGCGGGCGGTCTGCCGCAGACCTCTACTACCTCGACGAGTTTGAATCGCTCGGCGTGCGGACGGCGCTGACTACCGAGGATGGCAGCCGAGGTGAAGCGGGACTCGTGACCGCTCCGCTAGACCGCGAGCTTGACGGTCTTGCGGAAGACACGCCACTGCGGATCTACGCCTGCGGCCCAACTGGGATGATGCGGGCGGTTGCTGACTTGGCTCGAAGATACCATTGCCCATCCGAGGTCTCGCTCGAGCAGGTCATGGGATGCGGGCTCGGCGGATGCTATAGCTGTGTCGTGCCGGTCTTCGAGCCCGCTGGCACGACCCATTTCGTCCGTTCCTGCCTCGAAGGGCCAGTGTTCGCCGGCGACCGCGTCGCCTGGAACGGCCTCGCGTCGTGATGGCCCCTGACCTGTCGGTCTCAATCGGCTCGCTCGAGCTGAAGAATCCAATCGTGGCGGCGAGTGGCTGCTTCGGCTACGGCGTTGAGTACGCCGACATCGTCGACTTGTCCTCACTTGGAGGCGTCGCCGTGAAGGGGCTCTTCCTCGAAGAGCGGGAGGGGCACCCTCCTGAGCGCATCGTAGAAACCCCGAGCGGCATGCTCAACGCCATTGGACTGCAGGGAATCGGCGTGCAGCGATTCATCCGGGAAAAGCTCCCAGCGCTCAGAGCGTCCGGCGCGACGACGATCGTCAACATCTGCGGCTCAACGGTTGACGAATACACCGAGCTCGCTCGGATCCTCTCGGACGCCGACGGCGTCGCCGCGCTCG
The DNA here is from genome assembly GCA_965218825.1 of Vicinamibacterales bacterium. GTDB lineage: Bacteria > Acidobacteriota > Vicinamibacteria > Vicinamibacterales > UBA8438 > CAUZIB01. Next base: position 3,996,962 of record OZ244656.1, on the reverse strand, counting down.
AACTCAACATCTCATGTCCGAACATCAAGGAGGGTGGCATCACCTTCGGCTGTGACCTGGGCGGCACCCATGATGTCGTGGCCAGCGTGAGGCAAGTCACCGCCCTGCCGGTCATCCCGAAGCTCACGCCGAACGTGACCGACGTCGCCGCCTTCGCGCGCGCAGCCGAGGAAGCTGGTGCAGACGCGGTGTCCCTCGTCAACACGTTCTTGGCCATGGCGATCGACGTGGAGACGCGTCGGCCAAAGCTTTCGAACGTCGTCGGTGGGCTGAGCGGACCGGCCATTCGTCCGATTGCCGTCCGGATGGTGCACCAGTGCAGGCAGGCGGTGCGAATCCCCATCATGGGCATGGGTGGCATCATGACCGCAAGTGACGTCGTCGAGTTCATGGTCGCGGGAGCAACGGCCGTTCAGGTCGGAACAGCGAGCTTCGTCGATCCGTTCATCTGGCCGAAGCTGATATCTGGCTTGACCGACTATCTGGATCGTCACCAGCACCGCTCGGTCGAGGATATTGTTGGCACGGTCGATCTCACGGACACGGACGTCACATGGATCAGCTCTTAGTTGCGCTCGACGTCGACACGGCCGAGCGCGCGCTTCAACTCAGCGAGGAACTGGACGGCATAGCCGGAGGATTCAAGATCGGCAGCCAGCTCTTCACCGCCGAAGGACCGGTCATCGTTCGACGCATGACTGAGCGAGGCCACCGGATCTTTTTGGATCTCAAGTATCACGACATCCCGAATACTGTGCGCGGTGCGGTGCGTGCGGCGGGCGAACTCGGGGCGTGGATGCTTACGGTCCACGCGGCCGGCGGCCGTGACATGCTGGAAGCTGCGTGCGCCGCATCGCGGGAATCCCGTGACGGGCCCTTGGTGGTGGCGGTGACGGTCCTGACCAGTCTCGACCAGGTCACGTTGGCGAATCTGGGAATCACGCGGAACGTCGAGCAACAGGTTGAGGCACTTGCGGAGCTCTCTAAAGAGGCTGGGGTTGACGGGGTCGTCGCATCCCCGCTGGAGATCGCCACGATCCGAGCCCGCTGCGGTGCGGGTTTCGTGATCGTGACGCCCGGCATTCGACCGCGCAGCTCGCCGCGCGTCGACGACCAGGCTAGGACGATGGGTGCCGCCGAGGCCCTGCAGGCCGGAGCGAACTTCCTCGTGGTGGGTCGCCCGATCATCGAGGCCGTCAATCCGCGAGCGGCCGCAGAGGCGATTCGTCAGCAGCTATCAGAATCGTGACCCAGCTCACGCTCCTGACTCGGCCCGGCTGCCACCTGTGCGACGTCATGAAGACCGTGATCGCCGCAGTCCGGTCCAGCCATCCAATCGACCTCACGGAGATCGACATCTCGGATCATCCAGACTTGGAGCAGCAGTTTGGCACCGAGATTCCCGTGGTGCTCCGTGGAAACCAGGTGGTGGCCCGGACCCGGGTCTCGGCCACGCAGCTTCTCGAGAGGCTAGGAAACAAAAAGCGGGTGGGGAGTGCTTCCCACCCGCTTGGCAAAACCCAGAGTGACGCGAACGGTGTGCTACTTGGCCGTCACGATAAAGTGCCCACGCCGGTTTCTCGACCAGCACCCTTCGTGCGAATCGCCGCAGAAGGGCTCCTCTTCGCCCTTGCTCACGGTGGCAATTCGGTCGTTTGGTATACCCAGACTAACGAGGTAATCCTGGACCGCCGATGCCCGCTCGTCCCCCAGCGATAGGTTGTACTCATTCGTACCGCGCTCATCGCAGTGTCCGTCAACCATGATACGGGTGGAGGGCCACTCCCTGAGCCAGTTCGCGTTGCGCTGAAGAATCGTACGCGCCTCCGGAAGAATCACGGCTTCGTCGTAGTTGAAGAAGACCGGATCCAGCGGCGACGTGCTGTTGAGCTCATCGAGGCTCATCCGATCAAACAGCTCCTGCGGCGTCGGCGCGCTAGGCGGCGGTGGTGGTGGTGGTGGCGGTGGCGGTGGCGGTGGCGGCGGCGGTTCTGGTGCGGGCGGGGGTGGTGGTGGTGGCTCCGGCGGCGGGTTCGAGGAACACGAAACGGCTCCGAACCCGACGACCGCGCACAGGACAACCGCCAGCAGGTAGCGCCATGGGGATCTCATAGTGCTCTCCATCTCACGAATCTGTGTGTAAGTTGTTTAGCAGCGCGAGATACCGACACGACGAGTCGTGTCGCCAATCGCGGGTGAGCTTACAAAGTTTGACCATGATCGTCAATCGCCCGTACGCAATCCTATCGGTATTGGAGGGCGAATACACCAGCCTTTTCGGGAATAAGCGCTTTCGAATCGAGATCAGAATCTGAGAAAATCCGTGCATGCCTCCATCGGCCGGCTCACCCAAGACGGTCATTATCGCCACCGGGGACCGAGACGTCCGGGAACGGTTCTCGGCTGCCCTTCACGGCGCCGGCCACGCCGCGGTCGGCCTGAGTTCGAGCGATAGGCTCCTCGACTACGTCGAAGGTGCCGCCGGCTCGGCCGACCTGCTGATTCTGGACCTCCGACTGGATGCCGGCGGAGTTGAGATGGCTCGGCGTCTCCGCAGTCTCGCCCCACGGGCCTCGATCGCGGTCCTCAGCGGGTCGGTCGGCGGAGCGGCAAATGCGCGAGCTTTGTCCGCGCTTGGAATCGACGCCTACGTCAACGAGCACAGTGCGGCCCAACGAATTCTGCCGGCGCTCGCCCCCAAGCTATTTCCCGACAGCTTCAATCGCCGAACTAGCATGCGCGTTACACTAGCCATCCCGGTCGCGTACCGGTTTGGGGACACCATTGCGACGGCGTTGACCCTCAATGTGAGTCGGGGCGGCCTCGGGATTCGAACGATGACCCCCCAGGATACGGGCACCAAAGTGCACGTTCGGTTTCGACTCCCAGACGCGCCCGTCGATGTGGAGGCCCTGTCCCGAGTGGCCTGGCGCGACCAGCGCGCGGGGATGGGGGTGCAGTTCGAGCAAGTCGCTGCGCCAGCCCAAACCGCGCTCGACGAGTTCGTCGACGAACAGATCCTCCAGCAGTAGCCACCGGGGGTCCTCGGATGCGCTGGCCTCTGCGGTCGGGACCTGTTCAAGGTTGACAGGATTTTGTCGCGCGATTTAGTATGGCGAACTGCTTCGGTAATCCACCTGCAATCTTCAGGTTGCGGCTCTTCGACCAGAGAGGGAGGGACCGTCAGACTTTTGCGGCGGACCCTCGTCTAAAAAGCGTTGAGACCGAGCCATTGGGCGATACAAGTTGAGACCGAGCCATTGCGCGATACAAAGGGAGGGACAGCCTCGTGATTGAGGTTCAACACCTGACGAAACGCTACGGACCGCTGGTGGCCGTCAACGACCTGAGCTTCCGCGTCGAATCGGGTCAGATTCTCGGGTTCCTGGGTCCGAACGGCGCCGGCAAGTCGACGACCATGCGGATCTTGACAGGATGCATTCCGCCCACCGACGGACGAGTAGTCGTCGCGGGGTTCGACGTGTTCGACGAGCCCGTCGAGGCCAAGCGACGAACGGGCTACTTGCCCGAGACGCCGCCGCTCTACCCCGACATGTCCGTACTCGAGTACTTGACGTTTGCGGCTCGCATCAGCGGGGTGACGGCTGCCGAGCGGTCCGCCAAGATCGACGTCGCGATGGCCCGCACCAGCGTCACCGATGTGGCCGAGCGCCACTGCGGCAAGCTATCAAAGGGGTATCGCCAGCGCGTTGGCCTTGCGCAAGCCATCCTTCACAATCCCGATGTCCTGATTCTCGACGAACCGACGGCTGGTCTTGACCCGAAGCAGATCATCGAAACACGGGAGCTGATTCGCGATCTGGCCGGAGACCACACGATCATTCTCAGCACCCACATTCTGCCGGAGGTTTCCCAGACCTGTGAGCGCGTCGTGATCATCGACAAGGGCCTTGTCGTCGCCGTCGACACACCCGAGAACCTCACCGGTCGACTCAGCGGCTCAGAATCTATTCGACTGCAGATTGACGCTGGCGGCGCCGATCCGATTCCGGTGCTGCAAGGAGTCGACGGTGTGACGACCATCACGTGCTCCGAGGAACGTGAGGGGGTCCGCACCATCGAGGCCCAAAGCGCCAAAGGGGCAGACGTGAGGCGCGAGCTCGCCAACGCCGTCGTCACCAGAGGCTGGGGGCTGTTGGAGCTCCGGTCACTGAAGATGAGCTTGGAGGACATCTTCCTCGAGCTCACCACCCAAGACAGCGCCGAATCGACCGAGGGCACCGAAGTACAGCCGGCGCCGTCCGCCGAGCCGGAAGCCGCTGGTCACGATTCAGACGAGGCGCGGGAGGCTCTTCATGAGTAACGTCCTGGCAATCGCGCAAAAGGAGCTGCGGTCGTACTTCGTATCCCCGATCGCCTACGTGGTGATCGGCTTCTTCGCCCTCCTCTTTGGCGTCTTCTTTATGAGCTCGCTCAGCTTCGTTCTGCGAGTGAGCCTCCAGGCCGGCATGATGGAGGGCGCACCGCCCATCAACATAAACGAGTACATGATCCGTCCGCTCTTCGGAAACACCGGCGTGATCTTGCTGTTTGTGTTGCCAGCCATCACCATGCGTTCCTACGCCGAGGAGAAGCGATCTGGAACCATCGAGTTGCTGCTCTCGTCGCCGCTGACCGACATGGAGATCATCCTTGGGAAGTTCTTTGGCGCCTTGGCGCTGTATGCGATGATGCTGGGGGTCACCGCTATTCACGTCGGCTTCCTCTTCCTCTACGGCGAACCTGAGCTCGCACCGATTCTGAGCGGATATCTGGGTCTGTTGCTCATGGGTGCGTCGTTTATCTCGGTTGGCCTGTTGATTTCGAGCGCGACAAAGAACCAGGTGGTAGCCAGCATGATTACGTTTGCCGTGCTGCTGCTGTTCTGGGTAATCAGCTGGCTGGGGGACCCGGCATCAGGGTCAACGTGGAGTCAGGTACTCGCGTACCTCTCAGTGCTCGATCACTTCGATGACTTCTCGAAGGGAGTCATCGATACGAGCCATCTGGCGTACTACCTGAGCTTCATCGTGTTCGGTCTGTTTCTCACCGCGAAGTCGGTCGACAGCGTTCGGTGGCGAGGTTAGTCGAGATGCAGAAAGCACTAGGTGCATTGGGGTGGTCGGGCATCGCATGCGTGGTGGGTGGCATGATCGTGCGTTTCGCGATGCCGGAGCAGGAAGAAGTCTGGTATTGGGCCCTCATCGCGGGCATCGTGCTCATCGTGTTGTACGGCCTCGGGCAATGGCGTGACATCCTTGGGTTTTGGGGGCACCGTCAGGCGCGGTATGGCGCACTGGCGTCGACGAGCGTCCTGCTTGCGGTGGGCATTCTGGTCTTCGTTAACTTCGTCCTGGCACGTCAAAACAAGCGGTGGGATCTGACAGCCGCGCAACAGTACTCGCTGTCACAGCAAACTGTACAAATCCTCGAGTCGCTGGAGGCCCCGCTGCGCGTGTTGGTCTTTGCGCAAGACGTCGACTTTCCACGGCACCGGGATCAGCTGGCGGAGTACGAATACACATCGAGCCAGGTGTCGCTCGAGTTTGTCGATCCCGACAAGAACCCGGTGCAAGCGAACCAGTACGAGGTGCAGGCCTACAACACGATCGTTCTGGAGTACCAAGACCGGGTTGAGCGCGTCGTGAACGGGCAGGAACAGGAACTCACCAACGCCCTCATCAAGGTCATCGAGGGACGCGAAAGCAAGGTGTATTTCGTCCAGGGTCACGGCGAGCGAGACCCCAGGAACTCGGAGCGTGACGGGTACAGCGCGTTCAGCGAGGCGCTTCGACTCGACAACCTCGCGTTCGAGACCGTGGTGCTGGCCCAAACCGGAGAGATCCCTGAGGACGCCTCGGTGGTGGTCGTCGCTGGTCCGGCAAACGACTTCTTCCCGGGCGAAGTCGACCTGCTCAGGTCGTATCTCGAGTTTGGCGGCAAGGTCCTCCTATTGCTAGACCCGGCCGACGACCCAGCCGAAGCCGACCACATCAACCTCCTCGCGCTGGCCGCTGAGTGGGGGATCGAGGTCGGTCAGGACGTCGTTGTGGACGTCAGCGGTGTTGGCCAACTACTCGGTACCGACGTCACCGTGCCGGTCGCGGCGACGTACCCGTCTCACCCAATCGTCGACAATTTCCAGCTGCTGACCGCGTTTCCCTTGGCTCGATCGATCAAACCGATTGCCGGGGGTGCTAACGGACGCACGGCCCGGGAGTTCGTGGAAACGTCTTCGCGAAGCTGGGCCGAATCGAACATGTCGGAGCTCGCCACGGGCGAGGTGTCGATGAACGAAGATGAAGACGTGGCTGGTCCGATCTCCATTGGCGCCGCGGTCTCTGTGGAAATCGATACCCCCGAGCCGGAAGCCGCCTCAGCTGAATCATTGGATGAGGGGGATGCAGACAGCGCGGAAGACGAAGATGAAGCAGCGCCGCCGCCGCCGGAAGCGCGATTCGCAGTGGTTGGCGACTCCGATTTCGCCTCGAATAGCTACCTCGGCATCCAGGGAAACCGAGACCTTGCGCTCAACGCCATCAACTGGCTGGCTCAACAGGAGAATCTCATCGCGATTCGGCCTCGACAGCCCGAGGATCGTCGCATCACTCTGAACGCCGCCCAACAGCGCAACCTGTACTGGTTGTCGCTTGTCGCGATCCCCGTCGGGGTCTTTGGTGTGGGCATTCACACGTGGTGGCGGAGACGCACGTGATGCGAGGTGCGCGTTCAACGCTGGTCATGCTGGTGGTGTTCCTTGGCCTCGCAGCCTATGTCTACTACGTGGAACTCGAACGGCGCCCGGCATCCGAGACGCCGCCGAACGAGCAGCTGTTCGACACCGAGTCGGACTCGATCACCACCCTCACGTTAGCGGTGGACGGTGATGAAACATCGCTGGCAAAGAATGACGGCGGGGAATGGGAGCTGACGGCGCCCGTCGTCGCTCGCGCTGATGCGACCGAAGTGTCGTCGATCACATCGCGCCTCGCGTCGCTCGAGGTCAACCGGGTCGTCTCTGAGGAACCAATGGACCTCGAACCATTTGGCTTGTCCGCGCCGGCAGTTCAGGTCTCCTTTCGGGCCGACGACGACGAGGCCGAACACCGTCTGCTGATCGGCAAGACCACGCCGACTGGCACCGACCGTTATGCGAAGCTCGAGAGTAGCGATCGCATCATCATGGTCGCCTCAAACCTTGATAGCGCGTTCCGCAAGACGTCGTTCGACCTTCGCGATAAGACGATCCTCGATATCGAAGCACTCGACGTCGATCGACTCGAGGTCGACATCGATGGCTCGACGATCGCGTTTACCAAGGACGGCGGGGACTGGCGGATCGCCGAACCCTGGGAGGTCCGAGCCGACTACGGCACGGTCCAGGGGCTGGTTGGGCGCCTGAGCAGCGGGCAGATGCGCTCGGTGGTGACCGAGAACCCGACGGACGACGGAGACGACGACTTCGGGCTCTCCGACCCGGCTGCGGTCGCGACGGTTCAGGTTGGCAGCGCCACGGCCAGTCTTCGCCTGGGTTCGGCGGCTCCCGGGGGTGCCCGCTACGCTCAAGACGCGTCGCGCGCCCTGGTCTTTACGGTCGACGAGTCGCTGGGCGTCGACATCGAGCGGGGGGCTGCTGAGTATCGGGACAAGAACCTCTTCGAGTTCCGGCCGTTCAACGCCCGTCGGATCGCAGTCGCTGGACCCGACGTCACGGCCACGTTCGAGAAGATTGCGTCCGAGCCGACTGAAAACGCAGAGGGTGACGACGCCGAAGAGACCTGGCGACGCGTCGAGCCGAGCGACATGGACGTCGAACAAAGTGACATGGACGACCTTTTGTCGGAGCTTTCGGGTTTGAGAGCCGATTCGTTCGTCGACTCGAGATCTGAGCTTGGACTTAGTGACGGCAACCTGCTCATCACTATCACAGTACGCTACGACGACTCGACTGCAGACGAAGACGCAGATCCACTCGAAGAACGCGTGAGGCTTTGGCGGACTGGCGATGACACCTACGCCGTGCACGGCGACGAGCCCGGGGCCGCGAGCGTCGACACGCAGAGCGTCGACGGTGCGCTGGAGGTTCTCGCGACCGTCAACGCTGAGGTATCCTGAAGTCCCGGTCGAGCGGAAGCCGGCTCGCGGACCTGCCGATGCGTGCGGCAGAACCGGCGTCATGACCGACAAACCGGTCTTCGGTTGTTTCTTTGCCCTCCTGCTACTAACCGTAGTCGCCGGCTGCGCCGGTCGCGCTCCCAATCCGCCGATCGTGGAACCCGATGTCGGGTCTCGCGCCCGCACTGATGACGCCGCCGTCGCTGCGCTAGGTCGTGACCTGACGGGGTATCTCGCGGACCCGGCCGTTCGACAGACGATCTGGGGCGTGCATGTCCGCTCGCTCGATCGGGCCGAAACGCTCTATGCGCTCAACGACCGCGTGCTGCTGCTCCCAGCCTCAGCCATGAAACTGGTTACGTTGGCTGTCGCCGCGGAACGTCTCGGTTGGGGGTTTCGCTACGAGACACGTCTCCTGACGGGCGCGTCGGTGACGGATGGGGTGCTGGAGGGTGACCTCTTCGTTCGGGGCTCGGGCGATCCCACCATTCGGAGCCCCTTCTCCCCGCAAGGCGGCGACACCAACCCGCATCCCTTCCGCGACTGGGCGCAACAGCTGCGCGACCAAGGCATTACGAGGATCGCGGGCCGGATCGTCGGAGACGACCGCGGCGTCGGGACCTCGGATGGTGTGTCGGGACTCGGACTCGGTTGGGCGTGGAACGATCTCGTGTTTGGGTTTGCCGCGCGAGGGGGGGCACTGCAGCTGGATCAAAATGTCGTGGACCTCGTCATCGTCCCGGCCGCACGACCCGGTTTGCCGGCCTTGGTTCGCTTTCGCCATCCACAGACCGGTCTCATTCTCGACGACACGGTCACTACCGCCGAGCCGTCAAGCCCGATTGACCTGCGCCTATCCCGCTGGCCTGGGCGGGCGACGGTCGTGGTCGAGGGCTCTGTGCCCGCGGGAGCGGAACCCGTGAGCCGATCCGTCTCGGTAGACCGCCCGACGCGGTTCTTCGTGGCAACGCTTCGATCGGCGCTTCACTCGGACGGCATCGACGTAGACGGCGTCGCAACCGATGTGAACGAACTGGCTCAGGCGGATCGGCTATCTCCAGAGTCTGCGCGGACCCTGATTGTCCATCGTTCGCACACGCTTCTGGACTTTGCCGTCGAGATGATGACGCACAGTCAGAACCTGATGGCCGAAACGGTGTTCCGTTCGATCGGCTCGCGTGACGGAGACGGATCGCCCGCTGCGAGCCAGGCGGCGATTGCCAACGTGCTGACGGAGTGGTCAATCCCATCGAGCCAGTTCGTCGTCGCAGATGGCTCAGGGCTCTCGCGCGACAACTACGTGACAGCGCAACTCCTGGTCACGGTGCTCGATCAGATGCGACGTCGCAGCGCAGAACGCTTCGCGTCGACGCTACCGGTTGCGGGGCGCGACGGCACCTTAGCAAACCGGATGGCAGCGGGAGCGGCCGCGGGGAACGCGCGGGCAAAGACCGGATCCATGACGAAGGTCAGGACGCTCTCGGGATACGTCCAAACCCGCGACGGCGAGACGCTCGGCTTTGCGATTCTCGCCAACAACTTCGCGGCGCCCCCCGGCCAGATCACGAGCGCCATCGATCGCGTGGTCGAGCGTCTGGCCAGCTTTGCTCGGTAGGGTCACGAAGCGAGCAACGGATCGGGCACCCCTGCTTCGGCAAACCCGCGCGCCCTGAGACGGCAACTATCGCAGTGGCCACAGGGACGCCCCTTCCGCAGGGGGTCGTAGCAGCTGTGCGTCAGGCCATAGTCCAACCCGAGCGACACGCCCCGTCGAATGATTTCGGCCTTCGTGTTTTCGATCAACGGAGCGCGCACCCGCAGCTGGTGCCCTTCGACGCCAGCTTTCGTGGCGACGGCAGCAAGTCGCTCGAACGCCGCAATGAACTCCGGTCGGCAGTCGGGATAGCCCGAATAGTCCAGGGCGTTGACGCCAATGAACAGGTCGCGCGCGCCCAGGGACTCGGCCCACGCCATGCCGAGCGAGAGCAAGACCGTGTTCCGGGCCGGCACATAGGTTACGGGAATGGTGTCGTCGTCCGGTCGATCCTTCGGCACCACACCGTCGCCTGTGAGAGCAGAGCCTCCCAGTGCGGACAGGTCGACGGAAAGCTCCAAGTGGGCTTCGACGCCAAGCGACCCGGCCACACGACGCGCCGCCTCGAGCTCATGTTCGTGCAGTTGCCCGTAGCGAACGGTCAGCGCGTGCAGGTCGAACCCCTCCTGTTTGGCAAGAGCGGCAACCGTGTAGGAGTCCAGGCCACCGCTAAGGAGCACGACCGCTGCAGCCATCTACACACCGCGCCGATCAGGGTCCCATAAGTACTTGTGTAGCTGAATTTGGACCCTCACCGGCAAGCGATCCGCGAGGATCCACTCAGACAGCGTGGTCGGGTCCAGTGCGCCGTGCACGGGCGAGAAGAGAACGGCCGCACAGTGCGAATCGACAGCGTGCTGGCGCACGACGTTGCGAGCGAATTCGTAGTCGACCCGGTCGCCGATGACAAACTTGACCTCATCATGGGGTGCCAAACGCCGCAGGTTGTTGAGATCCGTGCTCTCCGACTCCCCGCTTCCCGGACATTTGACATCGACCACCTTCACGACCGACTTGGGAACGCGGGAGATGTCGACATGGCCACCGGTCTCCAACAGGACGGTCCTCCCCGAAGCGAGCAACCGGTCCATGAGCGGGTACACGTCTGCCTGCCGCAGCGGCTCGCCGCCGGTGATCTCGACAAGACGACAGCCGAATCGTTCCACGGCCGATGCCACCTCGTCGACCGCGAGCTTTTGACCCTCCTCGAACGCGTACGTTGTGTCACACCACGTACAGCGCAGGTCACAGCCGGTGAGGCGCACGAACACACACGGGCGTCCAGCGTGGCTCGATTCCCCCTGAATCGAAAAGAAAATCTCGTTGACGGTCAGCATGTCGCCGGTCTCGACGGCCTCTGATCTTCCCATTCTACGGTTAATCGGAGTACGAACACCGAGCGCCATTGGTGCGGCGTACAATGAATCGTGGTGGCGGCGCCTAACATCCGGATCGGCACCAGCGGCTGGAACTACCCGTCCGGCCGAGGCACCTGGAACGGGATCTTCTATCCACCAACCGGACGCCGCTCGCGACCCGCTGGCTTCGACGAGCTCGCCTTCTACGCCGAACACTTCGACACGGTTGAGGTGAACTCGACCTTCTATCGCATTCCGACGCCACGGATCACGCACCGCTGGGTCGAGCGGACGCCAGGTGGATTCGAGTTTTCCGTCAAGCTGTTTCAAAAATTCACGCACCCGAAGATGTACATGCGCGCGACCGGCGACGCGGACGCGACGGCGACGACCGACGACGTCAACCTCATGCGGGCGGCGCTCGACCCGCTGCTCGAGGCCGGTCGGCTGGGCGTTCTCCTGGCGCAGTTCCCGCCGAGTTTTAAGAACGACGCCGCGTCGCGCGAGCACCTGACGTGGTTACTCGACGCCTTCTCGGAGTGCTGTGTGTCGGTTGAGCTGCGTCACCGAAGTTGGAGTGACGACGTCGGGTCGACCGTCAGGCTTCTGAACGCGCACAACGCTGCGTGGACGCAGATCGATGAGCCGAAGTTTCGCTTCTCGATCGCGCAAAACCAGCTACCGAACGTGACGAGCTTCTACTACATGCGCCTTCACGGTCGGAACGCGAAGACCTGGTGGCGGCATGACCAGGCGGAAGATCGATACGACTATTTGTACTCGGGCGAAGAGCTCAAGTCGTTTGCAGACACCGCGGACGCCGCTGGCCGCATTGTGAAGAAGCTGTATCTCTATCTCAACAATCACTTCGCCGCACAGGCGGTGGCCAACGCCGTCGTCCTGAAGCACCAGCTCGACATCCCGGTAGAAGGTGAGTACCGAGCTGCGTTCATCGAACGCTATCCAGCCGTCCGGGATATCGTGAGCCACACTGTGCCACGCGCACCAGCATCACTGCTCGACTCGCCCCGCGCTACTTCCCGGTCCGAGTGACGCCAATTCGCGGGCACAGCGGCTCGATCACACAGCGCCCGCACACAGGGTAGACCGGGCGACAGACGTTCTGACCCCAGGTGACCAAGTACAGATTGATATCGGCCCACCATCGACGCGGCGCAACGTCGTAGAGCGCGAGTTCAGTCTGCTCGGGAGTCCGGGTCCGGACCCAGCCCAAACGGTTCGCAATTCGGTGGACGTGTGTATCGACGCAAATGTTGGAGCGGCTCTTGAGCGCGACGATCAGCACGAGGTTGGCTGTCTTCCGACCCACTCCCGGCAACGACACGAGCGCCTCCATTGACGTGGGCACCGACCCATCGAAGCGCGTGATCAACTGGCGGCAGGTCTCGCGAACGTGTCGCGCCTTGTTCCGGTAGAAGCTCACCGGATAGATGAGCTCCTCGACCTCGGCGACGGGCACGCGAACCAACGCTTCGGGCGTCCGGCCACGCGCGAACAGCCGCGCTGAGGCCTTGGACGTGACGGCGTCTTTCGTCTGTGCCGACAGCATCGTCGCGATAAGCACCTGAAAAGGATCAGACTGCTGTTCCTCGGCTATCTTCTCGACCGCTGGATCGTCCATCCGCGAGATGGTCGGCCCGAGCCGTCGCATGACGTGGCCAATCGATGCCTCCGGTCGAACGCGACCTGTTCGTCCTCCCATCGTCTAGGGTCGCACCGGTGTGAGCGGTGGCTCGCCGGTCAGAACCGCGACCACGTTCGCAACCGCTAGGTCCGCCATGGCGGTCCGTGTTTCGCGGGTCGCGCTGCCCAAGTGGGGAACCAACACGGCGCTATCGAGCGTACGGAGATCCGGATGGACCTCTGGCTCGCGCTCGTAGACGTCGAGCGCGGCGCCGGCAATCAAGCGCTCACGCAATGCCCACGCCAGCGCGGCTTCGTCAAGAACCGCGCCCCGCGACGTGTTGATGAGGTAGGCCGAACGCTTCATCCGCGCCAAACGGCGTCGATCGATGAGATGACGCGTGGCGTCGTTGAGCGGCACGTGCAGCGAGACAACGTCCGACGTGACGAGGAGCTCGTCTAGTGAGACGAGCGGGTGAGGAAACGAAGGCTGAGTGACATCACCAGCATCAGTATTGCCACGCCCGGCGCCTACGACCTCCATGCCGAAGACGGCTGCCCGACTGGCAACGGCCGTACCGATTCGCCCTGGTCCTACGATTCCAAGACGTTTGCCCTTGAGCTCGGTCCCCAGCATGAAGTCGAGTGACCACCGCGTCCACGCCCCGTCTCGGATCAGCCGATCGCCCTCGGCGAGCCTTCGTGTCACGCTGAGAATGAGGCCCCAGGTCAGCTCGGTAACCGATTCGGTGAGCACGTCGGGCGTGTTGCTCACGACGACGCCACGCGATGCCGCATACGCGACGTCGATGTTGTCGTATCCCACGGCGATGTTCGACACGATCCGAAGGTCTTGTCCAGCATCGAGGATCGGTCGATCGATGCGATCGGTCACCACGCACACGAGCCCGGCTGCCCCCCGCACCCGCTGCGCCAGCTCGTCGGCGGTCATGTCACCCGGCTCGGCGAACAGATCGACCTCGCACGCGCGGTTGAGCGGATCAAGCACGCCGGCAGGAAGCCGGCGGGTGACGAGCACTCGAGGCCGATTGGCAGGAGATCCGTGTTCGGTCATTGTCCCCGATCACGCCGCGCCATCGACATGATCGACGATTCCGACGATGGCAGCGTCCACCGGCGCACCTCGACGGCGCAACGCCGAGACCGCCGCGCGCCCCTCGATGACCAGGAGGACGGTGTCGCCGATGCCGGCTTGCACCGAGTCAACCGCGAGAATTGCTCCGCCTTTCGAACCGAACAGTTCAACCAACAGGAGCTTGGCCCCGTCGAGCTTGGTGTTCTTCCGAGTCGCTACGACGTTGCCGATCACCCGCCCCAGACGCACGGTTACCGCCTGCGCCGGCGCGGTGCCTGTTTCGGCGCCGTGACAAACCAATGATCGACGATGCCAACAACGCTGGCATCGGTCGGAACCGAGGATGGAAAGAACGGCAGCGTGGCCTCGCGACCGCGAACAAAGAAGACCTCCTCGCCCTCGCCCGCGCCGACCGAATCGACGCCGACGATGGGCCGACCCACAGGCTGCCGCTCGGGGGTCAGGGGCTGGAGGATGAGAAGTGTGGCACCCAGGAGCCCGGCATCCTTCCGGGTGGCGACGACAGTACCGACCACGCGTGCCAGTTGCATCGCGGCCGTCAGTCTGAGGTCGACGCTGCGTCGACGATACCCACGATCGCGGCGTCGACGGGTGTGTCCTTGAGATCAGCCGCCATACGTGCCGAGCTTCCGCTCACGATCAGCACGGTTTCGCCGAAACCAGCGTCGACGGTGTCGACTGCCACCAGCTGATTGCCCAACGGATTACCAGCCGGGTCGGTGGGCTGAACCAGTAGCAGCTTATGGCCGACGAGACGCTCGTCCTTCCGCGTCGCCACGACGGTACCGACGACCTTTGCCAGAATCATGAAGCCCGGGAGTGCAGACTGATGACCGGTACTCGGATGAGCCGCCGGCTAACTTTTCGCGCCCGCCTTGCCGATTGGAAGCGCGTCCTCCAAGTTTGAATGAGGTCGCGGGATCACGTGCACCGAGACCAGCTCGCCAACCCGTCGCGCCGCCGCCGCGCCGGCATCGGTCGCCGCCTTAACGGCCGCCACGTCCCCTCTCACGATGGCCGTGACGTAGCCGGCACCGATCTTTTCCCAGCCGACCAGCGTGACCTTAGCAGCCTTCACCATGGCGTCAGCCGCCTCGATCATGGCGACGAGCCCCTTGGTTTCTACCATCCCTAGCGCCTCACCCATGCGGTCCCCTCTTTGGCCAGCCAGCCGCGCGTGCTAGCGAAGCTGTCTCACAGCATCCTCAATTAACGCCGTGAGTTCGCGGTATGTTAAACGAATTTCTCCGTCTGTAGCCAGCGATGATACCGTCGGCGGAGTTGGTTCCTCGCTCACGAGTCGCTCGCCGGGCGAGGTTGGGGCCTGTATCGTCTGACACGTCACGTCCTCGGCGTCGGATGGGTCGGCGAGATCGTTCGAACCATCCGCGCAGATTGGCGCGGGCGACGCGATGCCGTAGCTGCCACGCAGACCTTGGAGGCGCACGACTTCCTCCCTGGATAGCATCCGCTCGCCGCCTAGCAGCCTCGCCGTCAGGCTGATCTTCGCGAAGTGCTCGACCGTTTCCATCTTGTAGTACGCGGCGAACAGCTCATTGGCGATGGTCAAGGCACCGTGATTCGCCAGGAGGAGACCGTCGTGCGCCTTGATGAACTTGCGGACCGCGTCAGCGAGCTCCGATGTCGAGGGGGTTCCGTAGTCGGCGATCGGGATGCTGCCCAAGGTCGTGACTACTTCCGCCAGCACGGCGCGGTCGAGTGGGATCCCGGCGACCGCGAAACCAGTTGCGGTCGGTGGGTGAGCGTGCACGACCGCCGTGATCTCGGGCCGGTTGTGATAGACGGCAAGGTGCATCAGGAGTTCCGAGGAGGGATCCCGATCACCTGCCACTTTTCGACCATCCAGGTCGGTGGTGACCATCATGTCCGGTGTCATGAATCCCTTAGAAACACCCTTGGGCGTGGTCAGCAACCGGTCCTCGCCGACCCTGACGCTGATGTTCCCGTCGTTCGACGCGACATACGCGCGAGCATGAAGTCGTCGACCGACTTCAACCATGTCGGCGCGAAAGCGTTCCTCGTGTTGCATGCGACTCGCCCCCTCAATACCGCACTAGCTGCGACCAAAGGCCTCACGGCAGTTTTCCGAGCAGAAGTAGTGCACGGTAGACCCTGCACGCGTTGAGATCGCGTGCGATGGCTCAACGTAGGTGCCGCAGACCGGGTCGCGCACGAGAGCCGTTGGTTTCCCACCGGGCCTACTCGTCGGCTCGGATGCACCCCTTCGCCGGAGGGCACTTGTCACCAGACCGACGAGCACGCGCACGACCAGCGCGATAAGCAGCAACCGGACGACCCAGCCCGCCATCTGTACTGGCAACCTCCTACATCCAGTTTACGGCTGATCGGGTGACGATGCGGACCCGAGCTCCGCAGGTACCCGCGTCAGGGCCTCCCGGGCCGCGCGCGCTTCGGGACCATCGGGAGCAACCTCAATGACACGTTCCCAGGCCTCCATGGCCCCCTCCAGATCATCCAACCCAAAGGCCCGAACAATACCGACCGTGAGCCACGTCTGAGGGTGGTCCGGCTCAATCTCCAAGGAGCGATCGAGCTGTTCTACGGCCTGGTCGATGAACCCCGTGTAGAAATAGCTCACGCCCAGGCTGGTACTCGAGTCGACGTCGCTGGGGTCCATCTCGATCGCCTGTTCGAACCACGGTACCGCCTGTTCAAAGCTGTGAGCGCGGAAGTAGGCGTTGGCCAACGCGACGCGCGACTCTCGGTCCTCCGGGTCGTCCGCGATCGCGGCCTCGAGCGTCGCAACACGTGCCGGGTCCAAGGTCGACGTAGGGGCGGGCGCTGGCTCCGCAGCGGTAGGCAACTCTGCAGATGTCGTAACGGGGACCGGGCGTTCAGCCCAGACTATCCAAGCCATGATGGCCCCGGAAACCGCGACCGCCAGCGCCAACAGGACCGACTCCCGTTTCATGATGCAGACGCCAGGACTAGCCTCGTAAGAGATCGATCATCTCGCCCACAGCCCGTTCCATGCCAACGAGAACAGCCCGGGACACAATGCTATGTCCGATGTTGAGCTCAACGATTTCCTCGATTGCCACGATCGGCTGAACGTTACGATACGTCAGGCCGTGGCCTCCAAGCACTTCGAGGTTCCGCTTCACGCCCGCCTTCGCAGCCCGAATCACTCGGTCTCGGGCTTTCGGCTGAGCGTCGAGAAACGCATCGGCGTAGGGACCCGTGTTGATCTCGATGGCGGTTGCACCAGTGGCCGCCGCGGCTTTGACCTGGCTGACGCTGGCGTCAATAAACAGACTCGTCGCGATTCCCGAGCCTTGAAGCCGTTTTACCGCCTTCTCGACTGACGCGCTGCGGCGCACGACGTCCAGTCCCCCGGTCGTGGTCAACTCGTTGGCACGCTCGGGAACTAGGGTCACTTGGTGAGGTTTGATGCGAAGTGCGATGCCTACCATTTCTCGCGTTGCGGCCATCTCGACGTTGAGGCGGGTCGAGACAGTCGCGCGGAGCAACTCAACGTCGCGTTCTTGAATGTGTCGACGGTCACCTCGTAAATGGACGGTAATGCCATCGGCGCCGGCCAACTCAGCTAAGACCGCCGCGGCAACCGGTTCGGGCTCGGGGGCCTTCCTGGCTTGCCTCACCGTGGCGACATGATCGATGTTGACTCCCAAACGCATAGATAACCTCCGCCGGCAACCCCCCCGATCAGCCGAGACGGGCACGGGCTCGCTCGGCGATTCCTTCGGCGAGGCGACTGACGAGGGCGGCGTCCTTGCCCTCAATCATCACGCGGAGCAGCGGTTCCGTCCCCGAGTAGCGTACCAGGACTCGTCCATCGGAGCCGAGCGTTTCCTCCGCCGAGGCGACCGCCGTCGCGATCTCTGGCTCACCCTCCAGGTCTGGCTTGGCTCGAACACGGACGTTGAGCAGCACCTGGGGATAGACCTCGAGCCCGGCGGTCAAATCGGTGAGCTCCTTGCCAGTTTCGTGCATCACGCGCAACATCGACAGCGACGTCAGGAGGCCATCGCCGGTCGGCAGCAACTGCGAGAAGATGATGTGGCCCGACTGCTCGCCGCCCAGGACAAGCGAACGGCGACGCATCTCTTCCCGAACCTGCCGGTCACCGACGGGACACCTGTGCACGATGATTTCAGCCGAGCGCAGCGCGACCTCGAGTCCGATGTTGCTCATCACGGTCGCCACGACCGCGTTTCCCGGTAGTTGCCCGGTCGCCGCCAGATGTTTGGCGCACACGAACAAGACGCCGTCGCCATCGACGGCGTTCCCCGCACCATCCACCAGCATCGCCCGGTCGCCATCGCCATCGAACGCAATCCCCAACCGACACTGTTGCTCTCGGACCAAATGCTGAAGCGGAGCGAGATACGTCGATCCACATTCCTCGTTGATATTGCGCCCGTCGGGTGTGTCGTTCAGCGCCACGACATCGAAACCGGTTGACCGAAGGACGCGCGGGGCAATCACACTCATGGCTCCGTTCGCGCAGTCGACCGCGACGCGACTGCCACGGAGCGACCGGGCATCTCCAAGCGCGGCAACGGCGTGAGCTTCGTAGCCGTCGGTCAGGGCCTCGGTCGCATACGATGGCGCGCCTGGCGTTACCTCCCACGACGCGTTCTCAATGCGCTCGGCGAGCCGCGTTTCGTACTCCGGCGAAGCCTTCTCGCCCTCCGATGTCAGAACTTTGATGCCATTGTCTGGAAACGGGTTGTGAGAGGCGGAGATGACGAACGCGCCGTCGAAGCCGTTCGACTTCGTCACAAACGAAGCCGCTGGCGTCGGGATCACGCCGGCACTGACGAGTGATCCGCCCGCACCGGCCACGCCTGCGGCCAGGCACGACTCGATCCAGGGACCCGATTCACGTGTGTCTCGTGCGGCCAGCAGCGTGGGTGCCGAACCGAGCGAACCGGCGGTCGCGGCGCCGAGCCGGATGATCGTGCGCTCGTCGAGCGGCGACTCTCCAGGCGTGCCGCGCACGCCATCTGTCCCAAACATCGAAGCCGGCATGAACAAAAGGACGGGCTCACCGCGCGTCGCGTTCGGTGAGCAACAGACTACCGCAGGCTGACCTGTACTTTCGCTGGATCGATGTGGGTTACGCGAATCCCCTCAGCAGAGTCGATGGTCACGGGGAGATTGTACCGGCCGGGTGGTGCACCAGCAAGAGCACTGACGTCGACACGGGCGCGAACCGCGTCCGGATCAAGACTGTAGATCAGGTCACTCTCTCCTCGAATGCCAACGGTCACCTCCTCGGGTTGAATTGACGCCCGGCGCGACCGATCAACACCGTCCAGAACCACCGGCACGTCGTGCAGGTTGCGGTCGGCTTGCGCCCGAACGATCTCGATCACTACACGGGCGGACACGGGCTGGACGAGACGAACCGTGGCATCGGCGACGCCGACCGTCACATCGCGGACAATCGTGGACGTGGCCCCCTCCACCGAGATCGCCTCGGTCATGGCCATCTCCAGTTCCGCCAACCGCGTTTCGGGGCCGATGATCTCAACCGCAGCAGGGTCAGTCGTCACTCGTCCGACAGCGCGTCCCGGCGCCAGCGCCCCGTCGATGTCGGCGACAACCGGCACCGTCCTGGCGACGCCCAACCGCTCCAGCGTGAGCACGACGGTTGCGGGAACCACACTCGTCACCTCCAAGCCGGACGGTACGTCAACGCGGCCCGCAAACATGTCGAACAGCTTTCGGCCAGGTTGCTCGTCGAACAGATCCAGTACGGCTGCGACCGATCCGACCTCCAGGCGACTCACGGTGCTTGACGGACCACGCACTCGGATGCGCAGCGACTCGGGTGGAGTCCCGACGATTTCGAGTCCAACTGGGACGTTTTCGAATTGAAGCGGAACGTCAAGGCCACGTTCGACGACTGGCTCGCCGGCCACGCTCATCCAAAGTAACAAGGCCAGGGCAACCGACACGAGTTTGAACGGCAGGTCGCGGAAAGGGTGGTAGGCCATCAGGACGCCAGTCCCCCTCGCTCACGGCGCGCGGTCCGAGGCTGTGACCGAAGCATCAGTGCCTCGAGTCGATACCGCAGCTGCTCGGGTTCGATGTTCTCCTCGATTTGTCCGTCGAGCACCAACGACAGGAGACCCGACTCCTCCGACACCACCAGCCCGACGGCGTCTGATTCCTCAGTCAGACCCAGGGCCGCCCGATGGCGCGAACCGAGCTGCTTGCTGAGCCTGGGATTGACGGTCAGCGGCAGAAAACAGGCGGCGGCCGCCACGCGATTCTCTTGAATAATGACCGCGCCGTCGTGCAGCGGCGATTCTGTTTGAAAGATACTCAGGAGCAGGTCGTACGTCACAGTAGAGTCAAGCGGTATGCCGCTCTCGATGTAGTTCCGCAGACCGGTCTCTCGTTCGATGGCGATGATCGCGCCGATGTGACGCGAGGCCAGCATAGTCGCTGCCACGACGACTTCCTCGATGGTTTCGTCCGTTGTCGTGGGCCGGGCCAGGTACCGAAAGAAGGGCGCGCGACCCAGATTCGAGAGCGCCCGGCGGATGTCCGACTGGAAGAGCACGATGGCCGCGAACACGATGTAGCCGAACATGTCGCGGATCAGCCAATTCACGGTCAGCAAGGGCGCACGCTCGGATGCGTAGTACAGGCCGACGACCAGGAGCACGCCCAGGACCATCTGCGCCGCCCGCGTTCGCCTGATGAGCTTGAGGCCTTCGTAGATCAGGAACGCGACGATCGCGATGTCGATCACGTCGAGCCATCCGATCCCTACCTGGGGCCACACGCTCGGAGCGAAATCCATAGGTCTAGGCCACTCGCAGACGGTCTGCCACGTCGGCGGCCTGCCGCATGGCGGCGACGCCGTGCACTCGCACGATATGCGCACCCAGCAGCACAGCTGCCGTCACGGCTGCAGCCGTCGCCCACTCACGGTCTTGAGGCGGCCGGTCGCCGATCGCCTCCTTCAAGAACGACTTCCGCGATGGACCGACCAGGATCGGCCGGTCAAGTGGCGCGAGGGTCTCCAGGCCGGCAAGCGACGTGAACGTGTGGTCCGCCCGCTTGGCGAAGCCCAGGCCCGGATCAACGATGATCTGTTCAGGCCGCACCCCCGCCGCAACGGCGGAGTCGACCGATTCCTGAAGCTCCGCGGCGACGTCAGCGCAAACGTTTTCGTAGCTGGCTTCCCGATACATGTCGCTCGAACGACCTCGGGTGTGCATCAAGACGACTGGGACGCCGGATTCGGCGACAACACCGGCCAGATCGGGATCATAGCTCAGTGCCGAGATGTCGTTGACGATGGCGGCTCCCGAATCCAGCGCCTGGCGTGCGACTTCCGCCTTGTATGTGTCGATTGAAACCGGGATCCGGACCGTGGCGACGATTTGCCTCAGCGCGGGAAGCACCCGAGCGCACTCCTCGTCGACCGACAGAGGGGTCGCGCCGGGACGCGTTGATTCTCCCCCGACGTCGAGCAGATCGGCGCCCTCAGCCTCGAGTTGAAGAGCGATTTCGGCCGCTTTGCCAGGGTCGAGACAGCGCCCGCCATCCGCAAACGAGTCGGGGGTGACGTTGATGATGCCCATCACGGCGGTACGTGACCCCAACTCAAGGCCCACGCCGCCTGGCAGCCGGAGCACGAACTGCTTTCGACCGCGAGTCATCGTATCGCCGTCGAAGGCCGTCGGGGCGACCTATTCCTGGGGAACGGCTTTGTCGAGCGACGGCACGGGCTGAACGATCGCCGGCCGCTCTTCGTCTTGGTCGGGCTCACCGGATGGCGGCGTCTTGGACGATCGCTCCGTCGGCACGGGCTCGTCGATCTGCTCGCCTCTGGCGATCCGTCGGACCTGATCCGCGTCGAGCACCTCTCGAATCAGCAACTCCTCTGCGATCCGGAGCAGCTCGCGCTTGCTGGTCCCGAGGACCTCCCGCGCGCGGTCGTAGTTCCGCGTCACGATCACCTTGATTTCGTCGTCGATTCTCATCGCCGTATCAGGGCTGTAGTCAGCCTGCTGAGAGAAGTCTCGCCCGAGAAAAATCTGCTCCTCTTTCTTGCCGAACGTGAGAGGGCCGATCGCATCACTCATGCCCCACTCGCATACCATCTTGCGGGCCAGATCGGTTGCTCGGTCGAGGTCGTTGCCGGCACCGGTCGTGATGTCGTCCTGCGTCAACTCTTCGGCTATCCGCCCGCCCAGCAGGATCGCGATCTGATCCTCGAGATAGTCACGCGAGTAGTTGTGCTTGTCGTCGACCGGCAACTGTTGAGTCACGCCAAGCGCCATTCCCCGCGGAATGATTGTCACCTTGTGGATAGGGTCGGCGTGCGGCAGCAACACCGTGAGCAACGCGTGACCGGCTTCGTGCACGGCCGTCACGTTCTTCTCCGCGTCGCTGATGATCATCGACCTGCGCTCCGAGCCCATGAGGACCTTGTCCTTCGCGAACTCAAAGTCGTCCATCCGCACGACCTTCTGGTTATAACGTGCTGCGTTCAGCGCCGCTTCGTTGACGAGATTGGCAAGGTCAGCACCTGAAAAACCCGAGGTGCCTCGCGCCAACACGTGTAAGTCCACGTCGTCGTCGAGCGGAATCTTGCGAGTGTGAACCGCAAGAATGCCCTCTCGGCCCTTGACGTCCGGCCGGTTCACAACGATTCGGCGATCGAAACGTCCCGGGCGCAGCAGCGCAGGGTCGAGCACATCGGGACGATTGGTGGCGGCCACGAGAATGACCCCCTCGTTCGACTCGAACCCATCCATCTCGACAAGCAGCTGATTCAGGGTCTGCTCACGCTCGTCGTGCCCACCCCCCAATCCGGCACCACGATGACGACCGACCGCGTCAATTTCGTCAATGAAGATGATGCACGGGGCGTTTTTCTTCCCCTGCTCGAAGAGATCTCGTACACGGGAAGCGCCAACACCTACGAACATCTCGACGAAATCCGAGCCGCTGATGGAGAAAAACGGAACGTTGGCCTCGCCAGCAACCGCTCGGGCCAGAAGTGTCTTGCCGGTTCCGGGCGGCCCCATTAGGAGGACACCCTTTGGAATCCGCCCGCCCAGCTTCTGGAACTTCTGTGGCTCCTTGAGGAATTCAATGATCTCCTGGAGCTCCTCCTTCGGTTCATCCACGCCCGCAACGTCCTTGAACGTCACCTTCTTCTGCGTGCTGGAAGACAGCTTGGCGCGACTCTTCCCGAACGACAGCGCCTTGTTGCCGCCGCTCTGAACCTGACGCATGAAGAAGATCCAGAAGCCGATGATGAGGAGGATCGGTGCCCACGAGTACAAGAGGGTTGCCCACGGGCTGGTGGTCGCTTCGCTGGCCTTGACGACGACGTCGCGCTCGACGAGCCGGTTGACGAGCCCTTCGTACTGCGGCGGAGCATAGCTCCGGAAACGGCTCCCACCGGTCAGGGTGCCGGAGATCTCATTGCCGGCAAGCTCGACGCTCGACACCTCTCCGGCGTCGACCTGCCGAAGGAAATCACTGAAGTTCACCTGGTTGTCCGCCTGCTGGAACTGCGTCGACACATTCCAGATCAGTACGACAACAACGACGAGCACCATCCAAAACACGAGACTGCGCAGCGTCGAGTTCACCCAGCTCCTCCCAGATTCCTTGCTTTCAAGATTAGCATGCCTTCAGTACTGGCGCTTACGCGAAACTCCTCGCCCACCGTATGCCCCACAATCCAGACGATCCCTTTGTGTTTATCGGTCACGATGGGCACTTTCTGGCGGGCCTCACGGGCGACTTTTCTGTCGACGAAGAAGTCCTGCAGTTTCTTGTGCCCACGCAGCCCAAGCGGACGAAAGACGTCGCCGGGCCGCCAGTTTCTAACCGTGAGCGGGTCGGTCAGCTGTTCGCCCGCCACGCAAACCTGTCCAGAACGGGCCGCCAGAGGGCCGATTGGGGCGTCGCCCAAGGCGCGCTCGACCGACAGCGCGACACCAGCTTCCGGAACCGCGACTTCGCCAGGGATGCCGAGGTCATACGCAAAATCGGGCGACTCTGGCGGACGTTCTCTGGGACGTGGCGGTCGCACGACCAACCGCGTGTCGAATCGTCTCACATGGCAACCTTGAAGATCGACGACGTCGGGCTCAGACATCCCGCACTCGGCAATCGCGAGCACACGATCGATCTGATCGAATGTACTCGTGCGTCCGGTAACTCGCTCAAGCGCCTGCTTCGTGATCCTCCGGGCCAGTGCGACGGGTTGTCTGACCAACGTCGCCCCGTCCATCTCGACGCCACCGTCGATCGTCTTGACGATGGTCGGCGCGACAAGGTTCGCCGTCTCGTCCAGCCACTCGGCGTCATATCTCGCAATCTTGGCGTCGCGAGCCAGAGTCTCGACCACCGAGGCTGAAAAGCGCGACTCCAGCAACGGAATCAGCTCGTGTCGCACTCGATTACGCGTGACGCTAAGGTCCTGATTCGTTTCGTCCTCCCGGTACGTTTGACCCCGCGCGGCCAGATAAGTCCGCAGCTCGGTTCTGGACACGTCAAGCAGCGGCCGAACGACTCGCCCCGACCGAGGGTGGATGCCAGATAAGCCGCCGGGGCCCGCGCCCCTCAGGAGCCGCATCAGCGACGTTTCCGCCTGGTCATGGCGCGTGTGTGCGGTCGCGATGCAGTCGGCACCAAGGACCTGCAACACCTGGTCGAAGAACGCATAGCGCTCTCTGTGACCTGCCTCCTCGATAGAGATCCGCGCGCGTTCGGCATGTGCCCGGACGTCGGCCGATCCAAGTTCGATCGGTAGCGACAGCTGAGCGGCGAAATCCGCACAGAACTGTTGATCGCCATCAGCGCCAGGGCGAAGGTTGTGGTTGAGGTGCGCAACACCCGCGACCTCAAACGCGCCGGTCGGAGCAAGTTCGCGGAGGAGCAGCGTCAGCGCGACCGAATCGGCACCGCCCGACAGCGCAGCAACCACTCGAGCACCGGCCGGCACGAGCGCCTCGCGCCGGATCATCTGCAGGACTCGGTCCTGCAACCTTGCCATGAAAGAAGGATACCCGAGCGCGAGGGCCTGACCTATGCGAGTAGCTCAATCAGCGCCGAGGAGACGGCATCGGGTCGCTGGGCCGGCAAATCATGGCCCGCACCACTGACAATTCGACGTGCCACAAGCGACGGAAACCGCGCCTCGTCACCCGAAGGATCTGGCGACGGGCGGCCGAATCCGTTGTCGAGCCCCCGAAGGACAACAGCCGGAACAGCCACGGGCGGCCGCTCCGCGAGTCGCCGCTCCGCCGGAAGAAACCGATCTTCGCCCGGGGTGTTTCCATGACGGTGGCGGTACGAGTGAATCACCACGTCGACGAAGCCAGGATTGTCGAACGAACCCGCCGACTCATTGAACGTCTCGTCGCTGAACTCCCACCCCGGCGACCAGGTCTCCCAGAGATAGCGACAGATGGCTCGACGATTCGCCTCGAGCCCAGCGCGCCCGCGCTCAGTGTTGAAGTACCACTGATACCACAAGCGGGCCTCGACCACAGGCGTCGCCGGCGGAGACGGAGCCACCGTATTCTGCACCGAGTACCCACCGATGGCGACCTGCGCACGCACGCGCTCGGGGTGGAGAATGGCGGTGATGCAAGCGGCTCGATTTCCCCAATCGAACCCGGCCAGCGCGAACTGGTTGAGACCAAGCGCATCGGCAAAATCGACGACGTCCTGAGCGATCGCAGCCTGCTCGGCCATTCTCGGTGCGGTCGGATCACGGAACCGTGTGGGTCCGTAGCCACGCAGGTACGGCACCAACACCCGGTACCCGGCCTCGACGAGGGGAGGCACCACTCCGTCCCATGCTCGGACGTCGTACGGAAACCCGTGCAGCAGAATGATCGGGAAACCAGCGCCGGCCCCATCCTCTTCGTATCCGATGTCGAGCACTGGCGTGTCGACGTGCCGGGCATCTCGCGCCGCGGGGCTCTGCCCAAGAGGCCGACGTTCCGGCCCGGCGTGACCGCCGACCGCAAGTCCCATCGCGCCTGCGGACATGAGGAAATCTCGCCGACTCGGATCCATGGTGTCCCTCCCGGGAAAATCGCTGTCGGTCACGGGTTGCCGATCACCATCCCGACGCCCAGCACAGCGATGGTGACGCACACGGCGGCTGCCACCGTCAGGAGCGCGCCGGCCCGGGCCATGTCACCGATGGAGAAGTATCCGGAACTGTAGGGCACGACATTCGCCGGGCTCTCCGTGACCAGGATGAAAGCGAGCGACGACGTGAAGGCCGCTGGCGCGGCGATGGTCCAGACGTTGACCCCAATGTCCTGCGCCAGGGCAATCAGAATCGGCATGATGATGGTGCCGGTCACCGTGTTGCTGGCAAACAGCATGTGTAGCAACGCCACGACCAGAACCACGACGAAGGGTTGGAGCACGACCGGAATGGCGGCAAACTGACCAAGCAACCCGAATCCGATCCACCGCGCCGCTCCGGTCTCGTAGACCATCACGCCCAGCGACAGTCCGGCCACGATCAGCAGAATGCCTCCCCATTGCACGTCATGCTGGGCTGTTTTCCAAGACAGCACGTTGACACCAGGAACGAACAGCGCCAGTCCGCCGGCGAGGGCCACGGCGTGCATCGAAAGGTCGACGCGGTCTCCTGTCAGCTGCGCCAGAAGTGGGGTCGTCAGCCACAGTCCGATCGTGACCGCGAACACCGCGAGCGTCTTGCGCTCGACCGGCGCCAGCGGACCGAGCTTCGCGAGCTCGTGCTCGATGTCTGCCTCGCTCATAGGCAATCTGGAGATCTCCGGAGGAAAGACCCACAGGAGGATGTACCAGGCACACGGCACCATCAGCACTGCCGCCGGTACGCCAAAGGCCATCCACTCCACAAACGAGATTTCCAGGTCCGCCAGATCTCGGAGATAGGCCATCGCCACTGGGTTGGCCCCAGTGCCGGCGGGTGTTCCGATCCCGCCGATGAGCGGTCCAAACGCACACGCAATCATCAGCGCACGGCCAAAGTTGCTTTCGAGCCGCTTGAGCTTGGCATCCTCAAGCAGTCCCACCCCGAGCGGCAGCATGAGCGCCGTCACCGCCAGGTCGTTGAGCCACATCGACAGCAGCGCTCCCACGGCGAGAAAGCCAAACAGCACACGATCGGTACGCGTGCCAACCGCTCGCAGCACGTGGAGCACAAGGCGCGTTCCCAACCCGGACCGACTGAACGCCGCGGCAAGAATCAAGACGCCTATGAAGAAGGTGATAATCGGGTTGCCGAATCCCGCTTGCACGACCGTGGCGTAATCCGAGATGCCCAGCACCGGCACGAGTAGCAGCACGAACAGGGAAGTCGCCGGGAACGGCATCGCCTCACTCACCCACAAGATGACGGCGAAACCGAGGATCGCCAGACACGATTTGCCGGCCGCCGTGAGCTCGACCAGCTCGCCGCCACGATCAAGAGGGGGTGGGGAGGGAAGCCAATGGACGACTACCATCACGGCGATGGCGACGAAGAGGAACCACAGGGCGCGTCGCGTTCGATTAGGAGAAACGCCGCCCTCGCTCATGCCCCGCTGGTCACCTTCAGGGCTGTGAGCCGATCTCCGCCATGCGCGCACCGCGAAGGATGTTCGTCATGCCGTAGTTCCCCTCGTGGCAGGCATACTCCCAGATCTGTCCCGACGTGACGCCCCGTGACGTCTGATCGTTCGTCATCGGAGCGACCGCCGTCCATGGCCGCGTGAAGGCCTCTGGGTCTTCGACCGTGAACGTGTAGTCGATCGTATCTGACGCGGTGCGCGTGAATCGCTCAACCAGGCGCAAGCTGGATCGGGACCTACGCCAAGGCGCACTCCAATACGCGTGGGGTCTGTCAGAGAAATTGACGGTCTCAACCACGAGCGTGTCGCCCGCCCAACGGCCGCGTGCCTCTCCCGTCCATTGCTCGATGCCGGTCAGCGGACGACCATCAAGCGGGATGACACGGAGCTCGTGGTACATCTCGTGCAGCATCACGACCGCGTCGGGCGTCTGTAGGATCTGGAGGTTCATGTTGTACGGCTGCAGCGGGACCATGTTGGGCAGGCCGTCGGTGATGCAACGTTCGCCGGTATCCAGGTCGCTCCACGTGTCGAACGGTCCAACGCCATATCGGGCGGTCTCTTTGGCGGCCACGATCTTGGCCTCCGGAGTCCACGGGATAACCCCCTCTGGCGGATCGACAATCAGCGATGTACGCCGGCTCCCTTGAATAGTGGTCCCCGAATCGAGCCACACTTGGTTGTAGCCTCCGACCTGACCCGGTGCGGACGTGCCGTCTAGGGCGGCCTTGCGTTCAGCCGACTGCTGCTCGAGCGTCGCGGCCTCGGTATCGGTCAGCCACGCGACCTCGGCTTGGCGGGCAGGCCGCTCTAGCGGAGTGAGGGTGGCCGAGGTCCAAACGCCCTGCAGATCGGGGTCGCCCCACGCCGTCCGCCACGTCTGCTCCTGGGCGAGCAGCGGGAACGCCCCCACGATGACCACCAACACGGCCGAGAAGCAACGGTTTCTGCCTATCGGCTTCTCCTATCGATCTAGTCGGGCAGCGCAAACACGAACAGGTTGCTGCCGAAACTTGGGCGAATCTCTGGTGTAACGCGCAGGTTCAGCGCACCCGGACCAGTACTGACCGCGACGTATTGGCGGCCATCAACCGCATAGCTGATCGGATACCCGACGACCGGTGATCCAAGCGGGACCTCCCACAGGATCGCTCCGGTCTCATGATCGAAGGCTCGGAATCGCCCACTCACGTCTCCGCCAAAGACGAGCCCGCCGCCGGTCGTCGCCAGCGACAAGGTCGCGCCGCGCTGCGCATAAAGCCACTTCCGCTCGCCGGTCTCGGCCGATACCGCATGCACGCTTCCGAGCTGGTCGGTCCCTGGTGCCAACATGTGACGCACGGCGAGTGCGTAGTGGGGATGCGACGCCTCATCAGACACCGACGCCATCAGGCGAGCGCAGGAGTTCGCCAGGGGGTAGTACATCGCGTTCGTCAGCGGGCTATAGGCGCCCGCCTCCGTGTCTTTCCCACCGTGCAGGCTCGGGCACACTTGCAGTTGCTGCCCCATTTCGCTGAAAACGACTTCCGGATTCTCGGTGACCACACCAGTTGCCCCATCGATGTGGTTGATGACGTTCTGCGCGATCGTTGGCGTGGCCCAGAGGAACTCACCGGTTTCGCGGTCGAGCGTATAGATGACGCCGGTTTTGCCAGGGATGCCGGTAATGACCTTTCGGACTTCGCCGGCTTGAATTCGAGGGTTGATCCAGCTCACCGCGTCGGGGTTCGGTGCGACAGCTGTGTCGACGAGGAGACGCTCGAAGGGATGGTCGAGATCCCAATGGTCGTTCAGGTGCTGGTAGTACCACCGAATCTCCCCGGTGTCGGCATTGAGGGCGAGCGTGCAGTTGTGGTAGAGGTACTTCTGGTCGGGACCGGCGAGCAAGAACTTCGGGGCGGGCGAGGTGACCGAGGTGCCGATGTAGACCAAGTTCAACTCGGGGTCGTAGCTGGGCACCATCCAGGTGCCAACGTGCTTCCGTTCTTCGTACGGCACGCCGCCCCAGGTCTCGTCACCCGGTTCGCCCGGGGCCGGCATCGTCCGTCGCCGCCACAGCTCTTCACCGGTCCTGGCATCGTGGGCGGTGATCACGCAGGCATCCGGGCCGCCGAGTGGCCGCCGGTTCGCCGAAAAGCCGGTCGCCTCGAACCCCGCACGCTGGCGGGCACCCGACTGATAACAGGCGCGGCCCGAAATGACCTTCCCCTTGGCGATGATTGGTCCCGAGCTCTGTGTGGCCGGGTTGATCTGGTAGTCGAGCACCTGCGTTTCCCACACGAGCTTGCCGGTCTCGGCGTCGAGCGCAAAGACGTAGTTGTCGGCGCTGGTGTTGATGATCAGGTTGTCGTAGATCGCCATGTTCCGGTTGTTGCGGCCGTTGCCCCCCACGAAGTCGTAGATACCGTCCGGCAGGTCGCGCCGGTATTCCCACTTCAAGTCGCCAGTCCGAGCATCGATCGCCGAAATAACATCTTCCGTTTGCGGCACATACAGGACGCCGTCGTACGCCAGCGGGGTCACTTCCTGCGTGCCGGTCGTCAGCGCTCGTGTCCACACCATCCGCAGCGTATCGACGTTCTCTCGCGTGATCTGGTCTAGCGGACTGTAGCCCCAGCCGTTGAGTGTTCGGCGCCACATCAGCCAGTCGCCCGCCGCCGGGTTCTGGAGTGCCGCGTCGGTGACGGGGACGAAGTCGGTCGACGACTGGGCGGAGAGCCTGACCTCGGCCGGCGCGAGCGCTAACAGAACCACGATTGCTGCGAGTCGAGGCGTGTTCATCGACCGGCCTTCGCAGCGGCGTTTTCGTCCGCACGCGATCCTGTGAGCATGTTGTACATGCCGTGATTCCCTTCATGACACGCGAACTCGAACATCGGACCATCCGAGCTGGCCATGGGCAGCGAGCCGCTCCAGGGTCGCGTCCAGGTGTTCGGATCGTCGACCGTGAACTCGTAGCCCAGCACGTTTGGACTGACCCGAGTGAATCGTTCGACGATGCGCACGGCATCCGTGAGATCGCCGCGTCCCATCGAGTGGCCGGGCCGATTCCATCTTCTAATGAACGGGCCTCTGAGATTGGTCGTCTCCACGACCAGCGTGTCGCCTTCCCAGTGCCCTCGCGAGTCTCCCGCAAACTGACGTATGTGTGGAGGAAGATGAGGCCGCCCATCCAGCGGGATGTAGCGAACATCGTGGATGTGCTCCTGGAGCATCACGATGTAGTCCCGCGTTTGCAGAATCTGGTAGTGGTTGTTGTACCCGGTCGGAAACGACGGAATCCCGCGATACCACAGACAGCGCTCGCTCAGCCCCATTTCCTCCGGCCCATTGGCGGGTACTCGCCCGTCGCGTACGTCGCCAAGCCGAAGGTACTCGGGCGACGTGAGTCGAGCCTCAGCCTGTGGAGTGAGTGGAGGCAGCCGGCCATCTGGCGGATCGACAATAAGCGACGTGCGCCTGGTCGGTACGATCGTCGTAGCCAAGTCCATCCAAAAGCTGTTGTAGGAGCCAGGTGCTCCGTCCACTCCGCGGTCCACGGCTCCCGACGGGTCGGCCTCTGTCCGCCGCGCCGGCCGGTTGTCCAACTCTCGGATTCGCTCGGTTGCCGCCTCCTCGCGTCTGGCCGCCTCTTCCTCGGTCATGAATTCCTGGTCGGCCAGCCCCTGAGGACGCTCGAGCGGGGTCATGGTGGCGTTGTTCCAGAGGCCTTGCAAGTCGGGAGCGCCCCACGGCGTTCGCAACAGGTCGTCTGCCGCAGCCCTCTGTGCCTGCGCCGCGGCGGGAAGGGTAGCCATCACCAGGACGGCGATCACCGTGCAAACATCCGCGAGTCTTCGCCGGCTCATTCGAACCTCCTGTTTCTCGCCGTTTCACAATTCCTGAACGTCGACCCGTCTGAACTCCAGCAGTCCGTCTTCACCCTGAATGCCGATATGCCCGCTGAGATCCCCGATGCCGGTGGCGGTCGTGATCAGCACGCCGTTCAACGTGACCGACAGGTTCTCGCCTTCGGCCCGAATCTCATAGGTGTGCCATTCTCCCGCCGGCTTATAGGCTTGGCGTAACGCATCGACGTCTGACTCGGCCTCGAACGACACCTCACCCACTGCGATCATGTGCGCGAGCGGAGTTCCGTCCTCAACCGCGTCTCTGCACTGCACCTGGTAGCCGTTCACCGGCCACCCTCGTTCGTCGTCGGTGCTCTCCGCGGGGGTCCGCACGAAGATGCCGCTGTTCGCGCCCTCTTCGAGAAAACGGAACTCCATGGTCAGCACAAAGTCATCGAACGTCTGGTTCGAACGTAGCCACCCGCTGCCGCGGTTGACCGTGATCGTTCCGTCTTCGACCGAGAACTGGCCGTCGTTAACGATCTCCCACCCATCCAAGTTCTCACCGTTGAAGAGCTGGACAGCGGAACTGGGTGGTGGTGCCGGCTCGACAACACCGGCAGGCTCCTCGGTATCCATCGGCTCGCTGCTGGGCTGACAACCGGTCAGCAGAACGCTGCCAAGTGCAAGACCTAGCCAGAATCTCATCGCTTCCCCCGCTTCTAGCTGTTGGCACCCGCGGACCGAGCTCAGGCCCACGACGCCGTATCCACGTACGGACACTTATACACCAACAGCAACCGACCCGCTCCCTCTATGGCCGACACTACGACGTCGAATAGGATGGCCCGCACAGGTCCTAGTCGGGGAGCCTGAACGCAATCACTTGGGGCGGCCGCCCCCCGATCGCCACGGCGATGTACTGTCGTCCCTCGAACATGTAGGTCATCGGTGTGCCGATAGCGCCGGTTGGCAGATCGAGCGATCCCAGCTCTTCGCCGGTTTCCTTGGACCGCGCGACCAGCCGAGGTCCGCCGTCGCTGCCGCCAGCGCTCAACGCGCTGATCACGAGCGTCTTCGTCAGAACCGGCCCGCCCCAGCCATCACCGCCGAGCGGCGGCAGATTAAAGTCGCGGAGCATGGGATGGTTCCGGTACCGGTCGCCATTCCCGAGCGGCTGCATCCATTTGTGCTCGCCGGTATTCATGTCGATGGCCGTCATCCGCGAGTAGGGTGGCTTGAGGAGCGGCAGACCCCGCGGCATTAGCGCACCCTGCCTCGAGGGTCCCAGTCCACCTCCCAGCATCACATCTTCCGATGCGCCATGCGTGTACGCCACGGTCGCGCCGATTGCCGGATCTGGCTGGTACATCGAGATGACCACAGCTTGGTTCCGGGATGGCACATACAGGATGCCCGTTTCCGGATCGACAGCGGCACCCGCCCAGGTCGCAGCTCCGCCGTCAGGCGGACGCATCAGCGTGCCCTGCCAGCCGCCCGGCTCAGGACGCGATATCGGCGTAAACAGCGGGCCAAGGCGAAACGGCTTCACCGCCTCGATTGCCATCGCACGGATTTCCGGCGTGAAGTCCACCAGATCATCGACCGTCACGCCCTGATACTCGAACGGCGCCGGCTTCGTCGGAAACGGCTGCGTGGGCGACACCCACTCGTTAGGCATGTTCGTCTCGGTCGACACCGGCCGCTCTTCGATTGGCCACACCGGCTCGCCCGTCACCCGGTCGAACGTATAGACAAACCCCTGCTTGCTCACCTGTACCAGCGCCTTGATCGGCCGTCCATCTACCGTGATGTCCACCAGGTTCGGCGAGGTCGGGAAGTCGTAGTCCCACAACCCGTGATGCACCGCCTGGAAATGCCAGACCCGTGCGCCCGTTTCCACGTCAACGGCGATGATCGACTCCGAAAACAGGTTGTCGCCATGCCGATCCGCCCCGTAGTAGTCGTTCGTCGTCGTTCCCGTCGGAAGATACACGTGCCCCAGCTCGTTGTCCCCGGCCAGAAATGACCAGACATTCGCGTTACCCGAGTACCGCCATGACTCGTTCAGCCACGTGTCCGCCCCATACTCGTCGGGGCTATTCGGTACGGTGTGGAAGTCCCACGCGTGCTCGCCGGTCCGCACATCCCAAGCACGCACCCACCCCGGCACTGCCTCTTTCGTAATCCGCCGATCGGCCACCTGCGAGCCATGAATCACCCGATCGCGGACCACGAGCGGGGGCGAATGAATCCCATACAACAGCGCGTTTAGATAGTCGCGCTGCGTCCGGTCTGCCCGCGGGACCCCCACCATTGCGTCGACCATCCCGCTGCCGTCCGGGCCAAAGTCGGCGCACGGGCGCCCGGTCTTCGCGTCCACGCACACCAGATAGCCGTTACCAGTGCCCCAGAACACCCGCTCGTCGCCCTCGCCATCGGTCCAGTAGGCGACCCCCCGCTGCTTGAACGTCCCGCTCATCGGGGTCGTGCCTTCCTCGTAGCTCTTTGGGTTGAATACCCACAGGGTCTCCCCAGTTGCCGCGTCCACCGCCACGCCCTGGGACAACGCCGTGTTGAAGTAGAGCACCCCACCGATCATGAGCGGCGTCACGTTCATCGCGCCCGGTCGCGGCGGGTGGCTCTTGCGATAGAGGTTGGGGGTGTCCTCTACCAGCGATTCGACGATCGTCTCGAGCGGCGCTGTCCATTCGCTGCCGTCTGGCATCGTCCGGCTCACCATCGTGTCCACCGATTGCCAGCGCCAGGCGATTTCGAGGTCTTCGAAGTTCAAGGCGTCGATTTGGTCCAGCGGGGAGTACTTCTGCCCGGCGATGTTGCCGCTATAGCTGCGCCACTCGCCGTTCTCGGTGCCGTAGGTTTGCCACGGTCCGTCCTCCTGGGCGAACGGCAGCGCCGGCAACGCCGCCATCGCGAGAACGACCAAGGTGAACTGAAAGCGTTTCGGGATCGATACCATGCGGAAACCCTCAGTAGTTATTGCGCTCGATTATACCGGCTGGGCCGGACGGAGAGCCTCGCCGGTGCCGGACCCAAGACTCTACGACCGACCGGGAGGAAGCCAAACCGCTCCCGCTACTTCAGCGAACTACAGGCTGGTACGAAGATGATGGCCGGGTTTCTCGAAACCGCGATCACGGTGGGGCAAGGCTCCGCTCTATAGTCGCCGCGAGCGTTCAACGATCCCTCTTGGTTCACGACCTCGTGAGTCTTTTCCGCGCAGATGGCCCTCAGGTGTCTCGTACCGCCCAGGTGCAGAGGCCGCGGAGAGAGCCACTGCCGGTTTCGCCGCAGGTGACGCATGTCTGGTCACATTCGGACGAGACCGGCGGGCGTCGGATGACGAGCCTCGCGCTGGCTCGGTTACCGTAACGCCACTCTGCGGCTCGTCGACGTCGGGAAGCAGGAACGCGGCTTCCGTTTTGAATCGGGTCACGATCTCTCGGTGCCGCTGGACGTCCAACTCGGGCTGGTCCGTCGCCGCACGGCGCCTCGGGAGCGTCTGGCAGGAGTCGATCAACTCCTCATAGGCGAGGACGAGTTCGCGTACCTCGCGTCGTTCCAACTGGCTGATCATTCGCCATCGTCGATCATGCGGGTCGTCGCCTGAACGCCATTCACTGAACGGCAACGGAACGGTGGAGATCACCTTCGTGTCCTCGCCAGCATCGGAGATCATGTCTCGCAGACCTTCGTACAGCGCGGCTTCCTCTTCGTCCTGCCCCTGTTCGTCCAGCACACCGATGCTGCGCTGAAATACTCGTCTGAGGATGAGTAACCGCCGATAGGTGCGACTCGCGCGCTCTTGCAACGTCGGGTCCGTGCTGTTCATTCGCTAGGGCTCCTCTCGTGCGGTCCGAGTCACATGGCTTGGGCTACGTTGCATCGCATTGGCGACCGACACAAGGCTGGCGGGGGCGTAGCTGGTTGGGGGGCCAGGAGGGTGCCTGTTCGTTCATTCCCAAATCCGTCTAACTGACGAGACGACGAGATCTTTGGCTGCGTGCGCTGTGCCTCAGAACAGGATGACGCCAGGCTACCAGCAGCCAGGTAGCCGGTCAAGGAACATCGTCAGCGCGCTGGTTTGTGGATCGTAGATCCGGAGGCGGTATCCACGAACGAGGTGAATGGTGCCGGTGCAAGGAACTTGAGTTGTTCCTGCACGACGACGTCCGAGGCGAGCGTATACTCTGGCGCACACGGCACCACGGTGCCGCCTAGGGGAGCCTAATCA
Organism: Vicinamibacterales bacterium; assembly: GCA_965218825.1. Taxonomy (GTDB): domain Bacteria; phylum Acidobacteriota; class Vicinamibacteria; order Vicinamibacterales; family UBA8438; genus CAUZIB01. The sequence continues at coordinate 3,961,433 of OZ244656.1, read as the reverse complement.
TGACGAGGAAACTACTGTGGGGCCTAATGGTCTTGGGATGGATTCCGACGTTGATATTCGCTGCGGGCATGAAGTGGCTATCTGCAGAGCACGTTGAGGCACAGGAGCGAACGCCGATCAAGGTGACTCGAATCTACACGGGTGATGACGGGAAGACCCACGCAGAGGAGTTGGACGTGCCACCCGGACCACCGCGGGGAGCAACGGAGCTATCCGATCCGGTGCCCGTGACGAGCGTCCAGTTTCGCCGGACCTCGCCGGACTATTTCATCGACTGGCACACTGCCCCACGTCGCCAGTACGTCATTACCCTCGCGGGAGAGAGCGAGGTAGAGATCGGCGACGGCGCAAAAATCCGCCTTCATCCCGGCCACATCTTGCTGGCCGAGGACGTGGAGGGTCAAGGCCACATCTCGCGAGCCGTCGGCTCACGGGATCGAATCTCCCTCTTTCTCCCACTTGCAGAACAGTAGCGCTCGAAGACACGGACCTCGGCCTGGAAGGCCACCATCGTCAGCCAGCGGCCCGATATCGGCCGAGGTGACTACAGATTCTGCCAACTTACCGGCTCCTGAACAGATCGCTTTGCACGACCCGGTGGATCATCGTCCGGACGGGGTGTCCGTCGTTCCGTCCTTGGTCGATGATCTGCTCGATCGCGTCGCGGTCAGCAAACTCGATCTGGCCGCCGGTCGAAAAGACGATCAGCTGCGAGGCCACGTGACGCGTCACTTGGTCGAGTTCACGCTGGGCCAGAATCCGCTTGTACTCCTCGATGTCGGCAAAGGCGTCGCCATGCGTCGTGACGCCGCTCGGGTCGACCGGAGCGCCTTCGGTGAACGGCGCGGGCCTCATACGTCCGTCGACTTCAGTCTCGCCCCCCGAAATCCGATACGTCGTGCGGAACCCACCGATCGGGTCGAACGACTCGAGGGCAAATCCGGGTGGGTCAATCACTTTGTGACAGACCGCGCACGCCGGACTCGAGCGGTGCGCGTCGAGCTGCTCGCGAATCGTCGTGGTCCCCCGCGTGTCCGGCTCAGGAATGTCGACCGCGGCTGGGGGCGGCGGCGCCGGCTGACCCAGGAGATTCGCCAGCACGAAGTTGCCGCGGGGGATCGGTGACGTCGTCGTGCCGTTCGCGGTGATCTTGTGGATGCTCGCCTGGGTGAGGAGGCCGCCGCGCGGGCTGTCGGCCGGCAGCATCACTTTGCGCATCTGCTGCCCTTCGACGCCGTCGATCGTGTAGTGCTCGGCCAGGCGGCGATTCACGAAGGTGAAGTCGGCATCGATTAGATTCCCGACGCTCAGGTCCTCAGAGATCAACTCGGCGAGGAACAGCTGCGTCTCCGCCTCCATGGCCCGCGCCAGGCCGTCGTCGAACTCGGGGTAAAGCCCAGGATCGGGCGCGGTCGCTCGCAGCTCGTAGAGCCGAAACGCCTGACCGGTGAAGTCCTTGACGAACCGCTCGGTCTTCAGGTCGTCGAGCATCCGGTCGACCTGCTGGCTGAGCACCGTCGGGTCGGACAGTGTGCCTTGACGGGCGACCTCAAAGAGCTCGGCATCCGGCATGCTGCGCCAGAGGAAGTACGACAGTCGCGTCGCCAGTCCGAAGTCGTCGAGCGTTCCCGGCTTGCCCGCGTGATACAGGAACGCCGGTGCGCCCAGAATCGCGCGCAGTGATACGCGGACCGAATCGATAAACGGGCGGCCGCCGTCGAGCAGCGGCTTCGCCAGACCCGCGTAAGCGTCGAGCTCGGAATCGTCGATCGGTCGGCGGAACGCCAGCGGGGCGAACGCTGCAACGATGTCGACGATATGCGCGTATGGATCTTTGGTGAGTTGGATCTCGCCGTCTTCGTCGAAGCCGACGCCGGTCAGCAGCCGACGGGTGCTCGGAGGGGGCCACACGTCGAAAAGCGGCCCGTCGATCGTCATCGTCTTGAGCGCGATGCCTTCGCCTTTGTAGTCCCGGATGTTTCGGCCCGGTCGAGAATACCGGCCTGGGTTGTCACCGGGTGGTGCGTCGTCGTCAGCCAGCGACGGGCTCACCAAGTCCCCCGGACGCAGGAACGGGGTGATCTCGACCGTTCGAGGCTCGTCACCCACCAGATCGAAGGTACCGAGCAACCTCGTAAGGGACGCAGCCAGTCCCGACATGCGCCCCCGGTACAGCGTCAGTGTGACGGGGCTATGGGCTTGATACGGGTACGCGGTGACGGTCACCCGGTACCGGCCCGGATAGGGAACCGCAAAGCCTTGGGACTCGCTGTGGAGGATGCAGCAGAACGTCGAAGCGCCGGAGTGGAACGTTGCGTACGCATCGTCCAGCTGCAAAACGATGCCGGCGCCGCCCTGCTTTCCCAGCGAGTTCCGGTACATGCTCTCGGATTCTGCGTACTGCACCTCGAATGATTCGACTGGCGGGGGTGGCCCGACCGGAAGCGCCACATCGAGCGCCCGGTCGGCTGCCGCGAGATAGCTCCGGACGTGCAGGGGCGACATGCTCTGATTGGCCGCGACCGTATCGAACCCTCCTGAGTCAGCTTCAGCTGGTATCGTCAAACTGAGCTCGGTCGCGATCTCTTCGTCGATCTCCAGAAGATCCTGAATGGTGTTGGCGTATTCGAGTCGCGTCAGACGGCGGAGTGGCGTCCGATGCTCACCGCGCGCCGCGAGATTCGCCGCTACGAGCGCGCGCTTCAGCGACCCGAGCGCCGTCTCGACGACATCCGCATCCGGCCGGGGAGCCGCGGCGGGAGGCATCTCGCCCTTCTCGAGCCGCTCGTACACCTTCTCCCACGTGCGAAACGTCTCGTGGTCGCTGAGATCGAAACCGAGACGGGCGAGGTTCAGAGGCGTGACCGTTCGGTCGCCGTGGCAGGTCAGGCACGACGCCTCGACGAGCGGCGCCATGTCGGCCTCGAGCGACTGGGCGGACGCAACGCCAAACACCGCCCACAGCCCCACCAAAACGGCAGCAAGCGCTCTCAAGCCCATGTCAGAGTCCCCGTGCTTTGACCAAACGAGTCAGTCTCCGCGCCCATGTTCTGAAGCATCGTAACGAACAGATTGCAGAGCGGCCCATTCTCCTCACCCTCGTGGACGATGTGCTTCCCGTGGGAGAAGCCGCCACCAGCGACAACAATAGGCAGGTCGACCGGCGTATGGGCATTGGCGTTGCCCAGGTTGCTGCCCAACAGCATCGTTGTCTGGTCGATGAGCGAGCCGTTCGGATCGTGACGCCCACTGAGATCGGTCATCAGGTTGCCGAAGGCCTTCACGATCTCGATCTCAATCGTCTTCAGCTGAGCGATCTTGGCCTCGTCCTGGCCATGGTGCGACAGGTTGTGCTGATCGGACGTCACATCACCGACCTTCACGACCACCCCGTGATCTTGGATCATCATGCTGATCACGCGAGAGGAGTCGGTTTCGAGGATCAGGGGAATCAAGCTGAACATCGCTTTGATCCGCCCGATCAGATCGCCCGGGTCCAGAACGTCGGTCGGTACGGCTGCGTCGACGACCGGCTTCGGTTTCTGCTGCCACGCCTTCACCTCCCCTAGCTCGTGCTCGGCCGTCCGCAACGCATCGAAGTACGCATCCAGCGTCTGTTGGTCGTCCGTTCCTACCCGCCGGCGAAGGGCATCAGTCTGCGATTTGAGCCGATCGAGGATGCTGCCTCCGTCATTGAGACTCTGCGCCTCGCGCTCGACTTCCTCTTGGGTCCCTTGCAGGAACAGCTGCTTGAACAGCCTGGCCGGGCTGGTCTCGGCCGGCACCATAGCGCCACTCGTCGTGAACGACTGGCTTTGCGCGCTCACCGTCCCGAGGACGATTGAGGGAAAGCGCGTCACATAGCCTAGGTGGTTGGCTGCTACTTGATCGAGCGAGACGGTATTCCGGAACCCATCGAGCCCGGGGCGCCGGGCTGCCGTCAGCCAGGTGATCTCGGAGTTGTGTGCCTGGCGCCCACTCTGCTCCTCGTGCGAGAGCCCGGAGAACAACGTGTATCGGGATCGGTGCTGGTCGATGAGCTTCAGATACTCGGTCGCCTCGTAGCCGGCGCCCGCGACCTTGGGGAACCAGGAGTCCGAATAGAGGCCGAGCGTGCAGCAGATGTTCACCATCCGCTTCGGCGACGCGACGGCGGCGCGCGCCAGCGTCGGAGCCATCGACTCCAACATCGGCAGCGCCAGCGCCACGCCGGAGGCCCGCAGGAAGGTCCGGCGATCCAGCACTGGCCTGAGATGGAACGCTGGCATGCGTCCTATCTCCTGTCTCCCGTCTCTTGTCTTCTGAGAACGCTTCCGAGTAGTCATCGCTGTCTCCTCATGAAGAGACCCCAAAATACGGCCTAACAGAGCATATTCCGAATCACGTGTCTATCGACTTCCAAACAGCGTAGTGGCCGAGTCGGAAGCCGACGTCTAACGCCATAGCTGAGATCGGGGGCATTGTATGCCGCAGCCCTGGTTGGTCCTGCACGCTGCGCGGAATGGCTGCGGCGAGCCGTACGTACGCCTTGCCCGTCGTGATGCACGCGCGAAAGGGGAACAAGGCTCGAATGGCGCTTCATGACGAGACTGTAGACGTCTGACGGATTCTAGAACGGACGCGGGCGTCCGTCCCGGCTACTGACCAGTTCCCAATCGAGAGTAGCGGATTGAGGAACTATTCGTCCGGGTATGCGGGAAGCGTCGTCAGCCGAGTGTCCTCGACGGGACCACCGATTGTGAAATGGTAGAGGTCCTGATATGTGCGGTCTCCAATGCCAAGAACGTCATGCATGGGATCGTCAAAGTAGCATCCGATGCCCGTGCTCCGAATGCCAGCCGCCTCAGCTTCCAGATAGAGCACCTGGCCTATCGCACCAGCTTCCCAGAACAGGCGAGGATAAAACCAGGGGCCGTACTGACGCAGGGGCTCCACATACTCAGCAAGCATTCCGAGACTAAAGCACCCATCGCTGGCAATATCTTGGAAACACGACACTTGCCTGGCCGCTTTCCGTGTATCTCCTTCAATAAGGCAATACAGCTCCAATTGTGCTGGACAGCCGACGGGTCGTCGCCAATGACCAGCCTTCGTGAGCGTACGTTCGAGCGCGGCTTGTTGTGCCGAGTCGCGTACTAGGACATACAGGCCAGTGGGAAGGTCGTCCACCCTGTGAACGAAAATAGCCAGGTGAATGTGAGGCTTCCACGGTAGTGTACCGAAGGGCACAGCACCTGGAACAGGCAATGTCTTGGACAGCATCCGATAGAACTCGTCTCGGGTGATTCGAGTGACCTTGTCCATGGCCACCGCACTGCGACGCTGACGAATGACTGGCCGAAGCGAAACGGGCCGGGGCTTCATACGGCAGGGGGCCGGCGGAGTTTGGAGCTGCTCATACCCACGCCGGCCTCGGGGTGGACGAGCTGCGGTCGCCGCTTCCTCGAGACCCCAATCCACGTGAGATGGACTCAGGTGACTGGGCTGGCCGCGCCAATCTAGAGACCCGAACGCCAGGATCGCGTCCCGCGGCAACTGCGCCTCTTGGATGTCTTCGGCACACGGTTCCACGGCGATGAGCACCTCCGGCTCCTCGGGCTCGGCATCGTCATGGCGGCCTGTGCCCATGAGAAGCGCCAGCTCATTCGTGCCCAAGTCGTCCAGGACTCGTGTCTGCCACCCCAAACCGGCTGCGGCGATGCTGATCGCCCCAATCGCATGACCGACGTCATGCTGGCAGTAGCGATAGGCACGTTGACCGTACTTCCACGCTTCTCTCCAGTGGATGGACGTCAGTCCGACGAGAAACGTCTCCGCGGGCAATCCCTCACACAGTTGATCCCACAGGGCGATGTCAAACTGAGCTCTCGCTTCTAGACCATGCTCCTTCGGCGCGTAGTGACACACCGTAGGCACATCGAAGAGATCGGCGATGGGACCGCAGATCAGGTAGCCCTCGGTTGGATGGAGGTTTCCGCTGGACGGATTGACCCGAAGCGCCCACTGGACCTCACCACTGCTCTTCCAGGCCGATATCGCCAGGCTGTCGTAGAAGAACTGCGAGATGGTCCGTAGTGTCACCGGTGCAGATGGTAGGCGGCCCGGCACAAAGGCATCATCGTAGCGCGGCTCAGGCGTTGGCGGGATTTTCTCTAGGGGCACGAGACGCGCCCCGGAATACCGCCGAAAAGGGTCTGGCTGCGTCGCCCAATCTAAATACCCGGGTCCGTTGGCATAGCCGTGGAAATGATGTTTCGTGATGTCGTGATAGTGAAGAACCTTTTCAAGCGCGTCCGGGCCGTTCTCGGAATCGTTCTTCATCTCGCGGTTCTAGGCGGTTATCGACTTTCCAAAGCTCCTTCACCGTTCTGATGTCCGCGTCCACTCCCGCGCGAAACGCCGGGCGTCGGCGATCTGCTCATGGCTCATGGCCGCCGCAATGGTCGCGCGGAACTTCAAACCGGTTCGCGTCACACCGGTGAACTGGGCAGCCGCGAGGGTCATCCACATGTGCGAGGCCACGACGTCCTGCGGGACACCCAGCCCCGTGCCGTATGCCAACACGAGGCCCGCTTGCGCCTCCGCATCGCCCTGCTCGGCCGCCAGCCGAAACCATCGCACCGACTCCCTGTCGTCTTGCATGACTCCCTGACCCTCGGCATACATCACACCGAGTCGGCACTGCGCGCCTGCGATCCCTTGCTCCGCGGCGAGCCGGTACAGTTGAAAAGCTTCGGCCTGCTCCTGCTCAGCGCGAGTAGGAAGTTCGTCGAGGCGCTTAGTCATAGCTAGCTGTGCAACACGCAGCGTAAAGTGAGGATGACAGCGCCACGTCACGATCGAGCTTGGTGTCTCGTGCGCGATACACTTCCCCCACGCCGCCTTCGCCGATCTTGGCGGTCACGTCGTAGTGTCCGAGTCGGGAGCCGGCTTCTAGCGTCACGGCTTGTCGAGCTGAATCGCGGCCATTGTACGACCAATCCGGAGGTTGCTCCGGGGAGTAGAGTACGATTGCCTTTTCCATGCGTAAGTGCCCTCCTGCGGGCCTTGACAGCCGGACGGACGGCAAATCGGACGGTTTTCTGGAAATATTCTCGCTCTACATACGTCTACTAGAGTAGATGGACGCCGTATTCCCGCGGGCCTTGGCCAGTCGGCAGAACATCGAGATCGAAGAGGCCATTCGGAAGGAGCGCCCTCGCCTCCTCAACTTCATTCGGACACGGGTGCCGACCGAGGACGACGCCCAGGACATCCTGCAAGAGGTCTTGGGGCAGCTCATTGAGGCCTACCGTGGTCTCGAGACGATTGACCGCGTCAGTTCCTGGCTGTTCCGGGTTGCACGCAACAAGATCACGGACGCGTATCGGAGGCGAAAACCCGAGGCTGGGCTGCAGATGTTGGGAGAGCGCGAGCACGGATCGGAAAAGGGGCTCGAAGACGTGGTTCCGACCCCCACCGAGGACCCTGAGGCGCTCTACATGAGAGAGACGATCTGGCACGCGATCGAAGCCGCGCTGAAAGAGCTGCCGCGCGCACAGCGTGAGGCGTTCGTGTTGCACGAACTGGAAGGCAGGAGCTTCAAGGACATCTCCGATTTGACCGGCGAGACGGAGAACTCGTTGCGGTTACGGAAGCACCACGCGACGCGAGCGCTGCGCGCCAAGCTCGCGTCCCTCTATCACGGTTTGTAGAAGGCATCGCGTCAGGAGGCAGCATGAAACGACATTGGGTGTTCGGGGCAATCAAAATGATGACATTCGCCGTTGTGCTGGTCTTGGTAGCTGGAGTTGCGGTGATGCTGCTCTGGAATGCACTCGTGCCGGCGATCTTCGGCACCGCGCCGATTACGTGGCTGCAGGCTGTCGGGCTGCTCGTCCTCGCACGACTGCTCGTCGGTGGACGGAGAGCCTTCGGCGGGCACTACGGTTGGCGCAGACGCTGGGAATCCAAAGTCGCGGCGATGAGTCCAGAGGAGCGGCAGAAGTGGAAGGAAGAGTTCGGCGGATACTGCTGCGGTGTGCGCCCAACTGGGCGGACCGATCGATCCGCCAAGGGGGAGCCGATTGCCACAGAGACTCCGGCCTAGATCGGCAGTCGCCTGACGTCGCACTCCAGAGATAGGTCCACTCTCACTGCCTGGTAGTGTCCAGGACCCGATCGCCCATTCCACGGGCGCCCCGTCGCGCAGCCCCGGCACCGGCTGCGGATCATCCGCGGCGCGCGTCGAGGATCTTCAGCGCCACTTGCCGGTTCAGCTTGGCGTGCGTCGCGCCGACTCGGCGGGCACGGTTGGATCATCGTGGCGTGCAGGTGCTCAGGCACACGTTCTGCTCGCATCTCGCGATGCGCGGTGCCCCGGCGAGGGCCATTCAGGAACTGGCCGGTCACCAGGACAGAGGTGGACCCCATCGGTTGGACAGCTGATCGACGCTGCTAAGTGGAATCTTTGCACTACATTTCCGTCAAGGCAGAGGAGCAGAAGATGACCAAGAGGAAACGACGCAATCATTCGGCGAGCTTCAAGGCGAAGGTAGCGGTGGCAGCCGTGCGAGGGGACCGAACCCTGGCCGAGCTCGCCGAGCACTTCGACGTTCACCCCAATCAGATCCAGGACTGGAAGAAGAAGCTGGTGGCTAATGCCGAGACGCTCTTCGGTAACGGTGGCAGCAGCGCCGGAGCCGAGAACGCGGAGCGCAAGACCCAGAAACTCCACGCCATGATCGGCCAGCTGACGATGGAGAAGGATTTTTTATCCAAAGCGCTCGGTCGAGACCGTTGAGCGAGCGGCGAACGATGATTCAGTCCGACCAGCCGTTACCAGTCACCCGACGCTGCGAGCTGCTTAAGGTGGCCCGCTCTACGGCGTACTGCCGCCCCGGTCCGGTGTCGCACGAAGACTTGGTCCTGATGCGTCTGATCGACGAGATCCACCTCGAGCTTCCGTTCTACGGCAGCCGCCGGATCCGAGATGAGCTGGAGACTCGGGGGCATCCGGTCAATCGCAAGCGCGTCCAGCGTCTGATGCGCCACATGGGTGTGGCGGCGCTGTACCCGAAACGTCGCACCAGCGCGCCGGGTCGCGACCATAAAGTCTACCCCTACCTGCTCACGGGCGTCTCGGTCGAACGGGCGAACCAGGTCTGGGCGACGGACATCTGTTATCTGCCCATGGCCAAGGGGTTCATGTACCTGGTCGCGGTGATGGACTGGTTGTCTCGCCGGGTGCTCTCCTGGCGGGTATCGAACACCCTGGACCGCGAGTTCTGCATCGAGGCGCTCGAGGAGGCGCTGGCTCGCTACGGGGCGCCGGAGATCTTCAACACCGACCAAGGCGCACAGTTCACCTCCGAGGCGTTCACCGACGTACTCAAGGCGCACGGGGTGGCGATCAGCATGGACAGCAAGGGGCGGTGGATCGACAATGTCTTCATTGAGCGACTGTGGCGAAGCGTGAAATATGAGGACATCTACCTGAGAGCGTACGAGACGCCGGCAGCGCTTCGGGCCGGGCTTACCCGGTACTTCGACTTCTACAACACCCGGCGCCGGCATACGGCACTGGACCGACGCACCCCGGATGCGGTGTACTTCGAGCAGGTCGCGGTGAACACGGCGGCCTGAAACCCGGTGGAGATTTCACTTAGGACACTGTCCACGATCCGGGGTCCACTTCTGACCTCTCGACGACGCAACGATACATGCACCTGAGTCCGGCCGCGATTGAGGCAGTTCGCCTCCTCGATCAGGCCAAACCGGTCTCCAGTTTTGGAGACATTGTGGAGACGGGGGTATATGAGACTGGGAAGTACTGCAGAGACAACAAGATAAGTGGTGCCGGTGCAGGGACTTGAAACCTATTGATGCAGTTTCTTTAACACAGCGACTGGTTGCGACTTCTGGCCTAAAGGTTTCAATTCCAGCCGCTTACCGTCATCAAACTTGTCAACTACAGTCCACGGCAATCTACGGGAATCGACCCCAGTGGTGGAGAGGTTACGTCGAGATGTTGATCCTCCCGGTCATCCTGCGGTCATCCAAACCGAACTACTGGACGATTGCTATGCCGCCGTGCCATATGCCACCCGTCGGGCACACGCCACCCCATAGATGTGGTGGCATGCCATGGCACATCGCGTTAGGCGTGATCGGTCCCTGGGTCAGACCTCGATTTCGATAGCGCCGTCGGTAGTTCGTACCGGATATACCGTGACGCCCTGGTCAGCCGGAGGACTCTGGACTTGACCATCGCGCACACAGAACTGGGCGCCATGCCAGGGACAGGTCACGACATCGCCTTGCAAGGTGCCTTCAGAAAGAGGACCTCCGCGATGGGTACACGTGTTTCCGGTGGTTCGTCGGGCTGAATATGGATGACCCGGTCTGGCATCCCACGACGTTTACCAAGAATCGCGACCGGCTGCTGTCGGGCGATGTCGCCGCCGCGTTCTTTGATGCGGTCCAGGCCCACGCCCGGGCGGCCGGGCTGCTCTCGGACGAACACTTCACCGTGGATGGGACGCAGTTGGAAGCATGGGCCAGCCTGAAAAGCTTTCGGTGCGTGGACGCAGCGGAGAGCGACCCGCCCGAGGACCCGGGCAATCCCACGGTCAACTTCCACGGGGAGCGGCGGCGCAATGACACCCATCAGTCGACGACCGATCCCGAGGCGATGTTGCATCGGAAGGGCAAAGGCAAGGAAGCCAAGCTGGCGTATCTCGGCCACGTGCTGCTGGACAATCGACAGGGGCTTGTCGCCAACGTCTGCGCGACCCACGCGACGGGGACCGCCGAACGCGACGCGGCGGTGCTGTTGCTGGAGGCCAGCGCCTCCCCGGGCAGCACGGTCGGGGCGGACAAGGGCTACGATGTGGCGCGCTTCGTTGCCGACGTGCGCGTCCAGGACGTCACGCCCCACGTGGCGCAGAAGGTCCGCGGGAGTGCGATCGACGGTCGGACCACGCGGCATGCGGGCTATCACGTGAGTCAGCGGAAACGAAAACTCGTGGAACAGGTCTTCGGCTGGATGAAGACCGTCGGCGGCCTGCGCAAGCTCCGGCATCGCGGCATCGCCCTGGTGGATTGGCAGCTCACCTTCGCCGCCACCGCCTATAACTTGGTCCGGTTGCGGAATCTGGAGGCGAGGTGTCCCTGATCGCCGGCCGCGGGTGTCGCTGGCCCCCTCGTCGGGACAGCGTGTCCCCGTGCGCACCGTTGTCGGGGGGGGGCGTGACACGCATGATGGCCATGAAAACAGCCCGATCCTCGTGTTCTTCAGCAACCTGCTAGTCCCCTTGATCTTTGATTTCTTCAAAAAGTCGTTGGTCATCTGGGGCCACCGTGGACTTGAACGGTGCGCTGTCCGAACCGCTTCACCTTCGCGAGGATCTCGTCGGCTGTGTTCGTCCACTTGAAAGGCTTGCCCTCGTCATTGTGGGCGTCCACGTAGGCGGAGATGGCGTGGCGCAGCGCGTGCGTGCTGGAATGTGAGCCGCGCTTGAGGGCGTGTTCGGTGAGGAGGCCAAAGAACCGCTCGACGAGGTTGAGCCAGGCGGAGGAGGTTGGCGTAAAGTGGAACTGGAAGCGCGGGTGGCGGGCCACCCATCGTGTGACCAGCGGGGACTTATGCGCCGAGAGATTGTCGAGGATCACGTGGACGGTGAGGGTGGGGTCCACCCGCTCGTCGATCTCGCGCAGAAAGCTCACGAAATCCCTCGACCGATGCTGCTTCTTGGTGTGCGCCACGACCTGGCCGGTCGCGACGTTGAGCGCCGCGAAGAGGTCCACCGTGCCATGGCGGATGTAGTTGTGCGTCTGGCGTTCGGGCCGACCCATGTCCATCGGCAGGATCGGCTGCGCTCGCTCGAGGGCTTGAATCTGAGGCTTTTCGTCGAATGACAAGACACCGGCGTGGTCGGGTGGATTCAGGTAGAGGCCGACAATGTCCCGCACCTTCTCGAGGAACAGCGGGTCGTCGGAGATCTTGAAGGATGCCACGACATGCGGCTGCAACCCGAAGGTGCGCCAGATGCGGCCCACGGTGGAGGCACTGACGCCAGCGCGCTCCGCCATCTTGCGGGTGCTCCAGTGGGTCCGCCCCTTCGGCTTACTTTCCAACGTGGCGACGAGGATCGACTCGACATCCGCATCGGACAGTGTCCGGGGGGCTCCGGGCTTGGGCTCGTCATACAGCGCATCCACGCGACCTGTCGTAACCCGCTGCCGCCACTTGCCGACCGTCACATTCGAACAGCGCAGTTTCGCCGCGACCGCCACGTTCGATTCGCCATGCGCGCACCTCAGGACGATCTTCGCCCGCAAGGCCACATGCCGATTCGTTCTGGCGCGCCTGGCAAGCCGCTCAAGTTCTCCTCGCTCCACGGCGGTGACTTCCAATCTCGCTTTGGGCCGACCTGTTCTTGCCATGCCGCCCCATACATCACACCCGGCACACTTCTTAAAGCTTTTTCAGACACAAGGGACTAGAGTCCCTGGTCCGGCGGCATGTCGGCCTGGAGGTCAATGCCCAGGCCGTCGGCAATCCGATTGACGAAGTTGAAGTAGCCGATCACCTGCACCGCCGACTCTCGTTGGAAGTAAAGATGGTGCCGGTGCAGGGACTTGAACCCCGGACCTAGCGGATATGAGCCGCTTGCTCTAACCAGCTGAGCTACACCGGCAAACCGGACAAACAACGCAATCGGCAATTATATCTCGTCGGTCTCCTGGCTCTTGGCTCCTAGAGAACCAGCATCGCATCCCCATAACTGTAGAAGCGATACCGATGGGCCACAGCCTCTCGGTAAGCCGACAGGATCCTGTCTCGGCCGACCAAGGCAGCGACCAGGACTAGCAACGATGACCTTGGGAGGTGAAAGTTGGTCAGCAGACCGCCAACGACTCGGAAGTCGTGACCTGGTCGTAGATAGAGGTCGGTTTCGCCGCCGCCCGGTGCTAACCGGCCCGCTCCCTTCAAGCCGGCTGTCTCGAGCACACGCGTCGTCGTCGTCCCAACGGCCACGACACGTCGCGCGTCACCAAGTGCACGATTGACCGATTCCGCGGCGGAATCAGAGATATGAAATCGTTCCTTCTCGACGCGATGTTCTTCGATTGTCGCGGAGCGGATCGGCTCGAATGTGCCATACCCAACATGCAAGGTGATGTGGGTCCACTGGATCCCGCGTGTCTCGAGCGCCGCCACCAGAGAGGGCGTGAAGTGCAGTCCGGCGGTGGGCGCCGCGACCGATCCGCGAACCCTGGCGAACATCGTCTGGTACCGCTCTCGGTCTTTCGGATCGACGGGTCGCCTGATGTACGGTGGAAGCGGCGTCGTGCCAATGGCGTCGATCAACGCCTCGACATCCTGCCCGGTAGTTGCCTCCAGCGTCACCGTGCGGCGTCCGTGGAACCTCCGCGCAAGGACCTCGAGGTGAAGCGTACGCGCGCCCTCGCCGAACACCACTCGCGCCCCTTCCTTGAGCTTCTGGCCCGGGTGCATGAGGACGTCCCATCGGGAATCGTCGAGACGCTCGAGCAGAACGCACTCGACGCGTCCCCCGCTCGGCTCACGTCGGCCTATCAAGCGGGCCGGGAATACGCGGGAATCATTGACGACAAGCAGGTCGCCGGACCTCAGGAGACTCGGCATCTCGTCGACGCGGTGGTGCATGCACGCACCGGAGGAACGGTCGAGATGGAGGAGACGCGCGCGGTCCCTGACCGGCGCTGCCTGCTGGGCAATCAGCTCGGGTGGGAGTTCGAAGTCAAACGCTGAGAGCGGGGTAGACAAGGACGGCGCTCAGAACGCCCACCGCAACAACACGGCCCCCACTGTGAAGCCGGCTCCGACCGATGTGAGCAAGACGCGGTGCCCTTTCTTCAGCCGGCCCGCCGCGATGGCATCGGATAGCGCCAGCGGTATCGTAGCGCCTGTCGTGTTGCCGAACCGCTCAATATTGATGACGATCTTGTTTCGGTCAAGCCCAATCCGATCGGCGGCGCTCTCGATGATCCGTCGGTTGGCCTGGTGCGATACGAACAAATCCACGTCGTCAGCCCCGATATTGTTCTGACACAGAACGCGACGACAGATCTCCTCGGTCTTGCGGACGGCAAACTTGAACACAGCGGCGCCGTCCTGTTGCACGTAATGCTGCCGCCCGTCGACGGTCTCGTGCGACGCAGGTCGCAAACTCCCACCGGCGGGCATGCAGAGCGCCGGCCCGCCGCGCCCGTCGATCTCATGCGCGAAGTCGATGATGCCGATGCCGTCCTCCACCGCTGGGGACACGACGGCCGCGCCCGCACCGTCTCCGAACAGCACACAGGTCGAGCGGTCCCGGTAATCGATGATCGACGACATCACGTCGGCCCCGATGACCAAGGCGTGGTCGTGGGCACCCGACACCACCATTTGAGCCGCGGTCGTCAGCGCGTAGGTGAAGCCTGAGCATGCAGCACCGAGGTCGAACCCCCATGCGTCGACCGCACCAATCTTCTCTTGCACCAGGCACGCCGTGCTGGGAAAGAACATGTCTGGAGTCGTGGTGCCAACCACAATGAAACCGATGTCGGCGGGCGTCACACCGGCTTGCTCGATCGCCTTCAGCGCCGCCTCCTTCGCGAGATCTGACGTCGCGACTCCTGGATCGACGATATGGCGCTCGCGGATTCCGGTGCGCTTCAGGATCCACTCGTCCGACGTGTCCACCATCTTCTCGAGGTCGGCATTGGTAATCACACGGGGCGGTACGTAGGAGGCGAGCGAGGCGATCCGCGCCTGTCGCTTCGCACCGCTTCCGTCGAGGCGTCTACCCTTCGTCAAAAGGCTGGTCCTTTCCGCACGGTTGCCTCACCACAGCCCGGGCGAGCGCTCGGGTGCCGTCACGCCGAAATACTCGTAGGCCCTCGGAGTGGCTACGCGACCGCGGGGTGTGCGATCAAGAAACCCACGCTGAATGAGGAACGGCTCATAGATATCTTCGATGGCTTCCTTCTCTTCGCTGATCGCCGCAGCCAGGCTATTTAGCCCGACCGGCCCGCCGCCGAACTTGTCGATGATGGCCTTGAGCAACCGCCGGTCGGCTTCGTCGAAGCCGTTGTCGTCGACCTCCAGCATCTTCATGGCATCACGCGCGACATCGACGGTGATGGCCCCGTCGGCGCGGACTTCGGCGAAATCGCGAACCCGTCGAAGGAGACGGTTGCCTACTCGAGGCGTCCCACGCGCCCGCCGAGCGATCTCGTTGGTCGCCGCCTCGTCAATCGGGACACCAAGAATTCGAGCTGAGCGATCGACGATCTCTCGCAAGTCGTCACTCGTGTAGTAGTCCAGGCGGTGCACGATCCCGAATCGGGCGCGGAGTGGCGACGTCAGCAATCCTGCCCTCGTCGTCGCCCCCACCAGCGTGAACGGATGCAGCGGCACCTTGACGGATCTCGCGCCGGGGCCCTGTCCGATCATGATGTCGAGCTCATAGTCCTCCATCGCCGGATAGAGAATCTCCTCGATAACCGGTGACATCCGATGAATCTCATCAACGAAGAGCACTTCGTGCTCTTTCAAGTTCGTGAGCAGTGCGGCAAGGTCGCCGGGCTTCTCGAGGACCGGCCCGGCCGTCGCGCGAACCTGGACGCCTAGCTCCTGCGCGATCACATATGCGAGGGTCGTCTTCCCCAGGCCCGGCGGTCCATAGAGCAGCACATGATCCAACGCGTCGTTTCGGTTCCTGGCAGCCGTGACCGACACACTCAGGTTCTCGCGCACGCGGTCTTGTCCAATGTATTCGTCGAGCGTGCGGGGCCGAAGCCCGGTTTCGTACTGGACCTCCTCGTCGGTCCGCGCCGAGCTGACGATTCTGTCGATGGACGTCACCGTGCGAAGTACCCGGTCCTCTATTTGGCCAACTCGCGCAGCGCGAGCCGCAGAGTACCCTCGAAACTGCTTTCTCCGGAACCCGGTTTCATCGCCGCGTCTACCGCGCGCTCGGCAAGTGGCCGATGATAGCCGAGGTTGAGAAGCGCGGACAGTACGTCTGGCCTCAGGTCGTCTCCAGTCTCCGTCTCGTCGTCGACGTCGGCTTCGACGTCGAGACCCGGTGGCAAGCGGTCCTTCAGCTCCAGCCCGATCCGTTCCGCCGTCTTCTTGCCCACACCCGGAATCCGCGTGAGGCGGACCACGTCCCCCGTCTGAACCGCCCGCACCAAGTCCGGCGGCTCGATTCCCGAAAGCACGGCAAGCGCAAGCCGCGGCCCGACACCGCTAATCGCGATCAACCGCTCGAACAGGTCGAGTTCGAGTTTGGTGGCAAAACCAAACAGTGACAGTGTCTCCTCTCGGACGTGGGTGTGTACCCGCAGTGAGACATCGGACCCGAGCTCACCTAGCCCGTAGAACGTCGACAGGGGGACATGCACTTCGTAGCCCACGCCATGCACGTCGACCACGACGCGGCTCGGATGCTTGTCGGCCAGGCTTCCTTGGAGAGCTCCGATCACCGACCCGACCTCTGCGGTGCCGGTCGATCGGGCCGATACTGACGCCAGCTCCGAGGCCGCGGGGTCTTCGCTTTGTCGTCGGCTGGCAGCGCCACCTGCGCTTGGGTGTGAGCGTGGCACACCGCGACAGCCAACGCGTCGGATACATCCAGAGGCGTCGGTGCCTCGCGCATCCCGAGCAAGACCCGAATCATCTCCTGAACCTGGTGCTTCTCCGCCCGTCCGTAGCCCACGACCGCGCGTTTGACTTGGGTCGGCGTGTACTCAGAGACCGCGACGTCAGCCCGCGACGCCGCCAGAAGCACGATGCCTCGTACATGACCGAGGACCAGCGCGCTACGAGCGTTCTTCGCGTAGAAGAGGTCTTCGACCGCCATGACATCGGGTCGATGTTCGGACAGCAGGTCGGCAAGTCGCGTGTAGAGTGATTCGAGCTTCTCCGGAAGTGATACGCGTGCCGGAACCGACAGCGCGCCGCAGTCAATCACGCGGTGCTGGCTACCGTTGGTCTCGATGCAGCCGTAACCGGTGCGGGCTGACCCTGGGTCGACCCCGAAGATCCTCACGCCAGTGACGCCTCGATCTCCTCCGCCGAGATATCGAAGTTCGACCAGACGTGCTGCACGTCGTCCAGGTCTTCGAGTGACTCCATCAACCTGATCATCTGCTTGGCTGGCTTACCGTCGAGCTTCACGAAGTTCTGAGGCAACATCGCGACCTCGGCACTCGCCGGCTCGACGCCCAGGCCTCGGACCGCCGCCAGTACTACGTCGTATGTCTCCGGCGAACTGACGATTTCCCAGTTGTCTTCATCTTCACGAAAATCATCGGCGCCCGCATCTATGGCAGCCGTCATGAGCGCCTCTTCGTCAGCGCCCTGCTTCTCGACGACGATGTAGCCACGCTTGTCGAACATCCAGGCCACGCTGTTGGTCGTTCCGAGATTCCCGCCATGCTTCGTCAACAGATGACGGACTTCCCCGACGGCACGATTCGTATTGTCGGTCAGGACCTCGATGAGTAGCGCGGCACCGCCGGGCCCGTACCCCTCGTAGGACACGTGCTCGTAGGCCACACCAGGTTCTTCCCCGGTGCCTCGACGAATCGCACGCTTGATGTTGTCGGCAGGCATGTTCGCCGCCTTGGCGTCCGCGATGACGGTTCGCAGTCGAGGGTTGCTGTCGGGATCGCCACCCGCGTCTCGGGCCGCAACGGTAAGCTCCTTGATGATTCGCGTGAAGAGCTTTCCGCGCTTGGCATCGGCCGCACCCTTCTTGTGCTTGATCGAAGCCCACTTGGAATGACCGGACATATGACGCTACTCCCAGTGTTCAGAGGGGCCGTCCCGGCTGGATGACGGCCTGGCAATTATCTCAGAAATAGGGGAAAGAAAAAGGCAAGGGGCCGAAGGCAAAGGCAGAACACGGGCCAGGGGACTCGGCTTTGCCTAGGCCCTTCGGGCAATGATCACCCAGACGTCGGCGGTGGGGTTCCAGGCACGCCCGCGATAGTCGCCGAGGACGGCGTCCACTTTGAACCCCGCCCGTTCGAGACGAGCCGAAATCCGAGGCACCGTCAGCGTGCGAAAGCTGATTTCGAATTGGTGGCGTTCCAATCGCCCATCGACCCTTTCGACGTACTCCTGGTCGAAGATCGTCAGCCCGCGAGGACGATCCTGGCGGACCGTCTCAATCAAGGTGAGGTCGCTCCCTCCCGGTCCTCGGCCGCGCAGGCTTACCTTGCGCGCGTACTCGCTCCACCGCGGCAAGTCGGGCACGAGGTCGATGACAAACGAACCGCCCCGGGGCATGACCGCCGCAACGGACCGAAGAGTGGCGCGGAGATCGGCATCGCTCAGCAAAGACTGCAGCATCCCGTACGGCGCCATAACGAGCGAGAACCGCATGCGCGGTCGAAACGGAAGCGCCCGAATATCGCCACGGATGACCTCCGCGCGCCCACCTAGCCTGGTGCGGCGGAAGCGTCGGCGCAGCCGCGCAAGCATGGGCGCCGAGCGATCGATCCCGACGAAGCGATCCGACGCCTTTGCCACGGGCAGCGAGAGACGGCCGGTGCCACATCCGAGCTCGAGCACCGGGCCGGTCGCGCGCTGTGCGAGATCCACCCAGAAACGGACGTCGCGACGTCCGACAGTCCGTGCGTTTTCCCAGTCGTAGAACGGCGCATACGCGTCCCAGCCGTGCCAGCCTTGCGGGGATCGCGAGGTGCCAGCAGTGCGGGGGGAGGTCAGCCGTCGGTCCCCGAGCCTTTCGCGGAGGCGTCCAGCCGCATCGCCATCGGAATGAACACGATGCCGTTGACCGCCCGCTCGGGCCCCGTCTGCAGAAAGCCGAGCTTCTCGTACGCCGGCACGCCGTACCGGGTCGAGTTAACCGTGACCCGCTCGACGCCAGCCTCGCGCTTTCTCGCCTCGGTCAGGCCCCGCTCGAGCAGCGCTCTGGCGACGCCTTGTCGGTGGGAGGCCTTATCGACGAACAAGAGCGAGACGTGATCGCTGTGACGAAACTCAATCATCCCCACGACATCCTGAGCGGTGGTCGCCACGACGACGAAGTGGTCCGCCTCAGCTCGCTCGCGTAGCCCCTTCGCCGACGCGAACTTTCGGAACGCCTCGACGCCCACCGGTGTGTACTGGGGTGCGATGTACTGCTCGAAGCTTGCGAGCACGAGGTTGGAGACGGCCTCGGCATCGTCCGGCTTCATCAGCCGATAGCGAACGTCTGTCATCACCGCACCTCGGTGTCAGTCCGCCAGGCTTCGGATGTAGTTGACGAGGTGCCAGATATCGTCATCGGGGATCTGGCTTTTGTACGCCTGCATGTCGGCGGACACGCCTTCCTTAATGACGAGGAAGATCTCGCCGTCGCTGGCGCCATGCTGCCACACCTTATCAGTAAGGTCTGAGGGCACGCCTCCAGCGTGTGACATGTCGCCGTCGCCCTTCCCGCGATTGCCGTGACACGGACGGCACGAGAAGACGTATCGCTGCCGGCCGGTGGCGACGGAATCCGACGTGGGTTCGGTCGGGTTAGCAAGGGCGTGTCCCTCCGCATGGGTGTGGGGTTCAACGGGATGTTCCTGCGCGCGCGGTGTGACAACCGCCCAACCGAGCATCAGGAGGGACACAGTCGTGCTAATCCTGAGACAAACCATAGTTCTCCCAAAGATACTCCGGATAGTAGTTCTGTAGGTATGCGTAGACCTCGTGCACTAAGTTGACAACGCGGTTCGCACCGTAGCCATGATGTCCGCGCCTGGCTACGACCCGCAAGCGCATGGTCCCCTGCTCCACGAACGCAGACGCCGTGGCGCGTCTCGGGTCGATGCGTCGGTGCGGAGGGAGTGCGCGCGACGACCGCTCCGCGACAAACGCTCGCAGCGCACGGGCCAGACGGGAATGCCCACCAACGTTGGGCAGCACGTTGAGGAACGTAAACGTGCCGCTGTCCGCCTCGTATCTCAAGTGGTACGGGTCTCGAGCCAACCAGGAGAACCGAAACCCGAGACGATTCAGCCTCTCGGATCGCTCGGAGTAGCCGCGAAACACGCCGCGGTCCGCATACTCCTGCAGGCAGTGCCTGACCGCCGCGATCCCCTTCTCGTGCGCCGATCGTGCCTTCGACGCGACATGCCGTCCGCCCACCGTGCTCGTCTGACCGCTCGGAACGTCCGATTAGTGGTAGTACGACATCACACCAGGTTCGATCTTGCCGAGGAAGCCCGGTGCTTGTTCGCGGAGATGGAATTCCTTTCGCGCCTGCACGTTGACCACGGCCGGGCGCTGCTCGTCACGAGCCACCTCGTACGCTCGTTGCAACGCCGGGGTGAAGTCGTTCGGGGTCGTGACGTACTCGCCGTGGGCGCCGAGCGCCTCGCCCATCTTGTCGTAGCGCAGGTTCTCCTGGAAGAGATGCACTGGGAGGCCGATCTCGTTGTTCCGTTGACCCGACCATGTGCCCCACGCGTTGTTGTTGTAGACGATGATGACCGCCGGCAGCCGATACTTCGACAACGTCTCGACCTCCATCCCGGTATAGCCGAAGCCCGCATCACCGGTGATCGCGATGATCGGGTGACCCTCGTGGCCGGCCTGCGGGCCCGCACCGTCACGCACCGCGGCGGCCACGCCGACGGTGTACCCGACGTCGGGTCCGATCGCGCCATACTGGTAGGCGCCATTGACGATCTGGCCCGGCCGAAACGCTCGTAGATACCGCCGAGTGTACCGAGCAATTCCGTAACCGCCCTGCAGGACCGTCGTGCGATCGTGGGGCAACTCACCCCGATACAGGAAGTCGGCCAGCTCCTTGCCGATCACCGCAGGATGCACTGCATCGGTGTAGCCGAGTCCCGTCTGGTAGTACTCCGCGTTCTCGGCCTCGAACGCGTCTCGGGCCGCTGCAATTTCGGCAACCCACGCCGCTCGCCTCTGGTGCGGCATCGCCGCCGTAAGCGCTTCGAGCGCGGCCTTCTCGTCGCTGACGATTCCCAGGTCGATCGGTAGATTGCGTCCGATGTCCTCAGCCGACGGATCGATCCGGATATAACGGGTGTCGGGACCGAATGCGAATTCGCCCAGCGTCGGCATGCAGTACTGACCGACCAGTACGACGACGTCGGCACTCATGAGCGCCCCAGGCGCGGTATCGGCCGACAGCTCGTGATCTATGGGGAACTGTCCTTTCATGGCACCCGATTCCACGACCGGGATTTGCGCCTTCTCAGCCAGCGCGCGAAGTGCGGTCCAGGCGCGGCTATAGAACACGCCGTTGCTCGACACGATCATCGGGCGCTCCGCTGCCTGCAGCATCTCGGCCGCGGCGTCGATCGCGACGGGATCCGGATGCGGCTTGGTGTCGGTTCGATACTTTGTCTTATCGAAGAAGTACTCGAGCTCGCTGCCGTCTTCGAAACGTGCGCGCGCGATCTCGGCCGGAAAGTCGAGGTGCACGGGCTTCGGCACTCCGCTCTTGAGCTGACGGAACGCATAGCCGGCGTATTCCCACACTCGTGCCGGTGTAATCATCCGCTTGCCGTACTTGCGCATCCCTTCGGTCGTGGGCTGCTGATACGCGTCTTGGATACCCTGCTCGGTGTCTTCGGCGAACACCGATTTGTTGCTCGCGAGGACAAGGAGGGGTGAGCGCGCCGAGTTGGCAGCCGCGATCCCGCAGATCATGTCGGTGAAGCCCGGTCCTTCGGTTCCGGACGTCGCCGCGACCTCACCCGTGGCCCGACAGAACGCGTCAGCCGCGTGGCACAACGACCCTTCGTGCCGCCCGCTGTAAGTTGGAATGCCGGTTTCGGCGATGGCATGGACGACGTCGTAGTTGCCCGGGCAACAAAACAGCGCCTTGACGCCCTCATCGTGACACGCTCGCGCGAACACCTGTGCCCCGGACATCGGAAAGTCAATGGTGGGCAGGGTCGCGTCTTTCGACGCCTTGAACTCGGGCGGAATAGTAATCGGCTTCTCATCGACTTCTTCAGCGGCAAAGCCGACGCCACTCGTACCGAGGGCCGCCGCCGTAGCACCGGCGCCGAGCACGGCGTTCTTCATAAAATCGCGACGTGACGCATCGCCTTTGGTACGCGACGATTTCGTGTTCTTTCGCATGGACAGGCCTCCAACAGGCGATGCTAACCGCCCGCAAAGGCGCCGTCAACAAATGGCGTCGAGAGACCTGGCCCCTGGCCGTCGGCCAGCAAGGTTGGCAGATCGCGGGCGCAGCGCGTCCCGATGTTGCTCGTGCGACCGTTCGGATTGAAGGTGAGGCGTACCGACAGCCGCAGAACCGACGGATCATTCAGCCACGAACCGCCGCGGGCCACACGGCCGGGTCCCGTCTCCGAACCCAGCGGGTCGGTCTCCGGACCCGCCCCGTACGGCGCGTGCCAGTCGGCCACCCACTCCCAGACGTTGCCGGTCATGTCATACAGACCGAAGTCGTTCGGCGGGAACGAACCAACCGGGGCGGTCTTCAGCCACTGATCGTCGCCTTCGGTGGCTCCATCGCAGCATACGTTGGTTCCGTAGTTCGCGTGGCCGCTCGACAGCTCGTTGCCCCACCAGTACACCCGATCGGCGTGCCCACCACGCGCCGCATACTCCCACTCCGCTTCGGTGGGCAGACGCCCGCCGGCCCACTCACAGAACGCCGCGGCGTCTTGCCAATCGACATACACGATCGGATGAGCACCGGTCTGCTCGAAGTTCGGCTGCCGAGGTAACGCGTGTTGCGTCACGCGAGCGAACGTCAGGTACTGCCTTACGGTTACCTCCGTCGCCATGAGATCAAACGGTTGAGACACCGTGACCTCGTGGCGAGGTCGCTCGTTGTCGAGACAGGCCTCGTCAGCGGGGACGCAACCGCGATGAAAGGCGCCCGCTGGTATCCGAACCCACGGAAGCTCGAACGGCGGCTGGGCCGCCGCGAAAGTTGCGACACCGATCGCGATCACGACGATCCTACCACCCCACGGCATACATCATCCGGCGCGGGTCGCCGCCCGCTGACATCGTGCCCGCATCACGATCGACGAGGATTCCCTGCATGTTGCCCATCGAATACTCCGCCACGAGCTCGACCGTGTGCCCCATCGATCGGAGCTCCGCGATGGCCTGCGGCGCAACGCGCTGCTCGACCTGCACCGTGATCTGCGCCCCTGGTCGATAGAAGTTCGGATCCGCGGCCAGGTAGATGCGCGGCGCTTCAATGGCTTCTTGGATGCGCATTCCGTAGTCGAGAATGTTGACGAGCACCTGGAACTGCGTTTGTCCGATCGTCTCACCTCCGGGCGTGCCCAACGCCAGATGGAACTTGCCGTCTTTCATCACGATCGTGGGCGAGTTATTGAGCACCGGCACCTGCCCGCCAGCGACGTAGTTGACGTCGTCGGAATAGGGTGACGTCGAACCGTGACGTAGCCCGTTGTTAAACAGCAGCCCGGTTTCGCCGACGACGACGCCCGTACCCCACAAACTCCCCAGCGTCGGCGTGGCGACCACAACGTTCCCGACACGATCCACGACGGTAAAGCTGGTCGTGCTGCCCGGATAGCTCCGTGCCGACTCGACGTGTGCCAGCGGCGAGTCCTCCCTGGCCCCCGAGCTGAGGACGCCGGGCGGCGCACCAGAGTCCGGGTATTCCATCGACCGACCGGACAACACGAGGGCGCGCCGCACGGTGGCGTAGTCCTTCGACAGCAGCCCTTCGACCGGGACCTCCGTCGTGGTTGGATCGGCCACAAAGTGGTAGATGTCTGCCTTCGCGAGCTTGATCGACTCGGCAATCAGATGTAACGCCTGAGCTGAGTTGTGCGGATGTGACTCGATATCGACCCCCTCGATCAGGTTGAGCTGCATCGTCACCTCGAGTCCACCACGCGAGGTGACCGGGCTGCTATAGACGTCGTACCCGCGATATGTCGTGTGTACAGGCTCAGTCCATGTCGGCTCGAAGCGCGAAAAATCTGCGCGGGTAAACGGGCCGCCGTGATCCCGATAGAACCGCGCCATCTCCCGAGCGATGTTGCCTTTGTAGAACCGATCGAACGCCGCGCGCAACCCCGTCTCGCGAGTCTGTCCACTCGCCAGGGCACTGATCTCGGCTTCGACCACTCGGTTGAATGTTCGAGCCAGATCGGGGTACGGAAACACCGTGCCGGGACGTGGCGGCTCGCCTCCGGGCAGCAACATGCGGCGTGTCGACTCGAACCGCTCAAAGAGCTCACGTGACTCGGCGATCGACTCGGCGACAAATGGCGCCAGCGGATGCCCGGCCTCGGCGTACTCGATCGCCGGCTGAAGCACGTCGCCGAGGCTCATGGTCCCGAATCGTTCCAAGAGCGCGATCCACCCGCCGAAGAGACCTGGGGTGACACCTGCCATGATGCCTCTCGCCAACTCGTCGGCCGTCAACCCAGCCGCGTCCAGCGACTCAGGCGCGGAACCGGTCGCGTTGAGTGAGTAGACCTGGCCGCTCGCGTTGTCAAAGACCGTCATGAATCCGTTGCCGCCGGCACCGGACATCATCGGCTCGACGAGATTGAGGGTAGCGAGAATGGCGACGGCGGCATCTGCGGCTGTTCCACCCTGCAAGAGGATTCGGACCCCGGCCATTGAGGCCAGCGGGTGCCCCGCGGTGACGAGGCCGTTCGTGCCTGATACGGCCGGCCGGTGGGCCGTCAGACCATCGGTGACCAGCTCGGCCGAAAGCGTGGGCTTATCGTCGCCCTCGGCGATCGGTGTTGGCCGGTTGCCGCGGGAACAGGCCACCGCCGCGGTGATCACGGCGACGACGATCACGACCGCTCGTCTACCGGCAACCATCCCTTGTCTCCCGCCACGCCCGATCACGCCTCTGCGAGATCGGTCAGCAAGACGGTAGAGCCAGTAGTCCGTCGGCCCTCCAAATCCCTATGCGCCTGCGCCGCGTTCTCGAGCGCGTAGGTCTGATTCACATTGATCGTGACCGCGCCGCTCGCGACCACCTCGAACAGATCAGCCGTCACCGCTTCCAGATCTTCGCGGGTATGGGTGTAGGTGGCCAACGTGGGTCGTGTCAGAAACAACGACCCCTTTGCGGCCAGTAGGCCGGGAGAGAACGGCTCAACCGCACCGGAGGCATTGCCGAAGGTGACCATCAGGCCCCTAGGCTGTAAACAGTCGAGGGAACCGAGGAACGTATCCCGGCCGACCGAGTCAAAGACAACCGGCACACCTTTTCCATCGGTGATTTCCTTGACCCGCTCGGTGAAGTTCTCCTGGGTGTAGACAATCGGATGGTCGCACCCGTGGGCCTTGGCGAGCTCAGCCTTCTCGGGCGTCCCGACGGTTCCGATCACGGTCGCGCCGAGGTGCTTAGCCCACTGACAGGCGATGAGCCCGCACCCCCCGGCCGCCGCGTGGAACAGGATCGTTTCGCCAGGCGATACGGGGTGAATCTGCCGAAGCAAGTACCGAACGGTGCTCCCCTTGAGCATCATCGCGGCGGCCTGCTGGTCGGTCACGGCGTCAGGCAGGCGGACAAGGAAACGAGACGGAATCAATCGCCGCTCCGCATAGCTACCGATGCGCATGCAGTAGGCGACCCGATCGCCAACCGCGACCTCACTCACACCGTCTCCCACCGCCTCGACCACGCCGGCAGCCTCGTTGCCGACGATCGCAGGAAACGATTTCACCGGGTACAATCCTTTCCGGTGGTACACGTCGATGAAGTTGAGACCGATCGCTGTCTGCGCGACGAGCACCTCACCCTGACCGGGCGCCGGAACCTCGATCGCTTCCCACTGCAAGACCTCTGGCCCACCCACCTGATGCATGCGAACGGCATGTGAAGTTGGCATGGCGGCCATCTTAACCCCGATTCGAGCTCACGTTCTGCCCAGCCCGGAGCAGGCCGCCATGCTACAGTGTCTGCCGCCTGCGAGAGCTCGACACTCATGACAACACCGACAGGCGCGTTCGACGCGCATCATCCTCCGTTGCTCGAGCAAGTCGAGGAGTGCGTGCATTGCGGTTTCTGTTTGCCGGCCTGCCCCACATATGCGCTGTGGGGGAGGGAGACCGATTCGCCGAGGGGCCGGATCTATTTGATGAACCTCGGCTTAGAGGGACGCGCAACGATCGACGACCACTTCACTCGACATTTCGATACCTGCCTCGGCTGCATGGCGTGCGTCACCGCGTGTCCGTCCGGCGTGCAGTACGATCGACTCGTCGAGGCCACTCGGTCGCAGGTCGAGCGTCATACGACTCGAACAATCGGTGATCGGTGGTTCCGGAACCTTATCTTCTCGCTCTTTCCGTATCCAGGTCGGCTGCGCGTCGTCGCGCTCAACCTGTGGCTCTATCAGAAGCTCGGGCTTCAGAAACTCCTTCGAGGGACGGGAGTTCTTAGCTGGCTCCCCGCGCGCCTTCGCGCGATGGAGCGCGTAACGCCGTCCGTCTCCTTGAAGTCGGTGTTCGGAGGAACGCCGGCGCCGATACCGGCGAGGGGCGAGCGTCGGCGAACGGTCGCACTGGTACTGGGCTGTGTGCAGCGGACCTTCTTCCCGGGCGTCAACGATGCCACCGCTCGGGTGCTGTCAGCGGAGGGCTGCGACGTCATCGTTCCAGAGAATCAAGGGTGCTGTGGAGCGCTCATGGTGCACGCCGGCCTTGAAGGAGACGCCGTCGCCATGGCGAAGCAATTCATCGACGCCTTTGACGGAGTCGATGTCGACACGATAGTGATCAACGCCGCGGGGTGCGGCTCGACACTCAAAGAGTACGGACATCTCTTGCGCGACGAGCCCGCATATGCCGCTCGCGCGAGCGCGCTGGCCGACAAATGCCGTGATGTCTCCGAAGTCCTGGCCGAGCTCTCACCGCAGGCGCCGCGCCATCCGCTTCGGATGGCTGTCGCGTATCACGACGCTTGCCACCTTCGGCACGCGCAGCAGGTCGCCCAGGAACCAAGGGACGTGCTGGCCGCAATTCCGGAACTTGAGGTGCGCGAGATCCCAGAGGCCGGACTGTGCTGCGGGTCGGCCGGCGTCTACAACCTGGTCGAACCCGAGGCCGCCGATGCACTCGGGCAACGCAAGCTGAACAACGTCCTCGCGACCGGTGCGGACGCCGTCGTCTCGAGCAACCCCGGTTGCCTGCTACAGCTGCAGTCCAAGGCCGAGCAGCCGATGCCGATGTTCCACCTCGTAGAGCTGGTGGATGCGTCAATCAGGAATCAGCCACTGCCGAGTCGGTAGGACGGTCGGAACTCGAGACCGGACCGCGACCGGGATTGAGCATTTCTTTCGGGTCGAAACGCTGCTTGATCGCCCGCATGACCGTCCGACCGTCGCCGAGCGACCCCCACGGGTCAATCGCCGTTCGAAGCTCAGGTGAACCACGCCGAATCACGGCTGACCCCTCACCACGCGCGAACCGCTCGCGCAGGGCGCCCAAGAGCCCCACTTGAGCGTCGACACTGCCACGTAGCCGGACATCGAAAACGCCGAGGCTCGCTCGGCCTTGCACGGCCACCTCGACGTCGCCGCATTCGGCCAGCCAGGCCAGCGTTGGTACGACGGCCTGCGGCAGCGTCGTGACCTTGACGAGCGTACCGGGCTCACTCCACCAGCGGGCGTGGTCAGCCCACGCCGCTTCGGCCTCGGATCCGGCCACGATCCGAGTCGCGCTGGCGCTGGACGCCAAGAGGTGCGCCACCTCGTCGGCCTGCTGTGCCACGGCCGTTTCGACCGAGTCGAATCTGACGAGCGCCCGGGCGGGCGGCCACCCAACCTCGACAGCCGTCGGCGTCAAGGCCGATGCCTGCACATCGGCCATCACAGAGGCCAGGGCCTCGATGCCGTCAGCCTTGACCACCACCGTACGGGACGACGGCGCAACCGGTGCGAGCTTGAACGTGGCATTCACGATCACACCCAGCGATCCGAACGCCCCGGTCATGAGACGTGAGAGATCGTAGCCAGCGACGTTCTTGACCACGATCCCCCCGGCCTTCGCGAGCTCGGCGTCCGGGCGCGCGACTGTGATGCCGATGATGAGATCGCGCGGAGCTCCGTGGCGGTGTCGGCGCGGACCGCTGTCGTTGGTGGCGAGGATGCCCCCGATCGTCGCCAGCGGAGACCACGGCGGATCAAGCGGCAACCACTGTTTGTGAGCCGCAAGCCTGGCGTTCAACGCATCAAGTGTGGTTCCGGCGTCGACGGTCGCCGTGAGATCACCGTGCCGGTGTTCGAGGACGCGGCTCAGGCGCGTGGTCGACACGATCAGGTCGACGGATCGGCAGACCCCGCCCCAGTCGAGCTTCGTCCCACCCCCCCGCACGGCGACCGTTAGCTCACGCGCCGATGCCCAGGCAAGCACCGCAGCGACCTCGTCAGCGGTCGCGGGCTCTGCGACAACCTGCGCAGGCGCGCCGTCGACGGAATCCGCGTCGGTGAACGGTCGTACGGTGATTGGCGCAAGCCGGGACTGCGCCTCGTCGATCACACTGTGGGTCGACACGTCGTCCACGACCCTTACAGCCGCTCGGCCAATCCGGCGACTTCAACTGGATGGGCCCGATAGGGGCCGGGGACTTCGCCGCACAACCGCGGCGTCGGAAAAATCTTGTTCGGGTTGCAGAGGTTCTCGGGGTCGAACGCGCACCGCACGAGCTGCATGGTATCGAGGTCAACGTCGGAGAACATCTTGGGCATGTGGCTGGCCTTGTCAGCCCCAACTCCGTGCTCGCCCGTGATGGAGCCGCCGACATCCAAACAGAACGTTAGGATCTCCGACGCCACTCGCTGCGCTAGATCGGCCTGTCCCGCCACGCGTTCGTCGTAGCAGACGAGCGGATGGAGGTTGCCATCGCCAGCGTGGAAGACGTTGCCAATTCGCAGGCCAGATTCGGCTTCGAGATCCCGTATGCGCGCGAGCACTTCCGGAAGCTTCGTACGAGGAATCACACCGTCCTGGACGTAGTAGCTCGGCGACACGCGACCCATGGCCGCGAACGCCGCCTTGCGCCCCATCCAGAAGCGCGCACGTTGTTCCTCCGTTTGCGCCACCTCGATCTCCCGCGCGCCGGCGTCACGGCAGACCTGCTGCACCATCTCGAAGAGCGCGATGACCTCAGCTTCGGCGCCGTCGAGCTCGACGATCAGCACAGCCTCGGCGGGCGGAAAGTTTTGGTGCACCGCAGCCTCAGTTGCTTCGATCGTAGTGCGATCCATCATTTCCACCGCGGCCGGAATAACCCCAGCAGAGATGATGCCGCTCACCGCGTTCCCCGCTGCTTCAGTCGAGTCGAACGCGGCCAGTAGTGTCTTGACCGACGCCGGCTTCCTCAACAGGCGTAGGGTCACCTTCGTGACCACCGCCAGCGTTCCTTCGGAACCGACGAGCACGCCGAGCAAGTCGAGGCCCGGCTGGTCGAGGGCCGGTCCGCCGATCTGCACGAGCGAACCATCCGGAAGCACCGCCTCGACGCCAAGAACATGGTGCACGGTGAAGCCGTACTTCAGGCAGTGCGCACCGCCCGAATTCTCGGCCACGTTGCCGCCGATCGAGCAAACGACCTGGCTCGACGGGTCGGGGGCGTAGTAGCACCCTTCGGCAGAGACGGCGTTCGTCACGTTGAGATTCGGCACGCCGGGCTCCACCGTGATCCGTTGGTTGGGTATATCAATATCCAAGATCCGGTTGAGGCGGGTCATCACGATCAGCACGCCGTCGGGATGCGGCATCGCGCCACCGGACAACCCGGTGCCATGACCGCGCGCAACGAAGGGCACGCGGTGCTGATGGCAGAGCTGAACGACGCGCTGCACCTCGGCAGCCGTCCCGGGCAGCACGGCCAGACCGGGCTGCGCACGAAGCTTCGCCAGACCGTCGGACTCGTACGTCGCCAGCTCCGCGCGGTCCTTCACGACGTACTCCGCGCCGAGCGCCCGCTCAAGCTGTTGAAGCAGGGTAGCGTCCATCACTGTCTCGAGTACCGATCGATAACTCGATTGATCGCCCGCTGGCACACCCGGCAGAATCCAACGGGGTTCCGGGTAAACATGACACAGTCTATCTCGGGTCGATACAACCCGACCGGTTCATATGAGGCCCCTTCAAACGCACCGACCGCTCCGGCGTGCTCCATCGATTGGAGTAACGCGGTCTCCTGTTCCATCTGCTCGGTGAACAGCCGGTCCATCTCCGTCTCCGGAGCGCCCTGATCTCGTAGTTCCCGACGCTCCGCTTGCGCGGCGACGCTGCTACGCTCGAACGCGGCCTTGTCCCAGGGCGTGGGCAGCGGCGTTGCGGCCTCGACGAGATCCCCCCACTTGAGCCCGGCCGGGTCGTGCAGCGCGGTGACGTTCGGCTCCCAGGGCTCGGGGTGGTGGGTCGCGCCGGTCTCATACGCGACGTCGGAGGTGTAGTACTCGTCCGCCAACCCGGCAAAGTGATGGCCAAACTCGTGAACGAAGACGTACTCGGCGAAGCCCGTATCGGCCGCAGTCGTCGCTTGGAAGTTGAATATTCCGCCGCCGCCGTATTGTTCCTCGTTGGCCACGATCTCGAGGAATTCGTACGGTGCCGCCGACGCTGCGTCGCGCAACGCACGGTTGTCGTACGTCAGCATGTAGCGCTCCGAGTCGAAGATGTTGTACTGCGCTGATAGCGGCGTTCGACGAAACTGCATCGCGCGGGGTCGAGTAATGCCCGACTGGGCGGCCGGGAGATCGAGACCCCACACATTGAAGTCGGACCGTCGGCTGTTGAACGGTTCCTCCTCGAACAGGGCGGCGACGAGGCGCTGGGCGTCGCGATGAAACTTCGGAAGCTCCGACTCGGCGTACCCTTCGCTGATCACCACCAGGTCGACCTTCGCTGATGGGGGACCGCTTTCGAAGATCGGCCACACCTCACCCATCGGCGCTCGATCGGCCGGATTGACAAAACGCGAGTCGGGATCGATCACGGTCGACCAGATCTGCTGAAAACCATGCTCTGCGTCACGGACCTTAAGCACCACCTGTACCGGAGCGCGGGGCCACGGAAACCGAAGTGATTCGTGAAACGTTCGATACCGTTCACGGTACTCCGGGGTGGTCTCCCATTCTCCATAGATCGAGGCAAACCCTCGTGAGTACACCGTCCGATTGGTCTGCCGATCGATCACCTCGAACAAGTACTTCCCGAGGTTAAGGTCATCGATCAGTCGGGTTCGGCTTCCGGGCCACGGCCCATCCGACACGATCTGATCCAAGGCCACCGTTTCCGTCTCGAGGCCACCCGAATGGAAGTAGTCGACGCGCATCGCTTTATCGACAAAGTACGCATCGAACCACCCATCGGTCTGTGCGTGGGCACCGCAGGAAATCGACAGCAGGGCTGCCCCGAGGCCCGCGATCAGCCTCGTCAGATAGGCCGTTTTCATGCGACTCATTGTATCGCCGCCGTCGGCTCGCCGGCGGACGCCGCCTTGGTGCACGGCTCCGGGATTGCTGAGCACAGGCGCGAATGACGACACTAGGTATGGTGGATACGAAGCGCCATGTGTCTCGGCTCCACGCGGTTGCCATCGAGCAGCTTCCGCTGCTCGGGGGTCGGTTGACCGTGGCCGCACTGGCCGAAGCTGCCGATCGCAGCGTCGAACACCGGTTCAGAGATGAATCGCCAGACGACCGGGCGATCAGCCGCTACGTTATCTCACTACGTGGAGCCGATCTCGGGTTGGCCGTTCTGTGCGGCGACGGAGACGAGGTGGCGTGGGAGCACGTCATCTTGACCTACAGACCGCCGCTATACCGAGCGGCTCGGGTTCTCGTTGGCGACGACGCGGCAGGCCAAGAGCTCGCCGATACGCTCTGGGCGGAGCTCTATGGTGTGGGCCACAGCCGCGCGTCAATTGAGCCTGGTGTCGAGCGCCGGTCGTTGTTCCGTTATTTCCACGGGCAAAGCTCCCTGGCGACGTGGCTTCGTTCGGTTCTCGCCCAACGGCACATCGACATGGTCAGAGCACATCAACGCCTTGAACCACTAGAGAATTACGACCCCGAGCGCACCGATCCGTCGCCGGCTGAGGTTGTGGGGAACGCAAACGATGCCGGCCCAGATCGGAGCCGTCTCGCCACGCTCTTCCGCCAGGTCCTGGAAGCCGCGCTCGCGGCACTGGATTCGCAGGACCGGTTGCGTTTGGGCTACTACTACGTGCAACAGCTCACGCTAGCGGAGATCGGGAGGCTCCTCGGCGAGCACGAAGCGACGGTGTCCCGGAAACTCGCGCGGACACGCAAGCAGCTTCGACACGCCGTCGAAAATGCGCTCCGGGACCAGCATCGTCTGACTCCGGCAGAGATCGCCTTGTCTTATGGTCCTTCCGGGATCTCCGTGGGTCGCAAGGATCCCGGGTGACTCGTCAGGCCGCCTGCGGGGGCCCCCTGGTGGGTGGGGGCTTGCTCGGCGGCGGATTGCACTCGAGGTGTCCTGCTGATAGAACGCTCCGGCGGAGGAGCGAATGCAGGATACCAAGCTGTTCGAGACGATCTTGGGGATCCCTATCCCCTGGCACGTGGCGCGCGTCGAGCTGAAACCCGAGGACGAGCGGGTCGACGTGTGGCTAGAGCACGAGCCGACGCGCTGGCCCTGTCCCAACTGCGGCGAGACGGTGCCCGCCTTCGATCATGCGGCAGAGCGCACGTGGCGCCATCTCGACACGTGTCAGTTTCAGACGCACCTGCATGCCGAGATTCCGCGGGTGCAGTGTCCGACCCATGGCGTGAAGCAAGTGCGGGTGCCGTGGGCCGAGCCACGGAGCCGCTTCACGGGGTTGTTGGAACGGTTGATCATCGATCTGATCCTGCAGTGCAGTACGGTCAAAGGTGCGTGTGAGATCGCGGGCGTCAGCTGGGACGAGGCCTGGGGCGTGATGAGCCGCGCCGTCGCGCGGGGCCACGCGCGGAAAGAGGCGCGGCCGATCCGCTACATCGGCGTCGACGAGAAGGCGTTCCGCAAGGGCCATCGCTATCACACGATCGTGTGCGACCTCCAGCGGGCGACCGTCGAGTTTGTGGCCGAAGATCGCAAGACGGAGAGTCTGGCGGCGTACGATGCCCAGTTGACGGACGCCCAGCGGCGGGCACTGCACGCCGTCGCGATGGACATGTGGGAGGCGTACATCGGCGCCACGCGGGACGGCCTGCCCGCCGGCGACGAGAAGATCGTCTTCGATCGGTTCCACATCATGCGGGAGATGACGAAGGCCGTCGATACGGTCCGCAAACAGGAGCATCGCGCTTTTCTGCGGGCCGGCGAGGGTTCGCCGCTGACCGGCACCAAGTACCTGTGGCTGTTCAGCGACGAGCGGCGGCCGGCGCGGCATGCGGCCGCGTTCGCGACGCTCCAAGCGCTGAAGTTGAAAGTCGGGCGCGCGTGGGCGATCAAAGAAGCGTTGCGGGCCTTGTGGACCTACCGTCAGCATGCGGCCGTGACGCGGTTCTTCACGCGCTGGTATGGCTGGGCGATCCGCTCGCGGCTCGCGCCCGTGAAGCAGGTGGCGAAGACGTTGAAGCGGCATCTCGCAGGGGTGCTCCGCTTTGTCCAGCATCCGATCACGAATGGCGTGGCTGAAGGTCTCAACAGCAAGATCATGAGCATCAAGCGAAAGGCCGGCGGCTTCCGCAACCCGTCACACTTCACGACGGCGATCTATTTTCACTGCGGAGGGCTCGACCTCTACCCACGCTAAACCCGGAAGGACCTGTCTTATCAGTACGTCGTCGACGAAACGCCCCTCGATCTGCGCGAGATGCTCGAGCCATGACAGAATTCATGCAAGATCGCGGAGTCGGTTCGTTCAAGAGGTAGGGGATCACTGTGGCACGCGAACACGACCGAGACGGCGACGGAACGTTCGAGCGAGCTCTGGCGCAGGAGCTGCGGAACCGACCTGACGCCGATGGACAGTGCCCCGACGCCGAGATCCTGGGTCTGATCTCCGAGAGCGCGCTAGAGCCAAGCGAACGGCGAACGTGGGACGCACACATCTCGACATGCTCGCGGTGCCAAGCTCACCTGGCGGCGCTTGCCCGGACCGCCGACGACACCGCGCTTGCCTCCGGACGCGAGGAGAGGTCCGCCGCGCTCGCGTGGCTCTTCGACTGGCGCGTGCTGGTTCCGATGGCGACGACGGCAGCTGTCGTGCTGGCGGTGTGGACAGCCAATCCGAACGTGGTCACAGAACCGGCGTCACAGGCGTTGTCCGATCGCGCGGCTGAGGCGCCGACCGACGTGACAATTCCGGCAGCTGAGACCGTCAGCACGCCTCCTGACGAACTCCGAGACGCTGATACGCGACTCGACAATCAAGACCAAGTAGGCGGGCTCCGTGAACGGGCGGTGAGCGAGCCTGTGAGCGGGGCGGTCGCCGAGCCGGCGATCGCCGACCCCACCACAGTCGGTCGGCAGACGAGTGAAGCTGATCAGGTCGACCGGTTGAACAGCGCCGTGGGGAAAGTCGAGATGCAGGTGGCACCGCCCACCGAGCCCGAAGCCGAACGGGCCGAGCGTCGGGCTAGACCGGCCACGGCATCACCCACGCCGGAGCAGGCCGTCAGGGCCGTCCGATCGCTGGATGCACGCGCGAGCGATGCGATCGAAGAGCGCATGGCCGCCGCTGTCGAAACCATCGTGCGTTCACCAAACCGAGAGACCATGTGGCGCTTGACCCAAGACGGCGTAATCGATCGGTCGGTCGATGCGGGCGCCTCCTGGGTCCGACAGCGTACCGAGGCGGGCGTGGTCTTTCGCGCGGGATCGGCACCGTCGAACTTCGTCTGCTGGGTCGTGGGGGCGGCGGGCACGATCCGTCGAACGACCGATGGCGGCGCAACGTGGGTGCAGATCGCCGCGCCTCGACAAGCCGACCTGGTCGGCGTGAGCGCCGACGACGCTCAGACGGCAACGATCGAGGCCCAAGATGGGTTAGCGTTCCTGACGCTGAACGGCGGGGCGACGTGGAGCGCGTCGCGATGACCTCGAAGTCCTAGTCGCTGACAGCAAGCTCGCCTGGCACGATGGGCCGAGTCCGCGGCAGCTTGCCGAGGTATGAGAGCCACCCAACAAAGAGAAGGATGCCAACGAACACCGTCAACTTGACCGCGTCGGCCGCTCTAGCCTGAGGCAGCACGGCCCATAGAAACCACAAGACGGGTTGTGCGATGCACACCGCCCATACCGATCCATAGAAGTAGCGACGCTCGTGACCTTCGCCCTTCGTCGAGGACTTCACGCGAGGAAGCTGGCCCACGGCTCCAAGCACCCAGATGGTCACCGCGATTGGAAAATACGCTGCGTCGTACAGCTGGCGCAGGTGCCACTCGCCGGTGGCGATTGCGATGATGAGCCCGGCCAGGTTCAGCAGCGCGAAGGTGATGACCGCGCTCCATGCGAACGTGTAACAGAACCGGCGATACAGCGGATTGGGTCGATCCTCCGTGAAGCGAATGATGTAGGGTCGCGGCTCAACGCCGGGCAGCCGACCGCGCAGCCCGGCGACGCCCGTGGCAACCAGGACGACACCAAGCCAGACAGCCATTCGACCGTCAAACCCACTCTCGAACAGCTCGAATGTCAGCGGTCCAGGCGTGAGAAAAAAGACCCATATCCAGATCGGCCAGTGCGAGAGCCGATAGTGGAGCTTGTTGCGATAGCGGATCTTGCGATCGGTGGCGAACTCGACCGGAATCCGGGTGTCCGTCGAGGACGCGATACCGGCGGTCGTCTGTTCCAAGGCGACAGGTAGTCTATACGCCGCCCGTCGTAGCAGGCTAGCGGAGCGGGTTGGGGTGCCGATTCACCCACGAAACTGTCGGCGCGGAGACACTTTCTCGCTGTTCCGACAGGCCCACCGGCGGTCGCTGGTCAGCCTAGAGATCACCGGTCCCTTGCAGCGTCGTGCAGCCGCGAGTCACCAGACGACTCTGACGATCAGCCGCCCGGTCGCGGGGGCGGGATACGGCAATGGTCCCAACCTTGCTGTCCACTCGGGAGACAGGGGAAATCCATGGCCACGCATCCGTTCGTGCTGCTCGTCGAGCCTAACCCGTTGCTCCGTGGGTTGATCTCAGGTGAGCTCAAAGACCACGGCTGCGTCGTGTTTCACGCGGCTGACGGCAGCGAAGCGCTTCGGTTCGCGGCGCTGTACCCAGGCGCCATCGATCTTGCGGTCGCAGACACGTCGGACGAGGCTCAGACAGATCGCGAGTTCGTGCGTGCCCTGCGCGCGTTGCCAACCGGGGCTCGGACGAATGTGCTTCAGCTCAATTCGGCGCCGCACGACGCCCCGCCCGGATCGTCCACCGCGCTGGGTCAATCGTGTCTCATGAAGCCGTTCGATCGAACGTCGCTCCTCCGAGCCGTCTGGCAGGCGCTGTCTCCGGCAAGACCGACGACCACTCAGCCGGACCGCGCGGTGTTCTGGGGATCTCGCCCCGACGCAGATGGCGACCTCGACGTCGCCGTCTAGTTCTTGGTCATCCGTCAGCGAAGAACTAGTCCCTTGTGTCTGAAAAAGCTTTAAGAAGTGTGCCGGGTGTGATGTATGGGGCGGCATGGCAAGAACAGGTCGGCCCAAAGCGAGATTGGAAGTCACCGCCGTGGAGCGAGGAGAACTTGAGCGGCTCGCCAGGCGCGCCAGAACGAATCGGCATGTGGCCTTGCGGGCGAAGATCGTCCTGAGGTGCGCGCATGGCGAATCGAACGTGGCGGTCGCGGCGAAACTGCGCTGTTCGAATGTGACGGTCGGCAAGTGGCGGCAGCGGGTTACGACAGGTCGCGTGGATGCGCTGTATGACGAGCCCAAGCCCGGAGCCCCCCGGACACTGTCCGATGCGGATGTCGAGTCGATCCTCGTCGCCACGTTGGAAAGTAAGCCGAAGGGGCGGACCCACTGGAGCACCCGCAAGATGGCGGAGCGCGCTGGCGTCAGTGCCTCCACCGTGGGCCGCATCTGGCGCACCTTCGGGTTGCAGCCGCATGTCGTGGAATCCTTCAAGATCTCCGACGACCCGCTGTTCCTCGAGAAGGTGCGGGACATTGTCGGCCTCTACCTGAATCCACCCGACCACGCCGGTGTCTTGTCATTCGACGAAAAGCCTCAGATTCAAGCCCTCGAGCGAGCGCAGCCGATCCTGCCGATGGACATGGGTCGGCCCGAACGCCAGACGCACAACTACATCCGCCATGGCACGGTGGACCTCTTCGCGGCGCTCAACGTCGCGACCGGCCAGGTCGTGGCGCACACCAAGAAGCAGCATCGGTCGAGGGATTTCGTGAGCTTTCTGCGCGAGATCGACGAGCGGGTGGACCCCACCCTCACCGTCCACGTGATCCTCGACAATCTCTCGGCGCATAAGTCCCCGCTGGTCACACGATGGGTGGCCCGCCACCCGCGCTTCCAGTTCCACTTTACGCCAACCTACTCCGCCTGGCTCAACCTCGTCGAGCGGTTCTTTGGCCTCCTCACCGAACACGCCCTCAAGCGCGGCTCACATTCCAGCACGCACGCGCTGCGCCACGCCATCTCCGCCTACGTGGACGCCCACAATGACGAGGGCAAGCCTTTCAAGTGGACGAACACAGCCGACGAGATCCTCGCGAAGGTGAAGCGGTTCGGACAGCGCACCGTTCAAGTCCACGGTGGCCCCAGATGACCAACGACTTTTTGAAGAAATCAAAGATCAAGGGGACTAGCACGCGACGAAACGCGGCCTTGAACCCGCGGTGACCCTGTTTAGCCCGGTCGGCTTCATCGAGCAGCGCAAGGCACTCGGCGACCATCGTTACTGATCCCACGCCAAGTCGACGAGCACTTGTCGGGACGGCGTCCGCGGTGCCACGCCACACAAGGATGGCACGTGCCTCAGAGGTGGTCGCGATGTCGAGGCAATTCTCGGGGTTGTCGTCGACAACGAGATCCAGAGCAAGCGCTGACGCAATCCTGCCTCGCGAGCCCTTGGTGACGAATACCGACGGCAGCGAGAAGCCCTTCTCTGCTAACCAGCGCTGGCTCTGCAGCTGGACCGAATCGCCTTCGCTTTCAGGTCGGCTCGTGAGGAAGATGACCTCCCACCGACGCGTACGGGCGAGATCGGAGAGCTGCTGCACCGAGCCCGGTTCGATCTCATCGAGCGTCTCCCAGAAATTCTCGATTGCCGTGAGGCGGCGCCACACCTCTCGGCTCGCGCCTCGGAGATGCTCGGTGTGACCATGTTCGAGCACAGCAAGGAAGTGAACTAAACCATGGAACCACTGGCGATCGTTCTGATCGGTGCCTTTATCCTCGTCACGTTGATCGTGTTCGGGGCGTACTGGATGCTGATCGCCCGGCCGGAGGCCGAAGGTCGAACCAAACTGCACAAGCGGCTGAAGGTTGACGCCGGCGCGCTGACGCCAGACTCGACGACTTCGAAACTCGAGAAGAAGGCGGACGATGAGATGAAATCGTCCCTCGACTCGATGGTCGACAAGATGAGCGTCGTTGGTCCGATCCAAAGGCTCATCAAGCACGCGGACATAAAGCTGTCGGTCGGGAATTTCCTGCTCATGTCGATCGCGTGCGCGGTTCTCGCCTACGTCGTGGTCTTCTTTTCGATTCGGTACCATCTCGTTGCGCTCGGCGTGGCAACGCTCGCAGCGCTCATCCCGTACTTCTTTGTCCGGTTCAAGCGGAATCAGCGCTTTTGGAAATTCGAAGAACAGTTTCCTGAAGCGATCGACTTGATCGCGCGCGCGCTTCGCGCAGGGCATGCGTTTACTACCGCGCTGGCGATGGTCGCGGATGAGATTCCGAGCCCGGTCGGTTCAGAGTTCAGACTGCTGTACGACCGACAAAACTACGGGATGCCACTCGATGAGGCCATGAAGGACCTCGCCGGGCGCATTCCCCTGCTCGACGCGCGGTTCTTCGTCACCGCGGTCCTGATGCAGCGGGAGACCGGCGGAAACCTAGCCGAGGTCTTGGACAACTTGGCCAACGTGATACGGGAGCGCTTTCAGGTCAAGCGCCAGGTCCGAGTGCTCACGGCGCACGGACGTATTACTGGGTGGGTGCTGGCGGCCTTTCCCCCGGCTCTGGCATTGGTCATGTTCATCACGGTTCCCGGTCATCTCGACGTCATGGTGGAGGACCCTTGGGGGTACGAATGATCGTGGGCGTCGTGACGCTGCAGATTGTGGGCACGCTCGCCATACGGAAGCTTGTGGACATCGAATACTGAGGCCCAATATCAAACGCGAGTAGCGAACGATGCAAGAACTGCCGATCACACTGTTTGTCGCACTTGGCGTGGTCTTCGTGCTGGTTTTGGTCGTAGCCTGGTTTCTGACCAGCTCGATCGTCGAGAGGCGTTCGCCGGAACGGCAACGACTCAAGAAGCTCACACGGCCGCAGGGCGACGACGCGCCGCTTGTCAAGGAAGAGAAAGCCCTCGTCAAGAACGAGGATCAGGAGATCAAGTACGCCAGTCGGTATGTGCCAAAGTCGCCGAAGGAGCTCAGCTCGATCCGGCGACGTCTGATGCGGGCCTGATACCACAAGCTCTCGGCGGTCATCATCTACGTGTGGCTCGAGATCACCCTCCCGATTGTCCTTGGTCTGACCAGCATCTTCGTGATCGGGACCGCCGGCAAGGGCTGGTTGATCGCTGGTTTCCTGGCAATCCTTGGCTACCTCGCGCCCGGAATCATGCTGGGCCGCATGATCGAGCGACGCAAGAAGGAGCTGCAGAACGGGCTGCCCGACGCCCTTGATCTCCTGATTGTCTGCGTCGAGTCTGGGTCAAGTCTCGACCAGGCAGTTCTCAAGACCTCCCAAGAGCTCGGCGTCTCGTATCCCGCTCTCGCGGAGGAGTTTAGGCTGCTCAACGTCGAGGTTCGCGCTGGTAAGCCTCGGCTGGAGGCCTTCAAGAACCTCGCGTCGAGAACGGGCCTCGATGATATGCGGTCGTTGGTCGCCATGCTCGTGCAGACCGACCGCTTCGGGACGAGCATCGCGCAGGCGCTTCGAACCCACGCAGTGACGCTGCGAACCAAGCGACGTCAGCGCGCCGAGGAACGGGCCGCGAAGATCGGTGTCAAGCTCGTGTTCCCCCTCGTGTTCTTTCTCTTTCCGGCGTTCTACGTCGTGACGCTGGGTCCGGCGATCATCCAGTTCGCTCGGGTCTTTTTCGGACAGGTCGTTCAGTAACACAACCATGACGCATGTGAGGTGAATCCGCATCCAGCTGCGCCTGGGTCTGCGCGACAAAGCGTCGACTGACCGCACTCTTGCTCGTGCCCCGCGTGGTGACGTCGGCGCCGAGCGGTTCCAGACTCCGCGCATACTGGCGGGTCGCCACACCGATCAGCATCTGGTCGACCACGCGCCGGTTCAGCGGGTCCGCATTCGCGAATGCCCGGGCTGTTGGCAACGGAACCTCCTCGCCGGCGCGCCGCGCACGGGGCCGACGAATCGCCACCTTCCGCCCGCCCAGCACGACCTGACTCGGCGTATGCCCCGTTCGATACGCCTGGCGCGCAGGTTGATGCGCATACCGTGGCCCACAGACGGCAGCCCGATCCTCTTCCAGCATGGCTTCGAGTACCTTCAGGCCAGACGCGACGACCAGCTCCTGGAGCTCGGCCTGCGTATCAATGAGGATATCGACCAACGGCAGGTGCCGTGGCGTCGGGGATACCGATTGGCGACGGCGAGGGACTGTGCGAGACTGCTTCTTCATGGTGGCTCCTTACTGGGAGGCTTGCACCTCGGTTTCGTCACCGGTCGTATAGCACGACTAGTGAAGAGCCGCCGCTTCAAATTTCAACAGCTACTGGGACATCCCCTCGGTGAATACTCCCGGCAGCAACCTACTCGGCTTTCCTTCGTTCGCCGTCGCTCGCGGGGGCCCTTCGCGCCGCGCCGGCGGGCCACGCCGTGCGTGGCCGGGTCGTTCCGGTCGCTGACCGTACAGAGCAACGCCCGAGATCGCTATCGACCTCGGGCGTCGGTGAATACTCCCGGCAGCGACCTACTCTCCCACACAGTTACCCATGCAGTACCATCGGCGGAAGAGGGCTTAACTACCGTGTTCGGTATGGGAACGGGTGTTTCCCCTCCCCTATGGCCACCGGAAAGATTAAAACCGAACCCCGCACATCTGGCGGGCGCCCGGCCCCCGCTGCGTGCGTATCTCGCACCACAGCAAGGCAATTTCAAATATCAGTTCGCCGTCGCTAGCGGGGCCGCGCCGTGCGCGGCCTCCTCGATGTCCAACTGAATACTCCACAAACGA
Organism: Vicinamibacterales bacterium; assembly: GCA_965218825.1. Classification (GTDB taxonomy): domain Bacteria; phylum Acidobacteriota; class Vicinamibacteria; order Vicinamibacterales; family UBA8438; genus CAUZIB01. The sequence goes on along the minus strand of OZ244656.1, from coordinate 3,920,090 downwards.
TAGCTTCCCAGACACAGCGAAAAGAAGAATATGGTCAAGCCTCACGGCTGATTAGTACCAGTTAGCTAAAGCCCTCACAAGCCTTACACATCTGGCCTATCACCTGGTGGTCTTCCAGGAGCCTTCAGAGACCCGAAGGTCTAGGGAGATCTCATCTTGGGGAGGGTTTCACGCTTAGATGCTTTCAGCATTTCTCCCTTCCGAACGTAGCTACCCAGCACTGCCGCTGGCGCGACAACTGGTACACTAGAGGTCCGTCCATCCCGGTCCTCTCGTACTAAGGACAGCCCCCCTCAAATCTCCTGCGCCCATGGTAGATAGGGACCGAACTGTCTCGCGACGTTCTAAACCCAGCTCACGTACCGCTTTAATCGGCGAACAGCCGAACCCTTGGAACCTGCTACAGCTCCAGGATGCGATGAGCCGACATCGAGGTGCCAAACCTTGGCGTCGATATGAACTCTTGGCCAAGATAAGCCTGTTATCCCCGGCGTACCTTTTATCCGTTGAGCGATGGCCCTTCCATGCGGAGCCACCGGATCACTAAGACCTGGTTTCCCACCTGCTCGACATGTGTGTCTCGCAGTCAAGCTCGCTTCTACCTTTGCACTCTACGGCTGATTTCCAAACAGCCTGAGCGAACCTTCGTGCGCCTCCGTTACATTTTGGGAGGCGACCGCCCCAGTCAAACTACCCACCAAGCAGTGTCCCTGACCTGGATGACAGGCCGAGGTTAGAGCGCCGGGGTGCTAAGGGTGGTATCTCACCGACGACTCCCCGGACCCCAAGAGGCCCGGTTCAAAGTCTCCCACCTATCCTGCGCATAACACACCAACACTCACTACTAAGCTGTAGTAAAGGTGCACGGGGTCTTTCCGTCTTACCACGGGTAACCGGCGTCTTCACCGGTACCACAAATTCGCAGTGTCCCTCGTTGAGACAGCGTCCAGATCGTTGCGCCATTCGTGCAGGTCGGAACTTACCCGACAAGGAATTTCGCTACCTTAGGACCGTTATAGTTACGGCCGCCGTTTACCGGGGCTTCAATTCAGAGCTTCGCTTCTCCGAAGAAAAGTTAACCCCTCCTTTTAACCTTCCGGCACCGGGCAGGCGTCAGACCCTATACGTCGTTTTTGACTTAGCAGAGTCCTGTGTTTTTAGTAAACAGTCGCCTGGACCTCTTTGTTGCAACTCCTTCCTGCTCACCGGGCAAGCCGGATCACAAGCTGGAGCACCCCTTCTTCCGAAGTTACGGGGCGAGTTTGCCGAGTTCCTAAACGAGGGTTCTCACTCGCGCCTGAGGATTTTCTCCTCACCTACCTGTGTCGGTTTGCGGTACGGGTACCCAAACGACTCCTTAGAGGCTTTTCTTGGCAGCGTGGCGTTGCCCACTTTGCGGCCTGACGGCCTCGCCATAGCACCTCAGGGTATGTGAATCACCGGATTTTCCTGGTGACTCCCCCTACATGCCTGAACCTACACGTCCAATCGTAGGCTGGGCTAGCCTCCTGCGTCCCCCCATCGTACAAACGTCGTTTAGGTAGTTCCGGAATGTTGACCGGATATCCATCCGCTACGCCTTTCGGCCTCGCGTTAGGACCCGACTAACCCTGAGCGGACGAACCTTCCTCAGGAAACCTTAGGTTTTCGGCGGAGTGGATTCTCACCACTCTTATCGCTACTTATGCCGGCAGGGTCACTTCTCTACGCTCCAGTAGTCCTCACGGTCTACCTTCACTGCCTAGAGAACGCTCCTCTACCACTCACGGACCCCGAAGGGCCCGTTGAATCTACGGCTTCGGTACTGTGCTTGAGCCCCGTTACATTGTCGGCCCGGAGCCGCTTGACCAGTGAGCTATTACGCTTTCTTTAAAGGGTTGCTGCTTCTAAGCCAACCTCCTGGTTGTCTCGGCGTCTCCAGTTCCTTTACCACTTAGCACAGATTTAGGGACCTTAGCCGGTAGTCTGGGCTGTTTCCCTCTCGACCATGAAGCTTAGCCCCCATAGTCTCACTCCCGGGATGCGTGTCGTTGGCATTCGAAGTTTGGTTGGATTCAGTAAGCTTGTAGGCCCCCTAGTCCATCCAGCGCCCTACCACCAACGCCGACCTCCCGAGGCTGCTCCTAAAAGCATTTCGAGGAGAACGGGCTATCACGAGGTTTGATTAGCCTTTCACCCCCACCCTCAGCTCATCCAAGTCGTTTTCAACCGACACTGGTTCGGGCCTTCACGCGGTGTTACCCGCGCTTCACCCTGGCCAAGGGTAGATCACCTCGTTTCGCGTCTACTCCCAACGACTAAGCGCCCATTTCGGACTCGCTTTCGCTACGGCTCGCTTGCGCTTAACCTCGCCACGGAGAGTAACTAGCCGGCTCATTATGCAAAAGGCACGCGGTCAGGCATTACCGAGAGCAAGCCCTCGGTCATAGCCCTCCCACTGCTTGTAGGCATACGGTTTCAGGTACTATTTCACTCCCCTAACAGGGGTTCTTTTCACCTTTCCCTCACGGTACTGGTTCACTATCGGTCACCAGGGAGTATTTAGCCTTGGGAGATGGTCCTCCCAGGTTCGCACGGGATTCCACGTGTC
>OZ244656.1:0-3912500 GCA_965218825.1 Vicinamibacterales bacterium | reverse complement strand
CTTGTCCAGCCCAGGCGCATCAGGCTTGTTCGACACGACGAGGACGACTTGGGCATCGAGTCGATTCTCGGCAATCGCGTCGAGAATCGCTTGAAGGTTGCTCCCGCGACCCGAGATCAGGACGCCCAGTTTGCGGTTCGCGACGTCAGTGCTAGACATAGCAGACGGCCGGCGCTTGCTCGTCGGCATCGACAACCCGTCCGATTACGACCGAGTCTCGCTCGCCCGCCTCGGCGAATGTATGGCGCAAGGCATCCACGTCGCCAGCATCGCACACGACGATCATCCCGATGCCCATGTTGAAGGTTCGGTACATGTCGTCGTCCGGCACCTGACCAACCTCCTGAAGAAACGTAAAGACCGGTGGCACCTCCCAAGCCGTTCGGTCCACCTCGGCCGATACCCCCTGCGGCAGGACTCTCGGGAGGTTGTCGGTGATGCCGCCGCCAGTGACATGTGCCAACCCCTTGACCGCATTGGAGCCAAGGACCGGCCCAAGCAACGACAGATACGACCGGTGCGGACGAAGAAGCACTTCACCCACTGTGGCATCAGCATCCAGCCGTTCAACGCGGTCGTCGACCGTCAGACCCGCCCGTTCGAAAACGATCTGGCGGGCAAGGGAGAACCCGTTCGTGTGCAACCCGCTGGATGGGAGCCCGATCAAACAGTCTCCGGATGCGATGCTACGCCCGTCGATCAAGTTGGTTCGATCAGCGAGCCCGACGATGGATCCAGCGATGTCGTACTCGCCGTCGGCGTAGAACCCAGGCATCTCTGCCGTCTCGCCGCCCAACAGGGCACAGCCGTTCTCGCGACACCCGGCCGCCACGCCTTCGATGACCGCGGTGGACACCTCGGTCGAGAGCCGGCCGGTCGCCAAGTAGTCCAGAAAGAACAGCGGCTTCGCGCCCTGTACCAAGATGTCGTTGACGCAGTGATTGACCAGATCGACGCCAACGGTGGTGTGCCGACCAGTCAGGAATGCCACACGGAGCTTCGTGCCAACGCCGTCCGTACTCGCCACCAGAACCGGCTCACGATGCGCCGTGAAGTCAGGTTGAAAGATTCCACCAAACGAACCGATGTCGGAAATGACGCCTTTGGTGAAGGTGGACTGCGCTAACTCCTTGACCCGCCTCACGACCTCATTGCCGGCGTCGATGTCGACGCCGGAACTTTTGTAGTCCATATTTAGACGGGGCTTCGCCCCGAACCCTCGCGTCGCACTCGCGGGGACCCCTACGCCCCGCGCCGTGCTCCGCGGGCCGCGCCGTGCGCGGCCTAGGTCATCCTTAGACGGGGCTTCGCCCCGAACCCTCGCGTCGCACTCGCGGGGACCCCTACGCCCCGCGCCGTGCTCCACGGGCCGCGCCGTGCGCAGCCTAGGTCATCCTTAGCAGCCCGTGGTGGAAATGCGGTCTTCCTATGCGGCTTTCGGGATGAGTGATCGATCGTGATCGCCGACCCCGATCGTGGAACGCGCGGGGTACTCGGGCTCGCGAACGGTCCAGACATGTACGAGGCGCCGCCAGGAGGACACAAGGACCATCAGCGCGGCGAGACAGCGCCCCTGCAGGCTGCGCGGCGTGCCAACGCCGATCAGCTGCCGGAACAGCACGCCGAGGTTGAAGCCCGCGAGGTGAATCAAGAGGCGCTTCAAGATATTGCGATGCCCGCGCAGATGCGTGCGCCGCATCCCGCCGGTCTCGTAGGCGTGCGCGAACGAACGCTCGATGCGCTCGCCACGTCGGCGCATCAAGCGCTTGCCGCGGGCGCCCCGAATGCGCCGACGATTCGCATAGACGGGCGCTTGGGCCTCCCGCGCCTTGGACCAATCGCGGCGGCCTCGATCCGGCTCGGCGACATACGACCGGACGCCGACGGCCTGCAGATCCACCATGACCTCATTACTGTGATAGCCCTTGTCCGCGACCAGCGCGGTGAACGCCTGGGGGTCGTCCACCTCGGCTTGCGCATCCTCGATCTGGGCAGCGGCGGCGACCGTCGTGTCGCCAATGGTCGTCGTATCCCCCGTGTCTGCGCCTTGCACGGTCACCGCGACGACCGCGTCCATTGACGCTCTGTTTGCCCGCTGAAATCCAGTCCAAAAGGGAGTGTAAACGACCCAAATAATGGTGAGCCGCGACAATACCGCAACGTCACCCAAGACGCCGTCCCCGCTCGACGTGTCGCCAGGGTTGATGCCCCGGCCTTCGTTGAGCGGCCACAGCGGCGAGCCGTCCGTCGATCTGACACATACCGACAGTCCGAACCGATTTCACCCCCTGTGGATCGAAGCCCGTGAAACGCGGAGCCCTCCTCGTCTAAACCTCAAGCGGGAGCACGACCGGCAATCCCGGCACGGACGTGAACCGACGATCGGCGGTCCAGACCTCGGTCGCGCCTCCCTCGAAGGCCATCAGGGCAATCTGCAGATCGAAGATGCGCGGCCCGACAACCTCCTGCGCGACCGCCAGCTGCGTTACCCGCGGGGCGAAGCCAACGCCTGGCATCCAGACCACCGCGCCGGCCGCCTCCAGCGCCCCGAGGAAGCCGGCGGCTTCGTCAGGGGTCGAGGGGCGTCCCGCCGCCGCTGGATGGGTCACGACGCTCCAGAACTCGAACGCGACCGCGAGGCTGAACCCCCACCCGGCCGGGTGGCGGCTCGCCCGCGTGATCGCGTGTCGGGCGGCTCGATGCTCGGGTACCGCCGACCGATGAGCGTAGATCAAAAGATTCGTGTCGAGAGCGATCATTGGTTGCGCTGCAACCACTGATGCATGGCCGTCCGGTCGGACACGTCCAGGTCTGGCGGTAGCCCCCCGTCCACGGTGACCCAGCGTATCGGCACGTGCGGCGCCGGCTTCACCCCAGGACCGCTGCCCAGTTCGCGCCGGAGACCCCGCTCGATCAGCTCGCGGAGCGTCGAACTGGCCTCAGCGGCCCGCTTCTTGGCCGCCACCATCAGCTCGTCGGGCAGCTCGATCGTTGTCTTCATATGGTTTCACAGGCTACCATAATTTACCCGCTGTCGGTCCCGATGTGGTCGATCAAGAGTTTTGAAACCCGGGATAACCCGGGATAAGTGGGATGCCGACTCCCGCGGGCGCCACGCCTGACGCGGAGGGCGACGACATTGGGCCGCGCGGAGGACCAATCCGACGTCCGCCGTCCGCAGGGGGGTAGCGGCTCTCACGCAGCGCCCAACCCGGACCATGGAAACCGGCTCGCGAGACGCTCGGCTGGCGACGGCTGCCACCTCGCCCTGGACGCGTCTCAGCTCCCTGGCAGTCCTGCCGAGGGCAGTGTAATCGCCCCAAAACACCGAGAAAAACCGAAGTGAGCTGCAAGTGATCCCGGAGTGCGAGCACGCGGGCGACTGGGTGGCGGTGGGGGCAGTCTCGAGCGAACCCGTCTCGCCGCGATGTTCCCCACGGTACGTCGTGGACGAATAAAAGGCGAATGTGAGATGGACCCCAGCTATGTCCCACGATAGCCCGCTTCACACTCCTGATCATTGATGGTCCGTAAGGACCTCGGTGAGTCTGTGGTATCGTCTCGTCCGGGCCCAGCCGCTGACTTGAGATACGAAGCCCTGACGCGAGAGTCGGCATCCCACTTATCCCGGGTTATCCCGGGTTTCAAGACTTTTGATCGAGGTCAGCCGCCCTTTTGTACCGCGATGGCAGCTGGTCGATATCGCCGACGATCAGCCGCGCGGCCCGTTCCGGGATTGCTCTTCTCAGCGCCGGCATCCGCAGGACGTCGACCATGGAGGGTTCGTCGACGACCAGCCGGGCGCAGGCGAGCGGTCGCTCGGTCGTCCGGTTCTACAACAAGCGCGGCACGGCGGAGCCATGAATCAAGGAAGGCAAGCAGGCAACGCACTGGACGCGGCTGTCGTGCCATCGGTTCCGGGCGAACGAAGTGCGCCTGCAACTGAGCGTCCTGGCCTACAACCTGGGCAACTTGTGGCGCAGACTGGTCCTGCCGCCGCGGATCAAGCGCTGGTCGCTCACGAGTCTGCAGCAGCGACTGGTGAAAACCGGGGGCCGGCTAGTGAAGCATGCGCGGTACTACTGGCTCCTGTTGGCAGAAGGGCATCTGACGCGGCGGCTGTTCGGCGACATGCTACGGAGGATCTGGGCGCTGCCAGTGCCGGGAGGCTGACGCGCGGCGAGTGCTACGAAGCCCGCCTGGCGAAGAAAGGCCACAAGTGTGGAGCGGTGTCTGAGGAATGCCCTGAAAGTAGGGGGCTCCAGTCGGTTGCACGTCAGCGGGGGCTGAGGTGACGGCCTCCGGAGCTGGACGATTGTGCGACGAAGAAAGTTTTGTGGGATCGGCGGCTCTCGGGTGTATAAAGGTACCATCCGGGGCAGGCAAAATGGAAATCCCGGCTAAAGACTATTCGAGGTAAGGGTGGCAAGCCTGCGAATCGGAGCGCCGTTTTCCTCGATCCTGGCCGTCGGTGCGGTCCTTCTCGGAGCGTCAGGCGCGGCCGTCGCTCAGAACTATGCCCAGCTGTTTGCCTCGGTGGTGGATGGAATCGGGTCACCGGTCCTAAACCTTGCCGCCGACGACTTTGACCTCAAGATCGGCGAACAAACCCTCGAGATAGCCGCCGTCCGACTGGACCCGACGCTGCCGAAGGTTGCGCTGCTGCTCGACAACGGCGACGGCATGTACCGGCTCGCCGCGGATAGCCCGCTGCGGAATGGGCTGGCTGCCTTCCTCGACACGCTAGATAGTGGGGTCGAGGTCGGCTTGTTCACGCTTGCACCTCAGGTCAGGCGCCGTAAGGACTTCACAACCGATCGGCGCGACGTCAGCGACTCAGCGGTCGGCTACTTCAGCGAGCTCGAGGCCGGTACACGAATGATGGATGGGTTTCTCGAGACCTGGGATCGACGGTTCGAGGCAAATGATTCCTGGCCAGTCTTCGTCCTGGTCATGGGCCCAGGTGAGGACCACAGTGGCTTTGTGACCGAGAACGAGTACGGCGAGTTCGTTCAGGACCTGATCGACCGGGGAGCAACCGTCCACGCTGTCTGCTTGACTTCCGGTTACCAAGGGCTGACACCCGGGCACGCCCATTCGCTTGCCGAGAACCTCGTGGAGAACACGGGGGGTCGTTTTCTCACGGTCGCGACGCCAAACGGATTGGAGGATGCCCTCATCCGGCTGGCCGAGCACATGAACTACCACGCCTTCCAGGTGTCAACGCGGTACCAGATCGCGTACGTCGTCCCTGTCAATCCCAGCGGCGAAGTGTCGGCGGACTTGTCGAATCCGGCGCAGAGCCTGCAACTGTTTCTCGATCGGCGTTTGTCGGAATAGCTGAGCTCGCCCATGGCGCCTTCAGACGACAAAAAGGACTTCACGACCCTCGGCATTGGTAGCGGTTCGGAACCGAATACCGGGAGCGGCAGTTCAGACATCGACACGCCTGGGACTCTTGGTCTCGGCGCCATCCCGCTCAAGAGCGCTGGGAAGCCACGGGCCAGCACGCCCGAAGAGGATACGGTCAAGAAGACCGACGCGCCCCCTGCTCTGCAGAACGAGCGGGCCCAGGAGTTGCGTCGTCAGCGCAACGCCCAGATTCAGGCAGCTCTCGCCCAGGCCGAGTCGGCGCTAGCCGACGATCGGCTCGAGGCGGCTAGAACCGCGATTGAACAGGCATTTCTACTCAGTCCGGACAATCCCAAAGTCCTCTCGGTCCTCCAGCTGGTGGAGCAACGGGAGCAGGCACGCGTGGAAGCCGAGCGCGCACGCAAGCGAGCCGAGGAGGCCCGTCGGGAGGCTGAGAGAGCAGATGCGGCCGCCGCGGCAGCTGCTACGGCGCAGGCCCCGCAAAGCGATCGAGAGCAGGCGCGCGCCGAGAACGCGGCCGGTCACGGTGTGGAGAGCTCAGGTGCCGCCGGGTTATTCTTCGCGTCAGGTGACGGCGAGCCGCAACCTGCCCATGGAGGCCGGTCCTCCATCGCAGACCTCCGCCTCGGAGACGTGCGGGTGCTCGCGGGGTTGGGTGTCGTTGGCGTGGTCATGGTCGTCCTCGTGGCGAGCCTATTCCTGGGAGGCGCGGATGGGCCGCCCGTGACGGCGAGCGACGAATCGGTCCCGCCACCGGCACCGTCGCTTCCGCCAGAGGCAACTGTGGCCGATGCAGGTGAGGCGACTGGACTGGAGGCACCGCCTGATGCCACCCCACGGCGGTCAACGTCGCAAGGCACATCGAGATCGTTCAGGGAGGCATCACGGACCTCTCCGCCAGCACGGCCCGCGCCAGTCGAACACGCTGCCCCAAGAGCCGATCCACCCGCGGCTGCATCGCCCGCTGAGCCGACGCCTCCGCGACCGGCCGAGCCAGAACCAACCGAGTCGGATGGCCCGGTGCGTATCGCCGGAGATATCCCGCGTCCCACACGGACCACGAACGTGCCGCCCACCTATCCGGTCGCGGCGCGCGAGGCGGGCGTCAAGGGGATCGTCGTTCTTGAAACCGTGATCAGCGCGGCTGGACAGGTGACCGACGTAAAGGTCCTGCTTTCGGTCGATCCGCTACTCGATGCGGCAGCGCTCGCGGCTGCCCGTCAGTGGGCCTACACGCCGACCATAATCGACGGGACCGCCGTTCCAGTCGTGATGACGGAAACCGTGCGCTTCATGCTTGACGGTGCGACCGAAGGTGCCGCGCCTGCGGAGGCTCGCTCCAGTCCGCAGGCCAGGAGCGCGCCCGCGCAGTCTGGGTCGACTGGGGCGGTGCGGATCGCCGGCGACATCCCTCGACCGACGCGGACCGCGAACGTCGCACCGAGCTATCCGGAAGCAGCGCGAGAGGCACGCATCTCTGGCGTCGTAATTCTGGAAACGGAGATCAGCGAGACCGGACAGGTCACCAGCCTCAAGGTCCTCCGCTCGGCTGATCCGACCCTGGATCAGGCTGCGGTCGACGCGGCGCGGCAGTGGGTTTACACCCCCACTGTGCTCGACGGGAAGGCCGTGGCGGTCGTCATGAGCGAAACAGTGAATTTCGTGCTCCCGCCGTCGATGGAAGACATCGACCCCCGCACGCTCCTCGGACTCAGCATGGAGCAGGTTCGCAATCGGGTGGGAACGCCCGAAGTCGGTGATGACACCACGTGGACCTACCAGACGCGTGGGGGTCGGGTCACGCTGACGTTCGAGAGCCTTCCTGACGGGTCGCCGGCGGATGCGCGGGTTTCGAGGGTCGAGAGTCCGCAAGGTACGGTGCGGCGGCTACCCCGTTAGCCGACGGTCGATCTCGGACCAAGACCCGATGCTACTGTTTTCAGCAGCTGTTTGGCCGTGCCTATCCTGGGTTCGGTCCACTCCTGAGGATCCTGGTTTGTATCGGCAAGGCGGAGGTGGTGCGTCGGGAGTGCCTCGCGGATGGGCGGACCGAGGACGGCCAGAACTGATCGGATGACTTGGGCGTCCAACTACATATGAGGCGGAGAGGAGTCGCACTGATCGGTGTGGTTGCGGCAAGCTTGGCGTGTACGTCAATGACAGAACCAACGAGGCAAGAGCGAGTTGTTGCACCGATCGAACGCGTGGACATCAACGTCGCTGAATCGTTCCCGCCTCAGTACTTCGCGGCTATTGTGTCGGTCCAGCCAAACGCTTGCGTAACCTTCGATGCTGTCGAGACTACTCGCGACGGAAACTCGATTCGCATCTTCGTCTGGAATCTCGTGCCTACAGATCCCGACGTGGTGTGTGCTCAGGTCATCAGCACGACCGAGCACAACGTCGCACTTGGCACGGACTTCGAGTCAGGCCAGTCGTATGAGGTTCAGGTCAATGACGTGACCAGGACCTTCAAGGCACAGTAGTCCTTCTCCGTACACGCCAAAGGCGACCCCGAGAGGTCGCCCTTGCACCGATTTACTTCTTCCGCTCGACGACCCACTCGCAGTGTGAGTCGCCAGCGACCATGTTCTTGGTCAACTTGAACGTGAAATCTGGGTTCAGACTTTCAGCCGCTCCCTCACCCCATCGTTGATGCCCGCTGGGAACGTACGAGTGTGAACTTTTCCCAATTATTGGTCGCATTGCCGAGTCGAGGTACGACCTCATCGTCAATCTTGGCTCGGGAGATGGCTACTACGCCGTCGGGTTGTTGAGACTGATGCCCGAGGCGAACGCGATTGCCTTCGAATCGAGTGATCGTCGGCAGTCGCTGACGGAAACCGTTGCTGCGCTCAACTCGGTTGGCGAACGCTTGGCTGTGCGAGGTATCGCTGACCCGCTGGCGTTCGATGCCGCACTCTTGGGTCACGGGCGCACTGTTGTCGTTTGTGACATTGAGGGAGGCGAACGGGACCTGCTCGACCCTCAACGCGTCGGTAGCCTCGTCACGACGGATCTGCTTGTCGAAACTCACGACTTCATCGTGAAAGGAACCTCCGCGCTGCTACGAGAGCGCTTTCGTGCAACCCACGATGTCTCGTCGGTCACGTCTCGACCCAGAACGGGCGACGACGTGCCGCGCGAGCTTCGCCGGCAATCACGCTGGCTGACAGAGGCGATCTCGGAGAGACGACCCTGCGAGACCGAATGGTTATGGTTCCAGCACAGACGCGAGGCTACGACCCGGTGACCTTCTGACGAAGTTCGTCGTATCCGTGCCCGACCGGTGTCTCGCGCTCGGTCGGGAGACCGGCATCGACCCAGCCCTCGTTGATGGCCTGACCGGTTACCTGATCGCGCGCTCCGTTGTAGCCGCCAAGCACATTCGTCACTTCCTCATAACCTGCTGCCAGCAGCATCTGGCCGGCCTGTGCCGACCGTCCTCCCATCTGACAACCGATCAGCAGCTTGGCATCGGGCTCGAAGTTTGCACGGATGACGGAAAGAAAATCAGGATTGGGCTGCATGCGACCCGTTTGGGTGTCGAGGTGCAGCAGCGGCACGTTTCGCGCCCCGGCCGGATGCCCGTTCTCGTACTCGGCAACCGAACGAACATCCACATACGCGTGGTCATTCTCGGTCTGGAGCTGGTGCGCGATCCTGACGTCTACGTTCTTGAAACTCATCGATCGAACCTCCGAAGGCCGGAACTCGTTTCATAGTAGCATTGCCGGTCGATCTGCTGACTGGCCCTCACGGCCGACACGTATCGTCCATCACCGAAATGATCGCTCGCTTGTTTCACGCGTGGGAGCGACGGCTGGCGGCCGTCACCACCGACCGGGTCGTGCGCGGCTTCGAGTGGGGCGTCGATTGGCTGGAGTCGGATGTCCGCGCCCCGACGACGCCACGCGAGGCAGTCGACGCCTGGGCGACTGGAATCATGCGCAATTCGGATCAGTTCTTCGACGTGCCGCCAATCGACGACTACCAACTCGACGGCGACCTGTTGAGCTTCCCAAGCGCGCTTGCCACGCCCCATCCGGACAACAACACGGTTCGCGCGACATTTCATCCGGCAGCCGATCGGCGCAACCGATCGGCGGTGGTGGTGCTCCCGCAGTGGAACGCCGGGCCCGATGGGCACATGGGGCTGTGCCGTCTGCTGGCGCGCGTCGGCGTTAGCGCTCTTCGGCTGAGCCTGCCCTACCACGACCAGCGCATGCCACCCGAGCTTAGCCGTGCTGACTACATCGTCAGCGCGAACATCGGACGCACGCTTCAAGTTTGTCGGCAAGCCGTCCTCGATGCCCGGCGTGCCGTCCACTGGCTCGATCGCCAGGGGTACGAGCGAATCGGCATTCTCGGCACGAGTCTCGGCTCGTGTCTCGCCATGCTGACGGCGGCGCACGAGCCACGAGTGACTGCGGCCGCACTCAACCACGTATCCCCGTACTTTGCCGATGTCGTCTGGGAAGGGTTGTCGACGGCTCATGTTCGCGCGGGGCTCGACGGCGCGGTTGACCTCGATCAGCTACGACGCTTTTGGTTGCCCATTAGTCCAGAGCCTTTCATCGAGCGGATGCGCGACAAGCGGGTGCTGCTCGTCTACGCCCGCTACGATCTGTCGTTCCCACCTCACCTGTCGCGACAGCTGATTAGGGGCTTCGAGCGCCGCGGCATCCCGCACGATCTCTTCGTGCTGCCGTGTGGTCACTACAGCACCGGCATCGCGCCGTTCAGCTGGCTCGACGGATACGCGCTCGTCCGCTTCCTCCGGCGACAGCTTCGCTAGTGGGGTCGTTAGTCGAGGAACGACGGTGGGCCGAACCCGAGCGGATCTAGGCGCGAATCGACTTCGTCCGGCGGCCCCACCACGACCGCAACGAGGCGATCGGGACACAGGTGGGCCTCGGCAACGCGCGTGACGTCCGCGGCACCGACCGACGCCACACGGCTGACAAACCGAGAAGGCTCGTCCAGGGGGAGACCATGCAGCGCGAGTGTCGTTCCGGCCCGTGCGAGCTGAGTCGCGGTCTCGAAGTTTCGCGGATACCCACGCGTCAGAGCCGCGCGCGCCGTTTCGAGCTCTGCAGTCGTCACGGGTCGCTCTCCGCGGATCTCGGAGATCTCTCGATGCGCCTCGCGTATCGCATCGGCGGTGGCCTCACGTTGCACGCTTGCGCCAAGTGAGAACGGTCCTCGCCCCACGCGCGTATCGAAGCCCGTGCGAGCGCCGTATGTATAGCCCTTGTCTTCGCGCAGGTTGAGGTTGACCCGACTGATGAACTGACCCCCTAGGACCATATTGAGCACGAGCAACGCGTGGTAGTCCGGCGACCGTCGAGCCACACCGGCATGACCCAGGCGGATCTCCGACTGCACGGCGTCAGCCCGCTTCACGACCACAAGCCGTTGACCTGGTGGCGTCGGCTCGGGCACCCGGACAATCGACGCATCGGCGCCGTCAGGTGCGACGTCGGACACGCCGTCGAGCGCGTCTTCGATTGCCGCACGCATGTCGCCCTCGGGCGCGGCGCCGACCGCGACGAGCGTCCAGTTCGATGGCCCGTACCAGCGACGATGAAACGCGGACACATCCTCCGGCTCGATCTTCGGCAACGTCGATGGCGTTCCCACCGTGAGGTGGCCGTACGGATGTCGGCCGTAGACGGTCTCGAGGAAGACGCGATCGGCCTCGGCGGACGGCACATGTCGCATCTGCGACAAGCGAGTCAGCCGTAGATCGCGTACCCGCCGCACCTCGTTCTGGTCGAACCGAGGCCGAGCGACCACCTCGAGCAGCAGGGACACGGCTTTGTGGATGTGCCGCGGGAGCGTGGTAAGCGATACGACTGTCGCATCGCTCGACACCGCGATCGCCAGGTGACCGCCGATGCGCATGAGCGACTCGTGCAGTTCGACATCGTCGAGATTGCGGGTGCCGTCATCGAGCAGATCGCCGGTCAGTCCGGCAAGACCCGCTTGACCAGGGGGATCATCAGATGATCCCACCGGAACCAGGAGCCGCAACGTGAGCACCGGCGCCCGATGGTGGGCGGCGGTCAGGATCCGTGTGCCGATGGATGCCGTGACCTCCCGGAACTCCGGTGCCCGAAAGATCGGCTCGGCGCCGAGCCCGGGAAGGCCGGTGCGATCGACCGTCATCACGAGACGTCCGTCGGGGTGGAGTCGGGCAAGGCGAGGGAAAGCTGGCCGGCAGGCACAACACTCAGTGCCACCCGCTTCTCCGCGGTCAAGAACCGACGTCCCGCGCTCGAGATCGCGGATGGCTGTGCGGCCAAATACCGGTTCAGATCGGAGCCGAAGTAACCGGGATCGCCAACGTAGACGTTGTAGGCGTTCAGTTGGTCAGACCGTCCGCCGAATCCCCCGACCGTCTGGAGCCGGTAAGCAAAGTCGGCCTCAGCGGTCGTTTGTGCCCGCTCAACCTCGTCCGTCGTAGGCATGTTGTCAATCGTGTCTGCCAACTGATCCGTAATCACCGATTCGACCTCCGCCAACGCGTGCCCGGGTGCCGCAGTCGCAACAATGCTGAACGTGGACGCCACTTCGCGCGACCCCTGGGCAACCGAGACGTCGGTCGCGATCTGTCGGTCGTGCACCAGCTCACGATACAGGCGCGACGACTTCCCGCCGGCCAGAACGGTGGCGAACAAGTCGAGCTCCGCGTCGCCAGGATCGAAGAGACGCGGGGTACGCCAGGCCAGATAGAGTCGAGGCAACTCGACGTCGTCCTCGAGCACCAGCCGAACAGGCGTCACTGCCGGAGCGTCGGTGATATCGACCGGCGGTAGATTAGGACCGGCTGGGATCTCTCCGAAGTACCGTTCGGCGAGCTCGAACCCGCGCGCGCCATCGACATCCCCGGCCAAGGTAAGCGAGGCGTTACCAGGGTGGTAGTACGTGCGGAAAAACTCGTGGACGTCGTCGAGATTGGCTGCGCGCAGATCGGCCGGCTCGCCGATGGTCGTCCAGCGATACGGGTGCCCAACAGGAAAGAGCGCCGGCATCAGCGCCATCGGCACGAGGCCGTAGGGGCGGTTTTCGTAGTTCTGCCGGCGTTCGTTGAGCACCACTCGACGTTGGGTCTCGAACCGTTCGTTCGTCAGGGCTGGCAACAGGTAACCCATCCGGTCCGACTCCATCCATAGGGCAAGGTCGACGGCGTTAGTCGGCACCACCTCCCAGTAGTTCGTGCGATCGGCGTTGGTCGAACCGTTCAGCTGGCCGCCGGCTGCCTGGAGCGGATGAAAGAACCCACGGTCGTGATGCTCCGAGCCCTCGAACATGAGGTGTTCGAAGAGATGGGCGAACCCGGTATGCCCGGGACGCTCGTTCTTCGATCCAACGTGATACCAGAGGTTGATTGCGACAATCGGGCACAGGGCGTCGGTATGGACGATCACATCGAGCCCGTTGGGCAGCGTTCGTGTCTCGTAAGCGATGTTCATGGGCCTATTCGCCGATCAGCTGGACAACAACCTCGCGCGATCGCGCACGGGTGTCGCACTCAACCAGCACCAACTGCTGCCAGGTCCCGAGCGTGAGCTCCGCACCGGAAAACGGAACGGTCAGCGACGGACCAAGCATCGCCGCACGCACGTGGCTCGATCCGTTGTCGTCTCCCCATCGTTCGTGGTGGGCATACTCGCCCTCGCGGGGCGCCAATGCCTCGAGAAGGCGCCCGAAGTCCGCGACTGCGCCGGGCTCGAACTCGATGGTCGTCACGGCAGCAGTCGAGCCGACGACGGCGACCGTGGCGATGCCGTCGCCAAGTTGTGAGTCCCGGACCGAAGAAGCAACCTCCGTCGTGATGTCACGAACGTCGCCCTGTCCCTCAGTGTGAATCGTGTAGCGGACCGTGTGCACCATGATGTTGGACGGCTATCAGAACGAGGAATGCCCGGGCGAGAACGCCGCGCCAATGGGAACGTCATTGTAGCTGATACGGCCGGTCGATCATCCGTGCGCGCCGTATGTGTCGGAGTGTGTTTTGCGAATCACTGTGATCGCGCACTAGGATGTAGGTGTTGTTGGGAACCAGGCACTTCGCACTTGTCGCGATACTGGCCGTTTTGTCGGTCGGGCTCGCTGCACAGTCATCGCTTCGCTTCGACGCGCCGGTCGACTGGGTGCGGGTGGACTCAAGCTCCGCCTTTCGAGTCGCGCAGTTTGGGCTTCCGAGGGCGGAGGGCGATTCGGAGGACGCTGAGCTCATCGTGTACTACTTCGGCGGCGACGGTGGGACGGTGGCGGCCAACCTCGAGCGTTGGACGGACCAGATGGTTCAGCCCGACGGCCGTCCGTCGGCCGACGTCGCCACGACGACCGGATTCGAAGTTGCGAACCTGCCAGTGACGGTGCTGGATGTACCGGGCGTATATGCGGCGGAAGTTCAACCCGGGTCGGGTATGCACTACTTCAAGCGCGGCTTTCACCTGAAAGCTGCCGTCGTCGAAACACCCGAAGGCCCGTACTTCTTCAAGCTCACCGGTCCGGCTCGCACCGTGGCCACCTGGGATTCACGGTTCACGACGCTGCTCCAAAGCATCACGTTCGAATAGCCCGACTACTGGTGCTCGACCGGACCCAGTCCAGACCCCTCGCCAGATCGACTGCGGCGCGTCCGAGCTGATCGACGCGCTCATGTAGTGAGGCGCCGAGCGTTCCGTCGGCATCAAAATCGGCCTTGGTGCAGTACACGAAGCGGGGGATGATCAGGCTGCGGAAATCGAGCATCAGGCTATTCGCGAAACCTATCGGCGACATGTAGCTGCGCTCACCCCCGGCGGCGCACAGGAACCCGACCGGCTTTTCCTTCCATGCCGCACCGGTCATTTCGACAAGGTTCTTGGCGGCGGCGTTCAGGTCGTAGTTGTACACGGGCGAGGCCACGAGGATCGCCGCGGCCGCCGCCAACTTGGCCGACAGGGGCTTGACCGAGGGGTGATTGAAGCTGCCACCGCCGTCGCACAACGGTAAGTCCCACTCCTTGAGATCGATCACGTCGGCTTCGGCGCCGATCGCCTGAATGGCCGTAGCGGCCGCCAGAGCAAGGCGGTGGGACCGGCTTGCAGTATTCAAGGAACAGCTGACAATCGCAACAATCGGTGAACGACTCATGAGCAACGAGTATATGTGAAGCACCCGTCGCACACCGGTGCGGGTAGGATTAGGTGATGGGTCGATACTGCCTTCTGTGTACGGCTGTCGTGATCGTCGCCGCCGGTGCGCCCGAGGCCCAGGGTCCGGCCATTCCGGCGGTTACCGTCAACCAGCGAGACGACACGCCACCGCTCAACGAAATCATCGGACGCGCCCTTGATCGTGCCAGGGCTCAGGACGAAGCCAAGGCCGAGCTCCGATTCCAATCGATCGTCGAAACCACAGTCAGGTTGCTTGATGAGGACGAGCGCGTCACCGAAACCGACACGTCACGCTCGCGGAGGTATCCGATTGAAGGTGCGGTGTATGAGGAAGTGATTAGGCGTAACGGGCGACCCCTGACCGACGACGAGCGTCGTGACGAAGCCGAAAAGCGTGAGAAGTTTCGACGAAAGGCGGCCGAAGCGGCCGCCGATGGTGAGACTATCGAGACCAACGACGAACGCCAAGTACGATTCGATGGAGATCTGATGGCTCGCTACCACGCCTCGGTGGTCGGCGATGCCGTGGTCAACGGCGACCTGTGCTGGGTGGTCGAGTTCGAGCCACGCGACGGACGCTTGCCGGAGGAGACACGGATGGACCGTGCCCTGAACAATTCGGCTGGGAGGATCTACATCACGCAGGACGAAGCTGCGGTCTCGCGGATCGAGTTCGAGCTGCAGGAGCCGGTCTCGTACGTCTGGGGGTTGATCGCGTCCTTACGCAAGGCGTCTGGTCGCCTGGACTTCGCGCGGGCCGAGCCTGACGTCTGGTTGCCCACGCTATTCGATATCAGAGTCGATCTACGGATCTTGTTCCGCACGACCCGGCGCCATATCGTCCGGACCTGGATCGAGAGGACGCGCGCGCAGCGCCAACGCCCTGGCCCAAGGGCCTAGACCGAACAGCTCATGTCTTCACCACAGCACTGGGGCGACTTGACCTTGCCGTGTCCGTCCGGACACTTCGCGATATCTACCTTGGCACCACCGTCGAGCGTCAATGTGTCGTGCACGAGTTCTTTGCCGCATTGGCCGCACGTCATCGTCCCGACGCTCATTCCACACTTGCCACACGTATACAGTGCCATCGACGAGTTCTCCTTCAGAGTGAGACTAGATTCCGTTTTGCCCTGCTCATCTTGCCACATTCCAGACAGAGTGTCATAAACGCTCGTCGCCAACGCTGGGTTCCTGGGCGGGGCTGTGAAGGAAGCAACGAACATGGTGATGCTGGCTCACCTCGGAGAGTGCCGGAACAGCCTCGCGACATGATGCCTCGCTGTGATCGCAGCGAGCGACGAACTCACACGCGCGTCGGGCGAGCGGGAGTGGCACTGATCCAGGTAGCGTGGGCAATCGCCCGCGGCGTTGACCGAGGCGGGGCGTCGACTCAAGCAACCGGACGGTATAGGGATGACGTGGCCGCCCGAGCACGCCGGCAACTCGTCCGAGCTCGACAATTCGCCCCGCATACATGACTGCAACCTCGTCGCAGGCTTCTTCGACAAGACCGAGGTCATGGCTAATGAAGAGCACGGCCAGCTCGAACCGTTGCTGAAGATGGCGAAGCAGGCTGGCGACCTGCTGCTGTCCCACTGGATCCAGCGCGGTCGTGGGCTCATCGGCGATCAGCACGCGGGGTTCCCCGCACAACGCCAGCGCGATTGCCACACGTTGACTCATGCCGCCAGACAGCTGGTGAGCGTACTCGGCCACCCGACGCTCGGGATCGGGTAGGCCGACCTCTCGGAGCAGGTTGAGCGCGACGCGATCGGCTTCATCGCGACCGACTGGTCGGTGCACCCGAATTGCCTCGCGTAGTTGCGACCCAATGGTACGAGCCGGGGACAAGCTACCGGCTGCATCTTGAAAGACGAACCCGATCTCACCACCGCGCACCCGCCGCATCGCTTCTCCCGCTGGATCGAGCGGAGCCAGTTCGGTGCGTATCCCGGCGTGGTCGGTGAGCGTGATGCGCGACGCATGCTGGCGACCCGGGTACGGGACCAGCTTGAGAATGGCAAGCGCCGTCATCGTCTTCCCGCAGCCACTCTCTCCGATCAGTCCGAGCGATTCTCCGCGCTTCAGAACGAAACTGACGTGATTGACCGGCCGGAGGCGTCCCGTGGTTTCCTGACGCGAGTGTGCTTCGCTCGGAAACGACACGGACAGGCCATCTACTTCGAGAACGGCTGTCGCTCCGGACGCGCGGGCTTCGGGCTCAACCATGCGTTCTGACTGCCGAACACGTCGGACGCCGAGGTTCTCCTTCGCCTACTGCCCAGGGGGCGTGTAGGTCACATCTCGCTGAACCGCGGCGTCGATCTCCTCGGGGGTGAGCAGAACCGTGATCTTGCCGTTTATCGCACCAGAGCCACCGGTTGCGAGCGATGCCGCGGCTGCCGCGACATTGTCCGGCAGATCAACGATTGCGAACGCGTCGGTCTTACCAAAAGCGAAGTACATGCCGTCGAGCGTACCACCGAGACCCTCTATCAGCGATTGCGCGGTGGCTCGTCGCTTCGTTCCGCCGTCCTTTTGAATGCCCGCAATGCCGGCGGGCGTATATGACACCTCGAACAGATACTTCGGCATCTCGAACCTCCTGGAATCGTGCACTGCGTGATCGACTGAGAGACGAGTAGAGCATAACCCGCCTGCTATCATCGCTTGTCCTGTGCCGAAGCCCGAAGACGTACTCGCGACGCTGACCTTCGACCGCCTCGCCACGGCGCTGTTCTTCATCGTCGTGACGACCGTCGCCTGCTTGATGCCGATTCAGAACGACACCTGGTGGCAGCTCCGCGCGGGACAAGAGTTTTGGCAGACCGGCAGCGTGCCGTTGGAAGAGACGTACTCGCACACGGCAAACGGACGGTTCTGGATGAACCACGAGTGGTTGAGCGAAGCCATCTTCTACGCCGTGTACCGAACCGGCGGACTGCCGCTGCTTGTGACGCTGGCGGTGCTCGCCGCCACCGCGAGTGTTGGCGTGACCTGGTCGCTCATGCGAGGACCGACGCTCGTTCGCCTGGCGTTGGCCGGTCTCACGCTCGGCGTCACGAGTATTGCCTGGACGCCACGCCCTCACGTGTTCACGCTTTTGCTCGTCGGGGTTACCGCGGCCGCGCTCGTCGGCAAGCGGCAGTGGTGGCTGCCACCGGTCTTCTTGTTGTGGGCCAACTTGCACGGCGGCTTCACGTTGGGCGTTGGGCTCCTGGGTGCGTTCTGGCTCGGCGGCGTCACCTACGGACTGCCGACCGTCGCGACCCGCAGCGTGCTCGTAACCGCGTGCCTTCTCATGACCCTGGCGACGCCTCTGGGTTTCACGTTTTGGCACGAACTGCCTGCCTCGTTGGCGCGCCTGCAAGCCTACGACGTGCAGGAGTGGCGTGGTCCAGCGCTGACCGACCCGAGTGTCCTGCCGTTCTGGTGCGTCCTTGGCGGACTCGTCGTCTTGGTGTACCAGCGTTGGTGGGCGCTAATGGCCGATCCGGCCGATCGCATCCTGACGATTGCCAGCCTCCTGTTCGTACCCCTGGCACTCACCTCGCTGCGGAACACGCCTCCGTTTCTCGTTCTCGCCCTCCCGGTCGTCAGTCGGGCCCTCCGCACGTCCTTGCCACCGACCGTGCCGAGATTGTCAACCGCCCAATACAGGACGCACGCAGGCGTGTTGGCCTGTGGCGTCGTGGTCGCAGTCGCCGTGGTGGCGATCGCGTGGACCACCCCTATGTCGCGTCTCGGCTGGAATCCGGTCTCGGACGAAGCCGCCTCCGCGGTCTCTGAGTGCATCGGACCGATCTACAACAGCTACGACGACGGTGGTTACCTCGTGTGGTTCCTACCCGATCGAAAGGTCTTCTTGGATAGCCGGCAGGATCCCTATCCAGTCGAGCTCATCCAGCAGGACATGCGCGCGCAGTTCGAGGGGCAATACCGCGAGACGTTCGAGCAGTACGGCATTCGGTGCGCGTTCGTGCGGTCAGGTGTGCCGCTCGACCGCCAGCTTCAAGCCGATGGCTGGCAGGTGCGATTCCGCGACGAACAGTGGACGGTCTTAGCAGCCCGTGGTGGAAATGCGGTCTTCCTATGCGGCTTTCGGGATGAGTGATCGATCGTGATCGCCGACCCCGATCGTGGAACGCGCGGGGTACTCGGGCTCGCGAACGGTCCAGACATGTACGAGGCGCCGCCAGGAGGACACAAGGACCATCAGCGCGGCGAGACAGCGCCCCTGCAGGCTGCGCGGCGTGCCAACGCCGATCAGCTGCCGGAACAGCACGCCGAGGTTGAAGCCCGCGAGGTGAATCAAGAGGCGCTTCAAGATATTGCGATGCCCGCGCAGATGCGTGCGCCGCATCCCGCCGGTCTCGTAGGCGTGCGCGAACGAACGCTCGATGCGCTCGCCACGTCGGCGCATCAAGCGCTTGCCGCGGGCGCCCCGAATGCGCCGACGATTCGCATAGACGGGCGCTTGGGCCTCCCGCGCCTTGGACCAATCGCGGCGGCCTCGATCCGGCTCGGCGACATACGACCGGACGCCGACGGCCTGCAGATCCACCATGACCTCATTACTGTGATAGCCCTTGTCCGCGACCAGCGCGGTGAACGCCTGGGGGTCGTCCACCTCGGCTTGCGCATCCTCGATCTGGGCAGCGGCGGCGACCGTCGTGTCGCCAATGGTCGTCGTCTCCCCCGTGTCTGCGCCTTGCACGGTCACCGCGACGACCGCGCCGGTGTCGAGGTCCACGGCATGTTCGACCTTGTGGGCCAGATGCGTGCGGCCGTCTTTCATCTTGGCGACCTTCGCATCCGGATCGACGGGGCTCCGCCAGTCCTTGTTCGATGGCGTCTTCTTCCGCTTCCGGTCCAGGCGGGCGAGGTCGTCGCGCGTCGGGGTGGCAATGCCCGACGCCTGCGCCAAGCCGGTCAAATAGGCCTGGTAGTCCTCGCCGGTGTCCCGCCGCACGATGCTCCGCATCGCCGCGTTCGCCTCCAGCGTGGTGGCGTCGATCCCGATCGTCGCGCCCTTCAGCACGCCCGACGCGACGAGGCGCTGCTGCACCCAGGTGAACACGGCGCGATGCGTCTCGACGTCAATCAGTCGCCGGGTTCGGGAGATCGTCGAGTGGTCCGGCACATCCTCGTCCACGGCGATGCCCAAGAAGCGCCGAATCGCCAGCGAGTCCGCCGCGCGCCAGGCGATGCCCCGCTCCGAGTCAATGCCTTCAAAGTACCCCACCAACAACGCGCGAAAGTAGATGCCCGGCGTGAGACTTGGCCGGCCACGGGTGGCGGCGTAGAACCGCTGGCACTGCCGTTCGACAAACGTCTCGAAACCGTGGGCGTCCAGCAGGGCGTTCACTCGACGATAGAACGGGTGGGCGACCGTCTGGGGCAAGTCGGTCGTCGCGACCCAGAGGGCTTCTTGTCGTCGTCGTTTGCGTCGTGTGCCCATTGACATGCGAACGAGTGTACAGATGATGATCGATTCTGGCGATCGATCTAGCCGAGGCCGTTGCTGATTTTCACCACGGGCTGCTAGGGGTGGCGGAGTAGCGAGCACGCCGGTCGCAGCGTTGTGCTGCCTGGTCTTGGGCCTAGCAGGTTGCTGAAGAACACGAGGATCGGGCTGTTTTCATGGCCATCATGCGTGTCACGCCCCCCCGACAACGGTGCGCACGGGGACACGCTGTCCCGACGAGGGGGCCAGCGACACCCGCGGCCGGCGATCAGGGACACCTCGCCTCCAGATTCCGCAACCGGACCAAGTTATAGGCGGTGGCGGCGAAGGTGAGCTGCCAATCCACCAGGGCGATGCCGCGATGCCGGAGCTTGCGCAGGCCGCCGACGGTCTTCATCCAGCCGAAGACCTGTTCCACGAGTTTTCGTTTCCGCTGACTCACGTGATAGCCCGCATGCCGCGTGGTCCGACCGTCGATCGCACTCCCGCGGACCTTCTGCGCCACGTGGGGCGTGACGTCCTGGACGCGCACGTCGGCAACGAAGCGCGCCACATCGTAGCCCTTGTCCGCCCCGACCGTGCTGCCCGGGGAGGCGCTGGCCTCCAGCAACAGCACCGCCGCGTCGCGTTCGGCGGTCCCCGTCGCGTGGGTCGCGCAGACGTTGGCGACAAGCCCCTGTCGATTGTCCAGCAGCACGTGGCCGAGATACGCCAGCTTGGCTTCCTTGCCTTTGCCCTTCCGATGCAACATCGCCTCGGGATCGGTCGTCGACTGATGGGTGTCATTGCGCCGCCGCTCCCCGTGGAAGTTGACCGTGGGATTGCCCGGGTCCTCGGGCGGGTCGCTCTCCGCTGCGTCCACGCACCGAAAGCTTTTCAGGCTGGCCCATGCTTCCAACTGCGTCCCATCCACGGTGAAGTGTTCGTCCGAGAGCAGCCCGGCCGCCCGGGCGTGGGCCTGGACCGCATCAAAGAACGCGGCGGCGACATCGCCCGACAGCAGCCGGTCGCGATTCTTGGTAAACGTCGTGGGATGCCAGACCGGGTCATCCATATTCAGCCCGACGAACCACCGGAACAGCAGGTTGTAGTTGAGCTCTTCCATGAGCAGCCGCTCGCTCCGCACCGTGTAGAGCACTTGCAACAGCAAAGCGCGCAGCAATTGCTCCGGTGGGATCGACGGACGCCCTGTCGTGGCGTACAGGCTCGCGAATCGGCGCGACATTGTCTGCAGGGCTTCGTCCGTCAGCGCCCGAACGGCGCGGAGCGGATGGTCGGCCGGCACGCGCTGTTCCGGCGACAGGTAGCTGAACATGTGGGTGGTCTGCTCATCGTGTCCGCGCATGATCGGGCTCCCTTCAGTGTTGGGAGCATCGTAGTACGACGGGATCCATCTGTCGATCCCATTTCGCGGAGTTTTTCAGCAGCCTGCTAGGCTGCGGCTGGAAGGCTGGCGGCCGACGTGCGGGGTGGTGCCCTCCAGATGTAGCCATCGACGATGAAGTGGTGCAGGTTGATCGCCGCCACGACCATCAGGAGACACTGCGAGCTCTCCCAGTTGAGCCCGACAAACACCGCGGCCTCCTGGATCATGGCAGGGACGCCCAGGAACAAGAAGACACCAACGAGGATCGAGGCTACGTAGAAAAACACCATTTGGCCGCCTGCGGCTCCGGTGGCGGCCACCGATCGGGCTCTGTCTTTTACGTGCGCCCGGGTTACGACGAGCAGGTATTGAACCGAATGCGCCACAGACGCCCACACGATCGCGTCGAACAGCGTGAACGCGGTCAGCCAGAGCGCGTTCATCAACACGAGCACGAGCGCCACCAGCGGCAAGCGCGCGCGGCCGAAGCAGGCAAACGCAATCGGCATGGCGAAGACGAGTGGCGTAAGCCCGGTCACCAGCAACCGGAGCCCATCGCCAAGGAGAGTCCCCTGAGCGACCACCGCATCGGGCACCAACCAGAAGACGCCGCTGACACCCATGATCCCCGACACCGATGTGTCGTCCACATTGAGGAACGAGCGAATGAACGGCAGAAGACAAATCCAGAACAACCATCGCTTCTCCAACGCGGAGAATCTCATACCCGACTGATACCCGTACATGAGCGCGAGCCCATAGGCCTGGGCCGCGTAGTGATACGGCGACCAGGTCAGCATGAGCGCGATGAGCTGACGACCAATCGCCTCGGGAAAGGCGATGGCGAACAGCGTCACCACGAGCGCAACAACGGGAAAGCCGTACGCGAGGAACCGGTGCTTCGCAGAGGCGCCGGGTTTCGTGTAGAGCCGGACGGTGGACGACGCGAAATGCGCGAAGTTAAAGAGAACGAAGATCGCGATCTTCGTGTGGCCTTGAACCGAGACCGACGACCGATCCTGCCACTCGAACAAGAGGAACGGGATCGACAGCCCGCCGCACACGAGCAGTACGTCGACGATTGGATTGAAGAACGTGCGACCGAATCGCGGTAGATGAAGCGCTCGGCTCGTGGCACCTGTCGCCACCTGAACGCTGGCGGTAGGCGAAAACTCGCCGGCGTTCTCAAGAGTCGACATGGTCCCCGAAGACGCCTGCCTCACTGGAGGGTAGAAAAACGAAAACGGGCCGCCCGCTGGGGCACGAGCCCCGTGCGAGACGACCCGCTGCGAGATGAGTGACTACGGAATGGCGTTGACCTGGGTGTTGATGTTGCCATACACCGTGTTCACGCCTTCTCCCAGGTTCGTGATCATCGTCACGGCCACCAGCGAGATGAAACCCGCAAGCAACGCGTACTCAATCAGATCCTGGCCACTCTCGTCTCTGACGAAACCCTTGAAAAGCTCTTTCACCTGACTACCTCCTGCATTTCGAAGCCGGCCCACCCAGCCTCTGTTCTGCCTCTCTACTCAGCACGTCCCGTGCCAAACGCCACAGGTCGGCCAGCAAGTGCGAGCACGTGCAGAATCGACGGCGAGCCCGGTGGCGGCGACTCTAGAAGTCTGATTTCCAACAGACGACGTGGGCGCGTTTGAGGGAAAACCACGACTGGTCAGACCTATGGGGCCGGCACTTTTCCGATTTGTCCTCGGCTAAGGTGGGTAAAGTCATTCAGATATGTAACTGCAAGTCGAGGATCGTCGGACTGGCATCCCAAGCCTCCGCCGAGAGCTTGACCTATCGGGGCGGTTCGGGCTCGAACGTGATGCTGCGCAGGGCGCCAGCTCGTCCAACAAGCTCGGCTTCGCCGGCGGGCACGCCGTTTTGTGCCAGCAAGAAGGCCAGCACATCGGCTTTCTCCTGTCGACTCATGGTCGACGGTTGCCCTGGCGGCATTGATGTCCGGATTCGTTCGAAGAGATCACCGACCGACTGGCCCGCCCAGCCCCACATGAACTCACCACCCTCCAGGGCCGGCTCCATCTCGCCACCTTCGAGGGCCTCCCCATGGCACTCGGCGCAGCCGTCGCCATAGAGTCCTGCGCCGCGCTGGGCCTGGGCGGCGGTGTAGACGCCGTCCCAGATCGACCGCGTTTGCGCGTGCGATGGGCGGATACCGCCACCAATCGCCGATGCGACACAAACGATCACGACGACCGATGACAGCTGGACCCGAGTCACAAAGCGAGAATAGTGGTATCCGACGCGCACCGTCGAGGACTTCTTCGGACGCTGGCTCCTCTGGTCCCGCGGGCCCAAATGAGTAGAATCTGACCGAAAAGGCGTGTATTCTGACCAGTAAAGCCGGTTACAGGAGGACGCTGATGATGCGGAGAACCATCGCGGGATCCGCGATCGGAGTAGTGGGCCTTGCCCTCGCGGTAAGCGCGGGGTCGTCATTGCAGGCCCAAGGGCCTGCGGGAGTCTCGTTTACCGACGACATTCGCCCGATCATGGAGCGGAGCTGCTGGAACTGCCATGGTGAGGCCGCGCAGCTGTCGGAGCTGAACCTGAGCACTCGCGATACGGCCCTCAAGGGTGGGACACGGGGTCCGGCGATCGTGCCCGGCCATGCTGAGGAAAGCCGACTCTACCAGATGGTGGCCGGGCTCAGTGAACCGCCGATGCCGATGACCGGCGGCCCGCTGAGCGATACCGAGCTGACAGCGATCCGAACGTGGATCGATGACGGCGCCCACTGGGATGAGGGAGGTGTAACGTCGGCCGACGCGGCGCTTTCGGCGCTCGAGAACAGCGATCTGCCGCCGGGCGCGCGCGACTACTGGGCGTTCCAGCTGCCGACGAAGTCCCCGGTCCCTATGTCCGACACGTTTGCCCATCCGATCGATCGGATCCTCGATCAGGCGCGCCAGGAGGCAGGCGTCATGCCAGCTCCTCGGGCCGATCGGCTGACTCTCTTGCGTCGAGCGTCGCTGGATCTCACAGGCCTCCCCCCCACTCAAGAGGAGATCGACGCGTTCTTGGCGGACACGGAGCGCGGCGCCTGGGAGCGGCTGATCGAACGGCTTCTCGCGTCGCCGCACTACGGCGAGCGCTGGGGTCGTCACTGGCTGGACGTCGCACGATACGCGGATTCGGGCGGCTTCGAGATGGACTTCGACCGGCCGAACGCCTGGCGCTACCGGGACTACGTCATCAGCGCGTTCAATCGCGACAAGCCGTACAACCAATTCCTGCGCGAGCAGATCGCGGGCGACGAGCTGGACTATGTCACCGATGAGACTATCATCGCGACCGGCTTCCTTCGTGCCGGCCCCCGGGTGAACTTCCGGGAAAAGGACAACCCGGAGCGCCGCCACGACTACCTGGACGACGTTCTGGCGACACTCGGGCGCGGCGTGCTCGGGATGACCGTTCATTGCGCGCGTTGCCACGACCACAAGTTCGACCCGATCCTGCAGAAGGACTACTACAGCATGCAGGCCTCGATCTTCGGCTACGTCGAGACCGACTGGCCACTGCTCGATCGTGAAGCCGCCGGCGAGTATCGCAACCAGCACGCGGAGGTCGATGCACGGCAGCAGCCCTTGCGGGAGGAGATCGCGGAAATCGAGGCCCCGTACCGCGCCGAGCTTCAGGAGGAAATGCTCGCCGATTTCCCCGACAACGTCCAGCAGGCCGTCCGCACGCCCGAGGACGAACGTACGCCGGGAGAGCTGCTGCTGGCGGCGCAGGTGCTTTCGATCACGATTCCCGCAACGGAGGTCGAGACTGCGCTGACCCCCGAAGACGCCGAGCGGCGGCAGGAGCTGCTTGACCAGGTCAAGGCCATCGACGCCGAACGTCCCGTCGCGGCTCTGGCCGATATTACGACCGACGGTGACTACCGATATGCCCCCGACGGGCCGGGCGACGAGGTCATCGGTTGCCCGGAGTGCCGTTTCAAGATGGATGAACCGGGCTCGTTCGTGCACGAGGAGGGAATGCCGCCCTACGACACGCCGCCCAACTACTTCCTGATCCGAGGCGACCCCCAGAGCCCGGGATCGGTAATGCGACCAGGCTTCCTGACCGTCGCCACCTACGGCGACCCGCCGACGGAAATCCCGCGCCCCGACGGTCGGACCTCTGGACGGCGGTTGGCGCTCGGGAACTGGATCGCCTCACGCGACAACCCGCTGACGGCGCGTGTCATCGTCAACCGGATCTGGCATCACCACTTCGGGCGCGGCATCGTGAGCACGCTGGACAACCTGGGCAAGATGGGCGGGAACCCGACGCACCCCAAGCTGCTGGATTGGCTCGCCGTGGAGTTCATGGACCGGGGTTGGAGCATCAAAGACATGCACCGCCTGCTGATGACGTCGTCGGCCTATCAGATGGCCTCGTCCTATCAGAACGATTCGAACGACGCGGCCGACCCCGAGAACGAGCTCGTGTGGCGCTATCGCCCGCAGCGACTCGAAGCGGAGATCGTGCGAGACGCCATCACGACCGTGAGCGGCGCGATCGACCTGACCGTGGGCGGTCCGCCGGTCTTCCCCTACATCCCTGAGAGCGTTCTCAAGACCCAGGCCAAATATGGCCGTTGGGACAATCAGGAGGATGGACCGGCCGTCTGGCGCCGGAGCGTGTACGTCTACCGGCGCCGCTCGCTCGGCTTCCCCTTCTTCGACACGTTCGACCTGCCAGACCAGAATCAGACGGCTGCTGCACGCAACGTGTCGACCGTCGCCACCCAGGCACTCACGCTGTTGAACAACCCGTTTGTCCTCCGGCAAGCCAAGCTGTTTGCCGATCGGTTGGAGGCGGCCGCGCCGAACGACCTGGACGCGCAGATCGCATTGGCGTATCGCCTGGCCCTGACCCGCGAGCCGACGGCGGCAGAAACCGAAACCGCTGTCGCGCTCGCCACCGATCAGTCGCTCGTCGACCTGACGCATGTACTGTTGAACCTGAACGAGTTTCTATATTTGAGGTAGGAACCATGCACGACCACCATCACTGCAAGAAGCGGACGTTTTGGTCGCGTCGCGATTTTATGTTCCAGTCGGGCGGTGGCATCGCCGGCTTGGCGCTTGCTCACATGCTCGATCAGCAAGGACTCTTGGCGGCGCAGTCGGATACGTGCGAGGCGCCGATTCCAGGGAACCCCTTCGCCCCGAAGGCACCGCACTTCGGGCCGCGGGCAAAGGCGGTCATCTCGCTCTTCATGAGCGGCGGCGTGAGCCAGGTCGACACCTTCGACCCGAAGCCGGCGCTCGTCAAATACGCGGGGCAGCCGATGGCCGAGTCGGTCGTCGTGCGTCAGGGGCATCCGGGACCGCTCATGCCGAGCCCGTTCGGCTTCAGGGCCCACGGAGAGAGCGGCATCGAGATATCGGACATCTTCCCGGAGCTGGCGAAGAAAGTCGATGAGATGGCGTTCATCCGGTCGCTGTACGGCCGGTCGAACGATCACATTCAGGCAACCTACGAGATGCAGACGGGTCAGATCCGGATGGGCTTCCCGAGCGTGGGCTCGTGGGTGACCTATGGGCTTGGCTCGGAAAGCTCGAGCCTCCCGGCTTTCGTTGTGATGAACGACCATCGGGGCGGGCCGCTCGGCGGCCCGGTCGATTGGAGCGCCGGGTTCATGCCGGCCGCCTATCAGGGCACGCTGTTTCGAGCCGTCGGTGATCCGATCGTCGACCTGCAGCCCCCAGAGGGACTGACCGAAGACCAGCAGCGCGCCCGGTTAGACACCTTGGCCAAGCTGAACGAGATGGACCTGGCAAAGAACCCTGGTAATTCGGAGCTTGCGGCCCGGATCTCGTCGTACGAGCTCGCGTACAGGATGCAGGGATGTGCACCCGAGGCCGTCGACACCACGGCCGAGTCGGCTGCAACGCAGAAGCTCTACGGCCTGGACGACGCGATCACCGAGCCGTTCGGACGTCAGTGCCTCATGGCCCGTCGTCTCGTGGAACGAGGCGTCCGCTTCGTGCAGCTGTTCCACGGCGGCCTCGGCAACCAGAACACCGACACCTGGGACGCGCATTCGAACCTCAAAGAGAACCACTCACAGCACGCCGCGGAGATCGATCAGCCGATTGCCGGTCTCATGACCGACCTCAAGTCGCGTGGCATGCTCGACTCGACCCTGATCGTGTGGCACGCCGAGTTTGGACGGATGCCGATCTCACAGCGTGGTGTTGGGCGCGATCACAACCCGGGGGCGATGACCGCGTGGATGGCGGGCGCCGGTATTCAGGGCGGGCAGGCTATTGGCGCCAGCGACGAGTTCGGCTACAAGGCGGCGGAGCAACGCGTATCAGCGCATGATCTCCATGCGACGATGCTCCACTTGCTTGGCATGGACCACGAGAAGCTGACGTATCTCTACAACGGCCGGGACATGCGGTTGACCGACGTCCACGGCGTGCCGATTCCGCAAATCATCGCGTAGGACAGAGTTCAGAAAGCAGAACGCACCTCAATCCAACCCCAGCAACCTCGCCGGGTTGGCTCGCGCCATCAGGTCGATTTCCGCCTGGGTGACGCCGGCGTCGAGGAGGGCGCGAATGAAGCTCCTGAACCCGTCGGCGTGGGGTGGGTTTACATCCTGGCCGAAGTCGGACGAGATCAAGAAGTGCTCTGCACCGATTTCGCGTATGGCGTTCACATAGTCCGGAATTGACCGATCGCCCGTGTGAACGGCCAGCCAATCAAGCTCCATAACGGCACCCTCCGAAGCCATCTGGTGCATCTGGTCAAGCGTTGCGTCCTGGCTGAACACATGCGTGACCAGGATGTGTTGTACACCTTGGCGCTTTGCCGCCGGAATCAGAATGAGCACCTCCTCTGGGGACGAGTGCCCCATGGCCAGCACGAGGTCGTGGTCGGCAACCAGCGAGAAAATCTCGACCAAGGGAGGGACTGGGACGCCACCTTCGACGATCCGCACAAACGGCTGCGCGCCGCCGGCTCTGGTCACGTAGAACTCGGCATCGAAGGTCGGTAGCCACACGACCTTGCCCCGCCCTCCGTCGAAGGCCACCATTTGCCGAACCGCCTCGGGGTTGATGCCTCCGACCGCTAGGTTCAAGGCCACACCGCCAAAGATCTCCAGGCCCTCCACCTGCGCCATGGCGAGTGCCGCGCGGTCGGCCGTCATGGTGAAGTGGTTCTTCAAGACCATGCCGCGCAGCCCCGCCTCCTTGATGAGCCGTGCAGCTTCGATGTCGTTCACGGACCGCGGCCTCGAGTCGGGCCCGGCGTGAGCGTGGAAGTCGATGATGCCCGTGAGCGAAACGGGCGGCTCTTGCGCCGGCGAACCGGTCGAGGCGGCCAGCAGAACCGCGACGATGGTCAGTCGTACGGCAGGCGTGGGTCCGAATCTTCGCTCAGGCATCGTCGTGCCCCCTGACCTCGGGCCCGTGACCCTCGATTGCGGGCCCCTCTAGTACTTGTCCAAACCCTCGGTCAGCTCGACATACGTCCCAAACGGATCAGTGAAGAATGCGACGGCGAGACCAAGTGACTCGAGCACCTGGTACGGGCGGTCAAAGGTCACGCCCATCGCCTCGAGACGCTTGCAGAACGCTTCTAACCCGTCGATTTCGAACCCGATGTGGTCGAGACTGCGACCTTTCGTTCCCTCGAGCGGATCGGCCGATGGCGAATAGGTCAGGTTGACGCCAGGAAGATCGGCGGCCTCGAACGAGCCCCGCATGCCAGGCACGGCGTCGAAGGTCTTGACGTACCACGCTTTCATTGCGTCGACGTCTTCGGCCGCAAAATGAACGTGGTGTAGCGCGATTGGCTCACTCTGGGTCCGCTTCTCGACAAGTTCGACCTTGACGTCGTCAGGAGCCATCACCATGGCGATGTAGGTGTCTTGGTCGGCAATGTAGGCCATGTCGTCCTTGACTTCGAGTGACGGCGGCAGCTCTTCACGCGTGACGATCGGATATCCAGCAGCACGAACCTTCGCGAGCGCATCGCGTACACTCGGGACCCAGAAGCCGAGGTGGTTCACCGTCGTGCCCTTGGTGCCGCCCGTGGGCGCCTGCTCCGTGAACGCGATCAGCACATTCAGAAACTTGGCCATCTTCCGCTCACCGAGTGGAACGGTCGTGCCACCAAGCGTATCGACCCAAAACTTCAGGTGCTCGTCAGCGTTCGTGACGTTCAGATGATGATGCCCATAGACCACCGGGCCCTCCTTCGCGGCTGTGAGCTGAGCTGATGCGACGTTCGTGCCCACAACAAGAAACATCGCGGTCAGCAACACCCTGGCAATGACCTGCATGAATCGAATCCCTTCGAAAGGCCGCGAGCGCGGCGATGTCAGGCCCGGATACTATATTCCACACAACGTGATGTCCACCTTTGCTGTCGTTGCCTGTGGACGCGGTTGAGTGAGAAGGCAGAAGGCAGAAGGCAGAAGGCAAGATGACGACAGATTGGTGGGCTCGTGGCCTCCTGTTCGAGAACTGCAGCTGTCAGCTGGTGTGCCCCGCCCATGTATCGTTCAAACAACGCTGTGAGAACGACCGGTGCATCGGGCACTGGGCCGTGCACATCAGCAAAGGCCAGTTTGACGACGTCGCACTTAGCGACCTGAATGTCGCGGTCGTCTTCGAGTCGCCAATCAAGATGGACAGCGGAGATTGGATCCAGCGTCTCTACATCGACGAACGAGCGAACGGGCCTGAGCGAGATGCGCTAGAAACGGTCTTTACTGGCCGCGCCGGAGGCCCGTGGGAAACGCTGGGACAATTCGTGGCCACGCGCCTCGACACACGTTTCGTCCCGGTGCACTTCGAGGACGCGGGCCATGAGAAGAAGATGCACATCCCAGGCGTCTTCAAGACCACCGTCACGGCGATTCAAGGGCGCGACGGCGTCGGGCACGCGGTGCTCTCGAACCTCTACACCGGGATGCGCGATTCGAACCGGCGCCGTGCGCGGATTGACGAGGTGCTAGACCAGGTCGGGTTGGGCAAGGTCGCCCATCGGAAGGTCAAGAAGCTGTCGGGCGGAATGGTCCGGCGGCTCGGTGTCGCGCAGGCGCTCGTTCACGAGCCGCAGGTACTCGTCGTCGACGAGCCAACGGTCGGGCTCGACCCCGAGGAACGGATTCGGTTCCGCCAGCTGATGACCCAGCTGGGGCGTGAGCGAACGATCCTTCTGTCGAGGCACATCGTGGCCGACCTCGGCGCCGGCTGCCGGGAGATTGCGCTGCTCGACTCTGGCCGCACCGTGTTTCAGGGCTCGCCCTCCGAGCTGATACGCCGCGCGTTGGGTCGCGTCTTCGAAGTCACCGTCGCGCCGGCGGAAGCCGAGGCGATCGAGGGCCGCTACGAGATCGTGTCGACCAGCGTGTCCTCCGACAACGTGACGCTACGCGGCGTGACCGCCGGCGAGCAGCTACCAGCGTCGGCGACCGCCGTGGCCGAACCGAACCTCGAAGAGAGCTATCTGGCGTTCATGGCGACCCGAGGGCGCACCTCGGCGGCTCGTCAGGACAGTGGAGACACCGCGGCAGAGACGGCGAAGGGAGGAAAAGCGACGTGATCCGACTACCGACGATCTGGACCATTGCCCGGGCGGAGATCCGTTCGGTCCGTCGTCTCGTCCGGTACTGGATCTTCTCAGGTCTCTCCGCCTTCAGCGTTATCGCCATCTATCCGGGATTTCCATTTTGCCTGCCCCGGATGGTACCTTTATACACCCGAGAGTCGCCGATCCCACGAAACTTTCTTCGTCGCACAATCGTCCAGCTCCGGAGGCCGTCACCTCAGCCCCCGCTGACGTGCAACCGACTGGAGCCCCCTACTTTCAGGGCATTCCTCAGACACCGCTCCACACTTGTGGCCTTTCTTCGCCAGGCGGGCTTCGTAGCACTCGCCGCGCGTCAGCCTCCCGGCACTGGCAGCGCCCAGATCCTCCGTAGCATGTCGCCGAACAGCCGCCGCGTCAGATGCCCTTCTGCCAACAGGAGCCAGTAGTACCGCGCATGCTTCACTAGCCGGCCCCCGGTTTTCACCAGTCGCTGCTGCAGACTCGTGAGCGACCAGCGCTTGATCCGCGGCGGCAGGACCAGTCTGCGCCACAAGTTGCCCAGGTTGTAGGCCAGGACGCTCAGGTGCAGGCGCACTTCGTTCGCCCGGAACCGATGGCACGACAGCCGCGTCCAGTGGGTTGCCTGCTTGCCTTCCTTGATCCATGGCTCCGCCGTGCCGCGCTTGTTGTAGAACCGGACGACCGAGCGACTCGGGAGGGTCATGTTGGTCACGATGAAGCCGACGCGAGGGAACAGCTCACCCCGGTGGTGCTCCACCTTGGCGACCATCCGTCTGGGCGTAGTCCAGCGCTTCGCCTGATAGCGGAAACTCTTGTAGCGCACCAAGGGCTTGCGGCTCGGCCGTCCGGGCGGACGAAAGAGGATGTTTTCGATTTCCAGCTCCAAGCTCTTGTTCGCCGGCATGCGGATGGCATAGTCCACGTCGCGTCTCTCGAGCGTCTCGTCGATCTCCGGCTTGGCGAACGCCGCGTCCGCGCGGAACGCCACGCGCGTGCCCTCCGCCTGCTGCCGTTCAACCTCCGGCACGAGCAGGTCGTCCCAGCCGTCGGCGCTCTGCACGTTGCCGGGCCGCAGCGTGGCGGCGACGCAGTCGCCGTGCTCACTGAACAGAAACAGCGGGTGGTAGCAGACGGACTCAAAGTGCCCGTTATACGCACTCCCTTCCTGCGCCCCATGCACCGGGCTCTCGCTCGAATCCATGTCGAGCACGATCCGGTCGGCGCGCGTCGGTCTCTCGGCCTGTGCGAGCACCTCCCGGTTCACGGCCATCAGCCCAATGAGATTCTCCTCCTGGGTCAGCAGGTCGGTCTCGAACCAATGCAGGGTCGATGTCAGCGCCGCACCCCGGTCCCAGCGCTTCGGCGACCCGATGAGACGGAATGTCGGGTCCGTCGACACGCGCACTGCGTCGTTGAGGTCTTCGTAGCCCGCGAGCCGGCTGTAGACCGATTGCCGCAGGAGATCCGCCAGACTGAACTGGGTGTTCAACCCATGTCGGGAATCGCTCAGGTGCTCGGAGATGAGTGTCTCCAGCCCCAGGCGTTCATCCAACTCGCGCACTAGAATGAGGCCGGCGTCGGAGGTGACGCGCGATCCCTGAAACGCGACTTTCAAGAAGCCGTTGAACGCGAACTGAAATGGCTCGTGTTGTAATTCACCCACCGGGTGTCACCCTCCGTCGTGAGGTTCCTTACGTCGGAGCCCCAGAAATCAAGGCGCGGCGACTGGTCCTGGCGGTACGGTACCACAGCGAAATCGGAAATCCGGGCTACAATGTGATTCACGGTGCCACCCACGTGCTGGCTCGGGGCGATACGACTTGCACCGATGATCGGCTCAGCTTCGACATCCAACGGACGCACGGACTCTTCTCAGAGTTCTCGTGGTCGGGAAGGAACTAGGTAGCCATGAGCTTCTGCGAACACTGTGAAGGCCAGCGTTTCGACCGCGCGCAGGTGCTTCGTGTCCTGCGGGCGACGCGCCAAGGACTGCGGCGTCAACAGCGGGTCACAAGGGCGGAAGACGTCATGGCGCTTGTGATCAACGCAGTCCGCGCCCTCGAGATCCCGCACCTCGAGCTCGTCGACGACCTTGACGTCACAGATGACGTCATCCACTAGTTCCGAGCAGCTGAAACGATTCGGGACGTCTCAATTAGGTGCGGCAAGCCGACGGCCGCGCGGGTCCGAGAGCGGGCGGTCACCTGACACGCGGTCGCGTGCCTCGTGCGCACTCTCGTAGAAACCTGCCGAGGTGAGCGTGATCGTCACGTAGTCCGACCCGAGGTTCTCCCAGTACCAACCGTGAACACCGGTAAACGGCGCGACGTAGCTTCCATGCGCGCTATCCGATTCCCGCGCGTCGAAGCTCTGTGCGTACCCGGGCGGAGCGTTATCTGGCGCAGCATGGAAGTTGTAGCTGACGATGCCAGTCGACTCCCAGGAGAACACCATGCTTGCGCCCTCCTCGAATCGATACGTCGACTCGACCCATTCCGTCGGCGCGAGTCGCAGCTCGACGGTATCGGTTTTGTACGTGATGTCGGACGCCCCTATCGGTTGGACCTGCGAAAGCGCGAGTAAGCCGAGCGCACGTCCGGTTCCGAGTGGATCGAGACCGTATTCCGCAGGCAGAACGGCTCCGAAGACCACGACGAGCGCAACGAGCAACGCTGCCCCGGAGGCCATCGCGATCTGCTTCACGGAAGGTGCAGACTGGATCTGTCCGTTGTCGTTCATTGCTCGGGCGGCTACGACAGCAGCCAGTAGCCCAGCATCTGATAGCCCGCCAGAACGAATCCGGACGTCATCAGCCAGGCGTTCGTCACAAACGCATGTCGGAGAAAACTCCTGCGGCTGCGCCAGTACGTGAACAGCATGAGCACGAGTGACAACGCCAGGATCTGCCCGACCTCCACACCCACGTTGAAGCTCACCATGTTCGTAACGAGCCCGGCATCGGATAGCGTGAACTCTTGGACCTTTGTCGCCAAGCCGAACCCGTGAAAGAGACCGAAGACGAGCACGGCTGCCTTCGGATCCGGACGCACACCGAGTGAACGCTCGAACCCGCCCATGTTGTCAAAGGCCTTGTATGCAACCGAGAGACCAATGATCGCATCGACAAGGTAGGCGTTCGCTCCGATGTCAGCGAGGACGCCAAACAGCAGCGTCGCACTATGGCCGACGGTGAACAGGCTCACGTACAGCACGACATCGCGCAGCTTGTAGAGAAAGAAAATGACGCCGACGAGGAACAGCAGGTGGTCGTACCCCGTGACCATGTGTTTGGCGCCGAGATAGAGAAATGGGAAGATCGCCGGTCCGTCCACGGCCTGTACGAAGGCCGCGTTCTGCTCGTCCATCGGGTGGGCGCCCGTCCCGAGCTCCCAAATTAGGAGAACGAGACCGGTGACCCCGAGCGTACGGACTGCAGCGCTCACGATGTACACCCGGGCGCCGTGCCGCTCACTGCCACCATCCGATAACGACGGCCATGAGTGTCACGGACGTGAACTGATATCCGGCGTCAATCACCCACACCTTGAGAGGCTTATCCGAGAACAGGTTATTGGTCAGGCCGACGGTGGCCGAGAAACCCAGCCACAGGTGCCACCCCACCAACAGCGTCGTCCAAATGCCCTCCCCGAAGTGCGGCGCGATCAGAGCCAGAACGAACGCCATCGCGAACCAGCACACAAACGATATCGCGTAGGCCGGTCCCATGCTCCGCTGCATCTCCTTGGTCTTCGCCTCGCTGTATCCATGTGCTGCCATCCAGGCCTTGCCGACAAGCACCGAGTACCACAGCCCACCGAACACGAAGGTCAGGACTGCAGCGACGAGGACAGCAACCAAGTTCACACCGGAAATGCTCATGTACCTCACCCGCGACGCAGCGCCCCCAGTGCTAACCGGAGACTATTGCGTCGGCAATTGGAAATAGGGCGGCAGATCAGATTTGGTGTCCCTGAGAATAGCGACGACCGCTCCACGGTCGGACGACGAGAGCCGGCCGTACCGCTCGTCTGTCTCCTGGCCAGAGAGCACCTCCCATAAACGTGCGTAGATGACGTCTTTGGCCAGATCCGGAAGCGCCTCAAACGCGGGAGCGTAGATCATATAGCTACAGGGGTACCGAAACAGCCAGCGCGTCAGGTCGAACTCGCGAAGCGAGCGTCCCTGCGAGTCTCTGGGCTCGCGGCTCGAGAACCATTCGGCAAATCCGGAGGTCCCTGCGATCGGTCCAGGAAGCGGCACTTCGTCAACGAACAGAAGGTAGTCCACGAGCTCGATTGCCGCATCTTGAATCAGCTCGTCGAAGCCGGTGCCGTCAGCAGGCTCCCGAAAGTTCACCCGACGGGCCTCCCAGCCGATCCGCGTCATGAGGTTGGTGATGTGCGACTGGTGCTCGAGCACCATGAGGGCCACGACGTCGCTGTATGGCGACAGATATCCCTCGAGATCGAACAGGCCCTCGAGCGACCGAAGCTCTGGCGGGACCGTCCCCGGCGGCGGCGGATCATCGACATCCGTCACCTCGATGTTGCCCATATGCGCGACCCCAGCGGTCGATCCGGTCACGTAGTAGCCACCCCACCGCTCGATGAGCGGACTCCGATGGTCAGAAACGAACCCCGTCGCGTACGCGTTTGGGTCGGATGAGAGCGGCGCGGTGCTGAGCACCTGCAGACCCGGCACGCCAAGGGTGTTCCACGACAGATGACAGGCCAGGCAGTGTTCCTTCCGATCGAAGCGCGGCGCGTCGACCGATGTTTGCCGGAGGGTGTAGAACACGATCCCCTGACGACGATCTTGCACGGCGACCTCAAGGAACTCGGCATCGCGCACCCACGCCACGGCCGCCGTGTCGGCAAAATACAAGGCTCGGGGATTCTTCGAGCTTATTTCCGATGCCTGAAAGCTCGTTCTGGAGAAGACGGTGATCTGCGATTCGATCGGGATGTTCAGGGCGTCAAGAACCGACGCGAGGTAGCCACTTCGTCCCGCGAAGGTCAAGCTCGCCGTGCCCTCGCGAAGCGCTCGGTTGAGCGCCACTACGACATTGTCGGTCGGCCCTGAGGAATACTGGATAGCCGGGTGGTCACGCGAGGCACGGAATGCGCCGCCGCGCTGCTCCCCTGCCAGAACCCCGGTGACGACCGCGATCGTCACCGCCGTCGCAATCAACCTCAGCGCCAGCCGCATTGGCCCACTCTACCATGGGCGGTAGAGGCTCCATGCCAGCCGGTTCAGTCCACTGACAGTCGTCGCATCGACCGCTACGCCGCCCGGGCTGTCAGTGCACTGAGCCGCTCGCAGATCTGTGCGTGAAGAGTTCGGCCCTCGACGAACAGACGCGCATCGGCTGGCGCGCCGCCGGCCACGAAGCGCTCGAGAAGGACGACCGCAGCGTGATACAGACCCGATCGCATGGCGCGAATCGCAACCGAGAACAGATGCTCGCTCACGTTCGATCCCCATCGGGCGTGCGCCGCCGCGAGTTCCGGTGGAACTCGGTAGCGTGCGCCAGGGCGGTGACCAAGTAGCTCGAGATAGGCGTGGAACAAGATCAGGTCGAACTCGTCCAACTCGCTGCCTGGTTCGCACAGGGTCATCCGAGTCTCGTCGAACGCACGCTTGTCCGATCCGCATAACAGCGCGAGCTCGATCGCCAGAGCGCGAACCGCGGGCAACCGCGCACCTGTCACGGGATGTAAGGTCCGACGTGCCATCGAGAGCCCGGCAGCGTTGCCGGTCTTGACCAGCCGTCGAGCCTGAACGACCGCGGCCCGCGCCGCACCATCTGGGCGCGAGGCAAGCTCGGCCAACGCTCGAGTCGCGCCATCGGCATCGTCGAGATCAAGCGCGCACTCGGCAAGTGATTCCAGTAGATCGGCAACCGGATACCCTTTCGGTACGCTGGCGATCACGTCGTCAAAGGCGCGAGGT
Source organism: Vicinamibacterales bacterium (assembly GCA_965218825.1). Lineage (GTDB taxonomy): Bacteria > Acidobacteriota > Vicinamibacteria > Vicinamibacterales > UBA8438 > CAUZIB01. The sequence goes on along the minus strand of OZ244656.1, from coordinate 3,875,572 downwards.
ACGGCGTCGTGCCACCGCGAGGGTCGCTGCGCGCGCTCCCACACACGCGTCGCCGTGAATCGAAGGAACCGACGGGCCAAGCTCGGAAACTCGTGGAGACGTAGCGCCTCGGCCTCGGCTACCTGCGCGCTGAAGATCTGCCGTCCGCTGGCCGTCAACGACCCGCCGTCGCCGGGCATCATCGAAGATCGATACGCTGACGGTGTAAAGACCTCGTCGCGGTCGTCAAGATCCCACGGTTCGGCATTTCGCCAGCAAACGGTGTCCAAGTCCTGCGCCCGAAACCGCTGTAGCTGCGCCTGGAGTGCGAGTGTCGAGACCTCACCGTCGCGCGCGAGATCCGCACGTAGGCCGGTGCCCTCGTGCGGAGGGTGCCACACGTGCACGACTGACGCGGACTGGACGAAACGGCGCTGGAGGCCGAAGCCACACTCGAGCCGCGTTAGAAGATCCCGGTCTTCCCATCCCCACTGGGTGAACCGCTCGTCGTAGCCGCCAACTGCGGTCAGGGTCTCGCGCCGACAGGCAAACGCGCCGTGAAGCGCCTTGACGCCATCCGGGCTGTCTACCTGATCGGGTCGCCCGTTGGCCCGACGTACATAGTCGTCGGCCGCAAGGTACCGGTCTTGCCGAATGGCGTCGAGCTCGGCGGAAGCCGCACGCGTGAGGGCACGGTACGACCCGCACGAGCAGAACACGCCGTCTACCATTTCTGCGACCACGGCCGACAGCACGTCGGTCACGAAGACGCTGTCAGAGTCGGTGTTAAGAACGATCGGATGGCGTGACAACCGAAGACCCGCGTTTCGGGCTATGGCATTGTTGCGCGCACGACCTGGAGGTCGCACGCGGTGGTATCTCGTCTGCAGACCACGCCGGCCCCACGCTTCCACCACCGATCGCGTGTCGTCGGCCCCGCCGTCGTCGCAAACGACGACCTCGAAACGGTCTCGTGGCCATGTGGACCAACTCAATGATTCGAGCAGCCGGTCAACGTGCGTGGCCCGATTGCGGCAAGGGACCACGACCGAAACACCCCTGCTGGTGCTCGTTGTCTCGGTCAAGCGGCCTCCGCCGCCGGTTGCGCCGTTTCGAGCTTGGCTTCCAGGCGGTCACATTGGTCACAGAGCTCCCCAAGCGCCAGTTCCAGCGCCCGTGACCGGCGAGCGCCACGACCGAACGTATCGAGACGCCAGAACGTGGGCAAAAACTCGAGGCCGAGCTGCTCCTGCAGCGCTCGCCGCAGCCATGACACCTCCCGCCACCGACGCGCCTCGTCGCACGCAATGTCGAGCGCCTCAGGGTTCCAGGTCGACCTCGCCGACGCGCGCCGAATCTCGTACAGGTCTCGAGCCTGGCCGACCTCGCGGTGGATGCGCTCAAGCGTTTCACGCTCGTCGGTCCAGCGAGCGAGCCATGAAGGTCGCGGTCGCGAATCGAGGACGAACCCCTCGGTCGTGCGGCCCGGAGCAATGACCTCGAGACCGGACGGCTCCCACCCAGGCTTGGGCACACCCCCGCGACCGCAGTCGAAGCACTGCAATGCGGGAAGCGTCGCTAGCCGCCGCGGCGGCGATTTCCGGAGCCATCGGGCTGTCGGGGTCGACCGTGTCCCGGGGCTTTATTCAGGCTAGCGCGGCGAAACTGCGGGAGCTCCAGGAGCGGGACCTCTCCGGCGAGGACGTGGTGGCCGTGGTCCTGGACGGCAAGACCTTTGCCGAGGCAACGATGGTCATCGCGCTGGGCATCACGATGGCGGGGGAAAAACGCTTTCTGGGCTTCGTCGAGACGGATACCGAGAACGAGAAAGTGTTGACCCCGTTCTTGCGGTCGTTGGTCGAGCGGGGTCTTGACGTCTCCCAGGGCGTGCTGGTGATCCTCGACGGCGGCAAGGGGCTGCGATCAGCCGTCCGCAAAGCCTTCCGGGACCGGGCGCTGGTCCACCGGTGCCAGTGGCATAAGCGCGAGAACGTGGTGAGTTACCTGGCCAAGACCGAGCAGGCGTCGTGGCGCCAGCGCCTCCAACGCGCCTACAACCGTCCGGAATACGACGAAGCCCGCGCGGCCCTTGAGACGCTCCATCGCGAGCTGGAGGACCGGAACCAATCGGCGGCCCGCAGCTTGGCGGAAGGCTTCGACGAGACCTTGACGCTGCATCGACTCGGGCTCTACGGCGTTCTGGGCCGCTCGCTGAAGACGACGAACTGTCTGGAGTCCGTCAATGCGCTCGTCGAGGAACGCTGCGCGAAGGTCGATCACTGGCAAAACTCGCGTCAACGTCACCGCTGGCTGGCGACCGCGCTCTTGGACATCGAACCGCGCCTGCGCAAGGTGATGGGGTACCGGCACCTGCCCACGCTCCGTGCCGCGTTGAAGCGAGAACTGAAGATCGACACGACGACGTCGAAGAAGAAAGCCGCGGAGTCAATCAGGAGCCGTAGAGAGTTTCAACTAAGAATGGGCTTGACTCGTTCACCCCGAACGGAACGTACACATCCGCTTCGATGCTCTCGTAAAACGGGTTCACGCGCGGCCGGAACGACTGAGTGCCTTGTGGGAGCTCCGCAAAAGGGACGACCGTCACCCCGTCGCTCGCCCAGCGGGCTGATTGCCGATCGTCGCGGGTGGCAAACGACACATCAAATCGGTTTTGTCGCGCCAATCCCTTCGCGAAGAGCCAGGCGCGAGTCTCCATCCCGCCAAATGGTGTGTCTACGCTTGCGTCAAACAGCGGCAGGGCTTGAAGCGCGACGAAGCAGACGCCGGGGCGTCGGCGGCTCATAGTCCCAACTTCTCCATCGACGCAGGAGGTAGCTGTTCGAGGGCGTACACGTACCGCGGCACCAAGATGTGGTAGGCGCGGCCGCTCTGCCGTGGGTCGACCCCGTCGCTTGACGAAAAGTAGATGGCCCCGCGCCACATCGAGTACCGGCCATGTCCCAGCGACCGGATATCGGTGTGGCGCGAGCCTGGCATCGCGAGCGGATGCTCGTCCTCGAACAACTGAAGCCGCGCATACAACGGGTGGTAGGTGAACAGCCTGCCGGCGGCCGTCGCAAAACGAAATCGGAAGCCCAAGCCGCTGTCCGGCACCATGTTCTCAGGTTTCAAGACATAGCGTTCGACCGGCTCGTCGCACACGGCATCATCCGGTCGCGGTCCGTACAGCACGCCCACCGAATCGCGGAAGTTGCCGTCGAGGGCCGCGTCTTCCACCATCGCCACGCTGGCGACCTCGCCGGAGGCGGGGCGCGCTGCCAGTTGGCCGATCGATTCACAAAACGCCTCCAGCTCGCGCGGTGACAGACTTTGCCAGGCCGGCTCGCTCACCTCGATCTTGCGACGACGACCCGAAACCGCATCGCTCCATCGACGCACGGCGGATTTCAGCTGGTCGGGACCAACTCGTCCGTCTGTTGATTCCGCCCACTCCTGCGTGAGCACCGTCGTTGGCGCCGCGCGAGTCGCGCCGAGTATGCGCTCTCGTTCGGAAAGCGACGTCAGCGCCGTCTGGTGGGCATCACGAAGGACGTCCCGGACCGCCACCGCCTGTGGGAACGTGGCCAGGGTTTCGGTCAAGGTCGCCTGCGTCATCCGGCCTCCGGCCAGCACGCCTGCACCCGTCGCATTGACGAAGTCCCGATCGGCATTGGCATTCGTCTGCTCTACGATCCAGTCACGAAACGCGAGGAGATGCCTCGCGGTCTCGGTCGGGGTCCCGGCGATGTCCGGGACCGTCACGCGCGAGAAGCCCTCTTTCATGTCGCGCCACAGTGCCTGGAGCGCGGCATCCGACTCAACCCCACGCGGCAGTTGGCGCTCAAAAGAGGTATCCCGGCAGTACGGATGACCGTTGGTGTACGCGAGGTCGCTTCCCATAAACACGATCGGATTGCAGCCGGCTTTGAGTGCGAGGTCGAGCGCGCTCGTCAGGACCGAGCCCCAGCTCCGCAAGTGACCTCGGTCAAATCCCAACGACCACAGCCAAGGCCAGGGGTGGTGGTCGGACAGCCTGAACGTGAACGTCCGACCGTCGAATGGTCCAAAGGAATACGGATCGATGCTGCCTTCTGCTACCAGCCACACCTGCTCAACATCCTCGACGGCGCTCAGGTGGTGCCCGTTCTCTTCGCTGGGATCGGCGGCGACGACCAGGTGGGGACGAACGCCTTGCGCGACCAGCGGTCGAAGCGCCGTATCGGCCGCGAGAACCAGCGCGCGATCGCCGAGCTCGGCAAGTTCCTCGAGGTTGTGATCGAGCGACGGCCCGGCCCCAACGAGCACCACCGGTACCCCGGCGAATCGATTTGTAAGCGCGCCGACGTCACCCTCCTGCACGATCGCCTGAAGGTTCGCGAGCGTGTTGAGCACATAGGTCGAACCCAGGCGCTGGCGGGCCTCGCGATTCGCACGGGCGTCAAATGCAATGCGCCTCGCCACCCGCTGGGCCTTCGCGACATCGTCTGGCCGCTCGCGGGCCAACACGGGATGCACGATGACCGGCGGATCAGTGGACGAGCGGTCGAGCGAGCGCCACGCCGATCCCGCACCTTCGTAGTCCGGTCCGATCAACAGGGTGAGGCGTCCCGACCGCAGCCACTCCCGCCAGTCGCGTCGGGATAACAGGCTGCGGACCGCGTCCGGCTCGGGTTCAAGTGCGATGACGCGCGTGGTGTCCGAACGGCGGTCGATTTCATCGAGCAGGAACCCACAGCTCAGGCCCACCGCGAGAACGAGAGGGGGAAGCTCGGGCACGCCGACCGCAGTCGCAGGACGTCGCTCGAGTCGGTCCAGCCCTCCACGGCGGGCGACTCAGACCGTTCGGTCAGCGCTGGGTGCGCGGACTCGCCAAGAGCCTCGAGATTACCCCGGAAATGGTCGACAACCGTGCTCGGCATCTTCAAGCGACAGTAGTTAGAGCAAGCCTGGTGCCATGGCATGAGGCTTGCCAACACCACTGTGCGAGACGGAGGGCTAACAGCCCGTGGTGCAAGTGATCGCCGCTGACGAGTTGACGGCAAACGTGGCCAGTGACGCGAGCCGACCGCGCACGGCCGGGATGAGTCGATGCGACGACGAAATCGTGGTGAGCCGACGTCGGACGACGCCCATGAGCACCCCTAACGTCGCAAGAACAGCGGCCACGCGGCCCTGCAGCCCGCGCGGCGTGCCGATCCCGATCAGATGACGCATGACGAGCCCGAGATTGAAGCCACCCGCATGAATCAGGAGGCGCTTCAGGATGTTCGTGTGGCCGCGCAGATGGGTGCGCCGCATCCCGCCCGTGTCGTAGAGATGCGCAAACGAGCGTTCGATCCGTTCGCCGCGTTGGCGCATCAGGCGGCGGCCGCGTCGTCCCCGCATCCGGCGACGATTGCCATACACCGGCGCCCGGGCCTCGGGATCCTTCGACCAATCACGTCGCCCCCTGTCCGGCTCGGACACGTAGGACCGGATACCCACGGCGTCCAGGTCGATCAGGGTCTGATTGCTGTGATACCCCTTATCACCGACGATCTCTTCCAGAGACTGCCGATCGTCAACGTTGGCCTGCGCGTCTTCGACCTGCTCGGTCGCGGCGATGGCGGTCTCGATGATCGTCGTGGTGTCGCCGACATCGGCACCTTGCAGTGTCACCGCGACAATCGCGCCGGTCTCCATGTCGACGGCATGCTCGGCTTTGTGCGCCAGATGCGTGCGGCCATCTGTCATCTTCGTGACCTTCGCATCGGGATCGTGGGGGTTCGTCCAGTCTGTGTTCGAGGTCTTCTTCTTCCGCTTCCGATCCAGTCGCGCCAGACCCTCGCGCGTGGGCGTCTCGATCCCCGAGGCCGTCGCGAGACCCGCCAGAAACGCCTGGTAGCTCTCGCCGGTGTCCCGGCGGACGATGCTGCGCATCGCCGCGTTCGCCTCGAGCGTCGTGGCGTCAATCGCGATGGTCTTGCCCTTCAGACGGCCGGCCTCGACGAGTCGTTGTTGCACCCACGTAAAGACGGTCCGGTGCGTCTCCAGATCGATCAAGCGCCGCGTGCGCGCAATCGTCGAATGATCGGGTGGCGCCTCGTCCACGGCCAACCGCAGAAAGCTGCGGACCGCCAACGAGTCCGTCGCGCGCCACGCAATCCCGCGTTCCGAGTCGATGCCTTCGAAGTAGCCGACCAGCAGCAGGCGGAAGTAGCGCCCGGGTGCCAAGCTCGGTCGGCCCATCACGGGCGCGTAGAACCGGTCACACAGGCCTTCGACGAACCGATCGAAGGGGTGCCCGTCGAGCAGCGTCGTCAGCCGCGCGTAGAACGGATGGCCCGGCGAGGTGGGCAGGTCCGACGTCGCGATCCACAGCGGCGGTTGATCCGTCTCGCGCGTTCCCATAGCCATGCGCGTCAGTGTAGTACGACGGATCGATTGTGTCGATCCCTCATAACTTCGACTTTCACCACGGGCTGCTAACCGCTGCCGCCCTGGTTTCGCGCATGCGCCGTCAGGACCGGTATTGGATGTCTGACGGATGACCGACACCCGTGTCGGTTGAGCTCACGACCATCGGAGTCAAGGCATGAAGAAAGACCTCGTCGAACACTTGTGCTGCCCGACGTGTCGGGCAGACCTCGCCCTTGAAGTTGAGACCGAACAGGCCGGCGGTGTCGAAACCGGCAGCCTCGGCTGCGACTCCTGTGGGCGGTCCTATCCGATCCTCCGTGGCGTGCCTCGCTTCGTCCAATCCGACGGCTACGTGAAGAGCTTCTCCTACGAGTGGAACCGCTGGAACGACGTGCAACTCGACATCGTCAACGGCCGTGCCGAGTCCGAGGACACGTTCATCGAAAAGACTGGCCTCAGACCCAAAGACGTGCGGGACAAGCTGGTACTCGACGTCGGCTGCGGTGCGGGACGTTTCTTCGATGTCGTGACTCGGTGGGGTGGACGAGTCATCGGCATCGACTACTCCTTTGCCGTGGAGGCGGCGCAGACGACCTTGGGTCGGCAGCGTGATGTCGACATCATTCAAGCTGACGTGTTCGCTCTCCCCCTCAAGGATGACTTGTTCGATGTCATCTTCTCGATTGGCGTACTGCACCACACCAAGAACACCCGCGACGCGTTTCTGAAGCTGCCCCGACACCTCAAGGATGGCGGCACCATCGCGGTCTGGCTGTACTACTACACCGATCAGCTCTACAACTTGGCTACCGACTACTGGCGGTCCATCTTCTGCCGCGTCCCCACGCGAATCGCCTACGCGTGGTCCTGGCTGCTGGTGGTGTTGTTCTCACGGCTGTACAAGAGTCGGCTGATGCGACGTGCACCGTTCTGGCACGTCCCACGCGTGCTGCCAGTTAACACGCATCCCGACTTTCGCTGGCGCGTGCTGGACACGTTCGATTGGTATACGCCCCGCTTTCAAGACAAGGGCTGCTCGCCGGCACGGGTCATTCGCTGGTTCTCTGAGGCTGGTCTTCGTGGTCTGGAGTTGTTAGATTTCCCGACATCCGTTCGCGGCCGCCGGAACGACGCTCAGACACTTCCTGTGCTGCAGTCTGTCCTACCGGCGGCTGACACGACACGGTTCGTGGTCTTTGGCGCGGGCGCGGCGGGACTGGCGACCATTCGCCAGCTTCAGTCCCTCGACCTTGCCGATCGCGTTGTTGCCGTGTGCGACAACTCCCCCGCGAAGCTGGGGACCGTGTTCGCCGACCATACCGTTCAGCGCTTCGACCAACTCGACCGGGGCGACTACGACTTCGTAATCGTGGCATCGCTGCCGGGACGTGCCGCGATTTCCGAACAACTGCTCGCCGCCGGCCTTGTCGCAAAGCGCGATTTCGGGACGCTCGAGTTCGTCACCAACACCGCCCTGCCCCTCATTCGGGCGACGGCAGCCTAGTACTGCCATGTGTGGCATCTGTGGCACGTTCGGTGAGCCCGACCGAGGGATCGTGGAGCGCATGGCCAGCGCGATGACCCATCGCGGCCCTGACGATTCAGGCTTCTTCGTCGACGACACGGTCGCGCTCGGATTCCGCCGGCTGTCGATCATCGATGTGGCCGGCGGCCACCAGCCACTGGAGAACGAGGACCAGACCGTCCAACTCATCTTCAACGGAGAGATCTACAACCATCGAGACCTTAGACGTGATCTCGAGAGCCGCGGTCACCGGTTCCGGACCGGCAGCGACGGCGAAGTGATCGTCCATTTATACGAAGAGCGCGGAACGCGAGCCGTGGACGACCTCAATGGCATTTTCGCGTTCGCATTGTGGGACCAAAGGGCCGAGCGACTGCTCCTCGCCAGAGACCCGCATGGGGTGAAGCCTCTCTACTGGACGGTCCAACATGACACGTTCCTTTTTGCGTCTGAGCTCAAGGCGATCCTTGCGAGCGGGCGGGTGGCCCGTGAACTCGAGCCTGAAGCGGTCGGCCAGTACCTCCAATACCAGGCCGTCCCGGCACCGTTGTCGATGGTGGCCGGCGTTCACCAGCTCGAGCCGGGACGGCTGCTGCAACACACCGCGCGCGAAACGACCCAGCGCACCTACTGGACGCCGCCGAGAGAGGACCGCCACGCGGTGACATCGGTTGACGAAGCCACCGAGATCGTGCGTGACGGCCTCGAGGCTGCGGTCCGTCGTCAGATGATGAGCGAGCGGCCCCTGGGTGTGTTCCTGTCGGGCGGCGTCGATTCGAGCGCCCTCGTCGCGTTGGCGTCGCGTCATAGCGCTCGACCGCTCAAGACCTTTTCGGTCGGGTTCGTGGGGCCGGACGAGGCGGTGTTGAGCGAATGGCCCTGGGCACGAATCGTGGCGGAGCGCTACGAGACCGACCACCATGAGCTCGTGCTGACGGAGGACATGTTTCGTGAGGCGTTACCGCATGCAGTTTGGGCGATGGACCAACCGACCTCCGACGGTATCAACTCCTACTGGGTGTCGCACGCCGCGTCCGAGCACGTGACGGTGGCGTTGTCGGGCACCGGGGGCGACGAGTTGTTCCTGGGGTACGACCGCGACGCACATCTCCTCGACCATGCAGCAACCGCTGGTGTGCTTCGTTCACTACCCGCCGGCTACGTTCGTCGCGTTGTCGGATGGCTGGATCGTCTCGTCGACCGAGACGCGCCGATGTGGGACCGCGCCGAACGATTGCGAACGGCGGCGCGAACGTTCGCGTGTCTCGACCGCGAGTTCGTCTCTCCTCACATCATCGGTATCTTCGACGAGTCCGAGGCGCGGACAGCGGTCTCGGCTGACCTCTTGGCCCGCAACGGAGGATTCGCGCCTTCGGCCTCCTTCCTCCGAACCGACGTTCCCGCCGATCTCGCGCGACCCGGCGATTGGATCTCCCGCCTCGAGCAGCGAGGCTATCTGTCGTACGTGCTGCTGCGAGACATCGATGCTATGTCGATGGCCCACTCACTCGAGGTTCGAGTGCCCTTCCTGGATCTGGAATTCGCGGCCGACGTGGCCCGGGTTCCATGGCACATGAAGTATCGCAACGGCACGGGCAAATGGATCTTGAAACATGCGCTTCGAGATCTGCTGCCGGATGAGATTCTGTTCAGGCGCAAGATGGGATTTGGGCTGCCCTACAACACGTGGATGCGACGGACGCTCAGAGATCACATCCTGGACCTGCTCAGCCCTCTGCGCGTCAGACGTCGTGGAGCGTTCGACGTGAACGCGACCGAGACGCTCGTCGAGCGGTTCTATGCGGGCGACGATACGGTCTGGCGGAAGGTTTGGACGCTGTTCATCCTCGAGAGCTGGGCAACCGACGTACTCGATGCATCCGGAGAGGGGGCGTATGCTCGCGCGGCGTGAACGTGTCCTGTTGATCCGGTCCGGACGTCACCTCGGTGTCGCGCTCGATGCGTTGACGATGGTGTCTCCCGGCTGCCGAGTGACGGTACTCGTAACACGCGGCACCGATCGGAAGGTCGTGGAGCCGGACGACCGCGTGGAGCGATGCCTCAGCTACGATGTCGCTCCTCGGTTCGGGCCGATGGAACTTGTGCGGAGTGGCCTCGCCCTCCGCTTGTGGAGGCAGCGTTTCGACCGGGTCTCGGTTCTGTGGCCCGACCGTACCGGCACCGGTCAGTCCAACGTCGACCGGACCGCGCTCCTGGTCGCCCCCGGCGGTTTCGAAGCCGTCACCCCTGACGGGACCATCGTGTCCCGCCGTACCGCGACGCAGGTCGCGCGCGAGTTGCACCGCGCGTTGTGTTCGTGCGGCGTTCTCGCCGTCCTCGGACTTCTGCTCTTCCTGCCTGGTGCGCTGGCTGGCAGTCGGAGACATCGGTTGGGGAGTTCGTACTAGCAATGGCGATTCTTCTCAAGTCTGGCGGACTCTTCCTCCACGTTCCCAAGACCGGCGGCAACTGGGTCACGGAAGTCCTCGAGGCTCACGACCTCGTGTTTGCACACGTGGCAGGCAAACATGCGGGTCCGCCACAGCTTGCACCGCTCGAGCGACTGCTCGAGACGCCCTCCCGGTACGCTCGCCCGAACCGGATGCCGTTCAGGTTCTGCTTTGTCCGGCATCCCCTGCGTTGGTACGAGTCCTGGTACCGGATGAACGTCGAGCGCGGTTGGCCGGGGTGGGATACGGACGACGACGCCTGGAATCCGTCTGTCGAATTGAACGGGTTGCGAGCCTCGACCTTTCACGGGTTTATCAAGAACGTGTTGCGCCAACGGCCCGGCTTCCTGGCCCGTATGTATCGCTACTACACGGTCGATGCCCACTTCGTCGGACACCAGGAGCAACTCGCCGGGGACCTCTTCGCGGTGATGAGGCTGCTACACATCGAGGTCGATGTCGTCGGTCTTCGACGCCGCTCGCGCGTCAACGTCAGCGCAGGTGCGAACGTGGATCTCGCGTCAACGCTGCGTCACGAACTCGAGGATGCCGAACGTGATGCATTCGAGTCCTACGGCTTCGCCCCGAACGACGAGCCGGCTTCCGACCGAGGCCCAACCGTGCTGGGTCTGGACGAAGGCCTCGGACGGTCACTCACACCACCATTCGCGCACGATACCGGGTTCGCCTGGACAGCGTCGGTGCCTGACGCGTCACGCTTCGCCGACAATGCCGGGCACCCGCAGCGCTCGATGTTGCAGGTGACCGAGGACGGCGCACGGCTCGCCGGTCCCCATGCGGCACACGACGACATCCGTCACCTCGGAGGCGGACGCTTTTCACACTGGAACGACATCGTGATGTTCTCGACAAGCGACAACACCAATCCGAACCAGAACGGCCGCCGCTACCGAGTGACGGCCTGCGCAACCAATCCGTGTCGCTCAACGACGCTGACAGCGACTGAGCCGCACGGGCAAATCGGAGCAGCCGCGTGACGAATCCCCACTTCGATCACGGTCGCGTCATCTGGAAAGACAGCTACAGGGGACAGTACGGCCCTATCGACTACAGCACGCAGTTCGACGCCCAGTGGCGACTCTTTCTCGAGAAGCAGCCCGGGTTCACGACCCACACCGGCGTCGAGACCGACGACGCCTGGATCGACGATCGCATTTACGACCTGACCGGACAGCGTGGCGTGCTCGTCACGGGCGACGCGCCGGCGGCAAGGAACGTGGGCGGGCGACAGAAACTCGACCTGCGTTTTCGCGCGGACTACTTCCAAGGCAAGCGATGCCTCGACATTGCCTGTGGGGCCGGCCGATGGACGAGAGCGTTGCAGGCGCTCGGGGGAGACGTCAAATCGATCGACGTGTCCGACCACGCGCTCGCCTCGGTCCGACGCTTCAACAAGGACGTCGAGCGTGTGAGCTTGTTCGACATCGCCGAGCGGACCGACCTCCACGATCGATTCGATTTCGCCTTGCTCTGGGGCGTGGCCATGTCGACACACGATCCGGCCGCTGCGTTCGAGAATGCAGCGCGCACAGTCCGACCCGGAGGGGGACTGTATGTCATGGTCTATGCGCCGACTTATCACAACAGCCCAGACGTGCTCCGCCACCGCTTGACCTATCATCGGCAACTCGCGACAGCGGATGAACGACTGCAGTACGTCTACGCGATTGCCGAGGATTCAGCCAACGCCATCAACTACATGGACATGCTCAACCCCTTCTACAATTGGGTCATCGAGGAGGGAACGGTCCATGAGTGGTTCCGCCGCGAGGGATTCGGTAGCGTCGCGACGCTGAACGCGTCAGAGCCGGAACCGGTCGCCTACCACGTGTATGGCGTGAAGCGGGAGTTCGCGCGGCCGACGTTCGACGACCAAGGGACTCGCGTACCCGATCCGGTGGCGCTCGATCCCGGCAGTCTCGAGCCGATCGCCGACCCGTTCGAGCCGGAGGTCGGCTTTGCCTGGCAGGTGAAACTGACCAGGCTTGCAGGGAGGGCTGACGACCTCGAGTCGCCGCATCGGTCGCGACTCATCGTGCTCGAAGATGACGAACCGTTGTGGTTGAGGCACGCCGCGCACGACGAGATCCGCGCGCGAGGCCGGGGTGCGTACTCTCATTGGAAGGACCGGTTGATCCTGTCGACGTCGGACAACTCAAATCCGAACACGAATCAGCGAACCTATCGAATCGGGTTCGCCAAATAGCTATCCGCGCGCATGGACGAATTCACACACCAACGCTTGTTCGAGGAACATCGACGGCTGCACTCGCTGGTGTCGAGTCAAGCCGATGGCCCCGGACGCGTGACAGCCCTCGGGTGGGACCTCGAGTACCCGTCACCGGAAAGCCTGCTCGCCTGCGTGGATCAGATCCTCTTCCGTCGAATGAACGACTTCATCGCCGATCACACCCACCCCGTAATTCTCGATTGCGGGGCGAACATCGGATACACGACGCTGCACTACAAGCGTCAGTACCCAGGCGCTCAGATTACCGCCTTCGAGCCGGATCCTGTGTTCCTACCGCTGCTGCGCCGAAACCTCGAGCGCAACGGTGCTGGTGACGTCGTCGTGGTCGACGCGGCGGTCTGGACGGCGTCCGGCCAAGCCCCGTGGGTGACCGAGCGAAAGGACGGCTCGCGTCTCGCGGCCACGTGCGCGGCGATCCCGCCGGCGTCTACGTCAGTTCGGACCGTTGACTTAGCCGCGTATCTCGACCAGGACATCGATTTGCTCAAGCTCGACGTAGAGGGTGCGGAGTTCGACCTCGTGCCCCACCTGGGTAATCGTCTCGATCGGGTGAAGAACGTCCTCGTTGAGATCCACATCACGGGCCAAGAGCGGTACCAAGGGCTGGCCGCGCTCCTGGTGACGTTGAAGGCTGCTGGCTTTGAGATCGCGCTCAACTCGTATGGACCATGGCGCGACCTGATCCGACGCCATAACCCGGATCCGCTGCACTGCGAGCAGTACATGTTGTTGGCCGGATGGCGGATGGAGGCCACGGGTGTCTCACGTGAGCCAAGCTACATCCCATACACCGGGATCGAGGCCTATCAGGAACTCGCCGAGGTTCGAGCGCGGAAGTTCATGGCGCCTCAATACCGTCACGCGACTGACATCCTGATTGACCTGGTGACCAGAGAAGGCGAGTGGGATGTCCGCGAGCTACCCGGGCCCTACCGGCATGAGCGGGGTCATTGCTGGACGTATCGGCTTCCGGCGGACGTGCCGTTGGGAGACACCGAGATCAACCAAGACGTACCGACGCTGCTGTTAGAGGACGGGCGCCTGCTTGGCCCCGCCCACACGCCGCACAAAGAAATCTGGGAGCGAGGGGACGGTCGCTACTCTCACTGGGGTCCGGCCGTCTATCTATCGACGTCCGACAACTCCGATCCCAATACGAACGGCCGACGCTACGTTGCCGTCTGTCGAACGCCTCCGTCCGCCGGAGCGACAGCGTCGCCCATTAGTCTCGGAGCGCAAACACCCAGATAACCCCGCCTTGGGGTACCTGGAAGTCCTCGCCACGGCTCCGGTTGACCACCCCCTGCATCGTCTGCGCGTCGACGCCATAACCCGACTGCACCGCCACGTACTGAACACCGTCGATCGCATAACTTGTCGGCACCCCAGTCACGCCGGAGTTGGTCCGTTGCTGCCACAGGACGTCGCCCGTTTCGGCGTCAAACGCGCGGAAGTACCGGTCGTTCGTACCGCCCGCGAAGACCAGACCGCCGCCGGTCGCCAGCACGGGGCCCCAGTTGTGCGATGCAAACTCATGGGTCCACACCCGCTCGCCAGCATCAAGATCCCAGGCTTGTAGCTCGCCCAGATGGTCGACGCCCTCTCGGACGAAGTGCTCCATGACCGCGCCCGTGTATCCGCGGCCGGGCTCGTACTCAACCGGAACACCCTCAATCGCCGAACAAAGTCCTTCGTTGGCTGGGATATACAGGTACCCGGTGACGGGACTGAACGCCGCAGGCGGCCAGTCTTTCCCACCCCAGAGCGACGGACAAAACTCGGCACGTTTCCCAGTTCCGGGTGTGCGGTCCGGATCGTACGTGGGACGTCCGGTCTCATCGTCGACGCTGGTGAACACGTTCTGATACACATAGGGTTGAGCGCCGACGAAGTGGATGGCGCTGGCAGCACGTTCGAGGACCCACAAGTAGCCGTTTCGAGCCGGATGAACAAGGCTTGGAATCGTTCGACCGTCGCGGTTGACGTCGATCAGAAGTGGCGCCGACACTTCGTCCCAGTCCCACGAGCCGTTCCAGTGATACTGGTGGTACCCCTTCAGCTCACCCGTGTCCGCGTCTAGGGCAATCACCGAATTCGTATAGAGGTTATCCCCAGGGCGCATGTCGCCGATCCACGGACCAGGGTTCCCGGTGCCCCAGTAGGTTAGGTTGAGCTCCGGATCGAACGAGCCGGTGATCCACACGGCAGCCCCTCCGTTTCGCCAGGTCTCACCCGGCCATGTATCGCCGCCAGGCTCGTCGGGACCTGGCACGGTGAACGCGCGCCAGAGCTCACGGCCGTCGCTCGCATCGAGCGACGCGACAAACCCGCGGATCCCGCGCTCGCCACCTGAAACCCCGACCATCACCTTGCCGTTGGCGACCAACGGCGCCATCGTCATGTAGTACCCGTTGCGGTGGTCTTCAATGGTTGTGTCCCATTCGACGGCCCCGGTAAGGGCGTTGAGCGCGACGACATGCGCATCCTGGGTCGTCACAAACACCAGGTCACCGTAGAGGCCGACGCCCCGGTTCGTGCGATGGCCGCAACACCCGTCGGGTACGTCCCTCACGTAACGCCAGAGCAACTCGCCTGACCGAGCATCGAGCGCGAGCACTTGGTTACCGGGTGTAGACACGAACATGACGCCGTCCCGGACCTGTGGCGGTGCCTGGTGACCCGAATTGACCCCGGTCGAAAACGTCCAGGCGGGCACGAGCCGATCAACATTAGCCGTCGTGATTTGATCCAATGGGCTGTAGCCCCAGCTGTCGTAGGTTCGCCGGTACATGAGCCAATCCTCCGGCGGCGGATTTCGGAGATGTTGATCGGTAACAGGCGAATACGCGGAATCCTGCTGACTCGCAACGACCGGGATCAGCAGCGCGGCGATGGCGGCGAAAGCAAGGACCCCAAGCAGTCTCTTCATCCTCTTCATCTTCTTCATCGGGAACGTCTCCTGGTCACGGTGTCAGTCTCGCATCAACGTCTCATGATGATGATGTGGGTCGCGGCGGCGACCGTCAGATCTGATCCAGGCTAAGCCGGAGCGGCTGCTCCAAACGGACGGCAACCCACCGTAGGAAGCGGACCGCGACAGCGCCATCGATCAGACGGTGATCGTAGGACAGCGACAAGGGCATCATGAGCCTGGGCTTGAACTCCTGGTCGAAGAGCACTGGCTGATAACTCGAGCGTGACAGGCCCAGGATCGCGACCTCCGGGTAGTTGATGATCGGCGTGAAGGACGTTCCACCAAGTCCGCCTAGGTTCGTCAACGTGAATGTGCCGCTCTGTAGATCGTCGAGGGTCACCGTCTTTGAACGAGCCTTCTCGGCCACGGTCGCGATTTCCTGCGACACCTCGACCAGCGTCTTCTCATCGGCGTTCCTGACGACCGGTACGAGCAACCCACGCTCGGTGTCCACGGCGACACCGATGTTGATGTAGTGCTTGTAGACGATTTCCTCGCGCGCGATGTCGATCGACGCGTTGAACTGAGGAAACTCCTTGAGCGCAGCGGCGAGCACCTTCACCGTAAACGACGTGACGGTGAGCGGGATGTCCGGGGACTCCTTCTTGAGTTGTTGACGAGTCGATTCAAAGTGGGTGAGGTCGGCTTTGTCGTGCTGGGTCACGTGCGGAACGGTGCGCCAAGCCGTACTCATTTGGCGAGCGGTGGCGCGTCGCACGCTCCGCATTCGCGTCCGCTCGATAGATCCCCACTTCGCGAAATCCGGTAGCTCCGGCTCAGACACCGGTGCGTGCCCTTGGCGAACCTGCTGCAGCGTCCGCTTCGCATACGACTTGATATCGTCGGCAACCACGCGGCCGCGCGCACCAGACCCTGTTACGTCGGCAAGCTCGACACCGAACTCGCGCGCAAGGTGTCTGACCGACGGCGCGGCAAGGATTGGTCGGCCCCTGGAAGGCGCCGCGGCACCGGGACTTTCCGGGGCTGAGGGCGCTGAAGGATCATCAGCGGCAACGGCGGGCGGCCGTGGGGCCTGCGACGTCTCGGGTGCGCCATGCGGAGCCTTAGGAGCTTGCGGCGACGCCTTAGGCGGGGCTGTTTCAGCGGGCTGGGGCTGCACCTCTTTTTCGGAAGCCGCGTCTGGCTCTCTCGCGTCAAGGGCTTCAATGACCAACAGCAGCTGACCGACCGCGATCGTCTCACCCTCTTTCACCGCCACGCGCAAGACCAGCCCGGCTGCGGGGGACGGCACTTCTATGGTGGCTTTGTCGGTTTCGAGCTCAACAACTGGTTGGTCGGCGGCGACGGTATCCCCGGCGGCGACGAGCACGCGAATCACATCGCCGTTCTCGATGTTCTCGCCAAGCTCAGGAAGCGTGAATTCAGTAGCCACGTGCGTACTCGTCGTGTCGTCAGCTCACGACAGCATCGGGGCGCTCTTGTCAGGATCGATGTCGAGATCGCGAATGGCCTGCGCCACCACGTCCGGCGTCACGACGCCATCGCGGGACAACGCGCGCAGCGTGGCGAGCGTGATAAAACGTGCGTCTACTTCGAAGAAGTTTCGAAGCTCCGCCCGGCTCTCGCTTCGCCCGAACCCGTCCGTTCCGAGCGCCACCAGCCGCGTGTCCAGCCACTGGCTCAGAGAGTCCGGTAGCGCTCTGACATAGTCACTGGCAGCCACGACGACGCCGGGCTCGCGGCCGAGACACTGCGTCACATACGGTTCGCGAGGCGACTCGAGCGGATGCAGCATGTTCCATCGGTCGCAATTGTGGCCGTCACGATACAGCTGTGCCCAGCTGGTGACGCTCCAGACGTCGGCTGCCACGTCATACCGCTCCAGCATGGCCTGCGCCCGAAGCACTTCGAGCAGGATAGGCCCGCTGCCCAACAGCTGCGCCCGGTGTGCGAGTGACGACGAGTCCGATCGCTTGAAGCGATACAGCCCCCGAAGAATCCCGTCACGGCATCCATCGGGCATGGCCGGCATCGGATAGGGCTCGTTCTCGACGGTCAAGTAGTAGAACACGCTCTCCTGGTCGACATACATCCGCTGAATGCCATCCTCGACGATCACGGCCAGCTCATACGCAAACGCGGGATCATACGCCCGGAGGTTGGGTACTGGATAGGCGAGCAAGTGGCTGTGACCGTCCTGGTGCTGCAGTCCTTCGCCCGCCAGCGTCGTGCGGCCTGCGGTGCCACCGATCAGGAAGCCCCGGCACCTCGAATCGGCGGCCGCCCAAATGAGATCGCCGACTCGCTGGAACCCGAACATCGAATAGAAGATGAAGAACGGAATAGTGTTGATGCCGCGATTCGCGTACGCGGTACCCGCAGCGATGAACGAGGAGAGCGAGCCCGCTTCAGTTATGCCCTCTTCGAGAATCTGACCGTTCTCCGCCTCCTTGTAGTACAGGAGCGTGCCGTGGTCGACCGGCTCGTAGAGTTGACCCGCGTGCGCATAGATGCCAACCTGACGGAAGAGCGCCTCCATTCCAAACGTCCGTGCCTCATCCGGCACGATCGGAACGATCAGCTTGCCGATCTCCGGCTCTCGGAGCAGGCGCCCGAGCAATCGGACGAACGCCATCGTCGTGGACACCCCTCGTTCATCGGTCCCCTGATGAAGCTCCTGAAACACATCGGCCGACACGGGACTCAATGGTTGGGCGCGCGCGACGCGACGCGGGACGTATCCTCCGAGCGCGCGGCGCCGATCCTGCAGATAGGTCACGGCCGGGCTGTCCTCTGCCGGACGATAGAAGGGGATGTCGACGACCTGATCGTCCGAAAGCGGAATAGCAAAACGCGTGCGGAACAGCTTGAGCTCGTCCTCGTTCAGCTTCTTTTGCTGGTGGGTGATGTTCCGCCCCTCACCCGTTTCTCCCAGGCCGTAGCCCTTGATCGTGCGCGCCAAGATGACGGTCGGCGACCCTGTGTGCTCGACGGCCGCTCTGAATGCCGTGTAGACCTTGGCCGGATCGTGACCACCAAGGCGAAGCTTCTTGAGCTCCGAATCAGTCAGGTGGCTCACCAGGTTGAGCAGCTGAGGTGATTGACCCCAGAAATGCTCGCGCACGTAGGCCCCAGACTCGACGGCGTACTTCTGATACTGACCGTCTACTGTCTCGCTCATTCGACGTACAAGCGCGCCGTCATCATCCTTCGCGAGCAGCGGATCCCAGTCGCGTCCCCAAATCACTTTGATCACATTCCATCCGGCCCCCCGGAACGCTGCCTCGAGCTCCTGGATGATCTGTCCGTTGCCTCTGACGGGTCCATCGAGGCGCTGCAGGTTGCAGTTGACGACGAAGACGAGGTTGTCGAGCTGCTCACGCGCCGCGAGCGTAATCGCACCGAGCGACTCGGGCTCGTCAGTTTCACCGTCGCCGAGGAACGCCCAGACCTTGGCGCTGGATGCGAGCTTGAGACCCCGGTCCTCGAGATACCGCTGAAACCGAGCCTGATAGATGGCCATGATCGGGCCGAGGCCCATCGACACCGTCGGGAACTCCCAGAAATCAGGCATCAGCCATGGGTGGGGATACGACGACAGCCCGCCGGCCGGCGCGAGTTCCCTGCGAAAGTTCTCGAGGTGCTCGACGGTCAGCCGCCCTTCGATGAACGCCCGGGCGTACACGCCGGGTGTCGCATGGCCCTGAAAGTAGACCAGGTCACCTTCGGACTCGTCGGTCGTGGCTCGAAAGAAATGGTTGAACCCAACTTCGTACAGCGTTGCTGCCGAAGCGTAGGTCGAGATGTGTCCGCCGATCCCTTCCTGGCGGTGGTTCGCCCGCACGACCATCGCGAGGGCGTTCCACCTTACGAGGCTCTTGATCTGTTGCTCGATGTCCCTGTCACCGGGATACGAGCGCTCCTCATCTGGCGGGATCGTGTTGATGTACGGAGTGTTGGCCGAAAACGGAAGCTGAACCCCTGCGCGCTCGGCCCTACGGGTAAGTCGCTGTAAGAGACGGCCGGTCTCACTGAGTCCGTGATGATCGATGACGGCATCGAGCGAATCGAGCCATTCCCGAATCGCGGACGCGCCGATCTCACGGGGCTCATCGACCGAGTTATGCATATCGTCTCGTCCTGACTCGAGGCATCTGCAGAGATTACAACAGGAGCATTCGGGGTGGCATACTTATCGTGCGTCGAAAGGCACCGCCAATGGACCTGAACCCGATCTTTCACCCGACCGACTTCTCTGACAGTGCAGCTCGCTCGTCTCTCAGAGACGCTCGGTGCCGAGCTCATCGTCCGGAATGGCCTCCGTAACCTTGGCACAACCGAAGTATCATCGCGGGAATCCTCTGAACGAGGGTGCGAATTTTTCCGCAGTTCCGTTGCTTGTCTTACTGGGATTCGGTGCGAACCAATAGTACTAGTCTTACTTTGAAGCGAACCAGCCGCCTGCAGTAACCGGTGAGTCTGGAGGAATCCTTGATGTCCCCGAAGGAATGGCTTGGCGACCGCGAACAGGCGTTGGAGAACCAGTACTTCCAGCGCCACGACCGCGAGCTCATCGAACGACTGCGCGAGCAGGGCAGGCGCCAGCGTGATCTCAGCGGGCTTGAGGACCAGCTCGACGTCCACGACAGCGTGCTGCTGTCACATCTCCGGGAGGCCGGCTTCAACTCATCGAACCTCATGCTACTGCACCTCGTTCCGCTCGTCGAGGTCGCCTGGTCTGAAGGTGAGGTCACACTACGTGAACGGGAGCTTATTCTCGCCCTCGCCGAGAGCCGCGGGGTCGGGCCGGACTCAGCGGCCCACAACCAGCTCACTACCTGGCTCGATCAGCATCCTGGTCAGGAGTTCTTTGACGACGCCTTCGAGGCGATTCGGAAAAGCCTGGTACTACGAGACGCGCCAAACCGGCAGCAAACGAAGGACGAACTGGTAGCGTGGTGTACACGAATCGCCGAGGCCAGCGGCGGTATCCTTCGGATGGCGCCGATCTCGCGCGAAGAACGCGAGTGCCTGAACAGGATTGCCGCCAAGCTGAATCAAGAAGCTGACCCGCGCAAATGATCCGTCATGGGCCCAACCCCACTATAATCGTAGGTTACGGTCGCCGCAAAAGCGCGATCGAGCACGAAGGAGAGCTTCCCAATAATGGCAAAGGACATCACATACGGTGAACAGGCTCGTCAGTACACGATGGCGGGCGTCAATCAGCTGGCCGATGCAGTCAAAGTGACGCTGGGTCCAAAAGGACGCAATGTCGTAATCGACAAGAAGTTCGGGTCGCCGACGATCACAAAGGACGGCGTCACCGTCGCGAAGGAGATCGACCTCGAGAACCCCAACGAGAACATGGGCGCGCAGATGGTGCGCGAGGTCGCAAGCAAGACCTCCGATCTTGCGGGTGACGGCACAACCACGGCCACGGTCCTGGCCCAGGCCATCTACGCGCACGGCGCCAAGAACGTTGTCGCCGGCGCCAACCCCATGGAACTGAAGCGAGGGATCGAGAAGGCCGTCGACACCATTGTCGATGGGCTGCGCGCGATGTCGAAACCGGTGGCGGGCCACATGATCGCTCAGGTCGGAACGATATCGGCGAACAACGACTCGACGATCGGGACGATCATCGCGGAGGCGATGGACAAGGTCGGAAAGGACGGCGTCATCACGGTCGAGGAGGCCAAGACGCTGGAAACCACGCTCGACATTGTCGAGGGCATGCAGTTCGACCGTGGCTACCTCTCGCCGTACTTCGTGACGGACGCCGAGCGCATGGAAGTCGTTCTGGAGAACCCACTGGTGCTCGTCCACGAGAAGAAGATTAGCGCGATGAAGGACTTGCTGCCGCTGCTGGAGCAGGTTGCAAAGCTCAGTCGGCCCCTGCTGCTCATCGCAGAGGACATCGAGGGCGAGGCGCTGGCGACGCTTGTAGTCAACAAGCTGCGCGGGACGCTGAACGTCGCTGCGGTCAAGGCGCCGGGTTTTGGTGATCGCCGAAAGGCCATGCTCGAGGACGTCGCCGTGCTGACGAACGCGAAGGCCCTCACCGAAGATCTCGGGCTGAAGCTCGAGAATCTCACGATCGAGGATTTGGGCACGGCCAAGACGATCACGATCGACAAAGACAACACCACCATCGTCGAGGGTGGCGGTTCGACCGAAGCGATCGAGGGTCGCGTCAAACAGATCCGTGCGCAGATCGAGGACACCACGTCCGACTACGATCGTGAGAAGCTGCAGGAACGGCTCGCCAAGCTCGTTGGCGGCGTCGCTGTCATCCAGGTTGGTGCCGCGACCGAGACCGAGATGAAGGAGAAGAAGGCGAGGGTCGAGGATGCCATGCATGCCACGAAGGCCGCCGTCGAGGAGGGAATCGTCCCCGGGGGCGGCGTGGCGCTGCTGCGAAGCGCGCGGACGCTGGACGGGTTGACACTGGACGGCGATCAGCAGCTCGGTGTCGACATCGTCAAGCGTGCGATCGAAGAGCCCTTGCGGTGGATCGCCCAGAACGCGGGTCAGGAAGGCGCAATCGTGGTGCAACGCGTTCGCGATGCGAGCGATGACGACGAGGGGTTCAACGCAGTGACCGAGAAATACGAGAACCTCGTCGAGGCGGGCGTGATCGACCCGACGAAGGTCGTGCGAACGGCGATTCAGAATGCCAGCTCAATTGCCGCCCTCCTCCTGACCACGGAGGCGCTGGTTTCCGAGATCCCAGAGAAGGCACCGGCGGGTGCTCCGGACCACCACGACATGGGTGGTATGGGCGGTATGGGTGGCATGGGCGGCATGTTCTAGAGCCAACATCCGTCGGTTCACGGCGCGGTCGTGGTAAGTTCGGTCACGTGCTGCAGATTGCAACCCGCTGGTCTGAGCCCCCGACGCACCTCGACCTGCCGGCGGGTGTCGTCGACTCCTGGCTCGCGCGGCTCGACACGCCCTTACCCGACGAATTCGACGCGTCGTCTGAACTCACAGACGACGAGCTCGAGCGGGCCGCCAAGTTTCGGTTCGATCGCGACCGTCAGCGGTATGTGGTGGCCCACGTCGCGCTCCGGCGCCTTCTGGGACGCTATCTTGGCGTCGCGCCGCGATCGGTCCCGCTGGTTCGACAAGACGGAGGGAAACCGGCACTTGCCGGCAGCGAAACGTTGGCGTTCAACATGTCCCACGCGTCCGACCTTGGCCTGTTCGGCTTCCGGTGCGAAGGCTCCCTCGGCGTCGACGTCGAACGGATCCGACCGAACATCGAGATCAGCTCGATCGCCGAACGGTTTTTCACGCCGACAGAATCGAAGCAAATCGACCACGCCGAGGGCGATACGCGGTTCCGCCACTTCTTCACCACGTGGGTCCGGAAAGAGGCCGTGCTGAAGGCTGTGGGCCAAGGCCTCGCCATGCCGCTCTCGTCGATCGACGTGTCGCCGGACGAGCCAGCGGCCCCGCTCGTCACCTCACTCGCCGACGATCCGCAGTCGGTCTGGCAGATCGTCGACCTCCCGGCTCCAACAGGCTACGTCGCGGCCTTGGCAACCACGGAGCCGCTGACCCAGGTTCGGTGCTTTGCCGTTGGTCTAGACGGGAAGCGGGACCCCTGAGACAAAACGCACGTCGCGCGCGTCGGGCGCTCAGAAGATCGCCAGCGGATTCACGGGCGAACCTGTTCCGTTCGGAATCGGCAGCGGAGCAATGGTCAGCATGAACTCCCACCGGTTCCGCGCCGCGGCAGCGGCGGCTAGCGCATCGAAATCAGCCCGATCGAGAAGATGGACCCCAAGCATGGTGAGCGCGAAGTTGTGCAGCGCCAACCTCGGGAGATCACCTTCGGGCTGTGGCATGTAGCCAGGCGTTTCCCACCCCGCGACCGCGATGTCCCGCGCCTTCATCCATGGGATGACACGGTTGTCGGGTCCCGCCGCCTCCGCGCCGGTGTCGTAGGGGCCAATTGCCTCCTGTCGTGCCCAACGTCCCCATCGAATTAACATCGCATCGCCTGGCCCCACGCGCGCTCCGGTCTGTTGCTCCCAGGCCTCGAGATCCGCAACGGTAATCCGCGTGCCGGGCTCCAAATAGTCGACGCCCTTGAGCCTGGCGATGTCATACAGCACACCGCGCGTCACGATGCCGTCCTTCAAGTTGAGAATCGAGTTCTTGGCGGCCCCACCATCCATCGTCACCAGGTTCTCGACGTCATAGCCGTTCCACATTCGACCATCGAAGAAGATGTGCGCAAACGCATCCAGATGGGTCGTCCCGGGTCCGTGAATGCACGGGTAGGCAACCCTATCGGACGCGGCGGCCCGAGTCGCACGGACCATCTCCCACGTAACCGGACATGGATTGTCAATTGTCTGTTCTGTGTTGGCCGTCGAGGCGAGTGACACCGTGAACCCCTCGGTGACCAGACGCGCAGCCTCGGCCCGCTTCGCGGGCGTGATCAAGTTCAGCGCGCCGAGCTCGTCATTGGGCCCCCAGCGCCCCCAGTTCGACAGCTCCGTCATCCATTCCTCGTACTCCGCCTGACTCACGAGCGGAGGCAAACCCGACGTCTGAGAAACCGTGACGTCGGTCGAGACGATCAGTGACATCGCCACGATAGCGGTCGCAAATCCAAGTCGTACGCGCATGGACCCTCCTCGTGAACGGCCATCGCCCCTTAGCTCATCTTGAGCGAGTCCCTCGGGAAGCGAATGTCGTGTGCCCGGTGGACTGTACCACCAAAGAACGGATGAGCGACCTGCTCAGGGATGTGGATCGGAAGACAGCAGCGCAATCACCGCCCGACGCTGCTCGCCGAGCGTGACGAGGGTGAACACGTCGTTGGTACCTTGCGATGTCATCACGTCCGGATCGGGGTCGACCTGTTCGGATAGCGAGGTCAGCTCCGCAAGCCGCCGTTCCAGAACGTCCGAAAGGGGCTCTCCCGCCCACTCGGACGATTCGAGTCTCGCGTGACGCTTGCACTCTTCGTAGAGACCGATGGGGCCGTCCTCGCTATCGTGACCATGGCGCTGCACGAAGCGCCGATGGATGTCGGCGTGGAGGGCACGACGAAAGATCGTCCGCGCAGTCTCTTGGTGCTCCGCAACATAGCGATCAAGCATTCGACCGAGCTCGGCAAATGCCGACGCTCGTTGGGCCGGCATGTCGGGAGGCTCGGGGTCCCAATCGTCGAGGTACAGGAGCACGTGTTTCGTCCACCGCTCCTCTCCGGCGACGACGTCGTCCCACGAGGTCGACGCTCCGGGCTGCTCCATGTGGGGAAGACCTGACGCCATCCTAATACTCCTTTTTGGTCGCAAGGGTCTTGCCACTTCTAGGTTGTCGACGCTGTCGCAAAGAGTCACGCCGAGTCGCGGGCAGAGGTCGGCTGGCGCGTCAAATGCCATCACGCTACCAATCAAGGTGTTGGCCACTCGGCCAACTTGTTGGCCGGCCGGATACACCTCACCTGCGATGGCGATGTCACGTCTGCTGACTTCGGGGAAGGTCTCGCCAGACTCCCGCCGTGTTTGCGAATCAAGTAGCAAGGTCTGTTCCTCCCTGCAACTCGGGTTCGCGTGAGAGCGGTCTGGCGCGCGCTAGTAGTACTCCTTGTACGGGCGGTACACACGGCCGGCGAGCGAACCAAGCCAACCCAGCACGTAGTACATGTAGCCGAGATCCATGAGCTCGATCAGATTCCCGTCGAGGTCCTTGGCAAAGAAGAACGTGTGACCGCGGGGCGAACGTTCCGGCTTGCTGACGCACGTAACGCCTTTGCCGACCAAGTAGTCGTACCACTTCTGCGTGTTGCGTACGTTGAACGCGATGTGCGTCAGGCCCACTCGGTTCCAGGGCACCTCGACCGGTGGTTGCTGCGGCTGGAACTCGAAGATTTCGATCACGGCGCCGCCCGGAACCCGAATCCATCCGACCTTGCACGTCGGCTGATCAGCGTCGACGCCAAAGAACGCACGGACGCGATCAGAGGGCTGGTCAGCCACCCCGACGAGGGGACATCCGAAGACGTCCCAGTAGAACTGCACCGCTTTTCGGAAGTCGGAAACGGTGATGCCGCAATGACTGAACGATCGAGCTTTCACTGTGTCGCCCCCCGCTAGAGATCAACGTCCTTAATGTGGTCGGCGACTCGCAGCGCTTGCGCCGCGATCGTCAGCCCGGGGTTCACGGCCGCTGACGACGGAAAGAACGAGGCGTCTACCACGAACAAGTTCTCCACGTCATGCGTGCGACAGAACGGATCCAACACGGATTCCCGAGGATCGCGACCGAAGCAGAGTGTTCCGCACTGATGGGTGGTGTTCCTCGTGTTGTTCGATTTCAGGTGGACCGCCAGAACGCGGCCCTGAAGATCAAGGGTTCGACGTGTCGGATAGTCGCCGACCGTCATCACGACCCAAAACCCGAGACGCTTGAGAAGCCGCTCCGTCTCCTCGACGAGACGGGCGTGGGTCGAGAGGTTGTTGGGATGGTAGGACAACCGTGGACGTCCGTCCGGCTCTACGGTCACCCGGTTCTCCGGTCGAGGTAGGTCTTCTGACACCGCCAACCAGTCCACTCCGCGTGCGACCCAGGCATCGTACGCCCACACCGGGATCCACGGGGCGAAGGTTTGTGCCATGACGCCGTGGGTCCGCCCTTGTGATTGAATCTGCCCCAACGGATAGCCCCCATCTGGACCGTGGCGATAGAAGTCGTTGATTGCCACGGTCTTTTGAAAGACGGCGTGATTCTTTCGGAAAGGATGAAAACCCTGCATCATGGTCGCCAGGTGCGCCATGTACCGTCGGCCGACGAGCCCCGATGAGTTTGCCAAGCCACGAGGATGCTTGTCGGTAGACGAGCGCAGCAGCAGCGCGGCGGAGTTAACCGCACCACACGCGACGACGACGAGCGGGGCACGCACCACGTGGGTTTCGCCGCCGCGATCCACTTCGACGGCCTCGACTCGTCGTCCCGACGCGTCGGTCAAGAGCCGGCGCGCCTGAGTCTTCGTCCAAAGCGTGACCGTCGGTGTATCGAGCACCGGCCGCACGCAGCACACGTCGGCATCGCTCTTCGCGTGACGCTGACACGGAAACGAGTTGCACGTATCGCAAAGAATGCAGCCGTTGGGTTGATCGACGCCCCGTAACCCGAGCGGCAGCGGCGATGGACGCAACCCGAGCTGACGCATACGTTCGACGGTCTGCGCCATTTCCTCCGCGTGCGGGACGGCCGGATAGGGGTACGGGCCCCGCGGCTCTTCGGTGGGATCGTCGCCGGACTCGCCGCGCACCTCATACAGCCGCTCGGCGCGCTCGTAGTACGGTTCGAGGGTGTCGTAGTCGATCGGCCACGCTGGCGAGACTCCATCCACGTGCTCGACTGCCTCGAAGTCCTCGCGTCGCATCCGATAGAGGACCGTGCCCCAGAACTTGGTGTTCCCGCCGACGCAATAGTGAGTGTACGGGCGGAACTCGTTCCCTTGCTCGTCGAGCCATCGTTCGGTCGTGCGATACCGAAGGTGCTTCCACACCGCCTCGGGATCCCAATTCTCTTGTTCTTGGGGCACGAAATCGCCGCGTTCGAGAATGAGAATCCGGGCCTGAGTGCCGGCAAGCGCGTGTGCGATCGTGCCACCGCCAGCACCGCTGCCAATGATGATGATGTCGAATTCCGTCGCTGCCATTGGGTCTGGGTGAGCGCTCACGGGTCAGCGCCCTAGGGCGGTATCCATCTCACCGAGCGTCATGCCCTGGTAGATCTGATCCATGACGCGTTGGTCGATGAACGCTGTTTCGAGGCTCATCTCGGGTGTGCGGCTCTCTCGAATCGACGCGACGAAGTCCCGATACATCGCCTGATACCCTCGGATATCTCGCAGGCCAGGAAGCACGAGCCGGGGCACGCCGCGTCCCCGGACCACGACGAACCCGCCGTTGGATTCGAAC
Source organism: Vicinamibacterales bacterium (assembly GCA_965218825.1). Classification (GTDB taxonomy): domain Bacteria; phylum Acidobacteriota; class Vicinamibacteria; order Vicinamibacterales; family UBA8438; genus CAUZIB01. The sequence continues at coordinate 3,848,058 of OZ244656.1, read as the reverse complement.
GAGATGATGCCATCACGGCCGAATAGCTTGGAGAGTCTGATGCCACGGAACAGCGACGGCACTTCGCGCGAGTAGAACAACGCACCAACCGCATCATTGTCGTATCGAAATGCCACCATCATGCTCTTGTGACGGGCGTCGCCACCGACCGGTGACGCGGGCGGACGGTAGCCCTGAGCCGAGACGATGACCGGCCCCAGGCTGTTGGCGAGGTGCAGCCAGTGCACGCCCTCCTCGAAGAACGCGTCGCCGCCCGCCATCGTCTCATCGTTACGCCAGTCATCCCCGGTCTTGAGCCGCTTAACTAGCGTTGTAAAGTGCGCAAAGAGCATGTCACCGATCACGCCATCGCTGATCAAACGACGTAAGCACCGCGCCAGCGGCTTGTAGTGATCGTTCTCGCCGACGAGCACGACCCGATGGGCCCGCTCGCGGGCCGCGCACGCCTGGTCGTAATCGGCCGTCGTCAGGAATGCTGGCTTTTCGACCAGGACGTGCTTCCCAGCCGCCAGGGCCTGGAGTGCCAACTCAAGATGAAGCCGGGGTGGCACCGCGATGACCACCGCGTCCACATCGGGGTCGTCGATGGCCGAGGCATACCCCTCATAGCTGCGCCGTCCGCGATAGCGCCGGCGAAAGCGCTCTGCCTTTGATGCATCACGGCTGGCGTAGCTGGGGATGATGTCACTCCGAAGCGCGCGCAGGTGACGACTGTGGACCTCGGTAATGAAGCCGCACCCAAGGAACACGACCTGCAACGGCTCTGGCACCGGACAATCATACCCGGCGTGCCGAGACCGCCAAGCGACCGCCCAGGCTAAGACCCGGTCGAGCCGAAGCCGCGCGCTCCGCGGTCAGTATCGGTCAGCGCCTCGACTTCGACGACATCAACGGTCAATCGTCGCTGGACGACCAGCTGGGCCACGCGCATGCCGGGCTCGACTCGAAACACCTCGCGACCGTGGTTGATCAAAATGACGCCGATCTCGCCACGGTAGCCTTCGTCGATGGTGCCGGGCGTGTTCAACACCGTCACCGCATGTCGGCCCGCGAGACCGCTGCGAGGCCGCACCTGCGCCTCGGTTCCCTCAGGGAGCTCGACGGCGATGCCGGTCGGAATCGTGGCGACCTCACCGGGTTGGATGACCGCCTCCGCAACCGCGCAGAGATCCAGACCCGCGTCACCGCGATGCGCATAGCGTGGCAGCTCTGCCGATTCAACCAGCCGCTTGATTCGGACCTGTATCGCGGGGCGTTCCGCCGTCATCGCCAATACTGTACCCTGTCGCTGTCATGGAAGAGCTAGCGCGACGGCGGTTCTTGCGCACGGTCGTTGGATGGGCTGGACTCGCAGCGGCGCTCGGGCCACGCGGGGTCGCGGCCGGAACGACCGCGGCCGGCGCGCAGGAACGTGACACGATTCGGACGGTCGAGGCCTACCCGGTGTACATCAACGAACGGTCGGACGGCCTGCTCGATCCGCCGACGTTCAACTCAGACGACGACCCGCGACGATGGCGCTATGGCGGCGCCTTCTCGCAGCTGCCGTCGGCGATTATCGCGATCATCAAAACCGATGCTGGCATCACCGGCTTCGGCATGGGTGCGGGTGGAAGCGCTGCGGTCGAGATTATCAGCGGCCATCTTCGGCATCTGCTGGTCGGGACCAATCCGCTGAACGTCGACCGGCTATGGGATCAGATGTACACGTCGGCCCTCTTCTACGGGCGTCGCGGTCTCTTCGCAATGGCGCTGAGCGCGGTGGACAACGCGCTATGGGATATCGCGGGCAAGCACGCCGGGCAACCGGTTCATCAGCTTGTTGGCGGAACGCCCAAAGATCGAATCGCCGTGTACCAGACCGCGGGCGACGTCACGGATGGCATGGCGCGAGGCATTCGGAACTTCAAGATCCCAACCCAAGTGGGGCCGCTCACGCCTCCGCAGGAGCTCGACCGGGTCGTCCAACGTGTGCTTGACGCTCGCGACACACTTGGTCCGGACGGGCGACTGATGACGGATTGCGTCTCGAGGACCGGAACGGTCGACTGGGCGGTCGGGTTTGCCGAGCGACTCCGGCCAGCGAACCTGTACTTCATGGAGGAGCTGCTCTCGCCCGACGACGTCTTCGGCTACGCGGAGTTGAATCGTCGAATAGGGAGCCGCGGGGCCGGCTGGACTCGCGTCGCGTGCGGTGAGCACGAGTACACCGAGCATGGCTTCGATGTCCTCATTCGATTGCAGTCAGCCGACGTCCTCCAGCCCGACATGACGTGGTGCGGGGGACTCACAGCCGGCGTTCGCATTGCGAGACTCGTTGAACGAGCCGGCCTCGAGATCGTGCCGCATCGCGGCGGAAGCGTCTGGGGCATGCCGATCGCACTGACTGCACCGAGCTGCACGATGGCCGAGAGCTTCCCGGCGGGTTCAGAGCTCCTTCGCGCCATGACCCCGCGCTTTGAAAACGGCGCCTACCTCGCGGGAGAAGATCCCGGGTTCGGCACATCGCTGACCGAGGCCATGGTGCTCGACCACCGACTGCAGCCACAACAGGGTCTCTGACAGCGGCGCACCCGAGCAGTCCTGGGCCTAGACCTGTCCCCTGCGGCGGTTGAGGATCGCGTCACGTCGATCGTGTGCGTAGGCACGAAGGTCGGTAATCTGGTCCGACTCGTCGACGATTTCGTGGCCAATCAGCTCCTCGAGCACGTCTTCGAGCGTGACGATGCCTGCGAACCCACCGAATTCATCGATGACCGCAACCATGTGGCGTCGTCGTTCGAGAAACGTCCGCAGCAGCTGGTCGAGCGGCGTCGTCTCGACCACGAACTCGATCGGCCGCATCAGCTCTTCGAGTGTCGACTCGGAACGTTCACCCGCCGTGGCCATCAAGACGTCCATGCGGTGCACGAGGCCAACGACATCCTCAGGGTCCTCATCGTAAACGGGGACCCGTGTGTGTTTGGTGAGAGAGCTGTTCTGGGCCGCGGTCTTGACCGCCGTCGACGCGTCGAGCGAGAACACGACAGTACGGGGAGTGAGCACATCCTTGACAATCGTGCGCTCGAGCGCCAACACGTTGGTAATCACTTCCGCTTCGTGGGGCTTGAAGTCACCGGTCCGGAGCCCCGATCCGACTAGCGTCAGCAGCTCCTCGTCGGACACCCGATGCTCCTCGTCGTGGCCCGACCACACCAATTTGGTCGCCAGCCGGGTGAGCGCTGTAAGCGGACGAAACAGCACGACCAGCCATTGGAGTGGCCGCGCGATCCAGGCTGAGAGCGGACGGGCGTAGACGACGCCAACAGTTTTTGGAACAACCTCCGCGAACACCAGAATCGCGAGCGTGAAGGCCGCCGAGAAGTAGCCGAGCCGCGACGGGCCGAGCGCCGTCGCGGCCATCGCACCCGCCACAGCGCCTCCGCCCGTGTTGGCAATCGTGTTGAGCGACAGTATTGCGGCGATGGGTCGATCGACCTTCTGTCGAAGCTGAAAGAGGATCTGCCCGGTCGAACGGCCCGATCGCTTCAGGACCTCGATGTGGCTCTTGGGCACCGCGTAAAGCACGGCTTCGAACAGCGAACACATCGCCGAGGTGAACAACACCGCTCCAACCACCAGCATCAGGCTATTCATAGACTCCTCGCATGGTCGCGCGCTCGAGGCACACGTTGGTCGGGTAGCATCTTACAGGCCGACGGTTGGGCCGAGATGCGGCCGACGAGTCGTCCTGCGAGTCGGCAGCTGAACGAGCGTGAGGAACCGTGGCTAGCTCGGGCCGTCGGCCACGACGTAAAACAGCCAGCCGGGCGAGTTGTCGGCCTTGGATGCTGGTTCAAAGTGACTCTTATCGACATCGTCCTCTGAATCCCAGAGAACCTCGATGTTTCGATAGCCTGCGGCCTCGAGTGCATCGCACAGCTCGGCCGGAGCGTACAGACGCCAGTGGTAGGTGAACGCGCGCTTTAGCTTCTTCCCGTTCTTGAACTCAAAGTGGATGTGACACAGGGCCAGGCTGTCGATTGGATTGTAGTCGGCTTGTTCCCAGGTGTAGCCGAAGGTACCCGCGGGGCTCTTGACGGTTCTGGGCTCGCTGAGTCGCTGCTGGCTTTCCCATCCGCCATACCCATCGAGCATGATGATGCCGCCCGGTGCGAGGCTTCGGCGCGCGCAACGGAGATAGCTCACCAGCTCACGAACGGGATGGAACAAGTAGGACGAGAAGTTGAACCCCTGCACCACATCGGCAAGCGGGCGCGTCACCGTTCGGACGTCTTTTTGTCGAAGATCGACCCGAGCCGACGCGGCGCCTAGCGGACCCGCATTGTGTTGCCGCGCCCAGTCCAACGTTGCTGCATCGAGATCGAGACCGATCGCGCGGTTCTTGCGATGCTCCGCGACCCAGCGACACGCCACCGCGCCGGTCCCACAGAAGTCCTCACGGAGCACGTACGGTCGCCGGCCGCGTCGACGACGATACTGCTTCAAGGCCAGTTCGACCTCGAATGCCGGATCCTGCACTGCCCATTCATACAATCGATGTCGGTCCGCGTTACGTCGGGACAGCGTGAACTTCTTCGCCATTCGGTTCCAGAAAGACGTCAATCTTAGAGCATCCGTTTTCGGGACGTTAACTGGATAGCAAAACTTGATTGTCGGCGTCGTTCCCTGCTAGTTTCGAGTAGTTGGTCTGGCGACGAACGCTCCGCATGCAGAACGCGCTTTCGTTCGGGCGACTTGAGCGGCGATGGTGGGCCGTTGTCCTCGCGGTCGTTTTCATCGGTGTCACCACAACCTCGTACGCGTGGCACGTCGACCACAGTACGGATCAGGATTGCGCTGTCTGCCAGTTGCGGAACGAGCCGGCTGACGCCCTTTCTGAGCTACCGTCGGTCGCGGCGGCCGATACGCCCGGAATGACCCTACATACGGAAGCCGTCAGGTGGGCCGCGTCCGACCACGGTTCGGGAATCCCCGCTCGGGCTCCGCCCCAGTAGCTCCGCATACGTACAGCTACCTCGGAACGCAGATGACGCGCGCGGACGGTTCGCTTCCGCGCCGTTAAACGACCGACGGCCCACGACTCCTGGTAGGGGCCGCTCCGAGCTTGGCAGGAAGTCTTTTTGATGCATCGAGCACGACTCAAAAACTCGGCGGTGGTGATTGCGACGATCGGCGCGATGGCTGCGCCCGCTGCAGCCATGCAGGGAACGGGAGTCGTGCAGGGAACGGTGACGCTCACGGCTGATGGTGGCGCCGTGCATGGTGCCGTCGTGCTGGTGGTGGGACCTGGGCTCGTGGTGCTGACCGACGAAACCGGCGCGTTCGTCATCGAGGACGTCCCGGTCGGAACCTACGAGGTTCTCGCGCAGCGTGAACATCTCACGGCAGAACGCCAGACGGTCACGGTGGAGCGCGACGAGGCGGTCGCCGTGAACTTTGCGCTCGAACTATCGCCCGTTCACGAAGAAGTCACCGTCACCGCCACAACTGGCGGACGCGGGACGACCTTCGAGGCCTTCAACGCAACGACAACGCTCGATTCGTTTGACACCGTCACCAATCCGGTTGGCACCCTAGCTGAAGCCCTCGAGAACCAGCCAGGTATCGCCAAACGGAGCTTCGGGGCCGGATCGGGACGGCCGATCATTCGTGGCTTCGACGGCGATCGTGTCCTCGTCATGGAAGACGGTATCCGGACCGGCGACCTCTCCAGTCAATCCGCCGACCATGGTGTGAACACCGACCCCAATGGCTTGGACCGGATCGAGGTCGTGCGGGGACCAGCAACGCTGCTGTATGGCTCAAACTCCGTCGGCGGTGTCGTCAACGCGATCACCCCCAACGAGAGCTTCAAGGATTCGCTCGTCGCCGGTACGCGGGGCCAAGTGAGCGTCGATGGTGGAAGCGCGAACGAACAAGCCGGGACGTTTGCCAACGTGCAGCACGCGAAGGACCGCTTGATGACGTGGGCTGGCGGTGGCACCCGGCGAACTGGCGACTACGACACGCCAGCCGGCACGGTTGAGAACTCCAAAACCAGACTCTCGAGCGGTCGCGTCGGCATCGGCTACGCCGGCGACAGAGCCTTCGCCAGTGGAGGATTCACGATCGAGGATGGCCGCTATGGCATCCCGTTCGCCGGCGAGTTCCACGCAGAAGAGGCCGACCTCGCGGAGGGTGTGGGAGTCCACGACGAGAGCTTGTTTGTCGATATCGATTCCCAGCGCCGCGTCGGGCGCTTTGACGTCGGGATGCGCGATCTGAACAACGGCGTCGTCGACTCGTTCCAGGTCGTGCTCAACGTGATCGACTGGCAGCACAGCGAGCTCGAAACTGCCGAAGGCATCGAGAGCGTCGGAACGGTTTTCAACAATCGGACCTACGTTGTGCGTGCGGATTTCAACCAGCGTCAGAGAGGTCGACTGTCGGGGCGGTTCGGCGTCTGGACCCAATTCCGCGACTACGCGGCCATCGGGGAGGAAGCCCTCACGCCCGCCACCGAGCAAGCGTCGTTCGCGGCCTTCGCCTATGAAGAAATCGACCTGGGACGGTATCAGGTGCAGCTGGGCGGCCGTCTCGAGCGGAACCACTACACGGTCGGCGAGCGCGAAGCCGGTAGCCACGACGCCGCGAATGCGCAAGACCCGGGGTCGTTGGAACCACCAGCCGTGCGTAACCGGGATTTCACGGGCGGCTCCGCATCGATCGGCTTTCGGGCAGAGATGGCCCCCGGCAACGCGATCGTCGCCAACTTCACTCGGTCGCACCGGGCGCCGGCGCTCGAAGAGCTCTACAACTTCGGTCCGCACGTCGGCAACCTTGCCTTCGAGATCGGGAATCCGAATCTCGACGCTGAATCAACCAATGGGCTTGACGTCAGCCTGCGGCACCGATCCGACGGCATGCGAGGCGATGTCAACGTGTACGTCTACGACATCGCCAACTTCGTGTTCCTTGATATCCAGGACGTGTTCGCCGACGGTCTGCGCGTTGCCAACTTCCTGCAGGGCGACGGACGATTCACCGGATTCGATGCCAAGGCCAGCGTCCGCCTCGGAACCCAAGTCTGGGCCAATATCGGAATCGGTCTGGTACACGCGGATCTCACGACGACCGACGAATCGCTTCCGAGGATCCCGCCGCTGAGAGGCCAGCTGAGCGTTGACGTGCCGTATCGGGGCTTTACGGTCACGCCGGAGTGGAATTTCGCGGCGCGACAGAATCGCGTGTTTCGTGATGAAACCGAAACGAGCGGGCACTCGGTCTTGAACGTCCGCGCGTCCTATGTCTGGCCGGCTCGGCACATGGCACATATCCTGAGCGTGTCGGCCTACAACCTGACGAACGAGCTCTACCGGAATCACACCTCGTTCATTAAGGATCTTGCGCCCGAGATTGGCCGCGGGTTCAAAGTCGGCTACTCGCTTCGATTCTTTTAGCGAGCCGTCACCTGCTGGCGCTTTAAGGCCTAGCAGCCCGTGGTGAAAATCAGCAACGGCCTCGGCTAGATCGATCGCCAGAATCGATCATCATCTGTACACTCGTTCGCATGTCAATGGGCACACGACGCAAACGACGACGACAAGAAGCCCTCTGGGTCGCGACGACCGACTTGCCCCAGACGGTCGCCCACCCGTTCTATCGTCGAGTGAACGCCCTGCTGGACGCCCACGGTTTCGATACGTTTGTCGAACGGCAGTGCCAGCGGTTCTACGCCGCCACCCGTGGCCGGCCAAGTCTCACGCCGGGCATCTACTTTCGCGCGTTGTTGGTGGGGTACTTTGAAGGCATTGACTCGGAGCGGGGCATCGCCTGGCGCGCGGCGGACTCGCTGGCGATTCGGCGCTTCTTGGGCATCGCCGTGGACGAGGATGTGCCGGACCACTCGACGATCTCCCGAACCCGGCGACTGATTGACGTCGAGACGCATCGCGCCGTGTTCACCTGGGTGCAGCAGCGCCTCGTCGCGTCGGGCGTGCTGAAGGGCGCGACGATCGGGATCGACGCCACCACGCTGGAGGCGAACGCGGCGATGCGGAGCATCGTGCGGCGGGACACCGGCGAGGACTACCAGGCCTATTTGACCGGCTTGGCGCAGGCGTCGGGCATTGCCACCCCGACGCGCGACGACCTCGCCCGCCTGGACCGGAAGCGGAAGAAGACGCCATCGAACAAGGACTGGCGGAGCCCCGTCGATCCGGATGCGAAGGTCGCCAAGATGAAAGACGGCCGCACGCATCTGGCCCACAAGGTCGAACATGCCGTGGACCTCGACACCGGCGCGGTCGTCGCGGTGACCGTGCAAGGCGCAGACACGGGGGATACGACGGTCGCCGCCGCTGCCCAGATCGAGGATGCGCAAGCCGAGGTGGACGACCCCCAGGCGTTCACCGCGCTGGTCGCGGACAAGGGCTATCACAGTAATGAGGTCATGGTGGATCTGCAGGCCGTCGGCGTCCGGTCGTATGTCGCCGAGCCGGATCGAGGCCGCCGCGATTGGTCCAAGGCGCGGGAGGCCCAAGCGCCCGTCTATGCGAATCGTCGGCGCATTCGGGGCGCCCGCGGCAAGCGCTTGATGCGCCGACGTGGCGAGCGCATCGAGCGTTCGTTCGCGCACGCCTACGAGACCGGCGGGATGCGGCGCACGCATCTGCGCGGGCATCGCAATATCTTGAAGCGCCTCTTGATTCACCTCGCGGGCTTCAACCTCGGCGTGCTGTTCCGGCAGCTGATCGGCGTTGGCACGCCGCGCAGCCTGCAGGGGCGCTGTCTCGCCGCGCTGATGGTCCTTGTGTCCTCCTGGCGGCGCCTCGTACATGTCTGGACCGTTCGCGAGCCCGAGTACCCCGCGCGTTCCACGATCGGGGTCGGCGATCACGATCGATCACTCATCCCGAAAGCCGCATAGGAAGACCGCATTTCCACCACGGGCTGCTAGTCCCCTTGATCTTTGATTTCTTCAAAAAGTCGTTGGTCATCTGGGGCCACCGTGGACTTGAACGGTGCGCTGTCCGAACCGCTTCACCTTCGCGAGGATCTCGTCGGCTGTGTTCGTCCACTTGAAAGGCTTGCCCTCGTCATTGTGGGCGTCCACGTAGGCGGAGATGGCGTGGCGCAGCGCGTGCGTGCTGGAATGTGAGCCGCGCTTGAGGGCGTGTTCGGTGAGGAGGCCAAAGAACCGCTCGACGAGGTTGAGCCAGGCGGAGTAGGTTGGCGTAAAGTGGAACTGGAAGCGCGGGTGGCGGGCCACCCATCGTTTGACCAGCGGGGACTTATGCGCCGAGAGATTGTCGAGGATCACGTGGACGGTGAGGGTGGGGTCCACCCGCTCGTCGATCTCGCGCAGAAAGCTCACGAAATCCCTCGACCGATGCTGCTTCTTGGTGTGCGCCACGACCTGGCCGGTCGCGACGTTGAGCGCCGCGAAGAGGTCCACCGTGCCATGGCGGATGTAGTTGTGCGTCTGGCGTTCGGGCCGACCCATGTCCATCGGCAGGATCGGCTGCGCTCGCTCGAGGGCTTGAATCTGAGGCTTTTCGTCGAATGACAAGACACCGGCGTGGTCGGGTGGATTCAGGTAGAGGCCGACAATGTCCCGCACCTTCTCGAGGACCAGCGGGTCGTCGGAGATCTTGAAGGATTCCACGACATGCGGCTGCAACCCGAAGGTGCGCCAGATGCGGCCCACGGTGGAGGCACTGACGCCAGCGCGCTCCGCCATCTTGCGGGTGCTCCAGTGGGTCCGCCCCTTCGGCTTACTTTCCAACGTGGCGACGAGGATCGACTCGACATCCGCATCGGACAGTGTCCGGGGGGCTCCGGGCTTGGGCTCGTCATACAGCGCATCCACGCGACCTGTCGTAACCCGCTGCCGCCACTTGCCGACCGTCACATTCGAACAGCGCAGTTTCGCCGCGACCGCCACGTTCGATTCGCCATGCGCGCACCTCAGGACGATCTTCGCCCGCAAGGCCACATGCCGATTCGTTCTGGCGCGCCTGGCGAGCCGCTCAAGTTCTCCTCGCTCCACGGCGGTGACTTCCAATCTCGCTTTGGGCCGACCTGTTCTTGCCATGCCGCCCCATACATCACACCCGGCACACTTCTTAAAGCTTTTTCAGACACAAGGGACTAGCAGGCTGCTGAAAAACTCCGCGAAATGGGATCGACAGATGGATCCCGTCGTACTACGATGCTCCCAACACTGAAGGGAGCCCGATCATGCGCGGACACGATGAGCAGACCACCCACATGTTCAGCTACCTGTCGCCGGAACAGCGCGTGCCGGCCGACCATCCGCTCCGCGCCGTTCGGGCGCTGACGGACGAAGCCCTGCAGACAATGTCGCGCCGATTCGCGAGCCTGTACGCCACGACAGGGCGTCCGTCGATCCCACCGGAGCAATTGCTGCGCGCTTTGCTGTTGCAAGTGCTCTACACGGTGCGGAGCGAGCGGCTGCTCATGGAAGAGCTCAACTACAACCTGCTGTTCCGGTGGTTCGTCGGGCTGAATATGGATGACCCGGTCTGGCATCCCACGACGTTTACCAAGAATCGCGACCGGCTGCTGTCGGGCGATGTCGCCGCCGCGTTCTTTGATGCGGTCCAGGCCCACGCCCGGGCGGCCGGGCTGCTCTCGGACGAACACTTCACCGTGGATGGGACGCAGTTGGAAGCATGGGCCAGCCTGAAAAGCTTTCGGTGCGTGGACGCAGCGGAGAGCGACCCGCCCGAGGACCCGGGCAATCCCACGGTCAACTTCCACGGGGAGCGGCGGCGCAATGACACCCATCAGTCGACGACCGATCCCGAGGCGATGTTGCATCGGAAGGGCAAAGGCAAGGAAGCCAAGCTGGCGTATCTCGGCCACGTGCTGCTGGACAATCGACAGGGGCTTGTCGCCAACGTCTGCGCGACCCACGCGACGGGGACCGCCGAACGCGACGCGGCGGTGCTGTTGCTGGAGGCCAGCGCCTCCCCGGGCAGCACGGTCGGGGCGGACAAGGGCTACGATGTGGCGCGCTTCGTTGCCGACGTGCGCGTCCAGGACGTCACGCCCCACGTGGCGCAGAAGGTCCGCGGGAGTGCGATCGACGGTCGGACCACGCGGCATGCGGGCTATCACGTGAGTCAGCGGAAACGAAAACTCGTGGAACAGGTCTTCGGCTGGATGAAGACCGTCGGCGGCCTGCGCAAGCTCCGGCATCGCGGCATCGCCCTGGTGGATTGGCAGCTCACCTTCGCCGCCACCGCCTATAACTTGGTCCGGTTGCGGAATCTGGAGGCGAGGTGTCCCTGATCGCCGGCCGCGGGTGTCGCTGGCCCCCTCGTCGGGACAGCGTGTCCCCGTGCGCACCGTTGTCGGGGGGGGCGTGACACGCATGATGGCCATGAAAACAGCCCGATCCTCGTGTTCTTCAGCAACCTGCTAGAACTCGCGCAGCGCGTTGACGATCGGGAGCCGCGCGGCCCGCACCGCCGGGAACAACCCTCCAAGAAACCCCATCGCCATCGCGTAGGAGACCCCTTGCACCAGTAGCTCTGGCGTGACCGCAAAGGCAAACGCCACCTGGCTGAACGTCTGCCAGTTCATGGTCGCCGTCTGGTATCCGTTGAACCCGACATACGCCAGTGCCCCGCCGAGCGTCCCCCCAACGAGGCTCAGGAGCAGTGACTCGAAGAGAACTGAGATCACGACAGGTACCCCGCCAAAACCAAGCGCCCGCAGTGTGGCGATCTCTCGCGTACGGCTGGAAACGGCCGTGTACATCGTGTTGACGGCTCCAAACACGGCACCGATCCCCATCAGCACGGCAATAACCGACCCGATGCCGGTGATGATGCCGTGGATGGTCTGAGACTGCGCTGCGTAGTAGTCGGCCTCGCGCTCAACCATCACGTCCAGCCGCGGGTCGGCCGTCAGCGAGTCCTTGAACTGTTGAAACGCCGCGGCGTCATCGAGCTTGGCGAAGACGGACTGAAACGTCTCACCGCGCCGATAGGCTGGCTGCAGAACTCGGGCGTCGCACCAAATCTCCGACTCGACGACCGTCCCGCCTGCCTCAAAAACGCCCACCACCGTCCAGGTGTTCTCTCCCCACCGATGCGTCGAGCCCACCTCGAGGCCCGCGAACTGCTCGGTCGCATTCCTCCCGACGATGATCTCGTTCGTGCCGAGTCGGAAGCTCCGTCCCTCGGTGATCGTGACGTCGTCTCGAACACCAAACGCGGCGGGCTGGACGCCCCGCAGCGGCACGTTGGCGTCCGTCCCGGTCGAGCGCTGCGGCAAATTGATCATGACGAAGAGCTCAGCAGAGGCGATGGGTCCACCGCCGTCATCGCGCACGCCGGGAGCATCCTTGATGATTCGGGTGCTCGCCATCGCCAGGGCTGAGCTCATCTCTGAGTCACTACCGCCACGCATGACGAGCGCGGTGTCTGGAGATCCGGCGTCTTCGAGGGCTGCCCTGAATCCCTCGGCAATCGAGAGTACCGCCACGAACACGATCACCACGCCGGCAATCCCGACGACGGCAACAGATGAAGAGCCCGCACGTTGCGGTATCGTGCGCAGTGTAAGGCCGGTTACTGCGATGATCTGAGCGAGAAATCGCATCGCTACGCTTTCCTAAGCGCGTCCACGATCCGCAAACGTGTCGCCTGCATTGCCGGCAGCAGCCCAGAGGCGAGACCCAGCGCTACGACCAACAGACAACCCAGCACGAGGTCGCGAGGCGGAACGAAGAACGCGGGAAGAAATCCGCCGGTCGGGTCGCCTTGTCCGATCAGGACAAATCCCAGACCGAGCCCAAGTGCGCCACCAACAACCGCTAGGAGCAACGACTCCGCCAACACCAGCGCCAGGATTCCGGAGTTGGAGAAGCCGACCGTCTTCATCACGGCCAGCTCGCTCGTCCTCTCTCGGATCGACTGAGCCATCGTGTTGGCTGTCACGATGAGGATCGTGAAGAGCACCGCGACAAGAACCGCGGTCACGATCGCGCCGATGTTGCCGACCTGGTTCGCGAACGACTGCGCGAAGGCCTTCTCGGTTGAGGCCTTCGTTTCGTAGGGCGAGTTTGCGAAGCGGTCATCGATCGCGGCACCGATCTCGACCGCCCGTGCGGGATCGTCGATCCGAATCACGTACCAGCCCACGAACCCACGTCCCTCGCTGTTCGCCTCGGCGAGGTACTCATAGTGGAAAAAGAACTGCGTTGTGTCCGTCCCGGTTTCCCCGTCGTAGATGCCATCGAGGTCGAACTCCCACGTAGGACCGTCCTGAGTCCGATAGATGGTCCCCTGGATAGGAATCCGGTCACCAACCTTCCAGCCGAATCGGTCGGCCAGCTGACGTCCCGCGATGGCCCCCGTGCGATTGCCGAACCAGGTCTCTCGTTCCGCGTCGGATAGCTCGTACTCGGGATACATGTTGAGCCACTCCTCGGGCTCGACGGCAAACTGCGCAAAGAAATTGCTGACGTCTTGATAGATACCGCCAAACCACGACGCGTGGGTGACCTCGGTCACCCCGCTCGCGGCCTCGATCCGTTGCTGGTAGCTCTCAGGCAGCGGCTGGATGAATGACACCTTGTGTATCAACATCAAACGGTCTGCGCCCGCCACCTCAACCCCCATGCTAAAGGCCAGCCGGACGGCTGCCAGATAGCTGAACAGCACGAACGCCACGATGATCGACAGCAGCGTGAACAGCGTCCGGATCTTCCGGCGAAAGAGGTTTTTCCACAACAGCGGTAAGAACTTCATTCGGGTTTCTCCGTTGTCAGCATGCCCTTGTTGAGATGCAGCGTCCGTTTCGCGCGAGTGGCAGCGTGAGGATCGTGGGTCACCATGATGATCGTCTTCCCGTGCTCTGCGTTTAGCGCCACCAGCAGCTCCAGGATCTCGTCTCCCGACTTGCGGTCGAGATCACCGGTTGGCTCATCGCACAGCAACAGCGTGGGGTCGGTCACGATCGCGCGTGCGATGCCAACTCGTTGCTCCTGTCCGCCCGAGAGCTGGCGAGGGTAATGTTTGGCCCGATCTGACAAGCCCACGACGGCCAACGCGGTCTCGACGTGGTTTCGACGTTGGGCCCTCGACAACGACGTCAGCAACAACGGCAGCTCCACGTTGCGCTCGGCGGTCAGCACCGGCAGCAAGTTGTAGAGCTGAAAGATGAAACCGATGTGTCGCGCCCGCCACTGTGCGAGTTTGGCACTCGACAGTCGGTCGATTCGACTCCCGGCCACCGACACGGTGCCGTCCGTCGGTGTGTCAAGACCGCCAATCAGGTTGAGGAGCGTCGACTTCCCGGAGCCCGACGGCCCCATCAAGGCAAGAAAGTCGCCTTCAGGAATATCCAAGTCGGCGCCCTGAAGCACGTCGATCCGCTCAGCGCCACGGCGGAATACCTTGTGGAGATTTCGGACCTCCACGAGTGGGTGACCATTGTTCGTCATTGCGACTCCCTGACCCTGATGGTTTGGCCGTCAGCCAGGGCTGGCGGTACATCGACCACGACAAATTCGCCCTGTCGCACGCCGGCAATCAGTTCGACGTCTGAGCCGTCCTCGAGACCTGGCGTCACAGCTCGGCGCTCGACGACCTCTCCGCTCACCACGAACACCGCCGAGGCGTTGTCCTCTTGACGAACGGCGGACGCCGGTACCCACAGCCGAGACGCTGGAGCTGATTCGGTCGGCAGCTCGTTCTCCAGAAACGCCACGTTGACGCCCATGTCGGGCAAGATGCGCGGGTCCAGCTCGTCAAACGCAATCCGTACGAGGACCGTGGCGCGCTGTCGGTCGGCTGCAGGAACGGTCGTTATGACGCTGGCCGGTATCCTCCAGTCCGGATAGGCATCGAGTGTCGCGACCACGCGCTGGTCATCCGAGACGCGATTGATGTAGCTCTCGTTCACGTCGACCTCGATCTCCAGCGACTCCATGTCGACGATCGTGCAGATGCCTGTCCGAGTGAAGCCTCCACCTGCGGTGATAGGCGAAATCATTTCGCCCGGCTGCGCATCCTTCGTAATCGCGACGCCGGTGAACGGCGCGCGGATAATCGTGTCCTCCAACGTGGTTCGGCGCACGTCGATTTCGCGCTCGGCGACGGCAACCTGCTCCCGAGCGTGTGCGATGCGCGCCCCGAGCGTATCGAATTCGGCCTGCGCGGTGTCGAGCTCGGCCTGGCTAGTAATGCCAGCGACGACAAGCTCGCGAGTGCGCGAGAGCGTCAGCTCGGCCTCCGCCCGTCGAACCTCGAACTCCGCGAGGGCTCGCCACGCTGCCCCCAGTTGCGCCTCGGCTAGCGCGAGATAGGACCGCTCCGAGGAATCGTCCAACCGGGCGAGGATTTGCCCTTTGCGAACGGCCATCCCTTCTTCCACGAGGACGGCCACGACCTTCCCGGTGACCTTCGAGGAGACGGTTGCTTGAAGGCGTGCCGTGACGTATCCGGAGGCGTTGAGGACTGCCGGCTGGGCATCAGCAGCGGTCGTCAGACGGACCGCGGCCGTGACAACTTGGACGATCTGGGCTGTGCTCCACCACCGCCAGCCCACGCCGCCCGCCACACCGATGAGCAAGAGCACGATGACCACGAATGGCCAGCGACGTGACCCGCTGTTACGAGAGCGGTCTATTCGAAGGTCATCGAGTGAGGGTCGCGAACTCGTCATATAACCCGCTACTTACTACGAGCACGTGGAGTAAGAAGTTTCACCACGGCCGCCGACCGGCCTCAGACGTTAACGGAGAGCCGACCATCGTGCAACCGACGGTGGCCCGACCGGTGGGTTCTGTGCGGAATCAGCCTCAATCGGACCAACGAATCGTCACCTTCCGAACACCCCATTCCAGGGCGGCCTCAATGTCCGTGCCCATGTACACGTCTATCCGCTTGCGGAAGCGCGACGGTGTCCGGTCCAGCACGGTCCACGTTCCTGGCAGGCCTTCGAATCGAACCTCCGTCCCCCGGTCCAGCCCAGCCTCGAGCAAATCCGGCGACACGGCGATGATCTTCATGCCCGGCCTGATCTCATCACCCCAGGCACCTTCGTTGGGGTTCGCATCCGTCTGCGCCCGGACCGAGTTGTACGCGGTTGCGGTCACCTCCATGGTCCGCTCTTGCGCGAAGCCACCCGCGTGCGCCGCCAGGATTGCCGCGATCGCTCCCAAGCGGACCACCCTCGTCCCGGCAGACGTCATCCCGCCAGCCTATCCGCGGTGCGCGCCGTTGTCGAGGCCGGCACCCCGACGCGTTGGGCTGCACCTTCCTTTCGTGATGCCACGTCGTCTATCCCGTCGCCGTCGTACCCTCACGGCCGTTCCGTCGTCGGGGAGTCGCCCGGGCCGGGTAATGCCGTTTTGCGCCCTCCCGCCTCCTCACCTGCCAGCAACGCCCTGTCATCCGCATAGGCATATATCACCGGTGCTTTGTTCTGCATCAGACCGCCGGTGTCCGATGTAGGGCCATAGTTGCTGTGGAGGTCGCGGTTGAGCATCCGCAGCATCGTCATCTGTTGACCGCGATGATGCGACGTGTGGGCGATTCGTCGGACGACCACCCACGCACGCGATCGCACGGTGTCGAAGAACGACGTCTCGCCTTCCCACCATGACGCCGGCTTCGGCCGTAATGCCTCGAGTCGCTCGGCAGAGGTGAGCTTGTACCGCCTGATGAACTCAAGCCTCGTCTCGTGACCCGGCACGGGCGGGAGGCTGACCTCGATCCCCAACATACCTTTGAACCAGAGGTTCTCGCTCACGCACTGATGGACCATCTGCTCGTGGACGCTGCGACCTCGAGTGTCGGTCGGATGCGGCCGAGCCGGCAAGTCCTCGTCGCGAAACATGCTCCACACGCTCAACACCTTGAGGCGTTCCGTTTCGTACGTATCAACCAAGAACTGGTAGCCCATCGTCTGCGCCTCCGCGTCGTGGTTAGCCCGAAATGCCCGCTGCATCAACGCATAGGGCATGTATTGTATTGGGGATGCCTCACGCGCGGCCGATTGCACGTTTGCTGCCTCTGCTTGCCGCTGTTGCGTGTGCTGCGTGCGGAGAATCGTACGCACCAACCGCGGTTCCGCTCATCGACATGTTCGACACCGCGACCGTCGAGGGCACCGTCCCGGTCGATCCAATCGAACCGACCGAGTGGCGATTCGACGGTGCGGGCACCGTTGAACTCGTTGATGATGATGAGAAAGAAGCCCCCTCGCGTCGCGACACATTCGGGTGGGAAGCCGATGCGGACATCGTTGACCTCGGCGTTCGGGACGGTCGGTTGTCTGGAACAAGCGGGGAGTTAGCGCTCCTGCATGCGACCCGACCGGATACGCTCGACGAGCATGATCTCCTGCACTCGATCGAGATCACCATGCGGGTGTCGCAAGGCTCCCGAATCGGCGTGACGCTTGACCGGGCCGAAGAGCTGAACCGGGACAGCATCGTGAGGCGCATCCAACGTGCGGTCGAGGCGCCGTTGTCGGCTGAGCTTGTGCCCGGGGACGACGTGCAGACGTACACGCTTCGCAACGTTGGCCAATCATTCCCCATCTCGAGAATGCGCCACATCCTGATTCAGCCAACCGATGTCGAGGGCGCTCGGTTCGAGATCGAGTCGATTCGGCTGGTTCCCCTGCGCGAACATCTTCGTTCGATTGCGTCCGGTCCAGGGTGGCACGGCCTCGGGGAGATCTACCGGGAAACTATCGTCAGTCGGTCGCCGGAGCGGGTAACGGTCGAGCTCGCTTTGCCGCCCGAACCGTGGTTCGACCTATCGGTTGGCACGATCGAGGACGCTCCGATTACCTTCGTGGTCAGTGTCAACGGCGCTCCGCGTTGGCAGCGCACCGTCACGACACCGCGACGATGGGAAACCCGACGCATCGATCTGACGTCGTTCGCCGGGCGACCGGTCTCGTTGTCGCTGTCACTGGAAGCCGACGAAGACGGAGCCTTGGGGTATTGGGGGGCACCAGTCGTTCGCGCGAGCGGTGCGCGCCCGCGAACCGCGGCGAGCACTCTCACCGAGGCGCGTGTCGCGCTCGCAGATGACGGCGCACGAACGCCGCAGGGCGTGATCGTCGTTCTGGCTGACACGCTGCGGAGCGACCACCTGGACGTCTACAGATACGGGCGACAGACTACGCCGTTCCTCTCGCAGATCGCCGCGGATGGTGTGCGTTTCAGCGACACGATCTCTCAAGGGACATGGACCAAGGTCTCCGTGCCGACTCTCCTCAGCTCGATCTACCCGCCGGCGCACGGTATCGTGGGCACCGCCGATCGGCTCCCATCGGGGGTCACCACTCTCGCCGAGGCGTATCGTACGGCTGGGTACGCGACGTTCCACGCGTCCTCGGTTCCGTTCACGGGAAAGATGACCAACCTACACCAGGGTGTGGAGGTCCTACACGAGCGCGCTTCGATCGACGACGACGACCTCGGACATAGCAGGGCAAAGACGGCGCGGACATACGTCGACCGTTTCCTCACGTGGCTGGATGACCGCAATGATGTGCCCTTCTACGCGCTCATCCACGTCTTCGACCCTCACGACCCGTACGAGCCGTACCCGCCCTATGACCTGATGTGGGCGTCGGCTGCCGGGAAGGAAGAACATGAGGCGAGTCTGAAGCAGGTGAAGGACTTCTTTGGAGACACGTTGCGTAAGGGTGACGGGAATCGCTTCCCCGCCGACCGTTTTCCGAACGTCGCGGAGCTCGAACAGGCCGACGTTGAGCCGGAACGGTACAACGACCACCTGTTGGACTGGTATGACGGATCGATCCGCGGAATGGACGCCGAGCTCGGCCGACTCCTCGAGGGACTCCGTGAACGCGGCGTTGCCGACAACACCCTGCTGGCGTTCACGAGTGACCACGGTGAGGAGTTCTTCGAACACGGGTGGGGCTGGCACGGAAATTCTGTCTACGGCGAGATGACCAGCGTGCCGATGGTGCTGTGGTGGCCCGGCGTGGTGCCGAGCGGTCGAGTGGTCAGTGAGGTCGTCGAATCAATCAGCCTTATGCCCACGCTGTTGGAGCTCAGCGGAGTTCGGGTACCGGATGAAGCACAGGGCCAGAGCCTCGTGCCGCTGCTGGTCGAAGGTGGCGACCCGACATCACGTGGCTGGGAAGCGCGGCCAGCGTTTAGCGAGCGGAGGCGGATACCGAGTCGAGACGACCGGAAGCCGTTCGACGTCGATCAGCGCTCGGTGGTCTTCGATGGTTGGAAGCTGGTTCACAACGTTGACCCGCCCGAACACATCGTGGAGTACGAGCTCTACCGCCACCCCGACGACCTGCTGGACCTGGTGGATGTCGCGGCCGACCACCCTGATGTCGTCGAGCGGCTCAAGACACAGCTGGCCGAGCGGCTGCGTTATATGGAAGCCCGAAAGTTGCCAACTGACGAGGATGCGACCGAGGCGCTGAGCCCCGAGGAGCTGCGACGACTCCGCAGTCTCGGGTACCTCCGGTAGGCACGGGTGGGGCGACGGCGCTACGGTCCGTCCGTCGGCGTGGCGATGTAGCTGCGTCGGGCGCGAGCCGTCATGTCGTCGCCCACGGCACCGACCCTGATCTCATGGCTCTCACCATCACGAGCCGACGGCTCGAACGCGATGACGTACTGCTTGTGCAACTCCTCTGACACACGTCTAAACGTCTTGAGAAGCGCATCGGTCTCCTCGAGCTCGAAATACCCACCGCCCGTTTCTTCGGCCAGTTTTCGCAAGCTGGGGTCCGGTTTCGTATGCACCCACCGGTTCCCTTCGGGGTAGTCGACCTCCAGACCAATGGCATAGACCATCACTTCATCGGCGACAGCCCGCTCGAGGACATCGCCCCACCCCACGATGCTGTCGCTGTCCTGACCGTCGGTCAACGCCAGGACGACCTTTCGTCCTTCGACCTCTGCCAGCGCCTCAAGTCCTTCCCAGATTCCTTCGAATAGCTTCGTGAACCATCCGTAGTGGAGCTGCGCCAGCGCTTGGTTCAGGTAGTACACGTCGTCGGAAAACCCGGAGGGGATGATCTTGACCGTGTCGTTGAACGAGCCGATTCGCGCGCGATCGCCGGGCAACATGCTGTTCAAGAACTGTTGCGCGCCGCCCACGATCATCGGCATTGCGTTGAGGCTTTCGGTCGTGCTCCGGCTCGTATCGAGCATGATCACCGCGGTGATCGGACGGACTTCGGTTTCGAACAGCGCGATGGGCCGCGGTTCTCCGTCCTCAAAGATGACGAAGTCGCTCTCGCCGAGATCGGGCACGAGCCGACCTTCTTTGTCGGTCACCGTCACGTAGAGATCGACAAGCGAGGTCCCGCCTCGAAAGATCGGCTGCTGGCCGTCGAGCGAGGCGATCTGAACCGAGAACGCCAGCGCCAGGACGGCGAAGACCTGGATGTTCCTCGTACGCATCCTGCTAATTCAGCATCGTATGCCGGTTTTCGACATCAGCCCTACAGCTCGTCTTCGGTCGGGGCAACGTAGCTCCGCCTGGCGCGCGCCTCCATGCCCCGCCTACCGAGACGCACGTCAACGCGGTGGGTCAGACCGTCACTCACCGGTGGCTCAAAACCAATCACATACTGGCTGTGAAGCTCCTGGGAGACCCGGGTGAACGTCGGCCCCAGCTGATCGGTTGCCTCGAGCTCGAAATATCCACCGCCCGTTTCCTCGGCCAATCGGCGCAAGCTCCGGTCAGGGCTCGTCCGTCGAAAGCGTACGCCGTCGAAGTACTCGGCCTCGAGGCCAATCGCGTAGATCATTACGTCCTCGGCCACGGCACGCTCGAGTACGTCACGCCATCCCAGGTCGCTGGCGCTGTCCTCACCGTCGGTCAGCACCAGAACTACCCGTCGTCCCTCGACATTCACGAGCGCGTCGAGGCTCGTGGACAACGCATCGAAGAGCTTCGTCTGGTTGCCAAAATCGAGGTACTCGAGCTTCGAGATCAGGTCGTCGCGATCACCGATGAACTCAGGGGGGTCGATCGAGACCTTGTCGTTGAACGCACCGATCCGAGCGCGATCGTCGGGCAGCATCCTGATTAAGAACTGTTCGGCGCCAGCTTTGATCAGGTGCAAGACGTTGGTCGTGCTGATGCTCGTATCGAGCATCACGACGACGGTAATCGGCCGAACCTCGTTCTCGAACAGCGCGATCTCCTGCGGCTGCCCCTCATCGAAGATCGCGAAGTCGTCCTCAACGAGATCAGGAACGAGCCGGCCATCGTCGTCGGTCACCGTGACATAGAGGTCGACCAGCTGGGTCCCACTCCGAAAAAGCGGTTGCTGTCCACCCAGGCGAGGGGCCTGGGACAGAATCGCGAGCGCGATGACGCCCACGCAGATCGTGGTAGCCGTCTTCATCTTTCTACCTTACACCGTCGCCACGCGGGTCGGCGCCATCTTCCCCGGTGGGTCGGTCCCCTGCGGTCCGGTCTCCACCGTACTCCTCTCGCAGCGACGCCGTATCCCACCCGACGTCAACCCACGACGGCCGCTCACCGAGCTCGGATCTGAGCACCTCTTCCAGGTCGCGAATCCATTGCCGTGCCGTATCGAGATACCCCACGCGATCATGGCGGACCTTGGCCAGCTCCTTGATCGCCGCCTCGTCATGCCTCCGGAACGTGCGCGCAGCCCGATGCGCGGCATACGCCCGGACCCCCAGCAATTGGAGCGCGTCGACCCCCATCCGCAGAGACGTGTCGAGCGTTTCCCGGTAGACGTGACGAACCCCAGCGTCCATCAGGTCGTACGCGTCTCCCCGGTCCGAGGCTCGCGCCAGAATGGTGAGGTGGGGAAAGTGTTGGCGAAGCGTGTGAACGAGCTCCACCGTCTTCTGTGGACTATCGAGCGCCAGAACGATGAGCTTGGCTCGACCGGCGCCGGCGGCATGGAGGAGGTCGACCCTCGAGGCGTCGCCGTAGAACACCTCCATGCCCAGCGTGCGCAGCAGCTCTACGCGATCGGCATCCGTATCGAGCACGGTCGTCGCGACGCCGTTGGCCCGCAGGAGTCGCCCGACGATGTGCCCAAAACGCCCGAAGCCCGCGACGATGACCGGGGTCTCCTCGTCCATTTGGTCTGGTTCTCGCTCGGTCTGTTCCCGTGTACCGATCCGAGGCAGCAGCACTCGCTCACCCAGCAGCAACAGCAGCGGGCTCGTGGCCATCGACACGGCAACCACGGCGATCAGCGTTCCGCTCGTGTCGGCATCGAGAATGCCGAGCCCGGCGGCAAACGAGGTTAGGACGAACGCGAACTCGCTGCCCTGGGCCAGGACGAGCGCGAACAAAATCCGTTGGTCGACACCGAGGCCAAAGACCCTTCCCAACACGAGCAGAACAACGACCTTGACACCGATCAGGAGCGCCACCAACCCTGTGAGCGTTCCGGGCATGCGACCGATGAGGTCGAAATCGATTGATGCCCCGACGGCGATGAAGAACAGGCCCAGGAGGAGCCCCTTGAAGGGCTCAATATCGGCCTCGAGTTGGTGGCGATACTCACTCGTCGCCAGTACCACACCGGCCAGGAAGGCCCCAAGTGCGGGGCTGAGGCCGACCAGCGTCATGAGCAGCGCTATGCCGATGACCAACAACAATGCCGCCGCCGCGAACAGCTCCCGGAGCCGGGTTTGCGCAATCGCGTGGAACGCCGGTCGCACCACGAACCGCCCGATGACAACGACCGACGCCACAGCAACGAGCACCGCCAACGGCTCAGCCCACGCCGGCAAGCGCTCGAGCCACGAAACCGCCGCATGTCCGGTGTCCGCTGCGTGCGCTCCCTCGGTCGCCGTCCCGGTCGACCGGAGCAGCGGGATGAGGGCGAGCATCGGAATCACCGCAAGGTCCTGAAACAGCAGGACGGCGAACGCGTTCTGCCCAGAGGAACTCTTGAGCAAGTCCTTTTCGGTGAGGCTCTGGAGCGCAATTGCGGTGGACGAGAGCGACAACGTCAAGCCGATGGCGAGGGATACCTGCCAGGACAACCCAAGGGCGTAGGCAAGGCCTGCAATTAGGACCGTCGTGGCCGAGACTTGCAGTCCTCCCAACCCGACCACAGGAACCCGCATGCGCCACAACCGAGTCGGTTCGAGCTCGAGACCGACTAAGAACAGCATCATCACGACGCCGAACTCAGCGAACTCCATGACATCGTGACTCTCGTCGCCGATCAACCCGAAGACCGACGGACCGATCGCGACCCCGGCCAGGAGGTAACCAAGCACCGAGCCAAAGCCAAGCCGTTTGGCCACCGGCACCGCCACCACGGCCGCCAGAAGATAGACGAACGCTTGGTAGAAAAAGCCGTCGCCGTGCATGTGATCCTTAGGACTGGGTCTGAACGATCGGCAGGTTTACGTCGGTGGCGTTGAGATGTTGACGGTCATCCGCCGCATCGAAATCAAGGAACCCGTCACGAAGCGCTTCGAGGACAAGCCGGTAGTCGGCTGCGTGCCGCCCCAGCACGTCGTCGGTCATACCGTGTGCCCCGAACGCCACGAACGGTGGTAGATAGCGCATCCCACACAGGCGCATCGTTTGCTCGATTGGGGCGAGCAGCTCTCGGACCGTGAACCGATTGTGGCCCTCGGCGTGGTACGCATTCTGGCCCCCGCCGGTCGTGAGGACCGACAAAAAGCACTTACCTTGGAGCGCGACGCCGCCCTGGCCGTAGGCCCAGCCGTGTTCGAGCACGAGGTCCTCCCACTGCTTGACCAGTGCCGGGGTGCTGTACCAGAAGAACGGATGCTGGAGAACGATGACGTCTGCGTTCGTCAGCAGCTCTTGCTCACGCGGTACATCGACGTCGAAGTCCGGATAGGCCTCGTAGAGATCATGAAACGTGATCGCCTCGAGGTCCTGCACCGCCGCCCACAGGCGTCGGTTGATGCGCGAGCGCTCGAAGGCCGGGTGCGCGAGCACAACGAGTACGCGGTTAGCAACCGCCGGCGCGGACACGGTGCGCGGAGTATACCCCTGCGGACTAGATACGAACGCCCGTCCCAGAGCTAGCGCACGACGTATTTGGTGAGCCCGCCGCCAGCGAACGGCCGCGAAGCCGGACCCTCGGCGACAAACACGTTGCCGTCCCCATCGACGGCGATCCCTTCACCCGCGAGACCTTGCAGGACGCGGCCCTCGTCTGGCATATGAGGCGGAATAAACCCCGTCACCCGATCTTCGCCCGCGGGCCCAATGCGCACACCGTTCATCCACCCGTAGTGATTCGTCTCTGCCGACTCCGAGTCGATCGCGTAGAGCATGTCGTCGTCGGTGATGAAGAGACCGCTGATCCGGCTGAATTGAGTATAGATGTCGAGCAGGTTGCCGTCCTGGTCGAAGATCTGAATACGGTGGTTGCCCCGGTCGGCCACGAACAACCGACCCTGCGAATCGAACTCAAGCGCGTGCGGCGTCCGGAATTGCCCGGGCCGGAATCCGATTTCGCCCCACTCTTTGATGAAGTTCCCCTCGCTGTCGAACTTGAGAATTCTGCCGGTCCGTCCTTCGGGCGGATCGGGCTGCTGCCCACTGTGACCGTCTGAGACAAAGATGTCGCCGTTCGGCGCGGTGATCACATCACATGGCTCGTTGAGCTGTCCCGGCCCGCTGCCCGGCTGGCCCGCCGTACCGAGCCGCATCAGCACCTCGCCCTCGGGGCTGAACTTGATCACCTGATGTCCCTTCGTGCCGGCCTCGTTGCCCTGCGAGTCGGTCACCCACACGTTGCCGTCGGCGTCGACGTGGAGGCCATGAGGCAGCACAAACAGGCCGGCCCCGAAGTTTGCGAGGAGCTCGCCGGTATTGCGATCGTATTTCAGAATCGGATCGACGATCGGGTTTGCCTCGCATCCACCGTCGAGCCCATTTGCGCCACAGCGGTCGTAGACCCAAACGTGGCCGTCTGGGGCGATATCGATGCCGGCGGTTGATCCCCACGTTCGACCATCCGGAAGGTCGGCCCACTGGGTGATAACCTCACCTGTGGGGTTCGGAAGGAGCCGCTGCACCAAGTCGGCGCTGAGGCCGGTGTCTGCTGCCTCGGCTTCCATTTCCGGGGCTGCGGCAGGCTGCCCCCCGCAGGCAGCTATCAAGCCGAACGACAAGACAACGAGTACGAGGCAGGCGGCCTGCAGGTCGAACCGTGGATTGCTGGTCATGTATCCTCCGTCCCTCTACAACCGGGGGATCGTAGTGCCCAGCTCGCCGATTCGCAACCCGTGGCGTGCGATCAGTAGCTAGCTTAGAGAGGTTGGACCGCCTTGAGCACTTCGCGCGCTAAATCCCAGCGGTTGAAGCCTTGGCCCCCGAAGTCGAGGCCGCGCCTGACGATGACGAGATCATAGGAAGGAACAATCACGACGAACTGGCCACGGTTGCCCGACGTCGAGTAGGCGTCCTTTGGCACATCGGTGCGGCTATCGGGCACGAGCCACCACTGCCCGCCGTAGGCGTTCCCTCGCGCCGCAGTCGCCGGCGCAGGTGTCCGCACGAAGTCGATCCACCTCTCCGAGATGAGTCGCTCACCGTTCCAGGTGCCGTTCTGTAGGTACAAGAGCCCGAACCGCGCCAGGTCACGTGCGTTCGTGTAGACCTGGCTGCTGAGGATGAAGTCGCCGAAACGGTCGACGCCAATCAGCGTATTCCGCATCCCGATCCGGTCGAGCAAGCGGCGACGCGGAAACTCGAGATAGGCTTGGGCATCCGCGATGGCTTGTTTCATCGCGTGGACCGCCAACAGCGTGTCGTAGTTCTCGTAGTCCCAGTTCGTGCCGGGCTTTCGGATGAGCGCGCGCTGGCGCGCACCCTGGACAGAGCTGGCACCAGCCCAATAGGCGAGGCCCGACCCAGTCGCGTACTCGCGTCCCTGGTTGTCGACCGTGTCGAGACCACTCGACATGTTGAGGACGTGTCGCAATGTGATCTCGGCCCGTGGATCACTCTCCGGCGAGGCGGCGCGTGGCAGCCAGGTGATCCCCAGAGGCTCGTCGAGCGCCATGCGTCCGTCGTCGACCATCATGCCGATCAAGGTGGCCGCGATGCTCTTGGCCGTCGACCACGTTCGCGTTCGTGTGGACATCTCAACGCCAGGCGCATACCGCTCATGGATGATTTTGCCGCCCTGAACAACCAGCAGGCTCAGCGTCACTTGCTCCAATGACTCGCGCTCGAACGCCCAGTCAGACGCCGCCTGCAGCGCATCGGTATCGACGCTCGCGGGCAATCGCGTAGAGGCGACGAGGTCACCATCCGGCCACGGGATCGTGGCAGGGTCACCGGCCGGTGGCGCCATCTTCAATTCCGGCAGCCGATCGATGTCGGCAAACGTCTGGTCCGGAGGCATGATGACGCAGCCAATCCCATCCCGGAACGCCGCATGTATCGTTGGCACACCGTGACCGGACCCGACGGCGACCGCTCGCCGATCCCGATCGACGACGTAGTCGCCTCCAGACGGGGATCCCACGGGGGCGGGCAAGAAGGCCAGTTCTTGCTTAAAGACCTGCTCCACCGTGCGATTGGACGTGAAGAGCCCGTTGCACATGAAGAGCGCCTGCTGTCCATGTCGAATCATCTGGCGGGTGAACTGCCAGTAGTCGTATCGCTCTTCTTGCTGGGCGGCGAGGGAGACGGAGAGCAGGCAGAAGACAGTTATGACTGCGCTGAGGTGTTTCGTCATCCCATCCTTCGTGAATGGTTGCTTGCCCGTTACCTTTGGCTAGCTGTCGTCCTTTGCGGACGTGCCGCGCCGAAAGATCGAGGTCACCCTATGCCAGTAGAGCTTCGCGACGACACCGATTGCCGCGACCCCCCCGAGCAGCACCTGAAGGAGCATACTCCCACTGCCCGGGTCCAGGTAGGCCTGCACTGGAGTCTCGAGCACGAGCCACCCCGCCAACACCAGCAGGAGCCCCGCTGTTTGGCGCCCTCGCTTGTGATTCCGTCCTCTAGGTACACATCCTCGCTGCATCGTTGCCACCTTCCTCGGCGGTCGTGAACGTCAGCACTCAACAACCGCCAGCTATTTGCCGTGCGCGGCACGGCAGGTCTCGTTGTCACTATCGTCTTTTGTCACCTCGACGCACGTGTCGCGAACGCGTGACACTGCGCGCCCAAGGACTCGAGACGCTCGGGCGCGATCTCCTGAAGCTGAGTCGGATCTTCCCACGGCGCGAAGAAGCTTCTCGAGGGAAGCGCCGGCAGATCAGTATCAAAGATCTCGTTGAACAGCACTCGGTACAAGTTGACGAGGTTCATGTCATCGCCCAACGCGTCTGTCACTCGACGGTCGCTGGCGTATACGGCGAGGAACGGCGAAAACCGTTCCTTAAGACAGGTTGCCGAACCGTCGTCGTGATTCAGGTACAGCCCACCTCCGTGATCCCCGTGAATGATAATCACCTTCGGCCCTTCGAAGTTCTCGATGAGACCTTCGACGTGTTTCATCAGGGCACCGTTGGTGTACTGCAGTTTCTCGAGATAGCGGTCTTGGTACTGGCGTCGACGCTCGGGATTGTCCCCGATCCAACGGTTTCCATCAGACCGAGCGGCGCTGTCTCGTTGCGGTACGCCATCACGATCGATCGTGAACGGCGGGTGCGGCGACAAGACGTGGGTCAGCACGAAGAGGGGCTTCTCCATTCGAGCGTAGTCGTGCGGGCCAAGCGCGAAGATCAGCTTTCTGTTGGACTCCATCGCGGCCTGTAGAAGAAGCGCGCTCCGCGTACTCCCCACGGAGAATGGTGTCGTTGCCAGGAGAGCGTGCTCGTAGAACGTGAGGGCGAACGGATCGGTCTTGGACTCAAGGAAGTAATCGGCCTCCGGGTTGTTGAGCGGCGGATAGTCGGTCTCGGTCATGACCAGGTGATAGCCCATCTCCTCGAACAGCTGGAGGACGGGAGCGGTGTAGAAGAACCGCTTCAGGACCTTTCGCAGTCGGGCCGGTTCCAGTTCGCCATCCGATTCGAGAGCCGCGATGTAGTCGTTGAGGTAGTTCATCGACAACACGGAGTTGACGGCCAGCAGCGTCTGTCCGTACGGTGTCGTGGCTCGATCGCTGACCGCGAAGCCGAGTTCGCGCAGACGACTCGTAAACGCCGAATTGTCGTACCCGTAAACATCCTGCAGCACGTCGTTGCGAGAATAGCCGTCCGCCACGATGTGAAAAACCGTAGGCAGCGTGTCGGGCATATGTGCGTGACGCAACACGTCGTGCGCCGCCGAATCGATGCCGCTGGCCACCCGCGATGCGGGATCGTCGTCCGCCAGCTGCGCGTCGACGACCTCATAGACCGGCACAATCAGCATCACCGTGACGAACACGTTGAGGATCAGGGGAGCTTCGACATTATCGCGCGGGATCCTCGACGCCAGCACGACGACAGCAAGACCGGCCACTCCAGTCACAGCCAGGGCGAGCGAATCAGACAGCGCAGATTCGGGGCTTCCACCGATCAATCGAAATGAGAAACACAGACCAAGTATCGCGGTCGTGGCAAACGCGGCCCGGCCACCATCCCGGTAAGCCAGCCGGAACATGTAGAAAAGGACAAAGGCCAGCACCAGGTTCAGGCTGATCGCCCGATAGACGTCCTCGACACCGAACAAGCCCATGTTGTTCGACAGCAGGAGCATCGGGAAGTAGCAGGCGAGAAGAAACGGATGCAGCGGGTAGCGGGCGAGTTGCATAGTGGGCAGTACTCGTGGTCGTGTGACGTAGGCGACTAGTTTGTTCGCACGGTGCCCGGCAATGAGACAACCCGGCGGTGGGCTTCCTCGAGGGCCTCACGACCCAGGGGTGTCTTCAGGTCTGAGGGCATGCCCTCCAGAACCTCGATCAGCAAGGGGACGGCGTTGGCGCGAATCGCGACCTCGAGCAAGAGGACGTAACCAAGAAACTCTTCATGCCCGACGACCGGCTGCTTCAGGCTCTCCGTCAGTTGACGTCGGGCGGACTCGTGATGCCCTGCCTGCAGCGCCAGTGTTCCCTTGAAGAAGTTCACCAATTCGGTCCGGCCCGCCAGCTCGCGCTCGATGAAACGTTCGTTGGGCAAGAGCCCGGGGAAGCGGCTTCCCTCATTGAAGAAGCCCGAGCCTGCTGCCACGTAGAAGATGACGGTGCACGCCAGTAGTCGGCGCGCGCCGATATAGCTGATGAGGTCGCCCCAGCCGGTCTCTCGATTCCCCTCGGGAGGCTCGACCTCTGGGGCCGGAACCGCGCGCCGCGACACAGCGACGAGATACGCGGCGAGCCCTAGTCCGATCCCCGCCAGCACATCGACGGCGTAGTGCTCAGCCAAGTAGATTGGCGAGACCAGCGTGAGTACCGTGTAGACCAATGCGGGCCACGCACGCCATCCGAACAGATGCCACGCGATGGCGCAGCAGGTCGTCGGAAACGCGACGTGCAACGACGGCATCGCGGCAATGTGGTTTGTCTGCAATCCAACCAGGACCGTCGGGATGTAGCTGTTGTAGGTTTCGTCGAGCAGACGCTCAATGGGCGGCAGCACGCCGAAGAAGTCGGCCGCCATCCAAGGCGGCACCGTCGGCACTAACAGATAGCCAACCAACCCACCGGCCATGACCAGCGTCATGGCGGTTGTGTACAACCGGAAGTGATGCGGTGCCAACCTGTAGACGGCGAAACCGAATCCCAGGAAGTAGAGGAAGTGCGAAGCGTGAACCATCACCATGAGGCTGCGGACCAGTGGCGATGCGACCAGCTCCGGCCAGGTGTCGTGAACCCAGTGCGAGGCGGAGGGGACGCCGAAGATCAGTTCCTCCAGCCTGATGGCATAGCCCATATACCAGGGCAAATGCCACTCGAAGATGGCGAGGTAGATCGTGCCGCGCAGCGTATCGAACAACAGCAGCAGCGACAGAAACAACAGCCAATCGCGCAGAAAGGCACGGGTCTGGCCCGACAGCATGGCCCCCAGCAGCAGAAGCGGCAAAATCGTGCCCTTGCTGATGAAGAAGTAGCGCCCGCTGAGCGCTCCGATCACCAGGATCGCTGATCCACCCAGCAGGACCAGCAGGGCCAGGAGCAGCCCAGATGGACGCATCGAACCGTCTGCGGTCTGACTATCTACTTCGACCTCTTGGCCGCCACCCATAGCTACTCTTACTATCGGCGGTTCCCTGCAATGTTTTGAGGGGCGAATCCCGATCCTCGGGGATCAGGTGACGGGTGTGAGGACTAGGCCGGTTCTCGGGTCGACGGCGAGACAAAGGCCTGCTTGGCGGCCTCGATCCGCTGACGGTTGCCCGGGTACGACAGGGCCGTCGCATCTCCGCCGGATGGTGGATAGCCAGGGCGCCGATACACCTCGTAGGCCTCAGTGCGAAGATGCGCAAGCATGTGATGGCCCGTCCGCGCCTGCCGTTCGTGACGGAGGGCCGAAATGTCGATCGGCGCAATCACGATCCGCTCCCCTGGACCCGGTGATGCTTCGGCCAGCAGCCGCCCGTCGAAGTCGACGACCTGGGAACCGCCCGGCCACGAGTACGGGGGGTAGTGCCGAAGACTCGCGCCCTGGTTCGCCGCAACGACGTAAGAGAGGTTCTCCAACGCTCGGGACCGATTGACGATCGTCCACCACGACATCGGCTCGGTCGCGCCCCACGGATCCATGTAGGCCGACACCCGGACCAGGACCTCAGCGCCGTTCGCAGCTAGCTGACGCAGCGCTTCGGGAAATAGCCAGTCATAACAGATCGCACAACCGATGCGGCCGATAGGTGTATCGGCCACGGGAAAGAGCGGCTCGTCGTAGCCAGGCAAGTCGTGGGGGCTCGCGTGCACCTCATACGGAATCCACGGGTTGACCTTTCGGTACTTGGTGAGAATGCCGCCCGGCCCGATCAGACATGTCGTGTTGAAGACCACGGCTGGGTATTTCGAGTCTTCCTCGAGCATCGTCCCACTCTGGATGTAGATGCCATGCTCGCGGGCCTTCGCCGTAAGCCGATCGGTGTGTTCGTTGGGAATCGGCACAGTCAGCTTCCGCCGCAACTCCTCGACCGTCGGAAACACCGGCGCGGCGTGTGCGAACTCCGGAAACACCACGAGTCGTACTGGAAGAAACGGTGCACTCCCCTCCACGGCTGAGTCCACCATGCTGAGTATCCGGTCGGTGTTCTTGCGCATGTGTGACCGGTCGGTCGGGTTGGCAAGATCGGTCTGGCACGCGGCGGCCGAGTAGCGAACGTGTTCCATGTGCCCGTTACCTCGCCGCCTCGATACGCGGCACCGAAGCAACGACCGGGCGCGTGTTGTAGGTTTCGCGATACCGGCGGTGCGCCGATGTGCTGGGATACCGCTCGGACGCGCTGTACGGGTATCGAGACATCGCGTGGAACGGGAGCGGTTCGACCGAATCCGGAGTGGCCGAGTTGATGTCCATCTCCTTGCTGAAACCGTCGGCGCGAAGCAGGTAGGTCCGAGCCTGATTCTCGTGGATCGGATCGAGCGCCGAGGCATCGTACCGCAGGACGATTTCGTCGCCGTCGCGCGTGATGACGAAACGGTCATCGCCAGCCGCGAGCAGCTCGATCACGTCGCCCTCCCGCGTGTAACTTCCCGCCATGGTTTTCCACGGTGATTTCGCGCTGACACGATCGTAGTCGTATGTCGTGGGCTCGGTGCGCGTCTCCGCAGAGAAACCACGTTCGCGTAGATCGGCGCTGGACAGATCGATTCGGTGCTCGCGGACCCCATCGATCGAGGCGCGACGACCAACCAGGATCTGATCCCAGTAGATCCGCATGTTGGTCACGATCCGGAGCTCGTGCTCACCGGCTTGAAGGTGATCGGTCAGGTCGACCGCGATGGTCTGCGGCCGGCCCACCGGGAATCCCATATCGACTCCAGCCGGACGCCAGGTCCCGCTCGTGTCCTTGATTTCCAGCGCCGGTACGATGGGCGTAAGCCCAGCTTGCAGCGCGGCAAGGTTGTCGCTCGAGAACGCGTACGAGGTCCAACCGGTAAGCAGGAGGACGGCAGAGTCGCTGGACGCCCCCAGATCGAGAATCAGACTGTGGATTTCGGCATAGCCCCGAAATGGGGCCAGCGCAAAGCCCTCGGGGGAGCGCCCATCGATCTGCGCAACCAGATCGGTGACGTCGCTTCCGCTCTCGTCTCGCACGCGATCCGGGACGCGAGGGTCACGCACGGCGTGCAGCTGGTGCGGTTTGGGCGGATCGGTCAGGCCTTCGTTCGGGTAGATCTGAACGTCGCGAGGGTGCTCCAGGACCACCAGCTCCAAATGGTCGAAGAAGACCGCCTCCTCAAGTTCGCTCGTGACCCTGAGCTCGAGGAACCCGTCTTTCGGCTTCAACTGGTCATCCCGAATCCGGACGTACTCCACCGGATCCGGCGTGTTGTAGCGATCCGGACCATGCCACAGCCCCATCTCGCCGCCTCCGAGGAAATCGGTGACGAACTCGAACCGGTTGCCGTTCCACGTGAAGAGAAACGGACACGACGAGGGCTCGCGGTCAAGCTCTTGGACATCCAACTCGGACGAGAGGTAGTCCTGTTCCGGCACTTCGGCCTGCAAGATGCCGGAAGGCCACAACACCCGGGCCACGTCCGCGCCGGGTCGCCGCCCAATGCCGAAGACCAGATCGGCCGGTGCCGCCGCGGGCGTCGCCGACGACGCCTCCAAACGCGAACTCAAGCTGCCGGCGCGCAGCTGCACCTTCGCCCCAATCCCGGCGCGATTGCTAACCAGTCCGCGGAGCCCGATCCGAATTGACGCGTTCCGCGAATCTCCGCTGTTCTCAGCGATCACGACGCGCTCCGGGCCAACCGCGACGATATCGCTGTCACCGTCACGATCGATGTCGGCAACGCCAAGGCCACCCGCGCCCGGCGCCGGCGCTTCGGTGGTGAAGCTGGCGAACGCCGTGCCGGACACATCGCTCCAGTCCTGGCCAAGATTTCGGAACAGCCGGGGTCCGTCGGTCACCCACGCGAGCAAGTCGAGCAAGCCGTCGTTGTCGTAGTCGAGCAATCGGAGAGCGCTGGCGTCGCCTGCTCCGTCCGGAGCGGGAACAAGCGTAAATCGCCCCCGCCCATCGCTCAGCGCGACAAGGGCGTCGGAGGCACGCCCGAGGACGAAGTCAGGAAAGTCGTCTTTGTTCACGTCTCCCGCCGACACCGTCGCGATCGCGTTGCCAGCAGTCGCCAGTCCCACCTCAGACGCAACGTCCCGAAACGTCGAGTCCCGCAGGTTCATGAACAGTCGGGGCGGTCCGCCGCGATCGATCACGAGCAGGTCGACATCTCGGCGGTTGTCGAAATCGGTCGGCACCACCGCCACGGCATGACCTGAAAACGCGACTTCTGACGCATCCGTGACATCGGTGAACGACCCGTCCTGGTTATTGCGGAGCACGCGCAACGGCGCCGGTGCGAACTCCTCGGGAAACAGCAGCGACGCGCCCTCTGCCAACGATACGAGCGACGACTCTACATCAGCGAGACCGGCGATGATGAGGTCGGCGTCGCCGTCATGATCGAGATCGGCAAAGGCCGCAGCGCCCGGCACATGCGCCTGTGTGATGTCCGAGAGGCCGGCCGACGACGTCACGTCTGTAAAGCTGCCAGCGCCATCGCTCTGATAGAGGCTGCTTCCGCCATAGCGGAGCACGAAGAGATCGAGTGCTTCGTCGTTGTTGTAGTCCGCCACGATGGCGCCGATGGGAACGCCGTCATCGGGGGCAACCGACAGTCCGGCTGACGCCGTGACCTCCGCCCAGCGGCCTGCGCCGTCGTTACGCATCAAGCGTTCTCCGTCCGGCATCGCGACGAACAGATCAAGATCCCCATCCATGTCGAAGTCGAATGGCGCCACTCCGCCGCCCAACCCAGCCACAAGTTCACGAACGCCGTCGTCGGTCAGATCGTCGGCGGCAAACCGACGACCAAATGGCGACGTCGGGGTGGAAGATGGCGACCACGATCCAACCTCGAGCGACGTGAATACGCTCGTGGGTACGGCGGTATCAACCAGCTCCGCCTCGGCACCCGTGGAGGCGATCGCCTCGGCGTAGCGACCCTGTTGCAGGTATCCCGTGTTGTACGTGACGGCGTACTCCGTCGACCTCAACGCCTGCGCCTGTTCCAGCAGCGCCTGCCCCGCCGCGGTCTCGCCACTGCGGGCTAGGGCGAGGCCCAGGTTGTAGACAGCGGTGACGTTGAAGGGCTCGTGTTCGTATGCGATCCGGAGTCGCTCGATCGCGGCCGGATAGTCGCGCATCTCCAGGTAGATCTGACCCAAGTTGATGTTTGTGCCGACGTCAATTGGATCGGCCTCGAGAACTGTGCCGAAGGCGACCATGGCGTCGTCGAGGCGATTCTGCGCCCGCGCGACCAGTCCGCGCAGGTACGGCGGCTCGAGCGCTGACGGCAAATCCGCAGCCGCTGCGGTTGCTTCTCGATTCGCGCCTTCGAGATCCTGCTCGAGGAACAGGGCTATCGCGAGGTTGACCCGGGCAGCCGCGTGTGACTCGTCCAGATCGAGCGCCTCGCGAAACGCCTCGGCCGCCGGCTGATAGTCGAACTGCTCGAGCAGCGCGACGCCTTGATTGTTCGCGCGGTAGGTTGCCTCGTTGGCGAGCGGTAGCTCAGGGCCGCCACCACACGTTGCGGTGGCACACCCGACCAGCACGCCCCAGAGTCCGACCAGCTGTCGTCGTGTTGTTGCTGCCACTAGCGCTCAAAGGGTCGCGTCTCGACCACGCCCTCCCCCTCTTTCACCGTCACCTGTTGATTGGCGTTGACACCGGCGACCCGATCGACCGTTCCACTCGGCCAGGTGACGCTCAGCGATTCCACCGCGGTAGCGGTACCGACGCCGAACGTCACCGGCAGCTCGCTTTGCGAGGCGTAGCTTGATCCGGTCTTGACGATCTGCCAGCGCGACTCGCCATTCATCATGACTTCAACTCGCGCGCCAATTCCATCACGATTTGATGCGGTGCCCACGGTGACTACGCGCAGTGCGTTGTTAGCGTGACCGCCGTCGTTGCGCAAGACACGGGCCGGGCCGTTGTTGGCCGTGACAAGAAGGTCCGGGTCGCCGTCGAGATCGAAGTCACCATAGGCGGCACCGCGTGCTACCGTGGGTCGCGCCAGCGCCGTACCCGCCACAGCCGTCACCTCCTCGAACCGACCAGGTCCCATGTTCCGGAACAAGTGCGCCGGCTGCGCATAGGTCACGCTCGATTGCACGTGCTCGATATCGTCGGCAACGTGACCGTTTGCCGCAAAGATGTCAGGACGTCCGTCAAGGTCGTAGTCGAAGAAGAAACAGCTAAACGCCAGGGTCAGGAGCGACGAGCTTCCAATGGCCGATCGCGGGGCTTCGTCGATGAACAGGCCGTTCCCCTCGTTGTGATAGAGCGCGATCATCTCGTTCGAAAAGTTACCCACCACGAGGCTTGGGCGTCCAGACCCGTCGTAGTCCGCCGCGTCGACGCCCATACCGGCACGCGCAACCCCGCCTTCGCTAAAAGCAACGCCGGCCACGACGCCGTTGTCGGTGAACGTCCCGTCACCCTGGTTGTGATACAGGCGGTCGGGCTCCGTGTCGTTGGCCACGAATAGATCCATCCAGCCGTCAGCATCGTAGTCGAGCATGGCGACGCCGAGCGCTTTCGAGGACGGATCGTCGAGGCCGGCGACCGCTGTCACATCCTCAAAGGTGCCGTCACCAGCATTGCGATAGAGGTTCGGGCTTTGGCCGGTGTAGGCCTCTGGCGTGCAGTACGATTTGTTCTCGCCGTCAAGCGAGCAGAACAAGTCCCCGTCGATCGTCCATTCAACGTAGTTCGCCACGAACAGGTCGAGGTGGCCATCGTTATCGTAGTCGAACCACACGGCGCTCGTTGAAAACCGACGGCCCGCGACTCCAGCGGATACCGTCACATCCGAGAACGTCCCGTCGCCTCTTCCCCGAAACAACCTGTTTGGCCCCAGCGCCGTCAGATAGATGTCGACATATCCGTCGTTGTCGTAGTCTGCGACCGCGCCGCCGATCCCGTAAAGCTCGACGTCGAGCCCCGACCCACCGGAGATGTTGACAAACGTCCCGTCACCGGCGTTGCGGTAAAGCGCTGGATGTGACGGCGAGCCCGACTCACCTGGCCACGCCTTCGAGTTCACCAGAAGGACGTCCTGCCATCCATCGGCATCGACATCGAGGACCAACCCGCCGGCTCCAAGCGTTTCGGGCAAGAGCCTGTCGCCCGTGGCTCCGCTGTTGTGCGTGAACCGAATCCCAACCTCGTCGGTCACATCGACGAACTCGACGTCTGACGCCAGGGTCGGTCCCGAGGAGTGTCCGTCCTGAGTCTTCGTGGGCTTAATCGGTATCTCGGTAGTAGGTTCAGACGGTGCCCCACCGCAGCCGACCAACGTGCCGGACCAGAACAACACGATCGCCAAGCTCGGTGTGGCCAGTCCGTACTGAAATGTCATTTTTCACTAGTGTACAGCACGGATCTGGCGCTTTTCGGTAAGCGTGCGCGAGCGGAAAAGCCGCCACTAGCGATGTTCGTGAACCGACTGTCGCTCGTTGTTGACCTCGGGCGACCGGAGCAAGAACGGTCCGGCAATCGCCTGCGCGGATTCGTCGGCCTTGAACCGCTCGTACAGCGCTTGCTCGCGGGCTGCCTGCTCGAGGTCGCCTGCGCCACGATACGCCAGCATCAGGTTGTAGTGGGCCTGCAGATCCTCAGGATCGATTCGCAAGACATCGGTGAACGTCGCGATCGCCTCGTCGAACCGTCGCTCGAGGAAGTGGATGCGACCCAGCTCGCCAAGCACGACGCGATCGCGTGGGTACTGAGCGCGTGCGGCTTCGAGGTGGCTGAAGGCTTCGTCATACCGTCCAAGCGTCCTGAGGCCCATCCCAAGGAAGACATGGGCACGGGCCAGACCCGGCGCGAGCTCGAGCGCCGACTCGAGGTGCGGAAGGGCTCGTTGGACGTCGCCCTCTCGCAAAAGTACTCGAGCCAGATTCACCGGCCCATCCGGATAGGCCGGATCGATCTCCATCACCCGCTGGAACGCGCTCGCGGCTCCTCGCAAATCACCCTGTAACAGGAGACCGATTCCATAGTCGTTCCAGCGTCCACGGACATCCGACGACGCCCCCTCCGGCAACGGGCCGGACGGCAGCGGCGCGTCCGCGTCGACGACCACGAGGGATGCCTCGGCCTCCGCCATGATCGTAATTGGCAGGTTTGGGATCTCCTTCATCGGACCGGAGACCGTGGAGGTATCGCCGGTGAAAAGCCATGGGCCGTCGTCGTAGCCGGCGTCAACAGCCGGAGTCGACTCCGCCGGGTCACGCACGCCGGCGTAGGCCCACTGTGTATACCACCAGGCGAACTTCCTGTAGTTCACTTTGGCACGAAGCACGATACGGTCACCAACATCTTCCGGCACTTGCAATCGATAGTGCACGGTGTCAGCTGCACCCGGCGGGACGAGCCGGACATACGCCACCGAACGCGTCATCCACGCGTTGCGTTTATTGATCTGGTTGCCGTGCCCGTCCAGCTGGAAGCTGCCGTAAAAGTGCGCGGCGGGGTCCACGGGACCGCGGCCGTCGTCCTCAACCACGCCGCTGTGCAGAAGGACGCGACCGTTCTCGTCGACCGCTTCAAACTCGACCCACACGTCGAACGCGTCGACGGTTCCCCCAGGAAAGAAGTGTCCGACGTTGCGCGTCCGAAGCACTACTTCGACACGCACCGACTCGCCGCGGCGCACAGCGACCGGAATGACGTCGAGCGGCGCGACGACCTCGGCAGGCGCGAACGTCGTCGTGGCGGCCCCTCCGCCGAACCCTGGTGATTCCTCCCCAACGGCGAACGTACTCGACAATGCCGGAGCGGTACGCGCCGCGGCCTGCCCATCTAGCGGCGACACCTCCTCGACCCTCGCAACGCCAAACACATCGACCGAGATCTGGCGGGCAGTGAGGAAGTCCTGTACGGCCTGAAGCTGGTCGGCGTCGCCGTTGACGAAAGGCAGGGCCGTGTTGGCCGTGGCAAAACGGTGTGACCGTACGGCTCCGTCCGTCGCCGATGGATCATCCGACGGAACGAGGGGCATGTGGCAGTCCCTGCACGTCTGTGGCTCCGGCGGGTAATAGAACGAACGGGCGCCCTGGCCTGACACGCCCGAGGCCTGCCAGTTGTCGTATTCGTTGAACCCCCGGATCCACCGGTAGTGGTTGACGGGCTCGTCGAGGTGCACCTTGTGACATGTCGAGCAGAATTCCTCACTCCGCTCTTCGTGAAAGGGCTTTAGGAACGTGCGACGATGGGGTTCAGGGGCCAGATAGGCCAGCCGATCGTGCGTCCACGCCAGTATCGGGTTGTCGCTTGTCGCAAGGTCGTGAAGCGGCGGGTACTCGATGACGAAGTCGCCCTGCCCCATCGTGCCGCCCACATGAACCACCGCGTGGCACGACGTACACCCGAGCCCGGCCTGAGCTTCGGGCGTGTCCATCTGCTCACGCATCGGTCGATCGAATCGACCGTTGAAGAAGACGGCGTGATCGTGACATCCGGCACACCATTTGGACGGTTGGGTCCCAACCACGTCCTGCATGTACTCGATCGACTTGCGATACCACTGGTTGTTGAAGGACGAGAAGTGGTGGACGGACGAGTTCCACTGATCGTAAATGTCTCGATGACACCGAGCGCACATCTCGCTTGTCAAAAAGAAGTTCGCCGGAATGATATCGCCGCTCGTCGTGTTGGCCGAGGACGGAAAGAAGGGACTCTCGACGCCACCGCCCTCCTGGGTCATGTCCAGCGGCGTCTCGGTCGGGTTCGCCACGCTGTACGCGTCGCGCCAGGCCGACTCGTTCCACGAGCGCACCCAAGGCGCCGCGGCTAGCATGATGGCCAGCGTCACGATCGAGAAACGTATCGCGTTGACCGTCGGCCATTCGCGCGAAACTCGCCAGAGGTGCACGCTGATGAGAAGCACGCCCGCGACCGCCGTCACAACGTGCGCATACACCAGGAGGCGCGTGTTGGTCGTGGCACCAACAACCGCGATGGCGAGGCCCGCCAGCACTGCGATGGCGCTGGTCGCGATGCCGGCTCTCAGGACCGGGCCGATCGTCCAATCATGGTGCCGTGCCTCAATCGCAATGGCAATGACCACTGCCAGGCCAAGAACCGGGTGCAGCAGAACGTTGGTGAAGTAGACGAGTGAGGCTGTTGGGAATGCGACGAGATAGACCGTGTTCAGAAGGAGTGCAATCGAACCGACCGCGGCGAATCGGATAGGCGCCACGGGTCTATCATAGGACAGTGCCAAGCCTCGGCACCATACGGCCGGACGCCAAGACTACGAAAACGCGGTGAT
Source organism: Vicinamibacterales bacterium (assembly GCA_965218825.1). Classification (GTDB taxonomy): domain Bacteria; phylum Acidobacteriota; class Vicinamibacteria; order Vicinamibacterales; family UBA8438; genus CAUZIB01. Next base: position 3,808,614 of record OZ244656.1, on the reverse strand, counting down.
CAGCACCCACATGGGCTTGTTGCCGCCCTCGTAGGTCTCGAGGGGTGTCAGTACACCGGTATCGGCGTGCGCCCGGTAGGTCGCGAGTCGCCCGGACCCTTGGCCAGCCACCACGAGAAGGCGACCGGTCGGATCCAGACTGAAAACCCTAGGAATGGGCTCGGTGGAAACCCGGCCTGTCGCGGTCAAACGACCACTGGACTGATCGATCGTGAAACTCGCTACGCTGTCGTGCCCCCGATTCGGCGCATACAGGAATCGCCCCGATGGCGCGATCTGAATCTGAGAGCACGTATTCTGACCCGTGAAGCCGTCAGGCAACGTCGAAATCGTCTGCAGGGGTGACAGCGTTCCAGCCGACGCGTCCATTGCGTACGCCGACACGCTGTTGCCCTGCTCGTCCGAAAAATAGACGACGTCCAGCGTCGGGTGGAAACACAGCGCCCGTGGGCCAAGGTAGTCCGGTGGGTCGTACCGGGGGGGATCGCTGGGCGTGAGGGACCCGGTGCTCTCGTCAAACCGAAACTGGAAGATCGCGTTCGGACCTCGGTTGGCGATATGGGGCACGAACGCGAATCGATTGGAGCGATCCGTCAGGATCGCGTGCGCCCCACCCCCCGTGTAGCGCCACTCGACCGGTGGAATCGCGACAACGCCATCGGGACCGACCGTGTGGACGGCTGCCGTGCTCTGATAGTAGTAGGCCGACAGCACGAATCGGCCGGTTCGGTCGGTCGCCACATACACCGGCTCCCCCTGCAGGGGCGCCGCCCCAATCAGAGAAATGCGACCCGTGCGGGGGTCAATCCGGTAGCTGGCGATCTCCTGGCTCTCTCTCCGGCCGACATAGAGAACCTCTTTACCAGGAGAAAGGGCCAGCGGCGCCGGGCCGCCCTCGACGGCGACATCCTCTTGCCACTCGAGCTGGGCGGTGGTCGGATCCAACGTGAAACGCGAGATCGTGTTGTCGTCCTGGAATGAGACGTATCCGTGTTGCAGAGTCTGTCGGACGCGCATGCTGTCAGATCCTGCCGGCGCCTAGAACGCGCGAGTGAAACCCCCGGACGATCCTGCGAACCTCGAGTTGACGATGTTGTTGTAGATCGACCCGAACGAGTAGCTTAGCCCAACAAAAAGACGCCACTCGAAGTCGGTCGCGAGCTGCTGCCGTCCCAGCAGCACCTCCACATCGGTCGCGTCTTCGAGCGGCAGGTAGATCTGGTCTCCAATGAACGAGCTGTTCGCCTCGAGGTTCAGAGACAGGCCGCGAAATAGCCGAAGATCCATTTCTTCGAACAGGACGAATCGGTTCTGGTCCGGCTCGTCGAGGAACTGCGAGAACTCCATCGTGAGGTCGCTGGCGCCCCAGGGCTGGTTCATCACGAAAGACGTCTGAACGGAGTGATTGGCTCGCCCTTCTTCGAGCCGGCCGAAGACCGTAGTCTCCGCGTATCGGAACGAGTTGTAGCCGGCCGAGTAGGCCACCGTGAACTGCCGGCGCGTGGACTCGGAGTAGGGGAAGAAGTTGTACTCGACGGCCGGTGCCACCCGGTAGGTCAGATCCTGATTCCTGAACGTTGAGCTGATGGCCGAGCCGCCGAACCCGAGACCCATGTGCTCGCCCATGCTCCTCACAAAGCGAGCGTCGAAACTGTTGTTCCGCTGAATGTTGGTCGCCGTCGAGTCGGATAGCTCGAACGTCTGCGACCGGTAGGTCGCGCCGACGCCGATTCGCATCCTCCACATCTCAGTAGTTCGAAACGCCGAAAACGAGCCGCCGAAGCGTTTCTGTTTCTCCCGCTCTTCGGCATCAATGAAGACGAGCGGTCTCATCCGCGCCCGGAAGACCCAGAAATTCCACCGATCGTCCTCGGGTTGAGCGTTGAACGATGGAAGCGTCCCACCGGTGGGCTGGCCTGCTAGGGGGCCACCCAGCGGACCACTTGACCGTTGGGAAACGTCCAGCTGCCGACCGAGGGGGGTCTGGGCGACGTACCGGACCAGCCCTAGTCGGAGCGTCTGCGCGAGGGCGCGGCGCTCGCCGTCGTCCGTGTCGTCTCGGGCGGTGAAGAATACGAGTTGGTCGTCCATTCCCTCAAACTCATCGCGCCCGAAGAAATCGACGGTCCAGACCCGACCGCCGCCGCCGCTTACCTCCCGAGTGACAAGCACGTGCACCTGCGCGTCAGCCCGATCCCGAACATAGTTGACGAACGTGATCTCCCGGCGCAAGTAGGTTTCGTCGCACGGACCGCAGTCTACGAAGATCCGGACCGCCTCGGCGCCAGACCCTTCGGGCTGCGCGTCCGCCGCGCCGTAGACCAAAGAGCACAACAACAAAAAGAGACAGACCTTGACCGGTGGTTTCAAAGCTCTTGAGGGGTTCTGCATGGAGGGTTGTTTCGTTCTTATACCTGATTATACCTGGCCCTTGCCCCCCACCTGATGGCCAGGCGCACGACTGGCGTGAGCGGCGGGCGGGCGGATGTAACCCTGGGAGAGGTCCGACTACTCCGGCAGTGCGAACACGAAGAGGTTGCTTCCGGAGCTTGGACGCAGCTCGGGGGTGATGCGCAGGTTGATACCCGCGCCACCGCCGGTGCTCACGGCCACATACTGTCGTCCATCAACAGCGAAGCTCACCGGATAGCCGACAACCGGCGAACCGAGGTTGATCTCCCACAGAATCTCGCCCGTGTCCTGGTCAAACGCCCTGAACCGACCGTTTGCATCGCCACCAAACACCAGTCCACCGCCCGTGGCCGCGAGCGATATTGTCGCGGCCCGTTGTTCGTAGAGCCACGTCGTCTCTCCCGTCTCGGCGGATACGGCGTAGATCGTCCCGAGCAGGTCATGGCCGGGTGCGATCTGGTGCCGGGCGGCGAGCGAGTAGATGGCAAGCGGCCGTTGCCCGCCGGCTGTCAGTGCCAACTCCCGCTCCCCTTCTGGGGTGCCCGTGGCCAACATGCGCGCGCAGGTTCTGCGTAACGGCATGTACATCGTGTTGGTCAGCGGGCTGTAGGCGCCGGCCTCCCAGTCCTTCCCTCCAGCCCACGTCGGACACGCCAAGACTTCCTGACCATACGAGGTGAAGACCACCTCGGCGTTCTCGGTCACGACACCCGTCGCGCCGTCGATGTCGCTGATGACGTTCTGCGGCACGGTCGGCGTCGCCCACAAGAACTCGCCAGTTTCTCGGTCCAGCGTATAGACCACACCGGTCTTGCCAGGCACGCCGGTCACGACCTTCCGGACCTCACCTGGTTGTATCCGTGGATTGATCCAGCTCACGGCACCGGGATTCGGGGCCACGGCAGTGTCAACAAGCAAACGCTCAAACGGGTGGTCGAGATCCCAGTGGTCGTTCAGGTGCTGGTAGTACCACTTGATCTCACCGGTGTCGACATCGAGCGCCAGCGTCGAGTTGTGGTACAGATGCGTGTTGTTGACACCCCCGAGCAGGAACTTCGGCGCCGGCGAGGTCACCGAGGTGCCCTGATAGATCAAACGCAGCTCTGGGTCATAGCTTGGGGGCATCCAGCTGCCGACATGCACCCGTTTCTCGAACGGCACGCCGCCCCAGGTCTCGTCACCTGGTTCGCCAGGTCGAGCAACAGTCGACGTCCGCCACACCTCTTCACCAGTTCTCGCGTCATGAGCCAGGAGGACACACGACTCGGGACCTCCGCGTGGCCGGCAGCTCCGCCCTGATATCACCTTGCCATCGGCAATGATTGGACCCGAGCTGTGCCCAGCCGGCGTCTCTTTGTAATCGAAGATCTTCGTCTCCCAGGCGACCTTTCCAGTCGTGGCGTCAAGACCAAACACGTACGTATCGTCGCTGGTGTTGATGATGAATCGGTCGTAGATGGCGATATTCCGGTTGTTCCGGGCGTTGCCGCCGACGTAATCGTAGACATCATCAGGAAGATCGCGGCGATACTCCCACTTCAGGTCTCCAGTGACCGCATCGAGGGCTTGAATGAGATCGCTCGACTGCGGCATGTACAGGACGCCGTCGTAGACTAACGGCGTATTCTTGCCACCGGTCACGGCCCGCGACCAGACCATGCGCAGCGTGCCAACGTTGTCGCGATTAATCTGGTCGAGCGGGCTATATCCCCACCCGTCAAGGGTGCGTCGCCACATCAGCCAATCGTTGGGCGACGGGTTTGCGAGCATCTCATCCGTCACAGGCACGAAATCGGACGACTGCGCACGAAGGGTGCCTACGATCTGTGAGCCCGCGAGCAGCGCGGCGATAGCAACGACCCAGCAACATCGCGCGACAAAAGACGGTTGAAGCATGTGGAAACTCCTATGCCGGAACTCGGGTGCGTCTGTAACCAAAGACTGCAAGGGCAGGCGGTAGGCAGCCTATCGGCTAGGATGACCTAGGTCAAGCGGAGGGGACGCCAGATTGTTTGGGAGATCGAGCTCGAAGCGAGCAGGACCGCTAGCGGCATTCCGCAGACGATACGCGGGTGGGTCGCCGAGCCGCGCGGTAGCGTCGGCGGAGCAAACCGTCTGCCCGGTTTGCGAAGCCCGACGCTACCGTTCGGTTCGGCGAGAGAGAGTCTCGATCGGGCTATCGCCTTCCGGCTGCCTCCGCCGCGCGCGACCCGGCGAGGATGTTGGTCAGCCCGTAGTTACCTTCGTGGCAGGCATACTCGTAGAGAAGATCCTCGGTACGCGCCATCGGAAGCGATCCACTCCACGCTCTCGTCCAGATGTTCGGATCTTCGACCGTGAACTCGTAGTCGAGCGTGTCGGGCCCGATCCGTGTGAAGCGTTCGACCACGTGCAAGCGCTCGGTGAGATCGAGGTTGAACCGCCTGATGAAGGCCTGGTTGCTGAAGTTGGTGGTCTCGACGACGAGCGTGTCGTCCTCCCAGTGACCACGCGAGTCTCCGCCGAACTGGCGGATGGCCTCGTCGACATGCGGGCGGTCGTCCAGCGAGATGAACCGAACGTCATGGATGTGCTCCTGGAGAATCGCCACCGCATTCGGCGTCTGCACGATTAGATAGTTGTTGTTGTACGCGGTGGGAAACGACGGAACGCCGCGATACCAGATGCACCGGTCCCCAAGGTCGAGCTGCTCCCATGAGTCGGCCGGCAACCGACCCTGCCGGACATCTTGCAGCGTCGCAAGCTCAGGCGAACTGATCCGGCGTTCGGCATCCGGTGTCAGGGTAGGTAACCGGCCATTTGGCGGATCCACAATCAGCGACGTGCGACGCGTCGGGACGACCGTCGTACCGAGCTCGAGCCAGCAGTTGTTGTAAGAGCCGGGCGCACCGTCCACCCCCCGGTCGACGTTGCCTGAGGGGTCGGCTTCTGTCCGTCGAGAGGGTCGGGCCGCCAGACGAACGTTTCGATCGATGGCTGCCTGCTCTCGCCGCGCCGCCTCTTCTTCCGTCAGAAACTCCTGGTCCGCCAGCCCTTCGGGACGCTCCAATGGCGTCAGGGTGGCGTTGTTCCAGATCCCCTGCAGGTCCGGATCGCCCCACGATGTTCTGGGCGGCATCGAGCCGTCGGCGGCCGTCTGGACCTGGGCAGTCACGGGAGGCGGCGCCAGCGCCACGGCCGCGGCCACCATGAACACCACCATGAGATATAAACGGCTCATCTGATCCTCCCACTCCCTGCCGGGTCCCGAACACGTCACGCCTATGATGGACTCGCCCACGGCCAAGTGCAAGGAGCGAGACTAGGAGTCTGCGCCGCAGGAGGTGCGGCGGCGTGAAATGGGTCGTCGGCCCATGCTGTGCGTCATTGTGCCGGAGCGACTTCGGCGGTCGGCCGACGAGGGAACTCCTCGGCGAAGGGCGAAGCAGATAGCAAGATTCGGCCTTGAGGGGCCGCCTGGCCCGCCACCGAGCCCGAGGCGCGCCGATCGGTCGTCGTTGCGAGCCTCATTCCCCGCGTGTTACGCCGCCATCAGGGCGTGCAGGCGCGTGGTGTTCAACGCCCGGCACACCAAGTCCCACTCGCCCTGCACCTTCGCCAGCCCCCGCAGGCTGAAGCGTCGGAATCCCAGCACGTGCGTGATCCAGCCGTTGGGAGCCTCCGACAGCCACTTGCGTTCTGCCTACGCCGCACGGCCCGCCGGCCTCGACAGCTTCTCGGCCATGCGACTCGTCGCGGGATACTTCTCCGGGTCGCGGGGCCTGGCCGCCTTCCCCTCCCGGCCCAAGGACACATACCCGTCGATGCCTCGCGTTTCCAGGTCCGCCAAGTCCCGCTCGTTGCTGTAGCCGGCGTCCGCCAGCACCGTCTCCGGCTGCTCGCCGACCGTCTCCGCCAGCGCGTCGAGCAGCGCCGGCACACCACCCTGGTCGCTCGCGTTCGCCGTCACCTCCGTCGCCACCACCAACTGGTGCGCACCATCGACCGCCACCTGCGCGTTGTAGCACTGCTGGAACCCGTCGTTGCTCGTCTTCATGATCCCGCTCTCCGGGTCCGTGAAGTTGCTCTGCGCCTTCGCGTCCGGCTCGCCATACGACCGCGTGTAGGGCGGCCCGCCCTTCGGGTTCCGGTCTTGGTCCGGCTGCCGACCGCGGGCGTCGTCCGCTGCCCGCTGCTGCGCCTCCAACCGCGACTTCGCCGCCCGGGTCGCCGCCAGACGGTCTTCCCGGCGGCGCAACTCCGCCGGCAACGCGTCGCCCCGCACGTCCGCCCCCACCCGCGCGTCCTCGGCCGCGTCGGCCGCGCCAGCCGCCGCCAGCCGCGCCTCAATCTCCCCCCGCAGCCGCCGCTCCTCCTTGGCCATCCGCCCGTAGCTCATCGCCTTCCGTTTGCTCGCGTTCGCCCGCACCTTCGTGCCGTCAATCGACAGCTTCCCGACGCGCGCCAGACCCCATGCCCGCGCCAGCCGACCCACCGCTACAAACAGCTCCTTGAAGTCCGACAAGTGCCGCCGCCGGAACTCGCACAGCGTCCGATGTTGCGGGAAGTTGCCCGCCCCCAGAACCCGGAACGCCCCGTCCTCTTCCAGCTTCCGCGCGATCCCGCGCGCCGAGAACACCCCCGTCGCATACGCATACAGCAGCACCTTCACCATCATCCGCGGTGCAGAGGGCGCGTTGCGCCGACCGTCCCCCGCATACGGCGCGTAGAACGCCGTCAAATCCACACCGTCCCCCAGGTCGCTGACGTGGTGCGCCAAGTGGCCCTCCGGCAACCACGCCCGCAGGTCCGCCGGCAACAGCAGCATCTGATCCGGTGCGTAGGGACGGAACGTCGTCGACATCAGGTCCTTTCCTCCTCGGCTCGCCTACAATTGTCGCACCGTTTCTGCGGCGCAGACTCCTAGCTCTGGCTCTACTCGTAGTCCGCGGCGGTCAGCGACACGCGGACGACCTCGGCGTCGTTGCGCGCGATGACGTGGCCGTTCGCGAACGCCGGATGCGCCCACAGGACGGCGCGGTCGTGGTTGCTCCAGCGGCGGGAGCCGCCGCCCCGGGTGCGGGTGGTGGGCGTCAGCAAATGCGTCCGGTCGACCTCCTCGTAGCCGGCCGGCGTGAAGCGGGCGATGACCAGCTCGCCGGTCTCGACGGAGATGAAAGAGCGGTCCTGGTGCTGCACGAGGTGTGAGCTCGCCCAGCGGTCCTCGGGCACGAGGCGGTCGCTCGACCACATCCGCTCGCCGGTCGTCGCGTCCACGCCGCGCAGCTCGCCGTAGCTGTTGAGCCCGTAGATCACGTCGCCCACCACGATGGGCGTCGACGTCATGGATCGCTGCACCGGGCGGTCGGTGCGGTTGGGGTTGGTGCCGGTCCAGACCAGCCGCGCCGCCGGACGGTCGGGGTTGAGTGCCAGCATCAGGCCGCCGTTCTCCACCTGCGTGATGAGCAGGTAGCGCCCGCTGCGGACCGGCGTGCCGATCGTCAGCCCGCTCGCGAGCGGGAAGTCGTGCTCCCACCAGATGCGGCCGGTGGCCGGGTCGAGCGACGTGACCCCGGCCGGGTGCCAGACGATCAACTGCCGCACGCCTCCGGCGGTGAGCACGATCGGCGACGAGTAGCCCGCTTCCGAGTTCGTATCGATCGCGCGCCACGCCTCGGCGCCCGTCCCCTTGTCGAACGCCACCACCATGGCGTCGGGCTCGCCGCCCAGCAGCGTGATCAGGTGCTCACTCTCCACCAGCGGCGAGTGCGCGACGCCGTAGTCGGCCACCGTGTCGATCTGCCAGATCAGATCGCCGCTGGCGGTGTCGAAGCACGACAGCATGCCGGCCGCCCCGAGGATGTAGACGCGGTCGCCGTCAACGGTCGGCGTGCCCCGGGGGCCGGTGGCGAACACCGGGACTATGTTGCGGTAGGTCGCCGGCCATTCCCGCGTCCAGAGGACCGCTCCGGTCTCCTCGTCGAGCGCCACGAGCCGCTCATGGCCGTCCATCGTGCGGCTGCCCGGCGTCTCTAGGTAGTCGAGGACGAAGACGCGTCCGTCGGCGACGGCCGGTCCGGCGAAGCCAGCGCGCACCGGGGTGCGCCACTTGACGATGAGCCCGCCTTCGGCAAAGCGCTCGACGATTCCAGCCTCGTGCCACACCGCGGCCCGCTCGATGCCGCGCCACTGCGGCCAGTCTTCGGCGTCGAGCACGGCGATCAAACAGCAGACGACGGCGCAGGCGAGCGCCGCGATCATCCGGCAGGGCGTACAACGGTCAGACATCAGCGACTCCAGATTGCCCCGGGCCGACAAGCGGCCAATTCAACTCACTGAGGTTGCCCCGATCTCGCGGGCAGGTTGAACGCTTGCGGTTCACATCATGACATATGCCTTGAGAAGCCAACACAGCAGCGACCTGTTGGGCTCACCGCGCCTGGGGAGAGCGGGGACCTGCTTGTACGGACACCACGCTGGCCCGGCTCGTGTCCCGCCGCAGCCTGCGGGGTAACCCGCTCACGGGTACCGCTTCTGAGGCCCTGGGAGCCGGTTCCGTACTCATGATCAATCCTGGACGGCTTCGAGCAAGCTTCCCCATGGGATATTTCCCAGTAGGAACTTTCCCAGTATCCACTACTAACTTCTGGCGCTACAGTTTGCACACTAGGAGTGTAAGTACAAGTCGCTTCTAGTGACCCTTGTGGAGGGGAACCGATGAGAAAGCTGTTGATTGTCATGCTCGCAGTCATGCTCATCCCGACTGCAGCTCTCGCCCAGAGCTCGATCGCGGGCGAGGTCACCGACAACACGGGCGGCGTCCTGCCGGGCGTCACCGTGGAAGCCAGTAGCCCGGTGCTGATCGAGGGAAGCCGCATTGCAGTCACCGACGGAGCGGGCCGATACACCATCGTCAACCTGCGGCCGGGGACCTATACCGTCTCGATGACGCTGCCAGGTTTTTCGACCCTCGTGCAGGAAGACATCGCGCTGCCGTCCAACTTCACCCAGACCGTCAGCGGGCAGTTGGCGGTCGGCGGTGTCGAAGAGACCGTTACCGTCACCGGCGAATCGCCGGTGGTCGACGTGCAAAACGCCGGCAAGAACGAGGTCATCACGCGTGAGGTCTTCGACGCGCTGCCGACACCGCGCAACGTTCAGGGGATCGCCTTTTTCGCGCAGGGCGTGCGAATGAGCCGGCCCGACGTCGGCGGCACCGAGGCGATGACCGAGGTGAAAATGATCTCGCACGGCGCCAACGTGGGTCATCAAACCTACCTCGTCGACGGGATGAATGCCACCTCGGGCATGACCGACAACAAGACCAACGTGCACCACAACCAGGCGCTGGCGGCGGAGATTTCGCTCGGCACCTCGGGCGCCCCGGCCGAAGTGCAGGCGGGCGGCGCCCGCGTGAACCTGATCCCGAGAGACGGCGGCAACGCCTTCAGCGGGTCATTCTTCGGCAGCATGAGCGACGGTTCGTGGCAGGCGAACAACCTCGACAGCGACCTGATGGGCCGAGGTGTGGATACGGTCGATGCCCTCAGTAACTACTACGATTTCAACCCGTCGGTCGGTGGTCCGATCATCCGGGACAAGCTGTGGTACTTCGGCGGGTATCGCGACCTCTCCGTCGATGCGCTGAAGCTCGAACGATTCCAGCCCAACGCGTGGACACCGAGCGAGCTGGTTGGCCGGCAGGGAGTCCAGGCGCAGTACCTCAAAACCGCGTATCTCCGCCTGACCGCCCAGGTGTCATCCAACACCAAGATGAGCGCGTCCCTGGATCAGCATTTCAAGTGGCGGGGGCGGAGTCTGGGTTCCACGGGGTCCGAGAACCCGCCACGTAGAGAGCCGGTGCTCGCCGCGGGGACCCGCAACCCGAAAAACGAGAACTACCACGTGGGCCAGGCGAAGTCGACGACCACCCTCACCAACCGCATGCTGCTGGAGGTCGGCTACTCACAAGTTCGGCAGACGGTGTCCAACCGGAACCAGCCCAACGTCCCGGTCACGTATGAAATCGGGGCGGGCAGGAACCTGTTCCCGGATCAGCCGTCCGACCTGATCACCTGCGTCGTGACGCCGTGCTACCACCCGCTCGGCTACGACCAGACGCGGCCGTATTTCACCGATGGCGTGGAGCACTGGGACTTCATCAGGCGGGAATCGAACAACGGATTCGGCCGCACGGATATCATCTCGCCCGCCATGCGGTGGACGCCGATGGTCGCGCTCTCGTATGTCACCGGGTCACACAACTTCAGGGCCGGGGTCCAGTTCGGGATGGGGATGTCTGGTCGGATGGTGTTTGAGAACGCGGGTTTGCGGCAGGAATACCGCGACGGCGTGCCCGACCGTGTGCGAGTGGGGAACTCACCGTCCATCTTCAGCACGTTCGCTCGCGACACCGGCATCTTTGTGCAGGACACCTGGACGCGCAACCGGTTGACGATCAACGCCGGCGTCCGGATCGATTCGTTCCGCTCGCAGAACAACACCTGGAAGGCTGGTGGCGGCGCGACGTTCGGGCGGTTCATTCCGGTCCGGGTGTTCGCCGACGACGACATCAAGCCGTTCTGGAACGACATCTCGCCGCGACTCGGCGTGGTGTACGACCTGTTCGGCGATGCGCGGACGGCGGTGAAGTTCTCGGTGAGCCGGTTCGTGCTTCCCCACGTGCACGGGTTCGCCCGGCCGTACCATCCGATCACCACCAGACGCGAAAACCGTGACTGGTTCGACTGCGTGCTCAATCCGGCAATCCACACCGCCGGGGCGTTCGGCAGCACGGCCGACTGCGCGACCCCTGCGCAGCTCACGGGCGCCGGGCTGAGCCCCGACTACATGCTCACGAACGGCGACAACATCGCGCAAGACCACGAGATCGGCCTGCTCTCAAACGGCGCCGTCTTCAACGATTCGGGCACACTCCCGAGGGCCGGCCGTCGGCCGGATCCGAACATCCAACGGGAAAACAACTGGGAATACAGCGCGAGCATCCAGCACGAGGTCGCCCCGGGCGTCTCGGTCACGGCGGCCTACTACCGCCGGGTCTTCTACGACCTCAAAGTCGCGACGAACGTGGCCCTCACGAACTGTGACTTTCGGAGCGCAACCGCGGGCGTGATGTGCGGATCGTGGATGCCGTTCAACGTCACGTTCACCGATCCGTTGGGTTTGTACCCCGAAGCGGCGGGCGACACGTTCCTCGGGTTCAACCTTGACCCGGCGCAGCGCACACTGCGCGACACCGTCGACGGCTCGGAAACCATCAACACGAGCAACTACAACGCTTTCGAGCTTTCGTTCAACGCCCGGCTGCCAAACGGCGGGACGGCGTTCGGGGGCTGGACGGCGGCACGGAACGTCCAGAACACCTGCGGCCTCCAAAACCCGAACGGTGTGAATACGACGAACTTCACCGATGGCGAGCTTAGGTTGCTCCAGGGCGGCCGCTTCTGCGACCAGGGCGCACTCGGGATGCCGTTCCGCAACGACTTCAAGTTCTTCGCGGTGTATCCGCTGCCGGGCGACGTCTTCATCTCGGGTGGGCTCCAGGCGTACTCGGGGATCGAGAAGGAAATCCGGTGGAACATTCCGGCCAGCCTGTTTCCAAACGGACAGCGGACGTCAAGCACGACGGTCAAGCTCGATCAGCCGGGCACCTCCTATGCCGAGTACTGGACGCAGGTCGACGTCCAACTCCGGAAGGTCCTCCGGATCGGGAGGTTCGACTATTCGGGACAGGTCGAAATCTACAATCTGTTCAACAACAACACGGTCAGCAGGCAGAACTTCAACTACGGCTCCTCGTTGTTCAGGCCGTCGCGGATTCTCCAGGGTCGGATTCTGCGGCTCGCCGTACAGGCCCACTGGTAGACTGCTGCAGGTCGACTTTTCTTTGGCCGGTGGGGGTTCCTCACCGGCCTTTTTTGTCTGCCGAGGCCCTCGCCGTCTCGCCCGCTGGTTGACGGACCGCCGAGCTAGCTATCAGACTAGGGCCTCAACCGTCCAATTGGCGGATGCCTTGATCGATCACTGCCTTCGGTGCGGACACTCGGAACATTGCAAAGTGTGACGTCCACAACACGGCGCCGACGAAAACAATAGCCTCGATAGCGCGCGCGTCATCCATGAGCCGGCTGGCGCGGGTGTACAAAGAAACATCAGGTCGCCATACGGGTGTGACCAACAAGAGGGGAGGTCGGCCATGAACAGCAGGCTAGCGGGAACGCTTGGCGTCTGGGTGGTGGCGGGCGCGGCGCTCGCGGCCGCTGACTTCTGGGAGACGAAGCACTTCACGACGTGGTCCGACAAGGAAGTGGAGAAGATACTGACCGATTCGCCGTGGTCGCGCGAGGTTGGCGTCCCCCTCGGGCGGCTGCGCGGTGCCGGCGTCGATGCCGAAAGTTCGCGCCTCGGACGGCCTAGCACTGATGGTGACGGCCCAGATGGTCCTACCAGCTCGAGGCCCCGTGATTCCAGGGCCAGTCAGTCGCTGCTGCCGAGACGGCTGGACCTGACCATCTCGTGGCGTAGCGCCTTACCCTTCAAGCAGGCGCTGGTCCGAGCCGAGATTGGTATCGACGGCAAGATCCCGCCTGAGCGGCAGGAGTTTCTGGCGCAGGACCTGCCCTTCTACCTGGTGTCGGTGGGTGGGTTTCCAGAGCGTTTTGCCCAGTTGATACAAAGCCGCGCGTTGATGCCCGAGACTGTGCTGAAGCGAGAGAACGCGGACCCGATCTCACCCAATGATATCGAGGTCTATCTGCACGACGAATCGGTTGTGGTTCTGTGCTATTTCCCCCGAACCGACCCGATCACTCTGGAAGACAAAGACGTCGAGTTCATTACCAAGCTGGGCCCGCTGGAGATCAAGAAGAAGTTCAAGCTCGAAGATATGGTGTTTGGCGGCCAGCTGGCGCTGTGAGCGACGAACCTGGTCATTGTCCTCGTCAACTCCGCAGGGAAGCGCGGATCGCCTGCGTCGTCCAGCACTGGGGCGAGGAGCTGAAGGCGCAGGTGTCATCGGGACGGTGAGTTCCCTTCGGTACAGAACCGGGCGTCAGGTGCAGTAACGGGTCAAGAGTTCCTGCTCGACACCCCGGCGTCTGGCACGTGCGGCGATCAGCCGGAAGATCGGGGCCAACGCTCGAAAGGTCAGACCCGGTATTTGGACGTCGCCCATCTCCATCAGCAGGGACACGTGCGTCAGTCTGTTGGGATATCCCTTCTTGTTGACGTACCCGTCTCGGGCAAGGCCGTACGCAATCTGAGCGAATTGCTCCAAACCTTTGCGTCCCGGTCTGGCTTCTCCCCTGAATCGAACGAAGTGGTCAGTCGCGTTGAAGAAGCAATGAACCACGCCCGCTGGCACCGTTGCGGTCTCGCCGGGTTTCACCGCAAGCTTTTCCTTGCCCAGCAGAACACCCAATTCACCTTCGATGGGGCTAAATGACTCAACGAACGACGTGTGGTAGTGAGGCTCATTGCCGCCGCCCGGCGCGAGATCGACCACGATCTCGCTGACCTCCCCGTTCGTCTCATCACAGGTCCTGATGAAGGTGACTTCGTCCCTAATGATGGGGTTTTCGATGGTCCGGACCTTCACGGGCGTCCTCGCTGATCGTGCTCGAAGGACAGATGGAACAAGCCTTCTCACCTCCCTGCGGACCACGCGCATGGTAATGACGTTTTGCGCTGCCGTAGGCGCGGTTACTTGAGGGTGTTGAAGTCGTAGCCGATCGCGCACCTGGGGCACTCGGGCGCGCTGAGACCCGCCTCTTCCATCAGGCCGAGGAGGAACGCGTACGTCTCTGGGTAGGGCTCGATCAGCCCATGCGGGCCCTGCGCGATCGTGACCGGCATCCAGCCTTCCTTGTTCGCCGCGTCGAGCTTCGCCCCCTTCGCCAGCAGATACTCGATGATCAAGTGGGCACCCCGATTGGCCGCGCCGTGAAGCGCCGTGTTGCCAGCCTCGTCGGCCTGGTTCACGTCGACACCGAGCTCTACGAGCAGCTTGACCGCTTCGAGCGCCTCTTCTTGTGTTCCGGGGCTCTGCCATTGATAGGTCGCCGCCCCTGCGGCGGCCATCAACGCGGTCGAGCCAACCGGCGTTGTGACGTGCGGATCGGCGCCGTGCTCGAGCATGAGGCGCATGACCGGCACGTCGGCGGCCACGGCTGCCAGCATGAACGGGGTGATGCCCAGGCGCTCGAACAGCGGAGCCGACTGCTCCGACAACCGAAGACGCTTGGTGGCGTGTGCATTCGGGTTGGCACCATGCTCGAGTAGCGCTTTGATCACGCCAACGCTATCGAGGCTGCCGGTTGGGTCTGGATGCGGAACCACCCGGAAATGCGGGCGATGGGAAACGACCGCCGTATGCAACGCCGCCCACCCGACGTCATCGGTGTTCGGATCGGCCCCGCGCTCGAGCAGCCAGGCGGCCACTTCGTAGTTCCGGTTGTCGACCGCCACCACCAGCGCGCTCGAACCATCGGGCGCGGCCTGCTCGACATCGGCGCCGGCGTCGGCCAGCACACGCGCCGTGTCGAGGTGACCGCCTCGAACGGCGAAGAGGAATGCCGTGAACCCCTCGGCCTGAAGCGGCGCGGGCCGACCGGGGCGAACCTCGAGAGCGGCCCCACGCTCGATCAGCGTCCGCACGACCGCCGCATGTCCCTCGGCCGCCGCCCACATCAGAGCCGTCTGCCCTCGCCACTCCTCAGCCGCGTTGACGGCGGCACCGTGGTCGAGCAGCAGCGTCACCGCCTCGACACGGCCGGTTCGGGCCGCAGTCATCAGAGCGGTCTCACCTTCCGGCAGGCTACCGTTCGAATCGGCTCCCGCTATCAGCAACCGCTCGATCATCCGAGCGCTGCCGTTGGTGCAGGCGAGCGAGAGGGGCGCGACACCGTACCGGTTCGTCGCGGTCACATCAGCCCCAGCGTCGATCAGCAGCTCCGCCAGCTCGTGGTCGTCACGATGGACCGCCCAGTGAAGCGCGGTCGTGCCGTCGAGTTCCGGCACCGCGACGTCCGCACCGTCACGCAGACGCGCGCGTACGGCCTCGAGGTTCCCCTCCTTCACCGCCTCGATCAGGGGGTTCTGAGCGGATGCCCCAGCGGTGCCGAGGAGCACGGCAATCAAGAGTATCCGTACGGCACGGTGGGTCCGAGACGAGGCTTCTGCGGCCGTGATGGATCCTCGGTAACGGCCTCGGCGCGCACAGCGCGCCGCGCGAGGTCCGGAGCGGGGAGAAGGGGTCCCCGCGAGGACCGTGCGAGGGGTTCTGGGGCAAAGCCCCAGATTAGGATGATGGCTCATCTTGTCTCAGACACTGAGACCGGTAAGGGGACCAGTGCTGTCGCCGACATGGTCCACCGGGACGCCCGCCATTTGAAGCAGCGACACGAGCAGGTTGGCGTGCGGGGTGCCCGACGGATACTGCAGGTGGCGGCCGCCCCGAAGCTGCCCCCCACCGTGTCCGGCGATCACAAGTGGCAGCGATGTGTGGATGTGCGAGTCGCCGTCGCTCATACCGGCTCCGTACAGGATCATGACGTGGTCGAGCAGCGACCCGTCGCCGTCCGGTGTGGCCCGCAGCTTGGTCAGGAAGTAGGCGAACAGCTCGACCAGATAGGTATCGATCTTGCCGATCTTCTCGTATCGGACCGCCTCGTTCGGGTTGTGCGACGTCGAGTGGTGTGGCTCGGGCACGCCGATCTCCGGAAACGTGCGCTGGCTGGTCTCCCGACCGAGCTGGAATGTAATGACACGGGTCACGTCGGCTTGGAATGCCAGAACCTGCAAGTCGTACATGAGCTTGCAGTGCGCCGCGGTCGTGTCCGGTACCCCGGGCGGCTGGTCGACCGACGGCATGGCGGCGCTCTTCGCTTCGGTCCGCTCGATGCGCCGCTCCACCTCGCGCACCGCATCCAGGTACTCCGCGAGGCGGATGCGATCGCCCGGACCGATCTGCTGTTCCAGTCCGGCGATCTCCTCCGTGACCGAGTCGAGAATGCTGCTGTTGAGCGCGCGCTGCGCGTCTCTCGCCTCCGGAGTGGCGCCGTCGCCGAACAACCGATTGAAGACGTTACGCGGGTTATGCTCCATCGGGAGCGGCGTCGTCGGGGTCCGCCAGGCGATCGTGTCGGTGTAGGCGCAGCTGTATCCGCTGCCGCCGCACGTGCCGACCCAGCCGGCCGGCTCGAGGCAGAGCTCGAGCGAGCCCAGGGGCGTGTCCTTTCCGAACTGGGCGGCCGCCATCTGATCGATGGTGGTTCCGGCTCGGGTTTCGGCGCCCTCGCTCTTCCTGGGATGGGTGGCGTTCAACCACGACGCACCGGCGCGGGGATGATCGCCGCTCCCGTCACCCCGGGCGTCCGCCGGTGCGTTGTCGACCCCCGACAGCTCGACGACCGCATCGCGGACGGGGGCCAACGGCGCGAGGGTCCGGGAGAGCTCGAAGGCGCTCCCTTCGCTAGTGCAAGGCCACTGCGCCATGCTGGCGCCGTTCGGAAAATAGATGAACCCGAGCCGCTGCACCGGTCTCGCTGCCGTTCGCGACAACGCCGAGAGCGCCGGCACCATCGCGTCGAGGAAGGGCAACGCGAGCGTCGCGCCCACACCTCGGAGAAACGTCCGGCGTGGCAGAGCCTTCTTCGTGATCAGCATCGGTCCTCCTACTCCCCTCGCCTCAGTTTCGCGCAACTCGCGCTGCCGGTTTCGAACCGTCGCCGTTCGGTCCGTCCGCACCGGCCATTCGCTGCGTAAACGGCACGCTCGTGACGATCCCGAGCACAATCGCCGAGAAGCGCTGGTCCTGCGCCTCGGCGTCCCGGATGATGCGACGAATTGCAGGCGCGTCGTAGTACTCGAGGCCGCGTCCAAGCGCATAGGTCAGCAGCTTCTCCGTGATCGACCGAACGAACTGGTCCCGATGTGCGAGGAGCGCCTGCTTGAGCCCCACGGCACCCGAGAACGCGGTGCCGTTCGGCAACGTCCCGGACGCGTCGATCGGTGCGTTTGACTCGCTGACGTCGCGCCACCGCCCCACTGCGTCGAAGTTCTCCAGCGACAGCCCGAGCGGGTCCATCAGTTTGTGACACGCCGCGCAGGTTGGGTTGGCGCGATGCGCCTCCATCGCCTCCCGCATCGAGAGCACGGAACCACCGGAACGCGTGGCTTCGAGAGCTGGTACGTTGGCCGGCGGATCCGGGGGCACGGTGCCCAAGATGTTCTCGAGGATCCAGATGCCACGTTTCACCGGTGACGTCCGCGTCGACGTCGACTGAACCGTCAGAAAGCTCCCCTGCCCCAGCAGGCCGCCTCGCTCGGGATGATCCGCTGTGCTAACGCGCCGAAAATGATCGCCGTAGACATGAGGGATGCCGTAGTGGCGGGCGAGTCGCTCGTTGACGAACGTGTAGTCGGCTGTGAGCAGATCGAGCACACCCCGATCCTCCAAGATGATGCTCTCGAAGAGGAGCTCGGTCTCTCGGCGGAACGCGTGACGGAGATTGTCATCGACGTCGGGAAACGAACGGAAATCGGGCTTTGCACCCGACACGTTGCGCAGGTAGAGCCACTGACCGGCGAAGTTGCTCACCAGAGCGTGCGAGCGAGGGTCGGCGAGCATGCGCCCCACCTGCTGCTCGAGCACCGCCGGATGATCGAGCTCGCCCCGCTCGGCCAGCTCGAGCAGCTCATCGTCCGGAACCGTGCTCCAGAGGAAGAACGACAGGCGCGACGCCAGCGCGAGCCCGTCCAGCTCGTAGGCCGTGCCGGGCGAGACGCCGACGGGATCGGCCTCGATGCGGAACAGGAACGAAGGACTGACCAGGAGGCGTGCCAGCGCACGTTCGATGCCGGCATCGAAGCTGCCGGCCGCTCGCCCTTGCTCGTAAAAGGGTAACAGGCGACTGAGATCGGCGTCGGTGACCGGACGCCGGAAGGCCTGCCTGGCCAATGTAGCGAGAATCTGCTCCGCGCAAGCGCGCGCGCTCGTGCCGGCGCTCGGCCGACACACGAAAATGCGATCGCGGCTCGGGGAATGCTCCGGCACTTTCGGATCGAACGGGCCGGTGATGATGACTTCCCCGATGTACGGCAGGTCGTGGGACTCGCGGTGCTCCAGCATCGCGCGGAGGAATGGTCGCCGCACTCGCTCCAGCTGAGCCGAGGGTCGCTTCAAGAACGCGGCGCCCACCGTTCGCGGACCCGCCTTGACCGGCACGCGCACGAACAGGTTGTCGTCGGTCAAGGTGTGACGAGTGGACCGCTCGCGACGCGTCTCCGCACCAGCGAAGGAGAGGCCTGCTCCCGCCGTTAGGAGTCCGAGCCGCGCTCCGTCGAGCGTGATCTCGAGAGGATGCGGCTCGCGCAGCCCGACGATGCCGTAGTTGTTGCCGGTCAATCCGCCACGCGCAAGTCTCACTCGGATTTCATACTCGCCGTCGACCGGAAACACGTGTTGAACGTGTGTACCGCCGCGAGTCCCGAACGGCAGTCCATCGATGCGACCGGACTGGGTCAGCTCGGTCGAGACCTTGTAGGTCTCCGCCGTCACGGCGACGTCGGCGGAACTGGCCACGGCAAGCCGGCTGATCCTGCTCGCCGACGACAAATAGCTCTCGAGCAAGAGGGGTGAGACGCCGAGCACGTCTCCGATGTTGTCGAAACCGTAGCTTGCGGTGTCGGGCGGCAGCAGCGACGACACGTCGACATCGAGCGCGAGGATGTCGCGCACCGCGTTGCGATACTCGACCCGGTTTAAGCGGTGAAGCGTGGCCGGCCGACCGGGGTTGGGGTGTGCGGCCGCCGCAGCATCCAACTCTCCCTCGAGCCATGACGCAACGCGATCGTAGGATTCCGGGCTGGGACGGGGACGCCCCGCTGGCGGCATCGATCCGTTTCGCAGCCTGCGGACGACCTTCTCCCAATGCTCGGCATCTTCGCCGACCAGTCGAGGATCGAGCGTGTCCAGCACGACCCCGGTGTCTCTCCCGACAGCGGACCGTTCATTGTGGCAACCCTGGCAGTACCGTTTCAGGAGGTCCTGGCTCTCGGCGCGGACAGCCGCGGCAGGAGAGCCTTGGGGGAAACCCGCATGGACGGGGCTGGCGGCCGCGAAGGCGCCGACAAGCCCACCTGCCGCGAAGAAGAGTGTGCGCACAGTCAGCCCTCGGAGGCTACCGAATTGAAACGACCCCACGAGACATTCTCCCCCGCAACCCCTGTGGGGGCAAGCGTTTGTGCACCGAATGGGCCAGTGGCCTACCGAGGGAGAACCGCGTCGAACTGCAGAGGACAAGACACGCGGTGTAAGTGACAGGAACTCAAACGCTTGCGACCAGAAGTCGTGTCCCATCACTGCGTTAAAGAAACACCGTGTTAGGGTTCGAATCCCTGACCCACCGCCACTACATTTATGTAAAATGTTGTTTATAAAGTAGTTAACTAAAAGCATAAATCTTATAGCCCACTATATATACCACAACTAGGACGAGACGTAACGAGACTAACCGGCGTCCGCTCCAGTGACAACGGGTCTACGAATGGGACCACCGTCAAGTCTGGATTCATAAGTCAGGCCGCCTCTGGCTGTGATGAGGCAGGGCAGGCCCCGGGCTCAGCGCAACCCCCACAGTGTACGGCTCGGCGGGCGTGGCAGGGATTCCACACCCGAATGGATTGCATAAAGGAACGGTTGTGCACCCCTCTGGCCACAACACCGTGAACCGGATCGCGCCGAGGGGCAATGGACCGGATGCGCCTCGCTCACGTCCTCAGGGTCATTCGCGCGGCCATGAAGTCGCGCGCTGTCACCGGCCGCTCGCGCTCCTCACCAGTTGACCCGGAGGCGGCCCATCGGCGTGAAGGTGGTCGCTGGGCGGCCTGTCGGTGGCCTGGGCCGTGCACTGGGACGCAGCCGTCACGATATGGCATGCCACTCCGGGTCAACAACGAACACCCCTGTTTTACAGTAGGGACATGCTTTGCCGCTCAACGTCCACGTGTCCACGATCTCACGAGCCTTGCACTTCGGACACGCCACAATCGGTGCCTCTGAATCCACCATAAACTCATGTCCACACGACAGACAGAGGTGTGGAGAATTGATACCGATGCAGCGGTTGCGCAGAGGTGAGGGATGGTAGGCGTACTGCTTCTTGCCATCCTCATCAATGTAGTAGGGGTTGCCATCATCCCACGCCTCGATGCTATGGTCGCACCCGCCACAGACAAAGCGAACGCCTTCAGCCATCTTGTCCCAATAGTTTATCCCGCAAATTGCCGTTGAACAATTCGACGCACCTGTTCTCCCACGGGCTGCCCGGCTTGAATCGTACCGGCTTTCTCGGAGGGCTTATTCCTTGAGAGCCGCCGTACGGGCGCGGCGCCCGACACCCGAAATCGAAGAAACCGGGATGCTGTCGCGGCAAGCTGCGGTAGAGTAGCGACGGCGTCCGGGGACTGAGGCCGACCCTTCCACTGGTGCCTGGCAAGCCCGTTTGGGAGCGTGGTCCATGGGATGTGTCGCGGCCACCTCGTTGGTGACACGCTTGCGGAGTCAAGCCCATTCTTAGTTGAAACTCTCTACGGCTCCTGATTGACTCCGCGGCTTTCTTCTTCGACGTCGTCGTGTCGATCTTCAGTTCTCGCTTCAACGCGGCACGGAGCGTGGGCAGGTGCCGGTACCCCATCACCTTGCGCAGGCGCGGTTCGATGTCCAAGAGCGCGGTCGCCAGCCAGCGGTGACGTTGACGCGAGTTTTGCCAGTGATCGACCTTCGCGCAGCGTTCCTCGACGAGCGCATTGACGGACTCCAGACAGTTCGTCGTCTTCAGCGAGCGGCCCAGAACGCCGTAGAGCCCGAGTCGATGCAGCGTCAAGGTCTCGTCGAAGCCTTCCGCCAAGCTGCGGGCCGCCGATTGGTTCCGGTCCTCCAGCTCGCGATGGAGCGTCTCAAGGGCCGCGCGGGCTTCGTCGTATTCCGGACGGTTGTAGGCGCGTTGGAGGCGCTGGCGCCACGACGCCTGCTCGGTCTTGGCCAGGTAACTCACCACGTTCTCGCGCTTATGCCACTGGCACCGGTGGACCAGCGCCCGGTCCCGGAAGGCTTTGCGGACGGCTGATCGCAGCCCCTTGCCGCCGTCGAGGATCACCAGCACGCCCTGGGAGACGTCAAGACCCCGCTCGACCAACGACCGCAAGAACGGGGTCAACACTTTCTCGTTCTCGGTATCCGTCTCGACGAAGCCCAGAAAGCGTTTTTCCCCCGCCATCGTGATGCCCAGCGCGATGACCATCGTTGCCTCGGCAAAGGTCTTGCCGTCCAGGACCACGGCCACCACGTCCTCGCCGGAGAGGTCCCGCTCCTGGAGCTCCCGCAGTTTCGCCGCGCTAGCCTGAATAAAGCCCCGGGACACGGTCGACCCCGACAGCCCGATGGCTCCGGGAATCGCCGCCGCGGCGGCTTCGTAGTTGCGGCACGAGATTCCGTACAGCACGCGCTTCAGCAGCAGGTCGTTCACCGCGCGCTCCCCATGCAACGCCTCGTAGGACCGCAGCGGCATCTCGCTCCCCGCGACATGGCGAATCCGTGGCACGCGAATTGGCACGCGCTGGCCGGCCAACCCGACCGTCCCGGGGTTGCTGCCATGACGACGCCCGCCGACCGATGCGTCCTTGCGGGCATAGCGCCCGCCCGCCAGCGCCGTCACCTCCGCGTCGAGCAACTCCTCGACATGCAGCAACCCCAGCGGCACCAAGGACCGGATCAACTCCACCTTGGTGTCGACGTCCAGTTCGGCGTACTCCTTCCGGTCGATGACGTCGACCGGGCCCAACGTGCGAACCTTCTTGCGCTTCCTGACGGGTCGTAGGACACTGCTCATCTCGGCTCCTTTCTCTCGTGGCGTGATGTTCGTCTTAGGCAACGTCATCAAACCACAGGGTTTGGAGCCGCTTCAATTCCCAACTAAGTTTCGCGCACCTTCCGCTTGCGTGATCCCGCTTAAGAGATTGTTCCTAACCGCACCCTGCCTCTGGACGCGCCCAATCCCAGACCGGAGGAGGATCCGATGGCAGACAGACGCGTTCGTGCAAAGAAGAGGGAGAAGCCGGCGGCGGCACTACCGGAGATTAAGCCCAATGCCGCCGGGATCGACTGCGCGGCTCAGCATCACTACGTGGCGGTACCGGCCGACCGGGACCGAGACCCGGTCCGTCGGTTCAAGACGCTGACGCCACACCTGGCGCAACTGATTGAGTGGTTGCAGGCGTGCCACATCGACACGGTGGCGATGGAGGCGACGGGGGTGTATTTGATCCCGCTGTACGAAATGCTTGAAGCACGAGGCTTCGAGGTGGTGCTGGTGAACGCCCGACACGTGAAGAACGTCCCGGGACGGAAAACGGATGTGATCGACTGCCAATGGCTCCAGGAACTGCACAGCGTCGGCCTCCTGCGTGGGAGTTTCCGACCATCAGCGGATCGGGTCTCGCTCCGCGCGTAGTTCTGATACTCGAGTGTATGGCCGAGTTCGCGCGTAATCGTCTTGGCTTTCACGGTCGTGGATCGGAATACAATCTCGGCCGATCCGACGCCCTGATCCGGGACGGGCGCTTGGCGAAGGCGCGAGAGGACTTGGCAGTCGCTCGCCGCACGCGGTACGTGACGGCGTTTGGTGACGAGATGTTGTCAGTGTTGACGTTGGGCGCCTGAAGCCAAACGGTGGATACGTCTCCAGGAAGTCGAAGACCCGAGGTGGCAACGCCGCCGTCGGCAGCGGCGACGATCTCTGCGACACAGCGCTGGCCCAGTCGGTGGTCGGCCTGTTCAAGCCGGAGGTGATTCGGTGCTGCGGGGATGAGTGTAGGCATTGGCGGTCGGCACGCCGGACCGGCGATGTGCCCACGTGTCCCACATACCGTTCGGGCCGGGAGGAACCCCGCCGTCCGGGCTCCACAGCGGGGGCTCCGGTGCATGGGTACGGGCATGGACGTTTTGCTTTGCACGGGGTTGTTCCTCCGATTGGTAGACGCAACGCTGAGAAACTAATCCATCCAACGCTGAAGAAGTGATCCACCCCCGGCCTCTTTGTCCGGCATCCTTTCGGTTGCGAGACAAGAGGAGGGTTGGCCGAGGTGCTGAGGATGGACCAAGTTCATGTTATCCGCCACGCCGTTCTGAAGCAGGGTCGTAGCCGTCGGTCTGTCGCGCTGGAGCTCGGCGTCAGCCGCAACACCGTACGGAAGTATCTTGAGGAGTCTGAGCCGAGATTCAGCGCACCGGTTGGCCGGCGTCAGCCGGTGCTCGAGCGGGTGAAGGCACGACTCGACGAGCTTCTCGCCGAGTGGTCTGCGAGGACGACCGCCAAGCAGAGGATCACCGGCTCCCGCCTCCATGGTCAGCTGCGCATGGAGGGCTTCGATGTCGGGATCACGTTGGTAAGGCAGGACTTCCGGGCGTGGCGGCGACAGCGCCAGGAGACTGTCGTCCCGCTGGTTCACCGACCCGGAGACTCGGCCCAGGTCGACTTCTTCGAGGTCACGGTTGAGGGGAACGGTGAACGCCGGAAGGCGTTGATGTTCGCGATGCGCCTGATGTACTCGGGGCGCGACGACGTCTGGCTCTATGAGCGCTGCGACCTGCTCGCCAATCATGGCGCGGCGGTAGCGTTCCATCGCCGCGTTGTGGGCGGCGAGCAAGGTGGAGCAGTACCTAATGACGGGCAGCTTCTGAGGGCCGGTGAGCGCCTCACGTCACAGCCTCTGGGCGGTTCGGCTGGCCCGGAGAGAGCAGCCACCGCTACCGTTTGTGAACCAACGTTCGTTGGCGGCACAAACGGAGGGCGACGCCAGGCAGCTGCCTGGGCCGTCGGAGGCGGCCTGATGTCGCCAGAGTTCTGGGCGATCATCGGCGTCGGGGTGGGTGTGATGGGTGTCGGCGCTGGCGTGCTGGCGTCACACCTGAGCCTGCACCGTGACATCACCACCATCTATCGCGAGCTCGCGAATCTGCGTGAGCGAATGGCGAAGCTTGAAGGGGCGGTCGAAGGCTTCATGCGGGGACAGATCCCGCGGGACGCGGCATAAACCCGGGAACCCATGAGGCGCTGGAAATCTACCGAACTTTTCCTAAACTTTCACCCTCCTTACGCCCTACTTTTTTCACCCTACTTTTGGCTGCCCCCCGGCCCCGGCGCGCCAAAGCCTACGCCGTCCGGTCGACCTCGAGGCCGGCGGGCAGTGGTGCGGGGATCGCGCATTGCGGCGGTCTACTCCCTGTAGTACCATCCCTTCTGCCAAACAGCTGTAGCTGGTCCTAAACATCGGGCCACCCGTGAAATAGAACACCCCTTCCAGGGGAATACACGGGAACCCAGCATACAGCTACGGTTGTTTGGCGACTGACCCGATGACCACTTCTGGTCACGGGATGGGAGGTCACCATGCGTGTTTTGGATATCGGCGACAGTCGCCGCAAGAGTCACCACCACCAAAGAGGAAAGACGAGAAAAATGAGACATTTCGCAACCGCAGTCGTGTTGATCCTCACGGGATGGGGAACCCTCGCCAGCGCGCAGAGCGAGCAGTCGTACTCCGATGCACAGATCAACGCAGCAATCGAGATCGGTTACGACGACGACCTTGACCGGATCATGCACACTTGCAAGGCTGCCGTCGGCGGCTTCTTCAACAAGTTGAGCGAGGCGCTCACTAACGCCCAAGGCCAGCCGCTTCGCGCATGGCGCATCCACGGACAGCCACCTCTCGCTCGTGTCGCCCAAGAAGCTGACTTTACCCGGAGACGATACACTCCCCGCCCGACGCCGGACGATGTCCGCGATCTCCTTGAAGACGACGTCTTCACCATCTGGGCAGAACCCGACGCTGCTGGGGACATGCGCACCGCAGCCAACCTCCAAGCGACCAACGTCGAAACGGTGGTGATTCGCCCACGCGGAGACAAGGACGGTCGGCAAGTAGTGCAGCCACTTGCCGTTGACGTGACAGACGGCACCGTCGCGTCCAATCTCTTCGGGGCGTCCGTTCAGATCTTCGGCGTCGTGGCGACGTTCAGCTCCGACGCGGTGCGCGAGATCATCGCGCAAGGAGACATGGAAGTGCTGCTCATCACCGGGAGTCAAGAGGAATTCAAGTGCAACCTTGACGACACCCGGTTGCAGCGAGGCTACAACCCGCAAAGCTAGTGCAGAACGTCAAAGGCGGGGCTTCGGCCCACGATGCTACGGGCGTTCTACGCGCTGAGGCTCAGGATACTCGCGGAAGATCGAGGGAGTCTTCAGCTCTCGACAGCACTCTTGCAGAACTGCTCTCAACGCAGCCTCACTCATGCGTCCTCCAACAACAAGTCGAAATCGGCCGCCGAAGACGTCTCGATCTCGTAGCCGGCCAGTTCCGGCGGTACGGCGACGGACAGGTACTCGGGCTCGGCCTTGGCGCTGACGAGATCGAGGAGATCCGTACGGTGAGCAGCCAACGCGGTGCTCAGGGCCTGGCGCACCGGTTCCTCACCGTGTTCCACGATGGCGGCGATCATGCGCGAGCGCGTTCGGGCGGCTTCGCCGTCACCGTGCGAGGCGACGCGTGGCTCCCACCACTGACGGAAGGGTCCATCGCGCTCGGCGACGAGTTCCGGAGCGCCCTGTCGCACGGCTTGCGGCGTGCGACCCAGTTCAGGGAGGTCGTCTCGATAGCGGATATCCTTCCCGCCGAACGATTGACGATCGCGCTCGACGGACTCGCCACGACACCGCAACTCGACCTTGGACACGCCGACACGGGCGATGACGTCCACGCCGGCCCAGGTTGATGGGACCGAGTACCACGCACCTTCGACTCGCCCACGTGGTGTGTGGCCAGCGCTCACCGGGCGGACCTTGCGCGAATCGACCTCCACTTCCGGAATGGCGCGAAGGGCGGATTGCTCTTCGGCGAACCGCTCCATCACGGTTCGCGTGTCATCGCGGCCCCGGCGCGTCGCCGACTGCTCCTCGATGCGCCGGTGGAGCAGCTCACCGCACGCCTCGAGCGAGCGGGCCCGGGGAATCGGCACCACGTGCTGGAGCCGAATGCCCGTGCCGCGGCTCTCGATGCCGCCCTTGTCATGGCCTTCTCCTGGCCGAGCGAAGCACGGGTCGAACAGGGAGTGGCTCGATAGAGCGGTGAACCGAGCGGTGAGCTGACGACGCGGAAAGACGACCTTCCGCACGGCAGCTGAGAGGGTGTCGTACACACAGCGCCGAGGCACGCCCCCGACGTGAGCGAACGCCCGGACGTGGGCGTCGAGGCACGACAGCTGGTCGCGGCGCTCATAGAGCCAGACGTAGTCGCGCCCCGAGTACATCAGGCGCATCGCGAACATCAACGCCTTCCGGCGTTCACCGTTCCCCTCAACCGTGACCTCGAAGAAGTCGACCTGGGCCGAGTCTCCGGGTCGGTGAACCAGCGGGACGAACGTCTCCTGGCGCTGTCGCCGCCACGCCCGGAAGTACTGCCTTACCAACGTGATCCCGACATCGAAGCCCTCCATGCGCAGCTGACCATGGAGGCGGGAGCCGGTGATCCTCTGCTTGGCGGTCGTCCTCGCAGACCACTCGGCGAGAAGCTCGTCGAGTCGTGCCTTCACCCGCTCGAGCACCGGCTGACGCCGGCCAACCGGTGCGCTGAATCTCGGCTCAGACTCCTCAAGATACTTCCGTACGGTGTTGCGGCTGACGCCGAGCTCCAGCGCGACAGACCGACGGCTACGACCCTGCTTCAGAACGGCGTGGCGGATAACATGAACTTGGTCCATCCTCAGCACCTCGGCCAACCCTCCTCTTGTCTCGCAACCGAAAGGATGCCGGACAAAGAGGCCGGGGGTGGATCACTTCTTCAGCGTTGGATGGATTAGTTTCTCAGCGTTGCGTCTAGGGACACCGGCCGGCGGCCAGGGCTGACGACGGCCGAGCGTGAGCGCTTGAAGGAGTTGGAGCGACAGAATCGCGAGCTGAAGCGCAGCAACGAGATTCTCCGGAAGGTCGGCGTGGCGCACGCTCGAGGATGTGGAGTTCGCGACACCCTCACGTGGGGCGATTGGTTCAACACGCAGCGGCTGCTCGAACCGATTGGGTATCTACCGCCCGCTGCATACGAGGCGGTGTACGATCAGCAGGCCGAAGTAATGGCACGTGGACAACCTGACGAACACGATCCACTCCATTGGCGGTGCCGTGGCAGACGATGTCGACAGGCGTTCGGTGGCGTCGCCGGAGGGTACGCGGGCGGTCTGGCCGTTGAAGCCGGACGGAACGGAGATGCTGTGGGGGTTAACGCCAGAGGTGTTGCGCCGGAACTGGAAGAACGGGTTCGTGCGTGTCAGCAAGAAAGGGACTGTCCAGTATCTCCAAACGGGAACCATATTGGAGATAGCGGACGGGACCATCGAGGGCGCAGGGCGGGGCAAGGACGGTTCCGTTCAAGGCACCAAACCGGTCGACGACGAGACGCCGACGCCGAAGCGCGTTTGGAACGTGCCGTCTCATAACGCGGAGGCTGGGGGCACGCGAATCCTCTCGAGGCTGATTCCCGGACGGCGGTTCCCGTACCCGAAATCCCTGTACGGGGTCGAGGACGTTCTGCGGTTCTTCGTGGGCAGCAAGCCGGACGCCATCGTTCTGGATTTCTTCGCCGGGTCGGGGACAACGGCGCACGCGGTGATGCGCCTGAACCGTCAGGACGCAGGACGTCGCCAGTGCATATGCATCACCAACAACGAGGTGTCTCCCCCACGAGGAGGTGAGATTTCGCGAAAAGGGGCTGCGCCCGGGCGATGCGGAGTGGGAGCAATGGGGCATCTTCGAGTACATCACCAAACCGAGGCTCAAGGTAGCGATCACGGGTGCGACGCGGAACGGGGCGTCCGTGGAGGGAGAGTACGAGTACACGGACAATTTTCCCTTGGCGGACGGGTTGGCGGAGAACGTCGAGTTCTTCGCTATGACCTACGAGGCGCCGCGGCCGGTGGCGCACAACCGGGCGTTCGAGGCGCTCGCACCGTTGCTGTGGCTCAGGGCCGGGTCGCAGGGACGCCGGATCGAGAAGGCAAGGGACGACTTCGACGTAGCGGACACGTACGCCGTGCTGTTCGACCTCGACGCCTCGCAGGACTTCCTCGCCGCTCTTGCCAAGGCCCAATCGGTGCGCATTGCGTTCATCGTCACCGACGACGATCGGGGGTTCCAAATGGTGTGCGGCGAGTTGCCCGCACCGGGTGGAAGCCGTGCGCCTGTACGAGTCGTACCTCACCAACTTCACGATCAACACGGGGCGGGACGCCTGGCATCGATGGAAGTCGCCGGTGGCGTTCTCACTCACGGCGACCACCGGCGCGGGCAAGACGGTGATGGCGGCGGCAGTTGTCGAGGCGCTGTTCGACGACAACTCGGACTACGACTTCGATTCCGACCCCGGCGCGGTGGTGCTGTGGTTCACCGACGACCCGTCGCTCAACGAGCAGACCCGGTTCCGTCTGCTGGACGCCGCCGACCGGATCGCCCACTCGCGCTTGGTGGTGATCGAGAACACCTTCAACCAGGAGAAACTCGAACCGGGCAAGGTCTACTTCCTCAATGCCCAGAAGCTGGGGAAGAAGTCGCTCCTGGTCAGGAGAGCACCCGAGAGTTCTCAGGAGAGGGCCCAGTATGACCTGCCGATGCCGGACGCGCGGGCGTTCACGATGTGGGACACGCTGGCGAACACCATCGCCGACGAGCACCTCACGCTGTACCTCATCCTCGACGAGGCCCACCGGGGCATGAAGCCGTCGAGCACGGGCGCCCGGGCCGAGAAGGCCACCATCGTGCAGCGGCTCGTCAACGGCGCCAACGGCGTCCCACCGGTGCCGATCGTGTGGGGAATCTCTGCCACGGTCGAGCGCTTCAACGATGCGATGGCCAAGGCCGAGAACCGGACCAGCTACCCTCCCGTGGTGGTCGACCCGGCGCGGGTGCAGGAATCGGGTTTGCTCAAGGACGACATCCGGCTCGACTTCCCTGCCGAGACCGGTCGGTTCGACACCGTCCTGCTGGCCCGCGCCACCAGAAAGACGGAACGAGCCACCGAGCTGTGGCGCGCCTACGCGCAGCTGGAAAGCGCAGCCGCGGAGTTGGTAGTGCCAGCGGCAACGCGCATGCCCCGATGCTGTCGGCGGAGCCAAGACATCGTTCACGAGCCGCCCCACCAGACGATGACCAGTCGACTTCATCGGTAAGAACGTGACGGAGCCTAAACCTCGTTGAAGGAATGTCGCCAATGAGTCACGCTGTCATCGAAAACCCGATCATCAACTCGCCATTCGACGAACCGACCCGCCATTTTCGCTTCACAGACGAGGGAATTACCAATGAGGTAGTTGATGGCCGCCGGACCAGTTCGTATTTCGTTCCCATCGCCAGGCCGAAGACAAAGGGAGCCAAACAGCTGCAGTTCGACACGGAATGGACCCAGGACCGGATCGAAGAAAACAAGCTCGTCAACGACATCCGCCGTCGCGTCACCGTGTGGCGTCAGGGTGGCTACGTCGGTATTACACCGACGACTGCACGCTTGATAGCGTATTGGACCGATCCCAGCCGAGAGAAGAAGCTCTTCTTCTGCCAAATTGAAGCTCTCGAAACCGCAATCTACATAGCCGAGGTTGCCAAGAAGTATGGGGATGCCTGGATCGACAACAAGGTTCGCCAGGCGAACGACACGTCGAACCCTGGGTTGGCGAGGACGGCATTCAAAATGGCCACCGGTTCCGGAAAAACCGTCGTCATGGCCATGCTCATCGCCTGGCAGACGCTCAACAAGCGCGCCAACCCGCAAGCCCCAGGATTCTCCGACACGTTTCTGATCATCACTCCCGGCATTACAATCCGCGACAGGCTGCGCGTCCTTATGCCGAACGATTTGGGGAATTACTATCGCCAGCGCGATATCGTGCCGGCTCAGCTGCAAGATCAACTCGGGCAGGCCAAAATCGTCATCACCAATTTTCATGCCTTCCAGCAGCGCGAGAAATTCACCGCCAGCAAGATCGTCAAGTCGATTCTTGCCGACGGGCAGACAAGAGTATTGACCGAAACCCCTGACGAAATGGTGCGTCGCGTCTGTCGCGAACTCGGCGCTAAGAGGAACGTCGTCGTTCTCAACGACGAAGCCCATCACTGCTACCGCCGCAAGCCAGACGGCGAGGATGAAAAGCTTACCGGCGACGACCGCGTCCAAGCCAAGCAACGCGAGAAAGAAGCTCGTGTCTGGATTTCTGGCATTGAGGCGATGAAAGCCAAGATTGGCGTGAAGGCCATCTACGATCTGTCAGCCACACCGTTCTTTCTGCGCGGCTCTGGCTACCCTGAAGGCACTCTCTTTCCTTGGGTCGTCTCAGATTCTTCACTCATCGACGCAATCGAGGCAGGTATTGTCAAGGTGCCGCGCGTGCCGGTCGCTGACGATTCGATGACCGGCCATCAGCCCACATACCGTGACTTGTGGTTGCGAATTCGCGAACGCCTGCCTAAGAAGGGACGTAAGACCGACAAGCTTCACGGTGAACCGCAACTGCCAGCGGAGCTGCAAGGAGCGCTGCACAGCCTCTACAGCAACTACGAAAAGTACTACCAAC
This sequence comes from Vicinamibacterales bacterium, assembly GCA_965218825.1. Taxonomy (GTDB): domain Bacteria; phylum Acidobacteriota; class Vicinamibacteria; order Vicinamibacterales; family UBA8438; genus CAUZIB01. The sequence continues at coordinate 3,777,530 of OZ244656.1, read as the reverse complement.
TTTGGGAGCATAACGCCGAGGCCCGCGCGCACGGCATCACGCCGCCTGTCTTCATCGTCATCTGCAACAACACCAATGTCTCCAAACTAGTCTTCAACCACATCGCTGGCTGGGAAAGGAAGATCGGGGAGCGTACCATCGTCCAGGCCGGACAACTTCCGATCTTCAGGAACGACGATGGCGACGGTGGATGGTTGCACCGCCCGAACACGATTTTGGTAGACAGCCAGCAACTGGAATCTGGCGATGCGATGAGCAATGAGTTTAAGAGCGTCGCCGCTCGAGAAATCGAAGAGTTCAAGGTTGACTACCGAGCCCGCTTCCCAGGTCGCGACACCGATAACCTGACAGACGAAGACCTGCTTCGAGAGGTGATGAACAGCGTGGGTAAGGCGGGCAGACTCGGCGAGCAAATCAAGTGCGTTGTGAGTGTCTCCATGCTTACCGAGGGCTGGGACGCCAACACCGTCACTCACGTGCTCGGTGTGCGCGCATTCGGCACGCAACTCCTATGTGAGCAGGTTGTCGGGCGCGCGTTGCGGCGCATGAGTTACGCAACCAATGACGCGGGTTGGTTCGATCCTGAGTACGCCGACGTCTACGGCGTGCCGTTTTCCTTTATCCCGTGCAGCGGCGCAACCACAAACCCAAAGCCTGGCCCGTTGCCCACCCGCGTGCGCGCCCTCGAAAACCGCCGGTCATGCGAGATCACTTTCCCTCGGCTGCTCGGCTATCGCTACGACGTCGCCGACAAACCACTCAACGCATCCTTTATTGATGAATGCAGATTGACGCTTTCAACCGCTGACATTCCCACAAAGACCGAGAACGCGCCAATCGTGGGTAAAACCTCTGTCCACACGCTCGACGACCTGAAGCGACACCGGCTCAGCGAGGTAACCTTCCTACTAGCAAGGCTCACGCTGGAGAATTACTTCCGTGACGACGACGGAAATGACAAGCCTTGGCTTTTCCCACAAGTACTCGGCATTGCGAAACGCTGGCTCGTTGAATGCGTCACCTTTAAGGACAACACGTTCCCGCAACTGCTACTGCTGCTCGAATTCGCACACGACGCCGCAGACCGCATCTACAAGGCCATCGTCGCCTCGACCGACAGCGCGGCCGCGCTCAAGCCGATTCTGCACCCGTATGACACCATTGCCTCGACTCGTTACGTCGATTTCGATACCATTCGGCCCGTCTTCGCCACCCGTGACGACAAGTGTCACATTTCCCACGTCGTCGCCGATACAGAGTCCTGGGAACAGAAGGTGGCCGGAGCTCTTGAAGACATGCCTGAGGTCATCCGCTACGTCAAGAATCATAACCTGGGCTTCGTCATTCCCTACACCCTAAGCGGCGAGGAAAGAAACTACGTCCCCGACTTCATTGCCTGCATCGACGACGGCCCCGGCCAAGACGACCTGATCAACGTGATCATCGAGGTTACGGGCGAGAAGAAGAAAGACAAGGCCGCCAAGGTTGCCGCTGCTCGAACGCTTTGGGTGCCAGCCGTAAACAATCACGGTGGTTTCGGTCGCTGGGCGTTCGTCGAAGTGACTGATCCGTGGGATGCTGAAAACATCCTCCGTTCCTTCTTGAATCGGGAGAAAGCAACCTCGTCCGCGTCCGCCTAGGAGATCTCATGGCGCTCAAAAGCAAAGAGTGGTTCTACAAGAAATGTCTGCAGGAAATTGAAGAACACGGTCGCTTTAGCCACATGTGCTGGGACATTCTGAAGAAAGGCATCGGGCAGAGTGACAGCACGCGAGGGCATGTGAACCAGGCGATCGGGGTGTGTCAAAAATTTCTAGGCGCTCATCGGAAGCTCTCGGAGACGATACAAGCGGCAGACCCGACTCGTCCGTTCAACATTTCCGGTAACCCAGTAGTCCGCAATGCCTTTAGAACGTGGCTCGCAACACGCAACGGACGCTTTGGCAGGAAGTCGTTTGGTTACGACTTCAATACGTTCAAGAATATCGTCACAGTTAGTTTGGGCGGCAAAACGCAAGGCGGAGGTGGTGCCAACGATGAGTTCAAGCGAGTGCTCCGCCTAATGGCTGAGTTTGACTCGTGAGAGACGGTTAAGTGGTACGAAGGACACGAAAACAAGTAGAAGCTATTCGCCACAAGGATAAGCGCGCCAACATCCCCACCGGAGAACTGCGCGACTTCGTGGCCGACGAAGAACACGCCCCAAGGACCATGCTTTACCCACGCGATCCTTCCCTCGATCCGCAGGTGGTCTGGAAAGGGAAGGACGAACAAGACTGCCAAGACCTCGCAGTCCCTGTGGTTCCGATCTATATCCAGGAGAAAATTCACCCACAGGCCATCATCGAAGCGATGCCCCGCATCGAGCAGCAGGACAACAACCCGACCAACTTCTTTGCTGACTTCAACGGCCTTGAAGATGACTTCCAGAAGAAGGTCGATTTTTATAGCCACAAGGACGACCGCCAGAAGCACTGGGCTAACCGGTTCATTCTTGGCGACTCTTTGCTGGTTATGACCTCGCTCGCAGAGAAAGAAGGGCTCAAGGGGAAGGTGCAAGCCATCTACTTTGACCCGCCCTATGGCATCAAGTTCGGTTCCAACTGGCAGGTGAGCACTCGCAAGCGCGAGGTGAAAGACAAGGCTGAGGACGCCACCCGCCAGCCGGAACAGTTACGCGCATTCCGTGATACCTGGAAGCTCGGCATCCATTCATATCTGGCCTACCTGCGTGACCGGTTGGTTGTCACGCGCGACTTGCTCACAGAAACCGGAAGCGTTTTCGTGCAGATTGGGGACGAGAACGTGCATCTGGTGCGCTGCGTGCTGGATGAGGTGTTCGGCAGTGAGAACTTCATCGCGAATATCGCTTTCAAAAAGAAGAAGATGCCGCTCGGCGAGACGTATATCTTCACGATGTGCGATTACCTCGTGTGGTACGGCAAGGATGTCAAACAGACAAAGTTTAGAAAACTGTTCGTAGATCGTGATGATTCGAACGAGGGAGACTACGGGTATGTTGAACTGCCGTCAGGCGAGTCTGTCTCCCGCACCAAACTGTCTGGCGATGTCCCTCCAGGCGGGAGACTCTTCCAATCCATGGACATGCGTTCGTCCGGACGTACAGAATCGTGCGTGTTTGAATTCGGGTTTGGTGGCCAGACGTTCTTTCCATCTGGTGGAAAGAGTTGGAAGACCAACGTCGATGGGATGCGAAAGCTGGTTATAGCTAAGCGACTATTCTTCTCTCGCGATTCTCTTCGCTACAAACTGTACTTTGATGACTATCCAGTCCAAGAAATTAGTCACATGTGGATGGACACTCAAGGTGCTACCGATAAGGACTACGTCGTCCAAACTAGTAGGAAAGTCGTCGAGCGCTGCCTGCTGATGACCACTGATCCCGGCGACCTAGTGCTCGATCCGACCTGCGGGAGCGGCACCACCGCCTATGTCGCCGAGCATTGGGGGCGGCGCTGGATCACCTGCGACACCAGCCGAGTCGCCTTAGCGCTGGCGCGCACACGCCTGATAGCCGCCAAGTATTCCTACTACCTATTGGCCGACTCACCCGAAGGCATCACAAAGGAAGCGGAACTGATCGGCAAGGTGCCCGCCGAGAGCACGACGGAAGGCGACATCCGTAAAGGCTTCGTTTACAAGCGCGTACCGCACGTAACGCTAGGCTCCATCACAAACAACCCCGATCTCACCAAAGGGCTAACTCGTCAGCAGAGAGATGCCGCTGTTGCCCGATACGCGGAGACGCTAATGCTCCGCGACCAGCCCTACGAAGACAGCAAGCGTGTGCGCGTGTGCGGACCATTTTCAGTAGAGAGTTTATCGCCGCATCGTGTACTACCCACTTCCGACAAAGAGCAGGCTCCCACAGCGAGAGAGCAGGAAGCCCGCAAGCAGCAGGACTTCGCCACGATGATCCTGGACAACCTCAGGAAAGCCGGCGTGCAGAACACCCGCAAGGGGGAACGTCTGACTTTCGACCAGCTTGATCATTACGCCGGAGCGTGGTTGCACGCCGCTGGCGAATGCACCGACGTTCACGGCAAGACCAGGCGCGTCGCTGTCTCGATTGGCCCGGAGCACGGCACCGTCGGGGCGCAGCAAGTGAAGGAAGCAGCCAAGGAGGCGGTGCAAGGACTGGGATTCGACACGCTGATTGTCTGCGGCTTCGCATTCGACCCGCACGTTGTCGAAGAGGTGAAGCGCTACGGCAAGCTGACGGTTCTCCCGGCCAAAATGAACCCTGACTTGGCGATGGGTGATGAACTGCTCAAGAAAACCGGCGCTGGCAATCTGTTCATGGTTTTCGGCGAGCCGGACGTTGAGATCAAGAAGCAGAAGAACGGCCAGATCGTTGCCGAAATCAAGGGCGTGGATGTCTACGATCCAACCACAGGGAAAATACGCAGCGCATCCACCGACGACATTGCCTGCTGGTTCATCGACACCGATTACAACAGCGAGAGCTTCTTCGTGCGCCACGCTTACTTTACCGGGGCCGACGAACCTTACGACAAACTCAAACGGGCGTTAAGGGCTGACATTGATGAAGCCGCGTGGAACAGCCTCTACAGCACGGTGAGCCGGCCGTTTGACAAACCAGCATCCGGACAAATCGCGGTGAAGGTCATCAATCACTACGGTGACGAAGTGTTGAAGGTGTTTGAAATCAAGTAGGCGACATCGACCCGCCAGGATGCTTCAGGCGCGGCGGTCGTCACCCCGGGACACGCCCGTGCCGACCGCCTCCCCGAGGCGATTCGCCCACCGCGTCCGTGAGCGTCGTGGGTCGGCCGCCGCACCGGCGCGGGCTGGAGGGAGCGGGGGTGGCCCTGGCGGCATGCGGGCCGTGTCTGTCGGGCGCGGAGGGAGTGGAAACGGCAAGTAGAAAAGGGACCTCTGTGGCCACGTGAAAAGGGACCCCCTATGACCCGGCGCGGGCCCGGGTGCAGCAGCCTGGGCACCGCGCCTATCTTGAAGCGGCCCGGCTCCGGGCCGGCCTCGCGGTTGAACCCGACCCCCGCGACCTGCTCCGGGAGTACCTGCTCCAGCGGGTCGAGCACGGCACGGTCCGCGACCGCGCCGACGTCGCCATCCGTTATTTGATCTGGTCCGAGGTTCTTGAGTGCCCGAATTGTGGCAAGCACGTCACGTTTTGGGAGGGATGTGCACGTCGTGGGCCAGCGCGGATCAACCCAAAGTTACGCTGTCCTTATTGCGCGCGGCACACTGCGACCACCGAGGTGCGGCGCGTCGTGAGGGCCACGATCGATGAACTTCTAAACGCGCGCGTTACAGGGCGCGTGCGCCGTCCCGTCTGGCTGTACGGCGTCACCGGCAAGCGGAAGTGGTCTCGTGCCATCGACGCGTCCGACCGTCTGCTTTTGAAACGAATCGCGGAGACGGCGTTGCCGACCGGCGTTCCGCATGTGGAGATTCCTTGGGGCGATCTCTACCGCAGTGGATACCACCGGGGCATCACGCATCTGCACCATTTCTATACACGGCGAAATCTCGCCATCTTCGCGACGCTCTGGCAGCGCGCCGCGACGTCGCCCCTACGGGACGCGTTGCGTTTCTGGCTTCTGAGCTACAACGGGAGTCACGGGACCCTCATGACCCGTGTGGTCGCCAAGCAGAAGCAGCGAGATCTGGTGGTGACCAGCTCGCAATCTGGCGTCTTGTACGTGAGTGGTCTGCCTGTGGAGAAGAATCTGTTCGCAGGTCTCCGGCGGAAACTCGGCACCATCAGTGCGGCCTTCGCGGTGACACACCGGAACGAACACCTGGTGGAAGTGCATTGTGGTTCGTGCGTGAAGACCGATCTCAGGGCCAACAGCATCGACTACGTGTTCACCGATCCACCGTTTGGCGGCAACATCCCGTACGCGGAGGTGAACTTCATCAACGAAGCGTGGCTAGGTGAATGGACTCGTGCGGCGGATGAGATCACCATCAGCCGCGCACAAGACAAGGATTTGTCCGACTATGAATCACTAATGGGACAGGCGTTTGTGGAGGTTCGCCTACGATCAGCAGGCCGAAGTAATGGCACGTGGACAACCTGACGAACACGATCCACTCCATTGGCGGTGCCGTGGCAGACGATGTCGACAGGCGTTCGGTGGCGTCGCCGGAGGGTACGCGGGCGGTCTGGCCGTTGAAGCCGGACGGAACGGAGATGCTGTGGGGGTTAACGCCAGAGGTGTTGCGCCGGAACTGGAAGAACGGGTTCGTGCGTGTCAGCAAGAAAGGGACTGTCCAGTATCTCCAAACGGGAACCATATTGGAGATAGCGGACGGGACCATCGAGGGCGCAGGGCGGGGCAAGGACGGTTCCGTTCAAGGCACCAAACCGGTCGACGACGAGACGCCGACGCCGAAGCGCGTTTGGAACGTGCCGTCTCATAACGCGGAGGCTGGGGGCACGCGAATCCTCTCGAGGCTGATTCCCGGACGGCGGTTCCCGTACCCGAAATCCCTGTACGGGGTCGAGGACGTTCTGCGGTTCTTCGTGGGCAGCAAGCCGGACGCCATCGTTCTGGATTTCTTCGCCGGGTCGGGGACAACGGCGCACGCGGTGATGCGCCTGAACCGTCAGGACGCAGGACGTCGCCAGTGCATATGCATCACCAACAACGAGGTGTCTCCCCACGAGGAGGTGAGATTTCGCGAAAAGGGGCTGCGCCCGGGCGATGCGGAGTGGGAGCAATGGGGCATCTTCGAGTACATCACCAAACCGAGGCTCAAGGTAGCGATCACGGGTGCGACGCGGAACGGGGCGTCCGTGGAGGGAGAGTACGAGTACACGGACAATTTTCCCTTGGCGGACGGGTTGGCGGAGAACGTCGAGTTCTTCGCTATGACCTACGAGGCGCCGCGGCCGGTGGCGCACAACCGGGCGTTCGAGGCGCTCGCACCGTTGCTGTGGCTCAGGGCCGGGTCGCAGGGACGCCGGATCGAGAAGGCAAGGGACGACTTCGACGTAGCGGACACGTACGCCGTGCTGTTCGACCTCGACGCCTCGCAGGACTTCCTCGCCGCTCTTGCCAAGGCCCAATCGGTGCGCATTGCGTTCATCGTCACCGACGACGATCGGGGGTTCCAAATGGTGTGCGGCGAGTTGCCCGCACCGGGTGGAAGCCGTGCGCCTGTACGAGTCGTACCTCACCAACTTCACGATCAACACGGGGCGGGACGCCTGGCATCGATGGAAGTCGCCGGTGGCGTTCTCACTCACGGCGACCACCGGCGCGGGCAAGACGGTGATGGCGGCGGCAGTTGTCGAGGCGCTGTTCGACGACAACTCGGACTACGACTTCGATTCCGACCCCGGCGCGGTGGTGCTGTGGTTCACCGACGACCCGTCGCTCAACGAGCAGACCCGGTTCCGTCTGCTGGACGCCGCCGACCGGATCGCCCACTCGCGCTTGGTGGTGATCGAGAACACCTTCAACCAGGAGAAACTCGAACCGGGCAAGGTCTACTTCCTCAATGCCCAGAAGCTGGGGAAGAAGTCGCTCCTGGTCAGGAGAGCACCCGAGAGTTCTCAAGAGGCACGTAGCCGAGCTCGTCCACGATCAACAGATCCTGCTTGGCCAGCTGCTTCTGGAGGCGCAGCCGGCGCTTCTCATCCCGGGCCTCGAGCAGTTCGTTCACCAGCGCGGCGGCGGTGAGGAAGCGCACCCGATAGCCCTTCTGACAGGCCGCCAGCCCCAACGCCAGTGCCAGATGCGTCTTGCCCGTGCCGGAGTTGCCTAACAGCCCGTGGTGCAAGTGATCGCCGCTGACGAGTTGACGGCAAACGTGGCCAGTGACGCGAGCCGACCGCGCACGGCCGGGATGAGTCGATGCGACGACGAAATCGTGGTGAGCCGACGTCGGACGACGCCCATGAGCCCCCCTAACGTCGCAAGAACAGCGGCCACGCGGCCCTGCAGCCCGCGCGGCGTGCCGATCCCGATCAGATGACGCATGACGAGCCCGAGATTGAAGCCACCCGCATGAATCAGGAGGCGCTTCAGGATGTTCGTGTGGCCGCGCAGATGGGTGCGCCGCATCCCGCCCGTGTCGTAGAGATGCGCAAACGAGCGTTCGATCCGTTCGCCGCGTTGGCGCATCAGGCGGCGGCCGCGTCGTCCCCGCATCCGGCGACGATTGCCATACACCGGCGCCCGGGCCTCGGGATCCTTCGACCAATCACGTCGCCCCCTGTCCGGCTCGGACACGTAGGACCGGATACCCACGGCGTCCAGGTCGATCAGGGTCTGATTGCTGTGATACCCCTTATCACCGACGATCTCTTCCAGAGACTGCCGATCGTCAACGTTGGCCTGCGCGTCTTCGACCTGCTCGGTCGCGGCGATGGCGGTCTCGATGATCGTCGTGGTGTCGCCGACATCGGCACCTTGCAGTGTCACCGCGACAATCGCGCCGGTCTCCATGTCGACGGCATGCTCGGCTTTGTGCGCCAGATGCGTGCGGCCATCTGTCATCTTCGTGACCTTCGCATCGGGATCGTGGGGGTTCGTCCAGTCTGTGTTCGAGGTCTTCTTCTTCCGCTTCCGATCCAGTCGCGCCAGACCCTCGCGCGTGGGCGTCTCGATCCCCGAGGCCGTCGCGAGACCCGCCAGAAACGCCTGGTAGCTCTCGCCGGTGTCCCGGCGGACGATGCTGCGCATCGCCGCGTTCGCCTCGAGCGTCGTGGCGTCAATCGCGATGGTCTTGCCCTTCAGACGGCCGGCCTCGACGAGTCGTTGTTGCACCCACGTAAAGACGGTCCGGTGCGTCTCCAGATCGATCAAGCGCCGCGTGCGCGCAATCGTCGAATGATCGGGCGGCGCCTCGTCCACGGCCAACCGCAGAAAGCTGCGGACCGCCAACGAGTCCGTCGCGCGCCACGCAATCCCGCGTTCCGAGTCGATGCCTTCGAAGTAGCCGACCAGCAGCAGGCGGAAGTAGCGCCCGGGTGCCAAGCTCGGTCGGCCCATCACGGGCGCGTAGAACCGGTCACACAGGCCTTCGACGAACCGATCGAAGGGGTGCCCGTCGAGCAGCGTCGTCAGCCGCGCGTAGAACGGATGGCCCGGCGAGGTGGGCAGGTCCGACGTCGCGATCCACAGCGGCGGTTGATCCGTCTCGCGCGTTCCCATAGCCATGCGCGTCAGTGTAGTACGACGGATCGATTGTGTCGATCCCTCATAACTTCGACTTTCACCACGGGCTGCTAACGCCAACACGTTCTCTCGGCGGTCGAGATACGCCGAGCGCGCCAGCTCCAGCACCAGGCGCGTATTCAACGACGGGATTGCGCGGAACGCGAAGGTCTCGAGACTCTTCAAGACCGGGAACGTGGCGGCCTTGATGCGGCGCTCGGTGGCGCGCTGCTCGCGATCAAGCAACTCCAGCTCGCAGAGGCGGAGCAGATAGCGCGGACAGTCCAGCCCTTCCTGGGCGCACTGCCGCGCCACTGTGTCGTACTCGCGCAGAAAGGTCGGCAGGCGCAGGGCCTTGAGCTGCGCGTCGAGCAGCAGGGTCGGTTTTGCCATCACTCGGCGCCTGCCCCCAGCAGCGCCAGGTAGTCCGCTGTCGCGGTCGTCGCGACGCGCGCGGCCGGGAGATGCGGATACTGCGCCAAGTCGAGGCGGGGCGGCCGGTGTGCGAGGCGACACAGCACCAGATGCTTGACGGCGTCGAACCCGATCACGCCCAGGGCGAGGGCGTCCCGGACAGCGCCGCTGACGTGGGCGAGCCGAACGTCTTCGAGCAGCCGCAGCACCTGCACGTACTCGCGCGTCCCCGCCTTGCCCAGCCGGGCCTCCAACAGACGCCGTAGCCGACCAAACGCTTCCGGCAGCTCCCAGCCGGCGAGCGGCGCCGCTTGATCGAGCACCCCGGTCTTGCGCTCCAGCAAGGCCAAGTAGTGCCGCGGCTCGAAGATCAACGCGTCCCGCGCGAGGATGGCGGGCGATGACGGTACTGCCGCACCCGACCACGACGGTGTCCACGTAGCCCTTCACCACCACCTCGCGGTGGCCGTAGGCGGTCGGCACCGAGTCGTCGTTGCGGCGGTCGCGCACCAGCGACAACGACGTGACCCGCGTCGGGCGCGGGTCGCAGGCGTCATACGGGACCGGCGGCAACGGCAACACCGCGGCGCGGTCGCGCGCGAAGCGCTCCCCGATCGGCTCGGTGTGCCGCCGTCACCGCTGCCCGCGCCGCGCGCGGCACTGGCGCTCCACGTCGGCGTTCAACGCGTCCCAACTGGCGACGCGCGGGACCGGCACGAAGAAGTTGCGGCGGACGTAGCCGACCAGCCCTTCCACCTTGCCTGTGTCGTTGCCCTTCCCCGGTCGTCCGAAGCGATCGTCGAACAGGTCATGCGACTGGAGTTCGCTGAAGACTTGGGTCCGCTGGCGCGTGCCGTCACCGAGCATCCGCGCCACCGCCAGCGTGGTGTTGTCGTAGACGATGCCACGCGGTACGCCGCCGAAATAGTGCAACGCCGCGTTGTGCCCGTCACAGAACGCCTCCGTCGTCTCGGCCGGACACGCCTTCACGCACGCGTCGTCGCTGTGCGGCAGATCCACGACCAGGTCGTGCGCCGTGCATGCGACGCCGGCGACGACCACCAGCGCTTCACCGAAGTCGGCCTGGGCGTCGCCCGGCGGGTGCACGAGCGGCACGCACAGCTCTTGCCCGCCCAGCTTCCGCCGGCGCACGTAGTCTTTGACGATGGTGTAGCCGCCCGTGAAAGCGTGCTCCGCGCGCAAGCGCTCCCAGATGCGCTTCGCCGTGTGCCGTTGCTTCTTCGGACGCTGCTGATCGTCGGTGAGGATCTGATCGATGACCCTGGTGAAGGCGTCCAGTTTCGGACACCGGATCGGTTTCGCCCGGCGATACCCGGGCGGCAGTCGGTAGCGCAGCATCTTGCGCACCGTCTCCCGGGCCAGCCCGAAGCGGCGCGCCGCCGCCCGCTCGCTCACCTCCTCCACATAGACGCTGCGCCGCACCGCCGCATAGAGCTCCACTCGATACATCCCTCCTGTGTCCCACAAAACACGCTCGGAATGCTCGGTGGACCACTCGAGCGGTCTGGTTTTCTGCCGCCCTCAGGCGCTTCCAACCGCCGCGCTGTGGTCTATTCTTGCTCCGCCGTTCTCAGAACCAATGAACACGCGGCGAAAGCGATGGGTACCCAGTGCGATGGAAGCTAATTAACTGGTTGTTAGGGTTGCTCCTGTCGGTCGCGCCGGCTTTCGCCAAGGATGCGGACCGGATCGAGCTGAAAGCGGTCGTCGGCACGGCGGGCTTCCTCGACGAGGTAACCGACTACCACGCTGCTGTGGGCGGAGCCGCGCGCTTTCGCCTGTCCAGCGCCTTGAGCCTGGAACCTGAGTTCCTCTACCTACGAGAGTCGCCCCTCGACCAAGACTATTCCTTTCAGGTCGCCCTGATCCGAGAGTATCGAGGTCGCAGTGATGTCCGCCCCTACTTGGTAGCTGGGGCCGGACTGCTGCATAGTCGGTTCAGATTCCCTGGAGCGCAACGCGAAAGGTTCTCCGCGAATGAGTTCACTGGCGGTGGCGGGGTGGGTGTGCGGATTCGCGTCGGCGACCAACTCTGGTTCAGTCCGGAGTTTCGGTTCGGGTGGGAACCGTTTGTTCGTGTGACGGTCAGCCTTGGCTACACCTTCCGCTGAGTAGACCAGTCCGACCGCTTACCCGTTTGGCCGGGTTTCGGACCTTCCGAAACTGGCCCTCTTCCCTGCGGGAACACAAAACCAACGAACCCACCTCGCGATGGACTCCCAAGTTGGGTCGATTCCCGCAGATTACTGTAGACTGCGGTTGACTAGTTCAGCAGCGGTAAGCGGCTAGGATTGAACCCGTTAGGCCAGAAGTCGCACGCAGTCGCTGCGTTAGAGAAACTGCAACAATAGGTTTCGAATCCCTGCCTCACCGCTACTTATTCTGCTGGGACGCCTGGATCAGCCCGAATCTGGCTACCTTCCAAGCGTATGGCTCTGGACATCGGCTCCCGACTCGGCCGTTACGAAGCGGGAAGGGTCTTCATGATGTGGTATCTGTCTCGGGGCATGGTTGGGGTGACCCTCGTCGCGCTGCTAGGTTGTGCGGCGGTGAGCGCGCAGGACGAAGGGTTTGAGCCGGTCACCGATGCCATGCTGCAGAATCCCGATCCAGCCGACTGGCTGATGTGGCGCCGCACGCTCGACTCCTGGGGCTACAGCCCGCTCGACCAGATTGATCGCGACAACGTCGGTGACCTGCGCCTGGTCTGGTCGCGTGCCCTGAATTCACCGGGTCGCCAACAGGGAACCCCGTTGGTGTACGACGGCGTTATGTATATGCCGAATCCGAGCGATGCCATCCAGGCGATCAACGCGGCTACCGGTGATCTCATCTGGGAGTCTCGCCGGTCGCTTCCCGACGACGTGTGTGAGTTCATGCTGCCCGGTGTGTGTACGACGAATAGGAATCTAGCGATTTACGACCATCTCATTATTGATACCAGCGTCGATGACTATGTGTTTGCCCTGGATGCGATGACCGGGGACCTGGTATGGGAAACCGAGATTCTTGACTATAGGGTCAACCCGGCCAACCAGAGCTCAGGACCGATTATCGCGGGCGGCAAGGTTGTCTCAGGGCGCAGCTGTATGCCTCGTGCCGGCCCCGATGCGTGTGTCGTTACTGCGCACGACGCAACGACCGGCGATGAGCTGTGGCGTCGTGGGACGATCCCTCGACCTGGTGAGCCAGGTGACGAAACGTGGGGCGACGTTCCATACAACGAGCGCAGACACGTCGGCACGTGGATGGTACCGAGCTACGACCCGGAGTTGAACCTCATCTACATCGGCACTTCTGTGACGTCGCCGGCGCCGAAGTTCATGCTGGGGGGTACTGAGAACGCCCACCTCTATCACAACTCGACCCTCGCGCTGGACGCCGATACGGGTGAGATCGAGTGGTACTACCAGCACCTCAACGACCATTGGGATCTCGACCATCCGTTTGAGCGACTGCTGGTCGACACCGTCGTCCAGCCGCGCCGTGAGTCAGTGAGCTGGATCAATCCGCGACTACGGCCAGGCGAGGAGCGTCGCGTCGTGACCGGAATTCCTGGGAAGACGGGCATTGTCTATACCCTCGATCGTGAGACGGGCGAGTTCCTTTGGGCAACGCCCACCATCACGCAAAACGTCATCAGTCACATCGACGGGGCGACGGGCGTGGTATCGGAGAACGCAGAGGTCGTCTTGGGCGCTTTCGGGCAAGAGGTCCTGGTGTGTCCCTCTGCGATAGGAGGCAAAGACTGGGAAGCGGGTGCATACAGTCCGCGCACGAACACGATGTATATGCCGCTTCGACAGGCCTGCGCCCGGATGGCGGCGCTCGACGATGGAGGGAGTTCGCTGTATAGCCTCAGCATGCGATACCAGTTAGCCCCCGGCACGGATCAACTTGGGACAGTTCGGGCGATCTCCGCGGAGACTGGCGAGACGACCTGGACCTACGAACAGCACGCGGCGACGATGTCACTGGTCGCAACGGGTGGCGGGCTGGTGTTCGGTGGCGATGTCAACGGCCGGTTTCGCGCGCATGATGATGAGACGGGCGAAGTGCTGTGGGAAATCAATCTGGGATCGCCCGTGAGCGGGTTTCCTGTTACCTATGCGGTCAACGGACGACAGTATGTGGTTGCGAGTACCGGTATAGGTGGTAACGCCTCTCGCTGGACTGCGATGACACCTGAGTTGCGACCCAGCAGCGGCAGCAACATTTTCGTCTTCGCGTTACCGGATTGATGTTTGCCTACTCGACGGCCGACTCGGCCACGACGACGTCACTGCTAAGATCGGCGAGGGGGCGACGTGAATCGAGCGCAACCCGTCGTAATGGGTGAAAAGGATGACTGAAGAAGAACGGCAGCACGTAGTGAAGCTGCTCCGCGAGTCCAGTGACGGCCTACTTGCTCTCGTTGGTCCGATGACGGATGCTCAGTGGACCCATCGCGAGCAGGATGGTCGTTGGTCAGTCGGCGAGCTCGTTGAGCATCTTGGCATCGTTGAGCGAAACCTCTTCGATCAGGTGACGGGGGCGCTCGATGAGCCCGCCAATACGAATTGGAGGGAAGCCACCGCCGGGAAGACCGAACTCATCGAGCGGATGCTTCTGGACCGGAGTCAAACCCGCGAGGCGCCCGAGTCGGCTCGGCCAACCGGCACGGTCTTACGGGCGGACGCCTTGCAGCGCTATCGAGACAGGAGAGCGACGTCACTCGCCTTTGCCATGGAAACCACGGCCTCGTTGGCGGAACATACCCGAGACCACCGCCGGCCGGTCTATGGGACACTCAACGCGTATCAGTGGCTCCTCTACATTCCGCTCCACAACCTGCGTCATAACCAGCAGATCGCCGAGATCGCATCCAGCTCCGGTTTCGAGACTCTGGGCCCCTCCCTCGGCGTATGAATTCCCCCGATTACTCCTGAATCTGAAGGTCGCTTCACAACTGGCGGAGTGCGATCGCGACGCCGTCAAGGCTTGCGCCCAGGTGCCGATAAGGTACGTAGTGGACGACAGACTCGAAGGCGCGTATTCGCTCCCGCGACGCCTACTCCGGGTGCTCAACTATCCAGGCATCCTCTTGGAGTTCCGACACGCCGGCGAGTCGTGGTCGTTGGCGCGGCAACACACACACCTGTGGGTCTGGGGCCTCATACAGGCGCCGTCCGAAGAGGCGTCACGAGTGCGCTCGCCGCGGTGACACGCTAGTCGGCAGCAAGCGGAACCTTGCACGTAGTCCCGTGCATATCCACCTCGACCTTTCCCAGCTTCTTGGCCGTTGCTCTAGCGTGTTTGCTGAGCGGCGACACATAGCGCTCCCGGACGAAGACAAGTTAGATTGACAGCATTGTAACGTCTGAACTAAACCACGGTTTGACTCGTTCGTCTGCGGGCGGCTGGACAAACCAGCGCAGGGGCATACAATGCTCTGGACCTCAGCCTGACGACCTAATGCACTGGAAGTCGGTTCCCGACTCGGCCACAACGAGCTAGCCATGACTAACCGCCTCGACGGACTTCCCACTCGCGCTGAGCAGGAACAGGCCGAAGCGTTTCAACTGTACCGGCTCGCTGCAGAGCAAGGGATCGCAGGTGCGCAGTGCCGACTCGGTGTGATGTATGCCGAGGGTCAGGGAGTGGTGCAAGACGACACGGAGTCGGTGCGGTGGTTTCAACTGGCGGCTGAGCAGGGCGATGCGGAGGCGCAAGGGGCCCTAGGATTGGCTTGTGGCACCGGGCGAGGTATCCCGCGGGACTTCGTTGCCTCGCATATGTGGATAACCCTTGCGGCTGCCCAGCTCACCGGTATGACCCGAAACGGAGCTTTGAAGTTCCGCGCGACTATCGCGGCGGCGATGACCTCAGCACAGATCGCCGAAGCCGAACGTCTCGCGCGAGAGTGGGCGTCGACATCGGAACGGTGAGGGTCGCTTCGAAGACGCAAACAGCCCTGCACTGGTGCGGCATCCGACGGAGATGACGTCTTGTTTGCCAAGGCGGTTCTGGCCTTCCTCGTCCTCCCCGGGACCGCGGCCTTTCTCGTTCCGTTGTTGCTGGTGGGGGCGCGGCGGGACGCTCCGAACGCGGCCTTGGGACAGTGCCGTGCCGGCTACTGGACGCACGAGGGCCGCGGTATGCAATGCTCGATCTTCAGAAGTTGATGAAGACAGACGTGCAGACTATTCCTTCTTGCCCATCGTTCTCTCCGGTCGAACAGGTAATCGTTTTCGCGGGCTGTGGAGAGGCCGGAACGTCCTCTGCTTCAACCTCGTCGTCCCCATTCACGTCCACGCCGGCAGCGCCGGTTTCGCCAAGAGCCGCCGCGAACCGCTGTTGCCACGTGGCCATTTCTGCGGGACTCAACGGAAAGGCCAGCGCGACGATCTGAGCGATGCTCTGGTTTCCGGCGTAGGCAACGACTCCTGTCATGTCGCGGTCGAACTCCGCTGAAAGGACGGGTTCGAGGATACCGCGGGCGGCATCGATCCATTCGGATTCCTGTCCATGAGTCGAATGCGGAGCCAAGGCGATGACAAGAGACAAGATGACGATCAGGTTCTTCACTAGCACGGTATCCTCCGATGATGTTGCTGATGAACGCGAGCCTGACGCAAAGATGACGTCAATGCCAAATTGGCTCTTGGCTCCCTTGAATGGAGGTGGCGGTCGTGCTCGGGTGCGGCGCAGCAGCGGGCGGCCTGCGGCCAGCGCTCAAACCATTCAGAGCTGACAACCCGGGGACCGTGGCAGCAAGCGACACGAGTTCTCGTCGGTTCATTTCATCCTCCGTGCGTGGAAAACATGGTGCCCCCCTGGAGCTCGACGGGTCCCTCGCGCTGCCTCTTGCGGAAGCTGCGGCGGCTCACGTGCGGTGCTTGAGCCCGGAGCGTCTGCGAAGGTCGTTCTGGTTCCGTGATTGCACTCACGTCTGGTAGTCACGCGACTACATGTCACGTGTCAGCCAGACGACCTGCGCTCGCCTCGGATTCGGGCCGGTTTTAACAGGGTCGTCTTGGAACGCCCCTTGCTCCCTACCCATGTGGAGGGAAGAACCATGACACTCGCACTTGTTACCCTGTTCACCATCGCGCTTTCGCAACTTCGTCCCGCTCAGCAGTGGGCCCTCGTCGCCACGCTTACGGTTGTGCTGAGCGCTGGGAAGGTTGCCATCTCCTAACGTAGGCGTCGACTTCGTGTTTCCGGCCTCGCCGCAGCACGTGCGCGCGCGGTCACGGCGATGCCAAGTCGGGGATGCCCACCGCGAGGCCGGGCTCTGCATCGGCCTTGAGGACAAATTTTAGCGTTCGGCCCTTCCTGTCGTCCACGGCGTAGAGATTGCCATTCGAGTCGACCGACATCTGATGTAGCTCGCCGTACTGACCCGGACCATCACCCTCCATATTCCACGAGTAAAGGAAATTCCCGTTCAGGTCGAACTTGATGATCCTTACCGGATCGTTCGCGACGACCCAGGTGTCGTAGCCGCTCGTGATGATATCCACTGGCTTCTGATGTACTGGCCAGATCGCGATCGGTGAGACGTTGGGGTGATACCAGGCCGCCGCTCTCGTCGTCTGATTGAAGACCTGAACGCGATCGTTGTCCCTGTCGGCCACGTAGATTCGGCCTTCTCTGTCAGTTGTGACCCCATGCACGCCGTTGAAGTATCCCCGTCTGTTCCCATGCTGCCCGAAATGGGTCAGGTAGTTCCCCTCGGCGTCAAACCAAACGATTCGTGAGTTGTCGAGCCCGTCCGCGACCAGGATTGAGCCGTCGGGAAGGAAGGCGATATCCTGCGGGCGACCGAGGTGCGACTCGTCGTCACCAGCGACATCCTTCTCGCCGAGCGTCATGGCGAGCTCGCTCCCGTCGTTCGAGAACGCGAAGACCTGGTGCGCAGTTTCGTGGACGACGTATACCTTGCGCTCCGGGTCGTACAGGTTGACGCTGATCTTGTGCGGCCCGTTGGAGCCCTCGCCTTCGAACAGGTGATCCCACTGGTCCCACGTCTCTACGAGGTTGCCGCCGCCGTCGACGATGAAGATGCAGTTCCGCCACACCCGCTGTCCCTCTTCGGGGTCGGTTGCATCGATGCCGATGGAGCCGGCGAAACCGGCCCACTCCGTTGGAACCGGATTGGGCAACCGCAATTCGCCACGTTGGGTAATGAAGATACGGTCGGGCGACTCGGCGAAGACGCCGGTGTGCGCCCCCCAGGCGTACCCGTCTTCGGCAAACGGTTTCATCCAATCGTCAACCAGGTCGTAGGGGCTCGGGCCCATCGGCCCGAGATCCTGAAGTGACACCGGGGCCGCGAGCAGGCCGCTGGCAGCGGCGACGATAAGTACGAGAACAATTGTGCGCATGATCAAGCTCCAGAAGGTCCGTTTTCAGCGAAACATCTTACCCTCATCTTTGTTTGAACTCAGACCCTCGTGAACGATGGCCGCGTACTACCCGTCGCTCGGCAGCGCAAAGGCGATGAGCCGCGGGCCGCCGCCGACCGTGAGCGCGACGTACTGACGGCCGTCGACCATGTACGTCATCGGCGTCCCGATGGCGCCGCTGGGGAGATCGACTGACGCCAGCTCGGCGCCGCTTGTTTTGTCGTACGCGACGAGTCGCGGGCCACCGTCCGTCCCCCCGGCCGTGAGACAGTACAGTAAGAGTGTCTTGGTCAAGAGCGGTCCGTTGTTTGCATTGTCGCCGCCGAGCGGCGGCAGACTGAGATCCCGCAAACGCGGGTGATTCCGGTAGCGATCCCCATCGCCGGTCGGTACCCACCAGAGATGCTCGCCCGTGTTCATGTCAATCGCGGTGATCCGTGAGTAGGGCGGCTTGAGCAAGGGCAGCCCCTGGGGCATTTGAGGTGTCACGCCGAAAGCGTTGCGCCCGGCCAGTATGGCCGCCTCGGGCGCCCCATGCGTGTAGTCGACGGTGGCGCCGAGCTCCGGGTCGGGCGTGTACATCCCCACGACCACGGCTCGGTTGCGGGACGGGATGTAGAGGATGCTGGTTTCCGGGTCCATCGCGGCACCGCCCCAGCCGGCTGTGCCCTCGGTTGGCGGACGCATGATCGTGCCTTTGGTGACCCCTTCGACTGGACGGTCCAGCGGCGTGAAGATCGGCCCCAGCCGGAAGCCATCGACAGCCTTGACCGCCATCTCTCGAATCTCCGGCGTGAAATCGACCAGGTCGTCAAGCGTCACGCCCTGGTAGTCAAACGGGGCCGGCTTCGTCGGAAACGGCTGTGTCGGCGACGGTATGTCGCCAGGGATGTTGGTCTCCTGCGGGACGGGCCGTTCCTCGATCGGCCAGATCGGCTCGCCGGTGACGCGGTCGAAGGCATAGACGAAGCCTTGCTTGCTGACCTGGGCAATGGCCTTGATGTCACGCCCGTCGACCGTGACGTCCACCAGATTTGGATGGGTCGCGAAGTCGTAGTCCCAGAGCCCGTGGTGAACAGCCTGGAAGTGCCACAGGCGCTGGCCGGTCTCGACGTCGACGGCAATCAGCGTCTCTGAAAAGAGGTTGTCCCCAGGCCTGTCGGACCCGATGAAGTCGTTCGTGGTCGTTCCGGTCGGCAGATACACATGCCCGAGCTCGTTGTCTCCCCCGAGCATCCCCCAGACGTTCGCGTTCCCGGAGTAGCGCCACGAGTCGTTGAGCCAGGTTTCGACGCCGAACTCGTCGGTGCTATTCGGGACGGTGTGAAAGTCCCAGGCGTGTTCGCCGGTTCGAACATCCCAGGCGCGCACCCAACCGGGCACCGCTTCCTTCGTAATGCGGCGGTCGGCGACCTGCGACCCGTGGATGACCTTGTCGCGGACGACGATCGGCGCGGAGAAGATGCCCCAGAGCATGGCGTTCAGATAGTCACGATCCTCCCGATTGGCCCGCGGAAGACCGGCCGTGGTGTCGACCATGCCGCTCCCGTCGGGGCCGAATTCAGCGCACGGCCAGCCGGTCTTCGCATCGACACAAACCATGTAGCCGGCCCCGGTGCCCCAGAGAATCCGCTCGTCATCGGCGCCGTCGGTCCAGTAGGCGACGCCGCGCTGCGTCCACGGATTGCTCATCGGTGGGGTCCCCTCCTCGTAGCCCTTCGGGTTGAAGACCCAGAGTGTCTCGCCGGTTGTCGCGTCGACCGCGACCCCCTGCCCGAGGGGCGTGTTGAAATAGAGGATGCCGCCGACCATGAGCGGCGTGGCCTGGAGGCGCGATGAAAGCGGTGGGTGACCGGGCCGGTAGAGCTCCGGGTTCTCTTCGACGAGCGACTCGACGATGGTGTCGAGCGGCGCTGACCATTCACCGCCACCCGGCGTTGTTCGGCTGATGAGGGTATCGACCGACGTCCACTCCCAGGCTATTTCGAGGTCGGCGAAGTTGCTGGCGTCGATCTGATCGAGCGGGGAGTACTTCTTCCCACCGATGTCTCCGGCGTAGCTCCGCCACTCGCCGTTGGAGGTGTCGTACGTTTGCCACGGCTGCGCTGCAGCTCCCGGCGCAACGGCCAGGATCGTAACGGTGAGTAGCACACTGAGGAAGAGTGATCTGCGCATGAAAAAGGCCCCGTTTCGAGTTCCATGGACGGCCGGCATCGACTCGAGCATCGTGCCGCCCGGGCAATCGCTAGAGGGCCATCATACCGTTCTGATGCCGCTTGCTGCGACCTGATACGATGCCGACATGAGAAAGTCCTTCCTTGCGCTGGCGTTGACTGCGGGAGTCGTGACCGTTTCGTGCGGCGCTCCAGCCGACGGAGTCAAGCCCATTCTTAGTTGAAACTCTCTACGGCTCCTGATTGACTACGCGGCTTTCTTCTTCGACGTCGTCGTGTCGATCTTCAGTTCTCGCTTCAACGCGGCACGGAGCGTGGGCAGGTGCCGGCACCCCATCACCTTGCGCAGGCGCGGTTCGATGTCCAAGAGCGCGGTCGCCAGCCAGCGGTGACGTTGACGCGAGTTTTGCCAGTGATCGACCTTCGCGCAGCGTTCCTCGACGAGCGCATTGACGGACTCCAGACAGTTCGTCGTCTTCAGCGAGCGGCCCAGAACGCCGTAGAGCCCGAGTCGATGCAGCGTCAAGGTCTCGTCGAAGCCTTCCGCCAAGCTGCGGGCCGCCGATTGGTTCCGGTCCTCCAGCTCGCGATGGAGCGTCTCAAGGGCCGCGCGGGCTTCGTCGTATTCCGGACGGTTGTAGGCGCGTTGGAGGCGCTGGCGCCACGACGCCTGCTCGGTCTTGGCCAGGTAACTCACCACGTTCTCGCGCTTATGCCACTGGCACCGGTGGACCAGCGCCCGGTCCCGGAAGGCTTTGCGGACGGCTGATCGCAGCCCCTTGCCGCCGTCGAGGATCACCAGCACGCCCTGGGAGACGTCAAGACCCCGCTCGACCAACGACCGCAAGAACGGGGTCAACACTTTCTCGTTCTCGGTATCCGTCTCGACGAAGCCCAGAAAGCGTTTTTCCCCCGCCATCGTGATGCCCAGCGCGATGACCATCGTTGCCTCGGCAAAGGTCTTGCCGTCCAGGACCACGGCCACCACGTCCTCGCCGGAGAGGTCCCGCTCCTGGAGCTCCCGCAGTTTCGCCGCGCTAGCCTGAATAAAGCCCCGGGACACGGTCGACCCCGACAGCCCGATGGCTCCGGGAATCGCCGCCGCCGCGGCTTCGTAGTTGCGGCACGAGATTCCGTACAGCACGCGCTTCAGCAGCAGGTCGTTCACCGCGCGCTCCCCATGCAACGCCTCGTAGGACCGCAGCGGCATCTCGCTCCCCGCGACATGGCGAATCCGTGGCACGCGAATTGGCACGCGCTGGCCGGCCAACCCGACCGTCCCGGGGTTGCTGCCATGACGACGCCCGCCGACCGATGCGTCCTTGCGGGCATAGCGCCCGCCCGCCAGCGCCGTCACCTCCGCGTCGAGCAACTCCTCGACATGCAGCAACCCCAGCGGCACCAAGGACCGGATCAACTCCACCTTGGTGTCGACGTCCAGTTCGGCGTACTCCTTCCGGTCGATGACGTCGACCGGGCCCAACGTGCGAACCTTCTTGCGCTTCCTGACGGGTCGTAGGACACTGCTCATCTCGGCTCCTTTCTCTCGTGGCGTGATGTTCGTCTTAGGCAACGTCATCAAACCACAGGGTTTGGAGCCGCTTCAATTCCCAACTAAGTTTCGCGCACCTTCAGCCGACGCACCCGAATCGACTCCGGAGTCCGCGCCGGTGGGCCAGGACGCCGGGGGTCCTGAAGCGCTCGCGATTGAAATTGTGACGACCCAGATCGGAGTCGGAGACCTTCTCTTCGATGTCCGCACAGCCGGTCCCGAAGACGGCGAGGTGGTCATCCTCCTACACGGCTTTCCTCAGACGTCCTATGAGTGGCGACACCAGCTTCGCGCGCTCGGCGCGGCGGGGTTCCGTGCCGTCGCGCCCGACCAACGCGGCTACTCACCGGGGGCGCGGCCTGAAGGCATCGACGCCTATGCGATCCCGCTTCTCGTCGCGGACGTGCTCGGCCTGTCCGACGCCATCGGAGCGGAGCGGTTTCACATTGTCGGACACGACTGGGGCGCGGCCATCGCGTGGGCGCTGGCGGTCGCTGTTCCCGACCGCGTGATCACCGCCAACCCGGTGTCGGTGCCCCACCCAGACGCCTTCTCTCGCGTGCTCAATGACCCGACGTCATGTCAGCCCGAGGCATCGGCCTATTTCGACTTGTTTGTCCAGCCTGACTCGGAGGACGGATTCCTGGCGGATGACCACGCGCAGCTCCGCGGGATCTTTGCGGGGATCGAAAACGACGCCATCGACGAGTACGTGCGCGTGCTCGGTTCGAAGGCGGCGCTGGGCGCCGCGCTCAACTGGTATCGTGCCAACGTCGCCAACCGCGATCTCGAGGGACCACCGATGGGGCCAGTCACCGTCCCGACGATGTTCACTTGGAGCGATGAAGACACCGCCCTGTGCGAGGACGGGGCACGGTTGACCGCCGAGTACGTCGAAGGCCCGTATCGGTTCGAGGTGCTCGAGGGTGTGAGCCACTGGATCCCCGACCTGGCGGCCGAGCAGATGTCGTCGCTACTGGTTGACCACCTGAGCTCACACTCTGAGCGGTGAACCAGGGCCGAACCAATCACGCACTTTCTTGGCGTGTCGCGGTGAACAGTCTAGCAGCGCTTACTTCGGCTCTCGGGCCCGACGGCGCAGCAGCCTCACCACGACCGGCCCTGTCACGCCTCCGTACAAGGCCCCGAACCCACCCCCGCGCCCGACTTCCCCGGCCCCGACCAGCTCACCGACGACGGCCACGCCCAAGACCATGGCCGCCGCCACACCGACAGAGCTGGCCAATGCCAACGAGCCAGATCCGGAGACCTGCCGGCGCAGCACGAGCCACGGCGCTGCGCCGATCAGTGCCAGGCCAACGATGACCCCCGCGGCCACGCCCAATCCGTCGTGCCCGAGCGCGGCCAGAGCCCCATACAGGCCCAACATGGCAGCACCGCCGGCAGCCCCCCCGACGGCGGTCGCCAATAGCCACAAGCTGGCCCCGGAAACCTGCCGACGGAGCACCAGCCACTGAGCGAGCCCCATCGCGAGCATGATGCCACCGAGCCCCACGGCGCCGGTTGCGGATTCGGTCAGGGCCCTGCCCGCGACTCCGCCCATCGTCCCTTGCACCGCACCGCCCATGGCGTTGGCCACCTGCCTCAACACAACCGCGCACACCGCCGCGCCCCCAGCGCTTGCCAGTACCCACCGGAGCCCGACACGCCAGCCGTCGTGCATCATCCCAGGGACTGCTGCAACTGGATTGCCATCGAGACGAAGGACCGTTAGGGCCCTATTGTGGCCCTAGCAGCCCGTGGTGAAAATCAGCAACGGCCTCGGCTAGATCGATCGCCAGAATCGATCATCATCTGTACACTCGTTCGCATGTCAATGGGCACACGACGCAAACGACGACGACAAGAAGCCCTCTGGGTCGCGACGACCGACTTGCCCCAGACGGTCGCCCACCCGTTCTATCGTCGAGTGAACGCCCTGCTGGACGCCCACGGTTTCGAGACGTTTGTCGAACGGCAGTGCCAGCGGTTCTACGCCGCCACCCGTGGCCGGCCAAGTCTCACGCCGGGCATCTACTTTCGCGCGTTGTTGGTGGGGTACTTTGAAGGCATTGACTCGGAGCGGGGCATCGCCTGGCGCGCGGCGGACTCGCTGGCGATTCGGCGCTTCTTGGGCATCGCCGTGGACGAGGATGTGCCGGACCACTCGACGATCTCCCGAACCCGGCGACTGATTGACGTCGAGACGCATCGCGCCGTGTTCACCTGGGTGCAGCAGCGCCTCGTCGCGTCGGGCGTGCTGAAGGGCGCGACGATCGGGATCGACGCCACCACGCTGGAGGCGAACGCGGCGATGCGGAGCATCGTGCGGCGGGACACCGGCGAGGACTACCAGGCCTATTTGACCGGCTTGGCGCAGGCGTCGGGCATTGCCACCCCGACGCGCGACGACCTCGCCCGCCTGGACCGGAAGCGGAAGAAGACGCCATCGAACAAGGACTGGCGGAGCCCCGTCGATCCGGATGCGAAGGTCGCCAAGATGAAAGACGGCCGCACGCATCTGGCCCACAAGGTCGAACATGCCGTGGACCTCGACACCGGCGCGGTCGTCGCGGTGACCGTGCAAGGCGCAGACACGGGGGATACGACGACCATTGGCGACACGACGGTCGCCGCCGCTGCCCAGATCGAGGATGCGCAAGCCGAGGTGGACGACCCCCAGGCGTTCACCGCGCTGGTCGCGGACAAGGGCTATCACAGTAATGAGGTCATGGTGGATCTGCAGGCCGTCGGCGTCCGGTCGTATGTCGCCGAGCCGGATCGAGGCCGCCGCGATTGGTCCAAGGCGCGGGAGGCCCAAGCGCCCGTCTATGCGAATCGTCGGCGCATTCGGGGCGCCCGCGGCAAGCGCTTGATGCGCCGACGTGGCGAGCGCATCGAGCGTTCGTTCGCGCACGCCTACGAGACCGGCGGGATGCGGCGCACGCATCTGCGCGGGCATCGCAATATCTTGAAGCGCCTCTTGATTCACCTCGCGGGCTTCAACCTCGGCGTGCTGTTCCGGCAGCTGATCGGCGTTGGCACGCCGCGCAGCCTGCAGGGGCGCTGTCTCGCCGCGCTGATGGTCCTTGTGTCCTCCTGGCGGCGCCTCGTACATGTCTGGACCGTTCGCGAGCCCGAGTACCCCGCGCGTTCCACGATCGGGGTCGGCGATCACGATCGATCACTCATCCCGAAAGCCGCATAGGAAGACCGCATTTCCACCACGGGCTGCTAGGGCAAGGAATCGGACAGGTGTGCTCCACAACCGTCCAGATTGACACTAGGTGATCACCGGCGTACGTTCTAGGTACATCAGGTGGAGAAGCCGATCGGATAAGTCCATGCCACTGTTCCGGTCCACAGAACGTCGAACCATCGAATCGCTGGCGCGTCTGACCTACTCCAACCCGTTCGACCCCGAGTTCATCGAGCGTGAGCGGGCGATTCTCGGCGCCGCCTACGTCCCACACGGTGCGGTCTGGAACCTGCGGGCCGAGCCGACCGCCCAGAACCCGGCGCTCGCGCAGTTGGCTGCCGTCGCGGAGCGTGTGGCGCGCGACACCCGAGAGCGGCTGGTGCAGCAGAAAACCGCCACCACCGACGAGGTCACGCTCTATGCCTACATCGTGGTCTACGCACTATACCTGCGCTACGCGGATGAGCTTCACGCGGTCCACATCAACCCTGGGCGTGGCCGTCGCCGGCTGAAGTGCTACGACCAGTTCTTGCGGGACGTGCAGCACTTCCTCATGCTGGACGGTATCCGATTTCCGGGGGGCGTCGATCCACCTCACCTGTTCGCGTGCTTCTTCCAGATCCGTCGTGCCTTCGACCTCATCTTCCGCCACATCATCGGGACTTCGCGTCCCGCGGCCACCCTGCGCGCGGCGGTGTGGCAATCGATCTTCACACACGACATGCGTCGCTACCGGCGCTCGCTCTATCGTCGGATGAACGATGTTACGACGCTGATCACCGGGCCGTCGGGCACCGGGAAGGAGTTGGTGGCCCGGGCCATCGGCCTTTCGCGATACATCCCGTTCGACCCTGACCGCGGAACCTTCGTGGGAGACCTCGACGGGTCCTTCCAGGCGCTCAACCTGTCGGCCCTATCGCCGACGCTCATCGAATCTGAGCTGTTCGGACACCGAAAGGGCGCCTTCACCGGCGCGCTGGAGGACCGGGTCGGCTGGCTCGAATCGTGCCCTCCCCTCGGTACCGTGCTGCTCGACGAGATCGGCGAGATCGACGCGTCGATTCAGGTCAAGTTGTTGCGCGTGTTGCAGACTCGCGAGTTTCAGCGCATCGGAGAGCCCAACGGCTCGCGAGTTTCGAGGCAAGCTCATCGCTTCGACCAATCGCGATCTCGAAGCCGAAATGCGCGACGGTCGCTTTCGGGAGGACCTCTACTATCGGCTCTGTTCGGATCTGATCGTGACTCCGTCACTCCAGGATCAGCTTCGTGACTCGCCCGGTGAGCTCCGCAACCTAGCGTTGTTCGTTAGCGAGCGGGTCGTGGGGGCGGACGAGGCCGCCGATCTGGCCGACGAGGTGCTGGTTTGTGTGGATCGTGATCTCGGCGCCGACTATCCGTGGCCCGGCAATGTCAGAGAGCTCGAGCAGTGCGTGCGCAACGTGCTCGTGCGCAAGCAGTACCACCCACCAACCCGTCGGGTGCCGGACTCGGATGATCTCACCAACGGGTTGCGCGACGGCCGCATCACCGCTAAGGAACTCATTCGGCGTTACTGTACCCATACCTACGCCAAGACCGGCAGCTATCAGGAGACGGCTCGACGTCTGGAACTCGACCGGCGAACCGTCAAGCACAACATCGACCCGGAGCTGCTCGAGCGGCTGACGGCTGGCACCGAGACGTCATAGGACTAGCCGAGAGGCGTGTGGGCACGCCGAGGTCAAGGAGATGTCGCGATGGTGCTGGGTGACTTCGGGAACATCTTGCCGGGAAGGATCTACAGCGTCGATCTACTCGGTGGTCAGATCTGCTTTGGACGGTTCAGTTCTTCACAGGTTTCAAGCTGATCTCAACCGGAACGTTCTATGCACCCCCGGGAGGCAAATGCTTGATCCCTACACGATCTGGGAAGGCACGCTGTCATCCGGCGAAGTCGCAACCCTCCTCATCTGTCCCACCCAGCGTGAGGTCTTGGCGGTTCTACATATGAACCACCGGATGCGACGCCTCGATCCATGTCGGACTCGCGCGGAAGCTGAGCGGCGCGCGTGGTGCATTCACGACGAGCTAGTCCCTTGTGTCTGAAAAAGCTTTAAGAAGTGTGCCGGGTGTGATGTATGGGGCGGCATGGCAAGAACAGGTCGGCCCAAAGCGAGATTGGAAGTCACCGCCGTGGAGCGAGGAGAACTTGAGCGGCTCGCCAGGCGCGCCAGAACGAATCGGCATGTGGCCTTGCGGGCGAAGATCGTCCTGAGGTGCGCGCATGGCGAATCGAACGTGGCGGTCGCGGCGAAACTGCGCTGTTCGAATGTGACGGTCGGCAAGTGGCGGCAGCGGGTTACGACAGGTCGCGTGGATGCGCTGTATGACGAGCCCAAGCCCGGAGCCCCCCGGACACTGTCCGATGCGGATGTCGAGTCGATCCTCGTCGCCACGTTGGAAAGTAAGCCGAAGGGGCGGACCCACTGGAGCACCCGCAAGATGGCGGAGCGCGCTGGCGTCAGTGCCTCCACCGTGGGCCGCATCTGGCGCACCTTCGGGTTGCAGCCGCATGTCGTGGAATCCTTCAAGATCTCCGACGACCCGCTGTTCCTCGAGAAGGTGCGGGACATTGTCGGCCTCTACCTGAATCCACCCGACCACGCCGGTGTCTTGTCATTCGACGAAAAGCCTCAGATTCAAGCCCTCGAGCGAGCGCAGCCGATCCTGCCGATGGACATGGGTCGGCCCGAACGCCAGACGCACAACTACATCCGCCATGGCACGGTGGACCTCTTCGCGGCGCTCAACGTCGCGACCGGCCAGGTCGTGGCGCACACCAAGAAGCAGCATCGGTCGAGGGATTTCGTGAGCTTTCTGCGCGAGATCGACGAGCGGGTGGACCCCACCCTCACCGTCCACGTGATCCTCGACAATCTCTCGGCGCATAAGTCCCCGCTGGTCACACGATGGGTGGCCCGCCACCCGCGCTTCCAGAGACGGCGAAGGGAGGAAAAGCGACGTGATCCGACTACCGACGATCTGGACCATTGCCCGGGCGGAGATCCGTTCGGTCCGTCGTCTCGTCCGGTACTGGATCTTCTCAGGTCTCTCCGCCTTCAGCGTTATCGCCATCTATCCGGGATTTCCATTTTGCCTGCCCCGGATGGTACCTTTATACACCCGAGAGTCGCCGATCCCACGAAACTTTCTTCGTCGCACAATCGTCCAGCTCCGGAGGCCGTCACCTCAGCCCCCGCTGACGTGCAACCGACTGGAGCCCCCTACTTTCAGGGCATTCCTCAGACACCGCTCCACACTTGTGGCCTTTCTTCGCCAGGCGGGCTTCGTAGCACTCGCCGCGCGTCAGCCTCCCGGCACTGGCAGCGCCCAGATCCTCCGTAGCATGTCGCCGAACAGCCGCCGCGTCAGATGCCCTTCTGCCAACAGGAGCCAGTAGTACCGCGCATGCTTCACTAGCCGGCCCCCGGTTTTCACCAGTCGCTGCTGCAGACTCGTGAGCGACCAGCGCTTGATCCGCGGCGGCAGGACCAGTCTGCGCCACAAGTTGCCCAGGTTGTAGGCCAGGACGCTCAGGTGCAGGCGCACTTCGTTCGCCCGGAACCGATGGCACGACAGCCGCGTCCAGTGCGTTGCCTGCTTGCCTTCCTTGATCCATGGCTCCGCCGTGCCGCGCTTGTTGTAGAACCGGACGACCGAGCGACTCGGGAGGGTCATGTTGGTCACGATGAAGCCGACGCGAGGGAACAGCTCACCCCGGTGGTGCTCCACCTTGGCGACCATCCGTCTGGGCGTAGTCCAGCGCTTCGCCTGATAGCGGAAACTCTTGTAGCGCACCAAGGGCTTGCGGCTCGGCCGTCCGGGCGGACGAAAGAGGATGTTTTCGATTTCCAGCTCCAAGCTCTTGTTCGCCGGCATGCGGATGGCATAGTCCACGTCGCGTCTCTCGAGCGTCTCGTCGATCTCCGGCTTGGCGAACGCCGCGTCCGCGCGGAACGCCACGCGCGTGCCCTCCGCCTGCTGCCGTTCAACCTCCGGCACGAGCAGGTCGTCCCAGCCGTCGGCGCTCTGCACGTTGCCGGGCCGCAGCGTGGCGGCGACGCAGTCGCCGTGCTCACTGAACAGAAACAGCGGGTGGTAGCAGACGGACTCAAAGTGCCCGTTATACGCACTCCCTTCCTGCGCCCCATGCACCGGGCTCTCGCTCGAATCCATGTCGAGCACGATCCGGTCGGCGCGCGTCGGTCTCTCGGCCTGTGCGAGCACCTCCCGGTTCACGGCCATCAGCCCAATGAGATTCTCCTCCTGGGTCAGCAGGTCGGTCTCGAACCAATGCAGGGTCGATGTCAGCGCCGCACCCCGGTCCCAGCGCTTCGGCGACCCGATGAGACGGAATGTCGGGTCCGTCGACACGCGCACTGCGTCGTTGAGGTCTTCGTAGCCCGCGAGCCGGCTGTAGACCGATTGCCGCAGGAGATCCGCCAGACTGAACTGGGTGTTCAACCCATGTCGGGAATCGCTCAGGTGCTCGGAGATGAGTGTCTCCAGCCCCAGGCGTTCATCCAACTCGCGCACTAGAATGAGGCCGGCGTCGGAGGTGACGCGCGATCCCTGAAACGCGACTTTCAAGAAGCCGTTGAACGCGAACTGAAATGGCTTGTGTTGTAATTCACCCACCGGGTGTCACCCTCCGTCGTGAGGTTCCTTACGTCGGAGCCCCAGAAATCAAGGCGCGGCGACTGATCCTGGCGGTACGGTACCACAGCGAAATCGGAAATCCGGGCTAACGTCGTGCTCATGGGCATGGGTGAGCCCCTCCACAACTACGACGCCACGATGAAGGCCCTCCGCATCCTGACCTCCAAGGGTGGGCTGGCCGTACCGGCGCGGAGAATCACGCTATCGACGGTCGGGGTCCCAGCCGGCCTCGAGAAACTGGCGACCGAACCGCTGCTCCCCAATCTCGCTGTCTCGCTGCACGCCCCTACGGAGGACCTGCGGGCGCAGTTAGTGCCAGTCAATCAGCGGTACGGGCTCGCCGAAATCATCGACGCGTGTCGCCGATTCCCGGCTACTCGACGGCATCGAATCACCTTCGAATACGTGCTCTTAGCTGGCGTCAACGACACGGTCGGACACGCGGCCCGCCTCGCAACACTTGTCGGTTCCTTGCGCGCGAAGGTCAATGTGATTCCGCTAAACGAAGCGCCGAGCCTCCCGTATCGTCGTCCGTCCGACGCGGCAATCAATCGATTCGCGCGCGTGCTCGCCGACCGAGGGATCACGGTCTCGGTACGCAAGAGTCGGGGACGGGATATCCGAGCCGCCTGCGGTCAGCTGATCGTCGACGGCAGCGCCACTTCACCAGCACAGGCGATGGCCAATCGCCTGCGCTCCGTGACCCCGCCTCTGAAGGCGGGTCGGTCTAGTGGACGACCACGCCGGTCACGGTCTGCCCGACCGACGTGATGCGCACGCGGACGCGTTCATTCTCGGAAACGCACTGCGGCACGTGCACCTTGAGGTAGTTGTCAGTCACCGCGACTCGCCCACCCTCGATCGTCAAGGCCGGACGCTCGGTGCCCAGCTGGGCGGCATGGAAGGCGGCCGCCAATGAGCTCCCCACCTCCCGCACCGCGCGGGCCCGTTCTCGCGTCGTCTTCTTATCGAGCTTTCCCGGCATCGCGGTTGCTTCCGTACCGGGTCGATCGGAGTAAGGAAACACATGTAGATAGGTCAACGGACTCGCCGCGAGATACTCGAGACTCAGCCGGTGGTCGTCCTGCGTTTCCCCAGGGAAGCCGACCACCAAGTCGGCCCCGATGCCCGCGTTGGGCATCAGCTCACGAACGCGTTCGGTGACATGTCGATAGCGGGCAAGGGTGTAAGGCCGGCGCATAGCTCGAAGCACGCGGTCGCTCGCGCTCTGAAGGGGCAGGTGCAGATGCGGCGCGAAGCGGCCGCTGCGGGCCACCAGGTCGACGATCTCGTCGGTGCAGTCCATCGGCTCGAGCGAGCTCAACCGAAACAACACCGAGCTCGGGTGCCGGTCAAGAGCGCGCAGCAGCGAGAGGAGAGAGCTGGCAGGCACCAAATCGCGGCCGTACGAACCAATGTGGACGCCCGTCAGCGAAGCCTCCTTGAAACCCTCTGAGGTAAATCGATCAACCTCAGACATGACCGACTCGAGCGGCATGCTCCGTCCGGCGCCGCGCGTGGACGGAATGATGCAGTAGGCACACGTCTCGTCGCAGCCGGTCTGCACGCGGAGCGTGTAGCCGGTTCTCCCCGAGGATCCGGGCGTGATCGATGCACCACAGGCGCCGTCGCCGCCACCGTATCGAGCCGCCGTCGTCGTGACGGCCTCGGGCACTTGCCGTTCGAGCTCGGCGAACAAGGTCGGCTTTTCCTGATTCGGGATGACGGCCGCGACCCCCGGCAAGGCAGCGAGGTCGTCGCCGGCCCGCGTCGCATAGCAGCCGGTAGCAACGATACGCGCGGCCGGGTTCTTCCTCGCGATCCGGCGAATGACCTGCCGGGCGCCGTGATCGGCCGTCGCCGTAACCGAGCACGTGTTGACGATGACAAGGTCGGCATCGTCTGGGGTTGACGGTGCGCCGCCCACCGAGCGTAGTTTGCGCTCGATGTCCAGGGAGTCCGCCTGGTTGACGCGGCACCCGAACGTCACGATCGCGTATCGCACGATCAGGAGTCTAAACCGACCCGTTGTCAGTTTGCCCGGCAAGCCACGACAACGGTTCGTGTCCTGAGCTCGTCCGGAGCGTCAGATTGACGCCAAGGACGACACCAATGATGCCGAGAGCTGGACTCAGAAGCCATGGGAAGTCGGCGATTGCGCGCACGTTCGAGGCTTCCTGAAGCATGACACCCCAGCTCACCACGGGATGGGAGAAACCAAGGATGAGACGCTGGCCCGGCCGATAGTCCGACAGGACGAACGGACCAAGGCCAACGAGCGATTCGAGGGGCGTCGTTACATCCAAGGCATCAGCCAGCGTGCCGTCGGCCATGGCGCTCGCCAGCTTGTGCTTCGGAAGCATCGGCAGACCGTGGAGGAGCCGTATTCCTGGGCTGAAAAGCTCCGGGAATGTCACGACCCCTGTCGTCTCGTCTTTGGCGGTGAGCTCGAGTCGCTTTCCGTTGATCCGCAGAGAGTCGGATAGTGGGCTGGCAAGCGTGTCGTCGTATACCGCGTCGAAAGAGAACAACACGTCTTCGGCGGTGAACGGGGTCCCATCGGAAAAGCGGACATCGCTTCGCAAGGTCAGTTCGAACGAGAGACCGTCAACCCGACGGACTTGGAGCGAGAACGACTCTCGGTCAGACTCTGCGGTGCACTGAGCGACCCTGGACAGAGTGACTGGGACGCTCGAACTAGCGGAGAAGGAGCTTCACGGAGGGCGTTTCTCCGATGCCCTCGCGGCGTTGTCATCCACTCGTTCGGAACCCGACACCCCTTCCTACCTACAAGAGGAGATCCTCATTGCCGAGGCTCTCCATCAAACTGGGGAGCCCGACGAAGCCGCCAGAATCGCTCGAGCAGGACTCAAGTCCAATCGCAGCAGCCCTGCTGTTCGCGCCCGATACCTACAAGTCCTGGCCCTAATCTCGTTCGAAAAGGGTGAAATCTCAGGTAGTCTGCGTCTGTTTCGCCGAGCGGAGGAGATAGCAAAGGAGGCGCAAGACCAGGAGTTGTCCTGCCGAATACGCCTCGACTTGATCGCCAACTTGGCCGATCTTCGTGGCCCTGAGGTAGCCGCGACCGCCCTGAAGGAGTGCGAATCAAGGGTCGCGACGACGGTAAACGGCCACATTAGAGCTCGACTTAGCCTGACGGTTGCCCAGCTAGAGGGTAAGAGAGGCATGTTGGATGAGGCGGAGTCTCATCTTCGCGTGGCTGAGAGCTACCTGGCCACCCAACCCAACGTGTGGTTGGAAGGCCTCCTCCGGCTCAACTGGTCCACGATTCACACACTGAGAGCCAACATAGCCCGGGGCAAAGCAGAGGCAGAAAGAGCCCTCAATTGTGCGAAAGCCTCTGGCCATAAGAGAACCGAGCAGGCCGCGATCGGAAACCTTGCGTACCTATGTCTATGGAGTACCGATTTTTCGGGTGCCAGGGATAGGTGCGCGGCTGGGCTGCGGATGTCGCGTGGTTCTTCAGAGGTCAGGGTCGCTCTCTTGGACACGTTGGCTCAGCTCGAACTAGCTGACCGCAACGTAGATGAATGTCGGAGTCTCTTGTCGCAGATCGAGAGGGAGACGTCGTCAAGCAAGCGATACCGGAAATCCTGGTATGACCTAGCAACAAGCCTGACAAGAACGCGCCTTCACCTCCACAAATCGGAGTGGCAATCGGCCTGGTCGCTCTGCGGGACGGGAATGCGCCTTGCCGAAGAACGCAAGGACCGCCTTCACTCGATAGCCTTCAGAATACTCGGCGCAGACGCACTGCTGGAATCTGAACGCTTCGACGAAGCGGCCAGACTGGTAAACGAAGCTGCTGAACTCGCTAGTGATGCGCCTCTCGCGCTATCGGCGGAGGTCGAACGCGTTCAGGCTGCGGTCCTGGCTCGAACGACCGACAGCGAGGCTGCGCGTCGGCGCTTCGATCGAGCGCTGCGAATCCTCTCAAGCATCGGAGGAATCGCTCCAAGAATGGATGCGTCGCTGAGCTTTCAACGAACGATGAATCCGAGTGACGACCTGATACGGGCCATCCGAGAAGAGCCGTGGAACTTGGAACCTCTGATTGCTGTACCGCCTCAAGAAGCGAAAGCCGACGGCAAGAGCGCAGGTGAGGCTGACCACAGAGGTTCCGCGATTGACGTGAGCGACCGGCGAGTCTCGGCCGAACGAACTAAACTTGTGCTGGCGGGGTCGTCCCGAGCAGAGCGAGAGTCCGACGTGTTTGAACGAACCAACTCGTCCGCGTTGGTGTGGTTGTCTCTAGTCTTGGGCCTTTCCGGGTGTGCCGAGCTAGTGGTCGATGGAGCACCCACCGCCGAACCACCAGCCCGACCGAACTTCATCATCCTCTTCGCAGACGATCAAGGCTACGGCGACCTCGGCGTATTCGGTGCGACGGATTTCTCAACGCCTCGCATTGACCAAATGGCTCACGAAGGCATGAAGTTCACCGACTTCTATGCCCAGCCCAAATGCGGTCCGTCTCGAACCGCCCTCCTGACCGGAAGCTATCCGATCCGGGTTGGCGAGTTCGGCAACGAGAAGAACGCGTTCCCCTACGTCCACACCCAGGAGATCCTGCTGCCTGCGATGCTCCAGCAGGACGGATACACGACTGGGATGATTGGCAAACTCGACATCACACAACGGCGAGACGGATACCGGCCCGAGCTCAACCCAGTTCGTCGCGGCTTCGACTTCTGGTTTGGCGTGGTCGGCGCGAACGACAGCGGCCAGGTCCACTTGGTGCATCGCAATGAGGAGATGATCGAGGAGTCTGCGGGCGTGGACGACTTGACTCGCCGGTACACCGACGAAGCCCTCGCCTTCATTCGGAGAAACGAAGACCGGCCGTTCTTTCTCTACGTCGCACATACCATGCCGCATGTCGCGCTCGGGGTCACCGAGGCGTTCAGTGGGCGTTCAGAGCGCGGACTGTACGGTGACGTGATCGAGGAGCTCGATGCCAGCACGGGTGAGATCATCGACCTCATCCGCGAGCTGGGCCTCGATCAGAAGACGAT
This sequence comes from Vicinamibacterales bacterium, assembly GCA_965218825.1. Classification (GTDB taxonomy): domain Bacteria; phylum Acidobacteriota; class Vicinamibacteria; order Vicinamibacterales; family UBA8438; genus CAUZIB01. The sequence goes on along the minus strand of OZ244656.1, from coordinate 3,742,870 downwards.
CGTCGTCTACACCTCCGACAACGGGCCGTGGAGCAACTTTTGGCGCAACTGGAGATCGGGAGAGGAGCCAGTCGAAGATCCGTCGATCACCGAGATTGCCGGGTCGGCGGGGCCGTTGCGAAGCGCAAAGGGCACCACCTGGGAGGGGGGTGTTCGCGTGCCGACCGTCATGTGGGGCCCAGGGTACATTCCTGCTGGCACGGAAACGGCCGAGATCGCGACGACGATGGACCTCTTACCCACCTTCATCGAGATGGCCGGCGCCGAGCTGCCGGACGACCGGACATTGGACGGTCGTAATATCTCCCCCCTGATGCTGGGTGAGCCGGGGGCGGCGAGCCCGCATGAGGCCCTCTACTACTATCAAGAAACTCACCTCGATGCGGTTCGCAGCGGTCCATGGAAGCTTGTGTTTCCGCGTCCGGGACAACGCGATTCGGAATGGCTGCTCGCCCGGTATGGCGCCTTCTTAGGGGAAGTTCTCGAGCCCGTGACCGAACTAGAGCTATACAACCTCGAGACCGACATCGGCGAACAACTCAACGTCGCTAGCGAACATCCGAATGTTGTAGAACGCCTCGCAGCACTCGCGGATCGGGCGCGGCAGGAGCTGGGTGACTACGACCGAATCGGCGAAGGTGTGCGGTTCTTCGAGGACGGACCGAAGTGGCCGCGCCATCAGCGGTGGCTGACGCAGTAGATGCCCGTTGGTCCGTCAGGCGACGGTTCAGGGACCGTCGACGTCGGTCATGGAGCGCAGCGCTTTCTCACGGTCCGATTCGGTCGAATCGTCCGTCTGGGGTCGCAGCTCGGTGACTTCGGCGCGCAATGTCTGCTCGGTCATCGCTCGCGAAAGTGCGTCTTCGAGTGCCTGCGCCGCTTCTAACTCGGCCAAGGCTTCAGCCTTTTCCGTCGCGCGCCGTCTGCGATCCGCTGCCTTGTTCCGAGCTGTTTCGAGCTCATGTGTCAGCTTGTGCTCCATCTCGGAGCGAACTCGAGCGACCTCCGACTCGAGTCGGTGCTCTGCCGCGGCCTTGGCCGATTCACGAGCCGCGCTAACGGCCTCCTCGCGCACCCTGTCGGCTTCCTGGGCCGCCGCTTCGAGTTGAACGACAAGCGACTGTCGCGCCTCGGCTGCCACTCGCCGGATCTCCGCGGCATGGCGTTGCTCGTCGTCGGCTCGAGCGCTCGCCAACTGGGCCTCGGCTTCGGCCCTCACTTCGTGAACGGCAGCCCTAAGCCGCTCCTCGGCTTGAGCCTCGAGCGCCGCCAGCTTCTCAGCGTTCTCGGTTTGGGCCTTGCGCTGCGCTTGCGCCATCCGTTCGACTTCAGCCCGGACTTGCGCAAGTTCTTCACCGTGCCGCTGGGCGCTTCTGCCCTGCTCTTGGGCTAGGATCGCCGTCGCTCGCGCCTTGAGTTGCTCCAACTCAGCCGCATGTCGAGCATCGGATTGGCGGCGCGCTTCCTCGACCCGGTCTGCAATCTGGTCTTGAAGCTCCTTCAATTGGATCTCTGAACGAGCCTCAACTTCTGCAAGTCTGGTCGCCTGTTCTGCAAGGGCTTCGCGCCGAGCCTGCTGCACACGATCAGTGAGCTCCCGTTGTGTCTCAGAAAGGGAGGTTTCCAAGCGCTCCGACTCGAAACGCAATTTGGCCATCGCTTCGCTATGAAGCGCTGCCGCTTCCGCCTGTCGCCTGGCAGAGGCTTCCTCCGCTTCGGCTTGGGCTTCTCGAGTCGCACTCAGCCTTGCCTCCAACTGCGCCAGCCGCGTCCCGTACTCCTGATCCGCCTTACGCTGGGCGCGCTCGAACTGATCCGAGCGCTCAGCCCGCAGTTCCTCGACCTCCGCCAGGACCCGATTCGCGTCGGCTCGGACCTCGGCCAAGGTCTCGTGAACCTCAGAGCGCCGGGCCTCTGCTGCTGCCAACTCTGCCCGTGCATCGGCCACGGTGTGCTGGAATTCCGCCAGCTGGGCCTCGGCCGCCTTCGCTTCCGCTCGCACTTCTGCCAGTGCGGCGTCGTGCTGCCGTTCCTTCTCAGCCAGGGTCTCCTGCAGTTGCGACCGATGTGCTTCTGCTCTATCTAGGTCGCCGCGCGCCTCAGCAATCGCCGCATCGTGCTGCTGCGCTGTGTCGGCCAGCGCGCGGCTCATCTCGGCTTGGGCCTGCCGCACCGCCGACGCGACTTGTTCGGCCGCCTGCGCTTCAACCTCCGACAACTGCGCCGCATGCGCCGCGTCTGCCTCATGCCGCGCCGCGTCGACCTTCGACGGCAGCTCGCGCTCGATCTCCGCTAGCCGCTCTCGTAACTGCTCCGCCTCGGCTCGCGCTTCGGCCAGCGACGCGTGTTGCTGCAGTCCGGCCTCGCTCTGGAGCTGCTCCAGCTCGAGACCGCGCGCTTCAGCGCGCTCCAACTCGGTTCGCAACTCCGCTATCGCGGCGTCATGTCTCTGCACGGTCTCGGCCAGCGCCTGAGCCTGCCTAGCCGCCTCTGTTTCGACTTCGGTCAACCGAGCCGCATGGACGGTGTCGGCTTCCTGAACCGCCTCGACCCGCGCTGCCAGCTCTTGCTCGACCTCAGCAAGTCGGGCCCGAGCTTGCTCTGCCGCAGCTCGCGCGTCGGCTAGCTGGGTATCGTATTGCTGGCCGCTCTCAGCGAGTGCCTGCGTCATCTCCGCTCGGCGCCGACGTCACCACGCGGGGCACGAGCAAGAGTGCGGTCAGTCGACGCTTTGTCGCGCAGACCCAGGCGCAGCTGGATGCGTGGCGGGCGACGCCGCTCGACGCGCTGGACCTGGTGGGGCTGCTGATTGATGGCGTGCACGTGGGTGGACACTGTATCGTTGTCGCCCTAGGCATCGATAAAATGGGCGCGAAACACCCGCTCGGCCTGTGGGAAGGGGCCACGGAGAACGCGACGGTCTGTCAGGGGCTCTTGACCAATCTCGCCAGCCGCGGGCTGCGCACCGACCGGAGCCTGCTGGTGATCGTCGATGGCGCGAAGGCCCTCGACACGGCCGTGACCCAGACATTCGGGCGCGCCGCGCTGGTGCAGCGGTGTCAGGTCCATAAGGGCCGGAACATCTTGGAGCATCTCCCTGAGGCACAGCGGCCGTGGGTGAAGGCGGTCCTCACGCGCGCCTACACGAACAGCCCCGTCAAGACGGCCAAGCGTCTGCTGCAGGACCTGGCGCGGCGCTTGGACACTGACTACCCGAGTGCGGCCACGAGCGTGCGGGAAGGGCTCGACGAGACGCTGACCGTGCTCGGCTTGGGTCTGTCGGAGCGTCTCCAACGATCGCTCGCCACCACGAACGCCATCGAGAGTCTCCTCAGCCGAACGCGCCATGTGCAGCGCCATGTGAAACGCTGGCGCGGCGGGACGATGGTGCTGCGCTGGGTGGCCGCCGGGGTGCTCGAAGCGGCGAAGGGGTTCCGCCGGGTGCAAGGATGTCAAGATATGCCCGCGCTGGTCGCTGCCCTCCGGGCACGCGACGCGCGGTTAGGACTCGGGGAGTCGTCAGAGATGGTTGCGTAGTCGTGAACCAAGCTGCCGCCGAGTTTCAACAGCGCACGGGACATCCCCCTGACAGGTCGACGGGATCTGTTAGGTCGGCTGGTGGCTCGCTGGCGGCTGTTGAAATATCGGGCGCTGCCTCCCCGGAAGCTTCAGCGTCCGAGTCAGCCTCAGGCAAGTCGGTATCAGCCTTCGACTCCTGATCGGAGCTGAGCATCTCTCGAAGCCGGCCAAGCGCAACCGATGTTTCGGCCGTTTCGGCCGTTTCGTCGTTTGAGGGGGTCGGTTTGCGCTGCCACAGCGACGTTAGCAATGACATCAGTAGGTTTCCCGTTCGAACACTGGGTCATTGCACACTCGGTACCAGCCGCAGTTCAGCCAGTCACTCGAAACCGTTGTGCAGATCTGGTAAGAACCGAGCGTTCTGTGCGCGACCACCACGATTCCACTGACAGTCATGAACCCGGGATCTCAAAGATGTCATCGACGGCTTTCAAGAATGTGTCGGGTACGAGTTATCCGCGTCGGAAGAGCGTCATGCCAGATCCGAGACGCCGCTCAGCAAAGTCCGCTCTCAGAAAGAATACTCGAGACGTCCATGTCGAAATAGCCCCAGATTTGGCGCAAAACGGCCGCAGAATCGCGTGGATCCGCGGTACGGTACGTGCTTTCTCGAGGGGTGCGCTAGTGTACGTACGGCTATGGACGGTCCGCGGTACGGACGAGTTTCGGCTTGTGACAGGTGAGGTGGCGTGACGATCTCACATGGGGACGTATCCGGCTCCCGGCCGCTGACGATCGCGTCACTCGTGCAGCGGAGCGTACCGCTCGAGTGGCAGGACGCCGTCGCGATCGTGCTCGAAATTGCCGGCATCGTAGAAGGGCTGGGTCTGACCCACGTGCCCACCTACGGTGACCTCGAGCTGACACAGGACGGCACGATCTCGGTACTTCGCGAGCCAGCTCGAGCGGGGGATCCCGTCGATACCCTTCTCCGTATTTTCCGCGCGGTTCTCCCGACCGAGTCACCAGCCCATCTGTGGACGCTACTCCCCACGAGCAGCCCCGACTCACCAACCTACGACTCTGTGGCCGACTTCGCCGCGGCCCTCAGATACTTCGAACATGGTGATCGACGAAAGATCCTTTCGGACATCTATCAGCGCGCCGTCGATACACAACCGAGCCCGCAGTCAGATGACGCCCAACCGGAGTCGGAGATCAGAGCGCTCCCCTACGAGCTGCTGAAGATTGCTGATATTCATGTCCCAGAATATCTGGCATCAGTCGTACCTGAGTCGCTCGTCGAGTGGATGCGAGAGCATGGCCCGCTGCAGCCGGTTGTCGTCCGGCGACGCGGCGCGGGGTACGAGCTCGTCATCGGATCACGCACCGTCGCGGCGGCAAAAGAGGCTGGCCTGACGCGCCTACCGTGTCAGATCGCCGAACTCGACGACGACGCGGCGCGGGTGCTTGCGGTGCTCGACGCACCACCCAGTCAACGCCCCGACGCGTCGGCGGCTTCGGAACCTGACTGGTCAATGGTTCTCGGCCCGGCCCTGGGCGCAATTGCCGACAGCCTCGGCGCGGCGCGGTCATGCTGGGGTTTGTCCAGCGAAGGGACGGCCCGCCCCTATCATCGAACCGTCAGCCAAGTCACACAGGTCGAGCTCCAGCGGGCGACTTGGTTGGTCGAGGCCCTTCGCGTTTTGGGCGACCGGCCAGTACTACAAAAGACCACCCAGAACCTCGGGTCGCTGCTAGACCGGGTGTTCAGGGCAACGCGTGCGGAACGTCGCCTTGCGGATACGAGACTACTCGCGAATCTCTCCGAAGCCTCCGTGGTCTTCTCAGTCGACGAGGCACTTGTCACCATGGCCTACGGTGGGATCCTGCAGGCGATGCTGGCGCTCGTCGGTGATGCGGCCCATGCCGTGGTTCGGTGCGAGGTGCGACTTCGCGAATCCGGCGCCGTCGTGGAGTTCTCACAAGACTGCAGTGAAGTCTCGCACCAGCTTCTCGGCAGGTTCTTCGACGAAAGCTACCACGGAAGGCCGGGCGGCTACGGCGCCGCTGTCGCGCTCAGCGCAGCCAGACGGGTGATCGAGCTGCACGGCGGGGAATCGACGGTGCAGCTAATTGAGCCAAGGGGTTGCGGGGTGACAACGAGTGTGCCCCTTTGAGTCTACTGCTGGCGAAGATGGTAGCCGATAGGCAAACCAGAGGAATTTGAGGCTCACATGAATCCTCCAGAAGACGGCCGCGTCTCAGCTACCTCGCAAGAGGCCGGGCGGCTCGCGGCGACCCAACAAGAGCTCGATCGGCCGCCCCCTGCACCACCGCAACCGGACATTGAGCCGGCTGCATCAGATACCGAGCCCACCCAGCCGGAACCACCACCGAGCATCGAATCGCGGCCAGTCACCCAGCCAGACCCATCGCCTGTGCCACCGATTCCAGCACCTCGCGCCGACGGGGAACTCGTGCTGGTGCTCACCACCCATCGAGAATGCTGGCTCCGGACGAGCGTCGACGGCGGAAGCCCTTCAGAGCGCACCGTCGCCGCCAACCAGACTGTGGTACTCCGAGCGAAGCAAGAGGCCCAGATCAGGATCGGCGATGCGGCAGCCGTCTCGTTGACGATCAACGACCGTCCGACGAATTCGCTCGGCCGAGACGGTCAGGTCGTTAGTCTTCGCGTGACGCCTGACAACTTCCAGAGTTTTCTCGCGAACGGTCCCTAGTGGGTGCCGTCTGAAACGCTCGGGTTCCCTCTGGCGTCGAAACGTCCTACACTGGAGCATCCCGCGAATGACTGGGTGGGACTTGTGACCTCGGAACCTAGTCCCCTTGATCTTTGATTTCTTCAAAAAGTCGTTGGTCATCTGGGGCCACCGTGGACTTGAACGGTGCGCTGTCCGAACCGCTTCACCTTCGCGAGGATCTCGTCGGCTGTGTTCGTCCACTTGAAAGGCTTGCCCTCGTCATTGTGGGCGTCCACGTAGGCGGAGATGGCGTGGCGCAGCGCGTGCGTGCTGGAATGTGAGCCGCGCTTGAGGGCGTGTTCGGTGAGGAGGCCAAAGAACCGCTCGACGAGGTTGAGCCAGGCGGAGTAGGTTGGCGTAAAGTGGAACTGGAAGCGCGGGTGGCGGGCCACCCATCGTGTGACCAGCGGGGACTTATGCGCCGAGAGATTGTCGAGGATCACGTGGACGGTGAGGGTGGGGTCCACCCGCTCGTCGATCTCGCGCAGAAAGCTCACGAAATCCCTCGACCGATGCTGCTTCTTGGTTTGCGCCACGACCTGGCCGGTCGCGACGTTGAGCGCCGCGAAGAGGTCCACCGTGCCATGGCGGATGTAGTTGTGCGTCTGGCGTTCGGGCCGACCCATGTCCATCGGCAGGATCGGCTGCGCTCGCTCGAGGGCTTGAATCTGAGGCTTTTCGTCGAATGACAAGACACCGGCGTGGTCGGGTGGATTCAGGTAGAGGCCGACAATGTCCCGCACCTTCTCGAGGAACAGCGGGTCGTCGGAGATCTTGAAGGATTCCACGACATGCGGCTGCAACCCGAAGGTGCGCCAGATGCGGCCCACGGTGGAGGCACTGACGCCAGCGCGCTCCGCCATCTTGCGGGTGCTCCAGTGGGTCCGCCCCTTCGGCTTACTTTCCAACGTGGCGACGAGGATCGACTCGACATCCGCATCGGACAGTGTCCGGGGGGCTCCGGGCTTGGGCTCGTCATACAGCGCATCCACGCGACCTGTCGTAACCCGCTGCCGCCACTTGCCGACCGTCACATTCGAACAGCGCAGTTTCGCCGCGACCGCCACGTTCGATTCGCCATGCGCGCACCTCAGGACGATCTTCGCCCGCAAGGCCACATGCCGATTCGTTCTGGCGCGCCTGGCGAGCCGCTCAAGTTCTCCTCGCTCCACGGCGGTGACTTCCAATCTCGCTTTGGGCCGACCTGTTCTTGCCATGCCGCCCCATACATCACACCCGGCACACTTCTTAAAGCTTTTTCAGACACAAGGGACTAGCTCACAGTCGGGCGCTGCTGACGCAAATCCACAACGGTCAATCGAGCGGCGCAAACTGGCCGCAGATCGCCGCGAGAAGTGGCGAGGCAGCCGTCGCGACGCGGACTGGATCAAGCACTACGAAGACGAGGCGTCGTCTCGCCGAGCCCAGCGGCTCGCCGAGGTTGGCGTCACCCTCACCCACTAAGTCGAGTTTCCCCTACATCCGCGACGCGAGCGGCCGATAGATCGGGCAGCGGGTCTTCCCCGCCATCAAGACCGGTGGTGGTCTGCGGGTCGGGGAGGTCTAGTCTCGCCGTCCGGGAGGCGCGATCCCTCCTCAGCGTCTCCCGGCGGCGCCATTTGCTTGGCGCCTACTCTTCGCGTCGCTTGATGCGGAGGACCACCTGATCGCGATCGTCGGGAAGCACGCCGAACCCGATGTCGCCAAAGTACGCGAAGACGAGGACAGCGCGGCGCTGGTCGGCGCCAAGACCCAGTGTGACGTCAACCTCCTCCGATCGTTTGGGCTCCCCGTACTTTGACGTGATCTCGCTCAGCGAGGGCGGGTCTTGGAATACCTCGAGTTCGAAGCCAAGGTCTCCAAACCGCTCGTTCATGTCGACGAATTCGGCCCTCACCGCCGATGAGAACAACTCGGGGTCGCCGACGATGGTGGCACCGTCAGGCGCTTGTACGTTCGCACTCCCCCCGGAGGCCGCAATGGCCGCGGTATGGAGGCTACTCATGACGACCGTCGCAGCCGCCGTGACACCAACGAGCAGCAGTCCGTGCCTACGTGAGAGCATCCCTATTACTCTGCGATACCGTTTCCCCACAGTATGACGGGTTCGCCACCAGCCCGCGAACGACCGGTAGGGCGGAAACGGCCCATACGGTATGATGCCAGCGACTTGATGGGTCCAGACGGCTCAATCGCTCACGACCAATTGGCCGCTGCAATCGAGCACGCACCGACCGCGCTCGCTGTCGTCGATCGAGACGGTCGGTTCCTTCTGGCCAACCGGGCGCTGGCGCGACTGGCCAGCACCGACGCGCCCTTCCCGCCTGAAACGCCACTTCATCAAGTTGTGGACCCAGCGAACCTAGCGGGCTGTCAGCGGGCGCTCCAGACTGCCATAGAACAGGGCCGTTGCGACCCCATCGAGATCCGGCTTCGCGCCACAAATCCGATCGTCTGGTGCCGCGTGGATTTCGCGGCGCTGGCCGGCGCTATGAGCGCTGTGGCAACGTTCGAGAACGTCACCGAGCACCGGCGGGTCGTGGACGACCTTCGCGAGAGCAACGAGCGCTACAGACTCGCGGTTGATCATGCCAACGACATCATCTTCAACGTCAGCCTGATGGGCCACTTCACGTTCGTCAACCCCACCGCCTGCCTCCTCACGAAGTACCTTGAGCGCGAGCTCATCGGCATGCACTTCCGACGCTTGATTCGGGAGGATGCTCGGGCCGACGCAGAACGGCTCTACGGGAATCAGGTCGCGCAGCGTATTCCGTCGACATACCACGAGTTCCCGATTGTCACGCGCGATGATGAGGAGATCTGGCTGGGTCAGTACGTCCAGCTCATCCTCGATGGCGATCGGATCGTTGGCATTCAAGCGCTAGCACGGGACATCACACAGCGACGCCTGGCCGAGGAAGCGCTTCGCCGGAGCGAGGAGCGTTTGCGCGCCGTCGTCTCGAGCGCCCCCATCGTACTCTGGGCGACCGACCAGAACGGGCGCCTGATTCTTTGCGAGGGCCAAGTTCTGTCGAAGCTCGACCTCGTCTCCGCCGAGCTGATCGGGAAACCGGTTGGTGCGGTCATCGAAGATCCCCTGCTCGACGCCCACCTCGACCGGGCACGAGCGGGTGAGGCATTCCAAGTCGAACTGACAATCCAAGATCAGCTCTTCGACTCATGGTTCTCTCCGGCGCTCGACGAGCTCGGAATCGTCACGGGCGTCATCGGTGTAGCCGTTGACGTCACCGACCACCAGCTCCTACAGGAGCGTCTGTACCGGGCCGAGAAGCTCGAGGCGGTGGGTCAGCTGGCTGGCGGCGTCGCGCACGACTTGAACAACCAGCTCACCTCGATACTAGGCTTTGCCGAACTGCTCAAGGAGAGCCTATCGGATGACGACGAGCGCCGTAGCAACCTCGTCGAGATCGCCAAGGCGGGACGGCGCGCTGCCAACGTCACCGAGCAGTTGCTCGCCTACGGCCGCAAGCAGCCCCGTCTACCGAAAGTCGTCAGCGTGAACGACGTGGTGATGACCCTGTTGCCGCTGCTCCGCCGATCGGTCGGCGAAGACATCACTATCGAGACACAGCTGAGCGATGCACTCGAACCGGTCCACGCCGACCCGACGCAACTCGAGCGATGCGTGCTCAACCTCGCGATGAACGCGCGCGATGCGATCGTCGGCGCGGGCGTCATCACGATCTCGACCGAGATGATCGATATCACGGACCCGACGGCCACGCAGACACCGATCATGTCACGCGGGCAGTATGCGACCATCGCCGTCGCAGACACGGGACGTGGCATGGACGACGCGACGCGACGACGCGTGTTCGAGCCGTTCTTCACCACCAAGGAAGTCGGCAAAGGGACCGGCCTGGGCTTGGCTTCGGTGTACGGCATCGTGAAGCAAAGCGGCGGGCATATGTGGGTGACGAGCTCTTTGGGCCACGGTGCGGCCTTTCGAATGCTGCTGCCGAAGGCGGTAGGAGTGGGCTCCGACGCAACCACGCCGACTCCCCGCCACGTCGATCATTCGTCTGCTACGCGGCAGCACTCGTGACCCGCGCGCCCACCCTCACCCACGCCCTCGTTCCGGTCGGTCTGCTCATCGGGATGTTGGCGGCCGCTGTCTATCTCTTTGGTGATGAATCATCGTCCGGTCCCAACCAGATCGCGCTAACGCTGGCCACCGGCATCGTGATCGTCATCGGCCTCACCCATGGCCACACCTGGGCGGCGCTGGAGGCTGGGATCAGCCGGGGCTTGACGGTATCGATCGGCGCGATCCTTATTCTGCTCGTGGTCGGCTCCGTCATTGGAGCCTGGATCCTGGCGGGGGTCGTTCCGACGATGATCTACTACGGCCTCTCGATCCTGTCGCCGTCGGTGTTCTATGCCGCGGCTTGCGTGATCTCCGCCATTGTGGCACTGGCGACGGGCAGCTCGTGGACCACGGCGGGTACGATCGGCATCGCACTCATCGGCGTGGCCACGGCCCAAGACCTCCACCTCGGCCTCTCCGCCGGCGCCGTCATCTCCGGTGCCTACTTCGGCGACAAGATGTCGCCGCTCTCCGATACGACCAACCTCGCGCCCGCGGTGGCTGGCACGGATCTCTTTTCACACATCCGCCACATGCTCTGGACAACGATGCCGAGTTTCGGCCTCGCGGTGTTGTTCTTTGGACTCGCCGGCTTCCAAGCGTCGACGTCGGAGGATGCGGGCGAGCTCACCACTGTGCTGGACGTCCTCACTGACCAGTTTGCGATCGGACCGCATCTCTTGATTCCCGTTCTCATCGTGATCGCACTGGTCGTACGACGAGTACCTGCGTTTCCGGCGCTGCTGATCGGCGCGCTGGTCGGATCGTTGTTCGCCGCGCTGTTCCAACGTGAAGCGGTCATCACGTTCGTCAACGATCCGACGCTTTCTACCGAGCTCGCCCTACTGAAGGGCGTATGGATTGCGCTATATGGAGGCTTCGAGCTCAGGTCGGGTCATGCGGTGGTCGACGACCTCCTGTCCCGAGGCGGAATGGCGAGTATGTTGACGACGGTGTGGCTGATCATCTCAGCCATGATGTTCGGTGCGGTCATGGAGAAGACAGGACTGCTGCATGTGATCGCGAGTCGCATCCTCGCGTTGGTGAGGAGTACCGGTAGTTTGATCTCGGCGACGTTGCTCACCTCGTTTGGTATGAACGTCCTGGCCGCGGATCAGTACATCGCTATCGTCCTGCCTGGGCGCATGTTTCGCCGAGAGTACGAGCGACGGCGTCTCGACCCGAAAAACCTGTCGCGGACGCTCGAGGACTCCGGCACGCTGACGTCGGTCTTGGTGCCCTGGAACACATGCGGCGCGTTCATGGCCCAGACTCTGGGCGTCTCGACCCTGACCTATGCACCCTTTGCCTTTTTCAACATCGTGAACCCGTTCGTCGCGATGGCCTACGCATACGCTCAGGTCGGCATCGCGCCACTACGGAAAACGTCGCCGGAACGCGGCCGTGGGCACGAGTTCGACCAATCCGACACCTAACCTCGATCCTGCTCGCGTGACGCCAGCATGAGACGGCTCGGCGGTGGGGATCAGAAAGCACGCGGCGACTCCGCGGGCTTCGGCCCACGCCAGGCCGACGTCCGGCCCCATTACGTACAGTGCCGTCGACAGCACGTCGGCTGCCAGCGCCCGTTCGTGCCACACCGCGACTGAAAGCCGTCGGCTCACCGGCTCTCCGGTCCGAGGATCAACGATGTGCCCGACCCGGCCGCCGGCCACACTCTGGTCTCGCTCCGATCCACCGCTGACGGCGATAGACCCGCGGGTCACGCGCAGCACTGTGGCGGTCTGGTCGCGATGCTCCGGATGTGCGACGGACACCGACCAGCCTCCAGGTGGCGGCGATCCAAACACGGCGACCTGCCCACCCAGGTCGATCAATCCCGACTCGTCGAACGCGGCAACTCGGTCGAGGGCGACGCCCTTCCCGAACGCGCCCGCATCGAGGCTGACCTCTGCACGCCGCGTAATGGCGCAGGGATCTGTCCCGACGTCAACGTGCTGGAGGCCGACAGAAGCGCGCGCCAATTCGAGCGTGGCACGCGCGGGGCGTCGAGCCTGACTTCGAAGGCCCCATACGTCGACCAGCGAGCCGATGGCCGGATCGAAAGCCCCACCGGTCGACTCGGACCAGCTCTCCAGCTCCTCGACCAGCCCACAGAGCCATACCGGAGCGTGCCAGGGCTGGTCGACCGGTTGTCGATTCAGTTGGCTCAGGAGGCTGGTTTCCTGCCAGGTGCTCAAATCACGTTCGGTCGCCTCGACGGCGCTCACCATCTGGTTGAGTGCGTTCATTGCGAGCGCGCGCGACGACGCTGTGACAACCAGCCTGGCACGTGTTCCCATGACGTACACGCGCCGCTCGAACGTCTCTGGCTGGACCTGTCGGGCGAGAACCGACGCCGACGCCCCGACGACGGCGACGGCGCACCACACCCTCAAGCCGCGATGGAACGACCATGATCGGAACGTCGTCCCCGGCATATCGAATGTTGCGTGGTGAGGGCGACGTCAGGATCGAGTGCCCGCCGTGTCCGAAAGACTTGGCGCGGGAGTGGCGGTGGCATCGGCCGACATCGACACACGCCACCCGATCACGAGATGGCCAGTGTAGCCCACGACGAACAACGAGCTCGTCGCGACATGGAACCAAATAAGCGGGTTGAGCCACGTCGGGTTCGACGCGATCTGCAGGAGGTATCCCGACAGGGCCATCGCGGAGAAGCTCAGCAGCGAGGTCCAGCCCGTTCGACGATTGGCCGGATTGGGTGATGTGATTTTTCGAAGCGTGTGACTGCGAAACAACATGCCGAAGAACACGATGAAGATCGGTGCCGCAAGGACGTGGAGCGAGAGCATGGCCGGCTCCCAGGGGTGGTTGATGACCGCGAACGGATCGTCAGAAGTCACCAGGTACTTCATCCAGAAGTAAGCCATTCCGGTCGCCGCGACCACGAAGTGCAGGACGTTAAACGACCACTGCTCCCACCGTTTCATCGAGTCACCGACTCCGTCTTCTCCAAGACCTGATCGATTGCTATCACGCGTCGCACGGCATCCGTCGTCGAGTGAGCTGTCAGCGTCGCACCAGCAATCGGACGGATCGCGCGCTGCAACGCGACGTCATCGCTCAGCCCTCGATCGTCGAATTGGCGCAGCCACGGCTCAGGGGCCATGTACTCGGGTGGCTCCAGAAATGCCGTCACCTCGATCCGCTTGACCGTCCCACCCGAATCCAAGGCGATGAGCAAACTCTCGCGCTTCGTCCGCACCACATGTGTATCCACATAGGCTCGACCCACGATCTGGTCACCCTCCCGCGCGACATATCGAGCCACGAGTTGGCTTTCGACGTCCACTCGGGCTAGCGCCGACGCGCGATCGACTTGTTCATGCGTCAAAAACACGCGCTCCGCCTCGACGGTGGCTCCAGGGTAGACGGCGGCCAGCGCCTCTTCCCGAGTGGGCAGATTCGGCTGTGCGACAAGGCCCGTCGGTAGCAACAGCCAGACGGCCGCGGTCGCCGCCAACGTACCTCTCACTCCCAGTGGACTCCATCCCTTCTAAAACGCGTAGCCCAACGCGATGTTGAACTGGTTCACGCCGGTGTCCGCATCATTGCTCACCCACGCGTGGTCGAGCTTCACAACGACTTGCGGAATGGGCTTCAGCTCGATGCCGAACGTTGTGTAGGTGTTGTCCGTCGACAGGCTCCGCGCAAACCCGATGGGCACGCTGTCCTGGGTGTCGACTTTCTCCAGGCGCAGGTAGGGTGTCAAGGCAACGCCGCCGGCTTCGGGCACCTGAGACAACAGGTTGTACCCCACCTGCACGTAGCCACCCTGCAACGTCTCTGCAATGGCGCCGGTGCCTGTCTTGCCTAGCGCCATGTTCAGCTCCGCCGCGTCGCCAAGACTGGCTCGCGCATAGAGACCTCGCACGTCGAACCCGCGGATCTGGGCCTGTCCGTGAAGGTCAAAGATGGTCGTCCGGACATCGAGCTCGTTGTCACCGAAGAAGATCTCCCCGTGCGCCGATCCGCCGGTGTAGAAGCTGGTGCCGAGAAACACACCAGGCGTAGGCGTGATATCGACTCGACCCGTGAAGGCCATGCTGCCGGCCTTTGCTTTCGACCCCTTCTGCCGGCCTCCCCGGAGTCCGCCCGACGAGAACTTCGCGCCGTCGAGTCCATTGACCACGTACGCCCGATACGACACCTGATCAACCGAGCCGTAGATCCCGCCACCGTTCTCTCGCCACGTGCTGGGGATAATGATCCGCTCGGTAACAGGCCGCTCAGCGCCCATGAAGACGTTCGGCTCATGGAACTCGTTGACCAAACCCATCGGGATGAGCAACATGCCACCTCGAACGCCGAAGTTCTCATTGACGAGGTAGTCAACGTACGCGAACTCAACGAAGATCTCATCGGCGTGTTCCACTTCGATCTCTGAGTTGAAGAGGAACTTGTCACTAAACCGGTAGCCGGCGTAGATGATCGCGCGCAAGTAGTCCAACTGGGTCGTCTTTCCCACTGGCGACCCCGCCTGGTTCTCGCCGGCGAAGTTCTCGTACAGCATCTCGCCATAGCCGGCAATCGAGACCCCCTGCTGGCCCCGCCTGTAGGTCGCAGCCGCTGAGGGTGCGAGACCCATGGCGCGGGCTTCGTCTGGAGTGAGCTCGACCTCGACTTCGCCGCTTCGAAGGCGCTCGACCTCTTCGGCAAGGACGTCGAGCCGGCGCTGCAACTCGCTGATATCTGGATCCTGTCCACTCTCAGGCGCCTCGTTCGGTTCGGCTTCGGCCTCATCGTCAACGTGAGCGGTTTCGCCCACCCACTCCACGGGATCCGCGCTCTCGTCGGATGGCTGGGCCGCCGACTGCGTGCCCCCGATGCCCAGGGCAAGTGCCGTCAGCACCACGACAAGAACGACTCTCGTGCGCGACGTCATGGCTACTCCTTCTTTGTGCGCTCAGTGCGCAAAGCTGGTTGCACGCCATCACGTCGACCTCCTACAATGGGGCCGTTGAACGCGACGGTGCTTCTCGCGAACTGTCCAGGGAGCCGGAAGCATGCGTTCGGCGAGCCCGCTAGGTGAGCCACCACCAAGCGGGCTTTTTTCTTCACTGCCCCGCTCACGCTATTGAGATCCAGTCTCAGTTAGCCTGAAAACTATATATCCGACCATTTCGGTCGGTCAAGAGAAAATGAGATCCAGTCTCAAGTCTGAGTCGCTCACCCATCTGGGTGTAGTCAAGTTCTGGATCCCACTGGCAGGCACGTGGCTCATGATGGCCGCTGAGGGGCCGTACTTGGCCGCGATCATCGCGCGGCTCGACAACCCAACCGAGAACCTCGCGGCATTCGGTGTCACGCTCGCCCTCGCCATCATCATCGAGTCGCCGGTGATGATGTTGATGAGCGCCGCGACGGCACTCGTCGACGATCGCGAGTCCTATCGCGCGCTGCGACAATTTGCCTATGGCCTGAGCGTCGCCCTGACACTCGTCCAGGTCGCCATTCTGGTTCCAGTCGTCTTCTCGACACTGACGGCGATGCTCGGCCTGCCCTCCCATGTCGCGGAGCTCGTGCACGGCGGCCTGATTCTGCTGCTGCCGTGGCCGGCGGCGATCGGGTATCGCCGGTTTCGGCAGGGCCTTCTGATCAGGGCCGGGCTGACGCGCCGTGTGGCGTATGGCACGCTCATCCGGCTGGCGGCGATGTCTCTGACGGCGCTTGCGGCATATCGCTTCGCGTCGATTCCCGGTGCCTACGTCGGAGCCCTGGCGCTGTCAGCCGGCGTCGTGATCGAAGCGATCGCCAGCCGCGTCATGACCGCCAGCCCTGTCGCCGACCTCCTCGCGCATGTTCGCCAAGACGAACGTCCCAGCCCCCTCCGACTCGGTGCAATCTCGAGGTTCTATCTACCCCTCGCGTTGATGTCGTTTCTTTCACTCGCGTCCCAACCGATGGTCACCTTCTTCATGGGCCAGAGCCGCTACCCGATCGAGTCGCTCGCGGTCCTGCCGGTCGTGCTCGGGCTCACGTTCGTCTTTCGAGCCCTCGGACTCTCGTATCTGGAGGCCGTCATCGCGCTGGTCGGCCCCCGATATGAGCATTTGGCCCCGGTCCGAAACGTCGCCATCGGGCTAGCGGTGTCGGCGGTCGCGAGCCTCGGAGCGATAGCCTTTACCCCGCTGGCGCGAGTGTGGTTCCATGGCGTGTCCGGGCTCAGTCCAGCGCTGACAGAGTTCGCGGTGGTTCCGCTCCAGATCTCGGCAGTCCTACCTGGGTTCTCGGTGCTCTTAGCCTTTGAACGAGGGGTGCTGGTCCATGCCCGTCGAAACGCCCCGATCACGATCGCGACTCTGATCGAGCTGGCGACCATGGCGGTGACGTTGACCATCGGCATATTCGTACTCGATATTGCCGGAGCGATCGCCGCCGCGACGGCGATTGTCCTCTCGCGTACTGTCGGAACGGCGTGGCTCTTGGCACCCTGCATCCGTGCGCTGCGCGTCGGTTCGGCCCTGCCCGAGGCGGACAACAACGCCGAGGACGGGGTGGCGCCTCCAGCCGAGGTCACATGATCGATCTCTCGCGACTGTGGGTCACCGAGTGGATCGTCTGCGGCTTCTTCGTCTATCTGATCGTCCTGGCGGCCTTTCATCGTATCGACTGGCCGTCTCGAATGCGTGTCGCGCGCGTGGGTCTGGTCTGCATCGCACTGGCGACGATGCTGTCACAGCTGCGGCCGTCACCGCTTCTGCAAATCGTTCGGGAGTGGGTGCCCGGGATCTATCTGGTGGAGGGCTATTGGCTCTGCGGAATCTTCTTCCAGCGTCCGATGCATCGGCTCGAAGGGTGGCTGCTGAGAATCGACGCGTGGCTCCTGTCGCTGACCCGGGCGAACAGCCTGTTCGCGCGGGGTCCCCGAGTCGTCCTGGAGTACTTCGAGCTCACCTACCTGCTGGTTTATCCGTTCGTACCCGCGGCCTTCGGTCTGTTTTGTTGGCTCGGGCATCGCGCTGACGTCGACAGGTTTTGGGCCACGGCCCTGATCTCGGGGTACGGCGCCTACGGCGTCCTGCCCTGGGTTCAGACTCGGCCCCCACGGACGCTCGAGCCGCGCAGTCCACTCGACACCCGAACGCTGCGGTTCAGACGGTACAACTTGGCGACGCTCGGTCGGCTCAGTGTGCAGGTCAACACCTTTCCAAGTGGTCATGCCTCGATGGCCGTCGCCGCGGCGCTCGCGATCGCAAGTGTGGATCTCGGGTTCGGCCTCGCGCTGCTCGTCCTTGCGGTTAGCATCACGATCGCAACCGTGCTGGGACGGTATCACTACGCGATCGATAGCGTGTTAGGTGTGCTGTTAGGAGTCGCGGCTTGGCGGATAGGCCTCGGCGTGTGATGATGATGCGCACCGGTTCCCGCGACCCATACACGTTGTTGGCTGAGAAAGGACCGACCGCGATGACGACGACGCGACGGATACGCCACGCGATGGTGGCGCTCATCATACTGACCGCTTGGGGGATCGAGCTCCATCAGGCGTGGGCCCAAAGCGACGAAGTCACCGCGGTCATGCGGATCGAGGCGCCCGGCCAACCGCCAATGGACATGGAGTACTTCCTCGGTGAAGACCGCATGCGACTGGACATGTCTGAAGAGATGTCGGTGATCTCGATAACGGACAGTGACCCCAGCATGCTCATGCTTCAGCATCCCCAGCAGCGATACATCGAATGGAACGCGCAACAGCTCCAGATGATGCAGCAGATGATGGGACAGTTGCCGAACGCGTCAGGGAGTCCGTCCGCGTCCGATTTCGATCCTACTCAGATTCAATTCGAGGAAACCGGCAACACAGCGCAGGTCGGGCCTTGGAACGCCTTTGAGGTGCTCATGACATCGGCCGACGGGGAACAAGGCGCGCTCTGGCTGACGACTGAGGCGGACGTCGGCTTGTTTGAGATCACGCTGAGAGCCGCTGAGGCAGCGAGCGCATTCTCCATGCCGATGGGAGGCGGCGGTGGGTCTCCGGCGTTCCTCCAGTATCAGTCGCTCGCCCAGGCCCAGGGGCTGCCGGAGGGTCGCTGTGTGCGAATCGTGGCCGACGACGATAACGGTGGGACGACGATCACGCTTCTGAGCGCGGAACCTGGATCGATTCCCGCGAGTACATTCGAGCCACCCGCCGGATATCAGCAAATGCAGATGCCGTCCATCCCCGGACTCCTTCAGTAGCCGTCAACCATCAAGCTAGCCGCTGATCCCCGACCGCGGCCCGGACGACCTTCTCTACGGTCAGCCCCTGGATGACGATCGAGAAGATGACCACGCCATAGGTCGTCGCGAGGATCACTGGCTTGTACGGGCTGTCCGGCAGGGCCAGCGCCAGCGCAACCGAGATCCCGCCGCGCAAACCGCCCCATGTCAGTACCGGGATCGCGCCGCGTGTGAACTGGCGCCGCAGGCCGAGCAGTGAGATTGGACCCGCGACGCTAATCCAGCGGGCGACGAGGACCACCGGGATGGCGAACAAGGCGACGCCCACCATCTGTCCCGTCACGGTGATCGCGACGACCTCGAAGCCGATGGCGAGAAACAGCAGCGAGTTCAGCACCTCGTCAACCAGCGACCAGAACGTGTCGATGTGACGTCGCGTGCTCTCGCTCATGGCAAAGCGCTTGCCGTGATTCCCGATGAAGAGCCCCGCCACCACGACCGCCAGTGGACCGGAGACATGGAGCTGCATCGCGATCCCGTATGTCGCCATCACGAGCGAGAGCGTGATGAGCACCTCTAGGTTGTGATGATCGATCGGCTTCATTGATCGATACGCGCTGTAACCCGCGGCCAACCCGAGCACGATCCCACCGATCGCTTCGAGCGCAAACAGTTCCAGCGCGCCGACAAGCGTCATCTCGCCGTGGTCGCCCCCACCTGCTGCGATCGACACCAGCACCGCGTAGAGCACGACACCAACGCCGTCGTTGAAGAGGCTCTCGCCAGCGATCTTGGCCCGCAAGGTCTCCGGGACCTTGACCTCTTTGAGGATGCCCATGACCGCGACCGGATCGGTCGGCGAGATCAAAGCGCCGAACACGAGGCAATATGGCAGCGGCACGTCAAATCCGAACAGCTGGAATCCGTAGAACGTCGCGCCAGCGACGATCACGGTCGACGTCACGATGCCGACCGTGGCCAGCAGGGAGATCGCCCATCGCCGATCGAGCAAGGCCTGAAGATCGACGTGGAGCGCGCCCGCAAAGAGCAGAAAGCTGAGCAACCCCTTCATCAGCGTCTCTTCGAAGTCGATGTCGGTGAGAAGCCCCCGCACCGCCGCTTCCATCCCAAGCGCCGGCAGCAGCGCATCGGTAATCAGAATGGCAATCGAGACCGCCAAGGCGATCACGACTAGGCCGATCGTGTGCGGCAGGCGCAGCCAGCGATAGTTGATGTACCCGAAGACCGCCGCGAGCGTGATGAGGAGCGCAGCGAGGTTGAAGATCGTCGCAACAGACATCGCACAAGTGGACTAGCGCGACTTGGGGGAACGAGCGCCGGATCGACCCGACCGTTTCCGCACGGTCGTCCGCGGCCGCGACGGTGCCGTGCGGGTCTCGCGAGCCTGCTTGGCGTTGAGCTCTCCGAGTGCCACACTGCGTTGATACGCCGCGAGGACCGCCTTCGACAGCACCGTCCTGAACGACCCCTTCTCGAGCTGATAGAGGGCTTCGGCGCTCGTGCCTCCTGGCGACGTCACCATGTTGCGCATCTCGGCGAGGTGGGCCGGGGAGCGCTCCGCAAAGATGGCCGAGCCACGAATCGTCTGCACGACCAGCTGGCGCGAATCGGATCTGGAAAAACCAAGATGAACGGCCGCGTCCATGAGTGCCTCCATCAACAGGAAGACGTACGCCGGCCCGCTGCCGCAAATTGCCGTTGCCATGTCGAGAAACCGTTCGTCTCGGACGTACATCTGATGCCCGAGTGCCCCAACAATGGCGGTTGCCTGATCTCGCTGAGCCTCCGAGACCTCGGGCGTCGCGGTCCACACGGTCATCCCTTCACCAACTTGAGCGGGGGTGTTGGGCATCGTGCGAACAATAGCGCGGTGCTCAAGGCCGGCGGCGATCGACTCGATGGTGGCTCCAGCCACAATGGATACCACGAGCGCGTTCTTCCGAATCCGCCCGCGGAGATCATCCATTGCTTCCGGTAAGGCCTGAGGCTTGACCGCGAGCACGACGACCTGGCCCTTTCGGGTGGCGGTTCGGTTGTCGAGTGTCGTGTGAATGTGAAACGCGTCGCGAACCGCATGCAGTCGCTCTCGATGCGGATCGCTCGCGGTGATGCGTCCGGGGTCGAGCAGGTGGCGGGACAGCAGGCCCCCAATCATGGCCTCGCCCATGGCGCCGGCCCCGATGAACGCAAGGTTCAGGTTCTTGAGAGCATCCGTCTTCTTCACAGTCACAGCGGCGTGCCTCCACGAGCCCGTCGAGTTGAGCTGATATCTTACGTCGGAGATGGATCCGCTTGCGCACACCCTCGTCGGTGCGAGCCTGTCCGAAACGCCGCTGGGACGGCTCAGCCCACTCGCGGCACCCGCCCTCATCCTCGCTGCTAACGCGCCCGACATCGACGTGATCAGCCTGGCGTTTGGCAGAGATCTGTCGCTCGGATTCCGACGCGGATGGACCCATGGACTATTGGCAATGGTCGTGCTTCCGCTGGTCTTGGCGGGCCTCATCGTCGCGATCGACCGTGGCATTGCGAGCCTGCGGCGGCGGCAGTCCACCGCACGGGCAGGCCCGTTGATCGGGCTGTGCTACGTCGGGCTCCTGACCCACCCGCTCCTGGACTTGCTCAACACGTACGGGATCCGGCTGCTGATGCCGTTCGATGGACGGTGGTTTTACGGTGACGCCCTGTTTATCATCGACCCGTGGCTGTGGCTCCTTGTGGGTGCCGCGGTTGTGCTCACACGCACACACACCCGGTTCGGCCGACTCGCCTGGGTCGTGCTCGGCGTGGTCCTAACGTCGCTGGTGACAGGCATCGCCGCCGTGCCGCCGATCGCCCGACTGGTCTGGCTCACCGGTGTCGCCGCCATTCTGGGTCTGCGCATCTGGGGCAGAACGCAGGCATCCATCCCGCACCTCGCGACCGGGTGTCTGGTCACGGCGGTCATTTACATCGGGGCGATGACCGTCGGCTCCTTCGTTGCCGCCAGACAGGTCGAGGCCTGGTTGGCCGAGCGCGGTGATACGGGCACGGTCGTCATGGCCGGTCCGATACCGGTCAACCCGTTTGTCCGGGACGTCGTGGTTGCGGACGATTCGCACTACCACTTCGTAGCGGTGAATTGGACGCAGTCCGATCCGATTCAGATTTCCGAATCGCCCATCGAGCGCGGTCCTGAGAACGCCATCGTCGCTGCGGCGCTCACGGCCCCGCACGTGCAGGGTGTGCGAACCTGGATGCGACTCCCTGCCTATCAGGTCGACAAGCTGGCCGACGGCTATCGCGTGACCATCCGAGACGTCCGGTACGCCCGTCGTGGTGGCGTTAGCCTGGGCACCGCAGTCGTCGAGCTCGATCACGAGCTCCGCGTACGATCCACCTCGTGAGGTGTTCCTGAGTACCGGGGCTGCCGGCTGTCTAGTGGCGACAGCACCTGCAGTATTGATAGTCTTGGCTCGAGACAATCACTCATGGCGCACGAGAAACTCGCGATCCTCGTCGCCGGCGGGCCAGCTCCCGGCATCAATAGCGTCATTAGCGCCGCAACGATTCGTGGGCGACTAGAGGACGTCGAGGTCGTCGGCATCCGCGACGGCTTCGAGTGGATCATGCAAGGCGATGTCGACCACGTGACCCCGCTGACCATCGGGGCGGTGAGTCGCATTCATTTCCGCGGCGGTTCGCACATCGGAATCTCCCGAGCGAATCCGACGGCAAGCGAAGAGTACCTCGAGAACAGCGTCGTGTCGCTGCTGCGGTTGGGCGTCACGCAGCTCATCACGATCGGCGGCGACGACACGGCCTACTCGGCCCACCGGCTCTCGCAGCGTGCGTCCGGCCGGATTCGCGTCGTGCATGTGCCAAAGACGATCGACAACGATCTTGACCTGCCACCCTACGTCGACACGTTCGGGTTCCAGTCGGCGCGGCACCACGGTGTGGAGATCATCAAGAACCTCATGGTCGACGCCAAGACGACCTCGCGGTGGTACTTCGTGATCGCGATGGGTCGAAAGGCCGGTCACCTCGCATTGGGAATCGGCAAGTCTGCAGGGGCGACGCTGACCCTGATTCTGGAGGAGTTCGCGGGCCAGCCCATTCGTCTCAAGACGCTTGTCGATACCCTCGCCGGCGCCGTCATCAAGCGGATGACGTCCGACCGTCGCTATGGTGTGGCCGTCCTGGCAGAGGGATTGATTCTCGGTATCGAACCCAAGGATCTCGAAGGGCTCGAGCACATCGAGCGCGACGCGCACGACAACCTGAGGCTGGCGGAGATCAACATCGGCGAGTTGCTCAAGACTGCGGTCATCAAGCGACTCGCCCAGTTCGGTCTCAAGGCCACTATCGTTGCCAAAGACATCGGATACGAGCTGCGGTGCGCCGATCCCGTTCCGTCTGACATGGAATACACGCGCGACCTGGGCTACTGCGCCGCGCGTTACGTCATGGCGGGCGGCAATGACGCGGTGATCTCCATGCAAGCCGGGCAGTTCGTCCCGGTGCCGTTCGACCAGATGCTCGATCCGGAGACCGGTCGGGCCAAGGTTCGGTTGGTCGACATCCACTCGACGCGGTATCGGATTTCCCGCCGCTACATGCTGAGGATTCGTCGCGACGACTTCGACGACCCGCACGAGTTGGCCAAATTCGCGGCAACCGCCGGTATCTCGTTGGAGGAGTTCCGCCGGGAGTTCTCGTACCTCGTTGAGCACGAGCCACCCCCGCTCGAGCTCGACCTCGACCGCGGCTTCCTGCTCGTGGGCGAGCCGAAGCGTTCGCAAGCATCGAGCTAACGGCACGGGCGCGGCCCCGAAGCGGAGCAGGGCCTTTGGGCCCCTGCGAGCGCCGGCGAACTGAAACTAGATTAGTCCAGCGTCCTGGCCGACCAGACGTTGACCAGCCGTCCGCCAGTCGAAAGGCGGAGCTCCTTCCACCGCTCGATCGGTAGTCGAATCTGGGCGAGCGTCGCCGTTGGTAGCGGCTCCGTTTCGCCGGTAAGCCGAGTGACGAGCTGCTCGAGACCGGGATTGTGCCCGACCACCATCAGCCGTGGCGCGTCGGGGTCGGCCCGTCTCACAACGTCGACGATGGTCGCCGGGTCGGCTAAGTAGAGTCGGGGTTCAAGTTGAACGGTACCGGCGAACGCACTGCACTCGGCGACGTCCTCGGCCGTACGGCGGGCACGCTTTGCGCTCGAGCTAAGAATGGCGCTTGGCGAGAGCCGCTTGAGCTTCAGCAGCCTGCCAATTCGCGGCGCCTCACGTTTGCCGCGCTTATTAAGCGGCCGGTCGTGGTCGGAGAGATCCGAATGCTTCCAGCTCGATTTGGCGTGCCTCAGCACGAGGAGAGTTCGCATGCGTGATTCTCGCGCAGATCGCGATCACATCCAAGCTTCTAGAGCCGGCGCGTTGACCCGGTTAGAATAGGGGGAAGGACAAGGTCATCTCGCGACCGCAATGGGTAACACCAACGTGAGCCAATCAACGACCGTCGCAACCGACCCAGATGAAACGACCGTTTCGTGCCATGCCTGCCAGGCGACGCACACCGAAGCCGAGTTTGATGCGGAGCTTCATGTGTGCCCATCGTGCGGCTGGCACGCGCCACTCACCGCCCAGGAGTGGATCGACCATATCGCTGACAGCGACTCGTTCAAGGAGATAGGCAAGAGCCTCTTTTCGGCGGATCCGCTTCGATTCAAAGAACCGACATCGTACCGGGCCAGACTGCGCGAGGCCGAGCGGCGCACCGGCATGCACGAAGCCGCGTTGTCAGGCGAAGCCGGCCTCGATGGTCAGCCAATCGTTCTCATCTCGTTGGCGTTCGATTTCCTCGGCGGAACGATGGGGTCGGTCGTGGGCGAGAAGGTCGCGCGCGCGTTCCAGGTAGCCACTCGAAAGAAGCTGCCGGTCGTCTCGATCCTGGCGAGTGGCGGCGCGCGGATCCAAGAAGGCATGCTCGCCCTCATGCAGATGGCGAAAACCGCGACGGCGGTCGCGGAACACTCGGCCGCCAAGCTGCCCTACGTCTCAGTCTTGACAAACCCGAGCTTCGGGGGGACGTTCGCGAGCTTTGGCTCGTTGGGCGACGTGCTCATTGGTGAGCCGGGCGCCCAGATCGGCTTTGTCGGTGCGCGGGTCGTCGAGGGCACGATCTCCGAGAAGATCCCGAAACACGAACGTCAAGCCGAAACGCTGCTCAAGCACGGGATGATCGACATGGTCGTCCCCCGGCGTCAGCTCCGAAATCGACTTGCCACGCTGGTCTCGCAGCTCAAGGTCGACGAGCCTCCGAAGTGGCCGGCCGTGCAACTCGCCCCCACCCCAAAGGCGACACGCGAAGCGGCGGAGGTCGTCACACTCGCTCGATCGCCAGACCGGCCGCGCGCCCGCGACTACGCGGAGCGCATGTTCTCATCCTTCATCGAACTCCACGGAGACCGCTGCTACGGCGACGATCCGGCCATCGTCGGTGGTATCGCGGACTTGAAGGGCCGACCGGTCGTGTTGATCGCACAGATGGGCCACCAGATGCCGCTGCCCGAAGGGTACCGAAAAGCCCTTCGTCTGATGCGATTGGCAGCGAAGTGCTCGCTGCCCGTCGTGACGTTCGTCGATACGCCTGGGGCCTTCCCGGGACTCGAAGCCGAACATCGCGGAATTTCGCTCACGATTGGCGAGAGCCTCGCGGCGCTCGCGCGGCTCGAGGTGCCCGTTGTCAATGTCGTTATCGGCGAAGGCGGGAGCGGGGGGGCGCTCGCGCTTGGTCTGGCCGATGTCATCCTGATGCAGGAGAACGCGATCTATTCGGTCATCGCACCAGAAGGGGCGGCGGCAATCCTGCTGCGAGACGCGTCGCGAACCGACGAGCTGGTGGAGGGCCTCAGGCTCCGCTCGCACGACCTGCTCGAGCTCGGCATCATCGACGACATCGTGCCGGAGCCGCCGGGTGGGGCACAGCGCGACGCCGACGCGGCAGCTCGGCTCTTGACGGAGCGCATCGTCCACCACCTCACCCGGCTGTCTGGTACCAAGCCGAAACGCCTCATCCAGAACCGAGCGAAGCGATTTCAGTCGATCGGGCGGTTCGAGCGCGGCATCGTCAGGAAAGCCCAGGCTCTCCTGGGACGTATTCGGGGCAACGGGTAGGAGTCGGCAGCTTTCACCGCGGGCTCCAGGCCGTCGACGATATAATCCCCGGCTAAAGGAGACACAATGCGCTGGAACCTGATGTTTCGGTGGGCCGTCGCCGTTTTCGTGGTAGCCGCAGGTGCGGGAACCTGGACCGCGAGACCTTCCGCCCAGGAGCCCCATAACGAGTTCGCGACGCAGTTCGATATCCGCCTAGGAGAACGCATTTTCGGTCAGCGCTGCTCGCGTTGCCACGGACAGGACGCGAGGGGTAATGACGAAACCGGAGCGCCCGACCTGACTACGGGCCGGTTCAACAACGCAAGCTCGCCCGCCGGTCTGTTCAAGGTGATCCGCGAGGGCATCAGCGGCACGGCGATGCTCCCGATCAGCCCTGACACGCCCGACACCACCGTCTGGCAGATCGTGTCGTTTCTTGAATCGCGAAGCACCGACCCGATTGGCGTCGACCTGCCGGGCACTGCCTCCGCAGGGCAACAGGTCTACAACGGCAAAGGGGACTGCGGTAGCTGCCACATACTCGACGGCAAGGGTGGGCGACAGGGACCCGACCTCTCGCACGTGGGTGAACGCCGCGACCCGAGTGAGCTCAAAGCCGCACTCATCGATCCGAACGCCGAGGTCACTCCGCGATGGTGGACGATTCGGGTCACTCGGCAGGATGGTTCTGTCATCGAGGGATTACGCATGGGCGAGGACACGTTCTCAGTACGTGTCATCGATGCCGACGCAAACCTGTGGTCGTTTCAGAAAGGTGACGTCCGATCGGTCGAGCGAACGGAAAGCTCCACGATGCCCAGCTATGGAGAAAAACTGACCGCGAGCGAAGTGGACGACCTGGTCGCCTACCTCTTCTCGCTGCGGAGGGAGAGCTAACGATGCAACGCCTTGCCATCCTCGTCATGGTCGTCGCCTCAGGGGCCTTGGTGCTGGGTCAGGATGAATCCGGCACGACGGGCTCCACGACACCGGTCTTTTCACCGGTCACGTGGGAGCGCCTCGTCAACGCCGCGGATGAACCGGAAAACTGGCTCATGTACTCCGGCACCCTCGATAGCCAGCGGTTCAGCCGGCTCGACCAGATCGACGATCAGAACGTGGGCAACCTCGAGCTGAAATGGGCCTACCAGATACCGCAGATCGATCGCTCGGAGTCGGTGCCCCTCGTCGTCGACGGCATCATGTTCATCACCGAGGCGCCTAGCAACGTCGTGGCGGTTGACGCGGCAACGGGTCGGCAGTTCTGGCGATACAACCACGCTCTTCCGGACGACCTGAAAATCTGTTGCGGACGCAACAACCGCGGTGTCGCGATCCTCGGTGAAACGCTCTACATGAGCACGCTCGACGCACACCTCGTCGGGATCGACGCGCGAACCGGCAACCTCTTGTGGGACAGCGAAGTCGCGGAGCACTCGGCGGGATACAGCAAGACGGCTGCACCGCTGATCGTCAAAGACAAGGTGGTCACCGGTATCGCCGGGGGCGAATACGGCATTCGTGGGTTCATCGATGGGTACAACGCCGAAACCGGGGCCCTCGACTGGCGCGCCGACACAATCCCCGGACCGGACAACCCCGACGTCCAGACCTGGGCTGGAGAATCGTGGAGGACAGGCGGGTCGGCGAGCTGGATCACCGGGGCCTACGACCCCGACCTCGATCTGGTCTACTGGGGTACCGGGAATCCAGGACCGGACTGGAACGGTGATGTCCGTCTGGGCGACAACCTGTACTCCGACTCGGTGTTGGCCCTTGATGGCGGCTCTGGTGACATGTCTTGGTATTTCCAGTTTACGCCGCACGACGTGCACGATTGGGACGCCATCCAGGTGCCGATTCTCGCCGACATCGAGTTCGAGGGTGAGATGCGCAAGGTGATGATGTGGGCCAATCGCAACGCGTTCTACTACACCCTCGATCGAGAGACCGGCGAGTTCCTGGTCGGCAAACCCTACGCCAAGCAGACTTGGGCGGAAGGGCTCGACGAGAGCGGGCGCCCGATCAGGCTCCCGAACACGACTCCGACAACCGAGGGCGTCGTCGTCTCACCCTCAATCGGCGGCGCCACGAACTGGTGGTCGCCGGCCTACAGCCCGGAGACCGGGCTGTTCTACGTCAACGCGTTCGACGGAGAGCAGAAGTTCTTCAAGAGGGACGAGGATTACGAGGAGGGCGAGCAGTTCACCGGCGGGGGTGGTGAGAACGTCAAACCAAATGAGGCCTATTTCAGCGCCATACGGGCCCTAGAGCCCACCACCGGCGACCTCCGCTGGGAGTTCCCCATCCAGCCGCGGTCGTCCGCGGGGATCCTGACAACTGCGGGCAACTTGGTCTTTAGCGGCAGCGTCGACGGCTACTTCTACGCACTCGACGCAGCAACCGGCAAAGAGCTGTGGCACATTTCGCTTGGCGCACGCGTTCACTCCGCGCCCATGACGTACGCCGTGGACGGGCAGCAGTTCGTCACGATCGCGGCGGGCAATGTGGTGTTCACGTTCGCGCTCGAACAGTAGGCGACTCGTAACGGGAGTCCAGAACGTTGGCCTTTCTCGAGCTCGACAAGCTGTCGCCAAAAGCGCCGATGTCCGGATTCAGCGGACGCTTCATCCACACCGATGCCGTCACCGTCGTCCACTGGGATATCGAGGCTGGCGCTGAGTTGCCGGAGCATTCGCATCCTCACGAACAGCTATCCAGCTTGCTGAGCGGCGAGTTCGAGATGACGGTGGACGGAGAAACTCGACGCATGACGGCGGGAACCGTGGCCGTGATCAACTCGAACATCGTCCATTCAGGACGCGCCGTCACCGACTGCCGGTTCGTCGATGTGTTTCACCCGGTGCGAGAGGACTACCGGTAGGGCGGTCGACGACGTGCAGCTGACGGACGCGCAGCGCCGGCCGGCTGTGACAGCCATACTATTCCTAGGGCTGGGCCTCCTGGTTGCCTCCCAGAGGCCGGCACCTGTCGCAGTGGTCGCTGCCGCACAGCGTTCACTTCCCGCCCCAACTGGAACCGTCGTCGGCCCTCCTTCGCAGCGGAACGCGAGCTACTCGATCGACGTTCAACTCGACCCGGACCGACGAACTCTGGAAGGGTGTGAGGTCCTCACGTGGCGCAACGTCGCCAGCGTGGCGACCTCCGAGCTCCAGTTTCACCTGTACTACAACGCGTGGAAGAACACCCGCTCGACCTGGATGCGAGAGCTGCTGCTAGGACGCGGGTCGAGCTTCCATGAGCGGCCAGCTGGCGACTGGGGATGGATCGAGGTCACAGCTGTTCGCCTCCTCAACGCCGACCGTGCCACGCCGATCGACCTCACGTCCGGGGCGCACCACATCGCACCCGACGACGGCAACGCGGACGATGAGACTGTCCTCGCGGTCCCCTTGCCCCATCCGGTCGAGCCAGGCGGAGTCGTACGAGTTGAGATCGAATGGACGTCTCGGATTCCACGCACCTTCCGGCGAACCGGCACCATCGGAAACTACTTCTTCCTCGCGCAGTGGTTTCCCAAGATCGGCATCCTTGAAGACACGGGATGGAACTGCCACCAGTTCCACTTCGCTACTGAGTTCTTCGCCGACTACGGTGTCTACGACGTCAGGATGACGGTACCGACCGGTTGGGTTTTGGGCGCAACCGGCGTAGAACGTCGCGTCGAAGACCACGGGGACGGGACATCAACCCATCACTACTATCAGGAGGATGTCCACGACTTCGCCTGGACGGTCAGCCCCGATTTCATCGACGTCCGACAGCAGTTCGAACACACGGTCCTCCCGGACGTCCAAATCCGCGTTCTGCTGCAACCGGAGCACGTCGAGCAAGCGGCGCGCCACGTCAGCGCCACCCGCGCTGCGCTGAAGTACTACGGGGAGTGGTTCGGTGCCTATCCGTACGACCACGTCACGGTCGTCGATCCAGCATGGCAGAGTGCCACGGGTGGCATGGAATACCCGACGCTCTTCACCGCTCGAACTCGATGGTTGGCTCCCGGCGATGTGGCGGATCCAGAGGAAGTGACCATCCACGAAGCCGGGCATCAATTCTGGTATGGCGTCGTCGGGAACAACGAGTTCGAGCATGCGTGGCTTGACGAGGGGCTCAACACCTTTGCCACGGCTCGCGCGCTCGACGCGTCGTTCTCGCCGCACTACCAATCGACGCGACTCTTCGGCGGTTTCATCCCGTGGGTTTTCCGCGATATCCCTTGGTCGCGCCTCTCTGACGGCAACCGCATCCGGGGCTATCGCCGGGATGCGCGCCAGGATCCGCAGGTCACCCCAACCTATCGGTACTGGCCGGGCAACGCGTGGAGCATCACCTACTACAAGACCGCGCTTTGGCTTCACACGCTCGAACGGTACCTGGGATGGCCGACACTGCAGAGCGGCATGGCTGCATTCTACGAAGCGTGGAGATTCGGCCACCCAAAGCCTCAGGATTTTTTCGACGCGATCAACACCGCGGCAGGCCGCGATCTAGGGTGGTTCTTCGATCAAGTTCATGGGAGCACGAAGGTCTTCGACTACGGTGTCGATCGGCTCCACTCCCGACCCGTGAGGACGAGGGGGTTTATCGACGTGGACGTCGATCAGCCGACGTTCTCAAACCTTCAAGATGACGCGACCTACGAAACCACGGTGGTCGTGCGACGCTTCGGCGACGGTGTGTTTCCCGTTGACGTCGTGACCCACTTCGAGGACGGCACCGAGGTACGAGAGCGGTGGGATGGCGCAGCCGAGTGGAAGGCGTTCTCGTACACACGCGCTGAGCGCGCCACCCGGGCATTCATTGATCCCGAGCGCGTGCTGCTTCTGGACACGCACTTCACGAACAACAGCCGAGCCATCGAGCCCAGCACCGAACGCGCGGCCACCAAATGGATGCTAACGTGGATGGTGTGGCTGCAGGATGTGCTGCTGGCCTACGGGTTCTTCCTGTGATTCACGCGTTTCTTGACGGCGTTCGTCGAGTCGCCGCTGCGCCGACGCTCGCGGTTGGCCTGTACGCCGTGACATTGGTGACGGCTGTGCCCCTAGGGTTAGTCGTCCGCGACGCCGTCGCCGCCCATCTCGACGCCAGCACCGCGGCCGATGCGGTCGCCGCCGGTGTGCATTGGGAGTGGTGGGAAGAATTCGAAGCCCAAGCTGACGGCCTTGCCGCGACGCTCGAACCGCGCATCATTGGTTTTGCGGCCGTGCTGAGCAACCTCAGCGCGATTGCTGACTACGGCTTACCTCACGAGTCGGTGCTGCTTGCGATTGTCGGGTACGTCGTAGTGTGGCTCTTCCTCATCGGAGGCATCATCGATCGCCTTGCGCGGCGCCGCCGCGTCGGGGCTTCGGGGTTTTTTGCCGCGTGCGGCACTTACTTCTTCCGCTTCGCTCGACTCGCGGTACTGGCCTTCGCCACGTACTGGTTGCTTTTCGACGTTGTCCACGGATGGGTGTTCGACGAGCTCTATGGGCGCCTCACGCGCAACCTGACCGTGGAACGCACGGCGTTCTTCATCCAGGTCGGTCTCTACGGGCTGTTTGGACTGCTGGTCGTCACGGTGAACCTGGTCTTTGACTACGCGAAGATCCGTGCGGTGGTCGAAGATCGCCGAAGCATGATCGGAGCACTGATGGCAGCAGTCCGATTCGTACGGCGGCGTCCGGTCGACACCTGTGGTTTGTATCTCCTCAACGGCATCTGTTTCGTGGCGGTCCTCGTCGGGTACGCGATCGTCGCACCCGGACCATCCGGAAGCGGCCTTTCGGTGTGGGCGGCATTTCTGGTGGGACAGGGCTATGTTCTGGTGCGTCTGTTTGCCAAGCTCGTGTTTTACGCGTCGCAGACCGCCTATTTCCAAAGTCAGCTGGCACATGCTGACTATGTCGCGACGCCCGTGCACCGGTGGCCTGAGTCCCCGGCGGCCGAGGCGATCAGCGAGAACCTGACGTAGCTTAGACCCGCGTCACCCGTCTTATCCGGGATTTCCATTTTGCCTGCCCCGGATGGTACCTTTTATACACCCGAGAGCCGCCGATCCCACGAAACTTTCTTCGTCGCACAATCGTCCAGCTCCGGAGGCCGTCACCTCAGCCCCCGCTGACGTGCAACCGACTGGAGCCCCTACTTTCAGGGCATTCCTCAGACACCGCTCCACACTCATGCTCTTCTTCGCCAAGCGGATTCGTAGCACTCGCCGCGCGTCAGCCTGCCGGGACCGGTAGCGCCCAGATCCTCCGCAGCATGTCGCCGAACAGCCGCCGGTTCAGATGCCCTTCTGCCAGCAGGAGCCAGTAGTACCGCGCATGCTTCACCAGCCGGCCCCCGGTTTTCACCAGCCGCTGCTGCAGACTCGTGAGCGACCAGCGCTTGATCCGCGGCGGCAGGACGAGTCTGCGCCACAAGTTGCCCAGGTTGTAGGCCAGGACGCTCAGGTGCAGGCGCACTTCGTTCGCCCGGAACCGATGGCACGACAACCGCGTCCAGTGGGTCGCCTGCTTGCCTTCTTTGATCCATTGCTCCGCCGTGCCGCGCTTGTTGTAGAACCGGACGACCGAGCGGCTCGGTCGGGCCATGTTGGTCACGATGAAGCCGACGCGAGGGAATAACTCACCCCGGTGGTGCTCCACCTTTGCGACAATCCGTCTGGGCGTGGTCCAGCTCTTCGCCTGATAGCGGAAACTCTTGTAGCGCACCAAGGGCTTGCAGCTCGGCCGTCCGGGCGGACGAAAGAGGATGTCTTCGATTGCCAGCTCCAAGCTCTTGTTCGCCGGCATGCGGATGGCATAGTCCACGTCGCGTCTCTCGAGCGTCTCGTCGATCTCCGGCTTGGCGAACGCCGCGTCCGCGCGGAACGCCACGCGCGTGCCCTCCGCCTGCTGCCGTTCAATTTCCGGCACGAGCAGGTCGTCCCAGCCGTCGGCGCTCTGCACGTTGCCGGGCCGCAGCGTGGCGGCGACGCAGTCGCCGTGCTCACTGAACAGAAACAGCGGGTGGTAGCAGACGGACTCAAAGTGCCCGTTATACGCACTCCCTTCCTGCGCCCCATGCACCGGGCTCTCGCTCGAATCCATGTCGAGCACGATCCGGTCGGCGCGCGTCGGTCTCTCGGCCTGTGCGAGCACCTCCCGGTTCACGGCCATCAGCCCAATGAGATTCTCCTCCTGGGTCAGCAGGTCGGTCTCGAACCAATGCAGGGTCGATGTCAGCGCCGCACCCCGGTCCCAGCGCTTCGGCGACCCGATGAGACGGAATGTCGGGTCCGTCGACACGCGCACTGCGTCGTTGAGGTCTTCGTAGCCCGCGAGCCGGCTGTAGACCGATTGCCGCAGGAGATCCGCCAGACTGAACTGGGTGTTCAACCCCTGTCGGGAATCGCTCAGGTGCTCGGAGATGAGTGTCTCCAGCCCCAGGCGTTCATCCAACTCGCGCACTAGAATGAGGCCGGCGTCGGAGGTGACGCGCGATCCCTGAAACGCGACTTTCAAGAAGCCGTTGAACGCGAACTGAAATGGCTCGTGTTGTAATTCACCCACCGGGTGTCACCCTCCGTCGTGAGGTTCCTTACGTCGGAGCCCCAGAAATCAAGGCGCGGCGACTGGTCCTGGCGGTACGGTACCACAGCGAAATCGGAAATCCGGGCTTATGTCCTCGATCGTCGACCTTCGGCCAGGTGAAGGCCGGATTACGGCCTGGATGTTCGCCTACGCGTTTGCCGCGATGACCGCCTACAACATCGTGCAACCGGTTACGCGCTCGACGTTCATCACAGATCTTGGCGCAGACAACCTTCCCTATGTGCTGCTGGCGACTGGTTTCGTCATCGGTCTGATCATGCAGGGCTACGCTCGCATCGTGGCAACTCTGCCGGAGCGCTGGGCCCTACCGTCGGTCCAGCTCACCATGGCCGTTGTGTTAGCGGCCTTCTTCGTGCTCCTACAAATCGGTGGGTCGGCGTTTACCGTCGCCTTCTACGTGTTCGGGCAGATCCTGGGCACGCTTCTGCTCAGCCAGTTCTGGACACTTGCCAATGACTTGTACGACCCCAGACAGGCTCGGCGGCTCTTCGGGTTCATCGGCGGGGGGGTCAGCTTGGGAGGAATGGCCGGGTCTGGCTTTGCCGCGCTGGTCGCGGGCCGCATCGGCACAGCTCCGCTTCTGCTCTTCAGCACCGCCACCCTAGTCGGCTGTGCGGCCATCGTGACCGTCATCCTTCGTCAGACTGCGCCCCGAAACCGCGCGAAAGCATCGCCTGGTTCTTCCCCGGCCGAAGCCAACGATGGCGAATGGACCCTTGTTCGGCAATCTGCGAACCTGCGGTCGATCGCGATGCTGATCAGCCTCGCCGCCGTCGCGGCGATGGTCGTCGACCAGCAGCTGAGTCTGGCGGCTGAACAGGTGCACGGTGGCGACGAAGATGCCGTCACCGGGTTTCTCGCCTCGGTGCGCTTCTTCCTGTCGGCCGCCTCGCTGCTCATTCAACTCGTTCTGGTCAGACACATTTACCGCCTTCTCGGTATCGGGGTCGCCGTGATGATGCTGCCGGTTGCGCTCGGAGCGAGCTCGGTCTTGATTCTCATGACCGGGGCAATCTGGGCGGCGGCCGTCGCCAGCACGATCGATCGGTCGATTCGGTACACGGTGGACCGCACCACCCGCGAGATTCTGTTCCTCCCGCTCGACTCGAGTGTGCGGCTTCGCGTCAAATCATTCGTCGACGTGACGGTCGACCGCGGAGCGCGCGCTGCCGGTGCGCTGCTTGTGCTCGTCGCCATCAAACCGTGGGGCCTGGCGCTTTCATGGCCGCGCCTCAGCGTCATCACGCTTACCTTGGTGGCTGTGTGGCTGGTGCTGGCGGTCCGTGCGCGAGATCGGTACGTCGCAGCAATTAGGCGCGGGCTCGAGCTGCAGGCCGTCAAGCCTGACGAGATCAGCGTCGGGGTTGCTGATCTGACCACCGTCGAGGCGCTTCTCGAGGAGCTCGCTCACCCTGACGAGCGTCTGACAAGCTTCATCATCCAGGTCTGGCTCACCAGCCGTATCCACCGCTATCTCGGTATTGGCGTCGCCCTGCTCATTTTGCCGATCGGCCTGGGGGCAAGCGGCGTCTTGATCCTTCTGACCGGTGCGCTTGGAGCCGCGGCGTTCGGTCGAGTCCTTGACTCGGCGCTGCGATACAGCCTCGACAAGACGACGCGGGAGATTCTGTTCCTTCCGCTCCCGGCCCACTTGCGACAGCCTGTGAAGCCGTTCGTCGATGTCACGGTCGACCGGGCAGCGAAGGCCGCGCTCGCGTTGCTGGTTCTCGTGCTAATTCAACCGTGGGGATTCAACCTCGGCTGGCGTGAGCTCAGCTTCGTGACGCTCACGATGGTGGGGATCTGGATCTACACGGCGGTCCAAGCGCGTCGGGGGTATCTCGAATCGTTTCGCGAGACGATTGAACAACGGGGTATGGAGCCGGCGGACGTCCGGCTCAGCGTCGCCGACCTGTCGACGGTCGAGACGCTGGTCGAGGAGCTCGCTCACCCAGATGAGCAGCGTGTGCTCTATGCCATCGACGTGCTCGAGGCGCTGGACAAGCGCCACCTGGTCACGCCGTTGCTGCTCCATCACGAAGCGGCCGCCGTACGGGCGCGGGCCGTGACGGCGCTCCGAAACGCCCGCACAGATATCGCCGAGCGATGGGTGCCAACGATCGAAAAGATGATCGGTGACGACAGTCCTCAAGTCAGGGCGGCTGCCATTGGCACGCTCGCCGGCGTCCGAAACGAGAGCGGGGCTGGCATCGCGCGCTCCCTCCTCGGGGACCACAATCCGCGTATCGTTGCCACGGCTGCGGTAGTTCTCGCGGGCAGTGACCAGCCATCCGACCAGTCAGCGGCCCAAAAGGCACTTGCCAGCCTGGCAGCGGACACGAGTGAAAACGCCAGCGTCATTCGGCGGGATCTAGCAGGAGCCATTCGGCAGGTCGGCAATACCGGTTCACACGACCTCCTGATTCCTCTGCTCCACGACCCAGACCCGGAAGTGGCCGATGAGGCCATGCGCAGTCTCAGGTCACTCGGCGCTACCGACTTCATGTTCGCGCCGACGCTGATTTCGCTGCTCGGGAACCGACGGCTGAAGAGCGGTGCTCGTGAGACGCTCGTCGGGTACGGTCCAGGCGTCGTCGACATCCTCAAGTACTTCCTCACGGACCCAGAAGAGGACATTTGGGTACGCCGTCATATCCCGGCCACGCTTGCGCGGATTCCGTGTCAAGCATCGATGGACGTCCTGATCGATTTAATGGACGACCCCGACGGGTTCCTACGGTTCAAAGTGGTGGCGGCCGTCGAAAAGCTGAGACGCGGACAGCCCTCGCTGACCTTCAAGAGAGAACCTGTCGAAAACGCGGCGCTCAGAGAGGGTCGCAAGTACTTCAATCGTCTCGGACTCCATCACAATCTCTTCGTGCGGGCCGATCTCTCCAGCGACTGCGTGTTGGCGCACGCGCTTAGCGAAAAGCTTGACCGAACCGTTGACCGAATCTATCGCCTGCTCGGCTTGTTGTATCCGTGGAAGGATATTGCCGCAGCCCGCTGGGCAATCGAGCGCGGCGATAACCGGGCGCGCGCGAACTCGCTTGAGTATCTCGACAACGTGCTATCGACGCAGCTGCGTCACCGCGTCCTCCCGAGTCTCGAGGACACTCCAGTCGAAGAGAAGGTCCGCCGCGGCAACGTGCTGCTAAAGACCCGGCCCCGAGACGTCGAGGAGACGTTGCTCGAGCTAATCAACGACGACGATCAAGTGGTGGCGGCATCGGCGATCGACCTCGTCGGGCATCTGGAGATGTGGAGCCTCTCTGACGATGTTGAGCATGTGCTCGCACATCGCGATCCAAAGGACTGGTACGTGTTCGAAGCCGCGTCGTGGACCTTGGCGGCGCAGAGTCTTAGCGCCCATCGCCGGCGCGAGCGCTGGGTCGAACCTCTCCCGGCCGCCTCGCTAGCGACGCGTATGCGAAGCCTTCCGCTCTTCGCGCTGGTCGGGGTCGACGAGATCTTCCGCATCGTCGGAACAGGCCATCAGGCGCGGCACGACACAGGAACGACGCTGCTGCGAGAGGGAGCCGTTCCGGAAACCGTACATCTGCTGCTCGATGGCCAGCTGGTCGCGTCTGCAAGACGATCCGGCGCGCGCGAAGTCGACCCTCCTGCAGCTCTCGGGTTCGAAGAGGCGCTCGATGGGTGTTTGATGACCGAGACCTTCAAGACCGGCGAACCGTCGGTCTCGATCGCGCTGAGCGTCGACCAGCTGCGGACCCTATTGTCAGACAACACCGACCTTGTCCAGGGGCTGTTCCGAACGCTAGCCGATCGGCGACAGGTCAAGCCCGGCTTCATCAAGGGCGACGACGCGACCGAGCTTGAGCGACTGACAGGTGCACTCACGCCGATCCAGAAGGCCCTGGCACTGCAACGAATCCCGATCTTTAGGAAGGTGTCGGGACCTGAAATGCTCTACCTGGCGTCTATCGCGCGTCAGATTACGCTTGAACCGGATGCCGTCCTGGCCGACGAAAGCGGGGCGTTTGGTCTCGGCATCCTATTGTCGGGTGAAGTCGCCTTGACGACGGCCGACGCTCCAGAACCGGTTGCGCAGGCCAGGGCGGGCGACTCGCTCGGCGTCTACGAAACACTCGCAGGCATGGAGCCCGGTAGCGGACTTCACCAACTGCGCCTCGTCGTGAGCCAGCCCGGAGCGGCGTTGCAAATCGAACGCGAGGAGCTCTTCGACCTGCTGGGGCAGCGCCCCGACATGCTGCAGCAGATTTTCGCCGCTATTTTCGATCGCGGCGCGAGCGAGCAGACG
Source organism: Vicinamibacterales bacterium (assembly GCA_965218825.1). Lineage (GTDB taxonomy): Bacteria > Acidobacteriota > Vicinamibacteria > Vicinamibacterales > UBA8438 > CAUZIB01. The sequence continues at coordinate 3,705,251 of OZ244656.1, read as the reverse complement.
ACGAACGCTTGAGAGCCCGCTCCATGCGGTCGGCAAGTGTGCGGATGACCTCGATTCGAGCGTAGTACTTGTCGTTTGCTTCGATCAACAGCCACGGCGCGCGGCGTGTGCTTGTGCGCGAGACCATATCGTTGACCGCCACCTCGTAGTCGTCCCAGCGCTCGCGGTTCCACCAGTCGTCCTGAGTAATCTTCCAGCGTTTGTGCGGCAATCGCTGCCGTTCTTGAAATCGCTCGAGCTGCTCATCCTTCGAGATGTGAAGCCAGAACTTCGTCATCAGGATGCCTTGGTCGGCGAGCTGTTGCTCGAAGTCGTTGATCTCGGCATAGGCGCGCTGATACTCGTTGACCGTCGCGAGCTCCTCGACTCGCTCGACGAGCACGCGACCATACCAGCTGCGGTCGAATATCGTGACCCGACCCGCTCTCGACAACTGGCGCCAAAACCTCCACAGGTAGTGATGCGCCAGCTCTTCATCGGTTGGAGCACCAATCGGAACCACGCGGTACTCGCGGGCGTCGAGCGCGGCCGTCACGCGGCGGATGGCCCCACCCTTGCCGGCTGCGTCCCACCCCTCGAATACGGCCGCGGTCGACAATCCCTGTTCGACAGCCTGGCGCTGCAGGAGGTTGAGCCGACCCTGCTGACGTTCTAGCTCGTCGCCGTACCGACTCTTCGCGATCCGCTGTGTCAAATCCAACGCACTCAGAACGTTGTAGCGCTTCGCAGCCTTGTTCAAGGTTTCCCTGGCGTCTGCAGTTGGCGCCGGCGCACCCTCGCGCGCCGGGGTGGACGCGACCACTTCGGACGCACGGGCGCGCTTCAGTCCGCGGTGAATCGCCTCGTTGAGCAGGGTCGCGACGGTCAACGAGCGGTAGCGCTCGTCGGCCCCTTCGACGACGTGCCAGGGAGCACGGTCGGTGCTTGTCCGACGGATCCCGCGCTCGGCCGCCTCCTTGATGCGACCGTGCCGTCGCAAAGCCTCCCACTGTTGGTCCGTGACCCGCCACCGCGTCAACGGATCCTTGTGAAGCGACTTCAATCGTTTCCGCTGCGATCGCTCGTCCAGGTGCAGGAAGAACTTGATGATCACCGCGCCGTCGTCGGCAAGCGCGCGCTCGAACCGCGCGATCCGGTCGAGGCGACTTTCGAACTCGTCGACGCTGTTGACGCGCCGCACGCGATCGGCAAATGCTGGCCCGTACCAGGCGCTCAAGAAAAGGCCGACCCGGCCGCGTCGAGGAAGGTGTCGCCAATATCGCCAGAACGACGGTCGCTCCCGCTCCTCGTCAGACGGCTGGTTCCACGCCCGCGTGACGATCCACCGGGGATCCATCCAGGCGTTCAGAAGGTTCGCGGTTTCGCTTCGGCCTGCCGATTCCAGCCCCGCAAGCACTACGATCACGGGGAACGTTCCGCTCGAGCGAAGATCCTGCTGGCCCTCGAGCAATGACTGCTTGAGGGCCGGCACCTGAGCCTTGTACTCCGCCTTGGCAATCTTGCTTCCCAGCTCGGCCGCTTCAAACATCGGTCGCCTCTAACATTCGCTTACCCTCCGCGGACGGAGTGTGATACAAGGGCATGAGACAGTCTCCTCGATCAGAGCACACTCCCGGTCAACGGAGGACCTATGAAAGGCCAAATCCCCTGCGTCGCATCCCTTGTTGCCGTTCTCGCGTGCGGCGCGCTCCAACCCGCCTGGGCCGGGAACGGTCTCGCTCTGATCCGCGTCGAGCAGTCGGACACCCAACGAGAGGTCGAGAAAGAGCTGCGGGACGAGAAGGATCTTCGGCGGATCGACGTATCGGTTACGGGGTCTGAAGCGACCCTTGCTGGCCTCGTGCCCCATCTCTACGCCAAGAACGAAGCAATTCGGCTTGCACTCGAGGTTGACGGCATCGAGACAGTCGTGAGCGAAATCGAACTCCCAGAAGAAGTGAGCGACGCCGAGCTCGCGGAAGCCGTAGGACGCGCCGTCTTGGACTACCTTCACTATACGCTGTGGGACTACGTCGATGCCTGGGTCAACGAGGGGGTCGTGACCGTCCTCGGCAGCTTCACACCAGATCGCGACAAGAAGCGTGAGCTGTATCGGAAAATCGCCCGCATTCCGGGCGTCCGAGACTACGTCGACCGTATCGAGGTCCTCTCCCCGTCGTCATCGGACCGACGGACTCGTGCGCGCATCTCACAATTGCTTGGCCGGAGTGTGCACTTCGACCGCTACCGCAACACGACCAATACCCCCTTTCACATCATCGTGAGCAACGGCGCGGTCACGCTGAAGGGGTACGTTCAGGACCAGATCGAGTACATTGAGATGCAGAGCATCGTCGGGCAGATAGGCGGCGTGCTTCGCGTCGACAATCAGCTCCAGCTACTGAATCCGTAGCACGCGGTCTTGGCCTACGAGCGCTACATCACCAGGTCGGGCGGATCCGACTCGCGCTCGATCCCTACTACTTCAAAACGGCCATCGACTGGCCGCAGGTACACGGCGACGCGTCGGTTCCACATCGGATGATCTTCGTGAATTGCGTGAATCTCGGCCACGAGCAAGTTGTCCCCGCCTCCGGCAACAGCCTCGGCATCCGGGACGGCAAACATCGTTGAGGTGATCTCGCGCTCCGGGCCAAGCGCCGTGTGGGTTCCCGACGCGTTGTCGTAGATCGACCACCGCACACGGTAGACGGAGCCCGGTTCGGCGAACCCGTAGTCCTCTGACAGATTCCTGAACGTGAGCGTGTTGCCGGCGACCTCGAATCGATCGATGGGGTTGAGCCGATTCAGATAGTACCGCGCGGTCTTATGCTGGCGCGCGACAAGCGTGTCAAGGAAATACTCGGCAACTTCGGGATCGCTCAGCTGCCCCGCGTGCACGATGGCCGCCAGTTCTTCGCGCCTAAACCGCATGATGATCTTGGCTGCCCAGAACGCGTCGCGGTCGGTCATTCGAACGAAGGCCGGGTTCGGATAGTCGTTTCGCCACAGGTTCGGCTCGAACACCTTGGATTCCCATCGGCCGATCGATTCGTACTTGGGCAGGTCCGGCCACTTCACCGTGCGATAGGTCGGCGTCCGGAATCCGAAGCTCTTCAGATTCTTCCGAACCTCGTCGAAATCGAGCCAGTAGTGAAAGCTGAGATTGGGCAGCTGGAGGTCGACGCTGCCGCTCCCGAACGTCGAACCGAAATCCATCAAGTAGTGCCGGAGGTAGTGTCGGCCTCCGTCCTCCACCCAGCTGGCTTGCGTGTTCTGGGCACGCGTGTCATCGTGGTTGGTCCACGCAGCGAAGAGACGAAGCCCGCGCAGCTCGCGCCGGTTCTCGTGCAGGATCACGTCGTTCGGGTCGTCGCTCCGTGTCCCGTAGTACCGAAACGGCCCAATCGGTCTCCCCGAGATGTACCGGCTGGCGGTGACGCGCACGCGACCATCCGGCATGCGTGGGACGCGCCGCATTTGGCGGCGAAGGAAGCCCCGCGTCAGCGGTTGTTCGTCGCCAAACTCATCCTCGATCAGTGTGTCGGGCTCAATGACGAGGCCGGCCTTGGGGTCGATTTCCACGATGTAATTCTCTGGTGTGTTGTATCCGATCGCGTAGAACAACTTCGTTCCTATAATCTCTGCCGCCGAGCTCAGCTCGGGAATCCCCACGGGATCGAACTTGACGACGTAACGATCGCCGCGTCCGTCGATGATCTGGAAACCGGGCGTCAGTCCGCCGATTTTGCTGCGGAAGATCCGCCACGGGACGCTCGTATCTGGACCGTCGAGCGTGTTGGGCCCGATGATGAGCTCGGGAATCGTCAGCCGCCTCACGCCGTGCCGGTTCGTGAACCAGGAGCTGTTTGGCACCTCGTCCAGCGTATTCACGTTTTCAGCTTCGGTCAGTTCGCGCGAGCCGAGGTCGGCCATGATGTTGCCGAATCGATCGAACATGTCGCTCAGCTCGACCTCCGCCGGCTCCTCGGGAACATCCAGGGTGTCGTCATCCACGAGCAGCGGGTCGTCCGGGTAGAACTTCCGGTGCTGCGCCTCGACGGAGCTGAGCGCCGCGACGGCTAGGACGAAGAACCACGTCATCGCTGTGGTCTTGACGCCACGGGCTCGCGTTGGATGAATGGCGTGGCGCATCAGAAACTCGGACCGCTCCCGATATGAAGGATGAACCCCTCGTTGCTGCGCGCGAGGTCGAAGCGCAGCACCATCCCGCCCGGACCGTGACCTCGGAGGCCAAAGCCATAGCCCGACTTCATGCCTGAGAAATCCAGGTCATCAGCATCCGAGAAGACCTTGCCCGCATCGTAGAACACTGCCAGGTCAGCGTACGTCCAAACTTCCCAGCGATACTCGGCGTTAAACAGTAAGTTCCGCGTGTCGCGGAATCGGTATTCGCGAAACCCTCGGATCGAGTTAGCTCCACCGATCGTCTCCATCAGATGAAACGGAACGACACCGCCGTTCGCCCCAACCGAGTGAGAACTGCGTAGGTGCAACGCGAGAATGCGGTTGCGGTGCACGATCGGGATATGCGCCTGAATGTCTCCGACGACTCGGGTGAAATCGTGGGCGCCACCGTTGCGATCGTCGTAGCGCTCGACGTTCGCCGACAACGTGACGCCAACCGAGGGGCTGATGTTCTGCTCGCGCAGGCGGACCAACGCGCGGCCACGGTACACCAAGAAGTCGGTCTGGAGCCCAAAACCCGGAATCGTCCGCGGATCGAACCTGTCGTCCAGACTCAACCCTGCCGCCCCGGCGCTGGGCTCACTCGTCAGCCACTCAACATCGGCGCCGAACTCGGCGACCCGTCCAGCCCAGGCGTCGAGGCCCATCACGAACGAACGGTCCTCGAGTCGATACGTGGTGCGGTCGCTCCGACTCGTATTCGGTCCAAGTCCGAAATACCTCAATGAACTGAAGTCACGCTGTCCCCAGGTGACGCGACCCTGCACCGGCAGCAAGCTGTTGGTCCGCGGGAAGATCAGGAACCCGGCATCAAAGGCCTCGTACCCAATCGTTGAATAGCGGGCATTGGCGGTGAACTGCAGCAGATCGCTGTTGTAGCCGGCGAGGTAACCGGCACCTCCGACAAAGCCAAACCCGGACGGCATCCCGCCGATGACCGGCCGAAAACCCGCAAACCCTTTCGTAAAGAGTCGACGCGGAAGCCGCCAGGTCTCGAGAAACCGCACCCGCCTCTCGGCATCTGAAATGACGTGTGGCTCCAGCCGCCCGGACTTCTCCACAAGCTGTTGTCGGAGGATCTCGCTCCGGCTCTCAGGTTCGGCCTCGGCAGCAGCCTCGCCAGCAGGCTGCGCGGTCGCCGTCAACGCACAGATGAGCGGCAGCGGAAGTAGAAGAAAGGAACGGAGCAAGCGCATGGTCTGGCCGAAACGCCTGTGATTCTACCCTGGTTCAGGGGTCGCGATCGGTCTGACCGATAGGTGGTAGTGGGCTAATTTGACGGTAGTGTCTCGCCCCTATGTTGACGGAGCCGCCGGTCAGGCGGCGATTTTAAAGATCGCTGTGTATGCCGATTTCCACCACGCCCGCACAATCTTGTAGCTACCATTACCATTAAACCATTTAAAATAAGGGTGTTACACCATTAACCGTTATAATAATACCAGCGAATGTGTCAATAATATGCCTTCACAGTTAAAATTTCAATGAAACTAGTCTACTTATGTTGACAATAATATCTATAATAGTTACAATTACTGAGTGAACAGGCCTACTAGGGAGCAAAACCAGGCACTTAGAGAGTTCTTCCTGAACAGTCTGGAAGAGCACAAAGGTGACATTGCGCGCGTCACTGCTGAGAAATTCGATGTGTCTCGTGTCACCATCCATCGCCACATACAAGCTCTCATCAAAGAGGGCCTGCTAACGGCGTCTGGGAATACCAAGGCCCGAACATACAAGCTGGCCACACTGGTTAGCGAGAGTTTCCAGGTTCCAACGGAGGGGCTAGAAGAGGACGTGATCTGGCGTAAGGCCATGCTACCGTTGATCCAGCGTGGCCCCGAAAACATCGTGGATATTTGCCAATGGGGGTTCACGGAGATGCTCAACAACGCGGTTGATCACTCCGGGTCGGAGTTCGTTGAATTGCGAGTCTGCATAACGGCCGTGGATATTTTGCTGACGGTATCAGATGAGGGCATTGGCATCTTCAGAAAGATCCAGAAAGACCATAATCTTCACGATCCGAGACATGCGCTATTGGAGCTGTCAAAGGGAAAGCTCACGTCGGATGAGGCAAGCCACTCTGGCGAAGGTATTTTCTTCACGTCGCGTATGTTCGACAAATTCATGATCAGTTCCGGCGAGTTGGCGTTTTGCCGGTTCAATAAGGATCATGGCGATTGGCTGCTTCAGGTGGAAGATACGGACTACAGGCAGGGCACGGAAATCTACATGAAGATACGCAAGAGTGCCCAGCAGACAACTCAAGGGATCTGTAATCAGTTCGCTCTACCAAGTGGAGAATTCGACTTCAGCAAGACGCACGTTCCGATCAAACTAGCGGTGTACGAGGGCGAGAAGCTGATCTCAAGGTCTCAGGCCAAGAGATTGCTTGCGAGAGTAGAGAACTTCAAAGAAGTCTTATTGGATTTCGAGGGCGTTGAGACGATCGGGCAGGCATTCGCCGATGAAATCTTTAGAGTGTTCACACGCGAGCACGCAGAGGTTTCGATTGTTCCAATCGGCGCGCGTTCCCAAGTGCAGGGGATGATCACGCGCGTGCGGTTCGACGAAGCCACGCCTCTACTCTTCGACACCTGATGACCATCAGGCACGTAAGCGTCAATACCTTGACGCGATACTTCACCGCAACAAAAAGGCCCGGCTGAGTGCTGAAACACTCGACCGGGCCAGAAGTCAACTCAGGTGCTAGCACCACCCGAGAAGTCTCCTCCCTTGGAGTTGGGTACGGGGATTATCGGTCGCTTGCACCGCAAATGCAAGGGGTCCGATATGAACCGCCTCTCTCGTTCCCGCCAGGTCGACGTTCTCAACCTTCTGCTCGAAGGGTGCTCGATCCGCGCCGCCGCGCGACTCACAGACGTCCACAAGACCACCATCGCCAGTCTCCTTGTTGCGGCCGGGGAACACTGTCAAGCGCTGATGGATGCGAAGCTCAGGAACCTGCCGTGTCAGGTGATCGAAGCGGACGAAGTATGGACATACGTGAGGAAAAAGCAGCGCCAGCTCACGCTCCTCGAAAAGTGCGACGCGGACGTTGGGGACCAGTATCTCTTTCTAGGTCTCGACCCATACTCCAAGGTGATTGCCGCACACGCGATTGGGAAACGTGACGCGGCGACGACCACGGCGTTCCTCGCGCAGCTCCGCGGGCGCGTGCCTGGGCGGATGGTGCTCCACACGGACGGCTTTCCCGAGTATCCGGGTGCGGCCGAGGAAGTGTTTGGAGCCGATATTGACTTCTACGCGGACCATCAGACCACCTACGTGGAGCGGACGAACGGCACGCTTCGCCAACAGGTCCGTCGCTTCACCCGGCGTACGCTCGCCTTCTCCAAGAAGCTCCGCAACCTGAAGGCGGCGATCGCGCTCTACCTCGCGCACTACAACTTCTGCCGGCTGCACGGCACGCTGGACATGACGCCAACGATGGCCCTTGGGATCACCGAGACGATTTGGGAGACAGAGGCGCTGATGCCGTGAGTGATGCTATAGACTGAGGGTCGGGATTTCAGGGCGAGAGTCAAGCCCATTCTTAGTTGAAACTCTCTACGGCTCCTGATTGACTACGCGGCTTTCTTCTTCGACGTCGTCGTGTCGATCTTCAGTTCTCGCTTCAACGCGGCACGGAGCGTGGGCAGGTGCCGGCACCCCATCACCTTGCGCAGGCGCGGTTCGATGTCCAAGAGCGCGGTCGCCAGCCAGCGGTGACGTTGACGCGAGTTTTGCCAGTGATCGACCTTCGCGCAGCGTTCCTCGACGAGCGCATTGACGGACTCCAGACAGTTCGTCGTCTTCAGCGAGCGGCCCAGAACGCCGTAGAGCCCGAGTCGATGCAGCGTCAAGGTCTCGTCGAAGCCTTCCGCCAAGCTGCGGGCCGCCGATTGGTTCCGGTCCTCCAGCTCGCGATGGAGCGTCTCAAGGGCCGCGCGGGCTTCGTCGTATTCCGGACGGTTGTAGGCGCGTTGGAGGCGCTGGCGCCACGACGCCTGCTCGGTCTTGGCCAGGTAACTCACCACGTTCTCGCGCTTATGCCACTGGCACCGGTGGACCAGCGCCCGGTCCCGGAAGGCTTTGCGGACGGCTGATCGCAGCCCCTTGCCGCCGTCGAGGATCACCAGCACGCCCTGGGAGACGTCAAGACCCCGCTCGACCAACGACCGCAAGAACGGGGTCAACACTTTCTCGTTCTCGGTATCCGTCTCGACGAAGCCCAGAAAGCGTTTTTCCCCCGCCATCGTGATGCCCAGCGCGATGACCATCGTTGCCTCGGCAAAGGTCTTGCCGTCCAGGACCACGGCCACCACGTCCTCGCCGGAGAGGTCCCGCTCCTGGAGCTCCCGCAGTTTCGCCGCGCTAGCCTGAATAAAGCCCCGGGACACGGTCGACCCCGACAGCCCGATGGCTCCGGGAATCGCCGCCGCGGCGGCTTCGTAGTTGCGGCACGAGATTCCGTACAGCACGCGCTTCAGCAGCAGGTCGTTCACCGCGCGCTCCCCATGCAACGCCTCGTAGGACCGCAGCGGCATCTCGCTCCCCGCGACATGGCGAATCCGTGGCACGCGAATTGGCACGCGCTGGCCGGCCAACCCGACCGTCCCGGGGTTGCTGCCATGACGACGCCCGCCGACCGATGCGTCCTTGCGGGCATAGCGCCCGCCCGCCAGCGCCGTCACCTCCGCGTCGAGCAACTCCTCGACATGCAGCAACCCCAGCGGCACCAAGGACCGGATCAACTCCACCTTGGTGTCGACGTCCAGTTCGGCGTACTCCTTCCGGTCGATGACGTCGACCGGGCCCAACGTGCGAACCTTCTTGCGCTTCCTGACGGGTCGTAGGACACTGCTCATCTCGGCTCCTTTCTCTCGTGGCGTGATGTTCGTCTTAGGCAACGTCATCAAACCACAGGGTTTGGAGCCGCTTCAATTCCCAACTAAGTTTCGCGCACCTTCCAGGGCGAATGCTGGATGAATGAGTTGGGCTAGCCGTGTGTTGCGCACGGTGAGGGCGGCTCCGTTTAACATGGGGCGGAGCCGTCGCCCTCTTCGGTCAAATTAGCCCACTACCCGATAGGTTGGGACCAAATCCTCCCTCGAAACGCCGCGAGGAGAAAAATACCGATCCCTGCCACCATGAGCCCGCCACCGCCGATCCCGAACACGATGAACGCCAGGGGATGGTTCCAGGCGAACGAGAGCAGTTGCACGACTACCCCGACCCCGATCAGAAGAACGCTGACACGGAGGGGACGTTCAAGGGCTGAACCGGGCATCCCCCGAGCGGGACCGATCATGGCTCTGGCTCCCACACGTCGAGGGTGGCGGCAGTCGTCGTACTGCTCCTCGTGGTAGTCGGCACATTCCTCGGAGCCCACGTATCCCAAGCCCTGTGAAACCTGCGCTCCGACTGCGGCCGGGTTTTCCGCCGCCACCCTTGTTGGCGACAGCCAAATGACCGCGCCCAAGCTGAAGCCCCAAACCACCAGGACTGCCGGGACGAAACCGGCTCTCCGTATCCTGCTGATTCGGTTCACCACAGAACAAGGTGCAAACGGGCTGCCAGTGGGGCCCTACTGCGTAGCTGGCCGGCGCGAGAGAAAAAGCGCAGCGAGCACGGAAGGACGATCTGGCCGGACACCGGAATTTCCGGACGAGTGCGAGGTATTTCGCCACGATGTGGCGAGAGCACTGTACCGTCTCAGCGACACGACACGCCGGTGCCACCGAGCCCACAGTATCCGCCGGGGTTCTTGGCTAGGTACTGCTGATGGTACTCCTCGGCGTAGTAGAACGGTCCGGCCGACTCGATTTCGGTAGAGACCGGTCCATAGCCCGCGTCCGCTAACCCGCGCTCGTAGCGAGCCCGTGAAGCGTCGGCGCGCTGCTTTTGATCGTCGGAGGTGTAGTAGATCGCCGAGCGGTACTGGGTGCCGACATCGTTGCCCTGGCGCATACCCTGAGTTGGGTCGTGCTTCTCCCAAAACGCGGCGAGGAGCTCGTCAAACCCGACCTTCTCAGGGTCGAACACGACGAGCACGACTTCGTTGTGACCCGTCATGCCGCTGCAGACCTCCCGATATGTGGGATTCTGCGTCGTTCCGCCAGAGTACCCCGCAGCGGTCGTGTAGACGCCCGGGAGCTCCCAAAACGTCCGCTCCGCTCCCCAGAAGCAGCCCATGCCGAACATCACTTGCTCGGTGCCGACCGGAAACGGTGGCTCGAGTCGCGCGCCGCTAACGAAGTGAGTCGAAGGTACCGGCATTGCTTCGGCGCGGCCGGGCAACGCCTCATCGGTGCTTGGGAGCTTGAGCTTCCGTGGATCTGCGAACAGGCTAAACATGATGTCCCTAGCGTACCCAACCCGCGCCCCTGCGGCCAGCCTCCAGCTTCTGCCGTGTTGTTTTGGTGATAGGCTGTTACTCTTGGATTCAGGCGCGTCGGGAGGACACTATGGCTCACAAATACACCGCGAAGGTCCCATCGCAGCGGATCACGCCGCCTGAGATCTTCTTCGACCGTCGCAAGTTTTTGGGGGCTTTCGGTATGGGTCTCCTCGCGACGCCGTGGGCGGCGTGCGCCGCCGGTGCCGTGCAGCGGCCACAGTCCTCCATCATTGACGTGCCCTTTCAAAGGCCCGACGTGTTCCCCACCGAGCGGAACGCCGCGTATGAGATCCCCTCGGCAGTCGGCGGCAACCTCACTCCTCGAGAGGCCGCCGCCACGCACAACAACTTTTACGAGTTTCTCTCGGGGCGCGGGGGACCGGTGTGGCGGTTTTGCGGCGACTTCGATGTCGAGCCGTGGAAGGTCGAAGTGTCGGGAGAATGTAACAACCCGACGACGCTTGATCTCGACGACCTGTTCGCCTTCGACCACGAAGAGCGCGTTTACCACTTTCGGTGCGTCGAACGCTGGGCGATGAACGTCCCCTGGTCTGGATTCCCGCTCACTGAACTGATCAAGAAGGCCGACCCGACTGATCGGGCGAAGTACGTGAAGTTCTACTCAGCGCGTAACCGCGATCAAATGCCCGGACTTGCATCCTCGCCCTGGTACCCATGGCCCTACCAAGAGGCGCTACGCATCGACGAAGCGATGAACGAGCTAGCCATGGTCGTCACGGGGGTGTACGGAGAGCCGCTGCTGCGCCAGCACGGCGCCCCGGTTCGAATCGTCGTCCCTTGGAAATACGGATACAAGAACCCGAAGTCGATCGTGAAAATCGAGTTTCTGCGCGACGAGCCGACGGTTTTCTGGCAAGAGACGATCCCGCATGAGTACGGCTTCCTCTCCAACATCAATCCGAACATTCCACATCCGCGTTGGTCGCAGTCACAGTCGTACTGGCTGGACACTGAGGAGCTGTTCCGGACACCGATCTTCAACGGCTACGACCAGTACGTCGGCAACCTGTACCCCGACGAGCCCCGGGAGCCGCAACGTCCGCTGCAGAAGGGGGAGCTGGCGCGCTGACCGCGAGCCCTCCTAACCCGCTCGACATCCCGCCTCAGGTCATGTGAGTGATACGCATGCCCGACGACGCTCTAGCTAACGTCGAACCGCTGATCCGGCCGGACGACGAGTTCAATCGGCAGCTCGTCGCCAACGTGCATCCCCCAGCATGGACGAACCCGGAACCTGCGAGCCGGTACAACCTCGTGGTAGTGGGTGCCGGGACGGCGGGATTGGTCACCGCGGCCATCGCGGCAGGGCTCGGCGCGCGGGTTGCCCTCGTCGAACGGCATTTGATGGGAGGCGATTGCCTCAACGTGGGGTGCGTGCCCTCGAAAGGCATTATCCGGGCGTCGCGGGCGTGGGCCGCAGTGCGCGACGGCGAGGTGTTCGGCCTCCGCGTCCCTTCCGATCTCCGGCATGATTTTGCAGCAGCCATGCGCCGCATGCGCCGGCTGCGAGCCAAGCTGAGCGGAATCGACTCAGCCCAACGGTTCAGCGACCTCGGGGTCGATGTCTTCATCGGCAGCGGCCAGTTCAGTGGTGTTGACACGATCGCCGTCGATGGACAGACGCTGCGGTTTAGCCGCGCCGCCATCTGCACCGGCGCGCGAGCTGCCGCCCCGCCGGTTCCGGGTCTCGATACGGCCGGCTACCTCACCAACGAAACGATCTTCGAGCTGACGGAGCTGCCACCTCGATTGGGAGTGATCGGCGCCGGTCCGATCGGCTGCGAAATGGCCCAGACGTTCGCGCGGTTTGGAAGCCACGTCACGCTATTCGAGCGTACCGATCACATCCTCCCGCGTGAAGATGCCGATGCGGCGGCCGTCGTGCAGGCCCAGATGGCACATGACGGCGTGACGTTTGCGTTCGGTGTCGACGTGACCAATGTTGAACGAGAGAACGCCGAACGAGTCGTTCGTTTCACGGCAAACGGACGCGAACAGGCCGTGACCGTCGACCAGATTCTGATCGGCGTCGGCCGGGTCCCGAATGTCGAGGGGTTGGAGCTGGAGTTGGCTGGCGTCACGTACAACAAGAGGGGGATTGACGTCAGTCCGTCTCTGCAGACGTCCAATCCCAGGATCTTCGCGGCTGGCGATATCTGCTCGGCCTACAAGTTCACGCATACCGCCGATGCCATGGCCCAAATCCTCATCCAAAACGCGCTATTTCCACATCCGCTCGGGCTCGGAAGAGCCAAGACCGACTCGCTGGTTGTTCCGTGGTGCACGTTCACCGAACCAGAGATCGCGCACGTCGGCCTTTACGAAGCTCAGGCCCGCGACCGCGGTATCGACGTCGAGACGTTCACTCAGCCGCTCGACGAGGTCGACCGCGCGGTGCTTGACGGTGAAGATCAGGGTTTCGTTCGGGTCCACGTGCGGAAAGGTACCGACACGATTCTTGGAGCCACGATCGTGGCAGGCCACGCGGGCGACATGCTCAGCGAGATCACGCTCGCGATGAAGGCCGGGGCCGGGCTGAGCACCATTGGGGCGACAATTCACCCCTATCCCACGCAAGCCGAGGCACTTCGCAAGACGGCGAACGCGATGCGGCGCTCCAGGTTCTCAGCGCGGCAGAAGTCGATCTTGAGCCGTTGGTTCAGCTGGACACGCTAGCGGTTCATCCGATCCCGAGAAGGGACGGAAGGCCAGCCACCGACTCGAGCACCGCCTCGGGGCTCTGATTCTCCAAGTCGCGGGGGCTGAACTTCCCGGTCTTGACAAGCACACCGTGCGCACCGGCAGCGTGTGCGCCCTCGACATCAGATGCGACGTCATCTCCAATGACCACCAGTCGAGAGAGGGATAACCCCAGCGACCGGGCTGCGGCGTCGAAGAACGCACGGCTGGGCTTGCCGACCGTGACCGCCTTGGTGTCGGAGGCGTACTCCAAGGCCGCCACGAACGGCCCGGCATCCAGAGCCAGACCCGAGGGTGTCCGCCAGAAGCGGTTCTTCTGGATGGCAATCAGCCGGGCATCAGCCATGAGTTGACGAAACGCCAGATTCAGGCGTTCGTATGTCCACCCTGATCCAAGATCGCCAACGACCACGGCGTCGGGCGACCGTTCGTCCACGACGAACCCCTCGAAGTCCTCGAGCGTCGACTCGGGCAGATGCACCGCGATCGATCGAATCGACTGTTCCCGCAACCAGTTCGCGCATGCACGGGGAGCGGTCAGCACGTCTTCCGGATCGACGTCGATGCCGATACGTCGCAGCTCGTTGACCACTTCGGCGTGCGGGCGTCGCGTCGTGTTGGTCACGAATCGAATCCCCAGGCCGGCAGCACGCAGGGCGTCTACGGCTGCGGCCGCACCAGGTATGGCACCCGCCGAGTCGTACATGGTGCCGTCGAGATCGACGACCACCCCCTGGATGCCGGAAAAATCACTCACCGGCGGCGTCATCGAGCCCGCGCATCTCGCGCACGACGTTGACGAACCGATCGGGCGGATCGGGAGACACGACGACAACGCGGTCCGCGAACCTCAGAACGACCGCGCGTTTCGGATCCATCACGTACGCCCTGTATCGCCCGAGTGTACGGTTGCGAAAAAGACCGCTGACGGAGAAAAACCCGCCGTTTCCCCAGAGGCGAAGGGATAGGCGCATCGCCTTCGGATCGTGCTCGACTTCGCGGAGTCCGGACAAATCGAGCGGTGTCGTCCACCACAGACGCCGAATACGAAGCATCGGGCCTTCAAGCTCGTAGCTGCGGACCGTGAACGCTGCGCAGCCAAGCACGACCGCGATCGGGGTCGCCGTCAGCAGGAGACCGGGACCTCCTGGGATCGGCGCCAGCCGGATGAGCACGTAGAACACGATCCCAAGATCACCAAGGCCATCACGGTCAGGAGCTTGACGCTCGTCCCCCACGGCGCGTCGAACTGATCATTCATGGGCTGGCACCTCCGCAAGCGAGCCACAGCGCGGCCGAGCATCGCCAGACGGTAGAATCATGATGGCCTCGCGCTCGTGAATACGGCCGTGTCCGAGAGCTCGCGCATGCAAATCGCCATCACCTATTGCGGTCGTTGAAAGTACTTGCCTCGAGCCTCCAGTTTGGCGGCCGACATCAAGCGCGCGCTCGGCGTCGAGGCCGAGCTCATCGAAGGCAGTCAGGGAATCTTCGATGTCGTTGCTGACGGAACGATGATCTTCTCCAAACATGACGTGCATCGGTTTCCAGAGTCGGACGAGATTATCGACGCGCTTCGAGTACACCATTGAGGCCGTGCGATCCCGACCGCGGCGCTAGTACCCGACCGCCTGCCCGTCTTTCCGCGGATCGCTGCCACCATGCAACATCCCGGTCGTCGGATCGATCTTGATGGCCTGATAGCCGCCCATACCGCCTCCGCCGGCACGCTGCACGTCGTGACCGAGTCGCTGCAGGGTGTCGACAACGTCATCCGAGATCCCGGGTTCCACAAGCACACGACCTTCGTGGCGAACCCGGGCCGCGTCGCCAGCCTCCTGGAGATTCATCCCGAAGTCGATGATGTTCGACAGCACCTGCACATGTCCCTGAGGCTGCATGTTCCCACCCATCACGCCGAACGGCATGAGCGGTCGGCCGTCCTTCGTGACGAACCCGGGCATGTTGGTGTGAAGCGAGCGCTTGTGCGGTTCCAAGCTATTCCGATGACCCGCCTCGAGCGAAAAGCCCATGCCTCGGTTCTGCAACGCGAAACCTAGCTCTCCCGGAACCACTTTCGAACCGAAGTTCGCGAAGATACTTTCGATGAGCGAGACGGCGTTGCGATCCTTGTCGACGACGGTCAAGTACACCGTCTCGCTGTGCGCCGACGGGTCGCCGGCAGTCGCGTTCGGCAACACGTTGGTCGGATCGATGCGCGCGCGGTGGACGTCCGCATAGTCCTTCGAGATCAGCTCATCCACGGGCAGCGCGTTCGTAGCGCCGTCTGCGACGAACGTGTCTCGATCGGCGAACGCAAGCTTCTTGGCCTCGATGATGAGGTGCAGCGCCTCGGCGCTGTTGTGACCCATCGATGCGATGTCATAGCCCTCCAGGATGTTCAGCATCATGAGGGCCACGATACCGGAACTGTTTGGTGGGATCTCCCACACGTCATACCCGCGGTAATTCGTCGAGACCGGTTCCACCCATGTCGACGTATGGTCTTCGAAGTCCGGCATTGTGAAGAAACCGCCGTGGGACTCACTAAACGCGACGATTCGGCGGGCGATCGGACCCCGGTAGAACGCGTCTCGGCCGCCGCTGGCAATCGCCTCGTAGGTGCTGGCGAGGCCGGGATTCTTGAAGATCTCCCCAATTTCCGGCGGGCGTCCGTTCGGAAGATAGGTCCGGGCCGAGTCGGACCACTCCGCCAGCGAAGCCTCCGACGCCGCCCACTGGCGCTGGATAACCTCGGTCACGGGGAAGCCGCTGCGCGCATAGCCGATGGCGGGCTGGAGTACATCGGCGAAGCTCATCGTGCCAAAGCGCTTCAGCAGCTGGTCCCAGCCGTCGACCGCACCCGGGACCGTCCACGCCAACGGACCATTTCCCGGCACGCGGTCAAGTCCATGGCGCTCGAAGACCGCCCGATCGATCTCGTACGGCGCCCGTCCGGTTGCGTTGAGGCCGTAGAGCTTCTCCGTCTTTGCGTCCCACACGATCGCGAACAAGTCGCCGCCGACACCATTCATGTTCGGCTCCACCAAGCCGAGCATGGCATTGACGGCGACCGCCGCGTCTACGGCATTGCCGCCAGCCTTGAGGATGTCGATCCCGACCTGCGCGGCGAGCGGCTGGCTGGCCGCCACCATGCCTGTCGGCGCGATGGTCTCGGACCGGCTGGAGTGCGGACTTCGCGCGGGTCGGCTGTACCCATGACTCAGCGGGGCGTTGGATTGAGCGACCAAAGGCTCACCGGGACCGCTCGTGCTCAGGAGCGCCACCAGCACGACGAAGGCCTGCCTACCGGGGATCCATCGTTTCATTAGGCACCTCGATTTGCCTGGTATGTGAGATCGTCATCGCGTTGCTGGACGAGTGGTCGGTAGCCGTTCGTCGTACCCGCGCTGAACACCCACGGTGTCCCATCCATCTTCCGTCCGACGGAAGTGAACCAGGGCCGAGCGCAGCCACTGGGGATGCTCGCGGTGGATGCCGCGAATGACCACTGCCACATGATCGGACCCGTTCAGCAGATCGGGCGGGGCCTCGGCAACGGGACGATCGACCCATCCCTCCGTCCCGAACGGTTCGCGTTCATTTGTTACGTTGTCGAATACGTACCAGTTCAGCACGTAGGACTGCGGAGGGCTGGCGACGCCAGCACGGACGGCAGCGTTGCCGAACGTCAGCTGACCATCCGGGCTCAGCTGAAAGGACTCGACCGGGTTTAGCTGGTTCAGCCAGTGCTGCGAAATCTTGGCGCGCCGTGCTTTAAGCGTTTCCGCGATGTACTGCGCCGCCGTCGGATCGCTGTATTGGGCGCAAGATACGATGGCGTCAATGGCGTCGTCCGAAAGACGCGACAGGATGCGGGCGGCCCAGAACCCATCGTCGTTCCGAAGGTTGCGGAATGCCGGGTTGGGATACTCCGGCCTCCAGCTCTCCGGGTCGAAGGCGTCGGACTCGAACCGACCGACACTCACCGGAACCTCGGGATACCGAACTCGGAGCCACGGGCGGACGTACAGACCCAACGTCGCGAGCGTCTTGAACCCCTTACCCCAGTCAAGGATGTACTCGTTCCCCGCGCGAGCCTCACTCGCGATGCCTGGCCCGCCACCCATGATCGAACCGAAGTCAAACATGTAGTGCCGGACATGCTGTCCGGCCGGGCGCCTGACCAGCACGTCGAGCGAGTTGATACCGCGCGAGTCCACATGGTTGAGCCAGGCTGCGAAGACGCGATTCCCCCGGAGCTCGCGGCGGTGTTCATGAGGAAACAGGTCGTTGGGATCATCGCCGCGGGTGCCGTAGTAGCGGAAGGGGCCCAAATTGAGACCATCGACAAAACGACTGGCTACCGCACGATACTTCCCATTGGGCCTGCGGGCTGCCCGACCGAAGACCTCGTCAACATCGAGTTGGGTAAACGGACGACGCTCGCCCTCGACTTCGATCGTCGCGTTCGGAGCCACGAAAACGTGCTCGGAATCGACCTCGACCAAATAGGCCTCGGGAACGTTGAACCCGATCGCGTAGTAGAAGAGCGACCCGATGATCTCGGCGCCCGACGTCCGCTCCGGGAACTCGCGCGGATCGAACTCGATCTGGTAGACCGCGCCGTCTGGCGCAACGACCCGCCACCCGGGCGTACGACCTCTCCCCTTTCCCTCGACGACCGGCCAGCCGGAAACGTCGAGCTGCTCGAATCGGTTCGGCCCACGCATGAGCTCTTCGAGCGACAGGTCCCGATGTCCGATGCGATTCGTGAACCAGGTCGAAGCCGGCACCTCGTCTACGGTGTTGGTGTTGAGCGCACGGATCGGCTCGTCGTCGCCCGGAGTGAGAAAGGTGTTCTCGATGAAATCGTAGTACTCGCTGGGGGGAATCGGAACAACGTCCCCGACGTCTAGGACCGTATCGTCGTCCGCCCAGAGCGGATCGTCCGGGAAGAACGTGGGTGCTTGGGCGATGAGGCTGCCTCCCCACACCACGGCCGACACCAACAGCGTCAGTCCGGCCGATGTTCGTCCGTTTCCGCTAGAACACATTGCTGAATTTCAGCATCAGGTGGCTTCCGTCACGACTACCCAGCGCCCAGTCGAGCCGGAAGTACACCCCGTTGTCGGTACCGATTCGGAATCCCGTGCCCCAATTCGATTCGAAATCCTTGAAGTTGATCTCTTGTCTGTTCGACGCCACCTTGCCGGCATTGTAGAACAAGACCGCATCCAACGCCGGAAAAAGCTCCCAACGATACTCTGCCTGCAGGAGCATCAGGTGGCGGTCGCGAAGTCGAAAATCGCGGAATCCCCGTAGCGTGTGAGAGCCCCCTAGGAGTCTGCGCCGCAGAAACGGTGCGACAATTGTAGGCGAGCCGAGGAGGAAAGGACCTGATGTCGACGACGTTCCGTTTCTACGCACCGGATCAGATGCTGCTGTTGCCGGCGGACCTGCGGGCGTGGTTGCCGGAGGGCCACTTGGCGCACCACGTGGTTGCCGGATCAGATGGGGGACGGTGTGGATTTGACGGCGTTCTACGCGCCGTATGCGGGGGACGGTCGGCGCAACGCGCCCTCTGCACCGCGGATGATGGTGAAGGTGCTGCTGTATGCGTATGCGACGGGGGTGTTCTCGGCGCGCGGGATCGCGCGGAAGCTGGAAGAGGACGGGGCGTTCCGGGTTCTGGGGGCGGGCAACTTCCCGCAACATCGGACGCTGTGCGAGTTCCGGCGGCGGCACTTGTCGGACTTCAAGGAGCTGTTTGTAGCGGTGGGTCGGCTGGCGCGGGCATGGGGTCTGGCGCGCGTCGGGAAGCTGTCGATTGACGGCACGAAGGTGCGGGCGAACGCGAGCAAACGGAAGGCGATGAGCTACGGGCGGATGGCCAAGGAGGAGCGGCGGCTGCGGGGGGAGATTGAGGCGCGGCTGGCGGCGGCTGGCGCGGCCGAGGACGCGCGGGTGGGGGCGGACGTGCGGGGCGACGCGTTGCCGGCGGCGCCGCGGGAAGACCGTCTGGCGGCGACCCGGGCGGCGAAGTCGCGGTTGGAGGCGCAGCAGCGGGCAGCGGACGACGCCCGCGGTCGGCAGCCGGACCAAGACCGGAACCCGAAGGGCGGGCCGCCCTACACGCGGTCGTATGGCGAGCCGGACGCGAAGGCGCAGAGCAACTTCACGGACCCGGAGAGCGGGATCATGAAGACGAGCAACGACGGGTTCCAGCAGTGCTACAACGCGCAGGTGGCGGTCGATGGTGCGCACCAGTTGGTGGTGGCGACGGAGGTGACGGCGAACGCGAGCGACCAGGGTGGTGTGCCGGCGCTGCTCGACGCGCTGGCGGAGACGGGCGGCGAGCAGCCGGAGACGGTGCTGGCGGACGCCGGCTACAGCAACGAGCGGGACTTGGCGGACCTGGAAACGCGAGGCATCGACGGGTATGTGTCCTTGGGCCGGGAGGGGAAGGCGGCCAGGCCCCGCGACCCGGAGAAGTATCCCGCGACGAGTCGCATGGCCGAGAAGCTGTCGAGGCCGGCGGGCCGTGCGGCGTAGGCAGAACGCAAGTGGCTGTCGGAGGCTCCCAACGGCTGGATCACGCACGTGCTGGGATTCCGACGCTTCAGCCTGCGGGGGCTGGCGAAGGTGCAGGGCGAGTGGGACTTGGTGTGCCGGGCGTTGAACACCACGCGCCTGCACGCCCTGATGGCGGCGTAACACGCGGGGAATGAGGCTCGCAACGACGACCGATCGGCGCGCCTCGGGCTCTGTGGCGGGCCAGGCGGCCCCTCAAGGCCGAATCTTGCTATCTGCTTCGCCCTTCGCCGAGGAGTTCCCTCGTCGGCCGACCGCCGAAGTCGCTCCGGCACAATGACGCACAGCATGGGCCGACGACCCATTTCACGCCGCCGCACCTCCTGCGGCGCAGACTCCTAGCCACTGCTGAAGATAGAAGGGCACGGTGTGTCCGAAATTGGGATCCGAAAACGACGCCAGTCCCCGGAAGGCCAGCACCCGCCGACCGCGAAGGAACGACAGATATTGACGCGCGTCGATCTCCCAGCGCTCGAAGGAATACCGGTTGAACTCGGTGTCGGCAAAGTAGTCGAAGGCGACCAGGTAACGTCCCCCGGTGCGGGGGTTCTCGACCGGCGAGGCGAAGTCAAGCTCGCCGAACAAACGGGAACGAACGAAGATAGGCTGCTGGGACAATCCCGGTGCTTCGATATCGGAAAACACTTGTTCAAGCGATGGGTACTTCGAGTCCTTTCCGCTCCCAATGCTCGGGTTGATGTACGACACCCCGCCGCCCAGCGACAGCCACCGCGAGAGTCGGACGCCTCCGGTCGTCTCGACCGACGTTTGGAGATGGCGGAAGTTCACGCGGTCCTGAAGACGTGAATTGGGGCCGGGACCATAGTAGTCCTCTTCCGGATAATCCGACCGCCGCGCAAGGACGCTAGCGAACGCCCGTCCACCGGCCAGCCGCGGCAACGCGACCTCGACCTCGCCCATCCAGTACCGACGCAGGGAGACCGCGCCTCGAACCGACAACTCGACCTGACGGCCCAGGCGCGCACTTGAGTTGTACCCGGTGCCAAGCGTAAGACCCGCGCCGGTCGTGATGTTGCCCAGCGTGAAGTAGTACCCGCCCGAGGACGGCGACGGCACCTCGAAGAGGTTTTCGATCGTCTGCTCGTTTTCAAGATTGGTCAGGAACCGCTCGAGCCGTCCGGCCTGATACGGCTCGACCTGATCTAGACGGGCTTCACGCTGACGTTTGAGCAGTTCTTGTCGCGTCGCGGGTTCGGCGGGTTCTTCGTCGCGTTCGGTTTGACAGAGCGCGACGGACGGGGAGAGCACGACGGCGACGCTCAACCATGCAATCGCGGCAACGACACACGAACGGAACCTGGACGGAGTCACGTTCCACGTTTCAGTACGAGTGTGGCGAGTGCCCGGTCCGCAGTCTATCACGAGGGATCCTGTGGCGAGAGTTCGTGGAGAGCCAGCACGTAGCTCGCTGCGTCAACGCTTTGTTTGGCAACACGGGATGCCAACGTTCGAAGCACGGTCTGTGCGCGGTCAGCGAACTCGGCCCGCTCGGTCACGCGCGCGAGCCGCGACAGCACGGCAGCCGTACGGCAGTTCGCGCTGAACGGCGTAAGGGTTTGACGAAGTAACCCAATGTCGTCGTGTGCAACGACGCGGTCGACGAAGACGCCGGCCCCCTCGTTCCAGAGCCGTCGCATGCTGAACAGCATCAGTTCCTGGGCCAGGTCCAGATAGGCGTCGCGCTCGGCGATCTGATACGCATCGAGCAGTGCCTCGCTGAGGGCCACTTGGTCGCAGAGCAACCCGCGCACGCTCGTCGGCTCGTCGACCCGATGGGAGACCCCGTCCCCAGGACGATATGTGTCCCCGGCAACATGATCGAGAACGCCGATGGCGAACTCTGACAGCGACGAATCGCCGAGCACCTGACTGGCCCGCAGGAAGGCGCGAGCCATCTGGGCGTTGCCGGTGGTGTACACCGCCTGGTCGACGGCTTCCTGTTCACTCGCGAAGAACACATGGTCCGCCGTGTCCGCAAGCGTCCCGCGAGCATAAATCACTACGTCGGTCGCGCGCTGATGGTAGCGTGGTTCGTCGAGCACAAGGCCGCCCTCAAGGAATGCGCGGAGCGCCGATGCATTGACTTCAAGCAGCTTCTCTGGACTTGGCTCGCTCCAGTCGCGACGGGCACAGCACCGGTAGACGCCGCCTGCGGCGTCATCAAAGATCGGGCTCCAACCGATGGCGTCGAGCGTCCGTCTGATGATCGGGCCCATCGTGTCGTCCCCAGACCCATACAGGGCAGCGGCTAGCACGAGCGCGTCGACCTCGACCTGCTTCGCGGCGCGGCCAAATCCACCATGCTCGTGGTCGAATGCCTCTCTGAGGTGATTGACAACCAATCGCTCAACCTCGGCGGGCGGTGTCTCGCCCGGAGTTCGAGCCACAACCGGGTCGCCCGAGGAGGCGGGCGGGGGCGTCATGAGCTCGTCACCTCGAGCCGCGAACGCTCTCGCCACGCGGAGCAGCAGGTCGGCCATCGCGCGCGGCTCGGTGAACCGTTGCCCGCCAAGCAAGCGCCCATCCGGCGTGAGAAAGGCGGTCGTAGGCCACCCACCGAGTCCGTAGCGATCGGCGATGTCCGGGCGCTCGTCCGCGTCGACCCACACCGGGACGAAGTGTTTCTCGATTGAATCAACAACGTCCGGGTCGCAATAGGTCGTGCGGCGCATCTCAGCACACCCACGAGACCAGCGAGTGGCCACCATCAAGAGCACGGGCTTTCGGGCCCGCTGGGCTCGGACGAACGCATCGTGGTCCCACGACATCCAGTCGGGGTGGGTAAGCTCCTCAGACATGGTCCGGCGATCAAGGATCGGGCGATTATAATGATCCGTTTGGCAGGATCCGGAGACCCGCGATGCGACACGATGTAACGCTCATTCCCGGAGACGGCATTGGACCGGAGGTCACCGATGCCGTGCTCACGATCCTGACGCAAGCTGGGGTGGACATCGAGTGGGAGCGTCATGAGGCGGGGACAGCCACGCAGAAACGAACCGGAACGCCGCTCCCGACCAGCGTGCTGGACGCCATCCGCAAAAACAAGGTCGCCCTGAAGGGTCCCGTCGGGACACCGATCGGCGGCGGCTTTGCAAGCGTCAACGTTGAGATCCGTCGATCACTGGAGCTCTACGCCAATGTCCGACCAGTCTTCAACCTCCCGGGCGTGACGAGTCGGTTCGACAACGTCGATCTCGTCGTCATCCGGGAAAACACCGAAGATCTGTACTCGGGACTCGAGCACGAGGTGGTACCCGGCGTCGTCGAGTCGCTGAAAGTGATCACGCGGGTCGCATCGGAACGGATCGCCCGATTTGCCTTTGAGTTCGCCCGACGAAAGAAGCGTCGCCTCGTGACCGCCGTTCACAAAGCAAACATCATGAAGATGAGCGACGGCTTGTTTCTGGAGTCGGCCCGGTCGGTTGCCGAACAATTCGACGACATCACCTACGAGGAGCGCATCGTCGACGCGACGAGCATGCAGCTGGTCCTCAACCCGTCTCAATTCGATATGCTGCTGCTCCCCAACCTGTACGGAGACATCGTGTCCGATCTGTGCGCAGGACTAGTCGGTGGGCTCGGTCTCGTTCCCTCCGCCAACCTGGGTAGCGACATCGCGGTCTTCGAGGCAGTCCACGGCACCGCCCCAGACATCGCCGGTCAGCAGGTCGCAAACCCGACCGCGCTCCTCCTGTCAGCCATACTCATGCTTCGACATTTAGACGAAGATGCCGCTGCCGATCGAATCGTCAGTGCGCTGAATACCGTGCTCACGGCCCGTTCGGTCCGCACGCGCGATCTCGGTGGCACGGCGTCAACCACCGAGTTCGCGAAGGCGATTGGGGTGGAGTTAGATCGGAGTTAGGAAGTAGAGGGATCTTCCTCCCGAATGTCCGCCTGAATATCGAGGTCGATGCAACCGCGGACGCTGTTTGCAGCAGGACACCCTGTGGGATGCCGCTCGACGGCACGTTCGGCCTTTTCTCGCATGCCGCGCGGAATCGTAAGCGCGTAGCGCACGCGGATACGTGTGATTCTCAACACCTTGTCAACCGCCTCGATGTCGCCTTCGACGGCCGCGCTGATCTTGTCGGGTGACGCCGGGATGTCGCGCACCTCCAGTGCGCGTGCCAATGTGCCGAGCAGTCAACCCCCGACTGCGGCGACCATATGGTCAAGCGTCGCTGGCACTTCCTCCTCTGGCTCGACTCCGTAGAAGGCTTTGATGCCACCGTGTACGCCGAACCGGATCGGAGTGTCGAAGCCCTCCAAGAATGCCTGGCGAATTGGTCCCTTCACACGTTCGATCCGCAACCGACTGGTGTGAACGACGTCTGGCACGACTTGACTCCTTCCCCAATAAGAAACGACAGACAGGCTCGCGCTCGGATGCTACAATTTTCGCCCATGTTCCAGTCAAGCTCGATGTTGCGGGTCACAGGCGCTTTCTGGCTAGCCGGAGTGATACTGACCGGCGGGTGGAGCTCGACCGCGGAGACGCAGCAGGCCGAAGCCGGACCGGCCGGCGTCGTCAACTACACCCGGGTCGATGCAACCGTGGCGTGCGCTGGCGCCACGCCACCAAGTGCCATGACCGAATTGAAGTCTCGGGGATTTGTGTCGGTCATCAATTTCCGGACCGCCGGAGAACCCGGAGCCAACATTGAGGAGGGTCGAGCGGCCGCCGAGGACGCCGGGCTCAGGTATTTTCATCTGCCCTTCAGCCGGGCGACTCCAGAGGTCACCGAGACGTTTCTCGG
Organism: Vicinamibacterales bacterium; assembly: GCA_965218825.1. Classification (GTDB taxonomy): domain Bacteria; phylum Acidobacteriota; class Vicinamibacteria; order Vicinamibacterales; family UBA8438; genus CAUZIB01. The sequence goes on along the minus strand of OZ244656.1, from coordinate 3,680,558 downwards.
CGCGGTGGCCGAGCCCGCAAACCAGCCTGTGTTCATCCACTGTGGCTCGGCGAATCGTGTAGGCGCGATGTGGCTGATCAAGCGGGTCAAGATCGACAGATGGTCGGTCGAGGACGCGACGGCTGAAGCCGAGGCAATCGGGCTACGCTCGGTCGGACTCAAAGCGTTCGCACTCGACTATGTCGGAGCCAGTGAGCGATGATCACGCCTTCGGCAGCCAGACCGGTGACATGGCGGCGGACGAGTTCCGACGCCACGCCCTGGAGCTCGCCGACTGGATCGCCGCGTACCTGACCGCCGGCGACTATCCAGTCCTCGCTCAGGTTAAACCGGGCGATATCCGCCGAGCGCTGCCGACACACCCACCAGAGCTGGGCTGCGCCTTCGATGAGATTTTCACCGACTTCGAGCAGATCCTCCTACCGGGTATCACCCACTGGAATCATCCGGGCTTTTTCGGCTACTTCGCCATCACCGGCAGCGCACCCGGTGTGCTCGCGGAGTTCCTCGCGGCCGCACTCAACGTCCAGGCGATGCTGTGGCGCACCTCTCCGGCGTCGACCGAGCTCGAAGCGGTTGCGCTGAGCTGGCTGCGACAGCTGCTTGGTCTACCTGAGCGATTCGACGGAGTCATCTACGACACCGCCTCGATTTCGAGCCTGCACGCGCTCGCCGCAGCTCGCCAGGTCGCGGTCCCCGATGTTCGCGACCGTGGCCTTGCCGGGCGGCCTGATGTGGGTCCGCTTCGGGTCTACGCATCCGAGCAGGCGCATTCGTCGATCGACAAGGCCGCGATTACGCTGGGTCTCGGCCGCGACGCGGTCATTCGAATTGAGACGGACGACGAATTCCGCCTCCGGCCGGGATCGCTGCGGGAGGCAATCGCCCGCGACCGGCACCACGGACGCCAGCCCATCGCTGTCGTCGCGACCGTCGGAACGACATCGACGACGAGCATCGACCCTGTCTCGGAGGTCGCGAGTATTTGCCAGAGCGAGAACCTGTGGCTTCACGTGGACGCGGCGTATGCCGGCGTCGCCGCAATCGTCCCCGAGACGGCGGACGTGCTCGATGGGTGCGATCGCGCGGACTCGATTGTCGTGAACCCACACAAATGGTTGTTTACACCGTTCGACCTGAGCGCGTTCTACTGCGCCCGCATGAGCGTCATCCGCGATACGTTTTCGCTCACACCTGAGTACCTGGCCACCCCGGAAGACGCGACGGTCACGAACCTCATGGACACCGGAATACAGTTGGGCCGTCGGTTTCGCGCGCTCAAGCTGTGGGCCGTCTTGCGCTACTACGGTGCGTCTGGCATCAGGTCACGCCTATCAGAACACCTCCGACTGGCTCGCGGATTCGCGGACTGGATCGATGCAAGTGAAGGATTCGAGCGCCTGGCGCCTGTGCCGTTGAGCGTTGTCTGCTTTCGCGCGCGATCACGGCCCGGGACATCGGCGGCCGACGAAAACGACCTCAACCGGCGAATCCTTGAGGAGGTCAATGCGTCTGGGGAGGTGTTCCTTTCGCATACCCAGCTTGGTGACACCTACGCGCTGAGACTGGCGATCGGACACATCAGAACCACCGAGAGCCACGTCAGGCTTGCGTGGGAATTGCTTCAACGGGCAGCCGAGAGGCACCGTCCTGGCACGCTAGCGAGCAACCCCCCGCCAGCGTGACGAGCGCCACACCTCGAGGCGAAGCAGCGCCAGACCGTCAAGACCTCCAGCCGCCCGATCCACATCGCGAACGTCTCACGTCCCCAGGATTGCGAGCCCACTCCGAGCCCGCTATTGTTGCACCCCGCCGCCACCACGGGTACGAAGGAATCCGCGTGCCGTTGCTCTGGATCATTGTCGCCCCGGGCTGGATCGGATAACGTCGTCGCGCCGAACTGGAGTTCTGGCCCTGGCCGTCGCTCGTCCCGCGGACGACCGAGACCCCAGGCCGTATCGAATCGAGGTAAGGAGTTCAGCTGTGGTGATCTACGGTGTCGCGTTGCTGTCGTTTTGCATGCTGACGGGTGTGTTCGTCGGTGACTTAATCGGTGAGGTCATGGGCGTTCAAGCAAATGTCGGCGGGGTAGGTATCGCCATGCTCCTGCTGCTCGTGCTCTCGAATCTCGACTCGCGCGAGCTCACGCTCAGCCCGGTGACCGAGCGGGGCATTGGCTTCTGGAGCGCGATGTACATACCAATCGTCGTCGCGATGGCCGCGCGGCAGAACGTACTCGCTGCGCTGTCCGGAGGATGGATGGCGATCATCGCCGGAGTCGCGGCCGTCGCGGCAAGTTTCGCGCTCATCCCAGTGCTGGCGCACTTCGGTCAAGGGGGACGTGATGATTCTTGATTCGCTGGAGCGAGTACTGTCCGCGAACGCCTTGATCACGGCATTTGTGTTCGTCGGCGCGCTGGTCTGGGTGTCGTACCTGATCTCGACAAAACTCACGTGCGGCCACGTTCACGGCTCAGCGATCGCGATCGCCCTTGGGCTCGTCTTGGCGTGGTTCGGCGGTCTCACAGCCGGCGGAAACAGGGGGCTCGCGGACATCCCGCTGTTCGCTGGCGTCGGAATAATGGGCGGCGCGATGTTTCGCGACTTCGCGATTGTCGCCACCGCGTTCGGAGCCGACCTGAAGGCACTCAAGGGGGCTGGGTTTGTCGGTGCCATCTCGATCGTCATCGGCGTCGTGCTGTCGTTCCTGGTCGGTGCCATCATCGCGGTTGCATTCGGCTACACGGATCCCGTGGCGGTCACGACTATCGGTGCTGGTGCCGCGACCTATATCGTCGGCCCGGTCACCGGAACCGCCTTGGGCGCGGGCAGTGACGTGGTTGCCCTGAGCGTGGCTGCGGGGTTGACCAAGTCCGTGTTGGTCATGATCGGAACGCCGTTCGTCGCGCCACGAATCGGACTTGATAACCCACATTCAGCACTGATCTACGGCGGCCTCATGGGAACGACGAGCGGCGTAGCCGGCGGACTGGCGGCAACAGACCCAAAGCTGGTGCCGTACGGGGCGATGACGGCGACGTTCTACACGGGGGTCGGTTGCCTCCTCGCGCCCTCGGTGCTGTTCCTCGTGGTTCGTGTACTCCTCTGAGCAGCTGATGCGCTAGTCCACCGTAACTCGCCCGCCGTCCAGGTCGATCACGCGATCCGCCATGCGCTGTACTTCGGCCGCGGCGTGCGACACATAGACGATCGGGACTTGGAGCTCGTCGCGGACCTGTTGGATGTACCGGAGGATCCGCTCGCGCCGCTTGACGTCGACGGCTGCCAGCGGCTCGTCGAGCAGGAGCACGTTGGGACCGGACATGAGCGCACGAGCGATGGCCACTCGCTGACGCTCACCACCCGATAGTCCGTCCACTCCCCGACCGATCAACGACTCGATCTCGAGTAGCTGAATGACACCCTCCCGCGGCATCGACGACCCGCGAGCCGTCCCGTACATCACGTTGCGAAGGACGCTCATGTGAGGAAACAAGGCGGCATCCTGCGGCACGTAGCCGACCCGCCTCGACTGCGGTGGCAGATTGATACCCCTACGGTCGTCGAACAGCACGTGCCCCGCGATTTCGATTCTCCCACCACTGGGGTTCCGCAGTCCGGCGATGGCGTCGAGGATGGTGGTCTTCCCAGCGCCCGACGGACCGAACAACGAGACCGATTCAGCCTCGAACTGCTCGTGGATCTCCAGGGTGAACTCGCCCTGTTGGAGCACGAAATCGAGGACAAAGGGTACCGCGGACATATCGGGTTGCGCTGGGTCGCTACTCACGAGTCCGCCGCCAGCCGATTCGAGGCAAACACCGCAAAAAACGCGATGCCGGCTGCAGTCAAGAGCATGATCGTGGCTTCGGCGTCACGACCTGTCTGGGTAGAGGTATAGATCGCGGTCGACAGGGTCCGCGTGCCTGGCAGCGAGCCGGCAACCATGATGGTGGCCCCGAACTCGCCGAGTGCGCGCGAGAACCCAAGAACGACTCCGGCGAGGACGCTCCGCCCGGCAAGCGGCAAGCTGATCGTCAAAAAGATGCGGAGAGAACCCGCGCCCAGCGTTGCCGCCATCTGCTCGTATCGACGATCGACGGCCTCGAATCCGGCGCGCGCAGAGCGGACCAGCAAGGGCAGCCCCATCACCCCCATCGCGACCACGACCGCCCGCCATGTGAAGATCACGTCAAGACCGATCTGATCAAGTAGCTGACCGCCAGGTCCGCGGCGCCCAAGCAGACGCAGCAGAATGAGACCGGTTGCCACGGGAGGGAGTACCAGCGGCAGCGAAACCAGCGTTTCAACCACGCTCCGGCCGGGAAACGCGCGCCGCGCCAGCAACCAGGCCAAGCCGAGCCCCGGAACAAGCATCAGAGCCGTCGCCAGCCCAGCCATCGCAACGCTGAACAGCGTCACCTCGACGAGATCAGCGCTCATGACGCTTCGCTCCCGTGACGACGATGAAGCCAGCCGCCTCAAAGGCCTGTTGCGCGACCGGCCCCTGCAAGTCGGCAAGGAGCCGTCGCGCGAGCGGCCGCTGGCGCGAGGTCGTCAGCACGGCACCCGGGTATCGAATCGCCGGCCCGCTCGCTATCGGGACGGCAAACGCCATCGTCGCCGCGTCCGCCAAGGCCAGGTCTGTACGATAGACAAACCCCGCATCGACGTTCCCTGCCTCGACGGCTGCTAGCACCGCCCTGACGTTGCGCAGCGAGACCACCTTCGAGCTCACCGCCTCCCAAAGCCCTACAGACTGCAGGTAGCGCTTCGCGTACACACCTGCCGGAACGGCGTCGGGATCTCCGAGGGCGAGACGCCGCACGCGTGGTGTTGACAGGTCGTTTACACCCGAGACAGCCGCCGGCCAGTCAGCCGGCACGACGACAGCCAGCTGATTCGAAAACAGATCGGCTCGCGTGCCAGCCTCGAGGAGACCTGATGCCTTGACACGCGTCATCTGCCGTTCATCGGCGCTCAAGAACAGGTCGGCCTCGGCGCCGGCAATGAGCTGCGTCGCGAGCGTGTCAGAGCCGGCGAAGTTGAGCTCGACTCGCGTTCCGTTGGCCTTCTCGAACTCGGCCACGACGGACTCGAGCGGACCGGAAAGGCTCACCGCCGCGGACACCAGCAGGCGAGCCTCAGCCAGCCCCGAACGTGAGTCGGTGCAGGCAGCGAGTAGCGCCGCGATGACAAACGACGTGAGTAGGCACCTATTCATATCACCTATTTAATATGGTTTAGTTTAACTTTACAAACGATTTAGGTCGATATTAGCATTGGGCATGTCGATCATGAAAGTTCGTGAAGCCGCCGACCGCCTCGGGGTCTCGTACTCCACCCTCAAACAGTGGATTTACAAAGGCCGCGTTCGAACGGTTCGCACCGAAGGCGGACACCATCGGATCCGCGAGGCCGAGGTTGATCGGCTGCTGGCTCGAACGGGGAGTCCTCCGTCACGGCGACCGCGGCCGCCAACGGGAGTACTCGTCGCGCTCAGCGGGCGCAATCGGCTGACTGGAATCGTTGAGGAGGTGCGCCGCGACGGCCTCTTGGCGCAAGTGCGCATGAAGATCGGAGATCAATCGCTCACGGCCGTCATCACGCGCGATGCCATCGATGAACTGCGACTCACACGGGGCGACGAAGCCACCGCGATCATCAAGGCTACGGAGGTGATGGTCGGACGACAGCCTGCAGACGTTACGGCGCGGTAAACGTGGCGGGAAGGATCGACTGGAGCTGTAGGCCCCAGTGCCCATTCTGGTTCGTCAGAATATACATGGCCGGAACCGTGCGGTACGCGGTGCCATCCGCCCTCCGCCGGCTGGACACGACCTTGAAGTGCACCGTGTCGGGCGACGCTTGCGTCGCTTCCACCAGGTCGACCGTCGTATGGTCCCACCCTTCCGACCGGCGTAGGAGCTCAAAGCCGATTTCGATGTCAGCGGCGTTCTCGCGCACGACGACTTGACCGTTTCTCCCAAAGCTGACCCGCGGAAAATTGCTCGCCTCCGCGACGGCCTCATTGTCGGCTGCGTTCCAAGCTCGGAAGTACTCGTCCAGCGTTGCTCGAGCCTCGGCCTCGGCATCGGTCTGCGCCGTAAGACCCGCCATCGAGCACGCTGCAACCGATAGCACCCCAATCGCGAACTTGATTTCGCTCATCGTGGAACCTCCCGCGTCCCTGGGTCTTGCATACGCCTTCATGTGGAGGTGAGAGAATAGCAGAATCCGCCTGTCGCACCGTCCGGACAGCGCGTACGTTGACAGGATCTCTTGGGCTGAGCTAGGGTACGGTCTATGTTATTCGGTCGGCACGCCCACCATCATCGCTCCCCGAACATCTCGGGGCCGGGGTGTGCGCCTGCGTCGGACGGCTGATCGCGTTCGACCGAAACAACAGATGGACACACCACGCGGCCTCGCCCTTCGGCGAGGCTTTTTTTGTTGATAGGAACGGTGATGGATTTTGCAAAGTTGAATGGGCTCGTCCCGGCGGTGGTTCAGGACGACGAGAGCAACGAGGTGCTGATGGTCGGCTTCATGAACGAAGAGGCACTGGCCCACACCAAGTCGACGGGGTTCGCGACGTTCTTCAGTCGAACGCGAAACACGCTTTGGACGAAGGGAGAAACGTCTGGCAATCGGCTTCAAGTCCGCAGGATGCTGACAGACTGCGATGACGACACGGTGTTGCTCCGGGTGGTCCGGCTCGGCGACGGCAACGTGTGTCACACCGGCGAGCGGAGCTGTTTCTACCGGACATTGGACGCGGAAGTCCCGTCCGGGGTTTAGGGACCCGCCGGGGAGTTAGGTGACATGGGTAACACACTGAAACTTGGAATCCCAAAAGGATCGCTACAGGAATCGACGGTGCAATTGCTCGCGCGAGCGGGATTCAACGTGTACGTCAGCGAGCGTTCGTACTTCCCGTCGATAGACGATCCCGAGATCGAGTGCACGTTGATCCGCGCTCAGGAAATGGCCCGGTACGTCGCCGATGGCGCCGTCGACGCCGGCCTGACCGGGCTAGATTGGATCGCCGAGCACCGCGCGGCCACGGGCGAAGAGGTGGTGCCGATTGCGAACTTGGTGTACTCGAAGCAGAGCTTTCGAAAGGTCCGCTGGGTCCTAGCGGTGCCCGAAGCATCGCCCCATACGAAACCGCAAGATCTCGAAGGCGCGACGATTTCAACTGAGTTGGTGCGAGCTACCGAATCCTATTTCGCCGCGCTGAACGTCAAGGTCAACGTCGAGTTCTCGTGGGGTGCGACCGAAGTCAAGCCGCCGCGCCTTGCCGACGCCATCGTCGAGGCAACCGAGACCGGCTCGACGCTACGCGCGAATCACCTCCGGATCATCGACACCGTACTCGAGTCGAATCCCCAGCTCATCGCCAATCAAGCTGCGGTCGGCGATGCCTGGAAGAAGGAGAAGCTGGACAACATCGCGCTGCTGCTCCGAGGTGCCATTGAGGCGCAGGGTCGCGTCGGGCTCATGCTCAACGTCGAGCGAGAGAATCTTGACACTCTACTTCAGCTGCTGCCGGCCCTCCAGCGGCCCACCGTGGCGCCACTCAGTGAAGACAACTGGGTGGCCGTTTCGACGATCCTTGAAGAGCGGACGGTCAGAGAGATCATCCCCAAGCTCAAAGCGGCTGGTGGACAGGGTATTGTCGAGTATCCCCTGAACAAGATCGTACGGTGAGCCCCTCATGAAGATCATCGATGCGTCGAACCGACGCGCTATACGTCGCCTGACCGACCGGCAGCGAGGCCCCAATACGGAGGTAGCGCGGCGCGTAGCGCGCATCGTCGCTGGTGTTCGGCGACGGGGTGACCGAGCGCTGCTGGAGTATGCAAAGCGGTTCGACGGCATCGACGGTCCGGTTGAAGTGTCGCGGCGGGACATCGAAGCTGGGGCCCGAGAAACACCTCCTGCAGTACGGCGGGCCATCAAGACCGCAGCACGGCATATCCGTCGTATTGCCTCGCGGCAGGTGCCGACCGGATGGAAGTCACAAGTGATGCCCGGGATCGTCGTCGAGCAGCGTGTCACGCCGCTCGACGCGGTCGGATGTTATGTTCCAGGTGGACGTTACCCCTTGCCGTCGTCACTGCTGATGACGGCGATTCCCGCACGCGTGGCTGGCGTTCGCGAAGTGGTCGCGGCGTGTCCGCGCCCTGACCCGAGTGTGCTTGCCGCCGCGCTGGAGTCCGGTATTTCCCGGTTGTTCCGGGTAGGCGGCGCCCACACGATCGCCGCGTTCGCATATGGCACCGAGACGATTCCCCGGGTCGAAAAGATCGTGGGACCCGGCAACGCCTATGTGGCAGCCGCCAAGACCCTCGTGTCATCCGACTGCCCGATCGACTTCACTGCGGGGCCGAGCGAGATCGTCGTCGTTGCCCGACGTGGCAACGCAGACTGGATTGCGGCCGACCTTGTCGCGCAAGCCGAACACGATCCAGACGCTCGAGCCATCTTGGTTACTCCCAGTGCGCGCCTGGCACGGGATGTGGCGCGTGCGGTTGCGGGAAGGCTCGCGTCGCACGAGGCCGCCCGACTGTCCATCGCACGAAACGGCGTTGCCGTCGTCACCGAGAATCTCGACCAGGCCATCGAATTGGCCGATCAGATAGCGCCTGAACACGCGGTCTGCGACACAGAAGCCGTGGCGCGCCGCCTGCGCCACGCTGGCACCGTGTTCGTTGGACCGTATAGCGCCCAAGCGGCAGGAGACTACGCCACGGGCTCGAATCACGTGCTTCCGACCAATGGCGCCGCGCGATTTCGTGGTGGCCTGAGTGCTGCTGATTTCGTGCGCGTTCACAGCGTTCAGCGTCTGACTCAGCGCGGCTTGAGACGGCTTGCGCCCACCGTCATCTCGCTCGCCAACGCCGAAGGACTCCGCGCACATGCCGCGTCGGTCGCGACGCGAGTGGAAGGAACGACCTAGTGAGGCGGGCGACAATCAACCGACGGACCACCGAGACCACGATCGACCTCCGGCTCGGACTCGACGGGCGAGGTCGATACGATGTGCAAACCGGTATTCGCTTCCTAGACCACATGCTGGAGCTCGTGGCTCGTCATGGACTCTTTGATCTCAAGCTGACCGTCGACGGTGACCTCGATGTCGATCAGCACCACACGGTCGAGGACGTCGGCATCGCGCTCGGCAACGCCGTCAGCGAGGCTCTCGGCACCCGACGGGGAATTAATCGCGCCGGGTATTTCGTCATGCCCATGGACGAGACCCTCGGGGTCGCGGCTATCGACTTGAGCGGACGAGTCCATGCGGTGGTCGATCTCAAGCTGCGGGTCCGCCGAGTCGGGGACCTCCAGGCCGAGTTGATTCAGGATTTCTTCGAGGGTTTCGCGCAGGGCGCACGAGCCAACGTGCACCTGAAGGTACTCTACGGACGGTCAAGCCATCATCAGGTGGAGGCGCTGTTCAAAGCATTCGCTCGAGCGCTCCGCGTCGCGTGTTCGCGTGACCGGCAGCTGGGCAAATCGCTGCCGAGCACCAAAGGGCTCCTGTGATGCCGGCCGTCGTGTGACGCATCTTCCGCCAATGCTCGCCCTCATCGATTACGGCGCCGGAAACCTCACGTCGGTCCGCAAGGCCCTCCGACACCTCGGGACGTCGTTTGCGACGCCGACAGCCCCAGAGGAACTTCGGGGGTGCTCCGGCATGATCGTCCCTGGAGTCGGACACTTCGACGTCACCCGTGCGTTGGCACCGGGATGGACCGATGCCATCAGAGCGGCACTCGAGCGCAGCACCCCTCTGCTCGGCATCTGCGTGGGCCTTCAATGGCTGTTCGGCGGTAGCGAAGAAGCGCCGGAGCTGTCCGGTCTTGGTGCGATATCCGGCACGTGTGCGTTGATTCGCGGGACGACCGCTGAGGGAACGCGCCTGAAGGTGCCTCACGTCGGATGGAACGGCCTCAACCTCAAGCGGCAGTCCTGGTTGCTCGAAGGGGTACACGAGGGCGACCAAGTGTATTTCACGCATTCGTATGCGGCACCGGTCACCGATGACTGCCTGGCGACGACCATCTACGGAGTCGAGTTCGCCAGCGTCGTAGGCCAAGACAACATCGTCGGCGTTCAGTTTCATCCGGAAAAGTCTGGTGAGGTCGGCCTTACGATTCTCCAGAACTTCCTCAACAGAGTGGACACAGCGACGGGTGCTCTCTAAACGAATCATCGCGTGCCTCGACGTGCGCGACGGCTGCGTCGTCAAAGGCATCAACTTCGAAGGACTTCGCAACGCCGGCGACCCTGCGGAGCTGGCCGCTCGCTACAACCGAGAGGGAATCGATGAAGTCGTGATCCTCGACGTCACAGCGACGATCGAGAAACGGAAGGCGCTGGAAGAAACAATCCAGGCCGTGGCGCAGGAGATCTTCCTTCCGTTGTGTGTTGGCGGCGGGATTCGAGATGAGCGCCACGCCGAGGCCGCCATCGATGCCGGGGCCGACAAGGTGAGTCTCAACACCGCCGCGATCGCGAACCCAGAGCTGATTACGTTGCTATCCAAACGCTATGGAAGCCAAGCGGTGATCGTGGCTATCGACGCCAAGCGCGAGCACGGACGTTTTGGGATCTACGTGCGAAGCGGCCAGCAGCCGACTGATCGCGACGCCGTCGAGTGGGCGCGCGAAGCAGCCGAACGGGGCGCCGGCGAAATCCTCCTGACCTCGATCGACCGTGACGGCACGAAGCGCGGTTTCGATTGCCCCCTGACCGCGGCGGTCTCCGACGCCGTGTCGATTCCGGTCATTGCGTCCGGAGGCGCGGGGACATTCGATCACTTCGTAGACGTGTTCACGGAGGGCCGGGCCGATGCTGCCTTGGCCGCGTCCATCTTTCACTACTCCGAGCACGCCGTTGCCGATCTCAAGCAGCATCTGCACGAGCGGCAGATTCCGGTCCGACTCACGCCGTGAGACCTCGCGATCGACGACGCCATGCTGATTCCATCGATTGATCTCAAGGGCGGTCAGGTCGTTCAGCTGATCCAAGGCGAGCGGCCGGCCATCGCGAGCGACGACATCGAGTCGTGGGTGGACCGTTTTCGGTCCTTCCCCAAGGTTCAACTTATCGATCTCGACGCCGCGATGGGCATCGGCTCGAACGACCGCATCGTTCGCCACATCGCCTCGCAACTGCCATGTCGGGTTGGTGGCGGTATTCGCACGGTCGCGCGCGCGCGTGAGGTGCTCGATTACGGGGCTGCCGCGGTCATCGTCGGGTCGTCGCTCTTCCGCGATGGACGCGCCGACCTCGAGTTCGCCAGTCGCCTGGCAGAAGCGGTGGGAAACGAACAGATCATCGCGGCGGTCGACAGTAAGGCTGGCCGCGTGGTCATCAAGGGTTGGACGGAGGCTGTCGACCTCAAGGCGACGGACGCAGTCCGTGCGCTTGAGCCGTACTGCGCGGAGTTCCTCTACACCCACGTTGATGCCGAAGGACTCATGCAAGGCACCGATCTCGATGCCATTCGAGCGGTCAGTCAATCGACCAGCCGCCGGCTCACGGCGGCCGGGGGGATCACCACTCGCGCGGAGATTGACTTGCTCGATCAGGAGGGCATCGACGCCGTCGTCGGCATGGCCATCTACACGGGCCAGCTCGTGATCGAGTAAGTCCAAGGTACGGAGCAGCCAGATGGCGTCGCCGGCCCCCACGCGTCCGCAGTCCTGGGTGTGGAGCTTGGCCCGACTTGCGGTTCGGGTGTTTTACCGACTCGAGCGCGTGGGTGATGCCCCGCCGGGCGATGCGCTGCTTCTGGTCGCCAACCACCCGAACGCCCTCCTCGATCCGGCGATCATCCAGGCGACTGCGGGCCGACCTGTCCGTTTTCTGGCCAAGTCGACCTTGTTTCGTGGACACCCCCTCGCCTTTCTGATCCGTCGATCGGGCGCAATCCCCGTCTATCGCCGAACTGATACAGGCGTCGACACGGCGCGGAACCTGGAAATGTTCACCGCGGTCGAGACCGCGCTGGAGCGTCACGACGCGGTCTGCCTGTTCCCCGAAGGCATCAGTCACGACCGGGGCCGACTCGAGCCGCTCAAGACCGGGGCGGCCAGGATGGCGCTGGCAAGCACCGCGCGCGGACACCCGGTATCCATTGTTGCGGTCGGCCTCAACTTCGAGCATCTCGTCGCGTTCCGTTCGCGCGCGACCGCCGTCTTTGGCCAACCGTTCGAGTGTGACGACCTCGTGGAATCGTACGGTGCCGACCCGAGAAACGCGGTGGACGTGCTGACCGATCGGATCGGCGACCGACTCAAGCGCCTGATGATCGAGGCGGATCCACGCCGCGACTTACCGGTCGTGACCCGCGTCGATCGCCTGTACACGTCGGCGCGCGGCGCGCCGCGTGGGCCAGAAGCCCGAATCGCCCGTCGACGGCTCATTGCCGAGGGTATCGAGCACCTGCGGGAACACGATCCGGCTCGATTAGAACAACTGCACTCGTGGGTGCGTGAGTACGACGCCAACCTCGAGCGCTTCGGGCTCCGCGACCAAGATGTTGATCGACGGTTTCCGACCGGTCAAGCATGGCGATGGGCGGGCCGCGAGTGCCTCCTCGCCCTCGTTCTCGGACCGCTCGCAGCGGTTAGCGCGGTTGTCTTCGCCTTCCCCTACTGGCTCTCCGGACGCTTAGGCCGTCTGGCTCCCGACCTCCAGACTCGTGCGACCTACAAGGTCGTGGCGGGTGGGGTGACATACGGTATCTGGATCGCGGTACTGGCGAGCTTGGTCGGCGTGCGGGAGGGTGCGGGCACCGGCATCGCCTTCGCCGCAGGCCTGACAATTCTTGCGTTTGCCGGGCTGGCCGCATTCGAGCGTGAGGCGGCGGTGGGCCGAACGATTGCTGCGTTCCTCGCGGTGCGCCAGACCCCGCTTCCGGCGCTTGCTCGGCTCAAGCGCGAACGCGCAGCGTTCGCTGGTGTCCTGGAGCAGGTGGCCGAGTGGGTCCAGGAGCAGAAACCCGAGAAAGGGCGCGACCCGTAGAACGACGAGCCAACTGTCTACGTCCCAAGTTGGGCGGCAAGATCAACGAAGTCGCTCGCAACGATGTCAAACGACGGATCGGCTGGTTCCGGCTCTCGGCCCGGCCCGTGCTCCTGTGGTCGCGGCACGTACGCCGTCCTGAACCCGACCTCGGCTGACGCCCGGAGGTCGCCGACGTGAGCAGCGACCATCATCACCTCTTGGGGTGCGAGGCCGAGCAAGTCGGCTGCCTTTGCATACACTCTGAGGTCAGGCTTATACGTTCCGGCCAGCTCGGCCGAAAGGACCGCGTCCCACGGAAGCCCCGCGTGCTTGGCCATGTTCACGAGCAACGAGAGGTTGCCGTTGGACAGCGTCGCCAAGACGAAGCGGGTCCGTAGTCTCGTCAGCCCCTCAACCGCGTCCGGCCAGGGATCGAGCCGGTGCCAAGCCCGGTTCAATTCGTCGAGCTCCGCCCCGCTGAGCCCGTCCAGACCAAATTGCGGAACGAGTGAATCGAGAATCATACGGTGGAGATCATCGATGATCGTCCACGGCAGATCTCCGCTGCGGACGCGACGCATCGCCGGGCCGTATCCATTACGCCATGCATCAGCAAACGCCGGCCAATCGGCGGTCAGTTGCTTGCGACGGCCCAGCTCCTCGCCCTCGCGAATGATGCTCGACCTCCAATCGACGACCGTACCGAACACATCGAACGTGAGAGCACGCACACCCCGAACTTGATCCGGTATTTGCATGAAACCAGTACCCATCGACCGTAGGGCCGGCGAAAGGCCCACCACCACGAGCGTCGATGCCGCGGTGCCCAGAAAGCCGCGTCTCGTCGTGTGGGTCACACGGTTGCCCAACTCGCCATCCGGGACAGCATATCTGCGGGACACGGGCGAATCAACGCATTACTCCAGACGAGTCGACGCCTCACTCTGTAACGATGATGGAACCGTTCAAGGTGGCGTTGGTCGGATTGATGTGGTCGTGAAAACTGCAGGTCTCCGGGCGAACGAAATTACCAGTCTCGCGAGTCTCGCCGGGCCGCAGATAGCCTACCTGGTTGATCGCGGGGCACTCGGTGTGCGTGGGATGCTCGTCTGACGACATGTCGTGATCGACGGAGTCGTTGTTCGTGAACACCACACGCTCGCCCACGCGAATGCGTACCGTCTGCGGATTTGCGCCCGCCCCCGTGATCGTGATCGTATTCGACGGTTCCGGGCCTGGCGAAACGGGCGAATCGCCCGAGCACGCGACGGCCGCCGCGATGGCCAGCACCCCGCTCGAAGCTAGAAGAAGCCGGACGTTCGGGCCCATATCCGTGTCTGTCAATCGATCGGCCTACACGAAGTCGATGCTCGAGTCCCTGAAATCCGACCCGAGGAGCCCGATCGAGCTGGCGCCGAGCCAGTCGTCGATGACCCGCGCATACACTGACCTGAAATCGGTTTGATGCTTGACGTCACGGCCGTCGTTCTCGAGCGTCGGGTTATCGGGCGTGTCGGCTAGCGACGCCGCGGTGCCGTAGAGCCCGCCCGCAACCGTTCCGCCCAGAGCCATCATCAGGCCGGCCGCGCCGTGGTCCGTGCCATTGCTGCCGTTCTCGCTGACGCGCCGTCCAAACTCCGAGAACTGCAAGACCATCGTGCTGTCAAACAAGCCGTGACTCGTCAGGTCGTTTCTGAAAGCAATCAACGCCTCGTCAAGGGTCGAGAGCAGATTTGCGTAGTGCCCGTTTGTCGTGTCCTGGCCGGCGTGGGTATCGAAGCCACCCGTCTGCACCCAATACACCTGTGTGCCGATCTGGCTCACCATCGAACCCGCCACCGCACGGAGGGCCTGGCCGAGGCCAGTATCGGGATAGTCGAGCGTCGGAGCGTAGTCGGCCACGAGCGCGACGCGGTCTAGCGTGGCGAGTGCCGCCTGCGCCGTCGAGTTGACAAACGACAGGTGGGGGTTCGCCGGTGGCAAATGGGAAGAGTTGGCCACCGCGGCCGCCTTCGCGTACTCAGCTTCGGCGTCAACGCCTGGAGCTGCGAACGCGTAGGTCGCGGGATTCGGGATGGACGGCACGCCGACCGTCGACGCCATCAGCGTTCGGGGGAGCTGTCCGATCGTGTTCCACGCGATCAACGGGTCGACTGGCGACGGAAGCGTGTCGAGATACCGCCCTAGCCAGCCGGTACCCTGCGGTGACATCGGGTCGGCCGTCGACCAAATGTCCGTGCCACGAAAGTGCGACCGACTGGCGTTGGGGTAACCGGTTCGCTGAATGATCGCGACTTGGCCGGCGTCGAACATCGACTTGAGTCCGCCGAGGGTTGGGTGCAACCCGAGCGCGGCGCCACTCGAGTCTGCGCCCACCTGCAACACGCTGGATGCCGCGACCGCCTGCGTCGGACGGCGACTATAGTACGCGTCGTCGGTGTAAGGCACGAGGAGGCTCAGCGCGTCGTTGCCGCCACCGAGGTATAGCACCACAAGTGACCGGCTCGTCATGCTCTGCGCATGAGCGAGATCGGTTAGGAATCGTGGTGCGGCGAAGCCGAGCGTGAACGCCGCTACGCCGTTTTGGAAGAAACTTCGTCGTGTCATGCGCATCGTTCGACCCTCCAGGAAACTCACACGAACTGGTACTCGGACGACGCGCCCAGCAGATGGACGAGGCCCGAGGACTTGGTCGTGACCTGCGACGTCGACCCTGTCCAGCCTCCACCGGCTTCGAGGTACTGGATCAGTGTGCCGCGCACCTCGCTGCTGAGATCCGGTAGCGTCAACTGGTCGAGGAAGTGATTGAGAAACGAGTTGGCCGTGGCCGCGGAAGACAGCGCCTCATTCCGAAGGGCGATCCGCTGATTCTCAGCAAGCGCGGCCGCGAAGTTCATGCGGGCCAGCATCGTACCGGTTGAGAACCAAGCTGGGCCCAGTGACCACCCCGACACATCAGGCGGCTCGAACAGGGTTTGCCCCATGTTCGCGAGGGGAACCATCGCGGCGCCGGCCGAGTACCCAGTCCAACCGACCTCGCGGATCATGCGGGCCACGAACTCGAGCGGCCACGAATAGCGAGCCCATCGGTTTGCCGGGTCGTTGAAGGCGTTGGACAGCAGCAACTGACGAACAACCTCTCTGATGTTGAAGCCGCTGGCATAGTACGTCGCCGCCAGCTGCTGGACGAGAGACTCATCCGGGGGATCGAACTCGTTTACGAAGAACGCATAGAGCTTCCGCGCCAGTCTCGGTCCCGTCTCGGGATGGCGGACCAAAGCACCGATGAGGTCGTGACCGTCCTGCTGGCCGACAAACGACAGGCGTCCCCGCATCGCTTCCAGGATTTGATCGGGCTCGGATTCCGACGCCACCGCGATGATCGTGGCATTAGGCCATTGCGCGCGGATCTCCTCCACCCTGGCCCAGCCGGCCGATGCGCGGCCGTCGACAAGTGCGATCGCCGGCGCGGGCTTCGAATCGTCGACGTCCTCGGCGTCGTGGACGCCGATCGGAACGCCGCTCGCCCGAACCAGGTCGGTCGCAGCTGAACGGAATTTAGAATCCTCAGTCGCAATCACTGCTGAAAGCTGGGCCATAACTACTCTCGAACTCCTTCGCGCCGACCAATATCGCTAGAACCCTGCGGCGACCGGCGTCCATGTGCCGACCGAGGCCAGGGCGCCGATCGAGACGAGCACTACGAGCCCCCCTAATAGGGCGTACTCGATCAGCCCCTGGCCCTCACGATCACGAAACGGTCTTCGCAACGTCGACGTCAGGGACTGGAGATACGGTACGACTCTCATAGCGCACTTCTTCGGCGACATATGGTTGAGGCAACGGCTGTGCCAGCCGCATGACGGAGCATGTCAGGCCGTGACGCGCTGTGCAGAAACGTAGGTGAGTAGTCGGGCGGCAGCGACAGATTTCGTGGACGACGAGTGTCTCGACCCGTCTTTTGGAAGTTGCGGGCATGACGATCTTCGCAACACTGCACGTGATGGAACAGAGTCGTGCGGTTCGGCACCCCAACAGTTCCGTAAACGTAGCGACAGGTCTGTCGCCGACCACGACGGAGACTGAGGTCGCGACTCGTCATCTCGATTATCGGAAGCGCTCAAGTAGCGAAAAATATGACACTTAACTCGCACTGTCGAAATTCACCGTCGTGGGCACGTCACTTGCGATTATCAAGGTTCGGACTGGTCTGACGCCCGCCGCAGTCGAGTCCTATCCGGGTGATCTGAATGCCGCGTGTCCTAGCCATCGAGCCGAACTCCCAACGAGGTGCTGCGCTCCAAAGCGCCTTGGTTGACCATGTTGCGGACGTAGCGGTCGTTGACTCGAACGCGTCGGCGATCGACGTGCTCCGAGACGACACACCCGATCTGATTCTGCTGTCCGCGCTGCTCTCTCCGACCGACGAAGACACGCTGTTCGAGGTCTTACGTGAGCTTCCTCACGCGGAGCACGTTCAAACGCTCCACATTCCGCAACTGCGAACGTCCGCACCGTCGCGTCGGTCGAAGTTCTCGCTCTTCCGCGGGAGGCAGCAGGATAGCGTGGACACGGCCGGCTGTAGTCCCGAGGTCTTCGCTCGGGAAGTGCTCGACTATCTCGACCGTGCCTCAGCCCTGAAAAGGAACGCCGGATCCGCTCAGACCGAGACGGCAGGACGAGCTGGACAAAGTGCGCAAGCAGAGGTTGGTCGAAGAACGGGTCGTGCGACTCGCACCGCCGCCGGTCGATACACCTGCGACAGCCGCTCGCCTCGAGTCGACCGCAGCCGACGCAACGGCGCAGACCGACACCGAGACCGCACCCGACTCCGACGAACAGGCGCCTCAGGATTACTACAGCCTCTGGAGAGGTGGCGACGCGTCCGAAGACACCGAGGTTGCTGAAGAGGTCGAGGGACCGGCGAGCCGCGTTCGACGGATCCTGTTGGGCGCCGGCGCGGCTGCCTGCGTCGTCCTCGCCCTATACTTCGGGATGGCGGGCGGTCCCGATGGCGATACCGGCTACATCGTCATAGACGGGCCGCCGGGTGCCCAGGTCTGGGTGGCAGGCAAGCTCATCGGTCAAACGCCGCTTCCCGAGATCTCCGCCGAAGTTGGCACGCTAGAGGTCATTGTCCGCCACCCCGACGCCGGAGAAATCCGCGAAACGGTAACGGTCAACACCGAGGCTCCGGCGGTCCTCCGACTGGCCCAGAGCGACGCGAGCGACGACGCACAACAGTAGGCTGGCTGCTCTTCTCGCTCATTCGAGCTCCGTCGGCGCGTCTGAAAGCACTTCGCGGTACAGCGCTTCGTACTGAGGCACGACCGCGTCGACGCAGAAACGTTCGTGCACGGCCTTCAGCCCACCCGCCACGATGCGCTCGTGGAGCGTCGAGTCAGTCAAGAGCCGTATCCCGCTGTCAGCCATTGCCTGCAGATCGTCCTCGG
Organism: Vicinamibacterales bacterium; assembly: GCA_965218825.1. Lineage (GTDB taxonomy): Bacteria > Acidobacteriota > Vicinamibacteria > Vicinamibacterales > UBA8438 > CAUZIB01. The sequence continues at coordinate 3,662,082 of OZ244656.1, read as the reverse complement.
GGTGAAGAAACCCGGACACGCCATGTTCGATAACCTCGGGCAACCCTCCCACCCGAGAGGCGACGACAGGGACGCCACAGGCCATCGCCTCGAGCGAGGCCACGCCGAAGCTCTCCTCGGCGGACGGTAACAAGAACAAATCGGCAACCGAAAGCAGCGGAACGACTTGCTCCTGTTCACCCAATGCCTCGACGTCCTTGCCGATGCCGCACTCCCGCGCAACCCGCCGAGCGAGCGGCAAGTCGGGACCATCGCCAACCAGCAGCAGGCGAGCTTTAGTGTGTCTTCGTATCCGGCGGAAGATCTCGACGACCGCGTCGACCCGTTTGACCGGCCGAAAATTTGAGACGTGGATCACCAACTTCGTGCTGGGATCGCCGGCGCGGTATCTCGAGGCGACGTGTTCGTCGGATAGCCGACGATGCTGCTGACAATCCAGGAAATCCGGAATCACTCGGATATCAGCGGTTACCGGGAACTGGCGAAGGGTGTCTTGCCGCAGGCTGTCTGATACGGCGGTGACGCCGTCCGACTCATTGATGGAAAACGCGACGGTTTCCGAGTATGACGGGTCGCTCCCGATTAACGTGACATCGGTGCCGTGCAGCGTCGTTATCACCCTCGGGACGTGCGTCCGCAAGGTTGCCGACAGAACCTGACGCGCAAGATACGCGGCGACCGCGTGCGGAATCGCATAGTGGGCATGAATGACATCCAGACGGAACTCGCGGGAAACCTCAACCAGCTTGTTCGCGAGAGACAGCAGATATTGAGGTTCACGGAAGAGTGGATAGCCAGGCGTCTTGACCTCGTGAAAGACGAGCCCCGCCTGAAACTCGCCGAGGCGAAATGGCGGGTCAGTGCTAATTAGGCGAACTTGGTGTCCGCGGACAGCGAGTGCCTTGGCGAGCTCCGTCGCCACAATACCGCTGCCGCCGACGGAGGCGTAGCACACGATACCGACGTTCATGGGCTGAACGGACGGACACGTTCGAAAGGTGCGTTCACGAGGAACCTGCTGGTGGCGGGATCGCGGCGCCCATTCTACACCGTGGGTCCCGACGGTCTGACCTTGGGGCCCGTAGGTACTCGTTCTGGCCGATCGAACGATTGCAGATTTGTATGCCGCCAAGTCAGATTCGTACCAGATCTCTGAACGCAGGGATCGGCAGGAGCTCGCATATCATTGGTTTTAAAGGCGTTATTCCTTCATCCCAGACCTCCAGACAATGGCAGCGGCATTGCTGTGACATTGGTGGAATGGGCCGGTCTAGCGCGGGCTTCACCACCGTCGAGCTCTTAATCGTCGTCGCCGTCGCCGGCGTCTTGGCTGGCGTGAGCGTGCCGCCGGTCACGAGCGCAATGCAGCGCTATGCGCTGAACAGCGCCAGCCAGACCGTCGCCGCCGAGATCCGTCTCGCCCGGTTTCGAGCGGTCTCGACCAACCGCACCGTGCGGGTTCGCTTCAACTGCCCCGGCCCTGCGCAACTGCGGATCGTCGAGGTCGTGGGTGACCCGGCGGTTGACGCCGCATCGGATCGGTGCTCAGAGTCGAGCTTCCCGTTTCCCGACCTCGATCCGAACACGAATCCGAATGTGGACGGCCGCGTGGTCTGGCTGCCTCGAGGGGCGCAGTTTTCGCTAGCGCAGGACGTCGAATTCACATCGCGCGGGCGGGCGACACCATTGGAGGGCTGTCCCAGCTGTGCTGCGGCAACACCCCCAGCGACGGTCGCACTCACCAACGGCTACGACACCCGAACGATTGCGGTGTCTGCGAGTGGGCGTGTCGAGCTACCCTAACGTTCGGCCGGTCTGCACGGCGAACGCCACGGACGTGCGGCACGGCCGATCCCGACGCGCCACGTCGAGCGATATCGGGTTCACGCTCGTCGAAGTCATGATCGCGATGACGATCTTCCTTGTCGCGTCCCTGGGCATCGCCCAGCTTCTGACGATGACGACGCGGATGCACGTCCACGCCCAGAACACTGCGGAGGCCACCCGGCTGGCGGAGAGCAAGCTCGAAGAGCTGGGCGCACTCGACTTTGCCACCGATCCTTCGATTCAGATCACGACGGCGGACACTCTGAGTCAAGACGTGGCCGACTACTTCGATACGCCGGATACGAATGTGACCCGCCGGTGGACGGTCATCGCCGGGCCGACAGCGACGACGCGCACCATCACCGTACGCGTCATCGACGGCGAAGGCGGCACTGGTGAACGCGCCGTCGACCTGTCGAGCGTCCTCAGGCAATGGTAGCCACGGCGTTCAACCTCACCCGTTCAATGCCGAACGATGACGGTGGTTTCACCCTCGTCGAGCTTTTAGTAGCGATGGGCCTCGGTGCCGTAGTGCTCGGCGCCGGCGTCGCGTTCGTCAGCCAGGTCCAGCGGGGCTATACCATTCAACTCGAAGGCGCGGCTGTGCAAGAAGAGGCTCGATTCGCGGTTGAGTGGATCGCGCAGGAGCTCGCGTCGGCCGGAAGCAATCCGTATGACATCTCGACCTCCGACTGCCCATCGGGCGGAACCGCTTTCCTCCCGCTGCGTCTCGATCCCAACCAGAACGGTACGCCCGACGACCTCCGCATCAACGCCGACGTCGGGGTGCCGAACGGCTTACTAGGCGGTGAAACGTCAGCCTGCAGTGAGGCTGACGAAGACGTCACCATTAGTTTCGATTCAGCAAACAAAACGATCACGCGGCTCGACAACAACGTGGACGTCGCGCCGGTTCCCACGACCGACTCGGTGATCACAGCTCTCCAGTTCACCTATCTGGACGTCAACCGAACCGTCACCACCGATCCATCGGCTGTCCGGTTCGTGCAGGTAGCGGTGACCGCCAGCGGGCGCGCTCGCAACGCCTACACCGGCGGTGTCGAGACATATACCGCTCGATCCGAAGTTCATATTCGGGAGTCGCAATGACAAGCGCCAGAGCCGACTCTAGGCCTCTGACCGATGCGACTGGAGGCGCGCTGCTCGGTGTGATGATGCTGACGATGATGCTCGCCGCGATCTCAGTGGCGATCACGCTCAGCGGACAAACCGAGCTGCTCATCGCTCGAAGCGACGAAACCTCCGCTCAGGCTCGCGCCGCTGCGCAGGCTGGTCTTAACCATGCCGTCGACATCACCGTCGAACACCTCGACCAGTGGGAAGATAACGGCTATGCACCTGTGAGCGATGCGATCACGGCGCTGCTCGCTGGTCCAGACGGCGCCACTGGTTCTCCAAGCACCGACGCCGACAACGGCAGCCTCGAGCACCTCGGCATTCCGCGCCCGCCGGCGACGCTCCCGCTCGCCACCGCGTTCGGGGTCCACTATGAGGCGCGGGTCTTCGACGAGGACGACCCAAACCGCGGGTTCACGTTGTCGGCTGACGACATCGCGCGAATCGGCGAAGACGGTGACGCCGTTGTCGATATGAACGGCGCCTTGATTATTCAGGCGGTTGGACACGGTCCGTCGGCAGCAGCAGCGACGCTGGGAATCATGGTCGGTCCCCTGGCCACGGATGACGACGATTCCGACGACGATTCCGACGACGACTCCGACGACGACTCCGACGACGACTCCGACGACGACTCCGACGACGACGACTAGGCGCTCGGGCAGGTAGTGCTGGGAACCATTACACTGGTAGGGTGAAGTCCATGCTCCGTCGCGCGCTTGCCGGCTTCGTGGTGCTGCTCACGGCTCCGCTGGCGCTGGATGCTCAGCAGCTCCGGCTTGCAGAGGTGGCCGAGAAGGAGCGAGCGCGGCGAGCAACGATCGCCAACCCCGCCAGGGTCTACACGAACGACGATCTCAGCGGCGGTGCCCGACTGACAACCGCATCTCGCGCCACGGTCACCGATACGGACGAGCGCTCGCTGGAGGCCGCAACCGACTCCGATGAGGATGTTCCGTCGGCAGAACCGGCCGAGGCTCGCGACGAAGAGTATTGGCGCGGCCGGATCAGCGAGGCAAGAGCCGCGAAGCAGCAGGCGGAGCTCAATGCGGCGGCGCTACAGAACAGGGTTGACGGGCTATGGGCGGCGTTCACCTCGCGCGACGATCCCATTCAGCGCGCGCAGATCGAGCGCGATCGAAACGCGGCTCTTGAAGGGCTTCAACAGGCGCGGGACGAAACCGAGCGGCTCGATCAGGAAATTCGAGATACTGAAGAAGAAGCCCGCCGGGCCAGCGTCCCACCGGGCTGGCTCCGGTAGCTCTTGTGCCGCTTCACCGCTTGCCCGAGTACTCCAGCATCTGTTCCGTCAGATCCATGGGATACGAAATTAGGACGTCGAGGATCTCACCGTTCGTCCCGTGGACGGGTTCGAGCTTGGGCATGACGAACCCGGTATAAGAGGGCAGGTCTACACGCTCGACGCGCTCGAGCACCTCGTCGCGTAGCGCGGGATCGAAGTGGATGCCGTACTGCTCGAATAGCTCCGCCGCCGCGCTGTAGTCGCCCTCTGACTTGATGCGCTGAACCTCCCCGAGCAACTTCCCGACCCCGTCGCGAAACGACGCCTGATCGGTCATCACGTAGTAGGTCTTTTCATCGCGCGTGCGTGCCTCGACCGAATCGGTGTTGTCCATCAACCAGTGAACGATCATCTGGCGGTTCCGCATGTGGTCCTCTTCGAGGCGTGTCCCCTCGCGGACGCGACGAAGTTGAAGAATCGCGTTTCGCGAATACGCCTCGTACTGGGCTCGGACAATCTCGGGCTGGTCATCGGCGGGGACGATGTCAAGCTCGGCGAGCTTCGGATCAGCAATGAAGTACAGCGCAACGAGATCCGCGCGGGCTTCTTCGAGCGCCGAGTACTGTTCTTTGAGAAAGGCCTGTGGGTTTCCCTCGAGGTGGTCGGCTACCTGTCCCGACGCGTGGCCGATCACCTCGTGCATGTTGGTGTTGAGCTCGCCCGCGAGCCTGCCCCATGTCTCAGACCGCATGGCCTCGGCCTCGTCCCAGGCAAACTCGCGACGATACGCACCTGGGCTCGAGCGCTCGTACGCCTCGACGACATTCGACAGCGACACTGATTTGCTACCGAAATCCTCTCGGACATTCTGGTCGTTGGGTAAATTGATACCAATCGGCGTCACCGGGCCAGCTTCGCCCGTCTCGACCACCACATCGATGGCGTTCGCGGTGATCCCTTGGACACCCTGCTTCCGATACATAGGATTCCATGGCATGCGGTCTTCGAACCACTGCGCGTTATCCGCCAGTCGCCGAATCGCCTCGGTCTTCCCCGGGTTGACGTAGAAGACCAGCGCCTCCCATGCGCCCTTGATGCCGCGAGCGTCCATGTAGACCTCGGTGAAGCCGTTGATGGTGTCAACCGGGGAGTTCCGGTCGGCGACCCACGCGATGTCGTACGCTCGTTGGTCTGAGGCCTCTCCGGTCCGATACCAGGTGACCAACGCCTCGAGCGAAACGGCCATCGATTCTGTGGCGAACGGAATCGCCGCCTCGAGATGCGCGACGACATTGGTCAGATACTCACCGTACAGCCCACCGACGCGGTAGACATCCTCGACGAGCGCCCCGTCGCGTTTGGCCAGTCGTGAGTTCAGCGGGTGGCGTTCCTCAAAGTTAGCCAGATCCTCAAGTGACACACCGTCATAGAGATTATTCGCGCTTGCGACCAGAATGTCCTGGCCATCCGGCGGTGTCTTGTTGGTCACGACGGGGTCGACGTCGGAATCGAAAAACGCCGGCTCCAGCCGCGCCAACAGGTCGTCCAATGTCTCGCCGTCGCGTAGCGGAAACTCCGCACCGTTTTCGCGCGCGGTGTGCGCCGCCGCTGCGAATGCCGAAGGCGACACGTTCAGGACGAATTTCCGCGCGGTGAGGTTGTTGAACGGGCCCGTGTTGATCCAGAACAGCTTTGTGTAGCGCTGGATCTCCGCCATCACGCCGGCGTCGATGTCATCGGCGTGGGTCAGCATCTCCTCGAGGACTTTGCGCATGTCGAGGTTGTGGGCGTAGCGCTGGTCGTAGTAGATGTCCCGGCCGGCGAGCGCAGCGCGATAGAGGTGCCAGATGAGCGTCTTCTCCGACAACGGAAGCCGCTCGAAGCCGTCGGCATAGAGCTGAACCACCGCCGCATCGTCGACGCGCTCGAGCAAAAACCGGCGGTCTGGAGCCCCTTGGGATGCCGGAGTCTGCGTGTCCGCAGCTGGTTGATCTGTCGTAGACGGCGAGCCGCATCCCAGCGTGAGCCCCACAACGATCGTCATCAACACCACCCCTCCACCCCCCACGAGTCCTTCGAGCGAATCCTGGGGGCGCTGGCAAATGCGTCGCATGGTCCGTGTCATGATTAGAATGAGGATATCGATTATAGGTCTGTCGACGATCGACCGTCGACTCCGTCACAACACATGAAGGCCCATCGGGCGATACGCCAATCGGTCTCGGTTCTGATTGCCGCATTCGTTATCGTTGCAACGAGTTCGGCTTCTGCACAACCAAGAGACCTCACTCTTGACGACATCTTCGCTCCAGGCCGGCGTGTCGACTTCGATGGGCACTTGCCAACCGTCGTTACCTGGCTCGATGACGAGCACTACCTCCAGTCCGAGTCGCGACCCGATGGACCGTTGCTGAGGGTCAACGCGACGACCGGCAAGGCCGCGCCGATCTTCGACCCCGACGTGATGGAATCGGCGTTGCTGGAGGTCTCGGGACTGAGCGAAGATGACGCGCGTCGCCTCGCCTGGTCATCCGGACATTCCCTGAACACCTCGCAGACAGCAGTGGTCATCGATCACCAGAACGACCTCTACTACTATGAGTTCGGGGCGACCCAGGCGCACCGTCTCACGCAGTCACCGGCGCCCGAGACGGAGGTGTCGTTCAGCCCTGACGGCACCTTCGTCGCCTTCGTGCGGGATCACGACCTCATGGTGGTAGCGGTCGAACACCGCCACGAACGGGCCCTCACCAATGATGGGATCCCGACGATCCGAAACGGCGTGCTCGATTGGGTTTATCAGGAGGAAATCTTCGGTCGTGGCAACTTCCGCGGCTACTGGTGGAGCCCGGACTCCACCCGGATCGCCTATCTGCGGCTCGATGATTCTCAGGTCCCGGTCCACATTGTCTTGGACCACCTGCCCTACCACCCGGAGGCGGAGGAATGGGCCTATCCAAAGGCCGGCGATCCGAATCCCGTGGTTCAGCTTGGCGTCGTCGCCGCAAACGGAGGCGAGACAACGTGGGTGGACACGAGCAACTACCTGGCGGACGAGCCTCTGATCGTCGACGTCGGATGGTCGGCGCACGGCGACCAGGTGGTGTTTCAAGTACAGAACCGAGAGCAGACATGGCTTGACCTGAACCTCGCCGACTCGGCTGGCGCGACGACCCGACTACTTCGCGAAACGAGCAGCGCGTGGGTGAACCTCGCCGGCCCCCCCACGTGGCTCGGTGACGGCTCGTTCCTCTGGAGGAGTGAACGGTCGGGTTGGATGCACCTGTATCACTACGACGGGGACGGCTCGCTTCGCCGGCAAGTCACGGACGGGCCGTGGGAAGTGCGCGAGCTTCACGGCGTCGATGAGCAAGAGGAGTGGATCTACTTCTCAGGTACTGAACGCAGTCACATCGGCGGTGACGTCTATCGTGTTCGCCTCGACGGATCCGGGCTCACGCGGCTCTCACAGGCGCCCGGTACCCATCGTGCCCGCTTCAACCCTGGGTTGTCGCGCTACATCGACACCGCGAGTCGCATCTCCACCCCGCCGAGCCTGCGGCTTCACGCGGCCGACGGCACCGAGACTCGGGTCATCGAGGCAAACAACGTAACGGTCTTCGACGCCTACCGGCTGGCCGAACCCGAGTTTCTGCAGGTGACGACCCGAGACGGCTTTGTCATGGAGGCACTCATGATCAAGCCTCCCGACTTCGACCCGTCGCAGGGATACCCGGTATACCAACATGTTTATGGCGGACCTCACCTTCAGCGGGTCCGCGACCGGTGGAGCGGATCGACGTATATGTTCTGGCAGCTGCTCGCGCAGTCCGGGGTGATTGTGTGGGTGCTTGACAATCGCACGGCCAGTGGCAAGGGAGCGATCTCGACCTGGCCCGTATACCAGAACTTCGGCGAGCTCGAGCTACAAGACATCGAAGATGGCCTCGCCTGGCTGACCGCGCAACCGTATGTCGACGACAGCCGCATTGGCATCGAGGGGTGGAGCTACGGCGGCTTCATGGTGAGCTACGCGCTGACCCACAGTCGGAGCTTTGCCATGGGCATCGCCGGCGGATCCGTCACGGACTGGCGCGATTACGACACGATCTACACTGAGCGCTACATGCGACAGCCACAGCACAACGGCACCGGGTACACAAAGAGCTCGCCACGATTCCAGGCGGCTAACCTCCATGGGGCGCTCTTGCTCATCCACGGCGCTATGGACGAGAACGTGCACGTGCAGAACACACTGCAGTTCGCCGACGCATTGCAGGAAGCCGGAAAACCCTTCGATATGATGATCTATCCCAGGTCTCGCCACCGACTCGGGTCACCTCAGCTTGAACAGCACCGCCACGCTCTCATGCTGGACTTCGTGAAACGTCATCTCCGGCCGGACCAAGGCACGGTCCGTCAATCCGAGAAGCCAAACCCCTAGTGGAGTGCTCCCGCTAGCCACCGATCTTGTCCCTTCTCTCCACCCTGTCCAGCTCGCGGCCGATGACCGCTGTCGAGCTGCGCCCGCCACGCGCAGCGCTGGACTCGCACGCCGGGATGGAAGCCTGGATCGACACGTACCACGCGGTACGCGGGCTTACACGGCAAGAGACGTTCGTCTTTCTCACTGACAGCGCAGTAGGCCAGCGTGAAGAACACAACCTCCGGCATCTCGTCACCAACCTAGGCGACGACGCGCCGCGTGAACGCGTGGTGCCGTTTCTCACCGCAAAACACTCGCTCGACTACTGCCTGGCCTACGCCACGCGGGCGTGGCAGGATGGTTTCCGTTCACTGGTCGTGCTCGGCGGCGACACATCGGTTGGACCAGCGCGGTGCGTCGAGCGAGGCTGGCAGCTGCGACGAGCCATTCGAGACCGACAACCTGGTTTTGAGCTCGGTGGGTGGGCCAACCCACACAAGAACGCGAGTGAGCAGGTTGGCTTTCTGCTCGAACCCGAGGCGACCGCTGATTTCTTCTTGACGCAAATCGTCTCACATCACGACATGCCCGCCGTCGAACGATTCCTTCGCGAGGTGGAGCAACACGGTTTGACGATCCCCGGCGTGTTTGGTGTATTCTACTATCGAAGCGCTAACCGGCGAACCCTCGATGGCCTGACTCCGTTTCTTCCGGTGCCCACGCGGTCCCTGACGCGAGAGTTCTCGGAAGGCGCGTCGGCGGAAGTCGTGTGCGCGCGAACAGTGCGCGCGCTTCGGAGCGTCGGCGTTCGACATGTCTACATCAGCAATCTCCCGATCGCGGGCGCACCGCGTGTCCTGCAAACCATCGCCGAACATGCGTCGCGTGAGTGATCCACTGGTTCGAGCGATAGATCGGCGGGTGTATCATGCAGCTCACACGAGGAGCTGACTGTCCATGATTCTGACTACGACACCGACCATTGAAGGCAAGACCATCACGACGTACTGCGGTATCGTCACCGGTGAAGCGATTCTCGGCGCCAATCTCTTTCGAGACCTGTTTGCCAGCGTACGCGACATCGTTGGCGGGCGCTCAGCGTCCTATGAGAAAGAACTCCACCAAGCCCGTGACATCGCCCTGGCGGAAGTTACCGAGGAGGCTGAGAAACTCGGTGCGAACGCGGTTGTGGCCGTCGACTTCGATTACGAAGTCGTGGGGCAGGGGGGCAGCATGCTGATGGTGAGCGTCAGTGGGACGGCGGTGGTCACATCGTGACGGAGCGAGGCAAAACATGCCGCGCCTAATTACCGATCCGACGGTCGTCCCATCTGCCGGAACAAAACCGAAGCGGATTGAAGAATTCATAGGACGAGTCACCACCGGCGACGGCCGACTCAGCGTTGCTCGCATGCGTTCGCCACAGGGGTGGACCGAACCGGGGCAGCGGCCGAGCTTCGACGAGGTCACGCTCGTACTGCGAGGCATGCTTCGTGTAGAACACGAAGAAGGGCAACTCGATGTGCACGCCGGCGAGGCGATCGTGGCAAACCAAGGCGAGTGGGTGCGCTACAGCACGCCGGACGCGGACGGCGCAGAGTACGTCGCCATCTGCATGCCCGCGTTCTCACCGGAGACGGTGAACAGGGACCAGGACTAGTAGGCAGGCGGCTCCTCCGCCTTCTGTATTCTGGCCTCCTCACCGTAAATGTCTTCCCCCGTCCACGCGAATCGTCTCGCCGGTGATGAAGTCTGATTCGACGAGCGAAACCACGGCCTTCACGATCTCTTCGTCGCCGCCCCATCTCCCGAGTGGCGTTGCCTGGGCCACCTGCTCGACGGCATCGCCGTTCAGGTCAGCTGGCGCACGAATCGGCCCGGGCGCGATCGCGTTGACGAGAACGTCGTCACCCGCCAACTCGAGTGCCAGGGCTTCCGTCAGACCAATGACCGCCGTCTTCGCGACGTAATAGGGTAGGAACCCAGGATACCGTGGCCGGCCGCTCGCAGCTACCCAATCCGACACATTGACGATACGGCCGCCACCAGCCGACCTGAAGTGAGAAGCGGCCGCCAGGCTGCAGACATACGCCGCCCGCACATCCACGTCCAGCGCGTCATCGAGGTCGGTCGGCGTGAGCTCGTCGAACGACCGTGGTACATATCGGGAAGCCATGTTGACCAGGATGTCGACCCGTCCTAGCGCCGACGCTGCCTGATCGACGAATCGTCGGCATTCGTCGGCGTGGGTCAGGTCCGCCTGTGTTACCCACGCCTGGCGGCCGAGGCGCTCCACCGCCGCAGCCGCGCGCTTGGCTTCCTCGGCCGACCGACGATACGTCAGACCAATGCTGGCGCCACGGCCAGCGAGCTCGACCGCGACGGCCATCCCGATACGGCGAGCCCCCGTGACCAACGCTACTTTTCCTGTGAGATCCATACGTTTGGCCTACCCTCGCCGAGCTGCTTTTTGCTTTCTACCTTGCAACTTCTGGCTTTTTCTATTCTCCCTCTCCGATGCCCGCCGGGCATCGAACGACAGCGCGCCGGGTCCCGCAAACATCAGACACACGAGTGCGCCGAGCCGAAGGACATCGAACTCGGCACCATGCGCGACGCCTGACGCGAGTGACCAGTTGAGAAAGAAGCCGTTGGGATAGTAGAGGAGCATGCCAATCGCAACGGTCGTGGTCCCAACCAGTAGCGCCGTCCACGTCGTGTACGCGCCGAAGATCAGGAGTCCACCACCGATCACCTCCGCCAGGCCGCTCCCCACCGTCACGAGGTATGCGGAGCTGACGCCCGCGGTTTCGAGAGCTACCGCCGTCAGCTGTGGACTGCCGTCGCAGATGGGAAACAGCTTCTGAAGACCGTGGGCCATGTAGACGACACCCACCGATACACGTAGTGCGAGAAGGCCGAGACCACGCATCAGCCCGCCGGGCGGGTCGTATTGTCGGTCGACTGCCGCGGGATACTCACCACGGGCTTCTACGAGGTCGCCGGTGGTTTCGCGACCCGCGGGCTGATGATCTCGTCAATCAAAAAGACGTCGGTCAACAGCGCCCGAATGTGAATCATGGCGTTCAGGTTGTCGATCATCTGAGAGCTGATCGCGTGCTGCGCTAACACGAGCTGAACTGCGGCAAGGGCGTCGCCGGCGTCACGCCTGAGCACCTCGATGAACGCGCGGTAGCGCTCTGGCTGCTCGACGTCCTGATCGTCAACGGCCCGCTGAAACAAGTCGGCGAGCTCCGGAAGCGCACTTTCGGTTCGCTGCAGGAACTCGCGAACCTGGCCGGACGACTTCACCGCCTGGTCGCCAGACGCACCTTGTGCGGCGTAGGCGAGAAACAGCTCGTAACTCTCTTCGATAGTATCGATGCGAGCTTGAAGCTCGTCGGTGACGCTCACCCTTCGCCGGATTCCCGCGAGACGACCCAGCGATCGGGATCATGATGGTCAAGATACTTCTCGCGGTCGACGTGGCCGAACACCATGCCCTTCAGCATCCAGAGCTTGTCAGGACGGACCGCGAAGTAGATGTGCGTAATTGTCAGGAGGACGAACAACGCTCCGGCTAGCCCATGAAGCGCGTACATCAGCCCCCAGGTCTCGTCCGCCAGCAAGTACGCGTTGCGCGCCACCAACGGCGTGTCGATGCGGTAGAGCATCACGAGCCCGGTCGCGATGACAGCCAACCCTGCAACCATGACGGCGGTGTGATAGAGCTTGTGATCGATCGGATACTTGGCGTGCTTCGGCACGTCGACGTCCTGCCCCATCTGCCTCTTGACCCGCTGGATCGATTCTTTGATATCACTGGGTCCGATCCAAATCGACCAGAAATCGAGGAAGAAGGTGGCGTGAATCATGTGATACACCACCGAGATTGTCAGCAGCACTCCAGACACCCAGTGAATCGTCAGCCAGGCAAACTGAATGCCGATGAGCGGCAAGAAGCCGGTCACCAAGAGCGCCAACATAGATCCCGCCATGATCCAGTGGAACGCTCGAGCGGCCCCCGTGTGCCGAGTGATCTTCTCCGGCACGGCCGCGGCTCCGCCGCCGGCGTCACCACCGGCATGGGCCTTCGCCAACTTGGGCACCCACACAGCCGCATATACGAGGTGAAACACGACGAACGCGACAGCTGCCCAGAAGCACAGGTACAGGACGTCCAGCCCGATGCGAACGAGGACTTCCTGGCCCCAGGGATTCGTTCCGTATTCGAAGAGTTCCATTCCTTACGCCTCAAGCTTCGATGCTGCGAATCGACCGTTTAACGAGGTTCCGGAGCAACGCCACTTTGTAGCCGTTGTGGGCCAGCGGCTTGACGCCTTCAGTCGCCACCTGCCCCGCCTGCTCCACTAACTCCTCCGACACCGCCTGGCCTCGGACCACATCCTCAACCGCCGTCAGCCGCACCGGCGTCGGCGCCATACCGTTGACCACCACCCGCAGGTCCTCCACCATGCCGCCCGAGACCGTCGCCGCCCGCGCTACGCTGCCCAGCGCAAAGTCCCACACCGCGCGGTCGCGGCTCTTCTCAAAGTAGAACGCCGCGCCCGCCCAGGTGCCGGGCACCCGGATCGTCGTCAGCAGGTCCGTCGGGGCCAACACCGTCATCCGCTCGATGTCCACCTCCGGGCCCACAAAGTAGTCCGCCGCGCTCACCGTCCGCGCCCCGCTCTGGTTCTCCACCACCAGCTCCGCGTCGAGCGCGATCAGCGCCGGCGCCGTATCCGACGGGTTCACCGCCACACACCGGCTCGCGCCCAGGACACAGTGCTCCCGGTTCATCGCCGTTGGCGTATCCGCATAGCAGATGTTGCCCCCGGCCCGGTAGCAGTTCCACCCGTCCCGGTAATACCAGCACCGCGTATCTTGGCTCAGGTTCCCGCCCAGCGTGCCCTGGTTCCGGATCTGCGGCGACGCCACCAGCGCGGCCGCCTCCGCCAGCAACCCGAACGACTCCTGTACCGTGGCATCCGCCACGACAGAGGTGAGCGTCGCCATCGCGCCGATCTCGACCCCGCCGTTCGCGGCACGGATCTCGGCCAGCGGCCCAATCGCTCCCAGGTCCACCACCGCCGCCGGGCGGACGACCCGATCCTTCAGCCAGTCCCACGTGTCCAGCCCTCCGGCCAGCACCCACGCGTCGGCTCCGTATCGGTCCAACACCCCCAGCGCCTCGGCCGTCGTCGTCGGCTGGAAGAGCTCGAAAGCCGGCATGTTGTCGCGAATTACCGCCATTGGTTTCGTCTCCCTTAATTAATCGGCTTACGCGTGCGCAGTCAGCTTCGAATACGGCTCAGGTAACCCTTCGAGCCTGGTCAGGATCATGTCGGTCATGATCGGTGACCGGTTGAAATACTCGTCGCCCAACGCATCGGCAATCGCGCAGACCACGGCTCCGCAGCCCGCCCCTTGCGATGGCTCTCCGATCCCGCGTGCCCCCAATGGGTTGAACGGATCGGGCTCACCAGCTGCGACCCAGTCCATTTGACGCTCGGTGGGCACATCGAGCATGGTGGGCGGGCGATTCGAATAGAACCGCTTCGAGACGTGCAAGCCCCACCGTTTATCGTAGACCCACTTCTGGCCGAGCGCAGAGCCGAAACCCTGAATGCCTCCGCCGTGCAGCTGGGCGGCGAAGGTTCGCGGGTTGAGAATGGTCCCCGCATCGGACGCGCACTTGTAATCCTTGAGTTTGATCGCCCCCGTCTCGGTGTCGACCTCGACCTCAGCGAACCCGATGGCATACGACATGTTCCGGCCGCCGGTCTCAAAGTTGTCCTTGGCGATCCCCATCAGCCCAAGACCGGCGAGGGCCGTGCCCGCCGCCGTGGTCATCTCGTTGATGTCCTCGGGCAACTCGTGGCCGTCATACTTGCCGCCGAGCGCAATGGCCCGCTGCGCTGCCCGCGCGAAGGTCAGCCCTTGCGAGCGGTTCCCGCGCCGGAAGACGCGACCGTCCGCGACGTCGTAGCTGTCAGGCGCCCCGCCGAGATCGCGCGCGGCAATCTCCTGCAGCTTGCGCTTGGCGTCGAGCCCTGCCGCCCAGTTCGCGCGAGAGTGCGCATGGGTTGTCATCGACCCTGCCTGTATCGAGCTCCAAGGAAGATGTTTGCTGGTATCGCCCCAGATCACCTCGGCTTGATCCCAATCGGTCTGCAACGCTTCCATCGCCGCCCGGGCCGTATCGAAGACTGACCCGGTGCCAAGGTTGCCAGCCCCCTGTTGGATATAGACCCGGCCGTCTGGACGGATAGTGAGCAATCCGTCCATCCCTGAAACACCCGCGGCGTACGAACTGAGCGCCACACCGATGCCCGTCACCTTCGATCCGTTGCGCTGGCCGCTTTTCGCCTTCATCCCCTCCCAGTCGAACTGGGTAATGGCCTTGTCCACCGCTTCACGGACAAAGGCGCTCGACACGTTGCCCTGCTGCCCCTGACGCGGGCGACCGAAGACCTGCTGGCCGGCTGGCGCGTTGAGCTTCATCAGCTCCAGCTCGTCCACACCGAGCTGCTTGGCCGCCTTCTGCATCAGTGGCGCAAGCATCCCCACGGCCTGGACGCCGCCCGGTGCTCGCTGCGCCATCCGCGGCGGCGTATTCGTAAAGACAGACACGCCGCGAAGGCGAATGTTCGGTGGGGTGTACATCAGCGACGCCTGCTCGGTCATCGCGTTGTAGTCGCCTTGCGCCCCATACGGCCCGTTGTCCTGAACCGCAAAAAAGTCCATTGCGGTCACTCGGCCATTGCTCTTGAAGCCGATCCGAATCCGCGCGGCCAGCCCGGGTCGTGCCCGGCCAATGAAGTTCTCCTCCATGCGGTTGATCCGCATCATGACCGGCTTGCCCGCCTTCTTCGATAACAAGGCCGGAATCCCGTTGGTGATCGACCCGAAGATCTTGCTCCCGAACCCGCCGCCGCAGTACTCGGCGATCACAACGACGTCTTCCGGATCGACGCCGACCGCCCGTGCCGAGGGGGCGTGGCTTCGAGCCGTACTTTGCGTAGACATGTGGAGGTAGCACTTGCCGTTTTGCCAGTACGCCATGGCCGACCGGCTCTCGAGCGGCTGATGTGACGTGGACTGGTGAAACGACGACTCGTCAATCACAAGGTCGGCCTCGGCCAGCCCGGCTTCGACGTCGCCGACCTCCCATTCTTCGGTAACCTCGCCGTCGGTCGGCAATGTGCCCGAGTCAATTTGACTCCAGTCCACATCGTTCCACGTGACGTCCGTGAACTCACGTCCGCTCATCGTGTTGCCTTCCAAGCGGCCGTTCGAGCCACCGGGCCGCAGGCTGTCGAGCGGATCGAGCGCGAACGGCAGCGGCTCGAGATCGATCTGCACCTTCTCGATTGCATCAGCCGCCAGCTCTTCACTCGTGGCCGCGATCGCCAAAATCGGTTCGCCTTCATACAGCGGCTCGTTCGTCAGCATCCGTTCTGCGGGCGCTTCCGCTTCTGGTAGTTCGTCGGCTGTCAAGATCGCTTCCACGCCCGGCATCGCCATCGCGGCGGTCGTGTCCAGATTCCGCACCCGCCCGTGCGGCATCGGGCTCACGAGCAGCTTCGCGAACAGCATGCCCTCCGCCCGAAAGTCTTCCGCGAACTTGGCCCGGCCCGTGACCTTCGCCACCAGGTCCGGTGTCGAGTACTCCTTACCGATCAGCTTGTAATCAGCCACGTCAATTACCTCATGCAAATGGGGGCCGCGCCTGGCGCGACCTTACGCCTGACCCTCACGACTGAGCACAAGCGCACGCTCCGCCACATTCAAAATCTTGTTGTAGTCCGCGCACCGACACAGGTTGCCCGAGAGGAATTGCGCCGCCTCCGCCCGCGTCGCGTTCGGCTGTTCCTCGACCAGGGCCGTCATACTCATCACAAACCCCGACATGCAGAACGCACACTGGAAGCCTTGCTCGTCCACCACCGCCTGCTGTACCGGCGACAGCGTCCCGTCCGCCCCTTCCAGCCCTTCAACCGTCTGCACCGCCCGGCCCCGCACCTGGTGCGTCAGCATCGAGCACCCGTAGTGCGGCACCCCGTCCACCAGCACCGTGCACGCGCCACACTCCGACCGGTCGCACCCGATCTTCGTGCCCGTCAGCCCCAGCTTGTAGCGCAGCGTCGTCGCCAAGGTCTCTTGCGGTAACACATCGACCCGCCGCTGCTGCCCGTTGACCGTCAGCGTCACTAGCCGCTCGACCGCCCCCGGCGCCTGGGCCCGCGCCACCGCGCCGTCCTTGAACACGTAGCTCGACGCGGACACGCTCGCGCCCGTCGCGATGACCCCTTTGATGAAGGTCCGCCGCGAAAACCCATCGTCGGCTGCTTGCTGCTCGTGAATCTGTTCCACGTCTCCCATGAGACGACCTCCTCGACGCAACCCAGATCGAATGCCGGGCGCAGGAAACCTAGGGGGCATGTAGCTTTTCGAAAGTGGGAGTTTACCACGGATTCCAAGGCACGAAGCCCGAAAGAACCGGCCAGCTCAGGCTGCCAATTCCTGACCAATCAACGGAACTCCTTCGTGCTTGCGACCGTCACTAAACATACGTATGATTAAAACGATCGTTTAAACCATCACAGGTGCTTTATGCCCCAAAAACGAATCGCCGTCGACACCAAAGAACGCATCCTGGACGCGGCCGAACAGCTATTTGGCGACTTCGGATTCAGCGCCACGTCCCTGCGTGACATCACGGCCGAAGCCGGGGTTAATCTGGCGTCCGTCAACTACCACTTCGGGTCGAAAGAAGCGCTCCTCGCCGAGGTCTTCGAACGCCGCTTTGCGCCGGTGAACGAACGTCGGCTCGAGAAGTTGGCCGAGTTCGAGACGTCAGAGGAACAGGGACGTGCGCAGGTAGAGCGGATCATCCGGGCCTTCGCCAGTCCGCCGTTCGAGATGTTCGCGGAGTATGGCGACGGTGGCCGCAAGTTCCTTCGGCTTGCTGGGAGAGCCCACGCCGAATCCGACGAGATCCGAGCGGTCCTACTCAAGACACTGGAGCCGGTCATCGCGCGTTTCACAACCGCCCTACAGCGTGCCCTGCCCGAGGTTGACCCGAGCGAGGTGGGGTGGCGCATCCTGTTCGTCGTGGGCTCGATGGCGCACACGATGATGTGGGGAGGGCTCGTCATAGCGCGTTCGAAAGTCGCCCGTTCCCCGGATGACCTCCTCGAGTCGCTGGTCCGGTTCGGCACCGCCGGAATGGTTGCGCCATCTCCTGAGCCGGTTGGAGCGCGTGCGCGCGTACGGAGCCGGTGACGATGAGAGTCCTACCCATCGCCTGCATGTTTTGGCTAGTCGTCGGCTGCGCGACCGCGCCGCCGATTGCGCACCCTAAGCTCGACGTCGACATCCCAGCCGGCTGGTCTGCCGCCGACATCGCGGTCGGCCAAATCGACGTGATGTGGTGGAACGACTTCGACGACCCTGGCCTGGCGTCGGCGGTCGAGCAGGCGCTGGAACAGAACTTCGACCTTCGGGCGGCGGTAGCGCGGCTCGAGCAGGCGGCGGCCGATGCTCGAGCCATCGAGGGTGACCTTCAGCCGACGGTACAGGCGGGCCTCAACGGTTCGAGAAGGAAGCAAAACTTCGTAGGATTCCCGATCCCTGGCCGAGAGGGTCAGGTGCTGAGCACCATTTCCACGAACTACGGCCTCTCGCTCGATGTGTCGTGGGAAGTCGACCTCTGGGGTCGGCTCAGACTCGGTGCTCGGGCGGCGTTAGCCGACCTGCAAGCGTCAGCCGCGGACCTGCGCGCGGCTCAGCTCTCGATCGCGGGACAGACCACCAAAACGTGGTTCGCCGTCGCCGAGGCACAGCAGCAGGTCGACCTGTCGACTCAGACGGTCGACAGCTTTCGCGCATCGGCAGCGCAAGTGCGCGACCGTTTCGAAACTGGGATCCGCCCGCCGCTCGATCTTCGGCTCGCGCTACTCAATCTGTCGAACGCCGAGTCTCAGCGCCAGCAACGTCTGCAACAGCTGGACTCTGCCACGCGACAGCTCGAAGTACTACAGGGACGTTACGCCAGCCGGACAATCGCGACACCGTCCGAGCTGCCGACCGCGACCTCGTCAGTGCCTGCCGGACTTCCGGCTGACCTCGTCGCACGACGGCCCGACCTCGTCTCTGCAGAACGTCGACTAGCCGCGGCTGTGGCCCGAGCTGGCGTTGCTCGGCGCGACCTCCTTCCACGGATCACGCTGACCGGGTCGACTGGGACCGCGGGCGATGGTCTCCGCTCACTGGTCGACGGTGACTTTGGCGTGTGGAGCTTGCTCGGAAATGTCGTCGCGCCACTTTGGCAGGGCGGTCGACTGCGGGCCCTAGTTGACCGGGCCGACGCGACAGGAGCCGAATCGCTCGCGGCATACGCGAACACGGCACTGACGGCCTACTCCGAAGTTGAAATCGCCTTGGCAGCCGACGAATTCCTCGCGGGACGGGAGCAGCACCTCGCCCAGTCGGTCGAACAGGCTCGGGCAGCCGTGCGCCTGGCGGACGAGCGCTATCGCGCCGGTCTCGACACCTACATTCCGGTGCTCGAGTCGCAGCGCTCGGCGTTCAACGCGGAAGCCGAGCTCATCGCCGCCCGGCGGCTGCGACTGGAGAACCGCGTGGACCTCTACCTCGCCCTTGGGGGCGGCTTCGAGCAGTTGGAGGCACCGGTGCAGCTCGCGGCCATCGAGGTTAAGCGATGAAGCGCTTCTTCGTACGTTTCGTTCGTGCGTTGCTGCCGCTGATCATCCTGGGTGTCGCCCTTTTCGCGGCGGTGACGATGGTCCTCAATCGTCCGGAGGTCGAGACACAACTCCCTGAGGTCGCGCCACCGGGCGTGCGCGTCCACTGGGTCAACCTCGAGACGACACGCATATCGGTTCGTAGTCAAGGCACGATCCGTCCGCGCACCGAAACCCAGCTGGTTCCCGAAATCGCGGGACGCGTCACGGACGTCTCCCCCTCATTTGCCGAGGGCGGTTTCTTTGAACAAGGTGACGTCCTGCTTCGCATCGACCCGTTCGACTACGAGCAGGCGGTAATCGCAGCGCGCTCGCAACTCGCTCAAGCGAGGCTGCGCCTCGCACAAGAAGAAGCCGAAGCGGAAGTGGCCGAGCGAGAATGGGCGGCGTTGGGCCAAGGTGACCCGCGCGCGCTGACGCTCCGAAAGCCGCAGCTCGAAGATGCCCGCGCGTTGGTGGCGGCGGCCGAAGCGGCTGTGGTCCGCGCACAGCGCGATCTCGACCGAGCCGAGGTCCGTGCGCCATACGCCGGTCGCGTGCGCACCAAGAGTGTCGACGTCGGCCAGTTCGTCACGGTCGGCTCACCGATTGCCACGATCTACTCGGTCGACATCGCGGAGGTGCGGCTGCCGCTGCCGGATGACGAGCTGGCGTATCTCGACCTGCCACTTGCGTATCGGGGCGGCACGAACCGTCCCGGTCCCAGCGTCACACTGCTGGCGACGTTCGCTGGCGCCACCCACGAGTGGACCGGACGAATCGTACGCACCGAGAGCGAGATCGACCCGACAAGTCGGATGGTGCATGCGGTAGCGGAGGTCGAAGACCCGTATGCGCCGGGACCAGATCCGAATCGGCCGCCGCTGGCCGTCGGCATGTTCGTAGAGGCGGACATCGACGGGCGGGCGTTTGAGCACATCGCCGTGGTGCCCCGCGCAGCGTTGCGGGGACGTACCCAGGTACTGGTCGTCGATTCCGAAAGTCGAGTACGGTTTCGCGACGTCGACGTCCTACGTACCACGACAGAGTCGGTCTACGTCGCCGGCGGTCTTTCGAACGGAGAGTGGGTCGCTGTGTCGGCGCTGGACGCGCCAACCGACGGCATGTTGGTCCAGGTGACGGATGTTGAAAACAGCGAGGCCGTCGATTTGGGGACGGCCCAATCGGGGCAGCCGACAACGGCGGTGGCCACCGCGTCCGAGCTCGGTAGCGCGGGCGAACAAGTCGGCGAGCCGATCGTGCTGCATGCGATTGCAGTCGGTGAAGATGCGGATGGCGTCATCGTCAACCTTCGTGGCACTGGCCCGCTAACGGGCGTTCTCCGAGAAATTCCCGGTGTCCCCTTCCGCGTGTTTGTCGACCTGATGGGAGTTGTTCCTGAAGTGCCAGCGGTCACGCCGGTCGGCTGGGGTCACGTCGAACAAGTCCGGGCGGCGTTGAATCAGCTCGATCCTCCGGTGACCCGAGTGGTGCTCGATCTGAGCTCCCCGCAGGCTTACCGACTGGATGACGACACTGGAACCGACCTGCGCATTGTCGTCGGCGGCGCAGAACTCGAGCGACCGGCGGAGGCGTCGCCATGAACGGCATGATCAGTTGGTTCGCACGAAACACCGTCGCCGCCAACCTGTTGATGTTCTTCATCATTGTCAGCGGGGGGCTCGCGGTCTTCAACGTGAACTCCGAGGTGTTCCCCGAGTTCAACCTCGACCTCATCAGCATCGAGGTCCCCTACCTTGGCGCGGCGCCGGACGAAGTCGAGGAGGCCGTCTGTGTCCGAATCGAAGAGGCGATTCAGAGTATCGACGGCATCAAACGTGTGACATCACGGGCCGCCGAGGGCATGGGCATCGTCATCGTCGATCTCGAACTAGGAGCCGACAGCCGAAAGGTCGTTGACGACATCAAGAGCAACGTCGACGCCATCACCACGTTCCCTGCCGAGACGGAGAAACCAATCATTCGGGAACTGGTTACCCGTAACCAGGTCGTCGATGTCGCGGTGTCGGGAGACACAGACGAATTCACGTTGAAGGCGATCGCTGAACGGGTCCGCGACGAAATCGCAGCGATACCTGAGATCTCACTCGTCGAGATCACAAGCGCGCGTCCGTACGAAATATCCATCGAGGTGTCGGAGGTCGCTCTGCGGAGGCACGGCCTGACCTTCGACGACGTGGCGGCAGCCGTGCGCCGGTCGTCGCTCGACGTGCCAGGGGGGTCAATCAGGGCCGACAGCGGGGAGATCCTGCTCCGAACGATCGGGCAGGCCTACCGCGGAGCGGAGTACGAGAACCTGGTCGTGCTGACGCGGGCGGACGGCACTCGTCTGCACGTCCGCGATGTCGCCAACGTCGTGGACGGGTTCGCCGAAACCGACCAGCAGGCGCGATTCGATAGGGAATCGGCTGTTCTCATCTCGGTCTTCCGCACGGGCGACCAGAACGCGATCCAGATTGCCGCCCTGGTGCATGACTACATCGAACGGACCCAATCCATGTTGCCAGCCGGGATCTCGCTCGCCATCTGGCAGGACCAAAGCGAGATCGTGCGCGCGCGACTCGACCTGATGCTGAAGACGGGCGCCTCCGGCTTTGTACTGGTCTTCATCATGCTGGCGCTCTTCCTGGAAATACGCCTAGCGTTCTGGGTCAGTCTCGGCATTCCGGTCTCGTTCCTTGGCGCAATCATGCTGATGCCGGCGACTGACTCCACGGTCAACGTCATCTCGTTGTTCGCGTTCATCCTCGTTCTAGGAATCGTCGTCGACGACGCGATCATCGTCGGCGAGAACATCTACTCCCACCAGGAAAAGCACGGAAACAGCTTGCGGGGTTCGATCGAAGGCGCTCAGGAGATTGCTACGCCGGTCATCTTTGCCGTGCTCACGACCGTCGTAGCGTTCATGCCGCTCATGTTTGTAGAGGGTGTCTTCGGACAGTTCTTCCGTATGATCCCGCTCATCGTCATTCCGTGTCTCCTGTTTTCGCTGCTCGAGTCGCTCAATATCCTGCCGGCCCACCTGTCGCATCGCGATGAGCGGCGTCCAGGGCTGTGGGGTCGTTTTCAGGGTCACTTCGCTGGTGGTCTCCAGTGGTTCATTCACTCGGTCTACCGGCCACACCTCGAGGTGTTGCTTCGATGGCGGTACGCCACAGCGGCCGCTGGGTTGGGCATGCTGATCGTCACTGTGGGGATGGTGCTCGGGGGATGGGTTTCCTTCCAGTTCTTCCCTCCGGTTGAGGCCGATTTCATGTCGGCTTCGATCACCATGCCTCAGGGCACGCCGCCAGACGTGACCTCCGATGCCCTCCGACGACTCGAAGACGGAGCGAGAGACGTACGACAAGAGCTGATGGATGAGACCGGGGTGGACTACTTCCGTCACGTCTACACATCGATTGGCGACCAGCCGATGGCTTCCCGACAGGGGCCGGTCAACGCAGTCATCAGCGTGTCGGCGGCGCATCTGGGTGAAGTCACCATCGAGCTGGCGCCGACTGAGACGCGCGCGTTCTCGAGCGAGGAAATCGGAAACCGATGGCGAGAAGCCGCGGGACCGATTCCCGAAGCCGTCGGAGTCGCCTTCAACGCCTCGGCGATGCGCGCAGGCGAAGACATCAACATCCAGCTTGCCGGTCCGGACCTCGCCACCCTTCGCGCCGCGGCGGACGAGATCAAGGCGGAGCTCCGCAACTTCACCGGGGTCTACGGCATCTCTGATTCGTTTCTGGCCGGCAAGCCTGAGATCCAGCTCGACATCAAGCCAGCCGCCGAAGCGCTCGGGGTGAAACTCCAGGATCTCGGTCAGCAGGTCCGGCAAGCGTTTTATGGCGAAGAGGCCCAGCGCATTCAACGCGGCCGGGACGACATCCGCGTCATGGTTCGCTACCCTGCCGACGAGCGGCGATCACTCGGCGACCTCGAGAACATGCGGATCCGGACGCCGGGCGGCGCCGAGGTGCCGTTCAGCCAGGTTGCCGTGGTCGCTCCGGGGCGAGGCTTCGCGACGATCGAACGGGTCGATCGCAACCGCTCCGTCAACGTCATCGCATCGGTCGACGATTTGAGCACGTCGACCAGTGACGTCGTGGCCGCGCTGCAGTCCCGAATCCTGCCGACGACGATGGCACGCTACCCTGGTGTCTTCTATACCTTCGAAGGCATGCAGGCTGAGCAACGCGATGCCACTCAGGGTCTGCGAACAGGATTCTTCATTGCGCTCTTCGCGATCTTCGCCCTACTCGCAATCCCGCTCAAGTCGTACGTGCAGCCGCTCATCATCATGAGCGCCATCCCGTTCGGGCTCGTCGGCGCCGTGTGGGGCCACATGCTCCTGGGTTACGAGGTCAGCCTCATGTCGATGTTCGGCCTCGTCGCCCTGAGCGGCGTGGTGGTGAACGACAGTCTGATCATGGTGGCGTTCATCAACAAGAAGCGGGAGGAACATGTCGACCTACTCGTCGCCATTCGGGAAGCCGGTGTTCGACGTTTCCGGCCAATCCTGTTGACATCGCTCACGACCTTCTTCGGGCTGGCCCCGCTGATGCTCGAGCGCAGCATGCAGGCGGTCTTCTTAATTCCGATGGCCGTCTCGCTTGCGTTCGGTGTGTTGTTCGCGACCTTCATCACGCTGGTGCTCGTGCCGACCGCCTACCTCATCCTCGACGACATGGGCCGGGGTCTTCGACTGCTCTTCGGCAGACCTCCGGCGGCAGAGACATCGAGTCTTCCAACGGCAGATTCACAGACCGTCTAACCTCGCGTTTCGAATTGCGCTCCGCCTCACGGTGACGTACCGTGAGCGGCATGATCGCCTGGTTCGCCCGGAACCCGGTGGCGGCCAACCTGCTGATGGGCTTCATTATCGTCAGCGGGGGGATTGCAGCATCCCAGATCAATTCCGAAGTCTTTCCCGAGTTTGAGCTCGATGCGATCAGCGTCCAGGTCCCGTACCTCGGTGCCGCACCGGAGGAAGTTGAAGAAGGTGTGTGCGTACGGATCGAGGAAGCGATCCAGGGTGTCGACGGCATCAAGAAAATAACGTCATCGGCGTCGGAGGGCAGCGGCCGGGTCATGCTCGAGCTCGAGCTTAGCGCGGACCGTCGACGCGTCGTCGACGACGTCAAGAGTCGGGTCGACACCATCACGACGTTCCCGATCGAAACCGAGAAGCCGATCATCCGCGAGATGGTTGCGCGCACGCGGGTGATCGACGTTGCCGTGTCGGGGCGCGCTGACGAGCTGACGTTGAAGGCGATCGCTGAACGGGTTCGAAATGAGATCACGGCGATTCCACAGATCTCGTTGGTCGAGATCGCGAGCGCGCGTCCCTACGAGATCTCGATCGAGGTCTCAGAGGTAGCTCTGCGTCGCCACCGCTTGACCTTCGACGACGTCGCGACGGTGGTCCGTCGCTCGTCGATCGACCTACCTGGCGGATCGGTGCGAACCGACAGTGGCGAGATCCTGTTGCGCACGATCGGACAAGCGTATCGGGGACCGGAGTACGAGGAGCTGATCGTAATGACGCGGGCGGACGGCACGCGACTCTACCTCCGCGACGTGGCAACAGTCGTTGACGGATTTGCCGAAACGGATCAGTTCGGGCGGTTCGACGACAACCCAACCGTCATCGTGTCCGTGTTCAGAACCAGCGGCCAGAGCACCCCGGAGATCTCGTCACTTGTACAGGAGTACGTCGATAGGGCGCAGCTTACCCTGCCCCCGGGCATCTCACTCAACGTCTGGCAGGACGCCGGTAGCGTCGTGCGGGCGCGTCATAACTTGATGATTCAGAACGGCATGTCGGGGTTCGTGCTGGTGTTTATCATGCTTGCCCTCTTCCTCGAGCTGAGACTGGCGTTCTGGGTCAGCCTCGGCATCCCGGTGTCGTTTCTCGGCGCGATCATGCTGATGCCAGCCAACGACGTAACCGTGAACATCATGTCGCTGTTCGCATTCATCCTCGTCCTCGGTATCGTGGTCGACGACGCTATCATCGTTGGAGAGAACATCTACTCCCACCAAGAGCGACACGGCGATAGCTTGCGCGGGTCAATCGACGGTGCCCGTGAGATTGCGACGCCTGTCATCTTCGCGGTCCTGACGACCGTCGCCGCCTTCACACCCCTCATGTTCGTGCCAGGATCATTCGGCAAGTTTTTTAAGGTCATCCCGTTCGTCGTCATTCCCTGTCTGCTCTTTTCGCTATTGGAGTCGCTTAACATCCTTCCGGCTCACTTGTCACATCTACGACATCGCAGGGCGGGCTTGTGGAGTCGCATGCAGGGCCGCGTCGCCGACGGTCTTGTCCGGGATTTCCATTTTGCCTGCCCCGGATGGCACCTTTATACACCCGAGAGCCGCCGATCCCACGAAACTTTCTTCGTCGCACAATCGTCCAGCTCCGGAGGCCGTCACCTCAGCCCCCGCTGACGTGCAACCGACTGGAGCCCCCTACTTTCAGAGCATTCCTCAGACACCGCTCCACACTTGTGGCCTTTCTTCGCCAGGCGGGCTTCGTAGCACTCGCCGCGCGTCAGCCTCCCGGCACTGGCAGCGCCCAGATCCTCCGTAGCATGTCGCCGAACAGCCGCCGCGTCAGATGCCCTTCTGCCAACAGGAGCCAGTAGTACCGCGCATGCTTCACTAGCCGGCCCCCGGTTTTCACCAGTCGCTGCTGCAGACTCGTGAGCGACCAGCGCTTGATCCGCGGCGGCAGGACCAGTCTGCGCCACAAGTTGCCCAGGTTGTAGGCCAGGACGCTCAGGTGCAGGCGCACTTCGTTCGCCCGGAACCGATGGCACGACAGCCGCGTCCAGTGCGTTGCCTGCTTGCCTTCCTTGATCCATGGCTCCGCCGTGCCGCGCTTGTTGTAGAACCGGACGACCGAGCGACTCGGGAGGGTCATGTTGGTCACGATGAAGCCGACGCGAGGGAATAACTCACCCCGGTGGTGCTCCACCTTGGCGACAATCCGTCTGGGCGTAGTCCAGCTCTTCGCCTGATAGCGGAAACTCTTGTAGCGCACCAAGGGCTTGCGGCTCGGCCGTCCGGGCGGACGAAAGAGGATGTTTTCGATTTCCAGCTCCAAGCTCTTGTTCGCCGGCATGCGGATGGCATAGTCCACGTCGCGTCTCTCGAGCGTCTCGTCGATCTCCGGCTTGGCGAACGCCGCGTCCGCGCGGAACGCCACGCGCGTGCCCTCCGCCTGCTGCCGTTCAACCTCCGGCACGAGCAGGTCGTCCCAGCCGTCGGCGCTCTGCACGTTGCCGGGCCGCAGCGTGGCGGCGACGCAGTCGCCGTGCTCACTGAACAGAAACAGCGGGTGGTAGCAGACGGACTCAAAGTGCCCGTTATACGCACTCCCTTCCTGCGCCCCATGCACCGGGCTCTCGCTCGAATCCATGTCGAGCACGATCCGGTCGGCGCGCGTCGGTCTCTCGGCCTGTGCGAGCACCTCCCGGTTCACGGCCATCAGCCCAATGAGATTCTCCTCCTGGGTCAGCAGGTCGGTCTCGAACCAATGCAGGGTCGATGTCAGCGCCGCACCCCGGTCCCAGCGCTTCGGCGACCCGATGAGACGGAATGTCGGGTCCGTCGACACGCGCACTGCGTCGTTGAGGTCTTCGTAGCCCGCGAGCCGGCTGTAGACCGATTGCCGCAGGAGATCCGCCAGACTGAACTGGGTGTTCAACCCCTGTCGGGAATCGCTCAGGTGCTCGGAGATGAGTGTCTCCAGCCCCAGGCGTTCATCCAACTCGCGCACTAGAATGAGGCCGGCGTCGGAGGTGACGCGCGATCCCTGAAACGCGACTTTCAAGAAGCCGTTGAACGCGAACTGAAATGGCTTGTGTTGTAATTCACCCACCGGGTGTCACCCTCCGTCGTGAGGTTCCTTACGTCGGAGCCCCAGAAATCAAGGCGCGGCGACTGGTCCTGGCGGTACGGTACCACAGCGAAATCGGAAATCCGGGCTTGTGTGGTTTGCCCAGTCGGTCTATCGTCCGCACCTTGAGATCCTCCTTCGGTGGCGGTACGTGACCGCGGCGGTCGGGATCGCCGCCCTCATCCTGACGGTCGGGATGGTTCTCGGAGGCTGGATCGCGTTCCACTTTTTCCCCACCATCGAAGCCGACTTCATGAATGCGTCGATCACCATGCCTCAAGGCACGCCGGCCCACGTGACGTCCGAGGCGGTGCAACGGCTCGAAGCCGGCGCCAAACGACTCCGGCGCGAGATGATGGACGAGACGGGACTTGACTATTTCCGACATGTGTACGCGGCCGTTGGCGACCAGCCGAGGGCCTCGACGGGCGAGCCCGGGGCGGCATTCGGCGGCACCACGGCGGGGCACGTGGGTGGCGTCATGGTCGAGTTGGCGCCGGCCGAGGATCGGGAACTAACGAGTGAGCAGCTGGGCAACCGCTGGCGTGAGGCGACGGGCCCCATTCCTGAGGCCGTCGGCTTGACATTCAGTTCGTCGGCAATAGCCTCAGGCGAAGACCTCGACATCATGTTTATCGGGCGAGACATGATCGAGTTGCGGAGAGCGGCGGACGAGGTGAAAGTCCAGCTGCGCGGCTTCTCCGGTGTACACAGCATCACGGACACGTTCCTCGAAGGGAAGGCCGAGATGCAGCTCGCCATCAAGCCTGCCGCCGAGACGCTCGGACTCACGCTCCAGCACCTCGGACAACAGGTGCGACAGGCGTTCTACGGCGAGGAAGCCCAGCGCATCCAACGCGGGCGAGACGACATCAGGGTCATGGTCCGCTACCCGGTGGACGAGCGGCGGTCCCTGGGCGACCTCGAGAACATGCGTATTCGCACGCCGGACGGAGCGGAGGTGCCGTTTCGTCAAGTCGCCGATGTCAACCCCAGCCGCGGCTTCGCCTCGATTCGACGCGTGGATCGCAACCGTGCCGTCAACGTCTCGGCAACGGTCGATGAGGCGGTAACGTCAAGCGGCGATATCGTCGAGGCGCTTCAAGCCGAAGTCCTTCCCGGCGTGCTCGCGCGCCACCCTGGGGTGTACTACTCGCTCGAGGGCATGCAAGCCGAGCAACGCGACGCCATAGCCGGGCTACGGGCCGGTTTCGCCATCGCGTTGTTCGCGATCTTCGCCTTGCTTGCGATCCCGCTCAAGTCGTACGTGCAGCCGCTGATCATCATGAGCGCGATCCCCTTTGGCCTCGTCGGGGCCGTATGGGGGCACATGCTCCTTGGGTACAACGTCACGCTGCTATCGATGTTCGGTCTCGTTGCTCTCACCGGCGTCGTCGTGAACGACAGCCTCATCATGGTCGCCTTCATCAACAAGCGGCGCGAGGAACACATCGACCTACAGATCGCCGTTCGGGAAGCCGGCGTTGGACGGTTTCGCCCCATCATTCTGACGTCGCTCACCACCTTCTTTGGTCTCGTGCCGTTGATGGCCGAACGCAGCATTCAAGCGGCCTTTCTGATTCCGATGGCCGTGTCACTGGCCTTTGGCGTCCTGTTCGCGACGGTGATCACGCTCGTGCTCGTACCGGCCGCCTACATGATTCTCGATGACGTCGGCCGCGGCATGCGCCGGCTCGTCGGAAGAGGACCGATTCGGAACGGCGCGGATGTGGTGGCTGGCTGAGCGCGTTCAGCTTTCCGACAGGATGCCGTCGACAACTTCCTGGGCCAGCGGAAGGCTAAAGGTGCACGACGAGTCGTTGATACGGCATTGAGCTAGGGTCAGTGCACATCCGCACGAACAACTTTCCTCGTTGAGCCGCTGCAACGCGAGCTCCTTCTGCTCTGCCGCCAGCATCGACAAATCAAGGTCTGGGATCTCGGTCGCGTGAGCCGCGTCAACGAGCCGCGTCTGCTGTGTGCCATCGGTGAAACTCACCTCGACATCCGTCGGCAACCCAGCGAGGTACCGAGCCTCCTGCTCGAGGACAGCTGGCCTGATAATGCCCACGTGCGATTGCGCGACGCGACCTTCGGTGTCGAGGATGAACGTGGTCGGTAGCGCGAACACACCCGGGAACCGCTTCGTCACCTCAGGCGTCGTCATCACGACCGGGTAGTTCATCTCGTACTTCTCAGAAAACGCTCGAACCGTCTCCGTCCCACTCTCATCCAGTGAGACACCGATGATCTGAAGTTGATCGGGATAGCGGTTCTGAAGCTGGACCAGATCTGGGATCTCGGCTCGACAGGGCCCACACCATGTGGCCCAGAAATTGAGAAGGACGACTTTGCCATGAAGGTCGCTGAGCGCGATCGGTGCACCATCGAGGTCGCTCATGGCCAGGTCGTCGAGATCGGTGGGATCGCGGATGAGCTCCACCGTCATGCCCTCGGGGTAGTCGAAGACAGATGACGGCAACGCGGCGACTCCATCTGCGTCGCCGCAGGCGACACCCAGCAGGCTAGCGGCCATCATCAACGCGATCGGTCGGATAGCTGTCTTGATGTGCTCAATCACTCCTATCCATCCTATGAGAACAACACGCGAGAGGGCCAACCCATTCCCTAGTAGCCGGACCAGACGGCCAGACAGAGCGCCAGAATGGCGATGACGTAGAGTTTCGCCAGCAGCGGTAGGATGAACCGCACCCAGCGCTGATAGGGGATGTTTGCCAGCGCCAGAATCCCCATGAGCACGGCGTTCGTCGGCACCAGCATGTTGGTGAAACCGTCTCCGAACTGATAGGCGAGAACCGCGGTCTGGCGACTTAGATCCGTCAGGTCGGCGAGCGGAGCCATGATCGGCATCGTCACGTAGGCCTGCCCCGACCCTGACGGAATGAAGAAATTGCATACCGTCTGCACGCCAAGCATCGCGATCGCAGAAACCGCTCCCGGAAGCCCTTGAAGCGGCTGGGCGATCGCGTGGACCACGGTGTCGATCACGCGTCCCTCGGTCAGAACGACCTGGATAGTTCGCGCGAACCCGATGAGCAGTGCCGTCTTGGTGAGCTCGGCGGCACCGCGAGAGAACTCGACCGCGACGCGGTTGGGACCAAGTCCACCGAGCGCCGCTGTCACGATGGCCAGACCGACGAATACCGCAGTCAGCTCCGTCAGATACCAGTCCCACGCGTCGACGCCGTAGACGAACAGCACGATCGCCGCGACGAACACCACGATCACGGCCCCACGCCGAGGCGTCAAATCGGTGTCCTCGGGCGTCTGAAGACCCGTGGCGTCGAACACATCGGCGACCAAGCTCGACTCGGGGTGCTGTCGAACTCGGTGGACGTAGCGCAGAAGGTGGTCAACGCCGACGACCACGCATACCAGCAGCAGGCCCCATCGCAGTCCCTGGCCCGAGGTGAGCTCGACGCCGGCAATCCGCTGCGCAATTTGTACGGTAAACGGGTTGATGGCTGCGCACGCGTATCCGACCCCCGCGCCGATGTAAATGATGCCGACCGCCACCACCGCATCCATTCGCATGGCGAGACACATCGCGACCAGGATGGGCACGAAGGGCACGTATTCCTCGGCCATGCCGATCGTGGACGAGCCCAGTGCGAACAGCGCCATCATTCCGGCAATGAGCGTCGCCGGTCGACCACCCAAGTGCCGCAGCGCAGCCGCGATGACCGCGTCGATGGCGCCGGTTGCGCGGATCACGGCAATCACGCCACCGACGATGAACACGAAGAAGATGATGTCCTGGGCCTCCGCGAGACCCGATGGGATCGCCGTCAAGAATGTCGAGGCCGGAAGCGGTTCGGCATCGACGCGATGGTAGGTCCCCGGAACGACCTGTCGTCCATCGCGTTCGAACTCGCCCGCGGGCAGGACGTAGGTCGCGAGCTGGGCGAACACAATCAGGCCGAACAACAGAACCAGCGAGTCGGGAAACGCGCGAGGGCGCGGTGCTCCAGCCATGGACGTTATTGCGACCGCGAACGGCTGGCGGTCATGTTAGCGTGTCGGATCGCTGGACACCCGAACCAAGAGCTTGCCGAAGTTCTTCCCGTTCAACAAACCCTGGAACGCGCTGACCACGTGTTCTAGACCTTCGACGATGTCCTCTCGATACGTCAGCGACCCGTCGCGGATCCACCCTCCAACGTCCCGCCTGAAGTCGGCCTCCCGTTCGCTGTGATCGAAGACGATAAACCCCTGCAGGGTGAGTCGCTTGACGAGCACACGGCCCATGAGGGCCGGGACCTGGTCTGGCCCCTCCGCCGACGTCTGGTTGTAGTTGGCGATGCGGCCGCACACCGGCACTCGCGCGAAGGTGTTGAGAAGCGGCACAACCGCATCGAACACGTTGCCGCCGACGTTCTCGAAGTACACATCGATCCCCGCCGGGCACGCCGCCCCGAGCTCCGCGGCTAGCGACGCACTCCGATGGCTGACACACGCATCGAAGCCGAGATCGGTCACCACGTACTGGCACTTCTCGGGCGCCCCCGCGATACCGACCACGCGACACCCTTTCTTGCGTGCGATCTGGCCGACGACTGCGCCAACGGCACCGGAAGCCGCTGACACGACGACCGTCTCTCCCGCCGCCGGGCGTCCAATATCGAGCAAGCCAACGTAGGCGGTTAGCCCGGGCATGCCGAGGACACCGAGCGAGGTTGTCAGCGGCGCAATGGACGGATCGAGCTTGCGCACGCCGCGACCGTCGGACAGCCGGTACTCCTGCCACCCGTTCCTGGTAAGGACGTAGTCCCCAACATGGAACGTGTCGATGTTGGACGCCTCGACGCGCGAGACGGTCTGACCGAACATCACGTCACCGACCTCCAAAGTCGGCGCGTATGAAGGACCGGTATCCATCCGACCTCGCATGTATGGATCGAGGGACAGATAGACCGTGTGACAGAGCATCTGACCCGCGCCCGGACGGGGGATCGCCGATTCGACAAAGCGGAAGTCGGTATCCGCCGGGGGCCCGACCGGACGCGCCGCGAGCCGGACCTGACGATTGATGCGGTTACTCAACTCAGCCTACTGAGGAGTCCGAACAGGTTGACGGGTAAGTATAATGATTGCACCATGATTGACCACGTTGCGTATCTCTACGACTTTAACCTTCGGTTCGCGGAGCAACTCGTCAACGACGTGTCGGCCGATCAGATGTCTGAACAGCCGGGCGGCGTGATCAATCACCCGGCCTGGTCGCTGGGGCACCTGGTCGTATCCGCAGACCACCTTGGACAGTTCCTCGGCCTCGAGTCGAATCTTCCCGGCGGGTGGGACGAGACGTTCAAGAGCGGCAGCGAACCATCCGGCGACGCGTCAGCGTATCCGACCAAGGAAGCGCTGCTCGACGCGCTGAAGCAGCAACACGCACGCAACACGGAGGCTGCCAAGGCGACCGCGCCCGAGCGATTTGCTGAACCGCATCCGAACGAAAAAACCCGACAGTACTTCCCCACGGTCGGCGACATGATCGTGTTCCTGATGACGTCGCACGAGATGGACCATCTCGGTCAGATTGCCGCATGGCGGCGTGCAATGGGTCTTGGGGGAGCAAGATAGGCGCTAGGCACCCTCCCCAACCCTCTCTCTCCGTCCCACGCCCCCGAACCGACCTCACCGTAGTCGCACGTGCCACTCATCGTGTCGCCATCAAGCGTCCCGGTGTAGATCGCCTTGATGCCTTGGGTTTCGAACCAGAACTCGATTTGCGCGCCGACAATTGTTCCTTCGAGCTCCGCCTGACCGAATGTGCCTTGATAGGTCCCGGACAGCGTGTCTCCGTCCTGGACGAACACGAACGTCGGCGTCCCGCCACCCACGTCCAGCTCGACCGTGAACTGCCAGGTACCCGAGGCATCTTGCGCGAAACCCGGCCCGACCGAGGCCAGCGTTAAGGCTATGCCCGCCACGCCGAATGCCGCCGACCGCAGCACGGCTCGCATCTATTTGTCTTGTTTCCGTTGGATCTTGGCCCACGTGTCGCGGAGGGTCACGGTCCGATTGAAGATCAATCGCTCCGGAGACGAATCGGGATCGACGCAGAAGTAGCCTTGACGCTCGAACTGATACTTCGCACCTGGCACGGCACCGGCCAGGCTACGTTCAACCTGACAGCCGCCCATCACCTGAAGGGATTCGGCATCGAGGGCATCCTTGAAATCGCCGCCCTCTTCAACCTCCTCCGGGTGTTCCTTTGAGAAGAGATGCCCGTAGACCCGCACTTCGGCGTCGAGGGCATGCGCAGCCGAGACCCAGTGAATCGTGCCGCGGACTTTTCGCCCGTCCGGCGCGTAGCCGCCGCGCGTCTCGGGATCGTATGTGCAGCGCAGCTCGGTCACCTCACCTGACGAGTCCTTCACGACGTCCACGCAGGTCATGAAGTACGCGTACCGTAGCCGCACTTCACGTCCGGGAGCCAGCCGAAAATACTTCTTGGGAGGATCCTCACGGAAGTCGTCTCGATCGATGTAGAGCACCCGCGAGAACGGCACCATCCGGGTGCCCTCAGCCGGATCCTCGGGATTGTTGACCGCCTCAAGCTCTTCGACCTGATCCTCCGGGTAGTTCTCGATGACCACACGGATCGGCTTGAGCACGGCCATGACGCGCGGTGAATGTCGGTTGAGATCTCGCCGAACCGCGTCCTCGAGCTGCGCGAGCTGCACGACGCTGTTGGCCTTGGCCACGCCGATCCGATCACAAAACTCCCGAATTGCCGCCGCGGGATACCCTCGCCGGCGCATGCCGACCAGTGTGGGCATGCGAGGGTCATCCCACCCTTTCACGTACTCCCCATCGACCAGCTCGAGGAGCCGTCGCTTGCTCAACACCGTGTGCGTGATGTTGAGACGGGCAAACTCGATCTGACGCGGCGGATCCACAAACTTGAGCTGCTGCAAATACCAGTCATAGAGGGGGCGATGGTCTTCAAACTCGAGCGTGCATAGCGAGTGGGTGACCCCCTCGAACGCGTCCGAAAGCGGATGCGTGAAGTCATAGGTCGGATAGATGCACCACTCGTCGTCCCGCCGGTAATGACGCGCCTTGCGAATCCGATAGATCGTCGGGTCGCGCATGTTCATGTTAGGCGACGCCATATCGATCTTCGCACGCAGCGTCCGGCTGCCGTCTTCGAATTCTCCGACCTTCATGCGTTCGAGCAGATCCAGGTTCTCCTCCACCGAGCGATTCCGATACGGGCTGTCGCGTCCGGGCTCGTTCCAGCGGCCCCGGTACTGGCTGACCTCGTCTCCCTGCAGATCGTCGACGTAGGCCTTTCCGTCCTTCACAAGACGGACGGCGCACTCATACAGCTGCTCGAAGTAGTCAGATGCGTAGAAGAACCGGTCACCCCAATCAAACCCCAGCCACCGCACGTCCACCTCGATAGCCTCGACGAACTCGACGTCTTCGGTTTCGGGATTCGTGTCGTCCATGCGAAGGTTGCAGCACCCGCCGAACTCTTCGGCGATCCCGAAGTCGATGCAGATCGCCTTGGCGTGGCCGATGTGCAGGTACCCGTTTGGTTCAGGGGGGAACCGCGTGTGCACACGTCCGTCTCTGGCACCCGCCGCCACGTCGTTCGAGACGATCTGTCGAACGAAGTCAACGCTCGTGGGTTTCTGCTCGTCGCTCATTGTCCTTTGCCCAAACCCGAAACCGCTTGCAGGCGTGCACGGTCGATGCGCGCCAAACACGACTCTCGACCCAGAATAGCCATCGCGTCGAACAGGCCGAACCCGACTGCTTTGCCCGTAACCGCCACTCTGAGGGCGTGGACGATTTGACCGATCGCGATGTCTTTCGCCTCGACGAAATCGTGGGCGAGCGATTCCAGATCTCTCGCGTCGAACGACTCGGACGTCTCGAGCGCGCTTCGAAAGGCCTCGAGGTAGTCGGTCGCGCCGCGAGCCCCAAGACGCTTCGTGACGGCCTTAGCATCGTACGGAAAGGCGTCGTCGTCCTGAAAGAACTCCGTGTAGCTTAGAACGTCGCCGGCGACCTTGATGCGGTCAGCGGCCGCCTCGGTCACCGCCGCGACCCTACGTCGTTCTTGGTCGCTCGGTGGGTTCCCGATCAGGCCGGCCTGCTGCAGATACGGCGTCGCGAGCTCCGCTTTAGCCTCTGGCGCCAGTGCGTGCATGTAGCGCTCCTCGAAGGCAGCCAGTTTCTGAGGATCGAAGCTCGCCGCGGACTTGTTGACACGGTCCAACGAGAACGCCTGAATCATCTCGGATCGGGTGAACGACTCCGTTTTGTCGTCGAGCGACCACCCCAGCAGCAGCAGGTAGTTGACCAATGCCTCGGGCCGGTATCCCACCTGGCGATAGAAGTCGACCACGACCGGGTTGAACGTCTCGACCGACGTCGTCGCGCCCAGCGCGGACATGATGGACGCGCCGTGGTCGTGCACCTTCTTGAATTCGTGGTGACGCATGTACTTGTCGAGCTTGCGCTTGCTGAGCTTCTGTCCGCTCCCTGGCTCGGCGACATAGGGGACATGCGCGTAGTGCGGGAGATCGTAGCCGAGGGCCTGAGCGATGAATACCTGCCGCGGTGTGTTCGACAGGTGTTCGACCGCACGAATGACATGCGTGATTTCGAAGTCGTGATCGTCCACCGTACTGGCCAGATGGTAGAGGCAGGATCCGTCAGCCCGCTGAATGACATGATCCTGTTCGAGATGCCAGTCGAACTCGACCCGCCCGCGCACGAGATCGTCGAACTCACACCGTCCGTCGCGCGGCATTCTGAGCCGGACGACTGCTGACCGCCCGTCCGTCCGATAGGTCTCGGCCTGTACCTCGGTCTCGGCCATCCAGCGCCGGCTGTAGATGAAGCGACGCTTCTCACGCTGTGCTTCCTCGCGCTCGGCCTGGATCTCATCAGCCGTGGCAAAGTCGCGGTAGGCCGCCCCGGATGCGACGAGCGAGTCGACCGCCTCTTGATACTGCGCGTGACGTTCGGACTGGAAATATGGCGCGTAGGGTCCGCCGACCTCCGGCCCTTCGTCCCAATCGAGCCCAAGCCACCGGAAGCCGTCCAGGATCGGCTGGAGTGCTTCCTCGAGGTTGCGCTGTTGATCGGTGTCATCGATGCGCAGCACGAACTGGCCGCCGTGATGACGGGCAAAGAGCCAGTTGAAGAGCGCCGTCCTGACCCCACCAATGTGTAGATAGCCAGTTGGGCTCGGAGCAAACCGGGTGCGCACTCGCATGGGATTGGTGAATTATTCACTATTCCGGATCGGCA
Source organism: Vicinamibacterales bacterium (assembly GCA_965218825.1). GTDB lineage: Bacteria > Acidobacteriota > Vicinamibacteria > Vicinamibacterales > UBA8438 > CAUZIB01. Next base: position 3,625,489 of record OZ244656.1, on the reverse strand, counting down.
TCGACAAGAATGACGGGATGAAGATGACAGTCGCGCTCTGGATTGGGTCGGGTCTCATCGCGGCGACGGTCGTCGCCCAGTCAGGTCGCCCGCCCCGGGTGACACAGACCACCATTCAGCTCGCGAACGGGATGACGATGTCGTACGCGATTGCTATCCCTCGGGACCTGCAGAAGGACGATCCGAGGCCGCTCGTCCTCGCGCTGCACCCCGGCGGGCGTGCACCGTACTACGGGAGCCGCTTCATGAGTCGGACGATCGAGCCGGCGCTGCGAGAATGGAGAGCGATCATCGTCGCACCCGACGTACCCTCCAGGCGATGGGCCGAGGAGGAATCAGAACACGCGGTCATGCAACTCATCGAAGATGTGATGACCACGCACGCCATCGACCAGTCTCGTGTTTTGGTCACCGGTTTCAGCATGGGCGGGCGAGGCACCTGGTACCTGGCCACTCGCCACGCCGACATCTTCACAGGAGCGATTCCGATCGCCGCCTCGCGGGGCGACGACTCGCTGGACGGCCTCGAGTCCATGCCGGTCCACATCATTCACAGTCCAAGCGACGAAGTCATCCCCTTTGCACCGGCGGCCGAGACGGCCGAAGCACTCCGCCAGCAGGGCCAGCCGGTTGAGTTCACCGCCGTGGAGGGTGCTGCGCACCACAACATGGGCGCGTACGTCGATCCCCTTCGGCGGGCGGCCACCTGGATGATGAAGCAGTGGGATTCGGGGCCCGAGTAGGGGGTAGAAATTAGGTAGGAGGCTTGGTTTCCGGCTCCGCCGGAACCGGGTGCCAGCCGGCTTCGCCCAGCAGCCGAACCGCGTCGTCGCGCTCGGGCGCATAGACCGCGATCGCCGCTCGGTCGCCTGACCGTAGCTGGTAGCCGACGTGCATCGGCATCGTGCGACGCCCGCTCTGGATCGCGAGAATAGCGAAGAGCCCACGTCGCCACACGGCATCTGTTCGATCTCGATCATTCTCCGGTGCCTCAGACGCGGCGCGCGGACGATACTCGTACGACTCGACGTTCACCTGGCCGTGCCGCCATCGCACATCCCACCGCTCGTGGTCGTGGGGACCGTCGAACAAGACGTCAGTGGTCTCGCCTGGAAGCAGTCTCGACGTCGCTTCGCCGAACAACGATTCCATGGCGATCAGGCCACGCGGTACTCCGAACGAACCCAGGACCTTTCTCACGAATACGCTGTTGAAATGCTCGTTGAACGTGATCGCGATGGCGGTGCCCACGAGCTCAGGACGGGCGCGCTGCAGCGTACGTTCGTCGAGGGGGTCGCCGAAGACAACCGAGTACCCGGCTTCCTCAGCCAGACGCGACCGCTTGGGATCCGACTCGAGAAACACGACCGGGATTTCAGCCGCCTTGAGGCAATCGGCCAGGGGCAGGGCCAAACCACGCGCACCCAGAATCGCGACGCGGTTGCGGTGGGGTAAGCGGACCGACCAGAGCCACGCCAGCGGTCGAGCCGCGAGACCCGAGAAGATCACGGTGACGCCAATCACGAGAAACACGAGGGCCTTCAGCTCCTGGCCACCCTCGATTCCGCGGCTCTCCAGATTCGCGGCCGTAATCGTTGCGACAGCTGCCGCCACGATACCCCGTGGAGCGACGGCCGCAATAAACGCTCGCTCGCCGGCACGTAGCTTCAATCCCCGGGTGGCCAACAACACGCCAAGCGGGCGAACCACCACCATGAGACCGGCGACAACGGCGAGACCAGGTACCCCGAGCGCAAACACGTCCGCTAGTGAGACGTCGGCCGCTAAGAGCACGAACAGCAAGCCAACGAGCATGACCGTCAATCGGTCCTTGAACTCGCGTAGCTCTTCGGCGACCGGGGTCTTGAAGTTGCCCACGACGACGCCGGCAACCGTCACAGCCATGAGCCCGCTCTCGGGCACGATCGCGCCACACGCCTCAAAGAGCAGCACGACGACCGCAAGCGTCGCGATCTCCTCATAGCCTTGCGCGATGAAGACCCGAAACTTGAGCGCCGCTACCATCAACAGGCCGGCCACGATTCCAGCGAACACGCCAAATCCCAAGCTGGCGGCCACCAGCTGTGCCTCAGCGGCAAGTGTCTGCACCGCGGGTGCCACGACGAGCTGCAGGAGGGCGACGGCCAGAAGGGCGCCCACTGGATCGATGAAGACGCCCTCGGCTTCGAGGATCGTTCGAAGCCTGGGCTGCAGTCGCATGTCCCGAAGCAGCGGCACGACGACCGTCGGGCCGGTCACGACGACGAGACTGCCGAACAGCAGCGCAACATCCCAGCGCCAGCCCAGAACGACGCTCGCGAGAAGCGTGCCGCCGATGAGGGTCGCGAGCGCGCCGGTCGTAATCAGTCGCCGAATCGCGGCCTCTTGGCGCCTGAGACGAGACCACTCGAGGTTGAGTCCACCCTCGAACAACACGATCGCGACGCCGAAATCGACCACCGCGAATAGGCCCCCGCCCAGGTCGCTTGGATCGATCCACGACATGCCCTCCGGCCCGAGCACGGCGCCGGTGAGCAGCAGGAGGACGATTCCGGGCAACCGAACCTGTCGTGAGACCGACTGGGCAAGCACCCCCGCCGCGAGGGCGACCGCTAGCGTTAAACCCGCGTTGTGCACGTCCCTATCCTAGAGAACTCGGGCCGATGACTCACTCGTTGTTCGTAATATTAATTTTTTAGTTGACAGGCTCCCTGACGCCGCTTACGCTCAGAACATGGCACGCCAGAAGTCGACGACGCTCACCGACGGCGAGCTCCGCCTGATGAACGTCCTCTGGAACCTCGAGCACGCGACGGTGAGCGAGGTAGTCGAGGCGCTTCCGCGGCGCGGACGACCAGCCTACAACACGGTGCTGACGATGCTGCGGATTCTGGAAGAAAAGGGATACGCCCAGCACGAAAAACGGGGACGGGCCTTCGTTTACGCGCCGGTGCTGAACCGCGCCCAGGCGCGGCGATCGGCTATCCAGCGTCTCGTCAGCCAGCTCTTCGATGACTCTCCGAGCGCGCTTGTGCTCAATATCCTCGAGGAGGGTGACGTCGGCGATGAAGAACTGGCGCGCTTGCGCGACCAGCTGGAGAGTGCGAAATGAGCGAGGTTGCCATTGAGTGGGTCGTCACCTGGCTCTGGCAAGCGTCGATTCTGACACTGCTGGTCACCGGAGCTCTGAAACTCGCTTCCGGCCTCAGCGCCGCAACACGGTTCGTCGTGTGGTGGGCCGCCCTTCTCGCGGTGTTGGCACTGGCTCCACTCTCGATGAGCCAGACCGGTTGGGTCGAGACTGGCCTGCAGCCTGCCGGCCACCTGCCCGAGACCGTGCTTAGCACCCAGAGCGTCGATAGTCATCCAGAGGTTGCGAATCCTGTGATTCTGCTGCCCCGACCGCCGGTTTGGCTCGTGTCGGGGCTGGCGCTGCTGTGGGCGGCCTCGGCCAGCCGCCGCCTCGTCGGCTTCGCCCGGGACCTGGTCGCGCTTGCCAGAGCCAAACGCCGAAGTGTGCCGGTGTCTCGCCAGCTCGAGCGCCAACTCCACCTGTGGAACAGCGTTCGGGGTCGGGGTCGCCGGACGCGGCTGTGCGTGTCCGAGCAGGTGTCCGCGGCCTCGATGCTCGGCTTCCGCACACCGGTTATCGCAATCTCGCGTCGGATGGTCGAGTCCTTGAACCGGGACGAGCTCGACCGGATCGTGCTGCACGAGTTCGGGCACGTTCAGCGACGCGACGACTGGACCGGCGCGGCCCAGGTCATTGTCGAGGCGCTCTTCGCCTGGCATCCGGCCGTTTGGTGGATCGGTCGCCAACTCCATCTCGAACGCGAGGTGGCATCCGACGATTGGGTGGTCGCACGAACCGCCACCCCCCGGGCCTACGCATCGTGCTTGGCCAAAGTCGCGCGCCTCGCGCGAACCTCCACCCACCCGGCGCTGGCGCAGGGTGCTATGTGGCCCCGCCGAACACTTACGGTTCGCGTGAAACGGCTCCTCAGCGCGCATCGGAGCGTGACAACTCGTCCGACCCGAGCGGCCGTAGCAGTTGGCGTCGCTGGGATCGCGGTCACGTCGACGGCCCTCGGGCTCATGCCGCCAGTCCTGGGTACGCTGCAGGGCAACGGTGACGAGATCGACCCACTTCCGGCCTCGGCGCTCACCGCGGTCCTTACCACACCCGCCGACCCCGGGCTGGCTCTCTCGTCTGCGCTTAGCGCCCTCGGTGCGGCGGACTCTTCCGCCGGCTCGACCACCCAGCCGCCATCGGCAGAGGGAGTTCCTATTCCCGAGGTCGCGCTTGCGGATCTACCCCTTGCACCGCTACCCGCGGAGCCTCGTCCGCCCGACGCCGTTGTCGGCGAGGTGCCGAGACTCGCGTCCACGAGCCTCCGTCTTGACATCGCGCCGCCGCCGATACCGGTGGGTGTCGGGTCTCTTCGCCGCACATCCAACATCGAGCCGCCGGGAAAGAAACCGTGGGACCACGTCGCGAGTGTCGGGCGAACAGTCGGCGATCGGGCGACTCGCGCCAGCCGTGCGACGGCATTCGCTGTCCGCGACGCCGCTGTCTCAATCGCGAAGGTCTTCCGCCGGTAGCTAGGCCAAGGAGTTGCCGATGCGGATACACCTCGTGAACCCAAGCCACCTGTCGTTCGGAATCGCGGTGATCACCCCTCGATGGCTGTACGTGCTCGCGGGCGCAACCCCGCGTGAATGGGGGGACCCCATCATCACCGATGAGACGCTCGAGCCCATGGATCTCGACCGCATCCAAGTAGGCGACGTGGTGGGTATCGGCATCCACTCGGGCAGTGCCTTCCGCGGGTACGAGATTGGGCGCGCCGCGCGAGCGCGCGGCGCGTCGGTGGTGTACGGCGGCATTCACGCCACCCTCTATCCCGATGAGGCACGCGAGCTCGGCGGCGGTCATGTCGTCGTCCGAGGTGACGGTGACGTTGTGTGGCGTGAGGTGCTCGATGACGTGGCGGCTGGAACGGCGCGCCCCGAGTACAACGGCGGTCGAATCGACGCCGATGCCTTTCGGCCGGCGCGTTGGGATTTGCTTCCGCGGGATCGGTACATGTGGGCCTCGGTCCAGACGGTGCGTGGCTGCCCAAAGCACTGTTCGTTTTGCTCCGTCTGGCGCACCGACGGACAACAGCCTCGTCAGCGAGGTGTAGACAGCGTGATTGAGGAGGTGGTCCAGCTTCGGCGCATGGGCTTCCGATTCATCGTCTTAGCCGACGACAACTTCTATCCGGTCACGCTGACCGACCTGAAAATGGCGGGCCGACGTGAAGATCAGACCCGGCTCCGTGAGCTGCAAGCCACGCGTGACGAGCGATTCGAGCTCATGGAGCGCCTTGCCAGGTTGCCCGACGACCTGAACTTCTTCACCCAAATCACGATGGAAGCGGCGGAAGATCCCGCGTTTCTCGACGCCATGCATGCCGCCCACATCAGGGGCGCGCTGGTCGGGATCGAGTCGGTGACGGCCGAGGGCCTCAAGGATGTGCACAAGGACTTCAATGAAACGGGGGGTTCGCTCGTTTCTCGACTTCTGGAGTTCCGCAAGCACAAGCTCCACGTCCTCGGGTCCTTCATCTTCGGGCTGCCGAGTGATCGGCCTACGACGTTCCGCGCAACCGCCGCGCTGGCCAATAAAGCCGACGTCACATTCGCGCAGTTCGTCACCTTGACGCCGTTTCCAGGAACGACTGATTTCGCACGGTGGGAGCAGAGCTTCGGCGACGACGTCCCGATCGTGAACGGCGTTCCGATTACCCGCTATTGGCTGATTCCTCCACTGGCGCGCCCAAAGATCTTTTCGCCGCATCCGCACATGTCGGCCAACGAGATTCGTCAGGCGACTCAATCGGTCTGGGACGCGTTCTATTCGCTCACGCCAGTCTGGCGACGATCGCGCTGCCTGGAGTCGTTGCGCTCACGACTGGCGTTCGTCTTGATATCGAAGCTCTATCGGCAGATGTACGCGAACACGGGTATCGCCACGGACAGCGCACGCGTCAAACGATCGACGCGCTGGGCCCGGCTAATCGCCAAACCGTGTCGCTATCTGTTCGCAGCAGAACCGATGCCCACGCTCGAGATTCCGGCGACCTGACCGCTGGGCCCGCTGGCGTCCTCCCGGCCCCACCCTTTTCCGCTATCCTAGGTCGCGAGCCGCGATGCGCGACGAGGAAGCCCCGCACGGGAAAGAGACCGCAACCAACCAACTCGAAGCGGCGGTCGATAGCCACGCCAAGGCGCCCACAGTTCATCTCAACCTGAACGTTCGAGGGTTGTCGCCTTCAGCCACGCGACAGCTCCGGACTCCGCTTGAGCGTGCAATTGAGAAAGAGCGCTGAGAGGTCTGAGAAGTCCCACCGGCTCGAGCTACACAACGCTTGCTGCTTGTCGTTCAACATACCGCGAGCCTACCACTCCTGCCCCTCGCTTCGCTCGCCAGTGTCGTCTTGCGCTCTAGCCGAACAGAGATTCAGGTGATTCAAGGAGGCGCCTGACCGCCCGTAGAAACTCACCGCCGGCCGCACCGTCGAGAACGCGGTGATCGGCCGACAGCGTCAGCGTGGCGGTCTGGCCAACCTCGATCGCCCCGTCGTGGACAACGGGACGACTCGTGACAGCGCCAACTCCGAGAATGCAGCTCTGGGGCGGGTTCACGATGGCATACAAGCTAGTCACCTCGAACATGCCGAGATTTGAAATCGTGAAGGTGCCACCCGCGTACTCATCTGGATTCAGTTGACCGTCCCGCGCTCGCTCGCTCAGCGCTCGCAGCTCGGACGAGATCGCGGCAAGCGACTTCTGGTCGGCATCTCGTATCACGGGAGCCACAAGTCCGTTAGGGGTATTCACAGCCACCGCTACATGAGACGCTGGGGACGTCCTCACACGGTCGTCCTGCCAGATCGCGTTGGCCGATGGAACCCGCTGCAGCGCGAGCGCGACGGCGCGAACAACGACGTCGGTGATCGTGATTCGGGGTCCCTGCTCGTTGTGACGGCGACGTCGATCGACGACCTCCGCCATGTCGCATTCAGCTGAGAGATAGAAGTGCGGGACCGTCCGCTTCGATTCGGCCATCCGCTTGGCCGTGATCCGTCGCATCGCCGACAGCGGCGGCGCCATCAACCGCGTGGTCGCCGCGTCGGACTCGATCTTCCGGCCGAGGGCACGGTCGACATCGGGCTTCTCGATCCGGCCGGCCTGACCGCTGCCCGTCACGCGAGTGAGGTCGAGCCCAGCCGCTGCCGCCATCTTTCGAGCTAAGGGGGTGACCTCGACGTTGATGGCGACCTCTGGCTCCGACGCGCCATCGGATTGACTCGTCACCGCCGGTGGGCGCGGCAGTGTTGCCGGTGATGAGACGACCGGAGCGGCGATAGTCTCAACCGGCGTTGCCGACTCGACTTCACTCGAAGCCGTGCCCTGCGCTGTCTCGCCCTCGCGCTCGTCAATCACGGCAAGCACGGCGCCAACTTCGACGTCCTCGGTTCCGGCCGCAACGACGATCTCGCGGAGCACTCCCGACACCGGCGCTTCGATTTCGACCGTGGTTTTGTCGGTGTCGACCTCGACGATCGCGTCTCCGGCAGACACGTGATCGCCTGGTTGCTTGAGCCACGCCGTGACCGCGGCCGAGGTCATCGACTCGGCAAGCTCGGGCAGCTTCAGTTCGGTCGCCATCACCGGGTCGAGGTCACCAAGAGACGGGCGGTAGCGTCGATGATCGCCTCGGTGTCCAGGCCGTACGTGCGATAGAGATCAGGAATATCACCCGACTGGCCGAAGCGATCGACGCCGAGCGGAAAGACCCGGTGCTGCCGCACCGATCCTAGCCACGAAAGCGTGGCGGGATGCCCGTCGACCACCGTGACCAAACCGGCAGTCCGGGGCAGCGCTCCAAGCACCCTCTCGACGTACGATGATTCCGAATCTGGCGCGTGGCGCAGACTCGACGACCAGGCCTTGTAGAGGCGGTCGACCGACGTGACGACCAAGAGGCCCAGTCCGGGCAGGTCACCACGCATCTGTCGGTGCGCCTCCTGCACCTCGGAAACAACAGGACCGCACGCGACGAGGGCGACCTCAGAATCAGAACCGGGCTCCACGAGCCAGTACGCGCCATCGACGATGGCTGCCTTCTCGGCGTGGCTCAACTCCCGCGACAGCTGCTGTAGCGGCCGCGTCGACAGCCTGAGGTACACGGCGCCGCCATCGGGCTCCTGAATGTGCTCGAAGCTCCATCGCATGACCTCGGCCAGTTCGTCTGCGTACGCGGGCTCGAACATGGTCAGCCCCGGCTGTCCCAGACCGACGAGCGGTTGATAGACCGATTGGTGCGCGCCTCCCTCGGCGGCCAGTGTGATCCCCGAGGGCGTGCCGGCCACGATGAAACGTGCCTCCTGGTAGCACGCGTAGTTCAGCGCGTCGAGCCCGCGGCTGATAAATGGGTCGTAGACAGTTCCGATCGGAATCAGACGCTCCCCGAAGAGGGAATCTGAGAGCCCCATCGCGGCGAGCAGAATAAAGAGGTTGTTCTCCGCAATACCCAGTTCGATGTGCTGCCCGGACGGCAAGATGTCCCACTTGAGAGCCGAGACGATCCGCTGCGCCTTAAAGACGTCGCGCTGCTGCTGGCTCCCGAAGATCCCTCGCTTGTTGACCCATGATCCGAGGTTGGTCGACACCGTCACGTCCGGAGACGTCGTCACAATTCGATCCGCAAGCGTGGGATGCTGGCGCGACAGGTCGGCCAGCACTCGACCGAACGCCTCCTGGGTCGACGTCGAGTCCCCGGGGGGCGTGTCGAACTTACTCGGCACCGCGATACGTGGGGCAGGGGGCCTCTCGTCCACCGGGGGTCGTTTGTTGAACGGCACCGAGTCCAAAAACGCGCGCAGCTCGCCCTCCGACGGCTCCAGGCCCGCAAACGGCTCCCACTCTTCGCCGTCGCCGATGTTCATATCGTGCTTCAGCGATGCCATCTGGGCTTCGGTCATCAGACCCGCATGATTGTCCTTGTGTCCCTCGAACGGCAGCTGGTGGCCCTTGATAGTGTAGGCAATGAAACAGGTCGGCCGATCGTCGTCGATAGCGTGAAACCCATCGAGCAGCGTCTCCAGATCATGCCCAGCCAGGTTCGTCATCAGTCGATGTAGCGATGCGTCATCGTGGCGATCGAGCAGGTTGGAAATGCCGGGAACCTGGCCAAGCTCACGGGTCAACTGATCGCGCCAGGCCTGACCGCCTTGGTAGGCGAACGCCGAGTACAGCGAGTTGGGGCACGCGTCGATCCATTCGCGTAGAGCCGCCCCGCCCGGCTCGGTAAAGGTCGCGTTCAGCAGCGTGCCGTACTTCAGGACGACGACTCGCCACTCGATCGCCTCGAACAAGTGCTCGAGGCGCTCGGAAAAGCGATCGACCATAACCGAGTCGAGGCTTTGGCGGTTGTAGTCGATCACCCACCAGATGTTTCTGGCATCGTGCTTCCAGGACTCAAAAAGCGCCTCGAAGACGTTGCCCTCATCAAACTCGGCGTCACCTGCCAGGGCGACCATCCGGCCGGTCGACCTCGAGGTGCCTAGGCCCTTCAGCCGCAGGTAGTCCTGGACAAGCGCGGCAAATGCGGTCATCGCGACGCCGAGTCCGACCGAACCGGTCGAGAAGTCGACGTCGTCAGCATCCTTCGTTCGCGAGGGATACGACTGCGCGCCGCCGAACGCCCGAAACTGCATCAAACGCTCCCGAGTCTGCCGGCCGAAGAGATACTGGATCGCGTGAAAGACGGGGCTTGCGTGCGGCTTGACCGCCACCCGGTCATCGGGTCGCAGGACGTCGAAGTAGAGCGCCGTCATGATCGTCGCCATCGACGCGCATGAGGCTTGATGCCCACCAACCTTCAGGCCGTCGCGTGCCGGGCGCACGCGATTCGCGTGGTGAATCATCCATGACGACAACCACAACACCTTTTGCTCGAGCGACCGGAGGTACCAGAGGTGCTCGGGAGCGCGCTGCGGCGGATGGGCGAACGGCGGTGACTGAGTCGCCATCGGCACCAAGGATCATAGCGGGATCAGACCGGCCAGCGATTGCTAGACATTGGTCTAATCGGATATGAAACGACGTATTATTGCTCTACTAGTCGTCTAGACAGAAATAAATGGCACAAAGCTCCACCAGAATAGACCAGCGGATCCTGTCTCGCCTCCAGAACGACGCTCGAGCCTCCAATCTAAGCCTCGCGGCTCACGTCGGCATGTCGGCGGGCTCTTGTGCGCGGAGGGTCCGGGCGCTCGAGCATGCCGGCGTCATTCGTCGATACGTCGCTCTGGTCGAGCCAAAGGCGGTGGGACTCGGCGTCACGGTCTTCGTCGAGCTGTCCTTGAACCTGCAACGCGAAGCGCTTCTGGAATCGTTCGAGGAGGCGATCATCGTGCGGCCCGACGTACTGGAGTGCTACTTGATGACTGGTGATGCTGACTACATGCTGCGCGTGGTTACCACGGACGTGCAAAGCTACGAGCGGTTCCTCAAGACCTCGCTGACACGCATCGACGGCGTGGCGCGGATCAAGTCGAGCTTCGCTCTAAAGCGCCTCAAGTACTCGACCGCGCTCCCGCTGGACGCCAACTCGAAAGAAAGTGAACCCGAGCGAAAGGGCCGGTCGCAACGAGGCGCCCACCCGATTCCCAGGGGAACGCTCGACGAGATCGATGTCCGTATCTTGAGCTGCCTTCAAGACGAGGCGCGCCTCTCAAACGTTGACCTCGCTGAGCGCGTCGGCCTGACCCCGGCTCCATGTCTGCGGCGCGTCCGTGCGCTCGAAGATGCTGGCGTGATTCGGCAATACGCGGCGCTCGTCGATCCCGGCGCCGTTCAGCTCGGCGTGACCGTCTTCGTTCGAATCACTTTGGTCCAACAGATCGAGAAGCGGCTCGAGACGTTTGAGGCAGCCATTCGGCGTCACCCCGAGGTCATGGAGTGCTACTTGATGACCGGCGACGCGGACTACCTGCTCAGGGTCGTCGTTCCGGACGTCGACTCGTACGAGCGCTTTCTCGATACGGCGCTGACGCGGACCGCAGGAGTGGCGAGCATCAAGTCGAGCTTTGCGCTGAGACAGGTCAAATACTCGACCGCCCTCCCGCTCCCCACGACCGGCTAGGCCGCCAAGCGAGGCTCTACAATCATCTCGTGTCCTATGACGCGCCCCACCCGGAGTACCTCGCCCAGCTCGCCGCTCGACGCGTTAGCGAGACGACACACGCCACGGCCGACCGGCGCCTGAGCGCTGCGAGGCTTCTGATTGTCGGCGTGACGCTGGTCCTCGCCTGGAGCGCGTTCTGGCAAGACTGGATCTCTGGATGGTGGCTCCTGGTTCCGGCGGGGGGGGTTGGCGTCCTGATCCAAGCTCACGATCGCGTCATCAGAAAGCGAGAGACGGCGACGCGGGCCGTGCAGTGGTACGAGCGTGGGCTGGCGCGGCTGGAAAACCGATGGGCTGGCGACGGGGAATCGGGGGACAGGTTCCTCGACGAAGATCATCCGTACGCGCGAGACCTGGATCTGTTCGGTAGCGGGTCGCTCTTCCAGCTCGTCAACACCTGCCAAACGACGACCGGCGAAGAGACCTTGGCCCGCTGGCTACTTGGGGCCGCTGAACCCGGCACCGTTCATGCGCGCCAGGCCGCTGTCGGTGACATGTCCGATCGGGTGCAGCTCAGAGAAGACCTGTACACATGGGGCGCGGAGGCTCGCCAGAGTGTCGACTCGGCCGCGCTGATCGAATGGGCGCACGCGCCGCCGAGCCTTCCGATCCGATGGCTCCGTTTCGTCGCTCCGTCCCTTGCGGCGATCGCTGTGGCAGCGATCGGTGCGTGGATCGCCGGCGTCGTATCCGGCACGGTGCCGCTCCTTGGTTTTACTGGTCAACGCGTCGCTCGGTCTGGCGGTCGGCCGACGGGTCAGCCACGTGCTCCACGGATCTTCCGAACCCGCGCGCGAGCTCATGGTGCTGGCCCGGGTTCTGACTCGTCTACGCGACGATTCGTACCACGCCGACGAGCTGCGTCGCCTTCACCCGGGATTTCCATTTTGCCTGCCCCGGATGGTACCTTTATACACCCGAGAGTCGCCGATCCCACGAAACTTTCTTCGTCGCACAATCGTCCAGCTCCGGAGGCCGTCACCTCAGCCCCCGCTGACGTGCAACCGACTGGAGCCCCCTACTTTCAGGGCATTCCTCAGACACCGCTCCACACTTGTGGCCTTTCTTCGCCAGGCGGGCTTCGTAGCACTCGCCGCGCGTCAGCCTCCCGGCACTGGCAGCGCCCAGATCCTCCGTAGCATGTCGCCGAACAGCCGCCGCGTCAGATGCCCTTCTGCCAACAGGAGCCAGTAGTACCGCGCATGCTTCACTAGCCGGCCCCCGGTTTTCACCAGTCGCTGCTGCAGACTCGTGAGCGACCAGCGCTTGATCCGCGGCGGCAGGACCAGTCTGCGCCACAAGTTGCCCAGGTTGTAGGCCAGGACGCTCAGTTGCAGGCGCACTTCGTTCGCCCGGAACCGATGGCACGACAGCCGCGTCCAGTGCGTTGCCTGCTTGCCTTCCTTGATCCATGGCTCCGCCGTGCCGCGCTTGTTGTAGAACCGGACGACCGAGCGACTCGGGAGGGTCATGTTGGTCACGATGAAGCCGACGCGAGGGAACAGCTCACCCCGGTGGTGCTCCACCTTGGCGACCACCCGTCTGGGCGTAGTCCAGCGCTTCGCCTGATAGCGGAAACTCTTGTAGCGCACCAAGGGCTTGCGGCTCGGCCGTCCGGGCGGACGAAAGAGGATGTTTTCGATTTCCAGCTCCAAGCTCTTGTTCGCCGGCATGCGGATGGCATAGTCCACGTCGCGTCTCTCGAGCGTCTCGTCGATCTCCGGCTTGGCGAACGCCGCGTCCGCGCGGAACGCCACGCGCGTGCCCTCCGCCTGCTGCCGTTCAACCTCCGGCACGAGCAGGTCGTCCCAGCCGTCGGCGCTCTGCACGTTGCCGGGCCGCAGCGTGGCGGCGACGCAGTCGCCGTGCTCACTGAACAGAAACAGCGGGTGGTAGCAGACGGACTCAAAGTGCCCGTTATACGCACTCCCTTCCTGCGCCCCATGCACCGGGCTCTCGCTCGAATCCATGTCGAGCACGATCCGGTCGGCGCGCGTCGGTCTCTCGGCCTGTGCGAGCACCTCCCGGTTCACGGCCATCAGCCCAATGAGATTCTCCTCCTGGGTCAGCAGGTCGGTCTCGAACCAATGCAGGGTCGATGTCAGCGCCGCACCCCGGTCCCAGAGCTTTGGCGACCCGATGAGACGGAATGTCGGGTCCGTCGACACGCGCACTGCGTCGCTGAGGTCTTCGTAGCCCGCGAGCCGGCTGTAGACCGATTGCCGCAGGAGATCCGCCAGACTGAACTGGGTGTTCAACCCCTGTCGGGAATCGCTCAGGTGCTCGGAGATGAGTGTCTCCAGCCCCAGGCGTTCATCCAACTCGCGCACTAGAATGAGGCCGGCGTCGGAGGTGACGCGCGATCCCTGAAACGCGACTTTCAAGAAGCCGTTGAACGCGAACTGAAATGGCTTGTGTTGTAATTCACCCACCGGGTGTCACCCTCCGTCGTGAGGTTCCTTACGTCGGAGCCCCAGAAATCAAGGCGCGGCGACTGGTCCTGGCGGTACGGTACCACAGCGAAATCGGAAATCCGGGCTAAGACCATGCTCACGAATCGAAGACGTCGGTGGAACGGAGAACAGGGTGCCGAGATCATCGAGTTCGCCGTTGTGTTTCCGCTGTTGATGATGATGATTCTCGGGTGTGTCGACTTCGCCTGGGTGTTTCAGCGACACGAGGTGGTCACGAACGCCGCCCGCGAAGGCGCTCGCGTTGCCACGTTGCCCGGATACGGTGTCATGGACGTTGAGAATCGGGTGACCGAATACCTCCAGGCGGGAGGACTCCCGACGTCGCCTGGCAATCCGGTGATCGTGGTTGATCAGGGTGCCAATGTCGATCCGTGCGTGCTGCCGCCGCGGAGCACGTGCGGAACCTTTGCACCGTCCGCGTGGCCAGCAACCATGGTGACCGTCACCTACGATCACGACTACATGTTCATCGGCGCGATATCCACATGGTTTGGCGGATCGCTAACCGATGTCGACCTCAGAGCTCAGGCCCTCATGCGCCATGAGCTCAGGTGACCGCTGGAGATTGCGCGGCTTTCGACACGAGGAAAAAGAATGGTTGTGACAAGGAACACGACGCAGCCCACGACTTGCCAACACAGGCGCGAGCACTGGTGCCGGAGCGATGACGGGTCCATCCTGATTCCGGTCGCCGTCTGTCTACTCGGCCTACTGACGTTCAGTGCCTTCACCATCGACAACGGTGTCATGCTATCGAGTCGGCGTCAGGCTCAGAACGCCGCTGATGCGGGAGCGATGGCTGCGGGTCTCTATCTCGCGTGGGATGACTCGACAGACCAGCCCGGCGCGCAGGCCGCGGGTGTCGCTGCTGCTCAGCTGCATCAGGTGTGGGACGACATACCCGACGTGACGCTCGCAGACGTGACGTTTCCACCATGTCCGCCGGGCGCCCCGGGTCCTGTCGACCAGTGCGTTCGTGTCGATGTGTTTCGCAACCAACGACCGGGTGGTAACCCGCTGCCCGCGTTCTTTGCCAGCCTTGCTGGGGTCACCGACCAGGGTGTGAGAGCGACAGCCACGGCTCAAATCGTGTACGGCGACTCTGCCGACTGCCTCCTACCATTCGCCATCCCAGATAGGTGGAGGGAAGTACGAGATGACTGGAGCATCGAGCCTCCGCCCGGCATGCCAACCGGGGAGGACGACAACACGATCTCGTATCCCGACGACGATGCCCAAGGCCCTCCCGACGAGATGAGCTGGTGGGACCCTGAGGATACGTTTGATGTCGTTGAGCAAGTGGGAAACCACGGCGGTGACCCGCTGACTGGCATCATCGACATCTATAACCCCGGACCGGCGCCAGTCGTGCCAACGCCATACAACCCACTCGATCCACTCGATCCGGTCGTCTTGGCTGAGCCGACTGGCTTCAACGTCGAGACCGACCACGGCATGCGGATCAAGCTCAAAGCGCGGAACCGCGAGCAGATCGTGCCAAGTTGGTACTACCCGATCGTGCTGCCCGACGGCCTGGGGAACGGTGCCAACGACTATCGATACCGGATTCGCAACTGCACCGATGTGGTGGTTCCGGAGGACATGGTGTTTACGGTTGAGCCAGGCAATATGCGCGGACCGACCAGGGTAATCCAAGACCTCATCGACGAGGATCTAGGGGCTGAATGGGACCCTTTGGCCACCACCGAAGGCTTTCCGGGTGGCGTCTCGGGAGGCTGCAGCGCGACACCGCCGACACCTGACGGCACCGAGCCCTGCGGGCGGAGGGCGCACCAATTTACTCTATCACGCACGGCATTGGTTCTTGCACGAGACTCAAGTGGTGCATGATGATGTGAGCGCACTCGCATCCGGGAGATAGACGTGAACCATCGAGTTGTCATGGCGTCGGTTGTCGCGGCCGGGGTGCTAACTGCACCGACACCCGAATGGGTCGAAGCGACTCAGGGCTGGACTGTGCCGCGCACGCCTGATGGGCGCCCCGACTTTCAGGGAGTGTGGCTCAGCAACATCGCCGCGCCACTGGAGCGTCCGGCTGAGTTCGCTGGTCGCGAGCGACTGACCGACGCGGAGGTCGCTGAGCTCAGGACCCGGGCCGTTCAGATCTTCGAGAACGGACGAAGCGCGTTTACAACGCCCGAGCGAGCGTTCGCGGCGGCCGTCCAAGACGTCGACACCTTCGAGGCACAGTCGACAAGCAGCTCCATCGGCATGGTCGACTTGGAGTTCTGGAATCGTACGTCGCTGGTCGTGTCTCCCGCAGACGGGCGGATTCCGGCGCTCACGATCGAAGCGCGCCGGCGGCAGAAGGCCGTCGACGACGGTTGGCGCGACAAGACGGGTCCGGAAGATCTCAACAGCATCCACCGTTGCATCACGACGGGCGTTCCTCGAGTGGGCGGCAACTTCGGGGCTGGCCCCTACACCTACTATCAGCTCATCCAGAATGCGAACACCGTCGTGTTGCTCAGCGAGGCATTCCACGACGCCCGTATTATCCCGCTCGACGGCGGGCCGCACCTGACGGATCGGATCCGGCAGTGGAACGGCGACTCGCGGGGCCGCTGGGACGGGGATTCACTCGAGGTCGCGACGCGAAACTTCTCGGTCGGCAGCCACTACCGAGGCTCGGCGGAGGGACTGCATCTCGTCGAACGATTCACGCGAACGGATGCCGACACCCTTCTCTACCGGGTCACGTTCACCGACCCGACGACCTGGGCATCGTCCTGGACCGCCGAGCTTCCCCTGAAGCGGCGTGACCAACCGATCTACGAGTTTGCCTGCCACGAAGGGAACCGCTCGCTGGTTGGCATGCTGCGAACGGCGAGAATGGCAGAGCGACAGCGGCGCAGGTGATGAGCGAAAGCCGTCTCGTCAGCGTCTGAACCTCGCCTTGGCTTCCTGGCGACGAGCGTGCAGGATCGGCTCGGTGTAGCCACTCGGCTGCGCTCGGCCCTTGAACACAAGGTCACAGGCGGCCTGGAAGGCGATGCTCTCGCCGAAATCGGGCGCCATTGGCCGGTAGTTCTGATCTCCGGCGTTCTGGCGGTCGACAACTGCCGCCATCCGTTGCAGCGTCTCGCGCACCTGCGCTTCCGTGCACACACCGTGGTGGAGCCAGTTCGCGATGTGCTGGCTCGAGATGCGTAACGTCGCGCGATCCTCCATCAGGCCAACATCATGGATGTCCGGCACCTTGGAGCAGCCAACCCCCTGGTCGACCCAGCGCACGACGTAGCCGAGGATGCCCTGGGCGTTGTTGTCCAACTCCTGCTGGATCTCTTCCGGCGACCAGGTCGGGTTCTCTTCGCGCGGGATGGTCAGAATCTTGTCGAGGTCGGCCTTCGACCGCGACCGCAGCTCTGCTTGACGCGTCGCGACGTCGACCTGGTGATAGTGGGTTGCGTGCAGCGTTGCAGCGGTTGGTGACGGCACCCAGGCGGTGTTCGCACCAGCCTGTGGATGTCCGATCTTCGCGGCAAGCATGTCGGCCATCAGGTCAGGCATCGCCCACATACCTTTGCCGATCTGCGCGTGGCCCGGCAGCCCGCACTCGAGTCCGACGTCGACGTTCCAGTCCTCGTAGGTGACCATCCAGGCGGACTTCTTCATGTCCGCCTTCCGGATCATCGGACCGGCTTCCATCGCCGTATGCATTTCGTCGCCCGTGCGATCGAGAAAGCCGGTGTTGATGAAGAACACGCGGTCCTGCGCCGCGCGGATACACTCCTTCAGGTTCACCGTCGTCCGCCGCTCCTCGTCCATAATGCCGATCTTGATCGTGTAGCGGTCGAGGCCGAGACAGTCCTCGACCTGTCCGAGCAGCTGATCGGTGAATGCCACCTCCTCCGGCCCGTGCATCTTCGGCTTGACGATGTAGACCGAGCCGGCGCGACTGTTCTTGTGACTCTGCAAATCGTGGATGGCAATCATCGATGAGACCATGGCGTCGAGAATGCCTTCAGGCGCTTCGTTGCCATCCTCGTCCAGGACCGCCGGATTCGTCATCAGGTGACCCACATTGCGGATCAGCATCAAGCTGATGCCCGGCAGCGTCACCTCCGATCCGTCGGGCCCGGTGTAGACACGCGGCGCGTTCATCGCACGGTCGACCGTGCGCCCGCCTTTCTCGAAACTCGCGGTCAGATCGCCTTGGTTCAAACCGAGCCAGTTTCGATAGGCCACCACCTTGTCCTCCGCGTCGACCGTCGATACCGAATCTTCGAGGTCCATGATGGTGGTCGTGGCTGCCTCGAGCACGATGTCCTTGACGCCGGCGGCGTCATCTCGCCCGACCGGGTGATTGCGGTCGACGTCGATCTCCACATGGAGGTCGTGGTTGCGCAGCAGCACAGCAGACGGCGCGGCGGCGTCACCACGATACCCGGCGAACTTCGACGGATCGCCCAGACCGGTGACGCTGCCGTCCGTGAGAGTCACCGATAGCGCCCCGTCCGCGACGGCATACGCCGCCGCGTCGCGATGGTGGCCGTTGTCGAGCGGCGCCGCCGTATCGAGGAACTCGCGGGCAAAGGCGATGACTCGCGCTCCGCGCACCGGGTTGTAGGCGTCGCCCCGCTCCGCCCCGTCATCTTCCGCAATGACATCGCTGCCGTAGAGCGCGTCATAGAGGCTGCCCCACCGCGCGTTGGCCGCGTTGAGCGCGTAGCGGGCATTGGTAGCCGGCACGACGAGCTGCGGTCCGGCGATGGTGGAGATCTCGGGGTCGACGTTCGCCGTCCGCGCCGTGAAGTCATCGCCCTCGGCCACCAAATAGCCGATTTCCCGGAGGACGTTCTTATACTCTTCGAGGTCGATCGGCTGGTCGTGGTTCTCCCGATACCACGAATCGATTTTTGTCTGGAGCTGCTCGCGCTTGGCCAGCAACTCTCGGTTCCGGGGCGCGAGATCGTGAATCAGCCGGTCGAGACCAGACCAGAACGCCTCCTGCGTCACGCCGGTGCCTGGCAGCGCCTCGGTGTTGATGAAGTCGTACAGCTCCTGGTCGACTTGGAGCGCTCCCGCTTTGATCCGGTCCGCCATCTGCCTAGCCCCTGTTCTTGAACGTTGTGTGACGAATGCGCCACGGAGGCTCCGGGCGCGAGCATTGTGAACGGCCAGTGATCATACCCTTTGGGAGGCGACCTGTCCCAGCAAGTCGAACAGGGTCAGCTTCGCTGGACGAGCCAAGAAACGATCGTTGGAGCTGACCGGGAATACGATCAGTCGTATACACCGCCGTCGGGACGGAACCGGGACATCAGCTCGGCCTCGGGTACCTCGCCCAAATCCCCGGTCTCGACGATCCAGGACTCGAGCGCCGCGCGCATGACGGCCAATCTGTCGGCGTGGACCGGATCGTCTGCCAGATTGACCACTTCGTGCGGATCGGCCTCCGTGTCGTACAGTTCTTCGGCCGGCTTCGTCTTGGCAAAGAACTGAGCCGACGGTCCGGTCAGCGCCCCCTCGGCGGCCAGCCGGCGCCATTGGTCGTGATAGCTAGCCCAGTTCTCTCGCACGACCGGAGTATCCGGGTAGTAGGGCGGTAGCATCGCCGCGAGTGGGTCATGCCGCTGGGCGGCGGTCAGCGACCGCGTCCGCTCGGCGAACTGATCGTCGGAGAGTCGTACTTGTCCCTCGTGGGTCACTCCCAGGTTGATCACCGAGTAGAACGGCTGGTCGGGTTCACGGTTGCGCCAATAGGCCTCGCTGCTGTTGTCGTCCCACAGACCAAGGGGTGCCTCGCGCACGGCGCGGTGTCGCTCGGTGGCTTTCCCCCGAACATTCTGTGGATCGTGGCCGAAGACCACAGCCCCGACCTGGGGAGCTATGGGGACGGCTACGCCATCACGCCCAACCTCGACCGCCTCGCCACCGGGTCGGTTATGGGCACCAGTGGTGCGCACAACCCGACGCCGACGGCGCAGGCGCTCGCCTGGCGGACGGCCGAGCATATCGCAGAGCACTGGTCGTCACTGGCCGAGTGACGGTCACGGTAACTACGTCACGGCCACGCGTTAAGCGACCGGAGCGTCTGTTCCGGTCGTGTTGGTCTTGTGAGTCAAGCCCATTCTTAGTTGAAACTCTCTACGGCTCCTGATTGACTACGCGGCTTTCTTCTTCGACGTCGTCGTGTCGATCTTCAGTTCTCGCTTCAACGCGGCACGGAGCGTGGGCAGGTGCCGGTACCCCATCACCTTGCGCAGGCGCGGTTCGATGTCCAAGAGCGCGGTCGCCAGCCAGCGGTGACGTTGACGCGAGTTTTGCCAGTGATCGACCTTCGCGCAGCGTTCCTCGACGAGCGCATTGACGGACTCCAGACAGTTCGTCGTCTTCAGCGAGCGGCCCAGAACGCCGTAGAGCCCGAGTCGATGCAGCGTCAAGGTCTCGTCGAAGCCTTCCGCCAAGCTGCGGGCCGCCGATTGGTTCCGGTCCTCCAGCTCGCGATGGAGCGTCTCAAGGGCCGCGCGGGCTTCGTCGTATTCCGGACGGTTGTAGGCGCGTTGGAGGCGCTGGCGCCACGACGCCTGCTCGGTCTTGGCCAGGTAACTCACCACGTTCTCGCGCTTATGCCACTGGCACCGGTGGACCAGCGCCCGGTCCCGGAAGGCTTTGCGGACGGCTGATCGCAGCCCCTTGCCGCCGTCGAGGATCACCAGCACGCCCTGGGAGACGTCAAGACCCCGCTCGACCAACGACCGCAAGAACGGGGTCAACACTTTCTCGTTCTCGGTATCCGTCTCGACGAAGCCCAGAAAGCGTTTTTCCCCCGCCATCGTGATGCCCAGCGCGATGACCATCGTTGCCTCGGCAACGGTCTTGCCGTCCAGGACCACGGCCACCACGTCCTCGCCGGAGAGGTCCCGCTCCTGGAGCTCCCGCAGTTTCGCCGCGCTAGCCTGAATAAAGCCCCGGGACACGGTCGACCCCGACAGCCCGATGGCTCCGGAAATCGCCGCCGCGGCGGCTTCGTAGTTGCGGCACGAGATTCCGTACAGCACGCGCTTCAGCAGCAGGTCGTTCACCGCGCGCTCCCCATGCAACGCCTCGTAGGACCGCAGCGGCATCTCGCTCCCCGCGACATGGCGAATCCGTGGCACGCGAATTGGCACGCGCTGGCCGGCCAACCCGACCGTCCCGGGGTTGCTGCCATGACGACGCCCGCCGACCGATGCGTCCTTGCGGGCATAGCGCCCGCCCGCCAGCGCCGTCACCTCCGCGTCGAGCAACTCCTCGACATGCAGCAACCCCAGCGGCACCAAGGACCGGATCAACTCCACCTTGGTGTCGACGTCCAGTTCGGCGTACTCCTTCCGGTCGATGACGTCGACCGGGCCCAACGTGCGAACCTTCTTGCGCTTCCTGACGGGTCGTAGGACACTGCTCATCTCGGCTCCTTTCTCTCGTGGCGTGATGTTCGTCTTAGGCAACGTCATCAAACCACAGGGTTTGGAGCCGCTTCAATTCCCAACTAAGTTTCGCGCACCTTCGGTCTTGTGCCGCAGCGAAGGAATGAACGTCCCCTAAAGTTCAGTACAGGCTGGGCCGACAGCCGTGCTAGGGGATCAACGCCGTGCGTTCAATACCCGTATCTGTACGACTCCTTCTCGCTGGTTGTGTCATCGCCTTGCTGCCGTTTGGATGCTCATCCTCTCCAAACGCTCCCTCAGACACAACCGGCGGGGGCACGTCATTCGAGCAAGATGTGGTCACTCTTGTGAACCAACATCGAGCCTCTGGTGCCACGTGCGGGGGCACACAGTTTCCCGCTGTTGCCTCGCTCTCGCTGGACACAAGGCTGCGCGCAGCGGCGCGAGCACACAGCACAGACATGGCGGACAACAATTACCTCTCTCACACCAGTCTCGACGGCCGAACGTTCTCCCAGCGGATACGAAACGCCGGATACGGCGGATCCCTACTGGCTGAGAACATCTCATCTGGGCCGTCAACGCCGCAGGCGGTCGTTAACAATTGGATGTCCAGTGCAGGTCACTGCAGGAACATCATGAACGCTGGACTCCGGCACATCGGTGTCGGCGAGGACCGCCGCTACTGGACTCAGGACTTCGGCGGTTAGTCAGAGCCAACTGATCGGCGAGGTCAGGGATTCTGTGCCCCGGCCCTTCGGATCCAATAGAACACGTATCGGAACCCCTCCCGCTCGAACATCAACGGCCTGACGTAATGGGTGCCCGAGGCTGTTGCGGCCTCGACCAACCGGTCCATCTCAGCTCCGCCGTGTCCGCTGTTCGTTCTGAACAGGAAGAACTCGTCAGGAAACTCGTCGAGGGTGCGTCGCCGGTGTGGGAGCTGGTAGATCGGGTAGGTGTTCACAACTGGCTCGTCGACGTATCCCATCATCCGGTGGGAGGTCATGTAGTCCACCTCCTTGCCGACGAAGGCGGGGATCCCGGCTGGCTTTGCGGCCAGGCGCCGGATGGCGTCCACCTGAACGGTATGGAAGTCGCGGTAGGCATGCGAACGTTCGACGACCGAGAAGCTGCTGTAATCCGGCGCATAGAAACGGCCGTCGTAGTTTGCAGCCGAAAAGAGGCACGCCCCGACGAGGAGGACGAACGCGACGCGCTCGGCACGGATCGATGCCGCAAAGAGCAGGATCGAACCAATCGCAAACGGCCGCGGCGTCGAGCTTACCATCGACAACCTGTTGTCGGCCGATGTCGTGCTCGCCGATGGGCGGCAGGTCACCGCGAGCGACTACCAGCACGAAGATTTGTTCTGGGCCTTGCGCGGCGGAGGCGGCAACTTCGGTGTCGTCACCAGCTTCGAATTTCAGCTCCACGAGGTCGGCGACGTCGTGGGCGGCCCGATGTTCTACGAGTTCGATGATGCCGCGGCGGTTCTGGAGTGCTACCGCGAATTCATTGCGGATGCACCCGAACAGCTCGGATGCTTTTTCGGCTGGCAGATAGCTCCTGAACTGCCGTTCATCCCCAAGGACCGGATCGGAGATCTGTTCTGTGTACTGGTCACTTGTTGGAACGGTCCACACGACGAGGCCGAGCGAGCTCTCCAGCCACTACGCGACGTTGCCGAAGTGCAAGCAGAGCAGGTCGGCGTCATGCCGTTCCCGGCTCTCAACAGCGCCTTCGACGGCTCGGTGCCGAAGGGCATGCAGCACTACTGGAAAGCAGATTTCATCACCGAGCTCACCGACGAGGCAATTGCTGCTCACGTCGAGCATGGCAAAAAAACACCACATATCAGCTCGAGCATGCATCTCCATGCGATAAACGGTGCGGCTCAACGGGTCGGTGCCGACGAGACCGCCTTCGGACACCGAGACAAGAACTTCTCCCCGGTAATCGCGGGAATCTGGTCGGACCCTGCCGACAACGAGGCCAACATCAAGTGGGTGAAAGACTACTACGCAGCCATTCATCCCCACTCAGGCAGCGATGGGGGCTACATCAACTTTATGTCCGGCGACGACGACCACCGTGCGGCTTCCAACTATGGCGCCAATTACCACCGGCTCGCGGCAGTGAAGGCGACCTATGACCCGGCCAACCTTTTCCACATCAACCAGAACATCGCTCCGGCGAACAGGAAATGAGCATCGTGGCGTTCGTTACCCACATCAGGCGGAAGGCCTCGGATGAAGCCGCTGTCCCGACGATCGTCGTAAGTTGACCGCTCAGCCGGAGCGGGTTCCGCACTTCGGGCAGACGTACCCACGGTCGTCGCTACGGAGACGGATCCCGTCGATGTGGGTCACTACGAAGTCCCGGATGAAGGCGTGGCGCTCGACGCCGTTGTTTACGTCGATCTGGCGGTCGCGGGCGGTCTGCCGTATCTCGCCATCGTACTCATACCGACCCCAACAATTGGGGCAGGCGCCCTCGGGCGCATCGTCGGCGGTCTCCTCCGCGGAACGGGAGAAGAAGGCCGACAACGCGTCGATCAGGCTCATGGGGAGCGCCCCTCTCTATCCGCCCTGCGGGCTCCACGAAGTGTGTTCACGATGCCGTAGTTACCCTCGTGACAGGCGTACTCATACAACGGACCTTCGGCGGGAATCATCGGCACCTCGGCGCTCCACGACACCTCCCACGTTCGTGGGTCGCGGAGGGTGAACTCGTACATGATCTTGTCTTCATCCACCCGCGTGAAACGCTCGACCACATGTAGCGCGTCGCTGGACCCTTGAAAGGCGGTCTTGCTGGTGAAGTTCGTCGTCTCGACGACTAGCGTGTCACGTTCCCACCGCCCACGTGAGTCGCCGTTCCACTGCCGAATGCGCGGTGACGTGTGCGGTCTCCCGTCCGTCGGAATGATGCGAACAGGGTTCGTGCTCAGCTCCGGGAACAGCACGACGTATCCAGGAGCCTGGAAGACCTGATAGAGGTCGTTGTACGGTGGGGGAACCATCGGCGGTCCTTCGTGGTTCCAGACGATACAGCGCTCCTGAAACGGTCGCTCTTCGTAGCCGCCTAGTCCTCGGGCGGCCCGGCGCGCCCGGTTGCGTGCTTGCGCCTCCGCCGTCATGGGCGGGATTCGGCCATCCGGCGGATCGACGATTAGGGACGTCCGATTGCTCGTCAGGGCCTTCGGTTGAGCCGTCGTGAGCCACTGAGCGTTGTTGTAGTGGGTGGGGTCACGCTGCACGGTGCGCGCCCGGCGCTCCTCATCGTTCGCGAGGGTGAGCGGGCTTGGCCCTAACGGATCGACACCATCGGCCGTTACAAGTGTCGTCAGCTGAGCCATCTCCTCGTCGGTCAGGAATTCCCGGCCCTCGAAGTGCTTCGGCCGCTGCATCGGCGTATAGGTTCGGGTCGTCCAGAAGCCCTGCAGGTCCGGCTCCCCGTGCGGCGTGCGCGGCACCGTCCACCCGCCCGCCCTGCCACCTTGTGCCTGGGCAATGAGCGGCACTGCAGTCCACACCAGGACG
The DNA here is from genome assembly GCA_965218825.1 of Vicinamibacterales bacterium. Lineage (GTDB taxonomy): Bacteria > Acidobacteriota > Vicinamibacteria > Vicinamibacterales > UBA8438 > CAUZIB01. Next base: position 3,600,837 of record OZ244656.1, on the reverse strand, counting down.
CACACACAGAACACGATTCGGTTCATGGTTGGTCTCCGCTCAGACGATGTCGATGTCGATGTCAGGATATCCCACTCAGGGGGCATCCTGGCAGGGCGGGCACCACGATCTGGATCGGCGCTAATTGTGCATACGGCGTCGGCCCCGATCCGCAGCTACCTCTCGCGGAAGGTGATGAGTCCGCGTGTCGGATCGTACGGTGATACGCCCACCTTGACCCGGTCGCCGGGAACGACCTTGATCCGAAACCGTCGCATCCGACCACTCAGCTGCGCGAGCACTTCGTGACCCGGGTCGCACTGCACCCGGTACAACCCTCCGCTGTGGACGGCTGTGACCATGCCCCGAATGTCGATGAGATCGTCTTTAGACAAAGATTCCCCTTCTGTAAGGATTGCGGAGTCCCGTCGACGAGACCGGTCTACCGTGTTCGTGAAGATGCAAGAGTTCGCGCATCAACCGGTTAGGCCCACCGACCCGAGCGTCGTCCGTGTCCGTTCGAGCGGCGCGTCCGGTCCCCAGTCGACGAACGGACACGACCGGCCTTACCGCCCTGGCTACCTGAACGGCGCCGCTGCGGCGACTGGGGCCGAGGCGCTGCGTCAGTAGAAACTGTGAAGCCTGCAACTGGCTCACGTCGGATCGCCCTCCCGACAAGCCGCTCGATAGCAGCAAGCTGAGAGCGCTCCTCCGGCGCAGCAAAGGCAATCGCGCATCCACGTCGACCGGCTCGGGCGGTCCGCCCAACGCGGTGCACATAGTCCTCCGGAACGCGTGGCAGGTCGAAGTTGATGACATGGCTGATGTCGTCGACATCGATGCCACGGGCGGCAATGTCGGTAGCGATGAGGGTGTTGATCTCACCTGTACGGAAACGGGCGAGCGCTCGAGTGCGAGCGCTCTGGCTCTTGTTCGCGTGGATCGCGGCCACCCGGCGTCCCGACCGCTCGAGGTGCCGTACCAGCTGGTTGGCCCGTGCTTTGGTACGGGTGAAGACGAGAGTCCGCGCCATGTCCGTTCCTTCTAACAGGGTCCTCAGCAACTCCTTCTTCCGGGTCATTGCGACCGGGTGAACCACCTGGCGAATGGCGCCGACCGGCGTCGCTCGACGCGTCACTTCGACCAACACCGGTGCATCGGTCGACCGCCGGATGAGGTCCTCGATTTCGTCTGGCATCGTCGCTGAGAAGAACAGATTCTGGCGCTTCAGCGGCAGCAGCGCGAGGATTCGGCGAACATCAGAGAGAAAGCCCATGTCGAGCATCCGGTCGGCTTCGTCGAGAACCACCATCTCGACGTGGCCAAGATTCGCCTGCTTGCGACGCACGTGATCAAGGAGTCGGCCGGGAGTCGCGACCAGCAGATCAAGGCCCGCAGCCAGGCGGCGCCTCTGTGGCTCCATGCCGACTCCGCCAAACATGACGGTACTGCGTACCCGCAAGTGCCTGCCATACCGACTGGCCATCTCGCCTATTTGGGCGGCCAGTTCGCGGGTCGGTGTGATGACCAGGGTGCGCGGGTGCCGTAGCGGGTTGCCGCCCGCCAGATGCTGGAGGACCGGTAATAGAAAAGCCGCGGTCTTACCGGTGCCAGTCTGGGCGCACGCGATAAGGTCGCGACGGTCGAGCACAACAGGAATGGCGCGCTCCTGGATCGATGTGGGGGTTGTGTAGCCCGCGGCGTCGACGGCGCGGAGGAGTTCCGGGCGCAAGCCCAGCTCGCTGAAGTTCATGCGTTCTCTTTCTCTTGTCCGTGCCCACCCGGTCACGGATCATCATCTGTTACAGCCCGCAAGACGGGCGTTCAAGAAGAACCTAGGAAGGGGGAAGGGCCCGGGTCATTCCCGGACAGCACCCACTGCTCTGAGCGGGGCTTCTGGGTGGGAGAAAACCTGCTCGCGATTCCTTTTTATAGTACCACGGATCCGGCCACGAGATTGTGCTTGACGGCATATCACTTTGTATTGCTAAGTAATTGCGTGAAAGATGCGAGGAGTCGTTTCGGCCGCGTCCTTCAGTACTCGCCAGCCGCGATCCTCATGCTGGTCACGCCGTTGCTCGCCGCCTGCGCTCCGATATGCGAGACAGTCAACTCGTGGAGTGCCTGTTACTCCGACTTACACGGCGACGACTCCTCGGCGGTGCACTCCGAGATCGACGAGCCCCCAGTAGCCGAGCACGCCGACGCCGTCGGGCGGGCTCGCCCGTTTGTCCGCGCCTTCGTTGTCGAGGAGAACCTCCCCGGCCTGTCGCTCGCCGTGGGCATGGCCGGAGAGGTCGTCTGGGCCGAGGGCTTCGGCTGGGCCGATATCGACGAACGGCGACCCGTGACGCCGCGGACACAGTTCCGCATCGGCGGTGTCGCCAAGCCGATGACCGCCGCCGCCGTCGGCCTGCTGCTGGAACGCGGTGAGCTCGACATCGACCTACCGGCGCGTCACTACGTGCCGAGCTTTCCCGAGAAGCCGTGGTCGTTCACCACCCGCCAGCTGATGGGACACATCGCCGGCTTCCGCCACTACCGCGACGACGAGCTCAGAGGTTCACGTCAGGACCAGACTCTCGCAGCTTCCCTCGCCTCAGATCGCGCCGCTTCATGATGTAGAAGATCACCGGCGTGATGACCAGCACGTGAGTCGTCGACGTGACCATCCCGCCGATGATCGGTGCCGCGATCGGCTTCATCACGTCAGCGCCTACTCCGGTGCTCCACATGATGGGCGCGAGGGCCGCGATGGTGACACCGACGGTCATGAGCTTGGGCCGCAACCGCAGCACAGAGCCCGCCATGGTGGCCTTGTAGAGATCGTCATCCGTGATGTCCCCCCCCTCCCGCAGGCGACGGTCGAGCGCCTCGTGCAGGTAGACCACCATCACGACCCCTGTCTGCACGGCCACCCCATAGAGCGCGATGTAGCCGACCCACACGGCCACCGAGAAGTTGTAGCCAAGCCACCACTGGAGGATGACGCCCCCGGTCATCGCATACACGACGGACAGCATGACGATGGCCGCTTCGGAGACTGAGCGAAACGTCATGTAGAGCAACATGAAGATCAGCAAGAAGACGATCGGAATCACCACCGTCAGCCGCTCGCGCGCTCGCACCTGGAACTCGTATTGTCCCGCCCACGCCAGCGTGTACCCCGTCGGGAGTTGCAAATGGTCGGCGATGGCCTGACGTGCGTCGCTGACATAGCCTCCGATGTCGTCAGTGGCGGCGTCGACGTAGACATACCCCGCCAGCTGGCCGTCCTCGTCCCGGACCATGGACGGCCCTGGGGTGAATTCGATGTCTGACAGTTGGCCCAGTGGGATCTGGCTGCCGTTGGGAGTCTGGACCAGGACCCGTTTGATGGCTGGCAGATCCTCGCGAAACGCCCTGGCGTAGCGTACGTTCACGGGATACCGCTCGCGTCCCTCAATCGTCCGCGTGATGTTCTGTCCGCCGAGCGCCGACTGGATAATGTCCTGCACGTGTTCAACGGTCAGACCATGACGCGCAATCGCCGCGCGGTTTGGTCGGACATCGATGAAGTAGCCTTGGCTCACCCGTTCGGCGAAAACGCTGCGGGTGCCTGGCACCTCGCTCAGGATGGCTTCAATCTTCTCCCCGATACCTTGAATGACCGTGAGGTCCGGTCCGAAGATCTTGATGCCCACGGGCGTCCTGATCCCGGTGAGGAGCATGTCGAGGCGATTGCGAATGGGCTGCGTCCACACGTTGGGAAAGCCGGGAAACTGCAGCGCCTCGTCCATTTCGCTCTGGAGCTCCGCCTCGGTGAGCCCAGGCCTCCATTCGCTTTTCGGCTTCAGCGTCACAGTCGTATTCACCATCCCCATCGGTGAGTTATCCGTTGACGTCGTCGCCCGACCGACCGTGCCGAAGACGCGGTCGACTTCAGGAAACTCCCTCAGCAGTTTGTCCTGCACTTGCAGGAGACGCGTCGCCTCGCCGACCGAGAGCCCCGGGGGCGCAGTCGGCATGTAGAGCATCGTGCCCTCATAGAGTGGCGGCATGAACTCGCTCCCAATGCCGGATAGCAACGGGACGGTCAGAGGCACGACGGCAAAATTGACCGCAAGCGCCGCCCATCTCCACCGCAAGGCCAAGCGGAGGATCGGGGCATAGAGCCAGGTGAAGAACCGTGAGATCGGGTTGGCCGATTCTGGTCTGAGTCGCCGTCCTCGGATCAAGACGCTCATCAGGACGGGCACCAGCGTGATCGATAGGATCGAGGCGAACACCATGGCGAACGTCTTGGTGAACGCCAGCGGACGAAACATGCGTCCTTCCTGGGCTTCCAGCAGGAAGACCGGGATGAACGACACAATAATGATGGCCAGTGAGAAAAAGATGGGGCGACCGACTTGCTTAGCCGCGTTGAGAATCAGCCGAGGCTGTCGCTCGTGCTCGGTGGTACGCGAGTTGCGCGTCGAGGAGCATGCGCCGGTTGTCGATGAGCGTCAGGAAATCCCCGCGGTCTGCCTGATAGGCAACCCGCGACACGGCGAGTGTCTGGTCCGACTGAGGCACGATGCTCGTCCGAAGCAGGACCGCCCGCTCCTGTGCTGCCTGAGCTCGAACATATGATTCGTGCACCGCCAAGCGAATCGCGCTCTCGCCGGCGGCGTAGCGTGCCCGAGCCGTTTCCACCGCCGCGCCGGCCTCAGCAACTCGGGCGTCAAGACCACTCCGCGACCACGGCGCGTTCGGCCATGTGATGCCCACCATGGCCGTCCAGGCATCGGGCATCTCCGGCTGCGGCGTTAGGAAGTAGCCGCCCTTCACAAAGAAATCCGGCTTGGATTCCCCCCGTTCCGCCGCCAACACGGCCTCGGCTTGTTCGATCTCGATACGTGCAGCCCGCAACTCAGGCTGTTGCTCGAGCGCCATATGCTGAAGCTTGGCGAGCGGCGGCAGGGTGCGCTCCTCCCGCGGCTCAAGAAGCCGGCCAATGGGTAACTCCGGCGGTCGGTCGAGCAGCGTGTTCAGCCGCGCCTGGGCGAGTCGATCCCTTTCTCCCAGCGCCACGAGGTGCTCATGCACGCGTGAGAGCTCGACGACCGACTTGAGAAAGTCCTGCTGCGAGCCTCCCCCGGTCGTGTACTTGGCCTCAGACACGTCCGCGAACTGGCGTAGGAGATCGACATTCAGGTGGTGAATCTCCATCTCCCGCCGTGTCAGGTAGAGTTCGGCGTACACACGCTTGACGTCATCGATGACCGTCCGCGCTTCCACCGCGATGGCGGCCAGTGAGAGGTCGGCGTCCTTCTCGGCAACCGCCGCTCGCAGCCCACGCTTGCCGCGCCCAGGGAACGCCTGGCCCACCGTGAACATGACCATGTTCGCGTTCCGCGCGTTCAGCGTGTTGAAAGGCCACTGCCAGATTTGCGCCTCGAAGGTCGGCGGCGCGAGCGCCTGCGCCGGGCGAAGCCGCATCGCTTCATACTGCCGACGCAGCGCGATGAGGCGAGGATTCCGCGCCAGCGTCTCTCCAAGCGCCATCTGCAGGCTGAGAGGTTCGGCGTCACTGTAGTTGGCCTCGAGGACGCTACCGCCACGCCGAGGCCCGACAGTTGTCCGGGCAAGTTGAGCTGAGAGGTCCTGGGCCTCGCTAGACGCCATCGGGGCGCAGGTCAGGACCGAGGCGACGAACAAAACATGTATCCGCATCGCTCTTCTACTCCGCATGCCGTACGCGCAGTCAGCGCGACGGCTTTCCAAGTTTGGGATTGGCGGACGGACCCGTGACCAAGGAGGTCAGTTGTCAGCAGACCGCCAGATACAAGGAAAAGAGCGAAGGATCAGATGCGAAGAACGGTGCCCAGCGGGCTCGGCCGGGATCGAACGTCGAGGACGGAGAAACGCTGAGCGAACCGTACCGCGTCGAGCACGGAGACAGCTGCTACTTGAGGCTCCGGGAGGACCACAACCTGGCTAGCGGCATCCGCTGAGTAGGCCGTGTCGGAACGCTCGGGGGCGAGGACGCCCATGTCAGACTGCAAATCGGGCGCGCAGCATGACTCGGCCTGGCCGGACATTTCGCAGTCGTCATGGTGTTCGGCGCAGCACATGATCTCGGACATCGTCATCGGTCCGCTCGCGCAGGCCGACAGCGCCATCACGATCATGCTAACCGCGAGCCAAGAACCGATGGCGCGCCGAATCAAACCGGGAAGCATCCTCTTGAGTCTGGTCCGAAACAGGAGACCTGTCAATTGCCTGGACGAGGGTCCGGCCACGTTGGTTGACCTCGTCGGGGGTGAAGTCTTCCCATTTGACTTTCGTGGAGTCTTCGACTGGACCGGCTATGATGCCGAAGCTGCTCGGCGTCACCCCTATGGACTCATCGGTCCCCAGCACATGGATTCTCGACTCGGGCGGCGCCGGTCGCGGCGCTTGGCAGGGTGGGGTCCTCTACGAGTTGATGGCCTGGACTCGTCAGCATGGGGGATATCCGACGGTGACGATGGGCGCGTCTGCCGGGGGTTATGCGGCCGCCGACGTTGCCACAGGCACCGAGGCAACAGTTCTCAAGGGCTGGACCGCCTGGGGATCCGATGACATCCCGGAGCGGTATCCCCTTCCTTCGTTCGTGACTGACGAATGGCCGCATAGTCGCTTTCGCCGGCACCTACACGCGTCAATCCGCTACGTCATGGGCGACGCGGAGCTCGATGGCGTATTCGAAGAAACAGCGCAGCGCACCCTACTGGTCTTCACGTCACGGGTACGGCGTCGTGACGGGCGTGGGCCAGGGCGGGCCGACCTGGCCAAGCTGTTTGCCATGGCGACCACTCGCAAGCTCCCGAGACCGTTGAAGTATCTGCCACCGTACGACGTAGACCCGGTGGTGTTTGCGACCAACCTGCCGGACGCATTGCAGTCCGAACTTGTCCGTCCGCTCACCCGGCACAACTATCACTCAGCCATCGAAGCATCCTGTCTGGTGCCGCTGGCGATGGGCCCGCCGCTTCCGCCCGCACAGCTCTCGTCTGGCGACGAGTACGCCGACGACGCCGAGGCCGTGTTTATCGACGGGGGTTTCGCCTTGAAGATGCCAATGGCAACATTCGAGGACGATGCTCGGTTCAGGGATCTCGCGTGCTGGGCCGCGACACCCAGGGCTGTCATCTTCTGCTGCGATCCGAACGGGCGTCTCTGGGAAACGAGCATGCGATTGCGTGCCTTAAATGACTATCCCGTCGTGGCCAGAGCCATCGTGGACGACCGGCTCCTGATCATCCACCCCGATCACCCGGTCGAAGCCGGCTTCCTCTGTTTTGATCCCGCGGTGACGATGCGCACGTTCGACCGGGGTCGGGAACAGGGTCGCCGCCTCCTCGCGACGGAGCAGGTGCGCAGGTTTCTGACCGACCCTGACTCGTGAGGTGCGAGTTACCTGCTGCCCTTGCTCGCATGAAGCAGCCGACCAGCGCGACGTCGAAGGCGGCGCCATGCGGGGATGAGCGTTGTCGCACTCAACGCGAGGCCACCGAGACTCAATCCAATGACGACGATGTCCCACGCCGGGCGACGGTAGTACAGGAACGGGAAATCCAGGCTGTGTAGACCGTGATAGAGCCATCGGTTGAGGCGCGTCAGGCGTTCCTCTTTGCGCGCGATGAGGCCTTGGGAGGGATCGAGATACAACCACGTCCGTTGGGGATCGTCGTATCGCGCCCGCAGTACAGGCAGCTGAAGGATGCCAGCACGATCGTAGTAGTACGCGTCGTACGCGGTCAGCCACGTCGTGTCGAGGAGTGGTGCGGCCGGCATGGCTCGGCGTGCCGCCCCAAGCATCGCCTCCTCGTCGAACCGACCAAAGACGCCGTGCTCTGGCGACTGCGCAGACACCAGACGCTGATCTCCGGTCGTTGGGTCGTGGGCCAGGACGAACATCTGACTAGCAAATTGCAGCAGCTCGAGCTCTCGCGGTGGGAACCTTTGGCGGATAGCGGCTGCGGCCGCCTGAAGCCTCTCGACGGTCACTGTCTCCAGTTGGTAGACCCCGCCACGGACGGCAACACGTTGCACAATTGTCGGGGCTGTCCCCGGATGCCAGGCGAACGGGTCGAGAGAGAGACAGCCGCTCAAGATCCAGGTGAACGTCGTTAGGCCAAACAGCAGACCGGCATAGTGATGCCAACGCATGAGTCCGCTGTATGGTGAGAAGGTCTGCCCCTCGACTCGCAGACGATACCGGCGCCGCGGCGATAGTCGCCAGATGCCCCAAATCAGCCCCGACAGGGTGAGCACACACCCGATGATCGCCAACCAGGTCACGGACTGAACCCACAGCTCGGTGTGCTTTCGGAACGGCGTGAAATACAACCAATGCACAACCGCACCAGCGTACGCCCACCGGCGGCCGGATGCGGTCGTTCGCATCACCGGTTCACCAGTGGGGTCGGAAATGTACAACTGGGTGTCGTGGTCGTCGCCGAGCATCACCCTGTGCAAGGGCCGATGGGCACCGGTCAAGATCGTCCACTGGTCCGGGCTATCGAGCCTCCGGTCATATTTGAGTGTTGCGACGTGCTCCGGCGCGAAGCTCCTCGCGACCTCGAGGACGTCGCCCGACGAGAGTCCTGAGGCGACTTCCCCGCTGTCTGCACACACCGTGGTCCACCGGCCCTGATGCGGAAACCGGTAGACCGGGCGATCGGAGAACATGGCGACTCGCATCTGATCGGGAGATGCTCCGGCGCGCCTGGCAGCAGCGGCCGGAGTCAACGTCACACGCGTGAGGTCGAGAGGCGCCTAGTGGGTCAGGCGCTCGTGGCGCGGCAGGTCAGGCATCCCCGCGTACATGAGGACGATCCCCGACAGGAACCAGGCCACGAACAGCAGCCCACCCGCAATCCCCAGCCAGCGGTGCGTGTACACGAGTACCCGACGCCAGGCGAACATAGTCGCGTTTACCGAAACGAGAACGTCGTCGTCAGCAAGATCTGTCGCACGAGTTCTCCTTCGCTTGGCTCGCCCGATCAAGGGCGCTTCGCGCGAAGGATCGTAGCCGTCCCGCGAGGCTGAAACGAGCACATTTGGTAGTATCCGGCCTGAACGAGGGGCGACAGCTATGCCTACGGCCGGCTCCAAATCGAGATGCGATTTTCTTTACACTGGCAGACTGACGAACCCATGAGACTTCGCTTCGCCCTGTTCGTACTGGTCGCCGCTGCGCTCCTGGCTGCCTCGGGGACGCTCACCGACGCGCAAACACCCAGCTTCACGCCGGTGACTGACGAAACCCTGCAGAATCCAGATCCCGGAGACTGGCTTAGCTGGCGCCGGACCCTCGACGGGTGGGGCTACAGCACGCTGGATCAGCTAGACCGCTCCAACGTCGGCGAGCTCCGTCTGGTCTGGTCGTGGGGCATCGAATCGGGGCGCTCGCAAACCACACCGCTCGTCCATGACGGCGTGATGTACCTCGCGAACCCCGGTAACGTCGTGCAGGCACTCGATGCGCGGAACGGCAATTTTGTTTGGGAGTACCGACCAGAGCCACAGCTCGAAGAGTCGCTCCGAGCGTATTCACAGACGCGAAGCCTGGCCATCTACGGGGACCTGATCATTCTGAACACCGCCGACGCGCACGTCGTGGGTCTCGACGCTCGGACGGGCGAGGTCCGGTGGGACACGCCGATCATGCCGGGTCAACAGGGGTACGGATTCAGCAGCGGTCCGATCGTCGCCGACGGGGTCATCGTGTCGGGGCTGAGGGGCTGCGCCATGTATCGCGAAGACACGTGCTACATCGTCGGCGTCGACGGGCGCAGCGGCCAGGTGCTCTGGAAGACGTCGACAGTGGCCAGACCCGGGGAGCGGGGCGGGGACACATGGGGCGACCTGCCACTGCTGTTCCGCGCCGGCGGGGATGCCTGGATTCCTGGCAGCTACGACCCGGTGACCAAGATGATCTACTACGGCACCTCGCAACCCAAGCCGTGGACGCGCGATGCGCGCCGCACCGACGGCGATGCGCTCTACACCAACTCGACGCTGGCGCTCGATCCCGTGACTGGCGAGATGAAGTGGTACTTCCAACACATCCCGGGCGACAGCCACGACATGGACGAGACGTTCGAGCGGATCCTGGTCGACTACGACGGCAAGCAGTCGGTGTTCAGCATGGGCAAGCTTGGCATCCTGTGGGAGCTCGACCGCGTGACCGGCGAGTTTCGAAACGGCGTTGACCTCGGATACCAAAACATCCTTGATGTCGACACTGTGACCGGCAAGGTGACCTACCGCGACGGGATGATCTCCGGTGTCGGTGAGATGCTCTACTTCTGCCCCAGCACGGGCGGTTTCAAGAGCCTTCGAGCGATGGCCTATCACCCCGACACAGCGGCCATGTACATCCCGCTCAACTTGAACTGTGAGACCGCTGCCTTCGGACCGGTCAACTACCGCGTCGGGGGTGGCGGGAGTGGGTCGGTCCGGGGACGGCTGAACCATTTCCACCCCGACTCGCCCGACCAGCTCGGCGAATTCCAGGCGCTCGACATCCGCACCGGCAAGACGATCTGGAAGCAGCGTCGTCGGTCACCCTACAACACAGTGGCACTGACGACGGCAGGTGGGATCGTCTTCGTGGGTGACTGGGAGCGCTACGTCTTCGCCTATGACGTCGAGACCGGCGACGAACTGTGGCAGACGCGCCTGACGACGATGGCCAACGGCTACCCGATCACCTACGCGGTCGACGGCACCCAGTACGTGGCGTTCGGCGCGGGCAACAACGGCGGGCTTACGAGCTGGACCGGTGTCCTTCCTGACGACCTCCTGAGCGACCTGAGGAATCCTCGCAACGGAGGCAACGCGCTCTTCGTCTTTGCGCTGCCGCGGAGCGACCGCTGAGCGGCGGGTCGTCTCGACGGCCCAGGGGTATCGCCCTCCCGGTGGCCAGTCGGGTACCGACTTCGATTACGGAAACGACAATCCCTGGGTTCATGGCAGCGCCAGCGCGATCAATTCAGGCACGCCGCCGCCAATCGTCAGCGCGATGTACTGCTTGCCCTCGTGCAGATAGGTCATCGGCGTGCCGATGGCGCCGGCCGGCAGATCGACCGACCCCACGATCTCACCCGTGGTCTTGTCGCGGGCCACGAGCCGAGGACCACCGTCGCGGCCGCCCGCCGACAGCGCGCTCACGAGCAGTGTCTTGGTAAGAACCGGTCCGCCGTGTCCCTCTCCGCCCAGTGGGGGCAAGTCGAGATCCCGCAGCAGCGGATGATTCCGGTACCGGTCGCCGTCGCCGTTGGCCTGCATCCAAGCGTGCTGGCCTTCGTTCAGGTCGATCGCCGTCATTCGTGAATACGGCGGCTTCAGCAGCGGCAGCCCCCGCGGCATCTGGGGCTGGGTCCCGGCGGCGAGCCCGCGCATGGTAAACCGGAGGTTCCCACCTAGGCCCTGATCGGGTGTGTAGTACTTGATCACCGAGAATCGGTTTTCTGATGGCACGTAGAGCAGGCCGGTCTCTGGATCGACTGCGGCGCCGCTCCAGCTGGCTCCGCCTCCAATATGCGGTCGCTGAATGGTTCCCTGCAGTCCACCATCCACGCTCAGCGTCGGCGGTGAGAAGAGCGGCCCGAGCCGGAACGCCTTCACCGCCTCAACGGCCAGCGCCCGGATCTCGGGGGTGAAGTCGACCAGATCGTCGATGGTGACGCCCTGATACTCGAACGGCGGCGGCTTGGTCGGGAACGGCTGGGTCGGGGAGAGAACCTCGCCCTCGAGGTCGCTGTCGGTCGCGACGGGACGCTCCTCGATCGGCCACACCGGATCGCCGGTCTCGCGGTCGAAGACATACGTGAAGCCCTGCTTGCTGACTTGGGCGATCGCCTTGATGGGGCGCCCGTCGACCGTGATGTCCACCAGGTTGGGCGCGGCGGGAAAATCGTAGTCCCAAACCCCATGATGGACCGCCTGGAAGTGCCACATCCGCTGGCCGGTCTCGACGTCCACTGCGACGATCGATTGGGAGAACAGGTTGTCGCCCGGTCGATGACCACCGTAGTAGTCGTTGGTTGGGGCGCCAGTCGGCAGGTACACGTATCCAAGCTCGTCGTCGCCGCTCAATATCGTCCAGACGTCGGTGTTCCCCGAGTATCGCCACGATTCGTTTCGCCAGGTCTCGACGCCGAAATCGTCCGCTTGTGGCACAGTGCGGAATAGCCACTTGACCTCGCCGGTGCGAGCGTCGACCCCCTGCAGCCACCCGGGTGGCGCTTCCTTGTGGATCACGCGATCCGAGATGATCGTCGGCGTGACGACAACGTCGCGCACCACGATCGGCGGCGAGGCGACCCCAACCAGGGTTCGCCCGTTGAAATCGGTTTCACCGCGGGTGGCCCGCGGAATGTCTTCCATGAGATCGACGCGTCCGTCGTCTCCGAAGTCTCGAATGGGCTCTCCGGTGCGTGCATCGAGGGCCAGCAAGTAGGCCCCGTTGATGCCGAAGAAGATCCGTGCATCGTCACCGTCGGCCCAGTACGCGACACCCCGCGAGTTGTAGAAGTGAGTCGGCAGGCCCGCGAGGTAGGCCTCCGGATCGTGGACCCAGAGAGTCTCGCCGGTCCCGGCGTCGATCGCCGCCACCTGGTGCAGCGCCGTCGAGATATAGAGCACTCCGTCAATCATCAACGGCGTAGCCTGGAACATCCGGATTCCGAATTGGCGCCCCGGGAGGCGGGAAGTCCCCAAGCGCGGTAGCTGCGCTCTGATCGCGTCCCGATCGAGCAGTCCGTCAGCCGACTGCCACCGCCAGGCGGGTTGCAGGTCGCTGAAGTTGCCCGCGTCGATCTGGTCGAGCGGCGAGTACTTGGTACTGCCCAGGTCAGCGCCGTAGCTACGCCACTCGCCATCGGTCGCGCCATATTGAGCCCTGGCCTGGTCAGGTGACAGGGTCGCGACGCTGCACCAGACGATCAAGACGAGCAAAGGACGATGGACCATGCCAGATGCTAGCCGATCCAATCGGCGAGCTACGGCAGCGGCAAGAGCGGCTCGACGCCCTCCGGGAGCTGCTGGTCGAACGCCGCGAGCACGGCGGCATCCGCCGCGTGGGCCCCCATCAAACCTACCATGTCGACAAGATCGCGCTCGCCGAAGGCACTCGCGGCTCGTGTGTAGGTCTCGGTCCGGACGTTGTGGTCGCTGAACAGCTCACGCGCGAAGGCGACCAGGGCGGCGTCCTTCTCACCGAGACCGTCCAGTGACCCGCGATGCCGGATCACGTCGATCGCCTCCGGTTCCAAGCCAGCCTCGAGCGCCTTCGGCTCAGTCATCGTCCAGTCGTACTGCGAGTCGTGCGCTCTCGCCGTTACCAGGATCGCAAGCATCATCAGCCGCTCACCGACCCTCGTGCCGAGCGTCTCCAGCCCCTCGCCGTAGGCGCGAATCTGCCCCGGACCGAGCCCGCCGGGGGACGCCATGCGCCCGTAGAGCGCGCTCACCGAACTCCGGTACGGACCGGAACGAAGGGGTAGACGGCTCCTGGAATCGGGGTGGATGTCATCTGGGTAGGTGAACGGCAGCGGAAGGGACTGACGCCAGCCCATCGGCATCTGCTGGTTGAACGCGGTCAGCGTCGCGGCGGTCGACGCATAGCGGCCCATCAGATCGATGAGGTCGACGAGGTTGGTCTTGCCCAGCCTGGCCAGCGCGCGCGCGTAGGTGTCTGATTGAAGTCTACGCGTCGTGAAGAGCTCGCGGCCTACCTTCATGATGATCACTTCCGGGTCGCCCACGCTTGCGATCGGCTTCCGATGCCGCACGACGTCGATCAGAAGCTCGTCCAGCCCGACTGCTAGCGCGTCGAGCTCGTGCAGCGCCCACTCGTACGGCTGGTGGTGCTCGCGCGCCGTCGTCAGGATAGCCAGCTCGGTGAGCCGACGCCCGAGCGGACCGGAAAAGCGAAGGTCGGTGCCAGAGCCATGGAGCCGAAGTGCCGCGGCACCCGTGGGGACGCTGCCTGGGCCGGCGCCTCGCATCGCCGCATCGAAGGCCTCCCGGCGCGCCGGGTCGAGTTCCTCGCGATCGATTGGAGGCAGGCGACTACGCGAAACTTTATGTACATCGTCGGGCAGCTGGCCCGCGCGGGCGAGCTGTGTTCCGGTCGGCACCATCCCAGCGCACACGAGCACAACCGCTGTTCGGATCCACCGGTTCATCTCTCGTCTCCTACCGACTACTGCGCCTGGTTCACGAACTCCACGAACGTTGCCATCGGCACTGGACTTCCTTGGATAGGAACGATCGCCTCCACGTCCAGGTTCAATCGCTGCACGTTTTGATAGAAGGTCCGATTGCTCGGGCTGGGAGCGTCGAGCGACGGCTCTCCCGGCGCCGGTGGTGTGTAAAGATCTGCCTCAACCACCAGTTTCTCCTTCGGAAGATACGCGATCAGCATCCCGGCTACGTGATCCAGCCTCTGTACGTGATGCAGCTCGATGGTTCGCATGCTGTCGCCGAGGATGTACTTCTCGCGAACGGTCTCGAAAATGTAGCCCTCGGACCACTCCTCCGGTGGATGCAGCGAGAACCGATCAGGCTCGAGTAGCCACGGCCCTGCCCTCAGCACTTCCTGGTAGTACGGCCGGTTGCCTTCGTGGGTGACCACGGTCGCACCCTCGTGCACGTAGGCACGGAGCCCGCCCAGATGGTCCCAGTGATGATGCGTGTTCACGATGAACCGAATCGGCTTCTCCGGCACGAGGGTCATCACTTCTTCGATCACGGCGAGCGACCGATCCTCGTTGAGCGGAGCCTCAATGACGGCGACATAGTCCTGGAACTCGACGGCCACACTGTTGTGGGATCCGCCGCCCAGCAGCCAGACGCCGTCGGCCAGCTGTTCCGTTTCGACTCGGACCGGAGCGACAGGGGCCCCCTGGACCTCGGCCGGAATGGTCAACGCCGCGTCGTCCACGTTGATCCGCACCTCGCTGATGGTCTCGAGACCGAAGGCATGGTCACCGCCGCTCACGTTCGGTTCGTGAGCGCCGTCATCGTAGTCTTGGTGCTGGTGCCATCGCATGGGGAACTGCACTCCCCCACCCACGTCCTGATAGCGGGTGTAGACGGTTTCGTAGTACATATCCCCGACGACAGGATTGGGAAGCCAGGTTTGCACCCGTTGCACGATGTTGTTCTCAGTGATCGTCCCGTTCACCCGGTACCGGCCGAGGGCGAGAAACGAGACAACGGTCACTGGTCCACCGTATTCGTTTCGGGTCACCGCAGTCGGGTTACTCGCCATGGCGGCCTTGAGGAACCCGTGCGGGGTAAGCAGGATCTCGAGCATGCGTCGTTCCGAAAGCTCGGGCGTCGGGACGACGCGATCGCCACGGACGTCCCAGGCGCGCGTGCCGCTGATCAACCGGCTCAACCGCTGGTCCCCGCGAATCGGAGCGCCACCTCCACCCCGCGCGGGATAATTCCCCTGCCTGATGACCATCTCTTCCTTTGATGAGTACGTGCTGAAGTCGATGGTCCGGGTGTAGCTGGCGAGCTCGAATCGTGGCCAGTCCTGTTCCGGAGCGTAGCTCTGGCCGACCGCGCCGATCCACCCGGTCCCGGAATATTGGATGGACGTCATGTCAGTCACGCCCATGGTGTCAGCGGCCGCCTGCAGGACGACGCGCGCGTCCTGGGCGGCTGCCGGCCCAGCTGTGAGGACGGCGACCGCAGCGAGGAGTCGAACGAGCTGTGCCATGGTCTCCCTCCGAGGCACCTAGTTCTCGGCGTAGTCGGCGGCCCGTAGCGACGCACGGATGACCTCGCGATCGTTGCGGGCCACGACGTGTCCGTTGGCGAACCCGGGGTGAGCCCACAACACGACTCGGTCAGTCCATCGACCGGACGCCCCGCCGCGCGTGTGCAGAGTCGGCTCGATCAAAGGCGTCCGACCGATCTCTTCGTAACCCTCGGGCGAGAACCGTGCGATGAGTAGCTCCCCGGAGTCGGTCGCCACGAAGTACCGATCGCCGTTGCGCACGATGTACGCCGTAGCGAACCGGCCCGGCACCGCCATGCCATCGCTCCGCCACAGCCGCTCGCCCGTCGTGGCGTCGAGGCCACGCAGCTCGCCGTAGCTATCCACCCCGTACAGGTGGTCGTCGATGATGATCGGGGTCGACATCATCGCGTGTAGTCCGTCCGTCAGGTGAGGCAGCTCGCTCCGACCCTTTCCCTTCCAGAGTAATTGCGCGGTGGGCCGATCCTGGTTGAGCACCATCATCATCGACCCGACACGGAACTGGCTGATGAGCAGATACCGACCACTTCGCACCGGCGTGCCGATCGCCATCCCGCCCGTGTTTGCGAACTCGTGTTCCCAGAAAACCTCCCCCGTCTCCGGATCGAGCGAGACCACGGCCGTCGCATGCCAGAAGATCAGTTGTCGCACGCCTCCCGCGTCGATGACGATCGGCGACGAGTAGCCAGTTTCCGAGGTCATCTCTAACGCGCGCCACCGCTCCTCCCCCGTAGCTTTGTCGAAGCCGACGAGCTTGGCATCCGGCTCGCCTCCGACGACCGCGATCAAGAGGTCGCCTTCGACCACCGGCGCGTGGGACACGCCGTAGACCGGCACCGTCGTGTCGTACGCGTCGGCGGTGTTGACCCGCCACACGACGTCGCCCGTCGCGACGTCGAAGCACGAGAGCATCCCGGCTGCCCCGAGGACGTAGACGTGGTTGTCATCGACGGTCGGCGGTGCGCGTGGGCCATTGGCGAACTTCCAATGAATGTTCCGATAGGTCGCGGGCCATGTTTGTGCCCACTGGATCGCGCCGGTGTCCTCATCAAGCGCAAGCAGCCGCTCGGTCCCGTCCATGGTACGGGTGCCTGGTGTCTCCTCGTAGTCAAGAACGAAGACACGTCCACCGGCGACCGTCGGTCCAGCAAAACCGCCGCGGATCGGCACACGCCAGATCACCTTGAGCCCGGTGTCGGGGAACTGCTCAACAACGCCGGTATCAGCCCAAACACCGTCTCGGCCGACCCCCCGCCACTGCGGCCAGTCCTCGGCGCCGAGGCCGGTTGTCGTCAGACCGCAGGCAACGATCAAGGCACTCAGTGAAATGCAGTCAACGAAACGACGAATACACACGGCAGTTCTCCCGGTCGTCCGGGCTTTGTTGACCTCACCCATGCCCCCTGCGCCGGTCTGGGATGGGCCGAGTAACGTTTCTGGCTGCAAAGCCATGGGCTGTCAGCTGAGATCAAAGGCATTGTATGCCCCTGCCGCCAGCGGACGATAGTCCAGGTCGGTCACGAGCGTCTTCAGGCCTCTCTCCCGTCGTCTTCAGGTGCGAGCACCGTCGAAATGCGCGAATTGCGTCCTCCGTCGTCGTCGAAGAACACGAAGATCGGTTTCTCGATTCTCAGCATCTCAAGGAAATGCTGAAGCTGGTGCTGGTGATAGTAGAAGTTGTACTTGTTGGGAGAAACCTCGGAAGCGATGGGGAGTTCAGTTGAATCGTCTTCCACAAACCACAACGAGCAGGTCTCACCGCCGGCACCTTTCAGAATGAGGTTTGTCTTCCCGGTGCGTCTGGATGACCAGTCGTAGTAGTGGTAGGTCGAAACCTGAAACGACGTGCTCGGCATTTCTCGTCTCCTGCTGAGTGGGGTAGACCTATAGTCGGCGGTCGTTGAAGTCGACGGGCTGCTCAAAGAACGAGACTCACGGCCATTGGCGAAACGACCCGCGAGGACCAAAGAGGACGAGTACCGTGACGAAGATGACGATCAGCTCTGGCATGCCCAGCGACTGGACCTCGGTAGGAAGGTCGAGGGCAATGAAAAGGGGAGTGGCTGTCAGCAGCGAGGCCGCAACGAGTAAGTATCCCCCGGCAAAGCCGGGGGCTTTAGTTGTGAGCCGCTCAAAGCGGCAGGACGTGGCCGCTACGCGCCACTTGAGCCACCCTACGGGTGGCTGCTCTCATCCAACCGGAGCTGCTCTTGCCGTCGGTCTTCCTGTTCCTGCGCCCGGATATACGCGCGAATCGCTCGCTCATCCCGACCCAGCGTGGACACGAAGTAGCCTCGAGCCCAGAAGTGCTGCCCGACAAAACTGCGCGACCGCCCGGCAAACTCCCGAGCGATGTAGATCGCGCTCTTGCCCTTGATGTACCCGATCACCTGCGCCACCGAGTACTTCGGCGGAATCGACACCATCATGTGGACGTGATCGGCCAACAGATGCCCTTCCTCCACGTCGCTTTCCCGCTGCCGGGCCAACTCCCGCAGCACCCCTCCGAGATGCCGGCGCACCGACCCGTAGATCGCCTTCTTCCGATACTTCGGGATGAACACCACGTGATACTGACATGCCCACTTCGAGTGATTTAGAACTGCGATAGTTCGTCATGGGGACTCCCCTTTCGTGATGCGTAGCGGCTCACGTGGGGGAGTTTCCCCATTCCAATCCCGGAACTGTCAAACTCTAGGTGCCTCCCCGGCAAAGCCGGGGGGTCTCTCACGCTGACTAGTTCAAGGGTGCGCATGGCTTCCTACCCCGCCCTCACGCGCGAGAGTGACGGCGCTACCGCCAGGTCTCCAGGGCGCGCAGCGCCCATAGGTACGCATGCTACATGAATCCTCGCCTTGCGGACACGCCCGAAATGACAGGTTAATCTGGACCCAGCCTTGGACGGCGAGGCTCGTGCCAAAGACAACCGAGGATCCGATCTTCGAGTTCGCCTGTCACGAAGGGAACTACGCCATGGAGGGCATTCTGCGCGGCGCCCGCCTGCAGGAGAAGACCGGGCAGTCGCGGTGACTGCGCGTCGCCGGCTGGCGGTTTAGACCCGCCCACTCACCAACGAGTCCACCACTGCTGGGTCAGCCAGCGTCGAGGTGTCGCCCAGGTCGTGCACATCCCCCTCGGCGATCTTGCGCAAGATGCGGCGCATGATCTTGCCGGAACGGGTCTTGGGTAAGCCATCGGTGAATTGGATCTTCTCCGGCGTGGCGTGCGGACCGATGTCACCGCGGACCGCTTTGACGATCTCGCCCTTCATCTCATCGGTGGGCGTCTGACCGGTCTTGAGCGTGACATAGGCGTAGATCGCGTTGCCCTTGATCTCGTGCGGGTACCCGACTACCGCCGCCTCCGCGACCGCCGGATACCGACCGATGGCACCCTCGATCTCAGCCGTCCCCAGGTTGTGCCCAGACACGATAATGACGTCGTCGACCCGCCCCGTGATCCAGTAGTAGCCGTCCTTGTCGCGCAGACAGCCGTCGCCAGGAAAATACTTACCGGGGAACCGTGCGAAATAGGTGTCGAAAAACCGTTGTTTGTCGCCGTAAACGCCCCGCATCTGACCGGGCCACGACTCCAGAATGCAGAGGTTGCCGCGTACGTCGTTGCCCTCTAGGAGGTTCCCCGCGTCATCGACCAAGGCTGGCTTGATGCCGAAAAGCGGGAACGTTGCCGAACCCGGCTTGGTGGGCGTCGCACCCGGCAGTGGCGAAATGAGGATCCCGCCGGTTTCCGTCTGCCACCAGGTGTCGACGATCGGGCATCGCTCCTTGCCGATCACCGTGTGGTACCACGTCCACTCCGGCGACTTGATCGGCTCACCCACGGTGCCGAGCAGACGCAAGCTGCTCAGGTCGTATCGCGCCGGGTAGCTGTCGCCTTCCTTCATCAGGGCTCGGAGTGCGGTCGGGGCCGTATAGATCGTGTTGACCTTATGCTTCTCGCAAATCTGCCAGAACCGGCCCCAGTCGGGGTAATTCGGCACGCCCTCGTACATCATCGTCACCGCGCCGTTGGCCAGGGGACCGTAGGTGATGTAACTGTGGCCAGTAACCCACCCGATGTCGGCGGTGCACCAATAAATGTCGCCCGGCTGGTAGTCGAAGACGTAGGTGAACGTGGTCGCGACGTAGGTCAGATACCCCCCGGTCGTGTGCAGCACGCCCTTGGGCTTGCCGGTCGATCCAGACGTGTAGAGGATGAAGAGCGGGTCTTCGGCATCCATCGGCTCAGGGGCGCACGTCGGGTCAGCCGCCGCAAGCGCGTCGTGCCACCAGACGTCGCGGCCATCGGTCATGTCGACCGGCGCGTCTGTGCGTTGCACCACGAGGATCTTCTCGATGCTCGGCGTGTCTTCGACGGCCTTGTCCGCGTTCACCTTCATCGGAATGTCCTGCTTGACGCCACGCACGCCCGTGTTCTGCGTGACGATCGCCTTGCACTGCGAATCGTTGATCCGGGTCACGAGGCTGTCCGCCGTAAACGCGCCGAACACGATGGAATGCACTGCGCCGATCCGCGCGCAGGCCAGCATCGCGATCACCAGCTCCGGGATCATCTGCATGTAAATGCAGACCCGGTCGCCCTTGACGATGCCCAGGTTCTTGAGCGCACTCCCGGCCTTTTGCACCTCGGTCTGCAGCTCGGCGTAGGTAAAGGTCTTGCTCTCGGTCGGGTCGTTGCCTTCCCACATCAGCGCGGTATCGTTGCCGCGGCCAGCTTCAACGTGCCGGTCGACGCAGTTGTAGCAGGCGTTGAGCTTGCCCCCGAGATACCACGCGATCTCGGCCTTGTGGTAGTCGCACTGTCGGACGGTGTGCCACTTCTCGATCCAGGTAATCCGCTGCTCAGCCTGCTCGGCCCAGAACCCCTCTGGGTCGTCGACCGAGCGCTCGTACAGCGTGCGGTACTCGTCGAGTGACTTGATATGGGCCTTGGCGACAAACCCCGGCGGGGGGTTATAGACGGGTGCTTCATCGAAGGTTTCAGGCTTGTTTGCCACAGCTTCCTCTCCTAACTAGTTGCTCCCCGAGCCTAGACGACACTCGACTGTTCTCGGCGACGGTCCAACAGCATACCCCGGAAGCCGCGGCGGCTGAACACTCGCCTCAGCGGCGCTGCATCGGTGGCCGTCGATATTCCGATTCGGGATCAGGTCCATCGCGCGGACTCTCACTGCCGCCTGCGAACCGCAGTGTGAGCGAAACTTAGTTGGAAATTGAAGCGGCTCCAACCCCTGTGGTTTGATGACGTTGCGAGACGACCATCACGCCACGAGAGAAAGGAGCCGAGATGAGCAGTGTCCTACGATCGGTCAGGAAGCGCAAGAACGGTCGCACGTTGGGCGCGGTCGACATCATCGACCGCGCGGAGTACGCCGAGCTGGAGGTCGATGCCAAGGTGGAGTTGATCCGGGCGTTGGTGCCGCTGGGCTTGATGCACATCGAGGAGTGGCTCGACGAGGAAGTGACCGCGCTGGCTGGCGAGCGCTACGCCCGCAAAGACCCGTCAGTCGGTGGGCGCCGTCATGGCAGCAACCCCGGGACGGTCGGGGTGGCCGGCCAGCGCGTGCCGATTCGCGTGCCCCGGATTCGCCATGTCATGGAGCGCGAGATTCCACTGCGGTCGTACGAGGCGCTGCATGGCGATCGCGCCGTCAACGACCTGTTGCTGAGGCGCGTGCTGTATGGGATCTCGTGCCGCAACGACGCGGCGGCCGCCGAGGCGATTCCCGGGGCGATCGGCCTGTCGGGGTCGACGGTGTCCCGCGCGTTCATTCAGGCCAGCGCGACCAAACTCCGCGAACTTCAGGAGCGGGACCTCTCCGGGGAGGACGTCGTGGCCCTCGTGCTGGACGGCAAGACGTTCGCCGAGGCGACGATGGTCATCGCGCTGGGCATCACGATGACAGGGGACAAGCGGTTCCTGGGCTTCGTCGAGACGGACACGGAGAACGCGCAGGTGGTGACCCCGTTCCTCCGGTCCTTGGTCGAGCGGGGCCTCGACGTCTCCCAGGGGCTGCTGGTGATCGTGGATGGCGGCAAGGGGCTCCGGGCGGCCGTGCGGAAAGCCTTCCGCCACCGCGCCTTGGTGCAACGGTGTCAGTGGCACAAGCGCGAGAACGTGGTGAGCTACGTGGCCAAGCGCGAGCAGCCGGTGTGGCGGCAGCGTCTCCAGCGCGCCTATAGCCGTCCGGCGTACGACGAGGCCCTCGCCGCCCTCAAGTCGCTCCAGCATGAGCTGGAGGACCGGAACCAATCGGCGGCCGGCAGTCTGGCGGAAGGCCTCGACGAGACCCTGACGTTGCATCGCCTCGGGGTGTACGGCGTGCTGGGCCGGTCGCTGAAGACGACGAACGGCCTCGAGTCCATCAACGCGCTCATTGAGGAGCGCTGTGCGAAGGTCGATCACTGGCAGCACTCGAGTCAACGCCATCGCTGGCTGGCCACGGCGCTCCTGGACATCGAGCCGCGCCTACGCAAGGTGATGGGCTACCGGCACCTGCCCAGGCTTCGTGACGCATTGAAGCGAGAACTAAAGATCGACACGACGACGTCGAAGAAGAAAGCCGCGTAAGCAATCAGGAGCCGCGAAGAGTTTCAAGTAAGTATCCCCCGGCAAAGCCGGGGGCTTTAGTTGTGAGCCGCTCAAAGCGGCAGGACGTGGCCGCTACGCGCCACTTGAGCCACCCTACGGGTGGCTGCTCTCATCCAACCGGAGCTGCTCTTGCCGTCGGTCTTCCTGTTCCTGCGCCCGGATATACGCGCGAATCGCTCGCTCATCCCGACCCAGCGTGGACACGAAGTAGCCTCGAGCCCAGAAGTGCTGCCCGACAAAACTGCGCGACCGCCCGGCAAACTCCCGAGCGATGTAGATCGCGCTCTTGCCCTTGATGTACCCGATCACCTGCGCCACCGAGTACTTCGGCGGAATCGACACCATCATGTGGACGTGATCGGCCAACAGATGCCCTTCCTCCACGTCGCTTTCCCGCTGCCGGGCCAACTCCCGCAGCACCCCTCCGAGATGCCGGCGCACCGACCCGTAGATCGCCTTCTTCCGATACTTCGGGATGAACACCACGTGATACTGACATGCCCACTTCGAGTGATTTAGAACTGCGATAGTTCGTCATGGGGACTCCCCTTTCGTGATGCGTAGCGGCTCACGTGGGGGAGTTTCCCCATTCCAATCCCGGAACTGTCAAACTCTAGGTGCCTCCCCGGCAAAGCCGGGGGGTCTCTCACGCTGACTAGGAATGGGCTTGATTCTGCGAACCGTAAAGAATGTTGGGCGTATCGGGTTACATCGACGGTGCAACGCCAGGACTCAGCTGTCGGCGGAACTCTCAACCGGCTCGTGAAAGTAGTAGCACAACCCATCCGGCGCTACGACGAAGAACACCTGGTACTCTTGACCATCGCGCTCATCGATTCGCCAATTAGCGATCTTTGCTCCGTTTGACTCGAGCTCGTCCTTGATACCTCGAACACTCGACACGAGTACGGCCGCACCATCCTGCGACGGATCACCACCGTTTATCGCGAACCCGATCCGCGTGCCGTCTCGTTCAAGTACCACTGTCGGCACTGGTTGATCGAACCGTTCTACCTCCGACATGCCGAAGTGGTCAGAATACCACCGAGCTGTGGCATCGAGATCAGTGACTGGTAGCGCTAGAACGTCGTCTTGGAAGGGGTACGCTTCTTTGAATCGTGCTTCGATCTCCATCGGAAGGGGGAAATGGCTCCCCATTCTTGACTCATTTCGAAAGGTAAATGGCGGTGCTTAGTAGTCAACAAACAGATACTTGGCCACAGAGTGGGCCAGAGCCTGACTCTGTGCAAACACCTTCATGGCCTGCTCTGGGAACATCATCGCCGTAAGCATCAACGCTGGGACTATCCACACCGCATGCACCAGGGAGTCCCGCCAATCGTTGGTCGCCTGGTTCGTCAGTTCCGTCTCAACCATCTTGATTCACAACCGCTTCACGTTCGGTGCCAAGCGTTGGTCGGCAAATCGCGCAAGAAACAGCCAGATCGCACGCCGACGTTGTCTCGGTTTTTCGGGAATTCTCGTTCAGGTCAGACATCAGTCACGAGGTCCGGGACGTCTTCACAGGCCGACATGCGAAGAGATCACATGAGCGGGCACGATACGCCAGGGTCCTCGAGCGTCTGAGACCTCGAACCGCTGCTTCGCCGCGGCTCCTCGGAGCTCCGGGATTGACCCTGGGATTGCAAATACGACTGCAAGGCCGGCAAGGACCGCCGCGGTTCCCAACAGCGGCCACCGTGCAGCTCTGTCCTCGTGGTCAAACACACGAGCAACGGTTCTGGCCAACAACAGAGCAGCCGGCGGGACGGCGGGAAGGATGTATCCAGGAAGCTTCGACTGGGAAAGACTGAAGAAGAAGATTGGGAATAGAGCCCAACTCGCCACATACAGCGACGGTGAAGGCGCCAGCTCTCCGACTAGCCAGGCGCGCCATGCGCGTCGGAGGCCGGCCAGTAGGAAAGCACACCATGGTGCGACTCCGAGAATCAGGATCGGCCCAAAAAACCAGAACGGTTGTTCGTGCCGAAACATGGGCGTGAGAAAGCGTCCCAGATTGTGGCTGATCAGGAAGACCTCGACGAACTCGGGCGTCCGAATCGCCGACACGAGGTACCAGGGGAGCGCCACCGCGGCAAAGCTAGCAACGGCCAGCGGACTTGCGAAGACTCTGAGCCGGGATGTGTAACCTGACGCCCAACCCCATAGGACCAGACTGCCCGCGCTCAGCAGCACGGCCGCGGGACCCTTGGCAAGGCCGGCCAGTCAGAGGGTGGCTCCAAAGACGACCCTCCAAATCCGATTTGAGTCGGGGGGGATGAGAACGAGGCGTCCCGCTGCGACCATCGTGAAGGTCAACGAGGCAGCGAATAGCATGTCAGGTGACGCTCCGCGGCCGAGGGCAGTCGCGGCTACGGTTGTGGGAAAGAGGACGAGCACAACAGCGGCGGTCGTCGCGCCGTAGAGCCGCCACCCAAACCAACCCAGGGCCAGCGACGCTAACATCGCGCTCAGAGCCGACGGCAGCCTGGCGGCTATCTCGCTGTCCCCGACAAGCCAATATGTCGATGCGGCAGCCCAGTAGTAGAGAATCGGCTTCTCAAGCCAGGGCTTACCGTGTAGCCGGGGTGTGACCCAGTCATCGCTGGCGGCCATTTCACGCGCGATTGAGGCGTACCGTGGTTCATCGGGACCGACCAATCCGATGCCGGACAGTCCATCGAACAGGCAGACATACGCCGCGCAGATCGCGAGGAGAAGCCATCCGGCCCTGATCGGTCTCATTCTCGGCGCGGTGCACTATCGGCAACCCGGAGCGCCACAGCTCCGGGCACCACCGTGGGGGCGATGGTCAAGCCCCTCAGTTCGCGTGTGACGGTTTGTCCGGCTACGAGGCCGATCGCCGCTCCGTATGGCGAATCACTCAGCCAGTGTTTCGGTTCGTTGAACCTGGAGGTGGCGACCCACGTCCACGTCCACGTCATCGTCGTCGTCGTCGTCGTCGTCGTCATCGTCGTCCGATTCGAACTCGACTTCTCCCGCTCGCACACGGCCATCAGGCTGCAGCTCGCCTTCGACCTCGATGCGGACGCCGTCCCGGACGTCCTCGCATGACCCGCCTTCGAACTCCGTAACCCCATCAATGGCGACCAGCGCATCGCCAACGCTCAACGTCAGTGTCGGACAGCTGCCGCTCACGTTGCGCGCCACTCCTTCGTGCTCGGCTTCGAGGTCTTGGCCCCTGAGCACCGTCGAAGGAGAGCCGAAACGCACCACGATGACCACGAACACAACGATGAGGAGTAGCGAGTCCTTCCTCATCGACGCACCAAGAGCTGCGCGCCAGTGCCGTGGGCCGACGCAACCAGACAACGGAAGTGGCTTCGCATGCCGTCTCCTCGGCTCATGCGATGCGCAAGCGGACTTCTCGTCCACCGCCCCGGAAGGTCACATCCCTCATCGGCTCTTGCCCACGCGGGTCCATGCGCAGATACGCGACGACGCGCTCGACCACGGGACTAATGTTCGTTACGTTCGAGGCGACTCGCTCTTCGGCGATCACCTGCAACCCTTCAGCCTCGGCATCAGAGTGCCTCTGATCGGACACACTCCTATGGTAGGGAATCGATCATGAAAGGCTGATGACAGCATGCTGGTCGCTGTCATCGTGCGTTCATGTCGGGTCGGCTGCGTGCGGCCTGGGTTTTTTTGCCTGCCAGACGCTCCGTTATGACGCCGCAGTTGCGAACCCGTCCAGTCCCGGCGTGGGCGCTTCTCGCGCTCCTGGTTTTTCCGGTGGCTTCGTTGGCCCTGTGTTGGAAGAGGCTGATTCGGGCGAGCGGCTGACCGGCGCGGGAACAGACGCGCTACATGACCCGACTCGGTACGGACTGGACCGTCGACGATACCAAGGTCGACGTCACGCTCAGCGCTTGCGCGCAGTGCTAACCCATCGAAAGGATTGGCTCCTCAAGTTGGACTTGAGTCAATAACCCTCCGGCTAACAGGTTAATGCAGGTCTAGCATCTTGTTGCTCTTCGGGGCTGTAGCTACTTCTTAGAGCACGGTAGCACCTGGTGTTCGGCAGGAAATTGTTCGTAGATTGTTCGCGTCCCCACGGCCTTGCTCGGATGCGTTCGAATCGAATAGAAGGCTCCCGACTCGTTCGGTGAAATCATCTCGTCCGAACCGAGATAGGCGCCTTCCTGATCGTCGTCTCGTCTTCGTGCCAAAGATAAGCATGGTTCCGCTCCCTGTGAACTCAGACGAAGCCTCCGTCGATCCCACCCCTTGCCCGTGGGGCGGGATTTGACCGGTATGGCGCCGGTGGGAACGGTTCAAGAAAGGGGGGATTGAACTGGCCGCGGGCACGGTGCGACCCACTCGAATAGAAAGGCCCGTGCTATCGACGATGAGATGGATGGGCCCCTTGGAGGGGACGCGGTCCAGCTCGACGTTGAGGTGCCGACTCCGGCGAGACAGCGTGGTGTGGTCGGGCGTTTTGAGATCGACGGCCATCAAGGAGAGGACCGACCGCAAGAAGCCCTCCGCTTGGCGCAAAGGCAACCAGAAGACGAGCCGGAGCGTCAATGCGGTCGTGATCGCGAGATCCGAGAACCGCTTCTGCCCTCCGGGTTGCCCGGACAGCGACGGTCGCCACGCGTCCCTCGCGTCTGCAGAGAGCCACAGCGTCACATCGCCGCGCTGCACGAGCGCTCGCTCGTACGCCCGCCAATTCCCCACGCGATATCTGGTCTTGTACTTCGGATGAATCCTCGACTTCATGGCGAGATCGTGCACCGCCGGCCGTCAATAGGACCAGCGGATCGACGACCGCCTACCAGAGTGTGGCTGAGGAGCCGTGCACTGACGCCCCTCCGGTGTGACGCCGTAGGAGAAGTGGACCCCGGATCGTGGACAGTGTCCTAAGTGAAATCTCCACCGGGTTTCAGGCCGCCGTGTTCACCGCGACCTGCTCGAAGTACACCGCATCCGGGGTGCGTCGGTCCAGTGCCGTATGACGGCGCCGGGTGTTGTAGAAGTCGAAGTACCGGGTAAGCCCGGCCCGAAGCGCTGCCGGCGTCTCGTACGCTCTCAGGTAGATGTCCTCATATTTCACGCTTCGCCACAGTCGCTCAATGAAGACATTGTCGATCCACCGCCCCTTGCCGTCCATGCTGATCGCCACCCCGTGCGCCTTGAGTACGTCGGTGAACGCCTCGGAGGTGAACTGTGCGCCTTGGTCGGTGTTGAAGATCTCCGGCGCCCCGTAGCGAGCCAGCGCCTCCTCGAGCGCCTCGACGCAGAACTCGCGGTCCAGGGTGTTCGATACCCGCCAGGAGAGCACCCGGCGAGACAACCAGTCCATCACCGCGACCAGGTACATGAACCCCTTGGCCATGGGCAGATAACAGATGTCCGTCGCCCAGACCTGGTTCGCCCGTTCGACCGAGACGCCCGTGAGCAGGTAGGGGTAGACTTTATGGTCGCGACCCGGCGCGCTGGTGCGACGTTTCGGGTACAGCGCCGCCACACCCATGTGGCGCATCAGACGCTGGACGCGCTTGCGATTGACCGGATGCCCCCGAGTCTCCAGCTCATCTCGGATCCGGCGGCTGCCGTAGAACGGAAGCTCGAGGTGGATCTCGTCGATCAGACGCATCAGGACCAAGTCTTCGTGCGACACCGGACCGGGGCGGCAGTACGCCGTAGAGCGGGCCACCTTAAGCAGCTCGCAGCTTAAGGTCACTCTGAAGCAAGGCGTGTTCCATGCGATGGCTGTGGCTAAGTGGCGAAAAACCTCTGCTGCCGTGAGTAGTTCGTGAATCTCGCTTACGTCAAACGAAAGGCCTTACGAATCTCGAAAGGCGGCACGTTCGGCAAGCGGGTTCAGCTCGAGTCGGAAGAGCAAAATACTTCGATTCGTCGCGCGATCAGGCCCACGACCGCCACGTTGAGCACCTATACACAGACGTTGCCGCACGCCCACACGGCGGTCGTGGCCCGCGTCGGGGCTCAATTGTTCACAGATTGTTCGCAGTCACGGGGTGAGGGAACCGACCGACGGGGGTTAACGCACTGAAAAGATTGGCTCCTCAGGTTGGACCCGCCTTCGCCAAGGCTACGGCGCGCCAAGCTCGAACCAACAACCCTCCGGTTAACAGGTTAAAGAAGGTCTAGTCTCTTGTTGCTCTTCGGGGCTCTAGTTACTTCTTAGAGCACGGTATATCTGGTGTTCGGCGAGAAAATGTTCCCAGATTGTTCACACCGCCTCCTGAGTCGCTTCAATCGGGCGTACGTCACGGGCAATCCGTCTTGCCGACGATCGAGCAGCGACACGCAGGTCGTACGTCGACTGCAGATTCATCCAGAACTCGGGTGTCGTCCCAAAATACCGTGCTAGGCGCAGACACGTATCGGCGGTCAGGCTCCGTCGTCCGTTGACGATTTCGCTGATACGTGTCACCGGGACGCGAAGTTCTCGGGCCAAGCGGTTGATGCTGAGACCCAGGGGCACCATCAGATCCTCTTTCAGGATCTCGCCGGGATGAACGGGTGGCAACACCTTCGAGGTTCTTGGCATGTCCCACTCAGTGATAGTCGACGATCTCGACCCGTTCCGCGTCGCCGTCCTGCCAGACAAAACAGATGCGGTACTGGGCGTTGATTCGAATGCTGTGCTGTCCTCTTCGTTTGCCTTTCAGCGCCTCTAGCCGGTTGCCGGGAAAGACCGCCAGGTCTCCCAGCGTCAGCGCCGCGTGCAGCTGAAGGAGCTTTCGCAACGCTGGTCGGGCGAACGACTGATACCGACGACGGACCGTTCCGCGAAACAGGGACTCGGTGTCCTTGTCGCGGAACGACCCGATCACCTCATCAGTCTATCCTGCGATGCGTGATATGTCTAACGTTATATATCTGTTGGCGCCGGTGCGCCGAGCTCGAACCAACAACCCTCCGGTTAACAGGTTAATGCAGGTCTAGCATCTTGTTGCTCTTCGGGGCTGTAGCTACTTCGTAGAGCACGGTAGTACCTGGTGTTCGGCAGGAAATTGTTCGCAGATTGTTCACACCTCTCCCGGGTTCGCTTCGATCGGCCTCCAAACGCCAGGCCGACCGCGGTCCGAGGACGCCGTAATAGCTATTGCTACTATTCCTGCGAGAAGTACACCAGAATCACAGTATGTCTGGGCCTGAGTCATCGCTGATCCGGCCGGCTTCGTTATCACAATAAGGCGTGTTCCCCATCGTTCGCGGCGAATCGGCACACGACCGGCATGATCTCCAAGACAAGCATCGAGTTGAATCTCGAGACTCGGGAATCGGTGATCCTGGGCACCGAGTATGCCGGCGAGATGAAGAAGGGTGTGTTCACGTTGATGAACTACTTCATGCCCCGGCGTGAGGTGCTCTCGATGCACTGCTCGGCAACGGCCGACAAGGAGACCGGCCGCTCCTCGGTGTTGTTCGGGCTCTCGGGGACCAGCAAACCACCTTGTCGGCTGACCCGAAGCGCCATCTCATTGCTGGACTGACAAGGGGATCTTCAACATCGAAGGTGGCTGTTACGCGAAGGCCATCGGCGCACCCGAACCCCTTGAGCGGACCACGCTCGCAACCGCATACGGAGGAGCGAACCCATGAACCGCAAAGTAACCGTTGTTGGATCCGGAAACGTCGGCGCGACCGTTGCGCGCAGTATCGCCGACAAGGAACTGGCCGACGTGGTCGTCCTCGACATCCTCGAGGGCGTCCCACAGGGGAAGGGGTTGGACATGCTCGAAGCGTGTCCGGTCGAGGGCTCCGACGCGCGCGTGCTGGGCACCAACGACTACGCCGATACCGCCGGGTCGGACATCGTCGTCATCACGGCCGGCCTTGCGCGCAGGCCGGGGATGAGTCGCGACGACTTGCTGACGAAGAACCACGCGATCATCAAGAGCGTGACCGAGCAAGTCATCGTGCACTCACCGGACTGCATCGTCATACCGGTGACGAATCCGCTGGACGCGATGGCGCAGGTCGCCTACCGCGTCAGCGGACTACCACGGGAACGGGTTATCGGCATGGCCGGCGTGCTCGACTCGGCGCGGATGCGGGCGTTCATCGCACAAGCGCTCGACGTGTCGGTCGAGAACACGCACGCGTTTGTGCTTGGGGGGCACGGCGACACCATGGTGCCGCTGCCGCGCTACTCGACCGTGGCGGGCATCCCGATCACGGAGCTGGTGGACGCGGCGACGGTCGATGCAATCGTGAAGCGGACCGCACAAGGTGGTGCAGAGATCGTCAGGCTCCTTGGGACCGGAAGCGCCTACTACGCGCCGGGGTCGGCGATCGTCGAGATGGTGGAGGCGGTGCTCAAGGACAAGAAGAAAATCCTGCCCTGTTCCGTCTTTCTCAAGGGCGAGTACGGCATCCAGGACCTGCTCGTCGGCGTTCCGTGCAAGCTCGGCGCGAACGGGCTGGAGGACATCGTGCAGATCGCCCTAACACCGGACGAAGATGCGGCGTTGAAGAAGTCGGCAGCCGCCGTCAAAGAGCTCGTCCAGGTCATCAACGTCTGAAGGAGAGCGGTCTCCGCCGATTACACCGCCAGGAACAGAACGTAGGCGGCGCCAACCGAGCCGGCGAGAGCCCCGCCATAGGTGGCGACGACGATCGCCTCGTTCAGATGGCGGATCTGCGCGCCGTCGTACAGCGCGTAGCGGAATCGGTGGGCCCAGTGAAACAGCGACAGCACGCAGAGGACGAGTAGGTAGAGACGTGTCACCGGGGATTGGAGTAATCCGAGGAGGCTCTCATAAGTGGGAGGTTCGATCCAGCCCAGTGGAAAGGCCAATCCGAAGAGGAACACGTGCACCGGCAAGAGGAAAGCTGCTGTCACCCCTCCCGCGCTGAAGAGTGCCCAGAAAAAAGCTACGTATGACCTCTCCGCCATTCTAGCCCCCGAGTACAAACCACGCGACCACGCCTGATACTACGAGCCACGCCACGTAGTTCGGCGCGATCATCAGGGAGTCGGGAATGCGCCTTCCACCCAACCGAAGGACGATCGCTCGGGGCGTGAGGTGGAACCAGGTGATGGTATGCAGGAGGACGAAGAGAAAAGTGATTCCGTTCAGAAGAACGATAAAGGGATGCGCCATGAACTCCTGAAACGCCGCGTATTCCGTCCTGCCCTGACCGACTGCGTGAACGAGCACCAGCGTAATCACGATGAAGTACGCCACGAAAACGCTGCTGAGTTCCCGCAGCATGAACTTCGTGTAGGACCACTGTGAGAGCCACCAGTAGGGAGACACACGCGTGCGGTACCACTGGGGGTGAAACTCCGTGTGTCCCGGATTGTTCTTCATTTCGCGCCCCGGGGCATGACGAAGGATTTGAACCAGTCGAATGTCGCGGTCACTTTGTACTGTTGGATAGCCCCGGCAGGGTCGACGTTCTTCGGGCACACCTTGGTGCACTCGCCGACGAAGGTACAGCCCCACATTCCGTCATGGTCCGAGAGCACGTCGAGGCGCTCCCGTGATCCTTCATCCCGTGAATCCATGTTGTAGCGCTGAGCGAGGGCGATCGCCGCCGGCCCGGTGAAAGTCGGATCGAGTCCGTAGACAGGACACGCGGCATAGCACAGCATGCAGTTGATGCACATGCTGAACTGTTTGTACTGGTCCAGTTCCGCTGGGCTCTGGAGATACTCTCCCGCTGAGACGGGCTTTTCATCCTCCCGGATGATCCACGGCTTGACGCTCTTGAGTTTCGTCATGAAATCAGTCGTGTCGACCGTGAGATCCCGGATGATCGGGAAATAGCGGAGCGGTTCGATGCGGACGGGACCAGGCGCGTAGTCAGACACGAACGCCGCACACGTCAGCTTGGGTTCCCCATTGACCATCATGCCGCAACTGCCGCAGATTCCCATCCGGCAGGACCATCGGTACGACAGCGACCCGTCGATGTCGTCCTTGATGTGGTTCAGGGCGTCGAGGATAACCCAGTCATCGGTGAACGCAACCTCGTACTCTTGAATCGTCGGTTCCGCTTCCTGCTCGGGCCGGTACCGTGAAACCTGGAAGACGACCTTCTCGTTCATGCGCGCCTACTTTCCATAGACTCGTTCCGAAGGCGGCCAACGGGTGATGGTGACCGGCTGGTACTCGATTCGGGAAGAGCCATCGTCATTTCGGTATATGAGTGAATGCGCCAGAAAATTGGCGTCGTCCCGGCTGGGGTAATCGGTTCTTTGGTGCGCTCCACGGGATTCGGTTCGATTCAAACCGCACTGCACGATCGACGCGGCCACGTCGAGCATATACGCAAGCTCGAGTGCCGAGGTCAATTCGGTGTTGAAGGTCCGGCTGTCGTCTTCGATCAGGATGTTTCGGAACCGATCCTGGAGTTCTCGGACCTTGTCAATAGATTTCTGGAGCTCCTCGCCGTTTCTGTAAATGCCTGCGCCCTCCTCCATGGTGGCCTGCATTTCTTTCCGGATCGTCGCGATCCGCTCGGTACCACCCGTCTTGCGCAGATAACGTTCTTCCAAGCGCCGGCGTTCATCGTTGGCCTGAGCCAGAACATGATTCGATGTCTCCTTCTGAGTCGACGCGAACGCTGCCGCCGCTTGCCCGGCGCGGGCTCCGAAAACGAGCAGCTCCGGTAGAGAATTCGACCCAAGGCGATTCGCCCCGTTGATGCTGACGCAGGCAACCTCGCCGGCGGCAAACAAGCCGTCGATCGGTGTCGCGCCGTCCTTGTCCGTATGAACGCCCCCCATGGCGTAATGAATGACAGGTCGGACGGGAATCATCTCGCGGACGGGATCAATGTTCTGATACTTGAGGCAAAGCTCCCGGACGAACGGGATTCTGGCATCGATCTTCTTCTCTCCCAGATGCCGGAGATCGAGGTTGACAACGTGACCGTACGGACCTTCGATCGTGCGCCCCCTTGCTTGTTCCTTGATAAAGGCCTGCGACAGGCGATCGCGTGGACCCAGTTCCATCGAGCGCAGAACGGGTTCGGGCCGAGCCGTGCCCAGATCGTAATCCTGCAGGTAACGATATCCGTCCTTGTTCACCAAGTAGCCACCCTCCGCTCTCGCGGCTTCCGTGATCAGGATGCCGGTGAACGGAAGGCCGGTCGGGTGATACTGGACGAACTCCATGTCCTTCAGAGGCGCACCCGCCCAGAGCGCCAACGCCATTCCGTCGCCGTTCTTGATGTTGGCGTTCGTGGTGAAGGGAAACACCTTGCCGCAGCCGCCCGTGCAGAGGATTACCGACTTCGCGGTGATCGCCTGGATTTTCCCAGACATCAGTTCCAAAGCCACCACTCCTTGCACTCGGCCCTCGTCGACGAGCAATTTGGTGACGAACCACTCGTCATATCGGACGATAGGGTCGTACTTGAGCGATGTTTGGAACAGCGTGTGGAGCATATGGAAGCCGGTCTTGTCCGACGCAAACCAGGTCCGCTTTTTCTTCATGCCGCCGAACGGTCGTACCGCGATTCGCCCGTCGGGTGTGCGGCTCCACGGACAGCCCCAGTGCTCCAGCCGTAATAGTTCTTTGGGAGCTTCGTCTACAAACAGTTCGACCGCGTCTTGGTCGCACAGCCAGTCGCCCCCCGAAACGGTGTCGTAAGCGTGCTCGTCGAGGCTATCGTCCTCTGCGACAGCACCCGCGGCACCGCCCTCCGCCGAAACCGTATGGCTCCGCATCGGATAGACTTTCGATACCACGGCAACGCTGAGTTTGGGATTGGATTCCGCTACGGCAATCGCTGCGCGAAGACCGGCTCCGCCACCACCAACCAGGAGAACATCGTGAGACGAGACGTCCACTACCACCTCGAACAGCGTCTGAAGCGAAGGAATCTGAGGGAACCCGTCGAGAACTTACCTAACACGTTTGGCAAACTAATCCGGGAGTCAAGAGCCGTCAAAGGCCAGGTGAGATCCGGCTAGTGCGCGGCGAAAAGCTCGTCGACGAGCGTCTTGCCGTTGTGGTGAATCACCTTGCGGCTCACACTGCCGTCGTGATACTCGCGACGCGTGACCACGCACCCGCACGCGTAGCACTCTTGGTCGGTGACCATCACTTCTTCGTCCCGGTCCTCGTAGCGCTCACCGTGCACCGTCTGACCACACGGGGCGCCCTGGTTCGTGAAGGTGCCGGCTGAATTCATCGTCACACACAGCCACGTCAACCAGCGACGTCAACGCATCCTCGATGGGGCGTGAGGGCATCGCCAAGCTCATTTTCGTAGGCAGCCTACGCCATGTCGGTCGAGAGAGCAAGGGCGTCACGACCTCGGGGTCCCAACCAAGGTGACGGCGGAACTTATGGGGCACGCCAAGGTCAATGTCACGCTGAGCGCATACACACAGACCCTGGCGGACGCGCACGCGGCTGCCGCCGCACGCATCGGGGATGAGTTGTTCGCAGATTGTTCGCAGTCGGGGGTCAGAGGGCACGCCGAAGCGGGGCTAACGCACTGAAAAGATTGGCTCCTCAGGTAAGACTCGAACTCACAACCCTCCGGTTAACAGCTTAAAGCAGGTCTAGTCTCTTGTTGTCTCTTCGGTGCTGTAGCTACTTCCTGGGTCACGGTTGTACCTGGTATTCGGCAGGGAATTGTTCGCAGATTGTTCGCACTCCGCCGTGCCTCTGGGCTTGGCTCCCGCATCTGGTTGGTCGTCCACCAGCTCATAAAGTTGCCGGATCCTTTCAAGTCGAACACTCTTGGCTATCCCCCTAGTTCTGGCCCCGGCCACCTGCGGCTCGAGTGGAATTATCAGAGTTGGGTGGCGCCCGACGCCTTTGGACCCCTCGAATTCAGACAGATCCTGGTGGTGATCATGCATCCTGCCGATACAGTACGTCGAAATGGAGATTGCCGGCTGGTTCGGCGTATCGGCAGGGAGCGTGCACGGGTGCGCCGAAAGATCTTGCAAGACCTGTACTCGAACATCAGTCTTCTTCGACAGTTACAACAGCGACCCCCCGTCCGCCAGCGCGAGTCAAGCCCATTCTTAGTTGAAACTCTCTACGGCTCCTGATTGACTACGCGGCTTTCTTCTTCGACGTCGTCGTGTCGATCTTCAGTTCTCGCTTCAACGCGGCACGGAGCGTGGGCAGGTGCCGGTACCCCATCACCTTGCGCAGGCGCGGTTCGATGTCCAAGAGCGCGGTCGCCAGCCAGCGGTGACGTTGACGCGAGTTTTGCCAGTGATCGACCTTCGCGCAGCGTTCCTCGACGAGCGCATTGACGGACTCCAGACAGTTCGTCGTCTTCAGCGAGCGGCCCAGAACGCCGTAGAGCCCGAGTCGATGCAGCGTCAAGGTCTCGTCGAAGCCTTCCGCCAAGCTGCGGGCCGCCGATTGGTTCCGGTCCTCCAGCTCGCGATGGAGCGTCTCAAGGGCCGCGCGGGCTTCGTCGTATTCCGGACGGTTGTAGGCGCGTTGGAGGCGCTGGCGCCACGACGCCTGCTCGGTCTTGGCCAGGTAACTCACCACGTTCTCGCGCTTATGCCACTGGCACCGGTGGACCAGCGCCCGGTCCCGGAAGGCTTTGCGGACGGCTGATCGCAGCCCCTTGCCGCCGTCGAGGATCACCAGCACGCCCTGGGAGACGTCAAGACCCCGCTCGACCAACGACCGCAAGAACGGGGTCAACACTTTCTCGTTCTCGGTATCCGTCTCGACGAAGCCCAGAAAGCGTTTTTCCCCCGCCATCGTGATGCCCAGCGCGATGACCATCGTTGCCTCGGCAAAGGTCTTGCCGTCCAGGACCACGGCCACCACGTCCTCGCCGGAGAGGTCCCGCTCCTGGAGCTCCCGCAGTTTCGCCGCGCTAGCCTGAATAAAGCCCCGGGACACGGTCGACCCCGACAGCCCGATGGCTCCGGGAATCGCCGCCGCGGCGGCTTCGTAGTTGCGGCACGAGATTCCGTACAGCACGCGCTTCAGCAGCAGGTCGTTCACCGCGCGCTCCCCATGCAACGCCTCGTAGGACCGCAGCGGCATCTCGCTCCCCGCGACATGGCGAATCCGTGGCACGCGAATTGGCACGCGCTGGCCGGCCAACCCGACCGTCCCGGGGTTGCTGCCATGACGACGCCCGCCGACCGATGCGTCCTTGCGGGCATAGCGCCCGCCCGCCAGCGCCGTCACCTCCGCGTCGAGCAACTCCTCGACATGCAGCAACCCCAGCGGCACCAAGGACCGGATCAACTCCACCTTGGTGTCGACGTCCAGTTCGGCGTACTCCTTCCGGTCGATGACGTCGACCGGGCCCAACGTGCGAACCTTCTTGCGCTTCCTGACGGGTCGTAGGACACTGCTCATCTCGGCTCCTTTCTCTCGTGGCGTGATGTTCGTCTTAGGCAACGTCATCAAACCACAGGGTTTGGAGCCGCTTCAATTCCCAACTAAGTTTCGGATTGCCCCAAGCTGGTACTACCCGATCGTTCTTCCCGATGGTCTGGGGACCGGAGCGAATGCGTATCGGACTCGGATTCGTGAATGCACCGGCTCCACCGTGTCCGCGCATACGAACTTCACGGTCGAGCCGGGGAACATGGTGGGACCGACCTCGCAGGGTATCAACGACTTGGTCGGCTATGACTTAGCTGCGAGCTGGGACGAGACGGCACCTATAGGAGACGCCTGCGTCGGCTCTGGCTGTGCGGGCGGTGTTGGACCGGCGCTGACCATCAGCGGGAGGACCGGCAAAGTGGTAGGTGGGTGTCAAACAGTCCCAGGTTCGTGCACAGCGCCCCACGTGAACCGCAGCCCGCGCATGCGCGCCGTCGCCATCTTCGACATCGACAACTATATGAGCGGTAACCAGACCGGGCGCGGTGAAATCTACGTGACCGGGTTCATCGGGATGTTCATGAAGGGCATGAACGTCAACGACGTCGAGGGCTACATCACCGAAATGGATATGGCGCCCAGCGCTTCGAACCTCACGGCCAACACGTCCTCAGCGTTGCGAAGTGTCGTCCTTGTCAGATAGTGGACAGGTAGCCATAGGTAAACCATGAAGGCCAGAACGAAATGGCGGTGGGCGCGTCGCACGCGTGGTGAGGCTGGCTCGGAGCTAGTCGAGATGGCTCTGACGCTGCCGCTGCTGCTGTTCACGCTGCTCGCCATCGTGGATTTCGGGCTCCTGTTTCAGAGACAGGAGGTCGTCACCAACGCCGCGCAGGGGTGCGTCTAGCGGTCCAATCGACTGCCTCGCCGGCCGATGTCGTAACTCGCGTCGGAAACTACACCACCGCCTCGGGGCTCCCAAGCAGCCCGACGGTCGTTGTGACGAACACGAGCATCTCGGCAGCAGGGCAGACATGGCCGGCGACCCAGGTCGACGTCTTCTACTTCCACGATTACACCTTCCTGCAGTTTGCCAGCTACTTCGGAGGCTCCTTCAGCTCTGTGACCTTGAAAGCGCGAGCCACGATGCGAAGAGAGGGGTCCGGGGGTCCGTAGTTTCACCAGTCACTGGACCGCGATATCTTCCGCGACGTCGAAGTACTCGAGCATCAGCGGATCCGATAGCACGAGTGGACGGCCGTCCCGCCCCCGCTCCAACCGCTCGGCGTTGAAGCGATCGAAGCTGGCAGCTGCGTTCTCGAAATCACCGAGTGAGCGATATGCCATCGCGAGGGGATAGTGCGCCTGCGTGCCGCCAGGGTCGATCGCAAGCGCCCGTTCCAAGGATTCAACGGCGCGCGCGTATTCCTGTCCGGCAAGGGCCACCTGTCCGGCTCCGGCCCATGCCGCTGGTGACTGCGGAGCGACCAGTGTCGCGTGATCGAACACTCGCTTCGCATCCTCGAAGCGCGATTGATCCAGGTATACGCGGCCAAGCCAGACCAGCGCGGCCTCGTCCGACGGTGCGATCTCGAGCACCCGCTCGAACCACGCCGCGGCCTCGGCATGGTCCTCGTGCTTCAGGTTCAGCTGACCCAGATAGTAGGGCCAGCGCATATCGGCGTGGGCGTGTGCCACGGCATTCAAAAAGGCCGCACCCGCCGATTCGTGCGCGTCGGCAGCCATCAACACCAGCCCAAGAGATCCGTAGGCCCTCGCGAGCTCCGCGGGCGACGCCGTTGGGTCGTTGTCACGCAGTGTCTCAACCGCTGCATGTCGCTCACGTATCGTGTCACGGGCCACCTGCTCGATGGACGTCAGCTCTGGCAGAACAACGGTTGGCGGCACGGTGGTGGGTGTGTCCGGATCCCGGACCGCCGGTACCGACGCGACAGATGTGGTCTGGTCGGACGGTGCACAGCCACCTGCCGTCACCACCGCAGCCACCCACAGCCCGACGACGCTGCCGGCCTGGATGGAACGCCCGGTCATCCTCCGGTACCCTCGGTCAATGTCGTATACCGATCCACCGGCACGTCGCGCCACTCCTCCGTCCGCCCGCTTGGCCAGGTCACTCGCACTGCGGACACATCCGATGACGAGCCGAGGCCGATCAGCACGCGTGGGTCATTGGCGGAGGCATAGCTCCCGTCAGCTCTGGCGCGACGCCCGACCGTCGACCCGTCGGCGTGGGTGACGACCACCCGAGCCCCGACCATGTCCCTGGCCGGGTCCCCGCCGACAAGGCGCAGCCCCAACCAATGGTGGCGCGTGCCAACCTGGTTGATGAGCAACCGGACCGGACCCGCGGCGTTGGTCACCACCACGTCCGTGTCCCCGTCGTTGTCGACATCGCCAAACGCGGCACCGCGACTCACCTCCGACAGCTCGAACACGTCTCCCGCCCGGTCCGTGACATCTTCGAACCGCCCGTCCCCGAGATTCCGAAATAGCTGGTTCTTTTGATCCAGCGGAAATGGATCGTCGGGCGTCGGCTCGCGCCCGAGCAGGACCGGTCCGTTGACTGCGAGCGCGTCAAGCCAGCCGTCGTTGTCGATATCGAACCACGCGGCGCCGAAGCCCGTGTTGGGAAGGCTCGCCTGCTTGATTCCAGTCTGGGCGGCCCGGTCTTCGAATAGCCCTGTGCCATCGTTGACATAGAGCGTGGTCCCCTGTCCGGTCAGCTCGGTGATAAACAGGTCCTCATCCCCATCGTTGTCGAAATCGCCGAAGTCGACACCCATATCGGCCTTGACGTCACCCCTCGCGCCGAGCGCCACTCCCGACATCATCGCCGCGTTCCGAAACGTGCCATCGCCCTGGTTCATCCAGAGCTGGTTGTCCGCCTCGTCGTTCGCGACGAAGATATCGACCCAGCCGTCGCCATCGACATCGGCGGTGGCAACGCCGAGCCCCGGCCCGAACTCGTCGGCGATGCCTGTCTCGGCGGTTGCGTCGACGAACGTCCCGTTCCCCAAGTTCCGGTACAACCGATCCGGCACACTTCGATAGGTCTTCAGATCACAGTATTTCCCTGTTTCCCAGTCTGGGTGACGACAGGGCACGTGGGTCTCGATCTCGAAGCTCAAGTAGTTGGCCACGACGAGGTCGAGCGATCCGTCGCGATCGAAGTCCACGAACGACGCGGGAACGCTCCACCCAGAGTCACCCGTCCCAGTCTCCTCGGTCACGTCGGCGAACGTCCCGTCGCCCTGGTTGCGCCACAGCTGGTTGGGCCCGAATTGGGTGACATACAGATCGATCCACCCATCGTTGTCGTAGTCGCCGGTGGCGACCCCTTGACCGTACCCGAGGACGTAAATTCCGCTCGCGTCGGTGACGTCGATAAACCTGAGCGTCGGTTCTCCGTCGGTATCCATCGCGAGGTCGTTGCGATAGAGGCGGTCGACGAGCGGTTCCGGCGGCGCGAACAGCGGTATGCCATCGCCGAGTCTCGCACCTTGGACGAGATACACGTCGAGGTCGCCGTCGTTGTCGTAGTCGAACAGGGCGACGCCCGATCCCATGATCTCAGGCGTATACAGCTCGCCCGTCATCCCGTTGAAATGGATGAAATCGAGGCCGCTCGGCGCGGCGCGGTCGACGAACCACTCGATGCTCGCGTCCGTGGATGGATCAGGTGGCGAGCTCGGCTCGACCTGACCGCCACCGCAGGCAACACACCAGAGAATCGCCCACTGCGGGGCTAACCGAGGGCGCACAATTCCATTGTAGTAGGAGGCCACTCGATTCCCCGGGGCCGACAACGGCGACCGCGATCTTGGTGAAGCCGCGGCAGAGAACGCCGGTCTATTCCTCAGTGATGGTAAGGACCTGGTTCGTTTCGATGGGACCGTCGACGACCTGAGTCCCGGTCTCCGACAGCCAGGTGACCTCGATCTGGTCAACCACGGTGGCTTCGTCGAGACCGAAATAGAGCGGATAGAGACTCTGTGAGAGATAGCCTGACTGGCCGTCCTGGACTTTGGTGTAGGTCTGCCCACCGGCTGTGACCCGAACGCGAGCGCCAATTCCACTGCGATTGGACTTGGTGCCAACCAGGTCCACTCGCAGATACCGAACGTTGGTCTTCTGCTCGGTGAGGTTACTCACGAGCACCATCGGCTCTGAGTGGAAGTCGTTCGTCACGATATCGAGGTCGCCGTCGTTATCGAGATCGAAGATGGCCGACGAGCGGCTGCCGAGCGCACCGGAGAACTCGACAACTCCAGTCCGCCCATCGCAGCCGAGGGTTCTCTGAGCATCCTCACCGTCGCAATCCATCTCGAACCAGTGGGTGGTGGTGCGCCCGTCTCGGCGAGGCTCGACGCCGAGAATGAACTCGCTGTCCAGGAACTTCTCGCCGCGGTTGTTCAGGAAGACTGAGTTGACGCCGTACCGCCACGGAAAGTTCATCGATGAGGCGAGGAAGGCGTCTTCCCAGCCGTCGGCGTTTAGGTCGCCGACGCTGAGCCCCCAGGGCCAGTAGTTTTCCGCGTTGATCTGTTCCGAGATCTCCTGGAAGGTCCCGTCGCCCCCGTTTCGGAAAAACGCGTTGCCAAGC
The DNA here is from genome assembly GCA_965218825.1 of Vicinamibacterales bacterium. Taxonomy (GTDB): domain Bacteria; phylum Acidobacteriota; class Vicinamibacteria; order Vicinamibacterales; family UBA8438; genus CAUZIB01. Next base: position 3,559,547 of record OZ244656.1, on the reverse strand, counting down.
ACGTGATTCCCGTCGGTTGCGAGGTAGTTCGACGGATACCGCTCGGTCATCTTCATCTTTTCGGCATACCAGTAGCGTCGGACTTTGTTCACCCCATCGATCATGTCTGTGTGCATATCGGTGAGGAAGATGTCCATATGGCCGTCATTGTCGAAATCGAGGGTCTTGATGCCCATCGAACCCCAGGGCGTCTGCGGAAAGACCTCGCGACTTTTCTTGACGAACCGTCTGCCTGCGTCGTTCTCGTAGTACTCGTCGTGCCCCTGCATGCTCAGCACGTAGAGGTCGGGCCAACCGTCGTCGTTGGCGTCAATCGGGCTGGCGGCACCAGTCCAGCCCGCATAGGTGAGTCCGGTCCGCACCGAGACGTCCTCGAAGTGGTTGTCCCCGGCGTTCCGAAACAAGAGGCTCAGCTGATAGCGTTCGGGGTACAGCTGCCCGAAGAACGCGTCGGTCAGCCCGACGTAATAGTTGCCCTCACCGATTTCGTTAGTCGTGTATTGGCCAACGTTCGTCAGATAGAGATCGAGCAGCCCGTCGCGGTCGTAGTCGAAAAAAACGGCCGATGACGAGTGCCCCGAGTAGCCGAGTCCTGACGACTCGGTGATGTCCTCGAAGACGCCGTTGCCGTCGTTTTCAAACAGCGCGTTCCCGTGCCGAACCGTGGTGACGTAGAGATCAGGGTCACCGTCGTTGTCAGTGTCGGCAAACGAGGCGGTCACGCCAATGCGATCGGCGAGTCCGACGCCGGCGGACGCCGTGATGTCCTCAAATGTGCCGTCGCCGAGATTCCTCCACAGCTCGTTCGAACCAAGCTGTGTCACGAAGTAGATGTCGTAGAGCCCGTCGCCGTCCACATCGGCTACCGCTATCCCGTTGCCGTGGTCATAGTGGACGGCTTTGTAGAGCTTGGCGCCGTCATCGACCGTGCGGTGCCTGAAGGTAATGCCGCTGTCTGGCAGCCGGTCGGTGAACCGGAAGTCGTGAAAGACGTCGAACTGATCGATCGTCGCCAGCTGCAGCGCGGCGCGCTCCTCCATCCAGGGCGGCTCGAATATCTCGCCGGGGCGGTAGTCGCGATTGCCCACCGTGTGTCTGTCAGTCGGATCAGCCGGAGACGTGATCGGACGATCGTCCTGAGCTACGAGGGACGAGAGCGAAACCACGAGAAACGCTCCCGCCACGGCCAACGCGAGGAGAGTGCTTGGGCGAGGCATAATCGCCATCATAGCGCTGGACAGGGGCCCTGTCACTCAGCCTCCGCGTGCGGGTTTCGATGGCACCTGCGAGAGCCGCGACCACGTGTCGTGGTGGGTGTCGCTGCCGTCGGTCCGATGTTGCAGGTGATACGCGCCTACGGGATATTCCCGTTGTCTGTTGGGAACACCGTGACGCCCTTGCGTACGGCGTTCTACGCGCCGTATGCGGGGGACGGTCGGCGCAACGCGCCCTCTGCACCGCGGATGATGGTGAAGGTGCTGCTGTATGCGTATGCGACGGGGGTGTTCTCGGCGCGCGGGATCGCGCGGAAGCTGGAAGAGGACGGGGCGTTCCGGGTTCTGGGGGCGGGCAACTTCCCGCAACATCGGACGCTGTGCGAGTTCCGGCGGCGGCACTTGTCGGACTTCAAGGAGCTGTTTGTAGCGGTGGGTCGGCTGGCGCGGGCATGGGGTCTGGCGCGCGTCGGGAAGCTGTCGATTGACGGCACGAAGGTGCGGGCGAACGCGAGCAAACGGAAGGCGATGAGCTACGGGCGGATGGCCAAGGAGGAGCGGCGGCTGCGGGGGGAGATTGAGGCGCGGCTGGCGGCGGCTGGCGCGGCCGACGCGGCCGAGGACGCGCGGGTGGGGGCGGACGTGCGGGGCGACGCGTTGCCGGCGGAGTTGCGCCGCCGGGAAGACCGTCTGGCGGCGACCCGGGCGGCGAAGTCGCGGTTGGAGGCGCAGCAGCGGGCAGCGGACGACGCCCGCGGTCGGCAGCCGGACCAAGACCGGAACCCGAAGGGCGGGCCGCCCTACACGCGGTCGTATGGCGAGCCGGACGCGAAGGCGCAGAGCAACTTCACGGACCCGGAGAGCGGGATCATGAAGACGAGCAACGACGGGTTCCAGCAGTGCTACAACGCGCAGGTGGCGGTCGATGGTGCGCACCAGTTGGTGGTGGCGACGGAGGTGACGGCGAACGCGAGCGACCAGGGTGGTGTGCCGGCGCTGCTCGACGCGCTGGCGGAGACGGTCGGCGAGCAGCCGGAGACGGTGCTGGCGGACGCCGGCTACAGCAACGAGCGGGACTTGGCGGACCTGGAAACGCGAGGCATCGACGGGTATGTGTCCTTGGGCCGGGAGGGGAAGGCGGCCAGGCCCCGCGACCCGGAGAAGTATCCCGCGACGAGTCGCATGGCCGAGAAGCTGTCGAGGCCGGCGGGCCGTGCGGCGTAGGCAGAACGCAAGTGGCTGTCGGAGGCTCCCAACGGCTGGATCACGCACGTGCTGGGATTCCGACGCTTCAGCCTGCGGGGGCTGGCGAAGGTGCAGGGCGAGTGGGACTTGGTGTGCCGGGCGTTGAACACCACGCGCCTGCACGCCCTGATGGCGGCGTAACACGCGGGGAATGAGGCTCGCAACGACGACCGATCGGCGCGCCTCGGGCTCTGTGGCGGGCCAGGCGGCCCCTCAAGGCCGAATCTTGCTATCTGCTTCGCCCTTCGCCGAGGAGTTCCCTCGTCGGCCGACCGCCGAAGTCGCTCCGGCACAATGACGCACAGCATGGGCCGACGACCCATTTCACGCCGCCGCACCTCCTGCGGCGCAGACTCCTAGGACACGTCGCTCGGGTCGACTTGGTCGAGCGAGAGCAACACGGAGACTCAGTCATGTCTGCAGCCGAGGGGTTCGTCAAAGAGCTCGAGGCGACGTTGAAGTTCTTCAAGACCACGATTTCGGTCTTTGAGCCCGCTGACGCAGGGTTTGCTCCACATCCCGATCTCTACACGGTGGCTGGACACATCGCCCACGCCGCTGACTCCGTCGACTGGTTTATCGAGGGCGGTTTCGGCCAGGGGTGGGATATGGAGTTCGATGCGCTCGTTGCCAAGGCGAAAGCGGTGACCTCACTCGAGGAGGCAACGGCATGGCTCGAGCGCGCGTTCGCGCACGCGGCTGAAGTCGTCGGTGCGGCCTCTGATGAGACCCTGTTTCAGCCCATGTCCGACACCCGACTCATGGGACCCGCGTCTCGGAGCGCCGTGATCTCAGGAATCGTCGATCACACGGCTCATCATCGAGGCTCTCTCGCGGTGTACGCACGGCTGATCGGAAAAGTGCCGGCGATGCCGTACTCGTAACGCAGTGCATCCAATAGGATGCTCCACCGGATCTTTGGGAGGACGACGATGATTCCCCTACTCGAACCAATCGTAGCGAGCCTTGGTACAACGAACATGTTGCTGCCCCTCGTCTTGAACGACCTGTCGGACGAGACGGCGCGCCAGCGTACCCGCGATGGCGAAGGTCCGTCGATCGCCTGGGAAGTCGGACACCTTCTCGATTTCCGTTACCAGATGCTCGCGAGCCTCGGCGCCGAAAAAGAGCGACCGTTCGCGATCGACTTCATCCAGACGCCCGCGTCCGCCGGGCAGGACTATCCGACGTTGTCAGAGCTTCGAGAGGCCTGGGACCAGTTGCGGGCCGAGCTCGACGCGGCCCTGGACGCGGCCACCGAAGGATCGATCCGCCAGCTGATGCCGAAAGGCGGTCCCCACGGCGAGCAGGCGGTTCTTGGCTGGGTCGTCTTCCTGGCCTGGCACGAGGCGTATCACATGGGGGCGATCGGGGCGATCCGAAAAGGCCTCGGACTGCCGGGTCCCGCCGAGTTGGTGATGGCGCAGTCTGCGAGCTAGTCTGCGGCCCTCACTGTGCTGGGGCTTCGGCTTCCAACGCCAGTTCATCTGCGCGAGCGCCGCGCAGGATGTTCAGCAAGCCGTAGTTGCCTTCGTGGCACGCGTACTCGAACATCGCGTCGTCTGAGCGGCGCATCGGAATCGCCACGGTGAACGTCTTCGTAAAGTACGTCGGGTCGTTCACCGTGAACTCGTAGAGCAGGGTGTCCTCGTCTGTTCTCCGAAAGCGCTCCGTGAGCCGCAGGGTCTCGCCCGTTCCGATCGCGGTCGTCGCCGACGGATCGAAGCTCCCTGTCTTATCGGTGAAGTTGGCGGTTTCAACGATAAGCGTCTCGCCCTCCCAGCGGCCTCTGGAGGCTCCCGACCACAGGCGGATCGCGTCCGAAGGACCGGCACGGCCATCGAGCGGGATGATCCGCGCGTCGTGGACCATCTCGGTGAGGATGACGACGGTGTCCCGAGTCTGGAACAGCTGCATGTTGTTGTTGTAGCCGCTTGGCATCATCGGGGGACCGTTGTTGAACCCCACGAGGCAACGTTCCGCGAGCCCGCGATCCTCAGGGTGGTCGGCGCTGGTGCCGGCGCTCCTCACCCGGACCGGCGACGAAATCGGCAGGTCCTCCCATAAGGACCCGACCTGGCGGAGCGCGTCCCCTTCCGACGTGAGCGGGGGCAGGCGGCCATCGGATGGATCGATGATGAGCGATGTCCTCCGGCCGGCAATGACGTTGGTTCCATAGTCGAGCCAGAAATCGTTGTAGCCGCCCACGGCGCGTCCGCCACCGCCGGCAGGCAACGGTTCGGTTCGCACCTCGCTCGGTTCCAGCTCACGTGCCCGGTGCGCCTTCACACCGGCTTCGAGGGCGGTGGCCTCGTCCTCGGTCAGAAACAACTTGTCCGCCTGGCCCTTTGGCCGCTCGAGGGGCGTCATCGTTCGGAAGTCCCAAACGCCCTGTAGGTCCGGGTGGCCCCAGGCCGTCACCGGCGCCGGGGCGGCTTCGCCAGTGGTCTGCGCAAGGACGCCGCTTGGGGCGATGGAAAGCACACCTGCCAGAACCACCATGTACATCCAAGACATACCCACTCCTCCGCCTCCATCTTACGAGGTCGGTTCGCCGGGTCAAAATGCGCAATCCGATACCGGTGGCGTCAGTCAAGACAGGGCCATTTTCATGTTGACAGTATTCTGTCATTATGACAGCATTATGTCTTATGGCGGCGAGCGGCTCGGTAGTTCGATCATCCGGAAGGAACGGCTCATGAGGCAGTCACGCGCCGCGACGGCACTTCGCGACCTCGTTCTCGAGGTCTTTCGGCTGAATGGTGCGTTGCTGCGGCACGGTGCGGCCCTAACGGCCCCGATGAGGCAGACCCAGGCGCGGTGGCAGGTTATCGGCGCCGTGGGGGAGGCGGAATGTACGGTTCCCCAGATTGCTCGTCGGATGGGCATGACCCGTCAAAGCGTTCAACGAATCGTCGACTTACTCGTAGATGAAGGGATGCTTGTGTTGGGGTCCAACCCCGACCATGTCAGGTCGCCGCTCGTTCGGCTGACGCGTGAGGGCCGACGCCTTGAACAGGAGCTGTCAAGCGCCGGCGTGACCTGGTCGGAGTCGATCACGCGGGGACTCAAGGCCGACGACATCGAGCGAACCGCGAGGGTGATTCGCGACATTATCGCCCGGCTCGATGAGTTCCCCATGGGCGGGGTCCCACGTCGTCGAAAGAAATGAGGAGGCAGCCATGCTGGAGTTGCTAGTTCTCGTCGTAGGCATTCTGTTGCTGGGGTTTTGGCAGCGTCTCAGTCTGCTGACCGATCGACTCGGCCGGATGGAGTCCCGCGTTGCCGACTATTCGCGCCGACTCCTGACGTCGGAGGGAGAGATCACTCGTCTGAGCGAGCTGGTGCGCTCGGGAACGGGGGCGCCTCTTCCGAGTTCAGCCGCCCGACCGGCACCTCCGGAGTCATTGTCTGCTCGCGAGCCGGCCGTCCCCGCTGCGCGCTCCACCGAGGCTCCGCCGACACCCAAGGTTTCGGCCGCGCGGTTGTCGACGGTACCGGGTTGGGTCGAGGTGATCCGGGCGTGGCTGTTTGGTGGCAACACCGTCGTTCGGGTCGGGGTAGTCATTCTGTTCTTTGGCGTGGCGTTTTTCCTCAACTACGTTGTCGACCGAGGCTGGTTTCCGATCGAGCTTCGACTCGTCAGCGCCGCCTGCGCCGGGCTCGGACTGCTGGCGACTGGATGGCATTTTCGCGACTCGCGACGCGACTATGGCCTGGCGCTGCAAGGCGGCGGCGTGGGCATCGTCTATCTCACGACCTTTGCTGCCGTGACGGTGTACGACCTCATCGGCGTCGGGGTGGGCCTAGGGGCAATAGTTGTGTTGGTCGCGCTTGGTGCGGTCCTGGCTGTTGTCCAGGACGCCCGGAGTCTGGCGATCTTGGCCACGCTTGGCGGGTTCCTCGGTCCCGTGCTCGTTTCTCGTGATGCCAGCCACGTGGCGCTCTTTTCCTACTATGCCGCGCTCGACGTCGGCATCGTGGCTATTGCGTGGTTCCGGGCCTGGCGGGTTCTCAACCTGCTGGGGTTCGTCTTCACGTTCATCGTCGGTGCGGTATGGGGGCTCGAGTTCTACCAGCCAGGCTACTTCGCGACGACCCAGCCGTTCCTCGCGCTGTTCTTCGTCCTGTTCCTCGTGGTCCCGGTGTTGTTTGCGTGGCGCCAGCCGCCGCGCCTTCTTGGGTACGTCGACGGAACGCTCGTCTTCGGCGTCCCGCTCGCGGGGTTCGCACTTCAACATCAGCTTGTGAGTGGCTTCGAGTACGGACCGGCGTGGAGCGCACTCGCATATTCGGTCGTCTACGCGGTCGTGGCGATCCTGATCCGGGCGCGTCAACGTCACTCGATGCGGATGTTGGTCGAGTCGTTTACCGCGCTCTCGGTCGTCTTCGGCACGCTCATGATCCCGCTCGCCGTCGATGGGCGATGGACGTCCGCCGCCTGGGCACTCGAGGGAGCCGCCCTGGTGTGGGTTGGTGTCCGCCAGAACCGATCCCTCGCGCTCATGTCGGGTCTTGCCCTTCAGGTCTTGGCGGGCACCGTCTTCTTGGAGGAGCGCGGGCGAACCGTGGGCGATCTCCCCATTCTCAACATCGTGTACCTGGCAGGTCTCATGCTGAGCACGGCGGCCCTCTTCTCAAGCCGGTACCTGTACCGACATCGCGACGGAAACGCGGCCTATCCCTGGCTGGCGGCCGCAACACTCGGGTGGGGCACGCTCTGGTGGTTCGGTGCCGGTGTCGCCGAGATCTCGTGGCATTTGTCGTGGCCGGACCAGCACAGCGCGACCCTCGGGTTCGTGGCGGTCAGCGTCGCGGCACTTGTCTTTCTCCGGCGCCGTCTCGCTTGGAACCACCTCGCGTATCCGCCGTACCTTCTGCTGCCGGTGATGCTGGTGCTCACGCTGCCGTGGCTCGTCAGCGAGCCTCATCCGCTGGCACACTGGGGCGCGGTTGCGTGGCCCACGGTCTTTCTGACGCAGTACTGGGTTCTCCGGCGGCTCGAAGGGGATTGGAAACGCTGGGCGTTGGCGTATCACTCGGCGACGCTCTGGCTCGGCGTGTTCTTCATGAGCTGGGAGGGTTTGTGGATCATCGAGCAGGCCGTACCCAGTGGTCCGACCTGGCCGTTCGTTGTCTGGGCCGTGGTGCCGCTGGCCGTCGTCTGCGCTCTCACGAAGCTCGGTCACCGAGTCGGTTGGCCGGTCGGGCGTTTTGACGACGCGTATCTTGGGGTCGGCCAACTCCCGCTAGTGATCGTTGCGGCCGGATGGGTGCTCTTCGCCAACATTCATCGTGGCGACCCAGATCCATTGAGCTACGTCCCGATCTTCAACCCCATCGAGCTTGCGCAGGTTGCGTCTCTCGGAGCCCTTCTCTGGTGGAGTGCCAAGAGCCGGATCAGGTTCGGGCCGAACGAGCGCTGGGGTACGCTTGGGTTCCTTGCGTTTGCGACGCTGAACGGTACCGTCGCACGGGCAACCCACTTCCTGGGCGGCGTGCCGTTCCGCGCCGACGCGTTATGGTCCTCGGCCGTTCTACAGACGTCGTTGTCGATCGCCTGGACCGCGGTGGCGTTCGTGATGATGTTCGGCGCGACACGACTTGCGCTTCGGCGACTCTGGTGGGTTGGCGCCGCGCTCCTGGCAGTGGTGGTGATCAAACTGTTCTCCGTTGATCTCGCCGACATCGGAACGATCGCTCGAATCGTGTCGTTCGTCGTCGTTGGCGCGCTGATTCTGGTGATTGGCTATGTTTCACCGTTGCCACCGAAGGAGGAAGCAGGGGGCGACTAGGTTTTGACGGCCAAACTCGGACTTCTAATGGGCCAAGCCGGACGACTGGCGTCCGGCCTGGCGATCGTGTCCGCCGGTCTGACGGCGTCGGGGCAGGCGCCGTCTCCAACGCCGGCATGTCGCGAGACGGTCGTGAGCGGACGCGTGGAGCGAGGTCAGGCCTTTGAAGCCGCGCTCGGGACTGACCTCATGTTCCGCCTCGCTCCCGAGACGCATCCCGAGAACCCTCCCGGCTGGACTATTCAGATCAGCCCAGCCGCCGAGCCGCAGGCTGACTACCTGATGGTAGCCACGCCACCGTACCGATTCTCCAATCCCCGGTACGTGAGCACGGCCTATGGCATCACGGTGGCGGCGGCCCTGTCGTGGACGCCGCGAGAGTTCGCGTTCGTCGCTGAATCAGCGGACTTCGATACGGCGCGCGACGCCATCGGCGTACTGCTCTGGCCTGGTAACCATTCGCAGGCAGAGGTCGCCGCCGAGCCGCAGGCGTTGGACCGATTGACGACGTACCCTGGCGCACTACGTATCGAGGGCGGCGCCGCAAGCCCACCGGAGGCCACAGTCGCCGGGTCGGCGATTAGCTGGATGGCGTTCACGGCTGAGCTCTGCGTGCCCGACGATCCTCGTCCGTAGGCACACCTGAATCCCTGTTGAGCACGCGCACAGTCGTGGGTGAACCGATCACCGTTGAGGGGAACACGGTCATTCCGCTCATCAGCATTGGTTTTGGCTTTGGTGCCGGCGGTGGGTCTTTTCGACCACTCTTCGGAGCCACGAAAACCAAGTGCCGGGGCCTACCGCTGTCGAACCTGGCGCAGCCGGATCTCGTTGAGGAGCTGCTGCGGCCCTGGGGCTGTGGGGTTCAGCTGAAGGAGCGCGCGTGCGTACTCGCGGGCTCGGGTGAGCTCGCCGCGGTCCATCAGGAGTTGAGCCAGAGCGAGCAACACGTCCGCATCGCGCGGATTGCCTTCGTTTGCCTCGATCAGCGCTGCCTCGGCGTCGTCAAGACGGCCAAGGCGATGCAGCACCAACCCGTAGTTGTAGCGGACGCGCGCACGCGGAATCAGCTCGACCGCCCGTTGCAGGCTGGCTGCCGCTTCTTCTAGGCGATCCTCCTCAGCCAACAGCAGCGCGAGTGAGTACTGTAGCTCGCCTTCGTCCCCCTCAGAAGCCCGGTCGATCCCTTCGCGAAGGACCGTCTCTGCCTCGTCGTTGCGTCCCTGCTGGTTGTAGAGGTTGGCCAGGTTGAACCGAACCGGGACGAAGCTGGGATCGAGATGAAGGGCGACTTGATACGCGCGCTCGGCCTCGTCAAGTTGACCGGCACGCAGTCGAAGGACCCCCAGGTTCAGGTGCGCCGCCGGCATGTCGGCTGACGCCATTTGCGCATCCACGAACTCTGACAGCCCTCTCGCAAGAAGCCCAGCCTGTCGAGAATCGAGATCGGCGATCGGGACGGACGCCAGCACGCGCGCGGCTTCGAGGCGCACTGCACGAACGGGATCGTCGAGCAGCGGCGTGACCACCGCGATTCGCCGGCGCGGCGGCAAGCGCTCAAGGCCCCCTGCTGCGGATGCTCTGACGAGCGGGTCGCCATCGGTTGTCGCCGACCTAATCGCCTCGAGCGCCCGAGGGCCGTATTGGCGGAGGTGCTCCAGCGCCGTCGCCCGGATGATGGCGGGCCGGGCCGAGTCGGCGACCAGCTCCAGCAGCGGTGCTTCGGCCGCGCGGTCGGCATCGCGCGCCGCGGCAAAGGCTGCGGCGAAGTGCGGGGTGTCGGGTTGCCCCCACCAGACCTCGACCTGAGCTGCTGCCCACGAATCGTCCTGATCCTCATGACACATCGTGCACGCGTTCGGCGTGCCCAACTCGACGGAGACGTCGGGACGCGGGATCCGGAAGCTGTGGTCACGACGCGGGTCGACACGCATATATGTCTGCGCCGGCATGTGGCAGGCGACGCACTGCGAGCCATCTGACCCCACGGGATGGAAGTGATGCTCGGGCGTGTCGTAGCTCTTTCGTTGGAGCGTGGGGAACTCGACGTTGGCTGCGGGTGCCGCGCGGTGACATCGCACGCAGACGGCGTTGCCCTCGACCGACAGATCCAACTGGTGCGGGTCGTGGCAGTTCGAGCACTTGACGCCTGCCTCATACATCTTGCTTTGTGTGAACGAGCCCCAGACATAGGCCTCGTCTTGGATCTGCCCATCTGGGTGGTAGAGCCCGGCTTGCAGCGTCAATGGCCGGAAGTCATCGAGGAACCGCCTTGCATGTCGGTCGACGTCACTGATTCGCTGCCGCCGAGAGTGACACCCGGCGCACGACTCGATCTCGTCGTGCGCGCTCACCGCCAGGTCCACGACCAGCCCAACGTCGGTGTCGGTGGTGGGTGGGTCGGCATCGCCCGATCGAGCCCACGCGACATGCGAGGCTCCGGGGCCGTGACACGCTTGGCAACCGACATCGATTTCGTCCCACACCGTTCGATACGTCTCGGTCTCAAGGTCGTAGTTCTTCCGCAGGTTCGTCGAATGGCATTCCGCACACATGACGTTCCAGGTCTGGTACCGGCCGGTCCAGTGCAACGGATCGTCCCAGGGAATCCGTGCATCGGGATAGAGGTGAAACCACTCATTTCGTTCCGTGTCCCACGCGATCGTCAGGCTCTGCAGACGACCTCCCGGAAACGGCGCAAGATACTGCTGCAGTGGCTCAACCCCGAAGGTGTACGTGAGCGCGAAGTTGGCGAGCTCACCGTCGGGGCCCTCTGTGTTCACGAAGAACCGACCATCCTTCGTGAAGAACCGCGACGACACCCCGAAATGCGTGAACGTCGCATCATCGAAATCGCCAAGGACCGTCTCCGACGTGGCCTCCTGCATGGCGAGGTCGTGATGCGACCCAGACCAGGCGTCATGCTCAGCCTGGTAACACGCCGCGCAGGTGGCGTTGTCGACGTAGGCCACGCCGCTCTCGCCCGTGCCTTGCTCTCGACCGGGAGGCCGGCCCGAATCGCCTGGCCACAGCGTGCACGCCACGGTGACGCCTAGCGCCACAGCAGCGGTCCAGACAGAGAGGGCCGATGACCAACCACGTTGCCTCATACGCTGGGTGTTTGCTCGCGACTAAGCTGCATGCCGTACACAGCCGGCACCACGAACATATTGAGCGCGGTCGACGAGAACAGCCCGCAGACGATCACCATCGCGAGCGGAGCTTGAATCTCGCTACCTGGCTCGCCAAATCCAAACGCAACTGGCATCAGGGCTAGTCCAGTTGATAGCGCCGTCATCAATATCGGAACCAGCCGGTTGACTGAGCCCTGGATCACGGCTTCTCGCACGTCGGTCACACCTTCGTGCTCACGCAGGTGACGAATGTGAGAAACCAACATGATGCCGTTGCGGGTGGCGATGCCGAAGAGCGAAATGAACCCGATGAGCGCGGCAATTGACAACACGCCGTCCCCGAGGAAGACGCCAACGACACCACCGATCAGTGCTAGGGGCAGGTTGATCATGACGATCGTCGCATCGCGAACCGACCGCAGCGCAGTGACCAAGACGAGCAGGATACCAACGATCGCGGCAAGCCCAAGTGCCACCAGCAGGCGCGACGCGGAGGCCTCGGCCTCGAACTGCCCGCCGTACTCGACACGGTAACCGCTGGGCAACGTAACGTTCTCGGCTACCCGCGTGCGAACATCGGCGACCACGTTGCCCAGATCGCGACCTGAGACGTTGGCCGTGACCACGATCCGCCGCTGGCCGTTTTCGCGACCAATAAAGTTCGGTCCGCGGTCCTCCACGATGTTCGCAAGGCTGCCGAGGGGTACGCGAGTGCCCGAGGGCATGTCGATACGGGTTTGCCAGATCGCATCCAGGTCGGACAAGTCTGTTGGGGCGTACCGCAGGATCAAGGGGAACATCATCTGACCATCCACGATCTGGCCGACCTCTCGCCCCAACAGCGCGGTCTCTAGCGCCAACGCCGCTTGCCCGGCTGGCAAGCCGTGCCGCGCCAGGCCGGCCCGATCGAAGCTAACCCGGACCGTCGGGATGTCGGCCTGTGGCTCGAGCGCCACGTCGACAAGCCCCGGAATCCCGCCAACTGCTTGGACAGTCTGGCTACCGAGCGTCCGCAGCATGATCAGATCGTCTCCGAAGATCTTGACGGCGATGTTTGCGCGCGACCCAGACAACATGTGGTCGATGCGGTGAGAGATTGGCTGGCCAATCGTGATGTTCGTGCCGGGCACCAGCGACAATCGCTCCCGGATCTCTTGCAGCACGATCGGCCGAGGACGGCCGCCGGGTTCGAGGCGAACATCAATCTCCGATGACTCGACCCCCTGCACATGTTCGTCAAGCTCTGCCCGTCCAGTCCGACGCGACGTTGCGGTGACTTCAGGAACCTCGAGCAGAAGACGCTCGATGGCGCTACCGAGCACGTTCGATTCGGCCAGGCTCGTGCCCGGCAGCGTGACCGCGCTGATCACCAGGGAGCCTTCGTTGAAGGCAGGCAAGAACGACCTCCCCATGAACGGAACTGAGGCGAGTGCGCCGATGAGCATCAGCATCGCCAGGCCAGCGACTAGCCGCGGGCGGTCCAGTGCCTTGGGCAGCAATGCCTGATACCGACGTTTCAACGTCCGTGTCAGCGCGGGTTCGCGACCCTCGACGATAGTCGCCATGCGCGGAAGCAAATACGAACACAACGCGGGCGTGAGCGTGAGTGCAACCACCGTCGACGCGATCAGCGAGATGAGATACGCAAAGCCGAGCGGTTGCAGCAGACGGCCCTCCACCCCGGCCAAGAAGAACAGCGGCAGGAACACCAGCACGACGATGACGGTCGTGAATGCAATCGTGCTGCGGATTTCACGGCTGGCCTCATAGACGACCTCGAGCGCGGGTCTGCGCTGGGGCGGCGGCAGCACGGCATTTTCCCGGAGCCGACGCGTCACGTTCTCCACATCGACAATCGCGTCATCAACCAGCAAGCCCACGGCGATGGCCATCCCGCCAAGGGTCATGCTGTTGATCGACAGGCCGGCGAGGCGAAGACCGACGACCGCCGCGAGAAGCGACAACGGAATCGCCAGCAGCGTGATGGCGCCCGCGCGCAGGTTGCCAGGAACACCAACGTGACGATGACCACGAGAATTGTCCCGTCGCGGAGTGCCTCTGTCAGGTTGCCGAGCGCAAGCTCGATGAACTCTGCCTGTCGGAAGAGTCGTGTCTCGAGGCGCAGGCCTGAGGGAAGCTCAGCTTGAATCTCAGCGATCACACCGTCCAGATCACGAGTCAGCGCCAGCGTGTTGACGTTCGGTTGCCGGCTGATGCCGAGGATGACGGCTGGCCGGCCGTTGTGGGAGCCGTCCCCCCGCTTCATCGACTCGCCAATGCGCAACTCGGCGACGTCGCGGACGCGGATCGGTTGGGTGTCGCGAGAGCCGACGACGGTGGCACCGAGGGCATCCAGATCGCGGAACCGCCCAATGCCTTGGATCAGGTACTCCTGCCCGCCCGCAAGCCGGAATCCGGCCGACGTGTTGCGGTTCTCAGCGCGAAGCCCGGCCTCGATTGCGGCCAACGCCACGCCGTAGTCGGCGAGTCGCTCCGGATCCACGAGCACCTCGAACTGCCGCCGCTCACCGCCAATGACCGTGACCTGGGACACACCAGGCGTGGCCAGGAGCCGACGACGGACCGTCATCTCGGCGATGGTTCGTACCTCGAGCGGCGTGTGGGTGTCGGATTCAAGCGCGACGAACATGATCTCGCCCATGATTGACGACAGTGGCGCGAGCACCGGCGTATCAACCTCGGACGGTAGTGTCGTTGCCACGACTGTGAGTTTCTCAGTCACCGTCTGCCGCGCGCGATAGATGTCCTCGCCCCAGTCGAAATCAACCCAGACGACGGCGAGGCCAACCGCCGTCGCCGAGCGCACGCGCCGAACGCCGGATGCGCCGTTCAAGGCTGCCTCGATCGGAAACGTAACCAGCGCCTCCATGTCGGTCGGCGTCATCCCGTGGCCCTCCACCAGCACGGTCACGGTCGGCGCGGTGAGGTCGGGCAGGACATCGACCGGTACCCGCGACGCTGTGTACCCGCCGACGAAAAGGAAGGCCCCGGCCAGCGCGATAACGACCAGCCGGTTTCCGAGCGACCACCGTATGAGCAGGTCGAGCATGATCGCTCCTTAGTGGGTGTGCCCGTGCGCCGGAACCTGAGGCGACAGAGCGGCCAGGCGAATCAGGGGCGCACCCCGGACGACCACCCGTTCGCCCGCTACCAGGTCGCCGGTGACTTGCACGAGGCCAGCTTCACGATTACCAAGCTGAATCGGACGCCGTTCAAAGCTTTCGCCATCGACTTGCACGAACACCACCGGCTGTCCCGCGTCGTCAACAACCGCAGCTTCTGGAACGGTCACGGCCGTCGTCGCGGCGGATACGAAAACCCGAAGGGAGACCGCCTGTCCGACGGCAACCCGCCGGTCGGGGTCGCGTAGCTCGTAGATGATCGGGACCGTACGCGAATCACGGTCGAGCACGCGACCAACGGCCACAAGGCGGTCGAGCGGTAGTGGCGCACCGAATCCGGGCACCTCGAGCTCAGCTCCGACCAGCTCGTCCAGGCGTGGCAACTCGGCCTCGGGAAGGGCGCCGACGACGTGTACTCGATCGAGAGCAACCAGGCGAAAGAGTCGGCTCCCCTGCTCGACGCTGGCGCCGGGGGTTGCGTTCGATTCGGCAACGACACCGCCGATTGGCGATCGCACGACAAACCGGATGTTACCCGCGCCGTCGCCCTCCCCGGACCGCATCGCATCGAGTTGCGCCAAGTGCGCAGTCGCCGCAGTGACGCGTGCCTCCGCCGTCTGCTCGGCCAGGCGTGCCTCGAGCTGCCGGCGGGCGGGCAACGCTCCTGCCGCCACCAGTCGGTCGACGCGTGCGCGGGTGGCGGTTGCCAACTCCAGGGCATCGCGGGCCTCAGCCACGTCCAGCTCGAGCGCCGGTCGGTCGTCGCCGTGTCCACTGTGAGGAACCACTTCTGCGAGCGTCGCGCCTTTGGCGACCCTCGCTCCAATGGGCCGCGGCGGTCGGTCTCCGGCAAGCCGGCCGGTTACCGGCGCCACGACTTCGACCTGTCCGCCTGTGCGTGGTTCGATCTCGGCGGCGATCACGAGGCTCTCGGCGATCTCTCGCTCGACAGCGACGGCCGAGGCGAAGTCGAGCGCCCACTGCTGCTCCTTGAGAAAGGAGATCGAGGCGTCGCCCGACATCTCCGCAGGGCCGGGCGCTGCCTGGTCTGCTGCCAAGACGACCACCTCTCCGAGGTCGTGCCGATCTGTCAATTCAGGTGCGTCGAGCATGAGCTCGAGCTGATAGCGGCCGGCCCGCCCCGGTGTGACATCGACGCCAAAGATCCCGGGTCGACCGGGCGCGTCCGTTGAGAACTCGGCCGATTCGGGGCCGGTAAGACGGACTACCAGTCGGCCAGTCCGAATCGGTTCGAACGTGACGAGGTTGGTGAGGTGCGCGGCAAACCGGCTGACCTGCCCTTCGACGAACGGGGGGTACTCCAGGAACAGTTCGGTCCGCACCGTCCATCGTGTTTCCACGACCGGCGCTGGTTCGCTGCTCTCGCCGCTGTCCACGGCTCCGGATTCGGGAGCACCGCACGCCGCGAGAGCAATCGCCAACGTGAGTCCCTGCCATCTAATCCGGGGCCGCTGTCGCGTATTGACCAGCGTATTCATGGCGTGATCCTCCGCCCGATCGCGTGATCGAGATGTATCGCGGCTCGACTGGCATCGGCGGATAACTCCTGAAGACGTTCTTCGGCGCCGAGCTTCACCCGATGCGCATCGAGAAGTTCAAGGATTCCGTACTCGCCCTCCTCGTACGCCGCCGTGGCAATTGCTACCAGTTCGTCCGCCGGCTCGACCGACTCAGCCCCGTATCGCGACATGAGCGCCGCATACCTTGAGGCCGCCGCGTGGGTCGCCCGAACCTCGCTTACGATTCGGGTTTCGAGAAGCAATCGCTCGCTGTTCACTCGGGCTCTGGCAACCTCGGCTCTGGCCACCTGCGCTTGACCGCGGTTAAAGAGCGGGACCGACAGGGCCGCCGTCAGTGCATAGCCCGAGCTATTCGTCATTGGCCCAGTCGTGCGTTTCAACCCGGCGCTCACCGACGCGCCCGGAAGTCGCAGTCGCTCTGCCGCGCGTCGCTCGGTTTCCCACCGCGTATCGCCCAGCTCGAGGGCGCGATAGTCTGGTCGTCGCACAAGCGCCTCTGGTAGGAGCGTGGCAAGCGGTGGAATCGTGGCGACATCCAACGACGGTCCGCCCGCCCGCAAGTCGGCCGGATCGGTGCCTGGTCCGAAGAATGAACCGAGCCGTGCCTGCGCACTCAGGCGATCGATCTCAGCGGCTTCGAGGTCGGTGTCAATATCGGCGATCTCGCGCTCGGCGCGCAGGCGGTCGAAGCGTGAGCCTTCGCCTTCATCTTCCCGTGTTCGGAGCACGTCGACTAACTGAGTCAGCGCGGAAAGCCCGGAGCCTAGGACCTCGAGCCTCGACTGGGCGAGGCGGAGGTCGGCAAACGCCAGCCGAAGCGACGTTTCGAGTGTCAGCAATTCTGCGTCCGCGCGCGACCGAGCCGCGGCTGTCGCATGCCCGGCGGCCTCCCTCAGCAACCCCAGTCGTCCCCGGACTGGAAGCTCCTGGGTCACGGTCAGGAAAGCGTCGGCGCCCAGAGACGTGTCTTCCCGCGTGTAGCTCACCGCGGGGTTGGCGAGCAGGCCGCGCTCGCGGAGGTCCGCCTCGAGCTCGCGCACGGTGAGGTCGAGCACGCGAACCTGCGGATGCTCTTCGCGCATGCGTAACACGGCTTCCGCTTCGGTGAGGCTCTGTGCCGATACGCCAGCCGCCGATGCGCTGAGGCTGGCTATTAGTGCGGATCCCCAGGCGGAGCGCAGCGTGGTGATGCACTCCAGCGCCTTAGAGTTTTCTTGGACACTTGATTGCGAGAGAGTGCTCGCAGGAGGCGTGTCGAGATGAGGAAGCAGGCTGAGGCATCGGCGGCGGCGGCGGGAGCCCGGAGGGCGACTGGAGCGGGTGCGAGCAGAAGGGGCCGTTTTCGGCCAGGCGCAAGCGCGAGACGGTGCTCCGCCTGCTGCGCGGGGAGGATCCGCTCTGGGCCCACACGTCGGAGGCCGGACCGAGAACCCGCATGCCACCATCGGTGGCATGCGATGCACGACGTATGACGCCCTCCGTCGCTATCGTTGCGTGCCGTCGGGCGGTCGTTCCTCGGCTGGACGCTCCCCCCTACAGGCCGCCCCAGCCGAAATTGATACGCGTGTAGTAGTAGGCGCCGTTGAAGCCGAACGGTGAGTACTGGCCGTATTGATTGCCGACTGTGGCGGCGCCGTACTGGTTCACGTCGGGGTACACGTTCAAGACGTTTTCAGCGCCGACCGCGAGGGTGAGGGCCTCGCCGAACGGAATGCCGAGCTCCAGGTCGACGAGCGCCTTGCCGGCATAGGCCGGGTAGAACCAGGAGAACGCGGGTCCGCCATCGACATCGGCGGCATTCCGGCCATCCTCGCTGTCCCAGTACTGGCCGAAGTAGTTCACCCGGCCCATCAGACTCCACCGGTCGGCGCGGTGGGTGAGGCTGACGTTCCACCGCGTATTCGGCAAGCCCCGTTCCAAGGTAGTGATACGGAATTCATCGATCACGGCCGAGTCGAGGTTCTTGACCGTCGTGTCCGTGTAGTTGAAGACGGCGCTGACCGTCGTGCGCCCGAGCGTCAGGCTCGAAATGAGGTCGACCCCTTGGGTCGTCGTCGAGAAGTCGTTCAGGAAGAACCGGAACACCGGGAAATTCCGCGCCTCGGGAATGCCTTCCGCGAGCAGCGTCAGAATCTCGGGCTCCGTCAGCGCGATTTCCTGCGACAGGGCCACCCGGTCATCGATATTGATCCGGAAGAAGTCGGCGGTGAAGAGGAACGGGCCCCGCTCGATGACCGCACCCCCGCTGAGGTTGATAGAGGTTTCCGGCTGGAGCTGCCCGCCGCCCCGCGCGACGGCCACCGCGGAGGTGGACGGCACGACACCGTTGTTGGTGAGCTGCCCGCCGATGAATGCGGTCGTCACGTTGAACGCGTGCTGCTGCCCGGGGGTCGGCGCCCGGAACCCACTACTCACGGCGCCGCGCACCGCGACCACGTCGGTCAGCGCGACGCGCGCCGAGAGCTTGCCGTTCGTCGTCGGGCCGAAGTCCTCGAAGTGCTCGGACCGGACGGCCGTGCCGACCGTCCACTGGCCGCCGGGGTCGTTGAACTCGACGTCCCCGTAGACCGCCACGTTCCGGCGGCTCCAACTCCCCGCCGTCGTGTCAGCCCGGTAGCCGTTGAAGCCGTTCGACCCGGAGCTGAAGCCCTGGGCGGCATAGGGGCCGATCTCCCACGACGGCTGCCCACCCGCGCCGATCGTGAACTCCTCGTTCCGCCACTCCGCGCCGCCGGCGACGTTCACCATGGTGCTGACCGGATACGAGACGTCGACATTGACGTTGACGTCGTGCTGCCGGTAGCTGCCGGGCTTGAACGATGTCGGCGTGTCGTAGCCGAGCGACGCGTTGACCGTATCAAAGATGAACTGATCGACCTCACTGGTGCCGATGTTGACGCTCGCGTCCCAGGTGAAGCCAGTGCTCGAGAGCCCGCGCAGACCGCCGACCACCGAATAGTCGATGAGGTCGCCGCCAAATTGCGGCGTGAACCCGCCGGGAAACCGGCTGTAGAGCGTGAAGCAGTTCGGGTCGGCTTCCACCGCCCCGAGGGCGGCCGCATCGGGGGCGTTGTCGCTGATCGGGATCGTGGGGCAGCCGCCGGCGCCCTCGACGCCGGTCTCGGCCCAGACCCGGTCGCCGACGCGCAGGGTCGGGCTGCCGTCAACCACCGGGCCGCGGAAGACCCCGCCGCGGGTATGCGGATTCCGGAAGTAAAAGCCGCCGGTCACCGTGCGGCTCGCGTAGTTCGTGTGGCCGTAGACCTGCACGTCATTCGCGAAGAGATGGCCAAAGTTCCCAAACAACTTCAGGTCGTCGTCGCGTCTCGGCGCGCCCCACACCTGGGCCGGATTGCGCAGGTTCGTATTGCCGGCCGCGATAATGTTCTGCGCCCCCGTGCGCTGCACGCTGCGGCTCGTCGGCGCGGACTCGCCATACTCAAAGCTGAGGTTCGCAAACCCGGCCGCGCCGAGCGGCAGGCCGGTATTCCCGGCGACCGTGAACGCCTGCCCGTGTCCGCCGATCCCGTTACACGAATGCTGGATGTCGCCGAGGATCCCCGCCCCGCAGGTGGACGTGTCGCCCGGGTTCTCAGCGCGGAAGGCACCGGTGCGAAACTCCAGACTGCCGCCCGATGGGGCATCCTTGAGCTGGAAGTTCATGACGCCGGCGATCGCATCCGAGCCGTATTGCGCCGCCGCGCCGTCGCGCAGCACTTCGGCCTGCCGAACCGCAATCGAGGGGATCACGGAGAGATCCGGACCCTGCGAGCCGTCCGCGATGCCGTTCCCGAGCCACGTAATGACCGCCGCGCGGTGGCGGCGCTTGCCGTTGACCAGGAGCAGCGTGTGATCGGGGGCCAAGTTGCGCAGGTTCGCCGGCCGGACGATAGTCGCCGCGTCGCTGATCGGTTGAATGCTGATGTTGAACGAAGGGACGACGGTCCGCAACTGATCGGCCAGGTCCGTACTGCCCTGGCTGAGGAAATCCTCGTTGCGGATGACGTCGATCGGCACGGCCGAGGCGGTTACCGACCGCGGCTGGCCGCGGGTCCCGACGACGACCACCTGCTCGGCGAGCCCACCGAGCGCCATTTCCACGTCCAGGGCGACCGTGGCGCCGCCGCGCACCTCCACCACCTGCTCGGGCGCGGTGAAGCCGGAGAGGGTGAACGTCACGGCGTACGTCCCGGGGGCGAGTCCGCTGAACGTGAACTGACCGGTCCCGTCGGTGACGGTCACCTGACTGTTCCCCACCGCGTCCCGCGCGTCCACGGTGACGCCGGGGAGAATGCCGCCCGTGGCGTCGGTGACCGTGCCGGAGATCATGCCGTCTTGGGCGCGGGCAACGCCTGGCGTGAAGACGCCGACGGAGAGCACCAGGACCAGCGTCAGGCATGCCTGACGGTAATGACACAGTTTCAACACGGGGCATTCCTCGTTGCGAGAGGTTTCATCCGGGATTTCCGTTTTGCCTGCCCCGGATGGCTTCGTTATACATCCGAGAGCCGCCGAGCGCACGAAATTTTGTTCGTCGCACCATCGTCCAGCTCCAGAGGCCGTCACCTCAGCCCGCGCTGACGTGCGACCGACTGGAGCCCCTGCTTTCAGGGCATTTCTCAGACACCGCTCCACACTTGTGCTCTTTCTTCTCCATGCGGGACTTCATTGCACTCGTCGCGCGTTAGCCTGCCGGCACGGGTAGCGCCCAAATCCTTCGCAGCATGTCGCCGAACAGCCGCCCGGTCAGATGCCCTTCTGCCAGCAGGAGCCAGTAGTACCGCGCATGCCTCACCAGCCGGCCCCCGGTTTTCACCAGCCGCTGCTGGAGACTGGTGAGCGACCAGCGCTTGATCCGCGGCGGCAGGACCAGTCTGCGCCACAAGTTGCCCAGGTTGTAGGCCAGGACGCTCAGGTGCAGGCGCACTTCGTTCGCCCGGAACCGATGGCACGACAGCCGCGTCCAGTGCGTCGCCTGCTTGCCTTCTTTGATCCATTGCTCCGCCGTACCGCGCTTGTTGTAGAACCGGACGACCGAGCGACTCGGGAGGGTCATGTTGGTCACGATGAAGCCGACGCGAGGGAACAGCTCACCCCGGTGGTGCTCCACCTTGGCGACCATCCGTCTGGGCGTAGTCCAGCTCTTCGCCTGATAGCGGAAACTCTTGTAGCGCACCAAGGGCTTGCAGCTCGGCCGTCCCGGCGGGCGAAACAGAATCTTCTCGATCTTCAGCTCCAGGCTCTTGTTCGCCGGCATTCGGATGGCATAGTCCACGCCGCGCTGCTCGAGCGCGTCGTAGATCTCGGGCTTCGCGAACGCGGCGTCTGCGCGGAACGCCACGCGCTTGCCTGCCGCCTGCTGGCGGTCAATTTCCGGCACGAGCAGGTCGTCCCAGTCGTCGGCGCTATGCACGTTGCCCGGCCTCAGCGCTGCGACGAGGCAGTCGCCGTGCTCACTGAACAGAAACAGCGGGTGGTAGCAGACGGATTCAAAGTGCCCGTTATACGCGCTCCCTTCCTGCGCCCCATGCACCGGGCTCTCGCTCGAATCCATGTCGAGCACGATCCGGTCGCCGCGCGTCGCCATCTCGGCCTGTGCGAGCACCTCCCGGTTCACGGCCATCAGCCCGACGAGATTCCCCTCTCGCGTCAGCAGCTCGGTCTCGAACCAATGCAACGTCGATGTCAGCGCCGCACCCCGGTCCCAGCGCTTCGGCGACCCAATCAGACGAAACGTCGGGTCCGCCGACACGCGCACAGCGTCGTTGAGGTCTTCGTAGCCCGCGAGCCGGCTGTAGACCGACTGCCGCAGGAGATCCGCCAGGCTGAACTGCGTGTTCAACCCCTGTCGGGAGTCGCTCAGGTGCTCGGAGATGAGTGTCTCCAGCCCCAGGCGTTCATCCAACTCGCGCACCAGAATGAGGCCAGCGTCAGAGGTGACGCGTGATCCCTGGAACGCGACCTTCAAAAAGCCATTGAACGTGAACTGAAACGCCTCGTGCTGTAATTCACCCACCGGGTGTCACCCTCCGTGGTGGGTTCCTTGCGTCGGAACCCCGGAAATCACGGCGCGCCGACTTGTCCTGGCCGTAAGGTACCACAGCCAAATCGGAAATCCGGGATTAGAACGATTCGTCGCCCAAGACACATGTCGTGGTCTCCCGGCGGGTCGTCCGCCAACAACGGACCAGACCCGAGTTACAAACGATCACAAACGGAACGCAAGAAGGTAGTCGGCGAACGGATGGCTACGCCGGAGGCGCGCGATCGGACGACACGACGCCGGGTGGCGGGTTGGGACGGGTCTCGTCAGGCGCGCGAAGGGGTTGGCCCATTGGGCGCGCGGAAACGAGGCTCGGTTCTCGAGCCGCTGGAAGCGCGGGGGTCGTGCTGCCGGCATCACTCGATCGCTTGACCGCCAACACGATCGTCGTGACCGACACGTGATGATCGGATCCCTCGGTGAGAGCCGCTGACGCAGGGGTGCCACCCGCCGCTGGCGGGGCGACGTGCCAGTGCGCACCTTGACGGTGATGGTGCGACCGTGCGGCGATCTCAGCGTGTTCGAGGGCGGGGACACCCAGGACGTGGACATCCGGGTGGACGTGCGCGAATGGTGCAGATCCGCCGGTCACCACGAATGCCAACGTCAGCACCAGGCGCCCGACGCATCGAATCATCATTCCTATCGTGACCAGGCCACGGAGTGCTGTCAACCCACCTGTTCACGTCGTGTCACTCTTCGTGCAATCCCAGGCCGCAAGGCTCGTCACGC
The DNA here is from genome assembly GCA_965218825.1 of Vicinamibacterales bacterium. Taxonomy (GTDB): domain Bacteria; phylum Acidobacteriota; class Vicinamibacteria; order Vicinamibacterales; family UBA8438; genus CAUZIB01. The sequence continues at coordinate 3,536,700 of OZ244656.1, read as the reverse complement.
GGACCCAGACCACAGCATCCATCCCTGAAAGACGAGCATCGCGAGACAGGAGCTCGCGGCCAGCATCGGGAACTCAGCGGGTTCCCGATGCGTTTGGCCGCTCAGGAGACGGGTGCGGCGAAGAAGACGCCGATGATCCCGAACATGAGCAGCGCGAGTACCCAGCCGACGAGGCACACGGCCAGCGCCCGAAGCGTGCTCGAGAAATCGAGCGCCTGCCGCACCGCGACGACCATCGTTGCCAGCGTCCACAGGGCGACAATCCCCGTCACAGTCGGTCCAACGCCTGGGATCAGGCCCAGTGCGCGGAGGATGCCGGGAGCTTGCGCAAACCCAAGGGTGCGAAGCAGCTCACCGGCGTCGGCTTGCGTCTGCGCTTCGGGCAGCCAACGCGTGCCGATGAGATAGGTGATGAGCGCCCACGCGATCCATCCGGCGACGGCGACGAGGGGCAGAACGGAGATGGCCCACAACCGCGTGGGATCCAATCCAATCCACCCGAGTCCTGCGCCGACGCTCGACAGCAGCACGACAACCAGAGCCTGACCGGTTGCACTGCGATCCGCCTTGACCTCCTCATAGACCTGTCGATCAAACATCGCGGCGCCGACCATTCGTCGGATAAGTGCAGACATACCGAAACTAACCCTACCGCGAAAATATCGCGCCGCGCCGATGCCAGGGCAACTCAGGTACAGCCAGTCGCGTCACCCGCCACAAGTCTGGCATGATGGCAGGCGAATGAGCGGAAGGCGCTATCGAGTCGGCGCGGTGCACGCGCTGATGGACTCGATCGACCCGACTCGAGCCGCGTTCGATCAATGGCCGGCCGCCGATGTTGCGCACCTTTTGGACGGGTCGCTCTACCTCGACCGAAGCCGGGGCACCGCTGACAGCACCGAGCTGGCGGGCCGCATCAAACGGTTGATCGGCTACAGCGCCGCCACCGGGGCCGCAGCAATTCTGTTTACCGGGTCCTTCTTTGGCGCCGCCGTCCGACAGGCTCGAGACCACGTCGACGTGCCGGTCCTGACCTCCTTTGATGGCCTGGTGGAACGCGGGCTGAGCCTCGACCGTCCGCTGCACGTGATCTCGACCGCGGTGGAATCCGCGCGGCTGCTTGTTGCGGAGCTCGAGCAGGAAGTTGCACGTGGGTCGCGTCGCCTGGCGCTTTCGTCGCAGGTCGTGACGGGCGCCATGGACGCGCTGCTTGGTGGCGACGCGGATCGTCACGACCGACTCGTTATCGACGCGGTTTCGACGACCGATCCAAGCACCGTCATCCTCCTCGCGCAGTTTTCGATGGAGCGCGTGCTGGATCGGTGCGCCGCGGCAAGGGCGGAGCTCGTGATCGGGCCGGCCGCCGAAGGGGCGGCCCGGCTGCGACGCGTGGTCGCTTCAGCAGGGGACACGAGCTGAGTCGTCGATTCCTGTCGATTCAGCTTCCGCCGCGGCTCATGACGCCCACACCAAACTCGTAGACGAGCCGAGCGCCGCGTTCCGCCGTCGCCCCGAGGAGCACGACACCGCCAACACCCGCGAGGAGCAACAGGCTCCAGGGCGCCGAGCGCTCACGGTCGAGCCGCAGGTGTGCGACGACCCGGACGATCGTCAGGCCCCCGAAGTACATCAGCGTCCACATCGCCCAGGTCCAGTGTTCATCGACCAGGCCATGGGCCATTCCCGGCGTGAAGACCAGCGCGGCGGCCTCGCGACCGCTGAGATAGGTTGCGACCATGAGCGCGGTGCCGATGACGTAGAGCCCGGTTGCGCCGTTGCGCCAGGTTGGCTGGCGCCTCAGAGCGAGGGCCAGACCATCACAGAGCACCGCGGTCACCAACAAGCCGATTGGAAAGTGCACCAGTATTGGATGCAGATTGGGCACGCCGTCAGGTAGCAGCCACGCAAAGGCGGTTGACATTGTGATTACGGGGCGACTCGCCAGGGTGAGACGTGCGGCCACGTCCGCAGGTCATCGATCGCCCATTGGTTCGTTTCCTCAATGTGGCAGTCGGTACACGGGTTTGGGATGCCGTACCGCTCGGTCAGCACGGGCGAGATGAACTTGAAGGTGTGGCTCCGCACGTTGACCGAGCCCACGGTCCGGGCGATTCGCGGCATGTGGCAGCTCACGCACTGACTGCCTTCCGAATCCTCGGCATGGCGCGTGTGCGCCTCGATCGACCCTGCCGGTCCGGGTTGCAACTGGGGCTGGTGGCACGTCAGACAGACCTCGTTGCCCGGCACGATGAGGTCGGCGTCGTGCTCGGTACCGTGTACATCGTGACAGCCTGAACAGGTGACGCCCTTCACGTACATCTGACTCTGGACGTAGTCGTTACCCTGCATCCGGTTCTTGTGGGCCGAGCCGTCAGGCCAGTGGGTAAAGGTCTCTTCCCCAGGATGAGCTCCGTCGAGTTCCCAGTATTGATTCAGTCGTGCCCCTGGCCGAAACCCCACCGGCCAGTCGACGTACAAACCGTTGATTGGGTTCCCAGGCGGCTGTCCCTGAGAGTGGCACTGTATGCAGATGTCGGTCGCGCGAATCGCGTCGAGATGGGCCGGGTTCACGATGTTGCCCTCGACCGGCTCACCGATGTGCGGTCCGCCCGCGCCGTGACAGGCCTCACACCCTACGTTCCACTCGGTCGGCAGTTTGGTTTGGAGGTCGTAGTTGACGGAGTGACACCCGTCACACAACGGACCAGTCGGGCGTTGCATCGGGTCGATCGGGTAGTGATCGGCCCACCAATCGCCGCCGGGCTGCGGGTGGTAACGTCGCCACTCGCCGTTTTGCACGTCCCATTGCGCCGGAAAAACGAACAGGTCGTCTTCGATACGCGTGAAGTAGCGCTGTTTCCACTTGCTGCCGTAGGTAAAAGCGACGTCCTCGGGACGGAACGTCACCAGTGGATTCTCGGTTTCGAAATCGGCGACAATCGCTGACGGGCGCTCGCGCGGGTCTTGAAGCACATTCGCCATCAAGGTGTCCTGCCATCGTGAATAGATGTCGAGATGACACTCGCGGCACGCCGCCGATCCCACGAACATGTCGGAGCCGGTTGGCACGACAGGTGGAGGCGGCTCACGCGTACAACCTGCCGCCCCTAGACAGGCGAGTACGAGACCGCCAACCAAACTCAGGCGACGCAACATAGGATGCATCCTAACACCAGCACTCTGATGATGACGCAGGCGGGCGCGCTCGCGGCCGCCATCCTACTCGGGTTAACGGTGCCTGTAGCCGCGCAGCACGACGACGACGCGTGTACGTTTCTGTGTACGCCCGACGTGAAGATCGAGCCGACGTTCACGTTCGAGCCAATCTTTCGACGCCCAACCATCACGGAGCTTGCCGACGGCGAAGTCGTGAGGACGTGGCAACCCGAGACCGAGTCCGTATTCGAGCTCATCGTCGCGGTGGGAATCCCCACCGTGATCCCGCGGGTTGGCTTCACCGTCGAGACCATCTTCATCCCCTCGGGCGGTGCGGACGTCAACCCGTTTACAGGGGTAGCCGCCGATGAGCTCGGGCTGACGTCGTTTCGAGGCAACGAGATCGAGGTCGAGCTCGAGGTGAACTTCAGCCTGCTCGAGCCGGAGCAGACCGGAGGATGGATCGAATCGCACGTTGACGTCGTCGACAAGATCAGCGCGGCCGAGCGACCGACCGATACCAGTAGCTACACCCACAAGCTCAACTTCGAATGGGACACGGCGTTTCTCTTGTTCAAGGGGTTGCCTGAGGGCAACTGGCTTCGGAACGTCGAGCTCGAGGGGTCGTTCGACTACGTGGCCACCGGTTTACCTAAGGCTGGCGACATCGTGGGCGCAGAGCGTTTTCTCACCGACGAGAGCCCCTGGTCGTTCTCGTTGGTTTTCGTGTTTCCACTCGCCCCGTTGTTTCCCTAGCAGCCGTAGGAACACAACCCGAGCCGCCAAGAGAGCGACAATTCTGTTGAGGTGTTCGGACTCCTCGACATTTTTGTTTGTCTTTGGCTTTGCGCGGATGGTTCGGCGCCGTTTGACACTAACGGCCCGCCTCTGAATCCCTTCCCCTTGTTGTTTGGGTGGCCTCCGATTCACTCGAGACACGCGGGAGCACAACACAAGTGTTGACCGATCGAGGCGTCTCCACCTTTTTGTAGAGACGCCTCTGACTGGCGCCCGTGCAGCGACGCCATTCACCCAGTGTTTGCGGGCGTTTCCGGCGTTTCACGCTGTCTCACAGGGTGGCGCGAGTCTTGCTCCCTAACAGCCCGTGGTGAAAATCAGCAACGGCCTCGGCTAGATCGATCGCCAGAATCGATCATCATCTGTACACTCGTTCGCATGTCAATGGGCACACGACGCAAACGACGACGACAAGAAGCCCTCTGGGTCGCGACGACCGACTTGCCCCAGACGGTCGCCCACCCGTTCTATCGTCGAGTGAACGCCCTGCTGGACGCCCACGGTTTCGAGACGTTTGTCGAACGGCAGTGCCAGCGGTTCTACGCCGCCACCCGTGGCCGGCCAAGTCTCACGCCGGGCATCTACTTTCGCGCGTTGTTGGTGGGGTACTTTGAAGGCATTGACTCGGAGCGGGGCATCGCCTGGCGCGCGGCGGACTCGCTGGCGATTCGGCGCTTCTTGGGCATCGCCGTGGACGAGGATGTGCCGGACCACTCGACGATCTCCCGAACCCGGCGACTGATTGACGTCGAGACGCATCGCGCCGTGTTCACCTGGGTGCAGCAGCGCCTCGTCGCGTCGGGCGTGCTGAAGGGCGCGACGATCGGGATCGACGCCACCACGCTGGAGGCGAACGCGGCGATGCGGAGCATCGTGCGGCGGGACACCGGCGAGGACTACCAGGCCTATTTGACCGGCTTGGCGCAGGCGTCGGGCATTGCCACCCCGACGCGCGACGACCTCGCCCGCCTGGACCGGAAGCGGAAGAAGACGCCATCGAACAAGGACTGGCGGAGCCCCGTCGATCCGGATGCGAAGGTCGCCAAGATGAAAGACGGCCGCACGCATCTGGCCCACAAGGTCGAACATGCCGTGGACCTCGACACCGGCGCGGTCGTCGCAGTGACCGTGCAAGGCGCAGACACGGGGGATACGACGACCATTGGCGACACGACGGTCGCCGCCGCTGCCCAGATCGAGGATGCGCAAGCCGAGGTGGACGACCCCCAGGCGTTCACCGCGCTGGTCGCGGACAAGGGCTATCACAGTAATGAGGTCATGGTGGATCTGCAGGCCGTCGGCGTCCGGTCGTATGTCGCCGAGCCGGATCGAGGCCGCCGCGATTGGTCCAAGGCGCGGGAGGCCCAAGCGCCCGTCTATGCGAATCGTCGGCGCATTCGGGGCGCCCGCGGCAAGCGCTTGATGCGCCGACGTGGCGAGCGCATCGAGCGTTCGTTCGCGCACGCCTACGAGACCGGCGGGATGCGGCGCACGCATCTGCGCGGGCATCGCAATATCTTGAAGCGCCTCTTGATTCACCTCGCGGGCTTCAACCTCGGCGTGCTGTTCCGGCAGCTGATCGGCGTTGGCACGCCGCGCAGCCTGCAGGGGCGCTGTCTCGCCGCGCTGATGGTCCTTGTGTCCTCCTGGCGGCGCCTCGTACATGTCTGGACCGTTCGCGAGCCCGAGTACCCCGCGCGTTCCACGATCGGGGTCGGCGATCACGATCGATCACTCATCCCGAAAGCCGCATAGGAAGACCGCATTTCCACCACGGGCTGCTAAGCCAAGTCTCGCTCACTAGGCACGGAAGAGAGATTCGGAGCGCGATGTCGAACCGGGTAGTTGCCCCGGAAGGGCGGGAGGACGGGATGACAGGAAGGTCGATGATGAGGCGGGCGATGCTCGTGCCCGCGTTGTTGCTTGCAGCGCCGCACGTTGTCTTTGGTCAAGAAACCGAAGTGGTTTCGCAAGAGTTGTTCACCGTGAACAACACCTGGATGCTCGTGGCGACCTTCTTGGTCTTCATCATGCACCTCGGGTTTGGTTGCCTCGAGGCAGGACTCACGCGGGCGAAGAACACCGTCAACATCCTCTTCAAAAACACGGCAATCGTCGCGATCGGTCTGCTGACCTACGCCGTGATTGGTTTCAATCTGATGTATCCGGGTGAGTTCAGCCTGGGTGGGTTCTTTGGGTTCGCTGGATTCGGTCTCGATCCGGGTGTCGACGGCAACACGGTGGCCTACGCCGACGGCGGCTACACCTACTGGACCGACTTCATCTTTCAAGCGATGTTCGCGGCCACGGCCGCCACCATCGTCTCTGGTGCCGTGGCGGAGCGGATCAAGCTTGGCGCGTTCCTCGGGTTCACGACCGTCTACGTCGCGATCATCTACACGATCGCCGGCTCGTGGAAGTGGGGCGGCGGTTGGCTGGACGGAATGGGTTTCTATGATTTCGCCGGATCGACGTTGGTTCACTCGGTTGGGGGATGGGGCGCCCTCGCCGGCATCATCGTCTTGGGTCCGCGGATGGGTAAGTACGTCGGGGGCCAGATTAAGGCAATCGCCGGGCATAGTATGCCGCTCGCGACCATTGGTGTCTTTCTGCTCTGGCTCGGTTGGTTCGGCTTCAACGGCGGTTCGGTGCTGAGCGCCGATCCGGAGCTGGTGTCGCTGGTGTTCGTGACGACGTGTCTGGCAGCTGCCACCGGCATCATCGGGGCTATGCTGGCTTCCTGGACGCTGCAGCACAAGCCTGACTTGAGCATGGTGTTGAACGGCTCGTTGGCGGGCCTTGTCGGCATCACGGCCGGTGCCGACGTCGTCAGCGTCAATGCCGCGATGCTCATTGGTTTCATCGCAGGAGTCATCGTTGTGGGTTCGGTGCTGCTCATCGATCGCGTCCGTCTCGATGATCCGGTCGGAGCGGTCTCTGTCCACCTTGTGTGTGGGATCTGGGGCACGATGGCGGTCGGCATCTTCAGCGCTGATCACTCGATTGTCACGCAAGCCATCGGCGTCCTTGCGTACGCTGCGATTGCGTTCCCGGCGGCGCTGGCGATCTTCTTTGCGCTCAAGGCTACGGTTGGTCTTCGCGTCAGTGCCGACGAAGAAGCCATCGGCCTCGATATCGGCGAGCACGGGATGGAGGCGTATGGCGGTGGGGCGGCGATCGGTGTGAGTGCGGAGAGCAGGCCCGTTGAGGCGGCACCGGTTGCGATTCCTTCGCCCGCGGAGCAGTAGGGCCGGCCGCGATCGTATCAACGAGTCGACGGGACTAGTGAGGAGGTTTGTTGAAATGATGAGGACGACGGAGTCTGGTGTGAGGCAGTCAGTGAAACTACTCGCGGCCGTGGTTGTCGTCAGTGGGTTGATGCTCGGAAGCGCTGCGGCTCAGGATGACGGCCCGAATAGCGGCGCCGTGTCCCTTGGAGCTGGTATCGACTTCACGACCTCCTACTATTTCCGCGGCATCATTCAGGAGACCGAGGGCTTCATCGCGCAGCCCTTCCTGGAGGGCGGCATCTCGCTGTATGAGTCAGACGATGCCGGTCTCCAGAGCGTCTCAGTCGCTGCCGGCACCTGGAGCAGTTTGCACTCCACGGATGTCGAGGGATTCGATGGCGCTCCGGGAATCTTCTACGAGACCGACTTCTACACCACTCTTGGGTTTGGTTTCGCGGACAGCTGGTCAGCCGACGTCACCTACACGGCCTACATGAGCCCGCGGGGCAGCTTCGGAACGGTTAAGGAACTGGCGTTCGGACTGGCATACGACGACGGCTACGTCGGTCCGTACGTGACCCTCGCGGTCGAGGCCGACGGCCAAGCCGACGGAGGATCGAACGAAGGAACCTATCTCGAGCTTGGCATCGAGCCGGGCACAGCGATTCCCGACACCGAGGTGGGTGTGTCGTTTCCGATCGCGGTGGGCTTGAGCCTGAGCGACTACTACGAAGGTGCCAGCGGCGACTCGACCTTCGGCTTTTTCACCGTGGGCGCCATGTTAAGCGTTCCGCTGTCGGGCATTCCGGCGGAGTACGGGTCGTGGGAAATCGGTGCCGGCGTGAACTTCTTGTTCTTCGGTGACGCATTGAAGTCGATCAACGGCAGCGACGATGATCTTGAGCCGATCGGCGTGTTCTCGCTCAGCCTGAGTTACTGACGGCGACGACGACGAGCCTCGCCCCAACACCCACGACGCGCTCCGGTCCAGCCGAACCGACGAGCAGACGCATCGCCTGATTCGTCCCGAAGTTAGCTTTCCCCTATGCTGGGGAATCAATGCGGTCCGCAGCCCTCCGGCGCCCGGAAGCGATTCATCGTCACATCGTCATGATCGCCGATGACGTATCGGCACGCCTCGCAGAGGCACTCCGTGACGTCGGGCCGGTGACGCTGCAGGACCGGTCACGGTACGGGATCGCCTATTTCCTGTCCCGCGCCGTCGTTGGTCAGCAACTATCTACGAAAGCCGCACGCAGTATTTGGGGGCGTGTGATCAGCGCGGCGTCGGCTGACGGCCCGTCCGTGACCGGCTTCTTCACCTCGGCGAACGCCGAACAACTCCATCAGTGCGGGGTCTCGCGCGCCAAGGTCACGGCGCTATGCGGCATTTTTGAGGCAGAACGCGCCGGGCGCCTTTCGTCGGAGACGCTGTCTGCGCTCGATCGGTCCGAACGTGAGCGTCAGCTCAGTCGTCTGATCGGCATTGGCCCCTGGACCTGCGACATGGCCTCGATCTTCTTCTATTGCTGCCCTGACATTTGGCCCGAGGGTGACGTAGCTGTGCAGCGCACGTTTCGGCGGCTCGTTGGCCGACGAAAGCCCGAGCCGGCGGCCCGCCGCTTTGCACCGTATCGTTCGTATCTTGCGCTCTCGATGTGGCGCGTGGTCGACGGACAGCCCGACGTGTAGAATCGGGCGTGGGATGACTATCGTCTATCGTGACAAATGGGGGAACGAGTACGTCTCGGTGCCTCTACCCACCCACGAAGTCACCCACGCAGTGCCACTCGACGCTCACCTCGTGCGCCGGCGCACGGCCAAGAAGGCGACCGCGCCGTTCTACGAGGGGCTCGACGGTGCCGAGCTTGCCACTCAGCCGCGTGCCCATCGTCGGCGGTGGTCCGATGCGCAGTGGGGAGCGTTCCACGAGTACTCCCGCCTGGTCAACGACGAGTCTCGAGAGGTCGCGCCGGTTGCCAGCGCCATCGTGATCAAACGGCCGTAGGATCCGGTTCGATGGCTACGGTTGTTGTGTCAGGCCATCCACGAACGTGCGCCACGCACGCTCCGTTTCGGGCGGGCCGTTAACCGACAAGCCATAGATATCGCCGCCTTTCTCGGACTGATGCCACACGGGGGTACCCCGAATGGTCAGGTCCGAGGTGGGCACCGGCAATTGAATCGCACGCGAGAGCGGTACGACGGCCCCCTGTGGGAACCGCAGCCGACAGCCAGCGTAGCTCACATCCACGAGTGTTGCCGGACCTTCCGCAAGTACGAGCCCGAGCTCGGATTCAACCGTTGATCGGATCCACTGCCGCTTTTCCGCCGTGTCCTCACGATGTAGTCCGGGCAGCGAGTCGACCGTGGCGATGAGCACGTCAGGCTCGACGGGCGCGATGAGAAACGGGGCGCCAAGACGACGCGCTTCCGCTTCGAGAACAGGGTCGGCATACCCGTTCAACACGATCGACGGACGACCTTGCTGTTCGAGTTGACGTTGCCAGACGAGATGCAACCCGTTGAAGGCACCGAGTTGGACGTCGGTGATCAGAAGATCCGGATCGAGTGAGAACATCAGCGCTCGCGCTTGCTGAAAAGTGGTGGCCTCGGCGACCTCCCATCCGGCATCACGCAAGAGCTCTGCGGTTGCGGAAACCTTGGATGCCTGACTTCCAACAACGAGCACAAGAATTCCCGCAGTCTCCGGCACGGTGAGCGATAGGGTAGGAGTGATCGGCTCGCTCGTCAACGAGAAGATTCGAGAAAATACACGAGCGTCGCGGAAGAGGTCTTTTGTCGGTTGCGAGGGAAACAATTGTCAGCAAATTGCATGACGTAACGCGAAATCCTAGGTAAAACCAGGCATGCAACCTGACGTCGGACTTGATCTCTGAACGTGGCAGCGATAGCTTCGCAAGGTCGATGCCTGCACAGCGGATTCCCGACCCATTCGATCGTCAGCCAGGCGGCTGGTCGCAGCTCGCTGCAGACGTTCGGGCGGCGATTTCTTCAGACGCGCCCGTTCTCATCACGGGCAACTCGGAGGCACGGCGAATCATTGCGCGCGTGATACATGACCAGGACGCGCACCGTACATCAAGTCAATTTGTCGACGTCGAACATCAATCGCTGTACGACACGCTGGCTTCGTTGTCTGCCGAGTCGTTGAGTGCTGACGCTCAGTCGCCACCATCGGGCGAGTTTGCGCGGACGCTGTTCATCGATCACATCGATCTGCTGACACCCGCTGCGCAGGAGATGCTGCTCTACTTCCTTGATGTGAGCCACGCGACTCGTCCAGACCGAGCGCATTGCGGCCGGCGGCTTCCGATCGGATCTGTACTACCGGCTCAACGTGATTCACCTCGCGGTGCCACTGGCATCGGATGTTGACGAATCGCGGCAGTTACAGATGCTGTTCTCGTCGCTCTAGTGCCGTCGTTCTAGCGACGGCGTGAGGTCCCAGCCGAGCGTCAGAACGAGTACCCCACCAACAGCTTGAGATCGGGGCTGTCAAGCGCGCCGACCTTGAACTCGCCGAACAGGCCGCCCTCGTGCTCGGCGCCAACCATGATGTTGAAACCGCCTTCGACATCGGTGTCGTCTCGGCCGGGCCGGCTATCGCTGCGGTCGATGACATTGAGCGCGGGTCCCCCGCCAAAGTAGGGCGTCCACGACTTGTCGTCGAGCGGGATCTTGTAGGCGAACTCGAAGTTGAGGCCGATCAGTACTCGGTCGCTGCCAACCCCGATCTCAGCGTTCGGCCGAAACACGAGCCTCTCAAGGAGTGGCGACGTCTCGACGTGTCCCCCAAACACGAACTGGTCGGGATCGCCACTTACGCCAATCCGGACCCCTGCCTTCTCTTGGCCGGCGACAGGCAACGAGACACTGACGAGCATCGCCAGGGCGATGATGAACGAGATCCTCGGCTTCATCGGTTGAGTTCCCTCTATACAGCATCGGCCGATGGGAGAAGTGACGACAGCCCTCCGCCCAACGGGACAAGCCCGGCGCGCAACGGTATGATGTGTGCATCGGTCTTTTCAGCATGAATCACTGCCGTTCTTTCGCTCTCTGCGGGATGTTCGTGGTCGTTGCGACGGTCGCCGCAGGGTGCGACTCCGCTTCGGACAACCCGAACAAACCAAGTCCATCACTCACGGTCGCGTCATCGTCCACCGCGACCCAGGGTGATCTGATTGCGTGGCGGGTGCAGTTGCGCCTGCGTGTCACGGACGGGTTGGCGGACCTGGTGGACGCCGCGCAGGCAGGCGACGCCGGCGTCGAAGTGTGCGTCGTTGGGTCGTGCGCCGAAGAGACGCTCAGTGCCAACTCCGGCGAGGGCCTGTGCCAGACAGCCGTCGGAGCCGGACGCGTGGAAATTGAGGCGGCCTGGCTGGACGGCGATCAAGCCGGAGTTGATTTCTGCGTCTCGCCGCTCACGACCTCCGCGACCTACGAAACCACGCTGAGCGCTGGTGCGCGGCAGTCGAATACGATCGATACCGCGTGTACGCTGTCCGGCGGTGGCCTCGCGTGCGTTTCTAACTAACGAGGTCTAGTGCCCGTTGTACGGCGTGCCCCGCGGGGCGCGCGCTCCTTACGATCATGGCCGCAGTTCTCGCTCATCTAGACCGTGGAACGGCAGTCGAGATTCGAGCTCGCCATCTGCGCTGGCGTGGGGACGAGCCCGCCTCGGCGGGAGGCACCGACGAAGGCCCGACCCCGTACGAGCTGCTGCTCGGCAGTCTCGCGGCTTGCATTGCGATTACGCTGCGACTCTACGCCACTCACAAGACAATTGCCCTCACGGCCGTTGACGTTGCGCTGGAGTACGACAAGGTCCACGCCGACGATTGTGTTGAATGTGATGAGCGTGCAGACGGCATGATCGACCGGATTCAAACCCGAGTGACGCTCCACGGCACCTTCAGCGATGCCGAGCAGAAGCGGCTCGAGCAGGTCGCTCGGCGGTGTCCGGTTCACAAGACGTTGGCGGGCGGCGTCGAGATCTTCGACACCGTGTCGTTTCAATCGCCGGCGTAGGTGTAGTCCCCGCCGATCCGGCGAGCCGAGCTATTCGCGTCGGCCAGGCAAGCCTGCCTCAATCGTCTCGATCACGCTCGCGATGTCGTCGTCGCCTTTTCCCTGACTGAGCCGCGAGTAAAACACGTCGTGGGCGGCGGAGCCGAGGGGGAGCGTCAGCTGCGCCTCATCCGCGAGCGCGCTGATGATGTCCATATCCTTATTGAGTGTGCGGACGGGGGTTCGGGAGCTCGCAAAGGCCCGAGTGCGCATGACCGGCGCGTTGCGATCGACCATCCGGCTGGCTCCCCAGCTGACATGCAGAAGCTCCGCGGCCACCTGGAGATCGATGCCCGCCCAGTTGGCGAGGGCGAGAGCTTCGGCCGCGGCCACAGTGTGGACACCGACCAATAGCTGGTTGATCAGCTTCATCGCGGTGCCCGCGCCGCTCGCACCGAGGTGCGCGACGCGCGCGCCCATCATCTCGAAGTAAGGCCGCGCCGTCTCGTGCGCGCGCGGGTCGCCTCCGACCATGATCGTGAGGGTACCCGCGGCCGCGCCATCTGGTCCCCCGGAGATCGGGGCGTCGAGAAAGAACGCGCCGCGCCGGCTGGCGGCCTCGGCACACATTCGTGACGTCGCAATGTCGACGGTGCTGTGATCGACAAAGACCTGTCCCTGTCGCGCGTTCGCAAGGATCCCGTGGTCTCCGAGGAAAACATCTCTCGAGGTTGGCACATCGGGTAAGCAGGCAAGGACGAGATCAGCGGCGCTCGCGAGCTCATGTGGCGAGGTCGCGCCCCTGGCGCCCTCCGTGACCATCGCGTCTATCTTGGTCTGGGTGCGTGTGTAGACGGCGACGGTCGCGCCTCCCTCGAGGAGGTTACGGACCATGCCCTGGCCCATGTTGCCGAGGCCGACAAATCCAAGCGTTGATGCCATCGCGAGGGAATGAGGCAGGCAGCATACCTGTCTCGCAAGGGCCCTTCAAGGCGGCCTAGATATCATTCCTCCATGTGGGCGTTACGTCACTGGGCCCTGTACCTCCGTGCCGACGCTCGTGCGGCCGCGGCCGTCATCATCGTGGGATTGCTCTCGAGCAGTCCGTCGGGCGCACAGGAGCCACCTGAGATCGAGGCCGCGCGGCCCGTTGGCGACCTTACCGGCCGGCCGACTATTCGCCCGCTCCGCGCCGACGTTCCCCCGGAGATCGATGGTCGCCTCAACGATACGGTTTGGCAGACGGCCACCGCGATCACCGACTTCGTGCAGTACGAGCCGGTCGACGGAGCCGCCCCGACCGAGACGACCGAAATGTACGTGGCGTTCGATCGCGACCACATCTACTTTGCGTTCTACGCGCACTACTCAGATCCAAGCATCATGCGTGCGAACCGCGTTGATCGCGACCGGGCGTTCGAGGATGACCTCCTCACGATCTATCTCGATACCTTCATGGACCAGCAGCGGTGTTTTGATTTCGACGTCAACGCCTACAACGTTCAGGGCGACGGCATCATCAATCTGAGCACCATCGGTGAACGCGGCGCCGGGATTCCGCGCGCTGATCGAACGTGGGACGCCCTGTTCGAATCGGGTGCTCGGATCGTCGAGGACGGCTTCACGGTAGAGATGGCGATTCCGTTCAAGAGCCTGCGGTATCCGCAGCTGCCACCCGGCGTTCCGCACCGCTGGGGATTCCAGTTTGTGCGTGAGATTAAGGACCGCGATCGTGAGCGCATCGTCTGGGCGCCGATGACGCGCGACGTTCGAAGCTTCATGGGTCAGATGGGCGTGCTCGAGGGCATGACAGACCTGTCCACGAGTCACAATCTCGAGATCCTGCCGACCGTGACCGGGATTCGGTTTGGGTCGCTGAACACCGCAACCGGCGAGTTCGGCACGTCGAACCAACCCGAGGGCGGTGTCAACGTCAAGTACGGCATAACCTCCAACCTGACGGCCGACTTCACATTCAATCCCGACTTCTCGCAGATCGAAAGTGACCTTCCGCAGATCGAAGTGAACCAGCGCTTCCCCTTGTTCTTTCCAGAGCTCAGACCGTTTTTCATCGAGGGTAACGAGATCTTCGCCGTGAGCGGTCCGGTGCCGCTGGTTCATACGCGCACGATCGTTGATCCTCTGCTTGGGGCCAAGCTCACAGGAAAAGTCGGCAGGTTCACCGTCGGTGTCTTGACGGCAAACGACGAAGCCCCGGGCAACCTGGACGACGAGAACGACCCCGCCTTCGGCCGAACTGCGCAGACGTTCATCGGCCGAGCGAAGTACGATCTCTACGCGGAGTCGCACCTTGGCGCGATCGTGACCAACCGCGACTTCCTCGACAGCCGCAGCACGCTCGGTGGCATCGATGGCGGGTTTCGACTGTCGCGTATCCATCGTCTCAGCGCCGTCGCCGTGCGGGCCACCCATACCGACGTAGATGGTGTGGAGCGGGACGGGCACATGGTCGATCTCCAGCTCAGACGCAACGGGCGCAACTTCGACTGGTCACTGGGAAGCTACGAGATCTCACCTGACTTCGATACCGATGTGGGGTTTGTCCGGCGGCGGGATCAGCGGCGAGTGGACGGCGGCGTTTCCTTTCGCTGGTTTCCACAGAACTGGATCCTCGACTGGGGTCCCAGAGTCACGTACGGCAGGAACTGGAACTTCGACGGTGTGCTCGAGGACGTGAACCTCAGGGAATCCGTGACGTTCTCACTTGCGCGCAACCTCCGTTCCGGTGCCGCGCACACCCGCGACGTCGAGCGGTTCGGCGGGGTCGAGTTCCTCAAGCATCGGTATTCGCTCTTCGGGGGGGTGGATAATCGAACCTTCTCGACTAACGTCAACTGGACCGTCGGCGACGAGATCTTCTACGACCAAGAGAACCCGTATCTTGGGCGTGAGATCGCGACGTCGATCGGCATCGACCTCCGGCCAGGGTCGCGCCTGCAGTCCCAGATCCGTGTGACCACAAGTCGATTCAGCGACACCCTGAGCGGTGGCAGCGAAGTCTTCGACATCAAGATCTTGCGCGGCCTCACGACGTATCAATTCACCGAGCGATTTCTCGTGCGCAACATCGCGGAGTACAACACGTTCGACAAGGAACTAGACCTCAACGTGTTGTTCACGTATCGCGTCAACAGCGGAACGGTCTTCTATGCCGGGTACGACGACCACTACCAACAAGAGGATCTCATCGAGGAGTTCGACGAGCAGCGGTTTCGTTCACGTCGTTTTCGCAAAACCAACCGAGCGATCTTCACAAAATTTCAATATTTGTTCCGCCCTTAGGCGAGGTTCTTTCGTGGGTCAGCAAAAGTGTAACCCAGGCCCTGACTTCCTTGTCAGAACTGCACGGAATGTGCGGCTTGCGCCTTGGATCTCACATTGCAGGGAGCGTATAAGTAGAGGGAGAGAGGTTTAGGAAAGAGCTTTAGGAAAGAGGTTTAGAGGTGATGGGAATGCCAACAGGAGCTTCGCATACTGGAAGGCTGCGTCGTATGCATGAAACTTTAGTTCGATTGTTCTCGGAAACCGATGGGCAGGATCTCATCGAGTACGCGTTGCTGGCTGGTTTTATTTCGTTGGTTTCATTGGGATGGCTGGTCAACATCGGAATCACGTCAAACGAGATCTACGGCAACATCAACGACACCGTTAACGGGATCCCGGGCCCATAAGGCTGAGCGAACCTGCTGGGTTTCTGCATGAACGGTCTGGCACGATGCGGCGGGCACCCGCAAGAGTGCTAGACTAGCGTCAGAGCCGCCGCACGAACCCGTTCTCGGTCGATCGGTGAGATCTCGGTGAACTCGATGCCGATCCCGCGCCCGGGTACAAACTCCCGCACGACACCATCACATGCGATCTCTTCGCGGGTGCCCGGAAGCAAGAATCTGAGTCCGACCGCGCTGCCAACCTCGTAGGTCTCGCTGACCTCGACGAACGCGCCACCGGCTCCAAGGACCGTCACGATTCCTCCCACCGGGTTGGCTTCACCGATTTCCCCCTGCCAGACTTCCGACCAGATCGCGGAGTCTACGCCAAGACCAACCCGAGGGTACTTTCGCACCTTTGCCTTCTCTGACATCGTTTCCTACCCCGCTTTGACTAGCCTCACGGTCACCCAACGTGTCGTAAAGCAAGGAACGCACCATCTTTCGGACATCCACCGAAAGGCGGACGGACTGTGTAGAATGGGCCAAGAGCAGTGTCCCACCACGGCCACTGGTGCTGCGGCCAGGCTAATTTGACCGACCACCCTGACACTTCGACCGTCGATTCGTCGACACCCCCGACCGATCTCGCGCCAGAGCTGCTACCGGAATCGCTGAGGGCCGCGGTCGCCCGAGCCGGCTGGACCGAGCTCATGCCGGTGCAGGCACGAGCGATACCAGCGCTCTTGGACGGACGTGACGTCATGGTCCAGGCACGCACGGGTAGCGGCAAGACCGGCGCGTTCATTCTGCCGATGCTCGATCGGCTGGACCCGTCGACTGCGGCATGCCAGGCACTCGTGCTGGTGCCCACGCGCGAGCTCGCCAAACAGGTTGCTCAGCAGGCGGAGTTGCTGTGCGGTGAGAGCGGACTGCGGACGGTTGCCGTCTACGGCGGCGTCGGCTATGGCCCGCAGGTTGACGCACTCAGAGGCGGCGCGCACATCGTCGTGGGTACACCGGGTCGAGTCCTCGACCTCTTGCTGCGCGGCACCTTCTCATTGCGCTCCCTCAGCATGCGTGTCTTCGACGAGGCGGACCGCATGCTCTCGATGGGTTTCTATCCAGACATGCAGGAGGTGCAGCGGCATCTTCCCGCGTCGACGGTCGAGCGCCTCCACAACAGCATGTTCTCGGCGACGTTCCCGCCGTTCGTCATGCAGACGTCACAGGAGTTCCTCCGCGATCCGGAGTTCATGTCGCTGAGTGGCTCGCAGGTGCATGTCACCGATACCGAGCACTCGTTCTGCATCGTGCCGGCGATGGACAAAGATCGTTGCCTGATTCGGATCATCGAGCTCGAGAACCCGACATCCGCAATCGTCTTCTGTAATACGAAGAGTGCTGTTCACTACGTGACGGTGGTGCTTCAGCGGTTTGGGTACGACGCGGATGAGCTCAGCGCCGATCGGTCGCAGAGCGATCGCGAGGCCATTCTGAATCGTTTGCGGCAGGGCGCGCTGCGTTTTCTCGTGGCGACCGACGTCGCCGCTCGCGGGCTCGACATTCCCGAGCTGTCGCACGTTCTTCAATATGAGCCCCCGGAGGACCCGGAAGGCTACATTCACCGCGCAGGTCGGACCGGTCGAGCGGGAGCCGCAGGCGTCGCGATTTCGCTCGTGACCGAGGCCGAGGCACTAACCATTGACGGCATCGCGAAGCGGTACGAGATCGATTTCCGCCAAGTGCCGGCCCCTACCGATGCGGACGTGCAGAGTGTGGTGGCGGAGCGAGTGACCACGTTGCTCGAGGCGAACCTGCGAGAGCGCGATAAGCTGCAGGCCGAGCGTAGTCAGCGGTTCGTGCCGCTGGCGCGGACGCTTGCCGAGAACGAAGACGAATCGGCGCTCATCGCGATGCTGCTGGACGACTACTATCAGCAGACGCTGCACGCCCCCGTATCGAAGCCGGCTCCCGCCACACCCAAACGGACCGGCGACCAGGGAAAGCCGCCGCCGCGCCGTCGATCGCGCCCGTCGCGTTCCTCGAGATCGCGGTCGCGTTAGGCCGGAGCGTCTGTCCCCGCTGCAGGCCGCAGTACAATAGGCATCAAAGGAGACGTTCATGAGCACACCCTCGGTCGAGACGATGCACCCGTTCGATGAAGCCGCAGAGCGCGGGCGTCCACCATACAAGGTGGCCGATCTGTCACTGGCCTCGCGTGGTCGAGACGAGATCCGGCTTGCCGAGCAGGAAATGCCGGGTTTGATGGCACTGCGCCAGGCGAACGCCGACAAGAAGCCGCTGGCCGGAGCCAAGGTGATGGGCAGTCTCCACATGACGGTGCAAACTGCGGTGCTCATCGAGACGCTGAACGCGCTCGGGGCCGATGTGCGCTGGGCCTCGTGCAACATTTTTTCGACCAGGATCACGCAGCCAGCGCTGTCGTCGTTGGTCGACCTGAGACCGAGGGCACCCCGGACCACCCGCGGGGAACGCCGGTCTTTGCGTGGAAGGGGGAGACGCTTACCGAGTACTGGTGGTGTACCAACGAGGCTCTCGTCTGGCCCGATGGCTCTGGCCCAGACTTGGTCGTGGACGATGGTGGCGACGCCACACTCCTCATTCACAAGGGCTACGAGTTCGAGAAGGCCGGAGCGGTTCCCGCCTTCGACCCGAAGACCGAACCCGAGGAGTGGGGAGTCATCCTCGACCTCGTCCGCGAGCTCCAAGGTCGTGACCCACAGCAGTGGCAGCGGATCAGCCCCGCGATTCGCGGCGTGAGCGAAGAGACCACGACGGGCGTGCATCGCTTGTACGAGATGATGCGAGACGGGACGCTCTTGTTCCCTGCCATCAACGTCAACGACTCGGTGACCAAGAGCAAGTTCGACAACGTGTACGGGTGCCGCCACTCACTGCCGGATGGCCTGGCGCGCGCCACGGACGTGATGCTCGGCGGCAAAGTCGCCGTTGTCTGCGGGTTTGGCGAGGTGGGTAAGGGGTGCGCGCAATCACTGCGAGGCCAGGGATGTCGAGTAGTCGTGACCGAGATCGATCCCATCTGTGCGCTTCAAGCCGCGATGGAGGGCTACGAGGTCAACACCCTCGAGAACATGCTCGCGACGGCCGACCTCTTCATCACCGCAACTGGCAATAAGGACATCATCACGGCTGCCCAAATGAGCCGCATGAAGGACAAGGCCATCGTCGGGAACATCGGCCACTTCGATAACGAGATCGACATGGCCGGCCTCAAGAGTGTGCCTGGCATCGAGCGCATCAATATCAAGCCGCAGTACGACGAATGGCGATTCGCGGACGGACACAGCGTTCTGGTGCTGGCGGAGGGTCGGCTTCTCAACCTGGGCTGTGCGACGGGCCACCCCAGCTTCGTCATGTCGGCGTCCTTCACGAATCAGGTGCTCGCGCAGCTCGCGCTACACGCGAACACTGGCGAGTACGAGAAGAAGGTCTACATGCTGCCCAAAAAGCTTGACGAACAGGTGGCGCGGCTGCACTTGGATCACTTGGGCGTAAAGTTGACCGAGCTCAGTCGGGACCAGGCCGACTACATCGGCGTGCCGGCCGACGGGCCGTACAAGCCGGAACACTATCGGTACTAGTCGGGGGTGCGGGGGCTCGACGTCGGGGCTCAGCTCGCCTCGTCGCGGGCCGCGGCGTTTAGCCGAACGAACTCTTCGTGGGCGCTGATGACGACCGATCGGGCAGGCGGCTCGATCGGTCGGTAGGTGCCATCGGCGTCCAGCTCCATCGCTCGGTCGTTGTCCGCGAGCAACACTTCCAGCAGATCCTCTCGCAACGTGTCGCGGACCGTCTTGTCGTGCACGAAACAGAGGGTTTCCACCCGCCGGTCCAGGTTGCGTTCCATGAGGTCGGCGCTGCCGATCACGACGTCCGGTTCGCCGCCGTTCTCAAACGAGTAGAGCCGCGAGTGCTCGAGGAAGCGACCCACGATCGAGCGCACGCGAACGTTCTCGCTGACACCCGGGATTCCCGGTCGCAGGCAGCACACACCTCGCACAATCATGTCGATCTGGACACCAGCCTGTGACGCACGGTACAGCACCCGAATCATCTCCGGGTCTGCCACCGAGTTGTTCTTGATAATGATGCGGGCGGGGCGCCCCGCACGAGCGTGCTCCGCCTCGCGTTCAATGAGATGCGTGAACGCCGACCGGAGGTTCAGCGGCGCGACCAGCAGCGAGCGGTAGTCGGCCTTGCTCGAGTAGCCGGTGAGGTAGTTGAAGACCTCTGTCACTTCGTCGACAATCGCGTGCTCCGCTGTAAACAGGCCGAGGTCCGTATAGATCTGCGCGGTGACGCGGTTGTAATTGCCGGTGCCGATGTGCGCGTAGCGAACGATCCCATCCTGCTCCTTGCGTACGACGAGGCAGAGCTTGCAGTGGGTCTTTAGGTTCAGCATGCCGTAGACGACGTGAATGCCCGCCGACTCCAGCCGATGCGCCCATACGATGTTGTTGCGTTCGTCGAATCGAGCTTTGAGCTCGACCAGGACCGCGACCTGCTTGCCGGCCTCGGCTGCCCGGATCAGCATGTCGATCAAGGGTGAGTTCGCCCCAATGCGGTACAGCGTGATCTTGATGGCGATCACATGTGGGTCTTCCACCGCCGCGCCCAGGAAGACCTCGACCGACGAAAACGAATCGAACGGGTGGTGCACGAGGAAATCGCGGCTCCTGACCCGATCGAAGATCGTGTCAAAGTCTTCCTCCGACCATTGGTGCCGCGGGGAGAACGGTGGGTCCTTCAGCTGTGGCAGATGCAGTCGTGTGAGGGCCGACCAGTCGCCGAACCCCATCCGCTCAGGGGTCTTGACGAGCACGTCGTCGCTGACCTCGAAATTCTCCAGCAAGATGCTGAGCACCCGCGCGGGCATCGAGGATTCGGCGATCAGCTGCGAGAGGTCTCCGTATCGAAGCTCCTTGAGGGTACGGTCAACCGATTCCAGCAGGTCATCCGCCTCATCCTCCTGAATCACCATGTCCGTATCGCGGACGATTCGGAACAGATGCGCGCTGTCGACCGTGGCACCCGGAAACAGGACCCCGATGTTCTCCTTGACGACATCCTCCAAGAACACGAACGTGTGCCCCGGCCTGCCTGACACCTCTTCAGGTAGCGGAATGAACCTGGGCAGGACATCGGGAAGCTTGACCCTGGCGAACCGTGTGCGCTGCTGATGCCGAACCACGACCGCAAGGTTCATGCTCAAGTTGGAGATGAACGGAAACGGGTGGCCGGGGTCGAATGCAAGGGGCGTCAGCACCGGGTGGACATTTCGGCGGAAGTAGTCGGCGAGATGGCTGCGGACGCGCTCCGAGTAGTCCGGGGGCTCGAGAAAACGGATGTCCTCGTCGTCGAGCAGAGGGCGCAATACGGCCGCCCAACACGCGGCCATGTCGTCCATCATCGAGCCGGCCCGACGGCGGATGGCCGCCAGCTGCTGCACCGTGTCGAGCCCATCTGGCGAAACGTCTTCGACGTTGTTGCGGAACTTACGAAGGAGCGTGGCGACGCGAACCATGAAGAACTCATCGAGGTTGGTCGCAACGATCGAGAGGAACTTGACGCGTTCGAGCAGCGGGTGCCGCGGGTCGAGGGCCTGCGCCAAAACCCGCTGATTGAACTCCAGCCAGCTCAGCTCGCGGTTGATATAGAGCCGGGGGCTCGCGAGGTCAATCGGCTCAGTGTCGGTTAACTCGGCCCGACTCGCCTGGGCTGGCTCGGCGGGCACCACGACGCGTTCGGTGCTCGAGGCACGGTCCGGTCTGCTGTCGAAGGGTGCCGCCATGGCAGTAGATAAAGGCTAACAGCTGATCATAACAGGCGGATGTCCCGGTCCCCGTGCGCACGGCTGCACGGTTGTTCCCAGCCTCCGCACGCCTGGTTCTATGTGTGGTTATCGGACGAAGCTGGGCCCGTCCCACGAGCCTCGGCATCACCCGAGTCGGCATCAGGCGCGCCAGGGAGATCGCCGGCGTCGTCGTCGGGCGTCAGCTTGACGTCGCCGGATGCTGCAACCATGGCCACCACTGGCAGGGTATCGAACAATTCGTGCACAGGACCGCCTGACGGATGCAACGTGTGCATGCCCTCTAGGCGGAGCGGCAGCAGAACGAAATCAGCGTCGGCGGACTGCCGGTACATAGCAGGTCCCTCTTCCGCCGCCACGATTCGAACCGCCGCGTCGATCCGGAGCTCTTCGAGGCGCCGCCGCAGGCTGGCTTCCGTCTTCTGCGCGGTGTCGGCGGGTGACGGCGCGACGACTTGGATGTTCGTGTCGTCCCAATCGTCGGTGCGCGTCATGAGGTACGCGAACAGGAGCGCGAGCCGGGACGAATCGCCGTCGAACCACCACACGTCGATACGCCGGCCCTCGCTCGGCGCAGCTCGCAGCGTGTCCCAATCGGCTTCGTCCGCATCGAGCACGACAACGTGCTGGCCGAGGCGAGCGGCTCTCTGGAGCAGGCGCGCGTACCAAAGCGACAGCGTGGGTTGCTCGCTCGAGGCCCGGCTGTCGTACCAGTTGAGGAGCACCGTGTTGGAACGAATGGGTCCGACGCCCCAGGATTGCAGCAGCGTCGTCGCACCCATGCGCAGGTCAGGGGCCGCGACTACCAGAGGAAACGCATCCACCGCCTGGTCGTCCAGCTCTTGACGGAGTTCAGCCTCAGCGGCGGCGGCGGACTTCTTGACCGATGGTGATGCTCCGTCGCCCTCGATCAGCTGCACCGCGGTCAGGATGCCAGACCCGCCGGTGACCCAGCTGGCCACTCTGAGAAGGCGCTCCCGTCGTTCGGCGGTTTCGGTGAACACCAGAACGTGGGGCTGCCAGTCGGTTGGCCCTTCGACGTCGGCCGACAGGTCGCGCAACCCGTCCTTGATCCGTTTGAGTCGGTACGCGCGACGGCTGTCGTGCCAGCTCGCCGGCGCAGCGGATTGTCGCAGGTAGTGGTAGAGCGCTCCCAGAATGCCGAGCGCGATCGCGCTGGCAAGCGGGTCAAGCATGAGCATCACGAAACCGCACAGTGCCGTGCCCGCCAAACTTGCGCGAGCGTGGAAGAACCTGAACCGCGGTCTGAACGCTGGGCTTGCTCCGACTGCCTCCACATAGGTCGCGTAGTTGAGCAAGCCGTATGACACGAGAAAGAACATCGAGACGAGCGCCGCGATCGTGTTGAGATCACCGATCGCAATGGCCACCAGCGAGATACCGCCCGTGAGGACGACACCGCGACGCGGGTTGTTAGCCGGTCCATGACCCGCCGCGAAGAACGTCAACGGCTTGAACAGCTGGTCGCGAGCGAGGGCCTGGAGGATGCGCGGCGCGCCAAGAAACGACGCGAGCGCGGACGACAGCGTCGCTGACAGCACGCCCAAATCGATCAGTCCGGGAACGATCGCGACCCGCCTGAGGCTGTCGTAGTCGTTTGCAAGGACCGAGATGGGGAGGGTCGCGGCGAGCGCGACCATGGCGGCTGCGTACACGACCGTCGAGACGCCAACCGCCAGGAATGTGCCGCGCGGAAGACTCTGCGCCGGGTTCTCGAGGTCGCCCGACATGCTGACGCCCTGCGTGAAGCCGGTAACCGCCGGAAAGAAGATCGCGAAGACCACCCAGAACGGCCTTGCGTCAGCAGTGCTCCGCCAGCTCTCGCGCAGCACCCCGGGGTCCCAGGCGCCGTAGGCACCCACGAACAGTGCGCCGATTGCCGCGAAGAGGATCGCCATAATGCCGAACTGGAAACGGGTGGCCAGATCGGCGCCGGAGTACGCGAGTCCGAAGAGACAAATTGCGGCTACGGTTGCCGACAGCCGAACCGTCCATTCGGACCCGCCGATGATCGACGCGATCCCTTCACCGAAGCCGACCGCATAGAACGCGACTGATATGGCTTGTGCGGCGAACAGAATGAGGCCGAGCGCGCCTCCGAATTCGACACCGAGCGTCCTCGAAATCAGGTAGTAGTCGCCGCCGCCTTTGACCTTGCGGTTCGTTGCGATGGCCGACAGCGAGATGCTCGTGAGTACTGAGATCGTGGTCGCGAGAACCAGCATCAGCAGGGCCTGGGCAAGGCCCGCGCTGCCGACGACGAACCCGAGTCGACGGAAGAAGATGATGCCGAGAATCGTCAGGACGCTCGGGGTAAAGACCCCGCCGAACCAACCAAGGCCCGCGTTTCTTCGAACGTCGCCCTGGGCTGAGCGGTTCCCCTTTTCGCGCACGAGACGCATATTCCTCCCTCGTTGCCCGGCCGTCAAATAGTTGACCGGTCAGACAACAACACTAGCCCCCACGTTCGGGCCATGACGGCGATTTTTCGGCAAACACCCCATAATCGGAGCCTGCTAGGCAAAAAGGAGGAGTATTCCTCCCGATTTGTTGTTAGAATAACTAGCTGTCCACTGAAACTATCCACTCCCGGTGGGCGTCTAACTCTATATAGGTCTGCAGATACAGGTCGTGTTCACCACCGGTTAGTGAGACCGATCGGCGCACGCGACACCGGCGAGAGGAGCCATCGATTTGCTAGCGCAGGAAAAACAGGACATCGTGCGCGATCTGGTCGCACTGGGTCAAGAGCGTGGATTCGTCACGCTCGATCAAGTGCTCGAGCACGTATCTCAAGAGCTTGATTCCGAAGATCTAAGTACGTTGCTTCAGGAAGTGGAAGCTGGGGGCGTCGAGGTCGAAGGGGCAACCGATTCAATGGACGGCCCGGCACGGCGCCGACCCCAGCTTCGCGTCACTCCTGAGCCCGAGGTTCACGCACCGGGCGAGGATTCAGATCAGGGCCAGGATCTGGTCCGAACGTATCTTCGTCAAATGAGTCGGGTACCGCTGCTCACGCGCGAAGGCGAAGTCGCGATCGCCAAACGCATCGAGCGTGGCGAGAAGCGAGTCTGGAGTGCGCTCTCACGCAGTTTGATCATCGCGCGTCACGTCGTCGACTTGGGCGAGCAGCTGCGACAGGGCGATTGCCAACTGAGCGACCTAGTCGTCCTCCCGGATACTGACTTGTCTGATCGCCAGCGCGCAAACCGCGCCAAGCGACTGCTCGGTGACATCGATGGACTAGCCGCGGCGCTCAAGGAGCTCGCGCGGCGTGAGTCGCGGGCTACGGCAGCACGAAAACGGTATCGACGAACGTCGGTGAAGTCGAAATGGCGCGTGATTAGAGCGCGCATCGAGGTCTCGCGGCAGGTCCGAGCCATCGCCTTCACGCCGGCGGTGCGCCAGTCGTTTGTTGAAATGGTCGACCAAGCGGCGTTGGTGTTGCGGCGCGCCGAGCGAAAGGTCGAGCGGTTGGTTCGCCAGTCGGCACCACCGACGCGCGGACGGCGGAAGGCTGCGAAGCGTGTCGAGGTTCCTGGGCTTCGGGACGCGCGTCGCGCGCTGAGAGAGCGTCGCCAGGAAGTCGGCGAAAGCTTCCAAACACTCAACCGCATCCAAGAGATCATCTTCACCGGGTCGGCACAGGCCGAGCGGGCGCGCAAGGAGCTGACCGAAGCCAACTTGCGGCTCGTCGTGTCGGTTGCGAAGAAGTACGCCAACCGCGGCCTGGCCTTCCTTGATTTGATCCAGGAGGGGAATATCGGGCTGATGCGCGCCGTCGACAAGTTCGACTACCGCCGCGGCTTCAAGTTCTCGACGTACGCCACGTGGTGGATTCGCCAGGCGATTACCCGGGCCATCGCCGACCAGGCGCGGACGATCCGCATCCCTGTGCACATGATCGAGACGCTCAACAAACTGAACCGCGCGACGCAGACGCTGACCCGGGACTTGGGGCGCGAGCCGACGACCAAAGAGCTGGCGGAGCGGGCTGATCTTCCAATCGCGGTGGTTCGGAAGGCGCGTCGTATCGCCCAGACCGTCGTGTCGCTCGACTCTCCAATTGGCGACGGCGAGGAGAGCCAGTTTGGCGACTTCATCGAAGATCGCCAGGCCGTCAATCCGGCCGAGTCGACGATCGCGTACGATCTGCGTCGGCAAACCGAGTCCGTGCTGGAGACCTTGAGTCCGAAGGAACGCGAGGTGATTCGGATGCGGTTCGGCTTGACCGACGGTGCCGAGCCGACGCTCGCGGAGCTTGGCGAGAAATTCTCGTTAACACGAGAACGCATCCGGCAGATCGAGGCCGCTGCTTTGCGGAAGCTTCGGGAGCCGTCGCGGAGCCGGAGACTGAGCACGTTCGTCGAGCCCAGAGAGCCGGCACCCTCGAGACGCGGCGGGCGCGATTCCGGCGGCGTCGAGGGAGCAGCGTGAGCTGAACGTCTTCCTGCTCGACGGCACGTACGAGCTGTTCAGGCATTTCTTTGCCGTGCCGTCGCTCAAGGACGCGACCGGGAGCGAGGCGGGCGCCGTGCGCGGCGTGCTCGGCTCGGTGATCGGGATGCTTGAGGAGGACGTGACGCACCTCGGCGTCGCGACCGATCACACGGTCGAGTCGTTTCGGAACCAGCTCTATTCCGGCTACAAGACAGGCGAGGGGATCGATCCCGATCTGCTGGCCCAATTCCATCCTCTGGAAGACGCGCTCCGTTCGTTAGGCGTGGCCGTGTGGGCGATGGTCGAATGCGAAGCTGACGATGCGCTGGCGTCCGCAGCGGCGCGTGCCGCCGCCGACGACCGGGTCGAACAAGTCTTCATCTGCACACCCGACAAGGACCTCGCGCAGTGTGTCAGCGGGAACCGGGTCGTGCAGTTCGATCGGCGAGCAGGCGTCCTTCGTGACGCCGACGGCGTGCGCAAGAAGTTCGGCGTCCCACCCGAATCAATGACTGACTACTTGGCGCTGGTCGGGGACTCTGCCGACGGCTATCCGGGTCTTCCCGGATGGGGTGCCAAATCCACGTCGACGTTGCTCGCGCGATACGGCCACGTCGAGGACATTCCAGACCATGTCGCAGACTGGGACGTGAAGGTACGGGGCGCTACCAGACTGGCCGATAGCCTCGCCGCCGGTCGGGAGGACGTGGCGCTCTTTCGCGAGCTCGCAACGCTCCGTACCGCGGAGGCGGTATTCGACTCGGTTGACGAGCTCCAGTGGAAGGGGCCGACACCCGGCTTTTTCGATCTGTGTGCGAACCTGCGTGCCCCCGGGTACTTCAAGCGCGCGCGCGCCCTTGCCGACCAGCGCAGCTGACGCTGGCTCGGGTCGGCTTGCCGGCCTGTGGCACCAACCGCTATGCTGCCGAGCCGATATGTCTGAGGTTGTGGCACGACCGATGATCGAGGCGCGGGGCCTCAGCAAGGACTTCGGTCCGTACGTCGCGGTCGACGACATCTCGTTCGTCATCCCCCAGGGTCAGGTCGTGGCTTTCCTCGGCCCCAACGGCGCGGGAAAGACCACGATGATGCGCATGTTAACCGGGTACCTCGCGCCCACCGCGGGCGGCGCATCGATCGCGGGGTTCGACGTTCGGACCCATCGGATCGACGCCGCGCGGACGCTCGGCTATCTCCCGGAGAACGGTCCGCTGTATCCCGACATGACGCCGCTCCAGCTCCTGCGGTTTCTCGGCGAGGCCCGAGCCATGCCCCCGGATGCTCTCAACGATCGGATTGCTGCGGTCGTCGAACAGTGCGCACTGCAGATCGTGGTCGAGAAGTCGATCGGCAAGTTGTCCAAAGGGCTGCGTCAGCGAGTGGGGCTGGCTCAGGCGCTCCTGCACGATCCGGATGTGCTGATCATGGATGAGCCGACCGCTGGTCTCGACCCGAACCAGATTCGGCAGTTTCGAGACAACATCGGCCGACTCCGCAGCAAGACCCTACTCGTGTCGACTCACATCCTGCACGAAGCCGAGGCGATCGCCGATCGTGTGCTGCTCGTCAATCGGGGGCAGCTCGTGTTCGATGGGCCGCTCCACGGGCTCGACGACGAGCCGCTCGAGCAGCGATTCTACCGACTGACGGGGAACGTATGACCGTGGTCAAGGCGCTCGCACGGCGCGATTTGCTGCTGTACTTCAGCAACCCCACCGGCTACGTCTTCATCACCGTCTTCATCTTTCTCAGTGCCGCCGCGGCGTTCTGGCAGGACCGCTTCTTCCTTCAGAACCTCGCCAACCTCGACCAGCTCAATGCTTGGTTTCCGCTCCTGCTGCTGCTCTTCGTTCCTGCCCTGACGATGAACGTCTGGTCGGATGAGCGCCGGCTGGGGACGGACGAGATCCTCCTAACGCTGCCGGCAACCGATCTTGAGATTGTGCTGGGCAAGTACCTGGCAGGCCTTGGGGTCTACGTGACGTCGCTCCTGCTCTCGGTCAGCTATGTCGCCGTGCTTTCCTACTTGGGTAGCCCCGACCTGGGGCTGATGTTCAGCAACTTTCTGGGCTATGCCTGTTCGGGCGCGGCGCTGATTGCGGTCGGGATGCTCGCGTCACAGATGGCGCGCAACGCCACGGTCGCCTTCATCATCGGCGTGACGTTCTGCGCGCTGCTGGTCCTGGGGGCACCGGCCGTCGCGCTGACCACTCATTTCGACGACTTCGCCAAAGGGATCATCAGCCTGACCGGGTTGCTGTACTTCACCGGCGTTGCGGCATTCTTTCTCTATTTGAACGTGCTCATGCTCGGCCGGCGCCACTGGCCCCCAAAGGCGGACGGCTATCCGATGTGGGCCCATCACCTCGTCCGAGCCGCAGCGGTCGCGGTGGCGCTCGTGAGTCTCGTCGCGGTGGTCGCCCGTGCCAACGTCCGGCTCGACGTCACCGCCGAGCGGCTGCACACGCTCAGCGACGAGACGCGGTCGCTCATTGGTGATCTACCCAGCGACCGGCCGGTGTTCGTCCGGGCGTTCATCAGTCCCGCCGTGCCGGAGCCGTACGTCCAGACTCGCTCGAACCTGATCAGCCTCCTCGAGGAAGTCGATGCGCTTGCCGGAGCTCGCGTCGAGGTGCTCATCGAAGACACCGAGGCGTTCAGCGACGCGGCGCGCGAGGCTCGAGAGACGTTCGGCATCGCGCCGCGGCCGGTGCGGGACATCAGATCCGCGCGCTCGGAGGTTGTCGACGTGTTTCTCGGCCTTGCGTTTACCCGCGGCGCCGAGGAGCAGGTGATCGGGTTCTTCGACCGCGGGTTGCCGGCGGAATACGAGATCATGCGTGGTATTCGTGTGGTTGCCGGAACCGAGCGCCGACGAGTCGGCGTTGTCAAGACGATGATGGACATCGTCGGTGGGGTGAACTACCAGCAGAACGAGTTCAAGCCGCAGTGGCCCGTGGTCGCCGAGCTTCGGAAGCAGTACGACGTTCTTCAGCTCGATCCCGACTACCCCATCGCCGGCGATCTCGACGCGATCCTGGTTCCACTCCCGTCGTCTCTGCAGTCCGACCAGTTACAGCACATCACCGACTACGTGCGTGGGGGCGGACCGGCGCTCGTTCTGGTCGATCCGCTTCCTGCCGTCGACCCGACGCTGTCGCCGTCCGAATGGGCTGGGGACGGCAACCCGTTCACGTATCCACCGGGGACACCGCGGCCCGGTCCCCGTGGCAACGTGCGCGAGTGGATGCGTGAGCTCGGCGTCGGGTGGGAGCCCACTCGCATCCTGTGGGACAACTACAATCCGCACCCCGACCTGGCGCATCTCCAATCGGAGTTCGTGTTTCTGGGGGTCGGCAACGGCAACGACGCCACCTTCAATCACGAGCGCCCCATGACGGCGCAGCTCCAGGAGCTGCTGCTGCCATTCGCGGGGTATCTCGAGCCGGTCGACGAGTCGAGCGTCACCTTCGAGCCGCTCGTGCGCACGGGCACGGCGTCAGGCACAAACGGCTACTTCTCGCTCGTTGCCCCCTCGCCGTTCGGACCGCGGCTGAATCCTTCCCCGCCCAGAGAGCAGGACGATCAGGACTATGTCATCGCTGCGCACGTGGTGACCGCCGATGCGGGAGACCTGATCGTTGTTGGCGACCTCGACTTCATCGGCCAGCAGTTCTTCGCCATCCGCGCGCAGGCGCCGGCCGGCCTGAACTTTGACAACGTCACCTTCTTCCTCAACGCCATCGACACACTCGTCGGAGACGACTCGTTCATCGACCTGCGGAGCCGGCGCGCTCGCCATCGCACGCTCGAACGGCTCGAGGCGCAGACGGCAGAGTTCGTCGACCAGCGAACCGAAGATGAGCGGACGGCCGAGGCCGACGCCGAGGACGCCCTGGCGCAGGCACAAGGCCGTCTGGACGAGCGGGTCGCCGAGCTCAAGGGCCGCGGTGACATCGACGCGCAGACGATGCAGATCATGGTGCGCAACCTCGAGCGGGTCGAGAACCGGCGACTCGAGGTGCTGTCGGCGACGATCGAGTCGGAGAAGGCGGCGAAGATCCAGGCAAGTCGCGAAACCATGGAAGGGCGGATCCGGCAGATCCAGACGACCATCAAGACGTTTGCTATCTTGCTGCCGCCCGTACCGGTGTTCGTTGGGGGCGTCGCGATGTTCATCCGGCGCCGCCGGCGCGAGCGCGAGGGCGCGGTGTTGGCCCATCAGCTGAGGAGAGGGCGATGAGCGAGCTCAAGACGACCGTGACGGTGAGTACGGTCGCCGCCGTACTCGCGGCGGTAGCGCTCGTGAGCGCGCCCCGTCGAGTCGTGCCGGACGCCTTCTTCGATGTCGGCGAGCCGTTCTTCCCGACGTTCACCGATGCGGAGCTGGCCGCCACGTTGGAGGTCGTGCAGTGGGATGACGCGTCCGGAGCGGCGCTGCCGTTCCAAGTGACGAATCGTGGCGGGCGGTGGACGATTCCGTCGCACCACGACTACCCGGCCGATGGCGAGGAACGTCTCGCCACCGCCGCGGCCGAGGTCATCAGTGTGGCGAAGGACGATTTCCGCTCGGACAACGTCGCCGACCACGCGGCGCTGGGTGTCATCGATCCGATCGACGAAGAAGCCACGAGCCTCGAGGGCCGGGGCACCCGCATCACCTTCCGAGATGCCGATGGTGACGCGCTCGCCGAGCTCATCGTGGGCAAGGCGATCGATGGGCGACCCGGGTTTCGGTTCCTTCGGGTACCGGGTCAGAAGCGCGTCTACGCGGCCCGGTTCGGTGCCGACATCTCGACCCGATTCGAGGACTGGATTGAAACGAACCTACTCGAGGTCGCGCGGGCGCAGGTGAACCACATCGTGCTCAACGAGTACTTCCTGGACGAGCGCACACGGCAGGTCGTCCGACGGGGCGAGTTCGTTCTCGATCAACTGGGCCGGGACGAGTGGACCGCGAAACGGGTTCCGAACGGGATGGACGTCGATCCCGTGCAGGCCAATCTCCTTGTCGGCGCGCTGATCGAAATCACCATCACGGGTGTCCGGCCGAAGCCCTCCGGTCTGAGCGGCAACCTGCGCGAGGCGTTCATGGCGGGCGAGATCGACAGGGGCGATCTCCAGCTCCTCCAGCGGCGCGGATTCAGCCCGACGGCGGATGGAAGCCTTCTCTCGAATGAGGGCGAGGTGCAAGTCCGGACGACCGAGGGGGTTCGCTACACGCTGAGATTCGGCGAGGTGGTGTACGGGCGGGGCGACGCCGTGCTGCTGGGCGATGACTCGAGCGACGAGGCGGACACCGGTCCCGCGGAGAATCGTTATGTGTTCATCACGGCCGAGTTCGACCCGGCCGCACTTCCGGAGCCGCCTGCGTCGGAGGCTGACGAGCATGCTTCGTGGGAGCAACGCGTCGAGGACGGACGGACGAAGGCCGAGCGGCTGGCGACGCGGTTCGCTGGCTGGTACTATGTGATCTCGGCCGACAGCTACGAGCGAATCCACCGCCCCCGCGACTCCTTCTTGACCCCTAGTCCCCTTGATCTTTGATTTCTTCAAAAAGTCGTTGGTCATCTGGGGCCACCGTGGACTTGAACGGTGCGCTGTCCGAACCGCTTCACCTTCGCGAGGATCTCGTCGGCTGTGTTCGTCCACTTGAAAGGCTTGCCCTCGTCATTGTGGGCGTCCACGTAGGCGGAGATGGCGTGGCGCAGCGCGTGCGTGCTGGAATGTGAGCCGCGCTTGAGGGCGTGTTCGGTGAGGAGGCCAAAGAACCGCTCGACGAGGTTGAGCCAGGCGGAGTAGGTTGGCGTAAAGTGGAACTGGAAGCGCGGGTGGCGGGCCACCCATCGTGTGACCAGCGGGGACTTATGCGCCGAGAGATTGTCGAGGATCACGTGGACGGTGAGGGTGGGGTCCACCCGCTCGTCGATCTCGCGCAGAAAGCTCACGAAATCCCTCGACCGATGCTGCTTCTTGGTGTGCGCCACGACCTGGCCGGTCGCGACGTTGAGCGCCGCGAAGAGGTCCACCGTGCCATGGCGGATGTAGTTGTGCGTCTGGCGTTCGGGCCGACCCATGTCCATCGGCAGGATCGGCTGCGCTCGCTCGAGGGCTTGAATCTGAGGCTTTTCGTCGAATGACAAGACACCGGCGTGGTCGGGTGGATTCAGGTAGAGGCCGACAATGTCCCGCACCTTCTCGAGGAACAGCGGGTCGTCGGAGATCTTGAAGGATTCCACGACATGCGGCTGCAACCCGAAGGTGCGCCAGATGCGGCCCACGGTGGAGGCACTGACGCCAGCGCGCTCCGCCATCTTGCGGGTGCTCCAGTGGGTCCGCCCCTTCGGCTTACTTTCCAACGTGGCGACGAGGATCGACTCGACATCCGCATCGGACAGTGTCCGGGGGGCTCCGGGCTTGGGCTCGTCATACAGCGCATCCACGCGACCTGTCGTAACCCGCTGCCGCCACTTGCCGACCGTCACATTCGAACAGCGCAGTTTCGCCGCGACCGCCACGTTCGATTCGCCATGCGCGCACCTCAGGACGATCTTCGCCCGCAAGGCCACATGCCGATTCGTTCTGGCGCGCCTGGCGAGCCGCTCAAGTTCTCCTCGCTCCACGGCGGTGACTTCCAATCTCGCTTTGGGCCGACCTGTTCTTGCCATGCCGCCCCATACATCACACCCGGCACACTTCTTAAAGCTTTTTCAGACACAAGGGACTAGCTCCTAGCGTAAAATCTCCTCATGGGACAGACGCTCCTTCAGAAGGTCTGGGACGCGCACACTGTACGAACGCTGCCCACCGGCCAGGCCCAGCTGTTCATCGGGCTGCACCTCATCCACGAGGTGACGACGCCGCAGGCGTTCGACATGCTGCGAGCACGCGGCTCGGGCGTCGCATTTCCAGAGCGAACCTATGCCACGGTCGACCACATCGTGCCCACGCTTGACCAGTCGCGTCCGTTCGCGGACGAGCTCGCTGAGCAGATGATGGCCGCCCTTGAACGCAACGTCCGCGAGTACGGGATACGGTTTTCCGACCTCAGCACCGACGGCCAAGGCATCGTGCATGTGATCGGCCCTGAGCTCGGGTTGACGCAACCCGGCATCACGATCGCATGCGGCGACAGCCACACGTCGACCCATGGTGCCTTCGGCTCCGTCGCGTTCGGCATCGGCACGTCTCAGGTGCGCGACGTGCTGGCGTCTCAGTGCCTGGCCATCGACCCTCTGAAGGTGCGGCGCATCACGGTGACCGGATCGCTCGAACCGGGTGTGTACGCCAAAGACGTCATTCTCGAGATCATCGCGCGGCTGGGCGTAAATGGGGGTGTCGGCTACGCCTATGAGTACGGCGGAACGGTCGTCGATCAGATGTCGATGGACGAGCGGATGACGCTCTGCAACATGTCGATCGAGGGCGGCGCCCGAGTGGGGTACGTCAACCCGGATCAGACGACTTTCGACTATCTCGAAGGACGGAGATTCGCGCCGTCGGGCGAGGCATTCGCCACGGCGGTCGGTTGGTGGAAGTCAATGGCGTCGGATCCTGACGCAGCCTACGACGACGAAGTGGTCATCGACGGATCGCGGATTGAACCACGCGTGACGTGGGGCATCAATCCGGGCCAATCGGTTGGGGTCGGCGAGCGCGTACCAGAGTTGGCGACGCTACCGTCTGGTGAATCGGCGGGGGTGACCGAAGCGCTGGAGTTCATGGGCTTCGACCCTGGCGCGCCGATCCGTGGCACCAAGATCGATGTGGCGTTCGTCGGCTCCTGCACAAACTCGCGGCTATCGGACCTTCGCGAGGCGGCCCGCGTTGCGAAAGGGCAGCGAGTGGCGAGTCATGTGAAAGCGCTGGTCGTGCCCGGGTCGAAGTCGGTGCGTCAGGCGGCGGAGGCAGAGGGGCTGCACCAGATCTTTCTCGATGCCGGATTCGAGTGGCGGGGTGCCGGGTGCTCGATGTGTCTCGCGATGAACCCCGACCGTCTCCATGGTCGTGAAGTGTGCGCCTCGTCCTCGAATCGGAACTTCAAGGGGCGCCAAGGCAGCCCGACCGGACGCACGCTTCTGATGAGCCCGGCGATGGTCGCTGCCGCGGCCATCGCCGGCGAGGTGTCCGATGTGCGAGAGCTGATAGGAGAGGATGGGACGTCCGAATGAGCGACGCGCAGCGTATTGACACGATAGAAGGCCGGGGGCTCCCGATTCGGGGCGCCAACATCGACACCGACCGGATCATTCCCGCGCGGTTCCTCAAGGCGATCACCTTCGAGGGGCTGGGCGATCACGTCTTCGCGGACGACCGCGCGTCGATGCCGGATCATCCGTTCTCGAACCCGCGGTATCGGCAAGCGACCATCCTGCTGAGCAACGAGAACTTCGGCTCAGGGTCATCCCGCGAGCACGCCCCACAGGCGCTCAAGCGATGGGGCATTGACGCGTGTGTCGGAGAGTCGTTTTCCGAGATCTTTCGTGGAAACTCACTGTCGATCGGGCTGCCGTGTGCCTCGGCGTCTCCAGACGACGTCGAGCGCCTCATGGGGATCGTCGAAACCGAGCCCGAAACCCAGCTGGTGGTCTCGGTGTCTGAGCAATCGCTGCGGGTCGGTGACGAGCGATTCGCGTTGGAGTTCCCGAGCGCGACTCGTGTGGCGTTGCTCAACGGCCACTGGGACGCGACGGGGCTCTTGCTCGATCAGTTCGATGACGTGCGTGCCGTGGCCGACCGGCTGCCCTACGTGAGCGGCTTTGTAGCCTAGTTGACTACCCCACGATCGCCCTCGCGGCTTCGAGGAAGGCTTCTGCGGCGTGCGTCATCTCGCCCGACGAGCGGTAGACGAGCCGAACATCCCGTGGCTCGCGAAGTTGAGGTACGGCGACCGCGGCAAGCTGGCCGCTGTTGAGCTCTGACAGCGCGCACCGACGAGGCAAGAGCGCCACGCCGAGACCAAACTCGATCCCACGCTTGATGCCGTCGAGGCTGGGCAGCCCGATCTGGATGTTGATTGGTGCGCGTCGCTGTTCGTACAGCCGGAGCACGCGCTCCCGCGCCGGCGAGGGGTCGTTGTGGGCGATAATGGTTTGCCGGCCGAACTCCTCCATCGTGATCTCTTTGCGTTTGGCCAAGGGATGATCGGGCCGTGTGAGCATCACGAGGTCGTCTTCGCCGAGGGCGACGCTGTCGAGGCCGCGATCCCGCGGTGCAAAGGTCAGCACGCCGAAATCCAGCGAGCGATTGAGTACCTCAGCTGCAATTTGGCGAGCTGGCGTGCGATTGACCTCGACCTGGGCCTGCGGATGCGCCTCGCGAAAGTGTTCGATCACCGGTAGCAAGACGTGCACCGCCGCCTCATTGGCGCCGATCAGCACGCGGCCCCGACGGAGGTCCTGCAGCTCTCGGACCGCGCCTTCCGCTTCTTCCTTGAGTCGTGTGAGCTGCCGCGCGTAGTCGAGCAGGATGGTGCCGGCTTCGGTCAATCGACCGCCCTTCGACGACCGATCGAATAGTCGCTCGCCGAGCTCTTCCTCGAGTCTCTTGACGGCCTGGCTCACCGCGGGCTGCGTACGGTGCAGCTTCACTGCCGCCCGAGAGAAGCTCCGCTCGGTGGCAACCGTCAGGAACACCTGGAGCTCGGAGATGTCCATGGCATAATAATAGCTTATATAATCGTAATATTTATAACTTTGACTGCGGTTCCAAAAGAGCGTTTACTGAAGGAGAGACCCCG
Source organism: Vicinamibacterales bacterium (assembly GCA_965218825.1). GTDB lineage: Bacteria > Acidobacteriota > Vicinamibacteria > Vicinamibacterales > UBA8438 > CAUZIB01. Next base: position 3,500,757 of record OZ244656.1, on the reverse strand, counting down.
ACAGATAGGAGCGCTGAGGAGGCAACCGTGGCGGCCGAAAAGCTAACGATTTTTGACACGACGCTGCGCGATGGCGAGCAGTCTCCCGGGTTCTCGATGAACACGTCGGAGAAGCTCCAGCTCGCCCGTCAACTCGAATTGCTCGGCGTCGACATCCTCGAAGCTGGCTTTCCAATCGCGTCAGATGATGACGCCCATGCGGTCAGTCTCATTGCCACCGAGATCCGAAAACCGGTGATCGCAGCGTTGGCGCGGTGCAACCCTGCAGACATCGAGCGCGCTGGTGAGTCGCTGAAGCCGGCGGAGCGTTCGAGGATCCACACGTTCATCGCCACGTCGGACCTACACCTCGAGCGCAAGCTCCACCTGACCCGCGAACAGTGCATGGATGCCCTGACGGCGAGCGTCAAACAAGCACGCGGTTACACCAATGATGTCGAGTTCTCCGCCGAAGACGCCACGCGGTCCGACATGGATTTCTTGTGTCAGGTCGTCGAGCGCGCGATCGAGACCGGCGCCACGACGATTAACCTTCCCGACACGGTGGGCTACTGCACGCCTGAAGAGATCGAAGAGTTCTTCACCGAAGTGCGAACGCGGGTACCAAACGCTGACCAAGCCGTCTTCAGCGCCCATTGTCACGACGACCTCGGGTTGGCCGTCGCCAACTCACTAGCGGCCGTGCGTGCTGGGGTCCGACAGATTGAATGCACCATCAATGGGATCGGCGAGCGGGCCGGCAATGCGTCGCTCGAAGAGATCGTGATGGCAACGCATGTGCGACCCGACCGTCTCCCGTACGAATCGACGGTGCAGACCAGAGAGCTGTTTCGCACGAGCCAATTGCTCTCGTCGCTCACGCACGAAGCCGTCCAGGCGAACAAGGCAATCGTCGGACGCAACGCGTTCGCGCACGAAGCGGGCATTCATCAGGACGGCGTGATCAAGGATCGACGAACCTACGAGATCATGAGACCCGAAGACATCGGAGCCGAGTCCACGTTGGTGCTCGGGAAACACTCTGGTCGACATGCCGTGAAACAGCGCTGTGTGGAGATGGGGCACGAGCTGACACGCTTCGAGCTCGACCGCGTGTATCGCGAGGTCATCAGCCTGGCCGACCGGCAGAAGACGGTAAGCGACGATGATGTGGCCGCGATCATCGAGCGCGTCCGCCTCGCTGGGGACGAAGGACACACAGCGCCCGCCACTCGGACAGCATAGGCAAGCTTCTCACCCGTCAACGCGCCCGGACACTTCATGAACGCAACGATTGCTCTGCTTCCCGGCGACGGGATTGGTCCGGAAGTCATTTCGGGCGCCGAGAAGGTTCTCGCGGCCATCGCCACGCGCTATCAGCATTCGTTCGGCCTCAGCCGACACTTGGTGGGCGGCGTCGCCCTACGCAGCGAGGGCCGGGCGCTGCCCGAGGCCACGCTCGAGGCCTGTCTATCCGCCGATGCCGTGCTGCTGGGGGCCGTGGGCGATCCGGAGTTCGACCAGGCCCCGGCCGACCGGCGCCCCGAGACCGCGCTACTCCAGCTACGGCAGGAGCTCGGCGTGTTTGCGAACCTTCGGCCGGCCAAGGTCTGGCCCGGAATGGAGGACGGCAGCTCGCTCAAGCCTGAGCTGCTTGACGGGCTCGATCTCTTGATCGTGCGTGAGCTCACCGGCGGGCTCTACTATGCCGAGCCGCGGGGGCGTACCGATGACGGTAACTCGGCATACAACACCATGCGCTACAGCCGCGAAGAGATCGAGCGAATTGCGACGGTCGCGTTCGAGAGCGCCCGGCATCGGCAGAAGCGCGTCACGTCGGTTGACAAGGCCAACGTCCTGGAAGTGTCTCGGTTCTGGCGCGAGGTCGTGATCGAGGTCGGTGCGCGGTTTCCCGATGTCACGCTCGAGCATCAGCTCGTCGACTCGTGTGCGTTGCTGCTGGTTTCCAATCCCCGCAAGTTCGACGTGCTCCTCGCTGGCAATCTCTTCGGGGACATCTTGTCGGACGAGGCCGGCGCCGTTGTCGGTTCGCTCGGCCTCCTCCCGTCGGCCAGTATCGGTGGCAAGGGCGGTCTGTTCGAGCCGGTGCATGGCTCTGCGCCCGATATCGCCGGCCAGGACATCGCTAATCCAATCGCCGCGATCGCGTCGGCGGCCATGCTGCTGCGTCACGCTCTGTCGCTGGAAGACGAGGCCCAGGCCATTGAGGACGCCATCGAAGACGTGCTGCGCGCCGGGATGCGAACCGTCGACATGGGCGGCGCTGCACAGCCGTTATCGTGTTCGAGCATGACACAGGCGGTCATCGATCACCTGCCCACGACCTAGCGCAGATGGGCGCCAACGGTTGTGGTCTCGCGGTATGATCGCACCCATCGCTGTCAGCTTCTTGAGGACAACGGGATGAAGATCAAACATCGGTTTCTCGCGTCGGTTGTCGTTGGCTTGGTCACCGCGTGCACGCCTACGGCTCAGGAGCTGCCGCTCGAGCGTTTGACCTTGCTCGACGGTTTCCGGATCGAGGTCTACGCCAACGGCGTGGAGAACGCGCGGCAGATGGCGCTGACCCCGGACGGGACCCTCTTTGTTGGCTCGCGCGAAGCCGGCAACGTGTATGCGGTGCTTGATGATGACGACGATTTCAGGGCCGACCGCGTGGTCACGATCGCGACCGGGTTGAGGATGCCGAGCGGCGTCGCGTTTCGCGACGGGAGCCTGTACGTTGGGGCGATCAGCCGCATCCTACGATACGACAACATCGAGTCGCACCTGGACGATCCGCCCGAACCGGTCGTCGTGAACGACGGGCTACCGACAGAACGCGGCCACGGCTGGAAGTATCTCGGTTTCGGCCCCGATGGCATGCTGTACGCGCCAGTCGGCGGACCGTGCAACGTTTGCGATCGGACGGAGGAAGATCCGCGTTTTGGCACCATCCTCAGGATGAACCCGGATGGCACCGGTGAAGAGATCTTTGCTCACGGGGTTCGCAACTCGGTCGGCTTCGACTGGCAACCCGGCACCAACGAGCTCTGGTTCACGAGCAATGGCCGCGACCGGCTCGGTGATGGCCTGCCGCCCGACACGCTGAATCACGCCCCGGATACCGGTCTTCACTTTGGGTTTCCCTATTGTCACGGCGGGACCATTCAAGATCCCGAATTCTCGGGCCGGCCGTGCAGCGAGTTCCGTCCGCCCTCGCAGAATCTGGACCCGCATGTCGCCGCGGTCGGGATGAAGTTCTACACCGGCTCAATGTTTCCTGAGGCGTATCGCAACCAGATCATCATCGCCGAGCACGGCTCTTGGAACCGGACGCCGGAGGCTGGGCACATCGGGTACCGCCTGACGGTCGTGCATGTCGACGGCGAGAGAGCTGTCAAGTACGAGACGCTAGCCGACGGATGGCTCAACGACGACAACACCTGGTGGGGGCGACCGGCTGACGTCTTGGTCATGCCGGACGGCTCGCTGTTGGTGGCGGACGACGAGGCCGATGCGATCTATCGCATCACGCACGGAGGTTGATCACGCGAAGAGACGGTTTGTGTGTTGTCGCGATTGCCCTGTTGACATCGGGGTGCGCATCGGAGCCCGGTTCCGATTCTGAGGCCATGGGCGAGGCGGACGACCGCCCCAACGTCATCCTGATGATGGGGGATGACCACGGCTGGGAGGAAACCGGATACAACGGACACTCGATGGTGCAAACGCCGGTGCTGGACACCATGGCAGCCGAAGGCTTGCGGCTCGACCGCTTCTACGCCGGGCACCCGTCCTGCTCACCGACGCGAGGGAGCTTCCTGACAGGGCGCCACCCGAACCGCTACGGAACGTTCACCCCCAACTGGTCGATGCGCCCGGAAGAGATCACCATCGCGCACGTGTTGCGCGAAGCCGGTTACGCGACGGGCCATTTTGGTAAGTGGCACGTCGGTCCTGTCAAGGCCGAGTCGCCCACGAGCCCCGGAGCCATGGGATTCGATGAGTGGGTGTCGCACGACAATTTCTTCGAGCTGAACCCGATGCTGTCGCGCAACGGCGCACCGCCGACCCAATTCGAAGGCGAGGGCTCGGCGATCATCATTGACGAGACGATTCGGTTCATCAAGAAGTCGACCCAGACCGGCAAGCCGTTCTTAGCGATTGTGTGGTTCGGCTCGCCGCACGAGCCCTACAGTGGCTTGGACGAGGACCTTGCGCTCTATGACGACCTGCCGCAGATGTACGCCGAGAAGACGGTCACGCTGACCTCGATGGAAGACGGCCTTCCCACCGAGCGACCACTCCGCGACGTCTTGCGCGAGCGGTACGCCGAGATCACCGCGATGGACCGCGCCATCGGCACGTTGCGGACCTACCTCGAGGAAGCCGGACTGCGCGAGAACACGGTGCTCTGGTACAACGGCGACAACGGCACACCGAGCAGCGGGGTGGCCGAGCAGCCTCTGCGTGGTCAGAAGGGGGCGATGTACGAGGGCGGGATCCGCGTACCGGGCGTCGTCGAATGGCCGGCGCGTATTCCCATGCCTCGGGTGAGCCAGGTCCCCGCGGTGACCAGCGACTTTCTGCCGACGTTTGCCGCGCTTGCCGGTCAACCGCTGCCGGACCGTCCGATTGACGGCGTCAATCTCGCACCCTTACTCGAGGGTACGATGATGTCGCGACCCAAGCCGATCTTCTTCTGGGCGTTCAACTATGAGGCCGAGCGCCATGGCGAGCCGTACATCGCACCCGAGCTGCAAGAAGGCACGACGCCGCTGGTCAAGTACATGGACGGCATTCTGACTCGCACGTTTCAGAATTACCACCACCCTGCGATCGACGAGCAGGACTTCACCGGCCGGCGCGTCGTCGTGGACAACGTTCACAAGCTGGTCGTCGATGGTTCCTCCGGCTCGGGCATGGAGCTCTTCAACCTGAGCGACGACCGGGCAGAGACGAACAGCCTGGCGGACGAGCAGCCGGAGCTGGTGGAGAGGATGGCGACCCAACTGCGCGAGTGGCAGCAGTCGACGCTGACCAGCCTGACCGGCGCCGACTATCGTAATTAGCCGGGCCTTCGTTTCTTCGTTCGCCGTCGCTCGCAGCGGCCCTGAGGCCCTGCGCCGCTCCGGCGGGCCACGCCGTGCGCGCCCCGTTGCCCTATCGCCCTCCAGGCCGCTCCGGGCGTGTGGGTCGTTCCCGCCCCAGGGGTCGTTCTGGACGGGCAGCCGGCTCGGGCCGCGTAGCCGTCGGCTCAGGCCGCGTCGCCGCGGGCCGCTCGATGATCGGTGGACGTGCCTCGTGAAACAGTTGGTCCGGGCGCTCCCCCCGCGCGATCGTTTCGCGCAATGCAAGCAAACTCTCGCGGCCTTCCCGGTAGTCGCGCTCGCGCCGCTTGATCTCCCGACCAAGGTCGAGCATCTCGAGTGGCCGGAATCCTTGCCGAACGGCTTCGGCCATGACCGCAGTTCCTTCTGTCAGCGGCAGCCCTGCTTCTTTGATGAGCGACAGTCCCTTGGCCGCGCCGCCAAGTCCGTCGGCCGACATCGGAGGCTGATCGGGCGACTGGGCCTGCCGGTGGAGAGCATCGACCTCCTCGGGTGTGACGCCCCCGCCGAGCGCCTCGGCCAGTAGGAGGATAGGTGTTTCGCTGTTGGCGGCCGCCGCGGTTGGCTGCAGCTCACGAAGTAACCGGTCAGCCGTTTCCAGGTCGAGCGCCATTCGACGGACGACCGCACCGATCCGGTCCGGTGCCGCACCCTTGGCCAGCCCTTCCCGAATCTTGTTAGTAAGCGGACCGACGGGTAGACCCTTACTCGCCGCCTCGTCGGCGTGGCGCACGAGCGCGTCGACCTCTTCGGCGTTGCCGCCCTGATTGACCCGCAGACGTACGAGCTCCGCGCGCTCCGATGGCGACACCGCCTGGCCGGCGGAGGCTGCGGGCATCAGGGCGCCGGCCGCGACAACGAGCAAGATGGCTGTCGCTCGTCGAACCAGCCTACCGGACCACGACCACGCCATTACGTGCGCCAAAGCCATCATCAACATAGTCCTCGGCCACCGGCGGACTGAGCCACTGGGTGCCGTCTACCACGTACATGAAGAGATGTTCGCCCGGTGGTAAGGGCACGAGCGCTGTCCACGCTCCGGATGACGGATCTTGTGCCAGCGAGTGCGATGAGGTCGACCACTGATTGAAGGTGCCTGCCACCGCTACGCTGCTGGCATTGGGTTGCGCGAGCACGAACCGAACCCCGTCCCGGGTCAACACCGGTGCCGACGGCGCCAGCACCGCCGCGCACGACACGCTCACGCCCGCCGCAACTGCGGCCGCCGACTCGATGACCAGCCGCAGACCCATCCCTTCGGGAGACTAGACGACCTTCGGTACGCATGCAACGTCTCACAGCGACGCCTCTGTCGGTGACCGCACGTCGAGCACGGCGTTGCGCGATCCAAAGCCGTCATCGTGCTGCTCTACGGCAAAGGGATCCGCGATCCATTGCGTGCCGTCGACGACGAACATGTACTCGTAGCGCCCCGGTTCGAGCGGGAGTGTGACCGTCCACGCGCCGCTCGCCGTTGGCTCGAGCGGCGTCTGGACGGGATCCCATCCGTTGAAGTCGCCGGCCACACCAACCGTCTGCGCGCCGGGCTGCAGGATGACGAGCCGCACCAGCACTGGTGTCGGCGCCGATGCGGTCGTGGCGGTTGGTGTCGGGACCAACGCGGACTGTCCGGACCGACCCAGGGTCGCCGCTCCGGCGACGAGCAGGATGACGCCGACGGTCCCTAGCGCGCCCGCCAGGTTCCAGTGGAACGCACGTGGTGTCCAGAGCATCCCTTGCAGTCGCTGACCCACGGAGGGTGTCGGCGTCGTGCGTGCCATCACGCGTGTCACGAAGTCAGCGGGGACAGCTGGTCTCGGCAGCCGACGGGCGCCCGCCGCAAGCTGTTCGAGCTCGATGAGTCGGTCTCGCAGGGCTTCGTCGTGGCCAAGCCGCGTCAGCAGCTGCACGCGCTCCGCACCCGACAGCTCGTTGTCAATGAACCGCTGGATGAGCTGTTCGAGACCCGGGTTGTCCGATGTGCTGTTGCTCATGCGCAGACTCCATTCAGATGCGCGAGTGACCGACAGAGGATGTTGCGAGCCTTATAGACCCGCATCTTGAGCGCATCTCGATTGACGCCAAGGATGGCGCTCATCTCGTCATACCCGAGGCCTTCAATGTGCCGAAGCACGAACGATTCGCGGTAGATCGCCGGCAGCTCCTGGACTGCCCGGTCCAGCTCGCCCGCTAGCTCGCTCTGCTCGAGCTCCCAGTGGGGCGTTTCTTCGTCGGCCGGCTCGATGACCGTTGCACCGCGCTCGTCCGATGCATCGAGCGATTCGGTAGGACGGCGAGCTCGCAGCGCGTCGGTACACTTGTTCACCGCGATCCGATAAAGCCAGGTCGAGAACTTCGACCCGAACTGAAAGCCCGAAAGCGCCCGGTAGGCTGACACGAATGTCTCCTGCGCCGCGTCTTCGGCATCGGCGGTGGCCCCGAGCATCCGCGTCGTTATGCTGAGAATCGACCCGGCGTGACGGGAAACCAGAACGCTGAATGCCTGGCGATCACCGCGTTGTGACGCTCGGACGAGCGCCACGTCATCGGCAGCCTCATCCGGTGCGACTGGTTCGATAAACTGGCTCACAACACATTGCGGCGCTGCATCATCAAAAGCGCCGGCTCGCTCCAATCGTGAAACCAAAATCCGGTGCGCCGTCCGAGAGCCCGAACTCTCCCAAGAGCTGCACCCGCCAACCGCTCGCACTCTTGAGGCTCAGCACGGCCAGAACATCTCGGGCATTGGCGTAGCCCGGGACAATGGCGCGGTACTCCTCGAAGAAGACACTCACGTTGACCACCCCGTTCGCCAGACTCTGGGCGACGCCGACGTCGTACCACCAGCGGTTGTTGAACTCGACGACGTCCGGCTTGCCGATGACGGTGTAGCCACCGTCGACCATCGCCATCAAGCCGCCACCGACCATACGGCTGACTTCAAGGCCGATCCCCTCGTCAGGTTGCCCCGTGCCCAGGCCGTCTTCGGCGCTCGCTGTCGGGGCCTTGAAGTGTGCGCGGACGGCAATCGTCGGCAGCCACCCCCGCTCGTCGACGACGTAGTAGCGACCGCGAACGACGATGTCGCCCATTCCACACACGTTGATTTCCGGCGCGAGTAGGTCGGTCGGGTGCGTGCTTGCCGGGTCTTCAGTCGTTCCCGTGGGTTCTGAGCCGGCTCCGCCGCGCCCGGTTCTCCCAGAGGTCGGGCTTTCCATTTGGCGGCCGCCGTCGATGCCCGGCGCTCTGGGATGACGGCCGAGGTCGGTTCGCACAGGCGTGCCGTCGATGATGGTGACGTCACCGCTCCCTCGGATGCACGTGTAGGGCAGCACGACCGTGAGGTCACCATCTGAGAACAGGCGCCGTGCTGTGAATGGCGTGTAGACGATGTCCGTCCGCGTGTCGGTTCCGTACTTGCCGCTCGAAATGCTCGGTGTGGTACCCAGCTGCCACTGCGCTTGGGCGTACGCGATCTCCGCTGTGCCCGCGAGCCACACCATGGTCAACAGCGCGAGCACCGTCTTTCGCGCGTTCCAGAAACGTTGCACACCGGAGGACGGGTGGGGCCTCGTGGCCCCCCCCATCCGCGGCGTGACTGCTGATGCCGGTCTCTTAGCCACGAGCTGCGCGCTCAGGCCTTTCGGGACGCTCGACTCGCTCAGGTCGCTCCGGCCGCTCAGGTCGCTCCGGCCGCTCGGGCCGATGTGGCCGCTCAGGCCGATGTGGCCTGACCCGATGGTCGGGCCGTTCTGGCCGGTGCCGACGCTCGGGGCGCTCGAGGGCGATGCGGACGCTCGCGCCTGTTGCGAGGCCGATGCGCTCGCCGACGGTCGTCGTCTGGTCGGCCGTCTCGCACGTGCGGTCTCTCGACTTGCGTCGTCGCCGGACGGAGTCGGTCTACCGGCGGTATGCTATGGTGAATCCTCGAGAAACTTCGGTGAGGTGGCCGAGAGGCTGAAGGCGGCGGTTTGCTAAACCGTTGTAGGGTTTATAGCTCTACCCAGGGTTCGAATCCCTGCCTCACCGCCACTACATTTATGTAACACGTTGTTTATAAAGTAGTTAACTAAAAGCATAAGTCTTATAGCCCACTATATATACCACAACTAGGACGAGACGTAACGAGACTAACCGGCGTCCGCTCCAGTGACAACGGGTCTACGAATGGGACCACCGTCAAGTCTGGGTTCATAAGTCAGGCCGCCTCTGGCTGTGATGAGGCAGGGCAGGCCCCGGGCTCAGCGCAACCCCCACAGTGTACGGCTCGGCGGGCGTGGCAGGGATTCCACACCCGAATGGATTGCATAAAGGAAAGGAACGGTTGTGCACCCCTCTAGCCGTCCTCTTGGTGCAGCGCCTCCGCGATGCTCGCCGCGCACAGTTCCCTCACCCGGTTCGCGAGCACCTCGACGTGTGCGCTCGCGGCAACCCGCCGGATCGCCGACCGCGACTTCCGCGCCTGCTCAGTGACAACGGCCCCTGCTACATCTCGGCGCAGCTCGCGACCTATCTCAACACGCACGGGCTCCCGCACACGCGGAGCGCCCCGTATCATCCGATGACCCAGGGCAAGATCGAACGGTACCATCGCTCGCTGATGAACGTCGTGAAACTCGATCACAGAGGTGGACCCCGAAATTCGGACAGCTTGCTAAGGTGGGATCTAGACCCAAGAGAAGGAGTCTGGCATGCCACGGAAGAGACGGAGTTATCCGGCTGAGCTGAAGGCGAAGGTCGCGTTGGAGGCGCTTCGCGAGGAAGCGACGATGGCGGAACTGGCGGCCCGCTACGATGTGCATCCCAACCTGATTACCAACTGGAAGAAGAAGGCTCGACAGAAGGTACTAGCCGGCTTCTCGGGGAACCACGAGCGGCAGGAGGCCTCTCGGGAGACCGAGATCAAGGAGTTGCGGGCAAAGATCGGAGAACTCGTCATCGAGCAGGATTTTTTGTCGAAGGCCTTCGGTCGTTGAGCCCCGGCCGGAGGGTGGCGATGGTTGACCCACAGCACGCGGGGCTCAGCATCACGCGGCAGTGCCGCCTGGTGTCGATCACGCGGTCGTCGTTCTACTACGCGAGCCGAGGCGATAGCCCGTTGAATCTGCGCCTGATGCGGCGGATCGACGAGCAGTTCCTAGAGACGCCGTTCTACGGATCGCGCCAGATGACACGCTGGCTACGCCGTCAGGGCAACACGGTCTCTCGCAAGCGGGTGCGCCGCCTGATGCGGCTGCTGGGGGTGCACGCGCTCTTCCAGCGGCCCCGGACGTCTCAGCCGCACCCGGCGCACCGGATCTATCCCTACCTGCTACGCGATCTGCAGATCACGCGGCCGAACCACGTGTGGTGCACGGATGTCACCTACATTCCCCTGCAGCGGGGCTTTCTGTACCTGGTCGCCGTGATGGATTGGGCGAGCCGCAAGGTGCTGTCCTGGCGCCTGTCCAACACGCTCGATGCGCACTTCTGCGTCGAGGCCTTGCACGAGGCGCTCGAGCACTATGGCCCTCCGGAGATCTTCAACAGCGACCAGGGGAGCCAATTCACCAGCGTCGACTTCACCGACGTGTCCACCTCTCACGACGACACGCCGTGGGAGGTCGAACGGGCCGTGGGGGGCTTCGTGGAGGATGACCACCACCGGCGGTATCATGCAGCGCTGCAGAACGTGACGCCTGCCGACATGTTCTTCGGGCGACAGGCCACCATCCTGGCTCGTCGCGCTCGGATCAAACAACGCACGCGGCAACGACGGAAACGTGAGAACTTACAGACGCCGCCCGGAGCGGTCAACCGGCCAAGAGTCTCTCTTAGAAAACCGGTTCATTGGCCTCCTTTGGTTTGACGACATACACCCCTCTACTGCTGCGATTCTCCGAGGCGGGGCGGCTCTACAAGCCTTGACGGCGGTGAGCAGCTCTCAACAAGAGGCACAGTACATTCGCAGAAATCACCCGCTATGAACGATCTCAATCTCATAAATTTGGGAAAGCTGACGAAGCCTGCGGATACCTTGGTCAAGAAGGTGTCGAACGCAGTAGGCGGCCTCTTTGCGAGCCCTCAGATCAAGAGAATCGCGAAGGCTGAGGCAGAGGCTGCGTTGATCAAGGCGCAATCTGAAATTGCGATCACCGACCTGCATCGACGAGCCGTGCACCGATGGATTGAAGAGGAAGCAACGCAGCAGAAGAACATGGAAGACATTACCGCTAAAGCGTTGCCGCAATTGAACGCAAACGCGAATCCCGATTCGATCGAAGACGATTGGCTTGTTAACTTCTTCGACAAATCCAGAATCGTGTCTGACGATGAGATGCAGGGGCTATGGTCGCGTGTTCTGGCTGGCGAAGCGAACGCTCCTGGGACCTACTCGAGGAGGACCGTTAATTTTCGGTCCTTCCGGGTTTAGCGTGGGTAGAGGTCGAGCCCTCCGCAGTGAAAATAGATCGCCGTCGTGAAGTGTGACGGGTTGCGGAAGCCGCCGGCCTTTCGCTTGATGCTCATGATCTTGCTGTTGAGACCTTCAGCCACGCCATTCGTGATCGGATGCTGGACAAAGCGGAGCACCCCTGCGAGATGCCGCTTCAACGTCTTCGCCACCTGCTTCACGGGCGCGAGCCGCGAGCGGATCGCCCAGCCATACCAGCGCGTGAAGAACCGCTTCACGGCCGCATGCTGACGGTAGGTCCACAAGGCCCGCAACGCTTCTTTGATCGCCCACGCGCGCCCGACTTTCAACTTCAGCGCTTGGAGCGTCGCGAACGCGGCCGCATGCCGCGCCGGCCGCCGCTCGTCGCTGAACAGCCACAGGTACTTGGTGCCGGTCAGCGGCGAACCCTCGCCGGCCCGCAGAAAAGCGCGATGCTCCTGTTTGCGGACCGTATCGACGGCCTTCGTCATCTCCCGCATGATGTGGAACCGATCGAAGCCGATCTTCTCGTCGCCGGCGGGCAGGCCGTCCCGCGTGGCGCCGATGTACGCCTCCCACATGTCCATCGCGACGGCGTGCAGTGCCCGCCGCTGGGCGTCCGTCAACTGGGCATCGTACGCCGCCAGACTCTCCGTCTTGCGATCTTCGGCCACAAACTCGACGGTCGCCCGCTGGAGGTCGCACACGATCGTGTGATAGCGATGGCCCTTGCGGAACGCCTTCTCGTCGACGCCGATGTAGCGGATCGGCCGCGCCTCTTTCCGCGCGTGGCCCCGCGCGACGGCGCGGCTCATCACGCCCCAGGCCTCGTCCCAGCTGACGCCCGCGATCTCACACGCACCTTTGACCGTACTGCACTGCAGGATCAGATCGATGATCAACCGTTCCAACAACCCCGTGAAGCGGCTCCGTGGCTCGGCCCACGGCACCCGCACTTGCTTCACGCCATGGGTCGGACACTGCACCCGCGGAATCTCGGCATGCAGGTGCGTCTGAAACTGACACGTGTCGAGATGGCGCCACGTGCGCTCTGCCGCATGATCGAAGGCGGGCACCGTCTCGCCGCAGTTGGGACAGGGCCAGCGCGTCGGCTCGTGCTCTAGCCACACGTCGACCCGCTCGTCCTCGGGTTTCAGCTCGACGCGCGCCACGTGCCAGGGGGTAGGGATCCCCAAGATCGTCTCGAACAGCTTGGTATCCTGCATTCGCTCCTCCGCCGGAGCGGTCTATCAGCAGGACACCTCGAGTGCAATCCGCCGCCGAGCAAGCCCCCCACCCACCAGGGGGCCCCCGCAGGCGGCCTGACGAGTCACCCGGGATCCTTGCGACCCACGGAGATCCCGGAAGGACCTAATTTTCTTTCTGATCTCGATAAGGCCGACGCCGACCTGTTCACAAGGTTCTGTGGATTCGTCTGGGTGATTAGACGACAACTTGTGCCGTTGGTATTAGGTGTTGAAGCGGAAATCTACAACAGGCACGGGATTAGTTTCACCAGCCTAAATCACCTGGACAGTATTGGTCTTATTCAGTTCGGCCAAATGATGGGCCTTTCAATGAAGCTTCCCAAGAGATCTTTCGTGGCTTACTACCATGGCAAGCCGTTGGCCTTGGTTCTGCCCCGCGACAACGATCTTGACATTGGAACGGTGACGCTTACACGAACCGGGGAGGAACTTCTACCGCTATGCAGGAGCAAGCCCGTGGAGGGGCTCTGGGAGTATGTGAAGGACCACTGGAAGCAGTATTTGCCGAAGCCGGAAACGGAATAGAGATGCGACTGTCCTGCCCGATAAGTCCGGTTCCGTGGCAGGCCAAGGCGACGGCCGCCCGGCGGCCTGGGAGGTTAACGGAATGGGGGAATTATGCGACCCCGGCAGGCGAAAGGGGGTCAATTGGCGGACCTTTCGCCCCGGCAAGATCATCACTTACAGCGATTCTGCATCGAGGCAAAAACGCGCTAAGCGTTTCCGGCCGTGGCGAAAGTCCACACCATCCCTTCCCGACATCGGGAAGACCCACGAGCGGCTGGAGCAAAGCACCAAGAACGCCGAGACGCCAGAGCCACCAGCGAACCGCGTGTGCGAGTGGACGATGCAGCAACGTCAGCGGGTTTTTGCCGTCCAAGATCAGCAGCTTGCTCGGGATTGCATCCTTCAGCCTCTTCACAGCCTTCGAGAATTGTGTTTCCTGGAGCGCATCGTCGTACGCTTCCCGCGCCCACCGGTCCCGACCAAGCTCGATCCCTACAAGGGCATCATCACGGCGCGGTTGGACGCGCGCACCGTGCACCTCAGCACCCTGCAGATGTCGTCTTCCGATGCCGACACGCGGAGGGTTCTGCGTCGCTCGCCGCTGCGGATCCTCAGCGATACTCTCCCCTGGTTCACGAATGCCTCCTCGATGTTCTCGGTTTGCGAAGCAGATACCGTAGATCTGGGTCATTCAGGCTCTCTAGGAGTCTGCGCCGCAGAAACGGTGCGACAATTGTAGGCGAGCCGAGGAGGAAAGGACCTGATGTCGACGACGTTCCGTCCCTACGCACCGGATCAGATGCTGCTGTTGCCGGCGGACCTGCGGGCGTGGTTGCCGGAGGGCCACTTGGCGCACCACGTCCGCGACCTGGGGGACGGTGTGGATTTGACGGCGTTCTACGCGCCGTATGCGGGGGACGGTCGGCGCAACGCGCCCTCTGCACCGCGGATGATGGTGAAGGTGCTGCTGTATGCGTATGCGACGGGGGTGTTCTCGTCGCGAGCCCGCGCGCTTCGATCGGCGTCTGATATCCGAGCTTCTCGAGGCGCCAGCTCTGATTGTACCGCTCGACGAACTCGGCGACGGCGGCGCGCACGTCGTCGAGGTTCTGAAAGACCCGGCCGTAGATTGCTTGCTCCTTGAGCGTGCGATTCCACCGTTCCACGACGCCATTCGTTTCCGGTTCCTCGAGGAAGCCGAAGCTGGGACGGATGCCCCAGTATCGGATCTGCCGGAGGAAGTGGTCCGAGAGGTACTGACTGCCGTGGTCCATCCGCAGCGCCAGCCCGCGGGCGTGGGTAATCTAATGGCTCGATTACTTTACCCACGCGCTTCGGAGGTATGCTGGACCCGTGAAACTGCCTCCCGGGCTTGAGCCCGCGTCCATGAATACGGTGCCCCTTGCCGAAGTGGGCGCCTTGCTCGGCATCGAGTTCGACGGGGGCCGCGTCTATCTCGACGATGGCGGCAACCTGTTCGCCCTCCCCGAGCACGCCGCGGTCCTGGATCGCCTGGTGGACGCGCTGAACGCCTCCGGAGCCCAGACGGACTACGCGCCGCTGCCGCTCATCAGCGCGATGAATATGGCCCAGACCGCGATCGCGCACCTGGGCCGCGGCCGGATCGTCAATCCTCCGAAGTACACCGCCCGCGATTGGGACGTCCCCGCCGGATCCGTCGCCTAGTCCGGCGGCCGCAGGACGACCCTCCGCACCATGAAGTCGGCGAACGCCGGCACCTCGACGAAGAGCGTCTCGGGATCGTGCTCGAGCCATTCCAGACCGCTGGAGATCGCCTCCGTCGATCGCACGTGGTAGTCGCCGATCTTGATCTATAGGAAATTCAAAAACTCATTTCTGGTGCGTTCAGACACGAATCGGGCATAGTCGGCCAGGATGCGGTGAGAAGGTGCAGCCGTATCCGCGCTCTTCATCCCGCCGGGGACGATTCTTCGACGGCCGTGAAGCGGATGCGCAGTGGCCGGGACAGCCTCGTGACGGGGGGCGTCAAATCTCTGGAAGCCCACGGCCCGGAGACCACCGGGGAGGTGTTCTCGCGCGCGGGCAAGACGTCCGTGCGAGATCGGCAAAGACGGAGGGTCAGCTCGCGGCGAGCGGCGGCGCCATGGGTACGTTGGCACCGGCTGGTGCCGGGGACACCCGGCGTACCCAACGCATCCGCTGGCCGGTGCGGTCCAGGAGCGGATCGATGCCGAAGCTCTTCTGCAGCGAGGTTGCCCACCGCAGTGGTCGCGGCTTCCCCAGCCGTTCCTGGCCCAGAAGCGCGAAGACCGTCTCGTGTGTCTGGCCTTTCACGCGCGGCGCGAGGAGCCCGAAATAGCGGATGTTATGGCGGTAGCGGTCAGGGATGTGATCGGCTAAGGCGGCCAGGAACGCGGCCGGCGTATACGTAGTCTCAACCGTCCGTGTCGTGCGCGTGTCCTTCGTCACAAATCGGATTTCTTGACGGTTGATCACCCGGAACCGGTGTTGCGCGATCGGCGGGCGGCGCGCGTAGCGGCCGGCATAGCCGAGAAACTGCCTCTTGCTCCGAAACCGTGTGATGTCGATGTTCCACCACCGTTCGTACTGCGCGGTGAGCAGTTGCCGCACCGCGCGGCGAGACAGGTCCGTGTCAAGGACGCCGACCCGCGCAGCCTCCCGCAGCAGCGTGATGACGGCGTAGCGCCACATCGGCATCAGGGCTCTCCGGTCCAGCAGGGCGCGTGGGCGCCAGCTGGTCCCATCCTCGGTGAGGCCACCCTCGGAAACCAGGATGTGCAAGTGGCAGTTGAAATTCAGGTGCCGGCCGAAGGTGTGCGGAATCACGGCGATCAGCAGCCGGATGCCGTAGGTCTGCCGTGCCCACTGCTGCAGCACCTGCGCGCCCAGGACGGGCAGATCGTGCAGGAGATGCCGGTTCCGCTGGAACAGTGGCCAGAGCACATCCGGCATGGTCAGGCAGACGTGAGCATACGGGACGTCGGGTAGCTCCCGCCACTGATCCCGCTGCCAGGCCCGGGTAGCCTGATGCCCGCAACTGGGACAGGCACGAGACTTACAGGTGTGATAGACGACTCGCTCCTCACGCTCGGAGGTGAAGACCTCCGCGCCGAGGGCCGCGGTGCCGCACACGAGGGCCTTGGCGAACGCCTCCCGCACGGCGGGGCGGGTGTCGTCCCGATCCCAGAGCGTCCGATGCGTCTCGAAGATCTGTCTGAGCGGTCGAGAGCCAGCAGGAATCATCGGGCGTTCTGCTCCTTGAGCTCGTCGTAGTACGCGCGCGTCACCACCACGGCTCGCCCGGGAACATCCACAATCGCCACCGTGAGGTCGGCCGCGGCACAGGTCGCAAGTCCGCGGAGCACGGTGGCCGCCACGTCGACGGGTTGGGCAGGCAGACCAGCGTCAGCGTGCGCCCTGACCAACCGGGTGATCGTCTTTTTGAGAGCCGCGCGGTGCAGATGCGCCCACAAGGCGTCGTCCTGCGCCTTCGCGGTCAGCGTGCGCCATTGCCAGGCCCGATGGATACTGACGTCGCCCTGCAGTAGCCGGTCCCGCGTTTTCGGAATCACGAATTCCAGGAGTTGCTTGACCTTGGTCACATTGCCAGTCGAGACGCCAGCCACACGCGCGATGTCCTTCCGTACATCTCGGTGCTCGTCGTTCGTCAAGTTTGACGACGGTGTCCTGGCGCCGGTCGTGGGTCGCTGTCGATGGCTGCGCGCCCTAAAGTAGGGCTCCAGCTCCAAGGCCATCACGATTCGGCAGAAGTCGTTCAAGCCCTCGGACTGCCGGTGTCGTTGGATGACGATCTGGAGGGCTTCGTCCTCGGTCAGGTCGTACTCGATGCACGGGAGAGTCGGTTGCTGCCGGTCCAGCGCCACCTGCCACCGCGCATGCCCGTCGAGAATGATGCCCGCGGTCGTCGTGAGGAGCGGCTCTCGAATCGGCCCTCGCTGCTGGGCCACACGACGCACTCGGGTCGCGGCGATCGACCCACACCACGCCTGATAGGTCGGGTGGGGCCGCACCGTCGCGGTGGGACGGTGCACCAATCGACCGCCATTGGGGCCACGCGGACCACCGTCCACGGTCTCGTTGCCGCTGTCGGTCCGAACCGTCACCTCACCGGGCACGGGCCGCCTCCGAGTGACTGCCAGTCTGGTGGGCCTCCCGCTCGGCCCATTCATGAAGAAGTCGAAAGAAGCCGGAGGCGTTGCGGGCGATGCGGCGAGCGTCCTCAGGCGTGACGGCTCGCCGCGTGCGGACGTGCCACAACGCCCTGGTGTGTTCGATGAGCGGGCGGTGACCACTACTGGTGGAACTCACTGGAAACCTCGTCGCCGGCATGGCGTGCCGGTCGTCTTTCTGGTCTCCAGTCTCGGAATCACACCGATGACGTGGAACCGGGCGCAGACTGAACTGGGGGCGTCCCCGTCCCAGGGATCACCACGGTACTCACGACCGCTGCAACTCGTCCTCCGGAATCGTGAACTTGTGACTCTTCCCGGCCCGTATCACCAGCTGGCGCTTGCGACCGTGACCCACCTCGCAGCTGATGGCATACTCGAAAAAGCCATGACGCAGCCCGTCCACGATGATCTGCTCCACGTGATCGAGCGCCTTCCGCAGCTGACCACCGCGGGATCGCTCGCGGGCCTGGGCTGGGGTGTCGTCACACATGGTGGGCAGCGTCTTCATATCCCGAATCTGTGACGTAACCCTCACGGACGGCACCGTTCCACGGCTGCGGTCCTCGGTCATGACGTCCGTGCCGCGGCCGGTCGGTCCTTGAACACGAAAACCCGGCGGTGGCCCTCACGGCGCAACGCGACTCGCTCGTACCCCACGCATCTCAGGGAACACGTCAGATAAGGCGTCCCGTGCTTCGTCGAACAGCTGCGCTGCATGAATGTGCTTCGTTCAGTTAACACTAGACATTCCACGCAAATTTTTTGCGCCCCGACGCGATCATTACGGTCTGTTCGACTTGGCCCACGCGATCAGTTCCGCGATCTCACTGGGTGAGAGGACGCTGACCGAGTGCAGGACTGGTGCCAGCTCACGCGGATGCGCCTTGATGATCTCCGTCACATCCGATGCGACCCTGTTCGCTAGCGCCAGCAGCTCATCGTGGTCTTGCCCCAACAGCTCCGCCATCTTGACCACTTTGTCCTCGGCCGGTGGCGGGAGCTCGTCCCGTTCGATCTTCGACTGGTAGGTTGGACTCACCCCGACCATCTTGGCGAACTGCCGCAAGCCGATCTGCCGATGCGCACGCGCACGTCGTACCGTGGACCCGAATGTGCGCTTGGCCTCAGATGCCGTCATTCCTCGCCACCTAAATACTACTGAGCCTGACCACCCCGCAGTGATGAGTCCAGCCGGGCTGGTCGCGAGTTTGGACCGCGCACGCTCAATGGTCGGTGGCCAGCCACGGATGTACAGCATATACTAAACATATGGCTCACGCTCGCGCACCAGGGATCCAGCGAACCGCACGTGCCCGCCTTTATGCTCGCGTCTCGTCGAAAGACCAAGAAAAGGAGGGGTTTTCCATCCCGGCTCAGCTCAAGCTCCTGCGAGAGTACGCGGCCGCGCAGGGTCTCGCGGTAGCCGAGGAATACGTGGACATCGAGACCGCGAAGCGCACGGGCCGAGGCCGCTTCGGGCAAATGGTCGACGACCTGCGGGCGAGGCCTGATACCCGGATCGTGCTGGTTGAGAAGACGGATCGGCTCTACCGCAATCTCAAGGACTGGATCACGCTGGACGAGCTGGACATCGAGGTCCACCTCGTTAAGGAAGGCGTCATCCTGTCGCGCGAGTCGCGCTCCTCCGAGAAGTTCATGCACGGCATCAAGGTGCTGATGGCCAAGAACTACATCGACAACCTCTCGGAGGAAACCCGGAAGGGGATGACTGAGAAGGCCCAGCAGGGCATTTGGCCGTCCTATGCCCCCATCGGCTACCGCAACGCCGTTGGCGCGAACGGGCGGAAGATGATCGAACCGGACCCAGCCTTGGCGCCAACCATCGTCCGCCTGTTCGAGTGGTACGCGACGGGGACGATGTCACTCAAGGAACTCATGCGCAAAGCGCGGGGCGACGGGTTCTCGTTCCGCAAGAGTGGGGACCCGGTCCCCCGCAGCACGGTCCACGCGATTCTCCGCAAGCGGCTCTACATGGGCGAAGTCGACTGGGACGGGCATATCTACCCAGGGGTCCATGAGCCCCTCGTCTCGCGGGACCTCTGGGAGCGAGTGCAGACGGTCCTGGACGGTCGTCACGCGACACGCCATCGACGGGTTAGGCGCAACTTTGCGTTCTCCCGCCTGATCACGTGCGGCCACTGCGGCTGCGCGGTGGTGGGCGAGATCAAGAAACGCCGGTACGTCTACTACCACTGCACCGGTTACAAGGGGAAATGCCCCGAGCCCTACGTGCGCGAAGAGGTGCTCGAGCAGCAGTTCAGTGCGCTGCTGGACCGCTTACATTTTGATGCGGAGGTGCTCGACTGGGTGCGGGCGGCCCTGACTCAGAGCCACGAGGACGAGCGGCACGCCCACGACGAAGCCATCGAGCGCCTCCAGGCCGAGTATGCCAGGCTGCAGAACCGCCTGGACGCGATGTATGTCGATAAGCTGGACGGCCGCATCCCTGCAGCGTCGTTCGACCGCATGGCGGCCGACTGGCGAGGCGAGCAGGCCACGTGCCTTCGATCCATCGAACAGCACCAGTCGGCGAACCAGTCCTACATGGCCGAGGGTATCGAACTTCTTGAACTCGCCCGAAACGCCCGCCCTCTCTTCGAGAAGCAGGAAGCGCGCGAAAAGCGTCGCCTGCTCGATTTCCTGGTTTCGAACTGCTCCTGGAGGGACGGACAGCTCACGACCGAATTCCGACAACCATTCGATTCACTAGCAGATACGG
Source organism: Vicinamibacterales bacterium (assembly GCA_965218825.1). Classification (GTDB taxonomy): domain Bacteria; phylum Acidobacteriota; class Vicinamibacteria; order Vicinamibacterales; family UBA8438; genus CAUZIB01. The sequence continues at coordinate 3,480,541 of OZ244656.1, read as the reverse complement.
CGATGGCCGCAGCCACCGCGAGAGCTGAAGGGGGGGCAGAATCAGCAAAAAGTGGGATTTGGCTCCTCAGGTAAGACTCGAACTTACAACCCTCCGGTTAACAGCCGGATGCTCTGCCAATTGAGCTACTGAGGAACACCTTAGAGCCGCGTCGGGCCGGCACCGAGAAAGGCGCCGAACGACACACGTATCGGCCACAGGGCCAAGAAGAAATAGTAGCGAATGGGATTCGCGCCGGTCAAACGGGCTCGCTACTTGCGTGCCAGTTGCGCTTCGATCTGCTGCTTGCGAAGCCGGCGTCGACCGACGTCACGAAGCTGCACCAACATGGCGAGTGCACCCAGCACGGCCCAGCCAAGGACGAACTCGATGTTGGCTCGAGGATCGCCGACAGGCGGCAAGCGCTGCAGGTCACCACTCGCCGCGGCCACACCCGCGCTATTCCCAGCCAACGCGAGCCCGCCAACGATCGCCGTCCACGCTCCACCGAACGCCGTGGCAAAGATGAGCACGTAGCGTCGGACCGCCAACGCGAGCAGCGCGCCGACGAGGCACGCAACCATCACGAGCCACACGTTGGGATCGATCCCCGGCTCCCAGGTTGTGTTGAGCAGCATGACGCCTAACGCCGCACCCAGCAACGCGACGCCCGCCAGATACGCTGCGACCGCCAGAACCGCACCGACGAGACCCGCACCGATCGTCAGGAGTACGGCAACCCAAGGATCGAATTCACCGACGAAGTAGGTCGCGAGCACAACTCCCGCGATGAACCCATAGAGTGCGAGCAGCGTGCGCAGCAGTCGGTATCCCAGAAAACAAGCGAGCAGTCCACCGCCAAGTAGAATGATCGCTACCGGGACATGAACCGACACCCAACTCATGGCTGCTGATTATGCAGGCTGACCTCAGCCGCCGTCCAACCCTAGGCGGCGTTCTGGCCGCCGTAGTCGGGATCGCGCTGTTCGCCTACTTTCTCCACCGCGCCGGCGTCAGCGAAGTGCTCGACGGTATCCGACGGGTCGGGTTGGTCTTCGTCGTCGTCGTGGTGCTCGGTGGCGTGCGGTTTCTGATCCGTTCCGCGGCTTGGATTCAGTGTCTGGACACGCCACACCGCCTCACCCTGGCCCAGGTCTTCAAGGCCGTGGCGGTCGGTGACGCACTGAGCAACATCACGCCGCTCAGCATCATCGTGGGCGAGCCAGCCAAGGGACTGTTCCTGCGTGACCGGGAACCCATCCGTCGCACACTGCCCGCCCTGGCCGTCGAGAATCTCTTTTACACACTGAGCGCGATGCTGGTCATTGCCGGCGGACTCGTCGCGGTCGTGCTCATGTTCCAGACTACGGCGCGGATTTGGGTCACGACCACGATCATGGTCAGCGCGATGATGCTTCTCATCGGAGTGGTGCATGTCGTCATCTGGAACCGCTGGTCCGTTGGCAGCGGCCTGATCCGCTGGCTGCGCGACCGCGGAGTGGCACCTCACACACTCAAGCGGATCTCCGCCAAGATCGAAAGCATCGAGAACCACGTTCACGCGCTCTACCCACGAGACAGCCGCAGGCTCGTGCCACTCGCGTTGCTCGAAACGGCGTTTCACGTCGTGGCCATCCTCGAAATCTTCGTCGTGCTATCGGTCATCGCAGACCAGCCGCCGACGATACTGCACGCGTTCGTCTTCGAGTCGACCAACCGTTTCATCTCGTTTGCCTTTCGGTTCGTTCCGCTGCGGATAGGCGTGGACGAGGCAGGGAGCGGTATCTTTGCCGATTTGCTGGCGTTTGGAACGGCTACTGGAGTGACGCTGGCGATCGTCCGCAAGGGCCGCATGCTGGTGTGGATCGCCATCGGCATCGTGATACTCGTCCGGCGCGGCTTGTCGGTGAGCCAGGTCCTTGAAACCGCAAAAGGGAGGGCCGCCGTCGTCGTCATGGCTCGGCCGCCGGTGTCAGGCCAGCCGCCAAAAACGCGGTTAGCAGGGGCAATCCCCGATGACGATGCTCGTCGCAGTCTGTATGCCGCGTTCTTGCGCGACACGATCGAGGCGTGCCGCGGCCTGGAAAATGCGACGCTACGGGTTGCCCGCACGCCTGACGGCGACACGATTGGCTTCGACCAGCTCGGAGTCACTGGTGAAGAGCTCATGACACAGAAGGGGAACGACCTGGGCGCTCGCGAGCGTGCCATCTTTACCGAGTTGTTCGCCGACGGGTTCACGAAGGTCGTGATGATCGGATCAGATCTGCCGACGGTACCGGTCTTCCACATCCGTGACGCCATTCGAAAGGTCGAGGCCGGCAACGTCGTGCTGGGTCCGGCCGACGATGGCGGGTACTACCTCATGGCACTGGCCGGAGCGAGTACCGAAACAAATGGCGTTCCGGATCTTTTCGCCGGCATCCGATGGAGCACGAGGTTTGCGTTTGACGATACCCGGGCGGCGGCCGAAAGACTCGGGCTTCAAGTCGAACTCGTTCCGTCGTGGTACGACGTGGACGACGAGGCAGGACTCGCACGCCTGCGCGAAGAGCTCGAGGACGGCTCAACGCACAAGCGAGCCCCCGCAACCGCGAAGGAGCTAGAGAGGCTCTTCCCTTCTCCTAGCTCCTAGCCCCCGCACACCCTACATCTCCTGGCGGCCGGACATGGCCTTGTGCATGGTCACGTCGTCGGCGTACTCGAGATCGCTCCCGACCGGGAGGCCCATCGCAATTCGGGTCACACGCACGCCGAGCGGCTTGAGCAGCCTGGCCAGATAGATGGCCGTCGCTTCTCCCTCGACGTTAGGGTTGGTTGCGAGGATGACCTCTTGAACCTCTTCTCCGCTGCCGATGCGCTCGAGCAGGCTCTTGATCTTGAGCTCGCCCGGACCGATCCCTTGGAGTGGCGACAGCGCACCCATGAGCACGTGATATGTACCCTTGAACTCCTTGGTTTTCTCGACGACGGAGACGTTGTGCGGATCTTCCACGACGCAGATCACACGCCGGTCGCGCCCTGAGTCGGTGCAGAAAAAGCAGGGATCCGTGTCGGTGATGTTTGAGCAGACTGAGCAGTACGTGATGCGTTCTTTGACATCACGTACGGCATCCAGCAGCGCATCGACTTCCTCCCGGGGTTGACGAAGCAGATGAAACGCCAGCCGCTGTGCGCCCTTCTGGCCGATACCCGGCAGTCGGCGGAGCTGCTCGACCAGCCTGACGAGAGGACCAACCTCGCTCATCCGGTCAGCCCGGGAATCTTCAGGCCGCCCATCATCCCGCCCATCTTGCCGGCCACGGCTTCATCGACCTTGCGCTGCGCGTCGTTGATGGCGGCAACTATCAAATCTTGGAGCATCTCGACGTCGTCGCCCGAGACGACTTCAGGATCGATCGTCAGTCGTCGAATCTGTTTTTGACCGTTCATGACGACCGTAACCATGCCTCCGCCAGCGGTCGCTTCAACTTCGGTTTCGGCGAGCTCGGTTTGCAGCCGTTCCTGCATCTGCTGCGCCTGCTTCATCATCTGCTGGATGTTCATGGTCGTTAGTCCGTGGTCCGTGCCTGGAGGTTACCGAGTCGGCGCTAGTCGAGCTTCTCGACCTCACCGATCTTCGCGGGAAACACGTCGAGCATCGTCTGAATGATCGGATCCTCCATCGCCTGCTCGCGGAGACGCGCCTGCTCACTGCTTAGCGCCGGGGCGTCAAGAGGTCCTGTCGCGCTCGATTGCCCGGGCTCGGCGTCGCCCTGCTCGGTCGCGACTCGAATCGGGCGCCCGGCCACCTTTGAGGCCAACTCCTCGAGCCATCTTCGGTTCTGCCGCAGCTGACCGGCCAGCGTACGTTGCGTGGGCGTGAACGCGAACACGAGCCGATCGCCGGACAGCTCGATCCGCTGAGCCTGAGCCACGACGGTACCGTGGAAGAACTTCTTCGTCTTCTTGATCTCAGCCAGAATCTCGCCCTTGCCGGAGGCATCCGGACCTGCATCGGTAGCCGGCGGCGGGGTCGTTGGCTGCGGGGTTGCCACCTCCGCTTTGCGAGCCGTCGATTTCGTATCGGGGGTCGCCGCCTTCCGAGTCTTGGGATGAGGCTCGGCCCGGACCGCCGTCCGTTTCGCTGTCAACTCGGCCCGGGGCGACGCCGCGGTCCCCGAAAGGAGCTCGGTGAGAGGGACGAGCTTCCGCAGGTGAATCCACTTGAGCATCGCCATCTCGAAGTGATACCTGGGCTGCGCGGCGCTCCGGATTTCGAACTCGGCCTTGGCGAGCACATCGAAGGCTCGCATGAGGTCCTCTCGAGAGAACCGTTCGGACAACTCGACCAGCCGGGGCCGCTCCGTGTCGCTCGCAATCTCCGAGTCGTCGGCTCGGGAAGGATCGATCATGATGACGAGCATGTCGCGAACAACCCGTGTCAGCTCGCGGCAGATGAGACGGAGGTCGTAGCCCGCTTCCACGAATCGCCCAGCGAGATCGAACACGGCTGTCGGATCTTCGTTGGCGACGACCTCGACGACGTCGATGACCGGCTCGCGTCCAATCAGGCCAAGCACCAGGGAGACGTCATCGACGGCAATCGTCTTTCCGGCAAACGCGATCACCTGATCGAACGCACTCTCGGCATCCCGCATACTGCCCTCGGCGGCACGAGCAATCAAGGCAATCGCGTCGTCATCAATCGTGATGCCCTCCGCGTCGGCGATCGTCCGCAGTGTTTCGGTGATGACCTGTGTGGAGATGGTCCTCAGCTCGTAGACCTGAGAGCGCGATCGGATGGTGTCGGGGATTTTTTGAAGCTCCGTGGTGGCCATCATGAACACCACGTGAGCCGGTGGCTCCTCAAGTGACTTGAGCAGGGCGTTGAACGAGTGCGACGACAGTTGGTGGAACTCGTCGATGATGAAGATCTTGTAGCGGTCGCGGACCGGCGCCATCGCCAGGCCGGCGATGATCACCTCACGCACGTTCTCGACCTGCGTGTGCGTCGCCGCGTCGATCTCAAGGACGTCGATATCGCGACCCTCGGCAATCTCCACGCAGGCCTCGCAGGTGCCGCAGGGATCGGGCGTGGGGCCCCGCTCGCAGTTCAGGGCCCTCGCCAGAATGCGGGCGGTCGTCGTTTTGCCGACACCACGTGGGCCCGCAAACACGAACGCCTGGGCAAGCCGGTCAAGCTCGAGCGCATTACGCAGCGTCTGCGTGACGCCGCGCTGACCGACGACGTCCTCGAATCGCTGCGGTCGATACTTTCTGGCGAGAACCTGATAGGACATCAGCTGTCAGTGCCGCACCGTCGCCGGGTGGCGGGGCCCACCGCGGCTCGGAAGAGCCTGCGGCACATGTCAGTGACTACTTAGCGCTGCTGCCTTCCGGCCCTGACGCGGTTCGTAGGCTGAAATTGCACAGGATCCGAGCCGCGGCGCGACCCGTCACCACGCGCGGGGAACGTTCAGTCTATCCGCCGTCGATCGACGTGGCAAGACTCCCGCCTAGCCGAGCCTACTTGCGCAGCGGGATGCCTTTCGATTCCTGAACTCTCGCCCCTGCCAGAATGCCGGCGAGCCCGATGTTGCCCTCGTGGCACGCGTACTCGAACAACGGGCCATCCGTGCGCCGGAACGGCATCATGACCGTATACGGTGCCGTGTAGACCGTCGGATCGGTGACCGTGAACTCGTACGCGACCGTGTCCGGGTCGAGGCGGGTGAATCGTTCGACCAAGTGCATGTTCGGCCCCGTGCCCCCGCTCTGTCCACCCCGGAAATGCGTGGTCTCGACGACCAACGTTTCCCCCTCCCAGTGCCCACGGGATACCCCCGCGAGTTGGGAAAACTGTGGTTTCGCGCGATCATCGAGCGGAATGATCCGAGAGTTGTGCACCATCTCGTTGAAGATCGCCACATACCCCGGTGCCTGGAAGATCATCACGTTGTTGTTGTACGCACTCGACCGCATTGGAGGGCCGGAGTTGAACCCCATGATGCAGCGATCGGAGAAGCTGCGGTTCTCATACGAATCGTAGAGATGCGCGTCGCGGTAATCGGTTCGCTCCCGCGCGGCACGCCGGGAATCCTCCGTGCGGCCCGGCAGCCTTCCGTTCGGTGGGTCGACGATGAGCGACGTCCGCTTGTCCGAGGTCAGCTCGATTCCCCGCTCGTACCAGAACTCGTTGTAGGACAGCACGCCGCCCTCAGCCCGGCTTTGGTACCCGGCGTTCGGCGCGCCCGTCTCTGGGTCGAACAGATCGCGGTTCTGACGTCGGCGTTCTGACGCTTCGAACTCCTCGGCCTCTTCGGCAGACAGGTTCTCTTGTCCCTCGAACTGACGAGGCCGCTGGAACGGGGTTAGCGTGCGGAAGGTGTAGGTGCCTGAGATGTGGGGCTGGCCGTCAGAGGTGCGCATCGGCATCGCGTCGTCGATCGTTGAGGTCTGCGCGACCGCAAGTGGCGATACCAGCATGAGCCCAAGGGCCACGCCAAGAAGCGTCGTCAGGCGTTGTCGGTTCATTGATAGTCTCCCAGCGGGCCGCAGACGCGTCCCGGTTTCCAGTCTACTGGTTCGGGGTCGTTTTCTCGAGGGCCCGCGATCCAGCCAAGATGTTCGTCAGCCCGTAGTTGCCCTCGTGACACGCATACTCGAACATCGGTCCGGCGCTACGCGCCATGGGCAGCGCACCCGTCCACGGTCGCGTCCAGATGTTCGGGTCTTCAACCGTGAATTCGTAGTTAACCTTAATGCGTCATTTTTCTGAGCGAGCAATGGCGCTTTGGGATTGAAAAAGGCCTTCCAGTGTGGTTGAAAGGTGGTGCAACCCAACGCCTTCTTCCACACATGAAAGGCCACTGACCGTGAGACGAAGAAAATCCGATTTGCATGCCCGTGTCAATAGGAATCTGCCGCTGGAGTTCGATGACGTTCGCCTCACGTCGTACGCCGGGCTGGAACTCTTGGAGCGCTACCTGCGCACCCGTCGCTTCAATCAGCTGGTGCGCGAGGCGTTTGCCGACCTGCCGCGCGGGGGCGACTTCGGGGTGGTGGTGATGGTGCGGGTGTTCGTCGGGTTGGTGATCGTTGGCGGCCGGCGCCTGCGGCATCTGGCCTCCGTCGCCGACGACCCGATCTTCCAGCGGTTCGGCAACGTGCGCGTCGTGCCCACCGCGCGGACGTTGAGTCGGTGGCTGCGGCACTTCACGATGCGGACGGTCACCCGCTTCCAAGCCCTCAACGCGGCCGTCATGCGCCAGCTGCTGCCCACGCTGGGGCTGCGCACCTGGACGGTCGATGTGGACGGCGTCGTCGTGTCGACGGGGTTGCAGGTCGAACGGGCGGCGCGGGGCTACAACCCGCACCAGCGGAAGGTGCCCAGCTACGACCCGATCATGGCGCACCTGGCCGAGACGACCCACATCCTGCGGGTCAAGAATCGGTCGGGCAACGTCCACGATGGGAAGGCGGGCCTGCCGTTCTTGCGGGCCCTGTGGCCGCAGCTGGTCGGGCTGCGCACGGGCGGGGCCCGGCTGCGGTTTCGCATGGATGGGGCGTTTTTCCGCCAGGATGTGCTGCGGTGGTTGCAGGGCCGCGGCGTGGGCTATGCCATCAACGTCCCGTTCTATCGCTGGCTGGATCTGCAGCGCTACATCCGGGACAGTCCCACCTGGGTGCCGGTGGCACCCGGCGTGACCGGCTTCGCCGTGCCGGGCGCGGAGACGCCCTGGCACATCCCCGTGACCGTGACCATCTATCGGAAGAAGGTCCACCACCGGGCCACCAAGAACTATCAGCTCGACCTGTTTGATCCTAACAGCCCGTGGTGAAAATCAGCAACGGACTCGGCTAGATCGATCGCCAGAATCGATCATCATCTGTACACTCGTTCGCATGTCAATGGGCACACGACGCAAACGACGACGACAAGAAGCCCTCTGGGTCGCGACGACCGACTTGCCCCAGACGGTCGCCCACCCGTTCTATCGTCGAGTGAACGCCCTGCTGGACGCCCACGGTTTCGAGACGTTTGTCGAACGGCAGTGCCAGCGGTTCTACGCCGCCACCCGTGGCCGGCCAAGTCTCACGCCGGGCATCTACTTTCGCGCGTTGTTGGTGGGGTACTTTGAAGGCATTGACTCGGAGCGGGGCATCGCCTGGCGCGCGGCGGACTCGCTGGCGATTCGGCGCTTCTTGGGCATCGCCGTGGACGAGGATGTGCCGGACCACTCGACGATCTCCCGAACCCGGCGACTGATTGACGTCGAGACGCATCGCGCCGTGTTCACCTGGGTGCAGCAGCGCCTCGTCGCGTCGGGCGTGCTGAAGGGCGCGACGATCGGGATCGACGCCACCACGCTGGAGGCGAACGCGGCGATGCGGAGCATCGTGCGGCGGGACACCGGCGAGGACTACCAGGCCTATTTGACCGGCTTGGCGCAGGCGTCGGGCATTGCCACCCCGACGCGCGACGACCTCGCCCGCCTGGACCGGAAGCGGAAGAAGACGCCATCGAACAAGGACTGGTGGAGCCCCGTCGATCCGGATGCGAAGGTCGCCAAGATGAAAGACGGCCGCACGCATCTGGCCCACAAGGTCGAACATGCCGTGGACCTCGACACCGGCGCGGTCGTCGCGGTGACCGTGCAAGGCGCAGACACGGGGGATACGACGACCATTGGCGACACGACGGTCGCCGCCGCTGCCCAGATCGAGGATGCGCAAGCCGAGGTGGACGACCCCCAGGCGTTCACCGCGCTGGTCGCGGACAAGGGCTATCACAGTAATGAGGTCATGGTGGATCTGCAGGCCGTCGGCGTCCGGTCGTATGTCGCCGAGCCGGATCGAGGCCGCCGCGATTGGTCCAAGGCGCGGGAGGCCCAAGCGCCCGTCTATGCGAATCGTCGGCGCATTCGGGGCGCCCGCGGCAAGCGCTTGATGCGCCGACGTGGCGAGCGCATCGAGCGTTCGTTCGCGCACGCCTACGAGACCGGCGGGATGCGGCGCACGCATCTGCGCGGGCATCGCAATATCTTGAAGCGCCTCTTGATTCACCTCGCGGGCTTCAACCTCGGCGTGCTGTTCCGGCAGCTGATCGGCGTTGGCACGCCGCGCAGCCTGCAGGGGCGCTGTCTCGCCGCGCTGATGGTCCTTGTGTCCTCCTGGCGGCGCCTCGTACATGTCTGGACCGTTCGCGAGCCCGAGTACCCCGCGCGTTCCACGATCGGGGTCGGCGATCACGATCGATCACTCATCCCGAAAGCCGCATAGGAAGACCGCATTTCCACCACGGGCTGCTAACGATGGGCACTACGAATACTCGGCGGTCACGAGTAACCTCGCGCTGACGGTCCGCAACGTGTGGTACTTCGCCTGTGGGCGGGGCAACCACGAGAAGACCATCGCGCAGCTCAAGACCGGGCTGGCCTTCCACAGCGTCCCGACCCAGACCTACGCCGCCAACAGTGCGTGGCAGCAGCTCGTGGTGCTCGCCCACAACCTGTTGACGAACTTCCAACTCGAGACGGGCGCCCCGCCGCGGCGCCGCACCCGGAAGCACACCGTCGTGCCCCTGCTGCAGAGCGTGCAGACGCTCCGCTTCGAACTGTTGCATCGGGCCGCCCTGCTGGTCCGCCCCGGTGGCAAGACGCGGTTGCGGATGACCGACAATCTCCCGACGCGTCAGACGTTCACCCGCATTGCCAACGCCCTCGCGAGCGGCTGAGTTTTTGACGCATTAGGGTTAAGTGTGTCGGGGCCGATGCGCGTGAAGCGTTCGACCACGTGTAAGCCCTCGGTGAGATCCAGGTTGAAGCGTCGGATGAAGGCCCGGTCGCTGAAATTGGTCGTCTCGACGACGAGCGTGTCACCCTCCCAGTGGCCCCGCGAGTCGCCCCCGTACTGGCGGATACGCGCATCGGCATGAGGACGACCATCCAACGGGATGAAGCGGACGTCGTGGATGTGCTCTTGGAGGATGGCAACGTGCTGGGGTGTCTGAACGACGTGATAGTTGTTGTTGTAGCCGGTCGGGAACGACGGAACACCGCGATACCAGATGCACCGATCGCCAAGGTCGAGCTGGTCATAGGAATCGGTGGGTAAACGCCCCTGCCGAACATCGTCGAGTCGCGCATGATCAGGAGACGTGATCCGGTTTTGTGCGTCTGTCGTCAGCGGAGGCAGCCGACCGTCCGGCGGATCGACAATCAACGAGGTGCGCCGCGTCGGGACGGCCTTCGTCCCGCGCTCCATCCAGAAGTTGTTGTACCCGCCGACGTTCCCGCCCACCGGCAGCGGCTCAGTTCGTATCACGCTGGGCTCGTTCGCGCGGCTATTCCGCTCGATCACCTGCCGTTCCAGGGCCGCCGCTTCCTCCGGAGTCAGGAACTCCTTGTCAGCTTGATCAGTCGGACGCTCCAGCGGTGTCAGCGTGGAGTTGTTCCAGATTCCACCAATGTCCGGATCTCCCCAGACCGTCCGCGGGGATTGGGACGCACCTGATTCCGCTGTCTGGGCCCTCAATGAGGCCCCCACGGCAGCGGACAGCACGACGACCAGGGCGACAACGGCACCCTGCGCACACAGCGTCGCGAAGAATCGACGGCTCATGTTCTGCCCCCTTTGTCGGCGCGGCCACCCGGGCCCTCAGCCGATCGGAATATGGACTCCATCCTACCGCCGGACCGCCGGCGGTTCAAACTCTAGTAATCTAGTACGCCACTCACCCGGAGAGATGTCCGAGTGGTTGAAGGAGCACGCTTGGAAAGCGTGTGTAGGGGAAACTCTACCGTGGGTTCGAATCCCACTCTCTCCGCCACCCAGTCCCCCCGATGCTCGCACTCCGGGATCGCGCGGGGCCAACTCCGCGTTTTTCTTCGAGTTTCAGGTGATTGCAGCGGATCTCGGGAGGGTGCCGAAGAAGACGAGGCGCGGCCGAGGCAAAGCGGCGGCCAGTGTGCAGAGGATCGTCTCGCGAACCGGGTTTCGTGGTCCGGGTTTAGGGGCATCCGCCGACAGCGGCGGACGACGGTTCGGGCTGCGCAACCCAGAGCGGTCGACCGGAAGTCGTTGCGCCTACGCGAGTCGGCATCCCAGGTATCCCGGAGTTATCCCGTGTTATCCCGGGTACAAAACTTTTGATCGCGCGCAGGGGGGCGACAGCGTCAGCGTTTGGGGACGAGAGCTCGGCGAAGTTCTACTTCACCCTGGGCGATCTCTTCCGCTGAGCCGCTGACGTCGCCCGAGGAGAATCGACCCGCCTCACTCGCGGCCTTGAAGCCGGAGGGCGAACGAGTATCGAAACGAGAACTGGACACGCCAGGCACCCATGACTTGATGCCAAAGCGGGTTTGCCGCACGCTGAAGTGGGTGTTGCCGGAATATTAGACTAGAGAGATCTGCGCCGCCATGAGTCGCAATCCTACTGGATGTAGGCCAGGCGAAACACCCGGAGCGGCCCACGGGTGGTACAGTAGTCGCCACCTTATGACGTATGTTGCCCTCAGGAGTCCCCACCTATGCTCGAAGAGAGTCGCTACTACCTGACGCAAGCCGCGAAGGTCTTGGATTTGTCGGACCGGCTCCGAGAGATCCTCGTGACGCCACGCCGGGTCGTCAAGGTGGAGCTGGTCACCGAGGCCGATGATGGAGAGCTTCTTCACCACATGGGATATCGGGTTCAGCACAACGAGGCCCGAGGCCCAATGAAGGGCGGACTCCGCTATCATCCCACCGTCGACGAGGACGACGCATCCGCCTTGGCCGCGCTGATGTCGTGGAAGACGGCAGTCGTTGACATCCCGTTTGGCGGGGCCAAAGGGGGGATCAACTGCGACCCCTCCGAGCTCACCATGGGTGAGTTGAGCCGGATCACGCGGCGTTTCGTGACCCAGATCAAGGACGTCATCGGTCCTCACAAAGACATTCCAGCTCCGGACGTCAACACCAACGCGACGGTGATGGGATGGATCATGGACGAGTACTCCAACTACGCCGGTTTCTCCCCGGGTGTCGTCACTGGCAAGCCACTGGAGTTGTTCGGTTCGCAAGGGCGTGAGGAGGCGACCGGTCGCGGCGTCATGCTGGTTCTCGGCGAGGTCCTGGAAGACCAGGGCCGGTCGTACGCGGGCCTCACGGTCGCGTTGCAGGGCTTTGGCAACGTGGGGAGCTTCGCTGCGAGGTTGATGGCCGCACAAGGGGCCAAAGTCGTAGCCGTGGGCGACCATCGCGGGGGCGTCTCTAACGACGACGGACTCGATGTGGAGGCCCTGGTAAGGTGGGTTGGCGAACATCGGACCGTCAAGGACTTCCCCGGTGGCGAAGAGTTCGACAGTCCTGACGTCTTGACCTGGGATGCGGATGTCCTGGTGCCGGCGGCCCTCGGCGAAGTTCTGACGCGGGATAACGCCAGGGATGTCAGGGCCTCGATCATCGTGGAAGCGGCGAATGCTCCCACGACGCCCGAAGCGAGCGAGATTCTGGCCCAGCGTGGCGTGACTGTCGTGCCGGACATCCTGGCCAACGCCGGTGGCGTGACGGTTAGCTACTACGAGTGGGTGCAGAACGTGCAGCGTTTCAGATGGGACCTCGACAGGGTCCGGGATGAGCTGGCCAAGACGATGCACCAGGCGTACGGAGCCGTGACCAAGGTGGCGAAGGCCAAGAACCTTGACCTTAGGACGGCCGCGTTTGTTCTGGCGATTCAGCGGGTTGGGCGCGCCGGGCTGTCTCGTGGCTATGTGTCGAAACCGATCGACCTGTCGTGAGGGGGCGGGCCACGAGGGGGGCTGGCGCTTGGGAGATCGTCGGTTCATGTGTACCGGGTGCGGCGGTCGCACGTCGGTGACGGTCTGGACCTCTTGCGCGCGACCAAAAAGTCTTGGGATGCGGGACTAGGTGGGACAAAGCGGGACGGATGCGGGACAAACTCCGGTGTTTGCTGGGGTTTTTCGTGGCGCCGACGGCCGACGGGGGCTCAAGACTTTTGGTTGGCGTTTTCCCTCCATTCGGCGATTTTCGAGGGGGGGTGGACGGGTTTTGACCCCCTGGAAAATCGTGTTTGACGGCCTTTTGGGAGACCCTTTAGAGCCGGCACGCGCCCCCGATGAACGCGATCAGAAGTTTTGATCCCGGGATCTTCCGGGATCTTCCGGGATAAGCGGGATGCCGACTCTCGGGCGCAGACGGGCCACTCGACAAGACGACTGCCCCACACGGTGCGGCCCACACCCAGACCACGGAAACGGGCTCGCGGGCGAGCCGCGCCTCGGTCCGTCGGTCACGCTGGCGCCGGTCTGGAGCGTACCGTCGAGCTAGGAGTCTGCGCCGCAGGAGGTGCGGCGCAGACTCCTAGTCCCCTTGATCTTTGATTTCTTCAAAAAGTCGTTGGTCATCTGGGGCCACCGTGGACTTGAACGGTGCGCTGTCCGAACCGCTTCACCTTCGCGAGGATCTCGTCGGCTGTGTTCGTCCACTTGAAAGGCTTGCCCTCGTCATTGTGGGCGTCCACGTAGGCGGAGATGGCGTGGCGCAGCGCGTGCGTGCTGGAATGTGAGCCGCGCTTGAGGGCGTGTTCGGTGAGGAGGCCAAAGAACCGCTCGACGAGGTTGAGCCAGGCGGAGTAGGTTGGCGTAAAGTGGAACTGGAAGCGCGGGTGGCGGGCCACCCATCGTGTGACCAGCGGGGACTTATGCGCCGAGAGATTGTCGAGGATCACGTGGACGGTGAGGGTGGGGTCCACCCGCTCGTCGATCTCGCGCAGAAAGCTCACGAAATCCCTCGACCGATGCTGCTTCTTGGTGTGCGCCACGACCTGGCCGGTCGCGACGTTGAGCGCCGCGAAGAGGTCCACCGTGCCATGGCGGATGTAGTTGTGCGTCTGGCGTTCGGGCCGACCCATGTCCATCGGCAGGATCGGCTGCGCTCGCTCGAGGGCTTGAATCTGAGGCTTTTCGTCGAATGACAAGACACCGGCGTGGTCGGGTGGATTCAGGTAGAGGCCGACAATGTCCCGCACCTTCTCGAGGAACAGCGGGTCGTCGGAGATCTTGAAGGATTCCACGACATGCGGCTGCAACCCGAAGGTGCGCCAGATGCGGCCCACGGTGGAGGCACTGACGCCAGCGCGCTCCGCCATCTTGCGGGTGCTCCAGTGGGTCCGCCCCTTCGGCTTACTTTCCAACGTGGCGACGAGGATCGACTCGACATCCGCATCGGACAGTGTCCGGGGGGCTCCGGGCTTGGGCTCGTCATACAGCGCATCCACGCGACCTGTCGTAACCCGCTGCCGCCACTTGCCGACCGTCACATTCGAACAGCGCAGTTTCGCCGCGACCGCCACGTTCGATTCGCCATGCGCGCACCTCAGGACGATCTTCGCCCGCAAGGCCACATGCCGATTCGTTCTGGCGCGCCTGGCGAGCCGCTCAAGTTCTCCTCGCTCCACGGCGGTGACTTCCAATCTCGCTTTGGGCCGACCTGTTCTTGCCATGCCGCCCCATACATCACACCCGGCACACTTCTTAAAGCTTTTTCAGACACAAGGGACTAGCTCCCTATCGGGATTATGAATCGTAGTGCTTGACATCGATTTCACCCTCGCCTGCGTGCGCTTGCGCGACGTCGTAGGCCGCCTGCAAGCGTATCCAGGTCTCCGTCGTCGAACCAAGGACCTTTGCAAGGCGCCACCATATCGGCCGAAATTCGATGCAAGGCGCCACCATATCGGCCGATCTGGTTATTTGCTTAGCTCAACCTACCACTATATCTTGGGGTCGTGTCGCGACCATCGAGCGGGTTGCGGGCAGGGGTGGATTACCCACGCAATTTCATCGAGTTTGAAGAGTTCTTTCCCGATGAGGAGGCGGCCCACCGGTACCTTGAAGGTCTGCGGTGGCCAGAGGGGTTTCGATGCCCTCGATGCGCGGAGACGACCGCGGCCTGGCGGTCTGGCCGTGGGCTGCTGATCTGCTCCGCGTGCCGTCAGCAGGTCTCCGTGACGGCGGGCACCCTCTTCGACAAGACCCGCAAACCGCTCCGGTCGTGGTTGCATGTCGCCTGGGAGATCACGAACGCGAAGCAGGGTGTCAATGCCCTGACTATTCAACACCGGCTGGGGCTGCGCAGTTATCAGACCGCGTGGTCTTGGTTGCACAAGTTTCGCCGGGCGATGGTCCGACCCGATCGCGATCGACTGGCCGGAGAGGTGGAGGTGGATGAAGCATACGTGGGGGGTGAGGAAACGGGCGTTCGAGGCCGGCAGACGAAGACCAAGAGCATTGTCGTCATGGCTGTGGGATTACGCGGTGGTCGCCGGACCGGGCGCATCCGGCTGCGACACGTTCCCGATGTCTCGGGCAAGAGTCTGGTCGGCTTTGTCAAGGATGTCGTCGCACCCGGCAGTGTCGTGAAGACCGACGGCTGGCCCGGCTATAGCCGGCTGACGAAACACAACTACGCCCACCACGTGACCGCAATTTCGTCCTCCGGAGACCCCGCGGTTGTGGTGATGCCGAGCGTCCATCTCGTGGCCGGGCTGCTCAAGCGCTGGCTGCTGGGCACCTTCCACGGGGGCGTCAGCCGAGAGCACCTCGGCTACTACTTGGACGAGTTCACCTTTCGCTACAATCGCCGGACCTCGCGGCGCCGGGGCCTCCTCTTCTACCGGCTTCTTGAACAGGGCGTTCGGACCGGCCACACCCCAACGCCTGAGTTCTTTCTTGGCGCGGGCCGTGGTCCTACGCCCAAGCCACCAAGTCACCCACCCCGGAACCACAACATGTAGAGGCTGGTTGAGCTAAGCAAATAACCAGATCGGCCGAAATCCGAGCGTGACCATTTACCAGGTTCGAAAGCGCTTGGCGACTGACGCCGAGGCCCCTTGCGCCTTCGGTGACGTTTCAGGTCGAACGGCTCCAGACAAGAGACTCGCACGACCTTGCTTGCCTGCTAGGCTGTCTGCTTGCTGCCATCCACCTCCTGTCCACCGCCCCCGCCCGTCTTCATCCGGAGGAGCTTGATCCCGCGTTCGATCCGCTCCGCCAGCTCGCGCTCGGTCTGGAGCGCCTTCAGTGTCGCCTGGGCACTCTGCACTGTCTCATTGAGATGCGCCATGCTCTCAACGACGTGATCGACGACCGCGCGCTGCTCGCTGAGCATCTCGAGGTTGACCCGCACGTCATTGAGCACATTGACGATGACGTTCGTCTTCAGCTGGACCTCGTCGACGAGCTTCTTGCGCGCCTCGATCACGGCAATGCGCTCCTCGGTCTCGCCAACGCCCTTCAGCGCCACGTCGACCCGCTTACGGAGCTGTTCCACCTCGTTGCGATGATCGGCCACGTGCTGCAGGTCGGCCCGGCTGCGCTGGCTGATCTGGTGGACCTCGTCGACCTCTTTCTTCACCGAACCGACGAACGCCTCGCGTGCCGCGATGCCCTGGATCTTCCGGTCGACGTCGTCGCTGAGCGACTTCAAGTCGCCAAGGCGGCCCTCGAAGGTGGCCAGCTTCTTCTCCGCGAACGCCAGCTGCGAGTGCCGCTGGCCGAGCTGTTTGAGCTGCGTATCGACCCGTTTGAGCTGCTCCTCGGAGGCCTGTACGTGGGCCGCCACGTCGCGCTGACGCCCCTGGATACGTCCGAGCTCCTGCACCAGCTCGTCCTTGACCCCCGCGCCACGCGACAACTCCTCGGTCAGGCCCTGGACCTGCTTGAGCCGCTCGTCGACCGAGGTCGCAACACTGCGGCTCCCGTCCACCAGCTCGGAGAGCCGCTTCTCCTGGCTCGCCAGCTCCGCGTTGTCGCGCCTGGCCTCCTTGAGCGCCGTCTGCACCTTGTCGATCTGCGTCTTCAAGGTCGCGACCTGGGTGGTCAGCGGCAACAGCTTGTGCTGCAGCGCGCTGACGGCGTCGAGCTTCTGGTGCGCGGTGGTGACCTGGAGCCCCAACCCGTCGCAGACGTTCTTGAGTGACTCGACGTCGTTGCGACGTGCGATCTGCTCCTCGAACCGCTTGTCGACCGAGATGCTGAGGGCGTTGAGGGAGTTCAGCCGGGTGTCGATCTTCTCCACCAGCTGCTGATGCGACGCGATACGCGTCATCTGATTGTCGACATCGTCCGCGAGTGCCATGAGCGTCGCGGCCTTCTGTGTTCCCTCGTCAACGACCGACAGCTTCGAGTTGATCGCATCCATCCGCGAGTCGAGCTCCGGGATGTGGCGGCGGAACTCCTCGACCCGCTTGAGAAAGGTCTCGAACGCCGCGCGGTCCGCGCCGATCTGCTCGCGTGTCTTCGCGATCTCGGCCTGCGTCTTGTAGAACTCGTCGAGTTCCTTGCGCAACCCGTCGAGCTGTTGCCGCCCGCTGAGGAGCGTGTCCTGCTGGCGTCCGACGTGCTTGCCGACCTCCTCGACGTGCTCGAGCTTCTCCTGGAGAGCGCCGAGCGTCTCCTGACGGCCCTGTAGCTCCTCGGCCCGGCCATTGAGGGAGGCGAACTGCTTGGCGAGCTCGTCCGCCTTCTGCGCGACCGCGGCGACGGTCTCATTCTTAGCGTGGAGCCCGTCGATGCCTTTTTCGAGCCCCGCGACCGCGTCCTGGAGCGTTTTCACACGCTGACCGAATGAGTCGAATTCCTTGCGGTCGAGGGCGAGCCGTTCGGCGTGCTGCTTGATGAACTCAGACAGGGCCGTACGGTCCTTATCGAGCTTCGACAGATCCTGTGAGAAATCCGCCTTGGTTTTCTCCGCCCGCTCGAGTTGACTGGCGGTCTCGGCCGAGACTTGCTCGATCCGGTTGAGCGTCGCGTCCGCCAGCGCCGCCTGCTTCGAGCCTTCGTTGAGTTTCTGGATCTGGACGTCCATGCTCCAGACCATCTCGCTCAGCCGGTTGGACTCGACGACCGCATGCTCGACCGTGTGCTTCTGGTTCTCGAGCACCCTGACCTTCTGGGCGACGTGCTCGGCCAGCGAATTGAGGGTGGCCAGCCGTTCCTCGGTCGTCTTGCCCAACTCGTTGAGCTCGGCGAGCGGTCCGAGTTTTTTCTCGATGTCCTTCACCGCCTCGGTCGTCGCCGCGGCGTCCTCCCGGGTCGAACGCAGCGCGTCCTTCATCCGGCCGTGTTCGCCCTGGAGCTGGGATGCCATGCCACGCAGCTTGTCGAACTCGCCTGCGATCGCCGCCGTCCCGTCAGCCGATTCCTTGACGTGGTTCTGCGCCTGTTGCAGCTCTTCGCGCAGCTGCCTCAGTGTCGTCTGCTCCTTCTTGAGCGCGTCGAGGTCCGCCGTGGTCTGGATGGCCTGGGACGACAGCTGCTCCACTGCCTGCTTGTGCTTCTTGAGCTCACCGTCCGGCGCGAGAAGCCGATCGGCGGTCTCCTCCGCCTGGGTGACCGAGTCACCCAGGGAGCGGATCTTGGTCTCGATCTGCTCGAACCCTTTCGACCGGGCCTCGATGGCGGACATCCGCGTCGTCAGATCCTCGAGCTTTGACTGAGCGTCGGTCGCTCGTTCATTGACCTGCTGGAGTGACGTGCTCACCGGGGTGAGCTTCTTGCTGTGCACCTCGATCTCCGTGAGCATGGCACTCAAGGCGCCCCGCTCCTCGCGCGAGGTGTTGAGGAGGGCTTGTAGCTCGTCCGCCAGCTCTTGGGCCGGATTCGATCCGCTCTTCTTCTTGAATGCGTCAAACATGTGTCGCTCCTGCAATTACGAACGGGCACACTGGCCACCCAGCGGCGCGGCCGCCCGCCGTCGCCGAGGCAGAATAGCGTCCCGGCCGGCTCCTGACAAGTTGTCGTCGCTAGACCCAGTGGGCCACGACAGGGACTTCCTGGCGCGCGTGGAACTCAGGGCCCGAGACTCTCTACACGCATCTCGAGCCAAACACCTGCGCTTGGCCGCGACCCGCACCGATGGGCGTGTCACCGCGGCTCGATAACCCGGTCTCTCGACTCGTTCGGGTGGTTCGTACCGCAGGCATTGTCAAGTTCCCCCGTCCGCGGTCACCACGACGGATGAAACACGCTAGTCAGTGTGAGAGACCCCCCGGCTTTGCCGGGGAGGCACGCAGAGTTTGACAGTTCCGGGATTGGAATGGGGAAACTCCCCCCCGTGCGCCGCTACGCATCACGAAAGGGGAGTCCCCATGACGAACTATCGCAGTCTAAATCACTCGAAGTGGGCATGTCAGTATCACGTGATCTTCATCCCGAAATACCGGAAGAAGGCGATCTACGGGTCCCTGCATCGGTATCTCGGCGGGGTGCTGCGGGAGTTGGCCCGGCAGCGCGAAAGCGAGGTGGAGGAAGGGCATCTGTTGGCGGACCACGTCCACATGATGTTGTCGATACCGCCGAAATACTCGGTGGCGCAGGTGATCGGGTACATCAAGGGCAAGAGTGCGATCCATATCGCTCGGGAGTTTGCCGGCCGGTCACGCAGCTTCGTCGGGCAGCACTTCTGGGCTCGGGGCTACTTCGTGTCCACGCTGGGCCGGGACGAGCGAGCGATTCGCGCGTACATCCGGGCGCAGGAACAGGAAGACCGTCGGCAAGAGCAACTCCGGCTGGATGAGAGCAGCCCGCCGGGACTCGGCGGCGGCCACGCTCGGCGACGCCGATATGTCCGCCCTGTATGAGCCGTACGCGGGCAAGGGCCTTTTTGACATCGAGTTCGGCATCCCGATGGGCGATGCCGTCACGTTGTCGGTCGGCGCCCAGAACCTCCTGAACACCTACCCGCAGATTAACCCGCGGGCCGCCGAGGGCACGGGCAACTACTACGGTCAGTTCTCGCCGTTCGGTTTCAACGGCGCCTACTCCTACGCGCGGCTCAACTACGCGTGGTCGCCGTGACCCCCTCATCCTGGCCCCACGGTAGTGTCCCGAACAGTGTGCAAAAGAAGAGCGGTCATGGCAAGAGGTTGATTAGCCAGATCGACCTCACTCACAAGGAGTTAGACCATGACCACTCGAAGCAAGCGTAGCGCGAAGTCCACGGGAATCGAAGCCCTGATCGGCCAGGACGGCGACTTGCTGAAACGATTGATGCACGAAGCCCCTGCAGCAAGTGCTGGAAGCGGAGATGACCGAGCCGCTGGGCGCCCGTCCCGGCGAGCGGACAGCGGGGCGGCTCGGCTATCGCGCCGGCTACTACAGCCGGGGCCTGGTGACGCACATCGGAAAGCTGGAGTTGCACGTGCCACGGGACCGCGAGGGACGGTTCTCCACCTGGACGATCTCGTGCTATCGTTTTCCGGCACCCCGGCGCCGCGCCCAATTTCATCCGGAGGTTCGAACATGCCGATAACCAACCTTTCGGAGTTGCGCACCTTGTATCCGCCACCGAAGGCACAAGCCGGACTGAAGGTTTTGGATCACCTGGACGTCCACTGCCGGGCCTTCATCGCGCTGTCCCCGTTTTACGTCATCAGTTCCGCCCGAGCGGACGGCCGGGCCGACGCCTCGCCCCGGGGAGACCCGCCGGGATTGCTGGCTGTAGTGGTGGACCCGAAAACCTTGCTCTTGCCGGACAGGCCTGGGAACCGCCAGATCGACACGATGCAGAACCTGGTGGAGCGGCCGTATGTGGGGCTGCTATTTTTCGTTCCGGGAATGACCGAGACCTTGCGGATCAACGGCACGGCGGATATCGTCACCGATGCGGACGTGTTAGCGCCGTTGGCGGTGCGCGGGAAAGTACCGGTGTCCGGCCTGCGAATCACAGTGGAGGAAGCCTTCCTCCATTGCGCCAAGGCCGTGATCCGGGCTCGCCTGTGGGACGTCGACAGTCAAATCGATCGGTCGAGCTATCCCACCTACGGCAAGGTGCTGGCGGATCAGATCGCCGGCGCCGACGCCGCCGAGATCGATGCCGCCGAAGCCGCGAGTGGTCGGGACGAACTTTATTAGCGGCGCGCGACCACCTTTATAGGCACGGCGAAACAGGTATTCGGAAACCGGTGCTTCACGTAGCCCCGGCCGGTATCGGCGGATGGCACTCGCGGCGGTGAGCACGATGTGCGCCTCGTTGGTGCGGTGCCCCGCGATGTCCGGCTTGCCAGCACGGTGGCCGGGGTTATGCCGGACGCGCCGCGCCGAACCCTCGCTTCCGCGCCCTGATGTGGCCGGGGCTCCGTTCGACGCACGCGGTTCAGGGCCGCACGCCGCCCTTCAGCCACCGCGCCAGCGCCTTGTCGGGATCGGGGCGATCTCCTCGACCGCGCCGTACCAAAACGCCTCCCAGCCCGCCTCCGGCAGACCGGTGAACAGCATCAGGTTGAGCGGATAGATCTCACTGTCCGTGCAACGGCGGAAGTCGTCCCGAAACAGGAAGGTCGGCTTGCTCCAGGCAACCGCCATGCCGAGTTCTACCATCACCCCCTCGTCCGGCGGGCAGCCGTTCACCACTGCAAACAGCCCGTCGGCCTCGCGGACGTCACGCAGGTCGGCCTGCCCGACCCGATAGGCCCAGCCAGCGGTCATCGTGTCGATCTGGTTGTTGCGGGCAAACGGCTCCCATACCTCGGCGCCGACCGTCGTCAGGGCGGCGACGAGGGCCGCCAGCGGCCCCGCTCTCTGTTGGGTGGAGAAACCGTAGGGATTCGCGAGATACAGCGTCTTCCGCACCGTCAGGTCAGTGTATCCGCCGTCGGCTCAAGTGTCATCCCAGCCTGTGCCACCGAGCGTGGCATCGACGAGCGTGACTTCATGCGGCGAAGCGCTGGCCTCGATGAAGGCCTTGCTGAGATCCGGTTTTCCGCGCGGTCCCGCAGATCCTCGGCCAATCGTTGGAGCAACTTGAGGAGAACAAGACCCCCACGGCGCCGGTCCTCAAGACCTTGCGCAGCGCGTGAGGCTGATCCCGATTCCGTCCATCGGATACATGCATACCGATCCGTCGATTCGCCGGATCACGGTCGAGATTCCTGCGGAGTGTCCGATCCGCGCCGACGATCTCGAATGGGCGTTCGCCGGACTCGAACCCTGCGATCCGCAGACTGGAACAGCACGGTCAAGCCGAATCACATCGACGGACGATTCCCGAATGGCGGATCGTTTTATGCGGCGGGCGCGCGCATTCCGCAGCATCACTGCCGTCGTATTGCCGAGCGCCCCGCGCCGCCGCATCGGAACCGACGGACTGGCCAAGAAACCCGCAGCCGAAAGGCATCGGGAGGAAGCGTTGGCGGCTGGCGCCGTCGTACACGCGCTGCGTCACGCTGGCGTGCGGGCCAAACCAATCGGGATTCGTGTGCGGCGTGAACCGTTCCATCATCGCGGCGTACGGGCCGAGCGCTTTGCGGAAGGCTCCCGGTTTTCGAAGCACGCGCTGTGGCACGTCGAGCTACGCTTCGCGGAGGCGATTGCGGGACCGCTCGTAATCGGCGATGGGCGGTTCTGCGGGCTCGGCCTGATGGTGCCCGTGACGGAACACGCCGACGTCGTCGCATTCAAGCTGGAGACGCCGAACCGGATCGCGGCTGACGACTGCGTCTTGCTCGTACGTGCGCTACGGCGCGCCCTGATGGCCATCGCCCGCAACGATGTCGGCAGTGTCGACCGGCTTTTCTCAGGGCACGAACCAGACGGCGGTGCGGATCGATCCGGTCATCACGCCCATGTATTCCTCGCGGCCGACGGGGGCGGCGGCAACGACGAGTGCATCATGAGGCTCATCGCTGCCGCGCCTTGGGCTGTTGACCGGACAGTGAAGCCGAGGCGGGACGACAGCGGTCGGTGCGACGAGGTGGTCCATGCTCTCAGGGAGGCCCCGTTCGACTAACGACCGCAAGAACGGGGTCAACACCTTCTCGTTCTCGGTATCCGTTTCGACGAAGCCCAGAAAGCGTTTCACCCCCGCGAGGGTAATGCCCAGCGCTATGACCATCGTCGCATCCGCAAACGTTTTCCCGTCCAAGACGACGGCCACCACATCCTCATCGGACAGGTCCCGCTCTTGGAGCTCGCGCAGCTTCGCGGCACTGGCCTGCACGAACGTTCGGGACACCGTCGACCCCGACAGCCCGATCGCCCCGGGAATCGCCTCAGCGGCCGCTTCGTAGTTACGGCACGAGATCCCATACAGCACCCGCTTCAGGAGCAGGTCGTTGACCGCGCGCTCCCCCTGCAACGCCTCGTACGACCGCAGCGGAATCTCACTTCCTGCGACATGGCGCAGCCGCGGCACGCGAATCGGCACGCGCTGGCCGGCCAAACCGACTGTCCCGGGGTTGCTCCCATGACGGCGCCCGCCGACGGACGGGGCTTTGCGGGCGTAGCGCTCACCAGCCAGCGCCGTCACTTCCTCGTCGAGCAACTCCTCAATGTGCAGCAACCCCAGCGGAATCAAGGACCGGATCAACTCCACCTTGGTATCGACCTCCAATTCCGCATACGCCGCTCGGTCGATAACGTCGACCGCGCCCAACGTGCGACCCTTCTTGCGCTTCTTGACCGATCGTAGGACACTGCTCATCTCGGCTCCTTTCTCGCGTGGCGTGATGGTCGTCTCGCAACGTCATCACACCACAGGGTTTGGAGCCGCTTCAATTCCCAACTAAGTTTCGCTCACACCCACCGGTTCGGCAGCATGTGGAACCTATCGTACAGCGTCTTGGATCGGAGGTATGGCCTCCTTGTAGCGAGTGCCCTATCGTTCTATAGTCTCGTAGCCTTGAACGCACCATGCCGCACGACTGACTCGATGACTCGCAACCGAATCCGATGAACATCGTCCTCTCCTTTAGTGCGCTGTGCATCCTGCTGGTGGTCGGCAAGATTCTGCGAGTCGAGATCCGCCTGTTCCAGAAGCTCTACCTGCCGGCATCGGTGATCGGGGGCTTGCTCGGGCTGGTGCTCGTGCAGACGATCGGCAGCTCCCTTCCAGCAGCGACGACGGCGGGTTGGAATCGGCTACCAGGATTCCTCATCAACATCGTCTTCTCGGCCCTCTTCCTGGGAGTCTTCATTCCGCCGATCAGACGCATCTGGAGGATCGCCGGGCCGCAGCTGGCGTACGGCCAGATCGTCGCCTGGGGCCAGTACGTCGTCAGCCTCGGGATGGCGATCTTGCTTCTGACGCCGATGTTTGGCGTCCCGGGGGCCATCGGCACCATCATTCCGGTCGGCTTCGAGGGTGGTCACGGCACCGCCGCCGGTCTGGAGCCGGTCTTCGACGCCTATGCCTGGCCCGAGGGCACGGACTTGGCCCTCACGTCGGCGACCTGCGGCGTCCTGTTCGCCATCATCGTCGGCATGGCGCTCGTCAACTGGGCGGCGCGCCGCGGCTACACCCGGCAGCTGAAGCGCATCGAGGACCTGCCCGAAAGCAGCCTCGTCGGTGTCTACGAACCGGCCGAGCGGCCGAGCGCCGGGAGCCAGACCGTGTCGGCGTCGTCGATCGACAGCCTCGGCTTCCATCTCGCCATCATCGGTCTCGGTGTCTTCATCGGCTACCTGATCCACAGCGGCCTGGTGCGCGTCGAGCTCCTGGGACGGCCTCCGAGCGCCGACGGTCGCGCCTTCTTTGATAGTTTCCCGCTCTTTCCGCTGTGCATGATCGGTGGTCTGGTGGTGCAGCTCTTCTTCGCCAACTTCACCAAGCGCAATCCGATCGACCATCGCCTCATGCAGCGCCTCTCGGGCACCGCCATGGACTTCTTGGTGGTGGCTGCGATCTCGACCATCAACTTGGAGGTAGTGCTCGGCGGGCTCGTGCCGCTGGCGATCCTGGTTGTTGCCGGGGTGCTATGGAACGTCTTCTGCGTGATGTGGCTGGCGCGCCGCCTCCTGCCAGCGGATTCGTGGTTCGAGCGCTCGATCGCCGAGATGGGGCAGTCGATGGGCGTCACCGCCACCGGGCTCCTGCTGTTGCGCGTCGTTGATCCCGAAGGCGACACCGACGCCACCTCGGCCTTCGGATACAAGCAGCTCATGCACGAGCCGTTCATGGGCGGCGGGCTGTGGACCAGCGCCGCCATTCCACTGGCGCTGGCCTACAATCCGGTGGTGGTGCTCGGCATCAGCGCCGGGGCGGTGGCGCTCTGGTTGCTGGTGTGGGCGCTGTTGTTTCGCGGTCGGCTCGGCCACGGGTGAAAGGCGTCTCGACGATGTCGCGCACGTTCTTCGAGACGCCCTTGATGTATGCCGACCTCCCGATAGACGTCGGTGTATCGGCTCACTAGTCGGGCATGGTGCGAGCCCCTCCAGGAGTTTGCAAGGCGAGGGTTGTTTTATTGTTATTCGTCGGGCGGGCCGTTTTTGTACACCGCCAGGACCCGCCCCATCGCAAGCTCGACACGCGGATGGCTCAACGTATTGTCGATTACAAATGACGGAGCGGGTTGCAAGACTGGCGGACCCGCGGAGCCTGGGCGCGGCGCTGACCGGCCCGCTGCGCGATGCGGTTAGTGGACACCAACACCTTGTCTCTGCGCCAGACCGCCGTCTTGTCCATCATCGCCCTGAGCGTCTCTGGAGCCGCCGGCTGCGTCTCAGCGCCCGCGCCGCTCGCCGACGCTTCCCCGAGGCCGACGCTGGAGACATTCCGGACCGACGATGCGCCGTGCTACGACCGGTCCGCGCAGCCCGAAACCTCGGTAGTCGACACCCACGTGCATCTCCGGCCGTTCGGCGGCCAAGCCATCCCGTTCGAGGAGGTGATGCAGTTCTTCGCCGAGACCGGCGTGCTGTTCGCCAACGTCTACGGCATCGGCCAGATGCTCCCCGCGTCCTCCGCCTGCACCTACTACCTGGATTGCCCAGGCACGCTGGTGGTGCCGACGCTGAAGAACGACTTCGTCAACGCCGCCAACTTCGTGACGAAGGCTCCGGCTGGCGTTCACCTGACGCTCTCAATGTCCTTCCCGGACCTGGCACGGCCGGAGTCGATTCTCCCCGGCATGGCGCTCCTGGAAGAGGAGTATCCCGGCGTCTTCACCTGGATGGGTGAGGTCAACCTGGTGAAGCAGGCCTTGTTCGACAACGGGCGCGCGCCGGTCCCCGTGGCGGCGATCGGCGAATGGGCGGCCTTCATGGACGTTCTGCGGGAGCGGGGCATCCCGCTCGCCATCCATTCGGACCTTGGCAACAACGACAACCCGACCCGTTATGTGCCGTTGATGGAAGAAGTCATGCGCCTGTATCCAGAGAATCCGATTGTCTGGGTGCACATGGGGCTGTCCCGGGAACTCACCGACCTGGACGCCGCCCAGCACGTGGAGCTGATGACCGCGATGCTCGATCGCCACCCGAATCTGATGCTGGACATCTCCTGGCGGGTGCTTGATGACACCTACTTCTCCGACCGGGGAAAAAGGGCGGTGTATGTGACGTTCTTGAATGCGTACTCCGAGCGGATTCTCTCTGGTACGGACTTTCTGGCCTCGCGCGACAAGGATCTCAACGTCTATCGCACGGAGCTGGAGGTCACGAGCCGCATCAATCGGTACCTAACCGATGCCGCCTTCCGGAACATCGCCTTGGGTGAGAACTACTTCCGGCTACTGGGATTGGCGTACGAAGCGCCGCCCGTCTGCACAGATTGAATTGTTCCGACGATCCCCGAAGCCGCGGCGCACCTTGATTACGTCAAGGTTCACGCATCAAGACGTATCATGATGTACTGACCTGTGTCGAGACAAACGGCCGTCTTGTTCGCTATGGAGGGCCTGACGTCTTCGCCAGTGGCGTTGTGGTGGGAGTGGGTCGGTCTCGTAGCTCAGCTGGACATCGTCGGTCCATGGCGTCTTCGTGGTCGGCGCGAACAACGCGTCGGCCTGCTCCGGGCCGCCCCGCACGCGGTAGGTCACCCACTGGTCGTTCACATAGACCTGTTCTTCGCGGATCGACCCGCTGAGGGTCCCCGCGAAGTTGGTCAGGTTGTTCCGGATCAGATCGTAGTACTTGCCGTAGAACGCGCTGATCCGCTGCCGGCCGGTGCCCGACGGGTCGTACGCTACGCTGAGCGCGGCGCCAGCGTCCAGCCGAAGGTAAAGATGTTCGTGCCGTCGGTCGCGATGTGCGCGAATCGTTCCGTGCGGACGCCGAGGTTGACTGACAGGCAGTCGGTTACGTTGAACGTTCCTCCAGGAAGACGCTCAGCCCGTGAGAGCCGGTCTCCTGATGTGCCCGCCGCCGTCTGGACCAGTCGGTCGTAGTTGATCGCGCCGTGCGGATTATCGGCCGTGCTGTTGTAGATGAGGCTGGCGCCGAGTTCGCCCTGAGAACTCGTGCCGTCGCCATTCCCGTCATAGAGCGCTAGAACGCCGCCCGGTTCGACAGCCCGTCCACGGCTCGGATGAAGCCGGTGTAGTCACTGCTGTTCGTCGGGTCGAAAAAAGTCCCCCGCGATCAGCCCGCCGCCGCGGCGCATCGCCAGGTTCCGCTCGCTACGCCACAAGCTTGCCGCCTGGCTCGACGGTACGCCCCAGACCGGCGCCAGCGTGACCGACGGACCGAGGCGCGGCTCGCCCGCGAGCCCGTTTCCGTGGTCCGGGTGTGGGCCGCACCGTGTGGGGCAGTCGTCTTGTCGAGTGGCCCGTATGCGCCCGAGAGTCGGCATCCCGCTTATCCCGGAAGATCCCGGAAGATCCCGGGATCAAAACTTCTGATCGCGTTCATCGGGGGCGCGTGCCGGCTCTAAAGGGTCTCCCAAAAGGCCGTCAAACACGATTTTCCAGGGGGTCAAAACCCGTCCACCCCCCCTCGAAAATCGCCGAATGGGGGGAAAACGCCAACCAAAAGTCTTGAGCCCCCGTCGACCGTCGGCGCCACGAAAAAACCCAGCAAACACCGGGGTTGTCCCGCATCCGTCCCGCTTTGTCCCACCATCCCAAGACTTTTGGTCGCGCGCAAGAGGTCCAGACCGGGAAAAGCCGCGATCTCGGCCACCTCTCGGGATCGGGTTCGCTTCGCCGCTTCCCATTCTTCCCAAGACGTCCCGAGTGAACACCGTGTTTGGCGATGACCGCTAAGCCCCTCGGCGTGCACGATCGTTGGTCGAACGCCACCACACCGGCGTGTTGGTGGATTGAAGGGAATAGTACGTGTCACCGGCGACTCACGAGGTCGCCCCCGACTCACAGCGGAACTCGTGGCGGGCCAGAACCCGCCCTTCCACGTCCCACACTTCAACGGCCCAGTTCCCCTCGGCTCCGGGTACGACGGGCCTGCGACTGTGGGTCCGCCAGCTCGGACTCCCAATCGCGAGATCGACGAACCCAACCTTGTTGTCTTCATGAAACCAGACATGACGGACCCTATCGCCGGGCCGCCCGCCTGTGACATGCGTCCAGAATGCGGCGCGCGTGCTGACTGACCGACAAGTTCCCTGTTGACGACATCGGCCCCGACCCCGGAACGTACCACCGATAAGCGCGGAGCTGAAGCAGCGCTCGCCACCAACACTTCAGGCGCTAAGGCTAAGACAGTCCCGAGACCGACGGCGGCCAAGTCGAGGCGAGCTGGCCTGGGCCTGCTGGCGCCCGGATCGACGGTGCTTCGGGCGTCGTTGATTGTCCGCGCTGGGGCCCGGACGGGTTCGAGCCCGCTGCTCGGTGCGGAATAGCGTCTGTCGACCCACACCAGCCCGACAGACAGCGTGACGGCGAGGCCGGCGAACCCGCTCACGCGCACAAGCGTCCGGCGGCCGATCACCGGCTGTGACTTGCGACGCTCGCCCCCCCCGTCGCCACCCTCTGGAAGGCCGCGCGGCATCTTGGCCGGGATTTCCATTTTGCCTGCCCCGGATGGCACCTTTATACATCCGAGAGCCGCCGATCCCACGAAACTTTCTTCGTCGCACAATCGTCCAGCTCCGGAGGCCGTCACCTCAGCCCCCGCTGACGTGCAACCGACTGGAGCCCCCTACTTTCAGGGCATTCCTCAGACACCGCTCCACACTTGTGGCCTTTCTTCGCCAGGCGGGCTTCGTAGCACTCGCCGCGCGTCAGCCTCCCGGCACTGGCAGCGCCCAGATCCTCCGTAGCATGTCGCCGAACAGCCGCCGCGTCAGATGCCCTTCTGCCAACAGGAGCCAGTAGTACCGCGCATGCTTCACTAGCCGGCCCCCGGTTTTCACCAGTCGCTGCTGCAGACTCGTGAGCGACCAGCGCTTGATCCGCGGCGGCAGGACCAGTCTGCGCCACAAGTTGCCCAGGTTGTAGGCCAGGACGCTCAGGTGCAGGCGCACTTCGTTCGCCCGGAACCGATGGCACGACAGCCGCGTCCAGTGGGTTGCCTGCTTGCCTTCCTTGATCCATGGCTCCGCCGTGCCGCGCTTGTTGTAGAACCGGACGACCGAGCGACTCGGGAGGGTCATGTTGGTCACGATGAAGCCGACGCGAGGGAACAGCTCACCCCGGTGGTGCTCCACCTTGGCGACCACCCGTCTGGGCGTATCGCCGTCGAGCGCCAGCGTCGAATTGTGGTACAGGTGCTTGTTGTCGACACCGCCCAGCAGAAACTTCGGCGCCGGCGATGTGACCGACGTCCCGACATAGACGAGGTCGAGCTCCGGGTCGTAGCTCGGCACCATCCACGAGCCGACGTGCAGCCGCTTCTCGTACGGCACCCCACCCCAGGTCTCGTCACCCGGCTCGCCTGGCGCGGGTATCAGCCGCCGCCGCCAGCGCTCCTCGCCCGTGGCCGCGTCGTGTGCCACGATGGCGCAGGTGTCCGGCCCCGCCCGCGGGCGGCAGCTTCGACCGGAGATCACCTTTCCGTTCGCGATCATCGGACCGGCCGTGTGACGAGTGGGCGTCGTGTCGTAGTCGAAGATCTCCGTCTCCCACGCCAGCTTGCCGGTGGCCGCATCGACCGCGTACACGTAGCCGTCGTTGCCAGTGTCGATGATCGTGCGGCCGTAGATCGCCACGTTCCGGTTCACCGACACCAGCATCGCCCCCCCGAGCACCTGCGGGGCGTCGTCAGGAATATCACGGCGGTACTCCCACTTGAGATCGCCGGTCACCGCATCGATCGCCTGAAGGACGTCGTTCGGGTTCGGGAAGTACAGCGTGCCGCCGTACGCGAGTGGCGTTCCCTCCTGACCACCCGTAGCCAAGGCGCGCGTCCACACCATACGCAGTTCGCCCACGTTCTCGCGGTTGACCTGGTCGAGCGGGCTGTAGCCCCACCCATTCGGGGTGCGGCGCCAGGTGAGCCAATCACCGGGCGCCGGATCCTCGAGCATGGCGTCGGTGACGGGAACGAACGGGTCTTCAGCAGTCTGGGCCGACGGGGAATGAAGCGCGGCCGGACCGAACGTCGGCAGCAAGAAGGCGATCGCCGATGTGAGAACGAGTAGGCGTGCGAAACGCGGAGGGCTCATCTCGAGGCCGCCGCTTATCGACCCGCGCGCTCATCTGCGCGCGCCCCACTGAGCATGCTCGTCATCGCGTGCTTGTTGCCCTCGTGACAGGCGTACTCATACATGGAGTAGGTGTCGTTGCGGCTCAGGCCGATCGCCGCCTTCCACGGTGTCACCCAGGTCTCCAGATCCGTCACGGTCGCTTCGTAGTCGAGCGAATCCGCACCGGTGAGCGTGAAGCGCTCCGTCACCGTCAGCTTGTCGCTGTGGGCGTGTCCGCGGATCGCGCTGCGGTCCGTGAAGTTCGTTGTCTCCACGATCAGCGTTTTGCCTTCGAAGTACCCGCGAGGGCGGCCCATCCAGAGCCGGACTTCCGACTCCGGCAGGGGGCCATCCGATATCGGGATGATGCGTGCGTCGTGAATCATCTCGTAGCGGAGGATGACGTATCCCGGCACCTGCAAGATCTGATAGGCGTTGTTGTAGAGAGACGGAAAGGTCGAGGCCGGAATGCCGCGGGTGATGCAGCGCACCCACGGATCCAGATAGACGTAATCGTCGAACGCCTTGCGACAGATCTCGTCGATCCGTTTGCTGCCAGCCTCCGTCAGGGGCGGTACTCGGCCGTTCGGCGGGTCCGAGATCAGACTTGGTCTCACCTTCCCCACGTCCGTAGCGGTTTCGAACCAGTGCTCCGGAGGCCCGATGCCCGCCCCCCCGCTGGCTTCCGGCAAGGGCTCGTCCGATGGAATGCAACTCCCCGTGCCGATGAGGAGCCGTGACGCCCTATCCCCGGGCGGGGGCGGAGTCTCCAAGCTGAATCCTTCGCCCAAGTCAAAATTGGTCCAGATCCCTTGGAGGTCCGGGTCACCCCAAGGGGTCGAGGCCGGCTGCCCGCTGGCCGGCACGGGTGCAAGGACAAAAGCGGCGGCGAGCGCCAGGATTCCCTGAGTGATGAATCGATTGACCATCTATTACTACCTCCGATGGGGGCGAACTGAATCTAGTGGGTCGGTTTCGCGCCGTGCGTCACTTCGCGGCGTCGTCGCTCGCGGCAGCGGCCGGGGCGGCGTCAGCTTGGGTTGCAGTCGCCGACTCATCGGCGGCCGCGGTCGGCGTGCCCTCGGTTGCGCCAAAACCAAGTAGCAGCTCGACCGTGGACTCGTGTGTCGGCGCCTTTCGGCCCAGCGAAGCCCCGCTTCTCCTAGCCTTCCCGCGCGCAGCGTCCAGCGCCGTCTCGCCGTCGGGCATCGCCAGGTTGACGTCGGCGCCGGCGTCGACCAACAGCTTCACGAGCGCATCGTTCCCGGTCGACGCAGCCTGGAACAACGGAAACATTCCTTTCACATCGGTGCCGTTCGGGTCGGCACCAAGCTCCAAGATCAAGGTGACGGCCTCGAGCACCTCCGCAGCGGGGACGTCCAGGTCCTTCTGCGATCGGCCGGTTCCCATCGCCGCCATCAGGGGCGACGTTCCCTCGGCTGGCGGCGGCACGAGTGGTGTTGCGACATACCCTTCCGGCTTCGTCAATCCCAGGCTCGGGTCGGCGCCGTACTCGACCAACACCTTCATGACGTCGACGTATACCGAACGCGCGGCGAGCCAGAAGGGAGTGGCACCGGTGTCATGCCAGCCAAAGATTCGCGCGTTGCTGTACCCGACTTTCGGCACACCTTCAACCAGCGGAATATTGGGGTCGGCGCCGTGTTTCAGGAGCGCCTCAACGAGCTGCACGCGGCCCTCGCCCGGCACTCCGGCAGCACCAAGCCATTCCTCGTCTCGATCCGTGTCGACGCCGCTCGGGCCGTTCCCGGTCAACTCGGTGGCCCACGAGCCGGCAGCACGATGCAGCGCGGTGAACCGCTCGCGGTTCGCGTTGGGGTCGGCCCCCAGGGTCGTTTCAATGTGCGCGACCAGCGCGTCGTAGGCCGCGTCGTCTGGCCGGGTCGCGGGGGCGGCGGCATATCGCGCGCCCGCAGCTTGACGATCACGTTCTCCCAAAGCTCCGCATCGGCCGCCAGGTCCGTCGTGTCGACAGTGTCGAGCGCGAGGTTACCGGTCAGAGAGCGGCTGTTGTGGCAGGCGACGCAGTACTGCTTGACCGCGGCGGCCAAATCAGGCGACGCCGCGTCCTCCGAAACTGTCTGGGCGGCCGCGGAAGAGGACCCCCACACGAAGATTGCCGACGCACACACCGCCAGTATTCGCCACGACACAGCAAACGGCCAGTTTCGGGGGGCGATCATGAGTCTATTCCGACAGACTGGAGCATAACATACGGATTAACAAACACTTACGTGCTATTTTGACCCGTGTCGAACCGTGAAACCCTTCGCAATTGCTGAAGCAGTGATGCCCCCTGATGAAACCACCAACGTCGGGCGACGACGGTTTGCGACCACCCGGTGGAGTGTCGTGCTCGCAGCCAGTGCCGAGCGCCGGGAGCATTCGGAACGGGCTCTCGCGGAGCTCTGCGAGGGCTACTGGTATCCGCTCTACGCCTTCGTGCGACGTCGCGGACACGACCCAGACGATGCCCGCGACCTGACTCAGTCCTTCTTCGCGAGGCTTCTCGAGAAGGAGGTGCTGTCGGCGGCCGACCCCGCGCGAGGTAAGTTCCGCAGCTTCCTTCTCGCCTCGATGAAGAACTTCCTCACCAGCGAGTGGCGCCGCCAAGCGGCAGCAAAACGAGGCGGCGAGGTCGAGATCGTATCGATTGACTACGACGACGCGGAGCACCGCTACCGGGTCGAGCCAGCCGACGCACTCTCTCCAGAAGCGATTTATGAGCGACGGTGGGCGCTCGAGCTGATCGAACGCGCGGTTGCCGATGTCCGAGCACAATATGCGAGCCGAGGTCATGAGGACGTCTTCGACGCGCTCAAGGGATTCCTCGGGGCCGACCACGGTGACGTTCCCTACACCGAGCTGGCCCGACGGCTCAGCCAGAGCGAGGCTGCTCTCCGGACCGCTCTCTCACGGCTTCGCGCCCGCTGGCGCGATCGGCTTCGGGAGCTGGTCGCTGAGACCGTCGAGACAGACGGCATGGTCGACAACGAGCTCAGCGCGCTGCTCGCGGCCCTGGCGCGGCCGGACTGACCCCAGGTCTGCGTGGGAGGCACGCTGTAACATCCCAGGCAGTCACCGCGTAGAACTAGGTAGGACGGTGAGAGACGAGCATGACCGAACCCCGTATCTGCCCAGAGTGCAACGCACAGATCCCAACCGACGCACCGCCCGGAGTATGTCCGTACTGTGCGCTTCGAGCTGGCCTCCGGTGGGAGAACGCCACCCGCCCCGATGACCCGCCGAACCGGAGCACACCGTTGGCACCTGAGGAGCTGAGTCAGCGACTGCCGGAACTCGACGACTTCGAGCTGATCGGGCCAGGTGGGATGGGCACGGTCTACAAAGCGAGGCATCGGGAACTCGATAGGCCCGTCGCCGTGAAGGTCCTGCATGCGCACCTGCAGCAGGACCCCTCGTTCGAAGAGCGGTTCGTCCGCGAGGCTCGGACGATGGCGCGGCTCGACCATCCCAACATCGTGCGCGTTTACGATTTCGGCAATCGAGAAGGCATCAACTATCTCGTGATGGAGTTCGTGGACGGGGTGACGCTGCGCCAGACGATGGCGGCCGGTGGGCTCTCACCGAGCGAGGCGCTTGCGATGGTCCCTCGTATCTGCGAGGCGCTGCAGTATGCCCACGACCAAGGAGTCGTGCACCGCGATGTCAAGCCTGAGAACATCCTGCTCGATCGATCAGGAGTTCTGAAGATCGCTGACTTCGGTCTCGCGCTACTCACCGGGCCATCCACGGAGACCCGCCTCACCCAGACCGCCCAAGTGATGGGGACGCCGCAATACATGGCTCCGGAACAGATCGAGCACCCGGGTGACGTGGACCATCGCGCGGACATTTACTCGCTCGGCGTCATCTTCTACGAGATGCTGACCGGCGAACTCCCGGTCGGGCGTTTCCCGGCGCCGTCGCAAAGAGTCGATGTCGACATTCGACTCGATCAAGTGGTCCTTCGGACGCTCGAGAAAGAACCGCGGCTGAGGTACCAGAAGGCCAGCGACTTAGGTAGTGAGGTCGAGTCGCTGTCAGATCCAGGCTGGGTTCCCGCGCCGGACGGGAAACGGGGCAATCAGCAGGGTCGCTATAAGCACGAGTATCGTTCGAAACGGACCCTCTGGGGCATACCGCTGATCCACATCGCCTCTGGCGCTGAAGGCGGAGAGCAGATGGCTGTAGCGCGTGGCATCGTGGCCATTGGTGACATGGCCGTCGGCCTCATCGCGATCGGCGGGTTTGCCTTCGGCGGATTCACGATTGGCGGTGGCGGGGTCGGGGTCGTCAGTCTGAGTGGTATCTCGGCGGGTCTGCTTCTGGCCATCGGCGGAGTCGCGTTCGGCGGGTTCGCCATAGGCAGCCTGGCGTTCGGGGTGGTGGCGGCCGGCGTGATTCCGATGGCCGCGCTCGATGTCCCTGAAGAGACGCTACAGTGGTTGTCGCTGGCCGCTTGGGAACCTCCTGGCCGGAGGTCTCGGACAGGGCGGAGCCAACGGCTTTTTGTCGGTCGAAGAGGTCGACCTCGACACCGGTCAAGAACGGATCGGCGATGGTGATGGAACGGCACTCCTGATCGTGCCCGAGGGTTTTGGATCGGCCCTGCTCGAGGACGAGCCAACCGTGCTCACGCTCATCACCAACCCTGCGCAACGGATACTCCCGGCCATCATCATCGAGGGGTTGGAGATTCTCGGCGAGCTCGTGTTCTACGGTCAGCGCTTGGCGGGAGATCCGATTCGAGAGGTCGCCGACAGCCTGCCACCGAGCCAAGACGGCGCATTTGATGTCGGCACCTTCGCCGAGGTGGGCGAGATGATCAACGAGCGCCTGACGACGACCGATAACCTGATTTCCCCACCGGTCCTCGATCTCCGGCTTGAAGACGCCGACGCAGAAGGCACCGACGAACCAGCCGTGGTAAGCGGCCTCGACTTCGCGCGGCTCTTCCTGCCGGGGATGATCTTCATGTCGGTCCTGTTCATCACCCAAGGCATCAGCAGTGATCTTTGGCAAGAAAAGCAGGGAGGCACCCTTCGGCGCGCCGTCAGCGCCCCCCAGTCACTGCTGTTGTTCGTCGGTGGAAAACTCATCGCGGGACTTGCGCTGATTGCGATGGTTGCCACCGTGGCGCTTGGTGTGGGAGTGCTGGTCGTCGACCTGTCGCCGCTTCGCGTGCCAATGGCCATCGTCTGGTGCGCGTACGCAGGCACCGCCCTCCTCGGACTGTTCCTGTTCATCGCCATCCTTGGCTCGACGCAGCGAACCGCCAACCTGATCTCGACGATGACCCTGTTCCCGTTGATGATGATCGGCGGATCGTTCTTTCCGCTCGAGGCGATGCCGGAGTGGATGCAGGCCATCGGTGCTTGGACGCCGAACGGTCAGGCGGTCGTGCAGCTCCGAGAGCTTCTGTTCGGCGCACCGGAACCGCGAGCGCTCGCGGTTGCGACGGTTGCCATCGGTGTGACCGCGGGCGTGACCCTCCTCTTATGCGTGCGACGGCTGCGCTCCGGCTTCGTGACGACATGACGACCCTGGGTTCCGCCTTCTTCATCGCGCGCCGAGACCTGCAGATGCTTCTCTCGGAACGCGAGACGATCGTCTGGACGTTCGTCATGCCGATTCTGTTCTTCTACTTCATCGGCACGGTCACCGGTGGAGCTGGCAGCCCGACCGGTTCCGCGGACCGACCCGACGCGCTGGCGCTGCGAGCACCCGACGAGTCCGGATTTCTACTCGACGAGTTGATCGGCCGTCTCGAGGAACAGAACTTCCGAATCGATCGCCCCGAGAGCGACGACGACTGGTCGCGCTACGACCGTCGGCTCACGGTCACACTAGAACCGACGCAAGAAACGACACCTGCCGACGGCGTGAAAGCACCTGGAACCGACTGGGGGCTTGGCGGCAACCGAGCCATTCTCCGCTTCGAAAACGGACTCGAGGGACCGGGCGCGTCCTTCGACCAGATCCGGATTGCGCGTGCCGTCTATACCGTCCTCGCCGACCTTGTCGTGCTCTCCCAAGCGGACCGTACACCGAGTCCGGATGCGTTCGCCGAACTAGCAGCAATGCCTCGAGGGCTGGTGATCAACGTTAGCAGCGCAGGGCTGCGCGAGGATCCCCCTGTGGGCTACGCGCAGTCGATCCCGGGCACGATGGTCATGTTCACGATGCTGGTGTTGTTGACCTCGGGCGCCGGCCAACTGGTTGTCGAACGCAGACAAGGTTTGCTTCGCAGACTCGCGTCCACGCCTATCTCTCGGGAATCGGTCGTCCTTGGGAAGCTCGGGGCGCGGGTAGCGATGGGACTGATGCAGATCGGCTTCGCCATGCTCGCCGGCACAGCGCTCTTCGGCATGGATTGGGGGCCGTCGCTGGCGATGGTGGTCGCGGTCCTGCTTGCCTGGGCCACGTTCAATGCGGCGCTGGCCATCGTCCTAGGAAGCCTGGCGCGCACCGAAAGCCAGGTGTCGGGAATCGGCATCAGTGCGACGATGATGCTCGCGGCGTTGGGCGGGGCCTGGTGGCCGATCGAGATCGCGCCGGAGTGGATGCAGCAACTCGCGCTATTTCTACCCACGGGGTGGGCGATGGACGCGATGCACAAGTTGGTGAACTTCGCCTATCCGCCATCCGAGGCAGTCCCACACTTGGCGGGCATGCTCGGCGCGTCGGTCATCCTCTGGTTGGTCGGAGCCAGGACCTTCCGATACGACTAGGTCGCACTCGTCCTAGCTCGATGAGCAAGAATCACCGAAGTGTGCCCTGCTTGGGCGGCTCAACCGGCTTTGGCGGCTTTTCGTAGATGTCACGCACCTTCGGCCTGGGTCCATCCATTGAAAGCCCCTCGAGGAGCATGAGCCGCGCCACCGCGTCCATGGTGGGACGCGACTTCTTGAACCCTCCGCCTCGGTGCCCTTCGGCGATGAACAGCGGCGTCAGTCCGCGTTCGTTCGGAGCCGACCAGACAGTCGGGTCCGCCCCGCTCTCGGCCAACAGATCGACGACCTTCGGGAAATGTGCGTAGGCCGCACCATGCATAGCCGTGTCGCCGTTCTTGTCCAGAGCGTCGATGTCCGCACCCAGCTCGAGGAGAAACCGAACGGCCTCGAGCGCGTCGAGCTCGGTGCCCGCCTCTTCGAGAGGCGACGCGGTGCCCAGACCGGCCGCCGCCATCAGCGGCGTGGTGTCCTTCAGATTTGGCAGAAAGGGGTCCGCACCCAGGTCGAGCAGGACACGCATCATCGCGGTGTCCCCCCGGTCGGCCGCCATGAGAAACGCCGTGGCCCCTTTCATCTCGATTCGCGAGGCCGTGTGGGGCGGGCGGGTCTTGGTCCCGAGCAGCTGGGCGTTCACGTCCGCACCCAACTCCACGAGCCTCTGAACGAAGTCCAGACTCGTCAGGTGCCCCAACCCGATCGGCGGCGGGTCACCCAGGTCACTTGCGTCCGGTTTTCGCACCCAGGTCACCGTGTGAAGCGGGTTGAAACCGGTTCGCTGGTCATTCGGGTCGGCCCCGGCGTCCACAAGGGCGACCGCCAGCTCGAAGTGCCCGTTCCGGACCGCCATGAGCAGCGGACTCATCCCGTC
This sequence comes from Vicinamibacterales bacterium, assembly GCA_965218825.1. Taxonomy (GTDB): domain Bacteria; phylum Acidobacteriota; class Vicinamibacteria; order Vicinamibacterales; family UBA8438; genus CAUZIB01. Next base: position 3,442,597 of record OZ244656.1, on the reverse strand, counting down.
ATCCACCGGCCGTTTGCTCACGCTGTTGAGATACTTGTCGGGACCCTCCTTCACGCGCTGCAGCACCTCATTCACATCCACACCGGCCTCGAGCAACGTCCGCACCGCGTCCAGGTGGCCGCCGCGCACGGCGAAGAACAGCGGCGTGAACCCCGACTTTAGGCTGGCATGTACATCGGCCCCTGCGTGGATCAGGACATCGACGACAGACGCATGCCCTTCCGCTGCCGCCCACATCAGCGCCGTCTGGTCGCGCTGCTCGCGGGCGTTCGGGTCGGCGCCCCCGGCAAGCAGCGCCGTGACCGCCTCCACGCTGCCCGTTCGTGCCGCCGTCATGAGGACGGTCTCTCCGCCCTCGAGCGTTGCATTCGCCTCGGCCCCTGCGTCGACTAGCAGGCTCACGATGCGCGCGTTTGTGTTCGTTGCCGCCAGCGAGACCGGGGTGACGCCGTACCTGTTCGCCGCGTTGACATCGGCACCGGACTGCACCAGCAGCGTGGCGGTGGCCCGATCGTCGTGATACACCGCCCAGTGCAGCGCCGTCATGCCATCGACCTGCGCACCGTTCACATCGGCGCCCGCATCGAGCAGTGTGCGAACCTCCGCCGCTCGTCCTCGCTCAGCGGCGTCGGCAAGCGTCGCGTCTTCGGCGGCACTGGCCGCACCAGCCGTGCCGAGGATGACGCCCAGGACCGACAGTCTGACGATTCGTCCCATCTTCATCACGCTCCTCCGGACACGGCGCACGACATGCGCGAGGGGTGCGGGGCGAAGCCCCGTCTGCGTACTAGACCGACACTTCGTCAAAGAGGGCATCCACGTCCCCAGTGCTGTCACCGAACGCGTCGAGATGCACGCCGGCCCGGTCGAGCAGCGTCAGATGCAGGTTAGCCAACGGTGTGGGCTCCGCGTACGTGATGTGCTGTCCACCGGTCATTCCGTAGGCGGCGCCTCCGGCCACCAGAATCGGCAGGTTCTCATGGTCGTGCAAACTCGGGTTTCCCATCCCGCTGCCGTAGAGGTAGACCGTATGGTCGAGCAGCGAGCCATTACCCTCCGGCGTGGCGTTCAACGTCTCGAGGAACTGCGCGAAGAGCGAGACATGGAAGGTATTGATCTTCGCCAGCTTCGCCAGCTTCTCCGGGTCGTTCCCATGGTGACTGAGCGGATGATGCGGGTCGGGCACGCCGATCTCTGGATAGGTGCGGTTGTTGAGTTCCCGCGTGAGTTGGAAGGTGATGACCCTGGTGATGTCGCCCTGGAGCGCGAGGGCCTGGAGGTCGAACATGAGCCTGGCGTGGTCGGCGAACGCCGGCGGGACGCCCATTGGCCTGTCCAGATCGGGATCGGGGTTGTCCTCGGCCGCCGCCTCGGCCCGCTGGATCTGCCGCTCGACCTCTCGAATGCTGTCCAAATACTGATCAACCCGGGCCCGGTCCGACGTCGTCAGCGTTCTCTTCAGACGCCCGATGTCCTCACTGAACCAGTCGAGCAGACTGGCCCGACTTCTGAGCGACGCGCGCCGCTCTGCCGGGGTACCGCCCTCGCCGAAGAGACGCTCGAAGACGATGCGGGGATGCGCCTCCGATGGCAGCGGGGTCGTCGGTGACGACCAGGACAGGGAGTTCTGGTAGACGCAGGCATATCCGTTGTTACACACCCCGGCGAGTGGGTCGACGTCCATCGACAGCTCGAGCGACGGCAGCTGGGTGTCCTGACCGATCTGCTTCGCGGCGAGCTGGTCGGCGGTCGTTCCCAGGTGATAATCCGAGCTCTCCGTATGCTTGGCAAAGGCCGCGCTGAGGAACCCCGAGTTCGAGGTGTCGTGGGTGCCCGGGTACGATTTCTCCAGCTCAAGATTGGTCACCGCGGTCAGCTGGTCCTTAAGTGACTCCAGCGGACTCAGGCTTGGCGACAGCTCAGTGAGCGCGCCCTCGCCCGGGGGTGTCCAGCGACCATGGTCGCAGCCCATCGGGACGAACACGTAGCCGAGCCTCCGCACCGGTAGGGCCGGGGTCTTGGCCCAGGCCGTCGCGGCGGGAATCATCGCGTCGAGCAAGGGCAACGCAAGGGTCGCCTGCAACCCGCGCAAGAATGTGCGCCTCGGGAGGGCCTTCTTTGTGATGATCATGTCGATGTCCTCATCTTAAACGGTACGCTGTTCACAATCCCAAGGATGAGCGACGAGAACCGATAGTCATCCGGCGCTGCATCGCGAAGAATCTGGCGAACGGCCGGGGCGTCGTAGTACTCAACGCCCCGCCCAAGCGCAAACGTCAACAACTTCTCGGTGACCCGTCCAGCGAACAGCGCCGGACGCTTCAACAACCCAGCTTCGAGACCGGCGACGCCGTCGAGCTCCCCAATGCCAGGCAGTCCACCCGACACGTCGATCGCTCCGCTATCCGCGTGGTGATCCCGCCAGCGCCCAAGCGCATCGAAGTTCTCCAGCGCGAACCCCACCGGGTCGATCGTCGCGTGACAGTTCGCGCACACGGGATTGCTGCGGTGCTGGGTCAGCCGCGCGCGCATCGGCAGCGCCGCGTTGACCGAGTCCTCCTCGAGCACCGGCACATTCGCGGGCGGGGGCGGGGGCGGCGCGCCAAGGATGTTGTCGAGCACCCACTGCCCGCGGATGACCGGCGAGGTCCGCGTCGCATACGAGGTGACGGCCAGGATACTGCCGTGCCGCAGCAGCCCGCCACGCTGGCTGTCTTTCGGGAGCGCCACCCGTCGGAAACGACTCCCGTAGACGCCAGGGATCCCGTAGTGCTTCGCCAGCCGTTCGTTCAAGAAGGTGTAGTCGGCCGTGAGCAGATCGAGCACACTCCGGTCTTCTCGCAGCACGCTGTCGAAGAACCGCTCGGTCTCCTCGCGGAAGGCCTGGCGTAGATTGTCGTCGAAGTCGGGATACAGGCGGACGTTCGGGCTGACCGACGCCAGGTTGCGCAGCATGAGCCACTGGCCGGCAAAGTTACTCGCGAGGTTGTGCGAGCGCGAGTCCGCCAGCATGCGGCGGGCCTGTCGCTCCAACTCGCCGGGCCGCCTGAGGTCGCCGCGAATGGCCGCGTCGAGCAACGCGTCATCGGGCAGACTGCTCCACAGAAAAAACGAGAGTCGGGACGCCAACTCGACGTCGCTAATCCGATAAGCAGAACCAGGCGCAGCCTGTTCCGGATCCAGCTCGACGCGAAGGAGAAAGTCCGGGCTCATGAGCACCGCGCTCACGGCCTTGCCGATGCCTACATTGAAATCACCCTCGGACCGGCCGGTGCGATAGAAGGCCATCACCCGTTCCACGTCCGTCTCGGAGACGGCCCTTCGATAGGCACGACGCATGAGGGTGGAGAGAATCTCGCGCGCGCAGGCCTCTTCACCGCCCCGAAGGGAGTTGGTTGGCTGGCAGACGAAGATCCGTCGCCGACTCGGCGTATCCTCGGCACCCCGCGGCGAATACGGTCCCGAAATAGAAATTTCGTAGACCGCCGGAGTGAGGCGTGGGTGCCTCGTCTCGTTGAAGCGCGATTGCAACGGCCGGCGCTCGGTCTCGGCCAGCGACGACGAGCGTTTCTGAAACGTCACACCGACGTCGTGCGGTCCCGCTGTCACCGGGATGCGCATCTTCAAGTGCTCGTCGACGAGCACATGGTCCTCACCCTCGGGAGGCTTCTCGACCACGAACGTCTTGACTAGCTCGCGATCAAGCTGCAATTCCAGGAAGTGCGCACCGGGCTCTCGCAAGCCGCCGACAAACCCGACGCGATTTCGGGCAAGCCGAATTTGAATGTCGTACTCTCCGTCCTGTGCGAACGTGAACGGTACGACGGTCCCACCCCGCGTACCAATCGGCAGACCGGGCATGTGCGCTTCCTGGGTGACGTCGCCCGCCACCCGAATGACCTCACTCTGCAGCGCGGTGTGCGTGCTGCCAACTGCCAACCGGCTGACCCTCTGCGCTGCGGAAATGTATCGGTCCAGGAGAACCGGTGAGAGGTCGCTCACCGTCACGTTGTCGAAGCCGTGTCCGCTCTCGTCCGGAGGAAGCAGCGACGTCGTGTCGATGTCGAGGGCAAGGAGGTCCCTGACCGCGTTCCGGTACTCGGTTCGATTGAGTCGGCGGAGAGTGTCGGTGCGGCCGGGGTTGGGGTGCGCGCGGGCCGCGGCGTCAAGCGACACCTCCAACCATGACGCCAGCGCGTCCCGTGCGGCGGCGGGCGGCTGCGGTCGATTGGGCGGGGGCATCATGCCCGTGCGCAGCTTGCGCACGACTTTTTCCCAGATCTCCGGGTGCTCGCCGACGGCGGCGACGTCGAGTCCGTCCAGATTCAAGCCCGCGGTCTCGAGCCGTTCGTTGTGGCAGGCGACGCAATAGCGCCCAATCACCGCGCCAGCCTCCGATGGAGCGGCGGACGTCTGAGCGCTCGGCACCGCGTGCAGACTCAGCACGCCGATGGCCACGAGCCCAGCCATGGTTTTCATCCTCGCGCCCAGCCTTTTCCGGCTCCAGAAATCTGCACTTCTCCACCATTTATAGCCTATTGGCGAAGGGGGGGCAAGGTCAAGTCATTTCAGCGCGTAACTCTATATTCTTTAACTAGTTGCAGCGCTCCGGAACTTTGCTGGGCATGCTGGGCGGCGGCGCAAAAGTCCTATCGCTACGAATAGCGCCAAGTGAGCCCGAGGTCTGGGACGAAGATCAGGGACTGACTTCTGCGGCCAGCTCTGCCCGGCGCGCCCCGGCGAGGATGTTCGACATCGCGTAGTTCCCCTCGTGACACGCGTACTCGAACACATCCGCGTCCGACTTCCGCAGCGTTTGCACGGCGGTCCAGGGCGCTGTCCAGATGGTGGAATCCTCGATCGTGAACTCGTACTGGATGAGACCGGGGCCGACCCGGGTGAAGCGTTCGACCAACCGCTTGGCGTTCCGACTGGCGCCAATGATCGTGGCTTGGTCGAAGTTGGTCGTCTCGACGACGAGGGTGTCGCCCTCCCAGTGACCGCGCGAGTCGCCGAGCGCCTGCTTGATGCTCCCATGGGCACGCCCATCCAGCGGAATGATTCGTGTGGAGGCCATCATCTCGACCCACATCGCCACGTGATCGCGGGTCTGAAAGATCTGGACGTTGTTGTTGTACGCGATTGGATAGATGGGCAGCGCCATCGTGCCGATGCACCGGTCGAAGACGCTCATATCCATGTACGTGTCTGGAGGCGGCTCTTGCCCCCACCGCGGCCGCTTGCTCGCGGCCTCTTTCGCGGCGGCCGTCATCGGCGGTTTACGGCCGTTCGGCGGATCGACGATCAGCGACGTCCGTCGGCTCTCGACGACCTCGGTACCGAAGTCCATCCAGAACCGGTTGTAGGCGCCGACGTTTTCACCTGCGACCGCCAGTCGAGCCGGAGCCTCGTCGGCGGCGCGGTCGCGCTCGACGGCTTGCTGCTCCCTTTGGGCGACTTCTTCCTCGGTCAAAAACTCCTTGTCGGCCAAATCCCTCGGTCGCTGGAGCGGCGTGATGGTACGGAAGTCCCAGACGCCGTTCAGGTCGGGATCACCCCAGGAGGTGCGCGGAGGTTCCGCCGCCTTCGTTGCTGACTGCGCCGCTGCGAGCACCGGGGTCAGAGCAATGACCACGACCAGTACCGTGATGTATCGATGAGCCATGTGTTTCCCCGTCGGCCTAATCCTCATTCAGCGGTTTTCCGGCAGGCCCCTAACATATGATGGTGCCTCGGCGTGCAAGTGGTTACTCACTTCCGAACCAGCATCATACCAGCCGAGCGGCCGAGGTTTGACCCTTGTAGCTCAGACTGAACATTCTGATCCGACCTGCCGTCCAAGATAACGGACAGGTATGGTTGGATTCACGCTCAGTCAAGCTGCCACGTATTCGTTAGGTGGTCCTATCGCCGTGGAACCGAGCCAGGAGCCTCGGCGCCCAACCGACCCATCGCTACCCCTGGACACTATTTCCTGTTGGGGTGGACGGTCGTGTGGCTCGGAATCGGCTTCCTGGTTGCCCTGGCGATCTCGTTCGGGGCTGGCGTCGAGTTTGGACCGGTTCTGGGCCAGAGCGTGCTGTTCGCCCTCGTTGTCGGCTTCAGCGCATACACATCCGCGCGGCTGGCGTTTCCCGTTACAGCACGGTTGCCGTTTCCTGTTCGGCTGACGCTTGATTCGCTGACCGTGCTGTCGGGGACGTTCTTCGGGTCGGTCGTCGTGATGGTCGTTGACCCGCTCTACGTCCTCGCGGAGTTCCGTACCGTTCTCCTCGTCCTCGCCGCCAACGGCGTGCTCGCTATGGTGGCCGCCGTATCCCTCGCCACATACGACCGGATGCGTGACCAGATCGAATCGTCCTACCGCATCCTCCGGGAACGGGAGGCGTTCGAACGTCAGCTGGAAGTCGCCCGCGAGGTGCAGCGCGAGCTCCTGCCAAAGGGCCCACCAGACATCGCCGGACTAGAGCTGGCGGGCGTCTGCCGACAAGCGGTCGCCGTCGGCGGCGACTACTACGACTACCTCCAACTCGCAGACGGTCGCCTCGGACTGGTCATCGCGGACGTCTCCGGCAAGGGCGTCCCCGCGTCGTTGCTCATGGCCAGCTTGCAGGCCTCGGCACGCAGTCTGTTCCCTACGACGCAGGACCCGGGAACGCTCAACGCGAAGCTGAACGACGCGCTGGCGCAAAAGTCGACGATCGCGCATTACGCCACGGCCGTCCTCGCGAATTACGACCCGGAAACGCGACAGCTGCGCTACAGCAACGCGGGACATCTGCCGCCGCTGCTCATCCGGGGCGACGAGATCATCGAGTGCCGCGACGGCGGCATGCCGATCGGGATGATTTCTGGAGCGACGTACGAGACCGGTACCTACACCCTGGCACTCGGCGACTTGCTCGCGCTGTTCACCGACGGCGTGACCGAAACCGCGTCGCCGGACGATGAGCATTTCGAGGCCACGAGGTTGGCCGAGCTACTAAAAACCCATCGTGAACGCCCACTTGATGCCGTGATCCAGACCGTGCTCGACGAGCTTGGTCGCTGGAGTGGGCCGGTCGACGCGCACGACGATGTCACGATGGTTCTCGCGAGGGTGAAATGAACGTTTTACGACAGGAGAAACCACGCATGCCTCGAAACGCACGAGTCTTGTTGACGCTCGGGGTGATCCTCTTTGGAACCCAGGCGCCGGCCCGAGCTCAGGGCTGGCCAGAGGGGGTGGCTGCCTTCAGGGTGGCCAACGGTGAGATCCGAGAGGGAGACGTCTACATCTGGGCCGAGCGGGTCGACGTCGACGGCCGCCTGGCTGGAGACCTCTTGAGCGTAGGTCGACGCCTTCGCGTGGACGGGCAGGTCGACGGTGACCTATTCGCGGCGGTCCAGTTCGCAGATATCGGAGGCACCATCGGCGATTCTGCTCGGTTGGTGGCGAACCGAGCCACCGTAAGCGGCACGATCGACGGGGATTTGCTTGTCGCGGCAGAGGAGGTACGCCTGGACGAAAACGCTCGGATCGCGAGCAACCTGCGAGCCACCGGCAGCCGGGTGGAGATTGACGGGACGGTCGACGGCGATGTCGCGGTGTTCAGTGGAGAGATCATCATTGGTGGCACGATTCGGGGCAGCGCGAACCTGCAAGGTGACCGCGTCAGCCTGGACCCCGGCGCGCGCATCGAGGGTGACCTCACTTACACGTCTCGGGTGCCCTTGAGCCCGGAGGAACTCGCCCGCGTGGCCGGAACGGCTCGCGCAACGGAACAAGAGGACGACGTAGAAGAAGAAGAGGAATCCGATGGCATCACGGCGTGGAGCGTCGTCTTCTGGCTCTGGCAGGTCAGCGCGGCCCTGCTTATGGGCACCTTGATGATCGCTCTGTTCCGCGGCGCCCTTCTCTTAGTCGCGTCGGCGATTCCGGAGAAGGCCACCGTCGGCTCACTCCTCGGGTTTGCCGCCTTCCTCATCATCCCAATTGCCTCGGTTGTGGCGATGGCAACCCTCATAGGGCTACCGGTCGGCCTGGCGACGTTCATCCTCTATTGGGTGATTCTCTACGTTGCCAAGATTCCGGTGGCGGTCTGGGCAGGCGGGCGGCTGCTCTCGATGGCCGGACGGCCCGACGTCTCGCCATACCTGGCGTTGCTGATCGGCGTCGTGCTGCTGTACCTGTTGTTCCAGACCCCTTACGTCGGATGGCTCATCTGGTTCGTTGCCACCTGGTTGGGGCTTGGCACGATGGTCCTGACCGGCTTCGGGTATCTGCAAACCCGCGAGGCGGGGGCCTAACTCAAGAGACTACGTGTTCTGTATCGCCGACGTTTCGTCCCTACCTTGCGATGGCGACCGTCAGGCTCCGTGGCGTTTTTTCTTGACAGTTGTCTATAATTGTCACGGTTTTGCGTGGTATTCCCAACCGTGACTCATTGAGGTCGCCATGAGTTTGTCCCGCCTGTTTCGTTGCGCGCTGGTCCCCGCTGCAATCTTCTCGCTCGGTGCAGCGCAGGTGCTCGCGCAAGGAGAGACGGGTACTATCCAAGGCCGTGTGTTTCTTGAGGGTACCCGCGACCCCGTGGTCGGCGCCCTGGTGCGGGCTATGCCTCCGCTTTTCAGACCTGATGGCGACCGGGAAAACAGGGCGGTGCCGGTCGAGGGCGTCACAGACAAAAACGGTCGTTTCGCGCTCAACTGGATGACGAGCGGTATCTGGGAGACGACCGCTTCGGCCGAGGGCTTCACGGATTCGATGCTTCGGATCGAGGTGTCGCAGTCCGCGTCGAACGTGTGCACCGCGACCGGGATGTTGCACTGCAATATGCCGATCGAGTTCTACACCGGGATTTCCATTTTGCCTGCCCCGGATGGTACCTTTATACACCCGAGAGCCGCCGATCCCACGAAACTTTCTTCGTCGCACAATCGTCCAGCTCCGGAGGCCGTCACCTCAGCCCCCGCTGACGTGCAACCGACTGGAGCCCCCTACTTTCAGGGCATTCCTCAGACACCGCTCCACACTTGTGGCCTTTCTTCGCCAGGCGGGCTTCGTAGCACTCGCCGCGCGTCAGCCTCCCGGCACTGGCAGCGCCCAGATCCTCCGTAGCATGTCGCCGAACAGCCGCCGCGTCAGATGCCCTTCTGCCAACAGGAGCCAGTAGTACCGCGCATGCTTCACTAGCCGGCCCCCGGTTTTCACCAGTCGCTGCTGCAGACTCGTGAGCGACCAGCGCTTGATCCGCGGCGGCAGGACCAGTCTGCGCCACAAGTTGCCCAGGTTGTAGGCCAGGACGCTCAGGTGCAGGCGCACTTCGTTCGCCCGGAACCGATGGCACGACAGCCGCGTCCAGTGCGTTGCCTGCTTGCCTTCCTTGATCCATGGCTCCGCCGTGCCGCGCTTGTTGTAGAACCGGACGACCGAGCGACTCGGGAGGGTCATGTTGGTCACGATGAAGCCGACGCGAGGGAACAGCTCACCCCGGTGGTGCTCGACCTTGGCGACCATCCGTCTGGGCGTAGTCCAGCTCTTCGCCTGATAGCGGAAACTCTTGTAGCGCACCAAGGGCTTGCGGCTCGGCCGTCCGGGCGGACGAAAGAGGATGTTTTCGATTTCCAGCTCCAAGCTCTTGTTCGCCGGCATGCGGATGGCATAGTCCACGTCGCGTCTCTCGAGCGTCTCGTCGACCTCCGGCTTGGCGAACGCCGCGTCCGCGCGGAACGCCACGCGCGTGCCCTCCGCCTGCTGCCGTTCAACCTCCGGCACGAGCAGGTCGTCCCAGCCGTCGGCGCTCTGCACGTTGCCGGGCCGCAGCGTGGCGGCGACGCAGTCGCCGTGCTCACTGAACAGAAACAGCGGGTGGTAGCAGACGGACTCAAAGTGCCCGTTATACGCACTCCCTTCCTGCGCCCCATGCACCGGGCTCTCGCTCGAATCCATGTCGAGCACGATCCGGTCGGCGCGCGTCGGTCTCTCGGCCTGTGCGAGCACCTCCCGGTTCACGGCCATCAGCCCAATGAGATTCTCCTCCTGGGTCAGCAGGTCGGTCTCGAACCAATGCAGGGTCGATGTCAGCGCCGCACCCCGGTCCCAGCGCTTTGGCGACCCGATGAGACGGAATGTCGGGTCCGTCGACACGCGCACTGCGTCGCTGAGGTCTTCGTAGCCCGCGAGCCGGCTGTAGACCGATTGCCGCAGGAGATCCGCCAGACTGAACTGGGTGTTCAACCCCTGTCGGGAATCGCTCAGGTGCTCGGAGATGAGTGTCTCCAGCCCCAGGCGTTCATCCAACTCGCGCACTAGAATGAGGCCGGCGTCGGAGGTGACGCGCGATCCCTGAAACGCGACTTTCAAGAAGCCGTTGAACGCGAACTGAAATGGCTCGTGTTGTAATTCACCCACCGGGTGTCACCCTCCGTCGTGAGGTTCCTTACGTCGGAGCCCCAGAAATCAAGGCGCGGCGACTGATCCTGGCGGTACGGTACCACAGCGAAATCGGAAATCCGGGATAGATGGCCCCGCTCAAATCGGGCGCGGAACTGAAAGTGGAACAGGCCTTGGCCACAGTGGAGATCCCTGACGACGTGCTGGAGCAGGCCAAGGTCGACCTCCTCGCCGCCGACGCTGCCTACAACAGCAAGGACTACAGGACAGCGATCGGCGGCTATAACAAGGTAATGGCAACGTATCCGCAGATTACTTCCCTCCATCAGGACATCGGAGACGCGCACCGGGCGCTGGCGGAATTCGCGAATGCGATCGCGGCCTACGAGCGTTTCATGGCCGCTGAACCCGAGGACGAAGCGATCGAGAGGAAGATCGCCCGGACGAAGCTGCTGGCGGGTGACCTCGGCGCGGCGCAAGACCTTGCCGCCGCGGGGGGAGAAGCCTCTCGAGAAGACCTCTACAACCTGGGAGAGGTGGCGTTTAACAAAGGTGACATCGACGACGACGCCGGCTGGTATGAGAAGGCGGTCGCTGCCGATCCCAGCTGGGCGCCACCCATTTACAAGCTGGGCTTCGTGGCGTTGAATAAGGGAGACCTCGAGCGAGCCAAATCGCTCTTTCAAAACTGGTAGTACCCGACGATTTCTCCAGTATCGGCGTCGAGCGCCAGCGTCGAGTTGTGGTAGAGGTGCTTGTTCTCGTTGCCGCCGATCAGGAACTTCGGCGCCGGCGACGTGACGGACGTACCGATGTAGATCAGGTTCAGCTCCGGGTCGTAGCTCGGCACCATCCAGGTCCCGACGTGCTTCCGCTCCTCGAACGGCACGCCACCCCACGTTTCGTCCCCCGGCTCGCCCGGCGCGGGAATCGTCCGCCGCCGCCACAGCTCTTCGCCGGTCCGGGCGTCGTGCGCGGTGATGCCGGCAGGCGTCCGGCCCGCCTGCCGGCATGCAGCTCCGTCCGGAGATCACCTTGCCATTCGCGATGATTGGGCCCGACGTTTGAGTGGCCGGATTCACCCTGTAATCGAGGATCTGGGTCTCCCAGACCTGGTCGCCGGTCATTGCATCGAGCGCGAAGACATGATCGTCGACGCTCGTGTCGATGATCATGTTCTCGTAAATGGCGATGTTCCGGTTGACGTGCGACAGGGTGCCAAGGAGGTAGCGTTCGATGCCGTCTGGCACGTCGCGCCGACGCTCCCAGATAAGATCGCCGGTCACGGCGTCGATCGCCTGGATGACGTCTTTCGGGTTGGGCACGTACAGCACGCCGCCGTAGGCGAGCGGCGTGGCTTGCTGGCTGCCCGGCGTCATCGCGCGTGACCAGACAAGACGCAGCGCGTCGACGTTCTCACGAGTGATTTGATCGAGAGGGCTGTAGCTCCACCCGTCCAGCGTGCGCCGCCACATCAGCCAATCCCCGGACGCGGGGTCTTGGAGCATCGCGTCGGTGACCGGAACGAACTCGTCGGAGGATTGCGCGTCCAGCGTTAGCAGCCCGTGGTGAAAGTCGAAGTTATGAGGGATCGACACAATCGATCCGTCGTACTACACTGACGCGCATGGCTATGGGAACGCGCGAGACGGATCAACCGCCGCTGTGGATCGCGACGTCGGACCTGCCCACCTCGCCGGGCCATCCGTTCTACGCGCGGCTGACGACGCTGCTCGACGGGCACCCCTTCGATCGGTTCGTCGAAGGCCTGTGTGACCGGTTCTACGCGCCCGTGATGGGCCGACCGAGCTTGGCACCCGGGCGCTACTTCCGCCTGCTGCTGGTCGGCTACTTCGAAGGCATCGACTCGGAACGCGGGATTGCGTGGCGCGCGACGGACTCGTTGGCGGTCCGCAGCTTTCTGCGGTTGGCCGTGGACGAGGCGCCGCCCGATCATTCGACGATTGCGCGCACGCGGCGCTTGATCGATCTGGAGACGCACCGGACCGTCTTTACGTGGGTGCAACAACGACTCGTCGAGGCCGGCCGTCTGAAGGGCAAGACCATCGCGATTGACGCCACGACGCTCGAGGCGAACGCGGCGATGCGCAGCATCGTCCGCCGGGACACCGGCGAGAGCTACCAGGCGTTTCTGGCGGGTCTCGCGACGGCCTCGGGGATCGAGACGCCCACGCGCGAGGGTCTGGCGCGACTGGATCGGAAGCGGAAGAAGAAGACCTCGAACACAGACTGGACGAACCCCCACGATCCCGATGCGAAGGTCACGAAGATGACAGATGGCCGCACGCATCTGGCGCACAAAGCCGAGCATGCCGTCGACATGGAGACCGGCGCGATTGTCGCGGTGACACTGCAAGGTGCCGATGTCGGCGACACCACGACGATCATCGAGACCGCCATCGCCGCGACCGAGCAGGTCGAAGACGCGCAGGCCAACGTTGACGATCGGCAGTCTCTGGAAGAGATCGTCGGTGATAAGGGGTATCACAGCAATCAGACCCTGATCGACCTGGACGCCGTGGGTATCCGGTCCTACGTGTCCGAGCCGGACAGGGGGCGACGTGATTGGTCGAAGGATCCCGCGGCCCGGGCGCCGGTGTATGGCAATCGTCGCCGGATGCGGGGACGACGCGGCCGCCGCCTGATGCGCCAACGCGGCGAACGGATCGAACGCTCGTTTGCGCATCTCTACGACACGGGCGGGATGCGGCGCACCCATCTGCGCGGCCACACGAACATCCTGAAGCGCCTCCTGATTCATGCGGGTGGCTTCAATCTCGGGCTCGTCATGCGTCATCTGATCGGGATCGGCACGCCGCGCGGGCTGCAGGGCCGCGTGGCCGCTGTTCTTGCGACGTTAGGGGTGCTCATGGGCGTCGTCCGACGTCGGCTCACCACGATTTCGTCGTCGCATCGACTCATCCCGGCCGTGCGCGGTCGGCTCGCGTCACTGGCCACGTTTGCCGTCAACTCGTCAGCGGCGATCACTTGCACCACGGGCTGTTAGGGAAGCGCCGACGGCGCAGAGGCCTGCCACGAGCATGCACACAGCACAGAGACGCAATCCTCTTGTCATGAGGTCACCCGTGGTTCGCCTCGGCGGTCGCGCCGCTACCGCTGGCCGCCCGTTTGCGGCCGAGAATGAGCCAATGCGGGCACTTCGTCGTATCCGCGTAGATTCGCTCACAATCGTCGCACCGCACGCATTCAGCCACTGAAATGGCGGGGCCTTGTATCGCGCCCCACTCGCACGCTTTCTCACAAATCGTGCAGGTGCTGCATTCCGACCACCGCTTGATTCGGAAAACGGTCAGGTGCGACATCAACCCGAGCGCGGCGCCGACTGGGCACAAGAACCGGCAGTAGAGGTTCCGAACGAAAACGGTGGCCACCAAGAGCAGGGCGAGGGCTGTCCACATTCCGACGCTGGCCTGTCGCGTGAACATCCAGAACGGCTCGACGTAGCGATACGCGGAAATCTCGGCCGTCATTAGGAAATACAGAATCGTGCCGCCGAGGAGGCCGTACTTCACGAGCGCCGCGCGTCGCTCGAGCCACGGGGGCACTTCGATGCGCAACCGCTCCGGAACAATGCGATCCATCAGCTGCGTCAGCGCGCCGAACGCGCACACGCGCCCGCAGTAGAGCCGCCCCCACAGGACGGTCGACACGACAGTGAACCCGGCGAACAGATACCAGGCGAGGTTGTATCGGAAGACAGGCAGGTTACCCGTGAGTAGGCTGTAGATGTTCACCACCGAGATCAGCTGGCTCTTGGCAAAGCCGAGGTAGATCACGGCGGCGACGAGCGTCACGTACTTGAGCCCCACGCTCTTCCGCATGAAGCTGACCAACGCCAAGGTGGCGAACGCGACAAAGAGCGCGAGGTCACCGGCCTGATCCTGAAGCAGGCCAGCCCATGTCTCGACCTCCGCTTCCTCGAAGCCCCAAGGGTCTTGTGTCACTTCACGTCCTCAGGTTTGAGGAAGCGGCGCGCCATCCGGCGTGCGCCGTTTCGAATACCGCGGGTGGAGCTCCGCATCGTCACGGTCGCCGTCGAGACGGCGTCGACGTCGTCGCCAACCTTGAACCGATCGCGGATGCTCTTGCGGACGAACTGTGCCGGAAACTCCGGCCGGTCGACCGAGTAGTAGCCGTACGGCTCGTTGTGGTCGACGACGATGACACCCGTCAGCACGCCGTGCAGATCCATTCCGACGAGGATTTGAATCGGTCCGTCGTAGCCGCGCTCAAGCGGCTCGACGTCGGTCGTGTAGAAGGCGAACCCGATGAGGACGGCCTCATCGGCGCCGGCAGGACCACGTCCATAGGCCTTGAAGTGCGGCGGGTTGCCATTCTTGGGCGAGAATCGACTGGCCTCGGGAAACAGCTGTTCGAGCTGCGCCAGCCGTGTCGCGTCGGACGTCTGCCCGGCGGCGGCGAAGACGCCGCAGATACCTAGGCAGACGATGAGGCTCATGACCTGGCGCGCGATAGGGAACGTCTTCCGACCTGATTCCAGAGCAGCTGATTATCGTTGGTGAAGGGATACAATGCCAGGCTGTCGATCCAACTGGAGGAGGCATGGTTACCAACAGATACATGTCCGTGGCGAGTCTCGTCACGATGCTCGCCCTCGTGCAGGCGATGGAGACCCCGGCGGTGGCCCAGACCGGTCTCGCGGACATCACCGAGGCGACGTGTACGTTCTCTCTGGTCGCCACCGGGACATGGACCGAGGGTGAGCCGGAAGTCGAGCTCGACCCGTCGACGCTCAGCGTTCAATTCGTCGAGATCGATGCCGACGCGGCAACGGCCAACCTTGTGGGGCGCTACGGCGAGTCGCACCTCATCACACGGCTCTCTGGAGACTACCTGCACTTCATGCAGCTGTTCAGCGTCGGACCACTCTATGTGACCACGATCATCGATCGCGAGACCAGCGACGGGAAGTTGATGGCCGCCCATAGCCGGCACGAGTACACCGACGTGAGGCTCACGGGTCATACCTCAAGGCCGGAGCAGTATTACGGCGAGTGCGTAGTCGTGCGGTAACGCCGGCAGGATCAGGCCGGACAGGAACACGTTGTCCCGGAGGTAACCGGCGCCGCCAACTGGTGGTCCCCCTCCTACAGCCCTGACACCGGGCTGTTCTATCTGATGGCGTACGATGGGGACGCCCTCTATTTCACCGCCGACGCGGAGTACGAGCCGGGGCGACTCTTTGTCGGCGGGAGCTACATCCGCACAGCACCGGTGGACGAATATCACAGCGCCATTCGCGCGATCGACCCGGTCAGCGGCACGCGTCGCTGGGAGTTCGAGGTGCCGTCTAAGTCGATGTCAGGGGTGCTGTCGACCGCCGGAAGGCTGGTTTTCACCGGCACGGTGACCGGCAACTTCATCGCGCTCGATGCCGAGACCGGCGACAGCCTGTGGCAGAGTTGGCTGGGCGGCGAGATCATCGCGGCTCCGATGACGTACGTGAGCAGCGCCGGCAACAGGTCTCGATTGCCGCTGGCCGAGCCATCTTCACGTTCACGCTTTCCGAGGACTAACCGCCGTCACGTTGTAAGTCTTGATAAGGTATGCTGGCTCATAAACTTAGGGTCAGCGCCCGCATACTAGGGCGAGAAGGGGAACAACGCTGCATTCGACACGCAAACGAATGAAGGCCTCCGAGCGAAAGGCCCAGATCGTGGAGGTTGCCATCGGCCTATTCGGTCGCAAGGGATTCAGCGGTACCACGACAAAGAGGATTGCCGAGGCTGCTGGCATTAGCGAGGCCACTATCTTTAAGCACTTCCCTTCAAAAGAAGGGCTGTACGCCGAGGCCTTTCGTCAGACCGTCGGCGAGTCGGCCAAAGACCTCATCTCCAGACTTCAATCGCTTGCGGACAAGCAGGACGACGAGGGGCTCTTGCGCGCCCTTTTCGGCGCGATACTCTATGGCTACGAGCGGGACCGGAACCTCCACCGTATGCTGCTATACGCCTTCCTCGAACAGGAAGCAGCCGAAAACCAACAACTGCGCGAAGACATTCGAAGGTACCCGCTGTTTGCTTTCCTGGCTCGATATATAAAGGAGCGCCAGGGCTCAAGATCAGCCAGCGAACCGTCTATCGCCTGGTACGCGAGGGTCGGCTGAACGGCGTTCGTGTGGGTCGGGAGTGGCGGTTTCGGGATCGCGATATCGAGGCGATGTTTCGCGGAGCGCCGCCCTCACGCAGACCTGAGGAGGACACCGATGCAGGAGGTGCCGACGTGTCCATTCAAGCGCTGCGCGATCGCCCGTAGCCCGACCACGGCCAACTACACGATAACCCCTTCGCACACAGGTCCGAGCCCGAACGCGCGCACCCAACCATCTTGACGCCGAAGCGTCGTATCAACTACCGTCACTCACCGTCGGTGCTCCGGATGGCCGGAGCGGCAAGAGGGAACCCGGTGAAAGTCCGGGGCTGCCCCGCAGCGGTAAACGGGAACGACCGCCGTCATAGGCACTGGCTCTGAGGAGCTGGGAAGCGACGGCCAGTAGGCTCGGCGATTGCCGACCGCCCGTAAGCCCGAAGACCTGCCGACGCCGTATCTCTTGACCTGGACCTCCGCGGGGAGGGCAAAGGACGGCCGGCCGCCTCCATTTCCCTCCGCTGAGTATCCGGGCTGTGGTCGAGGGACCCATGACCGGCTTACTGCCTCGTTCGGCCTTCGGCGAACCGATTCCGCGCGCGTCCGGGAAGAAAACCGTCGTGTGTTTCAGTGGGGGAAAGGACAGCGTGCTTGCCTTACGGGCTCTCCAGCAGCAGGGCCAGTACGAAGCTGTTGCGCTTCTGACCACGGTCACGAGCGACTATGCGCGCGTGAGCATGCATGGGGTACGCCGATCTCTGCTGAATCAGCAGGCACGGTCACTCGGCCTACCACTCACGGAAGTGGCCATCCCCGCAGGAGCCTCGAACGAACTCTACGAGCTCAGAATGGCACGGACGCTCCGACAGTTCCGCGCAGACGGTGTCCGCTATGTTGCCTTTGGCGACATCTTTCTGGAGGACCTCCGACTGTACCGAGAAGAGCGCACGGCGGAGTGTGGCCTCAGCTGCGTGTTCCCGATCTGGCAGCGTCAAACCGCACAGCTCGCACGGGATTTCATCCGCGATGGATTCAAGGCCATCGTGGTCTGCGTGGACCCACGGCTGCTCGATCCATCGCTTGCCGGTCGTATGTTCGACCACGCGTTCTTGGCAGAGCTCCCAAACAACGTTGATCCGTGCGGTGAGAATGGCGAGTTTCACACCTACGTCTTTGATGGCCCCATCTTCAAGTGGCCAATCACCGTCTCGACAGGCGCCCACGTCGAACGGGCCGGCTTTGTGTTCTGCGATGTGATCTCACCAGGCTGCGACGACGACCTCGTGGCCCAGCCGTAACCACAACGTCCCGAATGAGAATCCTGATAGAGTCGTACGACTCAAATAGCCAGCGACTGGAATCAATAGGGTGAAAAGACTCTTTCACGCGTGGGGCAGAATCCTTAACGGCACCCTACCGGTGCTTTCAGTCGAGATAACTCGCGAGTGTCCCTTGGCCTGTCCCGGGTGCTATGCATATTCGAGCGACCACTTGGGAGACTCCGTCAACCTGCGTCAGCTCAGTGACTACAGTGGTGATGCCTTGGTGGAGCGGTTTTTCGCGCTCATCGACAAGCATCGTCCATTACATGTTTCGATCGTGGGTGGAGAACCACTGGTGCGCTACCGCGAGTTGTCTCAGATCCTGCCGCGGCTCGCATCGCGAGGGATCTACGCCCAGGTCGTGACCAGCGACGTTCGCCCGATTCCGTACGAATGGGCCACGATACGCAACCTTGAGCTGTCTGTTTCGATCGACGGCCTGCAGCCTGAGCATGACGCGCGCCGGAAACCAGCCACCTACGACCGCATTCTCAAACACATCGCCGGTCACCGGGTCACGGTGCATTGCACGGTCACGGGGCAGCAGGCACGCCGGACCGGATATCTGGAGGAGTTCGTCAGTACTTGGTCGGCTCACGTGGCGGTGGACAAGATTCTCGTGAGTCTCTACACCCCTCAAGTCGGCGAGACTTCTGAGGAGATGTTGACACCAGAGGAGCGTGCTCGGGTCGTGGCCGACCTCCTGTCCATCCGACAACGATTCACAAAGGTCGCGATGCCGATCCCCATGGTCGAATCCTATGCTGAGCCACCGGCTTCGCCAGAGGATTGCGTCTTTGCCAAGACAACGACGTGCGTCTCGGCCGACTTCCAGACTCAGATCGGCCCCTGCCAGTTCGGTGGCACGCCAGACTGCAGTCAATGCGGCTGTGCGGCATCGGCCGGTCTCTCAGCTATGGGACGTCACGAACTGCCGGGTGGGCTTCGCGTCAAGACTTTGTTGGACGCGTCCCTCCAGGTAGGTGACAAGGTTGAAACCGTCCGAGCGATCTTCCAGCGGCGCGATCTTCTCCTGTCAGACAGACCCGAAGGGTAACGTCAAGGGTTGGAGCCAAGCCGGCTGACACCCACGATCGCGAGCCGACTTCTAGAGCCATGGGTTGTCGGGGCTAGACAGCCGTCATTCTATATGGGCGGGCAGTTGCTCCAGCGGCTGCACAGAAATGCCAGGAGAATACTAACGTCCGCGTCTCGGCGAGTTCGCGGGACCCCGCCGGTAAGTATGATGAGCGGGATGGACTTGAACACGTTCGACGTTCTGCTACTCGTATTCGTCGGCCTGCTGGTGCTCCTCGGAGTGTTGAGAGGACTGATGCGCCTGCTGATCGGAGCCGTGGCGCTGATCGCAGCGTTTGTCCTCGCGACGCGGTTTCACGAGCAGGTCGCGGTATCAATGGTGCGCGTCGTGGAGATGACCGAGCCGACGGCTAACCTGGTAGCCTACCTGGCGATCTTCCTGGGAACAATGCTCGCCGGGGGCCTTGTCGCCTCCGTGCTGGGGCGGTTAGTGAAGGCAGCGATGCTCGGCTGGGCTGACCGGCTGGCGGGCGGTGCAATGGGTTTCGTCGCAGCGTTGCTCTCGGCCGCCCTCGTCATCCTTCCGGTCGTCGCCTATGCCCCATCGGGGGCGACCATGCTACGCGACTCCAAACTCGCTCCCTATGTGACGGCCGTGGCCGACATCGCGAATCACCTCGTGCCGGATCGGCTCTCAGCCCACTACCGCGACAGGATGGAATCGCTACGTCGGTACTGGCATCAGCGCCTGAGTGCAGACGCCACAGTGAAGTCGTAGGCGGTTAGTGCCGGAGAGTCGAGGGAGAGTGCCCATATAGTCGGTAGCTGGGATCGCTGTCAGTCAGTTTCGAGTCATGCACCAGCGTGTGTGCCGGGAAAGCCCGGTCAAGGGGGACAAGATGCCGTGATGTGATCTTCGAAACCTTGTTCGAAACCCTGTGGGTATCCAACCCCATCCGGCCAAGGTCGGCCACCAGCCGGAACCGAGTGATGCGTGGGCCTGGGGTGACCCAGGGCGCGAAGCGTTCACAGGGAGTGCATAGGCCGCGTGATTGAGCCCCGAAATGCATTGGTCGCGAGGGCCGACGTCTTGCGTTGGACGGAAGGCTACATCGCCGCCTCTGAGAGGCCGTGGAGGCGGGGACCTTGCCGGGGTCGGAGCGCGTGGCATGCGGGCGGGTGGGTTTCCCGGGAACCCGGGAGGCCTCATCGTCTCCATCTTAAAGGTTGCCGGGGGGCGGGCACCGGCTCACCAAGCCCGAGGCCGTGGACGTGGCACCTGGCGTCCGACGGAGCGAACCCGCAGGTGCTCGGATGGTACCGCCGCGCGAAGGCAACGAAGCGCGGGGGGATGGGCGGCGAGGAATCGGAGCGCCTCATACTACCGGTGAAGCGGGGGAATCATGCCCACGAAACCCCGTGGAGGGAAGGGGGCGCCGGGAGATGGATCCGTTGGCGGGAAAGACGGCCAACACACCGAGGTTGGAGCCCGTCTCAACGTTACGACAACGGATAGCCGAACGGGCCAGACACGCACTGGGGATGGCATGGGTCATCTTCATCGCATCCTGGACCAACGGGTACGCGACGGCGCGTAGCGAAGCCATCTGTCGAGGAGCCGGATGCGGCAGAACCCGCACGTCCGGTGGTGTGGGGGTTGCGCCTTGAAAGCTCGTGAGGCACAGGCGCCTGAAATGGCAACCGCGGCAAAGCCTAGCCAGCAGCCGCGTACCGAGTCTTGCGTGGCGTCCGGTAACGGCCGTTGCGAAGCGTAGACAGGGAAACTGTAGGCCGGAACGCAAGTGAACGGAAAGATAGCCCCGAAATCGATCGTGATTGGAGTGGCCGACCCCATCTCCCAAAGGGGAAGGCAACATCTTGGGTCGCGTGATGGCGAGCGGCGGCAAGGCGCTTCCGGGGTTCGTACCGTCGGCATGCAGTTGAAGGGCCTCACGGGAACAAGGGAGGTCCGTCAGGTTCAAGCGGCGCTTGTAGGGTCCGACGAGCTACCAACGCGAGGACGACCCGATGACCTGGCGGAAGTCAGACTGGCGGATAGTACTCCGAGGTCGGGAGAGCCGGCTACATGGGGAAGCGGCCAGCGGAAACTGAGTCGTTCGAGGGCAACATGATCGTCATGCAATGGACGAGAAGGCCTTCTATGCAAAGAGGAGAACCGCCTGTCATGGAAACGGGACTCGAACGGATAGCAGCCAAAGCTCGTTGTGAGCCGAAGGTGCGGTTTACTGCATTGGCGCATCATGTCACTCGGGACCGAATTTGGGGGAACCTCTGTGGAATGCCCTCGAAGACGGCGCCGGGCGTGGATGGGCAAACAGTGGAGGAAGCGCAGGAGGAGTTCGAGACGTGGGTCGAGCCGATGCTCCGGTCCATGCACCGCCGGGGATATCCGGCACCTGCCGTAAGGCGGGTGTACATCCCCAAACCAGGGAAGCGCGAGAAGCGTCCGATTGGCGTGCCATGTGTGGCCGACCGGGCGCCCACGTGTTGTCCGCCATCTACGAGGAGGACTTCCTGCCCTGCTCGTTCGGCGGGCGGCCGGGTCAAGGTGCCCATCACGCCCTCGCCACGCTCACGGGGAAGGTGAGCTGGGTCCTTGAGGCGGATTTGAAGAACTTCTTTGGGAGTCTGAACCACGACTGGTTGCTCCGCTTCGTCGAGCACCGAGTCGGCGACCCTCGCCTGCTCAGCCTGATGAGGCGCTGGTTGAAAGCCGGCGCCCTGGAAGACGGCGTGCATCAGCCGAGTGAGGAAGGCACCCCACAGGGCGGCTCCATTAGCGTCCTGTTGAGCAATGTGTACCTCCACTACGTCCTCGACCTCTGGTTCGAGTCCGTGGTGAAGCCCCGTCTGCAAGGCGAGGCATATATGGTCCGCTACCTCGACGACTTCGTGGTGTGTTTTCAGTACCGAGCCGATGCATTACGTGTCCAGGGTGTCCTGCGCAAGGGGATGGATTAGTTTCTCAGCGTTGCGTCTAGTTCGCCTACGCGCGTGCCTTGAGGCCGAACGGGACCTACGTCACGGTCGGTGGTTCGATGCCTCGGATGCTCGAGTGCCTCCTCTTCGGACGATGGATCGCCAGAACGAGGCAAAGACATATTCGTGTTCTGGGGTTGAAACCCAACCGAGGCTTGGATGGCATGACCCAGCTTGTGGAAGCCGGAGAAGTTGTGCCGTCGATCGACAGGGTCTACCCACTACGTGAGGTTCCCGATGCAATCCGCCGGTTCGGAGCGGCGCGTCACACGGGGAAAATAGTCGTCTCCGTTCAAGACGCCTGATCGACGACTTGAACCGGGCGGCAAAACTAGAAACTTAGCCTCACTCCACCATTGATGACTCGACCGTCGAGAGGAGCCCAGGCATCGACGGTCCAGCGGCCATCAGCGGCTCGCTCTGGACGCAGAAACGGGTCGTCCCATCGGGTCTGCCGTGTGTCGGTCAGATTCTCGCCGTTGACAAAGAGACGGAGTGGACCCACCCGCCGCTCAATCAGCACGCCAACGATGTTGTATGGCTCGCTCGTCCCGCGATAGGGGTTGTCTTCGAGCAGTTGGCGTCCAGTGTAATACCACTCGACCCCGACCCGCCCGTTTTCGTTCTCCAACATGCCGACGAGGCCAATGCTGTGACGAGGCGTGAGCTCCACATCACTAATCACGCTCCCCTCCCTTTCGCGCGAGCGAACGTAGGTGTAGCTCGCGGTGATGGCGAGCGGTGACCGTCGAACTAAGCCGAGCAGCTCCACGCCTATGTTCGTGGTTGGTTCGACGAGGTTCCGGAGCACGTAGCTCTCTCGGTCAACCTTGATGGGGTGAGCAATATGCGACCCGAATAACGTGGCGGTATACGAAAACGGGCCGTGTGTGCGTGTGACGTCGATCGATACACTCCGCCCTCGTTCTGCCCGCAGTGGGCCTTCCACCTGGAGGCGGGTCAGACCGGCCGCTACTGTTTCCTCGGTGAGCACCGACGGACCGAAGAACCCGCTACCTGTCGATATGCGAGTGGACCAGTTGCCGGACCTCAGAAGCGCCGACACGCGAGGGCTGAAGAACGTGCCATATTGGCTGTGGTGATCCAAACGCCCGCTCATCGACAGCGCGAGCCACGGTCTGACGTCGATGTCGTCCTGAATGAACACGCCCGGTGTTGTGTAGGTATAGGCGAAGTGTGGGAGGTCGGTCGGGTCGTAGGCGTCCTGCTCGACAGCGACTCCGCCAACCCACGTGTGGCTTCCTCGTGAACCTCGTAGCGTGACCTCAGCGAAGTGCGTGCCGTGACGATCGCGCTCCCGCACCTCACCAAACTGGTGATCGTGCCACTGACGCGCCGTCGTGGCCCGCGCCGTCACGACGTAGCGGCCGGCCGCCACCGTCTGCCACAACACGCCGACATCAAAGCGCCGTGTCTGGAGCGCTTCCCGGTAGGGCAGCCCGGTCGTCGGTAGGACGGCACCCGGTTGCGTTCCACCGTTCCTGTTCTCCAGCGTCGTGCCCGCCGTGAGAAAGAAGGACTGCCCTTGTCCGTCGTCCCAAAACAATCGCGGCCGAACCACACCGCGCTCGTAGTGGGCCAGATCAGACCACCCATCCCCATCGACATCCGTCTGGTCCTGAACGTGGCCGCCTCCAAGAAAGGTGATACCCCACCTGTCAGACAGGGGCGCAGATAACCACAGGAGTCCGTCCGTCCCGCCCCGAGTCGACTGGTTGACGAGCAACTCTCGCTCAGGTTCGTCACCTGGCCGGCGAGATAGAAGATTGACGACTCCACCGAGTGCGCCAGCACCATAAAGCGCAGAAGCCACGCCTTTGACGACCTCGACCTGATTCAGGTCCATCGGTGGGATTTGAAGTAGTCCAAGACCGCTGGGTTGGCTGCCAAAAACCGGTAGGCCATCGGACAGGAAGCGCGTGTAGCGGCCACGCATACCCTGAATTCGGACGCTGGAGGCCCCAAGCGAGGGTGATGTCGTCTGCACGCGAAGTCCCCCGGTTTCGTTCAACAGCATGCCGATATCACCCGGGGTCATCAGCATCTTCTCTTCAACCTCTTCGCGGTTGAGCACTTCGACCCGCATCGCTTGATCCTCAATACGCCGCTCAGTCCGCGTGCTGGCAACGACCGTTACCTCCTCTTCGACCGTCAGCTCCTGCGCGAGCTCAACGCTGACCCGATGTTCGCGTCCCGTCACGACATCGACGGGGACCGTGCTTGGCACGAACCCCTCCTGAACGACGGTCAGGTGCACACTGCCCGCTGGCAGCCGCAGGACGGCAACGCCACGCTCGTTCGTTCGATGTGTGACTTCTGCAGCGATAACCTCAGCGGCTGCGATCGGCTCACCCGTGTTGGTGACAACCTCAACTCGGACGGTTCCCGTTTGCTCCTGACCACTCACGTCGCACACCAGGCCCATAGCCAGCAGTGCGATGGCTACACTTCTCACTAGAGTCACAGTCGGCCCGCCGGCCCGACCCTGCCGCAGCAGTCCGCATCCACTCGCCGTCAAGGATCTCAACCCAGGTCCTGGCGCATCTGCTCGTACTGCTCGCGGATGAGTTCCCCGGAGGCGTAGCGGCGGCGGACAATGTCCAGAGACGACTCGTTAGCGTGACTGGGTGGGCGCCCCTGATTTCGGTCGAGAAGCCGGAATAAGATGACGGCACCCACGATCAGTAGACCCCAGAATGCCAGCATCGTCAGTCCTCCGAGCCCCCAGAACATCCAAGAATGCCAGCCTCCCTCACCCATCGGTGTTCCCATCATTCCAGGGCCCATCATTCCCCCCAACATGAACGGGCCACTGAGCGCGATGAGGCCGAGAATAACCAGTGCCAGCACAAGCCCCCGAGTGACTGAGTCCACAATGCACCCCCTTCATCAAGTCCAGCGGTCCTTCGCGACCTTGAGCACGCTAGTTCCGGGCTGGCTCACCGGACTCCGACTCCTGACTTGATCCCGCCACCGTCCGCATCCGAGCAGACCCTCCCTCCATCGGACTAGAACCAATGATGGAGCCACCACTTCTCGAACCCGACTTTGCCCCAGTGCCAAAGGCGTCCGGGCCGGTACATCCGGATCTGTGGCTCGGGCTCAGCGTAGAAACGACCACTGGCAAATCCCGCCTTCCCGTCGCCCAGCTCGATCCAGCAGTAGCCCTTTCCATCGAACACCGCCGACGAGTGGCGCCCCCCGATGTCGGCCACAATCTGATCGGCGACCAGCTCGGCTTCGGCGTGTGCGAAGATACCCGCCTTGGGGAGCATCTTGCCGTCCGGCAACTTGATGCTGTTGATGTCGCCGATGGCGAACACACCCTCTCGGTCCGTGCGCAGCGTGTGGCGATCGACATGGATCCAGCCCGAGACCCCAAGCAACCCCGACGACTGCACGACCGCCGGGGCCCGATGAGGCGGCACGCCGATGAGCAGATCAATCTGCCATGTGGTTCCGTCGGACGAGACGATCTCCTGTGTGTCGGGCCGAAGCTCCTTGAACGTGTAGAGCGGGTGGTAGTCAATGCCACGCGTACGCAGCAGGTCGGCGAGTGCAGCCCCGATGTCCGATCCCGCGATCGGCATGGGCTGATGTTCGGGTGTGAAAAGACGAATCGTCGTCTCGTCCCGAACGGCTCTCCTACGACAATACGCCTCGATGAGGAACGCCGCCTCGTAGGGTGCGGCCGGACATTTGAACGGCATGGCGGGGATGAAGATGCCGATCGTGCCACCGGTGAACGCCTCGAGCGCGGTACGAATCTTCCCGCTTCCCGCTAGGTCGTAGAGGTTGTAGGCCATCTCGTCGAAGCCCGGGACGGTCTCGGGTGCCAGTTCAGCGCCTAGCGCGATGATCAGATAGTCGAAGTCGAATGTGTCTGACGGCGTGCGGACGAGTCGCTGGCCGATGTCAATCTCCGCGACTTCGTCCTGATGGAACTCGATCCCTTTGCGGGCTAGGCGTTTCAGCGGACGGCGAATCTGATCATCCCGGCGGTTTCCCACCATGAGCCAAAGTAAAGACGACGCCAAGAGGTGAGCAGGCGACCGGTCGATTACGACCACACGATGCTTTTTTGGGAGCTGGCGGCGCAGATGATGGGCCGCAACGATTCCGCCGACACCGGCCCCGAGAATGACGATGTTGGCAGCCTTCGATGAACCGCGCCTCGGGACTGCGCCCTCCGCCCCACGTTCGGGCTCCGCTCCTGCTGGTGCTCCATAGAGGGAGGCAATAACACGCGTGTACCCGTCCTCATCGTACGGCGCCGGATCATCTTAGTGACCGCCATCACAGACATGGCCAAGATGGCTGTTAGAAGGACGCCTGTCCCGGCTAGCCTAGCGGCTGATGACCCGCTCTCGATCAGCAGAATAAAGATCCCGGCGAAGACGGCGGTAACGACGATGGGGTTCCGAATCAGACGGTTCATTGAGTCCCCGAAGACGTTCTCGACTGCGGTTTAGAGTATCATCCTGGGTAACGCCGTCGCGAGGAGCTATCTCCTCTCTTCTAGGAGTCTGCGCCGCAGGAGGTGCGGCGGCGTGAAATGGGTCGTCGGCCCATGCTGTGCGTCATTGTGCCGGAGCGACTTCGGCGGTCGGCCGACGAGGGAACTCCTCGGCGAAGGGCGAAGCAGATAGCAAGATTCGGCCTTGAGGGGCCGCCTGGCCCGCCACAGAGCCCGAGGCGCGCCGATCGGTCGTCGTTGCGAGCCTCATTCCCCGCGTGTTACGCCGCCATCAGGGCGTGCAGGCGCGTGGTGTTCAACGCCCGGCACACCAAGTCCCACTCGCCCTGCACCTTCGCCAGCCCCCGCAGGCTGAAGCGTCGGAATCCCAGCACGTGCGTGATCCAGCCGTTGGGAGCCTCCGACAGCCACTTGCGTTCTGCCTACGCCGCACGGCCCGCCGGCCTCGACAGCTTCTCGGCCATGCGACTCGTCGCGGGATACTTCTCCGGGTCGCGGGGCCTGGCCGCCTTCCCCTCCCGGCCCAAGGACACATACCCGTCGATGCCTCGCGTTTCCAGGTCCGCCAAGTCCCGCTCGTTGCTGTAGCCGGCGTCCGCCAGCACCGTCTCCGGCTGCTCGCCGACCGTCTCCGCCAGCGCGTCGAGCAGCGCCGGCACACCACCCTGGTCGCTCGCGTTCGCCGTCACCTCCGTCGCCACCACCAACTGGTGCGCACCATCGACCGCCACCTGCGCGTTGTAGCACTGCTGGAACCCGTCGTTGCTCGTCTTCATGATCCCGCTCTCCGGGTCCGTGAAGTTGCTCTGCGCCTTCGCGTCCGGCTCGCCATACGACCGCGTGTAGGGCGGCCCGCCCTTCGGGTTCCGGTCTTGGTCCGGCTGCCGACCGCGGGCGTCGTCCGCTG
Organism: Vicinamibacterales bacterium; assembly: GCA_965218825.1. Lineage (GTDB taxonomy): Bacteria > Acidobacteriota > Vicinamibacteria > Vicinamibacterales > UBA8438 > CAUZIB01. The sequence goes on along the minus strand of OZ244656.1, from coordinate 3,415,307 downwards.
CCCGCTGCTGCGCCTCCAACCGCGACTTCGCCGCCCGGGTCGCCGCCAGACGGTCTTCCCGGCGGCGCAACTCCGCCGGCAACGCGTCGCCCCGCACGTCCGCCCCCACCCGCGCGTCCTCGGCCGCGTCGGCCGCGCCAGCCGCCGCCAGCCGCGCCTCAATCTCCCCCCGCAGCCGCCGCTCCTCCTTGGCCATCCGCCCGTAGCTCATCGCCTTCCGTTTGCTCGCGTTCGCCCGCACCTTCGTGCCGTCAATCGACAGCTTCCCGACGCGCGCCAGACCCCATGCCCGCGCCAGCCGACCCACCGCTACAAACAGCTCCTTGAAGTCCGACAAGTGCCGCCGCCGGAACTCGCACAGCGTCCGATGTTGCGGGAAGTTGCCCGCCCCCAGAACCCGGAACGCCCCGTCCTCTTCCAGCTTCCGCGCGATCCCGCGCGCCGAGAACACCCCCGTCGCATACGCATACAGCAGCACCTTCACCATCATCCGCGGTGCAGAGGGCGCGTTGCGCCGACCGTCCCCCGCATACGGCGCGTAGAACGCCGTCAAATCCACACCGTCCCCCAGGTCGCTGACGTGGTGCGCCAAGTGGCCCTCCGGCAACCACGCCCGCAGGTCCGCCGGCAACAGCAGCATCTGATCCGGTGCGTAGGGACGGAACGTCGTCGACATCAGGTCCTTTCCTCCTCGGCTCGCCTACAATTGTCGCACCGTTTCTGCGGCGCAGACTCCTAGCAAGCGCCTGCCCGCTGCCGGCCACGGACTCGACGGCGCCAGGCTACGAAAGATTTCGTATTGACTTTACGAAGATCTTCGTAGACGATGATCTGCATGGCACCTCACAAGAGACCGACCGATGCCGAGCTCGCCATCCTGCGGGTGCTTTGGGGTAGCGGCCCCAGCACGGTCCGGGACATCGCTGACGTGATGGGCCGTACGAATGCCTATACCACCATTCTCAAGCTGTTGCAGATCATGACCACTAAGCGCCTGGTTCGTGTGAACAAGATGGCACGTGCGCATGTCTACGAGGCCGCTTACGAGGAAGGCACGACGAAGCAACAGTTGATCAAGGACTTGATGGACCGTGCCTTCGATGGGTCGGCCGGCCAACTCGTCGTACAAGCGCTATCCGCCAACCGAGCCTCACCGGAGGAACTCGCCGAGATCCGGAAGCTGCTTGCGAAGCAGCAGAAGGGAAAGCGATGACTACATGGATCGACGTCGTTGGGTGGGCGCTGATTCACTTCGTGTGGCAAGGGACCGTGCTCGCCGTGGCGACCGCGACGATGCTACGTGTCTGTCAATCGCGATCAGCGAACTCGCGCTATCTCGTCGCCTGCGTCGGACTCGCGTTGATGGTGTCCGCGCCAATCATGACCGCCGTGATCCTCTGGTCACCCACCGATGAACACGCGGCTCCTGGGCTTACGGCTTCCTCGTCACTCTTGGAGTCGACCACCGTGCCGATCGCGGGCGGTGGAGGCGCCGCCGTTCTCGTGGGTGAGTCCGGCGGCTGGATGGATCCCCTGCTGCCCTATGTTGTCGTCATCTGGCTGGGCGGGGTGGTGCTCTTGGGGATGCGTCTGGCAGGCGGCCTGTGGCGGGTCAGGCACCTGCGGCGCAGAGCGTTGGCGGAGCCAGGATCATCCTGGCAAGCCGTCGCCAACCGGGTCGCCACTCAGCTCCGACTACGATGGGCAGTGCGAGTCGTCGAGTCTCGGCTAGTTGACACGCCAACCGCCGTCGGCTGGCTCAAACCGGTCGTCCTGCTCCCGATCGCGGCCCTCGCCTGTCTCTCTCCAGAACAGATCGAGGCGATCCTCGCCCACGAGCTCGCACACATTCGGCGACACGACTACGTGGTCAACGTCGCGCAGACGCTCGCCGAAACGTTGCTGTTCTACCACCCGGCGGTCTGGTGGGTGTCCCGACGGATCCGAACTGAACGTGAGCACTGTTGCGACGACCTTGCGGTGGCGGTCTGCGACGATCCGATCACCTATGCGGCCGCCCTCGCGAAACTCGAGACTGGACTCGCTCGCGGGAATCGCCTGGCGCTCGCCGCCACACGCGGGCCGCTGATCGAGCGGGTTCGTCGCGTCTTGCAGGTACCAACCGGGCACGAATCGCGCGCGCTCAGCGGAGCGGTATCGCTCGGCGTTTCCCTCGTCGTGGTCCTTGGGGCGAGCGGTGTCTTCCCATTCACGATGCCGGGTGGTGACGGGCAACAAATAGTTGCCAGCGCTCAACAGACGGAGCCGCTCGTATCACCCGACACGTTCGACTGGCAGGTGGAGACGACGGACCATTTTGAGCTGTACTACTACCCCGCACTCGAACCAGAGCTCGAGGGATTCGGCGCGGCCGCTGAGCGGGCGTATGCAAGGGTCAGTGATGTGCTTGACCACGAACTCGCGTTCCGGGTTCCGCTGATTGTGTTCAAGACCCGTGACGACTTCCAGCAACAGGACATTGCGGAGATTCCGGAAACGGTTCTGCAAAACGTCACGTCATTCTCGGAGCCAAAGCGTGACCGTATCGTCATTCTTCTCGATGAGGATCCGAATCGCTGGTACGTCCAGGTGGCACATGAGCTGACGCACATCTTTCAGTTCGACACGGTCTCTGGACAGCTCGCCGGTCAGGTTCCGGTCTGGATGCTCGAGGGGATGGCCGACTATATGACCGGCGTGTGGGATCCTGATCAGCTCGCCCAGTTGCGAGAGATTGTCGTGGCCGACCGCGTGCCACAGCTGTCAACGCTGCGTGAAAACGAAGATGGTGGATCCGGACTGCACCCAGTAACGCTTGGCCACGCAGCCTTTGACTTCATTGAGGCGGAGTTCGGCGCCGACCGAATCAAGCACTTCCTGTTAGAACTGCGCCGCTACGTCCTTGAGGGCTCGGAGGATCTGTACGAAGCGGCGCTACAGCTGGCGCCTGACGATTTTGATGAGGCATTCGTGGGATACCTTCTTGAACGATTCGGAGCGCCACGTCAGGGTCGGGTACAGCCTCCCGGCGCCTTCGTCGCAGATGTGGTGCCGATTCAGACAGGACAAGCGGATGGGATCTGTCTCATGGATGGTCTGCGCTACTCGGTGGGGGCCTATGTCGAGGGCGAAACGGAAGACTATCGTTGCGTCCGAATCCTCGGGTATGAGGGCGTCCCAGCAGGGGCGGCGTGGGTGCCAATCGAAAAGGATACGTTGGCGGTGAAGCGGCCGTTCAACGGGAGAGGTCTTTGCACACTCCCCGAAGCCCTGCTCTACTCATTTGGCGCAGTCGCCGAGTTCAGGGAATCGCTCTATCTCTGTCTCCCGGTCCAGGGGGCCTACTTCGAGCTGCTCGGCCCGGCGTGGATCGAGATTGAGTTCGTGGACAGTCTTGAAATGCCAGTCTAGTCCCTTGTGTCTGAAAAAGCTTTAAGAAGTGTGCCGGGTGTGATGTATGGGGCGGCATGGCAAGAACAGGTCGGCCCAAGGCGAGATTGGAAGTCACCGCCGTGGAGCGAGGAGAACTTGAGCGGCTCGCCAGGCGCGCCAGAACGAATCGGCATGTGGCCTTGCGGGCGAAGATCGTCCTGAGGTGCGCGCATGGCGAATCGAACGTGGCGGTCGCGGCGAAACTGCGCTGTTCGAATGTGACGGTCGGCAAGTGGCGGCAGCGGGTTACGACAGGTCGCGTGGATGCGCTGTATGACGAGCCCAAGCCCGGAGCCCCCCGGACACTGTCCGATGCGGATGTCGAGTCGATCCTCGTCGCCACGTTGGAAAGTAAGCCGAAGGGGCGGACCCACTGGAGCACCCGCAAGATGGCGGAGCGCGCTGGCGTCAGTGCCTCCACCGTGGGCCGCATCTGGCGCACCTTCGGGTTGCAGCCGCATGTCGTGGCATCCTTCAAGATCTCCGACGACCCGCTGTTCCTCGAGAAGGTGCGGGACATTGTCGGCCTCTACCTGAATCCACCCGACCACGCCGGTGTCTTGTCATTCGACGAAAAGCCTCAGATTCAAGCCCTCGAGCGAGCGCAGCCGATCCTGCCGATGGACATGGGTCGGCCCGAACGCCAGACGCACAACTACATCCGCCATGGCACGGTGGACCTCTTCGCGGCGCTCAACGTCGCGACCGGCCAGGTCGTGGCGCAAACCAAGAAGCAGCATCGGTCGAGGGATTTCGTGAGCTTTCTGCGCGAGATCGACGAGCGGGTGGACCCCACCCTCACCGTCCACGTGATCCTCGACAATCTCTCGGCGCATAAGTCCCCGCTGGTCACACGATGGGTGGCCCGCCACCCGCGCTTCCAGTTCCACTTTACGCCAACCTACTCCGCCTGGCTCAACCTCGTCGAGCGGTTCTTTGGCCTCCTCACCGAACACGCCCTCAAGCGCGGCTCACATTCCAGCACGCACGCGCTGCGCCACGCCATCTCCGCCTACGTGGACGCCCACAATGACGAGGGCAAGCCTTTCAAGTGGACGAAAACAGCCGACGAGATCCTCGCGAAGGTGAAGCGGTTCGGACAGCGCACCGTTCAAGTCCACGGTGGCCCCAGATGACCAACGACTTTTTGAAGAAATCAAAGATCAAGGGGACTAGGTCACACTTGGCGACACTGCAGGCCCGAGAGGCATACCCTGCTCTCGGGTCCCGTCGAGCATCGATTGGCCGGAGTGTGGCTATTGCTTGACGGTGTCTATGAGCGCTCACATACTGAGTGACGAACGGCAGCTTGACAAATGTTTGGGACTCTCCTGCCTTGGGTCGGTCTGGTGGTGATCGCGCCCGTCGTCGGCACTCTCTTCAACTCGCGACGGCCAGCCAAGCGAAACGGATTCCGCTGGACTGCCGCCGGATCAGACAGATAGGACCATGCAGCCGCCGGGCGAGCCCGCGCGTCATTCTGAGCTCTACAGGCTCGCGCTGGGTCCGAGGGTTTTACGGCAAAGGGCCTCGCCCGTCGGCCTCGGACTTCCCGACAGACGAGAAGCATCGCGACTACGTCATGGGAAGCGGGCGAGAAGGAACGCTTGGCCACCGCCTGGAAGATCATGCAAAGAAAGGACGCCGACTGACAGTTAGCCGACCGAACGATAGGTCAACACTTGGCGACAAGGCAGGACCTATTGTGGACCACCAACGCGGGTGCCGTTTCCCAACGGGACACAGACTCTAATGGAAGCCGTAAATCAAGAGAAAAGTGCGGGTTGCGGCGTAGTGAGGCCAGAGGTTCGGGAGGTTCAGTCACGCAGGCCGATAGAACACCCGGTGCTATCAGCCCGTGGTGAAAATCAGCAACGGACTCGGCTAGATCGATCGCCAGAATCGATCATCATCTGTACACTCGTTCGCATGTCAATGGGCACACGACGCAAACGACGACGACAAGAAGCCCTCTGGGTCGCGACGACCGACTTGCCCCAGACGGTCGCCCACCCGTTCTATCGTCGAGTGAACGCCCTGCTGGACGCCCACGGTTTCGAGACGTTTGTCGAACGGCAGTGCCAGCGGTTCTACGCCGCCACCCGTGGCCGGCCAAGTCTCACGCCGGGCATCTACTTTCGCGCGTTGTTGGTGGGGTACTTTGAAGGCATTGACTCGGAGCGGGGCATCGCCTGGCGCGCGGCGGACTCGCTGGCGATTCGGCGCTTCTTGGGCATCGCCGTGGACGAGGATGTGCCGGACCACTCGACGATCTCCCGAACCCGGCGACTGATTGACGTCGAGACGCATCGCGCCGTGTTCACCTGGGTGCAGCAGCGCCTCGTCGCGTCGGGCGTGCTGAAGGGCGCGACGATCGGGATCGACGCCACCACGCTGGAGGCGAACGCGGCGATGCGGAGCATCGTGCGGCGGGACACCGGCGAGGACTACCAGGCCTATTTGACCGGCTTGGCGCAGGCGTCGGGCATTGCCACCCCGACGCGCGACGACCTCGCCCGCCTGGACCGGAAGCGGAAGAAGACGCCATCGAACAAGGACTGGCGGAGCCCCGTCGATCCGGATGCGAAGGTCGCCAAGATGAAAGACGGCCGCACGCATCTGGCCCACAAGGTCGAACATGCCGTGGACCTCGACACCGGCGCGGTCGTCGCGGTGACCGTGCAAGGCGCAGACACGGGGGATACGACGACCATTGGCGACACGACGGTCGCCGCCGCTGCCCAGATCGAGGATGCGCAAGCCGAGGTGGACGACCCCCAGGCGTTCACCGCGCTGGTCGCGGACAAGGGCTATCACAGTAATGAGGTCATGGTGGATCTGCAGGCCGTCGGCGTCCGGTCGTATGTCGCCGAGCCGGATCGAGGCCGCCGCGATTGGTCCAAGGCGCGGGAGGCCCAAGCGCCCGTCTATGCGAATCGTCGGCGCATTCGGGGCGCCCGCGGCAAGCGCTTGATGCGCCGACGTGGCGAGCGCATCGAGCGTTCGTTCGCGCACGCCTACGAGACCGGCGGGATGCGGCGCACGCATCTGCGCGGGCATCGCAATATCTTGAAGCGCCTCTTGATTCACCTCGCGGGCTTCAACCTCGGCGTGCTGTTCCGGCAGCTGATCGGCGTTGGCACGCCGCGCAGCCTGCAGGGGCGCTGTCTCGCCGCGCTGATGGTCCTTGTGTCCTCCTGGCGGCGCCTCGTACATGTCTGGACCGTTCGCGAGCCCGAGTACCCCGCGCGTTCCACGATCGGGGTCGGCGATCACGATCGATCACTCATCCCGAAAGCCGCATAGGAAGACCGCATTTCCACCACGGGCTGCTATGATGGATGCGGTGACACACGTAGCTTCGGGCCGAACCTGGTTGGCGTTCGGCGTTGCTGTTACGACCGCGTGGCTTCCTATCTGCGGGCTGGCCTGCGCATTCCCGGTCGATGGAGCACTGCCCGGATCGCATCAGGAAGTCCGACAGACGGGAGAGTGTGCCGCACATGCGGGCTCTGGTCCAGAGCACGGGTCAGATCCCAACGAGCCGCCGAATCCCTGCAAGCAATCTCATAGCAACGGAGTAAAGGTCGACTCGTTTACGGCCAAGTCCAGTCATGGGGCACTGCCTGTGGTCTTGGTTGGGCATTCGCTGGCACCCCAACTGTCGAGTGAGCCAATCGTCCACGGACCTTCAGTCGTTTCCATCCTCCGGTCCGTTTCCCCCCACGCTATCACCCTCCGAATCTAGAACGACCAGTTTCCGCAGCGATCGTGCGGCAACGTGGCCCTGGTTGTTGGCTCGCCAGCGCCTTTTGGAAGGGGGATCGCATGTCCATCGGTAAATCCGGTTCGCTTGCTTGTCGGCAATCTGCATTCGTTTTGTTCGTCATGGTCGCGCTGGTCCCATACGCGGCGGCATCTCAGCCCTCTTCAGAGTCTCTACTCGGCGACCAGGAGCCGGACGCGCCCGTGGATGACCATCGAGCGCACCAAGAATCCTCAGGCACACCGCAATGGCGGTTCATGCAAGATAGCGTTGCGTTTTTGACCTTCAATCGACAAGCCAGACCACGCGGGGACACCGAGTTCGTCTCACAGAATTGGTGGATGGGCATGGGCCGTCGCGCTGTGGGCCGAGGCACGTTGACGCTTACCGGCATGTTGAGTCTGGAGCCAGCCACCGTGGGGAGCGATGGCTACAGCGAGATTTTTCAAACTGGCGAAGCATTTCAAGGTCGGGCCATCACGGATCGACAGCATCCGCATGATCTCGCCATGCAACTGGCTGGAGTGTATAGAGTGCCGATTTCCGGTCAGACAGGGTTCACCATCGCGGGCGGACCCGCTGGCGAAGCCACGCTTGGCCCTGTGGCATTCATGCATCGGGCTTCGTCGGCGGAGAATCCTATCGCTCCCCTTGGACATCACACATTCGACTCGACGCATATCGCCAAGGGCGTGGTCGCCGTGGCAGTCGATCACGGTCCCTGGGTCATCGAGGGGTCACTGTTTCATGGCCGTGAGCCCGACGAGCACCGATGGAACATCTCCGATGTCGGCGCGCTGGATTCATGGGCGACGAGGCTATGGTTTCGTGCGGGAACGGAGTGGGAGTTCCAAGCGTCACACGGCTATCTTCACGAGCCAGAGGAACTGGAACCGGGCAGTCTTCGACGCACCACAGTATCTGCTTCGTGGATGACGCAACCTGATCCTAACTTCTCGGCCCTCACAGTTGGATATGGGTTGAACGACAAGGGTCATGCGGACGCTGTGTTCGATGCCTTCTTTGCTGAGGGCACCCATCGGTCAGGGCCATATGCTCTCTACAGTCGGTTTGAGGCTACGGATGTCGAGACGGAGCTACTACTTAGCGTAGCCGATCACAACGGCGGGGAGGGACCACCGTTGCGAGACACGGTGGTGGCGCTCACGATAGGTGCCGTCAGAGACTTCCCCCGGCGTATTGGATTTGAGTTCGGCCTAGGCAGTGCTGTGACGTTCCACCGCGTGCCCGAGCGTCTGGGATCAACTCACGGGGCCAGACCGGTGTCTTTCATCGTCTTTCTTCGAGTTCGCCCGCCCGTATCCGCCATGGGCAGAATGTGGAACATGACGATGACACGACCGATGGCGGGGCTCGGTCGCCAGCGGATGGGTCCGTAGGAACGGGACACGCACTCTTGTGGACGCCGAAGTGGGGACGGATGCCGTTGCGGGGATAGGTCGCGATAAACGCCGTAGTGTTTACCGGTGCCGGGGACGGACTACTAAACACTGGGCGACTAGGCAGGACCCATCGAGGTCGCCACGCAGACGCGCGGCTGGCGTCACTCGTTAGACCCCGCTAGGTGGGCCAGCCTGGTTCGACCGAACTTTGTTGGCGAGACCTTGCAGATTACCGTCGAGGATCTTACCCATCATCAATTTCATCATGGTTTGGCCCAATAACCATCCGAAGGGACCGAATTTCACCCGATAATCCATGCCCCACTTCACGCTCGTCCGCCCGTTATCCAGCGGCTCGACCGACAGATCGGTGTGCGCTTCGTGAAGAGGCATCGCTGTCATTTCCGACAAACGGACGCGATACCCACGATTGGCCTCCCACTTGGTCACCTCCTCCACCACTGAGCTACCATCGTCGAAATTGCAGCGCCGTTTCGACCCGATCCCGTCTTCGCCGTCCGTGAGCGCATCCACAGATTTTACGAGCGGTGCGAACTCGTCAATGTGCATGAAGCGACCGAGAACTGCCCATAGGGCGCGGCGTCGATTTCGAGAGTTCGTTCATAGCGTATCAATCTTGACTCCTTGATTTGCGGCAACAACGCCAGGATAGAGTTTTCCAGTCACCAGCAGAAGTCACTGGCCTTCGCCTCTGTTCTGGAGTCAGAGTCCACGGTGCACGTTCCCCTCGCTGGACTACTGTCGTTGTGGGTAGCTGCTCAATATCGATTGAGTAGCCGGTGCTGATGAACCATTCGTACACTAGCGCCAGGTCCTCGCTGAAGGCACGGATTTGGTCCATCGGCACGAGATCATCTTGTCCTCCTGCCCTTCTTGGACGCGCTACGCCGCGAATGCACCTACGTTTGCTTGCGCCCACGCTCGCAAGCTCATCGCGGGACGTCCGACGGCTCGCTCGAAATCGTCGAACACGGGCGCGTACGCGTCGCCCCGGACGTCGACGTCATACACGTCGGCGAGACGTTCCGCCTGCTCGGCCGGTACCCCCATGTACTGCTGGAGCATCTGCGCGAAGGCGTCGCGCGGAATGTCCTTGAAGCAAACTTCCCGCCCAAGGACGTCCTTAAGGGTGGAGGCGACCTCTTCGTGGTCGATGGCCCGTGGACCGGTCAAGGTCCAGATTTCGCCGTGGCGCTCACCAAGGAGTGCTTCGGCGGCTGCCGCGCCCACATCGGACACCGAAATGAAGCTGGTCCGGCCTACGCCGGCGGGCACCATGATCGTGTTTTCGGGAGACAGCATCGACAAGAAGTTCTCGGCGAAGAAATTCGGACGGAGGTGAATCGACTCCACGCCCGAGGCCTCGACTGCCGCCTCAAGTGCTTTGTGCGGGGCGTAGGTCAGGACCTCGGCCCGGAAGGCCGACAGGGTGACGATACGTTTCACACCCTGGGCAACGGCCTCATTGATGAAGGCCACCGGCACCTCGAGTTCATCGGCCAGCGCAGCCGAGAGACAAAAATAGAGGGCATCTACGCCCGACAGCGCGGCGAGCCATGTCGAGCGATCGAGAATGTCGAACGCAACGACCTCCGACTCGTCGGGCAGGTCGGAGGTGGCGGGTGAGCGGGTCCGGAGCGAACGGTTGCTGATGGAGGGGTGCTTCCGCCATGAACTGTTGCTGTCTCGCCCTTATCTCCTTCTAACCAAGGCGCTTAGACAAGATTTTCACAACCGAAGAAGTCGCCAGCGTCAAAATCGCCTGTAAGTACATGCGTGATCGGAGCTTAAGCCCTATTCACCAACAGTTGATGACGGAAAAAGCTAGTCGATCGACCCCCAAGATACTGGGCTCGGGCCCGTCGTGAATCCGCCATACTTGGCATCAGAAACGGCCATCAACCTCACCTTGACAATACTCAGCCAAACTACTGGCGCCCGTTGGCTGGCCGGCCACCGGGCGGTGACGTCACCGCCCGTGTCCCGAGCTCATTTGACATCAGAACATATTTTGTGGTTAATTATGTATACATGGAAGAACGAATTACTTGTTAAGCATTTAGTTCTAATGTTTTATAGTTATAATTTGGCGGAGGGACTGGGATTCGAACCCAGGAGCGAGTTTCCCCGCTAACGGTTTTCAAGACCGCCGCCTTCAACCGCTCGGCCATCCCTCCAAACCCGATTCATCGCGGCTCGATGACTTCTTGATCATGCATGTACGAGCGAAGCGCCTCCGGGATCACCACTGACCCGTCCGCCTGTTGGTAATTCTCAAGGATCGCGATCAGCGCGCGGCCCACGGCTACGCCGGAGCCATTCAACGTATGCACATGGCGAGGCTTTGCCTTGCTGTCGGCTCGAAACTTGATATTGGCGCGGCGCGCTTGGAACGCCTCGGTGTTACTGCAGGACGAGATTTCGCGGTACGCACCTTGGCCGGGGAGCCACACTTCGATGTCGTAGGTCTTCGCCGACGCAAACCCCATGTCCCCCGTACACAGCGTGACTGTTCGAAATGGTAGAGCGAGTCGTTTCAGCACCTCTTCCGCGTGTCCCGTGAGCTCCTCGTGGAGCTCATACGAGTGGTCTGGAGTCGCGTACGCCACGAGCTCGACCTTGTCGAACTGATGCTGCCGGATGAGCCCGCGGACGTCCTTGCCGTACGATCCCGCTTCGCTGCGAAAGCACGGTGTGTAGGCGACGTACCGAATCGGGAGATCGCCCCCGCTTAGGATCTCATCCCGGTGCACGTTACAGAGGGGCACCTCAGCCGTCGGGATGAGGTAGAGATCCCAATCCCCGCACACCTTGAAGAGGTCATCCTCGAACTTCGGCAGGTTGCCGGTACCGGTCAGCGCGTCAGCATTCGCCAGGAAGGGTGGGGCAACCTCTGTGTAGCCGTGCTCGCGCGTGTGGAGGTCGAGCATGAAGTCGATGAGCGCGCGTTCCAGTCGCGCGCCGGAGCCAGTGAGCAGGGCGAACCGCGACCGTGCGATCTTCGCGGCGCGCTCGAAATCCAGAATGCCGAGCGCCGGGCCTAAATCCCAATGGGACTTCGGTTCGAAGTCGAACTGCGGCCGATCGCCGTGTCTCCGAACCTCTGTATTGTCGGCCTCGCTGTGTCCCATGGGAACGCTCTCGTGGGGCAGGTTCGGCAACGTCAGGGCGAGATGGCGTTGCTCGTGTTCCACCTTTTCGAGCGCGGCTTCCTGCGCCTTGATCTGCTCTCCGAACAGCTGGCCCGCCTTGAGCAGCTCGTCGGCTGGAAGCCCCTCTTTCTTGGCCCGCGCGATCTTGCCGCCGAGCTCCTTCCGCCGATGTCGTGCGTTCTCGAGGACCGGCAGAATCTCGCGCCTCTCTGAATCGAGCCGACCAAGGAAGTCGAGTTGATCGGCGACGTTGATTCCGCGCTGCTCGAGGCGGGTTCGGACAGCGTCTAGGTGTTCTCTGAGCAAGACCGGGTCGAGCATCAAACTGCTTCCTCTCGGTGGTTCACGGCGCGCGGCATCATTGTAGAACGGGTTAGGATACGATCTCCGCGCATGTCAGCTTCGGTCAAGACGGTTGTGTTTCCGGCAGCCGGCCTCGGCACTCGGATTCTGCCGGCAACCAAGGCCTTCCCCAAGGAGCTGCTCCCCCTCGTCGACCGCCCGATTATTCAATACGGCGTCGAGGAAGCCGTTCGGTCGGGCATCAGAGAGGTCGTCTTGGTGACGAGCCCGGACAACACGGCAACCGCTGCGCACTTTGCCGAGAACCCGAAGCTCGAGCAACTTCTCGCCGAACGCGAAAAGACCCGGGAGCTGGCCGCCGTACGCGCGGTCTCGGCCATGGCGTCGGTGACAACCGTGCACCAAACCGACCCTCGCGGTCTCGGTCACGCCATCCTGATGGCCGCGGGTCGTGTCGGGGACAACCCGTTCGCCGTCGTCCTGCCGGACGACGTGATCGATGCTGATCCACCGGCCTTGCGGCAGATGACCGAGGTGTTCGACCAAGTGAAGGGCCCGGTCATCCTCGTGGAGCGCGTGCCGCAGTCGGCGGTTAATCGGTACGGCATCATCGACGCCACGCCGCTGCGCGACGGGGTCTACACCATTCGCGACTTGGTAGAAAAACCATCCCCAGATGAAGCCCCGTCCGATCTCGCCATCGTGGGGCGCTACATCTTGACCCCTGACTTCTTCGTCGCGTTAGAGGAGACCGGAGAGGATGCGGGCGGAGAGGTACAGTTGACCGACGCTCTTCGGCGTCTTCTCGAACGCAGGCCTGTTTACGCCTGCGAGCTGTCCGGGGCCGTCCGTCACGACGTCGGCAATCGGCTGGGCTTCATCAAGGCGTCGCTGTACTTCGCGATGAAGCGGCCAGACATCGCACCCGCGCTGCGCGACTACGTCAAAACGTTTGACGCGTGAGCAGGGTGATCGCCCGCCACGCCCTATTTGCCGTTGGATGACGAGCCGGTGCTCGTTTTCTTGTCGCTCTTGCTATCGGAGCTCGTCGTCTTTGTTGACGACGACGATGAATCGGAATCCTTGGTGCTCTTCGACTCTGTGCTCGACTGGTCCGAGCTCGACTGGTCCGATTTGGCTGGGGAGCCCTGACCCTCCCCTTTCCGAGCGTAGTCGGTGATATACCATCCCGTTCCCTTGAACTGAATGGCCGGCGAAGAGAGCAGCTTGCGCAGCGTCCCACTGCACTCAGGACAGGTCGTCGCGAGCTCGTCCGAGAACTTCTGAATCAGTTCGAAGCGATGGCCGCAGTCATCGCATTCGTATTCATACAGCGGCATGATGTTCAGCTACCCCGGTTCATTAGTCGAGCAAGACCCCGCGCTCGCCCAGCATGAGCTCGCGATGGGCCCACAGCGGAAGCGCACCCTGGCCCAGAAGCTGGTCGTGAAAAGCCTGGAGCGAGAAGCTGTCGCCTTTTTTCGCCTTGTAGTCGGCGCGGAGCTGCAAGAGCATGCGCTTGCCAAGGGCGTAGAGGACGTAGCCCGGATCGAACGTACCCCGTTCGGCCTCCCGTCGTGCCGTAGCCTCCTCGAGAAACGCCTCGTCACGAAACACCCGGACGCCCTGCTCTACTGAAAGGTCCTCGGCGTGCAGGCGTATGCCGACCACCGTGCGCGCGAGCCGAACGAGCGCCTCGGCCAGTTGGCCGAGCTTCGCCTCGGCGTTCCCCTTCTCATACCCCTCGTCGAACATGAGCTGTTCACCATAGTGCGCCCAACCTTCCACAAACGACACCGGCATGAGAAAGGTGGTCTTCCTGAGCGGTTTGGTCAGCCGTCGAAGATGCTCGAAGTGCAAGAAGTGTCCGGGAAACACTTCGTGAATCGAGACCGAAGGGAGCGTGGCGAAGTTAAAGTCGCGCAGATGTTCCTCTTGTCGTTCCGCGGGCCAGGACGGATCTACGTTGGTGATGTAGTAGTAGGCGGGCAGCGCCTTCGCCTCGAACGCGCCGGGCGACCACAGGCTCGCGAACGTCCATCGATAGAACTCCGGCGTCGCCGCCACGCGAACCGGTTCGTGCTCGGGTATGGTCACGAGCTTACGCCGCCGAATGAACGTCGCGAGGTCGTCTAGCTGACCGCCGACGACGCCGAGAAGCTCATCGGTCGTCGGATGGCGGGTCTTTACGTCCTCCCAGACCCCTCGCACGTTCCCGCCGAGCTTGCGAGCAACTTCTTCGAATTCTGCCTGGGTGCGACGCAGTTCACGCTGGGCGATCGCGAGTAGCTCCTCGACCGCGACGTCGATGCCCTCGTTGCGTCTCAGCACTTCTTGCAACTTCTCGCGTCCAAGCCGAAAGGACGCCCGGCTACGCGGCGCCACCGATTCCTTGAGATGGGTGATGTACTCGCGCAACGCATCGATGGCGACGGTTGAGGCATCGGCGAGATCGCCGAGCAGGTGCATGTCATCAAGGTCGCGAAACGCCAGCGGGAGATCGCGCTCAACGAAACTCAGAACGCCCTCGAATGACTCGATGCCAACTTTGGTGAACAAGCCAGGCGGATCGGTCACATTCGTGCGCGCCGACTCGACGAATCGAGGCGTCTGACGAAGCTTGGACACGATTCTCCGGGCACGCTCGGGCAATGGGGCGTAGGCGAAGAGCACTTGACCCGCGAGGCTGCTGGCCAGCGTCTCTGCATAATGCAACGGGTTCTGCTGCCAGGGCCGCAGGTCGTCGAGACTGAAAACGCGCGCGTGGATGCTGTTCGACAGGATCCGTCGGTCGAGACGCTCCGCGGCCGTCAGCGTACCGGAATCGATCCCGTCGAGTCGCCGCGCCCATCCGCCGAGTTCACGGGCTTGTCGCTCGACGCCTTCCCGCGAGTAGTCTTCGAGGAGATCGTCGTGAATGTGGACGCCGTCGAACGCCGCCTCAGTGGGATAGGTTTCGTGGAGATACGCGAGGAACTCGTCGACAAAATGTGACAGAGGCTCAACTGAGTGGCCAGTTCGAGATCGGCTCATGGACGTTGTCTAATATCTCGTTCTTGATGGGGCCTGCCAAGACCATCGGGTCAGTGCTCAGTGGTACAATCTACCCTATTCCTCCTCTCCTCTGTGGATGCTGTGCCGACTGAGCCGCGTGGTGTGCTCTACGTGGTTGCCACCCCGATCGGAAACCTCGAGGACGCTACCTTTCGATCGGTCCGCGTCCTCAAAGAAGTGGGGCTGATCGCAGCCGAGGACACCCGCCGAACTCGGGTACTGCTTCGCCACTACGGAATCCATACGCCAACGCGTAGCTACCACGCGCACAACGAGCGACAGCGCTCGCCCGGTCTGGTTCGCATGCTGGAGTCGGGCGAGTCCATCGCGCTTGTCACCGATGCGGGTACTCCTCTTTTGTCAGACCCCGGCCAGGCGCTGGTCGCCAAGGCCCTCGAGCGGGGCATGCGAGTTATCGCAATTCCCGGGCCGAGTGCTGTCCTAACAGCCCTTGTAGTCTCCGGACTCGCAGAATCAGAGTTCACGTTCCTGGGCTTCCCACCTTCTCGGTCAAATAGCCGAAAACGCTGGCTGCTTACTGTTTCGCAGGAACCGAGACCCCTGGTGATTTTCGAGGCACCCCATCGAATTGGCAGATCGCTCGAGGATATGCTCGAGGTCCTGGGAGACCGGCGAGTAGCCGTATGTCGTGAAATGACGAAGATCCATGAGGATTCGGTCTATGGACCTATTTCTGAAGTGATTCAGCGGCTCCCATCTAAGAAGGGTGAGTTTACTGTTGTTATCGCACCGCCTCAGACTCAAGACAATAGGTCAACCGACACAATAGATCCCGCCTTGTTGGCCCATGAGTTTGGTCAAGTGATAGAAACAGTTCGATCTCGAAGAGAGGCAATACGAATCCTTGCCGTTAGGTACGGCTTATCGAGTCGAAGTATCTATAAGATGCTCGAGGAGCAGAAGGACTAAATAGGTCATTCAACAAATCTTGATTCACTGGTCTCATTCTGCTATTGTGCGGACCCTCTAACGATGCCGAAGAAGGCCAAGAAGAAGCCAGCTCGCACGAGCAAGTCGTCCGGCGCGGCGAAGCGGAAGACCTCTGCGCGTGCCTCAACGAAGGCCTCGCCTAGGGCTAGGAAGACCACACCTCGCAAGGCCGCGAAGAAGAAGAGGGAGGCCCAGTCCCGTTCGGTGAACCGTGCCGCAGAGGCGCGGCGGAAACGGTCTCGCGAGGCGATCGGGCTGTACGAGAAGGCCCTCAAGGCACTCCAGCGGCGGAATGTATCGAGTGCCTCGGATTTGTTTCAGCGGGTCCTCGACGATTTCCCCGAGGAGCGAGAACTTCACGAGCGGTGTCGACGATACCTGGAAGTGTGTCGTCGTGAGTTGACTCCCGAGCCAAAGCCGCAGACCTTCGAAGAGCGTGTCTACGCGGCGACGCTCGCGCTCAACGCCGGATCACCAGGCGACGCACTTCGCCACCTCGAGGCGGCCTTGGCGGAGCAGCCTGACAGCGATCACGTGCAGTACATGTTGGCCGTGACGCGGGCCGTGGATGGTGAGCATTCGGCCGCGGTGACCCACCTTCAGCGAGCGATCGAGCTCAATCCGGACAACCGCTTCCTCGCTCGCAACGAACCAAGCTTCGACACCCTGCAGGACGAAGAGACGTTCCAACTGGCAGTGGGTTCTCCACCGCCCGCCGAGTAGGCCTCGTGCGGCGCTGAGGCCGATCTACACTCTCGTGAATGGCTACTCGCCATGTCATTGTGCTCGCCGCCGGGAAGGGTACCCGGATGCGGGCGACGCGCCCCAAGGTCCTGCACAAGCTCGCGGGCCTTTGCCTCATCGAGCGAGTTCTGCGAAGCGCGGCATCGCTCGCGCCTGAAACCACGACGATCGTCGTGGGTCATCGGGCCGAGACAATTCGCCGATCGCTTGCGACCCTTCCCGGCCTCCAGTTCATCGTGCAGGAACCACAGCTCGGCACCGCACACGCGCTGCTCCAGACGGAAGCCGCCTATCAGCACCGAGCAGGCCATCTCGTCGTGTTATCCGGCGATGTGCCGCGCCTGCGCCCGTCCACGCTCGCTACGCTCGTCGAAACCCACGAAGCAGTAGGGTCGGCCGCCACGGTGTTGACCATGACCCTCGAGCGACCCTTTGGCTACGGGCGCATCATTCGAAACGGTGGTGAGATGGTCGGCATCGTCGAGGAAGCCGACGCGACGGGTGCACAGCGGCTGATTCAAGAAGTCAACGGTGGCATTTATGTATTCGATATCGGGCCTCTGTTTGAGGCGCTGAAGCAGATCCCCGAGGCCGGACCGAAGCACGAACGATATCTCCCGGCGATCGTCCCGCTCTACAGAAGACGCGGGCTCGTCGTCACGACATTCACCGCGGAGGATCCGGACGAGATTCGGGGTATCAACAGCCAGACCGAGCTGGCGGAAGTGGGCAGAATGGTGAGACAGAAGAAGAACGAAGAGCTGATGGCCCTAGGGGTCACGATTGAGGATCCGGCGACGACCTACATCGATGACGACGTCGACGTCGGCGCCGACACGGTCATCCATCCCGGCGTCACGCTGTCAGGACGCACCACCGTCGGCGAGCGGTGCGAGCTGCATTCCGGTGTCCGAGTGGTCGACTCGAACATTGGAAACGACGTGACCGTCCTCGATCACTGTGTCATGACCGAATCACAACTGGGCGATGGCACGCAGGTCGGGCCGTTTGCCCACCTTCGGCCCGGCGCTGTGATCGACACCAACGCTAAGGTCGGCAACTTCGTCGAGCTCAAGAAGACGAGGTTGGGCCCCAACTCTAAGGTCAACCACCTGAGCTACGTGGGGGATGCAACGATCGGGCGTGACGTCAACGTGGGTGCTGGCACCATCACCTGCAACTACGACGGAACGAAGAAATCTCACACGACGATCGACGACGGTGTCTTCATCGGGAGTGGCACCCAGCTGGTGGCACCCATCACCATCGAGAAAGACGGCTATATCGCTGCGGGTTCGTGCATCACCGACGACGTACCGGCGGGGGCGATGGCCATCGCGCGAGGACGACAGGAGAACAAAACCGGCTGGGTGGAAAAGAAGCGCAGGACTGAGTAAACGCGGTGCGGGAACCGGAGCGAGCATTGCGCTGGCCCCGCTGCCCGCAGCACACTAGGCATAGCGGTATGTGCGGCATCATCGGCTACATCGGCTCAAAGGACGTCGTTCCGGTCTTGATTGACGGATTGCGACGCCTCGAGTATCGGGGGTACGACTCGGCGGGCATCGCGCTCATTGAGAAGGGGCAGGTCGAGATCCGACGGAGTGCCGGCAAGCTGTCGCGTCTCGAAGACGTCGTTCGGACCCAGCCGGTCAGCGGGACATACGGCGTCGGTCATACGCGGTGGGCCACCCACGGTCGACCGACCGAAGAGAACGCCCATCCGCACCGGGATTGCACCGGCCAAATCGTCGTCGTCCACAACGGAATCATCGAAAACTACCTCGACCTCAAGCACCAGCTCGAGGCTGAAGGCCATCGGTTCGAAACCGAAACCGACACGGAGGTGGTCGCCCATCTCGTCGAGCGAGAGATGCGCGACGACGGCCTAGAGGGAGCGGTCAGGCGGGCATTGCTCCAACTGCGTGGGCTCTTTGGACTCGTGCTTGTCGCGGCCGGCGACCCCGAGAAGATCGTCGCGGTGCGCAACGGCCCCCCGATTGTGCTTGGCATGGGCGATCAAGAGTTCCTTGTTGCCTCGGATATTCCGGCCGTGCTCAGCCACACGCGTGACGTCGTGTTTCTCGGCGACGAGGAAATGGCGGTCATCACCCGATCGCGCGTCGAGTTCACCGACTTCTCGGGTCGCGCGGTCTCAAAGGCGACAGAGCGCGTCCAATGGGATCCGGTCATGGCCGAGAAGGCCGGCTACAAGCACTTCATGCTCAAGGAGATCTTCGAGCAACCCTGGGCCGTGCAGGAGACCGTGCTAGGACGCGTCTCCGAGGAGCAGGGTACGGTCATGCTCGGGGAGCTCGAGATCGCCGACGACGAGCTTCGCCGGATCGAGCAGGTTGTGATTCTTGGCTGTGGAACGTCCTGGCATGCGGGCCTGGTGGGAAAGTTCCTGATCGAGCAGCTGGCCAAGCTGCGGGTCGACGTGGACTACGGGTCTGAATTCCGATACCGCGAACCGATCGTAGACAAGAAGACGTTGGCCGTTGTCATCACGCAATCGGGTGAGACCGCCGATTCACTTGCCGCCCTCCGGGAGGCTCAGTCGAAAGGCGCAGCGAGCATCGCCATTTGTAACGTGGTCGGGAGCATGGCGACTCGAGAGGCCGACGGTACGGTCTACACCCACGCCGGTCCGGAGATCGGCGTCGCCTCGACCAAGGCCTTCACCTCGCAGCTCGTCGCACTGAACCTGCTGGCGCTGCATCTCGCACAGATCCGTGAGACAACGCCCAGCGACGAGATTCGGCTGCAGATCGAAGGGCTCACCCAGCTGCCCGGGCTGCTTCAACACACCCTGCGATGCGACGAGGACATCGCCCGCATTGCCAAGAAGTTCTACCGCCGCAGCAACTTCCTCTATCTCGGGCGGGGGGTGAACTACCCGATCGCGCTGGAGGGTGCGCTCAAGCTGAAAGAGATCTCGTACATCCACGCCGAGGGATACCCGGCGGGCGAAATGAAGCATGGTCCGATTGCGTTGATCGACGAGAACATGCCGGTCGTAGCGCTCGTTCCGAGTGGCAAGGTGTTCGAGAAGATGATGGCCAACCTGCAGGAAGCTAAAACCCGCGGAGGCTCGATCATCGCGGTAACCGACGCCGACCCCGAGACGCTGTCGGCGATCCTTGACCCCGAGGCAGACTGTGTCGTGCCGGTCCCACCCGCACATCCACTTTTGAACCCACTGCTGATGGTGGTCCCACTCCAGCTGCTTGCGTATCACATTGCCGTCCTCCGTGGCTGCGATGTCGACCAACCGCGAAACCTCGCCAAGAGCGTGACGGTCGAGTAGGCTTTAGCTCGAAGAGCAAGGCCGAACCCGACCGTGCAGTTCCTTCACAATCTCAACCCCGAACAACGTCGCGCCGTTCTACACGTCGACGGTCCGCTCCTTATTCTTGCCGGCGCCGGGTCGGGCAAGACCCGCGTCATCTCGTTCCGAACGGCGTATCTGATCGGCGATGGACACGCGGAGCCCGATCAGGTGCTCGCGGTCACGTTCACCAACAAGGCCGCGCAAGAAATGCGCTCCCGGGTCGAAGCTCTGCTCGAGTCGGAGTTCCCTCGATTGTGGCTCTCGACCTTTCACTCGTTCTGCGCGCGGTTACTACGCCGTGAGGCCCCGTTGGTTGGCCTCACCCGAGACTTCGTGATCTACGACTCGTCGGACCAGCTGAGTGTCGTCAAACGCGTGATGAAGTCGCTTGACGTCGACGATCGAATCACGTCGCCACGGGCGATGTTGAGTCGGATCAGCCACGCCAAGAACCAGATGCAGGACGCCGCAGCGCTGCGGGCTTCAGGCTGGAGCTTCCGGGATGAGCAGCTCGCCGAGGTGTTCGAGCGGTATACACGCGCGCTGGCTGACGCCAACGCCCTCGACTTCGACGACCTGCTGATCAAGGCTGTCGCGCTCTTCGAGGAATCTGAGTCGGCACGTCGACGCTACAGCGAACGCTTCCGGTACATCATGGTGGACGAGTACCAGGACACGAACCGTCCCCAGTACCTGCTCATTCGACACCTCGCCGCGCACCGCAACCTCTGTGTCGTTGGCGACCCAGACCAGTCGATCTACAAGTGGCGGGGTGCCGACGTGGCCAACATTCTGGACTTCGAACGTGACTTCGAGGATGCCACCGTCATCCGATTGGAGCGCAACTACCGGTCCACCCAGGTCATCCTCGACGCTGCGTCGGGGGTCATCCAACGGAATCGGGGTCGTGGCGAGAAGCAGCTCTGGACGGAACGATCGGGGGGAGACCCGATTCTTTGTCATCGTGCCCGCGACGAGCTGGAAGAAGCCGACTTCATCATCGGGCAAATCAAGGCGGCGCACGATCGTTCCGACGAAGCCGTCGCAGTGCTGTATCGGACCAACGCCCAGTCGCGCGCCATCGAGGACGCACTCACTCGCGAGGTGATCTCGTATCGCATTGTGGGCAACGTCCGTTTCTACGAGCGCAAGGAGATCAAGGACGCGCTGTGCTACCTCAAGCTGATCCTGAACCCGCACGACGACGTCAGTCTCCGGCGGGTGATCAACGTGCCGGCGCGCGGGATCGGCAAGGGTGTCATGGAAGCGCTGGATCGTGTGGAACCCGGGGCACCGGACGCGGTCGGCCACGCCCCCCTCTTTTCGGACGTCGACGCCGAGCCGCCGCCGCCGACCGTCTCGCTGTGGGCGCGACTGGGCCGCGCCGTCGACGAAAACCTGCTGCCGACACGTGGGCACACCGCGCTGACTCGTTTTCGAGAACTCATCACGTCGCTCACCGCCATGGCGAAGAACGAGGCTGGATCGGTGGCGCTGGCCAAGATGCTCGACCAGACCGGGTACATCACGGCACTCCGAGAAGCCGGTACCGAAGAGGCCGAGAATCGGCTGGGCAACCTCCAGGAGCTCGTCTCCGCGGCCCGCGACTACGAGGTTCGGGAAGCTGACGCGACGTTGGCAGGTTTCGTCGACCGCCTTTCGTTGCTCTCCGAGACCGACGAAGAAGACGGCGCGCGCAACGCGCGCGTGTGGTTGATGACGCTCCACGCAGCCAAGGGGCTCGAGTTCCCTCTGGTCGTGATTGCCGGCATGGAGGAGGGTCTGTTTCCGCACGCGCGTTCGGCGGACGACGAGGAAGAGCTCGAGGAAGAGCGCCGCCTCTGCTATGTCGGGATGACGCGGGCCCAATCGCGCCTAGTCCTCACGAGTGCGACGAGCCGACGCGTGTTTGGCGAGTACCAGGCGTCGGAGCCTTCCCGGTTCCTGGCGGAGGTGCCCAGTGACCTCGTGGAGGAAATCGAGCCCGACGGGCCGCCCAGATACGTGCCCGCGCCGGGTGGGCGGGGAGTCGGGTACGGCGGCCGCGGGGGCCGGCGGCGACCGCAGGCAACCGATGTTCCGGACGTCGGGTATGTTCCCTTCGACGATGCCGATGAAGACCAGTCGGCCATGCGCGTCCGCCCAGGTATGCGCGTTCGGCACCAAACATTCGGCGTCGGCACTGTCGAGAAGATCGAACCTCTGCAGGGTGACGTCAAACTGATCGTGCGGTTCGCAACGGCCGGACCGAAGAAGTTGCTCGGACGCTACGCGAAGCTCGAGCCGGTTTAGGTGCGCCGTGGATTTCGCTCACTCTCGCGCTTCCTTTAGAATCCCACTTTGGTGAGGGCCAGCCGCGCGTGAGACGATTCTGGGTATTCATCATCCTGCTGGCCTTCTGGCTCGCCTTCTCTGGCCACTTCGATCTACTCCACATCGGCCTCGGCATCTTGTGCTCGGCTCTTGTGGCCGGCTTCTCGCACGACCTCATGTTTCCGGATCCACCCTCAACCCGGACGGCGCTCAAGGTGTGGCGCGTGTGCGTCTACGTGCCGTGGCTGCTGTGGGAAATCGTCAAGGCCAACCTGCACGTGCTCTATCTCGTGTTCCGACCTGGTGAGATTCGGCCGCAGCTCGTCA
Source organism: Vicinamibacterales bacterium (assembly GCA_965218825.1). Lineage (GTDB taxonomy): Bacteria > Acidobacteriota > Vicinamibacteria > Vicinamibacterales > UBA8438 > CAUZIB01. The sequence continues at coordinate 3,392,507 of OZ244656.1, read as the reverse complement.
CGTTTCGCACCAGCCTGACCCAGGAGTTGTCGAAGGTCGCGCTTGGGAACTCGATCACGCTGACGCCGGGCACGATCACGATGGACATCGAAAACGACGAGTTCCACGTGCATGCACTGAGCGACAAGACCGCGGCGGCGCTACTCACCGGCGACATGGAGCGCCGGGTCGGGCATGTCTTCCTCGAACCGCCGACCGCTGCGGGGTCATCCGGGTCACCAGAGATAGCGGGGCGCTAACGATGTCGGCTGATTTCTTCTTGGCGAGCGCCCTAACAATTCTCGTGGCCGTTCTGATATCGCTGTACCGGGTCGTGAGCGGGCCCTCGATTATCGATCGAATCGTTGGCCTGAACGTCATCGGCACGAAGACGATTTCGGTGATCGTGCTTACGGGCTACTTGTTCGACCGTGTCGAGTTCTTTATCGACATCGCGTTTCTGTACGCCCTCATCAACTTCGTCGGCGCGCTGGCGATGGCGCGCTACTTCGAAAGCAAGGGTGTCGAGCACACTGGGCCGACGCCATGACAGTGCTTGCGGCGGTGCTCGTCGCGTCCGGGGTGCTCTTCCTGCTCACCGGAGCCCTCGGCCTCGTCAGGTTCCCCGACTTCTACTCGCGCATGCACGCCGCGGGGAAGTGCGACACACTCGGCCAGCTGCTGCTGATGACGGGGCTCGCCATCCACCAGGGCTTCGAGCTCACCAGCGTAAAGCTCATGGTTGTAGCGGTGTTTATCTCCATTACAAGCCCGACGGCCACCCACGCCATCGCCCGTGCCGCCTATCGGAACGGCATGCGACCGTGGGACAGTAAGGACCCCACGTGATCTGGCAACTCGACCTGATCCTTCTTGTCTTGACCGTGGTGTGTGCCTTAGCTGCAGTCACCGTCAGGGATCTGCTGACGTCGGTCGTTCTCCTGGCGGCGTTCAGCTCGTTCATGTGTCTGCTGTGGATTGAAATGGGCGCGGTCGATGTGGCCTTCACCGAGGCGGCGGTGGGCGCCGGAGTCACGACCGTGTTCTTTGTCTTTGTGGTCTATAAGACCGAAAGGCTGAGCAAGGATTGAAGTACATCCATCTGGTCGTAACGGCTCTGACCGGGCTGCTGTTGCTGCTCGGATCGCTCGACATGCCGGAAACCGGTGACCCTGAATCACCGCCGGCCCAACACGTCTCGCCGCGCTATATCGAGGAGGGCCCTACCGAGACCCACGTCCCAAACATGGTGACCTTCGTCCTGGCCGACTATCGGGGCTTCGATACGCTCGGCGAAGTCACCGTCATCTTCACAGGAGCCATGGCTGTGCTGCTCATCCTGCGTGGCCCGCGCTCCGGGCGCCCGAAGGACGACGCGTGAGGAACGACAGGCAGGACACGATCATCCGGACCGTGTGCCGGCAGCTAGTTCCGTTCGTCCAGCTCTTCGGGCTCTACGTCATCATGCACGGTCACAGCAGCCCGGGCGGAGGCTTTCAGGGCGGTGTCATCATCGCGTCGAGCTTCATCCTGATCACCATCGCCGATGGCATCGCAGAGGTACAGCGCCGGTTTTCACTGAGGGCGCTGACCACCCTCACGAGCGCGGGTGTGCTGCTGTACGCAGGCGTCGGCGTCGTCTGCATGGTGCTCGGCGCCAACTACTTAGACTACGGCGTGCTTCCCGTGGACAACGCCCGTAGCACAGGCATGCTGCTCATCGAGATCGGCGTTGGAATCACGGTGATGGCCGCCATCGTGTCGATCTTCCGCGATTTGCTGACCTACGAATAGGAGCGCGCGTGGTCGAATTCCTTATTGGTCACTTCAACAACATCACGTACATCACGCTGATGATGATCGGCTTCTACGCCATGACGGGGAAGAACAACCTGATCAAAAAGCTGGTCGGTATGAACATCTTCCAATGGTCGATCATCCTTTTCGTCGTCTCGCTCTCTGCGAAGCGCGGCGCGACAATCCCGATCGTGATGGGGGGTCACGACCACGATCCCGTGTCGGCGATTGAGGCCTCACAGTACGTCAACCCGCTGCCACAGGTCTTGATGCTGACGGCGATTGTCGTCGGCGTCGCCATCACCGGCGTCGCTTTGGCACTGCTCCTCCGCATCCACAAACGATACGGGACGCTGGAAGAAGACGAGTTGCTTGAACGAATCCGATCCTAGAAGACGCGGATGAACATTCAGCAGTCCCCCCTTCCGGCTCTCGTCGTCCTCGTGCCACTCCTCACCTCGTTCGTGCTCCCCGTGCTGGGGTCATGGCGCCGATCGGTGGTGTTTCCGGTGACACTCGCGGCGCTCGTGTCGTCCTTCGGCGCGTCGATTCTCGTGGCGCAACAAGTCTTGATAAGCGGGCCCATGCACTACTACATGGGCGGATGGGAACCGCCGTGGGGCATCGAGTTCCGAATCGACGGACTGAGCGCCTTGATGCTCCTGTTGCTCGGGTTCGTAACGCTGGTCGTCGGCGTCTTCTCGAAGCGCAGTGTGCTCAAGGAGGTTCCCACTCGAGAGGTCCCGTTCTACAGCGTCTATCTGCTGTTGGTTAGCGGGTTGACCGGGCTGGTGTCGACCGCCGATATGTTCAACCTGTACGTGTTTCTTGAGATCACCTCGCTGACGAGCTATGCGCTGGTGTCGATCGGCGGTGGGGCTGCGGTCGTTTCCGCGTTCCGCTACGTGATTTTGGGGACCGTCGGGGCGGCCTTCTATCTGCTTTCGGTCGCGTACCTGTACAGCGTCACCGGTTCGTTGAACATGGCAGACCTCGCCGAAATATTGCCGGGTCTCTACCAGTCGAACGCGGTTCTCGTCGGCTTCGCCTTCTTTGTCATCGGGATCTCAATCAAGATGGCGTTGTTTCCAATGCACTCCTGGCTGCCAGGCGCGTACTCGAATGCCCCGTCGGCTGTCAGCGCCCTTATCGCAGCGACGACCACCAAGGTCGCGGCGTATGTGCTTATCCGGATCATGTTCTACGTGTTCGAACCGACGTTCTCGGTCGACCTGTTTCCGGTCACGACGGTGCTGGGTTGGATGGGGGCCATCGCGATGATTCTCGGATCGGTCGTGGCCATCGCCCAGACCGACCTCAAGCGCATGCTGGCGTATTCGTCGGTCGCGCAGATCGGCTACATCGTCCTCGGCATCGGGCTCGCGAACGATGCGGGCTTTACCGGCAGCGTGCTGCACCTGGTGAATCACGCCTTCATGAAGGGCGGGCTCTTCCTCGTGGCCGGCGCAATCGTCTATCAAACGGGGTTGCGGGACATTCGCGATTTCTCCCGTTTGTCCGTCAAGATGCCGTGGACGACCGGTGCGTTTGCCGTGTGTGCGTTTGCCATGATCGGTATCCCGCCGACCGGCGGGTTCTTCAGCAAGCTTTACCTGATCCTTGGGGCCGTCGACGCCGGGAACTGGGTCTTCGTCGTGGTGATCGTGCTGAGCAGCGTGCTGGCACTGGGGTATTTGATGAACGTCGTCAGGTACATGTACTTCACGGAGGACGCCGACGCACGGGTGGTTCCGGACGGCACGCCCACGCTGCCGCCCCCGGCCAGCGCGAACGAGGCCCCATGGGGAATGCTTGCGCCCATACTCGTCACCGCACTCGGCGTTGTGCTCCTGGGGGTTTTTAACGGCGCGATCGTGACGTTATTCATCGAACCGATGATCCCCGCGGGTTTCGTGAGGTGAAGGCGTGACGCTTGCAGCCTGGCTGTGTGTCATTGCTCCGATCGTGGGCTCGGTGCTCACGCTCGTGTTGAGTCGCATTGCGCCCAAGGCCCGACCGTTCGGGGCTGTCGCGTGTTCGGCAATTGCGGCGGCGGCGGCGGTGAGCCTCCTTCCTGCGCTCTTCCGTCCCGAGACGCTGCCAATTGAACACGAAGTGACGTGGCTCGCACACCCCTTCCACATCGGGATCGGCGTGATGGTCGATCCGCTGAGCATTGTGCTGGCGAACGTGGTCGCGGTGATCAGCTTCATCATCATGATCTACTGCGTCGGCTACATGAAGGGCGATCCGGCTCAGACTCGGTTCTGGATGTGGATGAACGGCTTTATCGGCAGCATGCTGCTGCTGGTCTTGTCCTCCAACTTGCTCTTTCTCTTCATCGGATGGAAGCTCGTCGGCGTCTGCAGCTACGGGTTGATCGGCTTCTACTACCAGGATCAACGCACGTACTGGATCGGTGGACCGCCCCCCACCGCGTTCGTGAAGCCATCGGAGGCCTGCACCAAGGCGCTCGTTGTCACCGGTGTCGGCGACATGTTGATGCTGGGTGGCATCTTGCTGCTCTATTTCTACGCGGGCACGTTGAACTTCATCGAACTGTATGAAACGGCGCCAATCTGGCTCGCCGCCATGGCGGCGACCCCAGGGATGATCATCCTGGTCACCCTGTTGCTGCTCGCGGGCCCGCTTGGGAAGTCGGCACAGTTCCCGTTCCACGAGTGGCTCCCCGAGGCCATGGCCGGGCCAGGGCCGGTCTCGGCGCTCATTCACGCGGCGACGATGGTCAAGAGCGGCGTCTACCTCGTGGCTCGCCTCGTGCCGCTGTTTTATTACGGCTATTGGGTGGCTGGCATCGAGGCGGCGGGTTGGTTCTTCCATCTCACAGCCTGGCTCGGTGCCTTCACCGCCTTTCTCGCCGCCACGCAGGGGGTCGTGGCCCTTGAGCTCAAGAAAGTTCTCGCCTACTCGACCGTGAGCCAGATCGGCTACATGCTGCTCGGTCTCGGGGTGTCGGGCTTCGCGCCCGGGCTGCTACTCAACGGCTACACCGCTGGCATCTTCCACCTTGTCAGTCACGCCCTCTTCAAGGCGTGTCTCTTTCTGTGCGCGGGCACGGTCATCCATGCCCTGCACTCCATCTACATGAGTGAGATGGGCGACGTTCGAAACCACCTCCGATTGACATGGGTGTTCACGCTTGTCGCGGCGCTCTCGCTGATGGGCGTACCTCCATTTCCGGGTTTCTGGAGTAAGGACGCCGTGTTGCTCGCGACCGCAGAGGCCAGCACACCGCTCTTGCTGCTCGGGCTCGTGACCGCCGGCATCACCGCCTTCTACACCGTGCGCTTCGTCGGACTCGTCTTTCACGGCGAGGCTAGCGCGGAGTTCGCCGACAAAGTACGGTCGGGCGCTCACGTCGACGACGGGTACCTCTCGATGCGCGTTGCCTCGGGGCTGCTAGCGGCCGGCATCATCCTGGCGGGTCTCGCAGGAACCAGCCTCGAACATGTTCTGTATCATGGCTTTGAAACGGGCGTCGCAGGAGACCTCTCTGCAATCGGCTCCTCAGAGCACGCGAACGCCGGGGCGGAGGGCGGGCACCTGCTGGTCCCCCTACTCTCGATCCTTTTCGTCGCGGGTGGGGCCGCTCCAGCGGCCTGGTTGTACGTGTGGCGACGAGCCTCTCCAGCAGCCTTGCTCGCCCGCCACTCGGCACTCAATGGCATCCACACGTTTCTGTGGAACCGTTGGGGGATCGATACGCTCTACACGCGCCTGTTCGTTGGTGGCACCACCCGAGTCGCCGCCTTTGTCGCAGGTCGGCTTGAGGCTCCGTTCGACACTGCCATACACAGGGCGTTGCCGCAATCGTTCACCAGCCGCTCGCAGCGCTTGGTCCACCGCCTGCGTGCTGACACCGAGGAGCTGCTCTTCAACGTGTCGTACGTCCTGATCTTGTTTGTCGTGCTCTTGGCGTTTCTGTTCGCCGGAACCGACGCGAGTTGACGATGCCTGGCGTGCTTCTACATATCCTCCTCGCGCCCGTCGCTGCAGCAGCGCTGATCTTCGGACTCCGGAACCGGCCCGGACATGCCGTCGGGTGGATTGCCAGTGGAACGCTGCTCTACACGACCGGACTCGTCGGCTGGGTTGGGCGCCGGGTGATGCAAGGGCAGATCGTCGCGGAAGAGTACTTGGTGATTGCACCGGCCATTCGACTCGGTCTGCAAGCGGACGGTCTCAGCCTGCCAACGTTGGCCGTCGTGCTGCTCCTCTGCACGGCGCTATCGACCTACTCGATTCGGTATATCGAGCACCGGGTGGAGGTTCTCTACGGCGACCTACCGCTCGAGGTTCAGACCGGCTACTACGCGCGCTTCTTCTATCTGTTGCCGTTCTTCCCCGTCGGGTTCATTGGGACCATTCTGAGCACGAACCTTGTGTCCCTCTACTTCTTCCTGGAAGTCCTGACCATCGCCCTGTTCTTTCTGATGGCGTTTTTTGGGTACCGCGACCGTGTCCGTGTCGCGTTCATCAGCCTGTCGTGGGGCATCATCGGAGCACTGCTGTTTCTCGTTGCCGCGATCATCGTGTACAGCGAGATTGGGAGCCTGGAGATCTCCGCTCTGCATCGGATGGCAGACAGCCCGCTCGTCTCGCTGACGATCGGGGTGTTTCTGGTCAGCCTGATGATGAAGCTGGCGCTGCTGCCATTTCACGTGTGGATGCCTTCGGTACACGCTGAGCATCCCACGTGCATCGCCGGGCTCCTGGCGGTCTACGCCAACCTGGCCGTCTACATCCTGATCCGCGTTAGCGTGATCCCGCTTCCTGAGGACTTCGCGGCCTTCGGGCGTCCGCTCATGCTGCTCGCGCTTGCGACGATGATCTATGGCTCGTTGCTGACCCTCGCCCAGACCGACATCAAGCGACTGGCGGCGTGCTCGACCATCAGTCAGATCGCGTATTCGGTGCTCGGCCTCGGCGCCCTCACGACGGCAGGAATCGAAGGGGGGATGTTCTTCTTCCTGAGCCACATCATGGGAAAGACGGTGTTTTTCTCGACTGCCGGCATCGTCGTCTACGCGACCGGCATTCGCGACATGCGCGAGATGGGTGGACTCGCGCGGCGAATGCCGCTCACGGCGGGGTTGTGGGTAGTCGGCTGCATGATGTTGTCGGGGTTTCCACCGTTTAGCAGCTTCGCAGCGGAATGGATCATGTTTACCGGGATCTTCGAGCGGGGCGTCCTGGATGGACCCTTCGTGATCGCCGTGGCACTAGGGGGAGTGCTAGCGATCATGCTCACGGTGGCGTATACGTTCCGGGCAGCGCGTCAGATTTTCTTCGGCCCGATGAGTCCCGCCATCGAGGCAAAGTCGCCGACAGATCCCAAATGGACCATGACGGTTCCGCTCGCCGTGGTGGCGCTCGTCTCGATCATCATGGGGATGTTCCCGGAACCGGTGTTGGACCTGCTCGACTCCGTGATCGGAGTGAGCCGCTAGCGGAACGTCGCACCAGGTGGTGCGGCCGCCTCAGGACGATGACGACGGGGATTCATCGCCCTCGTCGCTTCCGTTCTTTTCTGCGAGGTCCTTTTCCGCAATCCGCGCCAGCGAAACCACCCGATCCTCTTCGTCGATCTCGATCAGGCGCACGCCCTGAGTGGCCCGTCCGATAGGCCGAATGTCACTGGTCACCATTCGCAAGATCTTGCCCTGCTGGGTGATCAGCATCAACTCGTCGTCCTGCTCGACATACACGACGCCCACGACCCGCCCGTTTCGCGCGCTGGTGTGGATGTTGACGAGCCCCACACCTCCGCGTGACTGCACCCGGTACTCATCCAGCTCCGTGCGCTTGCCGTACCCGTGCTCGGTCACCGTCAGCACGGTGCCTCCGGGCTTTACGACCGTCATCGAGACGACTCTGTCGCCGGCACGAAGCGACACACCCCGGACGCCCTGGGCCGTTCGCCCCATCGGTCGAGCGTGCGACTCGGGGAATCGAATCGCTCGGCCATCCTGGGTCGCGATGAAGATCTCGCCGTCGCCATCGGTAATCTCCGCCTCGATGACGGCGTCGTCGGAACCCACCGTCATCGCGATGATGCCGTCGGCTCGCGGGCGACGGTACGCGCGTAAGTCGGTCTTCTTCACCACCCCCTGGCGCGTGCCCATGACCACGAACCGCTCGCCATCCTGGGCCGGCCATTCGCGAACCGCTTGCAGCGTGGCTATGCGCTCGTCCGGTTCCATCTTCACGAGGTTCGCGATCGCCTTCCCGCGACCGGCTGGTCCTACATCCGGAATCTCGTGCACCTTGAGCCAATACACGCGCCCGCGGTCGGAGAAGATCAAGATGTACGCGTGCGTGGACGCCACGAACAGCTGGGAGAGGAAGTCCTCGTCGCGGGTTCGCATGCCGATGCGACCCTTACCGCCGCGCCGCTGATTCCGATATTCGGTGATGGCCGTTCGCTTGACATACCCCGTGTTGCTCACCGTAATGGCCATGTCCTCTTCGGCGATCAGGTCTTCGACGCTCAAGTCACCGACAGCCTCGAGCAGCTCCGTGCGCCGCTCATCCCCGTACTGCTCTTGGATGTCGCGAAGCTCTGTGACGACGATCTCGTTCAGCAACGCATCGCTGTCGAGAATCCCGCGCAGCCGCTCAATGGCGGTCAGCAGCTCGGTCAGTTCGTCGACGATCTTCTGCCGCTCCAGGCCGGTCAGACGCTGCAGCTGCATGTCGAGAATGGCCTGCGCCTGAATCTGCGTAAGCGAGAACTGGCTCATCAGCCCGGTTCGGGCCGCGCTCGGACTCGATGCCCCGCGGATCAGCTTAATCACGGCGTCCAGGTGGTCGAGCGCGATCTTCAGCCCTTCAAGAACGTGGGCGCGGGCTTCCGCCTTTCGCCGCTCGAACTCGGTCCGACGTCGCACGACCTCGCGTCGGAACTCTACGAAGTGCTCGACCACCTCGAGCAGCGTCAGCACTCGCGGCCGGCCGCCGACAATCGCCAGCATGATGATGCCGAACGACGTCTGCAGCTGGGTGTGCTTGTACAGATTGTTGAGCACAACTTCCGGGATCTCGCCTCGCCGCAACTCGATGACGATGCGCATGCCCTGGCGATCGGATTCGTCGCGAAGGTCGGCGATCCCCTCAATGACCTTCTCTCTGGTCAAGTCGGCGATTTTCTCGAGCAACCGCGCCTTGTTGACCTGATACGGGATCTCCGTGACGATGATCGCCTGCTTGCCCTTCTTGGCCGTTTCGACCTCGGTGCGAGCGCGCATGAGCACGGAGCCGCGGCCGGTTCGGTAGGCCTGCGCGATCCCCGCTCGACCCACGATGTAGCCGCCGGTCGGGAAGTCGGGGGCGTGCACGTGGCCGAGCACCGCTCGCGTCTTTTCGTCGCGACTCTCGTCGGGATGCTCGGATACCCACACGATCGCATCGATCACCTCACGCAGATTGTGAGGTGGGATATTGGTGGCCATCCCGACCGCGATCCCGGCGGAGCCGTTGACGAGGAGGTTGGGATAGGGCGCCGGAAGGACAGTGGGCTCTTCGGTGGTTTCGTCGTAGTTCGGAACGAAGTCGACCGTCTCCTTGTCGAGATCGGCCATCAGGTCGTCAGCCAACGCCTCCAGCTTGGCCTCGGTGTACCGCATCGCCGCCGGCGGATCGCCGTCAACCGATCCGAAATTCCCCTGGCCGTCGACCAGCGTGTACCGCATGTTGAAGTCTTGCGCCATGCGAACCAGCGTGTCGTAGATCGAGGCATCGCCGTGAGGGTGGAAGTTACCCATCACCTCGCCGACGATCTTCGCGCACTTGCGATACGGACGATTCGAGGCGAGCCCCATGAGCCGCATCCCATAAATCACGCGACGATGGGCCGGCTTTAAGCCGTCCCGCACATCGGGCAGCGCGCGCCCGATGATTACGCTCATCGCGTAATCCATATACGAGCGGCGCATCTCGTCTTCGATGTTGACGGGTATCGAGGGGTGGTCGATCGTTTCGGACATAGAGTGGTCGGGGGTGTCCCTAGACGTCCAGATTCTTCACGTCGAGGGCGTTGTCTTCGATGAACTTCCGGCGGGGCTCGACGTGGTCTCCCATCAGTGTGGTGAACATCAGATCGGCTTCCGCGTCGTCCTCGGCCCGCACCTGCAGCAGCGTGCGGGTTTCGGGCTTCATGGTGGTCTCCCACAGCTGATCGGGGTTCATCTCGCCAAGGCCCTTGTATCGATTGACGGCGACACCCTTCTTTCCGGCGGCGATGAAGAACTCGACCAGCTCGTCGAGTGACTCCAGACGAACGTCCTTCCCTTTGTCACTCGATTCGCTCGCGCGAGCGTCGGCTGCCAGCTGAGTGGCGCGGTCGATGGGCGCACCACCGATGTTCGTTGCGTCTGCAGCCGCACCGCCCTCGATGTCGTCCTGGCCCTCGGCCACGTCACCCTTCGCCGACTGCTTGACCGTGGAAATACGCAGTGGCCCCCGCAGGCGGCGCAGGTCCTCATCCCCGAAGCTCGACAGCAAGGCGCGGTACTCGGCGGATGTCACGAAGTCGACGCCGATCGCGTAACGGCGGCGATAACCTCCTGTTCGGTCGTCCACGTTGAGGACGAACGCGTTGTGTTCCTCGTCGCGACCCACCGATACGGTGCGGGTTGAGGTGGCCAGCTCTTCGACCAGGTCGTCAAGCGTTAATCGGTCGGCCAAGAAACTCCGGTTCCGAGCTCCGTGGGTGAGGAGAGCCTCGACAACCTCCTGACTGACTCCACGTCGTTCGACGACCTGAAGCAGCTTTCGAAACGCGAGAGCCTTATGAAGCGCTTCCTCGAGGCGCCGACTCGTGAGCTCGACGTCCTGCTCAGCGAGTCGCACCGCACGGGACTCACTTGCCCGACGTATCAACCACGCCTCGAGCTCTCGGTCGTCCTTGATGTACGTTTCGGACCGGCCGCGTTTCGCGCGATACAGCGGCGGCTGCGCGATGTACACGTAGCCGTGTTCGATGAGCTCACGCATCTGCCGGTAGAAAAACGTCAGCAGCAAGGTTCGGATGTGCGAGCCGTCGACATCGGCGTCGGTCATGATGATGATCCGGTGGTACCGAAGCTTCGCGATGTTGAAGTCGTCCTTGCCGATCCCGCACCCAAGCGCCGCGATCATCGTCTTGATCTCGTCGCTGCTCAGCATCTTGTCGAAACGCGCACGCTCAACGTTGAGAATCTTCCCCTTGATCGGGAGCACTGCTTGGAATCGCCGGTCTCGCCCCTGTTTGGCCGATCCGCCGGCCGACTCACCCTCGACGATGTACAGCTCGCTCTTGGCCGGATCGCGTTCTTGACAGTCAGCGAGTTTTCCTGGCAACGAGCTGTTGTCGAGCGCGCCCTTTCGGCGGACCAGGTCACGTGCGTGACGGGCGGCCTCTCTCGCCCGCGCGGCCTCGATCGCCTTGTTGACGATTCGCTTTGCGACGGCCGGGTGCTCTTCAAGAAACGCCCCAAGCTTGTCGTTGAGGATCGCCTCGACGATCCCCTTGACCTCGGTGTTTCCAAGCTTCGTCTTGGTTTGTCCCTCGAACTGCGGCCGGGGGATCTTCACACTGACGACCGCGACGAGTCCCTCGCGGATGTCGTCGCCGCTGATGCTCTCTTTCAGGTCTTTGGCTAGGTTGTTTCGGTTCGCGTAGGCGTTCAGCGTGCGAGTGAGCGCGGAACGAAAGCCAGACAAGTGCGTGCCGCCCTCCTGAGTGTTGATGTTGTTGGCGAACGAATACACCGTGTCCGCGTAGCCGTCGTTCCACTGAAGGGCGATTTCCGCGCCGATATCGTCGCGTTCGCCCTCCATATAGATTGGCTCGGCGTTGACGGCCGTCTTGTTTTTGTTGAGAAACTCGACGAACGAGATGATGCCGCCCTCGTACTGAAACCGGTGGCTCTTCTCCGTGCGCTCGTCGGCGAGCTCGATCGTCACCCCAGCGTTGAGAAACGCGAGCTCGCGTAGCCGGTGGGCAAGAATGTCAAAGCTGAACTCGACCGTTTCAAAGATCTGAGAATCAGGCCTGAACGTGATCTTTGTACCGCGGCGCTTTGTTGTCCCCGTGACCTCCAAGGGGCTGGTGGGCTTACCGCGCTCGTAGGTCTGGACGTACACCTGACCATTGCGCCAGATCTCGAGTGCGACCAGCTCGGACAGAGCGTTCACTACGGATACGCCAACACCATGGAGCCCGCCCGATACCTTGTAGCTCTTGTTGTCGAACTTCCCACCAGCGTGCAAGACGGTCATGACCACCTCGGCGGCGGTCTTCCCGCTGGCGTGCTGATCGACTGGGATCCCTCGGCCGTTGTCGATAACCGTCACGGAGTTATCGATATGCACCGTGACACCGATGGTGTCGCAGTGCCCGGCGAGCGCCTCGTCAATCGAGTTGTCGACGACCTCGTAGACGAGGTGGTGAAGCCCAGGAGCACCGGTCGACCCGATGTACATCGCCGGCCGCTTCCGCACGGCCTCCAGGCCTTCAAGGACCTTGATCTTGTCTGCGCGATACTCGCTTGATTCGGGCGTGGCGACATCCACAGGTGGCGTTGCGGCTTGGCCGCCCGGATGGAGATCCTCGTTTTCGAGTTGAGTCATCCTTTCTCGCCCTAGACGCGCATCGGCATGATCACGTAGGTGTATTCACACCCATCTGAACCGGCTGGCTTCATGACGGCCTGACTCATCTCATCCTTGAACTCGAGCACGACGGCGTCCGAATCGACGACCCCGAGAAAGTCCAAGACATACTGCGCGTTGAAACAAATTTCCAGGGCCGCACCGCTGTAGTCGACGGTAAGCGCTTCAGTCGCCTCGCCGACCTCTGGACTGCTCGACGCAATATCAACCTTGTTGGTCTCAATCTGGAATTTGACGGCCCGTGAACGCTCACTCGACATCAGGGCAACCCGCTTGATCGCGCTGGTCAGGCGGTCTCGATCGAACTCGATCGCCTTGTCGTTTCCCTTGGGGATCACCCGATCGTAGGCGGGAAACTGGGCATCAATAACGCGCGAGATGAGCTGACGCCCATCAACATCAAAGAATAAGTGGTTCTCCTCACCGGTATACCGAATATCCTCCTCGCCATCACCCAGTAATCGCGCCAGCTCCCACAAGGTCTTCTTCGGAAGGATCGCCTCGACCTTGGCTTCGTCCCCCTCAGCTGTATCCCTTGTCGTTGACACAAGCGCCAACCGATGACCATCGGTTGCGACCAGGCTCATCCCACCAGGTTTCAGCACGAGCAGCGCGCCGTTCAAGAAATACCGTGTGTCCTCGCCGGTAATCGCAAATTGCGTCTTACTAACCATTTCACGTAGGCCGGCACGAGGGAGTAGGACTGACGTTGTCTGATCGACCGATTCCGGCAGGGTTGGAAAATCGTCCCGCGGGAGCGTTTGCATTCGGGAATCGAACTTGTCAGCCGCAACACGAACGGCGCCCTTTGCTCCCTCCTTGATCTTGATATCGGTGTCAGGTAGCGCGCGAACGATCTCAAAGAGCTTCTTTGCGGGAATGGTCAGCGATCCACCCTTCGCGACCGAAGCCGTGCAATGACTTCGTAGTCCTACCTCGAGATCAGTCGCCACCAGATTCACCTGTCCATCCCCGTTCGCTTGGATGAGGACATTGGCGAGAATCGGTATCGTGTTCTTGCGCTCCACGATGCCTTGAAAGAGCTGCAACTCGCGCAGTAGATCACTCTTGCGGATCGTCAGTTCCATGTTGCTAATGACCTCGATTGGAGGGTTGGGACAGCGTGATCACACTCTGTGTATGATCAAAAAAAGTAATACAAATTATAACAGAATATAGGTCTGTTTAAAAGCCTTGGGTAGCTTCTAAGTTACTATTTATTAGCTACTTAGAGCCGCGCGATGTTGTGGAGTGATTAAGCCCCACCCTTTTTTTCCTGTTGAGGATCAAACCTCCACATTACATGACGTATGGAGCGGCTGTTGAGGATGTTGATCCCTGGTGTTGAAGGGCGTGTTTTCTAGTTGAACGACTCAAGAAAGCTGTTGATGAGCGTGTGGAACTCACGGTCACGCTTACAGAGAGCATCAACTTTCTTAATCGAGTGAATAACCGTTGAGTGGTGCTTACCCCCAAAGCTTTTACCAATTTGCGGGAGCGAATGGTTGGTAAGGGATTTTGAGAGATACATCGCGATTTGCCTCGGAAGGGTGATCGCTTTTGAGTTATTTCGTGACTTCAAATCGGCGATCTTCAGCTGGTAGTAGTTCGCGATGAACTTCTGCACCATCTCAATGGTGACGTTTTGGTCATCCGCACCAAGAATGTCGCGGAGCACTTCCTGAGCCAGCGGGAGGGAGATAGCCGTTCCGGTTAGTGATGCGTAGGCAATGAGGCGGATCAACGATCCTTCAAGCTCGCGGACATTCGACTTAATCTTTCCTGCAATGTAGAGCGCGACGTCGTCCGGAAGGGGAACTGCCTCGCCTTCGGCCTTCTTCTTGAGGATGGCGACTTTCGTTTCCAGATCGGGTGGTTGGATGTCGGCGATGAGTCCCCACTTAAACCGGGATCGCAGGCGTTCTTCCAGAGACGGAATCTCGTTTGGGGGGCAGTCGCTACTAATGACGATTTGTTTCTGTGCGTCGTAGAGGGAATTAAACGTGTGAAAGAACTCCGTTTGCGTTCCCTCCTTACCGGCGAGGAACTGGATGTCGTCAACAAGCAGGACGTCGATGGTTCGGTAGCGCTCGCGGAAATCGAGGATGCGATCGTATCGAACGGCATTAATCATCTCGTTCATGAACCGTTCGGATGAGATATAGGTGAGCTTCAGGTCTGGTGTCTGGTCAAGCAGGTACTGGCCGATCGCGTGCATGAGGTGGGTCTTTCCTAGACCCACACCGCCATACAGGAACAGCGGATTATATGAACGTGAAGGGGCTTCAGCCACCGCCAGCGAGGCGGCGTGTGCGAACTGGTTGGAGGGACCCACAACAAACGAATCGAACACGTACCGAGGATTAAGACCTCGTGGTCGTGGGTTCGGGGGCTTCACCTCGACTTCGCGGACGGAGGATGATTCTGGCTTCGGAACCGGCGTTGACGACCGCTCACCATCCGTCACAAACGAGATGTGAACGCCCTCTTTGTCGAGCTCTTGAACTGCCTCGGAAATAACGCCTGAATAGTGCTTGGTCAGCCAGTCTCTAAAGAGTCCGTTCGGGACCCGAACCGTCACCTCTTGACCGTCCTGGCTGAGAAAAACGGTCGGCTTGAACCAGGTGTAAAAACTGTGACGATTAACCTTAGCTTCAACACGGCTCAGGATGTCAGTCCAGATATTGGTCGTCATTGGAGAGCGTGGCGAAGGGGACATTCGCCTTCCTTTTTCCGTCGGGTCGAGTCTTTAGGCATAGTCACGAATTCCGACAAACCACTGCGAATACTGGGCTCGGTCACCGGGAGATGCCGGCCGGAGCTACGTCCTGCGGGCACCAAAGACGCTTTTGGGCGAAAACCCTGAATTTCCACATTTTTTTCCACAGTTGTGGAAAACTGCTTTGGAAGAATCTCATCTCTGGGGCTCGCAGGGCGGCGAAGTTAGCACACCTCGTCGGGTGTGACAATCAGTAAACGCGACCGTCGTTGACACTCCCCAAGCTGCCGGATATCATGTGAAGTTCGCGTCCTTTGCGAAGTCTTCGACCTCAAAAACTAAGGTGTTTTCGGAAGTGCGGGCAGGATGAAGCGTACCTATCAACCCAACAACCGTCGGCGCAAGCGGACGCATGGGTTTCGGAAGCGGATGAGCACGAAGAATGGCCGACGCATTCTTAGCAACCGACGAGCGAAGGGGCGGAAGCGCCTGACGGTCTCGTAGTGTTGTAGGCCTCTAAACAGAGCCACAGAGCCATTTACAGCAATTTGAAGCGAGCTTTGTCTCGCCTGGAGCGAATCCGGCGCAGGCCCGATTACCTCCGGGTTCAGCGGCGTGGCACCAGGATTCGCGGTCGGTTCCTCACCTTGTTCGTGCTTCCGAATCAGTTGGATGTCACGCGCCTGGGGATCATCGCGACACGCCGACTAGGAGGGGCCGTTCAGCGAAACCGCGCAAAGCGGCTTGTGCGCGAGATCTTCCGGCACAACAAGCTCCCGATCGCTGGCCCCAGCCTGGATGTTGTTGTGATGCCACGTCCCGGATTCAGTGACATGCCAATCGAAACCGTCCAGTCGGACTACCTCGCGACCCTTCAACGTCATGCACGCCGCTAGCGCAACCGGTCCTCCGTTGAGCCGATCGGCGAGGGTCCTTCTCGCCCTCCTGAGAGGTTATAAGAGGCTTATTTCACCGTTATTTACGGGATCCTGCCGATTCGTACCCTCGTGCTCGTCGTACGCCGCCGAGGCGGTGTCGCGCCATGGTGCGGTCGTGGGTAGCTGGCTTGCTGTCAAGCGACTGGCTCGCTGTCACCCGCTCTGTCGCGGCGGACTCGATCAGGTCCCGATGTCCCGGTCTGGACGTCTTGCTCCGTAGGACCTATTGATGGAGCGCCAGGTTCTGCTCGCCGTCTTTCTGTCGTTTCTGGTGCTCTATGCCTGGCAGGCGCTAGTGGTTCCTCCGCCCCCACCCGTTGGAGACGGTCAGGCGCAACCTGCCCCGCAAGTGGATCCCGGCGCACCATCTGCCCCGTCACCGGCGGCGCCAACCCTGCCCACCGCGCCCGGTCCCGGTCGGCTCGCGCCGGTGGCGCCCGCAGATCCAGATCCGGTCGTCGGTGACACGCAGCCCAGGGATATCGTCGTCGAGAGCGATGTGTTTCGAGCTGTTTTTTCGAACCAGGGCGCCGAGCTGGTCAGCTGGACGCTGAAGGACTACCTCGACGAAGGTCGGCCGGTGGAATTGGTACCCCGGGATCTGCCAACCGAAGAGCCATGGCCGTTTTCAGTCGCGTTCGAGGATGAAAGCCTCACGGCGCTGGTTGACGCCGCTCTGTTTCGATCGAGTAACACGACGCTGCGGCTGACAGACGATGCTTCTCAGACGCTGGTGTTTGAATTCGAGGACCGGACCGGTCTCCGCGTGCGCAAGGCCTTCTCTTTCGATCCGTCCGAAAGCCCGTACGCCTTCCGCCTCACGGTGGACGCGACGATCGGTGGCGAAGCGCTGCTGCCGACGATTCGATGGGGCCCGGCCTTGGGCGGCGTCGAGCGTACGACCTCTGGGTTTGCGTACCGCCAGGGCCCGAGGGGCCTATTGATGGGTCGAGTCGTCGAAGACGGTGTGCTGTCCGATGTGGAGGTGACCCGCGCCGGTGCGGATGACGTCGCGGTGGATCCCGCATACACGGGACAACTGGACTTTGTTGGTGTCGACAACCACTACTTCATCGCGGTTGCGCTGCCCGGCCAGACAGAGACCTCGGTGCGGTATCGCGCTGTTCCGCTTCTGTCTCCGGGAGAAGATCCTCGCGAGCTCATGGCCTTCGATCTCTCGATGCCGGCGGGAATTGTCGATCTCCCGTTCTTTCTAGGGCCCAAGGATTTTGAGATCCTCGAAGTGGCGTATCCGCCGCTGGTGCGCTCGATAGAGTTCGGATGGCTCGCGGTACTGGTCGTGCCGCTTCATCGAACGCTCACGTATGTTCACACCTGGATCGGGAACTACGGGTTCTCGATCATCGCCGTCACCGTGATCGTCAACCTGATCATCTTCCCACTCCGGTACAAGAGCATCGTGTCGATGCGGAAGATGCAGGAGATTCAGCCGGAGATGAAGGCGATTCAGGACCGGTACGCGCATCTCAAAGCGACCGATCCGGACAAGCAGAAGATGAACCAGGAGGTCATGGCTCTCTACAAGGATCGCGGCGTGAATCCCGTGAGCGGGTGCCTTCCGATGGTTCTCACGATGCCGATTCTGTTCGCGTTCTATCGGTTGCTATCGATGGCGATTGAGCTTCGTGATGCGCCGTTTGTCGGTTGGATCACCGACTTGTCCGTGCACGATCCGTTGTACGTCACGCCGCTCGTCATGGGTGCGTCGATGGTCGTCCAACAGAAGATGACGCCGACCCAGGCCGATCCAATGCAACAGCGCATCATGATGCTGATGCCGATCGTGTTTACCTTCATGTTTCTCTGGGCGCCGAGCGGCCTCGTGATCTACTGGTTGACGAGCAACCTGATCCATATCGGTCAGACCGTCGTGACCAACAAGATCATGGGACCCCCGCGCGTACGCACCGTGCGCCCGCCTGCGGAGCGACAGCTCAAGGCGGCGAAACCGGCGAAGGGCTCTAAGAAGAAGGGCTCTAAGAAAAAGGGCTAGGCAGAGCACGCGAGACGGGACGCGACCAACGGGAAGTGAGGAAACGACGTGACTGACGATCTCAACACGCGGATGATCGAGTTCGTGACGTCGGTGACAACCGCCATGGGGTTATCGGCTGAGGTCTCCGTGCACCCGATTGACGACGGCACCCGGGTGACGATTGACGGCGATGATTGTGAAGTACTGGTTCGGCGCAAGGCGGCCGGCCTAGATGCGCTCCAGCATCTCGTCAATGCGGCGTTTCGACGGGAGCACCCACAGGGGCACATCGTCGTCGATTGCCTCGACTATCGGAAGGGCAAGGACGCCGAGCTGCGCGAGACCGCCAAAGTGTTGGCGGAGCGCGCGCGCGAGACTGGCGAGCCCCAGGAGATCGGCCCGCTCAATCCCTACCAACGCCGCATCGTTCACCTGGCCATCGCGGAAGACCCGACGGTGTCATCCGAGAGCATCGGTGATGCGTTTATGAAGACCGTGGTTATTTCGGCGGAATGAGAGTAGGAATCAGAACCCTCGCTCCATGTTTTCCCCCGACGACACGATCGTCGCGATCTCCACGCCACTCGGCCACGGTGGCATCGGGGTCGTGCGAATCAGTGGCACGGACGCAGGGGAGATTGCGCGCCGTCTATTACCCCGCACGCCTGCGCTAGAACCACGTCGAGCGACCCTCAGCTCGGTCGTCAATCCGTCGGTGGGTGAGCGGGGGTTCGACAGGGTGCTCGCGACCTCGTTTCCCGCCCCGGATTCCTACACGGGTGAGGATGTCGTTGAGATCAGCGCGCACGGTAGCCCTGTGCTGTTGCGCCAGATCATCAGTGCGGCTGTGAGTGAGGGTGCGCGTTTGGCCGAGCCGGGCGAGTTCACCCTCCGCGCGTTTCTCCACGGACGGGTCGATCTCGTACAGGCCGAAGCTGTTGGCGACCTTGTCAATGCGGTGACGCCGCTTCAGGCGCGCGCGGCCTTCGACCAACTCGAGGGCACGGTCACGGCTCGCATTGCCGAGATCGAACGCCTGCTGTTCGATCTGGTGGCGCGACTCGAAGCGTCGGTCGACTTCCCCGACGAGGGCTACCATTTCGTCGACCCCCAAGTGGTCAGCACGGAAATCCAGGGTTTGGTCGATCGAATAGCCGCGTTGCTCGTCGATGCTCGCCGCGGGCGGCTGCTTCGAGAGGGCGGCCAGGTCGTGATTCTCGGCAAACCCAACGTCGGCAAGTCGACCCTGTTCAACCAGTTGCTTGGCACACCCCGTGCCATCGTTACCCGTGTTGCCGGCACGACGCGCGATCTGTTGACAGAAACGGTCGACCTCGACGGAATCCCGGTGACATTGGTCGACACGGCCGGGATTCGGCCGACCGACGATGCCATCGAGACCGAAGGTGTGGAGCGCGCGCGGGCGGCGATCGGCGTCGCGCGGATGGTGGTGCTCGTCCTCGATCGCTCTCGACCCTTGGACGATGAGGACTTGTCACTCCTGCAGGAGACTGCAGCGCTGCAACGCGTGGTCGTGGTCAACAAGATCGATTGTCCCGCGTCGTGGGCCGTCGATCGGCTGGCCCACGACGATGCTGGACGCTCGATGCCCGAATCGGTCGTGTCGGTGAGCCTACTCGAAGGCCACCCAACTCAGGCACAGACTGTGCGGCGCGCCGTGACGGCGGCGCTGCTGGCCGGCGAGGATTTGCGCGACCCTCCCGCGGTGACCAACGTGCGTCACATCGATCTGTTGGATAGCGCGCAGGTGGCGATGCGTCGCGCCGCGGCCGCGGCGAGCGCCGCGTTGCCCGAGGAAATTGTGCTCGCCGATCTCGGGGAGGCCCAGCACGCACTCGGTGAGGTGACGGGCGCCCGAACACCGGAGGACGTGCTCAACCGGATCTTTTCGGAGTTCTGCATCGGGAAGTGACCGTGCCGAAGTTCGACGTCATCGTTGTCGGGGCGGGTCATGCAGGGTGTGAGGCCGCGCATGCTGCGGCGCGAATGGGCCTGCACGTCGGGCTGTGCACCCTGTCGAGCGACACGGTTGCCCACATGCCGTGCAACCCGGCAATCGGTGGGACGGCGAAGGGACACCTCGTTCGTGAAGTCGACGCCCTGGGCGGGCTGATGGGCCACGCGATCGACGCCACCGGCATCCAGTTCAAGCTGCTGAATCGAAGCCGCGGCCCAGCCGTGTGGTCACCGCGCGCCCAGGCGGACAAGCGGCGCTACGGCGAGTGGGTGCGGCGCGCGTTAGAGCAAGAGCCGGGCATCGAATGGATCATCGGGCGGGCCGGACGGCTGATCGTGCGCGACTCGACCATTGTCGGTATGGCGCTGGAGGAGGAGGCGAGCGCGGGCTCTGTCTTCGAGTGCGACGCGGTGGTCGTGACGACCGGGACGTTCCTCAACGGCTTGATCCACATCGGTCCAGAGACTCGCGCCGCCGGTCGGCTCGGCGAGCGCGCGACGCACGAGTTGGCCGACTCGCTCAAGTCGTTCGGGTTCCGATGGGGTCGTCTCAAGACCGGAACCCCGCCCCGGCTCGACCGGCGCAGCATCGACTTCGGACGGTTCGAGGCCGCGCCCGGCGATCGCGTGCCCGTGCCCTTTTCGCTCATGACCGAACCCATCAATCGCGCGCAGATCATGTGTCATCTGTTGCACACCAACGACAGGGTGCATGCGATCGTCCGCGATCACATTGACGACTCGCCCCTCTACAACGGGCAGATCGAGGGTATCGGTCCGCGGTACTGTCCGTCGCTTGAAGACAAGGTCATGCGGTTCCCGGACAAGGAGCGGCATCAGATCTTCCTCGAGCCGGAAGGTCGCGACGTCGATGAGATCTACGTCAACGGGTTTTCAATGAGCCTTCCTCGAGAGATCCAGCAGGAGCTCGTGCGCGCGTTGCCTGGCCTCGAGGAGGCCGTCATGCTGCGACCCGGTTATGCCGTCGAGTACGACTTCGTTCAGCCAACCGAGCTGCAGCCGACGCTCGAGACCAAACGCGTCGCGGGACTGTTCTTCGCAGGCCAGCTGAACGGCACGTCAGGCTACGAAGAGGCGGCGGCCCAGGGACTCCTCGCGGGAATCAACGCCGCCCGGCGGGTTCAGCGACGCCAGCCGATCGTGCTGGGGCGCGACGAGGCGTATATCGGGGTGTTGGTGGATGACCTCACAACGAAGGGCTGCCTTGAGCCCTATCGGATCTTCACGTCGCGCGCAGAGCATCGGCTGTTGCTTCGAATCGACAACGCCGACCTGAGGCTGACGGAGACCGGCCGACACATAGGGCTCGTTGACGATGCGCGATGGCGGCGATTCCAGGAGCGTCGGGAGCGCTTCAGGCGCAACATGGCGCGGGTCCATCGAACTCGTGTCGTGCTTCCCAATGGGAAGCGGGTGCCGGCGGCCCAAGCGTTGCGTCAACCCCAAATGAGGTTGGACACGCTCGTTGACCGGGGCGACGTTGAACTCGAGCGTGATCGGAGAGGTGGCGACGTGGACGTCGCATCCGTCGAAACGGAGTTCAAATACGCTGGGTATCTCGAGCGGCAGGCGGCGGCCGTCGACAAGGCGCGGCGCAACGAACATCGACAGATTCCGCCGAGCTTCGAGTACGCCGGTATCCCCGGCCTCTCGAATGAGATCGTCGAGCGACTTGGGGAAGTGCGGCCGCGCACTCTTGGCCAGGCGCTTCGCGTGCCGGGCGTCACGCCCGCCGCTGTCGCCGTCATTGGCGCCTACGTCGGGCGGCAGGCTCGCCAGCGGGTGTAAGGTGGACGTGTCGCCGGACACGTCGTGTCAAGACAAGACGCCACCATCAAGAACCGGATCCGCCGACGCGCGAAGCGGGCCGGGCTCACGCTAGAAGACGACCTCGTTGAGCGCCTCTGGGCCTACGTTGAGCTTCTGGGGCGATGGAACGAGCGCATGAACCTCACGGCGCTCGACGACAAGAACCGAGGTCTGGACCGACTTTTGGTCGAGCCGCTGGTGGCCGCGACCTACCTGCCCAGTGGATGGAAGCGGGTCGTGGACATTGGCTCCGGAGCGGGTTCGCCAGCCATACCGCTGAAGCTCGCTGCCCCGGAGGCTCGCTTGCTGATGGTGGAATCGAAGGTGCGTCGGGCGGCATTCCTGCGCGAGGCCTGTCGACACCTCGAGATCGAAGGCGCCGACGTGGAGACAGCGCGCTTCGAAACACTGCTTGCTCGGGCGGACCTGCATGAAACCCACGACGTGCTGACGCTGCGGGCGGTTCGCGTGGAGGCACGGGTGCTGAACGGGCTGCAAGCGTTCGTGCGACCAGGCGGGTGTCTGTTTCTGTTTCGGGGAGGGAGCGGACCTGACATGCCCGTCGACGTGCGGCCTCCGCTGGCGTGGCGTGCGACCCATCCCCTCGCTGAGGAACTTGGAAGTCGGTTGGTTGTTCTGCAGAAGCGCGACGTCGGCCGGCAGATAGCGAAGAAAAAACGAAACTAGGCGACCCGACCACGGATTCGTGCCCAATAGAACGGCAACAACATACTTGAAACAGAAGCCTGTGTCAATAGTTTGACACCAGACTAGCCTCTCACTCCTAGGATCGCCCTGCATTCCGCATTTGGACACGTAAACACGACTACCTGAATCTTTGACCCCTGCCAGGTCTCCTGGGCGTCGAGCTTGTAGAGATCCAAATTGGTGACGCTCTGATCGCAGTGTGGGCACTTTGGATTCACGGCTCATCCTCCTGATGGTCTGGAAACTGCACAACTTCAGGCTTTGATCTCACTTTTTCCCGTAGAAGCTTCCACTCAGCAACCAACGTCGGATGGCGCTGAAGCTCAGCGTCAATGAAGGCCCTTACGGCCTTCTCAACAACCCGGCTCTGGGGCGCCCCATGGTGGACCTCACAGAACGCCCATAAGTCCACGTTCAGATCCGGCGAGAGCTTAATCTTCAGCGGTCGAACCGTCCCCGGCTCCGGCTGAATGGCCTTCCGCCCCATAGAACCGGATCTTACCAGGAAATACCCCTATAGGGGTTTATAGGTGCAAACCATCTCGGATTGGTGTATTCTGCATGCAAACCAAGCCTTAGACCTGCTACAGGGTGGCTCCCGATGGGCGATATTCAACGCGAGATCGAAGCATTCGAGGAGATGAAGCCACGTCTTGAAGCAGAGCACATGGGTCGCTGGGCGTTAGTTCATCACCGCCAACTGGTTAACACTTTTGCTTCCTTTGTAGCTGCTGCGGACGCAGCGACTCGCCGTTTCGGTCGTGAGCCGTATCTGATCAGGCGGATTGGCGTGCATTCAGTGAGGTTGCCGGCCAGCGTGATGTATCATCGGCCGAATGCTGACCGCTGACTGTGGCTTTAATGACGCACAGCGCGGGCCAAACCTCCTTGAGGAGCGCGGCGCGGTCATTGGCGTAGACATCGGATACGACCCAACCTACAAGACAGAGGACAAAGCCCCTCCTACTCCGGGGATCAAGACCGTCACAGCCCTGATTGACACGGGAGCCGATCAGTCGTGCATCGATGATGGGCTGGCTGCGAAGCTCGGCCTGCAAGTCATCGACAGGCTTCCACTTGGCGGCGTTCATGGTGTCCAGCTCGTTAATATCTACAATGCCCAAGTTCACGTACCGCGGCTCAAATTCACTGCGTATGGACCATTCGCTGGGGTGGACCTTACGGCTGGAGGATCGCCGTTTGAAGCACTACTCGGGCGTACTTTTCTCCGCCATTTCTCACTTGCCTATGACGGCAAGCTAGGGACCGCTAGCCTGACGCGAGATGACTAAGGCCGGGTCGTCTTACGAGAGCCCTGCTGTTTCTCTACCTCGCGCTGTTCCTGGTACTTGCGTTCCTTCTCGTCGATCTCGTGCTTAGGAACGCGAAGGAGCTTTGAGAGAAACAATTTGAATCGATTCTCCGCGTCCTCCCGGATCTCGTGCGTCACAGCTCTTCATCCAACGGGTCGGCCTCAATGTGTTCGAGGCATACCTGCTGATCATCTGACGAGATACGGAACCACAGTCGGAGGCGAGGCATCATGGTTAGACCGAATTCTATGGGGTCCGTCTTCATGGTGCGAATGTCCTTGAAGCCTTCGACCACCGGGTACGCTTCGGCGTTTGTGGAGAGCGCCCATTCGACACTGCGCAGAACCTCATTGAGTCGCGGGTTTGAGAAGCCGTCGACCCATTCCGAAAACTCGTGGCTCTCAACGAGCTCACGTGCCACGGGTTCTGGTGCATCCAACTAGTCACGCTCCCACCCATACACATCGGCCAGCTCATTTGTTCGTGCCAGGTCGTAGTCGGTGATCTCGTCGTCGGACAAGAACACTGCTTCGTATGGAATCTTCATTCGATCACCAGCAACGCGCCAGGCAATACCATGAGAAAACTCACTCACTTGCAGGGCGGTGCGACCCCACATCTTCTTGATGACCAAATCCACGAGCGCGATGTTGTCCGGTGTAAAGTGTTCCAGGCGTGCATCTCGCAGTGGAATGACACGCTTCTGCTGATATTTCCCATACGACACCATGCGAGTGTGCATCTCATGGCGCGCTTCCATCATGGCCGTGACCGGTTTGAGCCGGCATGGAACCGGCCCTTGTTGCAAGCGCATGTACCCGGACCCAGTAACAGGTTGCCCGGTCTGAAAGTACGATGAGAAATCGGCGAAGGCGAGTATCTTATTCAGTTTGGTCGCGCCGAATGGCCGATCGCCATCACACCTGTCGGCGATATAGAGAATCATTTCCGCCAAGCGCACATCTGGCTTGAGCTTCGGGAAACTATACGTGAGTGCGCCAAACCGCTTTGGAGTCACTCGTTTCCACGTGCGTGTTCCAGCCACCGTTTGAACTTGCCTTGCTTTTTCAGGCATTTTGGAGTAGCGCATCCAGCGGCATACTACTCCCCTCTTAAGCAAATGAGCAAGTGCCGTTCAGTTTTTACTATTGAGATTTTCTGCCACGCCGTTGGCGTGGCTTTCCAGTTCATGCCGGCGTGTAGCCTGCTTTCCCAGTGAGCTGCTTATAGGTGAGACGGCGGCCAACCAGCAACGACGCCAGGGCCTTGAACCGCTCCGCGTCTGTCGCCTTGCGGGTGTTGAACCGAAAAGCATGTTCGTCGAGATACCGGAACAGGTGAAACGGCTCGATGCTGACGTACGTCCCTTTGATCGACCGCTTGAGCAGTGACCAGAAATTTTCCATGCCGTTCGTATGGACCGCCCCTCGGACGTACGTCTCGGCGTGATTGATGACCTCGTGGATGTACAGGCCGTCGAGCCCGTCATAGGACTTCAACTCGTCGCTGTAGACACTGGCCCCACCCTCGACGGTGTTGTGGACCTCGGACTGGAGGCGGTACTTGCGGGTGTTCGGTACGACTGTGGTTCTGACTCGGCTGTGACCGTTCGGACCGCGTCGTTCGAGTAGTCCCATGACGGCGACCTTGCCAATGGCGAGAGCCGTAGCCTTGCGGCTCTTGTGCATGAACCGAGCCCTGCCGCCAATGAACGTTTCGTCCACTTCGACTTCACCGCGCATCTTCTCGAAGGAGCCGGTGTGCATGGCGAGTCGGATCCGGTGCATCATGAACCAGGCCGTCTTCTGCGTGACCTCGATGGCCCGGTGCAGCTCGTAGGAGCTGATGCCGTTCTTGGCACTGGTGAGCAACCAGACGGCCGTCAGCCACTTATCCAGGCCGACGGGGCTCCGCTCGAAGATGGTCCCAAGTTTTACGGAGAACTGGCGCTTACAGTCCTTACACTGCCAGATCCGGCGTGTCTTGATATAGTAGGCGTCGAGGCTGCCGCAGCGCGGACATGCGGCTTCGCCGTTTGGCCAGCGCATCTGAGCGACAAACTCTTGACACACATCCGGGTCTGAGAAGTACTGGATGGCTTTCTGTAAACTACGGGGAAACTTAGGCTTACCGTTCATGAGCTAAGAATAGCTCATGTTGTCTTCTGTGTCAAGTATATTATTGCCAATAGAACAGTACGCCAGGAAGTGCCGAGGTCTCACTTGTTGCCAACTGCACTCCCGTTCTGAGTGTCTCGAGAAGCCAAGAGCCGGCTAGTCTGGAGTCTCGCACGCTGCCTTCAAGCTCGGTCCTGCCGTCAAACCAAGTCAGTTCTCGTTCCTATTGTTCTGACCAATCAGCTGAATGATTCAAAGCGGCCCTTCAAGACCCAAGAGACCAAAAGCACATATGCAGATTGTTCCACGTGGAACATTCCGTAGCCGGGACGCGATCTCCACTCCGGGACGCGAATCGACTGAAGACTCGGTCTCCAATGAATATTCTGAGTTCTTGACCTGATTCAACAGCCGTGGTACGATACTAACAAGTCACACTATTATGTCAATTAACCTAAACACCTTGTTAGGCTATTTACCTTAGTGGGGAGAATCGTTGCCATTGCCAACCAAAAGGGCGGCGTTGGCAAAACAACGACGGCGATCAATCTAGCGGCGTCGCTCGCCCTCGCTGATCAGACAGTCCTTCTGGTCGACATGGACCCGCAGGCCAACCTAACGAGCGGAGTCGGCCTCAAGGGTGGCGTGGGGACGGGCGGGACAATCTACGACGCCCTTACCCGGACAAGCGAAGCCTCGCTCGATCTCCGCTCCTTCGTGCTGCCGACGCCGGTGCCTGGTCTGTCGCTGGTTCCGGCGGATCGCAACCTCACGGGCGCCGAAGTGGAGCTCGTGGATCTTCCCCATCGAGAGTCGCGCCTTCGCCCCCTCGTGGAACAGGCTCGCGAGAGCTACGACTTCATTTTCATCGACAGCCCGCCTTCGTTGGGCTTGCTCACGCTCAACGCGTTGGTGGCCGCCGATGACGTCCTGGTTCCGCTGACGTGCGAGTACTTCGCGCTCGAGGGAGTCGCGGAGCTGATGTCGACACTGGACCGCGTGCGCGTCAGCTTCAACCGCGAGTTGGCGATCGCTGGAGTGCTGTTGACGATGGCGGACTCCCGGACCAATCTGGGGCAAGAGGTGGCCCGAGAGGTCCGCTCGTTTTTCAAGGACAAGGTGTTCGAGACCGTCATTCCTCGGAACATCAGACTTGGGGAGGCGCCGAGCCATGGGCTGCCGGCGATTCTCTACGACGTGCACTCGAAGGGAGCGAAGGCTTACGTCGCGCTTGCCCGCGAGATGTTGACGCCGCCGTTGTCCGCGCCAACGGTGGCTCCTGACGTTGGTCCCTAGCCTCTGAGAAGTCGACTCGGACGGTGATTCGAATGCAAACGAGGACGTGCCATGCCTGAGAAACGCCCTGCCCTCGGCCGAGGGCTGAGTGCCCTGATTCCGGAGGCCGTGGCCCCGGTTGTCCCGCCGGCGGCTGGCCAGCCTCCAACTGAGATCGATCTCGATCTGCTCAGCCCAAACGCAGAGCAGCCGCGGGACGAAATGGATGAAACCCGTCTCGACGAGCTGGCCCGGTCGATCGAGTCGAGTGGGATTATCCAGCCCATTTTGGTTCGGCCATTGACGCGTGGCAGGTATGAGATCGTCGCGGGCGAGCGACGGTGGCGTGCGGCGCAGCGTGCCGGTCTCATGCGAGTCCCAGTGGTTGTCCGAGACGTTCCCTCTGAGAAGCGCCTCGAGCTGGCGCTGGTCGAGAACATACAACGCGAGAACCTCAACCCAATCGAAGAAGCGCGCGCGTACCAGCGCCTCGCAGATGAGTTCGGACTCACTCAAGAGGCCATTTCCGCGGCGGTTGGGAAGGACCGAGCAACGGTCGCCAACTACATGCGGTTGCTTGGCTTGCCTCGAGAGGTGCAAGCTGAGGTCGCCTCAGGAGCTCTCACGATGGGGCATGCGCGCACGCTTGCAGGGTTGTCCGATGAGGGACTTCAACGCCGGGTTGCACGAGACATACGGCGTCGGGACTTATCGGTGAGGGAAACCGAAGCGCTGGTCCGAACGATCGTGAGGCCGCCGCCGCCGAAAGTGGCGCCGCCGCCCGATGTTCACACCAGAGCCGCCGAAGAGCAGCTTCGCAAAGCGCTCGGGACTCGGGTGCGGATCATGCGCCGTCGCCTGGGCGGTACCATCGAGCTTCGGTTTGGCTCGGAGGAAGAGCTCCAGCGGCTGTACGACCAACTGACGGCGTCCTGATTCTGGGCGCGGTTCTTGCCCGCTTTCGGGTGAGAGTGGTATAAATCCCTGTTTGGCCCGCCCCAGAAAACCCGGACCGGCGGCCTCCTCAACTGACAGACACACCTCGGTCTTCGCGATCGGTGTCGTTGTCGGAGACGAATGTCGAATCGTGTAGCCGCGACGCGGTACGCTCGGGCGCTGCTCGAAGTGAGTGAGCAGCAAGGCAGCGTAGACGTTATCGAGCAAGAGCTGACGCGTGTCGTCGATTTGATGGACCGTCATCCGATGCTGCGTGAGACGCTCGTCAACCCTAGCGTGCCACCGGCCGGTAAGCGGGCGATCCTTGACGAGGTAATCCCGAAGCTCGGGGAGATATCCGCCATCACGCGTCGCCTGTTGACGATGATGGCCGATCGCGACCGCCTCACGATCCTCGCCGAGGTCGTGCAGGTGTATCGCGAGCGCGTGAGGGAGTTGAAAGGCATCATACGCGCGCGAATCACAACCGCGACACCGCTGCCACCAGACAGGGTGGAGTCCATCGCTGACACGCTGGCGAGCGCTACCGGTAGACAGGTCGAGATCGAAACAAGCGTCGACTCGAGTCTGCTGGGCGGCATCGTCACCCAGGTCGGTAGCACCGTGTACGACGGGAGCATCGCGCAGCATCTGGAGCGTCTGCGCAGACGATTCCTCGCCCGAGCCTAACCGACACGAAACAATCGCTGACGTCCCGCAAACCATGAGCATCAAAGCAGACGAAATATCGAAGATAATCAAAGACCAACTCGGCGAGTACTCGCTGGATGTTGACGTCGCGGAAGTTGGCACGGTCATGTCCGTCGGGGATGGGATTGCGCGCATCCACGGGATTGAGGGCGCAATGTCCACCGAGATGCTGGAGTTTCCGCACGGTGTCTTCGGCATCGCCCTGAACCTCGAAGAATCGAGCGTCGGCGCCGTCCTTCTCGGCGAGACAACCGAGATTAAAGAGGGCGATACCGTCAAACGAACCGGCCGGATTATCTCGGTGCCAGTCGGCGACGAAATGCTGGGTCGTGTTGTCAACGCGCTCGGTCAGCCGATCGACGGAAAGGGCCCGATCGCCGGTAGCCAGCAGGCGCCGATTGAAAAGATTGCTCCCGGGGTTGTTGACCGGCAGCCGGTCAAGGAGCCTCTTCAGACGGGCCTCAAGGCGATTGATGCGATGGTCCCGATCGGTCGCGGCCAGCGCGAGCTGATCATCGGCGACCGCCAGACGGGAAAGACCGCCGTGGCGGTTGACGCGATCATCAACCAGAAGGGCCTGGACGTTATCTGCGTCTACAACGCGATCGGGCAGAAGCAGTCGACGATCGCACAGGTTGTGAAAACGCTCGAAGAAAGCGGCGCGATGGAGTACACGATCGTTGTCGCCGCCGCCGCATCGGATCCTGCGCCGCAGCTATATATCAGCCCGTATTCGGCCTGCGCGATTGGAGAGTACTTCCGCGACAGTGGTCGCCATGCTCTCTGCATTTACGACGACCTGTCGAAACATGCGCAGGCGTATCGCGAGATTTCGCTGTTGTTGCGTCGCCCGCCGGGCCGTGAGGCGTATCCAGGCGACGTCTTCTACCTGCATTCTCGACTGCTGGAGCGGGCGGCTAAGCTCAACAACGAGCTCGGCGGCGGATCACTCACGGCACTGCCGATTATCGAGACCCAGGCCGGTGACCTGTCGGCGTATATCCCGACCAACGTGATTTCGATCACGGACGGACAGATCTTTCTCGAGAGCGACCTTTTCCACCAGGGCATTCGGCCAGCCATCAACGTGGGCAACTCGGTGTCGCGTGTCGGTGGGTCGGCGCAAGTGCGCGCGATGAGGCAAGTGGCCGGGACGCTGCGGATCGACTTGGCCCAGTTCCGAGAGCTCGAGGCGTTCGCGCAGTTCGGCAGCGACCTCGACAAGGCAACGCAAGACCAGCTCAATCGAGGTCGCCGGCTCGTCGAGATTCTCAAACAGCCGCAGTACCAGCCGCTGTCGGTCGAGCGCCAAGTCCTGATTCTGTTTGCCGGAGCCAACGGCTACCTTGACGGGATCGAGGAGTCCGACATCGCGGCGTACGAGCAACAGCTGTACGAGTTTTTCGACCTTCGTCACGCCCCGATCATCCAGGCCCTCAACGAGCAGAAGAAAATGGACGATGCGCTCCAGGCCCAAGTCGCGGGAGCAGTCGACGAATTCACCAAGCAGTTCGCGGACGCGCGCAAGGGAGCGGCTGCCTAGGCATCATGCCCTCGCTCATTGATCTCAGGCGGCGGATCCGCGCCGTCAAGAACACGCAGCAGATTACGAAGGCGATGAAGACCGTCTCGGCGTCGAAGCTGAGACGTGCGCAGGATCGGATCGTCGGTGCGCGCCCCTTCGCCCGCGAGATGCTGCGGGTTCTAAACGGCCTCGCGTCCCGGGTCGATTCGTCTTTGCACCCACTGCTCCAGTCCCAGGGAAGCGACCCAACGAGGCCATCGCTGCTGGTCGTTGTGACCGCGGACAGGGGGCTGTGCGGAGGCTTCAACTCCGCGCTGCTGCGAAGGGCCGGCGCGTACATCCGGGAAGTCGACGGCGAGGTGGCCTTGGCCCTGATCGGTCGCAAGGGCCGCGACTTCTTCCGGCGGCACCCTTTCGAGGTGAAGTACGAGGACATCAACATCTTCAACGACCTGAAGTACATCCATGCTCAGGGCGTGGCGGAGGTTGTGATTCAGCAGTTCACGGAGGGCGCCGTGTCCAGCGTCCATCTTCTCTACAACGAGTTCAAAAGCGTCATGCAGCAGGACGTTGTCATCGACCAGCTCCTTCCGATTCCGCAGATAGCGCCCAGTGATGCGGAATCAGAAGTGCTGGCCGCCTATTTGTTCGAGCCGAATCCGGATCAGATTTTCGAGACGCTGCTGCCGCGCCACGTTGAGATTCAGATCTTTCGCGCGTTGCTCGAATCCGCGGCCGCCGAACATGCGGCCCGGATGACGGCCATGGATGCCGCGACACGTAACGCCGGTGAGATGATTGAGGCCCTCACACTGCACATGAACAAGGTGCGACAGGCGACGATTACCCGTGAGCTGATCGAAGTGGTCTCGGGCGCACAGGCGCTGTAGCACGGTAGGCGGCATTCTCTGTTATCGGGAAACAACACGCATGTCAGATACCAACGCTAAAGTCGGCAAGATCGTTCAGGTTATCGGCCCCGTGGTCGACGTCGAGTTCGAGGGGGGGCAATTGCCGCCCATCTACAACGCGTTGCGAATCTCCGGGGGTGAGCAGTCCGAGGACGTCATCGCTGAGGTCGAGCAGCACCTCGGAGAAAGCCGCGTCCGCGCGGTGGCGATGACCGCGACCGACGGCATGCAGCGCGGCAGGCAGGTCGTTGACACCGGCGCGCCCATCTCGGTGCCGGTCGGCCCAAGCACGTTGGGACGCGTGCTCAACGTATTGGGCGATCCGGTGGATTTCCCCGATCGTCCCGTCGAAAGCTCGGAGCGGTGGTCGATACACCGGCCGGCGCCGTCGCTCGAAGATCAGTCGACCGAACTCGAGATGTTCGAGACCGGTATCAAGGTAATCGATCTGCTCGAGCCGTATCTCCGTGGCGGAAAGATCGGCCTGTTTGGCGGCGCCGGGGTCGGCAAGACGGTCATCATCCAGGAGTTGATCAACAACATCGCGCTCAAGCACGGTGGGGTGTCCGTATTTGGTGGCGTCGGTGAGCGCACGCGTGAAGGCAACGACCTGTGGCTCGAGATGCAGGAAAGCGGCGTCGTCGACATCGAGGACCCCGAGAAATCTCGCGCTGCGCTCGTCTACGGCCAAATGACGGAGCCGCCCGGAGCGCGCCTGCGCGTCGCGCTGAGTGCCCTGACCGTCGCCGAGTACTTCCGGGACGCGGAGAACAAGGACGTTCTGCTCTTCATCGACAACATCTTCCGGTTCACCCAGGCCGGGTCGGAAGTGTCGGCGTTGCTCGGCAGGATGCCGTCAGCGGTCGGGTATCAGCCGACGCTCATGACGGAAATGGGCGAGCTTCAGGAGCGGATCACGTCGACCAAGAAAGGGTCAATCACCTCGGTGCAGGCAATCTACGTTCCTGCGGACGATTACACCGATCCGGCGCCGGCTACGACATTCGCACACCTTGACGCCACGACCGAGCTCTCGCGCGCAATTGCTGCCCAGGGACTCTATCCGGCGGTCGACCCGCTGGCATCGACTTCTCGTATTCTCGATCCCCGGATCATCGGCGAGGAGCACTATGCGGTGGCCCGCGAAGTCAAGCAGGTGCTCCAGCGATATAAGGACCTTCAGGACATCATCGCGATTCTGGGCATAGACGAGCTCTCTGAGGACGACAAGCTCGCCGTGACGCGCGCGCGAAAGCTTCAGCGCTTTCTGTCGCAGCCTTTCCACGTGGCCGAGCAGTTCACCGGTTCGCCTGGCAAGTATGTGGCGATCGCCGACACCGTGCGCGGCTTCCGGGAGATCGTCGAGGGTAAGCACGACGAGGTTCCGGAGCAATGCTTCCTGATGGTCGGGACGATCGAGGAAGCCCTTGAGAACGCGGAGAAATTGAAGGCAACGGCCTAGCCTTCACCGGATGACACATGGCGATTCCGTCCCATCTCACGCTCGAGCTCGTGACGCCCAACCGGGCCGTCGTCCGAGAGGCGGTCGACGAGGTCCAGTTGCCGGGCACCGAGGGTTACCTTGGCGTGCTTCCGGGGCACACGCCGCTTCTCACGGCCCTCCAGGTTGGTGAGTTGTGGTTCCGGCAGGGCGACGACAAGTCGTTCTTGGCCGTGGCTTTCGGATTTGCCGAGATTCTCCCGGACCGGGTGACCATTCTTGCGCACGTCGCTGAACGGGCCGAGGAAATCGACATCGAGCGGGCGAAGGAAGCCGAGCGTCGCGCCCGCGACCGGATGTCGAAGAGTGCTGTCGACATCGATTTCGAACGGGCGCGTATCGCGCTTATGAAGTCGATGATTCGTCTGCAGGTTGCGGCGCGGGTGCACATACGCGCGCTGTGAGCGTCGTACGGCGGTGAGCGCCAATGCAGATCAAGTGGGCCGTGGCCAGCGATCCAGGGCAACGTCGCTCCAACAATGAAGACAGCTACTGCGCCCGTCCGGAACTCGGGCTATTCGTCGTGGCCGACGGCATGGGTGGTCACGCAGGCGGTGAGGTTGCATCGGTTGCCGCCGTCGAGGAGATCGAGAGTGTCGTCGGGTCCACCAACAGGCTGGGGCCGCAGGACACGTGGCCTGTTCCCTTTGACCCGAAATGTGGCGTCGACGGCAACCGGCTGCGTGCGGGGTTTGACCTGGCGAATCGCCGAATCGCGCGGCAAGTGAGTGAGGACGACGCCCTGCGCGGCATGGCGACCACTGCGGTGGCTTTGTTGATCCGTGACCACAGCGCGGCGCTGGCACATGTGGGTGACAGCCGAGCGTACCGGTATCAGGCCAAGCAACTGACGCGCCTCACTGCCGATCATTCCTGGGTCGAGGAACAGATCCGAGCCGGGATGTTGACCGAGGCCGCTGCTCTCGAGCACCCATGGCGCAACATCGTGACCCGTGCGTTGTCGGGTAGCCCCGGGCTCGAGGTTGAAGTCAATGAGTTGTCTCTCGCAATCGGAGATCGCCTGCTGTTGTGCTCGGATGGCCTCTCGTCGGTCGTTCCCGAGGACGAGATCGGCACGATCGTGGCCGAGGCGAGCTCCACAGACCTGCAAGCAGGCTGCGACGCCCTTGTTGAGCACGCGAACGCGGCGGGGGGCCCCGACAACGTGACCTCGCTGCTCATCGATGTCGTTTCCGGCACCGACTAGTGTCACAGTGATCGGACGCTAGATGCTGGAGAACCTGAGCAGGCTGCTGCGATACCGCGGCCTCATCCAAACGCTGGTCAGCCGCGAGCTCAAGGCTCGGTATCGGGGATCGGTTCTCGGGTACTTCTGGTCGCTGGTCAATCCCCTGTTGCTCCTTCTGGTTTACACGTTCGTGTTCTCGGTTGTGCTACCCGGTTTTCGGGGTGACATCGAGCCGTATGCGCTGTTTCTTTTTTGCGGCCTCCTACCGTGGACATGGTTCTCTTCGGCGCTTCTCGAGTCGTCCAATTCGTTGATTGCGAGCGGGAACCTGATCAAGAAGGTCTTGTTTCCTGCCGAGATCTTGCCGATCGTGTCGGTCCTGTCGAACCTGTTCCACTTCCTATTCGCGCTCCCGATTCTGGCAGGATTCCTGGTGTACTACGCTCGGCCGCTTGCGATGCTCGAGCTCATCTGGTTCCCGTTTCTCGTGCTGGTGCAGCTCGTGTTCACGATGGGATTGGCGCTGGGGCTGTCGGCGCTAACCGTGCACTTCCGCGACCTGAAGGATCTGCTCGGCAATCTCCTGACACTGTGGTTCTTTGCGACGCCGATCTTGTATCCCATGAGCATGCTGCCCGAGGTTGGCAAGACCTTCATGGACTTGAACCCGTTTGCGCACCTTGCCGTTTCGTATCAGGAAATCCTCTTCTACGACGGCCCGTTCGGACATTGGAAGTGGCTGCTGGCGCTGGGCATCGCGTCGGTGGCGACGTTCGTTGCCGGATACGCGGTCTTCGACCGTTTGCGCGACTCCTTCGCGGAGGAAGTATGACACCGGCGATCACGCTCGAGGAGGTCACGAAACGCTACCGACGGTTCGCGCATCGTCGACAGTTCGCGACCCTGAAGAGCGCACTCGTTCACCGCAGTCTCGTGAGGGACCTCAGCCCCGAAGAGACCTTCACGGCGGTCGACGATGTGACGGTGACGATTCCAGAAGGATCGGCGTTCGGGATCATCGGGAGGAACGGGTCGGGGAAGAGCACGCTCCTCAAGTTGGTCGCGGGCATTACGAAACCGACGAGCGGCCGCGTATCGGTCAACGGTCGAATCTCCGCCCTCATAGAGCTGGGTGCGGGCTTTCACCCGGAGATTTCCGGCCGAGAGAACGTTTTCATCAATGGGGTGATGCTGGGCCTGACCAAGCGCGAGATCACAAAGCGCTTCGACGAGATCGTGGAGTTTGCAGAGCTCGAGGAGTTCATCGACGCGCCCGTCAAGAACTATTCGTCGGGCATGTACATGCGCCTGGGGTTCGCAGTGGCGGTGCATGTCGACCCGGATATCCTGATCGTCGACGAAGTGCTCGCGGTTGGCGACGAAGGATTCAGCTTGAAATGCCTTGACAAGTTCGCCGAGTTCAAGCGCCGCGGCAAGACGATCATCCTCGTCACTCACAGTCTCGTGACGGTTCAGCGGTTCTGCGACGAAGCCATATGGCTCGATGACGGTCAGATCGCCGACCGCGGAGATCCCCCTCGCGTCATCCAGGCGTACTTAACCAAGGTGGCAGAGGCCGAGGAGCGCTTCCTGTCCGAGGACGATCGGCGGAAGATTGAGGCGACAGCGCCCGACCGCGTCGAGGCGGAGCCCAGCGACGCCGCACTGACCGAAGAAGAACCGCCAGCCGACATGTTCCGGGCAAGCGAGGGACGATGGGGATCGGGCGAAGCGACCATCACGGCGGTTACGCTCGAGGGTGACAGTGGGCCGGCGCACGTGTATCGGTCGGGTGAGCGGGTCATGGTGCGGATGCAGGTGACGGCTGCGGAGGCACTTCGTGATTTCGTGTTCGGCGTCAGCATCTTCAATGCCGAGGGCGTGTGCTGCTATGGAACGAACACTGAGATCGCCGAACTCCGACCAGATACCATGCTGGGTGAGGGTGAGGTCGTCTTCGAGATTGAGAGCCTGGACTTGGTAGAGGGCACCTACAAGCTCGACGTCGCCGTCCACACGCGCGAGGGTCGCCCGTACGACTATCACCGACTGCTTTACACGTTTCGCGTCAAGTCAGACACGAGCGATGTTGGGATCTATCGGCCGCACCACCGGTGGGACTTCACGCCGAATATCCGGTTCCTGAAACCACCCGACGGGTAGGTGGGCGCATGAGCCACACCCGCTACTGCTACGAGCTCCGCCGTTGCCACTTGCGACTCCCTCGCTAACACTTCGCGCGCTCCTTACGACGGGCGCGGCGCGTGCCGGTTTGCAGGTTGAGCGCGAAGTGGTCCACGGCCTCTCGCCGGCCGCACAGGCACTGGCGGTGGCGACGGTGGCGACGGCCTCCCCCACGCTCTTGGTCGTGCCGACCGACGCCGCGGCAGAGGTCATGACCGACGACGCCCGCTTCTTCTACGCCGCGCTCCAGGGCACCACCGAAGCCGAAGCGGCTCGCCTGGTGTTGCCCTTTCCCTCACTCGAGATCGACCCGTATCGTGCGATCGTTCCGCATCTCGACGTGGCCTCCGCGCGCGCGCGCGCGTTGACCGCACTGGGCCACGGCACCGCCCGTCTCGTGATCGCGTCTGCCGCCGCCCTGTTGCCGCGGGTATCTCGTCCGGGCCGGCTCCTCTGCGCCAGCCGGGAGCTGGTCGTGGGCGGCGAGCTCTCGCCCAACGAACTCGGCAATCTCCTCGCCGACGCCGGTTTCACGCCGGGCGACCCGGTCGAGGCGCACGGTGAGTTCTGTGTGCGGGGTGGAGTCGTCGACTTCTTTCCGGCCGGCGACAACCACCCGATGCGGGCCGAATTCGTCGGCGATCTGATCGAGTCGCTCCGCCAGTTCGATTCGGCCACCCAGCGCTCGGTGGCGACCCTTGATCGCGCCACCGTCATCCCGCTCCGAGAGATGCTCGAGCTGGAGGGTCACTCGGACGATCCGGACGCACTTGATCGTGGCGCGACGCTTCACGACTACGCGTCGCTCGTCGGTTCGATGCGAACGTTCGTGAGCAACACGGCTGAGTGCGAACGGCGGGCGAACGCGGTTGTCGAGCAGGTGGCGGAAAGCCACGCTGCCGCGGAGGGCCGAGGCGAAACGGTCCCCGCCCCAGAGGCGCTGCAGGTGGACTGGCCGAGCATTCAGCAGTGGCTCGCGGCTGGCGGCCGATTCGAGGCATTGGCCCTCACCGAAGCGGAAGACGCATCCGCCGAGTCCGGATCGAAGTCCCAACGTGGTCAGCGGACGATCTCCTGCCAGCCATCCCAGCGCTACCATGGCCGCCTAGCCGCCTGGGTCGAAGCGGTGCGTCAAGGTCGGGCCGCAGGCGAAACCCAACTGTTCGTTGCCGCGACGCCCGGACGCGCCGAGCGCATCATCGAACTTCTCACCGAGGAGTCGGTGCCGGCTGTTTCGGTGCATTCGAGTGAGACGACCGAGGGCGCAGCTCTGCTCGTCGCCACCGGTCAGCTCTCTGACGGGTTCCGGCTGCCTGCCGCGGCTCTACAGGTGTACGCGGAGACAGACGTCTTCGACGAAGAGCGGCATGTAAAGGACCGGCGGAAGTCGGTCGCTCGGTCGTTCCTGTCCGACCTACGTGACCTGAAGGTGGGCGGCCACGTGGTCCACGTCGACCACGGGATCGGTGCGTTTGTCGGATTGACGCAGCTCGCGGTCGGCGCAACGTCGCACGAGCTGCTGGAACTGCGCTACGCGGATGGGGACAAGCTGTTCGTTCCGGTCGAGCATCTCGACTTGGTTCAGAAATACACAGGTGCGCAGGCCGTAGCCCTCGATCGGCTTGGCGGCACGACATGGGAGCGAGCCAAGACGAGGGTCAAGCGCGCGATGCGCGACATGGCCGGCGAGCTGCTGAAGCTGTACGCCGCGCGCAAGTCGGTGGTGGGTCACGCGTTCAGCCCAGATACCCACTGGCAGGAGGAGTTCGACGCCGCGTTCGAGTTCGACCTCACGCCAGATCAGATCTCCGCCGTTCGCGACATCAAGACCGACATGGAAGCGTCGACCCCAATGGATCGGTTGTTGTGTGGCGACGTGGGGTACGGCAAGACGGAAGTTGCTCTGCGCGCGGCGTTCAAGGCGGTGATGGACGGGAAGCAAGTGGCCTTCCTCGCTCCGACCACCGTTCTGGCATTCCAACACCTCAGGACGATCGAAGAGCGGTTCGCCGGGTTCCCGGTGCGCATCGACATGATCAGCCGTTTTCGAAACCGGACGGAGCAGAAGACGATTCTGTCGGACGTCGCCAGCGGTCGGATCGACGTGATCGTCGGAACCCACCGGCTGCTGTCGAAAGACGTGACGTTCCGCGATTTGGGACTCCTGATCGTCGATGAAGAACAACGGTTCGGGGTCACCCACAAAGAGCGGCTGAAGCAACTCCGTCAGAAAGTCGACGTGCTGACGCTCACCGCGACTCCCATTCCGCGCACGTTGAACATGTCGTTGATGGGGATCCGTGACATGTCCGTCATTGAGACCCCTCCCAAAGACCGCTTGTCGATTCAAACCAACGTCGTGAAGTTCGACCCTGGCGTTGTATCCAGGGCGATCAGGACCGAGTTGGACCGCTCAGGACAGGTGTATTTCGTGCACAACCGGATCCAGTCGATCGACTCGGTCGCCGAGATGGTACGGCGCCTGGTGCCCGAAGCGCGCTTGGCGGTTGCGCACGGTCAATCGACGGAAGCGGAGCTCGAGCGCGTGATGATCGCCTTCGTCGCCCACGAGCACGACGTGTTGCTCTCGACGACGATCATCGAGAACGGCCTCGACATTCCCAACGTCAACACGATCATCGTCAACCACGCTCAGCGCTACGGTTTGTCTCAGTTGTATCAACTTCGAGGGCGGGTCGGACGCTCCGAGCGCCGGGCGTACGCGTACCTCTTGATTCCTCCCGAGGACAATTTGTCGCCGGTCGCCGAACAGCGCCTCGCTGCGATCAAGGAGTTCAGTGATCTGGGCAGTGGTTTCCGAGTCGCCGCGTTGGACCTTGAGATTCGCGGCGCCGGTAACTTATTGGGCGCCGAACAGAGTGGTCATATCGAGGCGATTGGTTTCGACATGTACGTCAAGCTCCTCGAGCAGACGGTGCAGGATCTCAAGGGCGAGGTCGTTGGTGATCAGCGTCGAGCGACGGTCAACATCGGCGTGCAGCTCCGGGTCGACGAGGAGTACGTGGCAGAAACGAATCAGCGCCTTGCGCTCTACCGTCGAGTGGCAGCCGCGGAGAGTGAAGCCGAGCTCGCCGCCTTGGTTGAGGAGCTCGCGGATCGATATGGCCCGGTTCCGCCCGCAGTTTTGCGCCTCGTTCGGTTTGGCCGGCTTCGGGTGCTTGCTGACCAGCTCGGCGTGGAGTCGATCGACCGCGAGAAGCACCTGCTCGTTCTGCGATTCCGCGACAATGCACCCGTCGACCCCACGCGCCTGGTGGCGCTTGTGCAAGGTCGGCACGATATTACGCTCACCCCGCCTTGCGTGATCCGCGTCGATTTGGATGCCTCTCCCAGTCCGGGCTCGGCCCGCGGGCCTCGACGCCGGCTGGAGACCGAGTCGACCTCGTGGTGGACCAGCCGGGCGACGAGCGGGGAGGTCAGGGCGGGGTTCTCGAAAGACGAGATCTCGAGGGCAACCAGGGTTGGGGCCGACGACGACCTCATCGGACGGGTGGGCGAGCTTCTCGATCAACTCGGCGTCGGCGCCTAGCCCGGAACGGCCTCCCGGCCGGAGATCACTGGCGGACAGCCGGCATCGTCCACTAGTATGGGAAAGGAGGGGGAAGTCACATGTCAGCAACGAGCGCGCTTAGTCGCGCCATCTTTGGAGTCGGCCTCGCCGTTGGCGTGAGCGCGACACTTGTTGTCGTGACCGAGGCGAGGGCGCAGGACGAGGAGCAGGACGAGAAGAAGATCGTCATCGAGCAGGTGCTCGTCAAGGTCAACGGTGAGATCCTCACCCAGAGTGATCTCGAAAATCGTCAGGTGAACGAGATCCAAATCCGCGGCTATCGTCCGACCACCAACGCAGAGTTGCTGCGCATCCTCAACGAGGTGACCCCGGAGGTGATCGCGAGTCAGATCGACGATCTGCTCATGGTGCAGACCGCCCGCGGACTCGGTTTCAACTTCACAGATGAAGTGTTCGATGAGTTTCTGACAAATGCAAGAGGTGTCTTCCGTGTGCCGGGACAAGAGAAGGATTTCGAGACCAACGAAGAGGTTCTTCTAGCCTTCGAAGAGTCGGAAGGGATCTCGCGGATCGAGCTGCGCCGACAGATCGAGCACCAAATGCTTGCTCGGCAGGCCATGCAGATCCAAATCCTGAACAAGGTGAACATCACGGATACCGAAGCTCGCGCGTACTACAACGAGAACCAGGACGATTACACCACACCGGCCACTGCGGCGCTTCGTGAGATCCTCGTTGGTGTGCCGGACGGAGCGTCTCCTTCGAGCGAGGAAGAAGCGAAGACCGTGGCGCAGACGACGGTTGCGCGGCTTCGATCCGGCGAAGACTTTGCCGTGTTGGCCGCCGAGGTGTCGGATTCTCCGTCGAAGGCCAACGGTGGGCGGATCGGGCCGCTGATGGTGACTGAGTATGCCGAGCCGATCCAGGAGCTCATTTCCGGTCTAGAGGTGGGCGACGTCGCCGAACCCATTCGAACTGGACAGGGCTACCAGATCGTGATGCTGGATATGCGAGTGGACGCGTATGTTCGGCCGTTCGAGGAAGTGCATGCTGATATCTCGAGCAGTGTATTCGGCGATCGCCGGAACAAGGCCTACAACGATCTGCTGAAGCGGCTGCGAAGCGAAGCCGTCATGGAATGGCACAGTGACGAGCTCAAGGCCGCGTACGAGCGATACCGCGCCGCGAATCCCGACGTTGAAACCACGGTGCTCAGGTAGCCGTCGCCCCCAGCCCTGATGCAGATCGGATCCCTGAAACTGAACCGGCCGTTCGCCTTGGCGCCGATGGCCGGGATGACCGATTCGGCCTTCCGTCGCCTCGTCAAGCGTCGCGGTGGGTGCGGGTTGGTTGTCACCGAGATGGTGAGCTCTGAGGGTCTGGTCCGTGGCATCGACCGTACGCTGGAGTACGCCGAGTACACGGAGGAGGAACGGCCAGTTTCGATTCAGATCTTCGGTGGCGACCCGCAGAAGATGGCGGACGCTGCTCAGATTGTCGAGGGCATGGGCGCGGACATCGTCGATGTCAACATGGGCTGCCCGGTGCCCAAGATCGCCAAGCACAATGCCGGCTGTAGCCTGATGCGTGAACCTGGCTATGCGGCGCGCATCGTTCGGTCAATGACCGACGCGGTGCGCGTGCCAATCACGGTCAAGATGCGGGCGGGTTGGGACGACCAGACGATTAACGCGCCCGAGCTCGCGAAACGACTCGAGGATTCAGGCGCGGCGGCACTGGCCGTGCACGGACGGACCGCGCGGCAGTCGTACCGTGGTGTCTCGGACTGGGACCTCATCGACCGGGTCGCCGCGGGAGTTCAGGTCCCGGTGTTCGGTAGCGGTGACTGTGTGACCCCGGAACAAATGGTCGAGCGGGTTGCCGGTACTCGTGTGGCCGGCGTCCTCGTCGGGCGGGGCGCGCTGCGTAACCCCTGGATCTTTCAACAAGCCGAGGCGCTGAGCAGCGGTGGTTCGGCTCCGGACGTCTCAGACACGGCCCGAGGCCAGTTTCTCCTGGACTACATCGAGTTGCTGCGGCGCGATGCGCTCGACGACCCGGCCGGGTTTCGCCACGCGGCGCCCGCGAGCGATGCCGTGCGTCGCCGCACCGCGCGGCCGCCGCAGTCGCGCGAGCGCTGGGTCGTGAACAAACTGCGTGCGCTCGGGTCGTGGTATACGAAAGGCCTGCGCGGGGGATCGCTGCTGCGCACGCGGATCAACTCGGCCGAGTCGATCGACGAGCTTCGCGACACCATCGTGGGTTTCTTCTTTCACCCCGACACCCCGCACCTACACCGCGCCGAGCGACGCCTTTCGGCTTGATCAGGTTCCCGTAAGCCGCTCACCCATGCGGCACTCGTCATCCCCCCACTCGATTTCGACCGTGGTGTGCGCGAACCGGTACTCCTCGCACAGCTTCGCGATATCGAGTCGGAGGCGACCGACCTGTTCCCTGCTTGTCTCACCGTCCACGACGATGTGTGTCGACAGCACGTGGTGCGCGCCATCCATCGACCAGACGTGCGTGTGATGCGTCGACTGCACGTGCTTCAGCGCACCGAGGCGACGTTCGAACTCGCGAAGATCGATATCGTCGGGAACGGCCTGCAGAAACAAGAGTAGTGTTTGGCGCAGCTTGCGGATGACATTGAACAAGATGAAGCCGGTGATCGCGACCGAGAGGATCGGATCGAGAATCGGCAGGTCGACGAACAGCATCGTGACGCTGGCGGCTAAGACCGCGATCCAACCGAGGACGTCCTCGACCAGGTGCCACGAGGCCACCGATGCATTGAGCGCGGTACCGCCGTGGAGCCGCCACGCGGCGGTTCCGTTGACGATGATCCCGATCAGCGCAAACACGACCATCCCACCGGCGTTCGGAGTCTCCGGGTGCCACAAGCGGGGAATGGCTTCCGTCAGCACCAGGATTGATCCCAGGACCAACACGGTTGTATTCGTCCACGCTCCAAGCAGCGAGAACCGCAGATAGCCGTACGAAAACCGCCGGTCGCGTCCTTTTTGCGCGTATCGATCAAGCCACCAGGCGGCACCGAGCGCGAGACTGTCGCCAAGGTCGTGGACGGCGTCGGAGAGGATGGCGACGCTGTTTGTCCAAATGCCGCCAATGATCTCGAGGATGGCGAAACTGGTATTGAGGACGAACGCCAGCCTGAGGTTCGCTGTCGTCTCGTGTGAGTGTGAGGCTCCCATCGATGCGATACGCTATGGCCATCATACTAGTGTCGTGATGCAGGACGAGACACCGTTTGCCCGGCGGATCGGCGACGTTGACTGGACGCGCTGGACGGCCGTTGATCCTGCTACCCTCGTCTTCGTTATTCAGGAGGGGCGGATCTTGCTGATCCGCAAGAAGCGCGGCCTGGGGGCTGGCAAAATCAACGGCCCCGGCGGACGACTTGAACCCGGCGAGCAGCCCTCAGCGGGTGCGGCCCGCGAGCTTCATGAGGAGCTCGGCGTTCGGGCCGGGCCGCTGACGCGTCTGGGTGACCACCGGTTCCAGTTCGTCGACGGCTACTCGATCTACGTCCACGTATACTGGACGTCCGACGTCGAAGGAACCCCGATCGAAACCGACGAAGCCACCCCATTCTGGTATGAGGTTGATGCCATTCCGTTCGATGAGATGTGGGAGGACGATCGGCTTTGGCTGCCGTTGGTCCTTGAGGGCCGGCGGTTCTCCGGGTATTGGATTTTCGACGGCGACACCCTGCTCGACTATCGGCTGGACGTGCTCGACTGAGGTTTGGGCCGATTCGTATCGCTGGCGTATGATGCCTTTTCGGAACTCGCCGATGCGCAAAATACTCAATCTGAGCCTGGCTGTTTTGGCCGCCTGGGCGGTCAGCGCGGAGGCCGGTCAGGCCGGTCCAGATGGTTGGACTGGCGACGTGACGCCAATCTCCGCCGAAGACTGGGACAAGGACAAGGCTGCCCATCTGCTCGAGCGCGCCGGATTCGGAGGCACTCCGGTCGAAATCGGGCGCCTGGCGGCGATGAGTCCGGCGGAGGCTGTGGCCAGCCTGGTCGACTACGGCCGTGTTCCGGATACCCTACCGGCGTTCGATGCCTCCCCAATCTGGGACCCGGCCATGGATCCGTTTCCCAAGAGCCGGGCTGAGGCCGTCCGAATCGCTCGCGAGACCGGTCAGTCCATGGGCGTGCGGCCGCTGCCGGATGGGGAACAACGCCGACTCCAACCAGTCGTCAACACCTTCTTCTTTGGCCTCCGGTCGAATGCGGTTGAGACCCAACGACTCGCAACCTGGTGGGGGCGCCGGATGCTGCTGAGCGAGCGGCCGTTGGAGGAGAAGCTGACGCTGTTCTGGCACGGACACTTCGCCACCGGCAATACCAAGGTGCGGGATGCGCGAATGATGGAGCGTCAAAACAGCATGCTGCGCGCGAACGCTCGTGGAAACATTCGCGATCTGTTGCTGGGCATCCTCAAAGACCCGGCGATGCTGGTGTACCTGGACAACGGTGAGAACGTCAAGGACCATCCGAACGAGAACTTCGGCCGCGAGCTGCTCGAGCTGTTTACGCTTGGGGTCGGCAACTACACCGAGCACGACATCCGTGAGGCCTCGCGCGCATTCACGGGATGGACCAACGACGTGCTCGAGTTTCGCTTCGATCAAACCCAGCACGACTACGGGACGAAGACGTTTCTAGGCCGCACGGGGCTGTTCGACGGTACCGACATCATCGATATCATCCTCGAGCAGCCCGCCGCCGCCGAGTTCATCGCTGCCAAGTTGTATCGGTACTTCGTCAGAGAAGAGCTGGCGGTCGAGCTTCGTGTCGAGCTCGGAGCAATCCTCCGAGACCGGGACTACGAGCTCGAGCCACTGCTGACGCGGATCTTCTTGTCGCGCGACTTCTACAGTCCGCCGTCGTATGCAACCCAAATCAAGGCTCCGGT
The DNA here is from genome assembly GCA_965218825.1 of Vicinamibacterales bacterium. Classification (GTDB taxonomy): domain Bacteria; phylum Acidobacteriota; class Vicinamibacteria; order Vicinamibacterales; family UBA8438; genus CAUZIB01. The sequence continues at coordinate 3,347,748 of OZ244656.1, read as the reverse complement.
ACAACTGGTCGTGTCAACCTACCGGAAGATGGGCTTACGCGAGCTTCCGACGATCCCGGACTTCAACCAGCTGACCGCGGGCCTGGGTCAGACGCTGTTCAATCCGCCGAACGTAGCGGGCTGGGCCGGGGGACGAGCGTGGATCACGCCCGGATCGCTCATGCAGCGGGGCAACGTCTTTCGGTTCATCTTGTTCGCGGAGGCCGACTCGTTTCGCGCGCCCGATCGGAGGGTCCCCGGGGTGTATGCGCGGGTGGCACGCCGTCTCGAGGCGGGAATGAACATCACGGCCGCGACTCAGGAAGGCGATGCGGAGTCGAGCCTGCTCGCCGACCGCGACGAGGACTACAACACCCGGTACGGTGGGTATATGGGCTACGTAATGGCCTTTGAGCGACTCAAGTTGATACCGCGCCGCACGCCCGATCTTGATCTCGTCGCGCTGCTGATCGACGCCGGTGCCACCGACGCCACGGCGGCCGTGGATCATCTCACTGAGCGCTTTCTGCGTGTGGAGCTCGCTGTTGATGATCGCGCGGTGCTCGTGGAGTTCCTGGAATCGGAGCTGGCCGGGGGGCGGATCGAGGCCGGCGACGCGCAAACCGAGGCGACGTTGCGGTCGCTGCTGTATCTCGTATTGAGCACGCCCGAGTATCAGCTGGCGTAGCGGGAGCGTCCCATGACTTTACGATGTGGCTGTTCACGACGTGATTTCCTTCGCCGCGGGCTCTACGGCATTGGCGTCGGCGCAGGTCTGCCCGCGATCCTGCATCAGACGTCAGCCGCGCTCTCCGCACAGGCGCTCGGTGGGACGAGCATGGAGGCCAATCCCGAGCGGATCCTGGTCGTCGTGGAGCTCTCGGGCGGGAACGACGGACTGAACACCGTGGTGCCGTACGGTAATCCGGAGTACTACAGAGTCCGGCCCAATCTCGGCATTCGCGAGACTGAGGTCATCAGCGTCGAACCAGGTATTGGCTTTCATCTGTCGCTGGTCGGGTTCGAGCGGCTCTACAAGGATGGGCACATGGCCGTCGTTCACGGCTGCGGGTACGCGAACCCAAGTCTTTCGCATTTCTCATCAATGGGCTACTGGCACACGGGCGTGCCGAATGGCGGCGATCCGTACGGATGGCTGGGTCGCCTCGCCGACGGTGCGTATGACCACGATGCCCAAGGCAACGTCATCGTCAACATCGGATCGCGGCAGGCATTGGCGGTTCAGAGTCGGCATCATCCGCCGCTGGTGTTCAACCATCCGGATGGGCTTCGACGTGCGGGAACGTCGGCGGAAACCTCCGCACTCTCCGGTTTGGGCGCGGGCAAGGGGACCGACAACTCGACGCTCGAGTTCCTCACCGCGACCGCACAGAACGCCGCCGAGAGCGGCGAGGTCATCCGTGAGGCGGCGGCTGCCTTCCAGACCCCGGTGGACTACGGGATTGGGGGGCTTTCGGGACCATTGCGACAGGTCGCTTCGCTCATTGCGGCTGACCTGCCGACCCGCCTCTACTACGTGAGCTATTCGGGCAACGCGTTCGACACCCACGTCCATCAGGCCGATCCGCATGCCCGTTTGCTGGCCTACACCGCTGACGCGGTTCGCGGGTTCGTTGAAGACGTAAGGCGCATGGGCCGGGGCGATCAGGTGGCGGTGATGATGTTCACGGAGTTCGGGCGGCGGGTCGAGGAGAACGCGAGCCTGGGAACCGACCACGGAACGGCGACCCCGATGTTCGTGTTTGGCGCTGGCGTAAAGGGAGGGATGTACGGTCGACACCCCAGCCTCGTCGATTTGGACGACGGGAACCTGAAGATGACGACCGATTTCCGCCGTGTGTATGCGACGATGGTTGACGATTGGCTCGGCTACCGTGACACGGCGGCGATCTTAAAGGGATCGTTTCGGACGTTTGACATGTTTGCGTAGCCAGACGACGCGGCTCCTCACTCCTGGCTCTTGCGTCCCACCTCTGACTCGAGATCCAATCTCTTCGCCTTCTCAAGTAGCGTCGTTCGCTTGATGTTCAACAGCCGGGCGGCCTGCTGCTTGTTCCCTCCGGTCCGCTCGAGCGAGCTGCGAATGAGCGTGCGCTCCGTGTCTCGCAAGTACTGCGGAAGATCGAGGCCGGCGTCCGGCAACACCGGCTGGGCGTCTTCGACCACGCCCTTGTCTGTGCTGATCTCCGGCGGCAAATCGTCAACGTCGATTTGTTTTCGTCCCGACGTCAAGATCAACACCCGCTCGATCATGTTCTCGAGTTGGCGGACGTTGCCGGGCCAGCGAAATGACATCATCCGACGCATCGCTTCCTGAGAGAAGACGACATCGCTCCGTGGCGGGTCCAACCGAGAACCGAGCTTTTGTAGGAAGTCTTGCACCAGGAGGGGGATGTCCTCGCGTCGTTCTCGGAGTGGGGGAAGGCGGATGGGGATGACATTGAGTCGGTAGAAGAGATCTTCGCGGAAGGTCCCCTCCGAGACCATCTGTTCCAGGTCTGAGTTGGTCGCCGCGATAACCCTGACGTCGACGCGAACGGGGCGGTTGTCGCCAACCCGTTCGAATTCTCGTTCTTGAAGCGCCCGAAGCAGCTTGGCCTGAAGGCCGGCGCTCATCGTTCCCACCTCGTCGAGGAACAACGTGCCGCGATTGGCCTGTTCGAGTCGCCCCTGGCGTGTGCCGACGGCCCCCGTGAACGCGCCCCTGACGTGGCCGAAGAGCTCGGCTTCCAACAGGGTTTCCGGGATCGCACCACAGTTCAGTGCGATAAACCGATGATTCAGCCGCGGGCTGTTGTGATGAATCGCGCGCGCGACCAGCTCCTTGCCCGTTCCCGTCTCGCCGGTGACGAGAATGGTGCTCGCGGTTCCAGCTACAGTTTCGAGCGTCCCGAACAGCTGACGCATCGCGTCACTCCGTCCCACGATCCCTTCGAAGCGATAACGGTCTTGTAGCTGCGATCGGAGGTACGCGTTCTCAGACCTGAGACGCCGCTGCTCGAGGGCCGACGAGAGGATATGCAGGAGGTGATCGAACTGAAAGGGCTTGGTGATGAAGTCACTGGCGCCGTGCTTGATTGCCGCGACCGCGTCCTTCACGGTGCCGTAACCGGTGACGACAACTCCGACGATGTCTGGGTACTGTTCGAGTGTCGTCTGAATGACCTCGGTGCCGTCGATCCCTGGCAGCCGCAGGTCGGTAATGAGGACATCGAACGCGAAATCAGCCAAGTGCTCGAGTGCCGCCTCGCCAGAATCGCACTGTACGACGTTGTACCCGTGCTCCGCCAAACGCTCGGCTATCACTTCTCGAAGCGCCAACTCATCTTCGACTAGAAGAAGATGTACTTCGTTTTCAGTCATTTACAGAGGCGCCAGTATTTTGACGCCCGAGCCGGCGGCCGTCAAGATACGAACGCCGAACACGATGTATACGAAGCAGCGCTACAGCTTGTGCGGAAGCGTGCCGATACGACTTTTCGAGGTCAGAGTCAGCGGGTCGCCTCGCAACGGCCCGCCGAGCGTAGTCGCGAATCCACATGGGTGAAATGACGAGCGAAGCGATGATTGTCGACAGAAAAACCATCTCGATCATGAAGGCGTGCGAGCTCGTCGGCGTGAGCCGACGGACGATCTACAACTGGATTGCGAGCGGCAAGGTGGAATACGTTCGCACTGCCGGCGGTTCAGTTCGTATCTTCGTGGATACGCTTTGGCGAAAACCTGAAGACGCGAGTCGACGCCAGCCCGTAGGCGAGCAGCGACGGCTGGGGTAATGGCCGGCCAGTCGCAGGTTCCCTACCCCAGCGTTCTGCCCGTCCTCGTCGGCGAGAAACCCGAGCTGCGAACGCTGCTGCACCAGCTAAACAATCAGCTCGGTATCATTCTCGCGAACGCCGAGCTTTTGGAAGCTAAGCTGGAGGATGGGGCACCCCGCGCGCGTGCGAGCCAAATCGTCACGAGCGCGGTGGACGCCATCGGCACCGCCAGAGACGTCCGGCGCCGGACAACCGAATCCACGGACCCACCAGACTAGAACCGCGTCCTGGATTGCACCGAACAGCCTGGCTGTTGGCTTGAGCCCCAGAGGGCCTCTGGCCTTGCCCTACCAGTCAGGGTGCCGTCCCACGAGAACCTGGCTATCCAAGCCCATCTTGACCGTCGGATCATTGACGGTAGGCCGACACCAGTGTCAGGAAGCTGACGCTCATCGTGCCCAACTCCGCTTCAATCTGCCCCTCCCTGCACAAGCCTTCAGCTTTGTAAATAGCTGAAATATAAGGAATTAGTTTGAATCAGACGACCCTCTCTCCGGGCGAGCTGTGGACTGCGAAGCGCTGGCATTTCACTTGCCCCTAGGACAGTCCCCGGCGACAAGACGCATGGGGACGCCAAGAGCGACCGAAGGGAGTCGGAAGTCATGCAAGAGCAGCGAACAGCAGACCCTCAACAAGATCGAATCGCGGCGAGCGTGCCGTTCGTTCAGGCCTTGGCCCGTCGTCTGGCTGCATCGATGCCGCACTCCATCGACATCGGAGATCTCATTCAAGACGGCATGATCGGTCTCATCGATGCCGCGAACCGATTCGACGAGAAGCGGGGCATCAAATTCGAAACCTTCGCCGAGCGGCGCGTGCGGGGCTCGATGATCGATGCCTTACGACGCGACGCGTGGCCGCGAGGCATCCGTCGGGTGCGCCGTGAGCTGGAAGCGGCTCGAGAGCACCTGCGGCACAAGATGGGCGGCGAGCCGTCGCTCTCTGACATTGCCAAGCACCTTGGCGCCGACGAGGCGCGACTCAGTCGTACCATCGTCCGCATCAACACCATCGAATCGACGTCTCCCCTTGCGTCAGCAGATGACGTCGATGAAGCAAGTTTGCCCCCCGTGCTCGTTCCCTCTGAGCCGCTTGCACCCGACAAGGCGTGTGAGATGGGTGAAGTCCAGGATCGCGTTCGCGGCGCCGTGGCGGCCCTACCCCCGCGTGAGCGGAAGGTCATCGGCATGTACTACTTCGGCGATGTCACGATGAAGAAGATCGGGCAGGCGATAGGCGTCAACGAGTCTCGCGTGTCGCAGCTTCACGCTCGTGCGGTCCAGCGCTTGCGGAAGCTCCTCGGGCCAGACCTTGCACCGGAACACCTGACGTCAGCGTTGACGAAGGCGACGCCGCTCAAGATGGCAAAGGCGCGCCTCAAGCCCGTGGGCCGCACAGCCGCGCGTTCCGCAGTCGCGGCGGCGCGGTAGGCGCGGAGGTCGAGTACCACTAGTTGACGACCTCACGGGCAACGCGCAGCAGCTCTCCCAGGCGGAACGGCTTGGCAAGCCACCGACATCGGGTCTGTTCGAGAAACGGCTCGGCGTCGGTGCCCGCCACATCACCGGTCACAAATACCATGCGGCGAGCCAGGGCCGGCGCCGTGTCCAGGATTCGTCGATAAAGCTCGGGCCCATCCATCCGCGGCATCTTGAGATCGCAGATGACCAGGTTGTAGGTCTGGCTCGCGATGTGTTCCAGCGCCTCTTGTCCGTCGGATGCCCGATCCACTTGGAAGCCTGCGTCCGTCAGGGCTTCCGATACCGCACTTGCTAATGCGGGCTCGTCTTCCACCACCAAGACGCGCTTGCCTTCCACGTCGTGGGACGGTGTCTCCGTCGCCGGCTCGGGCTCGGTCTCGCCGATGGGTCCGTCGGTAGGGAACTCGATGAAGAACGAGGCGCCCTCTCCGGGCACCGATTCGATCCTGATGCGACCGCCGTGTTCTTGAACGAGCGCATAGGCGACCGTGAGGCCCAGGCCGGTTCCCTTCCCGACAGCCTTGGTCGTGAAGAACGGATCGAAGATCTTTGCTTGAACGTCGGGTGGAATTCCGGGTCCATCGTCATTGATCTCGAGGACGACGGCGCGGCGGGTTTCATCGTGCCACGTCCTCATCACGAGCGTTCCACGACCGTGCTCGCCGAGCATGGCTTGCTCCGCGTTGATGATCAGATTGAGGAGCACCTGCTTGACGTGGTGCGGATCCGCGAACACCTGTGGAAGGCCGGTCGCGAGAGCCTCGATGGTCTGGATGTTGGACACACGCTGATCGTAGGCGCGAAGAGACAGCGTTTCGCGAACGACCTGGTTTAAGTCGACTTGTCCGCGTGTCGTGTGATGCTTCCGTGCGAAGGTGAGGAGGTTTCTCACGATCTTCGCGGCGCGTTCCGATTCGCTCAGAATCGCTTTGATGCCTCGCTCTGTCACGTCATCGAGCTGGCGACTGGAGAGCCGTTCGGACCACGTCAGGATGGTCGCGAGCGGGTTGTTGAGCTCGTGCGCGACCCCCGACACGGTCTGCCCTAACGCCGCGAGCTTCTCGGCCTGAAGTAGCTGGTGATACAGGTCTCGGCCCTGATCCTCCAGGCGACGACGTTCGCTCACGTCTCGGATCAGCGCCCAGAACTGCCGCGGGCCATGACTCGGGTCGACATCGACGTGCACCGTAACCTCAACCCAGAAGGGTGTGTCATCGGCCCGTCGCAGGCGCAGGAGATAGTCGGAGACGCCGCCATCCCGCGCCAACCGTTCGAAGAACGCGTCGCGGGCGTCGGGGTCCACGAAGCGCTCCGGTTCGAAGGGGCGCACGGCGATCGGATCCGCATCGGGCGGATGTCCGAACATCAACTTCAGATGGGGATTTGCCGCGGTGGTCGCATCGATGTTGCCGTGAATCGTGCCGAAGTAAATGCCCTCGTGGAGGAAATCGAAAAACCGAGCAAGCGCCTCAGGCGCGGGCGGGGCAGCCGGGGGGACGCGTGCAGCGCGAGCTGACACGCTCGATTATACCGTGTCGATCTGTGACTCGTGGCGCCTGGTCGCCCGACCCTGAGACGGGTCTACTGAGACGGCGGTGCCGGGGTCGGAGTCTGCCGAGGCGAGCTCGAGTACTGTGCTTCGACGGCCGAGCGGATATCCCGCACGGATGCCCCAGAAGCGTGCAGCTGCTGAGTCTGGTGCGCGACGTCCACGCAAATGATGCAGGCCATCCCGTGAGTATCCCACTCTCGCACGCTGCCGTCGGCGTTTCGTGATTCGACGAAGCAGTCGGCGTTGGCCGAGTGGCCGGATGTCTCACACCCGCAGAAGCACGGGATGTACTCGGAGATTTCCGGGTTCTGGGCCGTGAAGGCGTAGGCCCCGCGAATGACGTCCGGCGGCCGAGGCACGAGGTTCGACACAAGCGGAAGTGCCGGCAGTTGTGCCCCGGGCGGCGGTTTTGGCGACGCGGGACGTGTCGGGACCACCGGCGTGTCAGGTCGCGTTGCCGGCTCATCGGGCGAATCGGTGTCAGCTCGAGCGGACTCGGCAACCGGCTCTGGCGTGGGTGCAGAGGACGGGAACAGCACAAACGCTGCCAGCGCTGCGACGGCGACGACGCCGGCGATCAGCACCCACGGCGGCCCACTACTGCCTGTTCTGGTGTCTTGGACGACCTCGGCCCGACGAGACTTCTTTTTTGAACCCACGAAGGCATCTTATCGCAAAAACAGGCAAACCCGGCCGCTGGCGGGGGTTCCGGAGGGGACCATTCAAAGTACACGGGCTAGATGCCGATTCTGCGATCGGGGCATCTTAATGGCACATCGCAAGAACCTGGTACTCCTGACCGGCGGCTGCATCGCGCTGGTCATGGTGTTCCGCCAGCCAATTCTGGCCCTCGTGCAGCTGGGACTCGACATCGAGGCCCGGTACGGGCTGGCTGTGGTACCGGGGATCGTCGCCATTGCAGCCGCGTGGGTCGGCCATTACGCATTGCAGCGTGCACATGCCACGTCAGCCAGGCAGCTCGCGGCCGAAACGTCCCACCTTGTTACGCTGGGTCACGGTTTGACCCAAGCCGCCGGAATCGGCCAAATGCGAGATTACCTGCGGCAGCACCTCCAGGACGTGGCGGGCTCGGAGGGCGTTTGGGCCCTGCTCCGGCCCCGCGGCGGAAAGTGGGAGTCGTTGACTGGGGCCCCCCTTGGGGGATCGGTTGAGGCCGGCCCCGCCAACGTGCGGCGAGCCGAGGAGTTGTACGCGAGGGGTCAAGCCGATCTCGACGCCGCGAGCGGCCATGAAATCGACGGACATCTCTGTTTTCCGCTGATTTGCGGCGACGGTCATGTTGGTGTCCTGGGGGCACCGGTACCCCCGGACGACCGCATTGATGACCTGCGGCGACGGCTCGCCGTGATCGGAACACTTACCGGCATTACGATTCGGAACATGCAGCTCCTGGCCGAGATCGAAGAACACGGTGTCTATGATGGCCTCACGCGCTGTTTCAACCGGACCCACGGCATGAAGTTGCTCGACGCCGAGCTCCAGCGTGCGAAGCGCGCTCGGACGGACTTCTCAATCGTCATGTTCGACCTCGACTTCTTCAAGTCGGTAAACGACGAGCACGGGCATCTCTGTGGCGACGCGCTACTTGCTGCCGTCGGCAAACGGCTCACGACGCTGTTTCGAAACAGCGATATCCGCGTGCGCTACGGCGGTGAAGAATTCATGATTCTGCTTCCCGACACCAACCTAGACGGCGCGGCCATCGTGGCCGAGATCGCCCGCAAGGAAATCGGGGCCGTCTCGGTTGATTGGAGGGGACAACTGGTCTCACGCACCGCCAGCGCCGGGGTTGCGGCAGCTCGAAAGGGCGAGCTTGATAGCAACGACACGATCGCCCGAGCGGACGCTGCGCTCTACCTCGCCAAAGAAACTGGGCGCAACCGTGTCTGCGTAGATGGGCGCTCGGCCACGGACGAACAACCGGCTGATGAGGACGCCGCTCCCGAAGGCGTCGCGGTGGCAGCCTGGCGCGGTGCCCACACTCGGGCCGCCTCCTAGAAGGTCGGACTACTCGTCCTCTCCGTCTTTTCGGGGACTCAACGCAAAGGCCATCGTGCCTTCGACGACGACCTCGTCGCCGACCCTGGCAAATCCTTTGAGTCGTCCCATGCGACTGCGCAGGCGGTCAACCGTTGCCTCGATGATGACGGAATCACCTGCATACACCGGCCTGAAATAGCGCACGTGCTCGATGCCGAGGAAGTAGGGCAACCGCTCGCGATTCTCCGGCTTGGCTAGAATCAGGATCGCGCCAACTTGTGCGACCGCCTCGGTCAGAATGGTCGGCGGCAGCGCTGGCGGTTCACCGGGGCGGTGGGCGAGATACCGTTCGTTGAGCGAGACGTTCTTGATGCCCACGATGCGCTTGTCCTCCTCGAACTCCGTGATCTTGTCGACGAGGAGAAAGGGGTACCGGTGCGGAAGGATTCGCTCGATCGTGGCGTTGTCAAAAGGTAGACTGAGGTCGGTTTCCACGGCGCTCAGTATATCGAAGACCGCCAGCGCCCGACGCGCGCCGTGCGACACCGACGGTTGTGAAGGCGTTTGTTGGAATCGGTCGCGCGGAATCGCCTCTTCCCACGTGACGGGATGCGGCGATGCCAGCGCCTGCCTGAGTTAACGCACCCCGTTGATTCCGCGCGACCGGCATACTGACAATCAAATCCCGTACCCACCAAGAAACACCCGCAGGCCGCGGTTTTCTGCCACGATTTCGATCTCGTCGTCCTGAGCTGATGTCGCCCTCTGACCTCAGAAGGGGACTCCCGACCAATTCCCGCCGCCAGCCGTCCTAAGCACTATGGAAGGGACGACATCGATGAATGAGACGTCGCGACGTCAGGGCAATACGCAGTGGGCCATCCTCTTGTGCGTGGGGGCGGTCGTCGTCATCGTGGCTGTCATGCTGCAGGGGATCGCTTCCGCGGCGTCTCCAGAATCAGCCGGGCAGCGGCCCGAGCACGCCCCGGCACAGGCCGGAATGATGGACATCCTGTCTGGGGCGGGGAGCCGCATTGTCGTGTCCGTACAAGACATCACGTCGGCTTCGGGCGAGACGCCCGACGAGGGTGCGGCCGTCGTGACGGTCCACGATGACAGCCCAGCCGCCGCCGCGGGTTTGCAGGCCGGCGATGTCGTCGTGGGATTCGACGACGAGCGTGTACGAGGCGCGAGGCAGCTCTCACGTCTCGTTCGCGAAACACCCGCGGGACGCGAGGTCGAGGCAGTCGTCGTCCGGAATGGTCAGCGTGTTCGGTTCCACGTGACGCCCGAAGCGGGGCGGGGCGTGATGCAGACCATCCGCGAGTACGTCCCTGAGCTCGGGCACTTTGTCCCTGACTTCGATGTCAGGCGGCACGGCCCGAGACTTGGGGTGGAAGTCAGCGAGTTGAGCCCACAGCTGGCAGCCTACTTCGGCGTTGAAGGCGGCGTTCTGGTCACGGCAGTCGAGGCAGGCTCGGTGGCGGATACCGCAACGCTGCGCGCAGGCGACGTCATCCTGGCCATCGGCGACGAGCCAGTGGATGATCTCCGTTCACTGAGACGCCACCTCGCCCGGCTTGATTCGCCCTCGACCTTCAGCATTGAGGTCATGCGCGATCGCCGCAAGATGACGTTGGAGGGGCACATCGAGGTCGACCCTCGCGCGGCGCCGCGTTGAGGCCGGACACCGGTCACGACGCTAACCCAGCGCCTGGGATGGAACGTCGGGGCGAGATGTTCCGCCAACCGAATCGACGACGACCAGCGTTCCCAACTGCGCGGCGAGAATAGCCGCCGTCGATTGCACCGCCGCGCGGGTTTCCCATCCGTCTCTGACCTCGACGGATAGAACGCCGTTGCAGGTGATGCCGCGCGAGGATGTCGTGATGAGAGGCGCCGCGATCGCGCCCAGGTGGTCACCCTGAGCCGCGGCAATCTGGACCCGATGGGTTCGGTACGCTGCGGCCGTAATGTTGTCATCATCGGTCGTGAGGGTTCCGAGCCGCCGCAGCACATCGGGGGCAAACCCGTGACCAGCGACCGGTCGCAGCCCGGTGCCGCGGGCATCGTTCACCCACACAGCAAGCGCGCTGGCGTTCAACAGGGCGGCGACTTGCCCGAGTGCGTCGTTCAAGTCTGATTCTTCGGAAACGCATCCGAGGTCGGTGCAGACGCGCGCGAGCTCGGAGAGCTCGGGGGCCGGAGGCGGCGGTGGTTCGGTGAGGGGTTGATCGTCGGCGACCAACAGTGCGGGTGACGCGTCGACGTCCGGATCGAGAGACTCAACGTCGAACTCCAACGAGTGAGGGGCGATCATCTCGGCGGTCACAGCGTCGACGGCCAGTTCGAGGTCGTCGTCAGATCCGGCGGCCGTTGTCGCCGCCCGAGGATCCTGCGGACGCGAGCGCCTGGTGACAGGTGCGAGCAGCAGAACGATGCCGATCGACACAGCCGTCGCAAACGACCAGGTTGTGATCTGAGTCCGCTGATACTGCTGCTCGAGGTCGGTGCGAAAGGCCTGCTCTGAGGAACGGGCCGCGGCGATCTCGGTGGTCGCTCGCAAGGCGAGTTCTCGGCCGTCGGCAAACACGACATCCGAGGCCATCAGCGTCTCGCCGGTCGCGGTCAGTTCGCGTGCGATCTCATCGATTCCTCGGAGACGGTCGACCGTGATCTCGGCGGCCGAAAGCGACTCCAGCGCCTCGCCGCTGCGAGCCATCGCGGCCAACTCCTTCAAGCCGCCACCGACGATCTCCACCTGCCGATCAACGACATCGAACCACCGCTCACCATTCTGCCCGCTCGCGACGTAGGCGATCTGAGCCGACTCGAGCTTCGCGACCGCTAGGGAAAGCGTCCACGCGAGCGCGTCGAAAGCGGCGGCACTTTCTTGGTTAGCGACGCCGCGTTGCTCGGTGCGAAACAGGTGGTATCCGGAAGGAATGGCCACGAGCAGCATGATGATGAGGCAGCCCAATCTCACCCACTGGCGGCTCATGTGACTCTACTATAGCACCGGGACAAACTCGCGCTAAGACGAAACGGATGGACGCAGCCATCATCATCAATCCTGTTGCCGGGTCGCGCCGGCGGTTGAGCATCGCACGCAAGGTGGAGCTCGCGAACGAGGTTCTCGAAGCGTGCGATCTACACGGGGAAGTGGCCGTGACGACCCATCAGGGTCATGCGGCCGACTTGGCGAGACGTTTCGCCGACGAGGGTGTCGAAACGGTCGTCGCGTGGGGCGGCGACGGAACGATGAACGAAGTAGCGACAGAACTGGCCTTTGGAGGGCCGGCGCTTGGCATCGTGCCAAGTGGCTCGGGGAACGGCCTCGCGCGTGAACTGAACGTGCCGCGGCAGCCGAAGCAGGCGTTGACAACTGCCCTGACCGGCGTCACGACGGACATCGATGCGGGCGAGCTCGAAGGGCGGTTGTTCTTCAATGTCGCGGGTATCGGGTTCGACGCCCATCTGGCCTCGCTGTTCAATGCTCTGACCACGCGCGGAGGGCCACGCTACGTCGCCGCCACGGTTCGGAGCATTTGGGACTACGAGCCGAGTTTCTATAGGCTCAGATCTAGCGAGGTCGCGATCAGTCAGAGCGCCCTGATCATCGCGTTGGCCAACTCTCGCCAGTACGGCCTGAACGCTCAGATCGCACCGCTGGCTCGACCTGACGACGGCCTGCTCGAGCTAGTCGTCGTGCCGCCGATGTCGCCGCTGTCTGTGCTCTGGCACGCGCGACGGTTGTTCTCCGGCACGCTTCATCAGGTGCCGGGCGTCACGATGCAGTCGTTCCGCGAGCTCGAGGTCACTAGCGATGCCCTCCCGGTGTTTCACGTTGACGGCGAGGTGTTCGAGGCGACCGACGCGTTGACGGCGCGCGTCCATCCGCACGCGATACAAGTCCGGGCTGAGGCGCGAGCCGCCAGTGTTCCGGCAGCCCGCTAGTCGGGTTGAGTCGGGTCGGCGTTCAAAGGTCAGTCGCTCGGTCGCACGATGGCATACGCCGGAAGACCGAACGCTTCGAAGTGCGTCATCACGTCGCGGGCAGGCGGCACGTTGAGGTCCTCTGCCTGAAACTTGACCTTGACGTAGTCGTCGAGCGCGGCCTGAACCTCGGGGTCCTTCAGCGTCGTGCGGTCCATGGTGAGGCAGTTCTTGCACCAGGTGGCCCAGATGTCCACCAGCACGGGCTTGCCCTCGGCTTCCGCGATCTGAAGCCCTTGGTCCAGCGACGCGTACCAACCTTCGTCGAGAAGTTGTTGCACGCTGGACGCCACTTCCTCAGGATCGACCCATCGCTGGCTGAAGAGTCCGTACGACAGGTAGCCGTAGTACACCGCTGTGCCGAGGATGAAGACCCCGAACGCCTGCTTAACTCTGACCATCCAGGGGCCAGGTTTTGGGAGAAGGGTCAAACCCGCCCCGGCAATCGGCCACGGCAGCGCCATCCCCACCCCAAGAATGAACGGCAGGAGCAGCGCAACGGCCGTCCCGGTGGCGTACAGATTGCTCGAGAACACGATGACCTGAATAACTACGGGAGCGACGCACGCGCCGGCCAGTAGTGCCGCCACACCACCCATCCCAAACGCGAGCAGAAACGATCCGCCACCGGACGCGCCGCCGATGTTGAGCTTGCTCTGGAGACTCGAGAAGTCGATCGACAAGACATCGAACATCGCGAGCGCGAGCACGACGAAGAGGGTGGCGATGCCAAGGTTGAACCAGGGCGAGGCATTGATGGTGCCGAATGTTCCGGCCATGAGAATAACGACCAGGCCGAGCACGCCGTAGACGAGCGCCATGGCCAAACCGTAAGCGGAACCTAGCGCGAACCCTCGCGTCCGCGAGCCGGCCTTCGCGCCGGCGCCGATGATCGCAAGGTTGATCGGGATCATCGGCAGCACACACGGCGTCAAGTTCAGCGCGAGCCCACCGACGAGGATCAGCAGGAGAATTGCCAGCGGTCCCCGGCCTGCGAACCAGCCTTCCTCGGCGCGTCCGGACTCAGCCCGGTCGATGAAGTCCAAGAAGTCATCGGTGCCCAGATAGCCGCCGGTTGTGCCAAGCACCTCGAAGCCGGCCAGGCGGGTCATGACCTCGGCGTCACCGCTATCGCTGGCGGGGGGTGTCGCGGGCGGGTCGACGCCTGCCGAGCCGGGATCCGTGATCGCGGCGAAGTTCAGTCCGTCGAAGATATCGGTGCGAGTAGCGATGATCGGATGAGCTTCGTCGACGACGTTGATTGGAAACGACAGCGGAGCCTGATCCGGGAAAAAGCACATCTTGTCGTTGCACGGTTGGTACTCGAGCGTGCCCGAGACGATGTGCTGACCCGGCGGGAGGTCGTCGGCGAGGTCGAGGGCAATCCCAATAACGAACGTCTCCCCGAACACCGCCAGATCGTCCGGGCCCACGGCGAACATGAACGATTCTGGCCAGGCTACGGCGCGCGCGACGATGCCGTCCGGCGGATCGATGGTCAGGCTTGTCGCGATCAGGCTCTCATCCAAGGGCTCGTTCGAGTTGACGTGAAAGCCGGCGTCGAGCTTGGCGTCGACCGCGACCCGATACGTAGACCCGGCCTTCGCCCCGTCAGCCTCGAAGAGGGGAGTGACCTGAATGGGGTTTGGAGGCTGCGCGCGTGCCGGCGATGGAGGCGCAAAGAGCGCCAGGGCGACCGAGGCAGCCGCAAGCCGATAGAGTCCGCTAGCCACGACAGTGCTCACTCTGAGTTGGACGCGCAGACGCGTTGAAAAGACCCGCCGGCTGGGGTCTGGGTCGAACGATTAGTCTGACCGCTAGCCCTGCGGTGCGTCAACCGGTGGCGAGGCTGCGATCGCCACGAAACTGTGCCGTAAAGGCTGCAATCGCATCGAAATGCTGTTCCAGCTCGGCCGGATCAGCGAGAAAGACGATTCGGAAAAAGCCTTCGCTTGGCTCGGTACCAAACCCGGAACCGTAGACACACAGCACCCCGGTCGCTCTCAACAGCTCCAGCACGAAGTCCTGATCGGTTCGTCCGGGCGGGAGATCCACCTGGGGCATGGCGTAAAACGCCGCCGCGGGTGGGACACACGAGATTCCGTCGATCGCGTTCAAACGCCGCGCTGTGAGCTCAGCCCGCACCTGCAGTTGCTGGCGGAACTCAGCTTGGTGACTACGGTCACCCGCCAACGCTGCCTCGACCGCGTGCTGCATCGGGCCATTCGTGCAGAGCCGTCCGTCCGCGAGCTCCGTGATCGCGGAGAGCACATGATCGAGACGCGTCGTGGTGCCAACCGCCATCCAGCCGGTTCGCCAGCCCGGCGCCATGTACGCTTTCGACGCGGAGGAGAACGAGATCACTGGCGCCTCGGGGTCGAGGACGCCGATGGGTGGAACCGGACCGGCATAGGCGAGGTCGGTGTACACCTCGTCGGACAAGAGCACGAGGTTATGACGGTTCGCGATGTCGAGGAGCTCCTTTCGCGTTTCTTCCGCGTACACCGCACCAGTTGGGTTGTTTGGATCGATGACGACCAGGGCGCGGGTGCGCGTCGACACGAGATCCCGAACGTGATCGAGGTCAGGTTCCCACCCGCGAGACGAATCCGTCCGGTAGTAGACGGCCTTGGCACCGAGTTTGGTGAGAACGGCCGTGTAGAACGGGTAGGTTGGTACGGGAAGTAAAACCTCGTCGTCGTGATCGACGAGAACGCTAAGCGCCAGCTCAATTCCCTCGGATGTGCCAGACGTGAGGACCACGCGGTCGGGCGACATCGCAACCCCACATGACGTGTACTCTCGCGCGACGGCCTCTCTCGCCGAAGCGATGCCGGCGGCTGGCGTGTACCCGTTGTTGCCGTCCCGCATGGCTCGTTCTACCGCCTCGACAAGGTGCGGTGGCGTCTTAAACCCGAACAACACGGGATCGCCGATGTTCAAGTAGTGCACCCGGCGGCCCGCCGCCTCGACCTTGTGAGCCTCCGCCACGATGTTGCGGATGGCATAGTCGAAGCCTTCAAGTCGGGACGCGATCGGGATTGGCGCGGCCGAATTCGCGGGCATCTCCTTAGTTTATCGGATGTTGTAAGCTGCCACTGCATGGCGATACGCACCGAGCTCGCCCTCAGGTTGCAGAACAGCCCCGGCGCGCTTGGACGCGTCTGTCATCTCCTTGGAGACGGCAAGATCGGCATCCAGGCCATGTCGCTGGACGCAGCCGGCACGCTGCGCCTCGTGGTCGACAATCCGCTGAATGCCGCTGGGATTCTGCAGGATCAGCACTACACCGTGGAACAGCGAGACGTGCTGTTTCTGTCGATTCCCAACGCCCCAGGAGCCCTGTTCACCGCGACCCGGATGATCGCCGGCACCGGCGTCAACGTGGAGTACGCATACGGTTCGTCGCTCGACAGCCAGATCGAGAACGAGGGCCTTGCCGCGGTCGTGATTGGTGTCGATGACGCGCAGCGAGCCGCGATGTCAGCGGGGATCTAGTCCCCTTGATCTTTGATTTCTTCAAAAAGTCGTTGGTCATCTGGGGCCACCGTGGACTTGAACGGTGCGCTGTCCGAACCGCTTCACCTTCGCGAGGATCTCGTCGGCTGTGTTCGTCCACTTGAAAGGCTTGCCCTCGTCATTGTGGGCGTCCACGTAGGCGGAGATGGCGTGGCGCAGCGCGTGCGTGCTGGAATGTGAGCCGCGCTTGAGGGCGTGTTCGGTGAGGAGGCCAAAGAACCGCTCGACGAGGTTGAGCCAGGCGGAGTAGGTTGGCGTAAAGTGGAACTGGAAGCGCGGGTGGCGGGCCACCCATCGTGTGACCAGCGGGGACTTATGCGCCGAGAGATTGTCGAGGATCACGTGGACGGTGAGGGTGGGGTCCACCCGCTCGTCGATCTCGCGCAGAAAGCTCACGAAATCCCTCGACCGATGCTGCTTCTTGGTTTGCGCCACGACCTGGCCGGTCGCGACGTTGAGCGCCGCGAAGAGGTCCACCGTGCCATGGCGGATGTAGTTGTGCGTCTGGCGTTCGGGCCGACCCATGTCCATCGGCAGGATCGGCTGCGCTCGCTCGAGGGCTTGAATCTGAGGCTTTTCGTCGAATGACAAGACACCGGCGTGGTCGGGTGGATTCAGGTAGAGGCCGACAATGTCCCGCACCTTCTCGAGGAACAGCGGGTCGTCGGAGATCTTGAAGGATTCCACGACATGCGGCTGCAACCCGAAGGTGCGCCAGATGCGGCCCACGGTGGAGGCACTGACGCCAGCGCGCTCCGCCATCTTGCGGGTGCTCCAGTGGGTCCGCCCCTTCGGCTTACTTTCCAACGTGGCGACGAGGATCGACTCGACATCCGCATCGGACAGTGTCCGGGGGGCTCCGGGCTTGGGCTCGTCATACAGCGCATCCACGCGACCTGTCGTAACCCGCTGCCGCCACTTGCCGACCGTCACATTCGAACAGCGCAGTTTCGCCGCGACCGCCACGTTCGATTCGCCATGCGCGCACCTCAGGACGATCTTCGCCCGCAAGGCCACATGCCGATTCGTTCTGGCGCGCCTGGCGAGCCGCTCAAGTTCTCCTCGCTCCACGGCGGTGACTTCCAATCTCGCCTTGGGCCGACCTGTTCTTGCCATGCCGCCCCATACATCACACCCGGCACACTTCTTAAAGCTTTTTCAGACACAAGGGACTAGGATCCAGCGTGCGCCTCTATGTCGGTCCGATGGATGCGGTGCTGGTCGAGGTTGACGAGCGAGGTCGGGTGCGGTTCGACGGCGAGGACTGGAACGTGCCGACGCTCCAGGAACGTCGAGCGATTCTCTACGCAGCCGAGAGTGAGGTCGCCGAGCTCCGCGAGCTCATCGAGGTTCTGGAGCGACCTTCCCAACCGTAACGCTGGCGGGGCGAAGCACGTCTTCCCCGATCGCGTACCCGACCTTGATGACGTCGATGACGACATCGGTCTGGTCCGGTTCATCAACGGGTACCGTAGAGATCGCGTCGTGCAGGTTGGGGTCGAACGGTTGCCCGGCGGCGTCGATCGGCGTGACGCCGAAGCCTTCCAGGGTCGAAAGGAACTGTTGCTTCACGAGCTCGACTCCCTCGACCAAACGCGCCGCGGTGGGGTTGTCATCCGCCGTTGAACGGGCCGCGTCTATGGCCCGGTCGATGTTGTCGACGACGTCGAGAAACGCTGCCAGCACGTCTCGCTTTTCTCGCTCGATATCCTTGCTAATCTCCCGCCGTAGCCGAATCCGCGTTTGCTCGAACTCGTCCGCGGCCGCCTTGTACTTCGCCGCATAGTTCGTCAGCTGTACGTCCTTGTCCTCCAGCCGTTTCTCGAGCGCTTCGATATACGACGGCTTGTCCGAGCGCGGGCCGTCGTCCGCTTTGTCGTCTTCGGAGCGGGCCCACCAACGGCGGTCGATAACGCGGACATCGGAGTCTGAAGTCGTCCGTGCGTCGTCCGCGGATTCTTCGGGATCGTTTGCCGACACGTCGGCGTCGTCGTCGTGCGCGGAGTCCACCGTGGAATCAGTCACCGGCGGTCTCCTCGACGGTGTCCTTTTCCATCGCGGGCGGCGCCGAATCGGGCGAAGGGCTTCCGGCGTCCGACACCTCGTACTCGAAGGCCAGACCGTCGCGCTCGTCGTTCAGGCCGATCCGCACGGTGCCGCCATGCTCCAGCCGACCGAACAGGATCTCATCGGTCAGAGGATTCCTGACCTCGGTCTGCACGATTCGATTGAGAGGTCTCGCGCCGAACTTCGGATCGAAGCCTTTGGATGCCAGCCATTCGCGCGCGTCTGGCGCGAGCGTGATTGCGACACGTTGCTCGCCCAACTGCGCCTCGAGTTGCAGGATGAACTTCTCGACGATCATTTCCATCACTGGCGGGGTCAGGGTGCCAAAGGGCACGATCGCGTCGAGTCGGTTGCGGAACTCCGGGCTGAAGACACGTTCAATGGCCGATTTCGTGCGACCGGCAGCTGAGCCTGTCTGGTCTTCGTTGAATCCGATGGCGCTCGCGCTGGCCTCGCGGGATCCGGCGTTCGACGTCATGATCAGGACGACGTGACGGAAGTCGGCCTCTCGGCCGTTGTTGTCGGTCAACGTCGCGTGATCCATGACCTGGAGCAGGATGTTGTAGACGTCGGAGTGAGCTTTCTCGATTTCGTCGAGCAACACAACGCTGTAGGGATGTGCTCGCACGGCGTCCACCAGGAGACCACCCTGCTCGAAGCCCACGTAGCCAGGTGGCGCGCCGATCAGCCGCGCCACGGCGTGCTTCTCCATGTACTCACTCATGTCGTAGCGAATGAACTCGTTACCGAGGTGGACGGCGAGCTGCTTCGCCAGCTCGGTCTTCCCGACACCCGTCGGGCCGGTGAACAGAAAGCAGCCCGCTGGGTGGTCCGGGTGTCCGAGCCCTGCTCTCGCTCGCTTGATGGCGGTGACCACGGCCTTCACCGCATCAGGCTGACCGAACACGACCCGCTCGAGCGACTCCTCAAGCGTCCGCAGTCGCTCCTTGTCTGATGACGAGGCCTGCTTTTCAGGAACGCGTGCCATTTTCGCGACCACCCGCTCGATCGCCGATACCGTGACCACTGGCGGGTCGGCCGCCGGATCGTTCGGCTCGTCGGCAGGGCGAGTCTGCGCCACCGCAACGCCGGCTTCGTCGATCACGTCGATCGCGCTATCGGGAAGGCGCGACTCTCGCAGGTGGCGGCCGGCGAGCTTGGCCGCGGTCGTGAGCGCATCGTCGGTGTAGGTCACTCCGTGGTGCGACTCGTAGCGATCCCGGAGGCCTTCGAGAATCTTCGTGGTTTCATCGACCGACGGCTCTTCGACCACGATCTTCTGAAGACGTCGGGCGAGCGCGCGATCCTTCTCGATGTGTTTGTACTCCTCGAACGTAGTCGAGCCGATCACACGAAGCTCACCGGCAGCGAGCAGCGGCTTGATCAACGTGGCCAGATCCATCGTTCCACCGGTCGTCGCGCCGGCGCCGACAGTGGCGTGGACTTCGTCGATGAAGAGGATCGGCATCGGGCGGTCAGCTAGCGCGGCGATCACCGCTTTGAAGCGCTCTTCGAAGTCTCCGCGAAACCGGGTCCCAGCCAGGAGCGCGGCGGTATCGAGCGAAAAGACCTCCGCTCCCTTCAAGCGTGTCGGGACATCATCTCCCAGTAGTCGCGACGCGAGCCCCTCGGCCAGCGCCGTTTTCCCCACGCCCGCGTCGCCGACGAAGACCGGGTTGTTCTTCCGCCGGCGGCAGAGAATCTGCAACGTTCGCCGCAGTTCGGCCGTTCGGCCGATCAGCGGGTCGAGCTGACCGGACTTGGCCCGCTCTGTCAGATTCACCGCGTAGGCGGAGAGCGGGTCGCGGGCGGTGACCGGCCCCTCATCGCCGATCCCGGCCTCGGCGCCGTCGTTACCGGACTCACTGTCGCCCGTGATCAACGGGACCTTGGAGATTCCGTGCGAGATGTAATTCAAGACATCAAGGCGCGTGATGCCCTGCGCTTCAAGGAGCTGGGCGGCATACGCCTTGGGCTGCTGCAGGATGGCCGCGAGCACATCACCCGAGCGCACCTCGTCTCTACCCGCGCTCTGTACGTGCAACACGGCGGTCTGCAAGACGCGCCGAAAGCCGAGTGTCTGCGCCGGCTCACGCGATCGCTCGTTCTTGCCGAACGTCTCTAGCGTGCCAAGGAACTCGTCGAGGGCGCGACGCAAAGCGGGCAGGTCGGTGCCACATGCGGCCAAGATCCGCTCGCCCTCGGGATCGTGGGCGAGCGCATAGAGCAGATGCTCCAGCGTCAGATGCGTGTGACGTCGGGACGCCGCTTCGCGGTACGCAACGTTAAGAATGAGCTCTAGGGATGCACTGAACATGAACGTGTGTCACCCTTCTTCGATGTTTGCCTGGAGCGGAAAGCCCTCACGCCGCGCCAGCTCTTGAACAGTATCGACCTTGGTTTCCGCAACCTCATACGTGTAGGTGCCGCATGTGGCATGGCCATCGTTGTGCACCTGCATCATGAGCCTGAACGCTTCTGCGGGACCCTTTTGGAACACGTCTTCAAGCACGCTGACGACGAACTCCATGGTCGTGTAGTCGTCGTTGATCAGGACTACACGGTACATCTTCGGAGTCTTGGTCTTGTGTTCATGCCGTTCGAGGACAGCGCCATCAGGGCGTGACGAATCGTCAGACATACGAATCCAAGAACCCTCATCAGCGTAATGAGACGGCTTTCGACAGGTCAAGGCGCACCGCAACGGCCGAGCACCAGCTCATGAACCTGGTTCCGGTACAATCGCCGCACCTATGGAGACCATCGCCCGCGGGATTACCTACACCGATCTCGACTTTCTCGGCTCGAAACGAGTGATTGCGACGGCAGTCCTGCAGGGCGCCGGGGGGGTCGCGCTCGTCGACCCGGGGCCGTCGACCTGCCTGGACAATCTGCGGACGGCGCTCGACACGCGGGGGATTGGAGTGGGCGACATCGCGTCGGTGTTGCTGACGCACATCCACCTCGACCACGCGGGAGCGACGGGGTCGCTGCTGAGGGAGAATCCCAATATCGATGTCTTCGTCCACGAGCGGGGCGCCGCGCACATCGTCGACCCGGCGAAGCTCTTAGCGAGTGCCACGCGACTCTATGGCGACGACATGGAACGGTTGTGGGGCGATGTCCTGCCGGTTCCCGAAGAGCGAGTCACACGGCTCAGCGGTGGGGAGCAGGTAGCCGCTGGCGACCGGGAGCTGGAGGTCGCCTACATCCCGGGACATGCATCGCACCACGTGGGGTACTTCGATCGCTCGAGCGGGATCGCCTTTGTCGGCGACACAGCCGGTGTGCGCACGGGCGGAAGCGTTTTCGCGATGGCACCGACGCCACCCCCGGACATCGACGTCGATCTGTGGAAACAGAGCATCGCGACGATACGCGCGTGGCGACCGTCGACGCTGTTCGTCACGCACTTCGGGCCGCACACCGATGTCGATGCACATTTGGACTCGTTGCTCGAACATCTCGATGCGATGACCGAGATCGCGCGTCGGGGCCTCGAAGGCGACCGGCCCGATGATGACCGCATGCAGACGTTCGCCGAGGAGATGCGCGTCTATCTCCAGCGCCACCTACCGCCAGCCGAGGTAGCGCTCTACGACTATGCCGCTCCGCTCACGATGTGTTGGCTCGGGCTGGCTCGATACTGGAGAAAGCGCGGTGCGGTCTCGTCGTCCGCCAGTTGAGGAGTGGTCGGCAGGGCCACTCCTCAAAGGCGGGGTGTGGCGCTATCAGACTCCCGGCACCTCGTTCCCGGCGACCCAGACTGATTCGATGGTCTTCGTGTTGCTGATGTCGTCGAGCGGGTTGGCGCCGAGCACCATGAAATCGGCCCACTTGCCGGCCTCTAGCGTGCCGACCTCGTCATCGACGTGCAGGCACCGTGCTGCCTCACCGGTCGACGCCGCAATCGCCTGGAGTGGGGTCAGGCCAGCCTCGACCATGAGCGCAAGCTCGCCGTGTTCGAAGTAGCCCTGAAAACGGGCCGCGGGACCGGTATCGGTGCCCATCGCGATGCCGACTCCGGCGTCTGACAGCACCTTGAGATTTGCCTTGGCGGTCTCGAGCCCTGCCTTGTAGGTCTGCGCCGTCTCGCTGTTCTGGATTCGCTCTTGGTACTCCGGAGCGCTGAGGGCCTCGACCACCGCCGGGTCGACTTCTTTCAAGAAGAACGGATCGTCGAAGAAGCTCGGTCGTGATTCGTAGACGAACGTCGACACCTCGCGCATCAAGGTTGGGCAGTAGCAGACACCTGTGTCGAGGAGGAGTTGCACGACCTCGTCATCGACGGCAGTGTCTCTTACGCTGTGCGCGACCAGGTCTGCGCCGGCCTCAAGCAATCCCTTCGCGTCCTCGAGGTAGTAGAGGTGAGCCGCGAGGCGGAGTCCACGTTCGTGCGCCGTGTCGATGACCGCTTTGTAGATCTCGGGCGGCATCTTCATATTCGCGTGGTCGAGGTTGTCGTCGACCCTGATCTTGATGACGTCGGCCCCCATGTCGGCTGCAGCATTGACCCGCTCGGCCGCTTGCTCGGGAGAGTCGGCCAAAATGACGGGACCCGCGACGTAGAGACGCGCGTGGTCGAGGTCGGCGCCCTGCCGGTCGCGAACGGCCACCGCTTCTGGCCCGTCGCCGCCGAGGCTGAAGACGGTCGTGACCCCGTACCGCGCATAGAGCCCGAGCTGGTGCTCGACGTGATCTTCGGTGTAGAAGGATGGATCCGAGTCCAAGCCGCGAACGCTGCTCACGTGACCATGCGCGTTGATGAGCCCCGGCATGATCGTCTTTCCTGAAACGTCGATCGTGTGCGCGTCGGCCGGCACTTCGACCGCGTCGTCTGCACCCGCCGCCTCGATGCGGCCGTCACGGACGATCAATGTTCCGCTATCGATGACCGCACCGTCGCCAGCGTGACCGAGAACCAGGCGGGCACCGGTGAAAGCCGCTAGCCCGGGCGTGAGCTCGACTTCTGGCGCGGCGCCCCCACAGCTGACTGCCACGAGCGACAGCGCCAGGACCAAAGTCCGTCGTGTACTTGCGTTCATCGGTAGTTCCTCCATGTGAGTCACTGGGTTCGTTCCATGCGTGCCAGCACTTCGCCCAGACGCTCGATTTCCTCGCCGTATCGTGCCCAGTTGCCCTCCCGCTGGGCTTGCAGGGCCCGCGAGTAGTGGCCTCTTGCTTGCACGGCAAGTGTGGCCGAGGCATTGGAGCGCGGCGCCGAGAGATCGTCCCCCGCCGAATCCGCGTCCGACGGAGCCGAGCTGGCCAGGAGCGTCTCGGGCGCCCGCGCAGTGTCCGGCCCGGCTTCGCCGAAGATGCCGCCGAGGGCGCGGTCGAGCGTCTCGGCCATCACGATCTGGTTCTGATATGCCACGACAACCTGCTTGAGCTCGGGGATTCGGCCACCCGACGCGCGTAGGTACAGGGGGCGAATGTACAGCAAGGCCTCTTCGATGGGAATAACTAACAGCGTGCCTTGAATGACCTCGGACCCCTGTTGGTTCCACAGGGTAATCTGCGGAGAGATGATCTGATCTTGATTGATTCGCGCGACGATCTGCGACGGTCCGAAGATCAGCTTTTGTTTCGGAAACTGAAACGTCAGCATCCTGCCGTACTGCTCGCCGTCGCTCCGGGCAACCATCCAGGCGGCGAGGTTGTTCCGACCGCGCGGCGTGAACGGCAGCATTTGAATGAATTCCGCTCGATCTTCGCCAGGCAACCGCATGATGGTGTAGTACGGCTCCATCTGCTCGCCGTCGATAATCGGCACTTCCCACTGGTCTTCCCGGTTGTAGAAGACCGACGGATTGGTCATGTGGTACGTGGAGTACATAGACGTCTGCAGCGTAAAGATGTCTTCCGGATACCGGAGATGCGTTTGGAGATCCTCAGGCATGCTGGCCAGCGGTTGAAGGAAGTCGGGGAACACTTTGCTCAGTGTTAGGACAAGCGGGTCGTCGGGCTCGGCCAGATAGAAGGTCGTCGTGCCGTTGAACGCGTCGACGACAACCTTCACGGAATTCCGAATGTAGTTGACGCCACGCGCGACGGGCGTGGAGTACGGGTAGTTGGCGGTAAGGGTGTACGCGTCGCGAATCCAGAACAGCCCGCCGTCCGACACCACGAGATAGGGGTCGGCGTCGTACTGCAAGAACGGCGCGATCGTGCTGAGTCGATCCGAGATGTTGCGGTGGAAGAGGACGCGACTTTCTGATGTCACTTGGCCGCTGACCAGGACCTCATACGACCGGAACCGCAGGCTGAATAACGCTCGTCTCAACAGGTTGCCGAGTGCGAGTCCGCCGGTCCCGTCGTATCGATTCGAAACGTTGTCATCGCCTTCCGGGTAGTGAAACTCGTCCGTGTTGGTATTGACGACGACGTAGTCGTTGGACAGCTCGCCGAAGTACACGCTCGGCTGATCGACCGACAACGTGGTATCCGATTGTGGCGGCAGGTCCCTGAGGAAGAGCACCGGCAGTCCCTCCTGGGTAACCTCGTTGACCGGGCCCATTGCGACACCGAACCCGTGGGTGTACTGCAGCCGTTCGTTGATCCACGATCGATTGGGGAGACTGTTCGAGTTCAGCTCTCGGGCCGAGAGCATCGTCTGGCGGTACTCGCCGTCGACCACGTAGCGGTCGTTGTCGACCGACGCAAACTGGTAGTACGTGCGAATCTCCTGAATCTGCCCGAAGGTATCGAGCAGCGGCTCGTGGTCCCACAGCCGGACGTTGTTGAGCGTCTGGGCGTTGTTCTCGATGTCAGACATCGTCAGGGTGGCGTCACCCGAGAGCTCTCGCTCTTCGATCTCATCCAAGTCGAACGCCGTCCGAGTGGCTGCGATATTGTGGATGATGTAAGGCGCCTCCTTGGACTGCTCGTCCGGCGTGACGACGAACTGCTGGAACAGCGATGTCACGCCGTTGCCCCCAACGAGCACCAGACCATAGATGGCGACCGCCGCGCCGACCGGCCACAGCGTTGACGATAGCGACGCGTAGGCGGCAGCCAACGCACCGATCGCGGCCACAATGGTGAGTACGAGGAGTGCCGGCAACCGAATGGTGTCGTCGGCGTATGAGACCCCGTGGATGATGCCCGCCGGCGTCGTCAACGTGCGGGGCATCTCCAGGTAGGCGCCGGCGGCCAGCAAGACGAAGACGACGGCGATGAGCATGGCCAGGTGCTGTCGAGGTTTGGTACCCACCTGCAGACCAGTGGGAGTGAGCGCGAGCTGGCCCGTCGTGACGTACGCGGCCGTTGACCCGACGAAAGCCAGCACGATGATCCCCAGCGTCAGGTACCGCACGATATCGAGAAACGGGAGCGTAAAGACGTAGAAGCCCACGTCCCGGCCGAAGATAGGATCGGCGACGCCGAACGGGGTTGCGTTCAGAAACTGGAGCACGACCATCCACTGGCCCGATGCGACGCCGGCCACGAAGAGTCCCACGAGGGCGGACAGGCCCGCGGCCAGGATCGTGAGATGTCGGTGCTCGAGGACAATCGGTTGGATGTCACCGCCGCCTGGAAAGACCATGTACGGCCGGTTCGGACCGCGCACAGCCAGTCTGAGATTGGCGAACAGGACCACGAAGGCCGTGACGAACGCTACGGCGCCAAGGAGGCCTTTGGCGGCGAGGCTCTTGAGGAACACTCCTTGAAAGCCCACCTCTCCGAACCATAGCCACTCGGTATAGATCTCCGCTACCGAGGGCAGCGTGATCAGGAGCAAGAGGGCCAGCAACGCAAAAATGAATCGTTTCGGCATCAAATCCTCAGGAATCCTCCGCTCACGATAGCACGGCCTTTGTCAGCAGACCGCACCTTACTCGTGGAGCGCGTAGACCATGCCAAGCAGCACCCTGTGTTCGGAGTACGGCTCGGTGACGAACACCCGACGCAAGTCGTATGCGGCTCGGAAGGCAATCCTGTCGAGCACGGGCAGCTCTATCCCTCCACCGACCGACACCGCGCGATTGGTTGACGCGAAGCTGCCGGCAGACATCAGGAGACCGGTGGTCGCGATATCGACATTACGACGGGCGGCACCGCCGAATACCCTAGCAAAAGCGCGGACCGGTCCGATGACCCAGGACACTTGCGGTCCGACCATGACCGCGGTCGTTCGCGTGTCGGCGGTCAGGAAGCCCAGCGTTTGCGAAGCGCTATTCTGGCCAACCTCAAGCGCGACCCCAACGCGTTCGGCGAAGTTCCAGCCGGTCGCGAGCAACCACCCAGGCCGGGTGCCTTCGAAAACGTTGTGGTTTCGCACCACGCTGACACCGGCCGCGAGCTCGAGCGTCGGCGCCGACTGCGCGGCTCCGCGTTCGGGCAGAGCGAGCACGACCGTCGCGAGCGTCATGACACGCACGAGCCGGCCACGTTGTGAATTCATCGGGACCCGGTGATTATAGGCGTGGACGGAGCCGCTGCAGTATGCTTGCCCCAGTGCCCCTCGGCGTTGGAGACACGGCCCCAGACTTCGAGCTGGCGAGCCATCGCGGTGGCTCGGTGAGTCTCTCGAGCTTCCGTGGACAACGTAACGTCGTCATTGCGTTTCATCCGCTGGCCTGGACGCCGGTGTGCGCGACCCAGATGACCAACTACGAGCAGGACCGCGAGTGGTTCGAAGCGCACGACGCGCACGTTCTTGGGATTAGTGTGGACGCCGGTCCAACTAAGATCGAGTGGGCAAAGAGTCTCGGCGGGATCTCATTTGACTTACTGAGTGACTTCCACCCTCACGGAGCTGTCGCCGAGAAGTTTGGGGTTGCCCGCGACGACGGGATCTCCGAACACGCCGCGTTTGTCGTCGACAAGCAGGGCGCCATCGTGTTTGCCAAGGTCTACGACATCCCGACGTTGCCGGACAACGCGGAGGTTCGACAAGCCATCGAGCGTCTTCGCTGACCAGAATGTCTAAGAAGTACCGTCAGCGCGGTTACCAAGACGATCCCGAGCCAACGATCGGGCGGGAACCCAAGCGCGAAGAGAACCGCGAACGCGGCCCGCGCCAGGGTTACGGCCCGCGAGAGCCTCGCAAGGTCAACATGCCCGGGTTTCGCGATGTGCTGAAGTGTGCCCGTTGTGGGCAGGCCATCACGGCGCCGATCGCCCATGATTCCACCTGCCCCAAGTGCTCGAGCGATCTTCACAGTTGTGCCCAGTGCACGTGGTTCGACACCGGCAGCCGGTTCGAATGCAACCAGCCCATTGCAGCGCGGGTGTCGCCGAAGGATGCGCGGAATTCCTGCACCTACTACGAAGCTCGAGTAACGGTCGAGCGCGAAACACGCTCATCGGTTGCGGACGCAGAGCCTCGAACCGACGACGGTAGCGCTCGTCAGGCGTTTGACGATCTGTTCAAGTGAGGAGTGCGGAGTTAGCTCGTCGCCCCTCACCTCCGTCCCCATTCTGAAATAATTCCCATATGTCACTGCCCCCAGATTCGGGGGACGTCGAAGCTCGGCTTGCGAGCTTGGCGAGCCCCGTTCGCTTGGTCTTCTTCACCCAAACCTTCGGTTGCGACAGCTGCCTCGTCGCCCGGCAGGTGGTCGATCAGGTCGCCGGGCTGTCCGATATGGTGTCGGTCGACGAGGTCAACCTGGTGCTCGACAAGGGTCGGGTGGCCGAGTTCAGGGTCGACCGTGCGCCCGCGATTGCCGTAGTCGGCAAGACCGACCTCGGGATCCGGTACTACGGAGCGCCGTCAGGGTACGAGCTGGCATCGTTGGTCGACGCGGTGCTGCTGGCAGGCTCAGATGACCTCGGACTGACGACGGAGAGCCTTGAGCGTCTAGCCGCGCTCGAGCAGTCGGTCGATATCAAGGTGTTTGTGACACCAACGTGCGCCTTCTGCCCGCAGGCGGTCAGCCTCGCGTACCGATTCGCAGCGGCAAGCCCTCTCGTCACCGCGACCGCAATTGAAGCCACCGAGTTCCCCGATTTGACGCGCGAGTATCAGGTCTCGGGTGTGCCCAAGACGGTCGTCAACAAGGCCGTCGAGATTCTCGGTGCGCAGCCTGAGCGCGAGTACCTCGCCCACGTGCTCGAAGCCGTACCGGAGGCCCCTTCGGGGTGAGCCACCAGCCGTCCGTCTGGGTTGCGACGACGCTGGCCATCGGCGTCGCGTCGTGGGCAGTGCTGGGGCAGGTCGGCGACGGACCGTCCGTCACCTACCGATTCTCCTTTCCAGAGCCGGAGCACCGATGGGTGCAGGTCGACGCGGTCTTCCCAGATCTCGATGAGGTGCCTCTCCAACTCGTGATGAGCACCGCATCACCGGGTCGGTACGCTCGACACGACTTTGCGAAGAACGTGATTGATGTGTCGGCCGCCGACGGCGCGTCTCGGGAGCTGACTGTCGAGCGCTCGGGACCCAGCAGCTGGTCGGTCGCCGAACATGGAGGCACGGTTCACCTGCGCTACCGGCTCTTCGGGAATCGAACCGACGGCACCTACGTGGCGATTGACTCCACACATGCCCATCTCAACATGCCAGCCACGCTGATTTGGGCCCGCGGCCTCGAAGATCGGTCAGTACGCGTGAGAATTACGCCGCCCGACGGGTTGTCCTGGCGGGTCGCGACCCAGCTCTATCCCACGGACGATCCAGAAGCGTTCACGGCTCCGAACCTCCGGTACCTGATGGATAGCCCGGCTGAGGTCAGCGACTTCGCGCTCCGCACGTTTTCGGTGCCTGATCCGCGTTCGCCGGCCTACCACCCGACCTTTCGAGTAGCGGTTCACCACGCTGGCGACCCAACGGCGATCGACCACTACGTCGCCGGCGTCGAGGCAGTCGTTCGCGAGACGGTGACGGTGTTTGGGGAGTTTCCGTCCTTCGAGACCGGTACCTACACATTCATCGCGGACTACCTGCCGTACGCGAGCGACGATGCGATGGAGCATCGGAACAGCACGATCCTGACATCCAGGACCGGTCTGAACGTTTTGGCCCAGCGCACGCAGCTTCTCAGATCGGTGGCCCACGAGTTCTTTCACGCTTGGAACGTCGAGCGGATCCGGCCACGCTCGTTGGAACCGTTCGACTTCACGGGCACCAACATGTCGTCCATGTTGTGGTTGGCGGAAGGCTTCACCGACTACTACGGCACGCTCGTCATGAGTCGCTCGGGGCTTGCCGGCCTTCCAAGCACGTTGGCGAGGTTCGCCCAAGTTTTGAACACGGTGATCGCCGCTCCAGGCCGTCGACTTAACAGCGTCTCTGATATGAGTCGGCTCGCACACTTTACGGACGCCGCCACAGCGATCGACCCGACGAACTTCGGAAACACGTTCGTCTCGTATTACACCTGGGGTGCGGCAATTGGCCTGGGACTTGACCTGACGCTTCGGACACGGTCGAACGGCACGATCACGCTTGACGACTACATGCGCCGGCTGTGGCTCGAGTTCGGCCGGCCCGACGGCGTCACGCCTGGTAGCGTCGATCGTCCGTACTCGCCCGCCGCGGCCGAAGCGGTACTCGCTGATCTCGCCGCCGACGCGCAGTTCGCGCGTGAGTTCTTCGAGCGCTTCATCGACGGCCACGACGTCGTTGACTACGCCGTGCTGCTCGATCGGGCGGGACTCATCCTGCGACCTGCGGCACCTGGTCGAGTTTCCCTCGGACGGGTTCGCATCGGTTCGAACATGGCGCTGGCCGAGCCGACGCCGATCGGATCGCCGCTTCACGAGGCAGGCCTCGATCAAGGGGACGTCCTTACGATGTTGGACGGACAGCCTCTGCTCTCCGCCCGCGACCTCACGAAGATCCTGTCGACGAAAGCGTCTGGCGACCTGGTCTCCGTCGGGTTCTTGCGTCGCGGCACCCCTGTCGAGGCCACCTTGACGCTGGACGCCGATCCGAGGCTCGACCTGGTCACGCGCGAGTCCACGGGGGCACACCTTTCAGCCGAACAGTCGGCCTTCCGCGCAGCCTGGCTGGACAGCCAGCAGTAAGGTAGGGGTATGTCGATCGAAACTCGCGACCCCGTCTGCGGGATGCGGGTGAACCCGGACAGCGCCAAGCACAAGCTCGAGTACGAAGGCACGACCTACCTGTTTTGCTGCGGCGGATGCAAGACCGCGTTCGAGAAGGCACCCCAGTCGTTTTTTGACGCGGCTGCGCCTCGAGTCGAGGCAGAGCCTCCGAGCACGGCGGCGGCCTCGGCCTATGTGTGCCCGATGTGTCCGGACGTCAGGGAAGCTAAACCGGTGCCCTGTCCAAGCTGCGGCATGGCGCTCGAGCCCGACGTTCCGGCGATGCCGGTAGCGGTTGAGTACACCTGCCCCATGCACCCAGAGATCGTCCAGTCTGAGCCTGGTGCATGCCCGGAGTGCGGGATGGCACTGGAGCCGCGAACGGTGACGCTTGAAGAGCCACCGAACCCTGAGCTCGCGGACATGACCCGACGGTTCTGGATCGGGGCCACGATCGGGGCGCCGGTCTTCGTTCTCGCCATGGCAGAGATGGCCGTTGGCGGGATCGTGTCGCGCCAGGTTTCCAACTGGGTGCAGCTGGTGTGTGCGACCCCGGTTGTCGTGTGGGCAGGTCAGCCGTTCTTCGAACGGTGCTGGGCATCGCTCAGGAACCGGAGCCCGAACATGTTCACGCTGATCGGACTCGGCGTGGGATCGGCCTATCTGTACAGTCTCGCTGCGACCCTGGTCCCGTGGGTGTTTCCAGAGGGCTTTCGGAGCGAAGGCGGCGGAGTCGAGCCGTACTTCGACACGTCGGTCGTGATCATCGTGCTCGTGTTGTTGGGCCAGGTTCTCGAGCTAAGGGCCCGCCATCGGACCGGTGCGGCCTTGCGATCACTTCTTGGTCTGGCGCCCGACATCGCCCATCGGATTGGAAGCGATGGACAGGAAACGGACATCCCTTTGTCAGACGTCCACGTGGGTGACACGCTCCGCGTACGTCCAGGGGACCGGATTCCTGTCGACGGCGTCGTGGTCGACGGACGTAGCGTGGTCGACGAATCGATGATCACTGGCGAATCGATCCCGGTTGAGAAGGCAGTCGATGATTCGGTCGTCGGAGCCACCGTGAACGGCACGGGCGGTTTCGTCATGCGCGCCGAGCGGGTGGGCATTGAGACGATGCTGGCGCAGATCGTGCGCATGGTCAGCGACGCGCAGCGGAGCCGCGCGCCGATACAGCGGCTCGCCGACCAGCTCGCGCAATACTTCGTCCCCTCCGTGGTGGCCGTTGCGGTCTTGGCGTTCGCGGGGTGGAGTCTGTGGGGGCCGGAGCCGAGGTTCGCGATGGCGTTGGTTAGCGCGGTTGCGGTGCTGATCATTGCCTGCCCGTGTGCACTTGGGCTCGCCACCCCAATGGCGATCATGGTGGGCACCGGTCGCGGCGCAACAGCCGGCGTGCTGATTCGAAACGCCGAAGCCTTGGAAACACTCGAGCGGGTCGACACGCTCATCGTCGATAAGACCGGCACCCTCACGGAGGGTCGGCCCAGTCTCCAAACAATCGTGACGGTTGATGGCATCGACGATGGTGAGAACGAGCTCCTCCGCCTCGCCGCGGGTCTCGAGCGCGCCAGCGAGCATCCTCTTGCTGACGCGGTCGTCCGGGCGGCCCACGCGCGTGGCGTGTCGATTCCGTCGGTTCGCGATTTCCAGTCAGAGACCGGACGTGGCGTGACCGGGCGAGTCGAGGAGCACGACGTGGTGATCGGAACCGCCCCGATGCTAGCGAGCCACGGCATACCCACAGATACGCTTGACCGTCAGCGGCAGGAGGCGTCGGCTCGAGGTGAAACCGTCGTGCTTGTCGGTGTCGACGGTCGCATCGCCGGTCTCCTCGGGATCGCCGATTCGGTCAAGGCCTCGACGCCGGAGGCGATTCATCGCCTGCAACAGGACGGGCTCCGAATCGTCATGGTAACCGGCGACAGCCAGGCCACCGCCGCCGCGGTTGCCAAGGCCGTCGGTCTGGATAGCGGTGACGTTATCGCGGAGGTCCTGCCCGCCGACAAACGAGCGATCGTGGCGGAGCGTCAGGCGGCTGGTCGGGTTGTGGCGATGGCGGGTGACGGAATCAACGATGCGCCGGCCCTCGCCGAGGCTGCGGTCGGGATCGCGATGGGCACGGGGACCGACGTGGCCATGGAGAGCGCGGGCGTCACGCTCGTCAAGGGCGACCTACGCGCGATAGCCAGAGCGCGCGCGCTTAGTCGGTTGACGATGCGCAACATCCGCCAGAATCTGTTCCTCGCATTTGTCTACAACACGGTCGGCGTGCCGGTTGCGGCGGGCGTGCTCTATCCGGTTGTCGGGCTGCTGATTAGTCCGATGTGGGCAAGCGTTGCGATGACGATGAGTTCCCTCTCGGTCATCGCCAACGCGCTGCGCCTCCGCCGGGTGCGGCTCTGACCCGCTACAACCTTCGGATCTCAACACCCTGGGCCGGGCGCGTCTGTCCGAATCCGCCGATGAACCACGACACCATTCCGACGATGAAGGCGCCGAGTATGGCCCAGACAAACGACCGGACGCTGAACCCAGGCACCAACCATGCCGCGAGCCCGAAGGCCAGCCCGTTCACGACGAAATAGAACAGCCCCAACGTCACGAGCGTGAGGGGCAGGGTCATCAACACCAGGACTGGCCGAATCACAGCATTGACAAATCCGAGCACCAGCGCCGCGACCATCAATGCGGTCAGTGAGGTGACGGTCACCCCGGGTAGCACCCACGACGCCACGCCGAGCGCCACCGCCGTCGCCAGCCAGTGGGTGAAGAATCGTGTCATGGGGCATTCCCTTTGGAAAAGAGCACGCCTGGAGCCAAGCGCCACTCGGGGTCAAACGCCGATTTGACGCGACGCATCTGTTCGATGCCCGAGTCCCCGTAGAGCTCCCGCAAGAGCTCTTGTTTCACCGGGCTTCGGCCAACGCCATGTTCGGCCAGCGGACACCCGCCCAGTGCGATGACCTGACGACCGCACTCGAGGATGGCCTGTTGCCCGAAGTGCACGTCACGTGATGTACGGGGGATCACGTTCGGGTGCACGTTCCCATCCGAGATGTGACCCCAGATCGCATAGTCCAGGCCGTGCCGATCGAACGCGGCACGATACGCTCGAAGGCTATCCTCGAACTTGTCGAACGGCACGATCATATCCGCTGCGGTCTTGTAGATACGGTCAGATTGACGCTGCGCCGCCCGCACCCGGTTGTTGACGGCCTCGGGCACGGCCTCGCGGAAGTCAAACAGCTGACGCTGCCGCGTGCGATCGTGCGGGAGCGCGATCTCGACCCGGTCGAGCATGTCGCGCTGGGCGACCAGTCGACTGAGCCGTGTCAGGGGCGAGTCTGGGGCGTCTGCCGTGAGCGCGTCGGCGATTTGGGCGTATGCCTCCTGAGTTGAGCACGCGGCGCCATCTGGTAGCTCGATCTGCGCGAGCAGTGCCGCCTTCGCGTCATCGGGGACAGACACGCCATGTCGCCGAACGGCGCCGTCCTCTCGCAGGAGCTCAAGGCTGCGCCGGTCAAGGTGTTCGATCGCCGCGACATCGATGCCCCGTGGGTCGGCCGTGCGCCATGTTTCTCGCGCTTCGTCGCGAAGCGTCGAGACCAGCTCAACCATCCCACGCTCATCCGGCAAGGTCATCCACAGGAGGCACGTGTTCGGTAGTCGCGGCAACAGCCGAAAGGTGACCGATGTGACGATCCCAAGGCTGCCTTCCGACCCGATGATCAGATCGATCAGGTCCATGTGTGGTCTGGCGAAGTAGCCTGCCGAGCGCTTCGCGACGTCCGGCATGCGATAGGTCGGGATGAGGACTCGGCGCGTGGCGTCCTCTCCGACCACATCGAAGTAGCCGTCCGGGTGGGCCACGACCTCGCCCCGTTCGAGTTCCAAGACGTCTCCGGTTGGCAGCACGACCGTCAGCGCGACGACCCAGTCACGCGTGCTCCCGTACTTGAACGTCGCTGCCCCGGCGGCGTTGGTGGCGACGACACCGCCTGCAACCGCGCCATCAAAGGTCGGAACCGGGGGATAGTACGACCCCTGCGCGCTCGCGTGCTCCTGCAGATGGTGGAGCGACACACCCGCCTGCACCGTAATGCTCGACGCCTCGACCGCGAGGACCTGGTTCATGCGATCGGTCGACACCACGGTCTCGCCCATAGGAGTCGCCCCACCGGTGAGCGATGATTGGGCGCCGACCGCGAGCAGGCGGCGTTCCGTCTGCAAGAGCGCCGCGACATCGCGCTCCGACTGTGGTTGCACAACTCGCGGGGTATGTCCCCCGGGGAAGTGCGCGGCGTCTTCGAGGAACGGCGTGACGTCGGTCGAGACAACGGTTGTCGAGTCTGTCGCCTTGGTGCCGGCGGGTCGCGCCGGTCGAGTGTGGACCCTGTGGGACGTCATCGGCCCGCTATCGAGGTGGGTAGACCCGTTCGTGGGATGTTGGTGGCAGCTCGAACCCTGGCGGCGGTTCTGGGAGGCCCGTTGGGGGCGGACCAGACTTCGCGCGTTCGACGACGTTGAAGATCACGATTCTCCCAAGCGCACCATTCTCGAACGGTTGGTCGGTGATGTCGACCCACACGCTGTGGAAGTGCCCGGATGACCATAGGCGCTGGGCCCCGTCGAGGACCATCGGCTCTATGCGGCTGTAGAACGTCCACACCGGGCCCTGGTGGAGGGGGCTCGTTCGCGGCAGGCCGATCAACCGCAGGTAGTCCTCTGCCGGTCTGATCGAGACGCCATCCTGGGTCGGAAACGCCAGTTGGACGTCACGCAGGACGACCGGATACCCCGCGGGCGGCTGTCCGTCCTGAGCCGCGGACACGGGCGCGGCCACCGACCAGGCGCTTGCGACGAGGACGAACGCGAGGGATCCCCACGCCTGTCCAGAAGTGGCGACGAGTCTCACTCCCCCATTATCGGGGCCTTCGGCGGTCGGTCAAGGGGCTCGAACAGGTGCCGGTTCTAGCCTTTTCGTGCGTGGAGCACTAGAGTCGAGGAAGGCAGCGGCCGGTGATCCTCAGCCGCACGCCGTGCGCGCACGGCGATCCCGAACTGGAAAGTAGGCGACGTGACATCAAGAACGACATGGCGGCACCACGCGCGGCGGGCGGGGCTCGCCGCTGGGATGACCGTTGTGTGCATGAGCCTGGCGGCGTGCGCGTGGGCTCAAGACTCTGAGGGCACCACCGAGGTCGCACGCGTCGGCGATATCGTCGTGACCTTGGACGACCTCGATGATGCGTGGCAACAAAACGACGCGGCTTCGCGCCTGCGCCTGTTACAGCAGCTCTACGAGACACGCCGGCGGGCGTTGGACGTCGTGATCGGCGAACACCTCATCGAGCGCGAAGCAGCCGAGCGGGGTATGACTCGGGACGAGCTGCTCGAGGCGGAGCTTCCGGCGCGCACGCGACCCGTTACCGACGAAGAGATCGACGCGATCTACGAGCGCAACCGAAACGCCTTTCAGGACCGAACCCTCGAACAAATGCGTCCAGAGATTCAAGCAGCGATCGAACAACAGCGCCCAGGCGAGGCGCTGCATGCGTTCATGCGGGAGCTGCGCGATGGCGCCGTTGATGTCTCGGTGACCCTCGATCCGCCGCGCCAGGAGATCGAGATCCTTGCCGACGATCCATCGCGTGGACCGGACGATGCTCCGATTGTGCTGGTGGAGTTTTCGGATTTTCAGTGTCCTTACTGTCAGCGTGCGACGGCCACCTTGGAGGAGCTGCTCGACCGATACGAGGGCCAGATTCGTTTCGTGTACAAGGACTATCCGCTCCCCAGTCACGCCCAAGCCTTCAAGGCGGCGGAAGCGGCCAACTGCGCTCAGGACCAAGGGATGTTCTGGCCGTTCCACGACAAGCTGTTTGCGAGCCAGGACTCTCTCGACGTGGAATCGCTGAAGACCTACGCTGCCGATCTGGGTCTAGACGGCGAGAGCTTCGCCGGCTGTCTGGACGAGGGTCGATATGCTGATCGCGTTGAGCAAGATCTGAACATAGGTCGGCAATACGGCGTTTCTTCGACACCGACGGTGTTCATCAACGGTCGCACGGTCACAGGTGCGGTGCCGATTGAGATGTTCGACGCCATCATCAAGGAAGAGCTCGCATTTTCCGGTTCCTAAAACCAGGCCACGGTCGGCCTGGGAGTTGCCCCCAAACGACCACGAGGCCGAGTAGAGAGCCTGATTTGGCGTTGGTAGAGCACCTACCTGTCCTCAAAAGGAGTCAAAGATGCGATCAATTGCTGCCGCCGCGCCAATCCTCGCACTGCAGCTTGGTGTGACCACTCCGAGCGAGGTGCCGACCGCCGACGACATTCAGACGTGGTTCGAGGGAGGGGAGTACCAGCAGGTCGTCGATACCGCACCGATGGTACCGCTGCCCGAAATGCAATATCTGTCCGCGATCAGTCACGAGAAGCTCGACCAGACCGAGGAGGCTCGCGCGGTCTATCAACCACTTGCCGAGCGTGCCGAAGATGATCCGTGGGTTCCCATCGGTCGATCGGCGAGCGCGCTGCTGACCGATGGCGGCCCTCCGTTGCCTGAGGCGGTAGAGACCGCTCTCGTGGCAGCCCAGCAAGCAGTGGCGGCGCTGACGCCCGATCCGCAGACTGGTCTCGAGCCACTGACGGGTCCCGCGGCGGCAATGGCGCACTACCAAATGGGCATCGTGCACGCGCGTCGGAAGGACAACGCGGGCGCCGCAGCTGCGTTCGAGCAAGTCACGACGCTCGCGCCCGCGTTCGCCTACGCCTACTACTACGGCGGACTGGCGAACTCGCGCATCGATCGACCTGACCGGATGGCGATCAACTTCGAGCGTTTCCTGCAGCTGGCCCCGAATGCTCCAGAGGCGCCGCGCGTGCTGTCGTTGATGCGCAGCGTTCGCGGGCGCTAGGCGCGCGTTCGTGTCGCCGCGCTAGAAGACCTGTCCGATCGAGAAGAAGAACCGACTCTTGCGGCTTTCTTCGATCTCGGACAGGGGTGCCGCAAAGTCCAGCCTGAACAGACCGAAGGGTGTGTCAAAACGAAGTCCCAGGCCAGCCCCGACTCTGAGGCCGCTGAGGGTGAAGTCCTCGATTAGCGGAAACACGTTGCCCGCATCGAGGAACCCCACACCCCGAACGAAACCTGCGATCGGAAAACGCACTTCTTGATTCAGCACGATCAGTGCGTTGCCGCCGTCTGGGCTCCCCAGAAAGAGCGGCCCGAGCGTGTCCTGCCGGTAGCCACGAACGGTGTTGCCGCCACCCGCGAAGAATCGCTCGCTGAGGATGAGATCCTGGTCGAACGCAGCCGCGAGCACGATGCCGCGACCGACGGGCCAGTAGTGAAACTGCTGGCCGGTGAACTTGGCGAAGCGGAACTCCGATCCGAGCGCGTCGGGTGCGTACTCGATGTTCGACGAGTGGAACCATCCGCGCGTTGCATCGAACAGGTCGTCACGTGTGTCAACGATGATGCCTCCGGCGAGACGGGCAATCTTGACGGTCTCGTCAAAGCCTCCGAACAACGCGTCGGGGTCGGGATCGGGGTCAAACGCGTGATTCCAATCGAAGTTGTAGCTGTAGGCGACGGTCAGCTTGGGCCGAGGCCGCAACCGCTGTTCGAGTGTCAGCAGCGTCAGGTCCTCCACGGTCCGAAAATCCGGGTCGCCGAAGGTTCTGTGTTGCCGGGCGACGAAGAGGTTTGACGTGATCGGAAGGCCGAAGAACGTCGGGATTCTTCCGAACCCTCGCATGACCCGCTGGTCGGTGTCCCATCGAAATGCGGTGCCGAGCGTTACCGCGCGACCGAGGAAGTTCTGCCGGGTCAGGTCGCCGACCACGCCGAGGTCGACGTTCTGCTCGCTCTGATCGCCGAATGGCACCTCTTCGTCTTTGAGCTGGAGCCCGTACCGGAGACGGTACGCCGGCCACTCCGCCAGGCGTACGCGAGCACGCACGGGTTGATCGGCGGCCCCTGCGCCGACACGTTGCGAGCCGATTGGTTCGGCATCGATGTCGACGGTCCGGAACGCCCCCGTGTCGTAGAGGCGTCGTCAAGCACGATTCCAGGCGCCCAGATCGACCGGCTGACCGGGCGAGATCTCGAGCGTCAGGTCGGAAGGAACGGGGACTACTGGAAGCTCGCCTGTTCGGTGAGCCACGCGTCGAAGTCGGCCTGCGTCTGGGAGTGGAGCGCCGCGCGCATCCGGTAGTGCCCTAGACCACAGAGCTGCGAGCAGTTGATCTCGAACTCACCGGTGAGGGTGGGTACCCACCATACCGGGATCTCCATCCCGGGAACGGCATCCTGCTTCACCCGCATTTCGGCAATACCGAGGCTGTGGATGACATCGAGCGAGGAGAGGTAGACGATGACCGGCTTGTCGACAGGAACGGCGACGTCGTTGATCGTGTAGATGTCGTCCGCGCCTGCCGGATCATTCCGGTCCAAGCCAATGGCGTTCGTTGGCGTAATCAGGCTGAGGTCCCGCCGACCAAACCGACCATCAGGGCCCGCGTACACCGCGTGCCACTCGAACTGCTTGGCGATCATGTGGATGACCGTCGCTTCGCCTTCTGGTGGGAACTCGTTGACTCGACTGGCCCAGGCTGGGATTGCAAAACCAATCAGCAGGACGGCCTCGATGACGCCCACCGCGATCTCCAAGTAGCTCGATGTATGGCTCTTGACCCCGGCGTAGTCGGCGCGGGGGTTCGCGGCTGCCCGGAATCTGAACAACACCCAGACGAAGTAAATCCCCCAACCGATGAACATGACGAACATCAGGTAGTGAATCAGAACGATCATCTGATCGATCTCACCGGCGTGCGCGGAAGCCTGGACCGGCAGTCCCAACCATTCACCCATCTACGGATCTCCTTCAGTCCAGCGGACCGTCTGTGTGGCTTTCGTGACCGAGCGTCTGTCGCGATCGCTTGATCAAATGAAAGATGAACCCAATGAACCCGCTCAAGACACCACCTGTGACGCCCAGCAAAGTGAACACCGCCCAGTTCATGGATTGCGCGATCTGGGAGTCGGGGTCGCCACCAAAACAAATCGGGCAGGCGAACGACTCGCTTGGGAGAAGCGCGACCAGTGCAGTAGTCACCGCGATCACGCTCGCGATTCGGGGTGCCATGCGCATCATTTCATTCCTATCTGTTTGCTCTTGCGTACGAACACGATGAGATAGATGGCCATCGCCACGCCTGACACTGCGGAGCCAATCGCGAACGCGAGATGCCCTATCCCGCCTTGGCCGGAGGCGTACATGCCACTGCCCCACACCGCCACCATTACCGTCAGCGCGATTGACGCCGCGATGAACACGAGATGGATCGACCGGAGCGACATCATGAGCGATCAGTGGGCCTCGTCGTGTGCGGCGACCGGTGCATTGGCGTTCGGTATGGTCTTGTGCTCGCCGAACGTATCGGTGTGGCTGAGAATCGGAATCAAGAGCAGGACCATGAAAAAGAATGCCGTCAGCGCGAGCG
This sequence comes from Vicinamibacterales bacterium, assembly GCA_965218825.1. Classification (GTDB taxonomy): domain Bacteria; phylum Acidobacteriota; class Vicinamibacteria; order Vicinamibacterales; family UBA8438; genus CAUZIB01. The sequence continues at coordinate 3,307,801 of OZ244656.1, read as the reverse complement.
CGGCGTAGATGCTCTTTCGCTCACCAATCAGGTGCATGAAGTAGCTGGCGACGAGCGATCCCTTCGTGATTGCGATGGCAAGAGCAAGCGCAATTCCCAGCGCGACCCCAATTTGCAGATACGAGGCCGCCACCGTGACGACGGTCAGCACCAACAGCGTGCCCCCGATCTTCCAATACAGCTTGATGTGCTCTCTGACGTGCTCAGCGCTCTCACTCATTCTGGGCGTCTCCTACCATTGATTGGAGATTGGGCTGACTACAGTAGATACAACACAGGGAACAGAAAGATCCACACGAGGTCAACAAAGTGCCAATACAGGCCCGCAGCCTCAATGCGATTTATGAACTGTTCTTTGTTCTTCCGCCAGAGTGCGGTGCCGGGACCCAGAAAATAACCGTTGACCACCACGCCACCGATAATGTGCATGGCGTGGAGACCGGTCAACGTGAAATAGATGGCCAGGAACGTGCTCTTGCTTGGGAAGTCCCCATGAGAAAACTTGTCTGCGTACTCGTAGCTCTTGACGACCAGAAAGAGGACCGACAAACCGATCGTCAAGCCCATGTATTTCTTATAGCCGCCCAAGTTATCAAGCTTCAGTGCGGCGTAGCAGAGCACCATGGTCACGCTTGACAGGATCAGCACGATGGTGTTGAACGCTCCGATGGGGACGCTAAGGATGCTCGATCCCATCGGCCACTCGACTGCGTTGATCCGCAGCAGAACATAGGTTGAGAACAACGCACCGAACAGCATGACTTCGGAAGCCAGGAAGAGCCAGATGCCAAGCTTGACGTTGGTCAGTCCGGTATCGGGGCGTTCGTCGACGACATACGGGATTTCCATCAGAGCTACACTTTCGCTGGTTCAGCCTGGGGCCCGCTCGGGTCGGCTTGCATGATGAAGTCAGTGTCGGCGCCAGGGACGCTGTACTCGTACGGCCCTCGGTGCACGCGCGGTGGAGACGAGAAGTTGCCGTGCGGAGGCGGCGACGGCGCCGTCCACTCGAGCGTCGTGGCCTGCCATGGGTTGATGCCGACCTTTTCGCCCTTCTTGATGCTCCAGAAGAAGTTGAAAATGAAGAACAGTTGGAACAAGCCAAGCGTCCACGCGCCCATCGAGATGACGGAGTTCCAGACCAGAACGTCCTGATTCATGGAGTACTGCGCTCCGCCGTCATACATGCGTCGGTTCATGCCAGACAGCCCCTGGATGAACATCGGCATGAACACCACGTTGATGCTGGCGAACGAGCCCCAGAAGTGAATCTTGCCAAGCAGGTCGTTCATCTTCCGACCGGTGGCCTTCGGGAACCAGTAGTACACCCCACCCAGTAGCGCGAGCACCGTTCCGGGCGCGACGACATAGTGGAAGTGCCCGATCACGTAATACGTGTCGTGCAGGTGGATGTCTGGTGCGTTGAGTCCAAGCGGCAGACCCGTCAGCCCCCCGATCGCGAACATCGGGAGGAACGCCAGCGCGAACAGCATCGGCGTCGTGAACCGGATTGATCCGCCGTAGAGTGACAGGAGCAACGACGACAAGATCACGACCGAAGGAATCGAAATGATCATCGTGGTCGTCTGGAAGAACGAGCTCATTGTGGTTCCCATTCCCGTCATGAACATGTGATGGGCCCACACGACGAACGACATGAAGCCAAGGAAGACCACGGAGGCGACCAGCACCCGGTAGCCCCAGATTGGCTTGCGGGTGTTGTTGGCGATGATCTCCGTGACGATACCCATCGCCGGCAGAATCAGCACGTATACCTCTGGATGCGCCAGGAACCAGAAGAGGTGCTGCCAGAGCAATGGGCTCCCTCCCCCGCTCACTTCAACAGCCGAATCGCCGATGTACAGGCCGCTCGGGAGGAAAAAGCTCGTGCCGACCAGGCGGTCCATCAACTGCAGCACCCCCGCCGCTTCCAGCGGTGGAAACGCCAGCAACAGTAAGAACGCCGTCACGAGCTGTGCCCAGACGAAGAACGGGAGGCGCATGAAGCCAAGGCCCGGTGCTCGCAACTGGATGGTGGTCACGATGAAGTTGACGGAGCCGAGCAGCGACGATGTGATGAGGAAGACCATCCCAATGAGCCACATGGTCTGACCCGTGGTGGCCCCGATGACCGACAGCGGGGCATACGATGTCCAGCCGGAGTTCGCAGCTCCGCCCGGCGCGAAGAAGCTGGCGAGCATCACGACGCCGCCCATGAAGAAGGCCCAGTAGCTCGCCATGTTGAGCTTGGGGAACGCCATGTCGGGCGCACCAATCTGGAGCGGCAGGACGAAGTTGCCAAACCCGCCGACGGCCAGCGGAACGACGCCGAGGAAGACCATGATGGTGCCGTGCATGGCGCCCAGCTGGTTGTAGAACTCGGGCAGGATGATGCCTCCCGACGCGCGCGTGTCGCCCAGCCAGTCGCCGATGATCGGAATCGGATCGGTCGGATAGGCGATCTGCCACCGCATGATCATCATCAGGCAGAAGCCGAATAGCAGGAATAGCAACCCCGTGACCGCGTATTGAATCCCGATCACTTTGTGGTCCACCGAGAACACGTAGGTTCTCAGGAACCCCTCTTCGTGATGCTCGTGCGCGTGCTCCGCGTGGGCGGTGTCGTCAGCTGTCGTCACGTGATCCAACTCGTGACTCCTTTCATCTCTGATGCAACGCCAAAACAGCGTTTAAACCTGACCGAACTCGAGCCGAGGACGGTTGAGGCCGTTCGGGCTTCGAAATTCTATCTGGGCCTGAGGAACGGGCGCAAGGACCTCGACGGTATACTCGGCCGCGTGAACCGTACCTATGCCGCCGTCGTCGTTGTGCAGGGCATCGTGCTGGTGGCGATGTGGCTATTCTCGAGGCACTTCGGTCTCTAGCGAAAGAAGCTTCTGACCGCCGCCTACACCTAACGTGCGCCCCCTCGATTGGCTCATCATCGCCGGCTACCTCGCCTGGATTCTCTATGACGGGCTCCGACGGTCTCGTGGCGCCAACGCGATCGAGCACTACTTCTTGGCCTCGCGGTCGCTGCCGTGGTGGGCGGTCGGTTTGTCGGTCATGGCCACCCAGATGAGCGCCATCACGCTGGTCGGCACGACCGGCCAGGGGTACGCCGACGGGGCCCGGTTGGTGCAGCTCTATTTCGGGCTGCCGGTTGCGATGATCATCCTGTCGGTGACGCTCGTGCCGTTTTTCCACAAGGCCCGCGTATTCACAGCCTATGAGTATCTCGAACGTCGCTTCGACGCGAGAACACGGGTGCTGGCGAGCCTTCTGTTCCTGACGTCTCGAGGCCTGAGCGCCGGTGTGACCATTGCCGCACCGGCCGTGATTCTGTCGGTCGTTCTCGGCTGGAGTCTCCCGCTCACCATTCTCGCTATTGGGGTGCCCACAACCGTCTACACGATGTTTGGCGGAGTTCAAGCCGTCACCTGGGCCGACGTCAAGCAGATGGTCGTGATCCTAGTGGGGGTGACTGCGGCAGTCGTGGCGCTCGTGTTTGGGCTGCCTGACGATGTCGGAGTCGAGCCGGCGCTTCACGTGGCCGGTGTCACCGGGCGGCTGCAGACGATCGATTTCACCTTCGACATGAACGAGACCTATACGTTCTGGTCGGGTCTTGTTGGCGGGTTGTTCCTGATGCTCGGCTACTTCGGCTGCGACCAGAGCCAAGTTCAGCGGTATCTCACCGCCAAGTCGGCCGAGGCGGGCCGCTACTCATTGATGATGAGTGCGTTCGCCAAGATACCGTTGCAGCTGTTGATTCTGCTGACCGGTGTGCTCGTCTTCACGTTCTATCTGTTCAACAAACCGCCGATGCTCTTCAACCCGGTGCACGACGGTGAGGTCCGAGCCAGCGAACTGGCTGACCAGTACGCGGCCCTCGAGGGAGAATTTGACGATGCGTATCTCAGCCGCCAGCGGGCCGCTGATGCCCTCGTTCGCGTCAGGCAGAGCCACGACCTCGCCGGCGAGGCTGCCGCCGCGCGTGCGTTTCTAGAGAGCGACCGCCGGATGGTGGGCGTCCGTGAGCGGGCGTCGAGTCTTGTCAAGCGCGTCACGGGAGACGAAGCCTACAACGACGTGAACTACGTCTTTCCGACCTTCGTCACGACCGAGCTACCCGTGGGATTGGTCGGTCTCATGATCGCGGCGATCTTCGCCGCGGCCATGTCGAGCATATCGTCGGAGCTCAACTCGTTGTCGACCTCGACGGTGATCGACTTCTACCGCCGTCATTTCAATACGAAGGCCTCGGATCAGCACTATCTTCGGGTCTCCAAGGTGGCAACCGGCTTCTGGGGCGTATTCGCGTCAATAACGGCACTGTTTGCGACCAATCTGGGGTCGCTCATCGAGGTGGTGAACCGTTTTGGGTCGTTCTTTTATGGTTCGCTGCTGGGTGTCTTCATTCTGGCCGTCGGGGTGCGCCGAGCGACCGCCGCGGGAGCCTTTTGGGGTCTGATTGGCGGGATGTTGGCGGTGACGGCCGTGGCGGCGACCACGGCGGTCTCCTACCTGTGGCTGAACGTCGTCGGGGCCGTCGCGGTATTCGTCGTTGGGGGGGCGATCAGCCGATCCTCTTCGAACGAGCGGAAATGACCGATAGATCGGGCCGGCGGCCATATCTCAGTGACCCACGCCAACGGGATCAGGTAGGATGGTGTACGATATAGGACTAAATTGGTCGGAGATAGATTTCTAGCGGTCTAGCCCCGTCCAATACCCAAATCCATGACCACTTCGCAGGAAACGATCGAAGAGCTCGCAACCAGGGACTACAAATACGGTTTCGTCACTGACGTCGAGGAAGATCAGATCCCGCCTGGTCTGAGCGAGAGCGTGATCCGTGTCATATCGGCCAAGAAGAACGAGCCGGAGTGGCTGCTCGAGTGGCGACTGAAGGCGTACCGGGTTTGGACCGAAATGGCGGAGCCGCAGTGGCACAACGTCAAGATCGACCCGATCGACTACCAGAACATCATCTACTACTCGGCGCCCAAGGCGGGGCCCACGCTCGAGAGTATGGACGAGGTCGACCCCGAGGTGAAGGCGACCTTTGACAAGCTTGGCATCCCGCTCGAAGAGCAGAAGGTGCTGGCAGGGGTTGCGGTCGATGCCGTTTTCGACAGCGTCTCGGTCGCGACGACCTTCAAGGATAAGCTTGCCGAGCTCGGCATCATCTTCTCCTCGTTTTCGGAGGCTGTCCAGGATCACCCGGAGCTCGTCCGGAAGTACCTCGGATCTGTCGTGCCAGCTTCTGACAACTTCTACGCGGCACTCAACTCCGCCGTGTTCTCCGATGGATCATTCGCCTACATCCCAAAGGGCGTGCGGTGTCCGATGGAGCTGTCAACCTACTTCCGGATCAACGCCGCGCAGACCGGTCAGTTCGAACGGACGCTGCTTGTTGCGGACGAGGGCGCCACGGTGAGCTACCTCGAGGGCTGCACTGCACCCAAGCGAGACGAGAATCAGTTGCACGCCGCCGTCGTCGAGTTGGTCGCTCTGGATGGAGCCACCATCAAGTACTCGACCGTTCAGAACTGGTATCCCGGCGACGAGAACGGCAAGGGCGGCATCTATAACTTCGTGACCAAGCGCGGTCGGGCTATGGAGAATGCCAAGGTCACGTGGACCCAGGTTGAGACGGGTTCAGCGATCACGTGGAAGTACCCGAGCTGCATCCTCCAGGGCGACAACTCGGTCGGCGAGTTCTACTCCGTTGCCGTCACCAACAATCACCAGCAGGCAGATACCGGGACGAAGATGATCCATCTCGGTAAGAACACAACGAGCACGATCATCTCCAAGGGGATCTCGGCCGGACACGGCCAGAACACCTACCGCGGGCTCGTTCGGATCGGCAAGAAGGCCAAGAACGCCAGGAACTACTCGCAGTGCGACTCGCTGCTGATCGGCGACCAGTGCGGTGCGCACACGTTTCCGTATCTCGAGGTGCGAAACACGTCCTCGCAAGTTGAACACGAAGCGTCGACGTCCAAGATCGGCGAGGACCAAATCTTCTACTGTCGCCAGCGCGGCCTCTCGACCGAAGATGCGGTCAACATGATCGTCAACGGGTTCTGTAAGGAGGTCTTCCGCGAGCTGCCAATGGAGTTCGCGGTCGAGGCCCAGAAGCTACTTGGCGTGAGCCTCGAGGGAAGTGTCGGGTAGTGGAAACCAAGAATTGACAGAACGCAGAGGGCAAAAGGCAGAATGCTTGTAGTCAAGAACCTCCATGCCAGCATTGGAGATCGAGAGATCCTGAGAGGCATCGATCTGACGATCAACGCCGGAGAGGTGCACGCCATCATGGGGCCGAACGGCTCAGGCAAGAGCACGCTGGCGAGCGTCTTGGCCGGCAGGGACGACTACACCGTGACGGCCGGCACCGTGACCTACGACGGGCGTGATCTTCTCGAGATGGAGCCGGAAGACCGCGCCCGCGAAGGCGTGTTTCTCGCCTTCCAGTATCCGGTCGAGATCCCGGGCGTGAACAACGCCTACCTCCTCAAGGCGGCGTTGAATGAAGTTCGCAAGCATCGCGGGGAGAGCGAGCTCGATGCGATGGACTTCATGACTCTTGTCAAAGAGCAGATGCAAGTGCTTGAGATCGATTCGAGTCTTCTCAATCGACCGGTCAACGAGGGCTTTTCCGGTGGAGAGAAGAAGCGGAACGAGATCTTTCAGATGGTCGTGCTCGAGCCGCGGTTCGCCATCATGGACGAAACGGATTCAGGGCTGGACATCGACGCCCTACGGATCGTGTCGCGTGGTGTGAACGCGCTTCGGTCGCCCGAACGCGCCACTCTGGTTGTGACCCACTATCAGCGCCTGCTGAACTACATCGTTCCTGACTACGTGCATGTCCTCTCAGATGGCCGAATCGTCAAGTCAGGCGGCAAAGATCTCGCCCTCGAACTCGAAGAAAAGGGCTACGGCTGGATTGAGAGCCACACGCCCGCGCCCGCAAGCGCTTAGTCCCGGGACTTGTCGACGATGACGACTCAGCTGGCAGAAAGCGCGGATATGTTCCGCGCCGCGTTCGACCAAGTCCAGCGCGAGAGCGCGCCGACGCACCCCCTTCGGTCGCCGGCGTTTGACTACTTCAGCGAAGTCGGGCTACCGACGACGAGGTTGGAGGCCTGGCGCTTCACGAACGTCGGCCCGATTGGCCAACAGCGTTTCGAGTTACCCCCAACCCAAGACGTCGATCCGGCGGCGGTTGCCGCGTTTGAGCTCCGAGGCGTCGACGGTTCGCGGGCGGTCGCCGTGAATGGCCGATACGACTCCGGTCTGTCCCGCATCGAAGCGGTAGACGGAGTACAGATTCAGAGCCTCGCGGCCGCACTGAACTCAGGTGAGGTGTCGCTGACGTCTCCCATGGGGCGACTCGCCACGTTCGACAACCCAGCCAGGGCGTTCACGGCCCTCAACACGGGGCTGTTCCATGACGGCATCGTCGTGCAGGTGCCGGACAACACCGTCGTCGAGACGCCGATTCAGCTGCTGTTTGCAGCGACCGGACACGACGGAGCGATGAGTCATCCGCGCGTCCTGGTCGTCGTCGGCGAGAACAGCCAGCTCCGTCTCGTGGAGAGCTACGCGGGTCTGGGCGACGGCACCTATCTGACGAACGCCGTGACCGAGATCCTGGTGGGCGACAATGCGGTCGTTGATCACTACAAGTTGCTCCGCGAAAGTATTGACGCCTACCACATCGCCAGCATGCACGTGCGGCTCGGTCGTAGCGCTAACTTCTCGTCGCACTCAATTACTCTCGGCGGCGCGATCGTGCGCAATGACATCATCGGCGAGTTGGAGGGCGAAGGCGCCGAATGCACGCTTAACGGGCTGTATCTTGTCAACGACAACCGACTCGTCGACAACCACACGACGATCCATCATTCGAAGCCCCACTGCGACAGCCACGAGCTCTATAAGGGGATTCTCGATGATCGGTCTCGGGCGGTCTTCAACGGCAAGATCATCGTGGCGATCGATGCGCAGAAGACCGATGCGAAACAGACCAACAAAGCGCTGCTGCTCTCTGAAGACGCACAGATCAACACGAAGCCCGAGCTCGAGATCTTCGCTGACGACGTCAAGTGCACCCACGGCGCGACCATCGGCCAGCTCGACGCCGACGCGCTCTTTTACTTGCGTTCGCGCGGGCTTGATACAGAACAGGCGCGAAACGTCTTGATTCACGCGTTTGCGAGCGACCTGCTGAACCGGATTGCCATCGAGCCGATTCGCCGCGAGCTCGATGCTGTTCTCCTTCAACAGCTGCCGGGTTCCGGTCACACGACCTTCGCAGTGGAATGACCCTCGACGCGCGCGGTGAGGAAACTATGACCAGTCCGTCCTCGGCGTCTGCGGCGGCGGCGCTTGACGTCGATCGGATCCGTCAGGATTTTCCGATCTTGCAGCGACTCGTCCGGGGCAAGCCGCTCGTGTATCTCGACAGCGCGGCGACCACCCAAAAGCCTCTCCCCGTGCTCAACGCGTTGTCTGACTACTACTCGAACGGCAACGCGAACATCCATCGCGGCGTGTATGTGCTGAGCGAGGAAGCCACCGCTGCCTACGACGCGGCGCGGAAAAAGGTGCAGCGCTTCATCAACGCACGGGAATGTCGCGAGGTCATCTTCACGCGCAATTCAACCGAGAGCATCAACCTCGTGGCGCAGAGCTTCGGCCGTCAGAATGTCGCCCCGGGTGACGAGATTCTTATCACCCACATGGAGCATCACTCCAACATCGTTCCGTGGCAGCTGTTGTGTGAGCAGACCCATGCCCGTCTCCGTGTCGTCCCAATCGACGACAACGGCGAGCTGCAAATGGACGAGTTCGAGAAGCTGATTGGGCCGAGGACGAAGTTGGTGGCCTTCGTTCATCTGTCAAATTCGCTGGGAACCATCAACCCTGCCCGGGAGATCGTGGAGCTCGCGCATCGCCGAGGGGTGCCGGTGTTGATCGACGGCTCGCAGGCCGCGTATCACATGCCAGTGGATGTGCAGGCCCTGGATTGCGACTTCTATGCGTTTACGGGGCACAAGCTGTATGGACCGACTGGCATCGGCGTGCTCTACGGCCGAGAGGCTCTGCTCGAGGCGATGCCGCCCTTTCAGGGTGGGGGCGACATGATTCGCTCGGTGACTTTCGAGAAGACCACCTACGCCGATCTCCCAGCGAAGTTCGAAGCCGGCACCCCCCATATTGCGGGCGCCATCGGACTTGGTGCCGCGATCGATTACGTGTCGGGTGTCGGGTTCCCTGCCATTTCGGCTCACGAGCAGGATTTGCTCGAGTACGGCACCGCGGCGCTGGCCGAGGTGCCGGGCCTCCGAATCATCGGGACGGCTCGACACAAGGCGAGTATTCTGGCGTTCGTGCTCAAGGGCGCGCATCCTCACGACATCGGCACGATCGTCGACATGGAAGGCGTGTCGATTCGAACCGGGCACCATTGCACGCAGCCCGTGATGGACAGATTTGGCGTGTCGGCGACGGCACGGGCCTCGGTTGGGATGTACAACACGCGAGCGGAGATCGACGCCCTGGTGCAGTCGTTGCTACACGTGCGCGAGACGTTCCCGATATGAGCGATCTGAGGGAGCTGTATCAGGAGGTCATTCTCGACCACAACAAGCACCCGCGGAACTTCGGGGAGCTCGATGGAGCGGACCGCCATGCGGACGGCTTCAACCCCCTGTGCGGTGACCGACTCGCCGTCTACGTCAACCTTGACGGAGACGTGGTTGCCGACGTCGGTTTCTTGGGCTCGGGCTGCGCGATCTCCAAGGCCTCGGCGTCGCTGATGACCGAGGCGATTCGGGGGAAGACGCTCGCCGAGGTGCAACAGCTGTTTCAGGAGTTCCACCGGATGGTGACCGACCGCGACGCCAGTGTCGACGACGCGTTGCTTGGCAAGCTCGCGGTGTTGGCCGGTGTGCGCGACTACCCAACCCGAGTCAAGTGTGCCAGCCTTGCCTGGCACACGCTGCGCGCTGCGTGCGACGACCGCCACGACCTCGTGACCACGGAGTAAGATCGAGATCGGCATTAATCATTGTCATGAGCATCCTAAAACTGAACGACGTCCCGCCGCCTCACGACGACCGAGAGACGGAACCGCCAACACCTGTCGCGCCGATCCCGCCGACCCAGCCCACGATCGATACGAGCGCGCTAACGGCCCCCGCTCCGGCCGCCCCCGAGGCGAAGCCGGTCGACGCCGACCCGGTGAAGACCCTGGAGCTCAAGCCCAAGATCGTTGAGCAGCTCGTCACCGTCTACGATCCGGAGATTCCCGTCAACATCTACGAGCTCGGTCTGATCTACGACATCCTGGTGGACCGGCAGGGATTGGCGGTCATCAAGATGACGCTCACCGCGCCTGGCTGTCCCGCAGCTGTGACGCTTCCGGCCGAGGTCCAGGGAAAGGTGAAGTCGGTCGAAGGCGTCACCGACGCGCGGGTGGATCTCGTGTGGGAACCGCCGTGGGACAAGGATCGGATGTCGGAGGCCGCGAAGCTTCAACTGGGCATCTTCGACTAGCGGGGCAATGAGCGGCCGATTACGGGTCTTTGCTCCCGCGTCTGCGTCCAACCTCGGTCCTGGTTTCGATGTGCTTGGCTTGGCGCTTCAGCAGCCCGGCGACATCGTCGAGATCGAGCCGTGCGAAGACCCCGGGGTGCACATCGCCGAGGTGATTGGTGCGCCCTCGCTTTCTACCGACCCCGCCGCGAACACGGCCGGCGTCGCCGCTGCCGCCGTGCTTCGTCGGTTGGAACGCTCGGAGCGCTCAGGCGTCCGACTGTGGCTGCACAAGCAGATGCCCCTCGCGAGCGGGCTGGGCAGCTCCGCCGCCAGCAGCGTGGCCGCCGCCGTCGCGGTGAATGAGCTCTTTGGCAATCCGTTGCCGACCCGGACGCTCATCGACTGCGCTCTCGAAGGGGAAGTGGCGGCGTCGGGCACGGCGCATGCCGACAATGTCGCACCCAGTCTCCTCGGCGGGATCGTGTTGATCCGGAGCCTCGACCCTCCGGACCTCGTGTCATTACCCGTGCCATCGGCGTTGCGCGTGGTCGTGATCCACCCACATGCCGAGGTGAATACCGCCTCGGCCCGTCGCCTCTTGGCCGAGCATCGATTCGAGATCTCGGAGGTTGTCGGGAACTTGGGAAACGTCGCAGCCTTCGTCAGCGCCCTCCACTCCGGAGACCTGGAGCTTCTGGGTCGCAGCGTCCAAGACTCGCTGGTGGAGCCGATCCGGGCGCCGTTGGTGCCGGCCTTTCGCGAGGTCAAGCAGGCTGCTGGCAAGGCCGGCGCGCTCGGGTGCTCGATCTCGGGCTCTGGACCGTCGCTGTTCGCCCTTGCCGATTCCGACCTAGCGGCCACGACGGTCGCCGATGCGATGCAGGGCGCCTTTCGCGATGCGGGCCTCGAGAGCGACCGTTATGTCGGGCCGGTCAACACGCTCGGAGCGTGCGTGCTTCAGGGGACGTGAGAAGGGTTTCTGATTCAGGCTGCGGAAAGGCATAATCTCAGCGAGATGGTTTCGATTCGACCCCGGTGGCTCGTCTGGTTGACGGCTGCGGTGATCAGCATCAGCGTCTTCGCGTCCCGGGCTGACGCCCAGCTTCTTGGGGCGTTCAACGAAGAAGAAGAGATCGAGCTCGGCCGTCGGGCGGCTGACGAGATGGAGCGAGATCTCCGACTCCTCGACGACGAAGAGGTGACGACCTACATCTCAGAGCTGGGTCAGCGGCTGGCCGAGCGCTCGCAACGTAGCCAGATCACGTATCAGTTCAAAGTTGTCGACACGGCCTAGATCAATGCATTCGCGCTGCCGGGTGGGTTCATCTACGTCCATCGCGGGCTGATTGACGCAGCCAATGATGAGTCTGAGCTCGTCGGTGTATTGGGTCATGAGATCGGGCACGTCGTCGCGCGCCACGGCGCGAAGCAAGCGCAGCGGGCCGCCTACGCAAACCTTGGATTGAGCGTGCTCGGCTCACTTCTCGGGAACGGCGCGCGCAGCCAGCTCGGCGGCCTAGCGGCAGAGATGGTCACCGCCGGGACGTTCATGAAGTTCGGCCGCGATGCCGAACGCGAGGCGGATCGGTTGGGCGTCCAGAACGTCGTTGATGCCGGTTACGACCCTCGCGGCATGATTACGTTCTTTGAAAAGCTCAGCGCGCTTCGCGACGGCCGCGCCAATGCTGTCGAGCGGTTCTTTGCATCGCATCCCGAGCCCGCCGAGCGAGTGGCGAATATCCAGGATCTCGTGGACGTCGGCCACATGAGCGACCTCGCTCGCTCCAGCAGGGCGTTCGAAAGCGTGAAGCATCGGCTCGAGAGCCTCCCTCCGCCGCCCGCCGCGTCGGCCGCGCCAGCCGCCGCCCGCCGCGCCTCAATCTCCCCCCCGCAGCCGCCGCTCCTCCTTGGCCATCCGCCCGTAGCTCATCGCCTTCCGTTTGCTCGCGTTCGCCCGCACCTTCGTGCCGTCAATCGACAGCTTCCCGACGCGCGCCAGACCCCATGCCCGCGCCAGCCGACCCACCGCTACAAACAGCTCCTTGAAGTCCGACAAGTGCCGCCGCCGGAACTCGCACAGCGTCCGATGTTGCGGGAAGTTGCCCGCCCCCAGAACCCGGAACGCCCCGTCCTCTTCCAGCTTCCGCGCGATCCCTCGCGCCGAGAACACCCCCGTCGCATACGCATACAGCAGCACCTTCGCCATCATCCGCGGTGCAGAGGGCGCGTTGCGCCGACCGTCCCCCGCATACGGCGCGTAGAACGCCGTCAAATCCACACCGTCCCCCAGGTCGCTGACGTGGTGCCCACGCGATGCTCGGGACCATGCCATTGGGTGGAGACCTTGACCTCCACGATCTCGCGATCTTGCATGGACGCTTACTCGGGAATACCGACGCGGAGTTGTCGGCAGCTGTGGCGGTTGTCGCGGCCACCATCCGACACCCGATTCTTGAGCGCGCAAGAGCGGCCATGTCTCGAGGCGGGTGCCGGCGCGAAGTGCCGGTGTCGACGTGCGAGGACGACGGAACGATTGTTGAGGGTGTGGTGGATCTGGCTTTTCTTGAGGCAGGCGACGGCCGTCACACGTTCGACACCTGGACGGTCGTCGACTTCAAGACCGACCTGGAGCTGGCAGTCGGACTGGATGTCTACGAGCGCCAGGTGACGCTGTATGCTGAGATGATCGGCCGGGCGACCGGCGATCGGACGGTGCCGGTGCTCATGCGGGTATAAGGCGCCGATAACTAGTCCCCTTGATCTTTGATTTCTTCAAAAAGTCGTTGGTCATCTGGGGCCACCGTGGACTTGAACGGTGCGCTGTCCGAACCGCTTCACCTTCGCGAGGATCTCGTCGGCTGTTTTCGTCCACTTGAAAGGCTTGCCCTCGTCATTGTGGGCGTCCACGTAGGCGGAGATGGCGTGGCGCAGCGCGTGCGTGCTGGAATGTGAGCCGCGCTTGAGGGCGTGTTCGGTGAGGAGGCCAAAGAACCGCTCGACGAGGTTGAGCCAGGCGGAGTAGGTTGGCGTAAAGTGGAACTGGAAGCGCGGGTGGCGGGCCACCCATCGTGTGACCAGCGGGGACTTATGCGCCGAGAGATTGTCGAGGATCACGTGGACGGTGAGGGTGGGGTCCACCCGCTCGTCGATCTCGCGCAGAAAGCTCACGAAATCCCTCGACCGATGCTGCTTCTTGGTTTGCGCCACGACCTGGCCGGTCGCGACGTTGAGCGCCGCGAAGAGGTCCACCGTGCCATGGCGGATGTAGTTGTGCGTCTGGCGTTCGGGCCGACCCATGTCCATCGGCAGGATCGGCTGCGCTCGCTCGAGGGCTTGAATCTGAGGCTTTTCGTCGAATGACAAGACACCGGCGTGGTCGGGTGGATTCAGGTAGAGGCCGACAATGTCCCGCACCTTCTCGAGGAACAGCGGGTCGTCGGAGATCTTGAAGGATTCCACGACATGCGGCTGCAACCCGAAGGTGCGCCAGATGCGGCCCACGGTGGAGGCACTGACGCCAGCGCGCTCCGCCATCTTGCGGGTGCTCCAGTGGGTCCGCCCCTTCGGCTTACTTTCCAACGTGGCGACGAGGATCGACTCGACATCCGCATCGGACAGTGTCCGGGGGGCTCCGGGCTTGGGCTCGTCATACAGCGCATCCACGCGACCTGTCGTAACCCGCTGCCGCCACTTGCCGACCGTCACATTCGAACAGCGCAGTTTCGCCGCGACCGCCACGTTCGATTCGCCATGCGCGCACCTCAGGACGATCTTCGCCCGCAAGGCCACATGCCGATTCGTTCTGGCGCGCCTGGCGAGCCGCTCAAGTTCTCCTCGCTCCACGGCGGTGACTTCCAATCTCGCTTTGGGCCGACCTGTTCTTGCCATGCCGCCCCATACATCACACCCGGCACACTTCTTAAAGCTTTTTCAGACACAAGGGACTAGAAGATAGGAACATGATCTGGCTCATCCTTAGTTACGGCGGTGTTGGTTGCGGTCGTGGTTTACGACCTCGGGCAACGGCGACACGCGATCCTCAGAAACTTCCCGATCGTCGGGCACTTCCGCTACATGCTGGAGTCGATTGGTCCCGAGCTGCGCCAATACATCGTCACGGATAACGACGAGGAGCGGCCGTTCAGTCGTGACCAGCGTCGGTGGATCTACGCGTCATCGAAGGGACAAAACACCTACTTCGGCTTCGGTTCCGACAACGAAATGGAGCGGTCGCCCAACTATCTCATCATCAAGCACAACGCGTTCCCACTCGACGCGCCGACCGGCGACCCACTCTTCGCAATCGCCTGCACGAAAGTAATGGGAGCGCATCGCCGCCGGGCAAAAGCGTTCCGTCCGGCGTCGGTGGTCAACGTATCGGGCATGAGCTTTGGTTCGCTCAGTGGTCCGGCGATCGAAGCGCTCAACCTCGGCGCCAAGGCCGCCAGCTGTCTGCACAACACCGGTGAAGGCGGTGTGTCGTCCCATCACCTCAGGGGCGGCGACGTCGTGATGCAGATCGGTACTGGGTATTTCGGCTGCCGCGACCTCGATGGTCGATTCAATATGGAACGGCTCGAAGAGAGCGTTCTTCGCGGACCGGTTCGCGCGATCGAGGTGAAGCTCAGCCAAGGTGCGAAGCCCGGGGTCGGAGGGCTGCTGCCCGAACGGAAGATCACGGCGGAGATCGCGGCGGCGCGGGGAATCCCCATCGACCGGGATTGCCTCAGCCCGGCGGTGCACCGCGAGTTCGACGACGCCGACGGCCTGCTCGATTTTGTCGAACGCATCGCCGAGGCAACGGGCTTGCCGGTCGGCATCAAGTCGGCGGTCGGCGAGACGGCGTTTTGGCGCGAGCTGGCGCGGCTGATGGCCACGACCGGACGAGGCGTCGATTTCATCACGATCGACGGCGGTGAAGGCGGCACGGGGGCTGGACCGCTCGTGTTCACCGACCATGTCGCGCTACCGTTCAAGATTGGCTTCAGCCGCGTGCGGGCCGTGTTTGAGGAGGCAGGAGTCGCGGATCACGTCGTTTTCGTCGGGTCGGGCAAACTGGGGTTTCCCGACCCGGCGCTTCTGGCATTCGCTCTCGGTTGCGACATGATCAACGTTGGCCGAGAGGCGATGCTGTCGATCGGCTGTATCCAGGCACAGCGCTGCCACACGAACCATTGTCCGACCGGCGTCGCGACCCAGAATCGGTGGCTCATCGGTGGGCTCGATCCAACGTCGAAGTCGGCGCGACTCGCCAACTACATCGTTTCACTTCGCAAGGACCTCCTGCGACTGGCCCACACCTGCGGCGTGTCGCACCCCGGTCATATTCGGCCGGACCAGCTCGAATTCATCGATGACCGGTTTGGTTCGAAGACCGTGGCCGATATCTTCGGGTGTCATGTAGAATCGGCCGGCTCTGAAACAGCACCGGCGGGCACCAGTGGGCAGAACACGCAAGCAGACGGTTCGCGAGCGCGCCAAACGTCGGTCATCGGGTAGACCGCTGCTGGTGGGGCTGTGCGTGCTGGCCCTCGCAATTGCCGGTAGCACCTGGGCGCTCTGGTCGTCCAGCGCAACTGGCGCGCGCGCGACGCAACCCACCGCCAGAACGCTTCGTTCGCTGCGCACCTCCGTACTGCGAACGATTCCCCACGATATCTCCGCTTACACGCAGGGGTTGGTGTGGCACGATGGCCGCCTCTACGAAAGCACGGGCCAATACGGTGAGTCGCGTCTGCGTCGAATCGACCCGAGCACCGGGATGGTCGAGCAGCAGATCTCCATTTCGCCCGCATTCTTTGGTGAGGGTCTCGCGCTTGTTGCCGACGAGCTCTTCATGCTCACCTACCAAGCCGAACGCGGCATGGTCTACGACCTCGAGACCTTCGAACAGATTCGGGGGTTTCGGTATCGCGGCGAAGGATGGGGTCTGTGCCACGACGGCCGCCGATTGATCATGAGCAATGGCTCTGACACGCTGACGTTTCGCGATCCGTCGACGTTCGAAGAGATCGGTGCCGTGCGGGTGACACTTAGAGGGCTACCGCTCTCGAGGCTCAACGAACTGGAGTGCGTCGAGGACTTGGTGTACTCAAACGTCTACCAGGACGATGCGATCGTCATCATCGATCCGCGCAGCGGGCGCGTGACGCATCAAATCGATGCGTCGGGTCTGCTGACGCCTGAGGAGGCTCGCGACGTGGACGTGCTGAACGGGATTGCGTATGACCCGAACGCAGAGACTTTCTACATCACGGGCAAGGACTGGCCCAAGATGTTCGAGGTTCAGTTCGAGGAGTAGCGAACGGTACGGCGAGTATCAGACGACACCCTTCGAGACGCCGCGCTACCGCGACCGCGGCACCGCCCGACGACCGCCGCCGCCGGAGTTTCCACCACCGGAGTTTCCACCACCACGATAGCCGCCGCCGGTTGCGGCGCCGCCACCTGACGATCCACCAGACGTGCCGACGCGCCGACCGCCGGTGCTGCCAGAACCACTACGGCCACTTGGCTGCGCCGTGTCGGCCGCGCGCGGCCGCACCCGCGTGTATCCCTGGTTTCGGATCACGCGGCCTGCGGACGCCGACCCGTCGGCTGGTAGCACGACAAAAGGACTGGCAGATGCGCCCAGGAGATACGGGTAGTAGCCAGTCCCCCAGGCCCGCGATCCGAACGGCGTGATGTAGTAGGGATACAGATCCCCGTACCAGATCGGGTCGTAGTATCCGCCGAACCCACCGAATCCCGGGCTCGACCAGCCTCCGCCCCGGTTGCGTTGCTCGACCACGAAGTGGCCCGGATAGGAGAGCGCCACCAACAGATCGATCACATCGTGACTGATTCCCGCGTCGTCCAGGGCAATCACCGCTTCTGAATTCAAGTGCAAGTTTGGCTCTGTCTCGATCAGAAGGCCTTCAACGACTCGCGGTGCGGTCTTTTGACTCGCGTCGATCACGTCGCGGATCACGATCGTTTCAGTGCTCTCTCGTCGAGCTTGCCTGATCTCCGCCGGGTCGACCGGCAGATCAGACGGCGCGCCGGGAAGCCCCGATGTTTGAGCGAAAGCCAACGGCGTGTAGCGCCGGACTTCGAGCTGCTGCCGATCGCCAAGGCTGACAAGCTGGATATCTACCCAGCTTGACGGCGAGGCCATGAGACTCACTCCGGACACGCGGCGCGGAGGTGCGTCACGGCAGTTGATCTCTCCGCTGGTGAACAGCCGCTGCCCGTCGTGGGACCACTCGCTACGATCCCATCCCTCACAGCCCTCCTCATTGATGGTGCGCTGGGTGCCGTCGGCAATCAGCCGACGTTCGACCAACACATCGTCTCGGGTCGCGGCGGTCAGGCTGACGCCTGTCTCGCCGGTTGAGCTGTCCTCAATGGGGGCAATGCAGACCGACGTCTGTTCGATCAGCGGGGCATCACGCTGGGACTGTTCGGTCGGATCGAGCTGCTCTTCCCACAAGTGCCAGCACCCAAGCCACGGCATCCATCGAGCGTCGATCGGCGCGTTCTGGGCCGCAGCGGCTGGCCCCGCGCTGACCCCGATGAGGACCAGCGCCGCTATTCCGGTTTGTATATATGCTCGCATTGCTTTCCCCTTCAGAACGCGAACTGGACCCCGCCGGTGACCCGTACTCCCGTGAGATCGATCGGATCGAAATCGACGAAGTCTGGCTCCATGGGTGCGTCAGCCCACCGGTATCGAACTTCGACGGTCGCCGAGATCCGCCGGGTCACGCCGATGTCGACTCCTCCAAACACGTGGGCCGACGGCGTCCAACCCGACGCCTGGAACACTTCGCTGAAGATCGAGAAATCCACGAAATCGACGAAGTCACCGATCTGCTGAAACCTATACCACAACATACCACCACCTGCGCCGACGTAGGGGACGAACCGCCCGGGAATCCAGGCATACTCACCCACCGCTCGCCCGCGCGGCAACGCCGCTAGCTCGATACTGCCCGACAGGTTGAGCTGGGACAGCGAGGTTTCTTGCTCGATTTCCAGTCCATCCGCGTCGACGAGGTCGCGATAGTTTGAGATCGTCGCCGTGCTGCTGGCGTCGAACCCGAAGAGCGCGTCCAGCCGCGACGTCAGCGGCAGACCCACGTCGACGGCGATACCCGGGGCGTCGAAGTCACGTCTTCCGAGCGTGAGCAGCTCCGAGGTGAAATCAAAAATCTGACTCTCCGCGCGCGCTCGGGTCCACTCTCCTCGGACCCCCACCGACACGCTCGGCCTACCAAATAGGAAGTCGGGTGACTGGCGAGGTTGTTCCAGGCTTGTTGTTGTCTCTGAGCTGGATTCAGCCGGTTCGGCCGCGGCGGCCGTGACCGACCCCAGGAGGCCCCAGACGACCAAGTGACCCACTCGAGACACACCCATCCTCACCCTCAGAAGTGCAGAGATCGTACCAGCCGGAAACCCAATGTTTTCGACCGGTTTCGTCTGACTATTCTCCTCTGTGGGCACCATGGCGTCACCTTCAAAGGACGCGGAACCGTGTGCTATGCTGCGGTGAGACTTTTCGGGAGATGGGTCGCGGCCTTCCGCGAAGAGCGCGTCCCAAGCGCTCTTCCCCGTCCGAGTGGGCGGCGTTGCCACACCGGCCCCCGACGGGCCCTTTTCCAGTTGGAGCAGCACGTGCGGTTTGGCATCGGACGGATCGCCCTCGTCGTCCTGACCCTCGCGGGCGTCGGGTTGGCCGCGTTGCGCGCCGCACCAACCGGAGCGCCTGAGCCGCAGACGGACTTCCGATCACTGATGGCCGATCGGTCGAAGCCGGACAAGGATCGACCGGGCAGCAGAGAATTCACCTTCACCCGAGGCGTGTATTCGAACCCGTGGCGCTGGAACTCTTCCTGGGCCGTTGATTTTCCGAAGGCCGACCGCCAGTTCGTGGCGGCCGTCGACACCTTGGTCGATATGGACGTCGCCGAACACGAGAACCCTGTTCGGTTGGACGACCCTGGCCTCAGACGCTTCCCCTTTCTCTACATGCTCGAAATCGAAGGCATTGCGCTCACGGATGCCGAGGTGACGGGGCTACGCGAGTACTTGCTCGCCGGTGGTTTTCTCGTCGTTGACGATTTCTGGGGCGAGTACGCGTTCGCGGACCTCCAACAGGAGATGCGGCGGGTGCTTCCGGAGTACTCGATCGTCGAGATTCCGCAAGACCATCCGATCTTCAACACCGTCTATCGTATTGAGGAGGTCATTCAAGTTCCTGCCATCGGCCGTTACTACGGGGGGGCGACCACCGAGTGCTACGGCTGTGACGTCTTTGCGCGCGGCATCTTCGACGATGACGGTCGCCTCATGGTCGTCATCAACGGGAACACTGATCTGGGCGATGCGTGGGAGTGGTTCGAGCGACCCGAGTATCCCCTCGAGTTTTCCAGTTTCGCCGTGCAATTCGGTGTCAACCTCGTCGTCTACGCGATGAGTCACTAGTGCGATGAGCGCGACGTACAGCGCCAGGAGTTAACCGAAGACAGTGCTGGAGTCCCTGTTCGAGTTCTTGTTCAAATACCGCCCGCTCCTGTTTCAGCAGGGCGACGTGACGTTCCGAGCGTCGTGGCTCGGATACCTGGCCCTGGTGCCGGCTGGTATCGCGGCGTTCCTCATCCTCCGCACGTACGCCGACGTCCGCGGAAACAGCCGGCCGTTTGACCGCACGATTCTCACGGCCATCCGACTGAGCGCGCTCGCGGTGCTTGCACTGTGTCTGCTGCGCCCGGTATTGCTGCTGTCGTCGGTTGTCCCGCAAGAGAACTTCCTGGGTGTGCTCATCGACGATTCGCGCAGCATGCAAATCGCCGACGTTGGCAACACGCCGCGGTCTGATTTCGTTCGCACAGCGTTCGGTGCTGAGAGCGAAGTGTTGACGGCACTCGCCGACCGGTTTGCGCTTCGCTTCTTTCGGTTCTCGTCCGACACCGATCGAATTGGCGAGGTCGATGAGCTGACCTACACAGGCACCCGTACACATCTCGGCCAGGCGCTTGGGCGCGCACACGAAGAACTGTCCGGAGTTCCGCTGTCCGGTCTCGTGGTCGTGACGGACGGCGCCGACAACGCGTTGCAGGGCTTGGGCGAGGCGCTGCTACCGCTACAAGCGGCTGGCGTGCCGGTGTTTCCGGTTGGACTTGGGCGAGAGCAGTTCGATCGTGACATCCAAATGAGCCGGGTTGAAACGCCGCGCCGCGTACTCAAGGACGCGACGCTGGCTGTCGAGTTGGTCGTGACGCACCACGGGTATCAAGGCGAGACCGTCACCGTGCAGGTCGAGGACGAGGGCCGGATCGTCGGCACCGAAGATGTTCAGTTGCCTGCCGATGGGCAGCCGCAAACCGTCCGGATTCGGTTTGCCGCGTCAGAGTCCGGGGCGCGGTTGTTTCGGTTCCGAGTGTCGCCACGTCCGGACGAGATGGTCATCCAGAACAACGTGCAGGAATCGGTGATTGTTGTGGAGGATCGAACGCAGAAGATCCTGTACTTCGAGGGTGAGCCGCGGTGGGAAGTGAAGTTCCTGCTGCGTGCCGTCGCGGACGACGAGAATCTCCAGGTGGCGCTGCTGCAGCGGACCGCTGAGAACAAGTTCCTCCGTCTCAACATCGACGGACCGGATGAACTGGTTGGTGGTTTCCCGAGGACTCGATCCGAGCTGTACGAATACCGCGGGTTGGTGCTCGGCAGCATCGAGGCCGGGTATTTCACGCCGGATCAACTCCGGATGATTGCCGACTTCGTCAACCATCGGGGTGGCGGCTTGCTGATGCTTGGAAGCCACCGGTCGTTTGCCGAGGGCGGGTACGCCGGTACGCCTGTGGCAGACGTGCTACCCGTCGTCCTGAACACAGCCGAAGAGGGTTACTTCGCCGAAGTCGGTGTCGTCACGACACGCGCCGGCGCTGCCCATGCCTCAACGCTGATTGCCGACACCGAAGCGGCTTCGGCCGAACGGTGGCGGACGCTGCCTCCGGTTACGGTCGTGAACGCCATTACTCGGGTGAAGCCGGGAGCGACGACTCTTCTGAAGACCCCGGAGGATCTCGTGGTCCTGGCGTTTCAGCAATACGGAGCCGGCAAGTCGATGGCGTTTCCAGTCCAGGATTCCTGGATGTGGCAGATGCACGCTGACGTCGCGGTTGAGGACTTGACCCACGAGACGTTCTGGCGCCGAATGCTGCGCTGGCTCATCGCCGACGTTCCGGACCAGGTCGTCGCCCGCGTGAACCAGGACCGCGTGGAACCTGACGAGCTCGTGACCGTCCTCGCCGAGGTCGGTGATGACAACTACGAGGAGCTCAACAACAGCGCCGTGGTCGCCTTCATCACGGATCCATCCGGTGACCTGATGGAGTTGCCGATGGAGTGGACCGCTGAAAAGGATGGTGAGTACCGGACGACCTTCGCGGCGGTGGAGGAGGGGTTCTACGAGGTGCGCGTCGAAGCGTCGTCAGGAGACGAGCTCTTGGGTGAAGACGCCACGTATGTCCAGGTGGCTCCGAGCGATACCGAGTTTTACGACTCGACCATGCGCTCGCCTCTGCTGGCCCGCCTGGCGGAAGACACCGCCGGTCGGTTCTACACCCCGGCGACGATCAACCAGCTACCTGCCGATATCCAGTACGTGGGCGGGGGCGTCACCGTGATCGAAGAGCGCGACTTGTGGGACATGCCCGCACTCCTCGTGCTGCTGGTCGGCCTCGTGTTGGGTGAGTGGGGTTATCGTCGGTTGAGGGGGCTGGCGTAACCGTGTTTGCAACGGCCCGGGTCGTTCTAGCGGCGGTTGTGGTTCTCGTGGGTCTCGCGTCGCGGGTCGAGGGGCAGCAGACCCACCTGCTGGTTGTCACCGGCCTGGGCGGTAACGCGGAGTACACCGAACAGTTCCACGACTGGGCCTCGACTCTGGTGACGGCTGCAACGACCCGCTACGAGCTCCCGCGTGCCAACATCACGTATCTCGGGGAAAAGCCCGAACTCGATCCGGATCTGATCAGCGAGCGCTCCACTCGCGAAAATATCGAGGCCGCAGTTCACGCCATCGCACAACAGGCGGCGGTCGATGATCACGTCGTCATCGTGTTGTTTGGGCATGGGAGCTTCACCGATACGGCCCGGATCAACCTGCCCCGCCGAGACTTGTCGGCCGAGGACTTCTCGGGACTTCTCGACGCGTTCCCCGAGCAGCAGGTGACCTTCGTGAACACGGCGAGTGCGAGCGGTCCATTCGTCGAAACGTTGTCCGGCCACGGTCGAACAGTCATGGCCGCGACGAAGACCGGCCGGGAGCGGAACGCCTCGATGTTCGGCGGGTACTTCGTCGAAGCGTTCGCCGATGGCGAGACTGAGGCAGACCAGAACAAAGATGATCGGGTCTCGATGCTCGAAGCCTTCACGTACGCGCGCGCCCGCGTGATGCAGGTGTATGAGTCGGAGGGGCTTCTGGCCACCGAGCACGCGATCCTCGACGACAACGGCGACGGTCAGGGCAGCGCGGAGCCGGATCCGTTGGCTGGCGACGGGATGATCGCGCGAACCTTGTTCTTCACCAGCGACACCGGTCGGCGCGCGGACATGGCGTTTCCCGACGATCCCGAGCTGCAACGACTCTATGCGGAGCGCCACGACCTGGAAGCGCGCGTCGATGAGCTTCGACGCATCAAGGGCGGAGCGGACCCCGAGCAATATCAGACGGAGTTGGAACGGCTGATGATCGACTTGGCGCTGAAGAGCCGAGAGATCCGTCAGCTGGAGGCGTCCAAGGCGGGCGTACCGGAGCGCTAATGCCACGCCACCTGGTAACTCGGGCGGTAGCGGGCGTGGTCGTGGTCTCGACTCTGGCCTTGATCGGGGCTGGCACAGCGATCGGTCGAATGGACGATCCTCTGCCCGGCAACGTGGAGTACGACGGGCGATTTACCTTCGTGCGGCTGAGCTACGAGATGACTCTGCGCGGCATGCTCGGCGGCGCCTCGCAGGATGCTGGCCCCGGGTTCGGCTTCTTTAGGGGGGGGCGCGATTTGCCCTGGGCCCACGACTATCCCCGGGCCGAGCGCAACCTCACCAAGATTCTCGAGGAGGTCACCTACTTGAATCCCTTTCAGGCTCCGAACGGCGGAAACGTGTTTCCGGTCGGGGCGCCAGAAATGCATCGGTACCCGTTCGCGTACATGTCGGAGCCCGGGTTCTGGACGCAAACCGATGAAGAGGCGGCCAGTCTCCGAAGCTACGTCCTCAAAGGCGGCTTCCTCATCTTCGATGACTTTCGCGACGAGCACTGGGTGAACTTCGAGGCTCAGCTGCGACGCGTGCTGCCCGATGCCCGCCTCGTACAGCTGGATATCACGCATCCCGTTTTTCACTCGTTCTTCGACATCAAGACGTTGGAGATGGACTTGATGTACAACAAGCCACCGACGTTCTGGGGTGTCTTCGAAGACAATGATCCCGAGCGTCGACTGATGGTCATTGCCAACTATGACAACGACATTGGCGAGTACTGGGAGTATTCGGATACTGGTTGGTATCCGATCGACTTGACGAACGAAGCGTACAAGCTCGGCGTGAACTACGTCATCTACGCGATGACGCACTAGTCCCTTGTGTCTGAAAAAGCTTTAAGAAGTGTGCCGGGTGTGATGTATGGGGCGGCATGGCAAGAACAGGTCGGCCCAAAGCGAGATTGGAAGTCACCGCCGTGGAGCGAGGAGAACTTGAGCGGCTCGCCAGGCGCGCCAGAACGAATCGGCATGTGGC
The DNA here is from genome assembly GCA_965218825.1 of Vicinamibacterales bacterium. Lineage (GTDB taxonomy): Bacteria > Acidobacteriota > Vicinamibacteria > Vicinamibacterales > UBA8438 > CAUZIB01. The sequence goes on along the minus strand of OZ244656.1, from coordinate 3,283,468 downwards.
CTTGCGGGCGAAGATCGTCCTGAGGTGCGCGCATGGCGAATCGAACGTGGCGGTCGCGGCGAAACTGCGCTGTTCGAATGTGACGGTCGGCAAGTGGCGGCAGCGGGTTACGACAGGTCGCGTGGATGCGCTGTATGACGAGCCCAAGCCCGGAGCCCCCCGGACACTGTCCGATGCGGATGTCGAGTCGATCCTCGTCGCCACGTTGGAAAGTAAGCCGAAGGGGCGGACCCACTGGAGCACCCGCAAGATGGCGGAGCGCGCTGGCGTCAGTGCCTCCACCGTGGGCCGCATCTGGCGCACCTTCGGGTTGCAGCCGCATGTCGTGGAATCCTTCAAGATCTCCGACGACCCGCTGTTCCTCGAGAAGGTGCGGGACATTGTCGGCCTCTACCTGAATCCACCCGACCACGCCGGTGTCTTGTCATTCGACGAAAAGCCTCAGATTCAAGCCCTCGAGCGAGCGCAGCCGATCCTGCCGATGGACATGGGTCGGCCCGAACGCCAGACGCACAACTACATCCGCCATGGCACGGTGGACCTCTTCGCGGCGCTCAACGTCGCGACCGGCCAGGTCGTGGCGCAAACCAAGAAGCAGCATCGGTCGAGGGATTTCGTGAGCTTTCTGCGCGAGATCGACGAGCGGGTGGACCCCACCCTCACCGTCCACGTGATCCTCGACAATCTCTCGGCGCATAAGTCCCCGCTGGTCACACGATGGGTGGCCCGCCACCCGCGCTTCCAGTTCCACTTTACGCCAACCTACTCCGCCTGGCTCAACCTCGTCGAGCGGTTCTTTGGCCTCCTCACCGAACACGCCCTCAAGCGCGGCTCACATTCCAGCACGCACGCGCTGCGCCACGCCATCTCCGCCTACGTGGACGCCCACAATGACGAGGGCAAGCCTTTCAAGTGGACGAACACAGCCGACGAGATCCTCGCGAAGGTGAAGCGGTTCGGACAGCGCACCGTTCAAGTCCACGGTGGCCCCAGATGACCAACGACTTTTTGAAGAAATCAAAGATCAAGGGGACTAGTTGCAGAAGGCAGAAGGAGCCAATCTTGGAAATCGACATTCAGCCCGACGAGCCACGGGATCTCGAAGCCCCGGACGATATCGCGCTTGCTGACAAGCTGAAGGCGGGGCGCGAGGGCATTCTGAGTGAGCTGCACAAGCTGATCATCGGACAGCATGAGGTGATCGAGCAGGCGTTGCTGACCCTCTTCGTGGGCGGGAACAGCCTGATCGTCGGCGTCCCGGGTCTGGCGAAGACGCTGCTCATCCAGACAATGGCTCAGGTGTTGGACCTGAAGTTCGCACGCATTCAGTTCACGCCAGACCTGATGCCGTCGGACATCACGGGCACCGACATCATTCAAGAGGACCCGGATACTGGGAACCGGAAGATGGTCTTCGCGCCCGGGCCCGTGTTCACCAACATCTTGCTTGCCGACGAGATCAACCGGACGCCGCCAAAGACACAGTCGGCCTTGCTCGAGGCGATGCAGGAGCATCGTGTGACGGTGCAGGGGCGCACGTATCAGTTAGAGGAACCGTTCTACGTGTTCGCGACCGAGAACCCGATCGAGCTTGAGGGAACCTATCCGCTTCCTGAGGCACAGCTCGACCGCTTCATGTTTCACGTCGTCATCGCCCACCCGCCGGTCGACGAGGAGCTCGAGGTCGTTCGAACCACGACCGCCAACTTGGCACCGGAGTTCTCCCACGCGGTCACCGGCAGTGATCTGATTGCGTTTCAACGGCTCATCCGAAAAGTGCCCGTATCGGACGCGGTGCTGCAGTACTCCCTGGATCTGGTTCGCACGAGTCGTCGCGATTCACCAGACGCTCCCGACTTCGTGACCAAGTGGGTCTCGTACGGAGCCAGCGTGCGGGCCGCACAGTATCTGGTCCTGGGGAGTAAAGCGCGTGCGGTGACCCAAGGGCGGTACCACGTCAGCTTCGATGACATTCGCGCGCTGGCGCATCCGGTGCTGCGGCACCGAGTGCTCCTCAACTTCCACGCGGAGTCGGAAGGCAAGACGACGGACGAGATCATCGACCAGCTGCTCGAAGCTGTTCCGGTTCCACAATCGCAAATGGCCTGATGCCAGTTGACGCAACGCAGTACACCAGCGCGGGCGCTCAGTTCGTCGATCCCCAGGTGCTGGCTCGGATCGGCAACCTCCAGTTGTTGGCCAGGACGGTCGTCGACGGATTCATCAACGGTCTCCACAAGGCGCCGTATCTCGGCGTCTCGGTCGATTTTGCCGAACACCGTGGCTACATGCCCGGTGACGACATTCGGTTCATTGATTGGCGAGTCTTCGCACGCACCGATCGCTTCTACGTCAAACAGTTCGAGGCCGACACGAACGCGAACTTCTCGGTGGTTCTGGACGTGTCCCGATCGATGAGTTTTGGCAGCACCGGGATTACGAAGCTCGACTACGCGCGCTACCTCACGGGCTGTCTGAGCTTCTTGTCGAGCAAACAGCGCGACCGCGTGGGACTCGTCATGTTTGATGACCAGATCGTCGAGTACGTGCCGGCGTCGGCGAAGCATCTCGATGTCGTTTTGCAGAAGCTCGCCCAGGTGGAGGCCACGCGGGCCGGCGATTTGGCGAAGCCGCTGTTCCAGGCGACCGAGTTCTTCAAGCGGCGGAGCATTCTGGCTGTGGTCTCGGATTTCTACGAAGACCCCGAGGCCGTCATCGATGCTATCAAGCCACTCCGCTACGCCGGCAATGACGTCGTGGTGTTTCACATCTTGGATCCGGCAGAGATCAACTTCCCCTATGAGGATGCGTCGAGCTTTCAGGACTTGGAGACCGGACGAAAGCTGCCGGTTGTGCCCGAAAAGCTTCGCGAGCAATACCGTCAATTGGTCAAGGAGCACACCAGCGCAATCGAGAAGCGTTGCGGACAGAACCAGATCGACTACGCGCTATTCGACACCTCCATGCCGCTTGACCACGCGCTGTTCAAGTACCTTGCGATGCGGCACAAGATGATGAGGACGCGGTGATGGCGTTTCTTGCGCCGCTGTTCTTGTTGGGTCTCGCCACGCTTGCCGTGCCGGTGATCATTCACATGATCCAGCGCGAGCGGAAGGAAGTTGTCGAGTTCCCTTCCCTGATGTTTCTCCGGAGAATCCCGTACCACTCATTTCGGCGGCAGCGTATTCGCAACTGGCTCTTGCTCTTGCTACGGTGTGCGGCCATCGTCTTGTTGGTAGCGGCGTTCTCGAGGCCGTTTTTTCGGGCGCCGGCGCTGGCGGCCGTGACGTCTGGAGCACGGGAAGTCGTCGTGCTGTTGGACCGTTCATACAGCATGGGCTACAGCGATCGCTGGAGCCGAGCGCGCGCCGCCGCCGCTGGTGTGATCGACGGGCTGAGTCCGGAAGATCGAGCGACCGTGATCTTCTTTGACAGCGGCGCCGAGGCGGGTCCGCAGTCGACGACCGACCGCGCGAGCTTGGCGGGCCTCATTGCCGATGCCGAGCCGGGCGCAGGAACCACACGCTTTGGTCCGGCCTTGGAGCTGGCGGAGGGCATCTTCGAGGATTCGGATTTGCCGCAACTAGAGGCGGTTCTCATCAGCGACTTCCAGCGATCGGGGGTGGAGAGCGCCCAGGGTGTGCGTTTTCCTGAGGGCACGATCCTGACACCCGTGCCGGTAACCGATGCAACCGCGGACAATACCAGTGTTGCGGGCGTGACATTCGAGCGCGAGTATTTCTCGGGCCGAGAACGAGTGTCCGTCTCGGCGCGGGTCACCACTCGTGGCAGCGCCCCGGTCACCGGTCTTGACGTCTCGCTTGAGCTCGGCGCTCGCGAGGTCGAGACGGTTCAGGCGGACCTGCCACCGAACGGTTCGACGACCGTGAGCTTCTCGCCTGTGACGTTGGGATCTACTCCGATGAACGGAGTCGTGCGAATCGAAGGCGACCGTCTCTCCACGGACGACGCGTTTTTCTTCGTGGCGTCCCCAGGACAGGTCGTGCACGTGCTGATTGTCGGCAATGAGCGTGCAGCATCCGCTGGGGCCCTGTACTTGAGCCGCGCCCTCGGCATCGGGTCCAGTCCGGCGTTTGACGTGACGACGATCGCCGTGAACAACTTTGACGCCGGTGATCTCAACGGACGGGAGCTGGTGGTCCTCAACGACACCCCCCCTCCCACCGGGGACGTCATGGCCGCGCTTGAGCGCTTCGTCGCGGCGGGTGGTGGGCTCCTGGTCGCCGCCGGCGAGCGGAGCCTGTGGCCAGCCGACGCACCGACGCTGCTGCCCGGCACGCTGGGGGCTCCGGTTGATCGTTCAGGTCGGGGCGGCGGTCTGGCGTATGTCGACTTCAGCCATCCCATCTTCGAGTTGTTCAGTGGTCCGCGAAGTGGCGATGTTACATCGGCTCGGTTCTTTCGCTATCGTCCCCTGGAGGTCTCGGAATCGGCCACGGTGCTGGCACGCTTTGATGACGGTGCGCCGGCGCTCGTCGAAGACGACATCGGCGAGGGCCGGGTCGCCTTTTGGGCTTCAACCCTTGATAGCTTCTGGAACGACCTTGCGCTGAAGCCGGTCTATCTGCCGTTCGTTCACCAGCTGGCCGGGCACCTGGCCGGGTACGTGCCGCCATCACCGTGGTTCAGGGCCGGTCAAGTGCTCAACCTGGCCGACCAACGCAACCTCCTTGCTGACGCGGGCCTCACGGACGTCGATCTGGTGGCGGTCGCACCGTCTGGTGACCGGATACCGATCAGTCAGGCCGAGCGCGCCGGCTTCTTGACGCTCACCGAGCAGGGGTTCTACGAAGTGCGGGACGCCACGACGACCGAGGGTTCACCGTTGACCCTCGCCGCCAACGTCGACCTGTCGGAGTCCGATCTGTCGACGATTGATCCGGACGAGCTGGCCAGCAGCGTTACGGGGCGGACCGGCGGGGTTGGCGCAGAAGGCGAATCCGGACCGGTACGCGTGTTTACGAGCGAGGATCTCGAGCGTCGCCAGGCCGTATGGTGGTACCTCTTGGTTCTCGCGTTCGCGCTATTTGTGACCGAGTCGGTCGTCTCGAACCGGCTCTCGCGCACCTCCGTGCAGGTCGATTAGAATGAGGTAGAGAGTCAAACGCGCCGCTTGGAGCCAGAACGCTATGTTCAACCAGCCGCTCTTTACCGCCGACCGTGACGAAATTCTCCGTGCCATCCGACACGTCCGAAACCGGTGGCGTCTCAGGGTGGCGTTACGCGGCGGGGCCGTTCTGGTTGCGGCGGCGCTGGGCACGCTGCTCGTGTCGTCCTTGGGGCTCGAGCTGTATCGCTTCACTCCTGAGGCTATCGTGGCGTTTCGGGTGCTCACCTATCTCGCGCTGCTCGGATTTGGGTGGTACTTCTTCGTCCGTCCGATTGCGCGTCGTGTCTCCGACGAGCAAGTAGCGCTGTACCTCGAAGAACACGAGCCGTCACTCCAGACGGCAGTACTCAGTGCGGTCGAAGAGACCAAGCGGGGCGACCGCGAGGCCACCAGCGATCACTCCCCTGAGCTCGTCCGCCGCCTCGTCGAGTCGGCGGTTCAGAAGATCCGTGACGTCGACATGGGACGGATGGTGGAGCAGCGTCGGCTTCAGGGCAGCTCGGGTTGGCTCGGGATGGCGGTGGTCGGCGGGGTCCTTCTCATACTCTTTGGGCCGGCGTATCTCCGTCACGGCATCACCGCGCTGCTGACGCCGATGGGGAGCGCCGAGGCCGCGAGCCCATATCAAATCGATGTTGGACCCGGAGATGTCACCCTCGCGCGCGGTGCCGATCAAGCGATTACCGCCCGGCTGATGGGCTTCGAGACCGACGAGGTGAACCTTTTTCTCCGGGAGGACGCCAGCACGACGTTCGATCGTCTTGGGCTTGTGCCGCTCGAAGAACCCGGCCTGTTTGAGGTGTTGTTGTTCGACGTGCAGCAATCCACCGAGTACTTCGTGGAGGCGCTGGGCGTCCAGTCCGACACCTTCACGCTCAACGTGATCGATCTGCCATACGTTGAGCGCCTCGAGCACGAGTACTTCTTCCCAGCGTATACCGGTCTCGAACCGCGCCTCGTCGAGGACGGCGGCGACATCGCCGTGCTCGAGGGTACAGAGGTTCGACTTCGCGTGTTTCCGACCATGGCCACGGCGGGTGGGCAGCTCGTGTTGGACGAAGAAACCCGGGCGGACCTCGTGCTTGAACCCGACGGGTCGATGCGTGCGGCGTTCAACGTCGAGAAGCAGGGGTTTTATCGCATTGATCTCCGGGGCCCAGGCGGCGACATGGTCACCGCGTCTCCGCAGTACACGATCGATGTCTTGACCGACCAGCCGCCGTCCGTAATGTTCCATGATCCCGGCCGGGATTCGACGGGGAGTGCCGTCGAAGAGATCTACGTCGAAGCTCGTGCGGACGACGACTTCGGGCTGCACGCGCTTGATCTCGTCTACAGCGTCAACGGTGGTGACCAGCGAACGGTCAGACTGTATCGCGGCGAGTCCGGCGGGCTGAAGGAGGTTTCGGCCGGTCACACGTTCTTCCTGGAAGATCTCGAGCTCGAACCGGGCGACTTTCTCGCCTACTACGCGCGAGCGACCGACCGCAACCTGGCTCAACAGAACAAGAGCGTCAAGAGCGACCTGTATTTCGTGCAGATTCGCGCGTTCAGTCGGGATTTCCGTGCCCAGTCCTCTCAGGGTGGCGGTGGGGGCGCAGGTGGTGGTGGGGCCGACCCTCGAGCCCTTTCTGCGGCCCAGAAAGAGATTGTCTCCGGGACGTTCAACGTTGTCCGTGACCGGGATGACTATTCAGCCGCCGAATACAGAGAGAACCTCGTGTTCCTGGCGCTCGCCCAAGGCCAGTTGCGCGAGCAGGTGGAAACGCTGCTCCGTCGGATGAACAGCCGTGTCATGCCGGCGGACCCCGCGTTCCGATCGATCGCGGAGGTCCTCCCAAAAGCCGCTGAGGCCATGAGTGCGGCCGAGTTCGAGCTTCAAGAACAGGATGCCGACGACGCCCTTCCTCCCGAGCAGCGCGCGTTGCAGTACCTACAGCGAGCAGAGGAAGCGTACGAAGAGGTCATGGTCCAGATGGGCGGCGGCGGTGCTGGCGGCGGCGGCGGACAAAGCCAAGCGGCCGAGGACCTAGCCGACCTGTTCGAGCTCGAGTTGGACAAGCTGCAGAATCAGTACGAGACGATGCAGCGCGGTCAACAGCAGCAGGCGGACAACACCGTGGATGAGCTTATGGAGCGGCTGCGCGAGCTCGCGAGGCGCCAGGAACGCGAGGCTGAGCGTCAGCGGATGCGGTCGCGTGGGCAGCAGTCGGCGCAGGGCAGCGGTGGAGCCGCCCAGCGCGAGCTCGCGGAAGAGGTTGAAGAAGCCGCACGCCGTCTCGAGCGCTTGGCCCGTGAGCAGAACTCTTCTCAGATGATGAACGCCTCCCGGCGCCTCCAGGACGCTGCTGACGCCATGCGCCGGGCCGCAGCGAACAACGATAACCTCGGGTTTGCCGAAGCCGCCGCGGCCCTCGACCGGCTCCGTGAGGTGCAAGACCAACTGCAACGGGAGCAGACGGGTCGGCTGCAGCGCGATATCGATGATGCCCTGCAGCGCGCGAATCAGCTAGCCGATCAGGAGCGGGAGGTTGCAGCCGGAGTGGATGGTCTTTCTGGTCTCGATCAAGACCAACGGGTCGACCGGCTGCGAGGCCTCATGGCTCGTAAGGATGCGATGGAATCGGAGGTGGCTGACCTTGAGCGCCAGATCGACTCGACGTCCGCTGAGTTCAGGCGGGACGAGCGAAACGCGTCGCAGAAGCTCCAGGATGCCGCCAACAGCATCCGTGACAACAAGCTTAAAGAGAAGATTCGATACACGAAGGGCGTCATCCGCAGCCGCGCCGGACAAACCGCGCAAGACTTCGAAGAACAGATCACCGGCGATATCGAAGAGCTTCGTGAGCATCTTCGCGCGGCGGCCGACGCAGTCGGCGACACGGAAGGCGACGCCATGACCCAAGCGCTCGACCAGACTCGTGACCTCATGCGTGGCCTCGAGTCGCTTGAGCACCGGATGTGGCAAGAGGGTCAGGAGCAGAGCGAGGGGCAAGCTGGCCAACAGGGTCAGGATCAGGACCAGCCCGGCCAGCAGGCGCAGCAAGGCCAACCCGGCCAGCAGGCGCAGCAAGGCCAACCCGGCCAGCAGGGCCAAACAGGTCAGCAAGGCCAGCAGGGGCAACAGAATGGCCAGGCGGGCTCAGCCGACGGCCGCGCTGGCATCGGCGACACGGTGGGTGGAGCGTACTCGGGAGGTGGCTATGGTAACCGCCGGCCGTTCAGCCCGGAAGATATCCGCCAGTGGCAGCGTGAGTTCAGGCAGCGGCTAGGTGATGCTCAGGACATCCGAAGGCTGCTCCGACAAGAAGGCTTTTCGGCCGGGGACCTCGACGAGGTGATTCGGCAGCTTCAGGCGCTTGACGACGGACGCGTCTATCAAGACGCGGAATCGATCGCCAGGCTCCAGACGTTCGTGCTCGAAGAGCTCAAGCGGTTCGAGTACCGCCTGCGCCGCGAGGTGGACGTCGAAGACGAGGATCTCTTCCTTGCGTCGTCCGATGAAGTACCTCCTGGATTTCGTGAATTGATCGAGGAGTACTATCGGGCGCTCTCGAGAGACTAAGAACGAACACGGAAGGCAGAAGGCAGAATGATTAGGGACCTGCCTTCTGACGTGCCCGCTCCGCTCGAAACCCTCGAGATCGAGCCCGCCCGTCCGGCGACTGCCTCAGTCATCTGGCTTCACGGTCTTGGCGCCGATGCAAGTGACTTCTATTCGGTGCCACCCCAGCTTGGGTTGCCTGCAGACCTCGCCGTGCGCTGGGTGTTTCCGAACGCACCCACGATGCCGGTCACGATCAACATGGGCGCGATCATGCGTGCCTGGTACGACGTCCGAGGCTTCGATCGTCTCGATCAGGACGAGGTCGGTATTCGACGCTCGGCCGAAGGGATCGGCGCGCTGGTCGAACGCGAGCAGGCGCGAGGCATCCCCAACCGCAGAGTCGTGCTGGCCGGCTTCTCACAGGGGGGCGCGATGTCGCTGTTTGTGGGACTTCGTCGTCGGGAGCGACTGGCGGGCATCATGTGTCTGTCGGGCTACCTCGTGCTCGACGCCACGCTTGCCGTAGAGGCAGGCGCCGAATCGCGCGAGACGCCGATCTTCCAGGCCCACGGCACGAACGACCCGATGGTTTCTCGAGCGTTGGGGCGAGGCAGCTTCGACCTGTTGTCGGCGGGCGGGTTCTCGGCTGAGTGGCACGAATATCCTATGGGTCATTCGGTCTGCCTCGAGGAGCTACAGGATATTGGCTCATGGCTCGGCCAGATTCTCGGCGCCAGCCCAGCGCCGGCATAGCCGTGACCTTGGCGACCGGAAGGGAGATGGGGACATTGGTGAGACGCAGTTTGTGGCTCGGGCTTGTTGGACTCGTGATCACCGCCTGTGGTGGCAGTCCCGAGGAGGCCGTTCACGACGACGCCGCCATGACATCGGCCGCGGTCGTGGCGACGGGCATCGACGAGAACCTGCTGATGGCCGAGATCGCGATGCTTGCTTCCGACGAGTTCGAAGGGCGCGCCCCGGGTTCGGACGGCGAGGAGCGCACGATCGCGTACCTGACAGAGCAGTTTGCGGCGTTGGGTTTGCAGCCCGGGAACCCGGATGGGACCTGGGTGCAGGCGGTGCCGCTGGTCGGCTTGACGCCGCAGCCGGGGGATGGGCTCGTCGTGTCGACGGGCGGCGCATCTCGAGCGCTGGTGCCCGGCCACGACTACGTCGCGCAGACCAAGCATGTTGTCGACGAGGTTGAAGTCGATGCCGAGTTCGTTTTCGTCGGCTACGGCGCTGTTGCTCCGGAGTACGAGTGGGACGACTTTGGCGATGCTGACCTCAGCGGCAAGATCCTTCTCTTCCTCGTGAACGACCCGCCCCTGGGCGATGCGTTTGGTGGCCAGGCCATGACGTACTACGGGCGCTGGACCTACAAGCACGAGATCGCGGCGGAAAAGGGTGCCGTAGGGTCTCTCGTCATTCACGAAGCCGGGCCGGCCGGGTATCCGTGGGAGGTGATCGGCAGCAGTCCGTATGGCGAGTCGTTCGACCTGGTCGCGGCCGATGGAAACACGGGTCGTGCCGCCGTCGAGGGCTGGATCCGGCGGCCCGCCGCCGTTGACTTGTTCGAGATGGCAGGGCTCGACTTCGACGAGCTCAAGACCCGGGCCGCCGATCGGTCGTTTCAGCCCGTTCCCCTCGGCGTTACTGGACGAACTCGGATACGTCCCTCCCGACGAACCATCGATTCTCAGAACTTCGTAGCCAAGCTCGAGGGCTCCGACAGGGCCGATGAGATCGTCATGTACGTAGCGCATTGGGATCACCTGGGCCGCGACGAGACTCTTGATGGCGACCAGATCTTCAACGGAGCGGCTGACAACGCGACCGGCACTGCTGGCCTGATCGAGTTGGCGCGAGCCTTCGTGCGCGCGGACGAGCCTCCTCGACGAACGATTCTGTTCCTCGCGGTCACCGCGGAAGAACAGGGGCTACTCGGGTCCAAGCACTATGGCACGAACCCGCTCTATCCGGCCGCCCAGACCGTTGCCGCGCTCAACATGGACGTGCTGAACCAGTGGGGGCGCACGCGCGATATCACCATGGTCGGGATGGGACAGTCCGAGCTCGACCAGTTTGCACGCGAGGTGGGAGCACGTCTCGGGCGGACGCTGGTTCCCGATCCCGAGCCCGAGAAGGGGTTCTACTATCGCTCAGACCACTTCTCGTTTGCCAAGGCCGGCATCCCGGCCTTCTATGCGGATCCGGGCATTGAGTACCTCGAGAAGACCGATGGCTACGGCATCACGAAACGGCAGGAGTACACCGCAAACGACTATCACAAGGTGTCGGACGAAGTGAAGCCGGATTGGGATCTGTCGGGTGCGGTCGAGGACCTGACGTTCATGTTCGAGCTTGGTACGGCCCTGGCCGAAAGCGACGAATGGCCCGCGTGGAGCCCAACCTCTGAGTTCCGCGCGATTCGCGAAGGCCAGCGTCGCTGAGCCGACGCACACACCAGCTCAGCGCGGCACGGCGCGCAGCGCGACAATCCGCTCCAGCACCGGCGGGTGTGAGTCGTGCAGAACGACGTGCATGGGATGTGGGGTCAGATTCGAGAGGCTGTCTGCCGACAGCTTCTTGAGCGCCGCAATGAGGTGTTCGCCGTGGTCTGGTGTCTCGGCAGCGAACGCGTCGGCCTCGAACTCGTTCTTTCGCGAGAGCGCATTCACGACGAGCGACAACGCCATCTCAACCGGTGTGAACAGCAAGCCGAAGAGCACGAGGCCTGCGTAGATCGACGGTTCGGTGATGTAGAACGCGTCGAACAGTCCCACCTGTCCGACGGCCAGCGACATCGTGAAGAACAGTCCTCCCAGGTACGCGATCTGCACCACCATGCCCTGGACAAGATGTCCCTTCCGATAGTGACCGATCTCGTGTGCCACGACCGCGACAAGCTCCGCCACGCTGTAGCGCGCGACGAGGGTGTCAAACAGGCCAATGCGCTTGTTTCGGCCGAGTCCGGTGAAGAACGCGTTTGCCTTTGATGATCGCTTTGATCCGTCCACGACGAAGATGTCCTTGAGGGGAAAGGCCGCCGTTCGCGCGTAGCCAATGATCGCATCGCGGAGCTCGCCCGCGTCCAGCGGTGTGAACGTGTTGAACATGGGCATGATCCAGGAAGGCGCGATCACCTGAACGGTCAGGAGAAACGAGGCGGACGCAGCCCAGCACCACAACCAGGCGTACGATCCGGCCCACTCGAAGAAGAACAGGATGCCGGCCATCAGTGAGCCGCCAAGCACCAGTGCGAGCAGCAGCCCCTTAGCCGCGTCTGCGACGAACGTTCGGAGCGTCATACGGTTAAACCCGAACCGCTCCTCGATCACGAAGATCGCGTACGCGCGGAACGGAAGACCCAGCACCATCACCCCGACGACCAGTGCACCGATGAACAAGAGACCGGTCGGTACCGGGCCATAGCCTATCTGCCGAACGGCCCGATCGAGCCATTCGAAACCAGCCAGGTGCCAGAATCCGAGCACGGCCAGCAGGTTGGCGGTTTCTCGCAGCAACCCGAGCCGTGTCGTCGCCCGCGTATATTGCTGGCTCTTCGCGTAGGCCTCCTGCTCGAACACACCCTCGAACTCCGATGGCAGCGTCGTGCGGAGCGCCCTGAGGTTGAGTGCCCCCGACAGCACCGATGCCGAGTACTCCGCAAGGAGCGCCACGAGAACAATCGCCGCGTAGGTGTTCATCAGGCCTTTCAATATACTGTCCCATCCGGCGTATCTCGAAGGAGCCCGCATGCAAACGACTGACGTTGACACGTATCACATGACAATCGGGGGTGAAACGGTAGCCGCCGAACAAGGGTTCGGGGTGGTCAACCCAGCGACCGGCGAGGTGTTCGAAGAAGCGCCGGATTGCTCGGAGGAGCAGTTGAACGCCGCGATGAGCGCCGCTGAACACGCGTTCTCGGAATGGCGACGCGACGTGGCTCCCCGCCGCGAGGCCCTCCGGGCGTGCGCCTCGGCGCTGCAGTCGACCATCGACGACCTGGCTCCGGTGCTCACGCGCGAGCAGGGCAAGCCGCTGGCGCGGGCGGTCGGCGAGCTCAAAGGGGCCGCGAAGTGGTGCGCACGGACCGCAGAGTTGGACCTCCCTGTGGAGGTCGTCCTCGACAACGAACGAGCGAGGGTCGAGGTGCACCGGCGACCCCACGGAGTCGTCGCGGCCATTACGCCCTGGAACTATCCAGTGTCGTTGGCAGTGTGGAAGATTGCCCCGGCACTACTCGCCGGTAATACGGTCGTGCTAAAGCCGTCGCCTTTTACGCCCCTGGCGACGCTTAAAGTGGGTCAGATCCTGCGAGAGGTGCTCCCGCCGGGCGTGCTGAACGTCGTGTCCGGCGGGGACGGTCTCGGCGCCTTGATGACCACACATCCTGTGGTGCGCAAGATCTCGTTCACCGGGTCGGTGGCCACGGGCAAGCTCGTGGCGGCTGCGGCTGCGCCAGACCTGAAACGGGTCACGCTCGAGCTCGGTGGCAACGACGCCGTCATTGTGCTCCCCGATGTCGCACCGGCCGACGTCGCCTCGAAGCTGTTTTGGGGTGCGTTTGAGAACTGCGGTCAAGTATGCAGCGCGATCAAACGCGTCTACGTTCCAGCGGCGCAGTACGAGAGGTTTCTTGACGCGCTAGGAGCGGTCGCCGCACGCGCGGTCGTCGGCGACGGAATGGACGACGCCACCCAAATCGGACCGCTCAACAACGCACCGCAGTTCGAGCGTGTGAGCGAGCTCGTCGAGGATGCCAAGCGCCACGGCGCTCGGGTGGTTCACGGTGGCGCCCGGATTGGCGATCGCGGGTACTTCTACGCGCCGACCGTCGTCGGTGATGTCACCGACGGCATCCGCCTCGTCGACGAAGAGCAGTTCGGCCCGGTGTTGCCAGTTGTTCCCTACGACGACGTTGACGACGCTGTGACGCGCGCGAACGCCACGCACTTTGGCTTGAGCGGTTCGGTGTGGTCGCGTGACGCGGACAAGGCGACGGAGGTGGCGGGTCGCCTGGAGTGTGGGACGGCGTGGGTCAACCAGCACCTGAGCATCTTGCCAGACGCCCCGTTCGGCGGAGTCAAATGGTCCGGCATCGGCGTCGAGAACGGACCGTGGGGGTTGCTCGGTTTCACGGATATCCAGACGGTGCAGATTGCCAAGACATGACGGACGAGCGCGTGCCGTTTGCTGCCACCCGGATGTCGGCGGGTTACGCGGACCTCGGGCGCTTGCCAGTTCGGGTGGTATTGCACGATGTGCGGAGTCTCTACAACGTCGGCGCGTTCTTTCGGACGGCCGATGCTGTTCAGCTCGATCGATTGTGTCTCTCTGGGATTACCGGACATCCTCCACATCCGGCGATTACCAAGACCGCGCTCGGCGCCGAGGATCACGTCGCGTGGGAGAGGTGTGCGGAACCGGTGCCGTACCTGGAGTGCCTACAGCAGCAGGGATACCAAGCGGCCGCAATCGAGACCAGCGCTACGGCGGTCGACCTGTTTGACTGGCGTCCGTCGTTTCCGCTGGCGCTCTTCTTCGGGCACGAAGTGAACGGGCTCGGTGCCGAGCTTCTTGAGCGGTGCGACCAACACGTCCGGCTGCCGATGCGAGGAATCAAACACTCACTTAACGTCGCGACGGCCGGCGGCGTTGTGCTCTTCGAGCTTCTGCGCAAGTACCGTGACCTCTGACACGGCTACAATGGATGCTTACGACCATGTCTGAGTTCAGATATCAACCGCTCTTCGAGCTAGGGCCGGATCAGACAGCCTACCGTCAGCTGCCTCTCGACGACGGCGTCACGACGGTCAGCATCGATGGTCGGGAGTTCCTGAAGATCGATCCCAGCGTTTTACGGGAGTTGTCGCATCAGGCGTTCGACGATATCGCCCACCTGCTCCGCCCCGGCCACCTCGCGCAGCTGCGCAAGGTCGTCGACGACCCCGAGTCGTCGTCTAACGACAAGTTCGTGGCGCTGGAGCTGCTGCGCAACGCGAACATAGCGGCCGGCCGCGTGTTGCCCGGCTGCCAGGACACCGGCACTGCGATCGTCATGGCGCACAAGGGCGAGCGCGTTCTGACCGACGCCGACGATGCCGAGGCGCTGTCGCAGGGTGTGTTCGATGCGTACCAGGAGCGCAACTTACGCTACTCGCAACTGGCTCCGCTCGACATGTATACGGAACAGAACACCGGCTCGAACCTCCCTGCTCAAGTCGAGATCTATTCCGAGCCTGGTGACGAATACGAGCTGCTTTTCATCGCCAAAGGCGGAGGCTCAGCGAACAAGACCTTTCTGTATCAGGAGACGAAGGCGTTGCTCAACCCGACGTCACTGCTGGCGTTCGTCGAGAGCCAGCTGAAGACGATCGGAACCTCGGCATGTCCCCCCTACCACCTGGCGCTCGTCATTGGCGGGACGTCGGCTGAGTTCACGCTCAAGACCGTGAAGCTGGCCAGCACACGGTATCTCGACCGTCTACCGACGACGGGCAACGAGCGCGGTCGGGCATTTCGAGACCTGGACATGGAGCGCCAGGTGCTCTCGATCGCTGAGCGAATCGGCGTTGGCGCTCAGTTCGGCGGCAAGTACTTCGCCCACGACGCGCGGGTTGTTCGGCTTCCCCGCCATGGCGCGTCATGTCCCGTCGGCCTCGGCGTATCGTGCTCCGCCGATCGGCAAGCCTTGGCCAAGATCAATCGTGACGGCGTCTTCCTCGAACAGCTGGAAGAGAACCCGGCGAAGTATCTGCCGGACGTGACTGAGGATGCGCTCGACGGAGAAACGGTGCGAATCGATCTCAATCGGCCGATGCCACAGATCCTCGAAGAGCTCAGTCGCTATCCGGTCGCGACGCGACTGTCGCTGACCGGCACGCTCGTCGTCGCTCGCGACATCGCCCACGCCAAGCTGAAGGAGCGGCTCGATCAAGGCGAAGACCTGCCGGAGTACTTCAAGCAGCACATGGTCTACTACGCCGGTCCGGCGAAGCGTCCCGAGGGACGCGCGTCGGGCTCATTCGGTCCGACCACGGCGGGTCGTATGGACGCCTATGTCGAGTTGTTCCAGTCCCACGGCGGCAGCATGGTGATGCTCGCCAAAGGCAACCGGTCTCGCCAGGTGACCGAATCGTGCAAGCAGCACGGAGGCTTCTACCTGGGGTCGATCGGCGGACCAGCCGCGCGGCTGGCCGATCACAGCATTCGAAAGGTGGAGGTGCTCGAGTACCCCGAGTTGGGCATGGAAGCGATCTGGAAGATCGAGGTCGACGAGTTTCCGGCGTTCATCGTCGTCGACGACAAGGGCAACGACTTCTACGCGCAGCTGCTGGAGGTCAAACCGGCACCACTGATTCGATAGCCACGACCAGACGATCGTCTCTCCGCGGTTTCAGATTCCCCGATCTCGCAGCCTTTTATCTTGTCGTTTACGCATAAGCAGATCCTCGTGATCTTTAGCGGCCTCATGGCTGGGCTCTTTCTGGCAGCGCTCGACCAGACCGTCGTCGCGACGGCGCTCCCGACCATCGTGGGTGAGCTGGGTGGGCTCGACTACTACTCGTGGGTGGTGACGGCCTATCTCCTCAGTTCGACCGTGTGCACGCCGCTCTTCGGGAAGGTCAGTGACATGTACGGTCGGCTGTTGCTGTTTCAGACCGCGATCTTGGTCTTTCTTGCCGGATCACTGATGGCTGGCTTATCGCGGGACATGCTCGAGCTGATTGTGTCTCGAGCCGTGCAGGGAGTAGGAGCCGGCGGTCTGTTCGCGATGACCTTTGCCGTGATCGGGGAGATCGTGTCGCCGCGGCAGCGCGGCCGGTACATCGGCTTGCTCGCCGGTGTGTGGGCGTTTGCCAGCGTCATCGGACCGCTCATCGGTGGGTTTATCGTAGACAACGTGTCGTGGCGATGGGTGTTTCTCGCGAACCTTCCGGTCGGCGCAGCAGCGTTCATCATCACGTCGCGAGTGCTGCGATTGCCGCTTGTGCGCAACCCGCATCGAGTTGACCTGGTGGGCGCGTTCTTGCTCGTCATGGGCGTCAGCTGCGTGTTGTTGTCGCTTGTGTGGGGCGGCACCGAGTACGAGTGGGGCTCACCCGTGATCGTAGGGCTGGCGACTGGCGGGTGTGTGGTGCTGATCGCGTTCGTCGTCTGGGAGAGCCGGGCGCGCGAGCCGATCTTGCCGATGCGGCTCTTCAAGAACTCCATTTTCGCGTTGAGCTCGGCACTTGGCTTCATCACCGGAACCGCGCTGTTCGGAGGAGTCATCTTCTTGCCGCTCTTCCTTCAGATCGTGACGGGCGTGTCGGCCACGAACTCCGGGCTGCTGCTGCTTCTCCTGACAATAGGCATCGTCGCTGGCTCGGTTGGCTCGGGACGAATCATCAGCCACACGGGTCGGTATCGGCTGTGGCCAATCGGGGGACTGGCGATGGCCACGGTCGGCATGTACTTCCTCTCCACGATGACCGGACGGACGCCCCTGGCCCTGAGCTCCGTATACATGGTGATCATGGGGCTTGGCGTCGGCGCGACGATGCAGGTCACGGTGCTGATCGTGCAGAACGCCGTAGCCCATCGCGATCTGGGAGTTGCGACGTCGGCCGCGCAGTTCTTCCGTCAGATGGGCGGCGCGTTCGGCCTGGCCGTTTTCGGCGCGATCGTGAACGCCCGCCTCGCGACCGAGCTTCCCATTCGCGTCCCCGCCGACGCGCTGGCCGGTGTCGGCGACGACGTCAATCGGCTGCTGAGTAGCCCCGCGGCGATTCGAGCGTATCCGCCCGCAACGGCCCAAGCGATCGCCGAATCTGTCGAGCTCGCGGTCCAGTCGGTCTTCTGGTGGGGCGTACCGTTGCTGGTCCTTGGGTTCGGCCTGTCCTGGTTCATCCGGGAAATACCATTGAGGGAGACCGTGGGCCCGTCGAGTGAACCCGACACCGCCGCAACCCTAACGTGATCGCCGTGCGCGGTTACGGTGCCGAGCCCAGCTGGGCGAAGGTCTGCGCGTCCACCGCCGTCGCGGCACCATGCAACACGGCGTTGAAGAGCAGCTTGAACGTTGCGTGTGGCTGAGTGCGGAACGTCACCTGGCTACCCATCGTCACGACCCGGCCCTTCCCGACCTGAAACGCGACCACGTTGGCGTGGTTCCGCAGCAAGTCATCGCCAAGGAGCCATCCGCTCGCTGAGACGTCTTCGTCGTCCGGATACCACGAGACGACCTCGGCCGACAGGTCGTCATCGGCGCTGGGCGTGAGTTGGTAGGCTTGATCGAAGCGAAAGAACACGGGCCAGCGATCAAGCATGCCGAATGCGATCGGATGCCCCGGATCGTGTATTTGCTTCAACAGCGCCCCCGGGCAGTAGAAGATGGTCGTCGGGTCGGCCTGTCCGGGCGTAGGGCGACGGGCGCCGGAACGCGGGGTCGGCTGGTGCTGCGGGAGGACTGGCGCAATCGGCAGATCAAGCAACGCCCGCGCAGCGTCCACGGCCGAGCCTAGCGCGACGAGCGTGCCTCCGTCCCTAACCCACTGCTGGAGTTTGGCCCATCCCTCATCTCCGATTCCGTACGCCCAACGCCACGACTCATCGTGACGGAGTGGGTTGAGGCCAGCCCTCATTCGGTCGACCGTGGTACCCGAAGGCAACACGATCACGTCGTATTGCTCCGAGAGGTCACCTTCGAAGTCAAGCGACGAGATGATGTGGTGATCGAGCCCGTAGTGTTCGAATAGCCACATCATCCACCCTCCGGGCATGTTGTTTGGCGCACGCCAGAGCCCGACTCGATTCTCGGACCCGAAGGTGAAGCCATCGACCACGACCGGGTGATCCACACCCAGGACGACCAGCCCGGTTTCGCGCACTGTGTGTTCGAGCACCTGCTCTGCGGCCGGGGTGGGTGGAATAACCCAGGCGCCCGGAGCGATCGGCTTGCCGTCGACGCTGATGGCCTCGCTAGCTCGAAATACAGGAATGCCTGCTGCCTGCAAACCGAGCACCGCCTTGAAGCTCGCGTTTGACGTCGGTGAGAGCACGTACGCCCAGCCGGGCTGCGGAGGAAGCGGGTGGAACAGCGGTCTGACCTGGTCAACCGGAACCCGGTCGAGTCTCGCGTCGAGCGGCTCATCCAGCCGAACGACGTCGACGCCCATGAGCAGACCCAGCGTATGCGCGGTTACGTCGTACGGTGGAATCGGTGGCCCGCCCGGGTAGTACCGCAGGTCCGGGTAGACCTGCTCCTCGAGCATCGTCTTGGCGAACGCCCCATACGGCTGCGCAAGGTCGATGATCCAAGAATCGGCCGGGAATGTCCGATCGCCTGCCTGGAACGCGGACGGCGCCTGCTGAAGCTCAACCTCACCGAAGTCCAGAATCTTCAGAAGTTCGAGAGCCGCCAATGGGTCGCGTTGGGCAGCGGGGACGACGTAGGCATACGGGGCTTCGTTTCGGTCCACCCAGTCCCTGTGAACCTGGTGAAAGTTCTCGAGCCAACGCGTTCGGTACTTGGCCATCTGCTCGAGCGCCGCGTAGACGGCGATCTCGCCGTACTCGACAATGTCACCCAGCGTCCAGCGACCGGAATCGTAGGGCACCGGATAGTTCGCTCGCGATGCCTGCGGCCCGAGCGGCCGATCGGCGCCAGCCGGGTTGACGAACGGATCGGCCAGGCGGGCGCTGGCAATCTCCGTCAAGATGCGCGGCTGACCGTGGTACAGCATGTACTGTCGCGCTGGAGTCCACAGGTCATACAGCTCGCTTTGGACAATCCCTTTCTTACCGGCCGCAACGAGCGACGACGACATGGCCATGCCAATCTGAGCCTGGCCCTTGATAAGCAGCGGGTGAATGTTGGGATCATGCGGATCGCGAAACGGGGGCACGAACATTCGAGGCCCAAGGCGGCCCATCTGATGCATGTCGTGCGTCACCGTTGGCTTGAAGTCGCGGTGGACGTCGACGGCCAGGCGAGTTTCCTTCTGCGTGAACATGAACCAGTCGCGGTTGTCATCGTGGCCGGTGTACTTGTGGTACAAGTCGGGATACGTGCGTTCGTATGACGTGCCCGCCGTGTCGTACCAATGGTCCACCACCAGCACCTGTCCGTCCGGGTTCTGAGACGGAACCATCAGCACCACGGTGTTGTCGAGAATCTCATTGATCTCGGTCGATGCCTCGGTGGCCAGGCGATGTGCGATGTTGAGAATGGCTTGGCCGTTTCCGACTTCGGTTGAGTGGATGGTGGCGTAGAGGAAGTAGAAGGGCACGCCCTCTTCTGTCAGCGTCCTGGCATCGTCGACCGCAAGTTCTCGTGGATCGGCCAGTCGGTGGTTGATCTCGACGAGCCTGTCCAGCCGCGCCAGGTTCGACGTGGCAGTGATGGTGACAAGGACGTACGGATGGCCGTTCGTCGTGGTGCCGCGCACCTCGTACCGAACACGGTCGGATCGTTCTGCGAGATGCTGGAGATATGCAAGCACCCTCGGGTAGCGAGCGAGCTCGCCGTCGGTGCCTATCTCGAAGCCAAAGAACTCGGTCGGGGTGTCAACCGACTGTGCCCAACTGGTAGAGGGAGCGAGGGAGACGCCGACCGTGGTTAGAAGAACTGCACAGAATCTAGACAGCATCGCGAACGTCGAATCCACGCGACGGTCTCGAGCGGAGATCAGCGAGGACTCTGTAGAATAGCACGACCCGCGAGGAATCCCCGCGCGAAGGCCACGAAGCGGTGCGCGTCGTCGAAGTTCGAAGCGAGGCCGAATGATACCCGGACGGCGCCTCCGCTCTCGGCGTCAATGCAGCGGATGAAGTCGTCGCGGGTCATGCGGTCGCCGGCGTCACGGAAGCACCGCGTCAGCTCGGTTTCGGACAGCCCGAGCGCGACCTCGCCGGCGCCCGGGTTGCAGAAGCACCCGGTACGGATCGCGATGCCGTCCTGGGCGGCGAGCGTGTCGACGGCCTGGTGGTCGACGACGACACCGTCGGCGTGGCAGAAGTTAAACGCGAGTGTTCCACTGCGCCGGTCGGTTGTCAGCGGTCCGTACAATCGGACGAGCGGTTGGCCGTTGGGGTGGCGGAGCGAGGCCAGTTGGTCAAGGATCCACCCGGTGAGACATCGCACGCGCTGGTGGATGACGTCCACACCGATCGATTCCAGCAGGTCGAGTCCAAGCGCAACGGCAGGGATGTTCAGGTAGTCAGGTGTACCGTCCTCGAACGCTTCGGGTCCCACCGACATGATGTGGCGGTCGCCCTGCACGGACGCGACCGAGATCGTTCCGCCCGAGAACCACGGGCGGTGCAGCGTCTCGAGCGCGGATCGTCGCGCGATGAGCGCACCGACGCCGGTTGGATAGCCAAACATCTTGTAGAAGGACAGCGTCACGTAGTCCGGCTGCCATCGGCTCAGGTCGAGCCGATTGGTTGGCACGAACGCCGCTGCATCGACCAGGACGTCCCATCCGATGTCTTGCGCTTGGGCGATCCACTCGAGAGGGTGCTGGACACCCGAGAAGTTCGACTGGGCTGGGAACGCAAACAGGTTGTGGCATCCGGCCGAGTACTCCTGCAAGTACCGCGCGACCTCCGCATCATCCGCCAGGAGATCTGGGGGCCGCACCGGAATGTACCGCGTTCGAGCGCCATGGGCACGGTCGAACTCTCGGATCCCGTTGACCGAGTTGTGGTTGTCGAACGTCAGAAGGAACTGGTCGCCTGACTCGAATGGATAGGCTTCGCCGACCAGCTTGAGCGCCGAACTGGCGTTGGCAGTGAAGACGACGCAGTACACCTCTGGTGACGCATTAAAGAAGCGAAGAACGCGACGCCGGCAGGCCTCGATCTGCTCTGTCGACGCCGCGGAAGGTCGGCTGTGGGAGTGCGGGTTGCCAAATACACCGGCGGCAAGCATGCGGCCGTGCTGCTCGACGTGTGAAGCAGCGTAGAGGCCGGCGCCTGTGTAGTCGAGGTAGACCTGCCGGTGTTGGTCGAGTCGTCCGAACTCACGATCCCGGACCTCATCGAGCACGGCCGTTTCGGCGTATTCGGGATACGTCGTGAGGAACGCGTCAAAGGTCGCGTCGCGCTCTGCTGTTTGATTCCCCTGTGTCATTTGCGCCGGATGTACCCCAGCCCGCAGAATACACCGATGCTCGTCTCTGGTCGTCCGGCAGCCTTGGTCGTCACTCTCGCAATGGTCGCGTCCGGATCGTCGATGCTCGGACAGGACGATCGAGCGCGTCATCGCGTTCCGGCCGACTACATGAGCTTCCTTGGCGCCGAGTGGCTCGAGCGCCCGGAGCGACGTGAAGAGGAGCAGCCCGAGCGTGTGCTCGACATCCTCAGTATCGAGCCCGGTGACGTCGTCGCCGACGTGGGATGCGGCTCCGGCTACTACGCCAGGCGGATTGCCGCGCGCGTGCAACCCGGCGGAGTGGTGTATTGCGAGGATATTCAGGCCGAGATGCTCGAAATCATGAAGAGCCGGGCGCAGGACGAGGGCCTCGTCGACATCAGGCCAATCCTGGGCACGGCCATCGATCCTATGTTGCCGGAGCGCGCAATCGACCTGGTGATCATCGCCGACGTCTATCACGAGATGTCGAACCCGGAGGCGATGTTGGCGGGTATTCGGCGCGCGCTTGCCGAGAGCGGTCGCGTCGCGTTGTTGGAGTACCGAGTCGAAGACGGCACCGGCGATTGGATCAAGGCGGACCACCGGATGTCGGTGCGCCGCGTGTTATCGGAGTGGCAAGCCGCCGGATTCGAGCTCGAGGCACTCTACGATTTCTTACCGAGCCAACACCTCTTCGTTCTGCGCCCGAATGACGGTTCGCGCCCAGCGCCGGTCCTACCCGACTACGACCTTTTCGAGGCGATGGACGCGGGCCTGATCGAGGCGGTAGCCGAAGGCGCGGGTCGCGACGCCGTCAACGTACGGATTCGTCGCGCCGGCACCGCACCGATCGTGATCACATCCCAAGTTGGCACGTACTTCCGAGACGCCGGCGGTCGCTCGGACATGGTAGGACGACGTGACGGGTGGGTCGTGCTGCGCGATGGCGGTTGGCATCAGTGGTCGATCAGGACGGTGCCGAGACGCCCCGATCGTCCGCCGGGTGCCAACCGCGGACTCGACATCCTCCCTCCGGGCACGGCCTCCCATCTCGAGGAGCTCCTGTATCGGATGCAGGTCGGTACGTATACCGTGGCTGATTCGGCCGCGCTCTATGCGCCGCTGACGTTGGGTGTCGAACAGGCCGCGGTCTGGATTGCCGACGCCGATCTCTCGTACGGCGCGATAGCCAACGACCTCCGAACTGAGAGGATACCGACGCCGTTTGCGGTCGCCCTTGCCCTCGTGTTTGTCGATCGGGCAGGCATCGACGTGACGACCCGTCGAGTCTGGGCCGAGCGGGAGACGATCTTCGGATTGTCTCGAGACCCCGGCTTGGCGGCGTGGTACCGCGCACGCCTGACGCCACCCTAACCCCCTTTTGGGTTGGGCTACGGCGCCTGCAGCGTGAGCGTGCGTTCGGTGAGATCATCGATCCGGTCGACGTCGACCGCAACGCCGATCCCCTGCCGGTCATGTGGCACCGCTACCATGCCGTCGGAGCCCATGGCCCACTCAGGCAGGACGATGTCCTGCTCCCAGTAGCGTGCGCTGGGGCTCACGTCGCCCGGGAGCTTGAAGTTCGGGAGCGATGCCAGCGCAACGTTGTGTGCGCGGCCCACACCACTCTCGAGCATGCCGCCACACCAAACGGGTACGCCGTTGCGCTGACAGTAGTCGTGAATCGCCTTCGCGGGTCCGAAGCCTCCAACCCGTCCGGGCTTGATGTTGACGATCCAGCTCGTTCCTGCGGCGATCATGTCTTCGGCCCGGTCGAGGCTCGTGATCGACTCGTCGAGACAGATCGGCGTGGCGATGCGATCCTGAAGCTCGGCGTGCCGTCTGATGTCGTCGTGGCCGAGGGGCTGTTCGATCATCATCAACCTGAACGTATCGAGATCGGCGAGATGGTCGGCGTCACCCAACGTGTATGCGCTGTTGGCGTCGGCCATCAGCGGAGCCTCGGGCCCGAGTGCCTCGCGAACCGCAGCGATGTGCTCGATGTCGGCGCCCGGGCGGATCTTCATCTTGATCTTCCGATAGCCCGCATCGAGCGCGGCGCGGCTCCGGTCGACAAGCGATCGAGGCGAGTCCTGGATGCCGATTGAAATCCCAGTCGCCACCTCGTTCCGCGTCCCGCCGATTGTTGCCGATAGACTCCGACCCGACCGCTCTGCCCAGAGCGCCCATCCCCCCATCTCGACCGCACCCCTGGCCATGCGGTGACCGCGAATGTTCGCGCTCAACTTCGCGTCCAAGGCGCTCGGATGTGGCACGCTGCCACCCAGCGCGCGCGGGGCGATCCACTTGGAAATCGCCAGCCAGGCCGTATCGATTGTCTCTTCCGAAAAGTTTGGGCGTTCGCCGGCGACACACTCGCTCCACGCTGTCGTTCCGTCAGCGTCCTCGAGCTCGAGGAGGAGGATCCGTCGGGTCGTCGTGAGCCCCGACGAGATCTCGAATGGCTCGCGCAGACGGAGGCCGATCTCTCGCAGGGTGATCCGGGTGATGCGAAGCGATTCTTGGATCAGCACGAACCTTCGCCTTCCGACCGATTCAGCGCATACCAGGGATACCGTGACCCAGTTGTCCGACAGAAGCCCGCGACCCGGTAGCCTCGTGCGAGGTACGACTCGAACGCGAGTCGCACCGCGAGCTGCCATGCTTGAGCCACCTCCGGCGTCTGTCGCTTGACTGTGTCGATGTCGGTCGGAACGGCGATGCGTACCCACGGCGCGTCGGGCAACTTCACTGACTGCGCTCCGACGGCCGTCGGCTCGATGATCGGAGCCTGGTTGACAGTCTCGCCAAGCTCGCTCGGATGGCCCCGCAGTCGCCGCGTCATTGCCGAATCAGACAGCGGCCATCGAACGACGAGGCGGTCGGTGTCGAGTCCTCGATGCAGCGTGCTCCCGGTATCGCCATACATGTCGGCGACATACTCGATGGGGACCGCGCCGAGCCGGTTGATGTTGAAGTGCGCGTTGCGTGCGACGAGCGGGTCGTAGCTCCAGAAGGCCGCTTCAATTCCATGCTCGAGCAGCTGCTCTCGCTGGAAACGCTTGAGTCGCGTGCCGATACCCTGTTCGCGGGCGTCGGGTCGCACCGCCAGCATATCCGACCAGTGCGCGCGTCGATCGTCGCGTACGCCGCTCAAACCGAAGACGAATCCCAGCAGCTTCGTTCGCTCGTCGAAGGCTCCCGCGGCGATACCTCCGACGCGCTGGCTGACCATCAAGATGGTTGCGGGGACGACATCGCGGAAATCCTCGCCCCAGATTTCCCGCTGGAGGCGCACGCAGGCCTCGTAGTCTTGGCGGTTCTCAAGCGGCCTAATCGTCACGGCGGTTGGATCGGTCATCTTCCAATCGGTGCGTGCGTCGATGCCCAGAATACCTGGACCCCCAGCCCAAGCAGTTGCACGATCATAACTAATGAATTAATATTTAGATCGTGGTATTTCGAGTTCCGACTTCTGGGCTGCGACGAATCGTAGCGATAGCAGCTCTCGCGTCCGCGACCGCCGGGATCGACCCAGGTGTGATGGTTCTGGGACAAGGTCCCGATCGGTCGGGTCGGGTTCGCGTGCGCGCCGCGCGCGAGCCTGGTCGAGATGTGCGCCGCCTGCCCCCTCAGATCGACCTTTGGGCGCCCGGAGCATTCGACGACAGCGGCAGTGCTGAGCGTCGGGTGCGTTATCGGGTGGACGCCACGGTCCTGTTTCCGTTGTTTTCCATTCCCCTCGCGCATCGGGAGAACGTTGGGTTCGCGAGCGCCGTGATTCGAGAGATACGTGCCGAGTCGTCGTTCAAACTGCGCGCGTACGAGTTGTTTGCCACCTCTTTCCCGGAGCGCGCGCGGGGGCTGAATCGGACGGGCTTCATCCGCGAGGCCGTCGGTACCGGCCCTGACGGCGTTCAATGGACGGCCCATTTTGGTGCGCTCTCATCTAATCCGGAGAGAAGTCGGCGGGAAGTCGAGCTTGATGCCGACGAGACGCGACAGCGATACACCATCATGGATGGGTTTACCGACGACGCGCAGTCCGGTAACACTGAGGTCCGACTCGAGCTCAATGGGTCGTGGTCATCGCCAGACGCGTTCTACGCCTCGCTCCTGCCCGCCTGGCGCAAGATCGATCCAGAGGGCCGGGTGTGGTCTCGGCCTCAGACTCTGGTGCCGCACATGGAGCCGCTCGGGTTTCTCGGAATTCTGCAACGCAGTTTGGGGGTCGCCGCGGGAGATATATCGCGGCGACGGCGGCCGCTTCGGGTCACCTACCCGTTTGCCCACAAGGGCAAGCTGATGCGCTTGGCGCTCGTGGGCCACCGGGTCGACTCACGGCGAGCTCAGAGACTCGCCGAGGCAGGGGTCATTCCGGCGGATACCGACCTACATCGCGTCGACTACCGGATTCTGAGCCAGCACCGAGATGAAGTACAGCGGTTCCGGGTGTGGACGGACCTCACGGATGCGCCCTCAGGCAGTGCCGACGTCCTGCCGATCGCCTTCGAATTCAAGGCGAAGTCGTTTCTAAGGCTCCATGCGACCAGAACTGAATATGAGTTATATACACTAATATTAATTGATATATTTATAATCATATGATAGGATTCTATCGGCATGAAGGAAAAGGCGAAAAGGAGGAAATCCATGCTGAGTCTGAGTCGATGGAATCCGATCGAAGAGATGGCCAGTCTTCACCGTGAGTTCGATCGTGCTTTCGCGCAGTCCGGAGTGCGCCAGGCGTACGATTGGACGCCTGCCGTCGAGGTGCTCTCGGGCAAGGAGGGCTGGACGATCACGGCGGCTCTGCCTGGCGTCACCCCGGATGATGTGAGCGTCGACATCGATCGCCACATCTTGACGATCAAGGAGGAACGGCGCGCGTGGGACGAAAGCGGAGAAACCTACGTGTCCGAGCTTAACTACGGCAGCTTCGAACGACGCTTCACCATTCCCGAGAACGTCGATACGGAGAAGGTGGGCGCCAGCTTCGAAAACGGCATGCTGACGCTGACCCTGCCGGTGACTGAAGCCGCGAAGCCTCGGAGTATCGAGATTCTTGGCGCTTCGAAGAAGAAAGCCGCGTAGACGTTAATCGGCGGCGCAGACAGTTTGGGCCGGGATTCCTGACGGAATCTCGGCCCTCTTTTGTGCCAGATACAAAGACCTAATCGCGCTTCTTTTGCGCCTCGAGCTCGGCCAGCTCGGCGGCCTCTTTGGCCTTCTGTTCTTCCTCGAAGAACTCCCGCTGCCAAGCCGGCATTTCCTGGGGGCCCGGTTTGAAACCCTCGATATCCGGATCGTGGTCCGTCGGTCTCGGCGCGGCGTCTGATCTTCGAGATCTGACCTCTGCCCGGCGAGCCTCCTTCATCTTCTGACGCTCCATCCGGGCGCGCTCGCGCTGACGCTTGGTCTGTGTTGGTCGACCCCTGTTTGCCAATCGAACCTCCGACGTGAAGAAACCGGCGGCACCTCCAGGTGCCCAGACGAGTCCTCCATGTTATCAAACCCGACCAGGCGGTTCATTGTCGGCGGAGCGCGTCCACGTACGATTCAAGCGACCGGCGACGCTCGCCTTCAATCGGATCCAGCGTTTCCAGGTACCGTTCGTACCATTGAACCGCCCGTTCTGCCGAGCCCTGCTCCTCCCAGCCTTCGGCAATGACGACCAGCGCCTCGTCCCGAAGCGGGTCTAGCAGGTTGCTGAAGAACACGAGGATCGGGCTGTTTTCATGGCCATCATGCGTGTCACGCCCCCCCGACAACGGTGCGCACGGGGACACGCTGTCCCGACGAGGGGGCCAGCGACACCCGCGGCCGGCGATCAGGGACACCTCGCCTCCAGATTCCGCAACCGGACCAAGTTATAGGCGGTGGCGGCGAAGGTGAGCTGCCAATCCACCAGGGCGATGCCGCGATGCCGGAGCTTGCGCAGGCCGCCGACGGTCTTCATCCAGCCGAAGACCTGTTCCACGAGTTTTCGTTTCCGCTGACTCACGTGATAGCCCGCATGCCGCGTGGTCCGACCGTCGATCGCACTCCCGCGGACCTTCTGCGCCACGTGGGGCGTGACGTCCTGGACGCGCACGTCGGCAACGAAGCGCGCCACATCGTAGCCCTTGTCCGCCCCGACCGTGCTGCCCGGGGAGGCGCTGGCCTCCAGCAACAGCACCGCCGCGTCGCGTTCGGCGGTCCCCGTCGCGTGGGTCGCGCAGACGTTGGCGACAAGCCCCTGTCGATTGTCCAGCAGCACGTGGCCGAGATACGCCAGCTTGGCTTCCTTGCCTTTGCCCTTCCGATGCAACATCGCCTCGGGATCGGTCGTCGACTGATGGGTGTCATTGCGCCGCCGCTCCCCGTGGAAGTTGACCGTGGGATTGCCCGGGTCCTCGGGCGGGTCGCTCTCCGCTGCGTCCACGCACCGAAAGCTTTTCAGGCTGGCCCATGCTTCCAACTGCGTCCCATCCACGGTGAAGTGTTCGTCCGAGAGCAGCCCGGCCGCCCGGGCGTGGGCCTGGACCGCATCAAAGAACGCGGCGGCGACATCGCCCGACAGCAGCCGGTCGCGATTCTTGGTAAACGTCGTGGGATGCCAGACCGGGTCATCCATATTCAACCCGACGAACCACCGGAACAGCAGGTTGTAGTTGAGCTCTTCCATGAGCAGCCGCTCGCTCCGCACCGTGTAGAGCACTTGCAACAGCAAAGCGCGCAGCAATTGCTCCGGTGGGATCGACGGACGCCCTGTCGTGGCGTACAGGCTCGCGAATCGGCGCGACATTGTCTGCAGGGCTTCGTCCGTCAGCGCCCGAACGGCGCGGAGCGGATGGTCGGCCGGCACGCGCTGTTCCGGCGACAGGTAGCTGAACATGTGGGTGGTCTGCTCATCGTGTCCGCGCATGATCGGGCTCCCTTCAGTGTTGGGAGCATCGTAGTACGACGGGATCCATCTGTCGATCCCATTTCGCGGAGTTTTTCAGCAGCCTGCTAGGGCCAAGGCGGTCAGCGCGGCCTCGATGGCTGCGGCCGGATTGCCGCGAAGCGCGGCGGCCCGAGCCTGAGCAAGGCTTACGAGCGCCCGCTCCGAGTCGGTTGTCGGTTCCGGTGCTAGTTCGAACTCCAGAGGAATGACCGCAACGCGGGCGACGGGGGCTAGGAGTCTGCGCCGCAGGAGGTGCGGCGGCGTGAAATGGGTCGTCGGCCCATGCTGTGCGTCATTGTGCCGGAGCGACTTCGGCGGTCGGCCGACGAGGGAACTCCTCGGCGAAGGGCGAAGCAGATAGCAAGATTCGGCCTTGAGGGGCCGCCTGGCCCGCCACAGAGCCCGAGGCGCGCCGATCGGTCGTCGTTGCGAGCCTCATTCCCCGCGTGTTACGCCGCCATCAGGGCGTGCAGGCGCGTGGTGTTCAACGCCCGGCACACCAAGTCCCACTCGCCCTGCACCTTCGCCAGCCCCCGCAGGCTGAAGCGTCGGAATCCCAGCACGTGCGTGATCCAGCCGTTGGGAGCCTCCGACAGCCACTTGCGTTCTGCCTACGCCGCACGGCCCGCCGGCCTCGACAGCTTCTCGGCCATGCGACTCGTCGCGGGATACTTCTCCGGGTCGCGGGGCCTGGCCGCCTTCCCCTCCCGGCCCAAGGACACATACCCGTCGATGCCTCGCGTTTCCAGGTCCGCCAAGTCCCGCTCGTTGCTGTAGCCGGCGTCCGCCAGCACCGTCTCCGGCTGCTCGCCGACCGTCTCCGCCAGCGCGTCGAGCAGCGCCGGCACACCACCCTGGTCGCTCGCGTTCGCCGTCACCTCCGTCGCCACCACCAACTGGTGCGCACCATCGACCGCCACCTGCGCGTTGTAGCACTGCTGGAACCCGTCGTTGCTCGTCTTCATGATCCCGCTCTCCGGGTCCGTGAAGTTGCTCTGCGCCTTCGCGTCCGGCTCGCCATACGACCGCGTGTAGGGCGGCCCGCCCTTCGGGTTCCGGTCTTGGTCCGGCTGCCGACCGCGGGCGTCGTCCGCTGCCCGCTGCTGCGCCTCCAACCGCGACTTCGCCGCCCGGGTCGCCGCCAGACGGTCTTCCCGGCGGCGCAACTCCGCCGGCAACGCGTCGCCCCGCACGTCCGCCCCCACCCGCGCGCCCTCGGCCGCGTCGGCCGCGCCAGCCGCCGCCAGCCGCGCCTCAATCTCCCCCCGCAGCCGCCGCTCCTCCTTGGCCATCCGCCCGTAGCTCATCGCCTTCCGTTTGCTCGCGTTCGCCCGCACCTTCGTGCCGTCAATCGACAGCTT
The DNA here is from genome assembly GCA_965218825.1 of Vicinamibacterales bacterium. Taxonomy (GTDB): domain Bacteria; phylum Acidobacteriota; class Vicinamibacteria; order Vicinamibacterales; family UBA8438; genus CAUZIB01. Next base: position 3,253,372 of record OZ244656.1, on the reverse strand, counting down.
CCCGACGCGCGCCAGACCCCATGCCCGCGCCAGCCGACCCACCGCTACAAACAGCTCCTTGAAGTCCGACAAGTGCCGCCGCCGGAACTCGCACAGCGTCCGATGTTGCGGGAAGTTGCCCGCCCCCAGAACCCGGAACGCCCCGTCCTCTTCCAGCTTCCGCGCGATCCCGCGCGCCGAGAACACCCCCGTCGCATACGCATACAGCAGCACCTTCACCATCATCCGCGGTGCAGAGGGCGCGTTGCGCCGACCGTCCCCCGCATACGGCGCGTAGAACGCCGTCAAATCCACACCGTCCCCCAGGTCGCTGACGTGGTGCGCCAAGTGGCCCTCCGGCAACCACGCCCGCAGGTCCGCCGGCAACAGCAGCATCTGATCCGGTGCGTAGGGACGGAACGTCGTCGACATCAGGTCCTTTCCTCCTCGGCTCGCCTACAATTGTCGCACCGTTTCTGCGGCGCAGACTCCTAGCGAAGGGGGGACCGCTGCCCTGACTAGATAACGACCTGGAAGCAGATCCTTGATGTCCTCCCCGTTGAGGATGAACGTCGCGCGGGCCGGAGCGAGCGCCAGGCGGTCGACGTCGGCGGCGACCCTGGATTCGCTTACCAGCCCGTGGTGAAAATCAGCAACGGCCTCGGCTAGATCGATCGCCAGAATCGATCATCATCTGTACACTCGTTCGCATGTCAATGGGCACACGACGCAAACGACGACGACAAGAAGCCCTCTGGGTCGCGACGACCGACTTGCCCCAGACGGTCGCCCACCCGTTCTATCGTCGAGTGAACGCCCTGCTGGACGCCCACGGTTTCGAGACGTTTGTCGAACGGCAGTGCCAGCGGTTCTACGCCGCCACCCGTGGCCGGCCAAGTCTCACGCCGGGCATCTACTTTCGCGCGTTGTTGGTGGGGTACTTTGAAGGCATTGACTCGGAGCGGGGCATCGCCTGGCGCGCGGCGGACTCGCTGGCGATTCGGCGCTTCTTGGGCATCGCCGTGGACGAGGATGTGCCGGACCACTCGACGATCTCCCGAACCCGGCGACTGATTGACGTCGAGACGCATCGCGCCGTGTTCACCTGGGTGCAGCAGCGCCTCGTCGCGTCGGGCGTGCTGAAGGGCGCGACGATCGGGATCGACGCCACCACGCTGGAGGCGAACGCGGCGATGCGGAGCATCGTGCGGCGGGACACCGGCGAGGACTACCAGGCCTATTTGACCGGCTTGGCGCAGGCGTCGGGCATTGCCACCCCGACGCGCGACGACCTCGCCCGCCTGGACCGGAAGCGGAAGAAGACGCCATCGAACAAGGACTGGCGGAGCCCCGTCGATCCGGATGCGAAGGTCGCCAAGATGAAAGACGGCCGCACGCATCTGGCCCACAAGGTCGAACATGCCGTGGACCTCGACACCGGCGCGGTCGTCGCGGTGACCGTGCAAGGCGCAGACACGGGGGATACGACGACCATTGGCGACACGACGGTCGCCGCCGCTGCCCAGATCGAGGATGCGCAAGCCGAGGTGGACGACCCCCAGGCGTTCACCGCGCTGGTCGCGGACAAGGGCCTATCACAGTAATGAGGTCATGGTGGATCTGCAGGCCGTCGGCTCACCACGATTTCGTCGTCGCATCGACTCATCCCGGCCGTGCGCGGTCGGCTAGCGTCACTGGCCACGTTTGCCGTCAACTCGTCAGCGGCGATCACTTGCACCACGGGCTGTTAGGGGTCAGTCTGACGCCAGCGCCGCCCGAGGTTTGCACCGCGGACGACCCGTCGCCAAACGAGCCACCGACCAGGCCAAACACTCGGCCGCCGGTCTCGGGGATGGTTTGTGCCTCTACGGGATTCGAAAACGCGAACGCGCACAAGAACGCCAGGACGAGGAGACGCGCAGGGGGCAGTATCGTCATCATCTGTCTGTCACTCCGAGATCAGCCTGCGTACAGACCGACCCATTCGGGCGCTGGCACACCATTCATGCTAATGCCTTAGACCGAATCCGGAGGGCGATGGTTGGGAGGGGTGTGCTGCGGGGAGCAATACTGTGCAGGGGACGATCTCGACGTCCTCTACCAGCGAGGCTCGCGACGTCCCGGGTCGTAGCCTGGGTCGCGCGGTGCACGCGGCGCTTTCGGGCGCGCTTCGTTAACCGTCAGTCGGCGACCCTGAAACTCGGTTTGGTCGAGCTCCTCGATCGCCTTGCTGGCGTCGTCGTCGCCTGCCATCTCGATGAAGGCGAAGCCCCGTGGTCGCCCCGTAGCCATGTCCGTGGGAATCGTGACGTTCTCGACAGAGCCGAGCTTTCCGAAGAGCTCGCGCAACTCCCCTTCTCCAGACGAATACGGGATGTTTCCGACGTACAGCCGGCGACCCATGACTGACTCCCTTTCAGGGCGCAGCATACCCGCAGCCTAGGTCGATTGCAACGACACGAAGATGGCGACAACGCATGGGTAACGAACCCCTACGGAACGCCGAGCCGGAGGCCAACACACCGGCCTCCGGCTCGTTGGGTGGGCGCTACTGATTCCAGAGTCGCTGCCACCAACTTCGATTGTCAGGCAGCGGATAAAGGTCGTCGGTCCCCATCTTCCGTCGAATCTCAACGATGTCCCACCCGGTCAGGGACGCCAACGTTTGCGCTTGCTGCTCGTAGCGTTGGGCCAGCTGTCGACGATACTGCTCCACTGCTTCGCAGCTGTCGGTTCCCGTCCACGGGTGTCGCAAGATATACCGCCCCTGAAAGTTCGAGCGGTCTCCGGTTTCCTGGAAGCGGAGGTCATCCGGGAAGTGTTCTGCGTCGTAGCGAACATGGAGCCGCGTGATGAACACGTCGGTCGGTCCGATCCGTCCACCAGCCGGCGCGTCCTGCCCCACCCAAAAGACTCCCAGCTGTCGGAGCTCCTCATTCGTTGGCGGATCCGCCGCGCATGGATCGCACCACGTCATGTCCCACGCGTACTCGAGAAACACGCCGCGGCGATTCTCTTGCTCGACGCGACGATCGAACAGGGCCTGGTAGAAACGGCCGAACTCCGCGTGTCTTTGAGGTAGAGGGGTACCTCGACATCGCTCGGCAGTTTGACGGTCCGGTAGTTGGTAGTTTCGACGCGGCCCTTTCGTGTCAGCGCGTACACGAAGAGGTCCTGCGGACCATCGGCATTTACGGTCCCCAGCCGGATAGGCAACATGAATTTCGGTGACTCGTAGGCGATCTGCAGCGGCCGGAGATATGAGAAGCCCAGTGCTGACTGCTCCTCAAGGTTGACCTTCGCCACGAAGAAGCGCATGTCCTGCTTGATGTAGCTGCCGAGCACGTCCGTTGCCCCGGCGGGTATGCGATATCCGCTCTCGGTCAGCCAGGTCTCGAGGCCGTCACTCTCTTTCGCCGACAGAATGAGGATGTCGTATTCGCCGACCGTATAGCTCGCTTCAACCGACACACCGAGGGCGCGGTTTCGTCGCTCGCTCTCGAGTCGACCAACCTTGGACGCCGGCATCGCGGCATCGAGGCTCTCTCGCACCACGAGCTGGCACGGATTCCCGTCGAAGTACTCGACCAAACGCGGCGCCGAATACGCATCAAGGTGATCAATGAGCTGTTTGTTGCCCACGTGAATCTGCTCCCGCTGGAGTACGGTGGGAACCGGAATGACCATGGCAAACTCCTTTGGGTCACCACGGAAGTCGTTGGCCATCGTCATGACAGTGCGGTCACCGTCCCGCACGAGTACTACCTGGGAGGCCTTGTTGAACAGCTGGGTGTCGGCCTTGGTGACATAGAAGCCACAGAAGGCAGCGGCCGGTTGCGCGAGAGCAACGACACCGAGGACCGCGAGTCCGAGTTGCATGAAACATCGCATGGGTTCTTCTCCTTATCTGGTTTACCCTGTCAGGTTGCTGTGACAGCAGGGCTGGGGTTGAGCGGCGGGTGAACCGGCTGGCTCACCCAGGTGTAGCGACGACCGGGAAGCAGTCGGTTGATCACCGGAACCGTGATGGCGCAGGCGACCAACGACCACAACAGGCCATTGGGCCGAAAGAGCACGAACTGGACGTAGGCCGCACCGCACGCGACCAATAACGCGAACGCGATACGGCCGAGCCGTGTGTCGGGGGTGGTCTTGGGATCTGAGATCATGAAGAACGCAAACAGGACGAGTCCACCGCTCTGCAGCGTGTGAAAGGCGATGGTGAGGGGATCGCCGAGCCAGAGCGCACGTCCAACGACGATGGCGACGTAGAACCCCAAGAACGCGACCGTCACATCACTCCGGGCTGCGCGATTGACGACGACGGCGCCGACACACGCGAGCAGAAACCCGAAGAACGCGACGTTGCCCCACTGACCGGGCGAGACCCAGACGCCGTCCGACACCAACATCATCACGACGAGCCCGAAGTGCGTGGGGTTAAAGACGTGTCGGTCGTCGACCCGCAGTACGAACTTGCTGCTGATGGTCACCGCCGCGGCTATCACGGCCAGGACTGGGTCGCCGGTGCGAAGCAGCAGACAAAGCGACAGGCCAGAGATCAGGGCGCTCCGCGGGTCGAACTTCGGAAGGCGCAACAGTTGTGTGCACGCCCATTGCGTCGCAAGACAACTCGCGAGGAGCAGCGCCGTTCTCACAAATCCGCCGCCGAAGTCGAGCCAAAGCGTCCCATAGCCGACAAGGAGGGCGAGCACCGCAATCTGATAGAGCCGAGGGTCGTGTTTTATGGCCATATTCCGTCCCTTTTCCTTGGAACGAAGCTGCGGCCGTTTCTTGCAGACGCGCACCGCCAGCCAGATGACGTGTTACGATTTCCGGTCCGGGTGCGCCACCATGCGCATGCGGTCGGAGGGCAACAGATGACATGGAGTGCGACGAGCGGGTTCGTAACGGCGGTCTTGGTGCTGCACACCGCCGTGGCGTCGGCCCAAATGGAGGGCACGGCCAACGGCGAGTGGCCCACGTATGGTGGGAATCTGTCGGCCAATCGTTACTCGCCGCTGGACCAGATCGATGCGGTGAACTTCAACGACCTCGAGATTGCCTGGCGGTTCAGCACAGACAACCTCGGACCTGAGCCGGAGAGCAACCTACAGGTCACGCCGCTTATGGTGAACGGCGTAATCTACGCCACCGCCGGCACAAGGCGCGCGGCCGTTGCGATCGACGCGACGACCGGCGAGCTGTTGTGGATGCACCGTCTTGACGAAGGTGAGCGCGGCGAGCAAGCGCCGCGTCGGCTGTCGGGTCGGGGGCTGACCTATTGGGACGACAGCGGGGACGGCGTGATCTTGTACGTGACTCCCGGATACCAGCTCGTGGTCCTCAATGCGGCCACCGGCCGTAGAGTGTCGGCTCTCGGCGAAGACGGCATCATCGATCTCAAACAGAACATCGACCAGGACCTCGAGCCAACATCCGAGATCGGCCTGCACGCGACGCCAATCGTGGCTGGCGACACCCTGCTCGTAGGCGCCGCTCACCTCCCCGGTGGTTCGCCCCGCTCACGGACGAACGTCAAAGGTTACTTTCGGGGGTTCGACTTACTGACCGGCGATCGAAAGTGGATCTTTCACACGATTCCGGATGCTGACGAGTTCGGGAACGACTCCTGGCTCGAAGGTTCGTGGCGCTATACCGGTAACACGGGAGTCTGGGCGCAGATGACCGTCGATCCCGAGCTGAACATGGCGTACGTGCCGGTCGAAGCCCCGACCAACGACTATTACGGCGGACATCGTCCCGGAAACAACCTGTTTTCCGGCAGTCTGGTCGCCGTCGACTTGGACACCGGCGAGCGCGTCTGGCATTTCCAGACCGTGCATCACGACATCTGGGACTGGGATCTTCCGGCTGCGCCGATTCTCGCCGACTTCACGGTCGAGGGACGGGAGGTCAAGGCGGTCGTGCTGCCCACGAAGCAGTCGTACTTCTTCGTGCTGGACCGTCGCACCGGGGAGCCGGTGTGGCCTATTGAAGAGATGCCGGTTGAGGCGGGCGACGTACCCGGAGAGTGGTATTCGCCGACCCAGCCGATCCCTACCAAGCCGCCGGCGGTCGATCGGATTGAATTCGACATCGACGATCTGGTCGACTACACGCCGGAGCTCAGGGAGCGCGCCGAGAAGATCGTGTCGCGCTACAAGATTGGCTCGCTATACACGCCTCCAATTGTCGCATCGGCGGAGGGCAAGCTCGCGATGATGCAGTTTCCGCACTCCACGGGTGGCATCAACTGGCCCGGGGCAGCGTTCGATCCCGAAACGGGAATGCTCTACACCTACTCCAAGTCACAAGTTGGCACCTTGGGGTTAGTCAACGACCCCGAGCGATCGGACATGGACTTCATCGCCGGGCGACCAAAGGGTGTCAGCAGTCGCGAGGCCTCCACGACCATTGATGGCTTCCCGTTCATCAAGCCGCCGTGGTCACGGATCACAGGAATCGACCTCACTCGCGGCGAGATTGCGTGGCAAGTGCCCCACGGCTACGCGCCGGACAACATTCGTAATCACCCGTTGCTCGACGGTCAGCAACTACCCAAGACGGGCTGGTTCGGCCGCATCGGCACCCTGGTGACGAAGACACTGGTGGTGGTGGGGGATTCCGCACTTCACACAACCGAAACCGGCGAAGTCGGGTCCATGTTGCGCGCCTACGACAAGGCGACAGGGAACGAGGTGGGCGCGGTCTACATGTCGGCACCTCAAACGGGATCGCCCATGACGTACTCCGTCGACGGGCGTCAGTACATCGTCGTGGCCACCAGCGGCGCCGGTCGGTCGGGGGAGTTCGTCGCCTTCCGCTTGCCGGAGTAACTCCGCGGGGGTCGGGTAGCAACGATGCCACCCAGCTACAGCACATTCGCTCGCTCGATCCGACCCGAGACAGCCTTCACGGTGTTGTCCCAAGCACGGGCGTTGATCGCGACTGGCAAAGACGTGATCGAGCTCGAGATCGGCGATACGCCTTTCTCGACCCCAACGCACGCACTCGAGGCAGGCATCGACGCGCTTCGTCGCGGCCAGACGCATTACGGTCCGTCTGTTGGGCTCGCCGAGTTTCGGGCCGCTGCAGCCGAGTACGTCAATCGAGAGTACGGTCTCGGGGCGACGGCCGAGCAGATCATCGCCGGACCAGGCGCCAAAAACTTCGAGCAGCTTTTTTGTGAGGCGTTTGTCGAACCCAACGACGGGGTGTTGGTTTTCAGTCCGCATTTTCCAACCTACGGCCCGAACATCGCGCGACGCGGTGCCCGGATGTGCTTGTCGGCGTTGACGGCTGAACGCGCGTTCCGGCCGAACCTCGAGGACGTTCGGCGCTTCCTCAACGACGACGCCAGTCCGAAGGCGATCTTCCTCAACAGCCCGCACAACCCCACCGGTGGCGTCACCACGGAAGACGACCTCGTTCAGTTGGCGACGCTCATCCAGGATCGCGACATCGCGGTGTTCAGTGACGAGCCGTATGACCGGATGGTGTGGAACGGGAAGCACTGCTCCCTCCTGGCGCAGCCCGGGATGTTTGAGCACACCGTCGCGGCTTACACGTTCAGCAAGTCGTTCAGCATGAGCGGATGGCGTCTCGGGTTCGCGGTGACCAGCGCCGCCACGGTCGAGCGGCTCGACGTCTTGACCAACACGGCGTTCTCGTGTGTGCCGCCGTTTACCCAAGTCGCGGGCATCGCCGCAATGGAACGCGACCGGGCTCAGCGCGACCAGTGGTCGGAAGCTTTTCGCTCTAAGGTCGAGCTACTGGTGGGCGGTCTGAACACGATCAGCGGTGTCACCTGTCTCATGCCGGGCGGAGGCTTCTACGCGTTTCCGAGCGTCAAGGCAATTTGTGACGATGTGGGGATCACGTCGCACGGCCTGGCCCTCTATCTGCTCGAAGGATCCGATGACCAGCGGGGAGTCGCGTGTTTGGGAGGCGAGAGCTTCGGTGAGGCCGGCAGCGGGTATCTCAGGCTGAGCTGCGCGGAAACGAACGAGCGCTTGGGAGAAGCGGTCTCGTTCATCTCCGAGTCGTTCAACCGTCGCGACCGATTGAACGCGTACCTTCGCCAGCACCCCGTGTACCGGACGACGACGGCGTACGATCCCGCCTGACGTCCGACCGCCCAACAACTCTAATCAGAGGCCGATTGGGCGATGCCGTCCGCTCCCACCCGCCACGGTACCCACACCAACGCCAAGGGCTGAATATCGAGATCGGTCTTGCGGAACGGCACCTTCACCTCCTTGACGTCGGGTTCTTCGCTCACTTTCGCGTGCAGCGCGTCGATGTCCCGCTCGAACTTCTCTTCGAGCTCGGACAGTTGCGTGCGCAGCCGACTCACCTTCTCCTTGGCTCTCGCGATATCGCCCCGCTCTCTCGATGCGCGTCCTGCACCCCGCATAGCGGTCGTCGCGCGTCCGATGTTCCCTAGGCTGCCGAGCTTGCGACCGAACAACGCACCGACGACGGTCGCCCCGATTGAGATGGCTGTTTGGGTCTTCTTTTCGGAGTACTGGGACTTCTGGACGTCCACACGTTGTTCAGCGGTTCGAATCCGGTCTTGAAGCCTCGCCAGCTTGGGCGCGTAGCGCCCTCGGAGCTTTTCGACCTCAAGATCGCGGTGCTCGCGCATCGCGTCGCGAAGGCGCACCCGGAAATCACCCTCCGATTCGCCGATGGCTGAGACGAGGGCCGGCTTGCGGCAGCGCCACACGCCTAACCGACGCTCGCGATAGAGCCAGGTGGCGAGCATCTTTCGCCACTTCGTGTAGTTCTTCGAGTTGGAGGCTGCGGCCGGCAGCGATGAAAACGTCCCGTCGTCCTCTGGTTCGGTCTCGAGCTGCAGCGACGCGGAATCGTGCTCGACGGCAGACTTCCACGGGGATGTTCTCGACCCGGACAGGGGCGCAACGAGCGTGATCTCGAACCACTCGTCGATCGAGGCCCGGGCATTGACGTAGTGCAAGGTAGCCGCCGCGCTGAGTGCCGGTCGATATACGAGGCGCTCCTCGCCGACGGGCGGATGCGTGACTCCCAGGAACTTCTCCTCGACGCCTGACGGAACGGTCGGTCGCGTGGCCGCGGTGGTGACCGATTTCGCGACGGCCGGCGCGCTGGGAGTCGGCCGTGTGGCCGGCGCCGCTGTTGCTTGGGCCGCTCGCGGTTCGTTGAGGCGTGCGATCTGCTCGCCGGTCAACGGCCCGCAGAGATATGAGAGCGCCCACCGAGTGTGGAACAACGCGGGCGCATCGTCGTGAGCGTTGCTCATCAGGAACATGCGACTGGACAGCCCAGACAGCAGCCGGTCGGTTGCCGCTCGATCGAATGCGCCAGCCGACGCGCCTTCGAGTCCATCCATGACCCGAGCCTTGTCTCGCTCGGTCTGCAGTCGTCCGACGAACCACGTGCCGGCGTTGGAGAGGCCCTTGTAGTCGAGATCGACCGGGTTTTGTGTCGCGAGCACAACACCCAAGCCGTGAGCTCGGGCCTGCTTGAGGAGGGTGAGCATCGGCCGCTTCGAGGGTGGGTTGGCGGTCGGCGGCACGTACCCGAAGATCTCGTCCATGTAGAGGATCGCCCGAAGGCTGCGGCTGCCCGGCTGGCTTCGCACCCACGACACGACCTCGTTGAGCAGCATCGTCACGAAGAACATCCGCTCGGCGTCGGACAGATGGGCGATCGACAGAATCGACAACCGAGGCTTCCCATCCGGTGTGTGCAGCAGTCGTGACGCATCTAACGGCTCGCCTTCAGACCACACGGCGAACCCAGGCACGCGAGCAGGTTGTTTAGCGTCATCGCCAGCTCGAACCGGTCGCCTGCGGGAAAGAAAGATTCCAGATCGAGGACGCCGATTCGTTCGACCGGCGGTTTCTGAACGTGTTGGATGAGCGCCGGGAGATCGAGACCTCGACCCTCGGTCCAGGCGCGATTGAGCAAAGTGGACAGCAGGATGTGCTCCCGGCTGCGAATTGGGTCGGCGTCGATCCCGATCAGGCCGAGAATGCTCGACACCGCCGTCAGGATTCGGTCTCTCAGGGCCATGTCGTCTTGTGCGACGGCTGGTGGGGGCGGGGCAAACGACTTCAGCACGCTAACCGGCAGCCCCTTTCGGCTCCCCGGCGTGTAGATCGCCCGGTCCACGGAGTTCGCGAACGTCTTGATGCGCTCGGGTCGTTGACCCCACTGGCGGAGCCCATTGCGCCACAGGTCCGCTGTCCACTTGGCGTGCTCGTCCGGTGTTCGCCCGTGGCGTGTCGCGTCGGACTCGTCGATCCACGGCCGGAAATCGGCTGCTCGCAGTGAAGGAAACGTGAGCAGCAAGTTGCCGAGATCACCCTTTGGGTCAATGGCAATGACAGGGATTCCGTCGATGGCCGCCTCTTCAATCAAGGTCACGCCGAGTCCGGTCTTGCCGCTACCCGTCATCCCCACGCACACGGCGTGGGTCGTCAGGTCCTTCGCGTCATAGAGAAGGGGTTCTTGGCTCTCGGAGTCTGGCGCATCGGGATCGCGAAGCCGTCCGAGGTAGAAGGCACCGAGCTTTTCGAACGCACTCATGCCGGTATGATACGAGTCGCTGCGGCTGAGGGCGAGCAGTGGACGCGAGAATCTCATTTCACGGTGCGGCGCAGGAGGTGACGGGATCGTGTCATCTTGTCGAGGTCGGGAACGCGCAGCTCCTGCTCGACTGCGGCTTGATCCAGGGCGGCCGCGAGCGTCACGAGCGGAACCGGGCGGCGTTTCCGTTTGATCCCTCCGCCCTGACGCAAGTCATCCTCAGCCACGCCCACATCGATCACTCCGGGCGCCTGGCTCTCCTACGCAAACGGGGATACCGGGGGCCTATTCTGACGACGCCTCCAACGGCGCGACTCCTTGAGATCCTGCTGAGCGACTCAGGGCGGATTCAGGAAGAGGACGCCAAGTGGAAGATCAAACGGCTCAAGCGTCGCAAGAAGGATGCGAGCTGGGTCACGCCCCTGTACACCGAAGCGGAAGCCTTGGAGGTTGTAAAGCAGGTTGAGATCGTCGACTTCAACGAGCCTCACCGTATCGATGGTGTGGGCACCGTCACGTTCGTGCCGGCTGGGCACATTCTCGGCGCGGCAATCGTCGACCTTGAGTTGTCCATGGACGGCACGACTCGCCGCCTCGTCTTCTCAGGGGACCTGGGCGTCAGCACCGCTCGACTCCTGGGGAAGCCAAAGCCGGTGGCGTCTCCGGACTACCTGATCATCGAGTCGACCTACGGCGACCGCACGCGCGAGGGTGAGGGCGATCGAACAGAGCGCCTCTTCGAGATCATTGACCGCACGATCCGCCGGAAGGGCAAGGTGATTATCCCGTCGTTTGCGGTCGGCCGAACTCAGGAGGTTTTGACCCGCATCAACGATTTGGTGGAGGCCGGTCGCCTTCAAGGCCTGCGCGTGTTCGTCGATAGCCCCATGGCTGTCGCGGCGACGAAGGCCTTCACCCTGCACCCCGAGGCGTATTCGTTGCACAGCCGAAACCGGCTGGCGGAGGGCGACGCGCCCCTCGACTTCCCCGGCCTTCGGCTCGTCACCCGCGTCGAGGACTCAATCGCGCTGAACCGGTCAACCGATCCAGCGGTGATTATCTCGGCCTCCGGAATGTGCACGGCCGGGCGCGTGAAGCACCATCTCAAACACGGAATTTCCGACTCACGAAACACCGTGTTGTTCGTCGGATATCAGGCACAACGCTCTCTCGGGAGGGTGATTCAGAACGGGACGTCGCCGGTTCGCATCTTCGGCGACTGGTATCCGGTGTCGGCTCGAATCGAGACGATCGAAGGCTTCTCCGCGCATGCCGACCGTACCGAGCTCATCGAGTGGTTTGAGTCCCTCGACGGACTGCCACGACGGACCTTTGTCGTACACGGCGAGGAGACGGCAGCAATTGCGTTCGGGACCACACTGCGCCAGAGATTCGGGTGCGATGTGGTGGTGCCGGATCTCGGGCAGGCCGAAGTGCTCGACTCGTGAACCCGCCGGCCGGCGCTGGACATCGAGGCCCTGACGCTGAAGAATGATGCTTGAGATCCCGGACGCCGGGTCCGCCCGGTTCCGGCCGCCGTCCATGACCGTCGTGACTATAACGACGAGCCGTGTTCACCTCCACGCCGCCCTGGCAGTGGCATTCGTCTGGGTCGTTGCCGTCGGCTCGGCCGCAGTTGGCGTCCAGCAGATGGGCGACGTCGATCTCCGAGGCGTCTGGCGCTTGAACTACGAGCTGAGCGACGATCCGAGCCCACGCGTGCCAGGCGACGTGGGACAAAACCGCGATGACCGCGGTTACCGCGGCGGTGGCGGTGGGTTCGGCGGCGGAGGTTTTGGCACCGGGACGGGCGTGGGTCGCGTAGCCGGACGCGGCCGCGGACCGTATCGGAACAGCCGCATGCGGGCGCGCCGCGCTGCGGACCAGTTACGCGGCGCGGTGGTCGACCAGCTGACAGCTCCGCGTCGGATGAGGATCACGCAGGACGGAGCCGAGATCCGCCTTGCCTACGACGACGGTCGATATGTGCGACTCGTGCCTGACGGCGGTGCGCACGCTGGTATATCGGGGAAGAGCCAGATCATGCGCACAGCTCGGTGGACGAACCGGCGCCTCGTCACCGAGGTCGAGCTCGAGTCCGATCAGACGGTGTCGCACGAGCTGGAGCTTACGCCTGCTGGATCGCAGCTCGTCGTCACGACGACCCTTGATCTTGACACGAGCGGCTTTCCGGACGCGTTCCGCCTCGTGCGCGTCTACGACGCCAGCGATCCGTGACTCGACGACCGGTGACGACGAGTCCGTTGTCACTTCGCGCGACGACATCGTGAGATGGAGCGGCGCCCCTATTTCATTCTCGGCGACTTCCTGGCCAACGCCTCCACCGGTGCCGTGGTTGCCGCGGCGTGCTCCTCAGCGATCGGCGGGAAGCTACCGATGGCCCTGGCGATGCCGCTTGGGATGTTGGTCGGCGGGATCCTGGCCATGGTGCTTTCGGTCGGGCTGACTGTGGCCTTTGGGGCCTTCGAGGTCATGCTTCCTGTGATGACGACCGGCATGGTTGTCGGGATGGTCGCCTCGATGGGGGCGGCTTCACCCGGCGCCGCGGCGGTATTCGGGGCTGTAGCCGGCGCCGTCGTGCTGGGCGCAACCTACTTGCTCGACGCACACATTCGAGCCCGGAGCCAGACGTGGACATCCTGACGCGACGCAAATGGGACAGCGCTGCCCGGATGTATGACGTGACGAACGGCTACGGCCCGGAAAAGCGATGGGCGCCCTATAAACGTCGGCTGTTCTCGATGATGTCCGGCAGAGTGCTGTTCGTGGCGGTGGGCACGGGCCTGGACATCCAGTTCTTTCCACCCGGGCAGAAGATCGTCGCCATCGATATCAGTCCGAAGATGTTAGAGCGCGCCGCTGCGCGCGCGGCGGCCTATTCGGGGGAACTTGAATTGCGAGAGGCTGATGTTCACCGCCTCCCCGACCCCGATGATTCGTTCGACCAGGTGTTTACCTCGTGTACGTTTTGTTCGGTGCCCAGACCGGTTGAGGGCTTACTCGCGCTGAGGCGAGTCCTTCGACCTGGCGGCCAGTTGCACATGTTCGAGCACACCGGCAGTCGGTACTTCCCGTTCGGCGTCATGCTGTACGCGCTGACGCCGCTGGTGCGGCGCTACGGACCAGAGCTCGATCGCGACACCATTGGCAATGTCCGCCAGGCCGGATTCGAGGTGCGCGCCGTCGAGCCCGTCTATCTCGATGTCGTGAAGATGATCCACGCGGTCGCGCCGGCGGGCTGATCGCACTCGGAGGCCAGACGTTAGTCCCTACCGTTGTCGGCCTCAGACACCGCGCTGACGGCGCTGTCGAAGGTCTCAGCGCCCCGCGAGTACAGCTCGGTCAGGAACTCCTCGTGACTGTCGATGAATGCGGAAACGGCCTCGCGCGTCTCCGCACCCGGCGCTGGAGCTAGGAGAAGGCCCAGCCCGATGCCGGTCGCTCCCGACACGCCGGATACAAAGACGAGCACTAGAAATCGTGTAATCATGAGTCTCCCGGGTTCATCGGATGTATCGGTTCGGGTGGCGTCGGGCTTCAGCCCGGACCCTGGGCGGCGACCGGTCCGACAGGATATCCTGTGAGGAGTTCCCTATAACCATCCCGAGGCGTCGAATACGAGTATGAACCTTCTGAGACGACGAGGCTGGGTCCTCTTGCCGATTATGGCGTCGATGGCGACGCAGTGCGACACGACTCCGCGTGGGGTCACCCCGACCAGGGTGGTATCGGTCGAGCTGGTCCTTGAAAGCGTCGCAGCGCCCTCTGGGGCCGGCGTTTCGTTCGAGGCGTGTCTTGCGCGATGGGATGTGAACGACGACGAGAACCACATCCGGCCGAGCTGGCGAGAGAACGACCCCATTCCACTAGTTGAGACCACGCCTGGCGTGTTTGGGGCGGATTTCGCCGATGTGCCGGTTGGCGTCACGAACACGTTGACTGTTCACGATCGAAACGAATGCGCACGTAATCCCAATGGCGACGGGCACGTGACCATGGGCGTGTTTGCGAACGGAACCCCCGTCTTACGGGTCGTCGGGGTGAACGCACTCGCGTTCGGCGTCGACGCAGACGGCACGGTCGATTCGCAGGCTACGCCTGCCGCGCCCTAGGAGCCGAGCGCATCTCCACCATGAGGCTGACGGCCTTCCTGGCAGGCGTCCTCGTGTCTACGGTGGGTGTCTTTACCCACGCTGGTCAGGTCGAGCAAGCCGATCCGCGCGCCGACCGCGAGCTGATCGCGGCCATCAGGGTCGAAGGCCTCCGGCAGTCTCAGGCGTTGGACATTGTCGGGTGGCTCAGCGATGTCTATGGGCCACGCCTGACCGGCTCTCCGGCCACCGAGGATGCCAAGGCGTGGACGATGGCAAAGCTCCGGGAGTTCGGGCTTGCCAACGTGCACGAAGAGCGTTTCGTGTTCGGCCGGGGGTGGTCGCTGGAGCGTTTCCACGCCCATATGCTCGAGCCCCAGGTGATGCCGATCATCGGCTATCCCAAATCGTGGACGACCAGCACGAACGGCACGGTGCGCGCGGAGGTCGTTCGCGTGAACGTCGAATCACCCCAAGACTTGGAGCACTATCGGGGCACGCTTCGGGGCAAGGTCGTGCTTCCGCAGCCGTCCCGCGCCGTCGACATGCTCGAGGGCGACGTCGTCCTTCGCATGGAGGAAGCGCTGCTCGACGAAATCCGTCGCGCCCCGCCGAAGCGGTCGGCCCGATCGCGTCGCGCAAGGCGCTCAACCGAACCTTCATTCAAGGAGCAGGTGAATCAGTTCTACGCGGACGAGGGAGTGGTCGCCGTGCTGGACCGAGGAAGCGACACGTTCATGGTGGGCGGTGGTCCCATCGGGAGCGATCTCGATTGGCCGACCCAGCGCACCGATGGCGGCACCGTGTTTGTCGGGAACGGCGCGCCGCGAGATCCCTCTGCTGGACTCGTCCCCGAGGCAACTATCGCGGTTGAGCACTACAACCGACTCGTCCGCAACCTGGAGCGGGGCGTACCTGTCGAGGTCGAGATCCATATACAGACCCGGTTTCATGCCGAGACCGATCGGCCGAACGCGTTCAACATCATCGGAGACATCGTTGGAACGGATCTCGCGCACGAGGTTGTCATCATCGGGGCGCACTTCGATTCGACCCATGCGGCCACGGGCGCGACCGACAACGCCAGCGGGGTCGCCGCCATGATGGAGGCGATGCGCATCCTCAAGGCCATCGAGGCGCGGCCGCGCCGCACGATTCGCCTTGCGCTCTGGGGTGCCGAAGAGCAGGGTTTATTGGGATCGCGTGAGTACGTGGCTCGACACTACGCCGATCGCGAGATGATGGCCCTGAAGCCCGACCACGCGAATCTGTCGGCCTACTACAACATCGACAACGGTGCCGGGCGGATACGGGGGGTCTGGCTCCAGGAGAATCCCGAAACGGCGATCATCTTCAAGCCATGGGTCGACGATTTGGCCGATCTGGGCGTCGCGACGTTGGGACCCCGAGCGATACGGGGGACCGATCACGTCGCGTTCGACGAGGTCGGGTTGCCCGGCTTTCAATTCATCCAGGATCGGCTCGAGTACAACTCCCGAACCCACCACTCGAACATGGATGTCTTCGACCGCGTCCAGGAGGACGATTTGGTCCAGATGGCGATTGTCGCTGCCGTGTTCGCGTACAACACCGCGATGCTCGACGCGCGACTACCGCGCAAGCCGCTGCCGCGCCCGTAAACCTGTCAGGAAGCGAGTCTTTCGACACGACAGCCGCCCGCGTCTTCACGAGCTCGCACGGCGGCGTCGGAGGCGTCTCAGATGTGTTGGTCGAGCAGCGCTTGGAGCCGTCCCTTATCCGCCAGTCCGACGATCGACTCGACCACTTCACCACCCTTGAAGAGGAGCAACGTCGGGATCGAGCGCACGCCGAACTGCATGGCCGTGTTCTGATTCTCGTCCACGTTGAGCTTGCCAACCGTGACTTTTCCGCTGTTCTCCGTAGCCAATGCCTCGACCGTTGGGGCAATCATTCGGCAGGGGCCGCACCACTCTGCCCAAAAATCCACAAGTACCGGTACCGGTGACTTAAGAACCAACTCCTCGAAGTTGCCATCGGTAACGGTGGTGGTGGGTCCCGCTGCGGTTGTCTGATCTGACATGTGTATTCCCTATTCTCGTTCGCGATACGTTCTCAATTGTAACCAGTCGCGGGCGCAGGTTGCCACCTCGGGTCTGACAACGACGATGGCGGGCCGCTAGGCGGTGGCGAGCTCCCGCGTGTCCTCGGTCGACTCGACCGATTGGGGAAGATCGCCCGCGTCCTCACGCAGATACTGCCAATAGCCAGGCTTGATCGATGCGAGGAGCTCGGCCCGGGACTTGATGTTGACCGGCTTGCCCGGATACAGCTTGCCCATGGAGTACATCAGGTTCTCGGGCAACGCGCTGCAGAACATCATCATTGGCCAGGTGAAGTTCTTGCCGTTGGTCTTGCGCAGCCGTGTCGCCCACAGCGCGACACCCCCGACTTTGAACGACGCGGGTCCCCACCAGCTGTACAGGCCGGGGCGCATGTTCATCTTCCAGCACCGCATGATGAGCTGCCATTGCAGGCGGCTGAGGTTGCGGGTTTCCGAGACCCCGCGGCCGGATTCCATTCGCGTGCCCTCAAGTGGCGTGAAGATCGACGGTACGAGAAAGCCGAACAGACCACGCCGTTCCATCTCGTAGACGACGTCAAGCGTCGCTATGACATCCTCGTCGGTTTCGCCGGGGTTCCCCACCATCAGGGTCAGCATCGGGAACCAGTTGCTCCGGTTGAGCACCTCGAGGCCGTTGATGACGACGCTCTGCCAATCATCGATGTTGAACGGTACGCCCTTGCTGGGCATGACCTGCTTTGCCATTCGCACCGAGCCTGTTTCGAGGCCGATGAGCGGGACGACGGCTTTGCCTTCGGAGTGGGAGCTCAGGCGCTTGAGGTGGATCGGGCTCTTGGGGAGGATGATCTCGGTGAGCTTCTCGATGAGGACCGGGTCGACCACTACGGGCGCCATCGTCGAGTGGCTCAACACGTGCTGCTCAACACCGGGCGTGTCCACGACTTCTTGATACAGGTCGAGCAGCGCTTCACGGTTCGGGAAGAAGAACGGGGTATCCGTCTTCACCTGGCCCCAGATGAACATGTCCTCCGTTGCCAGCGAGATCTGCTTGTTGCCGTTCCGGACGTTCGCTTTCACAGCGTCCAGAATGCCCTCCTTGGGAAGGTCGATTTGCGGGTTGAGATCCGGCACGCAGAACTGGCATCGTCGCCCGCACCCGGTCGTCATCTCAACAACGCCAAAGGTGGTCGGCAGATCGGGAAACAAAATGGTGGTGCGATCGGTCGGATGCTCGACTGCCACCTGTTGGGGGAGCGGCTTGCCGTCGATCGCGTCATGAAACAGGCTGATGGTCTGTTCAGACTCGCTGCGTCCGTCGATGACGCAGTCGATCCCAAGCCGCTCGAACGACTTCGTTTGGGTAATCTGCCAGGCCCCGGATCCGCCCAAGAGGACCTGAAAACCGTCTCGATGGGGACTGCTCTGTATCTTCTTGAAAAGCTTGCCCGCGTAATGCGAGTTGATGGGCTCGCGCGAGCTTCCGAAAATTGAGGTGTAGACGCCGGCCGCAAACGTGACGCCCAGTGGGTTGTGCGTCGAGAGGGCCACAATCTTCGTATCTGCGCCGATGAACTGGTGGATGTCGTCCGGATAGCAGGCGACGACATTGTCGCGTCCGAACTCGCCGGCCATGACCTTCTCGAGCACGCGCAGCCCTGCGGGAGCCGACTGGGCCGATCCGTCCTCGAATCGCTTGACGTTGCGCCACTCGGGATATTTCTTGTCCATTACCCATTCCATCCAAATGGGGATGGAGGCCATGCCCATCTGGATGAAGTATCCCGCGTGGTCGATCATTTCAGTGAACGGGGCCGTCAGGACGATCTGTTTCCCGCCATTCATTCGGCGTGCCTCTGTCTCCTTTGTCGCAGTCGTTGCCTGCGATGCCTCCAAGCTGAGCTCGGGGCAATCAGAAAAATGAAACACGGATTCGGCATATCCTCCCACGGTGCCTGGGTTCTCGACGCGCCTGCCCAAGCGGCTGACGACCAATCGGCTCGCGCGCGCCCAGGGCAGCCTACGCTCGGCTGGAGTAGACGTCGCCGATCTGACCGAGTCGAACCCTACCCGAGTGGGTCTGCGGTATCCCCCGGACCTGCTTGGAGCACTCGGAGGTCCGGGCAGCTTGACCTACGCCCCGGAACCGCTGGGGATGGGTTGCGCACGCGAGGCGGTCGCCGCCTACCTACGACGGCATTCCCTCGACGTCGAGAGTTCACGGATCGTGCTCACGTCGGGCACGAGCGAAGCCTATTCGATACTGTTCAAACTCCTGTGCGACCCCGGTCAGGACGTGGCGGTCCCGCGACCGAGCTATCCGCTGTTCGAGTATCTGACGCGGCTCGAGGCCATTCAGACAACGCCCTACCGGCTCGAGTTTCACGGTCGGTGGGCGATTGATCTCGAGGGTTTGCTCGCCGCGATCACGAAACGCACGCGGGCGGTTTTGATTGTCAGCCCGAACAACCCCACGGGATCGTTCGCGACCGCGACCGAGCTCGAGGAGGTTTCGGCCCTGTGTCGCCAGCACGGCCTGGCTCTGATCGTCGATGAGGTCTTCGGCGTCTACCCCCTGGAGTCGCCGGTCCGGGGTCCGAGCGTGCTCGACCGACCGGCCGAGGTCCTGACGTTTGTTCTCGGCGGCCTCTCAAAGGCCGTCGGTCTTCCCCAGCTCAAAGTAGGCTGGACCATCGTTGCTGGCCCTGACGAACTTGTCGACGCGGCCCTTGAACGGCTTTCCGTGATCTGCGACACCTATCTCTCCGTGTCGACACCGGTTCAGCAGGCTGTTGGTGATCTGCTCGATCGGGGGAGCGAGCTGACGACCCAGATCGCAGAGCGCGTGCGCCACAACTACGCGTGCCTCCAGCGATTGGTGCTCAAACAGCCGGCAACGACACTGCTGCCGGCTGAAGGGGGGTGGTACGCTGTTGTCCAGGTGCCCAGCACCCGGTCCGAGGAGGCGTTGACGCTCGGCCTACTCGAGCGTGAGCATATTTTGGTACACCCAGGTTTTTTTTTTGACTTCCCGCGTGAGGCGTTTCTCGTGCTGAGCCTGCTGCCGGACCCCACGCTCTTCGAGCGATCCGCTGCCCGCGTGCTGACCGTGGCCGCTGGAGGATAAACCCGCCCGCATGCAACCCACGCCTGTCCCGGTCGTCAAAGACCTCGTGCTCATCGGCGGCGGACACAGTCATGTCATCGCGCTGAAGCGGATCGGGATGCGCCCTGTTCCCGGCGTGCGAGTCACCGTGATCGCCCGCGACATCGAGACCCCCTATTCGGGGATGCTTCCGGGTTTTATCGCCGGCCACTACACGTTCGACCAGATCCACATTGACCTCGCGCCGCTCGCCCGATTTGCCGACGCGCGGCTCTACCACGATGAGGCGGTTGGTCTGGATCTCAAGAACCGAGCAATCCGCTGCCGCAACCGACCGCCAGTGCCGTACGACGTCGTGTCAATCGACATCGGCGTGACGCCGGCCCTGAAGACGGTCGGGGCCGAGGACCATGCGGTCCCCGTCAAGCCGATCAGTACGCTGGTTGACCGATGGGAGCGCCTGCGCGAACGGGTTCACGGTGCAACGCAACCGCTCCAGATCGGGGTCGTTGGGGCGGGCGCAGCCGGCGTTGAGCTGACGCTGGCAATTCAATTTGCGCTTCGCCAGGCCCAGTCGAGTCTGGACCATCAGTTCCACCTCTTCGGCATCGCCGAGACCGTGCTTGCGACCCACAACCGACGAACGCAGCGGTTCTTCGAGCGTGTGCTGCGAGATCGTGGCGTGCACCTGCACGTACCGCAGCGCGTGGTGCAGGTCGAGCCCAACGGCTTGGTGACCGATGACCAGACACGCCATTCGTTGGACGAGATCGTCTGGGCTACTGAAGCCCAGGCCCACCCGTGGCCTGGGGATTCCGGTCTCGACGTGGACGCGTCTGGGTTCATCTGCGTTGACGACACACTGCAGTCGACGTCACATCGCGACGTATTTGCGTCGGGTGACATCGCGGCAGTTGTCAGGCATCCTCGCGAGAAGGCCGGGGTCTTCGCCGTTCGACAAGGGGCGCCACTCGAGGCAAACCTACGGCGGGCACTGAAAGGCCAGCCGCTGCAGCCGTTTACACCTCAGCGGAAGTTTCTGAGCCTCGTGAGCACCGGCGATCGATACGCAGTCGCCTCCCGAGGGCAGTGGTCGCTTGCGGGCGCGTGGGTCTGGCGCTGGAAGGACTGGATCGACCAACGGTTCATGAGTCGCTTCCGCGACCTCCCGCGGATGAAGGAGGACGATCAAACCCGTAGCCAACTGGCCGAGGTTGCTCCGCCTGACGTGGTACGTGAGCTCTCCGCAGTCGCCATGCGTTGCGGCGGCTGTGGGTCCAAGGTCGGCGCGACCGTCTTAGACCGCGTGCTGGGTCGCCTCGAGCCGATTGAACGATCTGACGTCGTGCTCGGGCTTGACGCGCCTGACGATGCCTCGATCGAGCACATCCCACTAGGCTTGGTTGCCGTTCGAACGGCCGACGCATTTCGCGCGATCGTGGACGATCCGTATACGTTCGGGAGGATTGCCGCTAACCATGCCCTCGGCGACATCTACGCAATGGGAGCTGAGCCCCGAACGGCGCTGGCTCTCGCGACGATTCCCTTCGGACCCGAGCGCAAAATGGAACAGCTGCTCGATGCGCTGCTGGGTGGTGCTGTGTCTGCTCTGAACGCCGCGGACACCGCGCTGGTCGGCGGACACACAAAAGAAGGGCTTGAGATCGAGCTTGGGCTCGCGCTCAGCGGCGTTGGCAAGCCCGACGAGCTCCTCCGGAAGGGTGGGATGACGCCCGGCGATCACCTGCTGCTGACGAAACCGATTGGCACCGGCACGTTGTTCGCCGCGCATATGCGGATGCAGGCGAAAGGGCGTTGGCTTGACGGTGCGGTTGAGATGATGCTGCAGTCGAGCCGTACCGCGAGCGAGATCCTGCAGGCGCATGGGACGACGGCCTGCACCGACGTCACGGGCTTCGGACTCCTGGGTCACCTTCTGGAGATGACGCGGGCCTCACAGGTCGAGGTTCGCCTCCGCCTCGCGGCGATCCCGCTTCTCGACGGCGCGGCGGAGACCATCGCCGGCGGCTACCTCAGTTCGCTCCAGCCTCAGAACGTCCGTCTCCGACGTGCCATCGCCAACCTCGATGCCGTTAGGTTGCAGGCGATCTATCCCGTTTTATTTGATCCACAGACCGCGGGCGGCCTGCTGGCGAGTGTCCCGGCGGAGTCGGCTACGACGTGCCTTCACCGTCTTCGCGAAGCCGGGTATACGTGCGCAGCCGACATCGGCATCGTCGGGCCGCCGGCCGATGGTCCCGCGCCGATCCACATCGACGCATAGGGTATGCTCTCGCACGGACAACCATGCTGACCGTTGGCAAGAAGCCGCCGGCATTCACGCTTCTAAACCAGGACGACGAAAAGGTCCGCCTCAGCGACTTCGCGGGCAGCTGGGTCGTGCTCTATTTCTATCCACGTGACGACACGCCCGGGTGCACCAAGGAGGCATGCGAGTTCAGCGCAGGCATCACGGCATTCCGTGGCCTCACGGCAGCCGTGCTCGGTTGCAGCCCAGACGATCCGTCACGGCACAGGGCGTTCATCAAGAAGTACAAGCTGAAGATCACGCTGCTATCCGATCCAACCCATGCGGTGATGGAGAAGTACAGTGCGTGGGGCGAGAAGACGCTCTACGGCCGAACGTCGATAGGCGTCAAGCGTTCAACCGTCCTCATTAATCCCGCCGGGAAGGTCGCTCACCACTGGCGCGCAGTCAAAGCCGCCGGCCATGCCGACAAGGTGGCGCAGAAGTTGTCGGAGCTACAGGCCGACTCCCCGTGACTGGCCGACAATCGTTTCAGTTCGGCCCATCCTTGCATCGAAAGTAGCCTGCCAGCGGACGTTTTGCACTGTGGCTATGGTAGACTCCAAACTCCGTATGTCTAGCCTGTTCACACGTTTGCGACGAACGCGCCGGCCTGCTGGCTGCGATTCTGCGGGGGTGCTGCTCGTTGCCCTGGTCGCCTTTGTGCCGGCGTGTGTGGAGCGCGAGGTGTCGCTGCCGGCGTCATACGCGAACGGGTCCGACGTCTTCCTGAAGGCCGACACGCACACCGTCGAAAACGTCGTGTCGCGCCGAGCCACGTTGGCGACCCTTCTCGGTCATCATGAGATTGCCAGTGATGTTGCCTACGATCTCATCGAGACCGTGCGTCCGGTCTTCGACCCACGACGACTCCGGGTTGGCAATCCCTACAAGCTGGTGTTGGCGAGCGACGGCCACCTTCGGCGATTCGAGTACCACATCGACAACGATCGGTTCCTCCTGGTCAATGACCTGCCTGGCCGCCCGGTGACGTACGAAGCTGAGGTCGTGCGCTACGAGAAGGAGCAGGTGGAGGCTGTCGTGAGTGGTCGCATCGACGAGCGGAACTCGTCGCTGGTCGCAGCCCTCGATGATAACGGGGAGAACGTCAACCTCGCGATCATGATGGCCCAGGTGTTCAGCGGCGAGATCGATTTCAACAACGATCTTCGACGGGGCGACTACTTCGACGTGTTGTTCGAGAAGTACTACCGAGAGGAACTGTTCGCCGGATACGGTGATGTTGTGGCTGCGGAGTTTCACAACGACGGCCGGACGATCCAAGCGTTCGGGTTTCAAGTTCCAGGCGACGACGTTGTGACCTTCTACGACGCCGAAGGCCGTTCGATGAAGCGGCTGTTTCTGAAATCTCCGTTTCGCTTTGAGCCTCGGGTGACATCGCGGTTTTCGTATCGTCGATTGCATCCTGTGTTGGGGACGAATCGTCCGCATCTCGGCATCGACTATGGTGCCCCGACTGGAACACCGATCGTGTCGGTTGCGAACGGCCGCGTGGTGTCGGCGGCGAGGAGCGGCGGCTCGGGCAACATGGTGCGTCTCCGCCACACCAATGGCTACGAGACCTACTACTTGCACTTGTCACGGTTCGCGAAGGGCATGCGTCCAGGAGCTCGAGTCGCGCAGGGCCAAACGATCGGCTACGTGGGGGCGACGGGTCTTGCGACTGGCCCACATCTCGACTATCGCATCCGCAAGAACGGGACGTTCGTGAATCCCCTGCTCGAACACCGCAACCTGCCACCGGGCGACCCGGTCCCCAGCGAGCACCTTGAAGCTTTCTTCGCGGCACGCGACCGGGCGCTGGGCCGGCTGACAGCTCCTGGTTACGCGGGTACTGCGCCGATCGTCTTGGCGCAATAGTGGCCGTCATCCACCCCTTTCACGCCCTGCGACCCGAGACGGAAGCCGCGGCGGCCGTGGCCGCCGTTCCGTACGACGTGGTCTCCGCCCCTGAGGCCCGGGCGCTGGCCGCAGGGAACCCGCTGAGTTTTCTGCACGTGTCGCGAGCCGAGATCGATCTCGACGAGGACGTCGACGCCTACGACACGATGGTCTACCAACGCGCGTCTGCGAACCTCGATGCGTTAAGGGCTGCCGCACCATTCGTCGTCGAACACGAGCCGTCGCTCTACTTCTATCGTCTCGAAGTCGGGTCGCACCGGCAAACGGGCCTGGCGGGGTGTTTCTCGCTCGATGAGTACGACCGCGACATCATCAAGCGGCACGAGCGGACCCGTCCCGACAAGGAAGACGACCGAACACGTCACATGCTGGCGTTAGGCGCGCAGACCGGCGTCGTGTTCCTTTCGTATCGGGTCTCGAGCAACGTGAACTCGGTCAGGGACCGTGTATGTGCGGAGGCGCCGCTTTATGATTTCACCGCGACCGACAGTGTTCGTCACACCGTCTGGCGGGTCGGAGGCAGTCACGTTCAGCGGGTTGCGAACGCCGTCGGCGAGATCCCAGCACTGTACGTCGCCGACGGCCATCACAGAATTGCCAGCGCCGCCAGAGTTCGGGACGAACTTGCCGGCGCCAACCAGCACGATCCCGAAGCCGAGGCCTGTTTTGTGCTCGGCGTGGCGTTTCCTGATACGGAAACGAGAATACTCCCCTACAATCGAACGCTCTCGGATCTGGCCGACCTGACCCCGGCCGCGTTTCTGGGTGCTCTGCGTGATCGGTTTTCCGTGCAACCGGATGCCGAGCCTACGCCTCCGAAAGGTCAGGTGTCGGTGTACCTCGAGCAGCGATGGTACAGCGTGAATCTCACGGCCGCCCCGACCGCAACTGACGTTGCCGGGTCTCTTGACGTGGCCAGACTGCAGGATGGGATACTGGGGCCGGTGCTGAAGGTGGCCGACATTCGAACTGATCCGCGGATCGCGTTCGTGGGTGGCGCGCGCGGCACCCAGGCGCTGACCGAGGCCGTCGACTCGGGAAGCGCGGCGGTCGCTTTCTCACTGGCGCCGGTCACGTCGGACGAGCTGCTGTCGGTGTCCGATGCCGGCGAAATCATGCCTCCGAAGTCGACCTGGTTCGAGCCGAAGCTGCGAGACGGCTTGTTGATACACCTCATCTAATGACGCCGCGCGTGTTCAACTTTGGAGCGGGACCCGCTGTGCTCCCGGAGCCGGTACTCGAGGAAGCACAGCGCGATCTCATGGCGCTGCCAAGTGTGGGCATGTCTGTGCTCGAGATCAGCCATCGTTCCGGCGCGTTCCTCGAGATCATCGAGTCGGCCGAGGCCAATGTTCGCTCGCTGCTTGGCCTATCTGATGACTACCACGTCCTTTTTGTGCAGGGCGGAGCCACCACGCAGTTCGCCATGGTGCCGATGAACATCCTGCCGGCGACAGGTTCCGCCGACTATGTGCTGACCGGCACCTGGGCCAAGAAGGCGGCGGACGAAGCCGCGCTGTTTGGGGATGTACGAATAGCCGCGACGACCGAAGCCGATGCCTTCACGAGGATTCCTCTCGCATCGGAGCTCGATCTGTCTCCCGGTGCGGCGTACGTGCACATTGCGTCGAACAACACCATCGTGGGCACCCGATGGCCGGTCATGCCTGACTCGGGTACCGTGCCGCTTGTCGTCGACGCATCTTCCGATGTGTTCAGCCGGCCGCTCGACCTGGCGGCCGACGGCGTTGCGCTCTTGTATGCCGGCGCTCAGAAGAACCTCGGTCCGGCGGGCGTCGCCCTCGTGATCGTTCGGGATGATCTCGTGCAGCGCGCGTCGACGGTCGGCCGCGTCATTCCAACAATGCTCCGCTACGCGACGTACGCCAAGAGCCGGTCGCTTCACAACACGCCGCCGGTGTTTGCCATCTACGTGATCGAGCTCGTGACCAAGTGGTTGATCGCTCACGGCGGATTGACCGCGATCGCTGAACGCAACGAGCGCAAGGCCCGAGTGCTCTACGATGCGATCGATCGAGGCTCTTTCTACCGAGGCACCGCGTCGCCAGAGAGTCGCTCGCTCATGAACGTGACCATTCGTCTGCCGAGCCCAGAGCTCGAGGCGGCGTTCGTGGCGGAAGCCGAGGACGCGGGACTGGCGGGCCTCAAAGGACACCGGTCGGTGGGAGGGTTGAGAGCGTCGATCTACAATGCCTTTCCGGAGGCGGGCGTCGATGCGCTCGTAGAGTTTATGTCGGAGTTCGAACGGGTTCGCGGCTGACAAGCTCGGTTGTCCGTCAAACGGAGGTCATCAGTGTTGACGTCTCTCGGCATCGCTCTGGCTGTCGCATGCATCCTGCTCCAGGTGGCGGTGATCTCCACTACCATCTATCTCCACCGCACGGCGACCCATCGCGCGATCGTGCTCCATCCGAGCGTCGCGCTCGTATTCCGATTCGCGTTGTGGATCACCACGGGGATCAACACGCGCGAGTGGGTGGCCGTGCACCGAAAGCACCACGCCTTCACCGACGAAGAAGGCGATCCCCACAGTCCTCTTCTGGAGGGATTCTGGTCGGTCCAGCTCGGGAACGTCTTTCACTACGTTCGCGAAGCCAAGCAGCCAGGCGTACTGGACAAGTACGCACGCGACATCGCCGACGACTGGTGGGAGCGGCGACTGTTCCGCTTTGGCGTCGCTGGCCCAATCATTGGTGTGACCGCACTTGCGATGATCATCGGCCTGGCCTGGGCGCTGCTGGCGGCGGCCGTGCACGGTGTGGTGTACGTCTTCGTTTTGTCCTCGTCGATCAACGGCCTGTGTCACTACCACGGGTATCGGAACTTCGAGAACACGGCGACCAATCTGCGAGTCCTCGCGCTGTTCACTGGTGGCGAAGGGCTGCACAACAACCATCATGGTTTTCCGCGCAGCCCAAAGTTCAGCGTCCGGGTCTCTGAGCTCGACCCTGCCTGGCCTTTCATCTGGACGCTGTCAAAGCTGGGCCTGGCCACACCCCACAAGACGATCGTCCAGAGTCAACCACCCGCTTAGCACCCGCTCCAACCTGGAACGGTTGCAGCTCTCGGCCGGCAACGGTGTACGCTTAGCTCGATGCGCCAAAGCAGTGGCTCGCTCGTCTGCGCCCATTGCGGAAAGCTCGTCGGCGTCAACGAACCGTCATGCCCCTACTGCGGGGCGTGGAGGCCGGGCCTGTTTGGTTTTGCGCCCGTGCTGCAACGGCTCGTCGGGAACCGGCTCGATCTGGTGTCGGTCATCCTGGTTACCTGCATCACCATCTATGCCGCGGCGCTGCTCTTGCAGCCGGAAGCCATCTTTCAATCGCGCGGCCTGTTCGGCATGCTCACTCCTGGCACACGCGCGCTGTACCAGTTGGGGATGACCGGTGGCTTTGCCTGGGAAGTGGGCTGGTGGTGGACCGTGTTAACCGCGAACTACCTGCACGGCAGTCTGCTGCATATCGTCTTCAACATGATGTGGGTCAGGAACCTCGCTCCAGCAGCGACCGAGGTCTATGGGCCGGCCCGGACCTTCGTGCTCTTCAACATCTCAGGTGTTTGCGGCTTCTTGGTGTCGAACCTCATGACCGGATACCCGACGGTTGGGGCGTCAGGAGGCATCTTTGGACTCCTTTCTGCGCTTATCGTCTACGGGCGCAGACGTGGAAGCTCGATGATGTCGGCCCAATTGTGGCAGTGGGCGATCATCCTTGCCGTATTCGGGTTTCTGATGCCCAGCGTGAACAACTGGGCGCACGGCGGAGGGTTCGCCGGAGGATGGCTGGCCGCACAGCTCATGGGGTTGAGTGACGAACAGCGCGAGAGCACCGGCGTCATCGTCGCGGCGCTGCTGCTGATCGCGGCGACTGCAGTCGGCATCGGTTTGTCGTTCGTCGGTACGTACCGCGTGCTTCTCGGGTAGGACCACGCCACACGCACGTGCTACGCGTCCGGGCGCGAGCGCTTTCGACGCCCACGCGATCGCCGTCGGCGACGCGGTTTCTGCGCCTCGCGTGATCCCCCACTGGCGACGAGCGCCTGCCAGCGCTTCACCGATGTGGCGTCCTCCCCATGCACTTCCAGCCATGTCATCGCGTCATCGAAGGCGCCACGGTGGATGACCGCGCGTTGGGCTCGAGGCCCGAGCTCCGAGTCTTGCATGCGAGGCTGGATCTGGAGCGCCTGCCTCAGGCGCTCCACGTCGCGCCGGGCCACCGGCAGCTCGCCCAGCGACACGTCGATCGGACGCTTGTCGTCGCGGCGCCGCGGCGTTAGGTCGAGCGGCTGCACCGGTTGAACCAAGCTGCCGAGCAGAATTGGGTTTGTGAGCGACCCTGGGGCGTTGTCGAACGGCTTCCGATAGTGGTCGAGGGACTCGAGTGATCGCCAAAGGGCGCCGGATTTCCTCCGTTCGACTTCGGGCGCGAGTGCCATAAGCAGTCCGGTTTCCGACAGCGCCCGAAATGTTGCCGCGGCGTAGCCGCTGCGCAGGATCTTGTAGAGCTCTTCAATCAGACGAGCTGGCGCGGCGTTGTGGATCTCGTGCCTGTGACGGCGGATCGCGCGCTGGACCGGAGGATCGAGCTCGAAGTCCAGGCGTGCGGCGAACGCGAGGGCACGGATCATCCGAACCGGGTCTTCCACAAATCGCTCGTTCGGGTCGCCGATGCACCGGATGATGCGGGCGTTCAGATCGTCCATGCCGCCCACGTAGTCGATGACCGAGAAGGTGGCGATGTCGTAGAACAGGGCGTTGATCGTGAAGTCTCGTCGAAAGGCGTCCTCTTCGGCGGTTCCAAAGGTGTTGTCACGCCGGATGGGAGGACGCGGCCGCAGGTTGGCGAGCTGTTTTTCGTCACGAGCGACCGATGGGTCCGGATCGCCGTCAGCCGTTTTTGTGGCTGCTGCCTCGCTCGCGGTCACCTGTCGCCTGAACGTCGCGACTTCGATTGTCTTCAGCCCGAACTTCACGTGCGCCAACCGAAACCGCCGGCCGATGATCCAGCAGTTCCGAAAGATCCGCTTGACCTCGTTCGGATGCGCCGAGGTGCCGATATCAAAGTCTTTGGGGACTCGACCAAGCAACAGGTCGCGGACGCCTCCACCGACTAAGTACGCGTCGTATTTGAACTTACGCAGGCGGTAGAGGACCTTGAGCGCGTCCGGATCGATCAGGTCCCGCGAGATGCAGTGGTCGGCGCGTGAAATGATGGTCGGGGCAACCAATGCCGGATTATACGGTAGGTGGCCGTCAGGCCTTGGCCTCTTTCCAGTTGCCGGCGATGCCGACGTCCACGGTCAAAGGAACCACCAGTGTGGCGGCCTGTTCCATGCGCTCGCGGACGAACTGGGCGATGGCATCGGCCCCGTCTTCGCTGACCTCAAACACCAGTTCGTCGTGCACGGTCAGGATCATCGTGGCGCCAGCCGGCAGGTCGGGGTGGATGTCGATCATGGCCCGCTTGAGGATGTCAGCGGCCGTTCCCTGAATCGGCATGTTCACCGCAACCCGCTCGGCCGCGGCCCGTAGTTGACCGTTCCGGCTCGTGAGCTCCGGAACGAGTCGGCGCCGACCGAACATCGTGGTGACCTCTCCGGTCTCCCGGGCGCGTTCCACGACGTTGCTGAGAAAGTCCCGCACTCCCGGGAAGCCCTCGAAGTACGCGTCGATCACGGCTTGAGCGGCTTGCTGCGTGACACCGATGTCCCGGGCCAGCGTAAACGCCGTCTTGCCGTAGAGCAGGGCGTAGTTGACGATCTTGGCGCGGCGGCGTCGCTCATGCGGGTCGAGTCCGCTGTTGTGGCCAAACACCCGGCTCGCGGTTTGCTCGTGGATGTCGTCGCCCCGCTTGAATGCGTCGATAAGCGTGGCGTCGCCCGAAAGGTGGGCCAGCACCCTCAGCTCGATCTGCGAATAATCCGCCGAGATCAAGACGCAGCCTGGCGCGGCGATGAACGCGCGCCGGATGTCTCGGCCGAGCTCTGTGCGGATCGGAATGTTTTGGAGATTGGGATCACTGCTGCTCAATCGGCCCGTGGCCGCAACCGCCTGGTTGAAAGAGGTATGCAGGCGTCCGGTGTGCGGGTTGATGAGCTGCGGCAGGGCGTCGAGGTACGTGCCCTTGAGCTTCTGCAAGCTTCGCCACTCCAGCACTTTTCGCGGCAGGTCGTGCACCAGCGCCAGCTCCTTGAGGACCTGAACCGATGTGGAGGCGGCGCGCGTCTTGCCGGTTCGTTTGGTCGTCGGAAGCTCCAAACGATCGAACAGCACCTGGGACAGCTGTTTGGGAGAATTGATGTTGAACTCCACACCCGCCAGCGCGTAAATCTCCGTTTGGCGTTCAGCTAAGTCAGCTCCCACTCGTGACGACATCGCTTCGAGCGCGTCGGCATCGACGCGGACGCCAGCGCGCTCGATCGCGACGAGGATCGGTATCAGCGGTCGTTCAAGTGCTTCGTAGGGCGCCGCCAACCCAGCTGCTTCCAGCTTCGGCCACAGTTGATCGAACAGCCGGAGCGCCAAGTCGGCGCGCTCGCCGGCGTAGTCGACGAGACCGGCGGCCGGGAGGTCGGCAAATGCAAGTGCCTTCTTACCCTTTCCAAGAACATCCTCGGTGGAGATCGCGCGGTAGCCGACATGTTCGAGAACGAGGTCTTCGAAGCGATGGGCGGTACGAGTGGCGTCGAGCAGATAGCTCACCAGCATCGTGTCTCCGCCGATTCCGTCGAAAGCCATGTCCCGCTGTGCCAGCGCCAGCATTCCGGCCTTGACGTCGTGCGCGATTTTCCGGACGCGAGAGTCCGCGATCATCGGGCGTAGGAGCCCGAAGGCCTCGACGACATCGATGACGCCGTCGTTGTCCAGCGCACGGTGTCCCAGCGGGATGTAGTGCGCATGTCGCGGTTCTGTGGAGAGGGAGACGCCGACCAGCTCCAGGCGCCCGGCGTCAGACGCGTCTGCCAGCACGGACATCCCGCATCGACCCTTCGACTCAATCGCGTCGATGACCGACCGAAGCTCTGAAAGGTCACGCACAATGGCGTAGTCGCGCGCGACGGTCGATGCAGTTGGCGCGTAGTCGGCGACAAGCGTGCGAAAGCCCAGGCGTGAGAACAGTGCAAAGCACCGATCCTGGTCGGGTCCGGTGTATCGCAGTGCGTCGGGCTCGAACGGAACCGGCGCGTCGGCGCTGATCTCGAGCAACGCTCGACTCTGCTTCGCGGCATCCGCGTGAGTGAGAAGCGCAGCGCGATACCGCTTCTGTGGGACCTCGTCGGCTCGTTCAAGGAGACGATCCAGTGAGCCGAATGAGCTGATCAATTCCCGAGCACCCTTCTCTCCGATGCCCGGAACACCCTTGATGTTGTCGACCGCATCACCCATCAGCGACAACACGTCGACAACCTGGGATGGTTCAACACCCATCTTCTCTGCGACGCCAGCCGCGTCGTACCAGGTTCCGTCGTCGCGCGGGTTGAAAACCCGGGTCGGCCCCCCAACCAGCTGAAAGAAATCCTTGTCGCCGGTCACGATGACCACGTCGAGGCCCTCGGCCACCGCGCGCTTCGCGAGCGTTCCAATCACATCGTCGGCCTCGAAAGATTCGGAGGTCAGGACCGGCACGCCCATCGCCGCACAGGCGTCGTGAACAAGCGGGACTTGCTCGGAGAGGTCGGGCGGCATCGGCGCGCGGTTGGCCTTGTAGTCAGCTGCCAACTCCGTCCTGAACGTCGGGCCGCGCAGGTCGAACGCCGCCGCGATCAGCTCCGGCTGGTGGTCCGCAATGAGCTTGCGGAGCATCGTGACGAAGCCATACACGGCGTTTGTCGGCCGGCCGTCCGATCCCGTTAGCGTCCGGATGGCGTGGTAGGCCCGGTACATCTGTGAGCTTCCGTCAATCAGGAACAGGCGCCGTGAAGGGGGCGACGGAGGCATTGGGCGGGGAATTGTACATCGGGGTTCGCCGCGGCCGGTCTCGCGTGGTCAGGGCTGGGTTCGTAGCGTGAGGTCCAGTGCGGTCGAGTCACCTTCGTTTAGCCAGACTCGAACTGCTGCATCACTCAGCTGTCGGAGGAAACGTGGGTCGAACCACTCGCCCTCCTGGACGTCGTCAACCGCGGCGAGCAAGTAGTGGCCTGCAGGCAGACCCTCTATCTGGTAGTTCGCATTCTGGTCGGGGCGAGCTGCTTTGACGTATCGCGACTGCGGCTGCCAGCGACGTTCGTCGTTGGGAAACGCGACCACCGTGAACTCGGTCAGCGGGGTGTCCTGTGGGTCACGGACGCTCCCAGTCAAGCGCGTCACCTGGTCCGTGAGCACGAGCTGCACGTCATCGAGGCGCGACACGCCTCCGAAATCCAGCGGTGTGTCGATGACGTCTTGCCCGTCGATGTATACCGCTTTGAGCATCCACCCGGATGGCACGTTGCTGGCGCGTAGCAGTCGGCCGCCGTCCGGCACGTTCGCGAGCTCGAACGTCGCGTCGTTCGCGATCCGCGTCTCGGGGTCGCCGACGAGGGGGATATCCTCGGTAGCGCTGGCGGTGACCCGCACTCGTGCGAGCGTAGAGGGCGGGACCTGGGCGAGCGTGTCAAGGACGACACGACCGGCAACCGTGGCGCCAGGCCGCAGCACCAGCGTGATGTCGCTCACGTCGGAGCCGTCGACCGAGAAGAAGTGGCTGGCAAAGAGCGCCGGGCCTCCAAAGCGCGAACGACCGGCCCGCGGCCCTCGCGTCACGGCTCGAATTGTGTACTGACCCGGGGGCACATCGGGGATCTCGAAGCTACCGTTGGCTTGGAGGCGCGCACCCAGCAGGGCGTTTCGCGCGACGATTGCGCTGTCCGGTACCAAGATGACCCGGGCTCCCGTGGCTGGCGCACCTTCGGGTCCAAAGACGACGCCGCCCACCCTCGCCGTTGGGACCAGGCGTACCGCGAAGTCAACGCCCGTCGCTTCGGCACCGAGGGCGACGTCGACCTGTGAAGCTGCGGTCAGGTTCGTCACGCCCGGATAGTAGGTGGGTGCGTAGCCGAGGGGATCGACGCTGATGTCCCCTCCTGGCGGTGACGTCGGATCGAACCGCCGGAACGCTGGCGGGAAACCGGCGCGACCTGACGTTGACAGCTGTCGGGGGACGATCCCACTGACGTAGTACCGTCCGCTCTCCAAGCCGAAGATCCGATAGTGCCCGCGATCGTCGGTTCGATCAGTTCCCGCGGGAACCAGTTGTCGCCGTCCTTGCCTGTAGACGTGACGGAACACCTGGACCGTGGTCAGCGGTAGCGGCGCACCCGTCTCGTCGACGATGCGACCGGTGACGACGCCGCCGGGGGGGGAGCACGACGTCAATCCCGCGTAGCGATTGTCCCTCACGAAGTTCTACGGGCGTGGCTGGCTGCCGCGGTCGCCGCTGTCCGTACGCGATCGTGACGAACCCGGGCTTGGACATCTCCACGGTGTAGCGCCCGGGAGACAGGCCTGTCACGGCGTATTGGCCGTTCTGGTCAGTGAGAACGACGACTCCACGGCCCTCTCCCTCCCGAGGCACGACGACGACTCGTGCGCGCTGGACCGGCTGTCCGGACCGACCGTCCAGGACCCGGCCCATCAGTCCGGCTGACTGGACCTCAGGACGAGGGTCGCCCGACTGCGCCGGCGTGTCGCGGGGTGCCTGAACCTGGCCGAAGCCCCCGCCGTCCGGGCGGTTCTGTGCTGACAGCACTGCCACCGTCGCGAGTGTCAGGAGCAGAAGGAGAGTAAGCCTGGCCATATCTCTTGAGACAGTCATCGCTGGCTGGCCGTTTACCCAGTCAGAGCACGAGGACAGTCGCGACGCCGGCCGCAATGAGCACAACCTGACGCGCGGCGCTCACGTCGATTGTGCCGCGGTGGAGACCCGGGATGAGGTCGGCCATCGCCACATAGAGGAAGTTGCCGGCCGCAAAGGCGAGAATGTACGGCAAGGCGCGCGGAATCCAACCGGCGGCTGTGTAGATCGTGATCGCACCCAGTATCCCAGTCGTCGCTACCAGCGCGTTGAGGGCGAGCGCGCGGCGTCTTGAATATCCCGCGCCAAGCAGGATCGCGAAGTCGCCGACTTCCTGCGGGACCTGATGCGCGGCGACGGCCATGGCTGTACTCACGCCAAGTGGCACGGACGACAGGACCGCCGCGCCAATGATGCACCCATCAGCGAAGTTGTGGACGGCGCCGCCGATGAGAATCAGCGTGGCGCTGCGGTCATGCGCGGTGCAGTCGTCCTCGTGGCAGTGTCGCCAGATGACCAGCTTCTCCAACATGAAGAAACCCAGTATGCCGGCGAGTAGCGTTCCGAGGACGAGCGTTGCATCGAGCAGGTCGAGCGCCTCCGGTAGGAGCGCCAGCAGTGCGACACCGAGCAGCGTGCCGACCGCATAGCTGATGAGGGACGGCACCAGCTGATGTCGCGCGGTCTCACGAAGCAGCAAAAGCATCGACGCCAGGACAAGACCACCCAGGCTTCCGGCGACGCTCAAAGCTATCGTGACCGCGAGTAGTGACACGGCGGGATGGTAGCAGAAGGCCGCGGGAGCTGGTCCTACGGGGTGGCGAAGTAGCCGCGGCGAGCCCGCACGCGGTGCCGTGTACCCGGTACTTCGACGTCGATCGAATGCCACTGCCCATCGTCGTGGCCAGGCGCCGGGTACGCGAGGTAGTACTGTCGGCTCAACTCGTCGGCCACGCCGGCTGTCGCGGGATCAAGATCATCCGGGTCGCGGACAATCTCAGTCCGTCCGCCGCTGTCATCGGTGAGGTCGCGCAGCGCCGACACGTTGACCCGATCATCACCGCTGACTCCTCGCCCGCCGCCGGGCCATGGAGTGGTAGGTGGCGGGATCGGTGATCGGCCGCGTCCTCGGCCTTGCCCGGGAAAGGGGAAGGGGATCGGTCTTCTTGGTGCCGGACGCCCGGTCGTCCCCCTCGATCTGCCGCGACCGTCGATGCCAATCGCGTAGACCAGAACCTCCGACTCTTGGATCAAACGCTGCAAGTCCCGAACGTCGGTCACGCTGTTCGTGTCGTTCCCGTCCGAGATGATGACCACGGCCTTCTTTCTATGTGAGCCTTGTTCGGCCATCGGGACGGCGTCGGCGACGGCGTCGTACAGGGCCGTTCCGCCGCGCGGACGAATACGTCGCAGCGCGCGACTCAGGGTATCTCGGTTCGTGGTCCATCCGTGTACCAGAGCGGGCTGGTAGTTGAAGGAGTAGATGAAGATCTCATCTTCGGGACCCAGTAGGTCGTAGAGAAAACGGTCGAGGGCGTTCATCGCCGCCAGCATCTTGGTGCCCTCCATGCTGCCGCTCGTGTCTAGGACGATCCCGAGGCTCACTGGGACCCGCTCGTTGCTGAAGTGGCTGATGCTCTGCTGCTCGCCGTCTTCGTAGACAAGAAAGTCGTCCTTCTCGAGGCCTGATACGAATCGACCACGGCGGTCGGTCACGGTCGCCGTGACGTTGATCAGCTCGATGCCGGTCCGAAACCGGAAGCCTTGATCGTCTTGAGGTTCCGCCGACCCCTGGGCTTGAGCCACGATGAGCGCGGCGGCCACACATAGCAGGACTCCGGCCCCGAGTGTGTCTGGCTGCCGAACGCGCGTGCTTCGATTCGTCTTGTGATCACACATTGGTGTCACCTCTCGTCCGACGCCAGCATGGCGGCGGAGGTCGCGTCGTCACCTTCGTCGCCCACCACGGTCGTGGGACCTCGGAGATCGAGATGGGGGACGGTCCGATCGTCCACCAAGAAGCTAATACGATACCGGCTCGCGTCCTCCCCAGGTATGGCGACGACAAACGACACCCCGTTCCCGCGCTGAGAGAGCTCACCGCCAACCCGCGCACGCCCACTCGCTACCATTGTCCCTGCGTCGTCGAACGCCATAGCTAGCACGTCTAGGTCTTCACGGTCGACGCCGTCCGTCTGGCGCCGGACGGTCCCGGAGATTGCGATCATCCCTTCTTTCCGTGCGTGAGCCAACGTCAGCAGCTCGATCGGGGGGTCGGGAGCCGGGACCTCCGCGTCGGTGCGACTCGAGCTGAGGATGACCACGAGCGAGACAAGTACCGCCAGGAACGCACCCGCCACGCCGATTGCGGCTAGTCGCTTCGGCCACCCGTCAGCGGTGTGAAACGATCGTGTGAAGAGGTCGGCCTGTCGTGCAACCTCATGATCACCGGACGCCGGCGGTCGATGAGCCGCGGCGTCGGGAGGGCGTTCTGAGACGTCCTCGGCCTCGGGAGACTGAGGGGCTTCTGATTCGAACGCCGCCAGCGGGTCGGGGGTCAGCGCGATGGGACCGGGAGCCGGGTCGCGCAACGCCACCTCGGCCGTGAGCGCCGCCAGTCGGGCAGCCGACCGGCGCCGCTCTTCGCGCACGATTCGCCAGGTCACGACACCCATGGCGAGTGTTGTGAGGAGTGCGAACACTGCAACGATACCAAGCGCATGCTCCATGGCGAGTACTCCTGACTCCTATCTCAACTTGAACTCAACAGCCACCTCGACGACGACGTCCACCGGGGAGCCAAGACGTTCGGCCGGCAGGAAACGCCACTGGCGTACTGCCTGCAGGGCCTGCTCGTCGAGTCCTGCTCCCAGACGCCGAATAATCCGGATATCGCCGACCGATCCATCGCGCAGCACGACCAGCTCCAGCACGACGTAGCCCTCGATGCCGCGTTGGCGTGCCGTCTCCGTGTAGTGCGGTCGTTCCTCGAAGACCAAACGCGGAGGAGTGATCCCGCTGCCCGCGCGGTAGGGCCCCCCTCCCGTTCCGCCGCCGAAACCTGGACCGACGCCGGCTCCACTTCCTGGGCCGATACCTGTTCCGCCTCCGCTTCCGACCCCGCCGTCCAGACCCGGTCCCAGACTCTCCGCTGCCGATTCGTTGCGAGCCTCGTCGAGCAAGCCGCGGATACTCCGGCTGTCAGCATTTGCTGTCATCAGGGGGGCGAGAATGGGCGGCAGCGATTCGTTCTCGAGCGGCGGCGGCGGTTCCGGTGCCGCAGGTGGCTCGATCTGGATCGGCTTGACGCGCTCGGGCGCCGGGCTGCGCAGCCGGTCAGTTCCAGCACGTTCGGCGACGGACGGCGGTGTCGGCATCCGCAGGCCTCCCCCTCCGCCGCCTCCACCCGGCCCCGGTTCGGCGACGAAGATGAGTTGGCTCAGTTGAACCGGCGCGAAATCCGAGGCGTCGTTCGCAGCAGTGGTGAGCCTCGCCGTCGCCAATACGGTCACGATGATGATCACGGCGGCGTGGAGTGTCGTCGACATGAGGGCGGACATGCGCCGCGAACGTGGATCGACCTGACGCCGAGCCAGTGCACTGCCGAAGACCCCCGGTCTGCCGCCCGCGGGATCGACCCGCAGACCCCCCGACTCCAGCGCACGCAACGTCTCGACCGCGGTGTCGAAAGCGACGTGCTCGCCGTCTACCGTCGCGATCTCCGCGCCGGATATGAGATCCTCAATGACCCCCGTGGAAACGCCCGCCGCCGACGCCAGCTCACGCGCAGAGAACACCTCTGTGGAGTGACCATTTGAGGCTCGCACCGACGGGCTCACGCGGCTGGGTTCGGCAGGCATGGTTAACCCCAACTACCACTGATTGAACAGGCAAGATGCTTGCCGTCTCTTGAGTCACGAATCAGGCTGATTCAGTCTGAGTTACGGCTGTTTTGAGAACGGAAGCGACCGGCATCTGCAACCCGGTGTGCTCGACCCGGGACAGAGTGTGCTCTCAATAGGCCAGTCTTAGCCGGCTCGGCAGGCCACGTCTACGGGTCAACCGCCGTTGGACCGACGAAGGACTTCGTGCCTTCGACGTAGGTCAGGCCGTCCCGATCGGCCAGCCGGCGTACGCCCCTGAATCCCTCTGCCTTGAGCGCAGGCAGTGCCCCGCCGTCGGTCAGGTATCGCCGATCGACCGAGGGTTGGGCGAAAATCGCGCCGAGCCCGCCCCGTAGCGTCCGGTCGATGACGAGGCAGCGGCCGCCTGTTCTGAGCACACGAAACGCTTGCTGAACACACAAGATCCGCTCGTGCTGGGCCATGCCGTCCAGCACGTTCTTGATCACGACGAGGTCGAACTCTCCATCGTCGTACGGCAGACCATCAGGGCGTGCGACCTTGACCTCAACCAGGACGCCAGCCTTTTTGGCGAATCGCTCGAAGGCGTCAGCAGATGTCTGAGTGTCCGCGATCGCGCAGGCTCGCCCGCTGAGACCGATGGTCTTGGCCAACGCCGCGATCAACCCTGTATCAGGTCCGTCGATCTGCAACACGGTCGAACCCAGCTTGACTCCGGCCATCGACGCTTCGAGGTCGCGCGGACCGCCGGATTTCTTGAGTTTGAACAAGGACATGGGTTTCAAGAAGGCAGAATACAAAAGGGAGAATACAGAATGGAAGCGGGGGCCCTCGGCTTTATTGAGAACCGCCCGATCATGCATCGGACCGAATACGCCTTCTGCCCCTCTGCCTTCGAATTTTCTTGTCAAACCCCGTGCTATAGTTTTCCCCCGTGAAAAGCCCTCAGGAAATATCAAAGCCCGGCGGGCGGCTTGGCGTGATGCTGGTCGGACTGGGCGCCGTCAGCACGACCTTCATCGCCGGAGTCCACGCGATTCGTAAACAGCTGGCGTCACCGATTGGGTCGCTGGCGGAAATGGGAACGATTCGTCTCGGCAAACGGACCGATGGACGCTCTCCGCTCATTAAGGACTTCGTGCAGCTTGCGAGCCTCGACGATATGGTCTTCGGGGCCTGGGACATTTTCGATGACAACTGCTACGACGCTGCGCGCACGGCTGGGGTGCTCGAAGCTTCTTTGCTCGAACAGCTAGGTCCGGAGCTCGAGACCATCCAGCCATGGCCGGCCGTTTTTGACCAACGGTACGTCAAGCGACTCATGGGTCCCAACGTGAAGACTGGGGCCAACAAGCGTGACCTCGCCGATCAAGTCATCGAGGACATCCGGCGTTTCAAGAAAGACAACGCGCTTGATCGGTTGGTGATGGTCTGGTGCGGGAGCACTGAGATCTTCATGGAGCGCCAGCCGGTGCACCAATCGCTGGCGGCATTCGAAGAGGGTCTCGAGCAGTCGGACCCGTCCATTCCATCGAGCATGATCTATGCGTACGCGGCGATCAAAGAAGGGGTGCCGTACGCGAATGCCGCGCCTAATCTGAGCGCCGACATCTCGGCCCTCACCGAGCTGGCCGCCCAGACTGGCTCGCCGCTGGCCGGCAAGGATCTCAAGACCGGGCAGACCTTGATCAAGACGATCGTTGCCCCCGGTCTCAAGGCTCGGCTTCTGGGCGTCGCCGGATGGTACTCGACCAACATCCTTGGCAATAGAGACGGAGAGGTCCTGGATGATCCGGAGTCATTCAAGACGAAAGAGGAGAGCAAGAAGTCGGTGCTCGACTACATCTTGCAGCCGGATCTGTATCCGACGCTGTATAGCGACCTGCACCACGTCGTGCGGATCAACTACTACCCTCCGCGAGGTGACAACAAGGAGGGCTGGGACAACATCGATCTGATCGGGTGGCTGGACTACCCGATGCAGCTCAAGATTAACTTCCTGTGTCGCGACAGCATTCTTGCCGCGCCGATCGTGCTCGACCTCGTGTTGTTTCTCGACTTGGCGAAGCGGTCTGGTATGAGCGGCGTGCAGGAGTGGCTGTCGTTCTACTTCAAGAGCCCGATCCATGCCGAAGAGCTCTACCCGGAGCACGATCTGTTCATCCAGTTGATGAAGCTTAAGAACACCTTGCGGTTTCTTCGCGGCGAGGAGCTGATCACGCACCTCGGGCTGGAGTATTACGACTAGACGTCAAAACGAGCAGCCCGCAACTTTCCTGAAACCCATGTCCGCTCGAACCCAAGCGGTGCTTATCGGCGGGACCTTCATGGGCGTGCTGTCCGCCCTACCGATCATCTCGGCCGCCAACTGTTGCTGTCTGTGGGTCATCGGGGGGGGTGTCGTAACGGCCTACCTCCTTCAACAGGGACAGCCGGGCCCGATTGATCTCGGTGAGGCGACGCTGATGGGCGGCCTGTCGGGAGTCGTTGGAGCCTTTGTTTTTGCTCTCGTGTCAATTCCGGTTCAATTTGTGACCCGGCCGGCGCAGGAGCAACTCGTCGATCTGCTTCGCGGCAACGCCGAGGTGCCTCCGGAGGTCGTCGAGGTTATTGAAGAGCTGAGTAGCGGCGGCGTCGCGACCATTCTCTTCGGCTTTGTCTTCATGTTGATCGTTGGCGTGATCTTCGCTACGTTGGGTGGATTGATCGGCGGCCTGATCTTCAGGCGCAACCGGACGCCCGACAGCCACGCACCGGAATCGAGCCCGCCGGCGTCCTGATCGATCACGTGCCCGCCGGCGCTGATTGCATGGCCATCATCGAGACACAAGACCTCTGGAAGACCTACGTGATGGGCGCCGAAGAGGTCCACGCGCTGCGCGGAGTCTCGCTTAGCATCGAACGTGGGGAGTTCGTGGCCATCATGGGGCCGTCGGGATCGGGCAAGTCGACGCTCATGAACCTCGTCGGATGCCTCGACACGCCCAGCCAGGGCAGCTACGTGCTCAACGGGAAGAACGTCAGCGCGATGAGCGATGACGAGCTGGCCCACATCCGAAACGCGGAGATCGGATTCGTGTTTCAAACGTTCAACCTCTTGCCGCGGGCGACGGCGCTTCACAACGTCGAGCTACCGCTGATTTACGCGGGTCTCCCTCCGCGTGAGCGCCGGACGCGTGCGGAATCGGTGCTAGACATGGTGGAGCTCAGTGACCGGATGCTCCATCGTCCGAACGAGCTGTCGGGTGGCCAGCGGCAGCGCGTGGCGATCGCGAGAGCGCTGGTGAATAGTCCGTCGATCTTGCTGGCAGACGAGCCAACCGGGAACCTCGATTCGAAAACCGGGGTCGAGATTCTCGCCCTGTTCACGCGGCTTCACGCCGAGGGGCATACGATCATGATGATCACCCACGAAGCCGCCGTCGCATCACAAGCGAGACGTGTGATTCAGATTCGAGATGGGCTGGTGGAGAGCGACACGACGCCGGCGCCGGCTCACTCGATCTCCTGAAACTCCCCAAACACCGCGCGAAGAGTATCGGCGATCTCGCCCACCGTCGCTGAGGCTTCGATGGCCGCAACGATCGGGGGGAGGAGGTTGGCCGTCCCTTCCGCCGCAGCGCGCACCTCGCCGAGCGCGTCCCGCCAGGGCCGCTCCGCGCGCGAAGCACGGAGCGTGCGCACGCGCTCGATCTGTTGGGATTGGAGCTCTGGGTCAATGGTGAGCACTTCGATCGGAGCCGGCTCGCCCCCGGTGAAGCGATTGACCCCGACGACCGTCGCTTCGCCTGAGTCGACGGCCTGCTGGGCCCGGTACGCCGACTCCTGGATTGCCCGCTGGATGAAGCCGTGCTCGATTGCCTGTAGTCCCCCGCCCTGTCGGTCGAGCTGTTCGAGGAGGCTGACAGCTTCGGCTTCCAGATCGTTGGTCAGCCGCTCGATGGTCCATGAACCACCCACGGGGTCGACGGTCGAGGCCACTCCGGTCTCCATCGCGATGATTTGTTGGGTGCGCAGCGCCAGCTGAGCTGACGGCTCGGTCGGCAAGCCAAGCGCTTCGTCGCGACCATTGCAGTGCAGCGACTGCGTGCCGCCAAGCACGGCGGCCAGCGCCTGCAGTGCGACGCGGACGACGTTGTTGTCCGGTTGCTGGGCTGTCAGTGTGCTCCCCGCCGTCTGGGTGTGAAAGCGAAGCTGCTGCGCTTTGGGATCATCTGCGCCGAACCGGTCTTGCATGATGCGCGCCCACAATCGCCGCGCGGCTCTGAACTTGGCAATCTCCTCGAGGAGATTACTGTGCGCATTGAAGAAGAACGACAGCCGGCGTCCCAGCGCGTTCACGTCAAGACCCGCGTCAACCGCCGCTTGCACGTAGACGATCCCATGCGCGAACGTGAACGCGATCTCTTGCGCGG
Organism: Vicinamibacterales bacterium; assembly: GCA_965218825.1. Classification (GTDB taxonomy): domain Bacteria; phylum Acidobacteriota; class Vicinamibacteria; order Vicinamibacterales; family UBA8438; genus CAUZIB01. The sequence continues at coordinate 3,211,235 of OZ244656.1, read as the reverse complement.
CAGTCGCGCCAGCCTCACGGATGTGGTACCCGCTAATCGAAATCGGATGCCAGCCCGGCAGCTCGGCGTCGCAGTACGCGAAGAGGTCCGTCACGAGTCGAAGCGACGGGCCCGGCGGATAGATGTAGGTGCCGCGCGCGACATACTCCTTGAGGATGTCGTTTTGAACGGTTCCCGAGAGCTTGGAGAGGTCTATCCCGCGTCGCTTTGCCACAGCGATGTACAGGGCGAGGAGGATGATCGCGGTCGCATTGATCGTCATCGACGTCGACACGCGGTCCAAGGGGATGTCGTCGAAGAGCTCCGTCATGTCATCGATCGAATCGATCGCAACACCAACACGGCCCACTTCCCCCGCTGCCAATGGGTGATCTGAGTCGTAGCCGATCTGCGTCGGCAGATCGAACGCAACGCTGAGTCCGCTGACGCCCTGCTCGAGGAGATAGCGGTAACGCGCGTTCGATTCGGCGGCCGATCCGAATCCGGCGTACTGCCGCATGGTCCACAAGCGACCGCGATACATCGACTTGTGGATTCCGCGGGTGTAGGGGAAGGCGCCAGGAGCACCCAAGTCGCGTTCGGGCGACCAGTCTTCGAGATCGGCAGGAACGTGATACGTCGACATGCCCCGGGATCTTAACTGCAACCGGCGTAGGTTGTGACGCGACCTCGGCGTCGGTCGTCCGAGTCGACACGAACGCCGCCGCGACCCCACCATCTTGCGGTGTGTGATCGCAGATAACCCGACATGAAGTGGTTCTTTGTCTTGACTCTCGTCCAGCGCATGCTACAATTTGCCCACTTTTTGGTTTAACACCTGCCTCAACTAATGCTTCCGCCTTCCCTCGCTGGCCGACTCGGATGTCAACCCAGACGTCGTTGTCGTCAGCGTGGGCCCGCCCCGGTTCCCCGGCCCGGTGGCATTTGAGGGAGTCTGAGCATGGACGACGTTGTACATCGGTTAGCGCGTGAGCTAGCCGCGGCGATTGGCGCTGGTGTCTCTGAGGATTCGAAGGTCGAAGCCTGTCGTGAGAAGGCTCGAGCCGCCGGGTACGAGATGCAGATCTCGCTTGAGGCCGTGATCGGGTTCGCGTCAAAGGAGGGCTCCGAGGCGCTGGCCAAAGTGGGGGTTTCTGCGAAGGACGAGAAGCCACCGCATCGGGCCGACATCACGGCAAACGATCGACGGTTTCTCCGTTCGCTGCGGATTGCTGCCGACGAGCTGAGTCAGGAAGTCGAATAGCGGTCGGGGTTATCCGTCGACCCAGGTTCGCAGATCGCGGCCACTCATTTCTGACGGCGGGTCGATGTCCAGGATGCCGAGTAGGGTCGGCGCGACGTCGCGCAAAGACCCGTCCCGCAGCTGGAGCTGTCGATCTCGAAGCCCTTCTTCGACGAGCAGAACCGGCACGGGGTTCGTCGTGTGGGCGGTATGGGGGCCGTTTCGTTCCCGGTCCCACATCATCTCCGCGTTGCCGTGATCGGCCGTGATCACCACGGTACCCCCGACGGCCTCGATCGCGTTGACGATCGATGCGAGGCATGAGTCGACGACCGACACGGCACTGACGGCAGCATCAAGGCTGCCTGTGTGTCCCACCATGTCGGCGTTGGCGAAGTTGCAGATGATGATGTCGTGGCGCCGGTCGCGGACATCAGAGACCAGCTGCGTCGTGATGTCCTTGGCGCTCATTTCCGGCTGAAGATCGTAGGTCGGCACCTTTGGGGAGGGCACCAGCAGCCGTTCTTCGCCCTGATATGGACGCTCCTCCCCGCAATTGAAGAAGTAGGTCACGTGTGCGTATTTCTCGGTCTCGGCCAACCTCAAGTTGGTCAGTCCGTGCTCGGCCAGCACATCGGCGACGTTGGACGCAAAAACCTGGGTCGGAAACGCGATCGGCAGGTCGAAGGTCGCGTCGTACTCGGTCATCGTCGTCATGTCGACAGCCGGGTGTGCCCGGCGCTCGAACGCGTCGAACTCGTCGCCAAAGGCCAGAGCCCGGGTCAACTGCCGTGCGCGGTCGGCTCGGTAGTTGAAAAACACCACTGAATCACCGTCCTGGATCGGCCCGACAGGCTGGCCGCTTGCGTCAATGACGACGCTAGGCTCAACGAACTCGTCGGTCACGCCGGCGGCGTATGCTTCGGCGATGAGCTCTGCCGAGGAATTCCCCGTTCGGCCTCGGCCAGCCGTCATGGCGTCGTAGGCGCGTTGGGTTCGATCCCACCGGCGATCGCGGTCCATCGAGAAGTACCGCCCGCAGACCGTCGCGATGCGACCGGTTCCGAGCTCGGACATATGCTGTTCGATGCGGCCCAGATTATCGACGCCGGATGTTGGTGCGGTGTCGCGCCCGTCGGTCATCGCGTGTACGAACACGCGCACGACCGCTCGCCGGCGTGCCATGTCGAGCAGCGCCTCGAGGTGTCGCAAGTGGCTGTGCACGCCTCCATCTGAGACCAGGCCGACGAAATGCAGCGCGTGCCGGTCATCGACGCACCGGTCCATCGCTGCAGCCAGCGTCGGGTTGCTGAAGAAGTCACCGTCTTGGATGCTCGTGTCGATACGGGTCAGGTCTTGATACACGACGCGACCTGCGCCGAGGTTCATGTGCCCGACCTCTGAGTTACCCATCTGTCCTTCAGGGAGCCCCACCGCCTCTCCACTCGTGATCAACGACGCATGTGGGTATTTGGCTAGAAGCTCTTGATACGTCGGCGTTTGCGCGAGCGCAATCGCGTTGTGATCGGGGTCATCTCGAAGCCCCCACCCATCAAGAACAACGAGAGCCAGAGGTGGCCGGGATGATGGCATCGGATTTGTGAGGCGAGGCCAGCCATAATACCACGCCTTGCGCTATTCCCAGGACCGACGGATGACATCTAAGCCTATTTAAATCAACGGTTTAGTTAGCATCTGAGGGTTTGACTTGGACACCACGGTGACCTATGATGATCTTGAGTACGTAGCCCGAGTAAGCGACGCCCCGGATCTTTCATGACACATGTGTCCCGCCTGCGGCGTGTTGCCGCCGTTTGCGCTGTCGCGCATCTCTTGGTCACCGCGCCCGTTTCGGCCGGCCAGGACTCCGAGATAGTCCTAGAGGACTGGCAGCTTGCTGAGTTACAGACGTTGGTCGATGTCGTCGCGGCGGCGGCTCGCGGCCAGGGCGTGTTCACGCAAGATCCGTTTCGCATCTCCCCTGATTTTCTGAAGGGCAGGGAAGGCAAGACCTACGTGCCGTTCACGTTGTCGATCGACCCCTCTCAGCTCACGGAGTCGTCACTGGCCATGTACTTGTTCGTGATCCCACACACGGACGCGCCACCGGCGGCATCGGCCGACGGGACGATCGATCTGCCGGATCCGGTATTTGAAGACGGACACTTCGTCGAGATCGCTGGACACGAAGAAGGCGAGACGATCGAGGTCAGTCGAGCATTCACGGCCTCAGGTGGCATCTACGATTTGTACGTGGCCGTTCGCGATAGCCTGGGAGACGCAGTCGACGACGAGGCTCGCCATGAGTCGACCGTCCTGCTGCTCAAGGAAGAGATTGAGATTCCTGATTTTTGGAATGACCGACTGCAGACGAGCTCGCCGATCGTTGCTGAGCTGGTCGAGCCAATCGACCAGCCGTTGAGTCCGGACCAACAGGTGGCGAGTCCATACACGTTGGGAACAACGCGAATCGTCCCAAAGACAAGCCGCGAGTTCTCGAGTTCCGAGGAGCTCGCGCTGGTCATGCTTGTCTACAATCCGCAACTGTCGCCGGAGCGGATGCCGGATCTCACGGTCGACTACAGCTTCCATATGGACGGCGAGGCCGGTGAGGAGTTCTTCAACCGCACCAATCCGCAACAGTTCAACAGGCAGACGTTGCCGCCTGGGTTCGACCTGGAAGGCGGGCACCAGCTCGTTGCAGGACAGTCGGTGCCGCTCGGCGGATTTCAGTCCGGTCGCTATCGGCTGGAGATCAGCGTGACGGACAATCTATCGGGTCAGAGCATCGTGAACGAAGTGACATTCAACGTGACCGAGTAGGGTACTCTGTGATCCATCGAGCTACGGGTTCGGCGGTCGTTCACTACAGACAAGTGAGGGGAACGAAGGCGATGACGCGGATGGTTCGGTTCGGCTCCGGTCTGTTCCTAATCGTGAACCTCGTAGGCGTCGAGGCAGCAACGGCCCGAGGGGCCGCGGAGCCGGCCGCAGGATCTCCGGCACCGGCTGCCGCGAACAAACCGGCAGCCTCCGCGAGAGAGGTCGGGCCGGTCAACCCCGGTCGCCTTCGTGGCACCGTAACCGATGCGGCTGGCATGCCTCTGGACGAAACGCTCATTTCCGCCACCGGACCTTCGGGTACGGCGTTGGTGGTGTGTGACGCCGATGGCAGATTCGAGTTCCCCGGTCTCCGTCCCGGGAGCTACTTGCTTCGCGCGCACGTGAACGGGTTCAAGCCCGCCGACCGCTCCGTCGTGCAGGTTCGGTCGGGTCTCGCGACGACCCATGCGGTCACCCTTCGCCGCGTAGACGCCGAGCTTGGCCCGTCCCCGGTGGTCCTAGCCGCGGGATTTGTGCCCACGCGTAGGTCGGCTCGAGCGCCGGTCGAGCCTGAGGCTGTACAGCCGGCGGAGGGGAGCATCCCGGGCTTGACCGTGACCGGCTCGGAGAGCGATCCGGAGCACGGCGTCGCGCCGCACGATGATTCCGCGAAGGCGTGGTGGTTACGCAGGGCTCGGCGGAGCGTGCTCAAAGACGCGGACATTGACCTCATCGACCTCATCGCGATCGAGACGCCGGGGTTCGGGGAACCGACATCAGCGCAGTTGGGCTTTGGGAGCGAGTCGGAGACACGCTCGCCCACGGCGGAACTGAGCCCGAGCTTCCCGTTGACGGGCCAGTTCCACCTGCTCACTCGTACGAGCCTTCACTCGCCGCACGAGTTCCGGACGTCGAACATCCTCCCAGGACAGATCGCGTACGTGTCGCTTGGCGGTGTCGAAGCCGAACAGCCGTGGGGAGTGCGAGGTGCGGTGCGCACCGGCGACGCGGGCTCGTGGGTGCTCTCGGGAGCGTATCGAGCCGACCCGTCACCGACGCATGAACTCGCCGTTGGGATGTCCTACAGCCGTCAGCGGGTTCAAGCCGGGATCCCTGGTGTCATCGCCCTGCCGGGGGAGCCGGGCGAACCCTCGAGCCAGCCCCACCGGGATGCACGGAGCGTGCGGGCTGATGGGCACTGGGCGGTGAACCCGAGGGTGACACTGGACTACGCGGCCAACGTTGCGGGCTACGGGTACCTCGAGCAAGCGTACCTTTTTAGCCCCAGCGCAGCCGTCACGCTGACTCCGATTGACGGAACGCGTATCCGGGTGGCGATGTCGCAGTACATGCTGGCGCCCGGAGCCGAGGAGTTCCTTCCGCCGTCCGAAGGGGTTTGGCTTCCGCCCGAGCGCACCTTTGCGCCTCTGGTGTCAACCGACCCACTGCACGCAGAGCGCTCTCGGCACTTCGAGGTCGCCGTCGAGCACGATGTCGGTGGCGCATCAACGCTTGGCTTACGTCGATTCGCACAGGACGTCAACAACCAGATCGTGACGTTGTTCGGTGTTCGACCCGTTCCGGCGGTGTCGTCCGAGCACTACTACATGGCCAGTGCTGGCGGCGTGGCCACCGACGGATGGGCCGTGATGTTCGCCCATGAGGTTGGCGATCGATTTACGGGGTCGGTCGACTACAGCGTCATCGACGCCCGTTGGACGCCATGGACGGCGGGCGCGCTGTCATCCCGGTCGGTGGGTTTGATCCGGTCTGGTGCTGAGCGTCTCCACGACATCACGACATCGATCGAGGCCGCGATTCCGGAGAGCGCGACGCGTGTGCTCCTGCTCTATCGGTTCAATTCCGCCTTTTCGAATCAGGATGTAGACGCCGCGGCGTTGCAGAACGGATTCGGTGGCCGGTTCGCCCTGCGAGTGAGGCAGACGTTGCCTTTTTCGCCCATTGAGGGCAGCAAGTGGGAGGTGCTCGTCGACATCCGGAGCATGTTCCGCGAACAGGTCGCCGGAGCGTCGGTCTACGACGAGCTTCTCGTAGTCAGCCCGCCGAAGGAGGTCGTTGGCGGGTTGGTCGTGAACTTCTAATCCCGAGAGTCCAGAGCAGGTGGCAGGCAGATGCGATGTGGCTGCGAGGGGACGGGCACCAGTTGGGAGTTGATCCGGTGGTTTGGATAGCACGTCCGACTCTTTGAATCGACTGAGGTATGACCGAGTCCAGCTCAACGATTAGTGACGCCAATAGGCTGCGCGCCGGCTGGGCCGTCTCCCTCCTCGCCGTTGGCGTGGTGTCGGTGTTGCTCTGTTTGGCTGCCGCCAATGTCGTCGTGCGGGCGAATTGGAGCGAGGTTGAGGATGGAGTGTTGTGGGTCGAGCAGTCGCAGGGGCTGGTGGCCACGGCCATCGACCCAGGCGCCGCCGGCGCCGTAGCTGGGGTCGAGCAAGGAGACGTTCTGCTGACGGTCGATGGGCGCCCTATCGAGACGCGCAACGATATTCTGGATGTGCTACATGAGAGTCGGGCCGGCTCTCAGCTCACTTATACGATTCTCCGGCACGGGACGTCCGAGCTCTACGAGCTTACGCTCCGACCATCACCGTCCAGCGATCTTCCCGTCTACTTCGTCCTGGTCGGGGTGGGTATTTTCGCCCTTCTGATCGGCGCGTCGGTACGGGTCCGACTGCCCGGGAATCAAGCGACTCTGCACTTCTTCTGGTTGACCGTCGCGTTCTTTGGAATGTTCTCGTTTTCGTTCAGTGGACGGCTCGATCGGCTCGACTGGGTCTTCTTCTGGGCCGACGCTGTATCGACGCTTCTCCTCGCGCCCCTTTTCCTCCACTTTGCGTTGGTGTTTCCCGAGCGTACTCCCGGGCGATTCCGTCACTGGGCGGGACGGTGGGTCGTGCCCCTCATTTACCTTCCGGCGCTCGGCTTGGGCGTGGCGGAGGTCGCGAGCGTCGTCAGGGTCGAATCGGGGCAGTTGTTCATGCGTGTGGTCGAGGGGATCTGGCGCTTCGAGATGGCGTACCTGGCGGCCTGCGTTCTGGGTGGCCTTGCGATCATGATCGCCGCGCTACAGCGCGTGCACTCTGTCACAGCACGTCGTCAGCTGCGCTGGATTGTGTCCGGGGCCGTCTTGGGTGGTCTTCCGTTTACGATCGGGTACGCCGTCCCGTGGTCGCTCGGTTTTGAGCCGGTTGGGCGCCTCGATCTGACGGCGATTCCGTTGTGTGTCGTACCTCTGGCCTTTGCCTCGGCCATCATTCGGTATCGGCTCCACGACGTCGAAGTCATCGTGAAGCGTAGCGTCGTCTACACCGCGGCTGTGGTGGCGATGGCCGCGATCTACCTCGCGCTCGAGGCGCTTGCCAGCGAGGTCTTTCTCGAGAAATCCGACCAGCACAATTCGATCATTGCTCTGCTCGCGACGGCCGTGGTCGTGCTGCTGGCTGGGCCCGTGAAGAACACCATCCAAACCATGCTTGATCGCGTGTACTACCGCGATCGGTACGACTACCGCCGGGCGTTGGTGGGCTTCGCGAGGGACCTCAACAGCGATCTCGATCTGGACCGGCTGACCGAACGCCTGGTGACGCGCGTCAGTGAGACCTTGGTGGTCGACCGCATGGTGCTCTTCCAGGGGATCAGCGGCGACGCCGACGGCGCCTTCGTCCCGCTCCGGTGGACCGGATTCGAGGTAACGCCGCCAGCTATCGATCGTGAATCGAAACTCGGGACGAAGCTACGCGGGCGTCACACGGTAGCGATCGAGTCAGCGTCGCACCGCGCGGTGCTACCGGCCGAGGAAGTCAGTTCGTGGCAGGAGCACGGGCTTCACTACTTTGTGCCATGCGTGTCCGAAGAAGGCACGATTGCTGTCATGGGACTTGGCCGAAAGGGAAACGGCGAGCCCCTGAGCAGCGAGGACATGGCGTTGCTTGCTGCTGTGGCGGGCCAAGTCGCCACCGCGCTGGAGAATGGCCGACTGTACGGGCAGCTTCGACAGAAGGCGGCCGAGCTCGACCGGCTGCGGCAGTTCAGCGAAAACATTATCGAGTCACTGAGCGACGGACTCGTGGTGTTTGACCTCGACGAGCGCGTCGTACGGTGGAACGCGGGGCTGGAGCGCCTGTACGGGTTGTCGCGTGACGAGGCAGTCGGTCAGAGGCTCGATGCGGTCTTCGATGGAGCATTTGCCTCGCGCATCGCGGCGGCCCGAGACGAGGTACCAGAGGGCACGGTGCTGTATCGCGTCCCGCTGCGTTCGCGGGATCGCGACGAGGCTGGCGATAGCGGAAATGCCGATGACGCGGATGGCCCGGGTCGACGCCTCCTTGTAAACGTGGCGACCGCGCCGCTCGTGACACCGAGCGGCGACACCAGTGGGATGATGATAATCGTTGAGGACATCACCCAGCGAGTGCAGCTGGAAGAGCAGCTGCAGATCTCCGAGAAGATGGCCTCGATTGGTCTCTTGGCGGCCGGCGTGGCCCATGAGGTCAATACGCCGCTGACCGGCATCTCGAGCTTTACCCAGATGCTGCTGGAGGGGTCCGATCCCGAGGATCCCAAGACGAAGGTGCTTGAGAAGATCGAACGCCAGACGTTTAGAGCCGCGAAGATTGTCAATGGCTTGCTGAATCTTGCCCGGCCCGGTCGAGGCGACACGTCGGGCCCGGTTGACCTCAATGTGGTGATCAACGATGTGCTGGCGCTCCTCGAGCATCAGCTCGCCGCTGGAAGCGTCAAGGTTCGCCGAGAGCTTCCCCAGGCTCCCGTGATGGTAACGGGCGTGGAGTTCAAGCTCCAGCAGGTGTTCTTGAACCTGTTCCTGAACGCGCGCGACGCGATGCCGAAGGGAGGCTGGCTCACCGTGGGCGAGCGGGCCAATCATCGGGAGGCGATCGTCGAAGTAGCTGACACCGGGTCTGGCATCCCGCCGGAAGTCCTCTCGCGCATCTACGACCCCTTCTTCACGACCAAAGTGCCCGGGCAGGGAACAGGGCTGGGCTTGTCGGTCACGTATGGCGTCGTGCAGGAGCACCAGGGTGCGATCGAGTGCGATAGCCACCCGGGACAAGGCACGTGCTTCACGCTGAGACTGCCGCTGGCCACTTCGTCCCGGACACGCGCCGCGGAGGCGGTTCGATAGCGCATGCTACCGGGCGCTTCGATCCTGGTCGTCGACGACGAGGAGATCATGCGCGAGATCCTCGACTCCCTTCTCGGCAAAGAGAAGTGTCAGGTCACGCTCGCGGCGTCGGGCGAAGAGGCCATTGAGATCGCGAAGACTCGGATGTTCGATGTCGCGATCGTCGACATCATGATGCCGGGCATCGACGGGATCGCGACGCTCGAGGAGCTGAAACGCCTCGATGAGGAGCTGCCCGTCGTCATCATCACGGCCTTCGGCACGGCCGCCAACACCCGCGAGGCCTTTAAGCGGGGCGCTTTTGATTTCGTCGAGAAACCCTTCAGGAACGACGACGTGCTACTGGTCGTTCGGAACGCGACGGCCCAACGGCGCTTGTTGGCCGAAAACCAGACACTCCGTCAGAGTCTCCAGGAGCAAGGGCAGCGATTCAGCGACATCATCGGCAACAGCCCCCTCATGCATCGGGTGTTTCACCTGATCAAGCAGGCCGCGCCGAGTCGTACTACGATTCTCGTGCAGGGTGAAAGTGGCACGGGCAAAGAGCTTGTCGCACGCGCGGTTCATGCAAACTCGGCTCGAAGTGATCGCCCGTTCATCACCGTCAACTCGGGGAGCCTGCCGCCCGATCTTCTTGAGTCGAATCTCTTCGGGCACGTGAAGGGGGCCTTCACCGGTGCCGTGGCGCCCAAGAAGGGCCTGTTCGAGGTTGCGGACAAAGGCACGATCTTCTTCGACGAGATCGGCACCGTGCCTCTGGAGACCCAAGCAAAGCTCCTCCGCGTCATTCAGGAGCGCGAGTTCATGCGCCTCGGTGGCGTCGACACCGTCAAAGTTGATGTTCGGATCGTGGCGGCCACGAACACCGATCTCAAACGCATGGTCGATGAAGGCCAATTCCGGGAGGACCTGTACTATCGGCTTCACGTCATCACGGTGGAGCTCCCACCGCTGCGCGAGCGCCGAGAAGACATTCCCCATTTGGTGCAGCACTTCTTGCAGCAGTACGGGACCGAGAACGAGAAGCCGGAGTGCGAACTGACTCCCGACGCACTTCGTCTCTTAGAGGACTGCCACTGGCCTGGAAATGTCCGCGAGCTCGAGAACGTCATCGAGCGGGCTGTTGTGCTGACGTCTGGCACGAAGATCGGTGTTGAGCTCATTCCGGATTCGGTGCGGACGTCGCAGTCGTTTCGGCTGCCGAGCTTCGAGCTGCCACCTGAGGGGATACCGTTCCGCAAGATCATCGAGGACATGGAATCCATGTTGATCAAGCGGTCGCTCGACGCGGCCGGTGGTGTCCAGAAGCGTGCCGCTGAGCTCTTGCAGATAAAACCGACGACGCTGAACGAGATGATCAAGCGCTACGGCATTCGCGCGGCAAGCCGCCGCCGCGGCTCGACGCTTTCTCGCAGCCAGCGGCCACCCGCACGATCCGGCGCCAGCAAGACCGATCGCGACACGGGTGACCTGACCGAGATCATCGACAAGCGGTTGACAAGCTGAATGGCCCCGCCTAGTTAGGCCGGGCACGCGAGGCCGGGCGTGAACGTCCTGATCGCCCGCGCCCTCTTGGCCCACGCGAGTTCCTGGAGCCTCGCGAGCTTCGCCGCTTGGACACACTTCGAATCATGCGCTCGTATTTGTCCAGGATCACGCCCCAGCTGTAGTTCGCTTCAACGTACGCACGACCCTGCAAACCCATCTTCGTTCGTAGATCGGCGTCGCGCATGAGAAGCTTGAGGCACTCGACGAACTCATCACGACTGGCGTAGTAGAGCCCTGCGTTGCTGCGTTGGCAGTGATCGGTTACGACGTCGCTGCGAGCGTTGGCGAGGATGGGAGTACCAACCGCGAAGGCCTCGAGGGCGAGCAGCGACAGGCTTTCATAGGACGACGGAACCACTACCACAGTTGCCGCCTCGAGGGCCTCGAGGCGCTCGATTTCAGGGAGCATGCCAGCGAACCGGATGAACGGCTCATCTGGGATCGGCATCAGCTTGACCCCCATGAGGGCCAGCGTCGCGTCTCCGCACTCTTGAGCGTAGGTGCTGAAGTACTCGATGAGTTCTTCGCATCCCTTGCCGGGATCGATGCGTCCGCCGTAGAGCACGAAGGGATTGAAGAGGCGATGGCGCCGTCTGAAAACAGCACCGCGTTGCGCGGCGCTCTCTGCGTTGGACGTGTCATCGGTGTTCGTGCTGTCGGTGGGAGCGAGATGCGGCGGAAGGTCGACACCGCATCCAACGATCTCTTGTGTCGGCGCCGCAATCGCAAACTGCCGACGGAGGAAGCCCCGCTCGACCCCCGTGTTGTAGGCGATGGCGGCCGGCTTCGAAAAGACGTCTCGATACAGCTCCAGGCGGATCGCGGGCTCGTCGTGGGCTGTCGGAACCAGGATGCTCCGCTTCGGGTCGATCTTCAACCCGTGCACGGTCGGGGCGTACAGGTACGTGAAGAAGATCAGCGCGTCATACGACGAATGTTCGCGCTCGAGATACTCCAGCAGGGCCGGACACCAGGGTCCTTGGTCGCGCAGCCACTTCTCTTCGTCAGCGGCGCTATGAGCGTTGTGGAACAGCCAATCGGAGAACGCGTTAAACGACTCGAGATCCCGTGTCTCGGTGTTTGGAAACCGTCGGACGGTCACGCCGCGCACGCGGTCTGAGCCTTCAGGATAGGCGTTCTCCCACGTCGTGTACTCGCGGGCGCATGTCGTCAGGACCTCGACGTCGTGAAGGGCGGAAAGATGCTCGGCGACGAGCCGACAGTGATACTCAGAGCCCCCGAGGATCTCGGTTCCGTAACGTTGGACGATGAATGCGACTCTCACGTCACCCTCGCGATCATCTCGTCGAGCGCGCGGTTCGTCCCATCCACGCCAAAGGCGGCGAGTCGTCTACGCTGACCGGCGATCACCTGCGCGCGCAACGCATCATCGTACACCAGCATCCCAAGCAGCTCGGCTGCGCGCTCGAGATCCTTGGGCGTGAAGCAGACGCCAGAACCGCCGAGAGTTTCGGGAACGGCTCCCGCTCCGTATGCGAGGATCGGGACCCCTGCCGCCATTGCTTCGACGAGCGGGACGCAAAAGCCCTCGTGCTCGCTGAGCGATACGTACGCCCGCGCGGCCCGGTAGTAGACGGCAAGTTCATCGTCGGGAACCTGGCCTACGAAAAGGAACCGGTCGGCCGGCATGTCGAACTGGAGCATCAAGGCCTGAATGGTCGCGAAGTACCGAGGCACGGCGTTCGTTCGACCCACGAAGATAAATCGGTACTCTCGATCCACGTACCGCTTGTAGAGCTCAGCCAGCCGAATGTGATCCTCGATTCGTTTGTTGGGGGCGATGCGGCCGACGAAGAGAATGTTTGCCAGCTCGTCACCCAAGATGGTTTCTAGTGCTGGCCGTCGCGGAGAGCGGGTGATCCGATCGGTATCGACCGCAATCGGCAGGACGCCGGTGGTGTCGAAGCCAAGCTGATCAAGCTCGCGCCGGTTGTACTCGGACACGCCAAGCGCGAGATCGACCGACCCGACGAGGCTGGCCAGCTCGACGCGCCCAACGCTGGCGATGCTGAAGATGTCCGGGTCGTAGGGGGCGAAGAAGTGGGCGGGCGTCACGTTGTGGTACTGCAGGACGCGGCCGCGCGGGAGCGCGGCAAACGCCGCGGTCATCGGAGACGGCACAGCGAAGTGCAGCACCGTGACATCGCCGCGGCGAGCGTCCGAGTCGTCGAACGGTCTCACGTCGCCGACAAGATCGTCGTCGATGGTCAGCGCATAGAGATCTGATGTGTGACCCTTGGTGCGCAGGAGGTCGCGCATGGTCCGTGCGTTGTCACCAACGGCGTCGCTGCGGTGGGCGGTCGGAACCCACTGGTTGATGATCATCTCAGCGCGGAGCGTCTTCTTTTTCAGGCAAGGCCAAATAGGCGGAGGGGCGACGCGGACGAATCGCCGCCAAGTGCTCGCACCACGCGTACTGCGTCCAGAAGCCCGGCAACACCGATGGTGGCGGCATGCGCGGCGACTGCGTAACCTGGCTGATGAACCGCATCAGCGTCGCGCCGAAATCGCGACGCTGCAATCGCTGAAGGGCGGCGTCCTGCGATTCGAGAACCTGATCCTGAAGGGAGTTGTCCGAGAGAACCGTGTGCATAATCGAGGCGACGTAGCGCGGATCTTTTCGATCGTACAGAACACCCCCGCCATCCATCGTGTCGGGCACGGCCGACGCGGCGAATGCGACCACGGGAATCCGCTTGTGGAACGCTTCGACGAGCGGAACGCAGAACCCCTCATGTTCGCTAGCCGACAAGAAGAGGTCCGCGACGTCGTACAGCGCCGTCAGTTCCTCATTCGACACGTGACCAACGAGGTGTACTCCCTGGACGCGATGCATCGAGATGAGGTCGCGCAGCGAGGTCACGTACTCCCGGAAACCACTCTGGGCACCGACGAGCAGCAGCCGCGCCCTCCGGTCGTAGCGGAGGCGGTAGGCCTGGAAGAACCGAATGACATCTTCTAGACGCTTGTTGGGAATCGTGCGACCCACGAACAGAATGTTCGTTCGGCCGTCGTCGTACTCGTTGGCCAACATCGCGTTCGGGGTGCAGTCGAGATGTTTGAAGGAAGGAACAACCGGGAGCACACCCGTCCGCGGAAACCCTAACGTGTCGAGTTCTAGCCGATTGAACTCTGAGTCGCCCAAGGCGAGATCACACCGATTCCGATAGGCGGTCAGTTCTCGGCGACCGACCCAGCATTCCCTCACCAGAGTCTTGTTGACGCCAACGAAGTACTCGGGAGGGGTGATGTTGTGATACACGAGAATCATGCGGTCCGGCAGCGTGAACGCGAGCCGCGAGGCTCGCGAGCCGAGCGAGAAATGATGCAGCAGGATGTTGTCGGGATGACTGTCGTCGAGCAGATCTCGGTAGTCCTCGGTTTCGTCTTCGATCTTCGGATGGCTGGTTTGGACGTAGATGCGCGAGTCGTAGCCCTGGTCTCGAAGCACGTCACGAATGCCGAGCGCCTCGTTTCCGATGGCGTCGCCATAGCCGAGCGTCGCCATCACCTGGTGAATACCTCGGGGGCGATCGGATCCGGTGGAGACGGTCACGACTCTCGCCGATCGAGCCGCGGCCGGGTGCGGGCCGCAGGAAGTATGGGGCCGGAAGGGAGATCCCGGAGAACGTCGGCGGCGGCCGGCACCGAACGCCGGCGTCTTTGGACCCAGCCGGGCAACGGTTCGACCTCACGACGTTGACGCCCTGCTTGGTCTTCGCGACGCAGCTGTTCCAGCATGTCGAGGTACTTCTGCTCGATAACCGGCCAGGCATAGTGTCGACGGAAGTACTCGCGTCCGCGCTCGCCAAGCTGGTCGCGCAGGGCCGGGGTCCTCGCGAGCACATGTAGGGCTTCGACGAACTCCTCCGCGTCGCTGTAGTAGAGACCGGCGTTGCCGCGAATGACCTGGCCGCGAAGCACGTCGCACGCGCCGTTGACTAAGACCGGGACCCCCATCGCCCAGGCTTCGAGAGTCACCATGGACAAACTCTCGAAATACGACGGCATGATGAGGACATCCGCGGCCGCAAGCGCGTCGTACTTTTCCTCTTCGGAGAGAAAGCCAAGGTGATGGATCCGCGGATGTGAGGGGATCGGCATCACGGGATTCCCGATCAGGACCAAGTCCAGCACCCCGGAGGCCCGTGCATACCGCTGGAAATAGTCAAACAGCTCTGCGCATCCCTTGTTCGTATCGATGCGGCCGATGTAGATGGCAAAGCGCCGTGTCAATCGACGCCGAGCGCGAAACCGATCGGGGTCCGCCCGCAACGGTACTTCCGACCCGACGCCAACGACGACCCCAGGGACAGTGTCGTTTGACGACACTGCCTGGATAAGCGCGCGTTCTTCGTGTGAGTTGTACATGATGGCTCGGACGGCGCGAAAGATCGGGGCAAAGAGCGCGAGTCCGAACGCAGAGTCGCGCTCGGCTGTCGGTACGAGTACGGCTCTCGGCGCGACCGTTCGCACGCCGTGGTACGCATGGTAGTAGCGGTAGCTGAAGAATATGCAGTAGTCGTAGTCCGCGTCAGGACTCTGCAAGTGCCGCACAAGTGAGGGGCTGGTCGGTCCCTCGCTGTCGAGCCACTTGAGTTCATCGGCAATCGAGTGACGCGTGTTGAAGACCCGATGCGACCGCCGGCCGAAGTCGTCCGTATCGCGTTGGCGAGAGACGGGAAACCGACGCACCGGAACGCCGTTGACCGTCTCGGTGCCCTGCGGGAGCACATTGGCCCAGGTGATGTAGTCCTGCGCGCACGTCGTGAGGACTTCGACATCAGCGTGTTTGGCAAGATGCTCGCTGATGTAGCGCGCGTGCAGCTCAGCCCCGCCGTTGAGCTCCGCGCCGTAGCGCTGGACGACGACGGCGAGCTTCACTGTCCAGACGACTCGCCACGCGGCGACGGGGGGGCTGGTGAGGATGGTTCGTCGGCCGTGGGAGGACCCGGATCCTCGATCGGACGTGTTGGTGCGGCCGGATGTCCAGACGTCGTCGCCGCCGCTTCGCTCGACTGAGCCGCCGGCTCGGGCGGTGCCGCGCTGGGGTCCGCGGTCGACGCGCTGCTCTCCGCCGACACGTCGTTCGCCCCCTGAGACGTCGCGCCACCCTCCGCCGACACGTCGTTCGTCCCCTGAGTTGTCGCGCCGCCCCCCGCCGACACATCGTTCGCCCCCTGAGACGTCGCGCCACCCTCCGATGGCGTGGTGCCCGAACGTCGTCGCCCGCGCCGCCGCCGCCGCCGCCGCTTTTCGGGCGTGGCCTCGGCATCTTCCGAGCCAGCCCGAGTCCGCCGGGCGCGCTCACCCACCGGCTTTTCCGGAGTGCGCACTCGCCGCTCATCGAAATCCAGCCGTCCAGCAATGGATTCAACGAGCATCCTGTGGTTCTTCATCTCCAAGGACAGCCGCGTCATCTCGACGACGAGATGATTCATGACCTCGTAGTTCAGGGCAGCAATCTCGACGAACTCGGTTTGGGTTCGGGCCATCTGACTGATCACCTCGGCTTGACGCTCATTGATCTGCTGCTGCATCGTCAGCGCGTGCACGATCGGCGCCGGGTTGAAGAAGAACTTGAGAATCGGGCTGAGCAATTTGCGGGTTCGATAAAGCACTCGACCAGGAAATCCACGCGATGAGCGATAGATGATGTCGGGATCGAATGTGAACGACGGCGGAGCCTCGGGCGACGTTCGGAGTGCCTTGTGTTTTTCCCCCAGCCGCTTCTGATAGTAGGCGAGCATGCTCGCGTGAACCTGGGTCGGATCGAAGAACCGCTCGAGCGTGGTGTTCGCGAGCGTGCGGATCCGCTCTTCGGAGTAGTTCTCGTCACGCTTTTGCCGGATGCGAGTCCGGATCTGCTCCATGATGCTCTCGACATCGATCGATTCGGACTCAAGTGTGAATTCGGCCATGAGGTCTTTCTCGGTTTCTTGCGCCGCGATTAGCCCAGCGGACGGTAGATGATTAGTACTATAGCCGCTGCCCACAGACCGACGCAGAACAGCAGCGGACGGTCACGCAACAACATTTCGGTAGGGCTGCCACCGCCGTCGTGATGGTGCACCAAGTACAAGTACCGAAAGATGCCGTATATCGGGAACGGGAATGTCCAGGTAAGTCGGTCGGTGCCGAACCGCTCTACGGTGGCGGGCTCGGCCGTGTATAGCGCGTAGCTCACCAGCGTCGCACCTGCGACGATGGTGATCAGCTGGTCCAATAGCCCCGAGCTGTAGTGGGCCAGGGCCTGTCGGTGTGATGCCGCCGCGTCCCCGAGCAGCGTCACTTCGTGCCGTCGCTTGCTCAGTCCGAGAAACAGCGCGAGCAGGATCGTGCAGACCAGCAGCCACTGGCTGATCGGCACGCCAACCGCAACGGCGCCACCGACGGCTCGCAGCACGAATCCGCCGGCGATCACGAGCACGTCCAGAATGACTACGTGTTTGAGGACGCGGCTGTAGGCCGCGACCAGACCGACGTAACTCAACGAGACGACCGCAAACTCCACGTTCACCCGAAACGCGAAGCCGAGCGCGCCGACCAGCAGAATCGCAGCGGCTCCCATCGCGGCGCCACCCGACAGGTGGCCGGCTGCTATCGGCCGCTGGGACTTGATCGGATGCCGTCGGTCCTCCTCCCTGTCGGTCAGGTCGTTTACGAGGTACATGGCACTCGACAACCCGCAGAAGACCCAGAACGCTCCGATGGCGGTGACGAGGGAGTCGACGTCCTCCAGACGCTCGCCGAAGATCAAACCGGCAAAGACAAGGAGGTTCTTGATCCACTGATCGGGCCGGAGCGAGACAAGGAGGGCGGAAACCGGGGATCGCGACGACACCCGATTCATGGGCGTCGTCGCGGTCGTAGGTTGGGGCAATGGGCCACGCGCCATATCGCGCGAATGTCGGCCGCCGCCGCACAGGCGACCGCGACTGATTCACTCGACGCAGACCGCTAGAAACTCTTCAGGGCCTCGTCTTCATTCTCGTACGTGTCGAAGACGGTCAGGAGCTTTGTGATCGCAAGCAGATCCTCAATACGCTTCGTCAGGTTCAGCAGTTTCATGTTGCCACCCTGCCGACTGACCGTCGTATACGTACGCACGATCTCCCCGAGGCCTGCGCTATCGACGTACGGGACGCCTTCGAGATTGAGGATCAGCTTCCTGTGCCCTTGCTGGATCAGGCTGTTGATCTTGTCCTTGAGGAGCTCGTCGCCATCACCGATGGTCAACTTGCCCTTCACGTCTAGGGTCATGACATCGCCCGAAGGTCGTTCTTCGATCTGCATCGCTCAGGGTCCTCCGAATGACCGGGACCGTACCATGGTCATTTTCGCACTGTCAAGAAACGCCGGATACCACCTCACTCGGGGTCACGCCGCATCTTCTTTCGGCTGCGTTTCCTCGCGAGCGCCTGCTTCGCACGCCGCTTGTCGCCTGGCTTCAAATAGAAGGAGTGTTTCTTGATGTCCTTGATGATGTCTTCCTGCTGTACCTTTCGCTTGAATCGGCGAAGGGCACTCTCAATCGACTCACCATCCTGAACTCTGACTTCTGCCACCTGAACTGTCACCCCCTCCAACGCTTGTAATGATGTCCACCGCGATGTGCTAGGCTACGCGCGATCGACGGCCGGCTCGCCATTGGCTGAACCATGATCCGGCCCCAAACTGACCGCCCGCTTGCGTGACCTGTGCTCCCGTGAGGATGGTCGGACCACGAGACGTTCGCGAATCTGTCATCTTAGGACGAAATCCGATCCGCCGTCAATCAACACTTTTGCACGACTCGAGATCCGGTGATTCCCAGTAAAGTATTGCTTTTATTGAGGATACGGTGATGAAATTGCTGATCGTTGGCGGGGGTGCGCGTGAGCACGCGTTAGCCTGGAAACTGGGTGGCGAGGCCGGTGTTGACGAGGTGATCTGCGCTCCTGGGAATGCGGGTATCGACGCACGGTGCGTGCCGGTTGACGTCGGGGACCCAGCGGCCATTGTGAAGCTGGCAGCCGACGAACGGGTCGATCTGACGGTCATTGGACCAGAGCTTCCGCTCGCTGCCGGTGTGGCCGATCGATTCGCCGAGACGGGACAGCTCGTGTTCGGACCGGTCCAGGCGGCTGCCCGGCTGGAGTCGAGCAAGGCGTTTGCCAAGCAGTTCATGGCCCGCCACGGTATTCCCACCGCCGACTTCCGAATCTGTCTGACCGAGGCCGACGCGATCTCCGCGGGCGAGGCGTTTGGGTACCCAGTCGTCGTCAAAGCCGACGGGTTGGCGGCGGGAAAAGGTGTGACAGTCGCGGTCGCGAGAGACGAGGCGCGGCGGGCGATTCACGAGGCGATCGTCGAAGGTCGCTTCGGTGCCGCCGGCGCGTGTCTCGTGATCGAGCAATGCTTGGTTGGCCCGGAGGTGTCGCTGTTCGTGATCTGCGACGGGCGTCGAGGGGTTGCGCTTCCGACGGCACAAGACCACAAACGCGTTGATGACGGAGATGAGGGCCCGAACACTGGTGGCATGGGTGCCTTTGCCCCAAGCCCGCTGTTTTCCGACACGCTGTCGTCACAGGTGACGCGCGAGATCGTGGATCCCGTGCTTGACGGCCTTCGACACGAGGGTGCTGAGTATCGCGGCGTGCTCTACGTCGGCTTGATGCTGACGTCGAACGGACCGAAGGTCATCGAGTTCAACGTTCGGTTCGGCGACCCAGAGGCCCAGGTCGTGTTGCCCATGATCACGACTGAGCTGTCGCCCATATTGGTCGCGGCGGCACGGGGCGACCTCAGCAGCGCGTCGTGGCGTGCGACCAGCGATCCACACGTTGGGGTGGTCATGGCGTCCGGCGGATACCCCGGACCTCACGAGACTGGCTTTCCAATCCGTGGGCTCGCCGAAGCGTCGGCGGTGCCGAATGTCGTAGTCTTTCACGCTGGGTCGGCGCTCCAGGATCGAGAGCTGGTCACGAGCGGCGGCCGCGTGCTGACGGTCGTGGCCCACGGCGAAAGTTTTGACGCGGCGATCGCACGAGCGTATGAAGCCGTCGGGTGTATCGAGTTCTCCAACAAACACTACCGGACCGACATCGGGCAGAAAGCACTGGCGGTCCAATAGCTCCACTCTAGCAATCGAGGTGTGATGATGGCCGAGCGACAGGTCCAGATTCTCATGGGGTCTGATTCAGATGCCCCGACCATGCAGCGAACCGTCGACGTGCTTCGCGATCTCGGCGTGACGTGCGCGATGACCGTTGCCTCTGCGCACCGATCGCCTGAGCGCGTGCTCGAGCTTGTGCGATCGGCACCAGACAACGGTGTGAAGGTGTTCGTCGTGGGCGCCGGAGCCGCCGCTCACCTGGCGGGGGTCATTGCGGCGCATTCCACACTGCCTGTGATTGGGGTCCCGATCGACTCGTCGCCTCTTCAGGGGTGGGACGCGCTCCTTGCGACCGTCCAGATGCCGCCTGGTGTTCCGGTCGCAACCGTTTCCGTCGGTAAGGCTGGCGCAACCAACGCGGGCGTGCTCGCCGCTCAGATTCTTGCGCTTGCCGACCCCGCGATCGCGCAGTCGCTCTCGAGCTACAAGACGGCGCTTGCCGACAAGGTTGAACGGGCCGCGGCAAAGGTCGAGACGCAAGCGTGACGCCGACTACTCCTCGAACAACATCAGGAGCAGCGCCTTCTGGGTGTGGAGCCGGTTCTCGGCTTGGTCGAACACGACCGATGCAGCGCTGTCCATGACCGAGTCCGTCACCTCTTCACCCCGGTGCGCGGGCAGGCAGTGCATGAAGCACACGTCGGACTTGGCGTGAGCCATAAGCGCATCGTCGACTTGGTAGGGACGAAATAGACGCCGGCGCACTGCCAGCTCGGCTTCGTGCCCCATCGACGTCCACACATCGGTATAGACAGCGTCGACCCCAGTTACCGCGGCAATCGGATCACGGAATCGACGCAGCGTCGCCCCATGTGTGGCCACCCGTGCGACGTCGCCGTCGACCGATTGCGGCAGATCGAATCCCTCTGGCGAGGCGATGTGGACCGTGATCCCCAACATCGTCGCTGCCTGCGCAAACGACGTCGCGACGTTGTTGCCGTCACCCACGAAGGCCACGGTCCGGCCCCGAACGTCGCCCCATTTCTCCTGCAGCGTGAGGCAGTCCGCCAGCGCCTGACACGGATGCTCCTCGTTGCTGAGCGCGTTGATGACACGCAGCTTGTGCGTCGCGGTCGCAAGGTCGACGAGTCGCGACTGTTCGAACGTACGCACGACCGCTCCGACGACCCATCGCTCGAGGCTGCGTCCGACGTCCGCCAGTGATTCTCGCTTGCCGAGCACGACCTCGGCCGCGGGGTTGATGAAGTTGCCCCCGAGCTCGCGGATGGCAATCTCAAAGGTCGATCGGGTACGCAGCGACGGCTTCTCGAACAACAGCGCGATGTAGGTCCCCTCGAGCGCGGCAGCCGTTGCGGCTTCCTGACCGCGATCGCGATCGCGCTTGACGGTGGTCGCCAGCTGCAAGCAGTGCTGCAGGTCCTCGGGGTCGAAGTCGAGGACCGAGAGAAAACACCGACCGGAGAGGGGGGTGGACATAGCTCGAGTCTGCTTTCTGCCTATCCAAATCCCCTAGGTCCGATAGTCTGCGTTAATTCGGACGTACTCAGCGCTGAAGTCACACGTCCACACTCGGGCTGCCTCATGGCCACCGGTGCCCAGGTCCACCTCGACCTCGACCTCCGTACCCTGTAAGTGGTCGGCGGCCTCGGGTTCTCGGTCGGTGTGCACGGTGTCGTCTTCGAAGAGGACGACGGGACCGATTCGCACCCGGGCGCGCGCGAGCTCGAACGCGACCCCGGCGCGTCCCGCCACTGCGACCAGGCGACCCCAGTTCGGATCGCCGCCGTTGAGCGCGGTTTTGACAAGCGGTGAGTTCGCAATGGCCCGCGCGGCCCGCCTGGCATCATCCGGGGTGGCCGCGCCCGTCACTCGAACCGTGGCGAGCTTGGTCGCACCCTCACCGCCGCGAACGATTTCGCGCGCCAGATAACCACAGACCTCACGCAGGGCCTCGACGAAGGCCGGATACAGGCTGTCATCGATCGAGACATGGCTCGCTCCGTTTGCCAACAAGAACACCGAGTCGTTTGTCGAGCACTCCCCGTCCACGGTGATCGCGTTGAACGTGTCATCGTTGGCGGCAACGAGCGCGCGCTGCAGGCGCACTGGATCGACGCCGGCGTCGGTCGTTAGGAACCCCAGCATCGTCGCCATCATCGGCTCGATCATGCCGGCTCCCTTTGCCATGCCACCCACGACAAATGACCCTGCCGCCGTGTTGACGCGAACCGCGCACTCCTTAGGACCGGAATCGGTCGTCATGATGGCTTCGGCCGCGGCGCCGTTCGCATCGCGGCCGAGCGCGCCTGCGGCCGCCGTGATGCCGTGCGTGATCTTCTTGATCGGCAGCGGCAGTCCGATCACACCGGTAGAGGCGATCAGCGTCTGGTCGACCGGGCAGCCGACGGTGGTGGCAACGGCCTCAGCCATCGCGCGCGCACCATGCATACCAGCGGTGCCGGTGCAGGCGTTGGCGCAGCCGCTGTTGACGGCAATCGCGCGGGCCATACCGTGAGACGCCTCGAGGTGTTCGCGGCACACGACGACCGGTGCCGCCACCGCTTGGTTCGTCGTGAAGACGCCCGCTGCGCTCGCAGGCTCGTCCTCGTCAGAGACGATGAGGGCCAGATCGAGCGCATCGGCTTTGATGCCAGAGCGAACGGCCCCGGCGCGGAACCCTCTGGCCGCCGTGATACCGCCGTCGACGCGGAGACGATCTGACTTGACGTGCATCAGGAAGCCTTCTTCTCAAGATCGAGGATAACCGCGTACTGAGTGCAGCGCCGAAACCAGATGCAGCTGTGACAGTCAGAGGAGATCTTGTCGGGAATCCACGGGTGCGGCACGATGGAAAACCCAAGCCGGATGAACGGTCGCGGGTCGTGGGTGAATGCGCACACGCGGGGCCTCCGTTGCTCGCGGGCCAGATCGAGAACCGTGCCCAGCAGGCGCGTGCCAACGCCCAGTCCACGATACGCCTCTGCAACGACAAGCGATCGCACCTCGGCGGTTCGCGAGCTCAGGTGTGCGAGCTCCGCGCAGCCGACGACGCCCTTGGGCCCGGTCGCCACGAAGAAGCGCGGTACATGGAGCACGACCTCTCCGAGTGGCCTCGGCAGGAGGTGGCCGGACTCGACGTTGTCCGTGATCAACCGAAAGAGGTCGTCGGCCTCGTCGGCCTCGGCGGGGCGGATACTCACCTCGCCCACGGCGAACGCCTGGCTTTCGCTGACCGGCACGAGTTCGGGTCGGCTCACGTGGCCTCCGATGCGGCTGACTCGACGGCCGCGCCAAGCCGGGCGATGCCCTCGTCGATGTCGATGTCGCTGATCGTGAGCGGCGGCAGCAATCGGATGACCGTACCGGCCGTGCGGTTCACGATCAGCCCGCGCTCGAGCGCCGCTTCAACCACGTGCTCGGCCACGCCCGCCTGGACCTCCAGTCCCCTCATCAAGCCCTCGCCACGAATCTCGCCGATCTCGGGGCGTGACGCCGCCAGCGATCGCAGTCCCGCTTCGAGGCGGGCGCCCGCGGTACCCACGCGTTCGAGCAGCCCAGATTCGAGCGCATCTAGAAACACGAGCGCGGCTCGACAAGCCAGAAGGTTGCCACCATAGGTGCTGCCGTGGTCGCCAAAGCTGACGGTATCTGCAATCCGCTGGCTCATCAGGGCCGCGCCCACCGGCACGCCGGCGCCCAAAGCCTTTCCGAGGGACATGAGGTCGGGCTTCAGTCCAAGTGCGGATGAGTAGAACGGACGGCCGGTGCGACCGAGTCCGCACTGGATTTCATCAGCGATGAGCAGCGTGCCGCTGTCGCGGCAGGTCGCGGAAATGGCCTCGGCCGTCGCCTTCGGCAGCGGGAACACGCCCCCTTCACCCTGAATGGGCTCGACGATGATCGCCGCGGTTTCCGGCGTCACGGCCCGACGAACACCAGCTGGGTCATCAGGCGAGACGAACGTCACGCCCGGCACGAGAGGCTCGAACGGGTCGCGGTACGCCGCACCCGACGTGACTGAGAGAGCGCCAAAGGTCCGTCCATGGAAAGACCGGTCGAAGGCGACGAGGTTGGTTCGGGACGCTTCGCCGCGCGTGTGCCAGTAACGTCGAGCGAACTTCAGGCACGCCTCGACGGCTTCGGCTCCGCTGTTGCTAAAGAAGACCCGATCGAGTCCAGAAAGCCGCGTCAGCCGCTCGGCGACCGCGCCCTGCAGGGCGTGAAAGAACAGGTTCGAAGTGTGAACGAGCTCCCGCGCCTGCTCGCTGATCGCGTTCGCCAACCCGGCGTGAGCATGTCCGAGTGCGGCGACGCCGATTCCCGAAAGGAAGTCGATGTACTCTCGG
The DNA here is from genome assembly GCA_965218825.1 of Vicinamibacterales bacterium. Lineage (GTDB taxonomy): Bacteria > Acidobacteriota > Vicinamibacteria > Vicinamibacterales > UBA8438 > CAUZIB01. Next base: position 3,186,990 of record OZ244656.1, on the reverse strand, counting down.
CCTTCCGTGTCGACCAGCCGTGCGCCGTCCCCGCGCACGAAGACAACCGGTATGCGCTTGTAGACCTGGAGGACGTGGTCGGCCTCGATCTCCCGAACGTGCCCAGCATCGATCGTCATCGCTTCGTGCTCCCTCGTGGTCCGGTCACTCGCGTCACGCCGGGCGCGTCGCCCATCTCGAGAAACGCCTTTCGCCGACCATCGACGATGGTAACGTTGCTCACGCCGGCAGCGCGGGCAGACTGACAGGCGAGCAACTTCGCGACCATCCCAGCGCTTGCCTGACCGGCCTGGATCAGGTTGTCTACGCGTGCCGGGCTCGCGACAGGGATCGTCTGCCCACCTACATCGAGCACACCTGGCGTTGTCCCAGCGATGACAAGTGCCCGCGCGCCGATCCGAGGAGCGAGGTCGCCTGCCAGTGTGTCGGCGTTGACGTTGTACAGGCGTCCAGCCCGGTCGACGCCGATGCTCGCAACCACCGGGATGTACCCCCCTCGCGTCAGCTGCCCAATGAGACGAGCCGAGCCATGTCCGGTCGGGACGCCGACGAAGCCCAAATCGACCGATTCTCCGTCCACGGCCCGGTACCGCCGCGACCGCCGGACCTGTGTCAATCCGCCATCGACTCCCGTGAGGCCGACCGCACTGCCGCCAGCCGCGCCGATGGCCGCCACGAGTCGCGTGTTCACTCGGCCGGCCAGCACCCCGAGGACGACGTCGAGCGTCTCGGCGTCGGTAATCCGCAGTCCGTCAACGGCTCGTTTCGGAATGCCCAGCCGGGCCATGTCCGCATCGACTTCGCGTCCGCCGCCATGCACCACGACGAGTGGCGCTCGCCCTGCCACCTCGACCAGCGTCCTGGCGATGCGACGCAATCGGCGAGGTTCCTCGAGGAGCTCGCCGCCGAACTTGACCAGTGTCGGTCGCCGAGACGGCATCAGCCGAGCCCTTCGCGCTCGTCAAGGCCCAGGGCGAGGTTCATGCACTGCAGTGCCTGTCCCGCCGCGCCCTTCAACAGGTTGTCGATGCACGAAACGATCACGAGACGGCCGGTCGGAGCGTCAAGGGTCCACCCGATGTCGCAATAGTTCGTGTACGCGACGTGCGCGATTTCTGGCAGGTCGTCGGCACGTAGTCGAACGAACGGCGCATCGGCATAGGCTTCTTCGAAGACGTCCCCGATCGCGGCAGCGCTCGCAGATGGCGTGACACGCGTGTAGATCGTCTCGAGGATGCCGCGATCGAACGGCACGAGGTGTGGCACAAAGGTGACGTCGTGCTGCAGCTCCTGCTCGATCTCGGCACCATGACGGTGAGAGAAGACTCCATACGGCACGATGTTGGCGTGACACTCCGAGAAGTGATAGCGGAGTTTCGGTTGCCGTCCCGCGCCTGAGATACCCGACTTGGCGTCGATGGTGATGTCACCGGTCACGAGTCCAGCCGCGATGAGCGGCTCGAGTGCCAAGAGCGCGGCCGTCGGGTAGCATCCCGGACAACTCACGAAGCGGGCCTCTCGCAGCTGGTCCCGACGACGCTCGGCCAGCCCATACACGATTGGAGTCGCGAGTTCCGGCGCCTTCGGATACCACCGCTGTCGGAGCTCGGCATCTCTCAGCCTGAACGCTCCGGACAGGTCGAGCACACGCCGGCCCTTCGAGAGCAGTTCGGGGGCAAGCTCGGCGCTGACCGTATCGGGTAGAGCCAAAAACACGACGTCGGCGTCGGCGATGCGATCCACGTCGAACCCCGAGAGGTCGCCATCCCAAATGTCGGTCAACGCGGGCAGCGTTCGGTTTTCCTCTCCGGTGCTCGACGTCATGGCGACCGTGACCTCGGCGGTCGGGTGGCGGGCAACCAAGCGGATCAGTTCCTGGCCCGCGTAGCCGGTGGCCCCGACGACTCCGATTCGTAGCGTCATGGTCTCCCTCGTCGACGTGTATACTTATGCGAATAGAAGTTTATTTATACGATTTTTGAGGTGCCCACGTCAAACCGTCGGTCCTGATTTCATGCAGAAAAGGACCAATTTTCTTAGGATCTAGCCATTGCGCCGCCATGTTCGATTGTGTATAGTAATTCATAACACCGTATAAATATGAAGCATTATCGTCAGTCTGCCATCCTGGACTTGGTCGCGCAAGAAGAGATCGTGAGTCAGGACCAGCTACGGCACCGGCTGCGTGGAAAGGGCTTCAACGCGACCCAGGCCACGATCTCGCGTGACATCAAGGAGCTTGGGCTCGTCAAGCGAGCCGCTGACGGGGCGTATCAGAAGCCCGGTGTCCTCGCTGACGGTCGCGGTGCTGCCGATGCCGCGGTGCGTCGAGCGGTGGCCGAGTATCTGCGCCGTGTCGATCAAGTGCAACAGCTGCTCGTGCTCCGAACAGATCCCGGTCTCGCGCAGCCGCTTGCACTGGCCATTGACCGGGCCGACTTGGCGGAGGTCGTTGGGACCGTTGGCGGAGATGACACAATCCTCGTCATCACCCGCCACGCTCGTGCGGGACGCGAAGTCAAGCGGTTGCTCGAAGGTTGGGCCAGAGGATGAATGCCGCCGCAGCCTGAGCTGAAGTCGGCGTCGATGGAGGAAGCATGGAGAAAATCGTTCTCGCGTATTCCGGTGGCCTCGATACGTCCGTAGCGGTTAAGTGGCTCGCTGACAAATACGACGCGGAGATCATCGCGGTCACGATGGACCTGGGGCAGGGCAAGGAGCTCGATGACGTCAGAGAGCGTGCGCTTGGAGTCGGAGCCGTGCGTGCCCACGTCGTCGACGTTCGCGAGGAGTTCGCTCGTGACTACATCGTGCCGGCGCTTCAAGCCGGAGCCATGTACGAAGGCAAGTATCCGCTGGCGACCGCGCTCGGCCGACCATTGATCGCGAAGAAGCTGGTCGAAATCGCGCAGTTTGAAAACGCCAGCAGGATCGCGCACGGGTGCACCGGCAAGGGCAACGATCAAGTACGAATGGATGTGTCGGCGCGCGCGCTGGATCCCGGCATCGGGGTTGTCGCCCCGGCTCGTGAGTGGGGTATGACCCGTCCGGATGAGATTGAGTACGCCAAGGCCCACGGTATCCAGGTGCCGACGACCGTCGAGAGCCCTTACAGCACCGACTCGAATCTCTGGGGACGTTCGATCGAATGCGGCGTGCTGGAGGATCCGTGGACCGAGCCGCCAGACGATATCTACGCGCTCACGAAGTCGCCCACGGAGTGTCCCGATGTGCCCGCCTACGTCGAGGTCGAGTTCGAGGCCGGACTGCCCACGAAGGTCAACGGCGTGGGGATGCCGCTGACCGAGTTGATCAACTCGCTCGAGACCATCGCGGGGGCGCACGGGGTGGGACGTATCGACATGGTCGAGAACCGTCTCGTCGGCATCAAGTCGCGCGAGATCTACGAAGCACCGGCCGCCGTTCTCCTCCATACGGCGCACCGGGAGCTCGAGTCCTTGGTGATTCCAAAAGATCTCGAGCGGCTGAAGGACAGTCTCGGCCGGACGTACGCCGACCTGGTGTACAACGGGTTGTGGTTCACGCCCACGCGCGAGGCCATCGATGCGTTCGTGGCCAAGGTGCAGGAGCGCGTCACAGGTACCGTGCGACTCAAGCTCTATCGCGGCGACTGCCGGGTCGTCGGCCGCAAGTCTGACGACGCGCTCTACGACACGGGGTTGGCGACCTACGACGAAGGCGATGTCTTCGATCATTCGGCCGCCGTGGGCTTCATCAAGTTGTGGGGGTTGCCCGTCGAGACGGCAGCGCGCCGAGAACTCCGCACTCCGGCTGGCGCCGGCCTGGAATCATCGCGGGCCAAGTCCTCAACCTGAGACGTCGCATGTCGAAAGATCGCCATCTGTGGTCTGGGCGCTTTGCCGAGGCTCCGGATCAAGACGTATTCGAATTCCAGGCATCGTTCGGGTTCGACCGCCGACTGTTCGACGACGACGTCGATGGCAGCCTGGCGTGGACCGAAGCGCTTGTCGGCGCCGGGGTGCTGTCCACCGACGACGCAGCGGCGATCACGGCAGGCTTGACCGAGATTAGAGAACGCGGCCGACGAGATTCGTCCTTCCTCGCCGGCCCCGACGAGGACGTTCATGCCTTCGTCGAACGACAGTTAATCGAGCAGGTCGGCGACGTCGGACGACGGCTGCACACGGGTCGCTCGCGCAACGAACAAGTGTCGCTCGATCTCCGGCTGTACGTGCGCCGGCAGCTTCAAGAGGTCCAGCGTGCGGTGGTCGCGCTCGTGGCCGCGTTAGGGGATCGCGCCGACGCAGCCGGCAGCGCGCTGATGCCGGCGTACACACATCTTCGTCGTGCGCAGCCGATGCTGGCGGCGCATTTCTTCCTCGCGCACGCGGCGGCGCTCAGACGAGACTACGCCCGGCTCGAGCACGCCCGCGACGAGGCTGATGCGCTACCGTTGGGCTCGGGCGCGGTCGTTGGCACCAGCTACGCCGTCGATACGGAACAGCTGGCGGCGCGGCTCGGCTTCTCGCGTGTCGTGGCCAACAGCGTCGACGCGGCGGCCGACCGTGATTTCGTCTCGTCGGCGCTTCACGCATTCGCATTGATCATGGTGCATCTGAGCCGGCTGGCCGAAGACCTCATCCTGTTCACCGGAGAGGAGTTTGGGTTCTTCGAGCTGGCCGACGCGGTCGCCACCGGCAGCAGCCTCATGCCCCAGAAGAAGAACCCCGACCCGTTGGAGCTGGTTCGCGGCAAGACAGGCCGAGTGGTGGGCCACCACATCGGCTGGCTGACGACGATGAAGGGGCTTCCCAGCGGCTACAACAAGGATTTGCAGGAAGACAAAGAGGCGCTCTTCGATGCGGAGCAAACGGTTCGCGACTCCGTGCGGGCCACAACGACCGTCGTCGCGACGCTTGGAATCCGAGAGGACCATGCGCTCCGAGCGGCAACCGGGATGCTCCTCGCGACCGACGTCGCCGACTATCTCGTCAATCGAGGTCTGGCCTTCCGCAGTGCGCACGAGGTTGTCGGCGGCATTGTGCGCGACCTGGTCGAACAGGGCCGGCAGTTCGAGACGCTGACGGCGGAAGAGTGGCGGTCGTATCACGAGTTGTTTGATTCCGACATCGCCGCGCATATCACCGGAGGTGGATCGGTTGGTGCGCGCCGCACACCGCAGTCGACGAATCCGGACGCGGTTCACCAGGCCCTGGAGAGTCTGAAGTCCTGGGTGGCGGCACCCCACTAGGTTGCTGGCGCTTGCGCCCCGGAACGGCGCCTCAAGGAACTGCGCTGGGGGGATTGCCACGGCTTTAGCGGCTCTGCTAGACTCAGGGCTTCCCGCGCGTAGACGTTCCCAACCCTGCCGCTGGCCACCGGGAAGCAGTCGCACCGTCGGGTTACACGCGCGGAGTCGACCCCACGCGCGTTTGTGCCATCGACCATGAGCAGGTCCTCGGATTCGAGCGCTTCGCTCTGCGTTGCTGGTTGATGAACGTCACTCGAGGAACACGAGTCGATTGCCTATGAGCGAACGTGATCGCGTGCCCGAAGAACCTGACGGCGCGGAACCGGTCATGCAGCCCGAAGACGCCGGCCCGGCAGATACCGATGGTGGGGTCGAAGCTGCGGAAGAAGGCCCGGTTCGACGCCCGTTAATCCGCGCCACCTTGCAGCTGCCCGAGGGCGCCCCTGCGACGCCACGCGAGCCTCCGGTCTTCACCAGCCATCAGCAACAAGCGCGCGGAGCTGGGGGACGAGGCGGGACCCGGAATGGCCGTTTCGCACGAGACGGCGGACATCCGAATTCCACGACACCGAACAAAGGTAAAAAACGGAGCAGCCGCAGCAATTCCCAGCGGGCGCGAGCCGAGAGCGGGGGCCCGCAGCAGTCGGGTAATCGGAAACGGTCAGGCCGTCCCGACCGCCAGGGCCAACCGCGCACCGATTCCGGAAACCGGTCATCGTCATCACGCCGCGACAGAGGGCGAAAGCGCTGACTGCCCGTTCCGCCCATGGGTGTGCTTGATGGATCGAATGGCCTCGTCGTCGGTGTGGCAAACAAGCGGTCGCTTGCATGGGCGATTGCGAAAGCGGCTGACGCCGCCGGCGCTCGCCTGACCCTGAGCTACGCCAACGATCGTTTCGGGGAGAACACCCGCGCGTTGGCCGAGGGTCTCAGCCAACCACCACAACTCGTTGCGTGCGACGTCACGAGCGATGACGAGATCGCCGCGCTGGCGTCGGCGGTTGATGCGGAGCACGGCGGGCTCGACTTCCTCGTGCACGGCGTCGCCTTCGCGTCGCGCGAGTCCATCAAGGAACCGTTCGTCCAAACGTCTCGAGCAGATTTCCTGCAGGCGCTTGACGTGAGTGCGTTCTCACTGGTCGGGCTCGCCCGCGCGGTCGTACCGCTCATGGACAAGCGCGGCGGCGGGAGCATCTTGACCTTGACGTACATGGGAAGTGAACGCGTCTTCCCGCACTACAACGTGATGGGGGTGGCCAAAGCCTCGCTTGAAGCGTCGGTCCGATACCTGGCCAGCGACCTCGGCCCGACCAACGTCCGGGTCAACGCAATCTCGGCCGGACCGATCAAGACCTTAGCGGCCTCTGGCATCTCGGGCTTCAGTCGAATCCTCCAGCACTACCGTGAGCGGGCGCCACTACGTCGTACGGTCGACGCCGAAGAGGTTGCGGATGCCGCGGTGTTCCTACTGAGCGCAGCCAGCCGCGGCGTGACCGGCGAGGTACTGATGGTGGACGGCGGCTACCACGTGACCGGCATGTAGACATGCGGCTCCGGCGCGCGCGCGGCGTGGTTCTTCGACTGGTTCAGGCTCGCCTGTCAGCCGCGATCGCGGGCGCAACACTGGTCGCCGTCGCCGCCGCCTTGGCGGTTTTTGAGATGCCGTGGGAGTCGTGGTGGACCGACGGGCTGGGTCTCGTGCTCGGCGGGACTGGCGGTGCAATGTTCCTGTTTAGCGTCGCCGCGCGACGACCTGACTGGGTCGATCCGCACTAGAATCGTCCGTGCCTCATCGGGCTCCCGGTTCTCCTTCCTCTGACACGTCTGACTACCTCAGCGGAAAGACCATCCATTACTACCGTCCCCGTGGTAGCTCTGACGTTCGGCATCTGATTGACGAGGGGTTTCAAGCGTTCAACGCCGGTCGTCTGTCCGAGGCATGCCACATCTTCACCGACGGCATGCTCGATCCGGCCCATGACACGACGATCGGGCTGACGGTGGCCGGCGCGATGACCCCCGCTGGGCTCGGGGGGTGCGTCATCGAGTTAATGGAGCGCGGCTTAGTCGACTTCGTCATCAGTACTGGCGCCAACCTCTACCACGACTTGCACTACGCGCTGAACTTCACGTTGCACCGTGGTTCGCCATTCCTCGACGACGTCGATTTATACGAGCGCGGCATTATTCGCATCTACGACGTTTTGTTTCGAGCCGACGTCCTGCTCGAGACCGATGCGTATCTCCGGGGGTTTTTTGGCCGAAGCGGCCTAGAGGGCCCGATATCGTCGGCCGAGCTGCACTTTCGGATCGGTCAGGATCTGCTGAGCCGCGAGCCGACGTGCGCTGATCACTCGGTCGTCGCGAAGGCCGCCGAGCTCGGCGTTCCGATCTACACGTCTTCGCCCGGCGACAGCTCGATTGGCATGAACGTGGCCTATCACGCTCTCATGAACCGGAGCCGGCTGACGATCGATGCCAATCGCGATGTGAACGAAGTGTGCGCGATCGTTCTCGCCGGTGAGAAGAACGGCGGGCTCATTCTTGGTGGAGGTTCGCCGAAGAACTTCTACCTGCAAGGCCAGCCGACGCTTTGGGAGGTGTACGGGATTCCGAAAGGGGGCAACGACTACTTCATCCAGTTCACGACCGACCACGTCGTGTGGGGAGGCCTGTCTGGTGCAACGCCGTCAGAGGCGGTCAGCTGGGGTAAGGTGAACCCTGGCATGCTGCCCTCAACTGTTATCGCCTATTGCGACACGACCATTGCCTTCCCGCTGTTCTGTGAGTACGTCGTGGGGTCAGAGCCGGGGCGGCGCACGCGGAAGGCGTTGTATCACCAGCGAGACGCGCTGATCGACGAGCTCGAGCGGCAGGCTCGAGCCCGACAAGTCCCCGCGGACGGGTAGCCGCGAAGGCCGTTCCGTGCCCGGCGGCTCAGGTGGTTGACGATGGGAACGTTCGCGTCCGAGCTTGGACCACACGTCGGGAAGTTGACACGACAGCCCCGCGTGTATGCCGATGCGAACGTGCCCGCAGGCGTGATCAGGTACTTGCGGGAACGCCTGGACTGGGATGTGCTGGCGGTGGTCGAGCACGACGAATTGCGACGAGCCAGCGACATCGAGCACTATCGATTGGCGCGGCAACTCCGCCGCAGTGTCATCAGCCTCGATGAGGACTTCCTCGATTCCGGTCGCTTTCCACCGAACGAGAGCCCCGGAGTGATCGTGCTGTCGGCGCCTGACGAACGTGGTCTCATTCGCCTCCTTCAGACAGTCGACCGGGCGTTCTTTCGAGACCGTAAGGGCCGCGGGAACACGGCAGTCGAGCCGCCGTTGATAGGCCAAATCCTCCACGTGCACCCGGACTGGGCAGCCGCGCGGTCACCCAACGATGGTCGCCGTCGGCGCCGTCGACAGCGTCGGCGCTCGGGACCGAAGGGGTCAAGGAAGCCCTAGCTGGTCGGTGCGCGATCGTGCCGGCCTGCCGCTGTATCGGCTGTCTGTTCGGCAACTCGGTCCGCGTAAGTCGCGAACGAGGTCGGCGTCTCCCAAACCGTCACCCGTACGACCGGAAACCCCAGGCGTTGGGTCTGGTCGAAAATCAAGTAGGCGATGTGTTCAACGGTGGGGTTCTCGTCGACGACAAACACTGGCTCGTCGTGCTGCTGGAACGCCGGCAACAGCGGGTCGTCCCGATGCAAGATCATCTTGTGGTCGAGCTCTTGGTCGATCCACCCTTTGACGACGCGCTTGATGTCGCTGAAGTCACACACCATGTGGCGTGCGTCCAGGGAGGCGCTCCGAACTTCGATCTCCGCAACGGCATTGTGGCCGTGTGGATGCTTACACACGCCGTCATAGTTCAGGAGGCGGTGGCCGTAGCAGAAGTCGATGCGTTTGGTGACGGAGTACATGGTGACGTGACGGCGACGTCGGTTTCGAGGAACATTCGATGGTAGTCGACGGTTCAAACGAGGGTCAAGAAACCGTCAGCGCGGTGCTGTGCTCGGGCGGACTCGATAGCGCAGTGCTCGTGGCCCATGAGTCCCGCGCGGCGACCGTACAACCCATCTACGTGAGTAGTGGGCTTGCGTGGGAACCGGTCGAACGGCAGTACGTAGCGCGGTTCCTCGCGGCGGCTCCCGAGAGCGCCCGCGTGAAACCCTGGGTCGCGTTGGATTGCGATGTGTCAGACACCTACCCGACAAACCACTGGGCCCTGACTGGGGCGGCGCCAACCTATGCAACGGCCGACGAAGAAGTGTACCTGGTTGGCCGCAATGTGCTCCTTCTCGCAAAGGCCGCTGTGTACTGCGCGATTCGTCGGATCGGCCGTATCGCAGTTGGCCCGCTGGCCGGCAATCCGTTTCCGGACGCCACGCCGGACTTCTTTGCCGCAATGGCTCGGGCGCTCTCGCTGGGACTCGATTATCCAGTCGACATCGTCGCCCCGTTCTCGACGCTCAACAAGGCTGATGTGATTCGGATGGCCGTTGACCTTCGTGTGCCGCTCGAGCACACCTTGTCGTGCATGAGCCCAGCCGGAACGAAGCACTGCGGGCGGTGCAGCAAGTGCCGCGAGCGGCTCCAAGCCTTCGAGGCTGCCGGAGCGATCGACCCGGCAGAGTACGCTTTCCGACCCTCCAACCTGACGACCGGGGACTGACCCCGCCTTGCGTTCTGCGCGTAGTTTTGATATATCAAAATGGGAACATGCTGCGTTCAAAATATAGGCTTCTACTGCACGAAACGGTAATTGGGCTGGCTCTAGTCATCGGCTGCGGGGCGTCGGCGGACGCCCAGATTCTCAAGAGCGCAGGCCAGACCCCGCGTGCCGATCCTTCTGCAGCGCCGTCGACCGGGCCGATCTCGGGCTACATGGACTTTCACTACAACAACCGGCAGGACGAAGACGCGATTCTCGATTTTCACCGTTTCGTGCTGCTGTTCAATCACAGCTTTTCGGATCGCGTCCGCTTTGTTGCCGAGCTCGAGCTGGAGCACGCCGTGGTTTCGAACGAGACGGATGGCGAGCTCGAGCTCGAGCAGGCCTACGTGGATTTCTTGCTGAGCCGACCGTTCAACCTGAGGGCGGGCATGCTGTTGGCGCCTGTGGGCATCATCAATGAGCGCCACGAGCCACCGGTCTTCCACGGCGTGGAGCGACCATTCGTCGACACGGTGATCGTTCCCACGACCTGGTTCGATGTCGGCGTTGGCGCGCACGGCGAGTTGAGCGGCGGATTTCGATACCGCGTCTACGCGATGGCGCCACTTGACGCGACCGGGTTCAGCGCGGAGGAAGGGATTCGAGAAGGCCGCCAGAAAGGCGCGGAATCGAACGCCCGCTCGCTGGCTGGCACCGGGCGCCTGGAGTACGTGGGTCATCCCGGGCTGGTGTTGGGCACGAGCTTCTGGAGTGGGGATACAGGATTTCGCGACCTGCGTTTCGACACCAGCGTGACCATGGTCGAGTTCGATGGTCGATATCGGGTCGGCGAGTTCGAGGCACGCGGGCAGTACGCCCACGGATTCCTCGACGGCATGGGGGAGCTGAACGCGTCACGCCAACGAACGGTCGGTGTGAGTCCGAACGTGGCCGATCGCATTCGGGGCTTCTACTTCGAGGGATCGTATTTTGTGCTCGCGCAGCCGGCCCCGCGCGAGCTCGCGGTCTTTCTCCGGTATGAGAACTTCGACACCCAATACCGAATGCCCGCAGGATACCAACCGCTCAAGGAGTTCGACCGCGACGCCTGGGTGGTCGGCATGACCTACTTTCCCGACCCTGACGTCGCGGTCAAGGTCGACTACACGATTCTGAAAAACCAGAGTACCGTGATCAAAGCTCCGAACTCACTCAACATCGGCCTGGGGTGGTGGTTCTGATGTCACCGCGTCGCCGCTATTGGAGTCGCTTCGTCCTCGGCACGGCCGTCGTCGGAACGTTCGCGGTGCCCGGGCCTACCCGAGTCGGCGCGCAAGATCGCCAGGTTGTGGAGATTGTTGCCGAGCGCTTCATGTTCTCGCCGTCCGAAGTTCGCGTACCCGTCGGCAGCACCCTGGAGCTCAGGGTGCGGAGCGAGGATACGATGCACGGGTTTCGAATCGTTGGTCGCGGCGTCGACGTCAGCGTACCGAAGAGACGACAGGGCGAGGCGGTCGTTCTGTTCGAGGCCAGAGAAGTCGGGGAGTACCGCTTTGAGTGCTCGCGCCTCTGTGGGGCGGGTCATAACTTCATGCGTGGCGAGATAGTCGTCTTTAGCGATGAGTGACGCTCGGATGGTCAGTTCGTCTCTCGGTCGCGCGTTCCGGCTTGTGGCTGTCGGCGTCCTGGTCCTTGTCGCGCAGAGCGCATCCGTTGCCCAGAGGGAGGCTCAGTTCGGCGATCCGCTTCCCGGGGTCACGCCGGAAGAGTTCGAGGCATTCAGTCTGGGTCTTGAAGACTTCCTCGAAGTCGAAGACGCCGAGGAGGGACTCGGTCCGGCCTACAACGGCACGAGCTGTGCCGAGTGCCACAGCGTGCCGGCTATTGGCGGCATCGCGCCGGTGACGACCGTTCGGGCTGGCAGACGCCTGGCGGACGGGAGTTTTCAGGATTTCGACTCGGCGCGCGGTTCTCTGTTTCAGCTCTTTTCCATCCCAACCCACGGGTGTCAGTCGGTCATCCCGTCGGATGCCAACGTCATCGCGCGACGTGCGCCGATCCCGTTGTTCGGCGCCGGACTCGTGGAGGCGATTTCCGACGACACGATCATGGCCCTCGAAGATCCCCATGACCTCGATGGCGATGGGATCAGCGGTCGTGCGGCGAGAGTGACGGATCTGGCGTCTGGTGCAGAGCGGATCGGTCGCTTTGGCTGGAAGGCGCAGGTCGCGACCCTTCTCGTGTTTGGGGCCGATGCCTATCGAAACGAAATGGGGATCACCAACGACCTCTTTCTGGAGGAGCTGACCTTCAACCTCACTGACGAGCAGCTTCGTGAATGCGATCCGATTCCCGAGCCGGAAGATATCCCAGAGCTCGGCACCGGTCTACGGGGGATCGATAACTTCGAGGCCTTCATGAAGTTCTTGGCGCCGCCGCCGCGCGGCCCAATGACGCCGGCCGTGCTCGCCGGCCGCGAGGTGTTCAATGCGGTCGGGTGTGCGACCTGCCATGTCCCGACGCTCACGACCGGAGCCAGCCCCAACCCGCTCTTCGACCGGCGCGAGGTGCCGCTCTTCTCGGACCTGCTGCTCCACGACGTTGGGACTGGTGACGGCATTGCGCAAGGCGACGGTGCACCTGAAGAGATACGCACCCCGTCGCTGTGGGGTTTGCGTTTTCGGAGGCCGTTGCTGCATGACGGCACCGCCGCCACGATTGCCGAGGCCGTGAACCGCCACGGCGGGGAAGCGGGGACGTCTCTCGTCCGACTCGAATCGATGTCAGCGCAAACCGTGTCGGATCTGCTTGCGTTTCTTGACTCGTTGTAACGCGGAGCCTATCTTCAAGGTCTCGCGCCTAACTCCGTTTTCTCTGTTTCCGCTTCGCTTCCGTCTGTCCCACTACCTGCAGCTTGGCTGCGGCGCGCATCCCGATCGTGATCGGACGATGACCGCCGCCTCGTACGATGACTTGATCGGCCGCACTGTCCCTCGATTCGACCTGTAGCGGTTGACCCGGTGTCAGCTCGCTGGTTTCCAGGAAGCGGAGGAACTCGGCATCCTGGTCGGCAACTCGCGTGAGGACGACCGGTGTGCGAAGAGGGCAGGTCAGAAGTGTCTGGTAGTCTGGTGTCGCCATCGCGCCATCCGAGTCGGGGATTGGATCGCCATGGGGATCGACGGAGGGGCGTCCGAGCATCGCGTCGATGCGATCGATCAGCCGGTCGGATGCCGCGTGCTCGAGGCGCTCGGCTTCGTCGTGCACGTCGGCCCAGCTCATTCCAAGCACCTCGACGAGAAACAGCTCGATGAGGCGATGGCGTCTGAGCACCAGCGCGGCGAGCTTGCGTCCGGCTGGGCTGAGCCGAACTCCGGTATACGGCTCGTAGTCGACCAAGCCCGATTCGGCGAGCGCCTTTACCATAGTCGTCGCGGTGCCGGGGACGACCCCAAGGGCTGCCGCCAGTTGGCCCATTGGGACGAGCTGTCCATCGTCGTCCAGAGCCGACTGGGCCTTGTGGATGGCCTTCAGGTAGTTCTCAACGGTGCTCGAAGGTAGCAAAGATTTCACCCCGGACGAAGACGGCACGCGGCACCAGCTTGACTTCCGACGTCCGTCTCTCGACAATGTATTTTGAGTCATCAAAAATAAGGTTGTCAAATGTCAAATGTCGAATCCTGATCCCGCGAGCGCGCTGATCGTGTTTGCCCTCGTTGTCGCCGGTCTTGGTGTCCTCGGGTGGCCGCGTCACGGACTGGTTCCACGGTTCATGAGGCTCTTTCGCTTTGGGGAACGAGTGCGCCTGGAAGACGCGCTCAAGCACGTCTACAAGTGCGAGCGCGCTGGCACGGTCTGTTCGCTCGAGAGTCTGGCTGGTCGCTTGGAGGTGTCTGTTGCTCGGTCGGCGTCGCTGCTCTCGAGCCTCGCCAGGATGGGCTTGCTCCGCATGGACGACCACGGACCGACCCTAACGAATGCTGGTCGCCAGTCGGCCATTCGACTTGTTCGAACCCATCGATTGTGGGAGCGGTACCTCGCAGACCGCACAGGTGTTCCGGCTGGCGAGTGGCACGACCGCGCGGAGGCGATGGAGCACGCGTTGTCGACGGAGGAAGTCGACGAGCTCGACTCTCGACTTGGACACCCACCATGGGACCCCCACGGCGATCCCATTCCGACGTCGCTTGGTGAGATCCCTCCGGCTCAGGGGGTCGTGCTGACTGCTGCTGGACCTGGACGCACTGTCGAAGTCGTACACCTCGAAGACGAACCGCGTGAGATCTACGACGCGCTTCTGGAGGACGGGCTCGTGTTGGGCGGTCGACTTGAGGTGCTGGCGTATACCGACGGCGGAGTCAGCGTGAGAGCTGGTGGCCGTGAGTGGACGCTCGATCCGGTGCGCGCGGCCAACGTCACGGTGCGCGTGCTGCCGGAGGGTGCACGCCCGGATGCCGCGAGCATCACGCTGCTCGATGTGACTCCCCGAGAGACCGCGACGGTCGTCGGCATCGCGTCGTCCTGCCGCGGCACCCAGCGGCGTCGGCTGCTTGACCTCGGCGTCGTGCGCGGCGCAGAGATCACACCCGAGCTCGTCAGCGCTGCGGGTGACCCGGTCGCGTATCGAATTCGCGGCGCATTGATCGCGCTGAGACGGGCTCAGGCGGCTCAGGTTCTGGTCGATCGCACGAGAGGCCAGGCTGAGGAGGTTGCCTGATGGCGATGCCGTCTCCGGCGTGCGGAGGGTGCGCCGAGCATCGGGTACAGAATCTGATCAAGCTTGGGCTGAGCCCGGACAAGTGGGACGTCCTGCTCGCGCTCGCGGGCAACCCGAACGTTGGCAAGAGCACGGTGTTCAACGCCTTGACCGGTCTCCGTCAGCACACGGGCAATTGGCCGGGCAAGACGATTGCGCGGGCCGAAGGCGCGTTTGCCTACGACGGCAAACGGGTGAAGGTCGTCGACCTGCCGGGCACCTACTCGCTACAGGCGGGTAGCGCGGACGAAGAGGTCGCACGAGACTTCGTGCTCTTCGGGCGCCCTGACGTCACGGTTGTGGTCGTCGATGCCACCAGGCTCGAGCGCAACCTCAACCTCGTCCTTCAGATACTCGAGATCACCAACCGAGTCGTTGTGTACCTCAACCTCATGGACGAGGCTCGACGTCATGGGATCGCCCTCGATGCCGCACGGCTCGAGCGTGAGCTGGGCGTGCCGGTCGTGCCCGGCGCTGCCCGCTCGAGGGTCGGGATTGACGAACTCCTCGCGGTCGCCCAACGCGTGGCCGTCGGCGAGGTGACTCCCCGTCCGTACCGTTTGCGCAGCATGCGCCGGGGGTAGAGGCGGTCTTCGGATCTCTCGCTGACGCTGTTGACCATGCGTTCCCGTCGCTGCCGAACAGCCGTTGGGTCGCGCAACGCCTGCTTAATGCTGATGACGCGGTGGTTGAGGCCGTACGGTCTGGCGAGCTTGGGCAGTTGAGTGATTCACCCGAGGCGGGTGCGCCGTCACACGTGCCCGAGGCGACGCGAGCGGGCGTGCTCGACATGGCAAGACAGCTCCGATGGCAAATGCCTCCGGATTTTCAAGACACCGTGAGCGAACGCACCTATCAGGCCGCGCAGGCGATTAGCGAGAAGGTGCAGATGCATGGCCTCAAACGTGCTGGCTTCAATCTGGACCGCGGGCTTGATCGGTTGTTGACGAGCCGACTGCTTGGCTTTCCCGTCATGTTGGCCATCCTTGCCGCCGTGTTCTGGATCACGATTGAAGGCGCCAACGTCCCCTCCGGACTGCTGGCCGCGCTGCTCATCGATACCGTTCACCCGTGGCTGAAGGGCGTCGGCGCAGCTGTGGGGATGCCTTGGTGGGTAGGTGGATTTCTGTTCGACGGTGTGTATCTCGCCACGGCTTGGGTCGTTGCGGTCATGCTGCCTCCGATGGCCATCTTCTTTCCGATTTTCACGCTGCTCGAGGACTTTGGATACTTGCCACGGGTCGCCTTCAACTTGGATGCGCTGTTCAGGAAGGCCGGAGCTCACGGCAAGCAAGCGCTCACGATGTGCATGGGCTTCGGATGCAACGCCGCGGGCGTCGTCGCCACGCGAGTCATCGACAGCCCACGCGAGCGCCTCATCGCCATCATCACGAACAACTTCTCGCTGTGCAACGGGCGGTGGCCAACGCAGATCTTGATCGCGACGATCTTCATTGGGGCGCTGGCACCTCCGCACTTGGCGGGTGCTGTCTCGGCTGCATCGGTGGTAGGCATCGCGCTGCTTGGTATCGCGATGATGTTCCTTGTTTCGTTGTTGCTCTCTCGGACCGTGCTTCGTGGTGAGGCGACCAGCTTCAGTCTCGAGCTGCCGCCGTATCGACCCCCGCGAATTCTTCAGACCCTGTATACCTCAATGATCGATCGCACGCTGATTGTCTTGTGGCGCGCGGTGGTCTTTGCCATTCCAGCCGGTGCGGTGATCTGGCTCATTTCGAACATCGGCATTGGAGGATCGAGCGTTGCCGAGCATGCGGTGTCGTGGTTGAACCCGATGGGGCTGCTGATCGGCCTCAACGGGGTGATTCTCCTCGCGTATGTCGTCGCAATCCCGGCTAACGAGATCGTGATTCCAACCGTGCTCATGCTGACCGTCCTGACCGCTAACGTCTCCGGATCCGGATCCGGGACGGGCGTGATGTTCGAGCTGGACAGCGTTGATGCCACCGGTCAGCTGCTGCGCGCGGGCGGGTGGACCTTGCTGACCGCGGTCAACCTGATGCTGTTCAGCCTGCTCCACAATCCGTGCTCCACGACGATCTACACGATCTACCGCGAGACCCGGAGTGCCAAGTGGACAACGCTCGCAGCACTGCTGCCCGTAGCGATCGGAGTCACGGTGTGTTTCCTCCTGACCCAGGGGTGGAGGTTGTTGAGCTGAGCGGTCAGGAAGCCTTCGGCCTTCTATACTTTCCCCGTTATGCCCTCCGCTATCGACCGTGAAGGGTGGTCCGGCGAAGGCGATTTCACGCAGATGCTCATCGACTGGTTGTCCGACCAGAACGGCGTGGCTTTCCTCCGGGTCGAGGACGCGCCATCGACACGAAGCGATGTGGAGTACAACTTCATTAGCAACGAGATTTACTTGGGGTTTCAAACTCAGGAGCGAGTTGAGCGCGAGCACCTGTGGGGCGTGTTTCCGCGCCGCCGAACGATCACCGACAAGCTCATGACGATTTCCGAGCTCGAGTCGGTGCTGAACGAAGCCTCCGAGATCGAGTCACCCGACTATGCGGACGATGGCATGATTCAGTTTCTGCACACACAGCGAATCGTTCCCCCGTACCAGACCAAGGGCTACAAGTTGATCGAGCTTGTCCGGCTCTACGAAGTCGGCACACCCCGGCGCGACAGCTGATGGTCGAGACATCCGAAGTTCGCAAGCGCGTGTTACGGGTCATCGAACAATCGCGAGATGCGGCTCGCGAGCGCCGGGCTCGCTCGGAATCGGCCTCGCGCGATGGCGACCGGGCGTTGCGACACGTGGTGGTACCGGTGTTCAAAACGGTCGCCGGAGTGCTCACCAGTGAAGGGTACCCGTGTGAAGTGGCGACGCCGTCCGGTGCGGTGAAGCTTCAGGCGCGGGGAACGCCAGACAACTTCGTCGAAGTGGATCTCGACACAGCACAGGACCCTCCCGCGCTGCGTATGTGCGTCAGCCGCACGAGGGGCCGGCGCGTGCTGGTCGATGAAAGCGTGATGTGCTCGGCTGAGTCCCTTGCGTCGTTGACGGAAGACGACGTGTTGACGCATCTTGTTGCGAAGTTGGGCCCGTTCGTCGAGAAGTAGAACCGACGCCGTTCGGTTGCGGTTCGACTCAGATCGCCCCGTCGGCCCTGAGTCGGGCGACAGCCTCCGCCGAATACCCGAGATCATTGCCCAGGATCTGCTCGGTGTGCTGTCCAAGCGTAGGCGGTGGCGTTCGCACCTCTCCCGGGGTGTCCGCCAGTTTGATCGGGACGCCCAGCGCGCGGATTGCGCCGGCCACAGGGTGATCCATCGCAACAACCATCGCCCGCTCGACGATCTGCGGATCGGTGAGCACCTCTTCAAGATCGCGGACTGCTCCGCATGGAATACCGGCCCCCTTCAGCATCTCGATGCTCTGCGCGACCGTTCGCGTCTTGAGGCTCTCGAGTAGCACTGCTCGCAGCTCGTCCCGATGTTCGACTCGGTCCTTGTTCTTCGCGAACCTCGGATCGTCGGTGAGCGTCTCGAGATCCAGCAAGCTGCAGAACGCTCGCCACAGCTGGTCATTGCCCACTGCCACGACGAACTCGCCGTCAGCCGCCTCGAGGGTCTCGTACGGCACGATCGTTGGGTGTCTATTGCCCATTCGCGGTGGCGCGACCCCTGTTGTGAAGTAGATTCCGGCCTGATAGGTCAAGAGGGCCGCGACCGAGTCGAGCATCCCCACGTCGATGTACTGTCCGCGTCCGGTACGATGGCGCGCCAGGAGCCCCATGGCTACCCCATAGGCCGCGAACATCCCCGACGTGATATCGGCGATCGCAACCCCAAGCCGATATGCTGGACCGTCACCGGGCCCCGTGATGCTCATGAGCCCGCCTTCACCCTGCATCACGGCGTCATAGCCTGGTTCCGTGCGACGAGGGCCGGTCTGGCCGAACCCTGAAACCGAGCAATACACTAACCTCGGCCACCGCTCCGCCACGTCTTGATAGCCGAGCTGAAGCCGTTCGAGGGTTCCGGGTCTGAAGTTCTCGACGAGCACGTCGGCCTGCTCGAGCAGTTGCTCCAACGCATGACGCCCCTCGGTGTGCTTGAGGTTGAGCGTGAGGCTCTCCTTGTTGCGGTTGATGCTCATGAAGTACGAACTCTCGCCGTTCTGAAACGGTGGGCCCCATCCACGGGTGTCATCGCCTCGGCCGGGCTGCTCGACCTTGATCACACGCGCGCCCATGTCGGCAAGCATCATCGTGCAGTACGGTCCGGACAGAACCCGGGTAAGGTCAACAACAGTGATGCCCGCCAGCGGGCCGTCGGTAGCGCTCGTTGTCATAGCCGGTCCAACCTCGTTTGGTAGGTGAGCTGACTTATTCCTTGACGACCTCACCTTCGGTGAGATCACCAAACAAGTCTGCGTGTTCAGGGGCCTGGAGCGATCGTGGTGTGTTGTCGACGGGAGACAGCTCGGGAATCGGATCGTTGGCCGCGACCCCGAGGTCTTTGAACTTGCGTGCGGTCACCAAGACGCGTGATTCCAGTGCTCCGACGCTGCTGTTGTAGGCATCAACGGTCCGCGTAAGGCCCCGCGCGAGGTCGTCAAAATGTCCGCCGAGCACGCGAACCCGATCGTAGAGCTCGCGACCCAGCTCGCTCACGTTTCTCGCGTTTCGCGTCACCGTCTCTTGCTGCCACCCGTAGGCCACGGCTCGTAGCAGGGCGATCAGTGTCAGCGGGCTGGACGGAATCACGCGCTTGTCGACGCCGAACTCGATGAGCGCTGGGTCGTGTTGGAGCGCCGCGCTGAAGTAGCCCTCACCGGGCAGGAACATGAACACGAACTCGGGAGCCGGCTGGAACTGGTCCCAGTACTTCTTGCTACTGAGCTGCACGATGTGGTCACGGAGCTGACGTGCGTGGTCTTTCAGCTTTACCACGCGGGTCGATTCGTCGGGCGCTTCGACGGC
The DNA here is from genome assembly GCA_965218825.1 of Vicinamibacterales bacterium. Taxonomy (GTDB): domain Bacteria; phylum Acidobacteriota; class Vicinamibacteria; order Vicinamibacterales; family UBA8438; genus CAUZIB01. The sequence continues at coordinate 3,167,396 of OZ244656.1, read as the reverse complement.
TTCTCGATAGGCGATATACGGCACCTTGGCATCGACGATGATGTTGCGACCTCCGGGCAGCTTGATGATGAGATCCGGAATGAATCGTCCCTCATCCGATGTTGCCGCCTTCTTCTCAACGAAGTGACAGTGGTTGAGCATGCCCGCCATTTCGACAACTCGCCGGAGCTGCACTTCACCCCATCCGCCGCGGACGTTCGGCGTCCGGAGTGCGCGTTCGAGGTTGGTGGTCGTGACGGCGAGCGTCCGGAGCTGTTCCGACAGCTGCGAGTAGGATCCGACTCGCTCCCGTTCAGCTTCGAGGAGCTTCGCATCAACCCGCGCCAGCGATTCGTGAAGTGGCTTGACCAGCTCTCCGATCTTTTGCTGCCGATGCTGCAGGTCGGTCGAAGCCTGTCGCTGATACTCGGCCAGCGAGTTGCGCGCGAGCTCGAGAAACGACTTGTTGTTGGTCCGAAGTGCCTCGGCCGAGAGGGCCGCGAACGTACGACGTAGATGATCGTCGGTTTGGGCGAGCAACGTCTCGCGGTCGGCCATCGCCTGCCGCTCAGCGTCGAGCGCGGCCCGCGCCGACGCGATCTCCGCGACCAGTTGCGAGTGACGTTCGGCGGCTTCGCGGGCGCTGCGAGCTCGCCCGAGCATCCATCCCCCGGCCAGACCGAGGCCGAGACCTAGCAGAAGTGTGGCGAGGGCTGTGATGGTCGAGAACGGTTCCATACCAATGGCAACTAACGGTGCCGACTGAGGATAAGCGAACGGCGGTGCCCGCACAACCGGGACCTCCGGCGACCCACAGGCGTCTGAATGAATGCTACGATCCCATGATATCGATGTCTCAGGTGGTGCAACAGAAGAGGGCCTCCACGGTCGCCGACCTCGTCGGAAACACGCCGTTAGTGCGCCTGCGTCGCTTCGAGCGGCACTGCCCCGGCGTGGAGTTGTACGCCAAGGCTGAGTGGCAGAATCCCGGTGGCTCCGTGAAGGACCGACCAGCGGCCCGCATGATCGCGGCCGGGGTCGCCAGCGGTGCGCTGAACGAGAACACGATCCTGCTCGACGCGACCTCCGGAAACACGGGAATCGCCTACGCCATGATCGGGGCAGCGTCGGGCTACCGAATCAAGCTCTGCATGCCGACAAACGTCACGCCCGAACGCAAGAAGATCCTTCGCGCGTATGGCGCCGAGATCGTCTATACCGATCCGATGGATGGATCCGATGGGGCTATTCGTGAGGCTCGACGGCTGTACGCCGAGTCTCCAGATGAGTACTTCTACCCCGATCAGTACAACAACGGCGAAAACTGGACCGCCCACTATGAAGGGACTGGGCGCGAGATCATCGAGCAGACCGAAGGACGGGTCACGCACTTCGTCACCGGACTGGGCACGAGTGGAACGTTCATGGGGGTAGGACGTCGCCTGCGCGAGTTCGCCGCCGCCGAGCATCGAACTGTGCATCTTGCCTCGGTGCAGCCCGATAGCCCACTGCATGGCCTCGAAGGGCTGAAGCACATGGAGACCGCGATCGTACCGGGGATCTATGATTCGGCGCTCGCCGACGAAGACCTGCGGATCGGGACAGAGGATGCGTACGCGGCGGTCAGACGACTTGCCGCCGAAGAGGGTCTGCTCGTCGGGCCGTCCAGCGGCGCGGCGCTGGCGGCGAGCCTGTCGGTCGCCAGCCGGTTACGGGAGGGCGTCGTGGTGACGATCTTCTGCGATGGCGGTGAGAAGTACCTAACCCAGCGGTTCTGGGACGAGTAGTGGGCTGTTATCGTCCACAGGGCTAGCGGCCTACACGCGTTCAAGCCGGAGGCTGCGGAACTCTACCGATGTCTAACCTTGATGACCCTGTACTGATCGTCGACGATGATGCGACGGTTCACATACACAACCACGGGCGCGAAACGTACCCGAACGAGTGCTGCGGTGCGCTGATCGGGACGGACGGCGTGGTGGCGGAGTGCTTCTCGCTGCCCAACACCACCGAGGAGGGGCCGCGACGCCGTTTCTTGGTGAGACCCGATGACTACAGGGCCGCTGAGCGGCGGGCGAACGAGTTGGGACACGAGTTGCTCGGGTTCTATCACTCCCACCCCGACCATCCGGCGCGGCCGTCCCAGTATGATCTAGATCACGCTTGGCCGGTGTTCTCGTACGTGATCGTCGCCATTGAAAAGGGTGAGCCGCGTGCGATGACTTCATGGCGACTGCGCGAAGACCGGTCGGTCTTCGATGAAGAGCGGATCGAGCGGCAGAGCCCGGCAGAGAACATGACAAGCAAAGAATAGGACGAACCTTTATGGCCAATGATGTACTGATACCAACCCCATTGCGCGTGTACGCAGGCAAGCAGGATGTCGTGCGCGCCGAAGGCAAGACGGTCGGCGAGCTGTTGCAGAACCTCACGTCTCAGTATGCAGACCTGCGGAACCATCTGTATACGGAAGACGGACGGCTTCGCTCGTTCGTCAACGTCTATCTCAACGACGACGACATCCGCTATCTCCAGAAAGAGGAGACACCTGTTGCTGACGGTGACACGATCAGCATTGTCCCGTCTGTCGCTGGGGGAACGATGCGATGACGCTGAGCAACGCTGAGGTCGCCCGCTACAGCCGACATCTCATCATGCCGGAAGTCGGCATGGAGGGGCAGCTCAAGCTGAAGGCGGCCAGCGTCTTGTGCATCGGCGCAGGTGGCCTGGGGTCTCCGGTTGCGCTGTACCTTGCAGCAGCCGGCGTCGGGCGAATCGGCATCGTCGACTTCGACGTCGTGGACTACAGCAACCTGCAGCGACAGATCATTCATGGGACCCCCGACGTTGGGCGTCCTAAGCTGGACTCGGCACGCGACCGGCTCGAAGCAATCAATCCCGAGATCACGGTCGTGACGCACGACGTAGCGCTGTCGTCGGCGAACGCACTCGAGCTCTTGTCCGGCTACGACATCATCGTCGACGGCACCGACAACTTCCCCACGCGATATCTCGTCAATGACGCATGCGTCATTCTCGGGAAGCCGAACGTGTACGGCAGCATCTTTCGGTTCGAGGGGCAGGTGTCGGTGTTCGCGACGAAGGACGGCCCGTGTTATCGGTGCCTCTATCCCGAGCCGCCGCCGCCAGGCCTTGTGCCCAGCTGCGCGGAGGGCGGAGTGCTCGGCATCTTGCCGGGAGTGATCGGAACGATTCAGGCGACGGAGGCCGTCAAGCTGATCATCGGTGCGGGTGAGCCCCTGATCGACCGCTTCATGATCTACGACGCACTCCGCATGCGCTTTCGCGAGCTCAAGCTTAAAAGGGACCCCGAGTGCCCCGTGTGTGGTGATAGCCCGACGGTGACTGAGCTGATCGACTACGAGCAGTTCTGCGGGATCACACCCGCGGTCGGTTCCGAGACTTCCGACGGAAACGACGCGACGGTCGAAGATCTCAAGTCACGCCTTGACGCCGACGACGGTGTGTTTGTGCTCGACGTGCGCGAGCCACAGGAGTTCGATATCTGCCGTATCCCGGGGTCTACGCTCATCCCGCTTGGTGATCTTCCGCAGCGGCTGACCGAGCTGGAGGGGCACGACGACATGATCGTGCACTGCAAGTCCGGCGCTCGAAGCGCGAAGGCGGTAAAACTCCTGCGCGAGGCGGGCTTTTCGAAGGCCAAGAACCTCCGCGGCGGCATTTTGGCGTGGATTGACAGGGTCGATCCCACACTGCCGAAGTACTGACGGGGACGATATACTGGTAGTGTCGGGCGTGGGCCGACGCGAGTGACGACATGTTACGACTGTCCAAGAAGGCTGACTACGCGCTCATCGCGCTGAAGGACCTGGCTTCAAAGTCTGAAGGTACCTCGTCGAGTGCCCGCGAGATCGCAGCCCGGTTCGATATTCCAATCGAGCTGATGGCTAAAGTCCTGCAGCGGCTATCGAAGAAGGGGCTGCTTGTGTCCCATCAGGGCACTCGGGGAGGCTACCGGCTTTCTCGGACAGCCGACCAGATCTCGGTCGCCGATGTGATCGTAGCAATCGACGGACCCGTGATGGTCACGGCGTGCTCCGACGGCGACGAGAGCTGCGATCAGTATTCCAAGTGCAACATTCGCGATCCCTTGTGGCAGTTGAAAGACCGGATCGTGAGTTCGCTCGAGTCGTTTTCGTTGAAAGAGCTCGCCGACGACCGAACGGGCGCCTCCCCCGTGGTGTTCACCAATCCCCGTCATGTTCCCGAGCCCGCCTCGGTCGGTGTGACGCTGGGCGACTCCCGTCACTAGCCGACGCGTCCGCAGATGAACCGGTTCCGAAGTTCGGTTCCGGGCTTGTCAACGTGGTCAACGCGATGAAGCTCCCGATCTACCTGGATCACCACGCGACGACGCCGGTTGATCGACGCGTGGTCGAAGCGATGTCACCGTTCTTCAGCCAGACGTTCGGAAACGCCGCGAGCCGGCACCATAGTTTCGGCTGGGCAGCCCGCGACGCGGTGGAGGCGGCACGGGCACAGGTCTCGGCGCTCGTCTGGTGCCGCTCGCGAGAGGTCTACTTCACGAGCGGTGCGACTGAGTCAAACAACCTCGCCATCAAGGGGGCGGTCGCAGCTGCACCGCGGCGAGACGCCCACGTCGTGACGGTTGCAACCGAGCACCGTTCGGTGCTCGACGCGTGCCGTCGCGTGGAGGCAATGGGCGTCCGGGTCACCTACGTCCGGCCCGGCGTCGATGGACGCGTCGGCGTCGAAGAGGTCAGCGGTGCACTGACTGATCACGCGATGCTTCTATCGGTGATGACCGCCAACAACGAGATCGGCGTGCTGCAGCCGATTGCGGAACTGTGCGCGGTCGCGCATCAGCGCGGCGTGTTGTTTCACACCGACGCGACCCAAGCCGTTGGGAAGGTGCCGTTCTCGGTGGATGGCTGCGATGCCGACCTCGTGTCCCTGAGTGCCCACAAGATCTATGGGCCAAAGGGAATTGGGGCGCTCGTGGTTCGCCGACGCCGACCCAAGATCGAGATCGAGCCGCTGATCGATGGGGGTGGACACGAACGAGGTCTGCGCTCGGGCACCCTCAACGTGCCTGCCATTGTCGGGTTTGGTCGCGCTGCGGAGATCTGTCGAACCGAGATGGCGGCGGATGCTTCCCGCCTTGCCGCGTTGCGCGACCGGTTGTGGGGACAGCTGTCAGGTCGCTTGAGCGGGCTGTGCATCAACGGTTCCACGACCCATCGCCTGCCCCACAACCTCAATGTTGGTGTCGAGGGCGTGGAGGGTGAAACGCTGCTTGTCGGTCTCGATGACGTGGCCGTCTCGTCGGGCGCCGCGTGCACGACAGTTAACCCAGAACCATCGCACGTATTGCGAGCCCTTGGGCTCTCGGACGAACTGGCCAAGGCGTCGGTACGCTTCGGCCTGGGCCGAAGCAACACGGAAGCGGAAATCGACTATGTGAGCGACAAGTTCGTCGCTTTGGTGACTCGATTGCGAGAGCTGTCGCCGGTCGACTACACTGGGTGAAAGCGATGATCGAAGTGACCGATGCCGCCGCCAAGCGAATCCGTGAGGCGATGGCGACCGAGGGCATCTCGGAAGGCGGATTGAGGGTCGGTGTCAAGGCCGGCGGCTGCAACGGGATGAGCTATGTGTTCCGTTGGGAAGCAGAGCCTCGGCCTGATGACGAGGTGTTCGTCAGCCCTAGCGGAACGCGCATCTTCGTCGACAAGAAGAGCTACAAGTACTTGGACGGTACGGTCCTCGATTGCGACCCCAACATGCTGGGGCAGTCCCTCATCTTTCGCAACCCGAACGCCACCAGCGAGTGTGGCTGTGGTCTCTCGTTCAACGTCTGACGGATCTGGCGTGGACCCGGATCCTCGCCAGAATCGTCCGCTCGTCGTCGTTTCAAACCGCGAACCCTACCAACACGTGAAGCAGTCGGATGGGACCATTGGTTGGATTCCGTCCACCGGTGGTGTGGCGGTCGCGCTCGACGCACTGATGCGAGACCGTGGCGGGGTGTGGGTCGCGCACGGATCGGGCGACGCCGACCGCACCGTTGTCGACCGGTACGATCGCGTCGTCGTTCCGCCCGACGATCCCTCCTACGCACTGCGTAGGGTGTGGCTGACGCCGGACGAAGAGCAGCGCTACTACGAAGGCTTTGCAAACGAAGGACTGTGGCCACTCTGTCATGAGGCCCACGTTCGTCCCGTCTTTCGCGCGAAAGACTGGGAGTGTTACCGTACGGTCAACGCTCGGTTTGCTGCCGCCATCGAAGCGGAGCTTCCCGAAGCTGCTGCGCCTGTCTTCATTCAGGACTATCACCTCGCGCTGGTGGCTCCATCGCTCCGCCGAGCCCGTCCCGAGGTGAGGACCGCCTCTTTTTGGCACATCCCCTGGCCTCATCCGGACCGACTCCGCATTTGTCCCTGGCGGCGGGAGATCCTGTCGGGTCTGCTTGCCAATGACCTGCTGGCGTTTCAGCTCGACCGAGACCGACGCAACTTTGTGGCTGCGGCTCGCGACGAGCTCGGGGCAGACGTGACGCGGAGCACGGTTCGCTACCAGCAGCGGACGACCGCGATTCTCGCCGTTCCGATCGGCGTCGACTACGACCGTATTCAGACGATCGCCAGCGAGCCGTCAGTCGGCACAGACATGCAGCGACTGCTCGCGGAGTTCCGGATCACGACGCCCATCATCGGCGTCGGCGTCGACCGATTGGACTATACGAAGGGTATTCCCGAACGTCTCGACGCAATCGATACGCTGTTGTCGCGCCGACAGGACTTGCGCGGACGGTTCACGTTTGTCCAAATTGGCGTGCCGTCGCGCTCGGCCCTGAAGAGCTACCAGGACGTCGAGGCGGAAATCGACCGTCGCGTCGAGGACATCAACCACCGATACAGCGAGGCAGGCGGACCGATCCGCTACCGGAAGTCGGCGCTGAAGATCCGGCGTCTCGTGGCATTGTTTCGGTTGGCTGATTTCTGCATCGTCAGCTCGCTGCACGACGGCATGAACCTGGTCGCCAAGGAGTTTGTCGCCGCGCGCGACGACCTCGATGGCGTCTTGGTGCTGAGCGAGCTTGCGGGGGCCGTGCAGGAGCTGCACGATGCGGTCATCATCAATCCCTACGACGTCGAAGGGTTTGCCGACGCGTTGGAGCGCGCTGTTGACATGCCACTCGATGAGCGGCAGCATCGAATGCGCGCGATGCGTCGGGTTGTCGCGGGTAGAGACATCTTCAGCTGGGCGTCGGACATCCTGGAGGGCCTCGAGGGCCTCGATCCAAAGGCGTTGCCGCCGGTGCCCGGCCGTGCCCGGGGAGGCTGGCGTCGGCCGGTGGCGGGTCCGCTGGCCTGACGCACCAGCGCACAGCCTGTGTGACGTCTCGCGTGTTGGACCCGTCTGCCCACTCCTATAGACTGCCGTCGATGTTCCCGCGCCAGATACACAGCATCGCTCACCACAGCATGCGTGCGTACTACCTTCCGGCGTTGTGTGGATGTGCTCTTGCCACCAGCGCGTTTTTGCCCTGGATCACCATGGACGGTCGCGGGCTCGGCGGCGTACCGAGCGCCGCCGGACTCTGGGTGCTCGGTCTGGGTCTGCTTGCTGTCGTCCTGGCGTCGCTCAGCATTATCACGCGACGAAACTCTCGGCATCCACTCCTTCTCGTAGGGTTGGCGGCCTTCGCGATCCTGCTTCTCGGCGAGAAGTACTTGGAGCGTTCCGCCTCGGATCAGATCTGGGCCCGCAGACAGGCGGAGTCTATTGTGCGCGGCACGTCGCCTGTTGACGTGTCGCCGCCAGCGATGGGTGTGGGTGCCTACGTTGGCCTGGCGGCATCGTCGCTCATCGCGGTTTTCGGTCTGACCATCGTCGTCAAGCAGGTCGCCAAGCCCTACGCCGAATCCGAAGACGACGACGCATGAACCGCTCCTCACACTTGGACACTTCAACATCGGTATGAAGATCACGATCGCCCACAGCCCTGATTCCGACGACGCATTCATGTTCTATGGCCTTGCATCCGGGGCCGTCGAACTGGACGACTTCGAGGTCGCCCAGGTGCTGGCCGACATCGAAACCTTGAACCACGCGGCGTTCGAGGGGACGTACGAGGTCACCGCTGTGTCGTTTCATGCGTACGCGCACCTCTTCGATCGCTACGCCCTGCTGCCGCACGGCGCGAGCATGGGTGACCGGTACGGTCCTGTGCTCGTGACTCGCCCGGAAGGTCCGACGGATTTGACCGGTGTGACCGTGGCGATTCCCGGTACCCTGACGACCGCGTACCTCGCTCTGCAGCTCTATCATCCGGGCGTTGCCTACACCGTCATGCCATTCGATGAGATCCAGCCGGCTGTCCACGAAGGGAAGGTCGCGGCGGGGTTGCTCATCCACGAAGGCCAACTGACCTACGCCTCAGAGGGCCTCCGATCGATTGTCGACCTCGGCGTCTGGTGGGCCGACCGCACCGGCGGCCTGCCCCTGCCGCTGGGTTGCAACGTCATTCGTCGCGACTTGGGCGCCGACACGATGCGCCGCGCCTCGCGCGTACTCCACGACAGCATCGCGTATGCCTTGGAGCACCGGTCCGACGGCGTTGACTACGCGCGGCAGTACGGGCGCGGCCTGGACGAGGATGAGACCAATCGGTTCGTCGGGATGTACGTCAACGAGCTGACGCTCGACTACGGCGATCGCGGTCGTGCCGCCGTCGAGCGATTGTTTGACGAGTCCTACGAGAAGAAACTCATTCCGAAGCAGGTTCCGGTCGAGTTCGTGGGTTCCTGATTCGCCAGACTAGAACGCATCGGGATGGAGCAGTCGCGCGAGCTGTTCCGTGGCCTCGAGTACACGCGGGCCTGGCACGACGAACTCCGCGCCGCTCAGGAAGTGGACGCGACCAGTCCGAACCGCGGGCACGGTTGACAGTCGCTCCCACACCCCACGCTCAACTGCCAGCGTGTCTGGGCCGAACGAGCCTTCGTTGCGGATTTCGAGAACGACGTCCGGAGCAGCGGTCAAGATCGCTTCGGAGCTCACCTGCGCGACGTTCTCCCCGCCGACATCGGCAAAGACGTTGTCGCCGCCGGCGACCCCGAGCATGTCGTGCAGAAAACCGACTCCACCGCTGGCATAGACGCCCCGCAGAGCGGCAGGCTCGCGCGCAAAGACGAGTAAGGTCCGTGGCCGCTGCCGCCCGGCGACACGCGCGCCGATGGCCTCAAGTCCAGATTCGACTCTCGTGGCGAGTGCCTCGCCCTGCGGTCCGCGCCCAGCACGTCGCCCGATCGTACGAATCATGGACACGACGTCGTCGAGTCCTCCATGCCTGTAGGTGACGACCGGGATGCCAGCGCGCTCGAGCTGCCGGCGGGGATCGACTTGACTCGCGTACAAGAACACGAGGTCAGGCCGAAGCGTAATCATACGCTCTGTATCGGGGTCCATCAGTGCCCCGACACGCGCAATGTCGGCGCCCTCGCTGCCGGCTGGAAGTTCATCAAAGCTCCCGATGCCGACGACGTTGGGACCTGCCCCAATTGCGAACAGCGTTTCGGTCACAGCGGGGATCACCGACACGATCCGTTGGGGTGCAGGCGACTGCGCCCGGCCTGCGACTCCGCCAACAGAGGCGAAGCCCATGCCAAAGCCGACAACGGCGACGAGCAGCGTGGGCCAGCGTCGCGTCTTCATCGGCGTCGAATGAGAAGCCAGAGAAAGAACGGTCCGCCCAGCATCGCGGTGATGATGCCAACCGGAAGCTCAACCGGCGCCATCAGCGTGCGTGCTCCGACGTCGCAGGTGACCAAGAAGGCGGCACCTAGGAACGCCGACGCGGGCAGCACGATCCGATGGTCAGAGCCGACAAGCAAGCGGACCATATGCGGGACGATGATGCCGACGAATCCAATCGGTCCGCCCAACGACACGGCGGCACCCGTGGCCAGCGAGGCCGAGACAAACGCCAACCGCTGGGCGCGGAGTACGTCGACTCCCCGCATGGCAGCGTGTTCCGCACCCAGCGCGAGCAGGTTCAGCGACCGAGGAAGGATGGCGAACGCCACGAATGCTGCTCCCAGCAGGGGCAGCGCCGAAACGATCGGCTCGTAGCTGCTGATGTCGAGGTTTCCCATCAGCCAGCGAATGGCCTGAAAGCTCTCGGCCATGTTGGCGAGATACTGCACGAACAGAATGATCGCAGAAAAGAGCGAGTTCAAGGTGACGCCGGCCAGCAAGAGCACATAGGTCGATAGTCCTCGCCCTCGAGCCCTCGACAGCGCATACACCACGCCAACGGCCACGAGCGAGCCCGCAAAGCTGGCCAGGGGGACGGCCGGCACACCGCCCAGCGATAGCGGCACACCGAGCACGATGACGATCATCGCGCCGAGTGAGGCGCCGGCTGATACGCCGAGCGTGAACGGGGTAGCCAAGGGATTGCGCAGCAAGGCCTGGAGGACGACGCCCGCCGCCGCCAGCGCCGCGCCGACCAAGGCACCAGCGACCGCCCGGGGTAAACGCGCGATGAAGAAGATCTGCGCATCGATGTTGTCCGAAAACGGGATCGAGCTGTCGAACACCCGCGCCAGGCTGATCGGCGTCGGACCAATAAGCGGAGCCAGCAAGCAGACGAGGAGCGCGGCCCCACCAAAGATTCCCTGCGTGACGAGGAACCGTCGGCGCAAGCTTTCGGTGCGCGGGAGCGGCGTCGCTATCGAATCAGTCGTCATCTATGATCACAGGTTCGTGCGATCGATCGGCACGATCAGATGGTGCCCGGCCAGATCGTTGTAGGCGACGTGCGCCTCGACTCCGAAGAGCTGTGCGACCGCATCCGCGTCCAAGACGTCCTCGGTAGATCCCACGGCCAAGATCCCTCCTTTCTGGAGCAGCACCAGGTCATCGCACACACGAGCTGCGAAGTTCAGATCGTGGGTCGAGACCATGATCGTGGCACCCTCGTCGCGGAGCGAGCTGATGAGCCGCGAGACCTCTAGTTGATATCCAAGATCGAGGGACGCCGTTGGCTCGTCGAGCAACAAGATCTGCGGCTGATGCGTACGCGGCACGTCGCTCGACAGCTGCGTCAGTGCGCTCGCAATGACGACCCGCTGCTTCTCTCCACCGCTCAGTGTCGCGAAGCTTCGCGCGGACAGGTCGGCCGTGCCGGTCGCTTCGAGCGCCTGGTGTGCGTAGCGGAGGTCGGCGCCGCCTTCGACCTGAAACGCGCTGAGGTGCGGGTATCGACCCATGAGTACGACCTCGAGCACGGTGTAGTCGAATGCCATGTGGGTCTCTTGGGGCACCATGGCCATGCGTTTTGCGAGTGCGCGCCGCGAAAAGGTGGTGAGGGCGTGTCCTCCGAGGGTCACCTGTCCGGACGACGGCGCCAAGAGGCCGGCCAGGACGCGAAGCAGGGTTGTCTTGCCCGAGCCGTTGGGCCCGAGCACGCCGACCAATCCGCCCTGGGGAACAGTGAGCGAGACGTCGCGCAGAATGGCGCCGTCGCCGTAGTCGAACGAAACCGCATCAGCTCGGAGCACCATGGTGCCTCAGAGCCAGACCGGTGAAGAGATATGAGCGTGCATCGAACCCCTTCGGCGTGGCCGCGCGCCGTTACCCACCGCCACATTGGTTGGACGGTGGCTCAGAGGACACCCGATGAGCCGGTCTCCTGACTTGCGGATCTTGACCGAACGGCGAGCCTTCCCATGCGTCGCGTTAACCGCGTCGTAGCACAGTGGCCGGCGCTCGCAGGCGCCCTTACCGCCGTCCGACTCCCCGCTTACAGTGGCGGGACCGTGTGGGACTCACACCCACTTCCCAAGCCCGTCGGGACGTCGAACTACCGTTGGCAGTATACCCAAGCTGTCCGCCATCGGCCATGTGTTCGGAAACCGAGGGCTTCGCCCGGTTGATTGGACTGCTCGCTGTGGAATAAGTTATTTGGAATGATGCGGGAGCGGCTGGCCGCCGGGGGACTCCAGGACGTCGTCGAGAAGCTCGACGCACATGTCCGTCTGACCGCCGGCGACGGCGTCCGTCTCTTCGAGTGCCCTGATCTCTTTGCGCTCGGCTGGCTGGCCAACCGCGAGCGTGAAAGACGACACGGCGCGCGGACGTACTTCAATCACAACATCCGGCTCGAGGCCACCAACGTTTGCGTCGCCAGCTGTTTGTTCTGCTCATTCGCACGGCTTAGGCCGGGCGACACTGGTGCGTACACGATGTCGCTCGAGCAGGCGTGGGACAAGCTTCGCCAGCGAGCCGACCAGCCGCTCACCGAGGTGCATGTGGTCAACGGCCTGCACCCCGACCTGCCGTTCGAGTACTACACGGAGCTGCTGCGTGGCTTCAAGGCGATCAGGCCGGACATCAGTCTGAAGTGCTTCACCGCCGTCGAAATCGCGTTCTTTGCTGACCTGTACGGTAAGACCGATGAGGGCGTTCTCCGAGAGCTCATGGATGCGGGGCTCGACTCGCTGCCCGGTGGTGGCGCCGAGGTCTTCTCGGAACGTGTGCGCCGAAAGATCTGCCACGACAAGTGCGGCACCGATCGATGGCTCGACATTCATCGGACGGCGCATCGGCTTGGCATGCGATCCAACGTGACGATGCTGTACGGGCACATCGAGACGCTCGAGGAGCGGGTCGAGCACATGCTACGGGCGCGGGAGCTGCAGGATGAGACCAGTGGTTTTCAGGCGTTCATCCCGTTGGCGTTCCATCCCGACAACAACCAGATGCAGAAGCTCCCAGCACCAACGGCGACTGACACGCTCCGCGTCCATGCCGTCGCGCGGCTGGTGCTCGACAACATCCCCCACATCAAGGCCTTTTGGATTGCGACCGGGGTAGACGTCGCTCAAACGTCGCTCTGGTTTGGAGTAGACGATCTCGATGGTACGGTGCAGGAAGAGCGGATCTACCACATGGCGGGCGCGTCGACGCCCGAAGCGATGACTCCGGATGAGATCGGCGGCTTGATCGTCGACGCCGGCCGGGAGCCGGTCGAGCGCGACACGTTCTACAAGGTCGTCTCGACGCCGTCGGGTTCGCCGGCCAACCAGGCCCTCGCGTGATAGAATTAGGGTAAGTCAAGTCTCCCTCCGGCTCGTCCGGTCCGCGGGATTTGGCTTTTTTAACGTCCCCAGCTTGAGAAAAGTTTCACAAGCTGAGGCCCGACGAAGCCGAAGAAGCCAATGAGTGTCGAGCTACTAACCGACTTCGAAAAGACGCAGATCGGCGAGCGGCAGCCGCTGCCCGACCGGTATCTAGGTCTGTCGGATGACGTCATGGCAAAGCGAATTGCCGACGCCCGGGCAGCACTTGGTGAGCGCCTGGTCATCCTGGGTCACCATTATCAGCGGGACGAGGTCATCACGTTCGCCGACCATACCGGCGACTCGTTCAAGCTCGCCCGTGAGGCGGCGCGGCAGGGGAAGGCCGAGTACATCGTGTTCTGCGGTGTGCATTTCATGGCCGAGAGCGCCGATGTCCTGTGCCGCCCAGATCAGCAGGTCGTTCTTCCGGACCTTGCCGCCGGGTGCTCGATGGCCGACATGGCAGCTGCAGACCAACTCGAGACTTGCTGGGATGAGTTGCAGCGCTTGGGTGCGTCGAGTGTCGTTCCGGCCACCTACATCAACTCGGCGGCATCAATCAAAGCGTTTTGCGGTGAGCGAGGCGGCGTCGTGTGCACGTCGAGCAACGCTCAGGCAACACTCAACTGGGCATGGGAGCAGGGCGAGCAGGTGCTCTTTCTGCCGGATCAACATCTTGGTCGGAACACCGCGTACGCCATGGGCGTTCCGCTCGACCAGATGGTGGTTTGGGACCCCGACGTCTTCAATGGGGGGGTCGACGTCGAGGCGCTCCGCCGGGCGCGCATCATTCTGTGGAAGGGGCATTGCTCCGTTCACACCCGCTTCAGCGTCCAGCAGGTCGATCTCGTTCGGCGCCAGCATCCCGGTGTGCGGGTCATCGTGCACCCCGAATGCACGTGGGATGTCGTACAGGCTGCCGACGATGCTGGGTCGACCGAGTACATCATCCGCCAGATCACGGAGAGCCCGGACGGGTCCATATGGGCGGTGGGCACCGAGATCCATCTGGTCAACCGGTTGGCGGCCACCCTGGCACCCACGCGAACGGTGATGACGCTCGATCCATTTGGATGTCTTTGCTCCACGATGTTCCGCGTCTCTCCCAACCACTTGCTTTGGGTGCTCGAAGGGTTGGTCGAGGGACGGGTACACAATCGGATCGTGGTCTCCGACCGAGAGAGGCACTGGACGCGGGTGGCGCTCGACCGGATGCTGAGCATCCACTAAACTCATCACTCGATCATTTCAATGTTCGATCTGGCTTAGGGCTCCACGCGAACGGCCGCGAGCCCGGGCCGTCCTCAGAATACGTCACTAAGAAGGAGAGTTCTTCCGATGGCTCACGAGCTGCCAGCCTTACCGTACGACTTCAACGCCCTCGAACCGCACATCGACGAGCAAACGATGCAGATCCACCACGGCAAGCACCACGCGGCTTATGTGGCGAAGCTGAATGGCGCACTGGCAAAACACCCCGACCTCGCGGGCAAGAGCATCGAGGAGTTGGTCGCCGACCTCAACGCCGTTCCAGAGGACATCCGCGGCGCGGTCCGCAATAACGGCGGAGGGCATGCGAACCACTCGATGTTCTGGCAGATCATGGGTCCCGGTGGGGGCGGAGCACCGACCGGCAAGATCGCGGACGCCATCAACGGTGCGTTCGGGTCGTACGATGCCTTCAAAGAGCAGCTGACCAACGCCGGTGCGACCCGCTTTGGCAGCGGATGGGCCTGGCTTGTCGAGGCCGGCGGAAGCCTCGAGATCGTCAGCACACCCAATCAAGACAACCCGCTCACCGATGGCAAGCGCCCGATTCTCGGAGTCGACGTCTGGGAGCACGCGTACTATCTGAAGTACCAGAATCGCAGACCTGACTACCTCGCCGCCTGGTTCAATACGATCAACTGGGACGAAGTGAATCGTCGGCTGGGGTAGTTGTCCACCCTTCTGTTTCTCTTCCTGGCCCATTTGGGCATTGGGATCGCCGGAACGCTGTTGTTGGTTGATGACGCCGCCGGCGCGAAGTTCTTTCGCTTCAACGCCGGGCTCGCGGCGACGTTTCTGCTGATCGCGCTAGCCTTTCGGCCGGAGCCGGTTGCGACGGAAGGGTTGGGATCGGTCGGCTTGGCAGCGCTCGTGGTCGCGACCGGCGCGCTGCTCGTCTACTGGGCGTCCATCGGCCGGGCGCTCTCGGCGTGGCGGCCGCTCCTATTGTGGGCGACGGTCATCGGCGGTGTCATCGCCATGGTCACGCAGGGCGTTGAGATGTCGACCGGAGACATGGCGCCGCTGCCGGCTCTGACCATCGTTAGCTTTCTGTCGTCCTCGGCGCTCCTCGGTGGCGCCTGCACGGCGATGATTCTCGGTCACTGGTACTTGGTCCTCCCATCGATGGACGTCGCGCTGCTCCAGTCGATCGTGAAGTTCCACATTGGATCGACCATTGCCCGAATTCTGGTCGTCGGAACGGTCGTCGCGGTCGCCCTGGCCACCTGGCAATCGCCGTCGGGTGCCGGGTACGACCGGTACGCGCTGTCGCTCGACGGCGTCTTTCTCTGGCAGCGAGTGTTGTTCGGCTTAGGATCACCGGCGCTCCTCTCGTACCTAACCTGGGAGACCACCAAGATCCGTTCGACCCAGTCAGCCACCGGCATCCTCTATGTCGACTTCTTTACGGTGGTCGTCGGCGAGGTGCTTGCGAAGTACCTCTTCCTCTCGACGAGGGTGCCTGTGTGATTCCCTGTCCATGCGCGTTACCCTGAAATGCCCCGAATGCGATAGTGGCCTGCCGTTCGAGGCAGCCAGCTCCCCCGATCGTGTGACGTGCGGCGGCTGTCAGCGAGGAATCCCGTTGAAGGTGACCGACGCGCTTCGCGCTGATCGAGCGGTCGACGCGTGCCCCCAGTGCGAGGGTGCTGACTTCTACGTGCGGAAGGACTTCGACCCGAAGTTGGGGCTGACCGTGGTAATCATCGGCGGGCTGATCAGTGCCACGTTCTATTGGTACGGACTTGACCTGATTGCCTACGGGGTGCTGGGCCTGGCCGCGTTGATTGATCTCGTCGTCTACGGAAGGCTCAAGAACCTCACCGTCTGCTACCGGTGCCACACCGAGTTCCGGGGGAGCTCCACGCCGACCGCACCAATTTTCGATCTGGCGACCGCCGATGAGCTTGAACTTGAGTGGGCGAGGGAGGTGGAGAAGCGGGGGAAGAAGAAGGATTCACAAGACAGCAGTCAGAACGCAGAATGAAACTGGACGCCCCTCAAAACAACTTCACCTCCACCATTTCTCCCTCCTCGACCGCGTCGGTTTGTATCGGAATCTCGACGTAACCATCGGCCCGCGACATGCTCGTGATGTCGCCAGAGGCTTTGAAGGCAGAAACGGCCTTTCCGTCGACGATGCGCACCGTGTAGAACTGATGGCGCTTGGCCGTCGACACAAAACGCTGCGCCGCCGGAACTGAGACGGTAACCACGCGATGCGGTGGCAGGTTGGCCAACTTGCGAAGCAGTGGGACGAGGAGGATGTACGCGTTCGACAGACAGGATGTCGGATAGCCGGGCATGCCGAGCACGGGGGTCGAGTCGATGCGACCAAACGCCGTTGGCTTGCCTGGCTTGACCGCGATTCCGTGAAACAGCACTTCACCACGACGCTCGAGCACGTCTAGCGTCAGGTCGCGTTCACCGGCGGAGCTACCGCCGGAGAAAACGATGAGGTCGTTCTCCAGGCAGATATCGACGGCCGCCTCCAGAGAATCCATTGAGTCACCGGTGACGGGCTGAGCGACGAAAGTGCCGCCGTGTTCGTAGATGATGGACGCCAACGTAAACCGATTGACGTCATAAATCTGACCCGGACCGAGCGGCTGTCCCGGATCGACGATCTCATTTCCGGTTGACAGAATCGCCACCTTCGGCTTGTCGAAGACCTCGACCTCGTTCAGCCCAAGGGCGGCAATTGCACCGATCCGGCTGGGGGTCAGGACCTCACCTCGCTCCAACACCACCTCACCGGCTCGGATATCGGCTCCACGCCGTCCCACGTGCTGTTGGGGCGTGACGGGAGACATCACCCTAACCTCGTCACCCTCACGGTCTGTTTCCTCCACCATGACGACCGCGTCGGCACCCTCAGGCATCGGCGCGCCGGTGGCGATCTCGGTGCACTGCCCGGACGTGAGTGAAACGGTCGGCACACTTCCGGTATGGACCGTCTCAACCCTGTGCACGGTGCGCGGGTCCCGTTGGCTTGCGCCGAACGTGTCTTGGGCGACAACCGCATAGCCGTCCATCGCCGCGCGGTTGAACGGCGGAACGTCCCGGGTCGCGGTGACGGAGGTTGCGAGCACGTACCCACCTGCAGCGAGTAGGTCGACTCGAGCCGTGCGTGTGAGTGGAGCCGTCGCGTCGTCGATGATGGCGCGCGCCCGGTCCAGCGAGATCGTCTCGCGGATCGGCCGCATCTTCGTTCCGCCGGCCGCTGGGCGCGTCATCGTGATGCCTCGCGCACGAGATGGCCGATCTCGGGGAGCACCAGCTTCGAAATGGCGAGCCGAACGGCGTTCTCCGATCCCGGCACGCTGATGACGATCTTTCCTCGCGCAGTCCCCGCGATGGCGCGGCTGAGCATCGCCGCGGTTCCGACCTCCTGATAGCTCAGTGCTCGAAAAAGCTCACCGAACCCGTCAATGCGTTTGTCGAGCAAGCCGCTAATGGCCTCGTATGTTCTATCGCGAGAGCTGATACCGGTGCCGCCGGTGGTGATCACAACGTGAACGTCGCTTCGGGCCAGCTGGTCTTCGACGGCCTGGCGCACGCGTTCAGGCTCGTCAGGGACAATCGATTTGCCAACAACCTGATGACCGCCGTCCGTCATCAAATCGACAATGGCGCGCCCGCCGGTGTCGTCGGCGTCGGTTCGCGTGTCGCTGATGGTGAGGACATAGCACCGCGTCGTCTTCACGCCGGCCTGGCGGTGTGCCGTGTGGCTCATGCGGCGATTATAGTGAAGTATGTTTTGGTCAGCGCTTGCGCGGGTGGAGGGGTCCCCCTAGTATCCCGTCGTGGGGTTCGTGACCGTACGCCGCGGCGTCGTCGCATCGTGTGCCGCCGCGTGCCTCTCTCTTGCGCCGCTGGTATGGTCGATGTCCGGCCAACCGGAGCTGGACGCCGAAGCGCAGCGCTGGGTCGACGATACCCTCGCCCGGATGACGCTCGACGAGAAGGTCGGGCAGTTGCTCGTTCCATCCTTCTATTCCGTCTACACCAGTAGCGACAGCGAGGCGTACGATGCGCTGCTCGAGCTGATCCACGAGTATCGCGTCGGCGGCTTTCTCGTCTTTGGGGCGCGCCAGGCACGTCCCGATGTACTGCTCGATCGGGGTACCGCACGTGTGTCGTTGGGGCAACCACTAAACGCCGCTTCGCTCATCAACCGGCTGCAGTCCGTATCGCCGGTACCGCTGTTGATAGCCGCCGATTTCGAGACCGGGCTCGGATTTCGAATGAGCGGCGGGACCGCGTTCCCGCGCGCGATGGCGTTCGGCGCCGCAGGTGACACGCGACTCGCGTACGAAGCGGGGCGCATTACTGCAGTCGAAGCCCGGGCGATCGGTGTTCACATGAACCTCGCGCCGGTCGTCGATGTCAACAACAACCCCAAGAACCCGGTCATCAACACGCGATCGTTTGGTGAGGACCCAGACGTCGTGAGCGTCCTCGCCGCCGCGTACGTCAAGGGCTTAAACGACGGCGGGATGCTGGCGACGATCAAGCACTTCCCAGGTCACGGCGATACCGATGTCGATTCGCATCGAGGGTTGCCTCTGATCGAGCATCCTCGCGAGCGGCTCGACCGGATTGAGCTACCGCCGTTTCGAGCCGGCATTCGGGCCGGCGCCGATGCGGTCATGACCGCGCATATCCAGTGGCCGACCCTCGAGCCCTCGGAGTCGACGCCCGCGACGTTCAGTCGACGCATCGTGGAAGGCGTCCTTCGAGGAGAGCTCGCGTTCGACGGGCTGGTCGTGACCGACTCGATGCGGATGCAGGCAGTGAGCGACGTCGGACCGGGCGAAGCCGCCGCGCGCGCCGTCGGCGCGGGGCACGATCTGGTCCTTCACTCCCCGGATGATGCCGCGGCCTTCGACGGCATCCGTGACGCTGTGCGTCGGGGCGACGTCGCCGAGACCCGGCTCGATGAGTCGGTGAGTCGGATTCTCGCGGCCAAGGCCAAGATCGGTCTGCACCGGTCACCTGGCATCAATCTCGGAACGTTGCCGCTGATCGTGGGCACCAGGGCACATCGTGAAGTGGCGCAAGAGATCAGCGAGCGCTCGGTCACGCTGCTGAGAGACGAGAGCGACAGCGTTCCGCTGCAAGTCAACCGGTCCGCGTCTGTGCTGTATCTCTCCGTGCTCGACCATGTGTATGGGTGGGGGGTGACCGAGCCAAGCCGCGTGTTCGTGCTCGAGCTGCAGGAGCGTTGGCCGAACGTCACCGCGGTAGAGCTATCCGATCGCACACCGGACTCTGAGATCGAGCTCGTCCGAGAGAGCGCGACGCAGTACGATGCGATCGTGGCGGGCGTCTATGTCCGAGCCGCGTCACTGGAAGGTCGCCTAGATCTATCAACGTCTCTGGTGTCCGCATTGCGCGGAATCGCCTCAGCAGCGAGAGCCGCCGGTCGACCGTTCGTCGCGGTGTTGTTCGGCAATCCCTACACGGTGGCCGCACTCGACGATCTGCCGACGATGCTCGTGACATACGACGTGCATGACCTCGCGCAAGCGTCGGCGGTTCGTGCGATCGCCGGAGAGATTGCGATCGGCGGGAAGCTACCGATCGTGTTGGGTGACGCGTTGCCCGTCGGCCACGGCCTGGTGCGGGAAGCGCCGTGATCTCCCTGATATACTCGTGGTTCTTACGACCGAATTACGCGCCCTTAGCTCAGCTGGATAGAGCGTCTGGCTACGAACCAGGAGGCCGCAGGTTCGAGTCCTGCAGGGCGCGCCATTCTTTTCAATCGTTTACAGGTAGGTCTTTCTGAGGGGCAGCCGAACTGTGCCCACTCCTACGAGTTTCGGCGCGATTCGGCAGTTTCACTCGGTTCTGGCTCAATGGCCCTGGCTGACTTGCTCGGGGCCTCCGCCAGCGCGTCAAGCGCCGCCCGCTGCGCATCGGACCCGATATGCTCGTAGCGCTTGGCCATGTTCGCTGTGGTGCTGGCACTCCACCCCATGATCGTGGCAACGACAGATAGCGATGCTCCACGCTCTAACATCCGGGTGCAGGCAGTGTGCCTTAGGTCGTGGAAGCGGCACCGGATGCTCGCTTCTGCTCTCGCGGACTCCCAGGCGGTCACTGGCGTCGCGAGCGCGAGTTCTTCAAGACTGCGAGAAAGGTGCTTCGCGATCAGCGAGAAGTGCTCCGCACGATCTGAGCTGGGACAGCTTGCTCACAAACCGGTGTTTCTGACACGGTGATGACGTGGGGCACTTCTACAAGTGTCGAGCGTGTGGCGTCACATGAGACCGAAGCGGGGCGATTGCTGCGTGTTCTGCCCCTACGCGAACGCGAAGTGCCTGCCGTCGCAGGATACAGACTAGACCGCTGACCCAGCAGGGGGCATCCGAGTCGGGGCGCCCGAATGCGATACACTGATGGACCTCGACTGGTTCCGCACGGGGTCCGTCTGGTCGTCTTCTCCCGCCCCGTATATCAGTAAACAGCCGACATCTGGAATCAGGCCCTGTCGACAGGGTAAGAGCAGGCATTCGACAAGTAGGAAGTCGAAGGCCTCGACGGCGAGGTCCGGGTCTGCACGAAAGTTGTCACCAGGAGGGGATCAGCGACCTATGAGCAATAACGGTGAGAGGGCTGATGTCCCGTCCCCAGTCAACGACGCGTCGCGGGCGCTTCCTGGTCGAAGAACGCCCCGTTCGGTTCCAGGCGGTGAGGACACGACCGCACCGGTACGCACAGCGGTCCTGCTCGCGGCGGGCCATGGCAGTCGCCTCCAACCCGCGACACACACGGTGCCAAAATGCCTCAGCGAGATCAACGGTGTCCCGATCCTGGAGCAACAGATACGGTGTCTGAAACGCTGGGGCTTTGACCGCCTCGTTATGGTCGTGGGACACCTGGACGCTCGGGTTCGCGACTTTCTCGGTCGGGCAGAGAC
Organism: Vicinamibacterales bacterium; assembly: GCA_965218825.1. Lineage (GTDB taxonomy): Bacteria > Acidobacteriota > Vicinamibacteria > Vicinamibacterales > UBA8438 > CAUZIB01. Next base: position 3,146,090 of record OZ244656.1, on the reverse strand, counting down.
GGGGCTGACGATCGACTATGTGGTTAATCCACAATATCGAACCACCAACAACATCTACTCTTTGTGGCTGGCTCAAGAGCACATCTCAGAGCCGTTTCTGTTGCTCGAATGCGATCTCTTCTTCAAAGAGGGGGCGCTTTCGAACATGCTCGACCCGAACAAGGTGGCGGTCTCGCAGGTGCGGCCATGGATGAAGGGGACCACGGTCTCTGTTAATAGCGACCAACGCATCACCAGCTTCCGGGTTGGACACCACACCCAGCCCTTCGATTTCAAGACGGTCAACATCTACAGCTTCTCGATGGCGACCTGGAACGCCATGCGACTGAGGATTGAGCAGCGCGTCCGGGTGGGTGATGTTGATGACTATTACGAGGTGGTCTTGTCGGACATGGTCGCCGACGGAGACCGCTCCTTCGAGGCCGTCGACTTCTCAGCACACGATTGGCATGAGATTGACGACCTTGACGATCTGCGGGCCGCGGAACGCGCGGTGTCGACCCCGGTGTGGATATAGGTGGACGCCTTTTAGGACTGACATGGCCGTGACCGATGGCTGAGCTCGACTACGCGGCGGTCCATCGTTACTGGAACAACGCCCGCCCCTCTATCTTGGGTCCCTACATGATGGAGGGGTTCGGCTTTCCTCCGGCTGCGGGCCTCTTCCGCTTCAATGCCGAGCGAGAGATCGTGCAGCGCCTGGTCCAGGGACGCGATCTGACGGGCACGGTCTTAGATCTTGGTAGCGGAATCGGGTTTTGGGCCGAAGCGTTCGCGCGTGACTTCGCGAAAGTGGTCGCGGTCGAGGGCAGCCCGGCGCTGTGTGCCGCCCTCCGATCTCGCTGTGCGGCACATCCCCACGTCCGGGTCGTACACGAGGATGCCCTGTCGTTTGAACCTGACGACCGCTACGAGTTCGTCTTCCTCGGCGGCCTGTTGATGTATCTCAACGACCGAGAAGTGGTCGCGCTGCTCCGGAAGATCGTTCCGACACTCAACCCCGGAGGCATGATCCTCTGTCGTGAGACGACCGTGCGAGAAGGCGTCGTCACTCGGAGTGGGGAGTATCAAGCTATCTACCGCTCCATTGACGTGTACCGTCGGTTGTTCGCGAAATGCGGCCTGGCGGTAACGCAGACCGAGCGCAATGCGCCCTACGTGCTCCTGCAACTGGGGTGCGATCTCATCAAGAAGTGGCGCGCCGTGGCGCCACGGCTTCACGGCCTCGACGGTCTGCTGGGACGACTCGTGTATGGGGGGCTGCGCCTCGGCAATCCGTGGGTGACCCGTGTCCCCGAGGCGCTCGGATACACGAGTCCCCAGTGGCTGAATCATTTTTTCGTGCTCGTCCCTGACGGTGCCCATGCCAGCTCATAGGGAGTCCGCTCAGATTGGATGAAGGCGCGCATGAGACGGGGCGGGTCGACGCGCCCCCGCACGGCTTGATCCGCCGACATGCTGCCAACCTGGTCTCGATTCTCGGTGTGCTCCCGATCGGCCTGCTCGCGCTCGACGGCAGTCGAGAGTGTCTGGTTCCGTTGATGCTCTACAACAACATCATGGATGACCTCGACGGCGTACTCGCCGTGAAGCTCGGGATCACGAGTGAGTTCGGTGCGCGGTTGGACAACGTCTGCGATGCCATCGCCCATACCACCTTCGTCCTGGTCGTCGGGATGCCAGGTGGCGGCATCTCGGCAGCGGCAAGCCTGGCCGCGGTCACGGCGATCATCCTCCGCTGTGTCTCACGCCTCAGCCCCGGCGCGGTCACCCAGCACGGGTCGCCGACGAATGAACTCATTCGCCACATCCTCTTCATCCTGCTGTTGACGAAGCCCGCCGGGGTGGCGGCTGCGCCGTTCTTGACGGTCGCGTGTCTGTTCCACACGGTGTCGATGCTCGTGGCGTACCGGATGCCATGGCTCATACGCAGCATGACCACGTCGGCCACCGCCATTGGTCTCCTGAACGTCGCATTGCTCGTGGCGTGGCTGGTGCCGTACATCACCCCCGTGATCGCCGCCGCGTTCATTCTCACCTACCTCTTTTCGTTCGCCTGGGGAGCGGTGAGGCCCAGCACGAGTGGGGCGCCTGGCGTGTGATCGCTTCGAGGTTCATCCCGGGCCAGCCCGACTGTGCGTGTCAGAGGCGAGTGATCGCGCAGGCCACGAGGGTCACGATCGATTCGAGGTGTTCAGGTCTGGGCTACACTGCTCTAGCAGGTTGCTGAAGAACACGAGGATCGGGCTGTTTTCATGGCCATCATGCGTGTCACGCCCCCCCCCGACAACGGTGCGCACGGGGACACGCTGTCCCGACGAGGGGGCCAGCGACACCCGCGGCCGGCGATCAGGGACACCTCGCCTCCAGATTCCGCAACCGGACCAAGTTATAGGCGGTGGCGGCGAAGGTGAGCTGCCAATCCACCAGGGCGATGCCGCGATGCCGGAGCTTGCGCAGGCCGCCGACGGTCTTCATCCAGCCGAAGACCTGTTCCACGAGTTTTCGTTTCCGCTGACTCACGTGATAGCCCGCATGCCGCGTGGTCCGACCGTCGATCGCACTCCCGCGGACCTTCTGCGCCACGTGGGGCGTGACGTCCTGGACGCGCACGTCGGCAACGAAGCGCGCCACATCGTAGCCCTTGTCCGCCCCGACCGTGCTGCCCGGGGAGGCGCTGGCCTCCAGCAACAGCACCGCCGCGTCGCGTTCGGCGGTCCCCGTCGCGTGGGTCGCGCAGACGTTGGCGACAAGCCCCTGTCGATTGTCCAGCAGCACGTGGCCGAGATACGCCAGCTTGGCTTCCTTGCCTTTGCCCTTCCGATGCAACATCGCCTCGGGATCGGTCGTCGACTGATGGGTGTCATTGCGCCGCCGCTCCCCGTGGAAGTTGACCGTGGGATTGCCCGGGTCCTCGGGCGGGTCGCTCTCCGCTGCGTCCACGCACCGAAAGCTTTTCAGGCTGGCCCATGCTTCCAACTGCGTCCCATCCACGGTGAAGTGTTCGTCCGAGAGCAGCCCGGCCGCCCGGGCGTGGGCCTGGACCGCATCAAAGAACGCGGCGGCGACATCGCCCGACAGCAGCCGGTCGCGATTCTTGGTAAACGTCGTGGGATGCCAGACCGGGTCATCCATATTCAGCCCGACGAACCACCGGAACAGCAGGTTGTAGTTGAGCTCTTCCATGAGCAGCCGCTCGCTCCGCACCGTGTAGAGCACTTGCAACAGCAAAGCGCGCAGCAATTGCTCCGGTGGGATCGACGGACGCCCTGTCGTGGCGTACAGGCTCGCGAATCGGCGCGACATTGTCTGCAGGGCTTCGTCCGTCAGCGCCCGAACGGCGCGGAGCGGATGGTCGGCCGGCACGCGCTGTTCCGGCGACAGGTAGCTGAACATGTGGGTGGTCTGCTCATCGTGTCCGCGCATGATCGGGCTCCCTTCAGTGTTGGGAGCATCGTAGTACGACGGGATCAATCTGTCGATCCCATTTCGCGGAGTTTTTCAGCAGCCTGCTAGAGTCATCGAACAGAGACGTGCATGGGATTTCTGATCTGGGTCGGCCTTGGAGCCTCGGTGGGCTATGTGGCGGCGCAACGTCGCGACTTCTCCACGACCACGGGTCTCGTGGCTGGGCTGGCGCTGGGTCCGCTCGCCGTTGTGTTGTTCTTTGTGCCCCTCTCCTTCTCGCATCCCGTGCAACGGCGTCAGTGCCCATACTGTGACGGCACGGTCCCGTCCGACGCCCGCGTCTGTCACCATTGCCACGCACTGCTCGAAAGCGGATGAGGCTCGCGGCGCGCGGGTGTCCCCGCACTGATTCGATCCACTCGCCGGGCGCAACGGCGTACGCGCTGGCGAGCCGCGGTCATCCTGCTCGTCAAGGACGATGACGTTCTGCGGCAACTGGTGTTGGACAGCCTCGAGCGGGAAGACAGGACCACTGCCGCGCCGACCTCGGTGGTCAGCCGCTCTGACCCGACGCTCTCTCGCAACGTGGCGGCACCTCCGACCGACTCCACCCGTGAGGTCACGATCCCGCGCGCCAGGCGTCTCCGCCGACGCCGAGACGGTGCTAGCATACGCTGAGACGATGTTTACTCGAGCAGACGGGGCCTCTGAGTCGAGCGCCGAACACGACGAGGCCATCAGGCAGCTCATCGCTGTCGGTGCGGAGAGGGGATACCTCCTCCGCGAGGAGATCGACGCCGTGCTGCCGCCAGACAGCCCCGCGGCGTCGGTGCTGGACGACCTGCTCAGCCAGTGTCGGGACGCCGGCATCGACGTCGACGCGGAGTCGCTCGAGCGCGCGGGTACACGCACGGGCCTGGACGCGGACGAGATCGACCTGACCCCTATCCGGCGCGACACGTCCAGCGACCTCGTGCGGGTGTATCTGGCCGAGATGAGCCGGGTTCCGCTCTTGACGCGCGAGAAGGAAGTCGCGCTGGCGATGCAGATCGAACGTGGCCAGCTGACGGTGATGGTGGCGATCTCGCACACGCCGAGCCTCGTCGAGCAAGTCATTCGATTGGACGGTGTGCTGAGGGAGGATGAGCGTCTCATTCGACGGCTCGTCACCCATCGCCATGGGGTGGTGACTGCCACACAGCTCAAGAGACAAGCTCGACAGGTTCGGGGGCAGATCGAGGCGGTCAGGGCCGCGTGGGCTGACGCCCGGACGTGTCACGCGGCCTGGCAGCGGGTGCCCCCACGACACCGACACATCGCCCAACGGGCCCAGTGGAAGATGCGGCGCGCGCGGGCGCGAGTAGCCCAGCTCCTGCGCCGCATCGCGTTCAGTGACGCCGCCAGGCGCGACCTCATCGAGGGGTTCAAGGCCGCCGCCGCCGCGGTTGAGGAGGCGCAGCGGGATGTCGACGTCATCGAGCGACGACTGCGCCAACGGACCAGGCTGACGGGCACACCGCGCCGTCGCGTGCGGCGGGAACTGCACGACGCCAGAGCCGCGCTGGCCCATCTGACGGAACCGCTGCAGCAGACTCCCGCGGCGGTGCAGCGAACGCTTGCGAAGATCGCCCGCGGCGAGGCGCAAGCCCAGCGCGCGAAGGACGCGTTGGTCGAGGCGAATCTCCGTCTGGTCGTGTCGATCGCCAAGAAGTACACGGCCCGCGGCCTGTCCTTCCTTGACCTTATTCAGGAAGGCAACATCGGGCTGATGCGGGCCGTGGACAAGTTCGAGTATCGCCGTGGTTACAAGTTCTCGACGTATGCCACGTGGTGGATTCGGCAGGCCGTGACGCGGGCCATGGCCGACCGCTCGCGCACGATCCGAGTGCCCGTGCACATGTACGACCGTATCGGTCAGCTAAGCCGGGCCTCGCAGGTATTGGTCCAGGAATGGGGCCGCGAGCCCACCCCCGCCGAGGTTGGCCACGAGCTGGGCCTCTCGGGCGCGCAGGTCCGTGAAGCCCGGCAAATCGCGCAGTTCACGATCTCACTCGAGACACCCCTCGGGAGGGACGACGACCGCACGCTCGCGGACACCCTCACGGATCAGGAGGCGGACTCGCCGTTCGCCGTGGCGAGCACCCTGGAGACGAGGGAACGGACCGAGGCAGTCTTGCAGACGCTCACGTCCAGAGAAGCAGAGATTCTGCGGCAGCGATGCGGGATGCTGGATGGGCATGAGCGGACCCTCGAGGAGGTTGGACACACCTTCGGGCTCACCCGCGAACGCATCCGGCAGGTACAGGCCATCGCCCTCCAGAAACTCAAGTCTCCCTCAGGGAGAGGCCGTCGGAAACTGCGTGCGTTGTTGGACGGATGAGCCACTCATCAAGCGCCCCGTGTTGCACGGGCCCTGACTGGGATTGAGACCAATGACGACGGCCGATCAGGTACGGAGCCTCATTTCCGTGCATCTCGGCATAGACGCGGAAACTCTCACAAGACGATGCCCTCTTTCGCAACGACCTTGGCGCCGATTCGCTGGATGCCTTTGAGTTGCTGCTGGCCTTCGAGGAGACCTTCGGCATCGAGATCCCGGACGACGAGGTGGACGCGATGCAGCGCGTCAGCGACGCCGTGACCTACATTGAGACGCGGGTGGCGTCACGTCGTCCACGCCAGCCCGTGGGCCGGACGACGGACTCTTCGACGCTGGACGCACGTTCCTGAGTGTGGCGACCATGACAAAGACACAGAAGTTGAGAACTCTCCTCGCGATTGTCGAATGTGCACCGGCGGCCGGCGCGATGACCGTGTTTGTGAGCGCGGCGCGCCGCGGAGATCTCGCCGCCCTCTGGGACCACTACCACGAGGTGTTGGAAAGGGCGACCCACGACGGGAAGCTGAAGGTCGCAGCCAGTGGGGAGGTCTCCTTCGAGATGATCGAGCCGGCGATGCACGCCGTGTATGACCTACCTACCCGTGACCGAGGGTCCCCCCGTCACGCGAACCGAGGGACCACGTGTCAACAGACGAGCATGTCAACAACAGCGAGGGTCAGAACTCTGCCCATCGCCGCGGGCCCGACATCCGAACGTAAAAGACCTCCATGCGGATGTGATACGCGCGGTCCCAGGCGTGCGGAAGCGCGCCGAAGATCGTCATGAGCAAGAGCAGCCCGTTGACGTCGCGGCCCCACTGCAAAGGCGCGTTGCGCGAGCTACGGCGACGCAAGATGAAGCTGGGGCTCGTGTCAATGTGTGTCGGGAAGGGGATGGGAGCAGCCGGCCTTTTCGAAGCGTGCTGAAAGCCCCCTCGCTGAGTCCTTTAGGAAAGCCGACCCATCGGCATTGATTTCGAAGTCGTGGACCGGATCGCCAGGTGTTTTCTCCCGGCGCTGACCTGAAAGACCTACAAGGCATTGGCCGAGATCGCGAAGTCTACGAGTTCTGGCAGACCCAGAGCGACCAGATCCTGAACCGCGGACTCGAAGTGTGGGAGCCGGTGGTGGCTCCTCTGCCTGGCGGGCGGTATGACCCTGCTGTTGGCAACCGACATCCGCGTGGCCTCGGAGCATGCGTCGTTCGACTTGTCCGAGGTCAAGCGCGGCATTCTCCCCGGGAACGGTGGGACGCATCGCACCGTCCGTCAATTGCCGTATCCGATTGCCATGGAAATGCTGTTGCTCGCTCGGCGCCTGAGTGCCGAGCGTGCGGCACATTTCGGCCTCGTCAACGAGGTTGTGCCGCACGTGTCATGGACGTGGCGATGGAACGCGCCGGTGAGCTCGCGTCGATGGCTCCGCTCGCCGTTCGCGCCATCAAGGAGGTAGCGGTACGCGGCCAAGACATGCCGCTGAACGAAGGTCTTCGCTTCGAGCGGATCATCCAAGACCGCCTGCTTTCGACCGAGGACGGCAAGGAAGGCGCCCGAGCCTTTGCGGCAAAACGCCCGCCGAACTTCAAAGGGCGGTAGGGCGCCGTGAGGCCGGTCATCGGACGCCGATGTTCCGCTTCTTGACCACCGCTGGGTTACCTGCGACCAAAGTGTCGTCGGGGACATCGTCTCTGACGACAGCGCCGGCCGCGATCGTGACACCCCGGCCCACGGTCAATCGCTCGAGCACGAGCGCACCCATCCCGATGTAGGTCTGGTCACCAATCTCAGTCGCACCGGCGACGTTGGCCCCGGGCTGCAGGGTCACGAACTCGCCGATAGTCGTGTGGTGTCCAATCCGCACGCCCCGGTTGAGAAACGTTCCTCGACCGATTGTCGAGTGGCTCGCGACGAGCACACCGGTTGAAATCACAACGCCAGGCGCGATCTCACTCTGAGGCAGCACGACACTGCTTGGATGGACGATGGTTGCCAGCGTCACACGGTCTTCGACCTGCTGGACGAACTCACGGCGCTTCGTTGTCGACAGGGCACAGATGCAGCGCGCACCCCGCGGCAGGTCGTCCACCCAGATCACCGGTCGGCCGCACAGGGTCGTCTGGCTCTTTGTGCGGTCGAGGTTCTCCACGAACGCGTCGACGCCAACTGACATATCCTGGAGCATCGCGTGGAACTCTTGCGCGAGTAGGCCCGTACCTAAAACATGCAGCGCCATTCACGACCGATCGTACACGGCGCCGTCTTTCTTGTCGCGCTGTACACAGCGGTCACTCGTCCACGGCTTCCGCTGACGGACGAGGTGTGGTTTCTGCAGGTTCTCGACAGGGTCCAGCAAGGGGACGTCCTGTACCGAGACGTCTTCTTTGGAGCGACGCCACTCTCTGCCTATCTCGCGCTCGGACCGGTGTCGGTGTTCGGCAGCGAGCTCATTGTCCTGAGGTTGCTCGCGGCCATCTGTTTCACCGCAAGTGTCGTGCTGGCCTCAGGCATCGTTCGGAAGTGCGGTGTGGCTTCGGGCCTCCCGATGGTCGCCGTGGGTTTTCTCCTCGTGCATGGATTTCCGGGGAACTACGGCTATTCCGCCGTCGCCAACCTCTGCCTGTTGGCCTGCTTTTACGCGACCCTGTCGTGGGCGACAGGGGACACCCAGCGACCAAAGCGACCAGCGGCCTCACTGGTCATGTTGATGGTCGCCGGAGTGTGGGCGGGCCTTTGTTTCGCCGCCAAACAAAACGTCGGAGTCTACACGCTGGGCGCTCTTCTACTCTGTATTGCTCTTCGCCCAACCCAAGCCAGCGCACATGCGCCAGTCAGACGGGGGCGCGCAGCCGCCCTGGTGGTGGGGTCGTTCTCCGCGACGGTGGCAGCCCTGTTGACGCCCGTCATCGCGTCAGGAGCTGCGCCTGAGTTTTGGGCCCATACGGTTGCCAACAAGGGGCTGTACGTGCAATACGGAAGCTCGCTCTATCCGGACGGATTAGCGGAACTGGGTCGCGTCGTGGTCGGCGACTGGTCGATGAGCAACCTCAAAAGGGCCAACCTGCTTGGTTCCCCCGCACTCCTGGTTTGCGTATTGCTGCTACTGGCGTCGTCCTGGGCTCGGCCCGGGCCGAGAGGCAACTACCGCGAGATCGTGCTGCCGTTCGTGGGAGCGGGCATTCTCGGAGTCCTGCCCGGGCTAGACCGCCTCCATATCGCTCCGGCCTCGGCCATCATGGTCGTCGGCTGCATATGGGCCTGGTCGGCGGCGGACATCCGATTAGGCCGGAGTTGGAGGCAAGCCCTCACAATCGGGGTGGCGGCGTGGGTCCTGCTTCCGCTCAGCGTTCGAATCGTCGAGCCCCCAGCCCGGTTTCTGAACGGGCAACTCCGCCCGAGCGTTCTTCCGCATCTGAGTGGTGTGTTTGTGCCGGTTGAACAAGATAGCGCCGTGCGCGCGAGCGCTGAGCGGCTACAGTCGTATGCGAATCGCGACGAAGTCCTGCTGCTCAATCGAGATGCCAGCCTGTACTACTTGGCAGGCGGCTTGCGCAACCCCACCCCATTCGACTATCCGCTTGTCAACTCGTTCGGTCACAACGGCCAGGAGCAGGTCGCGCTGGCGATCGACCGGGCGGAGATCAAGGTTGTCTGCCTTCCCAAGCTTCAGACGAGCTTGACTCCTCGTCTATTGGATCGGCATGTCCGCACCCACCTGAAGCCCGGGGACGATGTGGGACTCTGCCAGATCTTCACCGGCCCCTGACAACTACATGAAGGCCTGCAGGCCGGTTTGTGCCCGGCCTAGTATCAGCGCGTGGATGTCGTGCGTCCCCTCGTATGTGATCACGCTCTCGATGTTCATCAGGTGCCGCATCACGTGATACTCGTCCATGATGCCGTTGCCGCCGTGCATGTCGCGCGCGTCGCGGACGATGTCCCGCGCTTTCAGTGTCGAGTTGCGCTTGAGCATCGAGATCATCTCCGGCGCGCACCTCCCGTCGTCCATCAGCCGGCCGAGCTGGAGACACGCCTGCAGGCCGATGGCGATCTCGGTTTGCATGTCGGCAAGCTTCTTTTGGATCAACTGATTGGCGGCGAGCGGCCGGTTGAACTGGCTGCGTTCGAGCGTGTACTTTCGCGCGGCATGCCAGCACGCCTCGGCTGAGCCGAGCGAACCCCACGCGATGCCGTAGCGGGCATTGTTCAAGCAGCCGAACGGACCGCCGAGCCCACGCGCATTCGGTAGCTTGTTCTCTTCCGGCACGAACACGTCGTCCATCACAACCTCGCCGGTAATCGAGGCGCGCAAGCTGAGCTTGCCCTTCATCGTAGGCGCGGACAGGCCCTGCATGCCTTTTTCGAGAATGAACCCGCGGATCACGTCCTCGTCGTCCTTGGCCCACACGATGAACACGTCGGCGATCGGCGCGTTCGAAATCCACATCTTCGAGCCCTTCAGCCGATAGCCGCCGTCAACCGACGTCGCACGCGTCTTCATCCCGCCGGCGTCGGAGCCGTGGTCGGGCTCGGTCAGCGCGAAGCAGCCGACCGACTCGCCCGACGCGAGCTTGCGCAGGTACTTCTCGCGTTGCTCTTCGGTACCGTAGTTGTAGATCGGCCACATCACGAGACTCGACTGGACCGAAAGCGTCGACCGGTAGGATGCATCAACGGCCTCGATTTCGCGCGCGATGAGGCCGTAGCAGACGTAGTTCACGCCGGCGCAGCCATAGCCGTGGATGGTCGATCCGAGGAAACCGAGCTCGCCCATCTCGTCGATGATTGCGCGATCCGACGTCTCGTTGTTGTAGGCCTCTACGATTCGCGGCATCAGCTTCTCTTGGGCGTACTGCCGCGCTGTATCTCGCACCAGCCGCTCATCTTCGCTGAGCTGGCTGTCCAGCAGCAGTGGGTCCTGCCAGTTGAATTGACCCCACTTCCTGGGTGTCACGTTGGGGACGGTTTCGGCGCTGGGGGTCATGGTCGGCTCCGCTTGCAGATCGTGTGATGTATGACTGAGCATTGTGTACAGAATCCCAAAACTTATCCAGCGTCACCACAGGAACCGCCTAGAATCTAGGCGGTCATGGCGAAGCTGGTCATCCGGCTCGATCGTATTCTGTTGCAAATCGGACCGCCGGCATCGCTCCGCCAAGAGGGATCGGCATGAACGTCACGAAGGGACGTCACGTTCGCTGGTACCTGTGGGTCGCCGTGACGCTTACGGTCCTCAGCGGAGCGATGTACACGATGATCGCGCCGCCAACCGGTTTCGTTCGCACCGTCTACGCCAAGAACGACTTCGCCGGTGAGCCACTGTTCCGGGAACGTACCACCGACATCACCCTCGCGTTTATTGATGCCGACCCCGCGTTGCCGCGTCGGTTCATCAACGTGGAGTGGAGCGGCTACTGGTTTCTGCCGAGGGCGGAAACCGTCGAGGTGTTTGCCGGTGCAGACGACAGGGTCGACATCTTCGTAGACGGCCAGCTCCTACTCCGACGCGATCCGTTCGTGGGCATGCATTCGGTGGGTAAGTCGATCGCGCTTGCCGAGGGCGCGCACCAGGTCGTCGTCCGATACCAGCAAGAGGGTGGAGACGCCGGGCTCAGTGTTGCTCGTGCACACCAAGGCGGAGGCCCCGCCCCGTTTACAGCTAGGGAGATATTTCCCCATCGCGCGGACGCGACAGATTACCTGCTAGCCAATGCGACATTTTGGGTCATCGTCTTGACGTCGCTCCTCTGGCTCGTTCCCACGATGGGCCTGTGCGTGGCGGTCGTCGTGCGGGCGTGCCTGTGGGTTGCACACCGCATCGACCGTTCGCCGGCCGGCCGCCGCGTCCTGAACCGTTTTCGAACTGCCCGGGGTACGTTCGAGCGCACGACCGGCATGACAGTAGCGCGGACGCTCCATCCATTTGCGCTGACGGCGGTCGCGGTGGCGCAGCCGCTCTTCGATGTTGTGTCTCGAGAACCGGCGTTTTTCGTCGCCCGGAACACGACCACCACCCATCTCGTGGCGCTCGTGGGCATCGTGTGCATCGTTTTGCCAGCGGTGCTGGTCTCGATTGAGATCGGCCTAACCAGATTCGGTGCCACTGTGGCTGAAGTCGCGCACGGCCTGGTGCTGACGGCGCTGGGGGGGGCGGCGCTGATGCCGCTGTTGAAGCGATTGGACACGGTCAGTGCCAGCCAGTCGATCGGTCTTGCGCTTGTCCTCGCGGGTGCCGCTGCCCTGGCGTATGAGCGATTCGGCGTTGTTCGAACGTTTGCGACGGCACTAAGCCCGGCCGTCATCGTCGTTCCCGCGGCATTTTTGATGAATGCTGACGTTCGTGACGCCGTTGTGAGAACAGACTCAATGTTCTCGTCCGTAGACGTGACGGACAGGCCACCGATTGTCCTCGTCGTTTTCGACGAGTTTCCGGTCAGCTCGCTGATGAACGCCAACCACGAGATTGATGCGGTGCGTTACCCCAACTTCGCACGTTTGGCATCGACCGCGACCTGGTACCGGAACGCGAGCACCGTGTCGTCCCAGACCGTTTGGGCAGTTCCGGCCATTGTCAGCGGCAAGTACCCAACCGAACCGAACGCGGTTCCAACGCGACGGTACTTCCCGAACAACCTCTTTACGATGCTGAGCGACAGCTACCAGGTGACCGTATTCGGACGTTTTCTCCAGCTCTGTCCGTCGAATCGCTGCGCCTACGATCTCGAAGTGCACGATAGTCTGGAATCGCTCGTGGCCGACCTCGCGCTCGTCTACCTTCACATCATTTCGCCCGATCAGATCGCAGCCAACTTGCCTCCGATTGTCGGGGACTGGAGGGATTTCGCGACTCGCCGTCGGTTCCGAGACGAGGACGGAAACCGCGCCCGCAACGACCGGGCTTCAGAGTTCAGTCGCTTTCTGAAAAGGATTACGCCAGAGCGAGAGGGGCGACTGTATTTCCTGCACACACTGACACCCCACATGCCGTTTGAGTATGTACCGTCCGGCCACCGCTACAGCGCTCCCGGCTATCAACGTCACCGTGAAGGCGGGCAGGGACTGTTTCTCCTGAGCGATCCCTGGTTTCCGCGCCTTTTGCAGCAACAACATCTGCTGCAGGTCGGTTTTGCGGATCGGCTCATCGGACAACTCCTAGAACGTCTCGAGGAGCAGGGTGTCGACGACGAGACGCTCATCATCATCACTGCCGATCATGGGGTCAGCTTTCAGCATGGGTGGCCTCGTCGCCGTCCCACGGACGCGACGCGTGCGGACGTGATGCTCGTGCCGCTCATCGTGAAGTACCCTGGTCAAGCGGCTGGACACGTCAGCGACCAGAACGCCGAGGTCGTCGATATTTTGCCGACGATTGCCGACGTTCTGTCCACAACGGTCCCGTACGATGTCGACGGGCGATCGCTGCTGGATGTGACCAAACCCGAGAGGGTAGACAAATCGTATGTCCACCGCAACGCGAGCAACGCGATCATCCAGAAGTACGAACCGATGCTGGGCGATCGGTATGCGGGCCTGAGGGAGAAGCTCGTGCGCTTCGAATCGGGTTTGTACGCCCTCGGCCCGCACGCGTCCCTCGTCGGACAACCGCTCTCATCGCTTGATGTTCGTACGAGCGCGGAATCGGCGATTCGCCTCCGGCATCCCTCGGCCTTTGATAACGTCGACCGCGATGGTGGCAAGCTGCCTCTCTTCGTTCGTGGCGCAATGACGAAGGTGGCCGAGGATCGCGTCAGCATCGCGATAGCGGTCAACGGCACGGTCGTCGCGACGACGCAGTCCTACCTGGAACATGACCGATGGGTATTTGCCAGCATGATTCCCGAGAACGTGCTCCTGCCTGGGGGCAATGACCTCCGAGTCTTCGTCGTCACCGTGACCAGTGAGGGGACGGTCCTAACGTCAGCGACCAGGACTTCCTGAGACGGTGGCGAGCTCAGACGGACCTTCGCTTTCGGCAGATGCCCAGCGCACCCGAACCGACGAGACCGAACCGGTGAGCGGGTTGTTTCGAAAGTACCCGCACTTCGTTCGGAAGAAGACCTGAAAGAACCCCTCGCCGGCGAATCGGGATCGCGCAAGCTGTTCTGGTAAGTCTGTCGATTCGAAAACGACGCCCGAGACATCGACGAGGCCGGCCTGGATTCCGCGTATCCCCGTTTCGCCAAGTCTCGACGGTTCGAATGCAGCGCTGTAGTCGAGCGCCTGCCATGCGACGCTGTCTTGACCGAGGTGGTCGTTGCTAACGAAGAGCCGAGTCACCCCCGTTGCCGTCCCTGACACGTCGCCGATTGTCCACGAGAACGCGACGGCCGGATGGTGTTTCGTTAGCGTGAACTCTTCTTCAACCGAGGCCTCGGCATCTGGGTCGGTGCCGTCGTCTTCGGGAGTAGGTTCCGCGTCGGCCGCGGAGGCGTCATCGTCCGGCGCAGCTTCGGAATCCTCGGGCTCGACCACGACGTCGATTCCGTCGTCGGGTGTGGTGGTGTTATAGCCATCGGCTTCGCTGTCTTCATCAGTCTCGGCATCGTCATCTGGCGTCTCAGCTTCTTCCGCGGGTGGAGAGAGGTCGATGATCTGCTCCAGCGTCCACCCGGCGCCCTCGGAGAACACGTCCGCGACACACCGGGGCACAGACGTCAGGGTTCCATCGAGCGAGTAGGTCAGGGTCTGGGCGTACGCCACCGGGCTACACAACGATGCGAGCAACAACGGGGTGAGGGTGACCAGGCGGCGCATTCGTGTCGTCAACTGACGCATCTATCATCCGCCCGGAATCATCCAGGGGAGCCAATAGTACAGCGCCATTGCATACACGGCGAATCCAGCCGTTAGGACCAGGGTGATGGGTAGCACCCGTCGGAAAAGGTCTCCTTCTCGACCGCTGATAGCGGCGGCCCCAGTGGCGAGTGCCAGCGATTGCGGAGCGATTGCCTTGCCCATCGATCCCCCGGCGGCCAGGCTCGAGGCTGCGAAGACCGGAGGTGCGCCTGTCTGTTCCCCTGCGACCGCGACGAGGTTGCCGAACAGCGCGTTCGACGCGGTGTTGGTTCCTGCGACGGCGTTGCCGATCAGTCCCAGGAGCACGGCAATGGCGGGAAACCAGAAACCCGATACCGCAAGCGCAACGCCGATCGTGAAGCTCAGGCCTGCATAGTTCATCACGTACCCAAGCGCGATGATGCTGACTGTCGTTCGGATCGTCCCCCAGAGCTGGCGCACCGTCTGGCCGTAGATCATGGCTGCGTCACGAGGGGCAATGCGCAGCACGAACAGCGAGAGCAGACCAGTCATCATCACGAGCGTTCCCGGCACAACTAGCAGCGGCTGGGTGTACACGGCCGCGTACGGTGTTGGCGTGGGGACGACCGGTGGCATACGGGTGACCAGGTCGTGCAGTCCGGGCCACGGGATGCTGATGGTGGACAACGACGCGAGTGCGTCGCGTGCTGGGGTACCGCTGATGCCGCCCATGATTGCGATCAGCAAGCCGACGGGCGCCCAGGCCCGGATGATCGCGCCGCGGGTTGGCGGCTTGTCACCCTCCGCGGCAGCTCCGTCCGGCTCGCCCGGGAATCGCCATACCGACGGCGGCTTCCACACGCTGATGCAGACCACGGCGGTCAGGATGGCCGCGAGCGCGCCTGCGCTCCCCGCGAGGTACAGCGTCCCGTAGTTGGACATGGTGAAGGTGACAATGGCGAACGCGAGGCCGGTTGCGATGGTGACCGGCAAGACCTCGCGAAGTCCTCGCCATCCCGCCACCACGGCGATCATGACCGGTGCACAGACGAGCGTCAGGAGCGGAACCTGGCGGCCGACCATCACCCCAAGCGCGTCGAGGTCGATGCCGGTCGTGACGGACTGGAGCACGACGACCGGAAGTCCCATCGGTCCCCACACGCCGGGATGCGAAAACCCGATGAGCGCCACGACCGCCGCCGTGACGGGTGGAAAGCCAAATCCCACGAGCATGGCCGTGCCGATGGCGACAGGGGATCCAATAGCCACGAGCCCCTCGAGCAAACCGAGGAACCCGAAACCCATGAGCAACGTCTGCAGCCGGCGGTCGGGCGTCAGCGCGGTCAGCGATCGCCTGATCGTGTCGAAATGGCCGCTATGTCTGAGGAGATTGATGAACCACACCGCTCCGACGAGCGTCCAGAGGAGGGGAAGGAGCGCGACGGCAGTTCCGAGCAGGATGGCAGACAGCAGGAGCCGCGGCGGCAGGTCCCACACGCCGACTGCGAGCACGGCCGCGGCGATCAGCCCGGCAGCCGTTGCCTCGTGTGCAGGACGCTTAAATATGCCCAGTAGGCTGAACACGAGCACGATCGGGACGATCGCGATGCCCGCCGAGAACCCGACGCTATCAAACAGCGGCGCGTAGGTCTGAGACCACATGTGCCTAGTCAGGGCTTAGCCGGTACCCCTCGCGAGCACGAAGCTGATACGGACGACCGGGAACCTGCACGGTGATACGTCTCAACGATCCGTCACGGATGGGGTTCAACGGTTCGTATCCCAGAAGGTACTCCTGGCGGAGCTCTTCGCGAATCTCGTCCAGCACACCCTGCAGACCGTCGAGGCGATCGACCGCGAACACCTGTCCCCCGCTGACGGCCGCGAGACGCTTCACGATCGTGTTGAGCTGCCTCAACGCCAGCGCGTTGCCAAGCGTGACGACGTAGACCGGCACGTCGTGCTCCTCGATGCGACGCTGCACCGACTCGACACTCGACAGGCTTGAGCTATCGTCGCCGTCGGTAAAGACCAACAGCGCCTTCCGTGCCCGTTCCGACCCCAGCACACCGAGCGCCCGCACGATCGTGTCATAGAGCGACGTGTACCCGGATGGTTCCAGCTGATCGACGAGCGATCCGAGGCCTGCGGCAGGTTCCTGCTGCGCGAGCACAAAGAACCGCTCGTTGAAGGCAAGCAGCGAGACGCGCTCGCTTCCTTCGAAGCTGGCGAGCATGTTCTGGACGCCGAGTTTCACCGACGGCATCTTGTCCGCGATGCTTCGACTGATATCGATTGCGATGGCGATGTCCAGCGCGGTCGATGGGGGAGGCTCGAAGAAGCTCACCGACTGCTCGACGCCATCCTCGAGCACCCTGAACGCTTCGACCGGCAGGCGATCCACGTATCGTCCGAACTGATCCCGGACAATCACGGGGACCAACACAACGTCCGTGGATGCGGATAGGGTGGGCGCCGACATTGAGCGCATGGGTGTGTGGGCGCGCTGCACGAGTCGCTTGCCGCTGGCCAGCGTGGCAACCACGCGTACGACGTGTGGACGTCCCACGTCACCGTCTCGCCATTCGCAGCTGAAGGGGGCTTGGTCAATCACGCACACGCGCGCGCCATCGATGAAGAACTCGACCGTGGCTTCGGTCGTGTCGGGCGAGAGCTCAACAGACAGGGTCTCGGACCCCGCCAGCGCGCGAGTGCCGTCCGGGGCGGTGATGCGGAGGGACGGCTCATCGCTTTGCGCGAGCGCGATCGCCGCACTTAGTATCGAGACGGTCGCGACTACGCTCGTCCTGCGGATCCAGCACCCCGGCACACTCATCTCGGGCTCGGGTTCTCCGCCGGCCTGAGGGGCCCAGCCCCAGTGAGAGATGAGACGTACTCGTCGAAGTCGATCATCGTGAGCCTTGCGGGATACCGCAGGACGGTGTCCCAATCGTCGGAGAATTGCGGTCGCACCCGGTCGACGAAGTGCCGCACGGCAACCCGGAGCACATCGCCCGCGAGGTCGACTGGCAATTGCCTCGCCGCGAGCCCCTCGGCGACCCAGAGGCCGAGGTCGGGAAACACCGATGGCACGAGTCCGCTGCCTGGGCGGCCCATCCAGGTCTCCCAGGTTTGCCCGGTCGACACCGACAGACACAAGCACCCGTTCGCCGGAAACGACGCTGCGCCCCATGAGTCCGGCTCTGCGCCCGCGATCGCGTCACCCCCGTCGTCCGCGCCAAGCCAATACAACTCCCGCAGGGTGAACCAGCCGTCCAACGAATCCGGATCGTTCGTCAACATCCAGGCAAGCTGCGTCGCACGCCACTCGCTGAGACGGGCTGCTTCCGCAACGGGTCCCATCTCGACGTGCGTGTGTCGAAGGCGAGCCGCTCGCTTTCGGCCCAGATTGAGCGCGCTCGCGATGCGATCCACCTCGGCTTGAGTGCGGGCGAACTGATTGAACAGCGTCGAGCCTTTGATGACGACGGCGAGGTCGGCCTGCATCAAGACCGTCCGAACCGGTGGCATCGTCGTCGGAATCTGCGCGAGACGCAGGTTCGAGGTCGCCAGGTCGAGCGAGAGGAGAGACCCGGACACAAACCACGGACGCTCAACCATCATGCGCTCCTCTGGAAGCGTCCAGGCCGCTTGTCGGCGCGCCTCGCCGCGGCTCAGGTCGAAGCCGAAGTCATGACGATCCGCCACATTGACTCCGTTGAGGACGAGGTCGCGAGGATCACCGACCTGAGCTGCGTACACGAGCGAGCGAAGGACATCACCCAACAGCGCGTCGGCGAGAATCATCAGGCGCGTGCCTACCTCCGGCGCATGCGCCAGGTCACCCGTCTCGTTGATCCGTGCGATGTCGCGTTCCGCTCCGGCAATCGTCTCAGAAACCGTGACGCCAAGCGGGTTAGATCGCTCGACGAGCTTCCCGGTCACGTCCGACAGAGCCCGCGCATAGAACCTCGCACGCTCGAGTGACTGTGTTCGAGACACGAGTCCCTCGGACACAGAACGAAGCTCCAGTACCGAATCGAGCGTGTTTCCTGCGGCGGTTTGCCTCGCCGCTTGAACGTCTGATAGCACGGCGCCACGGACGTCGACCAGATAGGGCCATCCCTCCCAATCGATAATCGGGAGGTCCTCCGCCGTGTCGGCAGACGCTGTGCCGGCCAGGGCTTCGAGGAGAACTCCCTCGGCTGCTTCTGACGAGCACCCGGCTCGACGCAGTGTCGGCAATAGGTGCTCAAGTAGCCACCCGCCGACCCTTCCCTCGTACCCTCGTTGGTGATCCACGTTGAGTGCTGACAGGGTCTGAACGAGGGCCGCCGTGTGGCTCACGCTCAGGACCCGCGTGTGCCGCGCCCGTTCGATAATGCCGAGCGCGCCTTGGAACTGCGAGAGGTTGATGGTCCACTGATTGGCATCGGCAATGCCGTCGAGCTGCGCCGCGTGCCGAACGGCTGCTGCGAACACACGAGGCGCCTGAATCCCAAGGCGTTCCAGCGTGAGGGGGAGCGAAGGATGAGACGCGAATCCCCTCAAGGCCATCAGCAGGTCAGGCATCGAGGTTTCATCGGCATCGGAGAACACTCGCTGAGCGAAGAGGAACGCATCGAGCCGACTCCGGGCTTGGTCGGGAGCTGTAAAGATCCGCTCGGCGAGCCAAGCGGCATCCACCAAATCCTTTTCGTCAAGCCCTCGAACCTCATCCTTCAGATCGACCGCGGCGGTGTCGCCGCCCAGCACACCCTCCCAGAGCGCCCGCCCCGCTGGCGCAACCGGTTTGCCCGACGCGTGCACTTGAACCACGGACAGCATCTGCGACGGATCCGGAGACCGTCGGGCGAACGGTTGCTCAGGCCCGAGTGGGTGCTCCCATCCGACGAACGAGTCATAGAGCCTTCGTAGCCGCGGCAGCCGCTGGTCTTCGTCGAGCCACAGGCCCAGTGCGAAGCGTTGATGCGGCGGGTCGAGCTGGGCGACCGTGTCGTAGAAGAACCCGAGCCGTCGGTCGTTGCCACCCAAAATGGCGATGAGGAAGTCCGCCGGATCATCGACGCCGGACGCGAACAGGGCGCCCCATAGCTTCTCTGCCTCCGTGCCTCCAGGGACCACCATCTGATCGTGGGCCTGATCGACGACCAAGCTTCGGGCGTACAGCGCCGTCGCACCGGCACGCCCGTCGTAGAGTTGCCGAAGCACTCCTGGGTTCGACTCGAGGAAGGCCCTCGTGGACACGCTGGTACCCATCAAGCCGAAGTAGAGAAGCGCCGCTTGCCGATCGCCGAGGATCCGCAACCCGAGCAGCTCGGGATTCTCGCCGCCTTGGTAGATCTCGTCGAGCCATACATTGGGCGTCAGCGGCAGCGGGATGTCAAACGACGGGACCTCGAAACGGATCGCCGCTCCGCCGTTGAGCCGTTCGTCCAGACGACCGATGTCAAAACCAGCGTCGAGCAGAACGGCATGGCGACGTACGGCCTTGTCTCCAAGATCTCGCTCGACGACGTAGTGTCCACTTCGGCGAGGAAGGCTAAACCCGGCCGCTTCCAGGAGGCGTTGGAGCCTCGCTCGACTCACCCGATCCGTCGCTTGCCCGACCTTCGCGGTGCCGTCCTCGGCTGCGACACCTCGCCACGCCGTGACGAACGCGCTGATCGTTTGGACGTGGTGCTGCAGCGACTGAGCTCGCGAGCCCTTGGGATCGGTCGCGTCGTGCACGTGGCGAATGAGGTCGAGCGGAAGCCGTGCTCGCTCGATGCGTGTCGTCTCGAGGCCCACGGAGTGAAGCAGCGAGGCCGGGCTCCCGACGACAGCCACCGAAGAGGGACGGTCTATTCGTGCGGGCTGCGCGGCCCCCTGACCCGCCAGCGGCGCCAGGCAGACGGCGACGGCCAACGGTGTCGTCAGGCAGGCGGTGACGGTGGCCCTGCGCATTCCCAGCCTCTTACATTGCAGATGCGGACTCGCCCCGGAGTTCCGGGGGCCAATCTTACTGCAAGCGGCGGCGTACGGCGGCAGGGTCCCAAGGATCACAGACGGGGATGATAGAGTCGCCACGGCAACGATGGCCTTTCCCGATCTCCGCGCATTCGTCGAGCAGCTCAGGCGCGACCAGGACCTGGTCGAGATCGGCGCGCCAGTCGACCCCGCCCTCGAGGTCGCAGAGATTCACCGGCGCGTGATCGCGGCAAACGGGCCGGCGCTGTTGTTCACCAACGTCACCGGATCTGATGTCCCGCTGATTACGAATCTGTTCGGGACCGCCAGCCGCGCTGAGTTGGCGTTCGGTGACCGCCCACAGCGTCTAATCCGTCGGATCGTCGAGCTCGTCGAGACGGCGCTCCCCCCGACGGCGGCAACCCTGTGGGGGGCGCGGGATCTCGGGCTCGAGGCCCTCAAGGTCGGGACGCGGCGTGGGTCGGCCGGGCCGGTCACAGAGGTCGTGACCGACGACGTGCGGCTCGACCGACTGCCCGTGTTGACGTCGTGGCCCGACGACGCTGGCCCCTTCATCACGCTGCCAATGGTCTTCACGGAGCACCCGGACGGTCGCGGGCATAACCTCGGCATGTATCGCCTCCAGGTTCACGATCCCGCGTCCACTGGGATGCACTGGCAGATCGGCAAGGGCGGTGGTTTTCACTACGCCGCGGCCGAAGCGAAGAACCAGCCGCTGCCGGCGACGGTCTTTTTGGGCGGCCCGCCGGCGCTGATCTTGGCGGCGATTGCGCCGCTGCCGGAGAACGTGCCCGAGCTCGTGCTGGCGTCACTCATTGCAGGCGAGCGTCTGCGGATGGTTGAGGGCGTCGGGCCTCATCCGCTCGTCGCGTCTGCCGAGTTCGCCTTGATCGGTGAGGTGAGACCGCACGAACGCAGGCCGGAAGGCCCCTTCGGCGACCACTACGGCTACTACTCACTGCAGCACGACTATCCGGTGTTTCGGGTGGCGACCGTGGCGCGACGTCGAGACGCCATCTTTCCGGCGACGGTGGTCGGGAAGCCGCGGCAGGAGGATTTCTTTATTGGGGACCTGCTTCAGGAGTTGCTCTCGCCCTTGTTTCCACTCGTGATGCCGGCGGTCGAACGACTGTGGTCGTACGGGGAGACCGGGTACCACGCCCTCTCGGCTGCCGTCGTGAAGCAACGCTACGCCCGCGAGGCCATGGCCAGCGCGTTTCGAATTCTCGGCGAGGGTCAACTGTCGTTGACGAAGTTCCTGCTCGTGACGGACCAGGCGGTCGACCTCAAGAACTTCCCCTTGACGCTCGAGCACGTGTTGGCTCGGACGCGCCCGAGACCGACCTGTACGTCTTCTCCAACCTCTCGATGGATACGCTCGACTACACCGGTCCGACCGTCAACAAGGGTTCAAAGGGCGTATGGCTCGGTCTCGGTGATCCGGTACGTGATCTGCCACGCGACTTCTCGTCCGGTGAGCTGCCGCCTGACGCGACCGACGTCCGTGTGTTTTGTGGGGGGTGTTTGATCGTGGGGACGTCTTCCTACGCTGAGAACACGGATGCGCCAGCCCGGATTGCGGTCCACCCCGCGTTTGCCGACTGGCCGCTGATTGTCGTCACCGACGAGCCAGGGCGCGCCGTCAAGAGCGCGATGAACTTCCTGTGGACCACCTTCACCCGGTTCGAGCCGGCGGCTGATATCTACGCGGCATCAACGCGGGTTGTGCGCAACCACCTCGCGTACTCGGCGCCGGTCGTCATCGATGCCCGCCTGAAGCCATCGTATCCCGCCGAGTTGTCCTGCCGCCCAGACGTGGCCGCCAGGGTCTCGACCCGCTGGGGTGAGTACTTCCCGGACGGCGGTGTTGACATGGGTGACTCGGAGCGAGGGCACCTCGACTAGTCCCTTGTGTCTGAAAAAGCTTTAAGAAGTGTGCCGGGTGTGATGTATGGGGCGGCATGGCAAGAACAGGTCGGCCCAAAGCGAGATTGGAAGTCACCGCCGTGGAGCGAGGAGAACTTGAGCGGCTCGCCAGGCGCGCCAGAACGAATCGGCATGTGGCCTTGCGGGCGAAGATCGTCCTGAGGTGCGCGCATGGCGAATCGAACGTGGCGGTCGCGGCGAAACTGCGCTGTTCGAATGTGACGGTCGGCAAGTGGCGGCAGCGGGTTACGACAGGTCGCGTGGATGCGCTGTATGACGAGCCCAAGCCCGGAGCCCCCCGGACACTGTCCGATGCGGATGTCGAGTCGATCCTCGTCGCCACGTTGGAAAGTAAGCCGAAGGGGCGGACCCACTGGAGCACCCGCAAGATGGCGGAGCGCGCTGCGTCAGTGCCTCCACCGTGGGCCGCATCTGGCGCACCTTCGGGTTGCAGCCGCATGTCGTGGAATCCTTCAAGATCTCCGACGACCCGCTGTTCCTCGAGAAGGTGCGGGACATTGTCGGCCTCTACCTGAATCCACCCGACCACGCCGGTGTCTTGTCATTCGACGAAAAGCCTCAGATTCAAGCCCTCGAGCGAGCGCAGCCGATCCTGCCGATGGACATGGGTCGGCCCGAACGCCAGACGCACAACTACATCCGCCATGGCACGGTGGACCTCTTCGCGGCGCTCAACGTCGCGACCGGCCAGGTCGTGGCGCACACCAAGAAGCAGCATCGGTCGAGGGATTTCGTGAGCTTTCTGCGCGAGATCGACGAGCGGGTGGACCCCACCCTCACCGTCCACGTGATCCTCGACAATCTCTCGGCGCATAAGTCCCCGCTGGTCACACGATGGGTGGCCCGCCACCCGCGCTTCCAGTTCCACTTACGCCAACCTACTCCGCCTGGCTCAACCTCGTCGAGCGGTTCTTTGGCCTCCTCACCGAACACGCCCTCAAGCGCGGCTCACATTCCAGCACGCACGCGCTGCGCCACGCCATCTCCGCCTACGTGGACGCCCACAATGACGAGGGCAAGCCTTTCAAGTGGACGAAAACAGCCGACGAGATCCTCGCGAAGGTGAAGCGGTTCGGACAGCGCACCGTTCAAGTCCACGGTGGCCCCAGATGACCAACGACTTTTTGAAGAAATCAAAGATCAAGGGGACTAGCTACCACTGAAAGGCGCGCCGACTCGCTTCGCGATAGAGGTGCTGCGAGACCTCGGCGGCAACCGCGCGGTCGAGATAGGGGATCTCGATGCTGTGGCCCATCGGCTGTGCGCCCGCGGTGTCAATGCGCACCGACGCCATATCGTTGCGCCTGTCGATGGGCGTTTCGCCCTGTTCCACAGTCTGGATCTTGCTGTATCGAATGAGCTTCAGCGTCCGATGCAGCCATCCGGTCTTGAACGCGATGCCCCACGATGTAATCGCGTAGCCTGCATACTTCACATACAGCCGAGCGTGAAGGTATGCCGCTCCAGCCGCCGGCAACGTAAACGCCAGGACGACGATCACGGGGTCGACGGCGAAACCGATCGCGGCCGAGACTGCCGCGACGCCTATCCACAGTCGCCTCTCAATTCTGCGTCGGGCGCCGCGACCCAACGGCTTCCATGCCAAAGCGTCGATCGAGACCTCCGGGAGGACCTCCCGCACGAGGCCTGGCACACGAGCCGCTTCAATCATCGGTGCCAGCCACTGGTTTCTGGCTCGTGGGGTACTGCCTTCTAACCCGAGGTCGCCGCCACCGCCCCCGCCAACCGTTCTGAGCTCGACGGTCTGTCGGCGGAACCAACGATGCACTAGCGTTTCGGTCGTCGTGAGGGTCTGAATTCGCGGCGTGGGGATGGTACGGGTGATTCGCGTGAACAACCCGTACTGCGCTCGCAGCTCGTTGTCGCGTTTGGTGACCGTAAACCCGTGGAGCTGCACCAAGAACCATCCGATCGAAAGAACGCGAAGGGCAATAATCGCTAGCATGAGTAGGCCCAGCGCGAGCACGGCAACGCCAACCGGCGTCGCACCCATTCCGCCAAACCACTCCGGCGCCGTGCCGAAATACTCCTTGACGAAGGCTTCTTGGGCTTCCGTGTCTTGAGGCACGGCTCGGCCCTGCTGAAAGAGCAATCCGACAACAGCACCCACGACCACGAGCCCCTTGTTCGAGGCGATTCCCAGTCGCGCGATCTCGCCGGTCGACAGCTGTAGAAGCGCCGCGCGCGGACGTTCCGACCCATTGTCTTCAGTGTCGCCCTGCCGTCGCCCGGCGAACACCCGGGTGCGCATCTCGTTGATCGCGTCGAGCGAGAGAACCCGAATGACTGCCTCGGGCTTCGTCCCGCTCGCCGTCTCGACGCGGACGAGGGCGACCTGCATCAGCCGATGGAACGGGTTCTGCACGAGATCGATGTTCTGAATCCGCTTGTAGGGAATGTGGCGCTCGGTGCGAGTCAGGATGCCGTCGCGCACGACAAGCTCGTCCGGACCGAGTCGATAGCGAAAGACGACGTACTGCGCGATGGCTCCGGCAGCCACCGGAATGACGAAGACCGCCGCCCAAAGCTCGTAGGCGTTTCCCCCGGACGCGAAAAGTACGACCAACAACGGAACGATCAGTCCTTTGGCCGACTGTGCCGCCGCAAAGATCCACGACAGCGGATGCAGCCGACGATCGTCAGACGCCATCGCCATCACGCCTGTCGACGAGGATGTCGCGAAGCGGGAGCGCGTCGACGTGCGAGAGCCCACTCAGCGATACCGACGCGTCCTGAGTCCCGGCCGTGTGCACGACGAGCGTTGCGAGCTCGAAGCGGCGTTGCAGGGGTCCCTGAAGCACGTCGGTGTGCTGGATACGCGATTTCGGGACCGCCGTCACGGACCGCCAATAAACGCCGCGTCGAATCGTGAGTCCCTGGGGGTCGACCCGGTATCGGGTGTAGCGGTATCTGAGAGCCGGCCAGAAGTAGCACCACGTGGCGCCCAATCCACTCAGCCCGACGTACGCGATCACCAGTCCGAGCTTGAGACCGATGTGCCACGGCGCGGCGATCATGGTCACCGCAACACTGACCGACGCGGGCAGCCACAGGGCGCCTAAGAAGATGGCGCTACTTGCCCGGCCGGCCGCCACCGAGCGCGGATCGAGCAAGCGCTCGTCATCAGGCTTGATCGCACCGTCAACGCCGATCGGCTCACCGGGTTCGAGGTCTACGATCGTTGCCCCCTGATCAGGCGATCGAGGCTCACCGGGCCCGAGCCCCGCGTCGCGAAGAACAAGAAGATGAAGCAGTAGAGCACGGCGGGCTCTCCGCCGTTCGTCAACGGCCATATCCCTCGCGGGTAGTGGGCGATGAAGTACGCGAACGCCATCTGGCCGCTCGCCACGAATGCAACCCACGGAGTGTAGAGACCCAGGGAGATCAGCGCGCCGCCGAAGAACTCGACGATACCAGCGGCGCCAGGTCTGGAGAACAAATCGACCGCATCGCGCCCAAGGACGCCAAACAACTTCTGCGCGCCATGGAGCGCGAAAGTAAAGCCGACGACGATACGAGTCAACGAGTAGATGAGTTCGGTAAGATTGCCCAATGGTTGCACGTCATCCCTCCGCGGCAGCGAGCGACCATTCTACAGCCGCTATCCGGAACCTGGACCAAGGACGGCATACATGAAACCCATTAGACGACCGTGGATGCTTGCCTTCGTGACGGCAGGACTGCTGGCGGCGCCACCGCCGCCGGTGGCTCAGAATGCACAGAACTGGCTGCATGTGCAGGTCGCCGGCGATGGAGATGACGCAAAGAACTTCGCAATGAACGTGCCAGTCGACGCTGTCGGGGCGGTCATGTCCATGATCCCGACGGGGATGCTCACGAACGACGGACAGCTGACGGTGGCCGAGCGCCACGGCCTTTCGGTGGCCGCGCTGCGCCAGATGTGGCTCGACATCAGGGATGCAGGCGATACCGAGTTCGTCACGCTGCAGCACGGCGACGAGACCGTTCACATCGCCCGGGCTGGCGACCTGATCGAACTGCGGGTCGAGGATGAATCGGACACGGTTCGGATCGACATGCCGGTCGTCGTCGTTGACGCGCTCCTGTCGGGCGAGGGTGAGACGCTGAATGTCTCGGCCGCTCTCGACGAGCTGAGCGCACTCAGCGGTGACGTCGTACGTGTGACTGGGACCGAACAGCAGATTCGGGTCTGGATCGACGATCTCCGCACACAGTAGCCGACACCTTCGCGACGCCAAGGTGGCACGAACGGATCAGGTAGGATGATAGGTTGTGACTATCGAAGGTGATGCGCCCGAGCACGACGTCTGGATGGACTTGGCCTACAGTGAAGCCGTCCGCGGGCTCGAGTCGAGCGAGGTGCCGGTCGGAGCGGTCGTGGTGCGGGACGGCGTCGTCATCGGTTCCGGGTTCAATCGACCTCTTGCGTCGGGCGATCCGACGGCGCACGCCGAGATCGTCGCGATGCGCGCTGCGGCCAAGACGCTTGGTAACTATCGGCTGACCGGCGCCACGCTGTATGTGACCGTTGAGCCTTGTCTCATGTGCGCCGGTGCGCTCATCCACGCGCGGGTGGCGACCTTGGTGTTCGGCACCGTCGAGCCACGCGCAGGTGCGGTCCGCTCGGTGATGCGGGCGCTCGATCATCCGTCGCTCAATCACCGCGTCGAGGTTGTTGGCGGTGTGCGTGCAGACGCATCGCGGGAGCTGATGCAGCGGTTCTTTCGGGCGCGGCGAGAGGCAGCGGTGCCGTCGCTGAACGTGTCCGAATCGTAGCACCGGCTCGAAGACCAGAGAACACACGGAGAGGTACCGAAGTGGTCGTAACGGGGGCGCCTCGAAAGCGTCTTGTCGGGAAACCGGCACGTGGGTTCGAATCCCACCCTCTCCGCCACGCTTTTCCGGGTCGGGTTGTGCCCCCGGACCCGCCTCTGGGCTAGAATTAGAAGGGGCGTTTCGTCTCGGGGCCAGTTCCCATGACAGCTCGAGCGACCGTTGCACGGTTCGGATTGGCGGGCGTCGTGCTGGTTGGCGCGTCGTCCCAGGCGAGCCTTGAGCAAACGCAGCCGGGTTCGCCTCCATCTTCGGTCGCGTCCCATCGGGCGGTGCTAGACCAGTACTGCGTCGCCTGCCACAATGACCGTCGGCGCCAGGCCGGCGTCACCTTCCAGACCATCGACAGCGAACGGGTCGGCCAGGTCGAAGAACAGGTCGAAGTCTGGGAGAAGGTTGTCCGGAAGCTCCGCGCTCGCGCCATGCCGCCCCCCGGTCGGCCAAGACCCGACGATTTGGTCTACGAAGCCATGGTGACATCGCTCGAGGAGGCGCTCGATCTGGCGGCAACGGCCAACCCGAACCCCGGTCGCCCTCCGATCCACCGTCTCAATCGTGTCGAGTATCGGAACGCGATCCGTGATCTGCTCTCGCTCGAGATCGACGAACGCGCGCTGCTGCCGCCAGACGAATCTGGTTACGGCTTCGACAACATCGCCGACGTGCTCTCGCTCTCGCCGGTCCTACTCGACCGTTATATGGTCGCGGCCGAGAAGATCAGCCGCTTAGCTCTCGGGAATCCTGCGATCCGTCCAGCCGTCGAGACTTACTCCGTGCCGTATACGAAGTGGCAAGACGATCGCATGAGCGAAGACCTGCCGTTCGGGTCTCGCGGTGGCCTCGCCGTGAAGCACCACTTCCCCCTCGACGGCGAGTACGAGATCAGGCTCTCCTTACAGCGCGCGTACGGAAACCACATCCGTGGTCTTCAGGAGCCGAACGATGTCGAAGTCCGGCTCGATCGGCAATGGATTGCGCAGTTCACGATCGGCGGTGACGGGGAACGTGCCCCGTGGGACGGGGTGTCGAGGCCGACGCTCTATGAGCAGACCGCCGACGCGGACCTCCACGTTCGTGTCGACGTGAAAGCCGGTACGCGACTGCTCAGCGCTGCGTTTCTCGAGAAGCGGGCCGTCGCCGAAGGCGAGCTCGATCCGCACCCGAGCGTTTCCAGTCTGGCGTATGCGCGAGACCGCAACGCGCCGATGGCGTTAGGAAGCATCGAGATCGGCGGCCCGTACAACGGCCGGATCCCCGACGACACCCCCAGTCGTCGTCGCGTGTTCGTGTGTGACCCCAGCGGACTAAGTGAGCACGAAGCCGACGGCTGCGCCGAAGAGATTCTGTCGACCCTCGCCCGGCGCGCGTTTCGGCGCCCGGTGGTCGACAGCGACGTCGAGCCGCTCTTGGCGCTCTACCGGGCTGGCCGAGACGAGGGCGGCTTTGACGCCGGCATCGAGTTCGCGTTGCGAGGGGTCCTGATCGATCCCGAGTTTCTGTTTCGTATCGAGCGAGATCCACCGAGTGCGGCGCCCGCGACCGCGTACCAGCTATCCGATCTGGAGCTCGCCTCGCGGCTGTCCTTCTTCTTGTGGAGCAGCATTCCCGATGACGAGTTGCTCGACCTGGCGGTCGAAGGCAGGCTGGGCAGCCCCGGCGTGCTCGAACAACAGGTCTCGCGCATGATGCGCGATGGACGTGCCGCCGCTCTGCTCGACAACTTCTTCGGGCAGTGGCTGCTGTCCCGCAACATGCGGACGGCTTCGCCCGATCCGCAGATCTTTCTTGATTTCGACGAGAACCTGCGAGAGGCGATGGAGCGCGAGACCCAGCTCTTCGTCGAGAGCCAGTTGCGCGACGATCGAAGCGTCCTCGACTTGCTCAGCGCCGACTACACGTTTCTCAACGAGCGACTGGCCCGGCACTACGGCGTTCCGAACGTCTATGGAAATCACTTCCGGCGCGTTGCCATCGGCGGCCATCAGCGGGGCGGGTTGCTGGGGCAAGGCAGTATCCTGACGGTCACGTCGTATCCGAACCGGACCTCGCCGACCAAGCGGGGTCTGTGGGTATTGGAGCACCTGCTGGGTGCGTCGCCGCCGCCACCGCCACCCGAGGTTCCAGGACTCCCTGACGCTGACCACCCCGAAGAATCCAGGTCGTTGTCGATGCGGGAGCGGATGGAGCTTCATCGAACGAGCCCGGTGTGCGCCAGCTGTCACGTCCAGATGGATCCACTAGGTTTCTCGTTGGAGAACTACGACGGCATTGGCGCGTGGCGGGCCGCCGAGGGCGGCGCGCCGATCGACGCATCGGGCACCCTGCCGCACACGGCTCCGTTCGAGGGCCCGTCCGGGCTTCGGGGTGTGCTGCTAGGCCAAGAGGAACGATTCGTCGAGACCGTCACCGAAAAGCTCTTGACCTATGCGCTCGGTCGAGGCGTCGAGTACTACGACGCGCCCGCGGTTCGGAAGATCGCGCGGGATGCCGCTGACAGCGACTATCGTTGGTCTTCGGTAGTTCTGGGCATCGTCGAGAGCACGCCGTTTCACATGAGGAGATCACGAGAGCCATGATCATCACCAAGAAGCACGTACCGCGGCGTACGTTCCTGCATGGGATTGGGGTCGCGCTGGCGCTGCCGATGCTCGACAGCATGGTGCCGGCGTTTGGCGGTGCTCGGGCGAGGGCGGCACAAGCGATTCGCCGTCTGGGCGTCGTCTACACACCAAACGGCATCTTCATGCCGCACTGGACGCCCGCGAACGAGAACGGCGTGCTCGAGATCACGCCCACGCTGCAGCCCCTGGCGCCATTCCGCGACCGGATGCTTATGGTGAGCGGTCTGTGTAGCGAGGAGGGCATCGCCCGCCCTGGCGAAGGCGCCGGTGATCATGCACGCGCAGCCGGGGCCTTCCTGACCGGTGTTCACCCGAAGAAGACCGAGGGTCACGACATCAGGGCCGGGATCTCGATGGACCAGATCGCCGCGCGCGCCCTCGGTGAGGAGACGCAGCTGGCTTCGCTCGAGCTGTCGTTGGAGTCGGCCGAGCGAGCAGGGTCCTGCGATCCCGGGTACAGCTGCGCGTACGCGAACACGCTCTGCTGGAGCAGCGACACGACGCCGTTGCCGATGGCGAGCAACCCGCGAAGCGTGTTCGAGCGACTGTTCGGCACGAGCGGAACCACCGACCCGGCCGCCTGGTTGGCGGCACGACAGCACGACCGCAGCTTGCTCGACATGGTGACAGCCAAGGTGGCGCGCCTCAAGAGCGAACTCGGCCCACGCGACCGCGTCAAGTTGAACGAGTACCTCGAGGCCGTTCGGGACGTCGAGCGACGCATCCAAAAGGCGGAGCAGCAGACCGCGCGTGAATTACCGGCCGTGGATCAGCCGGCTGGGGTCCCGGACACGTTCGACGAGCACGCGAAACTGATGTTCGATCTGCAGGTGCTGGCCTATCAGGCCGACCTCACCCGTGTCATCACCTTCATGGTCGGACATGAGACCAGCGTGAGGGCCTATCCGGAGATCGGAGTCCCGGACGCGCACCATGCACTGTCGCATCATGGTGGTGACGAGGCGCTCATTGAGAAGCTGAAGAAAGTCGATTCCCACCTCGTCACGATGTTCGCCCACTATGTTGACCGACTGGCGTCGACACCCGACGGTGACGGCACGTTGCTCGATTCCGTCATGATCCTCTACGGCAGCGGCATGAGTGACGGCAATCGCCACAACCATCACGACCTGCCAACGCTCCTGGTCGGCGGTGGGGGGGGCACGCTGACCGGCGGGCGTCATCTGCAGGTCGATCCCGATACGCCGAACACGAACCTCTTTCTGACGATGCTGGACAAGCTGGGTGTGCGGGTCGAGGCCCTTGGCGACAGCACCGGTGAGCTCACCAGCGTCTCGGTGTAGGGGTGATGTCTCGGGGTTGGGATGTGACGAGGCTGGCGACCACCGCCCTCGTCCTGACGATGGGCGCCACGGCTTCGGCTCAGGATCTCCGTGTCGTCGAGGCCGCCGCACGACAGCAACGCGAGACAACCCGGCTGCTGCTTGCGCAGGGTGTCGACGTGAATGCCGCTCAAGCCGACGGGGCGACGGCGCTCCATTGGGCCGTGCACTGGAACGACCTCGACACCGCCGCCCTCTTGATAGACGCTGGCGCCGAAGTGAACGCGGTGAACGAACTCGGGGTGGCCCCCCTGGCATTGGCCGCTCTCAATGCCAGCTCCACGATGGCCGCGGCGCTGCTGCGTGCGGGCGCCGATGCGAATGCGGCCAGACCCAGCGGAGAAACGGCGCTCATGACCGGCGCCCGAACCGGGTCTGCCGAACTCGTGCGGGCGCTGCTGGAGGGTGGGGCCGAGGTCAACGCACAGCATCATTTTCAGGGTCAGACCGCGCTCATGTGGGCGGCGGCAGAAGGCCATGCCGATGTCGTGCGCGTGCTCCTCGAGAGCGGTGCGGACGTCCACGCCCGCTCGACGTTTGGGATCACGGCGTTGCTGCTAGCGGCTCGAAGGGGAGACCTCGAAACTGCTCAGGTCTTGTTGGACGCCGGAGCGGACGTGAATGCCGCAGAGCCCGTCCTCGCGTTTGACGCGCGCGTAGACCAGGAGGAATCGCAGACGTCGGGCCGAAGCGCTCTGCTGATTGCGAGCGCCAGCATCGTGGCCACGAGCGGGCGCGAGTACCACCTGGTCGTCAAGCCGAGCGATCATGAGAGGCTCGCCCTCTTTCTGCTGGAACGGGCTGCCGACCCGAATATGGCAGACAGCATCGGGCGCACTCCGCTGCACGCGGCAGTCGGGACCGGCAAGGTCGAGCTCGTGAAGGCGCTGCTGGCCCACGGCTCTGACCCGGACGCCAAGCTCATCGAGGCGCCCTATCCTTTCTTGGGTGACTTCGTGTCGTACGGGAGGTTCGTGGGCGCGACTCCGTTATGGCTGGCTGCCGCGGCCCGGGTCCCAAGGGTCGAGATTCTGCGCCACTTGGTGGCCGCGGGTGCTGACCCGGACCTCGCGGCGGATGACGGCACGACCCCGCTGATGGCGGCGGTCGGCATGGTCCGCAATGAAGCCAGGCTCTCTACCGAGAGTGCGGCGCTCAACATCGTCAACTACCTGGTCGAGCGAGATATCGACGTCAACGCGGTTGACGACGGCGGCCGGTCGGCGATGCATGGTGCCGCGCGACTAGCACGGAACACGCTGATCCCGGTTCTGGTGAAGCATGGCGCTGACGTGAGCATCGCCGACGCGAACGGACTGACACCTCTAGACGTCGGCACCGTCGCGCGTCCCCTCGAGCCCGATACCGCCAGCCTGCTTCGTGGTTTCGGCGCCCGCAGCGGATCGGACGGCGAGGTCCAGTAGGTTATGCTCGGGTGATGGCTTTTGTGACCTGGTTGCGCGCGCTCAATGCCGTTGGCACGGTTGCCGACGCGACGCGCATGTTCCGGGGCCGCGGCGCTGTGGACTCGTCACCCGCTCCGGTCGACGATACCGGCGCTCTTGAGACCCGTTTGGCGAACGTCGTTGTCGCCGCCCTTCGTGAGGCGTTCGACC
This sequence comes from Vicinamibacterales bacterium, assembly GCA_965218825.1. Lineage (GTDB taxonomy): Bacteria > Acidobacteriota > Vicinamibacteria > Vicinamibacterales > UBA8438 > CAUZIB01. The sequence goes on along the minus strand of OZ244656.1, from coordinate 3,113,216 downwards.
GCGACCGAACCCGCCTCGATCTCGAGCGTGATTTCCATCGTGCCGAGCAGCTACGCAACGAACGGGCCCTTCGCCTGGAGTGGCTACGTCAGACCGGCACGCACGCGCTCGATCAGACCCGGCACCTTGTCGTGCTCAGCGTGGTCGTTTGGATTGCGTCGGCGGCCGCTGCCGGGTGGCTCGCACCTCTCGGCGAGGTCAGCAAGTGGTGCCTCGGTTTGGGCTGGGTCACGCTGGGCGCCGCGGTTGCCGCTGCGTTCCTCACACATCAGCATCTCACCACCTGGCTCGCGCAACGCGCCACCGATCTCGACACCCCGCCAGAACTGCCTGGGATGCCCAAATTCACCGCCCAGACGTGGTTGCCGTGGCTCTTTCTGGGCGGATTCCTCCTCAGCGCGCTGAGCTTAGCGGCGGAACTGTAGAAGACAAGGCAGATTCGCTCTGCCTTCTGGCTTCTCCCAGCTGAATCTTTGCGAAATTACAGAACTATTACATTCCCCGGCCCCTAGCTGCCGATTTCATTGATAGGCTCGGAGCTCGGTACGACTGCAGGGGAGCGACCTTTGACGGTAGCCGCGATCAATTTCGGAGATCGGTCGAAAATCAACTGGGGCACGCTGGCAGCGATGGGCGCCTTTCATGTCCTCGCAATCGCCGCGGTGTTCTACACCACGTGGCAAGCTATCGCTGTGGCCGTTGTCCTTCACTGGATCTGTATCGGGTGGGGGATCGGCATGGGGTATCACCGGCTGCACACCCATCGGTCGTACCAAGTCCCCAAGGCCCTCGAGTATCTCTTCGCGGTCTGCGGTACGTTGACATTGCAGGGCGGTCCGATCTTCTGGGCCGCGCTTCACCGCCTTCATCACCAGCATTCCGATCTCGACGGCGATCCACATACTCCCCGCGACGGTCGGTGGTGGTCGCACATGCTATGGACGATGTTTGGCGAGCCACTGCATGCGAACACCGAGGTGATGGGCAAGTACGCACCGGATCTCATGAAGGACCGATTCTACCGAGCGCTCAGCTCGTACCACTGGGTCCCCCTCGTCGTCCTTGGGCTCGTGCTCTTGGCGATCGGCGGGCTCCCTTGGCTGCTGTGGGGCCTCTTCGCCCGCGTGGTCTTCGGGCTGCACTGCACTTGGTTGGTCAACTCGGCGACCCACCTGTGGGGAAAGCGCCGATTCGATACGACCGACGATTCGCGCAACTCGTGGTGGGTCGCGCTGCTGACGTTCGGCGAAGGTTGGCACAACAACCACCACGCGCATCCGTCTTCCGCCCGGCACGGTCTCGCAGGGCTCGAGCTCGACATGACCTGGCTGCAGATCAAGCTGCTCGCAAAGCTCGGTTTGGCCTGGGATCTCCGCGTCCCCTCGAAGTCCCAGATTGCTCGACGCGAAATCCCGCTCGACGCCGCCGCGTAACCTCACGCCTCGACGAGTTCGGCCCCCCGCATCCTCTAAGATAGGGCGATGGTTCCTGGCGACGTCCGCCGCCACAAGGTGGTTCTCGTCTGGCTACTCGGCGCCCTGTTGATCGCCGTTGCGGTCGCGCTGAATATTGGCTGGATCGTCCTGAACTGGCGCACCGGGCTCCTGCTGCTGTTTGGCATCATTAGCTTCGCCGTGCTCATTGCCGGACTGGTCCTCAATACCGCTTTTTTGATCCGGGAAATCAGACGAACCGAGCAGCACGACGCCTTCATTCATGCGGTTACCCACGAGCTCAAGACCCCCCTGGCCTCGATCACGCTCTATCTCCAGACGCTCCGTCAGCGTGATGTGGGCGATGCCAAGCGACAGGAGTTCATCGACACGATGTTGGCCGATTCCGAGCGGCTCCAGTCCACGATCGATCAGGTCCTGCTGGCTGGGAAGACGAGTACCGCGCGTCGTGTGGTCAACCCAACCGACGTCGACCTGTCGGAGGTCGTGGACGAATGCGTTACGGTGGCCGGCAAGCGCCATCACTTGGTGAATGGGGAAGTGCGGGTAGTCGACAAGCTGCCAGCAGGGGCTGACGCGGTCGTGATGGGCGACCGTGAAGAGCTTCAGGCAGCGGTGACCAACTTGATTGACAACGCGGTGAAGTACTCCGGCGAACAGGTCAAGGTTGCCGTCGAGCTCGTGAGGCTCGGAGCCCGGAAGGTTACGGTCACGGTGAGAGACCAAGGCATGGGCATCACCTCGGACGAGCTCAAGCATGTGTTCCGGCGTTTCTACCGTATCCCTGGCGCCCTGACGAGGCGTGTACGCGGCACGGGACTTGGATTGTCGATCGTACGGTCGGTTGCCCGTCGTCACGGCGGGCGGGCCTACGCCGAAAGTGACGGCACGGGAAAGGGCAGCCGGTTTACGCTCGAGTTGCCACTTAAGCCGTCATGACGCGACTGCTGATCGTCGAGGACGAAGAGCACCTCGCCACCGGACTCAAGTTCAACTTGGAGGCAGAGGGCTACTCCGTCGACGTCGACGAAACTGGCGAAGCTGCGCTCGAGCGTCTTGTCGGTCGGGCGAACGGGTTCGATCTGCTTCTGCTCGACGTGATGCTCCCGGGAATCGACGGGTTCGAGGTGGTGCGCGCGCTCCGCGACGCGGGCAACTTCGTGCCGGTGATGCTGCTGACAGCTAGGGGGCACACCGATGACGTTCTGCGCGGCTTCGAGCTCGGCGCCGACGACTATCTGACGAAGCCGTTCGATCTCTCGATCCTCGTCGCCCGCATTCAGGGTCTGTTGCGCAGGAAGGCTTGGCTCGAGTCGCCTGACTCAGAGCCTCAGGAGGTCCGCGAGGAATACCGTTTCGGCGCGTGCCGTGTCGACTTCGCTCGACAAATCCTTGAACGGGACGGCGCGGAACAGCCGCTCACGCTCATGGAAACGACACTCCTGCGGTACCTCATTGCGCATGAGGGCCGACCGGTGTCGCGGCGCGTGCTGTTGGAGGAGGTCTGGGGCGTGAGGAAGGACACCGATACCCGGAGCGTTGACAACTTCATCGCGCGGCTTCGGCGCGTCGTCGAAGACGAGCCCTCGAACCCGCAGCACCTACGGACCGTCCGGGGCGTCGGCTATTGCTTCGTCGCCGATGCCACACAGGATCCGGCGTCGGCGGTATGATTAAGGGAACGTTCCGTATCCGCTAGCAAGAGGAGACCAACCGCAGATGCATCGTCCCGACACCCTTCGTGAGCTTGATGAGTTGATCCAGAACCGTTCGATTCTCCGTCATCCGTTTTATGTGGCCTGGCGAGAAGGGCAGTTGACCCGTCAGCAGTTAGCGACCTACGCGCGCGTCTACTGGCCGCACGTCGAGGCGTTTCCCGCTTACTTGGAATCGGTGATCGCCCGGTCGGATGATGCGTTCGTGCGGTCTGAGCTCGGCCGCAATCTGGACGACGAACGCTCGCGGCCCCGGCCGCACCCCGAGATGTGGCTGGATTTCGCGGAGGTGCTCGGTGAAGCACCGCAGGACGTACGCTCTGCGCGTCCTCATACATCCGCGGCGACGATGGTCGACACCATCAACCGGTTCACGCGGTCCTCGGTGGCTGAAGGCGTTGCGTCGCTGTATGCATATGAAGCGCAACAACCCGAAGTCGCTCGCCAGAAGCACGACGGGCTGCGTCGTTTGTACGGTGTTGAGAGCCCGGCCGGTCTCGAGTACTTCGAGGTACACGCCGAAGCCGACGTGGCTCACCGCCAAGGTGAACGCGACGTGCTCGCGCGCTGCCTTGAAGGTGACGATGCCGACACCCACCAACGCGTCCTCGGGGTGGCGACGGAGACGCTCGACGCGTACTGGGGGCTGCTGGACGGAATTTGCGAGGCTGCGGGCGTCGCCACCACCTAGCCGTCGGCCGGGGTGGTATTCCCCCAGTCTGGAATTGGCGGTGGGGGCAGGCCCGAGCGAACCCGTCTCGCCGCGATTTTCCCACCGGTACGTCGTTGACGAACAAAAGACGAATGTGGGATGGATCCCAGCTATGTCCCGCAATATCCCGCTTCAAAAACTCTTGATCGCGTACATCGGCACCCGGGCCGGGGTCACGGTGCCAAATAACGGTTCACGGTGTCAAATAGGAAGAACACCGCCTCGCCTTGTGTCAACATGCGGTCAATGCGGAGGAACCGATGCACCATCGGTGTGCGGCTGCGGGACCGTCGCCAGGGTTGCCCGGCCGGAGCCTCTCGGGGGGATTGATGCGTCGGATGCTGACGGCGTGCGTCCTTCTCCAGTTCGCCGCCGTTCCCGGGGCTTCCGCTCAGGAAACGTTCGAGACCGAGCACCGCCGGCGACTGGCCGAGAACCCGCAAGGCGTCAGCCTCACCGTCAGGATCGAGAACGGCAGGCGGCGGTTCGCGATGGGAGAGATCGTTCACCTGCAGCTCTCCTTCTCAAGCCAGGTTCACAACACGTATCAGCTCGACCTGAGGACCTATGACCGCAGCGGACGCCTGAACGTGGACCTTCCCACCGTGACTCCTGCGGCTGCGGCGGTCGATCCATTGGAGGACTATTTCGGCGGCGGGCTCTTCGGGTTCATCGGCGGCGGGCTTTCCACCCCACCCGCGGTCCTGGGTCCGGATCCCATTTCGGTGAGCCTGGTGCTCAACGAGCGCCGGGCCAGCTTTTCGGTGTAACAGAGAAAGCGGCCCTCATTGCCGGAGGAGTACAAGGTGCCTCCAACGGCGAACCCTGCCGAAGGTCGTCAAGCATCGATGATTCTGAAGTTTCCCGCGCCCGTGTCTTCTCCGTTGTCAGCGGAGAAGGTGAAGGTGCCGCTGGTCGTGGTCGTGAAGGTCAACTGCGTGATGATTACGTAGCCCTCGGAGGTGGTATCGACCGCCATCGTGAGTATCCCCGTGTTCAGTCCGGTGCTCACGTATTCGTAGGTCCAATCGGTAATGACATTACCGACCGTGCGAGCACGTCCGGCGGAGGGGAATGAGAAAGGAACCTCGTCCGGTGCGTCCGGTTCGTTCGAGGTAAGGACTTCCATGAGCAGGACCTTCCCGACGACGAGGCTGTCGAACGCGGCCTGATCGACAGGTGCGAGTCGCACAGACGTGGGGGCGGACGGGCTGTCGCCGCAGGCAGCGAGCACCAGGATCGCAAGAGTAGTGAGAATTCGTGTCATTGAGTCCTCTCTGTGAGTCCGACCACCGCGGCTCGGCGCCGATCAGCAAGCCCGTCGCATGGAGGATACGCACCCGTGCGAGTCGGTCTGAATACCGGAAACGAAACTTCGCTTGCACGAAGTCTGAAGGTACGGTAAGAGCCAGCTACAAAGACGGTCAGACGGTCAGACGGTCAGACGGTCAGACGGGCAGACGGGCAGACGGGCAGACGGGCAGACGGGCAGACGGGCAGACGGGCAGACGGGCAGACGGGCAGACGGGCAGACGGGCAGACGGGCAGACGGGCAGACGGGCAGACGGGCAGACGGGCAGACGGGCAGACGGGCAGACGGGCAGACGCTATCACTGGGTGACTTTAGACAACAATGGAACGTCTGTCAACTGACGATCCTAAGCAGAAGCCGGCGTGGCGAGGTGCTCGGGGGTCGCCGTCAAGGGCGTTCAGCCTCCGCGCGACGGAGCCGGCGCGGCGCACTGTGACGGCGGCGAACACACGTTCAGGCTCTCCAGCCGTCGCCGCCGAGCGCGTGTTGGGCGCGGACCGGTCTTGGAGCTACTGGCCGGGTGTAGTGGTGGGGAGCACTACCCGCTCGATCGTCATGAGGCGTTGATCGACCTTCCCGAAGGCGATCTCGACGGCGCGCAGACGGGCATCCATGGTGCGAACATCCGTTTCAAGCCGCCCCAGGCGGCCATGTACGTCGTCGATCCTGCCGTGCACGTCGTCGATCCGGGCGTTCACTCCTGCAATCTGCGCCGACAGCAAGCCGGCCACCACCAATCCGGTCCCGACGATGGTGCCAATGATCGCTTTGGTGTCGGTACTCACGCCCAAAAGTTTAGCACAGGCCTAAACTAAGGACAGTATAAATTGCCAAGGGTCATGCCTAGCTGAGCCTCTCTGAATGAGGCATAAAGCTAAGCATGGCAATGAGAAACAAGTATTCGAAGCGTGCAAGGATTTCTGAGGCCAAGATCCGCGAGGTCGTGCGCTACGTCGCCGCCGATCTGACGGCACTGCAGGCGGCGGCCACCGGCCAGTTGCAGCCTCACACCGAGGTCGACGTCGCTGAATGTCATTTTGTCGAATGCCTCGAGGCCCGCCGCGCGTAGAGCGCCGAGCGCGACCGTTCCCACATCCGACACACCCGCTCGAGACCATAGCGCCGCCCCGTGGTCGCGGAGGTCGTTGCGCTCATCATCGCGACCTCCGCATCGGCAAAGGGAGGCGTCGCTCCGCCGCGCGGGCACGCTCCCGCAGCAGCTCGTTCTCCATCGAGAGCTCCCCAATGTGTCGCTTGGCGGCATCCAGCGCCGCGGCTACCGGCTCGCCGGCCTGATCGAACGCCAGAACTTGACGATGCGGATGAACATCAGGCGCCTGACGAGGCTCACGAACGCGTTCTCAAAGAAGCTCGACAATCTGAAGGCTGCTGTGGCGTTACACTTCGCCTACTACAACTTCGGGCGCGTACATCAGACTTTGCGCGTGACGCCCGCGATGGAAGCAGGACTCACGGATCACATCTGGGAGCTGGACGAATTCGCTCCGGTCCAGGCAAATTAGGACACTACCGGGAATCGAATGCCGCGCGGGACCTGCACCAACGCCCTCTCGCGGAGCCAACGACTTACGGGGATCGGGCGACACAATTGTGGATCAAGACTTTTGTTCGCGTTTAGGATTTTGGGCGAGATCAACCGTTCACTTGGCTAACGGTCGTCCTCCTCGCGTTCGTCGTCGAACCTCAACCGCAGGTCGCCCAATGGACCGAGGTCCGTCATCGGCTGGTCGAGTGGAGGCGACCCATCAGTCTCCTGTTCCCTGGTGTCCGGCGTCTGCGGTTCCGCGGTCACTGGGGGGTGGGGCGGGGCAGGCTCAGAGCCGAAGAGAGATGAAGCGGTGTCAGCCTCAGGTTCTGTCTCCGTTATGGCTTCCGGAAGGATCCGGCGTGGACGGTCGAGCGTTATCGGCTTCCCGCGTCTGCGAGACGTGACGCCCTCGGGCAGTTCGAGCTGTGGGTCGTCCGGGCTCGGCTCAGGCCGTACGGCTTTGGTCACCAAGCCGTCGGTGGAGGCCGCCTGTGGCGCGCTCCCCAACGCCGGGTCGGTGCTCACGACCGCCACATCGCCCGGTGGGGCCGTCGATTGAGGCGAAAAAGTTACCGCCGGCTCTCGGACAGCCGGGGCGGGTGTCGAGGCGGCACGAGTCTTCTTCTTCGGTTTCCTGCGGACCCTCGGCTTGGGGACATTCTTCTTGGTGACCTTTCTCCTCCGGGTAGCCTTTGTCTTCTTCTTTGTGGCCTTCTTCCTCATAACACTCTTAGTGCTTATCCGGTTTGCTCACCACCATACAACATGTTGTGGGGGAGGGGCTGGTGTGGAGAGGTCAGCCCAAGCAAGGATTGAAAGGCGGCCATCGGCGTCCGCCGTCGGTTGAACCGAAAGACGAATTCGTCGAGGTAGTACGGGACCCAGCGGCCCTTGCCGTCCATGCTGATAGCCACCGCATGGGCCTTGAGCACTGTCGTGAACGCCTTGGACGTGAACTGGGCGCCTTGGTCCGTATTGAAGATCTCCGGCGGCCCGTAGCGGGTGAGCGCGTCCTCGAGGGCCTCGACACAGAAGTCGCTGTCGAAGGTATTCGACACCCGCCAGGCCAGGACGCGGCGCGAGTACCAATCCATGATGGCCACCAGATACATGAACCCGTGCGCCATCGGGATGTAGCAGATATCGGTCGCCCACACTTGATTCGGTCGCTCGATGGACAGGCCCCTCAGCAGGTACGGATACACCGTGTGTCCGACCCCGGGCTGGCTCGTGCGCGGCTTCGGATACAGGGCGCGCAGGCCCATCTGGCGCACCAGGCGCTGGACTCGCTTGCGATTCACCGGGTGCCCCTGGGTCTCGAGCTCGTCTCGAAGGCGGCGACTGCCGTAGAACGGACGCGCTACGTGGATCTCGTCCAAGAGGCGCATCAGGGCCAGGTCCTCCGCTGAGATCCCGGTGGGCCGGTAATACACCGTCGAACGCGCCACAGCGAGCAGCTCGCAGCGTCGTGTGACGGCCAACAGGTGGTCGGCGTGAATCATCGCGCGGCGTTCGCTCACCGGTCTCGACCGAGCGCTTTGGACAAAAAATCCTTCTCCATCGTCAGCTGACCAATCTTGGCGTGGAGCTGCTGGGTCTCCCGCTCGGAATGCGCAGCCTCGATCGCACCGGCGCCGAACACATGCTCGGCCTCCGCCACCAACTTCTTCTTCCCAATCCTGGATCTGATTCGGGTGCACCTCGAACTGCTCGGCCAGATCGACCAGGGTGCGCTCTCCTCGAACTGCGGCCAACGCAACCTTGGCCTTAAAGACTGGCGAATGGTTTCGCCGTTTCCTCTTTGTCATCTTCTGCCCCTCTCATCTTGACGGGAATGTAACGCAGAAGATTCCACTTAGCGACGTCGATCAGCTGTCCAGCTGATGGGGTCCACCTCTTTGGGGCTGTCGAGATCGCTGGCCACCACCAACGCCATCGAGAGTCTGCTGAGCCGCACGCGCCATGTGAAGCAGAATGTGAAACGCTGGCGCGACGGGACAATGGTGCTGCGCTGGGTGGCCCGCCGGCGTGCTCGTCGCCGCCCTCCGGGCGCGTGACGCGCGGCTGGGCCTCGGAGAGTGGTCAGAGATGGTTGCGTGGTCGTGAACCGTTACGGCTACCGGCGGGTCGCGGCCCTGCTGCGCGCCGCCGGCTGGCCGGTCAACGACAAGCGGGTCGAGCGCCTGTGGCGGCGCGAGGGGCTGAAGGTGCCCGGCAAACACCCGAAGCGGGGACGTCTGTGGCTGAACGACGGATCCTGTGTCCGGCTGCGCGCCGAGCACGCGGACCATGTCTCGTCCTACGACTTCGTTCATCACCGGACCCATGAGGGGTGGGCCTTTCGAACCCTCAACGTCCTGGACGAGTGCACGCGTGAGAGCCTGCACCAACGCCCTGAGTTTCAACAGCGCACGGGACATCCCCGCGCGAGTCGGCATCCCGCTATCCCGGTAGATCCCCGGTGTAGCCGGGTTCAAAACTTTTGCAGGCGATCACCCGGCCGGCCCGGGTAAGTCTACCAGCTGGCGTAGCGTATCCGGGCGTCTGAATCCGAAACACTTTCCTGCCGGCTGACTCGGCGACTATTCTCGAGAGGCCAACGCCTGGAGTCGTTCCAGTAGCAGTGGCCGTCGAGCTTGGCTCGCAGCATCGGGTAGCAGGAATCCAGCGAGGGCATCAACGAACGCAGGCGTGTTGAGGAGTTTCCCAAATCCTGCCTCGATGTAGCTCCGCACATCCTGTGCGGCGCTGTGCACCTCGTCGATGAGCTCGGTTCGCCCGTCGACCACCGCGATCAAGTCTTCGAGGTCGTGACTGGCGCCGTAGTCGCCCGCACCCCTTCCGCGAAAGGCCTCCAGCTTCGTGGCAACGAAATAGACGGGCGTGATCAGTCGCAGAGAGAACGTCCCGAGGCGGACCTGCCGAGCCGACGAAATTGCCGGAAGATACCACCTGTTGGTGAACCCAAGGATTCGCTCATCAGTGGGCATCACGTCGATCGCGAGACCCTCGTGTCGCCACCGGCAGATCGGTGTGTCCTCCCTATCATCTTCGATCAATCCGATCTCCCGGAGTCGCTCTGACAGCGCCGCGTATTCGGCGTACGAACTCACCTCGGTAATCACGTCAACGTCGGTCGTCGGTCGGATGCCACCCGAGGCTGGGTCGGTGATCAGCAGACCGGTCGCACATCCACCAACAAACACGAACTGATCTAGCATCGGTTCCAGCAGGCCAGCCGCAGCCTCCAGGAGCTGAAGGTTGGGATCACGCATGAAGGTACGCTCGCACCCGCTTGATAAGCTCACGCTCCGCAAGCTTTCTCTCTCGAGCGCGACCGTCGCGCAGAGCATCCAGGAGAGCCAGCAGCTCGTACAGGACCGGGTCCTTGAGCGCCGCCGTGGGTGCGGTCTTGTACAGCGGCTCAAGCGAGACGCCTCGGTGCTCGCCCTCCGGGAGGGGCCAGACGGGCGGCAACTCGGAGCCACTGGCAATCTCTCGATTGAGTGGTGGCGCCGCGTACGAGGTGAGCACGCCGCGAGTAACCTCGCCCCGGCACGCAGGAAACATGTATTTCACCCCGTGCACGAGAAACTCCTCCGTGGCCTTCGCGTTCGGTCGGCTGCGGCTGGCATCCTTCGAAACGAGCCCTGCGACGGCGAGCCTGTTGAGGGCGGCGTGGACTTGAGATGGGCTGAGCGCGAGCTCGCCGGCCATCTGAGCAAGGGACGGGCGTCGCCCCTTGTAACTCAGTAGCTTCGTCAGCACAACAACGTCCTGTGGGAGGAGGGATGGCTGAGACATTCTGTATTCCAGAATCTGGAATACAGAATACCATACGCTAATTGGCGACCTCCACGGGTCTTGGTCGAAACCGCGATCACGCGACACGTCCGCCTCTCCGACACGCGCAACTGGCGGCGGATGTGCGCCACCGTCTGCCGGCGTCGGGGCGGGCTCAGAAGTTTCCCGAGGTCACCTCTTTGAGAATCGCGTTGTCGAGCGCCTGGTCTGCCACCAGCTTCTTCAGTTGGGTGTTCTCTCGCTCGAGGGCCTTCAGCCGCTTGGCCTGGTCGAGACGCAAGCCGCCGTATTCCTTCCGCCACCGATAGTACGTCTGCTCGCTGATCCCGAGCGTCTTACAGACCTGCGGCGTCCGCAGGCCTCGGCCGAGCTCCACTTCCGCGTGCCGAAGCTTCGTGATGATCTGTTCCGTGGTATACCGCTTCCTGGGCATCCTGCCTCCTGCTTGCTGCGCCCGAATTCTAACGCTCGGGCTGGTTCAGTTTCAGGGGGCAAGGTCACGACTGAGTGCATCGGCCTGCATGCGGCCACGCGCGCGAACCGCTTCGAGGCCCTGGATCCGATCCGCCAGGGCGTCCGCGAACGCTTCGGCGACATCGGCGACGGGGTCGCCCGCGGGCTGCGTCTTCGTCACGACCACGGGTCCAACTATCTGGCGGACGACTTTCAACAGGAGGTCGCGTTCTTCGGGATCGAGAGCTCGCCGAGCTTCGTGCGGGAGCCCGAAGGGAACGGTGTCGCGGAGCGCTTCATCCGCACGCTGAAGGAGAATCTGTTGTGGGTGCGGAGCTTCGACACCATCAAGGCGCTCCGCCTGGCCTTGCTCGAGTTCAAGCGGACGTACAACGAGCAGTGGATGCTGGAGAAGTACCACTATCGAAGCCCCGCCCAGGTGCGACGTGACCTCGTCGGGCTGGTAAAGGCGGCGTAGATGCGAATACCGTCAAACCACTGTCCAAGAACCCTGGGGCGCTACACGTTAACGTCCGCTCCCATTCTGAGAGCACTCGTTACGCCTGCGAGGTCGCCCGCACGTGCAGCAGCTTGTAGGTCTTCGTTTGGCTGCGCGGAGGACTCCACGGGAGAAACTCCCAGGGCTACGACAACTGCCAACCCCACAAGATGCAGCGATTCTGTTACCGTTGTTCGCAGCATGGCTATCCGTCCTTGCACCCGAAGATGTTACCCGAGGAACCGCACAATCGCGAAGACCAACCCGACGATCCCGACGGCCTGCATCCAGAGGGTGCGATGGAGGTCGGCTTTCACGGCCATAAGGTCGGCGTTCATCGCGGCGCGGAGTTCGGTGAGATCGGCTCTTGTGACCAACCGACCGATCTTCAGATAACGACGCTGTGGGGTGCGAAGGGAGTGACGGCCGAACACGTGTACCTCTTGGGCATCTGCGGCGAGGCGATCCCCGGCGAACGACGTGAGGAGTATCCTGGCACCGATGCCGACTACTTCAACGAGCAGCGCCGTCTCTTCTATATATCCATCACGCGGCCGAAGAGGACGCTCGTGCTATCGCGAGCGCTCAAGGTAAAGCGGGGTCCTGCTCGGCAAACGGGACTCAAGCTCACAAGCGGCGGTCCTTACTGGGCGAACCTGACCATGTCCCCGTTCCTCGAAGACATCCTTGCCGTGCTGCCCGATGCGGTCGCTGGCAAGTCGTGGAACGGCTGCGTCGCGGAGTAACCCACGCCAGTTAGAACGGGATGTCCTTTGGGATACCCCGGGTGTGCCGGAGTTCTTCGATGCGTCGCCAAATACTGGTGATGGACAGCGCCTTCGTGATTCCCACTGGAGAGTGTCCCACCGGTAGTAGAAGGTCAGTGGCAACGGTGAACTCAAGTTATCCGACCTTCTGCATCTCTGCAACGTCGTCGTCGTCGCGATCCAGGTGTGCCTTGAGCATCCAGAGATGCTCGTACCCGGCGAGGCGTCGGTAGTGCTTCTCCGTCTCCACAAAGGCCACGGCCGACCAGCGCAGCGCCGTCTCTCCGTTCTTCCAGTTGGTGACGCGACGGGTGCGCTGCCGGATTCCTGAGTGCGTCGAATCGATGATGTTCGTCGTCGTGAGGCACGTGCGCAGTGATGCCGAGGCCCTCGCCATGTTCGTCGACGACACGGCCCCGTGAGCAGACTGGGTTGGCGGGTCCCTTCGCGGCGCTCGCCGTGGGTGTTGGTGGCAAGGATCGTTTGAGCCTCGTCCCACAGTGCCTGGTCGACGATCGCCTCATGGTCGCCGGGATAGGATCTCTCCCTATGCACGATCTCGCCGCGGTAGATACGATTGTGGAGCAGGTGATAAAGTGCCCCCCGGTTGAGGGGTTTGTCACCGGTGACGCGGCCGTCGCGCACCACTCGCCGTTTGCTCGTGACGCCTTGGGCTTGAAGCCGGCGGCGTAGCTCACGGACCGACTTGATCTCGCGGTATTGACGGAAGATATGGCGCACAGTCTCGGCCTCAGTTTCGTTGACGATGAGCTTGCGGTCCTCGACGTCGTAGCCCAGGGGCGGGTTGCCGCCCATCCATAGGCCCCTTTTCTTGGACGCGGCGATCTTGTCGCGGATGCGCTCGCCCGTGACCTCGCGCTCGAACTGGGCGAAGGAGAGAAGGACATTGAGGGTGAGCCGCCCCATCGAGGTGGTCGTGTTGAACTGCTGGGTGACGGAGACGAAGGAGACGGCTTTGCGGTCGAAGACCTCGACCATCCTGGCAAAGTCGGACAGCGCCCGGGTCAGCCGGTCGACCTTGTAGACGACGATAACATCGACGCGCCCGTTCTCAATGTCGGCGAGTAGGCGCCGCAAGGCCGGGCGCGCCAGGGTGGCGCCGGAGACGCCGCCGTCGTCGTAACCGGTGGGCAGCGCGATCCATCCCTCATGCTTCTGGCTGGCGATATAGGCCGCGCAGGCCGCGCGCTGTGCATCGAGGGAGTTGAAGTCCTGCTCCAGCCCTTCTTCGTGGGACTTACGGGTGTAGATGGCGCAACGCACCATGGCCGGGCGCGTCGTTCGGGGTGGTGACCGACGCTCAGCCATGGCCCGCCGCCCCTGCGGCGCGCGTCCCTGAAGGCCGCAGGCCGAAAAAGCGCGGACCCGACCAGTGGGCGCCAGTGATGCGTTGGGCGACTGCGCTCAAGGAAGCATAGGTCTCGCCATCATAGTTGAAGCCGTCTTCGGTCGCGGTGACGAGATAGGTCCGGCCCTGCCATTCACGCACCAGCCGGGCTCCGGGGCGCACTCTTATCCCATGCGCCGGGGCGACGCGGCCGGTTTCGGCGAAGGCCTTGGCCAGAGTCCGAAGCCGCCGTCGCGTGGCGTGGTTCAAGCCGCCATGCGCCTGTTCTTGGAGCCTGTAGGTAATGCCCCGGGTCAGCAGGTCACGGCTGAGCCGCTGGGGCGGCGGCACCTGGTGAAGGCAGCGCCAGGCATCGCGCAGCGACGGTAAATCCATCGCCTGAATCTCGGCAATGTGGGCTTCGATTTCCGTCACCTTACGACCTCCTCCGGGCGAGCCGATCGACAGCGCCGGCCGGCTCCGCGTACCCCCCATTGATGCTCCACTTAGTCCCCCGGCTGCGGCGACCTCCAACCTCGCTCACGCCACGCTCTGTTGCCTGAGCCAATCCGCCAGGGCTGTCTTCAGTAGCGACTGATAGGGCATGTCGCGCCGGTTAGCCTCTCGCTTGAGCTCGTCGAGCAGCCAGCTCGGCATGCGTAGCGTCACACGCGACGTCGACGGCTTGAGGTTCGGGAATACAGCCGGTCGCGGACGGCTGAAATCTACGAACTTCTCGAGCCGGTCGGCCTGACTCTCGAGGTACGCTGCCTCCTCTTGACGTTTCTTCATCGCACCCATCTCCTGTATTTCCGCGCGGTTGTCCACGCGGTGACCGGTCGAACAAGCTCATCCCGTACCGTGAACGGCACGGTAATGTGTCGACCGTCATCCGTGATCCCAATCAGCCAGAACCGTTCCTCACGACCCGAATGACGAAGGTCGGGAAAGTACGTGCCACGTCCGTTCAGGAACGCCCGCTCGACATCGGCAACAGTGAAGCCTCGAGTCTCGACTTTACTGGCATTACCTTCGTCCCACTCAAAGCCAATCACGGCGTCCATACCCAATATGCACAAATGTTAGCATGATGAAGATGCTCTCGCCACGTCGCGGCCGAGTCGGGCGACTCGACGTGTGGCCCAACCGCACGACCAGCCATTTGCTTGGCGAAGCTCAGTGACGACCGCGGCGGCTCGGCAACGAGGAGGAAACGCTCTCGCAAGGCAAGTGTCCAAGATCAGCCTGGCCTGACTATCGCAAGTTGACAAAACCATAGCCCGAGCCGAATCACCTGCCACTCATCGCGGAATTCTGCGCAGGTCCGCGCCTGGAATCCCTTGATCTTCGGCCTGATCCAGTAGTTCCAAGGCCTGCGACAATGTAACTTGTCCGCCGAGCGTTATTATCCCGGATTTCCGATTTCGCTGTGGTACCGTACCGCCAGGACCAGTCGCCGCGCCTTGATTTCTGGGGCTCCGACGTAAGGAACCTCACGACGGAGGGTGACACCCGGTGAATTACAACACGAGCCATTTCAGTTCGCGTTCAACGGCTTCTTGAAAGTCGCGTTTCAGGGATCGCGCGTCACCTCCGACGCCGGCCTCATTCTAGTGCGCGAGTTGGATGAACGCCTGGGGCTGGAGACACTCATCTCCGAGCACCTGAGCGATTCCCGACAGGGGTTGAACACCCAGTTCAGTCTGGCGGATCTCCTGCGGCAATCGGTCTACAGCCGGCTCGCGGGCTACGAAGACCTCAACGACGCAGTGCGCGTGTCGACGGACCCGACATTCCGTCTCATCGGGTCGCCGAAGCGCTGGGACCGGGGTGCGGCGCTGACATCGACCCTGCATTGGTTCGAGACCGACCTGCTGACCCAGGAGGAGAATCTCATTGGGCTGATGGCCGTGAACCGGGAGGTGCTCGCACAGGCCGAGAGACCGACGCGCGCCGACCGGATCGTGCTCGACATGGATTCGAGCGAGAGCCCGGTGCATGGGGCGCAGGAAGGGAGTGCGTATAACGGGCACTTTGAGTCCGTCTGCTACCACCCGCTGTTTCTGTTCAGTGAGCACGGCGACTGCGTCGCCGCCACGCTGCGGCCCGGCAACGTGCAGAGCGCCGACGGCTGGGACGACCTGCTCGTGCCGGAGGTTGAACGGCAGCAGGCGGAGGGCACGCGCGTGGCGTTCCGCGCGGACGCGGCGTTCGCCAAGCCGGAGATCGACGAGACGCTCGAGAGACGCGACGTGGACTATGCCATCCGCATGCCGGCGAACAAGAGCTTGGAGCTGGAAATCGAAAACATCCTCTTTCGTCCGCCCGGACGGCCGAGCCGCAAGCCCTTGGTGCGCTACAAGAGTTTCCGCTATCAGGCGAAGAGCTGGACTACGCCCAGACGGGTGGTCGCCAAGGTGGAGCACCACCGGAGTGAGCTGTTCCCTCGCGTCGGCTTCATCGTGACCAACATGACCCTCCCGAGTCGCTCGGTCGTCCGGTTCTACAACAAGCGCGGCACGGCGGAGCCATGGATCAAGGAAGGCAAGCAGGCAACGCACTGGACGCGGCTGTCGTGCCATCGGTTCCGGGCGAACGAAGTGCGCCTGCACCTGAGCGTCCTGGCCTACAACCTGGGCAACTTGTGGCGCAGACTGGTCCTGCCGCCGCGGATCAAGCGCTGGTCGCTCACGAGTCTGCAGCAGCGACTGGTGAAAACCGGGGGCCGGCTAGTGAAGCATGCGCGGTACTACTGGCTCCTGTTGGCAGAAGGGCATCTGACGCGGCGGCTGTTCGGCGACATGCTACGGAGGATCTGGGCGCTGCCAGTGCCGGGAGGCTGACGCGCGGCGAGTGCTACGAAGCCCGCCTGGCGAAGAAAGGCCACAAGTGTGGAGCGGTGTCTGAGGAATGCCCTGAAAGTAGGGGGCTCCAGTCGGTTGCACGTCAGCGGGGGCTGAGGTGACGGCCTCCGGAGCTGGACGATTGTGCGACGAAGAAAGTTTCGTGGGATCGGCGACTCTCGGGTGTATAAAGGTACCATCCGGGGCAGGCAAAATGGAAATCCCGGGTTAAAGGACGTGTCGACCAGGCCGAGCGTGTGGGCCAACACGCGAACCTGGCCCGCGATCTCGCCGGCGGTCAGGTTTCGAGTGAGCCCCATCTTGCCGGTCAGGCAGAACGCACATCGCATGGCGCACCCGACCTGCGTCGAGACGCAGAACGTGAGTCGAGGCGTATCCGGAATAAAGACCGATTCGATCCGACAGTCGTCCTTGAGCCGCAACAGGAACTTCTCTGTTCCGTCTTCCGATGTCTCTCTGCGCTCGATACTCGGTGTGGTGATCACGCATGCATCTGCCAGCTGCTTCCTCAGCGCGAGCGAAAGGTCCGTCATCTGATCGAACGACGTGGAGCCCCTCCGATGGATCCATCGGAAGATCTGACCTGCGCGAAAGGGTTTGGAACCCCGTTGCGTAAGGATGGCTTCGAGCTCTGATAGCTCTAATCCGGCGAGGTCGTTGAGGTCGTTGGCGAGCGGCATCGTGCCAGTCTCTAGGGTCGGCGCAACGTGCTGAGGGCAAGCATGTTAGCATGGGCCTCTTTGCCGCCACGCGGGCGACGTGGTAAGATACCGGCGATAGTTCGGTTCACGTAATTCCCTTCTGTACAACGGTTTGCGAGCGCCATGCCGACGCCGTCACGACGCATCGGGACGGGCGTTCCTCTGACATGATCGTTCGCGAAGTCTTTGACAACGGCCTCTGCCTCCTGACCGAGTCGATGCCCGACGTGCGTTCGGTCAGCCTGGGCGTCTGGCTGACCCGCGGATCCCGCCACGAGGGATCGGAACACGAAGGCATTGCGCATCTCGTCGAGCACATGCTCTTCAAGGGCACGACGAATCGAACAGCCCGGGACATCGCGGAGGGCGTCGATTCAATCGGCGGGCAGCTGGATGCGTTTACAGCCAAGGAGTGCGCGGGCTACTACATCAAGGTTCTTGACGATCACCTTCCTCGCGCCGTTGATGTGCTGTCCGATCTACTCCTCCATCCGGCCTTTCCGGATGGCGAGCTCGAAAAGGAGAAGAACGTCATTCTCGAGGAGATCAAGATGGTCGAGGACATACCTGATGACCTCGTCCACGAGATGTTCAGCATGCACTATTGGCCAGGCCACCCACTAGGACGTTCCATTCTGGGTACGCCCGCATCGGTTGCCTCGGTTTCAGGTGTCCCGCTGCGCGACTATTTCGAGCGAGCCTACGTGGGTGGCAACCTGGTAATTGCAGTGGCCGGACACCTTGAGCATGAACAGGTTCGCGACTTGATCCGATCGGCGTTTGCCGAGATTTCCTCAACGCCCGAGCCGCTCGATTCGATGCCTCCGACGCCACAGCCTGGACTCATCGCTCGCGAGAAGGACTTGGAACAGAGTCACATGTGTCTTGGCACCCCTGGGTATGCGCAGGACCACGAGAACCGATATGCGAGCTACGTGCTCAATACGGTTCTGGGCGGCTCGATGAGCTCACGACTCTTCCAGAACGTGCGCGAGAAGCACGGCCTGGCCTACGCCGTGAACAGCAGTCTCGTCTCGTATCGTGACAGTGGCGTCTTCACTGTCTACGCGGGGTGCGACGCGGCCAAGGTGCCTGACGTCATCGATTTGGTGATGACGGAGCTGCGCACCATGCGTCGAGATCCGGTACCAGCCGAGGAGCTGCAGCGCGCCAAGGATCATCTCAAGGGCAACCTTGTCCTTGGACTGGAGAGCACGACGAGCCGCATGTCGCAACTCGCGCGTTCGGAGATGTACTTTGGGCGCCAGGTCGACTTGGCCGAAAACCTGGAAGCCATCGATGCGGTCAGCGCTGATGGTGTTCGGGACGTGGCAACGGAGCTCTTTTCCGATGGGTCAGTTGGGGCGACCGTGCTCGGGCCGCTCAACGGAATGTCGCTACCAGAGACGCGGCTCGCGATCTAGGGATTGAGCTGGGACAATAACGCGCCGCGCTGTCGGGGAGTGATCGCGATCTCGGTTCAACTCACGGTTCTCGGGAGCGGGAGCGGAGGCAATTCGACGTTGCTCTCCCAGGATGGTCGCGGGGTGTTGATTGACGCTGGCCTGAGCTGCCGGCAAGTGACCGAGCGTTTGTCCCACGCGAACGTCGATCCGCAAAGCATCGACGCGATCGTCATCACCCATGCGCACGGTGACCACACGCGTGGCGCCGCGCTGTTCTCGAGGCGGCACAGCGTGCCGGTGTACACGACAGACCGGGTGCGGGCGGACTGGGGCGACGTCGATCTGGCGTCGTGGCGGCAGATTCAGGTGGGTGCGACGGCCGAGGTCTGCGGGCTACGGTTCCGTCCGCTGTCGATTCCTCACGATGCGTCTGAGACGCTCGCCTTTCGAATCGACACGCAGGAGGGTGCGATCGGGTTCGCAACCGACGTCGGTACCGTGACCACTGACCTAATCGAGCAATTCCGTGATTGCTGCGCCTTGGTCATCGAGTCAAATCACGCAGCGGAGCTGCTGCGTGTGAGCCCGTACGCGGCGTCAACTCGAGCCCGCATTGGCAGCGACCGCGGCCATTTGTCCAATGAAGCGCTTGCCGGATTCATTCGCGATCACCTGGGTGGCGCAGTCCAGTGTGTCGTGTTGGCGCATCTTAGCCGCGTCAACAACGTGCCGGAGATTGCGGAGATGACATGCCGAGAGGCTCTCGCCGCCCGGGGCCGACATGACATCCGAGTCGTCGTAGCAAGGCAGGACCGTGTAAGCCCGACCGTTGATCTTGGGGCATTGCGACCGACTGAGTCCCGAGCGCCTCGCGCGGCGCAGTTCTCGCTCCCGTTCGATCCAATCACGACGGCGCCGCAGGCCGCGCGACCTCGCCCGAGACCACGACCATGATTCCCCGATACACGCCCCCCGAGATGGGGCGCATCTGGAGCGATCAGAATCGGTACGACACGTGGCTCGCCGTTGAAAGTGCGGCAGCTGATGCGATGGCCGATCACGGAATGATTCCTGCGGATGCTGCACGGGACATTCGAGAGCGTGGTGCTGTCGACGCGGCGCGGGTCGACGAGATCGAGCAGGTGACGCGGCACGACATCATCGCGTTCACGACAGCAGTTGCAGAGCACGTGGGTCCGTCGGCGCGGTGGTTGCACTTTGGGTTGACCTCATCGGATGTGCTGGACACGGCGCTTGCACTCCAGCTGCGACAGTCGTGCGATGTGCTGCTGGCGGACACCGACGCCCTTGAGACCGCGGTTCGAGAGCGGGCACTGGAGCATCGGCATACGCCGATGATCGGCCGCACCCATGGAGTCCACGCCGAGCCGATGACGTTGGGCCTGAAGCTCGCCGTGTGGTTCGATCAGCTGCGCCGCGATCGAACACGTCTCGAGCGCGCGCGCGACGGCATCAGCGTCGGTCAGATTTCCGGGGCCGTGGGCACCTACGCCCATCTGGATCCAACTATCGAAGCGGCCGTGTGCAAGGCGCTTGGGCTCGTGCCCGTCCCCGTGGCGTCGCAGGTGATCCAACGCGATCGACACGCGGAATTGCTCAACGCGCTCGCCATTGCTGCGGCAACGCTCGAGTCGATCGCCGTCGAGATTCGTGGCCTGCAGAAAACCGAGATCGGGGAGGTCGAAGAGCCGTTCGCCAAAGGCCAAAAGGGTTCCTCGGCGATGCCCCACAAGCGGAATCCGATCGGCTGTGAGCAGATTACGGGTCTCGCCCGATTGGTCCGGACCAACGCGTTGGCCGCCGTTGAGAACATCGCCCTGTGGCACGAGCGCGACATTTCGCATTCGTCGGTCGAGCGGGTGATCTTCCCCGACAGCTTCTGCGCTCTCGATCACATGGTTCGACGTCTCACCGGTATCGTGCGCGACCTCGTCGTGCACCCTGCCCGGATGCTCGAGAACCTCGAGCGGTCGCGCGGCGTTGTTTTTTCAGGAAGCGTGCTCTTGGAGCTGGCGCGTCGCGGGATTTCTCGGGAAGAGGCCTACGCGTGGGTCCAGCGCTGTGCGATGCGGTCGCACGATGAGGCCCTCGATTTCAAAACGCTGTTGCTCGCTGACCCCGACGTCATGGGCGTCTTAACGCGTGACGAGATCGACAAGGTGTTCGATTTGAAGGTGCAGCTTCGACATGTCGACGCGATTTTCGAACGCGTCTTTGGAGATGTATGACGTGAAGGCCAGAGTGTATGTCACGTTGAAGCCGTCCATTTTCGACCCCCAGGGTAAGACCATCGCACAGGCCCTGCGCACGATGGGGTATCAGTCGGTTCAGGATGTCCGACAGGGGAAATACTTCGAACTGGATCTCGACGCGGAGTCGGCTGACGAGGCGCAGCAGGTGGTCGCGGAGGTCGCCGACCGCGTTCTCGCGAACCCCGTGATCGAAAGCTACCGGGTGGAGGTCGAGTGAAGTTCGCCGTTGTCGTCTTCCCGGGCTCGAACTGCGATCACGACGCCCAGTACGCTCTGGAGCACGTGCTGGGATACGAGACCGAACTCGTGTGGCACAAGGAGGCTGACCTCCACGGCGCCGACGCGGTTGTGCTCCCCGGCGGGTTTTCCTACGGCGATTACCTGCGCAGCGGTGCGATCGCCCGCTTTTCGCCGGTGATGGCATCGGTCGCGGAGTTTGCCGCGTCAGGACAGCCCGTGCTTGGCATCTGCAACGGCTTCCAGGTGTTGCTTGAGGCGGGGTTGCTGCCAGGGGGGATGCGCCGCAACCGAGACCTGAAGTTCATCTGCGAGCATGTGCACCTCAGAGTCGAGCAGACCGACACGCCATTCACGCGGAACGCGAACGTCGGTCAGGTACTCAGGATTCCAATCGCGCACGGCGAAGGGAATTACTTCGCTCCGCCGGACACCTTGGAGCGGCTCGAGGTCAACCGCCAGGTGGTCTTTCGCTACACGGCGCCCGACGGCACCCTCGACGATGCGTGGAACGTGAACGGTTCGGCTGCCGCGATCGCAGGCATTTGTAATGAAGCACGTAACGTGGTCGGTCTCATGCCCCATCCCGAACGGGCATGCGAGTTGGCGCTGGGGAGCGCCCACGGGCGCGTCATCCTCGAGTCGGTCGTGACCGCGCTCGCGGGGGAGGGAGCGTTGGCATGATTGATGAGTCGACGCTGCAAGCCCACGGACTGACGCACGACGAGTACCAGCGCATGCTGGATATTCTCGGTCGAGAGCCGAATCTGACCGAACTCGGGATATTCTCAGTCATGTGGTCCGAGCACTGCTCCTACAAGAGCTCTCGAGTCCACCTTCGACGATTGCCCACCGAGAGTCCGCGTGTGTTGCAGGGGCCCGGGGAGAATGCTGGCGCGCTCGATATCGGAGATGGTTTGGCCGCGGTCTTCAAGATCGAGTCGCACAATCACCCCTCGTTCATCGAGCCGTACCAGGGGGCCGCAACGGGCGTGGGCGGGATTATCAGAGACATCTTTACGATGGGGGCACGACCGATCGCGTTGCTCGACTCGCTACGCTTCGGTCCGCTCACCGATTCACATACACAGCGAATCGTCGAGGGCGTCGTCGCGGGCATCGCGGGGTACGGCAACAGCATCGGTATTCCAACCGTTGGCGGCGAGGTCGCGTTCGATGAGAGCTACGCGGGGAACCCGCTGGTCAACGTATTCTGCCTCGGCGTGGCGCGCGCCGATTCGCTGATTCTTGGTCGTGCGGAAGGCATCGGAAACCCTGTCTACTACGTCGGCGCTAAGACCGGCCGCGACGGGATTCACGGCGCCACGATGGCGTCGGCGGAGTTCGACGACACAACCGAGGAAAAGCGCCCGAACGTGCAGGTGGGTGATCCCTTCATGGAGAAGCTGCTTCTTGAGGCTTGCCTGGAGGTGATGGAGACCGACGCGCTCGTCGGCATTCAGGACATGGGGGCTGCCGGGCTGACGTGCTCGACGTGCGAGATGGGGTCGCGGGGCGGTGCAGGCATCGAGATCGATGTCTCGCTTGTTCCACAACGAGAGACCGGCATGACGCCGTACGAGATCATGCTGAGCGAATCCCAGGAACGCATGCTCTTTGTCGTCAAGCAGGGGCGCGAGGCTGAAGTCGAGCGGATCTTCGAGAAGTGGGACTTGCACGCCGTGCACATCGGTCAGGTGACGAACGACGGGTTACTGCGCGTTCGGGATCGTGACTCGGTCGTCGTCGAGATCCCGAACAAAGCGCTGGCCGACGAGGGACCGGTCTATCGTCGACCCACCGAACGCCCCGATGATATCGATGAGCGGCAGCGTCTCGACTTGGCGACGCTCACCGGGGCGCCACCACCCGTCGACGCACTCGGACAACTGCTGGGGTCGCCTCAAATCGCCAGCAAGCGATGGATCTACCGCCAGTACGACCACATGGTTCGCACCAACTCGATCGCGCTGGCTGGGGCCGGTGCTGGCGTCGTGCGAGTTAAGGGATCGGATCGTGCGTTGGCGTTTGCCGTCGACGGGAACGGTCGGTACTGTTCGCTGGATCCGCGTCGCGGCGCCATCCTGGCCGTTGCGGAATCGGCGCGGAACGTCGCGTGCGCGGGTGCGACCCCGATTGGGGCGACGAACTGCCTCAATTTCGGGAACCCTGAGCGACCCGAGATCATGTGGCAGTTTGCTGAGGCCGTCGATGGGATCGCGACCGCGTGCCGGACGCTCGACATCCCGATCACGGGTGGTAACGTCAGCCTCTACAACGAGACCGATGGTATCGCCATCCAGCCGACTCCGGTGATCGGCGTGGTGGGCCTCATCGAGGACGCCGCCAAGGTATTGGGGCGGGTGTTCACGCAGCCGGGCGCGTCCATTATGCTGGTAGGTAGCGGTACACCCGGGCTGGGCGGAAGCGAGTATTTGAAGGTGATTCACGGCGTGGTCCGTGGAACGCCACCCGCGATTCGGCTCGACGAGGAGCGCGCTCTGCAGCAGTACCTGGTGTCGCTCGCGCAAGAAGGCTTGGTGCAATCGGCGCACGATTGCGCGGAGGGTGGACTGGCGGTCACGCTTGCGGAATGCTGTTTCGACAGCGGAGGCATAGGCGCGCAGGTGGCGGTTGCGGCAGTGTCGGACACAGGAGCGCGTGACGTGCGGCTCGCGGCGACCCTGTTTGGAGAGTCGGCGTCCCGGGTCATCGTGTCGGCGCTTCCCGAGGACACGGATGATGTGCTGGCGCGCGCCGGCGAAGCCGGCGTCGCGGCGGCGGTGATTGGGCAGACCGGCGGCGACCGGGTGAGCCTGTCGGTAGACGATGGACAAGTGATCGACGTGGCGCTCTCCGAGATCGAGCGCACCTGGGCGAATGGGTTAACCAGATACTTCGTGGATCGGGCCGCATGAGCGTCACAGACACAGCCTCTCGGCGGCACGGCGCACCCGACAAGTTCAAGGACGAGTGCGGCGTATTCGGGGTTTTTGGCCACGAAGATGCCGCACATATGACCTACTTGGGTCTGTACGCCCTTCAGCATCGCGGGCAAGAGAGCGCCGGCATTGCCGTCGCGCACGACGGACGCGTCAAGCAGTCTCGCGCGATGGGATACGTCAGCGATGTGTTCAACGAGGACGTGCTATCGAAGCTTGTCGGGCGATCGGCGATTGGCCACGTGCGATATTCGACGTTCGGCGACAGCCGCGTTGTCAACGCACAGCCCATTCTGATCGACTGCGCACACGGCCAGATCTCGCTCTGTCACAACGGCAACCTCGTGAACGCCGCCGAGCTCAAAGATGAGCTGGTGCAGGCGGGATCGATCTTCCAAACCAACAGCGATACCGAGGTCGTACTCCACCTCTATGCGCGGTCACGTGCCAAGACGGCCGAAGACGCCATCGTCGAATCCGTGTCCCGCGTCCGAGGCGCTTTCTCGCTCGTGATGCTCACGCCGGACAGTCTGATTGCTGTTCGGGACCCGCAAGGGTTCCGACCCCTCGCACTCGGACGTCTCGATGGTGCGCACGTTGTGTGTTCGGAAACGTGTGCATTGGACTTGATTGGAGCCACCTACGAGCGGGAGGTCGAGCCTGGTGAGGTGCTGGTGATCGATCAGGACGGGCCGCGCTCCTACAAGCCGTTTCTCCCGGCGCCGTCAGCCCACTGTGTATTCGAACATGTGTACTTCGCGCGACCCGATAGTTACGTGTTTGGCCAGAGTGTCAACGAAGTGAGAACAAATTTGGGGCGCTTGCTCGCGAGTGAGTCGGCTGTCGACGCCGACGTTGTCGTGCCGATTCCGGACTCGGGAACCTGCGCGGCCTCGGGGTACGCGGAAGCCTCTGGTCTGCCGCTTCGGATGGGTCTCATCCGAAACCACTATGTCGGGCGGACATTCATTCATCCGCAGCAGTCGATCCGAAGCTTCAAGGTTAAGGTCAAGCTGAATACGGTTCGCAGCATCCTCGAAGGGAAGCGCGTCATCCTCGTTGACGACTCCATCGTCCGCGGCACGACGAGCAAGAAGATCGTCGGCATGATTAAAGCCGCCGGAGCTCGCGAGGTCCACATGCGAATCAGCTGCCCGCCAACCGTTTCGCCGTGCTACTACGGAATCGATACGCCTCATCGCGACGAGTTGATCGCGGCGACCCACAGCATTGAGGCCATACGCGACTATATGGGCGCCGACTCGCTCTCGTACCTGAGCCTCGAGGGGCTTCGAGGTGCGGTTGGCCCGACGAATTCTGACTACTGCACGGCATGCTACACCCGTGAGTATCCCGTGGCCCCTCCGACGGACGCCGAGGCGTACATGCAGATGGTCTTAAAGTTGCCCGAGGACTCCGGTTCGGTTGAGCCCTAGTCCCCTTGATCTTTGATTTCTTCAAAAAGTCGTTGGTCATCTGGGGCCACCGTGGACTTGAACGGTGCGCTGTCCGAACTGCTTCACCTTCGCGAGGATCTCGTCGGCTGTTTTCGTCCACTTGAAAGGCTTGCCCTCGTCATTGTGGGCGTCCACGTAGGCGGAGATGGCGTGGCGCAGCGCGTGCGTGCTGGAATGTGAGCCGCGCTTGAGGGCGTGTTCGGTGAGGAGGCCAAAGAACCGCTCGACGAGGTTGAGCCAGGCGGAGTAGGTTGGCGTAAAGTGGAACTGGAAGCGCGGGTGGCGGGCCACCCATCGTGTGACCAGCGGGGACTTATGCGCCGAGAGATTGTCGAGGATCACGTGGACGGTGAGGGTGGGGTCCACCCGCTCGTCGATCTCGCGCAGAAAGCTCACGAAATCCCTCGACCGATGCTGCTTCTTGGTGTGCGCCACGACCTGGCCGGTCGCGACGTTGAGCGCCGCGAAGAGGTCCACCGTGCCATGGCGGATGTAGTTGTGCGTCTGGCGTTCGGGCCGACCCATGTCCATCGGCAGGATCGGCTGCGCTCGCTCGAGGGCTTGAATCTGAGGCTTTTCGTCGAATGACAAGACACCGGCGTGGTCGGGTGGATTCAGGTAGAGGCCGACAATGTCCCGCACCTTCTCGAGGAACAGCGGGTCGTCGGAGATCTTGAAGGATTCCACGACATGCGGCTGCAACCCGAAGGTGCGCCAGATGCGGCCCACGGTGGAGGCACTGACGCCAGCGCGCTCCGCCATCTTGCGGGTGCTCCAGTGGGTCCGCCCCTTCGGCTTACTTTCCAACGTGGCGACGAGGATCGACTCGACATCCGCATCGGACAGTGTCCGGGGGGCTCCGGGCTTGGGCTCGTCATACAGCGCATCCACGCGACCTGTCGTAACCCGCTGCCGCCACTTGCCGACCGTCACATTCGAACAGCGCAGTTTCGCCGCAACCGCCACGTTCGATTCGCCATGCGCGCACCTCAGGACGATCTTCGCCCGCAAGGCCACATGCCGATTCGTTCTGGCGCGCCTGGCGAGCCGCTCAAGTTCTCCTCGCTCCACGGCGGTGACTTCCAATCTCGCTTTGGGCCGACCTGTTCTTGCCATGCCGCCCCATACATCACACCCGGCACACTTCTTAAAGCTTTTTCAGACACAAGGGACTAGGCGGCGAGCGCTGGGCGATGACAAGCCGGCACGTTGTCTGGTGTTCGCTGGTCTGGCTAACCGCGGCGCCGTTGCTGAGCCCGCGGGAAGCGGATGCGAGAGGGCAACCTAGGGACCTGCAGAGTGCGATCGAGCAGCTCGGAGATTTCGACTACGCCGTGCGGGTCGAGGCGTCACAGACGATTCGTCGAGCCGATCCGGCGGCTGCCGTGCCGGCGCTGCTGGAAGCGATTCGGCATGACGACGACAGCTACGTGCAGTTTCGAGCGATCGTGCTGCTGTACGGATTCGACTCACCCGACAGCCGTGCGATCTTCGAGGAGGCGCTCGACTCATCCAACGATCGCGTGCGCGCGGTGGCGTACGAGTACTTCGAGCAGTTCCCCAGCACGCTCGTCGTTGCCAAACTGGCGATCCGGCTTGAAACTGAGGTCTCGGAGTTCGTGCGCCCGTACCTCGTGAGGGCGCTGGCGGCGAACGCCGCCGACGAAGCGATCCGCGCTCGGTTGGTCCGAGACATCGATCGGGGTGAGGGTTACTTCAGAGGTGCGGTGATTGAGGCGCTCGGGGACCACGGCGCCGAGTATGCCGTGGACGCGCTGGTTCGGACTGCCGCCGAGAACGGACCGCTCCAGGATGATGCCCTCCTCGCCCTCGGCAAGATCGGCGATGGACGGGCTCTTCCCGCCTTAGCTCGCGTGCAGGACCAGGCCTCCGACACGCTGCAGCCCGTCGTGTCGGCGGCGGCATGTCTCCTTGAGATCGACTGCGAGGCGCAGGTCCGGTATGTGGTCGATGTCCTGCGTTACGCCTCCCAGGTTGAGGATGATGGCGGCCAGGAACTGTTGCGGGGCGCCTCGGCGGGGCTCGCGGCACTGGCGATCAGCGGCCGGCGCGACGCGGTTGACGCGCTGCTAGAGGTCGGTGTGACTGCGGCAGATGCGGCGCGAGCCCCGATCGCGCTCGCGCTGGGCACGGTCGCGCTGCGCAACCCGAAGCTCGTGATCTCGGTATTGGGTGCCAAAGGGGAACAGACAGTGCCCGAGCCCGAGTTGCTCCTATTGCGCGACGCGTTCGACATGCTCGACGAGGATTTCGCCGAGGAGCGGTTCTACGTTCGGATGCGGGGCGGGTACTGGGGATCGCCGGCCGGCTCGGCGACACAGAAGCTGACCGAGGCAGCCATTAGAATCCTAGAGTTCTGACGCGGGACGCGGAGCCGGAGAAGGCCGTGCAAAGCACGGCCCCGCTGGAGCGGAGCAGGGCTTAGCAGCCCGTGGTGCAAGTGATCGCCGCTGACGAGTTGACGGCAAACGTGGCCAGTGACGCGAGCCGACCGCGCACGGCCGGGATGAGTCGATGCGACGACGAAATCGTGGTGAGCCGACGTCGGACGACGCCCATGAGCCCCCCTAACGTCGCAAGAACAGCGGCCACGCGGCCCTGCAGCCCGCGCGGCGTGCCGATCCCGATCAGATGACGCATGACGAGCCCGAGATTGAAGCCACCCGCATGAATCAGGAGGCGCTTCAGGATGTTCGTGTGGCCGCGCAGATGGGTGCGCCGCATCCCGCCCGTGTCGTAGAGATGCGCAAACGAGCGTTCGATCCGTTCGCCGCGTTGGCGCATCAGGCGGCGGCCGCGTCGTCCCCGCATCCGGCGACGATTGCCATACACCGGCGCCCGGGCCTCGGGATCCTTCGACCAATCACGTCGCCCCCTGTCCGGCTCGGACACGTAGGACCGGATACCCACGGCGTCCAGGTCGATCAGGGTCTGATTGCTGTGATACCCCTTATCACCGACGATCTCTTCCAGAGACTGCCGATCGTCAACGTTGGCCTGCGCGTCTTCGACCTGCTCGGTCGCGGCGATGGCGGTCTCGATGATCGTCGTGGTGTCGCCGACATCGGCACCTTGCAGTGTCACCGCGACAATCGCGCCGGTCTCCATGTCGACGGCATGCTCGGCTTTGTGCGCCAGATGCGTGCGGCCATCTGTCATCTTCGTGACCTTCGCATCGGGATCGTGGGGGTTCGTCCAGTCTGTGTTCGAGGTCTTCTTCTTCCGCTTCCGATCCAGTCGCGCCAGACCCTCGCGCGTGGGCGTCTCGATCCCCGAGGCCGTCGCGAGACCCGCCAGAAACGCCTGGTAGCTCTCGCCGGTGTCCCGGCGGACGATGCTGCGCATCGCCGCGTTCGCCTCGAGCGTCGTGGCGTCAATCGCGATGGTCTTGCCCTTCAGCCGGCCGGCCTCGACGAGTCGTTGTTGCACCCACGTAAAGACGGTCCGGTGCGTCTCCAGATCGATCAAGCGCCGCGTGCGCGCAATCGTCGAATGATCGGGTGGCGCCTCGTCCACGGCCAACCGCAGAAAGCTGCGGACCGCCAACGAGTCCGTCGCGCGCCACGCAATCCCGCGTTCCGAGTCGATGCCTTCGAAGTAGCC
The DNA here is from genome assembly GCA_965218825.1 of Vicinamibacterales bacterium. Taxonomy (GTDB): domain Bacteria; phylum Acidobacteriota; class Vicinamibacteria; order Vicinamibacterales; family UBA8438; genus CAUZIB01. The sequence continues at coordinate 3,084,099 of OZ244656.1, read as the reverse complement.
GACCAGCAGCAGGCGGAAGTAGCGCCCGGGTGCCAAGCTCGGTCGGCCCATCACGGGCGCGTAGAACCGGTCACACAGGCCTTCGACGAACCGATCGAAGTGGTGCCCGTCGAGCAGCGTCGTCAGCCGCGCGTAGAACGGATGGCCCGGCGAGGTGGGCAGGTCCGACGTCGCGATCCACAGCGGCGGTTGATCCGTCTCGCGCGTTCCCATAGCCATGCGCGTCAGTGTAGTACGACGGATCGATTGTGTCGATCCCTCATAACTTCGACTTTCACCACGGGCTGCTAGTCCCTTGTGTCTGAAAAAGCTTTAAGAAGTGTGCCGGGTGTGATGTATGGGGCGGCATGGCAAGAACAGGTCGGCCCAAGGCGAGATTGGAAGTCACCGCCGTGGAGCGAGGAGAACTTGAGCGGCGCGCCAGGCGCGCCAGAACGAATCGGCATGTGGCCTTGCGGGCGAAGATCGTCCTGAGGTGCGCGCATGGCGAATCGAACGTGGCGGTCGCGGCGAAACTGCGCTGTTCGAATGTGACGGTCGGCAAGTGGCGGCAGCGGGTTACGACAGGTCGCGTGGATGCGCTGTATGACGAGCCCAAGCCCGGAGCCCCCCGGACACTGTCCGATGCGGATGTCGAGTCGATCCTCGTCGCCACGTTGGAAAGTAAGCCGAAGGGGCGGACCCACTGGAGCACCCGCAAGATGGCGGAGCGCGCTGGCGTCAGTGCCTCCACCGTGGGCCGCATCTGGCGCACCTTCGGGTTGCAGCCGCATGTCGTGGAATCCTTCAAGATCTCCGACGACCCGCTGTTCCTCGAGAAGGTGCGGGACATTGTCGGCCTCTACCTGAATCCACCCGACCACGCCGGTGTCTTGTCATTCGACGAAAAGCCTCAGATTCAAGCCCTCGAGCGAGCGCAGCCGATCCTGCCGATGGACATGGGTCGGCCCGAACGCCAGACGCACAACTACATCCGCCATGGCACGGTGGACCTCTTCGCGGCGCTCAACGTCGCGACCGGCCAGGTCGTGGCGCACACCAAGAAGCAGCATCGGTCGAGGGATTTCGTGAGCTTTCTGCGCGAGATCGACGAGCGGGTGGACCCCACCCTCACCGTCCACGTGATCCTCGACAATCTCTCGGCGCATAAGTCCCCGCTGGTCACACGATGGGTGGCCCGCCACCCGCGCTTCCAGTTCCACTTTACGCCAACCTACTCCGCCTGGCTCAACCTCGTCGAGCGGTTCTTTGGCCTCCTCACCGAACACGCCCTCAAGCGCGGCTCACATTCCAGCACGCACGCGCTGCGCCACGCCATCTCCGCCTACGTGGACGCCCACAATGACGAGGGCAAGCCTTTCAAGTGGACGAACACAGCCGACGAGATCCTCGCGAAGGTGAAGCGGTTCGGACAGCGCACCGTTCAAGTCCACGGTGGCCCCAGATGACCAACGACTTTTTGAAGAAATCAAAGATCAAGGGGACTAGCAGGCTGCTGAAAAACTCCGCGAAATGGGATCGACAGATTGATCCCGTCGTACTACGATGCTCCCAACACTGAAGGGAGCCCGATCATGCGCGGACACGATGAGCAGACCACCCACATGTTCAGCTACCTGTCGCCGGAACAGCGCGTGCCGGCCGACCATCCGCTCCGCGCCGTTCGGGCGCTGACGGACGAAGCCCTGCAGACAATGTCGCGCCGATTCGCGAGCCTGTACGCCACGACAGGGCGTCCGTCGATCCCACCGGAGCAATTGCTGCGCGCTTTGCTGTTGCAAGTGCTCTACACGGTGCGGAGCGAGCGGCTGCTCATGGAAGAGCTCAACTACAACCTGCTGTTCCGGTGGTTCGTCGGGCTGAATATGGATGACCCGGTCTGGCATCCCACGACGTTTACCAAGAATCGCGACCGGCTGCTGTCGGGCGATGTCGCCGCCGCGTTCTTTGATGCGGTCCAGGCCCACGCCCGGGCGGCCGGGCTGCTCTCGGACGAACACTTCACCGTGGATGGGACGCAGTTGGAAGCATGGGCCAGCCTGAAAAGCTTTCGGTGCGTGGACGCAGCGGAGAGCGACCCGCCCGAGGACCCGGGCAATCCCACGGTCAACTTCCACGGGGAGCGGCGGCGCAATGACACCCATCAGTCGACGACCGATCCCGAGGCGATGTTGCATCGGAAGGGCAAAGGCAAGGAAGCCAAGCTGGCGTATCTCGGCCACGTGCTGCTGGACAATCGACAGGGGCTTGTCGCCAACGTCTGCGCGACCCACGCGACGGGGACCGCCGAACGCGACGCGGCGGTGCTGTTGCTGGAGGCCAGCGCCTCCCCGGGCAGCACGGTCGGGGCGGACAAGGGCTACGATGTGGCGCGCTTCGTTGCCGACGTGCGCGTCCAGGACGTCACGCCCCACGTGGCGCAGAAGGTCCGCGGGAGTGCGATCGACGGTCGGACCACGCGGCATGCGGGCTATCACGTGAGTCAGCGGAAACGAAAACTCGTGGAACAGGTCTTCGGCTGGATGAAGACCGTCGGCGGCCTGCGCAAGCTCCGGCATCGCGGCATCGCCCTGGTGGATTGGCAGCTCACCTTCGCCGCCACCGCCTATAACTTGGTCCGGTTGCGGAATCTGGAGGCGAGGTGTCCCTGATCGCCGGCCGCGGGTGTCGCTGGCCCCCTCGTCGGGACAGCGTGTCCCCGTGCGCACCGTTGTCGGGGGGGCGTGACACGCATGATGGCCATGAAAACAGCCCGATCCTCGTGTTCTTCAGCAACCTGCTAGGAGTCTGCGCCGCAGAAACGGTGCGACAATTGTAGGCGAGCCGAGGAGGAAAGGACCTGATGTCGACGACGTTCCGTCCCTACGCACCGGATCAGATGCTGCTGTTGCCGGCGGACCTGCGGGCGTGGTTGCCGGAGGGCCACTTGGCGCACCACGTCAGCGACCTGGGGGACGGTGTGGATTTGACGGCGTTCTACGCGCCGTATGCGGGGGACGGTCGGCGCAACGCGCCCTCTGCACCGCGGATGATGGTGAAGGTGCTGCTGTATGCGTATGCGACGGGGGTGTTCTCGGCGCGCGGGATCGCGCGGAAGCTGGAAGAGGACGGGGCGTTCCGGGTTCTGGGGGCGGGCAACTTCCCGCAACATCGGACGCTGTGCGAGTTCCGGCGGCGGCACTTGTCGGACTTCAAGGAGCTGTTTGTAGCGGTGGGTCGGCTGGCGCGGGCATGGGGTCTGGCGCGCGTCGGGAAGCTGTCGATTGACGGCACGAAGGTGCGGGCGAACGCGAGCAAACGGAAGGCGATGAGCTACGGGCGGATGGCCAAGGAGGAGCGGCGGCTGCGGGGGGAGATTGAGGCGCGGCTGGCGGCGGACGTGCGGGGCGACGCGTTGCCGGCGGAGTTGCGCCGCCGGGAAGACCGTCTGGCGGCGACCCGGGCGGCGAAGTCGCGGTTGGAGGCGCAGCAGCGGGCAGCGGACGACGCCCGCGGTCGGCAGCCGGACCAAGACCGGAACCCGAAGGGCGGGCCGCCCTACACGCGGTCGTATGGCGAGCCGGACGCGAAGGCGCAGAGCAACTTCACGGACCCGGAGAGCGGGATCATGAAGACGAGCAACGACGGGTTCCAGCAGTGCTACAACGCGCAGGTGGCGGTCGATGGTGCGCACCAGTTGGTGGTGGCGACGGAGGTGACGGCGAACGCGAGCGACCAGGGTGGTGTGCCGGCGCTGCTCGACGCGCTGGCGGAGACGGTCGGCGAGCAGCCGGAGACGGTGCTGGCGGACGCCGGCTACAGCAACGAGCGGGACTTGGCGGACCTGGAAACGCGAGGCATCGACGGGTATGTGTCCTTGGGCCGGGAGGGGAAGGCGGCCAGGCCCCGCGACCCGGAGAAGTATCCCGCGACGAGTCGCATGGCCGAGAAGCTGTCGAGGCCGGCGGGCCGTGCGGCGTAGGCAGAACGCAAGTGGCTGTCGGAGGCTCCCAACGGCTGGATCACGCACGTGCTGGGATTCCGACGCTTCAGCCTGCGGGGGCTGGCGAAGGTGCAGGGCGAGTGGGACTTGGTGTGCCGGGCGTTGAACACCACGCGCCTGCACGCCCTGATGGCGGCGTAACACGCGGGGAATGAGGCTCGCAACGACGACCGATCGGCGCGCCTCGGGCTCTGTGGCGGGCCAGGCGGCCCCTCAAGGCCGAATCTTGCTATCTGCTTCGCCCTTCGCCGAGGAGCTCCCTCGTCGGCCGACCGCCGAAGTCGCTCCGGCACAATGACGCACAGCATGGGCCGACGACCCATTTCACGCCGCCGCACCTCCTGCGGCGCAGACTCCTAGGGCTCGACGAGCCGGAATCGCTGGATGCGCCGGCCACCTTGCTCGGCAACATAGACATTGCCGGCGGAGTCGACGCCGATGCCGTGGGGCAACGTGAACTGGCCCGGATATCGCCCTGGGCCGCCACCAAACGTCGACAGCACCTGTCCACTCTGTCGATCGAGGATGTTGATCACGACGCGGTTTTGATTGGACACGTAGAGGAAGCGCTGCTCCGGGTCGGGCGAGAACGCCAGTACCACGGCCGAGCCGCGCGTTCCGCTTGGACGACCCTCGGGCGCAGTCTGCGGCTGCCAGGGCACGTCGATGTTCCTGATGAAGTTCCCTATCGAGTCGAACACCTGTATGCGATCGGCCCGCCGGTCGCAGACGTACACCAGGCCATCGCGGGCAAGTCGCAGGCAGTGAGGCACCGGCGTGAGATCCGCTTCGGCCTCGGTCCGATGAAGCGACCACTGGCGAAGGAACCGTCCCTGGCGATCCAATACGGCAATTCGGGAGTTGCCTCCTGGAGATTCTCCATCGGCGACGTAGATGTCGCCGGTCGCGGCATCCACATCGACGGCGGCCGGAAAGAAGAACTGGGCCGCGTCGGAATTCAGCGGGCGACCCTCGCGCGTTCCGTCGGCAGAGTCGTACACCCCAGATGTTCCGATTTGAAGCAAGAGCTCACTGCCATCGCTCGAGAACTTCTGCACGAAGCCGGCACCCGAACCGACGACCCAAACGTTCTGGTCGTCGTCGACGTGACAATCGTGCAACCGGTCTCCCAACTGGTTTGGATCGCCCCAAGCGCGCACGACGTTGCCGTCGGGATCGAACTCGATCACTGGTGGCGCAGAGCGCGCTCCGTCCAGGTCGATGAGATCCACATCCTGCCGATTGAGGACGAAGACATGGTCCCGATCGTCAACACACATCCCACCCAGGCCGCCGGTGATCCATCCGTCGCCCAGCGGCAGCTTGGGCCAAAACGGATCGAGCTCGTGACTGGGGACCTCCGGCGCCTGCGCGTGAATCGGAACGAGAGAGCCGTGGGCCAGCAGCATCAGCCAGAGCAGGCACAACACGCCACCCGACGATGGGAGTCGTCGTTCGGAGCCTTCATGGGTCGTGCTCACCACACCGGGCAGACTAGTTCGGAATAGGTGGCTGCACATCGTAGATCTCGTCCAATCTCGTCCCCGACAGATTCGCCCCCTCGACGGCGCGATCAAAGATCGGTTCGATCAGCCCTGCATCGGAGCAGTACAGGGACTCGGCGGACTTGCCCATCGCCGACACGAATGTCACCGCCGTATCTCGCTCGATCGTCCCCTCCACCGTGCATGTCGTGGTCAGTTGGTCGCTGAGCTCGCGCAGTTGAAAGGTGCCGGAAGAGAACATCGCCGTGTCTTGAAACGAAGAACCGTAGCCGACCTGGCCCGACCCATCGGGGTCAATCCGCAGCCACCACGCCGTCGGCGACAGGATCGAAATGGCGATGAGCTCGCGCTGTGCGACGGATTCGCCAGACCCGGCGCTGCTCTTCCCTGGCATGTCTCCCGCGCACGCCGACACGGCCAGCGAGAGACACAGAGCGTGGAGTTGTCGCTTCATGATCAGTGCGGTCAACGTCGAGTGGCGCGGGTCAAGGTTGCCGTGTGGTCAGACCGCTCTGACCTGTGCAAATAGTCGTCGGTGCCGTCGAGCCAATCCTGGCGGGGTGGCGACCAGGTATCGATCTCTTCGACGTCGCCAACCATTAGCGCCTCGTGCGGAAGGTTGGGCGGGATCACGATGATGTCACCCGCGTTCAGCTCCACCATCTCTGCCTTGTCGTCGCCGAACCAGAACTGCATCGTCCCGGAGATGCAATGGGTGATCTGCTCGTTTTCATGACTGTGTAGCGGCACCACGAACCCGTCCTTGAACTTCATGCGGGCGAGCATCGTCTTCTCGCCAGCGATGATCTTCCGGTGCATGGCGGGCGTGACCTCCTCGGTCGGGACGTCGTTCCATCTGATTTTCTTAACCATGTTGTGGCTACCTTGGTTTCGCAAGCCGCGCCACGATGGCTGAGCTGATGTCGGCCTCGCTCCGACACTCCGACAGGCTGACATCGGCATTCAACACTCCATCGAGCACTCCCCGGATGATGGCGGCCGCCGGCAGGGTGCAGTCTGTCGCGCGATCGATTTGTCGGGACACCTCGTCAAGCCTCGCCGGCTGCTCTGGCCGCAGCCTCAGCGTGATCCGGTGACTCGGGGGAGCGCTGGTGCCTGGAAGAATGACAACTTCTTGGACGCGACCGGTGACGCGATCGTACAAGACCTCGCGTACTGGCTTCTCTGCTCGCGCGCGCCGCGCGGGGCGCTTCACGCTTTTGGCTGCCATATCGAACACCTAGGGAAGTGTGCCAGCCGATACAGTCCACTAGTTGCCGGCTCATGTCAACTGGGGAACTCGCGGTCATTCTGCGTGGCCGACAACGATCTCAACCGGTACCCACATCTGTTCGATGCGGACGACACTAATCCTAAAACCCGCCGCCTCGAGAGCCCGCCGGACGAAGATCGGCCGACAATCCAAGAGCTTCCGAAAGTGCTCGTGGGTCCACGCCCGCTCGAGTGGAAGGACACGGTCGATATCCCGTTCGAACACACCCGGCGCCTTCTCGTCCGCTTCGACGAGCGGCCCGGCACATGGATCTTCCACTGCCACATCCTTGACCATGCCGAAGGCGGGATGCTGAGCGCCGTCCATCTCGCCCTGCCAATCGACCAGTTCAAGAACATGTTGGACCATTAGAACCGGCTTCGAGTCGGCAGCGAGGTGCCGCGAAACGCCGACGCCTTTGCTCGGCCGTGACCGGCCATGGTACGGTGTCGGCCAACTACCGATGTGGGGCACCGTCTCCCTTGTTCTGCTAGTCGCGTACCTTCCGGGCGTCGCCCTCTATCGGCTTCCCGTTGGCCAGCCTCAGGTCCGCGCGAGTCTCCCGGTGGAGGAGCGCGTGTATTGGTACGTGATCCTCAGCCTTGCGCTGACGTCGGTCGTGGGCCTCGGGCTCGCAGCCGCTGGGTGATATCGCTTTGACCGGCTGCTATGGATCAACGGCGCCGTCATCAGCCTCGTGATCGTCGCGGGCGGGCTGCGCGGCTGGCTCCGCCTGAACCCGACAACGTGGCGACCGAGCTGGTCAGCCCTCATCCCTGCGACGATCTTGGTTGTTTCGGGGTTCGCCTCGCTTGGTGCCCGCCCGGCGGAATACATCATCGGGGGAAAGGACCCCGGGACCTATATGAACGCCGGGATACAAATTGCGCAGGGCGGCGCGCTGCGCATTGCGGACGAACTCATCGCCGCTGTGCCGGAGGATTCGCTGGACCTGTATACGCAAGAGGTCGGAGCTGAGACATACCACAGCAGCCGTTTCATGGGCTTCTACCTAGTAAATCCGCAGACAGGTACGGTCATGGGACAGTTCCCGCATCTGTACCCGGTCTGGATTGCGGTGGCGTACGGCGTGAACGGTCTCACCGGCGCGCGTTACGTCGTCACCCTGCTCGCGCTGGTTGGCGTACTCTCGGTCTACTTCTTTGGCGCGTGGTTTGTCGGCCGCCCCGCCGCGGCGGCGGGCGCGCTGTTACTCGCCATCAACGTTGCGCAGGTCTGGTACAGCCGCTACCCGAACGCCGAGATCCTGCAGCAAGCACTGACGTTCGGCGGCCTGCTAGCCTACTCGAGAGCGACCATTGACGGTGACCGGATGTTCGCGGCCGTCGCCGGCGTGCTGGTGACGCTCGCGGCGTTTACGCATCTCACTGGCGTGTTTAGCGTCGCGATCCTCCTGGTCGCCGCGTGCCTGAGCGTCTATGACGGACGACGACCGTCGTTTGTCTTTCTCGCGGTGGCAATCGCAGGAGGCGCGCTCGGCGCGCTCTACTACTCGACGCTCCTGGCGCCATACATCGAGCAGTATCTGGCGGTCATTCGCCGTTTTTCGCTCGCACCCGCAGGTCTCGCCGTCGCCCTTGGTTTCGGATCGCTGCTGTTCCTCAGTCGCACGCGTGTCGCGCCCTACGTGCAACGGTGGCTCCCCTGGGGGGTTGTGGCCATCATCTGGGCGCTGAGCGCATACGCGTACTTCTTCCGAGTCCCGGAGTTCCGGCTCGCCCCACACGACGCCGCGTCGCTGAGGACTTTCGCGGCGTTCTACGTGTCGCCGCTGGGACTGCTCATGGCGGTCGGGGCCCTCGCGCTCGTGGCGCGTCGACGATTCTGGCCGGGGTTGGCGTTTGTGCTCCTGTTTCTCGGATTCTCCGTACTCTTCTTCTACAAAATCCGGATCATTCCCGAGCACTTTTGGGCCGTGCGTCGATTCGTGGCGGTCACGCTGCCCGGTGTGTGCTTGCTGATCGGCGCGGCTGCGTTTCCGTTCGGCTCGGTCGAGATCCCGCGATTGCTGAACCGGCGATGGTCGAGGCTCGCTATCGCGGCAGTCGGCGGGCTCGTTGTCATCGCGGTTGGCACGACGTATCTAGACGCGTCAACCGCGATCATACATCACATCGAGTACGAAGACGTCGTACCGCGTATTGAGGCAATCAACGAACGGATCGCCGACACAGACCTCGTCCTGGTCGAGTCGCGACAGGCATCAGACCTGCACACCTTGGCCCTCCCGCTTGCCTACATCTATGCACGACCGGTCCTCGTGCTTCAAAGCGCGCACCCTTCTCCGACCAAGCTGCAGGAGTTTCTGGTGTGGGCGAGAGGTCGGTACGAGCGAATCCTGTTTGTTGGGGGTGGCGGCACCCTGCTGCTGTCTAATTCAATCGACGCCGTTCGCATCAGCTCCGAACGGTTCTCCGTCCCAGAATACGAGTCGGCCTGGGACGCGTATCCGCAAGAGGTTCGACTGAAGCGATACGACGTCGCGGTCTACGAGTTGGTCCCGCGAGTCACCGGGCTGGACGCGTTCGACGTGGACGTTGGTTTTGAAGACGAGCTCCTGCTCCGACGGTTTCATGACCAAGAAGTCCTCGGTGGCACCCAGACGACGTTTCGATGGAGCGGCGATCGGTCCTTCGTCTCGCTGCTTGGCTTTTCGTCACACCATCGTGTGGTGACGCTGTGGCTCAACGACGGCGGCCGACCGGACAGTGCCGGTCCTGCGACCGTCGAGATCGCCCTGAATAACCGGGTGCTCGGAACGGTGACAGCGACCGATCGCTTCGAGGCACACCGGATCGAAGTCCCACCTGATTTGGCGGCCCAAGTTGCCGCCTCCGGCACGCCGGGCTTGCTCCAATTGCTTTCGTCGACGTGGAATCCGGGTGACGCACTCGGGGTCGATGACCCGCGCGAGCTCGGCGTCATGGTCGATCGGGTTACGGTCGAATGATCGCCGCGCGTCATGGGAAAGTGAGCTAAGCTCTCAGCGTTCGAACCGCTACCGGGAGGTGTGCCGTGATGCCAGAACTCAGCATCAACTACCTGGCCGTGATTGCTTGCGTGGTCGCTGGGATGCCGGTCGGATACGTGTGGTTTGGTCCGCTGTTCGGGAAGGCGTGGGCTCAGCACATGGGATTCGGTGACATGGAACCACCCGGTGGAAGCGCGATGGCGAAGTCCATGGCCCTGTATGCACTTGGCTCTTTTCTCATCGCGTTCGTGCTCGCCCACAGCATTCTGATTTGGCAGCCATCCATTTGGGGAGTGGGCGACGATCAAGCGCCGTGGATCTACGGACTCAATGGCGCAGTGTGGACCTGGTTGGGGTTCTTTCTACCACTCCAAATGGGTCGGGTTGCCTGGGAGATGAAGTCGTGGGGGCTGGTCGGCATCAATGCGAGCTTTGACCTGACGCGGCTGCTGATCTTTGGGATGATCCTGGCGTACTGGCAATGACGACCGATCACGGGTCGGCGCCTCGCGCAGGCGGTTCGTTGGTCGTTGAGATGCCGGCCCCGGTGGCAGACCTGCTCGACCGGATCTCGATTCTTCGCATCAAAGCCAACCGGATCCAGGGGCCGGCGCTGGAACACGTCCAGCGAGAGCTCGCGATGTTGCAATCACGCTGGACCTTCGAGGAGGTCCCGGAGGCCGCACGCCTCGAAGCCGTCAACCAAGAGCTCTGGGACGTCGAGGACGCGCTGCGAAGCCACGAGGCCAAGCAAGACTTCGGGCCGCGTTTCGTCGAGCTCGCGCGGTCGGTCTACCGGCTCAACGACGAGCGCGCTCGGCTCAAGCGCGCGGTGAACGAGCGGCTGGGGAGTGACTTGGTTGAGGTAAAGGCGTACGCCGACAGCTAGGGCTTGCCCGCCTCGCTAGTCGGCCGCGAACACAAGAAAATGCTGCCGCGGTAAGAAGTCGTACTGCGATTCCAACGCAAAACCTGCGTCCGTAAGCTCGCGCGTGATCTCGTCAGCCGTAAACCGGAACTCGACCGGCGGTCCGGTCGGCGAGTCCTTCGTGAAGTCGACGATCGCCACCCGACCCGACGGTTTCAGCTCCTGCCTCAGTCGCGTAAAGTAGGCCGCGCGATTCGGAATGTGGTGGTAGGTGGCGACGACCAAGACGACATCAACTGGCTCTGGCAGGTTGGTTCGCTCGCGTGTGCCGCGCACCACCGCCACGTTTTCCAGCGCTTCATTTTCCGCTCGACCCCGTATCCAGTCGAGCATCGCGGGCTCGATGTCGACTGCGTAGACGATGGCGGCGTCGGTCCAGCTCGCAAGACGAGTGGTGAAGTAGCCGGTTCCGGCGCCGATATCTGCCACCAGCTGACCCGGCTGAATTGCCAGCGTCTCGATCACACGTTGGGGCATCTGCCACTCTTCGCGCGCTGGGTCGTCAAACGACTGCGCGTACCTCGCCGGATCCTCAAACCGGTGCTCGAGATGATGACTCTCCTCAGATGGCGGTGCACCGTCGGCACACCCGCCCAAGACAAACGCTGCGAACGCGACAAGACGTGTAGTCCGGGTCAAAGAGTAGTCCTTAGACCCCGCCCAAACAGCGCAGGAAAGGCTGCGCCCAGGGCGACTGATCCGGTGGTCACACCATCTTACCCCGTAGATTCAACCGCGAACCGACAGAACAAATCTTGCATTTATCTGCACGGAGATTCGTGAGTCGGCACGTCGGCTGCCATCAGGGAAGGGAGCGGGGAATGCGTCGGATGGTGGAACTCGAGCTCGGACGGGTGGTGCGGTGATGGGGCTCCTGACCCAAGGTCTACTCATCGGGCTGGTCACCCTGTGGATCTACGAATTGACCTTTCCTGAGTGTGACGAATGCCGCAGACGTAAACCGCGCTGGTCCAGAGCGTGTCCCCTGTGCCAACCAGAGGTCGAGTGAGCCAGCAGATCACGCCGCGCGCGGCGCATAGGCGCGCACGCAGTCTCGGCCATCGGCCTTGGCCGCGTAGAGACCCTGGTCGGCTGCCTTAACCAGTGATTCAGCGCTGTCGAACGCCTGGCCGTCGTGGGTCGCGACGCCGACGCTGCATGTGATACTCAGTTCCTGATCATTGCCGCGCACGCGGACCCGCGCCTCATCGGCTACGGCCCGTCTTAGCCCGGATTTCCGATTTCGCTGTGGTACCGTACCGCCAGGACCAGTCGCCGCGCCTTGATTTCTGGGGCTCCGACGTAAGGAACCTCACGACGGAGGGTGACACCCGGTGGGTGAATTACAACACGAGCCATTTCAGTTCGCGTTCAACGGCTTCTTGAAAGTCGCGTTTCAGGGATCGCGCGTCACCTCCGACGCCGGCCTCATTCTAGTGCGCGAGTTGGATGAACGCCTGGGGCTGGAGACACTCATCTCCGAGCACCTGAGCGATTCCCGACATGGGTTGAACACCCAGTTCAGTCTGGCGGATCTCCTGCGGCAATCGGTCTACAGCCGGCTCGCGGGCTACGAAGACCTCAACGACGCAGTGCGCGTGTCGACGGACCCGACATTCCGTCTCATCGGGTCGCCGAAGCGCTGGGACCGGGGTGCGGCGCTGACATCGACCCTGCATTGGTTCGAGACCGACCTGCTGACCCAGGAGGAGAATCTCATTGGGCTGATGGCCGTGAACCGGGAGGTGCTCGCACAGGCCGAGAGACCGACGCGCGCCGACCGGATCGTGCTCGACATGGATTCGAGCGAGAGCCCGGTGCATGGGGCGCAGGAAGGGAGTGCGTATAACGGGCACTTTGAGTCCGTCTGCTACCACCCGCTGTTTCTGTTCAGTGAGCACGGCGACTGCGTCGCCGCCACGCTGCGGCCCGGCAACGTGCAGAGCGCCGACGGCTGGGACGACCTGCTCGTGCCGGAGGTTGAACGGCAGCAGGCGGAGGGCACGCGCGTGGCGTTCCGCGCGGACGCGGCGTTCGCCAAGCCGGAGATCGACGAGACGCTCGAGAGACGCGACGTGGACTATGCCATCCGCATGCCGGCGAACAAGAGCTTGGAGCTGGAAATCGAAAACATCCTCTTTCGTCCGCCCGGACGGCCGAGCCGCAAGCCCTTGGTGCGCTACAAGAGTTTCCGCTATCAGGCGAAGCGCTGGACTACGCCCAGACGGGTGGTCGCCAAGGTGGAGCACCACCGGGGTGAGCTGTTCCCTCGCGTCGGCTTCATCGTGACCAACATGACCCTCCCGAGTCGCTCGGTCGTCCGGTTCTACAACAAGCGCGGCACGGCGGAGCCATGGATCAAGGAAGGCAAGCAGGCAACCCACTGGACGCGGCTGTCGTGCCATCGGTTCCGGGCGAACGAAGTGCGCCTGCACCTGAGCGTCCTGGCCTACAACCTGGGCAACTTGTGGCGCAGACTGGTCCTGCCGCCGCGGATCAAGCGCTGGTCGCTCACCAGTCTCCAGCAGCGGCTGGTGAAAACCGGGGGCCGGCTAGTGAAGCATGCGCGGTACTACTGGCTCCTGTTGGCAGAAGGGCATCTGACGCGGCGGCTGTTCGGCGACATGCTACGGAGGATCTGGGCGCTGCCAGTGCCGGGAGGCTGACGCGCGGCGAGTGCTACGAAGCCCGCCTGGCGAAGAAAGGCCACAAGTGTGGAGCGGTGTCTGAGGAATGCCCTGAAAGTAGGGGGCTCCAGTCGGTTGCACGTCAGCGGGGGCTGAGGTGACGGCCTCCGGAGCTGGACGATTGTGCGACGAAGAAAGTTTCGTGGGATCGGCGACTCTCGGGTGTATAAAGGTACCATCCGGGGCAGGCAAAATGGAAATCCCGGATAGATGGCGATAACGCTGAAGGCGGAGAGACCTGAGAAGATCCAGTACCGGACGAGACGACGGACCGAACGGATCTCCGCCCGGGCAATGGTCCAGATCGTCGGTAGTCGGATCACGTCGCTTTTCCTCCCTTCGCCGTCTCTGCCGCGGTGTCTCCACTGTCCTGACGAGCCGCCGAGGTGCGCCCTCGGGTCGCCATGAACGCCAGATAGCTCTCTTCGAGGTTCGGTTCGGCCACGGCGGTCGCCGACGCTGGTAGCTGCTCGCCGGCGGTCACGCCGCGTAGCGTCACGTTGTCGGAGGACACGCTGGTCGACACGATCTCGTAGCGGCCCTCGATCGCCTCGGCTTCCGCCGGCGCGACGGTGACTTCGAAGACGCGACCCAACGCGCGGCGTATCAGCTCGGAGGGCGAGCCCTGAAACACGGTGCGGCCAGAGTCGAGCAGCGCAATCTCCCGGCAGCCGGCGCCGAGGTCGGCCACGATGTGCGTCGACAGAAGGATCGTTCGCTCACGCCCCAGCTGGGTCATCAGCTGGCGGAACCGAATCCGTTCCTCGGGGTCGAGCCCGACCGTTGGCTCGTCGACGACGAGTACCTGCGGCTCGTGAACGAGCGCCTGCGCGACACCGAGCCGCCGGACCATTCCGCCCGACAGCTTCTTGACCTTCCGATGGGCGACCTTGCCCAACCCGACCTGGTCTAGCACCTCGTCAATCCGCGCACGGCGCCGGTTCGAATCGCGCATCCCGGTTGACATGCCGGCGGCGTACCGGCCAAGGTCGAACGACCGGACTTGAGAGAGCGAAAAGACGTTGTGGTAAATCTCGTCGCTGTTCGGGAAATCGACCGTCGTCCCGGTCGAGACAGCCAGCACGTGCGGAACAAACGTCTCGTCACGCTGATCGATCGCCGCCCTCGGTGACGTGCCGGCACTCGGATTGTTGGGGGCGGTCTCTAGGTAGACGACGCTTCGACGCCGGTCCGGACCTTCGCGCTTAGATTGGATTTGACGGCTCCCACAGACTCTGTGTGCCCGTATCCCAGCTGTTGTACCCGGTCCCAATGCCGGCGACGATGTTTTGCCACAGGGCGATACCCACAACGCCGATGAACCCCGCGAGAAGCGCATACTCAACAAGATCCTGTCCGGCTTCCTCTACGAGAAGGCGATAGGCGGTCTGTCTTGGCCCTGAAAACTCAGACTCGATTACGTTTTTCGTAGTCATGTTCTTGCCCCTAAATAGTGCAAACAGGCTGCCTACGCGGCGTCGCAAGTGGTTGCATTGAATTGCACGGTTTGTCGCTGCCAGAAAACACTCGACGGGATACAGTGTGTCACGTCATGTGACGAACTCACCTGGCGTCGCACTCAGTGGCGTGCAAGTGCACGTCGCATCAATCCGCTGGAAAGCGCGCGCGGCAACTACTGGTGTCGCGGAAAGAAGTCGTGAGTTGGGTAGATTTCCGTCCAGGGCTGCGCCGCGATATGGCGAGCGGCTGTGAGAGAGCGGTGTAGTAGGAGCGTTAACGTATCATTGCCCCCTGGCCATGCGGGCCAAGCTCTACACGCGGATCGATCTCGTGTTGCTGTGCCTCGGCTGCGTGGCCGTGTACAGCGTCAGCCCGTTACGTATCGAGGGTGATGGGATTGCGCGCTTCGACGCGCTGTCCCGGTTGCTCTCAGACGGGAATCTCAGCCGCACACCGTACTCGCTGATCGGTCCGCTGGCGTCTGCACCACTGTGGCTGCTGGGTACGGCGACCTCGGAACCAGAGTGGTGGACGGCCCGCTTCAACTTCGTTCTGTTTGTCCTGTGCCTGGCCGGACTCTATCGCGCACTCACGCCTGAGATCGACCGGCAAACAACGGTTCGGTTCCTGCTGTTGCTGACGTTGGCGTCGATGTTCCCGCATCACCTCGGTCGCTACTACAGCGAGGTCTTCACGGCGTTGCTCGTGGGTCTGGGCCTGGCGCTGGTCTCGGTGAAGGGGGCGTATTGGGGTTGGCTGCTGGCCGTGCTAGGTGCGGCCAACTCCCCGGCAACACTCCCGGGCCTGGGCCTCGTTGCCTTAGGGTGGAGCTGGCGGACGCGCGATGTCAGACACCTCTTGCCGGTTGCTGTGGCCGCGGCGCTGGTGTTGGGCGAGTCCTGGCTGCGGCGGGGCGACCCCTTCGTGAGCGGCTACGGGGGCATCGCCGGCGCCGAAACTGTGATGCCCTACTCGGGAACACCAGGCTTCAGCTATCCCTTCCTGTTCGGGGTCGTCTCGATCCTCTTCTCGTTCGGCAAAGGCTTGCTCGTGTTCGCACCTGGTTTGCTCTTAATCCCAACCCAGACGAGCGATCCGACGCAGGCCTCGAGGCGTCATGTCCTGGTCATGTGGTCCGTGTTGCTAACCGGACTCGTCATCGTGTACGCGAAGTGGTGGAGCTGGTACGGCGGCGTGTTCTGGGGGCCGCGCTTCTTCCTGTTTGCGTCCATACCCGCATCGCTCGTGCTCGCATCCTGGAGCGTGTCGAAACCTCGGGCGATCGGGCTGGAGCTTGCAGGACTCGCGTGCCTCGGGTGGTCGGTATGGGTCGGGGTCAACGGGCTGGTCTTCCGACAGTACGGTCTCGATGTCTGTACGGAGAACCACTATCAGCTGGAGTTCCTGTGCTGGTACGTACCGGAGTTCAGCGCCCTGTTCCGGCCGTTCGTCGAGGCCAAGCCGCTCACGACGTCTCAGCTGGGCGTCGTGCTGTATTTTGGTTTCGTCGGGTTGTACCTCGTGGGCCAGCGGCTAGCCGCAACGGTTCGGCACGCCTGACGCGCGTCGGTCTGGCGGGGAAAGCGACCGCGGACGCCACTGCGCAGCGCCCGCGGTCTGAACGCAATTCCTTTTGCCTGAGGTCAGGACCAGGTGCCCGCCTTCTCGCCCTTGAGTTCAGACTCGTTGAACCAATGGCTCGTCACGGCCTTAGTCTCGGTGAAGAAGGCGACGCCATCTTCGCCCATGCAATGAAGGTCTCCGTAGAAGCTGTTCTTGTGACCGCAGAATGGAAACGTCGCAATGGGTACGGGAATTCCCACGTTGATGCCCACCATTCCAGCGTCGCTTCGGCGACTGAACTCGCGCGCGTACTTCCCGCTCAGCGTGAAAATGGCGGCGCCGTTTGCGAATTCGCTGGCGTTCATCTCTTGGAGGCCCTCTTCGAAGTCTTTGACGCGCTTGATGGAGAGGACCGGGCCAAAGATCTCGTCGATGCCGATCCGCATGTTTGACGTCACGTTGTCAAAGACAGTTGGCCCCATGAAAAAGCCGCTTTCACAGCCCGTTACGTTCGGATTGCGACCATCGAGAACTAGCTCTCCGCCCTCCTTGGCACCAGTCTCCACCCAGCCGTGGACCGACTCCCGGTGGTCGGCGGACACGAGCGGGCCGAGGTCCGTATCCTCCATCCAGGCCGGGCCCATCTTCAGCTGCTTCGCCAGATCGAGGACGGCGCCAACCAGTTCGTCGGCAATCTCTTCCTCCACACAGATGGCCGGAAGCGCCATACAGCGCTCCCCCGCACAGCCAAAGGCTGAGTTAATGACGCGCTGGGCGGTCGCCAGTATCGGAGCATCTTTGAGCACCAGCGCGTGGTTCTTTGCCTCGGTCAGAGACTGGACCCGCTTTCCTTCCGCTGCCGCGGTCTTGTAGACGTGCAGACCCACCTTCTTCGAGCCGACCAGTGTCACGCCCTTGACCATGGGGTGTCGGAGAAGGGGTTCCGACTCGTCGCGCGACGCGGTCACTAGGCTTATGACGCCGTCCGGAAGACCAGCTTCGCTCAACAGATCGACCATCCGCATCGCCGTCTGGGGAACCAGGCTCGCCGCCTTCAACACATAGGTGTTGCCGGTCGTGATCGCGAGCGGAACCATCCATCCCATCGGAATCATCGCCGGGAAGTTGAAGGGTGCGATACCGACGAACACGCCCAGCGGCTCACGGTAGCTGACGGTGTCGAAACCCGTCGACGTGTTCATGGTGCTGCGTCCTTGCATGGTCACCGGAACCGCACAGGCCAGCTCCACGACCTCGATGGCCTTCAAGACATCGCCCTGAGCTTCCGCAAGGGTCTTTCCCATTTCAGTGGAGAGCAGTGTGGCGAGCTCGTCCTTATGCTGCTCGAGCAGAGCCTTGTACCGAAACATCACTTGTACGCGTTTGGTGACTGGCGTGTCCCGCCAAGCGGGGAACGCCGCTGCCGCAGCTTCCACGCAGGCGTTGACCTCATCGAGGCCGCAGCGCGGCGCCTCCGCCATGAGCTCACCCGTACTCGAATTCGTCACGGGCATATAGACGCCGTTCTTCGAATCGTGCCAGGCACCGTCCATGAAGTACTTAAGCTTCTGGGGTGTCCAGCTGCTGATTGCAACGCTCATCGCGTCACCTCCATCCTCGCTAGGTTTGCCGCAGCAAGGACCGCTGCGAGCAGCCGTCGGCCAAGGTATTTGGCTCCTGGCGGCGCACGCCGGCGGCCTTGTCAGTAATCTACCAAACCAACGCTTGGCTGGCTAGGCTGGGTTGGCGCCTGTGTGCGGATAGACGACGCGCTTGGAGCGAACGCGCGCCATTTCCCAAGCGCTTCGGCGATTTCAGCGCGTGCTGACCACGGTCGATCGGGGTGGTGATTGACGAAGTAGCAGAAGATTACGGGCCGTTTCGATTTCGCCTCGAGGATGCCGGCAAGCCCGACGGTATGACGGAGCGTCCCGGTTTTGGCCGCGACCGGCGGCAGGTGAGGCCATGCCGCCAGAGTGCCGGCGCCGGGTTCGGCCAGCGCGTTGACGACCGTGCGGCCCCAAGGCTGTCGAACAGCGTAGGCGATCACGCGGACGACGGTCGTAGGCGTCACCAGGTTGGTCGCCGAGAGACCGGATCCGTCGCGAATCCAGAGGCCGGCCCGCGTGTCGTCCCCACCGAGGCCTGAGCTGCCCTTGCCGTCCAGATTCGATGCGAAGTCAGAAATGACCTCCACGCCATCTTCGAAGCGACCGCTGCCCGCGACCTCCAGGGCCAGCGTCAGGGTTAGCATGTCGGCGTACCAGTTGTGGCTCTCCGTCAAGATCCGCTCGAGGAGATCCGCAAGTGGACGTGAGCGAAGCTCGGCAAGCACGACCGTTCCGTCGGACGTCGAGCCGTTCTGCGACCGCACCAGCACGCCACCTTCGACGGTCACGCCGGCCTCACCGAGCGCCTTCCGAAGTCGGTGCGCAACCCGGAGTACGGGTGACGGGTCGCTTGCGGAGACCGCGAATGGGGCTTCGCTGATCGGGTACTCACCACGCAGCAGGAGCGTGTTGGTGCCCCATACCGGCAGGAAGTCGAGCGTGCCCTTGCCGTGACGATCACGCCCAACCGTCGTCGTGTGGTTGATCACGCTGATTCCCTCGGGCGCCGCGACGCGTGCTGCCTCACCGACCGTACGGCCCGGCGCCACGCGGACCGCGATGGTGGCTTCATCGACTGCTAGCGCTGCGGGCGGCGTGCCGTGCCGATAGGGCAGGTCGTTGAAGGACCGATCGGGCGGATGCGGTCGGCCAGGGAAGCGACTCGCGTCGACGACCACATCGCCGTTGATCCGACTGATGCCGCGGGCGCGAACCTGCTGCGCGAGCGCATCGAGAGGGTCAGTGGCCTTGCCGTCAGCACGATTCTCGCCCCACGTCGGGTCGGCTCCGGGTTCGATTACCAGGTCGCCGTTCAGGGTCGCACCGTCTATCGCGCCGCGCGACGTCAGTCGAGTGCGCCACTGATACTCCGCTCCAAGGTGCTCGAGCGCCGCCGCGACGGTAATCACCTTGAGAACCGACGCTGGCACGAAGAAGCCGTCCGCGTTCAGCTCATCGATGACCTGGTGTTGGCCGTCGTCCAGCAACCGCATCGCGAAATAGCCACGATGAGCGCCGTCAATCGCGCGGGTGACCCGCGGAGTCTGGGCCCCACCGAGTGAGGAGGCCCCTATGAGCGTCGCCGTAATGACGATCGGGAGCCATAGACGGGGAGCCATCATCCTTAACTATCGGCCGGACTGAGGGCTCGATTAGAGGCATGAAGCGCCGCTGGTAATCGACGCCTCTCACTAATAGAGAAGATCGTGTGAACCGCGCGGAGAAATTGCGCGGTCGGCCGTATCGTCGGGACCCGTCGCCCTTACGGCTGGACGGTGATCTCACCCATGGCCCACGGGTGATCCGTGCAGTGGTAGAGGAACGTGCCGGGCTGATCGAGGATGGCGTAGCCCCAAGTCGCGGGCTCGAGGGTGCCGGTGGTCCAGCTGCCGTCTCGCGCCGCGATCGTGTGCGACATCTCGCCGTTGTTGAGAAACCGCACGCGAGTGCCGACCGTGACGAGAGCACGAACCGGGTTGAACGCGTGTTCGTCGAGCGCGTTACGCCGGCCGCCGGTGGACCACGAGGGATTCTCGACGAGCGTCGCCGTTTCGATCTCACTGGCCTCGCGTGGGGGGGGGCCGGCCCAGCGAACCAGGTCGTCGAGGGCGTCTAGATCTTCCACTTCCGGCGCCGGCACTGGGCCATCCAATGTGAACGCCCAGAGCGCGCGGCCGACAGGAATGACGATGTACTGGGTTCCACCGATCTCGTATGTAGCGGCTGGGCCAGGTCGCAGCCGCACGCCTGCGGGACTGGCCTGAAATGCCCACATTCGATCACCGGTTCGCGCATCGTACGCCTCGAACCGCCCGTCGGCTGACGCCCAGAACATCAAGCCGCCCGCGGTGGTAAGTGGACCGCTCATGGCCAACTGCGCGCCACGGAACTCTCGCTTCCAGGCCACGGCGCCAGTCCTCGTATCGACCGCGGCAAGAATACCGGTGGATTCGGGGAGCCCGACTCGGAGGTATCCGCTCGCGCGGTTGTCTGAGATCCACGGATCCTCGAAGCGTCGAACGCGGCTGACATGCGCTCGGCCCTGTGCGTAGATGTATCCGGTCTCCGGACTAAAGGACATCGGCGTGACGCGCACCATCGGAATGGGCACGCTGGGTGCCACCACGGTGTGCTGATTCAACGACGGTGGCGTGTACACGCTGCAGCTGAGCTCGAACGGCGGCGGTACTTTGTCGCGCCAGAAGGAGCACCCCGGCAGAATGCTCTGGGCGCCCACCGGGAAGGGTTGGGTCGGCGCTGTTTGAAGAAACGCGTCTTGCGGCACCGGCCGCTCTTCGATCGGCAGGAGCGGCTCGCCCGTCTCCCGATCGAGCAGAAAGAGATAGCCATCGGCCCGCATGGCGGCCACGCCCTTGCGGAGCTGCCCATCAACCTCCACCTCGTACAACAACAGCGGTGTGGCGATGTCGGCGTCCCAGATATCGTGATGGACCACCTGATAGTGCCACCGCCTTTCGCCGGTCTCCATGTCGAGGGCAACAACCGAGGCCGTAAACAGGTTGTCTCCCTTCCGAATATCGCCGCCATACATCGGGACGGGATTGCCGGTCGGGAAGTAGACCATGCCCAGGTCGGGATCGACGGTCCCGCTGAGCCAGACGCCGCCGCCACCGAGCTTCCAGATCTCGCTGTCTTGAGGCCACGTGTCGTGGCCGAACTCACCCGGAGGCGGGATCACGAAGAATGTCCACTGCTTTTCGCCAGTCGCCGCATCGAGGCCGATGATGCGCCCCTGCCCGCCGGAATCGCCGCTGGCCAGGCCCACGAACACCTTGCCTCGCGCGAATAGCGGCGCCGTGGTGACCGTCTCGCCTATTCCCTGCGGGACACTGCCAACCGGCTGGACCCAGACGAGCTCGCCGGTGTCTTGGCGAAGCGCCGCCACCTCCGCGCTTCGCAGCCCCGCGAAGACGAGACCGTCACCAAGACCGACCCCCGGCCAGGACGGGGTCCTCCCCGCTTCGACATCGTCCGACTGCCAGCGCCACAGCGTCTCGCCAGACCTACCGTCGATCGCGAACACGCTGGCCCCGCCCGTGAGGTAGAGAACGCCGTCCTTGACGACCGGGGTCGACCGCGACGACGCGCCGCCATCGAGGCGCGTCATCCAGGCCCCGCTGAGCCGGTCGACCGTGTCGGCCGAGATGTCGGTCAGGGTCGAGTAGCGCGCGCTCGACCAGTCCCCGCCCACGGAAGGCCAATCCTGCGCGGGATAGCCTCTGCCACTATCGGGGACTTGCCCGTGCAGGCCTCCGGTCAGGGCCACAATTCCGGCACCGACCGCAACGATGAGTAGACGCGTAAGTCCATGCATATCGATCGGAACTCTCCGTGAGATCCGCAGCATTGTCAAGCCAACAGGTGCTAAGATTCGCGGCACTATGGCAACTGCTTTGAAGACCATCGTTGTGTCGCTCGTCGTCGTGACCCTTGCGGCCTGCGGGGAGAGCCCCTCTCCTCCCAGCGAGCCCGGTGGGCTGGCTATCGTCGGAGCCCAGCTGATCGATGGCACAGGTGCGGATCCGATCGCCGACTCGGTGATTGTGATTCGTGACGACCGCATCGAAGCGGCCGGACCGCGGGATACGACCGCCGTACCCGCCGGTGCCGAGATCATCGATGCCGCTGGCAAGACGATCATCCCTGGTCTGATGAACCTGCACACCCACTATCGCGGCGCGACACCGGCAGAGATCGAGCCTCAAATGAAGGCACAGATCTACTACGGCGTGACGACCGCGCGAAGCATCGGCAGTGACGACCCGGAGGTCGTGCCCTTCTTGCTGGAAGCCAACGCTGGCATTCCCGGCTTGCCACGCGCGTACTCGGCCGGTACCGGGTTCCAGGCTCCCAACGGCTTTCCGCCCGGTTCGGTCAGGAACCAACCCGAGACGACGGAAGAGGCCCGCGAGTTGGTCCGCGGGTTGGCCGCGCAGGGTGTGCACTTCACCAAGATGTGGATCACCGAGATGGCCGAGCCGGGTCGCATCATGACGCCCGAGATGCGGACGGCCATCGTCGAGGAGTCAATCGCGAACGGTCTCGTTCCGGTGGCCCACATTGACGCGGAGGCACACGGCCGACAGCTGATCGAGGCCGGTACGCGAGACTTTCTGCACACGACCGTGCTGACCTTCGGCCCAGGAGCGGGTGCGCCGGTGGACAATCCGAGGCCGTCGGACGAGTTCATCCAGATGTGTCTCGATAACGGAGTGTCGTTCACGCCGACGCTGTCGATCATGCACAACAACTGGCACTTCGCGGAGCATCCGGAGTTGTTGGACGATCCGGATCTGCGCGCGGCGTTCAACCCGGATGCGCTGGCCCGCTGGGACGACCCCGCGGTCAGGGCTCAGGTCGTCGAGGCCGCCAACTTCGAGGACCGCAAGGCTGCGTTCCGCCAGATGCAAGATTTCGTGAAGACGATGCATGATGCCGGCGTTCAGATTGCGCTCGGGACCGACGCCGGCGTCCCCAACATCCCGATGGGCTGGGGCGTCCACCACGAGCTGGAGCTCTACGTCGAGGCCGGGCTGACCCCAATGGAGGCGATCGTTGCCGCGACCGCCACCTCGGCCGGGCGCATGCCTCCGGTCGGAGAGGTCGACTTCGGTACGATCGAAGCTGGCAAGATCGCCGATCTGGTTGTGCTTAACGCCGATCCGTTGATCGACATCACAAACACGCTCGAGATCGATCAAGTCATGCGGCTTGGCGAGTGGGTGGAGCGAGATGGGCTGTTAACGTCGCCGTAAGCAGTCACGGCAGGCCACCCGGCCATCAGGTGTAGGGCTCGATGACCTCGAACGTCTGAGGATCGAAGGCGTCGACCTTGATGACCTCGGCGCGAAGCTCGTCGGCAGCGAGCACAGCTTGCCGATCAGCGGCGGTGATAATCCCGGCGGCGAGGGCATTCTCGAGCAGCTGATCGCCTGGCGCGCGGTCCAAGCGTCCACTTCGCACTGCATCGCGGATCTTGGACTCGACCGCGAGCGCCTCAACGGCGCGATCCAAAGCTGCCTCGAGCCGACCGAGCCCAGGTTCATCCGGCGGCGGAATGTAGATGTCGCGCGTGAGCGCCCTCCGCGTCTCTCGATTCTCGAGAAGACCACGAGCGACTTCGGAGCCCAATCGGTCATCGGGTTGCCGCCGCCGCGCACCGAGTGGGAACACGATCGGCCGTAGCAGGGTGCCGACGATCCGGTTCGGCAGGTTATCCAGGACGCCAGCCAACGCGGTCTGCACTCGAAACAGTGCCAGGTCGCATGCGTAGCGGACAAAGGGTTCGTCGGATGCCGGACGGTTGTCGTCGACGAATCGCTTGACGGCTGCCGCGCACAGGTACATCCAGGCCAGCGCATCGGCCAAGCGTCCGCTGATCTTCTCCCGCCGCTTGAGTGCGCCTCCCAGCGTTCCCATTGCCACGTCTGAGATCACCGCGAAGGAAGCGCTCGCGCGACTGAGCTGCTGCAGGTAGCGGCCGGCAAGTCCGCCGCCCGGTGCGGAGGCGATCCGCGCACCGGTGATCCCCAACAGCACCGACCGCACCACATTGGTGGCGACGTGGCCGACGTGACCAAAGAAGGCCCGGTCGAAGGCCTTGACGTCGTCGTCGGCGACGGCCTTCAGCTCGCGCTGCACGTACGGATGGCAGCGAATGGCGCCTTGGCCGTAGATGATCATCGAGCGCGTCAAGATGTTGGCCCCTTCGACCGTAATGCCGACGGGCACGGCCTGGTAGCTGTGCGCGAGAATGTTCCGTGGGCCGCGGCAGATCGCCGCGCCGGC
This sequence comes from Vicinamibacterales bacterium, assembly GCA_965218825.1. Classification (GTDB taxonomy): domain Bacteria; phylum Acidobacteriota; class Vicinamibacteria; order Vicinamibacterales; family UBA8438; genus CAUZIB01. The sequence goes on along the minus strand of OZ244656.1, from coordinate 3,059,789 downwards.
TCGGATGTCCATGGAATCGTTGATGATTTGACGCATGCCTTCCGTGAGATAAGCCTTGGCAATGGCGGAGAGCACGGCTGGTTTCTCGCCGGCGTCGACGGCGCCCGCCGTCAGCCTTCGCGCGGCATCCATCATGTACGTGAGGCCCCCGATGCGAGCCAGTGGCTCTTCGATACCCTCGAAGCGCCCGATCGGGGTATCGAATTGCTCGCGCACGGTTGCGTAGGCCCCCGTGACGCGGGTTGCCAGCTGAGCTGACGAGGTGGCCAGGGCTGGCAGCGAGATTGAACGGCCAGCCGCCAGGCTGTCCATGAGCATCCGCCAGCCCTGCCCGGCCATCGCCTGGCCGCCGATGATGAAGTCGATTGGCACAAAGACGTCAGTGCCCCAGTTCGGCCCGTTTTGGAACGGCACACCCATGGGGTCGTGGCGCGCACCGATGTTGATGCCAGGCAGGTCGGCGGGCACGAGCGCGCAGGTGATGCCGCGATCGTCCTGATCACCGATCAGATGGTCCGGGTCGCGCAATCGAAAGGCCAACCCGATGACCGTGGCGACGGGTCCCAGCGTGATGTACCGCTTGCGCCATCGGAGGCGCATGCCGAGAACCTCCTGTCCCTGGAACTCTCCCCGACAGACAACGCCCACGCTCTGGGTCGCGGCCGCGTCGCTTCCGGCTTCGGGTCCAGTGAGGGCAAAGCACGGAATCTCGTCGCCGCGAGCTAGCCGCGGCAGGTAGCGCGTGCGCTGCTCCTCGGTGCCGTAGTGGAGCAGCAGCTCTGCCGGACCCAGAGAGTTCGGAACCATGACAGTAACGGCCGCCGTTATGCTCCGGCTCGCGATCTTCACGATCACCGCGGAGTGCCCGGCAGCCGAAAAACCGAGGCCGCCGTGTTCCTCGGGGATGATCATGCCGAAGTATTTGTGACGCTTGAGGTGTGCCCACACGTCGGGCGGCAGGTCACGCAACCGGGTGACCTGCCACTCGTCGAGCATGGCGCACAGCTCGTCGACGGGGCCGTCGAGGAACGCCTGCTCTTTTTCCGACAGCGTCTGGATCTCGAAATCGAGAAGCTTCCTCCAGTCAGGCGCACCGGAGAACAGGTCGCCGTCTAGCCAGACGGTGCCCGCCTTGAGCGCGATGCGTTCGGTCTCGCCGATGCGCGGCAGTACTGAGCGCATGACCCGCATGACGAATCGACTGACGATCGGAGCCCGCACTCCCGGCACGCCGAAGACGACCGAGAGGATGATGAACGTCACGACCACGACGATGTAGGGGGTGTCCGCTGGCTGGGCACTTCCGATCCCCGGCCACGCCAATCCAATGGCCCCAGGCGCAACCCAGGCCCAGTAGGGCCGACCCAGGCACACAAGAACGACGGCGAGTGATGCAAGAAGGATGAGAACGACAGGCGTCATGTGGCCGAGGATACCTCACCGATCGCGATCCGCAACCTCCGCCCTTCGTGTACCCTGCACATTGTGCGGGTGCGAGCGCTGGCGGGCGCATGCCTCGTCCTTGGCGCGAGCGTGGGCTGGTGGGTCGGGCAGCAGATCAATGCCGCCCGCCAGGTTCACCAAGAGCTCGCCAGCGCGTTGCACGGGATGCGCCGATCGGTGGAAGAGCTGCGCGGGTCGGTAGACATGTTAGCGGCCGCCGACACGACCACGGTGCTCCTCGAGGGGGAAGCCGACGCTCATGGCGCCGAAGGTCGGCTGTTTCTGAGTCCGGCACTTGGTGGAGTGATCGCCGCCTCGCACATGCCGTCGTTACCGCCTGGGCAGACCTATCGAGTCTGGCTGCTCTTGGCCTCAGGGATCATTGGCGGGGGAGGGGTGCCCGTCGACGCGCACGGACGGATCTTCTCGACGATCGAGGCCCCCTCGGATACCACGCAACTGATCGCGGTCATCGTGAACTGTTTCGTGATCGAGCCGACAGGGTAGACGGTTTCTGGCGAGGCGAGCAGCTCGTTCTCGAGGTCGGTATTGCCGTAACCCTTCGCGTGGACAATCCGGCGTCCTTGGGCGACGACGACAGAGAGACCCGCGATCGGGCCGTCTGCCATCGCCTTGAGGACGATGGCGTCGATGCCGCTGGCGAGACTGTCGGCCCGTCCGAGACCACAGGATCCGCAGCTGATCGCGACGGCGAGGGTCGCGACGCAGATGCCGTATGCGCGACTAGGTCGCGCACGTGTGCGTTCCACTGTGAATCTAATCGGCCTCTGCTCGGCTGGGCCGCAACCACCCGGTTCCGCCCCGAATCACTCGGGGCGTGAGCTGGCACAGTACGTGCGGCTACACCGTACGTGCGACTGAGGTTAGGACGATCCGCGAAACTGACTTGCACGTGGTTGCCCATCTTGTTACTTGTCGCGGCACCCACTGCTGCCCAAGAGACCCCGGTGCCGCCGCTGTCCGTCGACGTGAGCGGGAGCCTCGAGCGCCGGAGTCTTGACGCCATTGAGCGCGGTGCGGTGAGGGTCGAGTGGAACCGGGAGGGGCCGAGGCTCTATCTGGACACGCTACGTCTCACACCTTCTGCCGAGCGATCGGCGGTACCGGCCTCAGATTCCGGCTGCGTGCTGCTCAGTGCGTCCGATATCGCGACGCCGGCTCGGCTCGGCGGTAGCTTCTTCGCGTTCGAGCACGCGCCATCGGCGGCGACGGCGGAAATCTCGGCCTCATCAGACGGCGAGGACGTCCTCGTGTTCGAATACGCTCGCGCCCCACGGGGATTCGGCGGTCTGTCAATCAACCTACATAATCCCGAGCCGCTGGACGACACGCTCTACTATCTCGATGCGCGCAGCTTCGAGACGCTCAGTTTTGACGTCCGTCGGACGCATGGCCGCGAGCGGATCGCGGTGCGTATGTCCGACGCCGATCAGAACAAACGTGACGAGGCGCTAGGCCTCGGGGGGTTGAAGGACTTCATTGACTCCGGCACGCTCACAAACGCGTGGCAGCGAGCCGTAATCTCGCTCGATCGGCTCCCCCGCGGCATCGACCGCACACGACTCGCAAAGCTCGTCCTGCTGCCAGCCGAGCCTGGTGTCGGCGGTATCGAGATCACAGGTCTTCGCTTGTGCGAGCCCGGACGCAATCCACATCCGGACGATCCGGAACCTCGGCTTGCAGGGCGCCCTCACGAGCAGCGAGCACTCTGGGTCTGGAACACCGAAGAGCTACTCGCGAACGACCAGGACATGTCCGAGTTCCTGACGTTCGTGCGGAAGCAGAGCATCGATACGGTCTATTTGCAGTTGCCGAGCGTTTTCATGAATCCCACGAAACTCTTCGATCCTGAGCGCGACGGGGCGGGTGTGCAGAACTTGCTGGCCCGTTTGAGCTACGGTGGCGTCAACACGCTCGCCCTGGACGGAGCCGCCGAGTATGCACTCCCGGAGAATCATGAAATTGTCGAGCGCACGATCCGAAACGTCGTGCGCTACAACGACGCGGTCGGATCAACCGCACGCTTCATCGGAGTGCACTACGACGTCGAGCCGTATCTGCTCGAAAGCTATGCGGGACCTCGTCGGTCGCCCATCCTCCGCGGGTACCTTCGTTTGCTCGAGCGTGCACAAGCCTTGTCGCGTTCGGCAGCTCTGCTGTTCGAGGTGGCCATACCGTTCTGGTTTGACTCGGTGGTGATCCCGCCTGGACGCGAGGATGATCCAGTGGTGCTCCGGCTGTTGAGTGAACAGGTGCTGGATCGCGTCGACTCCGTGGCGATCATGGACTATCGCACGACGGATGAGGGTCCGAACGGCACCGTCGCCCACGGTCTGAGCGAACTGCGGTACGGCACGCGGCACGGGCAGCGCGTCGTGATCGGACTGGAGACCACGCGGCTCGCAGATAGCGACGTCTATCGGTTCTACGGGGCCGGCGTGCCAGGCCTTCCGCCGGTCGTCGGCGACCGCCAGTGGGTCGTCGCGATTCAAGATGACGGCGATACCGCCATGCACTTGGTCAGCGGCGATGCGCTACAACAGCTCGCGACGACTGCTGACGCCGGCAGCGCCTCGTCGGTGACGGTGCGGCACTGGGAAGTTCTCGTCCATGTTCCGGTACCCGCAAGCCGAGTGACCTTTCACGACCTTGGGCCGTCCGCGTTGCACGCCGTTATGGACCGGACACGCGCGGCCGCTCGCCGGTACGGCGCCTTCGGGGGAATCGCCATTCACGAGTACCGTACGTATCGGCGGCTCTTGGAGGTAGGTGACGCCGAGCCACCGCCGCCATCGCCGCTCGAGTCCGACACACACTAGCCCCACTGGCCACGTGTTCTCTTGGTCGCGCCGGACGTCACGACCGCAGCTCGGGCACCGGCTCGCCCTCCGGTACGAACGCCAACGCCAGACCGTTGTTACACCATCGTTGGCCGGTAGGCGGCGGGCCGTCCTTGAACAGATGTCCCTGATGTCCCTCGCAGCGCACACAGTGGTACTCGGTGCGCGGGACGATCAACTTCCAGTCGCGCTTCGTTGCGAGTCGTCCATCGATGGGAGCGTAAAAGCTGGGCCATCCGGTTCCACTGTCGTACTTCGTAGCCGCGTCGAAAAGCGGGAGGTAGCACGCGGCGCAGATGAACGTTCCCGAGCGCTTCTCGTCGTTTAGCGCGCTGCTCCAGGGTCGTTCGGTGTCTTCTTCAAACAGCACCTCGTAGGCCGCCTCGGGAAGGAGGCGCCGCCACTCGGCGAGGGGCTTCTTGAGCTTCTCGATGCCTTCGGCCGCGAGGCGTGCCGACGCCGCCAATGGAGCGACGACGATGCCAACGAGCAATCTGAGAAAGGTCTTCCGGGTCATGGTCGCCTCCAGCTCTGACCGAGCGCTTTTCTGTTCAGTACTATTCGACGCTCGGCGCGTGGGTTTGGTTCGCTTGCGCGCCGTCATCGGCGGGTCGCACCACGAACAAGAGATCGCCCTCGCTGACGAGCTGTCCGTTCAGGGCGTTGATCCGAACGACCTCGTACTCCGTGTCGGCTGGGTATACCTCTTCTCCCGTGTTGTACCGCTCGAGGGAGAGCTCCTCGAACAGCTTCATCGCTTCTGTGAGGCACAGCGTCGTGTCGACGCGGATGCGGTCGCCCACCGCGACGAACTCGGCACGACCCGGTCCGGGCGCGTTGTAGAAGACGCACGGCGCAACCGCAATGACCTTGAGCTCGTCGCTGGTCTCGATAGCGACGCTCGAGCGGTCGAGAGTCGTTCGAGGACCGCGAAGCGCCTCGACGTCGGCGACGAGGGTGTCGGCGTCCACGCGGTCAAGGAATCCCGCCATGTAGGCCGTGTCGTGCTGCCCTTCGACGAATTCCTCGTCCTCGAGGATACGCCGCAGCAGCGGAACGTTTGAGCCGACGCCTTCGATCCGAACGTCAGAGAGCCAGTCGCGAAGGACTCGGATGGCGGCGTCGCGGTTGTCGGCCCGGGCGACTACCTGAGCGAGTAGGTTGTCGTAGAACGGAGAGACGACGCTTCCGGACTCGATCGCCGCGATCACGTCGATGTCATCCGCCGCCGGGAACTCGCATACCCCCACCGTGCCTGGGTCGGGCGCGATGCGCAGTCCGCTTTCGGCTTCGAACCTGAGACGCTCGGCGTTGATGCGGAGCTCAATCGCGTAACCCTTCTGGGCAACCTCGAGGTCCGCGATCGAGTCGCCGGCGGCTATTCGAAGCTGCTCACGTACGATGTCGATGCCGGTGACCGCCTCGGTCACCGGATGCTCCACTTGCAGCCGCGCGTTCACCTCCATGAAATAGACCTGCGGGGCCTTGAGGTCGAAGATGAACTCCACCGTTCCGGCGCCGACATAGCCGACATCGTCGGCCAGTTGTTGCGCGTGTTCGAACGTGGCCTCCCGAAGCTCGTCCGAAAGAAGGGTCGATCCGGACTCCTCGATGACCTTTTGTTGATTTCGTTGAACGCTGCAGTCGCGGAGTCCCAGCACGTGGGTGTGCCCGTGGCGGTCGCGCAGCACTTGGATTTCGACGTGACGGAACCGCTCGATGAACTTCTCGAGATAGAGGTCGCTGCTCCCGAAGGCGCTCCGAGCTTCGGCCCCCATGCGCAGGAACGTGTCTTCGAGCTGATCAGGCTTTCGAACGATCTCGATCCCTCGGCCGCCGCCACCGTGCACCGCTTTGAGCACGACGGGGTATCCGATCTCCTCCGCGATGCCGACCGCAGCGCCAGGGCTGGTCACGACGCCGTGGCTGCCTGGCACGACCGGGATGCCGAGACGCCGTGCAGTCTGCACCGCGTTGGACTTGTTGCCCACCCGCTCCATGCTCGGCTCGTCCGGTCCGATGAAGTTGAGCCCGTGCTGCGCGCACAGCGCTGCGAACGCCGAGCTCTCCGAGAGAAAGCCGATGCCCGGATGAATGGCGTCGCACCCCTCGCTCTCGGCGATGCGAATGACCGAATGTGCGTTGAGGTAGCTTTCGTCGGGTGTCGATCCCCCGAGGCAGACCAGCGTGTCGGACTCGGCGAGTCGGGCTGCTGCGACCGACTCCATGTCGGGATCGGACTGCACCAGGACGACGTTGACTTCGTGCGCGTGGGCGCCCCTGATGAGCTTGACAGCGGTGCAGCCCCGCGCGTGCAGCAGCACTTTGGAGACCGGCCTGAAGAGCTTCCGCGCCTGTCGCGGCTCTGGGCGCTCGGTCGTCTTCCGAGGTGCTCTCCCCTCGAGGACGTTGCCGATCACGCCGGCAACACTTGCTGTCGGCGACGGAATGTCAGCGTCGATCGCCCGCAGTCGGTCGTCGAGGTCGCCCGCGAACGGATGTCGGACGAGCCCCATCATGGCGCCGTCGACCTCGGACAGGTAGTTGGAGAGCGTCGAGGTCGTGGGCAGATGGGACGGCACGACGATCTGGCCCGCGAACGGCATCGAGGCGCCAGAGAGGTAAAACGTGTCGACCAGAGGGTGCGTCACTAGACTCGCCTGCGCCCCTCCCGTGCAGTCGCCGAAGCCGAAGACCAGAACCGGAAGCTCGTTCTCGCGCACGAAGCGGGTGATGCGGTCGTTGACGATAGCCATCGAGAACAGCGAACCGGCGCCTTCCTTGGTCTGCATGCCACCGGACGAGACGAAGCAGATGACGGGCAACCGTTCGTCCGCACAGCGCAGGAGCAGCCGACACAGCTTGACGCCGCTCGCCATGTCGAACGAGCCGGCCTGGAACGCGAGGTTTGACACCATCACGCCGACACGCTGACGATGCTCGTTGCGCGCGAAGCTGGCCAGCGCAGTGACCGTTCCGCACGGCATCACTCCTTTTTCGAGCGCTTGCTCAATGGAGATTCGGAATCCTGGGAAGGTCACCGGATCCGCGGTCATCATCGTTGGGTCGAGCTCTTCGCTCTCTGCGAAGAACTCCTCAAGGATTCGGGCCGGCGTAATCGTCTCTCGCCTTTTGATCTCGACGAGCACTTCCTGGATCAGCAGGTCCTTATACGCCCGGTCGAGTCGATTCCAGAAATCCTTAATCCCGATGTTCCGCGGTCGGATCCGACCGTCGAATCGACTCCCATGCTCCGCGTCGTAGTAGCTCGGCAAGAGATGATCGAAGAAGAACGTGATTAGCCCGAACAGCGGCTCGGAAACGGTCGGGAACGCGGCCTTCTTCCAGTGGGCCACCGACTGCATGAGCTCGCCCCGGCGTCGGTGGGCAACCAAGCGCCGAATCCACTGATCAAAGCTACTAGCCGCCTCTTCAGCCGCCGGCCCGGGTCCGGAAGTCGCCGCCGGTAGGGCCTTGGCGAGCGCTGCGTCCAAGAGCGCGCCGATCGACGATCGTGAGATGCGGTTGGTCTCCATCGCTTCGAAGGCGACCGACTTGAGTTCCGCGATGAGGCGGTCGTATACGGCATCGAAGAGGATGAGCTGCCGGCATTCGTTCTCGAGATCGCCTCGAAGATCGGGGTCGAGGAGGACGCCGAGCACATCGAATTCGCCCTCGTCATCTGCAGGTGCGGGCGAATCTGGCTGTTGGTTCAGGTGATCCACGAGCAACGCGAGGTTGTCGGGCGCGCCGCTCTTCCAGAGGTTATAGAGGTGAAAGCCCACCTCGAGCAGCAGACGCGACCGAGCCGTTTCGTAGTTGGCCTCACGCGATCCGAACAGGAGGGCAGCCACGGTTCCGCGGTCCTGGCCGAGCACCGCCCGACGGTCACTGAACCTCCGCCACGCATCGCTGAGGACTGCGTCGTATCTCACCTTGAGCGGGCTCTCGACCCAACGCTGGAAGGCCTGACGATGCTCTCTGGCAACGCGCTCGCCGAGGTCTCCGCTGGGGATCTCATCTGTCGACAAACGCCCATAGGCCTCGACCGTCGTCGAGCTCACTCGACGGCGGAGCCCGAGATACCGGAGGTAACGGTAGGAAACGCCGTAGATGTTCGGCTGTTGAGTAGGGTTGTCAATCGTCGAGAGCACCTGGTCCGTGCTGCGTCGGTGGCGACGGTCAGGCATGTCCTGGTAGCGGCGGACGGTCCGCTGGTAGTGCTCGAACACCGCGTCGTTGGTGCCTGCGAAGTGGCGGGCGAGGTCTTCTATGGCCTCGATGCTGGACCGAATTGCCTGCTCGAGGTTCTCGATCCCGTGTTGGTCCCAAAGTGGCGAGTAGTCGACGACGCCGTCCAGATACCGTTGTTCGTAGAGCTCGTAGGCCGAGACGCCGACCGCTTGCGCGCACTCTTGCCAAGAGAGGTCGTATTTTCGCGCGATGTTGGCGAGACCCCTCGGCTGAATCGTGTTGAAGACACCGTCGACGACAGAGAGCAGAATGTTGGTCGTCGCGAGCGGGATGGCGCCACCCGAGTAGCCGTTGCCGTAGATGATTCCGACCGTTGGCACGTGGAGCTGGGCCATTTCGGCGATCAGACGAGAGATGGCGTGGGCCTGGTTGGCGCGGTTCGCGTCGGCGTCGGCGACCGCCCCCGGCGTGTCAATGAACGCGACGACCGGCGTCAGCTCTAGCGCCAGCCGCCGTACAACCTGCACGGCGCGCGAATGATGTTCGGGCATCCAGGCGCCGTTGTTGCGGCTTCGGTCCTGAGCCAAAAGGCCGACCCTCCGCTTCTCGCCGCCGATGTCGAGCACGACTTCGCCGGTGTAGAGCGGACCGTAGGTGGCCTCCTGGTGGACTCGCCACCCCAGACGCTTGAACGCGGCGCGTACTCCCGGTCGGCTGAGGTCTTCTGCCGGGGCGACGGTCTCGCGCACGTACTCGTCAACGCCCAGCCGCCGCAGCTCGCCCAGCCGTTCGCGGATCTTCCGCTCGGACACGAGCCCCCGGAGGTTGTGTGGCACCGAAGGGTTGCTCGAACGCGGGAAGAGCGAGAAGTCGGACGCAAGCTGTTCGGCGTCCTGAAAGAGCAAGTCTGGTGCGTGCGGCCGAGGCATGACGGAAGGGGAAATCGCACACGATACTACTACGTGCAACTCTCAGCCGGCCCGCTACGTCAAAGAGATCGAAGGACAAAAACATGCCCCAGCTGACACTCGTAAGCCAGTCTCAGGCGCATCCGGACGAGGAACTGCTCGACGCCTATTCCCATGCCGTCACCAGCGCTGTCGATCGCGTCAGCCCGTCGGTCGTCAAGATCGACGTGACGCGGTCGAAAGGCCGCCGTTGGTCGACGGCGCAAGGCAACGGATCGGGCTTCGTTTTCACCCCCGACGGACTCATTCTCACCAACAGCCACGTCGCACACGGCGCGCGGGAGCTTCGCGTCACACTGCCTGATGGGCGCACCGCTGACGCCGGGGTCATTGGGGATGACCCCGACACCGACCTCGCGGTCATCAAGATCGATTCGCCCGACGTCGTCGCCTCTGAGCTCGGGGAGTCGGATCGCTTGCGCGCTGGACAGATCGTCATCGCGATCGGGAATCCCTACGGGTTCCAGCACACCGTGACCGCCGGGATCGTCAGCGCGCTCGGTCGATCGCTGCGGGCGCAATCAGGCCGGCTGATCGCCAACGTTATTCAGACCGACGCCGCGCTGAATCCCGGCAACTCCGGCGGTCCGCTTGTCGACACCGCGGGCAAGGTCGTTGGGCTCAACACGGCCATCATCATGGGCGGACAGGGGCTCAGCTTTGCCGTGCCGATCGACACGGCGAAGATCGTCGTGCCGGCACTTCTTCGAGATGGACGGGTCAAGCGGGGATACCTCGGGATCGGGGGGCAGGATGCCCCAATTCACCGGCGCCTGGTACGTCACCACCGGCTGGTTGCCGAGAGTGGGGTGCTGGTGATCTCGGTTGACCCGAAAAGCCCGGCCGGACGCGCCGACATTCGAGTCGGCGACCTCATCGTCGCGTTTCGAGGGCAGCCCGTGCGCCGGGTCGATGATCTGCATCGGCTGCTCACCAACGAGCCGATCGATGCGCCGTCGACCCTGACGACGCTGCGCGGAGCCGAGCGCCTTGAAGTCCCGGTCACTCCGAAGACCCGGTAGGTTAGGAGGGAAGGGAGAGCGTAAACTGCACCCCTCCTCCGCCGTAACGCACGAGCGGCGCGACCGTCCATCCCCCTAGGTCGCGCGTAACGAGGCGGCCGGCCATGACGCCGATCGCCGCTCCGAATGGGAGGTCACTCAGCCAGTGCTTCTGTTCGTTGAGGCGCGACGTGGCGACCCATGTGGCGAACGCGAAGGCGGGTACGCCCGCCTTCCAGCCATAGCGGCGTTGGAACACCGTGGCGGCGGCGAAGGTGGCAGAGGTGTGTCCGGATGGGAACGACGAATTCCCGGAGCCGTCGGGACGCGCGCGCCGAGCCGTGCGCTTGATCGTTTGGGTCAGCGTTTGACTCAGGATTTGGACGCGGATGAGATCGCGACTCAGGTCGGCGACCTCGGAACCACCCGCGAGCGTACCGACCCCGTACGTCACGATAGGAACACCAAACTGCACCATCCATGATCCCATGAGCTCGGCCGGCTCGAAGAACTGGTCATTGAAGCCACCCTCAATGAGCTCGGTGCCGAAGCCGCTTGTCGTGACTTCATCGTCGAGCAGCACCGCACCGGAGCTTGCGGCCAGCCCGATGCCAAGGATGGCGACGCCGTCAATTGACGTAAACATCGCGCCGAAGTCTTGAGCGATGTCGCCGAACAGCGTGGGTGAATCTTTTCGCTCTTGGCGTTCGAGTTGGCCGTCTGACTCTGGCGGAGGCTGACTTCGTTCTGAAGGCCGATCGGTTTGCGCGGCGGAGCCGTTGGCCAGCGCGAGACAAACCGCGACCCCGCCGGCGATCTGGCCCAGACGCCACCTTTCCGTGCCGCAGCCTCGCATCATGCCAACTACGCTATCGAACCCAGCATGAACGTGCGATGACAAGGCCCGTCATCGAGCGTTCATCATCGTTTGACTACGATGGGTTATGGGCGATCTCGAGGCGGAAGGCTTGCGGTTGATTGCTGAAGAGCACGTGGCGTCGAACGTGGCCAACATCGGTCCCGCGGTGGAGCGCGTCGTCGGGCATCTGAGAGCGCAAGCACACGCCCCAGGGCGGGAGGAAGACGTCGATCTGGCTCTCCGGGAGGCCGTTGCCAACGCCGTGGTACATGGGAACGGCCGGGACCCGAGTAAGCTGGTTCGAATCATCCTCGCATCTGACGACCACGACGGTCTGTTTCTCATCGTCCAGGATTCCGGTCGAGGATTCGATCCGGCCAGCGTATCGAATCCGGTCCGGGGTACAGGGATTCGCGCCCCCAATGGGCGGGGTGTGTTTCTGATGCGCGAGCTCATGAAGGACGTGACGTTCCGAGACGGCGGTCGAGAGGTGCGCCTGCGTATCCTCTAGGAAACGGGGAGGGACACGCTCGCTCCTTCGACATGATAGGTTGGGTGGACTGACGTCTTGCGATGCGCATCTTGCTGATCGAAGACGAGCCAGACGCGGCTCGTATGCTAGCGAAGGGCCTCCGCGAGCAGTCCTACGCGGTTGATGTCGCACCCGACGGCCGAGATGCTGGGTTCCGAGTCGAGACGACCGACTACGATGCGGTCATCCTCGACGTCATGTTGCCGGGCAAGGATGGTTTTGAGATCTGTCGAGAGCTACGGGCCGCGGGCGCTGCGGTTCCGGTGTTGATGCTGACGGCGCGCGACGCGATTGAGGCTCGTATCACCGGTCTCGACAGCGGTGCCGACGATTATCTAACCAAACCGTTCGACTTCGGCGAGCTTCTCGCCAGGCTGCGAGCCGTGATCCGGCGGGGCGCTCGTCCGCCGCTTCCCGAGGTTCTTCGAATTGGACCAATCGAAGTCGACACGCGCGCGCGGCGGGTGCTGAAAGATGGACGAGAGGTCCAGCTGACGACCCGCGAGTACGCGTTGTTCGAGTTCCTCGCGCGACGCGAGGGCGAGGTGTTGGGACGTGCGGAGATTGCCGAGCACGTGTGGGATGAGGCCTACGATCCCATGTCGAATGTCATCGATGTCTACATTCAGCGGCTGCGCCGAAAGCTCGACTCGGAAGGTGCCAAGTCGGTCATCATGACCCGGCGCGGAGAGGGATACGCGCTCGCTTCGGCGGTTGATGGCTCAGCCGGCGACGCAAGCGACTAACGCCGAACAGACCTCATGTCGCTTTCCATTCGGGGGCGTCTGACCCTGTGGTACGGACTTGTCCTTCTCGCGGTCCTGATCGGGGCTGGCGGCTCGATTCTTGTACTCCACGGCCGCCTCGGCCTCGCAGACGTTGACCGCGAGCTGGCCAACCGCGCGGCGACCGTCCTGGCCGAGCTGCAGGAGGAGCTCGAAGATGGCGAGACGCTCGAGGAGACCGTCGAAGAGATCGATGAACTAGTCCCTTGTGTCTGAAAAAGCTTTAAGAAGTGTGCCGGGTGTGATGTATGGGGCGGCATGGCAAGAACAGGTCGGCCCAAGGCGAGATTGGAAGTCACCGCCGTGGAGCGAGGAGAACTTGAGCGGCTCGCCAGGCGCGCCAGAACGAATCGGCATGTGGCCTTGCGGGCGAAGATCGTCCTGAGGTGCGCGCATGGCGAATCGAACGTGGCGGTCGCGGCGAAACTGCGCTGTTCGAATGTGACGGTCGGCAAGTGGCGGCAGCGGGTTACGACAGGTCGCGTGGATGCGCTGTATGACGAGCCCAAGCCCGGAGCCCCCCGGACACTGTCCGATGCGGATGTCGAGTCGATCCTCGTCGCCACGTTGGAAAGTAAGCCGAAGGGGCGGACCCACTGGAGCACCCGCAAGATGGCGGAGCGCGCTGGCGTCAGTGCCTCCACCGTGGGCCGCATCTGGCGCACCTTCGGGTTGCAGCCGCATGTCGTGGAATCCTTCAAGATCTCCGACGACCCGCTGTTCCTCGAGAAGGTGCGGGACATTGTCGGCCTCTACCTGAATCCACCCGACCACGCCGGTGTCTTGTCATTCGACGAAAAGCCTCAGATTCAAGCCCTCGAGCGAGCGCAGCCGATCCTGCCGATGGACATGGGTCGGCCCGAACGCCAGACGCACAACTACATCCGCCATGGCACGGTGGACCTCTTCGCGGCGCTCAACGTCGCGACCGGCCAGGTCGTGGCGCACACCAAGAAGCAGCATCGGTCGAGGGATTTCGTGAGCTTTCTGCGCGAGATCGACGAGCGGGTGGACCCCACCCTCACCGTCCACGTGATCCTCGACAATCTCTCGGCGCATAAGTCCCCGCTGGTCACACGATGGGTGGCCCGCCACCCGCGCTTCCAGTTCCACTTTACGCCAACCTCCTCCGCCTGGCTCAACCTCGTCGAGCGGTTCTTTGGCCTCCTCACCGAACACGCCCTCAAGCGCGGCTCACATTCCAGCACGCACGCGCTGCGCCACGCCATCTCCGCCTACGTGGACGCCCACAATGACGAGGGCAAGCCTTTCAAGTGGACGAAAACAGCCGACGAGATCCTCGCGAAGGTGAAGCGGTTCGGACAGCGCACCGTTCAAGTCCACGGTGGCCCCAGATGACCAACGACTTTTTGAAGAAATCAAAGATCAAGGGGACTAGCAGGTTGCTGAAGAACACGAGGATCGGGCTGTTTTCATGGCCATCATGCGTGTCACGCCCCCCCGACAACGGTGCGCACGGGGACACGCTGTCCCGACGAGGGGGCCAGCGACACCCGCGGCCGGCGATCAGGGACACCTCGCCTCCAGATTCCGCAACCGGACCAAGTTATAGGCGGTGGCGGCGAAGGTGAGCTGCCAATCCACCAGGGCGATGCCGCGATGCCGGAGCTTGCGCAGGCCGCCGACGGTCTTCATCCAGCCGAAGACCTGTTCCACGAGTTTTCGTTTCCGCTGACTCACGTGATAGCCCGCATGCCGCGTGGTCCGACCGTCGATCGCACTCCCGCGGACCTTCTGCGCCACGTGGGGCGTGACGTCCTGGACGCGCACGTCGGCAACGAAGCGCGCCACATCGTAGCCCTTGTCCGCCCCGACCGTGCTGCCCGGGGAGGCGCTGGCCTCCAGCAACAGCACCGCCGCGTCGCGTTCGGCGGTCCCCGTCGCGTGGGTCGCGCAGACGTTGGCGACAAGCCCCTGTCGATTGTCCAGCAGCACGTGGCCGAGATACGCCAGCTTGGCTTCCTTGCCTTTGCCCTTCCGATGCAACATCGCCTCGGGATCGGTCGTCGACTGATGGGTGTCATTGCGCCGCCGCTCCCCGTGGAAGTTGACCGTGGGATTGCCCGGGTCCTCGGGCGGGTCGCTCTCCGCTGCGTCCACGCACCGAAAGCTTTTCAGGCTGGCCCATGCTTCCAACTGCGTCCCATCCACGGTGAAGTGTTCGTCCGAGAGCAGCCCGGCCGCCCGGGCGTGGGCCTGGACCGCATCAAAGAACGCGGCGGCGACATCGCCCGACAGCAGCCGGTCGCGATTCTTGGTAAACGTCGTGGGATGCCAGACCGGGTCATCCATATTCAGCCCGACGAACCACCGGAACAGCAGGTTGTAGTTGAGCTCTTCCATGAGCAGCCGCTCGCTCCGCACCGTGTAGAGCACTTGCAACAGCAAAGCGCGCAGCAATTGCTCCGGTGGGATCGACGGACGCCCTGTCGTGGCGTACAGGCTCGCGAATCGGCGCGACATTGTCTGCAGGGCTTCGTCCGTCAGCGCCCGAACGGCGCGGAGCGGATGGTCGGCCGGCACGCGCTGTTCCGGCGACAGGTAGCTGAACATGTGGGTGGTCTGCTCATCGTGTCCGCGCATGATCGGGCTCCCTTCAGTGTTGGGAGCATCGTAGTACGACGGGATCAATCTGTCGATCCCATTTCGCGGAGTTTTTCAGCAGCCTGCTAGAGCTGCCAGAGACCGGAGTCGCTGTTGCTGATGCGGACGGCGCCATCCTTGCGGTCCAGGGGCTGGGAGCTACTGATCCGCCTGCGTCCGAACTGGTCGCGCCAGTCAGCGAGGTCACACTCGAAACCCCGGCGGGCGCAATACGCCTGTATCCGCAAGACTTGGAATCGGCCGGATACGTGCTGCGAGTCGTCGTGTGGACGTCGCTGGCGGACTTCGAGCGTGAGCGTGATGTGCTGATCCGTGCCCTGCTCCTCGGCGTACCGCTGGCCATGCTCGTGGCTCTTGTCGGGGGCTGGAGCATCAGCCGACGCGCGCTTGGCCCGCTCGGTGACATGGCCGACCAGACGCGGACCATCTCTGACCGACGGCCCGATATCCGACTGCACACCCCCAACTCGGATGACGAGTTCGGCGTGCTCGCGAGTGCGTTCAACGCGCTACTCGACAGGCTCGCCGGGGCGTTGAAGCTGCAGCGTCGGTTCATGACGGACGCCTCACACGAGCTGCGGACGCCAGTTTCGGTTGTCAGAACAACCGCGCAAGTGATGCTCGGTCGTGACGATCGCCCCAAGGCCGAGTACCGCGAAGCGCTGACGATCGTTGCTGAACAGGCGCAGCGCCTGAGCCGAATGGTCGACGACATGCTCATGCTCGCGGTCGCTGACGCCGGTGGGCGACCGCTCCAGATCAGTCAGTTCTATCTGGACGAGCTCGTTCATGAGTGCGTCCGTTCGGCCCAGGCCCTAGGACAGCCACACGGAGTTCAGGTGAACGTGACCTCTCCAGACGAGGTCGCCTTCAGCGGGGATGAGGAGCTCCTGAAGCAGATGTTGTTCAATCTGCTGGGCAACGGGGTTCGGCATGCGGCGTCGACCGCCGGACCGGCCTGGATCGACCTGACTGTCGAAACGCCCGGCCGGGAGGTTCGTATCGTGATCGACGACACCGGCCCCGGTATCGCGGAAGCAGACCGGGAGCGTGTCTTTGAGCGGTTCGTTCGGATCGATGCGGCCGGGTCGACTACGGGTGGGGGACTGGGACTTCCGATCGCGCGTTGGGTCGCCGAGGCACACGGGGGGTCGGTGACGGCCGACGCCTCGCCGGACGGCGGCGGCCGCTTTGTTGTTGTCCTGCCGATTTCCCAGTCCTCACAATGACGCGCAACCTCGAGCACGAAGACATGGGCATGATGCTCAACTTCGTGGTCACCTGAGCGTCCTCAAGCCCGACCCGCGCTAGACTCTAGAGTCTGTACCGGAGGTGGCGAAATGAAGAATTCAGCTTGGGCCCAGCTGGGTCTGCGTGGTCTTGGATTCGCGGCATTCGCTGCGGGACTGCTGGCGGCGCCAGGCGCCGGCGCCCAGTCTACGACGGCGGCTGATACTTTTCAGCCCTGGCATGCCGTGATGCACCGTTCGGTGCTATGGGCGGAGGGATCGCCTGACGGTAGCCAAACGGCATTCCTTCGCTCAAGGCCGAGACGGCCGATCGCCGATGACAGTGGCGCAGCGTGGGTAGAGCTGTACCTGCTCGACGCCGAGGGCCGGGAAGTCGCCTTCGTCACCGGCGAGGTGAATGTCGGGAGCCCCAGCTGGATCAACGACGACGAGCTGGCGTTTGCGGCACGCCGTGAAGACGACGAGCATCGCGCCGTGTATCGCATCTCGACCCGCGGTGGCGAAGCACGCAAGGTTTTCGAATACGAGACCAACGTGACCGCGTTCGACCTGAGTCCGGATGGACGATGGCTCGCGTTTCTGTCCAGCGACAAGAAGAGTGGGGACAGGGAGAAGCTCGATGGCCAGGGCTTCAATCAAGAGATCTTCGAAGAAGAACTCGTGTTCACGCGACTCCGCATCGCTGATCTGGAATCGGGTGACGGTGCCGACGATCGCGACGTGCGAACCGTCGATATCGACGGCTCACTCCGATCGCTGGCTTTTGCCCCGGACGGTCAGCGTCTCCTGGTCGGGTTGACGCCGACGCCACTCGTCGACGACTCGTTTGTCGCGCGGCAGTTGCAGGTGATTGATCTGGATGGCCAGATGGTGGCTCGCGTTGAGATCGAGGGTAAGCTCGGACCTGTCGACTGGAGCCCGGACGGGCGGCACATCGCGTTGATCGGGTCAGTCGACGCGAACGATCCGGCAGCGGGGCGACTGCAGCTCGTGCCCGCTGAGGGTGGTTCGCCACGCGACCTCCTTCCCGACCTCGAGGGTCACGTCTCGACGTTCGACTGGCAGGATTCGAGCACCCTGGCATACGTCGCTGGCATCGGGACGGAGACCGCGGTCGCCACGGTCTCGATTGACGGTTCGGGCAAGGCAACCTTGTTGGCCGCCGGAGAGCTCGTCGTTACCAGCCTCGATATTCGCAGCGAGGGAACCGCGGCGCTCGTCGCCGAGACACCGCAGCATCCGAGAGAGCTCTTCAGCTTGGCTGGAGCAGGCGGCGTCACGCGCCTGACGACGAGCAACGAGTGGCTTTTAGATTTGCGGTTCGCCCCGCAGGAGACGATTCGCTACACGGCCCGCGATGGGCTCGAGCTTGAAGGCATCTTGATCCGTCCGCTGGACTATCAGCCTGGCCAGCGCTATCCCCTCATTCTTGTCGTACACGGGGGACCCGAGTCGCACTACCAGAACGGCTGGCTCACCGGCTACTCCGCACCGGGGCAGGTCGCCGCCGCGCGCGGATTCAGCGTGTTCTACCCCAACTATCGCGGCAGCACAGGGCGGGGGGTCGCGTTCTCGAAGACGAGTCAGGCCGCAGCCACCGGACCGGAGTACGACGACCTCGTGGATGGCATTGACCATCTCGTTGACATCGGACTGGTTGATGGCGACCGAGTCGGAATCATGGGCGGTTCGTATGGCGGATACGCTTCAGCGTGGGGCGCCACCTACTATTCGGAGCGGTTTGCCGCCGCGATCCCGTTCGTCGGCATCAGCAACGCCATTTCGAAGATGGGCACGACCGATATCCCCCGCGAGATGTACGACGTCCACCACCGGAAATGGTTGTGGGACGACTGGGAGTACTTCGCCAAGGCCAGCCCCATCTACTACGTGACGCGGAACCGGACCCCGACGTTGATCCTGCACGGGAAAGAAGATCCGCGCGTGCACCCGAGCCAGTCGTTGGAGCTGTATCGAAACCTCAAGCTGGTCGGGCAGGCGCCGGTCCGCTATGTGCGCTATCCAGGCGAGGGCCACGGCAACCGCAAGTCAGCGGCGCGGCTCGACTATGCGCTGCGGACCTTGAGATGGATGGAGCACTACCTGAAGGGCCCAGGCGGCAATCCCCCAAGTCCCGATCTCGACTATCCCGACTACCTACCTTGGACTGCCGACGCCGACAGCGATCAGACCGATTCGGAGGCCGCTGGCTCCTCGAAGTAGGGCGCCCACTTACATTACCGAAATCCTCTGCACAACTGTGAACGCCCACCGCTGGGTCCGGCAATAAAAACGCGGCACCACGGCGGCAGCCCGCGTACGCATTTGTCCGCGAAACACAAGAGTTCTTGAAGATCCCGCCAAGAGAGTCCGACCCGGGTCAGATTTGGCGCGACTAAACGTGGTGGTTCGCCAGTCCGATACTAGGAAACAGAGCTTTCTGCGTGGGCGCCCACAAGAGTCGCCGTACCGGCGTGTCTCTTGCACGATCCTTGGGCGGGATTACGAGGAGGAAGCGTGTATTCAGCAAAGCACCGTCGGTGGAGACGTCGCGCGGAATCGAACAGCGGGGCCGCGCTAATCGAGGCTGCTGTGGTCAGTCCGCTTTTGATACTGCTCGTGTTTGGCGCCGGAGACTTCGGTCGGGTGATGTACTACGGCATCACGCTGGAGAACGCAGCTCGAGCGGGGGCGGCCTTCGGCTCACAGTCTACCGGGCATCTCACGGACTCCACCAACATACGGACGGCTGCCGAGCAGGAGGCGCAGAATATCGGGTCGATAACCGTCAATTCGAGCCGGGTCTGTGAGTGTCCGGCTGGTACCGTCGTGTCGTGCAGCACGAGCAGCTGCACTGGATATGGCGCACCGATCGCCTTCGTTGAGGTCACGACGACGACCACCTTCACTCCACTCACGGGGGCGTTTCCGGGTATTCCGGCGTCGACCCCGCTGAGTCGGACCGCGAAAGTGAGAGCTCAATGACGATTAGAGAAGTTATGCCACCTCGGTCTGGACACCTCGCGCGAGACGCTCGCGACGAGTCGGGTGCCGTTCTCATCCTGGTTGCCGTTGCCCTGGTCGTGTTGATGGGATTCGTCGGACTAGCGGTGGACGTTGGAGGGCACTACAACGTCAAGCGAAGTGAGCAAACCGGGGCCGATGGAGGGGCGCTCGAGGGTGCCTACGAGTTACTCCGAGGGAACTCGTCGCTCGTGACCACGGCTGCGAACGCGGGAACCGCTGACAACGGCTATCAGGACGGCGCATACGGTGCGACGATACAAGTCTACAATCCGCCTGTGTCTGGCTACTACGTCGGTGATGCGGCCGCCGTGGAAGTGGTCGTTAGTCAACCTGGCGACGTGTCCTTATATGAGCCTGTTCGGGTTCGGACAACCCACGGTACGAGCGCGCGCGGTGGCGTGGGCAGGGGCGGACAGCGAGTATTGCTTCCATGTCCTGGAAGATGTCGACCAAGACGCGTTCGATACCCAGAGCAGCTCCGTTCTCAACGCGCCGAGCTGTTCGCTGATGGTCAACTCCTGTGACAGTTGGGGGGGACACCTCACGAGCGACGCCGAGGCGACCGTCGCGACCGCGTCGTTCTGCGGTAGCTACGTCGAGGAGAGCAACTCCGATCTGATCGCAGCGAGCGGCTATGGGCCGTACAGTGGCGTTCCGCCGGCGGGGGATCCCATGGGGTGGATACCGCCGCCCTCCGGTGGGAGCATCGTCGGTGGCCCTCCAGCGATTCCAAACACGCCGTGGGGCGGCACGAACTACAGCTGTGATTGGGTGGACATGGAGTACGACACACCCAACGTCACTCTGAACCCTGGTGTCTACTGTGGGAAGTTCACCCTCAAGAACGCGACTCACGCAACGTTCAATCCGGGAATGTACATCATGCAGGGCGGTCTCATGAACATCGAGGGCGATTCGATCCTCGAGGGTGCCGGGGTGACGTTTTACTTCACGCATAGCGGCTCGTACGACTTCGAACCGTTCAGCTTCTCGAGCAACGCTCAGGCGATTCTGAGTGCCCCGACCTCGCCTTGCACTACTGGCACAGCCGGGCCGAATTGGGCGAATGGCTGCGCCAAATCTGATGCCGGTTCGGAGTACTACGGCATCCTCTTCTATGCCAATCCGCACTCGGGCAACTACGACGACGAGTTCCGTTTCGAAAGCAACAGCGTCCACACTCTAACCGGGTCAATCTACCTGCCGAATCACATCTTCAACCCCGAGAGCTCGAGTGTGATCAACTCCGAGTACTTGATCCTTGTCGTCCGTCGTTACATCGCGGAGAGCAACAGCGTCATCAACGTCGGGACGAACTACCCAGCGGGACTAGGGTCACCGTTGAAGCGCGTTGCGCTCGTGGAGTAGGTGAAAGATGAGGCACTTTCTACGCAGGCGGACCCGGACGTTCGGACGCGACGAACGCGGGGCGGAGCTGATTGAGTTCGGGCTCATCTCCATCCTCGTCTTGACCTTGATGTTCGGGATCATGGAGTTCGGGCGTGGCATTTGGATCTACGGAACGGTGGCGCACCTGGCACGGGAAGGCGCACGCTGGTCTCTCGTGCGCGGCTCGGAAAGCCCCCGCACGACCACTCCGACCGAGGTCGAAATCTACGTGAACTCTATCGCAGCTGGGATGACTGGCCTCACCGTCACGACGACGTGGGACGACGCGTCGAAGGATCCAGGTACCGTCGTTCAGGTTCGCGTGGACAAGCCCTTCACTCCTGCGGTGCCGTTCGGTGGCCTCGGCAACGTCACGTTGTCGAGCACGTCTCGGATGGTGATTGCGTTCTAGTGGAGCCGTGGGAACGACACATGAGATTTGACCTGCGCCGATTCTTCGCCGAGGACGACGCTCAAGACTTGGTCGAGTACGCGCTTCTGGTCGGATTCATCGCACTTGTGTGCGTGCTCGCCCTGAACAACTTGGGTCTGTCGATTTCCGGCGCGGTCGGCGACGCCGACACGCAGCTCCGAAGCGACGGCGACATCTAGTTCCTCTCTCGCCGCTCGCGCTGGAGAAATGGCCTTCCTCTGGCGTTCTTTACCTCCAAAGACCAGTAAGTAGCGAAGTCCCTGTCCGCTAGCGGACTTAAGTGCATGTTTCGGCCGACCAATCTCTCGATCGGGTTCGCCGTGTTGTGCTGCTATGGGCAGTTGTGTGCAGCACGCCTCTTGCTTGAGTGAGTCCCCTTTGGGGGGAGTCGGTTTGATGAGGATTCACTGGTTAGCCCGGCTGGTTTCAACGAGCGGGGCCGCGCTCATAGAGGCAGCGCTCGTCGGCCCGCTACTGATGCTGTTGGTGTTTGGAGCTGGTGACTTCGGTCGGGTCATGTACTACGGCATCACCTTGGAGAACGCCGCCCGAGCCGGAGCCGCCTACGGCGCACAGACGATAGGGCATCTGACGAGAGCGACCGAGATTGAGACGGCCGCCGACGAGGAAGCCCAGAACATCGGGCCGATCACCGTGACCTCGCAAAGGATCTGCGAGTGCCCTGCCGGGACGGCCGTGTATACGACCGAGCTCAGCCGGCCAGGCTGAGGTGTCGGTTGGCCACTGCGACGACCGTCGCCGGTCTGCTCCCGCTGTGGTTCGGGGGTGGTCCGATGTACGAGCCAATGGCGATTAGCATCATCTTCGGGCTGCTCTTCGCGACGGGGCTCACGCTTGGGCTCGTGCCGTTGCTGTACGCGTTGTTTTTCCGGGTCAGTTTCAAAGAGTTCTCATATTCAATTCATGCATAATGCTTCGGGCACCGCCACCCTCATCCCGGGAGCAATCAGATGACACAGACGTTTGCCAGATTGACGACGTGGCTCGGAGCGCTCGCGGTCGTCGCCGTTTTCGTCGCCGCGTGCGGCGAGAGCGTCGAAACCCAGGAACCGCGGACGCCGCGGAACGTCG
This sequence comes from Vicinamibacterales bacterium, assembly GCA_965218825.1. GTDB lineage: Bacteria > Acidobacteriota > Vicinamibacteria > Vicinamibacterales > UBA8438 > CAUZIB01. Next base: position 3,037,330 of record OZ244656.1, on the reverse strand, counting down.
ACGAGTTCGACGCGATGTTCCAGGAGATCAACAACTGGGGTCGCTGGGGTGCCGACGACGAGCTCGGGACGATGAACTTGGTCACAGCCGAGAAGACGCTCGAAGCAGCCGGGCTCGTCCGGCGTGGCATCACGGTATCGCTTGCGCACAACCCGATGCCAGACGAGACGGTGGACAACCCGGACGCCGCGTTCAACCACACCATGGGGCAGAGCTTGCGTAGCGACACGTACGAGTTCACGTACCACGGCTACGGCGTCAGCCACATTGATTCCCTGTGCCACTTTCTTTGGAACGACCGACTCTACAATGACGTTTCGCCGTCGGCGAGCACACCCGACGGTTGCGGCAAGCTCGGCATCCAGAATCTCAAGCAAGGTATCGTCACGCGCGGGATCCTGCTCGACTTCGCCCGCCTGAAAGACGTGCCGTACCTCGAGCCCCAGACGCCGATCTACATCGAGGACATCGAGGCGTGGGAGGAGCAGGCGGGTGTCACGGTGTCACCTGGTGATGCCATCTTTGTGCGGACCGGCCGGTGGGCGCGGCGCGCTGAGCTCGGGCCGTGGCAGGTGTCAGGTAACAGTGCTGGGCTCCACGCGTCGGTGTTGCCGTGGATCAAGGAGCGGGGCGTCGCGTTCGTCGGGAGCGACGCGGCGACAGATGTGATGCCGTCGTTGGTCGAGGGGATTAACCAGCCTGTTCACACGATGCTCATTGCTGGTTTCGGCACGAATATCTTCGACAACATGGATCTGGAGGCGCTCGCCGAGACGGCGGCTCAGGAGAACCGCTGGGAGTTCATGCTGACGGCCGGTCCGATCCCGGTCGAAGGCGGCACCGGTTCGCCGCTGAACCCGATCGCCATCTTCTGAATCGAGATCGGCTGATTGCGTGGTTTGACGACGTCCGGTTAGTTGGAGACAGCCGCCATCTCCGCTGTCGGATCTGTCGTCGGTACTTCATCGGCCGCCGTGGACGAGCCATGCTCAGAGAGTGGACTCGCCGGTCTGCCATCAGGCGATATCTATACGTGGCGCTGGCGGTGACCATCGTCGCAGGCGCCATGCGGTGGCTCGTCGCGCCGCCGACCGGCCTATCCCGGACCTTCTATCTCAAGAACGGCGTAGGCGGATTGTCGTTTGAGCCGGAGCGGACCAGCGACATCAGTCTCGCGTTTCTCGACGATGATCCCAACCTGCCGCGCCGACTGTTTGGCGTGGAGTGGGACGGGTATTGGTACGTGCCGCGCACCCAAACGGTGGAGCTGCTGGCCAGCGGCGATGACCGAGTGGACATCTCGGTGGATGGCCAGCGTGTGCTTCGACGGGGCCCAGCCGTCGGTATGCACACCGCCGGAGCGACCATCACCCTCGGCGAGGGGGCACACCGGCTTGTCGTGAGGTACGAGCAGGACCGCGGCGGCATGGGCCTGAGCGTACTGCACGCCGTCGACGGTGGATCGCCTAAGCCACTCGTCGCAACCCAGCTGTTTCCCGAGCGTCCGGATGCAGACGACTACGGACGGGCGACGTGGGCGGCCTGGTGTGTCCGCGTGACGGCGGCTCTGTGGTTGGTCCCCTTGAGCGTATTGCTTCTGGCCGGATCCGCTCGGGCTGGAAACCGTGCGCTCCGGTATTGGTGGGCCGCCGGAGTACCGAGAATAGTTGGCGAGTTTGGACGTCGTCTCTACCTCGTCTTCTTTCCAGCGCTGCTCGTGCCCTTCGTGCTCTGTCTCTTGGGTCCCCACACGATCTACAACGCCAACCGAGGCGAATTCAGCGGTGTGTTTTCCGACATTGCCTGGCCCTGGCTGCTGACCGCGACAGGCGGGGGATGGGCGGTGCTCCTTGGAATCGGCGGTGTCGCCAGTCTCGTATCTGGACGCTTGACACGCCTCTACGCGGTCTTGCTCCTGGCCCTCGGTGTGCTTTTCTGGGCTCAAGGGAATCTGTGGGTGGGTAGCTATGGTGCCCTGGACGGTCGCGAGATCGAATGGGATCGCCTGGCCGGCCGAGTTCCGTACGAGTTGAGCGCGTGGGTCGGCGTTCCCGTGCTTGCCGTCGTGTTTTTTCGTCGGGTGAGCCGACTCGTGCCGTTCACGGCACAGCTGTTCCTTGCGCTTCAGGTTGGCGGGTTGGCTCTGACATGGGGAGGATCCGAAGTCGAGCAGACGGCGCGATGGCAGGAGCCTCCACCGGAGCTGTTTCAGTTCTCAGCCGATCAGAACGTCATTCACATCGTGCTCGACGAGTTCCAGACCGACGCGTTCAACGTCATTTTGGAAGCCGATCGGCCGTGGTTCGACCAGGCCTTTACGGGCTTTACGTTCTTCGCAGACCATCTGGCCGCGTTTCCTAGCACCTCCCTCAGCATGCCCGCCATGCTCACAGGTCAGGAGTTCCGCAATGAGCAACCGGTCCCGGAGTTTGTCCGGCGGGCGTTCTCCGAGCGGTCGATTCTCCGCAGTTTGAGCGATGCTGGTTATGTCATCGATGCCACATCGATCATCCCGAGGCCTTGGTTCAACGCATGGTTCGGGCCCAAGGACTCGCCAGTCAATCGGGACAGCGCACGGTTCACGATCCGGAAGCCTTTTGTCAGTCGTCAGGACTATCGTGAGTTCACGGGGCGCCAGCTGCTCGAGCTCTCGGTTTCGCGGCATGTGCCGCACGTCGCGAAGGTTACGCTGGCAGAAGAGCGCTCGTGGTTCGATCGGCTCCTTCCCTTTAATCGCTCGCAGGTCGAGGCTTCGAACCGCCAGCACGAAGCCAGCAATTCCGCGGCGTTCTTCCGGCAGTTCATCGAGCGTATGCACCTCGGGCGCGGGCGCCCCGCCTACAAGCTTCTTCACCTTGGCGTCCCCCATCGGCCTGTCGTGCTCGATGCTGACTGTCGGTTCATCGGCACCACACAGTTTTCCATCAAGGCGTATGTCGACCAGTCGCGATGCTCGGTGACGTTGGTGGCCGCATTTCTGAACCGACTCCGTAGTCTTGGCATCTACGATACGAGCCTGATCGTGGTGTCGTCCGACCATGGCACCCACCTGAAGCCGTTCGACCTAGCGGGCCGTAGCGTCGGCCTGCCCGTGTTCACCGGAGCGTCGACTGAGCCGCTCTCAGGCATTGTCGGATCCGCGCGATCACTGATGGTCGTGAAGCCCCCCGGCAGAACCGGGCCACTCGACGTATCCGACGCTCCGACGATCCATACCGATCTTCCTGGCACCATGCTTGGTTTGTTGGGCTTGCCCCACTCGCACGAGGGCGAGTCGATGTTCGAGCTGTCGGCCGCATCACACCGGCCCCGAGTCTTCGGCATTTACGACTTGCGGTTTCGTTTCCCCGATGGGTATCTCAACCGGTTGGATCTACTGACCGTTGACCGAATTAGCACCGACGCCACGGGCTGGGATTGGGATCGGTCGGTCTTGCCACCCGACCAAGACGTGCGTTTGACCGAGGCTGATTTCGGCGAAGGCCGCAACATGGTGCACTTGGGCCCCGGTTGGTCACGCGGGGTCGTAGAAAGCACCGAGCACGACGGGAGGGTTTCGTTCGTGGGGGCGATGAGCGAACGGGCCGTGATCTTCGCGTCGCTCCCTCAGGGAGGACTTGAACTGCTGGCGCGTCTGTCAGCACCATCCGACGGTGGCCTCGACTCGATTCGCGTGGGCCTCGACGGCCGCAGCATAGACCGCTGGCGACCTGCGCAGGCGAACGGCTATCAGGATTACGTCGCTCTCATTCCGCCGGATCGAGAGCGACCACACATCAGCACCATCACATTCCAGTTCGAGGGATCCACGACGGACGACTTCAGAGCGAAGCTGGACCGGATCTCTGCCCGTCTACGGTAGTAGTCAGAGCCGATCCCGCGCTCGTTTGACTCTCACCAAATCTTTCAACGATTGGTTTCGCACGAACGTGTTTCCTCCGAGTCCTCCGAAAACGCCGTAGGTTGCCGGGGGGAACCCACGAGCTCACCATCGCTTCATCCTCCGCCACACCGCTCCTCGAAACGCGTGATCTGGTCTCGTGAGCCGAACACGGCCACGACGTCACCCTCCTGCAGTTGGAGGTCCGGTTCTGGGTTGGGAATGACCTCCCCCTTGCGTTGAACCGCGACGACAGAGAGTCCCCACTGACCACGGATATCCGCGTCGGCCAGCGTACGGCCGACGACCGGGCTATCAGATCGAAGCGACGACTGGTCGAGCTGCAGATCACCACTGCCGAGCGAGGCATCGAAGAAGTTCGCGATGGTAGGCTTGACGACCAGGTGTGCGAGCCGGAATCCACCTAGCTGGTACGGATTCACCACCCAGGTGGATCCTTCGATGAAGCGGTAGCCCAGCGTGCCGACGACGAAGATGGCCGCGACGAGGATGAGTGCCCGTTGAACCGCGTTGTTTTCACGCCGCATGCTCTGCTGACACGGTCACCTTCAGGTGCGCTGTTCAGTTTACCCAACGCTTCGTCAGATCGAGGACCGAAAAGACGGTAGCCGCCCAGTTGGAGTGATCGCCAGATGACGCCGACTTAGAACCGAGCCACGATGGCGACGTGAAGCCGGGTCAGGAGATTGTTGGGATCATCGCCTGGCAGGAAAAGCCGCCGCGTGAGATGCAGGGTCACATCGACACTCAAGCCGGCCTTGGGGACGTACGATGTCTCGATCATGTGCAGGCGAAGATTGGTACCCGGGATGTCGCTGAAGACAAACGCCGAAGGCGTCAGGTCCTGCTCGATCCACCCGTAGGTATATGTCGCACCCCACGTACGCGCCGCACGCGGCGAGCCGTACTCAGCCTCGAGCCACCATCCGCTGTCCCGGTCGTTGGCCGCTCGCGTGTTGTGGGCGTACTCAGCTAAGAAGCGCAGAGGATAGCCGGCCCGCCTGGTTTGCACGGTCGCCTCGCCGATGACGTCGATCACGTTGAACCCCGACGCGTACCCAAGCACTCGACCCTGTGCATCCCTTGCAAGTTGATTGGTCAGGATGGCCGCCAGCGGCCCGTCGAGGTGCCCTGGTACGATCGTGTCCGGATTCCCCCAACCGTAGTCCGCCACCGAGACCTGGAAGTCCACTCGCTCGCCCTCAAGGCTGACCTCGCCATAGCCCATCAGCATGTAGGAATCAGCGCCCCGCGACACTTCATTGACCGCCGTTTGCATGGCGATCAGGTTGACGCGGACCCCATCCGCAGGACTCCACGACGCTTGCTCCCAGCCGCCCTCGAAATTGAGGTCGTCGTCAAAGAGCAACTGCGTGCGGGTCTGGGGCGGCCCGAACTTTCCCATGCCCAAGGTGAGGGCCGAGGCGTTCTTCGGGTTGTAGGCGAGATAGGCTCGGTCGAGGTTGAAAGGCTTGGGCCGGAAGAAGCTGGTGAACGTCTGGTTTGTCGAGACCGGCGTTCCGGGATCTCCGCTGGCGACCTGCAGCTGGAACCTTGCGTCGTCGTTGATCTGGGTATTCATCCGCAATCGCAGCCGAAGTCGACTACGGTTCCGGGTTTGTCGGCCCTCCTGATAGAAGCCTTCGTATCTCGAACGGAAGTCGCCGCTGAACTCGAGGCGGTCGTACCATGCGGGGTTGTCACTGGTTTCCTGGGCCTCCGCCTCCGTCTCCGCCGGCGAAGACGTTGAACCGCCTTCTGGTGCCGAAGCCGGGGGTTCGCTGCCCGCGGTGGGTTGCGCGAGGGTTATGCCGGCCAGGCCGGATGCCAGGCCCGCAATGACGACAACTCGGGAGATCAGTCGGTAGGACCGCCAAACATCGCTGCACCTTGTCATTTGGTCAAAGTACCGAGGTGAGATTTCACACCTGTTTCGAAAACGTTACATCTCTGTTACGGGTGCCTGTGGAGCGCAATCTGTGGCCTGACGGACGTCTTTCGTTGGCGCACCGCGCTCATCGAGCCCGTCGTTCGTTAAAATGACGGCGGGATGACCCGAGAAGCCTTGGTGCTCACGCTTCCTGGCCCGGCAGAAAACGATCCGGCTGATGGCTAAGCTCCACGTCGTCGACCCGACCGACAACACCCGAGTGCCGTTCCTGCGCGGCATCCTGACGCGCAGCCTGCAGGACGCGGGGCTCCCGTTTGCGGAGGCCTACGAAGTCGCCTCCCAGATCCGCGAAGAGCTGACGACCGAGGCGGAGATTACGTCGCAGGACCTACGTGCACGCGTTGCCGTCGCGCTTGAATCGTACGGCTCTGACGTCGTGCAGCGCTATGTCCGGATTCCAGAGCCCGGTCCGATCCTCGTTCGGGACACCAACGGCGAGACGGCGCCGTATTCGCGGGGTCGGCACCGCCTCAGCCTGATGCGATGCGGCCTGACGCGCGATCAGGTGAACTCGGTCGCAGAGCAGATCTACGATGGGCTCGTCGACCGTACCGTGACGGAGATCGAGACATCGGAGCTGCGCGGAATCACCGCCAAACGCCTCAAGGAGGACGTCGGCAACAAGGCCGTGCGCAACTACGCGCTCTGGGGCGCGTTGAAGGCTAGCAATCGTCCGCTCCTCGTCCTCATTGGAGGCGCGCCCGGCTGCGGGAAAAGCACGCTCGGGACACAGATTGCGAACGTCCTCGACATCGTCTGGGTTCAGTCGACCGACATGCTGCGAGAGGTCATGCGCATGATGCTCCCGAATCGGCTGCTTCCGCCGCTGCACGAGTCGAGCTTCACGGCGTGGCGAAACCTGGCGGTCGATCCGTCAGCAGACAAGAACGCACGGATGACAGCGGGCTATCTCGCCCAGAAGGAGCTTGTCGAGGTCGCCTGTGATGCCGTCGTCCAGTACATGCTCAGGCAGCGCTTTTCGATGGTGCTCGAGGGGGTGCATCTCCATCCCACCCTCCTCGGACGCATTCCGGCGGAGACCGACGCGATCGTAGTTCCGCTCGTGCTTTCTGTTCTCAAGCGCCGCGATCTGCAGCGGCGCATCCGCAACCTTCCGAGTGGCCGCTCATCCCGCTACCTCGAACACTTCGATGAGATCTGGTGGACCCAGTCGTTTCTGCTCTCCGAAGCGGATCGGGCGGGCATCCCGATCGTGCCCAACGTCGACAAAGAGAAGACGGTGCAGCAGATCATGCTCGCCGTCCTCTCCGTTCTGTCGCACGATTTCGACGTCTGACGCGGGGCGATCTCAGTAGACGTCCGGCACCACTTTCTGGTGCGCGTACGGCGTCCTTGAGTATCCCGTGGGATCCTGCCGGCGCGGGATCTTCATCTTAATGGGCTGCACGTCGCCGTACGGACAGGGAATCCGCTGCAGCAGATGGCGAATGCAGTTGAGCCGGGCCCGCTTCTTGTTGTCGGCCTCCACGACGAACCAGGGCGCGTCCTTGGTGTCTGTGGCCTGGAACATCTCGTCCTTCGCCCGCGCGTAATCGAACCAGCGGGCTCGCGACTGGAGATCCATCTCACTCAGCTTCCAGCGCTTACTCGGGTTCGTGATTCGTCGCTGAAAGCGACGTTCCTGCTCTTCGTCGCTCACCGAGAACCAATACTTGGTGAGCAAGATACCCGAGCGGACCAACATGTGCTCGAATTCCGGACACGAGCGGAAGAACTCCTGAACCTCATCCGCAGTCGCGAAGCCCATCACGCGCTCCACGCCCGGGCGGTTGTACCAGCTGCGGTCAAAGAGCACCATTTCACCAGCGGCGGGCAAGTGCTCGACGTAGCGCTGGAAGTACCACTGGGTCGATTCCCGCTCCGTAGGCTTGCTGAGCGCGACCACCCGACAGACGCGCGGGTTGAGGCTCTCGGTGATCCGCTTGATCGTGCCTCCCTTTCCGGCAGCGTCGCGGCCTTCGAAGATCACCAACACCCTGAGCCCTTTCTGCGCTATCCAGTCCTGGGCCTTGATGAGATCGAGCTGTAGCCTTCGGAGCTCTTTCAAATAGAACTTGTTGGTGAGTGGGTCGCGAGGAGTTTCTTCATTCACGCGGACATTCATGGGTTCGCTAACACTCGTCGCCCGCTTCCGACCGCCTTTTCCTCCCATCGTCAGGGAGATACTACCCCGATCAACGCCATTGGACTGCAGGCAAGTGGTCTGAGTCATTCGTGATACGGTGGCGTCTTCGCAAGGAGTGTCTCGATGGGAGCGGCACAAACTGACCAAGGCGGACCCATCGTGGTGCCCGTCGATTTTTCAAGTGATTCGGAGGCGGCCCTGCTCTGGGCGGCCCGAGCCGCCGAGTGTCTTGACCAGCCGCTCATCGTCTTGCACGTGGTTCACGATCCGGAGTCCGCTCCCGGTTACTACCAGATCGGCGATGAATCTGGACATGTGCAGCGCTTGGAGGAAGCCGCGGCAGCGATGTTGAAAGAATTCGTCGAGCGCATCCGGCAGGAGAACCCGGATCTCAAACCACTGCAGGAGGTCGAGACGAGTCTGGCCGTGGGACTGCCGCCGACCAGAATCCTTGAAGTGGCCCAAAAAAGAGGGGCGAGCTTGATCGTGATGGGCAGTCAGGGACGGACCGGTCTGGCCCATTTGCTCCTGGGGTCGAAGGCCCAGCGGGTGGTGCAGCTCTCCCCGGTTCCGGTGACGATCGTCAAGGGCCGACCGAGCCTGCCCCGGAGGGGATGATGGAGACCACCGAGCTCGAGATATTGCCCCTGGCGATGGGGCTCTTCGGTGGGCTGGCCATCTTCTTGTTCGGGATGGAGCAGATGGCTGAGGCGCTCAAGGCCGTGGCCGGCGAGCAGATGAAGAACGTCCTCGCCAGGCTCACGACCAATCGCGTTATGGGTGTCCTGACCGGTGCCTTCGTGACCGCGGTGATCCAATCGTCCTCGGTGACCACAGTCCTCTTGGTCGGTTTCATCTCTGCCGGCCTGATGTCGCTGTCGCAATCGATGGGCGTCATCATGGGCGCCAACATCGGGACGACCGTGACTGCTCAGATCATCGCGTTCAAGATCACGAAGTACGCGCTGCTTCTGGTCGCGCTCGGCTTTGGGTTGCGTTTCTTTTCGAAACAGGAGCGGCTGAGGCATCACGGCAAGGGCATGATGGGGCTCGGACTCATTTTCCTCGGAATGGGTCTGATGGGCGACGGGATGTCCCCGCTGCGCTCCTATCAGCCGTTTCTCGATTGGATGACCAGGATGGAGCAGCCGGCCCTTGGCATCCTCGCCGGGGCGCTGTTCACCGCACTGATCCAGTCGTCCTCCGCAAGCACGGGCGTTGTGATCGTCATGGCGACCCAAGGCTTTATCAGCCTGCCAGCCGGGATCGCCCTCTCCTTCGGCGCGAACATCGGGACCTGCGTCACGGCACTCCTGGCCACCATCGGCAAGCCTCGCGAGTCGCTCAGGGCCGCCGTGGTGCACGTCTTGTTCAACGTTGGGGGAGTCGTCGTGTGGCTCGCCTTCATCGACGAGCTGGCCGCGGTCGTCACGGCGATGTCTCCCACGTCAGCCGGGCTGACCGATACCGCCAAGATGGCGGCGGAGACCCCTCGCCAGATTGCCAACGCTCACACCATCTTCAACGTGGCCAACACGGTTTTCTTTCTCCCGTTCGCGACGCAATTTGCCAGGTTCGTACAGTGGCTGGTGCCCGATCGACCGCTCGAAGAGGAGGAAGAAGTGCTGGCCCGATACCTTGATCTCGACCTCTTGGGTACGCCGTCTCTGGCGCTCGATCGGGCCCGGCTCGAAATCCAGCGTTTGGGAGAGCAAGCCGTTGACATGCTCACAGCAATACGGCCCGCGATGATTGCTGGAACGCGGGAATCGCTCCAAGGCGTCGCTAGGATGGACGTTACGGTCGACGCCCTGCATGGACACATTGTGACGTACCTCGGGCAGATTAGTCAGAAGCCTCTCACCGAAGCGCAAACAGACGAGCTGCTCAAACTCATGGAGACGGCGAATGATCTCGAAAGCATAGGCGACATCATCGAGACCAACCTGGTGGGTTTAGGTACCCGGCGCATCGATCAGGGTATCAGCGTGAGCGAGGCGACCAAACGCGTGATCGAGCAGTTTCATGCTACGGTTGCGGGCGCGCTGAACCAGGCGCTGCTTGCGGTGACCCAGAAGAATGCGCAGGCGGCCAGCGACGTGGTCAGCATGAAAGAGGAGATCAATCGTCTCGCTGACTCTGCCGCCCTGCACGAGGCGCGACGACTCGTTGCAGCCGAACCGAACCGGCTCCCCGCGTATTCGATAGAAATGGACATGCTCGAGAACCTTAAGCGCATCTACTACTTCTGCAAGCGCATTGCCCGCGACGTCGTGTCGACCCAGTCGCTCAAGAGAGCCGTTTGACCCGCGATACCACGCCGAGAGTCGTGCTGCTACGCCACGCGGAGAGCGTGTCGAACGCCGAGGGACGATTCGCTGGGTGGACGGACGTGCGTCTGACCGAGGCTGGAGTTGTCGAGGCTCGAGAGGCCGCTGCTGCGATCGCCGCGGCAGGAGTGACGTTCGACGTCTGCTACACCTCGTTGCTCTTTCGAGCGATTCGAACCCTCTGGATCGTCCTCGAAGAGATGGACCTGGCGTGGCTGCCGGTTGTCAAGACGTGGCGATTGAACGAGCGTCATTTTGGGGCCCTTCAGGGCTGTAGCAAAGCAGACACGATTCGCACGGAAGGCGAATCTCAGATGCTGACATGGCAACGTGGATTTGACACACGGCCACCAGCACTGGATTTGGACGATGCTCGCCACCCTCGGTTTGACCGGCGGTATGCCTCGCTGAGCGCCGAGCAAGTACCCACGTCGGAGAGTGTGGCAGATACCGTGGCTCGGGTCGTTCCGTTTTGGGAGAACGTCGTGACGCCCCAGCTTCAATCCGGCCATAACGCGCTCGTTGTCGCGCATGGGGGGAGCCTGCGGGCTCTCATGAGGCACGTAGATGGGGGCTCTGACTCTGACAATGACGCAAACGAGCTCGATATCCCCACCGGTAAGGCCCTACTGCTCGAGCTCGATAGTCGCATGCGCCTGAACGGACGACGCTCCTTGTGAGCGGCGGTCGAATGCGGGTCTAGGTCGGCAGGTAGACCCTGAAACGCGAGCCCTTGCCAAGCTCGGTTTCTACCTCGATCCAGCCACTGTGGGCCTCGGCCGCGTGCTTGGCGATCGCCAACCCTAGACCGGTGCCACCTTCGCCCCGACTGCGTCCCTGGTCGACGCGGTAGAAGCGCTCGAAAATACGATCGACGGCGTTCTCGGGGATACCGCAGCCTGTGTCGGTGACTTCCAGAAGCACTTGGCCGTCGAGGTTGACGAGGCGCACGCCGACTCGCCCCCCCTCGCGGTTGTACTTGACGGCGTTGTCGAGGAGGTTGTGGCAAAGCTCGGAGAGGATCCGGGGGTCGCCGTGGAACACCGGCGCGCGATCGACGTCGGTCTCGATCACCACCTGTCTTTCGTCGGCAGTCGGCTGCAGGGTGGCTACCGCATCCCGGACAATGTCGGCAAGGTCCACCGGCAGGTGTTCATCGACGGCGGGGCGCCGCTCAACTCGGGCGAGCGTGAGCACGTCTGCGAGCAGGGCATGCAACCGTTCGCACTGCTGAAGGATCTGTTGGGTGAAACGGCTGGCGGTCGCGGGATCATCGAGCGCTCCGTCCCGAAGCGTCTCGGCGAAGCCGCGGATGGCGGTGAGGGGTGTCTTGATCTCGTGCGAGAGGTTTGCCACCAGATCACGGCGGGTGTGGTCGCGCAGCACCGAATCACTGGTGTCGCGCACCGTGATCGCGACGCCACCAGTAGCGATTGGCGCGCATGAACCGGTCAAATGGATCGCAGACTGACCGATCCCGGAGGATTTCACCGGTCGTTCGATCTCGAAGGTCTGGACAGTACCCGACCGCCGGGCTTGGTCGGAAGCAACTTCAAGCGTCTCGTCACCGCCGAGCTCAACGACGGTGCGCCCCTCGACGCTGCCTTCCACGGCGAAGAACCTGCAGAAAGCAGGGTTGGCCGAAACGCCGCGACCGTCGTGGTCGAGCAGCAGCATTCCCTCAGAGAGGCTCGCGGTCGCCTCGGCAAGACGCGACAGATCGTCCTCGAGTTGCTGGATGCGCTGGTGGAGACTCCGCTCGGTCGCTGCCCGGTCACTCTCGGAGCGGCTCCGGAAGAAGATGCTCATCCCCGAAAGCGATAGCCGAACCCGGTGACCGTTTCGATCCAGTCGGCTTGATCACCGAGTTTGCGTCGCAGTCGTCGAACGTGGGTGTCGACCGTTCGACTGTCGACATCCTCGGCGTACGACCAGACTTCGGAAAGCAGGCTGTCACGTGTCTGCACTCTCCCGGCGCGCTTCATCAGCATGTGGAGAAGCCGGAATTCGGTGGCGGTGAGCTGAACCTCTTTGTCTCCTAAGAGCAAACGGTGAGCGTCGACCTCCAGGGTCATCCCGCCGGCAGAGAGACACTCCCCGTCAGACTGGCCTTCGGCTCTGCGCAACAGGGCCTTCAAACGCAGGATCACCTCACGCGGACTGAACGGCTTGGGGATGTAGTCGTCGGCTCCGAGCTCGAGACCGACGATTCGGTCTACTTCGTCGCCCTTGGCGGTAAGAACGATGACCGGTAGCGCGCGGGTAGACTCCTGGCTCCGGATCTGTTTCAAAACGTCCAGACCGCCGAGGCCTGGGAGCATCAGGTCCAGAATGAGCGCGGCAGCCGGCCTCCTCTCCAACCGTTCCAGGACGAGGTCTCCGCGCGCCTCGACCGCTACCGTGAAACCGGCGCTCTTGAGATTGTACTCAAGGACCTCCGCGATCGACGGCTCATCCTCGGCCACCAGAATCCAAGCGCCGTCCGTCCCCATTGCCCCAAATCCTACCAGTGCTGGGCCTTGGGGATCTGTCACACGGGCTTCGGTCGGCTGTCACCCGGTTGTCACACCCAGCTCGTATGGTGATGACTTCAGGGCCACATTCAGAGGAGCCAAGATGAAGAGAGCGTTGAGTTTCGTCGTTGTGATGGCCCTGTCGGCCTGCGGATCCCCCTCGGGGCGCGCGGGCGGCGACTCGCGGATGGTCATTCAGAACAAAGGCTCCGATACGCTGGTCAATGTCGCCCAGGCATGGGCCGAGAGCTACCGGGACGTCCACTCGAACGTTGCGGTTGCGGTAACGGGAGGCGGCTCAGGCACCGGGATTTCGTCGATGATCAACGGCACGGTTGACCTTGCGAACGCGAGCCGGAAGATGAGAGATCGCGAGATGCAAGCCGCCCGTGACAATGGGGTTGAGCCAGTCGAACATATCGTGGGGTTCGATGCCCTGGCGGTCTACGTTCACCAAGACAATCCTGCCGAACGGTTCTCGATAGCCCAGCTCGCCGACATCTACGGCGAGGAAGGCACAGTTGAGAGTTGGGATCAGCTGGGACTCGAGGTGCCGGGCTGCGCCTCCGATGAGGTCATTCGTATTAGTCGCCAAAACAACTCCGGCACGTATGTCTACTTCAAGCAAACCGTGCTCGGAGATACCGGCGAGTACAAGCTGGGTTCCCGTGACATGCATGGGTCGAAAGACGTGGTCGATCTCGTCGAGAACACCCCGTGCGCCATCGGCTACTCGGGCCTCGCGTACGCAACCGAGCATGTCAAGATGCCGTGCATTTCGAGCGATGGAGGCGAGGATTGCGTGGCCCCGTCGGTCGACACCGCGATCGACGGAACCTACCCGATCGCGCGCCCGCTCTTCATGTACACAGCCGGCGAGCCGACGGGCGCGGTCAAGGAGTACTTGGATTGGATTCTGAGCGACGAGGGTCAGTGCATCATCCTTGAGAAAGGGTACGCACCGGTGCAAGCGGTCGCGTGCGGCTGATTGAGTGATCGAGGACGACTGCTCTGCCGCGATGCCGGGCGGTTCGGCCGGTTGGTGGCAGACCAGTCATCCTCCTGACGCAGGTGGAGGTGGAGCATGACGACCCACTACCAGGAACGTCTCGAGCAGGATCTCGCCGAGATCAAAAAGCGGATCAAAGACGTTGCCGATGGGGTCGAAACGGCCTTCCGGAACGCCCTTCATGCGGTGCAGGTCGCCGACCGGCAGTTAGCAGCGCGGACCGTCCTCGGAGACCTGCTGATCAACCGCCGAGTGCGCGAGCTCGACGGTAAGTGTCACGTTTTCGTCGCCCAGCATCTGCCGAGTGCTGGTCCTCTGCGGCTCGTCTCCTCTGTACTGCGGCTCAGCGTCGAGCTCGAGCGGATCGGTGACTACGCCGTCACTGTGGCGCGCGAGCAGGCCCAACTCTCGAGTCAACCCTCCTCGGAGATGCTCCGCAACATCGAGCTCCTCGGGGACCAAGCGATCGCCATGTTCCACCAAGCGGTGGGTGCGTTTGACACCGCCAACGCCGATCTGGCGCGCGGCACCATGGCGATGGCGCCTCAGATCGAGAGCACGTTCCAGAAGTTCTTTCGCGAGCTGTCGAAGGAGGGAGAGGAAGGCGAACGCCCGATCAAAGACCACTTCGCCACGCTCGCCATTCTCAACTGCATCGGCCGGATGGCGGCGCGTTCGAAGAACATCTGTGAAGAGGCAGTTTTTGTCGTCAGCGGCGAAACCAAAGGTCCAAAGGTCTACCAGCTCCTATTTGTCGACGAGCGCGATGACGCCCTGACGCAGCTGGCCGTGGCCTACGCACGCCGCGCGTACCCCGAAAGTGGGAAGTACTCGAGTGCCGGCTGGAAGCCGGCCAGCAAGCTGGAGCCGCGAGGCAAGATCTTCCTCGAGAGCCGGGGATTCGATGTCGACGAGCTGGCCCCAACTGATCTCGCATCGTTGAAAGACCAGCTTGACACCACGAATGTCGTTGTCAGCCTTGGTGGCGATATACGTGAGCGCATCGGCGCGCTTCCGTTCCGAACCGTGTTGTTGGAATGGGATCTGGGAGTGGCCCCGTACGACCTCGACCAGGACCGCGCCGAGGCGGCCCTCGAGAGCGCTTTCGGACAACTCAAAGCTGAACTTGGCAGTCTCATGGAGACCCTGCGCGGCGAGCAGGCCTGCTGAGCAGTGCACGCCACGATATGCCTTCGAACAGCCTGCCTGCCATAGACCGGCGCGACCTCGATTGGTACATCGACAAGGCCGTTCAGGCGTTGGTTTTCGTCGGTGGCATCTCGGGCATCGTGTTCGTGCTCGGTATCTTCGTCTTCATCACGCGAGAAGGCCTCGGTTTCGTAACCGACACCCTTGACGCGAGAGAGTTCTTCTTCTCACCAAATTGGCGACCGACGTCGGAGAACAATCCCACCTACGGCGCCCTGGCCCTGATCGTGGGGACCGCGAGCGTCACAGGCTTGGCCATGCTCGTGGCGGTTCCGTTCTCGCTCGGCGCGGCCGTCTACATCGGAGAGTTCGCCACAGGCAAGCGAAGGGAGATCCTCAAGGTCCTCGTCGAGATGCTGGCGGCGATCCCCTCCGTGGTCTGGGGGTTCATCGGTCTCTCGATTCTGAATCCTGTGATCATCGATCTCTTCAACGTTCCGATCGGGCTTAACGTGTTGAACGCTGGTTTCATCCTCGGCCTCATGGCGGCCCCGATCATGACGACCATCGCCGAAGATGCCCTCAAAGCCGTTCCGGAGACCTATCGTGAAGCGGCAGAGGCGCTCGGTGCCACGCGGTGGCAGATGATCTGGAAGGTGGTTGTCCCAGCGGCCAAGAATGGTCTGGTCGCGGCGGTGCTGTTGGGCGTGGGGCGCGGGTTCGGCGAGACAATGGCGGTGTTGATGGCCTCCGGGCATTCCATCAACTTGCCCACCAGTCCGTTCGACTCGGTCCGTGCCCTGACCGCCACGATTGCCGCCGAGCTCGGAGAGACCGCCGTGGGTTCGGACCACTACCGAGCGCTGTTCACCCTCGGGATCTTCCTCTTCATGATCACGTTCGCAATCAACCTGACCGCCGATCTCGTGGTCCGCGGGATCCGGAAGAAGTAAATCGAGCGTGCGTGATGTTCCAGACCACACCTCTCAACGAGCTCAACCGCCGACGGCAGACGCAGGTTCGGCTGCTGTTCTTGGCGATGACGGTACTGCTGATTCTCCCTGTCGTGGTGATTCTGGGCGTGCTGTTGTATCGGGGTGTTCCGGTTCTGTCGATCGACTTCCTGTTCACCGAGCCCAGAAACGGGATGACTGCCGGTGGCGTCCTGCCGGCTCTCGTTGGAACGGTGTGGCTGGTGGCTGTCGCGCTTCTGGCATCGGTACCGATCGGCGTCGCCGCAGCCCTCTACCTATCCGAGTACGCACCTGACAACTGGCTGACCCGCGCCATCAACCTCGCGATCATCAACTTGGCCGGCGTGCCTTCGATCGTTCACGCGCTGTTCGGTGTGGGCGCCTTCGTGTTGTTCTTTCGGTTCGGCACGTCGATTCTGGCGGCGAGCTTGACCCTGGCGGTGATGACGCTCCCGGTGGTCATCGTGGCCACGAGGGAATCGCTCCAAGCGGTACCGCAGGCGTTCCGAGAAGCGTGTTGGAACATGGGGGCAACCCGCTGGCAGACCATCCGCCGGGTCGTGTTGCCGAACTCCATCTCTGGCATTCTCACCGGCGTTATTTTGGAAGTGTCACGCACCGCCGGCGAAACCGCGCCAATTATGTTCACGGGCGCGGCCTTCTTTCTACCCTTCCTGCCGCAGAGCGTGTTCGACCAGACGATGGCGATGTCGCTCCATCTATTCGTCATCTCGACCCAAGTGCCGGGCGTGCCCGAGGCGCTGCCATATGGCGTGGCGCTTGTCTTGATCTCGATGGTGCTCGCGATGAACCTGATCTCGATTTCGTTCCGCATGTACCTGCGGAGCAAGAAGAAGTGGTAGAGATGGCGCGCCCAAAGGTGGAAGTGCGTGATCTGTCGATTGCCTACGGCGATTCGACGGTACTGTCCGACGTCACGCTGGACGTACGAGAGCACGAGATCTTCGGCATCATCGGTCCTGCCAATTCCGGCAAGACCTCCTTTCTCCGGGCGCTCAATCGCATGGATCTCTTTACACCCGGGATGCGCGTCCAAGGGCAAGTGCTCTTTGATGGCCGCGACGTGCGCAAATGGCGCAACGTGTATGCGCTGCGCCGAAAAGTCGGGGTCGTCTTCCCGCTCCCTGTTGGTCTACCGATGACCGTGTACGACAACGTTGCGCTGGCGCCGCGGCTCGCCGGCATCAAGAAGGAATCGGAGCTCAACGTCATCGTTGAGCGTTGCCTGACTCGCGCGGCGCTGTGGGATGAGGTTAAGGACCGTCTCGATTCTCTTGGGAGCTTGCTGTCCGGCGGCCAGCAGCAGCGCCTCACCATCGCCCGGGCGCTGTCGCAGGATCCCGAACTGTTGCTGCTTGACGAGTTCTCGATCGCCGTCGATCCCGTGACCACCATGCGGATCGAAGACGTCCTGAAGGATCTCAAGAAGGAAATCGCCATCGTGCTCGTGACCAACCTGGTGCAGCAGGCACGCCGGCTGGCCGAGCGGACGGCCTTCTTCTTGAGTGGCGAGCTGGTCGAAGTTGGGAACACCGAGGATTTCTTTACGGGCGGCACGCGCGACCAGCGGACGCGTGACTACGTGGAGGGCCGCTTTGGCTGAAATCGCCATCCGCACCCGCGGTCTCAATCTCTGGTACGGCACGTTCCAGGCTCTCTTCGACGTCGACCTCGACATCAAGCAGGGAATCATCACGTCGTTGATTGGTCCGTCGGGCTGTGGCAAGTCGACCTTGCTTCGCTCGGTCAACCGAATCAACGAGCGTCTTGGTTACGTTCGCACGACCGGCTCTATCGACGTGCTCGGACACGACATTTACGCGTCCGACGTTGAGTTGGTCCAGGTGCGCAAGGAAATCGGCATGGTGTTTCAGCGCCCCAACCCGCTGCCGCTGTCGATCCGCGACAACGTGCTCTTCGGTTACCGCATTCACGGGAGCGCGGAAGGCAAGGCGTCGGAATCGGCCGCAGAGAAGGTGCTGGAAAAGTCGCTGCGCGAGGTCTTGTTGTGGGACGAAGTGAAGGACGTGCTCGACCGCAGAGCCACGGAGCTCTCGCTCGAGGCGCAGCAGAAGCTCTGCATCGCCCGCCTCTTACCGGTCAAACCCGAGGTGTTGCTGATGGATGAGCCCTGCTCGGCCCTCGATCCCAAGGGCACCGAGGCGGTCGAGGAACTGATCTGGGAGCTCAGAGACGACTACACGATTCTGATCGTGACCCACAATATGGCGCAAGCCCGGCGGGCGTCCGAGGAGTGCATCTTCATGCTCCTAGGCAAGGTTATCGAGCACACCCCGACCGGCCAGCTGTTCGTCACGCCCGAGCACCAGGAGACTGCAGACTACATCGAGGGTCGATACGGATAGCCGCTTTGTAGGCCCTCAGCAGCGGGCGTGAGGAATACTACTGGCGTTGTCCGGCCCGTTTGGGAATAATCTGCCCCATATCTGATGCACCTTCTCAAACGGGAGGACCGACGATGGCCGACGAACTCGAACCTGGCGATGTGGGCGACGTTTCCGACACGACCTCTGGCACCCCGCAGCCTGCAGCTAGTCCACCAGTCAAGCCGGACATTGGCAAACGGGCCATCGCGGCGATCATCGACGCCGTAATCGCGGTGGTTGTCGGATTTATCCCAGTTGCCGGAGGGATCGTGGCGACAGCGTACTGGTTCGTTCGGGACGGGCTGGATTTCGAGTTCATGGACCACCGGTCGATCGGCAAGAAGGTCATGAAGCTACGTCCGGTGACCCTGGATGGGCAGCCACTGGACATCGCCACCTCGGTTAAGCGCAATTGGATGTTCGGGTTGGGCGGCATCGCCCAGTTCTTCGGGATGACGATCATCGGTCTGGTGATTGCCATTCCGTTGGGTATCATCGCGTTCGTCATCGGCATCGTCGAAGTGGTGCTCGTGCTCACCGACGCCGAGAGCCGTCGGATGGGTGATAAGATGGCCGGAACGCGGGTCATCGAGACAGACGAATGACGACCCTGCTCCTCTATCGGATGCACCAACCACCGTCTGAAGATGCTGCCGCTGAGGTCACTGCGGCCTTCGGAGCATCTTGCACAACGCGCGTTTCGAAGAGACCACGCAGTAGACTCGCCCGGTAATGGAGGTTTTTATGCTTGCAAGAAAACTATTCGGTCTCGCTTCTCTGATGCTCGTCCTGGGTCTCGCCGTCGGCTGCGGCGAGGGCTCGATGGACGACGCCATGGCCGCAGCGCCTGATGTACAAGTGCTACAGCCGCCGCCCGGCGTCGATATCGACCGCAGCACGGCGAGCGGCCAGGTCGTCGACTCCCAAGGTCTGCTGGGTTGGTATCCCCACGAAGGCGGCCTGATGGAGTACCGAGTCAAGATCCGGTTCGGGATGGAGCCCCCGACGATGCCAGATGGGTGGCATTTCGGTCGCGTGTCGGCGGTGGCCACCGACTCCAGCAACAACGTCTTCGTGTTTCAGCGCGGCGACGTCGCAGATCCCATCGTGGTGTTCGATTCCGAGGGGAACTACCTGCGTTCCTGGGGCAAGGAGAACGGCGCCTCGATGTTCGGCAATGAGCACGGGTTGCGAATTGACCGACACGACAACGTCTGGGCCACCGACACCAGCAACCACCAGGTCCACAAGTTCAGCCACGAAGGCGAGCTCTTGATGTCGCTCGGCATCAAGGGCCAAGCCGGCACGACTGATGACACCTTCGACCGCCCATCGGACATCGCCTTCGGACCCAATGACGAGCTTTACGTGTCAGACGGCTATGGCAACAGCCGCGTCGTCAAGTACGACGCAGAGGGGAACTTCGTCAAGACCTGGGGCACTCCCGGCTCGGGTCCAAGCCAGTTCAACCTCGTCCACTCGATTGCGACCGACTCTCAAGGCAACGTGTATGCCAGCGATCGCGAAAACAACCGAATCCAGATCTTCGACTCGGAAGGCAACCTCCTGAGGATGTGGACCCATTTGGGAGCTACCCAGAACATCTTCATCACGCCCGACGATCAGGTGTGGGTGATCACGCACCGCGACAACGTCGAGAACATCACGTATGACACCCTCGCGGGTCGCATCATGCGGATCGACATCGACACGGGCGAGATTGTGGGCGCGATGGAGAGTCCGGGGCACTGGATCAACGTCAGCGACGCTGGCGAGATCCACATCGGCAGCCTGACTGGGAACGTCTTCAGATGGTATGACGAATGGCTGGAGGTCGAGGAAGCGTCGGAGGCTGAGGCGCAGGGTCCTCCAGCATCGCGCTAACGGGTTGAGACCTAGGCGGGCGGCCGAAAGGCCGCCTCCGGGTCGTCGCCGACCAAGCGTTTCACCACCTCGAGATCGGCGTCGGCCCGCGCCCAGTCGCCCTTCTTCTGATACGCCGCCGCACGGTTGTAGTACGCAAGCGGGTAATCGTCGGCGATCTCGATCGCGGTCGTGTAGTCGGCGATCGCCTCGTCGATCCGACTCAGGCGTTCCAACACAACCCCGCGATTGACATATGCCCCAGGCGATGGCTGTAGCTCGACGAGCTGGTTGAGGTCGTCGAGGGCCAGCGCGTAGTCGCCGAGCGCTCCATACAACGCCCCTCGCTGACTGAGAACATCCGGCGCCCTGGGCGCCAAATCTAGAGCGGCGTTGTAGTCATCCAGCGCTTTCCTCGGCTCTTCCAACATCTCGTATGCAATCCCGCGGTATCGATAGTGATCGACCCGGTTCGGGTTGATCCGGATAGCGTCGTCAAAATCAGAGACCGCTTCGTCCACCTGGTTCAGCTGCGCGCGGGCAATGCCGCGCATCTGGTGGGCCATATCGAGGCTGTCGTCGAGCTGAAGGGCGACCGTGAGGTCGGCGACCGCCGGTTCCAACTCCTCTAGCTGGAGGTAGGCGCTGCCCCGGTGCAGGTAGATCTCAGGGTTCTCTGGATCGCGCGCGGCGGCGGCCGAGAAATGTTGGATGGCCCGCGCCAGGTCGCCGGAGCTGACGTGGGCACGTCCCTCCGAGAGCTCGTCAACCTGATCGAAGACGTCGAGAGCACTGGGCCCCTCGGTTTCCTCCGCAGCGGGCGGCGCCGGTGTTTCCGGCGTGGCTGGCGCGGGTGCGTCGCCACCGCATCCCGCAAGCGCGACCAAAACGAGGGCGCCTAGGCACCTTTCCGCGCGAATGGTCATCTATCGGTTGGCCGCCTATCCGTGTATCGAAGGTATGCTAGCATCAGTCCCTCGGACAGCCCCCCTGGTGCCGTCGCTCCGTAGGACACTCAATGCTCGGACCGCGCTGGCTATCGATCCCCGTCGTGTTGGCTTGCCTGGTTGGTTGCGCCAGTGAGACGCCAACCGAGCCAGCCGACGCGGAGTCAGCCCCAACCGACACTCTGTTTCTCGAAGTCACCGACCGGGTCGGTCTCCCGGCCGAGGCGCCCTGGCCCGACGGACAATACCTCACTCCTGAGATAACGCCGGGTGGCGTGGCCCTGTTCGACTACGACAACGACGGAGATCTGGACATCTATCAGGTTCGCCACCAGCAGCCCAATGCTCGGTTTCCCGTCTTGAGTGGTCCTGCCCCCAATCGGCTATACGAGCAGCAGGCCGACGGCTCGTTCGTCGACGTCAGCGACGCCGCGGGCGTCGGAGACCCTGGCTATGGCCACGGTGCTGCTGTGGGTGATGTTGACAACGACGGTGACCTCGATCTGTACGTGACCAACTACGGCCCCGATGGGCTGTATCGCAATCAGGGAGACGGCTCGTTCGTCAACGTGACCGACGCCGTCGGGTTGTCCGGCGATGGCTGGAGCTCGTCGGCTGCGTTCCTCGACTATGACGCCGACGGCGATCTCGATTTGTACGTCGTCAGGTTCGCGGAATTCGATCCCGCGCGGAGGTGCGCCAATCCGTCCGAGGAACGCTCACCGACCGGCGAGCTGTCTCAGGAGTTCTGCGGACCGGATATCTTTCTGGGAATAACCGATCGGCTGTTTCAGAATGACGGCACAGGTCAATTCACCGACGTCTCGGACCGGGCCGGCTTGACGCGGGCAGCACGGGGCTGGGGTGTCGTGTGCGCGGACATGACGGGCGACGGGCTGATCGACATCTACGTCGCCAACGACGGCGAGCCAAATCTCCTCTGGGTGAACCAGGGCAACGGGACGTTTCAGGACGAGGCGCTGGCGCGTGGGGTTGCGCTCAGTGGGGCGGGGCAGACCGAGGCAGGAATGGGCGTGGCCGTTGGCGATGTCGACGGCAACGGTCGACTCGATTTGTTCATGACTCATCTGTATGGGCAGACCAACACGCTCTACACGGGTGACGCGGAGAGCTGGTATCAAGACGACTCGGCGACGTCGGGTCTCGGTGCGCTCTCGATCCAGCTGACGGGTTGGGGATGCGGGTTCCTGGATTTCGATCACGATGGCGATCTCGACGTGGCGCTGGTCAACGGTCGGGTGTTCCGCGGGGCGATCCTGCCCGGAGCTGCCGGGAGCACGTTCTGGCAATCGTACGCCGAGCCGAATCTGGTTTTCGAGAACGTAGGCGATGGACGATACGAGCATGCAAGCCGTCGCGCCGGGTCGTTTTCCGGCCACGTCGAGAGCACTCGCGGCTTGGCGTTCGGTGACATCGATGAGGATGGCGATATCGACCTGGTCACGAACAATCTCGACAACACCTTGCGGGTCTTTCGCAACATCGCGACAAAGGACGACCGGCATTGGCTGACCGTACGGCCAATGGTTGGCGAGCGTGATGCGTACGGCGCGCTCGTGACGCTCCGCCTTGGGCAGAGGGACGTATCGCGCCTCGCCCATCCGGCATACAGTTACTTGAGCAGCAACGATCCGCGCGCCCACTTCGGCTTGGGCCGAGCTCTGTCAGTTGACGCGGTCGACGTACGATGGCCTGATGGACGCTCGGAGCGATTCGGCGTCACGCAGATCGATCAGGTTGTCGTGCTCAAACAGGGCGGCGGCGACGCAATAGACGGGAACTAACACGTGAGCGTCCGGCGAATGTACTCCCGGCTGTGGGTGATCCTTGTGTGTGCCGCCTGCGGTGGCGGTGCGATTGAACCGTACGCACCTGAAACCGTGTCTGAGTCGGCGTTGGAAGGCGACGCTGAGTGGTTTGTAGACCGCGCCGCGGCGAGCGGTCTCGACTTTGTTCATTTCAACGGCATGTCGGGCGAGTTCTATCAGCCCGAGATCATGGGACCGGGCGTCGCGCTGTTCGACTACGACAACGACGGCGACCTCGACGTCTACATCGTGCAGGGCGCGATGCTCGGGACCGGCACGCCGCTCGTTGCGCCGCCCAGCGGGCCGCTGACCGACCGCCTCTATCGCAACGATCTGGACGTGAGTGCTGATGGCCAGCGGACGTTGCGGTTCACCGACGTGACAGGTGAGAGTGGGTTGGACGCATCTGGGTACGGTCAGGGCGTCGCCGCTGGCGACTACGACAACGACGGGTGGGTTGATCTGTATGTCACGCACTTCGGGCCGAACCAGATGTGGCGCAACCAAGGCGACGGCACCTTCGTCGACGTGACGCGCCAGACCGGGACGGCTGATCCCGCCTGGAGCGTTCCCGCGTCGTTTGTGGATTTCGATCACGACGGGTGGCTCGATCTCTTCGTGGGCAACTACCTGAGCTTCACCCTCGAGACGCACGAGCCGTGCCGTCACCCCACGGGGCGAACAGGGAGCTATTGTGACCCCATCAACTACCGAGGCGAACCAGATCGACTCTACCGGAACCAGGGCGACGGGACGTTTGCCGACGTAACGATTTCAGCCGGAATTGCCCGTGCCTACGGGCCCGGGCTCGGCATCGCGACGGCCGACGTCGACGGTGACGGGTGGGTCGACATCTTCATAGCGAACGATCAGCAAGAGAACCAGCTCTGGATGAACCAGGGCGACGGGACCTTCGAGAACATGGCGCTCATGACGGGTCTGGCCTTGGGCGGTGCAGGCGAGGTGAAGGCCGACATGGGTGTTGACTTCGGTGACTACGACAACGACGGAGACGAGGATCTGTTCGTCACCGAGCTGACGAACCAGGGCAGCACCCTCTATGTCAACGACGGGGCCGGTTTGTTCGAGGATCGCGCTGCAAAGGCTGGAATCCGATTTCCGAGCCTTCCGTACACCGGCTTTGGCGCGGCCTGGTTCGACCTCGACAACGACGGTTGGCTCGACGTGCTAGCGGTCAACGGCCCGGTGTTGCTCAGCCGCGAACCGTCCGCTGACGATCCCCTGCCCCTGGATCAGACGAACCAGCTGTTCCGTAATCTTGGAAACGGCCAGTTCGAGGACGTCACCGATCGCGCTGGGGCCGTCTTCGATTTATCCGAGGTCAGTCGCGGTGCGGGGTTCGGCGATATCGACAACGACGGCGACACCGACGTCCTGGTGGCGAACGCTTCCGGCCCGGTGAGGCTCTTGACCAATCAGGTCGAGACCCGCAATCACTGGCTCGGGCTCCGCGTCGTGGGCGCCGACCAACCGCGCGACATGGTGGGGGCTCGAGTCGCTTTTGTGCGGTCAGACGGTCCAACGCTGTGGCGCCGTGCGCGCGCTGATGGCAGCTATGCCTCGGCCAACGATCCGCGCGTGCTCGTCGGACTCGGCCCGTCCGCGGAGGTGCCCACGGTTCGTGTGACCTGGCCGAGCGGTTTGACCGAAGAGTGGCCGGGTCTAGAGATCGATCGCTACACGACGCTGACCGAAGGGACCGGGCAATGATGCGACGACCTGTGCTTGTCGCACTCAGCGCCGGATTGTGGTTGCTAGCGGTCGTAAGTGGTGGCTGTGCGCAATACGACCGAACCGAGGCCACCTCAGCGGACGTGTCAGCACCGGGGGCGCCGGACGACCCGCTGCCCCCTGTCTCACTCCCCGACGTGTCGACGATGGAGGACTGGGTCCAGGACGAGGTCCGGGAGCGCCACGCACTGTTGCGGGATCTCCAGTCGAGGGATCCGAAGGCGTCGGATGTCGCGGTTGCGAACGCCTACGGATCGTTGGGTCTCGTGCTGATGGCCGCCAAGCAGTATGATGCGGCGGCGGTCAGCTACCTACACGCACAGGAGCTCGCGCCACACGACATGCGGTGGCCGTACTATCTGGGTCAGCTCCGACTGATTACCCAGGATCGGCTGCAGGCGGCGGAGTGGTTCGAGCGAGTGCTCGAGCTGGCACCATCCGACGAGGCGACGCTGATTTGGCTTGGCCGCATCTACTTGGACCAGGGACGGCTGGATGCGGCACAGCGCCTGTTCTCTCACGCGACGGTGACTGAACCGCGCTCGGCCGGGGCGTGGGCCGGTCTCGGCCAGACGGCCCTCGCCGATGGCGACTACCGGCGCGCGGCAGAGTCTCTCGAACGAGCCCTCGAGATCGATCCCGGCGGCGCGCAGGCCCACTACCCCCTTGCGATGGCCTATCGGGCGCTCGGTGAGCTCGATCTGGCCGCCGCGCATCTGGAGCGCCGCGGTGCTCGACAACCGCGCTTCGCCGATCCGTTGTTGCTGGAGTATTACGACGTCCTGGAGAGTCCTATGGTCCTCGAGCGTCGGGGTAACCAAGCGCTCGAGGACGGTGATTACCCGACGGCGATCGATTTCTTCCGTCGGGGCATCGAGCTGGAGCCGACCAATCCTTCCGTGCGCCAACGGCTCGCGGCAGCGCTGGTCATGACCGGCGAATACCAAGGTGCGGCCGAGCAGCTGGAGGAGGCGTTACGACAGTCACCCGATTTCGCCGAGGCGCACGTCGGCCTCGCGGCGCTTCTAGAATTGGATGGACAGCTCCCGGCGGCGATCGAGCGCTATGAGTTGGCGCTCAAGTACGAGCCCAGTTACGTCGAGGCGCGACTGGGTCTGGCCCAGGCGCTTCATGCGAGCGAACGCTTTGAGGAATCGCTTCCGCGTTACCTCCAGGTGGCGGAGACCGAGCCAAGTTACGTGGAAACCTGGCTCGGCCGAGCCGACGCGCTCATCCAGCTCGAGCGCTTTGCGGAGGCGCGCGAGTGGGTGACCCGCGCTCGACGCGTACATCCGGATCAGCCCGATCTCCGGCGGCTCGACGAGATATTTACGTCCGCCGCAACGCGCTGATCGCACCCCCTCGTGCCCGACCGGTAGCGAGCCACTTAGGGCAAGGCGAACGTATGGATGGTGCTGCTCGCGATTACGGTGACGTACTGCATGCCGTTAACCTCGTACGTCATTGGGCTCGACTGGAGTGTGCGGCGCGCGTCGTAGTGGAACAGCTGCTCGCCGGTTGCCGCATGGAACGCGTAGAGCCCACCGTTCTCCGTCCCCTGGAAGACGAGATCGCCCGCGGTCGTCACGCTGCCGCTCGAGGCGCCAAAGGTGACGGCCGGCAGGACTTTATGCCATATGTCTTCACCTGACGCCGGTTCATACGCCGTCAGCGTCATCATTGGCGGGTATTCCGGAACCCGGTTGAGCTCGTCGATGTCGACGCCCGGTTTATGGCCACCGCCTTTGCCCAGTTCCAGACTGTCGCCGACCGGCTTGACGAGCAGCGAGACGCCGGCGTTCTTCCCGGTCACGTAGAGCAGACCGGTTCTCGGGCTGAAGGATGGTGGGCCGAAGCTCGAGCCGCCGTGGGCCACGAGAAAGTGTTCATCGGTAGCGTAGGGCCAATACATCGGTCGTGCCTTCTTCTGCAGCTCCGGGTCATTGAAATCCAGGTACGTCGCGCAGAACGGCGTCATTTGGACACCGCGCGCATTGTAGGGAATCGGCTGGGTCGGATAGACCACCTCGCCCGGCACGTTCGTCTTGGTTTCTACCGGCGTCTCGACGATCGGGTTAATCGGCTCGCCCGTCTCACGATGCCAGAGATACAGCAGGCAGTTCTTACCGGCCGCGGCGACGCCCTTGATGGTCTCACCGTTCTTGTCCGTGACGTCGAATAGTGTAGGACCGGTGATGTTGTCCCAGTCCCAGAGGTCATGATGGATGGTTTGGAAGTACCAGCGGAGCGCGCCGGTCTCGAGATCCAGCGCGATCGTCGAGTTGGTGAACAGGTTCTTTCCGACACGCGCCGAGCCGTCGTACGGGGGATTGGGATTAGCGGTGTTGAAATAGACCAATCCGAGCGCGGTGTCGATCGCCGGCTGGGTCCAGATGCCGCCTCCCACCCGTTTGCCGTAGCCCCACGTCGGATCGGCGATCTCCCAGCCCTCGTCCTGCGGCCGCTGCGGGACCGTGTTGAACACCCACTTGATGGCGCCGGTGATCGCGTCCGCGGCAACGACGAGCCCCCCGGGGATATTGCCCTCGGAGATTGCTGAGCCGACGTACAGGTTCCCATCGTAGTAGGCGGGTGAGCTGTTGATCCGGTATCTGATCGACGACGCATCGAACCCGGGCGGATAACTGTCCGGGTACCTGTGTTGGAGGGCCAAGCTGAGAACCGGAAGGATTCCGCTGTCGCCGAATTCTTCGACGAGCTCGCCGGTTTGGGCGTTGGTCGCCACAAGCTTGTCGCCGTGATACGAGTAGATCGTGCCGTCGACGTAGAGCGGGCCGCGCACCCGTCCACCGCCGACCCCGCCGATCTCCGACGTCCAGATCGATTCCCCCGTGACGGCGTTGATGGCGAAGACCGTGTTGCCCCCGTGGAGGTACATCGCACCGTCGACGACCAGGGGCGTGACCTGACTGACGTTGATCCCGGCTGGGACGTCGAACGACCAGCGGCGGTCGAGCTGGCCAACATTCGACGTGTTGATGTGATCCAGCTCCGAGAATCGCTGGTTGTAGACGTCGACGTTGTTGCTGAGCCAATTCGTCTGGCTGCGCCCGGCGATGATCGTCGGCGGTTCACCCGCCTGCGTGGTGCGCCCCTGGGCGGCCAGGTCCACGCTGTAGACGCCACCGAGTGCCGCGATGGCGAGTGTTGCCGCCGCCACTCGGACGGTTCGGTCGTCGACTAATCGCATCGTCTGCTCTCCTACTTTCGTGTCTTTTGCCCGGTCATTATGCCCTAGGAGTCTGCGCCGCAGAAACGGTGCGACAATTGTAGGCGAGCCGAGGAGGAAAGGACCTGATGTCGACGACGTTCCGTCCCTACGCACCGGATCAGATGCTGCTGTTGCCGGCGGACCTGCGGGCGTGGTTGCCGGAGGGCCACTTGGCGCACCACGTCAGCGACCTGGGGGACGGTGTGGATTTGACGGCGTTCTACGCGCCGTATGCGGGGGACGGTCGGCGCAACGCGCCCTCTGCACCGCGGATGATGGTGAAGGTGCTGCTGTATGCGTATGCGACGGGGGTGTTCTCGGCGCGCGGGATCGCGCGGAAGCTGGAAGAGGACGGGGCGTTCCGGGTTCTGGGGGCGGGCAACTTCCCGCAACATCGGACGCTGTGCGAGTTCCGGCGGCGGCACTTGTCGGACTTCAAGGAGCTGTTTGTAGCGGTGGGTCGGCTGGCGCGGGCATGGGGTCTGGCGCGCGTCGGGAAGCTGTCGATTGACGGCACGAAGGTGCGGGCGAACGCGAGCAAACGGAAGGCGATGAGCTACGGGCGGATGGCCAAGGAGGAGCGGCGGCTGCGGGGGGAGATTGAGGCGCGGCTGGCGGCGGCTGGCGCGGCCGAGGACGCGCGGGTGGGGGCGGACGTGCGGGGCGACGCGTTGCCGGCGGAGTTGCGCCGCCGGGAAGACCGTCTGGCGGCGACCCGGGCGGCGAAGTCGCGGTTGGAGGCGCAGCAGCGGGCAGCGGACGACGCCCGCGGTCGGCAGCCGGACCAAGACCGGAACCCGAAGGGCGGGCCGCCCTACACGCGGTCGTATGGCGAGCCGGACGCGAAGGCGCAGAGCAACTTCACGGACCCGGAGAGCGGGATCATGAAGACGAGCAACGACGGGTTCCAGCAGTGCTACAACGCGCAGGTGGCGGTCGATGGTGCGCACCAGTTGGTGGTGGCGACGGAGGTGACGGCGAACGCGAGCGACCAGGGTGGTGTGCCGGCGCTGCTCGACGCGCTGGCGGAGACGGTCGGCGAGCAGCCGGAGACGGTGCTGGCGGACGCCGGCTACAGCAACGAGCGGGACTTGGCGGACCTGGAAACGCGAGGCATCGACGGGTATGTGTCCTTGGGCCGGGAGGGGAAGGCGGCCAGGCCCCGCGACCCGGAGAAGTATCCCGCGACGAGTCGCATGGCCGAGAAGCTGTCGAGGCCGGCGGGCCGTGCGGCGTAGGCAGAACGCAAGTGGCTGTCGGAGGCTCCCAACGGCTGGATCACGCACGTGCTGGGATTCCGACGCTTCAGCCTGCGGGGGCTGGCGAAGGTGCAGGGCGAGTGGGACTTGGTGTGCCGGGCGTTGAACACCACGCGCCTGCACGCCCTGATGGCGGCGTAACACGCGGGGAATGAGGCTCGCAACGACGACCGATCGGCGCGCCTCGGGCTCTGTGGCGGGCCAGGCGGCCCCTCAAGGCCGAATCTTGCTATCTGCTTCGCCCTTCGCCGAGGAGTTCCCTCGTCGGCCGACCGCCGAAGTCGCTCCGGCACAATGACGCACAGCATGGGCCGACGACCCATTTCACGCCGCCGCACCTCCTGCGGCGCAGACTCCTAGGGCAGAACCGGCCGGTGTGGCGACCTCAACTGTCGTTGCGACGGCCTCGGCCGCAGTCGCCAGGAACAGCAGCGGTATGGCAAGGACGATGTGTCTCATTGACCCGACCTTCCTTCGTAGTGTCCACGCGGCGGACGCATAGAACACGATGCCGAGACACGTTTGAAGGAGGGAGGGGTTTTCCATCCCGGCTCAGCTCAAGCTCCTACGAGAGTATGCGGCTGCGCAGGGTCTCGCGGTAGCCCAGGAATACGTGGACATCGAGACCGCGAAGCGCACGGGCCGAACCCGCTTCGGGCAGATGGTCGATGACCTGCGGGCGAGTCCTGATACCCGGATCGTGCTGGTTGAGAAGACGGATCGGCTCTACCGCAATCTCAAGGACTGGATCACGCTGGACGAGTTGGACATCGAGGTCCACCTCGTGAAGGAAGGCGTCGTCCTGTCGCGCGAGTCGCGCTCCTCCGAGAAGTTCATGCACGGCATCAAAGTGCTGATGGCCAAGAACTACATCGACAACCTCTCGGAGGAGACTCGGAAGGGGATGACTGAGAAGGCCCAGCAGGGCATTTGGCCGTCCTATGCCCCCATCGGCTACCGCAACGCCGTTGGCGCGAACGGGCGGAAGATGATCGAGCCGGACCCAGCCTTGGCGTCAACCATCGTCCGCCTGTTCGAGTGGTACGCGACGGGGACGATGTCACTCAAGGAACTCGTGCGCAAAGCGCGGGGCGACGGGTTCTCGTTCCGCAAGAGTGGGGACCCGGTCCCCCGCAGCACGGTCCACGCGATTCTCCGCAAGCGGCTCTACATGGGCGAAGTCGACTGGGACGGGCACATCTACCCAGGAGTCCATGAGCCCCTCGTGTCGCGGGACCTCTGGGAGCGGGTGCAGACGATCCTGGACGGTCGTCACGCGGCACGCCATCGACGGGTCAGGCGCGACTTTGCGTTCTCCCGCCTGATCACGTGCGGCCACTGCGGCTGTGCGGTGGTGGGCGAGATCAAGAAACGCCGGTACGTCTACTACCACTGCACCGGTTACAAGGGGAAATGCCCCGAGCCCTACGTGCGCGAAGAGGTGCTCGAGCAGCAGTTCAGTGCGCTGCTGGACCGCTTACATTTCGATGCGGAGGTGCTCGACTGGATGCGGGCGGCCCTGACTCAGAGCCACGAGGACGAGCGGCACGCCCACGACGAAGCCATCGAGCGCCTCCAGGCCGAGTATGCCCGGCTGCAGAACCGCCTGGACGCGATGTATGTCGATAAGCTGGACGGTCGCATCACTGCAGCGTCGTTCGACCGCATGGCGACCGGCTGGCGCAACGAGCAGGCCACGTGCCTTCGATCCATCGAACAGCACCAGTCGGCAAACCAGTCCTACATGGCCGAGGGTATCGAACTTCTCGAACTCGCCCGAAACGCCCGCCCTCTCTTCGAGAAGCAGGAAGCGCGCGAAAAGCGTCGTCTACTCGACTTCCTGGTTTCGAACTGCTCCTGGAGGGACGGACAGCTCACGACTGAATTCCGGCAACCATTTGATGCATTGGCAGATACGGCGATGGCCGCAGCCACCGCGAGAGCCGAAGGCGGGTCAGAATCAGCAAAAAATGAAAATTGGCTCCTCAGCTTGGACTCGAACCAACAACCCATCGCCGTGAGTATCGTGATGATGTGGAGCGCGCCGAACCTGTGACCGCTACGGAGTCACGCCGAGACGGCTGCTCAGTTTCCTAGTTTCGAACTGCTCTTGGAAGGACGGAAGGCTGACCGCCATATTGCGCCAACCCTTTGATTTGCTTGCAGAAACGGCGATGCTCGCCGCCAACGCGGCAACTGCTATCGAGTCAGAATCGGTGAAAACAGAGATTTGGCTGGGAGGCACGGATAAGAGCCCGGAGCGGCGCGAGCCGCGGAGCGCCAGGGACCGCCTCACAGCCAAGGCGCGCACAGCGCGCCTCGCGAGGTCCGGCGCGGGGCAAGGGGCCCCCCGCGAGGACCGAGCGGGGGTCCTAGGGGCGCAGCCCCTATCCAATTTGGCTGGGAGGCAGGGATTCGAACCCCGATTACACGGTCCAGAGCCGCGTGTCCTACCATTGAACGACCTCCCAGCATGGATCGGGCGTTCGTCTGCAGCAACCTTTAATTATATCGACACCGCGCATCTGGCCGCGAGAGCGGCAGCCTAGCAGCCCGTGGTGAAAATCAGCAACGGCCTCGGCTAGATCGATCGCCAGAATCGATCATCATCTGTACACTCGTTCGCATGTCAATGGGCACACGACGCAAACGACGACGACAAGAAGCCCTCTGGGTCGCGACGACCGACTTGCCCCAGACGGTCGCCCACCCGTTCTATCGTCGAGTGAACGCCCTGCTGGACGCCCACGGTTTCGAGACGTTTGTCGAACGGCAGTGCCAGCGGTTCTACGCCGCCACCCGTGGCCGGCCAAGTCTCACGCCGGGCATCTACTTTCGCGCGTTGTTGGTGGGGTACTTTGAAGGCATTGACTCGGAGCGGGGCATCGCCTGGCGCGCGGCGGACTCGCTGGCGATTCGGCGCTTCTTGGGCATCGCCGTGGACGAGGATGTGCCGGACCACTCGACGATCTCCCGAACCCGGCGACTGATTGACGTCGAGACGCATCGCGCCGTGTTCACCTGGGTGCAGCAGCGCCTCGTCGCGTCGGGCGTGCTGAAGGGCGCGACGATCGGGATCGACGCCACCACGCTGGAGGCGAACGCGGCGATGCGGAGCATCGTGCGGCGGGACACCGGCGAGGACTACCAGGCCTATTTGACCGGCTTGGCGCAGGCGTCGGGCATTGCCACCCCGACGCGCGACGACCTCGCCCGCCTGGACCGGAAGCGGAAGAAGACGCCATCGAACAAGGACTGGCGGAGCCCCGTCGATCCGGATGCGAAGGTCGCCAAGATGAAAGACGGCCGCACGCATCTGGCCCACAAGGTCGAACATGCCGTGGACCTCGACACCGGCGCGGTCGTCGCGGTGACCGTGCAAGGCGCAGACACGGGGGATACGACGACCATTGGCGACACGACGGTCGCCGCCGCTGCCCAGATCGAGGATGCGCAAGCCGAGGTGGACGACCCCCAGGCGTTCACCGCGCTGGTCGCGGACAAGGGCTATCACAGTAATGAGGTCATGGTGGATCTGCAGGCCGTCGGCGTCCGGTCGTATGTCGCCGAGCCGGATCGAGGCCGCCGCGATTGGTCCAAGGCGCGGGAGGCCCAAGCGCCCGTCTATGCGAATCGTCGGCGCATTCGGGGCGCCCGCGGCAAGCGCTTGATGCGCCGACGTGGCGAGCGCATCGAGCGTTCGTTCGCGCACGCCTACGAGACCGGCGGGATGCGGCGCACGCATCTGCGCGGGCATCGCAATATCTTGAAGCGCCTCTTGATTCACCTCGCGGGCTTCAACCTCGGCGTGCTGTTCCGGCAGCTGATCGGCGTTGGCACGCCGCGCAGCCTGCAGGGGCGCTGTCTCGCCGCGCTGATGGTCCTTGTGTCCTCCTGGCGGCGCCTCGTACATGTCTGGACCGTTCGCGAGCCCGAGTACCCCGCGCGTTCCACGATCGGGGTCGGCGATCACGATCGATCACTCATCCCGAAAGCCGCATAGGAAGACCGCATTTCCACCACGGGCTGCTAGTCCCCTTGATCTTTGATTTCTTCAAAAAGTCGTTGGTCATCTGGGGCCACCGTGGACTTGAACGGTGCGCTGTCCGAACCGCTTCACCTTCGCGAGGATCTCGTCGGCTGTTTTCGTCCACTTGAAAGGCTTGCCCTCGTCATTGTGGGCGTCCACGTAGGCGGAGATGGCGTGGCGCAGCGCGTGCGTGCTGGAATGTGAGCCGCGCTTGAGGGCGTGTTCGGTGAGGAGGCCAAAGAACCGCTCGACGAGGTTGAGCCAGGCGGAGTAGGTTGGCGTAAAGTGGAACTGGAAGCGCGGGTGGCGGGCCACCCATCGTGTGACCAGCGGGGACTTATGCGCCGAGAGATTGTCGAGGATCACGTGGACGGTGAGGGTGGGGTCCACCCGCTCGTCGATCTCGCGCAGAAAGCTCACGAAATCCCTCGACCGATGCTGCTTCTTGGTTTGCGCCACGACCTGGCCGGTCGCGACGTTGAGCGCCGCGAAGAGGTCCACCGTGCCATGGCGGATGTAGTTGTGCGTCTGGCGTTCGGGCCGACCCATGTCCATCGGCAGGATCGGCTGCGCTCGCTCGAGGGCTTGAATCTGAGGCTTTTCGTCGAATGACAAGACACCGGCGTGGTCGGGTGGATTCAGGTAGAGGCCGACAATGTCCCGCACCTTCTCGAGGAACAGCGGGTCGTCGGAGATCTTGAAGGATTCCACGACATGCGGCTGCAACCCGAAGGTGCGCCAGATGCGGCCCACGGTGGAGGCACTGACGCCAGCGCGCTCCGCCATCTTGCGGGTGCTCCAGTGGGTCCGCCCCTTCGGCTTACTTTCCAACGTGGCGACGAGGATCGACTCGACATCCGCATCGGACAGTGTCCGGGGGGCTCCGGGCTTGGGCTCGTCATACAGCGCATCCACGCGACCTGTCGTAACCCGCTGCCGCCACTTGCCGACCGTTACATTCGAACAGCGCAGTTTCGCCGCGACCGCCACGTTCGATTCGCCATGCGCGCACCTCAGGACGATCTTCGCCCGCAAGGCCACATGCCGATTCGTTCTGGCGCGCCTGGCGAGCCGCTCAAGTTCTCCTCGCTCCACGGCGGTGACTTCCAATCTCGCTTTGGGCCGACCTGTTCTTGCCATGCCGCCCCATACATCACACCCGGCACACTTCTTAAAGCTTTTTCAGACACAAGGGACTAGTGCACCCTGAACTTCTGGAGCTGCCCGATTTCGTCTAGCGCGTGACGAGCGACTCTCCGCACTTCCGGGTCGG
The DNA here is from genome assembly GCA_965218825.1 of Vicinamibacterales bacterium. Lineage (GTDB taxonomy): Bacteria > Acidobacteriota > Vicinamibacteria > Vicinamibacterales > UBA8438 > CAUZIB01. Next base: position 3,002,764 of record OZ244656.1, on the reverse strand, counting down.
GATCGTGGTCGAACACCTCCACGAGATGTTGGTACGCGGCGGCGGGCTGGCGTAGCCCTCGGAACTGAACCAATCCCGCTCCCAGGTGGGCCTCGGCCGACATCGGACCAACCGGATAATCACGGAGGTGACGTTGGTAGACGATCAGCGCCGCCTCGGGATGGCCGTTCTGGGCGAGCCAGTCGCCGAAGGTGATCGACTGACTAGGCGTCAACAACCGCCGGGTCCGCTCGGCATCGAGTCGAAAGTAGTCAGGCGCGGCATCGGAGAACCGGCCGTCCGCGATCTCTTCGGCGATCGTGTCGGCTCGAGATACGGTAGCAGCAACTGGACGACGATACTCGCGGGGTCGGGTGTTCAACTCGCGGCGCCCGCTCAACCAGGCCCACCCAAGACCCCCGACGAAGCCACCGATGTGCGCGCCGTACGCCACGCCGCCCCCACCCGATCCCTGGGCCAAGAAGAACGGGAGAAGGTTATCCAGCACCAGGTAGACGCCGAGCACGAAGCGAGCGGGCATCGTGATGACGTTCATGATGAACGGGAACAAGAACACCCAGACCCTGACGCGGTTGTGCGGAAACCAGATGAAGTAGAAGCCGAGCACCCCGGATATGGCCCCGGAGGCACCGACCAACGGAAGCGCCGAGCCGAGGTCGAAGGCCATATGGAACAGCGTCGCCGCTGCGCCGGTCAGGAGGTATGCCAACAGGTACCGCCAGGGACCAAGGCGATGCTCGACGTTGTCTCCGTAGATCCAGAGAAACAGCATGTTCCCAGCCAGATGCATGAACCCCGCATGGAGGAACATCGACACCAGAAGATCGATGGGCTGTGGCGCTACGGGCCTGAACCCGTTGTCGAGGACGAACAGGTCGTACGCGGTGATCTGCTGGACCAGCTCCGCCGGAGAGACGCCGGGGATCGCGTCCATGAGGAGTCGGACATACTCCTGCAGCGCCGGATCATTCGGATCGGGCCGACTCAAGCTGAGTGGCAGCGACACGAACAGATACACAGCAACGTTGACCGCAATCAGCCCGTACGTGACCCAGGGAACGCCACGAGGGTTTGGTGAATCGCCCAGCGGGAGGAACATCGCGCTGTCTGCACCTTACCACGGGCGCCCACAGCACTACGCGAGCTGGTCAAGAAGCCGCGCGATCTCGCCGCGGATCTCCCGAAACCGCTCGAGGCGGTCTTCATGGGAGCCTGCGGCAGCCGCCGGATCGGGGAGCGCCCAGTGGAACTGTCGTCGCTGACCGGGAACAACCGGGCACACTTCCTCAGCGCACAGCGTGACGATGGTGTCGACGTCCCGCAGGTCGATCGACTCGATGCTCTTGGACCGGTGGGATGAGATGTCGATCCCGAATTCGTCCATGGCCTGAACCGCCAGCGGGTTCAGGCCGACTGGCTGCGATCCGGCGCTCTGGACTTCCACGTCGATCCCATACCGCTTTCGCGCCAGCCCCTCAGCCATTTGACTGCGGGCGGAGTTTCCAACACACAAGAAGAGGAGACGCTTCACGTCGCCCAGATCTTATCCGCTGTGGCCAGCACGCCAGGATGTGGAGGTAGAATCGCAGCAATGAGCTCGCTCCTGATCCTGATGCTGCTCGTCCAGGCGCCGGCCGCGGCGAATTCACAGTATGCGCACTTCAACGACTTCACGACCTACGATCGGCATTTCTCGAAGTACAGCAAGCGGTACTTCGGCGCGGGCTTCGACTGGCGCTACTTCAAGGCGCAAGCCATCGCCGAATCAGGGCTGGACGCGGACGGTCGGTCGCGCGTGGGCGCCGTCGGGCTCATGCAAGTGATGCCACGGACGTTCGACGATATTCGGCGAGGGAATCCAGAGATTACGGGCGGACTCGATCAACCACGCTGGAACATCGCTGCTGGCATCTGGTACGACCGGCGGAACTTCGTTGTGTGGCGCGCATCACGGCCGCTCGAGGACAAACTCAAGTTCATGTTCGCGTCCTACAACGCCGGCCGCGGCAACGTGTTGAGAGCCCAGCGGCTCGCGCTCGCGGACGGCCTCGATGGGCGCTTGTGGTCGTCCATCCAAGATCGGCTGCCAGCGGTGACCGGTCGCCACAGCCGAGAAACCCTCGGCTACGTCAACCGGATTTTCGAGGTCAAGCCTGTCTTGCGGTAGTCATCAGAGTCGGAGCAGAGTATGGAATTGTCGATCCTGGGACTGAACTTCGTATACGCGCTTCTCGGCGCGGTCTTCACCCTCGTCTTTATGGCATTCGGCTACATGTTCTTCGACCGGCTGACGCCGTTCGATACCGGCGCCGAGCTGCACAATGGGAACGTCGCAGTGGGTTTGGTGGTCGGATCGATCTTCGTGGGCGTGGGAATCGCGATCGGACTCGTGATCGGGATGAGGCTGAACTAGACCTAGTCGAGCAGCAGTTCGGTCAACTCGATGAGCGCGTGCGGCTGCTCGTGCTCACCTGCGTCCTCGAAATAGAAGTGCTGCTTTCCGAACGCTGGCCGTAGATCATCGAACCACACGGCCGACTCGTCGAGCTCGGCAAAAAACGGCTTGCGAACCCAGTCCGGATTCCTTGCCTGAATGAAATCGCACACCATCAGCGGACCGTCAGGATCGCCCATCACATCGAAACCCACGCTCTCCCGAATCGTATCCAGGACGTGTGCGTCCATGAGATCACGCAGCGTGACAACACCCAGGACTCGCACCTTGCCCGGGAACGCCGACATCGACGGACCACGCACCGACCGAGACAGCCCAGAGACCTTCGAGTAGGCCTCCTTGAAGATCGAGTACGCGCGCACCAGCGGAACCTCGAAGTAGTTTCGGGCTCCGGTATCGCGCTCCACGAACATGTAGTACGGAATCATCCCGATCCGAACGCCGGTTTGCCAGAGCGACGCCCAGGCATCGGGATCGTCGTTGACGTGCCGGATGAGCGGGGCCTGCATCCGAATCTGCGTGCCGGTGTTCCTGATGCGGCGAACGGCCTCACGCGAGATGAGTGGCTCCAGCTCAATCGGATGCGAGTAGTGGCCCATCACTGCCAAATGGCGTCCAGCCTCGGCAACCTCCTCGAAGAGCCGCAAGCAGTCGTCGGCATCCTCGTCGGTCACGAACCGTTGGGGCCAGTAGGCGAGGGACTTCGTGCCGATCCGGATGTTTTGGACGTGCTTCAGATCAGGCGCCAACAGCGGCTCGATGTAGCGACGAAGCACCTGGGTGCGCATGATCATGGGGTCGCCACCCGTAATCAAGACGTCGGTAATCTCCGGATGGGCTCGCAGATAGGCCACGAGGTCATCGGTTTCGCGAGCCTGGAATTTTAGGTCCTCGAGTCCCACGAACTGGGCCCAGCGAAAACAGTACGTGCAGTACGCATGGCACGTCTGGCCTGGTGCCGGGAAGAACAGGACGGTCTCTCGATACTTGTGCTGAAGGCCCTGCAGTGAACGCCCCTCCAGCGTGGGCACGTTGTGCGTCAGCTGGCCAGCCGGATGCGGGTTCAGTTGAAGCCGGATCCGGTTGACCTCAGCCCTCAGCTCCGCCGGCGAAGCCTCTCGCCCGAGCATGTCCCGCACCAAATCGAAGTCACGGGGCTCCAACATCGAGCGCTGCGGAAAGACGAGCTGAAAGATCGGGTCGTAGGGAACTCGTGACCAATCGATCAGGTTGTCCAAGACGTACTGATTGGTCCGGAACGGCAGCACCTGCGCGACGACCTCGATCGCCTGTCGCAGGTCCGCGGTCAGCCCCTCCCACTGCGGTACTGAGACCACATTGCGGAGGTCGATGGCGCGATAGCTCTGCGAGTTCCTCGAAACTGTCGTCATTCAGTGTGCCCAGGGGTTAAGGCCGGCCTGCCAGGGGTCCGGCCCGAACAAGCGCGATCGGATGCTGCGTTCTGGCCCTAAGAGCCTAACGTACCGAGGACGATCTCTTTAGGCTATATGCCAGAAAGCTCGAAAAGGCCCCTAGAACCGGAGCCCCATCGCAACGCGGAAAGTCCGGAGACCGTCCAGGCCAGGGATGTACTGCGGGTAGTGGCTGGGGGACGTCGCCTCTCCGAAACGCGTGCCCTCGACGTAGCCGGTCGGGATGCCGAACTCGTCGAGCGGGCTCAGGGGGTCGAGCGTCACCGCCCGATTGGCGCCGATCTGCATATCGTTGTTCAGGAGGTTGAAGACCTCCGCCTTGAGCCACGGACTCAGCGACTGCCAGACCGGAATCTCGTAGCTAACCGAGAGGTCGAGAAGGCCGTACCCGTTCTCGAGAGCCGAACCTCGACCCTCGGCGAAGTACACCTCACGCGCCGATGGTCCGCTTGCATAGCCGAGGGTGTCGAGAATTGCCTGTTGCGTGGCGTTGGTGCCTACGTTGGTGGCGACGAGGCTGTAGGGGCGCCCGGAGTTGTAGCGCCACAATCCGGCAATGCCAAGGTTGCCGTAGCGCCCCAGATCCGCATGGTAGATGCCCCAGACCCGCGTCTTGTGGCGCTGGAAGCCGGCCAGCCGACCGGTCGGAAAGTAGCGATTGGCAGGGGTAATCTCGGGGTAATCGAACGCTCGAGACGGGATCGACGGCCGATTGGTCGCCTCACCTTCGAACGATCCGTCGTTGTTGATCTGTATCGTCACCGACGCGTCCACGACGAAGCTATCGGTCACCTGGTACCGCCCAAGAAACTCGACGCCGTCGTACTCCCGCTGCAGCAGGTCGGTGTTTCGGTACACCTGATTGGTAAACGTCCCGAAGTTGATCCCATCCTCGATGATCGTCGTCGACCCGCCGTCCAGCGTGAAGAAGTCTTCGACCAGGTTCCCGGTCGTTCGATGGATGTAGGTGACCTTGGTATAGGCGCGCGTTCCGAGCGCGGCCCCGCCTCCGAACGTGAACTCCTTCGTCAATGGCGAGCGAAGGCTGTCGTCGAAGAAGACGTTTCGAGCAGGAAAGAGACCGAACACCGTTTGGTAGTTGTTTGGGTCGAAGCCCGGCGCGAAATTGCGGCCTTGGCCTGCCGGGCCGGTGTACACGCCGATCAGCAAATCGGGAATCCCGACGTTCGTGTTCTGGTTGAACTGTGCCTCGCCGTAACGGCCAGCGTAGTGTGCGTAGGTCGCTTGCAGAACGTACCGCCCGCCTCCTGTCGGGTCGACGGCAGCCGCCAGTCTCGGGACGACCGCACTCGAATCCACGCCGACGATGTTGCCGGTAGCCTCGCTGTCGACCTTCTCAGCTCGCACTCCAACGTTGAAGCTGAAATGCTTACCGAGCTGCCAGTCGTCGTTGAGATAGAACGACAGCGTCCGGATGTCGAGCGACGACCCACGAAGCGGTCGCCAGTTCTGGATGAGTGATGCACCCGGGGCGAAGACCGGCATGAGCCGACCACCCGCATCCAAGCTGGGAGACCCGCCGGTGTCCACGGCGTAGTCGGCGGCGAAGACAAACCCGGTTGCGGTCTGGGAATTGCCGCCCTTGAGCGTCGAGGTGAAGTGCTCGAACCCGCCCTTGACACTGTGGCTGCCGAGCGCGCGGGAATCAACGTAGTAGGTGGCGCTTCCCGTGAACTGCCGGTTGTCCCGATTCTGCGGGTCGGTCGCATCGAAGTAGGGCGCGTTGTAGTGACCGAACGCCTGGGTCAAGGTGAGGATCGGCGACTCGACGACGTCGGTCAGCCGGCCGCCATTATTACGAAACCCAAACCGGCGGCGAGAGAATTGAAACTCCGTAAACAGCCGAGGCGTGGCCGCGCCGCGATAGGTGGCAACGACGAGATCCGCCGGCACCTGGCGTGTGCGAATTCCTGCTGGGTCTATCGTGAAGCCGAACGTCGGCCCGGTGTCATCCGTGCTGTTGCGCATGTAACTGCCCTGCAGCAGATGACCCGGCCTGACCGTGGCCGTCAGTTTGAACAGGTTGCGGTCGTTGCTGAGCTCGTCGTTGTAGGAGATGCCGGTTTCACCGAAAGCTTCAGTTTCACTCGAGCGCTGCACGTGATTCGCATAGAAGAACCAAAGTCGGTCCGCGATGATTGGTCCGCCGAGTGTCGTTTCGTAGGTCGTGTTGTTCGCGATCGACCCGGTGCGCTCCGCGTTGTTCTCGACTTCGAACGGGGTTCGCTCGGTCCAGTCCGGCTTGTACAGGTTCGACCGAAACGCACCAGAGAACGTGTTGCTGCCACTCTTGGTCACGACGTTGACGACGCCGCCCGAGAAACGGCCGTACTCGGCTGAGATGCCGGACGTCAGCACGTGGGCTTCTTCGATCGTGTCCTCGATGAAGAGGTTGATCTCGGTGCCGAAGATGTTGTCGTTGACATCCACACCGTCGATGAGAAAGACGTTGTCGTAGGCGAACGCGCCGTTGATCGTCAGCTGCCCCGGGTTCGGGGTGTTGGTCGTGAGCCCTGGCGACAGGGCCGCAAGGCGGAACAGGCTGCGGCCGATCGGCAAGACGCCGAATTCATCCGCGGTCAGGTTCCGACTGGTTTCCGTCGACGCTAAAGGCGGCGGCACAGCCGTGACCTGGACCGCCTCAGCCCGAATACCCGGCTCCATCACGACGTTCACGGAGATCTCGCCGCCAAGCGGAACGGCTACGGTGTCGTCGACGCTGGCAAATCCGTCCAGCGCGAACGTCACGGTGTAGATCCCGGGGGGCAGCCCTAGTCCCGGCACGCGACGCGCGGTTAGGACTCGGGGAGTCGTCAGAGATGGTTGCGTAGTCGTGAACCAAGCTGCCGCCGAGTTTCAACAGCGCACGGGACATCCCCGCGCATAAGGAGAAGGCCTATCCCGGCGCGCATGCGGCGATCGTCGGTCAAGACCTGTGGAAGGAGGTTCAGGCCATCCTTGCCGCCAACACGAACGGCGAGCGCCGCGGAGGGACCCGCCGGCCCAGCCTGCTCACCGGCCTGGTCGTGGACGAGCATGGCGAAGGCCTGACGCCGAGCCACGCCGTCAAGAAGGGACGGCGCTACCACTACTATGTCTCCCGCCACCTCATCACCGAGGGCAATAAGGCCGGCCGCAGGGGCTGGCGCATTCCGGCCGCGGACCTTGAGGCCCTCGTCGTGGCCCGTCTCCGGGGTTGGCTCAGTGATGCAACTGCGGTGAGCGAGATCATTGAGGACGATCCGCGAGACGTATCGGCCCATGCCGCGTTGATCACGAGTGCCAAAGTGATCGCAGAGCGCTGGTCTCACTTGGCGCCGGATGAAGCGAAGACGTATCTCAACGCTTGCATCCGGCGGGTCGTCATTCGGCCCGACAGCCTCACCCTCGAGATCGACGGCGCCCATGCCCGGGAGACCCTCCTGGCCAGTCCTGTAAGCCTCCCGGCCAAGACACCAAGGGGTGGCGACACGCCAGCCGACAATCCGATCACCATCCATATCCCAGTCGCCCTCAAACGGGTCGGGACCGGCATGAAACTGGTCGTGCCCGGCACCCGCCAGGACGCGAAACCGGACCCAAGCCTGATCCGCCTGCTGCTCAGGGCCTTCGCGATCCAGGATCGATTGGCGCAAAATCCCCAGCTCACCCTGCAGCAGATCGCCGAGGCCGAAGGCGTCTCCCCCTCCTATGTCACCCGGCTGCTGCGGCTGAGCTACCTCGCCCCCGACATGGTCGCGGCGATCATCGACGGCCATCAACCGCTCGAGCTGACAGCGAACAAGCTCATGGGCGATACGCGACTGCCTCTGGAGTGGCCGGCGCAGCGGGCGCGGCTCGGATTCTCGGCCACCTGATCAAAGCCAAATCCCAAACCCAAAAACTCTAATCCGCGCATGTTCCGAGCATGCGCGTTGGCCATTCCGGCAAGCCACAAAACCCGTACCACTGAAAAGAGCTCGAGAGACGAGGGTGGGGTTGCGACCTGTGTGCGAAACCGCTTGAAACATCTCCAACGTCGGCTTCGAGACGCAGCCAGCGGCTCCCAGCGCACTCAACGTCAACAGCAGAGCAGATGAGATTCTTCGCACGGGGCGTTGATGATGGCCAGCGACGATGGCGGCGCCGATTGTCCTCGGCGTCAGCGGTTCCCTCTTGCTTGCGACGGTGCAGAGCTCCTGCTGGCCGTCTCACAACTCTTGCCCGCCGTCAGCGGCGATGACCCAGGATCGAAAACGCGGCCGCACACCCCGCCGGGCTCCCTGGGTGCCGTTGTGCCCAACGGTGCATTCCGCCCCGATGGCACCATCGCTGGGCGAGCGCCACCACACAGGTGTGTTGGTAGGTTGAGTGGATAGTACGCGGTGTCACAGGCGACTCAAGGGGTCGCTCGTGGGGAATGTCAATGACGCTCATAGCGGAACTGGTGGCGGGCCAGAACTCGCCCTTCCGTGTCCCACACTTCAACGGCCCAGTCCCCCTCGGCTCTGGATACGACGGGCCTGCGACTGTGGGTCCGCCAGCTCGGACTCCCGATCGCGAGATCGACGAACCCAACCTGTTTGTCTTCATAAAACCAGACATGACGGACCAGATCGCCGGGCCGCCCGCCTGTTACATGCGTCCAGAATGCGGCGCGCGTGCTGACGGCGAACGTGTCTGACTGCCCGACAAGCTCCCTGTTGACGACATTGGCCCCTACCCCGGAACGTGCCACCGATAACCGCGGCGTTTGAGTCTCGCCCGCCAACAACACTTCAGGCGCTAAAGAAGTCCCGATCCCGGCGGCGGCCAGTCCAAGGCGAGCTGGCCCGGGCCTGCCGGCCCCCGGATCGACGGTGCGTCGGGCGCCGCTGACTTCCCGCGCTGGGGCCAGGACTGGTTCGACCCCGCTGCTCGGTCCGAAGACCCACACCAGCCCGACATACAGCGTGACGGCGAGGCTGGCGAACCCGCTCACGCGCGCAAGCGTCCCGCGGCCGATCACCGGCTGTGACGTGCGGCGCGCGACCACCCGCCGCCATCCTCTGGAAGGCCACGCGGCGTCCTGTTCGGTGTGTTTGTTGTCCAGAGCTTTGAGCCGACGCCGCAGCTCGCTGCCAGTCATCGGGTGCCTCACCGATTGCCACGCTGCGACAGCGAGGAGCAGAACCGCTGCGCCTGCTAGGAGGATCTCCATATGCCCCGACGTGATTCGGTTGCCCACGCGAAGTACACTGAACTACCTGAGGCCGGCTTGAGCTGGGTGAAGTCGCTAGGTTGTTTGCTCCTAGGTTACGTACCCCACAAACAGGGGGCAAGCCTAGATCTCCCGCAAAGACGTTGTCAAGCGGTAGTGTCCCGTCAAGTGGTGGAAATCCGTGCACGTCGATTCCGGGTCCTTCGTTCTCATCTACGCGATCGCCGTCAAGAGGGTTTTGACGCCCCTATCCGGGATTTCCATTTTGCCTGCCCCGGATGGTACCTTTATACACTCGAGAGCCGCCGATCCCACGAAACTTTCTTCGTCGCACAATCGTCCAGCTCCGGAGGCCGTCACCTCAGCCCCCGCTGACGTGCAACCGACTGGAGCCCCCTACTTTCAGGGCATTCCTCAGACACCGCTCCACACTTGTGGCCTTTCTTCGCCAGGCGGGCTTCGTAGCACTCGCCGCGCGTCAGCCTCCCGGCACTGGCAGCGCCCAGATCCTCCGTAGCATGTCGCCGAACAGCCGCCGCGTCAGATGCCCTTCTGCCAACAGGAGCCAGTAGTACCGCGCATGCTTCACTAGCCGGCCCCCGGTTTTCACCAGTCGCTGCTGCAGACTCGTGAGCGACCAGCGCTTGATCCGCGGCGGCAGGACCAGTCTGCGCCACAAGTTGCCCAGGTTGTAGGCCAGGACGCTCAGGTGCAGGCGCACTTCGTTCGCCCGGAACCGATGGCACGACAGCCGCGTCCAGTGGGTTGCCTGCTTGCTTTCCTTGATCCATGGCTCCGCCGTGCCGCGCTTGTTGTAGAACCGGACGACCGAGCGACTCGGGAGGGTCATGTTGGTCACGATGAAGCCGACGCGAGGGAACAGCTCACCCCGGTGGTGCTCCACCTTGGCGACCACCCGTCTGGGCGTAGTCCAGCGCTTCGCCTGATAGCGGAAACTCTTGTAGCGCACCAAGGGCTTGCGGCTCGGCCGTCCGGGCGGACGAAAGAGGATGTTTTCGATTTCCAGCTCCAAGCTCTTGTTCGCCGGCATGCGGATGGCATAGTCCACGTCGCGTCTCTCGAGCGTCTCGTCGATCTCCGGCTTGGCGAACGCCGCGTCCGCGCGGAACGCCACGCGCGTGCCCTCCGCCTGCTGCCGTTCAACCTCCGGCACGAGCAGGTCGTCCCAGCCGTCGGCGTCTGCACGTTGCCGGGCCGCAGCGTGGCGGCGACGCAGTCGCCGTGCTCACTGAACAGAAACAGCGGGTGGTAGCAGACGGACTCAAAGTGCCCGTTATACGCACTCCCTTCCTGCGCCCCATGCACCGGGCTCTCGCTCGAATCCATGTCGAGCACGATCCGGTCGGCGCGCGTCGGTCTCTCGGCCTGTGCGAGCACCTCCCGGTTCACGGCCATCAGCCCAATGAGATTCTCCTCCTGGGTCAGCAGGTCGGTCTCGAACCAATGCAGGGTCGATGTCAGCGCCGCACCCCGGTCCCAGCGCTTCGGCGACCCGATGAGACGGAATGTCGGGTCCGTCGACACGCGCACTGCGTCGTTGAGGTCTTCGTAGCCCGCGAGCCGGCTGTAGACCGATTGCCGCAGGAGATCCGCCAGACTGAACTGGGTGTTCAACCCATGTCGGGAATCGCTCAGGTGCTCGGAGATGAGTGTCTCCAGCCCCAGGCGTTCATCCAACTCGCGCACTAGAATGAGGCCGGCGTCGGAGGTGACGCGCGATCCCTGAAACGCGACTTTCAAGAAGCCGTTGAACGCGAACTGAAATGGCTCGTGTTGTAATTCACCCACCGGGTGTCACCCTCCGTCGTGAGGTTCCTTACGTCGGAGCCCCAGAAATCAAGGCGCGGCGACTGGTCCTGGCGGTACGGTACCACAGCGAAATCGGAAATCCGGGTCCCAGAAGCTTCGGCGCAAGCGGAATGCCATCCGTGTCTGGGGGGAGGCGGAGCCCTCGGAAGGGACCGGCGACGATTCGCCCGTGCGTCATGCGAAAGACGGCCGCCTCGCGCCGCCGCTGCTGCCATCGGAGCCACGCGTGTCGCCAGTGGACGACGGCTGCTGGCGCGAGATTCTTTAACGAGGGGCGTGATGTTGGTAACGGCGACATACGGCCGAGGGTGAAGCCATGCTACCAGCTCCTGATGTCGTCTTCACAGCGGGACGCGACGGCGAGGAGCTCCGGCGTGTGCCCCGTTCTACCGACCAGCTGCGCACCACATGGCAGTCCCTGAAGGGTCTCGCCGCATGGCAGCGTGATCGCCGGGTGGCCGGTGAGATCAAACAGCTGAGTCAGGCGCAGCGTCAACTCGCGAATGTCGTATACCCCCTTCCCGACGGTGACGCCGGTCGACCCCAGCGGCGGTGCGGGGACCGGTAACGTCGGCAGAATCAGGGCGTGGCACCCCTCGATCGCAGCGTCCACTTCCTGGCTGAGCACCCCCCGCTGACGTTGGGCCTCGTGATAGGCGTCAGCCGTGACCTCGACGCCGGCTTGCAGCCGTTTGAGAACGCCTGGCGTGTAGTCCTGTGGCTGCGAGTCGAGAACTGGGGCGTGGACCTGCAGCGCTTCGTACAGGACGCTGTGGCGATAGGCGGTTGCGACAGTCTCCGCGTGCGGAATTTGGACTTCGCGGACCTCGTGGCCCGCTCGCGCAACGCGATCAACCGTGTTCTCGAACACTTTCCTAACCTCGTCATCCATGACATCCAGGAAGTAGTCGCGCAGGAGGCCGAGTCGTAAGCGGGTATGTTTGCGTGCCGGCGACGGCGCGGCGTCGATCCCGCGGCCAGCCATGACTCGATACGCGACCTCAACGTCACCGACGGTGAGCCCGATTGGGCCGACGTGGTCGAGCGTTTCCCCGAGCGGGAACACTCCCTGGCAGCTCAGTTCCCCGAATGTCGGCTTGAGACCGACTACGCCGCACGCCGCGGCCGGGATACGGATTGAGCCGCCGGTGTCTGTGCCCACCGAGATCGCTGCCATCCCGGCGGCTACCGAGACTGCCGATCCGCTACTGGACCCACCCGGCATATGTCCAGGCGCCCATGGGTTGCGAGTCGGACCAAAGGCCGAGTCTTCTCCTGTCGTACCGAACGCAAACTCGTGGAGGTTGCACTTTCCCACGAACACGGCGCCGCCGGCCCGCAAGTGAGCAACAACCGGCGCGTCCGCGGCAGCCCGGTGGCCGGCTCGGACACGCGACGCCGCGGTCGTGGCCACTCCATTGAGATCGATCAGGTCCTTCAGCGAGACCGGAATCCCATGCAGGGCACCCAGGTCATGGCCTCGGGCGAGTTCTCGGTCGGCCTCCGCCGCTTGCGCACGGGCCGATTCGGCTAGGACGGTGATGAAGGCGTTGAGCTCAGGATCAAGCGACGCAATTCGGTCAAGGCATTCCTCAAGCAGGGCCGCAGCCGTGGTGTGACCGTTTCGCAGCGCAACCGCGAGTTCTGCGACGGGCTGAAGAGGGTACGGCGTCACGCTAGATCATCGCCTCGTCTCGGAAGGGCTGGCCTCGACTAGAACGAGCGACGTCAAACCGATCGATGTCGATCGATTCGGACCGACCGTCGAGTAGAAGCTCGGAGACCGCGCACCCAACCGCAGGCGCCATCATCAGCCCATGTCCGCTGAATCCGGCGGCGACGAAGAGACCGCTCACCGACGGATGCTCGCCGATCAACGGGTTGTGATCTTCGGTCATCTCGTAGAGCCCCGCCCATCCTTCCTCGAGCTCGAGCTGCTCGAGCGCCGGAATTCGCGCAAGGAGCGGTGCTCGGAAATCCGGAAGCCACCGGGCGGCGTCGCATGTGAAGTTCTCACCGGGTGGTTCGTCAGGCTTCGTCCGCGCGACGATGATGCGGTCGGGCTCGCCTGACGTCGTTGGGTCCTGGTGGCGCCAGTGTACGCCGGTCGGGTCGACCACGACCGGAAAGCGATAGGGCCACACCCTTGGCAGGATGCAACGAAAAAGCTGCTGGCGCACCGCTTGGATCGGCAGCTCGACATCGGCCATCCGTCCGATCGCCGCAGAAAAGGCCCCCGCCGCGCACACGACGACATCGGTTGCGATTCGCTCGCCCGATCGGAGCCCGACCCCGCGGACGGCGTCCGCATGTCTGTCGATGCCGGTCACTTCATCATTGACGAAGCGGGCCCCGGTAGCGGTGGCGGCGTGTCGAAAACCCGAGAGGACGGCCCGAGGGTCGGCGTACCCGTCCTGGGGGCCGAAGACGCCGAACTGAATGTCGGTAAGGACGAGGTCTGGAACCAATCGGCGCACCTGTTCGACCTCGAGGCGAGCCACCTGGGCACCCAGGCTTCGCTGGAGCGACATCCGTGCTTCGAAGCGCTCAGACATGGTGTCGTTGACGAGAAACAGGTAGCCACGCTGCTGGAAGTTGGCACGCGCCGCATGGAGTCGGCCGAAGCGGGCATCGAACTGCCGGTAGAAACGAATGCTGTGCTGAGCGAGGCGGACATTGGCGCGCGAGCTGAACTGCTGACGAATGCCGCCCATGGCGAGCTGCGACGAGGCACGTCGATAGGTCGGATCGCGTTCGATGACGACGACCTCAGTTGCCGCATCACGAGAACGGAGGTGAAAGGCAATGCTCAACCCGATGACGCCGCCGCCGATGATGACGACGCGCATCAGCGAGACATGGGGTCGATACCTCGCGCGGGCAGTCGGGGCTCTGCGCCTTGCTCCAGGTACACCTTCAAGGCTTGGAGCGACTCCGTCCAGCCGGCTTCGACCAGCTCCGCGTAGCGGCTCCAGCGCGGGCCCCGGCCCGTCGAGGTTTGCCGGACCCTGATCTCGGTACCCGGGCCGGCGACGTGACAGCTGACGTGCAGCGCCATCGGGCCCATGGCCTCGCTGTACGGCGGGAGCCAATAGGCGTTGGCGACTAAGAACTCCCGGCCGTGATGGAACTCCATCACGGTGCCGTAGAAGGCGCCGCCGAGCGGGCCGAGCACGTCGTCGTGCATGCGGGTCGCCTCCCACTCCACAGCGTAGATGCCGAGCGGGCGCGGCGTCGTCACAGACCGGACGGTGTCCCACCAGACGGCAAGTGCCGCAGGGTCGAAGAACGCGGCCATAGCCTGCGTTGGTGCCGCCGTGACTTCTGTCGATCCCTCGAACCTCAGCCCGTGTCGAGACATCGTCGTCATTCGTAGACGAGGTAGCGCTGGCGGATGTCGGCAAACTCGACCAAATCGTTCTCCCAAGCCGTCGCAATCGTGGCCGCCGATTGGTCGGCGTCGATCCGATGACGCAGCGTCTCTGAACCCCACAGGATGTCGATTGGAGGTTTCTCGGTCTCGTACTCGTAGGGCGGTTCACGCCATCCGAAAGCTTGAGGCGCAAGCGTGTGGACCGCCTGCATGATCGCAACGGCGGAGACGACCGGCTTGAACGCGTCACGATCGACGACGTGAAGCTGACAGCCGCCACATGTGTGTCCGGCGTGCTTCTGAAAGGTCGGCTCGAAGGAGACCGGGCGAAACACGACACCCGACAGTTCGAGATCAGTCAGGAGATCGGTGAGGGCGATGGGGTCGATCCCAGGGGTGCCGATCAACTCGAAGGGACGCGTTGTTCCCCGGCCCTCTGACAACGACGTGCCCTCGAACAGCACCGAGCCGGGATAGACGATGGCGCTGTCCAGCGTCGGAAGATTCGGCGACGGCATGATCCACGGCAAGTTGGTGTCGTCGAAGAACATCGTCCGCGACCAGCCGGTCATGGGCGCGATATCCAGGTCGGCGCCGATCCCAAAGTGGGTATTGAATAGCCGCGCGAGCTCCCCGACAGTCATGCCGTGTTGCAGCGGAATCTGGAACTGCCCGACGAACGACTCGAAGCCTTTGCGTAGGACCGGACCCTCGACGGCGACGCCACCTAGTGGATTCGGTCGGTCGCACACGACAACCGGGAGACCGTGGTTTTGCGCCGCGCGGAGACAGTTGGCCATGGTGTAGACGTACGTATAGACGCGTGTTCCCACGTCCTGAAGGTCGATCACCATGACGTCGAGGTCAGCCAGCATCTCAGCCGTGGGTTCTCGGGTGTTGCTGTATAGCGAGTACACCGGGACGTCGTACTCCCGGTGACGCCCGTGTGGCGTCTCGACCATGTTGTCTTGAGCGCCGGCGTGAAATCCGTGTTGAGGTCCGAAGACCGCGGCCAGCGTCGCGCCGGAACTCGCGGCCACTTGATCGAGGGTGTGGCGAAACTCCGCGTTCACTGACGCGGGATTACAAACGACCCCGACTCGGCGCCCCGAGAGCTGACCCGACGCTATGAGGTTGTCCGAACCGAGGAGCACGCGTGCGCGACTCATCACACGTGCCGGGTGGCGAGGACCTCGCGCGCGGGTCGTCGTTCGCCGGTACAACTAATCATTCGCGGAGCTTCGAGGAACGACAGTGAGAAACCGAGACGCTCGTAGAGCGCGACGATTCGGTCGGTTGCTTGATTGGCCAGCACCACAGGTCCCGGGTGACGCGCCAACCACTCGGCCGTTCTGACCTGCGCGGCCCAGTCGAATCCTCCGCTGGCGTAATGGGTGAACGGCACGTCGTACGGTGGATCCGCGTAGATGAAGTCATCGTGTCGAACGGCGACCCGCTCGACGTCGACACTCGTAAACGACCAATTCGAGAACAGGTGACGGTAGGCAGAGAAATCTCGCAGGTAGGTGATCGTCGCGTGGCGACCGAACGGCACGTTGAAGCGGCCGCGGCGATTGAAACGGCACAGACCGTTGTAGCCGGTACGGTTCAGATAGTAGAAGAGTGATGCCGCCTCGGGGCTCGACTCGTGCCCATCGTCCAGCAGCGCGTTGAACCGACGGCGATAGTCGTAGAACGCCTCGGCGTTGTTCTCCAACGGCATCGTGATCGTGAGACCTTCCTGCACGCGCCGATAGAAGTGAATCAGATGTGGGTTCACGTCGTTGAGCAGCGCCTGATCCGGGACGAGGCCAAGCGTCACGGCTAGCCCCCCACAGAACGGCTCCACGAGGCGTCGGTGGCGGTGCGCCGCCCAGAGAGGCTTCAGGTGGGGGATTTGCCACCGCTTGCCACCAGCCCACTTGAGAGGCGGCTTCACCGTGGGTCGATCGGTGCCGTCCGCACGCGTGATCGTCGGAATGCGTTCGGTCAACACAGCTGATAAAGTCTATACGGTGATCCCCCGTGAAAACGGGTGTCAGACCTAGCCTCACGTGACCATCTCGCCGCCAGCGCTTCATCAAGATCTTCGACACGCTGTCGGTGATCTCTGTCGCCGCTTTCCGGACACGTACTGGCGGGAGCTCGACGCCGCGCGCGCGTACCCGGAGGAGTTCGTCCGGACGTTGACCGACGCCGGCTATTTGGCGGCCTTGATTCCCGAGGAGTACGGCGGAGCGGGGCTTGGGGTAATCGAGGCCTCGATCATCCTCGAAGAGATCCACCGAGCGGGTGGAAACGCCGGGGCATGTCACGCCCAGATGTACATCATGGGCACGCTCCTTCGGCATGGGTCGGACGAGCAGAAGCAAAGCTACTTGCCACGGCTCGCCAGCGGTGAACTCAGATTGCAGGCTTTTGGCGTTACCGAGCCGACCACGGGGACCGACACCACGCAGCTCAAGACGCTGGCGGTCCGACGCGGTGACCGCTATGTCATCAACGGACAGAAGGTCTGGATCTCGCGGGCAGAGCACACGGATCTCATGTTGCTCGTGGCACGGACGACACCACTGGAGAACGTGGCGAAGAAGACCGACGGGTTGTCGGTCTTTCTTGTCGACGTCAAGGCCGCTGTCGAAAGCGGTCTGACGATTCGGCCGCTACGCACGATGATGAATCATGCGACGACCGAGATCTTCTTTGACGACCTCGAAGTGCCGGTCGAGAGCCTCGTCGGAGAAGAGGGGCACGGGTTTCGCTACCTCATTGACGGCTTGAATGCCGAGCGGATTCTCATCGCCGCAGAGTGCGTTGGAGACGGCCGATGGTTCATCGAGCGGTCGTGCGCCTATGGTAAGGACCGCGTGGTCTTCAATCGCCCAATCGCGCAGAACCAGGGCATCCAGTTTCCGATCGCGCGCGCACACGTCAACATCGAGGCGGCGGATCTCATGCGATTCCGCGCTGCCGAGCTCTTTGATTCGGGTCGATCCTGCGGTGGCGAAGCGAACATGGCAAAGCTCCTGGCGGCCGACGCGTCGTGGGAGGCGGCCAACGTCGCGGTGCAGACGTACGGGGGGTTTGGGTTCGCAGAGGACTACGACATCGAGCGGAAGTTCCGAGAGACCCGCCTCTACCAGGTCGCGCCCGTGTCGACGAATCTCATCCTGGCGTACATCGCCGAACACGTGCTCGGCTTGCCGCGCTCGTTCTGATGCTACCACTCGACGGCATTACTGTCGTTGCCCTCGAGCAGGCCATTGCTGCGCCGTTCACGACTCGCCACCTCGCTGATATGGGCGCTCGGGTGATCAAGGTCGAGCGGCCCGGCGTCGGCGATTTTGCGCGGCACTACGACACGACCGTAAACGGGATGGCGAGTCATTTCGTGTGGGTGAACCGTTCCAAGGAATCGCTCACGCTCGATCTCAAAAAGCCCGAAGCGCGTGAGGTCTTGGCCCGCTTGCTGGATCGAGCCGATGTGTTTGTCCAGAACCTTGCCCCCGGCGCCACCGATCGGCTGGGTTTCGGCGACGCGACCTTGCGTGCTCGCAATCCGAAGCTGATCGTTTGCAGCATTTCGGGCTATGGGGCCTCCGGGCCCTATCGCGACCAGAAGGCGTACGATCTCTTGGTACAGGCGGAGTCAGGGCTCATCTCGATCAACGGCTCCGTGGATGCCCCAGCCAAGGCGGCCATTTCGGTAGCCGACATCGCAGCGGGGATGTATGGCCTGACCTCGGTGCTGTCGGCGTTGATCTCTCGCGGAAAGACGGGGGAGGGCGCCAGCATCGATTTGTCGATGTTGGAAGCGCTCGGGGAATGGATGGGCTATCCCATGTACTACACGACCTACGGCGGCGCCGACTTGCCGCGGACTGGCACTCGGCACGCCGCTGTCGCACCGTACGGGCCGTTCAAGACGCAGGGTGGCGATGAGGTCTATTTGGGGATACAGAACGAACGCGAGTGGGCGGCATTCTGCGAGCGAGTGCTCGAGCGCCCCGAGCTCGCGACCGACGCCCGGTTCGCGTCGAATTCGGCACGGGTAGATAACCTGGGTGCCCTGCACGCTGCGATTGACGCCGTGTTCTCCGGGCTCGCTGCGTCCGAGGTCATCGATCGTCTCGAGTCGGCGTCGATCGCCCACGCGCATCTCAACGACGTGAAACAGTTCGCGGCGCACCCGCAGCTGGAGGCGCGCCAGCGCTGGCGGGACGTCGACTCACCGGTCGGCGCCCTGCGTGCCCTGGTTCCGCCGGGAATGCTCGAGGGCGTCGAACCGCGCATGGACCCGATTCCGGCGGTCGGTGCTGACACGGATGCGATTCTGACCGAACTGGGCTACGATCCGCCGACCGTGGCGCGATGGCGCTCGGCTGGCATCGTGTGAAAGAGGGAGGTACGTGGCAATCAAGGAAGGCTGGACTGGTCGTGTGTACGAAGATTTCGAAGTGGGTGACGTGTATCGCCATCCGGTCGGTCGCACGGTCATCGACACCGACAACATCTGGTTCACCCTGCTGACGCAGAACAACAACCCGATTCACTTTGATCGTGCCTATGCGGCGAAGACGGAGTTTGGAAAGCCCCTGGTCGACTCGACGTTCACCTTGGCGCTGGTGACGGGGCAGTCGGTCATCGATCTGGGCTTGAACGTCATGGCCAACCTTGGGTGGGACGAAGTGCGGCTGCCCAATCCTGTTTTCGAAGGCGACACGATCTACTCACAAAGCGAAGTGCTCTCGGCCCGAGAGTCGAAATCGCGGCCCAACGTGGGGATCGTGTCGGTGAAGACGATTGGATTCAACCAAGACGGCACCGTCGTCATCGAGTTCAAGCGGACGTTTATGGTGTTTCGTCGTGGTCACGTCCCCGAACGGGCTCAGATCGTGCCGCGCGTGTCCGAGACATAGATATGTTCGGGATGTCTCGACGGTCCATCGGACCGATCGGGTGCGCCGTCTTTACCCTCGCGTGTGGCGGGCCGGACACCCTGGTTGATGGCGACGTTGCGTTCGTCGATGTCAACGTGCTGCCGATGGACCAAGAGCGCGTGCTCGAGGAGCAGACCGTTATCATCGCCGACGGCCGGATTGCCGCGATCGGAAGCGGTGATGAGATCGGTCCTGAGGAGGGGGTCGAGGTCATCGAGGGCGACGGCGGCTATCTCATGCCGGGTCTCACGGAGATGCACGCCCATCTCCCCGAGCCCAGGATGTCCGATATGGACATCGCCAACCTTCTGTTTCTCTATGTCGCGAACGGCGTCACGACCGCGCGCGGTATGCAAGGTGACCCTTCCCATTTCGGTCTTCGCAACCAGATCGACCGCGGTTTGGTTCTGGGACCGTCGCTCTACCTGTCAAGCGTGCCGATGAGCGGAGCGAGTGTCCCCACGCCAGAGGTCGCCGACCAGCGGGTCCGTGAGTACAAGGTTGCGGGCTATGACCACATCAAAGTGACCGAGGGATTGGGGGCCGACGCATTCGACGCCATGGTCCACACGGCCGCGGAGGTCGGCCTTCCGTTTGCTGGGCATGTATCCGACCACGTGGGTATCAGGAGCGCGTTAGCTGCGGGCCAGGGCTCAATCGATCACCTGGACAACTTCCTGGAGGGGCTCGTTCCCGCTGACCAGCAGCCCGCGAAGCCACTTGGTCTCGGGGGCGTGGGTGTCCTGTTGGACCGCATGAACGAGGCGCTGATACCGGAGTTGGTCCGCGCCACCGTCGATGCCGGCACCTGGATCGTTCCAACGATGGTGTTGTGGGAGACCGCCTACTACGGTGACCAAGGCTCGGCGGATGTGGAGGCGGAACGTCCCGAGGTGATCTACATGCCGCCCGAGACCGTCGAGCGGTGGCGGCAAGCCGTGGATAGCCGGATGAGCGCGAGCGATACGGCGTCCAATCGTCAGGTGGCCAGCCTACGACGCCGCGTGCTTCAGGCGTTGTATCGCGGTGGCGCGAAGATCGCCCTCGGTTCCGACTCCCCGCAGATCTTTATCGTGCCAGGGTTTTCCTTGCACCGCGAGATGGCCCTGTACATCGACGTGGGGATGACGCCGTACGACGTGCTTGAGATCGGCACACGGAAACCGGCCGAGTACTTCGGCGCGGGTGATGAGTTCGGAACGGTTGCCGTCGGGCGGCGTGCCGATTTGATTCTGCTGAACGCGAACCCTCTCGACGACGTCGGCAACGTAGCCAATCGAGCGGGTGTCATG
The DNA here is from genome assembly GCA_965218825.1 of Vicinamibacterales bacterium. Lineage (GTDB taxonomy): Bacteria > Acidobacteriota > Vicinamibacteria > Vicinamibacterales > UBA8438 > CAUZIB01. Next base: position 2,982,241 of record OZ244656.1, on the reverse strand, counting down.
CTTCGCGGCCGTTGGTTCTCAGAAAACGAGATCCAGCGTCGCCTGCAGGACATCGCCCAGTTCTATGGGAACTGACATCGGTCGAACGTCACGGAATCGGCGAAGCCTGTTGTTTGTGCCCGCGGTCCGCCCCGATCGCTTTCCGAAAGCGCTCGCGACGGGCACGGATGCCGTGTGCATCGATCTTGAAGACGGGGTCAGCTTCACGGCCAAGGACGAAGCTCGTGACGCGGCTCTGGCTCTCTTCGCCGAACGCTCAGCGTGCAATGCTGAAGTCAGCCTTCGCATCAACGATCCAAAGCAGGAGCTCGGACAGCGCGACCTAGAGGCCATCGTTCGAAGCGGCATTCGGCCCGACGCCATCATGGTTCCCAAAGTGGCTGGCCCGGACGACGTGGTTGTCGTCGAAACGGCATTGGCCAACGTAGGCCCAGCGTTCCCGCTCATCGTGCAGCTCGAGACGGCTCGTGGCATCGCCGCTGCGCACGAGATTGGAGTCGCCTCGACGAACGTGGACGCCTTGTTTTTCGGGGCTATCGATTTATCAGCCGACGTTGGGTGTGCCGTCGAGTGGGAGTCCCTGTTGTACGCGCGTTCTCGGGTCGTGTTGGCGTCGGCCGTATCGGGTGTCAGCGCGTTGGACTCGCCCTTCATGGATGTACCGGCCGTGGAAGCGCTTGCCGAGGAAAGCCGTCGGACTCGACGATTGGGGTTCGTTGGCAAGGCCGCCATTCACCCCACGCAGGTCGCGGTGATTCAGGAGGCGTACACACCCAGCGATGATGAAGTGGCGTGGGCCGAGAAGATCCTCACAGCGTACGAGGCGAACCAGGGTGGGGTTCTTCTCGTCGAGGGACAACTGATCGAGCGACCCGTTATCCTCGCGGCACAGCGCACGCTTCAGCGTGCGGGCCTCGACCACGACCCTTCAGCTCTCTAGCCGCCACGCGGCGTTTTCCGTCGCGCTCCGCCGGCCAACCACGTCGCTGCAAAGATGATCAGTGTCGGATCGAGAACCGGGATCCGGAACCGCTCCTGGGGAAAGAACACCAGGCTGGTCACGATCGTGGAAGACGCTAGGAGCCACAGCCCGACGGGTACGGCTCCCGCGCGAGCGCATCGCACGGCGCCCGCCACCGCAAATGGGAGCACGAGGCCGTAGGACACGACCGAGGCCAGCAAGTACCGGGTGGAGTGCAACGCGTAGGAAGGCCCGATCGGTATCCACAAAAAGAAGAACTTGCGTAACAGCAATCCGATCCAGCCCAACGGATCGTTCGCGATGTTGTCAATCGCCGCTCGATAGTACAGAGGCTCCAGCTCCGCTTCGGTCAGACCCGCCCTGTCCTGTCTAAACTCGGCGTTCGCTCGGCCCACCTGCGGGTTCGCCGCCATGTCGCCGTCGCCGGCTGAGAGCGGATGATTGCCTATCCAGAAGTTCATTCCGCCGCTGGCAGCGACGATCACGAGTCGGTCGTGCTCGTTGATATTGCGAACCGTCCAGGGGGTGATGACCAGCACCGCTCCAAGAACGAGGGCCGCCGCCAGGCGCCAGTCGCATCGAATTGAGATCCAGACGGCGGCGATGCCGAGAAACGTCATCATCGCAGGATGGGTCAACGCGCCGAGGCCGACGACCGCACCACATATGCCCATCCGGCGCAGCCGACGCCACTTGGTGTGGTGGCGTTCGTCTAGTGCCGACGTCATTAAGAGCACCGCGGTGAGCGAGAGCACCGAGTACACGGGCTCCGTCAGGACATAACCCGCGATCCACACGAGCGGCGGGTACACGGCGCCGATGCCGGCCGCGATCCAACCCGCCGTGGGACCGGCCGTCCGCCACGCCAGCAGTCCGATCAGCAGCACCCCGATGGCGCCAACGACCGACTGCGCGATCTTGACCGCGCGCGGAGACGCACCGAAGTCGGGGGGCGCAGCTCGCGGCTCGCCGAGGACGGCCAGAAAGAACGGATAACCTGGCGCCCTGCTGAAACGCTGTTGGGCGAGCGTGGGTGGAGGCGGCTCGGGGTACCGAAAGCCCAATCCGGTCTTAAGGCTGTGTGCGAGCGTGAGGTACTCGTGCTCGTCGTGGGTCATGGGCTTGTCGACCCAATAGGCGAGACCGAAGGTCAGCCTCAGAAGTAGCCCAGTCGCGATGGCCACCCCGATGAATCGAGTCGCCCCTGCGTTCGAGGTCGCCACGGTCGGTTCAGTGAGCACGGACGTTCACGGCGAAAGATCGGCTACTCGCGCGGGCGCTCACCGATCCGGAAGGGCAGAACGGCGGCGGTCTGATCTAGACAGCCTGGGCACGGGGCGCGCCGGAGCTGGCCGCGATCTTGCGATCGATCGACACGTACGACGCCGCGTCGCCGCCGGCGTCGGAACGGTTGCGCCGCATCTCCTCTGTTCGCTCAACGGCCAGAAGGTTCTGGATGAGCGGCAAATAGAACACGCCGTCGCCATGAAGCGATACGCGCTCGGAGCCGATCCGGACCCAGCCGTGCTCCTCAAGCACCTGCCAGATCGACGGAAAATCGCGCACGATATCCCGGCCGAACAGCGCTTGGTGATCGGCGCGATTGATCGATAGTCCTTGTAGTTCCTGAAACAGCAAATGCATGCGCAGGTCGGTTTCCGAGTAGCGGAACCCGCGCATCACCGGGAACCGACCGTTGTCGATGTCCTTGAAGTAGTCGTCGACATGGATTTGATTGATATAGGCCCACCCGGGTGACGCCGGCGTGCCAAAGAAGAACGAAATGCCCGCAAACCCCCAGCCCCAGGCGTCGAATCCTAGTTGGGCACCGTGATCCTGACGAAACGGGCGGCGAAACAGCTCTTCGTAAAGGTAGCTGCTCGATTGGCTGCCGGCGGTGCGCTCGAAATCGTACGGGGTGACCTGCCGAAAGCCGCGCGATTCGAGAAACTGCTTACCGGCGCGATACATCTCGAGGTTCTCGACGGGCGACGGAAGCTCGGCTCGGCGATGCCGCGAGAAGTCGGTCCGGCCGGCGACGTTCAGCTCGTAGTTGGTGATGTGGTTGACGCCGGCCTCGACAACAGCCTCGAGGTCCCGGAGCATGTGATCGACCGTTTGGTTCGGCCACCCAAAGATGAGGTCGACGCTCAACGGGAGGTTCAACTGCTGACACCAGTCGATCGTGTGAAGGACCTGTTCGGCCTTCTGCTTTCGACCACTGGCTTTGATGAGCTCATCGTCGAGCTGCTGTACGCCCATGCTGATCCGGTTGATCCCGCTGGCCTTCATCGCACTCAGCTTCTCGAGACTGAAGGTCTGAGGGATACCCTCGAGTGTGACCTCGATGCCTGACGGCACGTCGAAGACGCCTCTCACGATGTCCATCAGCACGGCGTACTGTTCCGCCTTGTACAAGTTCGATGTGCCGCCGCCCAAGTACACGCTCGCGAGCTCGACCGCGCCCAAGTACGGGCGAAACATCTCGCCCTCCCGCTTTAGATACTCGAGATACGTGTCGAGCTGCTGGCTTTCCCGATACACCTCACTCGGGAAGAGACAGAAGCCGCAGCGATCGGGCTCGGTGGGGAGGCAATACGGCGTTCCCACGTAGAGGTTGAGACGCTTGGTCATCGTCGTCGCGCCTGTGGCGCGATTCTTCATGACCTCCGGAATGGAGACGTGAGTGTCTTGCCAGAAGACCGGCGACGGATGGCCGTGCAACACCTTGTTGCTTTGCCGGCGCACGCGATGTTTGTCTATGTAGGACCTTACGGTGGCAGGGTCGAGCATTAGCTGGCTACTTGCAAGGGAAAGAGCATTCGACGGATTCCAAATGCCCGTTGCGCGTGCGTTGCGATTGTCGGACGTCGAGGTTCTTCATGTCAAGACAGGCGGCCATCGTCCACCGCTCGTATTACTCGACGCGTGCGAGAACCGCGTCGTGGTAGTTGAACTCGACATCCGATGGTTCCGCTTGAAGCGGAAGGGACACATCCACCGAGGGGGCATCAACCCAGACGCGGTGGGCGACCGAGGGATAATCGTCAAAGTGCACCAGAATCGGCACCGGCATGCGGAAGCCGGCGGGGACATCCTCCTGCTCGATCGTCCCGTGCAGAAGGAACGGGTTGCGCTGGTCAGCCACCCGACTTACTTCGAGTTCAGGTCGGTAGGTTGGTACGTCGGTGCCGTACACCCACTGGTCGAAGAACCAGTCCATCGGTTCACCAAACACGTCGGAGACCGTGCGCTCGAACGCGGCGGTCGTGGCAGGAATGTCACGGTGGTCTGACACGAACGCACGCATGAGGGTGCGGAAGCGCGTGTCGTCTCCAGTCGCCAGGTCGGTCAGCATCATACGGAGCATGTGCAGGATGAAGGCACCTTTGTCGTAGGCAACAATGTAGTAGTCAAGTGGGGACTCAACGCTGCCAAGCCGATACCCGACGATGACCGGCCCGGCTTCATGACCATCGCTCCGCCTGATTTGCTCGGGCCTGAGGCCGTATCTCAATCCCAGCCCCTGTCCGACGTTGACTTCAGCCAGAACGTTGAGGCGCCATGAATCCAGCATGCTGAGGTACTCGTCTTCCTTGCCGACGCCGTGTTGGGCGTATACCGCACCGGCGTACTGGGCGAATCCCTCAGAGATCCACTGATCTCGATAGCTGTCCCAGTCCACTTCGGCTCCCCACCATTGGTGAGCGATTTCGTGGGCACGAAAGGCTTCAGCTTCGCCCGTATGCAGGCTGCCGAAAGCCTGATAGGAGAGGAGAACCAGACCGGGAAACGCCTGACCCATGTTCCACGGCGCTTCGGTCAGGCGGAGCGACTCGAACGGATACGGGCCAAAGTAGTCCTGAAACGTTCGCAGTGTCCCGACGAGGTCCTTGACGGCCCGCTCGCGGCTGCCGGCCGAAAACCCGAGACGATTATCGTCTTCGTAGACATAGATGCCGGGGAGATCCGCGACGCCGACGTCGGACGCGGTGAACTGGCCGAAGTTGAAGGACATTCCGCGCACCGGCTTGTCACACACCCATCGCATGACGCGCGTGTCCTCTCTGACGTGTTCTTCAAGCAGCGTTGTGCCGCTTGCAATCTCAAATCGATCGGGTATCCGAAACGTGAGGCCGAGGCGGCTTCGGCGGTTGTTGGAATGGTTCGGCATCCAGTCGATTGTGTCCTTCAGCATGTAACGACTGTCGGCTCGAAGGTTCTGAACCAGTGGTCCCTTGTAGGCCAGCTCGACGATGAAGCGCTTTCCAGCTGGGACCGTCTGCGGCAGAACAATGGTGACCCGCGGCTCGTACAGGTCGTCTTCCATCCGTCGCGAGTGGCGTGCTTTGACGTAGTGCAGCTGATCGCCCGTCAACTTGACCGGTTCGTCCGGTGCGTCCGAAAACCCACCCAGGAGCGGCACGGCGCGCACGTCATTGAGGTCGACATCGGTCGGGACGGTCGGCCGCCAGCGGACGTCGGTGACTTCGACGAATTGGGATAACTGCAGACGAAGCGCGGTGAGGGGCTGTCGAGCCTCGATGAGGAGCGCGGCACGCCCTTCAACGTCTCCGCTCGACTCGAGCGCGAGGTCGACATCGGTTCTCGGCACGTGCACTCGTGGCGACCAGTTCTCGTGACGCGGCGTGACCGGTCTCACGGCGAGGCCCAGGTCGCGAGCGTTCCAGTCGTCGTCGTCGTCGTCGTTCTCCTCGATCTTGCCTTCAAGCTCAGGGTTCCGAGGGAACCCGTCGAGCGCCGACTCCCGGACATCTGCATCGAGGTCCCAGAGCGCGTGAAACTCCATCCACACGTCGGTGCGTTCGCGACGCTCGTCGTATCGAAACAGACGCAGCTCCTCCGGCTGGTGGGGCTCCTGCTCGAGTGTCACCCACCCCTCGTCGTCGGTATCGATCAGGACGTACAGGAATGGACGGGCGATCTGTGACTGGCCAGCTTCCAGCAGATCGACCAGCAGGCGGCTGTCCGGGTTTTCGAGCTGCTTTTCGAGAAGCTTCTTGCGACGGTCTTCGAGCAGGTCGTTGGCATCATCGGCATCGCGTCCCAGCGTGTCGTCGGCAAGCGCCCGCAGTCGGTCACCCGTGTTATCTGCGAACCACAAGACGAGTCGGTCGAACGGCTCTTCCACGAAGTCTTCGTCGTCGAGGAACCGCTCAAGCTGATGGTGCTCCACGCCGTCAGGCGGGTAGGCTCGAATTGCTCCATCGCCGAGGAAGACGGCGACCGCCGGACGATCATCGTCCAGCGTGAGGAGGTAGAGGTCGCCGTCGGTCAGATCGAAAGCGAAGCGATCGATCAGGATTTGGCCGTCGCTGATGTGACCCGCTGGCTCGACACGCCCCGTGCGAAGCTGGTCATAGAGGGGGAGTGGACCCAGCCCCTCCGCGTCGTCACCCTGAGATGCGGATATCGCCACCGCAGCGACAGCCAGCCCGACGCTAGCCAACACGACAAGACGGAGGTACCGCTTCGGCATGAGGGGTAGTACAAACAAGCGTAGCACCGTTGATGCACCCAACGCGGTAAGTGTCTACAATGGCCGCGGTCTCAGCCGGATAGTCGATGCCTCACGCGGTTTGCCCTCCGATCGGCCTCTGCAACGCTACCGCCTTCATCGGCGGGGGGTGAACATGCTCCAATCGTCCATTCGGCTCTCGGTCGTGATTCCGACGTGGAACGCCGTTGACCTCGTCTCCGAAGCGCTCGAGCATTTGACATAAGGATGGCTGTCCGCCTTGGGCCGAGTTGATTGTTGTCGACGATGGATCGAAAGACGAGACCGCCGGTCTGATTCGGTCGCGCTTCGGAGCCGTACAAGTCATCGAGCACGGCGTCAATCGGGGGTTTGGCGCTGCGGTGAACACCGGCTTCAGGGCCGCGAAGGGCGGCTTTCTGAGCGCCGTCAACAACGACGCCCGTGTTTCGTGGGACTGTCTCGAGCGTCTGGTGCGTTTTCTTCAGGAACACCACGGTGCCGGCGCTGCAGCACCGCTCATTCTGGACGGCGCCGGTCGCGGTCAGCGTGTCGGATTCGATTTTCCCCGACCGCCGTGGCAACGACCCCTCCGGCTGGCTCGTCGCTCGGCGACTGCCAGACCGGAAGGCGGGGCAGATGCTCCCTACGAGGCCGAGTACGTGCGTGGGGCGTGTGTCGTGTTTCGGCGCGCCGCGTTGGATCAAGCGGGGCTGTTCGACGAGCAGTTTCATATGTTTGCCGAGGAGATCGATCTCTTTCGCCGTCTGGCCCGCGTCGGGTGGCACGCGTGGGTCGTACCTGAGGCGACTGCCACGCATCTTGCGGGGGTGAGCACGCGGAACCACTCAGATCCGGTTGTGGCGTCGCGCTTTCGTCGGCAGTCCTATCGCAGCATCTGCCTCTACTATCGAAAGCACCACAATTGGGCCACGGCTGCCGTCCGGGCGCTGGATCGAAATCCCTATCTACTCACCGACGACATCCACGTCAGGCGGGACTGCCTCGCTACTCGTACCCCTGCTCATAGCGAGCACACTTACTGGGCTCAGTACGCGATGTGGCGAATGGTGACCAAGTCTGGCGACTTACGAAAAGATGTCGCCCGTGCGGTTCGAGACGCGACCCGTCCTCCAAGACGATCAGCACAGAGACGAAGGAAGACGCTCCTGGTACGTCTGAGCGAGTTGCTAGATCGGTCGCGTGTGAGCAAGGTGGGCTATCGGAGCGCTAAGCACGTGTTGCCGATGCTGTTCTCGTACCTCCAGACGCAGTACAACCTGCGCACGGCGTTTCCACCGTTTCACGCGAAGTTCCTTGCTGACCGTTACCTGCCGCACGACCACGATTGCCTCGTCGTGGACCCGTGCGCGGGATGGGGTGGGCGCTTGCTCGGCACCCTCTGCGTCCCACGTGCGCACCGTGTGACGTATTTGGCGACGGATCCGAACGAGCGTATGCAGGACGCCTACGCCGGATTGACGCGCCGTGCCACCATCTGGCTCAAGCGGGACATCAAGGCACCTCGCTCCGCGACGGTCTTTCCGAAGCCGTTCGAGACGTGGGTACGCAGCGCGGCGGCACGACGGCTGCACGGGACGGTGGATATGGTGATGACGAGTCCGCCGTACTTCGCCGCGGAGTTGTACGATTCAAGCCCCAACCAGTCCGCGCACCGCTACAAGAGCTATGACCTCTGGCGGGACAAATTCTATGCTCCGTTGATTCAAGGAGCGTTCGACTTGCTCCGCCCAGGCGGAGTGCTCGTCTTGAATGTCGCAAATGTCACAGAAGCGCGAGGACTCGAAAGAGATGCTCGACGCATTGCCAGGGAGTGCGGATTCCGGTGGCACGAGTACTTCCGGCTCTTGATGCCGAAGACAGTCGGAACGCGGAAGGGAAGTGCAGCGCCCACACGAGTCGTGGGTCAATGGTAAGCCGTTTAAGCACGAGCCTGTTCTCGTGTTCAGGAAGCCTGCGTGACAGTCGAGGCGGCGGGACTGTGCGATTGATGTCAGTAGTCGGCGCGCGGCGCGCGCCGACTACTGACCATCCATTGAAACACTCAACTCCGTTTAGAACACTCCCCCAGAACGACTGCGAGTGTTCTCGCTCGCTGCCTCTGTGGGTCGTTTTACGACGCTGCCAGTCGGCACTTGACTGTCCCCGACAGGACGCGCACGAGAATACTGAGCTTGCGTTTCTATGATCTCTACTCGTCCGATTTCGGTTTCTTCAGTTCCAAGCACCTGTCCCGTATCAGGATCCGTAAACGAAGCTCCCGTCTCGTCCGCTACCAACTGCTGCCCAGAACTGCAGAATGAAGGGAAAGACGCTGAAGCTGAGGCGCTCTATGCGGAGCTGTGGGGCAGGGCGCGTGACATTGTTGGGAACTTGAGAACTTCACTAACTCAGAAATGAGTGCTATGCATATTGCTTCAACGAGGAGTAGCATCGTGCGACCGCGGCTCTGTAAGCGCGGATGGTTGCGGTTGTCACCCTCGGCAATACACCGAATACCGACATTTCTGTCAGCGACAACGAGGGCAACCAGTTCGTCGATAATTATGTTCGTCTAGGAACAGTCGCTAAGCGAAGCTCCGGGGATTACTCAACTTCCGTAGTATTTTCCCAGAGGGCGGTAGTACCGTTCCTCGCAGAGGCGGAGCACAAGGCACTTGGCAAACGCGTTCTCCTTCGGGCAACTCAACGCGGCTGAACGGAGATCAATTCTCGATGCGTGCTACGCTCCCTCGTGCTGAATATTCGCAGGGTCTGAAAGTCTTCAAGAACAATTCTCTGATACCGTCCGGCGATTTGAGGTTGTTTTGATGGGGATTTGCCCCAAATTGATTCAACACAGCACAAGGCGAAGGGAAGATTCCACTCATGCCAAATGAGACTGATTGGTTCGACGGTGTAATCGGTAGGATTGTTTGCTTGGAAGTTGCGGTCCATACTTTACTAAACGAGGATCACGTTGATGAGAAAAAGGCACGCTCATTGCACCAAGAGATTGTCGATACTATTCAGCACCAGAATGATTTGACTGATTCTCACAAGAAACTAGCGACTGCTGCTGCCCACAGGCTATTTCCAAGTCTTCAGAAACAACCGAGCTAATACAAGCACGGATCAGGTTTCGTATTGAGGATCTTGCGGATACCTGCGGCGACTTCGCGGGCAATTCGTGTCGGTCGCGGGCTGTTGTGCGCACTCCCTAATGAGATCCGAGCGACTGATTCCCCGTTCCTGTGCTCGCTCTGTTAGCGTCTTCACGAGATCCCTCGAGGCTCGAAACGTGATGACAGTCTCTAGGCACTTGTGGGGTGTCTGCGACATGCGTTCTCCCTCCTGAATCACTTTCCAGAGACGGTCAGGACGCACACGGCGTCTCGACGACGTGGACTACCTACGAGTCGCAGACATCTCGGATCTCGCGTCCTGCGCAATCCTCGGCAGGTTTAGAGTTCCTTCCTCACCACTCGCTAACCCAGACACCCAGGTTCCCTAGTATTTCCCGGCGGGCGGTTCTTCGCAGAGCACAAGTCTCGGTCGCGATATGATGGCTCGGTGACAAATGGGCACGAATGGTAGTGAAGATGGTAGCCGGGATTTCCATTTTGCCTGCCCCGGATGGCACCTTTATACACCCGAGAGCCGCCGATCCCACGAAACTTTCTTCGTCGCACAATCGTCCAGCTCCGGAGGCCGTCACCTCAGCCCCCGCTGACGTGCAACCGACTGGAGCCCCCTACTTTCAGGGCATTCCTCAGACACCGCTCCACACTTGTGGCCTTTCTTCGCCAGGCGGGCTTCGTAGCACTCGCCGCGCGTCAGCCTCCCGGCACTGGCAGCGCCCAGATCCTCCGTAGCATGTCGCCGAACAGCCGCCGCGTCAGATGCCCTTCTGCCAACAGGAGCCAGTAGTACCGCGCATGCTTCACTAGCCGGCCCCCGGTTTTCACCAGTCGCTGCTGCAGACTCGTGAGCGACCAGCGCTTGATCCGCGGCGGCAGGACCAGTCTGCGCCACAAGTTGCCCAGGTTGTAGGCCAGGACGCTCAGGTGCAGGCGCACTTCGTTCGCCCGGAACCGATGGCACGACAGCCGCGTCCAGTGGGTTGCCTGCTTGCCTTCCTTGATCCATGGCTCCGCCGTACCGCGCTTGTTGTAGAACCGGACGACCGAGCGACTCGGGAGGGTCATGTTGGTCACGATGAAGCCGACGCGAGGGAACAGCTCACCCCGGTGGTGCTCCACCTTGGCGACCATCCGTCTGGGCGTAGTCCAGCGCTTCGCCTGATAGCGGAAACTCTTGTAGCGCACCAAGGGCTTGCGGCTCGGCCGTCCGGGCGGACGAAAGAGGATGTTTTCGATTTCCAGCTCCAAGCTCTTGTTCGCCGGCATGCGGATGGCATAGTCCACGTCGCGTCTCTCGAGCGTCTCGTCGATCTCCGGCTTGGCGAACGCCGCGTCCGCGCGGAACGCCACGCGCGTGCCCTCCGCCTGCTGCCGTTCAACCTCCGGCACGAGCAGGTCGTCCCAGCTGTCGGCGCTCTGCACGTTGCCGGGCCGCAGCGTGGCGGCGACGCAGTCGCCGTGCTCACTGAACAGAAACAGCGGGTGGTAGCAGACGGACTCAAAGTGCCCGTTATACGCACTCCCTTCCTGCGCCCCATGCACCGGGCTCTCGCTCGAATCCATGTCGAGCACGATCCGGTCGGCGCGCGTCGGTCTCTCGGCCTGTGCGAGCACCTCCCGGTTCACGGCCATCAGCCCAATGAGATTCTCCTCCTGGGTCAGCAGGTCGGTCTCGAACCAATGCAGGGTCGATGTCAGCGCCGCACCCCGGTCCCAGCGCTTCGGCGACCCGATGAGACGGAATGTCGGGTCCGTCGACACGCGCACTGCGTCGTTGAGGTCTTCGTAGCCCGCGAGCCGGCTGTAGACCGATTGCCGCAGGAGATCCGCCAGACTGAACTGGGTGTTCAACCCATGTCGGGAATCGCTCAGGTGCTCGGAGATGAGTGTCTCCAGCCCCAGGCGTTCATCCAACTCGCGCACTAGAATGAGGCCGGCGTCGGAGGTGACGCGCGATCCCTGAAACGCGACTTTCAAGAAGCCGTTGAACGCGAACTGAAATGGCTTGTGTTGTAATTCACCGGGTGTCACCCTCCGTCGTGAGGTTCCTTACGTCGGAGCCCCAGAAATCAAGGCGCGGCGACTGATCCTGGCGGTACGGTACCACAGCGAAATCGGAAATCCGGGGGTAGAGGTTTTGATGAATCTTGACGCACTTCGATCATTCTTGGAGATTCTGTACTTCATTGCGGGCATTGGTCTGTTCTTTGTCGCGAGCATAGCTCTGCAGCAGATTTGGATCGCCAAAACTGATATCAAGACACGGATTTATCGCGAGGCTGCAAAGGAAGCCGCTGTGCAGATTACCCACTGGGCGGATGTCATCATTCCTTCGATGAACAAGCTAATCTCCTACCAGAACAAGATCCCCTTCCAACGGCTCAGCTGCTCGATGGAGCGGTTTGATATGGAAGAGTTGGACTCGCAGGACAGTAAAGCCCGATCGCACCAACAGAAAGCTGTCGACCTGTTGATGAAGGACAGCGAGTTCGGGGATCTAACTCTCGACGCCGTGAATCTGGTCGAGGCATCCGCGGTGTATTTCTGTACTGGTGTCGCCGATGAAGAGATGGCGTTCATGCCCTTGAGTGCGGTCTTCTGCGATTTCGTCGAGCGGACGTTCTTTTTCTACTGCAGCATGCGAAAACAAGATCACCTGAATAGGTGGGACTACACAGTGAAGCTCTATCGCGTGTGGTCACAGCGTCGAATCAAACATGACCTCGATGCACAGCACAACACATTGACTAAGTCGTTGGTGAAAGCGGAGAGGGACGCGGTTCCGATTCCACCGCTAGGCGGATAGCGGACTAGTGGCGAAAGCGTCGTGGATCTGTGTGAAGACAGTGGGGGGCTGGACTACCTACGGTCTGAGATCTTGCGTCCTGGGCAATCCTCGGCGGGTCTTGGCTCCCTGCCGGAACACTCGCTAATCCGGACGCCCACCTTCGGTCAGCGTGTTCAGGAAGTTCGCGATCCGTTTCTCAACGACGGTGTTCCCTTCGTCGTCGGTCGCGGGCTTCAGGCTGTCCCTCAGGAACTCGCGACTCGCTGGACTACCTAGGAGTTGCAGACAGCTCCGATCTCTCGTCCTGCGCAATCCTCGCCTGGCGGGCTTGCGAACGTCTGAAAACCGACTACTTACCCGACTACCTGTTCTAGGACAACAAACGCTCCACTTTGATGAGCGCTTGTAAGTACTTATATTTATTGCTGTTATATTGGTGCGGAAGGGGGGATTCGAACCCCCACGATGTTGCCATCGCCAGCCCCTCAAGCTGGCTGCTTTCTTGTGCTGATGTGAACTGACGCGTATCCACCGGACCAATCCTGGACTGGCGTGGACTACGGCGCACGCTAGCGACGACTTTATTCGCACAAATTCGCACACGGCGGGGGAGGTGTTTGCACGGCTACTGGAATCAGGCCGCCGTGGCCTGAGTCAACTAATTCACCCTCAGAGATTCTCGGTACGATTCAGGGACAAGGTCAGTCTGCCTATCGAGTCCTGCCGGGGGAGGCTACACGAGACAACCGTATTGTCTACTCCGCTACTGGAGACATTCGCGTAAGATCCGCATTGAATGGCATTGCGTTCCGATTCAGGCGGTAGTCAAGGAGGACATCGCAAGAGGCAGGTAGGATCGCCGAAGCAACGTAGGCCGGCGTCTTCGTCTGGCGATGTGGACAAGCGCGTCAAGATATCCATCGTCCGCGAGGCCCTCGGGAGATATCACGAAATCGCTGTAGTCCAGAGATCGCCTCGCGATCTTCTTCTTGCTCAAGACGCAATCGACATGTTGCGGAGCCTTGTACGGTTGCCAGGACGTCCAAGGACTAGAAGGCCCGTTATTCAGTGGGACGACGATCCCAGCTTACGGCAGAAAATCGGCGCGCTGATGCGCCAGATCCGTCCACTACGTAGTGACCCAGATCTAGTCGCCGATTTGAACGAGACCATCGGCCATCTGAAGGAGTGTGCGGCGCGTGGGCTGGGCCACCCCCTCTCACGAGATCAGGCTGCGAAGATCAGGAAGTTCGCGCTGCGGCAGAAGGTTGAAGCTCGTGAGATCTACGAGCAAGTCATGGCTTGGCGAACGGGGCTGACCACAACGCAAGTGCGGACTTTCCGAGGTGTAAGCGCGTACCGAGGCCAGTAAGCCGGACAGGAAACCCACCCGCTATTCTGCGTCCGGTTCCGGATGCCAGACTTGGAACCATGCAGACCGAAAGACAGTCTGGTTCCGCGCCAAAGGCAGACGAGGACCGATGGCTCACGCTTCGTGAGGGAGCGGCTCGTGCCGCCTGTAACGAGGCAACGCTGCGCCGGCTGATTCGCGCTGGGCTCCTCCGGCATGCCCGCGTAGGCGCTGGCCGTAAGCACATTCGGATACGGGCGTCTTGGATCGATCAAGCGCTTGAGGAATGCGCCAAGCCGGTTGAGGTGAGCAGGTGACCGCTGGTGAGCTGGCGGCCACGCTCAACGCTCGAAAGAGCGGGGCTGGCTGGCCATGCTCCGTTGCCTCCGATCTGTTCTACCTTGAAGTGCCCGACGCGGCGGAGCGTTGGGAGGTTACGCATGCCTAGCTTTCCGAGTTCCGCCGGGACTCCATCACCCTGGTCACGGCAGCCGAACGAAACATCGCGCCAGTTCGCCGTATTTTGCGCATATCGCGATATGCACCCCCTCGAGCGTTCGCTGGTGGAAGTTGGGCGAAAGTTGGGCGTTACGAAAACATACGTCGAGCGTTTGAGTGCACGTCGAGATTGGGTGAAACGAGCCGGTGCATTTGACGACGAACGGGACCGCCTGGCGCACTCACAGCGAGCGCGCCGAATCGAGGAAATGAACGACCGCCACGCAAGAATCGCTTCCACTGCACTGCGAAAAGTCGAGGAACGGCTTGAGATGCTCGACGCGGATTCAATGCGCCCAGTCGACGTTGCACGTCTCATGGAGATCGCAGCTCGACAGGAACGTGTGGCTAGAGGTGGGTTGCCTCACGAGCCCATCTCGTCCGATCCGCCGGTATTCCGCGCAGATGAGATCAGGGCGGCGCTAAAAGCCGAAGGATTGCTGTGAGACGGGAACCGAAGGCGGATTCTGGCGAGCAACATGCGGGCCAACGGCTCGCCTGCGCCGGTGAAAACGAACGGCGAGGAGTGCTGTGAAGGACTGAGCGCAGTGAACTTCTGTGCACCAGCGCTTCCGGCTGGTGTGCTAGACAAAAACACCTCATGTTCCTGGGTTGCGCTCGAACTTGAAGCGCATGTGTGCGAACTAGTGTGCGAAAGGGAGTCGATTTGCGGTCGCGAGGCGGGCCGGGAGGGATCGCCTGCCCACCGGGTTTGGTCGGTCCTGTGTCCGCGTTACCGCTTCACGGCCCGGAACGGCTTGAGCCGGTCGCGTGTCGCGGCGTCGGCCAGGTCGTCCAGGCCGAACTCGTACGTCTTACTGACGCTGTTCGTCCAGTTGGTGCGGATGCGGAACCGCAGCATGTCGGAGACGATCAGCAGGGGCGGGTTCTCCAGCGCCAACGCGTAGAGCCGGAGCTGGCCGAACGCGGCGTCGAGGTCGGCGCGCTTGCCTTTGTACTCCCAGGCGAAGTGATGGCGCTTCCAGACATCGGCCCAGCCGTCACCGCCGGTGTCCTTGCGCGCGCCGCACTCGAAGCAGTTAGCCTCGCCCGTCGGGTCAGCCTCGGCCGGCGTCGGCTCGCCGAGCAGCCGACACAGATCGATGAAGTGCTCCTGCGAGGCTGAGCGTTCCTTCAACTCGGAGGCGCGCCACTTGGCGATGAACTCGTGCGGCGTCATGGGCGCATTCAGCGTAGCCGATGATGATCGGCTCCCGCCACGCCGGTCGATCTTGACGCCGGTAACGCGGATGATGGCGTCCGGCGCGACGCAGTGGCTTGGCCTTCCGCAGGAAGATTTCGTGGGGAGCGACCTGTACCTTTCTGGATGACCTTGCGCGGATAATCGCGTAGAGATCGGGCAGACCGCCGGGAGCTACCGGGGAGCGACGTGTGTCTTCGAGCACTTGGCCGGGATTTGTGCCCTGGCGGTCCAGCCATCGATGGATGCCCCGTGGGGAGTCTGCGCCGCAGAGCGCCAGTACAGGTCTCGGCAGGCATCGTTGGCGCGCCCGTTCGGTCCATGGCGAGGAGGTGCGAGTTGCAGTTGGGTGGTTCGTGGGCATCGACTGGGGTTCACAGACGCACCAGGCGTGCGTGACTGGTGGGTGATATCCTCCAGCGTCAATGGCAACCCAACACGACATCGAGCTCCACCTGCTCGACGGCGTTGCTGTGTCCGGCCTGCTAGCGTCTCATTGTCGGCTCGAGGATGCCCCGCAGGGCGTGATCGCGGGCCGGTGCGACGCGACCTCGGCGGGCTGGACGCGGCCGCGTAGATGCGAATACCGTCAAACCACTGTCCAAGAACCCTGGGGCGCTACAGTCCTCCGCTTGCGCTCCGGCCCTTCGGGGGATCCCCCCGGCCCGCCTCCGGCTCAGCAGGCGATGAGGGCCGTCAGGTTCCCTTCCGGCCCGTCTCCATCGGCCCGGAAACGGACGTACGTCAGAGCATCGTACACAGACCAGCGCAAGTCAGCACCGATGATGCAGCTAAAGCGCTTTTCATGACCGTGTGGCGGCCGAGTACCCGCAGTGCCGAAAACAGTTGCGGCATTCGTCAGGGCTGAAGTGCGCCAAGCACTCGCCGAGGAACGGCCAGAGCGTCTCGGTGCTGCGACAGCGAGCGGTGCGAACGAGCGCCTTGAGCTTCGCGACGCAGAGCTCGATGGGATTGAGGTCCGGGCTGTAGGGTGGCAAGTACCAGAGTGTGGCCCCGGCGGCCTGGAGGGCCCGCTGGATGCCGGCGACCTTGTGGGCCCCGAGGTTGTCGGCGATGACGATGTCGCCGGCGTGCAGGGTCGGCACCAAGATCTGGTCGATGTAGGCGCGGAAGCTCTCGCCATCGATCGCGCCGTCGAAGACCCCCGGTGCGGTCAGCCCTGTAACCCGCAACGCGGCGCGAAACGTGCTGGTCTGCCAGCGCCCGCAGGGGGCGTGGTCGTGGACGCGCGCGCCACGCGGTGCCCGGCCGTACCGCCGAAGCAGATTGGTGGTGATGCCGGTTTCGTCCAGACACACGAGGTGGGCGACATCCCAGGTCGGCGCCGCCGCGTGCCACGCGACCCGCGCGGCCGCGACGTCAGGCCGATCGTGTTCGGACGGGCGGACCGTTTTTTTTAACGGTCAGGCCGAGGGCCCGCACGGTGCGCCAGACCGTCGGCACACTCGCGGGCGTGGCGAGGGCGTCCTTCAGCTCAGCCAGCGTGCGATCCGGGTGCGCCGCAAGCAGCGCGGCCAAGGTGTGTAGGTGCGGCTCAAGCATGCAGCGCCGTCCATGTCGCTGGACGCGAGGCGCCACCTCGCCCGTTTCGCGCCGCCGCTGTTTCAGTAGCCGCACCCACGACCCGCTCACGCGGTACTTCGCCGCCACATCGGCCGCCTTCATCCCGGCATCGCTGTCGAGTAGCGCCCGCTCTCGCAGATCCATCGAATAGGCACGCATCGGTCCTCCTGCATCAGTGCGCGCAGAAGTACCACAACCGCCCCAGGTAGTACAAGGCCTATTTGAAAAGCGCTTTAGAACGAGAACGTCTTCCCGATACGGATCCGGCCTGGTCCTACATCGACCGCGATGCTCGGGCGTGCAGGCACGTCCGAGAACACGGTCGCGAGCAGCACACCGACGGTTACCACACCTAAGCCTGCTCCCAGCTTCGTCCAGGCCTGTCCACACGTCTGTGTGTCGAAGAACGCGGACGCGAATGAGGTTGTGGCACAGGTGGATGTTGCGGCATGGGCGGCGAGGAAGGCGCCCCCGCCGAGCATGGCCACGCCCGCCCAGGTCCGGCCCATCGACCGCACGCGATCCGGGTCATCACCCTGAAGCGCACTGGCGCGGCCGAGCGCGGCTTCCAGGAGGGTGTTCTTGGACGCCGACGGTTCCTCGGCGGCGGCGGCAACGGGTAGGAGGAGGGCGAGACAAACAGCAAGAGCGATGTGGCGCACGATGGCCTCCTGGCCTGTGCCGGTGACCGGAAGTGGTCACCGGGCTGGTCGCCGACGGCCGGAAGTGGTCACCGGGCCAGTCGCCAAACGAAGCCTACGTGTTTGTGCAGGGTTCCCCGTCTATTCCCCTGGTGGGGTCTTGTATTCAACGGGCGACCCGACGTAACGGGCCACGTAGTACTTCGTTTGGCGAAGTGGAGTGTACCAAGCTGTTGCCTAGCAGGTTGCTGAAGAACACGAGGATCGGGCTGTTTTCATGGCCATCATGCGTGTCACGCCCCCCCCGACAACGGTGCGCACGGGGACACGCTGTCCCGACGAGGGGGCCAGCGACACCCGCGGCCGGCGATCAGGGACACCTCGCCTCCAGATTCCGCAACCGGACCAAGTTATAGGCGGTGGCGGCGAAGGTGAGCTGCCAATCCACCAGGGCGATGCCGCGATGCCGGAGCTTGCGCAGGCCGCCGACGGTCTTCATCCAGCCGAAGACCTGTTCCACGAGTTTTCGTTTCCGCTGACTCACGTGATAGCCCGCATGCCGCGTGGTCCGACCGTCGATCGCACTCCCGCGGACCTTCTGCGCCACGTGGGGCGTGACGTCCTGGACGCGCACGTCGGCAACGAAGCGCGCCACATCGTAGCCCTTGTCCGCCCCGACCGTGCTGCCCGGGGAGGCGCTGGCCTCCAGCAACAGCACCGCCGCGTCGCGTTCGGCGGTCCCCGTCGCGTGGGTCGCGCAGACGTTGGCGACAAGCCCCTGTCGATTGTCCAGCAGCACGTGGCCGAGATACGCCAGCTTGGCTTCCTTGCCTTTGCCCTTCCGATGCAACATCGCCTCGGGATCGGTCGTCGACTGATGGGTGTCATTGCGCCGCCGCTCCCCGTGGAAGTTGACCGTGGGATTGCCCGGGTCCTCGGGCGGGTCGCTCTCCGCTGCGTCCACGCACCGAAAGCTTTTCAGGCTGGCCCATGCTTCCAACTGCGTCCCATCCACGGTGAAGTGTTCGTCCGAGAGCAGCCCGGCCGCCCGGGCGTGGGCCTGGACCGCATCAAAGAACGCGGCGGCGACATCGCCCGACAGCAGCCGGTCGCGATTCTTGGTAAACGTCGTGGGATGCCAGACCGGGTCATCCATATTCAGCCCGACGAACCACCGGAACAGCAGGTTGTAGTTGAGCTCTTCCATGAGCAGCCGCTCGCTCCGCACCGTGTAGAGCACTTGCAACAGCAAAGCGCGCAGCAATTGCTCCGGTGGGATCGACGGACGCCCTGTCGTGGCGTACAGGCTCGCGAATCGGCGCGACATTGTCTGCAGGGCTTCGTCCGTCAGCGCCCGAACGGCGCGGAGCGGATGGTCGGCCGGCACGCGCTGTTCCGGCGACAGGTAGCTGAACATGTGGGTGGTCTGCTCATCGTGTCCGCGCATGATCGGGCTCCCTTCAGTGTTGGGAGCATCGTAGTACGACGGGATCCATCTGTCGATCCCATTTCGCGGAGTTTTTCAGCAGCCTGCTAGATGGCAACGAGAGAAGCGGTACAGGCGTGCTGGTGGGTCAAATATCCCGTATATTCCCCGAGATTGTGGCGGCTAAATCGGAAATGTCACGTTAGTGCGTGCGGAGCTGAAACCAATGCCTACTTGCTTCGTCATCCAACCATTTGATGATGGCCCATTCGACAAGAGATATGACGATGTTTTTGTTCCGGCCATTAGTGCGGCACATCTTGAAGCGTATCGCGTAGATCGAGATCCGTCAGCACTTATCCCCATGGAGGAGGTCGAGAAAGGGATCCGCGAAGCGGATGCTTGTCTTGCTGATATCTCCGAGCCCAATCCGAACGTCTGGTTCGAGCTCGGGTTTGCGATTGCAGCCGGAAAGCCGGTCGTCCTGGTCTGCCTTGAGAAGCCAGGTCAACGATTTCCCTTCGATATCCAACATCGAACGATCATCTCCTACAAGACTGAATCTGCGCGTGACTTTGAGGACTTGAAGAGCAAGATTACGGATCGCCTCAATGCTTTGATCCGGAAGGAAGGCAGGCTCGGCAAACTGGCTGAGGCATCCGTTGTGGGCGAGGTCGCTGGACTGAGTAGTCATGAGATGGTCGCTCTAGCGACGGTAGCTGAGAACGCCGACGCCCCGGATTCATTGGTTTTGGCCCATGCGATTCGCACGGATATGGAGAAGCAGGGCTTCACTAAATTGGCAGTCACGCTGGGGCTGGTCACATTGCTCCGTAAGAACATGCTCAATAGCGTGAGAGACGAAGACATGAACGAGAATTCCTACGTAGCGTATGCCATCACCGAATCAGGAATGGCGTGGTTGCTCTCAAATCAGGATCGACTTGTACTCCAGCGCGAGCCATCTGAACCCGACGAGCCCATCACGGACGACGATATTCCCTTCTGACCCGCCCTGCAACCGAGAGCCCAGCTGCTTGCGTTGTCCAATCCGAATCATGAATCGTACCGGGTTTCTCGGAGACCGAATTCGTTGAATCAGGCCACCTCAGCCTGCTCATAGTACTGCGCCTCGAACTCTGCTGGTGGAATGTCCCCGAGCGGCCCCAACAGTCGTCGTGTGTTGAACCAGTCCACCCACGTCAAGGTGGCGAACTCCACGGCCTCGAGGGTGCGCCACGGGCCCTTCCGTCGAATCACCTCCGTCTTGTACAAGCCGATCACCGATTCGGCGAGGGCATTGTCATAGGCATCGCCTTGGCTGCCGACCGACGGCGCGATGCCGGCGTCCACGAGGCGATCCGTGTACCGCATCGAGAGATATTGCGACCCGGCATCACTGTGATGTACGAGGCCGGTGAGGGCGTCGCCCCGGCGGGCGTTGTTTGGCGTCAAGTACTTCTGCCGCTCAACGTCAACTATTCTTGCCACGCGCCCGCCCTCGGCCTCGATGCGCGCCCGCTCGCCGAGCGCGGCGCGGTACACGGCCGTGTCATGTGACAGCTCGGCGGGCTTCACAATGCCACTCCACGTCTGCTGCTCGGGGACGTGGCCGGCGTCGACCGCCGCGCGCTGGGCGGCGTCTCGCCCGCGTTCGGTCGCGGTGAGGACCGTGAACGTCTGCCCGGCCGGCCCGGTCGCCTCGTGTTCCTCGATCAGCCCGGCGCGGATCATGTGATTGACGCTGCGCCGGGTGGCGTAGGGGTGGCCGTCAAAATGTTGGTCGGACAGGTCTGTGTAGGACACGGCGCGATAGAGCCCCACGTCGGCCACCGCATCGCGCGTGCGTTCGGTCCTGCTGCGGCGTGGCCGGTGGCGCGCCTCGGGGTCGTGCGTGCGGGCGTCGTGTTCCCGGCGATGGCCGGTGGTGCGTGTCTGCGGGTCGGGCGTCGTGCGGTGGCCGGCCCGCTCCTGACGAGCCCGGTCCGCGCGCGTGGGTCGTCGGTCGTGCGCGCGGGCTTCGCGCGCGTGCGTGCGGGCGGCTTCATCCTGGCGATCCCGCTCATCCTGGCGCGCCCACTCGGGCGCGCGTTCCTCGCGGAGGCGGGCAAGCCGGGCGTGGTGCGCCTCGTGGTTGGCGCGCTGCTGCGGGGTCCACTCGGGATGCTCGCGCGGGCCGGCAGGTTCCTGCTCAAACCCCTTGAAGTCGTGGCCGGCGGGTTCCTGCGGCCGGTCCTCACCATCCCGACCATCCCGCGCCGGCTCGTCGGCCGTGGCGCGGGTGTGACCGGGCGCGCCTGGTCGTGCTGTGACCTGGCGCGCCTGGTCATCCTTCGCGTGGTCGTCCCGCGCCGGCGTGGTGGCCGGCGTCGGGTCGTCGTCTCGCCAGAGAAGATCGGAACGGTCAAACATGGGGAGCGCCTAGCGGCTGATGCCGGCCTCCCGCTCATGGTTCTGCGGCGGCTGCTGCGGTGGGGGCGTCTGGCTGATCTGCGGGCTGCGCGCCGCCGAGTATTTCTCGGCCAGCTCCCCATGTTCCTTGTCCGTCGTCTGCTCGCGTTCGCGGATGGGACGCATCAGGTAATCGGAGATTTTCTGTGCGTCGGCTGCTGCCTTGTACATCTCCTTCGGGTCTTGTTCCAGCGCCTTCAACCAGCCCTTGACATACGCCGCGCCTCGGCTGCCGTCGTGTCTGCGCGGAGTTCTTCGCGGGCGTACTCCACGCTGCCGAAGTGCCCCGCGCCGTGCTTCAAGGTGTCGCGGTCCATCCGCTCGGGGTGGCCGGTGGCGTGGCCGAGTTCGTGTAAGGCGGTCTGGTAATAGCCGTTCGCCGTGGCGAACTGCTCACGTTTCGGGAGCGTCACCGTGTCGGACTGGAGGTTGTAAAACGCGCGGTCGCCGCGAACATGGGCGACGTGGATCCCGCTCTCCTGGATCACCCGCTCGGCCGTCTGGTGGGCCTTCCACTCGGGCTCTTTCTCGCGGTCGTCGCCCTGGCGTTCCAGCTTCAGGCCGTCCGCCTGTGCGACGTTGAACACGGCATAGCAGCGGACCATCGGCGGGCGCGGACCTCCGCCAGCGACTCGAAGAGATGCGCATTGAGCACCTCGGTACGATAGCTGCGATTGAAGCGCTCGATGAAGGCATTCTGATCGGGTTTTCCCGGTTGGATGTAGTGGAGGTCGATCCGGCGTTCGTCAGCCCACTCGACCAGGGCCTGGGCCGTCAGCTCCGGCCCGTTGTCCATGCGAAGCGCCGTGGGCCGGCCGTGCAGCGCGATGAGTTCGTCCAAAACGCGGGTCACCCGCCGGGCCGGGATCGACCGCCCCACGTCGATCGCCAAGCCTTCGCGGTTCCCTTCGTCGATGATGGTCAGGGCTCGAAAGCGCCGCCGGTCATAGAGCGCGTCCGCCATGAAGTCGAGCGCCCATGTCTGGTTCAAGACCGGTGGGGCCACGAGCGGGCGTCGCACCCGCCGCGGGATGCGACGGGTCGTCCGGCGCGGCAGGTTGAGCCGCAACGCGCAGTACACGCGATGCACGCACTTATTGGTTCCAGGCAGCACCCTCGAGCCGCAGGCGGTCATAACACTTCCAGAAGCCCCAGCGTGGGTACCGGGCCACGACGTCGGTGAGCGCCGCGATCACGGCCGCATCCCGACGAGGCGCCGACACCGGAGGCCGATAGTACGCCGCCCGCGACAGCCTCACGATCTGACAGGCCCGTCGGACTGGCAGCTGATGTTCCCCCACCAACACCTCAGTGACCAGTCGTTTCGCGGACGGCGTTATAACTTTCGGGCCAAGACGTCCTTGATGGCCGCATTCTCCAACGCCAGATCGGCATACATCCGTTTCAGCTTCGCGTTCTCGCCTTCGAGCTCGCGGAGGCGTTTCACGTCAGCCACCGACGCGCCGGTGTACTTACTCCGCCACTTGAAGAACGTCGTGCGGCTGATGCCGTGCTGGCGCAGTAGGTCCGCCACCGGGACACCAGATTCCGCTTCCTTGAGAATCCCAACGATCTGACTCTCACTGAACCTAGATTTCCTCATGACCGCTCCTTTGAGCCGGGAGCAGTCTACCTTCGAGTGTCTACCGAGGGGGGAAGCTTACGCGTGGGGCTGTGGGGCATGTGGCTGGCCCAGGGAGGGTGTCGGGTTGGCGTATGGCCTAGCCTCACATCAGGGAGGAGACACTCATGCGTCAGAATAGAATTTGTATTTGTATTTGAAGTTACGGGCGCGCTGGAAATAATGCGCCAGCCGGATCGGCTGCGCGGGCATCTTTGGGATCTTTTGCCGCACTGTCGCTTTCAGGGGATCGCCCCCAGAACGACCTTCTCTACTGTCAGCAACACCGCGATGAGCAAGGTCGTGCGAACCGAACCGATCTCAAAATCGTCGATCAGCTTGTCGGTCAGCCACAGCAGGAACGCGTTGATGACTGTGTGGCGTCAGCCTAATGTGGACCACGTAGGGTCGAGGAAGAGATCGCCCTCAATAGGTACGCTTATCTGGTGTCGCATGTTTTGGGCCTGGATCCCGTTATGTAGAAGTCAAAGGAACAAATACTAAGCACGGTTCTATGCTGGTCCTGTTAACGGATTGGTTAGGGGTGGGAGTGGTCCACGCCACTGGTGGTACTCTCGGCCCTTTGGCGTAATCGTAATAGTATTGGTATTACCATCGCAGGTTACCAAATGGTGCGCCTGTAGTGCGTTGAGTATTGCCTGTCGCTCACGTGCAGAATGCGCTATTGGCAAGAAAAAGGAATCGTAGTAAGCATAGTTTGTTGGCTGGGGGAGCCCGACGAACCAGTCCAATGCCAACTGTGTTCTGCGCGCCAAAAAGTAGTTGAGATATCGATATTCCCAAAGATATGCCGTGGCGATGTGAGCTCTGACAAGCTGTGCGATCGCTTGCTGCTGTTCTGGCGTTAAATCGGGAGGAATTCCTTCAACGGGAATCTCTCCGGTTTCAGGTGCTGGCCCAGGTTCTTCATCGATAGTCCTGCGGCTTTGTGGTGTGTCAAATTCTGCGCCGCCTGGTAGCCTAATCTTGGCCACACGTAGCAAGAGGACCTTGATGTCTTCTGCGAACTTAAACATAAAGACTACGGCCACTATCGATAAGAGAGGGGGAGCCGTAAGGAGCACCGCAAGGTATTGGAGTACCAATGTTGCTATCTCCATGTGATCACCTGACTCACCGACATTTCCGATTTGGCTTCCAAAGATCGGCCACGTCTTGCACGTTAAATCACACTCGAAACCGCCGTCACCCGCGATTGCCGTAAACGGCGGCTCACATCTCCCAACCAGATCTCAACACAGAGGGCTGTACGCTTGGATTTCCAGGCCTACACCCGCGCCGACGCCCTTTCACCGAAACAGATCATCGAGTCGCCATACCAGCTGTATCGCTTCAGGCCATCCAGTTGCAGCGAACACATCGAGCAGATCCATCAGCGCTTGGAGCGCTTCGGCATCTTGAACCTCGCTTCTGTGATCTGCCAAAACGCGCTCTACAAGCTGCACGACCTTCCCGATTGCGAGGGCATCCATGTTGTAGTTGGCACCCTCACCAGCGCGTGCAGCGCGCGCGGCCATGATTACAGCGCGACATGCGTCGAACTGCACCACTTCATTGAGCAGTTCCATAAAGTGATGAACTGTCGGGGCCAGCACAAAACCGCGGTCTAGTCCGAAGTCGAGAATCTCGTCAAGAATCGGCGCGACAAGGGAAAAGAACTCACGGCGTGCTTCCGGCGTCGCATTGCCGTCGCGACTGTGGTCTCGCGAGAGACAAAAGCGAACGTGCGCGACGGACTCATCGAGAACGCCATATAAGTCTTTCAGCCGGTCCGCATCGCGTTCATCGTATGCAGGATCTCGCTCTCGTAACACTCGGCACGTCTGACGGACGGCTTCTGAGACAAGACCCAACACATCCTCAACGACTACACGGTGTTCGGCCAATCGCGACGGAATCGCCTTCTGCCACAAACAGAACACTGCGGCGTGGAGCAGCGACGGATTGGACATCGGCGCGCGCGCTAGTCCATCTAGAGCGTCACGCGCCCAGATATTTCCACGCTCCAGCCGAAGCCAAACGACAATATCAAGTAGAATGTCGCGGAATTCCGAGCGCTTTGATCGATCCTGCGGAAGCACTGTCCACAAGTGCTGTGCGGCATCCGCCACGCGCTCGTGTTGACGCCCGATTATGCGTGCAAGAGATTGGCAAATTGCCAACCGAACGATTGAAGCATTGTCCTCTGCGATCCGCTCGTCAATGAGCCGCCAGAACACATCGCCAGCCACGTCCGAGATGCGAAAGAGCTCCCGCAGAACCAAGTATCGGATGATCGCATCCGGATCACGGACCAGGGCCTCAATGGTTTCGAGCGTCTCCTGGTCTGGACGGCGGAGAGCGATCCAGGGTAAGCCCTGAGCAGCTTCTGTTTCTGGGCGCGGAGACCAAGCCAGATAGTCCAGGTCTTCGTTTCTAGATTCACCATCGTCGACGAGAGGGTGACGGGCTGCATCTAGCAAGATCGACCGAGCAAGCTCAAAGCTGGCGTCTGTGGGTCTGGCCGCCCTTGCCGCCAGCATCGCCGCCGTCGCCATTCGCGTCCGCACCATCGCGAAGACCGGAGCATCCGCATCGCTGTTACCCAACAGTCGATTGGATTGCTCAATCGTCGGCAGAATCTCAGCGACAGCAGCGCTGGTTGGAATTTCGTTAAGCCAAGATGTGTTGAATGCCTCAAGAGGCGACGAGACTTCGCGCAACCGCTGATTCGAAGGCTTCTCAAGGTCGGCCCCTTGCTCGCGAAGCCACTCTGGCTCACTAAAAGGCTCGACCGAAGATGAAAAGCTCACTAACGGCTCGTTCGTCGGCTGCCGTCCCGCTATAATCATTTCTGCTCTCACGGCTCGGGCCTCGTCGGTCACGACCAGGTTCGCCGGGATCAGTCCAAGGATCCGCTGCCGTCGGTGTATTGCCCACTCTTCGTCGTCATCGTCGCGCGACAGACCCATTACAGCCTGCTCTACCTCTCTTCTCTGTTCCGGCAACCAAGAAGGATAAGCGGCAACGATGAAATCGGTCACCTGCTTGACCGTCGCGCTCCCAGCAAGAACAGGCTCTGCAACGCATAAGGGATACAGGCGTTGAGCGAACAGCTGAGCATGACGAGTACCAACGGTCAATAGCTCGGCCCACCAAAAGGCCATTCGTGCCTTCTCAACAAACAATCGTAGAGCTAGCTCGATGGAGCGTTCGTCGTGACTTCGTGCGGCGCACTCAATATGGCCAAAAATCGCGTCAGCAATCTTCAGTTCCTCATCTTGATGGGAGCTGACACGCCAGCCCTCGCTCATATCTGTTACATACACCGCCTCACGCTCGCCGAACGCGAACCGGTCGGTCAGCTCGTCAGTCGTGTGTCCCTCGTTGATGTAAGGCCTGACGTGATCTCGCTCCACGAATTGATCAACTGCCGCAATGCCGCCGCGCATTGCATGCTCCTCACTGGCCGCCAGAAAGCCGCCGTAATGTTCGTTCAATTCATAAATGCACATGTCGAAGTCTTGCCGACGATTACTTGTCATCGGAAGAACAGGCGTTCCCATCGGTGTAGCGTCGGTGCTTGTTTCCCGGTGAGCAAATATACGCTCGTAGATCTCAGCGACGAATGGTGGATCGCAAGGCCAGATAGCGTCGATATTCCAAACGATGTGGCGTACGTATTCGACCGACAGAGCTCTATCGCCAATCGACCCGAGAATTGCGCGAAGAAGGGTCCGCGATTCTTCCGGATCCGTACAGTGTGATCGCGCGACTAACCGAGTCGCCCAGGAGGCGGCCAGAGCATCGGCCCAGGGCTGATCACGTCGCAGCGCCCAGGAGGATGACAGCACCTTACGACCGATCCTGCCGGCACTCGCCAAACCTGCTTGCGAGACGTCACTCGTTGTGGCGTCAAAGGTCTGAGCGGTTAGATCCCAGGCGAATCGACGATTAAGCTGCGTGACCAACCGCTCGAAGGCCGCAAGCCACATCTCCCCATTTCCGGCCTTAAGTGCGCGGCGGGCCTGCAATACGCGAAGAACGGCGTCGGGCCCTGCTTCCTCGTTACGCTCGACGGACTGAATAATCGGCTCAAGATCATCAACCGTGCGCGCCTCGCGGACCACAACCGTCATCGGGATGAGCCGTCCGAATAGGCGCAGATGCACCTGTGCGCTCGTTAACAGGAACCAGGCCACGGCCCAGAATGCATTGCGGTCCTCGAACCACAAACGAGTGAAGTAGTAGTTGATACTGGGTCGCAGAAAAACCGGGCGGGACGGCTCGGCGCCTAAAAACGAGGCGACCTGTCCCGGTTCATCCTCAATCAACAAGACACTGACCGCAAAGTCGAAGAGGATGTTATGCGCGAATGAGACCCTCTGCCCTGTCGTTCCAACTTCGGTGAGGACCTCCGAACTGAAAAGGTCTTGCCAGATGTCGTCGTCTTCCTGCCTGTAAAGCGTGTCTTGGCGCAGTGACAGCTGGTGGGCTTCGACCATCGCCCTCGCGATGTCCGTCACGACCGAGCGCCGCCGCAACGACATCCGCCCTGCTTCCACGCGCTGGTGCCAGAACAGTGATAACAACTGAACTTCAGAAGACACGTCGCTGAGGGCGGTTGCGTTCGCGCCTCCACGGAGCAACTTCTCTGCTAGCCATAAGTTGAACGGATTGTGGAGCAGCCGCTGAAAGTCAGGTGAGCCGCGCTCGTAGATGCGATCCAAGCCTGGGATCGTTGTAATCGCTTGGTGCGTCTCGTCATCGGACAGCATCGGGATGACAAAATGCCGGCAGTGGACATGGCCCATCTGAAAGTCGGTCGACGGCGTCGCACCGCTCCGAGGGAACAGCTCGAGGAGTGTCTCGGATCGTGATGCATCGAACGTCCGTACGGCCACGATGATTCTCCAACGGGCCTGCAGGATGTTTTGGGCGCGGCGAATAAGGGTTCGAACGTACTTCTGAGCCTCCTCGGAACGGAGAGCGTCGTAAGAATCTATGACCAGCAAGCCAGGTTCCGTCGGTGTAGTGCGGTCGTCGGCGGCTAGTGTTTCGAGAAAATCGCGCTCAAGCTGAAACTCCGCCTGAAGCTCTCGGTCGTTGCGGACGGAATGCTTGTCCAGCGCCAATAGGAAAGCGGGCCGATTCGCCGCGTGTGCCACTCGAAAATAGCTTCCAAGAAGGTGCGTCTTCCCAACACCTGGAGCGCCGATGACGACACCGTTTCCGTCACGTTCGAACTCTGCGAACGCCGTCACGAGACGATCCCGCCGGATTTCCATTCTTACAGCTCCTCTAGCGCTCGATGTGTGAGTCGATCGACGGCGGATTCTGCGCGAGGCGCCGTCCCCGCTTTAGCGCCGATCTCCTCGATTAACGACACCAGCCGCCTGTGATCTTGGAGTCCTGGCGCGTAATAAAAGATAGGCACCAGCCAGCGCGGAAGTCTCGCTCGGAGCTTCTGCTTCTCTTCTTCGTGAGCGACTGCCGGCTCAAGCACGCCGGCTGTGGCCGCCAAGTCGACGTCGTACGGGATGATGGAGAAATGTGCCGGCTCATCGGTCAAAATGAAGTCGCGTTTCACTAGCTCCAGAGTCTTATTGAAGAACGGGTCTGTCATGCTGAACCCGACGAACAAAACGGGCCGAGTTGCGAGCAGCGTCCAGATGATCTTGCGCGGCAGGGTTCGGAGCTCCGCGTCACGCGCTGACGGATCATGTCCGTACGCTGTCGCGTAGTCCTGGGCACCCAAGATCAGCCGGTCTGGCGCGCTGTGCAGGCCGTGTAGATGCAAGACGCGGTCGTGAGGCGGGCTCTCGCCGAGTCTCCGCAGAAAGTCGAATACGAGATAGCGACGATTATTGTCCGTGAGATCGACCGGCTCGCAGCGGTGTACGCCAGCAGCACCGGAGTACTTGGCGATGCATGCCTGCTCGAGTGTCGGGTCGAAGTTCAGCGTTGTCAGTCCGCAAAATCCGAGAGAGATTAGTCCTTGGTGAAAGTTGAGGTCCTGCCGAGGGGCGCCGTCGACGCAAAACGTCCGGTCTAGCCACTTGAAGTATTCGTCAGCACGGCCCGCGTCAGCCGCCACCGACGCGATCCTGTCCACATTAGCGAGATTGTCATCGGATAGAGTCAGCGCTGGAGCAAATTCCGCGGCGAGCTGTCGTACGAGGTCGTCCCAGAGCGGGTATCCCATTTCCGCGCTTGCACCAGCCCCCGCGACGAGCAGAGGAAGTCGAGCCTTCAGAAGGGGCACGAGAAGAGCAACTTCGTCCTGTGGTGGTGGCATCGATGGCACGTCTCAACAGTTGCTCATCCGGCAAAGCACCGGCATGCGCGCAGGAGTTTATCAGCGGTGTCTATATGACCTACAGACTGGAGAGTGGTCGGGGCGGCACTGAGTGGTCGCCTTTCTAGATCCTTCTTGGGCGAAACGACCGGGTCTCTCCGAACCTACACCAAAGCGAACTTTCCTGGTGAGTACGTCGATTCCAGCAATCCCCTTTGCCACAACGGGGGCGTCTCGATCAGTGGCCTCATCCGCACATAGAGTATGGGCGACAGCCAAGCTTACACAGAGGCCGGGCCTCCGTCCCGGAGCGATCTAACTGTGAGTCCAGAAAGGAGCCAGATGCTGACATCCGCCGTGGTATGGGACACCATCACCTGATCTTCGATCATTTGCTCAACATGGCCCTCAGGTCCTTCATAAGCAAGAACAGGTGATAGGGATCCGTGGGGCTCGGCTCGAACTCCAAGGCTTCGTACCAGGCCCGCGCGTCGTCGTCCTTGGCATGGACGAGCAGTGCCCGAATGCCGGCGATGTCGGCGGCGGCGGCGGTTCTGAGCAGGGCGTCCTTGACGAGCGCCTTGCCCAGGCCTCGTCCTTGCCAGGTCAGGTCGACCGCGAGACGGGCAAGGAGCATCACCGGGATCGGGTGCCGGGCCAGCCCCTTGCCGACCCGGAGAGGTGCGCCGACATGTTCGACGGCTCCGGCCGCCAGGCTGTAGTAGGCGAGCACCGTCAATTCCCGGCAGGCGACATAGGTCCGGGCGCTGTCGGCCTTCTGGTTCGCCAGCGCGAACCGCTTCAGAAAGCGATCGAGTGGCTCTTTCCCGCACGCAAAGGACTCGACATCGTGCGTTGCGTCGAGCTTCTCGACTGGAGACAACCCCTCCTGTTCCGGCGTCACTCGAGGACGCTCTTCTCCGCAAGCAATCGAGTCAAGCGGGGCTTGTCGGCGACCGGGCGGTCGAGGATCGCCTGGAAGACCTGCCACTGGCGATCGTCGAGCCGGAACATCCGCCGGTCGACCAGGGCGTCCTCAGCGGCGTTGATCCCTGCCTCAAGCAGAAACTCCGTGAGGTTCTTGTGTGACGAGGCCGCAGCTCGCTGAAGCAACGCCTTCATGTTCGAGGTCGTCCGCACCTCAATGCGTTCCGACTTGTTTTCGGCGATGGCCATGCATGTTCCTCCGATGGGATCCACCGACATTCTGCCATACGGATAGTGTACGGACAAGAATGCATTGACAGGCACCCCGTGCCTCACATCCTCCCTGACGGTCCACGGCACGGCAGCATAGGGCTCGCAGGCTAGGTTGGCGGAGATCAGCCGCAACTAGGGCGGCTCGTCGCCGCGCTATGTCTCGACGCTCTTGACGACTAAGCCCCGCCCACCGCACGACCATCTCGCCGCCGGTGCCCAGGCCTACTCCTCTGGTCGTCACGCTCCCAGACAACGGCTGGAACCGGGCGATCAATCGAGTGCGGAGATCGCAAAAAAGTTGCGCGGAAAGTTTGCGCGCAACTCGCTCTCTCTATCTCTCTGATTTCAGAGTGGTTACGCCTGCCCTCAATTGGCCGCGTCCCGAAAGTCGCCACGCGCCAGGCTCGCCGAGGCCCGTATTCATTGATCGTTTTTGACACAAGGGGGTCGCCGGTCCCCCTGTTCGCGCGCAACGCGCGCAGCTACGGTGGTGGGAGTTCGGTTGCACGGCGAGAGGGCGACGATGCCGCACACGATCTTGAGACTGCCGACGGTCAAGGCCCGCACGGGTCTGTCGCGCAGCACGATCTATCTCCGCATCTCCCGTGGCACGTTTCCCGCCCCCGTGTCCCTCGGGGGCCGCGCGGTGGGCTGGATCGAGGCCGAGGTGCAGGCGTGGCTCGCGGCGCGGATCGCGCACCGCCGGTCGATCACGCCTCGGGAGCGGGCTCCAGCCATGACCCGGCTCAGACGGGCGGGCCGTCGATGAGGCCGCGTCACACGACGCCGGCGACGGCGGACGGGTACCGGGCGCGGGGACGCACACCCCGCCCCGCAGAGAAAGGGTGGTCGACATGATCCGGAACATCACCGTGGACGGCAAGGCGGCGCTGGCCGTGGACACGGCCGAGGAACTCGGCCGGGCGCTCTTGACGGGCCGGTACGTCGTCGCGTCCGACGCGGTGCGCGCGGCGTACGGGCTCACGGACACCGACAACGCCGACACCGAGGACATCGTGGACGCGTCGGACTGGCGCGACGACGCGTGGCGGGCGGAAGGGGGGGACTGATGGCGTGGGGCCGAAAGACCACCGCGGCGCAGACCCCCGCGTGGAGTCAAGACGACTACCACGCCGCGTTTGCCACGAAAATCAAAGAGCAGATCGAACAAGGCGTGGCGCCGTGGCAGAAGCCGTGGAAGCCCGGCGAGCGCCGACTTCCCGAAAACATCCAGTCGGGGAGGTCGTACCGGGGCGGCAATTCGGTCTATTTGAGCGTCACCCAGACCGCGAAGGGTTACAGCGACAACCGCTGGGCCACCTACAAGCAGATCAAAGACATGGGCGGCCAGGTCCGCAAGGGCGAGAAGGCCACCCACGTGCTCTTCTACAAGTTTGACGACGAGCGGAAGGAGCAACCGCCCGGCGCGGTCGACACGCCGGCCAGCTCGCCAGATGGGCCGGCCGAGCGCGAGCGCACTCGCCCGCCGATGGTCCGCTGTTACGCCGTGTTCAACGTCGAACAAGCGGACGGGTTGACGCTCGAGCGGCGCGACGAGGACCGGGACACCGAGCCCGAGTGGAAGGCCCACCAGACGGCCGAGCGGGTGATCCAGGAGAGCGGGGTCCCCGTGCGCCACGAACGCGGCGACCGGGCGTACTACAACCTGCAGACCGACAAGGTGACGCTCCCGGAACGTGAGCAATTCGCATCGGCGAACGGGTACTACCAAACCGCGCTCCACGAACTCGGGCACGCCACCGGCCACCCTGCTCGGATGGACCGCGACACGCTTAAGACGGGCGTCGGCAGTTTCGGCAGCACCGAGTACGCCCGCGAAGAACTCCGCGCCGAAATGTCGGCGATGATGACCGGCGAGCGGGTCGGCGTCGGCCACGACGGCAGCCGCGGCGCGGCGTACGTCGAAGGCTGGTTGAAGGCACTGGAACAAGACCCGAAGGAAATCTACAAGGCCGCCGCCGATGCGCAAAAGATCTCGGATTACCTCATGCGCCCCATCCGGGAGCGCGAACAGGCCACCGAGCGGGAACACGGCGAGCTGACCGAGAAATACTCGGCCGCGCGCAGTCCGCAGATCAGCCACGCGCCGACGCCGCAGCCCGAGCGGGAGTCGGGCCTCAGCCGCTAGGCGGTCGCGATGTTTGATCCGCGCGATCTCGTGCGTGAGGACACGCCGACGCCCCGGCCGACGTGTGAAGACGCGCCACGCGCGGACCAGGCGCGATCAGGCGCACCCGGCCAGGCCAGGCCCGCCCGCGAGGACCGGGCCCGCGAGGGGCCGCGGGCCGGCCATCGCCGGGAACATGACGCCCGCGAGCAGGACCCGGACGCCCGCCAGCGGCCGCGCCGCAGTATCGGTGAGCGCAAGCGCGCCGCGACCGCCGACGTGGGGATGTATCGTGCCGTGTTGTACCGCGATCTGTCCGACACGCACTTTGACGGCCACCCGTACGCGACCCGGCGGGCGGTCGATCAGCTGGTCCGGCGAGGGCTCGTGCGCGAGCATCAGGCCACGGGGCCGCACGGCGGCACCTATCGCGTGCTGACCGCCACGCCCGACGGGGCGCGTGCCGCACAGCGGGCGGCGCTGGGCGCCGGCCACGCGCCCGAGCAACAGACATGGAGCGGCCTGGTGAAGCCGGCCGAGCTGTCGCATGACACGGCCGTGTATCGCGCCGCAATGGTCGAACAGGCGCGCATCGAGGCCGCGGGCGGACGCGTCACGCGCGTCCGCATCGACGCCGAACTCAAGCAGGTCGTCGCCCGTGCGACCGAGACGGCGCGCGCCAAGGGTGGACGGCGCGCCGCCGACGAGGCGCGGTACACGACCGCGCAGGCGCTCGGGCTCCCTGTACAGGACGACCGCGTGCGGTACCCCGACGCGCAGCTCGAGATCGAAGACGACGAGGGCCGGAGCGGGCGCGTGAATGTCGAAATCGCGTCCGAGCATTACCACGCGGCGGCGATCACGGCGAAGGCCGGGGCCGGCTTTGCCATCCACGGCAGCAGCGGCCGAGCCGCCCGCAACGTCGCGCGCGCCCTGGCGCGCGCCAGCGACCGGAGCGGCGGCGGCGGCGGGGCCGCCCAGCCCGGTCGGGATGGATCGGTGGAGCTGTAGGGATGCAACCTATCGCTGTCGCCGTCGGGTTGACCGTGACGATCCTGGCGCTCACGGCACTGCTCGCCGGCCCGCACGTCGCGTACCTCGCCCCGCACACCCGCGTCCTACTCGCCCAGTACTGGCCGGCGCTCACGGCGTACGGCGTGGCCGGCGTCGTCACCCTCGCGGTGGCGATCTACGCGACCGCCCGCGCGGTGGGCCTCGCCGACCTCGGGCGGAAAGTCGATCTCGTGGAACGGTCGATCCGGCGCGGCGCGGGCGGCGATCCGGAGCTGGCCGACCAGATGCAGCAGCAGGACCGTGGAGAGTTTCAGGAATGACACCCCTGGAACAGCCGGCGCTCGCGGGGCCGAGACCATGTCTCGAGCCCGCGCCCGCCCGCGAATGACAGACAAGGAGAATCGTCATGCGCTACTCACTTGCACCCGCCGTTGCCGTCGCTGTGTTTGTCGCCCTACTTGAAGCTCCCCTACTCGCGCAGGGCGTCAGCCCGTGGCTGAACGCCGTCGACGTGCTGCAGCAAGCCTTCACTGGCCCGCTGGCGCGGGGCCTCTCGCTGATTGCGATTGTCATCGGCGGGCTGATGTTCGCCTTCGGCGAAGGCGGCAGCAAGAAGGCGCTGGCCGGGATCATCTTCGGCCTCGGGATGGCGATGGGCGCGGCGAACTTCCTGACGTGGCTGTTTTCATGACCATCGGCCGCGGCGCCCGCCCGTGGGCCGCGTACCCCGCGCTGTCGGCCCCCCTCACCATATTGGGGGTCGAACGGCGCTGGTTCCTCTTGTCCGCCACGATCGGGATGGCCATGTGGAACGCGATCAACTCGATGCTCATCGGCGCTGGTACGTTCTGCCTCCTGTACGGCGTGGGCTGGTGGGCGTGGCGCGTGGACCCGCACATGCTCACCATCCTGCGCGAGTCCGTCCGATTCAAGACCCGGTACGACCCGGCGAAGTGGGCTGAGTCGCCGTGGTACCTCGTCATCACCCCGGCCCGCCGGCCGACCCGATCATGACGACGACCGATCTCGACGTCGCCGACCACCACGCGGCCGGCGCGCTGGCCGACGAGCTGCCGTATTGGGGCTGGCTCCCCGACGAGAGGACGTGTCTCACCCGGCGCGGCGAGCTGGTGACGTTCGCCCGGCTGTCGCCGACCGTCGTCGACGGGCACACCCCCGAGCAGCTTGACGCCGTGCTGGGCCGCTGCCAATGCGCGGGAACACGTAGCGTTCCAGACTTGTCAGCCAGTCCTTGGGGTGCTTCTGGTTGCGCCACGCGGGCCGCTTCTGTTCAAGCATCCGTGCGGCGGCGTCCTGGCGGGTGCCTTCCCGCGCCCCGTTCAACCCGACACCCGACGGGACACCCCAAGCCCCACACGGTCGTCGTGCCCCCGAGTCAGTACTCCGAGAACTCCGAAACGCGTTAGACGTCAGGCCGGGGCACCTGCAAGTCCTTGCAGATCTTTAGGGCGAGATCCTCGTTGATGTCGTTGTGACGGGGAATCGTCGACACCCTCTTGGCCGTCCGGTTGACGTACACAGTGTGGTTACCGCCTTCGCGCAGGAAGGCGCACCCGTGTTGTGCCAAGTGCCGCAGCAGATCCCGACGCTTCACTCCGTGACGGTGAGCGGCTCTCTGATGACCGCACCGTCGGCCGCATCCTCGCGGGCCAGCATCCGGTTGGCTTCGACCACCAAGGCGACGGCTTCGCGAAGGTTCGTTCGGGCTTCGTCGAGGGAGGCGCCTTGGGTGTTGGCGCCTGGGAATTCCTCAATGAAGGCGATATAGCCTTCCGGAACCTTCCGGAACACCGCCGTGCATTGCAGGTCCATATCTAACTCCTGACGACATGATACCCCTGTCCGCCACTCGTCGGCCGCGTCATCGTGTGCGGCGTTTCCTCCGGGTCAAAGCCGCAGTGCCGCTCCCCCGGTCAATGGCAACGGCAGCGGGGCACCTGGCGATGCTGTGCGGGCGCTACCGGCGTAGCTGAACGACCTGCCCGCGCTCCCCGGCAAGGTAGGTCGCCCACTCGTCCATCAGGCGGCGCCGACGCTCGAAGAGATCACTGCGGGCGTAGGCCGCCTCGGTGGCGTTCTGTACCGTATGGGCGAGGGCGGCCTCGACCACTTCGCGGGGGGTATTCGTCCATTCCGCGGCCCAGTCCCGGAAGCTCGACCGGAACCCATGCGGCACGGCGGCGAGGCCGAGTTCCTTGATCAATTTCGAGAGCGTCGTGTTGGAGAGTGGCTTCCCGCGCAGACTGCGGAATACGAGGCCCGTGCCGTCACTGCGTCTCCGTGCGTCGTGCAGGATCGCGAGCACCCGCCCCGAGAGCGGGACGCGGTGATCCCGCTTGGCCTTCATGCGCGCGCCGGGGATGGTCCACACGCCCGCGTCCAGGTCCATTTCGTCCCACGTCGCCAGACGCATTTCGCCGGAGCGCGCCGCCGTCAGCACCAGGAACTCGAACGCATCCTTGGTGGTGACCGAGGCCTGGGAGGCTCGCACGGTCGCGAGCGCGTCCGCCACCGCGCCGTGGGGCAGCGCCCGCATGTGCTGGACGACGTCCTGCTGCCGCCCGAGGGCCTGCCCGAGGGCATCGCCCGCCGGGTTGTCCGGCCGGTGGCCCATGGTGACCGCCCACTTCATCACGGCACCGATCCGCTGGCGCACCCGCCGTGCGGTCTCGGGCTTGTCGTGCCAGATCGGGGTGAGGACGGCCAGCACGTCGGCCGTGGTCACCTCGGACACGGGCATCGCCCCGATGCGCGGGAACGCATAGGCACGCAGACTGCGCGGCCAGTCCCGCGCGTGCTTGGCATTTCGCCAGCCGGGGCGCTGCTGCGCCAACACCTCGGCGGCGGCCTCCTCGACCGTGGGCACGCCCTGGCCGTGGCGCTTCTCGGCCAGCGGGTCTCCGCCCGCCCGAGCCCGCTGACGGTTCGCGGCCACGTTGCGCGCGAAGATGGCGCGGCTCTTGTGCCCGGTCAGGAGCATGGCGACCCGTTCTGGGACGCTGGCGCGGATCAGGTTGCGGGCGGCGGTGCGGCGGCAATCGTGGAGGAAGCGGGTCGGCACACCGGCCGCGTGACAGGCGGTGCGCCAGCGCCGGACGCGGATGCCGTCGCGGTGGATTGATGCATCCGCTTGCGCCACACGTGCCTCACGATTTCAAGAACTTGACAGTTGACAAGTGGTCACATATATTGTGTTCCACGTTCACGACTGTCGTGAGCGCTGTTCACAGGCGGTCCCGATGCGTGACGACGAGCTGATTGGCGTAAGCGAAGTAGCGAAGATCGCGGGAGTCTCCCGACAAGCAGTCGCCAACTGGCGAAAACGTTGGTCGGACTTCCCAAGTCCGGTCGCGGAGTTGGCATCCGGCCCCATCTTTCGACGTTCTCACGTCCGTGTTTGGCTCAGAAAAAAGGAGGTCCCAATGCCCGATGTCTTCTCCACGATCAACCTGAAGGGCGGTGTTGGCAAAACCACGACCACCGTTGCGCTCGCCGAGTTCATGTCAGGTCGGCTTGGCAAGAGAGTACTGGTCATCGATCTAGATCCTCAGACGAACGCCACCGTCATGCTGATCGGCGAAGAAAAATGGCGCGAGCTCAACGAGCGGGACTGGACCTTGGCGAGATTGTTCAAAGATGCTCTCGATCCGGACAACAAGAGGTTCGATTTAGAGAAGACGCTGCAGAAAAGGGTTTCGAACGTGTCGGAAGCCCGTACGATTGATTTGCTTCCTTCGAGTCTTGACCTGATCGACGTTCAGGATCGCCTTGTTACAGTACCGTCCGGTCGGTTCTACGCCGTAAACCCCACAGAACTCCTGTGGCGAGCTGTAAAGTCCAGGCTGGATGACTATGACGTCGTGATCGTTGACTGCCCGCCGAATCTTGGCATTATCACACTGAACGGTCTTCGCATTTCCCGCGGGTTCATAATTCCGACGATCCCGGACATCCTGTCGACATATGGAATTCCACAAATTCTCAAGCGAGTAAGTCACTTTTCAAGTGAAATCGCCGAAACCATCGATCCTCTCGGTGTCATAGTCACGAAGTATCAGTCTAACTCGACCGTACACAACAATACGATCAAGCGCTTGCGTGCGAACGGCGAACCGGAGGTTTTTGACTCGATAATCTCTCAGGCCAATCAGTTCGCCGGTGCCGCCGAACACGGCGGTCGGATGACACTCAAACAGAAATGGGGCTATCAAGGCCTCGCCGATCAATTCGAACGGCTGAGTCAGGAAGTTGTCGATGTACTGGAGGGCAAGTAGATGGCCATCAGCAAAGTGCTTCGAGACCTCGCAACAGCCGTGGCTAAGGAAGCTGCTCAGAACCCACAGTTCGCAAGAAGGCTCGGCGAGATCTTGGAGCCTGCGTCATCGCAACCTCCTCGCCGAGTAACGTCACGACGATCGGTGCATCGCCGGTCACCGGCCGTGCTTGACCCTGTAGCACTTGCTAAGGACGGTGAGGATGCGCTTCGCTTACAGCTTTCCTCATTGGACCTCGAACAACTCCGGGACATAGTCGCAGAGCACGGCATGGACCAAGGGCGGCTGGTGATGAAGTGGAAGACGCCGGCGCGAGTGATCAATAAGATCGTCGAGATATCGATCGGACGTGCACGGAAAGGCGACGCCTTCCGATAGTAGATCCAGATAGACTGTGCTGTGCTGCGGCTCGTGCTCGACGCCGAGCTGCTCGCCGATCATCATCGCCGCCCTCTCGAACCGGAACTCTTCTGCATCGGGCTTTGTCTGCGAGTCAGTGGGTATTGACGCCCCTATATGTCAAGACGGCCGCTCAGGAGGCTTCACTGAGCTGTTGGCGCGTGCGGAAGTCTCTCATGACGCGCTGATAGATTTCCCGAGCGAGAAAGCGTTTAAGGCATCGGATGATGTCCCGTTTCGTCCGTCCATCCGCCCTGCGTCGGATGACATAGTCGATCGTCGGCTGGTGATAGCGCATACGGACCACGACGGCTCGATGGAGGGCGGCGTTCGCTTGTCGGTGGCCGCCCCGATAGAGGCGGTGTCGACCGGTGGTCATCCCAGAGGAGGCGGGGACGGGACACGCGCCGCAGAGCTTGGCAAAGGCGGCTTCCGAGCGAATCCGCTCAGGGTTATCCCCGAAGATAATTAACATCGCGGCGGCGGTGTTGGCGCCAACGGCGAAGCCCTCCCGGAGGGTGGGCGACGTCTCGGCGGTGAGTCGGGCGAGGTGTAGGTCATGCGTCGTGATTTCGTCGGCGAGGGTGAGCCAGCGACGGGCCAGTGACCGGAGCGTGTGTTTCCCGGATGCGACGGGCGTGTCGAGCGGACCCGGTCGCAGTCCCGCACAGCGGGTGACGAGCGCGCGATCGGTGAGGGCCTGCAAGGGCTCTCGCAGCACCGGTGGCGCATTGACGAGGATCTGTGTGAGCGTGCTCATCGCGGTGGTGCGGGCTTTGACCGCGCTATCTCGTGCGACTTTGAGCTGCCGCATCATCTCGACGGCGCCGTCGGCCGTCTTGGGCGTCGCGGTGGCTTGCCCCGCGAGCACCGCGCGGGCGGCCGCCTCAGCGTCGATAGTGTCCGACTTGCCCGCGGCTCGACGCAGACGCCGATCGACTCGATTCACTTCCACGACCAGATGACCCGCGCGGCGGACCGTACGGGACAGGCCGACGCCGTAGCCGCCGGTCCCTTCAATGCCGACGGCCTCGATGCCACCATACGCCTCGGCCCAGGTGAGCAGCGCTCGATACCCCTCCGAATCGGCACCGAACGAGTGGGCGCCCAGGCGGATGCCCCGGCCATCGATCGCCACCGCGACGTGCATGTGCTTGTGGGTATCGACCCCGACAATCACCGTCTGCGCTTCGTGCAGGTTAGACACGCTGTGCGTCACTGTCGCCTCCTCGGGTTGCGGCGCTGGCTGGTCCGGGCGGGCGGACAGGACTGTGATGGGCCGTTCGTGCGGCAGGCCCCTATCGGGTCACGGCCCATCCGGTCAGCGAGCTACCGAATGATTCGCCGGTGGGCGATGACCGACAGATCAAAACGAGGACACGAGGTCAGTCAACTTGAGGGTCAGGCCATCACCCACCGGCACCCACCAGTGTCACCGAGCGACACCGATAGGCGGGAGAATGATGCTCACAATCAAAACGAGGACACGAGGTCAGTCAACTTGAGGGTCAGGCCATCACCCACCGGCACCCACCAGTGTCACCGAGCGACACCGATAGGCGGGAGAATGATGCTCACAGTCAACTTGAGTCGCGACGCCGATCGGCGCCTACAACCCGGACTGGGCGATCGTCATGGAGAACCCGGAACACTTAGCTCTTTTCGTTGTTATTCAATACGACAGGTTTCAATCTGCTCTCGTGAACCTTCACAGATTCTTCCAGCGGGATACGGTCGTGAGGCAGAGTGGCTGACTGGCTAGCAACTAAATCAAGCCGTCGCTCCAGCGGCCACGGGCACCATCAATCGCGAAACCTCGGCCCTCGACCGCATGGGAGTGTCGGCACAATGTTTCCGGAAAACGGTTCCGGTGTCGAAGCGGCCCGAGATTACGGCGATTGGGAGCTGGATAAAAGTTGCGACGAAGAAATCTGGCCATGCGGAGCGGGGATGAATAAGCTGACATATACGTCAGTCACCTCAGCTCATACACGCGCGACAGTGCTCTGACCTCCCAGCGCGAAGTCAATTGTGCGCAAAGCGTCGTCACACTCGGCACATAATGCTTTGAAATGACCACCGTAACTGTGGTGTTCTCGCAATATCTCCTTCCTGATCTGATTTCCTTCCTTTCCTTGGCTGTGTGCTCTAATCATCGACCGGTAGTAGTGCAATTGGTGTAAAGATGCTGTCACCTCGCGTGCTCGATCCTCAGTCCATTCCAAGCCCATGAGACACTCTTCAACTAGTTTCAACGACCCGATCCCAATAGTAGGATTTCTGTCGAGAGAAGTAGCTAGCGAACGGAGTGTCTTACCTCTCAGTCCTTCAATCACCAGCTGATCCAGTGCCATAATCTCGTCGGCCCATTCGTCAGGTGACGTTGTAACTGGATAATGAACTCCTTGTACTACCTTCTCTGGCCTTTGAATCCACCAAGAGGGGGCCTTCTTGTTCAACTGACGTACCGCATTCTGCAGACTTTGGAGAGCGTCGTATTCTCTGTCCCACTCGCCCTCGAAGTCAGCCTTGATCGCTCTCGTCGAGAGTGACGCCTTCGGTGGTTCGTTGTGAGCCTTCCAGTACAACTGCTCTTCATACGGAAGGTTACGTAAGTACACGATGTATGTATGCACTTGGCCCGCGTCATTGATGTCATACGTATCAAGATGCCACGCACCACGGCAAGATATCGAACGGTCTTGTAGCGTGTACTTGTCAGAATCGCTCTTGTAGCGCAAGAGCACCTCGGGCCGAAAGAACGCTGGACTCAGCTCGAACGGTAGATCCGATTTTGTGAAATAGTTCGCTGTGTGACCGGGCTCTGTCGAGATCTCACGAATGATGTCGTTCTTCCAGTCGATCGCAATGAATGACTCATACTGTCGCTCTCGTCGGTCTCCGTAACGATATTGCTCCGCGACGCTCTTCCGTGACATGTGCGATGGAACAATCTGCACGCCTCTCATGTAGCTAGCGTGGTCGGGTTCCGTGTAATGGCGATAGATCAAATCGCCGTCCGTGGTTGGCATAGCCTCGTGGTGCGGAGCCCATCCACGAAAGGCACGTCGCCTACGACGAGTGATGTCAAACATTCTGAGCATCGTAGTGTCCGTAATCGCCATGTACTCATCAATTACCGAACGCCTGATCGTCACAACGATGCCGTCCGTCGGGCAATCGGAGGTGTATTCCAGCAGCGTTATACCGACAACATCCTCTACGTCGCCACGTTCATCGAGGCGGCAGTACGCGTACCGTTCCTCAAGATAGTGAAGATCGAATAGTTGGGTTAGCTTCTGCAAGAGCTCTATTGATACCTTGTCGGAGACACCCTCGAAATGGCGAGCAAACACAAGTTGTTCTCCGGTAGCGATCGTTCTGCTGAAGGAGCTTGCAAGCGGTGGCTCTATCGAGACCGTGGGCGGATTCAGTGAATACAGCTTCGTCCAGGACGAGTATGGATTCTCGTTCCATGCCATCAGATCATCAGCATCAGGTTGTGTCAGGGCTGTCGATGGAATGAGGACAGCGTGAATGAAGATGTCGCCGTGTGAACAGTACAAAATTATGTCATCCTGACTCAAGTCAGCCCTTAACAAGTAAGTCGTATCTTCCAGTGCTATCCACTTGCTAAAAGCGTCTCCGTCAGAAGGTTCGGTAACTCGATCTATCAGTCTTTGGGTAACGTGGTTCATAGCTGCCTCAAGTTACCCGGGATTTCCATTTTGGCTGCTCGGATCAGCACCCTTCTACACGACATCCTCGTCCGTACGCCGGATTTCTTCGTCGCAACCTTATATCCAGCTCCCAATCCCCGTCAGCTCAGGCCGCGCTGCCTTCTTGCTGCCCATGCACCGGGCTCTCACTGGAGTCCATGTCGAGCACGACGCGGTCGGCTCCGTCGCAGGTCTCGGCCTGTCCGATCAGGTCGCGGTTCACGGCCACCAATCCAACGAGGTTCTCCTCGCGCGCCAGGAGCTCGGTCTCGAACCAATGCAGCGTCGAGGTCAGCGCCGCGCTCCGGTCCCACCGCGTCGGCGAGCTGATCAGGCGGAATGTCGGGTCGGCGGCGAGTCGTACCGCGTCGTTGAGATCTTCGTAGCCCGCCAGGCGGCTGTACACCGACTGCCGCAGGAGATCGGGCACCCGGAACTGCGTGTGCAGTCCGTGGCGAGAGTCGCGCAGGTGCGCGGCGATGCCCCCCACAAGGCCAAGGCGTTCATCCAACTCACGCACTAGAATCAAGCTGGCGTCGGAGGTGATGCGCAACCCCTGAAACGCGACCTTCAAAAACCCGTTGAACGTGAACTGAAAGGGCGCGGTTTGTAATTCACCCACTGGGTGTCACCCTCCGTGGCGGGTTCTGCGTGTCGGAACCCAGCAAAATCAGGGCACGACGAATGATCCGGTGGGTACGGTATCACGGTGAAATCGGAAATCCGGGCTCAATGCCGCTCCTCGAAATGCTGCCGCATCGCTGACACGGTTGTTGCCGGCCACGCGCAGCGAGAGACGGAGCATCTTGGAGGTTTCATTGCCACTGTTCCAGAGCTGTGCACTACATCAAGCCTAAATGTACGAGTTAATGTGGCTTGTAGGTCACGTGAGCGATTGACGCACTTCGGAGCCGGCCTCTTCGCCGGGGCCAGGAAAACTACCTTCGCGGATTGACCTCTAAGACGGGAGTAACTACTTCTTCTTTCCGTCGGCAGCCTCCTTCTCGATCTGCGCGATCATTTCCTTGTCCGTGATTGTTCCAAGCTCCATGTTGTGGAACAAGAATTCGTCGGCGCAAGCGGCGATAAACCGCTGCGAGTACCCGATCGTCTTCGCGTTGACACTCCCTACGTCTTGCGCGTTCAGCGCGAGCCTCTCTGGCGCGTCCTCAAAGCGGCCGATGAGCGCAACGCGAGAACTCAACGGAATGGTTACGTCGGTGTTCAGTAACCCGAACCCCGGGCCGAAAAAGCCAGGGGGTCTTCCGTCGCTCCATGTTACGGCGACCGGGTTGTCCGTGA
This sequence comes from Vicinamibacterales bacterium, assembly GCA_965218825.1. Lineage (GTDB taxonomy): Bacteria > Acidobacteriota > Vicinamibacteria > Vicinamibacterales > UBA8438 > CAUZIB01. The sequence continues at coordinate 2,938,703 of OZ244656.1, read as the reverse complement.
CGACGAAGTGCTCACCCCCGTTGTCGTTGTAGCACACACACCAATTCCGATTTTCCAGTAACGGAAGCATCGTTTCAACAAGGTTGGACACGCGGTTGATGTACGCTGCAGTCGTCGTGCGAATGGTCATCCCATGCTGGACGAAGTCTCGTGCAGTCTCGTACGTTAGGCCTTCAGCAGCCTCATTCGGGAACGACTGCTCAAATCGTTCTCTCGACGACACCATGTTCTGAGCCATCATCCGTGCGATTTCCTCCATCGGCTTCGAAATCAGTCCGCGCATCGTAGGCACTCGCGTTGCCGCGAGCGCGATGAAGTTGATGAGAATATCGAACCTGTCCTTGTCCTTCGGGATCGCCCGACTGTCGATGATCTCGTCAAGCACCGACGCCGCCGCGGCCTCAAGCTCCGCGAAGGACTTCTCAATGAAATACTGGTCCTCGCCTTCCGGCATGTCTTCAAGCGTGTAGAAGTCCTTTTCGAGGCCGGTGTTTTCCGGTTTTGAAGTCCACCGCTTCCCAGTGTCGCGGGAGACGATATGAAGACGACCATCCGTGTCGGCGAATCGCTTCAGGTAGAAGACGGGCGTGTAGTGGTGCCGCCGAGGCGGCTTGTTAGTCATTCGTGTCTCCGTTGAACTGACCTGCTGGTATCGCGGCTTCCGCTCCAAGTAGTCGCCAGCGTTAACTCTTCGCGGCTGACCGGAGCAGACGACCTTCTGCCTCACCCGAGACGTGAACGCACGCCAAACTCATGAGCCCGCAATCTTCAAGGTGTTCTAGAACCAGCGGAGGTGATATTCCACCGTCGGCCAGAACAGTCCGACAGAGTGTGAAGGTCGGCGAATCACGCTGACAGTTTAGCCAACGCGCCCATGAAACTGATCAAGCCCACTCGGCGACGGATTGCCGGCGTCTGCCACCCCGAGCCCGCGTTCCCCACTAAGGTAGGCGGCCCAGTCGTCCATCAGGCGGCGCCGACGCTCGAAGAGGTCACTGCGGGCGTAGGCCGCCTCGGTGGCGTTCTGTACCGTATGGGCGAGCGCGGCCTCGACCACTTCGCGGGGGGTATTCGTCCGTTCTAGTGAGATCGTCAGGGTGCTCAAGGTTGAACAGTAGTTCAATTGGTCGTTTGCGCCCTCTCACTGACACCGGCTCGCCGCGAATTACGGCCGACAGAGAAGTCAGCCGCTGCTGTCCATCAAGCAACAGCCTCTTCGTTTGATAGGGATTCGCCTGTTGGGTTACCGCGAACTCCTGAAGCGGAACGGCCTCGTCAGTTTCCCAGATAAGAATCGTGCCAGACGGATACTCATGATAAAGAGAATCCAGCAAGTCGCGCACCCTCGTAGATCGCCACACATACCGCCTTTGCATTTCCGGCAGGCGCAGCTCTCCCCGCTCGATCATTCCAACCAGTTCGTCAACTGACGCTTCCGCTTTTCCCATGCCAACTCTCAGTAATGCTGCCGAATGTAACCAAACGGTCGATCAAGGAGGTCTCGATCCTGGTGAATCCTGTGCTTGAATAGCGTTCTGCGGAGAGCAAGCGTGACCGCGTGCTCTCCCACGTGCATGTTCTGCCTGTTGACCCGCCGGATGTCTTGTACCAGGGGACAGGGGAAATGAGAGTCTACATCAGAGGCTATGAGACTCAACGTCGCTTCCGCTACCCAGCGCTTGGTGTTGCAACAACGCCCTCAAAATGGGGGACGTCGGATCTTGGGAAGTGATGCTTGGCGCGGTCATGATGAGTTCGGCGAGTAGCGTAACCGAAAACCCATCCGGGTGACGGGTGAAGGTTGCGAGTGGTAGTCTCAGTTCCGGGCACTGCCCGATTCGCACACCATTTGCGCAAACACGGCAAAGGCACCCTCTCGGGCACCTCAGTCTGAGCCAGCGAATTCAGACGTAACTAGTTGAAACTAAAGCTGGTGCGGAAGGGGGGATTCGAACCCCCACGATGTTGCCACCGCCAGCCCCTCAAGCTGGTGCGTCTGCCAGTTCCGCCACTTCCGCGATTGACCGCTGCTTGGGAGATCGAGTCTTCCTGCGCCGTTCGGCTTACGGCTCCTCGGGTGTTGCCGGTTCGTCGTCCTCAGCGGCAGGCGAGGCTGGCGCCTCTGCCGCTGGCGGGGCGTCGAGGCCGCTGACGACGGAGGCCGGTCCGCGCTGTCCGAGGATAGCAAGCACCATCGCGCCGACCATGAACAGCGTGCCAAGAACAGTCGTGGCGCGTGTCAGGACGGTTGCTCCCGCGCGTGCCCCGAACGCTGCCTGGCTTCCGCTGCCCCCGAACGCGGCGGCGATATCGCCGCCCTTACCCTGCTGGAGCAGCACAACAACCAGCAGCAGCAAGCACACGACCACGTAGACGCCAGACAACACAGTACTCAACATAACCGAAAATTATACCGTCGCAGGCGCGCTCTTTGCCACGATCTCCGCAAAGCTGCCGGGATCGAGTCCTGCGCCGCCAACAAGCGATCCGTCGACATCGGGCTCAGCGGAGAGCTCGGCTGCGTTCGACGGTTTCACGCTGCCTCCGTAGATGACACGACAGCTCTCAGCTACATCGCTCCCGAACGCATCGGCGAGTCGAGATCGGATGTGCGCATGCGCGTCCTGGGCCTGCGCGCGGGTCGCTGTGCGCCCGGTGCCGATCGCCCAAACCGGCTCGTAGGCCAGCACGAGCCGACGAATGTCGTCTGCATCGATCCCGCTGAAACCGTCAGCGATCTGGCGGTCCAGAACGTCGAGGGTTCGGCCCCCATCACGCTCGTCTAGCGTTTCTCCCACACAGACGATGGGTATTAAGCCTGCTGTTTGAGCAGCGCGGATCTTCTTGTTGACGTCGTCGTCTGAGTCGCCGAACAGGTGGCGTCGTTCGGAGTGGCCGACGATGACGTGACTCGCCCGCGCCTCCTTGATCATCGCGCCGCTGATTTCCCCGGTGAACGCGCCGTGCGCTTCCCAGTAGAGGTCTTGGGCGGCCACGCCGATGGCCGTTCCTGCTGCTGCGACCGATACCGCGCGAATCGCCGTGAATGGCGGCGCTAGGACGATCTCGACACCAGCGTTCGGGCGGAGCCGAGCGCGAAAAAGGTCAACGTAGGCCGCCGCCTCTTCGATGGTCTTGTGCATCTTCCAGTTCGCCGCGACAAACGGGGTTCTCATAGCGGTCTCCAGTTCCGCGCGCCACGCTACGCGTCGGGCAACGCCTCGACACCGGGGAGGGTACGGCCACCGAGGAATTCGAGCGATGCCCCGCCGCCCGTCGACACATGGGTGATGCGGTCGGTGACGCCTGCCTTGGTCACCGCCGCGATCGAGTCTCCGCCACCAATGACGGTCTTGGCGGGCGAGTCGGCGACGGCGCGCGCAACCGCGAGTGTCCCGTCGAGGAACTCATCGATCTCGAAGACGCCCATCGGACCGTTCCACATGACCGTCCCCGCGGTCATGATCACGTTGGCGTACGCTGCGCGTGTGCGGGGCCCGATGTCCAGACCGAGCCGTTCACCGATCGCGGGGTCCGTCACCGCGATTGTCTCATGTGGCGTGCCCGCCTCGACTCGTTCGGCGACGACATGATCGGATGGCAGCTCGAGCTTCACGCTCTGGCGTTCTGCGCTCATCTCGATCCGTCGGGTGGCGTCCAGTAGGTCAGGCTCGACCAGCGAGCCCCCGGTTGGCCATCCGCGCGCCTTGAAGAACGTGTAGGCCATCGCACCGCCAATGAGCAGCGTGTCCGCGCGACCGACAAGGTTCTCGAGCACTTCAATCTTGCCCGAGACCTTCGATCCGCCAAGCACCGCGACAAACGGACGCTCAGGCTCCGACAAGAGGGCCCCGAGGTGCTCGAGTTCGGCCGCCATCAGCAGACCCGCCCCTGCATCGCTCACGCACATAACCACGCCGACCGTCGATGCGTGCCCGCGATGCGCCGCACCGAACGCATCGTTGACATACACCTCAGCGAGCGCTCCGAGGCGAGCAGAGAACTCCGGCGTGTTCGCCTCTTCACCTGCATGGAAGCGGAGGTTTTCGAGCAAGATGACATCACCAGGCCGAGCCGCGGCGATCATGGCGTCGGCGGCGCTACCGACGCAGTCGTCGGCGAACGCCACCGGGCGACCCAGCAGCTCAGAGAGCCGAGCACCGACCGGTCGGAGCGAGAGCTCGGCGCTTGGGTGCCCCTTGGGCCGGCCCAGGTGGGATGCGAGGATGACAACGGCGCCCGAATCAATGGCGAAACGGATCGTCGGCAGCGAGGCCCGAATCCGCGTGTCGTCTCCAACTTGTCCGTTGGTGATCGGGACGTTGAAGTCGACCCTGATGAGGACGCGCTTTCCGGCGAGATCGAGGTCCCTGATAGTACGTGTCATCGTAACCGGAGGACGAGACGCCCGGGCGATCGAGTGCCGGCTAGAGTCCCTTCGCCCCGATCTGCTCGACCAGGTCGACACACCGTGAGGAGTAGCCCCATTCGTTGTCGTACCAGGACAGCACCTTGACGAAGCTGTTGTCCATGACCTTCGTATAGGCCGCGTCGACAATGGACGAGTGAGGATTGCCGCGGAAGTCGATCGACACCAGCGGCTCGGTCGACACGTAGAGGATGCCTTTGAGCGAACCGCTTGCGGCAGCCTCGAAGGCGCGGTTGACGTCGTCCGCCGTCGCCGACTTCTCGAGATCGGCGACCAGGTCCACGACCGACACGTTCGGAGTCGGAACGCGCATCGCGATGCCGTCCAGTCGTCCCTGTAGCTCAGGCAGCACCTGGCCGACCGCGCTCGCCGCGCCCGTCGTTGTCGGGATCATCGACACCGCTGCCGCACGGGCCCGACGCAGGTCCTTGTGGGGGAGATCTAGCAACCGTTGGTCGTTGGTGTAGGCGTGGACCGTGGTCATCCATCCGCGCGTGAGACCGAACTCGTCGTTGAGCACCTTGGCGATTGGCGCCAGGCAGTTCGTCGTACACGACGCGTTTGAGATGATGTGGTGCGCCTCCGGGTCATATTGATCATCGTTCACACCGAGCACCACCATCAGGTCGGGTCCCTTTGCCGGCGCGGTGATGATGACTTTCTTTGCACCCGCCGAGAGATGTTTCATCGCGGCGTCCCGCTTGGTGAACAAGCCGGTCGATTCCAGAACGATCTCGACGCCCAGCTCACCCCAGGGGAGCAACGCAGGGTCGCGCTCCGACAAGACCCTGAATGACCGATCGCCAACGCGGATGCGATCGGCCTCGACGGTGACGGTTTCGGTGAGGTTACCAAGGACCGAGTCGTACTTCAGGAGGTGAGCCAGCGTGGTCGAATCGGTAATATCGTTAACGGCCACAAACTCGAGTTCGTGGTCGCGTTCGAGGGCAGCGCGAAGGATGTTTCGCCCAATCCGTCCAAAACCGTTAATCCCGACTTTAGTGGCCATCTGATTGTGTCTCCGAGACGAGGGAGGTTCCCCGAAGGCGTGTTCGAGGAGGCCCGAAACACATCATTCTAGTGGTCCGTCTTGCGGGTGGTCAAACACGCGGCTTATACTCCGCTGAGCGCGCTTCATGCACCTCCTCTACAGTGTCGCGCTCGTCATCTACTTCCTAATTCTGCTCCCCGTTGTGGTTTACCGTCGGGTGCGCTACGGGAGAGCTGTCGGCCGACTACGGGACCGGTTTGGACGCCTCCCGGAGCCAATCAACTGCGATCATCGACCATCGGTTTGGATTCACGCGGTGTCGGTCGGCGAGGTCCTGACGGTTCGATCGCTTCTCCTGGACGTGCGGGCCGCGTACCCCGCGCATCGGGTGTTTGTGTCAACAACGACGTCCACCGGACAGCAGGTCGCACGACAGCTTGGTGACCTCGTGGACGGGGTGTTCTACGCGCCCCTCGATCTCGCGCCGTTCGTCGCGCGGGCCCTCGATCGCATCCGGCCCGACCTGGTCATGTTCGTCGATACCGAGATTTGGCCGAATTGGCTGCGCACGTGCCGGCGTCGCGGCGTGAAGACAACTATCGTCAACGCACGACTTTCGGATCAGTCGTATCGCGGCTATCGGCTGGTCCGGTTCTTCATGCGCCGCGTGTTCCAGCATGTCGACCGGGTGTGTGCCCAGACCGAGGCCTGGGGTCGTCGGTTCGTCGACCTTGGGCTGCCGCCGGAGAGGCTGGCCGTGACCGGCAGTCTGAAGTTCGACGCGCTCGACGTTGCGGCAACCAGCGCCGAACTTCATGTCGGCGATCGCGTGCTCCGCTACTTTGCGTTCACCGAAGGGCGGTCCGTCCTGGTGGCCGCGAGTACGCTGGACGGCGAAGACGAACCGGTGCTCCGCGCGTTCGCCAGCTTGAGGGAGACAGCCCCGGAAATGACGCTTATCCTCGCGCCCCGGCATCCAGAGCGTGTCGGAGCTGTAGAGGCACTTGCGAGGCGTCACGGATTTGGCACGGTGCGACGGTCCGAGCTGGAGGTCGATTCCACGTCTGGAGCGGATGTGGTGGTCCTCGACACCGTCGGTGAGCTGCCGCGGTTGTTTCAATTGGCCACGCTCGTGTTCGTCGGTGGCAGCCTGGTGCCCTCCGGCGGTCACAACATCCTGGAACCGGCGGTCTTCGGCAAGCCGATCGTCTTTGGGCCCCACATGAGCAATTTCGCCGAGATCGCCGCGCTGTTCATCGAGAAGTCGGCGGCAGTCCAAGTCGGCTCGCCGCAGGACCTCGAGGAGACGCTGGCTCGACTGCTGGCCGATCCGGTTCAGCAAGCGAGTCTTGGAGCGGCCGCGCGCGCGCTGGTCGAGGCGAACCGTGGAGCGCGAGCTCGCCATCTTGCTGTGCTCGCCGAGGTGCTCCCTCCAGACAGCCCGAGCGCCATACCTGACGTGCGCGACCTTCGCGCGGTCACGTGAGACGATTGGTGCTCAGCCGCCTGTACGCAGCCCTTGCTGGACGCCGGCGCCGATGGTATGCCTCGCGTTCAGACCGTCGGCGCAAGCTGGTTCGACCGGTGTTCAGCGTGGGAGCACTCGCTGCGGGAGGCAGTGGGAAGACACCCGTGGTCGCGCACCTCGGCGAACTGCTTGTCTCGCTGGGTGAGCGTCCGGCGATTCTGAGCCGCGGCTACGGCCGCCAGCGTCGCGTCGACGGCGTCGTCGTCGTGAGCGATTGCGGATCGCTGAAGGCAGGGCTGGCCGTCTCTGGTGACGAACCGCTCATGTTGGCGCGTCAGTTGCCCGGTGTGTCGGTCGTCGTGTCAGAGGACCGATATCTCGCTGGCCGGCTCGCGGAGGCAAAGCTAGGTGCGACGGTGCACCTTCTTGATGACGGGTTTCAGCACATCGCCCTGGAGCGCGCCCTGGACATCCTTCTGCTGAGTGCGAGTGATCTCGAAGACGCGCGTACGCTGCCTTCAGGCTATCTTCGGGAATCGCTCGACGCAGCTGTCCATGCGGACGTGTTGTTGGCGGACACGAAGGATTCGGCGCAGGCGCGGACCATAGGCGATCAGGTTGGTCTACGGGACGTCTTTCATTTCACCAGCCGGTTGCAGACCCCCCTTGATCCGGTGACCTCACGCCAGGTCCGACTTGCACAGGGAGCCAGGGTGCTTGCCGTTGCCGGCATCGCTCGGCCCCAGGCGTTTTCGGACGCGCTGGGCGCGGTGGGGTACGATGTCGTCGAGTCAATGAGTTTCGCCGATCACCACACCTACTCACGGTCCGACATCACGGCTATCGATGCGCGCGCGCGGCTGCTGAAGGTTGACGCGGTCATCACGACCGAAAAGGACCTCGAGCGGCTACGACCGCACTCGCCCTGGTCGTTTCACCTGCTGGCCGTGCCGCTACGCGTGTCGGTAGAGCCGGCCGACCAATTTCGAGCCCGCCTCGTCACGTCGCTTTCCGCCGCGAGGACGGCGCCGGTCGATGCCGTCGTGTGATGCGCCACCGTCTTGAGTACCTCGTCGTTCGCCTGATCGCCCTCGGCGTGCAAACGCTACCGCGGCGAGCGAGCCTGGCGGTCGGCAGTGTCCTCGGCGACGCGTTCTACGTTTTTCACAGGAAACGGCGTCGGCTGGCTCTCGACAACCTCCTCGCCGCCTTTCCGTCACGGACGGAACGCGAGTGTCGTGGGATCGTTCGCGCAACGTTTCGCCATTTCGGACGCCACGTCATTGATCTGCTGAACTTCGGCGCGATGAGTACCAGCGAGATGACCGAACTCGTTGAGCTCGAGGGCGAAGCGCGAGTCGAGCAGGCACAGGCGCGCGGCAAGGGTGTCATGTACTACACGGGCCATTTCGGGTTCTGGGAACTACAGGTGATGATGCACGCAGTTCGGTTTCAACCGATCGTGATGGTGGCGCGTACCCTGGATAATCCGTTTCTTGAGCGGCTCATCGAGCGGATCCGTACGCGTGTCCGCACCCGCGTCGTGCCGCGGCAGGGCGCGGTCCGAAGCTTGCTTCGCGCCTTGCTCGATCGGGACTCGGTTGGGATGATGATCGACCAGCACATCCACGATCGGAGTGCCATCGTGGTCAACTTCTTCGATCGACCCGCGGCGACGACGTCGGCGATCGCCGCGTTGGCCCTGAGGACGGGTGCGCCGGTCATTCCGGTGTTCGCCTTGCCGCTCCCACATGGCCGGTATCGAATGATCTACGAGACTCCGGTTGAGCCGCCCGACGCCGACGACCCGGATCCGGTACGAACCTATACGCAGCGGTGCACCGATGTGCTCGAGATGTATGTACGACGCTACCCAGAGCTGTGGCTCTGGATGCATCGACGCTGGCGCGTCCAGGAAACGGGACTGCCGAGCGGGGCGGCGCGGGACGCAAGCTCGGCGGACACGATCGTTTCGCACGGCGACGCTCGAGGGTCGTGAGCTCCGGCGCGGGTAGTTGTTGTGGGTGCGATTCTTTCGCTCGAGCGGCTGGTCGAATCAATACATGCTGATCGCTCTGTAGGCCTGACGATCGGCCTAGCGAACGGATGCTTCGATCTCCTTCACGTGGGCCACGTGCGCTATCTTTCGGCGTCCGCGGCGGAGGCGGACCGATTGGTCGTAGCGGTGAACGACGACCGATCGGTCGCGGCACTGAAGGGGTCTGGACGTCCGATTATCCCGGCTGCCGAGCGCGCCGAGATTGTCGCGGCGCTTGGCATGGTCGACTACGTCGTCGTGTTCTCCACGGCATCGGTTTCAGAGTTGCTGGACGCGGTGAGGCCCGAGGTGCATTGCAAGGGAACCGACTGCTCAACTGAGTCAGTTCCAGAGCGAGGCACGGTAGCGCGCTACGGCGGGCGAACCGCTATCGTTGGCGATCCGAAAGAGCACTCCACCCGCGACCTGCTGACTCGTATAGCCGCGACGCAGTGTGAGCCTCGCCAGGAGTGACGCCAACAACGATGCTGCGAATCCTCATCGTTCGTCTGAGCGCATTGGGGGATCTCGTGCACACCCTGCCGGTCGTGGCCTCCTTGAAACGTGCGTTTCCCGACGCGCAGATCGACTGGCTTGTCGACGACCGTTTTCAGGAACTTGTGGAGCTCGTGCCGGTCGTTCATGCGTCTATTGCGTGGCCGACGCGAGGGCCGCGCCGGTTGCCGAAGCTGGCGCGAGTGATCAAGCAGCTTCGCCGCACACAATACGAGGTCGCCGTGGACGTGCAGGGCCTGGTCAAGTCGGCCGCCGCGGCCCGTATGAGCGCCGCGCGCAGGATCGTCGGGTTCGAGCGTTCATTCTTGCGCGAGCCAGGCGCCGGGTCGCTCTACACCGAGGCGGTCTCGGTGCACGACGCCCCTCACGTCGCACAGAAAAACTTGTTGTTGGCAGCGCACTTGGGCGGAAGCACAACGGACTGGCAATTCCCGATCTCGGTGCGCGCCTCGGAGGCGGTCGCTGAGACACGCCGAAGACTGCGTCTGAGCCAAGATGCCCGCTTCGCCGTGCTGAATCCCGGAACAGCATGGGACAGCAAGTGCTGGGATCCGTCTCGTTTCGGGAACCTCGCGTCGCGTCTTCGTGCTGACTGCGATCTCAGGTCGGTTGTCACTTGGGGACCCGTCGACGAGGCGCGGGCCGTCGCGACCGTCGAGTCGTCTGATGGTGCCGCGACGCTCGCGCCGCCGACTGGAATCGCCGACCTCGTGGCTTACGCGCGAGCCGCATCCATCGTCGTCGCGGGCGACACGGGACCGCTGCATCTGGCAGCCGCTGTGGGCGCACCGGTTGTCGGTATCTATGGCCCGAGCGATCCGCGGCGGAACGGGCCTTGGGACACCGATGACGAGGTCGTCTCGCGGTTTGAGAGCTGCGGGTGTCGGAGCGGCCCCCGTGGCGTCGGACAGGGTGTGGTCGTGCGTCGATGCGACCAGGCCCCCAGCTGCATGGCTGAGATCACGGTCGATGACGTGATGCGCGCGGTTGCTCGGCGCCTCGAACGGGTGCGCCGCCATGCATGACACCGCTGCGAGTCCGACACTTCGTCGCCTCGCACTGATCGCGCGTCGTCGGGTCACCCTCGGGTTCGTTGTGGCCGGGGTCGCGTTCTGGTTGGCGACGCCGACGTGGTCGTCGCTCGCGGTGGGCGTTGTGGTCGCGGTCGTCGGTGAATCGATACGTGTGTGGGCGGCGGGACATCTGCGAAAGGGGCAAGAACTGACGTCGTCCGGTCCGTATGGCTTCACTCGGCACCCGCTGTACCTCGGGTCGTTCATCATCGGGATCGGCTTCTCGATCGCCTCTGCCAACGCCTGGGTGGCCGGTCTCGTTCTCGGGTACGTGGTGTCGATGTTCTGGGTGGCGATCATGCTCGAAGAGGCGGCGCTTCGAGCGAGCTTCGGATCTGACCATGAACGGTATGTGGCGGGTTGGCTCGAGCATCCGTCGCGAACGTTCAGTTTCGATCAGGCGGTTCGGAACGGCGAGCACCGGGCGCTGCTGGGTTTTGTCGGGGCGCTGAGTGTGTTGGCTCTGAAGGTGTGGTTCTCGGTCAGCTAGCGTATGTATAATGATGGCTTCGTCGGCGACCGGGACCGCATGTTGTAGGTGGGGCGGTTAGCTCAGGGGTAGAGCACCGGTTTTACACGCCGGCTGTCACAGGTTCAAATCCTGTACCGCCCACCAGCCTTCGCTCCCGAACGATTCAGGGAGCTTCGGCTGGCCGAGTTAGTTTCATCGACCTTGCGGGGTCGTAGTTCAGTTGGTTAGAACGCCGGCCTGTCACGCCGGAGGTCGCGAGTTCGAGTCTCGTCGACCCCGCCATATCCTTCAATAACTTACGGGAACCGGGGCGGGTGACGCCCCCCGGATTGTCCGTGTTTTGTCCGTGTCTGGCGGACGCCTCTGCCTGAAGCGGCACCACGATCCGCTCCGTCGGAAGCTGCGCCACGTACGATGCGAGGCGCTCACTCCTGGCCCGGATGTCCTCGTCGGCCAAGATGTTGTAACAGCGAAACACGTCACGCGTGGCGTGCCCCGTAGGCTTCATCGCTACTTCTTCCGGCACGCCCCCGGCACCACCCTCGGCCCGTATCAAGTCACCGCCAAGATCGGCGAAGGTGGCATGGGCGAGGTGTATCAGGCCACCGATACCAAGCTGAACCGGCAGGTGGCATTGAAGATCCTGCCCGAGGCATTTGCCAGCGATCCTGATCGGCTCGCCCGGTTCCAGCGAGAAGATCAGGTTCTCCCTAGCCTGAACGACCCCAGCGTTAGAGCGCTCTACAGGATCGAGGAAGCCGCTGGTGAAAGGCCCAGGGCACGTCGGGGACGGGAGAGAATCGTCTCTCGTCCCCGCGATTCGTTCCGTCGTTCGAACTACCGCGCCAACGGATCAGGCCGGAGCTGGAAGTGGACCATCTTGCTTTTAGTGCCAAGACCACCCTCAGTATGCCAGACGTAGTTGGTCCCATAGTTGGCCCAAAGTCCCCGGCCCTTCCAACCGGCGTTTGGATCATCGATTCGACCGTCGAGGCCGCGGGAAAAGAACGCCATCGGATACGGCACGCGCAGGACGACCCACTCGCCCGTTTCGGGCAACAGAGCCAGCAGCGAATCGGACCCCGACCCGGTTGCGATCGGCACGTTCTCACCGAGGCCCAGCGTGTTGAACTGATCGACCCAGCTGTAATAGTGAAAGTCCGCACTTCCCGGATCTGTCACGCCTTTCATCTGCGGGCCGGGAGTTGGATAGAGGGTCCAGCCCTCCGGACAATGCTGCCCGATTGCTTCCGGGCCATTCAGAACACGGCATTTGCTCCGGTCAAAGCTCGCCATGTGGCCGCTGCCGGAGAGTGCCGTCCAGATGATGCCATTCCGGTCGACGTCGAGCCCTCGTGGTGCATGTCCCGTCTTCGCCGGATCAATGTTGGGGTTTTCGATCGACGGTGGCTCATAGACCTCGGCCATACAGGTCTCCGGCGGGTTGTCGCCGGGATCGAGCCGGACGAGTCGACCCGGGAACGGCCCGGTCTGGCTCGCCCAAACGGAGTTGTCGATCGGGTGCGGGATGATACCGTAGCCACCCGCGCGGACGCGCGTGTCGCGGCTTGGATCGACCGGCTCGCCCGGTTCGTTCCACGGCTTGCTAGCCTTTCCGTCGCCGTTGGTGTCAAGCACTCCGGGGCACCACCCTTGCGAGAACCGCTCATCACCCGTTTCGTCATACACGCGAGTGTTGATCCAGCCGATCACGTCACCGCCACCGCTGAAGTACAGCGTCTCATCATCGTCCTCAGCGAACTGCAAGTGGTGTGTCCCGAAACAGGTATAGATCAAGAGGAAGACCTCGCGCTCCGGGTCGTAGTAAGACGCCTGCCGCCCGGTCCGCGCCATCGGAAAGTTCTTGGCAGACGGGTGGTCCGACCCTTCCCGGCACCAATCAGGGTTGTTCCGTGCTTGGATGGTTGAGGTCATCCACACGCGTCCCTTGCTGTCCAGCATCGGATTGTGTGGATCGGACCGCTGATACGGTTCGACCCCCCAGCGCAGCTCGTCACCCCAGTAGTACGAGGGTTGGAGTTGCCGCTGCGGGAAGCGCGTCGGCACCGTCGACGGATCGTCCGGTCTCACCGGGATGGTCAGCTCCGTCGCCGAGTTGGCGACCGGATCGACGACGACAAGCGTGCCATGCCCCGCCGAGACGCCATATACCGGCCCGCTTGCGTTAGACCGTCGGGTTCCGTTTGTCGGTCGTCGCTTCGTCGTGGATGAACGCGTCGTCCGTCCCCCAGTCCCACAGCGTAAGCACGAGGTTCCGCTCCGCACCCTGGGGCCGCGGTGGTTCTGGCGGTAGCTCGCCCGTCGCGATTCGATCGGACCAGTCGGCGAACATCTCGAGCGCACGCTGCCGCCCGTAGCTGCTCATTCTGTTGCTCATCGAGTCGCCGCGCTGACCAGTTTGCACGCGGTAGTCCCATGCCGCGACGGTGGAGTCGAAGTCGTCGAGGTGCTGGACGACCCGTGTGTGGGTGTTGCCCATCTGGTGGCAGAGCTGACACCCTTGCTTCATCCGGTCGACCCAGACTGCCTGACTCGTTATGCCCTCGGCGATCCCGTTCCCATCCGGACCCGTGCCCGGAAAGTCACTTTTGGGCGGCGGCTCGATGAGAGAGTACCAGTAGTTCCCAGGGTAGAACTGAGCAGCGGCCGCACGGGTCGGCGCGACAACGCCGGTGAGCCTGACGTCCTCCTGACCGGGTGAGAGCTGGACCTTCTCCGAATCGACCAGCCCATAACCACGAACCCATACGTCGTAGGTGGCTAAAGGCAGGTCGGGCAGAAGGAAACGGCCCGCGTCGTCGGTCACGACGATCTTGACGAACTTCGTCTCCAAGTCATCCGTCTCGGCGATGACCCAGACCCCGGCCTCGGGGCCAGAGACGCTCTCGACGGTCCCGGCAATGACCGCGTTAGCTCCTTGATCTTGGCTGGCACCCACGCCCGTCGTGGACCAACCAACAAGGATGGCGATACCGACGACGACGACGAGCTGAACCAACCCCGCGCATGGACGGACACTCACGTTCATCACACCCTCCCTCGGCAACTCCGGTGAACCGCCGTAACTGTCAGGGCTTCCGTTCGGGTAGCCCAGACCAGGACCCTTATACACTGACGGCCTCTCCAGAGTCTCGTCGACCCCGCCATTACTTCTTTAGATAGGGGCTTCGCCCCTAACAGCCCGTGGTGCAAGTGATCGCCGCTGACGAGTTGACGGCAAACGTGGCCAGTGACGCGAGCCGACCGCGCACGGCCGGGATGAGTCGATGCGACGACGAAATCGTGGTGAGCCGACGTCGGACGACGCCCATGAGCACCCCTAACGTCGCAAGAACAGCGGCCACGCGGCCCTGCAGCCCGCGCGGCGTGCCGATCCCGATCAGATGACGCATGACGAGCCCGAGATTGAAGCCACCCGCATGAATCAGGAGGCGCTTCAGGATGTTCGTGTGGCCGCGCAGATGGGTGCGCCGCATCCCGCCCGTGTCGTAGAGATGCGCAAACGAGCGTTCGATCCGTTCGCCGCGTTGGCGCATCAGGCGGCGGCCGCGTCGTCCCCGCATCCGGCGACGATTGCCATACACCGGCGCCCGGGCCTCGGGATCCTTCGACCAATCACGTCGCCCCCTGTCCGGCTCGGACACGTAGGACCGGATACCCACGGCGTCCAGGTCGATCAGGGTCTGATTGCTGTGATACCCCTTATCACCGACGATCTCTTCCAGAGACTGCCGATCGTCAACGTTGGCCTGCGCGTCTTCGACCTGCTCGGTCGCGGCGATGGCGGTCTCGATGATCGTCGTGGTGTCGCCGACATCGGCACCTTGCAGTGTCACCGCGACAATCGCGCCGGTCTCCATGTCGACGGCATGCTCGGCTTTGTGCGCCAGATGCGTGCGGCCATCTGTCATCTTCGTGACCTTCGCATCGGGATCGTGGGGGTTCGTCCAGTCTGTGTTCGAGGTCTTCTTCTTCCGCTTCCGATCCAGTCGCGCCAGACCCTCGCGCGTGGGCGTCTCGATCCCCGAGGCCGTCGCGAGACCCGCCAGAAACGCCTGGTAGCTCTCGCCGGTGTCCCGGCGGACGATGCTGCGCATCGCCGCGTTCGCCTCGAGCGTCGTGGCGTCAATCGCGATGGTCTTGCCCTTCAGACGGCCGGCCTCGACGAGTCGTTGTTGCACCCACGTAAAGACGGTCCGGTGCGTCTCCAGATCGATCAAGCGCCGCGTGCGCGCAATCGTCGAATGATCGGGCGGCGCCTCGTCCACGGCCAACCGCAGAAAGCTGCGGACCGCCAACGAGTCCGTCGCGCGCCACGCAATCCCGCGTTCCGAGTCGATGCCTTCGAAGTAGCCGACCAGCAGCAGGCGGAAGTAGCGCCCGGGTGCCAAGCTCGGTCGGCCCATCACGGGCGCGTAGAACCGGTCACACAGGCCTTCGACGAACCGATCGAAGGGGTGCCCGTCGAGCAGCGTCGTCAGCCGCGCGTAGAACGGATGGCCCGGCGAGGTGGGCAGGTCCGACGTCGCGATCCACAGCGGCGGTTGATCCGTCTCGCGCGTTCCCATAGCCATGCGCGTCAGTGTAGTACGACGGATCGATTGTGTCGATCCCTCATAACTTCGACTTTCACCACGGGCTGCTAAGACCCCCGCTCGGTCCTCGCGGGGGCCCTTCGCCCCGCGCCGGACCTCGCGGGCCGTGCTGTGCACGGCCTGATCAGATAGGGGTTTCGCCCCTAAGACCCCCGCCGTCACTCGCCGGGGCCCAAAGCCCGGCTCCGTTCCGGCCGGCCGCGCCTTTCGCTGCCCTGACCACTCTGTGTCGGCTTGACCCAGCTTTGTTGGGCCGTATGATTGCCGTGTTCTGTCCCACTTGGTCCCGAGTACGACCATGGCAGTAGCAGCCGAGGTCAATCGCTGTCCACGGAACGTCTTTGGGTGGAGCTCGATAGCGTGAATCTCCCGTGGGTCGACTCTCCGCTGTTTGATCAGCTGCTGGCTCAGAGCGAGCTCGACGAGCCAACGCGGGCGATGGTGAAGGCCTACGCCGAGGATGGCTACGTGGTAGTCGATCCCGGCCTCTCGAACTTCGACTCGCTGGCGCGTGAGATCATCGACGCATGCTCGGAACGGCCGGATTACCAGCAGCGGCTCATGGATGTGTGGGACCAGGTTCCTGCCGTTCGAAGCCTGGCCATTGCTCCGAAGATTCTGGAGACGTTGGCAATCCTCTACCGACGCGACCCGATCCCGATGCAGACGCTGAACTTCGGGCGTGGAACTCAGCAGCTACCGCACAGCGACTCCATGCACTTCAGCTCAGTGCCTCGGGGTTTCATGTGCGGCGTGTGGATCGGACTCGAGGATATCGACGAGGAGAGCGGCCCTCTCGAGTACTACCCCGGTAGCCACCGGCTTCCGTATCTTGACCACAGCGATCTGGGCATTACAGGCAGTGATCAACACGAGCACGAGTTCTATCCTCAGTATGAACAGTACATCCAGTCCTGCATCGCCGAGCTCAAGCTCGAGCGCCGCGTGCTGATCGTCCCCAAGGGTCGAGCGCTCATATGGGCAGCGAACCTTCTGCATGGTGGAAGCCCAGTCACCGACCCCTCACGGACCCGTCACAGCCAGGTGACGCATTACTACTTCGCTGACTGTCTCTACTATCAGCCGCAACGATCCGATCCTTTTCTTGGGAAGATCCAGTGGCTCGATAAGCGCGATATCCGCACGGGCGAATTCATCCCGCAGATCTACAACGGCAAACCCGCGCGGCTGCCGTTGACCCTTGGACAGAGGCTGCGACGCGTGGCACGCCGGAGCGCGCTCGTCCGGCGGCTGCGCCATCGGTCCGGCACTTGAGCGGCAGGTTTGGATCCGTCGCCCGCGCCCAGCGTCGGCTCGGGCGAGTCCCAGGCTAGCCGCAGAATCCGATACCTTCCAGGATCAGCGTCGCCTCGAAGCCTGTATACGCGGTCGAATCGGTAACCTCAATGAACAGGGCCTCGATCTCAGCCAAAGGAACGGGCTCGCGAGCCCCGCCCAGCACGTAGAACTGTTCCCACGGCACCGTCACCCGGCCACCCTGCCGAATCAGGACGCTCGCGTGGTAGAGCGCGGACGCCGTGCGAACCTCCAGCCGATAGCGCATCGGCTCGGGTGCGCGCGCTTCGATGTAGATACCCTGTGATCTTGAGAGGTCAAAGGACCGTCGAAGCGCCAGTGCGACCCACCGCTCGGCACGTGTCGGCGTTGCCCGCGACAAGGAATACGACAACGCCAACCCCCCGGACGGCTCAAATCCGATGGAGGCGCTCGAGTCTGCGTCGGTCTCCACCTGGAACTCATCGAGCGCGAGCTCGGTTCGCTGGGTGCACGGCAACGCGTCCGGTGTTGGGGCCGAGTACGGAGCGTCGATACGAATGGGATTCGACAGGATCCATGGCACGTCGCCCGCCAGGAGCGGGTGGTTCTCGAGGTAGACCTCCGCTCGATAGACCCCGCGTCCGGAACGATGCGCCAGGCCGAGGTCCCGTGTTTCGGCGACGACCTTTCCATCCTTCTTCAGGACCACTCGAGCCGACAGTTCCTGGGCCGCCTCGAGCGACACGTGAATGCTCCCGTCCGCTGCGCGCTCGAACTGGAACCGGTCGGGTTCGCCTGCGCCGCGAACGATCGAAAAGAAGTCACCTCTCCGGATCGCGAGCTCAGGCTCGTCGCGATATCGGGCGTCGATCCCCAGGCCGACGAAGCCCAGCGCGGTACGATAGGAAGGAATTGGAACGCTCACACGCTCGGCCAGACGAAATCCGCCGTGAGCGTTCGAGGCGTAGAACCCGACCACGTCGCCACGTGTCAACAGCTCGTCCCACCGTGACAACGCGTACTCTGGGGATTCGAGGCCACTCAGGTAGTAGTTTCGGTTGAACAACGAGAACCCGGCCCATGTCAACGCGCTCCAGACCGACCCATCGCGAAGGTGCGACGTCACGTTGATGACCTCGATGCCGTCCGGCAGGAAATCGTCCTCCCAGTAGCTCCAGCGATAACGCGGGTCGTCCGGATACGCGAGCACCGCCATTCCTCCCCACTCTCGAACGTCGCGCGCGGCGTCAGGCGGGTACGGAGGGAGCGTGTATCGCGGCAGCGACCGGATGCCCGATACGATGAGGCGCCCCTCCGGCAGTCCAACCTCTGACCCTCCAATGAATCGGACGCCGTTGACGGTCACCGACTCGGCGGCCGCCTCGTGAGGCGGTCCGTGGTCGCTCATTAAGAGGAACGCAACACGGGCTTCCCGGGCTTGACGCGCGATCTCTTCGAAGGAGCCGAGACCGTCCGATAATGTCGAGTGAACATGGAACGCCCCCCACAGGTACGCGTCCGATGTTGGAGAATCGTATGTGGTCAAGATCAGGCCATGCGTCAGGACGAGCGCCGCCACCAGCAAGGCGAGACTCACCGCGATTCGGGCGATGACCTTCATGGTGTCTAGCTAGAGACGCCCGAGCAGACTGGCGATCGCCTCAAGACGGTAGCGTCCGTTGTCGACGTTGTGGTACCCGACAGAGCGCTCCGTCGGTGTCAGCATTTCGCGGTCCTTCATCGGTTCGAATTGCGTCCCCTCGTGCCACTCGTTGAACGAAGTGAGGTAGATGAGAAAGAATCCCTGGTCGACGTTGCCTAGCCAGGGATGGGTTTGAAGCGCCAAGGACCATTCGAGCGTTTCTCGTATTCGCGCGGCGCTCAGCTCTTGTGCCCGCGCCCGATCGTCGGGCTGGGTCCAATTGATGGCGGCGGTTCTGGGAAGAAACGGTCGCGGCACGTAGCACGAATCAGGGAGTACCTTTCGCCGTTCGATCTCATCGAGGCCAGGGTTCGAGTTGAACGAAAACACGAGGCCGAGCTGAGAAGCGGCCAGTGCGAGGTCGGGCCATCCTTCCCGTGCCGACGACGGATCGTAAATCGCAATGCCGTCGAGCCCAATATCCTTGGCGACGTGGGCCGCCGTATTGGCGAGCAACGTCACGTGGTCGAACATCCCGTCCAACTCAGCGCGTACGCGGTCGATCGCACGTCGCCATCGAGAGTCCGGAACATGAAGCGGGACATCTTCCACCTCATCGCGGCAGTTCCGGATCTGCTTCGGCAGCGTGGCGGCGAACAGTTTGAACACCGGTCCTCGTGTGCCGTCGGCCCGTTCGTGCAAGAAGAACGCGTCCCAACCGCGCTTCTCGCCGTATTCGGTCAGCAGATGTCGGATGTCGGCGGCGAAGAAGTCGGCGCGCTCGGGACCGTAGGGCTCAATGTGGAACGTGACCTTGATGTCGTGGGCGTGCATGACGTCCATCACGCGGTGGGCCGCCCGGTCGCTGAAACTGCCGGGTCGCCACCAGCTGAGGTTGACCACGCCGACCCCAGATTCGGCGATCCATCGGGCGTGCTGTTCAATGACACTGGTCGACCGAGAATCATAGGCGCCGAGCAGCGGAACCGCGGGCGCTGCAAGGTCCGCGGGCGGCTGCCGACCCCACTGCTGCCAATGGCGAAAGGGGGTGTTGGCATACCAGGGGTAGTACTCGAAAACAAAGTGCCGTCGTAGGTCGCTGTAACGGGCTCGCAGCGCGGCCCCTATCTCGTTCCACGGAAACGGCTCAGACTGTGCCCAGGCATGAGCTGCCCCAGTCGCGAAACACCCGGTCAGGAATGCGCGTCTCGAAAGACTCAACGCGATATCTTAGCTCGTGAGTCGATCTTCACGATGGGGGTGGTGCGGCACTCGTGTATGGTTTCGTCTATCCCCTTGCGCTTGCATACCGACAGGTCTACAAAGATCCCTTTGCGCATCTGGGACGCGGACTGGCCGTGAGGTTTCTCGACTATAGCGAGATGTCGAGCACTCTAGCGAGCTGGGTGCCCGATGTGGATGCCGTTGTCGTGTCCGACATGTCGAATGAGATCTCCTGGCTGAATCGAAACCCGTTGGGTTTCCTCTGGACGGGATACAACTGCAGTTCTTGGTGGAGCGGTTTGATGCCGTTGTCGTGTCCGACATGTCGAATGAGATCTCCTGGCTGAATCGAAACCCGTTGGGTTTCCTCTGGACGGGATACAACTGCAGTTCTTGGTGGGTTTGACGTGAAGGCACTCTATGAAAGCCCGCGGCTGGGCCGAGACTGGGGCTACATCCAGAGGCACTTCCGGCTTGTCGACACGAAGAACGGGCGACTCTGGGTGCGGCGGCCGACGGCGGACTAGGACCATGGACGTCGTACCCGTTTCCTGGGACACCGAGTTCTTCGGGTTCCCGATTGCGAGGCTGGTTGGACGACCGGATGCACAGACCCTTTCAACACAGGCCGGCCAGCTCGGCACCCGTTGTGCGTACTACCAGTGTCCGGCCGAAGACCTAGAGGGAATCCGCGCCGCCGAGGACTCGTCTTTCCAGCTTGTCGACATCCGGGTGGTTTTGGAAGGAAAACCAGTCGACATCTTGCCGTCATCGTCGGACCCTTCCGACGTCGAGATCGACACGGCTCGAGAAGACGATCGACAGGACCTACGACAGATTGCCGCTGAGCTCTCGACATACAGCCGCTTCGCCTGCGACCCGAATTTTGGCGTGGAGCAGGCTGGGCGTTTGTACGACCGGTGGGTCGACGTCTCGCTCGACGGCCGTGCGACCCCGTTTCTGGTAGGCCGCAACGGGGAGCGCGTGCTTGGGTTCATCACCTGTTGCCTCGAGGGTCCGGAGGCCTCCCTCGAGCTCGTTGGAGTCCGACGTGCCGCGGCGGGGACGGGGATCGGGACCGCTCTCGTGGCCCGAGCGAGACGCGAGCTGGATGCGCGCGGCGCTCGGACAATCCGCGTGACGACCCAGGGCCGAAATGTCCGAGCTGTCAGCTTCTACGAGCGTTGCGGATTTCGTGTGGCGGACGTGTCACTCGTGTACCACCGATGGTTTGACGATCACGTCGATAACGGCGGATCTGATGGCTCGGTGTCGAGATGATCCGACCGCTACTTTGAAAGGGCGAACGCCCAGAAACCTTGCCCCGACGCGATCGCCACGTACTGCCGGCCAGCCACCATGTAGGTCATCGGCGACGCCTTCCAATCCTGATTGGCTTGAAAGTGCCATACAGGTTCACCTGTGCGCGCATCAAGCGCTGCGAAGGCGCCGCTATCTTCGCCAAAGAACACCAGGTCGCCGTCGGTTGAGAGAACGCCCGAGTACGTGTGCGCTTTCCCGGTTTGCGCGTAGCTCCAGACAACGCGTCCGGTCTGGATATCCAGGGCGCGGATGAACTTCTGGTTTGGTGACCCGTCCGCAAGGCGGGCGGTGCCGCCGAGCCAGCTGCGCCCGCGCTGCCATCCGCGGTCGTTCTTCGTATAGGTCATGCACGATTCGTGCGCCAGCAGATAGAAGAGCTTGGTCCCGGGATGGTAGCTGGTGGCCCACCAGTTGGTGGCGCCGCGGATCGCAGGGCACACGTCCGATCCCTCCTCGGTCGGGTCGCTGCCGGGGAGGAGGATCGGCCTGCCTGTCGCGTCGATGCCCTGGGCCCACGTCTGTTTGACGAACGGTTCACCGAGCAGGAACTGGCCGTTCGTGCGATCCAAGACGTAGAAGAAGCCGTTGCGATTACCCTGCGCGAGCAACTTCCGCGAGCGACCGCCGAACTCCTCGTCGATCAGAACCAGCGGTTCTTGGGCATCCCAGTCGTGCGTGTCGTGTGGCGTGAACTGGAAGTACCACACGAGCGTCCCCGTGTCTGGTTTCAGCGCAACCACCGAATTCGTATAGAGGTTGTCGCCCGGGCGCCGATCGCCGTTCAGGTCCGGGCACGGGTTCCCGGTGGGCCAGTAGAGCAGGTCGAGATCGGCATCGTAGCTCCCGGTCAGCCAGGTTGCGCCGCATCCTCGACGCAGCACGTCCGGATCGCCCCACGTCTCTGATCCTGGCTCACCAGGGGCAGGTATCGTCCAGAAGCGCCAGGCCCGTTCGCCGGTGGACGCGTCGTATGCATCCAGGAAGCCACGGAGTCCGGTGTCTCCCGCGCTGATACCCGCGACCACGAGGTCACCGACAACCAGCGGTGCGGCGACCGCGCCGTAGTGATCGCGGTAGTCCGCCATCTCGGTGTCCCACACGAGCTCGCCGGTGAAGCGGTCCAACGCAATCACGTGCGCGTGGTCCGTAACCGTAAATACCAGGTTCTTGCGAACCGCAACACCCCGGTTGAGTCCGATGGCCGGGTCACCGACGAGTCCCTCCGTACGGGGCTGCGAGTAGCGCCAGATTTCGCGTCCGGCCGAGGCGTCGAGCGCGTAGACCTGGTTTGCAGCGGTGACATACATGATGCCGGCGACCACGATGGGCGTGCCCTCGAGCATACGCACGTCTCGAATCGGAAAGA
Source organism: Vicinamibacterales bacterium (assembly GCA_965218825.1). Taxonomy (GTDB): domain Bacteria; phylum Acidobacteriota; class Vicinamibacteria; order Vicinamibacterales; family UBA8438; genus CAUZIB01. The sequence goes on along the minus strand of OZ244656.1, from coordinate 2,916,267 downwards.
ACCATTCAACGTTCAGCCGGTTGATGGTGTCGCGGTTGATGCGGTCGAGCGGGCTGTGTCGGTTGGCGCTGTCGCTACCGTGATAGGAGGGCCAGTCGACAGCCGGTTCGATCGGCACCTTGCGGTAGCCGTTGCCTTCGCGTCGGAGTAAGTGGATTCGTCCATCAGCCGTTTGGAATTGGGCATCGAATCCGCTTTCGTTCAGGATCGTTCCGGTGAGCACATCTCCTCCGAGGAGACGGATGGACCCCGTTCGCGGCTGTGGCGCCCGGGGGTCGCGAGCCGCGGGTGCGACCCGGGACGCGAGCTCCTTAAGATAGGTGACCAGTGCCTCGAGCTCGCTTGCCGGCATGCTAATCGCCGGCATGCCCTTCGAAGGCACCCCGTTCGTGATGATCGTCGCGAGCTGATCCGGTCGCCTATCGTGAAGGGTGGACAGGATGGATCTGGCACGATCGGTGCCCGCCCCATCCCCACCATGGCATAGTGCACAGCGGGTCTGATATGACTCTTCGCCATCGGCAGAAACGACGCTCAACGTCGAGAACACGAGGGTGGCAACGACCGACAGCATCCGCATCGGTGCCGCCATCATACGAACGGCCGACTGCAAATGCTAGCCAGCACGCCGCAGTTGTCTGGCGCCTACAAGACTAGCTCGGTCACGACGGGTCTCCCCTGGGCGACACCCCACAAAAGGGGCTGGTTTTTGGGCCTTGGTCGCCTGGCACACCTCCTGCTATTAGGTCAGCCATGAGCGAGATACGGCAGGTCAAGCGCGGAAAGCTAGTTCGTCACGTCCCGATGCGGCTGGTCGATGTCAGTTTGTCCGGTTGCCTTGTCGAGGCCGATCAGGACCTCGGCGTCGGCGTGACGGGCACGCTGGAAGTCGACTTGTGGGGCGTTCCGTGTCGTTATCCGGTTCGCGTGTCACGGGTCTTGGAGCGACCGGATGCGAGTCATTCACGCCGAGTCGCGGGCGAGTTCAGCTGGCGAAACCACTCGGTGTCGGAATCGTTTGCCGAGACGGCCACGAAGCCTTCGCGGCGATCGGCAAAGGTGCTCAAGTTCAAGTCGCCGGCACGTGGCTAGGGCGGATTCGTCAAGCCGTCGCGGCTAGGCCCATCGCGCCGCCCCACGTATCGTCGGTCGCGACCGCGTCCTCGAGCTGCGCTTGGGCGACGGTTGCGGTACCCTGCTTCCTGACGACCAGCCCCGCCGCATAGTTGGCAAGCCGCGCGGCGTCAAGGAAGCTGCCGCCCGAGGCCAGGGCCAGGGCGGCGGTCGCGATCACCGTGTCACCCGTCCCCGCCACGTCGGCGATCTCATCGGTGCCGAAGGCCGGAATATGGGTGATCGGTCTCCCTCGCTCCAGCAGTGCCATTCCCCGACTGCCTCGTGTGACCAACGTTGCGTCCGTTCGAATCTCCTGCATGAATCGCCGGCAGGCCTGCTCCAACGTCTCCAGGTCGTCACCGATCCGAACCCCAAGCGCCGCCTCGAGCTCGGACTCGCTTGGCGTGACGAGAGTCGGCCGAGTGAACGACCGCAGGTCATAGCGTGAATCGAGGAGAATCGGCACGGTCTGACCTCGGTGGGTTCGACCGAGCGCGTTTCGCAGGTAGGCGACGAAACTCGGCGTAACGAGACCTCCGCCGTAGTCAGAGATCAGCACGGCCTCGGCCTCAAGAGCCGCTTCGACCGCCGCTTGCTCAAATGCCTCACGCGTCGGGCGGTCGAGCGCGACCGCCGGTTCCCGGTCGATCCGGACGACCTGCTGACGTGCGGCGTGTGCCCCCCCCGCCAGAATCCGAGTCTTCAGGGGAGTCCGATAGCCGTCGACCCGAAGGACCCGACCGACGTCGACCCGCGCCGGGAACACTGTTGGAAGGCGCTGACCGACGTCGTCGTTCCCGACCACGCCCACCAAGATCGCCTGACCGGATAGCGCAGCGACGTTGCAGGCAGCGTTGCCGGCACCGCCCGGTGTCATCGTCGTCGAGTCATGCGCAAGGACCAGTACCGGCGCCTCGCGCGAGACCCGTTTGACATGTCCGTAGACGAACTCGTCGGCGATGAGATCCCCGACGACCGCGATGCGGCGCTCGCCGAACCGATCGAGGACGGTGTACAGCGACGAGGAGGTCAGGGCGTTGGCTTGAACGCTCATGACGTTTTGGCGACGCGAGTGCAACCGGCGTCGTTGATCGTGATGCGCTTACTTACCCCCGGGCGATGACACCGGCACCAGGAACGCTTCTCCACCGAGCGGGAGAAAGCAAAGTGGATGCCCGATACGGTCGAGTTCGTTGGACCCGGTTCGGGGCTTCACGGGTGTCGAAGCGACCGGACCGGTGACACCGTTTGTCGGAGTTCCGTCAGCACGATGCTGACCGCGCAGCAGGCTCAACAAGACGGAGGACTGGCCGCTCGAGCAGCTGTTGAACGCTCGTCACGAGGTCGCGCTGGGAAAAGGGCTTTCGCAGGGACATGCTCTGGCTGGCGGCAAGCTGCATGGCCACGTACGGAGACTCAGGCGCATAACCTGTGAGGTACAGCACGCGAATGCTGGGGTGGATCTTCTGAATGGCATCGGCCAGCTCGAAACCGCCCATCTCCGGCATGACGACGTCGGTGAGCAAGAGGTCGATACCCTGAGGCTGGTCTCGCGCTATCTTGATGGCGCTCGATCCGTTCTCTGCGGTCAGCACGGTGAAGCCACGCTTCACCAGCATCCGTCGCAGGAGGTCGCGCAAGACTGGTTCGTCCTCGACGACCAGGATCGTCCAATGTTCGGTGTCCATCTGAGAGCGAAAAGAGGGTACAAGTTGCAGCATGAATGAATCCCCGATTGTGGTCTGTATCCTGCAGGGTGAATCGGCGGAAAAGAGGGGCACTTGAGCGGCCCAATTGGATTCACGTCACAACCAGAATTGTCGATTCTGTCAGAGAGAGACCGTTAGCGATCGCCGATGTCGGCCGTAGATTGTCGCGCTTGTTGAGAGGAATCCGATGCCAAGCTCCACCGATGCTCACATGACAATTCAGGAACACGCGGCTCGTGACGGCACGCAGGACGTTTTCGTAGCGCGGCAGCCGATCTTCGACGCCAACCGGGAGCTGTATGGCTATGAGCTGCTCTTTCGCGGGGGGCTCGAGAATGTCTGTCCGCCAGGTGACCCGACAGAGGCCGCCGGGCACGTTCTTCAGGCGGCGTGGCTCACCTTCGGTCTGGACACCCTGGTCGGTAAGAGTAAAGCGTTCGTCAATTTCTCACAGGATTTGCTGTTGAAAGGCTACGGCGAGACTCTGCCGGTCGAGTCAACCGTCATCGAGCTTCTCGAGTCGGTCAACGGCGATCCTGACGTAATCGCGTCGTGCGAACGGCTCAAGGCCAAGGGCTATCTGATCGCCCTCGATGATTTCATCTATCAACCGTCGCTCGAGCCGCTGGTGGCGATGGCCGACTTCATCAAGATAGGATTCCAAGATTCGAGCCCGGAAGAGCAAGTTGCTCACGTGCGACGGGTGGCCAGGCACGAGCCCAATTTGCTCGCGGAAGCGGTCGAGAGCCAGGACGATTTCGACCGTGCCGTCAAGCTCGGATTCAGCCACTTCCAGGGCTTCTTCTTCTGCCGCCCGCAGATCATCAAGCGGCGCGCGCTCACCGGTTCTCGGCTGACCTACCTCAAGTTGCTGCAAGCGGTGACCGCACCCGACATGAACATTGGCGAGCTGGATCGCATCATCCAAACCGATGTGTCGATTGCCCATCGATTCATGAAGTACCTCGGGAACGCGTCGTTCGGATTTCGGGGAACCATCAGCAGCGTGCGACAGGGTCTAGTCCTGCTTGGCAAAGAGCAGACGCGGCGCTGGGTGAGCTTGATTGCCCTTGGTGAAATGGGCCAAGACAAACCGAAAGAAATACTCGTCAGCGCCGCGGTACGCGCCAAGTTGTGTGAGTCCCTTGCTGATGACGCCGGGATGACCGAGCGGAAGCCTGATCTGTTCCTGTTAGGAGCCCTGTCACTCGTCGATGCCATGCTCGACCAAACCATGGACGACGTGCTCGAGGAACTTCCCTTGGCAGACGAGCTGAAGAACGCGCTCTTAGCCAACGCCAGCCCTCTGCGTCCGATCTTGGAGTTCGTCGAAAGCTACGAGCGCGGCAACTGGGCGGCATGCGGCGAGATCAGTCGCTCGCTGGGGATCGCCGAGGGGAAAGTGCTCGAGCGCTATCGCGAGTCGGTCGCGTGGGCGACGAAGGCGCTCAACTTCTAGAGCGGAAGGACCGGGCTTGCGCCATGCCGACGACTCCCGCCGACAGGACAAACGCCACGGGTGAGGCTCAGGCCGGGGACCTTGCGGACCAGCTCGAGGCTCTGGAGCAACGTTTCGTCGGCCTCGACGGTGACGAGCTCATGATGCGTCTGAAAGATACCGTTCGCGCGCATCTGACGCGACCGATCGAGCGCGACTCGGTCGATGATGCACTGACCGATGGCGACTGACCAGTCCCTTCGTACCCGCGTCGACAAGCTGACTCGGCTCGCAACGATGCCGCGCACCGTAACCACCGTAGCTGCGATGATCGATACGGGGTCGGCCTCGACGGCGCAGATATCCGCCGAAATCGCCAAAGACCAAGTGATCGCCATGCAGGTGTTGAAGCTCGTCAACAGCGGGTTCTGCGGGTTCCGAATGCCGGTCACGTCGATCTCGCACGCGACGGTGTTGATCGGCCTTGATGCGCTTCGGATGTTGCTGTTCGGGACGACGATGCTGAACCTCGAAGCAACGAGCCGCATGCGGGGGTTCTGGCTTCATTCGCTTGTGACCGCTCGGGCCGCGGGATTCCTGGCCGAGCGTGCGGGTCTCGCGAAGGCCGAAGAAATCGCAGTTGCCGGGCTGTTGCACGATATCGGGAAGGTCGTGATCACGCAGGTGGCACCGACCGAATCGGTCGCGATTGAACGGGTCGTCGAGGAGAAAGACATGCTGCGCCTTGAAGCTGAGCGCGAAGTGCTGGGCTTGACGCACCTGGAAGTTGGCGGATGGCTGGCAGCCAAATGGTCACTACCCGATCGACTCACGTATCCGGTTGTGTACCACAACGATTTCGATCCGGAACGCAGCTTCGCCGACCGAACGGCCGTCGTGCATATCGCGGATATCGTGTGCCGCGCGCGCGGTGTTGGTTTTCCGGGCGACCACCGGGTGCCGAAGATCGATCCTCGGGCGTGGGAGCTTCTCGGGCTGTCGATGGCCGATGTTGCGGCGACGCTGCGTGAGCTGGATGGGCTGGCCTCGGACGGGGGAGGGCATTGACGGTGGACGGTACCCAGCTGCTCGAGGGCCTTCCGCACCCGGCGGCAGTCCTCTCGCCGAGTGGGGGTGTTGTTGCGGCCAATCAACGCTTTCTTCGGTTCTTTTCGTGTCAGTCGCACGATATGGAGGGACTGACCGCGGCGGTCGCGGCCGCGCCGGGTCTCGACGCGGCACTTCGCGAGGCGATCCACACGTTGACCACCGAGGGGCTCTCGACGGACTTCCGTTGGGTCGCGCCGGGTCCCGACCCCGAACCGTACGTGGGGTATGCATCTCGGGTCGCTGGTGATCACATCGTCGTCGTAATCGAGCACGTGTCGGATCAGATCGCATCGGAGAAGATCTTCAGCGTCGTTCGCGAGTATCTCGACGGCGTGCTGAACCATCTGCCAGTCGGTGTCATCGTCCTGGACAGCGACCGGAAGGTGACGTTCTACAACCGCAAGCAGGCTGAGCTATTTGCGGCCCTTGGGTTGGAGCAATCGCTGCTCGATGTGATTGGGTCTCCGATGACGACGATCTACCCGGTGTTCAGCGAGGAGTATTGGACCACACTGATTGACACGGTGATGAAGCGTCGCGAGTCAGGCGGCCGAAATCGAGTCCCGTTTCCGGTGGCTGAGCCCAGCCATCATCTCCGGCTGCAGGTGGTACCGCTTGTCGGTCGACAAGGCGATGTCTCGGGCACTGTCTGCGTGACCGAGGACGTCACCCGGCTGGTTCAACTCGAGCACGACGTCGTGCGGCAGGAGCGCCTGGCCGTGGCGGGCCAGATCGTCGCGAAGTTTCACCACGAGATCAACAACCCACTCGTGTCCATCCTCGGCATGGCCGAGATGCTGCTCTACCACGGTTCGCTCGACCCGGACGTGTCCAGGCGAGTTGAACGCATCCGTCGAGGCGCGCTCCGCATAGCCGAGATGACCAAGAAGATGCGCGAGATTCGCGAGTTGGGCAAGGAGGAATGGCCGAGTGAGCTTCCGACGCTTCCGGACCTATCGATTCGGCCGAACGTCGCGTCCTGACACGCCCCAGGGCAGAGGATTCGTGCTACGCCGCCGACGGTTTCTCGTCTACGGCATCTGACTCCGCATTCGCATTCGCCTTCGCCTTCGCCTGAGTGAGCCGGTTGAGCTTGTCGATAAGGGTGGTTCGGCTTAGATGTAGAAGTTTTGCCGCCTGGCGCTTGTTGCCGCCGGTCTTCTCGAGACACCGGTTGATGAGCTCGTGCTCGATCTTGGAGAGCACGGCCGTGAGGTTGATGCCCTCCTCGGGGATGGCCATGCTCGGCAACATCAGTGATTCCTTCGCCTCGATCACCTCAGGCGGCAGCTGTGCCGGCTGGACCTCGACCTCATTCCCGCTGAGCGCCACAGCATGCTCCACGGCGTTCTCGAGCTCGCGGACGTTGCCCGGCCAGTCGTAGCCCATCAAGGCTCGAATGGCATCCTGTCCGAGGCTCCGCTTCGAGAGGTGATTGCGGTGGCAGGTCTTGTCGACAAAGTGCCGCGCCAGCAGTGGAATATCGTCCGGGCGGTGTCGCAAAGGGGGCAGCGTAATGCGAACGACGTTGAGCCGATAGAAGAGATCCTCGCGGAACTTTCCCTCTTTCACGAGCGAGGGCAGGTCCGAACTCGTGGCCGCAATCACGCGCGCGTCAAACTTGATGGGGCGCGACTCACCGACTCGCTCGATTTCCCGCTCTTGTAGGGCCCGCAGCAGTTTTGACTGAAGCGGCAGGGGCATGAGCGAGACCTCGTCGATGAACAACGTTCCGCGGTTCGCCAGCTCGAAGCGACCGACGCGTGACGTGATCGCACCGGTGAACGCGCCCTTCGAGTGTCCGAACAGTTCCGCTTCAGCGAGCGACTCGGGAATAGCGGCGGCGTTGAACGCGACGAAGCGTTGGCCAGCTCGCGAGCTGTTCTCGTGAATTGTCTGAGCTACGAGTTCCTTACCCGTTCCCGTTTCACCCTGCAGCAGGATCGTGGTGTTGAGGGGCGCCACCAGGCTGAGGGTCGAGAACATCTTCTCCATCGGCTGGCTATGCCCAATGATCCGGTCGAATCGAAACCGATCCTGCAGCTGCGCCCGAATCTCGGCGTTCTCCTGTCGCTCGTGACGCTGACCAAGGCCGGTGCTCAGTACTTTCGACAGCTGGGGCAGCTCGAACGGCTTGGTGAGAAAGTCGTGGGCGCCGCGCTTCATCGCCGCGACGGCTTCGGTGACACCCCCGAATCCACTCATCACCACCGAAACAATCTTCGGATAGCAGTCCAGCGCAAGATCGAGCACCCGCATCCCGTCCGCGTCGGGAAGCCGCAGGTCGACAGAGGGCGAAAGCCCTCTGCCGTTCGGTTCGCCCGACGCGAATGGCAGCTCGCAATCATCGGAGCCACAGGCGTTCGTCGACGCACTCGTGGCGCAGACCGAAAGCGAGAACTCAGCTGGCGTCTCCCAGGGGGACGTCGTCGAAGGTAAGGTCGTCGAAGGCGAGCCAGAAGTGCCACGTGATGGTGAGGACGTTGTCGGCCCCGAGCCGGACACGGAAGTTACCGAGGAGACACTACCTGATTTGCCGGTTCTGCCCGGAACGGCACGTCCTGTCGTTCCTGTCAATCCCAACGGTGTCATCGCCGGTCGCCGCCGCTGCCCAGATCGAGGATGCGCAAGCCGAGGTGGACGACCCCCAGGCGTTCACCGCGCTGGTCGCGGACAAGGGCTATCACAGTAATGAGGTCATGGTGGATCTGCAGGCCGTCGGCGTCCGGTCGTATGTCGCCGAGCCGGATCGAGGCCGCCGCGATTGGTCCAAGGCGCGGGAGGCCCAAGCGCCCGTCTATGCGAATCGTCGGCGCATTCGGGGCGCCCGCGGCAAGCGCTTGATGCGCCGACGTGGCGAGCGCATCGAGCGTTCGTTCGCGCACGCCTACGAGACCGGCGGGATGCGGCGCACGCATCTGCGCGGGCATCGCAATATCTTGAAGCGCCTCTTGATTCACCTCGCGGGCTTCAACCTCGGCGTGCTGTTCCGGCAGCTGATCGGCGTTGGCACGCCGCGCAGCCTGCAGGGGCGCTGTCTCGCCGCGCTGATGGTCCTTGTGTCCTCCTGGCGGCGCCTCGTACATGTCTGGACCGTTCGCGAGCCCGAGTACCCCGCGCGTTCCACGATCGGGGTCGGCGATCACGATCGATCACTCATCCCGAAAGCCGCATAGGAAGACCGCATTTCCACCACGGGCTGTTAGGGGCGTCGATCTACGAACGTCACATTGCCCTCGATGATGATAGTGAGCAAGCCGAACGAGCTCTGTCGTCGACACCGGATGAACTTCGGCGCTTTATTCAGACGGCCGAACGCGCGCGAGCGGCGCTTGGGACCGGACGCAAGCAGCCCGGATCAGCTGAAATTACAAATCTCGTCGCAAGCCGGCGGAGCCTCCACGCCGCGCGCGAGCTGCGCGCGGGAGACTACCTTGATGCGACGTGTCTCGTCGCATTGCGTCCGGCCGGTGGCATCGACCCACGCCAGCTCGTCTCCGTGGTTGGTCGTCGGTTGGTCAGGGACGTGCCGGCCGGGAAGCCGGTCTTCGAGCGAGACCTTGAGGACGCGCACGAGGAGGCGCTGGATGCGGTCGCTTAACGTCTTGATTACCGCGGCGTCGAGACGGGTGCCGCTGATCCGCGCCTTCCAGAAGTCACTCCGCGAGCTCGGCGCCCGCGGGGCCGTCGTCGTGACCGATGTCAACGCCCTCTCGCCCGGCGTCCATGTGGCCGACCGCGCGTTCCAGGTGCCGATGGCGACGGATCCAGGTTACATCGAGGCGATCGAGTCGATCTGCCATGGCGAGGGTATTCGGCTTGTCGTGCCGACGATTGATGATGAGCTCCCGCTCTTTGGTGCTGCCCGCGAACGGTTCGAGGCTGCCGGTGTTCGGGTGGCGGCATCGGATCGCCTGACGGCTGAGCTGTGCAATGACAAATTCCTGACCTCTCACTATCTGTCGGCCCGCGGCGTCGCCGTCGCCGACTCATACCTCCCGGGCTCGCTGCCGTCCGACCTGTCGTTTCCGGTCTTTGTGAAGCCGCGTTATGGGCGCGGAGGGGTTGGCGCCTACGCAGTGCAGAACACCCGCGAGTTGGCGTTCTTTCTCGAGTACGTCGCCAAACCGGTGGTCCAGACGTTTCTGGACGGTCCGGAGTACACCATCGACGTCCTGACGAACTTCGAGGGCGAGGTCATATCGGTCGTTCCACGTGAGCGAGTGATGATCCGAGCCGGCAAGATCGACCGCGGGCGGACCGTGAATGATCCGCGGCTCATCGAGTTGGGTGCTCGATCCGCCAGGGCGCTGCGTGTGATTGGCGCGGCCAACGTTCAATGTCGAGACGTTGGGGGCGAGCCCCGTGTCTTCGAGGTCAACCCGCGGTTTTCGGGTGGCATCCCGTTGACGATTGCTGCCGGCGGTGACTTCCCCCGTTTCCTGCTGGAGATGGTACTCGGGGTGAACACGGCGCCGCCGGTGGGCGAGTTCACCGCCGATCTCTGGATGACCAGCTACGAGACGACGCTCTTCCTTGGAGACGCTGCGACCGACGTGTTGCGCCCGTACCAGCCTCGCCAACTTCGGGAGGTCGGATGACGACGACGTCGACCGTCGTCGTGCTCCAAGCGCGGATGGGTTCCCGCCGTCTGCCAGGCAAGGTCATGCGCCGCCTCGCCGGACGACCGCTCGTCGAGCATTGCCTCGATCGGTTGATCGCGTCCGATGTGGGTCCCGTCGTCTTGGCGACCACCACCACCTCAGCAGATGACGTGCTGGTGGAGATGGGAGCGGCGGCCGGTGTCGAGGTGGTCCGTGGACCGGAGCACGACGTGCTCGGTCGATTCGATCGCGTCTTGGATCGATATCCGGTTCGTGTCGTCATCCGCGCAACCGCGGACAACCCGGCGGTCGATTTAGAGTCGCCGCGTCGAATCATGGCGATCATCGACCGACAATCGGCCGACTATGTCGTCGAAGACGACCTACCGTTTGGCGCGGCGGTCGAGGCCGTTCGGGTCGACGCGCTCCGCGACGCGTGTGGCTCGACCCAGGGCCTCGATGATCGGGAGCACGTGACAACGTATGTCAAGCGCATGACCGACCGGTTTCGCGTGATCCGCGCCTCCGCGCCAGAGGACGTGCGCCGTCCGGACCTGCGACTGACAGTTGACACCGAAGGAGACTTGGCCTTCATGCGCCACGTTCTGGACACGGCAGGCGCACGCGAGGGAGTCGTACCATTGCCTGTCATCATCGAGGCGGCGGACCAGGTGCTCGCGAGGGCGGGAGTCGCATGATCACGATTACCCATCTGAACGGCTCGTCGGCCGTGGTCAACATCGATCAGATCGAGCGAATCGAACGGACACCCGACACGCTGATCGTCCTGGCGAACGGGAACACATTGATCGTGCGAGAAACGCCTGAAGAGCTTATCGAACGCGCGAGCACGTACAAGCGCTCCCTTATCGGCGTCGAGGGGCGAACATGATCAAGGGCCCCGTCCGGATAGATTTCACGTCCGTTGCCGGCGTCATCGTCGGGCTGGGGTTCGTACTGGTGGGTCAGACTCTCGAGGGCGGCGGCCTCGGCTCGGTCCTTCAGCTGACCGCGGCGGTGATCGTCTTCGGTGGCACCTTCGGCGCCGTTTTGGTCAGCTTCTCCCTCGATGAGGTGGGTCTCGCCGCGAGACGACTGAAAGCCGTGTTCATCGACGATCCGACCGACCCAGCCCGGCTCGTTCGACGCATCGTCAGTCTGGCTGCCAAAGCCCGGCGAAACGGTATCACCACAATCGAGAACGAGCTCGTGAATACCGATGCGCCCTTTCTGAGGAAGGGCCTAATGCTCGTCGGCGACGGCAACGATCCCCAGGCGGTGCGCGAGCTCCTCGAAGTCGAGGATAACGCCATCGTCGAGCGGGAGTCGGTGGCCGCGCTCGTGTACGAATCAGCCGGGGGCTATGCCCCGACGTTCGGCATTCTCGGTGCCGTCATGGGATTGATCCAGGTGATGGAACACCTCAGCGAGCCGAGCCTGCTCGGAGCGGGAATTGCGGTCGCGTTCGTGGCGACCATCTACGGCGTCGGATCCGCCAACCTGATCTTTCTCCCGATTGCTACCAAGCTCCGAACGCGGGCCCGTCGCGCAATGCGGCATCGTGAGCTGATCCTCGAGGGCGTGCTCGCCATTCAAGCAGGCTCGAGTCCAAGGTTCGTCCAGGCCAAGCTGGAGGGCTTCGTTGACGATCCAGTTGAAGTTGGTGGTCCGCGTCTCAGAGGACGCGCAGCCTGAGCCACGACGATGAGAGCAAAAACTGATCGCCGTCGTGTACCGAGAATGGTGCCGCGACCTAGCCATGAGCGGTGGCTTGTGTCGTACGCCGACTTCATCACCTTGATGTTCGCGCTGTTCACCACGATGTATGCCGTATCGACGGTTGATGCGGGGAAGCTCGACACGATGGCCGATTCGCTCAACGCGGCCTTTGACCGGTCCAGCCAAACAGCAGCGCCCGACGTCGTCTACGACACGACCGTTCTCGACGCGGCGGCACAGATTCGCGAGCTTGAGGGGCTTCGGGGTCAGCTCGCCAGTCGCTTTGAAGACGACTTGGCCTCCGATCTTCTCGACCTCCGGCTCGACGGTCGAGGCCTCGTTATCTCGCTGCAGGAAGCCGGAGCGTTTTCTACGGGGAGCGCGGATCTTGCTCCGTCGGCGCGAGTGCTCATCGAGACGATCGGGGATAGTATTCGCGACCTCGAGAACATCGTTCGGGTGGAGGGGCACACCGATGACATCCCGATCTTCACCGCCGAGCATCGATCCAATTGGGAGTTGTCGACCGCGCGCGCGACCAGCGTCGTGCGCCACCTCGTGGAGAACGTGGGCATTCCCGCGGACCGATTGGCGATCGCGGGTTACGGCGAGTACCGACCCCTGGTACCGAACGACTCCGACACCAATCGCGCGAAGAACCGCCGGGTTGATATCGTTGTTCTGAGCACCCGGACCGCTGACACTGAAGAGCCACCGGCGCTGGTGGAGGAAGACAATGCTTGATCTGAGAAACCCGGAGCTACTCGAGCGTGTGCTCGGGCGGCCACCTCGAACTCTCTTGCGACCGGGCGATAGAGCCACGATCGCCGGTCGCCGGGTGTTCATTACCGGCGCGTCCGGTTCGGTCGGGTCCGAGCTGGCGCGCCTGGTCGCCCGATGTCGTCCTGAGAGCCTGACCCTCCTCGACCAATCCGAGTACGGTCTGTTTCATCTCGAACGTGAGCTCAACCAGTTGGCGCCGTCACTCGACGTGCGTCCCGTGCTGGGTGACGTCACGAGGCGTCGGGCTATCCGTCAGATTTGTCGCGCCGCCAGGCCGGATGTTGTGTATCACGCGGCGGCGTATAAGCACGTAGGCATGCTGGAAGAGGCCGTGTGCACCGCGATTCAGGCGAACGTGCTTGGGAGCTATTACACCGGGCGAGCGGCGCGGGAATGTGGGTCGAGATTCGTGCTCGTGTCGACCGACAAAGCGTTCGGGCCGAGCAGTGTGATGGGTGTATCGAAACGTTTAGCCGAGCTTCTGACCCTGTCGCTTGCGCGCGAGGGGTTCGAGCCGACGGTCGCTCGGTTCGGCAACGTCCTTGGAAGCAGCGGCAGCGTCGTGGAGTTGATGCTCACGCGAATCGCGCGGCGTGAGCCAATGACCATCACCCATCCCGACGCGACTCGCTTTTTCATGAGCGCCGAGGAGGCCGCGGCTCTCGTCGTGCTCGTCGATGCCATGCGGACGACGCCTGGCGTGTACTGGCTTGACATGGGTGACCCGGTCCGAATCGTCGATCTCGGTCAGCGACTGCTTGATGCAGCGCATGAGGCGGGGTTCGCTCGCGTACCAATTGAATTCTGTGGGCTTCGCCCGGGTGAGAAGCTGACCGAGCAGTTTCCGACATCCGATGTCGTGCCGTGTGACTCGCGCACCTCGCTGCTGTATCGGTTGCGAGACGAGACCCAGCTACGCAGTGCTGAGCAGCTGGTCACAGAGCTTCAGCGACACGTCGCACGCGCCGATGCCGCGGCCGCACTGCGTGTGCTGACCGAGACAATCCCTGAGTTTACGCCCAGCGGGGCCGCACGAAGCTCGCTCGGTTCGTCCGACGCGTCCGATTCCGCGCTCGTAGCTGCCTGATGTCGAGGATCCTTCATATCATCCCCGCGCTGTGGAGCGGCGCGGGTCAGGTCGTGACACGCCTCTGCGAGACTCAGTCCGATGTGCACGACGTCGGGATCGTGACGTCAAACCGAGAGGGATCCAGCGAAGACTGGCCCTGCTACCGTCGCGCGCTGGCCGAGAGCGGAGTCGCACACTATGCGATCGACTTCCTCTCACGGCATCCAAACACCTTTGCCAAGTCGGTTGACGCGCTCGGGGCGCTGGTGAGGCGCTGGCGGCCCCACATCGTCCACGTCCACGCGGGTGTGCCAGCCGCCGGCGCCGCCGCGGCACGCGCGTGGGCGATTGCACCGTATCGTTTGATCGCACAGTGCTACAGCTGGAATCCCGACAGACCCGCGTGGATGGACACGCGCGATCTCGAGGCGTTTGCCAGAGCCGATGCGGTGATCTGCTCAGCCCGGGCGTACGCGCGCCGACTGGAGCGCGGCGGTATCGATCGCGCACGTCTCCTCTATCTTCCGTGGGGCGTCTCGGATCGCGCGTTTGGCATCGCGAGCGCTGACCATCCATGGGTGGAGGCCCGAAGCGGCAGCCATGTCATCGGATGCGTGGGTCGAGTCGAGCCGCGAAAGGGCCAGCTCGAGCTGTGCCAAGCGTTTAGCCGGTGCCTTCGTCAGAATCCGGATCTGCGACTCGAGATCGTCGGACCGGTCGCCGATCGGGATTACTTCGACAAGGTCACGCGCTTCGTTAGCGCGGCGGGTCTGAGCGGTGTGGTCTCGGTGCGTGGGCTAGTCGACGATCCGCTTGATCACCTCATGGGCTGGACGCTGGCCGTTTCGCTTTCCTCGGATGAAGGCCAAGGGCTCGCGGTTCTCGAGGCCATGGCCCTTGGAATTCCGGTGATCGCGCGCCGTGTGGCTGGCATCGAAGATTACCTGCGTCACGGAGACACTGGCTTCGTTGTGGACAGCTCGGATCCGGACGTTGTGTCAGCTACCGTCGCTCGCGTGCTGGCCGATCCGGCGCTTCGGTGCGACGTGGCCGATCGCGCACGGGGGCTCGTGCGGCGTCGCTACGACTGGCAGGCCATGCTCTGCGAGCTCGAGACGGTGTACGACGGCGAGCTCGGTCAGCAATCGCGGAGCGCCGCGTGAGGATTCTGACGTTCAACTGGCACGAAGCCTACATCTGCTTGTTGGCAAAGACCGGCCACCCGATTGATATCGTCGAGCGGTTCAAGGGTGGGAGTCGGGTCTGGTTCTACGAGACGCGTCCGTTGCCGTCGAACGCGCGTGTCGTCCGCGAAGCGACGGCACGGCAAGGTCTCCGCGACGGACAATATGACGCGGCGATCTGTCACAACGTCAAGGATCTGGTGTGGGTCCAGGAATGGCCGGTTCGCAAGATTCTGGTCTTCCACAACAAGCTGTCCACGGAGATCGCGCTCGGTCACCACAGCGTCGACCTCGAGGCGTATCGCGATGAGGTGGCGCAGCTGATCGAGGCAACGAACGACCTGGAGCTGGTATTCATTTCGGCGTCGAAGCGAGAGGACTGGGGATTCGAGGGTAAGGTCATCACGCCCGGCATCGATCTCGACGAATATGGTGACTACGACGGTCACGACCCTCGAGCCGGGATTTCCATTTTGCCTGCCCCGGATGGTACCTTTTATACACCCGAGAGCCGCCGATCCCACGAAACTTTCTTCGTCGCACAATCGTCCAGCTCCGGAGGCCGTCACCTCAGCCCCCGCTGACGTGCAACCGACTGGAGCCCCTACTTTCAGGGCATTCCTCAGACACCGCTCCACACTCATGCTCTTCTTCGCCAAGCGGATTCGTAGCACTCGCCGCGCGTCAGCCTGCCGGGACCGGTAGCGCCCAGATCCTCCGCAGCATGTCGCTGAACAGCCGCCGGTTCAGATGCCCTTCTGCCAGCAGGAGCCAGTAGTACCGCGCATGCTTCACCAGCCGGCCCCCGGTTTTCACCAGCCGCTGCTGCAGACTCGTGAGCGACCAGCGCTTGATCCGCGGCGGCAGGACCAGTCTGCGCCACAAGTTGCCCAGGTTGTAGGCCAGGACGCTCAGTTGCAGGCGCACTTCGTTCGCCCGGAACCGATGGCACGACAACCGCGTCCAGTGGGTCGCCTGCTTGCCTTCTTTGATCCATTGCTCCGCCGTGCCGCGCTTGTTGTAGAACCGGACGACCGAGCGGCTCGGTCGGGCCATGTTGGTCACGATGAAGCCGACGCGAGGGAATAACTCACCCCGGTGGTGCTCCACCTTGGCGACAATCCGTCTGGGCGTGGTCCAGCTCTTCGCCTGATAGCGGAAACTCTTGTAGCGCACCAAGGGCTTGCAGCTCGGCCGCCCCGGCGGACGAAAGAGGATGTCTTCGATTGCCAGCTCCAAGCTCTTGTTCGCCGGCATGCGGATGGCATAGTCCACGTCGCGTTTCTCGAGCGTCTCGTCGATCTCCGGCTTGGCGAACGCCGCGTCCGCGCGGAACGCCACGCGCTTACCCTCCGCCTGCTGCCGTTCAATTTCCGGCACGAGCAGGTCGTCCCAGCCGTCGGCGCTCTGCACGTTGCCGGGCCGCAGCGTGGCGGCGACGCAGTCGCCGTGCTCACTGAACAGAAACAGCGGGTGGTAGCAGACGGACTCAAAGTGCCCGTTATACGCACTCCCTTCCTGCGCCCCATGCACCGGGCTCTCGCTCGAATCCATGTCGAGCACGATCCGGTCGGCGCGCGTCGGTCTCTCGGCCTGTGCGAGCACCTCCCGGTTCACGGCCATCAGCCCAATGAGATTCTCCTCCTGGGTCAGCAGGTCGGTCTCGAACCAATGCAGGGTCGATGTCAGCGCCGCACCCCGGTCCCAGCGCTTCGGCGACCCGATGAGACGGAATGTCGGGTCCGTCGACACGCGCACTGCGTCGTTGAGGTCTTCGTAGCCCGCGAGCCGGCTGTAGACCGATTGCCGCAGGAGATCCGCCAGACTGAACTGGGTGTTCAACCCCTGTCGGGAATCGCTCAGGTGCTCGGAGATGAGTGTCTCCAGCCCCAGGCGTTCATCCAACTCGCGCACTAGAATGAGGCCGGCGTCGGAGGTGACGCGCGATCCCTGAAACGCGACTTTCAAGAAGCCGTTGAACGCGAACTGAAATGGCTCGTGTTGTAATTCACCCACCGGGTGTCACCCTCCGTCGTGAGGTTCCTTACGTCGGAGCCCCAGAAATCAAGGCGCGGCGACTGGTCCTGGCGGTACGGTACCACAGCGAAATCGGAAATCCGGGTCGAGTACTGCGCGTCGGGAACTTCATGCTCCAGCGCGACCTCATGTTGGGATTCTCCCTTCAGAAGGAGGCACTTGGGAGCGATATCCCGTCTACGATTCTGGGGCTGAACCTGCCCGAGACGGGCGCTCGATTCACACGAAGCTGGGACGACCTGCGTGAGTGCCTGAGAGGGCATCGGGTGTATCTCAACACGACGCTCGAACCCTACGAGGACGGGTACAACCTGTCGATGCTCGAGGCGATGGCCACCGGGGCGCCGGTCGTGTCCTACACCAACGCGTCGTCGCCGATCACCGATGGCGTAGACGGCTTCGTATCGTCCACTCCAAGCGCTTTGCGTGACCGGATTCAGACCCTTCTCCAAGATGTAGATCTCGCACGTCGGATCGGCGCGGAGGGCCGCCGGACCGTCGCTCGCGAGTTCGGCATGCAGCGTTTCATCGACCGCTGGAACGGAGTGCTGCAGGCGCAATCGCAGGCCATCTCGAGGTCCGAAGGTGGACCCCCGCCGCGTCGTCATGGACAGGGACGGTGTCAGGTCGAACCGGGATCGGATCAGGATGCCCGCAAGAAGGTCCTGCTTGCGTACGTGTCATATCCGGCAACGACCGCGAGGTACATCGAGACAAGCCTTCGACGACACCACGACGTGTTGACGGTTGGGCCGGCTATCGGCCCCGACATCATCAGGGCCTGGAAGCTCGAAGGGCTCCGTGAGCCGGTCCGGCCCCACGACATCCAATGCAATGCTGATGTAGACCTCGAGCGCGTGGTTCGTTCGCTTCCGGCGTCGTGGCGCCCCGACCTTGTTCTCTGGGTGGAGTCAGTTCCCGGGTACTATCCTCGACATATTCCGCAGCTCGATTGCCCGACCGCCGCGTACATGATCGACTCGCACCTCAACTTGTCGACTCATCTGGCGTGGGCGCCGCGATTCGACTGGGTGTTCGTTGCCCAGCGCGCGTACATCGATGAGTTTCGCGCGGCCGGCTGCGGGCGCGTTCGCTGGCTGCCGCTCGCCTGTGACCCGGGTATTCACGGCAAGGCGCAGCTCGCGAAGCGCCACGACCTCGGGTTTGTGGGAAGTTTGACTTCCGAACACCCGGTCCGGCGCGATCGACTCGCTCGATTGGCCCAACGGTTCGATGTGCACATCGAACGTTCGTTCCTCCGCGACATGGCCCGCACATTCTCCGCCTCGCGAATTGTGTTCAACGATGCCGTCAAGGATGACTTGAACATGCGCGTGTTCGAGGGACTGGCTTCGGGGTCTATGTTGCTGACCGATCGGGCGGTCGGGAGTGGACTAGACGAGATGTTCATCGATCGCAGACACCTGGTGTACTACGACGATGCCACGCTGGAAGACCTGGTCGAGTACTACCTTGGGCATGCTGACGAACGGGAGTCGATTGCAGCCGCGGGTTGCGCCGAGGTGCTGCGATGGCACACCTACGACCATCGAGTCGAGACCCTGGTGCACGCGGTTCTCGGGGACGACGGCGCCTCAGCCGACCCGACGGATACAGGGGTCGTCACCGACGCGTTGCTCGCCGAGGGCCTCGATCGAGTTCGCGACCGACAGTTCGATGTCGCGTTGTCGCGGTTGCTCGCGATTACTCCGCAGCGTGACCTCGGGCCGATGGAGCGTGTCGCGTGGCACAACGCTGTGGCCGAGTGTTTAGAGCACACCGGTGATGCTGCCGACGCTCGCGCGCGTCGGCGCACGGCGCTTGAGGCAGCAGGTCCTGCGTACGTCACTCGCATCATGCCGCTCCTTGCAGCCTAACGCGGCCCAGACAACAGATCTGTACGTCTGAGGCTGGTCATACAGTGCAGATCGAACGTACAGATCTGTCATGTTTTTCGTGCAAGCCCTCCCTTTCTTGCCTCGTTTTCATGCGGGTGAAGTTTCCGGCGCTCACGCCGATTTCCTCGGTGATGGAGACGCCCGTACACCCGAACGCGGATCGCGACGAGCATCGAGAAAGTCTGCGTCCATCCGGACATATGACGGACCTGTATGCGGCAGCGGCCGCACGGATCATCGTGACGTCAAAGCGCAGCTTCGTCACATCGTGCGGCGTACGCACGTACCCGGGTGAGGCGATGGCGATCGATCGTGTCCAACCAGCCGAGGCAGCGGCCCTCGAGGCGGCGGTGCTTGCTCTCGTCAGTCAGGAGCCATCCCTTCTTGAGCCAGGCTCAAGCCTTGGCTTTGACCCAGCGTCGACGCTCTTCGACCCGGACGTGCTTCTTGCATGGCTGCTGACTGAGGGCGTCAGCTCGTTTCACTGACGGGTCCGATGGACACGCGGCTAGGTGCCCTGGTCTCAATCGGTCAACGGCTGGCGAGCGCCCAACGCGACGGCCAAATCGCCGACGTTGGGGCTGCCGCTTTGGCCGATGCGCTCGAAGCGACGCTGGTCGCTGTCGTCATTTGGAGCGGTGGTGCTCAGCCGGAGACCGGCTGGTCGGGACGCGAGCCCGGCCCTTTTCAGAGCGACAACCCAGATTGTTTCAGTCTCGACGTGCTGCGGGAGCGACTGACCGCAGGCGGAGGTGCGGTGCTTCGGAGCGCCACCCTGGGTCACGCCCGCGAGGGTGCCGATCGTGAGAGCTTTGTCCTAATCGGATGGGAAGCGAACACCGAGGCCGCGCAGCGGTGGGCCGAGAGCGAGGCGATAGACCTTGCAGCACAGCAGCTGCGAGCCGCCGTCACAGAATCGGACCTAGCCGAACGACTGGCAACTGCGCAGGACGAACGGGTCGAGCTCGAAGAGCAGCTTGCCGGGGCCGGACACCTCTACCTCCTCGGTGAGATGGCGTCTGGCGTGGCGCACGACTTCAACAATGCCCTCACGACGATTCTTGGCACGACCGAGTGGCTGCTTCAACACGCCGTGATCGAGGACGACGCACGCGAGGATTTGACCCACATCCGCACCGCCGCGACCGACGCTGCTGTCTATGCCAACCGCTTGCAGCGAGGGGCTCACCAGATTCCGCTTCATCCAAGTCGACTCAGCGAGACCTCGGCCGACAGGGCAGACGCGTTCCAGATCCACAACTCGGAGCTCGTCAACCTCTCGTCGATTGCCACCCACATGCGAGCGTTGTCTCGTCCACGGTGGTCGCAGCTTGTCGAACGGGGGGTGCCGATCGAGGTTGTGGTCGACGCTCCACCTGTTTCTCCGATCCATGGCCGAGCCCCGGAGATTCGCGAATTGCTCCTGAATCTCGTCTTCAATGCGATCGACGCGATGGAGGACAAAGGCGGTCGCCTTATCCTGCGCGTTCGTGAGGAAGACGGCCAGGTCCGGCTCTCGGTTGGAGATCAAGGGGGCGGGATCGCGGACAATGTGAAACCTCGTATCTTCGACCCGTTCTTCACCACCAAGGGAAAACGGGGGAGTGGTATCGGGCTCAGCATGTGCTCGCGCATTGCGCACCAGCACGGCGGGTCGCTGGAGGTCGAGACCGAGGCTGGCAAGGGTTCGACGTTTACGCTGGTACTGCCGGCCGCAGCACATACACCATCCGCCACCGCCACCGCCACCGCCACCGCGACCGAGGGGACGAGCGACGCGAACCCGTCGATGCGACGGGTGCTGCTGATAGACGACCAGCCCGACGTTCTCGAGAGCGTGAGCGACATGCTGCGGGCGCTCGGACATGAGGTTACGGTCGCGGCTGATGGAAAGTCGGGCCTCCATCTCATGCAGGGTGCCACGTTCGACGTCGTTCTGACCGACCTCCGGATGCCGGACATCGACGGTCTTGATGTGGCCCGTGGAGCTCGGGACCTCCAGCCCGGCATTCCAGTTGTGCTCCTCACCGGGTGGGGGGCGCTGTTCGAGGACGCCGAACCCGACGCCGTGTCTGTCGTGCTGCCGAAGCCTCCGACGCTGCACAGCCTGTCGGAAGCCATCACGCAGGCAGGCTCGGACATCGCGGCGTAGGTCCGGGAACGCTCCCGGGCAGCAGCTCGGCGCCGCGACACACTTTTTCCCTGCACTTCTCTCGTGCTCGCTCCGATAACACGAGCAGAGATTAGCCACTCGAATCCCGCCCGTCGCGTCGCCATCGCCAGATCGAACCCTGGGGTCGTCAAGACGCCGGCGCCCAGGTGGGCGTCCCGGAGCGCACCCGACGCGCTGCTGCGCGTGAATCAGGAGGGCATCTGCCTTCACGTTGAGCCGTTTGACCAGTTCGATCCCATGCCAGCCGCCTCGACGCTGCTGGGGGCCAGCCTTTCCTCGGTGCTGCCCCGCGAGCTGGCCAACGTGGTCGTTGACGATCTTCGCGCAGGTGAACTTCGGCGCCGAGCGCACGAGGTCCGCACCGGTGGCTACCTCGTGAGAGTCGAGATCTCGCCGACCCGCGACGGTACCAGTTGGGTCCGGTTCCGGACCATCGGCCTCATCGATAACAACGACCCACCCGTCGCCGATCCCGTACGGTCGCTGATGCCGCAAGCCAGGTCGCGTGACGCGACTGGCTCGGCGCGCATTCGCTTGGATCCGGCAGGACGAATCGTCGACTGGAACGGCGTGGCCGCTCGGGTCACGGGCCTGACGGCTGACGCTGTCGTCGGGCGGCGTCTGGCCTCGTTGTCAGTCGACGATGGGCCGTGGGCCGCCGAAGTAGAGCGCCTGTTCCGCGCCCCATCGGACGGTCCAGTTGAGTGTCGCGAGTGGATGTGGCTGTCTGACGGCACGCGGAGATGGTTGGCGCTAGGCCTGACACCCGCCAGCGATGGGTACTGGGTGTCACTGCGCGACCTCACGATGAGGCGTGTGCGCGACAACCGCGCGGCCGCGCTATACGCCGTCGGTCGCGCGGCCCTTGACGCACGCGACGTCGACGATCTGGCGCGCCGCATCCTCACGGCCATGTGTGACGCGCTCGACTGGGAGGTCGGAGTCTTCTGGAAGGTCGACCGAGTTGAGAACGCGCTCGACTGCCGGCGCGTGGTGTGGGTAGGCGACCAGGACCCGCGCGACCTCAAGTGGAGTGACGTGCGGTTGGAAAAGGGTCTGGGTCTGGCTGGTGCGGTATGGGCGGCGGACCGCCCCGAGACGACATTCACCGGTTTCGTCGACCACCCTGTCTTTTCGGCACCATCGCTCGAGGGCCAGTTGCGGACGGCCTTTGCGTTCCCGGTCAGGGGCCGCGACGGGATGCTGGGCGTCTTCGAGCTGGCGAGCCGTGCCGTCGAACACGCGGGGCCGGAACTCCAACGGACAGCCGCCATCGTTGGGAACCACGTCAGCCAGCTGTCCGACCGATTCCGCGCCGAGCAGGCGCTGCGCGAGAGCGACGCGCACAAGGCCGCCATCCTATCGAACGCACTGGACGGCATCATCCAGGTTGCCATCGACGGTCGGGTCGTCGAGGTCAACCCGGAAGCCGGGCGTACGTTCGACTTTGAGCCGCTGGCGATGCTCGGTCGAGATCTCACCGAGTTCATTGCAGAGGAGGACGATCGGGTCAAACTGCGTGATGCGGTCGGCCCGTTTCGGGCTTGTCGGGAGGCGGTGGCTTGCGCTTCTTGGGGCGGCGAGGCTGATTCGGATTTTCTGCGTCACGATCGGCGTCCTGCCAGCCGATCTGGGGAATCGCCGTGTCGAGGTGTGTTTCCTCAGCCATGCGAGCTTCCTACTCTTCCCATCGGCAGTTTAGGGGACCTTCATCACCCCTGGCCCAGATGACGACGCCACATGAGCGACAATAGTGCCGATGCCACAGCCGGCTGTCTTTCTCGACCGAGACGGAACACTGATTGAGGATGTCGGCTATGTCGACCGACTCGAGCGGCTGCGGTTATACCCCTGGAGCATCGAGTGTGTTCGGCTACTTCGTGTGGCCGGATACGCCGTCGTCGTGGTCACCAATCAAGCCGGCGTGGCCCGAGGGATGGTCGATGAGCAGACGGTGACCGATGCGCACAATCTCATCCAAGCGCGTCTGGCCGAGGTTGGACACCGTCTCGACGGGCACTACAGCTGCCCACATCTTGTCGATGCGCCGGTGGCGGCCTACCGTCGAGCATGTGAGTGCCACAAGCCGAAGCCGGGGCTGGTCGAACAGGCCGTGTCCGAGCTTAACCTCGACATCGAGCGGTCGATCGTGGTCGGCGACCGGTGGACCGACGTCCAGCTCGCGCGGGTCGTCGGCGCGCGAGGAATCCTGGTGAGAACCGGCTACGGCGTGAGCCAAGAACGCCGTCCTCCCGCCGACGTTCGGGCAGACGCCGTCGTGGATACGTTGGTTGAGGCCACGGGTTGCGTACTTGGCGGTAGGCCGTGGGACTAGACCTCACCGCACGAGCACGTGCTCGCGGCGTGCTACGATTCGGAAACAATGCCCTTTTGTGACGTAGTCGGGCAAGGCACGAGGCTGAGGCTGCTGAGCGGGGCTGTGGCTCGAGGCACGCTGCCACCAAGTCTGCTGTTCTCGGGGCCTGGCGGAGTGGGCAAGCGTCGTGTCGCGACCGCGCTGGCCCAGGTCTTGAACTGCGTGTCGGCGTCGGTGACAGATGACGACATCGACGCGTGTGGGTCGTGCTCGTCGTGCCAGCGGATCGCCCGCGGTTCGCATCCCGATGTCGTGGTGGTCGAGCCCGGTGACAACGGCTCGATTGGGGTTGAGACAATCCGCCAACTGACCGGCCGCGCCGCCTACAAGCCGTTCGAAGGTCGCTGTCGCGTGGTGGTCGTGGACGACGCTGACCGCCTCATGTGGCCCGCCCAGAATGCGTTGCTCAAGACGCTCGAGGAACCCCAAGGGTCCTCGCAGTTCGTGCTCGTGACGGCTTATCCCGATCTGCTGTTGCCCACCGTCCGTTCACGATGCCAGCATCTGCGGTTCGGTCAGCTCAGCCGAGCCGAGGTGATCGAGGTGGTTGGTCGTGACAGTGAGTCAAACGTTGCGGAGGTTCGAGCGGCTGCTGCCCTGGCCGGCGGAAGTGCAGGACGCGCGCGTGCGCTCCTGTCTGGCGAGCTTGTCGCGGCCCGCGATGCTGGGGTCACGCTTCTCGAGAGCGTGGCGGTCGCGCGCGATGACCGAGCCCGACTCGAGGGTGCCAAGCAACTGCTTCCCAAGGGGCGTGGCGCTGCGGCGACCATGCGTCAAGAACTCACGCGCCGGTGTCACGCGGTGACGTCGCTGCTTCGGGACACCGCGCTCCTCGCGGCTGGTTCGGACCCTGTCCAACTAGCCAATCCCGATGTTGCGGACAGGCTGCGCCGGCTGTCGCCCAAGTTCGGAGGGCAGCGAGGCGTCGCGGCGACCGCAGCCGTTGATCAGGCCTTGGACGCCGTCGAGGGCAACGTCAGTCCAAAGGTCGTGGCCGACTGGCTTGCGTGTCAACTGTAGGGTGGTAAGCGCAATGGCCGAAACAGACCGAAGCCTCGTCAGTGTGAAGTTCGATGCGGTGGGCAGAACTCAACGATTTCTTCTCCCGGAGGCCGGTTTCGAGCCACCACTTGCATTCGGCGACGACGTGATCGTCGCGAGCGGACAGCGACTGGCCTACGGCCGCGTCACGCGTTCCATCCCGGCCATCGATCGGCAGCGGGAATCAAACGTCCCGGTTCGTCAGCAGGTCGTGCGCCGAGCCTCCAAACAGGACGTCATGCAACGGCTGAAACAGCAGAACCGCGAGCGCGAGGCGTACCGTGCCGGTGTGCTCAAGATCAAGGAGCGCGGTCTTGGGATGAAGTTGGTTCGAGTCGAGCAACAGTTCGATGGACCACGACTGGTGTTCTTCTTCACGGCCGAGGCACGCGTCGACTTCCGCGAACTCGTGCGCGAGCTCGCGTCGGAGTTCCGGTGTCGAGTGGAGATGCGCCAGATCGGCGCGCGCGACGAGGCTCGGCTGATCGGAGGGTACGGCACGTGTGGCCGGCCGCTGTGCTGTACGACGTGGCTCCCTGGATTCGAGCCGATTTCGATCAAGATGGCCAAACGGCAGAACCTCAGCCTGAATCCCTCGAGGCTCTCGGGTCTGTGCGGGCGGTTGAAGTGTTGTTTGCGCTACGAGCTACCTAATGCCGCTGGCGAGCAGTTTTCCGGATGCGCCAACGAGGGCAGCTGTAGTCGATCCGGGGGAAGTTGCGGGAACTCTGGGTGCGGGGGCAGCTGTGGATCGTGCGGAACCGACTCCTAGTGGAGTACTAGTCGCCAGCCATGTTTCGACCGCGCATCGGCCTGACGGTCGGTGATCCCTCCGGCATCGGTCCAGAGATTTCGGCGAAGGCCACCGCAGACCCGCGCGTACTAGAAGTGTGCGAGCCGATCCTGTACGGCTGCGGCCCCGGCGCGGCGGATGGCGATGTTGTGCCCGGCGTGGGCTCGGCAATGGGCGGGCGCCAGTCGTACGAGGCGGTGGCGCGGGCGACGGCGGATGCGATGGCGGGTCGCCTGGACGCGATTGCAACCGCTCCGATCAACAAAGCGACATGGAATCTGGCTGGTTTGTCGTGGCGTGGGCATACAGACTTGATGGCTCATCTGACAGGGGCGACGCGAGTCGCGATGATGTTCTACGCAGAGAAACTGCGAGTCGTCCTGGCCACTGTTCATGTTCCTCTCGCTGATGTGCCCCGGATGCTCACCGCCGACCGACTGATCGAGACGGTGACGCTGACCCACGAAGCGCTGCCCCAGTTCGGATTCGCCGAGCCGAGGATCGCCCTCGCCGGCTTGAATCCACACGCCGGCGAACGCGGGTTGATTGGCGACGAGGAGTCGACGGTCTTTCAGCCCGTCGTCGACGCGTGTCGCCGTCGTGGGATCGATATCGTGGGTCCGGCGCCTGCGGACACCATCTTCGTTCGTGCGATGCGCGGTGAGTTCGATGTGGTGGTGGCGTGCTACCACGACCAGGGGCTCATCCCGGTCAAGCTCGTTGCCTTTGGATCGGCCGTCAACGTCACCCTGGGTCTCCCGATCATCCGGACGTCTGTCGACCATGGCACCGCGTACGACATCGCCGGCCGGGACGTTGCTGACCCTGCCAGCATGATCCAGGCGGTCTTGCTTGCCGCGCGTCTCGCGTCGCATCGGAATGCGGTCGCCCATGCCTGAGCGTCGCGCGGAGCGCTTGATCGCCGACAACCGCAAGGCTCGGCATGATTACCATCTGTACGAGACGTTTGAAGCTGGCATCGTGCTGCTCGGAACGGAGGTCAAGGCGATTCGTGAAGGGCGAGTGAACCTCAAGGACAGCTACGGCCGGTTGGAGGACGGCGAGGTCTTCCTCTACAACCTGCATGTCAGTCCGTACAGCCATCGTGGATACGCCACGCATGAACCGTTGCGCAAGCGCAAGCTGCTGCTGAACAAAGCGGAAATACGGAAGCTCATCGGCAAGATGGTCGAGCGGGGCTTTACCCTGGTACCGGTCCGAATGTACTTCAAGAACGGTCGGGTCAAGGTTGCAGTGAGCGTTGCCAAAGGCAAGAAGATCTACGACAAACGCGAGACGATTCGGCGGCGTCAGATCGACCGCGAGACGCGTGCCATGGTCAAGGAGCGCGCGCGGTGACGGTGCTGGTAACCGGCGCCGATGGACAGTTGGCATATGCGGTGCGCGAACGTCTCGAGCGAGAGCATGACGTGGTCGCGCTCACGCGGTCAGAGCTCGATCTCACCGCCTACACCGATGTCGTCGAGCGCGTACGGACGGTCCGCCCAGCGGTCATCGTCAACGGCGCGGCGTACAACGACGTCGACGGCGCAGAGGACGATCCGGTCACGGCGATGGCGGTGAATGCGTTTGGCGTCCGGGCGTTGGCGCGCGCGGCGGTCTCGGTGGACGCGAGGCTCGTGCACTTCAGCACTGATTTTGTCTTCGACGGCAACGCCAGCGAGCCGTATCGCGAAGACGCTGCCCCCAATCCCCAGAGCGTCTATGCCATCTCCAAGCTGTTGGGCGAGTGGTTCGCGCGCGACGCCACGCACTATGTCTTGCGCGTCGAGAGCCTATTCGGTGGCGCCGCGCAGGTTCGCGAGGGAACCGCTCGCGGCAGCAGCCTCGATCGAATGGCCGACGCCATGCTCGCCGGTCGCGAGGTGCGCGCCTTTGTCGATCGCACGGTATCGCCAAGCTACGTGGATGATGTTGCTGACGCAACGGCGGCAATGCTGGGCGGTGCTGTCCCCGACGGGTTGTATCACTGCGTCGGCTCCGGGATGGCAACGTGGGTCGAGATCGCGTCGGAGTTGGCTCGGCGCCTCGAGTGCGACGCTCATGTCATTCCGGTGCGGCTGCGCGATCTCACGCTCAAGGCTCGGCGACCGCTGTTCTGCGCTCTGTCGAACGCCAAGTTGGTGAATGTCGGCGTGCGGATGCCGCCCTGGCAAGACGCGGTGGCTCGGTATGCCTCCCGCCGTCTCGAATGGGCCGGTCGTTCCTAGCCCGACGATAGGGTCGCGTGGGCCAAACCCGCCACCCGTTCCGCGATCGCCAAACACGCTGTGAGCCCCGGCGAGTCGATTCCGGCCGCCTGAATCAAGACCGGGACGTTCGCGTCTCGACGAATGAGGAAGTCCGCAAAAGACCGGTCAGGAGCAAGTCGGGCCCGGATACCAGACCCACCGAGCGTCAGGTCGCTTGCTTCGAGCGCCGGAACCAATTGGCGCGCGGGCTCAAGGAAGTGCCCGACCGGTAGGCGAGAACCCTCCAAATTGGTCTTGTCGTTCTGAACCGCCGCCGTGGGTCCGAGCGTGACGCTGCCCCAGGTCGTTCGGGTCAAGTGCACGCCCAGGCCAAGGCCTGACGGATCGGGCAGCGGATAAACCGGCCGCGTAATCAGATGGCACGCCGATGGTGTCAACTCAGCGTACTCGCCCCGCACCGGCACGATCTCAAACCGCTCGCCTCCGATCGCGGTCGAAACCTCGTCGGCGTGCACGCCGGCTGCGTTCACGACGACACGGGCCATGACGCGCTCCTTGGCGGTTGTCAACTCGACTCCGTCCGCGGATGCGTCGCCCGAGACGATGTCGGTGCCGGGCAGCGAGTACACCCCTCGGGCCGCGGCCACCTGTGTGAACGCTCGAATGAGCCCCTCAGCTTCGACGATGCCCGACGACGGCGACCAGATGGCCGCATGGCCTTGGACGTGCGGCTCGAGTCGGCGGATGTGCGCCGCGTCGATGATCTCGAGATCGTCGACCCCGTTCAGCTTGCCCCGTGCGGCGAGGGCTTCGAGCTGGGGAACGTCGTCAGGAGTCCGAGCCACGATCAACTTGCCTGTGCGCGCGCGGGCGACGTCGTGCTCCTGGCAGAATCCGTACAACCGCTCTCGTCCCTCCACGCACAGCTCGGCCTTTAATGACTTCGCTGGGTAGTAGATGCCGGCGTGAACGACTCCACTGTTGTGGGTACTGGCCTCGAGTCCGAACCGACGCTGCCGCTCGAACAGACAGACCGAGAAGCCACGTGCACTCACGGCACACGCCGTGGCGAGTCCGACTACGCCACCGCCAATCACCGCGACGTCGATCCGTTCCATGCGCGGGATTGATCGTAGACTAGAGAACCGGGGTTGTGCGAAGGACACAGGGGCGACAACAGCATGAGTGGTGAGTTAGTTTGAGCAAGCCGTTGCGCGACAAGATCCTCGCGCGCGAGGTTCGAGTTGGGGTGATCGGCTTGGGATACGTCGGTTTGCCCTTGGCCGTCGAGTTCGCAAAGGGCGGTCTGCGCACCACCGCGTTCGACGTCGACCGTCAGAAGGTCGACCAAGTCAACCGCGGCGAATCGTACATCGGCGACGTCGCGGCAGAGGACGTTAAAGCGGTGACCGACGCGGGGTTTCTGCACGCGACCACCGATTTCTCGGAGCTCGACGCGGTTGACACCATCGACATCTGCGTTCCCACGCCTCTGCGCAAGACAGGAGATCCGGACCTCTCGCACGTGGTCTCGGCCGTCGACGAGATCGCGAAGCACTTGCGTGTGGGACAGCTCGTCATCCTCGAGTCGACCACCTACCCGGGCACCGTAGAAGAGGTCGTTCGTCCGAAGCTCGAAGCCGACGGTCTGCGTGCCGGAACCGACTTCTACTTGGCGTTTTCGCCCGAGCGAGTCGATCCGGGCAACCTGGAATGGAACACGCGGAACATCCCGAAGGTCGTCGGCGGGGTCAAC
The DNA here is from genome assembly GCA_965218825.1 of Vicinamibacterales bacterium. Taxonomy (GTDB): domain Bacteria; phylum Acidobacteriota; class Vicinamibacteria; order Vicinamibacterales; family UBA8438; genus CAUZIB01. The sequence continues at coordinate 2,887,247 of OZ244656.1, read as the reverse complement.
GATGCCTCAACCGACGTTTCCGTCGCGTTGTACGAGCAGGTCGTCGATTCGGTGATCCCGGTGTCCTCGACGACGGTCGCAGAGATGGTCAAGTTGCTCGAGAACACGTTTCGGGCGGTTAACATCGGCCTGGCCAACGAGCTCGCGCTCATGAGTCAGCGGCTCGGCATCAACGTCTGGGAGGTCATCGACGCGGCGAAAAGCAAGCCCTTCGGATTCATGCCGTTCTATCCTGGTCCTGGCCTGGGAGGGCACTGCATTCCGATCGATCCCTTCTACCTGAGCTGGAAGGCGAAACAGAGCGGGTTTGAGAGTCGATTCATCGAGCTCGCCGGGCACATCAATGCTGGGATGCCACGATACGTGGTCGAGCGGATTGCCGAGGCACTCAACACCCGGTCACTGGCGATCAAGGGAGCACGAGTTCATTTGTTCGGCGTCGCCTACAAGCCGAATGTTAGCGACACCAGGGAATCGCCCGCTATCGACATCGCGCTGCTCTTGCAGGAGCGGGGCGCAATGCTCAGCTACAGCGATCCGCACGTGCCACTCCTGGCGGAGAAAACGATCCGGCTCGACGCGGTGGCGCCCGATGTGGCGTTGGCGGAAGGGATCGACTGCGCCGTGATCGCCACCCACCACCAGGCATTCGATTTCGATGACATCGCGCGACGAGCGCCGGTGATCGTCGACACGCGCAACGCGCTCAAGGGTCACACCGGGGATCACATCTTCCGGTTGTGACGCAGGCCATGGCGAAACGCGCACTCATCACAGGTATCACCGGGCAAGACGGCTCATACCTCGCCGAGCTCTTGCTGCAGCAGGGGTACGAGGTGTTCGGCGTAGTCCGACGACTCAGCGCCCCCAATCACTGGCGAATCGAACAGATCCTCGGGCGAATCGAACTCCGGCCGGCAGACTTGTTGGATCAACTCTCGTTGATTCGGCTCATTGACGACGTTCGACCCCACGAGATCTACAACCTCGCAGCGATGTCGTTCGTGCCGGCTTCATGGGATCAACCAATGCTGACGGGCGAGTACAACGCCCAGGGCGTGACCCGCATGCTCGAGGCGCTGCGTCAGGTGGACACGTCGATTCGCTTCTATCAGGCCTCATCGAGCGAGATGTTCGGCAAGGTCCGCGAGACGCCCCAGTCGGAGGCGACGCCGTTCTACCCCCGCAGCCCGTACGGCGTGTCGAAGGTCTTCGCCCACTACATTACGGTCAACTATCGCGAGAGCTACGACCTGTTCGCGGTCTCTGGCATCCTGTTCAACCACGAGTCGCCCCGACGAGGGTTGGAGTTTGTGACGCGTAAGGTGTCGGACGGCGTGGCGCGCATCAAGCTTGGGCGGGCGAAACGATTGTCGCTTGGTAACCTAGATGCGCACCGCGACTGGGGCTTCGCCGGTGACTACGTCCGCGCGATGTGGTTGATGTTGCAGCAGGACGCCGCCAACGACTACGTGATTTCCACCGGCGTAAGCCACTCGGTTCGCGACCTGGTCGAGACCGCGTTTGGCCACGCTGGGCTCGACTGGGAGGCGCACGTCGACACCGACCCTGCGCTTCTGCGTCCGGCCGAAGTGGAGCACCTCGTCGGCGATGCGTCGAAAGCGCGTGACGTACTCGGCTGGACGCCCACTGTCGATTTCAATCAGCTGGTTTGCATGATGGTGGACGCCGATATCAAGCGAGTCGCCGAACCGGCGGCGACGCGATGATGGCGTCACCGGAGTCGGACCTTAGCAGCCCGTGGTGGAAATGCGGTCTTCCTATGCGGCTTTCGGGATGAGTGATCGATCGTGATCGCCGACCCCGATCGTGGAACGCGCGGGGTACTCGGGCTCGCGAACGGTCCAGACATGTACGAGGCGCCGCCAGGAGGACACAAGGACCATCAGCGCGGCGAGACAGCGCCCCTGCAGGCTGCGCGGCGTGCCAACGCCGATCAGCTGCCGGAACAGCACGCCGAGGTTGAAGCCCGCGAGGTGAATCAAGAGGCGCTTCAAGATATTGCGATGCCCGCGCAGATGCGTGCGCCGCATCCCGCCGGTCTCGTAGGCGTGCGCGAACGAACGCTCGATGCGCTCGCCACGTCGGCGCATCAAGCGCTTGCCGCGGGCGCCCCGAATGCGCCGACGATTCGCATAGACGGGCGCTTGGGCCTCCCGCGCCTTGGACCAATCGCGGCGGCCTCGATCCGGCTCGGCGACATACGACCGGACGCCGACGGCCTGCAGATCCACCATGACCTCATTACTGTGATAGCCCTTGTCCGCGACCAGCGCGGTGAACGCCTGGGGGTCGTCCACCTCGGCTTGCGCATCCTCGATCTGGGCAGCGGCGGCGACCGTCGTGTCGCCAATGGTCGTCGTCTCCCCCGTGTCTGCGCCTTGCACGGTCACCGCGACGACCGCGCCGGTGTCGAGGTCCACGGCATGTTCGACCTTGTGGGCCAGATGCGTGCGGCCGTCTTTCATCTTGGCGACCTTCGCATCCGGATCGACGGGGCTCCGCCAGTCCTTGTTCGATGGCGTCTTCTTCCGCTTCCGGTCCAGGCGGGCGAGGTCGTCGCGCGTCGGGGTGGCAATGCCCGACGCCTGCGCCAAGCCGGTCAAATAGGCCTGGTAGTCCTCGCCGGTGTCCCGCCGCACGATGCTCCGCATCGCCGCGTTCGCCTCCAGCGTGGTGGCGTCGATCCCGATCGTCGCGCCCTTCAGCACGCCCGACGCGACGAGGCGCTGCTGCACCCAGGTGAACACGGCGCGATGCGTCTCGACGTCAATCAGTCGCCGGGTTCGGGAGATCGTCGAGTGGTCCGGCACATCCTCGTCCACGGCGATGCCCAAGAAGCGCCGAATCGCCAGCGAGTCCGCCGCGCGCCAGGCGATGCCCCGCTCCGAGTCAATGCCTTCAAAGTACCCCACCAACAACGCGCGAAAGTAGATGCCCGGCGTGAGACTTGGCCGGCCACGGGTGGCGGCGTAGAACCGCTGGCACTGCCGTTCGACAAACGTCTCGAAACCGTGGGCGTCCAGCAGGGCGTTCACTCGACGATAGAACGGGTGGGCGACCGTCTGGGGCAAGTCGGTCGTCGCGACCCAGAGGGCTTCTTGTCGTCGTCGTTTGCGTCGTGTGCCCATTGACATGCGAACGAGTGTACAGATGATGATCGATTCTGGCGATCGATCTAGCCGAGGCCGTTGCTGATTTTCACCACGGGCTGGTAGGGACGCTCACCGATGATGGCGTAGTCCTGGTCGGCAAACATCAGGGTGTTGAGCTTCTCGACGTTCTCGTTGAATGCAACGACGAGGCCTTTCAGCGCGACCGGAACCGAGTGCTCGTCCTCCGGAGCAGGCATCGGCACCGCTTCCAGCTTTTGATCGGCGCCGCACGGTGACGTGAACACCACCTCGACCTTCTGGAAGCCGCTGGCGGTCACCAGGTATCGGAGCGTCTCCGGGTGTAAGGGCTGGGCGTGCGTGACGTCTCGCACGTAGCTCTGAAAAAAGGCCGACCACGACGCGACGTTGATGGTCTCGAGAATGATCGGCGATCCTGGTTTCAGCTTGTGAAACGCCGCATCCAACGCTTGGATCAGGTAGTTGGGGGCCAAATGCTCGACGACCTGAGACGCAAACAGTCCGCCTAGCGACCCGTCCGGCAGCCGCTGCAGAAACGAAAGCAGGTCTCCCTTATCGACGGTCAAGTCTCGCTTTCGGCACTGCTCGACCATCTCGCGATTGAGGTCGATGCCACGAGCTGCCACGCCGCGGTCTCTAAGCAGCTCCAAGAACTCGCCGCGTCCACACCCGACGTCCAGAACCTCGGTGGCGCCATCGAAGTACGGGAGGTAGTTCTCCAGGCGCCCTCGGATGTCGTCGGTGGAGCCGCGAAACGCATCCTCAAACCCGACGTATTTGTAGCTGTCGAGGTCTCCCCCAGGGTTCGCGGGCGTTGCCCCCGACTGGCTCGGTGCCTGCTCGGTCTCGCCTAGTCGTTCCAACTCGCGCTTCAGCGTTTGAGAGACTTGGTGGGCGGCAACGGTCGTTGAGCGGAACTCTTCCACCCTGGATTCAAGCCGGCGTTCCCAGGCCGCGGTGGAATCCCAGCGCTTCCGCATCTCGTCGGCGAGCGCGCCAAGCGTCGCCGAGAAGTCGCGATTGTTGACGCGCTCCCGGGTGTCCACGAACGGGGTGATCTGCTGAAGGAACATGAGGAGATGCGAGTGAAACGCTGCTGCCTTGGCGAGCTCCTCGCGTATGACCGCCAGCGTATGAGCGGCTGCGGTTGTGGCCTCGCGTTGGGCCGCTGCGTTTCGGTTGAGGTGATCGACGAGCAGCGAGTTGAATCGCTGTTGTTGTTCGAAGAGCGGACCTGTCGAGCGCCAGACCCACTGCTTGATGGTCTGGCGCCAGCCGGTCAGTGCCGGCTCGACCTGGAGCAGATCCCAACTTTCGTTGAGTGCCGCGAGCTGGTGCTCATCGAGAGTTGGCTGTGGCGCTGGCAGCTCTTGCAGCTGTTGGAACGCCGCGTCAAGCGCGGTCAGTGCGGCGTTGTATGCGTTGTACGCCTCCTCACGTTCTTGCCTGAGCCGTGCGAGGTCTTCCGGCTCCACCAATCGGGTGAACGCCCGCGTGAACGCGTCGTCGTCTGAATGCCGAGAGTCGGATGTCACGAGATGACGCCTTCGAGCGGGCTGCTAGCTGCGGCGTATCGTTTGCGTGGGATCCGCCCTGCCAGAAAGCCCAACCGGCCGGCCTCTACCGCCAGTCGCATGGCCTTGGCCATCGCCACGGCGTCGTGCGCGCCGGCAATGCCGGTGTTCATCAGCACCGCGTCCACCCCAAGCTCGAGGGCGAGCGCCGCGTCGGATGGCGTACCGACACCAGCATCCACAATCACCGGTACGCCAGCGAACTCCTTGATGATGCTAATGTTGTGGGGGTTCTGAATCCCGAGGCCGGATCCGATCAGAGCCCCGAGTGGCATGACGGCAGCGGCCCCGGCATCTTCGAGTTTTCGACACACCACCGGGTCGTCGTTCGTGTACGGGAGCACGACGAAGTCGTCCTTGACGAGCTGCGCCGTGGCTTCAAGCAACGCCACGTTGTCGGGAAACAAGGTCTTTTCGTCGCCAATCACCTCGAGCTTGACCCAGTTCGACAGCCCGGCCTCGCGGGCGAGATACGCGGTCCGGATCGCGTCGTCGGCGGTATAGCAGCCCGCTGTGTTGGGGAGCAGTGCGTACTTGTCAGTGTCGATGTAATCGAGCAGCGATTCCTGGGTCCGATCGCTGATGTTGACGCGTCGCACGGCGACGGTCACCATCTCGGTTCCCGACGCTTCATGCGCCGATGCCATTGCCGCAAACGTGGGGTACTTACCGGTACCCACGATGAGGCGTGACGTGAAGCTGCGACCCGCGATCGTCAGGAGATCTTCCATCATCCACCACCAACGAAGTTCACGACCTCGACCTCGTCGCCGTTGTCCACGATCGTGGTTCCATAGGCTAAGCGCTTGACCACGACCATGTTGTGCTCGACGGCAACCCGGCGTGGATCGATGTTGAGCGTTGTCAGCAACTCGTTCACAGACAGCGGGCGAGGGATCGAGTACGGATCACCGTTTAGCGTGATCTTCAAGTTTCAAGAGCGTACTTCACCCCCAACGATCCGAGCAACGACTTGACCCGGCCACTGCGGTCGTCGAGCAGGTGGGCCGGTAAATCGCGCGGTCGTCCCTCCGTCGATGGGATGGTCTGGGCGTGTCGGATCGCGTCGAGGTACCCGTCGACCATCTGATCGAAACCGAACCGATCACACCACAGCGTCAGGCCAGCCTCGCTCAACTGCGTCCGGAGCTGGGCGTCTCTCGCGAGCCGACGGATCGAAACCCAGAGCGAATGGAGCTCGTCGATGATGTCGATGCTCACGGCGGCCGGTCCCGGCAGCGAAATGGGCCCGTGCTGTCCCGGCCCGCTTGCGGCCTGCACCCGCCAGCCACGCGGATCGAGGGTCGGTATGTCAACTCGGTTCGCGCGGTCGGTGATGATCGTCGGGAGCCCGGACGCAAGACAGGTCAGCCATGGCCTGATGACCTCGGAGTCGTCTGGCCAATCGAGGCAGAGCGCCACGTCGGCGGCAGGAAGGTATCGGAGCCACTCCGGTTCGTCCACCGCAGAGACAAACGTGAACCGATCGGCCACACCTAGAGCTTCGGCATCACGGTGCGGGTCGTAGCCGCTGTCGACTTGCCCACAAGCGAGGACGTGCAGATTGGGGCCGAGGACGGAGACGGCCTCGAGAATCGATTTGATGCGGCGTTGCGGGCCGACCCGTCCGAACGACGCGAACACCACGGCGTCATCGCGGATGCCGGCCGCGGCCCGGATCGCACCTCGCCCATCGGCGGCCACGGAGGGCTTGGACACGCCGGGCCTGACCACCCGGAAACGATCATGTGACGCTTCGTGGCGCAGCGCGTCGGCACGCCACTCGTCACCGACGACCACGAGGCGACTGCAGGCGAGGACGATCCGACGCATCGGCCAGATGTCGGCCGCCGCACCCAGCAATCCGGCGAAGCCAAGCTCTGAAACCTCGGGCGCCGCATCCGGATAGCAATACGAGAACTCAGCCTGGTATTCCTTCGGCCGTCGAGACAGACGCAGCATGCCGCTCCGCAGGCGATGCAGCCGATCATCGTGCAACACCACGAGGCCGGGATACCGAACCAGGTACGGCCACACGAAGCCGTGGCGCGGGGTGTCGGCGATCTCGTAGACCGTAAGGTCGTACGGCTGCAACACGTTCTTCCACACGAAGTCGTGCGCGACAAAGGTCTGAGTTGAGCCGCCGTTGACCGGCACAGGGGCGGCGTCCGTGAAGATGTCCACGGCGTAGTGGCGACCGATGCCCGCAAGGAGCTCGAGGTTGCCGAGCGGTGGACCGTTCGTCCCTCGTGCGAGGGGTGTGAACCACGCGATTCGCTGCAACGTTGACCCCAAGTATACTGCGCGACCTCCGCAGCCTTTCTCCGGGCATCACGGCCAGGACACTAGAATGGTGCGGCGAACGTGAAGATCCTCTACGTGGCGGTCGACACCCCGATCCCAGGAGCGCACGGTGGCAGCGTGCACGCGCTGGAGCTCTGTCGTGCGCTCACCCGGCGGGGTCACGACGTGCACGTGGTGGCGCCGAGGGACGAGTCGGCGGGGCTTTCAGGAGTCGCCGCTCCCGGCCAAACGCAGGACCTTGGTCGTCTCGCCATTCACGCCGTCGGGCAACCGTTGCGGTTCTTGGAGTGGAGCGCGGTCTCCCAAGTGCAGCGGCGTGCCCGCGATGTTCAACCAGACGTCGTGATTGAGCGTTTCTATACCTTCGGCGGAGCCGGCATCTGGGCCGCCCACCGCCTCGGCATTCCAGCCGTGCTCGAGGTCAACTCACCCGCGCGGCCGTATCCTGGGTCTTGGCGCGATCGCTTGGATCGTGTGAGCCTCGTGCGACCCATCCACCGTTGGCGGCGTCAAGTGCTGGCCTGGAGCTCCGCGATCTACACGACGTCACGGCACCTGCTGCCGCCTGACATGCAGGACGACGCAACCGTCGTGACGAACGGAGTCGACATCGATCGATTTCGACCGGGCAACCGACGCGCCACCGACGATGGCGAGCTCCGATGCGTGTACGCCAGCAGTTTTCGTGCGTGGCACGGTGCTGAAGACCTCGGCCGTGCTGTCGCAGCCTGCGCGGCCCGGGGGATCGATGTTCGCGTGACCTGCCTGGGAACCGGACCCCGTTGGTCTGCCGCTCGTCAGGCCGCGGTCAGGGCGGGCGTGTCGGATAGGATTCGTTTTGTTGGGCGGGTGCCGTTCGAGCGCGTCCCGACGTACCTGGCGGATGCCGACGTGGGGCTCGCACCCTTCGATCCAACGGCGTTTCCGGCGCTGCGCCTCGGGTGGTTTTGGTCGCCAATCAAGGTGTTCGAGTATCTGGCGGCTGGACTGTCGGTCGTAACGATTGACATCCCGGAGTTGCGCGCGCTGATGCCGTCGACGGTCGCACGCTTCTATCCGGCCGGTGATGTCGCCGGTCTGGCCGATCGGCTCGCCGACCTCGCGGTCGACAGAGACGCACTCGCTCGAAGTCGCCAGACGGCCCGCGCGTTGGCCGAAGCCCGGTATACCTGGGACCATCAAGCCGCTGCCGTTGAGGCCGTCCTCCGTGAGGTGGCGGCATGACCGACGTTGTCGCGATCGGGGACATCGGCGTCGAGCAGGTAGCACCGGCGCGGGAACGACCCATGCGGGTCGCCATGGTCATTCAACGCTTTCGACCTCTCTTTTCCGGGCAAGGTGAGCAGCTGGAAGCGCTGTGTCGCGAGCTCGCCGGCCGCGGGCATGAGCTGACCGTCCTGACGTCTGCCTACGACCGTCCCTCGAGTACCGAAGAGTCTGGCAGCTTCAAGATCATTCGGTTGCGCAGCGGGCTCCCGTTGCGGGGCGCTTCGCGTTTCGGATATTCACCCGTGTTCGCGGCGCGAGTGTTGGCGCATCTTGTGAGCCATCCGACCTATGACCTCGTGCACGTCCACGCACTGACCGACGCGCTGTATTCGGCGTGGACGTGGGGGCGCCTCGAACAACATCCCGTCGTTCTCGAGATGACGTTGGCTGGCGTCGATGATGCGGTTACGCTGCTCCGCAAGTCGCAGCGCTGGCAGCGGTTCCGCAACCACGTCGTCAAGGCGTGTGATGGATACGTGGCGATCTCGCCGGCGTTGGCAGCGGCGTATGCGGAGGCCGGGCTCCCAGCCAACAAGCTCCGGGTGATTCCCCAGGGTGTCGACGTCGATCGGTTTCTCATCGGCGATCACAAAGCTGAGCTCAGACGATCCCTCGCGCTCTCAGAGAGCGGACCACTTGTGATCTTCGTGGGTTCGCTCATCCATCGGAAGGGCCTTGATGTGTTGTTGCGGAGCTGGCCTCTGATTCGGGCCGGCCAGCCGGAGGCGCAGCTGGCGCTGGTCGGTCGTGACCGTTTCGATGATTCAAGCGCGACCGCTTTTCTCGAGGCCCAACTCGCCCAACTGTCACCCGACGACCGTACCAACGTGCATCGGCTCGGAATCCGAGATGACGTGCATCGGCTCATGCAAGCCGCCGACGTGTTCGCTTTACCATCGCGCCAGGAGGGCTTCGGCACGGTCATGATCGAAGCCATGGCATCTGGTCTTCCGTGCGTCGTCGCGGAGCTTCCGGGCATCACCGACTTCATCTTTGGCACGGCCGGAGACCGCGGCGTTATCTTTCCACAGGGCGATGACCGGGCACTGGCGGAGTCGGTGATATCGGTACTTGCCGATTCGCCGCGCGCCACACGTCTAGGCCGCGCCGCACGTGATGATGTCTTAGCGAGGTTTGCGATCACGATCATCGCCGATCGATACCTGGCCTTCTATCGAGACTTGCTTTCAGGTCGCGGAGTGACATTCGTTGCGTAAAGACGGTGTCGACCGCTCGACGGATCCCGGAGTGACGCCCCCTACGTTGATTGCCGAGGTGTCGCGCGCCGCGTTGTGGAACGCGCTGCTAGCGCCCTTGCTGGCCCTGTTCCACCTCGTCTTTGCCATCGTGGTCCGACGCCATTTCGGCCTCGCGTCCGGCATCTACGACGTGTTGCTTGGAGTCATGGGAACTGTCCTGGTCCATTCCAGCGTCGCGATGCCGGTCGCGCTTTTGAAGTTTCTGCCGGAGGTCACGCACGCCACAGGTCCTCGTGGAACGCGACGATTGCTGCGGGATGCCGCGGGCATTCGCCTCCTTCTACTGGGGTTGGCCGTGGCGCTCATGAACGTGTTCGCGGAGTCGCTGGCCGCGGTTCTCGAGCTCGGGACGGCTGGACCCACGCTCCTCCGCCTGCTTTCGGCCATCGCGTTGGCTCGAGCGGTCATCGATATGATGACAAGAACGCTGAACGCGTTCTTCGCTCAGAAGTGGTCGAACATCATTGCGCTCGTCCAGGGTGCTCTCGAGCTGCTTTTCGTTGGGCTGGCGCTATTGCTCGGCTACCAGATGAGTGGGCTCCTAGGCGGGCTCCTGGGCGCTGCACTCATGGTCATGCTCCTGAGCGCCGGCGTTGTCTGGTGGCAGCTCGGTCGGGTGGCGACACCGCCGGGCGTTGGTCCGAGCGAGGCCAAGCAAGCAGGCCTCTGGTTCGCAGGCGAGGCCAAGCGCTTCTTCCGGTTCAGCACCTTCACCTATCTGTTCGGCTTCTCCGCGTACTTCACGCAGATGGACTTCGCTGCCCTGGCTCTCGCTGTTTCCCTGTCGACGGAAGACGTGGCCCTGTTTGCTACCTCGTTTAAGTTGGCATTCATGACCGTGGGTATCGTGGTGGCGGGCTTTAGGGGTGTGTATCGTCCGCTGTTTGCACGGATCAGGCTGAGACAGAACCTCGACCAGCTCAGAAGAACGTTCGTCGTGGTATCGAAGGCGCAGCTCGTCCTGCTGTTGCCGGCTGCGCTGGGACTGATCGTGATGTCGGGTGACTACATCCCGCTCTTATTCGGAGCTGAGTTCCACGACGCCGTTCCGCTGGCGTGGGTGCTCGTCGGGTTCTTGTACGCCGAAACGGCGTTCAATCTTCCCGAGATCGTGCTCTCGACCGACGAACGGTACCGCGCGCTGATGTGGCTGCGCTCGCCGACACTCGTGATCGCGCCACTGTTCTTGGCGGTCGCGGTTTGGGCCGGGTTGCTTCCCGCCGCTGTCGTTTTTGGAGGAGGCAGATTCGCCTTGGCATTGCTCGCGTACGCGTTCAGCCGCCGCGCGTACGGGTTTCGGTTTCCATGGGCATTTGCTCGAAGAATTGGTTTGGTCAGCGTGATGATGGCGCTGATGCTCGTCGCCGCGCGGGCCGTATGGCCCACGTCCGTTACCGAGGCCGTTGTGCTCACCGTCGTAGGCGCGGTTGTGTTCTTCTACGGTCTTCGCATGACCGGTGCCCTCGGACCGGAAGAGCTGGACCTACTTCGTCGAACGGACTTGCCCGGACACGCCAAGCTGGTGGCGTGGTTTGATTCGGCTCGTGACGTTGCACAGAGGCCCTCGTGAGAATCGCGATGTTCATGCCGGGGCTGGCCCCAGACGCCCTCGGATGGGGCGTGCACTTGGATTTCGCCCGTGCAGTCAGAGCGCTGGGGCATGAGTTCCTGATGCTGACCACGTCGCCTCGCGCTGGGACGGGCTCCGATGGGGTCGTCGCGCTGCAGTCGAGCAGGGTATGGAGCTGGGTCGGACACCTGCTGGCTCCGGTGGTCCGTACGCGAGCGCTCCTATCATCGTCCGCCGCGTTGGCCGGCTATCTCCGTCGCCACGGCGGCTCCGTGGACCTGCTGCATGTGGAGGTCGCGTACCCGACAGGTGCTGCGGTGACGCTGGCGGCGGTTGCGGCCGGGTGGCGCGGACCCATCGTGATCACGCCGATGGGGGAAGACACGATCATCGTCGATTCGGCGCGCTACGGTTTTCGCCGTCACCTCGTCCCGAGAGTTCTTGTGGCGTGGGCGCTTCGTCGAGCGGCGGCCATCAGATCGATCTCGCCGCTGCTGGATACAGAGATCGCCGCGATCGCGCCGACCGCACGGCGTCGCATCGTGCCGCTGAGCGTGTCGACCCATACGGTGACCGCAGCTCTCGACTCGCCGGAACGCCGGGCCGAACGACGACGTTCGGCGCGCGAAGCAATCGACGCCGCACACGGAACGACGGATCGGCCTCTGATTCTGTCCCTGGGACGGCTGCATCCCTTCAAAGGGATCGACACGCTCGTCAGGGCGATGGGTACGGTCGCCGGCGGCCGGCTGCTGCTGGTCGGGCCGTCTCTGGCCGTGAGGCAACAGGGCGACACTGCCGCCGCCTTGCTCGCGCTCGCCGAACAGAGCGGCGTCGCCGATCAGGTCGAGTGGATCGGCCCGGTAGAACCCGAACGGTCACTCGACATCCTGGCAGCGGCGGATGTGCTCGTGGTGCCGTCGCGCCTCGAGTCGCTCAACAAGGTGTGCGTCGAGGCAGCCGCGGTCGGTACGCCGTTTGTCGTGACCGCGACCACAGGCGTGTCTGCCTGGGTCCCGAATGAGGGAGTTGGCTTGGTGGTTCCTCCCGGCGATCCCACGGCGCTTGCGGCGGCCCTCAACCGCGTGCTTGCGGGGGCCGTCCCGGCCGACGAGCGCGCCCGGTCAGCCTTCGTGCAGCGCTTCAGCCCGGAGCAGGTCGCCAGCCAGGTCGACGAGATGTACCGCGAGGCGTTGACCGTTCGCAGGGCACACGCATGACGCTGCTGGCGTTTCTGACGGCCATCGCCTGCGTGATCGTCGCCCCCGCGGCCGCGGCGTCCTGGAGCGGCTCGGCGGCTGGCCGCAGTGATTCCCCGGTCCGCGTCGCCTATGCATTCGGCGGACTTGGTGTTTCCTGCTGGAGCATATGGGCCGCGGCCCAAGTTTGGGGGATCGACGCACGGACAGTCCTGTGCGCTCCGTTGATTGTTTCCGGGCTGCTGCTCGGAGCCCGGGCGGCTACGGGCCAGACACACGTTGTCTCGGTGGGTCGGGCGGATCGATGTCCTCGGATTGTATGGATGGCCGCACTCCTTATTGGACTCCTGGTGCTCGTTCCCTTCCTGCCGTACGGCCTCGTGACGGGCGGCGGCGTCCATCGGATGGCCATGTCCGATTGGTACAAGCACCTGATGGTGACCACGGCGCTCGTGGGCGGCGAGTTTCCACCGCCGAACGCGTTTCTTGCGGCTGCATCTGAAGCGCCGTACTACTACGGATTTCACCTTGTCGCCGCGGCGCTCGAGGTCGTCGGACGCTTCGAGATGACGTTCGGATTGCTGCTCATGCTCGCGGTGCTGACGGCCGCCGCGTACCCCATCGTTCTGTTCGTGGTCGCGCGGGATCTGTTTGACGATGCCCGTCGGGCGGCGACGGCTGCGGTGGCTGGAACGTTCTTAGCGGGCTTCGACGTCGTCGTGTGGGTCGTCCACACTGTGCGCGATACCGTGACTGCCTGGCCGATCCCGGATGGTTTCGCCGGGCTGCGAGCAGCCGTGCCCATGACGAGTCTCGATTTTTGGATCCATCACAACGAACGTCAGTTTGCCGGCCCGTACGTGACCGCGATCTGGGCGCCCCACCACCTCGCGGCTGTCGTGTTGGCGCTGCTGGTCGTCCGTCAGGTGTGTCTGGTGCCGACTGGGCCGCGCTGGAGGCTTCTGCCCGTCGTCCTGCTCGCATCGATTCCCGCGATTTCGGTGTACGTGGCACTGACGCTGTGTGTCGGTATCTGCGCCGTCGTCGCCGCCGATGCCTGGCGGGTGCGGCGTCCGCCGTGGGCAACGCCATCCGGCCAGCAGTGGGCTCGCGTTGGCATTCCGGCCTTCGTTCTCTCGCTGCCGGTTCTGTCGGTGTTCGCAGGAGGCAGTCAGTCGGCGCTCGCGTTTGGGATCTCGTCCGCTGGGACGCTCTTTAACGGCGCCGTGTTCACCGCGCTCATCGGCGATGGGGCCCTCACACGGCTTTTCGACACGCCCATCCTCTACCTGGTCGAGCTCGGGCTCGTGGGTGCACTTGGCCTAGCCGGGATCATCGGGCGTGTGTCCCGCGGCACGCTGTCTACTGAGCAGCGAGCACTGGCCGTCTTGACCGCCGCCATCGTCGTCTTCGTGACGCTCGTTCGCCCCCCCGTCGACGGTCCCAACAACCTGTACGCCCGTCCCATGATCTTGGTGTGGTCCGTCCTGGCCTGCTTCGCAGCCGATGCGTGGTGCGCGGTTCGACGTATCGACTGGCGCCATGTCGCTGGCGTTGCGCTGTCGGTCGCAGGTACCGTATTCGGGGTGGTCGGCGTCACGGCAGAGGCCGTCTTCTGGACGACGTCACCCGAAACGGTGGCGGCGCTCCGCTGGATCAACACGAACGCGCCACGCCACTCAGTGGTGGCATACGAGCCGCAACGTGGACGCCACGGCTACTGGTTGCGACGACCAGTCGTTGTGGATGATCGCCGACTGGCGCTGTTGTTCGGTGCGTCCGGCGCCCAATACGACGCCGTTCGCCAACAGCTCGACTACGCGTACGATGCAGGCTCGCCAGACGTGGCCGCAGATCGATTCGACCGACTCGGCGCCGATGTCATTATGGTCGACATGCCTCCTCCGATCTGGGCGCGTCCGCCATGCTTCGATCGAGGATATGAAGGCGAGCACATGGCCGTCGTGACCCGGGTCCGGCCGGCGTGCGCCGGTGGTGCGGAGTAACCATGACGTCGAACCGGCTTCGATGGGTCGGTGGATGGCACGAGTGGCGCGTACTTGTCCTCGTCGCGATTGTGGCGCTCCCGCTGTTCACGCCGCGTATCTACGCGAGCGACGAGATCAAGTATTTCGCGGCCCTCCGGTCGGTGTACATCGACGGCGACCTGCACTACGCGAACGAGTACGCACACTTCGTCAATCTGGATCCGGTGGCCCACGCCGGTCTCCGCCCCTTCATGGAGCACGCCACGCCGACCGGGTACCGCCTGAACGATGCACCGATTGGGTCGGCCTTGCTGTGGGCGCCGTTCTACGTCGTGGCCGATGGACTTGTGCGTGTCCTGCGTTCGTTGGGGCGCGAGATCCCGCGTGATGGGTACAGCTGGCCGTACGTCTGGGCGGTATGTCTGGGGTCACTGTGTTGGGGCCTGACGGGGCTGTTCCTCTGTTATCGCCTCTGCCGAGAGTATGTTGGTCGTGTCGCCGCGACATGGGGCGTCGCGGCGGTGTGGTTCGCCTCGCCCGTCGTCTTCTATCTGTATATCACCCCCGCCATGTCGCATGCGAACTCGCTGTTCGCGGTCGCGCTCTTTGTCTGGCTGTGGCACACCACACGTATCGCGAGGACGACGATCGAGTGGGCCGTGCTCGGCGCAGCCGCAGCCCTCATGGTCCTGGTTCGCGAGCTCAACTGGCTCTTCCTGATTCTGGTCGCCGTGGACGAGCTACGACACGCGTGGCGGGCGACGTCGACCGATCCCGAGAAGGACGGGAACGCCACCCGAGCGCGCCGCCTCAGCGTGGAACTCTCGCGTCGCGTCGCCGGGTATGCGGCGTTCGCGGCGGTAATGGCTGTGTTTGTCGCCCCGCAGTTCTACGTTTACCGCACCTTGAACGGTACGTTTGGGCCGACGCCGTTCGTCGTCGAGAAGTTCTCAATGCTGCCGATACACGCGGTCGACGTGCTCTTTTCTGGTTTTCACGGATTGTTTTCGTGGCATCCGGTGACCCTGGTCGGGGTGCTTGGCCTGGCCGCGCTATGGCGGCGAGCACCGGGCGTGGCGCTTGGGTGCTTCGCGGTCGTCGCGGCGCAGGTCGTGGTGATTGGGTCGTACGACACGTGGTCGGGCGGCGCGTCGTTTGGCGCCCGACGTTTCATCAATTGCACGGTGCTATTCGCGCTGGGCGCCGCCCTGGTTTTCGGTCAGTTGCGGAGTGGCGCGCGACGCGCCGGCGCCGTGGGCGTCGTGCTTCTGGTTCTGTGGAACTTCGGTCTCGCCATTCAGTACTCCGTTGGTTTGATCCCGCGCGATGCTCCAGTTCGGATGAGTCAAATCGCGTACAACCAGGTGTTCGAGGTGCCACCACGCGTCGCGAAGCTCGCCTGGCGTTTCGCGTTCGACCGTTCGTCGCTATACCGGACGCGGTCGTAGGCACCGAGACTCGCTGAAGCAATGGCTACCACCGCGCACGAGATGGCACCGACCTGGAACGTGTGGCTCGTGACTGATGTGTACCCACCCGATTGCGGAGGCAGCGGGTGGAGTGCGCACGCGCTGGCTCGTACCTTGACCGACCGGGGTCATCGGGTCGAGGTGATTCTGGTTGACCCGGCTGGCTCCGATGTCACGACCCGGTCGTACGAGGGAATCGGAGTCACCGCGGTTGGCGTCCGAGCGGCGCGCACTCCCCGTCGGCGCCTCGGTGCACGCGACTACGCTCATTCAACGCTCGCCAACTACTTGCACGAGCGGCTGAGGACCGAGCCCGACGTCGACGTCGTCCACGGACAACATCTTCACAGCACTCCGCCCGCGGTCGAGGTTGGCCGGCGACACGGGCGCGCGACGCTCGCGACCGTTCGCGACTACTGGCCCGTGTGTCTTCACGGCACGTCGTGGTGGGCGGGGCGGATCTGCTCGGGCTGCTCCACCGAGAACCTGACTGGCTGTATGGCCGAGTACTGGAGTTGGCCTCGGCCGGTCGGGCGGATCATGGTGGGTTGGGCGCGGAGTCGTCTAGCTGCGCGAGCGGCTGGGTTGGCGGCGGCCGACAAGGTGCTGACCGTGAGCGAGGCCGTCCGCCATCGGATTGCGCACCATCTGCCGAACGCCGATCTGGCAGTGGTCCCAAACATCGTTGATCCTGAACAGGTGGCGGCGAGCGCCGCGCCGTCGTCCGGGCGCGGCGAGCCCTATTACCTTGCGGCGGGCAAGCTTCAGCCAACGAAGGGCTTTCATCTACTGTTCGAGATGCTGGGCCAGCTCGATCGACGCGTCAGGTTGATTGTCGCGGGCGACGGACCCGCCCGCGGCGATCTGGAGGCGCAGGCGGCGGCCGACGGGCTGGACGCGACGTTTACGGGCTGGGTCGACCATGAACGCTTGCTCGGACTGCAGCGTGACGCACATGCCGTCATTCTGCCGAGTGCCTGGGACGAGCCGCTGTCTCGCCTGGTGCTCGAAACGATGGGGCTAGGGACGCCGGTGATCGCCTGGGCACGCGGTGGCAATCCGGAGATCATCGACTCCGGCAAGAACGGGTGGCTCGTGCGCAGCGCGGACGATCTGACCGCCGCCCTCGATGACCTACAGTCCGCAGATCGGCGAGCCAGCGTCGGCGTCGCGGCGCGTGATCACCTGACTCAATGCTACGCCCCGGACGCCGTGTATCCCGCGGTGGCCGCCGCCTATGCGGATGCCATCGAAAAATCTGGGCGTCGGCCCGGGCGAGCGTACTAGCATGAACCTCGAAACCAACTCCCGCCCGCCACTTCGCGTCGCGATGGTCTCGCGTCGAATTCACCCGGCGCATGGCCCGGGCGGCCTCGAACGCCTCCTGTTTGAGCTGGTGACGGAGCTCGCGGCGCGCGGGATCAAGATTGATCTGTACTCAGAAACGCCATCCGATCCCAGACGGTTACACGCGGCCAATCACGCGCTGCCGCCGTCTGTGACCAAGCACTGGGTACCTGGCGGGCGGCTGCCGGTCGGGTCTCGCAGAGGCACGATTGTCGTCGATCGGATCACGAACTACTTCCTGTGGGCCCGACGGGTCGCCGAGGAGGTCATCCAGGCATCCGTGGCCCACGATGTGGTGCACGTTCATGGCCTCGCCGGGTGGGGGCTGGCTGTTCGGTCGCGGCAAGGTCGCCTACCGAGCCCGCTGGTTGTGACGACACATGGCATGGAGGAGTTTCAGTCGCATCGGCGGCTCAAGCACCTGGCCTACTTCCCGTTCCGGCGGGGCATGAGGACCGTCGCGCGCGCGAGTGCTGCCGTCGTCACGACCGATCACTCCCTGACAGAGATCGTCGAGCGATACCTCGGTTGTGCGACTGACCGCCAGGTGGTCATCCCGAATGCGGTTGACCCGCCGCGGTGTCGTGGTTTGGCCCAAGTCGATCACGGGTGCATGCTGCTAGCCCGACATGAGCTCGAGCACGCGGCTCCGCTGTTTCTGTCGGTGGGGCGGGTCGAGGCCAACAAGGGGTTTGACGTCATGGTGCAGGCGCTGGCGAAGGCGGCCGATGACCTGCCATCGGCCTGGACCTGGGTGCTCGCAGGCGACGGTCCGGAGCGGCCGGCGCTTCTGAAGGCGATAACCGCCGCAGGTCTGGAGGGCCACTGCGTGCTGCCCGGTCGCGTCGATGAGCGCGACCTGCACAGCTGGTACGCGGTCGCCGACTGGTTCGTGCACCCGACCCGTTATGAAGGCTCCAGTCTCGTGACGCTCGAGGCCATGGCCCACGCGCGTCCGGTGATCGCGTCGCGAGCCGGGGGACTGCCAGACAAGGTCGAGGACGGCGTAACCGGGTTCCTGGTCCCGCCGGGGGATGCCCAAGCGCTGGCTGATCGGCTTGTGACCGCAGCGCAAGCCGATGCTCGCTCGCTAGGGGAGGCAGGCCGTCGTCGCTGCGACGAGGCCTTCAGCTGGGACGCGGTCATGCCGCGGTACCTCGCGCTTTACGACAGCTTGCGGACGTGAGCGTCATCGCCGTCATGCGACGCGAGACGCTTGGATAGCGCGCTCGTACTGCGCTTCGAAGCGTTCGGCTACCCGCGTCCAGCTGTGCGCCCGACACATCTCGTCTCGTGCGGCTTTGCCCATCGCTCGTGCTAATGAGGGCTGAGACAGCAGCTGCTCGATAGCGTCGCTGAGTGCCGGCGCATCCCGCTCGGGCACGACGCGTGCGTTGAACTGGTCTTTGGCGACCGACGCAATCCCGCCGACGTCAGTCGTCACGACCGGTGTCGCCGACGCGAGCGCCTCGAGGAGCACGTTCGGAAGGCCATCGACATTGCCTGCGTCGTCATGGACTGATGGGACGGCAACGACGTCGGCAGCCGCAAGCCACGCGCTGACGTCCGGCTGGGGCACAGCGCCGACGAGGCGGATTCGACTGCCGATCCCGTGCTTCGCCGCGCGTGCGCGAAGCTCGTTCGCAAGGTCGCCGTCCCCGACGATCACGGCGACCAGTTGGGGGAAACGTCCTCCCAGTGCTGCCACCGCATCGATGAGGAACTCGAATCCCTTCTTGCGAGCGAGGCGGCCGGCGGCGACGACGACGGGGACGTCGTCGGGCAGGTCGTGGTCCTGCCGCACCTTGATCCGAGCTTCAGGGTTCGGGCCGAACTGCCGCGTGTCCACTCCATACGGAATGACGGTCGACAGCTCGGGACTCGAGCCGAATCGAATCGCCCGTTGACGCAGGTCTTCGCTGCAGGCTGTGACCGCTCCGGCGCGGCGAAAGGCGAAACTTGCAGCTGCGCCCAGGACACGGTTCTTCTCGGCCACGAAGATATCTGAGCCGTGGAGGCTGATGACCAGTGGGAACCGGCTCAGGCTCATTGCTGCCATCACGCCGCTCGGAATTACCCAGTGAGCATGAATGACTTCGGCATCAACCGCACGCGCGACCTGACGTGCCGTCCGGCATCCCGCCATGAGCGCCAACGGCGCCGCGGCATACACGCTGGGCCGCACCGTGACGTCGGCCTTGAGCGCGGCGGCGTACCCGAATACGTGAAGCCCCCGAGTCGGTGCGTAGCGATAGAAATGGAAGTGCACGTCACCTTCGCGAACCGGCCGCTGTATGGAAGGGTGCCATGGCGCGACCACGTGAACCGGGCGACGCAAGCTCACCCCCTGCGCGATCGGCTCAACGAAGCTTCCGACCCCATCTCCGGGAAAGCGAGGGTAGGACGACGTGAACATTACGACCGGGCGGCGTTGGGCCGTAGCCGATTCGTTGGCGCTGGCCGGGCTTTGATCCACGCGCGACGTCACTCGCGCTCTCGGCCTCCAAACCTCAGCGTAGCAATCTGTTCCGAAACCAGGCCGAGGAGGAAGATGATGACGCCAAGCGCGATCAAGAGGACCGACGAATTCGTCACGTGGACTTCCGTGATGATCGTGTAGACGGCATAGGTTCCGCCGAGGAGAAGCGAGACCAGACTGACCGGCACGAAGATGCGAAACGGGCTGAACACGGTGATGACCCGCAACAAAATTAAGAAGAACTTCACGCCGTCACGGGCGAATCGAATTTTCGAATGACCCACTCGTGGGTCTGCGTCCGCGGGCTCGAACGCGACGTTGTATCCCGCCCGCACGAATGCGAGCGTGGTGGTTGTGGGCGTTGAAAACCCATTCGGAAGCAAGTGGATGAACTCGAGTAGGTACGCCCGCCGCGCGGCTCGAAACCCGCTTGTGAGGTCGTCGATTCGGCGCCCTGCCAGATACGATGCCAGCCACGCGAGCAATCGGTTCCCCAGTCGACGACCGATCGTGGCTTGGGTCGCGTCGGGTCGCGCGCCCACGACCAGGTCGTATTCGCCTAGTCGCTCGACCAGCCGAGGCGCGAGCTCGGCACGGTGTTGGCCGTCGGCGTCGAGAATCAGCACGAACTCACCACGTGCGCGTCGGATGCCGGTCTTAACGGCTGCGCCATTCCCTTTGTTGTAGGGGTGGCGAACCACTCGGGCCCCCGCACGTTCGGCCTCGTCGGCCGTCGCATCGGTCGAGCCGTCGTCGATGACGAGGATCTCATGCCATGAGCCGACGTCACGCAATCCACGGACGACGCGGCCGACGACCGCGGCTTCGTTGTAAGCGGGAATGACGACCGAGGTGGACCGCAGGTCAGCCACGGGAGTGTTTGCTCGCCACCTACCCTTTGCCGATGCCGATCTGCACGTCCGATTGTCGAGCGGAGGCGACCCGATGGTCCGGAAGTCCCTCGAGCTCTATTGTACGAACGCGGTAGAGGAGCTCCTCGGTCAACTTGCGATTGGACGACATCACGTCTGCAACGAGGCCAATCAGCACGATCTGGAAGCCGACGATCATCAGCACGGCCGAGAGAATGAGCGACTGGACATTGCCCTGGCCCAGTCCGCTCAGGTACAGGAACAAGAAACGAACTGAGATCACGAAGCCCCCGAGAAACGCCACGGCGCCCACGACGGAAAAGACCTTGAGCGGCTCGTACATCGTGTAGATGCGTACGATCGTTGCGGCCGACTTCTTGATGTACGTGAAGACGCTGGCGAAGAGGCGCGATTTCCGAGTGATCTCGTTCGTCGCCACGGGGACGTGGCCGATGGTGAGCCGCTTCTTGCCTGCCTGGATAATCGACTCGAGCGTATAGGAGAAGTCGGACACGATCGTCTGGCGGAGCGCGGCCTCCCGGCTGAACGCTCGGAATCCGCTCGTCGCGTCCGGCACGCGTGTGTTCGACACGCGCCGGACCACCCAACTGCCGATAACTTGGAGCCAACGCTTGATCCGTGGCATGTGTCGAAGAGTACGGACGTTCCGGTCGCCGATCACGATATCGGCTTCACCCCGAAGAATCGGCTGGACAAGCGCCTCGATATCGCGACCGGCGTACTGGTTGTCCGCGTCGGTATTCACGATCACGTCGGCACCGAGCTTAAGCGCGGTGTCCAGTCCGGCCATGAACGCGGCCGCCAACCCCCGGTTCGATCGAAACCGCACGATGTGGGGCACCCCGCTTGCCTGTGCCACCTCCGCAGTCCCGTCGGTGGATCCGTCGTCGACGACGAGCACCTCAATCGCGTCGACTCCAGGAATTCGACGTGGCAGGTCTCGAATCGTCGCGGGGAGGGTCGTTGCCTCGTTCAGGCACGGGATTTGGATGATGAGCTTCGTCATGCAGATGTCAGCGCGTCAATCACGCCGTCCCAAGTAATCTCACGCGCGCGCTCGAAGCCCGCGTCGCCCAGCGCCGCGGCACGACGACGATCGCCCGCCAGCCGGTTGACGGCGGCGGCAATCGCTTCGCCGCTGGGCTCGCACACGACGCCGTTCACATCGTTTTTGACGAACTCTAGGGTACCACCCGAGTCGGTCGCGGTCACGACCGGGCGTCGCGCGAGAAACGCTTCGAGCGTAATGTACCCGTAATCCTCATCGTACGGCGCATAGAGCACCGCCAACGCACCGGAGTAGAGCTCGATCAGCTGCTCGTCGTCGACCTGTCCGACGAAGACCACGCGGTCGCCCAAGCCGAGCTCTTCGGCTCGACGCTCGAGGGCCAACCGCTGCGATCCATCGCCGACGACGACCAACGACGTCTCTGGTTCGACCTGGGCCATCGCTTCCAACGCGAGATCGACACGCTTGATCGGCTCGAGTCGACCGACGGCTAGCACGTAACTGCCGTACGATTCCGATCGGAGGCGGCCGGCTAGCGGCGGTGGGTGGTACAGCGGGGTTGCATCGAGCCCGTTGAATCGCTTCACGCGGTTCGCGGTATTGCGTGCGTTGGTAAACAGGTGACGGCATTCTCCGAGCATCTTGCGATCGAGGTCGACGAGCCGCTCGCGCAAACCGACATCCGGACCCGTGTGGTCGAAGTCGCTGAATTCGGTTCCGCAGAGCTCATAGGCAGACCGACACTGATGAATGAGCCAAACGACCTTTCTCGGGTGGCGCACGAAGTACGTCGGGAACCTGGTGGCGACAACCAGGTCGATTGGACGCCCGTTGCTCTCGCTGAGGTCGATCAAGCGCCACGCTGCGGCATGAGTCAGGATCTCGTCTTTCGGGTATTCCTTGAACGGGATCCGGACCAGTTCCGTCTCAAAACCCCGCGCGGTCAGCTGCTGAACAAGGGCGCGGACGTGGGATTCGGCACCGCCAGTCACGAACGGGACCTGAGCCTGGCAGACGACAACCGTTCGGACTGACATGAGCGACGCTGGCTCTGGACGCCGACGTCGAAGAAGGAGGCGCCTCGGAGCCGTTGTTTCGGCCGTCATGCTACCAGATCGCGGTTTGGCGTTCGCGAACGTAGGTTCGCGTTCGCCCGCCTCAAATTGACTTGAGCGTTACCGTCGCAGTACTATCCAAATGACCGCGAGGTATTGACGCCGTCGGCACTGTCGACGGCCGTTTTTTTTGAGCTAGCTTGAGAAATTTTTCACAATCTTCCGTGGGGTCTGGGCGCCCGATTCTTTCAGGTCAGCCCGTCACGGCGAAGGCGGCGAGATCGGGCTCGGATGGGACGACACACCTTTAAGAGAGGACTTCGGCTCCCGATTCGAGGCGCCCCAGCTCAAGAAACCGAACGTGCTCGCCCGACCACCCACGTCGGGGTCATTGCCGCGGATTTCGTTGGTTTGCGACCGGCCATGCATGTGTCGGTGGGAGACGACGTGCGCCGCGGTCAGGTCGTCTTCGAGGATAAGCACACGCCGGGTGTTCGCCACACCGCCCCGGCGGCCGGGACCGTTACGGCCATCCATCGCGGTGATCGGCGGTCGTTGCAATCGGTCGTCATCGAGCTCAGTCGTGCGGAGTACGAGGGACGAGACCCAGCGTCGGTGACGTTTGGCGCCTTCTCTGGCAGACACCCGAGCGGGCTATCCCACGACGCGGTCGCCGAGCTCCTCACCGAGTCCGGTCTGTGGGCCGCGATTCGTGCCCGTCCATACGGGCGTGTTGCAGATCCTTCGCAGCGTCCGCACTCGATCTTCGTCACGGCCATGGACACGAACCCCCTTGCGCCGTCGCTCGACGTCGCGCTGCAGGGTGTCAGCACGGCGTTCGAGCGTGGCGTCGCGGCGCTGACACGGCTCACCGAAGGGCCGGTGTTCGTGTGCACCGCGCCCGGGTCCTCGATTACGGTTCCGGAGGTCGAGCGGGTACGTCACGAGGAGTTCGCGGGACCGCATCCGTCGGGCACGGTCGGACTCCACGTGCACACACTCGATCCGGTTGATCGCCAACGGATCGTCTGGCACGTTGGCGCACAGGACGTCGTGGCGATCGGTCGGCTATTCGAGACCGGCCAGCTCGACGTGCAGCGCGTTGTGAGCGTGGCCGGTCCGCCCGTCACGCGACCGAGATTGATTGAGACCCGCTTGGGAGCGTATGTCGACGAGCTCATTCGTGGCGAAAGCGGCGAGGCGGACGGCCCCGAGCTCCGTGCCATATCTGGTTCCGTGTTGTCTGGCCGCAGTGCAGCTGGCGAGGTCCACGGGTACCTCGGGCGCTATCACCAGCAGATCTCCGTTTTGGCTGAGGGACGTCGTCGCGAGTTCATGGGATGGCTGAGGCCGGGCTTCAACAAGTACTCGACGATCTCGACTTTCGTATCGCGTCTGATACCGGGGCGCCAGTTCTCACTGACCACGAGCACGAACGGCTCACAGCGGGCCATCGTGCCGATCGGCATGTATGAGAAGGTCCTTCCGTTCGACATCACGCCCACACCGTTGCTGCGCTCGCTGCTGATGGGCGACGTCGAGCGGGCCGAAGAGCTCGGGTGTTTGGAGCTGGATGAGGAAGACCTTGCCCTCTGCACGTTCGTATGTCCGGGCAAGAACGACTACGGCCCGCTGCTCCGTCGCGTACTGGACACGATTGAGAAGGAAGGATGACGAAGCGCCTACGCGAGTTCCTTGACCGGCAGGCCCGTCATTTCGAGAAGGGCGGCAAGCTGCAGGCCCTGCATCCGCTGTGGGATGCGCAAGACACCATTCTGTACACGCCCAGCGCCGTCACCGGCGGACCGTCGCATGTGCGAGACGGTCTCGACCTGAAGCGACTGATGACGACCGTCGTCGTGTCGTTGGCCGGATGCATTTTCATGGCCGTCTACAACACCGGGCATATGGCCAACCTTGCGATCAGCGCCGGGGCGCCTGCCCTCGAGACCTGGCGGACGACCGCGATGCAGGCGTTGGGGCTGGGATTCTCACCTGACGACTTCGTGGCGTGCGTCGTGCATGGCGCGCTCTACTACCTGCCGGTTCTGATTGTGACCTTCGCGGTGGGCGGTGCGTGGGAGGTCGTTTTCGCGATCGTCCGGCGCCACGAGGTGAACGAGGGCTTTCTCGTCACCGGGATGCTCGTGCCGCTGATTCTCGGTCCGATGATCCCATTGTGGCAGGTGGCGCTTGGGGTGTCGTTTGGAGTTGTGGTGGGCAAAGAGATCTTCGGCGGCACCGGCATGAACGTGCTCAATCCGGCGCTCGTCGCCCGGGCCTTCCTCTACTTTGCCTATCCCGCCGACCTGTCGGGCGATGCGGTGTGGACCGCCGCCAAGACCTCCGTGGACGGCGTCAGCGGAGCAACGCCCCTTGCGCGCGCGACGCTCGAGGGAACAGCGGGCATTGTCCAGGGCACGACTTGGTGGGACGCATTCATCGGGTGTATGCCGGGCTCAATGGGGGAGACCTCTGCGCTGGCCTGTCTGGTCGGGGCGGTGATCTTGATTGCGACCGGCGTCGGATCGTGGCGCATCATGTTGAGCGTCGCGGCGGGAACGTTCGTCACGGCGGCTCTACTCAATGCGATCGGCTCGACCACCAACCCGTTTTTCGACGTCACACCGGCCTGGCACTTCGTTTTGGGCGGCTGGGCGTTCGGAACCGTGTTCATGGCGACCGATCCGGTTTCGGGTCCGTCGGTGCTGAGCGGACACTATCTGTACGGTTTCTTGATTGGGGTCCTCACTATCTTGATACGCGTGGTCAATCCCGCCTATCCAGAAGGGATCATGCTTGCCATCTTGTTTATGAACCTGTTCGCGCCGCTGATCGACTATGTCGCGATCCGAGCTAACATCAAGAGAAGGCAGGCGCGCTATGCAGGGTAGCGTCGGGTACAACCTCGTGTTCGCCGCCATGATCTGCGTCGTCTGCGCGGTGTTCGTCTCGGGCTCCGCCGTCGCGCTCCGCGACCGGCAGGCCGCGAACGAGCTTCTGGACAAACAGCGGAACGTCCTACTTGCGGCCGGGCTAGCGTCGGAGGACGAGAGACTGCCTCGAGAGGAAGTCGAGCGCCGCTCCGACTCGATCAGTCAGATCGTCATAGACCTCAGGAGTGGGGAGGCGGCACCGGAAATCGACGCGGCGGCCTTCGATCAGCTTGCGGCAACCGCCGATTCTGACACCAGCCAAGAGGCGCCGCCGAACGACGCTGGGGTGCAGAGGCTGCCGCACCATGCGTTGGTCTACGAGCTGCGGGACGATGCCGGTGCACTCGACCTGGTCGTGTTGCCGGTAAACGGACTGGGACTCTGGTCGACGCTCTATGGGTTCATCGCGCTCGATGCAGACCTGGTGACGGTTCGGGGGCTGACGTTCTACAAGCACGATGAGACACCCGGCTTGGGCGGCGAGGTCGACAATCCACGATGGAAGTCGCTGTGGCCTGGGCGCCGCGTGTTTGAGGGAGACGAGGTGCGGGTCGACGTCGTGAAAGGGCGGGCTGGCTCACCGGATGACGATCCACATCGGGTGGATGGCTTGGCCGGCGCGACGATCACCAGCCGTGGCGTCGGCCGCCTCCTGCGGTTCTGGTTAGGTGAGCACGGCTTCAGGCCGTACCTCGCTCGTTTGCATGGCGAGGAGAGCTCCTGATGAGCGCGAAATCGCGTGACGTATTGGTCGACCCCTTGTTCAACAACAACCCGATCGCCCTGCAGGTGCTCGGAATCTGCTCGGCGCTTGCGGTCACGACGAAGATGGACACTGCATTGGTCATGACCGTCGCGGTCGTCGCCGTCATGATGGGATCGAACTTCTTCGTCAGCGCGTTGCGGAATCAGATTCCGACGAACATCCGCATCATCATCCAGCTCACGATCATCGCGTCGCTCGTGATCGTCGTCGATCAGGTGTTGAAGGCGTATCTGTTCGAGATCTCGCAGCAGTTGTCGGTGTTCGTTGGCCTGATCATCACGAACTGCATCATCATGGGGCGCGCCGAAGCATACGCCATGCAAAACCCACCCACCCTCAGCTTGATCGATGGCCTGGGGAACGGGTTGGGGTACGGCGGCATCCTGATTCTGACCGCCTTCCTGCGAGAACTGCTTGGATCCGGTTCGCTCCTTGGTGCCCAGGTCCTACCACTTGCGACCGACGGAGGTTGGTACACCCCGAACGGATTGATGTTG
The DNA here is from genome assembly GCA_965218825.1 of Vicinamibacterales bacterium. Classification (GTDB taxonomy): domain Bacteria; phylum Acidobacteriota; class Vicinamibacteria; order Vicinamibacterales; family UBA8438; genus CAUZIB01. The sequence goes on along the minus strand of OZ244656.1, from coordinate 2,860,478 downwards.
CTCTCCCCGGGGGCGTTCTTCATCATCGGCTTCTTCATCTGGGCGCTGCGTGTGTGGAAGCCGGACCAAGTGGAGTCTGGGTGATGCTGGAGCACTACCTCAGCCTCGCGGTCCGGGCGGTGTTCGTCGAGAACATGGCGCTGGCGTTTTTCCTCGGCATGTGCTCGTTTCTCGCCGTGTCGCGCCAGGTCAAGACCGCGATCGGGCTGGGCGTGGCGGTGATTTTCGTGCTGACCGTCACCGTTCCGTTGAACAATCTCATCTTCGTGTATGTGCTGAAGCCCGGCGCGATGGTCTGGATGCACCCGTCGCTGGAGGCCTACGACCTCTCCTTCCTCGGCTTCCTGACGTACATCGGGACGATCGCCGCGAGTGTCCAGATCGTCGAGATGTCGCTCGATCGCTTCGTACCCAAGTTGCACGCTGCGCTGGGGATCTTCTTGCCGCTGATCGCTGTGAACTGCGCGATTCTCGGGGCCTCGCTGTTTATGGTCGAGCGGAACTACACGCTGGCCGAAAGCGTCGTGTTCGGGTTCGGCTCGGGCGTGGGATGGGCCCTGGCCATCATTGCCCTGGCGGGGATCCGCGAGCGGCTCCGGTACAGCAATCCCCCTGAGGGGCTGCGGGGGCTGGGGTTGACCTTCATCCTTGTTGGACTCATGGCTATCGGCTTTTTGGCTTTTGCGGGCATTCAGCTCTGAGGACGCATCATGGCTACCGTCACTCTCGGCGTCGCAATGTTCACACTGACGATCGTGTCCCTCGTGGGCCTGCTCATGGTCGCCCGCCGGCAGCTGGTCGCAACCGGGGACGTTGCGATTACGGTGAATGACGATCCCGAGAAGTGCTTGCATACGCCTGCCGGGGGAACGCTACTCGGCACGCTGGCCGCCAACAAGATCTTCATTCCCTCGGCGTGTGGCGGGAAGGGCACGTGTGGGGTGTGCAAGGTGGTCGTGCAGTCCGGCGGAGGCGCACTGCTGCCAACGGAGACGAGCCATGTGTCACGCGGAGAGGCCAGAGACGACGTTCGCCTCTCGTGTCAGGTCCGCGTCAAGCAGGACATGCGGATCGAGATTCCGGCTGAGGTGTTCGATGTTCGGCGGTGGACTTGCAAGGTGCGATCGAATCACAACGTCGCCACCTTCATCAAAGAGCTGGTGCTCGAGCTTCCCCCTGGCGAGGCGGTTCCGTTCAGAGCGGGCGGGTACATTCAGATCGATGCGCCCCCAGGACGCTACCCGTATTCCGAGATCGAGGTCGAGGACCATTATCGGGAGGATTGGGACCACTTCAAGCTGTGGCGGTTCGAAGCCGTCCTCGACGAGCCAGTCACGCGCGCCTACTCGATGGCCAACTACCCGGAGGAAGCGGGGGTCATCATGCTGAACGTTCGAATTGCGTCGCCTCCCCCGCGCGCGCCGGAAGGCACGCCGCCCGGCAAGATGACGTCCTATCTTTTCAGTCTCAAGCCGGGGGACGAGGTCACGATAGCCGGACCGTTTGGTGAGTTCTTCGCCAACAAGACCGATGCGGAAATGGTCTTCATCGGTGGCGGCGCTGGTATGGCGCCGATGCGTTCGCACATCTTCGACCAGTTCCGTCGGCTGCAAACCGCTCGTAAGGTGAGTTTTTGGTACGGCGCACGCAGTCTCCGCGAGGCCTTCTACATCGAGGACTTCGACACGGTCCAGAGCGAGAATGACAACTTCGAGTGGCATCTGGCGTTGTCGGAGCCGCTGCCCGAAGACAAGTGGTCGGGTTACACCGGTTTCATCCACCAAGTGCTCTACGACAACTACCTGAAAGACCACCCGGCACCCGAAGACGTCGAGTACTACCTCTGCGGACCGCCGATGATGCTCAAGGCCTGCATGGACATGCTGGACAGCCTCGGCGTCGAGCGCGACAACATCATGTTCGACGACTTCGGCTAGAGGCCGACGACGATTCGCGTGCCGCGCCGGCCGCATGTATAGACGCTCTGCGTTCACACGAGGACTCGGGCTGGTCGTGCTCCTGGGCGCGAGCGCGTGCCAGGCGCCGCCGCCGACCCATCACGTGTTCCGAGGCGACACGATGGGTACGACCTTCGCGGTTACGGTCGTCGGCGATGCGCTGGACGACCTCTCCCGCGACCCGGTTCGCGCCAGCATCCAGCGCACGCTGGATGAGGTCGAGGCGAAGATGTCGACGTACATTGCCGACTCCGAGCTGTCGCGATTCAACCGCTCGACCTCACGCGACCCGTTTCCGATCTCGACGGAGACATTGGTCGTGCTGCAACAGGCGCACGAGGTCAGCGAGCTGACCGGTGGCGCGTTCGATGTTACGGTCGCTCCGTTGGTGGACGCCTGGGGATTTGGGCCTTCGGCGATCGATCCGGTCGACGCTGCGTTTCCGAGCCAACGCGACTTAGGTCGGCTCCTGTCCGCGGTTGGCTACACGAAGCTCCAGATCGACGCGGAGCGTTCCACGATAACGAAGACCCATCCCGGGTTGCAGGTCGATGTGTCGGCGATCGCGAAGGGGTACGCCGTGGACCGCGTCTTTGACGGGTTGCGCGATGCCGGCTTCGAATCCTTTTTGATAGAGGTCGGTGGCGAGGTGAGAACCCGGGGGCGGAATCCTGAGGGGAAACGATGGCGCGTGGGAATCGAGAGGCCGTCACCTGATGCGCCCGGTTTGCAGCGAGTGATCGAGCTCGAGGATGCCGCCCTCGCGACGTCGGGCGACTACCGCAACTTCGTCACTGATGGCGATCGTCGACTGTCACATACGATTGATCCACGCAGCGGTCGTCCAGTTGAACATGGGCTGGCTTCGGTGAGCGTCATCGACTCGGAGTGCGTGCGCGCCGACGCGATCGCGACGGCGCTGGGCGTTATGGGTCCCGATGAAGCATATGCGCTCGCCGAGTCCCGGAAGTGGGCGGTGCTGCTGGTCGTTCGTGAGGACGACGGGATCTATCGCGAGCTGGCGACGCCGATGTTCGATGCGCAGCTGCCGAGCCCCGTCGCGCGGTAGAATGGGCTCATGGGGCTGTTCCTGCTGACGACCGGTCTGATAGCGATCGTCATGCTCGTGATGGGCGTGGGCGTCCTGTTTAACTACCCCTGTCTGCGAGGTTCATGTGGCGGTCCGGAGGTGGTTGGACCCGACGGTGCTCCACTCTCGTGCGAGACCTGTCCCAATCGGCGCAGTCAACACTCCCAGTCCGCCTAGGCGTCGCGGCCGACGCCACCCCCGACCTTGACGAGCGCGTCGGCAAGCGCATCGTCTTGTTCCGGCTGAACAGTTCTGAGGTCCAGGCAGACGCGGTCGTCCTCGATTCGAGCGATGACTGGCGGTGACGACGCTCGTAGCAACGTCTCGACGGCCCGCGGGGATTGGTGTGCGATCTCGACTTCGATCACGGAGCTCGGTAGGCTCACGCCCGGCGTCGTCCCCCCCCCAATAGCGGAACGGCCCGCCGCAACGGTCAGCGTCACGGATGGCGCGAGTTCGGCGACGTGACGCGCAACGCGATGGGCTCGTTCGGTCAGCTCGGTCACGTCGAGGTCGATCATGCGTTCGACCGGGACGGTATCCGACGCACGCCCTGTCAGGTGCTCCAATAGCGTCGCTTCGAGCGCCGCGTAGACGAGTTTGTCGGCACGTAGCGCCCGCATCAAGGGGTGCTGAGCGGCCGCATCGACCGACGCCTTGTCGCCGACGATAATGCCCGCCTGCGGCCCGCCCAACAGCTTGTCTCCGCTGAAGCAGCACAGCGTGACGCCCGCGTCGAGACTCTCCTGAACGGTCGGCTCGCGGTGCGGAAGTGGGGGGCGACCCAGCTCGGGCCGCAGATTGCCGCTTCCGAGATCCTCGACAACCGGCACGCCAAGTCGCCGACCGATCTCAACGACCGATCGGAGCGTCGGTCGCTCGGCGAAGCCCTCCAGCTTGAAGTTCGATGGGTGCACACGGAGGATGAGCGCGGTGTCGGCATTGACGGCGCCGCCGTAGTCTTCCGCGCGAGTTCGGTTTGTCGTGCCCACCTCGCGAATGCGCGCGCCAGACTGGCGAAGAACGTCGGGGATACGAAACCCTCCGCCGATTTCAACGAGTTCTCCCCGCGAGATGATCACCTCACGTCCGCTGGCCAGCGCCGAGAGCACAAGCAGAAGCGCCGCGGCGTTGTTGTTGACGACAGTTGCGGCTTCGCCGCCAGTCAGCCGGCACACAAGCCTCGATGCGTGGGTTGTTCGGCTGCCGCGGGTGCCTGCGGCGAGGTCGTATTCCAGCGTCGAGTACCCGGATGCCACCTCGGCAATACGCTCGATGGCGAACCCCGAGAGCGGTGCCCGCCCGAGATTGGTATGAATGATGACGCCTGTTGCGTTGATGACGGGTCGGAGTGACGGCGACAACGTCGCGGCGAGCCGCGCCCCGAGTTCGCGTTCGATGTGCGCTGCAGCGCTCTCGCGATCGGTGACGCCGACCGATCCTTGTTCGATGCTCTCGCGCAGCGACTCAGCTTCTTCGCGCAGTGCATCGACCACCGGCTGCAGACCGTACCGGGCCTCGAGGACGCGTACCGATTCGCGTTGGCGGAGCTGCTCGATCGAGGGAATCACGCGACGGATGCTCATCGGCAGGGCCACCTTGCCGGGGTTCGAACTTCAGGATACCATCACGCTCACGTTCGATTCATGAGCGATTCGCGGAATCCGGCTGACCTTCCGGACACACCTCCCGCACCTCTCGAGCATCGACCGACGGAGCGATTCTGGCCCTACGTCGAGCCCTCGGAAGAGCCCACGGCCGAAGAGCTCGCCGCGCTCGATCCGGACCTGCATGGCGTGCTGTTCGGTGCCACCGATCGGCCATTCTCGTTCACACTCAGCTTCCCCAAGTTCGAAGCAGACGACTACGAGCGGGCGGTGTCGCTGGCTCGGAGCGCGCCTGAGTACCGCGAGGTTGGTCAAGGCGATCACTTCCGCCACCGCGCCCGGTTTTATCCCGACGATGCCAGAGAGCTCCGAACGCTGTTCGAGATTGTGGGACGCCACGACGAGTGTGAGGTGCTTGTCGATGATCGACCGATCCCGCTGGCTCGAGAGCTATGGCTGCCGCTGTTGTGGCTCATGATCCGGCACGCGTGATCCGATCCGCACCAGCATAGGGACGAGCATGCGAGCGTTGTTGAGCGTTTCCGACAAGACCGGTTTGGTCGAGCTGGCCAAAGGGCTGGCTGACCGTCAGGTCGAGATCGTGTCGACCGGCGGGACCGCACGCGCGCTCTCGGAGGCTGGCCTCGATGTCATTGGGGTCTCCGAGGTGACGGGGTTTCCCGAGATGATGGACGGTCGCGTGAAGACGCTGCACCCGGCGGTGCACGGCGGGATTCTCGCTCGGCGGCATCGGCCCGACGATCTGGCGGCGATCGCCGGACAGGGCATCCAGCTCGTTGATATCGTCGTCGTTAACCTGTATCCGTTCGCTCAAACCGCCGCGAGCGCAGATACCAGTTTCGACGAGCTGGTCGAGCAGATCGATATCGGCGGTCCGAGTATGGTCAGGGCTGCTGCAAAGAACTTCTTAGACGTCCTCATTGCCGTCGACCCAGACGACTATGCAGGCCTCCTGAACGAGCTTGATCGTCCGGGTGGGGCTGAGCCGGCCTTTCGGTTTGGCCTGGCGCAAAAGGCCTTCGCTCATACTGCGACGTACGACGCCACGATTTCGACCGCGCTGGCCCGGGTTACCTCGTCCGCCGGAGGATTTGTGCACCACCCGCTGAGTTTGGAAGGTGCAACGCCGGATCATCTCCATCTCTCGGTGCCGAAAACGCGCGACCTCCGGTACGGTGAGAACCCACATCAACCGGCCGCAATTTACCCGGACGATCCGGCGTGGGGATTCGGTACAGCGGAGGTCGTTCAAGGCAAGGGGCTGTCCTACACGAACCTGTTGGACCTGGATGCGGCCGCGCGTATCGTCGCGGAGTTCACGGAGCCTGCGGCGGCAGTGATCAAGCACACGAACCCCTGTGGGGCGGCGACTGCCGAAACGCTCGAAACGGCTTATGTGGCTGCTCGCGACGTCGACGTCCTGTCGGCATTCGGTGGCATCGTCGGACTCAATCGCGAGATCGACGCGCCGACGGCTACGGCCATTGCCAGCACGTTCATCGAGGCGGTCGTGGCGCCGAGCGCGAGCGATGCGGCGCGCGAGGTCCTGGCAACGAAGAAGAACTTGCGAGTCGTGCTGGCCGATGTCAGCGCGATTGGCGATGGCGGCGTCAAAGGGCGTGAGGTGCGCTCGATTCTTGGGGCGTTGCTCGTGCAGGAGAGGGACCGAGTTGTCGAGGCCCAGGTGACGTGGACCGACGGCGCAGAGATCGCGCCTGACACCGTACTTCGCGTTGCGACCGAGCGAGCGCCCACCGACGCCGAGTGGACCGCGCTCCGTTTCGCGTGGCGGATCTGTGCGCATATCAAATCGAACACGATCGTGTTCACACACCACGACCGCGCAGCCGCGGTCGGTGCTGGTCAGATGAGCCGAGTCGATGCCGTCAACGTCGCGACGTTGAAAGCGGGGGCTACCCTGGTGGGTACCGTAGCCGCGTCAGACGCCTTCTTCCCGTTCCGCGATGGTCTTGACGCAATCGCGAAAGCTGGCGCGACGGCCGTCGTGCAGCCTGGCGGCTCACGTCGCGATGATGAAGTCATCGCCGCGGCCAACGAGCAGGGGATGGCCATGGTGTTTACAGGACGGCGACACTTCAGACACTAGGCACGGGTGCCGCGGCACCCTCGCCCGTCGAGGGCCCGCCTCTCGTATCCGGTGCCTCCCGTCGCGCGGCGAGCGGCAGGGTCAGCATGACCAGAAAGAGCATCAGGAACTCGGAATCGCCGAAGTTGTACTCGAACATGCCGGCGGCCAGCATGCTGGCGATTGCGGCGAGCCCGCCTGCCGCCAGGGGTCGCGACGCGGCATGCTGGAGACCACGGCTCAACTCGCGCACGGCCACGAAGACGAACCACAGCCACAAACCAAGGGCTGGAAGCCCGCGCTCGGCTGCGATGTGGAGCGGCACATTGTGGAGATGTGGGTTGGTCTCGTTGACGCCACCCGCATCACGGTAGTCCGGGTACACGACCTGAACCATGTCTGGCCCGACGCCGGTTAGCGGATGATCCCGCACGATCCGCGCGCCGACACGCGCCATCGCGAACCGGTCGCGGTTGGTGGGATCCTGAAGATCGAAGGTCGAGTAGACGCGATCCGTGACGGTGGCAGGTGCCAGCGCAAACAACAGCGCCGCGATCACGGGAGCCGCCGCGAGCAGGCGACGGTCCTTAAGGACGAGGAGGAGCCCCACACCTACGCAGGCGCCGACCCAGGCGCTCCGCGTCAGGGTCAAGGCCAGCGCGACGACAAGTGCGGGTAAGACTAACGCGGCCCACACGCGATCCGTCGTGCCGAAGAGGATGCGGGATGCCGATAGCCCGATGACAAGCATCAATAACCCCGAGAACGTCATGTAGTGTCCCATGGAGCCCTGCGGCCGTTGGCCGAGCGTGTCGAATTCGAGGATGCCGTACTGCACGATTCCGTAGACGGCCGTGACCGCGCCAACGCTGATGATGATGGTCGCAACCGTAGTCGCCGACCGACCACGAGCCAGCCGGTACACGATGGGCACCACGAGGAAGAGCAAGACCTCTTTGGAATCCACGAGGCTGCTGACTGGATCGATCGAGGTCGCCACGGCGATCATCGTGTAGACCGCGTACGCCAGGAGCGGCCAAAGAAGGGACGGGACTTCGATTCGTTCGCGCCCGCTGACGACGACGCCGAGCCAAAGAACGGTCGTAATCGTAAGCAGCCAGGCGGATGCTGCAATTGAAAGCTGCAGGGCGCCAGCAAACAGGCAGAGCGAGACGACCGCCGCGACTTCGAGACGAGGAGGGGACACAGCCGGCACTGCGACCGCCTGAGTGGACATCAGGATTCTATCGTGGCCTCGTCGATGAGCATGACCGGGATGTCATCCTTGATCGGGTACACGCGCCGGCACTGCTCGCACTTGAGCCCTGTGTCGTCGTTCACCATGATGACCGGGGTTTTACATTTTGGACATGCGAGAATTTCGAGTAGCTCGGGATCGATGCCCACGTTCAGGCCTCCTGGACTGTGCCGGGGCCAATATATCAAATGCCCCCGGCGGTCGTGGGGCTGAGTGGTCCGCTTGTCGCTGACCGCCAGCTATGGAACAATCCAAGTAGCATGTGGTGGAGTGTACGTTGGGCGGTCGCCGTCTTCGCAACCGCCTTGTTCGTGCCGGCTACCAGTTGGGCGCAGCCCACTGACGACCCCGCGTCGGTCGAGGTGCAGGCAGACGCGTACCGGCTCTTCCTGCTTGGTCGGCACTTGGAGAACGAGGATGACATCGAGGGCGCGATTAAGGCCCTCCGCCAAGCTGCCGAGCTGGACGCTGAGACAGGCGAGATCCTTGGCGAGCTGGCCTCGCTGTACGTTCGCCACGATCGAATCGAAGAGGCCGTTCGCGCCGCGAACGATGCGCTCGAGCGAGAGTCCGAGAACCTCACCGCACATCGCATCCTGGGTTTGGTACTTGCGGCGCAAGGTGGAGTTCGGGGTGGGGCGGAGCACGACGTCGCACGAGCCATCGAGCATCTCGAGCAGGCTCGTAAGACCATCCTTCCTGACTACCAAGTCGAGCTGACGCTCGCGCGTTTGTACCTACGGCAAGGCCGCGGCGAGCGGACCATCCAGTTGCTCGAAGAGCTTCTCGAGGACAATGCGGGCTTCACTGAAGGGGGGCTCCTGCTGTCCGAGGCGTACGAGGAAGCAGGTCAATCAGACGACGCCATCGCAATCGTCGAAGGTCTCGTCTCGAGTGGGCGACCTTCGTCGCGCGCACTGCGCCGGCTTGGACAGCTTTACGGTCGCGAGCGTCGGTGGGACGACGCGATTCGAGCCTTCGAACAAGCCATGGCCCGCAACCCCCGCGACTCGACGATTCGACGTGAGCTCGCGGATGCCCTGATGCAAATCGGCGAGGTCGAGCGCGCTCGCGACGAGCTGCGCCAGCTCACGGAGTTGCGACCGAACGACGGCTCGGCGCTGTATCGCCTGTGCGAGGTCGAGCTCGAGCTCGGCAATCTCGACGGGGCGGCGGCGACTGCGCGAGGCCTGATCAGGATCGAACCAAACGGTATCCGCGGCCCCTATGCGCTGGCACAGGTACAGGCTCGGCGACACGATCATCAGGCCGTCATCGATACGCTAGAGCCCGCGCTTGAAAGAGCGCGCCAAGGCAACCTACACGCAAACCAGATCGCGAGTCTGCTTGGTCGAGTCGGGTTCGCATACGAGCGACTTCAGGATTTCGACGCTGCGATCGGCGCGTACGCTGAGGCCGCAGAACTGTTGCCGGGATCGCTCGCCTTTGGCGCGCGGTTGGTGCAGTCATACCTGGATGCCGGTCGACCGGCCGACGCCCGAATGGCGCTCGACCGTATACAAGCTCAGCATCCGAGCACGCTCACGCTGGTGCGGCTTGAGGCCCGTTTGCTCGGCGAGCAGGGCGATGTCAATGGCGGCGTTCGGGCGCTGCGGCGGGTGCTGACTCGGAACGTCGACGATCCAACGGCGCACATCGCGCTAGCGGGGTACTACGCCGACTACGATCGGTTGGACGAAGCGGCCGACTTGCTCCGGGAGGCCACAACGAGCTTTCCGGAGAACGTGTCGATTCTTTTTCAGCTTGGCGCAGTACTAGAGCGAAACGACCAGTACGACGATGCAGAGCGAGCGTTCCGGCGCGTGCTGGAGCGCGACTCAGAGCACGCGGCCGCACTCAACTACCTGGGCTACATGCTGGCTGATCGAGGCGAACGCCTCGAGGAGTCGGTCGGACTGCTCGAGCGCGCGATTGAAATCGATCCCCACAACGGTGCCTATCTCGACAGTCTCGGGTGGGCCTACTTCAAGCTGGATCGCCTCGACCTGGCCGAGACCCACCTCCGACAGGCAAGCGAGCAGATGGTGTGGAACTCGGTGATCCAAGATCACCTGGGCGACCTCCTGTATCGGCTGGGTCGATACGACGAGGCGATCGAGGCCTGGGAGACCGCGCTCGCCGGCGATCGCGAAGACGTCGAGTCCGCCGCCATCGAGCAGAAGATGGAGGACGCACGGCGCCGCTCGCGTCGGTAGTCCTCTCGCCTCGGGTGCGATTCCCAGCCATCTGCTACGTTCTCGCCGGGCTCTTTCTAACGAGCGGGTGCGCGACCTCTTCTCGGTTGCGCCTCCCGGAAGGTCCGGGTCGCCCTCTGCCCGCCTACGCTGAGACCTTCGAGGCGACGATGACCGAGTGCCGCAGGGTCACGACCATTCAGGCCGTGCTTGCCATCCGCGGTCGGACAGGTGATTCCCGTATCCGAGGCCAGGTGCGCGCCGCCTTGGCCCGTCCGTCGTTACTGCGTCTCGAAGGAGTCGCACCGTTCGGCCGGCTTGGCTGGGTGCTCGCCACCGGTCGCGGAACGGCGCGGTTGGTGCTGCCTCGAGAACGCCAAGTGGTCACCGACGAAGACGCAGCTGAGCTGCTTGCCGCGCTGACCGGCCTGACGCTCGGCGCGGATGATCTGCGCGCCGTCCTGACAGGCTGTGTGGCGTTCGACGCCAGGCCAGTTGAAGGACGCGCGTATCCGGACGGGTGGATGGTCGTCGACACTGATCACGGTGAGAGAACCTACCTGCGATCCGTCGACGGCGATGTGGTCGTCGTGGCCGGAACACGCGACGGCCTGCGTATCGAGTATTCGGATCACGTTCGTGGTTTGCCGAGGCGAGTCGAAGTTCGCACGACCGACTCTGAGCCAGCGACGGAGCTCACAGCGACGATGTCTCAGGTCAGCCTGAATGTCACGCTTGATCCTCAGGTCTTCGTCGCTGAGGCGCCAGAGGATTACGTTCCGATCACGCTCGATGATCTGCGTCAAAGCCAAGGGCCGCTCGAGGTGCCGTCACGCCCGGAAGAGAAATAGTGGCTTCCCCACGCGTCGCGTCGCTGATCGTACGGGCGCCGGCCAAGGTCAACCTCGACCTCCGCATCCTTGGCCGCCGACCCGACGGCAACCACGAGGTGCGGACGATCCTGCAGTCAGTCGAGTTGCACGACACCGTCCGTCTGACTGCGCGCGATGGCCCGCTGACCGTGCGCAGTCGCGCGCATCGCGTCCCGTCTGATCGTCGAAACATCGTGTGGACGGCAGCCCGCGCGCTCTGGGCAGAAATGGGTCGCACTGGACCGGTGCACGGTGTCGCCATCGACATCACGAAGCGTGTCCCGATGGCGGCGGGACTCGGTGGCGGCAGTAGCGATGCGGCAAGTGCGCTAAGGGGTCTCTGCGTTCTGTGGGGTTTCAGGCCTGGAACGAGGCGGCTCGATCGTCTGGCGGCAACGTTGGGAGCCGACGTTACGTTCTTTCTGTATGGCGGACTCGCGCTGGGAACTGGTCGAGGTAACGTGCTACGCAGACTGCCTGATATCGGTCGACACTGGGTCGTGTTGGCGGTGCCAACATTCGAGGTGTCGTCCCGCGCCGCCTATGGATGGTTCGCCATGGGGCGGCGGCATCGGCTCGCGGCGTTGCCCCGCAACTGGCGGACCAGCTTTCAGGGGCTTACGAACGACCTCCAAGAGCCGGTGACGGAGCGGCATCCTTCGCTGTCCTCGATGGTCGGTCGCTTGCAGGGCACGGGCGCCGTTCACGCTGCGATGACGGGAAGTGGATCGACAGTCTTCGGGTTGTACACGACCCGTCATCGCGCGACCGCGGCCCGGCGTGCTGTTCGATCGCCGGGTTGGCGCACCACCCTCACGCGCACCGTAAGTCGCACGGAGTTCGTGGCCCTGGCACGTGTCGGGGGGTGAGGGAAGACGGACCCGAGTCTTGCCCGAGTACGTGTCATCGGTTACAGTACTTGATTGCACAGCAGGCCCACGGTGTCTTCGTGTGCCGCGTCGAGGGAGAGATGGAAGTGGTGCTGCAACGTGGGATGTCCCGCCCGCGGATCAGTGCTGAGTCGGTGGGGCAGCGCCAGTCGGTGGGGCGTGGCCAAGCGGTAAGGCGCGGGACTTTGAATCCCGTATTCGAAGGTTCGAATCCTTCCGCCCCAACCAACATACTCGTGAGGGTGAGCTAGTGCCTACGCATAACGGCGAGTTGAAGCTGTTTTCCGGCAGCGCGCATCCGGCACTTGCGCATGAAGTCGCGACCGGGATCGGCGGGTCGCTGGGCCGGGCGGCCCTCAAGCGGTTCTCGGACGGCGAGGTCTCGTTCCAGATCGACGAGAACATTCGGGGCACCGACGTCTTCGTGATTCAACCCACATCGACGCCGGTCGACGAGCACATCATGGAGCTCTGCGTGATGATCGACGCGTTTCGTCGGTCGTCGGCCGCCCGCATCACCGCGGTCATCCCGTATTACGGGTATGCGCGGCAGGATCGGAAGGACAAGCCTCGGGTGCCGATCTCCGCGAAGCTCGTCGCCAATCTGCTGAGCGCGGCGGGCACCAACCGCGTACTGACGATGGATTTGCACAAGGCGCAGATCCAAGCGTTCTTTGACATACCGGTCGATCACTTGTTCGCGGCGCCCGTGTTCATCGACCACCTCATCAAGCTTCGGGCCGAGGACGACGTCACGATCGTGTCGCCCGATGCCGGGGGCGTCGAGCGCGCCCGTGCCTATGCGAAAAGGCTAGACGCCGACCTGGCCATCATCGACAAGCGGCGATCGGAAGATGGGCACGCTCAGGTCATGCATGTCGTCGGTGAAGTCAGGAACCGAGTGTGCATCATCCAGGACGACATCGTGGACACCGCCGGTACCCTGCAGCAAGCGTCGATTGCGCTCCGCGACGCGGGCGCGTCCCGGGTTTTCGCCTGTGTCGTTCACGGTGTGCTTTCCGGCCCAGCCCTGCAACGCGTCGAGGAGTCAGCGCTCGAGCAGTTGATCGTGACAAATACAATTCCGCTTCGAGCCGAGTGTGCCTCCTCGTCCAAGATTCAGGTGTTGTCGGTGGCGTCACTGTTTGGCAAGGCGATTCAGAGTATTCATGAGGAGACATCGGTGTCGTCCCTGTTCGTCTAGGGCTGCGCCGATCGAGTGAGGACGCGAAGAGACCATGGAAGCGACGTTGGCAGCAGTTACGCGTGAGGGACGAGGCAAGAATGAGGCTCGACGGATGCGGCGCGCCGGGCAACTTCCAGCGGTCGTCTACGGCGGTGAGTCCGGGGGTGGCGCCGCTGTCTCCGTCGATCCAGGCGAGTTGTTGACGATTCTGCATTCCGAGTCAGGTGTCAACACGCTGATCTCTCTCACCGTCGATGGTGGAACGTCTCACCAGGTGCTCGTCAAGGAGTTCCAGCTCGACCCGATCGACAGCGAGTTGCTGCACGTCGATTTCTACCAGCTCGCGCTGGACAAGGCGATTACGGTGACGGTGCCGGTGCTCTTGTCGGGCGAGCCGGTTGGTGTGAGGCAGCAGGGCGGCCTGGTTGATTTCGTCCACCGCGAGGTGCAGCTCGAGTGCATGCCGACCGAGATACCGGAGCATATCGGGGTCGATATCAACGCCTTGGAGATTGGCGACGGCATTCGGCTGCGCGATGTGATGGGCGACGCGGCGTGGTCACCGGTGAGCGATCTGGATACGCTCCTGGTTCACGTGATCGCGCCCAAGGTCGAAGAGGAGGAAGCCGAGGAGGCCGAAGTGCCTGAGGGTGAGGAGCCGGCTGCAGCCGAAGGTGGCGAGCCAGAGGTCATCAAGAAGGGGAAGGCCGAAGACGAGGGTTCGGGCGATTCCTGATCGCGATCAGACGAGACGGCAGGTCGCGTGAAACTGATCATCGGGCTGGGGAACCCAGGCCCGAAGTACACGTCGACCCGTCACAACATCGGGTTCGATGTTCTGGATCTCGTGGCAGCGCGTCGCGGACTCGAATTCGGTTCGAGTCCGGCCGACGCGGTCATGGCTCGCGAGCAGGGTCCCCAGGCCCGGGTCATCCTAGCGAAGCCGCTGACGTTCATGAACCGCAGCGGCGACGCGGCTGGAACCCTGGCTCGCTATTTTCGGATCGAGCCTGTCGAGATTCTGGTAGTTGTTGACGACGCGAACTTGTCGCTTGGGCGGCTCCGTGCTCGGCCCGATGGATCCGATGGTGGCCACAATGGGCTGCGGTCGGTGCTCGAGTCGCTAGGAACCCAGGCGGTGCCGCGGCTTCGGGTCGGGGTCGGGCGCGGCGAAGAGCGCCGGGATCTTGCCGACCATGTGCTGTCGAGGTTCGATAGCGATGAGCAGGAGGTCGCGTCGACGATGATCGGCACGGCCGCCGACGCGGTGGATGTTTTCGTCGAGCTTGGGATCACGAACGTCATGAACCGCTTTAACGCTGACCCGGGTCCGATTGAGCCTGGGCAAGAGAACGAGTCGAAGCTAGAATAGAGCGTTGTACCCACACTGCTCCTTGCCGCCAGCAGATGGCGGCCGTTGAGTCCGAAGGGAGTCTGATGCCTGACACACGACAATACGAATTGGTCTACCTCGTCTCTCCGGAGGTCGGAGAGGACGGGGTCGGTGCACTCCACACGCAGGTCGACGAGATCGTGACCGGCCTTGGCGGTCGGATCGAGAACACCGACAACTGGGGGCGTCGCCGACTCGCGTACGAGATCGGCAAGCACAAGGACGGCACATATGTTGTCGAGCTAGTCGATGGTCCACCGGAGCTGGTTCAGGAGCTGGACCGGCGGCTCAAGGTGATGGACACGGTGTTGCGACATTTGGTGGTGCGGGTCGATGAGGACCTGAAAAAGGCGCGACGCGCTCGCGAGCGGCGCCAGACTCGTCAAACGAAGCGGCGTGCGGCGCGCGGGCTGGTGCCGGCCGACCCGGCGGCTGACGCCACGGGAGCCGAAGACACCGCGACCGCGACCAGCGACGCTCAGCCGGCATCGCCGAGCAAACAGACGGAGGTATCGGAATGAGTGCGGTCAGGGGCCGGAAACCAGCGAGAGAGAGCGGCGGCCCGCGACGCGGCGGGTTTCGCCGCCGACGGGTCTGTCGCTTCTGCGTAGACAAGATCGACTACATCGACTACAAGGATGTGCGTCAGCTGATGATGGCGATCCCGGAGCGCGGGAAAATCCAACCCCGACGGATCTCCGGAACGTGCGCCAAGCATCAACGAAAGCTCACCACCGCGATCAAACGAGCGCGGCAGCTCGCGCTCATTCCGTACGTCACTGACTGAGGTCACACTGTGAAAGAAGTGCTCTTGAAAGAGAACGTCGAGCATTTGGGGCGCCGCGGCGAGGTCGTTCGAGTCGCCGATGGATACGCTCGAAATTTTCTGCTCCCGCGCAAATTGGCACTGCCGGTCACCTCGTCGAATCAGCGTCAGATTGAGCGAGAGAAGGAAAAGGCTGTGGTACTTGAGGCCGAGGAGCAGCGGGTCGCCGAAGCGGTGGCACAGCGGATCGGAGGCCTTGAGTGCGTCGTGGCTCGTCGCGTCGGCGAAACCGAGGCGCTCTATGGCTCGGTCACATCCGCTGATATCGCCGAGTTTCTCGCGTCGCATAAGGTCGACGTGGACAAACGGAAGATCCAGCTGTCGGACCCGATCAAGACGCTGGGAGAAGCAAGCGTCCCCATCAAGCTCCACAGCGAGGTGACGGCGTTTCTGCAGGTGCGCGTCGTGAAGCAGGCCGACACCTCAGATGACGCCGCGACCGGTGCGGGTGGTCGCAGTGGCGACGCGGCCCAAGATCCAACGCCCCCGAGGAGCTGACACCGTCAGCATCGGTCGCCGCGGAGTAGGCTCGGGACACAACTGGGGTACGAAAGCATCGTAGGCAATCGATGGTCGACATCTCCACGGTGTCAGCGGACGAGCGCACGCTTCCTCACAACCTCGAGGCTGAGCGATCAGTACTCGGCGCCATCCTGATTCACAACGACGCGTTCAACATCGCTGCCGAACTCATCGATTCGCGCGATTTCTTTCGCGATGCCCACCGCCGCGTCTTCGACAAGATGGTCGGACTCAATGAGCGCGGCCAAGCAATTGACCTCGTCACCCTAAAGGACGAGCTCGGCCGAACGGGGGATCTCGAAGACGTCGGCGGCGCGGCGTACATCGCTGCACTTGGCGACGGCGTTCCGCGGTCGACGAACGTCGAGCACTACGCCCGGCTTGTCAAAGAGAAGTCGACGCTGCGCAACCTGATTCACTCTGCAGGCAAGATCGTATCGACGGCGTATCGAGCAGAGGAGGACGCCGACACCATTCTCGACCAGGCTGAGCAGGAGATCTTCTCGATTGCAGAAGATCGCATTCACTCGGGCTTCGTGCCACTCAGCGATCTCGTGCAAGGGAGCTTCTCGGCGATCGAGCAGCTACAAGAGCACAAGGGGATGGTCACCGGGGTACCGTCGGGTTTCGTCGATATCGACAGCCTGACGTCGGGATTCCAGTCCTCGGATCTCATCATCATCGCGGGCCGCCCGTCGATGGGCAAGACCAGCTTCGCGCTTAACGTCGCTCAGCACGTCGGCATCAAGATGGACCGGGCGGTCGGTATCTTCAGCCTCGAGATGTCGAAAGAGCAGCTGTTCATGCGGATGCTGACCGCCGAAGCTGAAGTCGATGCCCACCGGTTTCGCGGCGGCTTCCTAAGCGAGCGTGACTACGGCCAGCTGTCGAAGGCACTTGGACGCCTTTCCGAGGCGCGTGTGTTCATCGACGATACCGCGTCGCTCGGCGTGCTCGAGATGCGCGCAAAGGCCCGCCGTCTCAAGGCCGAACATGGGCTTGATCTCTTGATGGTGGATTACTTGCAGCTCATGCAAGGGAGAGGGCGGTTCGAGAACCGGACACAGGAGTTGGCGTCGATATCGCGCGCGCTGAAGGGCTTGGCGAAAGAGCTGGATGTGCCCGTGCTCGCGCTGTCTCAGCTCAGCCGGGCTCCCGAGTCTAGGACGAATCGAAGGCCACAGCTGTCGGATCTGCGCGAATCGGGCGCCCTCGAGCAGGATGCGGACGTCGTGATGTTCGTGTTTCGCGAAGAGCAGTACTCCCCAACGCCAGAGAACGAGAACCTGGCCGAAATCATCATCGGGAAGCAGCGCAACGGACCAACGGGTAGCGTGAAGCTTGCATTCCTGAAGCAGTACACCCGGTTCGCCAATCTCAGTCCCGTCCAGGAGTGATCGGACACACGTGGTTCGTCCGACGTTTGCCCGCATCGACCTAGACGCGCTCAAGGCCAACTACCGAGCAATCCGTACGTTCGTCGCCCGCGGCGCGGCCGACGCCCAGCCCGTGGTCATCGCGGTCGTGAAGGCCAATGCGTACGGGCACGGGCTGACTGCGGCAGCCTTGGCGCTGGAGGCGGCTGGCGCGACGATGCTGGCGTGCGCCGACATCGAAGAAGGCGTGCAGTTACGCGACGCTGGAATCCAGGTCCCGATCCTGGTGTTCGGGGCGCTCAGCACCAGTGATCTCGCCGGCGTCGTCGACCGGGAGCTGACCCCAACGGTGTCGTCACCCTCTGCGGCGACGGCGCTACAGGCGGTGGCGGCACAGCGAGGCGTCCGCCTTCGCTGCCATCTCAAGATCGACACCGGCATGAATCGGTTCGGCTTTCGGCACGACAACCTGGCCTCGACCTTGCCTTCGGTGCTGGCGAGCCCCAATCTTGTTTTCGATGCCGTGTACACCCATTTCGCAACGGCCGAATGCCCTGGCCATGCGCTGTACCGGACGCAAGGCGAGCGATTTGCGGAGGCGCTGGCGACACTTGCACGACTTGGCTTGCGCGACGTCGAGCGCCACACCGCGAACAGCGCTGCGCTGCTTCACGACCATGACTCGTGGTACGACGCGGTTCGTCCGGGTCTCCTGCTCTACGGGGTCGTTCCCCCGGACATCGCGCTTCCGGCGGGACTCGAGGTTCGGCCGGTGATGTCCCTCCGCAGTCGGGTTGTCGCGGTGAAGGGGATGCACGTTGGCGAAACGTCGGGGTACGGCGCTCGGTTCGCGGCGAAACGGCCCACCCGGGTGGCCATCGTTCCGGCAGGATACGCGGACGGGCTAGATGTCCGGCTATCCGGGGTTGGACACGTGCTTGTTCGTGGGCAACGCGTGCCGATTGTCGGATCGGTCTGTATGGACTCAATCACCATCGACGTGACCGACGTCGACGTCAGCCCCGGCGACGAGGTCGTGGTGATCGGCGAACAAGGCACCGAACGGATTCACGCAGCCGACGTGGCGGCGTGGGTCGGCACGGTGCCGCATGAGGTGCTGTGTCGAACCGGGAGCCGGATCGAACGCGTCTACATGCCGGAAGATCGGTCATGACGGCACCCAAGACCGTGTTCGTGTGCCAAACGTGTGGCGCCCAAGCCCAGAAGTGGCTCGGTCGGTGCGCCGACTGCGGCCAGTGGAACTCGATGGTGGAGGAGCAAGTCCGATCGGTTTCGAGCGCTCCCGAAGACACGCGGTATCGTCGCGCCGCGCCAGCGTCGGCGACGCCGATCGCCGATATCGCGATCACCGAGGCCGATCGGTTGGCCACGGGCATCGACGAGTTCGACCGTGTCCTTGGGGGCGGCATCGTGCCCGGGTCGCTGGTTCTGCTTGGCGGCGAGCCAGGCATCGGCAAGTCCACGCTGTTGCTGCAAGCGGCCGCGAGGGCTGCGAGTGGGATCGGTCCGGTGCTCTACGCGTCGGGTGAGGAATCCGAACATCAGATCAAAGCGCGCGGGGATCGGATTGGTATTGGCGATGCTCCCTTGTATCTGCTGGCCGAGACTTGCTTGGAGCGCATCCTCGACGAGGTCGATCGGATCAAGCCGTCGCTCCTGGTCATCGATTCGATTCAGACCATCTTCTCGCTCAAGTTGCAGTCAGCCCCGGGCAGCATTGGTCAGGTTCGTGAGGCAGCCACGCATCTCTTGTTTACAGCGAAGGGACGGAATCTTCCGACGTTTCTCGTTGGCCACGTGACGAAAGACGGCGCGCTTGCCGGACCAAAAGCACTCGAGCACATCGTTGATACAGTCCTGTACTTCGAGGGAGAGCGACATCATTCGCACCGAATCATCCGGGCCGTCAAGAATCGGTTCGGTGCGCTAAGTGAGCTCGGTCTGTTCGAGATGAGGGAGGACGGTCTTCACGCCGTTCCCAATCCCTCGCAGTTGTTCCTGTCGGAGCGAGCGTCGAATGCGTCGGGGTCTGCCGTGCTGTGCTCGATTGAGGGCTCGCGGCCACTGCTCCTGGAAGTACAGGCACTGGTCAGTAGTGGAAACTACGGAACGGCGCGGCGCATGGCGAGCGGCATTGACCACGGACGCCTGTCGCTGCTCTTGGCCGTGCTCGAGAAGCGGGCGGGGTTATCGGTCGCGGCTGAGGACGTGTTCGTCAACATCGCGGGCGGACTCACGGTCAGCGAACCGGCGGCGGACCTTGGTGTGGTGGCGGCGGTTGCCTCGAGCCTGCGAAACAGACCGGTGCGCGCTCAAACGGCGGTCTTCGGCGAAGTTGGGCTCGCCGGTGAAGTGCGCGGGACCCCGCAGGCGGGGTTGCGCGTGAAGGAGGCTTCCCAGCTCGGTTTTTCGCGCTGCGTCATGCCAGCCACGAGCAACGTCGTCCCAACCGATGCCGCGTGCGAGCTCGTCGGCGTCTCGAGCATAGAAGAGGCGTTGGAGGCGCTTATTGGATGAAGGTTCCGCCCTTCCACTGGTGGCGGACGGTCTTCTGGCTGATTCCCGCGATCTCCGTCTACACGGTCGTGCTCGGTGCCGTCTCGCTGGCGTCGGCCCTGGTTGAACGACACGGGACGGTTGCGCATTGGTGTGCGCGCACGTGGTCCTGGCTGATCCTTGCGACGACGGGGGTGGGGGTTCGGACGTCCGGGGTTGAGAAGGTTCCGCCGCGCGGGTCCTACGTGTTCGTATCCAACCACCAAAGCATCTACGACATTCCAATTCTCTTTTGTCACCTGCCCTTTCAGCTTCGGATTATCGCCAAGGCCTCGCTCGGCGCGTTTCCCGTGCTCGGTTGGCATCTTCGCTACACCGGGCATCTGCTGGTAGATCGGGATCGGGCCGGTACGAAGACGCTGCGGCAAGTCGCTGGCTCGATGCGTCGCGGGCACTCGCTCATCGTATTTCCGGAGGGCACACGGAGCGCGGATGGGCAGGTCGGGCGGTTCAAGGCCGGGCTCTTCTTGCTGGCCGTCGAGGCCGGACTACCTGTTGTGCCGGTGGCGGTGGTTGGGAGTCGCCATGTCATGCGCAAGGGACGACTGATGACGTGTCCGGGTCAGGTCGAGCTGTTCGTTCACGATCCGATCCCGACCGAGGGGCTGACTCGGGCCGATGTGCGAGACCTTGCGAGCCGAGCCCGAGATGTGATCGCCGCGACGGTTGCCCGGCACGACGCAAGTGCGACCAGCCGCGATCACGCGCAGGCTCGCGCCGTGGCTCTGCCGGCCGAGCGTGATTCATAGCATAATTCGCGACCTATGCCGCCAACCGCAGGGTTGGTTGGGAAAGGCCAAACTATGTTCGTGTCGGCGATCATCGCGGCGGGTGGCCGCGGCGCGCGACTTGGGGGCGACGTCCCCAAGCAGATGCTGGACCTTGGAGGTCGCACGCTGCTCCAGCGAAGCATCGAGCCCTTTGAGCGCAGCCATTCGATCAACGAAATCGTCGTCACTCTACCCAACGACCTCATTGAGTCGGCTTCTGCTCTCCTGGAGGGGCTTCGCACGCCGACCCGCGTGGTGCCTGGCGGAGTCCGTCGTCAAGATTCGGTCGCGGCCGGTCTCGACGCTGCGTCGCCAAGGGCGGATGTTATCGCGGTGCATGATGCAGCTCGGCCGTTCTGCACCGAGGCCCTCGTCGAGCGGGTCGTTCGCGCGGCGGCCGAAACTGGCGCAGCAATTGCCGCCGTTCCAGCCCATGACACCGTGAAGGAGGCGCGCATCGAGCCGGACGCGACTCTTGTGGAGGCGACGCTGCCACGCGAGCGTATTTTTCTCGCCCAAACACCGCAGGCGTTCAGACGCCGCGTGCTGTTGGATGCGATCGCGGTCGGACAGTCAGGCGTAGACGCCACCGATGAGGCTGCGCTAGCCGAACGCGCCGGGCATGCCGTACAGATTGTCCAGGGAGAGGCCGCGAACGTGAAAATCACGACAGAGGACGAACTGCAGATGGCGCGAGCGATCACGACCCACGACCGCGGTCGGTCCGTGCGGCTGCGGGTCGGGATCGGCTACGACCTCCACCGGCTCGCCGACGGACGCCGCTTGGTCTTGGGCGGGGTTGAGATACCGGCCGATCGCGGTCTGGTTGGGCATTCTGATGCGGATGTCCTCTGTCACGCGGTCACCGATGCGATCTTGGGTGGCGCCGGGGCAGGTGACATCGGGCAGCTGTTTCCCGACGATGACCCGCGGTGGAAAGACGCCGTCAGTCTCGATTTGCTCCAACGGGCAGCCGAGGTCGTGGAGGCTCGTGGTTACCGGGTCGAGAACGTGGACGCGGTCGTCATTGCGGATTGGCCGAAGATTCTGGATCATGCCGCGGCCATGCGACTGAATCTTGCGAAGGCGCTGACCATCGACCCGGATCAAGTGGCAGTGAAGGGGAAGTCCAGCGAAGGTGTCGGGCCGATCGGAAGAGGTGAGGCGATTGCCGTTCATGCGGTGGCGATGGTGTCAGGAGAGGCGTCAGCACCTGCATGATCGTCCACGGCATCAACCCGGTGTCGGAGGCGATTCGGGCGGCAACCGCATCGACCGTGTGGGTACGCGACCGGCGCGACGAACGCCTACGGCGCCTCGCGACAGAGGCGCGCCGCGCGGGCGTCAAGGTCGAGAACGTCGTATCGGCCGAACTTGATCGACTCGCGGGCGGCCGTGCCCATCAGGGCGTCGTCGCACGCGTCGCGCCGCCGGCCGAGCACTCCGTTACGGACCTCGTTCGAGGGGCATCTGGGCCGCCGCTGATCGTGGTGCTGGACGGCGTTGAGGATCCGCAGAACTTCGGAGCCGTGATCAGAACGGCGGAGGCCGCAGGCGTCGACGGCATCGTGTACCAACGGCGCCGAGCCGCTCCGAAGAGTGCGGCCACGGCCAAGGCTTCAGCGGGTGCCGTGGCCTACGTTCGGCTGGCGCCGGTCGTCAACGTCAGCCGCGCCATCGGCGAATTGAAGGAGTTGGGTGTTTGGACCGTCGGGCTGGACGCCGATGTCGCTACACCGTACCACGAGCTCGATCTGGCTCAGTCGACAGCGCTTGTGGTTGGGGCCGAAGGGACGGGCCTTCGGCGTCTGGTACGCGAACGGTGCGACTTTCTTGCGTCGATTCCCATGCTTGGCCAGGTCACGAGTCTCAACGTGTCCGTCGCGACCGGGGTGGTTCTGTACGAAGCTGTCCGGCAGCGGAAGGTCGAATGATCCGGTGAGGCAGAGATCGGGGGCCATCGGTTTTGATAAACTGTTGTAACAAAAGGTGGTTGTGCCGGTGTTCCGCTAAGAACCCAACATTAGGGTCATCGACCTGCTCCGTTGCGGACCTGAGAAAGGTGTGCTAAAATCAAGAATTTGTCCGGCTGGCGTAGCTCAGTCCGGTAGAGCAGCTGATTTGTAATCAGCGGGTCGGGGGTTCAAATCCCTTCGCCAGCTCCAGTGTCGAGGCGAAGCGTCAGCGGGTATTCGGCGCCATCCAGACGTTTGCAAACTGTTCCACATAACACGATAGTTGGTCAACGTTCGGCGGCGGTCGGCCAGCCCCCCGGTGCGTACTGCCGGCGGTTTGTGTGTAGGTTCGGTGAGGCTGCGGGCGGACATGAGCATCGGCGAGGTTGCGGAGCGGTCAAACGCAACAGACTGTAAATCTGTCGCCCTAGTGGCTTCGGAGGTTCGAATCCTCCCCTCGCCACCACCTCTGCCCATTGCTCGCGAGACGAGTGGGTCGGGTTGTTGGTTGGCCAGTTAACGGCGGAAGGCGCGGCGCTCAACAAAGCGGATGAGGCGTGAAGGCGGGAGTAACTCAGTGGTAGAGTCACAGCCTTCCAAGCTGTTGGTCGCGGGTTCGATCCCCGTCTCCCGCTCCAGCCTTCGCTTACGGTTGAGCACAGGGCAAGCGACGGCTGGGCAGGCCAGCCCTTGCTCGCGGTTGAGCCGCGACCAAGCCCGGGTCTGGGGCGGACCCCCAGCTGATGATGAGCCGATGTAGCTCAGTAGGCAGAGCGCGTCCTTGGTAAGGACGAGGTCACCGGTTCAAGCCCGGTCATCGGCTCCAGCCTTCGCTCGCGTGTGGGGCGGTGAGCGACGAGGAAGCGCGAAACGACACGACGAAGACGGTCCAACATCGTAGGGCGAGATACACATGGCGAAAGAGAAATTTGATCGGTCGAAGCCGCACGTGAACATCGGAACGATCGGGCACATCGATCACGGGAAGACGACGCTGACGGCGGCGATCACGTCGGTGATGGCGAAGAACGACGCGACGAATATGGCACGGACGTTCGACTCGATCGACAACGCGCCGGAAGAACGCGAGCGGGGGATCACGATTGCGACGGCGCACGTGGAGTACACGACGCCGAACCGGCACTATGCGCACGTGGACTGCCCCGGGCACGCCGACTACATCAAGAACATGATTACGGGCGCGGCGCAGATGGATGGGGCGATTCTGGTGGTGGCGGCGACCGACGGGCCGATGCCGCAGACGCGCGAGCACATTTTGTTGGCGCGGCAGGTTGGGGTGCCGTCTCTGGTGGTGTTTCTCAACAAAGTGGACATGGTGGACGACCCGGAGCTGTTGGAGTTGGTGGAGCTCGAGGTGCGGGAGCTGTTGAGCTCGTATGAGTATCCAGGCGACGACATCCCGGTGATCAAGGGGTCGGCGCTGAAGGCGCTGGAGGGCGACGGGGACGGCGAGAAATCGATTGAGGAGTTGATGGCGGCGGTGGACGACTACGTGCCGATGCCGGTGCGCGACATTGATCAGCCGTTTTTGATGCCGATTGAGGACGTGTTTTCGATCTCGGGCCGGGGCACGGTGGTGACGGGCCGGGTGGAGCGCGGCAAGGTGCTGGTGAGCGAGGAGATCGAGATTGTCGGGTTTGCGCCGACACAGAAGAAGGTCGTGACGGGCGTGGAGATGTTCCGCAAGCTGCTGGATGAAGGGGTGGCGGGGGACAACATCGGCGTGCTGTTGCGGGGCACGGAGAAGGACGACGTGGAGCGGGGGCAGGTGTTGGCGAAGCCGGGGTCGATTACGCCGCACACGAAGTTCAAGGGGCAGGTGTATGTGCTGACGAAGGAGGAAGGCGGTCGGCACACGCCGTTTTTCAACGGCTATCGGCCGCAGTTTTACTTGCGGACGACGGACGTGACGGGGGTGGCGAACCTGCCGGACGGGGTGGAGATGGTGATGCCGGGGGACAACGTGGCGGTGACGGTGGAGTTGATCACGCCGGTAGCACTGGAGAAGGGCTTGCGGTTTGCGATTCGGGAAGGCGGCCGCACGGTTGGCTCGGGGACGATCACGGAGATCATCGAATAGTGCGCGACATCATCATCCTCGCCTGCACCGATTGTAAGCGACGGAACTACAACACGACCAAGAACAAACGGAAGACGACGGATCGTCTTGAGATGAAGAAGTACTGTCGGTGGTGCCGCAAGCACACATCGCATCGCGAGACGAAGTAGCAGGTGTTTGGGGAGCCGGGCTACCGGGCCTCGGCGAACTACGTTATGAAGGCCAGTAGCTCAACTGGTAGAGCACCGGTCTCCAAAACCGGGGGCTGGGGGTTCGAGTCCCTCCTGGCCTGCCATCTCGGACGGACGGTGAAGATGATCGGGCCGCCATGGCGCGGCCCCGCCGGAGCGGAGTCGAGTTTCCCGCTCCCGGCGAGCGACGGCGAACGACGGCGAACGACGTAATGTCGGCGAACTAAAGAATGGCGAAATCGGCAATGCTCGATCGGGCGAGGGATTCGGCCGCCGCAGCCAGAGGCGCGATGGGCTGGTGGGATCGGAGCCGCACATTCCTTTCGGAGGTCCAGAACGAGCTCAAACGGGTCACCTGGCCTTCGCGCAAGGAAGTCCAGGCCACAACGGTGGTCGTCATACTGACGTCGGTGTTGTTCGGGTTGTACCTCTGGGGAATCGACATGGTGCTCAATGCCTTTACCGGCTCGTTGTTTAGAGCGTTTGGGGCATCATGACGGACGTTAGTACTAAGCAGTGGTACATCGTGCACACCTATTCTGGGTTCGAGAAGAAGGTGGCCGAGTCGCTGCAACAGCGCGTCCAGGCGTACGGGCTCCAAAACGAGATCGGCGAGGTTCTGATTCCGACCGAAGATGTCGTCGAGATGCGCGCGGGTAAAAAGGTCGTCAGCTCCAAGCGTTTCTTTCCGGGCTACATCTTGGTCGAGATGGTCATGTCGGACAACGGGTGGCATGTCGT
The DNA here is from genome assembly GCA_965218825.1 of Vicinamibacterales bacterium. GTDB lineage: Bacteria > Acidobacteriota > Vicinamibacteria > Vicinamibacterales > UBA8438 > CAUZIB01. The sequence continues at coordinate 2,834,884 of OZ244656.1, read as the reverse complement.
GAAGAACACGCCAAAGGTCACGGGATTTGTCGGGGCCGGCGTCAAGCCCACACCGCTAAGCCGAGAAGAAGTTGACCAGATCCTCCACCAGGTCACGGTAGCCGCCGAGAAGCCGAAGCCGAAGTACACCTTCGATAGGGGCGATCAGGTGCGGATTAACGAAGGACCATTCACGAGCTTCAATGGCGTTGTGGATGACGTGAACATCGATCGCAACACGTTGAAGGTCATGGTAACGATCTTTGGCCGGTCGACGCCGGTCGAGCTCGATTTCCTGCAGGTTGAGAAGCTCTAGGTGTAGCGGGAAAAAAGCGAATGGCAAAGAAAGTCGTCGGGCTAATCAAGTTACAGATCGCGGCGGGCAAAGCCACGCCCGCGCCGCCGGTCGGGACTGCGCTCGGGCCCCATGGTGTGAACATCATGGACTTCTGCAAGGCCTTCAACGCGAAGACCGGAGGTCAGGATGGCATGATCATTCCCGCTGTGGTCACGGTGTACGCCGACCGGTCGTTCACGTTCATCACAAAGACTCCGCCGGCCGCGGTCTTGCTGAAGCGAGCGGCCAATATCGCCAAGGGGTCTGGTGAGCCGAATCGCACGAAGGTTGGCACGGTGACGAAGGCTCAGGTTGAGGAGATCGCCAAGACCAAGATGCCGGATCTGAATGCGGACACCATCGACATGGCGGCGCGGATCGTGGAAGGCACGGCCCACTCGATGGGCATTGAGGTGGAAGGATAAGCGATGGCTGGGGCGGGAAAGAATTTTGACGCGGCCAAGTCCAAGGTCGAAGCGGCCGCGTACGCGCTCGAAGAAGCGATTCCGCTTGTGCAGAGCATCAAGTTCGCCAAGTTCGACGAATCGGTCGAGGTCGCGATGCGTCTCGGTGTGAACCCAAAGCACGCCGACCAGATGGTGCGAGGGACGGTCGTGCTCCCGCATGGACTGGGGCGCACCAAGCGCGTGTTGGTGATCGCCTCGCCCGAGAAGCAAAAAGAAGCGGAAGCGGCTGGGGCCGACATCGCCGGCGGCGACGAGTTGGTCGAGAAGATCCAGGGCGGTTGGATGGATTTTGATGCCGTGGTGGCAACGCCTGACATGATGCGGTCAGTCGGCGAGCTCGGGCGAGTTCTGGGTCCGCGCGGGCTCATGCCCAATCCGAAAACTGGCACCGTGACCGTTGATGTCACGAAGGCCGTTGGAGAAATCAAGGCCGGTAAGGTCGAGTACCGCGTCGACAAGGCCGGTGTCGTTCACGCGCCGATCGGCAAAATCTCGTTCGAGACGGAGAAGCTGATTGAAAACGCCGAGGCGCTGATGTCGAGCGTGGTCAAAGCCAGGCCGACAGCGGCGAAGGGGAAGTACGTCAGGAGCGTAGTTATTGCCTCGACGATGGGCCCCGGTGTGCGGATCGACACTTCGAGCATTGAGGCGGCGGCCAAGTAGGGTTTGGGCCGAGAACGAACATGGCAGTCAGTAGAGCAGTCAAAGAAGCACAGCTAAAGGAACTTGGCGACAAGCTCGGCGGGGTCGACAACGTGATCGTTGTCGGGTTCAAGGGGCTCGACGTGCCCCAGGCGACGGAGCTGCGAAGGCAGGTGCGGGCGGCCTCCGGTCATTACCGCGTCGTCAAGAACCGGCTGGCCCGGCGCGCGGTGCAGGGCACGCCGTTCGAGTCGTTGGCCGAGCACTTCAGCGAGACCACCGCGATCGCATACAGCGACGACGATCCGGTCGCGCTCGCCAAGACGTTGGTTGGCTTCGCAAAGACCGCGCCCGTGCTCGAGGTCAAGGCTGCGGTGATCCAGGGGCAGGCGATCGCGCCGGCGGAAGTGACGGACCTCGCGTCGCTCCCGAGCAAAGAGGAGTTGTACGCCAAGTTGTTAATGGTGCTGCAGGCTCCAGCAACCCAGTTCGTCCGTGTGCTCAGCGCCGTGCCTCGCGATTTAGTGAGTGTGCTCAGCCAGGCTGAGAAGAAGAAGGCGGAATAGACGAAGAATGCAGAAGACAGAAGGTGGAAGGCAGTAAACAAACGGTTGCCTTCTGCTTGTGAGTTCTGCTTGCTAGGTAAGGAGTAACAATGTCCGATGTGACCCAGGAACAAGTCGTCGAGTACATCAAGGGGATTTCGGTACTCGAGTTGTCTCAGCTCGTCAAGACCTTGGAGGAGGAGTTGGGTGTGTCGGCGGCGGCGGCGATGCCGGTCGCTGTCGCCGGTGTTGCCGCCGGTGGTGGTGGCGCGGCTGCCGAGGAAGAGCAGACCGAGTTCACCGTCACCCTTACGGATGTCGGCGCGAAGAAGATCAACGTCATCAAGGTTGTCCGTGAAGTCACGAGCCTCGGGCTGAAAGAGGCCAAGGACTTGGTCGAGGCGGCTCCGAAGCCGATCAAAGAGGCGATTCCGAAGGACGAGGCCGAGGCGATTCAGAAGAAGTTCGAAGACGTCGGCGCGAAGGTTGAAGTTAAGTAGCATCCGGACCAGACGATGTCCGGTCCACCGCTGGTCTTGAGGGAGGTTCCCCTGCAAGCACAGCTCCGCACGCCGTCTCGGGAGGCGCAACAGGCTCACCGAGACGGGCGATTCGTTGTTGCACGTTGCACGCGGCACTCATAACGACTGCACCCGATCCCAGGACGAGGATTCAGCTGTGTACACCCTGCCAGAAAGCGCCAACCGCGAGCGGATTAACTTCTCGAAGATCTTGACGACGGTTCCGATTCCGAACCTCATCGAGATTCAGAAGAAGTCGTACGAACGTTTTCTCCAGATGAACCGGTTGGCCGCCGAGCGCGACGATGCCGGTCTCCAGTCGGTCTTTAAGTCGGTCTTCCCGATCAGCGACTTTCGTGAGAACTCGTCGCTCGAGTTCATCGAATACTCGATTGGCGACTGGCGCTGCAAGTGCGATCGGCTCGCCGGTCTCCATCACCTGCGGCAGCCGTGTCGTTACTGCGGCACAATGCTCGAAGCCGACCCGCTCGGCGAGCGTGAGGTCGTCTGCCCGTCGTGCGGAAAGTCGAGCGACACGCGCGGTGCCGTGTGCGACGTGTGCGGCAACACGGTTGCGCTCAAGCTCAAGTACGACGTGGAGGAGTGTCAAGAACGCGGCATGACGTACGCGGTGCCGCTCAAGGTCTCGATTCGCCTCGTCGTCTGGAACAAGGATCCCGAAACCGGGGTCAAGACCATCCGCGACATCAAGGAGCAGGAGGTCTACTTCGGTGATATACCGCTGATGACGAGCAACGGCACGTTCATCATCAACGGTACCGAGCGTGTCATCGTCTCACAGCTACATCGCTCGCCAGGCGCCTTCTTCCACTCCGAGGATAAGGCGGCGTTCGTGGCGCAGATCATCCCGTACCGCGGGTCTTGGGTCGAGTTCGAGTACGACGCGAAGAATCTCCTCTACGTCAGAATCGATCGCAAGCGGAAGTTCCTGGCCACGGTGTTTCTGCGCGCATTGGGTTTGCGTAGCGCGAACGAGATCATCCGGGCCTTTCACCAAGTCGACCGAATCACGGTCACCGCCAAGGGACTGAAATGGGCGGTGAGCGACAGTCTCGTTGGATTGCGCGCGGCCAAGGACCTCAAGATCAAGAGGTCGGATGTCAGGCTGCACGCCGGAAAACGGATTTCCAAGAGCGCAATCGCTGCGCTGCGTGACGCCGGGGTCGCCACCGTCGAGGTTTCCGATAGTGGGTTGGAAGGCGCGTTTGCCGCGGCGGATGTGGTGGATCCCGAAACCGGCGAGGTCATCCTCGAGGCGAACGAAGAGGTGACGCCGCGCATTATCTCGATGGTGCAGGAGAAGAAGGTCGAGGAGATCGAAGTGTTCTTCCCAGAGCGCGACGAGGTCGGGCCGGTGATCTCTGCGACGCTAAGGAAGGATGCGATCCATACCCACGAAGAGTCGCTGATCGAGATCTACCGTCGTCTTCGCCCGGGCGACCCCCCGACGCTCGACAGCTCGCGGTCGCTGTTCGAGAACATGTTCTTTAACCCCCAGAAGTACGACTTCTCCCGCGTTGGCCGGCTAAAGCTCAACACCAAGCTCGGGCTGGACACACCCCTCGACGAAAAGGTACTTCATCCACAGGACTTCTACGAGGTGATCAAGTACCTGCTGAAGCTCCGTAAGAACCCGATGAACGTCGACGACATCGATCACCTGGGGAATCGTCGTGTGCGATCGGTTGGTGAGCTTCTTGAGAACCAGTTCCGAATCGGGCTTGTGCGGATGGAGCGGGCCATCAAAGAGAAGATGTCGGTCTACCAAGAGATGGCCACGGCGATGCCGCACGACCTGATCAATGCCAAGCCGGTGATGGCGACGATCCGCGAGTTCTTTGGCTCGTCGCAGCTGTCGCAGTTCATGGACCAAACGAACCCACTCTCCGAGATCACGCACAAGCGCCGCCTGTCGGCGCTCGGCCCCGGAGGGCTGTCTCGCGAGCGAGCGGGCTTTGAAGTGCGCGACGTACACCCGACGCATTACGGCCGGATTTGCCCGATCGAGACGCCTGAAGGCCCGAACATCGGATTGATCTCCTCGCTGTCGTGCTACGCGCGCATCAATGAGTTCGGCTTTATCGAATCGCCTTATCGGCGGGTCAAGGGCGGACGCGCCATCGACTTCGTGCGTATTAGCAGCGGAGGTGGCACCAAGCACAAGGCGGGTGACATCGTGGGTGCCGACGAGATTGTCAAAGAGAACGCGGCCGCCAAAGGCAAGAAGAAGCGGGGCGCTGAATACGAGCCGCATTCCTTCTACTTGTCAGCGTGGGAAGAGGATCGTTACGTCATTGCACAGGCGAACGCAAGGCTCGATGAGGAGGGCAACCTGATCGACGAGCGTATCAATTGCCGACAGGCTGGGAACTTTCTGTTAGCACCGCGCGACAAGGTCCAGTTCATCGACGTGTCGCCGAAGCAGTTGGTCTCGGTTGCGGCGTCGCTCGTGCCGTTCCTGGAGAATGACGACGCGAACCGCGCGCTGATGGGCTCCAACATGCAGCGCCAGGCTGTTCCTCTACTGCGGGCGCGGGCTCCGTTCGTGGGCACTGGGATGGAGTTCATTACCGCGCGAGACTCAGGCGCCGTCGTCGTCGCGCGGCGCAGCGGAACCGTTGACTACGTCGACTCACAGCGGATCGTCGTACGCGCCGAGGGTGAAGGCCCCGCCGAGGAACAGACCAAAGAGATGGGGGCCGACATCTACAACCTGACGAAGTTCAGGCGCTCGAATCAGAACACGTGCATCAACCAGAAGCCGATTGTGAACGTCGGTCAACAGGTGACCCACGGGCAGGTCCTCGCTGACGGGCCGAGCACCGAGGTCGGTGAGCTTGCGCTGGGTCAGAACGTACTGGTCGCGTTCATGCCGTGGCGGGGGTACAACTTCGAGGACGCCATTCTGGTGTCCGAGCGCCTCGTCAAGGACGACTACTACACGTCGATTCATATCGAGGAATTCGACATCGAATCGCGTGATACGAAGCTTGGTCCGGAAGAGATCACCCGCGATATCCCGAACGTGTCCGAAGGGTTTCTCAAGGACCTCGATGAGAGCGGCATCATCCGCATCGGCGCGTACGTGAAGCCTGGCGACATTCTTGTCGGGAAGGTCACACCCAAGGGCGAGACGCAGCTGACTCCGGAGGAAAAACTGCTCCGGGCGATCTTTGGCGAGAAGGCCGGCGATGTGCGCGACGCCTCGCTGCTCTGTCCGCCGGGTATCGAGGGCATCGTCGTGGGCGTGAAGATCTTCTCGCGTAAAGGAATCGAGAAGGATGAGCGCGCGAAGGCGATCGAGTTGGAAGAGCTCGAGATGATGGAACGGAACCTCGAGGACGAGGTTCGGATCCTCCACGACGAAGTCAAGAAGCGGGTCGTCGACATGTTGGCCGACCAGACGCTCTCAACCGACCTCTTCGACCAGCATGGGCGCGACGTTCTGCTGTCCAGCGGCACGACGCTCACGGCTGACGTGATGAAGCCGCTGTCCTTCCTTGACTTGTGCCGGGCTCGCATCGAGGCGGACGATCTAACCCTAGAGAGCGAGCTGCACCGTGTCGAGGAGCGCACGGAATGTCAGGTTGAGGTCATCAAGCAGGTCTTCGAGGAGAAGAAGGAGAAGATCCGTCGAGGGGACGAGCTTCCCCCTGGGGTGATCAAGCTCGTCAAGGTATACGTCGCCATGAAGCGCAAGCTGTCGGTCGGCGACAAGATGGCGGGACGGCACGGCAACAAGGGCGTGATCGCGAGAGTGTTGCCCGAGGAGGACATGCCGCACCTGCCAGACGGTACGCCGGTCGAGATCGTCTTGAATCCGCTCGGCGTCCCCTCGCGAATGAATGTCGGACAGATTCTCGAGACCCACCTTGGATGGGCCGCTCACGCCCTGGGGTTGTACTTTGCGTCGCCTGTGTTCGACGGTGCTGGCGAAACCGAAATCAAGCAGTGGCTCGAGAAGGCCGAGCTGCCCCAGAGCGGCAAGACCGTGCTGTACGACGGCATGACAAGCGAGTCGTTCGAGCAAGAAGTGACGGTAGGATACATCTACATGCTGAAGCTGTCGCACTTGGTGGACGACAAGCTCCACGCTCGCTCGATCGGGCCTTACTCGCTAATCACACAGCAGCCACTCGGAGGCAAGGCTCAGTTCGGTGGCCAGCGGTTCGGTGAAATGGAAGTGTGGGCGTTGGAGGCCTATGGCGCGGCGCACATCCTGCAAGAGCTGCTAACCGCCAAGTCCGACGACGTGTTGGGACGGGCCAAGATCTACGAGGCCATCGTGAAGGGCGATGCGTCGTTCACGCCGGGGCTGCCGGAGTCGTTCAACGTGTTGATCCGCGAGCTGCAGGCGCTCTGCCTGGATGTTGACCTGATCAAGACCAAGAAGCCGGTTGAGATTCCAGTTCCCGAGCTCGAGGCTGAACCCGCGCTCGAGGATGTGTTGCCCGAGACACCGTAAGCAGGATCGAAAGGAACATCATGCGACCAAGCTACAACGAACGGAGTTCGTTGACCGTAGACTTCGATGCCATACGGATCAGCCTTGCTTCGCCCGAGAAGATCCTGTCGTGGTCACACGGTGAGGTGACCAAGCCAGAGACGATCAATTACCGCACGTTCAAGCCCGAACGCGACGGGCTGTTCTGCGCAAAGATCTTCGGACCGGTTACCGACTGGGAGTGCTTGTGTGGAAAGTACAAGCGCATGAAGCACCGGGGCGTCATTTGCGACAAGTGCGGCGTCGAGGTCACCCAAGCGAAAGTGCGGCGCGAGCGGCTCGGGCATATCAGCTTGGCGACGCCGGTCAGCCATGTCTGGTTCTTCAAAGGGCTGCCGAGCCGGATCGGACACCTGCTCGACATCTCGCTGCGCGAGCTGGAGCGCGTTCTCTACTTCGAAGCCTATGTCGTCATTGATCCCGGTGACACGGAGTTCAAGGACAACCAGCTGCTCACCGAGGAGCAGTATCGAAAGGCCCGTGAGGAGTTCGGCGGAAAGTTCCGCGCGCAGATGGGGGCCGAGGCCATCAAAGAGCTGCTGAAACAGGTCGACATCGAGGAGCTTGCCTCTGAGCTTCGCGTGAAGATGCGGGCCGAGACGTCGACGCAAAAGAAGCTGAAGTTCGCCAAACGACTCAAGGTTGTCGATTCGTTTCGGCGTTCGACCAATCGTCCAGAGTGGATGATTCTCGACATCGTTCCCGTTATTCCGCCGGAGCTCAGACCGCTCGTGCCGCTCGATGGTGGACGGTTCGCAACGTCTGATCTCAACGACTTGTACCGACGGGTGATCAACCGTAACAATCGCCTCAAGAAGCTGATGGAGCTAAAGGCGCCGGATGTGATCATTCGCAACGAAAAGCGGATGTTGCAGGAAGCGGTCGACGCGTTGTTCGACAACGGGCGTCGCGGTCGCGTGTTGCGCGGGGCCAACAACCGACCTCTCAAGTCGCTCTCTGACACGCTCAAGGGCAAGCAGGGACGGTTCCGGCAGAACTTGCTCGGAAAACGTGTGGACTACTCGGGACGCTCGGTCATCGTCGTGGGGCCAGAACTGAAGCTTAACCAATGCGGGCTTCCCAAGAAGATGGCGCTCGAGCTGTTCAAGCCATTCATCTACAACAAGCTCGAGGAGCGAGGCCTCGTCGCGACGATCAAGCAGGCCAAGGAGATGGTCGAACAGCACGAACCCGAGGTGTGGGACATCCTGGAGGAGGTCATCCGGCAGCACCCGGTGCTGCTCAACCGGGCGCCCACGCTACACCGACTCGGGATCCAGGCGTTCGAGCCGGTCCTCGTCGAGGGGAAGGCGATTCGCATCCATCCGCTGGTCTGTACCGCGTTCAACGCCGATTTCGACGGCGACCAGATGGCCGTTCACGTGCCACTGTCGCCTGAGGCTCAGATCGAGGCGTCGGTGCTGATGATGTCGTCGAACAACATCATGTCACCAGCCAACGGCGCTCCGATCGCCGTCCCGTCTCAAGACATCGTGCTCGGCTGCTATTACCTCACGAAGGCCAAGAACGGCGCGAAGGGTGAGGGTCGGGTGTTCGGGTCGGTCAACGATGTGCTGCTCGCGCTCGATGCCGGCGACGTGGAGACGCTCACACCGATTCGCCTCCGGCTCAGCGGCGAGTTCATGGATCTGACGGTGGGTCGTGACGACCAGGATGTGTTGCACACGGCTGTCGAGACTATTGACCGGAAGATCGTGAACACAACGGTCGGACGGGTGGTGTTCAACAATTCGTTGCCTGACGGGATTCCGTTTGTGAACGGCTTGCTAAAGAAAAAGGGGCTGCAGCAGCTCGTTCAGTACAGCTACCTACAGCGCGGGCTCAAGGCGACCGTGCCGATGCTCGATGGGCTCAAGGACCTCGGCTTCTCATATGCCACGAAGTCCGGCCTGTCGATCGGGATCGATGATCTCGTGATTCCTCAGGAGAAGAAAACGCTCGTCAAGCAGGCCGAGCAAGAGGTCATTCGGGTCGAGCAGCAGTATCTCGACGGCGCCATCACCAACGGCGAGCGCAAGAACAAGGTGATCGCCATCTGGTCGGACGTCACCGAGAAGATCGCGGACGCGATGTTCAGTGAAATGCAGAACACCGACACATCTGGCGGCTCGTTTAATCCCGTGTACATCATGGCTGACTCGGGCGCCCGGGGGAGCAAGCAACAGATCCGACAGCTGGCGGGCATGCGAGGACTCATGGCGAAGCCATCGGGCGAGATCATCGAGACGCCGATCACGTCCAACTTCCGTGAGGGTCTCACGGTGTTGCAGTACTTCATCTCGACCCACGGTGCACGGAAGGGGCTCGCGGATACCGCGCTCAAGACAGCCGACTCCGGCTATCTGACCCGTCGACTTGTTGACGTTGCGCAGGATGTCATCATCTCGCAGATCGACTGCGGCACGCTCGACGGTATCGAGTCGCGTGCCATCGTTGAGAGCGGCGAGATCATCGAGCCGTTGCGCGACCGGATCATCGGTCGGGTCGCCCTCGAGCGCGTCCGTGATCCCTTCACGGACGAGATCGTCGCGGAGACCAATACCGAGATCAGCGAGGAGTTGGCGTCGACGATTCAGGAGGCGGGCATCGAGAAGGTCAAGATCCGATCGGTGCTGACATGCGCATCTCGCCGCGGTGTGTGCGCACGCTGCTACGGACGCGACCTGTCGACCGGGAAGCTCGTCGAGCTCGGCATGGCAGTCGGAGTCATCGCCGCGCAGTCGATTGGCGAACCCGGGACTCAGCTGACCATGCGGACGTTCCATATCGGCGGCACGGCCTCGCGGGTGTCAGAGCAGTCCACCTTGGAGAGCAAGCACGCCGGCGCTGCGAGGTTCCAGGGCGTGCAAGTCGTGGAGAAGAAGGACGGCAGCCTAATTGTCATGAACCGCTCGGCATCGCTTGTCGTGCAAGACGAAAAGGGTCGCGATCGGGAGCGCTACGCCCTGGTCTACGGAGCGCATTTGCTCGTGCGCGACGGGCAGCAGGTTGAGCCGGGACAGACGCTCGTGGAGTGGGATCCCTATACGTTCTCGATGTTGACCGAACAGAATGGGACGGTCCGGTTCAAAGACATCATCGAGGGGATGACCGTTCATGAGGAGGTCGACGAGGTCACAGGTCTGATGCGACTGATCATCGTCGACTCGCCGGACGAGAAGAAGCAACCGACGATTGAGATACGGGGCGACGACGGCAAGGTTGTGCGGAAGTACAACATGCCATCTCACGCGCACTTGATGGTCGCCGATGGCGACGCGGTTGACGGTGGCGACATCTTGGCCAAGATTCCCCGCGAGACGACGAAGACAAAAGACATCACCGGAGGCTTGCCGAGGGTGGTTGAGTTGTTCGAGGCGCGGAAGCCACGCGAGACGGCGGTCATCAGTGAGATCGACGGAGCGGTCAAGCATGGTGGCATCGTCAAGGGCATGCGCAAGTTGATCATCATTCCGGATGAAGAAGGGGCGGAGCCGCGCGAATACTCGTTACCGCGGGGTGTCCACGTCAACGTCCAAGAGGGTGACCAAGTGCGGGCCGGTGAACCGCTGATGGACGGGCCGAGTAACCCGCACGACATCCTGAGCGTGCTGGGCGAAAAAGCGCTCCACAGCTATCTCGTGAACGAGATTCAGGAGGTCTACCGCCTGCAGGGGGTCAACATCAACGACAAGCACATCGAGGTGATGGTCCGCCAGATGATGCGCTGGGTGAAAGTCGAGGAGGTCGGCGACACCGAGTTCTTGGTGGACGAGCAGGTCGACAAAGTCCGGTTCACCGAGGAAAACGAGCGGATCATCTCGGATGGCGGACGGCCCGCCACGGGCCGACCGTTGCTCCTGGGGATCACGAAGGCATCGCTGTCGACCGAGTCGTTCATCTCGGCCGCGTCGTTTCAGGAAACGACTCGAGTGCTGACCGAGGCGTCGATCTCGGGCAAAGTCGACCATTTGCGCGGTCTCAAGGAGAATGTGACGATGGGGCGGCTCATACCCGCGGGGACCGGGTTTGAGTACTACAAGCGGATCACCATCGAACCGGATGAGCCACCGCCGCCACCGCCGCTGTCGCTTGACGAGCTCGAACTGGAGCGGGAAATGGAGTACTTCGTCGATCCGGAGGACCGGATTGGTCGCCCAGACCCTGAACCAGTCGAAGGGCAATAGGTAGCTGGCAGGTTCCGGGTCGTCAGGATTGGACCCCAACCTGTAGAGGGCCAGTAGGTTAGCGCGGTCCCGGTTGCCTCGCTCGGGCTTCATATGATAGCCTCGTAAGGTTTTGTCGGAACTGGGAAACCCTATCTAGTTTCGACCCGTCCGAAAGGGGCACCGTCGTGCTCCTTTCCAAGCGAGTGGGATCCCGGCAAAGGGATCGCCTGCACGACGCGCATAACGAATTAGGGTCAACCTTGCCTCAGGTGCCAAGTCGGTTCCGGTTCTGGGACCGCTTCTAGGCCTGGGCAAATTTTCTGCCACGTCCTTCACGCGCGGCCTTGCGCAAGGCGTGGTCTTTTAGGTGAGGAGTCGCCTTGCCGACGATCAGTCAACTCGTTCGCCACGGCCGACAGCGCGTGCTTAGCAAGACAAAGAGCCCAGCGCTGCAACAGTGTCCGCAGAAGCGGGGAGTTTGCGTTCGGGTGTTTACCCAAACCCCGAAGAAGCCAAATTCCGCCCTGCGAAAGGTTGCTCGTGTTCGACTCACGAACAGCATCGAAGTGACCAGCTACATTCCGGGTGAAGGTCACAACCTTCAGGAACACTCGTTGGTGCTGATTCGAGGGGGGCGTGTCAAGGACCTGCCGGGTGTTCGCTACCACGTGGTCCGCGGCACGCTCGATACGGTCGGCGTTCAGGAACGCAGGCAAGGACGATCGAAATACGGCGCGAAGCGCCCGAAGGGATAGGAAACGACCTCGATTACACCCTAGGTCGAGAGGAAGCCCCATATGCCACGTCGACGCGAGGTCCCGAAGCGAGAGGTTCCGGCGGATCCCCTCTACGCCAGCACGCTGGTGACGAAGTTCGTGCGCATGTTGATGCGGGGAGGCAAGCGAAGCGTCGCCGAGGGCATCCTGTACGGCAGCCTCGACATCATCAAGCAGCGGACGGGCGATGACCCGCTGAAGATCTTTAAGAAAGCCGTCGACAACACGAAGCCGAGTTTGGAGGTCAAGTCGCGCCGGGTCGGGGGCTCGAATTACCAGGTACCGATCGAGGTGAGTCAGAATCGCCGGCTCTCACTGAGTATTCGATGGCTGACGGGCTATGCGCGCGGTCGCGGCGATGGCAAGACGATGAGTGAGAAGCTCGCGAACGAGCTCATCGACGCGTCGAATCTGCGTGGTGGGTCGGTGAAGAAGCGTGAGGACACGCATCGCATGGCAGAGGCCAATAAGGCCTTCGCCCATTATCGCTGGTAGGACGTATGTCGACGACTGCTGAGCTTCCGATCGGATCGCGACAGTCCGCGAAGATCGGGCCCCGAAAGTCAGACACCATGCCTAGGCAGGTTGCACTCGGCCGGACGCGGAACATCGGCATCATGGCGCATATCGATGCCGGGAAGACCACCACGACCGAGCGCGTTCTGTACTACACCGGCATCACCTACAAGCTTGGTGAGGTGCATGACGGCACAGCCGTCATGGACTGGATGGCTCAGGAGCAGGAGCGCGGCATCACGATTACTTCTGCTGCCACGACCTGTTTCTGGCGCGAGCACCGGATCAACATCATCGACACGCCGGGTCACGTCGACTTCACGGCCGAGGTGGAGCGGTCGCTCCGCGTGCTCGACGGAGCGGTCGCTGTCTTCGACGCCGTTGGTGGCGTCGAGCCGCAATCGGAAACGGTGTGGCGGCAGGCGGACAAATATCGTGTGCCGCGCATTTGTTTCGTGAACAAGATGGACCGGGTCGGCGCGGATTTCATGGGGACGATCGACCAGATCCGGACGAAGCTCCAGGCCAATCCGGTAGCCGTCCAGCTTCCCATCGGGACCGAAGAGGGATTCGTTGGGGTCGTGGACCTTGTGTCGATGAAGGCCATCAAGTATCTCGACGAGACTCTTGGCGCCGAGTCGATCATCGAGGAGATTCCCGAGGAACTGCGGGCGCAGGCTACAACTTTGCGGGAGCAGCTCATCGAGAAGGTCGCCGAGGTCAACGACGATCTGCTGAACAAGTACCTGCACGGCGAGCCGATTCCCGAGGACGAAATCAGGGCGACGCTCCGTCGTCGCGTGGTCAAATCCGTTACGGGCGAAGACGCGCCTTTCGTGCCCGTCCTGTGCGGATCGGCGTTTAAGAACAGAGGCGTGCAGCCGCTCCTGGATGCGGTCCTCGACTATTTGCCATCGCCGGAGGACGTTCCGCCGATGGTCGGCATCGATCCGACTGGTGGCGACGGGGCGTCCACCGAGCGCGCCGCGGATGACGATGCCCCGTTCTCCGCGCTGGCGTTCAAGGTCATGACCGACATCTACGTCGGACAGTTGACGTTTATTCGCGTCTATTCGGGCGTTATGAAGTCTGGCGCCACCATCTACAACCCGCTCCGACAGCGCAGCGAGCGCGTCGGGCGACTACTGAAGATGCACGCAAACAAGCGCGAGGAGATCAAACAGGTGTACGCCGGTGATATCGCCGCCGCGGTGGGTCTCAAGAGCGTCGGCACGGGCGACACCATCTGCGACAAACAGCACCCGATCGTGCTCGAGTCGATGGATTTCCCGAGCCCGGTGATCAGCCTGGCTATCGAGCCGAAGACCAAGGCTGATCAGGAGAAGCTTGGGCAGGGGCTCGCGAAGCTCACCGTCGAGGATCCGACGTTCCAAGTGCAGACGAACGAGGAGACAGGTCAGGTCGTGATTTCTGGAATGGGCGAATTGCACCTGGAGATCCTCGTCGACCGTCTGCAGCGCGAGTTCGGGGTGGCGGCGGCTGTGGGGCGACCTCAAGTGGCCTACAAGGAAACACTGACCCACCCTGCCGATGCCGAGGCTCGCTTCGTCAAACAGACCGGCGGCCGGGGGCAGTACGGCCACGTCAAGATTCGGGTGGTGCCTGGTCAGCGCGGCCACGGGTTCGAGTTCGTCAACGACATCCATGGCGGCGCGATTCCGCGTGAGTACATCAAGCCGGTCGAAGAGGGTATCCGCGAAGCCATGACCACTGGCGTGTTGGCGGGGTATCCCATCGAGGACGTCAGCGTGTCTCTGTACGACGGGTCGTATCACGAAGTCGACTCATCGGAAGTGGCGTTCAAGGTGGCGGGCACGATGGCGTTTCGTGAGGCGGCGCGAAAAGCGGGTGCGGAGCTGCTCGAGCCGATGATGCGAGTGGAAGTTGTCGTTCCCGAAGAGTACATGGGCGACATCATTACGGACCTCAACGCTCGCCGCGGGCGTGTTAAGTCGATGGAGGCCAGGGCCGGCACCCAGATCGTCGATGCACGCGTGCCGCTAGCCGAGATGTTTGGGTATGCCACTGATTTGCGGTCCCGAACCCAAGGGCGCGCAACCTACTCCATGCACTTTGCTCGATACGAGCGCGTGCCCCGGACGGTGAGCGACGAGGTTGTCGCGCGGATACAAGGGCGATGAGTGGGCCACGCACGGCGAGGTGAGTAGAGACGAGGGCATTAGCAATGGCGAAAGAGAAATTTGATCGGTCGAAGCCGCACGTGAACATCGGAACGATCGGGCACATCGATCACGGGAAGACGACGCTGACGGCGGCGATCACGTCGGTGATGGCGAAGAACGACGCGACGAATATGGCACGGACGTTCGACTCGATCGACAACGCGCCGGAAGAACGCGAGCGGGGGATCACGATTGCGACGGCGCACGTGGAGTACACGACGCCGAACCGGCACTATGCGCACGTGGACTGCCCCGGGCACGCCGACTACATCAAGAACATGATTACGGGCGCGGCGCAGATGGATGGGGCGATTCTGGTGGTGGCGGCGACCGACGGGCCGATGCCGCAGACGCGCGAGCACATTTTGTTGGCGCGGCAGGTTGGGGTGCCGTCTCTGGTGGTGTTTCTCAACAAAGTGGACATGGTGGACGACCCGGAGCTGTTGGAGTTGGTGGAGCTCGAGGTGCGGGAGCTGTTGAGCTCGTATGAGTATCCAGGCGACGACATCCCGGTGATCAAGGGGTCGGCGCTGAAGGCGCTGGAGGGCGACGGGGACGGCGAGAAATCGATTGAGGAGTTGATGGCGGCGGTGGACGACTACGTGCCGATGCCGGTGCGCGACATTGATCAGCCGTTTTTGATGCCGATTGAGGACGTGTTTTCGATCTCGGGCCGGGGCACGGTGGTGACGGGCCGGGTGGAGCGCGGCAAGGTGCTGGTGAGCGAGGAGATCGAGATTGTCGGGTTTGCGCCGACACAGAAGAAGGTCGTGACGGGCGTGGAGATGTTCCGCAAGCTGCTGGATGAAGGGGTGGCGGGGGACAACATCGGCGTGCTGTTGCGGGGCACGGAGAAGGACGACGTGGAGCGGGGGCAGGTGTTGGCGAAGCCGGGGTCGATTACGCCGCACACGAAGTTCAAGGGGCAGGTGTATGTGCTGACGAAGGAGGAAGGCGGTCGGCACACGCCGTTTTTCAACGGCTATCGGCCGCAGTTTTACTTGCGGACGACGGACGTGACGGGGGTGGCGAACCTGCCGGACGGGGTGGAGATGGTGATGCCGGGGGACAACGTGGCGGTGACGGTGGAGTTGATCACGCCGGTAGCACTGGAGAAGGGCTTGCGGTTTGCGATTCGGGAAGGCGGCCGCACGGTTGGCTCGGGGACGATCACGGAGATCATCGAATAAGGAAAGCGGATGGCCACCTTTAGCGACAAGATTCGGATTCGGCTCAAGGCCTACGACCATCGTGTGCTTGACCAATCGACGACGGAGATCGTCGACACGGCACGCCGGACGGGTGCACGCCTCGCCGGGCCGATCCCCTTGCCGACGGACAAGAACAAGTGGACCGTGCTGCGGTCGCCTCACGTCGACAAGAAGTCGCGAGAGCAGTTCGAGATCCGCACGCACAAGCGACTGATTGACATCTTCGAACCGACGCCTCAGACGGTCGACGCCCTCATGAAGCTCGACCTACCTGCGGGTGTGGACGTCGAGATCAAGGCGTTTGGTAAGGAGCATCAGTAGGGTTTCGGTCTGAGGATTCACAAGGCCACGCACGGCGAACTAAGAGATGACTGGAATCATCGGACAGAAGATCGGCATGACGCAGGTGTTTGGCGATGACGGTGCGGCATTGCCCGCGACCGTCCTAAAGGCCGGTCCGTGCGTGGTGGTTCAGCGGAAAACGGTCGAGCGCGACGGCTATGAGTCGGTGCAGCTTGGGTTGGTCGAGGATAAGCCAGCACGCGTGACTCGAGGGATGGCCGGTCACTTTTCGCGGGCAAAGGTCCCGCCGACGCGCGTGCTTCGTGAGTTCCCGTTGACACAGGGCGAGGACGCGGAGGGCGCCAGTGAGGGTGAACAGGTGCTGGTGTCGCTGTTCGAGGCCGGTGACCAGGTCGACGTCATCGGGGTGAGTCGCGGTCGTGGGTTTCAAGGCGTGGTCAAACGACATGGCTTTAGTGGTGGTCGCGCCACGCACGGTTCGATGTTCCATCGCGCGCCTGGGTCGATTGGCCAGTCATCGTATCCGTCCCGCGTGTTCAAGGGCATGCGGGCCCCAGGACGGATGGGCGGGGATCGGGTCACGGTTCGCAATCTGCGAGTGATTCAGGTTGATGCCGACAACCATCGTCTTGTCGTCGGTGGAGCTATCCCGGGTGCGCCCGGCGGATACCTTGTGATTCGGAAGTCAGTGGCGCCGCGCCGCCAGCCGGTCGCTCCGACGAAGACCGACGATAAGAAGAAGCGGAAGTAGGGGCCGGGCGGGGGTTCGGGGCGAAGCCCCGAAGTTGAAGAATGACACTGGACGTGGTCAACGAGCAGAACGAGAAGGTCGGTTCGGTCGAGCTAAGCGACGAGGTGTTTAGCGGAGCCGTCAACACCGGTCTGATCTGGGAGTCCGTGGTGCATGCCAACGCGGAGGACCAGCAGGGGACCCACTCTACAAAGACGCGTGGGCGTGTCAGGGGCAGCGGGCACAAGCCGTGGCGCCAGAAGGGCACAGGACGCGCGCGGGTCGGCGAGGTTCGCACTCCGCTGTGGCGTGGGGGCGGGACGGTGTTCGGTCCGCAGCCGCGTAGCCACGGGTACCGGATGCCTAAGAAGGTGACTCGTGGAGCCCTACGCGCGGCCCTGACGCAGAAGCTCAATGACGGTGCCGTCACGATCGTCGAGGACGGAACGGCGCTGACACTGGCTGAGCCTAAGACCAAGCTGGCCGCGGAGCGTCTCGAGCAGCTGGGAGTGAGCGGCAGTGCGGTCGTCGTCGACGTTGGTCCCGATGAGAACGTGAAGCTGGCGACGCGGAATCTGTCACGGGTTCGTGTCGTTGAGTCCGGCCGGCTAACGGCACGTGACGTCCTGGGTTCGAGGCACCTCGTGATCAGCAAGCGTGCAGTCGAGCGGCTGGCGGAGGTGTTGGGCTCATGAATCAGACCGACGTCATACGGCGAGCGATCATCACGGAGAAGTCATCCATCCTCCGTGAAGAAGGGCAGATCCTCGTCTTCGAGGTAGCAAAGGCCGCGACGAAGGTAGACATCAAGCGCGCCGTCGAGCAGCTTCTCAAGACGAAGGTCGCGAATGTTCGCACCTCGATCAGTCATGGGAAGGTCAAGCGGCAGGGGCGCTACTTCGGCCAGCGTCCAGATTGGAAGAAGGCCTACGTACGGCTTAAGCCGGGCGAAAAAGTGCCCCAGATTCTCGAGGGTGCGTAGGGACTGACGACGGAGCGAGTAGGACGAGACTGTGGCGATTAGAAAGCACAAGCCCACATCGGCCGGACGACGGTTTCAAACGTCGCAGGTCAACGACGACATCACGACGGATCGACCGTACCGGCCGCTGACCGAGCCGCTCAAGAAGTCGGGCGGACGGAACAACCGCGGCGAGATCACGGTGTGGTGGCGCGGGGGCGGACACAAGCGTGCGTATCGCGTCATTGACTTCAAACGGAATAAACATGGCGTACCGGCAAAGGTGGCCACGATCGAGTACGACCCGAACCGCTCGGCGCGCATTGCGTTGGTGAACTACGCCGACGGCGAGAAGCGTTACATCTTGCACCCGCTTGGCCTGAATGTTGGCGACACGATCGTGTCAGGTGACGGCATCGACATCCTGCCCGGCAACGCGTTGCCGTTGAAGGGCATTCCGCTCGGGACGCTCGTGCACAACGTTGAGCTGCGCCCGGGCAAGGGCGGGCAGCTTGCACGCGGGGCGGGCGCATCAGTTCAGGTCGTCGCCAAGGAAGGGAAGTACGTCACGGTCAAGCTGCCGTCTGGCGAGACGCGGCTACTGCTGCCGGAGTGCTTGGCCACGATTGGCCAAGTCGGGAATGCTGATCATGGAAATATCTCGATCGGCAAAGCCGGTCGAAGTCGATGGCTCGGCCGCCGGCCACACGTGCGCGGCGTGGCCATGAACCCGGTCGACCACCCCTTGGGGGGCGGAGAGGGGCACGCCGCAGGTGGACGGCACCCCGTTTCGCCGTGGGGGATGCCGGCGAAAGGATTCAAGACCCGTCGGAAGAAGCCGTCCGACCGTTTCATCATCCAACGCAAGCGCAAGCGAGGGAAGAAGTAGCCGCCCGTAAGGAAAGAGCGCGATGAGTCGATCGCTAAAGAAAGGTCCGTTCGTTGATCTTCCCCTCCTCGAGAAGATCGAGGTCATGAACCGCAACGGCGAGAAGAAGGTCGTCAAGACCTGGTCTCGTCGGTCGACGGTCGTACCCGAGATGATCGGGCATACCGTAGCGGTGCACAACGGCAAGAAGTTCATCCCGATCTACGTCACGGAGAACATGGTCGGGCACAAGTTCGGTGAGTTCGCCCCCACTCGGCTGTTTCGAGGACACACCGGAAAGGGCGACAAGGTCGCGTCGGTGGCGAAGTCGGGAGGCCCCCGGTGATCGAGGGACGCGCGACCGCACGCTACGTTCGGGGCTCGTCCCAAAAGGCCAAGCTCGTCATCGATCGCATCCGGGGTCGAGACGTCAATGCCGCGCTTGCGATCCTTCGCTACTCGCCGAAGCGCGTGGCGCGAGACATTTCGAAAGTGCTGCGCTCTGCGGTTGCCAACGTTCAGCAGACGGAAGGCGCTTCCGGGGACGTCGATCGGCTGTATGTGCGTAGCTGTCACGCAAACCAAGGACCGTCGATGAAGCGCGTGCGCGCGGCACCAATGGGTCGAGCGTTTCGCATCATCAAACGGAGCGCGCATCTTACAGTGGTCGTTCGCGAGCGCGAAGAGTCGATCGTCCCAGTTGCCGCCTCGCCGTCCGGTGAGGCCGGAGCGCCACGACCGAAACGCAAGACGGCAAAGGCCAAGCGTTCGAAGGCGACCGCGTCCCGCTCGGCCCGGGCCCGCAAGACTGCGGCGAAGAAGGCTTCAAAGAAGGCGGTGAAGAAGGTCGCGAAGCAAGCTGCGAAGAAGACGACCAAGAAGGTCGCCAAGGCTGCGAAGACCGCCAAAACCGCAAAGAAGGCAACGAAGAACGACTAGACGAGACGACGCATGGGACAGAAGGTACACCCGTATGGGTTCCGGCTCGGGTTCAATAAGACGTGGCGGTCACGCTGGTATGCGGACCGTGACTACGCCAAGCTGCTGCATGAAGATCTCGCGCTGAAGGCGGACCTCAAGAAGCGCTTTTCGCACGCGGGTGTCTCGAAGATCGAGATCGAGCGCGCTGCGAACAACCTCAAGCTCGACATCCATACGTCTCGGCCAGGGATCATCATCGGTCGGAAGGGCACGGAGGTGGACAAGCTGAAGGCCGAGATTCAGAAGCGCACGAATCGCGTCGTCTTCATCAACATCCAGGAGATCCAGAAGCCAGAGCTCGAGGCTCAACTGATCAGCGAATCGGTGGCTGTTCAGCTCGAGAAGCGGGTGGCGTTTCGGCGCGCGATGCGCAAGGCGGTGGAATCGGCGCTGCGATTTGGTGCCCGAGGCATCAAGGTCCGCGTTGGCGGTCGCCTCAATGGGGCTGAAATCGCCCGGTCCGAGTGGTACCTGCATGGGCAGTTGCCGCTGCAGACCCTCCGCGCGGATATCGACTATGGGTTTGGCGAGGCTCGGACCACGTATGGCGTCATCGGTGTGAAGGTCTGGCTCTACAAGGGTGAGCGGCTCACGCCGCAGACGGGGCGGGAGGAAGACTATCGCACGCCGCGTCGAGGGCGGATCTGACGAAGGGTTGTCGCCATGTTGATGCCAAAGAAGGTCAAGTTTCGGAAACAGCATCGCGGTCGCATGACCGGCAAGGCGTGGCGTGGCTCCACGGTGTCGTTCGGGGACTATGGCATGAAGGCGCTCGAGCCCTGTTGGTTGACGGATCGCCAGATTGAGGCAGCGCGAGTTGCCATGACTCGCTTCATCAAGCGGGGCGGAAAGATCTGGGTGCGCGTGTTTCCAGACAAGCCAATCACCAAGAAGCCACAGGAAACCCGCATGGGAAAGGGGAAAGGGGCACCGGAGCAGTGGGTAGCCGTCGTCCGTCCTGGGCGGATCCTGTTCGAGATGGAGGGCGTGAGCGCGGCTGACGCAGAGCGTGCGATGCAGCTTGCGGGCGCCAAACTCCCCATTCACACGAAGTTCACGACGCGATTCGGCGAAGGGGGGACGAAATGAGCACCCTGGCCGAGCTGCGCGAGATGAGTGATGCAGATCTCGCAGCGCGAGTGAGCGAATTGAACGAAGAGGTCTTTCGAGTGCGTTTGAATCAGGGCATGGGGCACGGCGAGACACCTCACAAGATGCGGCGGCTGCGTCGCGAGCGTGCGCAGGTCAAGACGCTGTTGCGAGAGCGTTCGCTGGGGGCGGAGAGGAACCAGTAATGGCCAGCAAGCGAGAGATCATCGGTGTTGTCGTGCGAGACAAGGTCGACAAGGGGGTCAGCGTGGCCGTCGAGCGGCGCGTCCGGAACCAGGCGTACGGAAAGATTCAACGCCGAACACGAACGTTCATGGCGCATGACGAATCGAACAGTGCGAAGGTCGGTGATCGGGTTGCCGTGGTTGAGTCACGACCACTCAGCCGTCAAAAGCGTTTCGTGGTGATCCGCATCGTTGAGCGGGCCGAAGTGGTGTGAGGCAGGCGGACCAATCATGATTCAGATGCAGTCTGTGTTGGACGTCGCCGACAACTCCGGCGCGCGAAAGATCGCGGTCATTAACCCACTCGGCGGGTCGACCGGCCGCTATGCGCGATTGGGTGATCTCGTCACGGCGTCTGTCAAGGAAGCGGTGCCGGCGTCGCAGGTTAAGAAGGGCCAGGTCGTCCGCGCGGTGATCGTTCGCACGAAAAAGGAGCATCGGCGGCGTGACGGCAGCTACGTGAGGTTTGATCGCAACGCGGCCGTGCTGGTTAACGAGCAGAACGAGCCGGTTGGCACGCGTGTCTTCGGACCAGTTGCACGCGAGCTTCGAGAGCGGAAGTTCATGAAGATCATTTCGCTGGCACCGGAGGTTCTTTAACGAAGTCGGCAGGACTTCTGAATTCTGAAATGTCGAGACTACAAACACCCGTTCGCAAGAACGACACGGTGATCGTGGTGGGGGGTAAAGATCGCGGCAAGCGCGGCCGGGTCTTGCGGGTGATACCAAACCGCAATCGCATCCTGGTTGAAGGCGTTAACTTCATCAAGCGGCACACCCGTCCGAACCCGCAGAAGAACGTGAAGGGTGGGGTGGTCGAGCGCGAAGCGTCGCTGCACGCATCAAATGTGCAGATCGTGTGTCCGGAATGTGGCGCGCCCACGAGGATCGGGCATCAGCTGCTTGGCGACGGCCGCAAGGTTCGCGTGTGCCGCAAGTGCGATGGGGCGGTGGACAAATGAGCCGGCTTCGCGATCGCTATCGAGACGAGGTCATTCCGGCACTGCGCAAGGAGTTCGGATACGCGAACGTCATGGCGGTCCCAAAGATCGAACGGGTTGTCGTGAACATGGGGCTCGGAGAGGCCACGCAGAACGCCAAGCTGATCGAAGTCGGTGCCGACGAGCTCACCCGGATCGCGGGTCAGAAGTCGGTGACGACGCGAGCCCGGAAATCGATCGCGCAGTTCAAACTCCGCGCGGGCGTGCCGGTCGGCACCATGGTGACGCTACGTGGCGAGCGCATGTTCGAGTTCCTCGATCGGCTAATCGCCATCGCGTTGCCTCGTGTGCGCGACTTTCGGGGCATTTCACCACGTGGGTTCGATGGCCGCGGCAACTACACGATGGGACTGAAAGATCAGTTGATCTTCCTGGAGATCGACTACATGAAGGTCGATCAGGCACGTGGCATGAACATCTCTGTGGTCACCACCGCACGCACCGACCAGGAGGGGCGGAAGTTGCTGCAGCTCATGGGCATGCCGTTTCGGGCGAACTAGCACGTGGGGCGAGGCGGTTCCCTCCGGAACCGTCCAGGATGAAACGATATGTCGACGACAGCAAAGAAGGTCAAAGAGCTCAAGCCGCCCAAGTTCAGGGTTCGGCTGCGAAACCGGTGTCGGTTGTGCGGGCGGCCGCGCGGGTACCTTCGGAAGTTTGCGCTGTGTCGCTTGTGTTTTCGGAAGCTGGCGCTGGAGGGCGAGATCGCTGGCGTTACGAAGAGTAGTTGGTAGTGGATGTCGTAGGCGACAGTTCGAACCGCGACAAGTGAGATCGGAGAGCTATGGCTGATCAGATTGCTGACATGCTGACGCGGATCCGCAATGCAACCGCGGGACGCCGGCCGCGTGTCGATATTCCCCAATCTAGACTCAAGGCCGAGATTGCACGGATTCTGCAGATCGAGGGCTACATTCAAGGGTTCAAGATCGTCGAGTTACCCGTGCAGAAGCGATCCCATCCAGACAGAATGATTCGGATATTCCTGAAGTACGGTCCGCGGGGTGAGCGTGTCCTGTCCGGACTGCAGCGCGTCAGTCGACCCGGCCGACGAGTCTATTTTGCGCGGGACCGGACTCCGCCGGTTCTCGCTGGGCTCGGAACGAGCATCCTGACGACGTCGCGTGGGGTCATGACCGGTCGCCAGGCTTCCGAGGCCGGAGTCGGTGGCGAGGTGCTGTGCAACGTGTGGTAGCGTCGCGTTCGATGCCGCGAAGAGTGGATAGATAGAGATGTCTCGAGTAGGCAAGAAGCCGATTCCGGTTCCGAACGGTGTGACCGTGACGGTGGGTGACGTGGCCGTCGAAGTCAAGGGGCCGAAGGGATTGCTGCGGCAGGCAGTTCCCCCAGGTGTGCGGTTCGAGTTGACCGACGCGACGCTGGTCGCTCATCCGATCCGGGAGAACGATCGGTCACTCGGCAAGTTCCACGGGCTTGCGCGCAGCCTGGTCGCCAACGCCGTTCATGGAGTGACTGAGGGTTTCAAAAAAGAGCTCGACATCGTCGGAATCGGTTATCGCGCGGAGAAGTCCGGCAAGCAAGTGGTGTTTGCGCTGGGCTATTCCCACCCGGTGGTGTTCCCGATTCCAGACGGCATCGACATCGCTATCGACAAGCAGACGCACATCACCGTCAGCGGGATCGATCGGCAAAAGGTTGGACAAGTTGCGGCCAACATACGGTTGCTGCGAAAGCCTGATCCGTACAAGCAAAAAGGTGTTCGGTACACGGGCGAGGTGTTGAAGAAGAAGGTCGGAAAGACCGGAGCATAACGGATGAAGGTCAAGACGAAAAAGGATCGTCGTACCCGAATCCGGCTGCGGCAGCGGCAACGGATTCACGGCACTTCCGAGCGACCGCGGCTTGCAGTGTCTCGCAGCATCGCACACATCTCGGTCCAGGCGATAGATGACAAGGGCGGTCGCACCTTGGCATCGGCGTCGAGCACCGAGCCGTCCGTCAAGGCGATGTTGGAGAACGGCGCTCGTGGCGGAAACGTGGCTGGGGCGTCGGTGATTGGCAAGGTGGTGGCCGAACGTCTCCTCAAGCACGGCATCAAACACGTCGTGTTCGATCGCGGTGGGTTCCGTTATCACGGACGTATACGTAGCGTGGCTGAAGCGGCTCGAGAAGCAGGTTTGGAGTTTTAGCACATGGGTGAACCACGGGCGAAGATCGATCCGGGAATGCTCGACCTGAAGGACACGGTTGTGTCGATCAACCGCGTGACCAAAGTCGTCAAGGGCGGGAAGAACCTCAGCTTTAGTGCGCTGGTCGTCGTGGGCGACGGCCTGGGTCACGTGGGATACGCCGTTGGAAAGGCGAAGGAGGTTCCTTCGGCCATCAAGAAGGGCATCGAAGCAGCGAAAAAGGCATTGATACGCGTGCCGCTGCAAGGGACGACGACCCCTCACACGATCGTCGGACGCTTCGGAGCGGGTCGCGTGCTACTTCGACCGGCCCCGGAGGGAACGGGCATTATCGCGGGTGGTGCGGTGCGGGCGGTCGTCGAGGCTGCTGGTATCCACAACATCCTGACGAAGTCCCTGGGATCAGACAATCCGCAGAACGTCGTTCGGGCGACCTTCGCCGGTCTGGCGGCGCTAAAAGACCCGGTTGAGGTCTCGCGATTGCGGAATATCGAGCTGTCGTCGCTTGACTTGACGACGCCGACGACGGCGGGCGCGGGCGACGGGCAATAGGTAGATCAGCCACGTGTGTGCGACGTGATGTGAATCATGACGAGACGAGGACAGCGGAACGACGGCGCCCGAGGATCTCGGTGAAATTGGTGCGGAGCCCGATTGGATTCAATCGGCGGCAGGGCCTGGTGGTGAAAGGGCTTGGGCTGCGGAGGATCGGACACTCGGTCGACGTTGTGGATAACCCGAGCGTGCGAGGGATGATTCAGAAGGTTCGGCACCTCGTACACGTCACGGAGGCCGAGTGAAGTCCAAATCGATGGATCTCAGTACGTTGCGACCACCTGAAGGGGCGACACACCGCAAGAAGCGCATTGGGCGCGGCGAGGGATCGGGAACCGGCGTGACAGCCGGCCGCGGTCACAAAGGGCAGAAGTCGCGCTCGGGGTACTCGAGCAAGCGGGGGTTCGAAGGCGGTCAGATGCCTCTCCATCGGCGCGTGCCGAAGCGGGGGTTTCACAACCCATTTCGAGTCGAGTACGCCGTGGTCAATCTCGATACGCTTTCGCAACGCTTTGAGGATGGCACCGATGTCACCCCGGAACTGATGCGCGAGCGTCGCATCGTTCGAGACGCCCGGGCGCTCGTCAAGGTGCTGGCGCGCGGGGAGATGTCGAAGAAGCTCACCGTTCGCGCCCACAAGTTCAGCGCGAAGGCTCGTGACCTGATTGCGGCCGCCGGCGGTCAGGCGGAGGTCCTTCCGGCTCGTGCACCGAGGGAATCGACTGAATGATCGATAGCCTGCGGAACATCGTCGCGATTCCCGATCTGCGAAAACGGGTGCTCTTTACGCTCTCGATACTCGCGGTCTACCGGGTCGGCAGTCACATTCCGACGCCCGGTGTCAACAAGGAAGCGCTGGCCCTGCTCGCCGAGCAGGCGGCCGGGACGATGTTCGGGCTCTATGACATGTTCTCGGGCGGTAACCTGTCTCAGGTGACCATCTTCGCTCTCGGCATCATGCCGTATATCAGCGCGTCGATCATCTTGCAGCTGCTGACGGTGGTGTGGCCGTACTTGGAGCGCCTGTCAAAGGAAGGCGAGCTTGGACGGCGCAAGATCACGCAGTACACGCGCTACGGCACGATTCTGCTCTGTGTCGTGCAAGCGTCCGCGATCGCGTTGTTTCTCGAGCGACAAACGGGCGTCGCCGGTGGCTTTGACCTCGTCACCAACCCCGGCTGGGGTTTCAGGCTCATGACGATCCTGACCCTTACGACGGGTACTGGGTTCATCATGTGGCTCGGTGAGCAGATCACCGAGCGTGGAATCGGCAACGGCATGTCGCTGATTATTTTCGCCGGCATCGTCGTGGGCTTGCCGACAGCTGTGCTCAGCACCATCGAGCAGCTTCGATCGGGGCAGATTGGTCTCATCCGCCTGCTGCTCCTGGTGGTGTTGATGGTCGTCGTTATTGGCGCCGTCGTCTACATCGAACGCGGGCAACGACGCGTGACGGTGCAGTACGCCAAGCGTGTCGTGGGCCGACGCATGTATGGGGGCACGAGTACCCACATCCCGTTGAAGGTGAATACCGGGGGTGTGATTCCGGTGATCTTCGCGTCCTCGATCATTGCGTTTCCTGCGACCGTGGCGGCGGCCCTGCCCGCCGGAGGCTGGGCGCAGACCATTACGGATCAACTGCGAAACGGTATGCCCCTGTACTACCTGTTGTACATGGCAGGCATTATCTTCTTCGCATACTTCTATACGGCGATCATCTTTAACCCGGACGACGTCGCTGAAAACATGCGCAAGTACGGGGGATTCGTTCCCGGGATTCGGCCAGGGAAGCGGACAGCGGAGTACATCGATACGATCCTGACGCGGATCACGCTGGTCGGCTCGATCTACTTGGCATTGGTGGCGGTCTTGCCGGATTTGATGATTGCCGGCTTTCGCGCCGACGCCGTCCCGTTTTTCGGTGATCAGCTCGACACGCTCTTGCCCGGGTTCATCACCGAAGGGTTGGGCGTGACGTTCTACTTTGGCGGCACATCGCTGCTCATCATCGTCGGCGTGTCTATGGATACCGTCCAGCAGGTGGAGTCGCAGTTGATCATGCGCCACTACGACGGGTTCATGAAGAAGGGCCGAATCAAGGGGCGGCGTGGCTGACGTATTGCGACGCGGCAGAGGAGAGACGACTCATGGGATTGGACCTCGTGCTCTTCGGACCTCCTGGCGCGGGGAAGGGTACGCAGGCGCGTTACATCACAGAACGGCACGGCGTTCCTCAGATCTCGACGGGGGACATGTTGCGCGAGGCGGTGCGGGCCGAAACCGAGTTGGGTCGGAACGTCAAGGGCATCTTGGATGCCGGAGAGCTGGTGGACGACAAGATAGTGGTCGACATCGTGCGTGAGCGACTGGCGCGACCTGACGCGGCGTCGGGGTTCATTCTCGACGGGTTTCCGCGAACGGTGAAGCAGGCGTCGGCACTTGACGACATGCGTGCCGGCCGTGGGGCACTGACCATTATCCAGCTTGCGGTCCAGGATGACGAGCTGGTGTCGCGGATCTCTCGGCGTCGCGTGTGTGGATCGTGCGGTGCGATTACCGCCGACGATGGCGGGAACGGTGTGACGTGCGCGGCGTGCGGCGGCGCTCTCCGTCAACGGCGCGACGATCGCGAAGACGTCGTTCGGGAGCGACTGCGGGTTTACCATCGACGGACGTCGCCCTTGGTGGAGTTCTACGCGACGCGACCAGGGTTTGCCCAGATCGACGGAAATCAGTCGCGAGATCAAGTGGCGCGCGCCATCAGCGACGCCATCGATGCAGTGGCTGTGGGTGCCGCATCATGATTGTTTGCAAGTCGCCGGATGAGCTTCAGCGGATGCGAGCGGCCAACCGACTTGTGGCCCAAGTGCTGTCTGAGCTTCAAGCGGCGGTCGTCCCCGGAGTGACGACACAGGAGCTGGATACCGTTGCGGAGGCCAGAATTGTCGAGGCTGGGGCCGTGCCGGCGTTCAAGGGATACCACGGGTACCCAGCCACTCTCTGCGCGTCGATTAACGACGCTGTCGTGCACGGTATTCCGTCGAGTCGTGCCCTCGAGGCAGGCGACATCATCTCGCTCGATATGGGGGTCGTGCTCGAAGGCTACTACGGCGACTCCGCGCTGACGACCGGAGTAGGCGAGATCGACGAGGAGGCCTCGCGTCTCCTACGTGTGACCGATGAGGCGCTCGCCTTGGCAATTGAGCAGGTAACGGTCGACGGCCGCGTTTCGGACATTGGTCACGCCGTGCAGACCCATGTTGAGGCGCATGGGTTTACCGTCGTACGGGATTTCGTTGGTCACGGTATCGGCACACAGCTGCACGAGGAGCCCCAGATCCCGAACTACGGCGACCCCGGTCGGGGCCCGCGCCTGCGCGAAGGGATGGTGCTGGCGATCGAGCCGATGGTGAATGTCGGGAATTCGGGTGTTCGACTGCTCGACGACGGATGGACGGCGGTGACTCGGGATGGTGGGCTGTCGGCGCACTTCGAGCATTCGGTTGCTGTGACGGTTGATGGGCCTGAGATCTTGAGCCAGCGGACCAACGGCACGGTATCGGTCGACGCGACGCAGAGGTCTCGCGTCTCGGTAGGTCGGAGCTGATGGAACACGGGACGGAGGTCGAGGGGTTCGTGATCGAAACATTGCCCCGCGCGCTGTTTCGCGTTGAGTTGGAATCGAAGGTTCGTATCACGGCTCATCTCACGAAAGAGCCTCGTCGCAACTTCGTGCGGATACTTCAGGGAGATCGCGTGAAGGTCGCTGTTTCGTCGCGGAATCCAACCCGTGGTCGAATCACCGCTCGGATGGGGTAACGCGAAAGGCACGAAATGAAAGTACGAACATCGGTTCGACCGTTGTGTGAGAAGTGCAAGGTCATCAAGCGCTGTGGAGTTGTTCGGGTGCTGTGCACCAACCCGAAACACAAACAGCGCCAAGGGTAGGGTGAGGGTCGCATATGGCACGAATAGCAGGAGTTGACCTGCCTCGGACGAAGCGGATCGAGGTTGGCTTGACCTACATTTTCGGCATCGGTCCGACACGGGCAGAAACTGTGCTCGACGCCTCCGGCGTCAATCCGGACACCCGGGTGAAGGACCTCACCGAGGACGAGGTTCGACAGATCAGCCGTGTGATCGAGGAGCAGGGTCGAGTCGAAGGCGACCTCCGCAAAGAGATCTCGATGAACATCAAGCGGCTCATCGAGATCGGCTGCTACCGCGGCCTGCGGCATCGCCGCAATCTGCCGGTGCGTGGCCAGCGGACGATTACGAATGCCCGCACCCGAAAAGGACCGCGCAAGGGTGCGGTTGCCAAGAAGAAGACGACATAGTTGTCGCGAAGATAAAGAGGAAAGCAGATGGCAAAGCTCGAAACCGTTGACGCGAGCGTTCCTGCGAAACCAAAGCGAACGAAGCGCAAGAAGACGTTTAAGAAACGTGGTGAGAAGCGTGTGGTTCCGCACGGAGTCGTTCACATTCAAGCGTCGTTCAACAACACGATCATCACGGTGACTGATGGCGACGGCCGGGTGCTGTCCTGGTCGAGCGCCGGTGGGATCGGCTTCAAGGGATCGAGAAAAGGGACACCGTTTGCCGCGACCCAGGCAGCCATCAACGCCGGTCAAGGTGCCAAGGCGTTCGGTGTGCGATCGGTGGACGTACGGGTGAAGGGCCCAGGCGCGGGCCGCGAGTCAGCGATTCGAGCGCTCCAAACATCGGTGGGGTTTTCGGTGAAGTCGATCCGGGACGTGACGCCAATCCCGCACAATGGGTGCCGTCCCCCGAAACGGCGGAGGGTCTGAGATGGCGCGATACGCAGGCCCCGTGTGCCGGTTGTGTCGGCGCGAGGGCATGAAGCTGTTCTTGAAGGGCGAGCGGTGTTACGGCGAGAAGTGTGCCATCGAGCGCCGCAACGTACCCCCGGGGCAACACGGCAAGGGGCGACGAGCTCGGATGGCCGGGTATGGGCTCCAGCTCCGCGAGAAGCAGCGGGTCAAACGAATGTACGGCGTTTTGGAAAGCCAGTTTCGGCGCTACTTCAAGGAGGCCGATCGTCGCCGCGGGGTGACGGGCGAGACGCTGCTGCAGCTCCTCGAAGGGCGTCTGGACAACGTGGTGTACCGACTGGGGTTGGCCACATCGCGCCCACAGGCTCGGCAGCTGGTTCGCCATGGCCACTTTACGGTCAACGGCCGTCGCGCCGATATCCCGTCGTTCGCACTGAAGGCCGGCGACCAGGTGGCGGTCAAATCGACGAGCACCAAGAACCCTGCCATCCAGTACGCCATGGAAGATGTCAAAGGGCGCGGCATTCCTGAATGGTTGGAGTTCAACGGTGAGAAGCTGGCGGGCCAGCTGACAGCGATTCCGACTCGCGATCAGCTCAATCTGCCAGTACAGGAGCAGTTGATCGTCGAGCTGTATTCGAAGTAACCGGGTGGGCGCTTCGCGGCGTCTCGGGGGAATAGAACACGAGCGTTCCGTTTTGCGTGACGCTGAAAGGACTGAACTCGATGTTGTGGAAAGGTTTCCAGCGACCTAAGCGGTTAGAGTACGACCGTGACACCCTGACCGATAGTTACGGACGGTTCCATGCGCAACCGTTCGAACGAGGATTCGGGACGACGATTGGTAACGCGCTGCGCCGCGTGCTGCTGTCTTCGATCGAGGGTGCCGCGGTGACTGCCGTCAAAATGGACGGCGTGCTCCACGAGTTCTCACCGATCCCGGGAGTCGTTGAGGATGCCACCGATATCATCCTCAATCTCAAGCAGGTCCCGATGCGCTTGTACGTCGACCACACGAAAACGCTCGTTCTGCGCGTCGACACGCCTGGCGAAGTGAAGGCGGGCGACATCGAGACCGACGCAGACATCGAAATTCTCGAACCCGATGTGCACATCGCGACGGTTTCGGAAGGCGGGTCGCTCAATCTCGAGATGCGAATCAATCGCGGGCGCGGATACGTGTCGGCCGATCGTAACTTCGATGAAGATCTTGGTATCGGCTGGATTCCAATCGACTCAGTGCACTCGCCGATCAAGAAGGTGAATTACTTGGTGGAAGCCGCGCGGCTCGGACAGACGACAGACTACGACAAGCTGACCGTGGACGTCTGGACGGATGGTACGGTAACTGCTCGCGACGCGGTATCGCTCAGCGCGAAGCTGATTCGTGATCACCTCAACATCTTTATCAACATCGACGATCCCGTCGATCAGCCGGAGGAGCCACAGGTGGAACAGGCTCCGGCCGTGGCGAATGAGCATCTGGACAAGAGCGTCGAGGAGCTCGAGTTGTCGGTTCGGTCCTACAACTGCTTGAAGAACGCCAATATCCGTACGATCCGCGAGCTTGTACAGAAGACCGAGCCCGAAATGCTCCGCACCAAGAACTTCGGCCGCAAGTCGCTCAATGAGATCAGGGAGATTCTCTTGGGTATGGGGCTCAACCTCGGCATGCGAATCGATCAACCCGCCGGCGCGGCGCCGGCGCAACCCGAGTAGAACCCATGCGTCACCGCGTTGCACATCGAAAGCTCGGTCGCGTCACGGAGCACCGGACGGCGTTGCTGCGCAACCAGGCTCAGGAGTTGCTGAAGCATGAGCGAATCCAAACCACGGTTGCCAAAGCCAAAGAGCTTCGGCCCTACGTCGAGCGTCTCATCACGACCGCCAAGCGAGGCCTTGCCGCCGGTTCAGAAAGCGGGCAAGAGCTAAACGCTCGTCGACGCGTGGCCCGCGACTTGGCAGACCGACAGGTCGCCCGAAAGCTGTTCGAGACCATCGCTCCGCGTTTCGCGGATCGCCCGGGTGGCTACATTCGTATCCTACGTGCCGGACGCCGCCAAGGCGATGATGCTGAACTGGCGCAGGTCGAGTTGCTCGGGAGCGAATTCGATCCGACCACCGCGGTCGACACCGACGCCGAGTCAGCGTCGACCGGCAGTGATGATACGGCGGGAGGCGTGGGCGGACGCATTCGACGCGCTGCGAAACGGATTCGCCGCCCAAAGGCGAGCACCGAGCCCAGCGGCGACGCCGAGTAGTAGACCTCGTCGTCGCTAGTTGCACCGCGGTCGACACCGACGCCGAGTCAGCGTCGACCGGCAGTGATGATACGGCGGGAGGCGTGGGCGGACGCATTCGACGCGCTGCGAAACGGATTCGCCGCCCAAAGGCGAGCACCGAGCCCAGCGGCGCGCTAGGCGTCTTCTTCAGCCAGCGCTTCGCCCCGTTCGGCCTTGGCCTCAGCGACGATCTTCCCGTGGAGGTGGGCCGGCACCTCCTCGTAGTGGGAAAACTCCATGTGATACGACCCGCGCCCGCCCGTGGCTGACGTCAGCTGCTGCTCGTAGGTGAGCATTTCAGCCATCGGCACCTGCGCCTTGATCAGGGTCGAGGCGCCACGCGTTTCCATTCCGCCAATGCGGCCGCGACGGCTGTTGAGATCACCCATCAAGTCCCCGGCGAAATCGCTTGGCGCGTACACTTCGACGTTCATGACCGGTTCGAGCAACGTCGGCTTCGCGCGCGCCATGGCGTCGCGGAACGCCAGTCGCCCCGCCATCTTGAACGACATCTCGTTCGAGTCCACGGCGTGGAACTGCCCGTCGTATAGCGTGACCTGAAAGTCCACCATCGGGTAGCCAGCCAGGAAGCCTTTGACACGAGCCTCCTGAATTCCCTTTTCGACGGCGGGAATAAAAGTGCGCGGAATTGAGCCGCCGAAAATCTCAACCACGAACTTGAAATCCTCGCCTCGCGCGAGCGGCTTCACCTTGATTTTGCAGTCGCCGAATTGACCGTGCCCGCCCGTCTGTTTCTTGTGCCGACCATGAGCCTCAGTGGCCGCCGTCACGGTTTCTCGATAGGCAATACGTGGCAGCTTAAGGTTGACCTCGACGCCGAACCGTCGCTTCAACTTGGCAACGGTCACCTCGATGTGAAGCTGACCCTGGCCCGAGAGAAGGAGCTGGCCCGTCTGCGCATCGCGGCCGTACTTGATGGTGGGATCCTCCTCTTCGAGTCGGTGCAGTGAGCCGCTGATCTTCTCCTCGTCGCCACGGCTCTTTGGTTCGATCGCATACGACAAGACCGGCTCGGCGAACGCAATCGGACGGAAGCCGAAGCTACTGTCCTTGCGTGCGAGCGTATCTGCCGTCTGGGTCTCTTTGAGCTTTGCCACCGCTCCGAGATCGCCGGCTTTGATCTCCGCGACGGCTGTCTGCGTCTTACCCTGCAGTACCGCGAGGCTCCCGAATCGCTCGCTGAGACCGCGAGTCTTGTTCTGCACCGACGTGTCGGCTTTGATCGACCCCGAGGCCACGCGAAACAGCGTAATACGGCCCGCGAATGGATCCGCGATTGTCTTCCAGACAAACGCCGTCGTGGGCGCTGTATCGCTCGTGTCATACGGCGCCGACTCGCCGTTGTCGTCGATGGCTGGAAGTGGACGATCTTCAGGCGATGGAAGAAACGCCACAACCGCGTCGAGCAGCGAATGGATGCCGACGTTCGCGGTGGCCGATGTGCACAAGAGTGGAAACAGCTTGCGTTCGGTGACCGCGATGCGAAGTCCTTGCTCGAGCTCCGGCTGCGTAAGCGTGCCCGCTTCGAAGAACTTCTCCATGAGCACGTCATCCGCTTCAGCCACCATTTCGATAAGCGCCTCACGAGCCGTATTGGCGGCGTCGGCGATCTCCGCCGGGATGTCGCCACGCGATGCCTTCCCGCTGCCGTCGGTGGCATGCGTGAGCGCGTTCATGGCGATGAGGTCGGCCACGCCGGCGAAGGCCTTCTCGTCGCCAAGCGGTAGCTGAATCGGCACGATCTCCCGCCCGCACGCCTCGCGCAGCGACGCAAGGGATCGCTCAAGACTCGCCCGGTCGCGATCGAGACGGTTGAGCACAACCAGACAGGGTAGCGCCAGTTCGTTGGCAATGGCCCAGACCTTCTCGGTCTGCACTTCGACGCCGGCTACCGCGTCGACCACCACCACTGCGGCATCGGCGACTCGCATGGCGGCACGCGTGTCGCTCATGAAGTTCGCGATGCCGGGCGTGTCGATCATGTTGATCTTGACCTTGTTCCACTCGGCGAAGGCGGCGCTCGACGACAGCG
The DNA here is from genome assembly GCA_965218825.1 of Vicinamibacterales bacterium. Classification (GTDB taxonomy): domain Bacteria; phylum Acidobacteriota; class Vicinamibacteria; order Vicinamibacterales; family UBA8438; genus CAUZIB01. The sequence goes on along the minus strand of OZ244656.1, from coordinate 2,800,981 downwards.
TGTGCTTGCGTGCGATTTCCTCCTCGTCGAAATCGGTCACGGTCGTGCCGTCATCAACGGCTCCCAGACGGTTCACCATGCCCGCGTCGAACAACGCGGCGGACGTCAACTGTGTTTTCCCGGATCCGCTGTGGCCGACGAGGGCAATATTTCGGATGTTCGCCGCCGTGTACACCTTCATAGACCGAACCCCTCCCTGCGCGAACCTACAATCCTAGTCGACCAGAGGGGTTCGCTCAAGCGGCCGTGAGCTACTCGTGCCGGAGGGCTTCGATGGGGTCCAGGCCGGACGCTCGCATGGCGGGAAAGAGCCCGAAGAGAATCCCGACTGACCCCGAGAATCCGACGCCGAGGGCGAAGGACCACCAGGGCAGCGAAATGGGAAAGCCGGTCGCGTAGTGGACACCGACGCCGAGTCCGCTTCCCAGGAGCACGCCTAGCACGCCTCCGACCGCCGTCAGAAAAACGGCCTCCAAGAGGAACTGCCAGAGGATTTCGCGCCGCCTCGCACCGATGGCTCGGCGGGTGCCTATCTCGCGCGTCCGCTCCTTCACAGAGATGGTCATGATCGCCATGACCCCGATGCCGCCGACGAGGAGGGCAATCGATGAAATCGACACCAACGCAAGATAGGTGGCCTGGGTGATTTGTTCCCACATCCGCAGGACGGTGTCTTGGGTCATCAGGTCGAAGTCGTTCTCGTCGTCCACCCGTAGTCCGTGGCGGACGCGCATGATGTTCTCGATCTCGCGCACGGCGTCGTCGCGTGGCACGTTCGCTCGTGGCACGGCGGCGATCATCGTACTTTGCAGTCTGCCCCGCCGCGAGCGGCTGATCCGCACACCGAACTGCTTCTGGTAGGCCGTATGTGGGATAACCGCGAAGTCGTCTTGCCCGACGTTCAGTCCACCCGGACTTGGTCGGGTGCCGAGCACCCCCACGACCGTATACCGTTGTCCGCCGATCCGGACAACCTTACCAATGGGATCCACGTGCGGAAATAGCGCTTGAAACGGCGTCTGACCAATCACCGTGACGCGACGTCGGTGGCTGACTTCAGCATCGGTGAAGAACCGACCCATGGCGACGTCGATGCGAGATCCCGCGGCGTAGTTAGCGGTCGTGCCGATGATTCCGACGCGCTTCGTTCGGCGTCCCTCGTAGTGGAGTCGACTCTGGGTCTGCGGCCCACCTTCGCCAAGCACCACCATGACGTCTGCGATCGAAGTCGCCTGCCGTTCAATGGCGTTGGCGTCGGCTGTGGTGAGACTTGGACGACGCATCAACTCGGCGAAGTCCTTCCCCGCAGCCAGGCTGACGCCTGAGAACTGCGCGAGGAAGACGGTTTTCGGCCCGATCTCCAGAATGCTCTCGCGGAGTGACTCGTCGAATCCTCTGATGATGGCGGTCATCCCCACGATTGAGGTGATGCCGATGAGGATTCCCAGGATCGTGAGAGCCGAGCGCAGCTTCTGCGTCCGAACGGTCTCGAACGCCATCGTCACGATCTCTCCGAACAGACCGGTACGAACTCGCACTATCGTGCCTCCGACTGCGACACCCAGCCGTTCTTGGCGCCCCCCACCCTAGACGGCCCTCCCCAGCGCGTCGATCGGATCGAGCGCCGCGGCCCGGGCTGCCGGGTACAGGCCGAAAAAGAGCCCGACTGCAGCCGTCAGACCTATGGCGAGGACGACTGACCAGAGATGGATCACGGCTGGAACGGGGGCGAGCCGGTCGATCAACAGCGCTGCCCCGGCACCAAGCGATGTGCCCAGCACGCCACCGATCACCGAGAGCGCGACCGATTCAGAGAGCATCTGCCACATGACGTCGCGTCGGCGCGCGCCGAGTGCCTTGCGAAGGCCAATCTCTCGCGTGCGCTCGGACACGGCCATCAGCATAATGTTCATGATCACGATGCCGGCGACGACCAACGCCAACCCGACGACGCCGACCAAAACGCTGAAGATGCCGGTTGTCGCCTGGTTGTAGAGAGCGAGCACCGTGTCCGACGTGAAGATACCGAAGTTGTTCGGTTCGCGCGGCCGCAGTCGGCGTTCGATTCGCAACGCAACAGTCGCGTCGTCCATGGCGCGTTCGATTTCATCCGGGTCGCGTGGTCGAACCATGAGGTCCAGACCGCTTCGCGACCCGAAGAGGCGTTGAAAGGCTCCGAGTGGGATCACGATGAATTCGTCCTGTGATCGCCCGAACATCGACCCCTTGGGGGCACTCACCCCGACCACCCGAAAGTGGACGCCCTCAATTCTGATCGTTTGGTCGATCGGATCGCCGCCGCTGAAGAGCCTGTCGGCGGTATCCCAGCCCAGGAGCGCCACGTTTCGACGCCGCCGGACTTCGCTGGGCGAGAGCAGCCGGCCCCGTTCGGCGTCATACTGCGGGAAATCGACGAAGTCCTCGCTCACGCCCTCGATTGTCACGCTCTCAAGAACGTCGTCCCGATATCGCACCTCTCCGTTGCGCCCGGTGTTGGCCATCACCGAGGCGAAGCGGCCCTCGACGCGCCTCAACGCCTCGAGGTCGTCGAGCGTAATTCGCGGGTTGCTTCGCGTGCGCTCCTCCTCCTCCTCGCTCGTCACCAACCCTCGACGCTCAATGAGGAATGCGTCGGCGCCGACTTCCGTGAGGATGATGTCGGTGACCTCAGCGGTGATGCCCTGGATGAGCGACACGAGGGTCACGATTGACCCAACCGCCACGACGTTGCCAAGAATCGTGAGGAAGGAACGCAGCTTGTTCACCCAGATCGCGCCGAGCGCGACCCGGATCATCTCGGCGATCAGACGGCCGCTCATCCGCTGACCGTGCTACCGCCGCAAGCCGAAGCTGAAGCCACGACGGGAATCCTCGTCCGAATTGTCTTCCAGCTGGACGGAATCGCCGTGTTCGAGGTTGCGAACGACGTTGAACGGGCCCGTGACAACCAGGTCGTCCACCTCGAGTCCAGACAGCGACTCGAAGTAGCGCTCGCCCGCGATTCCGGTTTCAACCCGCGTGAAGTGCACGCGCCCGTCGCGGAGCAGGAAGACGCCCTCGAGCTCTTCGAGGTTGCCGCCTTCAGCGACTGAGAAGGCCTCAACCGCAGGCGTGACGCCGCCCTGGACTGTGTCAGGTCCATCGCTCGGCGCATCCACGATATGCCCGTCTTCGTCCACCAACATCTCTCGAACGGTCGTCGCCTGGATCGGAACGGAGATCGCGTCGTCGCGAGTCGCGGTGATGATGTCGGCAGTACAGGTGAACCCTGATCTGACGTTCGGAACCACGTCGGCCAGCGTCACGACAACCTTGAAGTTCGTAGCCTGGGACGAGGAGTTTTGTGCCGTGCCGGTCGCCTGGATGGGGCTGTTTCCGATTTCCGTGACTCGCCCGTGGTATGTCCGGCCCGGCAGCGCATCGATCTCGATCTCTGCCGTCTGTCCCAGGCGAACATCTGGGATGTCGGTTTCATCGACCTCGATCTCTGCCTCCAGCACCGACAGGTCGGCGATGGTCATCAGCACGGTGCCGGCGTTGTTCATTGTCCCGACGACGACCGTCTCGCCCAGCTCGATACTTCGACGTATCACGATCCCGTTCATGGGTGACACGATGGTGACCTGCGTCAGATCGTACTCTGCGCTGTCGAGAACGGCCGCTTCTTGGCGGATCCGCTGCTCGTTGGTCAAAACGTCCACCTCGCGAGCGCGGAGCTCGGATTCGCGCAGCTCCACTTCGGACACGGCTTGGTCGTAGACCTCGCGTGAGACCAGGCGCAGCTCCCAGAGCTCCCGTTGGCGTTCGAGGTTGTCGCGAGCCAAGTCGAGGTTGACCTCAGCCGTCGTGACTGCCACCCGCGCTTGGTCTCGCGACGACTCCGCGGCCTGCAGCGATGCCTGTCCGCGGTCGACGGCCGACTGGAGCGATTCCGGATCGATCTGCAGGAGAAACTGACCGGCCGATACGCGGTCGCCTTCGTTCACGCCAAGACGGGTCACCCGCCCCATGACACTGGCACTGATGTCCACTGATACTTGCGGCTCGATCGTGCCGGACGCCGAGACAATCGCCTCCAGCGGGCGGCGTGTGATCCGCTCGGCATCCACAGCTGGCAGATCCTCGCGCTGGCTGTACCAGTAGCCTCCTCCGGCAGCCGCGCCCGTCGCAACGACAACGGCGAGCAAGACGATTTTTCCCCGGCCGCTCACTCGCTACACCCTCGAACGTCGGTCGGGAGCCACATGTCGCATATCGTTGTCACGCTCATCTCTCTCAATTCTACGCTGCCTGACTGTAACTACTAATAGACGAGCCAGTTGAGCTTCTGGTTCCGTGGTTACCTTGACAGCATCCGGCGCGTTGACTAGGATGCGTCCCGTTTGTCCAGGCGTCTGCGTAGGGACGGTTGGTCCTAGTCCGAGTGCTCATATGGTTGGTTTCGTCCCGAGAGAGCTTTTCTTTACGAAGGGTGTCGGAAAACACCGAGAAAAGCTCACGTCGTTCGAGCTGGCCCTGAGATCCGCCGGAATTGCGGCCTGCAACCTCGTGCGTGTGTCGAGTATCTTCCCCCCTGGGTGCAAGATCCTGTCGCGTCGCGCTGGGATTCGACGGCTGCAGCCAGGCCAGGTCACGTTCGTCGTGATGTCCGAGAATGCGACACGTGAGCCCCATCGCCTCGTCGCAGCCACCGTTGGAGTGGCGATTCCCCGTGACCAGGAGCTCTTCGGGTATCTGTCCGAGCATCACAGCTTCGGCGAGAACGAGAAGACCGCCGGAGACTATGCCGAGGATCTCGCTGCCGAGATGTTGGCGACCACATTGGGCCTCGACTTCGATCCGGACAAGAGCTGGGATGAGAAGCGTGAAGTCTATCGGCTGTCGAACAAGATCGTGAGGACCCAGAACGTCACGCAGACGGCCGTGGGCAACAAGAACGGACTCTGGACGACCGTGATTGCCGCCGCCGTCATCGTCGGATAGGAGCCCAGTCGTCACGGGCGTTGTTCACGTTGGTGTCTGTTCCTTCAGCCCGATCTCTCCTGGCCGGGATCCTAAGCCCGGTCATCGTCCTGGCGTCAACATCGCCAGTCACCGCCCAGGTATTTGAGTCGGTCGGCACTCGTGCTCTGGGGATGGCCGGTGCGTTCGTAGCGGTTTCGGACGACGCCACGGCCGCCTACTGGAACCCGGCAGGTCTCGCAACGGGTGCATTCTTCAGCCTGGTGGTCGACCAAGCCTTTGTCGAGACGCACCCTGACCCATGGAGATCGACGATGGCGGCCTCCGACCTGACGGGCACCTTCGTCGGGCTGTCAACCAACCGGTTCGCGGCGTCGTACTACCGCCTCCGCATCAACGAGATAAGCGGTGCAACCCGACCCGCAGCTTCGGCCGAGGCTGCCCGTGACGATCAGTGGGGAGATGGCACCTCGAGCTCGATGGTGACCCACAACGTGGCCCTGACGAGCGCTCGGTTGGTCATTCCGGGCGTCAGCGTGGGCTCGACGGTGCGATACCTCCGTGCCTCGTACGGCGCGGGGCACGACGGAGAGAGCCCGGCACGAAGGGGTCAGAACGAGGTCGACCTTGACCTGGGCATCAAGGTCGAGAACGACCGGGTGCAGGCAGGTCTGGTGGCCCGGAACTTGCTCAAACCGACCCTGAGGAGACCAGACGGTAGCAGTCTTCAGCTGGTGCGTCAGGTTCGAGCGGGCCTCGCGTTCAAGGCGTTCGGAGGGTTCCGGGTGGCCGGAGATATCGACCTCAACCGTCTGCAGACCGTCACCGGTGACCGACGTAACGTCGCGCTGGGTGCCGAGCAGTGGCTGGCCGACCGTTTGGCGTTTCGCGGTGGTGTCCGCTTCAACCTGGCCGCACTTCCCGGCACGGGCCGGGCCGTGGGTGCACTTGGCATCAGTCTCGCGGTGACCCCAGGCGTCTATCTGGACGGACACGTGACGCGCGGGCGGGACCGCTACGAGCAGGGCTGGAGTGTCGCCGGTCGCGTCGGGTTCTAGCACACGGGTGGTGCTGAGCCCGCTCGAGCTGCCGCCGGCCTTACCCTCCAGAGTGACGCATGCGAGGGCGCATAGGCGAAATGCTCGTCAAGGAGCGGATCATCAATCTGCAGCAGCTGCAGGAGGCCGTGGGGTATCAGAAGCAGCACGGTGGGACGTTGGGAGTGAGTCTCGTATCGCTCGGTTACGTCACCGACGATGTCATCATGTCACTGCTGAGTCGACAGTACGGCGTGCCCTCGATTGACCTCTCCCAGTTCGAGATCCACTCCGACGTCGCGCACCTCATCCCACCGAAGACGGCGCGGAAACACCATGTCATCCCCGTGAGTCGCATGGGGACCACGCTGACGGTCGCCATGAGCGATCCTGCCAACGTGCTGGCCCTGGACGACATCAAGTTCATGACAGGTCTCAACCTCGAGTCGGTGGTGGCATCTGAAAGGGCAGTGACCGAAGCGCTCGATCGTTGCTACGGCGAAGACGCTGCCGTCGATGGGTCCGAGAGAAGCTTGGAAGTAATGGCGCAAGCTCTCGCCGACATGCCGTCGATTGACGATGGGGACGTCGAAGTGGTCGAGGACGTCGAGGAACTCGACGTCGGGGCGCTTGAGCGTGAGGGCGGCGCGGGACCGGTCGTGCACTTGGTGAATACGTTACTGGCTGCGGCTGTCAGACGAGGCGCGAGCGACATTCACATCGAGCCCTACGAGCAGGAGTTCAGGGTTCGCTTTCGCATCGACGGCGTGCTCTACAACGTCATGGCGCCGCCACTGAAGGTGCGCGATGCAATGACGTCTCGCCTCAAGATCTTGGCAAAGCTCGACATCGCGGAGAAACGATTGCCCCAGGATGGCCGCGTCAAGATGCGCTTTCGCGATGCGGGTCTGACCAGGGATATCGCCGTGCGCGTCTCGAGCCTCCCGACGCTCTTTGGGGAAAAGCTCGTACTGCGGCTGCTCGATCGCTCGAGACTGATGCTGGATATGACCCGGCTCGGGTTTGACCCCGAATCGCTTCGCCGCTTTGACGAGGGTATTCATCGACCTTGGGGGATGATGCTCGTGACCGGACCGACCGGAAGCGGTAAGACCAACACCTTGTATTCTGCCATTTCAGCGCTCAACGGTCCGGCGACCAACATCATGACGGCCGAGGATCCGGTCGAGTTCAATCTGCCCGGCGTGAACCAGGTTCAAATCCGCGAGGGTATCGGCCTGACATTCGCGACGACGCTTCGGTCGTTCCTGCGTCAGGACCCCGACATCATTCTCGTTGGCGAGGTACGCGACGGTGAGACCGCCGAGGTGGCCGTCAAGGCGGCCCTCACGGGCCATCTCGTCCTGTCCACCCTGCATACGAACGACGCTCCTGGTACGGTGACGCGGCTCACGAACATGGGCATCGATCCGTTCCTTGTATCGAGCGCAGTCAACCTCGTATGCGCACAGCGTTTGGTGCGACGCGTGTGTCGGCTCTGCTGCGAGCCGGCCGGCACGTCAGCGGAGGTGCTCGGCCAGTTCGGCCTGGCGAGCGAGTCAGTGGAGCGCATCGATCCGGTACGCGCAGTTGGGTGTCCGAAATGCCGATACACGGGGTATGTGGGTCGCGTCGGGCTCTTCGAGGTCATGACGCTCACGGACTCCCTGCGCGACCTCATTCTCCGCCGCGCTTCGGCCGTAGAGCTGCGTCACAGGGCTGTCGAAGAGGGGATGGTGGGTCTCTATCAGAGTGGTTTGCGGAAGGTGGCGGCCGGCGTCACCACCCTCGAGGAGGTCATGCGGGAAACCGCTTGTGGATAGTGTGTTGACACTGCGAGATTTGCTCGCTCGTGCGATCGAGTCCAGTGGGTCAGACGTACATCTGACCGCCGGCGTGCCGCCGTTCATCCGGGTCGACGGCGAGCTCCAACCGTTGGATGGCATCCCGGAGATGAGTGACGGCGACATCCGCGAGTTGGTCTCCACTGGATTGACCGACGACCAGCTGCGGCGCTTCGACGCGACGTCCGAGCTCGATTGCTCGTTCGATGTCTCGGGTGTTTCGCGTGTGCGATGCAATGAAGCCGGGGGTGTCCTGGACGTGATCTTGCGACGGTTGGCCGACTTCATCGAGAAGAGCGCGAAGTTGCGCTCGCAGGTCTCGTCAGCGCTGATGTATCCCGCGGCCGTCATGCTGATCGCGACGCTGGTTGTCGCCGCCATCATGTGGCTGGTCATTCCGACCTTCGCGTCGCTCTTCGACGGTTTGGGTGCGGTGCTTCCGATGCCCACACGGTTTGTGATCTGGATCAGCGACTCGTTCGTATCGGTAGCCCCGATTGTGCTGATTGGCGCCGTGGGCGCCTACTTCGGGCTACGTCGGGCCTACGCTTCCGCCGGAGGCCGTCGGATCATCGACCGCACGCTGCTCCAAGCTCCGATCTTCGGGCTCGTGCTCCGAAAGGTGGCGGTCGCGCGGTTCTGCCGGACGCTGGCCACGCTTCTCGGGTCGGGAGTACCGATTCTCGATGGGCTCGAAATCACGGCCAAGACCGCGGGAAACGCGGTCGTCGAGGACGCGGTGATGACCGCCCGGACGGCCATCGAAGGCGGACGCACCATCGCCGAGCCACTGGGGGAGACGGGCGTCTTCCCGCCGATGGTGATGCAAATGGTCAACATCGGGGAAACGACCGGCGCGCTCGATACCATGCTTGAGAAGATCGCGGAGTTCTACGACGCCGAAGTTGACGCCGCGATTGCAGGAATGCTGTCGTTGCTGGAGCCGATCATGATCGCGCTACTCGGTGTGATCGTCGGGGGCATTGTGATCGCGATGTATCTGCCGATATTCGATTTGATAAGCCGGATGGCAGGGTAGTCAGCCAGCGACGATCACGAAACTGTAAGCGGCTGGCTACCAAGACTGTAATTGACACAGCCGACGGGGAAACGATGGGGTATCATCGGAAGGGTTCGTTGGTCGGTAACTTCATATTAATGAATCGTTTACTAGATCCCGACTTGACTAGTATGGGCCTTGCTCTGAGAAGGTTGCAGAGTGGTGGGTGCATTTCAGAATGAGTCGACTGGGGAATGAACGGATGACAAGACAGACGAACGAACGCGGTTTCACGCTCATTGAGCTACTGATCGTTGTGGCCATCATCGGCATCATCGCCGCGATCGCGGTTCCAGGATTGCTCAGGGCCAGGCAGGCAGGCAATGAGGCCTCAGCCATCGGGTCGCTTCGCGCGGTGAACAGCGCCCAGGCGACGTATGCGGCGAGCTGTGGAAGTGGGTTCTATGCCCCGAGTCTGGCGAATCTGGCGACCGCACCGACGAGTTCGGGTGGCGAAGGGTTCATTGGCGCTGACCTTAGTGCCGACCCGTCTCTGAAGAGCGGGTACACCGTGACGATGACGCCGGGGGCGGCCGCCGCGGGCGCGCCGGCTTCCTGCAATGGCGTGGCGGCCGGTGCCGTCGCCTCGACCTACTTCGTTGGGGCGAGTCCAAGCGCGAGCGGTGGCACCCGTCATTTCGGCTCGAACCAGGGCGGAACCATCTTCCAGGCGACGGCTGCTGTCACAGTAACGCAGTCTGGTGCTCCCAGCGGTGCTACGCCCATCCAGTAGGGCCTGATCTGGCCGACTGATCACGCGGTCGTGGGGATGCCGCTCCGAAAGGCGGCACCCCAGTCCCACCCCGGTTTCACCTTCAACAATCTCCAGGTAGCATTACACAGTCGCAGCGTGACCGCCCGAGGTCTCGATGCAGACGTACACGGCACGAGCATGAGCGAACGAAACCGGAGATGGATCGCAGGCTTCGCCCTCGCCGGACTGGCGTCGGCGGCAAGCTCCCTGTACATGCACTATCAGCTTGTTGCGGATCCCGCCTACACGAGCTTCTGCGACGTCAGCGAGACCGTGAGTTGCACGCAGCTCTATCAGAGTCGGTTCGGCTCCGTGCGTGGCATCCCGGTGGCCCTCGGCGGGGTGTTCTGGTTTGGCGTCACGTTGCTTTTCGCGCTCGGCCACGCCCGAGGTCCGGCCCAATCGCGCGAGAACGTCTCGGCCTACATGCTGGTGTGGTCGACGATCGGGTTGTCGGTCGCCATGTATATGGCCTACGCCTCCTTTTTCGTGCTCCGCACGTTCTGCATCCTGTGCGGTGTGGTGTACGTGGCCGTCGTCGCGGTCTTTGTGCTGTCCGGTTCGGGTGACTCGACGCCCATGCGCCGACTTCCGATTGCGGTCGTGCGGGACCTCGGTCATCTCGTTCGCCGACCACGTGGTCTCGCGGTTACCGCTGCGTTCATCGGTTTGATGGCCGCGGCGGTCCTGCGCTTTCCCGAACCTCAGCCGCTGGCTGCGCTTGCCGAGTCGATCGACGAGCCATCACCGCCACCGCCGACAGCCGACCAGCGTTCCGAGTTTGAACGCTACTGGGGCGATCAACCCCGAGTCGACCTCGGCCGCGACGCTGGGGATGCAGCGGTGGTCGTGTACAAATTCAACGATTATCAATGTCCGGCGTGTGCGGACAGCCATCGCTCGTACGGTCCGATATTCGCCAAGTATGAGTCGAGCCATCCGGGCGTGGTCCGCCTCGTGGTGCTAGATTTCCCGCTCGATCCGCAGTGTAACGACCACTCACCCAACGGGCCACACGATGCCGCATGCGAAGCTGCCGTGGCCGCGAGAATCGCCCGCGAGGTCGGCGATGACCAGGCGCGACGGATGGAGCGCTGGCTGTATGCCAACCAAAGCACGATGTCGGCTGAGACCATTGTCGCGGCGGTCGAAGACATCACGGGGGTTGATCGCCGGACGTACCGGCGGAGGTATCCGGAGCTGATTGGTGAGGTCCGCTCCGACATCGAGCTGGGTGTCACACTCCCGGTCGAAGCCACCCCAACCTTCATCATCAATGGCGTGGTCATCAAAGGAGGGCTCGCGCCGCAGTTCTTTGATCAGGCGATTCAATTCGAGCTTGAGCGTGTGGGCACCACACCCTGAGCTCGGGAGTCGGTCGACATGGATGCGGTTCGTCTGCAGGGGCTGACGAAAGACTTCGGGGTCGGCTTCTGGCGCTCGCGTCCGGTCCGCGCCCTGGACGGGGTGACGCTCGAGGTGCAGTCGGGAGAGGTGCTTGGGTATCTTGGCCCGAACGGATCCGGCAAGACGACCACGCTCAAGCTGTTGATGCAGTTGATCTTCCCGACGGCCGGGTCTGCCGAGATCCTCGGTCGTCCGGTCGGCGATGTCGGCGTACGACGCAAGATTGGTTTCCTTCCTGAGCATCCGTACTTCTACGACAACCTGAACGCGGAGGAGCTCCTCGTCTACATGGCAAGGTTGTTTGGATACGCGAACGCGGAGGCCCGCCGCCGGGCGAGGGGCATCCTCGACCGCGTCGGCGTTGACGAGGTTCGCACGCCGCTTCGGAAGGTTTCGAAAGGCACGCTGCAGCGCATCGGCATCGCCCAGGCGCTTATCAACGATCCGGAAGTCGTATTCCTCGACGAACCGCTCTCCGGACTCGACCCAATCGGTCGCCGCGAGATGCGCGACATCATCCTCGCGTTTCGCAATGAGGGACGAACCGTTTTCCTAAGCTCACACATCCTGACCGATGCCGAGGCGGTTTGCAGCCAGGTCGCGATTCTGTCCCGTGGGACGCTCGTGGCCTCGGGGCGGGTCGCTGATCTCGGCCTCAAGGCGAGGGGCTGGGAGCTGGTCGTGGCCAACGTGTCGGAGAGTCAGATTTCGTCGCTCGTGCTGGCCGTCGACCGCGTGGCACGCGCCTCTGACGGTCAGTACGTCGTCACCCTGCTGCCCGACCGACCGCCCCAGCCCCTGATGAGCGATCTGGTTCGCATCGGAGCGCGGATAGTATCGCTGAACCCTCGACAGGAGACACTGGAAGACTTCTTCATGGCGCGCGTCGCGGCGTCGGACTCGTCTGAGGAGGACAATCGAGCGTCGGCGTGACGGCGCCCGAGGCAAGCGATGTCGCCGGTCGGCCAGATTGCGATTCACGTCTTCCGCGAGTCGGTGCGCGACAAAGTGCTGTACAACTTGGTCGCCTTCGCGCTACTGATGATCGCGACGTCGATCCTAATCGGACAGCTGACGGCAGGTCAGGAGCTCAAGATCATCAAGGATGTCGGACTCGGAGCGACCACGGTGTTTGGTCTGTTCATTGCGGTCTTCATCGGGATCGGGCTCGTGTCGAAGGAGGTACGTCGGCGCAGCGTCTATTCGATCCTCTCGAAGCCCGTCCGGCGACACGAAGTCATCCTTGGCAAGTACCTCGGTTTGGTGTGGACACTGGCGGTGAACGTCGGCGTTATGGTGATCGCGGTCTACGTCGTGTTGGCCTACATGTCGGCGAGCGAGAGCGCCGCGTTCAAGCAGGGGTGGGAGGCGCCGGCTACCGACCCGGCGTTGCTCACGGCGTTCTTCTTGATCTTTGTCCAGCTCATGCTGGTCACCGCAATCGCCCTGTTCTTCTCGACGTTCACTAGCAGCCCGTGGTGGAAATGCGGTCTTCCTATGCGGCTTTCGGGATGAGTGATCGATCGTGATCGCCGACCCCGATCGTGGAACGCGCGGGGTACTCGGGCTCGCGAACGGTCCAGACATGTACGAGGCGCCGCCAGGAGGACACAAGGACCATCAGCGCGGCGAGACAGCGCCCCTGCAGGCTGCGCGGCGTGCCAACGCCGATCAGCTGCCGGAACAGCACGCCGAGGTTGACGCCCGCGAGGTGAATCAAGAGGCGCTTCAAGATATTGCGATGCCCGCGCAGATGCGTGCGCCGCATCCCGCCGGTCTCGTAGGCGTGCGCGAACGAACGCTCGATGCGCTCGCCACGTCGGCGCATCAAGCGCTTGCCGCGGGCGCCCCGAATGCGCCGACGATTCGCATAGACGGGCGCTTGGGCCTCCCGCGCCTTGGACCAATCGCGGCGGCCTCGATCCGGCTCGGCGACATACGACCGGACGCCGACGGCCTGCAGATCCACCATGACCTCATTACTGTGATAGCCCTTGTCCGCGACCAGCGCGGTGAACGCCTGGGGGTCGTCCACCTCGGCTTGCGCATCCTCGATCTGGGCAGCGGCGGCGACCGTCGTGTCGCCAATGGTCGTCGTCTCCCCCGTGTCTGCGCCTTGCACGGTCACCGCGACGACCGCGCCGGTGTCGAGGTCCACGGCATGTTCGACCTTGTGGGCCAGATGCGTGCGGCCGTCTTTCATCTTGGCGACCTTCGCATCCGGATCGACGGGGCTCCGCCAGTCCTTGTTCGATGGCGTCTTCTTCCGCTTCCGGTCCAGGCGGGCGAGGTCGTCGCGCGTCGGGGTGGCAATGCCCGACGCCTGCGCCAAGCCGGTCAAATAGGCCTGGTAGTCCTCGCCGGTGTCCCGCCGCACGATGCTCCGCATCGCCGCGTTCGCCTCCAGCGTGGTGGCGTCGATCCCGATCGTCGCGCCCTTCAGCACGCCCGACGCGACGAGGCGCTGCTGCACCCAGGTGAACACGGCGCGATGCGTCTCGACGTCAATCAGTCGCCGGGTTCGGGAGATCGTCGAGTGGTCCGGCACATCCTCGTCCACGGCGATGCCCAAGAAGCGCCGAATCGCCAGCGAGTCCGCCGCGCGCCAGGCGATGCCCCGCTCCGAGTCAATGCCTTCAAAGTACCCCACCAACAACGCGCGAAAGTAGATGCCCGGCGTGAGACTTGGCCGGCCACGGGTGGCGGCGTAGAACCGCTGGCACTGCCGTTCGACAAACGTCTCGAAACCGTGGGCGTCCAGCAGGGCGTTCACTCGACGATAGAACGGGTGGGCGACCGTCTGGGGCAAGTCGGTCGTCGCGACCCAGAGGGCTTCTTGTCGTCGTCGTTTGCGTCGTGTGCCCATTGACATGCGAACGAGTGTACAGATGATGATCGATTCTGGCGATCGATCTAGCCGAGGCCGTTGCTGATTTTCACCACGGGCTGCTAGCCCGCTGATGTCAGCGTTCATGACACTTGGACTGTACGTCGCCGGCCACATGAGGGGGGAATTGAAGAGCCTTCCGGCGATAACCGAGGGGGCAATCACCGGTGCTCTCGTGACGGGCGTGTCCCACGTCCTTCCGGACCTATCGAGTCTCGATGTTACCGCGCAGGTGGTTCATGGGCAGGCAGTCAGCGGCAGCTATGTGGTCTTCGTCGTTGGCTATGCGTTCGCCTACATCGCGATGTTGCTGCTGGGCGCCGCAGCCATTTTCGCGAGGCGTGATCTCACATGAGAATCGACGGTGTTAGATAACGTCGCGAAGTGGGTCGGTCGCCCCGGTGGCGTTGTCGTGCTGATAGTCGCGGCGTTCCTGTTCTCGGTTGTCTTCCGGCTTGAAGCCATGCGGTGTACCGTCGACGTGAGCGCGTCGTCGGAGGCGCTCTATATCAGGTCGCCTGAGGCCCTGGGACTCATCGCGCTGTCGTTCGACTCCGTCCTCGCCGATGTCTATTGGATTCGTGTGCTGCAGCACTATGGTCGGACCAAGCTGTCAGACGACGCCGTCAAATCGTACGCTCAGCTCTACCCGCTTCTCGATATCACCACCACGCTCGATCCCCGATTCAACATTGCATACCGTTTCGGGTCGGTCTTTCTGGCTGAGCCTCATCCGAACGGCCCCGGTCGGCCAGACTTGGCGATCGCGCTCTTGGAGAAGGGCGTTCGGGCGATGCCCGACCGATGGGAGTACTTGATGGAGATCGGGTTTGTGCACTATTGGTGGCGGAATGACTACGCGGAGGCGGCACGCTGGTTTCGGCGGGCGGGCGACGTCCCCGGGGCGGCCTGGTGGCTCGACCCGCTGGCGGCTACGACGCTCGCCCAGGGTGGGAATCGGGCGGGGTCGCGCCTGCTGTGGCAGCAACTACACGATGACGCCCGCGATCCCTGGCTACGCCACGAGGCCGAGAGACGTTTGATGCAGTTGGATGCCTTGGACGAGATCGATCGACTTCACGTGCAGGCCAATGGGTTCGAGAGTGCTCGAGGGCACTGGCCTGAGTCGTGGGAAGCGCTCGTCCAAGCCGGGCTGATCGACCGCACGCCGATTGACCCGACGGGGGAGGTGTACCAACTCGACCGACCGTCGCGGTCAGTGCGGTTGTCGCCGATGTCGACGCTAGGCCCGCTACCGGATGCGTCGTCCGTCGCCGTGGGTCCGTAGGCGGAGAAGGTGATGGAACCACTACGCGTGCTCGCGCTATCGGTGGCCGGACTGGCGATCGGCAGCTTTCTCAACGTCTGCATTCATCGCCTCCCCGCGGACCAGTCGATCGTGAGGCCAGGCTCGCGATGTCCGGCGTGCGGCCGATCCCTTCGATGGTTCGAGAACGTTCCGATTCTCAGTTTCGTGTTCCTCGGTGGGCGCTGTCGAACGTGCCGGGCGCGAATCTCGCTGGTCTATCCGGGCGTCGAACTTCTCACCGCGCTCGTGTTCGTCCTGCAGTACGCCTACGTCGGGTGGCAGCCGTTGCTCGCGGTTCGGCTCGTGTTCTCGAGCGCCATGATCGTGTTGCTGTTCATCGACCTCCGCCATCGAATTCTTCCCAACGTCATTACGCTGCCTGGCATCGGTGTTGGTTTGGGGGCCGCGCTTGTTTTCGAACCGGGCTTGCGGTCGGCTCTGGCGGGTGTGATCGTTGGCGGCGGCGGGCTGTTCATCGTGCGCGAGGCGTACTACCGTCTACGACGCCAAGAGGGGCTCGGCATGGGAGATGTCAAGATGCTGGCGATGGTCGGCGCGTTCTTGGGATGGCAGCAGACGCTTGTGACGCTGCTCCTGGCGTCGCTCATGGGTTCGGTGTTGGGCATCGCCATGTTGGGACTTGGTCTGGGTGATCGCCACTATGCGTTGCCGCTGGGCTCGTTCCTTGCCGTTGCCGCTGTTGCCACAAGCACGGTCGGTGAGCCGATGGTCGTATGGTACGGCGGCCTGTACTGATAGCAATGCAACCTAACTTCCTCCTGCTCACGTTCATCGTCGTGGTCGGCGCGCTCGGCGCGGTGCTGCTGCTTGCCTTGGTCAGGCTTGCGGTCGCCAATCGGCGCGCCAAACAGCGTCTTGACGACGAACGGGACGAGTCTGCGTTGGTGACGGCCGCGCTTGGGGAAGCCGTTACTCGGATTCGAAAGCAGGAACGGGCGACCCATGCGCGGGCCGAAGCGTCCGAACAGCTGAGCGATCAGATCATTGCGAGCTTGTCGTCCGGCTTGCTCGTGGTCGACGTTGCCGGGGATGTTCGGATTCTCAACCCTACGGGTAGGCGGTTGTTGGGGGTAGGCGACGGTCCGTCGCCTGGAACCCTCGGCGAGTTGGCCGGCGGGTTCGGTCCACTTGCTGATGTCATCGAGGAGTGCCTGACTGAAAGAGTCCCGATCGTGCGTCGAACGCTTCGCCTCGACTCGGGATCCGGAGGGCTTACCGAGACCCATTTCGGAGTATCGGTGTCGCCGATGCTCGATGTCGATGGCGCGCTCCAGCGAGCCATTTGCCTGTTTACCGACTTGAGCGCCGTGATCGATCTCGAGGAGCGGGTCCGTTTGCAGGAGAGCTTGGCTCAGGTAGGAGAGCTCGCGGCGGGTATCGCCCACGAGTTTCGTAACGGGTTGGCCACGATTCACGGCTACAGTCGCCTTCTGGATCCGGAGAACGTGTCGTCCGACTATCGTCCGTACGTCAACGGGATTCGACAGGAAACCGTGGCGCTTCGCGAGGTCGTGGACAACTTCTTACGATTCGCCCGTCCCGCGGAGCTCACGTGGTCGAGCGTCAGCCTGGCCAAGCTGGTTGCACGGGCCGCCGACGAAATCCGTGGAGAACTTGAAAAGGGCGGTGGGGTCGTCACAGTGCGAGGCGAGTTTCCGAACGTCGAAGGTGACGAGGTGCTCCTCAGGCAGGCAATTAGCAATCTCTGCCGAAACGCGGTCGATGCGTGCGTCGACGGGGCGCGAGTTCCACGGATCGAGCTCGAGGGAGACGTTGATCTCGCGCAACGCCGAGCCACACTGACGGTGACCGACAACGGACCGGGCTTCGATCCCGCGCAACACGAGCGGCTGTTCCGACCGTTTTTCACGACGAAGACGGGCGGGACAGGTCTTGGTCTCGCGCTGACCCAGAAGATCATCGTGACGCACAATGGTGGGGTGACCGCATCGCTGACCGAGCACGGTGGCGCACGCATGGAGGTTGTCCTGCCGCTCGAGCGCGTGTCCCCAGCTCCGTAGAATGCCGTCCTAGGCGCGTGGTCTTTCCGCCCCTCCGATTAACTCGACGACCAGCGTGCAAGAAACGCGGCCGCCTCGACTGACGGTCCTAGCAGTTTCCGCTCTCTCTGTCCGCTTTTCAGTCCCCAGAGCCGCGCTCTTCGTCATTCTCCGGTGGACCGTGACGTGCAAAGGTCTACCGCGTGCGTTCGAGGCGCGATCGCGGGTTCAGGTTGGTCGAGGCTGTCGTGTCCGCTGGAATCTTGGTCGTCGTTGCGACCGGACTCGCCCAAATAGTCAGCCTCGTTCTCGCAGCGACACACGCCGCCAGCCGCGAGACGCGGGCGATACTGCTCGCGGTCGAGAAGCTGGAACAGCTCAACAGCCTAACGTGGACGCGCGACCCGATCAGCCTCATCGAGCGATCTGACCTCACAACCGACCTCTCCGTCGATCCCCTGGGGGCCGCCGGTCGCGGCCTCGCGCCGACTGCTCCGGGCACGCTCGATCGCAATGTGTCCGGTGCCGTCGATTTTCTGGATCGCGATGGCAAGTGGCTCGGCACTGGTTCGACGCCGCCGGTTGGTAGCGTTCATGTTCGACGCTGGGCCATCCGGCCACTTGGGCCGACCGATGCCGGCCTGTTGGTGCTACAGGTCGTCGTCATCCCCGTGCGCCTCGCTGGGCCCGCGACATCCGCCATCGCGGCGACTGACCCGGGCGTCGTCTGGCTGACGACGGCGAGGCTACGCCGGTGACGCTGGCTGAGATGGCGATCGCAGCAGGGATCACGAGCACGGTGCTTGGAACAGTTGCCGGCTTTGTGGTACCGCTCAACCGCGCGCTCGATGATCAACGTGTCAACGCAGAGGTTCAGCAGCGAACTCGTGCCGCGTTCCACCGACTGCAGCGCGACCTTCGCGACGCCGGCGTCTGGTCGACGCGCCCACCCTCTGGACCCGCGCTGGTTCGACCAGCGGTTCAGCCGTTTGACTTCGGTCGCATCGGCCGGGCGAGACCACCTGCCCAACCGGACGCGATCACGATCATCGTGCCGTCGCCACAGGCCACCCATGTCGTCACGACGTCGCCCCTGGGTTCGGTGGCGGCAGCGGTAAACGTGCGTGCCGCGCCAGGCTGCCGTCCTTCGTCGGCCCGGCGGTGCCGTCTCGAGGCTGACTCGACGGTGATGATCGTCGATGGGTCCGCTCGGTCGGATTTCCTTCGCATCACCGACGTCGTCGCGGACACCGTCACCTTGGCCTCACTCGACGGGGCAGCGCTACCCCGGTATCCGGAAGGCGCAGCGATCGTACCGATTCAGCTGCGAACCTACTATTTCGACAAGAGCCGTGCGCAGCTCCGGTATCGAGACGGCTGGAGGACGAACGCGCCGGTGGTCGACGATGTGGCCGCGGTCTCGTTCCGGCATTTCGGTTATCCGTTGCGTCCCTCGAGAACCGGGAGCACCAGGGTTCAGGCGCCCTGCTTTTCCGCCCTTCCGCGCGAGGACCGTGGTACGGGTCTCGGACTGGTCGAGCTGTCCCTAGCCGAGCTCGGCGATGGTCCGTGGTGCGGTCATCGGCCGGCGTACGATGTCGACGTGTTTCGGATTCGTCGAGTCCGCGTCGCGATGCGCCTGCGTACCCTTTGGGCAGACCGTGGTGCAGTCGATCGATCGCTCCTTGTGCGTCCAGGCGCTGCGACGCGTCCAAACCCGGAGGTGTCGGCCCACATCGAGGTCACGATCCGGAATGCGTGGTCGGGACAGTAGCGGCGTGTGGGCCGAGCGTGGTGTTGCCCTGGTGGTGACGATGATGGCGACGCTGGTCATCGTCGGAATGGCCGCCGCCGTTATCCCGCTCACGACCACCGAGACAGCAGTCGTATTCAACCATCGCCGATCCCTGCAGATGCTCTACGCGGCCGAAGCCGCACTCGAATGGGGCACCTACGAGCTTGCAACCGTACGTTGGGATGACGCACTGCGCGGCCGAGCTCGGTTCAGTTTCTGGGGTGGGGCCACGATCGTACGACTCGTGGATGGGACAACGATCGATTTGGGCGATATGACGAAATCTGGCTGGGCCGGCCCCCGGAGCGAGAGCCCGGACCGGCGGTGGCAGCTTGTAGGGTTCGGCCCCTTCAGCGAGCTCGTTCCGGGTCGGATTTCGACCCCCGGGATCATCGTCGCTGTGTGGATCGCCGATGATCCCGACGACCCGGACGGCGACCCGCTCCGCGACGCAAACGCGGTCATCGAGCTACGTGCAGCAGCCGTCGGCAGCGCGCACACGCTGCGGGCCATTCGCGCTTCGGTTCACAGGCAACCCGGGGGACACGTCTGGGTGAGCCAGTGGCAGGTCGTGCGATAACGCCTGGAGGCCCCGTTGACTGGTGTACACTGTGTCTCGCTACCAGAAGGTCAGACTTCGTTGAACCGCCCCGAATCTCCAAAGACACTGATCGTCGAAGACAAAGACTCGCTTCGCGCGATGCTTCGACACGCCCTTGAAAGCCAGCAGTACGACGTTGTCGAGGCGACCGACGAACCCGGCGCCATCGATGCTCTCCGAAAGCACCGGCCGGCCGCCGTCCTTACCGACCTTCGTTTGCCTCAGGGCGACGGATTCGGCGTGCTCCGCGCCGCGAAGGAGTTGGACTCGGACGTTTCGGTCATCGTGATGACCGCGTACGGCAGCATTGAGGATGCGGTCACCGCGATCAAGGAGGGGGCGACCGACTTTCTCGCGAAGCCCGTCGATCCGGATCATCTGCTCGTTATCGTCGCGCGCGCCCTCGATCGCCACCGCCTGATGACCGAGAACATGGCGCTCAGGGAGGAGCTCGCGGAACGCCGCGGGCTGCCCGAGATCGTTGGGCACGACACGACGCTGAAGCAGGTCGTCACAACCCTCCGGCGCGCGGCGGCGAGTGATGCCACCGTGCTGTTGGGTGGCGAGAGCGGGACAGGCAAAGAGCTCTTTGCCCAAGCCTTGCACGCCTTTAGCGGACGTGCAGACGGGCCGTTCGTTGCGATCAACTGCGCGGCGATACCAGAGACGCTGCTCGAATCCGAGCTGTTCGGCCACGAGAAGGGCGCGTTCACTGGCGCGGTGGCCCGCAAGCCAGGGAAGTTCGAGGTGGCACATCGCGGCACGCTGTTCTTGGATGAGATCGGCGATCTGCCGCTGCCACTGCAGGCCAAGATCCTCCGCGCCATTGAGGAGCGGCGGTTCGAGCGGGTGGGTGGCAACAACCCACTTCAAGTCGACGTCAGGTTGGTCGCGGCCACGAACAAAGACCTACAGGCTGCGGTTGCGAACCGACAGTTCCGGGAGGACTTGTTCTTTCGACTGTCGGTCTTTCCCATCACGATTCCGCCGCTTCGCGAGCGACGCGATGACATCTCAATTCTCGCAAACTACTTCACCGATCGCTTCTGCAAGGAGCTCAAGAAACCCGCACTGGGCCTGTCGCCCCAGGCGGAGGAGGGGCTCAACGGCTACTCGTGGCCGGGCAACGTGCGCGAGCTGCAGAATTGCATCGAGCGTGCCGTCATCCTGTGTGACACGGCTGAGATCCAACCTCGGCACCTCAGTCTCGCGTCGGATCAGGTGGATGCCGGTGCGAGCGCGATTGATGCCTGGGAATCTCTGAACCTGTCCGGGACCCTGGCGGAAGCGTCCATTCGCATCCATGGACAGTTCGAAAAGCGCAAGATCGCTCAGGAACTGCGGGAGTCAAACGGGGATCGCAAACTAGCGGCTCAGCGGCTGCAGATTCCCCAAGCCAGCCTTCTTCAAAAGTTGAAGCAGCATCATCTCGACTAGTCCCGCGACTACTTCCGCCGAATGCCGATTGCGCGGAGTGATTGCGCAAGCTCCCGCTCCGTCACGTCGTTGACGATTGTCGTCTGTCCGATCGCCGTCGGCAACACCACGTGCAGCCGACCGCGAAGGACCTTCTTGTCGCGACGTACGGCCTGAACGACCGTCGAGATCGTCAGGTCGCTGACCGAGGGGAGCGGGCCAAGCTGCGCGATCAGGTTCTCCAGTGCGGCCTGGTCGGTTTCGGAGAAGACACCACGTTTCACCGCCAGGTTGGCAATCGCGAGCATGCCAAAGGCAACGGCCTCTCCGTGCCGAAAACGCCGATACTTCGTGACGGATTCGAGGGCGTGACCCACGGTATGGCCGAAGTTGAGTACGCGGCGCAGGCCCTGCTCGCGCTCGTCCTCCGACACGACGGCTGCCTTGATTCGACCCGATTCGGCGATGATCGGGATGAGGACGGCGGGGTCGCGCGCGAAAACGGCGGACATGTCTCGGGCGAGTCGTTCGAACAGATCGCGGCTAGCGATGACGCCGTACTTTACGACCTCGTAGAGCCCGGCACGGAACTCCCGTCGGGGGAGGCTGCCCAGCAGTTCAGGGTCGGCAACCACTACGATCGGCTGGTGGAACGCGCCTATGAGGTTCTTGCCCAGCGGATGGTTCACCCCAACCTTCCCGCCTATGGAGCTGTCAACCTGGGCGAGAAGGGTCGTTGGGACATGGACCAAGGGAACGCCGCGCAGAAACGTCGCGGCCGCGAAGCCGACAACGTCACCGATGATGCCGCCACCCACGGCCACGATGATCGAGCTTCGGTCGGCTCCGGCATTGATGAGGGGCTCGTAGACGCGCGCGGCCGTCGTCAGGGTCTTCGAGCGCTCTTCGTCGGGGATGATGATGACCTCGGCCGACTTGAGCGCCGACTGCACGGTGTCACCGTGGTGCTTCCACACGGTCGGGCTCGACACGATGAACGGCTGACCGGTTCCCCCGGCGTTTCTGATGAGTCGGTTCAGGCGCCGCACCAGACCCTGTCCGACGTGAATCCGATAGGTCCCCGATGTCGCGGAGACGTCGATGTGAAGGGGACGCGTCACCGTTGCCTGATCCACATGTGTAAATCGCTCGATCTCGAACCTGACACCCGGATGGGCTGGTAGGATACAGCAAAACTCGCGGCTCACGAGCCGTCACCCACGAAGCGCTTGGACACCCTCGAGTGTGAGTTCCTGATAATCGGAAGCGGCATTGCCGGGCTGCGCGCCGCGATCGAGCTCGTCGACGCGGGCCGCGTCCTCGTCTTGACCAAGGGCGGACCTGACGACGGGAGCACCACGTACGCACAGGGCGGCATCGCGGCGGCGGTCGGACCCGGCGACTCACCGGAACTCCACGCCTCCGACACGCTAACCGCCGGCGATGGGCTCTGCCGACAGGACGCCGTGCGGGTGCTCACCGAGGAGGGCCCGACGTACGTCAGAGAGCTCATCGATTGGGGTGCGCAGTTCGATCGGAAGGCCGACCGCAGTCTGTCGCTGGGGCGTGAGGGGGCCCACGCGGTGCGGCGTGTACTGCACGCCCGCGATGCGACCGGACGCGAGATCGGTCGAGCCTTGTGGCAACGAGTCGGGTCGCACCCACAGCTGTCGGTCGTTGATCAGGCCCGTGTCGTCGCGCTCAGCAGCGACGGCGGCCGCTGCGTCGGCGCGCAATTCCGCGGTTCAGACGGAGGACTGTTCGAAGCTCGGGCGTCGGCGACGCTGTTGGCGACGGGGGGCGCTGGCCGGTTGTATCGCGAAACGACCAATCCGCCAGTGGCAACGGGCGACGGGCTCGCGATGGCCTATCGTGGTGGTGCGCGCCTTGCGGACTTGGAGTTCGTCCAGTTTCATCCGACCGCCCTCGATGTCGAGGGGCAGCCCCGGTTCCTGATGTCGGAGGCGCTACGGGGTGAGGGCGCAACGCTGGTCAACGAGCACGGTGAACCGTTCATGACCACCGTTGATCCGGCTGGCGACCTGGCTCCCCGCGATCGGGTCGCCCGGGGAATAGTCCGTGAGGTCCAGACTACGGGCGGACAGGTATATCTGTCCCTGAGCCAACTGCCCCCGGACTTCGTGCACGAGCGCTTCCCGCACATCTCCGAAGTGTGTCGGACGCTGGGTCTCGATCTGGCTCGCGACCGGATTCCGGTCGGGCCGGCCGCCCATTACACCATGGGCGGTGTCGAGACCGATCTCGATGGCCAAACCACGCTGGAGGGTCTTTACGCTGCCGGGGAAGTGGCGTGTACCGGGGTCCATGGCGCCAATCGACTTGCGAGCAACTCCCTGCTCGAGGGGCTTGTCTTTGGCGCCCGCGCCGGGCGCGCCGTGCGGGCGTGGAACACTCGAGCCGGTCGCCCGCCGGCGCCACGCCGCGGCGCCACTTCGGTCGAACGGTCCAACGGCAGTATCAACGGCCTCAGTGAGCAGGCGATTCGTGAGCTGATGTGGGAGAAGGTCGGGTTGTTCCGGGACGGCGCCGGTCTGGCGGAGGCCGTCGCGCAACTTGCGACGTGGGACGCCCAGCTCAGCGGCGAGCGCGAGCTCAGAGGGATCAGCATCATGGTCACCGCGGCCCATCTGATTGCTCGCGCCGCAATGCGTCGGACCGAGAGCCGCGGAGCCCACTACCGGTCGGATTATCCAGATCGGAACGATATAGACTGGTCGCGACACCTGACGGACTGACGGGTGTGAGCCAGCATGACCCAGCCTAGCGAAACGGAGCGAGATGTCGGCGAAGAAGGACACGTTTGTCACGGAGATCACCCCACGATCAGAGGATTTCTCACGCTGGTACACCGACGTGATTCGTCGAGCAGAGCTAGCCGACTACTCGCCGGTCAAGGGCAGCATGGTCATCCGCCCCTACGGCTTTGCGATCTGGGAGCTGATGCAGCGGAGCCTGGACGCTCGGCTGAAGGCGACAGGACACGTCAACGCCTACTTCCCGCTGTTCATTCCAGAGAGCCTCTTGCGCAAGGAGGCTGCACACGTCGAGGGTTTCGCCCCCGAGGTGGCCTGGGTCACGCGCGGAGGCGACGAGGAGCTGGAAGAGCCGCTCGTAGTCAGGCCGACATCGGAGGCAATCATCGGTACGATGTACGCCAAGTGGATTCAGTCGTGGCGCGATCTGCCGTTACTTATCAATCAGTGGGCCAACGTCGTGCGCTGGGAGAAAGTGACTCGGCTCTTCCTGCGCACCACCGAGTTCCTGTGGCAGGAGGGCCACACCGCGCACGAAACCGAGGCGGAAGCCGAAGCCGAAGCACTCAAGATGCTCGGGGTCTACAAAGAGTTCGCGGCAACCGAGCTCGCCATGCCGGTCTTAGAGGGCCGAAAGAGCGAGAGCGAGAAGTTTGCCGGCGCCGCGGTCACGTACTCGATCGAGGCCCTGATGGGCGACGGACGGGCGCTTCAGGTTGGAACCTCTCACATGCTCGGGCAGAACTTCGCGAAGGTCTTCGACATCACGTTTCAAGCGCGAGACAAGTCGATGCAGTACGTCTGGCAAACATCGTGGGGCATGACGACCCGGCTCATCGGCGGAGTCATCATGACCCACGGCGACGACAGCGGTCTGATTCTTCCGCCGCGCATCGCGCCGCATCAGGTAGTGATCGTGCCGATCCCGCGAGGCAATTGGCAGGAGACGGTTCTTCCGAAGGCCCGCGAGATTCAGGACCTACTTCGCGCGGTCGACGTTCGCGTGCTGCTCGACGACCGTGACATGCACTCACCCGGCTGGAAGTACGCGGAGTGGGAGATGCGCGGCGTACCGTTGAGGTTGGAGATCGGTCCAAAGGACATTGAAAAGTCGCAAGTGATGCTAGTGCGTCGCGACACTCGGGAGAAGCTGCCGACGCCGGTTGACGGACTAGCCGACCGTGTTCGGGATCTCTTGGTGAACATCCAGGGCGACCTGCTCGACCGCGCTCGTCGCTTTACTGACGACCACACGACAGAGGTCTCGTCGCGCCAGGAGTTCGATCAACTACTCGAGGGCCGCCCGGGGTTCGTGGTCGCCCCATGGTGCGGGCGCGCGCAGTGCGAAGCTGCGATCAAGACCGCAACCCAGGCCACCATCCGCAACATCGCGCTAGAGCCTCGGGCTCCG
Source organism: Vicinamibacterales bacterium (assembly GCA_965218825.1). Lineage (GTDB taxonomy): Bacteria > Acidobacteriota > Vicinamibacteria > Vicinamibacterales > UBA8438 > CAUZIB01. The sequence continues at coordinate 2,775,703 of OZ244656.1, read as the reverse complement.
TCCGGCGCGTGCATCGAGTGTGGGCAGGACGGCCAGACCGATGTCTATTTCGCGAAAGCGTACTGACGAAGAAGGCAGGCGGCAGAACGAGGGGCTCCGTCGGCCCAGGGGCCTGGACCGACGGAGCTTTCTAGAGTTGCTGCTGTGCTGCGCTACTGCACAAGGCGTACGACCATGGCGGCCCGGCGATTCAGTCGACGGGTCTCCTCGCGGCTGTTGTCGTGCTTCGGCCGCTCCTCGCCGTAGCTGATCGTTTCAAGCCGGGCGGTGCTGACGCCTCGACTGGAGAGGTAGTCCCGGACGGCAATGGCACGGCGCTCGCTGAGCGCGAGGTTGTACTCGGCTGTGCCGATGTTGCACGTGTGGCCTTCGATCTGAATTCGGAGCGTCGAGTCCTCTTCCATGGCCGCGACGACCTCGTCCAGCACTCGAGACGCACCCGCTCGCAGAGTGTAGCGATCGAAATCGAAGTGAACATCCTCGAACACGTACTCGCGCGCAGGCGGTGGCGGCGGCGCGGTAACCGTGATCGTGACGGTGTCGGACGCGGTGCCTCCACGGCCATCGTCCACCGTGACGGTCACGGGAACAGGTCCAGTCTCATCCGGCGCTTGCCACCGCTGCGTTTCGCGGTTTTGCGGGTCTAGGAATTCGCCTGCGGGCGTGCTCCATCGGTACTCGAGGGGGTCGCCGTCCGGATCACTTGCGTTGGCGCGCACACGCGACTCTTCGCCGATGAGCACCTCGCACGGATCGCACTGCGCCGTCACGGTCGGCGGCCGGTTGGGTGGTGGCGGCGGTGGTGGCGGCGGCGGTGGCACGTAGACGTTCACGCCGGGGTGATAACCGATGCGCACCAAGAAACCGAGGCGGTCGTACCAACTCGGCGAATCGCCGGAGGGTTGCGTGTGGGCGTGGAGAAGCGACGAGCTCACGCCCGCACTGACGAGCAGTCCGTTGGGTGCGTTCCACTGAAGACCGAGTGTGACGTCAATAGGATTCCGCAGTCTAGCGATCGCTCGGGCGACACTGCCATCCCTGGCCACGAGCGAACGGTTCACCGAGAAACCATCGTCGGTCATCAGTTCGCCGGTGACCTCGCTGAGCAACGTCAACGAGGGAGTCGGCGACGTGCCAGCGCCGATTCCCCAACGGACGCTGTTGGGGAGATCAATTCCTTCCGGATCTCCTCGGGCTGCAAAGCCGCCGAACACCGAGAGCTCGACCACCCCGAGGTTCTTGCTGACGATGACGTCGACCATGCCGTCGGCTTTGCCAGTGGTCGTCCCGATGTCGTCGTCACCGGTCGGTACCTTGAGCACGCCGCGAACCGCCAACGCCGCCCCGTTTTGCCTAGCTTCGCTGGTGAGATTGACCTTGCCGCCCAGAAACAGGTCACCGATCTGATTGCCGGTGAACTGGTCCGTCACGAGCGGGAACTGGTGCGCGGGTCCGCCGAAGTCGGACTGGGTGAAGATCGGCTTGACGTCGCGGTCGATCCGGGTAATGGCCCGAAACGAGCCGAAGAGCTCGACTCGGTCGTTCACGCCGTATGCGGCCGTGGCGAGGAAGTGGGAGATGTCCGTGATGCCCTCTTGACGGTCGATGTTGATCTTCTGGCCGCTTGCGGACCATCCGCCGCTGGGCAGGATCTCTGCGGTCGGAACGAACCACAGTCCGGTATCACCCAAGAAGGTGACACCAGACGGCCGCGTCCGTTCGACATCATCATCACCGGATTGCGCCGAAACAGGACTCACGGCGGCAAGGATGAGCCCCGCCACCAGAACCGCATAGCCGCTATGTTTTCTTAATGATTCCCAGGTTTCCTTCACGAGCACCTCGACCGTCGGAGAAGTTGCTACACCAGCTTGAATCGTATTGGTCACGGCCGGTCCAAGTCAACGGAAGAGTCGCAAAACCGGGAGTCGCCGCGCGCTCCCGCGGCTCGTTGGCGCGGTCAGCCTAGTCGCGTGGGTCACGACGCCTGAAGACCCAGGCGATTCCGATGCTGAGTCCGTAGAGTGCGATCATCGGAGTCGCCATCATCGTCAGCGTGACTGGATCGCCGGTCGGCGTCAGGATCGCTGCGAAGATGAAGATGAGGAGGATCGCGTATTTGATGTTGCGGGCGAGGAATCCAGGTGTGACGACGCCGACCCGTGCGAGAAAGAAAACGACGGTAGGCATCTGAAACACCAACCCACACGCCAGCAGCAGCTTTACGTAGAGTGAAAAAGCGGGCTGGATCCTCGGAAAGAACTCCATGTAGCCAGTTGAGAAGCTGGCAAAGAACCCCCATGCCCACGGAAACAGCAGGTAGTGAGAGAACATGGCCCCGCCCACGAAGAACACCGTGGCGAACACAACAAACGGTATGGCGAACTTCTTCTCATGCGCATACAGTCCGGGGGCGACAAAGAGCCAGACCTGCGACAGCACGATGGGTGTCGCGAGGATTAGACCCGCGAGAGCTGCGATCTTAATGTAGAGAAAGAACGCTTCGGTCGGTTCGGTGTACACGAGCCGTCCTCCTTCTGGGAGGATCTCGTGCAGTGGCACCATGATGAAATCGAAAATCGGCTGGACGAAGGCGAAGCAGAACAGAAAGCCGATGACCAGGGCGATGGCCACAACGACGAGGCGTTTTCGGAGCTCGTCGAGATGCTCCAGGAAGGACATGCGACCGGCATGGTCCTTGCCCTTCTCGAGCTCGGGCTCATCGTGTTCGTCGGGGGACGGCTCTGGAACCGGTGCCAAGGCCATGGACGCTCGCGGTAGGGGTGGAGGTGCCGCAATCGCAGTGACCGCGGCTGACTCGTGAAGCTGGGTCTACTGGATCAGGTGCGGGTCAGACACCGTTTCGGATGGCTGCTCTGCACGCTTGGACTCAGTTGGCTGGTCACGCTTGGACTCAGTTGGCTGGTCACGCTTGGACTCAGTTGGCTGGTCACGCTTGGACTCAGTTGGCTGGTCACGCTTGGACTCAGTTGGCTGGTCGCCCTGCTTGTCCTCGACCCGAATCTCCTCGTCCAACGTGTTGCGGAGATCGTTCGAAGCACGCTTGAACTCTGACAAGCTCCTGCCCATCGAGCGACCGAGCTCAGGCAGCTTCCGCGGTCCGAAGATGATCAGCGCAATCACGAAGATGATCATCAGTTCGGGCATGCCGATTGAGCCGAACATAGGTTAATGCTCCTTTGAGTGCATTATAGAAACGTACCGATGGGTGGTCAAGCCATGCGGAGGTAGCCGAATGCCTGGAAGTCATTGCTAGATAGTGGCTTATCTGATAGCATGCCAATCATGCGTGGTCTGACGTCGCTGACGGTCGCCGTGGGGGCCGTTGCCCTGTCCGGACTCGTTGGTGGGCTGTTTGGCGGCAAGGTGCTGGCGACTCAGGACGAGCTCCCCAGGCGCTATGACGCCTTTGCGACGGCGCTGGCAGCCATCGAGACCCACTACGTCGACGAGGTCGAAGCCGAAGGGCTCGTCTACCAAGCGATCCGAGGGATGTTGCAGACCCTCGATCCCCACTCCAACTTCATGGATCCCCGGTCGTATGCCCAGCTGCGCGAACGCCAAGAGGGGCGCTACTACGGCCTGGGCATTTCGATCAACGTCGTTGACGGCAACATCACCGTCATGAGCATCTTCGAAGGCTCGCCGGCCTACCGCAGAGGGCTGCGACGTGGAGACGTTATCGCCAAGATCAGTGGCGAAGACGCAACCAACATGACGAGCGAGGAAGCGGTGAGCCGGCTGCGCGGACCCCGCGGGAGTTCCGTGGGTATCTCCATTCGCCGCACGGGCTATGAAGACCTGATCGAACTGACGGTCGAGCGCGACGAGATCACGATCGCAACCATTCAGGGTGCGTTCATGGCGGATGGTCGCACTGGTTACGTCAGGCTTCGGGATTTCTCCGAAACGACCGGTCGCGATCTCCGGCGGTCGCTGAACGAACTGGAGTCGCAGGGCATGGAACGGCTGATCCTGGACTTGCGCAGCAATCTGGGCGGGCCACTCGATCAGGCCATCAGGGTTTCGAACGAGTTTTTGACGCGCGGCGAGCTCATCGTCTATACCCGCGGACGCATTTCGAAGTCGGACGAGGATTACCGGGCCCGGGAGGATGGTGAGTTCGCAGACATTCCGCTCGTCGTGCTGGTCAACCGGAGCAGCGCAAGTGCGTCGGAGATCGTTGCGGGTGCAGTGCAAGACCGCGACCGCGGCCTCATCGTCGGCGAGACGACGTTCGGCAAGGCACTGGTCCAGTCGATTCTCCAGGTGAGTCACGGTGCCGGGCTTGCCCTGACCACGGCGCGCTATTACACGCCGAGTGGCCGGATGATTCAACGACCCTGGGACGGGACGTTCGACGAGTACCTCACCTACTCAATGCGCGAGCAAACGGAGCCGTCGCATTCAGCGTCTGACCGCAAGTACACGGCCAGCGGTCGGGAAGTGTATAGCGGTGGTGGTATCGATCCCGACTATCGCCTCTCCGGCCCCCTTGAGGGATTTGATCCCGGCCGGCTCGGTCGGCTCCTGTTTGCCCGACAAGAGTTCGCAAGTTTTGCCGAGCGCTTCTCGGCGGCGGGGGACACCCGTTTTGCGGTGGCGAGTCACGGGCGCGAGATCGTGGAACCTGGATTCGCCGTCGACGACCGTCTGCTAGACGCGTTCAAGACGCACGTCCGGAACCGCGGGCTCAGGATTGACGAGGCCGCGTTCACCGCGGACCTTGACTTCATTCAGGCTATGATCCACGTCGAGGTCGATCGGGCCGTCTTCAGCATCGACGAAGCTCGTCGGAATCTGTTCAAACGTGATCCACAAGCGCAGTACGCGATGACGCTCTTCGCCGAAGCATCGGCACTCCTGCAACGGCGCGGGAGCGAATCGCTGGTTGCGCACAATAGCACGCCTTGATACACTGCCTGCGGTCCACAGAGGGGAACCCCGCGGGGGGGTGGATGGGCACGGCTGATTAGACTCGGCGACATCGGATTAGGGCGATCCCAGCCGCTCAACAGGCACCGATCCCGAAGGCCTGTTTGGGCGGCATTTTCTTGTACGAATCGATGCGGCTACACCAGATAGAAATCTCAGGGTTCAAGAGTTTTCCAGAACGATCGCGTTTGGCGTTTGACGGCGGCGTCACGGCCATCGTGGGTCCCAATGGCTGTGGCAAGAGCAACGTGATCGACGCCATCTCGTGGGTGCTCGGCGAACAGAGCGCGCGTAGCCTCCGTGGCGATCGGATGGAAGACGTGATTTTCAGTGGGAGTGACGGTCGGCGTCCAACCGCGACGGCCGAGGTTCGCCTGCAGCTATCCCAGGTCACAGCAGCGCTGGCCGGGCTGAGCTCGGTGTTAACCGGCTCCGGAAACGGACACGCCACGGGAGGCAATGGCGGCGGTCACGACCTTGGTCTCGAAACGGGCGCCGCTTCGGGCCTGGCTGCTCCGGTTGGTCTCGTGGTCGCTGAACTGGACGATCTCGCGGCCGGTCTGGACGACGTGGAGGCGATAGCACGGGATGTCGAGGTCGGCCGCCGACTCTACCGATCGGGGGAAAGCGAGTACCTCATCGACGGGCAGGTCTGCCGGTTGCGTGACATCCAAGATCTCCTGATGGATTCAGGCGTCGGGGTGAAGGCGTACGCGGTCATCGAGCAAGGCAAGATCGGGCAGATCCTCGGGGCCCGACCACTGGAGCGACGTCAGTTGCTCGAGGAAGCCGCCGGTGTGACGAAGTACAAGAGTCGCCGCAGGTCAGCAGAGCTCAAGCTCGAGGCCGCGCAGCAGAACCTGACGCGTGTCGACGACATCGTCTTTGAGGTGGAAAAGCAACGGAGCGCCATCAAGCGTCAAGCGGCCAAAGCGAGACGCTATCGACGCCTGCGCGAGGAGCTTCGACGATGGGAGAAGGTGCAGTTCGCCCACCGCCACGCGCTGCTGGCCGAGGTCATTGCCGCGACGACCCGCGAGGCCGAGGCTGCCCGACAACACGAACAGGGTGCGGTAGCCGGGTTGGCGGCTCTTGAGAGCACGCATGAACGACGTCAGATCGAGTTGGCCGAAGCGGACCGGAACGCAACCGCGGTTCGCGATGCCGCCCACGCGCACGAGCTTGAGATGGGGCGTCGGCAACAGCAGATCGAGTTCGACAAACGCCAGCTCGATTTGCTGGCGGCGACCGTCGCGGATGGCGAGCAGGAGCTCAAACAGCTCGACCAGCGCCGGATTCCGATTCACGCTGAGCTGGCGGAGCAACGCGGAGCGTCGACCCGATGTGATGCAGCCCGCGACGCCGCTTTCGAGCATCTGCAGGAGATCGAGCGCGAGTATGCGGAGGCGCGGCGGGCAATCGAGGGGCTCGAAGGTGATGTCGAAGCGTCACGCAGCGAGGTCTTTGCGGCCGTCAATGCGGCGACGACCCTGCAGCACGTCGTCGCAAACGCATCGGCGACCGGCCAGAAGATCGTCGACGAGTTGGGCAAGCTTCGGGCTGAGACCGACGACCTGCTGACCGAGCACAAGAAGGCGACGGCGGAACGCGCTGAGGTTGGGGAGTCGGCGGCTCGGGTACAAGCGGAGCTCGATCGCGTCCACCGGGCGACGTCCGAGCGAGAAGCACAACTGGCCTCGGCGCGGGAAGCTCAGGGGAGGCTGGCCGACCATCTGCGATCTCGCGAGCAGACCTGGACTGCCATGTCGGCTCGGGTGCGGTCGATCGAGGAGCTGTTGGCGGCGCGCGAGGGCTACAGCGACGCGGCACGATTGGTCTTGTCGCAGTCACCAGCCGAGCTCGAGCATTTTGGCGCGGTGGCCGACCATCTCGACATGGACCGCGAACATGAACGGGCGGTCGAGGCGAGTCTCGACGAGCTCCTGCAACACGTCGTTGTGTCAAACGCCGAGGCCGCGGACGCAGGAATGAAACTCGCGGCAGCACGCGATGCGGGACGGTGCGGGTTCGTCATCGTCGACGCAGCAGACGACGGCGCTGCCGGGTCACCTCCACATCCCGAGTTGGCACCCTTGACTGCGCTGGTTCGGGTCAGTGGCGCTGGCGAAGAGGCGGTTCGAAGAATCCTCAGCCGGCGGTGGTGGGCACCTTCTGTGGAAGTGGCACAAGCGGCCGCGCGCACCACAACCGAGCCGATCACAACCCCGGACGGACGGGTGTTTCGCGGCCCGTCAATTGTGCAGGGTGGGGGAAAGAGCGGGGCTCAGGGCATTCTGGTCATCAAGGGCGAAATGCGCGAACTGGGTGAGCGCGTCGGCGCCGAGGAGGGGCACATCAAGGAGCTTACCGCTGAGCTGGTCACGTCTGGTGATGCCGTGGTGGGCGCAGAGGGCGAGCTCAAGCATCTCGAAAACGAGCGGCACCGTCTGGACAAAGAGCTGCTCGAATTCAAGCTACGCCTCTCGTCGCTCGATGGAGAGTTGGAGCGGCTGCAGCAGAAACAGGCCGTCGTTGGGACCGAGCAGAGGCGCGCCGAGGAGGAGCGGACAGCCCTTGATGCACGGCAGCACGAAGCAAAGCAGGCGATCGCCCAGCTAGAAACCGAGCAGCGCACCGCGGACGAACGCTTCATGGCGTCGCAGCAGCACTTGCTTGAGGCTCGGGATTCGGTCGTGCTACTCAGCCAGCGGGTGACTGAGGCCAAGGCCGATCATGTCGCTTTGGCAGAACGCTCGACGGCGCTGAGCGCCGACGTCAAACGGGTCGAGGACGCGACGGGCGATCTCGATCAACGAATTGCTTTGCGTGCCGATGACAATCACCGGGCGATAGCGCGTCGCGAGGCACTCGTCGCGAGCGTCGCGAACTTGGAGGCGCAGCTCGACAGCGACGTCGTGCGGTTTGATGCGCTCCGGGAAGATGTGCGCAGTTGCGATGATCGGATTGATGACGTTCGGCAGCATATCGCTGAGCAGGTGGAGCGGCTGCGGGAGGCGCGCACGTTGCTTGAAACCGCTAGGGCTGAGGTTGGACGTGTCAACGTCAACCGCGCGACGGCAGAAACCGAGCTCGTCACCCTGGAGGCGGCTTGCCAAGAGGCGCTTCAGCTCGCGCTCCAAAAGGTGTGCGCGGAGGTCGCTCAGTTCGACCCCGCGAGCTTGGTGATTCCGGACGGCATGGGGCTCGGAGAGGTAGAAGCTGCGGATGAGGATAGGGAAGAAAATGAGGCCGATGACGCCGCCGCCGAGGCTTCGGAGTCTGCCCAGGTTTCTGGTCAGCGGGTAACCGGGGACGCCGCTTCAGAGATCATCGCGAAGCTGCGCGAAAAGATCGAGCGGCTCGGTCCCGTCAACATGATGGCGATCGGCCAGTTCGACGAGTTGGAGGAACGGTTCGAGTTCCTGACGACTCAGCGGCAAGACTTGCTGGACGCGATCCGCGCTACGGGCGAGGCCATCACACGCATCGACACGGCAACCCGTGAGCGTTTTACGGCCGCGTTCTCCGCCGTTGACACACATTTCCAGGAGACGTTCGAGACGCTGTTCGGAGGCGGGCGCGCCGGTCTCGTGCTTCTCGATGAAAACGACATCTTGGAGAGTGGTATCGACATCGTCGCGCAACCGCCCGGAAAGCGGCTCCAAAGCATCCAGCTCCTGTCCGGCGGAGAGAAGGCGTTGACTGCTATGGCGCTCATGTTTGCGATCTTCAAGTACAAACCAAGCCCGTTCTGCTTGCTCGACGAAATCGACGCACCCCTTGATGATGCAAACATCGGTCGGTTTGTTGAGATGCTCCGCGGGATGCAGGACCGAACCCAGTTCGTCCTTGTGACCCACAATCGCAAGACCATGGAGATCGCCGATCGACTGTACGGTGTCACGATGGAAGAGCCCGGAGTCTCGAAGCTGATCTCGGTTGATCTCAACTAGATCGCCTGAGACGGGCGGACGAATCACGCGGGCAATCCGGCGATCAAGGGAAACCCCTGTCGCAGCTAGTCCTGTGTGCCTCGTTCATCAGGCACCTTCGGCCCTCACACCCGTGAACGAGAACCGCTCATCCCGATACCGTCGCCGTCAACGTTGGGCCGGCGCGATGGTGGCGCTCACCCGCGTTGCGTGTCTTGCCGGGACGTTCGGATCTGGGCTGTCGGCGTGGATCGTAGAGAGTGCGCGCGGTTGGTTTCTTGGCCTGGGATGATCGGCTCGCACCGTCGAGGTTGCCACCGCAGGGGTCCATGCGCTGGGGTTGGCGACGCTCGCCGAGCTGACGGCGGTACCGTTTTCGTGGTACGTCGCGGTCGTGCTCGAGCGACGCTATCGTGGGGCACATCGCGCCGGCGCGGGATGGTTCGGTGCCCAGATACGCATCGTGGCGATGCGAACCGGACTCTGGATCGCGGTCACCGTCGCGGTCTACGCGGTCATGCCTCGGTGGCCAGGTACGTGGTGGTTGGTGGCTGGGTTGTCGTACGGTGCCATCACGCTCGCGATCACGTACGTGAGTCCGCTCGTCGTCCTGCCTTGGCTGTATGACCTCCGTCCGCTCGATCGCCCTGGTCTCCAGGCGAGACTCGGTTCGCTTGCCGAGCGGGCTGGCGCACGAGTCGTCGGCATCATGGAATGGAAGCTCGGGCTCGAATCGCAGAGGGCGAATGCAGCCCTTGTCGGAATCGGCCCGACCCGCCGCATCTTGTTGTCCGACGTGCTACTGGCGGACTACACGGATGAGGAAATCGAGGTCATCGTTGCCCACGAGCTCGCCCATCATGTGAACAACGACGTCTGGCGGACCGTCACCTACGAGACTGTCGCCGCGATCGCTGCAGCAGGAATTGCGGACGCAGGCATGCGAATAGTCGGGCCATTGGTTGGGGCAGCCCGGGTCTGGGATCCTGCTGGATTGCCGCTCGTGGCGATCATCGCGACGGCCGTCGTCGTCAGCCTACGGCCAGTCGGGCAACTGCTCTCGCGCCTGCACGAGCGCAGGGCCGATCGCGCTGCGCTCGTGATGACTCGAAACCCAATAGCCCTTGAAACAGGGCTCCGACGTCTATCTGAGCAACACTTGGCCGAAGAGCAACCCTCGCGGCTGGTCGAGTGGCTGTACTTTTCGCATCCGCCAACCGCTGACCGACTCGCCGCAGCGCGTGCCGCGACTGAAAGGCCACGCGGCTAGCGCTTGGCCTGATCGCGGTTGCCGCCCCGATTGCGAGGACCACGCGGCCGAGAGCGGCCACGCGGTGGTCCGCCCTTCGACGCCCGGGCTTCGTTCGCGCCGTCGGCGTCGCCTTGAGCGCCGTCGCCGCCCTCCGGTGTCGGGAGCAGGGCCTTTCGGCTCAGCCGGACCTTGCCGCTGGGGTCGACGTTGATCACCTTGACGAGGACCTGGTCGCCCTCTTGAAGCTCATCGCGAACTTCGCCGACCCGGTAGTGCGCGATTTCCGAGACGTGAAGCAGCCCATCGATACCTGGCAGGATTTCGATGAACGCCCCGAAGTCGGCAATTCGCTGCACCTTGCCAAGATACGTCTTGTTCAGTTCGGGGCTTGCTGTGAGCTCTTCGATAATCGTGATCGCCTTCTTCGCTGATTCCCCATCGGCTGACGCGACGTTCACACGTCCGTCATCTTCAACGTCGATCTTGACGCCGGTCCGCTCGACGATGCTACGAATCGTCTTCCCACCAGGTCCAATGACATCCCTGATCTTGTCGACTGGAATCGTAATCGTAACGATTCGAGGCGCATGCGCAGAGATCGACTCCCTGGGCGACGTAATCGTGGCTTCCATCGTGTCGAGGATGTGAAGCCGGCCGGCTTTGGCCTGCGCGAGCGCCGACTGCATGATGGCCGTTGTGATGCCGGCAACCTTGATGTCCATTTGCAGGGCGGTGATGCCGTCCCGAGTTCCGGCGACCTTGAAGTCCATATCGCCGTAGTGGTCCTCGGCACCGGCAATGTCGCTGAGCACAGCATGTCGGCCGCTCGCCTCATCGAGGATGAGTCCCATTGCGACGCCCGCGACCGGAGCCCGAAGTGGAACTCCGGCGTCCATGAGGGCAAGCGAGGCGCCGCACACGGTTGCCATGGACGATGAGCCGTTCGACTCGAGAATGTCCGAGACGACCCTGATGGTGTAGGGCCACTCCGTTTCGCCCGGGATGACGGGCGCCAGACTCCGTTCCGCAAGATTGCCGTGGCCGATTTCACGGCGCCCGGGGCCCCGCAGGAACTTCACCTCGCCGACTGAGAAGGGCGGGAAGTTATAGTGCAGCATGAACCGCTTGTAGGTCTCGCCCGTGACGGTCTCGATCTTCTGCTGGTCGTCCGCGGTTCCCAATGTGGCGGTCACAAGCGCCTGCGTCTCGCCTCGCGTGAACACAGCCGACCCGTGCACCCTCGGCAGGATGCCGATCTCGGACCAGATGTTTCGAATTTCGTCGAACCGACGGCCATCCAGACGGGTGCCTTGCTCGAGCACCTCGTCGCGCAGGACCTTCTCTTTGAGATCCTTGAAGACGCGTTTGGCCTGAGCCTTTCGCTCATCGGCATCGGCATCGGCATCGGCGTTGGCATCCGCGGAAAGCGAGGCCATCAGCTTCGCCTGCACATCATCGACCTTGGCGTAGCTCTCCAGCTTTTCCCGGATCCGCATCGCATCGGCAAGCGGCCCTCGCGCCTTGCTCTCGACGTCGGCCGCCACGGCGGGATCGACCTGCGCCGCCGCCACCGTGACCTTGGCCTTTCCGACTTCCGCGGCCAGACCATCGATCGTGGCAACAATGCGCCGGATCGCCTCGTGCCCGGCTTCGAGCGCTTTGAGGATCTCGTCTTCGGACACCTCGGTCGCGCCGGCTTCCACCATGACGATGGCATCTGCACTGCCGCCGACAATCAAGTCGAGCCGGCTCTTCAGGCGTTGAGCGTAGCTCGGGTTGACGACGTACTCGTCATCCACAAGGCCTACTCGAACGGCGGCGACAGTCCGCTGACACGGGATAGGCGACAATGCCAGTGCCGCTGACGCGCCGGTCAGCGCCAGCACATCGGGATCGTGGTCTTGATCCGACGACAGCACCCACGCGACAACCTGCGTTTCTCGGCTCCAACCATCCGGAAACAGCGGGCGGATCGGACGGTCGATCAGGCGGCTCGTCAACACTTCCTTCTCAGTGGGCTTCCCCTCACGCTTGAAGAACCCACCCGGAATGCGTCCCGAGGCATACGTGTTGTCACGGAAATCGACGGTCAGCGGCAGGAAGTCGATGCCTTCCCGCGCGGTTGGTGCGTAGCAGGCCGTGACGAGCACCATTGTCTCGCCGAACCTGACGATGACAGACCCGCCGGCTTGCTTTGCCAGTTTGCCGGTCTCGATGTTGAGATCTTCTTGGCCGACCTTCACTTGGGCCGTATGCATGGATGTCGCTCCAATCAAAAGCCTGTGCGACGGAGGAGTAGGGCTGAGGGCAAAAAGGGCTGGCTGTCGCGCCTACTTGCGGATTCCGAGCCGCGTGATGAGCTGCGCGTAGCGCTCGGTGTCCTTGCCTTTGAGGTAGTCGAGGAGCCTACGCCGCTGACCGACGAGCTTCAAGAGCCCGCGACGCGAATGGTGGTCTTTGGCGTGAACCTTGAAATGCTCGGTGAGGTAGCGGATGCGTTCGCTCAAGATCGCGACCTGCACCTCAGGTGATCCGGTATCGCTCTCGTGCGTGCGATATGAATCGATGATTTCGGACTTTCGCTCCTTCGGAAACGCCACTGCCTACCTCCGCGAACGGTTCAGAGACTCGCACACTGTGTGATGTGCGTACCAAACCGCCGCTCACCCGCCTTATGTGTCTCTTTCTCCTCTGTCTAACCGACCGAGCTTACACTAGAACGATTCTCGGGCGCAAAGTCCCTGGCAGGGTCTCTTCGGCGACCGCCAGCAGTTCGCCTGCGCGGCTGAGCACCCTGACCGGCAAGTCCCTGGGTTCCGTGCCGGGACGCTCGCCTGTCGTCCACGACTCAATGTCGTCCGATCCCAAGGTGTTGCCGTGGGCCGCGAGGTGACGCCCTCGTTCGTTCACGACGACCGTCGCGAGCTCCGGAAGGAGCGCTTCCAGGGCGAGCAAATGCTCGGCGGCAAGCTCCGGCTGGCGCTTGAGGCGGTCGAGCTTCACCGCGGCATCTTCACTGAATGCGCCACTTTGGAGTCGGCGCAGCCGTTCGAGGCAGCCCCCCGGTCCCAGCGCGGCGCCAACATCGTGGGCCAGCGACCGCATGTAGAAGCCCGAGCCGCATGTGACCCGACAGGCAAGTCGGCGGTCGTCGAGTCGCGTCAGTTCGAGCCCGTAGACCGTCACGTCGACTGGACGGGGTTCGACTGGGCGCCGCTGGCGTGCGAGGCGATACGCGCGAATCCCGCCGATTTTCTTGGCGGAGAACGGCGGCGGGTTTTGGCTGAACGTACCGATGAACCGCCGCCTCACCGCCTCGACCTCTTGGGCGTCAAAGTCGAGCCGGCGATCGTTCTCCGTCAAGACCACGATCTCACCGGTCGTGTCGTAGGTGTCGGTGACGACGCCCAATCGGATGACTGCCTCGTAGATCTTCTTCCCGGCAGAGAGCAGGGTGGCAAGCCTGGTGGCCTTCCCAATCACGAGTGGCAGCACCCCCGTCGCCATCGGGTCGAGTGTGCCCAGATGCCCGATGCGTCGTGTGTCCGACAGGCGTCGGACGCGTTTCACGATATCGTGGGAGGTCATCCCCTCCGGTTTGTCGACGACAAGCACGCCGTCCATCGAGATCAGCCCGTCTGGCGAGCTGAAGCGTCGACACCGGTGGCGATGTGCACGGCGTTGACGACTTCGTCGACGACATCCTGCTGTCGCTCCGCCGAGGCCTCGGGAAGCGAGAACCCCGCCGCGTTTGGGTGACCGCCGCCGCCATGGCGACTCGCAACGGCCCGAACATCCACATCATCCTTCGATCGGAGACTGACCCGCATATCGCCGCCGATGTTCTTGAACATCACCACGGCCTGGATGGCGCCAGCACTGAGCGGCATGTTGATCAGGCCTTCAATGTCGTCAGCGGCACAACCAGTCGACTGCAGGACCGCATCGTCGACAGACAGGATCGCGACGCGCCCATTGTCAACGAGCACCATGGTATCGAGGACGTGTCCGGTTAGCTTGAGCTTGCCCACACTGCTGCGCTGATACACCTGACCGGCCACGTCAGCCGGAGATACGCCGGCTCCGACCGCCTGGCGACAAATCTCGAACGTACGGTCGGTGATGTTCGAATGATGAAACGCACCGGTGTCGGTGAGAATGGCGACGTACAGGTGGGTCGCCATCGCTTGGCTCAGTGGGGCGCCGAGGCCGCTGATGACGTCGAATACCATCTCGCCGCATGCCGCGGCCGCTTCATTGATCCAGTTCAGGTTGCCGTACGCGGTGTTGCCTACGTGGTGGTCGATGTTGATGACGAAGTATCGATCGAGGCCTGTCAACTCGGTCCTCGCCAGCGATCCACACTCGAGGACGACCGCGGCGTCGAAGTCGCCATCGACGGCACTCGCGACCTCGATATCGGCGACACTCGGGAACGATTGCAGGTACGCAGGTGCCGGGTCGCTGTTGACGACCCGAACGTCTTTGCCCAGGGCTCGCAGCGCAAAGGCCAAGGCGAGCTCCGACCCGATTGAATCGCCGTCGGGTCGAGCATGCGACACCAAGACGAATCGCTGACGCGATTCAATGGCGGCGACCACCTCGCCGAGTGCAGACGCGTCGTCAGGAGCCGGGATCGCGGTCATGACTGATCAGAGTTCCCATCGGACGCCGGCGGCACCGGATCGATTCTGGGCTCAGAGGCGATTTCGTCGAAGATCCGCGCGATGCGGTCTTGTCGTTCAGCCGAATCATCGTAGGTGAAGATGAGTTCCGGAGTATGACGGAGCTGGACGCGCCGAGCGAGCTCACGCCTGAGGTACGCTCGGACGCGGCTCAGCGCTTTCTCAGTGGTCCGTCGCGACTGGGCGTCGGTGGGTCCGGTGTAGTAGATGCGTGCCTGCTGCAGGTCTCTCGATACTCGAACGTGAGTCACGGTGACGTCACGGACCCCGGGGTCCCTGACGCGTCGCGCCAACAGGACACTCAGCTCCTCGCGGAGAAGGTCACCGACGCGCTCGGGTCGAGAACCGTGGGGCATTCGGACGCTCGCTTGTGTCTAGGCCAGCCACTCGATATCGCTACCAATCACGATACCAGGGTCTTTGCGCTCGATTTCGTCGACGACCCGGTCGAGAGACTGCTCCACAGTGGTCTGGTCCGACCCAACGGCGACGACCGCCAATTGAGCGCGTTGCCAGAGGTCGTGATGGTCGGTTTCTGCCGTTCCCACGTTGTGCTTTCGCAACCGGTCCTTGACGCTACGCAACACCACTCGCTTGTCTTTGAGTGAGTGTGCGCCGGGGAAATGAAGCTCGAGTGACAGGAGTCCGACGACCGCCATGCGGCATTGCCTAGATCCGTCGAGGGTCGCGGTGACGGCCGCTACACAGTCGCCGCAATCTTTTCGACCGTGAAGACCTCAACCACGTCGCCCGGCTTGATGTCAGCAAATCGCTCGAACGCGATGCCGCATTCGGTGCCAGACTTCACCTCGTTCACGTCGTCCTTGAACCGTCGAAGCGACCCGATCTTGCCTTCGTGCACGATGACGCCATCGCGAACCAAGCGTGCCTTGGAGTCGCCACTGCGGGTGATCCGGCCCTCGGTGACGAGACAGCCCGCCGCCGATCCGAACTTGGGCACCTTGAAGACTTCGCGGACCTCCGCTTGTCCGAGCTGCTGCTCCTTGAACGTCGGCTCCAGAAGGCCAGCCATGGCATCCTTGACTTCGTCCGTTACGTTGTAGATCACCGAGTGCTTACGGATGTCTACACCTTCGCCCTCCGCGATCGCGGCGGCGTTCCGGTCCGGCCGGACGTTGAAGCCGATGATGATGGCGTTGGACGTGGACGCAAGCAGCACGTCGGATTCGCTGATCGCGCCGACGCCCGTGTGAATGATCCGAATCTTGACGCGTTCGTCGCCGAGCTTGGCTAGCGATTGCGCGAGCACTTCAGCCGAACCCTGCACGTCCGCCTTGATGATGATCGGGAGCTCCTTCGTGCCGCCTTCCGAGAGCTGCTGCTGGAGCGACTCGAGCGTAATGCGCGACCCCCGGTCGCCGAGCGCCTTCTCTTTCGCCTGGGCTTGACGAAGGAGCGCAATCTGTCGAGCCTTCGCAGCGTCAGCAACTGCCTGGAACGCATCGCCTGGCTGAGGAATGCCCGTCAAGCCGAGAACCTCGACTGGTGTCGACGGACCCACCGTCTTGAGTTGGTTCCCGCGGTCGTCAATGAGGGCGCGTACCCGGCCAACGATCGTACCCGCGATGAAGTTGTCTCCGATGCTGAGCGTGCCGTCCTGGACGAGAATGGTGGCAACCGGACCTCGCCCTCGATCGATTTTTGCTTCAAGCACCGTGCCGGTCGCGACACGTTTGGGATTCGCCTTGTGCTCACCCATCTCGGTTACGAGCAGGATCATCTCCAACAGGGCATCCAGGTTGTCCTGCTTTTTGGCTGAGACAGGCACCATCACCGTCTGGCCGCCCCAGTCCTCTGGTGCAAGATCACGTTCTGCCAGCTCTTGCTTCACGCGGTCGGGATTCGCGTCGGCCTTGTCGATCTTGTTGATGGCAACGATGATCGGGACCTCGGCCGCGCGTGCGTGATCAATGGCTTCCTGGGTCTGGGGCATCACCCCGTCGTCTGCCGCCACGACCAACACGACCACGTCGGTCACGCCCGCGCCCCGCGATCGCATCGTGGTGAAGGCTTCATGACCCGGCGTATCGAGGAAGACGATCTTGCGGTCTTTGATATCCACGGCATACGCGCCGATGTGCTGCGTGATGCCGCCCGCTTCGCGCTCGGCGACGCGGGTCTTTCGAACGGCATCGAGCAGGGTGGTCTTGCCGTGGTCGACGTGTCCCATGACGGTCACGACCGGAGCCCTCGGCACCAGGTCGGCCGACTTGGTCTCCTCGGCCTCGATCTGGACCATCTCTTCTTCGAACGTCCGCATCTTGACGTCCGCGCCGAACTCGCGGGCGATCATCGTTGCCGTCTTTGCGTCCAGCGTCGTGTTGATCGTCATCATGAGACGCTTCTCTATGAGCTTCTTCAACACGTCTTTGGCGCGAACCTCGAGTCGATCAGCAAGGTCCTTGACCGTCATTCCCTCGGCCAGCGTGATCGTTCGAGTGACCGGCGGCGGAGCCTTTGGGACCACCGGCGTCGGGGTCTTTGATCGGCGTTCCGCCCTCCGCCCGGGGCTCCGGTACGGTCTCGGCGGCGGCCGATATCCGACGGCTGGCCGGGCCGGCAACGGACGTGGCGTTTGCGACCGGACGGGCTGAGACGGGAGCGGCCTGGGCCCACCCAATGGTGCGCGGCTTGTCGGCGTGCGTCCCGGGATCGTACGGGCGGCGGCTGGAGGCCGCACTGTCGTGGCCGGCCGGCTCGGCTTGGGTTTCGATTCTTCGACGCGCAGCCGAAGGGTCGGCGGCACGAAGCGACCGGTTGGCTTCACGGGTGTGGTGCCGGGCGCTCGCACGTCGGCAGCCGGCGCTGGTTTTGATTTCGCCGGCGGCGCGGCTGGCTCTGCGACTTTAGCCACCACGACAGGCGGGGCCGCGGGCGGGGCCGCTTCAGTCGTTGGCTTCGCGGCGACAGGCTCGGTGGCGACCGGCTGAACCACGGGCTCCGCAACCGCTTCGGGCGCAGCCTCACCCTCAAGCCTCAGCCCTCGCACCCGCGGGCGAGGCCGAGCAGCTGGCGACGTCGCAGGCTCAGCTTCCGTCGGTTCCGGTGGAGCGGGTTCGGCTGCTACCTCAACCTCGGCAGGTGCGAGCTGGTCGGCTTCGGCTTCCGCCTCTTCGGCGGCGAGAGCTTCGGCCTCGGCGGCCTGTTTGGCTGCCTTGGCGGTCTTTACCAGCCGAGGTGGGCCCAACCTCGGCTTTTCAACAGCCGGCTCGGGCTTGGCCTGCTTCGACGCGCGCGCTTTCTTGTCGGGGGTACGCTTTGGCTTGGCGCCGAAGATCTCCCCGCGAGGGAGTTCGATTCGACGTTCCCGCGCCACACGCTCCGCGAACTGCCGCGCCACAATTTCTTCGATCGTGCTCGACGCGCTCTTGACGTCGATCCCGTGCTGCTGCTTGAGCAGCTCGATCACCTCTTGGCTCGGCAGCCCGAGGACCTCCGCGACTTTGTAGATTCGTATAGTGGCCAACGTTGATTCTCGGCTTGGCGGCTGGCTCTAGCTCGCCGCGTTCGTCCCGCCTGACTGCTTGGTCTCGTTGTCTGGGCTTGCGTCGTCAGTCGCTTCGTCGAGTGTCGCGGCCTCGGTGTTGGCTGCGGCATCTGTGCCGGCCGTCGGCTCCGGCTCGGTTGCAGCGACCGCTTCAGTAGCCGGTTCCGCCGAATCAGCCGCCGCGGCCTCCGGCTCGGTCTCAGGCTCGGCGTCGGTCTCGGCTTCTGGCACGCTGTCGCCTTCCTGCTCCGCACGCTCGGCCGCTTCGGCCGCTGCGCGCTCGGCAACCTCGACCTGCTCGCGGACGCTGACCTGCAGTGCCTCCGCGGCTTCATGATCGATGCCTGCCACCTCGGCGATCTGGTCGGCCGTGACTTCGAGCAGACGAGCTGCCGTGTCGAGGCCAGCCTCGCTCAGCTTGATGAGCTGCTCTTCGACCAAGCCGGGCAGCGTCAGCGTTGCCGCCTCTTCGTCGGCTTCGAGTCCCGCGAATTGCGCTTCGACCTCCGCGCGCATCTCGTCTTCGCTCTTGATGTCGACCCGCCAGCCGGTCAACTTGGCCGCGAGTCGCACGTTTTGCCCCTTCTTGCCGATGGCGAGCGACAGCTGGGCGTCCTCGACGACCACCTCGATAATCTTTTCGGTGTCGTCAGCGATGCTGACTCGCTGCACCCGAGCGGGGCTAATCGCGTTGGTGACGAACGTCACAGGGTCTTCGGACCATTCGACGATGTCGATCTTCTCTCCGCGCAGCTCGCGAATGATCGCTTGCACGCGCGTGCCCTTCATGCCGACGCACGCGCCAACCGGATCGACGTCTCGCTCGCGTGAGAAGACGGCGACCTTTGCTCGGTCACCAGCCTCACGGACCGCGCCACGAATCAACACCGTCCCGTCATAGATCTCTGGGACTTCCTGCTCGAACAGCTTGATAAGCAGCACGGCGTCGGTCCGCGAAAGAATCAGCTGCGGACCCTTCGTGTTCTTGTTGACCTCTCGAATGACCGCCCGGATCCGGTCACCGGTGTTGTAGTTCTCAGCTCGCGACTGCTCCCGTCTAGGCAGCAACGCCTCCACTCGGCCGGCCTCCACGATGATGTCGCCGTTCTCGAAGCGCTTGACGGTGCCGGAGACCACCTCGCCCAAGCGGTCGCTGAACTCGTCGTAGACGTTGTCCCGCTCGGCCTCTCTGACTTTTTGAAAGATGACCTGTTTTGCGGTTTGTGCGGCGATCCGTCCGAGCACATCGGTCGGCTTGGGGAATTCGATCTCCATGTCGACTTCGGCTTCATCGCCGTACAGCTCCTGGGCTTCTGAAAGCGCGATCTCCGTCATCGGGTCGGTGACTTCCTCGACGATCTGCCGCACCGCATAGAGTTCGACCTGGCCCGTTTCCTGGTTGAATTTGGTCCTCAGGTTCTCGTCCGACTTGTAGTACTTTCGAGACGCCGTGAGGACGGCATCTTCGATGGCCGTGATGATGACGTCCGGCTCGATGCCCTTCTCCTTGGCCAGCGTCTCAATCGTCTGCTGCAGCGGATTGTTCATTGCCATCGTTTGCTTCTTCCGTCAAAACTCCACGTCGAGCCGCGCGCGCGACACGCGCGACCACGGGAGCCGATGGACCCGTCGTCCCGCATCGACGACGACATGGTCGTCCTCAACCCCGGCAATGCGACCGGCGACGTGATTCATCCCGTCGACAGCCGCCGTCGTCACGAACCGCGCCAACCGCCCTGTGAACCGTCGGCACTCGCTCAGGTTCCGCAGCGGGCGATCCAGCCCGGGCGACGAAACTTCCAATGTATACGCGTGGTCGAACGAAACGTCAGCGTCGAGAACCGCGCTCAGATCTCGGCTGACTCGTTGACAATCGTCGAGGCTGACCGACTCCGAAGTTGGGTCAGCCGAAGCCTCGTTGTTCGTCTGCTGTCGGTCGAGAACGACGCGGAGCACCCACCCTATCGATTCCCGGCGGAGCTGCACATCAAAAATCTCGAGCCCGAAATCACCGGCGACTCGTGCTGCGATCGCCCGGGCCCTGGTCACGAGATCTTCGCGGCCCACCGTCTCCCACATGGCGTCCTGCGGCGCCCTAAACACAAAAAGTGGGCGAACGCCCACTTTTGCAGGATCGACGTAACTGCGAATATATCACGTTGGAAACGGGCGTCGCAACGCGGGGGACCCCATCGATCGCGCCGATTAGGGTGTGAGCCGGTAGAGCGTTCGGGGGTAGGGAATGGCCTCGCGCACATGTTCGAGACCGCAGATCCAGGCGATCACCCGCTCGACCCCCATCCCGAACCCTCCGTGTGGGACGGTACCGTATCGACGGAGATCCAGATACCACTCGAACGCGTCGCGCGGAAGGTCGTTCGCGTCGATGCGCCTCGACAGCTCGTCCAGGTCGTCGAGCCGCTGTCCGCCGCCGATGATTTCCCCGTATCCCTCCGGCGCCAGCACATCAACCGACAGCGACAAATCGACGCGTTCAGGGTCGGGTTGCATGTAGAAGGCCTTTACCGCCGCAGGGAAGCGATGCACGATGACCGGTCGGTCGAATTGGCTGGCCAGCGCGGTTTCATCGGGGCTTCCGAAGTCACCGCCCCATTCGAACGGCAGGCCCGATTCCTTGAGCATCTTCGCCGCATCGTCGTACGAGACCCGCGGAAACGGTGCCTGCACCGCCTCGAGGGGCGCGAGCGGGCGTTCCAGCGCCTCAAGCTCGGTCCTTCGCGTCTCGAGCACCCGACCAACGACGGACACGACGAGCGCCTCGGCCAGCTCGATCACATCGTCAAGGGTGGCGTACGCAACTTCCGGCTCCACCATCCAGAACTCCGTCAGGTGTCGGCGCGTCTTGGACTTCTCGGCCCGAAACGTCGGCCCAAACGAGTACACCCGACCCAGCGCGATCGCATTGGCCTCGTTGTACAACTGCCCGCTCTGCGTGAGGTAGGCGGTGGCGTCGTCGAAGTACGGAACGCCGAACAGCGTCGTCGTGCCTTCACACGCCGCCGGCGTGAAGATCGGCGTATCCGCCAGCACGAAGCCTCGAGCGTTGAAGAAGTCACGAATGGCGTTGATGGTCTCGTGCCGGATCCTGATGATGGCCTGCTGGCGAGCGCTCCGGAGCCACAGGTGGCGATGGTCTTGGAGGAAGTCGACCCCATGGGCCTTTGGTGTGATCGGGTACTCGTGCGACTCTCCGACCACGGTCAGATCCTCGAGGTCGATTTCGAACCCGCCTGGTGCCCGGCTGTCGGATCGCACGGTGCCCCGGGCGATCAAGGACGTCTCCTGGCCGAGATGATCGGCGCGAGTAAAGAGCTCGTCTCCGACAGCGGCCTTGGACATCACCGCCTGGACGAACCCGGTTCCGTCGCGCAGGGTGAGGAAGTGGATCTTGCCGCTGGATCGACGCTTGTGGAGCCAGCCGTGTATCGTGACCGGTTGGCCCTCGTGCGTCGCGATGTCTTCGATGTATGTCGCCGTCACCGTCACGAGTCTAACTCACCCGAGCTCTGCGACGGAGGCCGCGAGTGTGGCCCGTAGTCGCCCGAATCGCGGGCGGCGGTCAAAGACCTGTGCGAGGTACTGCAGTGTCCGCGGAACATCCGCGAGGTAGCGCTCTGAACTGGCGGCCGTAGCCTGGTAGCCGAACGTACCCAGTGCTTTCAGATGCCGCTGGACCGACATCAGGTCGAATCGTTCTGTGAAGCCCTCTCGCGTGCCGCGGCCTGCGAGTCGAAGATACTCATCCACCATCTCATCCACGAAGCCGACCTCGAGGTCGACGTAGCAATCGCGTAGCAGCGAGACCAGGTCGTATGTGTCCGGTCCCATCCGAGCGTCCTGGAAATCGATGACGTACAGCGTATTGCCGCGAACCATGAGATTCCGGCTGTGGTAGTCGCGATGACAGAACACGCGAGGTTCGGACGCCAGCTCCCGGGCGATGGCGTCGAACTCCTCGCGCAACGTCGACCGAGCGCTTGGCGAGAGTGTGATGCCCCGAGCGTTACCCACAAAATGGGTCAGGAAGAACTCGAGTTCCCACGTCAGCTTCTCGACATCAAAGGCCAGCTCAAACGGACCTGGGTGCGATGCCGCGAGCTCGGGAGCGCGACGTTGCATCGTGTCGATCATGGCCACGGCTTCGAGGTACCACGCACGCCGCTGGTCCACGGCGGCGTCATGCAGCGACCGCTGCAGCGTGGCGTCCCCGAGGTCCTCGAGAACGAGGATGCCGAGGTCGGCCTCGCAACCGACGATGCCCGGTACGCGCACGCCAATCCTCGCCAGTAGATCCGCTACCACGGCGAACGGCAGCGCACCCGGATCGATGGGCTCGGCATGAACCGCCAGCACGTGTGCTTGGCCGCTCGGTGGCACAACGCGCACATATCGCCGGGTCGAGGCGTCACCCCGCAGCGGTTCTGTACGGGCTTTGGTAAGTCCGGCGCGCGCGAGGTATTGCGCCACGCGGTCTGGCCACGCCGGTGTCGCGTCGGTCACGAATCGCCGTCCAGTGGTGCGCAGGTCACACCGTCAGTGGTGGCTACGATCATCTGCCGTTCGATTCGGGTGCCCGGTCGGAGGCGAACACCGTCCGCGACAATGCAATCCGTGAGGTGGCATTCCTTGTCGATGCGAACATCGTCCCAGACGATTGTTCGCTCCAGGACGGCTGAGGGATGTACCCAGCTGTTGGATCCGTGTGGGATCGTCGAGAACCCTTCGTCTGCGGTGATAGCGAGACACGTTGCGCGATAGTCGGTTGGGGTGCCCACGTCGTAGAACGCCGCCGCACCGACCTGATGTGCCGATACCGATCCGGTCTGGCGCTGGATGAGAGCGTCGTAGAGTTGGCCGACGGTCGCGGCGGGCTCCCCGTCCGCGAGCGAGGCAAACGCGGACGCGCGGACGATCTGGACCCCGGGAAAGTGGCCGGCCGGCTGTCCCGCCCCGGTGAAGCCCGTGACGCAGCCGGCCGCGTCCACCAAGACGCCGCCGTAGCGTGACGGATCGGGATGGTCAGACACCGCCAGCGTGACAGCCGCGTCGGCGCGCTCGTGGGCATCGAGCAGCTCGCCCAAGTCCAAGTCGGTGAGCGTATCGCCGTTGACGATGAAGAAGCGATCCCCTAGGAGGTCAAGCGCGTGACGCGCGCCACCGGCAGTTCCCAGGAGTGTCGACTCCCACGAGTATCTGACCCGAAGGCCGACGTCTCCGCCATGTCCGACCCGACGAGTGATTGTCTCCGGCCGGTGGTGGAGGTTTAGCACCGTCGACGTGATGCCTTGGCGCGCCAGCCACCGAAGAACCCGTGTGACGAGCGGAACGCCGGCCACCGGCACGGCAGGCTTCGCTCGCACGTCGGTGAGCGGGGCGAGTCGAGTTCCGCGTCCCGCTGTGAGGACCAAGGCCGGCGGCAGTTGGCTGGTCACGGGACTATTGTCCATCAGGTGGCGCGCCGGCTGAAGGTGGCGCCCCGCAGCGTTGGTTCCCCGACGTCCTTCCCGAAGATCAGGACCTTGTGGGTGCTGCCGAGTCCCCCGGGGACGAGCAGGGTTTTCAAGGCGAGCCGCCGCTTGAGCGCAGCCACGCCCTCGTCACTCGTCGGATCGCCAGCGCCAAGCCCGAGCAGGAAGTAGGTTTGATCAACCACGGCCAAGGTCGTCAGCCCCATGGCTTCGGCCGCCAGGCGAACGGCGGTCAGGTCGACATGCGCCGTGATGTCGACGTCGCCCGGGTCTTCGAGCCAAGGCTGGCGCTCGCTATCGGATTGCACGTGCGCTCGATACGTCGTGAGCGTGCCCGCTCGGTGGCTAGCCGAGTAGAGCTCGGCCGCTTCGTGCCCGTAGTCAATGAGAACGAGAAACCCTCGTTGCAGCCGCGAGCCTGCCTCTTCCACCCAGCTAACCATCGCGGGACTCACCTCGACGCGCCAGCCCGGCTTGAGGCGAATGTCGAACCGCTCGATGTGGGCGACGACAGCCTTCGAAGGCGTCCCCAAGCGTT
This sequence comes from Vicinamibacterales bacterium, assembly GCA_965218825.1. Lineage (GTDB taxonomy): Bacteria > Acidobacteriota > Vicinamibacteria > Vicinamibacterales > UBA8438 > CAUZIB01. The sequence continues at coordinate 2,751,343 of OZ244656.1, read as the reverse complement.
CGACGAACCGACCCGGGATCCCGTCATCGAGGTCCACGTACACCTCACGCAGGCCAGCCTCAGTCATCGTGATTGCGTGGACCGGAAATGCATCGAGGAGCTCGTTGGCAAAGACGATTCCGTGTACCCGTTCTGGGACGACGTCGGTGGATCCAGCGAGCTTGGGGGCATGGCGCTCCAGCACGTCGGGCTGCATCGCGCGGGCAGCCTGGCTGCGCTCGACCAAGGTCAGGCGGGCGGCTTTGTGGAGCGCGTCGTGATGATCGGCGGCGGCCGAGAGGATGGCGTGTGAGAGTCGGCCGCCGCCTGCCGCTGCTTCCACCAGGTCGAAGGGCGCGGGTGCGCCCATCAACTGGTGCATCTCGGCGAACTGACGCGCCAGGTACTCGCCGAACACGGTGCCGACATCGACGCTCGTGAAGAAGTCGCCGCCGGCTCCGGTTCGTCGGTCGGCCCGAGCGTAGTACCCAAGGTCCGGATGGTACAAGGCGAGCTCGATGTAGTCCGCGAGTCGCAGCGGACCGGCCGAGCGGATCCGCTGCGTGATCGCGTCGCGGAGCGACATGAGAGGTGCAGGTCGTGCTGCTATTCTCGAGGCACCTGCAGGAATATCTGTTCCGGACCCCGCTGCACGAGCAGGAACGCGGTGCTGCTCGCTTCGATCGCGTCGAGCTCCCGAACAGCCTCGGTCGCGCTCGAGATCCGAACTCGATTTACCCGAAGGATGACATCACCGGGCTGGACGCTCCCCCCCTCGGCAGCGCCACCGCTTTCGACGTCAACGACAACGGCGCCTTCGGTGCCGGACGGCAGCCGCAGGCGATTGGCTATTTGCGGCGTCAGATCCTGCAGGGTCATGCCGAAGCCTTCGCTCGTCGCGTCGGGCGATGCTTGGGTCGATCCGGTTGCTTCGGTATCGAGGTCCAGCTCTTCCACCGTGACCTCGAGCGAGACCTCCGCGCCGTCGCGGAGCACTACGAGCGGAACCGTCGTTCCGGGCCGTGTCGCGACCACTCGCGATTGCAGGTCCTCGGTGTTCTCAACAGTTTCGCCGGCGTAGCGAATGATCACGTCGCCCGGCTGGATGTCGGCTCGATCGGCGGGCCCGCCTTCGGTGACCCGGACGACGACCGCACCCGTGCGCTCAGTCAGTCCAAGGACCTCGAACGAATCGCGATCGGGATCTTGAATCTGAATACCGATCCGACCACGGGTCACCTTTCCGCTCCGAAGCTCGGGCAGGAGCTCGCGTACCGTGTTGCTGGGAAACGCAAAGCCAATCCCTACGTTAGCCGAACGGTCGCTCACGATGGCCGTGTTGATCCCTACGACCTCTCCGCGGATGTTCAGCAGTGGCCCACCAGAATTGCCTGGGTTGATCGCCGCGTCGGTTTGGAGCACGTCCTGGGATCGACCTCGGATCGCATTGAAGGGTCGGCCGATGGCCGAGATCACGCCCACGGTGACCGTGTGGTCGAAGCCGAAGGGGTTTCCGATTGCCATCACCCAGTCACCTGGTGCCATTTGGCTCGAGTCGCCAAACGTCGCAACCGCGAGCTCGAGATCGGGCATCTCGGTCAGTTGCAGCAGTGCGCTGTCGGTGAGCTGGTCGCGTCCCAGGATCTCAGCGTCGTAGTACACCCCATCGTCGTCTCCGAAGAAATCGATCTCAATCGCAGTCGCATCCCTGACGACGTGGTTGTTGGTCAGAATGAGGCCGTTTGGGTCGATGACGAAGCCCGTGCCTTGCGACCGACGCGTGCGCTCTTGTGGCTGCTGCTGTTCTGGCGCCGGCTGCCCGAAGAAGCGCCGAAAAAAGTCGTCGCCTCCGAAGAAGTCGTTGAGCTGGGTTGACTGGCGCGATTCAGTACGGATGTTGACGACCATCGCCGTCTGGGCCTTGGCGATCTCGCGGAACGTGCTCGCGTCAATTGGACCGCTCAACGGAGCGCTGTTCATCGGAGGTGTCGCGAACGTCTGCGCGGACGAGGTTGGAGCCATGAGCAAGCGCGACGCGATCACCATTCCAATGGCCATCGAAGCCACCGCGATCAGGGCGGCCGAAAACAGCGTGCTCCGTTTTGTCGACATCGTGTCCTCCCGCTTATAGATTAACTCTACTTCGAACTGGCGGCCATCAACGGCACGATCTCGGATTGGACGGGTCCGGTGACCTCTGCCCGATCGAGCCCGACATACATGTTGATCTCGGACCGTATGCCGAACGTGTCGAAGTACACGCCTGGTTCAATGGTGAATCCCGTCCCCGGTAACAGCCGGCGGTCGTCGTGGGTTTCGTAGTCGTCCATATGCACGCCATTTCCATGCACTGCCTCACCCAGGCTGTGTCCGGTCCGGTGCACGAAGTACTGACCAAGTCCGGCGTCCGCAATAACGGCCCGCGCCGCTCGGTCCACTTCCCAGCCTCGCAGCTCCTTGCCCGCGGCGGTCAGGTCGGTGACGAGGGTCACGGCGGCGTCACGCGCATCGGCAACGACGCGAAACGCTCTGGCGTACTCATCGGGCACCTGTGCGCCGACATAGGCCATCCACGTGATATCGGCGTACACCGCACCGGGCGCGTCCAGCTTGCCCCACAGGTCGATCAACAACGGGTCGCCCACATCAATTGATCTCGACTGTTCTGCGGTCGGCAGGTAGTGTGGATTTCCGCCGTTCTCCCGTGCGGCCACGACCGGTGGGCAGTCGGTCACCAGCGCGTGCTCTTTGAACCAGCCGACCATGGCTTGCTGGATGTCGAACTCGGTTGTGTTCGATCCGGCCAGGGAACGTTCTCGAACGAGCGCAAACGTCCGATCCTTGATCTCGTACAGGCGCTGTGACGCCTCGCGATGTGACCGAAGCGCGTCGTCACTCCAGACCGCCTCGAACCGCTGGACCAGATCGCCCGATGACACAACCTCGACGCCGAGCGCGCGAATCGCCTCGACGGTGCCGGCGTCCACTTTGGAGACGTAGGGGATCGCGCCGTTCGGTGAGTATTCCATCGCGAGTCGATGATGTCCCGAGACGAGCGCGGACAGGCGAGACGCGAGCTCCTCCCGGCCGGCGTAGAACGCTCTGTCGCCCGGTAGGTGTGCGAGGCTGTCGGGCTCGATGGCGTGCATCAAGGCACGCGGCTCACCGTGGGCGGGGATGAGGTAGTACCACCGGCGGGTCGTGAGCTTCGCGGTCGTGCTCAAACCAACGATTGTGCGCGCGATCGTGTTCGAGCCATGGAAATCGTAGAGCAGCCAGGCGTCGACCCCGTCTTCCTGAAGCGCGAGCTGGATTGCACGAACGTCGATCGCCATCTTCGGAATACAGAGACCGCCCACACACGCTGACCCTGAGTGGCGGCCCTATATCGTTGGACGTGTCGAGTGGCAGTAAAGTTTGAAACGGCCCAAGCGGGTAGACGGCGTGGCGCCGCGCTACGCGGCGGATTCCGCGCCTTCTTCTTCCTCTTCTTCCTCTTCGACTATCGGATCGGGCAGCTCGGGGACCAGAGACCGGCGGACGTCACCGCCCTGATGCTGGAACTCGGTGTTGCTCCGCTCCATGTCGGGGTCTCGGGGGATCTCCAGGTCGACGTCGACCACCTCTTGCGGCATGATCGGCTCCCGAAATCGGACCTGGGCGCCCGTCACGATATTGCCGTCGGCGTCGTACCAGACCTCGCTGATCTGGAACCCGGCAATTGCGCTCGGACTTTGGTTCCGGATCCGCATGCTTCTCAAGACGAAGCTGCTTGTTCGTCTTTGGGTGGGTCGGGTGTACTCGATGATGGCGAGACCGCGCACGGTGGGCACCAACTCGAGCTCGCTCGCGGCGAGCTTGGCGACGAGCGCCTCGGCGGCGGCGACGGCTTCGGGACTGGCCGCCGGCCTCTCATCGACCACCGGGCTCTCGGCTTGGCTGACAGAATCAGGTTCTGAGCCTCCGCACGCGGCGAAAACCACAACGACGGATAGCACGCCGAACAGGGTCGTCTTAGTAAGATGCTTCATGACCTTTCCTCCAGCCCTCAACTGCCGGGCGAGGGCCGATTATAGGTCCGGGCGGCCCCTGGGCTCAACCCCATTTGGTCCAGGCTACATTTCGCCGTTCCAGTCCTCCGGTTCCGGGCTGAGCGAGCGAAAGATCTCCAGATGCCACTTCCCGCCGCCCCATGGCTCGATAACTTCTGCCGCGATCACGTCCACGAGCAGCTCGGCAAAGGCCCGCCCGTCGGGGTCTCCCTCGAGATGGTAGGCCGGGGCGTCCCATTCGAAGGTGGGGTACAGAATCAAGCTCAAGAACAGGTCGTACCCATCGTCGACCACTGTCAGCTGGCCGCAAGGCCGCTTTTGCGTCGAGTGATAGACCAGGTATTTTTCGGCGCTGTGGGCTCGGATATAGCGTTTGAGGGCGAACTCTCGCGCGACGATGTCCTCGACTGCGATCTTCTTGTCCCAGCAATCCCGACAGTACTTCTCCTCGCCGCGCGGCTCCGACACCTCTTTCGCACCGCACAATGCGCATCGAGCTTGCGCTGCCGACCTCGGAGACATGCCGGGATTGTAGTGTTCGATCTTCGTGATTCGCAACCGGTTGGGCGCGTGCGGACCAGTGAGTGCGGCGGAACGTATAGATCTGTGTCACTTCCCGCACTAGGATGATGCAGTGGACCGACCGCCGCCCCATATGGGCCTACGGCATCTCGCCCTATTCGTCCGCTCGTTCGAGGCGACCAAGCGCTTCTACGTGGACCTGCTTGGTTTCCGTGTTGAGTGGGAGCCCGACGCCGACAACTCGTACTTGACGTCGGGGAGCGACAACCTCGCGTTGCACCGGGCATCGGCCGAACCCGTGGATCGTGGAAGCGTGCTCGACCACCTCGGTCTGATCGTTGGCTCAGCCGCCGACGTCGATGCCTGGGCACGCTACCTGGAAGCGCAGGGTGTGACGTTGGTCACCCAGCCCCGAACGCACCGCGACGGAGCCCGGTCGTTCCACGTTCTCGACCCCGACGGAAACCGCGTGCAGATCATGCACCATCCGCCAATCAGCAACCCGGCATCCGTACCAGCCTGACCGGCGCGATTGGTGGTGCGGCGTTCGGACGCCAGGGCGCGTCAGCGCTGGCCCCAATTAAGCTTTTCTCGGAGCACCGCGAAGTAGTTGCGAGCCTCCGCCCGCACGACTCTCAGTGGGCGCGGCGCCCGTCTGACTGTGACCACGTCGCCGTTCGCCAGCTCGAGCCCCGCCTGCCCGTCAAAGCTCACATAGGCCGACCGGGTATCGTCCTCGAGGTTCGGTGTCACATGAACCGGGGTCGTGCTCGGGATGACGATGGGCCGGTTCGTCAACGTGTGGGGGGCGATGGGTGTGACCAGGATCGCATCGACCGAGGGGTGCACGATTGGTCCGCCCGCGGCCATGTTGTGCGCCGTCGAACCGGTCGGGCTAGCGATAATCAGCCCGTCGGCGCGGACGCTGGTGACGAACTGGGAGCCGACGCTCACCGAAAACTCGATGATGCTAGAGAGTGCCGACCGACTGATCACGACGTCGTTGAGTGCCAAATGGTCGGCCGCCGACTGACCGCCTCGAACGACCTCGGCTTGCAACATCTGTCGCTCGTCGAAGCGCGCGGTGCCGTCGAGCACCCCTTCGAGTGCGCCGTAGAGTTCAGGCAACGTGATCTCGGTGAGGAACCCAAGGTGCCCGAAGTTCACGGCAAGCACCGGAATGTCGATGTTCGAGCGGACGACCCCACGCGCCACCCCAAGCAGTGTTCCGTCTCCACCGAGCACAAGAATCAAATCAGTGTGGGTCGGGAGCTCGTAGGTCGACAGCGCGTGAGCCGAGCTGCCCTCGGCAAGCTCGGCCGTCGCCGTGTCGAGCACGGTGTCAATGCCGCGCTCGCCGAGCCATTCGGCGATGTTCGCGACGACTTCGGCGGCTTGCGGAACTCGGTTCTTGGCAACGACGCCGACCGTCCGGATCGGGCGAGGCTTCGCTACGGGTTCAGACGGCGCAGTCATTGGCGTAGGTGCAGGAAGAATTCCTGGTTACCCTCGGCTCCCGTAATCGGAGAGGGGGAGGCGGCAACACGCCTCAATCCTATCGCATCGGCCGACGCAGTCACCTCGTTGATGACGCGCTCGTGCACGGCGGGGTCGACGACGATACCGCGACTTCCGACTTCCGGTCGGCCGGCCTCGAATTGCGGCTTGACGAGCGCGACGACGTTCGCGCCGGGAGCCATGAGCGGTGGGAGGCGGGCCAGAATCAGCTTGATCGAGATGAACGCCACGTCGATGGTCACGGTATCGTACCGTCGGCAATCGTCCGGCAGTGATTCGGGCTCGAGCGCTCGGGCATTCACGCCCTCCATGACCACGATTCTCGGGTCTTGACGGAGCTTCCACGCCAGCTGCCCCCGGCCTACGTCGAGCGCAACCACGCGCCGTGCCCCGTGCTGCAGGAGGACTTCGGTGAACCCTCCGGTCGATGCGCCGATGTCTAGCGCGAGCGCGTCGACGAGCGTGATGCCGAATGTGTCAAGCGCGTGGGCCAGCTTGATACCCCCGCGGCCAACATAGGGATGATCCGGAGTCACGAGCGCGATATCGGCGTCGCGGGGCGTTAGGGTACCGGCCTTCGACACGACGAGGCCGTCGACGGTGACCTGGCCGGCCAGCACAAGCGCATGCGCGCGGGTGCGCGATGGCGCCAGGCCGCGTTCATGGACGAGTGTGTCGAGCCGTTCCCGTTGCGGCATGTTCCGAAGAATCTCCGGTCTCCGGCCGGACAAGTCCGCTAGTGGCTCCGCGACAGCACCCAGTCGGCGATCGCGCCGAGGCGTCCATCGAGACCGCCTTGCGTCAGCGCGGCCTTGGCCTCGCCGATTTCGGCGGCTGCCATGCGTCGAGATTCTTCGACCCCGAACATTGATGGATACGTCGGCTTTCCGGCTGCGGCATCCTTCCCGGCAGTCTTACCCAACTCGCCCGGCGCGCCCTCAACGTCGAGGACGTCGTCGATGATCTGAAAGCCGAGGCCAAGATGACGGGCGTATTGATCAACGACCGTCACTTCTTCGTCGGTTCCGCCGACCATAAAGGCTCCGGCGACGACCGCCGCCCGTATGAGCGCCCCGGTCTTCCGCACGTGCATGGCGCGCAGGCCTTCGGCGTCGAGTCCCGTCCCGGCATCAGGTTCCCGCGCGTCGGCCATGGCGATTTGCCCGGCCGCCTGCAGGTCGACAACCTGCCCACCGACCATGCCGGTCGCGCCTGCGGCGTCGGCGATACGTTCGACGACCCGAAGCTTCCGAGCCATGAGGCCAGGCTCATCGGTCTCCGGCCACCGAGCGAGAATCCGAAATGCCTCGGTCAACAGGGCGTCGCCCGCCAGGATGGCGAGACCCTCACCATAGACGACGTGCGCGGTGGGGCGACCTCGCCGGAGCGTGTCGTCGTCCATCGCGGGCAGGTCGTCATGGATCAAGGAGTACGTGTGGATCATCTCGACGGCGCAGGCCGCTGGATGAACCAGACCCGTCAGATCGACATCAGCATTGCGGGCGGTCGTTTCCGCCGCGGCGAGGACTAGGATGGGCCGGAGGCGTTTGCCGCCCGCGAACAGGCTGTAGCGCATCGCCTCAACGGCCAGAGGCGGGCACGTTGATGAATCGAGCATGAGGCGATCGAGTGATGCGTCGACCGCGGCCCGAGACGCGCGAAAGAAATCGTCGAGATCGTCGTGTGTCACGACTCGATCTCGTCGCTGGATCCCGTCAGTGCGTCGGGCGGTGGAGTCGCCTCACCTCTGTCGTCAAGGACCTCGAGACGCCGCTCGGCCGCTTCCAGCTGGGTGTGGCAGTAGCGAGACAACTCGACGCCTCGTTCGAACAGCTCGAGTGATTTCTCGAGGGTCAGCTCGCCGGTCTCGAGCTGCTGCACCAGTTGCTCGAGCTCGGTAAGCGCCGATTCGAAGTCGCGTATCGTTGGTTCCGTCACGTCGTTCTTTTGACCTCGCAGCTGAGTTCACCTCGGTGCAGGGTGACCGTCACCGAATCGCCGAGGTCCACATCGGACGCATCCCGGATCAGCGCCGAACGGTCGGCGTTCCAGCACACCGCATAGCCGCGGCCGAGCACCGCAAGTGGGCTCAACGCTTCCAAACGCGCTGCGGCCGCCCGCAGTCTCCGGTCGTGCCGCGCCTGTCTCTCGCTCATCGCCCGTTTCAGCTCGGTGTGGGCGCTCAGCAATCGCGTTCGTATGCGCCCGAGACGCCGATCCAGGCCGACCGCCTCAAGTCGAAGTCGCAGCGCATGTGCCTGCCGCCGACGCAGCACGAGGCCGCTTTGCCCAACCTGACTTAGACGGTGGGTGAGGTCGGCCGTGTGTCGACCTCGGACCGCCAGCCTAGCCGGCCAGCCAGCCAAGCCCGGCCGCCGCTCCAGGCGGTGCACCGAGTCGCGCTTGCGCTGAACGCCCGCTCGGACCGCAGCAGTCAGACGCTCGGTTGCCCGCTGGATTCTCGCATGCATCTCGTCCTTGCGCGCCACAACCAGCTCGGCGGCGGCGGACGGTGTCGGGGCGCGAACGTCGGCCACGAAGTCGCTGATCGTGAAGTCCGTCTCGTGGCCAATCGCCGAGATGACCGGAACGGGCGACTCCGCGATGGCGCGCGCTACCGGTTCTTCGTTGAACGCCCACAGGTCCTCAATCGAACCGCCGCCGCGAGCGATGATCACCACGTCGATGCCTGAGATGCGACCCAGTTGGGTCAGACGGCGAACGACTTCCGTCGAGGCGCCATCTCCTTGCACGCGTGCTGGGGCGATGACGACGTGGGCGCTCGGGTGGCGACGGCGAAGAACGTTGAGCACGTCGCGAATCGCTGCGCCATCAATCGACGTCACGAGACCAATCTTGCGGGGGAGCGCTGGAAGCGGCCGCTTGCGATCGTCGTCGAACAGCCCCTCTCTAGCCAAGCGTTCGCGAAGTTGCTCGAACGCGAGCTGCAGGGCACCGAGCCCTTGGGGCTCCATGTGGTCACAGACGATCTGGTACTCGCCCTTGGGCGGGTACACGCTGACCCGTCCTCGCGCAACGACCCGCTGACCGTTCTCCGGCTTGAAGCGCAGGTACCGCAGCGTTGAGCGGTACATCACACCGTTCAGCTGAGCGCGTGCATCCTTCAGCGTGAAATACAGATGGCCGGTCTTCCAGACCCGTGCGTTCGAGATCTCACCATCCACCCAGATCTGGGCGTACTTTGATTCCAGCTCGGTTCGGATTGCGGCCGTGAGCTCGTTAACGGTGTAGATTCGCCGCGTGACGGATGCCGGCTCATCGAACGGCAGCCTCGAGAAGTCGGTCACGATGATGACACCGACGCCGAAGTCAGTGCATCGACGTCTGCGGTTGAGAGGCTCACCCGTTCGATAGCGATGGCTTTCCCGGTGGTTGGATCAGCTGTAATCACGACGCCGTTGAGGCGGGGGTTCCCGCTGGCCGTCTCGAATCGAGATGGCATGCCGCGCACGAACCGCGTGAGTGCCGCGCTCGTCTGCACGCCGATAATGGAATCGTGCGGGCCGGTCATGCCCACGTCGGTAATGTACGCCGTGCCCTCGGGAAGGATGCGTTCGTCTGCCGTTTGGACGTGCGTGTGGGTCCCGACGACAGCCGTCACCACGCCATCGAGGTGCCACCCCATTGCCAGCTTCTCTGACGTCGCTTCAGCGTGAAAGTCGACGAGCACCAGCGTGGCTTCTTGCTTCACCGCTTCCACCTCGCGCTGGACGACTTGGAACGGATTATCGAGGGGGTTCATGAAGACACGGCCCATGACGTTCACCACGCCGAACGGCACCCCCGACGCTGTTCGCGTCACGATGTGCCCTCGCCCCGGCGCGTCAGGGAAGTTCGCCGGGCGTAGCAGCCGCGGTTCGAGCTCGATGTAGCTCAATGCCTCCTTCTTGTCCCACACATGGTTGCCGGTCGTCATGACGTCGACGCCCGCGTCGCGGATGCTCTCGGCCACGTCGCGGGTGATGCCCATTCCGCCCGCTGCGTTCTCAACGTTCGCGACAACGACATCGATCCGACGTTGTTCGACCAGGGCGCCGAGCGCTCGCTTGAGGATCTCGCGCCCCGGCTTGCCGACGATATCGCCAATAAAGAGAATGTCCATTCCTGCTCATGATCGCACAGTCAACGTGCCAAGTGAATCTGGAGTCGGGTAGATGACAAACCGCCACGAGCTACTCGAGCGCGTCGGTGCCATCGCCCGTGACCATCGCTCGGGCGCCGCACAGCTGGCGCGCGAGTCGGTGGAGGTCTTGCGGCAGGCCTTTCAGGTCGACCCGGCCACCGTCGATCTCGTCGCATGCGGCCTGTGCCGGGCCCAACCGACGATGGCGTCGCTGTGGAACGCCGCCGCGCTGGCCGTGGGGGAGGGTGGCCTCCGGGCCGTTGAGCACTTTGCCCGTCGGCTGGAACGGGCCGAACGGTCGCTCGCCCGCAACCTGGCCTCCGTCGTGATGCTTGGACATTCCGACGACCACCGTCCGGGACCATTCACGCTGGCGACGGTCTCCGCCAGCTCGACCGTGAGTGCGTGTCTTACCGAGCTCGCCAAGTTGACACCGATTCGCGTCATCTGTGCGGAGGGCCGTCCGGGTTTCGAGGGACGGAGGGTCGCGGCCGCATTGGCAGATTCGGGCATCTCAGTGACCCTGTGCACCGACGGCGGTATCGGGGCGGTCGTCCACGCAGCCCCCCGCGTCGATGCGGCCGTGGTCGGAGCCGATGCCGTCTCTGGGTCGTGGTTCATGAACAAGTGCGGCACTCGCTTGCTGCTCACGACCGCGGCGTCGCTCGGGGTGCCCGGGTACGTCATCGCAGGTCGCGACAAGTTCGTGAGCGAGCGGCTTGCGGCAGAACTGAGCATCGTCGATCAATCTCCAGCCGAGGTTTGGGCAGAGGCGCCAGATGGGGTGTCGATCTCGAACCCGTACTTTGAGCGGATTCCACTCGACGACATCGGCGCCTTTGTCACGGATGCGGGTCCAATTGGATCGGGCGCTGTGCCCCAGGTCTGCCGAACCGTCGTCCCTCCCGGAAGCACGGCAAGACTGGTCGAACTCCTTTCTCGGCCCACCGGTTCTTGAGGCTGGACGCGCCTGATATCGTCCATGGCAGCGCATATATTAGTGTTACACACTCACTTTATATTATTGATATATGCTAATATATATACGTAGACTCACTACTATAGATGGCACGGAGGGCCACAAGGAGGGTCAGATGGCGAACTTGACGAAGGCCAGGGAAAGAGGGATCGGTCGCCGTTTCGAGACGGACGCGCGCTCGATCGTACCTATCCAGGATGAGATCGGGGGAACGGCCATCTACTTCAACGGGCGACTCGCGTACTACGTGCTGAATGGTGAGTGGATTCAGGCGGTCCCCGGTCCGGTCGGCGGGACAGTCGGCGAGGGCGCGATTCATGACCGACTAACCCGGGCTCGCGCGACGCGCGAGTCGGGTGAGTATCGACTTACTGAGGAGCTTTCGCGTATTCTTTAGGGTTATGAGTGAGGAACAGGAACTCCCTACGACGGCCGTCGCCGAGGCGGATCAGACAGACGAGCAGATCCCTGAGCCAGTTCCGGAGCCGATCAAGCGTGACCCGATGCCGCCTGTAGAGAGCCGTTTCATGTTTGTGGACATCGCAGCGCTTCGCGCGAAGCAGCTGCGTCGCGGTGCGTTGGCGCGTGTCCCGTCAGGCCCCGAAGCGGAGAGCGAATCGACGCCGGCCCCGAAGCTCGAGCGCATTGCGATGCAGGAAATCGAGAAGGGCCTGATCGTGTATCAAATCCCGGACCCCGACGCGGACAAGGCCACTACCGACGCCGCAGGGTAGGTCCATGAGCCCAGCAGAGCTCGTCCAAATCGCCATTGACACCCTCGTGCGGCTGGCCACGTCGACGGTGTTCTTGCTTGTCCTCTTTGTCGGCTTTTGCGTCGTCGCTGGACTCCCGAAGCTTAGACGCGACCGTGAATCGATGGTCGTTCGTAGCCTCTCAGAGCGGCTCGACGTGCCGGCCAAGTACCTGGCTCCAGATGCTCCGCGCGGCCCCGCCGACCAGCTGCGCACTCCTGAGCTTTTGGAACAGGCTCGGCGTGAGTCGTAGCCCGTAGCAATCCTGCGCCGAGCTCTACCGACAACTCAGGTTACGGGACCAGTTCGAGAGCCGGTTCCTCTTGCCACCATGGCGCGTCCTGCTCATACGCGTCGGCAACGCGCAGCAGCGAGGCCTCATCGAATGCGCGCCCTAGCAGCTGGAGCCCGACCGGTAGCTTGTTCGTCGTGAACCCCGCCGGGACGCTGATGGCTGGAAGTCCCGTCAGGTTCGCGCTGACCGTGAAGATATCCCCCAGGTACATCGCGAGTGGGTCGTCGACATGCTCGCCCAGGCGGAAGGCGGGAGTCGGCGTGGTCGGCGTCGCGATCACATCGACCTCCTCGAAGGCTCGTTCGTAGTCTCCCGAGATGAGACTGCGCACACGCTGAGCTTTGACATAGTACGCGTCGTAGTAACCGGCGCTCAGGGCATAGGTTCCAAGCATAATGCGTCGCTTGACCTCGGCGCCGAAGCCTTCGTTTCGCGTGCGGTCGTACATCGCCCCGAGGTCCTCGAGCGCACCATTCGCCTGCGCGCGAAGCCCATACCGCACGCCGTCGTACCTGGCGAGGTTGGAGCTCGCTTCGGCGGGTGCCACGAGGTAGTACACCGGTATCGCATAGGGCAGGTGCGGAAGCGTGATATCGGCGACGCGCGCCCCACGGTGTGCCAAGACGTCGAGCGCCGCATCGAATGCGCGCCTCACCTCCGGATCAACTCCTTCTAGTACCGAGTAGGGGACGCCTATCGTGACGCCGTCGGCATTGCCCGGGAGCGACGACAGGTCCGGAACCGGATGCGCAGCCGTGGTCGCATCCGCGGGATCGTGGCCGGCGATCACGCAGAACACCTTGGCCGCGTCGGCAACCGTGAGGGTCATTGGACCGATCTGATCGAGCGACGACGCGAACGCGAGGAGACCGTAGCGCGAGATACGGCCGTAGGTTGGCTTGAGACCGACCACGCCACAGAAACCGGCCGGTTGTCGAATGGACCCGCCCGTGTCGGATGCAATCGAGACAAGCGCCAGCCGAGCGGCGACCGCCGCCGCGGCGCCTCCGCTCGACCCACCCGGAGTTCGATCCATCGACCAGGGGTTCCGAGTGGGGCCATAGGCCGAATACTCGGTGGATGACCCCATGGCGAACTCGTCGCAGTTGGTTTTTCCGACGACCACGGCACCCGCCGCTCGCAGGCGTTCTACGACGGTTGCATCGTACGGTGATCGATAGCCGGCGAGGATATGCGAGGCGGCGGTCGTCGGCCCGTCGCTCGTACAGATGACGTCCTTGATGGTGATGGGGATGCCAAAGAGCGCCCGGTCGCGCCACGAATCGCGCATACGGTCCGCCTCTTCGGCCTGCGCTCGCGCAAGATCGTGGAGAACGACCGTAAACGCGTGTAGTTGGCCGTCGACCGAACCGATTCTATTCAGGTAGGTTTCGCACACCTCTGCCGCGGTGGTTTCGCCGTCGACGATTTTGTCGCGCAGGCTGTCGACGGTCGCCATCACCCGATCACTCGCGGAACTCGAAACAACCCCTGGGGGCCGGGTGCCGGCGCGTTGCGCAGGGCCGAGTCGTTCGTCAACGACTCACGCGGGGTGTCCGGACGCAATGGTCCCGGTTCGGAGACCGGATGCCACGTTGCTGAGATACCCGTCGTGTCGACGTCGCGCAAGCGCTCGGCGAACTCAAGGATCTGTCCAAGTTGTCGCGCGAAGAGCGCCTGTTCCTCGTCGGTCAGGTCCAGATGGGCGAGGCGTGCAATCCGTTGGACTTCGGCTTTGGTCAGTCGGTTCGACACCGGTAGACACTACCACGAGCCATCGACACCCTCGCTCAGTGGTAGTTCTTCTCGCCTGCCTCGATTCGCATCTGCAGGCGGTTTGGTCGGGGCGGCAGAGGGCAGGTCGTGTACGGGTTGAACGCGCACGGCGGGTTGTAGGCCTGGTTGAAGTCCACGATCGTCCAGCCGTCCTCGTCGGGCGCGTCCGCGTAGAGGAAACGGGCCGCCGGATATGTCTCGGCGCCACTCGTCATATCGCGAAAGATCAACCACAGCCGGTCTTCGGCCGTGACCGGTAGCATCGTGGTCTCGAGGCCGTTGACCGTGAGCGTGATCGAGCCATGGCTCGTGAACGGCTCGATGTCGCCAAGTATGTTTGGCAGGTGGACCGTGATTGGTTCGTCATGCGGGACGAACCGAGCCCGCACTCGATAGCGTGCGTCGACAGCGAACCATTTGCACCCCCCAAAGGTCTTCCGGATCTCGCTGTTTTGATCGCGGACGCGAATCGCTAAACGTTGACCACTCCGATGCACCCACAGCGTGACGCCACCAATCTGGACGCTTCTCTCGTCGTCGTCGTCGGTTTTCGCGACCGGGTACAGCCTTGAGGTTGTCACCGATTGGCCGTCGACCCTGACTGTTCGCCCCTCGGCGGCCGTGACGAACACTTCCTCACCGCGTAGCTCGAAGACACCGGCGATGTCCGGGCCTTCTGGGAGCACGATGTCGTTCAGCGGGCTGGCACCAAAGCTGTTGTCGCCGCGTCGCAGAAAGTGCAGGGCAGTGATGGTCAGCCATCCATCGTCAGCCATGAGTCGTGCTTCGCGTTCTGCCCGCCACGCGTCTTGCGCCACGAGGTAGTCGTCGTCCTGTGCCGCGGTGGAGACGGGTGTCACACTCAGCAGCAACAGCGCTATGAGCAACGCGCGAGCGCGCGGGGGGAACAGACGAAACATGTCGCTTTGTGCTCGACCTCGGCGTACGAGAGGTGTTAGATCACGTCAGAATAGTGGACGGTCCGATATGGGTCAATTTGAGCCGGTTCGCCGCTCAGCAATCGCGGGCACGTGGTTTCCCGACGATCCCCAGACGCTCGAAGAAAGTGTCGGGCGCTACCTCGATGCCGTCGACACCTCGACCGACCTAGACGTGAAGGCGGTGATCGCTCCGCACGCGGGTTTGGTCTACTCCGGGCCGGTTGCCGCCCATGCATATCGAGCGGTCATGGGGCGGTCCTACGATGTGGCCGTCCTGGTCGGTCCGTCTCACTTCGTCGGTTTCGAAGGGGTGTCGGTGTTTGCGCAAGGGGCGTTCGCAACCCCATTGGGGCCAGCGCGCGTCGACGCTGCGACCGCGGATCGATTGCTGGATGCCGATCCGGGCATCCTCATCGAGTATCCGCGCGCCCACGACCGCGAGCACTCGCTCGAGATGCAGCTGCCGTTTCTGAAGCACGTTCTCGCCGACACGCCGATCGTGCCGTTGGTGATGGGCTACCAAACCCGCGACACCGTCGGCCGTCTGGCCGAGGCACTGGCCGGCGCGCTCGCCGGACGGCGAGCGCTCTTGATTGCCAGCACCGACTTGTCTCACTACTACGATTCCGTTCGCGCGGCGGAGCTCGATGCCCGGGTCGTAGCGCTCGTGTCCCGTTTCGACGCCGAGGGACTGCTGGGCGAACTGGAGCGGTATCCCGAAAGTGAGCGCGGTCGGTCGGTCGCGTGCGGCGGAGGTCCAGCAGTCGCCGTAATGTCGGCGGCGCGCATTCTAGGCAGTACGCACGCCGACGTTCTGAGGCGTGCCGACTCGGGTGACATCTCTGGGGATCGAACGGCGGTTGTAGGGTATCTCGCCGCCGTCATGGGTACGATGTCAACATGAAGACGTTGGACCAAGACGAGCGCCGAGCACTGTTGCGCGAGGCGCGCCAAGCGCTGGAAGCTGCTGTAACCGGCGCCGCCATCGACTCGGCAGCGCAGTTTCCCGAGAGATGCGCGGGCGCGTTTGTGACGCTGCGCGTGGATGGGGCCCTGAGGGGATGCGTGGGCCAGGTCCAGGCCGTCGGTCCGCTTGGCGCCACGGTTCGTGAGGTGGCGGTCGCCGCGGCCAGCAAAGATCCTCGCTTTTCTCCAGTCGGTGCCGATGAGCTTGGTGCGATCGACGTCGAGGTTTCCGTATTGGGACCAATCCAGCCTTGTGCAGACCCCGCCACAGTCGAGATAGGCCGTCACGGCCTGGTGGTCGAAGAAGGCCGACACCGCGGGCTGTTGCTTCCGCAGGTTGCAGTGGAGTGGGGGTGGGATTCCCACACGTTCGTTGCCAACGCGTGTGCCAAGGCTGGCCTTCGTCTGGACGCATGGAAACGTGGGGCGCAGCTGTTTACCTTTGAGGCCGAGGTGTTCAGCGAAGACGACGAAGAATCGCCAGGTTCCGACAATCCATAGGGTCGGCTTCAATCACTGCCGCGGGGGTGCTCCCTCGTTTGGCGGTCTCGAGCACCATCGGTAGATCGCGAAACCGATCGTCCTGCAGTAGGCGGCGAAACGGCTCGGTGCCGATGTAGCCGTCGCCGATGTGCTCGTGCCGATCCAGGCGGCTTCCCAGCGGCTTGCGCGAATCATTGAGATGAAACGCCTTGAGTCGGTCGAGGCCGACGATACGGTCGAACTCCTCGAAGACCGCCGCATAGCCGGCGGGCGTGATGATGTCGTAGCCGGCAGCGACCAGGTGGCACGTGTCGAGGCAGACGCCAAGTCGAGCCGAACCGTCGAGCGCCGCGATGGTCGTGGCGAGATGCTCGAAGCGATGACCGAGCACCGTGCCCTGACCTGCCGTGTGCTCCAAGAGGAGCTGCGCGCTGCCCGAATCGTGCGCTGCAAACGCGTCGCCGATACCCTCTGCGATGCGCGACAGCCCCGCTTCCTCACTGCTGGTCGTGTAGGCTCCCGGGTGCAGCACGACCCCGATGAGGCCGAGCGCCTCCGCGCGCCGCAGTTCCTCGATGAGCGCCTCGATCGAACGTCGTCGAAGTGTCGCATCAGGTGCGGCCAGATTGATGAGGTAGCTCGCGTGCGCCATGATCGGTCGGACGTCGGCGCGCCGGGCCTGGTCTCGGAATTGCTGAACCTCCGAGTCCGAAAGGGGGCGCGGCTTCCACCGGTTCGACGCCGTGGTGAAGATCTGGATCGCGTCGCAGCCGGTGGCCACCGCGCGATCGATAGCGCGGGGAAGTCCGCCGGCGACCGACATGTGGACGCCGAGGCGCGGCCCCGATTCACCCATGGGATGTGCCGCCGCTTGCGCCGCTTGCGGCTGTCGGTGGATCATTTGGGGGTTCGCCGCGCATCAGACTCGATATTGTAGAACCCGTTCTCGTCGGGCAATCGACATTGACATCAATCATGAGTAAGAACTCGTTCGGCACACGCCAGTCGCTTCACGCCGGCCAAGGCACGATTCGGCTATTCAGCCTTACCGCGCTCGTCGAAGCTGGGTTTCCCAGCGTGCGGCGGCTGCCCTACTCACTCAAGATTCTCCTCGAGAACATGTTGCGACACGAGGACGGGCAGTTCGTGAGCACAGACGACATCGAGGCCCTCGCCCGATGGAGCCCGGGCGCGACCCAAGAGATCGCCTTCACACCCGCCCGCGTCTTGCTGCAGGACTTCACAGGCGTCCCGGCGGTCGTCGACTTGGCCGCGATGCGCGACGGGATCGTCCAACTGGGCGGCGACCCCGATGCGGTGAATCCGCTTCAACCCGCCGAGTTGGTCATCGATCACTCCGTGCAGGTGGACCACTTCGGCGTTGCCGACGCGTTTCAGCGCAATGTCGAGCTCGAGTTCGCTCGCAACCGGGAGCGGTACGCCTTTCTGAAGTGGGGGCAGAGCGCGTTCCGCAACTTCAAGGTGGTACCGCCGGGGACCGGTATCGTCCACCAAATCAACATCGAGCACCTGGCCCGAGTGGTCTGTCGCGAGTCAGTCGACGGGCAGGTCACCGCGTACCCGGACACCCTGGTGGGCACCGATTCACACACGACGATGGTCAACGGGCTTGGGGTCGTCGGATGGGGCGTTGGCGGGATCGAAGCGGAGGCTGCGATGTTGGGTCAACCGATCTCGATGCTGATCCCCGAGGTCGTTGGCTTCAAGCTCGAGGGGAAGCTTCCAGAAGGCGTAACCGCCACAGACCTCGTGCTGACGATCACCGAGCGCCTGCGACAATACGGCGTAGTCGGCAAGTTCGTCGAGTTCTTTGGGCCGGGCCTGGCTTCGCTGACCCTCGCCGATCGCGCCACCCTGGGGAACATGTCACCCGAGTACGGCTCGACCATTGCCATTTGTCCGATCGACCAGATGACACTGGATTATCTGACGTTGACCGGGCGTGACGCGGCGCAGGTCGACCTGGTTGAGGCCTACGCCAAGGCGCAGGGGCTGTTCGGCTCGGTCGGTGAGGATCCGATCTATTCAGATGTCATCGAGCTCGACCTTGCGGCGATCGAGGCGTGCATCGCCGGCCCGAGGCGGCCGCAGGATCGCGTACCGCTCAAGACTGCGAAACCCGCGTTCGAAGCCGCACTCGCAGAAATGGTCCCAGGCGCCGCCACCGGCGCTGACACCAGGCCATCGTCAAACGGCAACCTTGGACACGGCGCGGTTGTCGTCGCGGCCATAACGAGTTGCACCAACACGTCGAATCCGAGCGTCATGCTCGCGGCCGGACTCGTTGCAAAAAAGGCGGTCGAGCGGGGCTTGCGGCCAAAGCCCTGGGTCAAAACCAGCCTGGCGCCGGGATCAATGGTGGTCACGGAGTACCTTCGCGCCGCCGGCGTGCTCGAGTCGCTCAAGCAACTCGGGTTTGGCCTCGTGGGCTACGGCTGCACGACGTGCATCGGTAACAGCGGGCCGCTTCCCCCGGACGTGGCCGGCGCCATTAAGGAGCACGACTTGGTCGTCACGTCGGTGCTCAGCGGCAACCGCAACTTCGAGGGACGCGTCCAGCCGTTGGTCCGGGCCAACTACCTCGCGTCGCCGCCACTAGTAGTGGCCTACGCACTGGCGGGACAGATGACCACCGATCTGACGTCCGAGCCGCTTGGCCAGGACCTCGACGGTCAAAATGTGTTTCTGCGCGACGTGTGGCCCAGCAGCGAGGAGATTCAGGAGGCCGTGACATCTGCGGTTCGGCGTGACCAGTTCGTCGAGAAGTATGCCCACGTCTTCGACGGCGATGAACAGTGGCGCGAACTTGCGGCTCCGCACGGGCAGCGGTTCGCGTGGGATGGCGACTCGACCTACGTGCGGAATCCGCCGTTCTTCCAGGATCTCTCAGCTGAGCCGTCGCCACCGCAGGACATTCTGGGCGCGCGCGTGCTGGCTCTGCTTGGTGACAGCGTGACGACCGATCACATCTCTCCCGCTGGTGCCATTCCGGTTGACGGACCTGCCGGCAGCTACCTGATAGGTCAGGGTGTCGACCCGAAGGACTTCAACTCGTTCGGCAGCCGGCGCGGCAACCACGAAGTCATGATGCGCGGAACCTTCGGCAACATCCGGTTGCGCAACCAGCTTGCGCCGGGCACCGAAGGCGGGTGGACCCGCCATCAGCCGAGCGGTGAACAGTCGTCGATCTACGACGCCGGCATGCGCTACCAGCGCGAGGGGACGCCTCTGCTCGTGCTGGCTGGAAAGGAGTACGGGTCTGGTTCATCGAGAGATTGGGCGGCGAAGGGCACGATGTTGCTCGGCGTCCGCGCGGTGCTCGCGCAGAGTTTCGAGCGGATCCACCGGAGCAATCTCGTCTTCATGGGCGTCTTGCCGCTGCAGTTCAAGGAGGGTGAAGGGGCGGCCGAGCTCGGGCTGACGGGCGCTGAGCAGTTCGACGTCACCGGCATTGTCGATGGCTTGACGCCTCGAGGTGACGTACGGGTTTCCGTCACCGCGCCGGATGGATCGTCGCAGGCCCTTGTCGCAACGGTCCGGATCGATACGCCGGAAGAGCTGAGCTACTATCGGCACGGCGGGATTCTGCCGTATGTGCTTCGCAAACTCACGACATGAGGGAGTCATGCCGACTCGAACCGCGCGGCGAGCGCTGGCGCTGGTCGGATTGGTGACGACATTCGTAATGACGACGACGATAGCCAAGAGCCAAGACCCGGGGTCGGAAACCCCCGAACAGGTTTCGTGGAACCTCGATGAGATGTACCCAACCGAGGAGGCATGGACCGCAGAAAAGGAGCGGCTGACGGCCGAAGTCGAGCGCCTATCGCGTTTCCGCGGGCGGCTCGGAGATAGCGCCGCCGGACTGCGTGAGGCCCTGGACGTCATGAGCGCGACCGACAAGGAGCTCGGCCGGCTGTATGTCTATGCGTTCCTCAAATCAGATGAAGACCGTCGGATTGCGTCGAACCAGGAGCGCCGGAGCGTCGCAGCGTCGCTGCTCTCCGAGTTCGGCGAGGCCACTAGCTTCGTCTCACCGGAGCTACTTCGAGTCGGGTCGGCGACGATCGAGCAGTACATCGCCGACGATTCCGGGCTCGACAAGCATGCGTTCAACTTGCGCAACATCCTCCGGCAAGAGCCGCACACGCTCTCAGACGAAGCCGAACAAGTCATTGCGGCCACAGGACCGGTTCTACAGGGCCCCGAGCGCGTGTACGCGATGTTGTCCAGCTCGGACATGCCGTTTCCGACCGTGACGCTTTCGACTGGGGCCGCGGTTCGCCTCGACCAAGCTGCGTATTCGCTCCATCGCGCGTCGCAGAATCGGGACGACCGAAAGCTCGTCTTCGACCAGTTCTGGAAAACCTGGAAGGCCTACGAGACGACGCTCGGCCAGACGCTGGATACGCATGTCAAAGCGCACATTTTCCGGGCGAAGGCCCGCAAGTACGACAGCGCGCTGCACGCAGCCCTCTCGGGACCCAATATTCCGGTCGCCGTCTACCAAACGCTCATTGCCGCGGCGCATCGCCATCTGCCTTCATTGCACCGGTACTTCACCTTGCGTGCTCGCATGCTCGGGGTAGACGACCTAGCGTACTACGATATCTACCCCACGCTTGTTGCCTCCGACCGGCGTTTTGGCTTGGACGAATCAGAGACGTTGGCGCTCCGATCGGCCGAGCCGCTCGGTTCGAACTATGTCGCGCTGCTCGACGAAGGGTTCGCGGGCGACTGGATGCATGTGTACCCGCAGGAAGGCAAGGCGCCAGGCGCGTACATGTACGGCGCTGTCTACGACCTCCATCCGTACCTCCTGCTCAACTTCAACGGCACGTACAGCGACGTGTCGACCTTCGCTCACGAGTGGGGTCACGCCGTGCACACGATGCTCTCGACCCGGAACAACCCGTACGAGACGTCGTCCTACGCGACGTTCACGGCTGAAATCGCCTCGACCACGAACGAAGTGCTGCTGCAGGAGTACATGCTGTCGCAGGATATCTCGGACCAGGAGCGCTTGTTCTATCTCGGCACGGCGCTGGAGGCGGTCCGCGGCACGTTCTTTCGGCAAGTGATGTTCGCCGAGTTCGAGCTCAAGATTCACGAGCTTGTCGAGGCCGGCGAGGCGTTGTCAGGCGAGAAGATGAGTGAGCTCTACGAACAGCTCGTGCAGCAATATCATGGATCGGACGACGGCGTGCTGGCCTACGACTCTGCCTACGCCATCGAATGGGCGTTCATTCCGCACTTCTACCGGAACTTCTACGTGTTCCAGTACGCAACGTCGATCGCCGGCGGTACGATGTTCGCGCAGCGGCTCCTTGGCGGTGACGCCAAGGCGCGCGACGATTATCTGGCCGTACTGTCAGCCGGCGGATCCCGCTATGCCTACGAGCTGCTGCAGGAATACGGCATCGATCTCGCCACCGACGCGCCCTACGATGCGCTCATTGCGCGCATGGACCGCGTGATGGACGAGATCGAGCGAATCCTCGACCGACAGTAAGCCCGCGAGTCTCCGACCCGAGTTATAGGTTCGGCGGGATAATCAGCATCGCCGCAATGGTCACCGCAAAAAGCACTGCGGCGATGATCCCCGTGTAGCCGAGCACGTCGCCGAACTTCATCCGGGTGACGGTGAGGATCGGAATCGCCCAGAACGGCTGAATGAGATTCGACGTCGAATCGCCATACGAATACGCGAGCACCGTCGTCGTCGCCGACACGCTCAGCTCGCGCGCGGCCGGCAACAGATACGGCGCCTCGATCAGCCACTTCGACCCGCCCGACGGGACGAACAAGTTCACGAATCCCGAGTACAAGTAGACGATGAGAGGATAGGTGTCCTGGGTCGCGATCGCGACGAACTGATCGCCCAGCCAGCCGCCCAGTGCGGTGCTGTTGATCACGCCGAAGATGCCCGCGTAGAAGGGAAACTGCAGCACGACTCCGGATGCCGCGCGCGCGCCGTTCCCGAACGCGCGGACGAGATTGGATGGTCGTCCCTGGAGCAGGAGCGCCCCGATCAGGAACACCGCGTTATACGAGTTGATCGTCCAGCTGGCCCCGAAGCCGCGCGTGATGATCGAGTGGCCGAGCGGATACCCGATCAGGACTACTGCGAGGATGATCCACCCCCGGAAGTGCTCCATCCCAGCAGCCGGCGTCGAGGGCTCCGTCTCTTCCGGCATCGTCGGCATCATGACCGCGAGCTGCTCGTCGGTCAGTGTCCACGGATCGCGCCGAGGATGGAGGATCCACAGCATCACCAGCGCGACTGCGAATATGACGACGAGATAAATTAAGTTGAAGGGGATAAACAGCGTCTCGGTCACTGGCAGCAAGTGGTCGATGATCGGCGCGCCCGTCCCCGGCTCCATCAGCGGGTTGCCCGGCGTCGCGAGAATCAGCGGTGCCGAACCAGACAGGCCGCCATGCCAAACCGTTCCTAACCCCAGATAGGCCGCTGCGATCATCAACCGGATATCGGCTTTCGGGTTCCGTCGTGCGATGAACGGGACGAACAGCGCCGACGCGACTAGGCTGGCGGCCCAATTGAAGTAACCAATCACCATCGAGTAGGCCCCGAGCAGGACGACAGCCTGCACTGGATTCTCCGGGTTAGGGAGCGAAGCCAGCCAGTCGAGGAATCGGTGCGCTGGCCGTGACGACACGCATGCGTGCGCCGCGATCAACGCGATCGTGAACTGCATGGCGAGCTCGAGAAGTATCCACATGCCGCCACCCCATGCGAGCACGGTCTCGTTGAGTGTCGCATCGGCGCCGAACATCGCGAGCAGCGCCGCCAACACCGTGAGGATCATGCAGACGACCCACGAGTCCGGAATCCATCTCTGAGTAAAGCGGGACAAACTCTCACCGAGGTTTCCAACAGCGGTTATCAGCCAGGACATCGTTTCTGGGTTCCTTTCTCTCCGCGCTGACGTTCCGCGGATGGTCGCCGTAGCTAATCCATAGTCGGCATCGTGAGGCTGACCGCCTCCGGAGCGCTCGGCCAGCGCTTCGTGATGACCTTGGTTCGCGTATAGAACTTGACCCCTTCGACCCCATGAACATGCAAGTCGCCGAACAGCGAGTCCTTCCATCCGCCGAACGAGAAGAACGCCATCGGCACCGGAATCGGAACGTTGACCCCGACCATGCCAACCTCGATCTCACGCTCGAACCGGCGCGCGACCGCGCCAGATTGCGTAAAGACCGCTGTTCCGTTGCCGTAGGGGTTTTCGTTGACGAGGTCGATGGCCTCGCTGGAGCTGTTCGCGCGAACCACGACGAGCACAGGACCGAAAATCTCATCCCGATAGATGGTCATGTCTGGCGTGACATGGTCGAACAGCGTCGGTCCCACGAAATACCCGTCGTCGAAGCCGTCGACCGCCAGCCCGCGCCCGTCGACGACCACGGTGGCGCCCTCGTCCGCACCGATGTCGATGTAGCGCTTTACGCGAGCGAGATGGTCGTTCGTGACGAGCGGCCCCATCTCGATGCCGGGATGGTCGCCAGGGCCTACCTTAAGCCCCGCTAGTCGAGTCTTGATTCTGTCGACGAGCGGATCACCCGCGTCGCCCACCGCAACGACCACCGAGATCGCCATGCAGCGTTCGCCGGCGGATCCATAGGCCGCCCCGAGCAGGGCGTCAGCGGCGCCGTCGAGGTTGGCATCGGGGAGCACGATGGCGTGGTTCTTTGCGCCGCCCAGCGCCTGGACACGCTTTCCATGGCTCGTCGCCCTTTCGTAGACGTAGCGCGCGATAGGGGTCGAACCCACGAACGACACCGCCGCGACGTGCGGATGTACGAGCAGCGCGTCGACCGCTTCCTTGTCGCCGTGAACGACGTTGAGCACCCCATCGGGCAGCCCAGCCTCCTGGAACAGGCGCGCCAGGAGCATGCTGGCCGACGGGTCTTTTTCCGACGGTTTGAGAACGAAGGTGTTCCCGCAGGCCAGCGCAACCGGAATCATCCACAATGGGACCATCACCGGGAAGTTGAACGGCGTGATTCCCGTGCAGACGCCAAGAGACTGCTGCAGCGTATGCGAATCAACCCCGGTGCCGATGTCGCTCGAGTGTTCGCCTTTAAGCAAGTGCGGAATGCCGGTGGCGAACTCGATGACCTCGAGACCGCGCTGGATTTCTCCGACGGCATCGGGGAGCGTCTTGCCGTGCTCGATGGTAATGAGGCGGGCGAGCTCTTCTTTGTGCCGCTCGACGATCTCCAGAGCCTTCATTAGAACGCGAGCACGTCGCAGGGGCGTGGTGTCGCGCCAGGCGGGCCAGACCGAGCGGGCGGCGTTGACCGCCAGATCGATATCCTCACTCGTGGCAAACGGTACGATTCGCACTGTTTGACCAGTCGACGAGTTCGTGACCTGCCCGTGGCGTGTGGCCTTCGACGCGGTTTCTTGGCCGCTAATCCAACAAGGGACTGTCGACGTCGCGGTTTCGGTCGTCACGCTGTTCCTTAGTTTCTTACTCACCGGGGTGCCTGCGCTGCTCGAATCGTGCCCGAACCGCGCAAGGAGGTGGCAATCCTAACACCAATGACGCGCGGTGTCGGGTCAGTCCTGCCGAGCGCGATCACGCTGTCCTATGCCAGCGGTTCCGCAGGTGACTTAAACGACTGATTTTAATGGCGTTTATCACCTTGACGGTGATTCATCTGAACCATAAGATAATCGGGCGCCGCTCGCGCTCCATGATCTGTCTGACCTGGGCCTCTCACGCAGGTCAATGGAGAGCGACGATCAGACGCAGTGCGGACATCGGCAGCCATAACCAAGCGACGTTCTATGAGGCGGATTCTTGTCACGCTCATTCTGGCCGCTCTCGCGGTCGGCCTGGAAGCCCAGCTGAACGTGTCCGGACAGTGGGAAATCACATTGGACACAAACGTTGGTGAATCGACCTGGAACGCGACGTTTGAGCAGGACAGCGGTTCGCTGTCTGGTGAGATGGATACCGGTGACCGTGAGAAGTTCCCGCTCAAGGGCACGATCGAGGGCAGCGTGATCGAGTTCGTGTTCGTCATGCCGGACCTCGATGGCGATCAGCCGATCAATCTATCCGGCTCTGTGAATCCTGACGGCACCTCGATTACCGGTGATGGGGGCAGCTTTAGTTGGTACGGCAGTGGTAGTTGGACTGCGGTCAAGGAGGCGTCGTAGGCCCGGTAATCAGCCGGCGCAGACACCTTGAGTCTCAAGCGGAGGATGACACGATGAAACGACAGCTTGGACAGTTGATGCTCGTTGCTCTGCTGGCGGTGGGGTTGGCACGGATCGCGGTGTCCGGTCAGGCGGCCGAAGGCGACGTGATCACTGGCGTGGTCACCAGCCAGAACGGACCCGAGGAAGGCGTGTGGGTGATCGCGGAGACGGATGACCTCACGACCCGCTTCGTCAAAACAGTCGTAACAGGCGACGGGGGACGTTTCCTCATTCCCGAGCTGCCTGCGGCGAGCTACAACGTCTGGGTGCGCGGGTATGGTCTTGCCGATTCGGACAAGGTTGATGCTCGTCCGGGCGACACGCTCGAGCTAGCCGCCAAGGTTGCCGCCGATGACGTCGAGGCGGCCAAGGTCTACCCGGCGAATTATTGGTACTCGCTGATCGAGCCGCCAGAGGCCGGCGAGTTCCCTGGAACTGGACGCGATGGGAACGGCATCTCCCTCGCGATGAAGGTGCAGGGCCAGTGGATCGACAACCAGAAGCAGGGCTGCATGCTTTGCCACCAGCTGGGAAGTCGGATCGTACGGGAAATCGATAACCTCGAGCAGTTCGACTCAACGCTGGCCGCGTGGGATCACCGCGTGCAGATGGGGCAACGAGGCGGGCCCATGACCAGCGTGATGAGCCGGTTCGGGCGCGCCCGCGGCTTGCAGATGTTTGCCGACTGGAGCGACCGGATCGCCGCGGGCGAAGTTCCCGAAGCGCCACCTCGACCCGAGGGAGTCGAGCGCAACGTCGTCACGACGATGTGGGAGTGGGGCACAATGGTGGACTACATCCACGACGAGGTTGCGACCGACAAGAGAAACCCGACCGTCAACGCCGGCGGACCGGTCTACGGCGTCAACATTTCGAACGACCGGCTCGCTGTGCTTGATCCTGATTCGCACGTGCCGCTGAACCTCAGGGTTCCAATGCGTGACGACCCGTCCACGATCCCGACGATGATCGCGCGGGCGATGCCGGAGCCCTCCCGCTTCTTCGGGGAACAGCTGATCTGGAACGATCCTGCGAATCCGCACAACCCGATGATGGACCACAAAGGGCGCGTCTGGCTGACGTCGCAGATCCGAGGGCGCGAAACGCCCGAGTGGTGTCGCGAAGGTTCGGAGAACACGTTCGCGAAGTACATGCCGCGCGACCGGAGCTACCGGGGCTTCGTCTACTACGATCCCGATC
The DNA here is from genome assembly GCA_965218825.1 of Vicinamibacterales bacterium. GTDB lineage: Bacteria > Acidobacteriota > Vicinamibacteria > Vicinamibacterales > UBA8438 > CAUZIB01. The sequence goes on along the minus strand of OZ244656.1, from coordinate 2,724,480 downwards.
CGGAGAAGTTCGTGCTGATCGACACGTGCTTCGGTACCCACCACCTGCAGTTCGCCGAGGACGAAGAGAACAGGCTCTTCACGAGCGGCGGCGGCGACATCATCGGTTGGCTCAACACCGACACCTACGACGAGACTGGCGACGAGCAGTTCTCGCAGGGGTGGTGCCCGCTGGTTCTCGACACGAACGGTGATGGCGTTATCACCAAGCCCTGGAACGAGCCGACCGGGACGACTCGGTCGAGCGAGGAAGGCGCGGGTGGCGGCAAGATGCGGAGCTTCGATCCGACACTCGACACCCAGATCAACATTGGAAGCTACGGTGTGATTCCCGATCCAACGGACAAAAGCGCGGTATGGATCTCCTCGACGTCGTTTCCTGGACAGGTCGCGCGCCTACATCTCGGCGACAACCCACCCGAGACGTGCATGGCCGAGACGTACGAAGTGCCGTCGCTCATGGATCCCAGCGTACCGGCTGACAGGGCCGGTTTTGGCTCGCGGGGTCTCGACATCGATCGAAACGGGGTGGTGTGGACGGCGTTGTCTGGCAGCGGGCACTTCGCCGGGTTCGATCGATCGAAGTGTTCCGTCATGCGCGGGCCTGAGGTTGTCGATGGCCGCCACTGTGTCGAGGGCTGGACGCTCTATCCCACACCAGGGCCGACGCTCCCGAACACGGACAATCGCGTGAGCAGCGACTATCACTACTACAACTGGGTCGACCAACACGATACGTTGGGATTAGGGAAGAACATCCCGATTGCTAACGGCTCGAACTCCGACTCGCTACTGGCACTGAAGCCCGAGACAGGGGAGTGGGTGGTACTGCGTGTGCCCTATCCGCAGGGCTTCTTCAGTCGGGGCCTCGATGGCCGCATTGACGACCCGAATGGGGGTTGGAAGGGCCGGGGCGTGTGGGCGACATACGGCGCCGCGGTGACCTGGCATATCGAGGGTGGCGTGGGTGTGAAACCTGGCCTCCTGAAGTTCCAGGTGCGTCCCGATCCGCTCGCCAATTGAACGATCACAATTCGGGTACTTGACCGGCCTCCGCTCCGGAGCCTTCCCAAGTCGGGAGGCGGGCGTGTTCTGTGTCAAACGGTGCAGTGCAGGTCCGTCGCGCCCGCCAATGTGGAGTATTCTCAAAGTTTCATGCGACGGATGAAACAGATCGTTAGTACAAATCATAATGGCCGGTGTCGGCTGTATTTCGTAGTCACGGCTGCAGTAGCCCTTGCTTTCTTGCTGGTCGCGGTTGGTGTCGCACAGGCTCAGGGCCCCGGCAGCGTGAGTGGCACAGTCGAAGACGAGGACGGGCTGGTCGTGCCAGGTGTCGTCGTCACGGTTGTCCACATCGGCACCGAGCGCACCGCGAGCGCGACGACAGACGCGGCGGGTCAGTACACGATTAGCGGCTTGGATGCCGGCAGCTACGACGTGCAGGGCACCCTGCCCGGGTTCCGCAGTACGACCGAAACGGTCAACGTCGCGGCGGGTGCGGACGAGCGCCTGGATCTGGTGCTGACCATCGCCCCGGTGTCCGAGACGGTTATCGTCACACGCTCCGAGCAGGACCTCTCGTTGGTGCCGCAGTCGGTAGCCGTGGTCCAGCGGAGCCAGATTGAGCACTCGCAACGCCGAGCTTCGCTCGACGAAGCGTTGCGCGGTATCCCTGGGCTGTTCGTCCAGAACCGCCGCAATTACGGCCTCTCGGGTGGCATCGGGCTGAGCATTCGTGCGCCGCAGCCCCGGTTTGGTCTTCGAGGGCTGGCCATTGTCCAGGACGGTATCCCGATAACTACGGCCGATGGCACAACCGAACCGGGTAACATCGATCTCGGATCGGTCGGACGGATCGAGGTCGTTCGAGGACCGAGCTCGGTCCTCTATGGCAACTCAGCTGGCGGCGTGATCAGCCTCGACACGACGTTCGACACCTCGCGTCCGCTGACGATCACGCCGGACATCCAGTTCGGCAACCACGGGTACAACCGGCAGCAGGTGAGGGTGGACGGCGGCAACGACGCCACCCAGTTCATGACCAGCGTCAGCCGGTTCGAGACCGACGGCTTCCGCCAGAACAGCGCCGCCGAGATCACCCAGGCGAACACCGTCGTCCGTCATGTGCTGTCGCCCAACACCGAGATTCGGGGCGTCTTCAACGTGTACGACGCGCCGTTCGCCGAGAGCTCCAGCTTCCTCAATGAGGCGGACGCGCGCGCCGACCCAGTGAGATCGTCGAACGGCGAGTGTCTGTCCGGGGCGTGTCTGGCCCGCGGGATTGCGCTGGCTCGACACTGGGGTGAGGGGACCAACCAGGGACAGTACGGGGTGACCGTCCAGCATCGTTTCGATGACAACCAGGAGTTCCGCGCGACCGGCTGGGGTATGTGGCGCGGTCTCGACGCCATCGGCGCGTTTCAGAATATCGATCTCAACCGGACCGGCTTCGGCTTTCGTTCGGAGTATCTGGGCGGCACCCAGGTGGGATCGGTCGGCGTCGAGTGGGTCGCCGGGCTCGACATCGCGTCGCAGAACGACGACCGCCAGGAATTCGGGCAGGTGGCGCCCGCCGTCACGGGCCAAGATGCGCCCAACGGCGCGTTGCGGGTCGATCAGACCGAGGATGTCCTGTCGGCCGGTCCGTTCGCTCAAATCACGATCGTTCCGAACAACCGCGTGGCTTTGACCGCGGGGGTTCGTTGGGACTACTACGACTTCAGGGCCGGCGACCTGAAGCTGGACGATGGCGACCAGTCCGGCGACCGGACAATGGACGCGATTAGCCCCTCCGTTGGGGCGACGTTTGCCGTGGCGCCCGGCATGAACATCTTCACCAGTTTCTCCACCGCCTACGAGACCCCGACGACCGTGGAGCTGTCGAATACGCCGACAGGCGAAGGCGGTTTCAACCAGAATCTTGAGCCTCAGGACCTGAGCAGCTTCGAGGTCGGTGCCCGGGGGCTCATCGAGCCGGCGCGGTTGCGCTACGAGGCAGCTGTGTACGTGTCCACGGTGGAGAACACGCTGGTTCAGTTCCAGAATCCCCTGTCACAAGACTTTTTTCAGAACGCCGGCAAGTCTTCGCGCGACGGCGTCGAGCTGTTGCTCGAGTGGGTGCCAAACTCCAGTTTCGATGCCCGTTTCGCCTACACCTATCAGGATTTTGTGTTCGAGGAATTCGTCAGCGACGGCGACGATTTCTCCGGGCAGGCCGAGCCGGGTGCGCCACCGAACCGTGTCTTCGCCGGCTTCAACTACACGGCGCCGTTCGGGTTGCGGTCAGGCGCGACGGTGCGGTGGGTCGACGAGTTCGCCGTCAACAACGCGAACACCGCGGTCAACTGGGCCTACACGGTCGTTGATCTCCGTTTCGGGTTCGACACCGTGTGGGGCGATTCGGACATACGGCCCTTCGTTGGGCTCGACAACATATTCAACGAGCGCTACAACTCGTCAGTCATTACCAACGGCTTTGGGGGACGGTACTACGAGCCCTCGCCGGGGCGCGAGATCTACGCTGGTATGACGGTACGTTTCGGAGCACGTCGATGACGGTCGAAGCCAAGCCCAAGATCGATCTCGCCCACGCGCAGGAAGTCGTTGAGCGCTTTCAGTCTGAGTCCACCAAGTGGCTGTACGGCCTCGATGACGCCGCACGAGTGCTCTCGTGGGCCTTCTTCACCTTGCTGCCGTACACCGACAAGCTGAGTCAGACCAAGGCGCTGAGACAGCCGCACGTCATGTTTAGGGGGCCGACCGGGACGGGCAAGACCGACCTGGTCAGTGCGTGCGCGATGGCCATCGACGCGAAGTTCGAACGTATCCAAGGGCTTCCGACCTACATGCCAGAGGACATCCTCGGCTACGAGACGATCGTCGAAGAAGTCGACGGCTCCCGGAAGATTCACTTCAAGCCGGGAAAGCTGATGGCCCACATCGTCCTGATCGATGAAGACAATCGGCTGTCGGGGAAGACCAAGGCCGCAGTGCTCGAGGGCATGGAGGAAAGCTCCGCCACGCTTGCGTCGGACTACGGCAACCTTGCCGAAGGAAAGATGCTGCCGCTGTTTCCGCTGTCGTGCGACTACAACGACATCACGGGTCCGCGGTTTTTCATGGTGGTGTGCACGGAGAACATCTTCGGCGAGGAGGAAGGGACCTTCCCCAACCCGGTCGCCCAGCTTGATCGCACGACGCTGTCTATCAACATGTTGGACCCCGAAGACGAAGAAGACGAGATGAAGATCAGCTCCCGAAACGTCGTGGGGAAGAAAGTCGAAAAGCTGACCGATCTCTACGAGGTACTCGACATCGCCCACTTCATCTTCGACAACGTCTCGATGTCGGACTACGCGCAGCAGTACAAGACTCGCTTGTTCCGCAACACCCGTCCTCACCGGGTGCAAGGGCGAGCGGCTCGCACCGTGAAGGAGTACATCAAGGTCGGCATCTCACCGCGTGTGCACTTTCATCTCGAGGCTGTCGCCCGGACCTTCGCGTTCTTCAACGGCGACATGGTCATCACGCCCGACCACATCAAGGCGGTGGCCGAACCGGTCCTCGCGCACCGACTCGTGCTTCGGGAAGGGATGGAGTTCTCGGTCGTCAAAGAGGAGCTGCTAAGGAAGATCATCCAGGACATGGAGGTTCCTCCGTGGAAGTAGAGCAGGTCTTCGCTCGCTTCCGGGACATCAAGCACGGGATCAAGGCAAAGAAGAAGTCGACCAGCATTCAGTACGGCGAGCACAAGAGTGGGTTTCGTGGTTCCGGCTATGACATCGTGGGCGTCGAGCAGTGGCGGCCGGGCCAACCGCTAAAAGACATCGCCTGGACCATCAGCCTACGCACCTTTCCAGAGAAGCTGTTCAAGATCGAGCGGATGGAACCCAAGGAGCTGCGGACGCTCCTGGTCGTCGATCTGTCGTACTCGACGCTGTTTCAGATCTCGCAAGAGTCGAACAAGGCGCTGCTGTTGCTGGATTTGATTGGCAACATCGGGTTGACACGTTCCAACGTGCGAGATCCGGTGGGTCTTCTTGGTTATTCCGATCAGGTCGAGCTGTTCCTCAAGCCGAAATTGGGCGCCAACAATGTCTTCTACATGGCCCAGCAGATCTTTGAGAAACACGAGCTCGAGCGGCAGTTTCCGACGCGTCGGCGGGCTGATTTCGCCGTGCCGTTGGCGTTCATGGCCAGCCGCCTGAAGATGCGCCATTCCGTGATCGTGATATCGGATTTCGTCGATCTTTTGAACGACGTGGACGCGGTTGATTTCAAGCGGCTCCGGATGCTGGCCGCGAAGCACGATATGATCTTCCTGCTCCTGGACGATCCAGACGAATTCCGCGTCAAGAGCCGTCTCGGCTACATTCGGATCTCTGACATGGAAACAGGCAAGCAGACGGTGATCTCCGCCCGAAAGGCGGGCGCGATTCGACGTCAGATCGGCGAGTCTCGGGACGAGCTGCAGTACCTGCTGAAGCACCGATGTGGCATCGATTCGGTAGTTCTGACGCCGGACAACCACGTCGAGGCCTTGCCGAAGTTCTTGATAGCGAGGATGGCTCGCTAGCGGGCGACGAGGCGGAGCCAGACTGGCGATGACAGTGAAGAGAGTCAGCGCGATCGGTTCGGCGCTTACGTTCGCGGTCGCCGCCGTGACAGCGCTGAGCCTTGGCACGCTCCGCCTTGCGGCTCAGGCGCCGCAGGCGGACGAATCGACCGCGTCGCCAGACGACTCGTCGGTGGTCCAGGTCGAGACGCTCGAAATCGAGCCGACCGTCGCCAAGACCGGCGACCTGATTCGCCAGACGTACCGCGTCCGGTTTCCGGATTTGGTTGGCGAGGGTGGCGAGATCATCATTCTCGAGGATCGCATGGCGCCTGAAAGCCTCCCAGTGCACCCGTTCGAAGGGGTCGCGCTGGAAATCCGGAAGCGCCAGGTCGACGACGAGCATGTGTGGGACTTCGCCTACGACTTTCGGCTGATCGCGCCAGAGAAGGCGGTCATTCAGCTGCCGGGCTTCAGTTTCTACTACCTGGTTCGCGACCTCGGCCAGGAAATCGAAGACGCCGAAGTGCAGCAGGTCGATGGCGGTGGCGGGATGGTTCGCTATGTCACGACCATGGCCGACCTGCCCGTCCTCGATATTCGAGACACAATCGAGCTGGGTTCGTTCCAGGCGCGCGCGACCTTCTTTCGCACTGTCGCCTGGGCCGTCGCGCCACTTCCGCTCCTGGTGTGGGCCGTGCTGCTGCTTCGTCACATCCGGCGGCCAAAAACGATCTCTGAGGATGCGCTTCGCGAAGCCGACGAGCTCGATCGGATCGAGGCCCAGATCCCGGTACCGCCGTCGATCTGGACGGCGCGCCGTAACCTTGCCCGGCAGCTGAGCCGCCTCGACGCGCTGCCGCCTAGTTCTAACGGCGCCACATTGCATGACGTCCAGCGAGGCCTGGTCATTGCGATTCGGGAGTATATCCAAGCTGAAATCCCGGAGCTTCACTCTGGCGACACGCCTCGCGACATGCTGACCCACATCGAGCGGATGAAGAACGGCGCTCGAAAGGACGCGCTGCTGACGATTGCCTCCCAGCTCGTGGCCTCCCAGCGGGGGCTCGAGCAGGATTCCCCGACGCCCATCGACGATCCGCCGGGCGAAGCGCGCCGATTGACCGCATCGCTGGGGCAACTGCGCCCCCACAAACGGCTGTTCCATAGCGTCACCGGGCTCTTCGGCGCCCGATAAGGCAGTACTGATTCATGTTGGCAACCTGGGCTGAGCTCGTGACGTTCTTCAATACGGGGTTTCGAGACCTCGTGGAGACGGAGTTCGAGCAGGTGCGCTACGGCGACGTGCCGATGGCGATCTGGCTCACGCTATTGGTGGGTGTGGTGTTGCTGCTGACGGCAGCGCGCCTCCTGCTCCTGCGACGCCGGCACAGTCGCCACCATTCCGGACACGCGGTCGCTCGGGCGCACCAGAAGCGGCTCTGGATCCGCATCATCCATGCGGCGCCGAAGGCGCTGATCGCCGGATCGCTGGCGGCCATGCTCGTCGCGGCCGCCGATCCGTACCTAACGGCCACCGAAGAAGTCAGCGGCTTCGTCGAATCACGCCTGCGCATCGACCTTGTCGACACATCGGGATCCATGGCGTGGGAGTTTCCCGACACCGGCAAGTCGAAAGCCCAAGTGGCTCGCGAGGCCCACCTCCGGTTTCTGGACATGCGCGCCGGGAAGAACGACCGCGTCTCGCTATGGCTGTTCTCTACCTATCCGTACATGGTGGACGACTTCGTCATGGACGACGAGCTCTACTACTTTCAGGTGTGGGACGCGCCGTTTGTGACGACCCAGCGTCTTGACAAGGCGATGGTCGTGCCCCGCGACAAGGTCCGAATCATCCCGGCCGAAGGCGACACGAACATCATCAGGCCACTACAGTCGATCGTGAAGGCGTTCGATCAGGACGAAGCCGCGATGGGCGGAAACGAGAACGTGAATCGTGCGGTTCTCATTATCACGGACGCCGCGGTTGACGAGTTCCCAGATTCGGAGTTCGTGGCACTCACTCAGCGCAACGTCGTGCCCTACATCATCTACATCAACACGAGTGATGTGCGGACCACAATGGTCGGGCGATCATCCACGCCGCGCTTGATCGAAATGATTCGAGAATACGGTGGGGACTACTTCGATGTGACCGACGAGGACAGCATGACTCGCGCCTACGAGGCGATCGATGAACGCGAGGCTGTGCGGGTCGAGATGAAGCACCGGGCGTTGAAGGTCCCAATCTACGGGCGATTCCTTTTTGCCGCCATGGCCATGCTGGTTGTGGGGATTCCGGCCGGGCTGTTGTCGGAGCTGTTGTGGGGAACGGCACCATAGGACGTGTGATGTGAGAGTGACGAATCTCGTCGATCGGGAAAGCTCGTTCAAGTTCGCGATTGGCTTCGTGCTCGCACTGGTTTTCTTCATTGCGGTTGCGCTGCCGTCCCGCAGCCTCGCGCGGTTTTATGGTCAGCTCGACACGCTGAGCGACAGCGTCCGTCGGGGAGACTTCACTGAGGCCGAAGCCGATATCTCCGGAATCACCGCTTTCTACGAGCGGAGTCGATCGTGGGGAATCGAGTGGGTCGCCGACGCCTATCTGTTCCGCGATGCCTTCCTGCAGCAGGCCTCCTACAACTACTTGACCGGCGACTATGAGGCGATCGTGCGTGACCTCGCCGACAAGGTCGACGATCCACGCGCCTCGTACTTGCTGGGGAGCGCCAAGTTCCAGCTCGCGCGTCAACAGTACCGGGCTATCTCCGACGACGACCCCGACGCGGAGCAGTTGCGGCAGGCCATCGTTGAGGACGTGATCGATGACGTGAACGGCGACTACGAGCGGGCCGTCCGGACCGACACCGAAGGCCGCTTCGACTACACGTGGAACTACGATCTGACGAGCGACGCTGAGGCGACGCGCCGGGCGCTGGAGCCGCTGCGCGAGATCGACCCACCCGAGCTCGAACAGATGAAGGGTGAGGGCACACCGGTTCGCCGTCGGCGGGGCTAGGGCGACTGCAGCCCATGGATGAACTGCTCGCGGGGTTCGAGCACAACGTCGAGTTCGCTAACCCCGAGTACCTGACGGTCGTGCCGATTGCGGCACTGCTGTTGCTCATCGGCCTTGGCGTGTTGGCCATCCGGCTGATTCTTCGGCCGGCGCGCACCCACGGTTCCTCGTATCCGCTCATCGGCCACCTCAAGTTCTGGCTGTTCCTCGTTGCGACCCTCGCAATCGTTGCGACGGCTGCGGCACGACCGTTTTGGGTGTACGGAGCCTCCAGCTTCAAGCGGGGCGATATCGATATAGCGGTGGCCATCGACGTGTCTGCGTCGATGTGGGTGCAGGATCTTGGCACGCAGTCGAGGCTCGATCTCGCGATTCGTGAGGTCATGAACCTCTACACGCAGGAGATTCTGACCCCGGGTGATCGCGCGGCGCTGTTTGTCTTCGGGACCACCGCTGTTCGCAAGGTACACCTGTCCTCGAACGCTGAACGATTCATCGACCAAGTCGGTCGAGTCGCGCCTCCAAAGAGTCTGTCGGGCGACGCATTCCCCTGGGACAGCGACATCGCTGCGGCGTTTGAGCACATCTACTCGTCGATCGACAACCAGGATCGATTCGAAACGGGCGAAGAAGACTGGACCCCGGAGCGCCGTACCGATCGGCTCGTGATTCTCTTCACCGATGGCGACTACGCTGGCGACGCCGCGCAGATCGCTCGGCTCGATCAAGCGCTGGCCGAGTTTCGACGTCGGGGCCTGACGGTGTATCCGGTGGGCGTAGGGTCGCAGATCGGGACGAACCTTAACAGCGTGCTTGCGAACTTCGTGCAAGGAGTCGACTACGACGAATCGCTGGTCTCCGACCTTGAGGGCATTCGGACGAGCCTCGACACCGATGGTCTGAGGATGCTGGAGCAGCGCTCGGGCGGGCGGTCGTTCGTCCTCGACAGCCCTGGCATCTCAGCGGCGCCCTTCCTTCGAAACGCGGTCGATTCACACCGTAGCATCACGTTCCAGCTGATCCCGTCTGACGACAAGCAGGAGGTGTGGCAGCTGGTGCTGGCCCTCGCGGTCGTCACCTTCCTCGTCGCCGTCCTGTTCTACTGACGCCCGACATGTCAGCGCGTCTGCCGTCGGACCGGGCCGAGGGCTCAGGCTCCGCAAACCGGGCAGACGGTTTGCTCCGCTGAGCTCTCAGCCCGGCCCGCCGTTCATCAGCCGTCGGAGGTCCGGTCCAGCCTGTAGACTTGCGGCGACCGCAGCGAGGCACGATGAAAGCGATCGTCCGGTACAAGTTCGGTTCACCCGAGGCTCTACAGTTGGAGGAGATCCAGAAGCCGATCGCCCGGGACGATGAGCTGTTAATACGAGTTCATGCTGCGTCCCTGAATCTTGGCGATTGGGAGCTCCTCACTGGGGAACCCATCTTCATCGCCGTGCTCGCCACGCTCTTTGGTCCGAAACCGCGTGTCGAGCCTGTGTCGCTGTCCGACGTGGGTGGGGCGGGCATCCCACCGTGCGGGCATCGGCCTGTTCGAACCGAAATACAAGATCCTCGGAACTGACTTCGCCGGACGTGTCGAGGCGGTTGGCGCGAACGTCACCCAGTTTCAGCCGGGTGACGACGTCTTTGGCGAGTGCGGTTTTGGTGCGCTTGCCGAGTATGTGTGTGTTCCCGAACGGGCACCCGTGGCACCGAAACCGGCGAGTATGACGTTCGAGGAAGCGGCGGCTATTCCCCAAGCCGCATTCATCGCTCTCCAAGGCCTCAGAAGCAGAGAGCCCCTTCCGCCTGGATCCAAGGTCTTGATCAATGGAGCGGGAGGCGGCGCCGGAACGTTTGCCGTGCAGATCGCCAAGTCAGTGGGGGCTGAGGTAACAGGTGTCGACAACGGGCTGAAGCTGGACATGATGCGCTCGATTGGTGCAGACCACGTGATCGACTACACGCAGAACGACTTCACACAAAACGGGCAGCAGTACGACGTGATCCTCGATCTTGCTGCACATCGCTCGATATTCGATTGCCGGCGTGTGCTGAGTCCCGATGGGGTGTATCTCCTTGCCGGAGGTGCCGGCGTCCCAACGCTGCAGGCGGCGCTCCTGGGTCCACTGATCTCGGTGACGGGGAAACAGAAAGTGGTCTTTCTCTTGGCGGAATCGAACCGAGAAGATCTGGTTCGCATGACGGAGCTTCACGGGGCCGGCACGGTCGTTCCCATCGTGGACCGAGCGTACCCGCTGAGCGAGGCAGCGGACGCCTTCCGGCTGATTGGGGAAGGGCGCTCCAAAGGCAAGGTCGTCATCACGATGTGAGCGACACGGATGATGGGTAGGTGGCGCGGGTCCGCCGTCAGGGTTGATAATAGTGGAATGCGTACGGTTGCACTCATGCTGGTGGTGCTGCTCGGCGCTTCGCCGTCGGGTGTTTTCGCCCAAGAGCCGGTGGACGCGCATGACATCATCGAGCGCATCGACCGCATACTTCGCGGCGAGTCGAGCCGCGGCCTCGCGACCATGGAGGTTGTGACCGAGAACTGGGAGCGGCAAGTCACGATCGAGCTGTGGTCGCTGGGGACGGACTATTCCCTCATACGTGTTCGCGAGCCTCAGAAGGAAGCGGGCACGGCTACGCTGATGGCCGACGGCGACATCTGGAACTATCTTCCAAAGGTGGATCGGACTATCAAGATTCCGGCGTTGATGATGGGCGGCTCGTGGATGGGATCGCATTTCACGAACGACGATCTCGTGAAAGAAAGCCAGCTTATCGAGGACTACGACATCGAGACCGCGTTCGACGGGGAACGCGACGGTGTCACCGTGTGGGAGTTCCTCCTGACCCCGAAAGCCGAGGCCGCCGTGGTCTGGGGCCGTCTCGAGTTCCAGGTCCGACAGGCTGACGATATGCCGCTCTGGGCCAAGTACTACGATGAAGATGGCGAGTTATCGCGGACCATGGAGTACCGCGAGTTCATGGAGCTCGAAGATCGCACCGTTCCCGCAGTGATTTACATGCATCCAGCTGACAAGCCCAACGAGCGGACGGTCGTTCGCTACCACGAGATCGAGTTCAACATCGATCTCGACCAGTCGTTCTTCTCTCTCCGAAGCTTGCAGCGGCGCCGATGAACGAGTCGCCGTGGCCGCGCATCGGCTGGCGCAATCTAGGCCGGAATCCCAAACGCACCGTCTTGACGGCGATGGGGCTCGCCGTCGGGTACTTCGCGGTCGTGTTTCTCGTCGGCTGGTCCGATGGAATCATGGCCGAGATGGTCGAGAACGCGACCTCGCTCATGAGCGGCCAGATCGAGATTCACGACGTTGAGTTCCGCCCGGACCGCAGCCTCTACGACACGATTGGTGGGCGCGAGGGGACTGACGTGCAGTCGCTGCTCGCAATCATCGACGCGGACCCGTCGGTCGTGGCGGCGGCTCCTCGGGTCTACGCCGGTGGACTCGTCAGTTCGGGTGAGGCGACCGTTGCCGGGATGCTGATGGGGATTGATCCGGGTCGCGAGTTGGGGCTGAGCCGCTTTCTCGATACGTTGACAGAGGGCCGGCTACCGGTTGAAGAGGGGAACGAGCTCCTTATCGGAGAGGAGATGGCCCACCAGATCTCGGTCAGTCTCGGCGACGAGCTGGTGGTCGTTGCACCGGGTGCGGATGGATCGCTGGCTAGCGATCTCTACACGCTTGTCGGGCTCTTCCGAACCGGCCTGGACGAGCTCGACACCACGTTCGCGGTCCTGCCAGTGAGCGACCTCCAAGCGCTCGTCGTCCTCGATCCGGACCGCATTCACGAGGTTGCCGTCGCGACCGCCGATCCGTGGATTGCCGAGGCCACCGCGGCCCGCCTCTCCGGGGCGATTGGCGACGGCGACGCGATCGAGGTCGTGCCATGGACGGAGCTTCGGCCCGAGATGGTCGAGTACGTCGCGCTGGGTGAGTCGTTCTACTGGATAGTGTTGGTCGTCGTCTTTGCCATTGCGATTTTCGGCGTGGCGAACACGATGCTGATGGCGACCTTCGAGCGCCGGCGTGAGTTTGCCGTGATGCTTGCGTTGGGGGCGACGCCGCGCTCGATCGTCGTGGCTGTCCTGTTCGAGGCGCTGGCGATGGGGGTGTTCAGCCTCGTCGTCGCCTCGGTCATCACGTTTCCGCTCATGGTGTGGTGGCACAACGCGCCGCCCGATCTGACCTGGTTCTACGGAGAGCTGACCCTGATGGGGGCGTTGTTCAAGCCAAGTCTTCGGGTCGAATACAACTTCGCAGTGTGGGCCTGGGCAGGTGTCACGCTGGTGGCCACGGCGCTCCTCGCGGCGTTGTGGCCAGCGGCACGTGCGGCGCGCATCCCGCCGGCCGACACGCTGTCAGGACTCTAACAGCCCGTGGTGGAAATGCGGTCTTCCTATGCGGCTTTCGGGATGAGTGATCGATCGTGATCGCCGACCCCGATCGTGGAACGCGCGGGGTACTCGGGCTCGCGAACGGTCCAGACATGTACGAGGCGCCGCCAGGAGGACACAAGGACCATCAGCGCGGCGAGACAGCGCCCCTGCAGGCTGCGCGGCGTGCCAACGCCGATCAGCTGCCGGAACAGCACGCCGAGGTTGAAGCCCGCGAGGTGAATCAAGAGGCGCTTCAAGATATTGCGATGCCCGCGCAGATGCGTGCGCCGCATCCCGCCGGTCTCGTAGGCGTGCGCGAACGAACGCTCGATGCGCTCGCCACGTCGGCGCATCAAGCGCTTGCCGCGGGCGCCCCGAATGCGCCAACGATTCGCATAGACGGGCGCTTGGGCCTCCCGCGCCTTGGACCAATCGCGGCGGCCTCGATCCGGCTCGGCGACATACGACCGGACGCCGACGGCCTGCAGATCCACCATGACCTCATTACTGTGATAGCCCTTGTCCGCGACCAGCGCGGTGAACGCCTGGGGGTCGTCCACCTCGGCTTGCGCATCCTCGATCTGGGCAGCGGCGGCGACCGTCGTGTCGCCAATGGTCGTCGTATCCCCCGTGTCTGCGCCTTGCACGGTCACCGCGACGACCGCGCCGGTGTCGAGGTCCACGGCATGTTCGACCTTGTGGGCCAGATGCGTGCGGCCGTCTTTCATCTTGGCGACCTTCGCATCCGGATCGACGGGGCTCCGCCAGTCCTTGTTCGATGGCGTCTTCTTCCGCTTCCGGTCCAGGCGGGCGAGGTCGTCGCGCGTCGGGGTGGCAATGCCCGACGCCTGCGCCAAGCCGGTCAAATAGGCCTGGTAGTCCTCGCCGGTGTCCCGCCGCACGATGCTCCGCATCGCCGCGTTCGCCTCCAGCGTGGTGGCGTCGATCCCGATCGTCGCGCCCTTCAGCACGCCCGACGCGACGAGGCGCTGCTGCACCCAGGTGAACACGGCGCGATGCGTCTCGACGTCAATCAGTCGCCGGGTTCGGGAGATCGTCGAGTGGTCCGGCACATCCTCGTCCACGGCGATGCCCAAGAAGCGCCGAATCGCCAGCGAGTCCGCCGCGCGCCAGGCGATGCCCCGCTCCGAGTCAATGCCTTCAAAGTACCCCACCAACAACGCGCGAAAGTAGATGCCCGGCGTGAGACTTGGCCGGCCACGGGTGGCGGCGTAGAACCGCTGGCACTGCCGTTCGACAAACGTCTCGAAACCGTGGGCGTCCAGCAGGGCGTTCACTCGACGATAGAACGGGTGGGCGACCGTCTGGGGCAAGTCGGTCGTCGCGACCCAGAGGGCTTCTTGTCGTCGTCGTTTGCGTCGTGTGCCCATTGACATGCGAACGAGTGTACAGATGATGATCGATTCTGGCGATCGATCTAGCCGAGGCCGTTGCTGATTTTCACCACGGGCTGCTAACTCATGGGACCGACTTCTTCAGCGCAGTCTGCGACGAGTCAGACTGGCGTCATTATCATCCTCGCCATGCGGAATCTCCGCCGCCACCTCCGGCGTACGCTACTGACGGCGTCGGCGATGATTGTCGGCGGTGGATTGCTCATGTTCTCGTTCAGCCTCGGGGATGGCACCCACGAAGAGTGGATCGACTCAGGCGTACGGATGGGGGCCGGTCACGTCACCATCCAGCGGCCCGAGTTTCAGCGCAGCCGAAAGCTCGAAGATCGATTATCGGCGGACGTGCGGGCAATGGCCGAAAGAGCACTCGAGTCACCTGAGCTCGCGGCACACGTCGTGTCGGTGTCGTCAAAGTTGGCGGTCAACGCGCTCGCCAGTTCCGCCGCTGGCGCCAGGCCAACATTCGTGATCGCGGTCGATCCCATCCAAGAGGCGGGATTCACCACGATCGACAATCAGACAGTGGAAGGGCGGTACCTCGAGCCTGACGATCGTTTGGCCGCGTATGTCGGTGTCGGTCTCGCTGAAAGCCTCGACCTGCGCCTGGGATCGCGACTCGTTGTGCAGGCGCAGGACACGGAGAAGGAGATTGCAGGACAGCTGCTCCGCGTCGTCGGCATCTACCGTAGCGGGGTGCCGGAGATCGACCAGCGCCTGATCCATGTCCCGCTGGGCACGGCCGGCGAATGGCTTGGATCGGGAGCCGATGTGACGCACGTAGGGCTCATCGTCGACGATAGCGCCGTTGTCTCGCAGGTGGCGAATCGTCTGCAACGCGATCTGGCCGAACCGATCAACAGCGGGGTCCTTCAGGTCACGGATTGGCGCGAGTCCGATCCGGCGCTCGCTGCCGCGGTCGCGATCGACGACTTCGGCAATTACCTGGTTTACGCAATCTTGTTCACCATCATCGCGTTTGGGATTGTGAACACAGTCCTGATGTCGGTCCTGCATCGTCATCGCGAGTTTGGCGTGCTGCAGGCGTTGGGCTTGACGCCCAGGCAAACGGGCGCGATCGTGCTCGTCGAGGGGCTCACGTTGACCGCGATCAGCGGGTTCGTCGGCGTCAGTCTCGGGGTCTGGGTGACCTGGTACTTCTTCGGCGACGGCCTCGATTTCTCAGCTCTGATGGAAGGGGAGATGACGTTCTCTGGAGTCGTGATCGATCCGATCATCATTCCGCTCTTTCGCGTATCACGGATCCTGCAAGCCCTGCTGTTCATTCTCTTCATCGGCACGGTCGCATCGATCTATCCGGCGCTTCGGGCCGCGAGGATAGATGTGAGCGAGGCGATGAAGTTCGAGCGCTGACAGATATGGCCGATCTCGACCTACCGGCGGTGCGCACTGAACGCGTCTGGAAGATCTTTCACCAAGAGGCCGAGGAGGTTCAGGCCGTCCGTGACGTCACCATCCAGATTGCACGCGGCGAGTTCACGGCGCTCGCGGGCCCGTCAGGGTCCGGCAAGACGACGCTGCTCAATCTCATTGGCGGGTTGACGCGACCGACGCGGGGAAAGGTGTGGGTGGCGGGTCGTGAGCTGAGCGAGATGTCCAACCAGGAGCTCGCGCGGCTTCGCCTCGACGAGGTCGGGTTCGTCTTCCAGGCCTATAACCTGTTGCCGGTACTGACCGCGATGGAGAACGCGGAGTTCCCGATGCTCCTCCAAGGCGTAGGCGTCGGCCAACGGCGCGAGCGAATACAGGAGTTATTCGAGCGGACGGGAATGATCGGACTCGAGGATCGACGTCCGGGCAAGCTCTCCGGCGGACAGCAGCAGCGGGTCGCCGTGGTTCGTGCGGTCGCCAGCCGGCCGGCGTTGGTGCTGGCCGATGAGCCGACGGCCAACCTCGATAGTGCGTCCAGTGACGCCCTACTGGACGTCATGTTGGAGCTCAATCGGCAGCTCGGCGTTACCTTCGTTTTCGCGACGCACGACACCCACGTGATGGACCGGTCGCGCCGTCTCGTCCGTATGGTCGATGGCGCGATCGACTCGGACGAGACGCGGTCTTGATGCGGGACCGACTCGTCGCCCTTCCGATCGCGCTCGGTCTCATCGTCATCGGTGCAGAGTCGGCTCGCGCACAACTCCCGCGGGTGACCGGCTACATACAGACCGTGCCGGTCTTCACGGGGGCGACCCCGCTTAGTGACCGCAACGTCGCTCACTTCAGCCGCTTCCGACTGAGCACCGAGCCAACCTTCGGTTCCGTCGCCGTTGGGGTTGCCTACGAGCATGGGTTGACGCTGCGACGATCTGGCGCTGGGGCTGGCTTGAACGTGGGTGTCGTACCAGGGGGTGGCGAGTGGATGACGCTGCAGTGGGAGCCGGTCGACGACCCGCACGTCGCGTGGCGCCATCGATTCGACCGCCTGCACGTTGGCTGGAGTCCGTCGGAGGCAGTAGAGATCACAGCGGGTCGTCAAGCCGTCTCCTGGGGCACGACGCTCTTTCTCACCCCGGCCGACCCGTTCCTGCCCTTCAGTCCTGCTGATCCGTTTCGGGAGTTCCGCTCGGGCGTCGATGCCGCAAGGATCACGGTCAGTCCGAGTCCCTTGAGCTCGATCGATGTCGTCGTTCGGCCGACCAAGACGCTCGCCGGAGAAGAGCTGACCGCGCTCGCGCGCGGTCTGGTCACCGTCGCGAATTGGGAACTATCCGGATGGGGTGGGTCGTTGTACGGCGACCCGGCGGGCGCGGTGGCGACGGCCGGAGCGTTTGGGCCGTGGGCGGTTCGGGGAGAGGCCTCTTTTCGGGCGATCAACGATGAAGTGATCGTCCGTGGCACCATCGGAACCGACCGGTTGTTCCAGGTGGCGAGGCGCGATCTGTTCCTGACCGTCGAATACCAGCGCGACGGTCTCGGCGCGGCAGATCCCAGCGAGTACCTCGCGCTGCTGCGGTCGGCTCCGTTCATGCGCGGCGAACTGCAGGTGCTCGGTCGGGACGAAGCCGTGGTCTCGGCTGCCTATCAGCTGCATCCGTTGTGGGGCGTGTCGGGTCTGTGGCTGACGAACCTCAACGACCAGAGCGCGCTGCTGTCGCCAAGCGTGTCGTACTCGGCCGGCGACGAAGCGGCCATCGCGGGCGGGGTGTACTTCGCGGTCGGGGACGATCGTTCCACGCTCGAGACACCGCTGCCGTCGGAGTACGGGTTGTCGGGGACGACGGCGTACTTGTCGTTCAGCTGGTACTTCTGATTGGAACAGGCTGAGCCGTGGTCTCGCCGAGCCGAGCGGTAGCCTCGAGCTCCGCAAACCGGGCAGACGGTTTGCTCCGTCGAGGCTACCCCTCGGCTCGACCAGGAGGACTCAGCGTCACGCGTGCATCACCGAAGTTCCAGTGACTTCGGCGCGGCGGCGATTGTGGTTGGGGTGTACCCTGCGCGGCGACCTCAGCCAGCAGGCACCATCTTGAGAATCTGCGCTCCGGCTTCGTGCTCCAGGAGGAGATACACGGCCCCATCGGCACTGACTTCCACGTCGCGGATCCGTGCGAGATCTTCGATTAGGGTCTCGCGCTCGACGAGCTGACCGTTCTCGAGCTTGAACCGGTACAGGTCCGATCCTTTCAGACTTCCTGCGAGCATCTGATCGCGCCACCCCGGAAACGCCGAGCCGGTATAGAAGGCGAAACTGGATATAGCCACTGAAGGAGTCAGATCGACTACGGGCTGGACGATGCTGGCTGAATTCCCATCGCTCTCGCCACCGACGGGCTGACCCGTGTAGTGCAAGCCTTTTGAAGCGACCGGCCAACCGTAATTGCGCCCCTTCTCGATGAGATTGACCTCGTCGCCGCCGCGAGGCCCCATTTCTGTGTTCCAGAGTTCACCTGTGGGAAGGTTGTATTCGAGTCCCTGGGGGCTGCGGTGGCCGTACGTCCAGACGGTCGGCACAGCACCTGGCTCCGCCACAAACGGGTTGTCCTTCGGAACGGCGCCATCGTCGAACGCGCGGTGAATCTTTCCGGTCGGGTGGGACAGGTCTTGAGGTTCACCGCCGTCAGTCTTCATGCCTATGCTCAGGTAGACGTAGCCGTCTGCAAAAGCGATACGACCGCCCAGCGCCATGTCCGGGTATGAACTGTATGTCTTCGGATCCGCTTCCCAGATGACTTGCTCGTCGACCCACACGTTGTTCTTGATGCGGCCACGGACGAGTCGGGCCATGGACCTCGGCGCAGATCCGCCACAGCTCTCACACCGATGTCCATGGCTCAGATAGATCCAACCGTTCGTCTCATAGTCCGGGTGTATGGCGACGTCCAGGATCCATCCAGTTCCGTAAAGAAGCGGACCCGCCGCATATGTGTCGTCGGCGTGCCCAATGGGGGCGCCCGCGATGAGGGGTGACTGCTCGCCGTCGGCTGAAATCACCGATAGGCCACGCGTCTTTTCCGTGAGCAGAATTCGGCCGTCCGGCAAGGGTGCGATTGAGTACGGCAGAGGGGCCAGTCCCGTCATCACACCCTCCAGCCTGAATGCGTGTAGCTCCGTCGTGACGAGCTCATCCGGCACCTCGAGCCGCGGCGCCGTGCGGAAATCCGAGAACGTGGTGTTGGCTCGTTCTTCAGCGATTAGAATCGCTAGGCTTCGGATCTGCGTTTCGCTGAGCGTTTCACCCCACCCGGGCATCCCGTTGTCGGCGTTGCCCTGGGCGATGCTCTTCGTGAGAGCGTCGACAGAATCGCCGTGAATCAGGTCACCACCCACCAGCGGTGTCCCCTCAGCGCTTCCTTGTAGCTTGTCGCCATGGCAGGCGGCGCAGCGCTCGTCGTATAGGCCCTCGAACGAAGCCTGACACCCAGCAGCGCAGATTAGAAAGAGGAATAGGCTGGGTGCAGCGAGTGTGGGCTTCATCACAACGTGCGTTGTCGAGTCAAGCTACCACTCGGTTCAGCAGGTCGGGTTTACAGCTGAATCTCTGGGACGTCTCCCTCGATGTGCAGTTCAGGCTCTGTCGCAGCGCGAATCTCGTCCACCGAGATCCCAGGGGCGCGCTCGAGTAGATGCAAGCCGTCCGGTTCGACACTCATGACCGCCATCGAGCTCACGATCATGTCGACCACGCCTTTGCCCGTGAGCGGCAGCGCACACTCGTCCAAGATCTTCTTGTCGCCCTTCTTCGAGAGGTGGTCCATGACGATAAGAACGCGCTGGGCCCCAGTCACCAAGTCCATCGCACCGCCGGGTCCCTTCACCACCGCGCCTGGGATCATCCAGTTGGCCAGGTCGCCGCTCTTCGAGACCTGCATCGCTCCCAGAATCGCGAGATTGATGTGTCTGCCTCGAATCATGGCAAAACTCTGCGCGCTGCTGAAGAAGCTCGCGCCGGGAAGGGCCGTGACGGTTTCTTTGCCGGCGTTGATTAAATCGGCGTCAACCTCAGCCTCGGTCGGATACGGTCCGATTCCCAGGAACCCGTTCTCGCTCTGGAGCATGACCTCGATCTCATCTGGGACGAAGTTCGCACACAGGGTCGGGATGCCAATCCCGAGATTGACGTAGAACCCATCCTTGATCTCTTTCGCGGCGCGCCGCGCCATCTGCTCGCGTGTCAATGCCATTACGTATCACCCACGGTTCGAGTAGTCCGTCGTTCGATCAGCTTCTCGGGGTTTTCGTAGACTACGACTCGATCGACGTAAATGCTCGGGGTGTGCACCATGTGCGGGTCGATCGATCCTGCGGGGACGACTTCTTCGACTTCGGCGATCGTGACGCGTCCAGCTTCGGCCATTGGGGGATTGAAGTTGCGCGCGGTCATGCGGTAGACCAAGTTGCCCGTCGTGTCGGCTTTCCAGGCCTTCACCAACGAGACATCGGCCGTGAGCGCCGTTTCCAGAACGTGCCCCCGGCCGTCGAGCTCCCGCGTTTCCTTTCCGTTCGCCAACGGTGTGCCGTACCCCGTCGGCGTGAAGAACGCGGTAATGCCGGCTCCGCCCGCCCGGCAGCGCTCCGCTAACGTCCCTTGCGGATTGAGCTCGACGTCAAGAAGGCCGTCGAGGAACTGACGCTCGAATAGCTTGTTCTCGCCGACGTAGCTCGCGATCATTCTTTTGATCTGGCGGGTCTCGAGCAACAGGCCGAGGCCCGCGCCGTCGATGCCGGCGTTGTTGCTGATACAGGTGAGGTCGGTGACGCCCGAGTCTCGCAGCGCGACGACGAGCTCGTGCGGAACCCCGCAAAGCCCGAACCCGCCGACCATGAGTGTCATGCCGTCCTGCAGGAGGCCCTCGAAGGCCGTCGCGGCGTTTGGATAGATTTTGTTCATTTAGGCCTTCATCGGGCCGTCCGGAATACCGGCCCCGTGTCTGACGAACCGAGCCAAATTCGACATGTCCTCCTCGCCGTAGCCTTGGGCGATCAGCGAGTCTTCGATCGTCGCGACCAGCGACGCGATTGGAATTGGGACCTTGAACTCCCGCGCCGCCTCCAGCGCGATGCCGAGATCCTTTCGGTGCAACCGCAGACGGAAGCCTAGCGGGTAGTCATCCTTGAGCATCTTCTCCGACCGATTGTGAAGCACCCATGAGCTCGCGGCACCACCGCCGATCGCTTCGATCACTCGTTCGGGGTCGGCTCCCGCTCGGTAGGCCAACGTCAGCGCCTCAGCGAGGGCCATGAATGTCCCGGTGATCACGACCTGATTGGCGACCTTGGCGATCTGCCCGCATCCCACCGGTCCGATCCGCGTCGTGCTGTTGCCGATGACGTGAAGCACGGGCCGGGCGCGCTCGTAGTCGTCTTCCGACCCCCCGCACATGACTGTGAGCGTGCCATGAACCGCCGCCTCTGAGCCCCCGCTCAGCGGTGCGTCGACGTATCCGATGTCCTTGGCTCGGAGGGCTTCGGCGATTCGGCGGGTCGCCTCCGGAGCGATTGACGAGCAGTCGATCACCAGCCCGCCCTTCCTCAGGCCGTTGATGGCGCCAGTCTCGCGGTCGAGCAGTACGCGCTCGACGTCTGGTGTGTCCGACACGCAGGTGAGCACGGTATCGACCTCGCGAGCAGCCTCGGCTGGACTCGCCGCGCGTGTTGCACCGAGCGCCTCCAAGGCACCTTCGCGGCTCCGCGTTCGATTGTGGACCGTGACCTCGAACCCCGCCTTGATGAGGTTCTCCGCTATCGGTGCGCCCATCGTGCCTAATCCGATTACCGCAACTCTCACCATGGGCTCCTAGGGGATCGGTTTGTCGGTCTGTTCGGCTCGCGGTTCGCCAGCGTATCGCGAGCGCATGTATTCGACACCGGGCGCGAGCACCTGGCGCCCGACTCGCGCTTCGACTCGTCGAACTCGGGGTCGTAGACCTCAACCGTTTGAATCAGCGCGGCTACCCAGTGGTCGTACCACTCGGGATTGATGTCCAGATCGGCGCGGCTGTGCCGGGCAGCGAGTACCTGGAGTAGCGGATCCGGCTGTCGCATTTGGTAGTACTTGGCGACGTGAACCAGCGAGATCGACAGCATCCGCTCGAGCGCATCGAAGCTGGTGTGCTCGAACCGCTTCGCGATCTCGGGTGACGACGCCAGGAAGTTCTTGTAGAACGCGTCTAGGAATCCGACCCCGTCGAGCGTTCGCTGCGTGGCGCGCCAATAGCTGAGGTAGAAGATGTCCGCGTAATCGGTCATGGTTTCACAGGACCTACAGCGTCGGACGTGCCGTCGACCAGCGAGATTATAGAGCCTAGCCGATCGTCGAGCTGCATCGTGTTCACTCGGCGACCACATCCGCGCGCTGCGAGATCGGCGGCGGGAGGTAATGCTCGGAGATGGCCGTCAGCCGAGGATCAGAAATCGGCAGGACGGGGAACGTCACGAGAAACGTCGTGTAGCACCAGACGAACAGCCCTCCTACACCACACGTCATGAGCAGCTCCAAGGCGCCCAGCGGCAGACCCTCGGCGTGCCAGATCGATGGCGCCACGAGGATGAATCGCTCCAGCCACATTCCGAGCAAGACGACTCCCGCAATCGCTGTCAGTCTGCGCGTGTGCGATTTCACCTGTCGACTCAGGAGCACGACGAACGGCACCGCAAACGCCATGGCGACGACGATCCAGGTCGGTACCGCCCATGATCCGTGCATGCGATGCGCCACAAACTCGGTCTCTTCGGGCAGGTCGCCGTACCAAATGACCAGGTATTGCGACCACACCATGTAGGCCCACAGGATGGAAAAGCCGAACAGCAACTTGCCCAGGTCGTGCAGTTGTTGGTCGCCGATGTAGTCCTGGAGCCGCAGCCGGTCTCGGCTCCAGATCGCCGCCCCGGTTAGAAACGCAATTCCAATCAGCAGGTTGCCCATGAAGTAGTAGGCGCCGGCCAGCGTGGAGAACCAATGGGGGTCGAGCGCCATCACGAAGTCGAACCCGACCAGCGAGAACACCCAGGCGTACGCGATCAGCAAGCATGGCGCAAGGACGCTTTGGGAGCGCTGATTCCGCTGTCGCTCGTCCACGACCCCCCGCCAGCCGCCGATCAGCCGTCGCGCCACACCCGCGGCCGTACGCTGACCGGATTCGTCGAGCATCCCAATATCCGGGCGGAGCGACCGGTAGACATAGGCGAGGCTCAGGGCGCCCAACCCGAGAAAGGCCAGCGTTTGACGCGTGATGAAGAACGGGATATTCAGCCAGGGCGTCTTGGCCTCGACCGGGTCGTGCACCCACGGTGCCCACGTGGCGATGCCGAAGAACAAGATGACGAGCAGCCCGAAAGCAACCGGCAAGAACCCCGCGGTGGCTTCCGCCAGGCGCTTCAACGGTCGTCCCCACTGACATGAGGTCACCTGCATGAGGGCCGACAACGCGACGCCAGCCTGCGCCAGACCGGCAAAGAACAGGAAGTTAACCAGCAGAGCCTGCCACGCCCGTGTCGCATCTCCGGCCAGCACGCCGTACAAGAACGCGATGCCACCGATCAGCGCCAAACCCAGGCAGGCGCGTCGCGTGTGCTCCGACACGGGCACGCCGTTGGTGGTCAAATCCGTCATCACTGGCTCTCGTCGAACGTCCGAACGTGATGCACGATGGCCCAGCGCTCGTCAACGTCGAGCGCGAAACCAAGCGGCGGCATGTTGAAGCCACCCTCCCTGATGATGGTGTAGAGCCACCCGTCCGCGTAGTTCTGCACGTTCGCCGCGCTGAGGCCCGGCATCCGCCGGAAGTGCTCGGCAACGATGCCATCGCCCCGTCCCTCCGCCCCATGGCACGCAGCGCAGTAGATCCGGTAGAGCTCGGCGCCCTGAGCGAGGACCTCAGCTGACGCCGGCAGTGGATTGGTGAGCTTGTCGCGGGCATCGATCCGGTTCATCAGCTGCGGGCCGTCGACTGCGAGGGCTGCTTCGGGTGGCACCATCGGTCGCGTGCTCGGCAGCACGACTGGTCCAACCCACATGTCCCTAATCCATGGAAGGGCGGACACGCTTGCGCCGGTGAGCGCCAACACGAGCAGGATCCCGGCGAGTCTAGGCGTCGCCATGGTTCGCAACTTCCTCAGCACCTGCGCGTTCGAGCACGCTCTTGACGGCGTCTCGCTTCGCCACGTCGCAGGTGACCAACACACCGAACCGGTCGTTCGTGAAACGCGGATCGTCGACGACCGCCTTTTGCACGCGCGGCAGACCTGAAAGGCCCAAGAATGCCAGCATTCCGGCCGTCGCCCCCAACAAGATCGTGAGCTCGAACGCAATGACGACGAACGGCGGAATCGAGATAAGCGGCTTGCCGCCGGTAATCATCGGCCACTCCAGCACCGTGTAGATTGGCCACGCGAATCCCGTGAAGCATCCGATGAGGCCGCCGACCAAGATGAACGTTCGAATCGGGCTCGCCTTGACCTCGAGCGCCTGGTCGATGTCGTGGTCGGCCGTCGGGCTATAGACAGACACGTTCCCCAGCCGACCCTGGCGGATCGCCCGAATCGCGGCCGCGGCCTTCTCACCAACGTCGAACACCCCGATGACGTTCACGCTCATACCGGTGCAGGCCACGCCGCGGCCGGGTCGGCCTCCGTGGGCTTCTCCTCCGACTCCTTTATTTCGGTGATCGAGATCGCCGGGAAGTTCCTGACAAACAACAGAAAGAGCAAGAAAAACAACGCGAAGCTCCCCGCCGTGATCGCGCCCTCGATCCACGTCGGCGAGTAGGTGCCTTCAGGCCAGTTTGCCGGGTCGAAGTCGTGCGCGAGCGAGCTAATGATGATGACGTAGCGCTCGAGCCACATTCCGATGTTGACGAAGATGGAGACCACGAAAAGCGCCGTGAGATTCGTCCGCAGTTTCTTGACAAACAGCAGTAGTGGAATCGCGGCGTTGCACGCCAGCATCATCCAGGCCAAGCCTGCGTACTGTCCGAACATCCGGTCCAGAAACGTGCCCTGCTCGAACGGGCTGTTGCTGTACCACGCGATGAAGTACTCGGTCAGATACGCGTACCCGACGATCAGCGACGTGACGATCAACAGCTTGGCCAGGTTCTCGAAATGCCAAATCCGAATGTACTCCTCCAGTCCCAGCCACTTGCGCAGCGGGATGAGGATGGTGATGACCATCGCCAGGCCCGAGAGGATCGCTCCCGCAACGAAGTACGGCGCGAAGATCGTGCTGTGCCATCCCGGGAGAATCGACATGGCGAAATCCCATGACACAACGCTGTGCACCGAGACCACCAGCGGCGTAGCCAGCGCCGCAAAAAACCCATACAGGCTTCCGTAGTGGCGCCACTGGCGATCCGTGCCGCGCCAGCCCAGCGACAGCAGCCGGTAGATCGGCCGACGCCAGTCCTTGACGTGGTCTCGGGCCACCGCGATATCCGGCACGAGCCCGAGGAACAGGAACATCGCGCTCACGGTGAGGTAGGTCGTGATGGCGAACACGTCCCAGATGAGTGGGGAACGGAAGTTCACCCACAGCAGCCGCTCGTTCGGATAGGGAATCAGCCAGTAAAAGAACCAGGGCCGTCCGATGTGGATGATCGGGAAGAGCGCCGCCGTCATGACCGCAAACACCGTCATGGTCTCGGCCGCGCGCGCGACGGCGGTGCGCCACTTCGCTCGAAACAGGAAGAGCACAGCGGAAATCAGCGTCCCGGAATGGGCGATGCCGACCCAGAAGACGAAGTTCGTGATGTAGACACCCCACAGGACGGGGTGTTCGTAGCCCGCGACACCCATGCCCAACCGCACTTGGGTCCAGAAGGCGTACGCGCCTACTGACACGACGGTCGCCAACCCGGCCAGGAGTACCCAATAGCCGGGGCCTGGCATGCGCAGCGTCCGTAAGATGTCCGCGTTGATCGCGCTGTAGCCCTTCATCGGTTCTGAGCCACTACGCTTGGGTGACCTTCTTCAAGTAGGTCACCGCGGGTCGTGTGTTGAGGACCCCAAACACGTGATAGGTCCGCGCGTCCGCGGACAGTCGCGAGACCCGGCTGTCCGGATCGTTGAGGTCCCCGAAGACGATCGCCTGGGCCGGGCAGGTCTGCTCGCACGCGGGGGTGATCTCGCCGTCACGGACCCCGCGACTCTCGTCCTTGGCGGTGTCTTTGCCGCCCTGGATGCGTTGCACGCAGAAGGTGCACTTCTCCATAACGCCGGCGACTCGCGCGGTCACATCCGGATTGAGCTGAAGGTTGAGCGGCTCCGGAAAATGCTGGTCCGACCAATTGAACCGCCGAACTTTGTAGGGACAGTTATTGGCACAGTACCGCGTGCCAACGCATCGATTGTAGATCTGCGCGTTGAGACCTTCAGCGTTGTGATAGGTCGCATACACCGGGCAGACCGTCTCGCACGGCGCATGGTCGCAGTGCTGGCACAACATCGGGAGGAAACGGTTGTCGACTCCCGAGCTGCTCGGCTCGACGAAGCGCTCGATTCGCATCCACGACATCGTACGGCCGCGACGCATGGCATCGGCACCCACGATCGGCACGTTGTTCTCGGCGTAGCATGCGGCTACGCAGGCGTTGCACCCATTGCAAGCGTCGAGGTCGATCGCCATCCCCCAGCGGTGTCCCGGGTGCTCGTGCTCCGCGTACAGGCTCGGGTGCAGCGGTTCGGGCTCGACCTGACCCGCCGCCAGAGCGGCCAGCGATACCGCTTGCGCCACATCCCGATCGTCCTGGTCGAAGGTCGACTGAAGGCGGGACACGCGCCGTACGACCTCGAGCGCCGTCGCGTCGATTCGCGCGCCCAGCCATCGACGTCCTCCTGACGCGGTCTCGGGCGCAGGGTCGAGCAAGGCCATTGGGTTAACGCCTCGACCGGAGGCATAGCGTCCGTAGTCGGTGTGTCCCTGGCCGAGGGGCATGGCCACCACACCGTCGAGCAGCTGCTCGTTGATGAGCAGGCTCGCGTCCACGGTGCCATGGTCTGACTCGAGCCTGATGAGCTGACCCTCATCGGCCGCGAGCGCGCGCGCGGTCTCGGGCGAGGCTTCGACCCAGCTTCCCCAAGTGGTCTTCATCAGCGGGTCGGGGATTTCTTGCAGCCAAGGTCGATTTGCGCCGCGTCCGTCGTAGAAGTGAAGAGACGGGTAGACCACCAACGACAGCGCGCGACCGCTGGCGTCGTGTGACAGCGCGAGGCCTCGGTCGAACAACTGCGGCGCGATCTCCACCGGCGTGGTCTCCACGGTTTCAAAGAGACCACCCTGTCGCTGAACGGACGCCCAGAAGTCGTCGAAGTCAGGTGCGTTCGAGACCTCGTCATTAGCCGCTACTGCGGGCTGGGGTTGCAACGTCGCCCACGTGTCCTGCAGGTAGTCGAAGAAATCGCCGCGCCGAGGAAACGCTGAAGCTACCTCTCCGCCGAGACTTCGCCCCGTCTCGAGGAGCAGGTCTCCAACGTGCTTCGTGTCGAAGACCGGACGCATTGTCGGTTGCATCAGACCGCGCACCCCAGCGCGTGGGACGACGTCGCCCCAGGCCTCCAGTGGCGTATGGGTCGGAAGCACCAGGTCGGCGAGGGCCGAGGTCTCATCCACGTAGGCCGATGTGCTGACCACGAACGGCACCGCCGCCAGCGCCTCCGCGAAACGTGTCCCGCCCGGCATCGTGTGGACGGGATTGACGTCGTGGAGCACCACAACATCGATGGCACCGGCGCGCATCGACTCAGTCAGCTCGACCATGTCGCCGTACGTGGTAGCGCCCGACCAGCTGGTATCGGGCCCGAATAGAACGGTAGAGCTGATGTTGCCGGCGACATAGTTGAGTAGCGTGACGGCTATTTGCCCGTCCGTCGCGTCAGCGCCGGATGCAGCCACACCGCCGCCCACGGCGAGCGTTTGCCCGGGACCGACGGCCGGGTCCGAGAACGCGCGAGCTAAATCTCGGATCTCGTCCGCGCTCACGCCGGTGATCTCAGCGACCGTCTCCGGGGTGTAGTTATCCACGAGCGCACCGATCTGATCGTTCAGCCCATCAGGCGGATTCGCGATCTGCACCCGATCTTCCGCCGCGATGGTGTGGACCATCGCGGCTGCGACCAAGGCAGCCGTGCCAGGCTCGACCCGGAGCCAACGGTCCGCCTTTGCGCCGGTGAGTGAGAGTCGCGGCTCGAACTGCACGAAACGGGCTTTCTGGCCGTCTCGAATCTGGCGGGATTCGGCATGATCTCGGGTGTGGCCGATCGTCGAGAGCCACGTTTCCTGGAAGTCCGCTTCGAACGACACCACGAGGTTGGGTCGCGAGAAATCGTGGTGAGGGATCGCATCGCGTCCGAAGACCGCTTGGTTCGCGGCGCGGATCGACTCATATGCAAACGGCTCGTAGCGCAGGCGGGTGGCACCGATCGCCGCGGCCCAGGTATCGACGAGCGCGTCGAGCGTTCCGGTCAGCAATGGGGTGACGACCGCGACGCGGCCCGGCTCGCTCGCCGCTAGAGCCGCCTGCAGCCGTTCGACCAGCTGCTGTTGGCCCTGCTCCCAGTCGGTTGGCTCGAGCACGCTTTCGCCGGTTGTCTCGTTTGTCGTCCGACGCTCGCGTGGTCCGCCTATCCGATCCGGGTTGTAGAGCCCCTGCAGCGCCGATTGACCCCGGACGCACAGCGACCCCCGGTTCACCGGATGTTCAGGGTTCCCCTCGACTTTCACCGCGCGTCCTTCGCGGGTACGAACGAGCGTGCCGCATCCAGCGGGGCACTCGCCGCACACGCTGGCGTACCAGGTGGCGACCCCCGGGATGACGTCTTCGGGCGCGACCACGTGCGGGATGATCCGCTCGGGCGCGACAGGCGAGCAGGCTGTCACGGCAGCGGCGGGAGCCGCGCTGCCGAGCACCTTGAGAAAGGTGCGACGTCCGATCGGCTCTACCAGTGCCTCGCTCACCAGTTGTCGCTCCTCAGTAGTGACAGGTGAGACAGTCATTTGACGCGTCGCGCTCTTCGTGACAGGTCACGCACCAACCCATGCTCAGCGACTCGACCTGCCTGGCAATCTCCATACTGGACACATTGCCGTGGCACTCGGCGCAATCGACGCCACCCAGGACGTGGCGCTTGTGAGTGAACCGAACATGGTCGGGGAGGTCATGGACACGAACCCATGGGATTGGGCGCTCGTCCTCCCAGAACGCCAAGATCTTCTGAATCTCCGGCTGGTCGCTCAGCACATGCTCGTGGCAGCCCGCACAGACCCCGACCGACGGGATGCCCGCGACCGGACTCCGACGCGCGTAGACGTGGCACATCTGACAGTCGAGCCCGATTTCGGCGACGTGGTGGGCGTGGCTGAAGGCGATAGGCTGGACGTCCGGCTCCACGGGCATGGCGTCGGCTGCCGCGGGTTCATCGTCGCCATCCTGGGAGCTACCCCAGAGCACGACTGTGGTCGCAGCCAAAAAACTTGCGAGGGAAAGGCCGAGAAATATCCTGATCGGGCTTGAGCCCGAGAGTGAACCACGCATTGACTAAGTGGGGCTCGAAACCGCGCGTATTCTACGTCGCCCGGACGGGTGGCGACAAACCTGTCTTGACGGTCGCTGCGCGCTCAGTCTGGGATTTGAATCGGCGGTCGGCCGGCTCGCCGTCGAATCCAGTTAATGGCCCCGCCCATCTTCGGCTGTCGCACGAGACGCACCTCAAGCTGCCGCTTTCCCGGGAAATCCAGCAGCGACAGCGCGACCAGCAGGGTGATGATGCCCTGTCCCGGGAGCACCATCATGGCCAAACCGGCGATGAGCAGGACGACGCCGACCGAGTTCTTCAGAATTCGGGCCGCGGTACGGGTCGCAGGGTGGCGTCCAAGCCATGTGTCGCCGTTAGGGTCCGGCCTGACGAAATAGTCTGCGCGCATTCGGGCGATCAGCACCGGCATGAGGATCAGACTGCCAACGAAGAGGAAGAGCGATACGCCAAAGGACCACGCGAGGAGGTTCCCGTTTGCCTGTGCCCATCGGCCGGCCACCCCGAACCACTGAACGAGCTCGACCACTGCTCGCCATTGTAGAAGTACACCGACAGCCTTGTGACATAATCAGCCCATGAGGTACCTTTACCGGTGGCGTTCCGCCGCTTCATTGGCGGCGGCGGCGGTGATGTTCGTCGCGCTCGTCTCCCCGCTGCAGAGTGCCGTCCGACCCCCTAAATTCGACTATCACATCGCGACGCTCGACAACGGGCTGACCGTGGTGCTGTCAGAGGATCACTCGACGCCGATCGCGCACGTCGAGCTCTGGTATCGCGTCGGGTCGAAGAACGAGCGGCCGGGCCGAACCGGGTTCGCCCATCTGTTCGAGCATCTGATGTTTAAGGGCTCGAAAAACGTGCAGTCGGATGAGCACCTAACGTTCATTTCTAGGGTGGGCGGAGACGGCAACGCCTACACGAGCGAGGACGCGACCGTCTTTCTGCAAACGGTGCCGTCGCAGTATCTCCCGCTGGTGTTTTGGCTCGAGGCCGACCGCATGGCCACGCTCCGGATCGACGAACGGACACTTGGCTCGGAGCGCCAAGTGGTCAAGGAGGAGCGCCGCTGGCGATACGAGAACGAGCCGTTTGGGTTGCTCTCAGAGGTTCTCTTCGACAACGCCTTCACAAAGCACCCGTACAAACACACGCCGATTGGGTCGATGGCCGATCTCGAGGCGGCTTCCATCGACGACGTTCGGGAGTTCTACGAGACGTACTACGTGCCCGAGAACGCGACGCTGGTCGTCGTCGGCGACTTCGAAACCGACCACGCGCTCCAGATGATCGAGCACTACTTCGGACGCGTGCCGAAGGCGCAGAATCCTGTTCCCCGCGAGATTCCTCGTGAGCCGGTCCAGCAGGCGGAACGCCGCCTCTCGCTCGAGGCTGACAATTGGCCGTTGCCGGCAGTCATCGTGGCGCATCACATCACGTACGACGGGCATCCCGACGCGTATCCGCTGCATATTGCATCCAAGGTGCTGTCGGACGGGCAGTCATCGCGGATTCACCGGAGGCTCGTCTACGACGAACAAGTCGCGATCTCCGCATTCGGTCAGGGCAACCTCATCGAAGACCCGAACCTCTTCTATGCAGTGGCTGTCGTGGCACCGGGCCAGACGCCCAAGGCCGCCGAGCTCGCGTTAATCGAAGAGCTCGAACGGCTCAAGAACGAGCCCATCAACGACGATGAGCTGCAGCGGTCGAAGAACCAGTTCGCGCGCGACTATGTGATCGGTCGGATCACGAACGCGCAGAAGGCGGCCCACCTGGGTCATGCTGCGGTGATTCACGATGACATCACGACCGCGGATGGCGAGTTCGACATCTTCATGAACGTCTCGAAAGATGACGTCCGTCGGGTAGCCAGAACCTACTTCAGAGATGACAATCGGATGATCATGACGGTCATGCCCCGCGGGTCGGGCCAGTCAAGCGGATTCGGACGGTGACCGTCGTGACAAAGCTGATGTCAACGCGGGTCATGGCCGTGCTCGTGGGTGCCGTCGCGGTCGTTGTGTTGGCAGGCTCCACGGCGGCCCAGACGTTACGGTGGCCCGCCGAGAGTCCGCCGCCTCCGCTGCTGGCGCCTGATCTCGTCCTGCCCGAGTACGAGCTGCGCACGCTCGACAACGGTCTTCAAGTGGTCTACGTCGGGGCTCACGAGCAACCGGCGGTCAATGTGCGCCTGCTCGTACGTGCGGGCGCCTCGAGTGATGCGACGGCTTCGCCCGGTCTGGCCGCGATGGCGGCGCGGATGCTCGATCAGGGTACGGCCCGACAGACGGCTCAGGAAATCGCCAGAACCATCGACAACATTGGTGGCGCCCTTGGCGTTGGCGCAGGCGCCGATCTCAGCTTCATCAACCTTCTCGTCTTGAAGAACGACTTTGACCTCGCGCTTACTATGCTGTCAGACATCGTGCGCAGTCCGACTTACGCCGAGATGGAGATCCAGCGCCAGCGGCAACAGCTGTTGTCTTCGATGCAGGTCAGCTACGACGACCCCTCGTATGTGTCGGGGATGGTGTTCGGGCGTCTCGTCTACGGGTTTCATCCGTACGGGCTGCCACAAAACGGCACCCCTGCCTCGCTGCGGTCGATCACCCGACCCAGCCTGGTGGATTTCCATCAAACGCACTACCTCCCGAACAACTCGATCCTCGCCATCGTTGGCGACGTCACCGCCGACGAGGCATTCGGGCGCACTGCGCGGGCCTTGGCTGATTGGCAAAGAGGCCCGCTGGCGGTGCCGGAAACCGCCGACCCTCCGGAACCGACACGTCGGTTGATCGTCATCGACAAGCCCGGTGCTGTGCAGACGGCCGTGCGAGTAGGGCATCTCGCGCTACCAAGAGCGCATCCCGACTACCTCGCGCTGGATGTCGCGGTCAAGATTCTCGGCGGGGAAGGGGGCAATCGGCTTGGTAGTGTGCTGCGCGCGCAGCGGTCACTGACGTACTCGGCCTCGGCTGAGATCGCCGGTCGGCAATTTGGGGGCGAGTTCCTCGCGGAGACCGATACCCGCTCTGACGCAACCGCGGAGGTCCTCCGCATCACGGTCGACGAGATTTCGAAGCTGCGTCGTGAGCGCGTGAGTGACCGCGAGCTGCGGAACGCCCAGGCCTACCTCGCCGGCAATTTCCCGCTGACCATCGAAACGCCGAACGCGATCGCGGCGAGGGTGCTGGAAGCGCTGCTCTACGGTCTGGACCTCGATGACATCGAGACCTATCCTCAACGGATCAACGCGGTCACGCCGGGAGACATCCAGCGTGTGGCGAACGCCTACCTGCGTCCGGGCAACCTGTCGATCGTGCTAGTTGGCGACGCATCCACGTTCGTCGACGACCTTCCGACTGTCGGGTTCAACGATTTCGAGGTCGTGCCCATCTCGGAGCTCGATATCACCGCGACCGACTTTCGCCGCAGCCGGCGCGCGGCGCAGTTTTCGCGTTAGTGAAGATCCTCCTCTCCTGCGGCGAGCCGTCGGGAGACCTCTACGCGGGAGCGCTCACGCGCGAGCTACGCGCGCTGAATGCTTCTGTCCGTGTCTTCGGCTTGGGCGGTGACCGGCTACGCGACGCAGGCGGCGATGTCGTCGAAGACTTCCGCGGCTTGACCGTCACCGGTCTTTCCGAGGCGATCTCGGTTGTTCCGCGATCAATTGCGACGCTGCGCCGTCTTGCGGCTTTGGCGCGGCAAGAGCGTCCCGACGTCTTCGTACCGGTCGACTTTCCAGAGATCAATTTCCGACTGGCAGCGACGGCACGGTCGCTCGGGATTCCGGTTGTGTACTACGTCTGTCCTCAGGTGTGGGCCTGGCGCCGCCGCCGGTTGCGGACGATCAAGCGCCTCGCCTCCCGTGCGCTGGTGATCTTTCCCTTCGAAGCCGAGTTGTATCGAAACGCGGGGATCCCCGTCGAGTTCGTCGGACACCCGTTGATCGACCTGACTCGGACGGACCAACCGCGCGACCAGATGCGAGGCGAGCTCGGGCTCAGCAACGATGCGCCGACCGTTGCGCTGCTGCCTGGAAGCCGCCCCAACGAAGTGCGCGCGATTCTGTCCGAGCTCGTCGAGGCCATGGGCCTGATCGCCCGACAGGTGCCCGGGTCGCAGTGCGTGATCGCCCGCGCGCCCAATCTTGATGACGATCTCTTCACGCCGCTTCGCGATGTCGGTCACGCTGGCCTCGCGCGGCCGCCGGTGGTGGTTGAGGCGCGCACGGACGACGTCCTGTCGATCGCAGACGTCGTCGTGACCGCGTCTGGGACCGCGACGGTGCAGACGGCTATTCACGGCCGGCCGATGGTGATTGTGTATCGGCTGTCGCCGCTGACGTATCGGATGGTTCGAAGGTTCGCGCACGTCGAGTCTGTGGGGATGGTCAATCTCATTGCCGGAGAACGCGTCGTTCCTGAGTTGCTGCAGGATGCGCTGACGCCGAGCGCCGTCGCCGAGGAGGTCGTGCGATACCTCGTCGAGCCCACGCATGCCGCGCAAACCCAGGCAGCGCTGGCGCGCGTTCGCGAACAGTTGGGAGCGCCGGGGGCAAGTCGTCGCGCAGCCGAGGCGGTCTTGGCTGCGGCGCAGATGTCAATGGGGCGGTGACACATGGGATGGTCGTGGCGCATCGCGGTCGTCGCTGGAATCCCGATCAACGTGCACGGGACCTTCGCCGTGCTGATTATCTTTCTGCTGGTCAACGGACTTGCGGCGGGACGAGGTCTGGCCGCGGCGGTATCAAGCGTCGTCTTCATTCTTGCAATCTTCGTCACGATCATCCTGCACGAGCTGGGGCACGCGCTGACGGCACGGCGCTTTGGCATCCAGACCCGCGATATCACGCTGCTCCCGATTGGCGGGCTCGCCCGGCTCGAACGGATGCCGGATGTGCCAAGACAGGAACTCTGGGTGGCGCTTGCCGGACCCGCCGTCAACCTGGCGATTGCGGCGGTGACGTACGGTGCCTTCCTAGCGGTAACGGGCGAAGCGCCCGAGCTTCGGCTCGACCCAGCGTCGACCGGAGTCGTGGGCCGGTTTGCCGCGATCAACGTCGCGCTGGCGGTCTTCAACATGGTGCCGGCCTTCCCGATGGACGGCGGCCGTGCGCTCCGGGCGCTGCTCGCGGAGCGGGTGGACTATGCCCGCGCTACTGAGGTCGCCGCCAGCATCGGGCAGGGATTGGCGCTAGTCTTCGGGTTGATCGGACTGTTCACGAACCCGCTCCTTGTGTTTGTCGCGCTGTTCGTCTGGATGGGGGCAAGCGCTGAGGCCACGGCGACAGGCATGCGCACGGCGCTGAACGGCGTGCCGGTTGCTCGGGCGATGATCACTGACTTCCGAACTGTGCGGGCCGAGAGTTCGCTCGGCGAGGCTGTCGAGCTGGTACTCCACGGCTCGCAAACAGGCTTTCCCGTCTTGAGCGGACGCGATGATGTGATCGTCGGAATCCTAACCCGGGATCAATTGCTCGCGTCGCTAAGTAGCGAGGGACCGTCCGGCACAGTCGGGGACGTGATGACGACCCGGTATGAGACGGCTGATCCCCGGGACATGCTCGATAGGGCGTTTCAGCGCCTACAGGGGGGCGAGAGTCCGGTGGTGCCCGTGCTTCAAGACGGCCATCTCGTCGGTCTCCTGACAGCCGAGAACGTAGCCGAGTTCGTCATGATTCGCGGCGCGTTGGCGCCGCAGCGCTCGCCGCAATCCTAAGGCAACATCTGTTATCGTTAAGTCTTTGACACAGGCGTGCCGCGCGGCCTGTTCGGTCGCCGGGGCCCCGTCGTTCTGTCGGGGTCAAGAACCAGATCGTGTCTATCGCGTGATCGCGATCGCGTGACTTGCGATGAACCAACAGCGTCGTCAGTCGTCTTCCGTCAGGTGGAATCGTGCGGCGCTCGCAAGCATCGCGGTGCTCGCGATACTGCCCGGTTGGGCCGTGACCTCGATCGCGCAAACCAACGTCGGCGAAATAGGTGGGGTCGTTCGAGATGAGTCGGGCGGTGTGTTGCCCGGCGCGACCGTCAGGGCGACGCATCCGGCAACTGACTTTTCTGCCGAACGTGTGTCCGATGGCAGCGGACGCTTCTTCATTGCGTCGCTCCCGGTCGGTGGATGGGAGATTGCCGTTACGTTGCCAGGTTTCAGTCGGGTCGTGCAGCGTGGCGTCCAGCTCGCGATCGGCCAAACGCTCGACCTACAGTTCGAACTGAGTCTGGGCCAAGTCAGCGAAGAAATCACCGTCACGGCCGAAGCCCCGCTCCTGCAGACGACCAACGCCGAGATCAGTGACGTCATTGATAACCGGACAGTCGAACAGATTCCACTCAACGGGCGGCAATTTCTTCAACTCGCACAACTGAGTGACGCAGTTGTGCTCCCGCCCAGCGGCACGCGCGGCGCGGCGTTGCAACAGGCAGGACCGCTTCCCAATGTTGGGGGCCAGCGCGCCGGGCACAACATCTACTTACTGGACGGCTTCAAGGTGACCGACGAGCTGTTCAACAATCTTGTGATCAATCCGTCTGTCGACTCGATACGTGAGTTCAAGATCCAGAAGTCGATGTATCCGCCCGAGTTCGGAGGCAAGGCCTCGGCGCTCATCAACGTCGCGACCAAGTCTGGTTCGAACGACGTCCACGGCAGCGCGTTCATGTTTGGGCGCGATGAGCGGTTCGACGCGCGCAACTATTTTGATCCGCGCGACGAGCCCGTTCCGCCACTCGACCAGCGCCAGTTCGGCGGCACCGTGGGCGGCCCGATTGTTCGGGGTCAGACGTTCTTCTTTGCGAGCTACGAAGGCCAGCGGACCGAACGCTCGCTTACCAAGACCTTCTCGGTGCCGTCGCAGAGTGTCCGAAACGGCGATTTCGCCGGAGCGGCGCCGATACGCGATCCGCTGACGGGCGACGCCTTCCCGGGCAACCGGATTCCCGGGGACCGGGTCGATCCCATTGCGAGCGGGTTCCTCGCCGACGTGCCGATGCCGACGGGGGTAGGGGAGGTCCAGAATCTGACGGCGGTCGAGACGCTCGACCGTCAGGTCGACCAGTTCAGCGTGCGCGTCGACCATCGGTTGGGAACGAACGACCAACTGCTCGCGCGGTTCAGTACCTTCGACGCGCGCGACGTGCAGCCGTTCGGCACGAGCGTGCAGCAGGAGTCACTCGTTCCGGGCTTCGGGCGCATGCTCGACACCACGACCCGGAACCTGGGCATCAGCTACACCCGGACCATCGGTTCCGCCATGCTCAACGAGTTTCGTTTCGGGTGGATGCGCGTGGACGGGGGACAACGAAGCCTAAACGCCGGGAATGACTTCGCCGCGCGGGTCGGGCTGCTTGGCGTCACGAGCAATCCGCTGGACACGGGGTTTCCACAGGTCAACACCGCCGGCCTCTACAGCGTCATGGGCGATCCGACGACGTTCATCGCTCGCAACAACGAGCATTTCGAGCTCTACAACAATTTCTTGATCGATCGGGGCGACCATCGGCTCAAGTTCGGCGGGTACTTGTTTCATCTCAGATTCAGGCCCGAAAACCCCGACAGCGCGCGTGGCGCGTTTACGTACACTGGTCAGTTCAGCGGGAATGCCATGGCCGACTTTCTTCTGGGCTACCCGGCGCGGGCAACTGCTGGAGTCGGAGGTCGTGGGGCTGAGGATGCACGCACGACATGGCTGCATCTATACGCCCAGGACGATTGGCGCCTGCGAGACAACCTCACGGTCAACTACGGTCTGCGCTACGAGATCAACCAGCACATGCACGACGTTGACAACCGGCTCTCTTCCATCGATTTCTCGGTGCCAGGCGGCCGGTACGTGATCGCCAGCGACGACGCGGGGAACATCTCGCCAGCGGCCCAGGAGCTTCTGCCCCTGATCCCCATTCCGTGGGTCACGTCAGCCGAAATCGGGTGGGACCGGAGCCTGTTGCGACCGAGCAAGAAACGCTTTGCGCCCCGCCTGGGCTTTGCCCTCACGCTGGACGACGAGGCGACCACGGTCGTGCGTGGCGGCTACGGCATCTTTCTCAATCAGTGGGCGTACAGTGTCCAGACCGCCTTTACCCGCAACTTGCCCTTCTTCTTTCTGAAGCAGGTCGACGTGCCGCTCGAGCAAGTTCAGCCCACGTTCCGCACGGCCGACATCCTGACCGCCAATCCCACCGGCAGTATCGGAGGCGCCATCATGGATCACGACTACCAGGTCGAGTACACACAGACCTGGAGTGGCGGTATCCAGAAGGAGGTTCTCCCCCGGACCGTGCTTGATGTCTTCTACATGGGTTCGTACACCATCGGCGCCGACAACCGGACGATTCGCAACGTGCCGTTACCCGGACCAGGTCCAATCGGGCCGCGCCGTGGCATTCCGGAGCTTGCCGGGATTCCGGCGATTCGGTTTGACGGCAAGTCGATCTATCACGCGGTGACGTTCAAGCTCGATCGTCGGCTAACAGGTGCTCTCGCGTTTAGCGCCGCCTACACGCTGTCGCGATCGGAAGACGACGCCTCGAGTCCGGGCCCGACCGAGTCTGAAGCGAACACGCCGCAGGATGTGCGGAACATCTTCCCGGGTGAAAACGCGCTCTCGAGCTTCGACCGCCGCCATCAGCTCGTGGGCAACGCGACCGTCGAGTGGCCGTTTTATCAGGGCGCCGGCGGGTGGCGGGAAGGATTGCTCGGTAACTGGCGCTCCAACGTGATCGTGACGTTGCAGTCGGGCGCCCCGTTTACGGTGAACAACCTCGAAGACTTGGCCAACATCGGAACGGGTCCGGCGCAGCGCCCAAACCTCGTCGGTGATCCCAACCTGCCGGGCGGACAACGGACACCGGACCGATGGTTCAATACCAGCGCGTTCTCGGGACAGTCCGATTTCACGTTTGGGTCGGCTCGACGAAATCCGGTGCACGCTCCGGGCGTTGCGGTCGTCGACATGGCGCTGTCGAAGAAGTGGCTGTTCCAGTCCGGGCAGCTGGAGTTCCGGTGGGAGGTCTTCAACCTGCTTAATCGGGCGAACTTCGCCATCCCGAACCGGTTTTTTGGCACGCCGAACTTCGGTCGCATCTTCAGCGCGCTTAACGCCCGCGAGATGCAGTTCGGGCTGCGGTACTCGTTCTAGGAACGGGTTCGAGGGCCGCGCCTCGTTTCCTTCGAGATGACGCTGACGGCTGACCAAGTCAAGGCCCGGGCGCAGACCATCGGGTTCGACTTGTGCGGCATCGCTCCGGCGGCCGATCTGCCTGAGCTCTCGTTTCTGCAATCCTGGCTGCAACGGGGCTTCGCCGGCGACATGGCGT
Organism: Vicinamibacterales bacterium; assembly: GCA_965218825.1. GTDB lineage: Bacteria > Acidobacteriota > Vicinamibacteria > Vicinamibacterales > UBA8438 > CAUZIB01. Next base: position 2,685,807 of record OZ244656.1, on the reverse strand, counting down.
ATATGTCGCGTACGGCGGCCCGGCGCGCGGACGTGCGCCAGATCCTCCCTTCGGCCCGCACCGTAATCGCGCTCGGGACGGTGTACAACACCGATCGGCCGTATTCCACCGAGTGCGCCGACCCGCTTGACGCACGGGTGTCGCGCTATGCCTGGGGTCTCGACTACCACGCGGTCATTGGCGCCCGCATGCGCGAGTTACTGGAGTGGATGCGCGAGACCAACGGGGCGACGTTCGACGCGACGGCCTACGTCGACACCGGTCCGGTTCAGGAGCGCGTGTACGCGCAGCACGCAGGGTTGGGTTGGATCGGAAAGAACACGTGCGTGATCAACGACCAGCTGGGGTCGTGGCTCTTCCTCTCCGAGATCGTGTGCAGTCTGCCGTTGGAGACCGACATGCCCGCCCTCGACCAGTGCGGAACCTGTACGCTCTGCCTTGACGCCTGTCCGACCGACGCCATCGTCGACGCGTGGGTGCTGGATGCGACGCGTTGCCTCTCGTATCTCACGATCGAGGTCAAGGCGAGCATTCCCGAGACGCAGCGGTCCGACGTCGGTGCGCATGCGTACGGTTGCGATATCTGCCAGGATGTCTGTCCGTGGAACGCCCAGCCAGCTGTGTCGAGCGACGAGAGCTGGCAGCCGCACTCGGCGCTAGATCGGCCGGGTCTCGTGGACCTGTGGCGGCAGCCTGACGCCACGCTCGCGCCCATTGTTCGACGTAGCGCGATGTCTCACACGGGTCTTCGTAATCTGCGGCGGAACCTCGCTGTCGCCCTTGGGAACAGTGGGACGGAGGCAGCAGCGCGTGCATTGTCAGAGCCAGCCAACGATTCGTCAAAGCAGGATCCGGTTGTGGTCGAGCACGTGAACTGGGCCCGCCGTAGGCTATGAACCCGGCTCTTTGGACGTGATAGGGTAGATCTGTACGCTCCCCGCGGCCGACGACATGAGCGACTCCGAAACTCTTCTTCCGACTCTTGCACCTTCGCTCCTGATCTCGATGCCTCAGCTGAGCGACCCAAACTTCCACCAAACCGTCATCCTGCTGTGCGAGCATGGGGAAGATGGCGCGTTTGGTCTCGTGCTGAACCGGCGTACCGAAACACCGGCGTCATCGGTCGTCCGCCTCACACCCCCCATCGAAGGCGACAACGGCCTCGAGCTGTGGATCGGTGGACCGGTCGAGCCCGAGCGCGGGTGGATTCTGTTGGGCGAGGAGCCGCCCGACGTGGAGTCCGTCAAGGTCTCTGATGGGATCTTCCTGTCGACATCACAGGATCTGCTACGACGGCTCCTCGAAAACCCGCCGGTACCACACACGCGCCTCCTGACCGGTTATGCGGGATGGAGTCCGGGTCAGCTTGATGCCGAGTTGTCGGCGTCGGCGTGGCTGACCGCCACGGCCGACCGTGACATTGTCTTTGAGACCAATCCTATCCAGATGTGGGAGGCGACAATCCGGCGGCTCGGTGCTGATCCGTCGCTGCTGCAGGCCGGCGGCGGCGGCGTGCATTGAGGCCGGCCCACTCACGACGTTAGCGCCTCCGCCGCCCGGAGGGCCGTGATTCGACCCTCGGTACCTCGTTGCGGTACACGCGACCGTCTCGCATCACGAACCGGACGTTGCGAACGGCTTGGATATCCTCCAGCGGATTCCCTTCGACCGCCACTAAGTCGGCTTTGAACCCGGGCGCCACGGTTCCGATCTCAGTGCCGAGGCCGAGTGAGGCCGCCGCAATCGACGTGGCGGACATGAGGGCCGCCATGGGTTGCTGACGTCCGAACCGCACCCGAGAAATGAGCTCCTCGGCGTTTCGCCCGTGCGCGCCGGCTACTGCACCTGACCCGAACACGATCTGTACGTCGGGGTTCTCGAGCGTTCGCTGAAACGTGTCGATGCCGATACTACGTGCTTCTTCCATGCGTGCGAACCCGAGGCTGTTGAAGCTGCCGACGCCAAGGAATGCGGCGCGATTATCACGGAGGTTCCGATAGACCAATCCGATCTGTGGGTCGAGGGAGGTGCCCTGATCTACCAGAAGCGGAATCACCTCTTCGTCGTACCGGTTGCCGTGCACGATCGACGTGCAGCCGGCGCGGATCGCGGCCGAGATGACCTCGGTGCCATGGGCGTGAACGACCGACCGCAAACCCTGGGCTGCTGCCTCACCGCACGCCGCGTCGATTTGCGCGTCGCTCATCGCGCGTTCGCCGCCTTCAAAAAAGCTGTCCGATGCAACGACTTTGACCACGTCGGCACCCACGGCGCCGAGACGTTGGACGAAGATCCGGATCAAAGCCGGATCGCCGGTTTCGGCGGTGATCGGCTGAAGCGAGGTCAGCACACGGGGGCCGGGTATCGTGCCGCGTGTCAGAAAGGCGCGAATGGCAGCATCGCGGTAGTCGCCCAAGCTCTGAACCGTCGTGAAGCCGGCCATGAGCGTCGAGTAGGCGTTTTCCAGCGCGTGTAACAGGGTGTGCCCATCGTCATTAGCCCTGCCACCGTCGTCCGCCTCCGCATGGATCGTGCCGTCTGAATCGAAATGCGACGTCAAGTGGACGTGCGTGTCGATCCAGCCTGGCATGAGCACGAGCGAGGATAGGTCGTGCGTGACGTTCCCGCGTAAGCGATCGATCCGGGTGATCACACCGTCCTCGACGAGGATCCGGACCTCACGACGGGTTTCGCCAACGCCGTCGATGAGCAGGCCGGCTCGGATCGAGATTCGTGTGCTCTGGGCAGAGAGGAGCAGGCTGAACGCGATCGCGACCGTAGCCGACAAAGCGCCAACGCGCCGAATCGAGTGTCCTTGGTTCGCAGTCAACGTTTCGCCGTCCGATCCGTCATGTCACCCCTCCGCTGGTTTAGGTCGCGCCGCTCGTCCTGCAGCTGATGGTAGTGGGCTAGCCTCATCGCAGAGAGAGCCCCGCTTGCGACGGCGTGCTGAACCGCGCAGCGCGGCTCGGTCCGATGTTCGCAGTCCCGGAATCGGCAGCCTTCGCCAAGCTGCTCGATGTCGTCAAACGTCGCTTCGATGGCTTCATGCCGGTCCCACAAGCGTAACTCCCGCATCCCGGGCGTGTCGATGATGACGCCACCGGCTGGGTGGACGAGGAGCTCGCGATGCACGGTCGTGTGCCGCCCTCGGCTGTCGCGCTTGCGCACAGACCGAGTCTGCTGCTTTTCAACGCCCAAGAGACGGTTGATGATGGTCGACTTGCCGACGCCAGACGATCCAAGCAGGGCGCAGGTTTGGCCGGTGCGGACGTAGGTGGTCAAGGCATCGAGGCCGGCATCGGCTGCGCAACTCGTGCAGTGAATCGAGACGTCCGGTGCGATCTCGCGTGTCGCCGCGACCGCGCGGTCGACCGAGTCGCTCAGGTCGGTCTTGTTCAGGACGATGACCGGGGTCGCGCCACTATCGGTGGCTGCCACAAGGTAGCGTTGGATGCGCCGTACGTTGAAGTCCCCGTCGAGGCCCGCGATGATCAGGACGGTGTCGATATTGGCGGCGACCACCTGCTCAGCCGTCACGTTTCCAGCGGCCTTGCGCGAAAAGCAGGTTCGGCGGGGCAGCACCGCATAGATCAGGGTGGGGTCGTCGTTGCCACCTGGGCCGCCCGACCCGGCCCGGTTGGGGCGTACGGCCACCCAGTCGCCGACACCCGGGAGCGCCGCCTGTCCCCGAGCCGCGTGTTTGAGGCTTCCGGCCGCACGCGCGAGGCGCTCCGGTTCGTCGGCGCTGGTGCGGATCCGGTAGAGATGGTTGTGTTCGACGCATACCCGTGCGGGTTCAAGCCCAGAATCGTCGAGCGCGGCAAACGCATCGGAGAAGAAGGGGTGCCATCCCAGACGTACGAGACCCGACGGGTCACGAGTCATGGCACGCTCCTGCCCAGGCCGAGTGCCCTCAGTTGATGGACGACGGTGTCGATTTCGTCCGGCGTGGTCGTGCGCCCCAGGCTGAATCGGATGGCGCCAAGTCCGGCCGCGGGGTCCCGGCCCATGGCTTCGAGAACCGGGGACATGACGTGCGATCCGCTGTGGCATGCTGATCCAGTCGACGCCGCGATGCCCTTGAGGCGCGCGAGGACATCGTCGCCAATCTCGCCGAGGAAGCTCACGTTGAGTGTGTTCGGTAGTCGCTCGCTTGGGTGACCGTTGAGGACGACCCGATCGCCACACGCATCCTGAAGTTGGTTCCAAAAGTAGGACGTGTGTCGGCGAAGATCGCCGGCGCATGGCTGCTCCCGCGCCAGTCGGCACGCCGCCCCGAGCCCGACCGCGAGCAGCACGCTCTCGGTTCCCGCCCGTCGACCTCGCTCGTGGGCGGCTCCGTGGACGAGCGGCTCAAGCGAGAGTCCTCCTCTGACGTAGAGGGCTCCGATGCCCTTGGGCGCATAGAGCTTGTGGCCCGCAAGGCTCAACAGGTCGACGTTTAACGTCTCCACGGAGGTCGCGATCTTGCCCACGGACTGTGCGGCGTCAGTGTGGAACGGGATGCCGTACGCGCGCGCGATGACGCCGATCTCGGCAATCGGCTGGACCGATCCAACTTCGTTGTTCGCGTGCATGACGCTGATGAGCACGGTGTCCGTCGTGATGGCCCGTTGCACGTCATCAGGGTCGACATGGCCTGTCGCATCGACTGGAAGTTGCGTGATCCGGGCCCCTAGGTGCTCCAGAAAACTGCACGGCGCAACGACCGCCGGGTGTTCGATCGCGGTCGTCACGATATGAGGCTGGGACACGGAATCGCGACGACTGAAGAACATGCCCTTGAGTGCGAGGTTGTTGGCCTCGCTTCCGCCGCTGGTGAACACGACGTCGTCCGGTCGGGCTTCCAGAAGCGTCGCAACCTCCGACCGGGCATCGTCCAGCGCGCGACGGGCTGGCTCCCCGGCCCAGTGGTGGCTCGACGGGTTGCCGTAGCCAGACGAAAGCCACGGTGCCATCGCATCGATGACACTGGGTGCCAGCGGCGTACTTGCGTTGAAGTCCAGATAGATCTGCGCCATCCAAGCCTAGAGATCCCAAAGCAATGGCTCGCGTGAGTCAGCCGGCACAGTCGAATCAGAGAGATTGCTCACGCTGACGCCAAGCAGCCGCACCGGCCGTGCGCCGATGCCCGTCTTGTCGACGAGCGCGCTCACCCAGTCGACCAGTGTCGACGCCTCGCGGACCGGAACCGCCTCCGATCGGCTCCTGGTGATCGTCGTGAAATCGGAATAGCGTACCTTGATCGTGACCGTTCGCGCGTACAGGGTCCTGCGTTCGAGCCAACCAGCGGCGTTCTTCGTCATTCGTTCCAGCTCCGCGCGAATGACATCGGTATCGAGGAGGTCCTCCGGATAGGTGCGCTCGGAGCCGCTCGATTTGGCGGTTCGGTTCGGCGTGACCGGGCGGTCGTCGCGTCCGTAGGCCAGGCGTTTCAGCCACTCAGCTTGTTTGCCGACGAGGTGTCTGAGCCTCAGGTCGTCGACATCCCGAACATCAATGAGCTTCGTGATTCCGTGACGGCGTAGCTTCGCGGCCGTCTTCGGGCCTACGCCCCAGAGCGCGTCGACCGGAAGCCCGCGCAGGAAGGTCTCGACTCGCTGCTGCGGAACCACCGTGAGGCCGTCGGGCTTCTGCCAGCTGGAAGCCACCTTCGCCAGAAACTTGTTGGGCGCCACGCCGGCCGACGCCGTCAGGCCAGTGCGCGTGTGGATTTGCTGCTTGAGACGTCGGGCGACCGGTGTTGCCAGCGTCTCCCCCCACGCGTTCGCGGTCACGTCCAGGTAGGCCTCGTCAAGCGAGAGCGGCTCCACGAGCGGCGTGACCTCCCGAAACAGGTCGAACACAAGCTGCGACACGGCTCGGTACTTCTTGAAGTCGGGCTTCACGACGTTGAGCTCGGGACAGAGCCGAAGCGCTCTCGACATCGATATCGCCGAATGCACGCCGAACGTCCGCGCCTCGTAGCTGGCAGCCGCCACGACACCCCGGCCTTCGGGGCGTCCACCAACCGCCACGGGCTTGCCTCTGAGCTCGGGAGCGTCACGCTGCTCGACCGACGCGTAGAACGCATCCATGTCGACGTGGATGATTCGCCGAGCAGGTGAAACCACGGCGAAAGTCTACTAAACTGGGATCCTTGGCGAAGATGACGACGACGACGGAAGAAGAGAAGCCGAAGAAGTTGACGGCCGGCGCTTGGGATGAGGCCCGTGCCATCATCTGGCGGTATCGGTATCGCCTCGCCCTCGGTCTGGCGATGATGCTGGTCAGCCGGCTCGCTGGCCTCGTCCTTCCCGCGATGACCGGCTACATCATCGACGATGTCGTGCCGAACGGACGAGCCGATGAGCTCTTGTTCCTTGCCGGCGTCGCGCTTGGGGCGACGGTCGTCCAGGCGGGCACCGGGTTCGGCTTGTCGCAGGTGCTCGGCGTCGCGGCCCAACGGGCTATCACCGAGATGCGCAAGCACGTCATGGCCCACGTGACTCGCCTTCCGATCCGGTACTTCGATTCCACCCAGACTGGCGTTTTGATTTCCCGCATCATGACCGACGCCGAAGGGATCCGGAATCTCGTCGGAACCGGTCTCGTCCAACTGGCGGGTGGCATCGTGACGGCCACCGTGGCGCTTGGCGTGTTGTTTTACCTGAACTGGCAGCTCACCAGCATTACGCTCGTCATTTTGGTCGTGTTCGGTGGATGCATGTCGCTCGCGTTTACCCGGCTGCGCCCGATTTTTCGTGAGCGCGGCAAGATCAACGCCGAGGTTACGGGGCGCCTCGCCGAGACCTTGGGCGGCATCCGGATCGTCAAGGCCTATACCGTCGAGAAGCGCGAGCAGCTGACCTTCGCCAAGGGCGCACACCGTTTGTTGCGAAACGTGGCGGCGGCCGTCACCGGGGTGTCGGCCGTGTCGTCGGTGGCGACGCTGGTCATGGGCGCCATTGGGGCGCTGATGATCCTGCTCGGCGGGCGCGCCCTGATGGCCGGGACATGGCAGATCGGGGAGATGGTGCAGTACATCCTCTTTACCGGTCTCGTCATTGCGCCGGTGATCCAGATGTCGTCGATTGGCACCCAGATTACTGAAGCGTTTGCGGGACTCGACCGAATCCGAGAGATCCGGCGGATGGCCACCGAGGATGAGGAGGACGCCACGCGCGAGCCATTGCGGACGATCGAAGGGGAGATTCAGCTAGAGGACGTGTCGTTTGAGTACGAAGCCGACGTGCCGGTGCTTCGCAACGTGTCGCTCGTCGCTCCTGCGGGGTCGACGACGGCGCTGGTGGGATCGAGCGGGTCGGGCAAGAGCACGCTCATCAGCTTGATCATGGCGTTCAATCACCCGGGGTCGGGCCGTGTCACGCTTGATGGCCGCGACCTCGAGACGATTCGGCTCCACGACTATCGGTCCCTGCTCGGTGTTGTCCTGCAAGACAACTTCCTGTTCGACGGCACCGTCGCCGCCAACCTGAGCTTCTCGAAGCCGCACGCGACCCGCGAGGAAATCGAACAGGTCAGTCGCATCGCGCACTGCCACGAGTTCATCATGTCGTTTCCCGACGGATACGACACCGTGGTGGGTGAGCGGGGGGTCAAGCTGTCTGGCGGCCAGCGGCAGCGCGTGGCGATCGCGAGGGCGGTCTTGGCCAACCCGAGGATTCTGATCCTCGATGAAGCGACCTCGAGCCTGGATAGCGAGAGCGAAGCGATGATTCAGGACGGGTTGCGCGCACTGCGCAAGGGGCGCACATCCTTTGTCATCGCCCATCGGCTCTCGACGATTCAGAGCGCGAACCAGATTCTCGTGCTCGAGGAAGGCCAGATTGTCGAGCGGGGCACCCACGAACAGCTGATCGCCGCCGCCGGTCGGTACCGGCAGCTCTACGACACCCAGTATCGAATCGAGCACAATCGATTCATCAATCCGGGTGAAGACTTCACGCCGGAGTTGCCGGCCGTGCCTCAACCAGCGAGCGCTCGGGGAGCCAGTGACCTGTGAGAGTGGGGCGACGACTCGCCGTCGTGCCGTGCGTGGCAGCCGTGGCTGTCTGCTTCGCGGCGGAGCCGCGGGGCGGCATCATCGCGGGACGCGTCACCACCGCGCACGTCCCTGACCCGGTCATGGTTCCGGTCACCACCGACCAGGCGGTGTGCGGGGACGAGGTCGAGGATCGAGCGACCGTCGTCAGTCACGATGGCGGTGTCGCCAACGCGGTCGTCGTCGTGATGGGCGCGCCTTGGACAACCGCGGAATCACCCACGCCGTCAATCAACAACCGAGACTGCTACTTTGAGCCGCGGGTGCAGGTGGCGCGCACCGGGAGTGTGGTCTCGGTGACCAGTGAGGACGACACGCTGCATACGACCCACGCGTACGACGATCGGGCGCGCACCCAGTTCAACATCGCCATTCCTGTGGCCGGCATGACCATCCAACGACCGCTACGCCGTCCTGGCCTCGTGCGCGTCGAGTGCGATTCGCATGGGTGGATGCGCGGCTGGGTCTACGTGACCGACGATGTGGCGGGCGTGACCGGCCCAGACGGCCACTTTGGGCTCTCCGGAGTGCCGCCCGGCACGTACGAGGTGACCGTGTGGCACGAGCGTTACTCTGGAGCGTCGCAGCGGGTGACCGTCGTCGCCGGTGGCTCGGCTCGCGCCGATTTCCTTGTCGAGTAACCGGCTGTTTCCGGGGGTACCTTGATCGTCACCCGGAGCCTACCCGGCGCGCTCTGGCTGCCAGCGAAGCCCCACGGTCAGAATCCGTTGGAGCAAGTCCTCGTATGTCAGACCGGCTCGCTCGGCTGACTCAGCGAAATCCTCGCCAAACGCCAGCTGTGGGTTGGCGTTCGCTTCCAACACGTAAAACCGTCCGTCCGCATCGAGTCGCAAGTCCATCCGAGCGTAGCCGCTCATGTTCAGCGTGCGGAAGACGCGTTTCGCCACGCGCTGGACCGCCTCGTTGATCCCATCAGGCAGCCCCGCTGCCGCCGTCGTCTTGATGCCGTGCTTCTTTTGGTACTTGACGCTCCACTTCACCCGGTCGGTCGCAATGTTGTGCGCGCCTTCGGGCATCTTGTCGAAGTGCATTTCCCACACCGGAAAGACCCGCAGGCGCTCGTTCCCGATGACACCCACGTACAGCTCGCGACCGGCAATGAACCGCTCGGCGATCGCGTCGGTGCGGATCGAATCGTGGATGAACTTCACGCGTTCCTTGAGTTTGGCCTCGTCGTCGACGACCGACGCTTGCGCGATGCCGATTGAGGCCTCCTGCGTGAGCGACTTGACGATCAGGGGGAACTCCAACCTCCGCGGCCGCTTGATGGCCAGTCCGCGCCGAAAGACCGCGAACTCCGGGACGGGAATCCGGTGATACGACATGAGCTGCTTCGACAGGGCTTTGTCGCGCGACAACACCATGCCTTGAGGGTTGCACCCCGTGTACGGCAGTCGCAGAAGCTCGAGATAGCTCACGACGTTCATGTCGAACGCGCCGATCTCGTGAAACGCCTCCATCAGATTGAAGGCGATCTGCGGCTTGAAGTCGTCGATGGCCTGACGAATGACGCCGAGGTCGTCCTTGACGCCGAGAATCATCACGTCGTGGCCCATGTCGATGAGCGAGCTGGTGACGTCGTATTCGGTCTTCCACTCCACCGTGAGCAGGTCGACGTTCGAGACGTCGGCCAGCGGCACCATGTAGTCGTGCATCAACGCGAGGATGCGGAACTTCTTCATAGCGCCACCCGATGACGACCACCGTGCAGGTAGTTCATCGTCTGCACCGTTAAGAGCACAGTGAAATCTTGTTTCGTCCGTTCCTCGGAGGTGCGTAGGCGAAGGTCGAGCTCATTGCATCGCGTGATGATGTCCTCCAGCACCTGATCGATCGTGTACTGATAGGTGGCGGTCCAGCGCGCGACGTTGCGCCGCACGTCTCGCCGCACGCGTTTGAGGAATCGACTGGCGGTCATGTTGTTCGCGTGCTCGGTCGCATCCGAAAACAGCCGCCGTAGGTCACGGTCATAGAAGTTCGGGTACTCCAGGCCGTAGTGTTTGCGCTTGCGCTGGTAGTGCTGTCGCAGCGTTCGTCGAATGCGTCGAATTGACTCGACCGTCTTCGTGGCCGTCACGATGGCGTCCTGCGGCGCGATCTCACGCATCAGCTCATCCATGTACTCGAGCTTCTTGAGAGCCGGCCAGTCGGCGTAGCGCTTGCGCCACAGCGAGTGGGGCGTGAGCCAGACAGCGAAGGTCTCGGCGAAGTCCTCGTCAGGATGGCTTTGCGCGTACCACGGGTCGAGGTGAAGCACGAAGCTCTTGCTGTACGGCTTCGGCACGTAGACGTCGGGATACGTCGTCGACGAGAGGCCGAACAGCTTCTGCCGGCGACGGCGCCGCTGGAGCTTGTACGCGTTGTCGATCGCATGGCCAACTTCGTGGCGCAGGATGCGGAGGCACCACGCCCGCGTGCCGCCTTCGACCTCCAACATTTGGCTTAGCTCCAGACGGGCGAGGCGAGGATGCGCCAGGTAGAACGGGATCGCGACACCCGGTACGCCGTCCGGGGTGAACCACTCGTCCGAGAGCCAAAAGTGGGCGCGGAACTGAATCCCCCGATTCGCGAGGTCCTGGTTGACCTCGCCGACGCGGCGCTCGAGCTGTGTGTCCTCGATCCCCAACCCGAGATCGCAGATCCGCACGTCCAGCAGCTTCTCATCCGGCCAACTGGCCCACACTGGCTTCGACCGACGTCGTCGTCGGGGAGGCGTGGGGGGCGCCGGTTCTGGCTCGGGCGGGTCCGGTAAAACGGCAGGATCGGGCATCGAGACGCGCCACATTATACGAGTGACGGGGTAGGATAGCGCGTATGGGACCGCAGTACGTCTACACGATGAAGGGCCTGTCCAAGGTCTATCCACCCGACCGGAAGGTGTTGAGCGATATCTGGCTGTCGTTTCTTCCAGGGGCAAAGATCGGCGTCTTGGGTTTGAACGGCGCCGGCAAGAGCACCGTTCTCAGGATCATGGCCGGTGAGATCACCGAGTTCGAAGGCGAGGCGTTTCCCGCCGAGGGGCTCTCGGTCGGCTACCTCCCGCAAGAGCCCCGGCTGGATCCCGAGAAGACCGTTGCCGGCAATGTCGACGAAGGTGTCGCGACTCAACGGCAGTTGCTGCGGAGCTATGACGCGGTGACCCGCAAGCTCTCCGAGGATCACTCCGATCTACAGGCGACGCTCGAGGAACAGGGTGAGCTCCAGGATCGCATCGAGGCCGCGGGCGCATGGGATCTCGACTCCCGCGTCGAGATGGCGATGGATGCGCTCCGCCTGCCGCCTGGGAAAACCGATGTCTCGACCCTGTCTGGGGGAGAGGCGCGACGCGTGGCCCTGTGTCGGCTGCTCCTGCAGTCTCCGGACCTGCTGCTGCTGGACGAGCCCACGAACCATCTCGACGCAGAAACGGTTGCGTGGCTCGAGCGGTTTCTAGCGGACTACAAGGGCACCGTTGTTGCGGTGACCCACGACCGCTACTTCCTCGACAACGTTGCGGGCTGGATTCTCGAGCTCGACCGCGGCGAGGGTATCCCGTGGGAGGGCAACTACTCGTCCTGGCTGGAGCAAAAACAGCAGCGGCTGCAGGTTGAAGCCAAGCACGAGGCGAAGCGCCAGCGCACACTTCAGCGCGAGCTTGAATGGATTCAGATGTCGCCGCGGGCTCGACAGGCAAAGGGAAAGGCCCGGCTGAACTCCTACGAGCGGCTGCTGGCTGAAGACCCGAAGCAAAAGCTCGAGACAGTTGAGATCTACATTCCGCCCGGGCCCAGGCTGGGCGATGTCGTCGTGAAGGCCGATGCCATTCGCAAGGGATACGGCGATCGCGTGCTGATGCACGATCTGTCCTTCAACCTCCCTCCAGGCGGCATCGTTGGCGTCGTCGGTCCGAACGGCGCGGGAAAGACGACCGTGCTGCGTATGCTGACGGGCGATGAAGAGCCCGATGCGGGCACGCTCTCCGTCGGAGAAACTGTCCAGCTGGGGTACGTCGGTCAGTCTCGGGAGCTCGACCCCGACAAAACGGTGTGGGAGGAGATCTCGGAAGGGCTGGACGACGTCACCCTTGGGAAGCGAACCGTGGCGTCACGCGCGTACGTCTCGTGGTTCAACTTCAAGGGACGCGACCAGCAGCAGAAGGTCGGTTCGCTCTCAGGCGGCGAGCGAAACCGGGTGCATCTGGCGAAGCTGCTCAAGGGCGGGACGAATCTGCTGCTACTCGACGAGCCCACTAATGACCTCGATGTCGATACGCTGCGAGCGCTCGAAGACGCGCTCGTCGAGTTTGCCGGTTGCGCGGTTGTGGTCAGCCACGATCGCTGGTTCCTCGATCGCATCGCCACGCATATCCTGGCCTTCGAGGGCAGCTCACAGGTCGTGTGGTTCGAGGGGAACTACGCCGACTACGAGGCTGACCGCCGACGGCGGCTTGGCGCCGCGGCCGATCAGCCTCATCGCATCAAGTACCGCAAGCTTGTGAGAGTCTAGGCTCGAGGCGCCCCAGGTCGGCTCTCTTACAGCGGCCAGTCGCGCAAGATCCGCTCCGTTTCCTCGACATGGCTGCTCTCGTCGCGGACGAAGTCCTCGAGCTGAACGGCGAGGCCCTTGTCCCCGTACTCCTCAGCTTGTTTCGCGCGAACCGTATAGTCGGTCGTTGCCTGATGCTCCGCCTTTAGGACCTCCTCCAACATGGCCCGGTTGCTATCCGGAAGCGCCACAGACCGGGGAACGGTGGTCGGTTCACCCCCGAGGGCGACGACTTTGTTTGCCAGGTACTGTGCGTGACCTTGCTCGTCCGTTACTTCCGCCAGAAAGAACTGCGACAGCTGAGGCCGGTATGGACCGGTCGCACGCGCTGCGTAGGTGAGATACATGATGATCGCGCCGAGCTCGCTGGCGAGGTCCTCGTTCAAACGATCGATGAGCTCCTCTTTGGTCACGAATCCTCCCGTCGTACTAAGTGAAGTGCCACCGCGACCCCGAACAACCCGAGACCGAGCACATCGGTTGTCGTCGTCGCATAGAACAAGAGTAACCCGCCGGTGACGGCAAACGCTCGTTCCACGGCCGACGTTGCGCGAACCAGCCATCCACCGAGGCCCATGGCGAGCGCGCTGACACCGATCGCCGCAGTGCCGACCGTTCTGACAATGTCGCTGAGCGGGGCCTGAAGCAGAACGCCAAGCCCCTCAGGGCTCAGCGTAAAGGCGAACGGGACAAGAAACGCCGGCAGGGTGTACTTCCAGGTCAGCATCATCGTGCGGAACGGGTTCGCGCCGGTGATGGCGGCTGCCGCGAACGGTGAGAGCGCCGTCGGCGGGCTCACTTCGGAGAGGACGGCGTAGTAGAAGATGAACATGTGCGCCGCGGTCGCGGGAACGCCGACCAGCGTCAGCGCCGGCGCGATCATCACGGCGGCGATGATGTAGGAGGCGGTTACCGGCACGGCCAGTCCCAGCATCCAGACCGCAATGGCGGCATAGAGGACGGTCAGAAACACACTGCCACCCGCAAGCGTCACGATGATGCCGGCGATCTTCAGTCCGAGGCCGGTCAGCGTCACGACACCTACGATGATCCCGGCGGTCGCCGTCGTAGCGGCAACCGAGAGCACGCCCTTTCCGCCCGATTCCAGCGCCCGAATCAAACGTCTCGGCCGGAGCGCCGTCTCCGAACGCAGGAAGCTCAGCCCGATCGCGAGGAGGGTGGCCAGAAACACGGCCCGGAATGGCGTGAGACCTGAGATCAGCAAGACCACGATCGCCAGCAGGGGCAGAAAATGGTATCCGGACTGGCGAGTGAGTACCGACACAGGCGGCAGATCGACATCGACGCCTTTGGTACCCAGCCGTCTTGCGTCGGCTTCGATCATCAGGACGATTGAGAGGTAGTAGAGCACCGCCGGAATGAACGCCATCGCGATCACTTGCAGGTACGAGATGCTCAGGAACTCGGCGATGAGGAAGGCCGCCGCTCCCATCGTCGGCGGCGCCATGATCGCGCCGATGCCGCTTGCCGAGAGAATGCCTCCGCCGACTTCGGCAGAGAACCCGGCACGCCGAAGCAGCGGCCACGCGACGGCCCCCAGCGTGACCGTGGTGGCCACGCCGCTTCCCGACACGGTGCCGAGGAGGAACCCCGACATCGTGACGGTCCGACCCGGCCCCGCGCCGCTCCCCGAGCGTCCCAGCGCCGACATCGTCCAGTTGATAAAGAACTGCCCGGCGCCTGAGTGGGCGAGGATAGCCCCGAAAATCGTGAACAGGACGATGTAGGTCGCGGCGACATCGAGTGGCACGCCGAAAATGCCTTCGAGCGTCATATACAGCGTGCCGACCAGCCGCATCATGTCGTACCCACGATGCGCGAACAGGTCGAGACCGACGAGCTCGAGCAGGGGACCGTAGTAGCCGTAGACAAGAAACACCGCCGCCGTGACGGGAAGGATGCCGCCCACGGTTCGGCGTGTGGCCTCCAGAATCAACAGAGTCGTCAGCACCCCGAGAACCAAGTCGACGGTAGTCGGCGTAGCTGCGCGGTAGACGAACTGGTCGAAGTCGATGATGGGCCAGCTCAGCGCGGTGATGGAGAGCACCACCAAGCTCCAGTCCAGCCACGTGATGCGAGCTCGAGAGCCGGGCACCGCCGGGTAGAGCAGGAACGTCAGTACGAGTGCGATGAGCAGGAAGCTAACGCGGTAGACCTGCGGCTGCACGATGCCGACGACCCAGTAGAGCGCATAGAGTGACAACCCTGCTGCCAGGGCTGTCGTGAGACGCGCCACGCCGCCGGACAGCCGTCGAGTCGCAACTTCAGATTCTGGGTCGTCGTGAGGGTCCTGAAAGGCGTTGGGTAGGGGTTGCTGGGAACGCTCGGGACGCTCCACTACTTGCCCTCGTTCCACACACCCTGCCCGCGGTAGTAGGCGATCGCGCCGTCGTGGAATGGAATAGGCGACCCGACGACGGCCGTTTCCTGAGACAGCAGCGCGGCCATCGGGTGAATAGCCGCCAACACGTCGTGGTGCTCGAACAAGGCTTCGGTCACTCGACGTGCCAGGTCGGCGTCCATCGATTCATGCACGACCAGAACGTTGGCCACCGCAATCGTCACGACGTCCTCAGCCATCCCAGGATAGGTCGATTTCGGGATGTTCTCGTTGTGATAGATGGTGTCGCCGTACTCCTGCTGCAGCGCCGGCAGTAGCGCCTCGGTCGAGACGACGCGGATGGTGCGTCCGGGGGTGGTTGCGAGGTCAAGCACCGATCCCGTCGGGATGCCTCCACTCCAGAAGAACGCGTCGATCTTGCCATCTTTCAATGCATCGACCGACTGGGCCGCTCCCAGGCTTTGGCGTCGGAGGTCGCTTTCGGGGTTCACACCCGCGGCGTTCAGAATGCGGAACGCGCTAATCTCGGTCCCGCTTCCCGGCGCGCCTGTTGACACGACTCGACCAGTGAGGTCTGCAACAGTTGAGATGCCGGTTCGCTCAACGGTGACGACGTGGTTGTAGTTGTCGAAGAGCACGGCGAGCGCGCGGGCCGGGACCTCGCCGAACTCGCTGAACGCACCGCGACCGGCGACCGCGTCGTCGAGCGAATCGGCGAGCGCGAAGGCGATGTCAGCGGAGCGGCTGGCGATGAACTTCAGGTTGTCAACGGTGCCCGCGGTGACCTCTGCGGTCGCCTCGACCCCATCAACGCCGTCGCTGATGACTTTCGCGACGCCGCCACCGTAAGGGTAATAGACGCCACCGGTACCCCCGGTCGCAACCGACAGACGTTCGGTGAGGGTCCGAATCTCGGACGGGCTGCACGCGATCGCTAAGGCGACGAGGCCTAGGCCGCAGGCCGCGGCCACAAACGGGTTACGTCTCATGCCCCACATCTTACCGATCTGGCGTTCCCGGAGCTATCATCAGATTCGTGCAGCAGCGAGTCTTGTGCTGTGTCGGAGTCTGGGTCGCTGCGGCCCTGGTGGTCGCCCCGCATCCGTTCGCACAGCGTCCGGATGGCTCGTCGTCAGTCGATGCCCGGCACGGCATGGTCGTTGCCGCCGAGGCGCAGGCGGCGACCGTCGGTCTCGAGGTCCTCAAAGACGGCGGTACTGCCGTCGATGCGGCGGTCGCGACGGCGTTCGCCCTGGCGGTGACCCACCCTGCCGCGGGCAATATCGGCGGTGGCGGGTTCCTGGTGTTCAGACCAAACAGGGGTGAGCCGGCCGCGTACGACTTCCGCGAGGTCGCGCCGGCCGATGCGCACCCCGACGTGTTCCTTCTCGACGGCGAGTACGACCCAGATCGGCATCACCACAGCCACGTTGCTGTTGGTGTGCCCGGAACGGTAGCTGGCCTGCATCTCGCGTGGTCGGATGCCGGGACACTGCCGTGGCCGAGGCTCGTCCGCCCGGCCATCGAGCTCGCACGTGATGGGTTCGTGATACCACCGCCTCTCGCAGATTCACTGGCCTCAGTTCTCGTGCAGATGACGCGGTACCCCGCCGCGCACGCGCAGTTCTCGAAGAACGGGAAGCCGTACGTGGCCGGCGATGTGCTCAGGCAACCCGACCTCGCGCGCACGCTTGACCGCATCTCGGTTGGCGGACCAGACGGGTTCTACCGTGGCGTGACCGCTGAGCTGATCGCGCAGGATATGCAGGCGAACGGGGGCCTGGTGACCCAAACGGATCTCGCCGCCTATCGTCCGCTCAAACGAAGCCCGTTGGTCGGTCGGTACCGCGGGTACGACATCGTCTCGATGCCGCCGATCAGCTCCGGCGGCGCGGCGTTGATCCAGATGCTCAACATCCTCGAAGGGTTCGACATGCCTGCAGACGGATTCGGGTCTGCCAATGTCGTGCACCTGATGGCCGAAACGATGCGTCGAGCCTATGCGGATCGGGCGCAGCATCTGGGCGATTCGGACTTCAATCCGCAGATGCCGATTGCCCGGATCGTCTCCAAAGCCTACGCGCGACAGCTCCGCGACACGATTCGTCCCGACGCCGCCTCTCGATCATCGCCGACGTCGTTCGAGTGGCCGGCGGACGGGGGCGAGACGACGCACCTGTCGGTCGTCGACCGTCATCGCAACGTCGTATCGCTGACGTATACCCTCGAGCAGCTCTATGGCTCGAAGATCGTCGTGCCCGGTGCCGGCTTCCTGCTCAACAACGAAATGGGTGATTTCAACGCCGCACCGGGCCTGACCGATGAGACAGGCATGATTGGTACCCCGCCCAACGTCGCGGAACCCGGGAAGCGCATGCTGTCGAGCATGACGCCGACGATCGTCACGAAGGACGGACAACTCGTGTTGGTCACTGGCAGCCCCGGCGGCCGAACGATCATCAACACCGTGTTACAGACCATCGTCAACGTGATCGACTTCGGCATGGATATCCAGGCAGCGGTCGACGCGCCGCGCTTCCACCACCAGTGGCTTCCGGATCGGATTCAGTACGAACGAGGGGGGCTGTCGCCCGACACGCGCCGAGCGTTGCGGGCGCGTGGCCATGTCCTGGTCGAACGCGCCCGGCAGGGCTCGGCGCAGTCGATTGCCTACGACCCCGCGACCGAGATGCTCGTGGGGGCCGCTGACGGCCGCAAAGCCGGGAGCATCGCGGTCGGCTACTGATCCCCGTATAGCCGCTCGTAGGCCCAGTAGTTCGTGAGCACCTCGCGCACGAACTTGCGGGTTTCGGTGTACGGGATCGTGTCGACGAAGTGATCCTCCGGCCACCCTTCCGCGGCCGACCACCACACGGCGACGCGCTCCTCGCCTGCGTTGTAGGAGGCCGCAACCGGCGCGACGGCCCCGTCGAACATCGCGAGCAGGTTGCCGGTCAGGCGCGCACCGAGCATCGCGTTGACGGCCGGCTGAGCCAGCGTCGCTTCATCGACACGACCGGCTTCGCTGCGACGACCTCCGCCGATGACGACGTCGGCGACACCGGCGCTTTCGGCAAGCGCCTCGGCCGTGTAGGTCATGATCTGAAACAGCCCGATCGCACCGACCGGCGAACGCGCCCGCGGGTCGAAGCGAGACTCCTGACGCATCAACGACGCGAGCAGCATCGGGTCGACCCTATGTCGACGGCCCGCCGCGGTGACGTCCGGCCAGAACGGACGCGGGTAGACAAGCTCCCAGAAATCGCTGGGGAGTCCCGACGCTGGCTCGTGGAGGAACCGACCGAAGTGATTGACCAAGAGTCGGGTGACGCGCGTGTAGTTCCCGGCGGCGGCCCACGCGCGAATTGTCAGCAGCGCAAGCCCGCGATCGCGTCGCCGATCGGCGAGGATCCGGTCGAGGTACCAGGCGGCGTCGTCGAGGAGTCCGGCGCGTGCCAAGGCCATCGCGGCTCGATACTCCGCGCGTGCCGTGGAGGTGTTCGAGACGACCAGTGCGGGGAAGGCCAGGGTGGGTTCGATAGCCTGATTCGGTGCGATCGTGCCACTGAGTCGGGCCAGCTCTTGGCGTGCCCGTGTTCCGTAGTAGTGATACGGAAACCGCCGGACGACCGCTTCGAGACGGCGGGTGGCGCGCGCCGGCTCATCGTCGCGTTCGGCACGCGCCAGCCAGTAGAGGCCGGCCGGAACGAGATCGCCGGTCGGGCCTCGGTCGATGAGCGCGCGGAGGTTCGTCGCCGCCCGATCGCGCTGGCCACCTCTCAACGCCGCGACGCCGGCCCGCCACAGAATCGCACGACGGTCGTCCTCAGAATCGGCGGTCTGAAACAGGCCTCGGTACAGGTCGAGCCCGCCATCCAGATCGCCGACGGCCACCAGGTGTGCGGCAAGGAGATTGCCGGCATCCCAGCGGTGCTCGGCCGTTGCCGCCGGGACCCGTCCTTCCCACAGCTCGAAGCCGGCGTGCCGGGCGCGTTCGGTGTCGACCCGCCGTACCGCGATCCGGAACTCGGTGAGCTTCACGTCCGGCACGAGCGCGCTGTTGGGAAATCGATCGTAGAAGGCCTGGCTCGCAGATACCGCCGCATCGTTCGAGCGCTGGTCGTACAGCGTCTCGATCCGCGCCAGTTCGATGCGAGGGTCACCCGTGTCCGGCGCGTGCGCCGAGCGCCACTCGGCGATGAGGTCGAGCGCCGCATCATACCGGGAGGCGTTGCGTAGCCGTCGGGTCAGCGAGCGATAGTCGGCCGCCGACAGCGGCGCCACCTGCCGACTCGTCGCGCTGGTGAGGCGACGTTCCGCCGCGACCGCGTGTTCAAAGGTCTCGGGACGCCGGTGCAGGCGCTTGGCGAGGCGCAGCTGATCGAAGGCTGCGTCTGTGTCGCCATCTGTTTCGAGCGTTGCGGCGACGCCGAGCCGGGCCTTATCGGCGGCGGCACCGCGCGGCTGCCGGCTCACGACCTGCTGATAGATACGCCGGGCGTCTTGGGGCTGATCCGCCTCGCGGTACGCGTCGGCAACCTGCAGCGCGAGGTCGAGGTGCCGAACTGGATCGCTCCGGCTGATCTCGCCGAGGATCAACTCGGCCTCGGCCGGTGCGCGCCGTAACGCGAGGCTCGCGACGAGCGCCCGGCGTGCGAACGTGCGCATCCACACCTCGCGGTCGATGACCACACGCCACAGGCGTTCGGCCTCCAGCGGCTGACCCGCCTCGCCGAGTAGCGTGGCGCGTAGGATGATCGCCTCGAGTGGTTGGTCGCTAGCATCGCGCGGGAGCGCTCGTTCGAGCAGCGCCAGGGCTTCGTCGACGCGTCCCGCCGCCCAGCGCGCCCGTACCTCTGGAAAGGTCGGAGTCGGGAGTTGGAGCGTGTCGGTCTGAGCGGGGGCCGGCGATGTGGTGAGAGCCACCCACGCGACCAGCACCGTCACGGCTGCTACAAGCGGTCGACGACGACGAGTAGTGGATAGCCTGCGTGTCGCGCTTGACACGGACTACCAGCGTAGCACGCCGCTCCACTGCTGCGGAAGCGCGTACATCCTCTAGAATATCGACGCAGGTTCGAAGTCCAACGCAGGCGCTATTGGCGACCGAGAGGAGCAGGAGAACATTGGCCGAGACGACAACAAAGCTGCCGCCGGGGAAACTCGCGGGGATGAAGGCGGTGTCGACGGAGACGGGGACCATTGCGGCAGCCGCGATGGACCAGCGGGGATCGCTGAAGAAGGCGCTGGGGCAGCTCAGTGGCGGTGAGGTCAGCGACGCGATGATGGAGGACTTCAAGGGAGCCGTCACCGAGGTGCTGACGCCACATGCGTCCGCGATCTTGCTTGATCCGCAATGGGGCATAGGTCCATCCAAGAAGCGCAGCGCCAACGCCGGACTCCTGTTGGCGTACGAGTCGAGCGGCTACGACAACACGCGTCCCGGTCGGCTCCCGGATCTTCTCCCGCACTGGTCAGCCCGGCGGCTCAAAGAGGCCGGGGCCGATTGCGTGAAGGTACTGTTGTATTACACGCCGCACGATCCGGATGAGATCAATGAAGAAAAGCACGCGTTTGTCGAGCGCATCGGAGACGAGTGCCGCACCAACGACATCCCGTTCTTCTTGGAGTTCGTCGGCTACGACGCTGCGGGCGGTGACGTGAAGGGACTCGCGTTCGCCAAGATCAAGCCGGATGTCGTGACGGGAAGCATGGCGGAGTTTACGAAGGACCGGTACGGGGTCGACGTGATGAAGGTCGAGATCCCGGTCAACATGCAGTTCGTCGATGGCACCGAGAGCCACGGGGGCGAGACCGCGTACTCCAGGGCCGAAGCCCTCGAGCACTTCCGCGCGGCGGCACAGGTGGCCACGAAACCCTTTATCTTCCTCTCAGCCGGCGTGAGCAACGCGGAGTTCACCGAGTCACTCGAGCTTGCGGCCGAGTCGGGCGTGAACTGGGCGGGCGTCCTGTGCGGGCGCGCCACCTGGAAAGATGGCATTCCGATCTTCGCACGTGAGGGTGTCGATGCCTTTCGGAGCTGGCTGCAGACGGAGGGCGTGACCAACATCGGAAACGTCAACGCGCGTCTGGAGGCAGCGGGGTCCTGGTTCGCCACCTACGGGGTGAGTTCGGCCGACGCACTAGCCGCGGAGTGAGCTACATCTATCACTCGCAGGTGCTTGAACAACTGGCGATGCACGGGGCGAGGCCGACACCGGCCACGCGCCCCGAGCTCGTTCATGAATTCGTGAACGATCTCTACCGGTTCGAGCTCAGACGGCTTAGGCAGCGCTACGCGGACGGCGAGATTGCAAAGCAAGACTACGCCGGGCACATTATTGAGCTGCGACGGAAGTACATCCTCATTTCCGTCCCGATCATGCGCTGGACTGAGCCGGAACCGACCGTCGGGTAGTGAGATGCTACCGAAGCGCGCGCCACGCCCAGCCGGCAACCGGGTTGGCGCCGAGCGGTAAGGTCCCCGGATACACGGTGTTCAAGCGCAGTGACCGCATCATCTCAAGGTGAGCGGTGGGGCCGACTGGACTCGGTACTGGGCTGCGGTGCAGTTCGAAACCCTTCAACATCGCCATCTGCGGTGACGTACCGTAGACAGTGACGTAGTAGTCGAGGCGCAGTAGTTCGCGAATGCCTCGAGCGGTGGGCCGGTCGAGCTTCTTTTTGACTCTGGCGAGTAGGACAGCCAGCTCTTCGGATTCCAAGAAGGGCGCAACAGCGTCGTCTTGTGCGGCACGGGTCACCATCGTTCCCGGCAGCAAAAGGATTCCGACGAGAAGCACGATCGCTGCTGAGCGCATGGTTGGACGTCCCGACGCTGGAGCTTCTCCTACCGTACGGCTCGACGGTCTAGCTGTCAAGGCGCCTGCTCAGCGAAAAACCCAGAGATCACGGGGCTTTGCTCCAGGGTTGTAGGATGAGTGCGGTCATGAGTTGGTTGTGGGTGGTGGTATCTCTAGCACTGGTGACGGCCGTCGTGCTGCTTGCTCGTCGCCTGCGCCGTGCCGATGACCGGCGTCTCCGTCTCGACGCGCGCCTCGCGGCGGTGCTGGAAGGACCCCAAGCCGGTGTGTCGATGTGGGATCGGAGTGGTCGGCTAGTTGGGTTCAACGATCGATTCAAGGAGTTTTATCCCGACGCACCGCTCAAGTCCGGGGTGATCTTTGAGGACCTCATCCGATATACGGCCAATCGAGGCCTCGTCGAGGTCGCGCATGCAGACGACGACCATGACGGCCTCGAGCGTTGGGTGGCCGAACGCGTCGAGCGTTTCGGGCAGCCCTGGCATGAGGTCTTGCGCACGCCTGACCGTAGGTGGATCGACGTTCACTCCCGTACGAGCGACGCTGGCGAGGTCCTTCTGCTCTACACCGACACGACCGACGTGCGCGTGACCGAAGCCACGCTATCCGAGCGAAGCATCCGTCTTGAACAGCAGTCACGCGACGTGGAGTTGATCGCCGATGTGGTTGCGGCCGTGGGGAAGGCCGAGGCCGACACGACCGAGTCGGTTACGCGGCGGGTGCTCGAGTTGGTGTGCGCGTGGTCCGACTGGCCGGTGGGGTACGCGTATCGCCCGCCCGCCGCCGACGGGGTTTCCGGGTCTGAATTGGTCCTCGGATGGTACGCGGCGGAAGCGGTTGCGGGAACGTTCGCCGACCTGCGGCGTGCGATTGAGAGTGGAGACGTGCGGTCGGACGAGGGAGTCGCCGAACGCGTGCTTCGGGCGCGACGCGTCGTGTGGATCCCCAACCTCTCTGTCGATCCCGCAATCGACAGCCAGCGTCGCGCGCTGATGCCCGGTATGCGGGGCGCGTGCGGGGTTCCGGTCGTCCAGGACGAGACAGTGCTGGCGGTTCTTGAGTTCCTATCTCCGGACCAGCTGACGCCCGACCCTCACGTGGCTCGCGTCCTCGAAACGGTGGCGGGGGTGGTCGGGCTGTGGCTCGCCCCTCGGTATAGAATCCGACTGACATGACGCACGATGTCGACGCGCGCACGCAGAAAGGGCCGCCGGCAGACGCCCGCGGAGCCGCCGAGGCTGGACCGCCTGACTTGCGGGAACACGGCGCTCCGGTCCGCGGCGAGCCGCAGACCCTGGACGCGCGGCTGTTCGTACAGCTCCACGCCCTCACCGATTGCCTGGACACCGGGCCCGTGGTCGAGGCCGTCCAAGCGAGCGGTCTCGCCGCGGCCGTATACGCGAATCTGAACGATCCGCGTGGCGTGGGCGTCGTCGTGATGGATGAAGACCCGTCGGTGTTCGTGGGGCCGGTGCGAGCGCTTTTGACCTCGCCGCCCTTCGCCGAGCTCACGCCGGTTCCGGATTTTACGATGATCGGACGCACGTACGCGCAGGGTCGCGAGGCCGACCTTCGAGATTTCCTGCTGCAGAAAGTGCCTCGCAACGTCTTGAATCCCGACAACGCGTGGGCGGTGTGGTACCCACTGCGGCGAGTTGGTCCGTATAACCGCCTGCCTCGCGCCGAGCAGGGTCGGATCATGATGGAGCACGGGATGCTCGGACGGCGCTACGGCGAGGCCGGCTACGCGGTCGACGTGCGGCTCGAGTGCCACGGTGTCGATCGCGACGACAACGAGTTCGTGATCGGCCTGATCGGCCGCGAGCTGTATCCGCTGTCGAAGCTAATCAAGGACATGCGGACCACGCGGCAGACCGCCGAATTCATCCAGGGCATGGGTCCCTTCTTTGTCGGCAAGGTCCTGTATCAGGCACCGACTTCAACATGACGCCCGTCGCCCCAGGGCGCCTCACCTGTGCACATGGCTGAACGCGATCCACTTCAGGATCTGGATCTTCCCAAGACCGATCTGGTGTCCGTTCTTCGGAACTTCGGGCCTGGGCTCATCCTGATGATGACCGGCATCGGGACGAGTCATCTCGTGACGGCACCCGCTGCCGGCGGGCGTTTCGAGTATGCGCTGCTCTGGTGCATACCCGTTGCGTACGTCTTCAAGTACTACGGTTTTGAGATGGCGTTTCGGTTCACGCACGCCACCGGCCGCAGCATGCTTGACGCCTACGCAACAGCCCGCGGAAAGTGGCCGGTCTGGTATGTCCTGGTGACCACGGTGCTGCAGTGCGCCATCGGACAAGCGGGGCGACTTGCCGCGGCGTCTGCCGTTGCCTACTACTTCTTCGAGGAGTACGTCGGCCTCGGACTGCCACCGGTATCACTGGGGCAAGTCGTCATCGATCCCCTCGCGATCTACGGCGTGCTGCTAGGGGTGATCGCCGTCATCGTGATTCTGCTGGGAAAGTACGCGGCGCTCGAGGCCGTCACCAAGCTTCTGGCGGCGATGCTGTTTGTGTCGACCGTGGCGGTCTACTTTGCCGAGCCTGCTCCGATCTCGGCTCTCGGTCGTTTCTTCGTCGTCGAGGTTCCCGAAGGGTCGTGGCTGATCATCGCGGCGTTCTTGGGGCTCCTCCCGACCGGCATCGACGTCTCATTGCAGGGTTCCGAGTGGGGCAAGGCGAAGAAGGTCGGGATGGGGCGGATTCGCGAGCATCTCGAACACGTCGGCCTCGCTCCACGCTTCGATCCGTGGACGTCTGGCCCGGACGACCTTCGGGTGGACACCTCGTCCTTGCCTGATCACACTCGCGAGTACTGCCGCCGCTGGTTCCGCATCGGTCAGTTGGACTTCAGCGTCGGTCACGTGATCTCGATGGTGATCGCGACGATCTTCCTGCTGCTGTCGGCCGTGTGGCTCTACCCGAGCCCCGTGGCGGGCAACTCGGTGATCGGCGAGATCGCCGGTATCTTCACACGCAGCGTAGGTCCGGGGATGATGCTGATCTTTCTTGGCGGCGCGTTTGCCGCGACGTTCTCGACAGCCTTCAACTACTTCGACGGTTGGCCGCGAGTGGTGGCAGCCTGCTGTCGGAATCTGTTCCGTCCGACGGCTGGTCTGACCGGCATCGCCCGAGAGGACCTCGGTGACGAGCACCGCAGGCGATGGTTTTCGGAGTACAACATCTATCGGATAACGATGGCGTACTCGCTGGTTGCCTCGGTCGCGATCATCGCCGGTGTCCAGCGGCCAGTCTGGCTCGTCCTGGTCGCCTCGGCGCTGGCCTTTTTCGTGGCTCCGGTCATCTATTACCTCAACCTTTACTATTGCCTGACCGTCATTCCGCGGGCCGATCGCATCTTCTATCCGTCGTTGTTCGCTCGCTGGTTTGGCGGTGTGAGTCTCGTCGTGTTCACTGGCCTCACGCTGATCGTCATCCTGGCGCGGGTGTTCAGAGTCACGTTGTTCGGAGGCTGAGCCTGTTGTTCCGAGCCGCTATCGGGAGACCCGCATGAAGATCTGTGTCGTTGGCGCGGGCGCCATCGGGGGGTTCATGGCCGTGCGTTTGGCCGACGCCGGCCATGACGTATCAGTCGTCGCGCGCGGACCTCACCTGGCGGCCATCAAGCGTGACGGATTGGCCTTGGTCGAAGGCAGTGAGCGGATGGTCGCTAAGAACCTGGCCGCAACTGACCGGATTGCCGATCTGCCCGAGCACGATGTCGTGTTGCTGGCGCTCAAAGCACACCAGATCGAAGCGGTCGTCGATGACCTGCCTGCGCTGCTTGGGGAGTCATCAGTAATGGTGACCCTCCAGAACGGGATTCCGTGGTGGTACTTCCAGAACTTCGAGGGACCCTATGCCGACCGCGTTGTGAAGACGGTCGACCCAGACGGTGTGTTGTTTCGCAGCCTCGATCCTGCACGGATTATCGGGTGCATCGCGTATCCCGCGGCTGAGGTTGCCGAGCCGGGCGTCATCCGTCACATCGAAGGCAATCGCTTTCCGGTAGGCGAGCTCGACGGGTCAGCGTCGGATCGCGTAAGGGACGTCTCGTCTGCCTTCGAGAGCGCTGGCTTCAAGGCCCGTGTCCTTGATGACATTCGATCGGAGATTTGGTTGAAGCTCTGGGGCAACCTCACCTTCAATCCGATCAGCGCGCTGACGCACTCGACCTTGGTCGACATCTGTCAGTTTCCGCTAACGCGCGCGCTTGCGACCACGATGATGACTGAGGCGCAGGCCGTCGGGCATCGGCTCGGGGCGACGTTTCGTGTGTCGCTGGAACGTCGGATCGCCGGAGCCGAGAGCGTCGGAAAACATAAGACGTCGATGCTGCAGGACGTCGAGGCCGGCAAGCCTCTGGAAGTCGAAGGCATGCTGGGCGTCGTGGTCGAGCTGGCCGAGGTGACCGGCGTCGAGGTACCGACGCTCCGGGCGCTCTACGCGTGCGTGAGCTTGCTCAACAAGACCATTCAGGAGGAGCGGATCCGGATCTCGGGCACGCCAACCTCGTGAGGTTGTGACGGAGAGACCTATGAAGGCTTTGGACGGAGTACGAATCTTAGACATGACGCACGTGCAGTCTGGACCCACGTGCACGCAGCTGCTCGCCTGGTTCGGCGCCGACGTCATCAAGGTCGAGCGCCCCGGCGCCGGCGATGCGACGCGGAGTCAGCTGCGGGATATTCCTGACGTCGACAGCTTGTATTTCACGATGCTGAACTCGAACAAGCGCAGCCTCACGCTGAACACGAAGTCGGACGCCGGAAAGGCGGTCTTCACCAAGCTTATCGAGGCGTGCGACGTGATGGTCGAGAACTTTGCGCCGGGTGCGATCGACCGGATGGGATTCCCGTGGGAACGCATCCAAGAGATCAACCCGCGCATGATCTACGCGTCGGTCAAGGGCTTTGGGCCGGGTCCGTATGAAGACTGCAAGGTGTACGAGAATGTGGCGCAATGCACGGGCGGCGCTGCGAGTACCACGGGATTCGATGACGGACCGCCGACCGTGACCGGCGCGCAGATCGGAGATTCTGGCACTGGCGTGCACCTGGCGCTCGGGATCGTCACGGCTCTGTTCCAGCGCGAGCGGTCCGGGCGGGGCCAGCGTGTGGAGTGCGCCATGCAGGACGGGGTGCTCAATCTGTGCCGCGTGAAGCTCCGCGACCAGCAGAGACTGGCCCACGGTCCGCTCAAAGAGTACCCGCAGTATCCGAACGGCACCTTCGGTGTCGCGGTGCCGCGTTCGGGAAACGCCTCCGGTGGCGGACAACCGGGATGGATCGTCAAGTGCAAGGGGTGGGAAGACGATCTCGACGCCTACATCTACGTCATCACGCAGGCGGCCGCCTTCGATGGCCTGGCGCGAGCCATTGGTCATGAAGATTGGTTGGAGGATCCGGAGTGGAACACGCCGGCAGCCCGCTTGCCAAAGCTCGATCAGCTGTTTGCCGAGATCGAACGGTGGACCAAGACGAAAACCAAGTTCGAAGTGATGGATATCCTGAATCCCCTTAACGTGCCGTGTGGTCCGGTGCTATCGATGAAGGAGCTGGCCGAAGAGCCGTCGCTCCGTGCGACCGGTACGGTGGTGGAAGTCGATCACCCGGAGCGCGGTCAGTATCTCACCGTCGGCAGCCCCATCAAGCTGTCGGACTCACCGGCCGATGTCATTCGCTCGCCGCTGCTCGGCGAGCACACCGACGAAGTCCTCGGCACCGTGCTGCGTCTGAACGGCGAGGAGATCGACGCGCTAAAAAGAGCGGGCGCGGTCTGATTCTGAGGCAGTCGACTCAACATCTGGGCCCGACCACGGCTTCGCCACGTGACGCGCCGGTCGCGTCGCTCGGAGTTGGCTGAGGTCCGACGACTCAAGTGGCGTTTGGGGACGAGTGACCGATAAGCTGTGTGTGGAGGGTCTCACAGTGCGGCGAGCGGTCAAGGTGTCGGACGTCGCGCAGATCGGTCTGGCGGCTGTGATGCTGATCATTGGCAGCGTCGCGGCTCCGCGCGCACAACCGCATGCCCTCGACATCTCTCACCACGCCCGCGCGGTACAGCCCGGTGAGGTCGTCATTCTCGAGGTGCGGTCTGACCGACCAGTGGTGACCGTTCGAGCAACCGCGTTCGGGTCGTCGGTTCGCTTCTTCCCAGATCCCGGAGGCGTGTGGCGCGGTCTGGTCGGGATCGACTTGGAGACCCGTCCCGACGAGTACGTCGTGGCGATTCGAGCGACCGACAGCGACGGTGCGACGGTGCGCGCCACGTACGCCTTGGTGGTCGAGCCCAAAGACTTTCCGACCCGGCGCCTCACCGTGGCGCCAGGTTTCGTTGACCCGCCACCGGACGTCATCGAGCGCATTCAGCGCGAGGCGGCGCTGCAAGCCGCGCTGTTTGAAGCATCGACCAACGAACGTCAGTGGCGCGGAGGCTTCCTCCGACCGGTGCCTGGGGATGCCTCGAGTAGCTTCGGGCGTCGCAGTGTCTTCAACGGTCAGCCGCGGCGTCCGCATAGCGGGACCGACTTCAAAGCGGCGACGGGCACCTCGATCCAGGCGCCCAACGTCGGCACGGTCGTGCTGGCCGGGGAACTGTACTTCTCGGGCAACGTCGTGATCATCGATCACGGGTGGGGGCTCTACTCGTACTTCGCGCATCTCTCGGCGATCGATGTCGCCGAGGGCGACGTCGTGAATCGAGGACAAGTCGTAGGAAAAGTTGGCGCCACTGGACGCGTCACCGGTCCGCATCTCCACTGGACGGTCCGACTGAACAACGCCCGAGTCGATCCGATGGCGCTCATGGCGCTGCTTCCGTCAGACGAGAGCCGCTTCTAGTCTGTTAGAACCCGATGCGGGCGCCGGCGAGCACCTGCAAGCGGCCTAGGTCCAGGCCTGGCTGGAACTCCCCCTGCAGCCTGATTGCAGGACTGGCCCGACCGTATCGGACGAGAACTCCCGCGCCGTATCGACTCGTGATGTCGAACGTGGCGTCGAGCCCGACGTGGTAGCCGACCGCCGTGATCGCTTGACGCTCGGCGATCGTCGACGTGATGTCGACCTCGTCGAACGGGAATCCCAGTTCTTGGCTCGTGATGTCCACGACGAAGTCCTGCTCCACTCGGAAGATCGAAGGGCCTGCCGAAAACGTCATGAGTCCGCCAAGCGGCAGCGCCATCCGCGCCTGCGCGCTGATGTGAAGACCCAGTTCGCGCTGCTTGAGTCGGCCGGGCATCCCCGTCGCCTGGCGCGGGAAGTCGAAGAAGAACGGATGCGGGACACTCGCGTCGATCATCGCCACCGCGGTTCCCTGCACGAATGACCCAGAAACACCGATGCCGTACCGATTCCACAGGCGTCGCCCGTATCCCACATCGACCGCCGGATAGGGACCAATCGTCTGCGTTGTTTCGAGCTGTCCTTCCTCGACGAACTGCTCGAACGTCACAGCGTCGGTACGTGTTTGCGGCAACAGCCGAGCGCCGGCGTTGAGACTCACGACGACGTCGGCGGTTGTGACCTGCGCATGCGCCATGTGAGTGGTACAGGCCATGGTGACCGCGAGAACGATGAGAGTTAAGAGCTTGTGCACCGTTGTTACTCCACGCCAACTGCGGTCCAGGCTGCTGCGATGGCCTGCTCGACCGCCGCATCTTCGGTGAGGTCCCGAGCCGATTGGAGTGTCGCGACGCGCGCCATGGCGAACGTTGAATCGGCGGGCAGCAAAAAGGTGAAGGCACGGTAGAACACCTGTTCGATGAGCGCGCGCTGCTCGCGTCCCACCCCTGAAACCTGAATGCCCGACGTCACGTTGGTCCCTCCCTCGATGGCGAGATAAAAGGCGTGTGTCACGATCGCAGAGTTCGTATGCACGCCGCCGTTGTCGGCTGTCCCCTGAAAACGCAAGCTGTAGTGGTCGGGGTCACCGAGTGACCGAGGGTTGTCGATCGATCGAATGCCACCAGGAATGACCACGTCTTCGCCCATGAGGTAATCCGGTTGCTCGCGTTGATGGCGTCCGGTCTCAGCCACAAAGAACTCGAGCCCGACGCCGATCAGATCAGCGAACGCCTCACTGAGCGCGCCAGATTCGCCTTGGTAAATGAACCGCGAGCTGGAATCGACGACGGCATGTCCCAGCTCGTGGCCGATGATATCGAGCCCGGCCGCGAAGAAATCGACTCGCTGCCCGGTGCTCCCGATGGCGAGTCCTGCGGGCAGCCCTTCCCCCAACACGACGACGCCGCCGGGAATGCACGTCCCGCAGAAAAACGCGTTGAGGTGAAAGAGGCTTGCCACGGCGCTCGAAACACCGAAGAAATCCTCGCGCCGAATGGGATGGGTCATAACGGTGATTGGGCCGTCGTTGTCATTGAGGCCGCGGCGACCGAACCGATGATACAGATAGTCGGTCGTCCATCCTGTCCCTGCGTGCGCGTCGACAGCCGTGCCATCCGCCCAGTCGTTGTCGGCATCGTTCGCAAGGTCGGCATCCGAGAGCGTCGTGAATCCGGTGAGCACATCGAGGGCGCGCATCCAGTCGCCCTCTAAGTCGTATGTGGAAATCCGTGACGGTCGAAGCACGTCGGTGGCGTCGAAACCATCCGTCGTCACGCGTACGCTGAGCTTCTTCAGGTCGCCCTTGACACCCCGTCCTCGGCCGATGGCGCAGTCGCCGCACAGCGTTCCGAGCTGTGTCGGGAGTGTCATCTCGCTCGATACGACTGCGCCGGTCGTCGCGTCGACGAGCGAGGCGACACGGCCCTCGGCGCCGAAGCTGATCACCTGATACGCCACCCGATAGCGACCGGCCGGCTCGTCCAAGACGATAACGAGCTCAGGTTCCCCGCTGACTCGCGAGCCCGATCGATGGATCTGTGCTGCGGCGGCGTCGGCCGATAGCACCGGTGCAACGTCCAGCGAGACATCCAGGTGAAGCCGTCCGAATACCGACACGGTCCGACCTGACGCCGTCTGCTCCGTGAGATCGGCGCCGAGGATCCTTACCCCTTGGTGAATCTGTACCAGGCGGCGGTGGGAGCACGACGGCACGAGCGGGTCGGGCGTGACCTGGGCAACCCGCAGGCGCCCGTGTCGCGACATGTCTGCCAAAAGAGCGGCGGCGGTGTCGAGCTCATCTCCATGAGGTGCCGTCACCGTCAATGGTCCGACCCCCCGCTGCATCTGCGGATGGGTCGGAAGCAGCACAAAGACGCCGAGGACGATCCACGCGGGGCGGGTCCCGCAGGCGGCTCGCATGCCCGCGCAGTGTACCCGGGATTTCCATTTTGCCTGCCCCGGATGGTACCTTTATACACCCGAGAGCCGCCGATCCCACGTTGCTCCGACCATGTCGCAGGCCCGCTTCCACGTGTAGATGTTGCTTGGGAACTGCTCGTGCACCACGACGATGTTGTCTCCGTCCCGGAGCGGCGTGTTTCGCGCGACCGTCGCCATTGCGTAGGACACCGACGGGACGATCGCGATCCGCCGATAGTCGTCCGCGTGGATGAGCTTGGCAAAGAGACGGCGGACGTTGTCGCTCTGGACGAAGAAATCTTCCGTCGGAATCTGACTCGGCGCGCGCAACCGTTCAATTGCCCGATGGGCTGCGCTCCGCACGCGGTCGGAGACGGGTGCCATGTAGGCGCAATTGAGGTAGTGGAGGTCTCGAGGTAGGCCAAATTGTCCGCGTTGGCAGGTCAACTCCATTCAGCGGTTGACTCCGGCCAGCTTGAGCAGGTCGTTCTCCGCGGTTGGGAGCGTGGACAGATCGTTTCGCATTCTCGCCAGCGCCAAGAGGCCAAGTAGGTACGCCATCAACGATTCGGCGGCTTGATGCGGGTCTAGAGAGGACCCCTGGCCCCCGGCGTTCGCCGTGGTAAGAAGGTTCTCGAAGATCGCCGCCTTTCTGGCGTGAAGCTCTTGGATCTTTGGCGAGATCTCAGCATCGTTCGAGCCGAGTTCGACGGCGATGTTCGACAGCAGGCAGCCCCGGACGTTCCCGTGCGATTCCCGCTCGGCGTAGTGATAGGCGAAGAGCTCTTCGAGAAACAGTCGCAGCGCCGCGCCCGCCTGGCTTGGCATATCCGTTTCCCACTGCCTCAGCAGGCCCGTGTCATCCCACGCTCGGTCCAAGATCTCGAGTAGGAGCGCTCGCTTCGACGGGAAGAAGTGATAGAAGCTGCCCTTGTTGACGCGAGCTGTTCCACAGATCTCGGCCACGCTGACCGACGCGAAACCCCGTTCTCGGAAGAGCGATTCCGCGCCGTCGAGCAGCCGGTCGCGAGCGTCACTGCGCCGCCCCATCCAGCCAAGCATAAGGGAATGTAAGTGACCGGTCAACTATACATGGTCCCGGTTCCAACGGGGTTTACTGCCGTCGCGAACTCGTAGCGGATCGAGCGACCGATTCGGCTCTGGCTTACCGACGGTTGGCGAGATCGGGCCAGTCTTGGAGGAACGCACGGAGCCGGCGAACGGCCTTGCCACGGTGGCTTACGGCGCTCTTCTTCTCATCCGACACCTCCGCCAGCGTGCATCCGTACGGCGGGTAGAAGAAGATTGGGTCGTATCCGAAACCCTTGTCACCCCGCGGGTCTGGTGCGAGCTGGCCCTCGACGGTCGCGGTTGTCTCGAACACGATCGTCCCGCCATCGGCGACCGCTAGCGCGCACACGAAACGAGCGTTGCTCTGGGTCGTTCCCCGCGCTTCGAGCTGGGCGCGAATCGCGGCGAACTTCTCAGGATACGAGGCCCCGTTGAAGCGAGCGGAGCGCACGCCAGGCGCACCATCCAGCGCGTCAACCTCCAAGCCCGAATCCTCAGCCACGGTCAGCCGGGACGTGAGCGTGGAGTAGTGGGTCGCTTTGAGGCACGCGTTCTGCGCGAAGGTGGTTCCGGTTTCCTCGGCCTCGATGATGCCGGGGTGGTCGCGGAGCGATTCGAGATCACACCCGCTGAGACCAGTCAAGATGGAGCGGATCTCGCCCAGTTTCCCGGTGTTGGTAGTCGCGACCAGCAGCTTCACGATGCGCTGTCGCCGGCTTTGACGAGGATCGACCCGACGATGTCGCGCTGGAGACCGATCAGCTGCGTGATGCTCTGGTCCGCCAAGCTCAGCAATTCGGTGAGCGCGTCCTGGCCGAACGGATTCCTCTCGGCAGTGCCCTGGACCTCGATAAACTGGCCGCTGCCGGTCTTGACCACGTTCATGTCGACATCGGCCTGCGAGTCCTCTTCGTAGGCGAGGTCGGTGACCGGACGGCCCCCGACGACGCCGACGCTGATCGCCGCGACGTAGTCGGTGATCGGGATGGCCGTGAGCCGGCCGTCGTCGCGGAGCTTCGCAAGCGCGAGTACCAAGGCGACGAAGCCCCCTGTGATTGAGGCGGTCCGCGTGCCCCCGTCAGCCTGCAGGACATCGCAGTCGACCCAGACCGTGCGCTCTCCGAGCTGGTCCAGTTGGGTGACGGCCCGCAACGATCGTCCGATCAGTCGCTGAATCTCCTGGGTGCGGCCTCCGAGACGTCCCTTGGCCGCTTCCCGAGTCGTACGGGTCGACGTGGCGCGGGGCAGCATGCCGTATTCGGAGGTCACCCAACCCTTGCCGCTGCCACGCAAGAACTGCGGAACACGGTCTTCGACGCTGGCCGTACACACGACCTTCGTTAGGCCAGCTTCGATCAGGACCGAGCCCTCAGCGTGGACGGCCCAGTTGGGTGTGAGTCGGGTTGGTCGGAGCTCGCCTGGCGCACGCTGATCGGGCCGGGCGGTACTGGTCATCGGTTCGGAAACTGACATTTACGACACCCACTTCATATCGCGCTCGAGCGGACGGCGGAGATCGACGTGCCCGGCGAGCGTATCCACTTCACGACCACCGATCAGGATCTGCACCGCGGTGATCTCGGGCACATTGGTGGTCAAGGCGTTGACGATGGCGTACACGGTGAACAGTTCATCCAGAGACCCGCCGGGATGCCCGCGGGTGACGTCCTGGCTCAAATCGACGAACGCGTCGCCTCCCGGCGTCAGGTAGACGCCACGAAGCCGCGTGCCTTCCGGAAACGGCGACGCGAGTGGCGACGGCGCTTCGCCGAGCTGGCGCTCAATCACGAGTTGGGCACGCGCTTCTACCGTTCGCAAATTGTCGAGCGTCAACTCTTGCTGGTGGGCCATCAACGACAGGCCACCTTCAGCGATGTAGTACAGCGTCACCGTCGTCGGGTCGTAGGCCGGCGCGTCCGTCGGTACGTCGCGAGTCGTCACGGACTGGACGACGTCTGGCGAGCCTCGCCCCTGTCCGGCAAAAAAGGCGGCGATGCCGACTACCAGGACGATTGCGCCTCCGGCCACGAGACGTGTCGATGTGACCTGGCGCAACCGCGTTAGTTGTCGCGTGCTTGGAGGAATGATTCGTCTCCTGTAGAACCGGACTGGAGCGCGACGGTAGCGCTTGCGGCCGTCTGCTGCACGTAATCACGATAACGCAGGATGCTGCCGACCAGTGCATCGACCACAGCGGTCTGGAAGCGTGCGCTGGTCAGGCGCTGCTCATCCCGGGTGTTCGAGACAAATCCCATTTCAACCAAGACGGCCGGCATGTTGGCGCCGACGAGCACACGAAACGGGGCCTCCTGCACGTTGCGCGGGCTCATTGGAATCCGTCGGCTCAACTCCTGATGAACCATGTCGGCCAGCCTTGCCGATCCATCGAGATAACGAACTTGGGCCAGCTCCCACTGGACCAGACCGATCGCGCGTGCGCCGCCGCCAATGACTGGCACGACCTGAGTGTCACGTTCGGCGAGCTCGCGGGCTTCCCGTCCGTAGTCGCCCATGCTGAGATAGAAGACCTCGGCCCCGGTGGCAGATGGCCGGACTGAGGCGTTGGCGTGGAGGCTGATGAATAGGTCGGCCTTGTTGTTGTTCGCGATCGCCGCACGTCGGTCGAGGCCGACTGATTCGTCGCGCGCCCGCGTGAGGATGACCCGCAGCCCGAGGCGCTGCACGATTGCATCGCGCAGCCGTCGCGCCACACTGAGCGTGACATCTTTCTCACGAATGTCGCCGGAGCCGACCGCACCCTCATCGTCGCCACCGTGTCCCGCGTCAATCGCGACAACGCGGACCTCGGGCGCGACGCGCAGGTCCGGCAACGGTTCGTTGCCGTCGCCACCCGCAGGGCTCGCGTCGGGCGTAGGGATGTCGGGCGTCGAGGCCAACAGGCTCGCGGGTCCGAGCGCAATCGAGACCTGCTCACCATTGCGAATGGATCGAGTCACGACTTCGAACGATCCGAACGCGGGTCCGAGATCGATCACCAGACGCCTCGACGACGAGTCGGCACTGATGCCCGTGACCATGTCCCCCTGCGCCGACGGCAATTCGCCCACGTCAAGCGCATCCGCCTCGAATTGGAGAATCAGCCGCCCCCGCTCACGCGTCACGGTGTGCGGCGTCATCGGTCGCACCTCGATGTCCAGCTGCGCACCGGAGTCGCGCGCACCATATTGAGCGCTGATCTGGGGGACGACTACGTTCCCGACGAGCACCAGGCGCGAGCGTTGGCGAACGGTGATGGTCTCTTCGATCAGGCGGCCGAGCGCTCGACTCAGGAACTCCAGCGGCACCAACCAGTCGTCGCCGGCGCGCCGCGGCGCCGACGTTCGCAGTGAGACCAGCCTGCCTGCCACCGACACGACGGGCTGACCTGCCGTTAGGATCATCACCTTGTCGTCGTGCGTGACCGTGACGGTGTTCGGTCTGGATTCACCCTGGACGTTGAGATCAAAGATCTTCACAAGATCGGCGAGGCGAACCATCTCCTGTTGTTCCGGTCCGTTTCGGACGACGCCGAGCGACTCGCGATCGGTCGAGGAGACGAGCGTCAGATCGGCGGGAGCTTGCGCGTGGGCCGAGCCTGCTACAGTCAGCAGGCACCACACGACCGAAACTCCACCGAAGATCCGCAGCGTGAGGATGGGCACCAGTTTGGATGATAGCACCGAAGCATTCGTCGTTCGGCAGGGGGCTTCACCGTCGCCGCGCTTCGGCTCGCCATTGCCCGGTTCTATAATCGAAAAGGTGCGGTTCGGTTCTGAGGTGCCGTCATGAACGTGACGAAGACGAAGTACGCCGGCGTGGTTGCGCTGGCGATGGTCGCGGCTGTCGCGGGAGCACGCGGCCAGACCGGGACGTGGCCCTTTGCCGTGACCGACTTGCGCGATCGGGGCACGCTGACGGTGTTGGTTTTTGGGGATGCCGGAACCGGGTATGCAGGTCAGTATCGTGTCGGCGAGGCCATGGCTGATGTATGCGGCCGTGTCGGGTGCGACTTCGCGGTCACGCTTGGTGACAACATCTACGAAAACGGCATCGAGATCGCAGCGCGAGATGATCCGGACGCGAGCTATCGCGAGGTCATGGCGCAGTTTGAAGACAAGTTCGAGCGACCCTACCAGCGTTTCATGGACCTGCCTGGGTTTCACTTCTGGATCTCGTTGGGCAACCACGACTATCGCCGCAACGCCGTTTCCGCCATGGTGACGTACTCGGAGTTCAGCGACCTTTGGCGGCTGCCGAGCTTGCACTACGAGATCCCCTTGCTCCCCGAGTGGATCCAGGTGCGTGCCTTGCACACCGATACCGACGTTCGTCGCGACCTCAACGGCCTTCAGGTGGCGTCGGCCAAGCGCTCGTTGTGCGACCAAGACCAGCCTGACCGCTGGAAGGTCGTGTTCGGCCATCAGCCGGTGTACAACAGCGGTCATCACCGCAACAACGGCAACGAGAAACGCACCCGGGCCCTTGTGGAGGTGCCCCTGCTGCGAGACTGCGGCGTCCATCTGTATTTGGCCGGTCACGCCCACCACCAGGAGCATCTGACCGTTCGGGGCTTCGAGCAGGTGATTCAAGGCGCCGCAGGCAAGACAAAGGGTCGCAACCGGCCCACGGGCGAACCACACGTCCAGCAGCGCTTTTTCTCGAAGACGTTCGGGTTCGCGGTACTCACGATCGATCCGAATCGGCTTCGAATCGACTTCTACGACGTGCTCAACACGCGCGAGACGGCCGACACCATAGTCGCCCCCACCGACGCCGAGGTCGTCCTGTCCTATTCGTGGTGTGGAACGCGGTCCGACGTCGGCCACCCCGATCGGGAGCCGCCCCCATGTCCGGCCGCGTGATGGCGCGCACCCGGCGATGACGACTCTTCGGAACAACGGCGATGGTTTCGCAGGGTTCGATCCCGACATGCGGCGGCTCATCCAGCCGATCTGGGACTACCTCGCGGTGTCGGACCCGCCTGACGTCGCCGACGTCATCTTCGTGTTTGGCAGCCGGGACTTCGCGGTGCCCCGTCGAGCGGCGGAGCTCTACCATGCGGGACATGCCTCGCGCGTCCTGGTGTCGGGACGTGACGGGAAGATGACCCGGGGAGTGTTCGACAGGCCGGAAGCATTGGTCTTCAAAGACCGTCTCGTCGCGGCGGGCGTCCCCGAGTCGGTGGTCTTGACCGAGTCCGCAGCTGTGAACACACTTGAGAACGTCAGGCTCGGCATGGCCGTGCTGCATCGGGCGGAGGGGACGGTGACCCGTGCCCTGCTCGTAGCGAAGGGCTTCGTCATGCGCCGATGTCTAGCGACGTTTCACCGGCAGTTCGACGATGTGCAGGTGCGTGCGTGTCCGCCGACCGGCGGGCTCAATGCCGCCCTCGATCGCAGCGGCGTCGCGTTTGCGCTTCGGCTAGCGGCAGAGATCGACCGCCTTGATCGGTATGCGGCGCAGGCTGATATCCGCGCTCAACAGATTCCCCAACAGGTTCGGCTGGCAGCGCGTGAAGTGACCTCGCGTCACGCTGGTGCCGACGAGCGGTGACTATCGGTCATCGCCTCGCAACACGGCGCCAAGGAACTGCTCGACCGCATACGTGCTGATCTGCCCGCATGGCCCGCTGAACAGATAGTCGCATCCGTGGGTTGCCCACGGCATCTGGAGCAACATGTGCGGCACATCCATGTCGCCGAGCTGCGCGCTGAGTGACTCGGCGTGAAACGGGGCGACGTGCTCATCGCGGAGGCCGTAGAGCAGTAGCGTCGGCGGACTTGTGGTCGTCGCGAAACGGCCCGGCTCGGCGGCGTCGTATTGCTCGCCGTGGGTGGCTGGTGGTCCACCGAGATACTGTTCGAGGGCGAAGCTTGAGTCGACGACAGCCATCTTGGCGGGGTTTTCGTAGCCCCAGCGTAGCTCGGTGGGACCATAGAAGGAGACCACGCCCCGAATCGCCGGGTCTTCCAGCGTGTATGCCGCGAGGAGGGCGATTTGCCCCCCCGCCGATCGACCCAGGAAGGCGAATCGTGTCGGGTCGACACCATGTGTGGTTTCCAGGTCTTTGACGTACTGAATCGCCGAGACGAGGTCCTCGAGTGGGGCCGGGAACCGCGAGTCGGGCGCCAGGCGATAGGCGACGTTCGCGACCACGTATCCGCGGGCGGCGAGATACCGGCTGAGCGTGGCGAACTGCCGTTTGTCTCCGTCCGTCCACCCGCCGCCGTGGATGACCATGATGACCGGTCTGGGGTCGACGCCGAACCGGGGTCGGTAGAGGTCGAGCGTCAGGTGCTGGTCGCTGACGACGTCGTAGACATGTTCATCTGCGATGACTTCTTCCGCCGATGCGCCGAACACAAGGTCCATCGCGACGAGCGGTGCGCTTCGGGGCACCGCTTCGGTGGTCGAGATGACACGCGGCTCGCCGAAGGCGGCATGCAGGGCGTCGGGGAGCGTCGCCGCCACCCGGTACGCCTGCATCACCGGCGTGACCAGCAGGACGATGCCGATGATAGCCAGCACCACCGATGCCTTATGCAGCCCCGAACGTCGCCACCCGAACAAGAGGACCACGCTCGCGACCGCCAACCAATGCCCCCCCTCGCTCGCGATGACGCTGGCTCGCCACATTAGCGCGTCACGGTGGGGCACCACGGCCACGAGCCCGGCCGCAAGAACCACGAGCGCTAGTGCCAGTCGCCCCACGGCGAGCAGATTCACGCTCCTGGACGGCGACATGCGAAGGTGTGCCCTCTCCTAGTCCCTTGTGTCTGAAAAAGCTTTAAGAAGTGTGCCGGGTGTGATGTATGGGGCGGCATGGCAAGAACAGGTCGGCCCAAAGCGAGATTGGAAGTCACCGCCGTGGAGCGAGGAGAACTTGAGCGGCGCGCCAGGCGCGCCAGAACGAATCGGCATGTGGCCTTGCGGGCGAAGATCGTCCTGAGGTGCGCGCATGGCGAATCGAACGTGGCGGTCGCGGCGAAACTGCGCTGTTCGAATGTGACGGTCGGCAAGTGGCGGCAGCGGTTTACGACAGGTCGCGTGGATGCGCTGTATGACGAGCCCAAGCCCGGAGCCCCCCGGACACTGTCCGATGCGGATGTCGAGTCGATCCTCGTCGCCACGTTGGAAAGTAAGCCGAAGGGGCGGACCCACTGGAGCACCCGCAAGATGGCGGAGCGCGCTGGCGTCAGTGCCTCCACCGTGGGCCGCATCTGGCGCACCTTCGGGTTGCAGCCGCATGTCGTGGAATCCTTCAAGATCTCCGACGACCCGCTGTTCCTCGAGAAGGTGCGGGACATTGTCGGCCTCTACCTGAATCCACCCGACCACGCCGGTGTCTTGTCATTCGACGAAAAGCCTCAGATTCAAGCCCTCGAGCGAGCGCAGCCGATCCTGCCGATGGACATGGGTCGGCCCGAACGCCAGACGCACAACTACATCCGCCATGGCACGGTGGACCTCTTCGCGGCGCTCAACGTCGCGACCGGCCAGGTCGTGGCGCACACCAAGAAGCAGCATCGGTCGAGGGATTTCGTGAGCTTTCTGCGCGAGATCGACGAGCGGGTGGACCCCACCCTCACCGTCCACGTGATCCTCGACAATCTCTCGGCGCATAAGTCCCCGCTGGTCACACGATGGGTGGCCCGCCACCCGCGCTTCCAGTTCCACTTTACGCCAACCTACTCCGCCTGGCTCAACCTCGTCGAGCGGTTCTTTGGCCTCCTCACCGAACACGCCCTCAAGCGCGGCTCACATTCCAGCACGCACGCGCTGCGCCACGCCATCTCCGCCTACGTGGACGCCCACAATGACGAGGGCAAGCCTTTCAAGTGGACGAAAACAGCCGACGAGATCCTCGCGAAGGTGAAGCGGTTCGGACAGCGCACCGTTCAAGTCCACGGTGGCCCCAGATGACCAACGACTTTTTGAAGAAATCAAAGATCAAGGGGACTAGGTCCTTACGAAGCCGCGACGATGACGGCAACGTCGATCGTGCGCTCCAGTGCTGAGTCGCTCCCGACCAACTGCACCATGTAGTCACCCGGCTCACTGAATACCGCCGTCGTGCGCGGCGCGTCCGGGCTGTCGAAGCGCACGTCCCCCGGGCCGCTCAGCTTACGCCAGGCCGCGGTGAGCACGCCGGATCGTGGCAAACCCTCATCGCGTACGCTGCCGAAGAGCTTGAGCGGTTGGCCAACCGACACCCGAAGCTCCTGCGGTCCGCGTGTTCCGCCGTACCCGAGGACGCGAACCATCGGGGGGCGATTCAGGCAGACGTTTCGCGGCTGCGCGGTCGGGTCATCAATCGCGCGATGCGCGTTCCGTCGATCGCTGTCGCTGAACTCCCAGTTGTACTGGAGCATCGATTCGCTGGTCGACGTCGTCGTTCCGGCGTGGCTCACGGTCCACCTCAGGTCGCCGGCAAAGTCCCCATCGACGACCATGACGCACTGCCAGCGGTGGTGTCCTGGCCAGAACGTCGTCGGTTGTCCCACATCGAGTGGTCCGGGGGCGAAGAAGTTGTTGTCGCCGAGCTGGATCTCAACCGGTGTGGCGTTGTGGCTGAAGTACGCGAACGACAGCGTGATGCTGCCGTCGTCGTTGGGAGCGAAGCCGTCGTAGACCGGAAAGATCGCCTGACGCTCCTGCCCGGCGTCGAACAGTCGATCCTGCGCACGAACGAGCGGAGCCAGGGGGAACCTAATGCCGGTTGCGACGATGACCACGACCGCGAGCGCGACCACACACCACGCGCGGGGTCCACCCACTCTCATCGCGTCATGGCCCGTTACTGTCCTCGATGGGCGTGTTTGTCGCCTTTGTCGCGCGCACGCAACCGTGCTTGATACTGATCCTCGGTCATGAACGCGATGTCGGTCCATCCGTGACCCATCTCGTCCATGGTGCGCCCGCCCCAGCCGATCCACGCCGATGGATCCGGGTTGTGCCGGTTGTTGGCGGTGTTATCGTGCCATGTGACGCTGTGCAAGATGGTGCCTTTTGGAAACAGGTGCGGTTCCTTGAACGGATACACGATCTGCCACGTCTGCTCGTACTGAGGGATGTCGGCTAGGATTTCGCGTCGCCCATCCAGGTGAATCGCTTCGAGCAGCATGCGGTCGCCACGGAAATGCATGTGGGGCTGAAAGCTCAGAATGAGCGCGGGAGCGGGCAAAGGCCAGAAACGTTCATGCCTCGCCACCGAGTTCGGCGGGATGCTCATCTGCGCCACGCCGTTCAGGGTGTTGTCATCGATCCACGCGTCGGCCGGCATGTCCGTGGCGTGGAGGTCGAGGTCGTACCCGGCCCGCAGCAGTCGGTCTTCGATCGCCTCGCGATTGAGCGTCCAGTCGTTGCCGACGCCCGTGCGCAGACGATGTGCCGTTACGATGAGCTCGGGCACCTCGCCCTCGGGGTAGAACTTGATCCCGACCCGCTGAATGTCTCTCGTCTCTTCACCCCACGGGTGATAGTGCGGCGCGAATCGAAACATGCCGCCGGCCGGCAGCTTTCGGCCTGTGCCTTCCGGGTAGTACTGGCCGCTGCTGCCCATCGCGTATTCGATGAGATCGATCTCGTCGGTATTCGATCCCATGCCGAGTCGGCATTCCTCGAGGTCCTCGGCGGTTTCGGGGACGCTGACGTAGACGTGCGAGTGATGGACACAGCACCACGCCGACGGGATGATCTGAACCCACTTGACGTAGCGGTCTTCAGTCAACCCCGGGTCGACGACCTCGGACGGGTAGAAGTCCGGGCCTTCGGCTGGAATCATGAACCCGTCCTTCATTGAGACGATCAGGTCGGGTTCGCCGTACGTCCACTGCGAGAGATCCGCCATCTCGAGCGGCGGAGGTGCGTCGGACGGATTGCCACGGGGCGCGCCGTCGTCAGCCCACGCCGCGATCGTCGCGATCTCCTGGTCGCTCAGCGATGGGTCAGCTTCGAACTCGCCGATCGAGCGGTCGAGGTGCCACGGTGGCATCTGACGCGCCCTGACGCGCGCCTTGATCGATCGGGCCCAGGGGCGTGTCTCCTCGTAGGTCAAGAGCGACATCGGCGCGGCTGTGCCGGGTCGATGACATTTTTGACACGAGCGCTGCAGAATGGGCAGGACATCCTTGGTGAAGGTCACGGTCGTATTGCCACCGGCGACCGCTCCGCCCGGCGTCAGCAGGCACATCACCCAGACCAGTGAGAACATCACCATATCGTGCGATTTCCAACGTCGGTCCATGGCTCGTTCCTCGAGTTGTGACGAACCGAGTGTACCACTAGCGAATCGTTCGCCGTACCTATTGGGGGGCGGAGGCCACCGGGCCTTGCCCTATCCGCAGTAGGTCGAGGGTCGAATCGAGGTGCTGCTCGGCCGTCGCCAAGGCCAGCGGGGTTTGCCCGTCCCCATTTTTGGCGCTCCGATCGGCGCCGTGCTCGACGAGGTGGGCAATGACAGGGTTGCGGCCCAAACGAGCCGCGGCGTGGAGCGCGGTATTGCCCTGCGGGTCGGCGATGTTCGGATCGACGCCAAGCTCGAGCGCCACCTTCACGGCGTCGAGAATCGCGTCTTGGGGTTCGGACCGTTTCGGCGCGATCCATGCCCGCACGGCCGGTCCCATACCCACCGCGGCCATCAACGCTGAGGTCGCGTCATGGCGCGGCTCGTGGCGCCTAACGCTGTTCGTGCGATACCGCACGTCGTGCACCGCCTCGGTGTCGGCGCCATGCGCCGCCAGCAAGCGCATGAGCGTCGGCTCGGCGAATCGCGCGGCGAGCCAGAACGGCGTGGCACCGATCAACGAGGGTGCGTAGTTGAAGTCGCTCGAGGTGCGCCGCTTCGGAGTCCACGTCGCGACCGGCGCGTTCGGGTCGGCGGCGTGATCGAGGAGCGCAGCCGCCATGCGCTCGTCGCGGCGCATCACCGCCTCGTGGAGCGCCGAGAAACCGGCGTCCACCGCGTTGGGGTCAGCGCCCTGATCGAGCAGGAACTCGACCAGGCCGACGTACCCGGAATGCGCGGCCGACACCGTCGCGCTGACGCCCCACGCGTCTTG
This sequence comes from Vicinamibacterales bacterium, assembly GCA_965218825.1. GTDB lineage: Bacteria > Acidobacteriota > Vicinamibacteria > Vicinamibacterales > UBA8438 > CAUZIB01. Next base: position 2,642,621 of record OZ244656.1, on the reverse strand, counting down.
GTCGTCCACGTCGGCGCCTCCCTCGACGAGCAGGCGCGCCGATGCGAGGTCGCCGATTCGGGCCGCGAACAGGAGTGCGGTGTTGCCGCCATGCGGGATGTCGCGGTTGTGTTCGGGAAGCCCGTGCGGGGGTGCGGCCATCACTTGGGTCCAGACATCCGATCGGGCATGCACGTCGACCCCGTGGGTCAGCAGCACCTCAACGACGTCGGCGTGCCGCTGGGCCACCGCCCACATCAGCGCGGTCTGACCGCGCGTGCCTCGCGTTTCGGGGTCGGCACCTCGAGCGAGGAGCTGCGACACGACTCCGGCCGCCCCCGCACGGGCCGCCATCATTAGCGCCGACTCTCCCGACAGGAGCGTGGCATCGGGGTTGGCGCCGGCCTCGAGGAGACGGCGCACCATGGCGGTGCTGCCATTCTCGCAGGCGTTCCACAACGGCGTCGCGCCGAGGTCGTTGGCGGCGTTGACATCGGCACCCGCGAGAATCAGCAGATCCGCGATCTCGAGGTCGTCGAGGTGGCTTGCCCAGTGCAGCGCTGTTGCACCGTCGGGAGTGGTCTGGCGCACGCTCGCTCCATCGCTGAGCAGCGTCTGCACGGTAGCATCGTCCGAGTTCCGGGCCGCCTCGACGAGGGGCGTCTGTGTGGGTGTGCCGGCCAATGCGAGGCTGGCGTAGCCGGCGCTCACCAGAGCGAGTGCCATCAGTGCGACCCGAGCGATCCGGGTGTGCATTGAGTTGTCGTCCCCTGCCTAAAGGGAGAGGGCCTCCAGCGGAAGCCGACCGGTGCTTCCACCGATCCGTTCAACCGGCACGCCGAGCTTGTCCATGAGCGTGACCAGCAGATCGGCGATGGTCGGCTTCTCGGAGTAGACGAGGTGCCGTCCGGTCGGAAGTGTCCCGGCCCCGCCGCCCGCCATCAGCAGCGGGAGGTCGTCCCCCGAATGGCGGGTGCTGTTAGAGATGCCCGACCCATAGAGGATGGTCATGTTGTCGAGCAGCGTGCCGTCTCCGTCTGGCGTCGCGCGAAGCTGTTCGAGATAGCCGGCAAAGAGCTCGATATGGTACCGATTGATCTTCGACATCTGCGCGACTAGCTCCGGTTGGTCGTTGTGGTGCGAGAGCGGATGGTGCGCTTCAGGCACCCCGATCTGCGGATACGGACGCGCGCTTTGTTCCTTGCCGATCATGAACGAGATGACTCGTGTGAGATCCGAGCGGAGCGCGAGCAGCTGGAGGTCGAGCATGAGCGCGAGATGGTCCTCGAACCCGGATGGAGCTCCGGGTGGTTGCTCAAACTCGGGTAGCTCGAGGTCGCGCTGCTCCTCGGCTCGCTGAATCCGTTGTTCGACGTCGCGAACGGCGTCGGTGTACTCCTCCACCTTGACCTGGTCGTGGGGTCCGAGCTCGGCTCGCAACGCCGCGAGTTTGTCGGTCACGACATCGAGGAGGCTCTTCTGCTGCCGCATCCTGCCCTCTCTGACGGACCGTTCCGTGCTGCCACTGTCTCCAAACAGCGTCTCGAAGACCGCGCGCGGATTCCATTCGGTTGGGAGCGGCTGAGTTGGGCTTCGCCACGACAGCGTGTGCGTGTAGACGCAGCTCAGATTGCCGGAGCACTCACCCGCGTTTGCAGGGCGGTCCATTGACAGCTCGAGTGACGGTACTTGCGTCTGGTCGGCGAAGTGCCGTGCCAGCAGCTGGTCCATCGATACGTCGGCGATGATCTCGGTTTCGTCCCGTCCTCCTCGAACCGTACCGGTGAGGAATGACCCGGACGCGCCCGCATGAATGTAGTTCCAGTTCGCGCTGAGTCCAGAGAGCACCAGCAGCTGATCACGGTAGGGGCCGAGCGGCGCCAGCACGGGGGTCAGGTCGTACGCCGTTCCCGCTGCCGTTGGTGTCCAGTGCTCCATCGCCATGCCGTTCGGCACGTAGAAGGCCTGGAAGCGATGAACTGGCCGAGTGGCCGCGCGTGCGCGTGCGGCTCCGGTCGGGATCATCGCATCGAGGGCCGGCAGCGCGAGCGTCGCTCCAAGTCCCCGGAGCACGGTTCGTCGTGGCAGTGGCTTCTTGATCAGGAACGGCATCTTCGGCTCCTCGCTCGCCGTACTCGTCCGCTAGTTGGCGCGCGCCTCCGCTGTCCGCATGAGAAACGTTGGGCTCCTGACGATGCCGAGTACGAGCGCCGACCATCGATACTCGTCGGCCGCCGCGGCCCTCACGACCTGACGCACCATTGGCTGATCATAATGCTCGAGACGTCGGCCGAGCGCGTAGGCGGCCAATTTCTCGGTCACGGTGCGGGGAAACCGCTCAGGGTCTTCGAGCAGCAGGGCCCGCAGCCCGGCCAGGCCCTCGACGTCGGCGCCGCCGGTGGTCGTGCCGCGGGCGTCAACCGGGTGGCCGCTCTCGTCCTCAGTCCGCCACCCGCCGAGGACGTCGAAGTGCTCCAGTGCGAATCCAACGGGATCGATCACCGCGTGGCAGCTGGCACAGGCCGGATTTTGACGATGCTGCGCGAGCCGCTCACGAATCGTCGCGGGCTGTGTCGTGGATTGCTCTTCGAGGTTGGTGTCGACCCCGGGCGGCGGCGGTGGAACCCGGATTCCGAACATGTTGTCGAGCAGCCACTTGCCCCGCAGGACCGGCGACGTTCGGTCGGGATACGACGTGGTGGCGAGGACGGCTCCATGTCCGAGCAGTCCTCCCCGTTGGTCACGGTCGGTCAGGCTGACCTTCCGAAAGCGGCTGCCGTAGACGCCAGGGATTCCGTAGTGACGCGCCAAGCGCTCGTTGACGAAGGTGTAGTCTGCGTCTAGCAACTCGGTTACGCTGCGGTCTTCGCGTACGGTGTCGCCGACGAACAGTTCCGTTTCGCGTCTAAACGCCTCAATGAGATTCTCGTCGTAGTGGGGATAGCGGGCCTGGTCGACGACCACGTCGTCCACCCGCCGGAGGTTGAGCCACTGCGCTGCGAAGTCCCCGACGAGAGCGCCAGTCGCCCTCGGGTCAGCGAGCATCCGACGCACCTCTTGCTCGAGTACCCAGGGCGAAGTCAGCGTGCCTCCCTCGGCTAGCGAGAGCAGTCGATCGTCGGGAATGCTGCTCCATAGGAAGAACGACAGACGTGACGCGACCTCGAGGTCGCTCAGCGGATAGACACGCCTGCCGTCCGCCAGCGTCGCTGGGTCTCGGTGGACGCGTAGCAGGAAATCGGGATCGACCAGCATGCGCTCCAGCGCGAATTGAATTCCCGACTCGAACGAGCGACCGCTCTCGCGTCCGTCCTCGAAGAAGGCGAGGAGCGAGTCGAGGTCGTGGTCGGTGACCGGCCGACGATAGGCTCGACGCGCCAGGCGCGACAGGATCTCAGTCGCGCACGGCCGATCCGCCGCCGACGGTGTGCACGTGAAGATCGCGCGCCGGCTCGGCGTGTCGCTCACCTCAGCAAGAGAGAAGGGGCCTCCGATCTCCACCGACGCGACTGCCGCGTACCCCATGTACAGCTGATCGTTCGTGATGACGCGCCCCCGCTGTAGCGGTTGCGGCAGGCCTTCCGGCTCCCACAGCTCGCGTACGAACGACACGCCGACGACGTGCGGACCCGCCTCGATTGGCAGCCTGACTGCGAGACCGGCGTCGCCCGCGAGCTGCATGTATTCTTCCCACCGCGGGTCGCCCGCGAAGCCCGGCTCGCCGGCACCGGCGTAGCTGGCCGCCGCCGGTGTGCCCTGTGCGCCGCCGCCGACGGTGAACCGTTGCAGTAGCTCACCGTCGAGCCGTACATCGAGCTGCTGAGGCCAGCCCATGCCCACGAGGTAGTCCTGATACTGGCGACGGAGCTGCACCTTGATGACGTACTCCCCGGCTACCGGGAACTGATGTGACACGGCGGTGCCGCCGCGCGACCCGAAGGGGAGGTCCTGGCTGCGTCGGTCGTCCTGCACGATGTGGAGCGGAATCTCGAATGTCTCGAAGCCAGGGCTTGCCGGGGGCATGCCCACCGCGAGGCGCGTCACCTGGCGCGCCACCGACAGGTAACGCTCGAGGTGGGCTTTCGAAATGGTCAGAGCGTCGGCGAAATTGTCGAAGCTTCCGTCGGCAGTCTCGTCGCCGGGCAGCAGCGACGTCGCGTCAAAGTCGACCGCGAGCAGATCGCGAATCGCGTTGGCGTACTCCGTGCGATTGAGGCGATGGACCGGCGCAGCGCGGCCGGGGTCCGGATTGGCCGCCCAAGCCTGGTCGAGCTCCACCTCGAGCCACTGCGCGAGTTGGGAATACGTGGCGTCGTCGGGACGAGGCAGCCCGGGTGGCGGCATCGACCCGGTGCGAAGCTTTGCGACCACGCGCTCCCAAACATCTGACCGATCACCCGGTGCCGCCACATCGAGAGCGTTGGCATCGAGGGTCAGCCCGGCAGTGCGTAGCTCGGCGTTGTGGCACCGCACGCAGTACTGATCGAGCACCGCGCGAACCGACCGGGCGCCCGCCAGCTGCTCGGCGCTGCTCGGCGCCGTCGTTTGACCGCTCGGTTCAACCGCCGCGCCCAAGCTCCAGACGGCGACGAGCGAGACCATCGCCGTCCAGTGCCGCCGCTCAGGCATGCGCATACTCTAGCACTCCGCACCTGCCCTGAAGAACGAGCCGTCCCGATACAATCTGCCTGTGTGCGGCGACCGACACGCCCCCATCGACCTCTCGCCGGCCGACTTCCGTCGGCTCGGACATCGCTTGGTTGATCAGGTGGCTGACCACCTGGCCTCGCTGCCCGCTCGAAAGGTCACGGCGGCAGCCTCGCTCGCCGACGTTCGGCGTCGGCTCGGCTCCGAGGAGAGCCCGCGCCTGCCTGAAGACGGAAGCGACCCAGACCAGCTGCTACAAGCAATCACGGAGCAGTTGTTCGATCAGTCCCTGTTCAACGGGCACCCAAGGTTCTTCGGCTATATCACGTCGAGCGCTTCGCCAATCGGCATCCTCGGCGAGCTGCTTGCGGCCGCCGTTAATCCGAATGTTGGTGGGTGGACGCTGTCCCCGGTTGCGACCGAGGTCGAGCGCCAGGCGGTCTCCTGGATCGCCGATCTGATCGGGTTTCCAACGGGTGGCGGCGGGTTGCTCGTGAGCGGCGGCAACATGGCCAACATCGTCTGCGTCTGGGCCGCGCGACGGGCCAAGGCCACGTGGGACGTTCGGGTCGACGGCGTGGCGGGTTCAGGCGGCAAGCTCCGCGTCTACGCGTCGACGGAAGCCCACACCTGGATTCAGAAGGCGGCGGATCTATCGGGCATCGGGACCGACGCGGTGTGTTGGGTGCAGACGGACCGCGAACAACGGATCGAAGTCGGCGCGCTCGAGGATGCGATCTCACGCGATACGGCCGAGGGGCATCGTCCGTTCATGGTAGTGGGGAACGCCGGAACGGTGGCCACCGGCGCCGTCGATCCTTTGCCGGCCCTGGCCGACCTGTGCCGCAGGCACGACCTCTGGTTTCACGTCGACGGTGCATATGGTGCGCTGGCGGCGCAGATGACGGATGCGCCAGTGGATCTGGGCGGCCTGAGCGTCGCTGATTCGGTGGCCGTCGATCCGCACAAGTGGCTCTACGCACCACTCGAGGCTGGATGTGTCCTGGTGCGCCGACTCGACGACCTGCGGAAGACATTTTCGTATCACCCGCCGTACTACAACTTCGATGAGCAGGTCACGCAGTTCTTCGACCTAGGTCCACAGAACTCGCGCGGCTTTCGCGCCTTGAAGGTCTGGCTCACGCTGCGCCACCTGGGACGGCGCGGCTGTCTCGATCTGATTGCCGACGATTGTCGGTTGGCGGCGCGCTTGTACGACCGCGCGACCGCGCATCCAGATTTCGAGGCGCTCACCCACAGCCTCAGCGTGACGACGTTCCGCTATGTGCCGGCCGATCTCCGACCGACGCAAGGCAATGACGAGGCGACCGAGTCATATCTGAATCGTCTCAACCAAGCGCTGCTGACGGCGGTCGAGCGGAGCGGCGATCTGTTCCTGTCGAACGCCATCATCGAGGGCCGCTTCGCGCTACGTGCGTGCGTGGTCAACTTCCGCACGACGGAGGCAGATGTCGACGCGGTCCCGGAGCTGGTCGCGACGATGGGGCAGCGGGTCGACGAAGAGCTGAGACCCGGACTAGTCGGCTGAGTCGCCGGATACCGCCGAATCGGAGCGACGGGATTCGAAAGACATGAAGCCGTGTCCGCGGGAGCGCTGATTTCGAGCGCGACGTCCGTAGGCGCCCTGATGCACGCCGAATAGGACTCGCGCGATGTGGTCGTCAGGGAAATCGGCGCAGACGCGGACCATGGTTTCTCGCGTCGACTCCGCTGAGGCTGTATCCGGCGACTCAGCCGACTCGTCCGGGCCTAGCGCTGCCCCGCGCCGGGCCTCCGCGGCACGCGGTGCGCGCCGAGGCCGCTGCTGAGATGAGCGCGTCAGGTTTAGCGCTGGGGTTGATTCGCGCGCTGGCGGTCGAGCGGTGCCACTGTCAGCGTCCAGGAGAGAGGCACGGACACCGGCTCGAAGCAGACGGCATCGTCGCACGCCTGGTAGTCGAGCCGCCCTGCGAGGGTGATCACGTCCACGCTGGCGAGCGCCTCGATCGCTTCGGGGCTCGCGCCGACGACGACGTTCTGGGTAAGGCGGAACGGCCGCTGATACACCGGAACCCGCTCGTCGAGCGGCTCGTAGTGATAGATCTCCGATCCGGGATAGGCTGCCGGTTCGGTCCGCACGAGCGGCGCGTCGTCAAGATGCAGGCCGATCACGCGATAGCCCAGGTCGTCAGCGCCCGGTGCATAGACATGGATGTTGGGATTCGGTTCGATGTCAAGAATCAGCGCGACGCGGCTTCCGGCCGAGACTTCGGCGTCCGTCTGGCTCGCCGTGATCGTCAGGTGCGGCGTCTCACCGCGCGATCCTGACACCGGGTTGGTTTCGAGGCCCAGGCGCAGCATGATGGTCGCAGCCGTGTTGCGCTCGCGGTAGAACTCCTCGAAGAACCGCGACGTCACGCGACCTTCGCCGTCGACCATGAGGGTGCCGGGAAACGGCGTGCCCACCGTTATCGACGATGCGCCGAAGACCGATACGTAGCGGGCAACGTCGGCCTTGACGGACGGGTCGTCGCTGTCGGGACCGAGGCCCTCTTCCGCGACCGTATTGAGAATGCCGAATGCCTTGATCACCGACGAGTCGTCGTCCGAGAGCAGGGGATAGGTGATCCCTTTCCGCTCGGCGAAGCTGCTGAGGATCACTTCCGAGTCGTAGCTGATCGCGACGACGTTGAGGCCGCGCGCCTCGAGCGCTTCACGCTGTCCTTGCAGCTCCACGAGCTGCGCCTTGCAGTACGGTCACCAATCGGCGGAGCGATGAAACACGATCATCGCGCCATTGGGGCCGAGGATCGAGTCGCGGGTCCACACCGTGCCGTTCTGATCGGGCAGGCTGAAATCGGGAATGGTTTCTCCGATCTGCGGACCGAGCCCCGACACATCGATTTGTTCGCGGGGTTCCTGCATCTGTGCGGGCGCGACGGCAAGCAGACCGGTAAGGACGCACGCCACGGTCACGCGTCGCATGGCGTCGATCCTACTCGAGTCGCTCGTCCTTGCCAACGACGACCACGCCGTCGGGCGATACTGTGAACCGCTCCTGATCGCGTTCCTGGTCGACACCGATCTGGAAGCCGGCCGGACGTTCTTGTCGAGGATGGCGCGCCGCACGACCGCTTTTTCGCCGACCTCGACGGCGTCGAACAGCACGGCGTCCTTAACCTCGGCGCCCTCGCTGACGCGGACGCCGGGCGAGAGAATCGACAAGTCGACCTTCCCGCCCGTGATGATGGCTCCGCTGCAGACGAGCGAGTTCAAGGCCACGCCGTCCCTTCCGCCGTAGCTGTGAATGAATTTGGCGGGTGGGAACTGAAGCTGCCAGGCGCGAACTGGCCATTGGTCGTTGTACAGATCGAAGACCGGCAGGGCGGAAACAAGGTCCATGCTGGCGTAGTAGTACGAATCGATCGTCCCGACATCGCGCCAGTAGCCGCGCTCGCGCTCCGACTGACCGGGGACGTTCTGCATAAAGAAGTCCCACATGTGGGCGCAGCCATCTTTCACGAGGAGCGGAATGATGTTGCCTCCGACGTCGTGTTTGGATTGCTCGTCGGCCGCGTCACGGGTCACGGCGTCGATGAGCACGTCGGTGGTAAAGACATAGTTCCCCATCGACGCGAGCACCTGGGTGGGGTCGCCCGGCATCGACACAGGGTCTTCCGGCTTCTCGTGGAACGCCCGGATGCGCCCATCGTGCTCGACATCGATCACGCCGAATGCCCCGGCGTCTTCGATCGGTTCTGGCCGCGCGGCGACGGTGACACCGGCTCCCGACCCGATGTGCCGGGCGAGGAACTGCCGCGGGTCCATGCGATAGATGTGGTCGGCACCGAGCAGGATGACGTAGTCGGGGCGCTCGTCCCGGATGATGTTCAGACTTTGATAGATGGCGTCGGCTGAACCCGCGAACCACCGCCGCCCAATTCGCATCTGGGCGGGGACCGATGCGACGTACTCGTCGACCAACCCCGAGAGCGACCAGGTGCGAGCCAAATGCCTGTCGAGACTGTGGCTCTTGTACTGCGTTAGGGCCACGATGTGCCGGAAGCCGCCATTGACCAGGTTCGACAGGGCGAAGTCGATTAGCCGGTATTGACCGCCGAACGGCACCGCCGGCTTGGCGCGATCTCGTGTCAACGGAAACAATCGCTTGCCTTCGCCGCCGGCGAGCACGATGGCCAACACGTCGGGTGTGGTCGTCATGATGGTCCCGATGAGTCAAGCCGTTTCCGCGCTAAGACTAATACGCTGAAGGGTGGAAGCGTTAGACGCAACGAGAACTCGCGACCGTGCATAGGCACGGGGTCGGCGCGGCTCACGCCGAGATTGCCGAGGCCACGTCCGCCGTACACCGTCGCATCGGAATTCAGCAGCTCGGTCCAGTCGCCCCCGTACGGCACGCCGATTCGATAGTCGGTCCGATCCCCCGGAGTGAAGTTGCACACGAATAGCAGCGGGTCGTCGGCGTTGTCCCCACGCCGCAGAAAGCTGACGATGGTCGAACGGCGGTCGCTCATGTCGACCCACTGGAAGCCGCGGTCGCTCGTGTCGAACCGGTGCCAGCGGGGGTCGGCTTGATAGTGACGGTTGAGATCGCGGATCCACTGCTGCAGCCCTACGTGCACCTGGAACTCGAGCAGGTGCCAGTCGAGGCTGTGGTCGAACGCCCACTCGTCGTACTGGCCGAACTCGTTGCCCATGAACAGGAGCTTTTTGCCCGGGTGGCCGAACATGTAGCCATAGAGCAGCCGCAGGTTCGCGAACCGCTGCCACTCGTCGCCCGACATCCGTCCCATGATCGAACGCTTGCCGTGCACGACCTCGTCGTGCGACAGCGGCAGGACGTAGTTCTCCGAGAAGGCGTAGGCGAGACTGAAGGTCAGCTCGTCGACGTGACGGCTCCGGTAGATGGGGTCCTTCGAGATGAACTCGAGCGTGTCGTGCATCCAGCCCATGTTCCACTTGAAGCCAAAGCCGAGCCCGCCGTCGTGAACCGGCGCCGACACACCCGGCCACGCCGTCGATTCTTCGGCGATCATCATCACGTCGGGGAACTCACCGTAGATGTAGGTATTCAGCTGCTTCAAAAAGTCGATCGCTTCGAGATTCTCCTTCCCGCCATGGACGTTCGGGATCCACTCGCCCTCGGGCCGAGCGTAGTCGAGATAGAGCATCGAGGCCACGGCGTCGACCCGAAGCCCGTCAACGTGGTACTGCTCGAACCAGAATCGCGCGCTGCTAATCAGAAAGCTCTGGACTTGCCATCGGTTGTAGTTGAACACCTGGGTGTCCCATTCCGGGTGTCGGCCCTGCCGGGGGTCAGCGTGCTCGTAGAGACAGGTGCCATCGAAGTGTGCGAGCCCGTGCTCGTCGTCCGGAAAGTGGGCCGGGACCCAGTCGAGAATGACGCCGACACCCGCCTGGTGCAGCGTGTCGATGAACGCTCGGAAATCGTCGGGCGTGCCGAAGCGGCGCGTCGGGGCGAAGTAGCCAATTGTCTGATAGCCCCATGAACCGTCGAGCGGGTGTTCGGTGACCGGGAGCAGCTCCACATGTGTGAAGCCCATCGACGTGACGTACTCGGCGAGCTGATCGGCGAGCTCCTGATAGGTGAGCCACCGCGCGCCGTCTTCTTTGATTCGACGCCATGACCCGAGGTGCACCTCGTAGATCGAAATCGGCGCGTCATGGGTGTGGCGCGGCGCTCGGTCGCGCATCCATCCCTCATCGTTCCAGGAGTAGGCCGACAGATCCCACACCATGGAGGCGTTGCGCGGCCTCAGCTCCGCAGCGAACGCAAACGGATCGGCCTTGTCGGGAACATCAGTGCCATCCTGCGACACCAGCTGGAACTTATAGAGCGCTCCAGAGGCCACGTCTGGCACGAAGCAATGCCAAATTCCCGAATACTCGAAGCGCTGCATGGGATGGGAACTGGCTTGCCACCCGTTGAAGTCGCCGACGACCGATACCGCCGAGGCGTTCGGAGCGACGACGGCGAAGTGTACGCCGTCGACGCCATCCACGCGTCCCGGATGGGCACCGAGCTTGTCGTACGCCCGGAAGTGGCGCCCTTCGGTGAGCAGGTGCAGGTCGAAGTCGGTCAGGAACGGCTCAGACACCGGTGGCCTTCCTCCGCGTACGCCTGCGTCGGCGACCGGTCGCGCGGCCTCGGGCAACCACGCGAAGTGTCTCCGACAGGTGCCGAACCGACGCGAACGCTTCGAGGCCATGGCGGGCCTTTTGCCGCCAGTTCGGTCGCTCCCAGGTCGTGCCCGGGATGTTCTGAGGGCTGGCTTCCAGCCACAGGTCTTCGAGGTTCACCATCACGAGGCTCGCCCGGCTGCGCGCGAGATACGCCAGGCAGCGCTGGAGCATCTGAGACGCTTTCGTCTGCCGCGAGGCAGCGGCGTCGCCACGCAGTCGGCCGAGTGCGGCGACCGCGGCGCGACGATCCGCATGCGAGCGTCGAGCCTCACCTGGCTCGACGACGCCTCTCGACGCGCGATCGTCGATGTCGGCGCCGTCGATGAATCCCTTGAATGTTGGCGTGTCGTGGGTGTTGACGCAGGCCAGCGCCCGGGCAGACACCGAACCGAGGGGTCGCCCGCGTCCTCGGTTGACGTTGAACTGCGCGACGCAGAGCTTGCGAAGGCCGTGGCGGGTCATCCGCTCGTTGACGTACCTCGGTACGGTACCCAAGTTCTCGCCGACAATCGGCGTCCGGTGACGTCGCGACTCCAAGCAGAGAATGGCGTACAGCTCGTCGGCCGGATAGTGCACATACACGCCGTCAGTCGATTCGAACCCGCGCGGTATCCAGTAGAGCCGGTTGAGCGCCATGACGTGATCGATCCGTAGGATGCCCGATTTTTCGAGCTGCCGCACGAGCCCAGCCCGCAGGTACCGGTAGCCGTCGTCTCGCGCCATCTCGGGATGCGCCGGCGGCGTCGTCCAGTTCTGGCCGCTGACGAACAGCTCATCGGGTGGCGCGCCGGCACTGGCTTCTCGGGCGAAGAGCTGTGGATAGCGCCAGACATCAAATCCTTCGGGATGGACCCCGAGTGGGAAATCGAGATAGAGACCACGGCCCGACTCGTGCGCGCGGTCCGCGACCGCGTCGAGCTGCGCTTCCGCGATCCACTGCACGTACAAGTGGTAGCGCGTGCGGGCGCGGTCGGCTCGGGGCGTACCCAGCGTCTCCGGCGATAGGCGACTTGGCCACATCGACCAGGGACGTCCGAGTCGCTCGCCGGCGGCCCGAAACGATGCGTACTCCGCGGCCAGTTTGTGTTGTCGCGTCCATTGCTCGAACTCCTTACTTCGCGGTCCGCGTCGGCGCGCCAGCGAGTCGGCAAGCAGCTCCAGCACCTGGCGCTTGGCGAGCATGACGCGGCGGTAGTCGACGATCGAGGCGCGTTGCAACGCGGCGATCTCCTTGTTAAAGACCGACGACTCGACCAGACGTGGTGCCCCGGCGCAGTCACCGAATTCCGGGACCGTCCGCGGATCGATGAAGACCTCGTTCCAGAACAGCCGGCTCACCGGTAGGTAGGGGCTCGGTTCGAACGGCGTCTCTCCGAGAAACGATGCCAGTAGTGGCAGCGTCGACACGACGTGGCCACCCTCGCCGCTCATCCACTCCACCAAGGCGGCCAGGTCTGAAAAGTCGCCGATCCCCCAACTCCGCGGTGTGTGCAGCGCGTGCAACGGCACGAAGCATCCCCAGGTCTCGACGTCATCATCGAAGGCTCGCGATGGCGCTGAGATGACGAGTGCCGTGTAGGTTCGGCTGCCAATCTCCACTCTCAGCTGGTGGTAACCGTGGGGCAGCCGGGTGGGGAAGGAATGTTCGCCAGACAGGTAGGTGGTGCCTTCGACCTCGACCGTCCGGGTCTTTGGCCCGTCGGCGTGCGAAATCTCCCATGTTCGCTTGGTCCCGTCTTCGAGCCGCAGGTGACCCGAGACGCGTGCCGACGCTCGTGCCGAGGGCAGTCGCAGAGCAAACCGGCCGCGGCCGTGCCAGGCAACGATGATTGGTTCGATTGGTTTCGACCACAGGTCGGCTGCGCGCTGCCGGCTCGCGTCCTTCGCGTCGTGAGCCGTTGCCACCGGTGCTCCCAGTGCCCGCAGCGTCGCCAGGACAGATGCCTCAGACGCGCGCCGTTTCTGTCCGAGGCCATCGGTGTACGTCGTTTCGAGACGGTACGCGCGTGCGAGCCGAGCCAGCTGTCGTGACGACGACGCGATCGAGTTGCGCATCCGTTAGAACGCGTCCGGCGTCGCTTCACGCGGTGCCAGCAACACGACCAGCGACCGACCCTGGAGCGCGTATGTCTGCCCTCCGCGAATCCGGCGCTTCTTCGTACGGGTCTCCGAGGTATCGAACATCAGGGCCCATGATCGTCGAGGGCTCGGGCTCGGAAGCATGAACGGGATCGGTTCGTGATGGGCGTTGAGAAGGATCAAGAGGGTATCGTCGATGACGCGTCGGCCTCGATCGTCAGTTTCGTCGATGGTATCCCCGGAGAGTCGCATGCCAAGGCATCGGACGTGCGGGGCATGCCAGTCCGCGTCGGTCATCTCGTTGCCGTCGGGATCGAACCAGGCCAGATCTTTGACATCGGCGCCCCGAATCTTCCGCCCCTGGAAGAAGCGACGCCGCCGCAGCACGGGGTGCGCGGCGCGAAACCGAACCATCTCCTGCGTGAAGGCCAGCAGCTCGCGACTGGCTGGCGGCAGTTGCCAATCGAACCAGCTGATGTCGTTGTCCTGGCAGTAGGCGTTGTTATTGCCGAGCTGGGTACGGGCGAATTCGTCGCCTCCGCAGATCATCGGGACGCCTTGTGAGAGCAGAAGGGTCGCCATGAAGTTCCGCTTTTGCTGCTCTCGTAGCTTGGTGATCGACGGGTCGGCCGTCGGCCCTTCCATCCCGCAATTCCAGCTGAGGTTGTGGTCGGTGCCGTCGCGGTTGTCTTCACCGTTCGCCTCGTTGTGTTTCTCGTTGTAGGTGACGAGGTCTTCCAAGGTGAAGCCGTCGTGGGCGGTCACGAAGTTGATGCTTGCCGAGGGTCGGCGGCCGTCGCCCTCGTACAAGTCGCTGCTCCCGACGAGTCGCGTCGCGAACTCCGACACTTGTCCGCCATCACCCCGCCAGAACCGACGCACGTTGTCGCGATACATCCCGTTCCACTCGGTCCAGAGCACCGGGAAGTTACCGACTTGGTAGCCGCCAGCGCCGAGGTCCCACGGTTCTGCAATCAGCTTGACCTGTGACAGCACCGGATCCTGGTGAATGATGTCGAAGAACGCCCCCAACTTGTCGACGGCGTACAGCTCGCGAGCCAAGGCACTCGCCAGGTCGAAGCGGAACCCGTCGACGTGCATCTCGAGCACCCAATACCGGAGGCTGTCCATGATCAGCTGGAGCACCCGCGGGTGTGTCATGTTTAGCGTGTTCCCGCAGCCGGTGAAATCGAGGTACGACGCTCTGTCATCGGCGTGCAGCCGATAGTAGGCCGCGTTGTCGATCCCTCGCATCGAGAGCGTGGGACCGTACCGGTTTCCCTCAGACGTGTGGTTGTAGACCACGTCGAGGATGATCTCAAGGTCGGCGTCGTGCAGCATGCGCACCATCGTCTTGAACTCGGTGACGGCGTCCTCCGGCCGCGTCGCGTAGCGGATGTCAGGCGCAAAGAAAGCGAGGCTGTTGTAGCCCCAGTAATTGGTCAGACCGCGATCGATCAGCGCTTTCTCGTGGGTATGGTGGTGAACCGGCATCAGCTCGACCGCCGTCACGCCCAACCGCTTGAGATGGCGGACGACCGGTTCCGACGCAAGGCCCAGGTAGGTACCGCGCAGGTGCGGCGGAACCTCCGGATGGCGAGTGGTGGCGCCCTTGACGTGAACCTCGTAGATCACCGTGTCATGCCAAGGAATGGTCGGCGCAGATTCTTGGCCCCACGTGAAGGCCGGGTCGACGACCATGCCGAGCGGGGCAAACTTCGCGCTGTCTCGATCGTCTCGCACGAGGTCACGCTCCGGCCCATCCATTCGGTACCCGAATACTTCGTCGCTCCACTGCACCGGGCGGCCCACCTGCTTGGCGTATGGGTCGAGCACGACCTTCGAGGCGTTGAAGCGATGTCCGCCTTCGGGATCGTAGGGTCCGTGGACGCGATAGCCGTAGAGCTGCCTTGGTCGGACTGACGGGAGATACCCGTGCCACACCCGGTCGGACTGCTCGGTCAACTGAACGCGCGCGGACTCCTGTGTCGCGTCGATCGAGTCGAACAGACACAGCTCGACCCCAGTCGCGTGTTCGGAGAAGAGCGAGAAGTTGACGCCCATCCCGTCCCACGTGGCACCCAACGGGTAGGGTCTGCCTGGCCAGAGTTTCACGCGGCCTTATTGTACGCCGGCGTTAACTGCGTGGCGGGAAGGCGAGCTGAAGCGAGTCTTGGTCCGCTGTGATCTCGATTAGCTGCTCGCTGCGCTCCTCGCCGCGGCGGAGGATCAGCGTGTAGCGACCGATGGCGACGTCAGGGATAGAGAAGATGCCGTCGCGATCCGCGATAGCGGCGTAGGGGGTCGTGAGCACGAAGATGGTCGCGGACATCTCCTGATGCGCTTCGCACGACACCGCGTAGTCGCCGGCTTCATCGAGTAGCGTCTCGTGGAGCCCCCCGCGGATCGGCATGGCTACGTTGAACAAGGAGGTGCCGTCCGGGTCCTTCACGTGAACCGTATGGAGGTCGTCCTCGCTGTTCTTGAACAAAACAGGTTGGCCCAACCGAACCAGCAGTTGGCGCGGGATGAAGTCGCGTCCCAACTGGTCCATGACCGCCGGCTCGGTCGGAATCGGCACGTCGGAAGGTGTTTCTGGATAGAGGATGATGATTGAGGGTGCGCCTTCAGCAGGGGTCGGGGCCCGGCCACCCACGTCGACCGTAGCCCGGCCGCCAGCGCCCGGCGGGTCGGCATCGGCCGGAGACGAAGCGTGTCCAGCCACTTCCGGCTGAGACCCGCCCGAGCACCCGACTCCCGTGCCCGCTACGATGGCGAGCAGGATCCAGGGGGCCACGCCCGATAACAGTTGCCAAAATCCCCGCATCAGTATCGCGAGATTATACTGAGGGCGAAGCTGGCGCTGTCGAATCAAACGCCGCAGTCGTGCCGGCGAGCCCTTCAAGATCGGGTGCTGCGCGCCGATGGTTAGTAACAGAGCTGTGCGAATGACGCCCGACGCTGTGCCAACGGATCGCACCAGGAAGAAGAGAGCGGTTTGGGCGCTGTGAGCGACTCGCGGTCTGGAAGGTTGGCGCTCTATCTGGCTGTTCTGGGCGGCCTCCTGCTACTGCTCGGGCCGGCTGCCTACCGGTTCGAGGTCGTCGATCTGCTGCCGTCGTTGGCCGGTGTGGCCCTCGGCGTGTTCATCTGTGTCGTCGGGCTTATGGCCGGTGTGATGAGCGGCGCCTCGTCTCGCCACTCGCCGGCGGCGGCCCAGCGTGCACGGATTGGTGCCCTGTGTTCAGCGCTGCTGCTGGCCTATCCGGTTTGGGTGATCGTCCAATCTCGCGGGACTCCGGCGATTCACCACATTACGACCGACCCTGATGATCCGCCGCAGTTTGAGGAATTGCCTCCCCTGCGAGGTGTTCGGGCAAACCCGCTCGACTACCCGGGCGAAGAAGTGGCCACGATGCAGCGCGAGGCGTACCCCGATGTCGTTCCGCTACATCTTTCCACACCACCATCCGACGCGTTCGCTTCCGCGCTCGACGCCGCGCTCGAGCTGGGCTGGGATGTCGTTGTCGCCGACGGCGAAGCCGGACGTATCGAGGCGACCGAACGCACCCTGGTATTTGGCTCGGATTTCCGATTTCGCTGTGGTACCGTACCGCCAGGACCAGTCGCCGCGCCTTGATTTCTGGGGCTCCGACGTAAGGAACCTCACGACGGAGGGTGACACCCGGTGGGTGAATTACAACACGAGCCATTTCAGTTCGCGTTCAACGGCTTCTTGAAAGTCGCGTTTCAGGGATCGCGCGTCACCTCCGACGCCGGCCTCATTCTAGTGCGCGAGTTGGATGAACGCCTGGGGCTGGAGACACTCATCTCCGAGCACCTGAGCGATTCCCGACATGGGTTGAACACCCAGTTCAGTCTGGCGGATCTCCTGCGGCAATCGGTCTACAGCCGGCTCGCGGGCTACGAAGACCTCAACGACGCAGTGCGCGTGTCGACGGACCCGACATTCCGTCTCATCGGGTCGCCGAAGCGCTGGGACCGGGGGGCGGCGCTGACATCGACCCTGCATTGGTTCGAGACCGACCTGCTGACCCAGGAGGAGAATCTCATTGGGCTGATGGCCGTGAACCGGGAGGTGCTCGCACAGGCCGAGAGACCGACGCGCGCCGACCGGATCGTGCTCGACATGGATTCGAGCGAGAGCCCGGTGCATGGGGCGCAGGAAGGGAGTGCGTATAACGGGCACTTTGAGTCCGTCTGCTACCACCCGCTGTTTCTGTTCAGTGAGCACGGCGACTGCGTCGCCGCCACGCTGCGGCCCGGCAACGTGCAGAGCGCCGACGGCTGGGACGACCTGCTCGTGCCGGAGGTTGAACGGCAGCAGGCGGAGGGCACGCGCGTGGCGTTCCGCGCGGACGCGGCGTTCGCCAAGCCGGAGATCGACGAGACGCTCGAGAGACGCGACGTGGCCTAGGCCATCCGCATGCCGGCGAACAAGAGCTTGGAGCTGGAAATCGAAAACATCCTCTTTCGTCCGCCCGGACGGCCGAGCCGCAAGCCCTTGGTGCGCTACAAGAGTTTCCGCTATCAGGCGAAGCGCTGGACTACGCCCAGACGGGTGGTCGCCAAGGTGGAGCACCACCGGGGTGAGCTGTTCCCTCGCGTCGGCTTCATCGTGACCAACATGACCCTCCCGAGTCGCTCGGTCGTCCGGTTCTACAACAAGCGCGGCACGGCGGAGCCATGGATCAAGGAAGGCAAGCAGGCAACGCACTGGACGCGGCTGTCGTGCCATCGGTTCCGGGCGAACGAAGTGCGCCTGCACCTGAGCGTCCTGGCCTACAACCTGGGCAACTTGTGGCGCAGACTGGTCCTGCCGCCGCGGATCAAGCGCTGGTCGCTCACGAGTCTGCAGCAGCGACTGGTGAAAACCGGGGGCCGGCTAGTGAAGCATGCGCGGTACTACTGGCTCCTGTTGGCAGAAGGGCATCTGACGCGGCGGCTGTTCGGCGACATGCTACGGAGGATCTGGGCGCTGCCAGTGCCGGGAGGCTGACGCGCGGCGAGTGCTACGAAGCCCGCCTGGCGAAGAAAGGCCACAAGTGTGGAGCGGTGTCTGAGGAATGCCCTGAAAGTAGGGGGCTCCAGTCGGTTGCACGTCAGCGGGGGCTGAGGTGACGGCCTCCGGAGCTGGACGATTGTGCGACGAAGAAAGTTTCGTGGGATCGGCGGCTCTCGGATGTATAAAGGTGCCATCCGGGGCAGGCAAAATGGAAATCCCGGCCAAGATGCCGCGCGGCCTTCCAGAGGGTGGCGACGGGGGGGGCGAGCGTCGCAAGTCACAGCCGGTGATCGGCCGCCGGACGCTTGTGCGCGTGAGCGGGTTCGCCGGCCTCGCCGTCACGCTGTCTGTCGGGCTGGTGTGGGTCGACAGACGCTATTCCGCACCGAGCAGCGGGCTCGAACCCGTCCGGGCCCCAGCGCGGACAATCAACGACGCCCGAAGCACCGTCGATCCGGGCGCCAGCAGGCCCAGGCCAGCTCGCCTCGACTTGGCCGCCGTCGGTCTCGGGACTGTCTTAGCCTTAGCGCCTGAAGTGTTGGTGGCGAGCGCTGCTTCAGCTCCGCGCTTATCGGTGGTACGTTCCGGGGTCGGGGCCGATGTCGTCAACAGGGAACTTGTCGGTCAGTCAGCACGCGCGCCGCATTCTGGACGCATGTCACAGGCGGGCGGCCCGGCGATAGGGTCCGTCATGTCTGGTTTCATGAAGACAACAAGGTTGGGTTCGTCGATCTCGCGATTGGGAGTCCGAGCTGGCGGACCCACAGTCGCAGGCCCGTCGTACCCGGAGCCGAGGGGAACTGGGCCGTTGAAGTGTGGGACGTGGAAGGGCGGGTTCTGGCCCGCCACGAGTTCCGCTGTGAGTCGGGGGCGACCTCGTGAGTCGCCGGTGACACGTACTATTCCCTTCAATCCACCAACACGCCGGTGTGGTGGCGTTCGGGTGCAGCGACGATACCTCGATGAGGTGTGCGGGCAGGCCTTGATGTGCCTCCGGAGGAGCCTGAGCATGCGTTCAAGCTACATCGAAGGGCACGTGCAAGTCACTCAGTATTTTGTATGTCTTATAAGTTAGGTCCTTCCGGGTTTAGCGTGGGTAGAGGTCGAGCCCTCCGCAGTGAAAATAGATCGCCGTCGTGAAGTGTGACGGGTTGCGGAAGCCGCCGGCCTTTCGCTTGATGCTCATGATCTTGCTGTTGAGACCTTCAGCCACGCCATTCGTGATCGGATGCTGGACAAAGCGGAGCACCCCTGCGAGATGCCGCTTCAACGTCTTCGCCACCTGCTTCACGGGCGCGAGCCGCGAGCGGATCGCCCAGCCATACCAGCGCGTGAAGAACCGCGTCACGGCCGCATGCTGACGGTAGGTCCACAAGGCCCGCAACGCTTCTTTGATCGCCCACGCGCGCCCGACTTTCAACTTCAGCGCTTGGAGCGTCGCGAACGCGGCCGCATGCCGCTCCGGCCGCCGCTCGTCGCTGAACAGCCACAGGTACTTGGTGCCGGTCAGCGGCGAACCCTCGCCGGCCCGCAGAAAAGCGCGATGCTCCTGTTTGCGGACCGTATCGACGGCCTTCGTCATCTCCCGCATGATGTGGAACCGATCGAAGACGATCTTCTCGTCGCCGGCGGGCAGGCCGTCCCGCGTGGCGCCGATGTACGCCTCCCACATGTCCATCGCGACGGCGTGCAGTGCCCGCCGCTGGGCGTCCGTCAACTGGGCATCGTACGCCGCCAGACTCTCCGTCTTGCGATCTTCGGCCACAAACTCGACGGTCGCCCGCTGGAGGTCGCACACGATCGTGTGATAGCGATGGCCCTTGCGGAACGCCTTCTCGTCGACGCCGATGTAGCGGATCGGCCGCGCCTCTTTCCGCGCGTGGCCCCGCGCGACGGCGCGGCTCATCACGCCCCAGGCCTCGTCCCAGCTGACGCCCGCGATCTCACACGCACCTTTGACCGTACTGCACTGCAGGATCAGATCGATGATCAACCGTTCCAACAACCCCGTGAAGCGGCTCCGTGGCTCGGCCCACGGCACCCGCACTTGCTTCACGCCATGGGTCGGACACTGCACCCGCGGAATCTCGGCATGCAGGTGCGTCTGACACTGACACGTGTCGAGATGGCGCCACGTGCGCTCTGCCGCATGATCGAAGGCGGGCACCGTCTCGCCGCAGTTGGGACAGGGCCAGCGCGTCGGCTCGTGCTCTAGCCACACGTCGACCCGCTCGTCCTCGGGTTTCAGCTCGACGCGCGCCACGTGCCAGGGGATAGGGATCCCCAAGATCGTCTCGAACAGCTTGGTATCCTGCATTCGCTCCTCCGCCGGAGCGTTCTATCAGCAGGACACCTCGAGTGCAATCCGCCGCCGAGCAAGCCCCCACCCACCAGGGGGCCCCCGCAGGCGGCCTGACGAGTCACCCGGGATCCTTGCGACCCACGGAGATCCCGGAAGGACCATAAGTTATTTAGTATAAACAGTTTATAGTGGTGGAGGCGGCGGGAGTCGAACCCGCGTCCGAAGGTACGTCTCCGCAGGATTCTACATGCGTGTCCGCTCTTTAAATCTCACTCCCGATGTTGAAGAGTGGCAGAAACCACCGGAAGCCAGCCCCGATAAATCTCGTCACCGCGTGTCGGTGCCGCGCGCGATGACCAGCCCACTAAATGGCGTCTATCCTCGTGCCGTGGGCGCTCATGAGGTAGACGCGCTGCTTAATTAAGCAGCGAGTGCAAGCTGCGAGTCCGCAGTTACAGTGTTTTCCATCGGATTAACGAGTCGATGGTGCTCGGCATGCCTCCTACGATTCCGCAACCCCCGTCGAAACCGTGACGCCCCCCCATTTAGGAGTACGAAACCTCTCCTCTATTGTACCAGGGCGGAGACCAGGCAGATTCGACCTAGAATTCCCCTGTTTTTCGG
This sequence comes from Vicinamibacterales bacterium, assembly GCA_965218825.1. Classification (GTDB taxonomy): domain Bacteria; phylum Acidobacteriota; class Vicinamibacteria; order Vicinamibacterales; family UBA8438; genus CAUZIB01. The sequence goes on along the minus strand of OZ244656.1, from coordinate 2,621,739 downwards.
CCCAAGCCAGCGATCCCAAGGAAGACGCGATGACAACTACTCAACGATTCTTTGCCGTGGCCGCCCTGGCTGCTCTCCCCTGTCTGCTCTTGACCGCCTGTGGCGGGGAGGAAGCCGAGCCGCCGGCGCCGACCAGCACGGCACTGCTCTACGAAGGCTTCCGGCTGATCACGGGTGAGGACAGCGCCCCGATCGACAACGCAGCGTTTCTTGTCGACGAGGGCGTGATCATGGCGGTCGGCCAAGCCGGGGAGCTTGGGTTGCCCCCGGGAGCGGAGCGAGTCGACCTCTCGGACCAGGTCGTCATGCCTGCGCTGGTCAGCCTGCACGGCCACCTCGGATTCCTCGAAGATCTGTCGTTCGACGCCGAGAACTACACGCGCGAGAACATCATCGATCACCTGAATCGGTACGCGTACTACGGGGTCGGCACGATCGTCTCGCTCGGTGTCGACAACGGCGACCTCGCCTTCGACATCCGCGCGGAACAGGAGCAGGGTCAGCTCGGCGGTGCGCGTCTCAGAACGGTCGGCCGCGGTATCGCCGACCCGAGCGGTGGACCGGGTGCCCCGACGATGCGCCCCGCCGCCTACGGCGCGACCACCGAGGACGAGGCCCGCCAGCAAGTGCGCGAGCTGGCGGAGCGCGAGGTCGACGCGATCAAGATCTGGGTCGATGCGCGGGACGGTTCGGTCGAGAAGTTCCCGATCGAGCTCTCGCAGGCCGTCATCGACGAGGCTCACCTGCGCGATCTACAGGTTGTCGCGCACATCTACGATGCGGCGGACGCGGCCATGCTTGTCGACGCAGGGGTCGACGGGCTCGCGCATCTGGCACGCGACGAGGAGATGTCATCGGAGCTCGTAGCTGCAATCGCACGACGCGACGTCTTTGTGATGCCGAACCTCGCAGTTGCGGAACGAGCTGGACATAGCGAGCCGCAGGCTTTCCTCGACGATTTCCTGCTGCATGAATCGATCACGCCAGACATCATCGCGCGAGCGAAGGAAGCCTACACGCGGCGCTCCGCCGAGGGGGCAGCGCAGGCCGCGGCAACCTACGCCACCATGGAGAAGAGCCTGGTCAAGCTACGCGACGCCGGCGTTCGCCTCGTGCTTGGTGCCGACAGCGGCATCACTGATTCATTCTTCGGCTACACCGAGCTGCGCGAGCTGGGGCTCATGGTGAAAGCGGGCATGACGCCAGCGGAGGCGATCATGGCGGCGACGCGCGTGCCAGCGGCGGCGCTCGGATTCGACGAGACCGGCGTGCTCACCGCCGGGAAGAGCGCCGATTTCATCGTGCTCCACGCGGATCCGCTCGAAGACATCGCGAACGTCAAGCAGATCGACCGGGTATTCCTCAAGGGCGCGGAGGTCAATCGCGCGGCGCTACGGGCTGGCTGGGCCGGAATGTAGCTAGTCGCCGATCCGATACAACCGGCTGTCACTCCGGATGTAGATCGCGCCGTCCGACACAGCCAGCGTGGCCAGCATCACCCCGTCGAGCTCGTTCTTCGCAAGCTCGCGGTACTCGGTCCCGGGTGCAATGACCGTCGTCACGCCCTCTTCGCTCTGGAAATAAATGCGTCCGTCCGCGAAGACCGGTGACGCCGAATAGTTGCCTCTGAGACGCTCGCGCCAATGCCGCGTCCCCGTCTTCGCATCGAGACAGGTCGCAATACCGGTATCGCTCACGACGTAGAGCTCGTCGCCGACGACGAGCGGAGACGGCGTCAGCGGTACTCCACGGCGGAGCTTCCACTCGACGTGGGTCTCAGTCACGTTCCCCGATCCGTCCGCCCGCACGGCCAGCAAGAACGGCTGCTGAAACCCCGTAGCGATGTACACGATCCCATGGTCTGTGCTGTAGACCGGACCAGGCACGTTCGAGAAGCCGTTCGGATAGTCGACCTGCCAGATCTCCTCGCCCGTCGTGGGGTCGTGTGCCGTTGTCCGGAACGCCGTGATGCTGATGAGCTGGTCTTGACCGTTGACGTCGATCACGACCGGCGTCGAGTAGGCCTGTGACACCGGCTCCGAACGATCGACTCTCCACCGCACCTCGCCCGTCGCCGCATCCAGCGCCACGATGAACGCCTTGTCGTAGCCATCACCGCTCAAGATGACCATGTCGTCGTAGAGCATCGGCGAGCCGCCGTTGCCATGCTGCGTGATGTAGTCGAAGCGCTGCTCCCACACCTTCTCGCCCGACGTCGTCAGCGCCGCCGTGCCCGACGAGCCGAAGTGGACATACACCTGGTCGCGCTCGGCATCCACGACCGCCGTGGGCGACGCCAGGCTGTTCTTCGGGTTCGGCGATTCCTGATCGGGCGTCTGAAAGACCTCGACGTCGACTAGCGACTCCCCCGTTTCGGTGTCAAAGGCCAAGAGCCTGAGCGACCCGCCGCCACCCTCAGCGCCAACGGCTGTGGTCAACCAGATTCGACCGCTGGCGACGACCGGCGACGACCAACCGCGACCCGGTACGTCGCTCTTCCAAACGACGTGGTCGGTCTCGCTCCACTCGAACGGGACCCCGCTCTCGCCCGAGTGCCCTTGTCCGCTTGGACCGCGGAACCTCGGCCAGTCGTCGGCATGAACGATGACAGTAATCGAGCCGACCAGGAGGGCAACCAGCGCATTGCGAGAGATCGTCACGACTGCCACGATTATAGGGCCGGTGCGTTGTAAGCTGTCCCGAAACCTGGGAGTGAAACCATGTCCTCACGACGAAACTTCATCAAGCGGGTCATCGGAGTAGCTGCGGGGGTCGGGGTGGCGGCGACGGCGTCAGCTCAGGGCGGACCGATCGCCGCCTTTGATCACGTCGCGGTGCCGATGCAAAACACCGGGGCCATGGTTGCGTTCTATCGCGCGTTGGGCTTCGACGTCATGGAAGGCGCACGGATCTGCTCGGTGCACATGGCGCATCAGAAAATTAACTTCCATCGGCCGGCGAACTGGCAGAGCGGGACGTTCACGTTGCGGGCCTCGAACGCGGTGCCTCCCTGCGGCGACTTCTGCTTCGTGTGGGAGGGCGGGCGGCCAGCGCTCGAGGCGCGGTTGCGAGAGGTTGGAGCGGACGTAGAGGAAGGCCCGGTTGAACGCACCGGCGGGCGCAACGGGGGAACCGCCACCGGGACAAGCTTCTACATCCGCGATCCAGACCAGAATCTGCTCGAGTTCATCATCTATTAGAGAGCGCTGGCGCAGCATGTCGCGAATGTGGGCGGCGGCGGGCCGGGTGAGGGCTCAGCGGAGCAAACCGTCTGCCCGGTTTGCGGAGCCTGAGACCCAGCCTGGTGCGACGCCAGGGAATCAGGGCGCACTAGTGAGAAAGACGCCGCGGCGCCCTCCTACCCCGCCAGGTAGAACGACACCCCGAGCGCGAGCGGAATCAGATACGACACCAGCACCACCATGCCGATGATCCGCCACGCGCGGGGCCGGTAGTACCGCATCAGGATCGCCGCCCCGAGCACCACCAGCAGAAGCTCAGCGACCAGCACCAGCAACCCGTAGTGCTGTGGATCCCAATAGGACACCGGACTCTCGAATCGCCAATTGGTCAGTGGAAAGAAGTGCCCGTGCGCGTCTTCTCGATGCAGCGGAAGGTCGGCCAGGCAGTGCACCGCCATGCTCGAGAGAAAGGCGAGCGACGCCGTCGACCGGAGGCGCCAGGCGATCAACAACGCCACCGCGATGAAGGGCAACGAGTTGAAGACATCGAAAAACGTCTGCCACCCCGGGTCGAAGTAACGTGTCGACCAGATGAGCCGCTGTGACGCGCCGAGGACGAAACGTTCGTAGACGAAGAAGACGATCATGGGCAGGTCGGGTACGAGTGCGCCACCCGTGATCGCCAGCCAGTACGGCTGCCAGCGGTCGCGCCCGAGGACCAGGGCACTTACGACCAGATGAGCCGGCGTGTTCATGGGTCTCGCCCTCGTCTCGGCGCCGGGCCTACTCGAGCCCCTCGAGGGCGTCGCGAAACACCTCGGCTACCGGTCGGTTCCGGAGCAGTGCGAGTGCGGTATCGGCATCACACCAGCGTCGCTGCCGGAAACCCGACTCGGGCCACGCGTCGTCCGCGTGCGTGACATCCATCAGGTAGACCTCGACCGTGAACGTGAGCCCCCACTTCTTCTGCGTGAACGACCCGACCGGTGCGCCGACCAGTTCACCGTGCAGACCGGCCTCCTCGTACGCTTCCTTGAGGGCGGCCTCGCGCGCCGACTCGCCTCGCTCAATGATCCCTTTGGGAATGGTCCGCCGCCGCCCGCTCGATGTCGTGACCAGACAGTATGTGGTCACACCAGAATGACGGCGAAGCGGAATCACGCCAGCTTGCCTGGCTTCTGTGGAGGACCCCGGCTCAGGTGAGGCCGGTTCGATCACGCCAACGCCTCGAGTGTCGCGGTGAGCAGACGGTAGAAGCGGTCGACCGACCCGATGTGTACGCGCTCGTCGGGCGAATGCGGGAACTCGATGACCGGCCCGAACGAGATCATGTCGATGCCCGGTACTTTCTTACCGATGATGCCGCACTCGAGCCCGGCATGAATCGCCTGCACCGCCGGCTCCACACCAAACTCTTTGGCATGCACCGTCTTGACGACGGAGAGCAGATGCGAATCCAAATCGGGCTTCCAACCTGGATACGAGGTGTCTTCCTCAACCGATGCCCCCGCCAGCAAACCGGTCGCACGGACGCGGCGTCGCAGTGCCTCAAGCGCCGAGTCGATCGACGATCGGCTACTCACCCCAACGGTCACCGAGCTCTCACCCTGCTTGACGGTCGCCACGTTGGAGCTGGTTTCGACGAGCTCCGGGATCTCGTAGCTCATCGCCGCAACCCCGTGTGGAAGCGCGCTGATCAGACGGAGCACGGTGTGGGTCGTCGCGTCGTCCCACGTCATGTCGGGGGTCTCTGACGATTCCGCGACGAAGGCCATCCCGGGATCTACTGGCCGGAACTCCGACCGTATCGCATCGACCTCGGCCCGAAGCGCTTCGAGCAGCGCGTCTTTGTCATCGGCAGCCACGACGACCGTGGCAAACGCCTCGCGCGGAATCGCGTTGTGCGCACTACCTCCGGTGAACGCCGCCAGGCGGAACGAACTGCCGAGCGCGGCGGTCCACAGGGCGCGTGCAAGCAACTTCACCGCGTTGCCGCGCTGCAAGTGGATATCGCAGCCGGAGTGCCCGCCTTTCAACCCCTTCAGGGCAAGGCTCACCGCGACCTCATCCGAGTCAACCGGCGCTGCCGTGGCTACCACAGTCAACTGGCTGTCACCGCCCCCGGCGCAGCCAACATAGAGGATGCCCTCGTCTTCCGAATCGAGGTTGATCAGCTGATGTCCTTCAAGCAGCGTGGGGTCGAGCTGAGCGGCCCCGGTGAGCCCAGTCTCTTCGTCGATGGTGAAGAGGAACTCGAGCGGACCGTGCACGAGATCGGTGGCTTCCATGACCGCGAGCATTGTGGCAACGCCGATGCCGTTGTCCGAGCCGAGGGTTGTTCCGTCGGCAGTGAGGTAATCCCCCTCCTGCCGCGGCATGATCGCGTCGCGGGTGAAGTCGTGGTCGTGATCGGCGTTCTTCTCGTTGACCATGTCGAGATGGGACTGCAGGACCGTGACCGCCGCGCCTTCGTGACCCGGGGTTCCGGGCTTTCGCACCACGACATTCCCGACGTCGTCAACGTGATGTGACAAGCCGACCCGATCGGCAACCGCCAACACGGACCGCCGCATTTGGTCCTCGTTTGTCGACCCCCGCGGAATCGTCAGAATCGTGTCGAAATGGCCCCAGAGCGGGGTCGGTTCCAGCGCGGCAACGAAGGTCATAAGGTCCTCAATCTCAACGGGTCGGTCGGGCCAGCTACTGACTATAGACCGACGTTACTCAGGGCGCTTCAAGCTTGATGATCTTGGACCACGGCGTGTCATCAACGGTGCAATGCACGGTATACGAACCCGGTTCATTCAGCGTGACCGGTAGATCGATGATGACGTGTCCCCTTCCCGTGCTGGGAACCTTCGTCATGTCTGTTCTCGAGAAAACGCTGTCACCGGTGTGCGACAAGACATGCGTGACGATCGGAACATCCGAACCGGGCTCGGTTCGGAACCACAGCAAGAGCTTCATGGCGAGCGTGGCCGGAATTGGCCGTTTGCCCAGATCGTGGGAGAGATGGGTGACTTCGGGCCGACCGTCCGGCGTGCGCTCCTCCCTCGACTCGTCGAGCTCGCCCAATTCGATGTGCACGGCCATATCAGCGGCAGCTCCGCGTCGAATACTACACCCCCGCAGACCGCCCGTCGCCCGGGCACGCTAGACTGATTTCGTGACGCTGCTTGGGCAACCCGCCGTCCCGTTCCGGCTCCCGGATTCGACAGGCCGGCACCACGCACTGGAGGACTATCGGGGCGAGTGGGCGCTGCTGGTCTTCCATCGTCATCTGCGTTGACTGCCGTGTCGACGACACCTGCTGCAGTTGCAGCAGGCTGATGCCATGCTGCGCGAGCTCGAGATCCGTGTCGTGATGGTGACGTTCGAAACAGTAGCGGCCGCAAATAGCTACCGTGCCGAAACGGGGATCGAATGGCCGATCCTGATCGATGCCGACCGGGAGGTCTACCGGGCCTACGGCATGCAGCAAGCGAAGCTCCGCCACCTGCTCGGGCCGACCACTTGGCTGGCGTACGCGAGGGAAGCGATGCTGGGAAAGCTGCCGCGCCGGCCGACAGATGACACGACCCAGCAAGGCGGCGACATTCTGGTTGACCCGGCCGGCATCGTGCGTTTCCACCATGTCGGGGCTGGGTCCGGGTACCGTCGACCGATCGACGAGATCCTCGCCCACCGCCGTTCCAGCTAAACGCTTACGCGGTTAGCACCGTCCGGCTGCGATAGGCGGTGATGGCCCAGGTGAACAGGACGCCGACGCCAACCAGCGTCAACGCCAGGTTGATGAAACCACCCAGGTAGGGCACGTTCACGGCGACGATGATCGCGACCAAGCCGGCCAGCAGCGCGACCGCGATGCCGTCATCGCTGGTTCGTCCGAGCAGCCGCCGACCGAGAAAGATGGCGATCACGATCTTCGCCAGGTACAGCCCCGCGATCCAAACGACGAGTGAGACGACGGCCAGCGGCAGCCCAATCACGGTGATCGCCGCAATGACCGCGGCAATTGGAACCGCGACGACGAAGAGGAATCCGATGCCCAGTTGCTGCAGCGCCGCGAGCGGGGTCTCGAACCGTGCGGTCGCCGCGCCCGGTACCAACCAGAAGAGCAGCCATCCGGTAAGAAACGCGGCGGCCAGCCTGAGTGCTTGTCCCACGTAGAACGACCCCGTGAGGAATTCGCTCCGCCTCGACTCGGTCTCGGGGACGTTGACACTGGTCGCACCGCCAATGGCGCCGGTCGACACCTCTACGGCGTCAGGATTGGACACGTACGCGTTGAGGTTGCCGACGATGCGCCCCGGTTGCCGAACTGTGATGCGCTCACCGACGGCGGTGACGTTGCGCTGCACGGTGCCTTCGATCTCGACGCTCTGGCCGCCCGCCATGACGTCTCGGCCAACCAGACCATCGATCGTGATCGTCGCCGCGCCCGACACGACGTTTCCATCGATTCGACTCCCTTCCTCGACCTCAACGCCTTGGCCCCACCCGTAGAGGTCGCCGCCAACCGCGCCACTGGCGGTGATGAACTGCGCGGCGCTAAACACCGTCCCGCCGACGTCGCCCTCCACCTCGACCTCTTGGGCGGCGGCGAGCACGTTGCCTCCGACGACACCGCGAATGAGCACGCGACGTCCCGCAGCAATGAGGTCACCGGTGACGGTGCCGTTCACGATCACTGTGTCACCTGCCGCTATCAGCGTATCGTCGATCGTCTCCCCGGCAGCGACCGTCACGTCGAAGTCCGATTGCCGCACTTCGAGCGCCTCGCTCGACGTGGCCAGCATGACCAGCAGGCTTGCCAGCATCCCCATCGCCATCGAGCGATTCAGACTCCGTGCCAGCGTGATGCCACCAAGCAGTAGCAGCAGTGCCAGCACCGATTGACTGGTCGCGTCCGCTATTGTCGTCATTGCTGCGATCATGGTGTCTCCTTCCAGCACGCCGTAGACGGCGCCCGTGAACAACAGGTTGAGTTGGCCGGTCACATGGAAGGGACTGATCCACTCGAGTGCCAGCGGCAATTGGACTTCCGGGGCGACTGTCGTGCCCAGCAATAGGACGGCGACAGCCGTCGATACAGCAACGGCGAGCGACGACAGGTCGGACCAGGCATGTTCGGACGTGGTGCGGACACCAAGCGGCGCGAGCAACTCGTCAGCAATCGCGACGTCTTGAAGAGCCGCGGTGAGTGCCGTTCGTTCATCCAGCAGGGCCCGCACAACCTCACGGCAGCGCCGGCAGGCTCCAGTGTGGATCTGGATATCTTGAGACGAGGATGCGTCAAGCTCGTCATCCGCGAACATCGTCAGGGTGAATTCATCTGGACAAGTCATGGGTGTTTCCTGTCGGGCGCGTTCAGCGCGCGCCGAAGCTGGTGTCTTCCGCGAAAAACAAGGACGGCGACGTGACTCCGTTCAAGCCCGAGGAGTCCGGCGATCTCCTCGTAGCGAAGCTCGCTGTAGTACGCCAGCACGATAGGCACACGGTATTTGGCCGGTAACGCGGCGATCGCTCGGCGCAGTTCGTCGGCCCGTTCCTGCGCGATCAACGCACGTAGCGGACTAGGCGACTGCGAGGCCGCCGCCGTACGCTCCACGTCTTCGGTGCCGAACAGACGCGTCTCGGTGCTGCGTCGCCGAAGCCGATCGATACAGAGGTGACTCGCGACACCTTTGATCCAACTCGCAAACGAGCGGGCAGCGTCGAACTGATTGAATCGTTGCTGCGCCCGAAGGAAGACCTCCTGGGTGGCATCCTCGGCATCTTCGGTGGAGTTCAGGAGCTGCCGGCAGAGCCGCCGCACCTGGCGGTGATGCGTCCGATACAGCTCACCGAAATTGGCTTCAGGCTGCATGCAGGCCGTCGCAGTCCCCATACTGGTAATACGTATCGCCGACCGCGAGATTACAGAAAAGCCCGGCTTGGTCTAGTACGACCGCGGCTCTACACGTAAAAAAAGCGACCCCGAGGGGTCGCCCTTGAAACTTCATCGAACCAGTCGCCGATCGACCCGCTACCAGCGCCGGCGGCGGCGACGATCCCGGTCGTAGTAATCGTCGTCGTCATCATCATCATCATCGTCGTAGTAGCCGCCGCCGTCGTCGTCGTCGTCTCCGTAGTAGCGGTGGTCACGATAGCTGTCGTACCGGTTATATCTGTCGAACCTGCCGTACCGGTCGCCGTACCCGTAGACGGGATAGGGCGGCGCGTAGTTCCAGGCCGCGTACCCATGGCGAGCCATGTGCACCCCGAGAAGTCCGCACGACTGGTGATGGTTGTAGTAGCCGCCGCGCCGGTAGCAGAGACGACCACAGCGATAACCACGATGCTTGAGCCGATGCTTCGTTCGGTAATAGCGGCCCGGGAAACGCCGGTGCCGAGGTGCCGAGTGATACCCCATCGTGAAGTGGATGCCGCCGATGCGGACGCCACCGGTGGCATGCCAAAACGATTCGGCCTGGGCTGTCGTGAACCCGCCACCCGCAATCACCAGCCCCGCAGCCAACGCCAATGTCATCAGTCCTCGACGCATGATCCTGCCTCCGCTCGTGAGAGCACCGCACGTCTAGGAAGATCACGAACTGTGCCAGCGCGGTCAGTGGGAATTTCCCGGCCGAATGGGATGTTTGTCGCTCACAAAAAGGTCGTCGTCCGTTCCGGAGGACGACGCCGTACTGTTTTCGGACCTCTGTTACGGCCGGGCCCGGGCCGGTGATACCATGCGCACCATGATTCGAGGAAGCGCACGACACGCGGTAACGGTGTTGCTCGCTGTCGCCTTCGCAGTAGCCCTCTCGACCGCGCCGGCCGGCGGCAATGCCGAAGTCCAGCAGGAACACGTCGGGACCTACACCCAGGCGGACATCGAGTTCGGTCTCGGGCTCTACCGGTCGACGTGTGCCACGTGCCACGGGGAGGACGGCGGTGGCGTAACTGGAATCAACATCCGGATCGCCACTCCACGCGCCCAAACGGATGAGGCGCTGATGATGCTCATTGCGATCGGCATTCCGGATACGGCAATGCCCCCTGGCGAGTACTCCCAGTCGGAGCTCACCGCCCTGGTGGCCTACATCCGAAGTATGGGTGAGCTCGACGCACGCGACGTACACATTGGCGACGCCGGTCGAGGCGAGTCGATTGTGGGTGGCAAGGGCAACTGCACCAGCTGTCATCGCATCGGCCGGACCGGTACGTTGGGGTCGGCGCCCGAGCTGTCCGACATCGGGAACCTTCGAACTGCTGGTCGTTTGGAAGCATCGCTCCTCGATCCCACTGACGCGATGATCCCGATCAACCGGCCGGTTCGCGCGGTGCTGGCGGACGGTACTGCGGTCAGCGGCCGCCGGCTGAACGAGGACACCTATTCGGTGCAGCTGGTAGACGACGACGGCCAACTGCAGTCGCTGGACAAGACGACGCTGCGCGAGTTTACGGTCATCACCGAGTCGCCGATGCCGTCGTATACCGACATGCTGAGCGAGCAGGAGATTGCCGACGTGATCGCCTACCTGTTGACGCTGCGAGGACCGGAGGGGCTGAACTGATGACAACGGACCGACGTCGTCCACGGCTTGCGCTTCTCGTGCTCGGCCTCACACTCATGGTGACGGCGACGGCCGTGCCGCTCGTCCTCGCGCAAGGAGGGGGCGTGACGTTCGAGCGCCTGCTCAACGCGGCGAACGAACCGCACAACTGGCTGACCTACTCTGGCACCTACAGCAGTCAGCGACACACTGCGCTCGATCAGATCACGATCGGCAATGCCAATGACCTCGAGCTGAAGTGGGTGTTTCAGGCCCAATCGCTGCAGGCGTTCGAAGCGACGCCACTCGTCGTCGACGGCATCATGTACCTCACCGAAGCGCCGAACACAGTCGTCGCGCTCGACGCCAAGGGGGGCCGTGTGTTCTGGACGTACCAGTACAACCCTCGAGAAGAATCGCGGCCATGCTGTGGCCGTCTCAACCGGGGTCTTGGCATCCTCGGCAACACGCTGTTCATGGCGACGATCGATGCCCGGCTCATCGCGATCAACGCGACCACCGGCAAGCCGATCTGGTTCACCGAGGTGGCCGACCCGACCCAGGGCTACGCGTTGACGGTGGCGCCGCTCGTGATCAAGGACAAAGTGATCGTTGGCGTCGCGGGGGGCGAGTACGGCATCCGCGGGTTCATCGCGGCATATGACGCGGCCACGGGCGAGGAAGCGTGGCGCTTCTACACCATTCCCGGCCCGGGCGAGCCGGGGCACGAAACCTGGGAGGGGGGCGGCGATGCCTGGATGCACGGTGGCGCCTCGGTGTGGCTGACCGGATCGTATGACCCGGACCTCAACCTGACCTACTGGGGCATCGGCAACCCGGGTCCGGACTGGAACCCGGAGCAGCGCCCGGGCGACAACTTGTACTCTGATTCGGTCGTCGCGCTCAACGCCGACACGGGCGAGCTCGATTGGTACTTCCAGTTCACGCCGAACGACGATTACGACTACGACTCGGTCCAGATCCCGGTGTTGGTCGACTATCCCGCGCAGGACGGCAGCACCTTGAAGTTGATGCTCTGGGCAAATCGGAATGCCTTCTTCTACGTGCTCAACCGTGAGAGCGGGCAGTTCATCTCCGGCGACCCGTTCGTGTTCATGAATTGGGCCGAGGGCCTCGACGACGCCGGCCGCCCGATCGAGACGCCGCAGCCGCCGGGGACGCCGACCTTCCCGGGGGTTCAGGGGGGGACGAACTGGTACTCGCCCTCCTACAATCCGAACACCCGGATGTTCTACGTGCCGTCGTGGGAGAACAACGCCTCGATGTTCGAGGCTCAAGAAATGGAGTATCAGCCGGGCCAGGTCTTCCTCGGAGGCACGCCGGGGAATCCGAGGCCAGGCGCACCGCAGTTACCGAACCTCCAGCGTGGCCCGATTAACGACTGGACCGAAGCCGCCGGCACTGGTGCCGTCATCGCCATCGACCCGGCCACCGGCGACACCAAGTGGAAGTACGAGATGACGGACGTCACGACGAGTGGCATCCTGACGACCGCCACCGACGTCCTCTTCACCGGCAACCGTGAGGGTCACTTTCACGCGCTCGACTCAAAAGACGGCTCGCTTATCTGGCGGGTCGCGCTCGGCGGACCGATCGCCATGGGTCCGATCTCGTACTCCGTCGACGGGAAGCAGCTTGTCGCGGCGTCGGCCGGCAATAGCCTGTTCGTGTTCGGGCTTCCCGAGTAACCGTGCTAGGCTGGATTCGAGGAATCGCTCATGCCCATCTACGAGTATCAGTGCAAGGGCTGCGGTCACGAGTTCGAGCAGGTCGTCCTGCCGAAGACGACGCCGAAGTGTCCGGAGTGCGAGAGTGTGGAGCTCGAACGGTTGCTGTCACACTTTGCCGTGAGCTCCGATGGCACGCGACAGACCAACCTGCAGTCGGCCCGCAAAAAAGCGCGAAAGACCCAGCTCGACAAGGCGCACGCCGAACACGAGGCGATGCACCACCACCATCACTGAGCCAACTTGGTTTGGTCGGTCGACGGTCCGGAGCGCAGCCGCTAGCTGCCGCCTGCACGGCTGACGTCCGCCGGCAGGCCATCGACCCGCGCTTCGATTGACTGGAGGAAGGCGTGGACACGCGCGGCGTTCACGCCGAGATCGCCCACCCCGACCCGCGATACCGATCTGAGGTCGACTCGGCTTCCGTCAGCCTCGGGACGGATTCGCACGACGATGTCATCCGTGAATCCAAACCGGGATTTCCATTTTGCCTGCCCCGGATGGTACCTTTATACACCCGAGAGCCGCCGATCCCACGAAACTTTCTTCGTCGCACAATCGTCCAGCTCCGGAGGCCGTCACCTCAGCCCCCGCTGACGTGCAACCGACTGGAGCCCCCTACTTTCAGGGCATTCCTCAGACACCGCTCCACACTTGTGGCCTTTCTTCGCCAGGCGGGCTTCGTAGCACTCGCCGCGCGTCAGCCTCCCGGCACTGGCAGCGCCCAGGGGCGTTCGCGGCGATTCGACGCGGCTCCGTCATCAGATGGATCGGCTATTCCATGCGTCGATCATGTGCTGCCGCGCCGTGCGTCCATGGGTAGGCCATCGTAATCGGTGATACTGCGGAATCTCTGGTAGAGACCGTTCTTCCGCTGCGCGAACGAGAACTCCAGGCGTGTGCGATCGAACAGCCGGCCGGCCGAAAGCTCGAACGCCGCGCCGACGTCCGCGATGACGTCGTACCGCCAGCGGTAGCCTGAGATCTCGGGAACAGGGTCCACATCGAAACACGCGTCCGTCGGATAGCAGAGCGGGTCCCGATTCCAACCCTCCTGGTCCATGTCGGCTGCCCAATGCGAGCCGAGGCCCCCGCCGACGTACCACCCGGCGCGCGGCGCCTTCCTCTCGGCCGCGCTCTGGGCCGCCGCGCCGGAGAGGGGACCGCCCAGCAGGATGCTCCCGACGACGATGACCGAGGCAAGACGCATGGCGCAGGCCTATGGTACACGGATGGCCTTCCTCCGAGCTTGCACATGGAACGACAGTACGACGACCCGCGTCGCAGGACACTCAGAATGCGATGGTCCCCGCCTATCTGCATGAGCGCGAGCGTCGCGCCTCCCGAGAGGGGCTGGCGGTCGATGATGATGCGTCCGCCGTACCGTCGGCCAACCGGCAGGCTGGCGCCGACCCCGGGTGATTCAGTTCGCGGGTGGGACACGCCGCAGGCAGCAACCTCACGGCTAGCAGGGAGTCCACACTCGGACATCTTGCAGAAAGGAACGGTTGTGCACCCCTTTGCCTCGTCCCGCGGCGGAGGAAGATTCAGGCGCCACGCTTGGTCCACACCTCCCATCCCTTGCCAATCAGTCTGGGAATCCCAACCAGGAGCAGGTAGGGAATCAGGCCATAGATCAGGACCCCGGGGGGACCGAACAACCCCCCCACGAGGCTCGAACCAATCGCCACGGGGGTGGCCAGGATCGTCGCGACCAGCAGCAGGGTGCGGAACCGGCCGGTCGTGCCGCGGAGCAGGCGCTCAACTACTAGGCCAATGAGCCCGCCCGTGACGAAAAACAGACCCAACCCGACCCACATCAGAGGATTCACCCACTCTCGCAGGCTGGTGGTCTCCCCAAAGCGGTAGATCGCCAGACTGGTTTGCAGGATCACCATCCCCACCCCGCACAGCAGAGGGACCCTCCAGGCGCGCGTGCCCACGCGGCGCCATCCGCCGATCACTCGTCCCTCGGCCATTCTTCAAGCACCTGACGGCATTCTGCACATTCGACAGTCATGTCTCGCTGCTGCATTCTACCGCTCACGCTGGCCGCGTCCATCTCTTCGGCGCGCTCGGGGTTGAGCCGCTTGTTATGCGGACACAGTGGTCCGATCTTTTCCGCCTTCAGGTCGGTCCGAACGGGCGGGCTCCGGCCACGGCCGCCACCCTGGCTGGGACTCCCACGGAGGACCTCAACGCCCGCGCGCCGCTGCAATCGCCTCCCGTGAACTGAAACGTGATCGGCCACCTGCCAGGTAGTCTGCAAGGCTAAAATACGTCGTCGTCCCGTTGCAAACCAGGATGCCGTGATGCAGGATGTCGCGGTCGATGCGTGCGTGAAATCATTGAGCCTGTAACAGCTCAGCGGCGGGCGTCGGCATCTTCACGCGCCGTCGACTCGTCCTGGTCGACGCCGACCCCACCACGAGATGTCAGGAGGGAGGGCATGAACGATCAGCCTCGTGGCAACTGGAGTTCCACCATGGGGCTCGTGCTGGCCGCCACCGGGAGCGCCATCGGCCTGGGCAACCTGTGGAAGTTCCCCTTCATCACCTGGGAGAACAACGGCGGCGCCTTCGTGCTCGTCTATCTGGTGTGCATCGCGGGGGTCGGGCTGCCGATCATGCTGGCCGAACTACTTATCGGCCGCCGCAGCCAAAAGAGCGTGGTCGGCGCGCTGAGAGAGGCGGCCGGTCCCGCCTGGGGCGTGGCCGGCGGCTGGGGGGTGCTGTGCGGCTTCATCCTCCTCAGCTACTACACGGTCATCGCCGGCTGGTCGCTGTTCTACTTCTGGAAGTCCGCGGGGTGGACGCTCGGCGGCTTCCCGGCTGACCTCGTGGCCGGCGATCTCTTCAACGAACAGGTCAGCACCGCCGGGCTGCAGTTCATCTTGTCCCTGCTGTTCAGCGCCGCGACGATCGGGGTCGTCTACTTCGGCGTCCAGACGGGCATCGAGCGGGTCGCCCGGTTCTCGCTGCCCGTCCTGTTCGGCATCCTCGTGCTGCTGCTCGTCAGCGCGCTCGGCATGAGCGGCTCCGGCCAGGCCCTGCGCTTCATCTTCGTGCCGCGTTTCGCCGAGCTCAAGTGGGCAGGGGTGCTCGAGGCGCTGGGCCACGCCTTCTTCACGCTCTCCGTCGGCATGGGCACCATGATCACCTACGGGTCCTACATCTCTCGCACGCATTCCATCGTGAAGGCGGCGGGGGCCATCGTCGTCCTCGACACCCTGATCGCCCTGCTCGCCACCATCATTATGTTCTCGGTCATCTTCTCGGTGGCGGGGTTGAGCGAGCAGGTCAGCGGTTCCACGGTGGGGATGCTGTTCATCTCCCTCCCCGAGTTGTTCTACACCGAGGTCCCGTTCGGCGCGGTGCTGGCACCGCTGTTCTACGTCCTGGTGGCGCTGGCCGCGCTCACCTCCACCATCTCGCTCCTGGAGACGGTGGCCAGCTACCTGATCGACGAGCGGGGACTGAGCCGCCAGCGCGCGGCGGTCACCTCGGGCGGGGCGGTCTTCGTCTTCACCATCTTCGCGGCGCTCTCGTTCGGCTCGACCCCGATCCTCTCGACCATGACCGCCTTCGGAAAGCAGGGCTGGTTCAGCATCGCCGACCATATCGTGTCGAACTGGATGCTCCCCACCGGCGGCCTGGGCATCGCGATCGCGGCGGGGTGGTTCATGACGCGCAACGCCTCGCGGGCGGAACTCGTCGACGGCAACGAGCCGGCCTGGTTCCGGTATGACGTGTGGTGGTACATCATCCGCTTCGTGGCGCCGGCGGCGATCGCCTCGATCATCATCGCGGTCCTGTTCGGCACCGACTTCAGTTGATCGCGGCGGGCCTCGAGACGGTATTGTCACATTGAGGCCGAGCGTAGCAGAGTTGCTGCATGATCAGCCCCGCCCCTCGCTACCACGGCTATCGATTTCCACCCGAGATCATCGCTCACGCAGCCACGCCTGCTTGAGCAGCACGCCGACCGCGCGCGAGAGGGCCGGGTTCGTCCCGGCCGGCATGTTCAAGCACAGGACCTTTCCCGCGTCGATCACCTCGTCGAGCGGCGGGAGCGGCCGCGTGACCGGCGCCGAGTCGCCGACGGGGGCGTCGGCGGGGGCCTCCGGCACCGCGGTCGCGGGGGCCGGCGGACAGAACGTGCGCGCGACGTCCGGCAGGTCGAAGACCGAGAGGAAGACGCTCAGCCCCTCAATGATGCTCGATCGCAGCTTCGGGTCGAGCGGGGGCTTGTCCCACTGGATGGACGCCTGGCCTATGCCGCCCCAGCCTCGCAGGTTTCTGTAGTGCGGCGGGCGCGGCCCCGCATGCCGACCGGACCGCCGTCAGCACCAGAAACTCGAACGCCAGCTTGACCACCGGCGTCGCCCCGGTTGCCTGGACCGTCTTAATCGCCGCCGCTACCTCGCCGGGCGGTCGGGCGACGGGTCCTGAGCGAGCTCGTTCGACAAGGCCCGGTCAAGAGCGAGACCCATCCAGCCCAAGGCCACGCTCTCGTCTCCCACGCGTTGCACCGTGCCGGTGTTGGCGGAACACTCAAGCTGCCGTCCAGGCGCGATCGGGTCGGTCGACGACGACTGCCTGCGGCCGAGTACACCAAACAACGGCTGAAAGGCATGCGCGCCCGAGACGCATACACGCACCTCGGGAAGAAGTTCACGCTATCGAAGTCTCAGGCCAGAAACCGAATGTCTCGAGCACGCGAGTACGGGTTTCTTCGGCATCTGCCCGTGCGGCGACGCCGAGGATGACCTCCACCGCCCGCGGTCAACCGTGTGACGTGAGGATCGATCCACACCATCCCAGGCCGTCCGGCGCCTGGCACTCACGAGCCGGCCGCGGTCATCTCGCGTGACCGTCGCGCCGCCGGCTGGGTCGCAAGGTACGCGAGCAGTCGGGTGCCCGCTTCATGCAGCTCGGCTTCCTGCACGATGTTGTAGCGGTCGAACACCGCCCGAGTCTTGTGCCCTGTCCACTGCATCGCCACCCTCTCGGGCACCCCTGCTCGCACCAAGTTGCGGGCCGTCGTCCGCCGACAGTCATGCAGCAACCGTCCGGGCACGCCCGCCTGGCGGCACGCCGCGGGCCAGGCCGTCCGCCAGGCCCGGACCGTCACGTCGTCGCGGTGAAACACCCGCATGTCGCCCGCGCGCCAGGTGGTTCGCCGCCGCGCCAACACCGCCGCAATCGGCGGCGAGATCGGGAGCACGCGGCCCACCCGCGTCTTCGACCGGTGCGGCGAGAGCCGCACCACCTCACCCGCCTCGTCGACCTCGTCCCACCGCAGGTCGAGGATTTCCCGCTTCCGCCACCCGGAGTAGTACGCGAAGTCCAACACATCCTGATACGGGGCCGGCAACTGCTGCCGCACGGCCGCGTACTCCGCATGCTCGAAGAACCCCTGGCGCGGGCCGTTCTCCTCGAGCCGCTCCGGGAAGACCGGGCGTTCAGGGAGCTGCCGACTGCACACCGCCAGCTGAAACATCCGACTCAGCGCCGAGGTTTCCCGGTTGACCGTGGCCGCGGCAGCGCCCGCCGTCCGGCGGCGCCGCTGATAGCTCCGAATCGCTTCGGGCGTGATCGCCGTCGCCGGCCACCCGCCGAAGACCGCTCGAAGGTTCGCGACACGCCCGCGCGCGGTATCGAGCGTCCGGAGGCGCCGGACACCGTAGTCGTCGAGATACCAGGCCGCCAGCGCGTCGAAGGTGAGTGCGGCCCGAGGCGGACTCCCCCGCCGCTCGCGCAGACGCGTGGCCAGCAGTCGTTCGGCCACGCCGCGCTGGGAGGACCGGGCACTTTCACGGTACTCCCGCCCCTCCCAGCGATACGCAATGTAGTAGATGTGACCCCGTCGATAGATCCGTCCCATGCCTGCCATCCTGGTGTGCCCTCCTTACGTAATGCGGCCATCGCGACCGACCACAGCTTCGCTCCACCGCGCCCCAGAGTGAAGCGCGTTCTCGCCTCCGTGGGACGGACGACCCCACCTGGAATCAGGCACATACGGGCAGCGTGGATCCAGGGACGAGGCTCTCGATGTGAGCTGCGTGGGCTCACATCTCATCGATCGGTTATCAGGAATCGGACCAAACCGACCGATCTTCGCGGTTTTCCTCAGGAAATCGGTGGGTGTGGACAGTCCGCGGACAGCACAATATAACCGTCGTGTGATAACCGATCACGCCCCGATTCTTTGGGAATTCAGGCCCAATTTCTAGGGGTCGTTCCACCGGCGGCCTTCTAAGCCGAGGGTCGCAGGTTCGAATCCTGCCGGGCGCGCCAGTTTCCTAAAGAATTCGCCGATTGTGCCCACTGCCTGGGCACCGGGGGCGAAGGTCCAGGCGAAAAAAGTGACCGGTCGTCCCCACAGATTGGCTGACTGAAGTACGCCGAGCGCCACCCCCGCGCTTCCCAACGGCCTGCGCCGATGGCATGGTGTGACGTCGTGGAGCCCTGGACGCTACGTGCATGCCGGATCGAGCTGGGCCAGTCGCAGGCGGCGTTCGCGGCGATGCTCGGCGTGTCACCCGAGTCCTATCCGGAGCGCTCGACGGCACATCTGGGCTTGCATCCAGGCGAGCCGTACTCGATACTTCTTAGCCCGCAGTTACTCCATCCGGTCGTCGAAGGTGTGACTCCCTCGGCGACCCTGCTGGCCAGTCGGACGGAAATCGAGCGTCAGACACACGTATCTATGCCCGAGGGACCGCGCAACCCACCGCCCCGGCCGACCACCCGAAAGCGGGTGCGCTACGTCCGGCATCTCGACCAGATCGAGCAGCTGACGGCCGACGAACGGAAACGGCTGAAACCGGTTGCGGATGAGTATGTGTTCAGGGCCAACGACTACTACCTCGGGCTGATCGATTGGAGCGATGCCGAGGATCCGATACGCCAGCTGATCATCCCGCGCGACGAGGAGCTCGTTGACTGGGGGCGGCTCGATGCCAGCAACGAGGCGAGCGTCACCGTCGCGCGCGGCGTCCAGCACAAGTACACCGACACCGTGCTCTTGCTGTGCAACGAGGTGTGCGGGGCCTACTGCCGCTACTGCTTCCGCAAGCGGCTGTTCATGGACGAGAACGACGAGGTCACGAACGACATCAGCGACGGCCTCCGCTACATCGCCGACCATCCCGAGGTCACCAATGTCCTGTTGACCGGTGGCGACCCCCTGCTGATGAGCACGCGACGTCTCGTCGACATCTTCAAAGCGCTCAGGGCCATTCCGCATGTCCGGATCATCCGGCTCGGCTCCAAAATGCCGGCATTCGACCCATGGCGTGTGCTCGGCGACGAGGAGCTGCAGGCCGCGTTCCAGAAGTACTCCACGCCCGAGCACCGCATCTACTTGATGGCCCACTTCGATCATCCACGTGAGCTGACCGACGTGGCCATCGAGGGCATCGATGCGTGCATCAGAAACGGCGTCGTCTGCGTCAACCAATGCCCGCTGATCAAGGGCATCAACGACGACCCGTATGTCCTCGCCGAGTTGTACGCGACCTTGTCCTACATCGGCTGCCCGCCCTATTACCTGTTCCAGGGACGCCCGACCGCCGGGAACGAGCCGTACGAAGTGCCAATCGTGCGCGGCTGGGAGATCTTCCAGCAGGCGCTCCGGCAGGGATCGGGTTTGGCGCGACGCGCTCGCTACTGCATGTCGCACGAGACCGGCAAAGTCGAGATCATGGCAGTCGACGAGGAGCGGATTTATCTCCGCTATCACCAGGCGAAGGATCTGGACGACCTCGGCCGCTTCCTCATCCGCCGCCGCGACGACGAGGCCTACTGGCTCGACCAGCTCGTCCCGGCCGAGCCGGTCCTGGCGTAGTCGTGCATACCCGAGCGCCCGGCACGCGGCCCATTGGTCGTCGCGCGGTCCTGCGCGGCGCGGCGAGCCTCTCGCTGGTACTGCCGCTCCGCGCCGGCGCGGCAAGCCTCTCGCTGGCGCTGCCGCTTCGCGCGATCGCACAGGAACCCGACCCCACACAGACGCGGCCGCAGCCACACGACCGCTTCGTCTTCGCGCTCGGGGCGCGCGCGGGCCAGGTGGTCGCGCCGGATGATGTCGTCTTGGGCGAGCCACAGCTGTTCGCCTGGCACTGACGCCCCTATGTGTCAAGACACTCGTTCAGGCGGCCTGAATGATCTCCTGGCGAGCGCGGAAATCGGTCATGACGCGTTGGTAGATCTCTCGCGCCAGGAAGCGTTTGAGGCACCGGATGATCTCGCGTTTGGTTCGGCCATCGGCGGTGCGTCGGGCGACGTAGTCGCGGGTGGGCTGGTGGAATCGCATGCGGACGATGACGACGCGATAGAGGGCGGCGTTGGCGTGGCGGTGGCCGCCTCGATTGAGGCGGTGCCGGCCGGTGGTCATCCCGGACGAGGCCGGGATCGGGCACGCGCCGCAGAGCTTCGCGAACGCGGCTTCCGAACGAATCCGGTCGACGCCTCGCGTGCAACGTGCTGAACCGGATGGCCGAGCTCGGTCGACCCGCGTCCCGGAGCATTGGTCGCTGAGCGGAGGCAGGTTGGCTCGCTGCGCCTCGACGCGGCATGTTGCAACAACGCCCCGAAGCTCTCGCGGAGCGTGGGCACTGGTCTGAGTTTGGACTCCAACACGCCCCGTGAGTATAGTTTTCCCCGATGCGCTCCTCCATCGGATTGCTGACTGTGGCGTGGGTGATTTCCGCAGGCACGCTCCAAGCTCAGGACTTGACGGTCTTTGGTGGCTTCCAGCACCCAGGCACCCTCACTCTGAGGTCGGGACTGGACGCAGTGAGCAGTGTCGTCGGCGTGCAGCCTGGAACCTTCCCGGGCGAGCTTCCAGGTTTTCAGATTAACCCCAAGGACTTTGGAATCTTCGGAATGCGGCTGTATCGTTCTGCAGCGCCTCTGGGACTGGAGCACACCGTCGCATACAGCCCGAGTTTCATTGACAGCGGCGGCAGTGCCTTTCTCTACAGCACGAATCTGCGACTGCAATTGCCCATCTCCAGACTCCGGCCCTACGTGACCGCCGGTGGAGGGCTCTTTTACGGCGGCGGCGACTGGTCGACCAGATTCGGAGCGAAGTTCAGTGTCAATTACGGGGGCGGGATGATGGTGCAGGTGATGGGACCCGCCGGACTTCGCTTCGATGCCCGCATGTACTCCATACGCGGCGTCGATGATCACCCTGTGGATCTTCTTGAGGCCAGCGTCGGGATCTTTGTTGGATTCTAGCCCCACCGCGGATCCCGCGAGTCATCGCGCGCGCCGGTCCGGTCTTCGATGTCAGGGCCAGGCGTTGTTGCAACACGAACCGTTGAGGCGAAGCGATCCAATGAAGGCGGATCTCAGCGACCGATGCTGTAGGACGCCGGTCGACCGAGCTCGGTCATCCGATTCAAGACGTTGCACGCGAGCAGCGTCTCAGTCTGCCGCCCGCCTGGCGTCCGGGCTCGCAGACCGTCTCCGATGATCGATTTGTAGCGAAAGACAGCGTTCTCCACGCGAGCCTGCCGTTGGTATCCAGACGCCTTCTTCCATCGTCGACGTCCCAGTCGCTGGTAGGCGACGCCGGCCCCGCCCTCGGTGACCGTCACCGCCGCCGGGGCCACCACGGCCGCGGAGTCGTTGTCGCGCACGGTGACTCCAAGCGTCCGTGCCAGGCTGTCGTAGTCGTCGTCGCTGCTGGCGGTCGTGTGCGACAGCGTCACGGTCTCGATGTCCCCGTCGATGGTGTCGTCGACCGCGGTGACCGTCACCGTCTGCGGGGTGTCCCAGTTGCCGGCGGCGAAAGTCAGCGACGACTTGTCGAGCGACACCTCCGAGCCGGCACCGCCGATGGTCACCGTGACGTCCGCCGACGGCTGCGAGTCGAGCACCGCCGTGTATGTCGCGCCGGCCCCGCCCTCGGTGACGGTCACCCGCGTCGGGTCCAGGCTCACGCCCGCGGCGTCGTCATCGACGATCGTCACCGTCACGTCGGCGCTCTGGCCCGCGTAGCTGCCGCCGGCGGCGGTGTGGGTGAGCGTCGCTGTGTCGTGGTCGATGTCGGGGTCGTGGCCGGCGATCATCGCCACCGACTGCCACACGTCCCAGTCCACGTCGGTGAACGCCAGCGTCCCGGGCACGCCCTCGAGGTTGCCGTCCGCGGCGAGCGCGAATTCGGCTGGTGCGCCCGCCCCACCGTGCGGCCCGGCAGGACCGTGCGTCTCCAACGATCGCTCGCCACCACGAACGCCATCGAGAGTCTCCTCAGCCGAACGCGCCATGTGCAGCGCCATGTGAAACGCTGGCGCGGCGGGACGATGGTGCTGCGCTGGGTGGCCGCCGGGGTGCTCGAAGCGGCGAAGGGGTTCCGCCGGGTGCAAGGATGTCAAGATATGCCCGCGCTGGTCGCTGCCCTCCGGGCACGCGACGCGCGGTTAGGACTCGGGGAGTCGTCAGAGATGGTTGCGTAGTCGTGAACCAAGCTGCCGCCGAGTTTCAACAGCGCACGGGACATCCCCCGCGATCAACAACCCGAAGTCCTACATTCACCACCCACACGCCAAGCGGTTCCTCTACAAGAACGCCGACGGGACGTTCGAGCTGTACGACGAAGGGTCTCATGGGCCGAATATTTGGACGCCGGATGAAGCAGAGGACATCGAGGATGCCGCGCAGGCGGTAGAGGCGTCGATCGGTCTTGAGCGGGACATCAAGGACCAGCTTGTACACCAATTGGACTCCCTTGAACCGGGCCTGAAGTTCGTGGCGCGACAGGTCAAGATTGACGTGGGCCGCGTAGACATCCTCGGCAGGGGCGCCGACGGAGCGACAGTCGTTGTCGAACTCAAGGTCGGCGAGGCTAAGGACTCGGCCATTGGGCAGGTTGCCCGCTACATGGGTTGGTACCAGAAGGAAGGTAAAGGGCTCGTCCGGGGGATCTTGGTCGCTTCAGACTTCCCCGAAGGCGTGCAGTACGCGGCGAGTGCGGTGTCGAATCTAGCGCTTCGACGCTGTCGCATTCAGCTTGCCTTCGAGAAAGCGGAACTAGAGAGCTAGGAGTCTGCGCCGCAGGAGGTGCGGCGGCGTGAAATGGGTCGTCGGCCCATGCTGTGCGTCATTGTGCCGGAGCGACTTCGGCGGTCGGCCGACGAGGGAACTCCTCGGCGAAGGGCGAAGCAGATAGCAAGATTCGGCCTTGAGGGGCCGCCTGGCCCGCCACAGAGCCCGAGGCGCGCCGATCGGTCGTCGTTGCGAGCCTCATTCCCCGCGTGTTACGCCGCCATCAGGGCGTGCAGGCGCGTGGTGTTCAACGCCCGGCACACCAAGTCCCACTCGCCCTGCACCTTCGCCAGCCCCCGCAGGCTGAAGCGTCGGAATCCCAGCACGTGCGTGATCCAGCCGTTGGGAGCCTCCGACAGCCACTTGCGTTCTGCCTACGCCGCACGGCCCGCCGGCCTCGACAGCTTCTCGGCCATGCGACTCGTCGCGGGATACTTCTCCGGGTCGCGGGGCCTGGTCGCCTTCCCCTCCCGGCCCAAGGACACATACCCGTCGATGCCTCGCGTTTCCAGGTCCGCCAAGTCCCGCTCGTTGCTGTAGCCGGCGTCCGCCAGCACCGTCTCCGGCTGCTCGCCGACCGTCTCCGCCAGCGCGTCGAGCAGCGCCGGCACACCACCCTGGTCGCTCGCGTTCGCCGTCACCTCCGTCGCCACCACCAACTGGTGCGCACCATCGACCGCCACCTGCGCGTTGTAGCACTGCTGGAACCCGTCGTTGCTCGTCTTCATGATCCCGCTCTCCGGGTCCGTGAAGTTGCTCTGCGCCTTCGCGTCCGGCTCGCCATACGACCGCGTGTAGGGCGGCCCGCCCTTCGGGTTCCGGTCTTGGTCCGGCTGCCGACCGCGGGCGTCGTCCGCTGCCCGCTGCTGCGCCTCCAACCGCGCCTTCGCCGCCCGGGTCGCCGCCAGACGGTCTTCCCGGCGGCGCAACTCCGCCGGCAACGCGTCGCCCCGCACGTCCGCCGCCAGCCGCGCCTCAATCTCCCCCCGCAGCCGCCGCTCCTCCTTGGCCATCCGCCCGTAGCTCATCGCCTTCCGTTTGCTCGCGTTCGCCCGCACCTTCGTGCCGTCAATCGACAGCTTCCCGACGCGCGCCAGACCCCATGCCCGCGCCAGCCGACCCACCGCTACAAACAGCTCCTTGAAGTCCGACAAGTGCCGCCGCCGGAACTCGCACAGCGTCCGATGTTGCGGGAAGTTGCCCGCCCCCAGAACCCGGAACGCCCCGTCCTCTTCCAGCTTCCGCGCGATCCCGCGCGCCGAGAACACCCCCGTCGCATACGCATACAGCAGCACCTTCACCATCATCCGCGGTGCAGAGGGCGCGTTGCGCCGACCGTCCCCCGCATACGGCGCGTAGAACGCCGTCAAATCCACACCGTCCCCCAGGTCGCTGACGTGGTGCGCCAAGTGGCCCTCCGGCAACCACGCCCGCAGGTCCGCCGGCAACAGCAGCATCTGATCCGGTGCGTAGGGACGGAACGTCGTCGACATCAGGTCCTTTCCTCCTCGGCTCGCCTACAATTGTCGCACCGTTTCTGCGGCGCAGACTCCTAGGCGACGTCTCCGGCCCGGGTCGCGGCTCTCGCCTCGTCCAGGATCCATGCCCGGAACGCCCGCACCTCGGGCCGCTGCCGGGCGGCCGCCGTGGTAATGAGGCAGCAACGTTCGGGCGTCTCGGCCTGATGGTCGAAGAGCGGGACCAGCGTCCGGCTCTCCAGCTCCCGCGCGATCAGCATCGGGCGTCCGATGGCGGCGCCGATCCCGGTCACCGCGGCCTGGACCAACATGCTGTAGAGGCGGAAGCCCGAGGCCCGCGACAGGTCCGGCGTGGCTTGGCCCTGGCGGGCGAACCAGTACGCCCAGTCCGCATCCCAGCCCAGGTCGTAGAGCAGGGGCCAGCCGCGCGCCGCGAGCAGGGCGGGGCTGCAGACGGGAAAGAGCTGCTCCTCGTAGAGCGTGTCCTCGAGCAGGGTGTCCTCGCGGCGTGTCACCGGGCGCGGCGCGGCCGTCTCGCCGGTGTAGGCGAGCCAGGCGTCGAAGTCGCGCCGGTCGGGGTCGACGCCGCGGTGGTTGGTTTCCAGCTCAATGGCGACGCCGGGGTGCGCCGCCTTGAAGATGGCGAGCCGGGGCACGAGCCACTTCTCGGCGACCGCCTCGACCGAGACGATGCGGACCCGCCGCGGCCAGCGGCGCTGGCGCTCGGAGACGCCGTGGACCTCGGCGAGGATGCGCTGCACCTCCTTCAGGTAGGCCTGACCGCGCCGATTGAGGCGCACGCCGCGATGGAGGCGGTCGAAGAGCGGGACGTCGAGGTGCGTCTCCAGCAGGCGGACGCGGTGCGCGACGGCGGCCGGGGTGACGCCCAGCTCCTCGGCGGCGCGGGCGAAACCCTGGTGGCGGGCCGCGGCCTCGAAGAAGCGCAGGCTTTCGAGCGGTGGCAGGAGCAGCAACGCTAACGAACCTCCGGACGGGGCGCGTCTGACAAGACGCGAGTATGCCATGGCACACCGTGTGCGCCGGCGGCACGCCGGATCGTGACGGCAACGCTCGTGGAGAAAGTCTGGCGCGGGTATGGCCGCGCCGTTGGCGAGTGACGAGACCGTGCTGCACGGGGTTGCGCGTGGGCGCACATCGTCTCTGCTCCAGGGTGACGCGGTGACCCGTGAGGGCCTTCGACACCCGCGCGGGCAGCACCGCAGTGGCTGACGCGATCACGCGATCCCGCACACTCGCCGCCGGCAGGGCCATGCATGGACAGACACCCACCGTGACGCCCAGGTGGTCGGTCTCCACCTCGATGGCGATGTCGGGCCAGGAGGCGTTGAACTCCGCCAGCGTCGGCCTGAGCCACCGCTCGGCGACGGATTCGACGGCGACGACGCGCAGGCACTGTCTCCGCGGGCGGTCTCGATCGCGTGCGATCACTGCCCGGATCTCCACGAGCAGGCGTGGCACCTCGTCCAGGCAGATCTTTCCGAGGCCCCCACTGCCCAATTGACATAATATTATTATGTCAATTGGGCGGGTCGCACGTCAAGCCGGTCGGTCGGTCAGGAACGCGACCGGTGCCAGCGGCGGACGCGTGCGGTGGAGGCCTCGATGTCGCAGAGAATGCGCTGGATGTCGGCGTGGTACTGGCGGCCGAGATCGGTGAGGCGGACCCCGCGGTGGCGGCGGTGGAACAGCGGGGCGCGGAGATGGGCTTCGAGCACGCGGATGCGGTGGGCGACGGCGGCGGCGGTGACCTGCAGCTCTTCGGCGGCGCGGACGAAGCTCTCGTGCCGGGCGGCGGCATCGAAGAAGCGGAGGCATTCGAGCGGCGGCAGGGCGTGCATAGTCGTGGTGGCCGGGTGGCGCCGTCCGGCCATAGCCTATAGAAAATGTATTCCAGTGACCAAACTTATTTTTCCCTTTATGCCAGGCTCGATTCTGGTGGTCCTGCTGCGGAATGTGCGGCACGCGGTGTGCCGATACCGTGCGCGCGGGGATGGGCGGGCGCCAAATTGGATAATTGCACTATGCCTATAACATATAAGCTATTTATCTACAATAGTTTGACCTTGACGCTATAATACAGCGTTGTGCGGCATGGACGGTTTCGGGCCGGGGTTCCCAGGGGCGCGCCGGGGTTCGGTGGCCTCGGCCGCAACTGAGCGTCCTGGCCGGTCCTACGGGCTCCTGCTGGCGGAAGGTCCTCTGCTTCGGCGGCTGTGAATCTCGGCGCTACCCGTGCCCGGAGGATAGCGGGCAGCTGCCGCCCAAGGGCCTGTTCGTCAGGACACGAAGCCCGCGGGGCGGGGTGTCGGGACAATGGCCCCGGAACAAGGACCTGCGGCCGGTTCCACGTCGTCGCGGTCTGAGTTCACGGGGAGTGGGAGATGGAAGAACATCCGACCAAGAAACCCGGCCGTCTGGAGATGGTTTCAGGGTTCATGGGTCCTCACTCGGCGACCACGATGGAAATCTCGGCTTCGTCCTATCGGCTCGGCCACGGATGCCTCACGAGGAGGGCACCACGATGAGACGCACACTATTGGTAAGAGCCGCCTTGCTGCTGGTAATGGCTGCGCCGGGGACTGCCGTCGTGCAGGACGTCGTATTGTCCGGCACGGTGACCGACACGACGGGTCTTGTGCTACCGGGTGTCACCGTGGAGGTGCGATCCGCGGCGGTCGCCGGTCCGCTCCAGACCGCCTCGACCGACGACGCCGGCACGTTCGCGCTCACCGCGTTCGAGCCCGGCGCGTACGACGTGACGTTCACGCTGCCCGGGTTCCAGGAGGTCGTGCGCACGGGTGTGGAGATCAGAGCGGGTGCCGCGACCACCCTCGATGTGGAGATGGCGGTGCAGATCGAGGAGCGGGTCGTCGTCGTGGGGAGCCGCGCCCAGCCGCGGTCGGTGACCGCCTCGCCGGTACCGATTGACGCCATCCCGCTGCAGGACGTCGTCAGGCAGGGCGCCACCACGCTCGACTACCAACTGCGGACGCTGGTCCCCTCGTTCAACGTCGCCACGCACCCGATCAGTGACGCCGCCACGCTGGTGCGCCCGGCCAGCCTGCGCAACCTGGCCCACGACCATACGCTGGTGCTCGTCAACGGCAAGCGCCGCCACCGCTCGTCGGTCATCGCCTGGTTCGCCGGCGTGACGGACGGTGCGCAGGGACCTGACATCTCGACCATTCCCTCGATTGCGTTGCGGCAGGTCGAGGTGCTGCGTGACGGCGCCTCGGCGCAATACGGCTCGGATGCGATCGCGGGCGTCATCAACTTCCTGCTCAAGGACGACCGCTCCGGCGGCAGCCTGGCGTTCAATACCGGCACCTACCGCGCGGGCGACGGCGATGCATACACCATGGCTGGCCACGTCGGATTGCCGCTCGGGGACACCGGGTTCGTCAATCTCAGCCTGGAGTACGGCAACGCCGACCCGACCAACCGCAGCGTGCAGCGGGCCGACGCGGCGGCGCTGATCGCGGCCGGTAACACCGACGTGGCCGACCCGGCGCAGATCTGGGGCAACCCGACGATCGAGGACGAGCTGAAGCTGTTCGGCAACGTCGGCCACCTGTTCGCCAACCAGATGCAGTTTTACGGCCACGCCAACTATGCCGAGAAGAAGGTGACCGAAGGGTTCTACTTCCGAAACCCGAACAACCGCGCCAACATCTACAGCCTCGACAACGGCGCGACGCTGCTGATCGGCGACGTGCTCGACGCGCGCGACGGCATCGCGGACGGCTCGGCTCACTGTCCCACGGTGCGCGTCATGAACAACGTGCCGGACCAGGCGGCTCTCGCGCAGGTGTTCGCCGACCCACACTGCTTCTCCTTTCAAGAGACGATTCCGGGCGGGTTCACGCCGCAGTTCGGCGGCGTGGTCAGCGACAGGTCGGTGGTGGCCGGCGTGCGGCGGCTCGCGGCGAACGGCCTGACCTGGGACGCCAGCGCCAGCTACGGCGCCCACGAGTCGGACTTCTTCTTCAACAACACCGTCAACGCGTCGCTTGGCCCGGACACGCCCCGCAACTTCGACCCGGGGCTGTACCGCCAGGAAGAAGTGAATCTCAACTTCGACGTCTCCTACGCCGCCATCGACATCGTCAACATCGCGGGCGGCGCCGAGTGGCGCGACGAACGGTTCGACATCGGCGCCGGGGGACGGCCCTCCTGGGAGGTGGGACCGTACGCCGCGCAGGGATTCGTCTCCGGATCGAACGGCTTTCCTGGATTTCCCGCCTACACCGCCGGGACCTGGAACCGCAGCAACGTCGCGTTGTACGGCGACCTGGAGCTGCGGGATCCGGGCGATCACTGGACGGTCGGCGGC
This sequence comes from Vicinamibacterales bacterium, assembly GCA_965218825.1. Classification (GTDB taxonomy): domain Bacteria; phylum Acidobacteriota; class Vicinamibacteria; order Vicinamibacterales; family UBA8438; genus CAUZIB01. The sequence goes on along the minus strand of OZ244656.1, from coordinate 2,592,379 downwards.
GCCGTGCGTGTCGAGCACTTCGACACCTTCGGCTCCACGACCAACGGCAAGCTGTCGGCCCGCTATGGCCTGACCGACGAGATCTCCGTGCGCGGCGGCGTCAGCACCGGCTTCCGCGCCCCGACGCCGGGCCAGCAGAACACGCTGAACGTGCAGACGACGATCGATCCGGACACGCTGCAACTAGTCGACAGCGCCAACGTGCCGTCGACGTTCCGGGCCGCGCAGCTGCGGGGCGGCCAGCCGCTGGAGCCCGAGACGTCAATCAACACGACCGCCGGGCTGGTCGTCGATACCGGCCCCTTCACGTTCACCGCCGACTACTTCCGCGTCGACATCGACAACCGCCTCGCCCTGTCGCAGACCTTCACGCTGGACGCCGACGAACGCGCGCTGCTGCTCTCGGAAGGGATCGCCTCGGCCGGCACGCTGAAATTCTTCCGCTTCTTCATCAACGACTTCTCCAGCCGGAACCAGGGCGTCGACCTTGTCTCCACCTACGCGCCGCCGGCGCTGGGCGGTGACACGGTGCTCAGCTTCACCATGAACTACACCCACACGGCGCTGACGGAAGAGTCGCAGTTGCTCACCGCCGGTGACGTGCTCGGCCTGGAGCGCGGCGTCCCCCGCATCCGCTGGAACGCCGCCATCAACCAGCAGGTGGCGCGGGTCGGGGTACTCGCCCGTCTGAACTACTACGGCGCCTGGGTCGACCACTTCGACGCGCGCTTCGTCCGCGGCGCCGACGCGCCGCTGCTGGACGGCCGATATATCGTCGACCTGGAAGCCAGCATCCCGCTCACCCCCGACGTGACGCTGGCCATTGGCGGCCAGAACGTCTTCGACACCTTCTCGCAACGGATGGACCTGTTTGCCAACATCTTCGGCCTCCCCTACAGCCAGTTCACGCCGTGGGGCCTGAGCGGCGGGTACTACTACGCACGGTTGAACTACAGCTGGGGTCGGTAGGTGGCGCATCGCTTTGGGGGATGTCCCGTGCGCCGTTGAGACTCAGCGGCGGCTCGGTGTACGACTCCGCGACCATCTCATGCCGGCACCGATGGTGATCAGCAGTATCCCGGCGGCGGCGAGCAGGGCGATAACGATGAGCTTTTCAGCAAGCTCCTAACGCTGGATCTGGACCGGTTTTAAGGGGGGGCGCCGGCGTCGCCTCCCCCCTCAGCGCACCGCCGCCCCGGGCGCCTTCGAGGGCCAGGGCCCCAGCTTGTCCGCGTACGCGAAGAGGGCCGGCAGTCCGCCGGTATGGATGAACAGCACCCGGCTTCCCGCGGCGATGCGACCCGCGCGCACATGGGCGATGAGGCCCGCCATCGCCTTGCCGGTGTACACCGGGTCGAGGAGCAGCGCCTCGAGCCGCGCCGTCATCGCGATCGCCTCGCGCACCGCGTCGTTGAGCCTGCCGTAACCCGGCGCGTGCACCGTGTCGCACACCTCCACGTCGCCCGCATCGAACGTTGGCCGCTCGATCATCGCCGCGAGCTGGGCCGCTAGCTGCGCCACGTGGGCGCTCGCCGGAGGTCGACGACGACCTGAAGCTGTTCGGCAACGTCGGCTATACATGGGCCACCGGCGTGCAGGCCTACGCGCACACGAACTATGCGAGCAAGCGCGTCACCGGCGGCTTCTTCTTCCGCAACCCGCATACGCGGGGCGGCGTCTTCAGCCCGGACGGCGGCCGCACGCTGCTGGTGGGCGACCGGCTGTGGGCCGAGGCGGGGATGGCCGGCGCCGGCGGCTGCCCGACGGTGCCGATCGTCGGCCACGTCCCCAACGGCGGCGCGCTCGCGGCGGTCGCGGCGAATCCGCACTGCTTTACGCTCTACGAGCGGTTCCCCGGCGGCTTCACGCCCAGCTTCGGCGGCGAGGCGCAGGACATGTCGGTCGTGGGCGGCGTCCGCGGCTTCACCGATGCCGGCTTCAACTGGGACGCCAGCGTCGCGGTGGGCGCCCACCAGACCGACCTCTTCATCTTCATCCGCGACACCGTCAACGCCTCGCTCGGCTACGAGACGCCGACCGCCTTCGATCTCGGCCGCAACCGGCAGCGGGAGATCGGCGTCAACGTCGATGTCTCCTACGCTGCCACGGACAGGGTCAACATGGCGGCCGGCGGCGAGTGGCGCGACGAGCAGTACCAGACCACCGAGGGCGACCCGACGTCGTGGACGGTCGGCCCGTACGGTCGGGGACAGGGGTTCTCGGCCGGCTCGAACGGGTTCTTCGGCTACGGCCCGCTGGCTGCGGGCACCTGGAACCGCAGCAACGTCGCGGCGTACGGCGACGTCGAAGTCAACGACGTGGACGGCGCCTGGACCCTGGGCGGCACGCTGCGAGTCGAACGCTTCGAGGATTTCGGGACCACGACCAACGGCAAGGTCTCCGCCCGCGTCGCCTTCGTGCGCGCGAGCGTGAGCCGCGGGTTCCGCGCCCCGACGCCCGGCCAGCAGAACGGCTTCAACATCTCGACCCTCTTCGACCCGGCCATCGGCGATCTGGTCAACAACGGCGTCATCCCGTCCATCTCGCCAGTGGCGGCGCTGCGCGGCGGCGTGCCGCTCGAGCCCGAACGCTCGGTCAACTACACCGCGGGCGTCGTCTTCGACACCGGGCCGTTCAACTTCAGCGCCGACTACTTCCTGATCGACGTCTCCGACCGGATCGGCATCACCAGCAACTTCAGCCTGCAGGCCGCCGAGATCGACGGCCTGCTGGCGCAGGGCATCGAGAACGCCCGCGACCTGAAGACCTTCCGGTTCTTCACCAACGCGTTCTCCACGCGGTCGCAGGGGATCGACGTCGTCTCGACGTACACGCCGATTGCCCTGCGCGGCAACACGGTCTTCAGCGCCGTCTTCAACTACACCGATACCGCGGTGACCGACAACGACAAGGGACTGCTGAGCGACCGGCGGCTGGCCGAATACGCCTATGCGCTGCCGCGGGTCCGCTGGAACGCCGGGGTCAACCAGCGTCTGGGCCGGGTCCAGTGGCTCGGCCGCGTGAGTTACTACGGCGGCTGGTACGACTGGGACAGCGGGTTCCAGCAGATCTACATCCCGTCCGGTGGGATCGATCAGGGCTTCTTCGCCGGGCGGCCGGTGGTCGACGCGGAGGGGAGCATCGATCTCTACGACGGCACGACGCTGGCCGTCGGCGCCCAGAACCTGTTCAACACCTATCCTCAGGAGAGTGCGCGCGCGATGTCCGTCGGCGAGCAGTACAGCGAGTACACCCCCTGGGGCTTCAACGGGGCGTACTACTACGCACGCATCCGCTACGCCTGGGGCCGGTAGGACCGCCTGGCGCGTGCATCGGCGGCGCGTGATCAGCGCACGCCGTCCATGCAGCGCGCCTGGAGCGCGGGGCGATCCGCCGGCTCCCCCCGGAGAGAAACGGCCGCAATCCGGCGCGTGTTCCCGATGTCCTCGAGGGGGTGCACGTCGAGCACCGGCCGGCCCGGAATCGGGCCGGGGTTGACCAGGCCGGGGATAGTTGTATCAGCGGAAGAGGGAGACGCTCATGGAGGAGGGCATTGATAGATGCCCATGCACCGGTACAACATCGTACCCGGAGAGACACGCGGATGGGCCGTTGGAAGCGTGTCATCGCCTTCACGCGCAAAGCCCGCAACGGCTCCAGGCAGATCAGGGAGGTCCAACTCGGCCACACAGGCCTGAACCCAATGACCGCACGCGGACGTTCCGCGGTCGCATGCATCTCCCGCCCATGCAGTCGCGCCGCGCGACGCCTTCCATTCCACATCACCGTCAACACCCCGCACCGGCCGTGGCAGGCCGCGCCGCATGCCCGTGGAGGTGGCCGGTCTGCCGATGGCATCGAGCGGGAGCGTCCCGGCCTTCACCATGATCGTGCGTGTGCGTGTTCGTGGTTTTCAGGGAGACGCGCCAACCATCGAACGGGGGAAGGGCCGCGCGTGTGCCCAAATTAAAATGGCCCAGAGCCAAAAATCTTTCCGTTTCACAACGCGTGTGAGACCCGCCTACCCTGATAGTTGATCCAACTCTGACGTGGACACGTTCGACGTTCCGGACTGAATCTCGGCGGTCAGTGTTGTTCGACACCTCGACGAAGCCCGAGACGCCGGTGTCATGGGGCGCTGCTGAAATGGGCAGGGGGACGACGGTGAGCACGATCGGACCGGCCGCCTGGCGCACGCGCGCCGTCGCAGGTTCGAATCCTGCCGGGCGTACCATTTTCCTAAAGAATTCGCTGATTGTGCCCCCTGCCTGGGCACCGGGGGCGAAGGTCCAGGCGAAAAAAGTGACCGGTCACCTTCCAAGATGGGCTGACTGAAGTACGCTCAGCACCAATCCCGCACTTGCCGGCGGCCGGTGCCAATGGCATGGTGTGACGTCGTGGAGCCTCGCACGCTGCGTGAGTGCCGGATCGCGTTGGGCCAGTCGCAGGCGGCATTCGCCGCCCTGCTCGGTGTGTCCCCCGAATCGTACCGGACGTGGGATGCCGGGCGGCGGGCGACACCGCCCCACGTCATGGCGCGAGCCCGGGCGCTCGCCACGCATCGCGACGACCACGCACTCCTTCCGTTACCCATGCTCGCGCTGCTGATCGGCGTGCACTGTTGGTGGCAACTGTAAATTTCCCATTTGTGGCAACCGAAAACCGCACACGTTAGTGGTTGGCGGGCTCTGCCCTGCGTTCCACGATGTTGGCGAATCCAACAGCGAGGGAGCGGGGGGCAAATGCACGGATGGGAGACGAGGATGCTGCTGAGGCACTATCTGCAACGGGGTGTCTCGAAGGCCGCGTTGGCGAGACGCTTCGGGGTGAGCCGCCGGACGATCCACGAATGGGTCGAGACGGGTCAGTTGGACCGGGACCTGTCGTCAGGGGGTGCGCGCTACGCGCCACGTCCAGCCGTGCCCCACAAGCTGGCTCCCTACACCGGGATCATCGAGGCACGTCTCGAGGAGTTCCCCGGTCTGTCGGCGAAGCGTCTGTTCGACGAGGTCCGCGCGGCGGGCTACGCCGGTGGCTACAGCCGTGTGCGGGACTACGTCCGCGCGGTACGCCCGCGCGAGCCGGTCGAGGCGGTGGTGCGGTTCGAGACGCCGCCGGCACGCCCTGGTGGTGGTGCTGAGCCACTCCCGGCTGCTGTGGCTGCGCTTCTACCGTCGGCAGACGATGGCAGTGCTGACCGAGGGGCTGGAGCGCGCGTTCGCGCGGTTCGGCGGTGTCCCGAAGGCGCTCTTGTTCGACCAGATGCGCGCGGTCGTGCTGTCGGACGGCCGCGTGGGCGGCGGCGAGCTGGTGTTGAACGCGGAGTTTCTGCGCGTTGCCGCGCACTGGGGGTTCCACCCGCGCGCGTGCCGGCCGTATCGGGCGCAGACGAAGGGCAAGGTGGAGCGGCCGATCCGCTACATCCGTGACAGCTTCTTCTACGGGCGCGCGTTCGCGAACGACGAGGACCTCAACGAGCCGGCGTCGCGCTGGCTGGAGGGCACGGCCAATGTGCGCCGGCACTCCACGACGGGCGCGCGCCCGGTGGACCGCTTCGAGCGGGACGAGCGTGAGGCCCTCGGTCCGTTGGCACGCCGTCCCTACCAGCGTTTTGGCGTCCAGCCCGCCACCGAGCCGACCCGCCGACGCGTGCCCGACACCGTCAAGGTGGAGCGCCGGTCGTTGCGGGTCTATGCGGAAGCGGCGGGATGACGGCAACGGCGCGTGACCGGTGCGACCGGCTGCGGGCGATGCTGGCGGACCTGAAGAGGCCCGGCGCGCTGGAAGCGGTCGACGGCGTGCTGGCCAAGGTCGACAGCGGGGCGGTGACGGCGGGCGAAGCGATCGAGCAGGTGCTGGGCGCCCAGATCGCGCTGCGCAACAACCGTCGCCTGCAGGCCGCGATGCGCTCCTCGCGCCTGCCGGCCGTCAAGACGCTGGCGCAGTTTGATTTCACCTTCCAGCCGAGCATCAAGCGCGAGCAGATCGAGAGCCTGCACGAGCTGGGATTCCTCGACCGCCGCGAGAACGTTATCCTGCTCGGCCCGCCGGGGGTGGGCAAGACGCATCTGGCGATCAGCCTGGCGATCGCGGCCGCCGAGGCCGGCCGACGCGTCTACTACGGGACGTTGGCGGGATTGATCGACTCGCTCACCGACGCCAGGGCCGCGGGCGCGCTGTCCCGGCGGCTGCGCGTGCTGACGCATCCCGCGCTGCTCGTGGTCGACGAGATCGGCTACCTGCCGGTCAGCCAGGACGGCGCCGTGCTCTTCTTCCAACTGATCAACGCCCGGCACGAGCGGGCGTCGACGGTGCTGACCTCGAACAAGGGCTTCGAGGAATGGGGACACGTGCTTGGAGATGAGGGCATGGCGGCGGCGCTCATCGACCGGCTGCTGCACCATTGCCACATCGTCAACATCCGGGGCAACAGCTACCGGATGCGGGAGCATCAGCACTGGCTGAGGACAGCGTCGGACGAACAGCGTGAGGGAGTCGCCACGTGACCGCCGGCTCCGCAGCGTCGCGGCGCGTGTTGGCCAGGACGCCGGTCGCTCCGCTCCCGGCGTCCAGCCCAACACGCCCGGTGGGCATCACCGGGAGAACGTCCGCTCCGCCCGACAGCTCTCTCCCCGAAGTGTGCAGTTTTCAGTTGCCAAAAGTGTGCAGTTTTCGGTTGCCATTGACACATCCGCTTCGCCATCGACATCCTCAGGTTCCGGGCCCACCAGTGAAGCGCTCCTCGCCGTCCGTCGACGCCAAAGGCCAGCCTGGTGCGACCCAACAAGATGTCCTCCAGAGGCGTCCACAGCGATGCGTGGTTCGGCAGACCGAAGATCAGGTGCCCGGGGCGCTTCAGCACCCTGAGCATCTCGGCAACCGCGGCTGCCACATCGGGAAGGTGTTCGATCACCTCGAAGCAGACAACTGCGTCGAAACTCTTGTCTCGGACGGGCAGCGCGAGAGCGTCCCCGAGAAGCGGAGCGACACGCCGGGGGTTCCGTTGTCTGACGTTGGACAGCGACGAGAGCGATAGATCGAGGGCCGTGACGCGCACTGAGCTGCGCTGTTCGGTAAGCGGTCGCAACGCTTCGCCCGATCCGGCCCCCACTTCCAGCACGTTGGCGGTCGTGTCGGGCAATGCGTGAGTCACGACGTCCGCGAACTTTTGAAAGTATGCCGCGTTGTGCTGGCTCTGCTGATGGGCGTAGTCGTGACTCGACCGATAGAACTGCTGAAGACGTACGCGTGTGGTCTCGTCTGGCACATGTGGCCGGAGCGGCATCGGGTCGATGTTCACACAGGACTCGTCAGGCCGAAGGGAATGGCTTCACCAAACTCCAGTATAATCTGACGGATTTGCCTCGCGCGTCCGTGTCGTTCGGTCGCTGAGACACATGACTGCCCAAGTTTCCACGGCTGTTGACGCGCCGGATCCGTTCACCGATCCGCGCCCGCTGAAGGTGTGCGTTGTTCTCCCCGCCTACTACGCTGCGAAGACGCTCGAGGCGACGTTGAAGCGGCTACGGAAGCGTTCTGATCCTGAGGTCATTCTGGTTGACGATGCCAGTACCGATGACACGATCAATGTGGCGCGGCGGCTGGGCATTCGAACTTACCAACATGACCGCAATCGCGGGTACGGAGGGAATCAGAAGACCTGCTATCGTCTCGCGCTCGAAGAGACGGACGCCGATGTGATCGTGATGCTGCATCCGGACAACCAGTATGACAGTATGACGGTGCGCTGATTCCGTCGCTCGTTGGGTTCATCGAAGGGGACGTCGTCGACATCGTACTCGGGTCTCGTATCCGCCGTCGGGAAGAAGTGCTGGCGGGGGGCATACCGCCAATCAAATACGTGGCGAATCGCTTCCTGACCATCATCGAGAATGTCGTTCTCGGCTTGAACCTTCCTGAATACCACACGGGATACCGTGCCTATCATCGTCGCGTCCTCGAGGCCCTCAACTTTGACGCGTGCTCTGACGACTTCGTCTTCGATCAACATTTCCTGATTCAGGCCCGTGCGCACGGCTTTCGGATAGGGGCGGTGCCGGTGCCAACACACTACGGGCCGGAGTCGAGCAGCATCCCACTCGGCCGCAGCACGAAGTATGCGTTTGGCACGCTGATAGCACTCTGGCGGTACCTGCTATTTCGTGCCGGTTGGCGGTCTCAGTCCCTGTTTAGGGCCAAAACAGCGAAGCCCGCGTCATCAGTGGCAGCTGAGTGAGGACGGTCTCGGCTGTTTTCGACCCTTGGACACGTGGACCCGAGCCGGTCGGGTGTGTCCTGGCTCCAACCGGGTTCCGCCCCCGACGCGGGACGCGACGCTAGCGATGCTGGTGTCCAGCCGTCAGGTCCGGGGGGGCTGGTGATTCGAAGATTCTTGTACGCGCAATGCGTCGGCGACGGAGTTCGCCTGCACCAGGTTCCCGATGCCAAAGGCGGCCACGGTGGTCAGGCCGGCAAACACGATCCCCAGCCAGCGCCAGCCGAGGCCCCGCTCGATGTAGTACATAGGCCCACCCGCCATGGCGTGGCGATCATCGGTGACTCGGTATTTCACGGCCAGTACCGCTTCAGCGAACTTGGTGGCCATGCCGACCAGACCGGTCATCCACATCCAGAAGAGTGCGCCGGGGCCACCAGCCGCGATGGCGGTGGCGACGCCCGCGATGTTGCCGGTGCCGACAGTCGCCGCCAAGGCCGTCATGAGTGCCTGATAGTGCGAGACGTCCCCCGTGCCTCCTGGCTCGTCGCGGACGATCAGCGCGAGTCGCAGACTCGGTACGAGCGTGGTGAATTGCAGGCCCCGGAGGCGGAGCGTGAGGAAGACGCCCGTGCCGACGAGTAGCACGAGCATCGGGGGGCCCCACACGACGTCGGAGAGCGTGGTGAGGATCGTCTCGAGACGCAACGGCTCTTGCACCCTCAACAGTCTGGACCTCCCCCCTCAATGAACGCTCGGCGCGCGGCGATGCGTGACCGGCTCGTGGGGCGGCTCCAGGACAACCTATCCGCAACCCGTGCTCGGCCGGTCCTTGCTCGGTGGAGCCGCGACGCGGTGGGCGCCCGAGGCTCCTCAACGTGGTAGATCGTACTTTCTGGAGACTACTACGACGGACATGGAGTGGGTCGCGTGCGTCCCGAGATCGTGGTCCGCTGGCATCGCTGCGGCGGGCGTATATCAGCGATGGTAAATGTGGCGCACGCGCTGTATCATGTAAACCTATTTTGGTCCTTCCGGGATCTCCGTGGGTCGCAAGGATCCCGGGTGACTCGTCAGGCCGCCTGCGGGGGCCCCCTGGTGGGTGGGGGGCTTGCTCGGCGGCGGATTGCACTCGAGGTGTCCTGCTGATAGAACGCTCCGGCGGAGGAGCGAATGCAGGATACCAAGCTGTTCGAGACGATCTTGGGGATCCCTACCCCCTGGCACGTGGCGCGCGTCGAGCTGAAACCCGAGGACGAGCGGGTCGACGTGTGGCTAGAGCACGAGCCGACGCGCTGGCCCTGTCCCAACTGCGGCGAGACGGTGCCCGCCTTCGATCATGCGGCAGAGCGCACGTGGCGCCATCTCGACACGTGTCAGTTTCAGACGCACCTGCATGCCGAGATTCCGCGGGTGCAGTGTCCGACCCATGGCGTGAAGCAAGTGCGGGTGCCGTGGGCCGAGCCACGGAGCCGCTTCACGGGGTTGTTGGAACGGTTGATCATCGATCTGATCCTGCAGTGCAGTACGGTCAAAGGTGCGTGTGAGATCGCGGGCGTCAGCTGGGACGAGGCCTGGGGCGTGATGAGCCGCGCCGTCGCGCGGGGCCACGCGCGGAAAGAGGCGCGGCCGATCCGCTACATCGGCGTCGACGAGAAGGCGTTCCGCAAGGGCCATCGCTATCACACGATCGTGTGCGACCTCCAGCGGGCGACCGTCGAGTTTGTGGCCGAAGATCGCAAGACGGAGAGTCTGGCGGCGTACGATGCCCAGTTGACGGACGCCCAGCGGCGGGCACTGCACGCCGTCGCGATGGACATGTGGGAGGCGTACATCGGCGCCACGCGGGACGGCCTGCCCGCCGGCGACGAGAAGATCGTCTTCGATCGGTTCCACATCATGCGGGAGATGACGAAGGCCGTCGATACGGTCCGCAAACAGGAGCATCGCGCTTTTCTGCGGGCCGGCGAGGGTTCGCCGCTGACCGGCACCAAGTACCTGTGGCTGTTCAGCGACGAGCGGCGGCCGGCGCGGCATGCGGCCGCGTTCGCGACGCTCCAAGCGCTGAAGTTGAAAGTCGGGCGCGCGTGGGCGATCAAAGAAGCGTTGCGGGCCTTGTGGACCTACCGTCAGCATGCGGCCGTGACGCGGTTCTTCACGCGCTGGTATGGCTGGGCGATCCGCTCGCGGCTCGCGCCCGTGAAGCAGGTGGCGAAGACGTTGAAGCGGCATCTCGCAGGGGTGCTCCGCTTTGTCCAGCATCCGATCACGAATGGCGTGGCTGAAGGTCTCAACAGCAAGATCATGAGCATCAAGCGAAAGGCCGGCGGCTTCCGCAACCCGTCACACTTCACGACGGCGATCTATTTTCACTGCGGAGGGCTCGACCTCTACCCACGCTAAACCCGGAAGGACCCCTATTTTTATGTGACCCATGAACCCGGATTTCCGATTTGGCTGTGGTACCTTACGGCCAGGACAAGTCGGCGCGCCGTGATTTCCGGGGTTCCGACGCAAGGAACCCACCACGGAGGGTGACACCCGGTGGGTGAATTACAGCACGAGGCGTTTCAGTTCACGTTCAATGGCTTTTTGAAGGTCGCGTTCCAGGGATCACGCGTCACCTCTGACGCTGGCCTCATTCTGGTGCGCGAGTTGGATGAACGCCTGGGGCTGGAGACACTCATCTCCGAGCACCTGAGCGACTCCCGACAGGGGTTGAACACGCAGTTCAGCCTGGCGGATCTCCTGCGGCAGTCGGTCTACAGCCGGCTCGCGGGCTACGAAGACCTCAACGACGCTGTGCGCGTGTCGGCGGACCCGACGTTTCGTCTGATTGGGTCGCCGAAGCGCTGGGACCGGGGTGCGGCGCTGACATCGACGTTGCATTGGTTCGAGACCGAGCTGCTGACGCGAGAGGGGAATCTCGTCGGGCTGATGGCCGTGAACCGGGAGGTGCTCGCACAGGCCGAGATGGCGACGCGCGGCGACCGGATCGTGCTCGACATGGATTCGAGCGAGAGCCCGGTGCATGGGGCGCAGGAAGGGAGCGCGTATAACGGGCACTTTGAATCCGTCTGCTACCACCCGCTGTTTCTGTTCAGTGAGCACGGCGACTGCCTCGTCGCAGCGCTGAGGCCGGGCAACGTGCATAGCGCCGACGACTGGGACGACCTGCTCGTGCCGGAAATTGACCGCCAGCAGGCGGCAGGCAAGCGCGTGGCGTTCCGCGCAGACGCCGCGTTCGCGAAGCCCGAGATCTACGACGCGCTCGAGCAGCGCGGCGTGGACTATGCCATCCGAATGCCGGCGAACAAGAGCCTGGAGCTGAAGATCGAGAAGATTCTGTTTCGCCCGCCGGGACGGCCGAGCTGCAAGCCCTTGGTGCGCTACAAGAGTTTCCGCTATCAGGCGAAGAGCTGGACTACGCCCAGACGGATTGTCGCCAAGGTGGAGCACCACCGGGGTGAGCTGTTCCCTCGCGTCGGCTTCATCGTGACCAACATGACCCTCCCGAGTCGCTCGGTCGTCCGGTTCTACAACAAGCGCGGTACGGCGGAGCAATGGATCAAAGAAGGCAAGCAGGCGACGCACTGGACGCGGCTGTCGTGCCATCGGTTCCGGGCGAACGAAGTGCGCCTGCACCTGAGCGTCCTGGCCTACAACCTGGGCAACTTGTGGCGCAGACTGGTCCTGCCGCCGCGGATCAAGCGCTGGTCGCTCACCAGTCTCCAGCAGCGGCTGGTGAAAACCGGGGGCCGGCTGGTGAGGCATGCGCGGTACTACTGGCTCCTGCTGGCAGAAGGGCATCTGACCGGGCGGCTGTTCGGCGACATGCTGCGAAGGATTTGGGCGCTACCCGTGCCGGCAGGCTAACGCGCGACGAGTGCAATGAAGTCCCGCATGGAGAAGAAAGAGCACAAGTGTGGAGCGGTGTCTGAGAAATGCCCTGAAAGCAGGGGCTCCAGTCGGTCGCACGTCAGCGCGGGCTGAGGTGACGGCCTCTGGAGCTGGACGATGGTGCGACGAACAAAATTTCGTGCGCTCGGCGGCTCTCGGATGTATAACGAAGCCATCCGGGGCAGGCAAAACGGAAATCCCGGATGAAACCTCTCGCAACGAGGAATGCCCCGTGTTGAAACTGTGTCATTACCGTCAGGCATGCCTGACGCTGGTCCTGGTGCTCTCCGTCGGCGTCTTCACGCCAGGCGTTGCCCGCGCCCAAGACGGCATGATCTCCGGCACGGTCACCGACGCCACGGGCGGCATTCTCCCCGGCGTCACCGTGGACGCGCGGGACGCGGTGGGGAACAGTCAGGTGACCGTCACCGACGGGACCGGTCAGTTCACGTTCAGCGGACTCGCCCCCGGGACGTACGCCGTGACGTTCACCCTCTCCGGCTTCACCGCGCCCGAGCAGGTGGTGGAGGTGCGCGGCGGCGCCACGGTCGCCCTGGACGTGGAAATGGCGCTCGGTGGGCTCGCCGAGCAGGTGGTCGTCGTCGGGACCCGCGGCCAGCCGCGGTCGGTAACCGCCTCGGCCGTGCCGATCGACGTCATCCGCAACGAGGATTTCCTCAGCCAGGGCAGTACGGACCTGGCCGATCAGTTGCGGACCGTCGTCCCTTCGTTCAACATCAGCATTCAACCGATCAGCGACGCGGCGACTATCGTCCGGCCGGCGAACCTGCGCAACTTGGCCCCCGATCACACGCTGCTCCTGGTCAACGGCAAGCGCCGCCACCGCGCGGCGGTCATTACGTGGCTCGGGAACGGCATCGCGGACGGCTCGCAGGGTCCGGATCTCTCCGTGATCCCCTCGATTGCGGTTCGGCAGGCCGAAGTGCTGCGCGACGGCGCGGCGGCGCAATACGGCTCGGATGCGATCGCCGGCGTCATGAACTTCCAGCTCAAGGATGCCCCATCGGGCGGCAGTCTGGAGTTTCGCACCGGTGCCTTCCGCGCTGAGAACCCGGGCGACACGTCCACCTGCGGGGCGGGGATCCTCGGCGACATCCAGCATTCGTGTAACGGGATCGGCGGACACGGGCAGGCGTTCACGGTCGCCGGGAATACCGGCCTGCCGCTCGGCGCGGCCGGGTTTGCGAACCTCAGCTTTGAGTATGGCGAGTCCGCGCCGACGAGCCGCAGCGTGCAGCGCACGGGGGCGCAGAACATTATCGCGGCCGGCAATACGAACCTGCGCAATCCGGCCCAGGTGTGGGGCGCGCCGAGACGCGACGACGACCTGAAGTTGTTTGGGAACTTTGGCCATCTCTTCGCGAATGACGTGCAGGTCTACGGCCACACGAACTACGCGAGCCGCACGGTGACCGGCGGCTTTTACTTCCGGAATCCGCATACCCGCGGCGGGGTCTTCCGCGGCCCGGTGGTTGACGGCAGCCCGACCCTGCGCGTCGGCGACCGGGTCTGGGCCGAGACCGGCGTCGAGGGCGCCGGCGGCTGCCCCACGATCCCGATCAGCGACAACGCCCCCGATGCGGCCGCCCTCGGGGCGGTGGAAGCCGACCCGAACTGCTTCACGCTCTACAGCCGGTTTCCCGGCGGGTTCACGCCGCAATTTGGCGGCGACCTCATCGACTATTCGGTGGTCGGCGGTCTGCGCGGGCTCTCGAGCACTGGCTTCACCTGGGACGCGAGCGTCAACATCGGCACCAGTGAGGTCGATCAGTTCATCTTTGATACGGTCAACGCGTCGCTCGGCTACGACACGCCGACATCGTTCAAGCCCGGCAGCTACCGGCAGCACGACGTCAACGTCAATGTCGACGTCTCGTATCCGGTCAGCACCATGGTGAACGTCGCCGGCGGCGCGGAGTGGCGGAACGAGGAGTTCACGATCGGCGCGGGTGGGCAGCCGTCGTGGGAGATCGGCCCCTATGCCGCCCAGGGCTTCAGCTCCGGGTCGAACGGCTTCAACGGCTACCGGGCTGACACGACGGCGGGGAGTTGGAGCCGCCGGAACGTGGCGGTCTACGGGGACGTCGAGTTCAACGACCCCGGCGGCCAGTGGACGGTCGGCACGGCCGTCCGGTCCGAGCACTTCGAGGACTTCGGCCCGACGACGAACGGCAAGCTCTCGGCGCGCGTCGCGCTGACCGACGTGGTCGCGGTGCGCGGCGCCGTGAGTAGTGGGTTCCGGGCGCCGACCCCCGGGCAGCAGCACGCGTTCAACGTGACGACCGCATTCATCGGCGGGCAGCTCACCAACAACGGTGTCGTGCCGTCCACCTCCGCGGTGGCCGTCGCGCGGGGCGGCGGGCAGCTCCAGCCGGAAACCTCTATCAACCTCAGCGGGGGTGCGGTCATCGAGCGGGGCCCGTTCCTCTTCACCGCCGACTTCTTCCGGATCAATATCGATGACCGGGTGGCCCTGTCGCAGGAAATCGCGCTGACGGAGCCCGAGATTCTGACGCTGCTCGCGGAAGGCATTCCCGAGGCGCGGAATTTCCCGGTGTTCCGGTTCTTCCTGAACGACTTCTCGACGACGACCCAAGGGGTCGACCTCATTTCGAGCCTGACGCTCGGGCGCACGACGGTCAGCGCCGTCTTCAACTACACGGACACGACGGTCAAGAACCTCGACTCGGCCGTGATCGATGAATTCCGTATCACTACCTTGGAACGGGGCTTGCCGAATACGCGGTGGAACGTCAGCCTCACCCACCGCGCCGACCGGTGGAGTCTGATGGGCCGGGTGAACTACTTCGGCCAGTACTGGGACAGCGAGGATGGCCGGAATGCCGCCGATGTCGATGGCGGACCCGCGTTCTCCTGGTTCTACCCGGCCTATGCCGGCAAGGCGCTCGTCGACCTGGAGCTCGGCATTCCGTTCGGCGAGGCCCTCACCCTCGCGGTCGGCGCTGAAAACGTCTTGAACGTGTACCCCGACGTGAACCAGTACGGCGCCGCCACAGTCGGCAATCAATACGGCCAGTACTCACCGTTCGGCTTCAACGGCGCCTACTACTACACGCGTATCAATTTCGGCTGGGGCGGCCTGTAGGGGGGAGCGTCCAGCCGAGGAACGACCGCCCGACGGCACGCAACGATAGCGACGGAGGGCGTCATACGTCGTGCATCGCATGCCACCGATGGTGGCATGCGGGTTCTCGGTCCGGCCTCCGACGTGTGGGCCCAGAGCGGATCCTCCCCGCGCAGCAGGCGGAGCACCGTCTCGCGCTTGCGCCTGGCCGAAAACGGCCCCTTCTGCTCGCACCCGCTCCAGTCGCCCTCCGGGCTCCCGCCGCCGCCGCCGATGCCTCAGCCTGCTTCCTCATCTCGACACGCCTCCTGCGAGCACTCTCTCGCAATCAAGTGTCCAAGAAAACTCTAAGGCGCTGGAGTGCATCACCACGCTGCGCTCCGCCTGGGGATCCGCACGCTGCGTGCAAGGATCACCTGGGCGGAGGAGACGATTGCGACGTTAGCGGCGCGGGTCGAGGCTAAGCCAAAGCCGTCCCTCGTAGGCGACCTGCAAACTGACGGAAAGGATGCGTGAGCGATGGAAGCGGTAATCACCGGCGCTCGGTGGATTCACATCGTTCTGGGGTTCGTTGGGCTAGCCGCCTGGTGGGTCCCCGTCCTCACCAAGAAGGGCGGCCAGCGACATAGGACCTTCGGCATGATCTTCGCGCTTGCGGCCTACGCCGTGGCCGGGACCGCGATGCTGACGCCGCCTCTGCGCATCGGTTGAGCGCTAGCCGCCGGTATGTCGTTGACCGAAGAGCCGGAAAGATTCGGCTTTCTCTTGTTCCTTTTCTATCTGGGAACGGTCACGCTTGGCCTGACACGGCATGCGGTACAGACGGTTCGCACCCGACGCGATCCGGACGCGATGCGTACGCCCGGTCACGTCGTAATCGCGGTGATGCCGATGCTGGGAAGTCTCTGTGTCATCGCGTGGGCCATCGCGTTTTGGTCGAGCCTCTCGATCGTCATGCTCGCGCTCTCACCGATCGGATTCCTCGTTGCTCACGGCGTGCTGACATACCTCTACCAGCGACCCACCGAGGCACGCGCCTGGTTCTACGAACACATGGGGGCCATGCTGGGAGCCGGGATCGCCTTCCATACGGCGTTCCTGGTCTTCGGGTCTCGAATCGTCATCAATCTCGACGTCTTCGGGCCGTTCAACTGGCTACCCTGGGTGCTGCCGGGGATCGTTGGTACTATCGGTGGCCACCTTTGGGAAAAGCACTACCGCCGCAAGTTCGGGGACCTCGGGGCGGCCGGAGGCGAAGCGGGCGCGCGGGCGTAAGCTGGCTCCGGCCAAGGAAACGATTCCTGATCTCCAGTGGTGCGACTCGTGGCCTGGGCATACAATGCCAGCATCATGTCTTCACACCACCAACCACGTTGGGTTCGGATAGCCGTGTGGGTCGCGGGCGCGCTGGTCTTTGCGGCCGTGGACACGGCGAGCACTCAAGATTGGGCGTACTGGCGCGGTTCCGCCAATGACGGCATGGCCGTCGGCGACGCTCCGGTCGCCTGGAGCGACGAAGAGAACGTCAAGTGGAAGGTGCCCATCGTCGGCCGGGGCTTGTCTTCGCCGGTGGTGTGGGGGAACCAGATCTTCGTGACCACGGCCGTTCGCATCGACGCGGACGGCGCGATCATCCCAGAGTCGCCCGAAAGTCGGCCAGGCCTTCCGGGTGGGAGCGGTCCCGGTTGGGGTGGCGGCGGCTGGCCTGGGCATGGAAGTGATGACGCTGAATGGCAGCGGCGTCGAGACGAGTGGCAGCAGCGCGCGGGGGATGACGGCGACCGGGAGCGGCGCCGAGCAGAGTGGCGACGTCGACGCGAAGCCGGGGATGGGCAGGGACGCGAAGGTGACGGGCGGCCGCGACGTGGCCGCGGCGACGGTCAGGGCTGGGGCGGCGGCTGGTGGGGCCGTCGGAATGCCGAACCCCAGTCGGCTCACCGGTTTCTGCTGCTCAGCATCGACAAATCCACCGGCGAGGTGACGTGGAAGCGCATGGCGACGGAGGCGACGCCGCACGAGGGCTTCTTTCCGTTCTACGGGAGCTTCGCCTCTCACTCGGCGGTCACCGACGGCGACCATGTCTTCGCGTACTTCGGCTCCCGGGGTGTCTACTGCTATGACCTCGATGGCAATCTGGCGTGGACCAAAGATCTGGGAGAGATGAACAAGATCATGCAGTTCGGGGAAGGCACCCCGATCGTCCTGCACGAAGACCGCCTGATCATCAAGTGGGACCACGAGGGCGACTCGTTCATCGTAGTGCTCGACAAGGCCTCGGGTGAAGAGCTCTGGCGCACGTCGCGGGACGAGTTCACGTCGTGGTCACCGCCGCTCGTCGTTGATCACGCCGGCCAGAAGCAGATCGTCGTCGCCGCGACCCAAAAAGTGCGGAGCTATGACTACGACACCGGCGACGTCATCTGGGAGGTGGCCGGACTCGGCCGCAATCAGATTCCGGCGCCGGTTCACCAGGGTGATTTCGTCTATGTGATGAGCGGTTTCATGGGTCCGAATCTAATGGCCATTCGGTTGGGCCATCGCGGTGATTTGACGGATACCGATGCCGTCGTCTGGAGCGAAACACGCTCGCTCGGCTACACGGTGTCGCCAGTGCTCTATGACAACCAGCTGTACGTCTTGACCGATCGGGGTATTCTCACCAACTTCGATGCGACGACGGGTGAGGTGCACTATCGAGAGCGACTGCCTGGACCAAGCAGCTTCAAAGCATCGCCCGTCGGCGTCAACGGCAAGCTCTACTTCTCGAGCGAGGCCGGCGACGTGTTTGTGGTCAAGATGGGACCGACCTTTGAGCTGCTGTCGACGAACACGCTGGAGGACGCGGTGTTCATCTCGACTCCCGCCGTCTCCGATGGCGAGATCGTTCTCCGGAGTCATGACAGCCTCTACCTCATCAGTGACACGGCTCACTAGCCTCCGAAAAGGGCACGGACACATGCGAACTCCCGTTTTCATCTTGGTGATGGTGGCCGGATCGGCGCTGGCGCTGACGGGCCAAGCGCCCGAGCGGAGCGCCGACGCCGACTGGCCGACCTATAACCGCGACCTGGCCGGCACACGCTATTCGCCCCTCGACCAGATCGACACCGACAACGTCAGCGCGCTGCACGAGGTCTGGACGCATCGCTTCCATCCGGAGGATGGATTCGTCGAGGGACCGCACGCGTCGGAGCTGTTTCAGCAGGTCACGCCCATCGTGGTCGACGGCGTCATGTACCTGGCGTCGGGCAATCGAGTCGTGGCGCTGCAGCCCGAGACCGGCGAAGAGATCTGGCGCCACGAGCTGGCCGAGGGCATCGCGTCGTTTCGGGGCGTCGCCTACGGGCCGGCCCGCGATGGGCGCGGACCGCGCATCTACTTCACCAGCTCGAGCAAGGTCATCGCGCTCGATGCCGAGACGGGCGAACGGGACCTGGCGTTCGGGACTGGCGGGGAAGTTGGCATACGGGTCCCGTACAACGGCGTGCCGGTGGTGTACAAGGACACGCTTGTTCTTGGGTCCAACGTGTTTGGCCCGGGACAGCCACACATCGCCCCTCACCTCGATCAGCCGCGCGGTGGCGGCGCGCCGACGTACCCCTATCCGCGGGCGCTCGACGCCACGACCGGCGCGCTTCGGTGGGAGTTGCACACCATCCCTCAGGAGAGCGACTTCGGCAGCCAGACCTGGGGAGGCGAGAGCTGGCGCAATCGTATCGGCAACAATGTCTGGGCGTTTACCCTCAGCGTCGACGAAGAGCGGGGTCTTGTCTACATTCCGGTGAGCAGCCCGGGCGCGAACTTCTATGGCGGTGATCGTCCCGGCAACAATCTGTTCGGGAACTCGACGGTTGCGGTCGATATTCAGACCGGCGAGCGGGAGTGGCACTTCCAGAACATCCACCACGATCTGTGGGACTACAACCTGCCGCCGACGCCCATCTTGTTCGACGTCGAGAAGGACGGTCAGCGGATACCGTCGATCGCGCAGGTCGGCAAGTCCGCGTTCATGTTCATCTTGAACCGCGAGACCGGCGAGCCGATTCACGGCGTCGAAGAGCGTCCGGTGCCGGCGGGCGACGTGCCAGGCGAATGGTATTCGCCGACCCAACCGATCCCGGTCAAGCCGCCACCCGTGGCGCGGGTCAGCTTCGGGCCCGACGACGTCGTGACCGCCGATGACACAACGCCGGAGCATGCCGCCGCGTGCCGCGAGCTCTATGAGACCGTGGGCTACTACAACGAGGGTCCGTATACGCCAATGCGCTTCAACGACGGAGACACGCCACCGTCATTGGTGTTTCCCGGCATGCAAGGGGGCGTCAGCTGGGGAGGTGGGGCGTACGATCCGGAGCTTGGCTACATCTTTGTGAACTCGAAGGAGCGGCCGCTCAACGGCTGGTTGCACGAGAACGAGGAGTATGGTCCCGATACCGACGACCAGGTCCCGTATATCAGAGAGATCGGGCCGCCGTTCGAGGCGCCGATCGTCGACGACGACGGAGAGCGGCTCGGCGCGCTGCCCTGTTTCAAGCCGCCTTGGGCACGGCTGTTCGCGGTTAACGCACACACCGGAGACATCGCCTGGGAAGTGCCACTCGGGATCGAGGAACTGCTGCCCGAAGGGAAGCAGCAGGTTGGGAGTCGGAGCGAGGGAGGCCCGATTGTGACCGCCGGGGGGCTCGTGTTCATCGGGGCGACTGACGACCGCAGGTTCCGTGCGTTCGATTCGCGTACAGGCGACGAACTGTGGTCGGTTGCGTTCGACTTCAACGTCCGGGCGATTCCGATGACCTATGCGGGGGACGACGGCAGGCAATACCTCGCGGTCAACGTCTCGGGTCCGGCCACAGGCCAGACTCGAGGCAACGAACGGTTGGTCGTATTCGGCTTGCCGGACCGGTAGTCCGGTTTCTCCCGCCGCTCTTCGAACCCAACGTATGGAAATCGCCGGCGTCGTCCTGTCGCTGTTCGCGCTGATGTTCTTTGCCTATCGGGGGATCAATGTCCTCGTGTTGGCCCCGATCACCGCGCTATTGGCGTGCGCGTTTCACGACGACGCGCCCCTCCTGGCGTCCTACACCCAGGTCTTTATGCCGGCGTTGGGGCGGTACTTGCTGCAGTACTTCCCGATCTTTCTCCTTGGCTCGATCTTCGGAAAGCTCATGAGCGACAGCGGTGCGGCCGCCGTCATTGGGCAGTTCGTGGCACGGAAGATGGGCGCTGAGCGGGGTTTGCTGGCGGTCGTGCTTGCCTGCGCCCTGCTTACCTACGGCGGTGTGTCGCTATTCGTCGTGGCGTTTTGCATCTATCCGGTGGCGGTGTCGTTGTTTCGGGAAGGCGATATTCCCAAGCGGCTCATCCCTGGCGCGATTGCCCTGGGATCGTTCACGTTCACGATGACCGCGTTGCCCGGAACACCGGCCATCCAAAACGCCATCCCCATGCCGTTCTTTGGCACCACGGCGTTCGCCGCACCCGGGCTCGGTCTTGTCGGCGCTCTCGTCATGTTTCTCGTGGGCTGGGCCTGGCTCGAGAGACGGGCCGCTCAGGGAAAGAGCGCCGGTGAAGGGTACGGTGAGCCCGTCGAAGAGACGACGGTGTCGGTTGCCTCCGACATCCCTGCGGCCGCACCCGGCGCGTTCGTAAAAGCCGTCACGCCTCTAATCGTGGTGGTGGCGTTAAACCTGGTGCTGTCCAAGTGGACGCTGCCGGCCACCGACACGACCTATCTGGCCGATGCCAAGTTTGGTGGGGTGAGTCTTGACTCGGTGCTAGGCATCTGGTCGCTCATCGTGGCGATCTTCGCGGCGATTCTTCTCCACCTGTTCATGTACCGACATCAACTGAGGAGCTGGGTGCAGTCGGTCAACACCGGCACGATGGGCAGCCTGTTGCCGATCTTCAATACGGCCTCCGAGGTCGGCTACGGTGCGACGATCGCCTCGCTGTCGTCATTCATCGTCATTCGAGACGCCGTGCTCGGGATCGCGCCTGGCTACCCTTTGATCTCAGAAGCGATTTCCATCAACGTCCTTGCCGGCATCACCGGTTCGGCCTCGGGCGGCATGAGTATCGCCCTGGATGCATTGGCCGAGAGCTATCTGCAGCTGGCCGCGCAAGTTGGCATTTCGGGCGAGCTGCTGCACCGGGTGGCCTCGATGTCGAGCGGCGGATTCGATACGCTGCCCCACAACGGCGCGGTCATCACGCTGCTGACTATCTGCGGATTGACGCACCGGAAGTCATATCTCGATATCGCGGTGGTGTCCCTCGCCGGCCCCTTCGCCGCGACCTGCCTCGTGGTTGGGCTCGGATCGTTGTTGTACTGAGGTGCGGGTATCCGGCAACCTCAGCGGCGGTCTGGTTCACGTGGCGTCAACATCCTCGCGTCGACGCGGAACCGTCGGTAGTTCTGGTAGGTTGTAGCGCCCCAGGGTTCTTGGACAGTGGTTTGACGGTATTCGCATCTACGCTGCCGCGTCCAGCCCGACGAGGTCACGTCGCACCTGAGCGGGACTTCGATAGTGGTATTTCTCCAGCATCCACTGCTCGTTGTACGTTCGCTTGAACGCAAGCAGGGCCAGGCGGAGCTCCTCGATGGTGTCGAAGCTCCGCACCCACAACAGATTCTCCTTCAGCGTGCGGATGAAGCGTTCCGCGACGCCGTTGCCTTCGGGTTCCCGCACGAAACTCGGCGAGCTCTCGATGCCGAAGAACGCGACCTCCTGTTGAAAGTCGTCGGCCAGATAGTTCGACCCGTGGTCGTGCCGAAAACCGTCCCCCACGGCCGTTCCCGGCAGCATCTCCGGTCGCCCTCCGCCGCCGCCGCACCTTGATCTGGCTTCCCCATTTCGACACTCCTCCTGCGAGTACTCTCTCGCAATCAAGTGTCCAAGGAAACCCTGGGGCGCAGGAAGGTTGCCGTCGTGACGAGGCGTTCGTCAGGGGCCGTGGTGTAGTGCTCCCGCATCTCGACGGGCACCCACAACTCAACGCCGGAGTCATGCGCGTAGCTCACGACGATGTTGACGTCGACCATCCGGCCATCGGAGTGCGTTTCGGTTTGTAGCCACAGCTGGGTTTGAACCACCCTGCCGGTTTCCGGTTCGATCCAAAAGCGACCGCGCGCCGGCACGCTCTGTCCCCGCGGTGTGCGCACCAGGGTCGGCGTCGTTCGTTCTTCGTAACGCACCACCCACTGCGTCTCGCTGTCGCCGGCTGTTGTCTGCTCCCGATCAAACGCGAACCGTTCGCGGTTTGCCGGATGGAGAAAGAACAGCGCCGCCGTCGGCACATTGAAGTTACGGTGGACGTGCCCCAGATTGTAGCGCGCGCTTTCGTCGGCGATTACGCGGGCGCGCTCCAAACGACGGGGATCGCGCCGCAGAAAGAGCTGCTGCAGTCGGTCTGTTCGGTCGCGGACCGACCGGCCGTCGACGGTGACGACGTCCCGAAAGCTTACCCACTCGGCCCGGTCGCCCACCCCGACCAGCACGAACTCCGACTCGAGCAAACGTTCGAGTGATGCCGAGCCCGGGGTGAGCAGCGTTTGCCGGTATCGTTCGTCGGCAACGACCTCCGCGAGTTCGTCTCCTAGCGCCTCGACGTAGCGCGACGCGCGGTCGACGATGTCGGAGAGATCAGACGCACGCGTAGGCCGCGAACCGACCCCGATCAACAGGGCGGCCACGGCCAGAGGAACGCAGAGCCATATACGCACGTGCCCGCGGCGGAGGCTCACCGAGCGGTGCATCTCACAACCCTACGCTCCCGAAGAGCGAGGCGGTTGGCGCTTGACAGATTCGAGCAGCACCGGTTCGGCGTCGTAGTCCTCGAGCGAGACGGCCCCGCCTTCAGAGTCGAACGCGATATCCGTCGCCGCGGATAGCTTGCCTTCGCCCTCTCCCGTGCTGTCGAGGCGAAGTTCGATCACCGTAAACGGCCGGAGTGGCGTCTCGGGTGCGTCGGTCGGTCTCCAGGGCGCGCGGCCGTACGTGCCGAGACGACGATTCGTGACAAGCGTGATGTGCTCACCGCCGTCTGCAGTCTCGGTCCGATGGGCGTACTTCACCGAGTACCCGATTCCGCTGCTACTCGGCCATACGTAGCCGAGCGTGGGGAGGTCGATAAGCTCGCTAAGCTCCGCATCCTCTCCGTCTTCCGGGGCTGGACTCATAATCACGGCGAGCACCGCCAGACGGTCCTCATCAGACGACCAGCGCAAGAGATCGATTCTGAGATCTTCTCCGGCAGGGTCCATGTTCACTGTCGTGGCCGTGAATCGTTCGGTTGCTTGGCCAGCGGCGATGTCGGCCATGACCCCCAGAACAATCAGGAAACCAAGAACAACGCGTGTGTGAGACACCAGCTTCATCGTCAACCTCCCCTGAGAACCGTCATCGGTCCTTTCTCTACCGTGGTCCAGTCCGGTCTCGGAGGCCGACCGGACACGAACGGTCGCGTCAGAAATCGACGTATCAAGATAACCACCATCGGAACGTCTCCGCAAGCGCCATCGCCGCGGTCCGGCCAGGCACGCGGACGGCGCTGAACCCTCTGGGGCACACACGCCGTCGTAAGGAAAGAGGCCGGCAATGGGGCCGGGTTCGATAGCGCACGCTACAAGGAAGGATGCACCACATGTCACGATCGATCCGCCGTAGTCGCTGGACGCCCGCCGCGCTTCTTGCGGTTGCTCTGGTTGTCTCCGCGATCGCAGGCGCCAGGGCCAACGATTCGTCAATCTGGTCACCAGACGCCGCTCACACGGAGATCAATTTTTCCGTCACGCACTTTTTCACTCCGGTCACGGGCAGCTTCGACGACTACGAAGTTTCGCTCGACTACGACTCCAAGAATCCGGAGAAGAGCAGCGTCGAGGCACGGATTCGCGTCGCCAGCGTCAACACCGGCAACCAGAAGCGTGACGACCATCTGCGAACCGCCGACTGGTTCGAGGCTGACACGCACCCCTACATGACGTTTAAGAGCACGTCGGTGCGACAGGTTGGCGAGGGCCAGTTACTCGCAGCGGGCGCTCTCACCATCAAGGGCATATCGCATGAGATCGAGCTACCGATTACCCTCCTCGGCAGCAAGGCGATCCCCAAGCCCATGCAGGAAATGCTCGGCGGCGCCAAAGAGGTGGCCAGTTTCAAGGCATCAACCAGCATCGATCGTGGCGACTTCGAAGTGGGCACTGGTAGCTGGGCCGCGACGTTGATCGTCGGTGACCAGGTCGACATCGAGATCCTCCTCGAAGCCCACAACAAGTGAGCGTCGTCCGCGACTCTCGACACGGTCCCGGCCGGAGCGGCAAGTTTCGGCCGGGCCTCCGTTGTTTGAACTTCTGCAACTACGCTCGGGCAGAGAGCCGAGCCAAGAAGTGCAACGAACGGTCAAAGAGCCACCCGGCAGGGGCCGCGTAGAGCCCGAGCTTCGGGCGCCATTCCTCAATGTCCAGCTTCAACTCGCGAAAGGTCGCGAGCCAGCGCGAGCGCGGCCAGTAGTTGTAGGGCAGTGCGACGCCGTGCCGAGCGTTGCCGACCCAGTCCATGAATCGGAGCGTCGGTCCGGCCAAGAGGCCATCTCGGCAGTGGTCCTTAATGATCACCGAGTGCCGGGCGACCCGTCTGGCCTCTTTCAGCAGGACAACCGGATCGGTCGTGTGGTGCAGGACGTCGATCAGCAACACCACGTCGAAGCTGTCGTCGGCGTCGGGGATGCGTGTGCCGTCGAACGCGCGGACGGGAATGCGAGTGCCCGCTCGAACCAGCACGTCGACGCCCTGAATCTGAACGTCGGGTCGCAGCTCGGCCAGGTGTCGATCGAGCTCGCCGTCGCCGGAGCCCACATCGAGCGTCTTCGCGTCGGTTGGGAGTAGCTCTGCTATAGCGGTGGCTAGCGTGTGAACACGATTTTGGTGAACGAGCTTCTCGTGAAGCGCTCCGATCACGAGCGCCTCATGCCGAGGATGCTCACGAAGCTGCTGGAGAGAATGGTCTGGAAGCCCAATGCCGCCAGCGTGACTCCCGGAATGACCTTGCGCATCGTATCGGCGTGGTCGAGGTCACCGAACGCGACCTGCTGCCAGGCCACAGAGCCCATCCGAGCAGCAACGAGCCGGCAAGCAGCATCGCCGCGCCCAGGAACAACCCGTGTTCCAATCGAAAGACGCCGAAGAGTCGTGCCAGCCGTGTGTCTTCGGGAAGAATGCCTTCACCGATCGCGAACACTTTTGCAAGAAAGGCAAAAAGGACGGATTGGTAGCCCATCACGATGGCCAGGCTGGCGAAGAGCAGCGTGTGCGCGTCCAGCGTCGCGCCCAACACCGCCGACCCGGGCATTGCGAGCCCGTAGCCGATCAGGCCCAGGAGCACCATTGCGAAGCCCGGCAGCAGAAACAGCCACCGAGGGCTGTAGAGCATGAAGAACGTCAGCGTGCGCCAACCATCGCGAAACGTCCGCAGATGCGGGGTGTGCTGGACGCGGCCGTCCGGATGGAGCGTAATTGGCACCTCGACGATGTCTCGTCCGTAGAGACTGCTACGGATGATCATCTCGGTCGCAAACTCCATCCCTTCGGATCGGAGATCAAGGTCGTCGTAGAGGTCTCTGGTAAACCCGCGCAAGCCACAGTAGACGTCGCTGACCTTTGACCGAAACATCGTGCGAACCAGCAACGAGAGCAACGGGTTGCCGATCCAGCGGTGCAGCCAAGGCATCGCCCTCGGCGCCACCCGTCCGCCGCCGCGGGGCAGGCGGCATCCCTGGACCAGCTCGTGACCTTGCCGCAGCAGCTCGACGAACTTCGGGATCTCGAGAAAGTCGTAGCTGTCGTCGGCGTCGCCCATGATCACGAATTTGGCGCGGGAGCTCGCGATTCCTCCCCGCAGGGCGTTGCCGTAGCCTTTCTCGGTAACGGCCACAACCCGGGCGCCGAGCTGTCGAGCGATTGCGACAGACGCGTCGGTGCTGCCGTTGTCGGCGACGATGATTTCACCGACGATGCCATGCTCAGCCAGGGCCTTCTGCGCTTTGCGGATGCACGTGGCCAGCGTGTCTGCCTCGTTGAGGCACGGCATCACGACCGCGACCTCGAACGGCTGAGGAAACTGGAGCTCAACCGCGGTCGCCCCCAACGCGGGACTCGGAACGGTGCTTGTCATGTCGGTCTGGCTGATCAGTATGTTGGGTCGGACCTGCCCGGAATCGAGCGTCCAGTGTCTCGCGGATCCCCCTCAATCATGTACTCGGCACTCGGGCCGAGCGTTTCGCCGATGTGCCCCACGCCGTCGCTATGCCCCAGGCCCGAGTCGGGATCTACATGACGCTCAAGCATCTCATCAAGCCGGGCCAGAAGGTCGTCCTCTCGCCGTACACGATTTCGGAAGTCGTCAACATGGTGCTGTGTGCCGGCGGCCGGCCCGTCTTTGCCGACATCGAGCGCTCCACCTGCAATCTCGACCTTCAGGCTGCCGAGGGCCTGATCGACGACGAGACCGGAGCGGTGCTCGTGACCCACTTGCACGGGTTGGGGATCGAGCTGCAGGCGTTTCAGGCAACGTGCGCCGAGCGTGGCGTGGCCCTGGTCGAAGACGCGGCGCAGGCGTTTGGCGCGCGTGTTCATGGGCAACGCGTCGGAACGTTCGGCGACGCCGGCATCTTCAGTTTTGGGCTGTACAAGAACCTCACGAGTTTCTTGGGCGGCATGGTGATCACCAAACACGCAGCGCTTGCTCGACGCCTTCGTGAGAGCCTGTCCGAGTGCCCGCCCCAAGAAGTGAGCACCCAGCTCAAGAAAGCCGCCCACGGGTTGGTGACCGACGTCGCTACGTACCCGCCGTTGTTCAAGTTCATCACGTTCCCGATCTTTCGGCGGGCCTTCTTGCTCGACATCGGCGCACTCAACAAGCATGTCCGTTTTGACCACGCGCCCGTCCGGACGCACGAGATTCCCGCTGAGTACCTGCGCCGGCTCACCCCGCTACAGGCGCGGCTGTGCTTGTTGGGGTTACGGAACGTCGATGATGACATCAAGCGGCGTATCGCCTTTGCCCACCGGTATGACGACGCCCTGCGGGATATACCCGATCTGATCTTGCCGCCGCGTCGCGACGATGGTTCGCACACCTACACGTACTACCCGGTGCAGTTTGAGCGTCGCTACGAATTATTGCGTCACCTCACCCAGCGCGGCTGTGACATCGGCGCACAACATCTCCGAAACTGCGCCGATCTCGACTGCTTCAAGGACTTCTTTCGCGATTGCCCACGAGCGCGCGCGACGGCCAAGGACACGCTCTTGCTTCCCACGTATCCTCGCTATAGCGACGGCGATGTCACGCGAAACATCAACGCCATTCGCGAGTTCTTCGGCAAGGGAGCGTCTTGACGGTCGCGGTTGTCGGCTCCGGACCCGCTGGGGTTGCCGCGTCGCGGGCCCTCGTGGATGCCGGTATTCGGGTCGAGCTGCTCGATTTCGGCAATGTCGCGGATGCCGGCACGGATGACCTCGCCGAGCGGCTGCGCGAGGGCACCGATACGCCTGACGATCGCAGGACGCTCAAGAGCGGCGGCATCAAGAGCGTATCCGCTTGCGTCTCGGCGCTTACTGGACGTGGGGCCGCGCTCAACCTCCTTGGCAAAAAGCGCCTGGGCTCTCTGTTCACGTACCGCGACGTGGAGTGGGGGATCCCGATGCACGGCAGCCCTGTGGCGCGCTCGCTTGCTCGGGGTGGGCTGTCAAACATCTGGGGCGCGTCGTGTTACGCCCTCGGTTCCCACGACTACGGACTCTGGCCTCTGAGCGACGACAACCTGGCGCCCCACTATGCTCGAGTCGCCGAGCTCCTCAGTCTGGGTGCCGAGGAAGATGACCTCTCAGCGGTATATCCGCTCTTTGGTACTGGCGACTCGACGCGCCTTAACGAGAGAGCTAATCAACTGCTCGAGCATTGGCAACAGAACCAAGCCGCCCTGCGCGCCTCGGGCTTCCGTTTCGGTCGCGCGCGGCTCGCGGTACGCACAACGCCGACACCTGCTGGGGCCGGCTGTGAGTGCTGCGGTCTGTGTCTGACGGGTTGTCCTCATGACGCCATCTACCGCGCCGACTGGACGCTCGATCAGTTGATGGCCAACGACAACTTCGCGTATCGCCCGGGGTTTTGGCTGCACCGGTTCGTCGAGCGGAACGCAGGTGTCACGCTAACCGGAGTCGATCAGCGAACGGGGGAGTCCAGCGAATCCGAGTATGACGCGGTCTTTCTGGCTTGTGGGGCCGTGTCTTCGCTTCGGGTCGTTGCCGATTCGCTGACCCTGCACGACCAGACCGTGCGCCTCTGGGACAACGATCTCTATCTCGTGCCGTTCCTGAGCGACACGGCGGGCGGATCATCGGTGGACTTCACGCTCAATGAGCTCGTCCTCAATGTGTTGGTCCACGGGCACCCCATTCACGCGCAGTTCTACTGCGTGTCCGATCAAATCCTCGAACAACTCGGACCGCTCATCGAGCCTCTCCGTCGGGTGCTCGAGCGTCCGATGCGACACTTCCTTAACCGGTTGTTCATCGGCTTCATCTATCTGCCATCACGTCCCTCCGCGATCATCCATGCGAAGGTGCACGCAGGCGATCCGGTGGGGTCGGTGCATGTGACCCAATCGGCGAACACGTCGGGCCGCGACCTGTTGCGCGCGGTCATGCGTCATCTGCGCCGGAACCGTGGGGCGTTGGGGATGCGCTCGGTCGGTCCGCCGATGCGCTCGACGCCGAGCGGGAACAGCGGGGGACATGTGTCGGGTGGATTGCCGATGCAGAGCAACTCGGGGCCGCTCACCACATCGCCCGATGGCCGGCTATCCGGCACCCGCGCCGTCTGGGTCGTTGACGGCGCAACGCTGCCCGCCTTACCCGCGCAGAACTCGACGTTTACCATCATGGCCAACGCGCATCGCATCGGTCGGGACTTCGCAGCCGGTCACCAGTCGTCCTCCCGTGCACCGACGTTCGTGTTTGGGAGGCAGAGCATCGCCAACGAGACCTACGAGCTCGATCACGACAAGCACCAGTACGAAACGTCGACCCTCACAGCGCGCTACCATCGGCACGTGCTCAAAAAATGCGCCGATACCATCGGGCTGCGTCCCGGCATGCACGTGCTCGACTACGGGTGCGACCGCCAGCACCTGCGCCCGTTTCTTCCAGCCGGCGTGCGCTACACGGGGTACGACCTCAATGCCACGCTAACTGATACCTTCGACCCGACAGCCTTCGACTACGATGCGGTGTTCTGTCTGCAGGTTCTCATGTACCTCGACGACGAAGGACTGGAGGCCTGGGCCGCGCAGTTCGCCGGCGTCACGTCGGAACTCGTCATCATGGTTCCAGCGCGGAACTTCGTCAAAGACGAGGTGTTCGACCGCGTCTTCGGGCTGCACGAGCTCCGCACGACGATGGTGCGATCCGACCCTGAAACGGTATATCGGCAACTGGCGAGTAGGTTCACCCGCCAGTCCAGACACACTGTGCTGCGCGTGGGCGAGATCACGCACTGGCGGCGGAACGACTGAACGCCGTGTCCGCAGCCGAGTCGGCTGACCCATACCTGACCTCCTACCGCGTTGGGTTCAAGAACTTCAGGAGCTCACTGTCGGTGCCGAGGATGAACAGCGTTTCCTTGTCCATCGTCTGCTCGTACGTCTCAAGTGACTTCATGAAGGCGTACAAGTTCGCATCGCGCTCATAGGCGTCGGCGTAGATCCGCGTGGCTTCTGCGTCGGCCTGACCGCGAAGCTCCTCGGCCTCGCGATAGGCTTCGGACTGGATCTGCGCCAGCTCGCGTTCGCGCTCGCCGTGAATCCGCGCCGATTCGCCCTGGCCTTCTGACCGGAACTGCTCGGCGATCCGCTGCCGTTCGGCGATCATGCGTGCGAAGACGTCCTGCTGCACCTCCTCGACGTAGTTGATGCGCTTCAGGCGTAAATCGAGCAGCTCGATCCCAAG
This sequence comes from Vicinamibacterales bacterium, assembly GCA_965218825.1. Classification (GTDB taxonomy): domain Bacteria; phylum Acidobacteriota; class Vicinamibacteria; order Vicinamibacterales; family UBA8438; genus CAUZIB01. The sequence continues at coordinate 2,562,151 of OZ244656.1, read as the reverse complement.
ATCCGCGGTCCGTTCCGAAGCGGTCTCGAGGATCTCGGCGGTGATCGCCTGACGGCCGCGTTCAATCAGTTCGAGAATCACGGCTTCCTCTTCGGACTCGATCGGGACATCGTCCGGACTGCGGTTGCTGCTTCGCACGAGCTCGATCAGGTCGTGCCGCGCCACGGCATTCCGGGTCTCGCCATCGAGGATGTCGTCGAGTCTCGACTGGGCGCCAAACTCGTCCTGCAGTCGCTGGAAGAACAGAAGCGGATCGGTGATGCGCCAGCGCGCGTAGGTATCGACCCAGATGAACCGCTTGTCTTTGGTCGGCACCTGATTGGGGCTGCCGTCCCACTCGAGGAATCGCTTGTCGAAAAAGTTGGTCCGCTGGATGAACGGCACCTTGATGTGGATCCCCGGCGTCACAACCGGTTTACCGATGGGCTCGCCGAACTGGGTAATGATGACCTGCTCGGTCTCACTGACGGTGTAGACCGACTCCAGTAACGCAACGAGGACGACGACGACGACGGCGATCAGTACGGTCGTTGAGCGGTTCATTGGCCACCTCCAGCCGCGGCGACGACCGGCGCGGGCCGCGGCGATACTCCGTCGAGCGAGAGCAGCGGTATGACGCCGGTCGTGTCCTTATCGATATAGAGTTTTCGGCCGACCTCCGGCAGGATGCGCTGCATCGTTTCCAGATAGAGCCGTTGGCGGGTCACCTCAGGCGCCTGCCGGTACTCGTCGTAGATTGCTGTGAAGCGGACCGCGTCGCCTTGAGAGCGGTTGACACGATCGAGCGCGTAGCCTTCAGCCTGAAGGACGGTCTGCTGGGCTTCGCCGCGAGCGCGTGGAATCACCCGGTTGTATTGCGCACGAGCCTCGTTGATCATGCGGTCGCGCTGCTGCTGAGCCTGGTTGACCTCGTCCCACGACGGCTTGACCGGGTCGGGCGGATTGACGTCCTGGAGTACCACCTGGTCGATCGCGATGCCCATCTCATACTGGTTGGCCAAGTCCTGCAGCCGCTCCTCGACTCGGGTTTCGATTTCCTGCCGGCCAATCGTGAGGACCTCGGTGACGGTTCGATCGCCGACCACCTCGCGCATGACCGCCTCGTTCATGTCGTGAAACGTCTCCTCGAGGTTGCGGACCTTGAACAGGAACAGATAGGGGTCGTTCACGCGATATTGGACGATCCACTCGACCACCGCGACGTTGAGGTCGCCGGTGAGCATGACGGCCTCCTCGGAGAAGCCGACATCTGAGTACTGCGAACGGATGCCCGCCGCGCCCGGGGCGACGGTTCGAAATCCGAACTCCTGCTTCAGTTGCCGCTGAACCGGTACCTTGAGTACCTCCTCAGCGAACGGGATCTTCACCTGTAAGCCTGGTTGCGTCGTACGGACGTAGCGGCCGAATTGCAGCACGACGCCCACCTCCTCGGGCTGCACTTGATACAGCGTGCTGAACGCCGCGGACACGAGGACGATCGCCGCGATACCGATGGCGACGGCACCCCTCGTGAACGGCGGCAGCTTCGGCAATTTCACGCGCCTAAACTCGATGGGCAGATCTTGCATATCAACCTCCTTTGGATGGCAGGAACGTAGGACGGGCGGGATCCCTGCTGACTCCCTGCTCCACGGTAGTCGCTGCGTCACGCAGACGCAACACGCGTGGGTCGGGCGGCCCTGGCGAGACCTACGGCACGCAGGCAGAGGGCGCGCGGTGGTGCTGAGTCTACGAGTCTTCCACGAAGCGTCATTGCGGCGGCTTCCCGACTTCGTTGTGGGGAATATCTCCCTCCGAGATCCCGGATTCCCCACGTTCCGGCGATTGGAGGAACCTGGCGAAGGCGCGATTACCGGCCGAACAACTCGCCCCGTCTCGCCGCATCGGAACCCTTCGCCAGGTCGATGCCGACATCACATCGGCTATCGTCTACGGTGAAGCGGATGACGGCGTTGTTGCGCGGTTCGAAAACTGACCCGCAACGCCCCCTACCCACAGACCCGTTAACGACCGATAGCGTACGACGCCGGCCTACCAAGCTGAGTCATCTGATTGAGGATGTTACATGCGAGGATGGCCTCCGTCTCTTGCCCCGCCCGACTGCGCGCTCGAAGGCTCTCCCCGATGATCAACTTGTACCGGAAGAAGGCGTTCTCCATACGGGCCTGCTGATGGTAGCCCGAGTCCTTCTTCCACTGTCGCCGTCCAGCCTGCTGCACCTGTCGGATCGTGCGGTCGCGCGCGGGCGATCGTGGTCGCCGTCCAGACACGGTGGCTGTCCTGGTCGGTGGAATGACGACCGTCGCGCCACGCGCACCCGCAGCCTCGTAGATGCCACGCGTGTCGTAGGCCGCGTCCGCCGTGAGGCAGGAGACGTCGCCTTCGACCTTGTCGATCAGATCGAGGGCCGTCGTCGCGTCGTCAACATGCCCGCCGGTCAGGGCGTGAGCGACGATCACGCCCGATCCGTCGACGCCCAGATGAAGCTTCTTCCAGCCGCGTATCCCGCGTCCGCCATGTTTCACGGCCGCCCATTCACCTTCACCCACAGTCGAGAGCCCGGTACTGTCGACGATGAGATGTATGCCTGCGCCCGCGGGGAGGCGGCGAAGTGCAAGGTCGAGGTGCTGACCACGCCGTGAGAGAGTCGTGTGATCGGGCGCGGACAGGGCGAGGCACAGCATCCCGAAGATCGACCTCAGAAAGCCCTCCGTCTGACGAAGGGGCAGGTGAAAGATCAGGCGGAGCGTCAGCGCGGTTTCGATGGCAACCTCGGAGTACTGCAGCTGCCCTCCGCGCTTGCCGACGCCCACGGCCTCCCACGTGGCGATCGCTTCCGGCGTCAACCACAGGGTGACGTCGCCTCGCTGGACCAGGGCTCGGTCGTACGCCGGCCAGTTTCCGACGCGGTATTTCGTTTTGTACCTGGGATGCACTCTCGACTTCACGTCGAGATCATGCCCCTTCGGCCGTCACGATGGCCAGGGCCGCGACGAACACTTGTTTCCGCGCACCAACGCCCAGGCCCGGACCGGCATCGGCTGGTGGATGGACTTCTACGACCGACGCCGGCCCCACTCGGCGCTCAACGACCGGACGCCGGCCGAGGCGTATACTGACGACGGGGCTGACGGGAGCCCGGGGCTATGCCCCGGTTCCCGTCAGCCCAAGGTCGCTTGAATCATGAACCGGATTCCACCTTAGCTGTGACGAAAACCTGTCCAAAGGATGGGGTCCACCTCTCTGCTACGGACAGACAAACCCGGAGTGGGTGAATCCGACATCCGGTACCCACAACGCATCCGCGCAGATCCGGATCACTATTACGATGGTCTCGAATTGAGCAAATAACAGTGGTCGCAGGCTCGCGAACATTTAAAGGTCCGGTGCGTCGGTCATTATCATGAGGACCGAAGCGAAAGGTCACCACATGGCAACGAAGCACGTCGTCGTTCTCGGTGGGGTCTTGCTGGTCGCGAGTCTGTTCGTGGCCGTGGTCCTGGGAGCGCAGGTCGGGCGGAAAGTGAGCGGCGTCGTGGTGGCGGCGGCGACCGAGCAACCGGTTCCAAATGCCCGCGTGGAGTATAGAGAACAAGGCGAATCCGCGCAGAAGACCGTAACAGATGCGAAAGGGCAGTTCACGTTTTCGGCTGGTCGGCTGGGGGTCGTCACGGTGACCGCGAACGGATTCGGAACGGCGCGCGGGCGCTGGCCGCGGCGCCGCGGCAATAAACTCGAGATCGCGCTCACGCCACCCGTGGCGGTACAGGGCACGCTGGTGGACAGCGCGACCTTAGAACCTCTCGCTGGCGTGGTGACAGCGCTCGTGCGGCACCCGGCCAGTATGGTCTCGATGTCGGCGCTTGTAGAAGATGGCACATTCCGGTTCGAGGATGTGCCGTCGGCTCCCGGGGTCGTCGTGGCCTACGCCGATAACTATGCGCCAACGGTCAGCACCTTCACGACGGCGGAGGGCGACTGGCTGGATGGGCACCTCCGCTTGTCTGCTGGGGCCGAAGCAAGGGGTCAGGTGCTGGATGCGGCGGCAAAACCGGTTGCGGGTGCGCGGCTTATCGTCCGCTACACGGGCGCGTTGGCGGAAGCCCTGATGCTGGCGAGCTTCGTCGGGGGCGCTCCGATCACGAAGGCGGACGGGACATTCACCCTCACAGGCCTTGTGCCCAATACGCCGGTCACCCTCTATGCAGAGTATGGCGGGCAACGGACCAACACCGTGGCCGTTGAAATCAGTCCCGGGGAGGTGCGTCCTGACCTGGTGCTCCGCCAACCTTAACCTACCTGTAGATGTGGTCGATCACTACCATCGGCAGGCGTGTCTCATTCTCCTCCTAGCCGGGACGTTCTTCGGCGGACCCTTGATTTCCGAAGTCGGCGCACAGCCAACCCAGGACGATAGGGGCAATAGGGTGGAACTGCTGGTCGGTGGCGGGGATGCCTGGACTCCTCGTGAGTGTTATACGTGTAAAGTCGCCACCTTTGACGTGGGAGTGACGTACTGGGGAAGGAATCATTGGGGTATCTCGGCGCGGCACGAGTTCCGTCCCGACGATTACGTTGACAACCCATATGCTAGTCCGCCTTATCCGATCTTTCTCAACCTACAGATCTCCAGCGTGACGGCCCGCCGTCGGTGGTTTCAGGACAATGGAGCAGAGTTCGACTTCGGATTCGGCATGGCGGCTGGGTCGCTGGGCGGGTCATTCATCATCGGGTTTGTTCCCGCTGAACTATTCGTGGGCCGCAAGGTGTTTCGGCACATCGGGGTGAAGGGGGGCGTTAGCCTCGCGTGCTTTTTCGGCGATGGCTGTGGCATGAGGTCCCGGCTCGTGGGGCTTGCCGTGATCGGGTTCTAACGAAGTGTTGCAACTTTGAAGAATGGTGACGAAGGCCGTGTCGGTATCGAGGTCTCATGCAGCCACCTCGAACAGCCTGTTGATGGGTACTGACGCCCCTATTTGTCAAGACACGACCTGCGCAGTAGGAAGACGGTCTTGGCGAGCCCGGAAGTCGGTCATCACGCGCTGGTAGATCTCACGCGCGAGGAAGCGTTTCAGACACCGGATGATTTCGCGTTTGGTCCGGCCGTCTGCCGTGCGTCGAGCCACATAGGCGGTGATAATTCGCGCCGGCCGATCCGATACGGGCATTTTCGCTACCTGTTCGACTTTCGCCTTCGTTCCGCATGAAATTCGCTCCCGCTGACGCGCGCCCTGGAGCGGCTGCATCCGGTGTCCCGGCCCGGCGACCTACGCGTGCGCGGCCGTACTCGGTCCGCTCTCGGTGGCCGCCGCCACCATCGGCGGCCTGTTCGGACCGCCCGGCATCTGGATCTACGCCGGGATCGTCTCGCTCCCAGCGTGGCTGGTGCTGTGGTCCCTGCGGTGGCGGGCCCGCCGTCGTGAGCGTCTTTAGTGGAAACTCTTTTCTAGTGACACACCACTAGCACCCGGCGCCCGCTCCGGTCTCAGCCATCAGCGTAGCCTCGCTCACTCAGTCCTTGGACAGCGTTCGTAATCGGGTTCATCGGAATCGGCGGGACTGATGGACTGAGGAAGCGTCCAGAAGTCGTCGCGAGGTTCACCGTAGTGGTGCATGACCCCAGCTTGGGTCCAGTGGGCTCGGTGAGCCACGTCGCAGTACTCCATGCGAACCCAGACAAACAACACGTGCGTCCCATTGACGTACCGAGCTTGGCGGTCCAGGCGGAACTGGACGTCATGGAAGCGCTCTTCGGTTCCAGGCAGGACCACGTGTTCTAGGTCACTGGTCCCCCACTCCGATTCTGATGGTTCTGGGGGTTCCAGCTCGGCACTATCGCGAAGCAACATGGGCGTTTGGTGCAAGAATCAAACGTTGGTGGCCGGTGTTTTCCCTGTATTCGCAACGAACAGCCGGAGCTGCCGGACTTCGTTGATGCTCTCGCCGCCAGCCAGTCCGGTCGGGACACCGCCCAGTTCGTCGACACCCTGAACCTCCGCATCCGCGGGCTCCTCGCGCGGGGACGCCTGGCCTCCGTCCTCCAGCCCGGGGATTCCGCCTCCATCACCCTGGAAGACTGGCTCACCGACCACGTTGGCGCCGATCAGGCATCGAACGGCCCGATCGCTGTCATCGACCTCTCCCTCGTGCCCTCCGAGGTGATCCACGTCGTCGTCAGCGTCCTGGCCCGCATGGTCTTCGAGGCGGTCCAGCGTTACCGGCGGGACGAAGGACAGGAGCTGCCCACCACTCTGGTGTTGGAGGAGGCACACACCTTCGTTCACCGCGACCTCGCCGGAGAAGGAGCTCCTCCAGCGGGTAGGGCCTGCGCGCGGGTTTTCGAGCGGATCGCCCGCGAGGGCCGCAAGTTCGGACTCGGTCTCGTCCTGGCGTCCCAGCGGCCCTCCGAGGTCTCGCCGACCGTCCTCTCCCAATGCAACACCTTTCTGCTACACCGGATTGTTAACGACCGCGACCAGGAACTGGTGAAACGCCTCGTGCCCGATGGCCTAGGAGTCTGCGCCGCAGAAACGGTGCGACAATTGTAGGCGAGCCGAGGAGGAAAGGACCTGATGTCGACGACGTTCCGTCCCTACGCACCGGATCAGATGCTGCTGTTGCCGGCGGACCTGCGGGCGTGGTTGCCGGAGGGCCACTTGGCGCACCACGTCAGCGACCTGGGGGACGGTGTGGATTTGACGGCGTTCTACGCGCCGTATGCGGGGGACGGTCGGCGCAACGCGCCCTCTGCACCGCGGATGATGGTGAAGGTGCTGCTGTATGCGTATGCGACGGGGGTGTTCTCGGCGCGCGGGATCGCGCGGAAGCTGGAAGAGGACGGGGCGTTCCGGGTTCTGGGGGCGGGCAACTTCCCGCAACATCGGACGCTGTGCGAGTTCCGGCGGCGGCACTTGTCGGACTTCAAGGAGCTGTTTGTAGCGGTGGGTCGGCTGGCGCGGGCATGGGGTCTGGCGCGCGTCGGGAAGCTGTCGATTGACGGCACGAAGGTGCGGGCGAACGCGAGCAAACGGAAGGCGATGAGCTACGGGCGGATGGCCAAGGAGGAGCGGCGGCTGCGGGGGGAGATTGAGGCGCGGCTGGCGGCGGCTGGCGCGGCCGACGCGGCCGAGGGCGCGCGGTTGGGGGCGGACGTGCGGGGCGACGAGTTGCCGGCGGAGTTGCGCCGCCGGGAAGACCGTCTGGCGGCGATCCGGGCGGCGAAGTCGCGGTTGGAGGCGCAGCAGCGGGCAGCGGACGACGCCCGCGGTCGGCAGCCGGACCAAGACCGGAACCCGAAGGGCGGGCAGCCCTACAAGCGGTCGTATGGCGAGCCGGACGCTAACAGCCCGTGGTGGAAATGCGGTCTTCCTATGCGGCTTTCGGGATGAGTGATCGATCGTGATCGCCGACCCCGATCGTGGAACGCGCGGGGTACTCGGGCTCGCGAACGGTCCAGACATGTACGAGGCGCCGCCAGGAGGACACAAGGACCATCAGCGCGGCGAGACAGCGCCCCTGCAGGCTGCGCGGCGTGCCAATGCCGATCAGCTGCCGGAACAGCACGCCGAGGTTGAAGCCCGCGAGGTGAATCAAGAGGCGCTTCAAGATATTGCGATGCCCGCGCAGATGCGTGCGCCGCATCCCGCCGGTCTCGTAGGCGTGCGCGAACGAACGCTCGATGCGCTCGCCACGTCGGCGCATCAAGCGCTTGCCGCGGGCGCCCCGAATGCGCCGACGATTCGCATAGACGGGCGCTTGGGCCTCCCGCGCCTTGGACCAATCGCGGCGGCCTCGATCCGGCTCGGCGACATACGACCGGACGCCGACGGCCTGCAGATCCACCATGACCTCATTACTGTGATAGCCCTTGTCCGCGACCAGCGCGGTGAACGCCTGGGGGTCGTCCACCTCGGCTTGCGCATCCTCGATCTGGGCAGCGGCGGCGACCGTCGTATCCCCCGTGTCTGCGCCTTGCACGGTCACCGCGACGACCGCGCCGGTGTCGAGGTCCACGGCATGTTCGACCTTGTGGGCCAGATGCGTGCGGCCGTCTTTCATCTTGGCGACCTTCGCATCCGGATCGACGGGGCTCCGCCAGTCCTTGTTCGATGGCGTCTTCTTCCGCTTCCGGTCCAGGCGGGCGAGGTCGTCGCGCGTCGGGGTGGCAATGCCCGACGCCTGCGCCAAGCCGGTCAAATAGGCCTGGTAGTCCTCGCCGGTGTCCCGCCGCACGATGCTCCGCATCGCCGCGTTCGCCTCCAGCGTGGTGGCGTCGATCCCGATCGTCGCGCCCTTCAGCACGCCCGACGCGACGAGGCGCTGCTGCACCCAGGTGAACACGGCGCGATGCGTCTCGACGTCAATCAGTCGCCGGGTTCGGGAGATCGTCGAGTGGTCCGGCACATCCTCGTCCACGGCGATGCCCAAGAAGCGCCGAATCGCCAGCGAGTCCGCCGCGCGCCAGGCGATGCCCCGCTCCGAGTCAATGCCTTCAAAGTACCCCACCAACAACGCGCGAAAGTAGATGCCCGGCGTGAGACTTGGCCGGCCACGGGTGGCGGCGTAGAACCGCTGGCACTGCCGTTCGACAAACGTCTCGAAACCGTGGGCGTCCAGCAGGGCGTTCACTCGACGATAGAACGGGTGGGCGACCGTCTGGGGCAAGTCGGTCGTCGCGACCCAGAGGGCTTCTTGTCGTCGTCGTTTGCGTCGTGTGCCCATTGACATGCGAACGAGTGTACAGATGATGATCGATTCTGGCGATCGATCTAGCCGAGGCCGTTGCTGATTTTCACCACGGGCTGGTAAGGCGCAGAGCAACTTCACGGACCCGGAGAGCGGGATCATGAAGACGAGCAACGACGGGTTCCAGCAGTGCTACAACGCGCAGGTGGCGGTCGATGGTGCGCACCAGTTGGTGGTGGCGACGGAGGTGACGGCGAACGCGAGCGACCAGGGTGGTGTGCCGGCGCTGCTCGACGCGCTGGCGGAGACGGTCGGCGAGCAGCCGGAGACGGTGCTGGCGGACGCCGGCTACAGCAACGAGCGGGACTTGGCGGACCTGGAAACGCGAGGCATCGACGGGTATGTGTCCTTGGGCCGGGAGGGGAAGGCGGCCAGGCCCCGCGACCCGGAGAAGTATCCCGCGACGAGTCGCATGGCCGAGAAGCTGTCGAGGCCGGCGGGCCGTGCGGCGTAGGCAGAACGCAAGTGGCTGTCGGAGGCTCCCAACGGCTGGATCACGCACGTGCTGGGATTCCGACGCTTCAGCCTGCGGGGGCTGGCGAAGGTGCAGGGCGAGTGGGACTTGGTGTGCCGGGCGTTGAACACCACGCGCCTGCACGCCCTGATGGCGGCGTAACACGCGGGGAATGAGGCTCGCAACGACGACCGATCGGCGCGCCTCGGGCTCTGTGGCGGGCCAGGCGGCCCCTCAAGGCCGAATCTTGCTATCTGCTTCGCCCTTCGCCGAGGAGTTCCCTCGTCGGCCGACCGCCGAAGTCGCTCCGGCACAATGACGCACAGCATGGGCCGACGACCCATTTCACGCCGCCGCACCTCCTGCGGCGCAGACTCCTAGGGCCGCTCTTGCGCGAGCTTCCGAGCCTTCCCACGGGCAATACTGCTCGGCTGGGCTGCGCCCGCTCCAATTCTCGTGGAGGTCCAAGAGGTTCCCGAGGAACTCCGGCCGCATTCGCCGGATCCGGCCTTCTGGCAGGTCTGGACCGGGGAAGATGAGCGCACCATTGAGGTCACCTCCGGTTGAATGGGCCTTGAGGGTCCCGAGCGGTGTCAAGCTCATCAGCCTGGAAGGGAAGGGCAGATCCACGAGCCCGAAGTCCTTCTGCATCCCCTTGCGCTTGGGGAAGGGGAGCCGCTCGATGCGCACCGAGGAGATCACGCAAGCGATGGCGCCGCTCTCGTTATGAATCAACACGTAGCCATTGATGCGGGGGAAGCCCGTAGGCGCGCCGGTGTTCAACGCTGTGGCCTGGGGCGCGTCGGGATCGAGGAGCACGATGATCCGGTCCGTCGACACCTCTTCCACGGTGCCCACGACCCGGTCGCCGAGAGTTTGGACCAGCGATGTCATCGCTCCTCCTGCCCCTCTGGAGCCGCCCCGCCCGCGGCTTGGCCGGAATCGTCGCTCTTGGGGCGCGCCCGCCGGTTCAGGAGGTCCATCATCCGCCACGTGGTCCGATCGATGGCGGGCTTGGGCAGGTAGTGCTTGACTAGGGTCGCCAGATCGCCGAAGTGAGACCCGACGAGCAGCGTGATCTGCTCGTCGCGGCCGACACGGTCGCAGAAGGCACGCAGCCGCCCGCCAGCGCAGTCATAGGAGAGAATCACGAGGTGCGTAGACGGGATGCTCAGCATGTCCCGCAGCACGCGGTTCACATGGTCGTCCCCAAAGCCGTACCCGTAGGTCACGACCACTGCATTGGGCTGGCAGGCCGCCGCGGCAAAGTCGCGGAAGAGTTCGGCGTAGGGATATTCGACGGTCTCGAGGTCCTTGGCGGGGTTGGGGTAGACGAGCAAGCGCTCGCCTGGGCGCCTGGGAATCTCCGGGTGATCGTCTGGCGCGCCGAAGGGAAGGCCGTAGCGCTGGACCTCAGGGCCTCCGGAAGGGCCACCCTCGCGGCGCCAGTCCACCGAGCCGTGGAGCTTGGTGAGACGCACCACGCCCTCGAGATAACGGGGCTCGCCGCGGATCCCGGGCGGGTTGTAATGCAGGTCGACACCCAGGCGAGAGGAGCGGAAGATGGGGGCCAGGTTACCCACGAAGCGGTCCAGCACGCGCAGCCCCAGAAGGTCGCAGCCATACTCGATCAGCCGGTCGTAGTTGGTCGTGAAGACGTGCAGTCGCTCGCGAGTGGCGGCGCGGTTGGCGAAAGGCAGGAGAAAACCGCCGAGAAGGCGGCGGACGCTGTCAGCACGCGTTGCTCGAACTTGTCTGCGCCCACGGCGAGTGGGGCTCTCAGGTTAACTCCGCCCAGCTTGGTATCGGTAGCCTGGTAGACCTAGCCTATGCCCCCCTCACCGATGAGGGTGGTGACGTCGTAGGAACCGAGAGAGGAGCCGGGTTCGAGAGGCATGGCTAGATCGGGCCAATAGTAGCCACAGACACTAGCCTGGTCTACCTGCTGCACGGAATGGCGGCTAGAAGCGCACGAACGGCTCCTGCGGGCGGGGCGGTTTCCTCCTTAATCATCAGGAACCGGCCGCCTGGGCCCACATCGTAGCTACGCGGTCCAACTCCATAGGTATAGGCGTCTTCGAAGAGAGGCTCGGCCACGTCGGGCGATTCAGTCTCGGTCCGGCAGTGCAAACACGAACAGGGTGCTCCCGGAGCTCGGGCGGAGCTCGGGTGTCAGGCGGAGGTTGGCCCCCGCGCCGACGCCGGTGCTGACCGCCACGTGCTGGCGTCCGTCGACAGCGTAGCTGATCGGATAGCCGACAACCGGTGAGCCGAGGCTGATCTCCCAGAGCACCTCGCCAGTCTCCTGGTCGAAGGCCCGGAACCGCCCGTTCACATCCCCACCAAAGACCAGCCCGCCGCCGGTCGCCACGAGCGACAGGGTCGCCGCCCGCTGTTCGTACAGCCATTTGATATCGCCGGTTTCGGCGGATATCGCGTACACCGCGCCAAGCTGGTCGGTGCCGGGCGCGATCTGATGGCGTACGGCAAGCGAGATCCGATGATGTGAAGCGTCAGCCGAGGTCGTTGCCATCATGCGCGCGCAGGCGTTGCGCAACGGATAGTACATCGTGTTCGTCAGGGGGCTATAGGCGCCGGCTTCCCAGTCCTTCCCACCGTGCAAGGCAGGACAAGCCAAGACTTCCTGCCCCAACGCGCTGAAGACGACCTCCGCGTTCTCGGTCACCGCGCCGGTGGCGCCGTCGATGTCGCTGATCACGTTCTGCGCAACGGTGGGGGTCGCCCAGAGAAACTCGCCCGTTTCGCGGTCCAGCGTATAGACGACGCCGGTCTTGCCCGGAATGCCGGTCATCACCTTCCGCACCTCGCCCGGTTGGAGCCGCGGGTTGATCCAGCTCACGGCGTTGGGGTTCGGGGCGACGGCGGTGTCGACGAGGAGACGCTCGAAGGGATGGTCCAGGTCCCAGTGATCGTTCAGGTGCTGGTAATACCACCGGATCTCGCCGGTGTCGGCATCGAGTGCGAGTGTGCAGTTGTGGTAGAGGTGCTTCTGGTCAACACCCCCGAGCAGGAACTTCGGGGCCGGGGAGGTGATCGACGTGCCGATGTAGATCAAGTTAAGCTCGGGGTCGTAGCTCGGCACCATCCACGTGCCGACATGCTTCCGCTCTTCGAACGGCACGCCTCCCCATGTCTCGTCGCCCGGTTCGCCCGGGGCCGGAATCGTGCGCCGCCGCCACAGCTCGGCGCCCGTGCGCGCATCGTGGGCGGTGATGACACACGCCTCCGGCCCGCCCCACGGTCGGCAGCTGCGCCCCGAGATGACCTTGCCGTTTGCGATGATCGGTCCCGAGCTGTGCGTGGCCGAGTTGACCTTGTAGTCGAGAATTTGGGTTTCCCAGGCGGTATCACCCGTCGCGGCATCGAGCGCGAAGACGTAGCTGTCGTCGCTGGTGTTGATGATCAGGCGGTCGTAGATGGCGATGTTCCGGTTGTTGCGGGCATTGCCCCCCACATGCTCGTAGACGTCATCCGGCAAGTCGCGGCGATAGCCCCACTTGAGGTCACCGGTCAGAGCATCGATCGCCTGAATGACATCGCTCGCCTGTGGCACATACAGGACGCCGCCGTATGCCAGCGGCGTGCTCTCCTGCGTGCCAGCCGTCAGGGCTCGCGACCAGACCAGACGGAGCTCATCCACGTTCTCCGGGGTGACCTGGTCCAGCGGGCTATAGCCCCAGCCGTCGAGCGTGCGGCGCCACATCAGCCAATCTTCTGGCGCCGGATTCTTCAGCATCGCGTCCGTGACGGGGACGAACTCGGTGGCGGACTGGGCGCGCAGGGTAGCCGGCTCCGGCGCCAATGTCGTAACAGCGATCGCGGAAAGGAGGAGCCCGCGTAGTGTGGCACGTCGTTGGTCCAGCGAAAGCGTTCCCTTCTCGGACATCACGGAGCGGCCTGCTCCGTCGTCCAGTCTGACCAAGTTCAATGGCATGTCGGCACGACCTTTGGCTTTGACAGGCAACGCAGCCGAGCGGTCAAGTATGATGGGCGCCATAGCTGAGTGCCAAACGTATCTCGACTTGGCAGCACCACCTTGAATGTCAGCAGACGGGCTAGCGTAATCGCGCTCGCATCGGGCCTCGTCGGCGTGGTGCCGTTCGTCGCGACGCCGGTCGTGGGCAGCGGGGAACCGGGCCATCTGGGATTCCGGCGCGTGTCCCAGCAATCGGTCCCGGCCTTCATTGCTGAGTGGGGTTCAGAGGGTAGTGACGACGGGCAGTTTAACGGCCCCGCACTGTTGGCGGTTGACACGGCGGGCCACATCTACGTGCCAGACCGCTTCAACCATCGGATTCAGAAGTTCGATGGCAATGGCAAATTGCTACGGATCTGGGGGGGCAGGGAACGGCGGAAGGCAAATTCCATCGGCCTGTTGCCGTGGCGATTGACGCTATCGGTGACGTTCACGTAGCGGACCGCCAGAACCATCGGATCCAGAAGTTCGATGCGAACGGCATGTTTCGCCTGACGTGGGGCTCCCACGGCGGCGGTGACGGCGAGTTTCAATTCCCCCGAGCCATCGCTATCTCGGTCGAGGGCGACGTCTACGTGGCTGACGGCGACAATCACCGAATCCAGAGATTCGATAGCGACGGCAACTTCATTACGAAGTGGGGGTCCGAAGGTGCTCGCGACGGCGAGTTTGGATACACCTACGGTGTGGCCGTGGATCCAGACGGGAACGTCTATGCGTCAGACCGGAATAATCACCGCATTCAGAAGTTCGACAGCGATGGCAACTTCATCACGACATGGGGCGCGAAGGGTAACGGAGATGGACAGTTCAACCACCCGCGTGGTGTGTGGGTGGACGAATCGAGTCGCGTGTACGTGGCAGACAGAGACAACCACCGGATTCAAGAGTTCGATGCGAACGGAGGGTTCCTCGCCAAGTGGGGTTCCAGAGGGAGTGGTCCGGGCGAGCTGAGGAATCCGTATATTGCCATCGCTTCATCCGGTACGGTCTACGTGGCCGACGGCAGAAACCATCGAATCCAGTAAGTTCAGGCAGCGCCAGTAAGAGTTATGGTCGGCTCGTCCCTCTCGGGCTAAAGCCTACCGAACAGACTACCAAAGACATCGAAGGGGTTGACGTGACCGCGCTCGCCGTTGCTGTGATGTGGACGCTCAGGGTGAAGCCTTCCTGAAGCTCCCATTATGCCCTTCGCAGTGCTTTTGCTCCCTCGACCGCTCGCGAGATGTGCTCGCGTGTGTTGTAGATGTGCGGGCTGAACCGCAGCCCACCGGTGGCAGCAGCGACGATTCCGTATCGTTCGTAGAGTCCGTTGACGATCCGGTCGCGTTCTTCAGCGGCGACACGGGCGATGCAAACTCCGGCGCTCAGCTCGCGAGCCATCGGGGTGACGAGCTCGAAGCCGGCGTCCTTCAGCCCTGCCTTCAACGCCTGGGCGTGCTCGGTAACCCGGGCCTCGGTGCGCCCGAGACCGATGCCGTCATGAAAATCGGCAGCGGTGCCGACCGACGCGAGCGCGCCGTCGTCACGCTGACCGAGTGATTCGAACTTCCGCGCACCTTCCGGATCCGGCACGACATCACCGCCCCAGCTGGCACCGACCACTGAGGGCCAGATGTCGCCGAGCCGCTCCGCTCTGACATACAGCAGGCCAACCTCCCGTGGCCCGCAATACCACTTGTGCGCGCTGGCCGAGTAAGAATCGCAGCCCATAGACCGAAGGTTGACATCGAGCACCCCCCAGCTCTGCGCGCCATCGACGTGGACATGTATGCCTCTTCGACGGGCACTGGCGCAGAGCTCGCGGACTGGGAGTCGCACGCCCGATGTGTTCGAGATGTGAGTCAGCGCGAGGACACGCGTTCGCGGCGTGAAGGCACGCTCGAACGCCCCGACGAGCTCGTCAATTCCGCTCGGTGACATGGGTGTGGCGACCTTAGCGACGTCGAGGCCAAACCGCGCGCCGCGGACGTCCCATGCGACGTTGTTCGTGGGGTGATTCTGATCCCAGACGACGATCTGGTCACCGGCCCTCAGCGAGAGACCGGCGTTGACGATGTTGTTGGCCTCGCTCGTGTTTCGTACGAGCGCGATCTCGTCCGGTGTCGCGCGAAGCTGGGCGGCCACTTTGTCTCGAGCGTTCTCCAGCAAGGACGCGAACTTGCGACGATTCTGCGACGAGCAGTCGGCGTCCACGTCGCGTGTCAGCTCCTCCACCCTGGCCGCGACCGCACGGGTTGATGGACAGAGGTTGGCCGCGTTCATCGGGACCGCGTCATCCGTGAAGGAGAACTCACCGCGGATGGCTTCCCAGAACGCCTCTCGTTCCGGGAGGACCTTCGTCTGCGCCACCGTTCGAGTCGAGGCCATTCTGGCATCATTCTCACCACTAGAACATGTCACCGGCTCCATCGATTCCCGCGTTCACGCCGGCGATTGGCGCTGTCAGCGACCCGGCTTCGGCAAGGATGAGCCCGCTCACGGTTCCGATGGCCCGTTTCTTGTCGCTGCTTGTGTCGCCAGACTACCACGCCGCCTGCCCGATGAGGATGCCGAGATCGACCCGACATGGGCCAGGGGCGGCGGTCACCCGCCCAATCCGAAGCTGAGGCGACTGTCAGACATCCTTAAGGCATTCAAAAGCATTTCAGCGACCCCGCTTGGGAGGACGCCGACCTCGTGCGGCAGCCCGTCGGTGAGGCCATTCCCTCCCGAGTGGTCGAGGACGTCGCCTTCAGGAACGCCAGGCGCAACTCGGACGAGGAGAACGCCCGCATCGAGCACGGCAAGTCGCAACTGTGGGTGATGACGTCCGGGATGAAGGACGACGCCGAGCTGTTCAAGCAATTGATGGATAACGCAGGCTCCACGCGCTGGATGAGCGATACGGTGTACGAGCTTGCCGGCGCGCAGGTGGCGCTATGGGTTCAGGTCGAGAACAACGTCGAAGCGGCCCTATACACGTCAGGACCTGCTCGGTATCGGAGTCGGAAGATGGACGCTTGGGCCTCTGCCATCGAGAAGAGGCAACTCATTTTATAGCAATATCTTACAGCTGTATCTGTAATCTCTTCCCCTCATCGGACCCCTCGTTCGTAATCAGATGTCCGAGGGCGTTGAAGACCCTCTGTGGACGGCGTGAGATCGTGGACCGCAGAGACGACCACGCGCTGATCAGGCGCTACGGGGCACCATCGCCACCCCCGCCGGTGTCACCGAACGACGATCGCGCGTCGGCCAGCGACGCGTACGCGTGGCCGGCGGACAGAGGCACAAGAGAGCCGAACCGCCGCGCAGGACGTTCCTGTTCGGCGACAGATTCAGTTCATCAACACGCTGTTCGAAGTGGCGGCATGAGACGAAGCCCGGCCGACTTGACCAGTCGCGCTCTTGTCGCTTTTTGCAGGTTGCAGCACATCCGTTTCGTGCGCTGGGCGGGCCTTCGGGTGAAGAAATGGGTCATCTGGAGCAGGCAAAACGGAAATCTCAGCTAGAATGGCACTCGTTGTGCTGTCCCAACTAATTGACCTCTACATGCTCATCGTGCTGGGCGCTGTCATCATCTCGTGGCTCAAGCTCCCGCCGACAAACACCGTCACGATCGTGCTGCACCGGCTGACTGAGCCGGTCCTTGGCCCCATTCGCCGCGTGCTGCCACAGGTGGGCGGCCTCGACTTCTCGCCACTTGTGCTGCTGATCGCGCTGCAATTCCTCAGACGGCTACTCTAGCAGGTTGCTGAAGAACACGAGGATCGGGCTGTTTTCATGGCCATCATGCGTGTCACGCCCCCCCCCGACAACGGTGCGCACGGGGACACGCTGTCCCGACGAGGGGGCCAGCGACACCCGCGGCCGGCGATCAGGGACACCTCGCCTCCAGATTCCGCAACCGGACCAAGTTATAGGCGGTGGCGGCGAAGGTGAGCTGCCAATCCACCAGGGCGATGCCGCGATGCCGGAGCTTGCGCAGGCCGCCGACGGTCTTCATCCAGCCGAAGACCTGTTCCACGAGTTTTCGTTTCCGCTGACTCACGTGATAGCCCGCATGCCGCGTGGTCCGACCGTCGATCGCACTCCCGCGGACCTTCTGCGCCACGTGGGGCGTGACGTCCTGGACGCGCACGTCGGCAACGAAGCGCGCCACATCGTAGCCCTTGTCCGCCCCGACCGTGCTGCCCGGGGAGGCGCTGGCCTCCAGCAACAGCACCGCCGCGTCGCGTTCGGCGGTCCCCGTCGCGTGGGTCGCGCAGACGTTGGCGACAAGCCCCTGTCGATTGTCCAGCAGCACGTGGCCGAGATACGCCAGCTTGGCTTCCTTGCCTTTGCCCTTCCGATGCAACATCGCCTCGGGATCGGTCGTCGACTGATGGGTGTCATTGCGCCGCCGCTCCCCGTGGAAGTTGACCGTGGGATTGCCCGGGTCCTCGGGCGGGTCGCTCTCCGCTGCGTCCACGCACCGAAAGCTTTTCAGGCTGGCCCATGCTTCCAACTGCGTCCCATCCACGGTGAAGTGTTCGTCCGAGAGCAGCCCGGCCGCCCGGGCGTGGGCCTGGACCGCATCAAAGAACGCGGCGGCGACATCGCCCGACAGCAGCCGGTCGCGATTCTTGGTAAACGTCGTGGGATGCCAGACCGGGTCATCCATATTCAGCCCGACGAACCACCGGAACAGCAGGTTGTAGTTGAGCTCTTCCATGAGCAGCCGCTCGCTCCGCACCGTGTAGAGCACTTGCAACAGCAAAGCGCGCAGCAATTGCTCCGGTGGGATCGACGGACGCCCTGTCGTGGCGTACAGGCTCGCGAATCGGCGCGACATTGTCTGCAGGGCTTCGTCCGTCAGCGCCCGAACGGCGCGGAGCGGATGGTCGGCCGGCACGCGCTGTTCCGGCGACAGGTAGCTGAACATGTGGGTGGTCTGCTCATCGTGTCCGCGCATGATCGGGCTCCCTTCAGTGTTGGGAGCATCGTAGTACGACGGGATCAATCTGTCGATCCCATTTCGCGGAGTTTTTCAGCAGCCTGCTAGTCCCCTTGATCTTTGATTTCTTCAAAAAGTCGTTGGTCATCTGGGGCCACCGTGGACTTGAACGGTGCGCTGTCCGAACCGCTTCACCTTCGCGAGGATCTCGTCGGCTGTTTTCGTCCACTTGAAAGGCTTGCCCTCGTCATTGTGGGCGTCCACGTAGGCGGAGATGGCGTGGCGCAGCGCGTGCGTGCTGGAATGTGAGCCGCGCTTGAGGGCGTGTTCGGTGAGGAGGCCAAAGAACCGCTCGACGAGGTTGAGCCAGGCGGAGTAGGTTGGCGTAACGTGGAACTGGAAGCGCGGGTGGCGGGCCACCCATCGTTTGACCAGCGGGGACTTATGCGCCGAGAGATTGTCGAGGATCACGTGGACGGTGAGGGTGGGGTCCACCCGCTCGTCGATCTCGCGCAGAAAGCTCACGAAATCCCTCGACCGATGCTGCTTCTTGGTGTGCGCCACGACCTGGCCGGTCGCGACGTTGAGCGCCGCGAAGAGGTCCACCGTGCCATGGCGGATGTAGTTGTGCGTCTGGCGTTCGGGCCGCCCCATGTCCATCGGCAGGATCGGCTGCGCTCGCTCGAGGGCTTGAATCTGAGGCTTTTCGTCGCATGACAAGACACCGGCGTGGTCGGGTGGATTCAGGTAGAGGCCGACAATGTCCCGCACCTTCTCGATGACCAGCGGGTCGTCGGAGATCTTGAAGGATGCCACGACATGCGGCTGCAACCCGAAGGTGCGCCAGATGCGGCCCACGGTGGAGGCACTGACGCCAGCGCGCTCCGCCATCTTGCGGGTGCTCCAGTGGGTCCGCCCCTTCGGCTTACTTTCCAACGGGGCGACGAGGATCGACTCGACATCCGCATCGGACAGTGTCCGGGGGGCTCCGGGCTTGGGCTCGTCATACAGCGCATCCACGCGACCTGTCGTAAACCGCTGCCGCCACTTGCCGACCGTCACATTCGAACAGCGCAGTTTCGCCGCGACCGCCACGTTCGATTCGCCATGCGCGCACCTCAGGACGATCTTCGCCCGCAAGGCCACATGCCGATTCGTTCTGGCGCGCCTGGCGCGCCGCTCAAGTTCTCCTCGCTCCACGGCGGTGACTTCCAATCTCGCCTTGGGCCGACCTGTTCTTGCCATGCCGCCCCATACATCACACCCGGCACACTTCTTAAAGCTTTTTCAGACACAAGGGACTAGGAACGCGTAGCCTCCGGCTGCGTCGATCGCTTGAACCGTAACGCGCAGCCGCGGGTCGCCGCGAGCGCTCCGATCAGTGGCGTCGCGAACCGGGAGGCCACCCTGACGGAGCCGTGACTCTACGTCGCGTTGGATAGTCGACTCGGTAAGTCCAGCCTGCGCGGACGTACCGGTTAGAACGATCTCGACCCGCACGGTGTCGAGATCCCGCAGTGAAGCAGTTTGGTCCGGAAGGGGCTGAGCGCTGGCGGGCAACCACCAAGTGGCTACGGTGAGCAACCAACCGAGGACAGCGCCGCGGCGAGCTGGTGTCACCCTCCGAGCGTGCCCTCGTCATCGACGCGGCGAGCGAGCTTGTGCTGGCAGTCGGAGCACACCCACATCATTGACGACGCTGCGTCGTGGCTGGACAGAAGCGGGCCACCTGTGAGGCGGTGACTACCGCACACCTCGCAGAGGTGGGATGGTCTCACTGAGCCGGTCACGGAGTCGTCGATGCCAGGATCGGTTTTGTGAACCATCGCGTTGCCTCCTTCTCTTGCCGGGGAACTGAGTCAGCCGCTCCAGACTGTCCAAATCCGCTAACATTCTTACCGGTGTCGAACTGTGAATCAACGACTAATTCTGGCCTGAGACTGAGGGGACATAATAGGGCTTCCAACCTACCGTGCGTCGGCCATCCGAGCCGAAAGTGAATGGCGGAAGCGCCTGGGAGTCGAACCCAGCCCCCCCGCTTTGGCGGGGAGCGACCGGTTTTGAAGACCGGGAGGGCCACCGGGCCCCGTTCGCTTCCGGGGCTTCATTATCACTGATGACCGCAACACCTGTCGCAGTGATCCGGACGTGGCTTGGAACCACAGGTGAGGTAGGGGGGAAAACGCGGAGTGCGAGATCAGCCCAAGCGGGCCTGCCGGGAGCGACCTATCCTTCGATCAGCCTGACTTCGCCTGCGCGCGGCCCTTTTTGGGAGTCTTCCGGGATGAAGTCAACCCGCTGGCCTTCTCTGAGCAACTCGAAGACGGCGCCACGAACAGAACTGCGGTGGAAAAAGTGCTCGATTCCACCCTCGTCTCGGATGAACCCAAACCCTTTATCAATCAAGAGACGCGCGATCGTGCCGGTCGGCATACGGACCTCCGAACTTGAGCCGTGAGCGCCCTTCGACGCCCGCCGCCGACGACGAACAATCAGTTGCGAACTCTTCCGGACCTCGTTGGTTCGGTCGGAGGAGCCCCGGCTCGAAAGGGGGCCAGTCTAGTTAGGTATTTGCCAGAAGTCAACCATCTACCGAGGTTTAGCGCTTTTGTGCAAGGGTGCGGTCACCCCGACGTCGGGGGGCTGGTGGGCACCTTCGGAGCGGTCGGCTTCGATGGCGTGCCGGCGGACCCAGCCGGGGTCTTCTCCGATGCGTCGGTCTTAGCAGGTGCGGGCTTTTTGGGTGGCGGGTACGTGGTCCAGAAGTGCCTGCCACATGCCGGGCAATCCCAGAATTGTTGCGGTGGCCACGGGTCGTCCGGCCCGGGATCCTTGAGATCCATTTGGGTTCCGCACCGCTGGCACCGGATCTGGACGTCCACGTGCATGCGCAGATTCTAGTGCTCCTCCAACCCGAACGGCAATACGCAGCGCTAGACTAACGACAATGGCGCTGCTTGTGCCTGGTGTGGTCTTGGCAGCTGGCCGGTCCAGCCGCATGGGTCGCGCCAAGGCGCTGCTCCCGACCGGGTCAGGGGAAGAAACGTTTGTTACCCGGATCGTGCGCGTACTCCGCGAGGGAGGAGTCGCCGACGTCGTCGTCGTGGTGTCCACCGAAGGCGATGCTGTGTGGTCCACGCTCGCCGGTCTTGACGAGCCACCTCGAATCGCCGTCAATCCCGATCCCGATCAGGGACAGCTATCTTCGCTTCTGCTCGGATTGCAGGCGATCGACCGGCCTGGTGTCGCGGGAATGCTGCTGACGCTGGTTGACGTGCCGCTTGTCGGCGCGGGAACTGTGCGGGCTCTGCTCCAAGCTCACGAGCAGACGCGGTCGCCTGTCGTGCGGCCCGCGCAAGGAGGCCGGCACGGACACCCGGTGATCTTCGACCGGGTGGTGTTCGGTGCGCTACGGAACGCCGATCCCGAGACGGGCGCCAAGCCGGTCGTGCGAGCGTACCTCAAGGATGCTGCCGAGGTGCCCATCGACGACGAGGGGCCGTTCCTCGACATCGACACGCCGTCGGACTACGAGAGTGTATTTGGGCGTCCGATTCCGAGCGAGGGCGCGCCCTGACGCATTGATCGGCCTTCGTCCTCCGCGTACAATTGAAGCGAGTGGGCCAGTGGCGCAGTTGGGAGCGCGCGTGAATGGCATTCACGAGGTCACGGGTTCGACCCCCGTCTGGTCCACCAACCTTCGCTCTCTCCCGGACCGTCGGCTGGCAAGCCCAGCGATACGCGACCATTCAAGCTCTGTTCCACGCGGCCGATTAACCGTTTGATGGATGTTCTCGGAGTCGCGGCCTCTGGTTTGAGTACCGCCGAGTTGCGCCTGGACGCCGCCGCCCACAACGTGGCGAACCTCCAGACGGAGGACTTCCGTCCGGTTCGCGTGGTGCAAACGGAGGTCGCTACTGGGGGCTCGACGGCCCGTATCGACCAGGCGGCAAGCCCGCGTCCGGTTGAGTTCGTCCACGAAGTCGTCGAACAGTCTCGGGCACGGCTCCAGTACCTGGCTTCACTTCGGGTACTGAGTGCCGAACACGAGCTTCGCGGCCAGCTCACCAACCTGCTCGGATAGCAGCGTCGACTAGCGGCGAGAAGCGCAGATCAATTCCGTGTCGGTCTGGATGGCAACTACTAGTATTCAGAGAACATCCGCTGAATCTCCTCCGCATTGCTCGTAACCGTTAGCGCGAGCATGAGGAGAATGCGGGCCTTGACCGGCGCGAGGTCTTCTCCGGCGATGCGGAGCGGCAGCGCCGCCTCGTGATTGCTTCCGCCGGCTGGCGAACGAAACGGCGCGACTCGGCCTCCACCGGTCCGAGTGGTAATTACCACCGGAACGCCGCGCTCCATGACCTCCTGGACAGCGTCGCGCTGACCCCGGCTGATTGCGCCGGCTCCCGTACCTGCGATAACCAGTCCCTCCGCGCCACCCTCGACCGCTGCGTCGATCAGCGCTCCCGGAGCATCCTGATACGAGAGCAGGACATCGACCTGCGGAAGCATGTCCACGCGCTGGAGGTCGAACTCACTCTCGGAGGTGTGACGACGCTCGATACGACGCCGGTACACGACGCGATCGCTGTTAACGATGCCTATCAGGCCGTAGCCGCTTGAGCGGAACGCGCTCGGCGCTCTCGCGTCAGATTTGGTGACTTCGCGGGCGGAGTTGATCTCGTTGTTGAGCACGACCAAGACCCCCCGACCACGGGACGTCGGCTCTGCGGCCACTCTGAACGCTTGAAGAAGATTGGCGGCGCCGTCGTATCCGACGGCCTGCGGTGGTCGCATTGAGCCGGTGACAACAACAGGGCGATCGCTGCGAACGGTCAAATGCAAGAAGTAGGCGGTCTCCTCGAGCGTGTCGGTACCACTGGTGACGACGATCCCGCCGAGATCGGACCGCGTGGCAAACAGGTCGTTGATTCGCTTCGAGAGGCTCAGCCACTGCGCAACCGTCAGAGCGCTGCTCGATACGTTCGCGAACTGCTCTGTTTCGGCGCTCGCGTACTGCGACAGCATCGGTATCGCAGCAACCAGCTGCTCGGCCGTGAGTCTGCCGCCGGGCCGGTTCGAGATCGTGCCGCCGGTCGCGATGAGCCGGACGGTCGGTGGCGATGGTTGGAGGCCTCCGGCGGTCGCGGGGCTCGCCAGGAGCAGGACGAGGAGTGCGAGTGCCGCGGGTCGTGAGGGGAGGTACGACATCAGCCCAGAACCGAAACCCGTTCTACTATACCGGACCGTGCCGACCCGGAAACGAATCACGTCGACTCGGACGCGACGCAGTGGGCGCGAGTGAGCCAGTCGATGAGCAGGTCTGCGGCTTCGGTCGGCGTTCGACCGTAGAACGGCATCAAGGCCCTCGGGCCACCCGTGAGGCTGACAAGGTAGGCGCGCCAGCGGTCAGGCTGGACGGCGCGGACCTCTATCTCGTAAACGTGTCCGTTGATGATCTCTTCGAATCGGTGTGCGGTCACGATACGAGCTACTTTGTGCGGTGGAGGTCCGTGCGATCCAGGAAGCGAAGATTCTATCGCGAGCACGAATGGCGTCAAGCGAAACGATACGCGAAGACAACACTAACAGTTGCCAATCGTCAGAGATCGCTAACGATCGAGCGCAAAAAAAATTTGGGTTCGTCACGGATCAACACTTAGTCCACAGCATTTCAACATGATATTCACAAGCGTGTTGGGCGCAGCGCGTCAGCTTGACCTGCTCGGGAGACGCCACTACCCTCTGAACGTGTCCGTCGTACCGTCGCGGGAAGGCCGCCGGAAGCAGACACCGCTAGAGTTCCGTTGATCTCACCTCGTCAAACCCGTCTCCTGCGCACACCTGACCTTCAGACCTTCCAACGCACCCTCGTTGACCTGCTCGACGTTCGGGATCCGTGGGTTGCTCGGGGGACGGCGGTCCTCGTGCCAACGGCAGCTGCGGCTGCTCTCCTGCGACGTACGTTCGAGCAGGCGTTCACTGAAGCCCGCGGTCCCGGTGGTATTTGGACCGTACCTCACCTGCTGACGCGTGACGGGTGGTACCGCGAGATGCACGAGCGCCTTCCCGACGCAACGCCCCTACTGTCGGCGACGGAACGTGAGGTGTGCATGCTCGCGGCGGCGCGGCACGCGGCTCGCACCGGTGTCAGACCCCCGTTCCGACTCCGAACGGGTCTGGGGCGGTCGTTCCTGCAGTTTTACGATGAGCTCAGGCGCCACCGGCGGACGGTGGACTCGTTTGAGCGCCTCACGACCGAAGACCTTGGTCCGAGTGTGGAGCTCGATCGCGGCGCGCGCCGGCTGCTTCGCCAGACGCACTTCCTAGGCGCAACCTTCCGGGCCTACGAACAACGGCTCGGCGAGGCCGATGGGCTGGACGAACATGGGCTTCGCGGGTATCTCGAAACGACGACGACGACCTGTTTTGACCACGTGATCGTGACGCTGCCCGATCATGTGGCCGACCCGGCCGGGCTGTGGCCAGCCGACTACGACTTGCTGAGCCGCGTTCCGGGCCTGCGACGCATCGATGTTGTGGCCACCGAACGCGCTCTCTCTGCGGGATATCTGGAACGGCTTGTCGATCGGTTGCCTGGCATTGACGATCAACCCACTGGCGACGGATCGAGTCCGCCTCCGAAGCTCATCGGGCCTCCTGACGATCGTTCCTACTTTGTGTGGCGTGATCGCGAGGAGGAGCTGCGGGCCGTGGTTCGAAGCGTGAAGGGGCTCGGTCGACGCTTGACGACGCAATCCGAACCGGCTGCAACGCGCCGTTCGTTCGCTGCAACGACCGAGTCGTCGACCGTTTCCGCGCGGGTCGGAGTGGTGTATCGACGGCCCTTGCCCTACCTCTATCTCGCCCGTCAGCTGTTCGCCCAGGCAGGCCTTGCCTTTGAGAGCTACGACACCGTGCCACTCGCGTCCGAGCCCTATGCGGCCGCCCTGGATCTGGTCTGTGAATTCGCCGTATCGGGGTTCGATCGATCGTCGACAGTGGCATTGCTTGGCTCGCCCTATTTCTCGTTCCTACCCGCTGTCGACCGTTCGGGCTCGTTCATGGAGTCTTTTGACCAGGCGCTTCGCGCGGCCCGTTTCACGGGTGGTCGCCCGGAGCTTGCCCGCCTGGCTTCAGCCTGGGCGAAGCGAGATCGGCATTCGGGCGAGCAAAAGACAGGAACCGCTCAGATTGCCGTCGCAGCCGAACTCGCGTCGGAGCTGCACCTCCTCGAGACCGAGAATCCAGCCCACGTCATGTTCGAACTGCTCGGCGGCTTTCTGAGTCGGTATGCGTCAGCGTCTCGTGATGATGCCGAGGACGTCGGTAGTCGTGAGCGGCGCGCGCGCTTAGCGATTTGGCGGGGGATCGACGAGTTGTCGGCCGCGCACCGCCAGCTCGACCGCTCAGCGAAGACCTTCAGGGACGCCGTCTCGATACTGCGGCGATGGCTAGAGGCCCAGACGTTCCAGCCGGCGCTTGGAGGAGGCGGCGTTCAGCTTCTCGATTCGTATGCCGCCGCTTACGGATCGTTCGATGACCTGACGGTGGTCGGAGTCGTCGATCGCGAGTGGCCGGAAGCTACGGACAGAAACATCTTCTACCCGTCGTCTCTCCTCCGGCCACTCGGCTGGCCGTCCGAGCAGGACCGGTACCGCGCGGCGCGGGCAGCGTTCCTCGACCTGGTCGCCTCGCCCAGGCGGAGCGTTGCGGTATCGACGTTCTCGCTGGAGGACGATGCCGTTGTGATGCCGTCGAGCCTGCTGGAGGATCTGGACGATGCTGGATGCGACCGGACCGAGACCGACATCGATCCTGACACGGTCGTCACCTCTGATGACGCGTTGTCACGCGGTCTTGAAGCCGTGCCCGGTCTCGATGAGCCGACTGAATCGTGGGTCGCGGCGCGGACTCAGCATCGTGAAGTCGGCGATGCGCGCTTCCACGGCACTGTAGGTGCCCGGCGGGAAACGACGTATGCCGTCAAGGCGCTCGATGAGTATCTGGAGTGTCCATTCAAGTACTTCGCAAGGCGAGTGCTCAAGCTGGGCGATGAACCGACTGATGAGCGCGCGGCCGAACCGTTGCGTCGAGGGCTCTTCTTGCACGAAGCACTCGAGGCGTTCTTTCGAGCATGGCAGGACGAAGGGAACGAAGCGGTTACCGTCTCCACGTTCGACCGGGCCGCGAGTCGGTTCCGCGAGATCGCCGAGACCGAGCTGAGCAAGCTGCCGTCTACGGATCGAGCAGTCATGCGTTCTTGGCTGCTGGGGTCAGCCGCTGCAGCCAGCTTTGCCGAACGCTTGCTAGCCTGGGAGGTCGGAACGCCTGCCGAGCTCGTCGATCGTATGGTCGAGACGCGGCTCGACGCCGAATATGTCCTCGCCGGAAGGGATGGGCCGCGGACCGTCAAGCTGCGAGGCGTCGCGGACCGGGTCGACCTCTTCGCGAACGGCACGTTCCGAGTCGTCGACTACAAATCCAATCGAGCGCCAGATCGAAAACGCGCGCTGCAGCTCCCGGTGTACGCCGCCTGTCTCCGACAAGAGCTGACGCGGCGCGACGGTCGTCAGTGGCGCGCAACCGATGTGGCGTACGCGGCGTTCGGAGAGCCTCAGTTGCACAAGCCGCTAGCTCGTTCCGATCTCGAAAGGCGGCTCGCCGACGGCGAACAACGCGCGGTCGGTGTCGTTGAAGCCATCGAGCGTGGCGACTATCCGGTTCGGCCCGCCGAGCCCTTTGGGTGCAACTTCTGCGCGTATCCCACGGTTTGCAGGAAGAACTATGTCGGGGACGAATGATCGTCAGCTGACGTTGTTCGGTGCGGACCGTCAGGGGAAGTCTCGGCCCGTCGTGCCGTCGGACCAAGCCGCGAGGGACTTCGCAACCAACCCGTCGCACAACGTCGTCCTTGAAGCCTCCGCAGGCACTGGCAAGACGTCGGTGCTCGTAGAACGCTACCTGAACTTGTTGCGGTCGGGAGTCGACCCGTCCAATGTCCTCGCGATCACCTTCACTCGGCAGGCGGCTGCCGAAATGCGTGACCGGATCGTCAAGCGGCTCAGAGCGGAAGCGGCGGAGTCAGCCGCCGGTCTCGGACGCTGGCAGTCGCTACGCGACCGTCTCAGCGACGTCGCGATCAGCACCGTCGACGCATTTTGCTTGTCGTTGCTACGTGAGTTCCCTCTGGAGGCCGACCTCGATCCTGGGTTCGGGATGGCCGACGACACCGAGGTGCCCCGGCTCGTCGAGGATGCGGTTGAGCACACATTGGCCATCGGGACCGCACTTGCCAAGGACGATCTCGGAGTGGCGATGCTACTGGCACAGCTCGGACCCTGGCGGGCTCGGACGACCCTTACGGCTCTTCTGAGTCGGCGGCTGGTCGTTCCGGTGACACTCCATCGATTCCTCGCCAAGACGCCCAAGGGGCTCACGGCGGAGGGCGTGTGCCGGGCAGCCGTCGCACGACTCAGCGACCGACTAGATGGCGTGGGTGCAGCGCGTGAGACCTTTTTCGAAACCGGACCGATGGACGATCCACTCTATGCGCTCGTCTCGCGCGACCTCAAGCGATTGGCCGACGCTCGCAACGCCGATCCCTCGAGCGTACGAGGCATTCTCGAGCGTATACAAAACTACTTCTTGACCCAGAAAGGGTCCGCACGATCGACGTTCGGACAGACGAATCACAGTCCTGCGGCGCGTCGGCGCTTTCGCGAGGCGGCGAGCTCGATCGCGGCGGTCGTCCGCGATGACTGGCGTGAGTTCGAGCGAGACGTCAACGTCGTCATGGTGACGGCTGTCAACCGACTCTTCGGCATTGCGGTTTCTGAGTACCGGAGGATTCTGGATGCGCGGGGGCTGCTTGACTTCTCCGACGTGCTCGACCGCGCCATCGACTTGCTTCGTCAGATGGACGAGTTTGCACGGTCGCGCTATCGGCTGGAGTCTCGGTACCACCACGTTCTGGTCGACGAGTTTCAAGACACCAGCCGGGCGCAATGGGAGCTGGTGTCGTTGTTGGTGCGATCCTGGGCCGAGGGAGCCGGAGTCGTCGATGATGCCCCCATTCCACCGAGTATCTTCATCGTCGGTGACCGGAAGCAGTCGATCTATCGGTTCCGTGACGCCGACGTATCGGTTTTGCAAGACGCCGCTGCCGAGATCAGTGCGCTCCGGGTCGTCGGCGACGTCAGGCGTTCGATTTCACAGAGTTTTCGGTCGGTGCCCGGATTGCTGGCGTTCATCAACGACCTGTTTGGTGAAATCGCCGACTCGTCTGACGGGCGGAGGGCGTTTCGGTACGCGGCCGATGACCGGTTTCCGATCGCAGAGGTTTTGGGTTCAGTTGAGGACTCAGGCGGCGAAGACCTGCCACTCGGTGTGGTGGTTGGAGACGACATCGAAGCCTGCGCCGAAACCGTCGCGGCCGAAATCGCGGAGTTAATCGGACGGAGCGTGGGTATCCCAGGAAGTCGCGACGGCCGCGCCGTCAGGCCTGGAGATATCGCCATTCTCTTTCGCTCGCGGGAGAGCCATCGAGAATTCGAAAGGGCCCTCAGCCGCCGATCGATACCGACCTATGTGTACAAGGGACTTGGGTTCTTCGACGCTGAGGAGATCAAGGACGTCCGCGCACTCATCCGGTTTCTCGCGCATCCGGGTTCCGAACTCCGAGCCGCCGCGCTCATGCGCTCGCGCTTCGCAGGAATCTCAGACGCCGCGCTCGTCTCCCTGGAGGGTCAGATTGCGCGGTTGCTGATTGATGCCTCGAGCCTGGCCGCGCTTGATGAGCTCGAGCCAGACGACCGGGGTCGACTCGAGCTCTTGCGATCAGGCTGTCGCTCATGGCTGGCCGACGTTGACCGAGTCCCACCGGCGGAACTGCTGGACCGGGTGCTATCGGAAACGGCGTACGCCCGAGAGCTCCATGGCACCCACGAAGTTCAGGCCCGAGAGAACGTGAAGAAGATAAGAAGTCTCGTCCGTCGCATTCAGAACCGTGGATACGCGACGATGGCGCGAGTTTCAGACCAGATTGACGGTCTGGCCGGCGATGTCTCGATGGCGGCCATCGAGACGTTTGACGCTGTCAACCTGATGACGGTGCATGCGGCGAAAGGACTGGAATTCTCGATCGTCTTTCTCGTCGATCTCGGCCGAGGCACTGGAAACCAAGGGCCGGCTGTTCGGGTCGTTCCTGATCGTGGCGACGGACACCCGTCGGTTACGGTGTGGCCCTATCGCGACGCCACCGAGGTTGCGGAGCGGCAACGCGACATCGAAGAGACGAAGCGGCTCTTGTATGTTGCGTCGACCCGAGCTCGTGACCGTTTGTATCTTTCAGCGGTACTCCACGAGGGCGACCTTCGCGCCAACCGGGGCAGCTTTGCCGAGGTGCTCACTCCCGACTTTCTACATGTCTTCGAGCGCGCGGCAGGGGGGGGCGGTACCGTCAGCTGGGCAGGTCGCGATGGCCGAACGCACGAGTTCCAAGTGCCACGGCACGAAGCGCCGGCGCCGCCTGAGCACGGTCGACCTCAAGGTGAAACGCCCCAGTGTCTGGTCGACCTGATGCCGGTCATGTTTCAAGGCGCCGTCAATCGCGCCATCGTGAACGAGGCGTCTGTTGCCCGGACAGACATCGATGATGTGGGCGCGATCGGTGTCGTTTCGGATCCAAACCACGATGATCTCCTGATAGGGCAGGTCGTGCACCGTCTGCTCGAACGCTGGCGAGACGTGAGCGGTGAAGCGTCCGTCGTCGACCGCGAGGCACGGACGCTCGTCGGTCAATCCCGGCCCTTTGACGCGGACCGGGCCGAACAACTTGCGAGGCAGGCGGCCGCTGTCTACGCGCGCCTGCGATCACATCCGGATGTGGCTGCGCTGCAGGGCCAGACGTGCCTCTTTGAGGTGCCGTACTCGTTGCGTGGCCAGGCGTCGACAGCCGACGAAGACGGTTTCCCGGATATCGACCGAGGAACAATCGACTGCCTGGTCAAATCGCCGGACGGTCGAATAACCGTGCTCGAGTTCAAGACCGGAGCTCGGCGGCCCGAACACAACGAACAGCTCGCTCGGTACGTCAGGGCAGCCGAAGCCATGTTTCCTGATGCGCAAGTGGCCGGAAAGCTGGTGTATTCGGATCCGAACTAAGAATCGCCCGTTGGGGGGAACCGTTTTGGGCCTGCGACGGTCTAAAGAAGTAGATGGCGCCTGACACATCGGTGAGGGGTGCGTCATGAAGAGACTCGGCTCCAATCCGTCGAGAGAAGCTCAGTTTGAGCTTTGCCTGTTGACCACGCTGCCGTGTGGGTGCGTGATCTCGGACTTCCGCTCGGAAACCTTGGATGTCGAGTTCGTGTCCATCGAGGCCAAGGGTCCGCACTGTACGCTGGGCGATCATGCAACCGGAGCCGTGCTGGGTCTTGGGGAGACCCGTGAATTGGGCACGTTAGAGCTAGACGACCCTTCGGCCACCGAGCCGGCGGCCTGAGCACCTGCGCCGTTGGAGTCGAGATCTCGCGGCGACGACTAGGCGCGGAGGAGTTGCGGATCGCCAGCTAGCCGCTCCGCCCACTGCCGGGCGTTGGCTTCAGCTTCTTCCTGAGTTTGACCGACGAGAATCACCGAACCGGCCGGACGGTCGTCCTGGGGGGCGGTGACCCAGGCGACCCAGTGGCCACCTCTCGGCGTGCACGTTGTAGGACGCGGCGTGCACGTTGTAGGACGCGGCGTTAGGCATCGACGACGGAATCCTACAGTACAGTCGCGGGGGAGAGCCACTCGATATGCTGGTTGCTCGGATCCCTAACGTCCCGTACAATCGTGTGCTGGGCGTTCGAACGGGCTCCGTAGCCGAGAGGAGTTCAAAAACGATGGGGCTGTCGTGCCCAAGTTGTGGCAACGAGCAACACTTTCAAGTGAAGACACTGCAGATGCACGTCGTGCAGGTGGACGGAGACCATATCGGGATCAGCCAAGAGGACCGTCCGGCAGTTCTCGAGGTCCTGTGTGACGAATGTGAGACCGAGCTCGACCTTCGGCAGGTCGAAGACGATGTTCGGGGGGAGGTCCTCCATGCCCTCGGGGCACAGTAGACCGTTTTCGAATCAGGCTCGATAGCCGCAGATCAAACAACGCCACTGAGGCCGGTCACTCGGCCGATGTGGCGTACCCGCGACCAGGTCGACCATTCTCGTCCACCCGGGTTGACTCGCCTCGAGGATCCCTCCGCAGTCGGGACAGGTTCGGAGGGGTTGCACCGATGGCCCTCGCGAATCCGCAGCTTGACTGTCTGGCACGCTTGCCATCCTAGCACTCGGTCCGTTGTCTTGACAACCGATCGGACCGACCCCTATCGTACAGTTTGATGGCGAGTTACTACCGGATTCTCGGGCTCTCGAAGTTCGCGAGCCTCGACGATATCAGGCGAGCCTACTGGTCTCTGTCCCGGAGAGTTCGTGGCGAAACCGGGGGCGATTCCTTGCTGGAGGCAGAGCTCGATCGGGCGTATGCTACCCTGAGCGACGCCGGTCGTCGTCGTGAGTACGACGCGCAGGCCGCGCCAGTGCCCCAACGGATCGCTGGCGACCATCTCGCCTACGATGTGGCCTTCGACAGCGACGCAGCCTGTGGGTTTCCGGCCATGGCAGATATCGTGGACCGCATGCGCTATTCGTTCTTGGCGTCGGATTCGACCGCCACCGCGCCGATTCCCACGACGCGCATCGAGCTGACCGCCCGCCAGGCTCAGGAAGGGACGCGAGTCCCGGTTGATCTCACGGCACAGCCGAGCTGTCCGCTGTGTGGGGGACGTGGCGAGCTCACTGGCCGACCGTGCGGCGTTTGTGCTGGAGCCGGCGTCGGCCAGATGTCGTACCACGTTCAGCTGCCGATCCCGGCGGGGGTCCGCGATGGCGCGCGGCTCATGTACTCAGTCACTCCACCCTACGCGGCGGAGGCTCAGATAGAGCTCCGTATCGCTGTCCAGTAGCGAGGTTCCCGTTGCCATCCGTTTCCACGTCCGCTGTGCTCGAATCGCTCAAGGCCGTCACCGATCCCGACCTGGGGCGCGACATCGTCAGTCTGGGCTTCGTAAAGAACCTTGAGATCGCCGATGGTCGAGTGACGTTCTCCATCGAGCTGACGACGCCGGCCTGTCCGGTCAAGGACCAAATGCGTGATCAGGCGCAGGCCGCGGTTTCAGCGCTGTCCGGCGTGTCAGAGGTGGTCGTTGAAATGACCGCCAGCGTTCGGTCGGCGGCGGTGCCTCAAGAGGGCCGGTCGCCCATTCCTGGTATCAAGAACATCATCGCGGTAGGTGCCGGCAAGGGTGGCGTTGGCAAGACGACTGTGGCCGTGAATCTAGCCGTCGCGCTGGCGCAGTATGGCGGCAAAGTCGGAATGATCGATGGCGACGTGTACGGACCGAATCTGCCTATCATGCTCGGACTCGACGCGCAGCTCGAGAGCGATGGGAAGAAGATCGTGCCGGCGGAGAAGTTCGGGATTCGCGTTGTCTCGATGGGATTCTTGACCTCGGATGACGCCCCGATCATTTGGCGAGGCCCGATGCTTCACGGCGTTGTCAGGCAGTTCTTCCAAGACGTGCGATGGGATGAGCTGGACTACCTGGTGATCGACATGCCACCTGGCACGGGAGATGTTGCCCTCAGTCTGAGCCAGACTGTTCCGGTTTCAGGCGCGATCGTCATTACCACACCCCAGAAGGTTTCGCTGGCCGATAGCCGACGTGCGGTCGCAATGTACAAGAAGCTGGAGATCCCAACGCTCGGAATCATCGAAAACATGAGCCACTACGTGTGTCCCAGCTGCAGCCACGAAAGCGACATCTTCGGCAAGGGTGGCGGTGAACGCATGGCGACAGAGCTCGGGGTGCCGTTCCTCGGACGGGTGCCAATCTACGAGCCGATCCGTGTCGGGAGCGACATCGGGAAGCCGCTCGTTATCTCGGAGCCGGAGTCGCCCGCCGCACGTTCGTTCTTCGAGGTCGCCGAGCGAATGGCCGCGCAGGTGTCGATCGCAAGCTTCGCCGACGCCGCACCCGAGCCCGTCGCCGGCACCTAACGCCTCGCGTCGCCGGTCATCGGCACGAATCGGACAGGGAAGGTGGTGTCGGTGATTGAGCCACTCTCGGTCTTGGTGACGATCGTCATTGTCTGCGACCGGTCCCCGACTGGAATCACAAGGCGGGCCCCGACGGCAAGTTGATCGACGAGCGCTTGTGGAATGTGGTCCGGCGCAGCGGCGACGATGATGCCATCGAAGGGTGCTGCGGCTGGCCAGCCGCTATAACCGTCTCCGTGGCGCACCCGCACGTTGTCGTAGCCGAGTTCCTCAAGACGCGCCGCCGCGCGCGTGGCCAACTCGGGAACAATCTCGATCGAGAAGACCTCGCGGGCGACCTCCGCCAAGATCGCCGCCTGATAGCCTGACCCGGTACCGACGTCCAACACTTTCGCGTCACGAGGCAGGTCGAGTGCCTCGGTCATGTACGCAACGATGTACGGCTGCGATATCGTCTGATCGTGTCCGATGGGCAGAGGGGTGTCTGAGTACGCGAGCTGACGCAGCTCGGGGGGGACGAACTCGTGTCGCGGAACTGCGAGCATCGCGGCCAACACTCGCGCGTCGGTGACGTCGCGGGCGCTGATTTGGCGCTCGACCATTCGGTCGCGCTCAGTGCGGCTGGCGTCGTCTTGGACACCGCCGGCTACGGCGACGGCGAGTGCGCCGATCGCGAGCGTGAAAGTCGCTGGCCAACTGTTATGCTTCTCGCTCATGTTCCTGGCCTTTATCGCGGCGGGATTCGGTCTGCTCTTTCTCGCGCACACCGCCCCGTTTCCGTTTCTGCTGGACCTGATCGCGCCGGCTCCGGCGGTCTGGGACATGCCCGAACGATCTTCTGGCCCGACGGTCTACCTGACGTTCGATGACGGGCCGAATCCAACCGCAACCCCCGACATTCTCGACGTGCTTGCCGAGCATGGAGCCACGGCTACATTCTTCGTGATCGACCAACACCTCACGGACGAAACGGCGTCGATCGTACGTCGGGCGGTGTCCGAAGGACACGCGATCGGGCTTCACACACATACGCGCGCGCTCATGATGATGTCGCCACAGGTCGTCGCACGAACGCTCACCGCGGCGGCCGATCGAATCGAGAAGGTTGCCGGGCGTCGGCCCTGTCCTGTGTTTCGACCACACGGGGGCTGGCGAAGCAGCCAGATGTACGAGGGACTGGCACTGATCGATCATGCCCTGGTTGGGTGGGGATGGGGACTGTGGGACTTCAACTGGTATCGAACGCCCGACCCGGACGCTTTGGCGGCCCGCCTCGAACAGAGGGTCTCCGACGGCGACATCATCGTTATTCATGACGGCCACCACGCCGACCCTCGCCCCGATCGTCAATATGCCGTCGAGGCGACTGCGGCGCTCGTTCCTGCTTTGCGCCTGCGCGGGTTCCGTTTCGGTCTGTTGTGTGACCCCGATGCCGACGCGAGCGACGACCTGGTCCAAGAGCGCCACTGAACGACAGCGATTCGTACCAATACGAGACTTCCCGTAACCCCACGGCTCAGTGCCCGACCGAGACGGGCGTCACCAGCGGCGTGCGGGCATCGAAGTAAATCGCGGTGATGTGGTCGTCGAGAATTTCAAGCGCCGACGCGTTTCCGCGATAGGTTCCGACCAGCATCCCGGTGTCGATCAGGAACACTCGATCTTCGAATCGCGGTGTGATTCGCCGCGTCGCGGTGACGCTGTGACCTACGACGACGCGATCGACACCGTAGTGTTCGAGCAGGCTGCCGATTGCAGCGTTTCCCTCATCGGAAGACCAGCGCGCGAAGCCACGAAACCAGAGCGGCCCGTCGTCACGGAAGATCGACCAGTCCCCGATCTGTTGAAACTCGACCATAAGGTCAATGAGGGCTCGTTGGTTCGGCGTCGGGCTCTGCGGGCGTTCGTTTAACAACGACGCTCCGGGCGTTAGACGTTCCACCCAGGCGGTCAGCTCCAGCGTGACGGCCGAAATCGTTTCTTCAAACGTCGCAAACGGCAGAATAATATCGGCATTGATGAGCTCACGGCGATAGCGATCGAACGTTTCGATTTCGTCACGAGCCGTCGAGTTCATATCGTCGATACCGTCTGCCGCTGCATCCGGCGACAGGCCGCCGTGCAGGAACAGCGTCTTGGCCACGCTCGTTGCGACCGGTTTGGTCCGCAACCACCGTCCGTACTCTCCGTCCGGACTCATGGCTTCCATGTATTCAACAAAACCAAGCGGGTGCGCCGCCAGCCACTCGTCGCGGGTCTGACGGTCGGGTAGTGGTCGCCCGAGCGCGCGCTCGCGGCGACGGACGTACTCGGCGTAGGCGTCGTACGCATCAGATTGACGAAGTGCGGCGTCCTCAGACGCGAAGCTTTCAAAAATCGCGGGAGTGACGTCGCGCACGCTCGCCGTTAGGTTCATCGTCTCGTGATTACCTAGCAGAACGCGAACCGTGCCGCCGGTTGACGGCGCCTCAGCCTCGAGGCGCATCAGGAGGTCCATTACATCGCGGACTTGCGAATCTCTATCCGTAAAATCGCCTGTCTGAACGAACGTTGCCGAGCCACCGACCCAGCGGAGGTCGAGATTGACGAGCCCGCTAATCCTCAGTAGAGCCTCGAAGCGTGAACCCGCCCCGTGAATGTCCCCGACCGCGACAACTCGTTCCGACGTCTGGGCGAGTAGCGAGCTGGAGAGGAGCGACCAAGCAACGAACACGGTTGCGGCTCGGCCAAGGTTTTTCATGCGGCGTCTCCCCGGGTCGAACATCGGCCGAGGAATGACGGACCAACCACTCATAATACCAGTCTACCGGTCGTC
Source organism: Vicinamibacterales bacterium (assembly GCA_965218825.1). GTDB lineage: Bacteria > Acidobacteriota > Vicinamibacteria > Vicinamibacterales > UBA8438 > CAUZIB01. The sequence goes on along the minus strand of OZ244656.1, from coordinate 2,526,120 downwards.
GTGCATCCAGGCTACGACATGAGTGGAACCGTCAGCCCAATGCTTGTTCAGGACGAGGCTGCTCCGTCGATCGAGTGCTGAGCCGCGATGGCCGCGCCTATCAGCGGCGCCTGATCATCGAGCACAACGGCGACCGGGACTGCCTCGAGGAGATACCTCATCGGCGATTTGGCCAAGAACGCCTCCAGAAAAGAGGGACTTCGAAGAGCAGGAAGGATCTTGGCGGGTATTCCGCCGCCTAGGAAGACGCCGGCCGTTGCCATCGATCGCAGCGCGAGGTTGCCCGCCTCGGCGCCGAGGGCCGAGACGAACAGATCGAGGGTTTCCGCGCACATCGGACACGTACCCGCCAAGCCGCTCGCGACAATCGATGATGGCAGGTCCTCGTTTGTTGGCCCGGGCTGGACAATCCCGCACGGCCGTGTGAGGTGGGCGAACCGATGGATGTTGATCAGCCCAGGACCGGTCAAGACGTCCTCGTACGACACACGCCCGCGCTCGCGGGCGATGAACTCTGCAAGCGCGCGCTCGCGCGAGTCTCGCGCCGCGAAGTCCGCGTGACCGGCTTCTGATGGCACAGGCACGATCTCGTTCCGAATCCTGTGAAGCAGCGCTTCGCCCAGACCCGTCCCGGGCGCGATAATGGCCGCATTGCCCTCGATGCGACGGCCAACCTGGAGCGTCGCGAGCTGCGAGTCCGTCAAGCGCCCTACGCTGTATCCCAAAGCTTCGACATCGTTCAACAAGCGAACGTGCGGAATCGCATACCGCTTTGCCAGCACGTCGGCGTCTACCTGCCACGGGATGTTCGTGAGCTGCGCAACCCGACCTCGGACCGGACCGGCCACACCAAAGCAAGCGGCGTCAATCGATGGCCGTGATGGCGTCGTCGAATCCTGTGCGCTGAAGAACGCGTCGATGATCCCGACCAGGTTTTCGAAATCGGCCGTTGCGAAACGCTGGGTCGCGATCGTCAGTGGCGGATCCGCCGCTGTGTCGATGAGAGCGATCAGTGTCTTGGTACCGCCGACGTCGCCGACAAGAACATTCGACATATGTGCTCGGTGTCGACTTGACTTTATGATTATTCTCATTCATCTTTCCAACGATCGAGAGGCGGAGTGGTTACGCGAACATGACGCAGGTGTCAGCGCCCAACGATCAGACCCCCACCCAGCTACCCTTCTCCGGGCATACCGTCGTCTTCACTGGCAGGCTTGCTTCGGTCGGTCGGCGCGAGGCTCGGGAGCTCGTCGAACAGCTCGGCGGCCTTGCGGCCGACGAAATATCGGCGCAAACGACGATGCTGGTCGTGGGGGCCGAAGGTCTCCATCGGCTCGGCAAGCGCTCGCTTGACGACGACGGATTGCTCCGGGCCGAAGCGCCGGCGAAGAGCCGCAAGCTCAAGCGCGCGGAGTCCGTTAACTCGCGGACACCGGATAGGATTCAGATTCTCAGCGAGGAGGATTTCTGCCGACTTGGTCGGCTCGAGTCGAACGAGTCCCTACGGCAGCGTTATCACAGCCTGCGTCAAATCCGGGAGCTGTATCCGCAGGTCAACGAGCGCCGGCTTCGCTATTTGGAGAAATGGGGTCTCGTACGTCCGATGGCTCGGACGAACTCAGACACGTACTACGGGTTTAGTGACGTGTCGGTGATCAAACAGGTCAACACCGACCTCGAAGAGAACCAATCGTTTCGCGGTGCGGTGCGCCGTCACCTCTCGGCTCGTGAAGGGCAGCTGGCGCTGAACTTTGATTCGGTGCACCGAGAGGCCAAGCCAGCCAAGGTGGTCGCGCTGTGTCGGCCGGCCGCGACGAAGTTCTCTGCGCCGTCACCCGGAGTGGGATCAGAAGTCGACGGCGGTCAGAGCGCCCTCGCTGCCCGGTTCTTCTTGGAGGGGAATCGGCTGGACGAGGGCGGCGAAATTGAGCGCGGGCGTGCCCGAGTGGCCTACCGGAAGGCGCTCCTGCTTGATCCCTGTCTGATTCCCGCTATTGTCAATCTCGCGAACCTGCACTATGCGAACGACGACCTCGTCGAAGCGCATGCACTCTACGGCCGGGCGCTGATGCTAGACCCCGACTGTTTCGAGGCGCACTTCAATCTCGGGAATATCCACCACGACCTGGGACGCTACCAGGAAGCCGTTTCGTACTACCACGACGCGCTCCGCCTGAACGCGGCCTACGCCGACGCGCACTTCTACCTTGCCGTGACACTGGAGAAAATGGGGCACTCGACCGATGCGAAGGAACATTGGCGGGCGTACCAGAGGCTGGCGCCGCATGGTGAGTGGGTTGATCTCGCGAAGGAATTCAGCGAGTAGCCCGCAAAGAACTGACTAGTATTCGTTGACCGGCCGTTTCTTGGCCGTGCGCTTCACCTTGTACAGCTTGCACTCGGGACACCACGCCTCCGGATTGAACCCGTTCCTGCCTGCAAACGGAAGAACGTCGCGATTGCCGCAGTAGGTAGGCCCGGTGTCTGGCTTCTCGTGCCAACGGCATGTCTTGAAGCGCGTGACGGCTGGGCTTTCGGACGGTTCGGACGGCGCTGCGACATCGACATCCTGGCCGGCCGGCGGTGTGCTGGTACCTTCCTCCGATTCTTCCGGGAGTGGCTCGGTTGCTGCAGTTGGCGGGGCGGCAGGTCCGTCGAAGAAATCGCTCACAGTTTGATTGTTCGTGTGTTATCGAGCTCGAAACGTGATGATGCCGCGAGCTGGGTCGTACGGCGAAACGCCAACGGTCACCCGGTCGCCCGGCACTACTTTGATGCGGAATCGCCGCATTCGGCCGCTCAGCTGTGCTAATACCTCGTGGCCAGGGTCGCATTGCACCCGATACAGCCCACCGCTGTGGACCGCCACTACGGTGCCCTGCACGTCGATGAGATCGTCCTTGGCCAATCCCAATCAGTATAACAGCTTGCTGTATGCGATTTTCGTGCCGATTTGGGAATCCCTATAGAGCTCTGACCGCTTCCTCGACCTTTTTGGCCAGATTGCGATAGTCATCGCCCTCCAGATGAAGCGGCGCACCGAAGGATACTCGCGCCTTTCCCGGTCGCGCCATTCGCCACCGCTGGTGCAGAATCTGGTCGAGGCCTTCGATCCGAACCGGCACGACCGGCACCCGGAGCCTCGAGGCGATCATGCCGATTCCCGGTTGGAACGGGGCAATCTCGCCAGTGTCGGTGCGTTTTCCCTCGGGGAAGATCAACACGGAACTCCCTTCGTTGATGAGTTGGCCAACGTAACGGATCGCGGCTCGCGTGCCGGCTTCACGCTGGGGCAGGGGGAACATGTTGAACATCAACGCAGCCAGGTAGTAGTTGAGGCCGTTCGTCAGCCTGGCCCGCCAAGGGTGGCGGGTGGGATGGAAGTGAGCCGCGAAGAACTCCTTCGCCGCGGCCGTGGCGACCCGATTCCGTCGTGATGGCGGGAGCGCCGCCAGTACGACCGGCGCGTCCATGTGGCTCTGGTGATTGGCCGCGTAGACGACTGGGTCATCGCTTCGGCTCAGTTGGTCGAGCCCATCCACCGTGAGCCAGGCGAACAGCCGCGTCAGTGGGATCAGGAAGACCGCAAGGCCCACGCGGCGAATGACTTCCGCTGGCGTCGTACGGTTCCAGGAGGGGAACTCGAACGCGGCGTCCGACACCGCCGGGTCGGGGGTGGCAGGGGTCGAAGCTCTATCGGCCTGCATGAGCGTTTCGAGGTCGGCAACCGTCGAGGCCTCGGCAAACGCGAGCTCATCTATGGATCTGTCGAACGCTTGTTCCAGCGCCATCATCAACTCGATCCGCGTGATCGAGCTAAACCCCAGCTCGTCCAGGGTCGTCTGGCCCGCAACTCCCCGACCAACCGCGAAGTGCTGAACCACGCTCATCACGCTGCGTTGGGTTGATGGCGGTTTGCCGGTGTCGGAAGTGGCACCAGCCATGACCCATCGTCGGATCTCGCGGCGTTTGAGCTTTCTCGTGCCCTCTGTTCGTGGGAGCTCCGAATCTGGCCAGACGCCGTAGCTCCGGATCATCTGATGGTCCTCGAGCCGTTGGTTCGCGCTTCGAACGACCGCCTCGGGTTCGGTTTCAGGGTCGAGGATCAGGACGGCGTGAACCCGTTCACTGCCCTCGACTGTGGCGCCGACGACCGCCGCCTCACGAACACCACTGACGTCTCGCAGGACCCGCTCAACGTCCTCCGGAAAGACATTGAGACCCTCGGGGGTGACGATCATCTCCTTCTTGCGACCTCGTACCGACAAACGACCCGTTTCGTCGATGCTGCCGATGTCGCCAGTACGAAACCAGCCGTCGGCGAACGCAGCGGCGGTCTCGGCGGGTGCGTTGTAGTAACCGCTCGTGACGTTGTCGCCGCGCACTAGGATTTCGCCGTCCGGCCCGATCTTGACTTCCACGCCGCCAATCGGCGTACCAACGGTTCCGCGACGCGCTCGGAATGGGTGGTTGAGCGTGACGATCGGCGCCGTCTCGGTGAGCCCGTAGCCCTGGACGACCAGAAACCCGAGGCGCGACCAGAACGCTTCGAGGTCCGGGTCGAGCGGCGCGGCCCCGACGACAAAGACCCAGAACTTGAACCCGAATAACCGGTGAACGGCCCGGTATCGCCACCAGCGCGTCGCAACGTGCCCGTTCCGGGCTGGCGAATCGACCACCTCGGGTGTGACCCGCACGATATATTCGCGGAGCACCTCGAGCATTTTTGGCACGCAGACCAGGACCGAAATCCGACGGTCGTGAATCTGTCGAACAATGTCAGCGGGGTTGTATCCACGCATGAAGACGGTCACCCCGTCGAGCATGGGTGGGACGAACGTAGACATCGCTTGGCCGAACATGTGACTGAGCGGCAGCAGATTCAAGAAGCGAAGTGGGCGAAACGGCCTCGCGTACTTCCGGTACTTCATCACTTCTCGTTCGACCGGCACGATGTTCGCGAGAATGTTGTGATGGGTGAGCTGCACACCTTTGGGCTCAGCCGTCGCGCCCGACGTGAAGATGATCTCGGCAAGCTCTGGAGATGCGGCCGATGCCGTATCGACGTCGGGCTCGGGCCGTGCGGCAGAGGATGGCCCTGGCGACCCGTCCAGGCCAAGCTCGTGCATCGCGAGTACCTGCGTCTGGCTCCCGAACGCAAGATCGAGTTTCGGGACGTCGTCTCCAATAAGGAGCACCCGCGCACCAACGATGTCAACGACGCGCGACAGCAGGTGTGGGGACGCCCGATAGTCGACCGGGACCGCCACCCCGCGCGCAAGGAGGCATCCCCAGAAGGCGATGACCCATTCCGGTCGGTTTTCGGACCACACCACGACTTTATCGCCCGGACTCAATCCCAGGGAAACCAGCCGGCCTTCGAACGCCTGGGCGGCGCCACGAACGTCGTCGTAGGAATACGTATAGGTGCGAAGGCCGTCGTCGTACGTGAGGAACTGGGACGCTGAGCGAATGCGATCGTTGAAGAAGTCGACGAGCGTCTCCCGCGGCATCACTCGGCTGCCCACCGCATCACTTGAACGACGCCCCGACGCTCAGCACCATAACGGTCATTCGCGGGGAGCCGGGTTCGCTCAACGTCGGCTCGAGCGGCCGGGCGGTGTAGAAGCGCAGGTCGAGGGCCAATGCGAGATGTCGGCGGTTGAACCACCGCGCCCCCCCACCGACATTGACGGTGTGGCTGCTGCGCTGCGGTGGTTCGTCAGACCCAGCGTCGAAGAGCGAGAGCCGCGATCGACCCATGCCGCCGCTCACATAGCTCCAGCCGTCCCGCCCGCCGAAGTTGAGGGACAGCTCGGGAGCAAAGGACGTGTACCGCTTTCGCAGACGCGGCCCATCCGGGTTCGGACCTTCTTGGTCTGGCGTCCCGGTAGTGGACGCGGTGATCACGCGCACACCTACTCCGACGGTCAAGACCCCGATACGCAGAGGGTAGAAGTGCGCCCCGGCGCCCACGCCGATACCGAGTCTGGGCTCGGTGTTTGGATCGAGTCCGCGCGCCGTCGCGAGCTGGAAGTTGCGGCCGAACGGCACGACCGCTCCATGGGCGTCGAAGACGAACCAACCGATTGGCCGTTCGAGGCTGGTTGCGCCTTGCGCAAATACCGGCGCTGCCATGAGTGCCCATCCCAGCACGATGAAACTCGCTCGAGCCCGCACGAAACGACCCGCCATCGACATTGCTGACAAGTATACGGATTGGTGAAGGGGGAGATTCGAGACAGCCGCTTGCCCCGTCGTGAGCTGAATGACAAGCTACCCCGGACGTGCAGCTGACCACCCTTGATGACATTCGCGGGGCCGCCAATCGCATTCGTGGCACCGTTGTTCGGACGCCCCTCGTCGACGTATCCGTCCCGGCCGCACGCCAGCTCTGGCTCAAGACCGAGAATCTTCAGGTCGCGGGATCGTTCAAGCTGCGTGGCGCGTTCAATCTCATCGCCGGGCTGGCGGCTGATGCTCGGCGGAGCGGCGTCATCACGTACTCGTCCGGAAATCACGCTCAGGCGGTGGCGTTCGCCGCAAAGGTCGTTGGTGTTCCAGCGGTTGTCGTGATGCCCACGACGGCGCCCGACATCAAGGTTGCCGGCGCGCGGCGGCACGGCGCCGACGTGTTGTTCGAAGGCACGACGTCGCTGGAGCGCAAGGCGCGCGCCGAGCATGAAGCAGACGTGCGCGGGTTGCTGATGATTCCGCCGTTTGACCATCCCCAGATCATCGCCGGACAAGGCACCGTTGGCGCCGAGATCCTCGAGGACCTGCCAGCCGTCGACGTGCTCTATGTGCCGATCGGCGGCGGCGGGCTCATTGCCGGTGTGTCTGCTGCCGTGAAGCAGACCAATCCAGGCATCCACGTCATCGGGGTCGAGCCAGCGGGCGCGGCCAAGATGAAGTCATCGCTCGAGGCCGGACAGCCCGTGACGCTCGAGCGCGTCGCCAGTGTCGCCGACGGGCTACTTCCGGTCAGGCCTGGAGAACTGACGTTCGAGCATGCTCGCGCGTTCGTGGACGATGTGGTGACTGTCGATGATGCATCGATCGAACAGGCTGTGGCGTGGCTCGCTCAGAACGCCAAGCTGGTGGCCGAGCCGAGCGGTGCAGCGGCCGTCGCGGCGTGCCTTGGGCGGCCAGCCGACGACTCGTCAGCCGAGGTGGCCGTGATCAGTGGTGGCAACATCGCTCCCGAGGCCCTCGTCGACATCATTTCTCGTTGCCGATGATCCGACGCGCAGCCTCCAGGGCGTCATCCAACGTACGCACCTCGCCATCGAGCTGGCGCTCGTAGATGTCGGCGAGCAGGCGTCCGACATGGGGTCCGGGGGAGAGTCCGAGGTCCAAGAGATGACGCCCTCGCAGCACTGGCGCCGGGGCTTCATGTTCGACACCGAGTGCACGCGCTCGGTCCAGGAACCACGTCATGGCGCCGCAGTCGAACGTCCCGGTCCGTCCGAGGCAGTCGGCGACCGACAGCCGGGCAAGCAGATCTAGGTCGACTTTCTTTGCCAATCGTCTGAAGGCGCCGTCACCGACGCCGTCGGGGGCCCTGTGCCACATTCCGGGCTTCAGGTGGTGGGCGACGAGCCCGACCACCTGACCACGAACGTCATAGCCGTCGAGCGTGTGCAGGTTGAGGCGGTCCAGGAATGCGAGGGTCGGTTGAACCCCGGCTTCTTCGTGATTGCGGGAACGGATGCGACCATCGATGAACGCCGTTGTGGACGGTTTGCCGAAGTCATGACACACCGCACCAAGCATCAGTGCGACCTGTTGGGGGTGTGGAAGATCTGTCCGCCGTGTCGCTGCCTCGTCGACCACGAGCAGCGTATGGATCCACACATCACCTTCCGGGTGCCATTCGGGCTCCTGGTCGCATCCGACCAGGGCGGCGAGTTCCGGGAAGAGCTTCTCCACGACGTGTACGTCCTTGGCGACGGCCAAGCCAAGGGAAGGACGGTGGGCCTTCAAGAGCAGCTTTTCTATCTCACCCCAGACCCGTTCGGCCGGCAGATCATCAAGGGCGACGGTCCGACACAACGCAATAGTGGCGGGATCGAGCTCGAGCTCGAAGCGTGCAGCGAACTGGACGGCACGCAAGACCCGAAGGCTGTCGTCTGTGAACCGCTCGGGATCGACCACGCGGAGAACCCCACGCCGCAGATCCTCTCGTCCGCCGACGGGGTCGAGGTACTCGAGTGACAACGGATCCCACGCGATGGCGTTGATCGTGAAGTCCCGCCGTTTGGCCGCCTCGGCGACGCTGAGATCCGGATCGCCCACCACCGTAAAACCGCGATGGCCCCGGCCGCTCTTCGACTCGCGCCGCGGCATCGAGATGTCGAGCGGCCCGAGCTTGTAGACCGTAAAGCTCTCGCCCACCGTGTCAATCCCTCCGAGCGACTCGAGCAAACCTCGCAGGTTGTCGCTGCCTAGCCCATAGACCTCGATGTCGATGTCTTTGGATTCACGCGACAGCAGCCGGTCGCGGACCCAGCCTCCGACGAACAGGGCACGCCCGTCCGCCGCCCGCACGGCGTGGGCGACTCGCATGGCCAGATCGAGCTCTGAAGACATGGATCACCTAGCAGCGCGCGACGCGAAAACCGTAGTCGGTGTAGCGAAACGACGGGTCCAACTTGCTGCGTGCGGCGTTTCGGCTCAGCGTGACGGCGTGCCTCCACGAGCCACCGCGAGAGCTGCGGCGGACGCCGACGGTGGGACCTGTCGGATTGCGGGACGGCGACTCACGGTAGTACGTGTGCGCGTGCCAGTCGGCACACCATTCGTGAATGTTGGCGCCGATGCCGTACAACCCGAAGTCGTTTGGCTCGCCCAACGCAACCCCCCATGGCCCTTCGAGTGGTCCGCGCCCATCATTGGGAATCCAGCTTGGGATTTCGTTTCCCCATGGGTACTGGTGGTTCTCTCGCCGGCCTCGTGCGGCACGCTCCCATTCCGCCTCGGTGGGCAATCGCACCGGGTCACCATCCGATGACCGCCAGAGGCAGTAGACCACCGCATCATTCCAGCTCACCCCAACGACCGGCTGGTCAGGAGCCGAGAACGCCCGGTTGCTCCACTCGCGGGGAGTCTCACGACCGGTTGCGCAGAGAAACCCCTCGTACTCGGCATGTGTCACCGGATGAAGCGCCATCTCGAACGGCGCAACCCAAACCCGGTGCTCGGGCTGTTCGTCAGCTCGGCCCTCGTCGCTGCCCATCGTGAACCAACCGCCCGGAATCGACGCGAATTCGGCCACCGACTCGATCATCGCACACCCCACCATCCGTACTGCGATTCAGGCCGCCTGGTATGATCGTAAGGCAACCTCTTATGCAACCACGATGTCGCCACAGTCCAGGGCTACTTGCGCGGGGACTACTGATTGGCGCGACCGCTTTGGCAGCCGGTTGCTCGCTGAAATCGATGGCCATCAACTCGCTTGCAGACACGCTAGCCGAGGGGGCTCAGGTATACGCGTCAGACGAAGACCCCGATCTGGTCCGTGAGGCACTGCCGTTCAACCTCAAGACACTTGAGACTCTGCTGCATTCGTCGCCGAATCACCCTGGGCTGTTGTTGTCGGCATGCAGCACGTTCACACAGTATGCTGGCGGGTTTATCCAGCCGGACGCTGAGGTCGCTGAGTGGGAGGATTTCGATTACGCCGCCGCGGAAGTGCTCACGAGCCGTGCGCGGAGACTGTACGTCCGGGCGCGGGACTACTGTCTTCGCCTGGTCGAGCTCGATCATCCGGGCATAACTGAGCGGCTGCAACTGAATCCGACTGCGGCGGTGCAGGCCTTCGACCGAGAAAATATCGAGACGATGTACTGGCTGGGTGGTTCGTGGGGCCTGGCCATCTCACTGGGGCTCGACCAGCCGTCGCTTGCGGCCGATCTGCCCGCGGTGAGGGCACTGATGGGGCGGGCCCTCGAGCTCGATGCAGACTACAATCGTGGTGCGATTCACGGCGCGTTCATCACGCTCGAGTCAGTGCCAGAATTGCTGGGAGGATCTCCGGATCGGGCCCGAGAGCACTTCCGTCGGGTGGTCGAGCTATCGGATGGACTGGACGCGTCGCCCTACGTGTCGCTAGCCACCGGAGTGTCGGTATCAGCCGGCGACCGCGACGAGTTCGAGTCGTTGCTCGAAAGCGCCCTGGCGATTGATCCTGACGAAGACGAAAGTATCCGGCTCCTCAACATTGTGTCGCAACGCCGTGCCCGCTTCTTGCTCGACCATATCGACGAATTCTTCGACCCACCAGTGGGGCCCTGACCGCGGGGCGCCATGGAAAGCCGAGGTTAGATGATGAAATCGCTCCGCCTGACCGCCCTGGTCGTGCTCGTTGCACTCGCCATCACGTCGGTCATGCTGCTAGCCCAGCGAAGGCTTGTTCTGGGCTCGATCGCGCCCGCGAACTCGCTGTGGGACCGTTCCCTCAAGAAGATGGCGGTCGATATTCAGAAGGCAACTGACCGGCGGGTCAGAATCCAGGTTGCTGCGGGTTCGCAGGGCGATGAGACCGCCATTGTCAAAAGGCTCAAGATGAACACGAGCCAGGCTGCAACCTTGACGCAGATCGGTCTGGAGGTGATCGATGGGGCGTTCGGCGTTCTGGGCATGCCGTTTTTCTTCGAGTCGGATGCGGAAGCCCGGGATGTTCTCGACGCGCTTGAGCCCCGGTTTACCCGCGCGCTGCTCGACCAAGATCTAGTGCTCATTAACTGGGGACACACGGGATGGGCCCACCTGTTTTCGAAAGAGCCGATCAGCTCGCTCGACGAGCTGAAGGAGGCCAAGCTCTACACGACATCAGGCGATGATCGGATGGTGACCTGGTATAACGAAAACGGCTTCAACCCAGTTCCGCTTGAGCTGAGCGATGTTCCGGTGGCACTGAACACCGGAATGATCAGCGCGTACCCGTTTCCGCCCTACGCTGCGTTGCTGCTTCAGTACTATCGGCCTGCGCCGCACATGCTCGACCTACCGCTGGGGCCGGTCATCGGTGCGACCGTCATGACCACGCGCAGATGGAATCGACTCAGTGAGGCCGACCGTGACGCCGTTCTCTCGATCGGCAAGCGCGTCGAAGATCAGCTGTTTCGAGACGTTCCTCGCCAGGACTCCGAGGCCGTCGACGAGATGAAGAAGCGAGGGCTGACGGTGACCGAGTTGAGTCCCGACGCGCTGCGGGAGTTTCGTGACGCCGCCGATGCGATGAACGCGTCGATGCGGGGCCCGATCGTTCCGGCGGCCGTATATGACGAGGCCGTTCGCGCGCGCGACGCGTTCCGCGCTCGCTAGCCCAGGCACACGACGAGGATGACCTCAGCCTCCGAGGGCGAGGCCGTCGGCCCCGGACGCCGAGTGCTCGCCGCGTTTCACGCGGTGGAGGATTCTCTCGCCAGTCTCGCGCTTGCGATCATGGTCATCCTACCGCTGGCCGAGATCGCGCTGCGCCCAGTTCTCGCTGGCGGCATACCCGGCGCCATCCCATTCGTCCAGCATCTGACTCTCTGGGTCGGGTTTGTCGGAGCCATGCTCGCGGCGCGTGAGGGGAAACTGGTCGCGCTCGCAACCGCCACGTTCATGCCCAAGGGCTGGCTCAGCCGCGTGGCCGCCACCTTCTCCGCGTTCGTAGGAGCCATGGTCTGCGCTACCCTGGTTCGCGGGTCGATCGACCTGATCGCTGTTGAACGGGAGCTAGAGTCGGAGATCGCGATCGGCGTGCCTACGTGGACGGCCCAGCTTGTCCTCCCGCTGGCACTCACCGTCATCGGCGCACGACTGGTGTGGCGGGCGGGGGGATGGCCTGCTCGCGCCGTCGCTGCCATTGGCATGCTGGTCGGCGTCTGGCTCAGCGGTTCCTACGAACTCCTCGACGGCACGCCATCCTGGCCTTGGATCCTTTTGGTCGTGACTGCGGCGCTGGCCGGTGCGCCGATCTTCACGGTGCTGGGAGGGGCGGCTGTCCTGCTCTACATGACCATCTTCTTTCCACCCTCACAGGTAGCCCTGTATGCCTACGAACGATCGGTCGATCCAACGCTTCCTGCCATTCCGCTGTTCACGCTGACCGGTTTTATCCTCGCCCAGGGGCGATCGACCGAGCGATTGCTCGATTTCTTTCGCGCCGCCGTCGGCTGGGTACCAGGTGGAACCGCTGTTGTCTGCGTCGTCGTGTGCGCGTTCTTCACGGTCTTTTCCGGAGCCTCAGGCGTCACGATTCTCGCGCTCGGAGGCCTGCTGCTACCGGCACTGCTCAAAGACGGCTACCGCGACCGGTTCGCCGTCGGGATCCTGACTGCCTCCGGGTCGATCGGGCTGCTGCTTCCGCCGGCACTCCCGCTCATCGTGTACGCCGTCGTGGCCGAGGTGTCTCCAGAGGATCTGTTTATTGCTGGGTTCGTCCCAGGTCTCGTTCTCATCGGCCTCACAGCCGGGTGGGCGGTACGCGAGGGAACGGTCACAGGCGCGGGGCGGCACCAGTTCGTGTGGTCGGAGGTGTGGCCTGCGGTGTGGGCGGCCAAATGGGAGCTGGTGCTACCGGTCGTCGTGCTCGGCGCGTACCTGACGGGGACCGCAACGTTGGTGGAAACCTCAGCCTTGGCCGCGCTGTATGCGGCGGTCGTGACGGGCCTGGTGCACCGCGACTTCGCGTTGATCCAGGGGTTTCGCCAGGCATTTCGTGAGTGCGTCGTCCTGGTCGGAGGCGTGCTCATCATCATCGCCGTCGCGCAGGGGTTCACGCAGTACACCTTCGACGCGGACATTCCGTTCAGGTTGCTCGAGTGGACCCAAGCACATATCGAATCGCCGTTGTTGTTCTTGTTGGCGTTGAACGGGCTCTTGCTGATCGTTGGCTGCATCATGGACATCTTTTCCGCAATCGTCGTCGTTGTTCCGTTGATTACGGCAATCGGCGCGGCCTACGGCATTCACCCGATCCATCTCGGGATCATCTTTGTCGCCAACCTCGAGCTTGGATACATGACCCCGCCCGTTGGCCTGAATCTGTTCTTCGCGTCGTATCGATTCGACCGACCGCTCCTCGACGTGTATCGGGCGGCCATCCCTCTGCTCGTCATTCTGGCGCTTGGCGTGATCTTGATCACCTATGTACCATGGCTGTCGCTTGGCATTCTCGGCTGGCTGGGCCGGGCTTAAAGTCGCGCGCAGAGGGAGCCTCATGTCGATACGTCGCAACTACCCATCGGTCGTCCTTGTACTTGTGGCTACGTGTTCGCTCGCTTGCGGCGGATCCCTCGAAGAAGCGACGCCGGCCGTCGAAGCACCAGCCGCTGATGCCGCCGATCAGGAGTTGCACCTGACGAACGTCACCCAGTTGACGTTCGGTGGCGAGAACGCCGAGGCGTACTTCTCATCAGATGGGTCTCAGCTGATCTTTCAGTCAACCCGCGAGGGTGTTCCGTGCGACCAGATCTTCCGAATGGGGCTGGACGGATCTGACGTGCGCATGGTGTCGACAGGTGATGGCCGGACGACGTGCGGGTACTTCTATCCCTCCGGCGAATCGATTATTTATGCCTCCACGCATCTTGGGGGCGCCGACTGTCCCCCCTCGCCAAGTTTCGAGATGGGCTACGTCTGGGCCATCTACGACACCTACGACATATTTCGGGCCTCTGCCGACGGAACTGGGTTGACGCGACTCACCGACACGCCAGGCTACGACGCCGAGGCCACGATCGGTCCGGATGGCCGCGTGGCGTTCACGAGCGTTCGCGACGGCGACATGGAGATCTACTCCATGAACGGAGACGGCACCGACGTGCGGCGGCTGACAAATCGCCAGGGTCCGGACGGCGGGCCGTTCTTTTCACCCGACGGCTCCAAGATCGTGTTTCGTGGACGGGAAATTCCGGATGGTCCGGAGCTCGACGACTACCAGCGCTTGTTGGATCAGGGCCTGTGGCGTCCAACCGAGCTCGAAGTCTTTGTGATGAATGCTGACGGTAGCGACCTGCGCCAGGTCACCGATCTCGGCGGTGCGAGTTTCGCCCCGTTTTGGCATCCCGACGGCGAGCGCATAATTTTTTCATCGAACTTTCACGATTCGGGTGGGCGCAACTTCGACTTGTTCATGACGAACTTGGACGGTAGCAGTGTAGAGCAGGTCACCTTCAACGAGACCTTTGACGGCTTCCCGATGTTCTCCCCTGACGGCTCGCATCTGGTGTTCGCGTCGAATCGAAACGCTGGGGCGGAAGGCGAGACCAACGTGTTCATTGCCGAGTGGATGGACTGACGTCTGCAAACCGCCACGGGCGGTTCAGATGCCTGTCGCGCTCCTAGCCACGCTGCTCGTATAAGAGGCTCCGAATCACGAAGCCAACGTTGGCGGGTCGCTCGGCCAAGCGCCGCATGAAGTACGGGAACCACTCGCGTCCGAATGGCACGTAGATTCGGGTGCGATACCCGCCATCGCGCAGTGAAGCCTGGATGTCACGGCGCACGCCGTACAGCATCTGGAACTCGAAGCCATCGATCGCGACGCCAAGGTCACGTGCGAGCTTGCGGACCTCTGCAATCATGCGAGGGTCGTGGGTCGCGAATGCCGGAGACGATCCGGTGGTTAGCAGGATTTCCGCAAGTTCGAGGAACGCGGTGTTGACGTCTGCCTTGTCGGGGTAGGCCACGGCAGCCGGTTCTCGATAGGCGCCCTTGCAGAGCCGAACCGGCGCACCCAGCGCCATGACCCTGTCCAAGTCAGCCCTGGTCCGCCTGAGATACGACTGGAGCACGATACCCAGGTTACGCTGACCGTCTGACCACAACGTCTCGAAGACATCGAGCGTGGCGTCGACGAGCGCCGAGCCCTCCATGTCGATTCGGACGAACCCATCACGGTTGCCTGCGAGCCGGGCAATCGATCGCAGGTTGTCGAGGCACAGCTGGCGGTCGACTTCGAGTCCGATTTGGGTGAGCTTGACCGAGATCTTGCAGGGGAGATCTCCGAGGCCAACCTGTTCGATGGTGGTTAGGTAATCTCTGGTGGCCACGCGTGCGTCATCGGGCGTCCTAACGTGCTCGCCCAGGTAATTGAGGGTGTGAGCGAAGCCCTGTCGATCGAGCTCGTGCACAGCCGCGAGGACTTCCCGGATCGTCTCGCCGCCAATAAACCGCCGAGCGAAGCTGTGAGGTTCTCGCATCCCGTACTTCGAGACGGCCTTCTTCAGGAGCGGGCTGTTGGCGAACGTCAGGAAGAACGCTCGGGATAGCGCTTCGACCATTCGAGCTGGCCCGCTAGTGGGTTAAGGCGGACTGGCCCCGGTCTTTGAGCAGATGCTCTATCGTGCGTGCGTAGTAGCGCAAGACGCCACGCTCGCGCACGCGGTAGCGATTGCCCTCGACGACGAGGATGCCGCGAGTGACCATCGGCTCGGTTGCGGTCTCCACGGCTGCCTCGGCGGTGCGGACATCAAGTCGCGCACCAGCCAGATCCAGGATCTCAATCAGCTGGGTGATCCGATTCTCCAGCTCGTCCCGAGTAATCGAGGGACGCATCGCCGCCGCCACAAGCGCGGTAGGGAGCACCGTGTAGATCTTCCCGATCTCGTCGCGGAGGCGACGCTTGAGTTGGACCATTGAGCGGCGTCCATCGGGATCGTAGTCGGCCAAGGGGATCGGCGCGCCGAAGGTCACGACGGCGCGACTTGAGTAGCCCACAGCGTAGCGCACCATCTCTGCAGCCTCGCGTGCAAACGGACGCTGCTGCCGCTTGACGCGCTGGCGTGCCAGCACGAAATCTTCGAGGACCAAGTCGTAGGCGATCGCTACCGGGATGACGACGACGTCTGGACGCCGCGCCTGTGCCGCGGCATGGAGTAGACCGGTCTTGAAGGGCTTCAGCTCGCCGCTGTAGCTGCGTCCCCCCTCGAGATAGAGAAACAGGTCGTGGCGCTGCAGAATCTCGGCGACGTAGGCCTTGACCGTGGCCAGGTACACCGGGTCCTTCATCTCCCTCCGGATGGGGATCGCGCCGGTGACGTGGCGCTGAATCAAGCCGAGAGCGCCGCCGAACAAGTTGATGCCGGCGGCAATAACCGGGGGCCGGATGTCGTTGTCATCGAGAACCAACGGCTGCACGAGGTAGTCGGTGTGGCTCTTGTGGTTCGAGGCGTAGATGACCCGCCCGTTGCGGACTGCAGCTTGGGCTATCTCAACGTTGGACTGCTGGCGGTCGATCTTTCTCAGCAGGGGATAGAGGGGATGTTGGAGGGCGCGATACATCCGATATCGCTGAGTCGTACGCAGCTCTTCGAGATAAGAGAAGACGCGCTGCTGGGCCTCGATTGGGCTTTCGCCCTCGCCGCCCTGAAGGTATCGAACGACCTCCTCACGATTGAGCACCGCCTGTGTGATCTCATCTTGCGGCAGCACCTCGCGACTATATCACGGGGGCTCAGACTCGACGGTTTGCTAGTTCTTGACGGTTACCGTCGACGGACGCGACAGGCGGATCGTCAGAGTCAAACCGGCGGGCAGTGTCGCGGGTTGTCCGTCCCCCGCCATAGCCGCAGCCGTGCCGCCCGCCGCGCCGGCCGCTCCGCCGATCGCAGCGCCCTGGCGCCCGCCGAAGATCGCTCCCAGGATAGCTCCGCCGACCGCTGCGCCCCCGATCTTGGCAGCGCTCTCGCCGCCGCGTCCCTTACCTTCACGGTAGACCGTCTCCGTTGTGATCGGGACCTCGACGATCTCATCGAGGACAACCGTATGAAAGCGCACGCCCAGTCGAGATGACCCTCGAAGCTGACCGGCCTGCTCGACGAGTACGACCGACCCCAGAACGCGAGTTCCCGCCGGAATAGCGATCTCGTCGCCGACGGTCACATCTCGGGTCACCCGTGCCTCGACATCGTCTTCGACGACCGCATCTTCTGACGTCACCGGGGTGTCGACCTGGAGGCCAATCACCGAATCTGCGGCAATCACGAGCTCACGCCGTATCGATGGTTGCTCTTCGGGCGCGAGCTCTGTGCCGAGCCCACCGGCGTCGATCGTGTCTAGCGCGATTCGCCTGGGCTCCGCGTCGTCACCCGCATCGGCGCGGTTGCTTGGCCAGCGTTCTGGCAGGGGGGACCATCCCTCGACTGGGGGCAGGTCAGGTGCACTGGGAGGTTCACTGGGCGCAGAGTCGACCGTCGCTGGGTTCGCCGCGGGCGGGTCTGGGGCCGCAGCCGGCGGCTTCGTCACGGGCGCCGGTCGGGCTTCGCTGCTCGGCACGGCGCGCCGGCTACTACTATCGTTCTTGTCGGCCTTCTTGGCGACGGTTATCGGTCCGGGCGCCTCGGTGGGCGGGTTCGCAGGCTCGATCACTTCTTCGGTCGACTCGATCGGAGATGGGCCGGGTAGAGCGGGGACGGTATCCGCTGGCTGAGGTGTGACTGCCGCTCGGTTCTCGCGTACGGCAAAATACGTCCCTGCTGCTGAACCCAATACCACCAGGGACGCACCGACGACCAAGGCTACCGGTTTGACCACCATCATGAGAGCTCCTGCCACTTGATCAGCAATAGGCGTGCCGGTCAACCCTAGTGAGATTATGCTCATTTCTGTGAGGTTTCAAACTGTGCCGTCGCGGCGTTTGTCTCTTTCTGGGACGGCATGTCACCCGGAGGGGACCCGGGCGTCGCCCGGTTAGCGGGATCGGGTCCTGAGGTAGAATACCGCCCGCTATTCGGTCTGGACGCGTCCAGCGGCGTCTGGCCTTTCTTGGGAACAGGCGCGGCGCCTGAGCCAAACCACCGTGACGACCGTCGCACCAGAAAACCAGCCTTCGCTTCTATGGCATCTGCCTCGCATTGGCGCCATTGCCGGCTTGCTCTTCGTCTTCCTGCTGGGCGTCAGGAGCCTGGGCGAGGGCTTCCAGCTCGTCGGTGCCGATCTCATCGGCAGCTTCTTCGTGGCGACCGAGGACCCGTTCATCGGGCTTGTCGTCGGACTATTGGCGACGAGTGTCGTGCAGAGCTCCTCGGTCACGACCTCCATGATCGTTGGTCTTGTCGCCGCCCCCGAAAGCCCGCTGCCTCTGGCCAACGCTGTGCCGATGATCATGGGCGCAAATATCGGGACGACGGTCACGGCAACGATTGTGTCCTTGGGACACGTTGGACGCCGCGAGGAGTTCGAGCGCGCGTTTCCTATCGCGTTGTGTCATGACATGTTCAACTACCTGGCTGTGCTGGTGCTGCTGCCGCTCGAGATCGCCACGGGCTTTCTTCGAAGATCCGCGGTGTGGTGTGCGGCCTCACTGGGTAGCCTCGGCGGCGTGAATTTCGAGAGTCCGTTTCACACACTGCTCAGCGCCGCGTACGCGCCGATCGCGGCGTTTGCCGCGGCGGTGTTTCCAGCGCAGGGACTACAGGCCAGCTTTATCGGCGGCCTCAGCGCGCTGCTTATCTTTGCGTCGTTGTTCCTGTTGGTAAGGGTGATGCGCACCGCCGCCCACAGTCGCGTGGAGCGGTTCGTGACCACCGCACTCGAGTCGAGCGCTATCGTCGCGATTGCCGTCGGCGCGTTCGTCACGGTCATGGTCCAGTCGAGTTCGATCACGACCTCGTTGCTTGTCCCGCTAGGTGGCGCTGGCCTACTCAGGCTTGAACAGGCCTTTCCGGTCACCATCGGCGCGAACATCGGCACAACGGGGACAGCATTGCTTGCGGCGATGGCCGTTTCGGGGCCAAACGCGACGGCGGGCCTCAAGATCGCCTTTGTACACCTGTTTTTCAACCTGAGCGGCCTGTTGCTGCTGTATCCGGCAAAGGCAACTCGCGCAGTCCCGCTGGCGGGTGCCCGAGCCATCGCGCAGCTTGCTATTCGCTCGCGAAAGCTAACCGTTGCCGGGATCGTGTTCATGTTCTACGGACTGCCCGCGCTGTGCATCGCGGTGAGTCGAATGCTCGACTAACGGGAACAGCGATACAGAGCGCGCCAAATGCCTCGCGAAATCCACGTTTCGTCGCGACATTCGCAGCGCCGAAATCACACTAGACACCCTGTGCTCGCCCCCGTACACTGCTAGGTCGGACTCTGGATGGCTAGCGTCACAGCGCAGGTAGTTGTCGTCGGGGCTGGCGTCATTGGCTGCGCCGTCGCCTACGAATTGGCGCGACGCGGGGCAACTGTGCGCGTCGTTGACCGCCGAGATGTTGGACAGGGTGCGACGCAAGCCTCTGCCGGAGTGCTGGCGCCCTACATCACCGCTCACGAGGGCAGCGCCCTGCTGGATCTGGGAGCTCGGAGCCTCAGGCTCTACGATGAGTTCGTGGCCCGAGCTGTTGAGGATTCCGGCTCGACGGTCCAGTACGTGCGCCGTGGAACGTTGGAGCTAGCCCTCGACGAGCGTCAGGCGCAAGTGCTCGCGCGCGCCGCTGAGACGTATCGCAAGATGGGGGCTGATGCCGATTGCCTTGATCGCATGGCGGTTCTCGACCAAGAGCCGCAGTTGTCCGAACAGGTTCACGCGGCGCTGTCTGTGCCGCAGCACGGCTTCGTGGGTGCGAGCGACTTGACCAACGCGCTGCGTCGCGCGGCTGGTGCTCACGGCGTCACGTTCATGACGGCCACAGCGGTGACAAGTATTGCGAAGAATGGCACGGGCATTCAGGTCGAGACGCCAAACGAGATGCTGTCGAGCGACGCCGTCGTTCTGGCGGCAGGCAGCTGGTCCGGACAAATTGGTGCAGACGACGAGGAGAAGATACCGCTCAGACCAGTTCGCGGACAGCTGCTCCAGCTGGAATGGCCCACGTCGCCACTCGGGCACGTCGTGTGGACCGATGACTGCTATTTGGTGCCGTGGACCGACGGGTCCGTGCTCGTTGGCGCCACTGTCGAGGACGTCGGTTTCGACGAACGCGCAACGGTAGCCGGTGTCCGCGAGCTCATCGAAATGACATGCGACCTCGTGCCCAATGCGCGGAAGGCGTGGTTTCAAGGAGTCCGGGTCGGGCTGCGACCGGGCACGCTGGACCACCTGCCTGTCGTGGGTCCGTCGGATCGTCTGCCCGGTTTGTTCTATGCAACCGGGCATTTCCGAAATGGTGTGCTGCTGGCGCCACTCACGGCGCAGCTGACGGCGGACTATCTGCTCGACGGACAGCGCGACTCTGCGATCGACGTAATGTCGCTTTCGCGGTTCCAGACTGCGTAAGGCGGGAGTGGCAAGGCCGACCATGAAACTCAAGCGCTCGTACAGCGCCCGAGAGGTTGCAGCACT
This sequence comes from Vicinamibacterales bacterium, assembly GCA_965218825.1. GTDB lineage: Bacteria > Acidobacteriota > Vicinamibacteria > Vicinamibacterales > UBA8438 > CAUZIB01. Next base: position 2,505,848 of record OZ244656.1, on the reverse strand, counting down.
CACCGGTCTCACCGCGCGCCAACTCCAATGGTGGGACGCGCGCCAGTTGCTATCGGCAACTGTCGCGTCTCGTCGAACCGAGGCGGGCGGCTTCACCGAGCGCCGGTACTCGCCCATAGACCTGTATGAGTTGCTTGCCCTCGCGGACCTGCGCCGTAGGGGGTTCACCGTCCATCAGATCAGGACGCTCCTGAACGCACTCCGAGAACAGTTTGACATCCGGCTTTTCGACGCGCTGGGCGACGGCGGAGACGTCACGCTGCTCACGGACGGGCATGAGGTCTACGCCAAGACCCGTTCGGGCGAGTTCTTCAACCTGTTGCGCGCCCCCAGTCAGCCACTATTAGTCGTGGGTGCCAGCACGACACTTACCGGGCTCGGCGGGCGCCCGCGGTCGCGTCGGAAGAAGGCGTCGCGCAAGTCGACACCTCGCAAGAAAAGCCAAGCCTGACCTCGCTAACCCCCGGCAGGTTGGACTTCGAAATGATAAACTTCCGAGCCGGAGCCGGGCGGACGGCCACTGCTTCGGCCACCTCTTGACGGTTCTCGTTCGGAGCAGCCAGATATGGATCAAGTTCAGTTTGCGCTGCCGGTGCGCCGTTTCGGCGAGACGTCGCGCCGCGACGCCTGGTGGGTACAACCGCTCGTCGTGTTCTTGGGCTTGTCCACGTTCGTCGTGTACTCGACGTGGGCCGCGTTTCAAGGCGATCATTACCATTCCGGCCCGTATCTTTCACCGTTCTACTCGCCAGAGTTGCTCGGCGGGTCGCCCCACAGTCTGTTTGGCGGTCCACCCACGTGGTGGCCATCGTGGCTGCCTTTTTCGCCAGCCTTTCTCATCCTGTGGGCCCCGGTCGGATTCCGGCTCACGTGCTATTACTATCGGGGTGCCTACTACAAGGCCTTTTGGGCAGACCCGCCGTCGTGCGGTGTCGGTGAGCCGCGTCATAGCTACTTGGGGGAAAACAGCTTCCCTCTGCTGATGCAGAACGTCCATCGGTATTTCGTCCCGTTTGCCCTGCTCTTGCTAGTGTTTCTCTCGCTCGACGTCTTGAACGCGCTGTGGTTCGAAAACCCGGCGACGGGTCAAACGTCGTTTGGAATCGGTGTCGGTACTTTGGTGCTTGCATTGAACGTCGTGCTATTGGGCAGCTACACGCTGGGCTGTCACTCGTTGCGTCATTTGGTTGGCGGTCGGCGCGATTGCATCGCCGAATCAGCGGTCCAGAAGACGACCTACGACTGCGTGAGCTGTTTGAATCGTCGCCACATGCTCTATGCCTGGATGAGCTTGGTCTGGGTTGGGTTCTCCGACGTCTATGTCCGGTTGTGTTCGATGGGCATCTGGACCGACTTCCGCATTCTCTAAACCGGCCGCCGCCGACAAGCTAGCGAACATCGAGTTATGGACCATCAGACTTTTGAGCACGATGTCCTCGTCATCGGTGCGGGCGGCGCGGGTCTGCGCGCGGCGATCGAAGCCTCGGCGGCAGGCGTGTCAGTTGGACTCGTCTGCAAGTCGTTGTTGGGGAAAGCCCATACGGTCATGGCGGAGGGTGGGGTGGCCGCGGCGCTGGCCAACGTCGACGACCGCGATGGGTGGGAGACGCACTTCGCTGACACCATGCGCGGGGGCCAGTACCTCAACAGCTGGCGCATGGCGGAGCTGCACGCGCAGCAGGCGCCGGATCGTGTCCGGGAGCTCGAAGCGTGGGGGGCCGTCTTCGACCGGACAGCGGACGGCCGCATGCTGCAGAGGAATCTGGGCGGCCACAAATATCCGCGGCTGGTGCATGTGGGTGATCGCACCGGGTTGGAGATGATCCGGACGCTGCAAGACCACGGCATTCATCAGGGAATCGATGTGCACATGGAGTGCACGATTGTCGAACTGCTGACCGCCGGTGACCGCGTCGTCGGAGCGTTCGGATATGACCGGGAGCGCGGGCGGTTTCGGGTGTTTAGAGCGAAAGCGGTGGTGCTCGCCAGCGGCGGCATTGGCCGGGCGTTCAAGGTGACCAGCAACAGCTGGGAGTACACGGGTGACGGGCACGCCCTGGCCTATCGCGCCGGCGCCGAGCTGGTGGACATGGAATTCGTCCAGTTCCATCCGACGGGGATGGTCTGGCCGCCGTCGGTTAAGGGCATCCTGGTCTCGGAAGGGGTGCGGGGCGAGGGTGGCGTGCTCCGCAACAGCGAAGGGCGTCGGTTCATGTTCGACGACATCCCGGAGCTGTATGCGCACCAGACGGCGGACAACGAAGAAGAAGGCTGGCACTACACGCAGGGCGATAAGGAGGCGCGCCGGCCGCCGGAGTTGCTGACGCGCGACCACGTGGCGCGGTGCATTGTGCGGGAGATCAAAGAGAGCCGCGGCAGCCCGCACGGGGGCGTGTTTCTGGACATTGCCTGGATCAAGAGCAAGCTGCCCGGCGGCGCCGAGCACATCAAGAAGAAGCTCCCGAGTATGTACCACCAGTTCAAGCAGCTGGCTGGCATCGACATCACCGAGACGCCGATGGAGGTCGGGCCTACCGTCCACTACATGATGGGCGGCGTTCGGGTAGACCCGGACAGGCAGATGTCGGCGGTGCCGGGCTTGTTCGCGGCGGGTGAGTGCGCGGCGGGGCTGCACGGCGCGAATCGCTTGGGTGGGAACTCGCTGTCAGATCTGTTGGTCTTCGGCAAGCTGGCGGGCGAGCAGGCGGCGACGTTCGCGCGTACGCAGGGTGAGGTTACGATCAACCCGGACCAAGTGGAAGAGCTGGCGCGGATGGCCCTCGAGCCGTTCGAGCGCGCGTCCTCGGACGAAGGCCCCTATCAGCTGCAATATGAGCTGCAGGACCTCATGCAGAGCTTGGTGGGCATCGTGCGGAACGACGGTCAGCTGACGCAGGCGGTCGAGGCGCTGCAGCGGTTGAAGGTGCGAGCCAAGCAGGTGCGGGTGGAAGGGAACCGCGAGTACAACGCGGGCTGGCACACGGCGCTCGACTTGCGGAACCTCCTCCCGGTGGCGGAAGCCGTTGCGCGCGCGGCGCTGGCACGGAAAGAGAGCCGCGGCGCTCACTTCCGAGAGGATCACCTCGGGAAGGAACCCGAGTTCGGGAAGCTGAACTTGGTCGTGAGTCAGGCCGCCGACGGATCGATGGCACTGCGTCAGCAGGCGCTTCCGGCCGTACGAGCAGACCTCCAGGCGATCATCGAGGAGAGTCAGAAGAGCTAAGACAAGGATTCGGAAAGCAGAAGGCAGAAGGCAGAGGGAAAACCGGAGCGAGAGATGTCCAAGGCGACATTCAGGATTTGGCGCGGCGATGCAACAGGCGGCGATTACCAAGACTACACAACCGACGTGTCCGAGGGCATGGTCGTCTTGGACGCCGTCCATCAGATCCAGGCCACCGATGCGAACGACATGGCGGTTCGCTGGAACTGTAAGGCTGGGAAGTGCGGTTCCTGCTCTGCAGAAGTCAACGGCAGCCCACGACTTATGTGCATGACCAGGCTGGACTCGATTCCGCTGGACGAGCCGGTCACCATCGAACCGATGCACGCATTCCCCGTCATGCGGGATCTGGTGACAGACGTGTCCTGGAACTACGAGGTCAAGAAGCAGATCAAGCCCTTCAAGCCTCGTTCACCGGATGCCGAAGATGGAACGTGGCGTATGGCTCAGTCTGATGTCGAGCGTGTTCAGGAGTTCCGCAAGTGCATCGAGTGTTACCTCTGCCAGGACGTCTGTCATGTCCTCCGCGACCACCGACTACATCATGAGTTCGTCGGTCCACGGTTCTTCGTATATAGCGCGGCACTCGAGATGCATCCTTTGGACACCGAAGACCGTACCGACGGTCTTGGCCACGACCACGGGATCGGGTACTGCAACATCACGAAGTGCTGTACGAAGGTGTGTCCGGAAGAAATTACGATCACCGACAACGCGATCATCCCGTTGAAGGAACGTGTGGTCGACAAGCTGTACGACCCGTTATCCAAACTGCTACGTGTGTTGACAGGACGGTAGCGCCAGCGGTCGGCCCTCGCTACGTCGGTCGGAGTTTCGCCAGATTCAACGCCTAGGTAGCACCCGGGTGAGCAATTACCCGCGTCGTCATTTGTGTCCTTCCTATGATGGACCACCAGACTTTTGAGCACGATGTCCTCGTCATCGGCGCGGGCACGGAAAGAGAGCCGCGGCGCTCACTTCCGAGAGGATCACCTCGGGAAGGATCCCGAGTTCGGGAAGCTGAACTTGGTCGTGAGTCAGGCCGCCGACGGATCGATGGCGCTGCGTCAGCAGGCGCTTCCGGTCGTACGAGCAGACCTCCAGGCGATCATTGAAGAAAACCAGAAGTAACGAAAGAAGCAGAATCTAGAAGGTGGCAGGCAGAAGCTAGAAGACCTAGTGGATCCGATACTGCCGCCGATGCTCCTCCCAGGCTTCGGCTTCGGCCCGTTCCTCTAACTCCCAGCGCAGGCGCCTCTCAAGGCGCCGCCGCCGATGACGCCAGATCGCCGCCAGCGCAAGCAAGGTGACGAAGACCCAGATCGTGAACGGATGTCCCAGGAACGCAACCCAGCGCTTCCACACGACATTCCGGCTCCAGAAGTCCACAAAGACCTCATCCACGGTTACGCCGGTCGCCGAGAAGACGGCTAGCGCAAACGATTCACCATCGTGCATTCGACCAAGAATCCGTGCAGCTGCCGATGGACGGTGACGCTGGAGCATGTGACGCACAAGCGCATCAGACACCACGTATCCTCGTACAGCGTCGCGCCGATCCCGGTTGAACAGTCCTTCGAGCTCTGCTGGTGTCAGCGCCTCGCCGGACAGCAGCTCCCACGCGAGTCTCGTCCGATGCTCGAGGCCGCCGCTGCGCTCCGCCGCGCTCGCCAGCCCCTCATTGAACCAACGGGGCACTGGTTGAGCACCGGCGGCTCGTCCGGTCAGAATGTGGGCAATCTCGTGGTAAAAGACGCTCTCCAGCGAGCCGTTCGGGTACGACCCAATACGATGGGGAAACAGCACGACGAGGCTCTCTGCGGCGACAGCGTATCCGGCAATCCACGATGGAGTGTCGCGTGCGAGATCCGAATCCTTGTCTGCCACTCGAACACGTATCGGGGCACCGGCCTGTGCGATACCCGTCAATCGCAGAAGGTTGGCGAGGCGACCGGGATCGCCACCCTGAATCTGCGCCGTCACGTAGGTCAAGTCGGACGGAACCTCGAACACGAGATCAGGCGGTTGCGTGAGCTGTGCCGACCCGACGGCGGACAGCAGGAATATCACGGCGATGCCGAGAATCGTTGTGCGTCCCATCACGCTAGCCCTCGGGCGATACGTGATGCGGACGGGTCTTCAACCGAGCGACGGTCGCTCCAAGATGCGACTCAGGCACGTCCCAGAACTCGGCGACCGCCGAGTGTCGGTCCAGGGTCGTTCGAACGATCGACCTCTGCACGCCGGTGCCTCGTCCGTGTATCAGTCGAACCTCCGTCAAGCCGGCCTCGGCCGCGACCCGCACGTACTCCTCGACGACCGACCTGACGTCGCGCGGGGCGAACGTATGCAGATCTAGGACGCCGTCGACCGGCACCTCATGCGTCATTGGTCGGTCGCATCGAAGCGTGCCGTCACCTGCGTCGAGATACCGCCCCGAACCGAGAAATCGCCCGTCACCGTCATGTGACGCGGCTGGCACGCCGCTACGAGGTCGTCGAGGATGCGGTTCGTGACGTGTTCGTAGAATACGCCTTGGTCTCGAAAAGCAACGAGATAGTACTTGAGCGCCTTGAGCTCGAGGCAATGCTGATCCGGCGTATAGGTGATCCGGATCTCGCCGAAGTCGGGCAACCCGGTCTTTGGACAGACCGACGTGAACTCGGGGCAGCGGATAGCAATCTCATAATCGCGTTCCGGTTTGGGGTTGGGAAACGTCTCGAGCTCCGGCGCCGACATGGCCTGATTCTAACCGGGATGAGACGCGTGACGTCCTGGGCCAAAATGAGAAGTATTGTTGACACCGGAACACCTGCGCGCTAGCATCAGGCGCGTTTTTATTGGGTTTTCTTCCGCAACGGCCGACAGCGCGCGCGGCCGGGTCAGCGGGTTCTAAATGGCGCGTGCACAGCCAGGGGGACGCCGATGCCCGAAGCCCGAAGAATGGGCAAGTCCGAGCTCTTCTCACATTTCGCAGAGCGGTTCGACGTGAAGCGCACGCAGGCGCGGGAGTTCTTTGACGAACTGCAGCAGTTGTCAGAGCGGGAGCTCAAGCGGACCGGCGAGTTCGTGCTGCCGGGGATGGTGAAACTGGTCGTTCAGAATCGGAAGGCGCGAACGGGTCGTAACCCGGCCACGGGCGAGCAGATCCAGATTCCGGCCAAGACCGTCGTCAAGGCACGCATCGCGAAGCAGCTCAAAGACTCGGTACTGCCCAGCTAGGTTGCACCACTTCAGCCGAAGCCGGCGTCAAGGGGATCACGATCTCCGGTCGGCTTCGCGCTTCTCTCGTTCGTGTTTAGCCGGTCGCGACTGCCTTGGGGAAGGGTCGCCTGTCAGTCTTGGGGAACTGGATCTCGAAGGTCGTACCGGTGCCGACTTCGCTCTTCACGCGGATCGTACCCCCAAGTTGCTCGACGATCTTCCGCGAGATCGCGAGTCCCAGGCCCAATCCTCGGCGCTTCGTCGTGTTGAAGTCCTCGAAGATAGCGTCGAAGCGGTCAGCGGGAATACCCAAGCCCGTGTCCCGAACGGTGATGTGCACTTTCCCGTCTACGTCTTGAGCGGTTACCTCAACCGTTCCTCCAGGGGACGTGGCCTCAATCGCGTTGACAATTAGGTTGCGGTACACGCGACCCATCGCGAACAGATCGCCTTCCACATAGACCTGCTCGGAGGGCAGGTGGCTGTCAAGCGTCAAGCCGGCGGTTTCTGCAAGCGCATCCATCGAATCCACGACATCTCGTATCGAGCGATTCACATCAACTGGAAACCGCTCCAAGGGCATCGGCCGAGCCAGGTTTCTTAGATCGTCCAAGACCCGCTTGATGGACGAGAACTCTCGACTGATGGTTCGGCTGAACGTCTCGCGGTATTCGGGGTCGTCACCGAGCTTGAGGATCAGCTTGCAGCTGTTCCCAATGTTCTGGATCGGATGCGAGATGTCATGGACGAGCCCAGCCGCGATTCGGCCGAACATCGCCTGGCGTTCCTGTTTTCGAACGTCGTCTTGCAGCTCAACGAGCTTGTCAGCCATGCCGTTGAACGCCTCGCCCAGCTGGTGGAATTCGTCGTGTCCCCCGATATCAACGCGGTCTTGAAGCCGCCCGGCGGAAATAGCCTCGGTGCCTTTCATGAGCGCAAAGATAGGACGGATGAACGACTGTCCCCAGTAGTACCCGAGAACGACTGTCCCGACGAGCGCGAGCGTGATGATGAAGACCAGCTCAAGCTGAAGCTGCGAGGCCAACGCGAATGCCTCGCTGGTTGGCTGTTCGACGATGACGGTCCAACCAAGTGATGGGACTGCCGTCGCCACCCCTAGCAGCGAACCTCCGTCTGTAGATGCATACTCCAGGTGAAGGTCGCGCTTCGCGCCGTTTGCGCCGCGAACGGCAGCCATCGCGGTCATGAGCTCGTGTCCGGCAAGGTTCTCCCCGGTCGCGACCCTAGCCTTCTGATCGGGACTCCCGTGGGCTACGAGTCGGCCGTCCCGCGCGATGAGCAGCGCGAACCCCTCTTGGCCAACGCGAATGTCGTCGACCATGCGCCATAGGGCTTCCAGGCTGACCTCGCCGACGAGCCATCCTTCGCGTCGACCGAGATAAGACAGCGGAATGGTGACGGTCGTGGTCGGGAGCAGATCTTCATCGACCGTGATCGGGGCAATGGTCGGATCATTCGGATTGTCGATCGTGTTGACGCTCAGGCTGGTGTCACCGATGCGGCTCGTCGATGCGATCTCGCCGTCGGCCGTAACAGGGTGAGTTCACGAAACTCGGGGAAGTCCAACACGTAATTCTTCAGGATGCGCTCGCGTTGCCACACCTCGAGCTCGGTAGCCCGAAGCTCGGCCGCGACCGACTGCAGGACCTTGACGTTGCTGGCCATGTACTGCTCGACCTGGCGGGCGACGTTCAAGTTGCCATCGGTAACCAACCTCTCGTTGCCGGTTCGCAGCGAGTAGATCGAGACCAGGCCGTAGAGCAGGAGTGGCGCGACAGCAGCGGTCACCACGGCGGAGACGAAGCGAGCCGTGATCTTCAGAGTCACTCGTCCCGACCCTTGCCACGGCGGACCCTGGCGCGGTTTCTAGCTGCGGTCGCGGCTATCGGTGGATTGACGAGAGCGAGTGCGTAGGTGGGGACGAATACGACGGACCGCAGACGCACTCCGACCGAGGGTGGTGAAACCCGCGCGCCGGCGGTTGAGTAGAAGAGAAAACGGTCGTTCACACCCCAGCGATCCGGGGACCAGGATATGCGGCCCGCGGAGAGCCGTCAATCGTTCAGGGGGGAGCCTGGCTCAGTGTCCCGGAAGGCCGAGGTGCGACGCCGAACCGTGAGGTCACGCAGGCGCACACGACTGCATGTCGCTGCGCCTCCAACACGGTCCGATAGCTACCTGTTCGTGTTTCCCCAGTCCTCGATCCACCACGGGCAGTAGCTGCTGGGCTTGCTCTGGGTCGTACCCTTCTTGATGACCTTGATCTTCATCGTTCTTCCTTTCTGTTACGCAAACGTGTCTACGGTTCAACTGCCGATGCTTGCGGCGCTACTTGAGGTGGTCGAGCGGCACGTCCACCAACCATGGACGCACGACCCCTGTCTTGGTCTTCGCCGGCTTACGCTTTGGAAGTGTGGCTTGCATCATGTTTCTCCTGGACTTGGTCTGCTGCATGAGTTGCTCAACTCACGCTAGCGGCTTCGTTGGCCATCGAAACGAGGCCTGCTTCGAAGCTGCTCTTGTGACACGAGGGTTCGTTCATGTCTCCTTGCTCGTTGTGAGAGGCGACCGAGCATCCACCCGCGCACACGGGGATGAAGCTGCAGTCACCGCAACTTTTCCAGGGACTCAGCGCATCGAACCGTTCGGCTGATTGGACACGGAACGCCTCTTCATGCGATGTAGCGTCGATGTGTCCAACCGCTTGAGTGGCTTCGGTGGCGAAACCCGGGCACGCGAACTGTGCGCCGTCGGTGCCGATCGTGTAGGCGTGCTTCATGTGGATCTCGCACGGTCCCATGTGGACGCCGTCAACGGTGTGAAAACCACGCTTCTTCGTTTCCTCTCGCAAGAACGACATCTTCTCGTCGAGGAAGTGACAGGTGTCACACGGAGACCCGCCGCCGCCGCCGGCGACCGTCATGCAACCGCCGCCGAGAGCCTTTCCGCTCGCGTCTACAGCCGTTAGAGGAATGAGCCCGTTCGTCTGAACCTTGGGCTCGGTTGCGATGATCGGCTTGAACGCCACCTTGACGAGGGAATCCGCGAAGCTCTGCTCCTTGAGGAAGTCGAGTAGCGCGGGGTAGCTGTCGACCGAGTGCTCGTCAAAGTTGCCGCCGATGGCAACGTTGCACCGATGGGCGACTTTGTTGACGTTCTCGATGATCTTGTCGAACGTGCCCTGCCCCCCGCGCAGCGGCCGCATTCGGTTGTGCGTGTCGCGATCACCGTCGAGCGTCACTTTGAACCCGGACAAGCCAAACGGCTCGAGCCGGTCGACAACTTCTGGGGTCAGGAGGAGACCGTTCGTGATCACGTTGGTTTCCATCTCGACACCGCGAGACTGGGCATCGGTCCACGCGCGTTCTGCAATGAGGTAAAGAACCTCGAGGTTCAGAAGCGGCTCGCCCCCGAAGAAGGTCACGGCCAATCGCTTTGGGCGAACGGCGTCAAGTCGATCGGCCAGCCAGTCACAAACCCGGTGCGCCGTTTCTACCGACATCTTTGTTACTGACGCGTTCCACTCGCCATGATCTCCCTGCAAGCAGTAGTCGCAAGCGAAGTTGCACTGCAGGGTCGTGAGGACGGTCAGATGCAGTTCGTCGGTGTTCTCGTGGTGCTCGACAAAGTACGCGTCTAGCGCTTCACGCTCTGCGTCGCGGCTCTTGACGACGAAGCCGTGGCGTTCCAATTCCTCCAGCGCTGCGCGCTCCGAGTCGTTGAACCGTGGTGAGGGAGCCTGGCCGCTTGCCGAATCGTCGGACTCGGCACCGAGGCGATCGAGGAGGCTGACCACGTCGGACGAAACGACAAGCTGCGCGTCCGTGAACGTGTTCATCAGGAACACGTTGTCGTCAGGTAGCTCCACCCGGTTGTTGAAGATCGACGGCTGCATGATGTTCTTCTCGTCCCCTCTGCCGTTGTTGTTCACCCTTGTCCCGGGGAGCGGGCTCGCAGACCATGTAGTGCAACGGGTGTTCCTCTCCCGACCACTGACGGTTTTTGAACTCTTTGGGCCATGAGCGACAGGGATCTCGGCTCAAGACCGTGAAGCTCCGTGAAAAGGTGTGTTTGTTGCGGCGCGGAACGGGCCGATTGGACGGCGTTAGAAAATTCTGGCTAGCGGTACAGGTTCTGGTTGCGGCCAGCCAGAAAGTCTTGCCACGGACGGGTATCCGGGATGAGGCAGTTTCTGCGACGTCGTACTAGTGAGCGGTGTGCAGATCCTGCGATGTCGCCGGTGATCCTGGTTGCGGAATTCAGCTGGGCGGGTGCTCAGGCACGCCGCAGTCGCTTTGCGAGCTCTCGGATCTTGAGACGTCCCATCTTGTGCTTGAGGGCGCTCAACGGCACGCCGAGGTAGCGCCCCGCCGCGGAAACGTTCCACTCGTTCCGCTCGAGCGCTCGGAGGATGAAGTTACGCTCGAAGGTATCGCACGCGTTCTGGAGCAAGTCCTCGCGACCTTCTTCGCTGGCGCTAATGCGGGCAAGCTGATACTCGACTGGTAGATCGTCTTCGGTAATCCAGTCGTTATCACACACAGCCACGAGTCGCTCGACGAGGTTCTCGAGTTCTCGAACGTTGCCCGGCCAGTGGTACTCCTTCAACGTTCGCAGGGCCCCATCAGACATCCCTTGGATCTGTTTTCGAAACTTGGTGACGTACCGACGCATGAAGAACCGCGTCAGGTCTGGCAGGTCTTCGGCGCGTTCGCGTAGCGGCGGAAGCTTCATCGGGATGATGTTGATGCGATAGTACAGGTCCTCCCGGAACTGCCCGTCGCGAACGGCCTTATCGAGATCGACGTTGGTCGCAACAACAAGGCGGAAGTCGGTCTTGATCGGCTTGGAACCGCCAACGCGCTCGATTTCCTCTTCTTGAATGGCCCGCAGCAATTTGGCCTGAAGCTCGAGCCCAAGATCGCCGATCTCGTCCAGAAACAGCGTGCCACCGGAGGCGAGCTCGAACTTGCCCAGCTGCTGTTTATGGGCCCCCGTAAACGCGCCGCGCTCGTGCCCGAACAGCGTGCTCTCGACGAGCTCATTCGGGATAGCCGCAACGTTGACCGGAATGAACGGACCCTCCGAGCGGCTGGACTCCTTGTGCAGCCGACGCGCGAGTAACTCTTTCCCGGTTCCACTCTCGCCAAGGATGAGGACAGTTGCCGGGAGATCAGCAACTCGATGGGCCAACTCGACGACCTCTCGCATGGCCTGGCTGGGACCAAATACGACCTCGCGGTCGTTTTGATCAGCGACTTGGGCACTCAGTGAGACGACGCGTCGGCTGAGGTCCTGGCGCTGCAGCGCGTTGCGCACTAGTGAGCGCAAGCTGTCGTAGTCGAACTCCTTGGTGATGTAGTGGTAGGCTCCGTCTTTCATCGCTTGGACGGCCACGTCCACATCGTTCAAAGCCGACACCACGATGACTTCAACTTCGCTGTAGTGGTCGTGCACGACCCTGAGCACTTCGAGCCCGCTCATGCCCGGAAGTCGCACGTCGAGGAGCATGAGGTTGATGTCGGATTCCTTGAGGACGGCCAGGCCCTCCTCGCCGCTCTCGGCGACCCTCACATCGTAGTCACGCTTGAGGATGGCCGAGAGTGTGTCCCGCATCCCCTCGTCGTCGTCGACAACGAGAATCGTCTTCGTCTTGGCTGACATCTGAATCGGTCGCTGCAGGGGGGCAACTCGATTGTAGGCAGCTGGCTTGCCCGAAGGCAAGGTCGGGAGGTAACGTACGGTCCGCGATGTCTACCAATGTCCTAATGCCGCAGCTGGGCGAGTCGATCGCCGAGGGCACAATAGTGCGGTGGATTAAGCAGGTGGGCGAATCCGTCGACCGCGACGAGCCGCTTTTCGAGATCTCAACCGACAAGGTCGACGCTGAAATCCCGTCGCCCGTGGCCGGCGTGCTGAGCGAGGTTCGTGTCGCCGAGGGTGAGACGGTTCCGGTTGACTTCGTGGTGGCGGTCATTGGCGCGGCGGTGGCGGCGCCGACCGCCCCCGAGCCCAACCAACCCCCAGCGAGTCCGGACTCCGTCGCCGGGGCGAGTGTCCCGGATGCCACGCGGGTCGTACCCCCGGTGTCGTCAGCCGGGCAGGCGTCTCCGGTCGTTCGGAAGCTGGCGCGCGAGCACGATATCGACCTGACGACCGTCAAGGGTACCGGCGCCGGTGGACGCGTGACCAAGGCTGACATTCTCAAAGTGGTTGGCGCGGATCGTGATGACCAGGAGCGTGTCGAGCCCCTGAGTGTGATGCGCCGTCAGATCGCCGCGCGCATGGTGGAGAGCCGACGGACATCGGCTCATGTGCATACGGTGTTCGACGTCGATTTCTCACGCGTGGCGACGCTGCGCGAAGCGGCGGCGGCCAACTACCAGGAGCGGGGAGCGAAGTTGACGTTCCTCACATTCGTGGCCAAGGCCGCGGTCTCGGCTCTCGGAGAGGTTCCCATTGTCAACGCCACTTTGCGTGGGGACGACGTCGTGTATCCGCAAGGGGTGAACCTGGGCATCGCGGTGGCGTTCGATCACGGTCTCATCGTGCCGGTCGTTCAACGAGCGGATGTGAAGTCGATGGCAGAGCTGAGTCGGTCGATTGCCGACCTGTCTGCGCGCGCACGATCGAAGCAGCTGACACCAACCGAAGTTGGAGGTGGCACCTTTACGATCACGAACCCCGGCGTGTTCGGCTCGATCTTCGGTATGCCCATCATCAACCCACCGCAGCTCGCAATCCTGTGCGTCGGTGCCGTTGAGCAGCGACCGGTGGTGGTAGACGGGGCGGTCATGGCTCGGTTCCGCTCCTATCTCACGCTTGGATTCGATCACCGTGTCATTGATGGCGCCGTGGCCGATCGGTTCATGAGCCTTGTCCAGCGCAACCTCGAAGACTTCGACGAGAGCCTACTCTAGCGGCGAGCCGCAGGGCGTACTGGAGGTTCGGCGGCTCGGTGCCGTACCCTATTCGACGGCGCTAGAGCTTCAGCAAACCTTAGTGGCGCAGCGGCAGGCTGCCGAGATTCCTGATCTGTTGCTGCTCGTCGAACACCCCCACGTCGTCACCGTAGGCGTCAGCGCACGTCACCGCCTGGATAATCTCTTGGTTACAAAGGCGGACCTCGCCGGTCGCGGCGTGGAGCTGGTCGACGCTCCGCGCGGTGGGGACATCACCTACCACGGACCTGGTCAGGTCGTCGGCTACCCAATCCTCGACCTGCGACCCGACCGGTGCGACGTTCACCGGTACGTTCGCGACCTCGAAGAAGTCCTGATCCGCACTGTTGCGAGGTTCAACGTGAAGGCCGGGCGCGTACCCGGGCTGACGGGTGTGTGGGTTGGAGAGGACAAGCTGGCGGCCATCGGCGTGCGCTTTTCTCGCTGGGTGACGAGCCATGGCTTTGCGCTTAACGTCAGTACGGACCTTGCCTACTTCGATCTCATCCGGCCCTGCGGTATCCACAATCGCGGAGTTACCTCGCTCGATCGCCTTTCCGCAGCTCCCCTGAGTCGCACCGCTGTTCAGGATGCGCTCGCGGCAGAGGTGGCCGCGGTCTTCGGACGGCGGCTTCGCTCCTCCCCTCCCGCGCTCTGAGACGCCCCCGGTCGGGAATAGATCTCTCGACAGCGGTGTTTTGAAGGATAGAAGGGACTGGGAGACGAACCATGCAGGATCAGAGGCCAGACCGGACCTTGATTAGGCGCCTGAAAGAGGGAGAGGCATCGGCGGTTGCCGATCTCGAGAAAGCCTACCGAGCAAAGATATACCAGCTCGCGTTTCGGTATATGCGAAACCACGAAGACGCCGAGGAGGTGACTCAGGATGTGCTCCTCCGCGTGCACAACAAGATCGATGCCTTCCGTGGCGACGCAGCGCTGTCTTCGTGGATCTACCGAATTACGTTCAACGCCGCGATGTCTCGACTGAGGAGTCCAAGTTTCAGACGACCGCTGGAAGTTACGCACTCCGAGCTGCACACCGGATCGGAGGAGGGAAGCGAAGCCGTTCTTCAGCGTAGCCTTGCAGATTGGTCATCGCTTGCCGACGATGCCGTGCATCGTGCCGAGTTGCGGGCGCGGCTGGTGACGGCGCTGACCCAGCTTCCCGATATCTACCGCCTGCCGGTCGTGCTTCGTGACGTTCAAGGCCTGTCGACACGAGAGGCCAGCGGCGTCCTGAAGTTGAAGCCGCAGACACTCAAGTCTCGACTGCACCGCGGGCGGTTGATCCTGCGCGAGCAACTGGCAGAGTTCTCCGACGGTCTCGCGCTGCGACGGCAGGCTGCGTAGCGCATCGGCCGAGATCCATCGACCGTACTAGCGGTCGAACGCAGTCGCGAGTTGCGTGCGGTCGTGGACGCTCAACGTTGGCTCACGGATCGCCGTGATGCCGGACCCATCGATCGTCGCGGTGACGGCACTCGCCCGTCGTCGTATCCCAAGCTCACCGTCCAGCACAGCTGTGCAGACGATGCCGAGTTCGCCGGTGCCTCGCAAGATCCCGTCGGCGATACGCGCTGCGGCACTGGCAAGCGCGTAAGAGGCTGGCGGCCACGCTCGCCGGACGTTGTCCTTTAGCTGGGCCAGTCGGTTTGGCGGCAGCGTTTGGACGAGCGGGATCCCGGCGACGGAGACGTCGTTCCATGGCACGACCAGGCCGTTGGGAGGCACGCCAAGCACCGTAAGCGAGACATCTCGGACCGAGCATCGGAGCTCGACCGCGACCAGAGCGCGAATGGCGTGTTGATAGGCAAACGGCGCAGATCCGATAAGGCGCTGCCTTGGAATCCCGGTTTCGACTACGCCTTGTTCAACGAGCGCATGGTGGGAGCCTCCCGCGCACAGAGTCGTCGCCGACAGACCTAGTCTCGTCATCTGCGTAAGAAGCACGAGGCCGGCGGCCGTGCTGTACTCGGGATGGATCCCGTCAGCGGGACCGGCAACGATGACGAGATCCGTGCTGAGTGCGCCATGGAGCGCTCGTTCTGCGACGACGCGCGTATCGAATCGCTCGTTGGCGCCAGCCTGTTGGATATCCAGCGCCTTGCCTTTGGCCGCAGCGCTGTCGTCGATGACACGAACCTCTTGAATATTGCCGGTCTCGGCCAGCTTGTGCGCGATGGCACCGCCAAGTGGGCCACCGCCGAGGATCGTTACGGTCGACATGGTCGGCCCGTATTGTAGGGCACGTTGGAGGTGGGCATCGCCGGGTCGTTCGAGATATGCTCACCGTCCTGACCTCATGGGTTCTCCAGACCTGAACGGAAAGATCGCGGTCGTAACCGGTGGTTCGCGGGGTATCGGCCAGGCAGTTGCGTCGTCCCTGGCCGAGTTCGGTGCGAAGGTGCTGGTGTGTGGGCGTTCAGCCGACGCGCTCTCGAGCATGACGAACGACATTGCGGCGAGCTTGGCCGGTGGTGCCACGAGCGGGCAGGTTGCACCATACGTGGCTGACGTTCGGGATCCGGCCCAAATGGACGCACTGATCGCCGAGGCTGGCAGGCGATTCGGTGGCCTCGATATCGTCGTCAACAACGCTGGCGTCGGGAGGTTCGGGAAGCTCGCGACCCAGCCGGTCGATGACTGGCGAGAGGTCATCGAAACCAACCTGCTCGGCGTTTACTTCTGTTGCCGGGCCGCCATCCCGGTCCTGCGCCGGCGTGGCGGAGGTTGGATCATCAACATCAGCAGTCTCGCTGGACGGCATCCGTTCGCCGAGGGGTCGGCCTACTGTGCTTCGAAGGCCGGTCTAGATGCGTTGACCGAGGTGTTGATGCAGGAAGTCCGCTACGACGACATTCGCGTTAGCTGTGTTGCGCCCGGATCGGTTGCGACCCGCTTTGCGGATCAGGCCGACGATGGTGAGTCGCGCAACGATTGGAAGCTCGATGCAACGGATGTGGCGCAGGTCGTGCTCAACCTGCTCGGACACGATCCGCGGAGCTTGCCGAGTCGGGTGGAGCTTCGACCGTCGCGCCCACGGAAGTAGCCTCGTGAGGGGCTACAGCACGCGAACGCGAGCTACTCTCCCATCATTTCTTGCGTGACGGACAGCTCCAGACGCCCGAGCCTCAGGCGGTCGCCGCTCGCCAAGGCTAGCGGAGATTGGCCAATCCGCCGGTCGTTAACATACGTGCCGTTCGTGCTGTCTAGGTCTTCGACCTTCAACTCAGCATCGGTTGCAGAGAGTCGGCAGTGCAGGCGGGACACCAACGCGGTGTCAAGGGTGTAGTCGGCCGTAGGGCCCCGTCCCACCGTCTTAACGGCGCCTGGCGTCACCTGGAGGGCGCGACGAAACGTGCCGTCTGTTGAGCGTAAGACCCACTTGTTTCCCATTTGGCGCGGACTAGTCTGGCACCACGACTCGATCGAGCCAGCCGACGACAGTCGTCGTGACATCGGACGAGATAGTTCCATTCGCGGTAGGGGCGGTGTCTTCCGGACCCAGCTCCATATCGAGCAGCGCGTGGTTCACGTCTGGAAGCATTGAGACGTCAACCGTTGCTTCCTTACGGCTTCTCCGTTTCGCGAGCTCGGCAAGATGGTCGGCATGATAGGAGCTGACGGTGTCATCCCGCATGCCATGGATGATCAACAGCGGCTGACGAGTCCGGCGGACGACGTCGGAAGGTTCGTACTCGAGGAAGCTCTTGAACCAAGGCGTATCGGCCTGACGCCGAAACTGTTGAGGGATGTCATCCCAAGAGCCATCGTCGACCACCGCGGCATGAATCCGGCGTTGAAGCGCGATGCGATCTTCGCGCTCCTCGGCGGAAACCTGTAGTCGCTTGAGTTCGGCTCTCTGTTGTTCCAGCACGAGGTCACCACCATCGATCGCGGGCACCGCGAGAAGGACGGCGGCTGCGATCTTCTTTTCGCGTGAAGCTGCCCGCAGGCCGATCCAGCCACCCTCACCATGAGCGACAATCGCTATACGGTCGTCATCGACGTCATCGTGATCGTCGAGATAGTCCACCATCGTTCTGACGTCCTCGGCGTAGTCTTCGATCGTCGATGATTCCGGCCGCCCACCGCTGCGACCGACCCCGCGTCGATCGTAACGGAGGATCAGGTATCCCGCTTCAGCGAGCGCTTTCGCCAGCTGGCCGTAGATCGGGACACCTGACACCGGCTCATCTCGGTCGATCGATTCCACACCAGGCACCAGCACAACTGCGGGCCACCCGTCGGAAGGAGCATCTCGGTCGAGCGGCGTCGTCACGGTGGCTGACAGCCCAAACCCAGCTGCATTGACGAAGACCTCCTCGTCACCCGGAACTTCGACGCCGGCGAGCCGGGTAGAGACGAGGGAGATATCCTGTCGCACCACGTCAAGACTAGCGATCGGCAGCGTCACGCGGAGCAGCCGGTGATGATCGTCGACCCATACTTCGGCGTCGAAAGGCCGGTCTAGGTTGTGAAACGTGACGCGGTAGATCGTCGCCTGGAACCGACGATCCGAGGTCTCGAGAGCCTGACTCAGTACTTCATTGACCGTCAGGCGGATGGGGGCCCGTGGTGCCACGTACAGCGGTAGAGCGTCGCCAGGACCGAGCCCCTGCAGGCGGACCGCCAGCGCCTCGTACGCGCCGAAGAAAAAATTTGGGAGTACAACCGCCGACGCGGCAACGGGTTGAGTGCTGCTCGACTCTTCGCCTTCGGTTTCGAGCCGACTGACAGCCGTACCGTCGGCGATCGTGGTCTCGAGGAGAAACGCCTCGCCGCTGTTGACGCCGTCCATACGGAGCTGACGTGGCTGCCACGCGCGATCATACTCAACGAAGAACATTCGGGCCTCCCGACCGATTGGTGGGGATAGCTGGCCAACTGACTGAATGGTCCATCCGTCGTCGGTTCGTGAAAGGACAACGTGTTCGGCGCCGATCGGCGCAGCGCGCAGGAAGACGATGAAACTAGACGGACCTGGGGCCGGTTCGCTGGGCGCTTGTGCGTGAGGTCGCGTCGCTGTCAGAACGACGGCCAAAGTGACGCCGCAGCACCACGCCGCCCTACGACAGCGCCAACGCATGGTTCAGCATATCATCTGACCGAATGCCGACTCGCTCGGGTTACGACGCGCTCCGGCGATCTGCGGGAGTCTTTCAGCGCCCGGACCGCGGCCGAATAGCTGTACGCGGGGCGGATCGCGGTGACTATCTGCAGGGGCAGCTCACAAACGATGTCGCGGCCCTCGAGGATGGTATGGGATGCTACGCGGTTTACCTGACGCCGCAAGGGCGCATGATCGCCGACATGGACGTCGCCAGCGTGGGCGAACATATGCTGCTCGACGTCCACGAGTCGGTCCGAGAGGAGTTGGTGCGCCGCTTCGATGAGCTCGTGTTTACCGAGGACGTCGAGGTGTCCGACTGGTCGGATCGCTGGGATGGTATCGCGGTGAGTGGACCAGCCGCCGCGGATTTGGTGGCGTCCGCCATCGTCGCTTTGACGAACGGCGGGTCGGTACCGCCCTTGAGCGGCCTTCCGGATCACGGGTGCGCCCGAATGGTTGTTGGCGATGCGTCGCTCATCGCGATGCGGACCGATCCACTTGGGGACTGGGGCATGGACCTGTGGGTGGAAAAGGACCAGACGGTGCCGCTCTACGACGCACTGCGTGATGCCGGATGTGTGGATGTCGGCCTACTGGATCGCGAAACCGTCCGGATCGAGAACGGCCGACCGGCATTTCCGGTCGATATGGACAGTGACACCATTCCACTCGAGGCCGGCATCGAGCAACGCGCCATCAGCTTCACAAAGGGGTGCTACGTTGGGCAGGAGGTCATCGTTCGAATCCTGCATCGCGGGCAGGGTCGCATCGCGCGGCGGCTATCGGGGCTGAAGTGCGTCTCGCCGGTTCCGGCGGCTTTCGACGCTGGCACCCCACTGTTTCACGCGGACGCCGAGGTCGGACGCGTCACCAGTTCTTGTGTTTCGCCGGCGCTCTCAACGGTGGTAGCGCTTGGGTACGTGGCCCGAGACCACGTAGAGGCGGGAACGACGCTGCACATCGGCCCAACGCGCCATCCGGCGGAGGTAACGCCGCTTCCCTTCGTTGAGCCATGACCCGGATCTCAGTCGGCTTCTAGCGAAGCCGAATTCGAATACGCCACACAGTCCGGTCGCATCGGACAGTCCGCACAACTCGGTTTCCGCGACGTACACACCAACGCGCCGAAGTCCATGAGCGCCTGGTTAAAGTCGTACGCCTGTCGGCGCGGCAGCAACGTTCGGGACAGCTCCCACGCATGGCGCTTCATGGCGTGGCTTTGCGGCTTGCCGTGACCCGCAAACACCCGCAGGAGCAGGCGCGAGACGTTCGTGTCGACGATCGGCGCGCGCTCGCCGAAGGCGAAGCTCCTAACCGCGCCCACCGTGTACTGTCCGAGACCCTTGAACTCTTGAAGGCGCTTTTCGTCAGACGGCAAGCGTCCCCCATACTTGGCGACGACTTCCCGTGCGATCGCGTGCAAGCGCTTCGGGCGGATGTTATAGCCCAATGGAGACCACGCTCGTCTCGCTTGTCCGGGGCGCGATGCCGCGAGCGCATCGAACGTCGGGAACTTCTCGAGCCACTCCTCGTACTTCGGGAGAACGCGGTCGACTTGAGTTTGCTGGAGCATGATCTCGGATACCAGGACTCGATATGGATCTCGCGTCTCCCGCCAGGGCAGCTTGCGCCCGTGACGTTGGTACCAGACGAGGAGTCGTCGGCGAAAGCGCCGGCGCGCCGCCGGCCGCGGGAGATCAGGTGGGGGTTGCGTCTGACGAGGCATGATCGAACCGGTATAGTTAGCAGGCCAAACGGATGACACTCTACACCGGGACAGGCGATCGCGGCGAGACGGCGCTGTTTGACGGAACGCGGGTCTCGAAGTCCGACCGGCGTGTCGCGGCCTACGGTGACGTCGACGAGCTAAATGCGGTGATTGGGGTCGGCATCTCAGCGGGTGTGGATCCGGACGTCAACGAGTTGCTCGAAGTCATTCAACGTGACCTGTTTGCGCTTGGTGCACGGTTGGCCGACCCAGAGACGCGGATCGCCGCGCGAGTGACCAAGACAGAGCTGGGCGACGACGACGTTCGTCGTTTGGAACGCGCGATCGACCGATACGACGGCGAGCCGCCACCATTGCGTCGGTTCCTGCTGCCCGGTGGCTCTCCGGCCGCAGCCGCCCTGCACCACGCCCGGGCTGTCTGCCGCCGAGCCGAGCGCAGCATTGTGGCCCTCGGCGCAGATGCGATGCCTACGGCGCTCCTGCAGTACGTCAACCGGCTGTCGGATTTGCTATTCGCCCTTGCGCGCGTGGTCAATCATCGACGCGGCATGGCCGAGCGGGAATGGTGAGGCGCCTCACACCGCGCTCATCGCCGAGTCCGACCGATCGATGCTTGCCTTGACGACCTCGAACACTTGTCGAGCCAGCTCCTGAGACACGCGCTCCCGTATGGCGCCGCATTCCACCACCACCGAGTCGTCGCCGACGTCGATCGCAACATCCCACCGGTCGCGCTCGAACGCCTCCGGTTCGCCGTCCGGGGCGACAGTATCATCCTGTGTTGAAGTGGCGAAGCGTCGGGCAACCCGCATCGCGAGCGGCGCTCCGCTGATCAGGATACGCGCGCTTCTGACCTCCGTCTTTGGGATGCGACGGTTCGCCCAGTAGAACGCGTCTGCGTCCTCCGAGAAGAACTGAAGGCCGTCGCCCGACGGGATCTCAGCAACGATCGTCCGACCACCGTGCTCAATATCACGCCGTCGCTTCGCATGGCTCCGACGATGCCACTGCAGCGTGGTTGCCATGCTGAGCGCGAAGATCACAAGGCCGACTGCCACGACGACCGCGACGAGATCGCGCATCCGCCCTATGCTATCAGACGGTGTCAGACTCGAAATCGAGCTTGGACGGCGCCTACGCAGCCTGCAGGCGTCTGGCGTCCAACCACTACGAGAACTTCCCGGTGGCGTCATGGCTCTTGCCGGCTGAAATGCGCGGTCCAATTGCCGCGGTGTATGCGTTCGCCCGCTATGCCGATGACTTTGCCGACGAAGGTGAGCAATCTGACACCGAGCGTCTCGCACTGTTGCACGATTGGCGTGCGCGACTGCGCCGGGCCGAAGCCCGGGTGCTGTCGGAGAGCAGCGATGAACGCGACCTTGTCTTCTTCGCGCTGGCTGATACCATCCGATCCCACGAATTGCCGGTCACGCTGTTTGAGGACCTGCTTAGCGCGTTCGAGCAGGATGTCGTGGTGCATCGCTACGACTCGTGGGACGATCTGCTCGACTACTGTCGTCGGTCAGCCAATCCGGTGGGCAGGCTCGTCTTGCGGATCGCTGGTTATCACGACGAGAGACTTGATCACGCCTCGGACTGCGTGTGCACAGCCCTACAATTGACCAACTTCTTGCAGGACTTCGATCGCGACTGGCGGCGCGGCCGGTTGTATGTGCCGGCCGACCTATACACGTCGCATGAGGCCGATGAAGGCGGCCTCGATCAACCCGGGCTTCCGGAAGAGTGGAGGGCAACGCTGAAGGCGGTCGCGGATCGAACCCGTCGGATCTTCGACGATGGACGCGCCGTGTGTGATGGTGTTTCCGGCCGGCTCGGTCTAGAGCTTCGGCTGACTTGGCTGGGTGGGCGGCGCATCCTCGACCGACTCGATCGGAGCGAGTACGACCCCCGCGACCGCCGCCCGACTCTGGGGCTCTGGGACGCGCCCTCGATTCTCTGGGGGACTGTGCGCTGGCGGCCCGCTGTACCGGGTGCTAAGCCGTGAGTCGAGACACGAACTTCTACTACTCGTTTCTGGTCTTGCCCGCTGCGAAGCGGCGCGCCATCGTCGCGGTTTGGGATTTTTGCCGCGCGGTCGACGATGCCGTGGACGCACCGGAATTCGACCCGGCTGCGGATCCGAATCGGCTCAAGTCGGAGCTGGCGACGTGGCGTCGCGAGGTGGAGTGCTGTTTCGGTGCGCATGAGCCCCAAACCGATCAGGGCCGAAGTCTCAAGCCGCATGTCGAACGGTTCAATCTGCCTCGGGGCCCGTTCGAGGACCTCATCGACGGCGTGGAGATGGACGTCGGTGAGCGCCGGTACGAGACCTTCGACGACCTCTATCAGTACTGTCTGCGTGTGGCCTCGGCTGTCGGTCTGATCTGCATCGAGATCTTCGGCTACCGCGATCCCGGCGCCCGAGACTACGCGGTGGCACTGGGCGTGGCACTTCAGCTCACTAACATTGTCAGAGATATCCCGACCGATCTGCAGAGTGGGCGCGTTTATCTGCCGGCCGAAGACCTTCGCCGTTTTAGCTGTACGGATGGCGACCTACGAGACGGGCATTCGAATCGGGTCCGACAATTGGTGAAGTTCGAGTGCGATCGCGCTCGCAGCTACTATCGCAAGGCGAAAAGCGCACTGCCGGCCCGGGATGCGATGCGTTTGGTAGCGGCTGAAATCATGGGGGCAATCTATTTGGCCATTCTGAACCGAATAGAGGCGCGAGACTACGACGTCTTCTCAGAGGTTGTTCGCATTCCAAGACCCAGGCGTGCGGCGATTGCTTTGACGGTTTGGGCTGCGACGCTGGCTCGGGCCGTAGTCGGGCTTCGGCTTGCGCGAGCGGAGTCCTGACACGGCTCGCGATGCGACCGACGAAGTAATGGAATACGACGCCGTCGTCGTGGGAGGTGGCTTCGCAGGCCTGAGCGCTGCGGTGCACCTGGCGTCTTCGGGCGCTCGGGTTGTCGTCCTGGAGTCGCGGCGCCAGCTTGGCGGACGCGCGACATCCTATCGCGATCGGGCGACCGCCGAGGTCGTCGATAACGGCCAACACGTCATCTTCGGCTGCTATCGGGAAACCCGCCGTTTTCTTCGGACGATTGGGGTCGAGGCGGATCTCCGACTGCAGGCCAGCCTTGGGGTGACTTACGTCGGCGCCAACCGCGCGACCGTGCGATTTCAGTGTGCGAATCTGCCGCCGCCATTTCACTTGCTGGGCGGGGTGATCGAGTGGGATGCACTCAGCGTGGCCGAGCGCCTCGGTGCGCTTCGCCTGGTGGCGCCGTTGCGTCGTGCCCGGCGTGATCTGGTCCGAGGCAAGGCCGTCGAGTCTACGCGTGCCGGCGAGACGGTACGGGAGTGGCTCGTACGACACGGCCAGGGCGACCGACTCTGCCACTTGCTTTGGGAGCCGCTTGCGCTCGCCGCCTTGAATCAGACGGTTGATCAGGCGGAAGCACGCTGGTTCGTTCGGGTGCTAGCCGAGCTGTGTGGCTCCGATCCCGTTGACTCTGCTGTCGGCATTCCGTCGGCCCCGCTCGAGGAGTTCTTTGCGATACCCGCACGCCGCTATATCGAATCGCGGGGCGGATCGGTCAAGATCGGCGCCGCGGGCCGAGTGGTTTTTCACGACGGTCGCCTCATTGGTGTCGAAGCCGGGAAACAGCTCTTTGCCGCGCCAGTGACCATCTCGGCGGTGCCCTGGTATGCATTGGCCCAGCTCTTCGATCCGCCCCCCCCGCCGCTGGCGGGGGTGTTGCGGCACGCGGCCGACACCCAAGCGTCACCGATCGTGACCGTACACCTGTGGTTTGAAACGTTCGTCATGGACCAGCCGTTTGTCGGCCTGTTGAACCGGACAATACAGTGGGTGTTTCAAGCGCATCGTGCCGCCGGAGACAGGGCCAGCCACCTGACGCTCGTTGTTAGTGGGGCCGTCGACGTCATGAGCTGGTCCAACGAGGCGCTGACTGAGCGTGCGGTGTCCGACATTCGTACCGTGTTGCCGGCGACCCGCGGGGTTGCACTGAAGCATGCCCTCGTGATTCGAGAGCGACGTGCGACGTTCTCGCTCGCGCCGGGACAGCCTGAGCGCCCCGGCACGGAAACAGTGATCCGCGGTCTCTTACTGGCAGGTGATTGGATTGAGACCGGACTGCCAAGTACGATTGAAAGCGCGGTCGTCAGCGGCCACCGCGCAGCGAAGGCTGCGCTGCACGAGATGTCCGTGGGCAAGCGCGCCTCGTAACCGCGTCATGGAATCCGTCATCGTTCACTACCAGGAGATCGCTCTCAAGGGACGCAACCGCCCATGGTTCATCGAGCGCCTGGTCAGCAACCTGCGAACGGCGACCACCGACCTGGACGTCGTGAAGGTCCGCGCGCTGATGGGTCGTATCGAGCTCGTACTGGGACCACAAGCCGACTGGGATCGCGTAGGCGAGCGCATCAGTCGGACGTTTGGTGTCGCAAATTTTTCTCGGGCTCGGCGCGTTGGGCGCTCAGTGGACGAATTGGCTGATTCGATTCTCGACGGGCTCAGAGGCCGTGATGTCGAGACCTTCCGGGTGAGTGTCAAGCGCGCCGATAAGTCATACCCGCTGACATCACCTCAGATAGAGCGAGAAGTCGGCGGCAGAATCAAGGCGGCGCGCGGGTGGACTGTCGACCTGGTCAGGCCCGAGCTCAACGTGCGGATCGAAATACTCCCGCGAGAGGCCTTCTATGCCCTCGACAAGCACCCGGGACCCGGAGGCCTGCCGTCTGGTGTGAGCGGCCGTGTGATGTGCCTGCTGTCAGGGGGGATCGATTCGCCGGTCGCCGCGTATCGGCTCATGAAGCGCGGCTGTCGTGTGCACCTCGTCCACTTCCACAGCTACCCACTGTTGTCACACGCGTCGCAGGATAAGGTCCGAGAGATCGCGCGGCTGCTCACCCAGTATCAGCTGAGGTCGCGTCTCTACCTTGTGGCATTCGGAGAGATTCAGCAGCAGATCGTGCTATCAGCGCCGCCTGCGCTTCGCGTCGTGCTGTACCGCAGGCTCATGATGCGTATCGCGGAACGGCTCGCGAGACGGTCACGTTCGGGGGCTCTCGTCACGGGCGAGTCAGTTGGACAAGTTGCATCCCAAACGATCGAGAACTTGTCCGTCATCAATGCGGCGGTGTCGATGCCCGTGCTTCGTCCGCTCATCGGGTCTAACAAGGATGAGATCTCAAGAGAGGCCCGCGCCCTCGACTCCTATCCGGTCTCGATCATTCCCGATGAGGACTGCTGCCAGCTTTTCACGCCGCGTAATCCCGCGACGAAAGCAAGGCGGGCCGACGTCGAGGAGGCCGAAGCGAAGATACCCATCGACTCGATGGTCGATGCGGCAGTTGAGGCAGCTGAGCGCGAGGATTTCGAATTTCCGGTGAAGGCAGTAGCGACCAGCGCGTCAAGATCTACTGCGGGCTAGCTTTGAGCAAGTACTTCTGATCCGGTGATCGTTCCCAGGCACGTCGAGGCGGTGTAGTCGACTCGAATGGTCGAACCCTCGAGCTCGGCCGTGCCCGTCAGCGTGAAAGGACACGTCAAGCCACCATCCAGCTCGGCCACGCCGGTTGCGGTCACGTTCAGCACGTCGTCGACCAAGACCCCGGTCGCGGTACCGGCCAGCGCAACTCCTCCGGTACACGTTGCGCCGAATTCACCCGAGTAGGTCGTTGCTGTGTCCTGGCTCACCGACCAGGTAAAGTCACTGCACGAATCGTCGAAATCCGATCCGCCGGCGACCGAGGACAGCTGCCCTGTCAGCAGGGTTGCCAGCGCGGACACCGACGTCGGGCTCGTGGTTTCAGTCGTGAGCTCGCACCCGGCCAGCAGTATCGTCATCGCAACGATCACGCTTGTAATCCGTCGGTCGTTGAGCATCGTGTGGCTTCCGAGGATGGGACCTGTGTCGGCGTGGCCGCTGCAACATTTGGGCCGGACGAGCTAAACCCCGTGGGGATGGAGGATGCCGCGGAAATAGTCACGCAGACCCTCGCGGGTACTCCGAAAAGCCAGGTTTTTCCACGGTAGGTCCGGTTCGCCGAACCAGCCCGCATCAAGTGACTCGTCGTCTGCCGCGAGGTTTCCGCCGACACACGTTGCCGCGTAGACGACAATGACCGGGACCGTCCCCGCGTACGAGTAGATGTTGACCAGCCCATCAATGCGGATGCGCAGGCACGACTCCTCCATGGCCTCGCGCACCGCAGCCGCCAGCAGCGGCTCGCCGCGGTCGACGTACCCGCCTGGAAACACCCATTTGCCGTAGCCCGGTTCGATGGCGCGACGAACCAACGCGACCTTGCCGTCGTCGCTTCGAATGATTGTCCCCACCGCAACCTTCGGGTCGAGGTAGACGATGTGGCCGCACCCCTCACAGACCGGCCGAGCGGGGTCGCCGGGTTTGAGCGGCTTGACGACGAGCGGGTGGGCGCACCGCGAGCAGAAGCGGTGAATGGGATGCTCAGTGGACATGGAGCCGGGCTAGTGTGGCAGCACCGTAACGTATAATCGGCCGAAGTGTCCATTCTCAAGGTCGCGCGGATGGGACATCCGGTTTTGCGAACGTCGGCGCGTCGTCTCGAGCCGTCCGAGATCACGACTCCGGTCATCCAGCGGTTGATCGATGACATGTTTGAGACGATGCGCGAATACGACGGCGTTGGGCTGGCGGCACCCCAGATCCATGAGGATCTCCGTTTGTTCGTTGCGGGTGTGGATGATCCGGATGTCGGCCTTCCGACCGTGACGATGATCAACCCCGAGGTCGAAGCAATCGGCGTCGAATCGGAAGAAGACTGGGAAGGGTGCCTTAGCATTCCAGACATCCGTGGCAAGGTTCCACGGGCACGCGAGGTGCGTGTTCGGGCGCTGGATCGTCACGGCGCCACCCAATCGTTTACCGCCAAGGGCCTTCCGGCCCGTGTGATCCAGCATGAGACTGATCACCTCGATGGTGTGCTCTTTGTGGACCGAATGACGTCGCTCGAAACGCTGACGTTTATTCCTGAGTACGACCGTTACTGGGGCAAAGAGACGGACGCCGACTAGGCGGACGTCTGACGCCGACGCTCGCTCGCCCGCTCGGCCTCGAGCCGCTCCAGTTCGACGTGCGAGTGGTCGGCGAACGTCATGGCCTCAGCGATGGCGCGGTGTCCGGCGTGGTCTGCAATCAGCGTGTGCATCGCCTGGCACACGCGCCGATAGGCGGGGTGCCCTTGGGGTGCCGTCCTCAGCTCGACGACGTGCATGGCCTCGCGTGCGTTCATATGCATGTAGAACCTGATCCTGTAGGCCATCGATACCGCGTACTGCGCAACCAGAGCCGACGACTCACGCATCAGTCGATCATGCAGCTCGGCTGACTCATCCATGACGCGCCGCCAATCCGGGCTGGCACCGAGGTCGTCGATGGCCGCCGAAACCGAGAATCCATGCGTTGGCGCCAGCGTCTGCCAGTCGATCGAGAGCAGACGGTGTCGCTGAAGATCGCGAAACGCACCGTAGTCGGTGAGGACATCGAAACAGTAAACGGACCGCTCAAACGCTCGGCCGGGACGGTGCCGACGGTTGCTGCGTTCGCCCACGTAGGCCTTCAGCACGCGGATTCTGTCTTCGGTAGACATCGCCCGCGCCTTGGCAAGGAGCTGGTCTTCGGGCAATGCCGAGTGAGGGTAGAGGGCGGTCGCGACTACCTTGATCTCTCCGTCCGGGTCGAAGTCACTAAGCACGACCTCGGTTCGGGAAGCGGGGTCGTCTGACGCGAGTAGCTCGTCGGCGACCTGCTGGGTTGTCGCGTACCGTTTGGCCAGGTACTGTGACCATCGACCGCCCCGGTCCTCCCGATCGACTCTCGTGAGAAACGCGGGAATGACCTTTCGAAGTTCGTCGAGCATCAGGTCTGATACCTCGCGCGCCTCGGAAAGCTCAGACGCGCGCATCCGTAGGAGCAATGCCTCGAACGCTTGTCCTGACCCAAAGACGCCCACATTCGAACTGGTTGCCGCGGGCAGCAGTCCGCGTAGCGTGTCAAGGGCCTTGGCCCGGATCGCCGCCTTATAGACGCCCTCCGACACGTCGGCAGACCGGTCGTGGAGCTTCCGGTAGTGATCCTCGACAGGTCCAATCCAACGCGCGTAGGTCTCGAACGCCCGGTCCAAGCAGCGTGAGTACGGGGCTTGAAGGGGCGTTTCGGACAGCTCTGGCGGCACCACGTACTTCCAGCGGTCGCCTGGGCGATCGGTATAGGGGACGTACCTCGTCGACTGCTCCAGGTATGACATCAGCCGCCCGCGTTCGAGGACCTTCGTCAGTACGTTCGACACGCCTTCACAGGCGATGTGCGCACCTCCCAGCTGAGCCACCGAGTCGTCGCCGTAGTCCCCGAAGACGCGTGTGTACAGCCGCTCGGCTCGGGCGACTCCGACCTCGGCAGACGTCGGGCTTGCTTGTATTTCGTCGAGGAACTCATCCAGAAACAGCTGTCTTACCGATTTCGCCGATCTCGAATAGCGCGCAAAGAGCGCACCTTTGACGACCTCAGGGAGATTCCTCAACACGAACACTGGGCTGTCGAGGTTGCCGAAGTGGGGTTCGAGCGCGCGTCGCTGATCAGCTGTGAAGGTGTCTGGCGCGGGGGAGGTCAAGGTCAGACAGTATAATTGACGGGCGTTCAGCGGTCGCCGACTCCTCGTGCACGTCATTTCTATTCCCGGTTTCAATCCCGGGCCCTATACCGGAGCGGGCAACAACACCTATCTGATACCAGGGCGGGAGCCTGCGCTCATAGACGCGGGAACCGGGCGTTCCGAGCATCTCGAAGCTCTTTCGGAGGCGCTCTCGGGCGCAACGTTGGCCCGTGTCATCGTGACGCACGGCCACGCCGACCATGCGTCGGGGGCTGAGCAGCTGATGGCCCGGTTTCCCGGGGCCACGTTCTTTAAGATGCCATGGGCCAAGCAGGACAGCCGATACGCCGTCGATTGGACTACGGTCGGTTCCAACGATCGCCTCCCGGCCGGAGATACGACGCTCAGGGTAATCGCGACACCCGGACATTCGCCTGACCATATTTGCCTGTATGAGGAGGAGAGTCGGACGTTGTTCTGCGGCGACATGGTGATCCAAGGACAGACTGTCGTGATACCGGCGAGCCGCGGCGGTAACCTCGCACGCTACCTTGAGAGTCTCGCCCTGGTACGCGACCTTGCTCTCAAACGTGTGTTTCCCGCGCATGGCCCTGAGATAGCTGACCTGCCCGGACTTATTGACGCTTACGTGGCCCATCGGGCGCAGCGTGAAGACCAGATAGTGGCCCAGCTCGAGCAGGGGCCGATGTCACGCGAGATGCTGGTCAATCGCATCTATGACTCGCTATCCGACGAGCTGCGGTCGGCCGCTGCCGAAAGCGTCCTGGCGCATCTGATCAAGCTCCAGGATGAGGGTCGTGTGCTCGAGCAAGACCGTGGGTGGATGTTGTCCCCAGCGGGAAAATAACGGTGGTCCTACGAGGCTAATGCGGCAGCGACTCGACGCGCTTTTCCGGTTGACCGAACACGGGACAACCGTTCGGACCGAGCTCCTCGCTGGGTCGACCACATTCTGCACGCTCGCCTACATCATCTTCGTCCAGCCAGCCGTGCTCTCCGCGGCGGGCATGGATTTCGGCGCAGTCTTCGTCGCGACCTGCCTCGCCAGCGGCATCGCCACGATCCTGATGGCGGCATTCGCCAACTATCCGATCGCGGTTGCGCCGGCCATGGGCCATAACTTCTATTTCGCGTTTGCGGTCGTCGTAGCGGGCGGGGTCGACTGGCGGGTCGCACTCGGTGCCGTCGCGATCGCCGGCATGTTGTTCGTCCTGACCGCAGGTGTCGGGCTGCGCGAGCGTCTTATCACGGCGATTCCCGACTCCCTCAAGCACGCCATCGCGGTGGGGATCGGCCTGCTCATCGCGATGATCGGCTTGCAGTGGGCCGGGATCATCGTCGATTCCCCTGGCACCTTGGTGACGCTGGGTGACCTCCGAACGGCTCCGGTGCTCGTTGCCGTCCTTGGCCTCGCAACCGCCGCATCGCTCATGGCGGCATCCGTTCGCGTCGCGTTGCTGGCCGGGATTGCCGTGTCGGCTGTCGTCGCCTGGCTCATCGGTCTGACGCAATACCAGGGGTTGGCAAGCCTGCCGCCATCGCTGTCACCTACCCTGCTGCAACTCGACATCGTCGGCGCGTTTGCCCCAGACCTGGTAGTTGTTATTTTCGTGTTCCTCCTACTTGCGCTGTTCGACTCGGTGGGAACGTTGGTCGGTGTCGCCGAGCAGGCGGGCTTGATGAAGAACGGCGTCCTTCCACGGGCACGCGGAGCGCTGCTGGCCGATGCGGTCGGGACGGTGATTGGAGCGGCCCTCGGTACGTCAACCGTCACGGCGTACGTCGAGAGCGCGACCGGTGTCGCTGCCGGAGGGCGGACGGGATTGACTGCACTAGTCGTGGCTGTACTGTTCTTTGCATCGCTCTTTTTCTCGCCCATCGTGGCGATGATTGGCGGCGGGTACGAAACCGCCGACGGCGTCAGCCTGTACCCGGTCATCGCGCCCGCGTTGATCGTGGTGGGTACGGTTATGGTGCGGGGCGTCCGACGGATCGATTGGGACGACACCACGGTCGCAATTCCGGCGTTCCTGACCATGGTCATGATGCCGCTCACCGTGAGCATTACGAACGGGATAGCATTTGGATTCATCTCGTTTTCGTTGTTGCGAATTGTGACGGGCTGCGTGCGCGAGACCGACTGGCTGATTTTTGTGTTTGCCATGCTTTTTCTCGTCCGCTACGTAGTGGCGTAGGAGGCACACTCACCACGAGAGGACGCACCCATGCAGCAGAATCCAAAGGGATACGCCAACCCCGAGCTCCTCATCGCGCCAGCCGAGCTGGCGGCGCAGCTTGGCACAACGGAAGCCGACCGGGCCGGGGTCACGGTGATAGACCTGCGTCCCGCGGAGGGCTTTGCTGCCGGCCATCTGCCCGGGTCGGTGCATCTCGACCTCTTCGGCGTGAGCCTGATCGACACGAGTCCCGGTCCGCTCGACGCGTTCTTGTGGATCATCGCCCACCTACTGGTGTCGCGGGGCGTGTCCGGCGACCGACCGGTCATCGTCTACGACGAACGGTCGGGAATCCGGGCCGCTCGCGCGCTGTGGTTTCTCGAGCTCTTCGAACACCCACATGCCCAGCTGCTCGACGGGGGATATGCAGCCTGGGAGCGCGAAGGGCTTCCCACGACGACTGACTCAATCGCACCGGCTAAAGGCGAGTGGAACGTCGGACGCGTCATCGAGCGGCTGGCGACGTGGCAGGACGTTCGGGATAGGCTCGGCCAGGCTGACGTCGTGATGTTGGATACTCGGAGCGATGGTGAGTACTACGGCACAAACGTCCGGGCGCGACGTGGCGGTGCCGTTCCCGGCGCTACCCACATTGAGTGGACCCGCAACCTCTCATCGGACGGTAGCTACAAGCCCGCTGAAGCACTATCAGACATGTATGCAGCGAACGGGGTCACGCCTGACCGCGAGGTTGTGGCGTACTGCCAGGGCGGCTATCGTGCGGCACACAGCTACCTTGCCTTGAGGCTGCTCGGGTACCCAAGGGTGCGCAACTACCTCGGATCGTGGAAGGAATGGGGTGACCGAGAAGACCTTCCCATTGAACAACCTCGGAGTGACGTGACATGAACGACGTGATCGACTTTGTCCACACGAACCGCGATCGATACATCGACGAGCTCAAAGAGTTCTTGGCCATCCCAAGCATCAGTGCGTTGCCGGAGCATGCGGCCGATGTCGCGCTAGCAGCTCGCTGGACCGCTACGGAACTCGAGCGTATCGGCCTCGAGCATGTCCGTTTGATCGAGACCCCCGGCAACCCCGTGGTCTACGCCGACTGGCTTCACGCCGCGGAAGGGGTGCCGACGATCCTCTTCTACGGTCACTATGACGTCCAACCCGTGGACCCACTCGACGAGTGGGTGACGCCACCGTTCGAGGCAACCGTTCGCGAGGGAGAGATCTACGCCAGAGGCGCCGCTGACGACAAGGGCCAGATCTTCATGCACTTCAAAGCGGTGGAGGCGTTCCTCAGACAAGAGGGGCAACTCCCGGTGAACATCAAGTTCATCTTGGAGGGCGAGGAGGAGATCGGAAGCAAGCACCTGGATGGATTCGTGCGGGAGCAGTCGGCGTCGTTGAGCGCCGACGTCGTCGTGATATCAGACTCGCCGATGCTCGACCGCGGAGTGCCGTCGCTGTGCTATGGGCTACGCGGACTGTCCTATTTGCAGATCGACGTGCGCGGGACCAAGACCGATCTCCATTCGGGCTCGTTCGGTGGCGCCGTGGCGAACCCGGCGTTCGTGCTGGCTCAGGTCCTGAGCCAGATGAAAGATCGTGGTGGACGGGTCAAGATCCCGGGCTTCTACGACGATGTTCGGGCCTTGAGCGATGCCGAGCGGGCGGAGTTCGCGAAGCTTCCGTTCAACGAGCGCCAGTATCGTAGCGAGATTGGGGCTCCCAAGCTCTATGGAGAGAAGGGGTTCACGACGTACGAACGCGTGTGGGGCAGACCTACGTTCGAGGTCAACGGCCTGCTGTCTGGATTCGTTGGCGAGGGCGCGAAGACAGTGATTCCGGCAACTGCCATGGCCAAGGTCAGCATGCGGCTCGTCCCTGACCAGGATCCGGACCGAGTCTCTGACGCATTCGAGGCGTATCTGGCGAAGGTGATGCCCAAATCCGTTGAATCCGCCGTGCGACGACTGCACACCGGAAAGCCCTGGATGACCGACCTCGATAATCCCTTCGTCAGGGCAGCGGGCCGAGCCATCGAAGCGGGTTTCAGACGTCCACCTGTATTTCACCGCGAGGGTGGGTCCATCCCGGTCGTCTCCACGTTTCAGGAAACGCTCGGGTTGCCGTCGGTCTTGTTCGGCGTCGGACTGCCCGACGAGAACGCTCATGCACCCAACGAGAAGCTTGACCTAGGGAACTTCCACGACGGGATCATCGCCACAACCGCGCTGTACCGCGAGATCGCGACCGTTCGATCCGGTTGACGTGGGGATGGGTCGTGACTTGGGACCGTCGGGCGTCAGTTGAGACTCGCGACGCGACGGCGCAGCGTCTTGACGTGTTCCCAGACCTCGACGAGGTCGGAGCTAGCGTCCGATCGCTTCTTATCCGGACGTGACGTATATCGAAGATAGGTTTCGAGGTCGCGGAGGGCGGCGGGGAAGTCGTTGAGATGGTACGCAAGCAGGCCCCGGTCGCGCAGCTCGGTCATGGCCGACGGGTTGAGCGAGAGTAGGAGCTCGGTAACGGCTCGACCCTGCGGAAACGATCGCATGCGCACGTAGATCCGCTTGAGATTGACCAGCATCCGGATCAGTATCTGCGGCTTCGACGCGCCGACGAGGAGCCTCGGCTCGAAGTCGGCGTCTTGCCCTGCGTGTTCTCGCAAGAGTCGCTGACAGTCGTGCTCAGTCAGGATCGCGCCCCGATTGAAGGGATCCACGATTACGTCTGGCTCGGCGTGGAGGCTCGGCTCCCGGCGAAGGCGGACCAGGAAGTGCCCGGGGAAGTTCACGCCCTCTATCGCGACGCTCGCTCGTCGCGCGACCTCCATGTACACGAGCGCAAGCGTGATGGGGATTCCGGTTCGCCGTTCAAGCACCGTGTTGAGAAAACTGTTTCGGGGATCGTCGTATCGCTGCTCGTTACCCGCAAATCCTTCTTCTTCGAACAGGTACTCGTTCAAGGCTCGGACGCGATCAAGCCTGGACTCGCCGGTCGTGTCGGTCGCTGGTCCGAGGCGCTCGAGTGCATGTTGTCCCAGACGGTCAAGCTGGTCCAAGTACCGTGAGGCCTCCAGGCGAGGGTATTCCATTCGTGCGATGAGCAGCGCCGCAGTCGCAAGGTCTGGGTCGGGTGCCTTGGCGATCGCGCTGAACTTGTCTATGAAGACTTGCGACAGCATGCTCTACCCATACCTTATCTCACACGCCCGACCGTTCGCACAAGCGATCGAGCATTGACCGATCAATCGCAGACAAGCTGTCGATGATGACGTCGGCGCTGGTGAGTTCGGTCGCCGGGTAGGTATTGGTGATGCCGATTGTCTTGAGTCCGGCCGCGCACGCAGACTCCAACCCCCAACGGGAGTCCTCGATAGCGACAAAGGAGTGCCACGAGGGGACAGCCACATCCGGATTCAACAGTCTCACCGCTCGCTGATAGGAATCAGGAGCCGGTTTCGAATGGGCCACGTCATCTGCGCCGACGACCACGTGAAAGTGGTGCCGCAGCTGCGCCGCTGACAGGATACTGTCGATCTCGGCCCGGAGTGCACCGGAGGCGATGCCGAGCGGCACCATACTCGACAGCTCCCGTATGCAGTCGGCGGCGTCGGCGTACAGCACCGCTTCGCCGTCGAGCAGGGCGTCGAATCGCCGACCCTTCTCGTCGACCAGACGAGCTAACTCACGATCATCCAGATCGATCGCCGAATCGGTGGCAATCGCCTTGAACACGCCCACGTCGTCGTAGCCGAGATAGCGGTCGTAGTAGGTCGCTGGGTCAAGCGAAAGGGAGCGCGCCGATAGGACCTGCTGGTACGCCTTCAGGTGTAGGCGTTCGGTGTCCGCGATGACCCCGTCGAAGTCGAAGACGATGCCGTTCAGCGGCATGAGGGGGCCCGACTAGTCTCCGCCGGACGGCCGGCTGGAGCTGGAGGTGACCGGAGGGGCGCCGATCGTGCCGAGGGGTAGACGCTGATCCTCGGGTGGCGGCAGGCGCTCTCCCGCGCGAATGGCAACGGCCAGTCGGTTCTCCGGCGGAGGGAAAGGGCAGTCGAACTCCTCGTTGAAATAGCAGTTCGGATGGTACGCGCGGTTGAAGTCGAGGTCGTAGATGCCGGTCGGCGTGTTTGGCAGATCGAGATAGCGTCCGGCCGGGTACGTTTCGGTGCCGCTGGTGGCGTCCCGAAACGGAACAAACAGGTGGCCGGCGTTCGCTGCTGGCAGTTCTACGAGCGCGGACAGGGTCATGGGTTCGCCGTGCAGCATGAACTCGAGCGTGCCGACCCTTTGCATTTTTCGTAGCAGTCCCGTCGAGGTCGGGATCTCGAACACCGGTTGTTCGGTACCGACACTGAGCTGGGCGGGAACGCGATAGTCGAGACTCGGCTCGTAGTAGCGTAAGGGCACCATCCAGGACTGACGGTCGATCGGCACGATCGAATCGGGTCCCTTGAATGCCAGGTCTTTGGCCTCGCGGTACTCGACCAGTCGATCGAGGTAGCTGTCCTCGTCGGGTTTAGGGGGACTACACCCGATCGCAGACCATGTCGCTAACAGGATCGCTGCCGCTGCGTACCGTCGCAGCACCCTAGAAGACATATCCAGCTTGCTCGACCGCTGCATCAGCAAGCCGTCGCCTAATGGCGACGGTATTGGTTGGATTCACCTTGAGAATGCGTCTTAGAGCGGCGAGATGGGCTCGCCGCGTGTCGCCCTCGGCCATCGCGGTAAGGGCCGACCGTGAGGCCGTCTCGATCCGCGCCGCGGCATCACTCACGAATGCGCGCGCAGCGTCGGCCTGGAGTTCGGCGGTGGGCCCGCCAGCGTCGGTCGCACGCTTCGCACGCAGCACGACGCTTTCTGCCGCAAACGTATCCATCAGGATGTCCGCGATGAACGACAGCACCTCCTGTTCGTCGGAGAGCGTGGTGCCGTAGGTTTGCATGGCCAGGCCCAGGGTTGCCAGGCCAACGTTCTTAAACATCTGGACGGCGGCCTGCTCCGGATCGAGCGGCTCGCTACCGACCTCACGGCGCGCACCGGGGCTCATAATGTCGTCCTGGAGCTGCTTGGCCGCGGCTATGAGCGGCAGGTCGCCCTTGAACGCTCGCTTGACGAGCATGCCTGGAATAAGCAACCGGTTGATCTCGTTTGTGCCTTCGAAGATGCGGTTTACTCGCGAATCTCGATAGTGCTGCTCGGCCGGGTAGTCCTTGACGTAGCCGTTGCCCCCGTGGATCTGGACATTTTCATCGAGAATGTAGTCGAGGTATTCGCTTCCCGCGACCTTCAGTATCGATGATTCAATCGCGTACTCCTCGAGCACGGACAGCAGCGCCTGATCATCGTTCGAATCGTGTGCTTCGAGCGCCGCGTCCATCAAGCCGGCTGTGCGATAGACCATTGTTTCGATGGCGTAGGTGCGGATCACCATTTCGCCGAGCTTGTGTTTGATCGCACCGAAGCTCGAAATCGGGCGGCCGAACTGATGCCGTTCCGCCGCGTACCGAGCCGACTCCCCGAGCGCGCCTTGGCAGCTTCCCACGGTTGACGCGCCCAGCTTAAAGCGCCCGTAATTGAGGACGTTGAACGCGACCTTGTGGCCCTTGCCGACCTCGCCCAGTAGACCATCGGCGGGGACCCGGACGTCTTGGAGCACCACTGGGGTCGTCGACGACCCGAGCAGGCCCATCTTGTGCTCTTCGTTGCCGCTGCTGACTCCGTCAAGCGTGCCGTCCACGATGAACGCGGTAAACGCCTCGCCGTCGACCTTCGCGAACACGATGTAGACATCGGCAAACCCGCCGTTGGTGATCCACATCTTCTCACCTGTCAGCCGATAGCTTCCGTCATCTTGTTTGACCGCTCGGGTCTTGGCCCCCAGGGCATCGGATCCGGATCCGGATTCACTCAGGCAATATGCGCCGACCAGCTCTCCGTTGACGAGCTTCGACAAGTAGCGCTCTTTTTGGGCCGATGTGCCAAACGCTCGAATCGGCATAATGACCAAGCCGGTCTGTGACCCGAACGCCGAGCTGAACGAGCCAGACTGACCGACTTGACTAGCGATGACGGCAGAGCTCACCTTGTCGAGCGACAGCCCGCCGTAGGCCTCCGGCACATCGGTTCCCATCAACCCCAGCTCGCCTGCACGTTTCAGCAGATGCCGCGCAAGGTCCCAGTCCTTCGTTTCGAGCTGGTCGTTCTTTACCACAACCTCGTTCGCGACGAACTCGCGCGACGTTTGATCGATGAGGCGATGCTCCTCGCTCTTCTGATCGGGCGTGAAGACGTTCTCTGCAGAAGTGTCGTCGAGGAGCCAGGCACCGCCCTTCGGAACTGCCGTCGCTGTGGTCGTCATGTGGTGATCTCCGTCCGCCGACTAGAGTCGTTCGAATATGCCGGCGGCACCCATCCCGCCGCCGACACACATCGTGACCATCCCGTACCGCCCCTGGCGTCGCTGCAACTCGTAGAGCAGTGTCGCCGTCAACTTGGCGCCGGTGCACCCGAGTGGATGCCCGAGGGCGATCGCTCCGCCGTTGACGTTCAGACGGTCCGGATCGATCGGGAACTCTTTCAGAACCGCGAGCACTTGCGCCGCAAACGCTTCGTTGAGCTCGATGAGATCGATCTCATCGATGGTTAAGTTCGCGAGCTTCAAGGCCTTCTGCATCGCGGGAACAGGTCCAAGGCCGAAGAGCTCCGGCTTGACGCCAGCCGTGGTGAAGGTGACGAAACGGGCCAACGGCTCCAACCCGAGCTCCACCGCTCGGTCCGCGGATGTCACAACCACCGCGGCGGCGCCATCGCTGGTCTGAGACGAATTACCGGCGGTGACCGAGCCCGAAACGTGAAACACAGCTCGAAGCTTGCTCAGCGCTTCGAGCGAGGTGTCGGAGCGGGGTCCCTCGTCGACCGTGAACTCGATCTCGCGTACTTGCGGGGATGCGCTATCGCCGTTGCTTGGCTCAACGAGCTTTACCGCAAGCGGGATCGTCTCGTCGGTGAATCGTCCGGCGGCGATGGCCGCCACAGCTTTCTGGTGGCTTGCGAGCGCGAATGCATCTTGTTCCTCGCGAGAGATTCCGGACTCGCGGGCATGATTCTCCGCCACGAGGCCGGTGCTGAGGTAGACATCGGGATAGTTCGCGATCAACTCGGGATTGGGCGCGATCTTGTGCCCGCCCATAGGGACCATGCTCATTGACTCTGTTCCACCAGCGACAATGGCGCGCGCGCTACCGCACTTCACACGCTCGGCCGCGAACGCGATCGCCTGTAGTCCGGACGAGCAGAAGCGATTGACCGTGACAGCCGAGCTCTCGACCGGTATGCCGGCGCGTAAGCTCGCAATGCGCGCTACGTTCATTCCTTGCTCGGCTTCGGGCATGGCGCATCCCAGAATCACATCGTCGATTTCAGCCACATCGAGCGCCGGCGCGCGACGGAGCGCCTCCTCAATGGCGACGGCAGCCATTTCATCCGGTCGCGTATGTCGGAGCGAGCCCTTCGGCGCCTTGCCTGAGGGTGTTCGGACGGCCGATACAATCACGGCGTCGGTCATGGTTTGTAGTCCTCCAACAGATCGACGATAGCATCACCGACCTCAGAAACTCGACCACTGAAGAGGTGGTCAGCTGCATCGATAATCACCAGCTCTTTTGGTTCTTCCAGCTCGCCGTAGAGCTTCCAGATGTCCTGCATAGCCACGAGCTCGTCGGATTCGCCGTGGATGAGGAACTTCGCTTTACGGCTCGTCTGAAAGGCAGTCAGATCGTAATGGGTGGGAGGGGCGATTCCGAGCAGGAGACTCACTCGTTGATCGACCGCCCCGACGCTGAGTGCGATCCAGGCCCCGAACGAAAACCCGGCCGACCAAAGCGGAAGACCTTGGTGGCGTTCTGCGAACCAGCTGAGGCCAGCACCGAAGTCGTCTTGTTCCCCACGCCCGTCGTCAAAGGTTCCCGCGCTCCGCCCAACACCCCTGAAATTAAACCGAAGCACCGCGCAGCCGATCGACTGAAACGCCTTGGCAGCCCGATACACGACCTTGTTATGCATCGTTCCGCCGTGGCTCGGGTGTGGGTGCCCAATCACCACGGCTGCTCGTGGCGACGCCGGCGGCTCGTCGACGCGGACCTCCAGCTGTCCCGCTGGACCCGCGATTTCACGAACCGACCATGCGCTCTGACTGCTCATGCCGAAGCCCTGACGGCGTCCCGAGGCCCGCGGTCGTGCGCGAGTACGAACCCTGCCACGACATCGCGAAACTCGAGGGGTTTGGTGACGAGCCCTATGTGTCCAGTATTCCCGATCTCGGCATGCTTCGCACTCGGGATCAGGCGCAGGTACTCCTTCGTGCTTGCGACCGAAACCACACGATCGAGCCCGTCGGTTCCGGTTACGACGAGCGTCGGGCACGTGATACGGCGGCAATCCGCCGAGAAATCGACGTCGGCAAGCAGGCGGACCCGTTCGGCCATCCTCGGTGGTGAAAACGGATGGCGAGCGATCCGAAGAAGATGCGCGGCCGTGAAACTCGCGCGCGCGGCAAGGTTGGGAAACGCTCGTGCGATCTCGGGATACATGCGGAACGGCGACGACAACGCGAAAACTGGGCTCATCAGGCGCGGGGCTCGCAGATACCACTCGACCCTGCAGTTCGGCTTCCAGCTTGGAGCCGGTGTAGAGACGAGCGCCAGTGATCGTATTCGCTCGGGACGCCTCGCCGCGAAATGAACAGCGATCAGACCGCCGTATGAAACGCCGCAGAGCGACGCCTGTTCGAGGCCGGCCGCGTCGAAGAGGGCCTCGACCCAATCGAGGTAGCCTTCGAAGCCGCGAGTGGAGTCCAAAGGACCAAGGCTGCCGCGGTCCCCGGCGAGTGAGCCGGAAACGACCCGGCACTGCGTCGCGAGCGCGCCGACCGCCGGGTGCATCCACTCCCAACGCCCCTGCACACCAGGAACCATCACGACCGGCGGACCCTGACCTATGTCAACCACTAGTCCATGTTCGCTAGTTGCGCAGGGTCTTCCCTGTCTTGAGCAGATGGGCCATCCGTTCTTGCGTCTTTGGTTCGCCACACAGGCTCAGAAAGGCCTCGCGCTCGAGATCCAGCAGATGCTGTTCGGACACCGTTGTCGGGTGGGGAAGGTCACCCCCGGACAGGACCCGCGCTAGTTTGCGACCGATCAGGGCGTCATGATCGCTGATGTGTCCACCTCGCCACGCGATGTGCACCCCGAGCTCGAGCGCCGCGCGGACGTCGTTGCCACCAACCGCAATACGGGCCGGCGGGTGCGGCGGTTGGTATCCGTCGCGCGCGAGCTCAAGCGCGGCGGTCTTCGCGTCAGAGACGAGCCGCTCCCGGTTCATGCTGATACCGTCGACGTCGCGAAGCAGCCCCAGCCGCTGCGCGTCTTGGCCGCTCGTCGACACCGTAGCGAAACCGATGAGCTCGAAAGCAGGTTTGACGTACGGGAGCGCATCCTCGACCCCTGCGGGCTGCTCGGCGACGTGCCGCGCCAGCAGCTCCTTGGTACCACCGCCAGCAGGGACCAGCCCGACACCAACCTCGACTTGCCCCATGTAGGTTTCGGCCGCAGCCTGCACGCGGTCGCCGTGGAGCACGATCTCGCAGCCGCCACCGAGGGCGAGCCCATGGGGCGCCACGACGACCGGCACATTCGCGTATCGGAGACCGATGACGGCGTTTTGGAACTCGCGAACCATGAGGTCGATTTCATCCCAGTTTTCTTCTTGCGCTTCCAGCAGCACGAGCATCAGGTTGGCGCCAGCCG
Source organism: Vicinamibacterales bacterium (assembly GCA_965218825.1). Taxonomy (GTDB): domain Bacteria; phylum Acidobacteriota; class Vicinamibacteria; order Vicinamibacterales; family UBA8438; genus CAUZIB01. Next base: position 2,464,914 of record OZ244656.1, on the reverse strand, counting down.
AGAATGCAGGGGCTTCGTTTCCCACGACCAACGCTTCGAAATGCTGCTCGGCCTCGGTGACACCTACTTTGAGCATCTCGACCGTGTCACCGCCGATCGCGTTCATCTTGGAGTGGAACTCGACGGCCAACACGCCGTCGCCAAGATCGACGAGGCTCGCACCGGCGTTGTGGCGGACAATCGTGCCGGCGTGCCGCGCTTGGGACAGAACCTGGTGGTCCGGCTCGGCTGGGGGGAGCGGCCCCTCGCGAAAGCGGGCTGCGGCTTGTTTCCGCCCGAGTAAAGGAAGTTCTTCCGTGACGGCACAGGCCTCGACGATGACGTCGGCGCCGATCGCATCCCAGATCTCGAATGGACCCATTTCCCATCCGAAACCCCAGCGCATGGCCCGGTCGACGTCATCGATGGAGTGAGCAATGTCCGGCGCGACGCGTGCGGCGTAGACCAACGTCTGCCCAAGCGTGGCCCGCAGGAACTCGCCCACTCGGTTCTTGCCGAGAAACAGGGCGCGAAGCCGTTCTGGAAGATCGTCGATGGCTCGTGCGGCATCCAGTTCGGCGAGACGGGGCGATTCGCGTTCGCGATACTCCATCTGCTTCGGGTCGAGGGTCAGAATCTGACTACCCTCGGGTCGGCGGATCCTCTTATAGAACCCTTGCCCGGACTTCTCGCCGATCCACGTGCGCTCGATCATGGCGTCGATGAGTGGCGGCAGCGCGAACGCCGAACGTTCGTCTGGCGAGTCGAGTCGGTCGAAGAGATTGCGCGCCACGTGCGCGAGAACGTCGATCCCCACGACGTCCATAGTTCGGCAGGTAGCGCTTTTGGGCCGTCCAATCGCTGGACCGGTGACTGCGTCGACTTCCTCGATCGTGAAGCTGCCATCCGCCACGAGCGGCAGCACTTGCGTCACGCCGTGGATGCCAATTCGATTGGCGATGAAGTTCGGCGTGTCCTTGGCGATGACGACACCCTTGCCGAGCGCGTGGTCGCCGAACCGACGGACCCGCTCGACAACGGCCGGATCCGTTTGGGGCGTCGGAATGACCTCGAGCAGCTGTAAATACCGTGGTGGGTTGAAGAAATGGGTACCGAGCCAGTGCCGCTGAAACGCGTCTCCGCGTCCTTGGGCGATGTCACCGATCGGAATGCCGGATGTGTTCGAGCTCACGATCGTCGACTCGCCTCTGACCGCTTCGACCTTGGCAATGAGTTCCTGCTTGATGTCGAGGCGCTCAATGACGGCCTCGATGATCCAGTCGAATTCGCTGAGGCGGTCGAGGTGCGTGTCGAACCCGCCTACCGTAATGAGACGTCGAGCGTCGGCGGTGACGAAGGGGTCAGGCTTGAGTCGTTGCGCCGCGCTGAGTCCCTTTGCCGCGGTCGCTTCGTCTAGGTCTAGGAGCAGGACTCTGAGCCCGGCATTTGCGAGGTGGGCCGCGATCTGCGCGCCCATCGTTCCTGCGCCGAGCACGGCAGCGGAATGAAAATGCATCATGTGACGACCTCGATCATGAATCCCGTGAGGGCGGTCGACCGGCATAGCTCGACCCGAATGAACACCATGAAGTCTCGATTGTTCGCCGGGCGGTCAGGAGGCGCCCCGGAAGTCGCCCGGAGCGTGGCCCGGACTGCGCTCGGTCGCAACCGGCGGCGAATGGCCCGCGTCTCAGGGGAGCGCCGCCAGTGTGGCCTCCGCCTGGGTTCCCTCCTCGGAGCTGGGGTCCAGTTCTACGACCTGCTGGAAATGCTCCTTGGCAAGTTCGATGTCGCCTTTGTTCAGTGCGACGAGCCCCAGCTTGAACCAGGGTTTCACCCAGGCGGGATCTACGCCTGTGGCCTTTTCAAACCACTGCTGCGCGCGGTCGACGTCACCGTTAGCAAATGCCAGCTCGCCGAGGTTGTAGAAATCCTCTTTCGTTGAAGACAGCCCCAGCCCACCCCCCGACGTGATGCCAAGGCTAGCGGTAGCGTCCGAATCGCCCATAAGGATCTCTGTCCTCTCGATCTCGGCTTTGACGTCCTCATTATCGGGTTCAGCTTCGAGCAACGTCTGGTAAGCGACCAGGGCTTCTTCGTTCTCGCCCAACGCCCGGTGCGCGTGACCCAGAGGCATGTAGAGGACATTCGCTTGGGGCAGAACGTCCAAGATTCCCCTATACCCGGCAATGGCTGTGACAAAGTCCTGCGCATTGAACGCCGTGTCCGCGGCCGCTAAATCCGTCTCCAGCTGAACCGCATCGAGTCCCTCGAGCGCCTCCCTGCCCAACACCTGTTCGAGGACGGTCATCACCTTGGACAACTCGATTTCGATCGGCGCGAACGCCCCCTGTACGACGTGTGTCAGTACAAAGGTTTCGTACCCCTCCTTGGTCACCGTCACTTCGTTCGGACCTAGGACGAGACCAATCATCGAGAACCTACCATCGTCGCCAGTAGTGGTCTCACGGGCGGTATTCGACCGAACATCTTGGCGGACGTTTCGGCCACTGGCGGAGACTTCGGTCTTCACGTTCACGTCGGCCATAGGTTCGCCGGTCTCGGCGTCCACCACCCTTCCTCTGAGCTGCGCCAGACCCTGAGCCTGCGCATCGGCGGTGGAAAGGGTGGAGAGCAGCACAAGAACGGGTAGCAGACGAATCAGCTTCGAAACTCCCATCGTCGACTCCTGATCTCGGCCCATGGCTCGTTGATGCGACCTCACCGCCAGACGGCTCCGGCGCCTCGATCCAGCCCTAAGCGAATCAGCGCGAGGGCGCCGCCGAATCCAAGTCCTGAAGCGCCGCTGCCGCTTCGGTCGCGGCTCGTGACTCTAGAGGGACTGCGCTGTACGCAGCCCGGGCGCTCTCGAAATCCTGCTTCTCCCGGTAGGCATGGCCGATCTGCAGGTTGAGAGTTGTCAGAGCGGGTACCCGCTCTAGCGTGGATCGATACGCAGCGATCGCTCCATCAAAATCACCGTCGTCGAAGAGCGTGTGTGCGGCGTCGATTTCCGCCTGAATGTCGTCGGCTCGAACGCCGGCCAAACGGCCCGTGGTTGGGGCGGGCGGGTGAAGAGGATCGTGTTCCATCGTCAGGGTCACGTAGTTGACTCGAGAGCTGCGAACGGTGCCCACCCTCTGCACCGGCCCGTAGCCCGCCTTGTTCGCGACGAACACCCACTGCCCGCCGCGCATCGTGACCATCTCGAAGCGCCCTTCGTCGTCGGTTTCGAGCGACGCCGATCGGTTCCATTGTCCGCCCGCCACGGTTACCTTTGCACCGGGAATCGGCTCGCCGGCCTCGTTCGTCACGACGCCGCGGATAATCGTGGCCTGCGCCCACGCGGCCGTTGAAACGAACAGACAGGCGCTGATGAGGATGGCGGTTAGGATAGGGATGCGTGTCAACAGATGAACCTCCTAAGCCGAGGTGACCCCAGCTTTCCCCAAGACCCACAGTATAATTCAGTTGTCTCATGCGCTCCAACCCCGGGGCCGCTAGCCATCTATCTCTCCTTTGTGTTTGCGCGCTACTCGGCCCCGGCCTTGCCCCGCTCGCGCTCGGGCAGGTTCGGAGCGGCGTTGATCCGGGTCGCCTAGAGAGGATCGACACCGTCGTCGAGCAGGCGATCGATGACGGGCTCCTGCCGGGCGCGGTCGTCCTGGTGTGGCATCAGGGCCAGACCGTGTATCATAGGGCGTTCGGGCATCGGGCTCTCGTTCCGCGACTCGAACCGATGTCGCCCGACACCATCTTTGACCTGGCCTCCCTGACTAAGGTCGTGGTGACCACAACCGCGGTCATGATGCTGGTCGAGGAGGGACAAGTGCGCCTCCGCGATCCTGTGTCGCGCCATCTTCCCGGTTTCGAGCGGCATGGCAAGGATGGAGTCACCGTTGAGCATCTGCTCACCCACATGTCCGGGCTGCGTCCGGATCTACCGCTGGACGAGGAGTTCGACGGATACGACGCGGCGATTGCGCGAGCGCTTGACGAGCGCCCGGTGTCGGCACCCGGCGAGTCTTTCACGTACAGCGACATCAACTTCTTCCTGTTGGGCGACATCGTCGCCCGTGTGAGCGGTCTGTCGTTGGACGAGTTTGCGGAACGCCAGATCTTCCGGCCGCTCGCAATGCGCGATACACGCTTCGGCCCGCTGTCTCAGGCCATCGAGCGGACGGCGCCAACCGAGTCGTGTCGACCACTCGGATGGCCGTGCGGTGGCGGAGACGGGTCGATGCTTCGCGGCACTGTGCACGATCCGACGGCGCGGCGGATGGGCGGTGTCGCAGGCCACGCCGGTCTGTTTGGCACCGCACGCGATCTGGCGCGGTTGGCGGCAATGCTGTTGTCGGAGGGCACGCTCGACGGCGTGAGGTTGTTGTCGCCGTTGACCGTCAGGCGGATGACGAGTCCCGCTACGCCTGCCGCAATGGGTGACGTGAGGGGGCTCGGGTGGGACATCGATTCGAGGTTTTCATCGAACCGCGGCGACCTGTTCGGGCGTGGCTCGTATGGCCACACCGGCTTCACCGGCACGTCGATGTGGGTCGATCCCGCTTCCGACACCGCCGTGATCTTTCTGTCTAGCCGCGTGCATCCGGATGGAGCTGGGAACGTGACGGCACTCCGTGGGACGGTCGCCACGCTCGCCGCCGCGGCGATTCACGAGATCGAGCTCGCGTCGGACGCGCCGGGTCCCGTCCGGTTGGGAGTCGATCGTCTCGTCGAGGAGGAGTTCGAACGGCTGGCCGGAACGCGTGTCGCGCTGGTCACGAACCAAACCGGGCGGGCGACGGACGGGACGTCTACTATCGATCTCTTACACACGACCTCGCGTGTCGATCTGCGCCGGTTGCTGAGTCCCGAACACGGAATCCGTGGTGACGTCGACGACATCATCGAGGACAGCATCGATCCCGGGACGGGGCTTACAGTTCACTCGCTGTACGGCGATACCCGGCGACCGTCGCCGGAGATGCTTGAAGGGCTCGATGCGATCGTTGTCGACCTCCAAGACGTCGGATCGCGCTTCTACACCTACGCGACGACGATGGCGTACGTGATGGAGGCCGCGGCCATCCACGACATCCGCGTCGTTGTTCTCGACCGTCCCAATCCGATCACGGGTCTGGCTGTTGAAGGTCCGCTGCTCGAGCCGGGGCTCTTCGGCTTCACTGGTACTCTGTCGATGCCGATCAGGCACGGCTTGACGATGGGCGAGTTGGCGCGGCTCATCGCGTTCGAACGGGGCACCGCCGCCAACCTAGAGGTTGTGCCGATGAGCGGCTGGCGCCGAGGGATGTGGTACGACGAAACTGGCCTTCGTTGGATCGCGCCGTCACCCAACTTGCGGACAGTTACCCAGGCGACGCTCTATCCGGGGATCGGGGCGATTGAACAATCGAACCTCTCCGTGGGGCGGGGCACTGATGCTCCCTTCGAGCGCGTCGGGGCGCCCTGGATCGACGGCTTCAAACTAGCCGAGGCGCTGAACGCGCGGCAGCTGGCCGGCGTGCGCTTCTACCCGGTAGAGTTCGTTCCAGCCAGCAGCCGGTACGCCTGGGAGCGGTGTGGCGGCGTCTCCCTCATCGTGACCCGCCGGCGTTCGCTGCGGCCGGTTCGGGTGGGAATCGAAGTCGCAGCGGCAATCCATCGTTTGTATCCAGCGCGCTTCGATATCGACGCGTTGACTCGGTTACTGGGGTCGCGAAAGGCGGTCGCACGCCTCAAAGCAGGAGATGACGCGGCAGATATCGCCAGCGGGTGGTCGGATGGCGAGCGGGCTTGGCAGGAGCGTGTCGCGCCGCATCTGCTGTATCGACGCTAGACCCACGCATGACGTGTAGACCCGCGAGGCGGGGTCTACCTCTGGTACAACATCACGTAGACGACCACTCCCGTAACCGACACGTAGATCCAGATCGGGAGTGTCCACCGTGCGATCTTTCGGTGACGGTCGAAGCGTTCCTGGAGAGCACGGACTAGGGTCACGATCGCCAGCGGCAACACCAATGCCGCGAGAATGATGTGACTGATGAGGATGGCGAAGTAGAGCGTCCGAATCGCACCCTCGCCCGTGAACGGCACCGATCCGACGTTGGCGTGATAGATGACGTAGGAGACCAGGAAGAGGGTTGATGTTCCACATGCGGTGAGCATGCACGCGCGGTGCGGTCGGACCCGTCCCTGGCGGATGAACACGTAGCCCGCCATCAGAAAAACCGCCGACAGCGTGTTGAGTCCCGCGTTGATCGTTGAAAGGTCCGCGATCTCCACTATCTTGCGTTGCGTCCCTGCACGATCCAGGTGGCGACACCCAGCGTGACCAGCCCGAATACCGCAATGAAAGACAAGGGGCCCATAACGTCCGAGATTCCGGTTGCATACGGGTCCGCAAGAATCGTTCTGACCGCCGAAACGCCATACGTCATGGGGTTCACCGACATCACGGCCCGTACCCAGCCCGCGGCGCCCGACGACGGAAAGACGGCGCCCGACAAGAGCCACATCGGGAAGAGCACGATGTTCATGATCGCGTGGAAACCTTGGGTGGAGTCCAGCAGCCAGGCGAGGACGAATCCGAGACCCGTTAGAGCGAAGGCGAAGACAGCCAGAACGAGAACCAGTAGGGGCAAGACCGCAGCCGGAATCGGGGTGTTGGCCAACGGCGCGAGCACGAGAAACAGGGCGGCCTGAAGCAGCGCGAGCGTGGTGCCGCCCAACATCTTCCCGAGTACGACTGCAAGCCGTGGTATCGGGGCGACCAGCACACCTTGGAGAAATCCCTCATGCCGATCTTCGATGACCGAGATGGTCGAGAAGATCGCCGTGAACAGCAGGATGAGCGCCAGCGTACCCGGATAGAAGTACTCGAGATACCCACCCGCCGGAACCCCTAGTGCTCCCTCCGTGAACGAGCTACCCAGACCTGACCCCAGCAGGACCCAGAACACGACCGGGGTTCCCAGCGCGCCGACGATGCGGGACCGCTGCCGCAAAAAGCGAACGATGTCTCGACGCCAGAGTGCGTAGGTTGCCAACAACACTAGGACAACTCCGCTAGTTCCATCGCTGCCCGGTGTGGTGCAGGAAAACGTCTTCCAACGTCGGCTTCCCGAGGTTGACGCCCTCTATTCGGTCGGCAAACGCGTCGACGAGCTCGGAAACGAACGCGTGTCCCTCGGGACGCTCGATTCTTACGTAACCGTTCACGACATCGACCGGCTGGTCAAAGCGTGAGCGAATGTCTCGGGCCAGCGTCTCGACGTCCGGTGCCGTCACGAGAATCACATCACCGCCGACCTCGGCTGTCAGCTCACGGGGAGCACCGCGTGCCACCATCTGCCCCTCGTGCAGAACGGCGACGGTATCGGATTCCTCGGCCTCGTTCATGAGGTGCGTCGTCAGCAAGACCGTTGTGCCGAGGCTGTTGCGAAGGTGCTGAAGGTGGCCCCAGAGTTCTCGCCGTGCTCCGGGATCCAGGCCCGTGCTGGGCTCGTCGAGAATCAGGAGGCGCGGCTGCGTCAGGAGCGCCTTTGCGATCTCTACCCGTCGCCGCAGTCCTCCCGACAGCGTGCCGACGAGGTCGCTAGCTCGACCCTCCAGCGCGACGAGGTCAAGCGCCTCGTGTATTCGCGGCTTGAGGCGCCGGCTTCGAAACCCATAAAGCCGCCCGTGCGTTCGCAGGTTCTCGGTAACCGTGAGCCGTTCGTCCAGAGCCGGTGCCTGAAAGACGACGCCGATCGAACGCCGCACCGCATCGGGTTCGCGCGCGACATCATGGCCGAAGATGCTCACCGCTCCAGCCTGGATCGGCAACATCGTTGTCACGATTCGGAAGAGGGTGGTCTTACCGCTGCCGTTCGGCCCGAGTAGCGCGGTGATGGTTGCGGGCTCCACAGAGAAGCTGAGATCGCGCAGCGCAGAGCGATCGCCGTATCGGTGACTGAGACCGGTGATCGCTAGCGCACGGGGCTCAGAAGACACGGTCCGCAACCAGCATGCCCCATAGAAGGGGTAGATATACGAGAGAACCGAAGAACAGCGCGCGCGCTCGCTCCCTTGACTGACTGACTGCGAACCTGAACGCCAGGACGATAAACGCAACGCCCAGCCCGATTGCGGCTCCCGAGTACGAGCGTCCCGCGAGTCCAACGACCGAGGGCAGTAGGCTGACCGGCAATAGCGCCACCGCATACCCCAGGGCATGCCGGGCGTTCCGTCGTCCGTCCGGTTCGATGACGGCGAGCAGCGGTAGCTGCGCCCGGCGAAAGTCGTCTCGATACATCCACGCTAACGCGTGGAAGTGGGGGAGTTGCCACAGGAACACGATGCCGAAGAGCGTCCAACCAACAGGACCGACGGAACCCTGCGCTGCGCTCCAGCCGATCACGACCGGCAGTGCCCCGGGGACCGCGCCGACCAACGTCGCCCATGGCGTTCGCCTCTTGAGCGGCGTGTAGATCCCGATGTAGCTGACCAGGGTGGCGACGGCGACGAGCGTCGCAATTGCGTTCGTCCCGAGGGCTAGTTGCGCGATTCCGCAAGTCGTAAGCAGCAACGCGAACGCCACCGCCTCTCCTGGTCGAATCCGGCCGGCGGGCATCGGGCGCCGCCGTGTCCGTTCCATGACCTGATCGATGTCGCGTTCGGTGACCTGGTTGAGCGCCGCCGCGCCGCCGGCCACCAATGCCGATCCGACGACCGTGTGCAGCAAGGTCACGAAGCTAAAACCGGCCGAGGCGCCGAGAAGATAGCCGACACCCGCGGTCAGCACGACTAGTGCGTTGAGTCTGGGCTTTGTGAGCGCGAGGAAGTCTGTTGCTCGTGATCGGGTGTCGGCGAGCGGGACGGCTTGCATCTTCACGTTCCCGTTCCTTCCGACCCTTGCGGCGTCCATGCCGCAGTGTCGAGCGACGAGTCCTCTTCGGGAACGGGGCGCAACGCGGACGCATCTGCGAATCGGTCACGGTGCACACGCAGACCGAGCACGACCGACGTAACGAGCAGCACGGCTCCAGTCGCGACATGTGCCGTGTTGATGGCAACCTGGCGCTCGCTCCAGACCGTCCACGCACCAAGCGTGACCTGAATCCCAACGATCGCGATCAGGAGGACGGCTGGGCGCACCAGCTCACCGCGGTCTCGGTGCCGCTTCAGGACCCTCGCCGCGACGGCGGCAACAACGAGGACCGCGACGACCGCGCCCACCCGGTGCGCGAAGTGGATGGCGATGCTGGCGTCCCACATCGGCGGAACAATGCGCCCGAAAGCGAGCGGGAAATCAGGGATGGCCAGACCCGCGCCGGTGTGGCGCATGGTGGCGCCAGCGAGAATCTGTAGATAAATGATGGCCGGTAAGGCCACGGCAAGCGAACGGAGCCGGCGATCAGCCGCGACAGACTCGCTTGTCTGCTCATCTCGGTGATAGTGGTTTATCCAACCTTTAGAGTTGAACACCGCCATCGCCACGACGAGCGTGAAGAAGATCGGGGCAAGGCCTGCATGGCTCACAGAGACAGGGGTGGGAAGGAAGAACAGTACCGTGATGCCGCCAAGCAGTCCTTGCATGACGACCGCGGCAAGCGCCGACCAGCCCAGGCGGCGAACCCACTGCCGAGGTTCGACACGGCTTACCCACACCGCCAACACGATCGTCATCATGCCGACGATGCTGGCGATTAGGCGATGACCGTGTTCATAGAAGATCCCGCCCACCATCTTCGACAGCGGGAAGGAGAACATGAAGTAGCCGTAGCTATTCGGCCAGTCGGGTACGGCCAGGCCCGAGCCCGTGCTGGTCACGAGGCCGCCCGCCGCGATCAGCAGAAGTGATGCCGCGACAAGGGTCTGGCTATAGCGGTGTAGCCGGAGCATGGGCATGGGGCTTCGCTTTGGGGAAACCCGGCGCGCGGCACCTTGGACGAAACACGGGTGGGCACGCGAGAGCGCCCACCCGTCCGGAATCATCCAGCGGTGAAGGTGAAGCTAACTTCTGCCGTGGCGCCCTCGCCGATGGTGACGTTCTGTGTCTGAGAGCCAAGCATCTCATGCCAGGCTTCGATGACGTAGTCGCCAGGCGGAAGGCCGCTGAGATCGAACCCGCCGTCCTCGCCGGTAACCGCGAAGAACGGATGATCAACCACGCCGACATAGGCGTTCATCCACCCATGCACGTCACACTTGAACGGCACCATGATTTCCGCCGAATCAAAGGACGTGTCGTAGGTCATGCCTTCGAGTGGCTGGCCGGTGTTGAATTCGGCGTTGGCTGCCGGCGTTGCGTGAATGTTGTGCAGGGTCGGATCGCTGTTTCTTACCGTCAAGGTCTGTCCGACTCGAATACCAAAGACGTGAGGTGAATAGCGGCATCCATCCTGATCAAGCACGATCGGCTCGGATGCCGCCGGGAACGCGCGACCCTCGAGTCCCTCTTTCACATGGACGAACACGTTGCCGAGTCCGCCATCGCCACCGACCACGTAGTACTCCGTCTCCGTACTGCCGGCTTCGGTGAGGCAGACCGGATCCGAGTTCATGCGGATCGATTCCGGCGCGGGGGGGGTGCCCTTGAGCGTAATCATTCCGGCAACGTTGCCGGCAGTAGCCGGGTCGATCGGGTCTGCCGCTGGTGCTTCTGAGCCGGCATCGCCTCCACCACCACAAGCAATCGCGACCATGAGGACAAGGGCTGAGGCAAACGCCCACATTGTTCGGTGCAGCATCGAAAGTCTCCTAGTTCGTAGTCTGGGAACGAGAGAGCCCGCGGGACCAACGTCGGCTTACGGCTCTCTTCGGCACGAGCTTAACCTGACAACAATATCACAGCCACCGCCCAGGTGCCATCATTGCTCCGAGGTCTCCTGGAGCTTGCGAAACACACGGTCTTCCAGCCAGTGAGGGTCCCACCATTCGACCGGGTTGACGGGGCGTCCTTGGAGGAACATCGCGAAGTGGAGGTGATCGCCTCCGGCCAACCCAGTTTGGCCAGTGAGTCCTATTGTCTGATCGGCGGAGACCGGCTGGTCCACTGACACGTCGATTGATGAAAGGTGGGCGTAGAGCGACTGCAATCCCATCCCGTGGTCGATCACCACACAGTTACCGTAGATGCCGAGGTATTCGGCGAAGACGACCCGACCGTCATTGGCAGCCTTTATGGGAGCATTGGCGGTTGAGGCGAGGTCGAACCTCAAGTGGACTTGCTGGTCGATGTCCTGGCCGGCATGGGTATACGTACGATAGTCGGCGAAGCCTGATTCGACTCGCGTGTTGGCGAGTTGCCTGAACGGCCCGTCCCACATCATCTGCTCGACGGTCTCGTCAGCCAACCCTGCGACCGTATCCCGGTTTTGCTGCCGGACGGTACGGTTGATATAGAGGTAGAGGTCCCGAAGCTCATCAATCGGGGGATCGGCGGACAACTCCTCATCGGCCAGCTCGGGGGCCCGCGCCACGATGGGTGGCACGACCCGCCGAAGAAAGGCGTCGCCCACCGGAATCTGAGAGCGGCGGAAGTTCTTGGGGAACGTCTGATGGTCGAACTCGGCCTGCGCTTCGTTTCCAGCCTCGTCGCGGGCGATAAGGTCGATTCGGGTCTCGAGGTCCTGATCGTGTGACAAGGAAAAGAAAGCCATGCGAAGGGCTTCATCACCATCGATACCGGCGCCCGACGCTGGATAGCCGGGGTATACGCGGTCGCCCACCCGAACAGCTGACTCAGCGTCGGCCGGCGTGACTCGGTAGACGACGAGCTCACTGCCTCCGTGATTGACGTAGTGGAACGTCGAGACGACCTCGAGGCGGGGCGGGTCGAGTCGCACCTCCACGTCGTGCTGGGTTGACGCGGTTGCGGCGCGGAGGCCGAACACCACAGGACGGGTGGCCGACACGGTGACGGTGGCCGCGCCGGGCGCGAGGTCAGGATGGGTCGTTCGGTCGAAGCGGCGGATCACGCGAATCCGATCGGCGGCCTCCTGACGGACCTCGCCGTCAGTGGGGCGGTCCAAGGAAAACAATGGCCAACGTCGCCCGTCCTGCTCGATGACCGCCTCGACGGCGTCGAGAATGCCATCCGGGGTGTCAACCAAGAACTCGAGTGTTGCCGACCGACCCACAAGGCGGGCCGGTTGCACGATCTCGAGCGAGGGTCCGGACGCGCGCCCGCCCGCTACAAAAAGACCTGCGCCTGCCGCGATGAGGCACGGTAAGAACCAGAGCGGCGCGAATCACGCGTCTATGATATAAAAATGAGGTTCGGCCTCTGGTGTGGCGGTATCGTCTAGGGGTTAGGATACGTGGTTCTCAGCCACGGGACCGGGGTTCGATTCCCCGTACCGCTACCAACATCCCTTCCAAGAAGCACCCGTACATCACGATCAGCCGAGTGCCGCACCGCCGTGGCTAGTAAATATCCCGCAGCCGTTGCTGCTCCGCTTCGTAGTCCGCGAAGAACGCTTGAAATGGAGGCGTCCGCACGATCGGACCCACTTCGAGCGCGAACCGGAGACTCGTAGGGGTGTCGAACATGCCGTGGGAACGAACACGGTGCCGGACTACTCCGGCGCGCCTCATAGTCCCTTCATGTTCGATGCTGACGGGGGCACCGTTCCGCGGCATCAGGTGTACGACGGAACCATGTGGCATCAGGAGCAAAGACTCCTGCCAGGTTGGGCCAAATGGTATCGCGAAGGTTACGCATCTCAGGTCCAAGGGCTTGGGCACCACGTAGAAACGGCGATTGACGGAATATTGGCGAACTCGGCGAGGTCGCCCATCATCATCGTGCAGGGAGACCATGGCCCGCGGCTTGGTCTGACAGACGGGGTCGAGACTTCTGATATCGAGGAGCGGTTCGGGATTCTAAGCGCCTTCTACTTGCCAGGAGATGCGAAGAACAAGCTCTATCCGAGCATGTCATCGCTCAACCCGGGATTTCCATTTTGCCTGCCCCGGATGGCACCTTTATACACCCGAGAGCCGCCGATCCCACGAAACTTTCTTCGTCGCACAATCGTCCAGCTCCGGAGGCCGTCACCTCAGCCCCCGCTGACGTGCAACCGACTGGAGCCCCCTACTTTCAGGGCATTCCTCAGACACCGCTCCACACTTGTGGCCTTTCTTCGCCAGGCGGGCTTCGTAGCACTCGCCGCGCGTCAGCCTCCCGGCACTGGCAGCGCCCAGATCCTCCGTAGCATGTCGCCGAACAGCCGCCGCGTCAGATGCCCTTCTGCCAACAGGAGCCAGTAGTACCGCGCATGCTTCACTAGCCGGCCCCCGGTTTTCACCAGTCGCTGCTGCAGACTCGTGAGCGACCAGCGCTTGATCCGCGGCGGCAGGACCAGTCTGCGCCACAAGTTGCCCAGGTTGTAGGCCAGGACGCTCAGGTGCAGGCGCACTTCGTTCGCCCGGAACCGATGGCACGACAGCCGCGTCCAGTGGGTTGCCTGCTTGCCTTCCTTGATCCATGGCTCCGCCGTACCGCGCTTGTTGTAGAACCGGACGACCGAGCGACTCGGGAGGGTCATGTTGGTCACGATGAAGCCGACGCGAGGGAACAGCTCACCCCGGTGGTGCTCCACCTTGGCGACCATCCGTCTGGGCGTAGTCCAGCGCTTCGCCTGATAGCGGAAACTCTTGTAGCGCACCAAGGGCTTGCGGCTCGGCCGTCCGGGCGGACGAAAGAGGATGTTTTCGATTTCCAGCTCCAAGCTCTTGTTCGCCGGCATGCGGATGGCATAGTCCACGTCGCGTCTCTCGAGCGTCTCGTCGATCTCCGGCTTGGCGAACGCCGCGTCCGCGCGGAACGCCACGCGCGTGCCCTCCGCCTGCTGCCGTTCAACCTCCGGCACGAGCAGGTCGTCCCAGCTGTCGGCGCTCTGCACGTTGCCGGGCCGCAGCGTGGCGGCGACGCAGTCGCCGTGCTCACTGAACAGAAACAGCGGGTGGTAGCAGACGGACTCAAAGTGCCCGTTATACGCACTCCCTTCCTGCGCCCCATGCACCGGGCTCTCGCTCGAATCCATGTCGAGCACGATCCGGTCGGCGCGCGTCGGTCTCTCGGCCTGTGCGAGCACCTCCCGGTTCACGGCCATCAGCCCAATGAGATTCTCCTCCTGGGTCAGCAGGTCGGTCTCGAACCAATGCAGGGTCGATGTCAGCGCCGCACCCCGGTCCCAGCGCTTCGGCGACCCGATGAGACGGAATGTCGGGTCCGTCGACACGCGCACTGCGTCGTTGAGGTCTTCGTAGCCCGCGAGCCGGCTGTAGACCGATTGCCGCAGGAGATCCGCCAGACTGAACTGGGTGTTCAACCCATGTCGGGAATCGCTCAGGTGCTCGGAGATGAGTGTCTCCAGCCCCAGGCGTTCATCCAACTCGCGCACTAGAATGAGGCCGGCGTCGGAGGTGACGCGCGATCCCTGAAACGCGACTTTCAAGAAGCCGTTGAACGCGAACTGAAATGGCTCGTGTTGTAATTCACCCACCGGGTGTCACCCTCCGTCGTGAGGTTCCTTACGTCGGAGCCCCAGAAATCAAGGCGCGGCGACTGGTCCTGGCGGTACGGTACCACAGCGAAATCGGAAATCCGGGTCAACACGTTTCGACTCGTCCTCAGCGAGTATTTCGGCGCCGACTATCCCCTGCTTGAAGACCGTTCGTATTTCTCGATGCTGAATCTCGATTTCGAGGACGTCACTGACCTCGTTCGATAGTTTGGGGGCGGCTCAGAGGTACAGATGAAGCTGGCTGAGGAAGGTCGTCGTAGGCCGCTCGAAGAACTGCGCCCGATCTCGGTAGTACGACAGATTGATGTGCCAATGCGTCCGAGGAAAGAGGTCGGCTCCGATCACCAGACGTCGTACTTCAGACCGGGGGGCACCGTCGGCCCAGCGTACCTGTGGGGACACCCAAAACCAGATTCCCCGGACTACCTCGAGCGAGATCTGATTCATAAAGATGTACGCACGATCGCTGCCCAGCACGCGAAAGCGCTTACGGTTTGCGAAAGCGGCGAGACGCGCTGGTGTCTCCCGCGGGGTTGCAGGGCTATCGGGTCGTCGAGTAGCCTTCCTTCTTTAGCGTCTCAGCTGCGCGCGCGCAGCGACGATCCTTTGCCTTTCGGCAGAGCTTGTGGCCCCGGTCGTATTCCGTGCGGGCGAGCTTCCGGTTGCCCTCCAGATCGGCGATCTTGCCGAACTCCACGTGCGCGCGGCCGTTGATCCAGGACTTCGTCGTCTGCTCTTGAACGGTCGCCAGGTCCTCCCGCGCAGCCGAGATTCTTCCTAGCGCCACTCGGGCGGTGCCGCGCTTGAGCAGCCACACCGAGTCTTCGTCGAGCATCCGCAAACGGTCGTCCTCGGCCAGCCGTGCGAACCCCCGGGTGAGGTCCCGGGATGCAAGGAAGGCACGGTCGTCGCGCAGCCAGGTCGAAGCCGATTCGAGCCAAACGAGCCTGTTGCGCGGGTAGCGTCGCTTGAGCCCGGTCAGGACGCGCTGGGCTTTGCCGAACTCGCGCTCGCGGTTGTAGATCAGTACCAGCGCAAACTTGGCCTCGGCTTGCGTTTCGCCTGGGTAGCGCGCCGCCCCTTCGATGAGACGGAGTGCCTCTTCGCGCCCTCCGTCGAAACCAACGAGGTACGCCATCATCCTGAACGCCCTGGGCAGGATCGACACGAGGTAGCGGTAGATGCCAAGCGTCAGGTAGGCGTCCTTTCTGCTCGGATCGAGCTCTAGGACGGTCTGGTGCGCGGTGTACGCGCGCTTCGCGTCGCGGAGCGCCTTCAGGCCTTCGCCGTCGATCGACGCTTTGTAGGACGCGGCAAGGGCAACCGCAGCCCCGAGTTGATAGTGTGCGTCTGGATCGTCGGGAGCGTCCTCCACGGCTGCTTCAGCAAGTTCGATAGCGCGTTGGATATGGGTGTGAAAGGCCGCCGCGAGTTCCATCGGCGGTTCTCCCCAGTTCCCCGGTGACCTCACTGTCGCCGTGAGCTGTGCGTCGACCAAGACGGCACCGCGCAGGAACAGGATGCGCAGCCAGGTGAGAGCGCCGATGCCCCGATGGGCCTCGATGTTACCTGGATCCTCAACGATGATCTGGCGCAGGGTCTCAATCGCGTCATCGTGATCGAGGTTGTAGGCAAGGTCGTAGGCTTGCAGGAGCGGGTCCTCCGTGGCCCATGCGGCGGGCGCGGTCGAGATGAGCAAACCGAGTCCTAAGATCCCGATCCATGCCGTCGCGCACGTCCAGCACCGCATCGTTCCATGATATCGCGGTTCGCGCGTTACACTGCGAACATGGTCCGTCGCGTGAGAACCATCGATGCGCATGTCGCGGGCGAGCCGCTACGGCTGATCGTCGAGGGGTGTCCGACACCAGTGGGCGCGACGATGCTGGCCAAGCGCGAGTGGGCGTGCCGACGGCTTGATGGGCTCCGTCGTGCCCTGCTGCACGAACCAAGAGGACACACCGACATGTATGGGGCAGTGCTGACAGATTCGGTCGAGCCCGGATCGGCGGCCGGCGTTCTGTTCATGCACCACGCCGGGTTCAGCACCATGTGTGGTCACGGCCTGATTGGTGTCACGACTGTCGCAATCGAGCGGGGTCTCCTCCACCTGCGCGACGGGAGTGCCGAGCTGTCGGTCGACACGCCGGCCGGGACCGTGCGCATCCGTCCGATAGTGCGCGGCACGCGAGTCACCGAGGTGTCGTTTGTCAACGTGCCTTCGTTTGTCCTCGAGCCTGGACTTGCAGTCCGCGTGGGTGCGCGCGACCTTCGGGTTGACGTGGCCTTCGGCGGCGCGTTCTACGCCATCGTCGACAGCGAGGCTGCGGGCGTGCCGTTGCGGACCACGCATCTGTCCAGACTTCGCGAACTGGGTCAAGAGGTGAAGGCGGTCGTGGAGTCGCGGTTGACTGTCGTGCACCCAACGGAAGAGAAGATCTCGGGAGTCTACGGCACGATCTTCACCGGGCCGCCAGACTCGGTGGACGCTGACTTGCGGAACGTGACGGTGTTTGCAGATGGGCAGGTTGATCGTTCGCCCTGTGGCAGTGGGACTGCGGCCGTCATGGCTGTGCTCGACGCGATGGGGCTCTTATCTGAAGAACAGTCGTTCGTCAGCGAGAGCCTGCTTGGCACTCGGTTCCTTGGGTGGCTCGAACACCGCACCGAGGTCGCCGAGCGACCGGCGATCGTGCCTCGCATCAAAGGATCGGCATGGATCACCGGCGAGCACGAGTTCTGGATCGACGACGACGATCCGTTGAAAGAGGGCTTCTCCTTCTAGTAGCCCAGTGCGACGCCGTCTTTACGCGGGTCCGATCCGCCCATTAGCAGCCCGGTCTCCGACTCGACGTGGATCCCCTGAAACCCGCCGAAGCCGGGAACCTCACTGATGAGCCGGTGGCCTCGTTCTTGGAGACCTGCACGCGCCTGGGCCGAAACGCCCGGTTCCAGCGCGACGCCCTCCCGCGTCCAGCGGATCCGCGGGACACCGCCGGCCGCCTGAACATCCATCCCAAAGACGACCATGTTCGCAAGCACCTGCGCATGTCCTTGGGCCTGCATGTCCCCACCCATGACCCCATAGACCAGCCAAGGGCGGTCCTCGTTCGTAACGAGTGCGGGTATCAGTGTGTGCAGCGGACGCTTACCGGGGGCAAGACAGTTCGGGTGGGTCGGGTCAGACGAAAAGAAACTTCCTCGGTTGTGCAATACGATGCCGGTATCGCCCGCGACCACTCCGCTCCCGAATGAGCCAAATAGCGATTGAATGAGCGATACGGCATTGCCGTCGCCGTCAACGGCCGCCAGATAGACCGTGTCACCGAGATCGCGGGAAGTCAGGGACTGTGTGCGGCTGCCCTCGGACGCGATTGAACCTGTGGCGTGCAGGGGGTCGATCTGGCTGCGGCGCTCCGACGCGTAGGCCTTCGAAATCAGCCGCTCGACCGTCCCGGACAGCATGGCCGACGGGTCGGCGACGTGCGCGTCGCGGTCGAGCATGGCGATTCGGATCGATTCGACAAGCAGGTGGCAGTACTCGGCGCCGTTGTGCGATCCGCACGATTCGATTTCCGGCTCAATCAGGTTGAGAATCTCGAGCGCGGTGACTCCCTGTGTGTTTGGCGGAAGCTCGAGTACGTCAAATCCGCGAAACGTCGTTCGGAGCGGCGTGACCCAGTCAGCCGCATGGGTTGCGAGGTCGATCTCGTTGAGCCACCCGCCCAGGTCGGCAACGGCAGACGTGATCTCCTTGGCGATCGTGCCGTGGTAGAAGCTGTCCACACCTTCCAGCGAGAGTGTGGCGAGCGTTCGGGCTAAGGCCGGATTGGCGAAGACCTCGCCGGCGCGCGGCGCACGACCGTTCGGAAGGTACGTCGCAGCCGCCGCAGGGTGTTGGGATAGCAACGGCTGACACTCCTGCCATTGCCCGGCCACGACAGGCGTGACCCCGAAGCCGGATCGCGCGTACTCGATTGCCGGCGCAAGCGCGCGGGACAGCGGAACCGTGCCGTGCGTGGTCAGCAGCCGATTCCATCCATCCACCGCGCCTGGGACCGTCACGCTGAAGACGCCGACGTCGGCGATCGCCTGTCCATCCGAATCCAAGCGTGCGGCGCCCGGTGCCCGGCCACTCGCGTTCAACGCGTGGACCGAGCGGTCACGCTGGGTCCACACGAGGGCGAACAGATCGCCACCGATCCCGGTCATGGTCGGTTCGACCACCGCGAGCGTCGCTGCCGCAGTCACCGCGGCATCGACCGCGTTTCCACCTTCTCGAAGCACGTCCAGACCAGCTTCTGACGCAAGTGGCTGGCTGGTGGCCACGAGTCCCCGACGCGCTGTCACCGGCCCCCGACGCGGGGTTCGGCCGCCGGTCACGCGTCCTTCCCCGTCAGCCCGGCGTGCTTCGCCGCCGACCGAAATGCGGCATAGCGACGCGCTTGCTCCTCGATGATCGGGTGATCCCAGTTCTCGCGCAGGGTTACGAGGACGGCATCGTGATACCACATCATCTGCGAGATCGGCGCCGAGAATGGTTTGACGTACGCGACGCCTTCTGCCAGGAGTCCCTGAGTCATCTTCGACAGATTGTGGATCTTGTCGGCGGCCGCGACGGCCCGGGTCCCGAGGCGTGGGCTTGCGCGAAGCTGACTGATGTACTCGAGTTTTCTTTCCTTCCACTTCCGCGGCTTCGCGGGCTCTGTCACGTCGCGGACCATCTTGAGCACGAGCTTGCCGAACCGCTTGCTGATCACACTCGGATCGATAGTGGTGTCCTCGAGCGTATCGTGTAAGAGCGCAGCGATGATCGCGTCTTCGTCAAATCCGAAGTCGGTAACGATCAGGGCGACCGAGAGGGCGTGCGACGCTTCGTAGCCCCGGCCCGCCTTGCGCTTGTTCAGGCCATGGGCCTCGAGCATCGTCACGATGGCGTGCTCGACGCGGGGTGAATACATGTTTCAGAGCGGTGACGACGTCGGCGTGTTCGGTTCGAGCTTAGTGAAACCTCCGATGGCTGCGCAACGTAGTGGCGAAACACGGGCCACCCAGGGCGTGTCGATTCTTGACCGACCAAATTGGTCGGATATAGACTGAAACCTTAGAAAATGAGATCGAATGCACTGACGGCGAGACCTCATCTGGAGCTTACAGAGGAGTCGGCAACCGCTTGCACCAGGGCTTCCAAACGCTAGATCAGCTGCCAATTGGCCAGCGCGCGGTCGTGGCGCATGTCGGGGGCGGCCGACAGATGTCCCGGCGCCTGATGGAGATGGGGCTGCTCCCGGGAACTGAGATCGAAACGATCCGCAGGGCCCCGCTCGGTGACCCGCTCAAGATCAGGCTTCGCGGCTACCTGCTGTCGTTGCGTCTGGCCGACGCGGCGCGCGTTGCCCTGAAACCGGAGGCGACAACCGGCGCCGAACCCGTTACGGCCGACGCGGAGACCGAGTCCTACCGATTTCCGCGGCATTCTTCTCGCGATGGCGACCGGTCGCAGGTGGCCCGTGTTCTCGTCGCCGGAAACGCCAACTCGGGGAAGACCACCGTCTTCAACGCGTTGACCGGCGCACGGGCGCAGGTGGGCAACTATCCCGGCGTGACCGTGACCCGATCCTCGCGACAGATCACGCTCCCCGACGGCGCACCCGCCGAGATCATCGACCTTCCTGGCACGTACAGCCTCAGCGCCCATTCGCCTGACGAGCAAGTTGCGGTTGATGAAGTCCATGGTCGGCACGGCGGTCGTCCCGACGCCGTGGTCGTGGTGGTTGATGCTGGGGCCCTCGAGCGCGGGCTCTATCTCGCTCTTCAGATCATCGAGACGGGAGTCCCTGTGGTCGTGGCGCTCAACATGCTGGACGAGGCAAACGCAGCGGGCAGGCTGTTTGACACCACCCGCCTGGGCGATTGGCTTGGTGCCAGCGTGGTGCCGATGGTCGCCTCGAAGGGAACGGGCCTGGACGCGCTTCGTGATGCCGTCGCCGAGACCATCGGTTTCGCGCCGCGCGGTGACATCGTCTGGCCCGGCTTTTCCGAGCGAGTCGAGCACGAAGTGTCGACGGTCGAGCAGGCGCTCGACGACAGCACGTTCGCCAGTGCGCCGTCGACGCGGCGTTCTTGGGCGGTCTGGTCGCTGCTGTCGCTCGATCGGAGCACCGCGGTCCGCACTGGTTTGCCACGCTCGGCCGAAGACGCGGTCGCCACGGCGAGGGCACGGGCTGACGAGGACGGCTGGCCTCTCGACCAGGAGATCATCGCGGCCCGCTATCGCTGGATCGAAACGGTTGTCGACGACGTTCGAACGGTCGTTCGTGACGATACGCGCGCGTGGACTGGGCGGCTGGACGCGGTCTTGACCCACCGCGTGTGGGGGATGGTCGTCTTCGCGGTCGTCATGGGATTTCTGTTCGAGGCGCTCTTCTCATGGTCGGAACCGCTGATCGGCGTCATCGAGAGCATCACGATGGCACTCCAGAGCGGCGTAGCCGCGGTGCTGCCAACGGGTCCGCTCGCCGATCTTTTGGTGGATGGCGTAATAGCCGGCGTCGGCAACGTGGTGGTCTTCGTTCCGCAAATCGCCATGCTGTTTCTTTTTATCGTCGTGCTCGAAGACGTCGGCTATTTGGCGCGGGTCGCCTTTGTCATCGATCGGCTCATGGGACGGGTGGGCTTGCATGGGAAGGCGTTTGTTCCGATGCTCTCCGGTTTTGCGTGCGCGATACCCGCGGTCATGGCGACTCGCACCATTGAGAGTCGTCGCGACCGGCTTATTACCATGCTGACGCTGCCGATGGTGTCGTGCAGTGCTCGGCTTCCCGTCTACGCACTCGTCACAGCGGTCATCTTCGCGGCTGATCAGCGGGTGCTCGGCATCGTGAGCGCCGGCGCGGTCGTCCTCTTCGCGATGTATTCGCTGTCGGTCGTGGCGACCCTGGCTGCGGCATCGGTCCTGCGGCGCACCGTGCTCCGGGGCCCGCGCCTGCCGCTGGTGCTGGAGTTGCCGCCCTATCGTGTGCCGGTCTTGCAGAACGTGTTACTGACGACGTGGCAGCGGGTGCGCAAGTTCTTGGTGGATGCCGGCACGATCATCTTGACGATGACGATCATCTTGTGGGCACTGCTGTCCTTTCCTCGGAGTTCCGAGATCGAGACGCGCTACGACGACGCTCGCACCGACGCCGCATCGATCGCCGACCCAGATGCTCGGGCGGCGGAGCTCGCGGTGCTGCGCGGTCGGGAGGCGGCAGAGCAGATCCGTTACAGCGTTGCCGGTCGAGTGGGTCGGGCCTTCGAGCCGGCCATTGAGCCGTTGGGCTTCGACTGGCGCATCGGCGTTGGGATTCTGGGCGCTTTCGCTGCGCGCGAGGTTTTTGTGTCGACGCTGGGTATCGTGTTTGGCATCGAGGGAGCTGACGAAGAGAGCGCGACGCTCCGAACGTCGCTGCAATCTGCCCGGCGTGAGGACGGGGCTCCCCTCATGACGCCGCTAACTGGCGTGTCGCTCATGGTCTTCTTCGTGTTGGCATGTCAGTGTATGAGTACGATCGTCGTCGTCCGAAGGGAGTCGGGGACGTGGACATGGCCGATTTTCATGTTCTCGTACATGTCGGTGCTCGCGTACACTGCGTCGTGGGTGGTCTATCAGACAGGACTCGCACTCGGATTGGGGGCCGCATGACCTGGCAGGAACCGATTGTCGCGATCATCGTCCTGTTTGCGGTTGTGTACCTCTATCGACACATTAGGGGCATGCTAGGACTGGCCAAGCCGAGCTCGTCGGCTTCCTGCCACGGCTGCGACACTTGCGACGACGAATCCGAATCGCCCGCAGCGGCCCCTTCCGTTGGGACATCGCAGCGGAACTCCTGACGGCCCAATCACCCCACTACCGAAACCGGCGGTTGTCCCCGACCACTTGTCCGCGGTACGCCCATCACTGCTTGTTGTCGGCGCAGACGGGCTTGATTTCACACACATATCAATATATAGATATAAAGATATGCTCCAGGCGACAGCGCTCTTTCGTGTGCTGGGCGACGACGTGCGGCTGCGCCTACTTCGGCTCGTGGCTGCTGAGCGGCTGAACGTTTCTGAGCTCACCCTGATTCTTGGGATCGCTCAATCCGGGGTCTCGCGCCACCTCGGTCTGCTCCGCGAAGCGGGCCTGGTCGAAGAGACGCGGGAAGGAGGGTTCAGCTACTACCGTGTCGCCCCAAACGAACGTGATGGGAAGCTCTCTTCGGTGTGGGCTCTGGTTCAGGACCGACTCGCGGACGAACAAGCCCTTGGCCCGCGCGGTGCGATCTTTCGGGAGGATGACGCGAGGCTACGCGAAGTCAAACGCCATCGGCGCGAGCTCCGGGACAAACACGGAGCTACGTCGGGTCCCGCGAGTCGCCAGCTCGTGCCGGGGCGTAGCTGGGAGGCGTGGGCGAGGGCTCTGGGTTTGTTGCTGCCGGATTGGACCGTTGCTGATCTTGGTTGCGGCGACGGGCATCTGACGCTCGAGATGGCGTCGTGGGCTCGCCGTGTAATCGCGATCGACCGCGCCACGGACGTACTCAAGGGGGCACGCGAGCTCGCGCGCCGCCGAGGCGTCTCCAATGTGCAATGGAAGCGCGGCTCTATTGAGCGGGTGCCGCTCGACGATGAAGCCGTCGACGTCGTTGTGTTGTCGCAAGCGCTGCACCACGCGAAAGATCCCGCTCAGGCGCTGGCTGAAGCCGCCCGGATCGTGAGGCGATCGGGACAGGTGCTCATCCTCGATCTCGAAGCGCACGACCATCGGTGGGTCACTGACCGGTTGGGCGACCGGTGGCTGGGCTTCCAGAAAGGCCAGCTCATTAAGATGATGGAAGATGCCGGCCTTGATGGGATTCGCCTAAGAACCGGACTCCGTGAAGACCCATTCGCGGTGGTGGTCGCAACGGGCCACCGCCCGGCAGCCTGAAACGAGCATGGCCAACGACGTTCGCAACCCGTCTTCCGTGCAGGCCCAACTCGAGGCGGCGCTCGAGCGTCGGATCCTGATACTCGATGGCGCCATGGGCACGATGATCCAGCGCCGGGCCTTCGACGAATCGCACTTTCGCGGAGATCGCTTTGCCCACCATCCCACCGACCTGAAGGGGAACAACGACCTGCTGGTGCTAACCCAGCCGGCGGTGATTCGAGCGATTCACGGCGAGTTTCTGGAGGCCGGCGCCGACATCATCGAAACCAACACGTTCAACGCGACCAGCATCGCGCAGGCCGACTACGGTCTCGAATCCACGATCTACGAGCTCAACGTCGGAGCCGCGCGGCTCGCGCGAGAGGTGGCCAGCGAGTGGTCGGCTCGAACGCCCGACCAGCCGCGATTCGTAGCCGGCGCGATCGGTCCGACCAACAAGCCCCTGTCAATCTCTCCCGACGTAGACGATCCCACCGCTCGCTCGACAACGTTCGATGCGGTCCGCGCGGCGTACGCCGATCAGGTTCGCGGCCTGATGGACGGCGGGTGCGATTTGCTGCTTATTGAGACGATCTTCGACACGCTCAATGCGAAGGCCGCCGTCATGGCCATCGAGGACGTCTCTGACGAGAAGCAGACCAAGCTGCCGGTGATGATCTCCGTGACGATTACCGACCGCAGCGGACGAACGCTGTCGGGGCAGACGATCGACGCGTTCTGGGTATCAATTGCTCACGTCAAACCGATCTCGGTGGGCATTAACTGCGCTCTTGGCGCGAGCGACATGCGACCCTACATCACCGAGCTGTCGCGAATTGCTCCGGTCTACGTGAGCTGCTATCCAAACGCCGGTCTACCGAACGCGTTCGGCGAGTACGACGAGCGCCCTGAAGACACAAGCCGAATGCTTCGCGAGTTCGCGGTTGACGGGCTTCTTAACATCGTCGGCGGCTGCTGCGGGACGGCGCCAGCTCACATTGCAGCCATTGCCAAAGCGGTGCAGGACGTCGCGCCCAGGGTTCGGCCGACGACGACCGCTCGCTACCCGGAGTTCAGCGGACTCGAGACGCTGACCATTCGGCCCGAGAGCAACTTCATCATGGTGGGCGAACGGACCAACGTCACCGGATCGCGACGGTTTGCTCGACTCATCACGGCTGAAGACTACACAGAGGCAGCCGAGGTCGCGGTCGAGCAGGTTCGAGGTGGCGCAAACATCGTCGACGTCAACATGGATGAGGCGATGCTCGATTCAGAGCAGGCGATGGCCAAGTTCCTCAGTCTCCTCGCCACCGAGCCAGAGGTCGCGCGGGTACCGCTTATGGTCGACAGCTCGAAGTGGTCGGTGATCGAGGCCGGCCTGAAATGTGTGCAGGGGAAAGGCATCGTCAACTCGATCAGCCTCAAGGAGGGAGAAGCGGATTTTCTGGACAAGGCACGGCTGGTTCGACGATTCGGCGCGGGCGTCGTCGTGATGGCGTTCGATGAAACGGGTCAGGCCGACACAGTCGACCGCAAGGTCGAGATCTGCTGTCGGGCCTATCGGCTGCTGACCGAGCAGGCGGGAATTGAGCCGACGGATATCATCTTCGATCCCAACGTGCTCGCCATCGCGACCGGGATCGAAGAGCACAATTCCTACGCCATCGACTACATCGAGGCCACCCGGCGCATCAAGGAGCGCTGTCCCGGCGTGTCGGTGAGCGGAGGCGTCAGCAACCTCTCCTTTTCGTTTCGCGGTAACGAGGTCGTTCGTGAGGCCATGCACTCGGCGTTCCTCTACCACGCGGTACGCGCCGGAATGGACATGGGCATCGTCAACGCGGGCCAGCTCGTTGTGTACGAAGACATTCCGCTCGCTCTTCTCGCGCACGTCGAGGACATTTTGTTCAATCGGCGTCCGGATGCGACCGATCGCATGATCGAGCTTGCCGAAACCGTCAAGGGCGACGGGCGGACACGCGAGGTCGATCTGGCGTGGCGCGAAGCCGATGTGGAGTCGCGATTAGCCCACGCACTGGTGCATGGTGTCGTCGACTTCATCGAGTCTGATGTCGAGGAGGCACGACAGCAAAGCGCTCGTCCCCTGGAGGTCATCGAGGGGCCGCTGATGAACGGCATGAAGATCGTCGGCGACCTCTTCGGTGCCGGCAAGATGTTTCTGCCCCAAGTTGTCAAGAGTGCGCGGGCTATGAAGCGGGCCGTCGCGTACTTGCAGCCGTTCATGGAAGCCGAACAGGCCGGTGCGTCGAGAACGGCGCCCACGGTCGTCATGGCCACGGTCAAAGGTGACGTACACGATATCGGCAAGAACATCGTAGCCGTGGTTCTCCGGTGCAACGGCTATCACGTGATCGACCTCGGTGTGATGGTGCCGTGCGACACGATATTGCAGACCGCGGTCGATGAGACGGCTGACATCGTCGGTTTGAGTGGACTGATCACGCCCTCGCTCGACGAGATGATTTTCGTCGCCGGCGAAATGAAACGCCGAGGTCTCGAGTTGCCCTTGCTGATCGGGGGCGCCACGACGAGTCGTCAGCACACGGCGGTCAAGATCGCTCCGGCGTACGACGGCGCCGTCGTCCACGTTCCCGATGCCTCCCGGGTGGTCGACGTCGTCTCGAGCCTCCGAAGCTCGGACTTCGTCGCAGCGAACCGAGAGGACCAGTCTGTGCTCCGCGACCAATACGCATCGAGCACACGCCGACGGTCACTGCGGCCGTTCGAAGAGGCGAGCAAAAGGGGGCATGAGACCGATTGGTCAACCATGGACATCCCGGTCCCGGCGTTCACGGGACGCCGGGAGGTCAGCGTCGGCGTAGATGAGCTGATCCCGTTCATCGACTGGACGTATTTTTTTGCCGCCTGGGAGCTCAAGGGACGGTATCCGGCCATACTCGATCACCCGGAGCGCGGGGAGGCCGCCCGCGAACTGTTCGGCCACGCGCAGGACCTGTTGGCGCGGGTGGGGAGCGAGAGTCTGCTGACCACGCGCGCGGTCTACGGCTTCTGGCCGGCGGCGAGCGTGGGTAACGACATCGTCGTCTACGAGCCAGCCGATTCCAGCGAACGGAGTTTCGGCACCGAGCTCCTGCGCTTCAGCATGCTGAGACAACAGGAGCTTCGCGACGATCGGCCGTCACTGTCGCTTGCCGACTATGTCGCGCCCCGCAAGTCGGGTCGGATCGACTACGTTGGTGCGTTTGCCGTGACCGCGGGCATCGGCGTGGACGAGGTTGTCGCCGCCTATGAAAGCGAACACGACGACTACCACGCGATCATGGTTAAGGCGCTGGCCGATCGGTTGGCCGAAGCGTTTGCCGAGTTCTTGCATGCCCGCGTTCGTCGCGAGTGGGGATACGAATCAGGCGAGGCGCTGGAGTTCGACGATTTGATCGCAGAAGCGTATCGTGGCATCCGGCCGGCCTTCGGGTATCCGGCGTGCCCGGACCACAGTCGCAAGTTCACGTTGTTCGAGTTGCTGGATCCAGGGACGATCGGGATGGCCCTGACTGAATCGGCAGCCATGCTGCCGGCGGCCAGTGTGAGTGGACTGTATTTCTCTCACCCGAAGGCCACATACTTCACGGTCGGACGTGTCGGGAGCGACCAAGTGTCGGATTACGCAGCGCGGACCGGCATGTCGGTCGCCGAGGTCGAGCGCTGGATTGCTCCTAACCTGGCCGATTCAATCGCCGCTGCCAGCGCTCCTTAGCTTCTATCACCGCGTCGTGTCGACGCGATCGTCCCATCCGTCGAGCGTTGCCGGCCAGTCTTGCCTTAAATCGGGATTTCCATTTTGCCTGCCCCGGATGGTACCTTTTATACACCCGAGAGCCGCCGATCCCACGAAACTTTCTTCGTCGCACAATCGTCCAGCTCCGGAGGCCGTCACCTCAGCCCCCGCTGACGTGCAACCGACTGGAGCCCCTACTTTCAGGGCATTCCTCAGACACCGCTCCACACTCATGCTCTTCTTCGCCAAGCGGATTCGTAGCACTCGCCGCGCGTCAGCCTGCCGGGACCGGTAGCGCCCAGATCCTCCGCAGCATGTCGCTGAACAGCCGCCGGTTCAGCTGCCCTTCTGCCAGCAGGAGCCAGTAGTACCGCGCATGCTTCACCAGCCGGCCCCCGGTTTTCACCAGCCGCTGCTGCAGACTCGTGAGCGACCAGCGCTTGATCCGCGGCGGCAGGACCAGTCTGCGCCACAAGTTGCCCAGGTTGTAGGCCAGGACGCTCAGGTGCAGGCGCACTTCGTTCGCCCGGAACCGATGGCACGACAACCGCGTCCAGTGGGTCGCCTGCTTGCCTTCTTTGATCCATTGCTCCGCCGTGCCGCGCTTGTTGTAGAACCGGACGACCGAGCGGCTCGGTCGGGTCATGTTGGTCACGATGAAGCCGACGCGAGGGAATAACTCACCCCGGTGGTGCTCCACCTTTGCGACAATCCGTCTGGGCGTGGTCCAGCTCTTCGCCTGATAGCGGAAACTCTTGTAGCGCACCAAGGGCTTGCAGCTCGGCCGTCCGGGCGGACGAAAGAGGATGTCTTCGATTTCCAGCTCCAAGCTCTTGTTCGCCGGCATGCGGATGGCATAGTCCACGTCGCGTCTCTCGAGCGTCTCGTCGATCTCCGGCTTGGCGAACGCCGCGTCCGCGCGGAACGCCACGCGCGTGCCCTCCGCCTGCTGCCGTTCAACCTCCGGCACGAGCAGGTCGTCCCAGCCGTCGGCGCTCTGCACGTTGCCGGGCCGCAGCGTGGCGGCGACGCAGTCGCCGTGCTCACTGAACAGAAACAGCGGGTGGTAGCAGACGGACTCAAAGTGCCCGTTATACGCACTCCCTTCCTGCGCCCCATGCACCGGGCTCTCGCTCGAATCCATGTCGAGCACGATCCGGTCGGCGCGCGTCGGTCTCTCGGCCTGTGCGAGCACCTCCCGGTTCACGGCCATCAGCCCAATGAGATTCTCCTCCTGGGTCAGCAGGTCGGTCTCGAACCAATGCAGGGTCGATGTCAGCGCCGCACCCCGGTCCCAGCGCTTCGGCGACCCGATGAGACGGAATGTCGGGTCCGTCGACACGCGCACTGCGTCGTTGAGGTCTTCGTAGCCCGCGAGCCGGCTGTAGACCGATTGCCGCAGGAGATCCGCCAGACTGAACTGGGTGTTCAACCCATGTCGGGAATCGCTCAGGTGCTCGGAGATGAGTGTCTCCAGCCCCAGGCGTTCATCCAACTCGCGCACTAGAATGAGGCCGGCGTCGGAGGTGACGCGCGATCCCTGAAACGCGACTTTCAAGAAGCCGTTGAACGCGAACTGAAATGGCTCGTGTTGTAATTCACCCACCGGGTGTCACCCTCCGTCGTGAGGTTCCTTACGTCGGAGCCCCAGAAATCAAGGCGCGGCGACTGGTCCTGGCGGTACGGTACCACAGCGAAATCGGAAATCCGGGTTAAGAGACGTGACATTGCGCGGTCGGCGAGCAGCTTGCCGCCAGTCTGACACCGTGCACAATAGTTGACCTCGTTGTTCGCGTACACGATTCGTTGGACCGGAGTACCACAAACCGGACACGGCTCGCGGTAGCGTCCGTGAACGGCCATGCCGGGTCTGAACGCTGAGACCTTCTCAGGAAAACCAGACCCGATCTTGGACCTGAGGCGTTCTACCCACAAGTTGAGGGTCTCGCGCGTGGCATCATAAAGCTCGCGTACCTGTGACTCAGAGAGACGGCTCGAGAGGGCCAGCGGCGAGAGCCCCGCTCGATGGAGAATCTCGTCTGAGTAAGCGTTCCCGATTCCCGAAAACAGCCTTGGGTCGGTGAGTGCCCGCTTGAGCGTGTGGTTCTCGCGCAGCAGCGTCGCCTGAAACGCTCTGAAGTCAGCGTCGAGAACTTCCAGACCGCCTCGGTCATGTGCTGATAGTGCCAACTCACCCTGCTCGACGTGAACTGAGGCTCGCTTCGTCGAGCCAGCTTCGGTGAGCAAGAGCGTTCCGTTCGGGAAGTCGAATGCCGCGAGGCCGATCTTCCCGGGTGGACGAGCGCCCGCGTTTCGCCAGCGAAGACGCCCGGCGATCATCAGATGGATGACGACGAACAGCTCATCTTCAAAGGCCAGGATGATCCGCTTGCCGAGCCGACGTACGGCGTTCACCGGGCGTCCGGCCAGGTCGTCGGTGCTGGGGGTGACCGAACGGAGCACGAACGGGCTCGCGATACGCAGAGCCTCAAATCGTTGGCCGACGACTCGGGGCCGGAGGCACTCGACATACAACTGGACGTCGGGGAGCTCAGGCATCGATATCGCCCTTTGAGTGTATGATTCCTGCCGGTTCCCTTGCGGAGATAGTACGGCCATACTCCACGAACATGGAATACCAGGTACGCCAGTATTCGCTGCACCAAGGTGCGCTCGAGATCGAGTACATCGAGGAGTACTTCGGCGAGTTTGAGCACCCCAAGCGCGCGGCTGAAGTCGTTGATCGGCTGGCAGACCGCGATCATCAGATTCTCATGGCCGAGGCGCCGTTGCCAGACGACGGGTCGACCATCGTACCGGTCGCCTACAAGGTGTCGCACGAGCTGTCGCTCAACGAGGCCGACGCGCAACTTGCAGACCTTGTTTCCAAGCTTGCCGACTGCGTCCAGTTTTCCGGCCGCAAGGTGTTGTACAACTGGCTCGGCGGGACGCGTCGAGATTGGCGGGGTCAAGGGTTCTTTCGCGCGCTCACCGAAGAGCAGGAGGCGTGGGCCCTCGACAACGGCTTCGATGAGATCGTGGTGAAGACCAAGAACAGGTTCTACGATATGCGGGCCACGCTCGATCATCTCGAGTTCAACGTGGTCAAGTTCGAACCCAGTCTTCGGCAAAACCAGGAGTCCAAGGTCTATCTCAGCAAGCGGCTTGGCCTCGAGGTGGTCGATCGCCACCGGAGCAAACGTTCGATCGTCCAGAGCGACTGAGCAGGCTTCGTCGTGCGTGTCATTCCGATCACCACGACCGACGATCCGCGCGTGATCCCTTTTCGGCACGTTCCGGATCCGGCACGAATCCGCGATCAAGGTATCTGCGTAGCCGAGGGGCGATTCGTCGTGCGGCGAGTATTGGCCGAGGGCACGTTCCGCCTGCAGGCTCTACTGGTAACGGAGACGGCCCTTCGGGCGCTCGAGGACGCGCTGGTGGCGTTCGATGACCCACCGCCGGTCTTCGTCGCTAGTCGGACTCTGCTGCGAGAGATTGGCGGCTACGATTTCCACCAGGGCTGCCTGGGCCTCCTCGAACGTCCGCCTCTCGCCGACGCGGTGTCCGTGATTCAGGCGATCGAGGCCCCGCGTCCCGTTATCGTGCTCGAGCAGGTTGGCAATCCCGACAACATCGGTGGCATTTTTCGGAACGCCGCCGCATTTGGCGCGGCGGCTGTCTTGCTGAGTCCGGGATGCAGCGATCCGTTGTATCGAAAAGCCATACGAACCTCGATCGGCACGACGCTGTCCGTCCCGTTCGCGGTTGTTGATGAATGGCCGCGGGGACTCGAACTTCTTCGTGACCGCGGCTACCACGTGGCGGCACTCACGCCGGACCCATCGGCGGTACCCCTGAGTCGCTACGTGCTCCCGACCGAGAAGACCAGCACAGCGCTCATTGTCGGGAACGAGGGCGACGGGCTGAGTAGGGGAGTACTGGAGCACGCACACGTCAGAATTCGAATTCCGATCTGTCCGCCTGTCGACTCGCTCAATGTGTCAACCGCCGCAGGCATCGCGCTTCACGCCCTTGCGACGAGTCGAGTGTCCGCTAGCGAACCTCGGAGTGGCGAAAGCAGCCGATCAGATGGTCATTAACCATGCCGGTCGCCTGCATGAACGCGTAGCAGATCGTCGAGCCGACGAAGGTAAATCCCCGGCGCTTGAGGTCGGCGCTCATGGCATCTGATTCGGGAGTCTTGGCCGGCACCTGCTTGAGGTGACGCCACGCGTTTTGCTTAGGTGTCCCGTCAACGAACTGCCACACGAAGCAATCGAAGCTGCCGAACTCCCGCTGCACCGTGAGAAACGCTCGCGCGTTAGTTACCGCAGACCGAATCTTCAGGCGGTTGCGCACGATCCCATCGTCGACAAGGAGTTTCTCTATGCGGCGGCCATCGAAGCGGGCGACCTGTCGTGGATCGAAACCCGCGAATGCACGGCGGTAGTTCTCTCGCTTCTTGAGGATCGTCAGCCAGCTCAGGCCGGCTTGGGCGCCTTCCAGCACCAGCATCTCGAATAACGTTGGGTCGTCATGGGTCGGCACGCCCCATTCCGAGTCGTGATAGTCGACGTAGAGCGGATGGGTGTCTCCCCAGGGGCACCGCCGATGCGAGACACCACCCATTCAGGCTACCTGCTTAACTGGCGAGCAGGTTCTTCGCGATGGCAACGTAGTGCCCAACGGACGCGTGCAGCTCGTCTAGTTGGACGTGCTCGTCAGCGGTGTGGGCAACGATGATCGAGCCGGGGCCGAATAGCAGAGGTTCGCCCCACTCCGACAGGAACGGGATGTCGGTTGTGAAGGCGAACGATTCGGCCTCGAATCCTGGTACGGTCCGCAGCGTAACTGGGGGAACTTCCCCGACATCCGAGAGATTCACAGTGCCGGTGAGAGGTCCGAGCGCGGCCCGGACGTCGCTAGCCGGTCCGACTGTCCGGAAGTTGACTTCGGCTTCGGCTGAGGGCGGCACGACGTTTGGTGCGATACCGCCAGATATGAGTCCTACGGTGTACGTGGTCCGCCCCATGTCTGAATCCTCGGGGAGGGGAAGCCCGCGCAGCTGCACCAGCGCGTCAATGAGTTTCTCAATCGCCGATACTCCGAGCTCGGGGTTCGACGAGTGCGCGGCGCGGCCCTCTGCCGCTAGTCTGACCCGGTATACGCCGCGGGTCGCGGCACCCAAACGGTTTCCGGTTGGCTCGCCGTTGATGAGGTATCGCGACCCTAGCGGTCGCATGTTGGCGGCGTGCGCGCCGTGACTGCCGTGTTCTTCGCCGACCACGACGAGGAGGCCAACACGTCGTTCGCCCTCGCTGCGAAGCTGCTCAAGTGCAGCTATTTGTGCCGCGAGGATGCCCTTTGCGTCGCAGGCGCCGCGACCGTACAGCTTGCCATCGACCTCCTGTCCGGGGAAGAACGGCGGCACCGTGTCGATATGAGTCGATAACACGACGTCCGGCGGATCCAGCGTCGCGATGATGTTGAACCGATCCTCCGCTACGGGCTGATCGACCACGTTGTAGCGATGGTCGCGGAGCCAGGCGGACACCCAACGACAGGCCTCGCCCTCGCGGCCGGTTGTTGAATCGATATCGACCAGCGCGCGCGCCAGCGCGGTGAGCTCTACCGAATCCATGCTTCGAGCTCGGTTCGCGCGTCGGTTCGGTCGTCGCGATACTTGACGATGACCGGCGTCGCCAGCGACAGTCCCAGCTCCTTGCCGGCTGGCGCCGTCACGGCTCTGGCACCGGGGACGACGACGGCGCCTTCCGGAATGATCGTGGGTGTGCCGGGCTCCGTCTGCAGGATCTGCCCATGCGGGAGGTCGTATACGGGTGTCGAGCCGGTGAGGATGGTTCCGGCGGCGATCACCGCCCGACGCTTGACGACCGCGCCCTCATAGAGCCCGACGTTACCTCCCACCAGGACCTCATCCTCCACGATGACAGGAATCGCGCCGACCGGCTCGAGGACCCCGCCGATCTGAGCGGCGGCGCTAACGTGGACGCGTTGACCGACCTGGGCGCACGATCCCACCAGCGCGTGCGAGTCGATCAGGCTTCCGTCGCCAACGTAGGCTCCGATGTTGACGTACATCGGCGGCATGCAAATGACCCCGCTGCCGATGAACGCGCCGTCTCGAATCGACGACCCTCCCGGAACGAGCCGCACGTTCGAGGAACGGTCCAGCGATTTCAGCGGAAGCGTGTCCTTATCAAGAAAAGGCGAATCGTCGTCGGCGGCCGGATACGCTACCACATCGCCGGAGCGAAAGCCGACGAGTATGCCTTCCTTTACCCATGCGTTGACTCGCCACCCGGTAGGTTGACTAGCGTCGGGCTCGGCTGCGCGGACCTGGCCTGCGGATAGTCGGCGCCGCAGATCTGCGAACGCTGAACGCGCGCGATCCCGATCGGCATCGGCGCCCTGCTGAAAGAGGTCGTGGATTTCGTCTGCAAGGGCTTGAATCGAGGCGGTTGTCATCGTCATTGCAGACCCCCGTGTTTCGTCGGGTTGGCTTACGAGCCGGCGGCCGTGTGCAGCTCGGAGCGCTCAAGCCCCAGACCCCGTAGAACGTCAGCGATGCGCTGTCGTGAGGCGGGCTGCGGTGGCACGAGCGGGAGACGATAGTGCGCGTCGGTCAGGACACCCATCTCGACCAGCGCCGCCTTGACTGGAATCGGATTCGATTCCACGAAGTTGACCTGCATCAACGGGAGCAGGCGCTGGTGAAGGGCGCGGGCGCGTGCGAAATCACCGCCACGCGCGGCGTCGACAAGGTCCGCCATTTCGCCGGGGACCTCGTTTGAAATGACCGAGATCACGCCGACGCCACCGAGCGCGATGAGCGGTAACGTGAAGGCGTCGTCGCCAGACAGCACGCTGAACCCTTCAGGTACGTCTCGACAGATCGCGCACATCTGCGAGAGGTCGCCCGACGCCTCCTTCACGCCGACAACGTTCCCGATCGTGGCCAACCGGATCAGCGTCTCCGCGTTGATGTTGCATCCGGTGCGGCTCGGCACGTTGTACACGACCACTGGTCGGTCGATGGAGTCGGCGATTGTCGCGTAGTGCCGATACAGGCCCTCGGGCGTCGGTTTGTTGTAGTAGGGCGTCACGGAAAGGATGCCGTCGGCGCCGGCCTGAACCATGTCCCGCGCCAGCGTGACCACGGCTGCGGTGTCATAGCCACCAGCACCGGCGAGCACGGGGACTCGACCGCTGGCCTCTGACGCGACGAGCTCAACGACGTGGAGCTTCTCGTCGTGGGACAGCGTGGGACTCTCACCGGTTGTTCCGCATGGGACCAGAAAGTGCACGCCCGCCTCGATCTGTCTGCGGGCAAGTCGAGACACGGCGGCTTCGTCGACCTCACCCGTTTCAGAAAACGGAGTGATGAGTGCGGTGCCGCAACCGGACCACCGTTCGTTCATGGTTTCTCCATCCTCACGTCATGCCAAGGACGTCACGCATCGTGAACCAGCCCTGTCGGCCTTTCAACCACCTCGCCGCTTCGAGCGCGCCGCGCGCGAACGTCGTGCGATTCCTGGCGGTGTGGGTGAGCGTGATCGTCTCGGCCGGCCCGTCAAACCCGACGGTGTGAATGCCGGGAACCGAGCCGACCCGAGTTGACGCGACGTCGATCGGCCGATCATAGCCCGATGTTCTCATCGCGGTCTCGAGGGCGAGGGCGGTACCCGACGGAGCATCGACTTTAGCAGCGTGGTGCGTTTCGTGAATCCAGGCGCCGAACTCTTCGTGGGGTGAGACCAGCGGCGCGGCGCGTTCCACCAATTCCAGAAAGATGTTCACGCCTACCGAAAAGTTGGCAGCTGCAACGACACCGATGCTCGAGTCGGCGACCGCTTGGCGCAGCGTCGCTTCCGCATCGCTCCATCCCGTCGTGCCGACAACCACATTGAGTCCGATCCGAGCCAAGCGCGGAAGGTTGCTAACGGTAGCCTCAGCGGTCGAGAAGTCGATGGCGACATCGGCCTCAGGGAGACGCGCCGGGTCGATCGCCTCTCCGGCTGCGTTGTTGTGGACGTCGAGACGTTCGACGATTTCGCAGTCGTAGGCCTCGGCGAGGGCCTCGACTTCCTTGCCCATCCGGCCGTAGCCGACGATTACGATGCGGAGGCTCATTTGTGCGAGGGCTGATTATACTCGCGTGTGCGCACGTGGTGCATAGCGATGTAGAGTAGTCGCCCTTCTCGCGTGAACGCCGACTACCTAAGCCGATCAACAGAGGAGCACGCATGTCGATTCCTGCCACTATGCGAGTCGTCGAAATCACCGAGTTCGGGCCGGCCGACAACCTGAAAATCGGTGAGCGGCCGGTTCCGACCCCGGCGGCGGGCGAGCTCTTGGTCAGGGTGGCGGCAGCCGGCGTCAATCGCGCCGATGTGATGCAACGGCAGGGGAAGTATCCCCCTCCCCCAGGCGCATCGGACGTGCTCGGGTTGGAAGTGTCAGGACACGTCGCGTTACTTGGTGACGGCGTTGCGGATTGGGCAGTAAGCGATCCCGTGTGCGGACTTGTGACCGGAGGCGGATACGCCGAGTACTGCGTGGTTCCGGCTCCACAGGTGCTGCCCATCCCGACGCGGGTTGACGTCGTCGCCGCCGCCGCTCTGGCGGAGGCGTGCTTGACGGTTTGGACCAATGTCTTCGACAGAGGCCGCCTCGTCGAGGGAGAGGCGTTTCTCGTCCACGGTGGCTCGAGTGGCATCGGGACCACGGCTATTCAGCTCGCCCGCCTCACTGGTGCTCGCGTGTTTGCCACGGCGGGCTCGGACGAGAAGTGTGCGGCATGCGAGCGCTTGGGAGCCGCGCGCGCCATTAACTACCGTACGGAGGACTTCGCGGCGGCCCTGCAGGTGGCGACCGACGGTCGAGGCGTGGATGTGATCCTCGATATGGTCGGCGCGCCGTACCTAGAAGCGAACCTCGACACTCTCGCGACGGACGGTCGGTTGGTACTGATAGGCCTGATGGGCGGTGCCACGGCTGAGATTCCTCTTGTGAAGCTCATGTCGCGCCGCTTGACCGTTACTGGTTCCACCCTCCGGGCCCGGTCAGTTAGCGCAAAGGGAGCGATTGTCGATGCGGTTCGCACGCGGGTCTGGCCATGGGTTTCGGATGGGCAGTTCGAGCCGCAGATCGACGAGGTCTTTGCTCTCGAGAACGCGGCCAAGGCGCATCGTGCTATGGAAGCCAGCCAACACATCGGCAAGCTATTGCTAGCAACATAGGCCTTGGCGACTGGGCGGTGTGGTTATCCGTTGGCGGTCAGCAACGTGATGTCGGTCTCGCGGTGTTCCATCGCCATCATCAGGAGTAAGTAGTCGCGGAGATGGTGGGTCGTGAGGAAGTTCTCCCGGACGTGCTCATGCCCGTTGTGGCCCATGGCGCGTTGCAGTGACTCATCACCGAGAAGCTCGATGGCCCGGTTGGCAGCCCCCTCGGCGAGTGGACGAGGAAGCCAGTAACGCCGTTGAGTAGTTGCAGCTTGATGCCGCCCACCGATCCGCCAATGACCGGGCGGCGCTTCCACAAGGCTTCAGTGACCGTCAGGCCAAACCCTTCCTTTAGCGACTTCTGCATGACGATTGTCGACCCTCGCACGAGGCCGTTGATGTCGAGGTCGCTGAAGGGCGGAAGCGGCAGCACATGGATATCCGGGTCGCCATCGGCGGACTGACGCACCTCGCTTAGCACTTCCTCGCCTTCTGGGTCGTCCGACGCGCCGCCGCCGGCCAGAACCAATTGGCAGTTGTAGCGTCGCTTGATGAGGCGGTAGGCGTTGATAACGCCGACCGGGTCCTTGAGTCGGTCGAATCGGGAAATCTGCGTGATGATCGGCCGATCGGGGTCCAGCTCGTACTTCGCGAGAACCCCCGATATCTCGTCGTCGGTCATCTCTCGGTTCTTCTCGCTGAGGGGATCGATTGACGGGGTCACCATGAACTGGGGAATAGCCAGTTTCTGTGAGAACTCGGGCATCGAGAATATCGATGCTTCGTACTGGTCGACGTAGGACTTCAGGAACTCCCAGACCCTTTGGTTGGGTGTCGATACGTCGATGTGACAGCGCCACAACCAGTGTCCCCCGGTCTCTTCCTTGCAAGCGATCAGACCGGCCGGCTGCGGGTCGTGGATCACGACGAAGTCTCCCATCTGCCCGAGGTCCGCGAGGTTCATGGCAGTCGCTTCACGGAAGACGTCGAACATGTCGTCGCTTATCGTGACGTCATCCCCATGCAGCGCGTTGTGAAAGGCCTTGGTCACCGCGAAGAACGCTCGGTTGCCCTTGATGACGTCCCAGGCCGTTTCGATGCCCAGCTCACGAAACAACGGCACAAGACGGGTGAGAAGCTCTGCGACACCTCCGCCGACCGCCGTCGAGTTGATGTGCTGCATGCGTCGGTGTTTAACCCGGTCCGCCAACAGCCGAAGCTCGTCAACGACCTCCGTCCCCACGAGCGCCCCGTAGTCGTCAAGTGTTGCGCTCATTGGTCCGACCCGGCATCTGTGCCGATGCGAATGATGTCCTGCTTGAGCTCCCCAAGGGTTCTGACGTAGGGATTGAGACCATCGATGGCTGACGCAAGATCTTCACGGCCGCGATCCTTGAGCCAGCGCGAGAAGTCACTCGTGCGGCGACCCAGGCGGAGCCTGGCTTCGAAGAAGTGAAAGTAGAGGGACGCATCGGAAATATGACTGAGTTGGCCGAAGAACTCGGGCACATCTTGTGCGACGATGCCGGTCGGCAACACGAAGCTGCGCGATCGACAGAAGTGGAAGGCCTCGTCCGGTCGACATGGCTGGCTGATCTCACCGTGTGTTTCGATGTAGTCGTCGATCGTCTGCAGGATGGTGAGGCGAAGCTCGCGGATGGTCGTGAACGCCAGGAGATCGATGGCCGCAAGCTTCTCTGCCAGCGCCTCTTCTCTCAGCGCCTGCGATACCCAGATCGCAAAGTCGTTGTAGTAGAACGGCTTCTGAAAGTTGTGAGCCAAGTAGACCTGATGCGTATGGAAGAATATCGACGAGCCGGGAATCCGTGACAGCATGTGGCGCAGCTCGGCAAGGCGGCTGACCTTCACTCCGGTCAGCACGACGAGACGGAGTTCTGTATCGAAGACGAAGGGCTTGTGCTCTGAGTTTCCCACGGCCTATGCCAGTCGAGAAGTATAGGGCAGCTTGGTACGCCGCGCTATACTACGAAGATCTCGAGGTCGGCCGCAGGCCGTGCATCAAGCGCAGGTATGGGAACAAGAAAGGTTAGCCGGAACGATTCCTGTCCTTGTGGGAGCGGACGCAAGTACAAGCAGTGCTGTGCCCGCAAGCAGCAACAGATGTCACGGGTGAGTCAGATTGCGGTCATCGGGGTCATCGTGGCGATCATCGCCGTGGTCGCGTACGCGTTCACGGCAGACCGGGGATCCGGATCGCGACAGGTCTGGGATCCGGCGCATGAGCATTACCATACGGTGCCTTAGCTAGAAGGCATAAGGCAAACGCGGTCCGGCATTCCTCAATATTCGTCTCATGCAGTACGTCCGACTAGGCCGCAGCGGCCTGCGCGTGTCCCGCATCTGTCTGGGAACCATGAGCTTTGGGTCGAAGGCCTGGCGCGAATGGATGCTGTCGGAGGACGAATCTCGACCGTTCTTCGAGCGCGCTATCGAGACAGGAATCAACTTCTTCGACACCGCCGACATGTACTCCCTCGGTGTCAGTGAGGAGATCGTCGGTCGTGCCCTGGGCGAGTTGGCAAGCCGCGATCAAGTGGTCATTGCGACGAAAGTAAACTACCCGATGGGTGATGGCCCCAACGACCGGGGCCTGTCGCGAAAGCATCTGTTTGACGCCGTCGACGCCTCGCTGGCGCGGCTTGGAACCGACTACATCGACCTATACCAGATTCATCGGTTTGACCCGCACACGCCGATCGAAGAGACGCTTGACGCACTCGATGCGATCGTCCGCTCCGGGAAGGTCCGTTATCTCGGAGCATCGAGCATGGCAGCGTGGCAGTTCGCGACGATGCTTGGAGCCAGTGAGCGCCGCGGCTGGGCCCGGTTCATCTCGATGCAGAACCACTACAACCTCGTCTATCGCGAGGAAGAGCGCGAGATGATGCCGTTGTGTCAAGCCGAAGGCGTCGGCATCATTCCGTGGAGTCCACTGGCCCGTGGGTTTCTCGCTGGAAGGCGGCGGTCCTCGGCCGACGCGTGGGGCGACACGACGCGAGCGCGGACCGACGACTTCGCCCACCGTCTCTACTATACGGAGGCTGACTTCGCGATCGTAGATAGAGTCGTAGAGCTCGCGACTCGGCACGGCGTGCCACCCGCCCGAATCGCTCTTGCCTGGATCCTGCGGCAGTCCGGTGTGTCGGCACCCATTGTAGGCGTCACCCGCCTCCAGCATTTGGATGATGCCGTTGCTGCGCTTGACCTCGAGCTCGATGACGAGGAATGCACGTCGCTTGAGGAGCTGTACACACCGCACCCCGTGCTGGGCCACTAGGGCGAAGCACGGCCCACGCCTCTAACTAGCCTCGAGTCGATCCATGCCGGCTTCGAAGATCTCTCGCACTTCGTGTGTGACCTCGCGGTAGCGTGCGAGCAGCGCATCACCTGTTTGTGGCGTCATCCCGATCCGCGCCGCGAGCGGCTCAAGTTCGTTCGGATCAGTTGAGATCCACCCCCGGCCGCTGTCGGTCTCGATGCGCAGTACCGTCTCGAGCGTTCTCAGGAACTCGTAGGCATCACGGAGACGGGCCACCGTCGAGGGGTCGATATAGCCCGTCTGGGGCATCGCATCGAGCAGATGTCGTGTGCCGGCGATTCGGAAGCCTTGGTGGTGTTCGCCCTCCCGAATCTGGACGAGCTGCAGGAGGAAGTCGATGTCGGCCAATCCACCCGCACCAACTTTGAGGTCGAGGCGTCGGCCGGAGGCTTCTTGAGACAACTCCCGAATCATCCGGCCACGCACGTGCCGGGCGTACTGGGGCATCGTTGCCTCCCATGGCCCGTAGACGAAGCGGTCGACCAAGGTCGAAACATCGTTCGCGACCTCAGCTGACCCGCACAGATGTCGACTTCGCGTCCACGCCATGCGCTCCCAGGTTTCCGCTCGAGTTTCGAGATAACGCTGGAAGGCCACGATCGGAATGGCCAACGCGCCTTTTCTCCCTTCGGGGCGGAGCCGGGTGTCGAGACTATACGCCGCGCCCGCCGCGGTTGGCTCTTCCAGGAATCGATGGATTGCTTTGACGAATGCCTGCTGGCGCTCGTAGGACGCGGAGTCGGACGGATCGCCGTCGTAAAGGAACACCAGATCCAAATCAGAATGTACGGTCAGCTCGCGTCCTCCAAGTTTTCCCAGGGCAAAGGCAACCCATCGCGTCGGTGGTGCGTCGCCCACTTGGTCTGTGGCGACATGCGATGCCACCCAGTCCAGGGCGACGTCGGCCACGAGCGAGAGCTTCTCGTTCAGGGTCGCCAGATCGTTATCGACGAGCCACCCCACTAGCGCCTTGAACTCCTCGAGTGCCTTGAAACGCCTGAACGGATCCATGAGTGCATCGGTGGGTTCGCCGTCGCCCGCGGCGTCGAGCAGGGCGACACCGTCGCTGACCGACTGCCGAAAGAGGGACATCCTCATCGACGTGGCGACGAGGATGTCGAGCAGTTCCGGATACCGGGCTAGTCGCCGGGAGAACAGCTCGCCGACATCGAGCGCCATGATGAGTCGATCGCGCAGCTGATCGTTTTCGAGCAAGCTCCGGTACAACGCCGCGGGTGCACGTGCGCTCGACACGACCTGCTCGAAGCGGTTGAAAACCCGAGGCGGCGAGTTGCAGAGGGCAATCCGATCCAGCATCGTGGCCAGAAGGTTTGCGAGCAGGTTGCGCGTCGTCGTTTTGGAATGGGCAAGCGACGCGACGTCGTCCAAGGCACCAATTGCCTGGTGCACTCGTTCGGGTTCCGGTATGCCGAGGGTCGTCAGGTAGTCGAGCGCTTCGTCCTCCGGCAGCTCACCCGACAGGAGGCGGAACAGCTGCCGTCCGCGGAACTCAGCGTCGTCGGGCCGGCTCTCGAAGAGTCGTGCGTAGACTGTGTGGACGCGGTCCCGATGGCGTACAAGCTCTGAGTGGAGGTCTTCCGTTTTCGGAAAGCCCAGCCGTCTCGCCAAGAAGGTGAGCTCCAGGTCCTTCGTCGGCAGCGAGTGAGTCTGTCCCTCCTGCACTACCTGCAGACTGTGCTCAACTTTCCGAAGAAACTCGTACGCGTCGGAGAGGTCCTTCAAGACGTCAGCCTCAACGAAGCCGGATCGGTCCAGGTGCTGCAGCGCGGCCAACGTCCCGGACGACTGCAGCTTGGGCTCTTTCCCTCCGTAGATCAGCTGGAAGACTTGCGTGAACAGTTCGATCTCGCGAATGCCCCCGCGGCCGGCCTTGACGTTGCGTTCGGCCTCATCCTGCTTGAGATGCTCTCGGTCTGCCCGTGCCTTGTAGCGGGCCAGCTCTTCGAGCGCCGCGTGGTCGAGGTACTTGCGGTACACGAACGGACGCACGAGGTCAACAAATCGTTCACCCAGCTGAAGATCGCCGGCGATCGGTCTGGCCTTGATGAGCGCGAATCGCTCAAAGGTCTCGCCCAGTGTCTCGTAGTACTGGGCGCTCTGCTCGAGCGAGTAGACGATGTTGCCTCGCTTGCCCATCGGGCGGAGGCGAAGGTCCACCCGGCACAAGTACCCCTCATCCGTGTGTTCGCTGAGCAGTGCAGTGAGGCGCCGGCCGAACTTCTGGAAGTATTCGTGCGCCGTCGAGTCTTCGGAATCGCCGACTTCGTACACGTAGATCAGGTCGATGTCGGAGCTATAGTTGAGTTCCCGGCCACCGAGCTTTCCCATGCCGATCACGACGAAGCCGCCAGGCGGCACGTCATTCGGAGACATTTGGTCGACGACAATCCGGATTGCACCTTCAACGACGATGTCGGCGAGGTTCGACAGCTGCTGCGTCGATGAACGGAGGGTGTCTTTGCTCAGGAGATCTCGGGCGGCAATTCGCAGCATTTCTCGCCGCTGGAACCGCTTGAGGGCGTCAATCTGACGCTCAGTGCCTTCGTCGCGAGCGAGGAGCGAATCGAGCTCCTCGCGGTAAGCGATCACGTCGGGCGCCGGCCCATCGAGCTCACGCTGCAGCCAATGGAAGTACTCCGGATTCCGGATGAGCACCTCGCTTAAGAATGGCGAGCAGCCAAGTAAGTAGGTCAGGATCTCGAGCGCCCGTGGGTCGTCGCTTAAGTATCCAATCAGTGAGCTTTTTGGAGCGCGTGTGGCCACGTACCGGCAGAAACCAACGAGCGCGCCGTCCGGGTTTGGCGCCTCGACAAGCGTCTCGAGCAAGACCCCAGCGAGGTCGCCGAGTGCGAGGCGCGTCGGCAGGTCGTCGGCTAGCTGTTGGAGGTGGCGATCGGCGTCGCCCGGGTCGCGAAAGCCCCGGCTCGCGAGGTACTGGCGGGCGGCGTCTTCGGATAGGTCGCGAGACAGAAACAGATCGCGCGGCGTGACGTCGGGCGGATCGTCCGTAACCACGAGCATGACGACCGGGGGCGGGACCACGATCAGCCCCGCCCCATTCGGTCGGTTCCTAGCAGGTTCCTAGATGTCGAAGTACAGTGCGAACTCCCACGGATGCGGCCGTAGGCGGATCGCGTCGACTTCGTTCTCACGTTTGTAGGCGATCCAGTTCGAGACCACGTCCGGCGTGAACACGTCCCCCTTGAGCAGGAACTCATGGTCGTTTTCCAGCGCATCAAGCACTTCGGGGAGGCTCCCCGGCGTGCTCTCGATTTTCTCCATTTCCTCGGCCGGGAGGTCGTACAGGTCCTTGTCGAGCGGACCCGGCGGCGTGATCTTGTTCTGGACACCATCGAGTCCGGCCATCAGCATGGCGGTAAACGCCAGGTAGCCGTTGCAGCTCGGATCGGGGAACCGGCACTCGATCCGCTTGGCCTTCTCACTGCGCGAATACGCGGGAATCCTTACGGCCGCGCTGCGATTGCGCTGGGAATAGATCAGGTTGATCGGTGCCTCGTAACCCGGGACAAGCCGCCGATATGAGTTGGTCGTCGGGTTGCAGAACGCCAGCAGTGCCGGCGCATGCTTGAGAATCCCGCCGATGTAATAGAGGGCCGTCTTGCTGAGATCGGCGTAAGTCCCGGCCTCGAAGAAGGCGTTCTTGTCGCCCTTCCACACACTTTGGTGGACGTGCATGCCAGAGCCGTTGTCCTGGAAGATCGGCTTGGGCATGAGCGTCACCGTCTTGTCGTGACGCCGTGCAACGTTCTTGATGACGTACTTGTACTTGAGCAGCTTGTCGCCCATGCTCACGAGCGAGTCGAACCGCATGTCGATCTCGGCCTGTCCGGCTGTGCCCACCTCGTGATGATGGACCTCGATGTCCACGCCGACAGATTCGAGCGTCAGCATCATCTCGGTTCGTATGTCTTGGAGCGAGTCCATCGGCGGAACCGGGAAATACCCCTCCTTGTAACGCGGCTTATAGCCGAGATTCGGGTTTTCCTCCTTTCCGGCGTTCCAGAATCCCTCCTTTGAATCGAGATAGTAAAAACCGTGGTTGTAGCTCTGGCCGAACCTGATGTCATCGAGGATAAAGAACTCGGGTTCCGGCCCGAAATACGCGGTATCACCGATCCCGGTCGACTTGAGATACGACTCGGCCTTCTGTGCGATATACCGCGGATCACGTGAGTACGATTCACCCGTCACGGGATCCCTCACGTTGGCAATGAGAACGAGTGTGGGAGCGGTTGCGAACGGATCGACGAAGGCGGTTGTCGCGTCCGGTACCAGCAGCATGTCGCTTTCTTGGATCTCCTGAAAGCCGCGGATGCTCGATCCGTCGAACCCGAGGCCCTCCTCGAACGCGTCTTCGGAGAATTCCCTCGTCGACAGCGTGAAGTGCTGCCACAGGCCGGGCAAGTCGACGAACCGAATATCGACTGCTTGAATGCCTTTCTCCTGAATGAGTGCCATGACGTCTTTGGGTTCCATCCGATTTCCTCCTGACTGTGTTCTGGTCTCTGGTTCTCGGTCTTTCGTTAGACCACGTCTCGTTCACCGGTACGAATGATCCGTCCCTGTTCCACAGGGACGACGAATACTCGGCCGTCACCAATCTCACCCGTGCGTGCGGCCTCCATGATCGCGTCGATTGCGTCGTCAACGAGCTCGTCGGGTACGACGATCTCGATCTCCATTTTCGGAAGCAGGCTAATTTCGTACTCATTTCCCCGGTAGACAGCCGAGTGGCCCCGTTGGCGGCCATGTCCGCGGACCTCGGAGACCGTCATACCGGAAATGCTGTTCTTCGCCAACGCGTCCTTCACGTCGTCGACTTTGTTGGGCCGCACAATGGCCTTAATGAGCTTCATCGCGTTGCAGTTCCTGTTCGAGTTCGGAGCGGAGGGCATCGCTCTCTTCGGCGGTTAGCTTGGCGCCATCCATCGTGAGATGGAACACGTCGATGGCACGGCTGCCTTCCGTCGAGATCAGCACGAGCTCGATGTCACAGCCACTCCTCGAGATCACGTGGCTGATGCGATACAGGAGCCCCCAGGCGTTGGGTGCCACGATTTCGGCGATGGTAAAGCGATCCGAAATCGAGTTGTCGATATGCACCACGATTGGCA
This sequence comes from Vicinamibacterales bacterium, assembly GCA_965218825.1. Taxonomy (GTDB): domain Bacteria; phylum Acidobacteriota; class Vicinamibacteria; order Vicinamibacterales; family UBA8438; genus CAUZIB01. The sequence continues at coordinate 2,419,977 of OZ244656.1, read as the reverse complement.
CCTGCGACGGTTTCTGACGCGACAGCCCCCGGACCTTGGGCTGGAGCATTTGTTCGATGTTCTCTCGATCCGCGACCACGTCTTTGAGGCGACCCACCATCTCATCACGGCCGGATGGGTTCAGCTCGAGGAACCGCTCGGCGTCCGCGAACTGAAAAATATCTACCGCCACGCCATGTCGGTTCGACATAGCCTGTCCTCGTAGGATTTCCATGCCGAAATAGGAAAGCACCCCGCAGATCTTCGTGTACAGCTGTGGCCGGTCGGCCGAGACCACAGTGAGTTCCCACACGGAGTCCTTCGGGTCGAGCGAGCAATGCGCGTCCGATGACGCGAGATCACGCGCCAGGCGAATGTGTTCGTACACGCGCGATGCTTCGACAGAGCGCACGTACCGGTGGGGAAGGCCGTCGAGGAATGTCGTGACCTCGGCCTCGTCGATGTCGTTCGGCCTTGCGTCGAGCAGTCCCTCGAGGTCACTGCGCGCCTCGATGACCTCGTCCGCGTACCCGAGCGTCAGCTGGTTGTAGGTGTCGACGTACAGCCGCCAGAGCAGCTCTTCCTTCCACGGCGTCATCACGTCCGGTCCGACAGCGCCGACGTCGCAGAGGGTGAGCACGCACAACAGCTTGAGCCGTTCCTCGGTGCCGACGATCCGAGCGAACTGCTTGACCGTTTCCGGGTCGTCGGTATCGCGCCGAAACGCCGCCACCGACATCCGTAAATGATTCCGAATGAGGAACTCTACCGTCGCGATGTCGGACTCGGGCACCTTAATGCGACGCAGCGCGCCGAGAGCCATTCGCACGCCTTCTTCGGAATGGTTGAGGTTCGTCCACTTGCCCACGTCATGAAAGAGGAGAGCGACGATGAGAAGCTCAGGCGACACGATCTCGGTGAGGAGCGTCGCGTAGCGGCGGCGACTTTGACTCGTCGGGGAGCAGAGCGATTCCACGTTCTTAATCGTGAGCAGGGTGTGTTCGTCGACGGTGTACTTGTGGTAAAAGTCGCGAATTACCAGACAGTAGATCTTCTGAAACTCCGGGAACATTCGGCCGAGCAATCCGCCGCCGTGCATCTCAGACAGACGATCATAAAGGCCAGGTCGTGGGCGCAGCACTCTGAGTAGACGGTCACGTTCTTCATGCGTGGGGAAGAACTGCTCAGGCGAATACCGTTCGCCGTGACGTTCGATGCACGTGAGTGCTTGTTGCGAGACGTCGCATCCCTGGTCAAGCGCCGTCTCGAATGCGCCGAGCCACATGCGTGGTCGTAACGAGGCTCGCGTGCCATCGGCAAACGCGATTCCATCGCCCTGCCGTACCAAATCCTCCCCGACCGCGATTGGCTTGGGCTGCCTGGTCGAGTCGAGCGACTTCACCGACGCCGTCAGCGCGCGGTCGATGATGCGGGCGTGATGGTAGTAGGTGCTCATGAGCGCTTCCACCTGCGGGCGCACGTCCTCGTCAGTTGTGCCGAACATGGTGGCGGCGGTTTCTTGCAGCTCGTGCGATAGAACGTTGAGATTGCGCCCGCGTTCGAGGTGCAGGATGGACCGCAGGCGTAGCATGAAGTCCTCGGCCTCGTCGAGTCGGCCCCGGTCGTAGGAGGGCATCGCCGGTGTTCCGGAAAGCGGACCGATCAGCCGAGCCGCGGTGACGTCGCGCAGCGCTCCGGGCGCGTCCTTGATGTCCGGCTCCAGCTGAAACAGCGTGTAGTTGAACTGCGTGTGACGCTGTCGTGTGAGATCCCGCAGAGCCGCGAGGGTCGGTTCTGCCCAGCGACTTCCGGGTCGCAGCGTCGCGTTGGTGAAGCGTCGGAACACTTCGTGATCGCCATCCAGGAATCTCGCGTGACGCACCGCGACGAGGAACTCCGGATTGTCGGCTTCGACGGTGGCGGTATCACCCAGTTCACGCACGTGATGCCCCAGATCGAGTTGGAGATCCCACAGCGGGTGCAGCGTGGCTTTGAGCATCCGTTCTTCGGCCGCGCCCACTGTCCCATCAAAGACAAGAAGCAGGTCTACATCCGAGTGCAGACACATATGCCTGCGACCGTATCCGCCGATCGCGATGAGGGCTACCCGCGTGCTGGTGTGCCGCCTGGAATCGGCATAAATCTGGCGAATGAGTCCATCGAGGCGCGACGTGTACCGCCTAAGCGCGCCAAGCCCTCCCCGGGCCAGGCGGGTTTCCGCAATGAGTTCGGCCTGTGCATCGCGAAGGGTCCCGGCGAGCGACGACTGAATCGAGCTCGAGGCGGGCTGCGATGACCGGGGCTGAGGTGACATGATGACTCTGACCGTCACGTTCACTCGCAGCTCGTTCGCGTTGTCTAAAACGGCGATCGCGACACCGACCGATCGCTCGTCGAGGCGCGCGACCGCTACAACGACCCTCCGTGAGTGTGTGCGACGGATGTGGCCTGATTGCGGAAATACGACGTTCGTTCGTCAGACGGTCCGGACGAGCCCTCGCTCGTCCGGTACGACATCCCCGACGGCGGTCCGCACCGCCAGCCGGGTCACAAACCACTAGTCCTAGATCCTAGAAACCGATGTTGACGCCGAACACCCCGACTGCCTGGACCCCGTCGCTCTCATTGAGGAACTCGAGGTAGTCACCGAGCGTCAGGAGGTTGAATCCGCCCGAGATCTCCCAGTCGCCGTACCCTTCCGGGGTGTTGGGAATCGGGTACGCAACGCTGGCGCCAATGCCGAAAAAGCCGAACGCGTTGCTGAAGGTCGGCCCAATCAGCGGCGCACCGTTCTCGTAGTAGTTGCTCATGCTCAAGCCGAGCGTTATCGGGAAACTCACTGATGCGGCGCCGTTGGGGAGGTCCATTGACGGTTCGACGCCAACTTGGAAATACACCCCTTCGCTATCGCCGCCGTCGGCTTGGCCGTCTATCTCAATGGCCAGAACGATGTGCGGATTCATGGCGAACGCGCCAAGCAGCTCGCTATCGTCCATCGCGAGGCTGAACGACAGCTCTGAGATCGAGCTGAACGCGTCATTGGGGCTCATGTACGCCGTGTACGTGATGCCGGCCTCCCAGTTGTCCAGCCCGAGGGTCACTCCGGTAAAGAAGTCCGACTCATACCAAGAGCGCACATGAGTTGCTGAGCTACTGGTGCCCGATCCGGTCGGACCTGTATGGAGGCTGTTCCAGATGCCGAGCGAGAAAGCAACGCTTTCTAGGCCATCGGCATCCGGGTCGTCGAAGAGACTCCAACTGAGATCGCCGTACGGCTGCGTGATGAGTCCCTCTCGTTCCTGTCGGATTCCGCGATAAAAGTACGCGTTCGAGAAGTCGAGGCCGACGTTCCCCGAAATGTTGGCGCTGTTAGACTGGGCGTGCGCCACTTCGGGTGCGACGCCGCCAAGCATCATGAGCGCCACAGCGCTGATCAACCATCGCGCACTGCGGGTCCGAGCAGTCTTCATCATCTAAACCCTCCAAAACTAGAGATCGGTTGACATTGACGAGGCTCACCGGGCCTCCAACCGACGTATCTTATCAGGAATTCGCGGTTCTTCAGGGAGACCTCGCAGCCCGACGCGTCGTGAATAAAGTGAGGACCGGGGGAGCGATCCCCGGCCCAGAATGTCCTCGACAGCCCGGGAGGGGGACGAGCATGTCGGGACGTTGCGCACCTAGGTAACGCGAGTCGAGTACGGCCGCCTAGTACCCCAGGCTGATGCCGAAGACGCCAACCGGCTCGAACTCGTCGCTTCCGTTGATCGACTGCAACGCATCTCCAAACGCGATGAAGTTAATGCCGCCTGAGAGGCCCCACTCGCCAAACTCGGCGGGGAGAGGTAGGGGCACGCTCACGCTCGCACCGAACTGGAAGAAGCCGAAGGTGTCGCTCGCGCCGACCGTCTCGTAGTAGTCGTTCACGCTAAGCCCTACGGCGATGGGAAACGAAATCGACACGACCGAATCGGGAATGTCCATGCCGGGACTAGCTCCGAGCTCGAGGTACGTTCCTTCGGTGAGACCACCGTCGGCCTGGCCATCGAGCTCAGTCGCCAGCGTGACATACGGTGCGATGCCGAGGCCGTCATACGAGAGGCCAAAGGCGAGCTCCTTGACGGTACCGAATGTGCCGTTGGGGCTTGTATAGCCCGTGTAGGTCACGTCAGCGGACCACGCGTCGGCAAAGCCTAGGCCGAGTGATGCGTAGAAGTCGCTTTCATACCACATGGCCGGGTCGCCAGGACCATCCGAGCCCGTCGGTCCCGAGTGCAGGCTGTTCCACAGTCCGGCGGTTGCCGAGACGCTCTGCAGACCGGTGTCGCTCTCGTAGAGAGAGATGCCAGCCTCGAGATACGGCTGAGCGATGAACCCTTCGGTCTCCTGAATGATGCCGCGGAAGTAGTACGACGTGCTGATGTCCATCCCCGCCCCGACCGACACGGGTCCGGTGTTGCCTTCCGGTTGTTCCTCTTGTGCTATCGCCGATCCGACGGCCACGCTTGAGACCGCAACGAAAACCAGAAGGAAGCGAACGAGCTTCTGAACTCTCGTGGTTGCTGTGAGGTGCATGATTCGTTTCTACCTTTCTCTAAGATTCCTTGTCGCTTGCTGAGGGTTGCCGCGCCACATGCGGTTGGTGCCACTTACTTGAAGCCGTAGGCCTCCATCCCGTGTTCGCCAACATCGAGGCCCATGCGTTCCTCCTCTGGGGAGACCCGTAGGCCCATGATTGCCTTGACTGCAAAGAAGATGACCATGGCGGAGACGAACGAGAACACCCCGTAGGCCAGCACTCCGATCAGCTGGGTCCCGAACGAGTGGTCGGCGCTAAATATGCCGACGGCGAGGGTTCCCCAGATTCCGCACACGAGGTGCACCGAGACCGCGCCGACCGGATCGTCCAGATGTGCACGGTCGATCGCGATGACCGACGCGACGACGATGATGCCGGCGATGAACCCGATGAGCATCGCGGCGTTGACGGTCATAACGTCTGCACCAGCCGTGATGCCGACGAGACCAGCAAGCGAACCGTTGAGCACCATGCTCAAATCCGGCTTGTGTTGGACCGTCCAGGACGTAGCCATGGCGCCCAGGATGCCCGTCGCGGAGGCGAGGCTCGTGGTGACGAAGACCAGCGACACGAGCTCTGGGTCGGCGCTCAAGACCGAGCCACCGTTGAAACCGAACCAGCCAAGCCACAGTAGGAAGACCCCGATTGTGGCGAGCGGCATGCTGTGTCCAGCGATCGCCTTAATTTGGCCGCCCGCGTACTTGCCCAGCCTTGGCCCGAGAGCGATGATGCCCGCCAACGCGCCCCAGCCTCCGACCGAGTGGACGAGTGTCGAGCCTGCGAAGTCGTAGAACCCCAGAGCGTCGAGCCAGCCGCCGCCCCATTTCCACGAACCTGCGATGGTGTAAATGATGGCGACGTAGATCGTCGTAAAGGCGAGGAACGAAGCGAGCTTGATCCGTTCAGCCACCGCGCCCGACACGATGGTGGCCGCGGTCGCCGCAAACATGGCCTGGAAGATGAAGTCGGTCCAATAGGTGTACGCGCCGTCAGCGTAGGCGACGGTGTTGCCGTCAGGTCCGGGGTCAAGGCCGAATCCGGCAAAGCCAAAGAACTGGCCGATCGAGAAGTCGCCCGGGTACATCAGGTTGAACCCCACGACTGCGTAGGTGACCAGCCCAATCGCCACCACGCCTGTGTTCTTGAACAGAATGTTGACGGTGTTCTTGGCCTGCGTCAGACCCGACTCGAGACACGCGAAGCCCAGATGCATGATGAAGACAAGGAACGTCGCGACGAGCATCCACGTGTTGTTGACAGTAAACAACTCTGTCGATACCGCTTCGGCGTCCTGGGCCAAGGCCATGTGCGGCACGAGCAGCATCGCCGGAACGAGAGGCACGATGCGCCGCAACGACGGCGTGCGAAATTGGGTTTCCATTGTCATGTCCTCGTTTCGGGCTAGAGTGCCGCCGATCCAACTTCGCCGGTTCGAATACGCATGGCCTGGCCCATGTCGCTGACAAAGATTTTTCCGTCGCCAATCTCGCCCGTTCGAGCTGACTCGGCGATCTTTGCGATGATCGTGTCCACCTGGTCGTCGTCGGTCACGATCTCGATCTTGAGCTTGGGGACAAAGTCCACTGAGTACTCGGCACCGCGATATATTTCGGTGTGACCCTTTTGGCGCCCGAAGCCCCTGACCTCGGTCACGGTGAGGCCTTGGAGCCCAGAGGTCGAGAGTGCATCCCGCACGGGATCGAGCATGTGGGGCTTGATAACGGCGGTGATCAGTTTCATCAGCCAAATCTCCAAGCGGGCGTGACGTGAGTGTCACGCGACGCCATTAAGAGCAAGACCCGCGCCAGCCACGACCTGGTGCCAGATTGTCTGTAAGTTGCAGCGAAAGAAGCAGTTCCGTACGCAGTCCGACGCGCTGGGCGACGGGAGAGCCTCTACAAAAATGTTGTGGTGTCGCATCCCTTCAACGTTTACGTGGAAGGTAGGAATCCAGATCGAGTCGGATCCAAGGCGTCGGCCAACGTGGGGTATCGAAGAATGGCCTAAGAAAAATGACGGGCCGAGGCTGATTCGGGTGCGGTTAGGAGACCGTAACAAGAATGTAGAGGGCTCTGATTCCTCCACATTTATGTCTGTCTAAGAAACTACCCGCGGAATCGACTGCAGTCGATCTCGTATTTTTTGACCTTGTAGCTGATGATGCGCTCGGTTGAGTTGAGCAGCTTGGCGGCGCGGACCCGGTTGCCCCGTGTCGTCTTGAGCGCATCCTGAATGAGATCCTTTTCATACGCGCCGACAGCGTCGGCGAGCGACGTCGTGGTCGATGTGCCCGAAGCCTCGGCCGTTTGCAGCGTCGGCGGGAGGTGATGGGCGTGGACGACGCTGCCGTCGCAGACGAGGACGGCCCGTTCGAGTGTGTTCTCCAGCTCGCGAACGTTACCTGGCCAGTGATACGCCATGAGCATGTCGATCGCCGGAGTTGAGATACGCTTGATTCCCTTCCCATGTTCCGCGGCGTATTTTTCCAGGAAGCTGTCGGCCAATAGCAGGATGTCGGTTTTGCGTTCCCGGAGGGGGGGGACGAAGATCGTGAACACGTTGAGGCGGTAGTGAAGATCTTCGCGAAAGGTTTTGGCCGCGATCGCCTTTTCCAGGTCGGCGTTCGTGGCGGCGATGAGCCGCACGTTGGCCTGGATTGATTCTGTGCCCCCGAGCCGTTCGAACTCGCGTTCCTGAAGCACTCGGAGCAGCTTGACCTGGGTCGAGAGGTTAATGTCGCCGATCTCGTCTAGGAACAGAGTACCCCGCTCGGCGAGCTCGAAGCGTCCTTTCTTGCGTCCGGCCGCGCCCGTAAAGGCGCCTTTCTCGTACCCGAACAACTCGGACTCGATCAGCGAGTCGGGCAGCGCGGCACAACTGACCTTCACGAACGGCTTCTTGGCGCGGGGCGAGTTGTAGTGAAGCGCGTGCGCAATCAGTTCCTTGCCGGTGCCTGACTCTCCGCGAATGAGCACCGTCGTATTGGTCGGCGCAACTCGGGCGATTTGCTCGAAGACCCGTCGCATTGGGCCACTGGTGCCAACGATGTGCGAGAAGTCGTAGCGCTCTTTGAGCTCTTCCCGCAGGTGGATGTTCTCGTCGAGGAGTCGCTGACGTTCGGCCTCGACAAGCTGCTTCACCCGGAGGGCTTGGCCGAACATCGTCGCAACGACACGGAACAGCTGAAGGTCGCGCTCGTAGTCGCGGTCTTTCTCGAAGGGCAGGTCGACGTTCATCGCGCCGGCTGGACCCCGTCGCCCGGGAATCGGTACGCAGACGAAGGTCGTCTCTGCGGCGACGCCGGCCTTCGGTCGCTTGCCCGTGCGGTGCAGGAAGCTCGGTTCCTGGCTGATTTGCGGCACGACAACCGGTCGTCCGGATCGCACGACCTGCCCCGTGATTCCCTCCCCGGGCTTCCAGGTCGCGCGCCGACCTTCGGAAGACAGTCCTTCAGAGGCCTCGATCTCGAGGCGATCGGACTTCGGGTTGACCAAGACCACGGACGTGCGCGATACGCCGTAAAGGTCACCCAGTATCTCGAGGCCGCGTTGCAGGCCAGCCCGCGGACTCCGGGCGGCCGCGAGACCCTGGTTGACCTCGACCAAGGTAGCCAAGAAGCGTGCTTCCGATGAGCGCTTCTTCATCCGTGCCGGTGTGGAGTATCAGAGCGGAGCAGGAAGGTTCGACGATCCCATCAAGTACGTGTCGATACCGCGTGCCGCGCTCCGCCCTTCGGCGATTGCCCAGACGATGAGCGACTGCCCCCGCTGCATGTCGCCAGCCGTGAAGACACCGGGAACCGACGTCATCCAGTTTTTGTCCCGCGACACGTTACCACGGTTCGTCAGCGCGACACCGAGTTCTGACAAGAGCCCGTCGCGCTCGGGTCCCACGAAGCCCATGGCCAGCAGGACGAGCTCGACATCCATCTCGAACTCACTGCCCGGAATCGGTTCAAAGGTGGGACGCCCGCCCTCCCGTCGCATCTCGACCTTGACGCCTTGGAGTGACTGCACGTTTCCGTCGGCGTCGCCCGAGAATCCGAGCGTCGAGACTGCGTACAACCGATCGCCGCCTTCTTCGTGGGCGGGCGACACGCGAAAGATGTTGGGCCACGTGGGCCAAGGATTTTCTGGATCGCGCTCGTCGGGTGGGCGAGGCAGCAGCTCGAACTGTGCGACCGACTTCGCATCCTGTCGGTGGGCTGTGCCCAGGCAGTCGGCGCCCGTGTCGCCGCCACCAATGATCACCACCCGCTTGCCTAAAGCCGAGATATGCTCGGCCTCCGAGACGACATCGCCTTCGCAGATGCGATTCTGCTGCGTCAGGTACTCCATTGCAAAGTGGACGCCTCGGAGCTCGCGGCCCGGCACACGAAGGTCGCGAGGCCAGCCAGCACCGCCGGCTAGCAGCATGGCGTCGTGGCTGCTTTTGAGTTCCTCGGCCGGGAGGTCGGCACCGACGTTGATTCCTGTCTTGAACACGACCCCCTCGGCTTCCATGACGTCCAACCGCCTCGACAGGAACCGCTTCTCCATCTTGAACTCGGGGATTCCGTAGCGGAGCAATCCGCCCACGCGATCGGATTTCTCAAACACCGTCACAAGGTGCCCCGCACGGTTTAGTTGATCGGCGGCCGCCAGTCCCGCGGGACCCGAACCGACCACAGCAACGGTCTTGCCAGAGCGTGATTGCGGCGGTTCCGCACGTATCCACCCTTCGTCGAACGCGTGCTCGACGATAGAGAGCTCGATCGACTTGATAGTGACTGCCTCACTATCGATCGCCAGCACGCACGATCCCTCACATGGAGCTGGGCACAGCCGTCCCGTCCATTCCGGGAAGTTGTTGGTCTTATGAAGCCGTTCGATCGCAGCGTGCCACTTCCCGCGGTAGACGAGATCGTTCCAGTCTGGGATGAGGTTCCCCAGGGGACATCCTTCGTGGCAGAACGGGATGCCACAGTCCATGCAGCGCGCGCCTTGTTCCCTGAGGTCCGGCGTTGGATACGGGAGGTAAACCTCGTGCCAATCCTGGACACGCTGGTCGACCGGGCGCGTCGGCGCCTTTTGTCGGTCGATTTCGATGAAGCCCTTGAGCTTGCCCATCTCTTGGCGCAACTGGCCCTTCAAACCAACGATCAGGTCGTCGGCGCCCCAATCAGCTCCGCAAACTCGGGTTCGCGGGATTCCGCGCGCGCACGTGCCTCAGCCTGAAGCACACGCTTGTAGTCGATCGGCATCACCTTGATGAACTGAGCCCGGAGCGACTCCCACTGTTCCAGAATCTGTGCGGCGCGAGCGCTCTCGGTCAGATCAAAGTGCCGCTGAACCAACGCACGCACGAACGAGGTATCGTCGTCGTTCATGGCCTCCAGCTCGACCATCTCGAGGTTGCACCGGTTCGCGAAGTCTCCCCGGGTATCCAGGACGTACGCAATCCCTCCGCTCATGCCGGCCGCGAAGTTGCGGCCCGTCGGTCCCAGGATCACGGCGCGTCCCCCTGTCATGTACTCGCAGCCGTGATCACCGATGCCCTCGACGACGGCGTGAGCTCCACTGTTCCGGACGCAAAAGCGCTCCCCGGCAATCCCCCGAACGAACGCTTCGCCACGGGTGGCGCCGTATAGAGCGACGTTGCCGATGATGATGTTCTCCTCGGCAATGAACGTCGACTGCTCCGACGGGCGAATGACGAGCTTACCGCCGGAAAGCCCCTTTCCGAAGTAGTCGTTCGCGTCGCCGATGATCTGCATGCTGATACCAGGCGGCACGAAGGCCGCGAAGCTCTGCCCGGCCGAGCCTCGGAACGTGATGCCAATCGTGTCGTCGGGAAGACCGACCGCACCCCAACGCGACGTGAGTTCGTGTCCCAACATCGTTCCCACCGTACGGTTGACGTTGCGAATCGGAAGCTCGAACGCCACGGGTGTCTTGTCATCCAACGCGGCCTGCGAGCGACGGATGAGCTCGTTGTCGAGCGCCTTGTCAAGGCCGTGGTCCTGGGCCTGAACGCATCGGCGTCCCACATCCGCTGAAACGTCCGGTTGGTGGAGGATGGCGGACAGGTCGAGGCCGCGCGCCTTCCAGTGGTCTAGCGCACCCTCGACATCGAGCAGGTCCGAGCGGCCAATGACCTCGTGCATCGTGCGTACGCCTAGCGAGGCCATCAGCTCCCGCACTTCGTCGGCAACGAACCGGAAGTAGTTCTCGACGAACTCCGGCTTGCCGGTGAAGCGCTTACGGAGTTCGGGGTTCTGGGTAGCGACGCCCACCGGGCACGTGTCGAGGTGGCACACCCGCATCATGATGCATCCCGATACCACGAGCGGCGCGGTCGAGAAGCCGTATTCCTCCGCCCCGAGTAGCGCGGCAATGAGTACGTCGCGACCGGTCTTCATTTGTCCGTCGACCTGGACGACGATGCGGTCGCGGAGATTGTTGAGCACCAGGACCTGTTGGGTTTCTGCGAGACCCAGCTCCCAGGGAACGCCGGCGTGCTTGATGCTGGTCAGAGGTGATGCGCCCGTGCCTCCGTCATGGCCGGAGATGAGTACGACGTCCGAGTGAGCTTTCGAGACACCTGCGGCGACGGTGCCTACCCCGACCTCGGCAACGAGCTTGACGTGAACGCGAGCTTTTGGATTCGCGTTCTTCAGGTCGTGAATCAGCTGTGCCAGGTCTTCGATCGAGTAGATGTCGTGGTGCGGCGGCGGCGAGATCAGCCCTACACCCGGTGTCGAATAACGCACCTGCGCAATCCATGGGTAGACCTTGAATCCCGGGAGCTGACCGCCCTCGCCTGGTTTGGCTCCCTGAGCCATCTTGATCTGCAGGTCGTCCGCGTTCACGAGGTACTCGCTCGTCACCCCAAACCGTCCCGAGGCGACCTGCTTGATGGCGCTTCGGCGCGAATCACCGTTCGCGTCAGGTATGTACCGAGCCGGGTTTTCGCCACCTTCGCCCGTATTCGACTTGGCCCCGAGCCGGTTCATCGCGATCGCGAGGGTCTCGTGGGCCTCGGCGCTGATCGAGCCGTATGACATGGCGCCGGTCGAAAAACGCCTCAGAATCGCCTCGACCGGCTCGACTTCTTCGATCGGGATCGGGCCGTGCGTCGGCTTGAACGTGAACAGACTGCGGAGCGTTGCTCGCTGACGGCTCTGGTCGTTGACGAGCGTGGCGTACTCTCGGTACACGTCGTACTGTCCGCTTCGGGACGCATGCTGCAGCTTGAAGACCGTCTCCGGGTTGAACAGGTGGTACTCGCCATCGCGCCGCCACTGGTATTCGCCGCCAGTGTCCAACTCGTCGTCGTCGCGTCCGCGCTCGGGGAATGCGACCGCATGTCGCCGAGCCGTCTCATCGGCCACCGTATCGATGCCGATGCCCCCGATTCGGGAGGCGGTCCAGGTGAAGTACCGATCTACGAAAGCCTTGTTGAGCCCGACGGCCTCGAAGATCTGCGCTCCGCGGTAGCTTTGGAGTGTCGAGATACCCATCTTCGACATGACCTTGAGTACGCCCTTCGTGCACGCCTTGATGTAGGAACGAATGGCCGTTTTGAGATCGATGTCGCCGAGTTCGCCCTCGAGAATGAGATCCTCGAGCGTCTCGAACGCGAGATAGGGGTTAATGGCTGCCGCTCCGTAGCCGAGGAGCAGGGCCATGTGGTGCACCTCTCGAGCCTCGCCCGATTCGACGATCAACGCGCACTTGGTCCGGGTACCTTCGCGCACCAGATGATGGTGGACGCCGGCTGTTGCCAGCAGGCTCGGAATCGGAGCACGCGCAGCGTCGACTCCGCGATCCGAAAGGACGAGCAGCGTACACCCGTCGGCAACCGCTGCGCTGGCCTTCTGGCATAGCTGGTCCATGGCCCGCTCGAGCCCTGCGGCGCCCTCGTCCGGCGCGAACAACATGGGCAGCGCCACCGATCGAAACGCGGGGTCAGTCACCTGCAGCAGCGTCGCGAGCTGGTCGTTGTCGATGACCGGATCGTCGATTCGGATGTGATGGCACGACGCCGGCTCTGGGGCCAGCAGGTTACGTTCGGCACCAAGCGTTGATCCCATGTCGGTGACCAGCTCCTCGCGAATCGCGTCGAGTGGGGGATTGGTCACCTGGGCGAACAGCTGCTGGAAGTAGTCGTAGAGCAGACGCGGGCGATCGGACAGCACGGCGAGCGCGGTGTCGGTACCCATCGAGCCGATCGGCTCGGCGCCGTTACGCGCCATCGGAGCCATCAGAATCCGAAGGTCCTCTGTCGTGTAGCCGAACGCCCGCTGTCGACGACGAACCGTCTCGTGGGCAGGCGGTGACGTGTAGGGAGCCGGCGGGAGCGCATCGATGTGCACGAGCTCGCGCTCAAGCCACGCGCCGTAAGGCTGAGCCGCCGCGAGTTCTGACTTGATCTCTCCGTCGTCGATGATGCGGCCCTGTGCCGTGTCGACGAGGAAGATCCGTCCAGGGTGCAGCCGCTCCTTAACCAAGACGTTTTCTGGCGGGATGTCGAGAACTCCTACTTCCGAGGCCATGACCACCAGATCGTCCTTCGTCACGTAGTACCGCGACGGGCGCAGGCCGTTTCGATCGAGGACCGCTCCGATCACTGTGCCGTCCGTAAATGCAATGGACGCCGGGCCGTCCCAGGGCTCCATCAAGGTGGCGTGGTACTCGTAGAACGCCCGGCGTGTCGGATCCATCAACGTGTGATTGCTCCACGGCTCCGGAATCATCATGAGGACGGCGTGGGCGATTGGCCGCCCCGTCAACACCAGAAACTCCAGCACGTTGTCGAACGTCGCCGTGTCGCTCTGTCCTTCGCGGATCACCGGAAAGAGCTTCTGGAGGTCTTCGCCGAACTCTTCCGAGTGGCACAGCGCCTCACGCGCCCGCATCCAGTTGATGTTTCCCCGCAGCGTATTGATTTCGCCGTTGTGCGCGATGTAACGATACGGGTGCGCCAGCGGCCATGACGGGAAGGTGTTAGTCGAGAATCGCTGGTGGACGAGCGCCAGGGCCGATTCGAACTCAGGGTTGACAAGGTCGGGGAACATGGACTCGACCTGGTCGGCGATCAGCATGCCCTTGTAGACGATCGTGTTGGATGACAGGCTTGCGATGTAGAACAGGCCATCTTGATCGAGCGGCATCGCGTCCACGGACCGGTCAACCCGTTGCGAATCACATAGAGCTTTCGTTCAAAACGCGCATGCGCGTCGGGATGGTCGGCGAGCGCTTCGCCACGGCCGATAAAGATCTGCCGAATCACCGGTTCGCCACTCTTGGCGGTCTCGCCTAAGCTCGAATCGTCGGTCGGTACGTCCCGCCATCCCAGGACGCGTTGACCCTCTTCGGTCGCGATGTGGGAGAAGAGGTCTTGAATCCGGCTGCGTTCGTCAGGGTCGCGTGGCAGAAACACCGTTCCCACACCGTACGCGCCCGGCTCGGGGAGACGTATGCCGAGTCGTGTCGCTTCCGTCTCGAAGAAGCGATGCGGTAGTTGCACCAGGATTCCGGCACCGTCACCGGTGTTGGCTTCGCAGCCACATGCTCCGCGGTGCAACAGATTAATGACGACTTCGAGTGCCTGCTGAACCAGTTTGTGAGATCGCTTGCCCTTGATGTTGACCACAAAGCCGACGCCACACGAATCGTGTTCGTGGGTCGGGCAGTACAGGCCCTCGGCATTCGGCGCGGATGGTCGGTGCGTACCGGTTTCGGTCATACCGCCGCCCCTATCTTCCGTTCCGGGTCGGCCTGCGTTGATCGCGGAGTCCGAGACTTCGGTCCGGCGGCACGTCCCGCAAGGAGCACGTCGATGAATTCGGTCACAGCCGGGTTTAGCCGTCGCGTCCGACGTCGAATGATGCTTACCGGACGCACCAAAGGCGCACCGTGTTGAGTTTGTCGAAGCGGCACCTTGACGAGCGTCCGCCGGTCGACTTCGCGGCGGAGCGTCGGCTCGGGGAGTATCGCGATACCCGCGCCATCTTCGATGGCGTGCTTGATGTTCTCGATGTTGTCGAACGCCGCAGTAATCCGTACCTCGACGTCGTGGCGACGAAGATACCTGTCGATCTCACGGCGAACCGGTAATCCCCGATCGAACGCGACGAACGACTCGCCCGAGAGGTCTGTCGGCGCGACGCCGGTCGTGGCTCGGTCAGCCAACTCGTGGTTGGGCAAACACGCAACGACCATCGGCTGATCGACCCATGGGATCACGGTCAGCTCGCGCCCCTGGTTGGCAAAGGACAGCAGTCCGAGGTCGCACTGGTCCGCGAGGACTTGTTCATACACCTGGTCGGGATGCATGTATGCGACGTCGACTTCGGCGCCCGGCCGACACTCTTGGAATCGATCGATGTACGCGCTGAGGTCCTGGAGGTGCACGGAGTAGATCGTGGCCAAGCGAACTCGATAGCCTGACGAATGCTGGCGGCGTTGAATCGTGTCCTCGAGCTCGCGGTAGCGGTCCACGATCTCCTGGCAGCTCTTGAAAAAGAGCTTCCCGTCGGCAGTGAGGCGCCAGGGGCGCTTCGAACGGTCGATGAGCTGAGTCCCGAGCCGTCGCTCCAGCTGGCGGACGGCTTGGCTGGCGGCCGACTGGCTGACATCGTTCGCCGTTGCGCCGCGAGAGAAGCTGTGATGCCTGACGACGTCACAGAAGATGCTCAGCGTTTCCAGGTGCATGGGACCGACACTCTATCACACAAAGACTAATAGCAACGCCGTATTATATAAGTAATACTAATAGTAAGGAATGTCGGTCTGGCCGAGCGTTTGGGCCCGAGGGCTCGGGGAAAAACTGGCTGTCTTGACGGTTGCTACGACGCGCGCTCGATAAGCGTCGCGATCGGCACCGGGTCGACGCGCGTCACCGTGAACGTCATGCGGTTCCTGGAGCCGGCGTCAACCAAGATATTGGCACTTCCATCCGGAAACAGGCGTTCCGCGACGGCTTGGATCGTTGGGCGGATTAGCTCGTCGGAGGCCTGGTCGGCGGGTGCGATCAATCGGTCGTTCGGCATGAACACGAGCTCGTTGCCGAGAAAGCTCACTTGGTCTCCGAGCTCTGCGTCCGATTCGAGGAGATGTCCGGCGGTCGCGAGCGTCCGGACGACAGCTAGGAAACGGTCGACCAGTGGCCCTTCGGGTGCGCGCTTAAGGGTGTACATCAGCCCAGTTCTTCCGCCTGCGTCATCCACAGAGAGATTCCCTTGGTGCCCGACCAGCACCACCTGCGGCCCGTCGCTGAGGTGCGTGTAATCGGCAACATCGATGAGGAGTCCCTCCAGCGATTTGGCTTGGATCCAGCGGTGAAAGACGGGAATGCAGGCGCGACCGTCTAGCTTGACGTTCGGGCCGACGAAGATCTTCACCGCATAGCGACGCAGTGCGTTGGCCGCTTCCGTCGTTTTCATTGCGGGGCGGCCGGCTTCGCGGAGGAGGCACCCGTCACGGGAGGCACGGTCTGAGCGGCCAGACGTGCCTGACATGCGTGACCGGCTTCAAGGAACAGCTGAGCTTCCTCAATGAGCTGCCTCGCGGCCTCGGCAGACCTGGCAGGGGCCGCCGCCTTGTGGCGTCTGAAGAGATACATCGCAAACTTGCCGCCGGCGTACTTGTCGAAGAACAGCTGCGTGTCGAAGAATCGAGTCTTGAACTCGCTGACGATCTGGTCGGGGTCGTCGCGGATGTCGATGAACTCGGTCTTGATGAGGCCCTTAGCCGCGAGCAACATCGCTTTGTAGGCAAGCTCATCCGCGCTGGTGTAGTGCCCGGCCTCCAACTCGAGTTGCGCCTCGAACACCTGTGCCGCAGCTGCGGCGAGATCGAACTCGGCGAGCGAGACGACCTCACCTGCGCATTCGCCAACGCCCATGTCGCCAAGGGTAAACTCCCGAGGATCACCCCAGTCTGAGTAGTACTCCGAGTCCTCTTCGTGTGCGGGAACTGCGGTCAAATCGGCCAGCGATTCCATAAGTGCCCGCTTGCCGACTCGCTGCGTGAACGCCTGAAACGACTCGTCAGCCTGACGTTGCTGCACGAACGTGTCGGTGATTCTCCGGACCGCCTCAGGAACCCGCTTCGATGGGATAGCCATCACCGCCAAGCCGTAGGCTCCGGCGTTCTGAAGCCATTGGCCGCCCAAGACGACCTGGAAGTGCGGCACGTTGTATCCATTGATTGTTCGGCTGACGCCGTAGAACCCGATATCGGCGACGTGATGCTGTCCGCACGAGTTGAAGCACCCGCTCGTCTTGATCCGAAGTCCCTCGATCCCGGGGTCACGGTCGCCGTTCGCCGAGAGCGTCGTTCGCAGCTGTGCGGCGAGACCACGCGAAGACGCGATGCCGAGCTTGCAGGTGTCGGTGCCTGGGCAGGCCGTGATGTCCGTGATCGTGCCGGCACCTGTCGCTGCTAGGTCTACAACGCGAAGGTCGCGATAGAGGTCTGGCAGATCGGCCTCACGGACCCACCGGAGCACGATGTTCTGCTCGACGGTAGTCCGGACGGTGTCGGCGACGTAGCGGCGCGCGATATCGGCTAGAGCTCGGGTCTGGCGCGCCGTCAGATCGCCGAGAGGCAGCGCGATCGTCGCGACGGCATAGCCGCCTTGGCGCTGGCGGTAGACGTTGGTTCGATGCCATCGCTCGAACCCCTCAGGGAGTTCGCCGTCCAACGGCGCCCCGGACTTAAGCGGTGTCTCCGAAGGTGCGTCGCTTTCGGTCAAGTGGGCGGTCCAGCGTGGGTCGGGCGCCAGGGTGTCCCGTTCTTCGAGAACCAGTCGTTTAAATTCCTCGATTCCCAGTTGGGCCACGAGAAACTTAATTCGCGCCCTTGCCCGGTTCTTCTTCTCCCCGAGCCGGGCGAACACCCGCGCCATCGATTGCGCGATTGGCAGCAGCTCGGCTTCGGGAAGGAATGCATCGAACATCTTGGCGTGGTGCGGGACGGCGCCTAGTCCGCCACCCACATAGGTCTCGAAGCCGCGTCGCTCAACGCCATCAACCACCCGCGTTCTAGCAATGAGCCCGAGGTCGTGCATGTTGACAAGCCCGCACGCCTGCTCTGCGCAGCCAGAGAACGCCACTTTGAACTTCCGGCCGAAGTCTTGCGAGTCGGCGTGCCCAAGGAGAAACCGCATGCAGGCCTGCGCGTGGGGGGTTACGTCGAACGTCTCGTCCCGGCACACTCCAGACAGCGGGCACGCTGTGACGTTGCGAACCGTGTTGCCGCACGCCTCCCGCGTCGTGATGCCGACAGCTGCCAGTCGTCGCATCAGGTCGGGTGTGTCGTCGATGTGGACGTAATGCAGCTGCACGTCTTGCCGTGTGGTGATATGGCAGACCTCATCGCTGTATTCCTCTGCGAGATCCGCCAGCACGTCCATCTGGTCCGGCGTGAGTCCTCCAAAAGGGATCTTGATTCGCATCATGCCTGGCGCGTCCCAAACCGTATCTGGACCCTTCGTCAGGCCGTTCGACGGGAACTCGAGCGCCTTGGAGCCGGTGCCATCATTGCGTTGACCGTTGTCGTATCGCTGGCCATACACACCACGGCGCAGCCGCGTCTCGGCGAATACCTTCTCGTCGATCTTGCCCTGCCGTCGCAGTGCGATTTGACTTTCGAACGTTTCGATCTCCTCGGCGAGATCCGGTGGCATCTGCTCGGTGAGGACCTGTTTCCAACTCACGATGTCCCTCATGCGTAATGGCCCGACACGATCGCGTCGAACGCGTGGTCGGCCTGCCGCCTGTTCGGCTTCGAACGGCGCAGCGCCACCGTGTCGCCAATGACGATGGTTCCTGGCGCGTCTTCCTGATTGTCGAGGTCAGCCGCTCCGAGGTCCGCGAGGCATCCCGTCCACGTTCGCATGTCCGGCGTGGCAGCTCCGAGCACGACAGCTGCTGGAGTCTCGGGCGACCAGCCGCGGCCGACGAGGCGGTCGGCGACGCGCGCTCGCGACGCTAGCCCCATGAGGACCACGAGAGTGATCGACCTCGGAGAAACGTCGTCGAGAATCGGCCCAAACACGTCTTCGGAGTGGCCCGTTACGACGAGAAAGCCGGAAGCTACGCCTCGGTGGGTCAGCGGTATGCCGGCCAGCTCCGGTGCCGCAACGGCGCTCGTAATACCGGGAACGACCTCGAACGCCACGCTCGCGTTCGCAAGTGTGGTGGCTTCTTCGCCCCCGCGTCCCAATACGAACGGGTCGCCACACTTCAGTCGGATGACGCGCTTTCCGCGTCTGGCGCCGCGGACCATGAGTCGGTCGATGGTGGGTTGATCGACGGCTGGTCGGCCGACGCGCTTACCAACACAGAAGCGCTGAGCCGTCTCGGCAATCGACACAATCGCTGGCGCGACGAGTGCGTCGTACAACACAAGATCGGCGGCTCGCAGCCGATTGACCGCTTTGACGGTCAACAGCTCGGGGTCGCCCGGTCCGGCGCCGACGAGTGAAACAAGCCCAGCCATTGGTTTTCGCGTCACCCAATAGAGTCGTCAGTATGCGGGCGTTCGTACCGTTTCAGCAAGGCCTCGAGCAGCGCCGGTCGACGTGACTCCATGGGCGTGCCCTCTGCCCGCCAGCGCTGTTTGAGCCGATCGGCTTCGCGCATCCACAACGCCAGATCAGTCTCGGGCAGCACGGCGTCGAGGCCCTCTCGGAGGATACCGGCGATTGCAGGCGCCCGCCCGTCAGTCGAGATTGCAAACGTGACCCCGGCCCTTCGTACGACCCCTCCGAGGTAGGCGCTGGCGTTGTCGGGATCGTCGACGGCGTTCACGAATACTCGCCGACGCTCCGCCTCGGCGGCCACCGCGCGGTTGACTTCGGGAGGCGCCGCCGCAATCACCATCCACGCCCCATCTAGGTCGTCGGGGCGGAACGCCCGTCGACGGATCTGCACCCCCAAGGACTCGACACCAGCCGTCACGTCCGGCGCCACGACGTCGACCGCAGCACCGGCATCTACCAGGGCGCGGATCTTACCCGTTGCGACTGCACCGGCCCCGACGACCAGAATCCTCCGGCCTGAGAGCTTGAGAAAAACGGGAAACAGCTGTTCGTGTGGCGCGACCACCGTCACCCCCATTCGGGGGCTACTTTGACACCCCTAATGCGGGCTGCGCGAGCGGAATAGACGGACCGTGGAGGCCGCATTCGGTCTTGGCCGTTCCGCGCCACCGACCGGCTCGCTCGTCCTCCCCGAGATTGACGGCGGTCGTGCAGTGGGTGCAGCCGATGCTCGGATACCCGCGATCGTGGAGCGGATTGTAAGGGACGTCGTACTTCAGCAGGTGGCTCCAGACATCCTGCTTCGTCCAGCGGACCAAGGGGTTCACCTTGGCGATGCCGAAGTTATCGTCCCACTCGACAACGCGAGCCGTTGCCCGCGTTGGGGTCTGGTCGCGTCGAATCCCCGTAATCCAGGCGTCGACCCTGGAGAGCTCGTCCTGTAGCGGAACGATCTTTCGCACATGGCAGCAGCGATCCGGCGCTCGCTCCCACAGCTTGTCACCGTGGACGGCGGCCTGTTCGTCGACCGACAGTGTCGGCTCCGCGCCTCGAATCGTTAGGTCATAGCGATCCTGGAGTCGTTGCCACACGTCTCGCGTTTCCCCAAACAGAAACCCGGTGTCGACGGTGAAGATGTCAATCGGCAGTTTGTGACGGCCAATCAGATCGACGACGACGCACCCTTCTAGTCCGAATGCCGTAGCGAACGTCAGCCGTCGGCCATATCGCTCGCTGGCCCACGTCAGCGTCTCGAGGGGAGAAGCGTGCTCGAGATCGTCGCCGAATATTTGCGTTTCGCGGATGTCGAAGTTCTCGTCGCTGACTACGTCGCTAATTGCTTGCATCGCGGTGTCCGTCTTTCTCTGTTGTGCTCCGAAAAAGCTCTGTCTTGCTCCGAAAAAGAAAAAGGCCCGGGAGGTCGTTGCCTCCCGGGCCTTCGGTATCGTGCGTCTATCTATGTGTTCTTAGGCGATCGTCACCTTCCGCACGTCCGTCGGCACGGGGGCCACAGGGGCCTCCATACAACAGCAACAACAACAGGCGGCGAAAGGACGACTACTCATGAACGTTTAGATTTGTATCAGGAAAACTCCCAGCGCGTCAACCCCACAGAGATATTTCGCCTAACTTTCGCCACTCCAAACACGGATCTCGAGTCCCGAGAATCAGATCTCGACGCCCAGAACGTCCTTGAACGCGAAGCCGAAACCGACCGACAACACGAGAAACGCCACCAGCCAGTTAACGGACCAGCCGAACACGTCGAGCTCGAGCGCAGGATAGACAATCTCCACGGCCTCGATTGCGTGATTGACTGGAATCGGCGGCTCGCCCGGGTACAGGAGCGTATCCCATATCCCGCGACCGGTTCGACGTTGCGGCACGGCGCCCCAGCGGTTTCCGGCGACGACCCGGGTTTCCACGGTCTGGTCGCCGACGCGGACAGCGATCGGGTGCTCGCCACTGACATCGGCCCGGATTCGCCAGGCCACCTCGCGCGTGGATGGGATGCGAACGCCCTGAGTGTCGACCCGTACGCCTTCAGCGACATCCAGCATGACTTCGCCGTCAAGCAGCATGGCGTCGCGAACGTAGGCCTTTACCAGCGCCTGCTCTCCGGGCTCGAGCGGCCGTGCTCCAAACCGAAGCTGGAGCTGCGTGATGATCAGCACGGTGGGGACCACCAGAATCACCATGGGCACCACCGCATGACGCATGTATCGGAACGTGTCTCCGAAGATGCGCCGCTGAAGGCGAAGGACGACGCCGATGTCGGCCTGGAACAGCCGTACGCCGATCAGGTTGCCACGTATCTTCTCTCGCAGCGCCTTGATCGTCGCTTGGTCCGAGACCTTGCCGAAGACCCAGACCATCGCGACGCCGGTAGCTAGTCCCTTGTGTCTGAAAAAGCTTTAAGAAGTGTGCCGGGTGTGATGTATGGGGCGGCATGGCAAGAACAGGTCGGCCCAAAGCGAGATTGGAAGTCACCGCCGTGGAGCGAGGAGAACTTGAGCGGCTCGCCAGGCGCGCCAGAACGAATCGGCATGTGGCCTTGCGGGCGAAGATCGTCCTGAGGTGCGCGCATGGCGAATCGAACGCGGCGGTCGCGGCGAAACTGCGCTGTTCGAATGTGACGGTCGGCAAGTGGCGGCAGCGGGTTACGACAGGTCGCGTGGATGCGCTGTATGACGAGCCCAAGCCCGGAGCCCCCCGGACACTGTCCGATGCGGATGTCGAGTCGATCCTCGTCGCCACGTTGGAAAGTAAGCCGAAGGGGCGGACCCACTGGAGCACCCGCAAGATGGCGGAGCGCGCTGGCGTCAGTGCCTCCACCGTGGGCCGCATCTGGCGCACCTTCGGGTTGCAGCCGCATGTCGTGGAATCCTTCAAGATCTCCGACGACCCGCTGTTCCTCGAGAAGGTGCGGGACATTGTCGGCCTCTACCTGAATCCACCCGACCACGCCGGTGTCTTGTCATTCGACGAAAAGCCTCAGATTCAAGCCCTCGAGCGAGCGCAGCCGATCCTGCCGATGGACATGGGTCGGCCCGAACGCCAGACGCACAACTACATCCGCCATGGCACGGTGGACCTCTTCGCGGCGCTCAACGTCGCGACCGGCCAGGTCGTGGCGCACACCAAGAAGCAGCATCGGTCGAGGGATTTCGTGAGCTTTCTGCGCGAGATCGACGAGCGGGTGGACCCCACCCTCACCGTCCACGTGATCCTCGACAATCTCTCGGCGCATAAGTCCCCGCTGGTCACACGATGGGTGGCCCGCCACCCGCGCTTCCAGTTCCACTTTACGCCAACCTACTCCGCCTGGCTCAACCTCGTCGAGCGGTTCTTTGGCCTCCTCACCGAACACGCCCTCAAGCGCGGCTCACATTCCAGCACGCACGCGCTGCGCCACGCCATCTCCGCCTACGTGGACGCCCACAATGACGAGGGCAAGCCTTTCAAGTGGACGAAAACAGCCGACGAGATCCTCGCGAAGGTGAAGCGGTTCGGACAGCGCACCGTTCAAGTCCACGGTGGCCCCAGATGACCAACGACTTTTTGAAGAAATCAAAGATCAAGGGGACTAGCGAAATGACGGTCATGGCCCATATCGGCGCCGTCGCGTGAAACGGTCGGCAGACGAGATCGAACGCCGGCGTGAGCGTCCGATTGACGAGATCAATCAAGGTGACCACGATGCTGAATCTGATAGCCGGTGGGTTAGGAGATATAGCCGAGGCCCTTCAACCGCTTCTTGATTTCTTCCTCGGAGTCGGCGCCCTCCAGCTTGGCGATCTCCTTCTCTAGCGCGTGACTGATGAACTCTTCGGCCGATGAGTACCCGGCCAACTCAGAGTACTGAGCGGCTTTGTCGAGCAGCGCCTTATCGATCTTCACGTTCTTGCCGAACATGCTGTCTCCTGTCGTCTTGATACTTACCGCAACGCGTCGTCCCCTAGCATCTCTGGTAGTGGGCTGACACCGAACTCGTCGAGGACCGTGACCGTGAGATCGTCGAGCGACGGATTCTCGATCGCGATTTCACGGTTGCTGAGAAACACGCCTGGGACTAGGCGGTAGTCGATCGAGTGATCGCCACTCCAGGTTTCATCGTTGTCGACGAATACCTCTCGCGGAAACTGGCCGAGCGGGCTGTCCCACGACGTGCGGTAGCCCCACGAGTAGCCCACGATGATGTCAGGAGCGTTGTCGAGGTTCGGTCCCTTCCACTCCTCCGCGGTGCGGAATACAAGGCGGACCGGAACGTTCGTCGACCATGTCGAGCAGGTCTTGCTCAAGTCGATCGAGGACTTCCGCGTGCTCATTCCCTGGCGCGACGATTCCCTGGGCCTCGCGGCCTCGGACGTTGACGTAGAGTCCTTGAAGCCCCACGGCGTATGCGGTCGTTCGACTCCAGTCGACGTTGAGAAACAGCGGAGAGGCACCCTGCTGGGACGGGTCCTGCAGCGCGACGTACCCTTTCTCGACGAGCCACGAGTTCAGATTGACGCCCCAGTAGAACGGCGAGAACCCGTGGTCGGACATCACCACGAGCGTCGTGTCGTAGGTGGGGTCTTGATCGGCGAACTCAACCAAGCGACCCACGACCTCATCCATTTCCTCGTAGAGGGTCTGGACGCCGTCGCGAAGGTCATCGTCGGCCTCGTGCAGCGGATGTTCCCGGTCCATGTAGTGGTAGAGCATGTGCGCGCCTTGGTCGACGCTCGAGAAATAGAAGAAGAGCAGGCCATCGTCGAACGAGTCGAGCACGTGATCAAGGGCCTGGCGCTGTTCGCGATAGACGAACTGCGACTGCTCCCAGAACTCGTGTCCGCTGAAAATCCCTTCCTGGAACGCCTTGGTGTCCTCTGGGAGCTCCTGCGTGTAGAAACGACCGACCGACGCCGCGAGCTCTGCTGACCAGTCGTCAGGCGTAGAGATCGGGAAGGCCGGATTGGTCGGATCGACCTGGAGCGGTGTCACATAGAGCTTGAAGTCGGGCCGGAGCTCCTGCAGATAGAAACGGGCCGAGGCACCGAGCTTGACCAAGAGCGGGATCGCCTCGAAGCTGACGCCGACCCAGTCACTCCATTCGCCTTCGTTCAGAATGAGCTCGGTATCCTGCACGACGATCTTTGCGGCGTGCGCTTCTGGGTCGAGCAGAACCTCGAAGTCAATCGTCAACTCAGGGTTCTCGTATTCGATGTCCTCATCGCTACGTCGGAATCGGCTGTCGCTCGTTGGGAATCGCCGAAACGTGTTTGGCGGACCAACCAGCTGGGAGGCGACTCGGTTGTTCACGACGTCGACGAGATGGACGGTGCCACCTGTCATGTCGTTCATGTTCTGCGGCGGATAGTCGGTGTAGTACGAGAACGTGCCGTGCGTGCCAAGGATGTCGGGAGTGCCCATCCCAGATAGGGATCGCCCGGGCGTCTCCACCAGCGGGAAGTTCACGGGCATTCGGAAGATCGTGGTGTCAACACCCGCGTTCTCGAGTAGCTCCCAGAACGCGACGCCCTGGCGCTGGGCTTCGTAATCCCCACCGGATATCGGAATCACCCAGGAGCCAAGCGTCAGACTGCGCCCAGGTGGCGCGAGTCGGTAAATCGACTCGAGCGGAACCGCCGTGAGCGGGTCTCGATGGAGGAAGTCGTAGATGCCGTGTCCGCCGGGGTCCATACCGGTGATGAACGTCGACCATGCGACCGGGCTCAACGGCGGCATGGTGGTCTCCAGCGCCGAGAAACTCCCGGTCTCCGCGAGCCGCTGGAAGTTCGGGAGTCGCCCCTCGCCCATGAACTGGGTCAGCAACCGGTGGTCCATTCCATCGATGCCGAGCACGACCACTCGGCGATCGCTCTGGGCCGCAGCAGGATCGAGTCTGTTGGTGGTCGCGACAGCGACCAGCGCGAAGATGACGAGAGCCATGGCGGCGCGTCGGCCCCCTCGAGTCATGAGCTTCTGGTCGGTCTTCAACTTCGTCTTTCCTCGGTTGTTGCTGGCATCAGCGACGTCCCGTCGCAGTAGGGCGGCACTGGAACGCCGAATAGATCGAGCACTGTCGGACCGATGTCCATGATGCCGGGATCGTCGGTCGCGATTCGTCGGTTACAAAACAACATCCCCGGCACGTCTGGCGGGTTGAAGTTGTGATCGCCACTCCAAGGACGCGCGTTGTCTTCGATTTCCGTATCAGTCACGCCGCCCGTCACCGATGCCCACCCGACGCGATGCCCGGGCTGGAACCCCACGATCAAATCGGGTGCGTCGCTCACGTAGGGTCCAGAGTACACCTCGGTCGCGTCGTACACCTGTCGAACGGGATGCGTTTGTTCTTGGTCGTCGTAGAGCTGCTTCAGGCCAGCGCTGATTTCGCGCTTAACCCGCGACGCTTCCTCTCCCGGGGCGACGATGCCTCGGGCCTCGCGGCCGGCCAAGTTCAGGTAGATGCCCCCGAAGCCAACGGCATACGCCTTGGTCCTCGACCAGTCGACGTCTTGAAACATGTCGGCGCCGCTCGGGCCCCCGTTCGTGAGCGCCAGAAAACCATGCGAGTACAGCCAGCTGTTGAGGTTAACGCCCCGCCGAAACGGCTTGAATCCGTGGTCCGACATCACCATGAGCACCGTGTCATCATCGAGACGATCCAGGGTTTGGCCAACGAGATCGTCCATGTCCTGGTAAAGCGTTCGAATCGCATCACGATGGGTCGAGTTGTCGCGACCTCGATTGGCCGGGTGGCTCGGGTCGAGGTGCCTGAAGAACATATGTTGCAGACGATCCGTGATATCAAAGACACACACCACAGCTCCACGAGTCGTCTTGTCGAGGGCATCAAAGAACATCTTCTCCCGCTCCGCATGGATGAGATAGGTCTGCTTTAGAAACGCGTCCTCGTCCACGACGCCTTCGTTCAGACCCAATGTGGCGTACCGCCCTTGGGTTTTGGCCAGGTAAACGGCATATGTGAAGGGGTGCGAGATAGGGAGCGCCGGCTTGTCCGGATCGATGTTCACCGGAGTCATGTACAGCTTGATGTCGGGCGACGTCTCGAGTAAATAGAAGCGGGCGATGCCGCGAATCGTTACGCCGGGCGCGGCCTTGAAGCGAAGCTCGATCCAGGGCGAATACTCGCGGCGTGTCAAGGTATAGGTGTCGGCACCGAGTGTCAGCTCGGCGCTGTCGTCGGACGTCGGACGGACCGCCAGCGAGATCTGCATCGGGCCACCATCGGCTTTGAGACTGTTGTCCGGTCCCGGAATTGCCGCCCGGCCAACGCCGTCAGCGACCGACAAGGCAATGCGCTCGCCGCTTGTCATCCCCGGAGTGAGCGTTGCGTCTTCGCGCCGGTCGGTGCTGAAGTAGTAGTAGGTGCCCTGGCTTCCTTGCAGGTCAGGCACACTCATCGCGGAGAGCAGGACGCCGTTGAACTTCTCCGCCGGGAAGGTGATCGGCACTCTGAGGATCGTGCTGAAGATGCCGTGATCACCCAGGATCTTCCAGAACGGTTGGCTCCGACGGCCCATGTGGATGAGCGGCTTGCCGATCGGGAGTCGAAACCGACCTACCTTCAACGCGCGCTTCGGTGGATCGACCCGGGCCGAGCAAAGCTCGGGCAGATACGACTTTCGATTCGGCACCAGGAAATCGAAGATCCGGTGCTTACCTGGGTTGCACCCAGTTTGGAACGACGTCCAGGCGACCGGCGATTCGGCGAGCAGCGTGGTTCGCAGTGGCTGAAACGTTCCCATTTCCTTCAGTCGCGCGAAGTTGGGCAGCAAGCCCTCTTTCATGTACTGCGCGGTCAACTCCGGATCCTGTCCATCGAGGCCCAGCACGACGACTCGTCGAACCCGCGCGGCGGCCAATGCGTGATTGCCCCGTACGCGCTGGACGAGCCATCGAATCGGCCAGGTCAGGAGCGTCAGGAAGGCGAGAAACGTGGTGAAGATGATGATGAAGATCGACGAGACGAACGCAAAGCCTGCTCCCGGCCCGACGTACGCCTGCGCGGCCTGAGGTGCCAGCAGCGCGAGCATGACAACAAGTGACACGCGACATGACCAGCACCGCCGAAACCGTTGGGGTGAGCCGTGAGTCATGCCCGATTTCGGTACAGCTGACTGTCGACGACAGTCGCCATGGCCTCCACGTCGAGCTGTCCACCAAGAAACGTATTGATGGCGTCGGCGACGCGCCCTGGGTTGTCGATTGCCTGTCGGTACTCGACGTACATCACGTCGATGTTGTCACGGGCCGCCATGAGGTGCTCCACCGTCGACAGATGGACGGCAAATATGTCTGCCAGATCCTCGTCTGACGTCTCGCCCGGCGCCTCACCCCGGCGCTCGAGCATTGTTCGTTGCGACGCGAGCACCTCCGGCAGGCTGCGCCGCAGGAAGATGACTTTGTAGTCGTAGGTCGCGGGAAGGTCCACCAGCAGAGACGAGATAATCTTGATTCCCTTTCCGCGCGCTCTGCCGAGCCAGGTCTTGTCGCCAGGCTTGTCGAGCATCTTGACCTGCTCCAGCTCGTAGTATCCCTTCGGATTGTCTTGGTCGGGCGTTCGGACCCCGTCGACCACCAGAGGCACGCCTCCGGCTGACAGCATCCTCATCAGCATCGAGGTGCCAGAACGGGGTAGGCCGGACACGATGATCACCGGGTTGCCGAATCGGCGACGTTGGAACAGCCACTTCAGAAAGGACGCCAACGGCGACAGTGTCGACCGATTCCCGCCCACGGTCAAGACGACGGCGGAGTTGGTGGCGCGGCAGCGAGGTAGGATAGTACGGTGAGTCCTGGCCAGCCTTCGCTAGCTGCCGTAAAGACGATAGCCGAGCGCGCTGGCGACGCCGCGTTGGAGCTGTATCGTAGCCAGGATGCCTGGGTCGAGCGGAAAGCCGATGGGTCCCCGCTCACCGAGGCGGACATGGCATCCGAACGGGTCGTCAGGGCTGGGCTTCAAGAGCTCGATCCGTCGATACCGTATCTCTCCGAGGAATCAGCCCCGTCGTCCTATGCCGAGCGCCGCGCCTGGAGCCGGTTCTGGCTCGTCGACCCGCTCGACGGCACGAAGGAGTTCATCAAACGCACCGGCGAGTTCACCGTCAACATTGCGCTCATTGAGCACGGGCAGCCCGTCCTGGGCGTTGTCGTTGCACCTGCGCTTGAGGTGACGTACTACGCGGTGCGCGATCTCGGTGCCTGGAAGCAGCAGCGAGGCGACGTGCCGATAGCGATCCGGTCGTGTCTGGCCGACCCTGACGGTCCGATTCGTGTCGTGGAAAGCGCTTCGCACCCGAGTCCCGAGCTCGAACGTTTCCTGGACGGTTTTCAGGTGACCGAACGCCTCAAGATCGGCAGCTCACTCAAGTTCTGTCTGCTCGCGGAGGGCGCCGTCGATCTGTACCCTCGGCTGGGCCCGACCATGGAGTGGGATGTGGCCGCCGGCGACTGCGTCTTTCGCCACTCGGCTGCGGGCGAGCCGCATCCTAGTCCGCTCGTCTACAACAAAGAATCGCTGCTGAACGACCGGTTCGTGCTCGGTCTGCCCCCGGGAACCTACACCCTGCCACCGCAGGACTAGCACCAGTTCTTTTCTTTCGTGATATCGTTCGGGGTTCCGCTGTTCACTTCGAGCCTCATAGGAGTTGTTTCCCTTGACTGATCACATCGTTGCTCCACACGGCGGCACGCTCGTCGACTTGCAGGCCGACGACAGCGCCGTAGAAGCCTTGAAGGCCGAGTCTCGCGACTGGCCGTCCCACGACCTCAACCCCCGCCATCTGTGCGACCTTGAGCTGCTGTTGAACGGCGGCTTTTCGCCGCTCACCGGCTTTTTGGGGAAAGCCGACTACGCCCGCGTGTGCGAGGAAATGCGGCTTGCCGACGGGACCCTGTGGCCCATCCCAATCATGCTCGATGTGTCAGAGGAGCAGGCCAAGACGCTCAGTGCCGGCTCGAAGCTTGCGCTTCGCGACCCGGAGGGAGTCATGGTCGCCGTTCTCGATGTCCAGGACGTCTGGCAGGCGGATCGCGAAGGCGAGGCACAAGCGGTGTTCGGCACGACAAACCGCGAGCATCCCGGTGTGGCGTATCTGCTCGAACAGACGGCACCGTTCTATGTCGGCGGCACGCTGACGGGCGTGGAGCCCGTAAGCCACTACGACTACAGGTTGATCCGGCACTCGCCAGCCGAGCTCCGTCACGAGTTCGCGAAGTTGGGATGGACGAAAGTCGTCGCGTTCCAGACGCGCAATCCGATGCACCGTGCCCATCAGGAGCTGACGTTGCGCGCGTCCAGTGAGGTCGAAGCGAGTCTGCTGATTCATCCGGTCGTTGGGATGACCAAACCCGGTGACGTCGATCACTACACCCGCGTGCGGTGCTATCAAGCGCTGTTGCATCGCTACCCACGGAAGACAGCACTGCTCTCGCTGCTGCCGTTGGCGATGCGCATGGGCGGACCACGCGAGGCAGTGTGGCACGCGATCATCCGCAAGAACCACGGCTGCACCCATTTGATCGTCGGCCGCGACCACGCGGGTCCAGGCAGCGACTCGCAGGGCAATCCGTTCTACGGACCGTACGACGCGCAGGAGCTGCTGCAACAGCACGAAGCGGAGCTCGGCGTCACGATGGTGCCCTTCAAGTTGATGGTCTACTTGCAGGAGAAAGATGAATACGGGCCGATCGACGAGGTTGCGGAAGGCACGCGGACCTTGAATATCTCCGGTACCGAGCTTCGAGACCGCCTGGCCCACGGTAAGGACATCCCCGAGTGGTTCACGTTCCCGGATGTGGCCGAGGAGCTGCGCCGGAGCCACCCGCCTCGGCACCGCCAGGGGTTGACCCTTTTCTTCACGGGCCTTTCGGGGTCCGGGAAGTCGACGATTGCCAACGTCTTGCTGGTGAAGTTTCTTGAAATGGGCGGTCGTCCTGTGACGTTGCTCGACGGCGACCTCGTCCGAAAGAACCTGTCCTCCGAATTGGGGTTCTCCAAGGAGCACCGCGACCTTAACATCAAGCGGATTGGTTACGTCGCTTCCGAGATTACGAAGAACGGCGGTATCGCGATCTGCGCCCCCATCGCGCCGTACGACGCCGTGCGAAAGGCGGTGCGATCTGCCATAGAACCGCTCGGCGGGTTCATCCTGGTGCACGTCTCTACGTCTGTAGAAGTGTGCGAACAGCGCGATCGGAAGGGCCTCTATGCAAAGGCTCGCGCCGGAATCATCAAGGAGTTCACAGGAATCTCGGATCCCTACGAGGAACCCGACGATGCCCACATCACGATCGACACGGCGGATCTCACAGCCGAAGAGGCAGCACAGCAGATCGTTCTGTTCTGTGAGCGAGAAGGGTATGTCGCGGGGGATGTTTAGGGGGAGGGGCCCTAGGCGTCTCCTGCCGTAGCTTGTTCAACGAGGGCGCCGACCTCAGGCGACAGTTCAAGCGCGAGCGCTGCCGTGCGGCCACGGTCTGACATCTTCCGCCACGTCTTTCGGAGAATCTCGACGAGCTTCGTATCGTCGTGCTCAGTCGCAAAGTCGGCCAGATAGTGTTCTAAGAACACCAGGCAGACGACATCCTCAAGCGACTGAACGTCCGGATCCGTTTTGAGTCCTTCCTTACGCAGCAACGTCTCGACCCGTGCGACGGTTGCTTCTTCGTATCCCACGTTTCGGAGGATGCCGGCCGCGGTTCGTGCGTGGTACTCGGCGAGGGCGGTCCGCCAGCGCCGATAGCCGGCTCGACCAGCTGGATAGTCGGTTCTGGGAATCGTCCACCGGCGGATGTGCTGACATCGCGCGGCCAGGCGCAGCGGAACCGACGCATCCGGGAAGAGCCGGTCGAGACGATCGGTCATGCGCCGGGCGTAGACCAGTTCCTTGGGTTGGGCGATGCCGTCGACGACCTCAGAACGTGGGTCATCGGCGTTCGCGGCGTCGAACCGCTCAAATGCGTGCTGTAGACGCGACATCAACATCCCCTCGGTCTGCCGCCTTGGTCCTCCAGAGCGCGGCCGCGGCGCTTCCAATCAGAGAATGAAAGACCGCGGAAATGGCACACGGCAACGCCACCAGCGGATTGGCGAAGTTCTGCTGGGCAAGGACGACACCCAGCCCCGAGTTTTGCATTCTGACTTCGATGGCGACTGTCCGCGCTGCGATCTCGCGTCGAAGCACCAAACGTCCCGCCAAGTAGCCCAGAATGAAGCCGCCGATGTGTAGCGCCAGGACGGCGGCGACGAGGCGCGGTCCCGCGTCGAGTACCTGCTGCCGTCCAGCTCCGATGATCGATCCCACGATCAGGGTGATCGCAATCACCGCCGCTAGTGGGGCGACTGGCAGCAAGCGTCGGATTGCAACCGGAAACCGCCATCTGAGAAACGCGCCTCCCACGACCGGCAGCAAGACGACCTGAACCGTGTTGATGAGCAGACCGGCGGCCGGGACATCTACGCGGCTTCCGGCCAGGACCTCGGTAAGCGCCGGCGTCATCAGAACCGCCAGGATCGTCGAGACCGCCGTCATTGTCACCGAGAGCGCCACATCGGCCCGGGCGAGAAAGCTGATGACGTTGGACGCGGTTCCTCCGGGGCAGCAAGAAACCAAGATGAGGCCAACCGCAAACGGCGTCGGCAAGCTGAACAGCCACGCCAAGCTCCACCCCAAGGCGAGCATCAAGGTGTATTGAAGCGCAACACCCGGTAGAATGCGACCGCGTTCACGTCCGATTCGACGGAAGTCGTCGAATCCAATCGTCATGCCCATGCTCAGCATGATGACGCCGAGCCCGATTGGAATGGCTGGACCACTGAACCACGTGAAGACGCTGGGCTCGACGAGGGCGATGACACTCCCCAGGACGACCCACAGCGGAAACGCGTTGGTGAGGGCGGTGAGCAGCCGCAACGTGCGGAGATTGTATACGGAGGGTCGCGATGGTCTTTCAGCCGAACCTACTAGAGGGCAAGGCGGCGCTGATCACTGGCGGTGGCACCGGAATCTGTCGGGGGATCGCGCTGGCGCTCGCATCATATGGTTGCGACGTCGCCATCACGAGTCGCAGACGTGAGCACCTTGAACCGACCGCGGCCGAGATTGAACAGTGCGGTCGCCGGTCAGCCGCTGTTGTTGCCGACGTTCGAGATCCGAGCGCCGTTGAGACTGCCGTTGCCGAGACCGTCGACCGGTTGGGGCGCCTCGACATCCTGGTGAACGGTGCTGCTGGCAACTTCCTGTGTCGCGCCGAAGACCTGTCGCCGAACGGATTCGGTTCGGTCGTCGATATCGACCTGAAGGGGACCTTTCATGTGTCGAAGGCCGCGCTCCCGCACCTGAAGGCAAGCCGCGGGGTCGTGCTGAACATCAGTGCCACGCTTCACTACGTCGGCACTATGGCCCAGCTACATGTCTCGTCCGCAAAGGCCGGGGTCGACGCGTTGACGCGAGTGCTCGCCGTCGAGTGGGGCGGCTATGGCATCCGGGTGAACGGCATAGCGCCAGGTCCGATTGCCGACACCGAGGGTGTCAAACGCTTGCTTGCGGGGCCGTCGAAGGATAACGCGATCGAGGCAACCCCGTTGGGTCGACTTGGCGCGATCGAGGACGTCTGCGATGCATCGTTGTTTCTGTGCTCCGAGGCCGCGTCATTCGTGACAGGCGTGACCCTGGTCGTCGATGGGGGACTGTGGCTCGCATCCACCAGAATGGCCGAGACATGGCGGGTGGGGGCGAGCAAGGCCGAGCGGTAGGCGCCTTGCGCCCGCACGCTGGTGAAGGAGAAGAGGGCATGAGCGAGTTGGCAAGCCAAGAATGCATACCGTGCAAGGGCGGCGTACCACCTCTGTCGGGGGCTGAGCTGGAGGCAGTGCATGCCAAGCTCGACCCGGGATGGCAGGTCGTCGACGAGCATCATTTGGAAAAGGAGTACTCGTTCGACGATTTCCGAGGGGCGCTGGATTTCACCGTAAAGGTCGGGGAGCTTGCTGAGCAGCAGGACCATCACCCAGACATCTTCCTGGCCTGGGGCAAAGTCAAGGTGACGATCTGGACGCACAAGATCGACGGGCTCACCGAGAGCGACTTCGTCTTTGCGGCGAAGGCTGATGCGCTCTTCCCGTGATCCACGCCGACTCCATGACGTCAGAGCGCCGGCGACTCAGCTGTCGGGGACTGGGTGGGCTGAGTGCTCCCATGCGACCGTATCACCGACCGCGACCTCGCCGTCGTTGAGTACCGAGACATACACCCCGCCGCCCCATCGTTGGTCCATCGCCGCTCGCAGTCCGGGAAGCTGCTCGTCCATGCGTTCACACGGACGCGTCTCTCCGTTGACTCGTAGGCGGCATGGACCGACCCTGAGCACCTTGCCGCGACTGTTCTCGAGGTCGACGCCCGAAACGAGGAGGTTCGCCCGCCGGAGCATCGGGTCGACATGCTGGCCCATCGCCTCGGAGATAGACTCCCACCGTTCGCGCGAGACGACTGTCACCTGTCGTGTGCGGCTCCGATTGGCGTCGTCGACCATGCCGAGCCCGGAGCGGAGCGCGACACGTTGTTGTGGGTCCATCGGTCCCCGACGACATCGCTTACGCCAGATTCTCTCGAGAACCGGCTTCATGACCGACAGCGTAACATCGCGGACGTCGAGGTGCCCGGTCGTATCTGCCGCAGGGACGGTGTAAGATCCGGGGCTGATGACCGGACAATTGTCTGCACCCACTGACGAGATGCGAGCGGCGCGAGAGCGGCTCGACAACTGGGTCCAGGAGGTCGTCGAGTGGCATTTCAGCCCGGAGACCGGTTGTCCGTTCTGGCTGGACTGGGCCGAAAAGGCCGGCTGGGATCCACGCGAAACGGTCCACGGTTTCGACGACCTTGTGAAGTTCGGGCATTTCGAAGACGAGTGGCTCCGCGGGGGGCCAGTTCGCCGATGGGTGCCGAAGGGCTACGCCGATAGGCCGGTCTTTGTTTTCGAGACCGGCGGAACCACGGGGATTCCAAAGACCCGAATTGCGGTCGACGACTTCCGCATCGACTACGAGCTGTTCTCTGAAACGCTCCCGGACGAGCACTTCCCCCCTGGTTCCAACTGGCTGATGCTGGGTCCGAGCGGACCGAGGCGGCTTCGCCTGGCTGTGGAGCACCTGGCCCAGCATCGGGGCGGCATTTGCTTCTTGGTGGACCTCGATCCCCGCTGGGTCATCAAGCTCATTAGAAAGGGCTGGATGGACCACCTAAAGGCCTACCAGGATCACGTGATCGACCAAGCGGTGACGGTGCTTTCTGCGGGCCACGACATCAAGTGCCTGTTCTCGACCCCGAAACTCATCGAAGCCCTGGCCAACCGACTCGAAGCAGACGGGTCGAGTATCGCTGAAGCGGGTATCACCGGGATATTTGCGGGCGGTACGGAGTTCACGCCGCAGTGGAACCGATTTGCCCAGGAGGAGTTGCTCGACGGGGTCTTTATGACGCCCACCTATGGCAACACGCTCATGGGGCTGGCGGGCAGCCCCGTCACCGGTGCCGCCGAGGGATATAAGATCACGTACTACGCGCCGCAGCCTCGCGCGGTGCTCCAGGTCGTCGATCCAGACGATCCTGAGCAGCTGATCGACTACGGAGAGACGGGGCGGGTCATGTTGACAACGCTCACGAAGGAGTTCTTCGTGCCCCGATTTCTCGAGCGAGATGAAGGCGAGCGTGAGCCGCCGTGCGATCGGTTTCCGTGGGACGGCGTGAGCGGCGTACGACCATTTAGCCAACTGGCCACCGGCACGACCGTCGGTGTGTACTGAAGTCGAGGATCAAGGAAAGGCAGAGTCATGAGAGATCTCAGGTTACTGATGTTGTTCGGCATGGTGGCGTTCGCCGTCGCCTGTGGTGGTGGCGAGGCCCCGGCTCCGGAAGCTGAAATGGAAATGGAGATGGCTGAGGACGCGCCGCCGGAGCCGACCGGTCCGCCGCGCGTGTTCTTCGTTGCTCCGAACGATGGCGACGAAATTTCGGTCGACATCGGGGTCGACTTCGAGTTTGGTGTGGAGAACTACGAAGTGTCGCCGGTGCCCGAGGAGGTCGAGTCGCCCCGAGCAGGGATGGGACACTACCACCTCGGCGTCGACGCCGACTGCATGCCGGCCGGCGAAATCGTGCCGCAGGCGGATCCCTGGATCCACTTCGGCGACGGCTCGAACACGATCGAAATGCAGCTCGAGCCAGGGGGATACAGGTTTTCGGTGCAGATGGCAGACGATGAGCACCGGACCCTCGAGGGGATGTGCGAGACGATTGAGGTCGAGATCGCGGACGGCATCTAGTGATCCATTTTCCAGTTCTGCGGTGGGGTCGCCCCTACACGAGCCTCGAGGTCGATCAGGTCGTCCACTTCGACACGGGTGAAGCCGTTGCCGAGGTGAGCCAGGCCAACGGGGGTCTGGTCGCGCGCGACATGCGCAAGGCGGCCCGTGCCCGTGAAGTGCTTCGGGACATACCCACTCGAGATCTGTTGGCCATGGTTAAAAAGGCCGCCGATCTATTCACCTCGGCGGAGCTGCCACTCGGGGATGGTTCTCAAACACCCGATCAGTTTGTGCGTCAGCAGTCAGCGACGACGGGTCTGCCGGAGCACATGTGCCGGATGAATATGGACAAGCTCCGGTTCGTGCTCGACCATCTCGATGACATTCTGGCCTCGCTCACTCGACGCCTCGACCCTGAGATCCTGTCGCGTGGGTATGGCGAAGAAGATGGTGTCATGCGCAGCTACCAGGCCACGACCCCGGTGCTCGGCATGGTCCTGCCGTCCAACTCGCCGGGTGTGCACAGCCTCTGGTTACCGATCATTCCGCTGCAGATCGGACTCGTCCTCAAACCGGGACCGCAAGAGCCGTGGACACCCTGGCGCATGGTTCAGGCCTTCTTCGAAGCGGGGGTCCCTCGCGAGTCCGTGTCGCTCTACCCAGGCCTGGGCGAGGTCGGCGCCGCGGTTGTGAAAGAGTGTTCTCGTAGTCTGATCTTCGGTGGTACCGCCACCATCGTGCAATACGCCGGAGATCCACGGGTGCAGGTGCACGGGCCCGGGTTCAGCAAGATCTTGCTGGGCGACGACGCGGCGGACAACTGGGAGCAGTACCTCGATCTCATGGTCGACAGCGTCTTGATCAACAGCGGTCGGAGCTGCATCAACTGCTCGGGCATCTGGGCGCCCCGGCACACGAAGGCGATCGCTCAAGCATTGGCCGAGCGTCTCGGCCAGATCGCCCCGCTGCCTCCAGATGATCCGGAGGCAGCTTTGGCGGCCTTCACGGTACGTGGTCAGGCGACAGCGATATCCGCGGATATCGACAGTGTGGCCGATGAGTCGGGCGTCGAGGACGTCACCGCGGCGTTTTATCCCGATGGCCGTTTGGTGGAGCGGGAGCGGTGCGACTATCTGCGTCCGACCGTGCTCCACTGTGCATCGCCTGACGTCGGCGCGGCGCACAAGGAGTACATGTTCCCGTTCGTGACGGTGGTGGAATGCCCGCAGGACAAGATGTTGGCTTCGGTCGGATCCACGCTCGTCGCGACGGCGATCACGGAGGATGTGGCGTTTCAACAGGCGTTGCTCGATGCGCGAAACATCGATCGCCTGAACGTGGGTCCTATCCCGACGATCAAGCTCAACTGGCTCCAGCCGCACGAAGGCAACATCGTCGACTTTCTGTTCCGGCCCCGCGCGTATCAGAAGGCGTCGTAGCGGTTCCAGAACCCGTCCTACGGACTCGTTCGGGGCGTACCCGTGCTGGTAGTCGAGAAACTCACCAAGGAGTACCCCACCCCTCGGGGCAATCTTCGAATTCTCTCTGACGTGAGCTTCAGGCTCGAGCGTGGGCAAGCCGCGTCGATCGTGGGCCCGTCGGGATGCGGTAAGAGCACGCTGCTCTACGTGGTCGGCGCTCTAGAACCCCCGACGTCCGGCACCGTGACGCTTGACAACGAGGACCCGTTCACGCTGGCCGAGCGAGAGGTTGCGGCTTTTCGCAACACCAGGGTGGGTTTCGTGTTTCAGGACCACCTGCTCCTACCGCAGTGTACGGTGCTCGAGAACGTCTTGGTCCCGACTCTCGTGGCCGATTCCGCCTCCGACATCGTCGACCGCGCTGTTACCCTCCTGGACAACGTTGGGTTGAAGAGCCGCCTGGAGCATCGTCCTGCCGAGCTATCGGGCGGTGAGCGACAGCGTGTCGCGCTGGCCCGCGCGCTGATCCAGCAGCCGCCCTTGCTGTTGTGCGATGAGCCCACCGGCAACCTTGATCAGGAGTCGGCGGAGGTCGTCTCGTCGTTGTTGCTCGAGCTGCACCACGCGCAACAGACGATCCTCGTGGTCGTGACCCACAACGCCGAGCTTGCGGAGCGCTGCGGCATTCGGTACCGACTGCACGCGCAGCGACTCGAGCGCTTGTCTGAATCATGAGCTTGATATCACTGGTTCGGCGAAGCCTCGTGCACTACTGGCAGGTCAATCTGGCGGTCGTCACAGGTGTCGCGGTCGCCGTCGGGGTCCTGGCCGGCGCCCTGCTCGTCGGCGCGTCGGTGCAAGCCAGCTTGCGCGCCCTCGCGCTCGAGCGTCTGGGCGCGGTCGACGTGGTCGTAACAAGCGCCGGGTTCGTGGACGAGTCGTTTGGAGACCGGGTGCGCGGCACCGCGCCGGTGGACACATGGTTTGGCGATGTCGCGCCGATCATCGCGGTCGAAGGGTTCGTGACCCATCAGCAAAGTGGTCGACGCGCGTCCGGCATCCAGGTTTACGGCGTCGACGATCGTTTCTGGCGGCTTCACGGCGCCAATCCTGATGGCTTCGCACTGAACCGCAGAGCGGTGTTGGTCAGCGAG
This sequence comes from Vicinamibacterales bacterium, assembly GCA_965218825.1. GTDB lineage: Bacteria > Acidobacteriota > Vicinamibacteria > Vicinamibacterales > UBA8438 > CAUZIB01. The sequence goes on along the minus strand of OZ244656.1, from coordinate 2,381,994 downwards.
GGCCTTGCTCGGGAGCTCGACGTGAGCGTCGACGACACCCTGTTGGTCCGAGTCGAGAAGCCGTCTGCTGTGCCGATCAGCTCGCTGCATGGACGCCGCGACGACGTCGGACGAACGCTCAGGCTAGGCATCGACCGGGTGCTTGCCCCAACCGAGCATGGAGAGTTCTCATTTCGTCCGCAGCAGGGATTTGCGCGGTCGGTCTTCGTCTCGCTGGCACGCCTCCAAGAGGAGATCGAACAGGAGGGGAAGGTCAACGCGATCTTGATGGCGGTGGGCACTCGAGGTCGGGCGGACCCCAGCGCGCGCCTCCGTGCGGCCGAGACTGCCGTTCGTGAGGTCGCGTCGTTGGATGATCTCGGACTGCGCGTCCGCCGCATCCCGGGCCAGGGTGCGCTCTCGGTAGAGGCGGCGGCCGGCTTGATTGGCGACGCAACCGCCAGCGCCGTCGAGCGCGCGGCCGACGCTGTCGGGCTGCAGACGCAGCCAGTCCTGACCTACTTGGCGAACGAGATCCGTCTTGGCGCACGCGTGACGCCGTACTCGTTGGTTACCGCGCTCGACCTCTCTGCGGTAAGCGAGGACGGCACCGGCGTTCCGAGCTCGGCTATCCCGGTCGTGTTGAATGATTGGACGGCCGATGATCTGCAGGCAGAGGTTGGCGATCGCCTCGAGCTGGTCTACTACGTCTGGGAGGATGAGGGTAGGCTGGTCACCCGCGAGGCCGCGCTCGAGGTCGCCGATGTGGTCCCCATCGCCGGGGTTGCGGACGATCCGACTCTGGCGCCCGACTACCCGGGTATTACTGAAGCGACCGATGTTGGTGCATGGGATCCCCCCTTCGCGATCGACTTGGGACTCATTCGACCCGTCGACGAGGAGTATTGGGACCAGCACCGAACGACGCCCAAGGCATTCATCCCACTCGCCGCTGGCCAGCAGCTCTGGGATTCCCGGTGGGGCAGCCTGACGTCGGTTCGGATGCTTCCGCAGTCTGACGTGGATGCCTCGGCGGAGGCATTTAGTGCGGCCTTGTTGTCCGAGCTCGACCCACTCGAGGTCATGTTCGTCGCGTATCCCGCCAGGGACCTAGCGCTCGAGGCGTCATCCGGCGCGACTGATTTCGGTCTCTACTTTTTCTACTTCAGCTTTTTTCTGGTTGTGTCGGCGCTGTTGCTCGCGAGCCTCTTCTTTCGTTTGGGCGTCGAGCAGCGTCTCTCCGAGATCGGCGTCCTGCGCGCCGCAGGTTTCCCACCGGCGGCGATCTGGCGGGTGTTCACCGCCGAGGCGGCATTGGTGTCGGTGCTCGGAAGCGCCATCGGCGTGTTGGGGGCGCTTGCCTACGCCGAGCTAATCATGTGGGGACTTCGGACCTGGTGGGTGGACGCGGTCGGGACGACGCGACTGAGTCTGACGGTCTCGCCGCTCGCGCTGGCGGCCGGCGCTGGCGGTGGCGTGATATCTGCGATCGCGGCGACCGCGTTGACGCTGCGGTCGTTGGCCACGGCGTCGCCGCGCCGTCTGCTGACCGGCGTCCTCGCGCTCGATGCCGATTGGAGCGAGGCGCCGCGCCGATCGCGGGCCACGCCCGTCGCGCTGGTCTGCATGGCGTCGGGCATCGGTCTTGTCGCCGGTGCGTGGATCGGGCTTGTGGGAAGGACGGCGGGGTTCTTCGGTGGCGGTTTGCTTTTGCTCGGCGCGATGCTGGCGGCGGCTTGGGCCTGGCTTCACGGAAGACCGCGTGGGGTCAGTCTCGGATCGGTTTTTCAGGTCGGGTTTCGGAACGCGACGGCCCGCCCGGGGCGGAGTGTCCTGTGTATCGCCCTGATCGCGTCAGCTGCGTTCATCATCGTTGCGGTTGACGCCTTCCGTCGGGAGGGCGTTGGAGACACGCGGGATCCGAGCTCCGGCACCGGCGGATACGCGATGTTGGCCGACACGCTGCTCCCGATCGCGCACGATCTGTCGACGTCGAATGGCCGCGACGCGCTCAACCTGATCGATCTGTACGAATCGGGCGGCGCGCTTGAGGGTGTAACCCTGACCCGCTTTCGCCTCCGACCCGGCGAAGACGCCAGTTGCCTGAACCTCTACCAGGCCAAGGATCCGAGAATCCTCGCGCCGACCGAGGAGTTCGTGACGGCTGGGCGTTTCTCGTTCTCGGCGAGTGTGGCGGAGACCGCCGAGGAGGAAGCGAACCCGTGGCGCCTGCTCGATCGGCAGTTCGATGACGGCGCGATTCCAGCTATCGCCGACGCCACGTCGTTGCGCTATGCGCTGCACCTCGCCGTGGGAGACGACTTCGTGCTCAATCGCGACACCGACCGACCGATCCGGCTTCGGATCGTGGCGGCGCTCGCCGACAGCATCTTCCAGCGTGAGCTCATCATCGGCGAAGCTCAGTTCGAGCGCGAGTTTCCCGACTACGACGGGTATCGGTTCTTCCTGGTCGACGCGGAGTTGGAGCGCGCCAGTGCGGTGACGACGGCGCTGGAGGATCGCCTCGTTGATTTCGGCTTCGATGTCGTCTCGGCCGACGAGCGCCTCGCGTCGTTCCATCAGGTCGAGAACACCTACCTGGCGACCTTCCAGACATTGGGCGGCTTGGGGTTGATTCTGGGAACCCTCGGGCTGGGCGCAGTGCTGCTCCGCAATGTGCTCGAGCGCCGCCGCGAACTGGCTCTCCTGCGTGCCGTCGGCTATAACGCCGCGCACGTCTCCCTGCTCGTGCTGGCTGAGAACGCGTTTCTTCTGTTGGCTGGGTTATTCGCCGGTACCGTGGGCGCGCTGATCGCGATTGCACCAGCATGGTTGGAGCGCGGCGGCGGCGTACCGATCGTCTCTCTGGTACTGCTCCTGCTCCTGGTCATCGTGGTTGGATTGTCGGCCTCGCTTGCCGCAACGGTTGTGGCAGTCCGCTCGCCATTGCTCCAGGCCCTTCGTACCGAGTGACCGTTGCCGAAGAGACCGACTTCACATGGCACCTCCTGAAGCCCCGAAGCGCCCGCATCGACTCGAGTCCCACGGCGACGTCCGGATAGACGACTACTTCTGGTTGCGCGAGCGCGACGACCCTGACGTTCGGGCGTATCTCGATGCGGAGAACGCGCACGTGGACACCTGCCTGGGTCACACGCAGTCGCTCCAGACCCAACTGTTCGACGAGATCAAAGGACGGATCAAGCAGACTGACGAGTCGGTGCCATACCGCGAAGGCACGCATCGGTACTACTGGAGGTACGAGGACGGTAAGGAGTATCGGGTTCACTGCCGTCAACCGCTGACCGAGGAGGCCGAGCAGGAACTGCTCGACGTCAACCGCATCGCGTCTGGGCACGAGTACTGCGACGTCGGCGAGCTCGCCGTGAGTCCCGACGAGCGCCTCCTGGCTTATGCCGTCGATACGGTGGGTCGGCGACAGTACGACATTTGCTTCCGCGACCTGGCCACTGGCGACGTGGTGCCGGACGTCATTCCCAGTGTGACCGCGAACATCGTTTGGGCAGCCGACAGTCGCACGTTGCTGTATGCGCGGCAAGATCCGACGACGTTGCGGTCACATCAAGTGTGGCGGCACGCGCTGGGCCAGGACACCTCGTTGGATCAACTGGTATTCGAAGAGGCGGACGAGACGTTCGCGTGTGGCGTGGGGAAGAGCCGGTCAAAGCGCTACATTCTGATCGGCAGCTATCACACCCTGACGACCGAGTATCGGGTGCTGGATGCGGAGCGGCCCGACGACCAGCCCTGGGTGTTCGCGCGACGCCGGTCGGGTCACGAGTATCACATCGACCACTACCGCGACCGATTCTTTGTTAGGTCGAACGACGACGCGACGAACTTCCGCTTGCTGGCTGTCGATCATCCCCCCGACACAGGGCCGGAAGACGGTCACCTGGCGCCGCATCGGTGGCACGAGATCGTCCCGCATCGCGAAAGCGTCTTGCTCGAGACGTTCGAGTTGTTCCGTGATCACCTGGTGACTCAAGAGCGGGCGGATGGCCTCGTGCGGCTGCGCATACGCCCGTGGAGCGGGGAGTCCGAGCACGACGTCGAGTTCCCCGAACCTGTGTACGAGGCGTTCATCGATGCCCACAACAAGGAGCCCGACACCAGCGTGCTTCGGTTCGGCTACAGCTCGCTGAGCACGCCCGAGTCTGACTATGACTACGACATGGTCACGCGCGAGCGAACGCTGCTCAAGCGCGAGGTGGTCCTCGGTGATTTTGATCCGGCAAACTACCGAACCGAACGGGTGTTCGCAGTCGCAAACGATGGCGTCCGGGTGCCTGTTTCGGTGGTCTCGCGGCGCGAGACACCGCGAGATGGTACGAGCCCGCTGCTGCTCTACGGGTACGGGTCGTACGGGATCAGCATGAACGCCGGGTTTCGATCGCCAAGGCTGAGCTTGCTCGATCGCGGGTTCACCTTCGCGATTGCACACGTCCGCGGCGGTCAGGAGCTGGGCCGACGGTGGTACGACGACGGCAAACTGATGAACAAGAAGAACACCTTCTCCGATTTCATCGCATGTGCCGAGCAGCTGGTGGCCGACCGCTACACGTCGCCGAGTCGGCTGTTTGCGATGGGGGGAAGCGCGGGCGGCCTTCTGATGGGGGCTGTCGTTAATATGCGACCGGACCTATTTCATGGCGTCATCGCACAGGTTCCGTTCGTTGACGTCGTGACCACCATGCTCGACGAGTCCATCCCGCTGACGACGGGCGAGTATGACGAGTGGGGCGATCCGAGCGACCCAGCCGCGTATCGATACATCAAATCCTACTCGCCGTACGACAACGTCACCTCAACGAGCTACCCGCACATGTTGGTGATGACCGGCCTCCACGACTCGCAGGTCCAGTATTGGGAGCCGGCCAAATGGGTGGCGAAGCTTCGAGCGATGAAGACCGACGACCACCTCCTTGTGCTAAAGACGAATATGGACGCCGGGCACGGCGGTGCATCGGGGCGATACGAGCGATACCGGGAGACCGCGCTCCAGTACGCCTTTCTCCTCGATCGTGCCGGCCGGAACGGTCATCGGTAATCCAGTGAAGAGTTCCACGCCCCGGTGATCTAGGATGGACCGACCGTGATGATTGCTGATCGTCGAATCGTTCAGGTCGGGGTCGTTGTCGTCGCAATGATCCTGATAGCTCTGTCGTCGGCCGTCGTCTCGGCTGAGGATTGGCCGAATTGGCGGGGTCCGACCCGCGACGGCGCGAGTACCGAGTCGGTCCCGGTAACGTGGGACACCGAGACCAACGTGGCGTGGAAACTCGAGATGCCGGAGTGGAGCGGCTCCACACCGGTAATCTGGGGAGAGCGGATCTTTCTTAACGTTGCCGATGGCGAGAACCTCGAGCTGTGGTCCCTCGACCGCGACGCCCGTCTCCTATGGAAGCGGTTTCTCAGCGCCGGCAACCATCGCGAGCGCAAGCAGAACATGTCGTCGCCCTCGCCAGTGACCGATGGCCAGCGCGTCTGGGTCATGACCGGGACTGGCTTTCTGAGGGCTTTTGACTTCGACGGGCAGGAGATCTGGATGCGTAGCATCCAGGCCGACTACGGGCCATTCGGCCTGAACTGGGGGTACGCGTCTTCACCCCTACTTCACGACGGCGCCCTCTACGTGCAGGTGTTGCACGGCATGCGAACCGACGAGCCGTCATATGTATTGCGCATAGATGCCGCCACTGGCGAGACGGTGTGGCGAGTCGAGCGTCCGACCGAGGCGATCAGCGAATCGCCTGATTCGTATACGACCCCGACCGTGGTCGAGCACAACGGCGCCATAGAGGTCGTCGTCACCGGCGGCGACGCCGTGACCGGGCACGACCCCGAAACGGGACGGGAGCTCTGGCGGGCTGACGGTCTGAACCCGACCCGGAATCGCAGTTTTCGACTGGTCGCGTCGCCGCTGGTGGCAGACGACATCATCATCGCGCCGACCCGAGTGCGCCCGCTGTTGGCACTGCGGCCCGGCGGTCGCGGCAACGTCCTTGACTCGCACGTGATCTGGCGTGCAGACGACGGCCCGGACGTGCCGACCCCGGTGACCGATGGAACGTATTTGTACATCGTCAACGACCAGGGGATTGTCTTCGTGCATGACGTCAAGACCGGCACGCTCGTGTACGGCCGGCAGCGGCTCCAACCTGGGACGTACAGCGCGTCACCGGTGATCGCCGATGGAAAGATCTACGTGACCAATGAGGGCGGGCTCACGTCGGTCTTCCGGACGGGCCCGGAATTCGAAGTGCTCTCAGAGAACCCGCTTGATGACTATGTCTTGAGCTCTCCGGCGATCTCCGACGGCCAGATCTTCATTCGAACCGCAGAGTACCTCTACGCGATTGGGGATCGTCGTGTCGACTGACCCAGCGGACTCGCGGCACAGACGGCGGTGGCTGCTCGGCGCCACCGTTGTCGCGCTTTACCTGCTGCATCAGGACACGTGGTTTTGGGAAACGGCCCGCCCGTTGGTGTTCGGCTTCCTTCCGATTGGGCTGTTCTATCACGCTGCCTACTCGGTGGCGGTGGCGGGACTGATGGTCGTGCTCGTCCGCTACGCCTGGCCTGCCGAGCTGGAGCTCGAGGCTGAGCGCGACCCGGACGAACTCACCCCGTCCGACCAATGATTCCGGCACTCGTCGTCTTCGCCTACCTCGGCATCGTTCTCTACATCGGCATCTTTGCCTTTCGCCGGTTCGATCAGCGATCCGCAGAGGGGTACTTCCTGGCTGGTCGCTCGCTGGGACCGGCGGTATTCCTGCTCTCGTTGTTCGGGACCAACATGACCGCCTTCACGATCCTGGGTTCCGCTGGCCACGCTTTTTCGAACGGGATCGTCACGTTCGGACTCATGGCATCGTCGTCGGCAATCGTCATCCCCGTGTTGCTCTTTCTCATCGGCACTCGCATGTGGTCGCTGGGCAAACGGTTTGGCTTCATGACCCCGGTGCAGATGTTCCGAGACCGGTGGGAGTGTGGTCACATCGGCACGCTGATCTTCGCGCTGCAGGCGGCCCTCCTCGTGCCGTACATCATCATTGCCGTCATGGGTGGCGGAACAACGCTGAACGCCGTGAGCGGTGGCGTCGTGCCCTACTGGCTTGGTGGCTTGGTGGTCGCGTTGGTGGTGATGAGCTACGTCTTCTTCGGCGGCATGCGGGGCACCGCGCTAGTCAACTCGTTTCAGACGGTTCTGTTTCTGACGTTCGGCGCGGCGGCGCTGCTGCTCATTGGCTCGACGATCGGCGGCTACTCACAGGCCATGGAGCGATTGCTGGGCGACGAGGGCACGGCGGTGCTGCTCACCCGAGAACGCGTGCCTCCGCGTTTCTTCTTTAGCTATACGTTCATCCCGCTCTCGACAATCGTCTTCCCGCACATCATCATCTTTTGCCTCACCGCACGGCGCATGGCCCAGTTCAAACGCACCGTCATTTTCTACCCGCTGTGCATCCTCGCGATCTGGCTCCCATGTGTCTTCCTCGGCGTGGTGGCCAACGCCCTGGTCGACGTTCCAGAGATCGCCTCGAAGCTTGATGCACGAGCGATGCTCAGCGCCGGAACGGCGTTGTCGACCGAAGCCATGGCCCAATTGCGACAGGCCGCGGCAGGCGATGACGTCATCATCCGGATGGTCGAGCACTACGCGCCGCTGTGGCTGGCCGGCCTGCTTGGTGCCGGCATCATGGCTGCCGTCATGGCAAGCGATTCGCAGATTCTGGCGCTCTCGACAATGTTCACAGAGGACGTATTCGCGTTCTACGGCGGCAAGCGCCGTTTCGGGGAGCGCGTGCAAGTTCAGATGGGTCGTGCGTTCGTGGTGCTGATTGCTGCGGTGGCGTACGTCATCGCGCTCAGGGCGCCGCCCGGCATTTTCAACCTAGCCGTGCAGTACGCCTTTTCCGGCTTCTCATCAATGTTTCCGCTGCTGGTTGGCGCCCTGTTCTGGCGGCGAAGCACGAAGTGGGGAGCGTTCGCCGTCACCGTGTGGACCGCGGCCAGCATGGTGGCGGTTGCGGTCTTTCAGGAGATCGTGCCGGCGACGTCGCCAGGCACGGTGTTGTCGATGTGGACTGTGGGTGGCGTCGACATTGTTACGCGGACGCCGGGAGGGACGGACGTCCTCGGGTTCATGCCGGTCGTTCCCATGACGTTGATGTCAGCCGCGCTCATGGTCGTCGTGTCTGCCTGCACTGCGAAGCCAAGCGACGCGACGGTGTCGCGGTACTTCAGTTCTTAGTTCGCCGTCGCTCGCAGGGGCCCCAAGCCCTGCTCCGCGCCGGCGGGGCCACGCCGTGCGTGGCCAACGATCAGGTCGTCGAGATCGCGGCCTGCCGAAAGCCCGATAGTCCGGCGTACGGCACCGACCCGCCAAGCTCGTATTCGATCTCGAGGAGGCGGTTGAACTTGGCGATTCGCTCGCCTCGACATGCTGATCCGGTCTTGATGTGTCCGCACCCGGTGGCGACCGCCAGATCGGCGATAAACGTATCTTCGGTTTCGCCCGAGCGGTGAGAGACATAGACGCCGTAGCCATTCGACTGGGCGAGCTGGACGCACTCGAGCGTTTCGGTCACCGTGCCGATCTGATTCAGCTTGATCAGAATCGAATTGCCGATACCACGCTCTATGGCCCGTTGCAGAATCTGGGGATTCGTGCAGAAGATATCGTCGCCGACGAGTTCCACGCGATCACCGAGCGCGACCGTCAGCTGCTTCCACCCATCCCAATCGTTTTCAGCCAGGGCGTCCTCGATAAGCACGATAGGGTAGCGGGTGACCCATTCACTCCAGAGGTCGATCATTGCCGGAGTCTGTATTGACCCGCGACCAGACTTAAAGAAGGTATAGCCGTCGTCCTGCCACATCTCACTCGTGGCCGGGTCGAGACACAGCACGATGTCGTCGCCCGGTCGATAGCCGGCCTTCTCGATCGCGCTGAGAATGTAGTCGACGGCATCGCTGTTCTCGCCGAGGTCGGGCGCGAATCCACCCTCGTCTCCGACACCGGTCGACTTACCTTCCGCCTTGAGGATGGCCTTCAGCGCGTGAAATGTCTCGGCGCCCATCCGCAGTCCCTCGGCAAACGAGGTGGCGTTGTGCGCCGCGATCTGGAACTCCTGGAAGTCGATCGTGTTGTCGGCGTGACGCCCACCGTTGATGACGTTGAGGCATGGGACCGGGAGCGACGCCTCTCGTCCTGTCGCAAGCCTGGCATACAGTGGCTGACCGGTTGCTGACGCCGCGGCCCGAGCCGCAGCCATGGATACTCCGAGGATCGCATTGGCACCGAGACGCGCCTTGTTGGGTGTGCCGTCCAACTCGATGAGTCGCCGATCGAGATTCTCCTGGTCAGTAACGTCCACGCCGGCGAGCGCCTGGCTGATCTCGCCGCGGATGTGTGCGACGGCGTTCTGGACACCCTTACCGCCGTAGCGGCTTGTATCGCCGTCGCGTAGTTCGACCGCTTCGCGTTCTCCGGTGGAGGCACCCGACGGCACCAGTGCGGTCGCCGAGACGCCGCTTTCGAGGTGGACGGTGGCGGCCACAGTGGGATTGCCCCGCGAGTCCAAGACCTCAAGACCATCGGTCGAGCGGACCTTCATTGTTTTGCTGTCTCCTGGTCGTCAGTGTGGAACCGGTCGCCTATCGTGGTGGCTCAGGGTGCCGGACCTGTCCCGGTATGAGTACCCGATCGGGGACGCTACATCAAGATCGCCGTCGACTCGGTCAGATGACTCTAGTCGGGTTCATCAAGGTCTACGTCGACCTCGGACCAACCCGCGGCGAGGAACTGGTCGCGAAGCTCGTCAGCGCGCTGAACCAGCGTATCGATCGTATCGTGGGTCTCGGCGACCGGTACTTGACCGGTGCCAAGATTGTGGATTGTCAGGGCGAGCTCACCGGCGAAGTCAGACACCGTGCACCAGAGGTGCTGGTCGGGCACACGCGTCAGACGCCACAGGCTCAGCCTTTCCGCGGTGAGCTCGGGCAGGGTTTTCATCACGTGACAAGGATGTGAAGCAAGAGATGTGCAAGCGCCGGGACTGCGATAAGTGACTCAAATCAGGCGGGTTACTGAGGTTCTGGGCGTCCGAAGACTTCTGACTGTCGCCTCTCGAACTGGCTTTGGTTACCTCTGCGGATGACTTTCTCTGTTTGCCGCGAGGACGGCAAGAAAGCAACCTACACCGACGACATCGAAGATGGGAACCGGCACCCCGGCCAGCGTCGCCGTCGGCCCCGGGGCAAGCAGAAGCCCCGCCGCGGCGAAGACAGCGAGCCGCAGCCCGACCCCCAGCGAGTTTTTCAAGTGCCCGGCAATACCGGCCGCAAAGCAGGTGACTCCAAGGGTCGCAATGGCAACCGGGATCAGAAGCCCCAAGGTGCTGACCGGCTCGCCGCTACCCGTCAGCATCAAAAGCTCCGGTCGATAGACGAACATGTAGGGAAGGGTGAACCCGACGAGGGCGAAGCGAAACGCCGCGAACGCCGTCGGCATGATCGGGGTGTCGGCGATCGAGGATGCCGCGTACGCGGCAAGCGCCACCGGCGGAGTCACCATCGACATCATGCCGAAGTAGAAGATGAAGAGATGTGCTGCGAGCGGGATGACGCCGAGGTCTCCCAGCACAGGGCCGATCAGCGTCGCCATCAGGAGGTAGCAGACGGCCGACGGCAAGCCCATACCGAGGATGATCGACGACACCATGATCAGCAGGAGCGCGAGGAAGAGACTCTGCTCTGCGAGCGGGATTATGGTGGCTGGCAGGCGTGTTCCGATACCGGTGAGGGTGACGATGCCAATGATGATGCCGACGCAAGCCGCGGCTGAAACCAAGGGAACGGCATTGCGCGCTGCCGCGACCAGCCCCATCACCGTCTGTTTCACGTGCAGGCGAGTGCTCGGGTGCACGCTGCTGACCACAACGATTGTTGCCAGCGACAAGGTGACGGCTCGGAACGCCGTGTAGCCCATGAGCAGGAACCCAAGCAGGCTCCCCAGGGCAGTGGCGAACACGACGCCCTCCCAGCGCGTGCTGGCGGCGGGCGGCGGCGGCGGCGCGCTGTCACTTGCCGCAGACATGACCGACATTCGCTTCGCGTGGAAGTGGACGATAAGCAGCAGCGACAAGTAGTAGAGCAGTGCGGGGATGAGCGCCGCTCGCACAATCTCCAGGTAGGTGACCGGCGGCTCGACGATCTCGAGCATCATATAGGCGCCAGCTCCCATGACCGGTGGCATCAAGGCTCCCCCTGAGCTCGCGGCCGCCTGCACGCCGGCTGCCGTGACCGGCTGGAACCCCGCGCTGCGCATCATCGGAATCGTGAAGGTTCCTGTCGTTGCCGTGTTGGCGACGGCGCTGCCCGACAACGAGCCCATTAGCCCACTGCTCAGAACGGCAACTTTCGCTGGACCGCCATAGCTCTTTCCGAATACGCGATGCGCAAAGTCCACGATGAATCGTGTGGCGCCTGTCGCCTCGAGGAACGCCCCGAAGACGACGAACAGGAAGACATACGTGAGCATCACGTAGAGCGCGACCCCGAAAACACCTTGGCTGTGGAGAAACGTCTGCGCGACGATCCGCGACACCGAGTAGCCGCGGTGTGGAAACAGCCAGTCAGGCAACCACGATCCGAACGACGCGTACAGAAGAAACGCGAGTGACAGCAGCGGTAGCGCCAAGCCGAGTGATCGTCTGGCCGCCTCGATGACCAGGACGAGCCCGAGCAGCCCGATTCCCGTCTCGATCGCCGTTTCGAAGCCGGCCCGGTTCCCTAGCGACTGGCCGTCGATCCACCAGGCTTCAAACAGCGGGTCGGTGTGGATCACGATGTACCCGCAGCATGCCGCAGCCACCACGGCCAGAAAAACGTCGATGCCGCGAGCGATTTGGTTCGACGCGAGCTTCGGATGGCCCGGCACGTTGAGGAAGCAGAGCACCAAGCCGAACAGCGCGAACAGACCGAGTCGACTCTGCGGGGCCAGCAGCGGGTAGTTGACCTCGACCAGCGTGAACACGCAGAGGAACACGCCGATCACGCTCGTCAGGTGACGACGAAGATCCAACGTCGGCGCAGTCATGGAGCCGGTGCTAGGGCCAGATTTGGATCTCTTCGTAGAAACGAATGGCGCCCGGGTGGAACTCGGTTCCGTTGTCGCGCACCACGTTGGTGGGGTTGATTGCGCGGCCCGCCGCGTGCTTCTCGACGACCTGCTCGCGATTGTCGTAGAGGAGCTTCGTAACGGTATAGACGAAGTCGTCTGAGGCCTCGGCCGACGTGATCAGGTGCATGGATCCGACTTCGAGCCCTTCATACGGCGCCCTCTGATTGCGGTAGGTGTCGGCGGGAATCGTCGCGGGTCGAAAGAACGCGTACTCGTCGACTAGGCCCTGTTTTTCGCTTTCCCCGAATGGGACCAGCCTGATGTCCATTGAGGCAGCAGCCTGCGTGATCGATGCTGTCGGCACCGCACCGCCCAGGAAGGCGGCCGCGGCAGCTCCGTCCGCCAACATGTCGACCGCGGCCTGCTGTGTCGCGTAGTTCAGCGGCGCGAAGTCGTCGTAGCTGATGCCATGCGCGTTGAGCAGTGGACCCACGAAGTACTCGAATCCGGCACCAGCTGGGCCAACGGCTACGCGCCGTCCGGCGAGATCCGAGAGCTTCTCGATCCCGGAGTCAGCCCGTACGATGAACATCGCGACGTTTGGCGCGAGGGTCATGACCGACTGCACGGGGTATGCGCGGTCCCATCCTTCCGTGCCACGGACGGCGAAGTAGGTAATGGCTGCGTTGGAAAGCGCGAAATCCAGCTCACCCGACACCAGCCTCCGAATGTTCTCCTGCGACCCACTCGTGGCCTCAGCGGTGACGCTGAACCCCTGATCGGAGCCGGTCTCGTTGACCACCTCGGCCAGCGCACTTCCCACGACAAAGAACGCTCCACCAGGGGGCGCGGTGCCAATGCTGAGAAAGACCCGAGCGGGGCCCGTATCGCCACCGCCGCCGCCACAGGCGACGAGTAGGCCAATAGACAGAACGGCAAACGAGACGATCAAAGAACGACGCACGCGATCCCCCCTGGGTTGTTGATGACAGTCGGCGTGAACGGCCGCTAATGGTACTACGGCGATGCGCCGCGGAGTTAGGTGACGTTGACGATGAACCGGCGCGACTTCATCTCAAAACGGGGAAGCGTCTCTGGCGCGACCGCGTTTACCTCGACCGTCAGGCCCAACCCCTCCTTGATCCGAAGGCCGACAAGCTCGACTACGCGAAGGCTATCGGATTCTCGATCGATCTCGACGTCCAGCGTGAGCGTACCAAGTGTGCCCGTGGACCCGACGGTAGCCCGATACTCGACGACATCCGGGATGGTGCGAACGATTCCCTCTACCGCGCCGGGGTAGACGTTCACCCCTCGGATGCAGACCATGTCGTCGACACGGGAGACGATGCCGCCACGCAATCGCGCCAGGGTGCGGCCGCACGCACATGGCTGACTTTCGCGGCGTACCAAGTCACCTGTCCGATATCGAACGACAGGACTTGCCGTGCGTCCAAGCGTGGTTACCACAAGCTCGCCCAGCTCGCCGTCCGCTGTCGGTGTGTTGGTGGCCTGGTCGACAACCTCGCACAGGAACTCGCGCTCGTTGACGTGGACGTATCCTGGCGCTTCCCAGCACTCGAAACTCACGGGACCAACCTCGGTGAGCCCATGGTGGTCTATAACGCGTGCGCCCCAGCCCGTCTCGATCCGCTGACGGGTCGACGGAATGTTGCCGCCGGGCTCTCCAGCTACGATGAGCGCCCGAACGCTACTGTCGGCCAGGGGTTGCGAGGACGCCCCGCCCATCTCGTGTGCGACCTCGAGCAGCCGCAAAGCGTACGTCGGAGTGCAGCACACAACGGTTGGTTGGACGGCGTCGAGGAGCGCCAGTCGCGCGCGACTATCCATTCCGCCGGCCGGCACACAGTGGGCACCGAGCTGGGTGCCGGCCTCAAACGCGGTCCAGAAGCCGAGAAACGGTCCGAATGAGAACGGAAAGAAGATCCGGTCCGATTCGTCGACCCGGGCTGCGCGGTAGACCGCCTTCCAACATTCGAGCGTCCACTGCCAGCTTTCGTTCGTGTCGAGCCATCGCAGGGGGCGTCCAGTGGTGGACGAAGTTTGATGGTATCGAGTGTAGCGTTCCAATGGTTCGGTCAGCGCCGTACCCCACGGCGGTTCGGCCTCCTGATCGGCGACGAGGTGAGCCTTGGTCGTGAAGGGTAGCCGCCGGAGATCGGTTGGCAGACTCAGATCGGCAAGCGTGACCCCCGCATCTACATACAGAGTCGTGTAGAAACGATTTCGGCCGTCGATCGCGCGAAGAAGCGCGGCCAAACGCCGCATCTGATCCGATTCGATCGCCTCGCGCGGCGCGCACTCGGCTGCTGGCGGTGCCACAGGCTCAACGGGTCGAGTCATGGGTCGGAACGTGGGCTGTCCGCGGCCACCACAAAGCAGTTGACGATGGTCGAGGGGATCTCGATTGCCTTCATCGCACCCCCCGGAAGTCGACGCACGCAGGCTACCGTGAGGCTGCCCGTCGCAATGACGGTGTCCTCGCGCGTGACCGTCGCGGCATAGCGGATGGTCTTTGTGGTGAGGTCGGCGATCGTCAGGTGCACCTCGAACACATCCTCGAATCTCAGCGGACGACGGAAATCGAACGATGCGGAAACTCGCGGAAACCCGATCTCCGACGCCTCCGGTGCGATGCTCAGGCCGGCTTCGCGCCAGAGCGCGTGTTCGGCCTCCTCCATGTAGCGATAGAACCAGCTGAAGTGGACGATGCCCGCGGTGTCTGTTTCGTAGAACTGCACCCGGCGTGTCAGTCGATGCTCGCTTAGTCTGACCACCGCCCTATTGTGCCGTACCCTGGAGCTGGCACGGCGAGCCGCTAGGCGGTCGTCCCGGAAGAGGCCGACGTGCGGGCCGAGAACTCCTGTAAGGCGTCGAAGAGCGGCCGCAGATCGGCAAAGACGTTGCCGACGAGAGCGTCGACCAGACGCGGGTGCAAATCCGGGTGAGCCCTGACGAACTCCCCGAAACTAAACGTCTGATTGTAGAAGGCCAACACGAGCTGGCGGAACTGATCGAGGGCCCACCGGAGATCGCGATCGTAGGTCGTGAACGCCGCTTCGTTGACCTCACCACCGCCTTCGAGGCCTTGGTGGATGGCGTCCGCGGCCATTTCTCCGCTCTTTAACGCCAAAAAGACGCCACTCGAGAACACCGGGTCGAGGAATGAAAACGCGTCGCCGACGAGGCAGAAGCCAGGCCCCGACGTCTTCGTTGCGCGGTAGCTGAACTCGCCCGTGACGCGCATCGGCCCCACGTAGGTTCCGGGTGCGATGTGGTCCTTTATCCACGCGCAGGCCTCTGCTTCCCGGCAGAAGATCGCTTCTGGATCGCGGGTGTCGCGATAGAGGTAGTCGGCTTCGGCGACGAGCCCGACGCTCACGATGTCATCGGCAAGCGGGATGTACCAGAACCACCCTTTCTCGGGGATGTAGGCCACCGTTGTCGCCCCTTCGTCGAGGCCCGGGTCGCGCTTGGCCCCTTTGAAGTAGGTGAAGATCGCGATCTTGTTCAAGTCCAGATCGCGCCGCTTCCATCCCAGCTTGGACGACAGCAACGCGTCGCGGCCGGTGGCATCGATGACAACCCGCGCGCGCAACGTCTCTCGGGTGCCATCCTGGCTGTCCGCCTCAGCACCGACCACGCGCTCGCCGTCCCTCACGACGTCTCGCACGGTCAGCCCGTGCCGCACCTCGACGCCGCAACGGCGAGCATTGTCGAGCATCATCTGATCGAAGTCACTCCGCCGGACCTGCCAGGTCGTGGCGCACTCGTGCTCGATGGTCTGAAAAAAGTAGAAGGGCTCCGATACTCTGCCGCTTGTTGACACGAACTGAACCGAGTGCTTCTTAGGGCAGGCGACCTGGTTGAACCAGTCGAGCACCCCGAGTCGCTCGAAGGTGAACCAGGTGTATGGCATCAGCGACTCCCCGATGTGGTACCGAGGAAACTCGTCCCGCTCCACGAGCAACACTCGCCGCCCGTGCTGGGCTAGAACCGTCGCCGCGGTCGCGCCGGCCGGCCCACCACCGATGACTAGCCCGTCGTAGCGCTCGTCCATGTTCTCCTTGCTATCGCGCCACCAGCGGCAGCACCTCGACAATATCGCCGATCTTTGATCCGTTGCGGATGATCTCAGTGCGTCGTCCGTACAGTACATGCGGCTCGCGCATCCAGAACACCCCCATCATCTCCGGATTGGGCGTGATAACGAGAAACGCAATGACTCGACTCTCATACCTAAATCGCGCGTCCCGGAGGAGACGACCAAGCGGAATCATGTTCTTGAGGATCTGCCTCTGAATCCGCTGACCGAACGCGTCGAGTCGCATCCGAATGGCACCCATCTCGACGGGGCGTCCTGAGTACTCCTGAACGAGCAGCACCCGCCGGAAGTACGATCGTCCTCGTGTGAAAGTCGAAAGGGGGCGGAGGGTAACGCGACCCCCGAAGTGGCGCTCCAACGTGACGGTCATGTCGACCGTATGCACGAGAAGCGATCGGTAGGGCGCGGGAATCCGGTCGGGTGACACGATCTCCACCTTCGGCATCTCGACACCAGAGCGCTCATACACGATGTCCAGCGGGTAAAGAACGCCCTGATCGCGGGTCTGTCGAGTCTTGGCCATCCGGGCTCACCCCTACGTATAGCGAATGTTGCTGTGCCTCTCCAGGAAGAAGCGAGGGAGCAGGCTGTCGATGCGAAGCAGCCCGTCGCGGGTGAGCTCAATCATGTCTGCGCTTCCATCGTCCAGATAGCCTTCGGCGCGCAGTCCAGATAGTGCATCCGAGAAGCGGGTCCTGACGTCGACGCCGTACTTGTGCTGAAAGTAACTTGGCGCGATGCGGCCGAGCTTAAGCTGAAGCACGAACTCCCGAATGAGGCGCTCGTCATCGGTCGGTCGATACGCTCGGTGAAGCGGCAGCTGACCCTGCTTGATCGACGCCGCATACGACCCCCACGAATCGAGGTTCTGCATGTGGATACCGTTCACGTGACCGAACGACGCGACACCGAGGCCGACTAGATCAGCACCTTGCCACAAACGATCTCGATAGAAGAACGACGTGCGCGTGGGGTCCTTGATCGCCGTGTAGGCGCTTCCGACGGTGTAGCCAGCTCGCTCGAGCGTCTCGAACGCCTCGGCCACCCAGCGTCGTTTCGTGGCCCACGTGGCCACCGTTTGCTCGAACTGTCCGCCGCCCTTCAGCACGTCGCTGCTGATCGTCGTATTGAAGGGCAGCTCCATTTGATAGATCGTGATGCTATCGGGTTCGAGCTCCACGGTCTTTTGGACACACGCAAGCCAGTTGGCGTCGGTTTCGCCAAGCATGCCGGCAATGAGATCGACGTTGATCTGGGGAAACTCGATTGACCGAGCATAGTCATATGCGCGAAAGATCTCAGCCGCCCGATGCGCTCGGCCATTGATCTCCAACACCGTGTCGTCGAAGTTCTCGACGCCCAGGCTCAAGCGAGTGACGCCCAGACCTCGTATCGCCGCAAGCTTCGGTTCCGTGAGCGTGCCAGGTTCGCATTCGAAGGTTACTTCCTGAGCCGCAGACCACGGTGTGACCGCGGTCATTCGGGTGACGAGCCCTTCTAGCTGTCGCACTGACAGAAACGAAGGCGTGCCGCCGCCGAAGTAGACGAAATCAAGCGGTCGGCCGGCGATCGCGGCCTCCGCCGCGTATAGCTCCCACTCTCTTCCGAGGACGTCAAGGTAGTCCTGCACTTCGCTCGCGTTCTTATCGGTGTATACACGGAAGTAGCAGAAGTGACAGCGTTTTCGGCAGAACGGGATGTGCAGGTACAGTCCCAGAGGTGTGTCGGGTTGGGCCGGTTTCGCCGCCAAGGCCGGGAGCGCGTCCGCCGCGACACGGTCAGTCGTCCAGACCGAAAACGGTGGGTAGTTCGCGACGAAGTAACTGCCGACCTCGGTTTCTTCGACCGCAACCGAAGGGTCCGAGTGAGTCACTCCCCAACTATACACGGCCCATTCGGTAGGACCCCGGGCGTCGCGACGCTCACTGCGGTTGGATCTTCACCACGTTCCGGCCCCGGGCCCCGCCCTTCAGCAACGTCTCGAATGCCCCGTCGAGTTCGTCCAGCGAGATCTCACGGACGACGTCTGCCAGATGCGGAGGCTTCATGTCGGTCGCGAGTCGCTCCCAAACTCGACGACGTTCGTCGATTGGGCACATCGAGGAGTCGACGCCCAGCAGCCTGATCCCGCGAAGGATGAAGGGCATGACGCTCGTGTTGAGCTCGATGCCGGCCGTGAGGCCAGAGCTCGCGATCACACCGCGCGGCTTCATCGTGCGGGTGAGCCATGCGAGGATCTCGCCCCCAACCGCATCTACGGCACCCGCCCAGGTCGACTTCTCCAGCGGGCGGGTCCCCATGTCGAGCGAGTGACGCGAGAGTACGGTGGTGGCACCGAGTGATCTGAGGAAGTTGTGTTCCGCATCCTTGCCGGTCAACGCCGTGACCTCGTACCCAAGCGCCGCGAAGATATCGACGGCCATGCTCCCGACGCCGCCGGTAGCGCCCGTGACGATAACCGGACCGCCGTCTGGCACCAGGCCGTTCTGCTCCATGAACAGCAGCGACAGCGCGGACGTGAATCCCGCGGTGCCAATCGCCATTGTTTCGAATAGCGTGAGTCCGTCTGGCACCGGCATAACCCAGTCAGCCGGCACCCGCACGTATTCGGAATAGCCGCCGTCGTGCGTGACCCCGAGTGTGGTTCCGTTCACGAGCACCGAATCGCCTTCCGCAACCCTCGGGTCACTGCTCGAGACAACCGTTCCGGCGACGTCAATCCCCCCGATGAGCGGCATCCGTCGCAAGATCTTTCCAGCACCGGTCGCCGCAAGCGCGTCTTTGTAGTTGACGCTCGAATAGGCGGCTTTCAGCACAACCTCGCCAGCCGTGAGCTCGTCGAGTGTGGCCTCGACCAGTCGACCGGCGATCGTACCGTCGTTGTCGAAGATTCGATATGCCCTGAATGCGTCCTTGGTCACCGTGGCTCCATGCGTGATACGCGTGTCCAGCTCGTTGGTCCGCGAGACAGCAGCGGGGCGCCTCCGGACGGCGGTCGGTGGCTCAGCCGGTCGGCACCCGGCGCGGGGGTCGTGCGAAACCAATGGAGAGGAGCGCGACAAGCGCGAGGACGGCCGCGATGAAGAACGCGTAGCGGTAGTCGTCGGATCTATCGAACACGCGACCCGCAATGATCGGACCGATCAAACCCGCGACGCCGTACGCCGTGAAGAGCAGCCCATAGTTCAGCCCCAAGTACCGGGTGCCGAAGAAATCGGCCGACGTCGAGGCAAAGACGGAGAGTTGCGCGCCGAAGCACCAGTAGACAACAGCGACCAGAAGATAAAAGAGCAGAGCCTGTTCTTGCCAGATGAACAACGCGGGCATGGCGAGGGCGGAAACGAAGATCATGACGCGAAGCGTCGTCAGTCGCCCGATGAGATCGGAGAGCCACCCTGAAAGAATTCGTCCACTGGCGCTTCCGATCGCGCCGAACAGGCCAGCGGTTCCCGCAACCATGCCAGCGCCGGTGGCGAACGGGACCAGCTGGCTAATAGTCATCAGTCCGGCCGTCGTTCCGAGGCAATAGGCCACCCACAGGAAGTAGAAGGCCGGCATCCCGAGCATCTCGCGTGTCGGGATGTCACGGTCCGACCTCTCGGGCGCCGGTGTTGGGCTCCAGCCCTCTGGCTTGTAGTCCGTCGGTGGGTTCTTGAGCAGCAGCGTGCCGAGCATGCACATCAAGAAGAGCACGACACCCAGTATCCGGAACGTCACTCGCCATCCGACGCCGTCGATGAGCGCGTTCGCGACCGGGATCACAATTGCCGAACCGCCGCCGTAGCCGGCAACCATCAAGCCGACAACAAGCCCGCGCTTGTCCGGAAACCACTTCGAGCCGACCGGGATCGGCGTGGCATACCCGAAGCCGTTGCCGAGACCGACGATGAAGCCAAAGACGACGTACAAGTACACGAGTGAGCTCGTGAAGCTGGAGAGAATGAATCCGAGTCCGACGAGCGTCGCGCCTGTGGCGGCGCAGATCCTAGGCCCTCGGACGTCCTGAATTCGGCCGGCAAGGACGAACGACAACGCGAAGGTGACGATGGCAATCGTGAAGACCCACGACGTTTCGGTCCGAGACCACCCGAACTCGGCCTCCAGGGGCGCCACGAACACGCTCCAGGCGTACAGCGAGCCCAGGGCGAGATTCATCGAGATGCCACCCACGACGGCAAGCCAACGGTTCATATCAGCCCCTCACGACGAAAGGGAGTGCAAGGGTATCGGGCCTCGGCGCGAGCGTCAACAGCGGATGTCCAAGCCGAGTGGGGGAGCTACCCGAAGCAGTAGACCACGCCGTCCTGCGAGCTGATGACGACCTTGCCGTCAGCGATGGCCGGCGACGCGGAGAGCGGTGCTGCGGTGTCGAACTCCCACAGCTTCTCTCCGGTTTCGACGTCGAGCACGTACAGCCGCCCATCACCGGAGCCGATGTAGATCTTTCCCCCAGCAGTAGCCGGGGACGAGTCGACGCGCGCGCGGGTCGTGAATGTCCACGCCTCGGCGCCCGTGGCTTCGTCGATTGCGTGCACCATGCGATCGCGGCCACCGATGATCACCTTGCCGCCGACATTGAGCGCTGACGAGTAGAACGGGAAATGCCGGGTGTGGTGCTCGTACCGCCAGAGGAGGTCGTGACTCGCGAGATCGAGGGCGAGCACCTCGTTGTCGAAGGTTCCGAAATAGGCTGTCGAGCCCCGAATGGTCGGCGACGCGGCCGTATAGGCGCCAGCCGGCAGACTGACGACTTCCTCGCCGTCGGCCACGCGTACACCCCGAAACACGGCATCGCACCCTCCGAAGTAGGCGACTCCATCAGCCACAGCGGGCGTCGCGTGGACGTAGTTGAGCGATTCGTGCTTCCAGACGAGCTCACCGTCCGCGATTGTGAGCGCGTAGAGGAAGCCATCGTACGATCCGATGAGCACGTGCGCGTCCACGACGACCGGTGAGGACTTGATCTCGCCATCGGTCGCGTAGGTCCAGCGCGCCTGGCCGGTCGACCGGTCGACCGCGTGCAGGACACCTGCCAGATCGCCAACGAAGACGAGGTTCTCGGCAACCGCCGGTGAGGACTCGCCGATGCCGAAGTCTTCGCTTGCCTGATAGCGCCATTGCTCGGCGCCGGTCTCGAGATCGAGGGCGATGAGCTCGCCAAGGTACGTGCCGACGTAAACCGTACCGTCGGCGATTGCAGCCGAGGAGTCAATCGATTCGCCGGCATCGAACGTCCAGAGTAATTCGAGATCGTCCGGGAGGCTCGCGGCCGAAATGCCGGAAAGAGCGGGTGTTCCCCGGAACTGCGGCCAGGTGTCGGCGGCGGCTACTGCTGCGGCGTCACTCGATTGCGCATGTCCCGCGGGGGACAGGCTCGTCACGACGCCGAAAATGATCGCACTGCGAACGAGCGATGCCAAAACCAACCCTAGTATGCGCACCGATAGACCTCCAGAGCGTCCGAGGCACCGAACGGCCGCGGGTTGAACGTCCCTGTCCACTGCTCCCCGGCGACACGAGCGAGTCTTTCCAAGTCGTCTTGGCGAACGCCCGCGTCGCGGAGACAACTGGGAAACCCGCCCGCTGTACCGATTTCGACGAGCCGCGCCGCCAAATGGTTTCCAGATTCCCCCCCGGCCTGCCCGTTCATGGTCTCGGCTACGAACGCGTGATAGAGCTCACCATCGGCCGCGGCGTTCCACCGCACGACGTGCGGGAGCAACACGGCCAGCGCCACACCGTGGGTCATGTTGTAGTACCCCGTCAGCGGGTTCGCCAGCGCATGCGCGGCACCCAGCATCGAATGCTCGATGGCCGTGCCGGCATAGAACGCCCCGAGGTGGGCAGCGGCCCGTGCCTCGATGTCGCCGGGGCGCTCGAGCACCCGCTCGTAGCTTGCGTTGAGCAGACGAAAGGCCTCGCGCGAGAACATCCTCGACACGCTCGTGCCGCGCGTGGTGACCGCCGTTTCCACGGCGTGCGCGATCGCATCGAAGCCGGACGCGGCGGTTACGGCCCGAGGCTGCGAGAAGGTGAGCTCGGGATCGAGAATCGCCACCCGGAAGGCGAGTCCGGGGTCACCGCACGCCATCTTGAGGTGGGTCGTGCTGTCGGTGATGACCGCATAGCTCTGGGCCTCGGACCCCGTTCCCGCCGTCGTGGGCACCGCGATCATCGGCAGCATCGGTTTCGTGGCCTTGCCGTACCCGCGGTAGTCGGCTATTGCGCCACCGTTCGTGAGCAGGATATTGATGCCTTTGGCGCAATCGAGTGAGCTGCCGCCTCCAAGTCCGATGATCGCGTCGATGTCATGCGGCTGGGCGAACGCAGCTCCTCGCTCGACCATCACCGTATCCGGGTTCACGTCGAAGTCGTGAAACGCCACCGGCTCGACGCCAGATTCGCGCAGCTCGGCAATGGCGCGCTCGACGTGACCGGCCTCCTGCAGTCCGTGGTCCGCGACCAGCAATGGATGCCGGATTCCCAGCTCCTGGGCGGCCGCTCCGAGTCGCGAGACAGTCCCGGCACCGAACACGAGTTGCGTCCGGAGCTGAAAGTCGAACTGGTCCATCAGAATACGAGTCGCGCGCCAAGCTGCAGCCGTCTCGGCTCTCCCGCACTCAGAATCTGTCCGAATGTCGGTGACCCCAAGAAACTGTCCGGCAGCCCAAAGTTCGTTCGGTTGAAGAGATTGAACGCCTCGATCCGCAGCTGCAGTCGCATGCTGTCGGAGAGACCGAGATGCTTGACCAGCGCGAGGTTCACATTGGCAAATCCCGGACCCTCGAGGCTGTTGCGCCCGGAGTCGCCGAAACTCCCAAACGGTGGCAACTGGAACGCGCTGGTGTCGAACCACGCCCCGGCGGTCGGATTCGACAGGCTGGGGTCGCCCACAACGTTTGGGCGGTCGTTGAAGCCAAAGCCCAGCGAGGCTCGGCCGGTGTTGCTGTTGTCGAGCTCCGGCACGATCGCCGCGGTGAACGGTCGGCCACTCTGGAGCGCGACGATGCCCGCGGCCTGCCAGTCGCCGAAGATCGCGGCTGGCCACCCGCTACTGGCGAACCGATGGCCCGAGCCGAACGGGAGACCGTAGACGAAGCTGAGCGTGAACCGATGTCGCACGTCGAAGTTACATGGGCCGAGCTCTGCCGTGGGATTGTTGCTGTCCTGCGGAAAATTCGGATCGCCGGTGCTCGCGAAGAAACCAGACGCGTCGTCGCGGCAGTCCGACAGCGTGTACGACGCCAGCACCGTCCCGCTCGACATTCGCTCCTGAAACCGTAGCTGCAGCGCGTCGTACTCGGAGCGAGCAGCCGACTCGACGGCGATGACGTCGAAGAAAAACGGGTTCGGTCTCAGGTTCGGGACGATGGGGCTCGGCGCCGCCTGGTTGATGTCGCGCCCCCGAATCAGGTTGCGCCCGCGCGATCCCACATAGGCGACCTCGATCGTTCGTCCGGCCCCCAACTCCTGCTGAACCGAAGCGTTCCACTGATGCAGATACGGCGTGCGCAGATCGCGCTGGAATGTTAGTGCCGATGGAGGCAGTGGCGGAAAGTCGCTCGGGAACGGGTCGGAAAGCGTGATGAGCCGCGTTTGTGACGGAAAGTACAGATCGAAGTCGAAGAATGGGGGGTTGAAGTACAGGCCTTCCCCTGGGGCCAATGCGGACTGGTCGTAGTAGATCCCGTACCCGCCGCGCACGACGGTCCGTCCCGACCCATCCGGCGACCAGGCCGCGCCGACTCGCGGCGCTAGGTTGTTCGTGTCGGTTTCGTAACCGGCTCGCGGGACGCCGCCGGTGCCCACTTGAACGAGCGACCCCGTGGCTGGGTCGAAGAGGTTGGCACGGTCGTCTACGTCGACCGGCGGGGTATTCAACTCGTATCGAAGCCCGGCCGAGAGCGTCAGGGCCGGCGTCACCTGGTAGTCGTCCTGAATGAAGAGGTTGTAACTCTGTGTTCGGAGGTTCTGTGGATTATCGAGAGTGGCTCCTCCGGTTGTGACCGGGAGTCCAAGTAGCAGGTCGGCCAGCGCATTCCCGGTAAACGCGAAGTTAGAGAAGCTCAAGAACCCCCTCGACTGCACGTCTCGGAATGCGGTTTGACGGGTGAATCGTAGGTCAAGGCCCGTCTTGATCAGGTGGGCGCCGCGCGCCCAGGTCACCGTGTCCATCACCTGAACCGTTGTCAGCGCGCTGTCCTGTGGGTTGTTGAACTCCTCGCCCAGAGGGGAGAGGCCGGTCACCGTGACTGCGCTGAGACCCCACGTGCGGGGATCGTCGGATAGGTTCGGCAATCCCACCTGTTGATTAAGAGAGGTGCCGATGTTTTCCTGCTGAACGCCTCTCGCCGCACGGTTGACCACGACACGAGCATCGTTGATGACCCGAGAAGACAGCACATCCGTCTGGTTGATCACGAAGTTCTGTGCCCGGAGCGGTCGGTTGAATCCGAAGCCCGGCACCTTGGCGAACGACGGACCATCTGAAAAAGGCTCGAACAAACGACCGTCGTTGAAGCTATAGCGTCCCGTCAATCTCGATGAGGCGCTGAAGTTGTGGTCGATCTTCAAGTCGAAGCGGTCCACGCTCTCATCGCGAGTCGGTGACGACACATAGTTCTGATTCGCGACAGCCCGATTGGGCACGGGGTACAGCTGCGCGATCGCAGCTCCCACTGGATGTTGAAAGAACGACGGGATCTGATCGCCGGGAAACCGCTGCCTCGTAAACGGGTTGATCGGCTTTGGCAGCAAGCTGTTCGAGAAATCTCCTTGCCGCTCGGCCAGCGTGGGGACATTGGCGACGGTCGTGATACCCCGCGAGAATCGAGTTGCTTCGTAGTCGACGAAAAAGAATGTCCGGTCCTGCGCGATCGGGCCACCGAGAGAGAACCCGGTCTGCGAACGCTCGTAGTCGGGGGCGGGCTCGTTTGGGGGCGCGAAGTAGTTTCGAGCACCCATGTCCCTGGTGCGGAAGAAGCCGTAGGCCGTCCCGGAGATCTGGTTGCCACCAGATTTTGTGATGATGTTCACCTGGCCGCCGGCGTTCCGACCGAACGAGGCATCGTAGCCGCCCGTCTGGATTTTGAACTCCTCGATCGCGTCGACCGACGGCCGAACGGCCATCGTGTTCAGCGTGGCGTTCACGTTATATGCGCCATCGAGCAAGAAGCTGTTTCCATCCTCGCGCGCGCCGTTGGCCGAGAAGGCGAATTCTCCCCGGACGGACCCGGCGGAGCCCTGGGCGGCAGGCGCCGTCCCGGGAGCCAGCAGGATAAGCTCCAGGAAGTCCCGTCCGTCCAAGGGCAGTGATTGAACCAGCCGATTGTCGAGGACCGTCCCCAATCCCATCGACATGCGATCGAGGGGCAGCTCTGGCGCCGTGACGACGACCTCCTCAGTGACGGTGCCGAGTGCCAGCGATACGTCGAGGCGTAGGTGCTGGTCGACCGCTAGCACCACCCGGTTCACCGATCGCTTATACCCGGAGACTTTGACCGTGAGCTGGTAAGCTCCGGGCTCGAGCTGGGGGATGCTGAAGCTACCGTCGGAGCCGGTTCTGCTAATTCGCTCGCGGCTGGTCGCATCCGAAACCAAACGGTATTCGGCGTCCGCGACGACCGCGCCCGACGGATCGCGGACGAGACCGCGAATCGACCCGAAATACGCCTGACTCAACAGAGTCGAGCTCAACGCCGCCAGGATCAGGCATGATGTCGAAAGAATTTGAAACATATGTAGTGATTACCTTCGGTTGTCGACGCCGGTTCCAACGACGCTACCCAAACCCGAAATCGTAGCAGTTTTGGTAGGTGCTGGCCTAGCAGGTTGCTGAAGAACACGAGGATCGGGCTGTTTTCATGGCCATCATGCGTGTCACGCCCCCCCGACAACGGTGCGCACGGGGACACGCTGTCCCGACGAGGGGGCCAGCGACACCCGCGGCCGGCGATCAGGGACACCTCGCCTCCAGATTCCGCAACCGGACCAAGTTATAGGCGGTGGCGGCGAAGGTGAGCTGCCAATCCACCAGGGCGATGCCGCGATGCCGGAGCTTGCGCAGGCCGCCGACGGTCTTCATCCAGCCGAAGACCTGTTCCACGAGTTTTCGTTTCCGCTGACTCACGTGATAGCCCGCATGCCGCGTGGTCCGACCGTCGATCGCACTCCCGCGGACCTTCTGCGCCACGTGGGGCGTGACGTCCTGGACGCGCACGTCGGCAACGAAGCGCGCCACATCGTAGCCCTTGTCCGCCCCGACCGTGCTGCCCGGGGAGGCGCTGGCCTCCAGCAACAGCACCGCCGCGTCGCGTTCGGCGGTCCCCGTCGCGTGGGTCGCGCAGACGTTGGCGACAAGCCCCTGTCGATTGTCCAGCAGCACGTGGCCGAGATACGCCAGCTTGGCTTCCTTGCCTTTGCCCTTCCGATGCAACATCGCCTCGGGATCGGTCGTCGACTGATGGGTGTCATTGCGCCGCCGCTCCCCGTGGAAGTTGACCGTGGGATTGCCCGGGTCCTCGGGCGGGTCGCTCTCCGCTGCGTCCACGCACCGAAAGCTTTTCAGGCTGGCCCATGCTTCCAACTGCGTCCCATCCACGGTGAAGTGTTCGTCCGAGAGCAGCCCGGCCGCCCGGGCGTGGGCCTGGACCGCATCAAAGAACGCGGCGGCGACATCGCCCGACAGCAGCCGGTCGCGATTCTTGGTAAACGTCGTGGGATGCCAGACCGGGTCATCCATATTCAGCCCGACGAACCACCGGAACAGCAGGTTGTAGTTGAGCTCTTCCATGAGCAGCCGCTCGCTCCGCACCGTGTAGAGCACTTGCAACAGCAAAGCGCGCAGCAATTGCTCCGGTGGGATCGACGGACGCCCTGTCGTGGCGTACAGGCTCGCGAATCGGCGCGACATTGTCTGCAGGGCTTCGTCCGTCAGCGCCCGAACGGCGCGGAGCGGATGGTCGGCCGGCACGCGCTGTTCCGGCGACAGGTAGCTGAACATGTGGGTGGTCTGCTCATCGTGTCCGCGCATGATCGGGCTCCCTTCAGTGTTGGGAGCATCGTAGTACGACGGGATCAATCTGTCGATCCCATTTCGCGGAGTTTTTCAGCAGCCTGCTAGATGTCCAGGGCGTCGGCCTGGTCGGCGCGGTCCATGATGAAGCGGAACCGTGCGGATGGGTCCTTCCCCATTAGCTCATGGATAACCTTGTCTGTTGCCAGCTGATCGTTGATGGACACTCTCAAGAGCCTCCGCGTCTTCGGATTGAGCGTCGTGTCCCAGAGCACGCGTGGCATCATCTCGCCCAGGCCTTTGAACCGCGTCACCTCGGGAGTTCTGCCGTTGTGCCTCCGAATGATGCGGTCGCGGTCGGCGTCGTCCAGTGCCCAGTGAGTGTCCTTCCCGATGTCGACACGGTATAGCGGTGGCTGCGCGAGGAACACCCGACCGGCCGTGATGGTGGCGGGCATGTGGCGATAGAGAAAGGTCAGGAGCAAGGTGGCGATGTGGTGACCATCGGAATCGGCATCGGCCAGGATGATGACCTTGCGGTACCGTAGCTTCTCGAGGTCGAACGACCTGCCCAGCCCGCACCCGAGAGCCGTCACGAGATCGGAGAGCTCTTTGTTGTCGAGCACCTTTTGAATCGACACGCTTTCGACGTTGAGGACTTTTCCGCGGAGCGGCAAGATTGCCTGGCACCTGCGATCACGGGCTTGCTTTGCCGATCCGCCGGCCGAGTCGCCCTCGACGATGAACAGCTCGCGGTCGCGGGTCACCGCGCTGGTGCAGTCACTCAGCTTCCCTGGCAGGTTCAGGCGAGACGCCGCCACGCTGCGCCGCGAGACCTCTTGCTGCGCGGCCCGGCTCGCTTCGCGGGCTCGAGCCGCGAGGACGATGCGTGCGACGATCGCTTTGGCCGCATTGATGTTCTGGTTGAGCCAATGTTCGAGCGCCGGTCGCACGATCGAGTCGATGGCAGAGGCAACCTCGGGGTTGTTCAGACGGTCCTTGGTCTGTCCCTGGAACTGCGGGTCGCGAATGAAGACGCTCAGCACGCCGGTGAGGCCTTCCCTGATGTCGTCCGCGGTGATCGTAGCGCCCTTGGGAGCAAGCCCGTGGGTGTCGATGAAGTTCCGGACAGCCTTGCCGATGCCGGAACGCAGACCGTTCTCATGCGTGCCGCCCGAGTCGGTGGGAATGCCGTTGACGTAGCTTCGCAGGTGCTCGTCGGTGGCCTCCGTCCACTGCAAGACTAGCTCGAGCTTGGAGCCGGTTCCGGTGTGGTCTTTGGAGATGGCAAACGCGGCGTCATGCACTGGCTTCGATTGGCGGCTGCTGACGAGATGGGCCAGGTAGTCGATCAACCCTTCGGCGTGGCGGAAGACCTGCTGGGTGCGCTGGGCTTCATCGTTGAAGACGATTCGGACACCCTTGTGCAGATAGCCGGCCACTTCTAGGCGTTCGGCGATGACGGCGGGATCGAACTGGGTCTTTGGAAACACCTTTGGGTCTGGCCTGAAGAACACAGTCGTCCCGGTTCCTCTCGCCCGTTTCAGCTTCTTGAGGCCAGCGGCCGGCTTGCCGGCTCGGAACGTCTGCCGCCACTCGTAGCCATCGCGCTTCGACGTGGCGACCAGTTCTTTCGACAGCGCGTTGACGACGCTTGCGCCAACGCCGTGGAGGCCGCCCGCCGTGCGGTAGGTGCGATGCTCGAACTTGCCGCCCGCGTGGAGGGTCGTGAAGATCACCTCGAGCGCGCTCTTGCGAGTCGTGCCGTGCCGATCGACCGGGACACCGCGTCCGTCGTCGCTCACGGTGACCGACGAACCGTCGGCGTGTACCGTGAGTTCGATGTTGTCGGCATGTCCGTTCATCGCTTCGTCGACGGCGTTATCGACGATTTCCCATACTAGGTGGTGAAGCCCCGAGGCACCGACGCCGCCGATGTACATCCCGGGTCGCTTCCGAACGGGATCAAGCCCTTCGAGAACCGTGATGTCCTTGGCGGTGTAGGAACGTCCTCCCACGTATACTTTCCTCCGTGACTGTCGATGGTCGGGTGGTGGCGCTCGAACGCTTGCAACAGCTTCGCGACAGCCTCGCGACGGACCCGAACACCGAATCGTTAACCGACTTCGTCGACGCGGTCGATCAGCTTTCGCGGTCGGTCGAGTCCTTTCACATGGAGGCGATTCGCTTTCGCCTGTTCGGGCTTCGCCGCCGCTTGGCTGACTTTGATGGCCCGCTGCCCGAGGGCGCCTCTGGCCTGCTTGAAGAGACGAGTGTCGCGCTCGAAGCCGCCGGCTTCCACATCAAGTAGTCGTTTCCAAGCCTAGGAC
This sequence comes from Vicinamibacterales bacterium, assembly GCA_965218825.1. Lineage (GTDB taxonomy): Bacteria > Acidobacteriota > Vicinamibacteria > Vicinamibacterales > UBA8438 > CAUZIB01. The sequence continues at coordinate 2,352,394 of OZ244656.1, read as the reverse complement.
GCTTCGTCGGGTGCGTCCACCACCACCGGTCGCGGTACGATCCGGACGAACTGTCCGCGTTGCAGCAACTCACGTCCTCGTCCTCCCCGTCCTGTGACTTCGTACTTCGCGGTGCTGATCGTTTGCGAGGCGCCGCGATTCGTCCCGACCGTCATGAGATCCCGATCCCCAGTGGACGCGACGAAGCCAAGCACCCGATCACTTCCGGTAGGACGCTTGACAAGCTTGATGAGAATGACGCCTTTGCCTGGACCAGACAGAAAGTTCACGTCTTTCGCACGACACAGTAGCGCGCGTGCGTTGCGCGTGGCCGCGATGACCACCTCGGACCCGTCGACCAACTCGACTCCGACTATCTCAGCTCCTTTTGCCGGTCGGGCGAACCGCCGCCCGGCCCGGGTGCTGGGTTCTCGAAACGGCTCGAGGCTGAAGCGTAACGCGTAGCCGTCGCTGCTTGCCGCGAGCGCGTGCAGGGCCGGAATCGCGCCAGCGCGCTTGGGCGCGATACCCGGGGCCACGCGTTCGTCCAGACTCCACGCTCCGACGACCCGTTCCCCGTCCTTGAGCTTGAAGAGCCGCTGGACCGGTTCACCATAGCCCGTGGAGGCTGGGATATCGATCAATCGGCATGTGTAGGCGACGCCGAAGTTGGTAAAGAACACTCCGGAGGCACGCGTGCTGCCTGCGACGGCGGCCAGCAAAGCGTCGCCTTCCCGAAGCCGGGTCGTCGAGACGTCTCGTGCCTCCTTCTGGCGCTTGACCCAACCGTCCTGCGAAATCAAGACAACGCATTCCTCGTCGACGATGAAGTCGTCGGGGTTGAACGTCGGTTCGTCGTCGATGCTCTTGATTCGCGTGCGACGCGGATTGCGCTTGGTGTCGCCGTAGGCTTTCCGGATCTCCTGGATTTCGTCCCGGACGACATTCCATCGCCGATCTTCGCTCCGAAGGAGACCGCCGATCTGCCGTGCGCGCTTTCGCTTGGTAGCCAGCTCCTCCTGGATGAGCAGGATTTCCAGCCGTGCCAGGCGATAGATCTTCAGCTCGAGGATCGCGTCGGTCTGCTCGGCATCGAGCTTAAAGCGCCGGATGATCTTGGACGCGGCGTCGGCCTTGCCATCGGACGCTCGAATCAGCTTGATGATGTCATCCAGCGCGTCGAAGACCTTCGCCAGGCCCTCCAAGATGTGAATGCGCTTCTTCAGCGCGGCCAGTTCATGCTCGAGCCGACGCGTGACCACGTCGAGTCGGAAATGGAGGAAGTGCCACAATACCTGGTGCAGATCGAGTCGCTCGGGTCGGCCAACGTGCTCCTGCTCGGTCGGGATTAGACACGTCATGTTGACCGCAAAATTGGTCTGCAGAGGCGTGTGCTTAAACAGATACGCCATGACCATCTGGCGATCAGCGCCGGGTTTCAGCTCGAGAGCAATGCGAACGTCGTCGGTCGACTCGTCCTTCACATCGAGCAGCGGTGGAAGACTGCGCGCCACGACAATCTCGGCGATGCGCTCTACGATCTGGGCCTTGTTTGATTGGTACGGAACACTCGTCACGTAAATCGTTTGGGTGGTTCGCGTTGTCGGTCCGGCTTCCCAGGTAGCGCGAAGGCGCAGCGTGCCTGATCCGGTCTTGTAGATCTGCTTGAGCTCGTCAGCGGTGTTGAGGAGGTGCCCGCCGGTCGGAAAGTCGGGTCCCTTGATGTACGCGCACAGGCGCACACTGCTCAAATCCGGCTTGTCGAGCAGCTTGAGCAGGGCGGTGCTGAGTTCACCCAGATGATGCGGCGGGATGTTCGTGGCCATTCCCACCGCGATGCCGGTGGCCCCGTTTGCCAGTAGCGTGGGTAGGCGTGCTGGGAGGACGACCGGTTCGTGACGCGTCCCATCGTAGTTCGGCCGGAACGCGACCGTCTGCTGGGCGAGCTCCGACAGCAGCTCGGCGCTTGCGGGGGCGAGCCGGCATTCCGTGTACCGCATGGCCGCCGCACCGTCGCCGTCGATCGATCCGAAGTTGCCCGAACCTTCAATGAGCGGGTACCGCAGCGCGAATGGCTGGGCCATTCGCACCAACGTGTCGTAGATCGCGACGTCGCCGTGAGGATGGTAGCTGCCCATGACGTCGCCGACCACCTTGGCACACTTGCGCGGCTTCGCGTCGGCGGTGAGACGCTGCTGCCACATCGTGTACAGAATGCGTCGCTGGACAGGCTTGAGACCGTCGCGGACGTCCGGTAGGGCGCGCGACGTAATGACCGAGAGCGCGTAGTTGAGATACCTGGACTGGGCGGCTTCGTGGAGGGCAACCGTGGTGACTCCGGAACCCCCTGACCCGACATCGACGTCGTTTGCCTCCGCCGCATCCAACAGCGGCGCGCTGCGCGGTCGCTTACGTTTGGCCAATCGGGCGGTTCTCCGCAGTGTCACCGGCCGCGACCGCGAGGCTGGGCTCTGTCGATTCGCCCCACGGGTCTTCGGCGGGCGCGCCGATCGCGGCGCGCAGCTCAGACAGCACCATGGCCGTCGCGCCCCATACGCGCTCGCCACCGAGATCGAAGTATGGGACCTGGACGCGTTGCCCGTTCCGCCAGTAGTAGCCGCGACGTGGGCCATTCGCCATCAGGTCCCCGAGCGGAACCTCAAGGATGCGAGCAACTTCGTCGACTGACGGCTGAAACGCAGGGCGCGAGTGCGCAACACCCAGTACTGGATGCAGCACGAAATCGCTCACCGGGATGTACAACTTTGAGAGTATGCCGACGACCCGAACGAGGGTCGGATCGACGCCGATCTCCTCTGCCGCTTCTCGGAGCGCAGCTTCCGGCACGCCCTCGCCGGGGTCTACACTTCCGCCGGGTAGGGAGACCTGATTCGCGTGCTGCCCGAGCACCCCGGTCCGCACCGTCAAGACGATGTGAATCGCTTCGCTGTTCGATGGGGACGGGTAGAGGAGCAGCAGACCAGCGGCGACACGCGCGTTGGACGGCACGAGCCCCGGACGCCATCCACGGCGCGGGCGCGGCGCCAGTGGCAGATGTGCATCGGCCCCTGGAAGGCGGGTGTCGAGCGTAGCTCGAACCCGTGCCTCAATCTGATAGAGTGACGGGGGTTTTGTCACCACGCTGTCGATCTCGAGAGTGACCACACGGCACACGGGAATCTATCAGATTAAGCTCGCACGGCGTTCTCACTCCTCGCGCCTGCGCGGGCCGGGCCGCACGCCGCGACTGATGAGATTGTCCTAGCGCACCAGCACTAGTCTACTGCGACCCTCACACCAGGTCCGCTGCACATGACGAACGGTCGGGAACGTCAGAAGAGCTTCGACCGGACCATCGTCGACGGTCCGCTCCCGCGAGCGGTGTGGAAGCTCGCGTGGCCGACGATGCTGCAGAACATTGTCGGCGGCATGCAGGGCATCGTTGATCAGGCCATGGTCGGCCATTTTGTCGGACACGCCGGCAACGCGGCTATTGGCGTGAGCCTTCAGATCTTCCTCCTCGTGATCGTCTTCGTGATATCGGTCTTCAGCGGCATGGGCGTCCTTGTCGCCCGATTCGCGGGTTCGAACGATCAAAGCAAAGTCAATCGAACGGTCTACCAGGCGTTCCTCACCGCCATCTTCCTGGCGGTGGGCATCTTGGCGCCGGTGGGCTACATGTCGGCGCCGTGGCTGCTGAGCATGATCAACGCGGCTCCCGAAGTGCAGGTTGAGGCGCTGCCGTACATCAGAACCATGTTCGTGTTCAGCATCGGCATGCTGATCTTCTTCATGATGAGCGGAGCACTGCGATCGGCTGGCGACGCCCGTACGCCGCTGCGTCTCGGCATGGTGATGACGGCGCTGAACATCGTGCTGAACGTGATCTTGATTCGAGGCCTGGGGCCGATCCCGAGTTTCGGCACACACGGTGCCGCCATGGGCACGGCCATCGCCAGCGGGCTGACCGCGGCCGTGTTCCTCGTCCTTCTGTTCTCCGGTCGGCTGGTGATCCGTTTCTCCCGAACGATGTCGTTTGCTCCGGACTGGGCGATCATTCGCGAGTTGTTCAGGTTTGGGCTGCCGACGGGGTTCCAAGGGATCGTCATGAACCTTGCCGGGGTCCTCTTGCTTCGCTATATCGGTTCACTCGAGTTCAGCGCGGAAGCCCAAGCCGCCTATGCCGTCGGGTACACCGAGCTGTTTGCGCTGATTACCTGGACGTCGGTGGGGCTGATGGGGGCGACGGCTGCCGTTGCAGGGCAAAATCTGGGTGCCGGACGGCCGGAACGCAGTGAGCACGCGGCGGCCGTTGCGTCGCGAATCGGTCTCGCGGTTGCTGGCACGGTCGGCTTCTTGTTCGTCTTTTTTCCACGGCCGCTGCTCGGCGTGTTTGCACTGGATCAAGGCGTCGCGTTCGATCTCGGCAGTCAGTTGCTGTCGTATCTGGCTGTCTCCGGCTTCTTTGTGACCGTCGCGCTGACCTACACCGGTGCTCTTCAGGGCACCGGCGATACGCGCAGCCCGCTGTACATCTCGATCGTCTCTCAGGTGTTTGTGCCAATTGGATGGTGCACGTACTTCTCGATGACTCGTGGGCTTCAGCCGGCCGACATCTGGGTGGCGATCTTGCTTGGGCACATTACACGCGCGACCCTCAGCGTTCTTCGTTTCAAACAGGGGAAGTGGCGGCACATCGGGGTGAACATTGATGCGGCCCAAGCGTAGCGGCCCGAACGAGACCGCGCCTGAACTGAAACCGGTGACCCTGGCAGCCCAGGCTCTCGGGTGGACCGACCCGACTTCGCGAGCGGTAGTACCGCCGGTCACACCGTCGGCACCCTACGAGCGCGCCGATGACGGCACCTACCCCGGTGGTCACTCGTATACGCGCGATCAGAACCCATCGTACGACCAGGTCGAGGCGCTGCTGACCGGGCTCGAGGGCGGCGCGGCGTCGCTCTTGTTCAGCTCCGGAATGGCAGCTGCGACAACGGTGTTTGAAACGCTGACGCCCGGCCAGCATGTCGTCGCGCCGCGACAGATGTACTGGACGATTCGGCTGTGGCTCGAGGAGCTGGCCGAGAACGGCCGTGTTCTGGTGGACTTCGTACCGAATGGTGACCTCGAGCGCCTCCGATCGACAGTGCGTCCAGGTGTGACTCGGGTTGTCTGGATTGAAACACCTTCGAATCCGACCTGTGCTGTCAGTGACATCGCAGCGACGGCCGAAGTCGCTCACGCGGCGGGTGCCAAAGTTGTCGTCGACGGAACCGTGTCCACGCCGGTCCTGTGCCGGCCCCTTGAGTTCGGTGCCGACCTCGTGATGCACTCAGCGACTAAGCAACTCAACGGCCACTCAGATGTCCTGGCGGGCGCTTTGGTGACCGCGACCAAGGACGAGCTCTGGGCGCGCATTGCCCATGATCGCGCCAACCGCGGTGCGGTGCTTGGACCGTTCGAGGCCTGGCTGCTGCTGCGCGGTATGCGGACGCTGTTTCTTCGTGTACCAAAAGCCTCGCGCAATGCCCAGCTGGTAGCCGACCGACTGACGCGGCACCCGGCGGTCGCGGAGGTGCTGTACCCGGGGCTTCGCGATCATCCTGGACATGCGGTGGCCGCGCGCCAGATGTTTGGCGGGTTCGGGCCGATGCTTTCGTTCAGACCAAAGGGTGGCGCCGCCGCGGCGGTGCGTCTCGTCAACGCGCTGCAGCTATTTCGAAACGCGACCTCTTTGGGCGGAGTGGAGAGTCTGGTGGAACGACGAGCACCCGTCGAGGGTGCCGGGACATCGGTTCCAGACGATCTCATTAGGCTGTCGCTGGGGATCGAGGATGCCGACGACCTCGTGGCGGATCTAGAGCACGCGCTCGAGGTGGTGTCGTGACGACACCGCAGGTACGCGTTGATCGGGCAACCGAATCCGACGCGGATGTGGTCATGTCATTGATCAGGGATCTTGCTGCCTACGAGAAGCTGTCGGACGATGTCGTCGCGACCGAGGCTGACATCAGACAGGCGCTGTTCACTGATCCGCCCGCCGCCGAGGCGCTGATTGCTCGAGTCGGGGAAGCGGTGGTCGGCTTCGCTCTGTTCTTTCACAGTTATTCGACATTCCTGGGCCGACGAGGACTCTACCTCGAAGATCTGTTCATCAGGCCGGAGGTGCGAGGAAGGGGATACGGTCACCGGTTGCTCGTCGAGCTGGCACGGATCGCCGTCGAGCGTGGCTGCGGTAGGGTCGAGTGGTCGGTCTTGGACTGGAACGAGCTCGCGAAGACGTCGTACCGAAAGGTCGGCGCACGGCCGCTGCAGGAGTGGACGGTCTGGCGGCTCTCGGGGGCAGACCTCGAACGGCTCGCCGAGACTGATCCGTCTTGAAGCGCGTCGCCGTCTGACTAGCTAGTCCCCTTGATCTTTGATTTCTTCAAAAAGTCGTTGGTCATCTGGGGCCACCGTGGACTTGAACGGTGCGCTGTCCGAACCGCTTCACCTTCGCGAGGATCTCGTCGGCTGTTTTCGTCCACTTGAAAGGCTTGCCCTCGTCATTGTGGGCGTCCACGTAGGCGGAGATGGCGTGGCGCAGCGCGTGCGTGCTGGAATGTGAGCCGCGCTTGAGGGCGTGTTCGGTGAGGAGGCCAAAGAACCGCTCGACGAGGTTGAGCCAGGCGGAGTAGGTTGGCGTAACGTGGAACTGGAAGCGCGGGTGGCGGGCCACCCATCGTGTGACCAGCGGGGACTTATGCGCCGAGAGATTGTCGAGGATCACGTGGACGGTGAGGGTGGGGTCCACCCGCTCGTCGATCTCGCGCAGAAAGCTCACGAAATTCCTCGACCGATGCTGCTTCTTGGTGTGCGCCACGACCTGGCCGGTCGCGACGTTGAGCGCCGCGAAGAGGTCCACCGTGCCATGGCGGATGTAGTTGTGCGTCTGGCGTTCGGGCCGACCCATGTCCATCGGCAGGATCGGCTGCGCTCGCTCGAGGGCTTGAATCTGAGGCTTTTCGTCGAATGACAAGACACCGGCGTGGTCGGGTGGATTCAGGTAGAGGCCGACAATGTCCCGCACCTTCTCGAGGAACAGCGGGTCGTCGGAGATCTTGAAGGATTCCACGACATGCGGCTGCAACCCGAAGGTGCGCCAGATGCGGCCCACGGTGGAGGCACTGACGCCAGCGCGCTCCGCCATCTTGCGGGTGCTCCAGTGGGTCCGCCCCTTCGGCTTACTTTCCAACGTGGCGACGAGGATCGACTCGACATCCGCATCGGACAGTGTCCGGGGGGCTCCGGGCTTGGGCTCGTCATACAGCGCATCCACGCGACCTGTCGTAAACCGCTGCCGCCACTTGCCGACCGTCACATTCGAACAGCGCAGTTTCGCCGCGACCGCCACGTTCGATTCGCCATGCGCGCACCTCAGGACGATCTTCGCCCGCAAGGCCACATGCCGATTCGTTCTGGCGCGCCTGGCGAGCCGCTCAAGTTCTCCTCGCTCCACGGCGGTGACTTCCAATCTCGCTTTGGGCCGACCTGTTCTTGCCATGCCGCCCCATACATCACACCCGGCACACTTCTTAAAGCTTTTTCAGACACAAGGGACTAGGGTCGCCTGATTCTCGGGCGATCATGACCCGCGCTTCGTCCCGAAGGCGCACAATCTCCGTCCATTCCTGACCCCGAGGCGTCATCGGTGGACCGATCGTGACCATAATCGAGCCGCGCCGAAGCAAGAACGTGCCGGCGGGAAACATCGACCGAGTGCCTCGAATCGCGATCGGTATCACCGGACACCCCGCCTCGACCGCCGCACGAAACGCCCCCAGTCGAAACGGCAAGAGGCCGCTCGCGGTAACAAACGTGCCTTCTGGAAAGACGAACAGCGACTGCCCGGCTCTGAGGGATCCTAGGACCGCACTCGCGCCCTCGATCTTCTGCGAGAGATCGGCTTTGTCGATGAGGATGTGCCCGCCCTTCCGCAGCACCGCGCCGAGAAACGGAAAGGTCGCGAGCCGTGCCTTCGCGGCGAATCGCACCGGTGCGTCGAGCACCGCCATGACCAGGACCGGGTCGAGAAAACTTGCGTGATTAGCCACATAGACCGCGCGCTCGCTGCCTCGAGTGTCGTGGCGGCCCACCGTTGTGATCGGGCAGCCAGCCAACGCGAAGAGCAGTCTGACCCACCGACCAACGAGCCTGTTGACCCACTGGCCTTTTGGTCCCAAGACAACACTGAGCCATACGAACGGACCGGTTGTGATCATCAGGGCCAGCACCCACCCGGTAAACAGCAACCGACCGGCACGCTCTCGAGCTCTGGAGAAGTAGCCGCCCAGAGCCTGCACCACGACGCGTGTCCACTGAAGGGCGAGCGAGCGTCGACCTCGCGAGAGCTGTCCGCTGAGAAACGCCTCGCGTGTGGCTCCGCGCCGGATCTTGCCGCTCGACGTCTTCAGGACGGCTCCCGGAACCGCGAGGACCACGCGGTCTGGCGGCACGCCAAGCCCGGTTGCGACCCGTTCGATAATGGTGGCCTCGAGTTGAGCCTTTGCCTCGCGCGCAGTCAGCCGCGTTTCCACCACGATGACGAACCGTTCGGTTCCCCGCACGGCGTCCGAAACGCCGAACGCGGCGACGCACCCCTTGCGAACGTGTGGAACCGATCCGACGATCTCCTCGGCTTCGTGGGGCTGGAGATTCCGGCCGCCCTTGATGATGAGATCCTTGGCTCGCCCTGAGAGGAACAGCTCGCCGTCGGCGAGATAGCCGAGATCCCCCGTTTCAAGCCAACCATCGGAGCCAATGAGCGCTCGCGTGGCCTCAGGGTTGCGGTAGTAACCAGCCGTGGCCGACGGTCCGCGGAACTGCACGCGTCCCTCCCGTCGGTCAGGCGCGACCTGGCCATCCCGATCCGCGATGCGGACCTCGTGGCCGAGCAACGGAAGTCCACACGATGGGATGCGCAGGGACGACGCATCGACGCCGGCCGTGCGCGCTTCGCCTGTTTGCTGAAAAACCCGACGGTCAATGGTGTCGATCCGCGGGCCGCGCCCACTCGGGGGCGCCGTTAACCCAACCGCGCACTCGGCCAAACCGTATACCGGTGCAACAGCCTCCGGCCGCAGACCGTATGCGGAGAATCGTTGGATGAACCGATCGAGGCTCTCGGGCCGCACCGCCTCCGAGCCATTGAGCAGCGCGCGGACCGACGTCAGATCGAGGCCTTCGAGTTCGTCATCGGCGATTCGGTGGGTGCATAGGTCGTAGGCGAAGTTCGGCGCGGGTGACAAGGTACCGCGATTCGCGTGGAGCGCCCGCAGCCAGCGAGCCGGCCTGGCCAAGAACGCAAGAGGTGACATGAGCACCAAAGGCCGTCCGACGTACAGGAAGCCCAGCCAGGCTCCGATCAGTCCCATGTCGTGATACAGCGGCAGCCAGCTCACTCCAACGTCGTCGGCGCGCATTTCCAGTCGGGCCTCGAGCGCGCGGATGTTGGCGAGAAGATTCGCGTGGGTCAGCAGCACGCCTTTGGGATTCCCGGTGCTACCAGACGTGTATTGGACTAACGCAGGCTGCGAGTCACGGTGTCCCGGGTGCGTGCCGTGCCGCGGCACGCTGGCGCCCTCAACCAGGAGGGTGTCATGCGTGACCACGCCTGAGAGCGTCGGCGCTTGACCCCGCAGGAGCGCGGCGACGCGCTCTACCTCCGCGAACGCGATCATCAGCCGCGCATCTGCATTGCGGAGGATCTCCACCTGGCGTTGCACGTACTCTTCGATGCGGTCGGCACGAAACGGGGGGTACATGGGAACCGGAATGCATCCCGCGAGTAGTGCGCCAAAGAACGACGAGAAAAAGGCCGTTTCCGTGCGCAGCATGATGGCCACGGTGTCTCCGGGATTCAGCCCTCTCGACGTCAGGGCGTTCGCCACCTCAACCGAGGTGTCCCACACCTGACCGTAGGTCAGCGCCGTTTCCTCGCCGTCATCTGCCCGGAGGCGAATGTGCACCTGCTCCGGCGTTCGCTCGGCGTGCCATTGGAGCGCCTCGGTGAGGGTGCGCGCGGATGCGGGAAGGGCGACCGCCGCACTCGGTGTCGCCGTCGGCTTGGCCGGCAGCGTCTGAGCCACCGCGGGGCCGGCGGAGGCGATCGACCGCGCGAGATCACGCGGCGTCACCGCTTCGGTCATGGCGGCATCGTCCAGCCGCACGCCAAACGCGCGCTCGAGTCTAATCAGGAGCTCAACGCGCTCAAGGCTGCTGATGCCGAGGTCTCGCTCTAGGGAATCGCTGGGACCGACGGCACGTTCGGCGGGGATGCCGCGCAGCTCGCTGACGAGTTCGCCAACGATCGCGAAGACCTGCGCGTCTACCTCGGCGGAGCTATGTGCCGTGGGCATGGACCCGGAATCCGCCACGGGCAGCTTCCCAGCTAGTTCAGGCGCCGAATCTGGGTGATGATGATCGGCTCCACCGGCACGTCATCCAGACCACCGACCCGGTGGGTCCACACGCGTTCGATCTGTTCGACGACGTCCATGCCATCTGTGACGCGTCCGAACACGGCGTAGCCAAAGCCGGCGTCGGATGTGTTCTTGTGATCAAGTGTGCGGTTGTTATCAACGTTGATAAAGAACTGTGCCCTCGCCGAGTTCGGCGAGCCGGTGCGAGCCATGGCGACTGTTCCCCGTCGGTTCTTGAGATTGTTCGTTGCCTCGTTGAGAATGCCGCCGCGAAGACCTTCGGTTTTGGGCGACAGGTCCTCCAACAGCCCACCGCCCTGGACCATGAACCCTTGAATCACTCGGTGAAAGACCGTGCCTTCGTAGAACCCATCCTGCACGTAGGTGAGGAAGTTGGCCACGGATACGGGCGCTTTGGGCCGCATGAGCTCGACGGTGATATCGCCGAGCGTGGTTTCGATAATGACCCTGGGATTCGGAGGAGGCTCTTGGGTCGTCGGTCCTGCGGTTGCCGCCACCAAGGCGAGCAGAAACACGCTCGCAGTCCGGAGAGGAATTCTCATCGTTGCCTCTACTGCACCGTCACGGCGTTGATGACGATCGCATCGACCGGCACGTCGTCAAGCGGACCCTGGCTCTGAGTCTGAACCGCCGCGATCTTGTCGACGACGTCCATCCCTTCGGTGACCCGCCCGAAGACGGCATATCCATATTCCGCAGGTTGCAGGCCCCGATGGTCGAGGCTTTGTGCGTTATCCACGGTATTGATGAAGAACTGCGATGTGGCGCTGTCTATCGCTTGGGTTCGTGCCATCGCCACGGTACCGCGTGCGTTGCTCACCCCGTTGCGTGCCTCGTTCTGGATCGACGCGCGTGGACGTTTCGGGGAGAGGTCGCTGGTCATTCCACCGCCCTGTATCATGAACGTCTGAATCACCCGGTGAAAGACCGTGCCCTCATAGAAGCCGTCGCTGGCATAGGTGAGGAAGTTCTCGACGCTGACCGGAGCTTTGTCCTGAAGCAGTTCGATCGTGATGTTGCCAACACTAGTTTCCATGACAACCACGGGATTGCTCTGGGCGAGTGACGATGACGCGCCGGCAATCATCGCGAGGCCGATTGCGACGAGCGTAATTGGGCGAAGCAACATGGAATGGACTCCTTGGGGATGGGGGACAGCCCGTTTGGTACAATTAATCCAAAATTTAGGATCGCTGGATCCAAACTCTAGGATCTTCAGCGCGAATGGGCCGACATCGTGGCAAATGCACCGAGCTTTCGAGGCGATATCCCGGACGCAAAGCTGGTCCCGAGTATGCATAATCCAAGAACACCTGTCCAGTCCTTCAGCCCAACCGTACCCAGATGAAACTGCTTGACAAGCTTCGGCCACAACCCGGCTGGGAGAGCGCCGACCCGTTGGATCGCGTTGCGGCTGTTCGTGAGCTCATCGATGACGACGAGACCCAACAGCTGCTCGTTCAAATCGCGCACAACGACGACGATCCGTCCGTTCGCCGTGAGGCCGTGGACCGGATCGAGGATCTCGATGCGTTGGTGGGGATCATCAAGTCGGACAGCGATGGCGCAGTACGGGAACAGGCACAGGGTGTCGTCCGTGGTCTCGTGATTGAAGCCGAGGATGCCGCGCAGGGTGAATCGGGCGTCGGTGCGCTCTCGGACGAGCACGATCTCATTGCCGTGGCCCGTACCGCGCGACTCGAGTCGGTGAGTCGATCGGCATTGACCCGGCTTACCGACCAACGTTCACTCGGTTCGGTTGCTCGGCGGGCCACACGGGGCGCGATCGCGCAAGAAGCACTGGCCAGACTCGACGATTTCGACGAGATCCAATCGGTTGCGGTCAAGACCGACGACAAGTCGATTGCCCTTCTAGCCTTTGACCGGCTAACCGAGGGAAACCTGACTCGCGACGTGCTCGAACATGTGGGCAAGCGGGCAAAACAGAAGGCGGTGCAGCGTCGGGCCCGCGCCGCACTGTCTGCGCTCGACGCCCTTGTCCAGCCTCCCCCTCCGAGCGATCACGCACGTGTATGCGATGAACTTGATGCCTTGGCGAACGAGACAGACCTCGATCGCGGACGGAACGCCCTCGACCGCGTGCTCGCACGTTGGGCGGACGTGGATGGAGTTCCAGACGATGCCGTCGCTGCCCGGTTTTCTGCGGCACGCGACGTGGCGGAGTCGAGGCTCGCGACGCTGGAAGCCGCGGCCGTGGCGTCGCGCCCGCCAGCGACCGCTGATGAAGACACGGAATCGAAGCCGGCGGTCGCTCAAACCGCTCCCGTCTCGGAAACGGACGTGGATTTGGTGGAAACGGTGGTTGCCGAGTTGGAGCAGCTGGTCGCGGCGGACACGAAGGTTGTGCCACCTCAGCGCTGGGCCGAGCTCGACGCGCGGTGGCGCGAGCTGATGTCGAAGGCGGAAGCCGCGCCAGAGGGCGATGGTCGTCTCGCGGAGCTACGACGGCGTCGCGATGCGGTCGATCAGCGGCGCAAGCTCCTCATCGACGAGGCTACCGCCAGCCAGCAGCGCACTGAACAGGAGGCACTGCAGCGGATACGGCAGCGGTGTCGCACGCTCGAGGGACTCGTCGCAGCCGAAAACCTCGGACTTGCCGAGGGCGAACGGCAGCTCCGCGCGGCGCGTCGGTTGTTGGATAACCCTGGGCCCTTGCCGCGCAAGCAGAGAGACGAAGCGACGAGGAAGCTTCGGCACGCACATACGCAGCTGCTGGGCCGGGTGCGCGAGCTGCGTGACTTCGCGGACTGGCAGCGGTGGGCAAACCTTGGGATTCAAGAGTCGCTGTGCGGCCGGATGGAGGCGCTTGCCGAGAGGCCAGACGAAACGTTCGTCGTCCAGTTCAAGGACATCATGTCGCGGTGGCGCCAGGCGGCGGACGTGCCAAAGGACCGTGGGGAGGCGCTCTGGCAACGATTCAAGAAGGCGCACGACGAGGTGTACCCGCGCTATCAGCAACAACTCGACAAACAGGCAGCCGAGCGCGAAGGTAATCTCGCCAAGCTGACCGCGCTGGTCGAGGAGGCCGAGCAGCTTGCGAACTCGAGCGATTGGCTCAAAACGGTCCAGCGCGTTACTCAACTTCAGGCCGAGTGGAAATCAACTGGTGCGGCGCCGCGCAAGCAGCAACGGCAACTGTGGACGCGATTCCGGTCGGCCTGTAGCACGTTCTTCAGCCGCCGAAAGGCTGATCTTACCGACTGCAAGAAACAGTGGGCTCAGAACCTTGCCGACAAAGAGGCCCTGTGCACGACGGTCGAGGCGTTTGCTGAGTCGGACGACCTCACGGCCGCAATCGCTGACGTCAAGCGGGCGCAGGCCAAGTGGAAGACGATCGGACCCGTGCGACGGAATCGCTCGGATGCGCTTTGGCAGCGATTCCGCTCGGCGTCGGACGCCGTCTTCGAGCGTGCGCGACAGAAAGAATCGGCGGCTTCGGCGGAGCGGGCCGCCGTTCTCGAGGCACTGTGCGTCGAGGTCGAAGCTTTGTCTGAGTTACCTTCAGACGACGCGTCGTCGAAGGACCTCGCTGAGAAGGTCCGCGCGCTCCAGCAACGCTGGCGAGAGGCACCCGAGGTCCCGCCTAGCTTGCGCCAGGGGCTGTCCACCCGGTTCGGACAGACACTTGCTCGACTGGCCGCGGCACATCCCGATTCGTTCCGAGGCACCGACCTTGATCCCGCTCGCCAACTGAAGCGCCTCGAAGAGCTCTGCAAACGGATTGAGGCCGTGAAGCCCTCGACGGACCTCGCCGAGAAAGGTGCGTCTCCGGCCGAGATCTTGGCCAGCAAGTGGCGGGATGCGCTGGCAAGCAATCTGATGGGCGCGCGAGTCAACGAGGCCGCCGAACGTCGAGCCGCTGTCGATGAAGTGAAGCGGGCCAAGCAGGACTACCGACGGATTGGGAAGGTGTCTGGAGAAAAAGGGCAACGGTTGGTCGAGCGGTTTCACACAGCGTGTGACCAAGTGCTCAAGTGGGCCGCGCCCGAAAAACCAAACAAGGCCCCTCGCACGGACGGCTCAGCACGCTCGTCTGAACCACGCCCAGACGGCCAGCCCTAATTCAGCGGGACGCTCCACTGGGATACGATCGGTCCTGCATGGATGGGTTTCATCCGCTGACGGCCGAGTGGTTCACTCAGCAGTTCGGTGCGCCCACGGTACCGCAGCGTGACGCGTGGCCGGAGATCCGATCCGGTCGCGATGTCTTGATCTCGGCGCCGACGGGATCGGGCAAGACGCTCGCCGCATTTCTCATCTGTCTCGACAGGTTAATCACGCGCGGGATCGCCGACGGCGCGCTCGACGACGAAACCGACGTCGTCTACGTTTCGCCGCTCAAGGCGCTGAGCACAGATATCCATCGCAACCTCGAGATCCCGCTCGCCGAGATAGCGGATCTGGCTGTTCGGCAGGCGATTCCGTTGCCCGCGGTTCGCACCGCAGTCAGGACCGGCGACACGACCGCGTGGGAGAGAGAGCAAATGGCGCGTCGCCCTCCGCACCTGCTGGTGGCGACTCCCGAGTCGCTCTTCATCTTGTTGACCACAGAGCGCGGCCGTCGGGGCCTATGTCGCACGCGCACCGTGATCGTTGATGAGATCCATGCCCTCGCGGACGACAAGCGAGGCTCGCATCTGGCACTGACACTGGCCCGGCTCGACGACCTCGTCGCCAAGTCTGACGGTGCACCGCTCCAACGAATCGGTCTCTCGGCGACGGTCAATCCGATCGCCGAGGTTGCACGGTTCTTGACTCGCGCGCGCGAATCGGACCAGTCACCGCTCGAACCGCCGGTGCTGGTCGACTCGGGGCATCGCCGACCGCTCGATCTGTCGGTTGAGGTACCACAGGTGGAGCTTGGCGCCGTCGCCACCAACGAAATGTGGGGCGAAATCTACGACCGGATGGCGGCGTTGATCCGGGAACACCGGACGACCCTCGTGTTCGTCAACACGCGCCGCCTGTCTGAGCGAGTCGCGCATCACCTCGCCGAACGGTTGGGAGCGGAGGCCGTTTTGGCGCACCATGGCAGCCTGTCACGGCGCCTTCGGCACGCGGCTGAAACTCAGCTCAAGAACGGTGCGCTTCAGGCCGTTGTGGCAACCGCTTCACTCGAGCTTGGGATCGACATTGGTTCGGTCGACTTGGTCTGTCAAGTCGGATCGCCACGATCGATTGCCATCGCGCTCCAGCGTGTTGGGCGGTCGGGTCATACGGTGCAGCACGATCGCTCACCAAAGGGACACTTCTTCCCGACCACGCGCGACGAGTTGATCGAATGCGCAGCGCTGATCCGGGCGATGCGGCGAGGCGAGCTTGACCGACTGGGGATTCCGGGCTGGCCCAGAGACATTCTGGCTCAGCAGATCGTAGCGATGTCGGCTTGCGAAGCCTGGGATCTCGACCGGCTGTTCGAGGTGGTACGCGACGCCTATCCGTACAAGGACCTGCCGCGGAGCGAGTTCGACGCGATCGTCACGATGCTCTCTGACGGGATCACGACCGAGCGAGGCCGATACGGGGCGTACCTGCATCTCGACCGCGTCAACCAGGTCGTGAGGGCCAGGAGCGGCGGTCGCCTCGCGGCGATCACATCCGGCGGTGCCATACCGGACAACGCCAACTACGTGGTCGTGGCTGAACCAGAGGGCACGACGGTCGGAAGCGTCGATGAGGATTTCGCTGTGGAGAGCATGTCGGGCGACATCTTCCTGCTCGGAACGAACTCCTGGCGGATCCGGCGCGTCGAGACTGGCCGGGTACGCGTCGAGGATGCACACGGGGCTGCGCCAACCCTACCCTTCTGGCGCGGGGAGGCGCCCGGTCGGACGCCTGAGCTCTCGGCGGAAGTATCGGAGGTGCGACGGCGGGTCGCGGACGCGTGCGTGGTCGGGGATGAGGCGTGTAGCTTCCTGATGAACGAATGCGGGCTGGACCGCGCCGGTTCGGAGCAGGTTGTGGTCTACGTCAAGGCGGGGGTGGAGTCGCTGGGGGTCGTGCCGTCGTCGTCGACGATCGTGGCCGAGCGCTTCTTCGATGAGGGCGGCGGCATGCAGCTGGTCCTTCACGCCCCATTCGGCGCGAGGCTTAATCGAGCCTGGGGACTCGCCCTGCGCAAGCGGTTCTGTCGTTCGTTCAATTTCGAGTTGCAGGCGGCGGCAACCGACAACGGGATCGTGATTTCGCTCGCCGAGCAGCACAGCTTCCCGCTCGACGCGATCTTCCAGTTCCTGAGTCCTGAAACGGTCGAAGACACGCTCACCCAAGCGATGCTGCCGGCGCCGATGTTTGCAGCCCGCTGGCGATGGAACGCCTCTCGGGCGCTCGCCGTCCTGCGCTTCGCCGGCGGGCGGAAGGTCGCTCCGCCACTCCAGCGCATCCGATCCGATGATCTCCTGGCCGCGGTGTTTCCCGATCAAGTGGCCTGTCAGGAGAACCTCGTTGGCGAGATTCGGATTCCGACTCACCCGCTGGTCGACGAGACCGTACGCGACTGCTTGCATGAGGCGATGGATCTCGACGGCTTGTGCGAGCTGTTGAACAAGCTCCAACGCGGCTCGATTGCGACTCGGGCAGTCGAAACGGCGGAGCCGTCGCCGTTCAGCCACGAGATTCTAAACGCGAACCCGTACGCCTTTCTTGATGACGCGCCACTTGAGGAACGCAGAACTCGCGCGGTGCAGCTCCGTCGTACGCTGCCACGCGATGCTCGTGCTGTTGGGGCGCTCGACGAGAGCGTCATTGCACAGGTTGGTCGCGATTCCGCTCCGGTCGTACGGAGCGCCGACGAACTGCACGATGCGTTGCTGACGCTGTGCGCGGTGCCCCCGAAGGCCGAATGGCAAGACTGGCACGACGAACTGGTCGGGTCCAAGCGCGCCACAACGGTGACTGTCGGGGGGCGGTCACTCTGGATTCCGACGGAGCGAGCGCGAGTTGCGGAAGCTGTATACCGAACGACGGACTTCGACCCGTCGATCCCGACCGTCGATCAGCCACTACCCGACAGCGAAGAGGCCGCCGCCGCCATCATGCTGCGAGGCTGGCTCGAGTCGTGCGGGCCGGTTACGGCAACCGAGCTCGTCGATCGGCTGGTACTTCCGTCGAGTGTGGTAGAGGCCGCGCTGGCCCGGCTGGAGGGCGAGGGGCAGATCTTGCGCGGACAGTTCTCCGCGGCAGGCGGTGCCGTCGGTGCCGAAACCGAGTGGTGCAACCGGCGCGTGCTGGCGCGCATTCACCGCCTCACGTTGGGGCGCCTTCGTCGAGAGATCGAGCCGGTTTCGGCGGCGGACTTCGTCCGGTTTCTGGCTCGATGGCAGCATGTGGCCGCCGGCACCCAGCTCCACGGTGCAACCGGTCTGCTGCATGTGCTCGCGCAGTTGCAGGGCTATGAGATCTCGGCCGCTGCCTGGGAGCGGGACGTCCTCCCTCGGCGCGTCGCGAAGTACGACCGCGAGATGCTTGATCGCCTTTGCTTGTCGGGCGAGGTCATGTGGGGACGTCTGTCGCCGCACCCAGCGTTCGACTCCGCGGCCGAGGCCGCTCCGCGCACTCGTCGTATTCGACCGACCCGTGTGGCGCCGGTTGCGATCTGGCTGCGCGAGTCCAACTGGCTCTTCCGCGGTACGCCGGCCGATGGGCTTATGGATGTGCTCTCGCACCCGGCGCGGGAGGTGCTGGCGCAGCTTCGCGCGCGCGCGGCATCGTTTCTGCGCGACGTGGTTCGCGCGACGGGACGTCTTCCAAGTGAGGTTGAGGACGGCTTGTGGGAGCTCGTGGCCGGCGGCCTCGTGACTGCCGATGGGTTCGACAACCTGCGCGCGCTCGTTGACCCGAAGCGGCGTCGGGGCGAAGGCCGCCACCGCGCCGCCCGACCTCGGCACGCGGCGGGACGATGGGCGCTACTAGGCGAGCGGCCAATCGTGACGGCGCCGTCGGAGCTCGCCGATGGGCCTGCACCTGAGACGGTCGAGCGATTTGCCCGACAGTTGCTTGCTCGGTGGGGGGTGGTCTTCCGTGAGCTCTTGACGCGCGTCAGCTACACCACCATGGAGGGAGCTCCTGTCAGTCATGCGGCGCCTGGAGGCGACTGGCGAGATCCGAGGTGGACGATTTGTCGACGGCTTTCTTGGCGAGCAGTACGCGCTACCCGAGGCGCTCGACGCGTTGCGCGTGGTTCGCCGCGCGGCAGCCGACGAAATCCAGGGTCGCGAGTTGCTCCGCGTCTCCGCGGCGGATCCCCTCAACCTGGTCGGCATCGTCACACCCGGCGATCGAGTGTCGGCGCTGTCGGCCGAATCGGTCGACGTCCTCTCGACCCTGGACACGCACTGACCGTTGCGTTGACCAGTCCATCCCGGATCTATTGGACGCTGAGTGTCCTTCGAGTACAGTGAGTTGGCGATGGCCCTCGGCCGTCGTATCGAGCTAGGTCGATATTGCCGATTAAAGCCCCGATTGCCACCTTCCTCATTGCTCTGTCTGGCTTCGTCGCAGGTACCGCTGTGGAAGGACGACTCGCCGCCCGCGAAGCTGCTCAGGCTGCGACTCAAGGTCCACCCGAGTTGCCTGCCGGCGCCGTCCGGCTCGTGAGCTTTACCCGCAAAGGCGACAAGGTCGCGTTGTGCGCAGAGCAGCCCGGGGGCCCGGTGGAGTACGGTGCGCGTCAGATTCCAAGAACGCGTGTTTGGATTGACGACGGGACCAAGGTGCGTCTCGTGGGCACGTCGGCTGGTTCGTGCGATCCGGCGTGGTCCTTCGACGGCGTGCATGTGGCCGTCGTGGCGCCAGATGGCTTGTGGGTCTTGTCGGCTGACCTACGGGTCACGATGCATCTGGTCGACACGCGCCACCGCGACTCGCCGGGTGACGAGCGCACGCATCGAACATTGTCGAGCCCGGCCTGGTCTCCAGACGGCCGCCATATCGCGTTCGTCGTGAGCACGGGGCAGACCGCGTGGGTCGAGGCCATTCATGCGGGGACCGGCGACACGGTTCACACCTCCGACCCGGAAACCTACGAGTTCAGCTGGTCCTCCGATTCTCGCTCGCTCCGCTTTGGTTCGAGGGTTGAACGTATCGGTTCGCCCTGAGGACGCCGGGATTCCGATGAGCACAAGTCGCTGCGGCTTTCTGATGCTGGCGTGGGTACTCCCGCTCACGACCGGCGCCTGTTCCACCTCGACGGATTTGGTCTCGATCGATTCCAGGGAGGTGGTCGAGACCCTCGCTGCCGACGACATGGAGGGGCGACTCACCGGCACCGAGAGCACAGAGCGCGCTGCGGAGTACATCATCGGTCAGCTGACGAGACTTGGAGCGACGCCGTTGCCCGGCGCCGCCGAGTACCGGCTGCCATTTCAGTTCACCGCGGGCGTCAGCGACAGCGGGACGCGAATGTCTGTCGATGGTGCCGCGATCGAGGCGATGTCATGGAGCGGAGACGCCGTCAGCGCGTTGTCTCTCTCTGACAACGGAACCTCCTCCGGTGAGCTGGTCTTCGCCGGGTATGGTCTCGTCGTGCCGGAGACCGACGGCTTTTCCTTCGACAGCTATGCGACGCTGGACGTCGACGGCAAGATCGTGCTGGTGCTCCGCTATTTCCCGGAGGATACGGAGGGCGAGCTGCGCGGCACGTTGTCTCGATACGCCGGGCTTCGATACAAGGCGATGGCGGCGCGGCAGCGCGGCGCGGCGGGTCTCATTGTCGTTACCGGTCCGCGGTCGCCAAACGCTGGTGCGCTCGTGCCGATGACGTTCGACACGGCGATCTCTGGCTCGCGGATCCATGCGGCGAGCGTGACCGGCGACGTCGGGGCCGCGCTGATCGGGGTGACCGGCCAGACGCTCGATGAGGTGCAGGCGTCGCTCGATTCCGGGAACCCTCACGTGACTGGATTCGATATTCCGGGCGTAGAGGTGACGCTGGAGACGAGCATCGAGCGAGAACAGCGGGCTGGTCACAACGTGGTCGGGCTGCTGGCTGGCCGAGCATCGAGCGAGCTCGCGAAGCCCTACATCCTCCTTGGCGCTCACTTCGATCATCTTGGGCGTGGCACCGGCGGTAACTCGCTGGCTCGCGACGAGGAGGCGGGAGAAGTTCACAATGGCGCCGACGACAACGCGTCCGGTGTCGTGGCCGTTCTCTCGGCAGCGACCCAGTTGGCGGGGTCGGCACGGCAGCGCGGCGTGATCTTGGCCTTTTGGTCGGGAGAAGAGCTTGGGTTGCTCGGCTCGACCGACTTCGTCAAATCGTCGCCAGTGCCACCCGACCAGATTGCCGCGTACCTAAACTTCGACATGGTCGGTCGGCTGGCCAAGGAGCGACTGAGCGTTCAGGCCGTCGGGACGAGTCCGATTTGGACGGAGCTGGTGGAGGAGCTGAACGAGCCGTTCGCCCTTGACTTGCAATTCATCGAAGACCCGTATCTGCCCACCGATGTGATGAGCTTGAACCAGGCCGAGGTACCAAGCCTGGGGTTCTTTACCGGGAGCCACGAGGACTATCACAGACCGACCGACGACCCGCACACCCTCAACTACGAGGGGCTGGATCGGATTGCCGCGTTGGGTGCCGCAGTCGCTGATCGTCTAGCGAACACCGACACTCCGCCGCCGTTCGTGAGTGTCGAGCGGGTCGCCCAGCAGGGTCAAGCGGTGATGCGTATCTTCACCGGGACCATCCCCGACTACAGCCAAGAGGCCGAGGGACTGCTGCTGTCCGGGGTTGTCGGTGGGGGCCCGGCCGATTTGGCGGGCCTTCAGGGTGGCGACGTCATCGTCGAGTTGGCGGGGCAGTCGATCGCCAACGTCTACGATTACACCTACGCCCTCGATCTTCTGCGGGTTGGGCAGACCGCCAGTGTCGTGTTCGTCAGAGACGGCGAGCGGATCGAGGCGGAGCTGGTGCCGCGGGCAAGGGAGCAGAGAGACTAGCGCCAGGTCGGCCCCTGTCAGTTCTGCGGCTCGCCCTGCACGCCATCTTTGAGCGCCCACAGCCGGTTCCGAGTGAGGATGTACATCACCCCGTCTCGCACCACGGGCGTGCTGTAGACGGCGGCCCCCAAGTTGTACTCGCCGATCAACTCGAGCTCACGCCCGGCTCGCAGGACAGCAACGTCGCCGTCTTCGTCGCCAAGATACACCTTGCCGTCGGCCGCGAAGGGGGAGCCCCACACCGCAGCAAACGCATCGTAGGTCCAGAACTCGTCCCCCGAATCGGGATCGAGCGCATGCAGGAAGCCTGACAAACTCGAGATGTAGAGGACGCCGTCCTTGATGGCGGCGGTCGACATCGTGCGGTAGAAATCTTCGCCGCCGCGATGCCACACGAGGTGGCTGTCAGTGATGTCGCCAGTGCCGGTTGCGTCGATCGCATAGAAGTGTCCCGGCGCTTCGCCGTGCTCTGGATCCTGCCCGACACCCAGGTAGACCTTGTTGTCGTAGACCACAGGAGTCGCGAGCACCGCGTTTCGCGTACCCCGACCTCCCAAGATCCACTCCGAGTCCTTCGGGTTGAGATCGAAGTGCCAGATGTCCTCGCCCGTCAGCGCGTCGAGGCTATAGAGCACGCCGTTACCGCCTGCGGCGATGACTTGCCCGCGTCCGTTGATCTCCGCATACGCCGGGTTGGTCCAGTGGCCGTGGAGGATCGTTTCTCCGGCTATGGTTCGCTCCCACACCAGCTCGCCGGTGTTCTTGTCGAGCGCGATGAACTCAGGCGAGAACGGCGAAGGAACGTTGACATGCCCCTCGTCGACGCCGTTGCTGGTCACCGTGTACAACATGTCGCCGACGACCAGTGGAGAGCCCGTCGCCAGGTTGTGGGGAAAGACATCGAGCTCGCCGATCATGTCGTAGGACCAGACCACATCTCCGGCCAAGTCTCCAGTGTCGGACTCGTCGGTGAATGGACCGTCGTTCTCGCCGTCCTTGAATCCCCCCGCATCGAGACTGACAATGGTGGCCTCATTCGAGACGTAGTAGATACGGTCGTCCCCCATATAGGCGGTCGAGCACACGCCCTGCAGCGGCCAGTCGTTCACGCGCCCAGTCGTCAGCTTGTTGTGGACCATTTGCCAGAGAAACTCTCCGGTCATCGCGTCGAAGACCATGACCACACCCTTGTCACCCTCGATGTTCGGGTCGCGACGGCCCTCGTTGTTGGTGCCGACGTACACCTTGCCGCCGGCGACCACCGCGCCGCCGTACGCTTGCGAGCCGACGGGTTCTGACCACAGGACGTTTTCTCCGGTCGACGGGTCCCACGCGTCCGGGAGCCCTGTCTCGTCGGACGCCATGTTCCGGGCCGGCGAGTTTCCGAACATCGCGCTTTCTTGAGCACCAGCCCCGCCCGCGCTTGCCAAGAGCCACCCAGCGAGTGTCCACGTCAGGCCATGTCGTCTCATTGGTTCTCCGTCACTGCTACGTTGTCGATGTAAATATCAATCGGCGAGTATCCGAGCAAGCCCGGACTGCCGGAGCGTATCGGTTGCGGATCCTCGGCGCTAACAGTCCAGGCCGATGGTTCGGCCTCGTCGCGAGGCCAGACCTTTCCACGGATCTGTGCGGCGTCACCGGCGACGTCGACACGAAGCTTGAGCGTGTACCACACGCCGGATTCCCAGGCGAACTCAGCCCGTTCATCGATGCGGAGCTCCGCTGCCCACGACTGGAGCTGGACCCGCTGCGCGTTGCCCTGCAGATCGAGTGTGTAGCCGCTGTTGATGATCCCGAGGTCCGGACGGCGCCTGCGCCATTCCGAGGCCAGCATGTCGGCCTGAATCGTGTAGCCCGTCATGCCGGTGGGTCCGAGGTAGATCGCGTGGCGGTGCAGGCCGCTTGGTGATGGGCTCTTCATCAGCACTCGTTCACCGCCGAAGTCCGCCGCGCTCACTCGGGGTCCGCCACCGATCCATACCGGCGGTCTCCCGCCCTCGAAGTTCTCAGACCAAGGCAGGGGAGCGAAGACCCGAACTTGGGCGAGGGCGCTGAGCTCTCCGACCGTCGCGATGACACGGCCGCCCTGGGTCGCTGTCGAAGCGCTCGTCGTCAGCAAGCCGTCGGCCGACACAGTCGCACCCACCAGTTCTTCCACCGTCCAGCTGGCATCCCGTTCTCCGACGAGACGTCCGCGAGCATCCAGAGCACGGACGCGAAACTGGGCGGTCTCGCCGGCCGATAGAATCAGCTCGGCCGGCACCACCTGCAGACGGGTCGCCTCGCCCGGCTCTCCCTCGTCGCCGAACATACTGTCGCCCGCCTCCGCCCGAAACGGAGTGCCGGATTGGCCGATCGCATAGATGCCCGATTCAGCCGTAAAGTACAGCCGACCGTAGGCGGGCGCGAACGAACCGTAGATCTCCGCATGACGCCCGTCTTCAACTCTGAGCTCATCGGAGTCCAGCACGGTCACCCCGGTTCGGCTGGGTTGCAGGATGTGGACACGACCGTTTGTCTCGTTGACGTAGAGCTTCCCGTCGGCCCACACCGGCGATGCTTTGCCGACCGTGCCGACGCTGTGATCCCACAGGACCTCGCCGCTGTCGGCATCGATCGCCATCAAGTTCGCCGAGTTGTCGACGACGTAAAGGATGCCATCCTTCACGACCGGCGATGCGAATCCAACCGCGGCTTCGTTAAGTCGCCATCGCTCGTGGGTGGCGGTTACGTCGCCCGCGCCGGTCGCATCAATGGCGACCACCCGGCCCATGGTGCCTTGGTCCGTGTTCTCCTCGCTGTGTCCAACGTAGAGGGTCGTGCCGTCGAGAACCGGCGAGACGTTGATTCCGCGCTTGCTGAGGTTGTACTTCCAAACGGTCTCGCCGGTCCGAGCTTGCAGCCCGTACACCCAGCCGTCGGCATTCCCGTCAATGAGCAGTCGCTGCCCGTTGATGACGGCGACGATCGGCACCGACTGCGTGTTCATGTCGAAGACCCGACCGCCCGGCGTCGCGATGTACTGCACCTCGCCAGTCCGTTTCTCGAACGAGAGGTACTTGTGCCTGGGCGGGCCGCCGTACTCGCCCCACGCGGCGCCAATGACCGAAAGGAACACGCTCTCTTCGTCCACGACCGGCGTCGAGGTGCGACCGCCGTACCCGGAGGCCCGGCCGAGCTCCTCGGCGAGGCGCCAGCTCCAGACGATCGTCCCGTCACGATCGAAGGCACTGAAGCGGCCGTCGACGGTCAGCGAGTAGAGGTATCCCGTCTCGGGATCGCCGGTCACGCTTCCCCAGCCAACCCGGTTGAACGGCACGGTCGTGTTGAGGATGCTGAACCGGTGTTCCCAGAGCCTTGTGCCGGTTTCAGCATTCCAACACGCGACAGCTTCTTGCTTGTCGACGCCATCGCCGATCCGCCCATTGGCGCACGCTCGGCCGTCGAACACCGCCGGTGTCGACCGTCCAGTCCATCTGTCGGACCACACCAGGTTCTCTCCGTCCGCAGACCAACTCGATGGGAGGCCGGTTTCGCTTGACACGCCGCCCTGCGAACGCCCGCGCCAGCTTGGCCAGTCGTCGGCCCAAGCTGGAGATGCTGGGCAAAGGCTGATCGCGACAAGGCCGACCGCAACGCGCACCAGAGCGCCGGCTGTGAAACTACGCATGTCGAATGACCTCACGGATACACTCCACTGGGTGGAAGACGGGTGACTCGGATCAGGCTCACGATAATACCAGGGGGTCTGTGACCTAGGAAAGCACCCGCTCCACGGTCCACGCGAGTCCGATGACGGCGATCGCTGCCGACATTGGCACGGTGATGTAGCGACGGTACCACACGCGTTGGCGGAACCATCCGAACGTCAGGAGGGCTGCGGCGATGACCGCAATCTGGCCCAGCTCGATCCCGCCGTTGAACGAGAGCAGCGCGAGCGCGCGCTCGCCTGCGGGCAGTCCGAGTTCGCCGAGAACACTCGCGAAACCCAATCCATGGAGCAGCCCAAACGCGAAGACAATCGCGGGTCTCCACAGAGAGAGCGATGCTCGCTTGTGCATGATGATGTTCTCGAGGGCGATCCACGAGATCGACAGCGCGATGAGGGGCTCGACCACAGCCGGCGACATCGCGACGACGTCGAGGGCGCCGAGCGCAAGGGTCAACGCGTGGGCCAGCGTAAAGGCTGAGACCTGCCAGAGGAGTGGGCCCAGTCGGGGGCTCAGCAGGAAGAGCCCAAGCACAAACAGAACGTGGTCGAGTCCATCCGGCACGATGTGGGTGAACCCGAGACGGAGGTACCGTGCCGCAACCGCCGCGCCACCTGGGGGCGTAACCGGTCGGACGAGCTCGAAGGGATCACTTCGGGCACCAGGTTCGAGTACCTCCCGATGGGTCACGCCGCGCGTTTCATCGACGATCGTGAGGTGGACATCCGAAAACGCTCGCGACGCGAAGAACTCCACCGTCTCGGCACCACCTGGAATGATGCCTTGGAGGCGCGCCGTCAGGCCGATGACGGTCGGGATCTCTGCCTCACTGGCTCGCTGAGTTCCGTAGTCGGGAAAGCTCACCTCGAACGGTGCTGGTCGTCCGTCGAAACGGATTCGGACCCGCCGTACGAAGACCTGGGTGAGCCGCTCCAGCAACCGAGCGCGGTCGGCCGGAGACAGCTGTTCGATGGCGGCGACCAGCTCAGCGTCGTCGGCGTCCTGCCGGACACCCAGCGCGAGGGCATCGAGGTCGGCAATGACGTCGACCTGGAAGTGCCCGGCCCGGATGATGAGTGAGGTGTCGGTGAACTCCAAGGGGTGCGCGACACTGTAGGTCGCGAGCGAGAGGGAGAGGGCTGCAAGCAGGCCAACGGTCGTTCTCACGTCGACTCGCGAACCGGACTAGAGGCCCCCGTCGCCCCAGGGGCCCGTCACTGCAAACGTGATCCCGGGAAACTGGATATTGAAGAAGAGCCATCGGCCGTCCGGGCTATAGGTCACACCGGCAAACTCGCTGTCGGTGAAGTCGCCTGTCCAGCCATTACGTTCTCCAGCCAGCCTGACGTTGTTTCGAGCGAACGTGAAGATCTGCCCGTCCGTTGTGAGACCGTGAATGAACTCGGCGTCGTCGCCGTCTTCGCACAACACGAGACCGCCGCGAGGGCTCAAACACACGTTGTCGGGCATGTCGAGCACCTCTGCGCCCGGCGACTCGAACAGGAGCTGGATACGGTCGCCGCGCGGGTCGTACTCCCACACCTGGCCCTTCTGGACATCCCCGCCGGTTGTCGAAACGACGTAGACGCGGTCGTCGCCATACCAGGCGCCCTCAAGCCTCGCGAATCGCGCGCCGCCGCGGCCATGTCCCTGGAAGAACACTCGATTGTGCTCCAGGTCTTCGGGATCGGGGTCGTCGATGTCTACCCAGACTGCGTCGTGCCATTTCCTTATCTGTTGATTGGCTCTGGTGTCTGCCTGAGGCCGGCCCGCGAGACCGAGCATCTGCAATCGCCCCCCGGCGCCGAGCTGGCCCCGTATCGTGGGGATGAACCGATAGAACCCCGACAGGTCCTCGGCGTCCTCGGTCTCGTAGACGATGCCGGTGACCCGATCGACTGCAACCGCCTCGTGTCTGAACCGGCCCATGGCCCGTAAGGGCTCCGCACTTCCGTGACCGTCGGCTGGAACCTCGAAGATGTACCCGTGCCGGCGCCGGAGGGTGTTTCCCAGTGCCGGTGCGCCGAGGGTTTCCTCGCATGACAACCACGAGCCCCACGGAGTCGGACCGCCCGCGCAGTTCCAAGATGTCCCGCTCAAGCTGGGGCGTGCGGCCAGCAGCTCAGCCGACGCCGCATCGAGCTCGAGGGTCGTGGTACCACCGCCCGCGCCGGGGTCGTACGCGAGCTCGGGCGCGAAGGCCACACCGCACGTCACCTCGTGGTTTCTCACGATGCGAATCCTGGACGGACCGGCCGAAAACGCAGCCATGCCGTCGTGCGCCGCTGGCGTCGGTGAGCCATCGTCCAGACGATCGCCAGTCCATCCGAACGAATGGTACGTGAACCCCGCTGGGAGCCACAGGAGCGGGAGCCCTGTCGTCCGATCTGCGACCGCCTGGAGGGGGCCATACACGGGGTGGGGGCCACGTTCAACGCGGGCGCGCGCCCCGGTTTTCGCGACGGTTTCGGTGTGCAGCGCGTGAAACGGAGCCGAGGCGACTGCGACGCCAGCCATTCGGAGAAACCGTCGTCGACTGGTGTCGCCGGGACGGCTACTGCCGCGCTTCATACTGTCGCGAGTCTACCAGAGGGACGGTTGACCGGGCGCTCATCAGCAGCGTCGTTCGGCGTCGGGGAACCTTCAACCGGCCGCCAGGTCAGTCGACGGATACGACCGGAATCCGCCGTTTGCTTCGGGCGAGGATAAGCCAGTGCGGACACTTGGTCTCATCGGCATAGAGCCTCTCGCAGTCGTCGCATCGAACGCACTCGCTCTTCACGATCGTCGGGCCCTTGATAGCCCCCCACTCGCACGCCTTCTCGCAAATCGTGCAGCTCTGACATTCATTCCAGCGCCGGATCGGGAACAGCGTCAGGCCCGACAGCAGCCCCAATCCCGCGCCGACGGCGCATAGGTAGCGGCAGTAGATGTTCCGCACGAAGACGGTTGCGAGCAGCAGCAGCGCAAGTAGCGTCCACATTGTCGCATTGCCGCTGAGCGTGAACATCCAGAATGGCTCGATGTACCGGTAGACGAGCGTGCTCCCGCCGCTCATGACGTACGCGATCGCAACGAGCAGAACGACATACTTGACGTAGATTGCCCAGCGATCGAACCATGCCGGCGGCTCGAACCGAAATCGTGAGGGGATGACGCGGTCCATCAACTGCGTGAGCGCGCCGAACGCGCAGATTCGACCGCAGTAGAAGCGGCCCCAGAGCACGGTTGATGCAATCGTGAGACCGATCAGCAGGTAGTACGGAACTGCTGATGCAAACGTCGGCAAGCTGAGCTGCAGCGCGCCAAAGATGTCGACGATCGATACTAGGCTTGCCTTGGCGAAGCCGAGGTAGCTAACAGAGATGACCAGGGTGAGCACTTTGAGGCGGTCGCTCTTCCTGAAGAAGCTATATGCGCCGATCGCAACGACGAGGCTCAAGGCCGCCAGATCTGCGATGGTTCGTCGATCGAGAACCCGAGCGCTCGATTCGCTGTCTTGGGCAAGAAGCGCATCGAGCTCCGCTAGATCATCAAGCGATAGTGGTCGGTCGTCGGGTGGCTGAAACGCGAGCGCCGCTTCCACGCCGATCGACGACGAGGCTATCAGGAAGCCAAGGATGACCAGCGTGAGCCACCGGCGACGGGTCATGTTCGACTGGTTCTAGTCTTCTGAGAGGAACTGGCGGATCAGCTGGCGCGAGCCCCGACGGATGGCTCTGGTGGCACTTTCGACCGTAATGGTGGCGCGTGCCACGGCGTCGATATCGTCTCCGACCTCGAGGGGATCCAGAACACTCTTACCTGGAAACTGCTCGACATAGGCGGGCGGGTCGATCGAAAAGTAGCCGAACGGCTCGGCGTGGTAGTCAATCGCCACGCCCGTGAACTTACCGCCGGGCGTCATGCCTACCAGCATCCAAATCTGTGCCTTGTATCCGTAGACCTGCGGGTCAAGCTCGTTGGTGAAAAATGCGAGCCCGACGAGCTCCTCGCCCGCATACGCTTTGAAGTGCGGGAGGGAGGCGTCCACAAAGCGGTAGGTGTCGGCGTTGGGAAGCACGGCGCGCAGGTGATGTTCCTGGCGCTCGACTCGCCGAAACTGCTCGACGACCGAGCTCTGCGTCTGTACGACGTGAGTGGCCCCGAGCACGCCCGCGACGGTTGCGGCAGCGAGGGCGCTGACAGCGGCGCGCGAACGCCGGCGAGCGTTACCCCCGTCGCAGCTTGACACGATACGGTCGGCCGCCGCGCAGGAAGTTCACGACCGTGTCGGCCGCGGTTTCGACGCGGTCGAGCTCCTTGATGGCGGCCGACGCGTTTTCCACGTCGACGCCGCCGATTCGATAGATGAGGTCGCCGGGCAGGATTCCAGCGGTGGCTGAGATCCCATTGGCTTTTATGCTGACGACAAGGGCTCCGTCTCTGACCTGGAGGTTGTCCGCCTCGGCCCGGCTGGTCAGCGTCGACGTTGGCTCCGCGTCACAAAGGGTTACCCCTAGTGGAGCCTCCGCCTCGGCCGAGGCATCGACACAGGTGTAGAGCTGTGCAGTGTCCTGTGCGCTGCCGGTCGCCCCGAGCGTGACCCAGAGCGCCAGCGCCCCGGCGATCCGGAGACAGCGCATCATCGTGTTGTCAGCCACGCTCGAGCCTCTTCGTTGCGACCACGACGTTGCGGGTCTTGCCGTCGCGGGTGATGGCGTAGTCCCACAGCACCGCCTCGCGCTGAAAACCCAGTCGACCGAACACCGACTGTGCTTCTGACTGGTCGAGGGTCATCCGCGCGGTCAGGAGCTGCAAGCCCAGCTGTCTGGCAATCGCGTCGATTTCATCGGCGAGCACCCGAGCGAGGCCGTGCCGACGGGCGGTCGGTGTGATTTGAATTCTGATCTCGCCGAGATGACGCGTCCAGTTCGTGGCATTGTGAAGCAGCGTGCTTTCGCCGAGCACCCTGTCGCCCTTCATAGCGAGGACCGTAATGGCTTTGCCAGACTTGATGTGCTCAACCCAGCTTCGGACCACAGACTCGTCGGTGAAGTTGGCCACCAAATACAACAGGTCTTCGGGGGGCATCCCACGCGCGAATTCAAGCATGGGTTCGACGTCGTCCTCGCCCATGAGGCGGAGCTCGATCGGGTCGCCCTCCAGCTGCACCCGCCGAGGATACTGGGTCGCGATCTGACGCAGCGCCGCTTGGTCATCGTTTCCCCCGCCGGGCGCCGCGCCGGTCTCGATCGTCACGTTACTCGAGTCGCCTCATACTCGCATAGTGTGGGAAACGCGTCCTGGGTGTCGTTGGTGTCCACGCGCGCTAAGATCTTGTCGATAGATTGATAGGGTGTCCGCGTCACGACGACTTGCGGACCCCGTGACATGGGCGAAATCATATCGCAACCCGGTCGCGGTATCCTGGACGGGTCTGTCGTGGCGGGACAGGCAGGAGCGCCACGGCGCTGTAATCAGTCTTACAAGGCTGTCGCCCATTCGACACGCTGCGATGACCTGCTCCCGTAAACACGCGCGGTACGTCCCTTGCTGTCTTATGCAGAACCGGTGGCCTGAGAAACGGCGTAGAGCCGAAATCGTGCTGGGGAGCCTGGCCCCCGGGAAGGGGCTTCACAATACCGTGAGGCCCCTTTTCTTTTGTACGGCCTGCGCCCGATGACGGCGCGACGGGTTGATCTCAACTGCGACCTCGGGGAGGCACCCGAGATCTCCGCGTTTGGGTATGCCGAGCAGATCATGCCGAGCATCAGCTCGGCGAACGTGGCGTGTGGATTTCACGCCGGTGATCCATCAGTGATCCGTCGCACCGTGCAACTGGCGCTGGCCCAGGGCGTGAGTGTCGGTGCGCATCCGGGCTTCCCTGACCGCGAGGGGTTCGGCCGTCAACCGATGACCATGTCTCCCGATGCCGTCCAGGACATCGTGTTGTATCAGCTTGGCGCGGTAGCCGGAATCGTCGCGGCGTATGGCGGCAGACTCCACCACGTCAAGCCGCATGGTGCCCTCTACCACGTGGCGTCGGGTGATCGACCAGTGGCCGACGCGATCGCTGAGGCGACCCACCGCTTCGATCCGACGCTCGTGCTGTACGGCCTGTCAGGCTCGCACCTCCTCGAATCCGGTCGAGCGCGAGGTCTGATGGTGGCATCCGAAGCGTTCGCGGACCGCGCCTATCAGGCCGATGGCACGCTGGTACCGCGGACGGTCCCGGAGGCTGTCATCGCCGACGCGGCCACCGTGGTCGAGCGGGCGGTGCGAATGGTCACCGACGGTCGCGTGCGGTCGATTGACGGGGGCTGGGTCAGCCTGCGGGCGGAGACCTTGTGCCTGCATGGCGACACCGATGGAGCAGTCGAGCTCGCCGCTGGATTGCGTGTGGGGCTCGAGGCGGCGGGGATCGTTGTCGCGCCTATAGACAACCACGCCACCTAACTCGGAGCGGTCGTTCAATCGCAGACTCGAGCGACCCGTTTGCTGCTTGGGCGTCTAGTGTACGGTGTAGGGTTCGCTGAGCGTGAACGCCGCGACTTCCGCGTCGAACCGGTCGCCCTCAGTCGTTACCATCTGATAGGTGCCGTGCATGGTGCCAAACGGTGTCGTCAGCGGACAGCCTGAGGTGTACTCGAACGACTCGCCCGGTTCGAGCGTTGGCTGCTGTCCGACCACGCCGAGGCCGCGGACTTCATCGATGTGGTTCTCGGCATCGGTAATCGTCCAATGCCGGCTGATGAGCTGCACGGCGTCCGGGCCTTCGTTCGTGATCTCGATCGTGTAGAGAAAGAACCACTGCTTGCGCAGGGGTTCCGAGCGGCCCGGCGAGTAGCGAGCGGTTACGTGCACCCGGACGCCGCGCGTGACCGCCTCCGACGTATGTAGGCCGCTTTCGGCTGGGCTATAGCTCACGGGCGAAATAATACGACGTTCCCATGATCCCCATCAACACGCTGCTCGACGCCTATCGAGCCGGGTTCTTCCCGATGGCGGCCCGGGGGCGCGTCGGCTGGTATTCGCCGAACGAACGAGGGGTCCTCCCGTTGGGCCAATTCCACGTTCCACGGCGGTTGCGGCGCGTCCTGCGGCAGGGGCGATTCCGGTTCACGGTCGACCGAGAATTTCAACGGGTGATCGAGTCATGCGCGTCTCGACCCGACGACGCAGGCAATTGGATCGACGCCGAGATCATTGAGAGCTACCGTGCTCTTCACGACGCCGGCTTTGCTCATTCGGTCGAATCGTGGCAAGGGGAGCACCTTGCCGGAGGGCTCTACGGCGTTGCACTCGGCGGTGTGTTCTTCGGGGAATCGATGTTTCGGCATGAGACCGACGCATCGAAAGCGGCCTTGTGGGCGCTGGTCGAGCGGCTGCGCGAACGCGACTACCGGCTGCTGGATACCCAATGGCTCACGCCACATCTCGTGCAGTTCGGTGCCGTCGAGGTTTCGCGCGACGAGTACATGCGAATGCTGGCAAGTGCCATCGGGTTGACCCGCTCGTTTGTCGATGTCGATCCGACCCCGCTTATCGGCGCTCGGGGAAACCGTTAATCGAGTAGTGGCCGGTCGTCGGCCTGGGCCACTTGCCAGCTTAGCTGGTGCACCAGACGGACCACCCGCGCCATCTTGTCGTAATCCAGCTTGTCTGGGTCGTCGCCGTCGGTGTGGTAGTCGGGGTGAAGGCCCGTGTGGACGAACAGCGCGGGCACGCCGTGGAACAGAAACGGCCAATGGTCGCTTCGCCGGAGGAGGTTCGACCGGCTCTCGTCGTAGCGGAACCGTAGGTTCAGCCCAATCCGCGCGTTCGCCGTTTCGGCGGCCTCGCGAAGATCGCGGCTGAAGCTGTACCCCAAGAGGTTGACGGCGTTTCGGTTGGAATCCGCCGTCTGAGGATGCAGTCCCCGGAACCGCGAACCGCCGTTATCGGGAACTTCCTCGCGACGCCCGATCATATCCATGTTGAGTACGGCCGCTGTGTGTTCGAGAGGCGTGAGCGGGTTCTCCGTGTAGCTCCACGAGCCCAGCAATCCTCGTTCTTCCGCGTTCCAGGCGGCGAAGAGCACCGACCGTCTGGGCCGGGTGCCGTTGCGCGCAGCCGACGCGAACGCCTCCGCGATCTCGAGCAGGCCAGCCAGCCCGGACGCGTTGTCGTCGGCCCCACGAAAGATCCCGCTGGGTGTCGAGCCCTCGTGGTCAAGGTGTGCGCAGACGATCACCCACTCATCCTTGACCTCAGGGTCGCCGCCGTCCAGGAGTCCGACGACGTTGTGTACGCGCGTTGCCTGACGCTCGACCGAAGCTTCCAACGTCACGGTGAGACCCAGCGGGATCGGCGCCGGCATGCCGCCCGGGGTCTCGGCGTGGGCAGTTAGTGCCGCCCTCGATACGGGCGTGGCCTCGATCAACCGTTCCGCCAGGTCGCCCGAAATCCACGCCACTGGAATCTGGAGGTTGTCAACCCAATCGGCCAGTTGGTACGCGGGCACGCGTCGAGGGTGGGCTGGCCACGCCCGCCGTCGATCAACGTCGAATGGTGGCGAGCCGACATGATTGTGGCTGTCCGAGACGAACAGCACGGCGACGGCACCGCGACGCTGCGCCTCCAGAGCCTTGCGAACGGCGCGTGCGTATTCGGATCGGTCTGTGCCATCGAAGACGCTGGTTTTGTCGTACTCCCCCGGCTCATGGTCAAGAACGAGCGCGACTCGTCCCTGAACGTCGACCTCGCGATAGTCGTCGTGGCCCAGCATCTGTGCCGTGATCCCGAACCCAACAAACTCGAGGCCCCCTTCGGCGTGACCGCTACCGCTGAATCTCGCCGGATAGAAGTCGCCGCCGAGGGTCGCGCTGACTTCGCCGGTCGGCGTGGCGATACTGAGGGTTTGGCGGGGTCCCTGAGACACCGTCAGCAGATCGAATGGCTGAAGGAACTCGCCGTCAGCTTCTGGTGGACGAAGGTCCAGTCGCTCGAAACGATCGGAAATCAACCGCACGGCACTTCGGTTGCCGTGGGTGCCAACCAGACGTCCCTGCATGTCGTCCGACGCCAGCTGGAAGACGTCGCGCCGGAGGTCAGCGGGAGAGATCGACTCGGTGGCCGGCGCAGCCTCGTGGCTTGCTGCCCCAAAGGCCACAAAACCAGCAGCGACAACCGCGGAAGCGGTATGCCAGCCTTGCACCATCAGATTCGTTTGATTCTACCGTGGAGCTACAGCCGGAGACCCGCACCCGGGCCAACCGGCAGCCCAATTGCCATCCACGCCATGAGCAGGAGTGACCACACCACCAAGAAGACGACAGTGTAAGGGAGCATCGTGGCGACCACGGTGCCAATCCCAGACTTGGGGTCGTAGCGCTCGAAGAACGCGACGATCAGAGCGAAGTACGACATCATCGGGGAAATGATGTTCGACGTGCTGTCGCCGATGCGGTAAGCCGTCTGGGTCAGCTCCGGCGTGTAACCGAGCAGCATGAACATCGGCACGAACACCGGCGCCATGATGGCCCACTTCGCTGACGCGCTGCCCATGAAGAGGTTGATGAACGCAGAGAGGACGACGAACGCGAGCATCAGTGGAATTCCCCCGAGGCCTGAGGCCTGCAGCGTCTCGGCGCCTTTGACAGCGAAGATCAAGCCGAGGTTTGTCCAGCCAAAGTACGCCACGAACTGCGCGGCGAAAAAGACAAGCACCAAATAAGTGCCGAGCGTGCTAATCGTCTTACCCATTCCTTTCATCACGTCGGTGTCGTTCGCATAGCGTCCGGCGCCAATCCCGTATGCGACACCTACGGCGGTCCCGCCAAGGAAGATGAACGCGACGATGCCGGACAGGAACGGCGACCGCAGGAGGCTGCCGGTGTCCGGGTTCCGGAGGAAACCGTCGGCGGGGACGATGCCCCACAGGATCCAGGCGCCGAACACCATCGCGGCAACCGCAGCAAACCGCAGCCCGCGCCACTCGGCGGCGGAGAGCTTCTCGATCTGCGTCTGTCGATCGGCCCCTGTGTAGTCGCCCAGCCGGGGGACGACGATCCGTTCGGTGACCCAGGTTCCGGTCCCCGCGACAACAAAAGTCGACACCACCATGAAGAAGTAGTTGGCGGCCGGATTCACGCGGTAGCCGTCGTCAACGATACGGGCGGCCTCCTCGGAGAGGCCGGCGAGGAGCGGGTCAACGGTCCCCAGCAGCAGATTGGCGCTGTAGCCGCCTGACACGCCAGCGAACGCCGCGGCAAGGCCCGCGATCGGGTGGCGCCCGGCGCCCAGGAAGATGATCCCGCCCAATGGCACGAGCAGGACGTACCCGATCTCGCTCGCCGTGTTCGATAGGACCCCGGCGAACACGATGACGAAGGTGAGCAGGCGTTTGGGTGCTGACAACACGAGTAGACGGAGCGCGGCCGCGATCAGGCCGCTCGATTCCATGACGCCGATGCCCAGCATCGCCACCAGCACGACGCCGAGCGGGGCGAAGCTCGTGAAGTTGGTGACCATCTCGGTCAGAATGCGGTGGAGGCCCTCGATGTTCATGAGACTGACCGGGCGCACGACTTCCCCGGTCCCGGGGTGCACCACCTCCAGCCCGGCGCCGGCCGCGAGTCCGGACAAGACCACGACAAAGAGGGCGAGCAGCGCGAACAGCGTCGCGGGATGGGGAAGGGCGTTGCCGACTCGCTCGACCGTGGCTAGGAAGACCGCCGTCCAGTCGTCGAACAAGGAGAATCGCCTAACCATTCGTGCGTGCTATCCTACCCAATCGCGCCATTCGGCCGCCGATCGCTGGCCGCGACATGACGCAACCCACACCTGAGAAGGGATCTCGAGCTCGACAGCGCGGTGTGGCGGTGTCGGTTGGTATCGATGCCGCCAAGCGACACATTCTCCTGTGCTGCGACCAGACTGCTCCGAAGTGCTGTGACAAGGAGCGGGGGCTCGCCGCGTGGACGTACCTCAAGCAGCGCCTGAAGGAGCTTGGCCTGTCCGAACGGGGTGGAATCCTTCGCACGAAGGCGAACTGCCTCCGCGTCTGCGAGGGCGGACCGGTGGCTGTCGTCTATCCGGAAGGGACATGGTATCGCGAGTGCGATCCCCCGGTACTTGAGCGGATCATCCAGGAGCATTTGGTCGGCGGACGTCCTGTGGGCGACGCGCTCATCTTGTCGCAGGAGCTTTCAGGGATGCGTGCTGACCGGTGTCGCTCAGAGGATGGCGAACTGCCATCTAGATAGGCCACACCCTTTCCGGTCGTCCACCAGCACACCGTCGCTTCTTCGCGCGATCGCCTCGCGCGTGTCTGCCTGGGGCGACAAGTCTGAACACAGCTAGACTCCCGACTGACTGCAACTTACAGATCGGTCATCAAAACCGCGCGAGCGCCCGCGGGGTCGATTCGACCACATGCAGGGACGTGCAGCGTCGATGAATTCAGCCTGGCGAATATCTTGCACAACAGAAGTTTCGAAGGGTTCCGGCAGGGATTGCAGCGATGAGCGATACGAGGCGAACGCGCGACGACAAGTCTTTGGCGCACTTCTTAGCCCGGATTTCCGATTTGGCTGTGGTACCGTACCGCCAGGACCAGTCGTCGTGCCTTGATTTCTGGGGCTCCGACGTAAGGAACCACACTATGGAGGGTGACACCCGGTGGGTGAATTACAACACGAGCCATTTCAGTTCGAGTTCAACGGTTTCTTGAAAGTCGCGTTCCAGGGGTCGCGCATCACCTCCGACGCCGGCCTCCTTCTGGTGCGCGAGTTGGATGAACGCTTGGGGCTGGAGACACTCATCTCCGAGCACCTGAGCGACTCCCGACAGGGGTTGAACACCCAGTTCAGCCTGGCGGATCTCCTGCGGCAGTCGGTCTACAGCCGGCTCGCTGGCTACGAAGACCTCAACGACGCGGTGCGCGTGTCGGCGAACCCGACATTTCGGCTGATCGGGTCGCCAAAGCTGTGGGACCGTGGTGCGGCGCTGACATCGACGTTGCACTGGTTCGAGACAGAGCTGCTGACCCAAGAGGAGAATCTCGTCGGGCTGATGGCCGTGAACCGGGAGGTGCTCGCACAGGCCGAGATGCCGACGCGCGCCCACCGGATCGTGCTCGACATGGATTCGAGCGAGAGTCCGGTGCATGGGGCGCAGGAAGGGAGCGCCTATAACGGGCACTTTGAATCCGTCTGCTACCACCCGCTGTTTCTGTTCACTGAGCACGGCGACTGCGTGGCCGCCACGCTGCGGCCGGGCAACGTGCATAGCGCCGAGGACTGGGACGACCTGCTCGTGCCGGAAATTGAACGGCAGCAGGCGGAGGGCACGCGGAGCCGGAGATCTACGACGCGCTCGAGAAACGCGACGTGGCCTATGCCATCCGCATGCCGGCGAACAAGAGCTTGGAGCTGGCAATCGAAGACATCCTCTTTCGTCCGCCGGGACGACCCAGCTGCAAGCCCTTGGTGCGCTATAAGAGTTTTCGCTACCAGGCGAAGAGCTGGACCACGCCCAGACGGATTGTCGCCAAGGTCGAGCACCACCGGGGCGAGCTGTTCCCCCGCGTCGGCTTCATCGTGACCAACATGGCCCTCCCGAGTCGATCGGTCGTGCGGTTCTACAACAAGCGCGGCACAGCGGAGCAATGGATCAAAGAAGGCAAGCAGGCCACCCACTGGACGCGGTTGTCGTGCCATCGGTTCCGGGCGAACGAGGTGCGCCTGCAACTGAGCGTCCTGGCCTATAACCTGGGCAACCTCTGGCGCAGACTGGTCCTGCCGCCGCGGCTCAAGCGCTGGTCGCTCACGAGTCTCCAGCAGCGGCTGGTGAAGACGGGAGGCCGATTGGTGAAGCACGCGCGGTACTACTGGCTCCTGCTGGCAGAAGGGCATCTGAACCGGCGGCTGTTCGGCGACATGCTGCGGAGGATCTGGGCGCTACCGGTGCCAGCAGGCTGACCCCGGCCAAATGCAACGAAGTCCGCCTGGCGAAGAAAGGGTGCAAATGTGGAGCGGTGTCTGACGAATGCATTGAAAGCAGGGGCTCCAGTCGGTCGCACGTCAGCGCGGGCTGAGGTGACGGCCTCTGGAGCTGGACGATTGTGCGATGAACAAAGTTTCATGCGCTCGGCGCCCCGCGGGTGTATAAATGGGCCATCCGGGGCAGGCAAAACGGAAATCCCGACTTAGGGCGGCAGCTCAACGCCGCTGCCGAAGATGGCGTGCCGGTCAGTCGTCACTTCGCCGAGAGCGCAAGCGATCGCCGCACGTTGGTCGATGCGAGCGATTCCATCAACGCGGCAGTGGACCTGCGCGACGTCATTCTGGACGATATGTCCGCGCTAATCGCGCGCTCATTCGACCTTGAGGCGGCCGAGTGGCTATTGCAGCACGTAGCAGCGCCGTCGAGTTCGAGAACCCACTAGTCCCCTTGATCTTTGATTTCTTCAAAAAGTCGTTGGTCATCTGGGGCCACCGTGGACTTGAACGGTGCGCTGTCCGAACTGCTTCACCTTCGCGAGGATCTCGTCGGCTGTTTTCGTCCACTTGAAAGGCTTGCCCTCGTCATTGTGGGCGTCCACGTAGGCGGAGATGGCGTGGCGCAGCGCGTGCGTGCTGGAATGTGAGCCGCGCTTGAGGGCGTGTTCGGTGAGGAGGCCAAAGAACCGCTCGACGAGGTTGAGCCAGGCGGAGTAGGTTGGCGTAAAGTGGAACTGGAAGCGCGGGTGGCGGGCCACCCATCGTGTGACCAGCGGGGACTTATGCGCCGAGAGATTGTCGAGGATCACGTGGACGGTGAGGGTGGGGTCCACCCGCTCGTCGATCTCGCGC
Source organism: Vicinamibacterales bacterium (assembly GCA_965218825.1). GTDB lineage: Bacteria > Acidobacteriota > Vicinamibacteria > Vicinamibacterales > UBA8438 > CAUZIB01. The sequence goes on along the minus strand of OZ244656.1, from coordinate 2,313,445 downwards.
AGAAAGCTCACGAAATCCCTCGACCGATGCTGCTTCTTGGTGTGCGCCACGACCTGGCCGGTCGCGACGTTGAGCGCCGCGAAGAGGTCCACCGTGCCATGGCGGATGTAGTTGTGCGTCTGGCGTTCGGGCCGACCCATGTCCATCGGCAGGATCGGCTGCGCTCGCTCGAGGGCTTGAATCTGAGGCTTTTCGTCGAATGACAAGACACCGGCGTGGTCGGGTGGATTCAGGTAGAGGCCGACAATGTCCCGCACCTTCTCGAGGAACAGCGGGTCGTCGGAGATCTTGAAGGATTCCACGACATGCGGCTGCAACCCGAAGGTGCGCCAGATGCGGCCCACGGTGGAGGCACTGACGCCAGCGCGCTCCGCCATCTTGCGGGTGCTCCAGTGGGTCCGCCCCTTCGGCTTACTTTCCAACGTGGCGACGAGGATCGACTCGACATCCGCATCGGACAGTGTCCGGGGGGCTCCGGGCTTGGGCTCGTCATACAGCGCATCCACGCGACCTGTCGTAACCCGCTGCCGCCACTTGCCGACCGTCACATTCGAACAGCGCAGTTTCGCCGCGACCGCCACGTTCGATTCGCCATGCGCGCACCTCAGGACGATCTTCGCCCGCAAGGCCACATGCCGATTCGTTCTGGCGCGCCTGGCGAGCCGCTCAAGTTCTCCTCGCTCCACGGCGGTGACTTCCAATCTCGCTTTGGGCCGACCTGTTCTTGCCATGCCGCCCCATACATCACACCCGGCACACTTCTTAAAGCTTTTTCAGACACAAGGGACTAGGTCCCCCACAGCCCGGCTACGCCACGGTCACAGATTCATCTGCGCGTAGTCGGGCCCCTCCATCTTCCTCGGTCCGAGCGTTTCTGACGCTACAATGGGCCGATGGACCTCGCCGGTGTGCTTCCCCCCATCACCACGCCGTTTGTGCCCACGGACGGCAGCATCGATCACGACGCACTTGCGCGTAACGCTGAGCGGTGGGTCACGACCGGATTACGTGGTCTTGTCGCCCTCGGGTCAAACGGGGAAGCGCCGCTCCTGGATGAAGCCGAGTCGGACCGTGTCGTTGAGACCGTTCGGAAAGCCGTCCCATCCACCCAGCTGCTGATCGCCGGGACTGGTCGCGAGTCGACTCGGGCCGCCGTCGACGCGTCCCGTCGGGCGGCGTCGCTCGGTGCGGATGCTGTGTTGGTGCGTACGCCGTCGTTCTTCAAGCCGCAGATGAGCTCACAGGTGTTTGTCGACCACTACACGGCGATAGCTGAGTCATGTCCGGTTCCGGTCATCCTCTATAACTTCACCGCATTGACCGGTGTGTGTCCTGAGGTCTCGGTCGTGGCCGAGCTCTCGGAACATCCCAACATCGTCGGCATGAAGGAGTCGGGCGGCGACGCCGGCTACGTTTCTGCGCTTGTGGACGAGTCGGCGGATGGGTTCCAGGTGCTAGTGGGGTCAGCGCCGACGTTCTATTCGAGTCTTCTGTGTGGCGCAGCTGGAGGCATCATGGCCGCCGCGTGTGTCGCGCCCGAACAGTGTGTCGAGCTGTATCAGTTGGTTCGCGGCGGGCGACTCGACGAAGCCCGCAGACTACAGCGTCAAATGACGCCCCTCGCGCGACTGGTCACGCGCCGCTACGGAGTGCCCGGATTGAAGGCCGCGCTCGACCTGATCGGGTTTGCTGGAGGGCCGCCACGAGCGCCGTTGCACCCCGCACCGCGTGAGGCCGAGGCGGAGCTCCGAGCCGCGCTCGCTGATCTCGGCATCCCAATCGGCGACGGTACACAGGTTGCACAACCAGCCACCAGGTAGCGTTGGCGCCCGCCACGACCTCGAGCGTGAGTGAATCGTCTACTCGGGGCGTCCTGGATGGTGGACACGTGATGCTCGAACACAACACTCCGGTTGCCACACGTCAAGCCCGTTCGCAGCGGCTCCAGCGGCTGCTGCCCACCGCGTCATGCGTGTTTCTGGTCCTGGCCGTCGCATGTGCGACCAATCCCGTGACCGGTGAACGTGAGTTCTCGTTCATGAGCGAGGCTCAAGAGATCGCGATTGGTCAGCAGGCCGACGCCGAGATCCTGCAGCAGATGGGTGAGTACGAGGATGTCGCACTCCAGCGGTACCTCGAGGAGATCGGCCTGTCGTTGGCAGAGGTCTCTCATCGGCCAGACCTGCCGTGGCAGTTCACGATCGTTGATTCGCCTGCCATCAACGCGTTTGCGCTCCCGGGCGGATACATCTATGTCACGCGGGGCATCATGGCCTATCTGCAGGACGAGGCGGCCCTCGCGGGCGTCCTCGGACACGAAGTTGGGCACGTGACGGCGCGTCACGCTGCCCAGGCCTACACCCGGGCGAGCGGCGCGCAGCTTGGCCTTGTGCTCGGACAGGTCTTCGTTCCACAGATGCGCAATCCCTACGGACCGAGCCTGGCAGACGCCGCCGGCTCGGGCCTGGGGTTGTTGTTTCTCAAGTTCGGTCGCGAAGCCGAGGTTCAGTCCGATCGGCTTGGCGCAGAGTACGCACACAAGGGTGGATGGCATCCCCAGGGCGTGGCCGACATGCTCGCGGCGTTGGGACGGATCAGCGAGGCTACGGACCGACGCGGAACACCCAACTGGATGTCGACACATCCGGAGCCGACCTCGCGTGTCGCCGAGGTCGGCCCTCACGTCGAGCAGCTCATGGCTACAACCGACCCGGCCACGCTTCGGGTGAATCGTTCCGGCTATCTCGACCTCATCGAGGGCATGCGGTTCGGAGACAACCCAGAGGACGGAATCGGAAGGTGCGCGAAACTTAGTTGGGAATTGAAGCGGCTCCAAACCCTGTGGTTTGATGACGTTGCCTAAGACGAACATCACGCCACGAGAGAAAGGAGCCGAGATGAGCAGTGTCCTACGACCCGTCAGGAAGCGCAAGAAGGTTCGCACGTTGGGCCCGGTCGACGTCATCGACCGGAAGGAGTACGCCGAACTGGACGTCGACACCAAGGTGGAGTTGATCCGGTCCTTGGTGCCGCTGGGGTTGCTGCATGTCGAGGAGTTGCTCGACGCGGAGGTGACGGCGCTGGCGGGCGGGCGCTATGCCCGCAAGGACGCATCGGTCGGCGGGCGTCGTCATGGCAGCAACCCCGGGACGGTCGGGTTGGCCGGCCAGCGCGTGCCAATTCGCGTGCCACGGATTCGCCATGTCGCGGGGAGCGAGATGCCGCTGCGGTCCTACGAGGCGTTGCATGGGGAGCGCGCGGTGAACGACCTGCTGCTGAAGCGCGTGCTGTACGGAATCTCGTGCCGCAACTACGAAGCCGCCGCGGCGGCGATTCCCGGAGCCATCGGGCTGTCGGGGTCGACCGTGTCCCGGGGCTTTATTCAGGCTAGCGCGGCGAAACTGCGGGAGCTCCAGGAGCGGGACCTCTCCGGCGAGGACGTGGTGGCCGTGGTCCTGGACGGCAAGACCTTTGCCGAGGCAACGATGGTCATCGCGCTGGGCATCACGATGGCGGGGGAAAAACGCTTTCTGGGCTTCGTCGAGACGGATACCGAGAACGAGAAAGTGTTGACCCCGTTCTTGCGGTCGTTGGTCGAGCGGGGTCTTGACGTCTCCCAGGGCGTGCTGGTGATCCTCGACGGCGGCAAGGGGCTGCGATCAGCCGTCCGCAAAGCCTTCCGGGACCGGGCGCTGGTCCACCGGTGCCAGTGGCATAAGCGCGAGAACGTGGTGAGTTACCTGGCCAAGACCGAGCAGGCGTCGTGGCGCCAGCGCCTCCAACGCGCCTACAACCGTCCGGAATACGACGAAGCCCGCGCGGCCCTTGAGACGCTCCATCGCGAGCTGGAGGACCGGAACCAATCGGCGGCCCGCAGCTTGGCGGAAGGCTTCGACGAGACCTTGACGCTGCATCGACTCGGGCTCTACGGCGTTCTGGGCCGCTCGCTGAAGACGACGAACTGTCTGGAGTCCGTCAATGCGCTCGTCGAGGAACGCTGCGCGAAGGTCGATCACTGGCAAAACTCGCGTCAACGTCACCGCTGGCTGGCGACCGCGCTCTTGGACATCGAACCGCGCCTGCGCAAGGTGATGGGGTGCCGGCACCTGCCCACGCTCCGTGCCGCGTTGAAGCGAGAACTGAAGATCGACACGACGACGTCGAAGAAGAAAGCCGCGTAGTCAATCAGGAGCCGTAGAGAGTTTCAACTAAGAATGGGCTTGACTCCGGAATCGTCAGAGGGAACGACTTCCTACATCCGATCCTCCAGTTCGCGATGACATTCCCCGAGGGCTGGGAGGTCCAGAACAGTTCAGAGGCGGTAGTGGCGAAACAGCCGGGGTTCGACCTGTACATGGTGCTTCGGATGGCTGAGAACGTGAGAGGTCGTGGTCTGTCTCAAATCGCCGAGGAGGGGATGCGTGAGCTCGGATACACCGTTCGATCGGGAGGCAAAACCGAGATCAATGGCCTTGAAGCTCATATCGGGACGTACGTCGCAAATGTTAGGAATACAGGCCAGGTTGTGGCCCGCGTGGCGTACATCCGGCAGGGCCGTTCGTTGTATTCGTTTGGTGGCGTTGGTCCGGCAGACGAGTTCGCTCGAGTCGGATCTGAAATCGGCACGAGCATTCGGTCGTTTCGACCGCTCAGCCGCGAAGAGGCCGAGGACATTCGACCCAACGAGATAGCCCTGTATACGGTGCACGACGGCGACACCTGGCAGTCGATCGCACAGCGCGGCGGCGACGAAATCGTGCAAGCGCGCACGCTCGCCATCATGAACGGGTATCCGGTCAACGAGTAGCCCCGTGAGGGCGACCGCATCAAGGTCGTTGTCCCAGGAGAGCCGCTGTTCCTGGAAGAGGCTCGAGCTAGGAGTCTGCGCCGCAGAAACGGTGCGACAATTGTAGGCGAGCCGAGGAGGAAAGGACCTGATGTCGACGACGTTCCGTTTCTACGCACCGGATCAGATGCTGCTGTTGCCGGCGGACCTGCGGGCGTGGTTGCCGGAGGGCCACTTGGCGCACCACGTCAGCGACCTGGGGGACGGTGTGGATTTGACGGCGTTCTACGCGCCGTATGCGGGGGACGGTCGGCGCAACGCGCCCTCTGCACCGCGGATGATGGTGAAGGTGCTGCTGTATGCGTATGCGACGGGGGTGTTCTCGGCGCGCGGGATCGCGCGGAAGCTGGAAGAGGACGGGGCGTTCCGGGTTCTGGGGGCGGGCAACTTCCCGCAACATCGGACGCTGTGCGAGTTCCGGCGGCGGCACTTGTCGGACTTCAAGGAGCTGTTTGTAGCGGTGGGTCGGCTGGCGCGGGCATGGGGTCTGGCGCGCGTCGGGAAGCTGTCGATTGACGGCACGAAGGTGCGGGCGAACGCGAGCAAACGGAAGGCGATGAGCTACGGGCGGATGGCCAAGGAGGAGCGGCGGCTGCGGGGGGAGATTGAGGCGCGGCTGGCGGCGGCTGGCGCGGCCGACGCGGCCGAGGACGCGCGGGTGGCGGCGGACGTGCGGGGCGACGCGTTGCCGGCGGAGTTGCGCCGCCGGGAAGACCGTCTGGCGGCGACCCGGGCGGCGAAGTCGCGGTTGGAGGCGCAGCAGCGGGCAGCGGACGACGCCCGCGGTCGGCAGCCGGACCAAGACCGGAACCCGAAGGGCGGGCCGCCCTACACGCGGTCGTATGGCGAGCCGGACGCGAAGGCGCAGAGCAACTTCACGGACCCGGAGAGCGGGATCATGAAGACGAGCAACGACGGGTTCCAGCAGTGCTACAACGCGCAGGTGGCGGTCGATGGTGCGCACCAGTTGGTGGTGGCGACGGAGGTGACGGCGAACGCGAGCGACCAGGGTGGTGTGCCGGCGCTGCTCGACGCGCTGGCGGAGACGGTCGGCGAGCAGCCGGAGACGGTGCTGGCGGACGCCGGCTACAGCAACGAGCGGGACTTGGCGGACCTGGAAACGCGAGGCATCGACGGGTATGTGTCCTTGGGCCGGGAGGGGAAGGCGGCCAGGCCCCGCGACCCGGAGAAGTATCCCGCGACGAGTCGCATGGCCGAGAAGCTGTCGAGGCCGGCGGGCCGTGCGGCGTAGGCAGAACGCAAGTGGCTGTCGGAGGCTCCCAACGGCTGGATCACGCACGTGCTGGGATTCCGACGCTTCAGCCTGCGGGGGCTGGCGAAGGTGCAGGGCGAGTGGGACTTGGTGTGCCGGGCGTTGAACACCACGCGCCTGCACGCCCTGATGGCGGCGTAACACGCGGGGAATGAGGCTCGCAACGACGACCGATCGGCGCGCCTCGGGCTCGGTGGCGGGCCAGGCGGCCCCTCAAGGCCGAATCTTGCTATCTGCTTCGCCCTTCGCCGAGGAGTTCCCTCGTCGGCCGACCGCCGAAGTCGCTCCGGCACAATGACGCACAGCATGGGCCGACGACCCATTTCACGCCGCCGCACCTCCTGCGGCGCAGACTCCTAGTCGCTAGGGCCTCGCTCAAGCATCAGTAACTCTATAACTAACAATATGTTACGAGATCCCACTGCTTGACACTCGCCTTAAGGTCGGTGAGAATGGCGTCAGGCGATGGAACAGACGCTCCTTCTCAACGCGACCTACGAGCCGCTCAAGGTCGTTGACTGGCGAAAGGCGATCACGCTCTGGTGCCAGGGCAAGGTCGAGGTCGTTTCGGTCTACGACCGCGAGATCCGGTCAGTTTCGGTAAGTTTCAAGCTGCCGTCGGTCATCCGCCTGCTTCGGTACATCACGATACGGCGCCACTTCAACTACGTCCCGTTCTCGCGTGCCAACATCTACGCTCGCGACAACCACCAGTGCCAGTATTGCGGCAAGGGGTTTTCTGTGTCGGAGCTGACGTTCGATCACGTGGTGCCGGTCTCCCAGGGAGGCCGCAAGGACTGGGAGAACATCGTGACGTCGTGCATCACGTGCAATCGGCGGAAGGGCGGTCGAACGCCTGCCCAGGCTCATATGCGAGTCATCCGTCAACCACGGCGTCCCACTAGGGCTCCGATCGTGCGGCTGACGATCGGCCTCGACAGCGCGCCCGACAGCTGGCGCGACTACCTGTACTGGAACATCGAGCTGGACGACACGTAAAGCCGCGGTAGCTCAGACCAACCGTTTTGTCTCCCGAGACGAGCCACGCTCGAATCACGTCAATCCAGCCAGTTTGGGCGATTCCGGGGGGACGCATAACGGTTGAAGGGGCCGACCTGGCTACCCACGGCATGCCCGCCGTCCACGTGGGCACGTGCCCCGCCCGGGTCGTTCGCGCTTCATCGCGAGCCGTATCGGTGATCGTCCCCCCTGAGATCGAAGCGGGCCACGCTGCGGTTCGCATCGAGGGGGTCGTCGGCGAAACGGCGTTTGTCGAGCTCGGCACCCCGGTTGCGACCGGTCTCCACCAGGTCGACAGCCCGGTCATCGACGGTGGCGGTCAGCTCTACTTCACCTACAGCGGGACTCGAGGTTCTGATGCGACGGTGTCGCTGTTTCGTCTGGGTCGCGACGGATTCCGCGAGCCGTTCGTGTCTGGCATCACCAACGCGACGTCGATGGCGTTGGCTCCCGACGGACAGCTCCACGTCTCGAGTCGGTTCGACGGTACGGTCTACCGGGTAGAAGCCGATGGCCGCTACGAAGTCGTCGCGAGCGATCTTGGCGTTGCGTGTGGTCTCGCGTTCGATCGCGAGGGCGCGCTGTACGTCGGCGATCGGTCTGGAACGGTGTTTCGGATCGAGCCGTCCGGTGAACCGAAACCGTTCGCCGCGTTGCCACAGAGCGTGGCGGCGTTCCATCTTGCCTGGGGACCCGACGACGCACTGTACGTGACGGCTCCAACCCTAGCTCCGCGCGACAACGTCTATCGGGTTGATTCCTCGGGCACCGTGGGGACGGTGTGCTCGGTCCTTGGACGTCCCCAGGGCCTCGCGTTTGATGGGCAGGGCACGCTGTACGTCGTCGAGGCGCTCGCCGGCGTGAGCGGCGTCTACCGCATCGAATCGGACGGTTCAGCGACGCGCATGCTTGCCGCGCCGGCGCTTGTTGGGCTGGCGTTCGATCCAGCCGGTGGTCTGGTGGTGGTGTCGAGCGACACCGCGTATCGACTGGATATCCCGCTCCGCCCGCTGCGACACTAGAGGCGGTCACCTCCCCGGCTAACGTGCTACCATCAAAAGTTCGGACAGTCGCGAACGACCCTTACTGACAACACGCGCGATGCAGCGCGGGGTGCGGTCGCGAGGCCGGTTCCCACAGCGCCCATGCCGCAAGACTGGATCGACGTGCGCGGTGCTCGCGTCCACAACCTCAAGAACATCGACGTTCGGATCCCGCGCGACCACTTGGTCGTCATTACCGGGCTGTCCGGTTCGGGGAAGTCGTCGCTCGCATTCGACACGGTCTACGCCGAAGGGCAGCGACGCTATGTCGAGTCGCTGTCCGCCTACGCGCGCCAGTTCCTTGAACAGGTCGAGAAACCGGATGTCGATCAGATCGACGGCCTATCTCCGGCGATCTCTATCGAGCAACGAACGACCGGCTCGAATCCACGATCGACGGTTGGCACGGTCACCGAAGTCTACGACTACCTGCGTCTCCTGTTTGCGAACATCGGCGTTCCCCACTGTCCAACGTGCGGTCAGGAGGTCACGTCGCAATCGGTACAGCAGATCGTGGAAGCGGTCATGCACGGGCCGACCGATGAACGGGTCAACGTGCTCGCGCCAATCGTGAGAGGGCGAAAAGGAGAGTTCAAGAAAGACCTGTTGGCACTGCATGCGAAGGGGTTCCTCAAGGCGTGCGTCGACGGTGAGGTGATCTCGCTCGAAGATCGGCCTCGACTCGATCGACGAAAGAACCACTGGATCGAAGCGGTGGTCGATCGACTGGTGGTCAAGCCCGGTGCTGACCGACGGCTCACCGACTCGATTGGCGTGGCGCTGGGACTCGCCGACGATGTCGTCATCATCAACACTCACGGCGGCGGCGATCGGTTGTTCTCACGTCGCCTGGCGTGCGTCACCTGTGGCGTGAACATGCCGGAGCTCACGCCGCGAATCTTCTCGTTCAACTCGATGCACGGGGCGTGTGCCAAGTGCCAGGGCCTCGGCTTTGTCGAGGACTTCGATCCAGCCCGGATCGTGCCAGACCCATCGAAATCGCTCATCGACGGCGCGATAGCGCCATGGGCGCCGGGTGAGCGGCTCGTCCGCGACGCGGTGACGAAGCTCGGTCGGCATTTCGACATCGATGTGAAGACACCGTTTGGCAAGCTGCCACGCAAGAAGCGAGGTGTGCTGATTCACGGCCCCGGCGGGCCGAAGACGTCTCCGCCCAGCGGCCGACGCGTGCGGGCGAAGGGGAGGGCCCAGCCATTCGGACGGGACTTTGAGGGGATTATCCCGAATCTGCGTCGCCGGTACGCCGAAGGAACATGGGAGGAACAGGAGGCGCTGGCGCCGTATCGATCAATGCGGCCGTGTCCGGCGTGTGATGGGCGTCGACTCCGGCCCGAAAGCTGTGCGGTTCGCGTCAAGGGCCGGACAGTCGCAGAATACGTCAACCTGTCTATCGCCGACGCTCGCGACGCCTTCGCCGGCATTCAGCTCAGCGGGCGTGAGGCGCTGGTCGCCGACCGCGTGCTGCGCGAGATCCGGGAACGTCTGCAGTTCCTCACCAACGTCGGTGTCGGCTACTTGACCTTGGCCAGGGGGACGGCGTCGCTCTCGGGTGGTGAGGCGCAACGGATTCGACTTGCGACCCAGATCGGCTCGAGTTTGACGGGCGTGCTATATGTGCTGGACGAGCCGTCGATTGGGCTACATCAACGCGATAATCGGCTGCTGCTCGACACGCTCGCACAGCTTCGCGACTTGGGCAACACCGTCGTTGTCGTCGAACACGATGAGGAGACGATTCGCTCGGCCGACTACCTCATCGACCTTGGGCCCGGGGCCGGGGTGCAGGGCGGGCACGTGATCTTCCAAGGCACGCCAACCGAGTTGATGGCGGATGGCGATGGCTCGTTGACCGGCGAGTACCTTCGCGGCAGTCGCACGATTCCGACGCCGCGTACGCGGCGACCGTCGCTACGGGGCGCGCTCACGGTTCGGGCGGCCCGGGCCAATAACCTCAATTCGATCGACGTGCGTTTCCCGCTTGGGGTGCTCATCGCCATCACCGGCGTCAGCGGGTCCGGCAAGTCGACCTTGGTCAATGACATCCTGTATCGCTCGCTCGCTCGGACCCTTCATCGGTCGGCTGCCGATCCCGGGCCGCACGATGCGATCGACGGCATCGACCTTGTTGACAAGGTGATTCAGATCGACCAGTCACCGATCGGACGAACGCCACGGTCGAACCCTGCGACGTACACCGGACTCTTCACGTTTATTCGCGAGCTGTTCTCGATGCTGCCGCAGTCACGCGCCCGTGGATACAAGCCCGGCCGTTTTTCCTTCAACGTCAAGGGGGGGCGATGTGAGGCCTGCCAGGGTGATGGCTTGATCGCGATCGAGATGCACTTCCTTCCCGACGTCTACGTCAGCTGCGAGCAGTGCAAGGGCCGACGCTACAACCGTGAGACGCTCGACGTGACCTATCGCGGTGTCTCGATCGGCGATATCCTCGAGCTCACGGTCGATCAGGCCATGCCCCTGCTGGAGAATTTCCCGTCGATAGCCACGAAGCTGAAGACGTTACAGGACGTCGGACTGGGATATATCGAGCTGGGGCAGTCGGCTACGACGTTGAGCGGAGGTGAAGCGCAGCGCGTAAAGCTGGCGAAAGAGCTGTCGCGTCGCAGCACCGGCAAGACCCTGTATATCTTGGATGAACCCACGACAGGATTGCACTTCGAAGATACGCGACACCTGCTCGACGTCCTGAACAAACTGGTCGACCAAGGGAATACGGTCGTTGTAATCGAGCATCACCTGGACGTGATCAAGTCAGCCGATCATGTAATTGATCTCGGGCCAGAGGGCGGTGATCTGGGTGGGCGAATCATCGCCGAGGGAACGCCCGAGGAAGTCGCCGTCACCGACGCTTCACAGACTGGCCGGTATCTGCGATCTGTTTTGGCCTCTGCGGCCGTTTCGTAACGCGGCAGGATGACAAGCGGCTTTGTTCTGTGGTAAAAGAACCACGTTTTGTGTATTTCACACTGTGGTAAAACAGCCTCACCAACTTTCCGCACCCACCTTTTGTTAAAACGTGAAACTCCATAAAGCATTTGAATACGGCTGTTTAGTGAGTCCATCGTGAGTCGGAACAGCCGGCATAGGCTTTGCTATATCGACTACAAGTCGTGAACGGAAGTTTACCGAGCGTGCGAGAGACTCAGCGGACAATTCGACGACCCGTAGCCTGTTCGGGGATAGGCCTACATTCGGGGCAGAAGGTCACGCTACGGCTGAAGCCCGCCGGTGTGAATCACGGCATCGTGTTCCGACGTCTCGACTTGGACGGCCTGGAAATCCCGGCCGATGTGGCCCACGTGGCAAGCATGCAGTACGCCACTGGCTTGGCACGGAACTCGGCGTCGGTCGAAACCGTCGAGCACCTCCTTGGAGCGCTGGTGAGTCTCGGAATCGACAACGTCGTTGTCGAGCTCAACCAGGCCGAGGTTCCCATCATGGATGGGAGCGCGGCTTCCTTCGTGTATCTCGTGCACGAGGCCGGTGTGAGACCGCTGACCGAGCCCCGGAGATTCCTCAAGGTTGTTCGACCCATTGCACGATCACGCGGCGACAAGAGAATCGCGCTGTACCCGTCCGATCACTTCAAGGTTACCTACAGCATCAGCTTCGATCACCCGCTGCTTCGTCATCAAACCCGCACGCTGCGAATGACCGAGGAGGCCTTTGTCGACGAGATCGCGCCGGCCCGAACATTCGGCTTCTTGAAGGAGGTCGAACAGCTTCGGCAGCGCGGGCTCGCGCAGGGCGGCTCGCTGGACAACGCCATTGTGCTCGGTGAGACGGGAGTGCTGAACAGCTCGCTCAGGTTCGACGACGAGTTCGTCCGTCACAAGATTCTGGATGTGATCGGCGATCTGGCGCTTGTCGGGTATCCGATCATCGGACACCTTGTCGCGCATCGCGGCGGCCACGCGCTCCACGCGAGCTTCGCTCAAGCCATCCTCGAAGACACTGATGCCTGGCGCCTTGTCGAGTCTGTCGTTGACCCGGAAGCTGCAGTCGACCCGGCTTCGGTTCCTGTCAGTCAGACGCTGGCGTCGAGCTGACTACCACACGACGAGCGGTTTCGTCGTCGTTTGCGATCCGCACGCCTCGAACCAGTCAACCCCCTCATACACCAAGTCGAATTTGAGCGCGTACCGCCCCCGTTGGTCTGGGGCCGGTACCTCGATAGGGATGGTGGCGGTCGCGCCGGGTTCCAGTGTGTGGGGAAGCCAGGCGCGGGCGTGGTCACGGTTGAGGGTTGCGCCGTCGGTGTTGCACAGCTGAGCGCCTAGGCGGACGAGTCGACGTCCATACGATGCCTGTGCCGGGTACGGGCGCGAAGACAGGTTGGACACCCGGGTGGTAAGCTTGAGCGTCCGCCCGCCCCGCCCGATCAGCGGCAGCATTGGGAGATTGGGCGCGACCTCGATCTGCGCGCTGGGGGTTGCCCCGTGAATCGCATTCCCCAGGTTGCTCGTGTCCCACACCTCCGGCTCAATCGACGCGAACTCCGGAGAGCCGGGAACAAACCGTCTCGAGAACGCCTCTTCTGGATGGTCCGTGATCTCCCAGGCGAGTCGATCGACGCCAATGGCCTCGGCTCGGCGTCGCGCAAGGCTCATTTCCTCGTCGCTGTCGTTCCATCGGAATAGGATGTAGCGCCAGTTCAGAAACGGCACATCGCGTCCAGCTCGGCGCTTCTCATCGGCCATCGCTTCGAGGTTGCCAAGCGCTGCTTCAAGGTCTCCGCGCTGCCGGTACTTGATGTAGTTCTCCGCGATCGCACCATCCACCGAGAACGTCACCTCGTCGATACCACTGTGAACTAGACGTCGCGCGCGCGCCTCGTCGAAGGCCAACCCGTTGGTGCTGGTGTACAGGTAGACGTGCGGATACCTGGTCTTGATGTATTCGCACATCTCGATCGCCCGCTTGTGCAGGAACGCCTCGCCGTAGTTGAAGAAATCGATCCGCGTCAGCGACGGAGCGGCTTCGTCGACGATTCGGGTGAACAGATCGAAGTCCAGCATGCCCGCCTCGCGGGTCCGCGTAATTCCGGTTTCCGGCGCGCAGCAGGCCTGAAAGCACGACAGATTGCAGGCCGCCGTGCATTCAATGAAGATCCGGGACGGGAGCTGACCAGCGTCGGTAGGCCGCTGTGGTGGCGCGTCGTCGCCAAGGGGACGCTTGAGCGGGCAGTCGCCGCAGAACGCCGATCCCCCCTCATTCAGGTCGTTTCGGAGCGACCCGATGGTCGTACCCCGCCAGATGTTCGACAACGTCTCGATGCGAGCATCGCCGAGGACGCGCTGGGCGTAGGGGTCGGCGCACCCGCACACCACTCGACCGTCACAGAGCACGACCAACATCTCCCACGGCCATGAGCAGGTGAAGCGGGTCGCGAGATGATTGAGAGACATCCGTCGTCCATTTTACTCGCGCGTGAGCTTGCGCACGTACGCTGCCGCCTTCTCGTTTGCGTAGGTCACGGTGTTGAGAAACAAGCTCTCGATCAGATAATTCGTCCGCTCTTCATGCTCCATCTGTTCGACGACGTTGCGGATCTCGAGCATCGTATCCTTAAACGTGCCGTCCAATCCGTGCCGGTCGGTTAGCTCGCGGTCGACCGCTTCTAGGATCGCGAGCAAGTCTCCATCTAGCGTGATCTCCAGGCCGGACCTGGTCGTGATGCATCGCATGATCATTCCCCAAAGCTAGCGACAGCAGCATGTTCGTCGGGGTAGAGTTCGATGAACTGCTGTGTCCTGGTGATCGTCAACACGGATTCCACCCGCTTCTGAACGTTGGCGAGTTTCAGCCCGCCTCCGGCGCTCGAGGCACGGCGATAGAAGTCCATAAAGCAGCCGATGGTCGCGCTATCGACGTACGTTACGTGGGACATATCGATGACGACCCGCGGCTCGCCGGCGGCGATGATGCTCGAGACAGACTCCGCGAAGTCCGTGAGCATTGGATAGAGAAGCTTCGGCTCGTCAACTCTCACGATGACGACACCGCGCGTTCGGTCGATCGCAATTTTCATTCTTGAGCTCCAGTCGTCGCAGCGGTTTCTGCTTGCGCGTCGGCCGCCGCCGATTGTTCACGGTCAAGCTTCCGAATATGACGCGCCAGCTGGATACGGCCGCGATTGATTCTCGACTTCACCGTACCTTCCGGCAGCCCGATGCGCGTGGCGATCTCTTGGTACGACAAGCCCTGGATGTCGCGAAGCAGAACAGGCAGTCGCAGTGTCTCAGTGAGTGCGAGCATTCCTTGTCGCAGGAGCTCGCGGCGGTCAAGCCGTTGCAGACGCGTAAGGGGGTCCAGTCCTTTCGCCTTGAGGAAGAGGGTGGACGTGTCGACGTTGCGGTCGACGAGCTCCCGTTCCCTACGTACGCTTCGGTAGTGGTCGATGCAAAGGTTGCGACTGATGCTAATCAACCACGTCTGAAAGTTCGCTCGGCGATCGAACGTGGCGAGGGCCTTGTAGACCTTGAGAAAGATGGTCCTTCCGGGATCTCCGTGGGTCGCAAGGATCCCGGGTGACTCGTCAGGCCGCCTGCGGGGGCCCCCTGGTGGGTGGGGGCTTGCTCGGCGGCGGATTGCACTCGAGGTGTCCTGCTGATAGACCGCTCCGGCGGAGGAGCGAATGCAGGATACCAAGCTGTTCGAGACGATCTTGGGGATCCCTATCCCCTGGCACGTGGCGCGCGTCGAGCTGAAACCCGAGGACGAGCGGGTCGACGTGTGGCTAGAGCACGAGCCGACGCGCTGGCCCTGTCCCAACTGCGGCGAGACGGTGCCCGCCTTCGATCATGCGGCAGAGCGCACGTGGCGCCATCTCGACACGTGTCAGTTTCAGACGCACCTGCATGCCGAGATTCCGCGGGTGCAGTGTCCGACCCATGGCGTGAAGCAAGTGCGGGTGCCGTGGGCCGAGCCACGGAGCCGCTTCACGGGGTTGTTGGAACGGTTGATCATCGATCTGATCCTGCAGTGCAGTACGGTCAAAGGTGCGTGTGAGATCGCGGGCGTCAGCTGGGACGAGGCCTGGGGCGTGATGAGCCGCGCCGTCGCGCGGGGCCACGCGCGGAAAGAGGCGCGGCCGATCCGCTACATCGGCGTCGACGAGAAGGCGTTCCGCAAGGGCCATCGCTATCACACGATCGTGTGCGACCTCCAGCGGGCGACCGTCGAGTTTGTGGCCGAAGATCGCAAGACGGAGAGTCTGGCGGCGTACGATGCCCAGTTGACGGACGCCCAGCGGCGGGCACTGCACGCCGTCGCGATGGACATGTGGGAGGCGTACATCGGCGCCACGCGGGACGGCCTGCCCGCCGGCGACGAGAAGATCGTCTTCGATCGGTTCCACATCATGCGGGAGATGACGAAGGCCGTCGATACGGTCCGCAAACAGGAGCATCGCGCTTTTCTGCGGGCCGGCGAGGGTTCGCCGCTGACCGGCACCAAGTACCTGTGGCTGTTCAGCGACGAGCGGCGGCCGGAGCGGCATGCGGCCGCGTTCGCGACGCTCCAAGCGCTGAAGTTGAAAGTCGGGCGCGCGTGGGCGATCAAAGAAGCGTTGCGGGCCTTGTGGACCTACCGTCAGCATGCGGCCGTGACGCGGTTCTTCACGCGCTGGTATGGCTGGGCGATCCGCTCGCGGCTCGCGCCCGTGAAGCAGGTGGCGAAGACGTTGAAGCGGCATCTCGCAGGGGTGCTCCGCTTTGTCCAGCATCCGATCACGAATGGCGTGGCTGAAGGTCTCAACAGCAAGATCATGAGCATCAAGCGAAAGGCCGGCGGCTTCCGCAACCCGTCACACTTCACGACGGCGATCTATTTTCACTGCGGAGGGCTCGACCTCTACCCACGCTAAACCCGGAAGGACCAGAAAGATATCCTGGGTCAGATCCTCCGCTTCGTCGTGTTTACCGACGAAGGTGTACGCGACATTGAAGACGCGACGTCGGTATCGCTGGACAATAGCGTTCCACGCGGCCTGGTCACCGCGCAGGCACGCGTCAATCAGCTGATCGGTGGCGGCCTCGTCAGACGGCGCGGAATCCACGGAACCGCAGTGTACAATGCCGCGTTTACCGTCTGGTAGGGGGAGTGTTGCACTGTGTCAGAGCCAGTCGAGCCCAGGGTGGGCGATGTTGACGGAGAGGCGTTGGCGTCGATCGCCGAATCCGAGGGCACACCTGTCTACGTCTACGCGGCCGACGTCGTCAGGGAGCGCTTCGTCGATCTCGACCGAGCGTTCGGCGAGTACCCCCACCGCATCCACTATGCGCTGAAGGCCAACTCGACGCTGGCCATCGCGCGCTTGATTCGCTCGATGGGCGGACGGGCCGATGCGAATTCGGGCGTCGAGGTCGAGGTGGCGCTGCGGGCGGGGTTTGCGCCTGGCGACATCGTGTTTACCGGTGTCGGCAAGACCCGGGGCGAACTCGAGATGGCGGTCAGTCGCGGTCTCTTCGCGATCAACGCGGAGTCTCAGGGCGAGCTGGAGCGGATCGATCAGCTTGCTCAGGCGGCGGGCGTGCACGCACGCGTGGCCTTGCGCGTGAATCCGGATGTAGCCGGAGGTGCGCATCCGCACATCTCGACCGGGCAGCATGCACACAAGTTCGGGGTCCCCCTGGGCGACGCGTCAGCCATCTGCCAGTGGGCGGGGCAGGCGGCGGGCCTGGCTCTGGTGGGCGTGCACGCGCATATCGGGTCGCAGATCGTGTCGCTGGACCCGATTCGACAGGCTGCGGCGGTGGTGGCTGGTCTTGCCAGGGAGGTCATGGCTGGCGGCGCGCCCCTCGAGCACATCGATATCGGCGGCGGCCTTGGCATCGCCTACAAAGGTGAGGCTGTTCCCCGTGCCGCCGACTACGTAAAGGCTGTGCTTGACGAGTGCGCGTCCAGCGGGTTGTCGGTCATCGTCGAGCCCGGGCGTTGGATCGTTGGTCCGGCCGGAGTCTTGGTCACACGAGTTGTGGACGTGAAGCCGCGTGGTAACGGTGGGTTCTTCGTCGTCGTGGACGCTGGCATGAGCGAGCTCATGCGCCCCGCGCTGTATGACGCGTATCACCGGATTGGGGTTCTCCAGCCCAGGCCGACGCCTCCGGTTGCCTGCGACATCGTGGGACCGATCTGCGAAACGAGTGATGTCGTCGGGCGCGACCGTTTGATGCCGCTGCCGCTCGTCGATGACCTCCTGGTTGTTCATGAAGCCGGAGCTTACGGAGCGTCGATGGCCTCCAACTACAATCGGCACCCGCTGCCGGTCGAAGTGATGGTTGATGACGGCGTTCCGCAAGTTGTGCGGCGCCGCCAAAGCGTCGACGACATGTTGGCAACGGAAGTGTAGGTGCCATGACAGCGCGTCCCGACGAACCCTTGATCATTGCCTTCGAGGGTCTCGACCAGAGCGGAAAAGAGACGCAGGCGCGCAAGCTGCGCGATCAGATGCGCGCGTCAGAGCGCAAAGCGCGCGTGGTGTCGTTCCCGGACTACGGGACGTCAATTGGGGAAGAGCTGGCTCGGGCGCTCCAAGGCGAACGTGAATATGGCTCGGACGTCATGCAGCTCCTGTACGTCGCGAACCGTTATGAGCGGAAGCCCGATATCGAGCGCTGGCAACGCGCTGGAATCACCCTTCTCCTTGATCGATACATCGCCTCGAGCGTGGCCTACGGGGAGGCGCAAGGGCTGGATGTCGCCTGGCTCAACGAGCTCCAGAAATTCTTGCCGCGTCCGGATTTGACGATTCTCTTGGATGTGGCTCCTGAGACCGCCCTGCAGCGGAAGGCTGTCGGGCGCGATCGGTACGAGCGGGACCACGCCCTGCAGGCCGCTGTTCGTGAGGCCTATCTGCGACTCGCAAGTCAGCCTGACTGGATCACCGTGGACGCCGAACGCTCGCCGGACGAGGTTGCCGACGATATCGCCCAGTCAGTGGAGTCGTGGCGGCGGTGAGGGCGGACACATCGCGAGCGCCAGCCCGGCGCAAGACGACCGCGCACGCCTCGAGCGTCGACCCGGTCGTGGTGACGTCGTCAACTAATGACAATCGTTCGGCCGCGCAGTCGCGCGTGAACCCCGAGTCCCACACGAAGCTCGAACGCTTCGTAGACGTTCCGCCGGCGCCGGCCAGCGGTGAGGCTGACTTGTGGCGCCGTCCGCCGCCGGCGTCGCAGAACGTCGGCAACCGGGACGCCGAGGTGTCGAGCCAAGGTCGCGGCTTGGTTGAAACCACGACTCCATACCCGGAACGGATGGAGGGGCACCGGGACGACGACATCGGCACCGTCGAGCAGGTCGCGTCCGGCGGTTCGCATGAGGGCAGCGAGAGGATGCACCAGCGAGCGACGTCCCTGGTACTTGAACGCGTGGACGACCAGCCGCAGCGTTCCGCGGTAGTACCCCGCAGTTCTACGACGCAGTGGCGGCTCATCCGCGGTCGGCATGCAGCAACAGGCGTCAGCTGCGACCCGCGTGGCGCCGGGACACACGGTGCCGCACCAGCGGCAGACGGGTGGCGCGATCAGCTCTATTCGACGCCAGCAGTCCGCGCACACGACCCCCCGCGTGGGTTCGTCGAGCGTCGAATCACACACAGCGCATCGTGACGCCCAGAGTAGCGCGAGGACGCCGTCACAGAGCGTTCGAAGCCTGGCTCGGCTTGGCGACGCGAGTTGGCGTGGCGCGCGTGCACCCTCAAGAGGGCGATGCGAACTCGAGTCGTTCGGCGCTCCCCCAGAGGCGCTCGAGGTCGTAGAACCGGCGGGTCTCTTCGGTAAACGCGTGGATGACGCAGTCGAAGCAGTCAACGAGGACCCACTCGGCGTTCTCGTATCCTTCGATGTGTGAGGGCCGTGAGTCGGCGGAACGGAGTCGTTCCTCGACTTCGTCGACGATGGCGCGAACCTGGCGGGCGGTTCGTCCCGAGCAGAGGACGAAGTAGTCGGTGAACGCCTGCGATGCCCTGAGATCGAGGACGATGACATCGAGGGCCTTCTTGTCCAGTGCCGCATCAACCGCAAGCCGTACTGTCGGCGGCAATGATGTCTCAGTCATGCAAGGTATCGGCCGGTGCACCGGGGGTGTAGAGGTGGCGCCGTGCGATGTAGGTGGCGACTGAGTGATGAACCAGACCGTCGATCGAAAGCCCCGACGCTAGCCGCTGACGCACCTCCGACGAGGAGATGTCTTGCGTGTCCTGCTCGACCAGCCAAATCCCCGTCGTTTGACCTGGGTGTTCTGCGGGCGCGCGGTCGGGGCCGCGCATCCGCGATGCGAGGTCAGGCAGCCGCCGCGTCAAGTCGGAAGCCCGCAGGCCTTTGCGCGAGACGACGACAAAGTGGCTGCGGTCCAGCACATCCGGATAGTCGTACCACGTGTCGATTTCTGCAAACGCGTCGGCACCCGTAATAAAGAAAAGCTGCCATGGTTGGAGCCCGGTCGTCCCCAGCCGCTGCAGCGTCAACGAGGTGTACGACGGTTCTTCCGATCGCGGCTCGAGGTCGCTCGGATTGAGGCCCTCGACGCCTGCGACGGCGAGTGCAACCATCGCGAGGCGTTGCTCCGCCGAGGCGTGCGGTCCGCGGGTCCGGTGGGGCGGCACGCGCGCCGGAATCAGCTTGACCTCATCGAGTTGAAGCGCGTGTCGCGCGGCGGACGCGGCGTCGACGTGTCCAAGGTGGATCGGATCGAACGTCCCGCCCAGAATGCCTACCCGAACGGGCTCGCTCACGCCGTGCGTCCTTCGAGCGCTTGCCACATGGCTTCGCCGAGCGCCTTGAGTCCCTCGCCGGTGACGGCCGAGATCGGAAATAGCGGGATCGCCTCCGCGACGAGGCGGTGTTCGAGTCGGGCTAGTCTCTCCGGTTCGTCCATCGCATCGATCTTGTTGGCGGCGACCAGCCTGGGCTTGTCAGCCAGCGGCAGCTGCACCGCCTCGACCGGCGTCACTTGGTACGAAGCCAGCTCATGGCAGATGACGTCGAAGTCGGAAACGGGGTCTCGGCCCGATTCCGACGAGACGTCGATCACGTGGACGAGGACTCTCGTGCGCTCGAGGTGGCTCAGAAAGCCCAGCCCCAAGCCGTGTCCCTCGTGTGCGCCTAGGATGAGGCCAGGCACGTCGGCCAACACGAAGCTGCGGTCATCGCTGAGTCGGACCAGACCAAGGTGCGGGGTCAAGGTCGTGAAGGGGTAGTTCGCGATCTTCGGTCGGGCGGCCGAGAGCTTTGAAATGAGCGTCGATTTGCCCGCGTTAGGAAAGCCGACCAGCCCAATGTCAGCGAGTAGTTTCAACGACAGCGTCAGTCGCTTGGTCTCGCCCGGTTTGCCCGGGTCGGCCCGTCGCGGCGCTCTATCCGTTGGTGTCGCAAAGTGCTGGTTGCCCGGACCGCCGCGTCCGCCGTTCGCGACGATGACCTCTTGATCAGTCGTCGTGAGGTCGGCGATCCTGAGCAGTCCCTGGTCGGTCTTTTCAAATATGATGGTGCCGACGGGCACTTCGAGGGTGAGGTCGTTACCCGCGCGTCCCGCACGATTGGAACCCTGACCGTGGGCCCCGCGCGGCGCACGGAAGAGCGGCTTGAACCGGTAGTTCACGAGCGTGTTGTGGTGTGTGCTGGCGCATAGCCGTACCGAGCCACCTCGGCCTCCGTCGCCGCCGTCGGGTCCCCCGCGCGGAACGAATTTCTCACGGCGGAAGCTCGAGCAGCCGTTTCCGCCGTCCCCGGCGGAAACCTCGATGTCGACCTGGTCGACGAACATGTCCTGAGGCGTGGGTGCGCACCCACCGGTGCGCTCGGGTGGAGGGGTTACTGAACGAGCGGCAGCACGCTGATGACCCGACCGCGGGATCCGTGATCCTCAAACCGAACGCGGCCCTCGGCCGTCGCAAACAACGTGTCGTCCTTGCCCAGTCCGACGTTGAGTCCGGGCCGGAATCGTCGCCCGCGCTGGCGGACAAGAATGGCGCCCCCTTTGACGAGGTTGCCGTCAAAACGTTTGACGCCCAGGCGCTGAGCTTGGCTGTCGCGGCCGTTTCTAGAGCTGCCTTGACCTTTTTTGTGTGCCATGACTGTCTTGTCTGAGTACGAGGTGCTACCGGTTCACTTGGTGTCGATGCCGGTGATTCGAACCCGGGTCAGCTGTGTCCGGTGCCCAAGTGTGCGGCGCATGCCCTTCCGCCGCTTCTTTGTGAACACCCGAATCTTGTCACCCTGACCGTGTTCCTCGACCACACCGGTCACCTTGGCTCCCGTCAGCTGGGAAGCGCCGCTCACGACTTTGCCTTCATCCGATCCGACGAGTCGCACGTCGTCGAACGTCACGGCGTCGCCACTTGCCTCGTTCCGGCGGTCGACGGCAACAACCTGTCCAGGCTCGACACGAACCTGCCTACCGCCAGCTTGGATTATCGCGTACATGGGCCGACTTTCTCTTTCGTGAGACCTACTAGCGTACTACCGCAGGCTTTTTCCTGCAAAGGGGGCTGATCGCGATGCCGTCGACGTCGCCCTAGCGGAGCAACATGCGGGTGCCCCGAATGCTCTCAGTACTGAGCGTCGCCAGAAACGACGGAATCAGTCGATCCATCAGCTCGAAATAGGATGAGAGCGGCGGCGTGTTCTGCTGGCTATCGTAGAGTATCTCTTCGCGATGCCGTTCCGTATAGAGCGTTGCACCGGTCCCGCCGTCAATGAACACGAACCGCGGGCTGAGGACGAACCCCCTGCGATCCTGGTACGCACGCAGCGGCACCACGCGCCGGCGCCCGAGCGCATCGTAGACCTCACGTTCGCGCGACACCATGCCGGACGCCTGATGCGGCGAGAAGTGAACGGTCCCGGTAATGATCAACGGGCCCTGGTACTCCTCACCGAGCTGTCGCCAATAGGCCGCGTCGCTGAAGATGTGCTCGTAGGCCTCCAGATCCTCTTCGGAGAGCTCGTTGGTGTCCTCGGTTTCGTCAACGTCGGCGTCCGAGGCAGAAGCCTCTGAGGGCTCGTCGGATTCCGTGCGCGGAGGCACGAAGTCAGCCTGCCGTTCCGCGACGTCTCGCAGTTCGATCACCTCAGTGTCGATCACTTCGAGCTTGGAGCTTGAGCGGAGCTGGCTGCGAAGGAGTCGCGCGGTTTCGAGGTT
This sequence comes from Vicinamibacterales bacterium, assembly GCA_965218825.1. Lineage (GTDB taxonomy): Bacteria > Acidobacteriota > Vicinamibacteria > Vicinamibacterales > UBA8438 > CAUZIB01. The sequence goes on along the minus strand of OZ244656.1, from coordinate 2,291,079 downwards.
CGTGTCGACGTCTTTGGTTCCACCGGTCACGAAGCCGGCGATGAGAATGCGCTGAAAGCGCGAGGTATCCAGCTTGGGCTCCAACGGAGTCTCCAGTGGGACCTCATAGAAGTTGGTGCAACCCGATGCGGCGACGAGCATCAGCCCGCTAGCGAGAATCTTGAATGCGGTCATTGATTTCCCTAAAGAGGTCGTAGTTCTGAAGGATGTTCAGGTTGTTCGGTTCCAGATCGAGTGCTTTCTCGTAGGCTTCCCTTGCCTTATCGAATAGCCCATGGTGCTCGTACGCGACGCCGAGGTTGTTCCACGCCGCTGCATAACTGGGATCCATCTCCGTCGCTCGCTCCCATCGGTACATCGCCTCTTGCCAAAGGCCCTTTTGCGCCACCGTGATGCCGAACTCAACCTGGGCCTCGGCATCAGAACGAGCATCCGCGAGGGCTGGACTGGTTGCGCCCAATGCCACCAGACCACAAATCAGCAATCCTCGAATCGTCATCACTTTCCTCCACTATAGTCAGGCTCGGGAAGGGCTGCAAGTGCTGTGTTTCTTGTGCCTCGCGCTGCCGGTCCGGATCTTGAAAGCCACCGGACATGGATCTGTTCGAGGCCGCGGTCCTGGCGGAGCTATTGGGTCGGGCGCACACGCGAAACCTACTTCTCGCCTCCGATGGTGACCCATCAGATTCTGCCGATCAGCGACGCGTAGCTGCACCGTCGGTCCTGGCGTCGCGGGTTCGAGCGCGTGGCCGGGCGCTCGGTGAGCATCTCATCGCCGCGCGTCGCCGCGCCGCGCAGCATCTGGAGAAATCGGTGAAGTTGGGCCACACCGCGGTCATGTTCGGTGACCCGGCGTACCCGCCTGCTCTGGTGGAGATCTCGGACCCACCAGCGGTCTTGTGGCTCCGAGGTCAGGCCGATGTGCTTCAGCGTCCGGCGGTCGCGCTCATCGGGTCTCGGGCGGGGTCCGACTACGCCTGCGAGGTCGCCTCGGAACTGGGAGCCCAGCTGAGTGCCCGTGGCGTCGTGGTGGCAAGCGGGTTGGCTCGGGGAGTCGACGCCGCGGCGCATCGCGGTGGCTTAAGAGGCGGGGGCGGCACCGTCGCTGTGCTTGGCAGTGGCCTCGACGTCGTATATCCCCCGGAGCACGCCACCCTGGCTCGCGCGATCGCGCTGGGGGGTGCGCTGATCAGTGAATACGGTCCGTCGACGCCGCCTCACAGTCGCCACTTCCCTCGTAGGAACCGCCTGATTAGCGGTCTCTCGGCCGCAGTCGTCGTCATCGAGGCGACGAAGCGAAGCGGCTCGCTGATCACCGCCAGGTGCGCTGCAGAGCAGGGTCGCGACGTCATGGCAGTCCCGGGCAACGTACTGAGCGGGCGCAATGCCGGGGGACACGCATTGATCAAGGATGGGGCAAAGGTCGTTGAGACTGCGGACGATATCCTAGAAGAGATGGGGCTTGATCGCACTGGAACCACCGCCGACGGGTCGGCCGGTCCGGAGTTACACGATCCGGTCCTCTGCCATATGGACGCCGGGGAGAGCTACGACTTGGACGATTTGGCCAATGTTTCCGGGCTCGAAGCGGCGGTTCTGCTAGCGAGGTTGGTTGCTCTTGAGCTCGAGGGCCGTGTGGCCCGATCGGCGAGCGGCCGATTCAGCCGCTTGCGGGGATGATGTAACGTAATGGCGAGGGTCTAACAGGCAATGGCGAAAGCACTCGTGGTGGTCGAATCGCCCGCCAAGGCGAAAACGATCAATAAGTACTTGGGTAGGGACTTCAAGGTTGTCGCCTCAATGGGACACATCCGTGATCTTCCCAAGAGCAAGCTTGGCGTGGACGTCGAGGGCGGGTTCACCCCCGACTACGATGTGATCCCCACTCGAAAGAAAGTCATCAAAGAGCTGAAGGCCGCGGCCAAGGACGCCGAGCATGTCTACGTCGCGACTGACCCCGATCGCGAGGGCGAAGCCATTGGATGGCATCTGGCGAACGAGCTCGGGACCAAAAAGCGTCCGGTCAGCCGGCTCATGTTCAACGAGATCACGAAGTCAGCGGTACTAGAAGCCCTTGAGCACGCGGGCGAGATAGACCAGCGAATGGTCGACGCCCAGCAGGCTCGGCGGGTGCTGGACCGGTTGGTTGGCTACAAGCTCAGTCCGCTGCTGTGGGACAAGGTGCGCCGAGGTTTGAGCGCCGGGCGGGTGCAATCGGTCGCCTTGAAATTGGTGTGCGACCGCGAGGCCGAAATCGAGGCCTTCGAGCCCGAGGAGTACTGGCACATTACGGCCCGACTCGGCGGGGCGGCGCCGCCTGAGTTCGACGCTAAGCTGGTTAGGAAGGGCAAGGATACGCTCAAGATCGGGAACGAGAAGACTGCGAAGCGTATCCTGGCCGATCTCGAGGGGGCGTCCTACTCGGTCGAGTCGGTCGCGACGAAAGAACGCAAGAAGTCCGCCCCGCCGCCATTCATCACCAGCAAGCTGCAGCAAGCGTCTCGGTTCTCGGTCAAGCGCACGATGGTCGTGGCCCAGCAGCTATACGAAGGCATCGAGCTTCCGGGCGAAGGTGCGGTCGGTCTGATTACCTACATGCGCACCGATTCCACGCGCGTTTCGGAACAGGCGCTCGAAGAGGTCCGTGGCTACATCGGCGGGCGCTTTGGGCCGAAGTTCGTGCCGGCGAAACCTAATCGCTTTCGGACGAAGAAGGACGCACAAGACGCCCACGAGGCGATTCGCCCGACCTCGATGGCACACGAGCCGGATAGCGTGAAGCCTCATCTGACCGACGACCAGTACTACCTGTATCGCTTGGTGTGGGGTCGCTTCGTGGCGTCGCAGATGCCGCCTGCGACATTCGACGACACCACGCTCGACGTCGCGGCTGCCGGTTACGTGCTGCGCGCGAAGGGCTCTGTGCCCAAGTTTGGCGGCTGGATGGCGGTATACGACCAAGGTGGAAAGAACTCGGCGTCGGCCCCACCGCCCGGTCAGCCTGGGCGTACCGCGGACGAAACGAGCGAACTGGCGACCGGTCTGCTTCCCGCGTTGAGCCGCGGCGATGCGCTCGAACTCAAGAAACTGACGCCGGAGCAAAAGTTTACCCAGCCCCCGGCTCGGTTCAGCGAGGCGACGCTCGTCAAGGAGCTTGAGGAGAACGGTATCGGACGCCCCAGTACCTACGCGTCGATCATCGGGGTCCTCCAAGTCCGCGAATACACGGAGAAAGTCGAGGGGCGGTTCAAGCCAACCCGGTTGGGCCGACTCGTGACAGACCTCCTGTCCGAGAGCTTCGACCGCATCATTCAGGTTGACTACACCCGGGAGATGGAAGAGCGCCTCGACAAGATCGAGGAAGGGGTGGCGGACTACGCCGGGACGCTGGGGAGCTTTTACGACGCGTTTCAGGAGGATCTGGCGAAGGCGGCGACGTCGATGCCCGACATCAAGACCAAAGGGTTGCCCAGCGATGAGACGTGCGACAAGTGCGAGTCGCCGATGATCATCAAGGTGGGTAAGTTCGGGATGTTTTTGGCTTGCTCGACATATCCAGATTGCACGAACACTCGCGAGCTCGAGCAGACCGACACGAGCTCAGAGCAGGAGGAGGAGTGTGAAAACTGCGGGCGCCTCATGGTGGTCAAGCGCGGTCGGTTCGGGCAGTTTCTTGCCTGCTCCGGCTATCCGGATTGCAAGACGACGCGGAAGCTCATTTCGACAGCGCAGGGTCTCTCGGCTGCGAAGCCGGATCAGCCGCTTGATGAGAAGTGTCCGAAGTGCGACGCCAACCTTGTGATCAAGCACGGTCGATTCGGTGAATTCACGGCGTGCAGCAATTACCCCAAGTGTCGCTACGTCAAACTCAAGAGCACGGGCATCGCGTGTCCAACCGACGGCGGCGACATCGTCGAGCGCAAGTCACGTCGCGGACGCGTGTTCTATGGCTGCGCAAGCTATCCCGATTGCGACTTCACGCTCTGGAACAAGCCGCTGGCTGAAGCGTGTCCAGACTGCGGTGCGCCGTTCTTGGTGGAGAAAGTGACTAAGCGCCACGGGCGGCAGGTCCTGTGTCACAAGGACGATTGCGACTACGCGCGAAGCGAGGAACTTGCTGCCGTGTAGTGCGTGGCGTCTCCCACCCCCATGATTAGAATCATCGGCGGTGGCCTGGCGGGGAGTGAGGCCGCATGGCAAGCGGCGTCGTTGGGCGTTCCGGTGACGCTCTTCGAGATGAGGCCGAACCGACGCACCAGGGTCCATCAGACGGACCGGCTGGCCGAGCTGGTCTGCAGCAACTCCTTCCGCGGAACCAAACTCGAGAACGCCGTCGGGTTGCTCAAGGCGGAGCTTCGCGCGCTCGGCTCGCTGGTCATCCGAGCGGCTGACGCATCGCGTGTCCCGGCGGGAGCCGCACTTGCGGTCGATCGCGTTCGGTTTGCCAACGAGATCACCGAAACGCTCTCGTCGCATCCGCTCGTGACGATTCGGCGCGAGGAGGTGCTCGCGATTCCCGACGACGTCGAGCCCGACTCGCCCGTGATTATCGCGACCGGTCCGCTGACGTCTGAGGCGCTCTCTGGTGAGCTTGCTCGCCTGGTCGGACAGCAACATCTGTATTTCTACGACGCGATCAGCCCGATCGTGCTGGCCGAATCGATCGACCGGTCTCGGGTCTTTGCAAAGTCTCGCTACGGCCGCGACACGCCCGATACGCATCGCCCGTCGTCACCGCCGGGCCGCCGCACTGAGTCAACCGGCGACTATCTGAACTGTCCGCTCGGCGCCGAAGAGTATCTGACGTTGCACGGGGCCATACTCGACGCGGAACGTGCCGAGCTGCACGATTTCGACGATTCGAAGTTCTTCGAAGGATGTCTCCCCATCGAAGTCATGGCCCAGCGTGGTGTCGATACGCTCAGGTTTGGACCGATGAAGCCGGTCGGCCTCGAGGACCCGGCGACCGGGCGGTGCCCCTACGCGGTCGTTCAACTTCGGCAAGACGATCTGGCCGCGGAGCACTATAGCCTCGTGGGCTTCCAAACGCAGATGAAGTGGGGCGAGCAGAAGCGCGTGTTGCGTCTCATCCCCGGTCTCGAGTCGGCGGAGTTCGTCCGCTACGGCATGATTCACCGGAACACGTTCATCAACGCGCCGTCGATTCTGGATCCCACGTGGCAGTCCCGCCGCCACCCAGGGCTCTTCTTTGCGGGTCAGCTTTCCGGCGTCGAAGGCTATGTTGAGTCGGCGGCGTCTGGCCTGATCGCAGGGCTCGCTGCCGCCGCGTCGTCAGCTGGTCAGACTCTCGAGCCACCGCCACGCACGACGGCGGTGGGGGCGATCGCCCACTACGTTTCGCACGCGAATCCGGCGAACTATCAGCCAACGAATGTGGCGTTCGGGTTGTTAGCGCCGCTGGATCGAGCACCGCGTCAGAAGCGAGCGCGCCGACAAGCCATGGCTCAGCGGGCGTTAGAAACGCTGGAGGCCTGGCACGACGACTTGTCGCTGGAACAGGCACGTGAGACAGCACCTCAAGGCGTTTCTTGACTACCTGCGACTGAATCGCAACGCGTCCCGCCACACCGTGCTGGCGTATCGGGGGGATCTGACCCAGTTCCTGTCGTTCGTCGAGTCGCGCGGCGTCGATCGGTCGCTCGATCCAAGCGAGTTGACGCACCAGAGCGTACGCGCGTTTCTGGCCGAGCTCTATCGCGACGGAATCGAGGCGTCGACAGCAGCGCGCAAGCTAGCCTCAATCCGCTCATTTGCACGGTACCTGCGTCGGGAAGGCCTCTTGGATCACGATCCAGGTCCGCTGGTTGCCAGTCCGCGGTTGGCTCGGAAGATACCGCCTCACCTAGATATCGAAGAGGTTGGGACGCTCCTCGACTCACCCGACCTCAGCACGCCGCTCGGACGCCGAGATCGAGCGATCCTCGAGCTCTTTTATGCGTCTGGGCTGAGGCTGAGCGAGCTGGTCGGTACCGATCTCGAAGACGTCAACTTGAGCAGTCGCATGCTCCGCGTCCTCGGGAAGGGGGGAAAGGAGCGAATTGTTCCGTTCAATCGAACGGCCGCCGAGTCGCTGCGCAGGTATCTTCCCGATCGTGAGCGGCTCATTGGGTCGGCCGCCGACGGCCGAGGTCGCAGCACGGAACCTGCGCTCTTCGTGAACTACCGCGGTGGTCGACTGTCGACCCGGAGCGTCGGTCGTCTCGTCAGGCGCTATGTGGTCAAGTCGAGCACGCGACTGGGCGTCAGTCCGCACGCGCTTCGGCACTCGTTCGCGACCCACCTCCTCGAGCGCGGAGCCGACTTGCGAGCGATTCAGGAGCTCCTAGGCCACAGCCGGGTCAGCACGACTCAGCGCTACACCCACGTCAACGCGGCGCAGCTCACCAAGGTGTATCGGAAGACGCACCCGCGGGCGTGATCGGCTAGTAAGACGGGACCGTCCAGACTGCGGAGCTATCCGCGGAGGGTGCCTTTTCAGCGCGCGTCGACGACCGGCGGCCTCGTGGCAGGCTGATGCCGAGGGTCTTGATCTTGTAGTTGATAACACGCGGGCTGATGCCCAGCAGCTCAGCCGCATCCTTCTGCACCCAGTTCGACATGCTCAAGGCTTCGATAACCGCCTGCTTCTCTATCTCCTCGAGTGGAACACCTGTGGGCGGGATCTTCACAACCGACGGGTGTTCGCCTGTATCTTCGTTGGGCGTCAGGTCTCCGAGACGCAGGTCGTCCCCCCGCACCATCGGGCTTTCCGCCAGCAGCACGGCACGCTCGATGGTGTTCTCGAGCTCCCGGATGTTGCCCGGCCAGTTGTGACGCTTGAGCAGCTTCTCGGCGGCGGGATCGATTCCGCTGACCTTCTTGTTGAGCTCGCTGCCGAATCGGCGCGTGAAGAACTGAGCCAGCTCCGGAATGTCCTCTTTCCGTTCCCGCAGCGGAGGCATGTCGATCGACACCACGTTCAGCCGGTAGTAGAGATCTTCCCGGAACTGCCCGCTTGCCACCATGTCCGCCAGATTCCTGTTCGTCGCGGCGACGATGCGGACGTCGCACCGTAGGGTGCGCGTGCCGCCAAGCCGCTCGAACTCGTGCTCTTGAAGCACGCGGAGGATCTTGGCTTGGGTGTTCGCGCTCATGTCTCCGACTTCATCCAGGAAGAGGCTGCCACCATCGGCTTGCTCGAACCGTCCTACGCGCTGACGGTCGGCGCCGGTGAAGGCTCCCTTCTCATGTCCGAAGAGCTCCGATTCCAGCAGGTTCTCTTGGAGCGCGGCGCAATTGACGCGCACGAAGTTACGGTTGGCACGCGCAGAGTTGTGGTGGATCGCTCCGGCGATCAGTTCCTTTCCGGTCCCGGTCTCGCCACGGATGAGAACAGTCGTGTTGCTCTGCGCAACCTTTCGTACAACGTTCAAGACGCGCTGTAGAGCTCCGCTCGCGCCGACAATGCGGTCAAAGTCGTAGATGTCGGGCTGGGTGTGACGCAGGTAGTCGATCTCGTGTTGGAGTCGGCGGTGCTCGAGTGCCTTGGCGATCCGCAGCTCCATTTCCTCGATCTCGAAGGGCTTCTGCACGAAGTCAAAGGCGCCGATCTTCATGGCCTCCACGGCCGTTTGGACTGATCCGAACCCCGTCATCAGGATGACCGCGGCGGTCGGGTGCAGGGCCTTGGCGGTTCGCAGGACATCGAGCCCATCACTGCCGCCCATCTTCAGGTCGCTTACGACGACATCAAACTGGCCTTTGTGCAGTAGCTCGATAGCCGCGTTTCCGTTGCTCGCCTCGTCGACTTCGTGCCCCGCTTCCTGCAGGGCACGCACCATTCCCCGGCGTAGCGAATCGTGATCGTCGGCAACTAGAATTCTCTCGTTTGCCATGACTCTCCTTCTACCTCGACCTACGCTGCCGCGTGGCCTCCCTCCGTCATCACTGGAAGCGTCACGCGAAAGCACGTGCCCCCGTCAGGGCTCGCACCGACGTCGATCCGTCCGTCGTGGGCATCGACGATCTTCCGGACGATCGCCAGCCCTAGACCGGAGCCTCGAGGCTTGGTCGTAAAGAACGGACCGAAGATCTTCTCGGCGACGTCGCTCGGGATGCCCGGGCCGTTGTCCTCGACGTCGATAACGACCGTTCTGCTGGCGTCGAACACCTCGTTCGGCGCGGGGTCTTCCTCCTCGCCGGCCACGACACATCCGCTGATTCTGAGCCGGCCCTTGCCGTTCATCGCCTCGAGGGCGTTGACCAGCAGGTTCGTGAAGAGCTGGCGAAGCTGCGTCGGGTCGCCGGGGACTTTGGGGAGGTCCGGCTCCAGGCTCGTCTCGAGTAGGATGCCCGCTCGGCCGGCGTGGTTCTCGCACTTGGCGATGGCGTCGCGCAGTAGGTCGACGATCGCGACACGTTCGATTTGCAGCGCAATGGGACGGACAAACTCGAGCAGGTCGACGACGATCTTGTTGGCGATCTGGGCTTCGCCAATGATGTCGTTGAGCACCGCCTGGTTGTCAGCTGAATCTGGGTGCTGGCGTTTCAGCAGGCCGGCCATAACCTGAATGCCGGCGAGCGGGTTCTTGACCTCGTGCGCGATGGCCGCCGCCATCTCGCCGATTGCCGCGAGGCGGTCGCGCAGCCGCTCGCGTTCTTCGAGTTGCTCGACGCGAGTCAGGTCCTTGAAAAAGAGCACGGCGCCGGTGAACTCGTCGGCACCGTTGTGGATGCGCGACAGCGTATAGCCGAGCACCTTTCCGGAGCCGCTAAGGCGCAGCTCTTCTCGATTGGGCAGGTGGCTCAGCTCGAATGCCGATCCGAGAATGGCCGAGAACTCGTGGCCCGACCCGAGGACATGGCGGTAATGCCCACCGATGTGGTCGATTTGCGGTGTGAGTCTGAGCAGGCGGTAGGCCACTTCGTTAAACACGGCGATAGTGCCGTTCCTCCGAATCGCTAACACCCCGTTGCGCATGCTGAGCACGAGGTCGCGGTAGAACTCCCCTGGCGTTCCAGGAGTGTCGGACGGATCCGGTACCTGAACGACCGTCGATGCTCGGACGGATTCCAAGAACAATGGTGTGATCTCCAGTTGCTCACTTAATCGGCACGCCTTCCGGATTTCTTCGGAAGGCAGAGCTCGCCCTGACAATCTCGTTATTAGCGAGGCAAACGGCGTGCCCGACGTCGGATACGCCTGATGCACACGAAACGGCCGCATCACGGCGGCCTGCAGGTGGGATGAATTACCGTAAGTGACTTAAAATAAGCTTCTTACGAGACGTCAGACTTGTCGCCAGATGGCGGATGAGGGTTGCGGACAGGTTGATGTCTGCGGCCAAGAGTCCGCAGCCGGTTACGGATCTGAAGCTAGGATTCAATTCTTGCTTCTTCCATGCTCCCGGCCTGTTCCTGGAGGGCTTCCCACTGATTCATGAGGTCGCCGACTTCCCACATGAGGGTCTGGTGCCGAGCGATGGTTTGTTGTGCCTCAGCTTCGTTCTCATAGAAGCGCGGTTGAGCCATCTCAGCCTCGAGCTGTTGCACGGCTTCTTCGCGTTCGGTGATCCGTTGCTCGAGCTTGACGATGCGGTCGGCCAGTGCCTTCAATTGCCGTTGGTGCCGTCGTGCCGCGGCCTGGCTCTGCCGATGGGCGACCGACTGGCCCGCTCGGCGAGGTGTTTGAGACGGGGCGGGCCGCTTGGGCGAACGTTGCTTCTCGGGGGCAGGCGCCGCCGGGGTTGTGCGCTGCTGCTTGCTCCAGCGGAAATCTTCATAGGTGCCGGGATAGACCACAGCCTCGCCCGAACCGATTTCAATCACCTTCGTGGCAAGCCGATCCACGAAATACCGGTCGTGCGACACAAAGATGAGCGTGCCGCCGTAGTCCAGCAGTGCGTCGAGCAAGACGTTCGTCGAATCGATGTCGAGATGGTTAGTCGGCTCGTCCAGGAGCAGCGTGTTCGATGGACGCAGCAGCATCCGGGCAACCGCTAGCCTCGTGCGCTCGCCGCCCGATAGGACCCTCACGCGCTTATGCACGTCGTCGCCCGTGAAGAGAAAGCCACCTAGGATGTTGCGAATGGCGGGGACCATGTTGACTGGCGAACCAGAGGCGAGAGTCTCATGGACGGTCAACGAGCCGTCCAGCAGTGTGGTTTCGTCCTGTGCGAAGTACTGCGGGACCACGTTCGACCCTTCTAACCGATCTCCGGCGTCGGGGGACTCGACGCCCGACAGCATCCTCATGAGCGTCGACTTGCCCGCACCGTTCGGTCCGACGAGGGCCACGCGATCGCCCCGTTCGACGAGCAGGTTTGCGCGCTTGAAGACCGTCAGTGTCCCGTACGATTTGTGTGCGTCGCGGAGTTCCACGACCGTCCGCCCGCTGCGCGGACAGCCCGGGAACGTGAAGCGCACCTTCACGCGTTCCGGGGGGATGTCGATCGGGGTGACCTTAGCCAGCATCTTGATCCGGCTCTGCACCTGTGCGGCTTTCGTGGCCTGGTAGCGAAACCGGTTGATGAAGGCCTGCATCCGGGCCACTTCCTCGTCTTGTCGCCGTTTCTGCTCGCGAAGGCGCTCGAGTCGCGCATCCCGCTCGACCAGGTAGTCGCTGTACCCACCCTTGTAGGCCGTTAGCGTCTTGAGCCCGATCTCGACGATGCCTGTCGCGACCGTGTCTAAGAAGAAACGGTCGTGCGACACGAGCACCACGGCGTGGGCGTAGTCGGTCAGGAACTCCTCGAGCCAATTGCGCGCATCGAGGTCAAGGTGGTTGGTTGGCTCATCTAACAAGAGCAGCTTCGGACGCTGCAACAGCAACTTGGCGAGTGCGATTCGCATCTGCCAGCCGCCGGAGAAGGTCTCCGTTTGATGTGAGTACTGTTCGGGTGTGAAGCCCAGGCCCCGAAGGACGGCGCTCACGCGACTCTCGATGTCGTAGCCTTCACGGTCGCGAAAAGCCTCCTGGATCTCGCTATAGCGGTCGAGCATTTGTTGGTGCGCTGTCTCCGCGACCGACGGATCGCCGAGGCGAGCTTCGAGGTCCCGCATCTCCTGCTGGAGCAAGAGAAGATCCTCGAACGCCAGACTGACTTCTTCGAACAGGGTCCGGCCACGATGCGTGAGTCCGTCCTGCGGGAGATAGCCCACCGACAGCCCGGAGGGACGTGTGATCTCCCCATCGTCGGGCTGTTCGAGCCCGGCCATCATTCGCAGGAGCGTCGTCTTGCCGGCGCCGTTGGGGCCGCACAAACCAATCCGATCGCCGGAGCGGATCTGCCACGTCGCGCCCTCGAGCAGGACGCGGGCCCCGAAACCTTTGTGTACGGCAGAGAGCTGAAGCTGAAGCATGACGGATGCGACGGACCGGGGATGACGGGGGCGCGCGGCCGGCCCGAGCGTGACTAGGTGCCCAGCGCCTTGGCCGCCACCTCGAGGACCTTGGGAACCTCGAACGGCTTGGTCAGGTAGCCGGAGACACCAAGGTTGGCGGCTTCGATCGCACTGTGTTCCGTTGAGAAGCCAGTGATCACCACCACCGGAAGCCGAGCGTTGAGCTGCCGGGCCGCGCTGATCACGGACAGGCCGTCCAGCCCCGGCATCTTCAAGTCGGTGATCAACAGGCTGTATCCGCCCATGCGCACACGATCGAGGGCGTCGAGACCGTCAGAGGCCACCTCGACATCGTAGTCAGCCAGCGCCAGTGTCTTCGACAGCAGATCTCGAATGCTCTCTTCGTCGTCCACGACAAGTACGCGCGGACGGCCCGTCGGCGCTGGCTGCGCGGCCTCGGAGTCGCTGATCCGGACGTCGGCAGCCGCTTGGCCCTGGGATTGGCTCAGGAGCCAATCGTCGATGTCCGACTTCCGAAAACGCCACTGCCGGCCGACGCGTACTGCGGGAATCTTCCCGGCTTTGATTAACCGATAGACGGTGCGGAGGTTTACCTGAAGGTACTCCAGCACCTCCTCGGTCGTCAGGAAGGCCTCGTCCTTCATCTTGTTGATAATCTACATGGTTACGGGGTTTCGACACAAGGTCGACACAGGACTGTTTTTCGAGAAGACCCGAACCGGGGTTTGTTCGTCTAAGGTAATAAGGAAGCTGACCTTCGGGCTCATTGCATGCACAGAACCGACGAAGAGCTCGTGGCCCTGGCCGCCAGTGGCGATACCGAAGCCTTCAACCAGCTGGTGCTGCGCTGGGAGCGTCCGATCTACGCGCTTGCGTACCGGGTGCTCGGGCGTGAGGAAGACGCGCGCGACGTGTGTCAGGAAGCCTTTCTTCGCGCTTTTCGGGGTCTCAAGGGGTTCAAAGGCCAGGCGAAGTTCTCCTCGTGGGTGTATCGAATTGCGTTGAACCTGTGCCGAGACTGGCTACGCCGAGAGAAGCGCGCGACCGTGGTCCAGCCCAGCGACGGATTTGATCTGAACGAGGAGGCTATCGTCGATCCGATCAGCCGGTCGGTCGAAGACCTGATCGTGGAACGCGACCTTGGTCGCGCGGTGTCCAAAATAATGGCGACGCTGCCGGCCGAGCAGCGCACTGTCATCGTCCTCAAGGAGTACCACGGCCTGACGTTTCGTGAAATCGCGGAGCTTGTCGGTTGTCCCCTAAGCACCGTCAAGACCCGCTTGTATCAGGGCTTGTCGGTACTTCGGCGGCAGCTGGCCCAGGGCGGATTGACCGGAATGCCGGCGAGGCGCCCGATTGTGGCGTACTCACGGCCGATCATGCGGGAGCAGTAAATGGATTCGACACAAGGGTGTTCACAGGAGTTGCAGGAGTCGCTGGTTGCGTACGCGTACGACGAATGCGACGAGGCAGATCGCGAGCGGGTTTCCAGTCACATCGCCGCATGTGCGGCGTGCGCAAGTGAGCTGGAGGCGCTCCGTGAGGTTCGTGGGGCGTTGCAGCAGTGGGAGGTGCCGGAGTCCGCCCTGGGGTTCCGGCTAGTCGCCGACAGCGAGAGGTTGGCCCCATGGTGGAGGCGCGTGCTCGAACCATCCTGGGGGCTTGCTGCGGCGGCCGGTCTGGTGCTGGTCGTGGCTGCGGCCGTTGCCAGCGTGGAAGTTCGCTACGACGCTAACGGCTTCGTGCTTCAGATGGGATGGGTAGACCGCACCGAGACAGGGAGCCCGATGGAGGTCGTACCGGTGACCGGTACCCGCGCGGTTGATGCTGCGCCATGGCAGGCCGACTTCGTTCGACTTGAGGGTCGGCTCCGGCAGGCCCTCAGCACTGAGGCCGTAACGGCGTCGGCCACGTCTACCGACGTCGATCATTCCATGCTGTTAGGGGAGATCGAGCAGCTTATCGCGCAGAGCGAGCGCCGCCAGAAGCAGGAAGTAGCCGTCTGGTTCACGCAGTTCGCACAGGAATTCGACATGCAGCGACGCGCGGACCAGCAGCGGTTCGTACAGGATCTGGGCGCCCTGGAAGGTGTGACGGACTATCTGGTTCGCGTGTCTCAGCGGTAGGGAAAGGAAGAAGATGATGAAAACACAGATCGTCCTGCTGGCTGTGCTTGTAGCGACCGTCGCCGTGGTCGTGTCCGCGCAGGAGCAGCTACGTCAAAGCAACGATCGGTCTTCTTCCGCGCAGCAGAATCGGATTCTACGGCTGCAGCAGATGGAGCAGGCACTTGAGGACGCGGTCGTGCGGGGTGTGCGGGTGGTTGAGCAGCAGCTACCGCCAATGTTGCCCGGCATGGTGCTCTTTGCTGGACCAGTTCAGGCGCGGGGTTTCGTGATCGATGACTATGGTGTCTTCTTCGATGTGGAGTACCCGGCCGTCCGACGAAGTCTCTTATGGTCGATGGACATGCTTGCCCTGATGGAGGGCGGGATGGCCGCGACCCTCGAAGATCTGCGCCGCCAGCTCGACGCGATGCCTCAAGGTCCCGGACAGCTGGAGTTCAGACGAGCCCTCGCCGCGCTCGAAGCAGAGGTCCAAACCGTCAATCAGCCGGGCGTGCCGGACGCCAATGGCGGCGCTTCGGGCGCCGAGCCTCCGGCTCGGTTCGATCCGGATGCGGCCTTCTTGAGCGCCCTGAGGACCGAGCTCGTCGGCGTGCTGATTTTGTTTGGCAAATCAACCGGCATCTCTGATGATGAATGGGTCTCGATCGCCGCCCGTGACGCGCGGGGACGGGTGGATCCCCGCGTTCCTGGAGCGCGTCGTACGCTAGTCCTCAAGGTCCAGGGGCGCGACCTTGCTGCGATTGAGGCCGGGCGTCTGTCAGCGGAAGACGTCGAGGCACTCGTCGAGCTGAGGTAGTCGGCGTTCGTCTGACTGATCGGGCGGCGGGCGCTCGGTCGGCGGGCCGGTCACATGAACTACAATGCCCGCATGTGGTCGAGTTTCCCCCATCGCCGTCGCCGGGGCGTTTGGGCGGCCCTTCTTGCGCTGGCGCTATCTAGTTGTTCGGGTCCTTCTATTGACGTCGGATCGGCCGTCCGTGTGGCCGAAGTGACCACGGGGTGGCTCGACGTGGGTTTCGACGAGTTCGGTCGGAACAAGCTTGTACCGACCATTTCGTTCCGGCTCGAAAACATGTCGTCCGAGTCGGTCCGCACGCTCCAGCTAAACGGGGTCTTTCGCCGGTGTCTGGTTGCTCCTGCTGGACAGCCGGCCCCGGTATCCGAGGCTTCGCCCGCAGATTCTGAGGCTGGCACCTGCGCTGGCGAGCCGCAGGTCTGGGGGAGCTCCTTCGTCCGCGCGGTTGGTCGTGAGGGTATCGACCCTGGCGTGGCGACCGATCCCTTTACGATGGATTCCGGCCTGGGGTACACCGGCGAGCAGCCGAGGATCGAGATGCTTCGCCATAAGGATTTCGTCGACGTCAAGGTCGAGCTATTCGTCAAGCATCGGGCCGAGCAATGGGTTCGGCTCGGCGAACACCGGATAGAACGTCAGCTCCTGACTCAATAGCACTACCTCCTTCGTGTCTCAATCCAAACCGCCAGCGCTCGTCAGGGGGCTCGGACCGCTCGACGGGGCGGCGATCATTGTCTCCAACGTCATCGGCGGTGGCATCTTCATCCTTCCGGCGATTGTTGCGCAGGGAGTACCAGACCCATGGGCAATTCTTGGCGTTTGGTTCGCGGGCGGCGCGTTGGTGTTCGCCGGTGCGATGGCGTACGCCGAGCTGGCGGCGCTTCGCCCACGCGCGGGTGGCGAGTACGTCTACCTGCGAGAAGCGTTCGGACCTGTTGCCGGTTTCTTGACCGGATGGACCTCTTTCGTCGCCGGCTTCTCCGGCGCCATTGCGGCCAGTGCCGTTGGATTGGCGGGCTACCTCGGGCGGTTCCTGCCTGCGGCCGGCGATACCACGCCGTGGTTTCAGATTCCGTTGGTCGTCGTCACTCTCAGCGTGTCACCCCAGTCCCTCGTGGCGCTCGCGGCAATCGCGGTTCTCACTGTGGTGCACATCGTTGGCATCGGTCCCGGCCGACTCGTGCAAAATGCGCTCGCCAGCCTGAAGGTCCTCTTGCTCACGGCGCTCGTGGTACTGGGTTTCGCCGTCGGCGCGGGTGATGCCGCCCACTTCAGCGCACCGGCGGGTCCGGTCGTTTCATCCGCGTGGACCTTGGCCCTGATTCCGGTCATGTTCAGCTACTCGGGCTGGAACGCGGCTGCCTATGTCGCGGAGGAAATGCGCGATCCCGGACGAAACGTGCCGCTGGCGATGGCCATCGGTACCGTAGCCGTCGTCGTGATTTACGTTCTTCTGAACGCGCTCTTTATCTACGCGCTGCCGGTCTCGGAGCTCGCGTCGGTAGAGATTCGCGTCGTCGACGCCGCCGCGGATCGGCTGTTCGGTGGCGCGGTCGCGGCGCCGTTGGCGGCGGCCTCGGTTGTCATGATTGCGGCGAGCATCAGCGCGATGGTCCTAGCCGGTCCGCGGGTCTACTACGCCATGGCCCAGGACGGGCAGTTCTTCGCGGCGGCGGGCACGGTGCACCCGACGTTTCACACCCCGGTCGTGGCAATTGTCGCGCAGAGCGCCTGGGCTGGGATTCTGGTTCTAACCGGCACCTTCGAGCAGCTGGTTGAATACACCGGGTTTGCGATCGTGTTGTTTACTGGCGTTGCGGTTGCCGCCTTGTTTGTGCTCAGGTGGCGCGATCCCGACGCCGAGCGTCCGTTCCGTGCCTTGGGCTATCCGATTGCTCCACTCATTTTTGTGGCCGCCAGCGCCGCGATGGTCGTGAACGCCGTGTGGCGCAGTCCTGGCACATCCCTGGCGGGGGGCGCGATCATTGCCGCCGGTGTCCCTGTATATTGGGGTTTCCAACGATGGCTGTCCGCCGGCGGGCGACCACCGTCGGGGAGGCCATGAGCCACATGCGCGACGCGTTTCACTCGACGACCGTCCTGGCTGTTCGTCACGGTGGCAAAACGGCCATGGCGGGCGATGGTCAAGTCACGTTCGGTAACACCGTTGTCAAACAGCAAGCGCGCAAGATTCGCCACCTGTACGGCGACCGTATTCTGGCTGGTTTTGCCGGCTCGGCGGCTGATTCGTTTGCGCTGTTCTCGAGGTTTGAATCGAAGCTCGAGCAGCACCGCGGCAATCTCGAGCGGTCGGTGGTCGAGCTCGCTAAGGACTGGCGCACCGACCGGGTGCTCAGGCGTCTCGAAGCCATGCTTGTCGTCGTCGATGCGTCCTCGACGTTCTTGCTTTCAGGGACCGGCGACGTGATCGAGCCTGACGACGGCATCGTCGCGATCGGCTCTGGTGGACCGTACGCGCTCGCCGCCGCGAAAGCGCTGTCGGAGCACTCCGACCTGGACGCACGCGGGATCGCCGAGCAGGCGATGCGAATCGCAGCCGATATTTGCATTTATACGAACGCCAGTGTCACGATCGAGGAGCTGTGAATCGGCGCGGCGTTGGCCGACACCGTGCACGAGCCTTCCATAGGATCCATGCCCATCTACTTGCCCGAGACGAGTGCCACGAGCATCGACGCACTGACGCCCCGACAAATCGTCGCTGAGCTGGACAAGTACGTCGTCGGCCAGCGCCGAGCGAAGCGCGCGGTCGCTATTGCCCTTCGGAACCGGATGCGTCGTCAGAAGTTGCCGTCTGAGCTGGCGGAGGAAGTCGCACCGAAGAATATCCTGATGATCGGCCCCACGGGCGTGGGCAAGACGGAGATCGCCCGCCGGCTGGCTCGCCTCGCCCAATCGCCGTTTATCAAGGTTGAGGCCTCGAAGTTCACCGAAGTCGGATACGTCGGGCGCGATGTGGAGTCGATGGTGCGTGACCTGGTTGAGCTCGCCGTCGACATGGTTCGCGAGGAGCGGCTGATTGAGGTACGCGAGAAGGCTCGGAACAACGCAGAGGAGCGCCTGCTCGACTTGCTCCTGCCACCGACCCAACCGACGGCCGGGCCCGTGCCGGATCCCGAGGGCGCCCGAGAACTGGCGGGGCGTACTCGGGAAAAGATCCGTGAGCAGCTTCACGATGGACGTCTTGATGAGCGCATGGTCGAGGTGGAAGTCCGTGACCGCGCCACGCCGTCGTTCGAGATCGTGACGGGATCGTCGATCGAAGAGATCGACGTCAACATGAAGGACTTGCTACCCAATCTCTTTCAAGGTCGGTCGAAGAAGCGACGCGTGAAAGTACCCGAGGCCTTGCAGTATCTCGCCCAGGAAGAGGAGCAAAAGCTCGTTGATATGGAGAGCGTCGGTCGTGCCGCCGTCGGGCGAGTCGAGCAAGCCGGCATTATCTTCATCGACGAGATTGACAAGATCTCGGGGCGCGAAGGTGCCCAGGGGCCTGATGTCAGTCGCGAGGGTGTCCAGCGAGACATTCTGCCGATCGTCGAAGGCACCACGGTCAACACGAAGCATGGCATGGTTCGAACCGACCATATTCTGTTCGTTGCCGCCGGCGCGTTTCATGTATCGAAGCCGTCGGACCTGATTCCCGAGCTGCAAGGCCGCTTTCCAATTCGGGTTGAGCTCGAAGCGCTTGGGACCGAGGAGTTCGTCCGAATCCTCACGGAGCCAAAGGGCGCGCTGGTGACCCAATACACCGCCTTGCTCGCGACCGAGGGGCTCGATCTCCAGTTTTCGCCAGACGCGGTTCAGCGGATCGCCGAGTTCGCGACGTTGGTGAACGAGCGAACGGAGAACATCGGTGCGCGCCGTCTCCACACCGTCATGGAGAAGCTCCTCGACGAGATCTCATTCGAGGCCCCGGACATGGCCGAGCGCGAGTTCCTCGTCGACGGCGCGTACGTCGAGACAATGCTCGCCGACATCGTGAAGAACGACGACCTGTCTCGCTACATTCTGTGATCTGCCTGCCGCCCAGGTGTTCGCTCGCGTCGGGTGCCGTGCTGGCGGCGGCAGTGGTGTCGTCCGCGTGTGGTATGCGGGGGGCACCGCTTCCGCCTTTGGTTATCGTCCCCGAGGCCGTACCGCTTTCCGTCACGCGGCTCAATGACGAGGTGTATGTCGGGTTCGACATGCCCACTGAAAATTCCGATGGATCGATACCGGTCGATCTCGATCGCGTTGAGCTGTACGCGCTCACCACGCATCCGGATCCCGACCGAAGCGTGTCGCTCGAGCTGGACGACTGGCTCGACCTCGCGACCTTGGTCGCCACCATCCCCGCACCGGGGGAAGACAAAGAGGCGTTGGTGCCGGCCGATGACGAGGCGACCGCCGACGATGCGGCAGACGACACGGACGAGATCAGCGTCGACGACGTCGAGGAAGATGAACACGACGTCGTCATCCTCGAGGTCTTGACCCCCGGGGTGCGCCAACCGGTCGCTCTCGACGACTACTGGGAGGATGACGACGACTCAGACGATCTCGAGGAGGAGCCAACCGAGCGGCTCGCACCTGAGGTGCCCCCGCTCCCTGCGTTTCCGCGACGCACCTACCGCGCGGTGGCTATTTCTACGCGCGACCGCGAGGCGCCATCGGCTCCGGCGGACGTCACGCTCGCCGCACCCACGCCGGCGCCCGGACCACCGGCCGTGACTCACACCGAATTCGAGCTGCTGCTCGAGTGGGCGGCCCCAGCCGCCGCGCGAGTCCCAGTCCAGGTTCCTGCGGTCGTCGGTGTCTTGCCGTCAACGCCGATTATCACGACCGGATCGCCGTCGACCTACCGGATCTACGCGCTCGGGGACGGGGAGGACGGCGGAGACCCCGTGGATGCCACCCCACTAATCGAGCTCGTGCACCCGCTGGTGCCGCCTCCACCAGCGCCCCTCAACTTCGAGGATCTTGACGCGACGACGTTCGTCGATCCGGCCCTGGTGTTCGGAGTGAACCGATGCTACATCGTCCGAACCGTCGATCGGATCAACGGTCTCGAAGTCGTCGGCCCGCCATCGGCGCAGACGTGTATCGTTCCGAAGGATACGTTTCCACCAAGCTCGCCGACCGGCCTCATTGCCGTCGGGACCGGCGGCGGCATCAACCTGGTGTGGGATGCCAGTCCTCAAGCTGACGTCGTGGGCTACGTGGTCTTGCGCGGAGATGCGCCAGGTGCGACACTCGAACGGCTCACGCCCGAGCCGGTTGTCGAAACGGCCTTTCGCGACACGACAGTGGAGGCCGACCAGCGCTACGTGTACGCTGTGCAGGCCGTCGACGGGGCTGAGCCGCCAAATCTGAGTACGCCGTCTTCCGAAGCGGCGGAGCAGGCACGCTAGAGCGCGAGATCGACTGCCGAGTTCGCGATGACAAGGTAAACGCAGAATGGACCGACTGTATCGGGTCGAGCTCGACGGGCAGGTAACCAACGCGCTTCGACACGAAAATGGGTGGTCGCGTCTCGAGGGCGACCCTTTTGGTGAGTACGCGGCTGGCGATCCTGTCGATGAGTCGGAGATCAAGGTGCTGGCACCGGTCACGCCTTCGAAGATCGTCGCGGTCGGTTTGAACTACCGGGACCACGCGCGGGAGATGAACAAACCGCTCCCAGACGAACCGTTGATCTTCATCAAGCCGTCGACCGCGGTCATCGGTCCGAACGACGATGTCGTCATCCCGCCGAGCGCCGGACGCGTCGACTACGAAGCCGAGCTCGGTGTGGTCATTCGCAAGCGGGCGCAGGCTGTATCAGCCGACCAGGCGGACGAGTACATCCTGGGCCTCACATGCGTCAACGACGTGACGGCCCGTGATCTGCAGAAGCGGGACGTGCAGTACACGCGGGCGAAGGGCTTCGATACCTTCGCGCCGATTGGCCCCTGCATCGCGGTCGGCCTCGATGGTTCTGCGCTGGACGTCGAGTCGTGGGTGAACGGCGAGCGCCGCCAGGGGTCGAACACCCGGGAGCTGATCTTTGATGTGAGACGGCTGGTCGAATTTGTGTCGACCGTCATGACGTTGCATCCTGGCGACATCATCGCGACCGGAACGCCGTCTGGGGTCGGACCGCTGGCGCCCGGCGACCGAGTCGTCGTCAAGATCGACGGCGTTGGTGAGCTCACAAACGGGGTCGTGCGGGGATGAGCACGCGCGCGGTCCGTTCGTATGCGCATCGGTTACGCAGAGGAGAGACATCATGAAGTTCTTCGTGGATACGGCTAGCGTCGAAGAAATCGAGAAGCTCGTACCCCTCGGCATCGTTGATGGGGTGACGACCAACCCGTCGCTCCTGGGAAAGCAAGGCGGCGACCCCAAGCAGATTCTCAAGACGATATGTCAGCTTGTGCAGGGTCCGGTGAGTGCGGAGGTCGTCGCCACTGACGCCGACGGCATGATCGGTGAGGGCCGACAGCTCGCCACGATCGATGAGCACATCGTCGTCAAGGTGCCGTTTGGCCAAGACGGCGTCAAAGCCTGCGGCGTGCTCTCGAAGGAAGGCATCCGCGTCAATGTGACCCTTGTCTTCTCCCCAACCCAAGCACTGTTGGCTGCCAAGGCCGGCGCAACCTTTGTCAGTCCTTTCGTGGGACGTCTCGATGACATCGCGACCTCCGGCATGGAGCTCATTAGCCAGATCGTCGACATCTACGACAACTATGAGTTCGCCACCGAAGTGCTCGTGGCCAGCGTCAGAGGGCCGATGCATATCGCCGAAGCCGCCCAGATGGGTGCCGATATCTGCACGTGTCCCGCAAAGGTCATCGAGGCGAGCTTCAACCATCCACTCACGGACATCGGCCTCGCCAAGTTCCTGGCCGACTGGGAGAAGTCCCAAGCGACAAAGGTGTGATGGACAAACGTCAGATTCTCGAAGACTTCGAGCAGAGGGCCGAGGCCGGCGGCGGTGAGGCCCGCCGTCAGCGACAGCATGACGCCGGAAAGCTCACCGCTCGGGAGCGGATGGAGCTCTTTTTTGATCCCGGTACCTTCGACGAGATCGACAAGCTGATTACGCACCGGTGCCGAGACTTCGGGATGGCGGATCAGCAGGTGCCGGGGGACGGCGTCGTGGCTGGTCATGGTCGCGTCGACGGCCGGCTCGTCTACGCCTTCGCCCAAGACTTCACCGTCTTCGGTGGGTCGCTTTCGGAAACGAACGCGTCGAAGATCGTGAAGGTCATGGACCTGGCGATGCGAAACGGCGCCCCCATCGTCGGGCTCAACGATTCGGGCGGCGCCCGAATTCAAGAGGGCGTGCTGTCGCTGGGCGGGTACGCCGATATCTTTCTCCGCAACACGCTCGCCTCGGGCGTCATCCCGCAAATCTCGGCAATCATGGGGCCGTGTGCCGGCGGCGCCGTGTATTCGCCCGCGATCACCGATTTCAACGTGATGGTGCGCGGCACGAGCTACATGTTCGTGACAGGACCCGACGTCATCAGGACGGTGACCCACGAGGACGTCTCGATGGAGGAGCTGGGCGGCGCGATGACCCACAATGAAAAGAGTGGCGTGGCGCACTTCGCGGCAGATGACGATCGAGAGTGCGTGTCCTTGATCCGGACGCTCCTGAGCTACCTTCCGAGCAACAACCTCGACGATCCTCCACGGGTGAAGCCGCGCGATCCGGCCGATCGAGAAGACGCCGACCTCGACGCGCTGGTGCCGGAGTCACCAAATCAGCCGTACGACATGCTGGACCTCATCCACGCAGTCGTTGACGACGGTGAGTTCTTAGAGGTGCACCGACATTTCGCCCGTAACCTGGTGGTTGGCTTTGCGCGCTTGGGAGGTGGGTCGGTGGGCGTGGTGGCCAACCAACCGGCGCACCTCGCCGGGACGTTGAACATCGACGCGTCGGTCAAGGGCGCTCGGTTCGTGCGGTTCTGCGACGCGTTCAACATCCCCCTCGTCACCTTCGAAGACGTCCCGGGATTCCTCCCGGGTACCGAGCAGGAGTACGGAGGCATCATCCGACATGGCGCGAAGCTGTTGTTCGCGTTCGCGGAAGCGACGGTTCCCAAGGTCACGGTGATCACGCGAAAGGCCTATGGCGGCGCGTATTGCGTGATGTCGAGCAAGCACATCCGAACCGACTTCAACTTCGCGTGGCCGTCGGCAGAGATTGCGGTGATGGGGCCCGAGGGCGCGGTGAACATTCTGTACAAGCGAGAGCTCGATGCCGCTGATGACCCCGACGCGCTCCGAGCCCAGCGCGTGTCGGAGTTCCGCGAGAAGCTCGCGAATCCGTTCGTCGCCGCTGGCCGGGGGTTCATCGACGAGGTCATCGCACCCCGAACGACGCGACCCCGGCTGATCGGAGCCCTGGCCAGTCTCGAAGGAAAGCGAGACAAGAACCCGCTCAAGAAGCATGGCAACATCCCGCTTTGAGCGTGAGTCGACGCTCGTGCAGGCCTCCCCGACACCCGTTAAGTGATAGACTGGTAGGGAGATGCCCCTGCCTGGGTCGTCATTTTCCCTGTGAAGGTTCTTGTCGCCAATCGAGGCGAGATCGCCGTCCGGATCATGCGGGCATGCCATGAGTTGGGATGGCCGACCGTCGCCGTCTATTCGGACAGCGACCGATTGGCACCCCACGTTCGATACGCCGACGCGGCGGTGGCGCTGCACGGTGATCTTCCGGGCGACACCTACCTCGGTATCGACAAGCTGATCGATGCGGCGCGCGCCAGTCGCGCAGACGCGGTTCACCCCGGCTACGGCTTCCTCGCGGAGAACGCCGACTTCGCGAAGGCGTGCGTCGAGGCCGGGTTGCGTTTCATCGGCCCGTCAGCCGATGTCATCGAGCTCATGGGAGGAAAGACTGCCGCGCGTCAAGTCGCGAAGCGGGCTGGCGTCCCGGTTGTGCCCGGTACCGAGGAGGCGATCGCAGTGGACAACATGGATGCGCTGGCCGATGACGTCGGGTTTCCGCTGTTCGTCAAGGCCGTGGCCGGTGGAGGTGGCCGCGGCATGCGCTTGGTCGAGCGCGGCGACGAGCTGGCGGGCGCCGTTCGGGCCGCACAGTCTGAGGCAGGCTCGGCGTTTGGCAACTCCGACGTCTATTTCGAGCGGTGCGTGAGTCCCGCTCGGCACATCGAAGTACAAGTGTTGGCCGACCACGATGGGCGGGTCGTGCCGTTCGTCGAACGCGAGTGCTCTGTGCAGCGACGCCACCAGAAAGTGATCGAGGAGAGCCCGTCGCTAGCCGTGAGTTCCGAGACGCGGAAGGACTTGGCAGGGGCGGCCGCCTCGCTTGCCAAAGAGGTCGGGTACGCCAATGCGGGGACCGTGGAGTTCCTTCTCGACGACGCCGAGCAGTTCTACTTCCTCGAGATGAACACACGCCTGCAAGTCGAACATCCGGTTACTGAGATGGTGACCGGAGTCGACCTCGTGCAATGGCAGCTCCGTGTAGCGGCCGGGGAGCCGCTGACGCTCGATGCGGGTCGCATGCTGGAAGCCAACGGCCACGCGATCGAGTGCCGGATCTACGCTGAAGACCCAGACGCAGGCTTTCTGCCGTCGCCCGGCCGGATTACGCGACTCCGGCCGCCAGCCGGACCAGGGATCCGGGATGACAGTGGCGTGGATGAGGATTTCGAGGTCCCGATCTACTACGACTCGATGATTTCAAAGCTCATCGCGTGGGCGCCGGAGCGGGCTCAAGCGATCGAACGCATGACGCGCGCGCTGGCCGAGTACGAGGTCGGCGGCGTCAAGACCACTATTCCGTTCTTCCAGTGGATGTTGCGTCATCCAGACTTCGTGGCCGGACGCGTCGACACAGGATTCCTCGATGCTGTACTCCAGGACCCGGAACGTGGGTCGTTCGTCGAGGTCACCGAGAACGCCGAAGATCTTGCCGTAATCGCGGCGGCGGTATGGACGGTTCTCGGGCGGGATGAGGGTGGCGCGGAGTCCCCGGGGAAGGCTGACACGACGACCTGGCGTCGCGCCGCACGACTCGAGGGCTTGCGCTAGTGGAAGGCGGGCGGCGAACCGTCGAGGTCTCACTCGGCGGGCGCGCATATCGGGTTCAGGTCGACGCCGCGGGTGCCGACGGCAATCGGCTGCGCGTGTCCATCGATGGGCGGGAGCGCGTGATGGACGCCCGACGGCTTGTGGACAACAGCCTGTCGCTCGTTGAGGTTGGCGGCACGTCCGGGAGCCATCAGATCCGGGTGTCTGCAACAGGGCAGCCTGGCGAGCTCGATGTCCACGCCGACGGAACCGTGGTGCGTGTCGTCGTGGGCGCCAATCGGTCGCGGCGCGCCGGAGCCGATCAAGACGCCGGTGTCACAGGACCGCAGTCGGTTGTTGCCCCCATGCCCGGCAAGGTTGTGCGGGTGCTGGTCGCCGTAGGCGATACCGTGGCGGCGAATCAGGGCGTGGTCGTCGTCGAAGCGATGAAGATGGAGAACGAGCTGCGCGCGCCGCGGGACGGGCGGGTGTCGGAGGTGCACGTCGAAGCCGGTGCCTCGGTCGAATCAGGACGGCTGATGGTGGTTATCGAGTAGCGCATGATGGCAAAGAAGACGGCGACAGACGATCCGGCTCCTCAAACCACCGAGACCGAGTCGACCGGCGCCCCGCAGCCCTCGTGGTGGCAACGACGATGGCCCGGGTATCGAATTCCCTTGAGGTACCGGCGGTTCACTCGGTACGTCGTGATTGGGGGAGTCGCCCTCGCGGCGGCCTTCGTGGTGTTTTTTGCCACGATCGATCTCGGCCCCATCGTCCGTGCCCAAGCCGAGGAGGCCGCGTCCGCCCAGCTTGATCGCCCGGTGCGTATCGGTCGACTCGCAACCTACATTGTGCCGGGTCGGTTCCTGATCGAAGATCTCGTGATCGAGGGGCTTGACCCCGATCACGAACCATTCTTCACTGGCGAGCGGATTGTCATCTCGACGTCGTGGCTGGCTCTGCTGCGCGGAGAAGTTCTGGTGGATAACGTCGACATGCAGGGCTGGCGCATGGTGGCGGAGAGCCTTCCGGATGGCCGTCAGAGTTTTCCGCGCTTGGTGAACCGTCGTGATGATGCTGATAGCGAGTCGGTCGAGTCCGGCGAGACAGTCGGTGCTCAGAATGAGCCGGCGGTGGCGATGCGGCGCCCCGTCACGACCGTCCAACACCTCCGAGCGCATGATGGCGAGTTCGTCTATCGCGATCACAACGCACCCTGGAGCGTGATCGCGCCGAATATCGATTTGACTCTCGAGAAGCGCGACATTTACGGCGGTGATGTGTCGTTCAGTGGTGGGACGGTTGAGATTCGTGATTTCGAGCCGATGACGACCGCGATGCAAGCCACGTACGATCTCGATGGCGGACAGGTCACCCTCACGCACATCGATCTCTCCATGGATGGGTTTCAATCGACGGTGACAGGTGAGGTTGATCTGCTCGCGTGGCCCGAGCAGACCTATCAGATCGTCGACTCCGACATCGACCTTCCAACGATGAAGGAGGTGTTCTTCGCCGGCGATCCGTTCACGGTTGATGGCGAGGCGAAGCTGACGGGAATGTGGCACATCTACGATGGCGGTCGCGATCTGACCGGATCGTTTACGAGTTCGAGCTGGACGCTAAACGGTCTCGAGTTTCCCGAGACCAAGGCGTCTCTGTTGTGGACGGATGATCGGTTCGAGGTGTTCGACTACACCTCGGGCTTCTATTTCGGAACGCTCGACCTGAACTACGTGATGGCGCCACTCGGGAGCGACGACCCAGGGATGGCGACGCTGGACACCACCGTCGCAAGTGTTGACGCCGCGGCGTTAACCGATGCTCTCGACGTGGGAGGTATCCGGCCGGAGGGTGCCGTTACCGGTCGCAACGTCCTGCGGTGGCCACTCGGGCAGTTTCGCGAACACACGGGCGAAGGGCAGATGACGCTCGTCCCACCGGAGGGCGTCGGCATGCTGTCCGACGTCTCGGTGAGCGAGCGGGCTCTGGCGGCTCGCAGGCGAACAGGCGATTCGTTTGACCCCGCAGGTGCCCCATGGCGCGTGCCGGCAGGCGGCGAGCTCGGGTACACCGTAGGGCCTGAGTGGATCGAAATTGCACCGAGCGTGTTTGAGACCCCGGCCACGCGAATCGAGTTCGCGGGGCGGACGGCATTTGGCGATCGGTCGCAGCTGCCGTTTTACGTGACGAGCAGCGATTGGCAGGAGAGCGACCGCCTCATGGCGTCGGTGATCACCGCCTTCGGGAAGCCGACCAGCGAAATCGCGGTCGGGGGGCGCGGAGAGATGCGGGGGGTGATGCTCGGGTCGTTTACGTCGCCAAGGATCGAGGGCCGGTTCGCAGGCGAAGACGTCGTTGCGTGGAACGTTGGGTGGGGGAGCGGCGCCGGGCGGATCGAGGTGGAGAACGGGTATCTCGACGTGACAGGCGGCGTGTTCGACCAGGGTGATTCTCAGGTCAACATGGACGGCCGCTTCGCGCTCGGGTTTCCCAGGCCTGACGGCGGCGAGGAGATCGACGCGCGCTTCGTGCTCAGTGACCTTCCCGCGAAGCACCTGCGCGATGCCTTCTCCCTCGAGGGCTACGAGATCAATGGACCGCTGACTGGGGAGTTCGAGCTGAAGGGTCTGTACGGCCGACCGTTTGGTTCGGGCGACCTAACCATTGCAGAGCCCGTTGCATGGGGCGAGCCGTTCGACCTCGCCACCGCGAGGCTGCGGTTTGAAGGGAATGGTGTCCGCCTGGACGGCCTTGAGATGCGCAAGGGCGACGGCGAGTTGACGGGCGCTATGTTCATTCGATGGGACAGTACGTACTCGCTTAATCTCGACGGTCGCGACCTCGCTATCGCGTCGATCGAGTCGTTTCGTGATGAGCGGACACCCCTGAGTGGCCTCGCACAGTTCACGGCGTCGGGCGCAGGGGCTTTCGAAGAGCCCCGCTATCAGGTGCGTGGCACGATTGCCGACTTCGGCGTGCGCGGCGAGGCTGTGGGTCAGATCACTGGTCGAGCCGACGTGGCCGGTGGCGCCATGCGCGTCGCGGTCGAGGCCGCCTCACCAGAGCTCGCTGTTTCCGGGTCGGGCCGTATCGAGCTCGAGGGCGACCGTTCAGCTGACCTTTCGTTTCGACTCACGAACACGACGATCGACCCGTTCGTGCGCGCGTACAGAGCGGAGTTCCCCGCCGACGCATCGGCGGTCGTCAGCGGCACGCTCCAGCTGGTCGGGCCGCTCCGCGACCTGAACGCGCTGACTGTGGATGCCACGGTCGAACAGCTTCGGCTGGAGTTCTTCGAGTACGCCGTCCGCAACGATGGTCCCGTCAGCTTTGTGCTGGACGACAACGTCGTCCATGTCCAGGAGATGAGCCTAAGCGGCGAAGGAACGGCACTTCAGCTCACAGGCCAAATCGGCGTGGGAGACGAACGGCTCGAGTTGCGTGCCGATGGTGACATGAGCCTGGCGATCCTGCAGGCGTTGCTTCCCGACATCCGGAGCTCCGGGTCGGCTCAGCTGGCGGCCGACATCGGCGGCACCGTGTTAGAGCCCGTCGTTGTCGGCACGGCGTCGGTCTCCGGCGGACGTGTGCGGCACTTCTCGCTGCCCCACGCGCTCGACGAGCTCGAGGGGCAGATTGTCTTCGAGCCCAACGGAGTGCGTTTCGACGAGCTGACCGGCATGCTCGCGGGGGGACCGCTTCAGTTCGGTGGTCGAGTGGGCCTCAGCGGATACGAGATCAACGAGCTCAGTATCACGGCGCAGGCCACCGGTATGCGGCTGCGGTTCCCGGAGGGCGTCCGGTCTGTTGTCGACGCCGAGCTGACGCTTGGCGGCGACCTCGAGGACGTGGTGCTGTCAGGGACCGCCACGGTGCGCGACGCGATTTGGATCGACTTGTTCGAGCCGAGCACCGGGTTTCTGGATTTCACGTCGGTTGAAGACGCACTCGTTCCTCAAACCGTGGAGCCGACGTTGCCCCTTCGGTACGATGTTCGCGTGGTCGCCCCGTCGAGCCTCCGCATCAGCGACAGCACGACACGTATCGTCGCCAGTGCAGAGCTCACACTGGGCGGGACCTACGACCAGCCGCTGTTGTTCGGCAATGCCGAGATCGATCGTGGCGAGATGTTCTTCGAAGGCAATCGCTATCGCGTAACCAGGGGGAGCATCGGATTCTCGAATCCGACGGAGATCGACCCCTACCTCGATATTGAGGCAGAGACCGACATTCGCGTGCCGACCCAAACGTACCGCGTGACATTCGGCGTGAGCGGAACGATGGACCGGCTCGACGTCGAGCTTTCGTCCGACCCACCGCTCCAGGAGTCCGAGATCTTCTCGCTGCTGTTGGGGGACGTTCGCGATCCCCAAGCCGCCGAAATCCGGTCGCTGCGCGCTCAGGAGGAGGCGCGGCAGGAACTGCTGCAGGCCGGGGCCGCCCGGTTGCTGACGAGCCCGCTCTCGTCGGGGGTCGGGCGTGTCGTCGAGGAGTCATTCGGAGTCGACTCGTTCGAGATCGCGCCGTCGATCAGCGATCCGTCTGCACAGCAGTCAACCCAGCTCTTGCCAACGGCCAGGGTGCTGATCGGCAAGCGGATCTCGGACAGGGCCCACGTCACCTTCTCTCGTGCGGTGAGCGGAGCCAACCAGGATCTGATCGTGGTGCTTGAGTACGACCAGAACGACCGCCTGTCGTGGATCCTGTCCCAGAACGCCGACCGGACCTACGCACTCGATTTTCGGGTGCGTCGCGGCTTTTGATGGACCGCTCGCCGTTCGTCCTTTGCGTCCTGTGGGTCTTCGCGATCGGGTCGCACCCGGTTGCCGAGACAGTCGACCAGTTCGTGGGGCGGAACGTGGTCCAGGTCAACATACGAAGCGAGGGGCGCGTGATTCGCGACTCGTCCGTTGTCGAGCTCGTCGAGACTCGCGTTGGGGCGCCGCTGTCGATGCGGCACGTGCGGGAGAGCCTGACGCACTTGTTCAGCCTCGGCGACTACGAGGATGTTCAGCTCGGCGGTCGGCTGACCGGCGACGGCGTCGTCCTCGACTACGAGCTCGTTCCGCTGTCGATCATCGAACGGATTGAGTTCGAGGGCGATACCCGAGTCTCCCACGACGACCTGCGCGAGGCAATTGCCGCGGTCCACGGTCAGGAGTTCGGGGTAGACCGAGCGCCGGCGGTTGCCGAGACGGTGCGGCGCTTCTATCGCGAGCGTGGCTTCATGCGGGCGCAGGTGACAACCGACGTCGTCGGCACCAGTCGTTCACGACAGCTGCTCAGGTTGCACGTTGGGATTGGCGCACGTGCTCGAATCGGCCAAATCTTTCTGAGGGGAGTGTCGTTCGTCGAGCGCGAGTTGACGCTCGACCGACTCGGCCTCGAGCGCGACCAACCGTACGACGGCACCGATGTCGAGCGTCGACTTAACGACTACGAAACCGAGCTCCGGGAGCGGCGCTACTATCAGGCCGACCTGAGCCATAGCGTTGACGTGACCGACGATGGTCTGAGTGTCGATCTGCTGATCGATTTCCAGCGAGGGCCCCGAATCACAATTGGCTTTGCCGGCGATGTCGTGCCGGGCGCGAACCTGGCCGATTTGGTCGAGGTCGAGCGAGAGGGTTCGGTCGACGAGGACCTCTTGGAGGACGCCGACCGCCGGATCGAGCGGCTGCTGAACGACCTCGGGTACCGAGATGCCGCCGTTGGGCATACGCGCGAAGCGGCCGGCGACGAGCTGTCGATTGTCTTCGAGGTCGATCGCGGACCGCTCTTTGAGATCGCCGCGATCGTCTTCTCTGGGAACGAAACGGTGTCGGACGCGGCGGTGGCCGATCTCGTTACCTTGACCGCGGGGACACCGCTCGTCACCCGAGAGCTCGAGGGCTCCTTAGGGACGATCTCGGAGCACTACCTCAAGCTCGGTTTCGCGGCCGTCCGGGTCGTGCCGGACATCGCGCCGGTCGACGCCGTGGGGGATGACCTACCCGCCGCGACGGTCCGTGTCACGTGTGAGATTCTGATTGACGAGGGTGCGCGGACGCGTATTCGGTCGGTCGAGATCGACGCGCCACAAGTGCCGTTTCCCGACGACTGGCGCTCGCTGACCACGCTGGGCGTGGGCGATCCTTATTACATCCCAAGCCTCATCGACGATCGCGATGCCCTGCGCGTGCGGTTGCTCAATGACGGATACGAAAATGCCGTCGTGGCGGTCGAACCTCGCTTTGACGATTCCTTCGAAGCCGTCGACGTCGTCTATCACGTCAATCCTGGCACCCAGGTCATCATCGAGCACGTCTTGATCATCGGCAACACGGGAATCGAATCGCGCACGATTCGGCGTGAGATCACGCTCGAGGAGGGGACCCCGCTGAGTTTGGTCGATGTGGCGGAGAGCCGCCGCCGTCTGAATACGCTGGGCCTGTTCCGTCGCATCGACATCCGCGAGTTCAGCCACGGTGGACAAGGCCTACGGGACGTCGTGATTATCGTCGACGAAGCACCGGCCACGCGCGTCGGGTACGGAGGCGGGCTTGAAGCCTCCGTGCGGCTGCGTCGTGAGACCGGCCAATCTGGAAGCCAGGCAGTCGAGCGTCTCGAGTTCGCCCCGCGGGGCTTCGTGCAGATCGGGCGAGGTAACTTGTGGGGCAAGAACCGGTCCATCGATCTGTTCACACGCGTGAGCCTTCGTCGCAAGACCGATCCGGCCGAGGTCCCGCTCGCCGACACTCGAAGCCTCGGGCTCAACGAGTACCGCGTCCTTGGCACCTATCAGGAGCCGAGGCTGCTGGACTCCGAGTGGGACAGCTTTATCACCGGGTTCGTCGAACAGGCGATCCGCCCAGGGTTCGACCTGTTCAGTAGAGGCGTGAACGCGCAGATCGTCCGGCAGCTTTCACCCGGGGTCACGGCGTTGATCGACTACGGATGGGGACAGAACGACACGTCGAACAAACAGCTGAACCCTGAGGACGAGCCACTGGTCGACCGGCTGTTTCCGGAGGTTCGCCTCTCGGCGTTTTCTGGCAGCCTCGTTCGCGACACCCGGGACGACGAGTTCGATCCACATAGCGGCGAGCTCGTGACGTTCGATGCACGGATAGCAGCTCGGGCGATCGGATCTGAGGTTGGATTTGCGAAGACGTTCATCGGGGCGTTCGTGTATCGAGAAGTACCGCGCGTGCCCAGGCTGGTGGTGGCAACCGGGGCCCGGATCGGTTTGGCGCGCGCGTTCGAGCTCTCGCGCGGACTCAACGATTCGGGCGTGCCACCTAGCTTGTCGGGCGAGTTGAGGCTCGGCGAGTTGCCCTTGAGCGAGCGGTTTTTCGCGGGAGGGGACACCTCGGTACGCGGCTTTGCGCTCGACCGGTTGGGCGATGAAGCCACGATTGATCAGGATGGGTTTCCACAGGGTGGCAATGCGACGCTGGTGTTCAACGGAGAGCTGCGTTTTTCGATGACGCGAGCCATCGACGTCGTCGGGTTTCTCGACGGTGGGAACGTGTACGATCGCGTCAGCAACATGAGTCTCGCTCGAATTCGCGGAGGAGCCGGCTTCGGTGTACGATACCGCTCCCCGGTCGGTCCGATTCGCGTCGACCTTGGCTTCAAGCTGGACCGGCAGGAATTCGACAATGGCGAATTGGAGCGACCCACGGCCCTCCACATTAGCATCGGCCAGGCGTTCTAATCTGATCACGCTTCGGCGCTGCGTGGCCGTTGCGGCGCTTGTGGCCGCGCTCTCGTCGTGGGGCGTATCGGCCGGCCAGACCCAGCTGTTGGACCGGATTCTCGCCATCGTCGATGGCGAGGTCATCATGCGATCGGACGTGAGGGCGTTCATCGAGCTCGGTTTGGTCAGACCAGCAATCGCGTCTGACAGCGAGCCCGAGGTCTTGACCTATCTGATTGAGCGCCGGTTGATGCTCAACGAGGCGAGTCGTTTCGTGGTGGCAGAGCCTGACGCGGCGATTGTCGACCGACGCTACGATGCCATTCGAGGGCGGTTTCCCAATCCGGCCGAGCTCGACGAGGTGCTCAACCGGAACGGTTTTTCGACCGACGATTTGCGGCAGGTGGTGGTCGATGAGATCCGTTGGGAAGCCTACGTTGCCGACCGCTTCTCGGCGATCGAGCTAGAGCTTCGCGATCAGGCCCGCGCGGAATGGGTATCTGGATTGGTCAGCCGAGCACAGATCCGGCGGGTGCCATGACTCGCTGCAACCTCACGATGCTGACGTGGACGGCATGTGCCATGCGACTAGCCTGGTGAAACTCCGACCCCGCCTACCGCGATGGCGATCTGAGCGAGGTTGAAGCCCGCGTGGCTCACCACTGCGGGCACGACACTGTGCCGCTTGAGGTACATGACGCCCCACACGAGGCCTAAGAGCCCTGTGGCAATCGCGGCGTCCCAGCCCTGCATCTGGTGTCCAAGACCGAACAGGATGCTGAACACGACGAGCCCAACCCATCCGCCTCCCAGATGTTGTTCGAAGCGGCGAAGGATGAAGGCGCGTTGCAGTTCTTCGCCGAGGGCACCGGCGATGACGGCGACGACCGCGAACGTCACAGCGTTGACCGGCGATTGAAGCAGCGCTTCGAATGGGTTCTGAGGAACGTTGCGAAGCTCTGGCCAGAGTCCATGGAGGACCGCGATGGTCATCGCCGCCACAGCCAAAACGACAGGAAGCAGGATGATGCCGATTCGGAATTCACGGTTGAGGGGCCGAGGCCCGACGAAAACATCCCACGGACGCTCGCCGTGCTGTCTCAAGAAGTAGAAGATCAGGCCCAAGACAACGAGCGCGTTACCGAGTAGCAGCGCAACAACGCCCGGCATCGACAGCTGTCCTTGGGGCCCAATGACGCCGAATCTCGCGGTGCCCAAGGCGACGGCCAGGACGATCTGAGTTGGAAAGCCCGAGCACAAAAAAACCTCGATTGCGGCAGCAAGTCGAGCCTGCATCCGGGGGCGATGGCCGTGCAAATTGCTGGGGTCTTCCCAGGGTGCACCCATATCTAGCGTCTACCCACAAACAAAGACCCAACATCTGGTGTTTTGGGCCTTGACAGAAACAGGGCGATGGTCGCATAGTATGCGTCTCGGCGCGACCAGGACGAACACGAGAATAACCCAGCTTCTCGTCGGCGGGCCTCACCGAGGCGTCTACATTCCAAACTGAGTCATTTGCGGGCCGGTCGTCGGGGCGGCGGCGGGTCGGCATTCGGGAGAGGGAACGACATGCCAAGAGGTGCTGCCCACGAGCACGAGTCTCACGAAGTTCAATCCCAACACCAGATAGAAACACGAGACGAGACGGCTCCTGGCCTCGAGTTCCCTCGCTACTTCAGTCGGGATGGCGTTGATCCCTTCGACGAGATCGAATGGGAGTCGCGATCGGCGATGATCGCGAACGAGAAAGGTGAGACGGTCTTCGAGCAACGCGACGTGGAGATCCCGAAGGCGTGGTCGCAGCAGGCGACCAACATCGTGGTCTCAAAATATTTTCGCGGCCAAATCGGGGCGCCTGAGCGCGAGCGCAGCGTCAAGCAGTTGATCGGACGAGTGGTTGACACCATTACTGGCTGGGCACGCACGAACAAGTACTTCGCCAGCGAGGACGATCTGCAAGCGTTTAGCGACGACCTTAAGCACATCCTGGTTCAACAGAAAGCAGCGTTCAACAGCCCCGTGTGGTTCAACTGCGGCTTCGAGCCGGCGCCGCAGTGCTCCGCCTGCTTCATTAATTCGGTCGACGACACGATGGAGTCGATTCTCACCTTGGCACGCACGGAAGGCATGCTGTTCAAGTTTGGATCGGGTACCGGTTCAAACCTGTCGACGATCCGATCCTCGCGAGAAGTGCTCGCGGGAGGTGGAACTGCGTCCGGTCCGGTCTCGTTCATGAAGGGGTACGATGCGTTCGCGGGCGTTATCAAGTCAGGTGGAAAGACACGTCGGGCCGCGAAGATGGTCATTTTGAACGCCGATCACCCGGACATCGTCGAGTTCATCAAGTGCAAGGTGGATGAAGAGCGAAAGGCCTGGGCTTTGATCGATGCCGGATATGACGGCTCGTTCACCGGTACCGCCTACTCGTCCGTGTTCTTCCAGAATTCGAACAACAGCGTGCGCGTCTCCGATGATTTCATGCGGGCGGTACTTGACAACGCCAAGTGGCAGACTCGCGCGGTGCGTGACGGGCGCGTCATGGATACGTATCAGGCCAGTGACCTGATGAACATGATTGCCGAAGGAACGCACGTCTGCGGCGACCCGGGCATGCAGTTCGACACCACCATCAACGACTGGCACACGTGTCCCAACACGGCTCGCATCAACGCATCGAATCCATGCTCTGAGTACATGTTCTTGGACGATTCAGCGTGCAACCTCGCGTCCCTGAACTTGATGCGGTTTCTAAGTGAGACCGATGCCGGCGAGTTCGACACGCCCGCGTTCAGCGCAGCCGTCCGTACGCTTATTACCGCGCAAGAGATTATCGTCGACAACGCGAGCTACCCCACGGCCTCGATAGGTGCCAACAGCCACGCGTACCGACCCCTGGGGCTCGGCTACGCGAACCTGGGGGCGCTCTTGATGTCACGCGGCGTGCCGTACGACAGCGACGAAGGGCGCGACTATGCCGCCGCCATCACCGCCCTCATGACCGGCGAGGCCTATGCGCAATCAGCACGCATCGCGCGCGACCACGGCGGAACGTTCACCGGCTATGCAAAAAATCGCGGTCCGTTCCTTCGGGTGATGCGCAAGCACCGCGATGCGATGAGCGACGTCGATTCGACGCACGTACCCAAGTCGTTGTACGACGCGGCGAAGGACGCGTGGGACGACGCGGTTGATCTGGGCGAGGATCATGGCTATCGGAACGCACAGGCGACCGTGCTTGCGCCAACCGGAACGATCGGGTTCATGATGGACTGCGATACGACTGGGGTCGAGCCGGATATCGCGCTCGTCAAGTACAAGAAGCTCGTTGGTGGCGGTCTAATGAAGATCGTCAATCAAACCGTGCCGATGGCACTCACGAAACTCGGGTACTCCGACGAGCAAGTGCGCAAGATCGTCGAGTACATCGACGAGCAGGAGACGATTGAGGGCGCGCCGCATCTTAACGCCGATCATTTGGAGGTGTTCGATTGTGCGTTCAAGTCAGTCAACGGTCAGCGCTCGATTCACTACATGGGCCACATCAAGATGATTGGGGCGACCCAGCCGTTTATCTCAGGCGCCATCTCGAAGACCATCAACGTGCCGACTGAGGCATCGGTCGATCAGATCGAACAGGCGTATGTCGACGCGTGGCGGTTGGGTGCGAAGGCCGTGTCCATCTATCGAGATGGAAGCAAACGGACGCAGCCGCTCAATACAGGGAAGTCCGCGCAGCGCGCAGCTTCGGAGCATCCTCAGCCAGTTCGGCGCAAGCTGCCAGATGAGCGCCAGGCCATCACCCACAAGTTCGACATCGCGGGTCACGAAGGCTACATCACCGTGGGCTTGTTCGAAGACCGAACCCCGGGTGAGATCTTCTTGGTCATGGCCAAGGAGGGGTCGACGATTTCCGGGTTTGCCGATGCGTTCGCACAAGCCGTGTCGTACGCGCTCCAGTACGGCGTACCGCTGCAGGTGCTCGTCGACAAATTCAGCCATGTGCGGTTCGAGCCGTCGGGTCTGACCAAGAACCCCGACGTGCGCCTGGCGAAGTCGATCGTCGACTACGTGTTCCGCTGGATGGCGACCAAGTTCCTCTCTGAGGCCGCGCAGTATCAGGCGGGCGTCAACGTGAGGGAAACCGCCGGTTCTGGCGATGGCGAGGCCAGCTCAGAGACAGAGGCGGAGCAGCTCACGCTAAACGGCGCGGCGATAGACCCGCCGGAGTCCCGCGGGTCGGTGTCGCGACCGGACGCCGGGATGGTCGTGCCGTTTGCGATTCAAAACGATCACGACGCCCCTCCGTGTTCAACGTGCGGCGCAATCATGATCCGCAACGGCGCGTGCTACAAATGTGTCAATTGTGGCGCGACGAGCGGATGCGCATAGGGCGGCCTGCACGATTCACGTAGGTCGCTGACCCGACTCGGACTCCCAGCCGAAGTACGCCAAACCCACGAGCAGCGCGGCAATCGTCGCGCGGGCCAGTTGCGGTTCGATGGCAACCTGTCCATAGAGGTGGCTAGCGTTGTGGAGACTGATTGATTGCAGCGCCAGCAGGCCCCCGACGGCTAACGCGAGGCCGCCCGGCATCGACACCCGAACGAACGCCGCCGCGAGCGCAAGGATGGACCCTGCGACGATCATCCAAAGGTTGGCCCACCACTCGAGTTGCATGCCTCCGACAAGGTCGGCGACGCCGGTGAACACCGAATACAGTCCGTAGAAGACCATTCCAAGCGCGGATGTCGTCAGCATGCTCGAGCTACCTGCCGAGCCCTGTTGTATCATGCTCGGTCGGTTCGTGTCAGCCGCGGAAGATGGAAAGATACCGGTGAAGCTCACGTCGTTGACGGTCGTCGTTGCTGCCGTCGCGGTTCTCGCCACCGCCGATCTGGATGGTGCGGAGACGGCTGCCATGGTGCCGGGCGCGCGGGTCGTGGGCCCAGATACGTCCGCGCTCGACCGCATGCTTGACCTCTACGTGCGCGATGGACTTGTGTACTACGCGGCCGTGAAAGCGCAACGCAGCGTGTTGGATCAGTTCGTTCGAGCCCTCGGCGAGGTGCCACAGGGGTTTGATGGATGGCAGTCCGATGATCGTACGGCCCTGTGGCTCAACGCGTACAACGCCATCGTGCTCCAAACGGTCGTCGATCACTATCCGATAAACGGTCGGTTTTCGGACTATCCAGCCGACAGCATTCGACAGATACCGGGCGCATTCGAGCGCCGAACACACCGCGTTGCTGGTCGAACATTGACCCTAGACGAGCTGGAGACAACCGTTCTGCCGGCGTTCAAAGATCCCAGGTTGTTTCTTGCCCTAGGCCGCGGGGCTGTCGACAGTGGTCGATTGCGCAGCGAGGTGTACGTGGGTGCGCGCCTCGATGAACAACTGGACGCGGTCGTCGAGGAGTTCGCCACAACCCCCCGGCATGTCGCGATTGATCGACTCGGGCGAGCGGTTCGCGTGAGCGCGATATTCGGATGGCGCGAAGCCGAGTTCGTTGCCTCCTACGCCGACCAAGCTTGGCTTGAGTCCGGGCGGACCCCGCTCGAGCGGGCCATCTTGACCGTGATTGAGCCAAAGCTGTATCCAAGCGAGCAGTCGTTTCTCGCCGCAAACGACTTCGCGCTCCAGTATCACGAATTCGATTGGCGGTTGAACGATTTAACCGGTGGGCGTCCCACTAGCCGATAGCTATGGACCTTGAACTCACTGACAAGATTGCCCTCGTGAC
The DNA here is from genome assembly GCA_965218825.1 of Vicinamibacterales bacterium. Taxonomy (GTDB): domain Bacteria; phylum Acidobacteriota; class Vicinamibacteria; order Vicinamibacterales; family UBA8438; genus CAUZIB01. Next base: position 2,253,318 of record OZ244656.1, on the reverse strand, counting down.
GGGTTCAAGCCGAGGACTGGGGTTCGCCAGCGCGAGAGCACTCGTGACCGAGGGGTGCCGGGTGTGCCTGTGTGCACGGGGGGCCGAGCGGCTCGACGACGCGACAGCAGAGCTCCGATCGCTGGCGGCCGCCGACGACCGCGTGATCTCGGTAACGGCGGATCTGTCGAGTTCGTCTGGGGTGGCGACGGTCGTCGATCGAACGGTCACGGCGTTCGGCGGCATAGACATCCTCGTAAACAACGTCGGGCGTGCCGGTGGCGGAGACATCGTCGAGACGCCCGATGGCGAGTGGCAGGCGGCCCTCAACGAGACGCTTTTCCCGGCAATCCGGACTTCGCGTCTCGCGGTGCCTCACATGCGGACGCGCGGCGGCGGCGTCATCCTGATCGTCGCGTCGATCTGGGGTCGTGAATCGGGCGGGCGTATGACCTACAACGCCGTCAAGGCCGCCGAGATCAGCCTCGCCAAGACTCTGGCCCAACAGCTGGCGAGCGACAACATCCGCGTGAACAGCGTGGCACCTGGGACGATCTCGTTCCCAGGCGGCTCCTGGTATCGACGACAACAAGAGGACCCGGAGGCGATGGCGGAGTTCGTCCGAACCAACCTCCCGTTCGGTCGATTCGGCAGGGCGGAGGAGGTTGGAGCCGTCATCGCCTTTCTGGCGTCAACCAAGGCCAGCTGGGTCAGCGGAGCCTGTATACCTGTGGACGGCTGCCAGGGAAGAGCATTCTAGATCTCCACCTTCCCCTCTCGATCGCTTCTTGATCGATATTTCTTCGCCTGCTACCATCGGTTCCGTTCAGAGGAATCGAACATCCCCAGGAGTGACTCATGACGTCGGTACTGCAGCGAAAGGACGTCTTCATCAAGGAAGACCCGCTCTCGTCGGCCCTAGCCACTCTGGGCCCGGGAGGTGGTGTCGGCCCTCCGGCCGAGACCGACATGGTCACGGCATCCCGCGTCCTGCCGGCGCGCGAGGCCCGCTACGGCGAGTTCCCCGATGTCGTCGACGATCGGCTCAGGGCCGTGTTGTGCGAGCGTGGTATCGAGCGTCCGTTCACGCATCAGGCCGAGGCGATGCACCACACGTTCGCGGGGCGCCACGTCGTGATCGTGACGCCAACCGCGTCTGGCAAGACGCTCTGCTACAACGTTCCGGTCCTCAGCACGATCCTGAACGAGCCGGCAACGCGAGCCCTGTATCTGTTCCCAACCAAGGCACTGGCACAGGACCAACTCGCGGAGTTGCACGCCTTGGCGGAGCGCCTCCGCAGTCACGGTGGGGAAGTGGGCGCCTTCACGTACGACGGCGACACGCCTCAGGACGCCCGACGAGGTATCCGCACCCGCGCCCATGTCGTGCTCAGCAACCCGGAGATGCTCCACTCCGGCATCCTGCCTCACCATCCACGCTGGGCCAAGCTCTTCGAGAACCTTCGCTACATCGTCATCGACGAGCTCCATGCCTATCGCGGCGTGTTCGGAAGCCACGTGACAAATGTGCTGCGTCGTTTGAAGCGCGTCTGTCGTCACTATGGGTCTGATCCGATCTTCATGTGCTCGTCTGCGACCATCGCAAACCCACAGCAGCTGGCCGAGCGGCTCACCGAGGAACGGTTCGCGCTTGTGGATGACAGCGGCGCGCCCCGGGGTGAGAAGTGGTTCGTGATGGTGAATCCGCCCGTGGTCAATCCTCAGCTGGGGATTCGACGTTCGTATCTTGCGGAGACGCGTCGAGTGGCCATGGAGATGCTTCGCCGTCGACTCCAGGTCATCGTGTTCGCGCAAAGCCGGCTGACGACGGAAGTGCTGACGACATATCTCAAGGAGGGATGCCGCGGCCTCCCCGAAGGATCCGAGAGCGTTCGCGGATATCGTGGCGGCTACTTGCCACTTCGGCGTCGTGAGATCGAAAAGGGTCTTCGTGAGGGCTCGGTACGCGGTGTCGTGTCCACGAACGCGTTGGAGCTCGGCATCGATATCGGCGCACTCGATGTCTCGGTGATGGCCGGGTATCCAGGCACGATTGCCGCAACGTGGCAACGCGCGGGTCGTGCCGGTCGTCGGTCGTCGCGCTCCGCGGCGGTGCTGGTCGCGAGCAGCGCACCGCTCGATCAGTTCGTTGTGCAGCACCCGGAGTTCTTCTTCGATGCGTCGCCGGAACACGCGCTCATCAACCCCGACAACCTCCATGTCTTACTCGACCACATCAAGTGCGCGGCGTTCGAGCTCCCGTTTACGAACGAGGAGGAGTTTGGCCTGGTCAATGACCACGACGATCAGGTCGACCTTAGGGCCGTGCTCAACCTCCTCGCGGAGGAGGGCTTCGTCCTCGAGACAGACGGACAGTGGCACTGGGTGCACGAGTCATATCCCGCCGACGCGATCAGCTTGCGGTCGATCTCATCGGACAATTTTGTTGTGGTGGATCAATCGGATCGCACCACGGTGGTAGGAGAAGTTGATTTCGGAAGCGCGTTGTCGACCCTTCACGAAAAGGCCATCTATATCGTCGAAGGGCGCCAACATCAGGTGGAGGAGCTCGACTACGACGGACGAAAGGCCTATGTCTCTCAGGTCGATTGCGATTACTACACCGATGCGATTACGTACACGAAGGTCGCGGTGTTGGAGCAGTTCGACACCGATGCCTCCGCGAGCGGGAGCCATGGTGAGGTGCACGTGGTATCGCGCGTCGTGGGATTCAAGAAGATCAAGTTCTACACGAACGAAAACGTCGGTTCGGGTGAGCTCGACCTTCCCGAGCAGCAGATGCATACGACGGCCTATTGGGTGACGGTGCCGCACGCGCTTTTCGAGAGCCTCGCGTGCACACCAGCGGAGCGTCGCGACGGCATTGCCGGACTAGGGATTGCGTTGCGCAGCGTGGCGCAGTTGCTGCTGATGTGTGAGCGTCATGACATCGGGCTGGCCATTCATGGGGATGAAGAGCGCAGTGCGCAGGTCGACATCGTGGATCAGCCGCAGATCTTCATCTACGACAACTACCCAGGCGGCATCGGGTTCAGCGAGCCGTTGTTTGCCTTGCACATCGACCTCTTGAAGCGAACGCACGATCTGATCGCCAGCTGCCCATGCGCGAGCGGCTGTCCGTCGTGTGTCGGGCCGATCGGTCTTACCGGACCGAAAGCCAAGGTCGTGGCGCTGCAGATTCTAACGCTGCTCGCGCCATCAGCGACATGACTCGTCTCGAACGTCTCCGAGAAATCGTAAGCGAGGGTCGCCGAGGCAACGCGCCGCCTGCAATTGCCGAAGCGGAAAGGGCCGACGTTGATCCGACTGTGCGCGATGTCGATGTGCTCGGGGCGGTCCATGTTGGTCGTCTTGACGGCAGCGAGTCGCGCGCGTCCTGTTTACTCGTACGGCGCGTGTACGAAGCCGATCACCAGTACGGGCGCCGAACCGTGAGTAACTACCCGAGACCGACGTCGCAGGCGTTGGGCTGGCTCTCGGGAACGCGAGAGTCCCCGGACGAGTCTCGGGGTGAGCCAGCGAGCGTCTATTTCGACTTGGAGACCACGGGGCTCAGCGGCGGCGCCGGGACCGTTCCGTTCATCGTCGGCTTCGGGTGGTTCAGCGGCGAGCGCTTTGAGACCCATCAATACTTCCTGCGGCACCTCGGAAACGAGCGCCGGTTGTTGGCCACCATCGCGAAGGCGGTGAGGCGTGCGAGCACGCTTATCACGTTTAACGGTCGCTCCTTTGACGTTCCCGTGATGGAGGCGCGGTATGCGTTTCACCGGCTTGAGTCGCCGTTCGGCGACTTGACACATGTTGATCTGCTTCACCCGGGTCGTCACCTCTGGCGGAGAGAGGAGGCCCGACTCGTCACCTTCGAACGTGACGTGCTCGGCATGCGCCGTGAGGGTGACGTCCTGGGCGCCGAGATACCGGGGCGCTACGTTGGGTATCTTCGGACCGGGGACGCGCGGCCGCTCGTGCCGGTCATGGAACACAATCGCCTCGATCTGGTCTCGCTTGGTATGTTGACAGGCGTTGCGTGTGAGCTCGTTCGAACCGGAGCGACCGCGACCCGAGATGCTCAACAGGCCCTCGGTCTCGGACGTGTGTACGAGAAGATCGGTCAGCACGAGCTGGCGATGGCGTGTTATCGGCGCGCGGCCGACGTCGGGCGAACTGGTAAGACAGGACAGCCGCGAGCTGCTCTTCGGTTCACGGACGTGGAAGCACAGGCACAGGCGCTTCGCCGTCTCGCTTGCCTCTGCCGACGACAACATCGCCATGCAGACGCCGCGGACGCGTGGGGTCGACTCCTCTTGTTGCCGAGAATCCGCGATCGGCTTCGGCACGAAGCGACCGTGGCGTTGGCGGTGCACAACGAACACCGCTTGCGTGACCCGCTGGCGGCTTGGACGCACGCCAGAGCGGCGTTGGAGGTGGTCCCGACTCCGGGGCGTCGTCGCGCTGTCGAGCGTCGACTGTGGCGTCTTGGTCGAAAGATCGAGGCTAGGGACCCGGGCGGCTTCTTGTCGGACGACGTCGGAGCTCGAGCGCAGCGCTAGGAAGTGGCCCGGGCCCCGGTCTTCTTCTTCCGATTGGCTTGCTGCTGCCTACGGCTCGCGACGGTGACTTGCCCAAACTTCTTCGTGAACCGTTCGACACGGCCTTCGGTGTCGACGAGTTTCTGTCGACCCGTGAAGAAGGGATGGCAGTTCGAGCAGATTTCCAGATGCAGCTCGGGCTTCGTCGATCGCGTCTTCCACGTCGCGCCGCAAGCGCAGCGTACTTCGACGTCGTGATACTCGGGATGGATGCCTGACTTCACGGTGACTCCTTCAAACCTGACATTATAGCAGCCTCGATATTTCCGCCCATACCTTTCCGATTCCTTCGCCCGTCCGGGTCGACAGTAGCAGGACGGGGCACTCGAGCGCATCACGGTGGCGCTGGCGAGCGCCCTCTCGCCTAGACCGCGCGATCCGGTCGGCTTTGGTGGCGATCGTCACCAGGCGATCGCCACGGTGGCCGATCCATGCCCGGGCCGATAGGTCCGATTCGAGTGACGGGTGGCGAGTATCTACGACGAGGATGACGCCAGCTAGTCGCGGACCACGCTGGTCGCGGTTGGCGTCGTCCTGGTCCAGTTGGGCGAAGAACCCGCCTATGAGCTGCTCGAACTCCCGCTGGCTTTGGGTGCCGCCGCGGGCGTAGCCATATCCGGGAAGATCGGCAACAAGAAAGGTGCGGCTCTTAGGACCGGATGTCGAAATGCGATACAGGTTGACGAGTCGAGTCGTTCCGGGTTTGCCCCCGGAACGCGCAATGCGCCGTTTGACCAGAGCGTTGATGAGGCTTGATTTCCCGACGTTCGACCGTCCAACGAGCGCGATGATCGGCAGATCGGCGTCGGGCAACCCTCCACCTGCAATCACGCTGGTGACGAACTCGGCGGAGAGGGGTTTCATCAGGCGCCCCCCTGTCTTCTGTTCTGCCTGCTGTCCTCGTCCTAGTGCGTCACTTCATCCGAGGCCGGCTGCTCCGGTTGGTCGTCGGTCGGCAGGAGCGGACGCATGGGCTCGGCAAGTGCGATCTTGAGGACTTCGTCCATCGTGTCGACCATGTAGAGGTCGAGTGAGTCGAGGACGTTCTTTGGGATTTCCGACAGGTCCTTTTCGTTGTCTTTCGGCAGGATAATCGTCTTCAATCCAGCTCGGTGGGCGGCCAAGACCTTCTCCTTCACACCGCCGATTGGCAGCACCTTGCCGCGCAACGTGATTTCGCCTGTCATGGCCACTTCGCGACGTGTTGGTATGCCCGTCAGCGTCGAGACGAGCGCGGTCGTGATGGTGATGCCGGCAGACGGGCCATCCTTCGGAATGGCGCCCTCGGGCACATGCACGTGGACGTCGGTCTTGCGATTGAAGTTCTTCGGGATGCCGAACGATTCGGCTTTCGCCCGCACGTAGCTCATGGCCGCCTGAGCCGACTCCTGCATGACGTCGCCGAGCTTGCCGGTGAGCGTCAACTGGCCTTTGCCGGGCATCAGTGTTGATTCGGTGACCAGCAGCTCACCGCCGGCTTCGGTCCAGGCGAGACCCGTTGCAATACCCACCTCATTCTGCTCTTCGGCGATCATCGGACGATACTTGGGCACGCCGAGGTGCTCGGTCACCTTGTCAGTCGTGACGTCCTCTGAGAAACCCTTCCCTTCCATCACGACCTTGCGCGCGATCTTCCGGCAGATCGACGCGATCTCACGCTCGAGACTCCGCACGCCGGCTTCCCGCGTATACCGACGAATCACCGTTTCATATGCGTCGTCGGCGAACGTGACGTTCTTATCGGTCAACCCGGTCGCCTTGAGCGTCTTCTGCAGCAGGAAACGCTTGGCAATCTCGATCTTCTCCAACTCGGTATAGCCGGCCAGTTGCAAGACCTCCATGCGGTCGCGCAGCGCCTGGGGCACCGTATGGAGCACATTTGCCGTGCACACGAACATGACGTGCGACAGGTCGTACTCGACGTCGAGGTAGTGATCGAGGAACGTGTGATTCTGTTCGGGGTCGAGCACTTCCAGCAGGGCAGCAGATGGATCCCCGCGAAAGTCCATCGACATCTTGTCGACTTCGTCGAGCAGGAAGACCGGGTTCATCGTGCCGGCCTTCTTCATCATCTGAATCAGCTGGCCCGGAAACGCCCCGATATACGTCCGACGATGACCTCGAATCTCGGCTTCGTCTCGAACGCCGCCGAGTGAGAGCCGCACGAACTTCCGGTTGGTGGCCCGCGCGATGGACTTGGCCAGCGACGTCTTGCCGACGCCCGGCGGGCCGGTCAGCGTCAAGATGGTGCCCTTCGGCTTTCGCACCAGGCTGCGCACCGCCAGGAACTCGAGGATTCGGTCCTTGATCTTGTCGAGTCCGTAGTGATCCTCATTCAAGATGTTGGCCGCGCGGTTGAGGTCGCGGCTTTCGCGGGTCTTCTTGTGCCACGGCACAGCGATCAGCCAGTCGAGGTAGTTCCTCGATACGGTCGCTTCAGCCGACATTGGAGGCATCGCCTCTAGGCGCTTGAGCTCCTGCACAGCCTTCTCTTCGACGTCCCGCGGCATCTTGGAGTCCTCGATCTTCTTGCGAAGGTCGTCGACTTCGTTGCCCCGGTCCTCCTTGCGGCCCAGCTCCTTCTGAATCGCCTTCATCTTCTCGTTGAGGTAGTACTCCTTTTGTGCCTTCTCCATTTGCTTCTTCACGCGCGACTGGATGCGACGGTCGACCTGGAGCTTGTCTACTTCGTTCTCGAGGATGCTGGAAATTCGGACCAGGCGCTCGAACGGCGAGATGATCTCGAGCAGGTTCTGTTTTTCGTCGACACCAACGACCAGATGTGCGGCGATGGTATCGGCTAGCTTCGAGGGGTCGTCGACGCGAACTGCCGCGATCATCGCGTCATACTGCAAGTTGTTCGAGAGCTTGACGTATTGCTCGAACAGCGAGACCACGCGGCTCATCGTTGCCTCGACGTCGTCCCCGCCCTCGGGACGCGTCATCACCTTGGCCACGACGCGAAAGAATCCTTTGTCCTCTTTCCACTCGATGGCGCGCGCACGGTCGACGCCCTCCACCAGCACCTTCACGTTGCCATCCGGAAGCTTCAGGCTCTGAACGATGTTGGCCACACACCCCATGGTGTAGATATCGTCGGGGTTTGGGTCGTCGTTGGCCGCATCCTTTTGAGCGGCGAGAAAGATGCGCTTGTCCTTCACGAGCGCGTGCTCGAGTGCACGGGTCGATGAGGGGCGGCCGATCACGAACGGCATCATCATGTGCGGGAACACGACGACGTCGCGAAGCGGAACGATTGGGAGCGTCTCGTAAACTTCCACTAACCTGCCTTTTCGACGAGCGTGATCGACTTGTCCTTGGCGAGCACCGCCTCTCGCGTGATCACGCACTCCTTGATCTTCTTTTGTCCGGGCAGTGTGTACATCAGTTCGAGCATCAGGTCCTCGATGATCATTCGAAGCCCGCGTGCGCCGATCTTGCGCTCGAGCGCCGCTTCGGCGATCGCTTCCAACCCGTCGTCCGTAAAGCTCAACTTGACGTTCTCATACTCGAACAGCTTCTGATACTGCCGCGTGATGGCGTTGCGCGGTGTCGTCAGAATCTGGACAAGCGCAGGCTTGTCGAGCTCGTGCAGAGTGCCCATGACCGGAAGCCGACCGACGAACTCCGGAATCAGACCGTAGCGAATCAAATCCTGCGGTTCGATGTGCTCCAGCAGCGAGCCGACGCTGGAGTTGTGCGAGGACGTGAGCTCTGACTGGAAGCCCAGCGTCTTTCGGCCGCGTCGGCGCTGGATCATTTTGTCGAGGCCCACGAATGCTCCGCCGCAGATGAACAACACATTCGTGGTGTCGATCTGGAAGAATTCCTGGTGCGGATGCTTGCGTCCGCCCTGCGGCGGGACGTTGGCGACAGTGCCCTCGAGGATCTTAAGGAGGGCCTGCTGCACCCCTTCCCCCGATACGTCACGAGTGATCGACGGGTTCTCGTCTTTCCGGCAAATCTTGTCGATCTCGTCGATGTAGATGATGCCTTGCTGGCATTTCTCGATGTCGCCACCGGCGGCCTGCAGCAGCTTGAGAATGATATTCTCGACATCTTCACCAACGTAGCCAGCCTCGGTGAGCGTGGTGGCGTCGACGATGGTGAACGGGACAGCGAGTAGACGCGCCAGCGTCTGGGCCAGGAGCGTCTTTCCGGTCCCGGTCGGACCGATCAGAAGGATGTTGGATTTCGTCAGCTCGGTGTCTTGGCGATTCTTTGACTGCTTCTGGATCTCGACCCGCTTATAGTGGTTGTAGACCGCCACCGCGAGCTTCTTCTTCGTCAGCTCCTGGCCGATGACGTACTGGTCGAGGAACTTCTTGATTTCTTCGGGTACCGGCAACGACGAGCGCAGTCCGCCCTTTGTCTCCGACCGGTTGTCGTCGGCGATGATGTCGTTGCAAACGTCGACACACTCATCGCAGATGAAGACCGTCGGCCCTGCAATCAGCTTACGGACGTCGTTCTGGTCTTTGTTACAGAACGAGCACCGCAGGACTTCGCCGTCAGCGTTCTTCTTCGCCATGTCTTTTAGACGCGTCCGAGACTACGCGCGCTGCTGAATGACTGCATCAATAATACCGTATTCGCGGCATTGTTCCGCGCTCATGATGTAGTCGCGCTCGGTATCTTCCTGGATACGATCCAGCGATTGACCCGTGTGTTCCGCCAGAATTTCGTTGAGGCGCGCGCGCGTGCGCAAGATTTCTTTTGCGTGGATGTCGATGTCGGTGGCCTGCCCCCCGAGTCCCGACATCAACGGCTGGTGTATGACGATGCGGGAGTTGGGAAGCGCAAACCGTTTCCCGCTGGTGCCGGCGCCAAGCAGCACGGCCGCCATGGAAGCGGCCTGACCAATGCAGTACGTCTGCACGTCGGGCTTGATGAACTGCATGGTGTCGTAGACCGCCAGCCCGGCGGAGATTACACCCCCGGGGCTGTTGATATACAACGTGATATCCCGCTCTGCATCCTCCGCCTCCAGAAACAACATCTGAGCGATAACCAGATTCGCCAGCGCGTCGTCGATGGGCGAACCGATGAAGACGATACCGTCTTTGAGCAAACGGGAGTAGATGTCGTAGGCGCGTTCGCCCCGGTTAGTCTGCTCGACCACCATGGGAATCAACTGGTTCTTCGGCTCAGGCATGTGCAGGGTTCTCGAATCGGCGACGATCATGCGGTGACAACGGTGGCTTCGTTCAACAGGAAGTCGATGGTTTTCTCGCGCAGCAAGCCGCTGGTCAGGCGGTCCAGGCCACCCTCTTTTTCGATAAGTGCGCGGGTGGCCGACACAGTGTGGCCGGCATGTTCCGCTTGACGCTCGAGTTCCTTCTCGACGTCGACGTCTTCTACGGCGATATCCTCGCGCTTGGCGATCTCGTCGATGACCAAGGTGCTCCGCACCGTTGCCGCAGCCGGCTCGCGCTGCTCCTGCCGAAACGCGTCCCAGTCAATGTTGGCCTGCCGCGGATCGACGCGCTGCGACATCAGGTGACCCACGAAATGCTCGATTCGCCGGTTGATTTCAGCCTCCACGAGCGCTTCTGGAATCTCTTTCTCGATCCGCGTGGACAGCTGCGTCATGAGCTCGCTCCGAACCTTCGCGTCGGCTTCGTGCTCTGCCTGATGCTGCAAGTCCTCTCGAACCTGAGCGGTCAGCGCGTCTAGCGTATCGAATTTCCCAACGTCACGCGCGAACTCGTCGTCGAGGTCAGGCAGCACGCGTTCGCGAATGGCCTTGACGGTCGCCGTGTACGCCACATCGGTCCCCGCCAGCTCTTGGGTGGCGTGGTCGTCGGGGAAGTGAACGGTGAACTCGCGAGTGGTGTCTACGGTGAGCCCTGTGAGTTGCTCATCGAAGCCCGGCGGGTTGCCGGCGCCGCCAATCTCGACATCGACGTTCTCGTGGGTCTCGGGCTTTTCGGCACCGCCAGAGCCGGATGGCGAGACGGAGCGGCGCTCGAGGTCGACCGTCACGGTGTCGCCGTGACCAACACCGCGGCCCGTCACCGTCTCGAGTCGAGCGGCTCGTTGCCGAAGCGTTTCCATCGCTTCGGCCACGGCGTCGTCGGTGATTGCGACCGGCGGCCGCCGCAGCGTGAGCTGCCGATACTCACCGGGGTCGACCGACGGTAGCGTCTCGAACGTCGCGATAAAAGTCAGCGGGTGCCCCTCTTCGACGTTCACGTCGCGGATGGACGGCGTGTCGACCGGCTCCAGACCGCGTTCGTGAATGGCTTCGTCGACGGCCTTCGGAATGAGATCCTGTGCGACTTCGTTTAGGATCTGATCGCGCAAGCGCTGTCGCACCAGCCTCGTGGGTGCCTTTCCCGGACGGAACCCCGGCATCTTGACCGTCCGCCGATAGCGCTGCGACAGCCGTTCGATTTCCGAGTCGACCGCTGCCGTCGGTATCTCGACGGCAAGGTTCTTTCGAGTCTCGCTGAGGTCCGTAAGTTCCGCCTTCATGTTCTTATATCGGCCGGGGATGCCAATAGCATTCGATTGAACGGCTACTTTCGCGCGGTGAGGCCCGCCATCTCGTCACGCTGGTGCGAAAGGGGGGACTCGAACCCCCATGGCCTCGCGGCCACCGGATCCTAAATCCGGCGCGTCTGCCAGTTCCGCCACTTTCGCGCGACCGTGCCAAACTGTTAACACTAGCATACCCCTGGCGGCGGTCATCGACGCGACTGCTATGGCTTGGCAGCGCCGGCGCCAGTGCGGTGCCCCCGGGGTTCCTGGTACCATTGGGCCTTCGACGGCGCGCCGCTGCGGTCGCCGGTGTGAGAAAGGACGCCCACGTGTCTAGCCCCGCTACCAACGGCGAGGTCGTTGATCGCCAGGAGGCCATTCGTAGCTATCGTGAGAACCGCGTGCGCAGCCGCGCGATATTCGAGATGCTCGACGAAAACGCGTACTACGAGCGTCCAATTCCGCTTCGCCACCCGGTCGTCTTCTACGACGGACACATTCCCGCATTCAGCGTGAACTGCTACCTCAAGAAAGGCCTCGGGCACGGCGGCATCGACCCCGACCTCGAGGTGCTGTTTGCCCGTGGCATCGATCCAAGTGACCCGGCCGCCACCGCCTCCTCGGCGATCGATGCCTGGCCGGACAGGTCGACCGTGGCTGGCTACGTGCGCGAAGCAGACGACGCGATCGTCCATGCGCTCGAGAATGACGAGGTCGAGGGAAGCACGAATCCTGTTATGCAAAGGGGCCAGGGCGTCTTCACGGCCCTGGAGCACGAGGTCATGCACCAGGAGACTCTGCTGTACATGTGGCACCGATTCGACCCGACTCGAAAGACGCGACCTCACAGCGCGTCGGCGCGGGTCGACGGTGTGGTCCCTGAGCGGCGAATGGTGCGCGTCCCATCGGGTCGGGCGACGCTCGGCGCGCGCCGTGACGAGATACCGTTTGGGTGGGACAACGAGTTTCCAGGGATGACGGTTGATGTGTCGGCGTTCGAGATCGACGTCCACGATGTGACGAATCAGGACTTCCTGGAGTTTGTTGATGACGGCGGGTATCGCCGCGAATCGCTCTGGTCTGAGGCTGCGTGGCAGCGACAAGCGGCTGGTGGTCGTCAACACCCGCTCCTCTGGGAGCGCGACTCGGGGCGGTGGCTGTGGCGCGGGATGTTTGAGCGGGTCGCGCTGCCGATGACCTGGCCCGTGTACGTCACCCACGATGAGGCCGCTGCCTATGCCGCATGGAAGGGTCTCCGGCTGCCAACGGAGGCGGAGTTTCACCGGGCTGCCTATGGCGGGCCAGACGGCGAGCGGAGTTATCCGTGGGGTGACCAAGTGCCCGACGCCTCCCACGGCAACTTCGGCTTCCAGGAGTGGGATCCCGTTCCGGTCGGATCCTATCCTGCGGGTGTGAGCGCGTGGGGCATCCACGATCTCATCGGCAACGGGTGGGAGTGGACCTCGACCGTGTTTGCCGGATTTCCCGGATTTCGGGCGATGGCGTCGTATCCAGAGTACTCGGCCGACTTCTTCGACGACGATCACTTCGTCGTCAAAGGGGCATCGCCCGCTACCGGGCGCGGCCTGGTCCGGCGCAGCTTCCGAAATTGGTTCCGACCGTACTATCCTTATATGTACGCGACGTTTCGCTGTGTGAGCGACGCTGGGTAGTCAGCTAACCGCTTATGGACGTTCTCGCAAGTACGACCCCGGTCGACGCCGACAAAGCGGCGACGTTTGCCCGTGACGTAGCCCACGGGTTGAGCTGTGATCCCAAACGGATTCCGTCGCGATATCTGTACGACCCACTTGGATCCCGACTGTTCGAGGCAATTTGCCGACTTCCGTGGTACACCATCACGCGAGCCGAGCAGGGGTTGCTCGCGCGGCACGCCGTCGACATCATCGGCGATCTTGGTGACGACCCCACCCTGATCGAACTCGGTGCCGGAAGCGGCGAGAAGTTGTCGCTGCTGCTCGAATCGTCTGGCGCCGACGTCGGGGCGGCCACGGTGCACATCATCGACATCTCCTCCGCGGCGCTCCAGCACTCGGTCCGAACGCTCGCGAAATATCGCGGCGTCACGGTTGTTTCCCACGAAACGACGTACGAGCTTGGCGTGAAGACGGTCGTCGATCAGACCCACGGCGATGGTCCTGTGTTGGTGCTGTTTCTTGGATCCAACATCGGGAACATGGCGCCCGACGAGGCCCAGCGCTTTCTCGGTTCGATCCGGGCTGCGTGTCGCGGCGGCGATCGGCTCTTGCTTGGCGCAGACCTGGTGAAGCCGGAGCGTGACCTGATCTTGGCGTACGACGACCCGCTCGGGGTGACCGCCGCGTTCAACAAGAACCTACTGGTTCGCCTAAATCGAGAGCTCGACGGCGACTTCGACGTCGAGCAATTCGACCACTCCGTCGTCTGGAACGCCGACGCTGCCCGGGTCGAGGCGTATCTGGTCAGCCGGTCTGACCAGCTGGTGTGCCTGCGCGGGGCGGGGTGTTGCACGTCGCTTGTGGCGGGCGAGTCTATCTGGACCGAGAGCTCTCACAAGTACGAGCTAGAGCAGCTTTCCACGATGGCGGCGGCCGCCGGGCTGACCACCCTGGAGCGATGGGTCGACGCCGACCATGGTTTTGTGCTGACGCTGCTCGAAGCGTCATCGAGTGGCTCTTCATGACACGTCACCCCCTATCGTCCGACGGCGGGACGCGGTTTCTCGTTGCGGCGGCGGCGTTCGTCATCGTGGTCGCCGGGCTTCGAGAAGCCTCGAACCTGGTGCTGCCGTTCTTGGTCGCGGTCGTGTTTGCCGTCGTCAGCGTGCCGTTCATGCGATGGCTGCTGAAGCACAAGGTACCGCAGCCGCTCGCGGTTCTGAGCACCGTGCTCGCCGCCGCCGGGGTCATCAGCCTGCTAGTGCTGCTCGTCGGGCGTTCCGTCAATCAGTTCAGAGACGTGGCGCCACGCTATCAGGCCCGCCTGCAGGGATTGATGGATTCGGCGCTTGAGCTGCTCGAAGGCTTCGGCATCTCGACAACCGAGTGGCAGTCGTTCGATCTACTGCCGGTGGGCATATTCGACATTCTCGGCGGAGCGCTTGGGGCTGTTGCGTCATTTGCGTCGGATAGTTTTCTGGTGCTCCTGACCGTCGTGTTCATCCTCATGGAAGCGGCGGGCTTCAGCCGCAAGGTGCAAGCGGCGTTCGGCGAGCAGACCGACCTCGGCCAGTTCGAGCGCATTACACGTCAGGTTCAGCACTACCTGGTCATCAAGACCGCCATCAGCGCCATGACAGGCACCATCGTGGGGGTGTGGGTCGCGCTGCTCGGGCTTGATTTCCCGCTTCTCTGGGGTCTCGTCGCGTTCCTGTTCAACTTCATCCCAAACCTGGGCTCGATTCTGGCCGCAATTCCAGCTGTGTCGCTCGCCTTGATTCAGTTCGGACCCGGGCGTGCGGCGGTCATCGCTATCGGGTACTTGGCAGTCAACATCGTGTTCGGAAGTTTTGTAGAACCGACCCTGATGGGGCGACAGCTTGGCTTGTCGACGCTTGTCGTCTTTGCGTCGCTGGTGTTTTGGGGGTGGGTCTGGGGTCCGGTCGGCATGCTGTTCTCCGTTCCCTTGACCATGGGGATCAAGATCGCGCTGGAGAACACTGAGGATTTCCGCTGGATTGCGGTGATGCTCGAGAAGAATCCCCCGGTGCCGAAGTCAGCGTGATCGCTAGAAGTCTTGTCGGAGGCGCCGCAGCGACTCGAGGTGATCCTTGTAGGTCAGGCGTGCCGCGACGAACTCGTCGTGGGTGAGCCCGAGCTCCTTCGCGATCTGTCCGGCCTGTCCCTCTTCGGCCGTCGAGATCGAGTCGTCCGCAGCTGACACCGCAAAGACGCAGTCGAGCAGCTCGACGCACTGCTCGGGCGTGGCCATCTCCTTGAAGCGGCGCGTGACGAGAAAGTTGTCGGTGGCCCCGAACAGCCTGACCTGACTCTTGGCGATCTCGACGACGAGTGCGGCCTGCGGCGCAGATAAGTGGCCGAAGCCCCGCACGACCTCCTCCATCTTGCGGGTTTCCTCGTCGCTGAATTCAGAGTCTGCGTGCGCGACGCGACTCAGGATGTACGCGAACGCCGCGAGATACCGCGCCGCGTCCTCGTTCATTTGCTCTAGCTGGGCGGCGATCCGGCGCATCGTGTCGGTATCGGAGGCCTCGCCGCTCGAGTTCACGTCGGACGCGTCGGGTTGGCCTCCAGCGAGGCCGAGAAACTTCAGGACGGACATGTCGTGTTACCTCTGTGGCATGTGCTCGCGGATGAACTGCTCGGCGACGGCCGTCGGATGCTCCTGCGATTCGTCCACAGCGAGGTTGAGCAAACGCATGTGTTCCACTGGGATCCGGTCCGTCAGCACCGCCAACGCCTCGATGACGTCCGGTGCGCGTTCGGCGACTCCGCGACCGGCGAGCACGACCGCGTCGTAAGGCGGAATCACCGCTCGGTCGTCTTCGAGCACCACTAGATCATATGCGCGAACGCGGCCGTCCGAGGAGAACGCGCTGATGACGTCGACCTGTCCCTGGGCGGTTACCTGATACATGAGCGTCGAGTCCATCGTTCGCAGATCGGCGAAGGCCAGCCGATACGTGTCGCGGATGGCCGCCCACTCTGGGCGGGCGAAGAACTCGTAGTCACCACCGATGACCAGCGACGGTGCATGCGGCTGCAGATCGGAGATGCGCCTGAGCGACAACCGCTGAGCGTCTTCGACGCGAACGGCCAGCGCGTAGGCATTTTCGAACCCAAGTCGCGCGGCGACCGTAATTCCATGGTGGTCGCGCAGGAAGCGAGTCACCGCGTCCAGCACTTCCCCACGTTCGGCTGTCTCGCCACCCCGGTTCATCTCGTTTGCCCATAACGTTCCCGAATAGTCGACATAGACGTCTATCTCACCTGCGTCCAGCGCGTCGAACGCGACCGTTGAACCGAGCGACTGTACGAGTCGGGTCGGACGACCGGTTTCCTGGGCGATCCACCCGGATAGGATCGCGCTCAGGACATACTGCTCGGTAAATGTCTTCGATCCGATGACGACGGGCCGCGGTCGGTCTCCGATGACGGGCTGAGCCAGTGAGATCACGGCGAACCCGACGAGGAGGCCAAGCGCGCCGAGTGACAACGCGAGTCGAGTGCGGCGTCGGGCGACGACGGCGGACTCGATGGCGTGAACCAGGCCGTCCAGCACAAGCGCAAGCCCCGCGGCCGATGCGCAACCCACCAAGACGGACGTGGAGTTCCGAGTTTGGAGTCCACTGAAGATGTAGTTGCCAAGACTCGTGGCACCCACAGGTGTCGAGAGCGTCGCGATGCCCACGATCCAGACCGTCGCAGTTCGCACGCCCGCGACGATCACCGGCATCGCCAGAGGCAGCTCGACCCGGGTCAACTGCTGCCAGGGCGTCATGCCGACGCCCCGCGCCGCCTCTTTGACCGCAGCGTCGACACCCGCGATCCCGGTGACCGTGTTACGTAGCATCGGCAGGACGCCGTACAGCGTGAGACCGATGATCGCCGGGAGAAACCCGATGCTGGGCAGGTCGAGCCCGGCCAGCACCGGGACCATGACGGCCAGTAGCGCAAGGCTCGGGATGGTCTGAATCAAACCGGCGACGCCCAAGGCTGGCCGCTCGAGCCACGGGGACCGGGTGACGGCGATGCCGAGCGGTAGGCTGATCGCGGCGCTCAGCAGAAGCGCGAGGAGCGTCAGTTGGAGGTGCGCGGTCAGATAACCTGGCAGCAGGGCGAGCTGTTCGCTCACGGTTGCTCCCGTGGGCCGCTCACGTCGTGCGGGTGGTCACCGGCGAGCAGCGCATCGACGGCTCGTGCTTGTTCGCGCGGCGTCTCCATAAGGTCGCGCACGTAGGAGTTGGCCGGCTCCGTGATGAGCTGACGAGGCGTGCCGAGCTGCGCCAGCTGTCCCTCGTTGAGCACCGCGATCCGGTCTCCGAGCAGCAGCGCCTCGACCATGTCATGTGTCACGAAGACGACGGTCAGGTCGAGAGCGTGGCGTATGCGCGTGAGCGACTCCTGCAGTCGCTGACGGGTGAGTGGGTCGACCGCCCCAAACGGTTCGTCGAGCAGGAGGATCGACGGATTGGCAGCCAGCGCGCGCGCGACGCCCACTCGCTGTTGCTGCCCGCCAGACAATTCGTGTGGATACCGATGCCGAACCGCGTCGGGGTCAAGACCCACCAGCGCATGCAGCTCGTTGACCGTAGCGGCTATGCGGTCAGGATCCCATCCCAACAGCGACGGGGTGATGCCCACGTTTGACTCGACGGTCAGATGCGGGAACAACCCAACTTGTTGAAACACATACCCGATGCGCCGGCGTAGCTCATACGGAACCAGCGTCACGATGTCGGCACCGTCCACGAGTACCGAGCCCGCAGTGGGCTCGATCAATCGATTGATCATCTTGAGCGTGGTGGTTTTGCCGCTTCCGGAGCCGCCGAGCAGCACGAGCAGCTCGCCCCGGTTCACGGTGAGGTTCAGGCGGTCGACGACCACCGTCTCGCCGTAACGTTTCGTCAGCGTGCGGAGCTCGATCATGGCGTCCCGCGCGACGCGCCCACGCTACGCGCGCGGCGGTACAGACGGAGGCGCGTTGGGCTGGGGGGCGTGGCCGCCCTTGCCACGGTCGACCTTCCCGAGCACCTCGGGCAGGTCAATGCCTGCTTGTTCGGCGAGCTCGTGAATGGGCGGAAGTGATCCGATGAGGCCGCGCAAGAAGCCCGCGGTCGATCCCGACGTGCCGTTGCCGGGCTGCCCGTTGCCCGAGTCCCAGACCGTGATCTTATCGATCTTGAGATTCTGAATCGCCTTGACCTGTTCGGCGACGAGCTCAGGGAGCTTCTCGATGATGAGCAGCGCCGGCGCGATGTCCTTGCGATCGCCGCAAATCGCCAGCAGGTTCCCGTATCCGGCGGCCTTCGCCTCGAGCACTTTCTGAACGCCTTCGGCCTCAGCCAGGTATCTCGCGAGGATCGCATCGGCATCGCCCTTTGCGATGCGCCGCCGCTTTTCGGCTTCGGCGTCCGCGTCGATCTCAATCCGCTTCCGCTCGATCATCTCCTTCGCGATCTCTTCCTTCTCAAGACGCGCGAGCTCTTGCTCCTTCTCTGCGACGAGGACATCACGTGCCGCCTCGGCCAGAGCCACGTCGCCGCGCCGCTGAGCGGCCGCCCGGCGTTCGGCAAGGGTGGCCTCGTAGTCTGCAATGTGCGCTTTGGACTCGTTCTCGCCAGAGACCGCGCCGGCCTCGAGTTCGGCTACTCTGACGCGCTGGTCTGTTTCGGCCTGTTTCTTTCCCTGGACAGCCAGCGCCTCTTGCTCGGCAATCGCAATTTCCTGTTCGCGCTGCGCGTCGGCTTCGCCCGACACGCCTTCGGCCTCGAGCTTGGCGACCGCAACGCGCTGGTCGCGCTCTGCGTGCTTCTCGCCGGTCGCCGACTGGGCGTGCTGCTCGGCCACCTGGACCGTCATCTGACGGTTGGCCGTCGCCTGGCCGATTGAGCCGGCCTTGTCGGCTTCGGCGACTTCCACTTTGGCTTGGTTGATCGCCTCGGAAGCGGCTTTGCGTCCCAGCGCCTCGATGTAGCCCGACTCGTCCGTGATGTCGCGGACGTTGACGTTGATCAGCTCCAACCCGATCTTGTTGACCTCAGTGCTGACGTTCTTGTTGACCAGGTCGAGAAACTTCTCGCGATCCTGGTTGATTTCCTCGATCGAGAGTGTCGCGATCACCAGCCGCGTTTGACCCAGAATGATGTCGCGCGCTTGCGTGGCGATGTCCTTTTCCGTCAAGCCAAGAAGTCGCTCCGCGGCGTTGTTCATGATGTCTGGGTTGGTCGAAATGCCGATGGTAAACGTCGAGGGTACGTTCACGCGGATGTTCTTTTTGGACAAGGCACTTTGCAGCTCGATCTCAATCGTCATCGGCTCGAGGTTCAGATAGGCGTAGCTCTGCAGCAGTGGCACGATGAACGTGCCCCCGCCGTGGAGGCAGCGCGCCGCGCGCTGTCCGGCCACCTTGCCGTAGACCACGAGCACCCTGTTTGACGGGCACCGGCGATACTGGGTAACCAGCATCGTGAACACAAAGAGCAGGAGAAGAACGATCGTCGCGGCGACTCCGAGCGTGGCGAAACTCATGATGGTCTCCGAGGAGATATGACGCGTTGGTTCTATTGAGCAGGCTCGACGACCAGCGTGTCGTCGTCTCGAACGCTGACGATCGACACCGCGGCGAATGCTGGGATTTCGGCGCCGTTGCTCACAGCGCGAAGGACCTTCTTCCGACCCGATACCGACACCTCGACCTGGCCTTCGCCTTCCCCGTCTGCGGGCACCGTCAGATAGACCCGGCCGGTCTTCCCGACCGCGGTGCCGAGGTCGTAGTGCACCTCGCGGTTGAGCTTGCGGGTCATGAACATGAGGCCCGACGCCAGCCCCATCATGGCAACACCGAAACCAATGGCCAGAACCGCCGATACCGGACGACCAAGTCCCCAGTCGATGCGGGCGGCGAGCCCCATCCAGCCGGTACCCATGATGAAGGCCATGATGCTCAAGAGGGAAAAGAGGGTGAACGAGGCATCGGTGCCGACGTCAGCATCAACCTCAAAGTCGCCCCCATCGCCCCCGGCAAACAGCGCGACCGAGAGCCTGATGAGAAAGAGCAGCGTGCCGACGAGCGCGAGGCCAGCGTACATCACGGCGTCGGTGCCACGCTGAGCGAGGTCAGGCCAGTTAAAGATCAGATCCCACATGGGGACGCTCGTTCCGGTTCACTCGGCGAATCCAGAGGTAGGGCATTGTATCACCGGTACTCCGGGGTCCCGCGGCCCGATTTGTCGGGTATCGCGCGAACGAGTGGCAGTGTCGTCGTGACGGCGCCAGTTGGCCCCGACACCGTTCGTTCCATGGTCATGGCATCGCCGAGCGCGCGGTAACGCGTCACGCTCTGCTCCGTGCCGCCGCTCGCGCGGCGGCGCTCCGAGCTGGTGACCAAGGCGTTCTCCCGGAGTCGACCCGCGGACCTGACGGTACCGATGCTGTCGTTGGTGATGGTGATCCAAACGGAGGATCCCCTCGTCGTGATCGTGACCATCAACGGTTCAACACGTGGGCTGATCCTCTCGATCGCGTCGAGGTCGACTCGCCACCGTCCCAGATAGGGTGCAACCGCGTCAGACGAAGCGGCGTGCTCACCGCGGCCAGGCGCGCTGCCGGTCAAGAGCCGGAGCGTCGGCACGCGGTCGCCCGGAGTCAGCGCGGGAGGCTCGAGCAGGAGGATGCCAACCAGGACGAGCGCTACCGGCGCGGCGAATGTCGAGAAGAGTCTGAGCACACGTGTGGGCCCGAGCCGATTATAGCGTGGCCGGCGACGGCTGGAAGCTGCGCGCAGGACGATGCAAATCTGTTCAACCCCGTACAGTTTTGGTACCCCATGGTCGGGGCGGCAAGCGCGGACAATCCGGATGTGCTGGGCTTTGCTGGCCGATCGGCGCCGGCGCGGTCCTTGCTCCTCTCAGGGCGTGACCGACCGCGTGACCCGACCCGTGACGAGCCTCTTGGTTGAGGACAATCCGTCGGTTCGGACGGTCGTGACTCGGCATCTGGCCCGCGCTGGCATCGTGGTGATCACTGAATCAAACTCGACCGCGGCGCTCGAACTCGGACGCCGATACGGTCGCGAGATTGATCTGCTAATCACTGACGCCGAGCTACCCGGGGATGATGGGATCACGCTCGCGCTCGAGTTCAAGACGGTGTGTCCCGACCTTCGGGTCCTCTTCCTGACCGGCACGTGGAACCCGCGGTTGGAGGTGCTTGGTCGAATGGGGATGGAGTGCCTGCTGAAGCCCTTCACGGAGCACCAACTGGTCGACGCCGTGCGGCAGATCCTGTCTCGTGATCCCGCAGCTCCGACGACAACCAGGCCCCAGTAGCGCCCTGACCGCGCGGTAAGAGCGCTCGAGCGGCTGTAGTATGATGCGCGGACTTCCAAGAAAGCGAGCGTGTAGATGAGCAACTGGTTGCCCTTTGTCGTGCTGACCGTCCTGAGTTGGGGGACGTACATTCCGACGCTTCACCGTGGACAACTGGCCGTTGGCGGGAGCGGCATTCACGCCTTCCTTCTGGTCGGCGTCGCGTACGTCCTGGTCGCGATAGCCGTGCCTGGCGTCATGATCGCGCGAGCCGGCAGCTGGGACGTCTACACCTCGAGGGGGATAGCCTTCTGCATCGGGGCTGGCGTGCTGGGCGCAGTTGGCGCGCTCGGCATCGTGCTTGCCCTCGTCAACGGGGGGCGGCCGACCGTAGTTCCGCCCTTGGTGTTCGCTGGGGCACCGGTCGTCAGCGTGTTCGTGGCGATGCTCTACCACCCGCCGCAGAATGCGCCCTCGCCGGTCTTCTTCCTCGGCATCCTGATGGCGGCGGCTGGCGCCGGGCTCGTGCTCGCCTACCGGCCGAGCTAGGCCTAGTGGACCAACGCGGGCTTCTCGAGCGCAACTTCCTTCTTTAGCGCGGCGCGAATCGTCGCGGCCCAGATCGCCGTACCCTTTTCGTTGAGGTGAAGTCCGTCGTCGATAAAGATGTCGGTCATGACCTTGCCCGAGGTGTCCAGCAGCGGCGCGGCCACGTCGATGTAGTGCAGCAGGGGGTGACGATCCACCGCCGCTTTGAGCAGCGCATTGGTTTCAACCGCCTTGTCCCAAACGGCCACCCGCGCGAGGCTTGGCTTGACCGACAGGACGTAGATCCGGGTAGCCGGTAGTTCGGCGTGGATCCGCGCGGCAAGCTCCTCGAACTGGTCGACAATCTTGGCAGGGGGGACACGATAGCGACCGGTGTCGTTGTCACCTTCGTAGATCACCACGGCCCGCGGCTTGTATGGAAGCACGATTTGGTCGAGATAGTGGAGCAGATCGGCCATGGTGCTCCCGCCGAACCCCCGGGGCACGACCGTCAGCGGCGCGAGATCTTGTTCGATCCGAGGGTGCCAACGTCGGATGCTCGAGCTACCGGTGAGTACCACGGCGCCCTCGGGCGGCCTCGACGCGCTGTCAGCCGCCTCGAATGCGCGGATTTCCTCGGTGAAGCGCAGCGGATCAATGGGCAGTTCCTGGGCCCCGGCTGGTACGATCGTCAGCAGTGTCAGGGCAAGTCCGGCCGTAATCAGTTCGGTCAGCGGGTGCAGTCGGGCGCTCATGGTTGTCCTTTCGGTCTTGTTCGTAGCTCGTTTCCCCGCGAAAGTGGGCATCGCACGCCTCGATAGCATAGCGTCGCCCGCGTTTCCGTGTGCAGCCACGAGTATCGACGCGCCACTTCTGGCTTGATGGTTCAAGGCAGCGCGGCCGATTTCCTCTGTATGACGACGCTATTCAAGACGCTCGCCCTCGGCTCGGACGGCCAAGACTTGATCGAGTACGCGCTTTTGGCCGGCCTGGTTTCCCTGACGGCCCTCTTTGCCGTGAACAACGTTTGGTCGGACGTCAACGACCAGGTGAATGCCATTCCGTAGCGATCCCGTCACTCATCAAGTTCGGCAAACGTCTCCCGCGCAATCCGAAAGCTGTCTATAGCGGCCGGTACGCCACAGTAGATGGCGACCTGAAGAAAGACCTCGGTTATTTCCGCCCTGGTTACTCCGTTCTGGAGCGCGCCCCTGACGTGCGTTTTGATCTCGAGCGGCCGGTTGAGTGCGGAGAGCATCGCCAGGTTGAGTAGGCTTCGCGTTTTCGGGGGCAGTCCCGGCCGTCCCCAGATCTCACCCCAGCAGTACTCGGTCACCAGCTCCTGCATCGGCCGGTTGAAGTCGTCCGCCGTTTCCATCGCTCGGTCGACATAGTCGGCGCCTAACACGCGCCGTCGAATCGCCAAGCCCTTTTCGAACATGTCTTTGTCCATATCAGCTCCTGTGTGTGCCGCAGTTCGCTACCGAAGCCCCGGCCGACCGGGCAGCGATGTCGGTGCCGAATGGCACCGGTAGCCCGTTCACGGGTCTGGCGACGTTCTAGACCTGGATCTGGTTAGAGGCAGCGTGCCGACTCTAGGGCCTGACTCCGACGAGAACGGTCACCGCGTCGGCATCCAGATCGGGGTCTTCGGCTACGCCGATGGGAAGTTCGACCTGACCAAATGCGTTGAGCAGCGTCGCCGCCCGGGCGGGAAGTTCGTTCGAATTCTGCACAACGACGCCAAGTCCGATCGGATCGGCCCCGGCATAAGTCCCTTCCGCTACGCCACCGGTGGTCCAATCGGCGGCCCTGAGAACCACGTCGATTTGGTCAGCGAGCACTTTGCCTTCGAGATCGCCGGCAACACTTGTCACCGTGATCGGTCCTTTGTCAGCGGAAGCCGAGAGGAGATCTCTGAGTTCCTGTTGCTGACCCGCACTGAGGCGCCGTGGATCGATCCGCTGCTGGAACTCCCGCAACTCACGTTCGGCGTCAGCAGCCCTGGCGTTGGCGGCGTCGATCTCCTCCGCTGATTCCGTCGCAATGGCCGTCGAGACGCGCGCATTGAAGTACAGTGCACACACTCCAGCACCGGCCGCCAAGATGCCGAATATCACGACCGCGATGTTCGCCCAATGAGCAACCGTTTCTTCAGTCACGCAACCTCACATGTTCAGGGATCGGTGCCCCCATTATAGCGGCGGCGTTCGCGTTTTTACCTTAGGATGAGGCGAGATTGACCAGGAGCCAGCCATGTTGAAGACACCCGACGAGTACGTGCAGAGCCTGCGAGAGCTGCACATCCGCGCCTATGTAAACGGGGAGCATGTCGAAAGTATCGTCGATCACCCTGCAATTGCTCCGCACATCAACACGGTGGCCAAGACCTACGAGTTGGCCCACCACGATGATCACCGTGACGTGATGACCGCCACGAGTCACCTGACGGGCGAGCGGATCCATCGCTACACCCACATCTTCCAGAACGCCGACGATCTCGTGAAGAAGATTCAGATGCTCAGGCTACTGGGGCAAACGACCGGCACGTGTTTTCAGCGATGCGTCGGTTTGGATGCCCTCAACGCGCTCTACGCCATCACCTACGATATCGACGAACGTGAGGGCACGGACTATCACGCGCGCTTCAAGAACTACTTGTGTCGCGTGCAGGACTCCGATGTGATGCTGGCCGGCGCCATGACCGATCCCAAGGGCCATCGCGGCCTACGTCCCAGCCAACAGGAGGATCCCGACCAGTTCGTGCGCGTCGTCGAGCGACGCGACGACGGCGTTGTCATCCGGGGCGCCAAGCTGCACAACACCGGCGGGATTAACTCTCACGCGATTCTCGTCATGCCAGGGACCGGGCTGATGGAGGAGGAACGCGACTATGCGATTGCCTGTGCCGTTCCGGCCGACGCCGAAGGGGTGCTGTTCATCTTTGGACGGCAGTCGAACGATAGCCGGAAATTCGAAGGCGGGTGCGACATCGGTAACCCGCGCTTCGGCGTCGTCGGTGGTGAGGCGATGGTCGTGTTCGATGACGTGTTCGTGCCATATGACCACGTCTTCATGAACGGCGAGACGGCGTACTGCGGCACTATGGTGAACTACTTCGCCACCTGGCACCGCGCCAATTATGGGGGATGCAAGGGCGGGAACGCCGACGTCTTGATCGGGGCCACGGCCAAGATGACCAAAGTACTCGGCACCGAGAAGAGCCCGGTGGTGCGCGACAAGATCGTCGAGATGATTCACATGAACGAGACGACGTACGCGTCGGCCATCGGAGCTAGCGCCATGGGCTATCCGCTTCCGTGTGGTTCGTTCATGGTTGACCCGATGATGGCCAACACGGTCAAGCAGAACATCACGCGCAACGTCTATCAGATCGGACGGCTCAGCCACGATCTTGCCGGAGGGTTCCTAGCCACGATGCCGGGACAAAAGTCGTTTGAGAATCCGGAGATCGCCAAGTACGTCAAGAAGTACCATCAGGCCAATCCGGAGTACGAGACAGAGGAGCGCGTCAAGCTCGGTCGCTATATCGAAAACATGACGAGCGTGACGACGATGGTAGAAGCTATGCACGGCGCCGGCTCACCGCAGGCGCAGCGGATCGTGATGTTGAATCAGGCCGATATCGACGCGAAGATCAAGATGGCCGAGGAGGTCATCGACGGCGACGACGACGTCGAAGGGCTCCCGCTGCCTGGAGCGGGCACGTAGACGACACGCCCCCGAATTGACCCGACGCTGAATCGGGTTTCAGCTCTGCTCGCTCTCGTCCCAAAGCGGAACTGGGTTGTTTGGATACGGTGTATCTGCCTCTTCCCGTTGCTCGACGGCTTCGGTTGGCGGCACTCCGGTGCGATCCTGTTGGTGGCGGTGTTTGGCTCCTGGGTTCTTTCTCCGCTCCCGCTCGACCGGAACCGGAGAGGGATTCCACAGTGAGGTCGGAATGCGCGCGGACTCTGATCCGGGCTCTTCGTCGGATGCTTTCTTCTTGCTACTCAACGTCGTCTCCATCGCAAGGTCGACCCTCGTCTTGTGCCGATCCGCAGCTTGAGACGAGGTAGATATAGTCCTGCCGGTTTGGGTTGAGCATGTTTCGTGCCGGCGCGGTGGGTGAGTATCGACTCACCGCAGGCCTCCGCTGCCATCCAAACCGTGTCGGAAATATCAGAAACGTAATCACCTGTGGCAGAATAGCGAACATGACAAACGCGAAGCTCATCCCGTTGGGTCGTTTGGCACTCGCGTTGTGTGGCCTGGTCGTGACACCGGTGGCGTCCTGGGCGCAGTCCGGCGATGACGAGATCGCTCGCGCGGTCCTCGCGGCGCCGGCCGCGATGGCGGCCGATGCGATGGTCGTTCATTTCGCCGCCGACGGCAGCCACGAGGTCCTGCGAGAGGGCTCGAATGGGTTGGTCTGCTATGACCGGTCCAATGAACCGGGTCGTGATTTTGCGGTTCAGTGCACGAGCGTCGAGAACCTGGCTCGTGCCGCACAGACTCATCGGGTTCGGATGTCCGGCAGCAATGCCGACGAGGTGCGCGCGATGCTCGAGGCGGCCGAGGCGGACGGCACGCGAGAGGCCCCCAAGTTCGGGAGTATCTGGTACTCCTTGAACGGTCAGGATCAGGCATCGGTGACGCCCCACCAGGCGCACCTTACGATCGCCGTCCCCTTCGCGACGACCGAGACGCTGAATCTGCCCAGCGAGGGCAGTTATACGAAGGCCGGTTCGTGGATCATGCAGGCCGGAACGTCTGCGGCGCACCTCATGATTCCAGGGCGCTGAACGACGTAGCTTCATATCCTTGGTTCCACGGGCTTCACTTATCCGGCTCGTGACGATGAGTTAGCCGACGTCCAGCCGCTAGTGTGTCAGTTAGAGTGTCACCCCCCCCCACCCCCTATGAACCCTCTGAGGTGGTTCCCCCGGGCCAGTTTTCAGTGGCTCTTCGCAAAAACTGATCTGAGGCGTAAAACAGTTATCTAAGCTGCTACTGGTCAATGTGGCGGGCTGGGCCGGGTGCGCGTTACTCGGTGGGGACCAGGCGCGTGAGTTCCTCGGTCCAGTTGAGCACGAGTTGAGCCTGGGCAGGTCGCGAGGCGCAACCGTGACGAAGAAATCACCCGTGGGTGACACACTCCAAGAATGGCTGTCCATTCGGTCGGACAGCGGCTCCGGGTTGCTGTCACAGAAACAGCGGCCTCCAAGGACGCGTACGAACGTCTGCTGACGGCATCTCGCGTCGTGAGGCGGTCAAAGCTAGGTCTATACAGTGATCGTTCGACCGCTTTGCACACAGTTCGAAACGCTACCAGCGTGTGTCGACAACATTGGGGTCTTAGCACGGTAGATCGCGGGTCAGGCATGTCACAATGTCGAACGCTCGCGGAGGCCTAGACTTGTGGCGATGCGGCGGACCCCCAGATGAATCCAGCACAGCGGGCGGTTCTTAGAAGAACCCAGATCGTCCTTCTTGTTCTGGTCGTCTGTCTCGGCCTAAACGGGCGACGAGAGCACTACTGGCCGATCGTCACCTGGCCCGTCTACGGAACGATACGTCCGGCGTTTCCGCCGGAAACGAAAACCCAGCTCCAGGTTCGCGTCGTCGGGGCGAGTGGCGTTCGCCACGCCCTGCTGGAGGGGGATCTCGTCGAGCGAAGCCGAGACGAGATCGCGGGCGACGTAATCGAGGGGGCCGCCCGCGCGCTCGCGAGTCGCGCGCGCGCCGCCGACAGGGCCCATCTCGTACGGCTCGTCGCATTGGTGCTGGGCGATGACGCATTCGAATCCATCGAGATCTGGCAGCTCGAATGGCAGGTCGATCCGTTCGCACGGCCTTCGCTGATCCTCGGTCGACCCGACGCACCCTGGTTCGCCGCAAATCCCGACCTGGGTTGGCCGCTTCAGCTGGGCGTGCTGGTATTCGAGGCGTCGTTTTTCGCAGCGTTGTTCGGCCGCAGACTACGGAACCTCTATCTCAACGCCGGGTTGATCTTCCATTCCCTCAACGCGCTCTTCATGCTGGTGACATTCACGCCGGTATTGATCGTCTACGCGATGTTCTTCGACTGGGAAGCGCTGCGCCAGCGTTTGGCCGCAGCTGTTCCGCCCAAACGAACGCCTTCTTCGAATACCTGGATCGCAGTGGCGCTCGTCTCGGCCCTGGCCCTTGCAGCCACCTGGCACGTCGGAGCTCGCAACATCGTGAATGCCGGAGGCCTGATCGACTGGCAGACGCCCTGGTTCTTCATCCTGCCGGTGTGTTCGATGATGCTGGTCGCACAACTCGCTGGAGGACTGCTCGGAAGCGCGCGGCGGCCCGAGTAGAGGGTCTCAAGAAAAGATGAGAGCCAGAGCTCGGAGTGGACGACAGGTGGGGTTCGGGGGTCTAGAATAGACGACCGGTAGCCCGTGACCAGCAAGCTTTAGAGGCTCCAACCGTGCTCGATTCCATACGCACACAGATCGCACTCGCAAAGCGATTCGCGCAGGCGCTGCCGCTGCTCTTCTCCGTGCGAAAGGACCCCGAGCTTCAACCGATTCTTCGCTCGTATCTGGGATGGATTCCGCTGTGCGTTTTTTCCCAAACGCGCCACTGGTGTTCGCTTCTGGTGTCTACGCGTCGACGTTTTGCCAGAGACGACCAGCGTCCCACAGCCTTCTACGGCCCCCATCTCCCGGCCGTGCGGTTTCCCGAGCCGGACGAGACGGCTCGCCGACTCGCAAGTCAGGTCGACGTGATCCAAAGCGAGTTCGCGTCGGTCGGGCGCAGCATCGAGAGTCCTTCGAAGGCGTTGGTCAACCGCGGAGACTGGAACACCTTCCCCCTCGTCAGAGCCTCGGTGCCCTTCCCGGACAACATCGCGCGCTGCCCCAGGACGTGGGCCGTGGTCGAAACCTGCCCGCGGCCACCCGAAGGCGTGCGCGGCGGGGTCTATTTTTCGATCCTCGATCCCGGCACGCGCATCACGCTCCACTGCGGGCCATCGAACCTGAAGTACCGCTATCACCTCTCGATTGAAGCGGCCGACGGCGCGCGCATTCGTTCCGGCTCGGAGTGGAGGCAATGGAAACCCGGGGACTGTCTGGTGCCCGACGATTCTTTTGAACACGAAGTCGTCCACGAGGGTGGGAAACGTCGGGTGGTCCTGATCGTGGACTGCTGGCATCCCGCGCTGAACGAGCGCGAGCGCGAATTCCTGACCGCACTGCATCGTCGCTTCTCTCGATCGACTGGCGGTCATCGGTGAGGTTGGCGCCCGAGCGCAAGCGTAGCTGCATAGACCAAGCTTCGCTCAGCGACCGACGGCAAGTGCGAGGTCGGACATCTGGATCCCACGCACGAACTGGCGCGTCTGGTCGAGATCGCTCATCGGCAAGAAATCGAACGACATCCCCGTCGCGGGTTCCCCGAAACCGCTCCGCCCACCCATGCGTGGCCAGCCAGACCACACGGCCCCCTGTGGCCCAATCCGGCTCTGGCATCGCTCCACGAATCGCGGGTCGGCTGTGACTGAAAGGCTCGGCGAGGCGATGGCAACCACCCTCGCGCGCAGTGTTCGTCGCGTTACGATAGTGGCGAGCAAGGGGATCTCCACTGTGAGACGAGGAATTGTTGAACACCTCCAGATCCTCGGAGCGACTCTTCGGCTATCGACCCCTAGACTCGTAGCGAGATGCAGCCCACGAGTTGTCGGATGGATCCTGTGAACTCGTTTGGGTTGGCTCGACGGATCTCGATCATCGTGCCCTGCTTTGATGCTGCAGGCACACTACCTGCTTGCATTGCGGCGTTGCGCGACCAGCAGATTGCGAGTGCAGATGTTGTGATCCTGGTCATCGACAACAATTCACGCGACGAGACAATGGCTGTAGCTCAACGCGAGCACGGCATCACACTCTTGCACGAATCCACCCAGTCCGCCTACGCAGCCCGCAACAAGGGCCTTGGCGTCGCCAAGGGAGACCTCCTCGTCTTCACCGATCCCGACTGCGTCGCGCAGTCCGATTGGCTCGAGACCCTGATAGCACCTCTGGTTTCTCCTTCGGTCAAGATCACGATCGGGCGGTCGCTTCTCTATAGTAACTCGCTGGCAATGCGTACACTGCAGGACTACGAGCACGTAAGGGACAGGCTCATCCTTGGAGGTGCGGACGCAAACTTGTACTACGGGCGTACGAACAACATGGTGGTGCGACGAGAAGTCTTCGACGAGCTCGGACCCTTCGAAGAGCGTCGGCGGGGTGCAGACGTGATCTGCGTGCGTCGCTGTGTCGATCGCTGGGGGCCCGAAGCCATTCAGTACGTTGGGGACGCCCGAGTTGCTCATCTCGAAATGGACGGTCTCCGGACCTACTTTCGCAAGGTGCTTACCTATGGTTGGAGCCACGCCCTTTATGCGCAGGTAGTCCGTGCGTCGACGGCGTCTCGGAGTTGGCGCTGGGCTCTCTTCGAACGGGTGGGTCGCGAATTCAGCTACTCTCTCCCGCGGAAAGTCCTCCTCTTCGTCTTGATGGCCACGGAGGAGATGCTCTGGAGTCTCGGGAGAAGGCGCGGACTTGCCGCCGACGCGCACGAGCCGCCCACGTGATTCGCATCTTTTGCTCGAGCCCCCTCGACTGGACTCTGGGTTGCGAGTACCTGCTACTCGCAATGCGGCAGCTGATTGACCGCGGTGTGGAAGCTCGGCTTTGCATTGCTGGAGATGGCCCGGAGCGCGAGCGCGTCCTGTTCACGATTCACGACCTCGGCCTGGTTGAGGTCGTGAGTCTTGTGTCGGACATCGAAGTTCGAGAGCGCCGGGCGCAAGCGGATGTCATCGTCAGACACTCGCTTGATTCAGAGGCTGGAGCGGCGCCGAAGAAGACTAGCGCCAGGGCGGTGATCGAAGTGACGGACAACGGTGGCCCCACTTCGGGTTTCGACGATCGCGTCTGGGTACGGGTTCCCACGCGACACCCGGCGGCACTGTGTGACGCGCTCGCGCGAGTCGCCGCGACACGCTAGGGAGGAACGTCTTGCGCGTGGTGATGCTCGTGCACGAATTCCCCAAGGCTTCCGAAACATTTCTTGTCAACAAGTTCCTCGGTCTCCTCGCACGCGGCGTCGACGTCCACCTTGTTGCCGAGCGCGAGATCCCGGAGGCCTGGGGACTCTACCCTGACCTCTCGCGGGACGCCGGAGCGCGCAGGCGCGTCCACCTCTGGCCAAGCCGCTCGCGCCCTGCGGCGATTCTGTCGCTGGTGCTGCGCGAGGGGCTGCGGGCACTCGTTCGGTCACCGCTCACAAGCTGGCTGATTCTACGCCGCGTTCTTGCCCACCCCGTCGATGAGGTGCCCGACCGCTTTGCGTTCGCGGCGTTCATCGAGAGACTGAGACCCGACGTGCTCCACTTCGAGTTCGGCACGATTGCTGCACATCGGCCGGAACTCATGAGATCGCCCCGATGGCGTTCGGTGGCGTCCTTTCGCGGCTGGGACGTCAACTATTTCGCGCTGGACGAGCCAACGCTGCTCGAACGGGTCTTCGATGATGCTGATGCCCTTCACTTTGTCAGCAGCGACCTTCGCAATCGCGCCCTGCGCCGCGGGCTGTCTGCAAACGTACCTTTTAGGCTAATCCCGCCAGCCATCGATCTCACTCGCTTCGGACCTCGATCGCCGGACGCGAGGACACGACGGGTTTCCGGTAACGAGCGGTTGCGGTTGCTGAGCGTCGGACGTCTGCATTGGAAGAAGGGCTACGAGTTCGCGCTCCATGCCGTTCGACTGGTGCGAGACAAAGGTGTGGCGGTCGACTATCGAATCATCGGCGAGGGACCGTTCAAGCAGGCGGTACTTAGTTGCATCAGAGATCTTGACCTCGAGGACGATGTATGTCTTCTTGGAGTGAGATCGCAGGAAGGGGTGCGTGATGAGCTAACGCGAGTGAGAACGGCGGAGCAAGAATAGACCACAGCGCGGCGGTTGGAAGCGCCTGAGGGCGGCAGAAAACCAGACCGCTCGAGTGGTCCACCGAGCATTCCGAGCGTGTTTTGTGGGACACAGGAGGGATGTATCGAGTGGAGCTCTATGCGGCGGTGCGGCGCAGCGTCTATGTGGAGGAGGTGAGCGAGCGGGCGGCGGCGCGCCGCTTCGGGCTGGCCCGGGAGACGGTGCGCAAGATGCTGCGCTACCGACTGCCGCCCGGGTATCGCCGGGCGAAACCGATCCGGTGTCCGAAACTGGACGCCTTCACCAGGGTCATCGATCAGATCCTCACCGACGATCAGCAGCGTCCGAAGAAGCAACGGCACACGGCGAAGCGCATCTGGGAGCGCTTGCGCGCGGAGCACGCTTTCACGGGCGGCTACACCATCGTCAAAGACTACGTGCGCCGGCGGAAGCTGGGCGGGCAAGAGCTGTGCGTGCCGCTCGTGCACCCGCCGGGCGACGCCCAGGCCGACTTCGGTGAAGCGCTGGTGGTCGTCGCCGGCGTCGCATGCACGGCGCACGACCTGGTCGTGGATCTGCCGCACAGCGACGACGCGTGCGTGAAGGCGTGTCCGGCCGAGACGACGGAGGCGTTCTGTGACGGGCACAACGCGGCGTTGCACTATTTCGGCGGCGTACCGCGTGGCATCGTCTACGACAACACCACGCTGGCGGTGGCGCGGATGCTCGGTGACGGCACGCGCCAGCGGACCCAAGTCTTCAGCGAACTCCAGTCGCACGACCTGTTCGACGATCGCTTCGGACGACCGGGGAAGGGCAACGACACAGGCAAGGTGGAAGGGCTGGTCGGCTACGTCCGCCGCAACTTCTTCGTGCCGGTCCCGCGCGTCGCCAGTTGGGACGCGTTGAACGCCGACGTGGAGCGCCAGTGCCGCGCGCGGCGCGGGCAGCGGTGACGGCGGCACACCGAGCCGATCGGGGAGCGCTTCGCGCGCGACCGCGCCGCGGTGTTGCCGTTGCCGCCGGTCCCGTATGACGCCTGCGACCCGCGCCCGACGCGGGTCACGTCGTTGTCGCTGGTGCGCGACCGCCGCAACGACGACTCGGTGCCGACCGCCTACGGCCACCGCGAGGTGGTGGTGAAGGGCTACGTGGACACCGTCGTGGTCGGGTGCGGCAGTACCGTCATCGCCCGCCATCCTCGCGCGGGACGCGTTGATCTTCGAGCCGCGGCACTACTTGGCCTTGCTGGAGCGCAAGACCGGGGCGCTCGATCAAGCGGCGCCGCTCGCCGGCTGGGAGCTGCCGGAAGCGTTTGGTCGGCTACGGCGTCTGTTGGAGGCCCGGCTGGGCAAGGCGGGGACGCGCGAGTACGTGCAGGTGCTGCGGCTGCTCGAAGACGTTCGGCTCGCCCACGTCAGCGGCGCTGTCCGGGACGCCCTCGCCCTGGGCGTGATCGGGTTCGACGCCGTCAAGCATCTGGTGCTGTGTCGCCTCGCACACCGGCCGCCCCGCCTCGACCTGGCGCAGTATCCGCATCTCCCGGCCGCGCGCGTCGCGACGACCGCGACAGCGGACTACCTGGCGCTGCTGGGGGCAGGCGCCGAGTGATGGCAAAACCGACCCTGCTGCTCGACGCGCAGCTCAAGGCCCTGCGCCTGCCGACCTTTCTGCGCGAGTACGACACAGTGGCGCGGCAGTGCGCCCAGGAAGGGCTGGACTGTCCGCGCTATCTGCTCCGCCTCTGCGAGCTGGAGTTGCTTGATCGCGAGCAGCGCGCCACCGAGCGCCGCATCAAGGCCGCCACGTTCCCGGTCTTGAAGAGTCTCGAGACCTTCGCGTTCCGCGCAATCCCGTCGTTGAATACGCGCCTGGTGCTGGAGCTGGCGCGCTCGGCGTATCTCGACCGCCGAGAGAACGTGTTGGCGTTAGGCAACTCCGGCACGGGCAAGACGCATCTGGCACTGGCGTTGGGGCTGGCGGCCTGTCAGAAGGGCTATCGGGTGCGCTTCCTCACCGCCGCCGCGCTGGTGAACGAACTGCTCGAGGCCCGGGATGAGAAGCGCCGGCTGCGCCTCCAGAAGCAGCTGGCCAAGCAGGACCTGTTGATCGTGGACGAGCTCGGCTACGTGCCGTTGTCCAAGACCGGCGCCGAGCTGCTGTTCGAGATCGTCTCCCAGCGCTACGAGCAAGCATCGACGCTGGTGACCTCGAATCTGCCCTTCAACGAATGGACCGAGATCTTCGGCTCTGACCGGCTGACCGGCGCGCTGCTCGACCGGTTGACCCATCACGTCCACATTCTGGAGCTGAACGGCGACAGCTATCGCCTCGCACACAGCAAGCACGCCCGCCACGGCGCTGCCGCTCCGGCGTCCTGACGCCTCCCTTCGCACGCTGCTGGCTGTGCAGCCGGGCCGGGCGGTCTAATTTTCCTCCGCCACCGTGGTCTAACTTTGGTCCGCCCTTGACAGCCTGCCGACCACGCCGGCTTTCGTGGTGTGGGTGTGCACCACGTGCGGGCGTACTCGGCGGATGATCCTCGCCAGGGTTCGTACCGCCCGCAGATCGCGTGGTCCGAAAGACGAGTCGGTGACCAACTCGGGAACGTGCAGAGGTGTTGCGCCGTACCGCTCGGCAACGTAGGCCATCGAGCCCTCATCTGGCCGGAGCGCCCCGCTGACCAGATGAGTCTCGTACCCGAGCCGTGCCAGCCCATGGTTCAACAGCACCACGTGCTGTGCCGGCCCGCCGATGTTCAGTCGACCGACGACACGCAGGACGCGCCGCGCTTCACGATATCGCGCGGCGTCCGCAGGGGACGTCATGGACCTGTCACACGGGTATTTAGGCCGACTCGGCGGCCGACTCCTCGTAGGGGGCCTGTTCAAGCCAGAGGATGATCACGAGTCCCAGGAAAAAGCAGCCCCCCGCGACCACGTTCGCATAGAGGGCGGGCATCTGGAGGAACGTGCACGCGAGAGCTCCCGCCGCGATGGCGACAGCGTAGAGGCTGAGCACCGCGCGGCATTGGCCGAGCCCGAGATTCGCCAGCCGGTGCGCCAAGTGGTCTTTGCCTGGGGTCTGCATCGGCGGCACGCCCCGGCGCACCCGAGAGAGGGTCACCAACGACGTGTCGAGGATCGGCACCGTCAACACCAAGACGGGGACCATCCAGGTGTTAGTTGGCGGGTAGGCCTGCATGTCGACCTTGACCGCGAGCGCCGCGACCATGAAGCCCAGAAACATCGCGCCACCATCACCCATGAAGATCTTGGCTGGTTTGAAGTTCCAGACCAGGAACCCTCCCGCGCCGCCGACGAGTGCCGCCGCCAACACCGTCACCCAGAGCTGTCCGGCGGCAGCGGCCAGGCCATAGAAGAATGCCGCGGCGATGGCCGCAATGCCGGCGCACAGGCCATCCATGTGATCGAGAATCGAGAAAGCCGCCGTGATGCCCACGATCCAGAGCATGCTGAGCGCGAGACCCAAGGCATTCGATCCCCAGCTGTCCGCCGCGACCAACAGGTTGGCGGGAGACACCGTGCGTATCTCCGCGAGGACCAGCACCAGTGCCGCCGCCGGGATGACAATGAACAGCTTGAACCTGGCCGGCAACGAGATCACATCATCGATGACCCCGACGATGAGCAACAGCGTCCCACCCGTGAGAATGGCCCAAACCTGGTCCCAGACCTGCCGGTCGAGGACGACGAGGACGACGAGGACCACCATCACATACATCGCGAGGCCGCCCAGCAAGGGCGTCGGATCGAGATGCAGCTTGCGGGCGGCAGGCGTGTCCAGCATCCCCGTGCGCCGCGCGAGTTGGCGCACGGGGGGAACCAAGGCGACGGTGCCAGCAAAGGCGACGAGGAGCGTCAGGACATCGCGCCACATAACGGGATTGTCGAGACCACTGAGTGAGAGCGAGACGACGGTCGTCGGGTCTGTGCCTTCAACACGCCAGAAGAGGATACCGGACGACCCGACCCAGTGCCCACTCAAATCATGGAATCGTGTACGGAATCGTGTATGGTAGCCGGGACTTAAGCCCTCCCCACACGGATGTGTTCACGGTCTCGCGTCATGTCGTCACCCACACGCTATCTGATCACCGGCGGGGCCGGGTTCATTGGGTCTCATCTCAGCGAGGCCCTGGTCGACGCCGGGCATCGGGTCGTCGCGATCGACGACCTGTCGACCGGACGGATTGAGAACCTCGCGGCGCTGCGGGCCCATCCGAACTTCCACTTTGTCCGCGCCGCCATTGAAGATGACGTTGTGCTCGACCGACTCACCTCGGAGGCCGATGTCATCGTGCACCTGGCCGCCGCCGTGGGCGTCATGCTGATCGTGGAACAACCCGTACACACGATTGAAACCAACGTCGGGGGGACGGAACGTGTGCTCCAGGCCGCGCGTCGGTACGGCTGCCGGGTGCTCATCGCGAGCACGTCCGAAGTCTATGGCAAGGGCAGCAGGCTTCCGTTCGGCGAGGACGATGACGTCGTGCTTGGGGCGACCAGTCGGAGCCGGTGGGCCTACGCAGCAAGCAAGATGGTGGATGAGTTCCTGGGGCTGGCATACGGCCGCGAGTACGAATTACCAGTCGTTATCGTCCGACTCTTCAACACGGTTGGTCCCCGCCAGACGGGCCGCTACGGGATGGTCATCCCGCGCTTCGTGCGCCAAGCGCACTGCGGCGAGCCCATCACGGTCTACGGCGACGGCACCCAGAGCCGCTGTTTTTGTGATGTGGCCGATGTGGTCCGCGCGCTCATCGGACTGGCGGAACACCCCGACGCCCCAGGGCAAGTCATCAACGTGGGGGGGACCGACCGCATCAGCATTGGGGCGCTCGCCGAGCGGATCCGGGACGTGGTCGGCAGCCGCTCGGAGATCGTTCGCATTCCGTACGAAAACGCGTACGCGCCAGGCTTCGAAGACATGGCGCACCGAGAACCCGACATCGGGCGCATCAGGGGGCTCCTCGGGTGGCAGCCCCGCATTCCGCTTGACGAAATTCTCCGCCGCATCTGCGACGATGTGCGCGATCACGCGTCCTAAACACCCAGCACAAACATGAGCGCGTGTCCCATGGGGAGCGCCAGGATCGACCAGACCGCCACTCCTCGTCGTCGCGTGTCCTCGGCCGGCGCGATGGGTGCCGCGGCCAGGGCCAAGAGCGTGAAGGCCGGGATGCTGATCGGCGGGTCGTACAGCCATTCGGCGGACCAGATCGACAGGACCAGCGCCGCCCCCGCGCCCGCGAGACACCCGATCGCCGTTGGATCGATCGCGGCGTGGCCAGATCTGCGCCGCGCACCGCGGACCACCGCGCGGATCGGTGGGAACACGAACGCCCCGAGCAGCCACAGGTTGGCCACGAACCCGAACGCTCCAAAGTCAACCGCCATGTGCAGGGGGTGGTTCAGCAAGCTGTGGTCATACCGGCGGACCAGAGGTCCATACTCATCATAGTACGCAGGGAGGGCAGCCCCGAACCCCCCCGATGCCGTACCCCCCGAAGGGGCGATCGCCGACCATGAAGAACGCCATGCGATTCGTTTCTTGGCGCAGCCCGGTGCCCAGCCAGGCCGTAGAAAAGGGAGCGTCACGGATAGCGCTCCGCACCGGCTGCCAATCAGCGGTCCGCGTGACCGCGACGGCCAGACCCGCGACGAAGAGGACCGCCACGACCGCCGTCACGGCGACGACCCGACGGAAGCCGCTCCGGTCTCTTCGTGCGAGGAGCCATCCCACCAAGCCAAGCATGCACGCAACACCGGTGGTGACACCGACGTGTGCCGCACGTTGCTGAATCGGGACGAACAGCACCGCAACGAGCACGACGGTGACGACCGCCAGTGGCCGTAGCCACCAGATCCGCGTCGGACCGAGGCTCACTGCCAGCGCGACCGGTGCCGCGAGGGTCATGAGTTGGGCGAGTCCGCCCGCATTGTGGAAGAGGCCAGCGACCGGTTGATAGAGGGTCGCGATCGGAAAACCCGGCACGAACACTTGCCCGCAGGCCACGCCGAGATTCGCCGCGCTTGTCAAGAGGAATGCGGAGACGACCGCCTCTCTGTTGACCGGACCCAGTGCCCCGTCCCGATCCTTCCTCAGGAACGACAGGACCAGCAAACCAAAGAGCGGGCCGAGCAGGAATCCTCCGGCGCGCAGGATCGGTCCCGTGCTTTGGGGCTGCAGCTCGGGCCAGGCGCCGGCAAAGACGCCGCCGGTCAATCGCCATCCCACCACGGTCGTCACGAAGGGGCTTCGCTGGAGCAAAACCAGCACGGTCGATACCGCGAGCACGGCCGCGAACGCCAGCACGGGCGTGGCGACCTGCCGGCGCGCGTCTCGCAGAAGCTGTCCCCACCGCGCCGCAGGGTTGAGCGCGGCACCCACGACGACCGCGGCGGCGATCACGGTTGGCAAGTCCTTGCCCAGCCATGTGTCGTACCGGACATACGGGACGGCTGGTAGCAGGAAGACAAGCAGGAGCAGGCCGCCGCCCGGTGATCGGGCTGCGGCAAGACCCACCGCCACGGACGCGGACACCCACCAGACGGCGCTTTGTCCCCCGTCGACCACCCGCCCGGCCAGGATGAAGGCGACAGACGCCGACACCACCAGCATCACGATCGGGAGCCACGGCGCGACGACCGTCAGCCACCGAGTTGTGGCCGCCTTAGTTGGCATGGTGGAAGGCCTTTGTTAACCGATAGCTCTGTCGACCACGCAGAGTGGTCCATGCTGTGTGCAAACCCCCGCGAGCAATCGGGTGTGGGGGGGCACTCTCTGCAGCCTGACGCACGCAGGGGCGACGGATGCGGCGGCTTCGGCACTCACAGGCACGTGACGCAGGCAAGGATACCTGATGCGCCGGCCCGCAGGATCGAGAGTGACACGCGCTCGCTCCTGTCGTCGAGGCCCATCGCCTCCAGTCGTGCACCCGGCGCGCGGGAGGGCGTCGGGGGTGATTGCGGCCCCACATACACCGGCGGTCACGCATCAGCAGCCATTCCGATCACTGGCGCTTGTAAATCACAATCGGCCCGCTTCTCTGCCATGGATAAAACGGGTGCTTGAGAAGACGATCGAGATCATGCCGCTGCTCGGGCGAGAGATACCACGGCTCGTCCATGCGGTCCATGACCACGTACCCGAAGTCTTGCTCCAGGATCCGTTGCTGCTCGTCCTCGGACACGTACCCATGCGCCACCAACGGCGCCATGATCGCGTCGCGCACCAATGCGGAAGGATGCACCACGACCGATGGTGGCCGCTGGTCCAGGTACCAGTAGATGAGATGACGCTTCGGCGCGTAGACCAGATCGCCGCCGCGTTGATCCGCCCTGATGAGATCCGCCGCCTGCTGTAGACTCGACCGCCCCGGCGGGATCAGTCCCTTGCGGACACGCTCGACGCTGCTCCCTCCGAAACGCATCAGGCTCGCGCCGACAATCAGTATGAACAGTCCGAGCAACAGTGCGGTGCCAGCCGGTCGTCCTTTCGGGGTCCCGAAGCCGAGAGCCACCAGCAGGGTCACCAGGGGGAGGATCTGCAGCAGATAGTGGCCCGGCGCCGCGCCGCTGGCCAGGATGGACAGCGCCACCGAGCCGAACATTAACAGGACAGACCGTCGTCCTCGGAAAGCAGGTGTCTCCTCCGGGTGACGGCATAGGCAGCCAACCCCGTGCCGATGACGAGCGTGGCGGGCAGAAAGATGGCCGTAGCGTCACGCACGTAAATCGCCCAGTTCTTGGCCTGCCGCAGGAAGCGGCTGATGCATGGCGGGCGCCTTGGCGATGGCGCACGCCCACCGGACTCGCCGTGTTCGTCTGTGCCGCCGGCACTGTGTTCGCGGTTGCCGGGTCGACTGCAGAAGGGGCGCTCTTTCTCACATCGCACGTGGAATCGGTTGAAGCCGCACGTTGGATCAACGCAACGACTTCCCACGACGCCGTGGTCGCGCTCTCGCCTCCAGACCGCCGGTTCGGCTACTGGTTACGAAGGCCGAGGCTCTGTCCATCTGAGCGACGGGCGCGTGCGGTGTGGGCGGGTTTTCTCTCATGCCTCGGTGCGGCGTGGGTGAGTCTCACGGGTGACGCACAGGCGCGGAGAGGGCGCTGTCGGGCCTCGTCGACGTGGTGACACAGTGGTGACACCGTATCTGCTGGTGACATGTCTGATTTCTATAAACCATTGAAAATGTTGGAGACGTCGCGCGGACTCGAACCGCTGACCTGCTGATTACGAAATCATCTGCAAAGTCTGGATCAACGCACCGAATGTCGGTCCCAGTGGCTTGCCCAGCACCCGCGCTGCGGAAGGTGCGCGAAACTTAGTTGGGAATTGAAGCGGCTCCAAACCCTGTGGTTTGATGACGTTGCCTAAGACGAACATCACGCCACGAGAGAAAGGAGCCGAGATGAGCAGTGTCCTACGACCCGTCAGGAAGCGCAAGAAGGTTCGCACGTTGGGCCCGGTCGACGTCATCGACCGGAAGGAGTACGCCGAACTGGACGTCGACACCAAGGTGGAGTTGATCCGGTCCTTGGTGCCGCTGGGGTTGCTGCATGTCGAGGAGTTGCTCGACGCGGAGGTGACGGCGCTGGCGGGCGGGCGCTATGCCCGCAAGGACGCATCGGTCGGCGGGCGTCGTCATGGCAGCAACCCCGGGACGGTCGGGTTGGCCGGCCAGCGCGTGCCAATTCGCGTGCCACGGATTCGCCATGTCGCGGGGAGCGAGATGCCGCTGCGGTCCTACGAGGCGTTGCATGGGGAGCGCGCGGTGAACGACCTGCTGCTGAAGCGCGTGCTGTACGGAATCTCGTGCCGCAACTACGAAGCCGCCGCGGCGGCGATTCCCGGAGCCATCGGGCTGTCGGGGTCGACCGTGTCCCGGGGCTTTATTCAGGCTAGCGCGGCGAAACTGCGGGAGCTCCAGGAGCGGGACCTCTCCGGCGAGGACGTGGTGGCCGTGGTCCTGGACGGCAAGACCTTTGCCGAGGCAACGATGGTCATCGCGCTGGGCATCACGATGGCGGGGGAAAAACGCTTTCTGGGCTTCGTCGAGACGGATACCGAGAACGAGAAAGTGTTG
This sequence comes from Vicinamibacterales bacterium, assembly GCA_965218825.1. GTDB lineage: Bacteria > Acidobacteriota > Vicinamibacteria > Vicinamibacterales > UBA8438 > CAUZIB01. The sequence goes on along the minus strand of OZ244656.1, from coordinate 2,212,659 downwards.
ACCCCGTTCTTGCGGTCGTTGGTCGAGCGGGGTCTTGACGTCTCCCAGGGCGTGCTGGTGATCCTCGACGGCGGCAAGGGGCTGCGATCAGCCGTCCGCAAAGCCTTCCGGGACCGGGCGCTGGTCCACCGGTGCCAGTGGCATAAGCGCGAGAACGTGGTGAGTTACCTGGCCAAGACCGAGCAGGCGTCGTGGCGCCAGCGCCTCCAACGCGCCTACAACCGTCCGGAATACGACGAAGCCCGCGCGGCCCTTGAGACGCTCCATCGCGAGCTGGAGGACCGGAACCAATCGGCGGCCCGCAGCTTGGCGGAAGGCTTCGACGAGACCTTGACGCTGCATCGACTCGGGCTCTACGGCGTTCTGGGCCGCTCGCTGAAGACGACGAACTGTCTGGAGTCCGTCAATGCGCTCGTCGAGGAACGCTGCGCGAAGGTCGATCACTGGCAAAACTCGCGTCAACGTCACCGCTGGCTGGCGACCGCGCTCTTGGACATCGAACCGCGCCTGCGCAAGGTGATGGGGTACCGGCACCTGCCCACGCTCCGTGCCGCGTTGAAGCGAGAACTGAAGATCGACACGACGACGTCGAAGAAGAAAGCCGCGTAGTCAATCAGGAGCCGTAGAGAGTTTCAACTAAGAATGGGCTTGACTCGACTGACCGTCTGGGTCTGTGGCGTGACGGTGAACTGTGTAAACTACTGAAAATAAATGGTGAGCCGCCGGGGACTCGAACCCCAAACCCGCAGATTAAGAGTCTGCTGCTCTGCCAGTTGAGCTAGCGGCCCACGATGTGGATTGAACGCCGAACGCGACCTCGTATCCTATCAACTATTCGGCGGCGAGTCAGCCCGCGATAGCGTGACTGCGTTCACTCGTAGTCGCGTACGTCCATCGACACGCTGATGATCTCGTCGTCGTTCCTGGTGTAGATGTGCTTGTTTGCGTAGGCCGGGTGTACCCAGTTCACGAAGCGCAGCTCGCGTCGGTTGCCCGGCGCCGAAGTCGGCGCAATCAGATGTGTGCGGCTGATCTCCTCATACCCGGACGGGCTGAGCCGCGCGATGATCAGGTCACCCCGGTCGTTGTTGAGGAACACGCGGTCGCCGTTGCGGACCATGAACCCAGAGACCCAACGGCGCCGTTCGACCGTCGCCTCCTGCGTCTCCCAAATTCGCTCGCCCGTCTCGGCGTTCAAGCAGCGGAGCTGTCCATAGCTGCAGATGCCGTAGATGTACCCGCCATCGATGATCGGCGTCGCTAAGACGCCATGGAGGCCCTCGGTGCGAATCTCGCTCTGGCTACTGCCTTTCCAGGCGATCGTCGCGGCGGGCCGATCCTGATTAAGGGTCAACATCATGGGACCGTCGTAGAACGTGGTGAAAAAGAGCTGTGCCCCCACCTGCACCGGGACGGCGATGGTCATCGCACCACCGACGACGTACGGCTGGCGCCAATAGACGTCTCCGGTGGCCGGATCGAGCGAGGCGACCTCCTCGGGATTCCACACGATGAGCTGTCGTGCGCCACCAGCCTCGATGATGATCGGTTGAGCGACACCAAGATCGGTCCCGCCGGGCAATGCCCGCCAGATTTCCTCTCCGGTCAGCTTGTTAAAGGCGACCACACGTGCATCATCCGGTCCGCCGACAAAGCAGATGAGGCGATCGCCGTCGACGAGGGGGGCGCTCGCGAATCCCCAGTCGAAACCCCATTGCATGCGGTCCACGCCGTAGTCTTCGCCGTAGTCCTTCCGCCAGAGAATCTCCCCCGTGTCGACTGCGAACGCCGACAGCACTCCGGTCCGGCCGAGCATGTACACGCGATCGTCGTCAACGGTGGGCGTTGCGCCGGGTCCAATTTCCCACGAAATGCCGGCGTAGTCCGCATCCCAGGCTTGGGTCCACAGCCTGTCGCCCGTGGCCTCGTCGAGTGCCAGGGCGCGTTCGATGCCCTGCATGCCGCTCGTGGGTTGCCAGTCGGTGACGAACACTCGTCCGTCAACCACCGCCGGCCCGGCGTACCCGGCCTTGATGGGCGTGCGCCAGCGGACTTTGAGACCGTCCCCAGGGAATGTCTGCAGCACACCGGTCTCTCGCCAGATTCCCAGGCGTCCCTCGCCCCGGAACTCGGGCCAGTCCTCGGCGTAGATACCGACCACGGTACCGGCAACGCACATTGCCGCAAAGAGCCACCTCGCCAGGTTCTGTTTCCTCATTCGTGTGTTCCCGGTGCGTCTCCTTCACGCCTCGAGGATTCGAGGGTCGCTAGAGATTACACGACACCGTGAAACAAGCGCTGCCGGAACGGAACGGAGTAGAATCCCGACACTGCGAGCGCAGCGCTCCAGCGATCCACTTTGAGCGAGGGCAAACGACGATGAGGATGCCACGGACGATAGCGATCTGGGCCGGTTTGGTGGGCCTCGTGGCGACCGCACCAGTCATGGGTCAGGGTGGGGACGTGATTCCCCAGCTGTCCGGCGTGTGGGACGGCGGGCCGGGTTCCCGCCCTATCAATGGACCCAACATGCCTTGGACGGCGGATAACTTCCCGGTGCTCAACGAGCGTGGTCTCGCGTTCCAAGAAGTGTTCGATGAGGCGATTTCGCCGAAGTACGACTGCGTGCCGTCGACTCCGCCTGCGAGTCAAGCCCATTCTTAGTTGAAACTCTCTACGGCTCCTGATTGACTACGCGGCTTTCTTCTTCGACGTCGTCGTGTCGATCTTCAGTTCTCGCTTCAACGCGGCACGGAGCGTGGGCAGGTGCCGGTACCCCATCACCTTGCGCAGGCGCGGTTCGATGTCCAAGAGCGCGGTCGCCAGCCAGCGGTGACGTTGACGCGAGTTTTGCCAGTGATCGACCTTCGCGCAGCGTTCCTCGACGAGCGCATTGACGGACTCCAGACAGTTCGTCGTCTTCAGCGAGCGGCCCAGAACGCCGTAGAGCCCGAGTCGATGCAGCGTCAAGGTCTCGTCGAAGCCTTCCGCCAAGCTGCGGGCCGCCGATTGGTTCCGGTCCTCCAGCTCGCGATGGAGCGTCTCAAGGGCCGCGCGGGCTTCGTCGTATTCCGGACGGTTGTAGGCGCGTTGGAGGCGCTGGCGCCACGACGCCTGCTCGGTCTTGGCCAGGTAACTCACCACGTTCTCGCGCTTATGCCACTGGCACCGGTGGACCAGCGCCCGGTCCCGGAAGGCTTTGCGGACGGCTGATCGCAGCCCCTTGCCGCCGTCGAGGATCACCAGCACGCCCTGGGAGACGTCAAGACCCCGCTCGACCAACGACCGCAAGAACGGGGTCAACACTTTCTCGTTCTCGGTATCCGTCTCGACGAAGCCCAGAAAGCGTTTTTCCCCCGCCATCGTGATGCCCAGCGCGATGACCATCGTTGCCTCGGCAAAGGTCTTGCCGTCCAGGACCACGGCCACCACGTCCTCGCCGGAGAGGTCCCGCTCCTGGAGCTCCCGCAGTTTCGCCGCGCTAGCCTGAATAAAGCCCCGGGACACGGTCGACCCCGACAGCCCGATGGCTCCGGGAATCGCCGCCGCGGCGGCTTCGTAGTTGCGGCACGAGATTCCGTACAGCACGCGCTTCAGCAGCAGGTCGTTCACCGCGCGCTCCCCATGCAACGCCTCGTAGGACCGCAGCGGCATCTCGCTCCCCGCGACATGGCGAATCCGTGGCACGCGAATTGGCACGCGCTGGCCGGCCAACCCGACCGTCCCGGGGTTGCTGCCATGACGACGCCCGCCGACCGATGCGTCCTTGCGGGCATAGCGCCCGCCCGCCAGCGCCGTCACCTCCGCGTCGAGCAACTCCTCGACATGCAGCAACCCCAGCGGCACCAAGGACCGGATCAACTCCACCTTGGTGTCGACGTCCAGTTCGGCGTACTCCTTCCGGTCGATGACGTCGACCGGGCCCAACGTGCGAACCTTCTTGCGCTTCCTGACGGGTCGTAGGACACTGCTCATCTCGGCTCCTTTCTCTCGTGGCGTGATGTTCGTCTTAGGCAACGTCATCAAACCACAGGGTTTGGAGCCGCTTCAATTCCCAACTAAGTTTCGCGCACCTTCCCGCCTGCGCTCGTCTACGACCCGTACATGATGGAAGTCGTGCAGTGGCCCGAGCGTGTGTTGTTTCGCTACGAAAAGGACGACCAGCTGCGGACCGTGTGGCTTGATGGCCGTACACCGATGCCAACGGACTACGGCCTGCAGGGGGTTTCGGTTGGGCACTATGAAGGCGGTGCCCTTCATGTCACGACGACCCACTATACCTTCGACATCACCGGCTTCGACGACTACAACGGGATCCCGTCGTCGCAGCTCAAGAAGGTGACCGAGCGCTACTGGCGGGACGGCGACCAGTTGAAGGTCACGCTTACGGTCGAGGATGAGCTGTTTCTCAGGGAGTCGGCGACGTTTACGACGCAGTGGAACCCGGCACGCGAAGGATACCGCCTGCAGGCCTACGCGTGTGACCCGGACATCGCGCGACATCCGGTCAAGTTTCTCGTGCCGAGGTACAAGTAGCGGAACGCGCCACCCAGGGAGGGTAGCTTCGTGAGAGTCTGGCTATGGACCACGATCGCCGTGGCCGTGCTGTCGATCGTTACAGGATTCACCGGAATTCCGGCAGGAGCGCACCACGCGAGTGGGCCGTTCTACGACAACACCAAGAGCGTGGAGATTGACGGCGAAGTAACCCGATTCCTCTTTCGCAATCCCCACTCGTTTCTCTTCGTCGAGGCTGAAGGTGAGAACGGCGAGACGATTAATTGGGAGATCGAAATGGGGACCGCGCTATCGATGACGAACCGCGGGTGGTCGCCGGACACCATCAAAGTCGGCGATCGGATCAAGGCCGTCGGCCAGCCGTCGCGCGCCCCGGGCACGTTCGGCGTGTGTTGCGCCGAGTTGACGCGTCCCGATGGCAGCCCGATTCGTCCCGCGAGCTAGCGGCTCGTATCAGCCGGCCGCGGGTCGTTGAAGCCGGGGTACCAGTAGCGTGAGTGGCAGTGCTCGCACGCGACGTCGAGTTCGGTCCCTGCAGCCAGAAGGGCATCGACCTCGCGCGCGTCGATGGCGTCAAGGACGGTTACGCTCGCGTCGTGAAGCCCGCGGGCCGATTCAATCCACGATTCCCAGTCTTCTGTCATGAGCTCCTGAATGGCGTCCGGGTGGAGGTCGATGCCCGGCAGCTCCGACCGTGACTCCGGTGCAGCGATCCGCCGCCCCTCGACAATCAGGAGATTCGTCGCCTCTGCGATCACGACGGCGTGGTGGCGAAGTCGCGCCCAGTCGCCTGCAGTTTCGGGGCGGGTCTCGACGATGCCCTCTGCCGTTGCGTCAGTGACGACCGCATCCCAGATAGCGTCAGCCGAGGGGTCAATGAGCACGCGCATGATCTCTTCCACGGTGGCTGTCGGGCGGTAAGCCGACGCTGAATCGTCGGCGCAGGCGGCGGCTAGTGCGAGGGCCGCGGCAACGAGACCGAGACCGCCAACGAGACGTGTGGCACGCATGTCGGCTCAGTGCGAGAGAATTGGTGCGCCCGACGGGATTCGAACCTGTGGCCTTCGGCTCCGGAGGCCGGACGTCTGATCGGTTATGCCAAGACGGTTATATCAGAGAATTCGCGGCGCGCGCTGAGCTGGGCGCATCTGCTACAGTTCGCGATAGCCAATCTCTGTCTAAGGAGCTCAGTACGAGGACCTTGCGATGACTACCCGAAAACTCACACTGTTGGCGGTGGGAATGGTGTTGTGCGTCTCGGCGATTGGGCGTGCGCAATCGCTGCCAGTCGTCACGGTTGCGCAGCCGCAGCCATTCATCGCGCAAGTCATGCGCATGACAGAAGCACTGGAGTTCCTTGGAAGCTCGATCCCTGAGGAGGGTGCACGTCGGTTGGAGCAACTGCGAGACGAAGCGCCGAGTCAGCGGGTGGTTGAGGAGATTCAGCAGATTCTGGATCCCTTCGTGCTTGCGATGGTGCAAATCAACCCCGAGGCACGAGTGAGCGTCATTCGTGGGCCGGCACCGGCCGAGCTCGTGCAGGGTGGTTGGAAGTCGGTGCTGGTGAAGGTGCACAACGCGGGCAGTGTTCGGTCGCGACTCGAGGTCGAGAGCCCAAATGCGGAGCCGTCGCTACACGTCACTGCTAATTGGGCCGCACGAGTCGGACCGCCACCGGAGGGGGACGACACGACGATCACGCCGGGCCAAGCGGCGAATCGGTTCCTCGAGCTCATCATGTATCGGCGGCGGCCCATGCTTCCACAGCTCTCGGGCCAGCCACTCGAATACGCCATCCTGCAACTCAACTCCACGGTGGCAGGCCAGCGCGAAGCCCGCATCGGGTTTCACGTCGGTCAGGGCACGCAAGATCTCGGCTTTCGCAACGCGATTGACGTGCTGTTCGACGCTCAGCCGTCAGTGCCCGTGAATTTCCGGGTTCTGGATCATGATGGCACGCCGACGACGGCCTCGTTCGTCATCACCGACGGGGTCGAGCGGCTAGCCGACGAGTCCGAGGGGTGGCCTGACGACTATCGCCTACGACTGGCACGCCAACGCGCGCTCGAAGGGTATGGGCAAGGCCCCCCTGCTCCCAACCGACTCGTGGGGGTGTACCCGCTGCCATCACGCCGGTCGGCCATGACGGACCCGTTCCCCGATTTCTACTTCCATGCGCAGATCTACCGCAGTGATGGTGAGTACGTCGCACTGCCACCAGGTACATACGACGTCACCTACACCCGCGGTCCCGAGTACCTTCCACAGACGACACAGATCTTGGTGCCCATCGATGCTCAGAACGTGGAGGAGACGTTCGAGCTGACGCGCTGGGTCGATATGTCGAGTTTTGGATGGCATAGCGGGGACCATCATGTGCACGCCTCCGGGTGCAGCCACTATGAAAGCCCCGAGGAAGGCGTCGACCCGGAACACATGTGGCGGCAAGGCGTCGGTGAGGATCTGGACGTGATGTGCGTCCTCACTTGGGGACCGAGCTGGTATCACCAGAAGCAGTTTTTTGATGGCAACGTGCACGTCTTGTCGAACGACCGCAACGTGATGCGCTACGACGTCGAGGTATCCGGCTTCCCCTCCTCGCACGCGGGACACCTGGTGCTGCTTGACCTCGACGAAGACGACTACCCGAACACGAGCCTGATCGAGGAGTGGCCCAGCTGGACATTGCCGATTCTCAGGTGGGCGCGCGGGCAGGGCGGTGTCGTGGGCTATGCCCATTCGGGCTTCGGACTGCAGCCGATGGAGCCGACAACGGATCTGCCCAACTACGTCATGGCGAAGTTTGACGGCGTGGGCGCCAACGAATATGTGGTCACGGTGACGCATGATGCGGTGGATTTCATCTCGGCTGGCGATACGCCGCTCGCCTGGGAGCTGAACATGTGGTACCACACACTGAACACGGGGTTCCGGACACGCATCAGTGGGGAGACCGACTTCCCGTGCGTTTACGATGACCGGGTTGGCATGGCGAGGACCTATGCGAAGCTCGACGGTCCCCTGGATTTTGACGCCTTTGCCGAAGCGACCCGCGAAGGGCGCAGCTACGTGTCGGATGGCCGTTCCCACCTCATGGACTTTGCGGTCAACGGCGTCGCAGTCGGCACCGACGACAGCGAGGCGCAGCTTTCCGGTGCGCAGACCGTGACGGTCACTGCACAGGTCGCCGCGTACCTGCCGCCCGAGCAGGACGAGGTCGGCGCCACCATCGCGTCTCGAGCCATGGCGCAGCCGCCCTTCTGGCACATCGAACGTGCCCGCGTCGGGACCACTCGATCAGTGCCGGTGGAACTGGTCGTCAACGGCCAAGTCGTCGATCGTGTCGAGGTTGAGGCGAGCGGCGCGTGGACCGATGTGTCGTTCGACGTGCCTCTCGACCGCTCTAGTTGGGTTGCGCTGCGCGTGCTGTACAGCTCCCACACGAATCCGATTTTCGTCCTCGTGAACGACGCCCCGATCCGTGCGTCGCGCCGGAGCGCGGAGTGGTGCCGGCTGGCGGTTGATCAGTGCTGGGCGATGAAGGCGCCGCTGATTCGTGAAGAAGAGCGCGCCGAAGCCGAAGCGGCCTACGATCACGCGCGACAGGTCTACGACGAGATCATCAGAACGTCGCCAGTACCGTAGCCGCTTGGGTTGCTTCACGTTGGCAATGTCTCGAGCCAAAGGACAATTCCATGCTGACGCGACGCCAGGCCCTCATCAACATCGCGGCTACAGCGACGGCCGCCGCTTTCAGGCCCGCCACTGCCGTGGCTTCCGCCGCTCCCCAGCCGGTCACTCCGGTGACGTTCAGAGTTCCTGCCGGGGCGTGCGATACCCACACGCACGTATTCTGCGATCCGACGCGCTTCCCGTACGCGCCAACGAGCGGGTACAGGCACGAGCCAGCCACGCCCGACGACATGCGCGCGGTTCACCGTGCGCTCGACATCGAGCGGGTCGTCATCATTCAGCCGAGCGCGTATGGCACCGACAATCGTTGCACGATCGACGGGGTGGCGCAGCTCGGTGCGAGCGCCCGAGCCGTTGCCGCCATTGATGACAGTTTTTCCGAGGCCATGCTCGACGACCTGCATGCCTCAGGCGTTCGGGGCATACGCGTCGGCATCGGGCAGACACTTGCTGTTGCGGGGTCGCCAGAAGGGGACTGCCCGCCAACAGCTTGAAAAACCGTCGACGGCTTTCCCGTTGACCCTGTGCGCCTCTGCTCTGTGGTCTCTCAGGCATCTGGACTCTCCTACTGGCCAGCCTACAGCACCCCGGCGTCGCGCATGACCGGCTCGGCCTTCTCGCGGATCTCGACCGCTAGCTCATACGGATCGACCTGCTGATACAGAAAGAGCTCGACCGACAGAGCGCCCGCGTAGCCCTTGTCGGCGAGCGTTCGCAGCACCCGCGACACCGGCGCGATGCCATCGCCTGGGATGGCGCGGGTCCGGCTGGTCAGCAGTTCCCGCGGCATGTCGGGCACGTCCTGGAAGTGGACGTGGGCGATCTCGCCCGGCCGGATCAAGTCCAGGTCCTCGAGCCCGCTCAGCCCGGACAGGAAGTGGTAGAAGTCGAGCATCGGCGACACGTTGCCGGCGGCGCGTGTCATGCGAAGCGTCGTGGTCAGGGTCGAGATGAACGTTGAGTTGCGGATGAACTCGATCATCATTATGAGATCGAACTCCCGCGCCACGTCGCCCGCCATCCGCATGTTCTCGATTCCGCGGTCGTAGTCGTCCTCGGTGAACTCGCCGTTCGTCCCCGTGGACGCGTAGACCCGTTCGAGTCCGAGCTCCGCGAACATCTCGCAGCGCGCTCTCAGAGTGTCGAGGGCCGTGTCATGATCGGGATTCGGCTCCCAGAGTCGGCCCACGCCGACCGATCCCGAGACCGGCGTCAGGCCGTTGTCAGTCAGCACCCGTCGCGCGGCCGCCAGCGAGTCGGTTGTCAAGAAATCGTCGACCAGTCCGGCGTTGAGCTCGACATGCCGGATGCCGGCCCGGGCCCACCCTTCCAGCGAGCCCCGATACCCAGCGCCGGACGAGGTGTTCTGGTGCATGGCCAACGTCATCCGGCCCTGGGCCGACGACACGCCGCGCAGTGCGGCGAGAGCGAGGGGTGTCAGGAGCATGGTTCGTCTGGACAACACGGGGACCTCCTCGTTGAACGGCACAGGCGTCGGAGGCATTCTACCCGTCGTGCGCCCCCGCCGTCGCTTCAGTGTCCGTGCGTACGCTGCGATTGCGGGATGCCGTCGACTACAGTAACGACTTCGAGTACGCTTCCGCACTGATGAACAGGCGCAGCGTTTGTCGGGTGTTTGTTTCAGCAGCGGCCATCGCCTCCGTTCTCAACCGCCGCGCCACGGCCAAGCACCCAACAGTGACGCGAATCTTTGGGCGGAACATGGTCGCCATCATAGCCCCGGCCATGTGTACTGTCACCCAGGGCTACCGAGCTACCGGTGGGGTTCGGCGTCCGTCCGGCGCTGATGTCGATATTCGCGGCGATCGCGCGATGCGGCCCCCGGCAACCGGGTGCTTTACGCCGCGCTCTCGGCCGCGTGCGGAGTTTGGCGCGCCCGACAGGATTCGAACCTGTGGCCTTCGGCTCCGGAGGCCGACGCTCTATCCAGCTGAGCTACGGGCGCAGTCAGAGAGGCGCTGGAACTTGTCTCGCCGAAGCTCGCGCGGTTTCGTCCCAGCGAGCGACGGCGAATGAAGTGGCGCGCCCGGAGGGACTCGAACCCCCGACCTACGGGTTCGAAGCCCGGCGCTCTATCCAGCTGAGCTACAGGCGCGCAGTATACGTCGCCTCGAACCGATGCATTTTACCATGCGCGGGCCGGCAAGCCGAGGTCGTGACACTAACTCGCGCCAAGCTCGAACACCGCTTCCAGGTCAGCGGGCTGAGCTTCTCGCAAGCCAGCCCATAGGTCGCCGACTTGGGCGAGCCGCGCGAAGATCGTCCGCAAGGTGAACTCTGTGGGCGCCAGGCCACTCGTGTTTCCCTCGTGCACCTCGGTCCAAGTGAGCGGTGTCGAGACGCCCGCGAACGTGCTGGCACGGACGCTGTAGGCGCACGCTAGCGTCTTTCCGTAGATGTTCTGTAGATAGTCGATGTAGACCGTGGCCGGTCGCCGCTTCTTCACCATGCGCTCCACGGTGGCCACCTCCGGGTGGCGGCTGGCGACAAGGGTGGCGAGGATCTGACAGAAGATCATGCCGGCTTCGTAGGAGGTTCCCGGCGGGAGCGGGATGAAGATGTGGATGCCCGCCGAGCCTGAGGTCTTGGGGAAGCATGGCGTGCCGAGTTTGTGGAGCTCGTCGTGTAGCCAGCACGCGACGTCGAGGACTTGCTGAAACGAGGCCCCTGGCATCGGATCGAGGTCGAGCGCGACCTGGTCGGCGTCGGCGATCGCAGGGAGCCGCGAGAACCAGGGGTCCTGTGAGATGACCGCCAGCTGCGCCATGTAAAGGAGCGTTTCGAGCTCGCCGCCTATCAGGTAAGGGACGCCCGAGTCATCTCTGTCAGGACTCTCGCGCACCATCGCCACTCGGAGGCCGTCCGGGATCGGATCGGGCGCACGATGCTGGTAGAACGATTTGCCGGCGACACCATTTGGGAAGCGCTTCATCACCAGCGGCCGGTCCCCGACGACGGGTAGCAGGTAGGGCGCCATCCGCAGGTAGAACCTGACGAACTCGCCCTTCGTGATGCCGAGATCGGGCCAAAACACCTTGTCCAGGTTTCCAACCGGCAGGCGTGCGCCGCTCGGCAGCACCAGCGTGCCTCGTCGCTGTCGCCGTTCGAGGTCCTCCAGGACAACGGTCAGTTCCTCTGTCGGTTCATCGATCGTAGGCGTCGGCACCCGCGTTCGGCGCTGGGGTGTCGTCGCCCGCGGCCCCCGCGCCGCGGTGCGAACCCGGGTGGGGATCGCTCGTTGGGCTGGCCGACGGTCGGTGAGGCGGACCGCAGCTGCGTCTTTGTCCGCGCGCAGCCCGAGATAGACCGGGTTCCTCAGCAGCCCGTCAAGCGTCCACTCGGTGAACTTGGTCTGGGCGACGAGGCTCGGTTCGACCCAGTGATCGGCCTTGTCGTTTCGTGGAAACGCGGCGAAGGGACACTCGGCGGTGATCAGCGGAGCCAACTTGGCGGCGACCCGGTCGAGTTCAGCCTGGCTGAATCCCGACCCGACCTGGCCAGCGAAGATCAACCCTCCAGCGTTCGGCTCGTCCGTCGGGTAGTAGCCGAGCAGCAGCGCTCCGAAGTGCGAACGCGACTGGCGCGGCTCCGTCCATCCGCCGATGACGAGCTCTTCGGTCTCAACGAACTTCAGCTTCTGCCAGCTCGCATGACGCCGGCCCGTCGCGTATCGGCCTTTTGGATCTTTGGCGATGATCCCTTCCCAACCGGAGCGCTCGGCCTTGGCGCGCAGCGTGTTGCCGCCGCCCACGGTGCTGTCGATCAGTCGGAGCGCCCGAGAGCCCGGTCGGCGAAACCGCTCGGCGAGACGCTCGCGCCGCTCGTGGAAGGGGAGGCCACGAAGGTCGTCGTCGCCATCTCGCAAGAGGTCGAACGCGATGAACGCGACCGATGCAGCCTGTGATCCGCGATGTGTCTTTAGCCCGCGTACGTGAAGCCGGCCTTGGAGGTGCTGAAACCCGAGCGGCTGGCCCTTCGCATCGACTGCGACGATTTCACCATCCAGCAGCACCGGTCCGTTAAGCCGTCGTGCGAACCGCGTCAGCGGCTCGATGAGCTCGGGGAACTGGTCCGACTTGTCGTTTCCCAAGCGCGAGTAGATCGCGACCTGGATCGACGGCGTAGCCTGAATGTCGACGAGCGCTCGGATCCCGTCGTATTTGGGCTCGAAAACCAGTTCCGTTTTCCTGAGAATGCGCTCGTGAGCCTTCGCGTCGACGAGCTCCGCAAGCATCGGCCTGACGTCTCGGGGGTTGTCGTCCCAACGGGGCAGACGTGGGGGCTTCCGGGGCATCGAGAATGCCAGAATACCGCGTCGGGTGTGCAATCGTGTGCAGGTCTGGGTCTGGGCGAGCGACGAGCCGATAGACTAGGCAACATGCCTGCACGCCCAACCTGGAGAGGGTTCCTCAAGGTCAGCTTGGTCAACGTTCCGGTGCGCGTGTTTCCCGCCACCGACTCGGCCGCGTCAATCCGTTTCAATCAGCTCCACGCCACCTGTCAGTCGCGAATCCAACAGAAGAAATGGTGCCCGGAGTGTGAGTGTCAGGTCGACAAGTCCGAGATCGTCAAGGGCTACGAGTTTGAGAAGGGGCGGTACGTCGTGATGGACGACGACGACATCTCGAAAGCGCGTCCGGAATCGACCCGCATCATCAACCTGATGCGATTTGCCGACGTCGAAACGATCGATCCCATCTACGTCGAAAAGCCCTACTACCTCGCACCGGACGGCAAGGTCGCGGCCGATGCATTCGGCGTGCTCCGTGAGGCGCTGCGCGGCAAGGCCGGCATTGGGAAGATGGCGATTCTCGGGCGGGAGTACGTGGTGGCTGTGCAGCCGCGAGAGCGCGGCCTGATGATGTTCACGCTGCGCCAAGCGAGCGAGGTGCGATCGATGTCAGCGATCGACGAACTCGACCAGGTGCCTCAGGAGACCAACGAGGCCGAGGTCAAGCTTGCCAAGCAAGTGATTGGCACCTTCGAAGGCGACCTTGATCTATCGGAGTTCAAGGACGAGTACCAGGCCGAGCTCAGGCGAATCATCGACGCCAAGGTCTCCGGCGAGGACGTCATCGAAACCACGGCAGACCAGCCTGCCAAGGTCGTGGACCTCATGGAGGCCCTGCGTAAGAGCCTCGACTCCGTCAGCGAGGCGAAGAAGAAGCCGGCAAAGGCGTCTCGCGCCAAGACCGCGAAGACCCGAAAGCGGAAGCGGGCGTAGACGAAGAACCTTCGGCCTGCTACGGACCCCTCAGATCAAACGCCGCCATTTCACGGGTGTTCCTGACCAGTAGCCGTCCATCCGCGATCGCAGGCACGTTCCACGTCTTGCCCTCAATGGCGGGCGACACCGCCAGTTCGACATGCTGCTCCGGGGTAGCCTCAACCAACGCGAGCTCCCCCCGCTCGGTCAGCACGATCAGGTGGTCGCCGGCGAGGAGCAGCTGACCGTAACCGTACCGACCGCCCTTCCACTGCAGCTGGCCGGTTTCGGCATCGATACACGCCAAAATGGCCTCATCCAAGCCATAAATGAACCCGTCATGGAGTACAGAGCTGCTGAACTTGTTCTTCATGCGGTTGTTGACCCAGATGGGTTCCACGGAAAACGGTGGGACTGCGCCCGAGATCTCAATGACCGTTGCTCCTTTTCCATATCCCGCCGACAGAAACAGCCGCCGGTCGCTCACGACCAGAGGTTGGGAGATGTTGGGCACGATCGGCACCGTCCACGAGTGCTCCCAGAGCACCGATCCGTCGCCGATGGTCATGCCGAGCGCCCGTTCCGCGGTCACGACGACGAGCTGCCGGACGCCGTTCAGCGTGATGGTCATCGGCGAGGTGTAGGACTGGACGTCGTCGAGGGCGTGCCACACAACGTCACCCGAGTGACGATCGTATGCAACCACCGACCACCCGATCCGTCCGCCGGGCTGGACGACGACGAAATCATCGACGATCAGCGGAGCGCCCGACATGGCCCACCTGAGGTTGGCGGTGCTGCCGTCAGCCAGGATGTCACGATGCCAGATGACCTCGCCTGTTGCGGCGTCGAGACACCAGAGCAACCCCGTTGCCCCGAGCGCATAGACCCGGCCATCGTGCCAGGTCGGCGTCGCCCGCGGTCCGGGTCCGCCCATTGCCTCGTCGAACCGGGCCTCCCATTCGTGCACCCACAACTCACGTCCTGTATCTGCGTCGTACGCCACGACGGCCTCACGGTCGCGCCGCTGCTCGATGGTGAATGCGCGGTTGTGGGCGACCGTAAACGACGCGTATCCGCCGCCGACAGGCTGCTTCCAGATGGGGCTCAGGCCATCGTCCGACCAATCGGTACGAAGGGGCTGCTGCGTGTAGTGCCCATCACGCTGGGGGCCGCGGAAATCGGTCCAATAGGGCTGTGCGTCACTATCGACAACCCCAGGGGCCGGAAGCAGGTGCGAGTAGTGCTGGCTGCGATTCGATTCGAGGTCGTCATAGTGCTCGTCAACGCTTCCAAACGAGAACATCGGCCGCGAGTTGCCGGCCATCTCCCATTGCAAGTCGAACACGAAAACGAGTAGAGCGATGACGATACCGGCGGCAGCCGCCAGTCCGACGGCCGCGATGAGCGCGGTCTTCAACAGTGACAAAAACTTCATCTTCCCAACGTTACCATAGCGCCGGTTTTCGGAGCTGGGTCGGTTAGGAGTCGCTGTTGGCTTGGTCCTGGGACGTCGATGAGGCCTTCGTGGCGAGACAGCCGAAGAACTTATCCATCATCATCTTGGCGACGCCGCCCAGGAGCCGCTGGCCGACCCGGGCGATCGTGCCCGCGACCTGGCCGGTACCGTCGACCGCGACAACGGTCTGATTGCCTTCCGCGGCGAGTCGAACCGCAGCCTCGCCCTTGACGATGCCGGTTCGTCCGTTACCTTCGACGATGAGTCGATAACTGGTCGGCGGTTGCTTGTCAGCGATGTGGACCGTCCCTTGGTATTTGCCACTGATCGCTGCGACCCCGACTGTGAGGCTGGCTCGATAGGTGTCGTCGCCTGTCGGTTCGAGCGACTCACACCCGGGAAGACAGCCGGCGATGACATCCGGGTCATTGAGCAGCTCCCACACCGTCGCTGGCGGCGCATCAAAACGATAGAAGGCGGAGATGTGCATGGGAAAGAGTACAGCCAGAATACGGCGCGCCCCTAGAAGTTGCCCGAAGCGTATTCCGCCGTCTGTCGTCCATGTCGCAACTTGTTTAGGTATTTCCCCAGTTGCTCCAGGCTCTCGAGATTGTGAACCGGGAGGAAGTCGTCGATGAAGGGGAGCGCGGCTTTCATGCCACGCGTCAACGGCACGTAGTCCGGAGAGCCTAGCAGAGGGTTGAGCCAGATCAGCCGATGCGCGGTACGCTGCAGCCTTGAGATTTCGCGTCGGAGCTGGTCGGGCTCACCGCGGTCCCAGCCGTCAGAGATCACGAGCACGACCGCCCCATGCCCGAGCACTCTGCGGGCCCAGCAGACGTTGAACTCACGCAGCACCTCGCCGATTCGCGTGCCTCCCGAGAAATCAGGAACGTGGGTCGGTAGACGCGACACGATGTCAGTGTCGCTGGTGCGACCGAGCCGCGGCGCGAGCTCTCGCGTGATCCGAGTCAACCGCGTCGCGAACACGAAGACCTCGACCTCGCAAAGATGCCCCTTCATGCAGTACAGGAAATGGAGCAGCGTCCGCGAGTAGCGTTCCATCGAGCCGCTGACGTCGCTGATCAAGACAAGCGGGCGACGTCGGCTTCGTCGCCGCCGCGTCGGTCGCGCGATCGGTTCACCACCGTGCCTCAGGCTGGCGCGCATGACACGCCGAAGGTCCAACGCGCCACCCGGTCCGGGTTGCCAGCGCCGCGTTCGGCGGAGCTCTACGTCCCATCGGAGGTCGGCCAGCATGCGCCGAGCCTCGGACAGCTCTTCCACCGTGAGTTCGGCGAAGTCCTTCTGCCAGAGAACCTCGCGATCGCTATAGCTCTGGGCCGCCACGCGCTCGTGCTCGAGCGGCAGTGAACGGGCCGGCGCAGGCTGGTCGCCAGGCAGCGGGGCCGGGGCTTCGACCTTCGGGGCACCGGTTCGCCGGTGCTCGCCCAGGGCCCGGAGATCTTGGGTCGTCCAGTCACCCGGTGGCCGTCTCCAGAAGACGCGGAAGGCCTCGTCGAATAGCGGAATGTCCTGCGGACGCCTGACAAGCAGGCATCGCAGCGAGTGGTAGAAATCCGACCGGCGACCGATTTCGACGTGGTCGAGTGCACGCACGACGTCGAGCGTTCGGACCGCCTGGACGTCGAGTCCAAGGTCGCCGAGCAGGCGAGAGAAGTGGATCAGGTTTGGGAGGAGGGAGCTCATCCCGGGGAATCGGCTGCCTTCGGCCCACTTGAGCCCGGTCCACGAGCACCAGGATGGGTTGCCCGATTCAGCATCTCCTGCACTCGTTCTCCGCGAACTGCCTGGATATCCTCCTGGTTCTTCAGCACGATACCCAGTGTCTGGTCGATCGTATCGGCGTCGAGCTCCTGCTTGTCGAGCGCCACGAGGGCGGTGATCCAATCGAGCGTCTCGGACACGCCAACCAGCTTGTAGAGCTCCGCCTGCCTGAGCTCTTGCACGAACGCCGTCACGTGCTCGGCCAGGCGTGCCGATGCGTCCGGCACCTTGGTCGTGATGATCGAGAGCTCCTTGCTGAAGTCGGGGTAGTCGATCCAGTAGTACAGACATCGCCGCTTGAGTGCATCGTGCAGCTCTCGGGTGCGGTTCGAGGTCAGGACCACCACGGGAGGCTGCGTGGCCCGAATCGTCCCAAGCTCCGGGATCGTGATCTGAAAGTCCGAGAGCAGCTCCAGGAGAAAGCCTTCGAACTCATCGTCGGCGCGGTCGAGCTCGTCGATCAGGAGGACGGGCGGCTGACCGGTGTTCGAAGCGATCGCCTGAAGTAACGGACGCTTGATCAGGAACTTGTCGTCGAACAGTTCCTTCGCGGCGGCGTCCCGGTTCTGGCTCACCGCGCCGCTGGCTTCCATCAGTCGAATCTCGAGCAGTTGTCGGGCGTAGTTCCACTCGTAGACGGCATGCGCGATATCGAGACCCTCGTAACACTGCAAACGGATCAGGGGGGTCTCGAGCGCCGAGGCGAGTACCTTCGCAACCTCGGTTTTGCCGACACCAGCCTCACCCTCCAGGAGCAGGGGCCGCTGGAGCTTCAGTGCGAGAAAGACCGACGTGGCCAGGCCGCGGTCCGCGATGTACTGGTGGGCTTCGAGTCGCGCTTGGAGGTCGTCGATCGAATCGAGGCTGGACACTCCGCGGCTCTGACGGTTAGCCGGCGCGTTCAGCTGCTGCGGCAATTGCCCGCTGTACCCAGACTGGCGTCACGGCCTTGCGATAGCCGGCCGACGCGAAGATGTCGCCGAGCAGATCCTCGTCCGCTCCGAGATCATCCCCCGCGGCGCCCGCTGCGGCCTCGATGACGGCGTCGGACAGGGCTTGCCCCACCAGGGCTCGCTCGACCGAGGCCGCTCGGACCGGTGCCGGCACGACACCGCCAACCGAGACCGCGGCCGCCGAGCAGGTACCCCCGTCGATCGTGACCGCGGCGGCAACCCCAACAACGGCATACCGTGACGCCGGGTGAGAGAACTTCGCATACGCGCTGCCTTGGCCACTTCCCGCGACCGGCACGTCGATCGACGTCAGCAGCTCGTGCTCACCGAGGGCGGTTGTCATCACGCCCTGGAAGAAGTCCGCACATGCCATCGATCGGCTGCCACCGGGGCCTTGCACGCTGACACCGGCGTCCAGGGCGCTGAGCACCGTCGGCAAGTCTGACGCGGGGTCGGCGTGAGCGACGTTCCCCCCGATCGTGCCACGGTTACGAACGGCCGGGTCACCGATTTGACTCGCGGCCTCCGCGAGCGCGTTGGCGTGGGTCTGCACGTCGGCCGACCCAGCTATCTCGGCGTGGGTCGTCAGCGGTCCAATCCTGAGCGTGCCGCCGTCGACGCTGATTCCCTTCAGCTCGGCAATGCGACCGATGTCGATGACGGCTTCAGGCACGGCCAAGCGCAGCTTCAGTAGCGGGATCAAGCTATGTCCCCCTGCGAGGAGCTTGGCTCCGGGATGCTTCTGCAGAAGATCTCCAGCTTCGGCCACGGAGCCGGCGCGGTAGTACTCGAAGTCTGCGGCAAACATGGCTTAGCTCCCTTTCGCTTCCTGGATCGCACGCCAGACACGCTCCGGCGTGAACGGCATGTCCACTTGTTTCACGCCGAGGGGCTTCAGCGCATCCATGACCGCGTTGTACACGGCGACCGTCGACGCGATCGTGCCGGCCTCACCGATGCCCTTCACTCCGAGCGGATGGTGCGGCGACGGGGTCACGGTGGAGAGCACCTCGATGTCAGGCAAACCGTCGGCCCTTGGGAGCGCGTAGTCGAGCATTGACCCGCTCACAAGCTGGGCATTCTCGTCGTAGACCGCTTCTTCCCAGAGCGCTTGGCCAATACCCTGCACGACGCCGCCATGCACTTGCCCCTCGACGATGGTCGGGTTGATCTGGGGTCCGCAGTCGTCGAGCGCCACGTACCGCTGAAGGTCGACCTGGCCCGTTTGGGCATCGACCTCCACCACGGCCACGTGGGCGCCATAGGGGAACACGAAGTTGGGTGGGTCGTAGAACGTCGAGGCCTCGAGTCCGGCCTCGACGCCTTCTGGCATGTCCCACGCCACGTTCGCCATCAACGCGACGTCCTGGATGGTCTTGCTCTTGTCTGGCGAGCCCTTGACGAAGAACTTGCCGTCCGCGTACTCCATGTCTTCGACGGCCGCTTCGAGGAGGTGGGCGGCGATGATCTTGGCCTTGTCGCGGATCTTCCGTACAGTGAGAGCCAGCGCCGCACCCCCGACCGCGGTCGTGCGGCTGCCGTACGTGCCCCATCCCATCGGGGTCGTATCGGTATCACCGTGAAAGACCTTCACGTCGTCGGCGCCCACACCGATCTCGTCTGCCACGATCTGCGCGAACGTCGTCTCCTCGCCCTGCCCGTGCGGCGACGCCCCGATGAAGACGTGGACCTTACCGGTCGGATGGAACCGCACGATCGCGCTTTCCCAAAGTCCGCCCTGGAACCCGATCGCGCCCGCCACTTGCGATGGTCCGAGCCCGCAGATCTCCACGTAGGAGGAGAGGCCGATCCCGATGTGGCGCCCGTCGTTTCGCGCCTTGGCCTGATCCGCCCGGAGGTTCTCGTACCCAACATGGTCGAGGGCCTTTGTCAGTGCTGCCGGGTAATTGCCGCTGTCGTAGGTGAGGCTGGTCACGACATCATGCCCGTCGTCGAACTTAGGGATGAAATTCTTGCGCCGCACGTCCGCCGGGTCCATTCCGATCTCGGCCGCGAACACATCTACGAGCCGTTCGATCATGAATGTGGCTTCGGGTCGACCAGCACCACGGTAGGCCTCGACAGGCACGGTGTTGGTGTAGATGCCGTAGACGTCTTCTTTGATGGCAGGGATGTTGTAGCAGCCCGACAGCATCAGCCCGTGGAGAATCGTTGGGATACCCGGCGCGGCCGTCGAGAGATAGGCTCCCATGCCCGCGTGCACCGTGCATCGCAACCCCGTGATCGTGCCGTCCTTTGAACCAGCCAGCTCGACGTCTTGGATGTGGTCGCGACCGTGAGTCGTGGCGGTGTAGCCTTCGCTGCGAGTCTCGGTCCACTTGACCGGCTGGCCGAGCGTCTTCGCGCAGAAGATCGTCAAGAAGTCGCCGGGATAGACCGGGATCTTGCTGCCGAAACCGCCGCCGACCTCGGGCGCGATGACGCGACACTTGTCCTCGGGCACCCCGGTGACGACCGAGGACAGGAATCGCACGATGTGCGGGTTCTGGGTCGTGTTCCAGAGCGTGAGATCACCGGTCGCCTGGTTGAATTGCGCAACCGCCGCCCGTGGCTCCATCGCGTTGGGAATGAGGCGCTGCTGGCGAATCCGCTCCTTGACGACGACTTCCGCATTCTCGAACGCCGCGTCGATGTCGCCACCGGCGACGACCCAATGGAACGCCTGATTGCCGGGTATCTCGGAATGCAGCTGCGGTGCGCCGTCGGCTGACCCGCTCACCGGGTCGCTGACCGTCGGCAACGGTTCATAGTCGACGTCGACGAGGTCGAGCGCGTCGGCGGCCTGATAGCGGTCCTCGGCCACGACCACTGCCACGATGTCTCCCGTGTAGCGCACCACGTCTTTGGCGATGCACGGGTAGTCGGCAATCTTCAAGTCGGAATCGGGGAGCAGCCAGGCGCAGGGCACCGGCTGGAGCGCGCCATCGATATCCGCGGCCGTATAGACCGCGACGACGCCAGGGGCCGATGCCGCCTTGCTTGTGTCGATGCCGGTGATCTTGGCGTGCGCGTGCGGGCTACGGAGCATCGCCGCATGCAGCATGCCGGGAAGTGTGATGTCATCGGTGTAGGTGGCGGTGCCCGTGAGCAAACGTGGGTCTTCCCGCCGACGGATGCCAGAGCCAAAGATTCTCGTTGCCATCGCTATTTCCCCGACATCTGTTCGGCCGCGTGCTGGACGGCGCGCACGATGTTCTGATAGCCCGTGCACCGGCACATGTTGCCCTCGAGTCCGTGGCGGATCTCTTCAGCGCTCGGGGATGGGTTGGTGCGGAGCAGCTCGTGTGATGCGAAGACCATCCCGGGCGTGCAGAAGCCGCACTGGAGGCCGTGCTTCTCCCAGAAGCTCTCTTGCAGCGCGTGAAGCGTGCCGTTGGTCGCGAGCCCTTCGATCGTCGTGACCTCCGTCCCGTCCGCCTGGACCGCGAGGCATGTGCAGGACTTGATGGAGACGCCGTCGAGCAGGACCGTGCACGACCCACACTGACTCGTGTCACACCCTACCTTGGTGCCGGTGAGAGTGCCGAGGTCGCGAATGAAGTGAACGAGAAGCTGGCGTGGCTCGACCTCCCGTTCGTAGAGACGGCCGTTGATCGTGATGCTGACCGGTACTTTCACTGTATTACCCCCCCCTCGACGAGGGCCGAATTATAGATCGCGCGCTGCAGCGCCGCTATGGTTTTCCTTCGCCGAATCGCTCGGCAAGCTCGAACTTCTGGTCGACCCCGACAATCTCGTTGAATTCGTCGAAGGCGATCAGGGCGTCAGCGCTGCGCGCGGTTGTTTCGTCGGTCCTGAGCGTGTGGAACACGGTCTGGAGCGCCTTGGCCGACGCGTAGAGGCCCGCCAGCGGGTACAAGATCAGCTGGAAGCCGAGGTGGGCAAGCTCGGCGCGAGGCAGGACCGGCGTCTTGCCCTTTTCGATCATGTTCGCGACGGTGGGCTTTGGCGCTCGCCGGCCAACCTCTGCAAGCTCGTCCAGCGTCCGAGGTGCTTCGATGAAGGTCGCGTCCGCACCGAGGGCTCGTGCCGACTCGGCCCGCGCCACCGCTTCATCGACATGGACCGCACCTAGCGCGTCGGTGCGTGCGACGATGAAGAAGTCGCGATCCCCTCTGGCTTCCACCGCAGCCTTGATCTTTTCCAGGTACTCCTCACGCGGAATCACCTTCTTGCCCCGCATGTGGCCGCATCGCTTTGGCCAGACCTGGTCCTCGAGGAAGCAGCCCGCGGCACCCACCTCGACGAGCTCGTTGACCGTGCGTATGACGTTGAGCGGATTGCCGTACCCAGTATCGGCATCGACGATGATCGGAATCGTGACGCTGCGACAGATGGCCCGCGCGCGGTCCACGATCTCGGTCTGGGTGAGCAGCCCCATGTCGGGTTCTCCAATGAGCGTCGCCGACACCGCGTAGCCCGAGACGAAGGCCATCGGAAAGCCGACCTGTTCGGCCATCTTGGCCGAGAGCGTGTCGTAAACGCCGGGGAAGACGAGGCTGCCAGTGGCGGCCAGGACCTGTTCAACGCGGGTCTGAGGCATGCCACATCCTATGACATGCCAGCCTTATCGCGTCACGGTTCGCGCGAGGTGCCAACGATCGTGTCGAAGACCGCGAGATCGCCGTCGATGTCCGGGTTCGGCGTGAGCCCGAGCAGATGAGCCAGAAACGGATAGACGTGGACATGCTCGATGGCCGGCAGTTGCGCTCCGGCCACGATCGTCGGCCCGGCAGCTAGGAAGATCCCGTGCATCGAGGGCAGCGTCGGATCCCACCCGTGGGTCGCCGTGGGACGGGAGGTCCGTTCCCGGAACCGAACGAGCACCCCTTCGCTTGGGATCAGCAGCACGTCCCCATAGCTCGGGTTGTCGCCGATGTGCAGGTGGGCGGGCGCGTCCGCTCGGATGTACGCGCGTGCATCGTCTGGATCAACCGCAGCGTTGAAGGCACTTGCGAATTGCTCACCAGCACGGCCGTTGCCACCAATATGGACGCTCACGCCCGGCCCGAGCGACTCAAGCCGCGTGCGACGGAGATCCATGACCTCGGAGACGACCACCTGTCGAGCGTGGTCCACGGCTGCCATACCGTGGTCCGACACGACCACCAGGTTCACGCGGTCGCCGTGGGCCAGGCTCGCGATCTCGGACATCAGCATTCCCAAGTAGCGGTCGGCCGTACCGATCGCCCGCGAGAGTTGGGGGGCCTCCGGGCCGAAGTTGTGTCCGGCGCCGTCGACCATCGAGAAGTAGACCGTGATCAGGTGAGGCCGTTCGCCGGGTGGGAGCTGCAGCCACTCGATCACCTGCTCGACGCGGCGGCGGTTGGGAACCCCCGCGTCGTAGGTCCGCCAGCGCGACGGCCGCAGACCGAGGATTGGAGCCTCGGTCCCAGGAAAAAAGAACGACGCAGTCGTCATGCCTTGCCGCTCTGCGGTAATCCAGATCGGCTCTCCCCCATACCAGGTACCGTCCTGCACGACGTCGGTATCACGGTAGTTGAAGCGCTCGTCGCGTAGCGGGTCGAAGAACCGGTTGTTGACGATGCCGTGTCGCGACGGATACAGCCCGGTGGCGATTGAGTAATGGCCGGAGAATGTCTGGGACGGAAAAACTGGGATCAGCGCGCCGGCGACGAGGCCCGAATTGCCGAGCTCGTCGAAGTGAGGCGTCTCGTGGCGATCCAGGTAGTCGCGGCGAAAGCCGTCGAACGACACGAGGACGACGTAGTCACGGTCGCCGATGCTGGGATGGTTGATGCCGCCGGTGCCGCGCGGTGTGTGAACCTGCGTGGCGGGGGCGTTGGTTGACGTGTTGGCCGGAGCGCATGCCTGGCTTCCAAGGGCCGTGCAGAGGAAGAACCCGAGGACGAACCGTCGAGGCACGTCCGATGTTACCGTGCGCGTACAGTCGAGGGAAGGTCTAGCCGAGCGGGACGAGTACGACGACCGGGTCTTGCAGCTTGACGTCGACCCGATGGCCCGGCCTCAGCTCGACTTCGTCACCAGCGCTCGTCAAGACCATCGCCGTCACGCCGCCACCGCCGATCGCGGCGCCCGCACCGGCGCCTTTCTTACCACCGAGGAGGCCACCCACCAGAGCTCCCGCGCCCGCGCCGATCCCGATCTTCTTGGCGTCGCTGGTCTTGGTGCTCTTGGCTTCATGCCACAGGGTCTCGGACCGCACCTCGTAGCGATCGCTCTCGACGTCGAGCTGGTTGAAACGATAGGCGAGCTGGGCGCGGCCCTTGACCTTGCCCGAGGGTGCCGCGCTCGTGACCGTGCCGCGCAGCAGGCTGCCTTCAGGAACCGCGCGCTTACCGCCCACGATGACGGTTTGGTCGACACGTGCCTGGACGGGGTCCTCGACCTGACTGACGTCCGACGCGAGGGCGGTTTCGAGGACGACCGACAGCGTTGTGCCGGCCGGAATCGTCACTTCGGCGAATGCCGGCTCAGACTCGTCGGCGGGCGGTGATGCGTCCGTCACGTTCGGAGCCCCGGCCTGCGGCGTTGAAGCGGGTGTCAGCTGGCCCGTGATGACCTCGCCGTCGGGAGTCGTGATGGTCACCTCAGCCCCGGGGGGTGGATCGGAATGCGCGGAACCGCCGCATCCCCAAACGATGACCAGTGAAGCTGCCGCGCAGACGAGACGACTCTTTCTGAACATGCCACAGTAGATAGCAAGGCTCAGTCCACTATGGCGGGGGTGTACACCGCTGCAGATCTGTGATCCCGTGGGGAGCTGGGCGACGCCCGGTGGAATCGGTGGTTACGGATTCGTCAGTTCGAGCTCGCTGGTGTCGCCCGAGTCGACTTTGTCCGTGCGTGTTCGAACCTCTCGAGGATGAGATCGCGTCGCGCGAGGATGGCTCGTGTCTCGAGCAGGGTGAGGTGTCCGTCCATTGCTCGAATCAGACCCTGTTCGTCTAGCGCTGCGAGGGCATGGTACAGCTGTTCGTCGAAGCCGATCAGCGTCTCGGGATTCTGGAGCTCATGCCAGATCCGGAAGGCCCTCGTAAAGTCGATCATCCACAGCCGCCAGTCCTCCGTATACAGGATGTTGCCGTCGTTGCGGTCGGTGTCGTGAACCAACTCGGTGAAGACCCTCATTCGATAGAGTTGGGCGCTCCACGCGGCGATGCTCGCCGGCCTCGCACCCTGTGCCTTGCGCTTCGACTCGTCGAACTTCGCCGGGATCCACCACGTCAGAGCGCCGTTTCTCCCGCGCCAGCGTCGCTTGACGGTAACCGGCACCATGTCGTCCAGCCCGATCAACCGGGCGAGGCGGTACGCCGCGATGTTGAAGTGGTACGAGTCCTTGAACTCGCGCTCCTGGTTTCGTCCGAGCCTGGCGACGGCTTTGTGCTGGTCGATTGATTGAAACGCGGCGTCGTGGGTTGACGTGCCGTCACTGAGCGTGAGGCGCCACGCGTTTGTCACGCCCGTTCCGATCCGCCGGGCGTCCACGACCTCCGCGTTCAGCAGGTACTCTTCGATGCCTGCAGGCGTACGAGGCGCGGATTCCTCCGCCGCCGCCGGCAGCGCAAGGGTGAGGACGATCGCGAACAGCGCGGCCACCGTCCGTCCTACGGCTTCAACATAGTCAAGCTGGTTGCTGCTTGGCGTTGCCAGGGTTCGCGTGTTCAGCATTCTTCCTCAGTTCTGTAGGTCTGTTGGCAGCGCCGTTGCCCGAGCGTCTACCCATGTCTGCGCGATATGGCGGCGGACAGTCGAAACCGCATCTGCATATTTAGACGCCCGACCGATGGCCGCGGTTCACTCCGACGAACAGACGTTTTCTTGTTTGTCAATTCTTTCCGAACTTCTTGCCTCACACGACAGGAAGTGACGATTGGATGCGGGCAGGACTACTCGACAGGGAAGATGGGGTGAGTGACGGGGATCGAACCCGCAACATCCGGAGCCACAGTCCGGTGCTCTACCATTGAGCTACACTCACCACGCGGACCAATCAGTCTATCACGCGGCTTTTCTCCGGCCGGCTGCTCCACCCGCACCGCCGGGGACGCGTCCACCTGCGCTGTAGAATCAGCACATGCACACCGGCGACCAACCGGAATCGATCCGTTCGGCGTCGCCAATTGCTCCGGAGACCCTCGAGGTCGCCCGAGTGATGGTCGATGCGTTCCGCCTGGCGAACGAAACCGACGACGTCGTCCGCCTGCTTGGCGGCGTGCTCGACGGCCTCGCGTCGTTGGTGCAGCAGGACGCATCCGGTGTCTACGTGGTCGACAAGAAGGGGCGATGTCTGCGTCACAAGTTGTTTCGCGGTTGCGACGCCGGGGTGCCTGATCTCGAGGCGCCGTTCGAAGGCAAAGGCATCGTCGGCGATGTTCTCGCTAGCGGCACCGCGCGACGGGCTCACGGCTCCCCAGAGGCTTCTGAGGGTCGGCCGTGCGCGCAGTCGCGGATGGTCGTCCCGATCATCGGTTCGAACCGACGCGTACTCGGGGCTCTCGACGTGTGGTCAGACCGTCCCGACGGCTACGGCGATGATGCCCAGGATCTGATCGCGCTCTACGGGTCGGCTGTGGCGGCCGCGATCGAGCGCGCCCGGTTGCACGCCGAAGTCGTCGACAAGCGCGAGCTCGCCACCGATCTCGCAGTGGCTAGGCGCGTCATGCGCGACCTCATTCCGAACGCGACCCCTCAGATCCCGGGCTTCGATATTGCTGGGTCGCACGAAAGTTCGCACTCGGTTGGGGGCGACTACTACGAGTTCATCCCGCTGGTCGACGAACGTTGGGGCATCGTCGTGGCCGACGTCGTCGGCAAGGGTATACCTGCCGCACTGTTGGCGTCGGCGTTGCGTGCATCCATCTCGGCGCTCGTTGGCCACGAGCTCGCTGTGCGCGCGGTGTTGCGTCGGGCGAACCGCTTCTTTCACGAGTCGGTTGACGATTCCAAGTACGTCACGTTGTTCTACGCGGTCGTCGACCCGCCGGGTCGGCGGTTGCTCTACGTGAACGCCGGTCACCCTGCCCCCGTCCTCTTGCGCAAGAACGGAACCGTTGAGTTGCTCAAGGAGGGCGGTGTCCCGCTCGGGTTGTTCGAAGCGCCACGGTACTTCGAGGGACACGTCGCTTTGGAGGAGGGCGACCTGTTGGCCTTGTACACGGACGGCGTCATCGAGACAGCTGGCGCCGATGACGACTTCTATGGCGTTGAGCGCTTGATCACGCAACTCGAGGACACGCGAACCGCCAGTGCGACCGAAATCTGCAGTGGCATCATGCAGGCGGTGCGACGCCACGGCGGTTCCGCGCGGCAAGACGATCGCACGCTGGTCGTCTTGAAGGGGATTTCCTGACGCGCGCCGTTCGCGTGCGTGACGTCCTAAAAAGGTCCGGGGAGGTCGGTTGGCTCGACTGCGATCGACTGGACCGGTGAGGTCACGATCCGCTGCCCGCCCGAACACACTTCCATTCGAAGTCCGCAGCCTAGCCACGACAGCTTAATCATGCTGCCGCCGAAACTAGCGCCGGCAAGTTGCGCTTCGGTAGGCTCCGGAAAGAACTCTCCGCCCTGGATAAGAATTCGTGTACGCGGAGGCTCGAGGACGACGACTCGATAGAGCGAGTTGAGGGTCGTGACCACCAAGGTCGTTAACGCTTCGAGCTCGCCAAGAGCGACGCCACTAGCTCGCGCCACTTCGTCGGTGAAGCCGTCGAGGGTGCACTCGCGCCGTACTGTGGCGGGTCCGCTCTTGATGCCCGACCGCGTGTTGTCGCTGCCGCCGTCCACTGTTCTATTGTTACCAGCGCTCCCTAGTCATCGGCAAGCTGGTGGGGAAATTCCGTGTAGTGGGCGGCAAGCAGATCCCGGCCGAAGTCGCCGTTATAGTCGCGCCAGACGCTGTGGACATGGTTGGCGTCGTTCTGGACGTTGTCGTACTCAATGAGGAAGGTCGGCCCCTGAACACGGTAGTAGTGGCCCTCGCCAACTGCGGTACCGCCCATCCACGCGAACTTGATGTCGTCGAGTCCTGCCGCCCGGACCTTACCAAGACGCTCTTCGGCGACAGTGTCGCGCTGGACATTTGCGTACTCCTCGATGAGCGCCCAGAGCACGCCTCGCTGCTCGGACGACAGCTGCGAGTACGTGACGCCGATGTTCTCTTGCATCGCCGCCTGACGGTCGCTGCTCGTCAACATATCCCTCGGCGCCTCGTCGCTCACGATCGCAGCCGATCGAAGAGCAGGTGACAGCGACCCCAGAAGCGACCGCGCGTGATCTTCTTCCGCGGCGAGCACGCGCGTGCCTTTGTGGCTCCCCTCACGAACGTGTCCTGGGTTGGTGCCGAAGAACTGCGGCGTGGTGGCGATCGCGTCGCCGTTGATGATCGTCCAGTTCTGCGAGATGTGGTGTCCTTCGTACCGCCATCCCCAGGTGCCGCTCGTCGATGGCGTCCCGAAGACCATGAAAAAGTACAGCTCCGTGTCACGGATCGCGCGACCCTCGCGCTCGAACAAGATTTGCTCGAGCTGACGAATCTTCTCCGACTTCTCGTAGCCCTGCTGGCTGAGGCCGGCCTCCACCAGCTTGAGCGCGGCCGCCTTCTGCGCGTCCGTCATCGTCTTGAGCGCGACACCCTTGCGCTCGCGCGGGATGTAGTGCCAGTCGAACCGGTCCTCGGAGTCGAAGGGGAACATCACTGCCTGCCGCTGCTCGGGGGTCAGCGTTTCGAGAAACGCTCCCGCAGCTCCCACCATGTCGGCATTGGGATCACCCTGCTGGGTGGCCGCGATGCCCATCGTGAGCGCAGCGGCAAGTACGAACGCAACCGGAACAAGACCCGCTCTCATCTGAACCTCCAGGAAGCTCACCGCACCCGACGCGCGCAGTCGGACGGGGACGTGTGAGTCGCAGCCTACAACCGGGCGGCTAAGGCGTCAAGACGTTCGCAACGTCCGGTCTTCGGCAAAACAAAAGAGCCTGGCAAACCGTGTGGCTCGCCAGGCTCTCGGAATGTTCTGGTAGGCGTTCGCGCGCCTAGTTGGTGGGCCAAAGCGGACCCTGGCTGTTCTCACCCTCGGCACCCGGGGGCACCGGGCCCATGCCTGTATAGACAAACTTCTGAATGCGCGAGCCCTCGTAGGTTTCCGTGGTGTAGATGTTGCCATCGCTGTCCGTTGCGATGCTGTGCACGGCGAAGAACATCCCCGGCTGGCGTCCGCCATCGCCGAACGCCGTCAGCACCTCCATCGATTCGCGATCGATGATGTAGACCTTCATGTTCTGCCCGTCGGCCAGGTAGATGAACTGCTGTTCCGGATCGGGTGAGAAGGCGATGTCCCAGGTCGATCCTTGGCTCAGCGTGTTGGTGGCAACGAAGTGCTCGCTCACGAACGTGCCATCGGTGTTGAAGATCTGGATTCGGTCGTCCGCGCGGTCGCAGACGTACACGAGGTCGTCGTTCGAGATCACCGCGCAGTGGACCGGCCCGCGGAACTGCGGTGCCGGCTCGCCGCCCGGCGCGTACTGCCCGAGGTCGAGGTCGTCGTCCGGATCGTTGCCGTACGCACCCCAGTAGCGCTTGAGCTCACCGGTGTCCATGTCGACCACCGCCACGCGGCGGTTGAGGTACCCGTCGGCGAAGTACGCCTCGTTGGCCTCCGGGTCGAGGCCGATCTCCGCAACCTTGCCGAAGCTATCCATGGCGTGGCTATCGCGCGTGTAGACCGGGCTGCCGTCCTCCTCGCCGGTCTGGCGGGCACCGTGCATCCCGACCTGCATCAAGAACTGGCCATCCTTCGTGAACTTGACGACGTGCGCATCGCCCGTACCGTTCCCGCCGATCCACACGTTGTCCATGTGGTCGACCATGATCCCGTGGTTCGACTCGGGCCAGACGTAGTCGCCGGTTTCGGTGCCCGGTCCGCCCCAACTGTGGACCAGGTTGCCCTCCTGGTCGAACGCCAGCACCGGTGGCCCGGGCTGGCAGCACACGGCGACGGGGGGATCGGTGGTCATGCCGACTTCGGTCCTGGCCACGAACTGGTCGGGCGTGTTCCGGTGCACGAGCCAGATGGTGTCGCTTGAGTCGACGTCGACGCCGATCGTGGCGCCCATCAGCCAGTGGTCCGGCAGGTTCTTCGGCCAAAGGGGATCGACGACGAACATCGGGACCATCGGGCCGTCACCCATGGCCATGGACGCATCCTCGTCGGCCGCGTCCTCGATCGCGCTCTGTCCGACGCCGCACGCAACGATCAGCGCTAACAGCGACGAACCAATAAGCAGGTTGCGCTTCCGATTCATCCAGATCCTCCCTTTCGTTGTCTCCTTGGGCCCCTCGAAGTCGACAAGTATACTTGCATTTGCTCCAAATAGAGCGATCTTTTCTGATCGGCGTATCAAACGCTAAATCAATGAGTTACGTAGCAGAACGGCGTTCGTTTTGGCGACTCAACCGCGTTCACCAGGCGGTGGTTTTGCTGGTGCTGGTCGTCGGGATCATGCTGGGTGTCACGTCGCGCCCGACAGCCCATGACATCCCCAGTGACGTGCTGCTTCAGGTCCTGGTCAAGGCCGATGGCGACCGCCTGCGGGTGCTTGTGCGCGTGCCGATCGCGGCGATGCAGGACATCAGCTTCCCCCAAAGAGGACCGGGGTACCTCGACATCCCGCGTGCTGACAATGCGCTTCGAGAAGCGGCCCGGCAGTGGATCGCCGATGACCTCGACATCTACGAGGAAAATGCCC
Organism: Vicinamibacterales bacterium; assembly: GCA_965218825.1. GTDB lineage: Bacteria > Acidobacteriota > Vicinamibacteria > Vicinamibacterales > UBA8438 > CAUZIB01. The sequence goes on along the minus strand of OZ244656.1, from coordinate 2,182,271 downwards.
GCATCTCGGGGCAGGAGCTCGTGGCGGTTAGGGCGTCGATTCCGTCGAACCGTTCGTTCGCCACCTACGACGAAGCCTTGGCCCACATGCGCGGACCGCGCCTGCCAGATGCCACCGAAATCTTCTACCAACAGGCGATGCTCGACGCGATGTTCGAGTACCCGATTCAGTCTGCGCAGTCGACCTTCTCGGTCGATCCCACGCTGGCTCGCCTCGGCTTGCGAACTCGCACGGTGCTGCGATTTGTGCTCGCCGATGGGTCGGTTCGGGCTTTCGACTACCGCGGGAACCCCGGGCTCGTGCGACTCGACCCCAGATGGCACCAGGCGGCATTCAGATTCATCGGGCTCGGCTTCAACCACATTCTGGACGGCATCGACCATCTGCTGTTTCTGGCCTGTCTCGTCATCCCGTTTCGGCGCATTCGGCCACTCGTCGCGATTGTGACCTCGTTTACGCTCGCGCACTCGGTCACGCTGATCGCCTCGGTAGTTGGTTTTGCACCCGATGCACTCTGGTTCCCTCCGTTGGTTGAGACGTTGATCGCGCTGTCAATCCTCTATATGGCGCTCGAGAACATCCTCGGCGTGCGGCTCAAGCGGCGGTGGCTCATCACCTTCGGCTTCGGCCTCGTCCACGGCTTCGGCTTTTCGTTTGCCTTGCGCGAGACGCTGCAGTTTGCGGGCGGGCATTTGTGGACCTCGCTTCTGTCGTTCAACGTCGGCGTCGAGCTCGGCCAGCTCCTGGTCATCGTCCTGCTCGTGCCTGCGCTCGTCGTGCTGTTTCGGTTTGCCGTTGCCGAGCGGGCCGGGACAATCTTGTTGTCGGCCGTCGTAGCCCATACCGCGTGGCACTGGATGACCGAGCGTGGCGCCCAGCTGATGCAGTTTCGGTTTCAACCCTCGCTCCCCACCTTCGACCTCTCGCTGTTGGCGGCCGCGATGCGGTGGGGCATGCTGGCGCTCATCATCGTCCTCATGGTGTGGTTGATGTCGCTGGTGTTTCCGCAGATCGAGCAGGACGCCGAGCAACAACCTCATGCCCCGCATCGTCTCTAGTGCGACCGCGCTGCCGCCGCATCAATGCAATCAGTCTGACACCCGTGACGCGATGGCCAGCGTCTGTCGGGGCGACGACGCGATGTTGCGCTTGCTGCCGGTGTTCGACCGGACCGGGGTCGAGACCCGCTACTTCGTGGAGCCCCTCGAGTGGTACGCCGAGGGGCCGAGCTTCGAGACTCGGAACCGGGTGTTTGCCGAATCTGGCCTGCAGCTGGCCAAGCGGGCTGCGGTCCGCTGCCTTGAGACCGCCAACCTCGACCCCGGCGACGTCGATGCCGTGTTCTGCGTCACGACGACCGGGCTGATGACGCCGAGCCTTGACGCGCGTCTCGCCTCCGCGCTTGGCCTGCGCGCTGATGTTCGGCGACTCCCGCTCTTCGGCCTCGGCTGCGCGGGGGGCGCCGGCGCGCTCATCCGAGCCGCTGACGCGCTGCGCGCGTACCCGGACCAGCGCGCGTTGGTCGTGTCGCTGGAGCTGTGCAGTCTCGTCTTCTCGCCGATCGCACGGACGGCGACCGACCTGATCGGCACGGCCCTTTTCGGCGACGGTGCGGCTGCGGTGCTGCTGGGCGGCGACGAGACGTCCGACGACGGCGTCACGGTTCGGCAGAGCCGGAGCCATCTGTTTCACGAGGCTCCAGATCTGATGGGATGGGATTTCACCTGCGACGGGATGCGGCTCGTGTTGTCCCGAGAGGTCCCTGCGTTCGTGGCAACCGGGGTCAAGCCGGCCGTCGTAGGGTTTCTTGACGGCCAGGGCGTCGCCTTGACCGACATTGATCACTTCCTGCTGCATCCTGGGGGCGCACGGGTGATGGCGATGTACCGGTCGGCGTTTGGTCTGCCTGACACGGCGCTCTCGAATTCGCGCGAGACGATGCGACGGTACGGCAACCAGTCGAGCGCCTCGGTGCTGTTTATGCTGCACGATCTCATCGCGTCGGGTCGGCCGGCGGGTGGCGACCTCGGCCTGATCGTTGCGCTCGGCCCCGGGTTCGCGGCCGAGATGCTCACCGTCAACTGGTGAAGTTTCGTGACCTCCCGTCCTGACGTGGCGATCGTTGGCGGCGGACCGGCCGGATCGTCGCTGGCGGTGGCGCTCGGCCGGCGTGGGGTTCGCGTGGTGGTGTACGAAAAGGCGCGCCATCCCCGTCTCAAACCGTGCGGTGAGGGTCTCCTGCCGCACGGGGTCCGCGCACTCCGCCGGATCGCCGGGCTGCCGGAAGCCCCCAGCATACGTGGGCTTCGGTTTGTGGCGGGGGCAGCCGCGGTCGATGCCGATTTTCCCGACGACGCCGGATTGGTTGTACGTCGCGACCGGTTTGATGCGTGGCTGTTCGACCTCGCCGCATCGACGCCCAATGTCGAGGTGAGAGACGGCACCGTATATCGGGGAGAACCGGCGGGCGTGGTGGTCGGTGCCGACGGTGTGCGATCGATGTTCCATCGGCGGCTGCCCGGGCGCGTTGCCGAGCCGCTTCGCGTCGGACTGTCTGTGCACGCCACCGGCGTCGAGGATCTGCGCGATCAAGTTGAGGTCTTTTTTCATGACGAAGGTGAGCTGTACCTCGCACCAACCGGAGGAGGTGAAGCGCTGGTGTCGGCCTTGCTCGACTACCGGAGCTTTCGGCGTGACGGCGTGACGCACCTGATTGCGAAGACGCCGTCGCTGCGCGACCGGTCTCGGCGCCTCGAGTTCACGACACCGCTGCTGGCGTCCGCGCCGCTCGGGCTGCAGGTGCCTCAGATCGTCGATGTCGAGGCCCGTCTACTCCTGGTCGGCGACGCGGCAGGGACGCCGGATCCAGTCACCGCCGGTGGACTGGCGCTGACCCTCGCATCGACCGAGTTCGCGGCCGACGCGATCGTGTCTGGCGACCTACGGCATTACGCAAACGCCCGCGCGAAGATGGGGCGGACGGCGTGGCGGCTAGGCCGACTGCTGCTTTGGCTGGGTCGCACCGAGCGCCGGGCCGAGTGGGTGTTGCGAAAACTCAAGCCGCTCGTTCCACGACTGCTTGACGTCGCGTTGCATCCCGCTCGGAGTTGATGGCGATGTGGATGGACCGTCGCGCCAGCGAGCGGGAGTATATGGACGACCAAACGCCGCCGCCAGCGGTTGCTGATGAGGTGTACACGTTTCTCGGCAGGATCAATCGATGGCTCGGGGGGACGCGGGCGACGCTGGCCAGGTTCGAACCGTTCAGTCGTCGATGGCAACCCGGCGAGCGGATCCATGTATTGGATGTTGCGTGTGGTGGCGGCGACCTCGCGCACGATCTTGTGTCATGGGGTCGCCGTCGCAGGTTCGACCTGAGGGTGACCGGTTTGGATATCAGCCCGAGCGCGCTGACCGCTGCCCGTCGGCTTGGGCGTTTGGATCCGAAGCTCACATACGTCTGTGGTGATATCCATGATTCGCCCTGTGTCGATCGGTCGTTCGACTACGTGAGCTGCTCGCTCTACTTCCACCACTTGACCGACGATGAGGTTGTGACAACACTGCGCACGTTCGACCGACTCGCGACTCGGGGTATCGTCGTAAACGACTTGATCCGTCGGCGTCGCCACTATGTGTGGAGCTGGATTCTGACCCGACCGTTCAACGCCGTGCTTCGCAACGACGGACCGCTGTCGGTGCGACGAGCGTTTCGACCGCGCGAGCTCGCCGAGCTCGTCGGTCGAGCCGGGATGCGGTGGCTCTCGATTCGGCGCCACTTCGGCCATCGCATGACGCTCGCCGGCGAGCGGTCGTCGAATCCCTAGGTCCGCAGGTCGGGGAGGGGCTCGCCGCTCGGCACGAACTTCAGCGCGACCCCGTTGTTGCAATACCGTTGCCCCGTCGGCTCCGGCCCATCGGAAAACACGTGACCCTGGTGACCACCGCACCGCGCGCAGTGGTATTCGGTGCGGGGCAGAATCAACTTGAAGTCGCGTTTCGTCGCGATTCGGTCCTCGATCGCCGCATAGAAGCTCGGCCAACCGGTCCCGCTGTTGAACTTGGCGGTCGACTGGAACAGCGGCAGGTGGCAGGCGGCACACACGAACATTCCCTGGCGTTTCTCGTCGTTGAGCGGACTGGCGTGCGGCGGTTCCGTCGCGTCGCGAAACAGCACTGCGTAGGCGTCTTCAGGCAAGAGTGCCCGCCACTCGTCGAGGGGCTTGTCGAGCGTGTCAAACACGTCGTTTCCGTCATTTTCGTCGAGACCTGTCATGGTGCCATTCTAGTGGCTGTGGGCTCTGCGGGTCATCGTGAGCGGTGCAAAAGGGCGAGACTTTCCTGGCCCATTGGGGTCTAATGGAGGAGTGAGGGGGGTCTGTGAAGGAAGCCCACGCCGTCGGGTGGCCATCGGACGTCGCCGCGAGAACCGATAACGGCGAAGTCGCGCTGGCGCAGCGCTGTGCGGACGGTGACCAGGACGCCTGTCGGGTGCTCGTGGAGGAGCACCAGCGCATGGTGTACGCCCTGGGGTTCCAGCTTCTTGGCAACCACGACGAGTCTCTGGACCTATCCCAAGAAGTGTTTCTCCGGGTCTTCCGCACGATCGGCCGATTCGAAGGACGCGCCACCCTTCGCACGTGGATCTACCGCATCGTCGTCAATGGCGCGCGGAACCGGCAGCGCTGGTACCGCCGCCACCGAAGAGCGCTCCAAGTGCCGTTGGACGTCCACCTCGATACGAACGGCGAGCCGGCCGCGACGTCGGCTGAGGCGTCGCCGGAGTCGGTGTACGACCGAAAGATTGTCAGGAATCAAGTGTGGACGGCACTGGCCGCGCTTCCACTTGAGCAACGGACTGCCCTCGTACTTCGCGAGCTCCATGGGATGCGTTACTCGGAGATCGCGTTCTCACTGGGGGTTTCGACGAGCGCGGTGAAGTCGCGCCTGGCACGCGCGCGCCAGGCACTTCGTCGGGAGCTGACATCATGACCCGACTATCCTGTCGGGCCGTTCGAGCGACGCTTGAGGCGCTCCACGACGACGAGCTCCCCATCAGCGCGCAGGTCGACGTCGAGGCTCATCTCTTGCAATGCCCCGATTGCGCGGCTCGCCGGGACGAGCTGATGTCGATTCAGGCGCTGCTGCGGAGCGCCTCCTCTCGACCCGATATGGTCGGGCCGGACGACGGCACGCTGGGGGCCTCCATGGCACCTGTGGTCAATGGCGCCATGGCTGAGCTTCGCGCAGGGTGGTCGGATCGCCTCGGACGCACCTTCAGGGAATCGCCGCTCGTTTGGATTCCAAGCGGCGCGCTTGCGGTCACCTTGGCGTCGGCGGTCGTCCTGGCGGCGATCCTCACGGTGCTGACGCCGACCGATTCGCGGTCTCTCGCGAGTGTTCTACAGGTTCTCGCATCACCGGGGTCCAACGAGAACCCTCTCGCTGTCACGCGAGGGGTCACCATTCCGAAGGTGTCGCTCGACGCCGGTCTGCAGTCCTTCTTGATTGAATCGCCGCGAGGTGTGGTGGGCAATCTCACGTTGGCGGCTGTCGTGACTCGCGAAGGTGCGGTGTCGCAGGTTCGCGTGTTGCGCACCGACCCACGCACCAACGCCGCGGTCGACCTCTCACGGCTGGCCGCCGACATCCGGTTCAAACCGGCACGTTATGGCGGCTCGCCGGTCGCGGTCAACGTCGTGTGGCTCGTTGAGCAAACGACCGTGCGTCCCGCGTCAGGCCTCACCGAGCCCGTCCCACCTCCGGCGTCCGATCTGTCCTAGCTTGATCTGAGGGAGGCGGAGGCTCGGGTGCTACCGGCTCGCGGCCATCACGACCGGTATTCTGAGCACCTGGCCTGGATGGATGACCGACGATATCAGGTCATTGGCACGCTGAATCGCGCGGATGGTCGTGCCATAGCGACGCGAAAGGGTCCACAGGGTGTCTCGGCGGCGGACCATATGTTGGAGACCCTCGGTGGTCCGCGCGCGTCGCGCATCTCGGCTTGATATCCGAGCGACGTATGCCGCGTAGTCCTTCGGGAAGAGCGCGACATGGTAGTGGGGCGGCTTGCGTTCGCGCGTGGCGTCGAGCACGCCTCGATTCTCCAGATGCAGCAACGTGTCTTCAAGCCAGCGCCGACACGCGCGGTTTGTAGGACGGCGCAGGTCGAGCGCCATGCCGGTCGGGTGCACCGACAGGGGCGAGGCGTTGCGCGGCTGGTTCGCGAGGGGACGCGTCAGGCTCGTCACAATTAACTGTTCCCCGCACGCCGAGCGGTACTGGCGCGAAAGGCGTTCGATGAACAATTTGACTTCGGGCCGGGTGAAGGGAAACGACACCGCCTTCAGCCTGAAGTCGTGGTTGCTGCGTACCGGCACGAGCAGCCCGGCACCAACGAATCTCCTCAGCTGTCGCGATTCACGCAAATACGTGAAATCGTGGCGAACGGCCTGTGCGTTCTGTTGAACGAGCGACCTGCGGCTGCCGCGGAGGCTCTGTGCCGACGCGTCGGTCACGCAGGTTAAGCCGAGCCCGCCGACCAGACCGACCAGGATGAGGAGAGAAGCGATGTACCGCATGCGCGAACTCGTACCTCTATGTATCGGTCGCAGACCTTCCAGTTTCAGTACTCCTTGGTTTTCGCGTTGCAAGCTCGTAACTGAAACATAAATCCGTAGTAAGAGGCAAGCCGTCGCCGTGTGAACAGCCAGCCCGCGCGTGCCTCGGAGTAACGGCACAGGCCGTGCAGCGTAAGTCCATACACCTAACCTCGTCATGGGGGCAGAGAAACCAGAGAACAGCCCCCTTCGGGGAACGCGCACGGTCGTCTGGCAAGCGGCGGTAGGGTCGTATCGGCTGGAGTGCGTGGCATGGTCGGCCTCGCCGACGGCGACCGTCATCACGGTCGTCGAGAACGACACGTCGATCGAGCAGCACGACCTGGAACATCCGGCTTCATCGGACGAGGCGCGCGAGCTGGCAGACCGACTCCGAGTGCAACACCTGTCTCGCGCTGTGGCCACGGCTCGTCGGTTGTGGCGAGCTGGCAGTGCCGCCTGTCTGACCATCCGACACGCCAGCTAAAACTCGTCGTTCTCCAGGTTTGTCCCGCCGAGCGACTGTCTGACCGGAGCGAGACTGTTACCGCTGCCCGCCCTGACCTTTCCGGACTGCTGGGTCCGTCTGTTACCGTAAGCCATTCCTTTATAAATACTGGTCCTTCCGGGTTTAGCGTGGGTAGAGGTCGAGCCCTCCGCAGTGAAAATAGATCGCCGTCGTGAAGTGTGACGGGTTGCGGAAGCCGCCGGCCTTTCGCTTGATGCTCATGATCTTGCTGTTGAGACCTTCAGCCACGCCATTCGTGATCGGATGCTGGACAAAGCGGAGCACCCCTGCGAGATGCCGCTTCAACGTCTTCGCCACCTGCTTCACGGGCGCGAGCCGCGAGCGGATCGCCCAGCCATACCAGCGCGTGAAGAACCGCGTCACGGCCGCATGCTGACGGTAGGTCCACAAGGCCCGCAACGCTTCTTTGATCGCCCACGCGCGCCCGACTTTCAACTTCAGCGCTTGGAGCGTCGCGAACGCGGCCGCATGCCGCGCCGGCCGCCGCTCGTCGCTGAACAGCCACAGGTACTTGGTGCCGGTCAGCGGCGAACCCTCGCCGGCCCGCAGAAAAGCGCGATGCTCCTGTTTGCGGACCGTATCGACGGCCTTCGTCATCTCCCGCATGATATGGAACCGATCGAAGACGATCTTCTCGTCGCCGGCGGGCAGGCCGTCCCGCGTGGCGCCGATGTACGCCTCCCACATGTCCATCGCGACGGCGTGCAGTGCCCGCCGCTGGGCGTCCGTCAACTGGGCATCGTACGCCGCCAGACTCTCCGTCTTGCGATCTTCGGCCACAAACTCGACGGTCGCCCGCTGGAGGTCGCACACGATCGTGTGATAGCGATGGCCCTTGCGGAACGCCTTCTCGTCGACGCCGATGTAGCGGATCGGCCGCGCCTCTTTCCGCGCGTGGCCCCGCGCGACGGCGCGGCTCATCACGCCCCAGGCCTCGTCCCAGCTGACGCCCGCGATCTCACACGCACCTTTGACCGTACTGCACTGCAGGATCAGATCGATGATCAACCGTTCCAACAACCCCGTGAAGCGGCTCCGTGGCTCGGCCCACGGCACCCGCACTTGCTTCACGCCATGGGTCGGACACTGCACCCGCGGAATCTCGGCATGCAGGTGCGTCTGAAACTGACACGTGTCGAGATGGCGCCACGTGCGCTCTGCCGCATGATCGAAGGCGGGCACCGTCTCGCCGCAGTTGGGACAGGGCCAGCGCGTCGGCTCGTGCTCTAGCCACACGTCGACCCGCTCGTCCTCGGGTTTCAGCTCGACGCGCGCCACGTGCCAGGGGATAGGGATCCCCAAGATCGTCTCGAACAGCTTGGTATCCTGCATTCGCTCCTCCGCCGGAGCGGTCTATCAGCAGGACACCTCGAGTGCAATCCGCCGCCGAGCAAGCCCCCACCCACCAGGGGGCCCCCGCAGGCGGCCTGACGAGTCACCCGGGATCCTTGCGACCCACGGAGATCCCGGAAGGACCTAAATACTTACATCTTTAGATCACCGGTACGGGGGTTGCTGCCTTGGAAGGGTATGACCGCTCACGTTCCGGAGATCACCACGCAGGGGCTCGTGCTCTGGCGACTGCAGCGCACGCCTGAACGACACGTCAGGTGCCTTGTTGGCCGCTTCGGCGCGAAGCTCGTCCTGGCCGTGCATTCAGAAGGCAAAGTGCTCGTCGCCGAGTCGCACAGCGACATCATCTCCGTCGTAACCCAATCTGACGCGATGCGGGCATCATACCTGCGCCAAGGGTGGGAAGAGCTCGAGAGCGAGCGTGACGACGCGCTGATCTGAGCGAGCTTGCCGGCGGCCGTCCGATCGGCGATAGTCAGGCGATGGACCTGCTCGCCGTGCTTGGTCGGACACTTGGATTCTCGTTCGCCGCAGGCGTCAATCTCTACGCTACGGTCGCCATTCTCGGGTTATCCGCCCGCTTCGGCTGGGTTGAGCTGCCTGCGCAGTTCCAAGTCTTCAACAGCGACATCGTCATCGGTGCGGCGCTGTTTCTCTACGCCGTCGAGTTCGCGGCGGACAAGATCCCCTGGGTGGACACGATGTGGGACTCGGTCCACACCTTCATCCGTCCCGTCGGCGGCGCCCTCATTGCCGTCGCCGCTTTGGGCGATGCCTCCCCGGCCGTCGAAGGCTTGGTTGCCCTACTCGGCGCCACCATCGCGGCGGGGAGCCACTTCACCAAGGCCGGCGCCCGGGTGGCCGTCAATACCAGCCCGGAGCCGGTGTCGAACTGGATTCTCAGTTTCGGGGAAGATCTGGTCGCCGTCGCAATCGGGTATCTCGCGCTGGCCTATCCCGTGGCGGCGTTGGCGGTCGTGGCGGTGTTGCTGGTGGTGATTGCAACGTTCTTCGGCGTGATTGTCCGCTTCGCGTGGCGCCGGCTGTTCGGACGCCCGCTCGAGGCCGGTCCAACGGGAGCGGCGTGACCGCCTTTCCCTAGTCGTCGACCCGTGTCTTGCCGGCGACGAACCAGATACCCGCGAAGGAGGCCAGGGTTACGCTCTCAGCGAGACCCTCGACCGCCATTCCCGACGTGTACCAGCGTCCAACGCCCAGGAGGATGATCACTGGCACGTACTCGAACCCGTGCCGCCGGATGAGAGACAGCGCGATAAGCGCAAACACGCCGATCCAGATGACATCCACCATCTGCTAGTCAGGCAAACCGTCTGCCACAAAGGAGTCCCGCTCAAAACGGCGGGCTTACCAAGGGCCAAATGCTACCAAATCAACGCGGCCGATGGTGCGAATCTGTCGATTATGGCGGCAAAGTTACAGAATTGCTGCCGCGCTACACTCGTTAGGTGTCGGAGAGCAAGTTCTACCGATTCGGCCGCTTTGCAGGGGTCAAGTATCGCCGTGCCAGGTGGATGTGGGATTCGGTCGCGGGGAGCGAGGAAGACAGCATTCGGGCCGAGTACGGCGTGGGAAGGGACATGGCCACTATCGTCCGCGAGCAGTCTCCCCCGGCCACCGATGCAAGCGTCCAGGCGTTGCTCGACGGAGTGTGCGATCGGCTCGCGCGCTCGGTGCGCAACCGGCTCCACCAGTTCAGCGTTCACGGGATAGCCGACGAACCGCCGTCGGCGTTTGCGTTACCCGGAGGGTTCATTTTTGTGAGCGCATCATTGGTCGAGCTGTGCGAGCGTGACGATCACGAGCTGGCGTTCGTCGTGGCCCACGAGATGGCGCACGTCATCCGCCGTCACGCCATCGATCGCATCTTGTCTGAGAAGGTCCTCTCGGCAGCGGCATTCGCTTCGCCCGGCCGTGGGGTCCTCGCGCCCTGGATACGAAAGGTCGGTCTGAAATGGTTGGGGCGAGCCTACTCCCGCGAGCACGAGCTCGACGCCGACGAGTTGGGCGCGCGGCTAGCCCAGGCGTCAGGCTACGACCCAGCGGCCGCGCTGAGTGTGCTGCGACGACTGGGGGCGTGGTCGTCGGCTGACGGCCCACTGGGCGCCTACCTGTCCACACACCCCCCGGTGGACGAACGCATCGCCCACCTACGGCGTCAGCTCGATCTGCCAGCCGAGGGACAGACGGTTGAGGCTTGACATATTCCTATATAGGAATATATAAAGACGTGTGCCCCGCGCCGCCGCACACTCCGACGTCTTCAACGCCGTTGCCGAGCCTCGTCGCCGTGACATCCTCGGCTACTTGGCGTCCGGCGAGCGCTCGGTCAGCCAGATCGTGGATGCGTTGGAACTTCAGCAGCCATCGGTATCCAAGCATCTGCGGGTGCTGCACGGCGTGAATCTCGTCCGCGCGCGCCGTGATGGGCGTCGGACACTCTACCGAGCGAACCCGCGTGCGCTCAAACCGCTGCACGACTGGACCGAGACGTTCGAGCGACACTGGAAGCGTCAGCTATCGAGGATCAAAGACCGGGCGGAACGTCACCCGCTGCGACGCGGACGAGATAGGGATGACCGACATCGCCGCAGGAAGGAGAGATAACCATGCCCCTTGCTACCACTCCGTCACTTGACGATCTCACCCTGACCGTCGCCGAAGAGATTCGCATCGACGCGCCGATCGAGGATGCGTTTGCCGCATTGTTGGACCAGATCGGACCTCACAACGAGACGCCCAACGGCGATCCGATGCCGATGAAGCTCGAGGCGCACCCTGGTGGGCGTTGGTACCGCGACCTCGGCGACGACAACGGGCATCTCTTGGGGCCACGTGCAGGCGATCAAACGGCCGACGTTGCTCGAGATCAGCGGGCCGCTCTTCATGTCGTACGCGGTCTCGTCGAACGTGCAATATCGGCTGGCCGAATCCGACGGGGGAACGGTGCTGACGTTTCATCATTCGGCGTTCGGCTTGATTCCCGATGATCATCGCCAGGGGCTTTCAGCAGGGTGGACCCACCTGCTCAACAAGGTGAAAGACACAGCAGAGAGAGGATGATAGCGATGAGCGTAAACGCACCGTTCGTTCAGGAATTGGAACAAGAGGCGCAGGCGACTCGGCGGGTGCTCGAGCGCGTGCCCGCGGGCCAGCTGGGGTGGAAGCCACACGAAAAGTCGATGTCGCTCGGCCAGCTGGCGCTTCACGTTGCCAGCCTACCTGGCAACGTCTCGGAGATTCTGCGAGAGGCGGCCGATCTGATTGCGAAAAAGCTGGGTATGCACCCAGAGCCCGATCCCGACCTGAATCTGATGGATCAGGATGCGATCGACGCGCTCGAGGTCAGCGAGATCGAGCTTGGTGCCCTGATGATCGACCTTGAGGACGAGATCGAGGAGATTCGGTCCGCGTTTACCGGCGGGTAAGCCCCGGTCTCGGTCCCGCCGGACAAGTCGCTCCGCCCGTGAGCCGATATATAAGGTAATGAGAGCCGTCATTCATCTGTCGCTCACGCTCGTCACCGTCGTTATCTTCATGTCGCTGGCGGCTCGGGGGCAGCAGGGTTCCGGGAATCCGGTCGAGCTGGCCCAAGAGGGGTGGGCGGCAGTCGAGGCGAAGCGCTACGGCGACGCACTCCGTGCGTTCACCGAAGCCACCGAGCTGATTGACTACGAACCGAGCCTCTGGCTGGGACGCGGCTACTCGGAGTACATGCTCGGGCGTGACGACGACGCGCGCCGGTCCCTCGAACGGGTCCTCTCACTCGATGAAACGTCGGACACCGCCTACCAGATTCTTGGTGAGCTTCACTACCGCAGCGGTCGCGTTGACGAGGCGATCGAGACCTACGAGACTGCGCGCCGGAAGGCCACCAACGGTCGCGACTTCGAGCCGCGGCTCGAAGAATGGCAGCAAGAGCACGACATGCAGGACCGGTTCGCGGCGTCAACCGGCGCGCATTTCCGCGTGCTCTTCGAAGGGCCAACCGACGACGCCCTGGCGCGGCGGATCATCGACGTTTTGGACGGTGCGTACCGCGACGTCGGCAACACCCTGCGGACCTATCCCTCACAGACGATCAATGTCTTGCTTTACACACAGCAGCAGTTCCAGGACATCACACGGGCGCCGGCCTGGTCGGGCGGTGTCTATGACGACCGCGCAGCGAAGCGGCAGCTAGAATCGCGGGTGTACAGCTTTTCGAGCTGAGCCAGACAGCGGTCTGGCTAACCGAGCCAGACGGAAACGACGAGCCACCCGATTGCCAACCCGACAACGCCGGCGAGGATGACGGCGAACGTGATCTGGCGCATGCCGCGATGACCGATCTCCGCCGGAGGCGTCGCGTCCTCGGCTACAACGGGGGCCGCAGTGTCGTCACGTAGTGAGAGGGGAGTCTGAAGGGACGGTGCGATGGGCGCTGTTGGAGTCGGCGGGACCCGGCGGGGAGTTTCGATCGCCGTTAGCTTCGGCCGAGTCGGCTGATCGACGGCCTCCTTCTCCGGCGTCGGCTCAGACTTGAACGTCCGGAGGCTGCTCGTCGCGTCTTCATCGTCAGACTCAAGGGCCGTGTCGATCGCCGCCAAGGCGTCCTCGCCCAGGTGATCGAATCGATCGCCGGGGTGCCGTTCGAGCTGATCGTGCTCCTGCTCCTCCGACTCCGTGTTGTCCTCGGCGTCCTTGTCTGGGTCGTCGACGAGGCCCAGGTCTTTTGGCATCGCCGAACATGATGGCAGAAAAGTCGTGGTGGTGCAGCACGCGCTGCACGGATGTGCACCGCGTCACCAGACGGCTAGTAGACCCGGCGCGAGTCAAATTGCCGCCGACACCTTTATTAAGGAGCGCGCTCAGGTCGAGCGCCTCACGTTCCAGCCGGCCCGCGGCTACTGGGCAAACACCTACGTCCCCGGCGACCCGGTGCTTCGCGGCCTCGGCCGGGCCCTCACGAGCCACCCAGTTGGCCCCGCCGCCGGCGTGCCCGTCGCGCTGCACCAGGCGTCGCACCGGGTGGACCAGCCGTTCGATCGACCGGTCGACTCGGCCATCGCCGTCTACATGGCCAGCGATCAGGCGGCCACCGAGGGACCGCGTCGAGCCCTAGTCCAGATCGGGCTGCAGGCGGCCTCCAAGCACGCCGGGCATCGGGTGGCGATGCACCTGGCGATCGTGGCCGACCTGCGCGGTCCGGTCACCCGTGAGTCGATCGGTCAGATGCGCGCGGTCCTCAAGGCCTTCGCAGCCGCGCGGGGGTCAGCAGACAGGTTCAGCCTGATCGCCGCCGGCCGCGATCTGGTGCTCTCGGCCGACGAATTCCGGTACGGCGCGATCAACGTGGCGCTGCGAGACCTGCTCGAGGCGGGCCCACCCCCCTCGGCCGCCCGTGATCTCGAATCGGCCTTGCGTCTCGCCGTGCACACGGTGAGCGCCGAGAGCACCTCACTGTTGACCCCCGGCGCCGGGGCGGTCGTCCTCGTCACAAACCAGCCCTTCGGGTCGTCTACCGACGGCATCGAACGCATCGCGAGCCGCTGCGCCGCCGCGGGGATGCCCGTCAGCGTGATCGGCCTAGCAGGTTGCTGAAGAACACGAGGATCGGGCTGTTTTCATGGCCATCATGCGTGTCACGCCCCCCCGACAACGGTGCGCACGGGGACACGCTGTCCCGACGAGGGGGCCAGCGACACCCGCGGCCGGCGATCAGGGACACCTCGCCTCCAGATTCCGCAACCGGACCAAGTTATAGGCGGTGGCGGCGAAGGTGAGCTGCCAATCCACCAGGGCGATGCCGCGATGCCGGAGCTTGCGCAGGCCGCCGACGGTCTTCATCCAGCCGAAGACCTGTTCCACGAGTTTTCGTTTCCGCTGACTCACGTGATAGCCCGCATGCCGCGTGGTCCGACCGTCGATCGCACTCCCGCGGACCTTCTGCGCCACGTGGGGCGTGACGTCCTGGACGCGCACGTCGGCAACGAAGCGCGCCACATCGTAGCCCTTGTCCGCCCCGACCGTGCTGCCCGGGGAGGCGCTGGCCTCCAGCAACAGCACCGCCGCGTCGCGTTCGGCGGTCCCCGTCGCGTGGGTCGCGCAGACGTTGGCGACAAGCCCCTGTCGATTGTCCAGCAGCACGTGGCCGAGATACGCCAGCTTGGCTTCCTTGCCTTTGCCCTTCCGATGCAACATCGCCTCGGGATCGGTCGTCGACTGATGGGTGTCATTGCGCCGCCGCTCCCCGTGGAAGTTGACCGTGGGATTGCCCGGGTCCTCGGGCGGGTCGCTCTCCGCTGCGTCCACGCACCGAAAGCTTTTCAGGCTGGCCCATGCTTCCAACTGCGTCCCATCCACGGTGAAGTGTTCGTCCGAGAGCAGCCCGGCCGCCCGGGCGTGGGCCTGGACCGCATCAAAGAACGCGGCGGCGACATCGCCCGACAGCAGCCGGTCGCGATTCTTGGTAAACGTCGTGGGATGCCAGACCGGGTCATCCATATTCAGCCCGACGAACCACCGGAACAGCAGGTTGTAGTTGAGCTCTTCCATGAGCAGCCGCTCGCTCCGCACCGTGTAGAGCACTTGCAACAGCAAAGCGCGCAGCAATTGCTCCGGTGGGATCGACGGACGCCCTGTCGTGGCGTACAGGCTCGCGAATCGGCGCGACATTGTCTGCAGGGCTTCGTCCGTCAGCGCCCGAACGGCGCGGAGCGGATGGTCGGCCGGCACGCGCTGTTCCGGCGACAGGTAGCTGAACATGTGGGTGGTCTGCTCATCGTGTCCGCGCATGATCGGGCTCCCTTCAGTGTTGGGAGCATCGTAGTACGACGGGATCCATCTGTCGATCCCATTTCGCGGAGTTTTTCAGCAGCCTGCTAGCAGCCCGTGGTGGAAATGCGGTCTTCCTATGCGGCTTTCGGGATGAGTGATCGATCGTGATCGCCGACCCCGATCGTGGAACGCGCGGGGTACTCGGGCTCGCGAACGGTCCAGACATGTACGAGGCGCCGCCAGGAGGACACAAGGACCATCAGCGCGGCGAGACAGCGCCCCTGCAGGCTGCGCGGCGTGCCAACGCCGATCAGCTGCCGGAACAGCACGCCGAGGTTGAAGCCCGCGAGGTGAATCAAGAGGCGCTTCAAGATATTGCGATGCCCGCGCAGATGCGTGCGCCGCATCCCGCCGGTCTCGTAGGCGTGCGCGAACGAACGCTCGATGCGCTCGCCACGTCGGCGCATCAAGCGCTTGCCGCGGGCGCCCCGAATGCGCCGACGATTCGCATAGACGGGCGCTTGGGCCTCCCGCGCCTTGGACCAATCGCGGCGGCCTCGATCCGGCTCGGCGACATACGACCGGACGCCGACGGCCTGCAGATCCACCATGACCTCATTACTGTGATAGCCCTTGTCCGCGACCAGCGCGGTGAACGCCTGGGGGTCGTCCACCTCGGCTTGCGCATCCTCGATCTGGGCAGCGGCGGCGACCGTCGTGTCGCCAATGGTCGTCGTATCCCCCGTGTCTGCGCCTTGCACGGTCACCGCGACGACCGCGCCGGTGTCGAGGTCCACGGCATGTTCGACCTTGTGGGCCAGATGCGTGCGGCCGTCTTTCATCTTGGCGACCTTCGCATCCGGATCGACGGGGCTCCGCCAGTCCTTGTTCGATGGCGTCTTCTTCCGCTTCCGGTCCAGGCGGGCGAGGTCGTCGCGCGTCGGGGTGGCAATGCCCGACGCCTGCGCCAAGCCGGTCAAATAGGCCTGGTAGTCCTCGCCGGTGTCCCGCCGCACGATGCCCCGCTCCGAGTCAATGCCTTCAAAGTACCCCACCAACAACGCGCGAAAGTAGATGCCCGGCGTGAGACTTGGCCGGCCACGGGTGGCGGCGTAGAACCGCTGGCACTGCCGTTCGACAAACGTCTCGAAACCGTGGGCGTCCAGCAGGGCGTTCACTCGACGATAGAACGGGTGGGCGACCGTCTGGGGCAAGTCGGTCGTCGCGACCCAGAGGGCTTCTTGTCGTCGTCGTTTGCGTCGTGTGCCCATTGACATGCGAACGAGTGTACAGATGATGATCGATTCTGGCGATCGATCTAGCCGAGGCCGTTGCTGATTTTCACCACGGGCTGCTAGGGGACAACCACGACGATCACGATCTGGAGGCCATCGATCGGATCGTGCTTGCCGGTCAGGGCAACCGGCGCTTCCTGCGCGCTGGTTCCGGCTCTGCTGAGGCCGCGCGGGCGCTGGTCGACCGCGAGCTCTCGGCGTCGAGCCGGGTCGTCGCGCGCGCGCTACGACTGCGAATCCGCCTGGCTCCGGGCGTCAAGCTTGTCGACGTCGTTGGGTCACGACGCCTCGGGACGTCGGACGCGGCGCGTGTTCGCGAGACGGAGCGCCGGCTCGACCGTGAGCTCGCCCGCAGCCTCGGGATCGAGGCCAACCGGGGCGACGACGAAGACGGCATCCAGATTGTCATTCCCGGGTTCCACGCGGACGACAGCCACGTGTTCGTGCTGGATGTGGTCGCGCCCGGACCCGGGCCGCTGGCCGATGTCACCGTGCGCTACAAAGACCTCGTCTATCTGCGGAATGGCGTCGCGCGCGCGACGACCTCTCTCGCGCGAGGAGAACGCCGCGCGGGCCCAATCGAGGCCAACGTCCTGAAGAACTTCCTGGCGTATCGGCTTTCGGAATCGTTCGCCGAGTCTGCCCGGCTGCTGTCGCGGAATGAGCCGACCGCGGCGCTCGACACGCTCGTATCGACCCGACATCTGCTCGTGGGTCTGCGCGGGGAGATGCCCGGGCTCGCGAACGACGGCGACTTAGCCGGCGATATCCGCCTGCTCCAGCAATACGAGACTCTACTCGTCGCACATGCGACTAACCCGGCCCGTCCGTACTGGGCGAACTCGTTGCGGTATGCGGGGCTGCTCAAAGTGTTGCCGCGCCCGCTCATTTGATGAGTCGTACGTAATGAGGACTGCCATGCGATTGTTCATGATTCCCGTTGTGATCGGCCAGCTGCTCCTGGCTTCGTCCGCGTTTGCCCAGCCGTCACTATCACTACCAACATCAACGTCATCGTCATCGGCAGCATCGGTGGGGGGGCAGGTTCAGCTGCCGCTCGACGTGTACACCCACCTCATCGCGCTGACGCAGCAATCGACGCCGCCACGTCCCGTGCCGGCGAGCTACGCGATCGGTGACGCGCAGATGCGCGTGGATGTCGCCGGTGGACCCCAGCGCCCCGTTGCCACCGTCACGGTCGACCTTACCGTCGACGTGCTCGAAGATGAATGGGTGCTGGTGCCCGTGCTCCAGGCGGGCACGCCGGTCGAGTCGGTCACGGTCGACAATCAGCCGGTGCAGCTCATTGCCGGCGCCGCCGGACTGGGTTGGGCTACCAACGCGCGCGGCTCGCATCGCATGCATGTGGTCTATCGCGTCGATGCCGCCACGTTCGACGCCGGGTTCGGCCTGTCGTTGCCAGTGGTCGCGGCGGCGTCCACCCGGCTGACGGCGACCTTGCCCGGGACCGGGCTCGACGTGTCCGTGATTCCCTCCGCCGGCGCCCAAAGCGAGCGGGTCGGCAATCAAACGCGCGTCACGGCGACGGTGCCCACGACGACCGGCCTCCAGATCTCCTGGCGCGTGCCGACCGACGAGGGCCATGCGGTCAGTCGGGCAAGTTACAGCGGGCGGCTGGTCGGTGATGCGCTGCACTGGACCGGCCAGCTCGATGTCGAGACTTTTGGCGCCGACACCGTCACGGTGGATCTCCTGCCGCGCGGCGTGACCCTGAGCTCGGTCGAGCTCGACGGCAACGATGCGCCGATTCTCGTCAAGGATGGGCGGTTCGTGACACTCGTCAGCGGTCGGGGCCTGCACCGAGTGACGCTTGGGTTTCAGGTACCCGTGATCCGCGGCGACGGCCCTCCGCGCGCCGAGTTTCCAATCCCCGAGGTGCCCGTCTCGCGCTTCGAGCTCCGGCTACCCGGCGAGAAGGACGTGACCGCCAGCCCCTCGTCAAACGTCGCTCTGCAGTCACGCGGGGCGTCGACCGTCGCGACCGTCCAGGTGTCCATGACACGCCACCTCCGTCTGTCGTGGTCCGAGGCCCTCCCGGCAGACATCGTGGCGGCCACGCGAGTCGACGCCGACGTCTACCATGCGATTCACGCCGAAGAGGGCGTGCTGCAGGTGCACGCCATGGTGTCGTACGACGTGCGCCGCGGCGAAACGAGCATCGTCGAGCTCCTCGTTCCCGACAACGTCCAGATCAATCGGATCGACTCCTCGAGTGGCGCGATCATGGATTGGAGGACCGGGGACGTCGCTAACGGACAGCGCCGGGTCAGCGTCTTCCTCGACCGTCAGCTCAGGGGTGAGCTCCGGCTCGGCGTCCGCTACGACCGGGCGCTCAGCATCACCGAGCCCGACGGCAATCTCAATCTCCCGCTGCTGACCGTGGCAGGCGCCCAGCGCGCCCGAGGCATGGTAGCGCTGCTCTCCAGCTCGGAGCTGACACTGACGCCGGTCGAGCCGGCCGCGGGCACGGAGGCTTCACCGCTCACACCGGTCGGTGAGAACCAGTTGCCAGCCTACGTCCGCGAGCAAGTGAGTCTCACTATCGCGCACGCGTTCAAGTATGTCGAGTCGCCGGTCGAGCTCGAGGCCGCCGCCAGTGAGCCCGAACCGGTGGAAGCCAGGTTCGATGCGCAGGTCGATACGCTGACATCCCTCGGCGAGGTCGCCGTCACGGACCGGGCCACCGTCGAGATCAACGTGAAATCCGGGCGGACCGACGCCATTCGGATCGGCGCACCCCTAGACGTGAACATCCTCAGTTTGACGGCACCCTCGCTGCGCACCTATCGGGTCACGGAAGAGGATGGACAGCAGTGGATCGACGTCGAGCTCACGCAGGAGATCGAGGGCCAGTTCCGCGTGGAGGTGACGTACGAGCAGATTCTCACCGACACCGATCTCGACGTCGACATTGACGTGCCCACGCTGTCGGTGTCGGGCGCTGACATCGAGCAGGGCCGGGTCGCGGTCGAGGCGTTGACCGCCGCGGAAGTGCGGCCGGTCGCGGCCGACCAGCTCACCATTGTCGACATTGACGAGCTGCCCCGGCAGCTCGTGCTGCGCACGACGAATCCAATCTTGCTGGCCTACAAGTACTCGCGCCGCGAGCCGCCACCTCGGCTCGTGCTCAGTGTGACGCGCCACGGCCGCATCGAGACGCAGGAAGCGGCCATCGATCGGGCGGACTACCGCACGCTCGTGACCTCCGATGGACTCTCGGTGACCGTGGCCCGGTTCTGGGTGCGCAACAGCCGCAAGCAGTTCCTGCGAATCGACCTGCCGGAGGGATCAGAGGTCTGGTCAGCCTTCGTGAACGGACGGCCGGAGAAGCCCGCCTTGGCGACTGATCCGGACGGCTCGGGCGAAACGGCGCCTGGGGCCATCCTTAATTAAAGCGCTTTTCAGATAGCCCTTGTACTGCTTGGGCTCGTCGTGGTACTTCTGCATGCACCAATGCAGGAGGACCGATGCAAGCCTATTCGATGGATCTCCGAGAACGGGCCCTGCTCGACAGTGATGCCGGGATGAAGGCCGCGGACGTTGCGGTGAAGTACCGCGTGAGCGGGTCGTGGGTGCGGCTGTTGAAGCAACGTCGGCGGGAGACGGGCGAAGTCGCGCCGCGCGTCCAGCGGCACGGGCGGCGCCGGATGCTTGAGCCCCACCTACACACCCTGGCCGCGCTGATCGCGGAGCAACCGGATCGCACCTTAGCCGAGCTGAAGGACGCGCTCGGCACGCCGGCCAGTTTGGCGACGATCTGGCGCGCGGTGGCGGCTCTGGACGTGACCGTCAAAAAAAACGGTCCGGCCCTCCGAACACGATCGACCTGACGTCGCGGCCGCGCGGGTCGTGTGGCACGCCGCCGCGCCGACCTGGGATCCGACACGCCTGGTTTTTCTCGACGAAACCGGCATTACGAACAATCTCCTGCGGCGGTCTGGTCGGGCCCTCCGCGGGGCCCGCGTCCACGACCACGCGCCGTGCGCCCGGTGGCAGACCAGTACGTTTCTCGCGGCGCTACGGGTCACCGGCCTGACCGCGCCCGGGGTCTTCGACGGCGCCATCGACGGGGCGAGCTTCCTCGCCTATATCGAACAGATCCTCGTGCCCACCCTGCATCCCGGGGACATCGTCATCGCCGATAACCTCAGCGCACACAAAGTGGCCGGCGTCCGCCAGGCGATCAAGCGCGTCGGCGCCACGCTCTGCTATCTGCCGCCCTACAGTCCGGACCTCAATCCCATTGAACTCTGCTTCGCGAAGCTCAAAGCCCTCGTGCGCGCCGCCCGCTGTCGATCCACCGAGACCCTCTGGCCTTTCCTCGGCGCCTGTCTGCCGCACTTCAGCCCCGAGGAATGCCGCCATTACTTTCGACACTGCGGCTATTCGGGCACCACACGGTCATGAAAAGCGCTTTAAGATCCTGAATGCCAGCGAGGGGTTCCCGCTCGAGCTGACCTACGCTACCCAAGGTGAACCTGTGGGCCGGTTGGGCAAGGTCGAGGCGGCGCTGCCTCGACCCGATATCTTGGTCACCGAGTCGCACTGGGATGTGTACCTGCCCGACGGCGTGCGCTTCGGCGATCCCACCACCAACATGACGCTCGCACGCGCCGGTGAGCTCGTGTCGCGCGAAGACATGGCGCGGGAGCTGGGCGGGGCAGTGGGCGAGGATGTATCCCTAGGCCCGACCGCGCTGCGCATCAGTGTGCCGGTCACCGGCGTCCACTACCGCTTCGAGAAGCTCTACGCCAATCAGTCGGATGTCGAGGCGTGGTTTGCAATCCCGTATGCCTCGGTGGGTGGCACGGTCGCCGGCCAGTTCGCTTGTCTGGCCGGCACACTGCTGCTCTGGTTCCTCGGGTGGACGAGGCTGCGAGAAGAGCCAGCCGTGTCCGACAAGGCCACGGTGCTGTTGGGCGGCATTGCCGCGCTGTTGATCCTGGTGCCGGCTCGCCGATACGGGGTGAGCCTGACGCCGTCGCTCCTGCTCTCGGTGGGGCTGATGATCGGGCTTCTTGCGACGCGCGGGCGAGCCTATCTCAGTTCTTGGAGGGCTCCGGTGGCACCGGTCTCGCCGGGCTCCTAAGACTTGACACCGTCCGGACGCGTCGCCTGGCTGGTCGGTTTGACAATGTCGGCCAGCAGTCGCGCGACATCGGCCGCGCCGCCGGGCCGCGTGGGTGGGCGTCGGCCTTCTTCGAGTAGTTCGGTAAGGAGGCGGAGCCAGGCGTCACTAGTGAGCTGTTCCAGCGTCACTTCTCGACACGGCAGCTTCCGCTGAACCCAAGCTTCGAGCACTGCCGATTCCGCAAAATGAGGCCGAGCGACGTACGCGAACGGCACGCCCGCCGCCCATACTTCTGCGAGGGTGCTGTACCCGAGCTTGCCGACGACGACATCCGCTGCGTGGATCAGATCAGGATGGTAGAACTCCGAATGCGCGGGGAGGCGGATAACGCGGCCGTCGCGGGTTCTCTCTCGGCTCCCAGGGATCACCAGCCACGGGTCCTCACTGCTGCGGCCGTCGACGTGCAGGGAATCGTCGATCCAACCGACGCCGCCCATGGTGATCAGCACCGTCGGCCCGTCGTCCGTGATTCCCAGCGCGCGCCGTACGGCTAACCGACTGGTCCGCGGCGACCGACTCACGGGTGCGACCTGGTGCGCGCTGCGCGACCCCACGCAGGCGGGCACAGCCTGAACATGGTGGTCGGCGCTTTGGAAGGTCGCCGCTAGCTCATCGGCGATCGGGCCCAGCTCTGGACACGCGTCGTGATATCCACGGTAGATCCAATCCCAGGTGAAGTTTTCCACGAGGACAGACGGCAGCCCGCAGCGCTTGGCGACGGCGAGTCCGATCGGCGCGATATCGCAGACGACCAGATCGCCGTCCAGCTCGTCGACGCGGGCGGCGAGGGCGTCGAGCTTCTCTTCGGGAAACGGGATGCTGGCCTGCAGAGCCTTCAGGGTGGCGGCGAGGTCTTCGGTGAAGGCGTCGTGCTGGATCAGCCCCAGGTCGACATCGGCAGTCTCGATGGCGATCGACCGGTCCAGAGAGTCTTCGAAGAACCAGCGTGGGACGGTCGTGAACGCAGTACAGCGGCTCTCGGGCAGCAACCGTCTGAGCTCCGCGATCACGGCAGTAGCGCGTGCTGCGTGGCCGTAGCCGTGCGGGGAGATGAAGTAAATGATGTGCGACACGAACGGATATGCACACTATAGTCGCCCCGTCGCATGCGGATCCTGCTGACCAACGACGACGGCATTCACGCGCCCGGCATTGAGGCGCTTCGGTGCCGTCTCAACCTCCTTGACTCTCGAGGACCGCGTTGACCACACCGGGGAGATCGTCGAAGTCGCGGACGTAGGACAGTCGATCAACCCGGCAGATCGACGCGAACTGTCCCACCCGATGGAACGACGCGCATGTTGCGTCGGGGTCAGTGACATCGAGCTGGAACGCTGACTTGATCAGCTCCATGCAGGCTTCTCGTCTGCTCATCGGCACCACCTTCACGCTTGCGGCGTTCGCGTTTCCCCGGGGATCCAGCGGGCTCAGTAGGAAGACACCCCCTATCCGGATCGCACGTGGATCGCGTAACTTGCTTCTGCCCTCCGGTGCAACCCTTCGCTTTCGCGTGTAGTGGGCAACGGTCTCGGATTGGGTGGATTTCAAGATGATTCCTTTCATTTACTGACAGTCTAACCTCTCCTCTTACAGACCGACGAGGGAGAGCATGAAGGCGAGACGGTCGGCGATGCGCCGAGCGAGAGAATCAGGATGACCGAGCATCGGCCGGGTGGCAGCCGGCCGTCGCACGCGCCTCTCATCAAGCGGTCCATCGCAAGCGCGGAGATCGTGATCCCGACGGTGATACCGGTGCCAACAGAATCACCCGTTCTTGACGGGCGTGATACCAGGGTGACACCACCTTCGATTGAGAGAGTCAGGCTCCGCCACGCGTCTGAGCCGCTCTCGCAAGGTGCACTGGACGAGGCGGGTCTGGTGGAACTCGTGGTGTCGGCATCCGGTGTCGTGGAATCGGCGAAGTTCGTGACCAATCCGCTCGACGTCCACCAGTCGATGCTGTTGAGTGCGGTCAAAGCGTGGCGGTTTCGACCAGCTCGGCTAAATGGGCAAGCCATTCGGTACCGCCTGCGGGTGCCGATCAGCAGAGCGCGAATCTAGGGGAGTCGGTCGGATGTGGAAACCAAGCCGAGCGCAGTGGATTGTTCTCGCGGTCGGACTCGTGCCAACCGCCGTCTTCTGCTTCTCGGGCGTCTCTGCCTTCCTGAGCGGCGACCGACAAGTGCTGTGGCCGGTGCCCGTCCTCGTTGGCGCGGTGATCGCCTTGTTGACCGCACTGACGGTTTCTTGGCTCGAAGCCAAGAGATAGCGTCCCACCTCGCTCGACCCGCCCGTGAGCTACCGGCATTCCACGCTGCCAGATTGATCTAAATGTGTATATGTATAACTTATATATAAGTCTATATATAGGTATATAATGTAGAAATGCCGCGTCGCGAAGCGAAGTCTAAGACGACTAAGTCGTCGATCGTTCAGGTTCCGGTCGATGCGGAGTTCCTCGAACGAATCGACCACGGTGCCAGTGTGCTCCGAGAGAGCCGGGCCGAATTCGTCCGGGAAGCGTGCGCGGAGCGGCTCCAGGCGCTGGAGGATGCTGAGAGCGACCGCCGATATGAAGCGGGCTACCGGAAGTCACCCGAGGCCGCGTCATGGGCAAACATATCGGCCAAGGCCCTTGCCACTTTGATCGCTAAGGAACGATAGCCATTGCGCAGGGGAGAAGTGTGGTGGACTCAACTGCCGCGTCCGGCTGGGCGCCGGCCGGTGCTCCTGCTCAGTCGAAATGCCGCATATCGAGTCCGGACTGCCGTGACCGTTGCGCCGGTCACGCGCACGATCAGGAGCATTCCGACTGAGGTTCCAGTTGGTCGCGCCGACGGTCTGCCAGCGCGGTCGGTGATCAACCTCGATGACATCGCGACGATTCCCAAGACGCTGCTTAAGGAGCGGCTGACCTCGCTGAGCCCGAGCCGGATGCGGGACGTCGACGCCGCCATCCGTTTTGCCCTCGACCTCACGTCAGCGTGAGGTCAGGCGCGCCTAGATCCCACATCTTTATTACAATAGTCAGTTAGCTGAGACCGTGGATTGGGTTCAGCACCTACCGAACACAGGGAGAACGCTTCTATGACACATGCGCTGAAGAGCGTGATGCTGAGCCTCGCGCTGGTCGCGCTGGGCGCAAGCCCAGCGATGACTCAAAGCGATGACGGGCCGCGCGCCTGGGACGGGAAACCGGATCTCAACGGGGTCTGGCAGGCGATCGGTACGGCCCACTGGGACATCCAGGACCACCCGGCAAGCGGTGGCCATCCGGACCTTGGGGCGATCGGCGCGGTGCCCCCAGGTCAAGGCGTCGTTGTCGGCAACGAGATCCCATATCAGGACTGGGCCCTCGAGCAGAGGCGCCAGAACTTCGAGAACCGGTTGATCGACGATCCGGAAGCGAAGTGCTACCTGCCGGGCGTGCCGCGCGCGACCTATTTGCCCCATCCGTTTCAGATCATCCAAGGCGACAAGAAGATCATGATCGTCTACGGGTTTGCGGAAGCGAGCCGGACGATCCACATGGACAAGGACAATCCGGAACGGGCCCCCATCGACAGCTGGATGGGTCGATCGCACGGGACCTGGGACGGCGATACGCTCGTCGTCGAAGCGGGGGAGTTCAACGGGGAAGCTTGGCTCGACCGCGCCGGGAACTTCGCCAGCAACACGCTGCGTGTCACCGAGCGCTACACGCCGATGGGACCGAACGCCATGACGTATGAAGCAACTATCGAAGACCCTAACGTCTTCACGCGTCCCTGGCAGATACGGTTGCCCCTCTATCGGCGCCTCGAGCCGAACGCGCGGGTGATTGAGTTCAAGTGTGTCGAGTACTCCGAAGATCTCCTGTATGGCCATCTGCGCAGGGAGCCGACGCGATGACCCGGCCATTGATATTGATGCGGAGGAATCACGTCATGAGATTGAGTGTCTTGATCGTCGCGGCCAGTGTGGCCGTCGCCGTCCCCGAGCGGGTTCACGCGGCCGACGCCGACTACCACCACGTTCACATCACCACGTCTGCTCCGTCGGAGGGGGTGAAGTGGTATGCCCGGCATCTCGATTGTGAGCGGGTCGCCGACCGTACGAACGCCGTCATATGCAGTGGCGTTGAGGTCGTCTTCGTCCCGCAGCCGACGTTGGGGACCAGCCAAGGCACCGGCGTGAATCACATCAGCTTCTCGCTGCCCGACCTGGCCACCAAGATGGCCGAGCTCGAAGATGCCGGCGTCTACGGCTCCGGCGTCCGGCTGCAGCGCTACCCGGACGGGTCTACCTGGAAAGACGTCCCAGGATGGTTCAAGGCCGGGTTTATCTTTGACCCGTGGGGGACGCGGATCGAGCTCGTAGAGGATGCCGACCATTTGGGATTCCACCACATCCATCTGAGTGCGACCAGTCCCGCAGAGACACTGGCCTGGTATCGCGACACGTTGGGCGGTGAGGACGTCATGCTGGCCGGCGAGAACGCGGTGCGGTTCGGCAGCACCTGGGTGTTGGCGATGGCACACGGAGAAGGCGTCCCGGCGACGACCGAGGGACGGGCCATCGATCACATCGCGTTCACCGTGTCAGATCTCGATGACGCGGCCGATGACATGCGCGGCCAAGGCGTCGAGTTCGGCGAAGCGCCGATGGTGCCCGATAACGCGCGGGCGTCGGCGAAGCGCGCGTTCATCATGGGGCCGGACAACGTCAAGCTGGCCGTCGTCGAGGCGAGCTGGGCCGGCGTCGTCCTCGAGGAGCTGCCCTCGTCGGACGTGATCGCGGGGAGCGATTCCTACGTGGCGCCAAAGACCCCGTGGGGCGAGCCCGACCTGCAGGGAGTCTGGACCGCGAACGCGGCGCACGGCATTCCGCTGGAGCGGCCGAGCGATTTGGAGGACGTCGAGAATCTGACGCCGGAGGAGGCCGCGGCGCGTCGCGAGCGAGGCACACTGCGCAGCATCTGGGGCTACGAGCGTGAGTGGCGCGACACGACACTCGGCTACGTGAAGTCGGCGCCGTCGACGCAGGTCGCGATGATCGTCGATCCGCCAGATGGACGGATGCCGGCCCGAACGGCACGTGGCCAGGAGATGGCCCGGGAGGCTGCTGCAACCCGGTCAGAGGTCCGGTCCCGTCCGCCGGTGGGGCCCGAAGACCTACCACTCATGGAGCGGTGCATCACGAGGGGACTGCCCAACATGATGTTCCCAGGGGTCTACAACAACGGTCTGCAGCTCACGCAAGGACCTGGATTCGTCACGATCCAGAAAGAGATGGTCCACGAGACCCGAGTCGTTCCGACGACTCAGAGGGAGCCGTTGGGGGAGAACCTCAAGACCTGGTTGGGCGATCCCCGGGGTCGATGGGAGGGCGAGACACTGGTCGTCGAGACGACCAACTTCAATGGTCGGGCTGGCTTCCGGGGATCGTCTCCGGATATGACGGTCATCGAGCGATACACGCGTCTCAGTCCGAACGTGCTCGAGTATCAGTTCACGGTCGATGATCCGACGGTCTGGACGCAGCCGTTCACCGGCCGGTTCAATTTCGAGCTGGACGACGAGCAGTATGAGCTCGTCGAGTACTCCTGCCATGAAGGTAACTACGGCATGACGAATATCCTCAGCGGTGCCCGCGCACGCGACCGCGAAGCGGCTGAGGGTGGACGATAGTGGAGAGAGACTGATGTACAGGACCATGTCAATGACGATCGCCGGCGTCGTGGCCGGCTTGCTAGCGGCAACCGCGACCATCACGGCGCATCACGCGTTTTCGGCGGAGTTCGATGCTTCCAAACCGGTCGCGCTGCGCGGCAAGATCACGAAGATGGAATGGGTCAACCCGCATGCCTGGATTCACCTCGATGTGACCAACGAGGACGGGACGGTGGAGAGCTGGATGATCGAGGCGGGCCCTCCGGGGGCGCTCGTACGTCGCGGATGGTCGCGTGACTCGGTCGTGGCGGGAACCGAGGTCCTCGTCGAGGGTTACCAGGCGATTGATGGCGCGAACCGGGCGAACGGACGCGATGTGACGTTCCCCGATGGACGGCGGTTGTTCGCCGGCTCATCCGGCACGGGCGCACCCCTCGACGGCAGCGATCCCACCGAACCCTCGTCTCGCTAGCCGCGTCTAACCGTGCGATGACCCGAATCTGGCTGACCTTACTCGTCGTGTGTGTGGCGCTGGTGGGCTGCGGCGATGACAATCCCACGGGTCCATCGACTGGCCCGCCGTTCTCGATGACCGATCTCGTCGTCGGGAACGGGCCCGAAGCGACGAACGGACAACTGCTCACGGTCAGCTACACCGGCTGGCTCTACGACGCAGGTGCCCCGGAGAATAAGGGGGCTCTGTTCGAAACCAACGTCGGGTTCCAGTTCCGGCTGGGGGCCGGGAACGTCATCCCCGGATGGGACCAAGGGCTCGTCGGGATGCGGGTGGGCGGCACGCGTCGTCTGGTGATTCCGCCGGATCTCGCCTACGGGTCACAGGGACAGGGTAGCATTCCCCCAAACGCAACCCTCATCTTCGAGGTGACGCTGAGCGCGGTACAGTAGCCGTCTTCCGAAACGGTCCGCCCACACTCCGTCTGAGGGCTCCATTGGCCGACTTCACCATTAAGGCGCTGAGTCCCGATACGCCGTTCGACGAGCTGCGGTACTGGGACGTCATCATCATTGGCGCCGGGCCGGCCGGCCTCGCCGCTAGTCTTACGACCGCCCACCGCGGACTCACAACGCTTGTGATCGAGGCGAAAGATCAAGCGGGCGGCCAGCCCCAGTTTCTGTACGCAGACAAACGCATCGTCGATGTGCCTGGGTTTCCCGATGGCGTGACCGGCGAAGAGCTCTCGGCACGCGTGTATCGTCAGGCCGTTGATGCCCTCGTGCAGTTTCGCTTCGACTCAGAGCTCGTCGACATCGAGGATACGGATGAGGTTGCGAAGGACGACCCGCTCAAGCGTGTGGTTACCAACGACGGTTCGTACCTCTGCCGCAAGGTCATTCTCGCGATGGGCCTCCTGCACTTTCCACGCAAGCTGCCGATTCTCGAAACGCTCAACTCAAAGAAGGTCTTCTACAAGAACCCGCGCATTCGCGACTATGAAGGCTATCGCGTCGCGGTCGTCGGGGGTGGTGACTCTGCCCTCGATGCGGCGGTCATGGCCCTTGAGCGACAGGGCATGGTCGATCTCATCGTGCGCGAGGAGACGCCGGTGGGGAAGGCCGATACGCTGGCCCGCGTGGAGCAACAGGGCGGGGCGGTGCACCTCAGCACCGAGATCGCCGGTGCCACGTTCGCCGCCGATCAGATCCGTCTCGCGTTGACCGATGGCTCGGAGCTCGATGTCGACCTGATCATCGTCCAGATCGGCTTTCTGTCGGCGAAAGAGACCTTCCGGCGCCTGGCCGTCAAGCTGAATGCCAACGGGAGCATCGTCATCGATCCGTACTACGAGACGAGTCGGCGCGGCATCTTCGCCGTGGGCGATGTGCATGGCGACATCAAGCTGATCGCGGTGGCCTGGGCCGACGGGATTCAGGCGGCGATCTACGCCTTCAAGGAGATCACGAGCCCGTACTGGCTCAACGAGCGGCGGCTCCAAGATCACAAGATCGCATTGATCGGCGAGAAAATCGCGCAGGCCGCCGGCGAGCCGAGGCGCCGGAGCTAGTCGGCGATGTCGTGGCGCAAGTGGGTCCTCCTCGGGTGTGTTGTCGTCGCGATCGGCGTCGGCTACGCGCAGTTCGGCGACGCCTTGACCCTCGAGGGGATTGCCGAGCGCGAGTCGGCGCTCCGGGAATTCCAGGCGACCAACCCGTTCGTCGTCTTCGGCGTGGGGTTTGCCATCTACGTGGCGGTCACCGGATTGTCGCTACCGGGCGCAGCTGTCCTCACCCTCGTCTTCGGCTGGTACTTTGGGTTTGTTCCGGGCCTGGTGCTCGTGAGCCTTGCGTCGACGACGGGCGCGACCCTCGCGTTCGTGCTCAGTAGGTACATCCTGCGCAGCGTCATTCAGACGCGGTTCGACGTGTGGCTCCGCTCCTTCAATGCCGCGCTTGACCGGGACGGAGCCTTCTACCTGTTCACGTTGCGGCTCGTCCCGGCCGTTCCCTTCTTCGTGATCAACCTCGTGATGGGACTCACATCGCTTCCGGCACGCACGTTCTGGTGGGTCAGTCAGTTCGGGATGCTGCCGGGAACGGCCGTCTTCGTCTACGCGGGGGCGACGGTGCCGGACCTGCAGACGCTCAGCGAGCAGGGTGCCGCTGGCATCCTCTCACCTCAGCTCGTGATCGCGTTCACGCTGCTCGGCGTGTTTCCGCTGGTGGTCAAGCGGGTCGTACAGCGGTTTCGGCCGAATCAGTCCGAGCCCTCGGTGAATGACGCGCTTACGGAGGACCATGGCGAAGGCGTCTGACCTGTTTATCGATCAGCTTGAGGCCGAGGGGGTCGAGTACATCTTCGGCATTCCCGGCGAAGAAAACCTCGATCTGCTCGATTCGCTCTCGCGCTCAGACTCGATTCGGCTCATCTTGACGCGGCACGAGCAAGCCGCAGGATTCATGGCCGCGACCTACGGCCGGTTGACCGGACGCGCCGGCGTCTGTTTGTCGACGCTCGGCCCGGGTGCGACGAATTTCGTCACCGCCGCCGCCTATGCGCAGCTCGGCGGCATGCCGATGCTGATGCTCACCGGACAGAAGCCGATCAAGACCAGCAAGCAGGGGCAGTTCCAGATCGTCGATGTCGTCGACATGATGCGGCCGTTGACGAAGTACACGAAGCAGCTCGTCAGCGGTGCAAACATCCCGTCTCGTGTCCGAGAGGCATTTCGCGTGGCCCAGGAGGAACGGCCGGGCGCCGCGCATCTGGAGCTTCCCGAGGACATCGCACGAGAGGGGGTCGACGAGCCAGTCTCGCAGGCGAGCCTCGTGCGCCGACCCACGGCCGAACACAAATCAATTACCGCAGCGGTCAAGCGACTCGAGCACGCGAACCACCCGCTCTTGGTCGTCGGGGCCGGAGCGAATCGCAAGCTGACCTGCCGGATGCTGCGTCGCTTCGTCGCCCGGCACGGGGTGCCGTTCGTGACCACGCAGATGGGGAAAGGCGTGCTCGACGAGCGCGACCCGCTCTTTTTGGGGAACGCCGCACTCTCGTCCGGTGATTTCGTCCATCGGGCCGTCGAGGCAGCCGACCTCATCGTGAACGTTGGACACGACGTTGTCGAGAAGCCGCCGTTCTTCATGCAAGAAGGCGGCGTCGAGGTGATTCACGTGAACTTCTCGACGGCATCGGTCGATCCGGTCTACTTCCCACAAGTCGAGGTGGTGGGCGATATCGCGAACAGCATTTGGCAGATCGGTGAGCAGCTAACAACGCCCGACCACTGGGATTTCTCGCGCTTCCTCGAGGTACGGGCGGCCGGTGAGGCGCATCTGCTCGAGGGGGCCGACGACGACCGGTTTCCGGTTTACCCGCAGCGGCTGGTGGCGGACGTGCGAGAGGTCATGGACGCTGAGGACATTATCGCGCTCGACAACGGCGTGTACAAGATCTGGTTCGCTCGCAACTACAAGGCGTACGCCACCAATACCGTACTGCTCGACAACGCGCTCGCGACGATGGGTGCGGGGCTGCCCTCGGCGATGGCCGCCAAGCTCGTCCACCCCGATCGCCGGGTCATGGCGATCTGCGGTGACGGCGGCTTCCTGATGAACTCGCAGGAGATCGAGACGGCTGTGCGCCTGGGGCTCCATCTGGTCGTGTTGATTCTCCGCGACGACGCCTACGGGATGATCAAGTGGAAGCAGGCGAACATGGGGTTTGAGCGTTTTGGCTTGGACTACGGGAACCCGGACTTCGTGAAGTACGCCGATAGCTACGGCGCCGTCGGGCATCGTGTGACGAGTGCGGACGGGTTGGCCGGCACGCTCCGGACGGCGCACGAGCGTCCCGGCGTACATGTGATCGAGGTACCGGTCGACTACTCAGACAACGACCGGATTCTCAACCGGGACATCCAGGCGCGGAGTCAGACGGTCTAGCAGCTGCAATCTGACACGGGCTTGACATCGCCCTGCCGGGATCAGCATACTGTCTAGTATGTTGTGGCGGGGTCTCCGGAAGGCTGGCGGCGCATGGTGAAGCGAGATCCCGACGCGACGCGGCTACGGATTCTCGAAGCCGCGAGCGCGGAGATTCACCGAAGCGGCTTTCGAAAGGCCAGCATCGATCAGATTCTGGCCGACACCGGCCTGACCAAGGGGGCCTTTTACTACCACTTCCCGACCAAGGCCGACCTGGGCTACGCGGTCATTGACGAAGTGCTTGGGACCAGCGTGGTCGAGCGGTGGGTCACGCCGATGGAGCGGTCGCAGAACCCGATTGACGGTTTGCTCGAGGCCCTCACCCAGGCCTCCCCGGAAGAGGTGGAGCTTCTGTGTGAGTGTGGCTGTCCCCTCAACAATATTGCGCAAGAAATGTCGTCGATCGACGAGAACTTCCGCAGGAAGATTGCCCAGGTCTACCAGCGTTGGACCGAGCGGATGGCCAACGCGCTCATGCGCGGGCAGGGTGCGGGCCTGATCGAGCCGAACGTCGATTGCGCCCAGGCAGCCGCGTTTATTGTGGCGACGCTCGAGGGGGCCGCGGGCGCCGTCAAGAATTCGCGCGATCCAGCCATGCTGCAGTCCTGTCTGGTCGGCATTTCGCGCTACCTTGAGTCGCTTCGGGCTCCTGCGTTCGCTTCCGTTTCGTAAGCTCTTGAGAAAACATCTACATGACGACTCCAGTCTTGGCATCGACGAGCTCGCACCCCAGCGAGGCGGCGCGCCTCCGGAGGCCGCGCAGGATCCGCGATCGCTGCTGTTGGTCGTAGTCGGCGGCCGTGCGCTCCCGGTAGGGGAGGCGGTCCCGGAGCATGCGATACACCAGGATGGCGAGCTTGCGGGCCGTCGCCGTGATCGCCTTGGCCTTGCCGGCGCGGGCGGCGAGCCGCCGGTAGAACGCGCCGAGCGCGTGATCGCTGCGCCCGAGACTCATGGCGGCCAGGCGGAGGGTCTTTGCCGCCCGATTGGCCGACGGTTGCGTGCGGGAGCTGAGGAGCTTGCCCCCGGAGATCTGGTTCCGGGGCGCGACCGTGAGCCACGAGGTGAAGTGCTTCTCCGTCGCCCAGCGACGCATATCGACGCCGATCTCGGACACGAGTTTGAGCGCCCCATACGGCCCCAGGCCTGGGATCGCGGTCAGGTCGACGCCTGCGCACAGCGTATACAGCGGGACCCGGATCTCGAAGCGGGGTTCGTTGGCACTCCGCCGCCGCGCGGGTCGGGGCGGGTCCGGCGGCTCATCGGGGGTCTGGCAGGTCGCCTCGAGGGCGCGGATCTGGCACTGGATCTCGTCGTCGCAGCGGCCGATCTGCGTCTGGTAGAAGTCGTAGCCCTCGAGCGCTTGGCGAAGCACGAACAAATGTTCGGCGCGGTAGTGCCCTGTGAGCGCGGCGGCGATCTCCGCCTCGGTGGCCTTGCAGCGCGGGTCGCGGTGCCGGGCGAGGACAGCGGAGTCGGTTTCGCCCGCGACGATGTCACGTAGGATCGCGACCCCGGTCACCCCGGTGACGTCGGTCAGGACGTGATGGAGCTGGAGGTTCATGAGGACGAGCGCCTTCTGCATCCGCTGGACCCATGAGGCCGCCGACTCGACCAGCTGATCGCGGTGCCGGATGACGCTGCGCAGCGCCGCGATCGGTGCGTCGGGCCGGAAGCTCCCGCGCAACAGCCCGAAGGTGTGCAGCTGCTGGAGCCACTGGCAATCGACGATGTCGCTCTTGCGGCCGGGCACGCCCTTCACATGGTGGGCGTTCACGAGCAGCACCTCGATCCCACGGGCTTCGAGGAGTTCGTACAGCGGGATCCAGTAGACCCCCGTCGACTCCATGGCGACCGTGTCAATCCCGCACGCCTCGAGCCAGGTGGCCAACGCGGTGAGATCATGGGTGAAACTCGTGAATTCTCGTACCGGCTGGTCGTCCCGATCGTCGGGCACCGCCACCCAGTGGCTCGCGCTGCCGATATCGATGCCGGCGGCGTTCAGATGGATCTTTCGGAGAATCTCTTGCTCTTGTCGAGCGCGCTGCTGTGCTTGACCTCGTTCTCGTTGCGTCACGGGGGGCTCCTTGGGGATCATGGGTGAAGCACCCGAGGGCAGGGATGTGTCGGGGAAGCAGTCTCTTGAACGGGGTCACACCAATCGTGCCACCAGTGCGGCTGTCGCCACATCCCCGGACCAAGCTCCTAGACGGGGACTGGCCACCAGTGGTCCGTCGGCCTCGGCCCTCGGGCGCGCGGCCAGCATATCGCCAAGCACCGTCGGGGCGCATCCGTTTTTCTGCCCAGCGAGGCGTCGCGGCCCGCGCGGGTGAAAAGCTCTTAAGAAACTCCTGGGGCCATAAGTTCGCCTGTTTCGAGGTCAATGAGGCCCAAGCCGAGTCGTTGTGCGCGGTGACGGAGGTTGCGGAGCGTCCGGGAGCGATGCTGGGCCTC
Organism: Vicinamibacterales bacterium; assembly: GCA_965218825.1. Taxonomy (GTDB): domain Bacteria; phylum Acidobacteriota; class Vicinamibacteria; order Vicinamibacterales; family UBA8438; genus CAUZIB01. Next base: position 2,148,015 of record OZ244656.1, on the reverse strand, counting down.
ATAGGCCTCGACTCCCGGATCGGCGTAGTCGATGTCACCTCGTAAGACGCGATAGACGAGGATCGCGAGCTTGCGAGCCGTGGCGGTGATGGCCTTGGCCTTGCCGATGCGGTATGCGAGACGGCGGTAGAACGCACCGAGTGCGGTGGACGTCTTGCCGGCCGACATGGCGCACATGCGCAGCATGGCGGCAGCACGGTTCGCGGACGGCATGGTTCTGGAGCTGATGAGTCGGCCCCCGGTGATCGTGTTCTTGGGCGCGAGCGTTAGCCAGGATGTGAAGTGCTTTTCGCTGGGCCAGCGGGTCATGTCCGTGCCGATCTCGGCGATGAGTCGCAAGGCGGTATAGGGCCCGATGGCGTCGATTTGTGTGAGGTCCACTCCGGAGAGGTGGTGGAGCGGGCTGCGGATTTCGAAGCGCGGGGCGTTCTTGTGCCGCTGCCGGCGCCGCGCCGGTGGCAGCGCTGTCCCGGGAAGGGCGTGCTTGGCGGCCAAGTCTTGCAACAGGGATTCGATCTCGCCATCGCAGGTGCCGATCTGGCGCTGATAGCTCTCGTAGAGCGCAAGGTTCTGTCGGAGCACAAAGACCTGCTCCCGGCGGTCGTTCCCCGTGAGGGCCGCGGCGATCTCCTCCTCGGAGGCTCGGCAGCGGGAGTGGCGATGGGAGGCTCACGCGTTGGGGTCGGTCACACCGCTGGCGATATCGCGGACGATCTGCATCCCCGTCAGGCCCGTGATGTCGGTGATCACGTTGTGGAGGTGGACGTTCATCAGGGCCAGGGACTTCTGCATCCGTCGGATGTGATTGGCGGCCTCCTGGACCAGCGTCTCCCGATGCCGGAGGTAGGCGCGCAGCGAGACGATTTCCGCTGAGGGACGGAAACTACCGCGCAGAAGCCCGACCTCATGGAGTTCTTGGATCCACTGGCAGTCCACGACATCAGTCTTGCGTCCCGGGACGTTCTTCACGTGACGAGCGTTGACGAGCACCACCTTGAAGCCTCGCTGTTCGAGGATGTCGTAGATCGGGATCCAGTACACGCCGGTAGCCTCCATCGCCACGGTGTCGATGCGGCAGGCCTCACGCCAGTCGACCATGCGATACAGGTCCGGCGTGAACGTCTTGAATCGGCGGACCGGTTCCGGATCTCGATCGACAGGCACGGCCACGTGGTGGTGCCGGGACCCGCAGTCGATCCCTGCGGCATTGGGCTGGATCCGCTCGAGCGGCTCCGGCTGCTTTGTCTTGGTCGTGCTGGAACGCTGGCGTCGAACGCGGTGACCTTCCATCGGCTGCTCCTCCATGCTCGGGGTGTCGTGAGCAACCGGGGGCAGGGTGCGGTGGTGAACATTCTCTTACACGGGATCACGCAAGCGCGTCACCAATGAGGTTGCCGCGAAACATCCCATGGACCACGCTCCCAAGCGGGCTCGCTCGGCACCATTGGAAAGTCGGTCTCAGTCCCCGGATGCCCTGGCGACTCTACCGCACGTCGCCGCGGCGACTCCGTTTCTTGGCCCCAGGTGTCGGGGCGTCGTCCCGTGCGGCAGCTCCCAAGAAACCATGGAACTCGAGGCCCGCCCGCGACGTCTCAGAGTATGAACATACTGCGTAGTATGAACGTGTCAGTTGTGACCGCCCACGGAGGCCGACAGATGTCCGAACGCTCAGTGAGTGAAAATGCAACCGAACGCTACGCGCGTGGCGTCATCCGGTGGCGCTGGCCCGTGCTGCTGGCGTCGATCGTCTTGATTGCGGCGGCCGGGATGGGCGCCGCGCGCCTGAAATTCATCGACGAGTACCGCGTCTTTTTCGGTCCCGACAACCCGCAGCTGTTGGCGTTCGACGCGGTCGAGAACATCTACACGAAGAACGACAATCTGTTCTTCATCATCGAGCCGCCGGCGGACCACAGCGACGCCTTTACGGCCGAGACCCTGTCCATCGTCGAGTACTTGACCGACGAAGCCTGGCGGATCCCGTTTGCAATTCGCGTCGACTCGGTGTCGAACTTCCAATACAGCTGGGCCGAAGGCGATGACTTGATTGTCGAGGATTTGGTCGTCGATGCCGAGGCCAAGACCGCGGCCGAGTTGGCAACGACCCGCGAGATCTCGCTCGACGAGCCGATGTTGCGCAACCGGCTCGTGCCGCCGGCCACCGATGTGATCGGGTTGAGCGTCACGCTGCAATTACCGCGTCTCGAGTTGGATGAAACCGCGCGTGCGGCGGCTCGCGGGCGCGAGCTGGCGGCCGAGATCGAGCAGGCACACCCCGGCTATCGGGTGCGATTGACCGGCATGGCGATGCTCAACAACGCCTTTCAGGAATCAGCGATGCGAGATATGACAACGCTGATGCCGCTCATGTACGTGGTGATCACGCTCACCCTCATTCTGCTGCTCCGGTCTTTCACCGGAATGGTCTCCACACTGACCGTGGTTGGCATGTCGGTGGTGGGGGCATTGGGACTGGCCGGCTGGGCGGGACTCTCCTTGACGCCGCCCTCGACGGCCTCGATCACGATGATTATGACGTTGGCTGTGGCGGACAGCATCCACATCTTGGTCACGATGCTCAAGGAGATGCGCCACGGCCGTGAGAAGCGCGACGCAATCGTCGAGAGCCTGCGCGTCAACACGCAGCCGGTCTTCTTGACCAGCCTGACGACCATGATCGGGTTTTTCAGCATGAACTTCAGCGAAGTCCCGCCGCTGAACGACCTCGGAAACATCAGTGCCACCGGCGTCGGTCTGGCCTGGGTCCTCTCCATGACGCTGCTGCCCGCCATGGTTACGATTCTGCCCGTGAAGGTGAAGCTCCGACCGGAGGAGCATGTCTCGCCGATGGATCGCCTGGGTGACTTCGTGGTCGCCCGCCGGCGCCCACTGTTGTGGGGATCGAGCGCGGTGGCGCTCGCACTGGCGGCCATGCTTCCGCTGAACTCACTGAACGATCAATTCGTGAACTATTTCGATGAGAGCATGGCGTTTCGACAGGATTCTGACTTCGCAACCGAGCGGTTGAGCGGGCTCTATCAGATCGACTTCTCGCTGTCGGCGGGCGAAAGCGGTGGCATCAGCGAGCCCGCCTATCTCGAGACAGTCGATCAGTTCGCCAACTGGTATCGCGACCAGTCCGGTGTGGTGCACGTCGCGACCATCAGCGACATGTTCCGGCGACTGAACAAGAACATGCACGCCGACGACCCCAGTTACTACACGCTGCCTGGGGAGCGTGACCTTGCGGCGCAGTATCTTCTGCTCTACGAAATGTCCCTGCCGTATGGGCTCGACCTCAATAACCAGATCAACGTGGACAAGTCGGCAACGCGTTTCTCGGTCACGCTGGAGAACATCACATCGCGCGAGCTGATCGGTCTCGTCGAGGTGGGGGAGGAGTGGCTCGGCGAGAACGCCCCCGCGTCGATGTCGACCGTCGGGGTGGGCCCGGGCGTCATGTTCTCGTACATCTCGGCTCGGAACATACGCAGCATGATCATCGGGACCCTGGTCGCCATCGCTCTGATCGGCGTCACGCTGATGGTGATGCTGCGCAGTCTGCGCTACGGCCTCATCAGCTTCGTGCCCAACATGCTGCCGGCGATGATGGCCTTTGGCCTCTGGGGGCTGCTCGTCGGCGAGATCAATCTGGGCCTGTCGATCGTGAGCGGCATGTGCCTGGGCATCATTGTCGATGACTCCGTGCACTTCCTCAGCAAGTACCTGCGGGCGCGCCGCGAGCAGAATCTTGGCGCCGAGGACGCCGTGCGCTACGCCTTTTCGACGGTGGGGGCCGCTCTGATCGTCACGTCGTTCGTGCTGACCGCCGGTTTCACCATCCTGGCGCAGTCGACCTTTGGCTTCAACGGCGACATGGGCAAGCTCTCGGCGATCATCATCGCCCTGGCGCTCGCCGCCGACCTGCTGTTGCTGCCGCCCCTACTGATGTTCCTGGATCGCAACCACAAGATTCCTGTCACGCAGAACGAGAAGGAGAGGGACGATACTCATGTTGACGATGATTTCGCCGTTGCCAAGTAGTCGCCGACCCGTCGCTGCAGGTCGCAAGTTCGTTGGCGTTGCCGTGCTGGCTGCTGCAGTAGCCGCGCCACTCGTCGGCCCGGCAGTGGCCGGTGCGGACGAGCGCGGCGACGAGATCGCCAGAGAAGCGGACCGTCGCGACACCGGATGGAACGACATGAGCGCCGAGCTCGAGATGGTGCTCCGCAACCGGCAGGGCGAGGAGAGCGTGCGCACGCTGCGCAATCGGTTGCTTGAGGTCGAAGACGACGGCGACAAGCTGTTGATCATCTTCGACCGACCACGGGATGTGCGAGGGACCGCGTTTCTCACCTACACGCACCGTTCAGGTCCGGACGATCAGTGGCTGTTTCTCCCAGCCCTGAAACGCGTGAAGCGAATCTCGTCGAACAACAAATCCGGGCCGTTCATGGGAAGCGAGTTCTCGTACGAGGATCTGGCATCGCAGGAAGTCGACAAGTACACCTATGAGTACCTGCGTGACGAGGAGGTTGACGGTCGGCCGACGTTCGTCGTACAGCGCGTTCCCGTCGACTCGAAGTCCGGCTACACGCGGCAGATTGCCTGGTATGACCAAGCCGAGTATCGGCTGGCGAAGGTCGAGTTCTACGACCGTAAGAACGAGCTGCTCAAGACTCTCAGCTATCGCGGGTATCAGCAGTACCTCGACCAGTACTGGCGGGCCGATGAGATGTTCATGGAGAACCGCCAGACTGGCAAGAGCACGGTCCTGCGCTGGAACGAGTACGAGTTCCAGACCGGTCTGACCGAGCGCGACTTCGACCAGAACAGCTTGAAACGCGCCAGGTAGTCATGCTCGGGCGGGGACGGGTCCAACGGTTCGGCCTTCTCAAACCCGCCCTCGCGTCGGCCGGGCTCGTCCTCGCAGCGCTCGGGACGTCGGTTGGTACGGCGCAGGGACAGGAGCTGACCGGGGAGGTCTCGGTTGAGGGTCGTGCGTTTCCGCAGCAGGCCCTCCGCGACGATCTGCACGGGGCCAACGTCTCGGTCGCCCTCGAACCCGAGTTCTACGTTGAGTTCGATGACGGGCGACAGTCGCTGACCGCCGTGCCCTTCTTCCGCTGGGACCAGCACGACAGCGAACGCACGCACTGGGACGTTCGAGAATTCACCTGGGAGTTCTTTGCGCGCGACTGGGAACTGCGCGCCGGAGTGCGGAAGGTGTTCTGGGGCGTCACCGAGTCGAATCACCTCGTCGACGTCATCAACCAGACCGATCTGGTCGAGGACCTCGATGGAGAAGCCAAGCTCGGGCAACCGATGGTGAATCTGTCGTTGGTTCAGCCGTGGGGCACGCTCGACCTGTTCGCCTTAGTCGGCTTCCGGGAGCGACGGTACTTCGGCGCCGAGGGCCGTCCCGGGATTCCGTTTCCGCTCGATACCGACGGCGCGATTGTCGATGGCGGCGATTTCGGGTGGGCGGTCCGCTGGGCGCACGCGATGGGGCCCATCGACATCGGCGTCTCGCATTTTCACGGGACGACGCGTGACCCACGGTTCTTTGTTGGGGGCCAGCCGGTGCTCCTGGGCGACTTCGCCGAAGCCCCGTTTCCCACGGGTGACGTCCCACTGCCGGCGATCGTGCCAGTGTACGAAGAGATCGACCAGGCTGGCGTTGATGTGCAGCTGACCACGGGCGGTTGGCTCTTGAAGCTGGAGGCGATCAGCCGCTGGGGCCAGGGGCCTCGCTTTGCCGCCGTGACCGGCGGGTTCGAGTACACGCTTGGGAATTTGCAGGCAAGTGGTCTCGACCTTGGCCTCTTGGCGGAATACTCGTACGACGAACGCGGCATCGAGGCACTGACGCCGCTTGAAGACGACATCTTCGTCGGGACCCGGCTGGCGTTCAACGATGTGCAAAGTACGGAGGTCCTGGCCGGGTCAGCATTCGATCGCACGAGCGGCGCCAGCTTCATGCTTGTCGAGGCGAGTCGCCGATTTGGCGAGCGCTGGACCTTGGATGTGCGAATGCGAGGCTTCGTCGGCGTGCCGCCTGACGATCTGTTTCTGTACGGGATCCGAAACGACGACTACGTGCAGGCCTCCTGGACGCTCTACTTTTGATGATTGATGCTGACGCTGGTCTGGAGAGACCGATGACGCTCAACGAGTTCCTGATAATGACGGCGGAGATCAGCGACCGCGACTTGCGGCCGGTACTGGCGTGGGCCCTGAAGGACGAAGCCCCGCGATCGCGCGACGGTTTCGATCGGTTCTATCGTCGGGTCATTGCGCGCCTCGTCGAGTCAGGCGCGCTGGCGCGGGCCGCGTAACACCCGCGTGCATATCAGACCTTGCTGTCGTCCCGACCTCGATCGCAGGCTCCGAGAATCGGGCAGACGGGTTTTTTCGCTGCGATCGAGGTTGAGACGACAGCACGAGGCAACGATAGACCCTTGCGGGCGGACTGGTCGGCGTATAACATCGCGCGGGTCATGAAGGTCATCTTTCATTACGCGGCCAGTCCGGACCTCGCCCGTCGGCTGGGTGAGCTCGAGTCGGATGGACTCGTCGTCTCGGTCTGCGCCGAGTCCGACCGCGACACGTTCGCCACGCTGATTCCCGACACCGAGGTGCTGTGGCATTTGCTGGAGCCGGTTACGTCAGCCGTGTTTGAAGCCGCCCCGAAGCTACGGCTCGTGCAGAAGATCGGCATTGGCGTGAACACGATCGATCTCGACGCGGCGAAAGCCCATGATGTCGCCGTGTGCAACATGCCCGGCACCAACAGCAACGCGGTCGCGGAGATGGCGCTGTTGCTGATGCTCACGACGCTCCGCAAACTGCATCAGACCAACGCCGAGGTCCGACAGGGCCGTGGGTGGGCGTTGCCGGTTGCCTGGCAGGACGGGTATGGCGAGATCGGTGGACGAACGGTTGGGTTGGTCGGCTACGGTGCAGTTCCGCGGCTGTTGGGCCCCGTGCTGAGCGCGTTGGGCGCGAAGGTGCTCTACACCGACGTCACGGATCGGCCGGATGCTATCGGCGAAGCACGTCGGCTCGAGGCATTGCTGGCCGAGAGCGAGATTGTCTCGTTGCATGTACCGCTGACGCCCGAGACCGAGCACCTCATCGATCGCGATTCGCTCGCCCTGATGAAGCCGGGGGCGATCCTCATCAACACCGCCCGTGGTGGTCTAGTCGACGAGTCGGCGCTCATCGCCGCGCTGGTGAGCGGCCAGCTCGGCGCAGCCGGACTCGATGTCTTCGAGGCCGAGCCCACTCCCCCGGACAACCCGCTGTTCGAGCTCGACAACGTGGTCCTCAGCCCGCACGTGGCGTGGCTGACCCGCGAGACATTGGAGCGCAGTATCGGGGTGGCCGCCGAGAACTGCCGCAGACTCGCGGCTGGCGAAGAGCTCATTCACCGCGTGGTGTGAGCCGCGTGCGACAGCCGACGCGCGGGAGACACCGGCGCGATCAGCACTTCTCGTGCTTGAGTTACAATCAAGCCGTCTTCATCACCAGTACGATGGGCCACACTAAGGACCTCGGGCGGCGGATCGAGCTCGTGTCGATGGATCCGCGCTTTCACAACATCTCAATTGGGCTGTACCGCCAGGATCATGGCGGGCAGCCCTCGTTCCTGGTGCACACCTATAGCCAGGTTGACGGGGCTACCGAGCGCATCGCGGCGGTCGTTCAGGCGATGGCGGCTCTGGGCGATGTGGAGGCCGACGGTCTGCAGGCGCGCTTCCCCTGCGGACACTCGCACGACCTCGCCTGCCGGCGGCTGTTTCTAGAGGCCTGCAAGGCGGACCCGACGAGTCAAATTGATCCCAAGCCGCTGACCATCTTCGATAAGAAGTCAGACGGAGATGTGACCGCCTCGAGCCTAAGTGATGGCGTCTATCGGATGACCGGGGCTGGCGAGAATGACAAACGTCGACTGGCCATCGGGGCGGGCCTCGTCAAGCTCGGCCAGATGGCCTGGGTGGACGACGCGCAAGGCGCGGAACCCGCCAAAGACGCCGGCCATTTCGCGTTCCCCTGCCGGCAGTCTCACGATAAGCTGGTGGGCTTGCTCCTTGGTCGCGCCCTGAACGTCAGAGGCGTCGAGCGCGAGCAGCAGCTCGCCGCCGCCCGGGGACAGCTTCTGGCCCCGAGTGCGCAGAAGCAGTGACTGTACAAAGACAGCGAGTACGAACATGACCGGACGAGAACGGGTCCTAGCAGCACTTCGCGGCAAACCGGTGGATCGCACGCCGGTCTGTAATCCCACCTCGGTGGCGACGGTCGAGCTGATGGATCTTGTGGACGCGCCGTTTCCCGACGCGAATCGCGAGCCCGAGCTTATGGCGCGCCTCGCGGCCACCGGCTACACCGAGCTGGGGTTCGACACGATCATGCCGGTGTTCTCGATCATCCAGGAGTCGTCGGCCCTCGGCTGCAAGATGCAGTGGGAGCAGAAGGACAACTGGCCGACGGTTCGCATGCGCGAGCCGATCTGGGCCGAACCCGACGATATTCGGCTTCCCGATGACTTCCTCACGCACCAAGACACGAAGTGCGTGACCGATGCGATCAAGATCCTGAAGAAGCAATACGGCGACGAGGTGGCCATCATCGGCAAGACCATGGGCCCCTGGACTCTGGGCTACCACTGCTTCGGCGTCGAGCCGTTTCTGCTGATGTCGCTGGACGACCCGGAGAAGACGAAGCTCTGTCTCGATCGGATGAAGCAGGCGACGGTCGAATACGGAATGGCGCAGATCGAGGCTGGGGCTGATGCGCTCACCCTGCCGGACCACGCGACTGGCGACCTGGTGAGTGGCGAGTACTACAAGCGGTTCCTACTCGATCTCCACGTCGAGTTTGTCGAGCGATTGCCCGTGCCGCTCATTCTCCACATCTGTGGTCAGACGCTCGACCGCATGGACTACATTGCGCAGACTGGCCTCGCCGCGTTCCACTACGATTCGAAGAACCCACCTGCCGAGGCGATGGCCATTGTGAAAGATCGCATCGCGCTGGTGGGGAACATCAACAACCCCGAGACCCTATTCGCGAAGGGTCCCGACGAGGTGCGCGCCGAGGTGATCCAAAACCTCGAAGCGGGTGTGCCGCTCGTCGGCCCGGAGTGCGCGATTCCACTTCAAACCTCGATCGAGAACCTCAAAGAGATCCCGAGAACGGTGCAGGAGTGGAGCCGGGACCACGCAACGGCCAACTAAGCCTGGCGCCCGGCGGAATCGATTACGACAGCATGGCGGGTATCGACGACATCGCGAACGCGTCCATTCGTCAGGAGATCGAGGAGTACCTCGAGCAGCCCGACGAGCGCGACGGCGTCATCGCGACCTACGCGGCGATCAGCCCCCGAATGCAGGACATCGGTGCGGCTCTGATCGACGGCCGGCACACGACCGTCGATGAGCTAACGACCAAGGCGCTGGAAGACGGCGTGCCGGCACTCGAGGTGATGGACAACGGTTTGATTGCCGCGATGCAGATTGTCGGAATCAAGTTCCGCGAAAACTTCATCTACGTGCCGGAAGTGTTGTCGTGCGCGCGGGCGATGAAGGCGGGGATGGCCCATATCGAGCCCATCCTCTCGGCCTCGGGTATCAAGCCGGTTGGCCGAGTCGTCATGGGGACGGTCAAGGGTGACCTGCACGACATCGGGAAGAACCTCTGCATCATGATGCTGCGTGGCGCGGGGTTCGAAGTGTTCGATCTGGGCGTGGATACGTCGGCCGATGATTTCCTGGCAGCGATGGAAGAGCACGAGGCGCGGCTGATGGGCATGTCGGCGCTGCTCACGACGACCATGCCGAACATGGCGGTGACAATCGAGGCCTTCATCGACGAAGGAGTGCGCGACGACGTCAAGATCATGGTGGGCGGGGCGCCGGTCAGCCAGGAATTCGCCGATGACATGGGCGCCGATGGCTATGGCAAGGACGCCATGGAATGCGTGGCCTTGGCCAAGCGGCTGGCCACCGAGGTGACGAGCGATGGGTAGGGGCCGAGCGGGGGGGTCGGGGGCGAAGCCCCCATCTGGAATCGACACGATCGACCCGCGCGAGTACCAGAAGCGCCTGGACCGGATCACCGAGATCTTCGCTGGGATGATGCGAAAGGCCGACGAGATGTCGACCCACCGGTGTCCGTACAAGAACCGATTCGATCACTGTACCGCGCAGTTCGGATGTCGTAACCAGCGCCCGCCCACCGTCGAGGGCGAGCGGTATTTGTGCGTGGCCGACGACAAGCTCGACTATCGCGGAGCATGGGAAACCACACCTCGCTAGCCACCAAGGCGCGCACCGCGCCCCTCGCGGGCGCGGCGTGGGGCGTAGGGGTCCCCGCGTAGCGCCCGCGGGGGGTTTCGGGGGCGAAGCCCCCGTCTAGAAATGACCCAGATCTCCCACGATGGCAAAGGGCTGCCGCTCGTTGCCGGAAAGACCATTTTCGACTACGCCGATGAGCTTGCCGTGCGCGTCCCGACGTCGTGTGGCCGAACCGGCGTGTGCCACGAGTGCATCGTCGAAGTGCACGCCGGTCACGAGAGTGTCGGACCGCGGACGGACGCCGAGGACTTTCTCGGGGAGGATTACCGGCTCGCTTGCCAGGCCGTGATCGAACGCGCCGATACGGACGTCGAGTTCTCGTTGCTCCGCAGCCAGCCGAAGATCCTCACATCGACTCCTGAGAAAGAGCTCGAGCTGGATCCAAAGGTGCGTCGCGTGGGAGACCGTGTGCTCTACGGTGACGACGTGATCGACCAATACCGTGGGCAGATGTACGGCGTGGCCGTTGATCTCGGCACGACGACCGTTGTGGCCGAGCTGGTCGACCTCGAGACCGGTGCGAACGTCTACCTTGCGTCGTTCGAGAACCCCCAGCGGTTCGGCGGCAGTGACGTGATGCATCGCATCTCGTACGACGGTGGGGCATTCCATGGCGAGCTTCACAAGGCAATCGTCAACACGCTCAACCAAGAGTTGCGGGCGATGTGTGAGCGACTCGAGTGTCCTCGCCAGTTGATCTACGAGATCGTGGTCGTGGGGAACTCGACGATGCGTGATCTGTTCTTCGGCCTCGGCGTCCAGCCGATCGGGCAGCGGCCCTACAAATCAACGATCGAGCAGGAGTTTCTCGCTGGCACCCGTTCGTCCACGATGTTGGTGGCCGACGCACGCACGCTGCGGCTGTGGGCCCACCCGCGAGCGAAGGTCTATTCTGCGCCGCTGATCGCGAGTCATGTTGGTGCCGACATGGTGGCCGATCTGGTCGCCATCGACGCCACAATGGGCGACGAGAGCTTCATGCTCGTCGACGTCGGTACGAACACGGAAGTCGTGGTCCGGCACAAGGGACGGTTTGCGGCGGCGTCGTGTCCAGCGGGGCCGGCGTTCGAGGGCGGTGGTGTGCGGTGCGGCATGCCGGCGGTCGACGGCGCGATCGAGTCGTTGCGCCTGACCCACGATAGCGGGGTCGAGTACGACGTGATTGGCGGTGCCGATCCCAGGGGATTGTGCGGCTCGGGGTTGATTGACCTGATTGCCGAACTGCGACGGTTGGACCGCATGAACCCAAAAGGGGTATTTGCGGAGAAAGCGACCTCGCTGACCATCGTGCCCGAGCACAACATTGCATTCTCCCGCGCCGACGCCAGCAATCTCGCGCAAGCCAAGGCGGCCAACTACTGCGGCCAGCTGATCGTGCTGCGCGCACTGGGTCTGCAGCCCGCGGATATCGACACGCTCTACCTTGCCGGTGGGTTCGCAAACTACATCGCCGTGCCCAACGCCATCGCGATTGGGTTTTTGGCTCCGGTTCCGGTGGAGCGGGTCGTGAAAACGGGAAATGCAGCGCTCCAGGGCGCTCGGGAGCTGCTGTTATCACAGCAAAAGCGGGAAACAGCCGAGATCTTAGTTAGACGTATCGAGCATATCGAGCTCGAGACGACCCCCGACTTTTTCGAGGTGTTCGTCGAAGGATGCCAGTTCAACCCGATGCCCGATCAGATTGGATGACCTATGGGACCGTCACTGCTCGAATCCATCGGGGAGCGGGTGCTGCTGTGCGATGGCGCGATGGGAACACAGCTGCAGCTCGCCGGGCTGGAACCGGGAGGCTGCGGAGAAGCCTGGAATGTCGATCATCCCGATCGGCTTCTGGCGATCCAGCGGGCGTATGTTGAGGCGGGGTCCGACTGCCTGCTCTCGAACACGTTCGGCGGGTGCGGGGTCATGCTGGAGCGGCACGATCACGGTGGGAATGTGGCGGCGATCAACGCGGCTGGCGTCGCGCTTGCGAGGCAGGCTTTCGGAGAGCGACCCGGATTCGTGATCGGCGATATCGGGCCATTTGGTGGGCTGATGGAGCCGCACGGCGACATTCCTGAGCAGCGAGTCCGCGATGCGTTCACGGAGCAAGCCGCGGCGCTCGTCGAAGCGGGCGCCGACGCGGTGATCGTCGAGACCCAAACGGCGCTCGAGGAGCTCACGCTCGGCATCGAGGCAGCCCGGAATGCAGGGGCCCCATGCGTGATCGGATCGATGGCCTATGATGTGACGCGCGATGGCTCGAGGCTGCGGACGATGATGGGCATCGGGCCGGAGCAGGCCGCCGAATTCATGCGCGAGGCCGGCGTCGACATCGTGGCGCTCAACTGCGGCAGTGGCGTCGATGTCAGTTGGGCCGCCAAGGCCGTGAAGCTGTACAGAGAAGTCTGCGACCTACCGACCATGGCGCAACCCAACGCCGGCCAGCCGGTGCTGGAGAACATGAAAGTCATCTACAAGCAAACGCCAGAGGCCATGGTGGCGGAATTGCCGGCGCTGCTTGAGGCTGGTGTGCGGATTGTTGGTGGGTGCTGTGGCAGCACGCCGGACCACATCCGTCTGTTTCGAAGGGTTATCGATCAGTATGTCGACGCGTGACGCGACGCAGAATCACGTTTCGCAAGCACGGAGCGCCGAGCCGACCGTCGGCCTGACGGCGAGCGTGAGGGAGCTAAAGGCGCGGTTGTCCGCCGACGTCTGTTCGATCTTCCTGCTGGAGGCCGATCGCAGCCACCTGGTGTTGGCGGCCACCGTGGGGTTACGTGCGGACAGCATCGGCAAGGTTCGGATGCACATGCGAGAGGGTCTCGCGGGTATGGTGGCCGAGGAGCTCCGCCCGGTTTCGGTCGCCGACGTCCAGAAACATCCCCGCTTCAAGTACTTCTCCGAGGCCGGCGAGGATTCCTTCCATGGATTCTTGGGTGTCCCTGTGGTGAGTCGCGGGCTGTTGCAGGGTGTACTCGTCGTGCAGACCACCAAGAAACGAGCCTTTTCGGACGCCGACATCACATCGCTCGTGCACGCTGCCGACGAGATCGCCTCAACGGTTTGGGAGGTTCGCAAACGCGACCAGTTCATCGCGCCCCTCCAACGGCGCTTGTGGTCGCTGGCCCTCAACCTCTGGTGGAGCTGGGACGACAGCTGCGTGAGTCTGTTTCGCGATCTCAATCCGAGCCGGTGGCGGGAGCTGGGGCGAAACCCAGTTGCACTGCTGTCGGAGATGCCGCTCGACGTGATCGATCAACGCGTTCGAGAGTTGGTTTTGTCCAACCGCATCAACCACGCGTATCGACGATTGCAGGAGTATCTCAAGGGAGAGTCGACCTGGGGCGAAACGCACACCGGGATGCTGCAGCGGCACCCCGTCGCGTACTTCTCGGCTGAGTTCGGGATTCACGAGTCCCTGCCGATCTACTCCGGGGGTCTCGGCGTGCTGGCGGGCGACCATATCAAGAGCGCCTCTGATCTCGACATCCCGCTTGTCGGCGTTGGATTGTTCTACGGGCAGGGGTACTTCCGCCAGCGTCTCGATGCGGAGGGCTGGCAGCAGGAGGATTACACAGACGTCGACCTCACGAATCTTCCCCTCGAGCCGGCCTTGGGCGCCGAAGGCCAGCCAATAGCGCCGACGATCGAAACCGGCAGTGGGATGTTGCACTCCCGTGTGTGGCGGGCTGCTGTGGGGCGGCGCACCTTGCTGTTGCTCGACTCCGATGTGGAAGGCAATACGCCTGAGGACCGCGAGCTGACGGCGCGACTGTATGGCGGCGATGAACGGGTCAGGATTCGTCAGGAGCTGCTGTTGGGCATCGGAGGGGTCAAGGCTCTGCGTGCGCTGGGGATTGTCCCCGGGGTTTTGCATCTCAACGAGGGGCACAGCGCCTTTGCCGTCCTGGAGTTGGTTCGCCAGCGCGTCGATCAGGAAGGCGTCGGTTTCGACCAAGCACTGCGGCGCGTGTCACGCCGCACAGTGTTTACGACACACACACCGGTCCCGGCCGGCCACGACCGGTTCAGCGCCGACCTCATCGAGCAGAATCTGGGGCCGATTCGGCGGAGTCTCGGGATCTCGCAGGAGCGCCTCCTGGGCCTCGGCCGCGTCAAGCCGGGTGACGAAGAAGAAGAGTTCTGCATGACTGTGTTGGGTCTGAAGGCCTCACGTCGCGCCAATGCCGTCTCCTCGCTCCACGGCGAGGTATCGCGTCAAATGTGGGTGGGGCTGTGGGGAGACCGGCCGGAGGAAGAAGTGCCGATCGGGCACATCACCAACGGAATTCACGTGCCGAGCTGGCTTGCGCCACAGATGCATCAACTGTACGACCGGTATCTGCCGGCCCAGTGGGCGCAGCAGAGTGGTATGCCAGAAGTATGGAAGGGCATCGAGGACGTCAGCGACTCAGAGCTTTGGGAAACGCATGTGGCGCTTAAGATCCGCCTCCTCGATTTTGTGCGTCGTCGCATTGCGCGCGAGTCCGAACAGCGGCACGAGCAAGCCGACGTCACGGATCAGCTACGGACCGCACTGAGTCCGGATGCGCTCACTATCGGCTTTGCCCGGCGCTACGCCACCTATAAGCGGGCGACGCTGCTCTTCGAGGATCCGGACCGCCTGGCCGAGCTGGTCAACGATCCACAGCGGCCGGTTCAGTTTGTTTTCGCCGGGAAGGCCCACCCCCGCGATGAGCCGGCTAAGCGTGTGCTCCAGCGCATTCACGAGCTCAGCCGCGATCCACGATTCCTGGGCAAGATCGCACTCGTAGAGAACTATGACATCAGTCTCGCCCGGCAGATGGTCCACGGGGTGGACGTGTGGTTGAACAACCCACGACGCCCGGAGGAGGCCTCGGGCACGAGTGGGCAAAAGGTCCTGCTCAACGGCGGCCTTAACCTCTCGGTGCTCGATGGGTGGTGGGCCGAGGCGTATGACGGAGCGAACGGGTTTGGCGTCGGCGAGGGAGAAACCCACACCTCGAAAGAGAAACATGATCAACGCGATGCTGCAGCGCTTCGGCGCGCCCTCGTCGAGGACGTCATCCCGCTCTACTACGACCGCGATGAGGACGGCGTTCCGCGGGCATGGACCGCGCGCATGAAGCGCGCGATTCGCACGTTGGGATGGCGCTTCAACGCCGACCGAATGGTCATGGACTACGTCCGCCTCTGTTACGTCCCCGCGGCCGGTGGGAAGTCCAGCGACATGGAGCGTTGGTAGCAGTCAACATTTCTGTCGATCCTACCGCCGTAGACCACTGCCGCGACATCGTGCTTCAGGCCATGAGCACCGTTCGGGCGTACGCGGACGAGCTGGAGGCCATCGTCGCCGACGACCTGTGGCCGCTCCCAACGTATCAGGAGATGCTCTTCATCAAGTAGGACCAGTTTCCGGAAGTAGGACCAGTTTCCGGACTGGCAGCGGCATCGCCGCTATCGGGGCGACAGGATGAGGACGGCCGCCAGGTTCGTTTTGGCCTTGTCGTCGTTGGGGTCCAGCGCGATGGCTCGCCGGTACATCTCGATGGCTTCTTCGCGCGCTCCCAGCTCGCGGAGGGCGTCGCCGAGCGATCGGTGAGTGCCGGCGTGTTCCGGGTCGAGTCGGATCGCTACCCGATACATGGCGATCGCTTCAAGCATGTCCCGTCGCGCGTGAAGGGCGCTGGCGAGATTGTGAAACGCCGCGGCGCTTGCTGGATCGAGGCGCACGGTTCTTCGGAAGGCTGCGGTGGCCGCTTCGAGGTCTCCGCTGGCCCGGAGCGCGAGCCCCAACCCATTGTGGGCCGCCGCATGGTCGGGGGCCAGGCCGATCGCGGTGCGATAGGCCTCGGCAGCGGCGTTCGGGTCGCCGCCGCGACGCAGCGCGTTTCCCCGGAGGTAGTGGACACGCGCACCGTCGAGAGAACCCAGGAACCTCGTGATAATGGCCCGTTCCTCGGCGGTCTGAGCGCGGTCGATTCCCCGCTCGGCTGCGATCCGGGCCTCGTCCGGACGATTCCTGGCGAGCCACACTTCGGCCAGCGCCAGCCAATGCGCGGGCGCGCTCGGCTCGAGGTCCGTAGCGGTCCGCGCGAGTTTGAGGGCCTCGGAATTCCCGTCCGGGTACTGGTACACGATGGTCGCGAGGTTCGCGTAGGCGGGCGCAAACCGTGGATTGAGCTCTATCGCACGGCGCAACGCTTGCTCCTGACGTCGGACGGCCACGCTGCTCACGGCCGAGTCACCGAGCACGGCGCTGAGGTAGTAGGGGATGTAGCTCGTCGAACCGAGGCGCACGGCCTCGGCGAACGCTCGCTCCGCCGCCGCTTCGCGACCGCGATACCACTCGAACAACCCCAGGGCTTCATGCACCAAGGGCGAGTTTGAATCGCTGGCGAGCGCCGCTTCGAGTAGCGGTTGCGCGAGATGTGTATGCCCGCCTTGACCGAGGACCCGGGCGCGTGCCACGAGCGCTTCGGTGCTCGACAGTGGTCGCGTGTCGAACTGCGCCTCGTCAACGTGCGGCGGGGCATCCATTCGTATCGCATAAAAGGCATCGCGAAGGACGTAGTCTGCGAGGGCCCGCTGCACGTGCCCCAAGTCGCCGATCACGGCCTCGAACGCCGCCACGGCGTCATCGCCCCGCCGGATGCGAGCGATGTAGCCGTCGAAGGCCTGACCGCCTCGGCCTGATCCATCGCCGAGCAAAAGAAAGTGGGTGAGTGCCCAAGACTGAGCATAGAACACGCTCGCCTCATCCGCGGCTCGATCGTGAGGGTCGCGTTCGTCGCTGAGCAAGGTGGCAAGCGGCACGAGCGGGCGGCGCACCAGCAGGTCGAGATGGTCGAGCCGCGCGTTGCCAATCTCGGCGGTGGAGCCACGTACCGCGCTGTTGGCGTAGACCTCGGCGAGTCCCTCCATCAGCCAGGTCGGAAGCCGGCCGGTGTTGAGTCCGGTCAACACGTGGAAGTACTCGTGGTAGATCGGACGGAAGTCCTGGTATCGGCTGGCGTCAACGCGCAGAACGATGTGGTGCTCCAGCGACCCTTGGAGAAATGCGCCGACCGGCTTGACGCTGGTACCGTCGGCAAACTGGGGCAGCAGCGCGATCAGACCGGATTCGTTCCGTACCGCGAGTATCGTCAGCGGACGTCGTGGCTCAGCGACAAGCGCGGGCAACGCCGCCCGAAACACACTTCGGATAACCTCAAACTCGCGCGCCACTCGGTTGGCGTCGCTCTCGGACGCGTTGCTGATGATCCGAAAGTTCGGGCTGACGACCTCGACCCAATCAGGCTCTTGGCCGGATGCGGTGGCGCCGCCAAGCACGAGCGCCAGAACGAAGAGGCGTCGCCTCAGTACACGGAGTCGTCTCGCGGTGCCCCCACCGCTATTGGGCTGAGAGCTCCGCGTAGATCGCCTCGATGTTTGCGCGCGCATGTTCCAAGTTGTAGTCGGCATACCGGTCGGGAAGGGTCAGCGTTTGGGCGGCCTCGTCGATGCTTTGCCCGGCGTCGAACGCCGTCTTGCTTGCCAGTAGGAAGTCACGATTGAAATCGGCGTACTCAGCGAGATCGTCCCAGGTCATCCAGCCAGTCCAGGCGCGGTTCGCACCTTGCTCCCGCCGTCCGCGTCCGGCGTAGGTCGTCGGGAACGGACCGTGACCCGTGATGACTCGTTCCACACCTTGAATCTCCGCCACCGCTTTCGCCAGCGTGTCGGGAAACGCGATGCCGCTGCCGCCGCTCTCAACATCGATAACCGGCGTTGACTTGGACGCAATCAGATCTCCGACGTACGCGACGCCCTTCTCCGGAAAGACAACGATGATGTCGCCGTCGGTGTGGGCCGGACCGAAGTAGTACAAGTCGATGCGGTCGAGACCCTCGAGCATGGAGTGGCGGTCGGTGAAGGTCTGGGTCGGGTGGCCGGCGGTATTGGCGCTCGCCCGCATCATGTTGGCTGCGGTGTTGTCGTGCGCGATGATCTCCACTGGGCCGGGATACTCGCCGTTGCTGCCCGCATGGTCGGAGTGCGCGTGGGAGTTGATGATCGTCGTCACCGGGAGGTCGGTGACCTGCGCGATCGCGTCGATCACCGAGGCCCCCCAGCCCGGGAGCTTCCCGTCGACCAGTACAACTCCGCCATTGATTTCGTCGATGAACGCGAGCGCGTTGCCCCCTCCGTCCGTCAGGTGGTACACGGTGTCGGCCACGTTCAGCGTGTCAATCAGGACGAACTTGCCGTCTGGCTCAGGTTGGCGCTCGCCAGTTGTCGCACTGGCGGTTGCCATCACCATCAGCCCTGCCGCGCCGTACCGTCCGACGTGCTGTTTCATCCAGTCGCCCGCTCCTTGCCATCATAGCGCGGACGCGCGAGCCGTACCCATTGGTGACAATCACACGATGCCACTATGATGAGCGGGCCCTTCCGCGTTTTTGAAATAAGGAGTATTGCAGTGAGACGACTGACCGTGCTTGTTTGTCTGTGTATCACGGCCGGCTGCGGGGCGCTGCCGAACGATTCGGCTGCTCCAGACGCCGTCAATGACGCGGCGAGTGAACCGTCGGGGGTACCGATCGACCCTGACGCCATCCGACCGTTCGTGATCGACGTGCCCGACGCGGTGCTTGAGGATCTTCAGATGCGACTGGAACGCACCCGGCTTCCGGACCAGCTCGACGGGGTCGAGTGGGACTACGGCACCGACCTCGACTACCTGACGTCGCTCATCGCTTACTGGCGGGACGAGTTCGACTGGCGCGCCCAAGAAGCTCGCCTCAACGAGTTCGATCAGTACAAGACGGTGATCGACGGCCTTGACACCCACTTCATTCACCAACGATCGCCGGAGCCTGACGCGCTGCCGATCATCATCACGCACGGCTGGCCCGGGTCGATCGCCGAGTTTGCAAAGGTCATCGGGCCGCTAACCGACCCCGTGGCGCACGGCGGAGCAGCGGCGGACGCGTTTCACGTCGTCGCGCCGTCGATGCCCGGCTACGGCTTCTCCGAGAAGCCGAGTGAGCCGGGGTACGGGCCAGACAAGATCGCCGAGATCGGGGCCGGGCTCATGGCGCGCCTGGGGTATGAGCAATACGGGGCACAGGGTGGAGACTGGGGCTCCGGCGTCAGCCGGGCGCACGCGCACAACTACCCGGATCGTGTGGTTGGCCTCCACCTGAACATGGTGATCGCGGGCCCGCCAGCCGGTGTCGACGATCCGACCGAGGGGATTCCACCGGAGGAGCTCGAGCGCTCGCAGTCGCGTACGGCGTTTTACAACGGTGAGGAGAACGGCTACGCCTGTATTCAGGCAACCCGCCCGCAGACGCTGGGCTATGCGCTCAACGATTCGCCGGCCGGACAGGCGGCCTGGATCGTTGAGAAGTTCCGAGCGTGGTGTGACTGTAACGGCGACCCGGAGTCGGTATTCACCCGGGACGAGCTGCTTACCAACATCATGATCTACTGGGTGACCCAGACGGCGACGTCGTCGGCGCGCCTGTACTACGAGAGCGCTCACGGTTCAGGGTTCCCGACGGGTCGCGTCGAGGTCCCGACCGGCGCGATCATCTTTCCGCACGAGCTGTTCATTTCGCCGCGCAAATGGGTGGAGGCGAGCTATAACCTCACCCACTGGACGGAACGCGACACCGGCGGGCACTTCGCGGCGATGGAGCAGCCGGAGGTGTTTGTCGAGGATCTCCGGACGTTCTTCGGGACCGTGCGGTAGGACCAGTAGGAGCCACGGGGCGAAGCCCCCGTCTCACACTAGTTGGCAGCCGTCGGGGTGATGCCGGCGGCCTGCATGGCCTCGCGGATGGCGTCGGCGGTTGGAGAATCGGGTGCGACGTTCTCGCCAGGGTGACCGCCCACCAGGGTGACGATATCGAGCGGCGTCCTGCCATCGGCGTTCGGCTGATTCCATACCGCGATGTCGGCGCCAGCCTCGACCAGGAATGGGACCAGTCCGGGGAGATGCTTGTACGCAGCCCCGTGCATGACGGTTTCGCCCTTTTCGTCGACGGCGTTGATGTCGCCTCCGAGCTCGAGCGCTACTTTGACCGCCTCGAGCACTTCGTTCGGAGTCCCCGGATCTTCGCCCGGGGCAGAAGTGCCAACGCCAGCTGCCACGATTACCGGGGTCGTGTTGTCGGTATTCGGCAGGAGTGGATCAGCGCCGAGCTCCGCAAGGACACGCATGAGCTGGGCGTCGCCGGTCCGCGCCGCGAGCAGGAACGGGGTGCCGTCGATGAAGTTCATTCGCGTGATGCCGGCCGGAGGCTTAATGCTCACCCGAGCATTCACGTCGGCCCCTTCGGCAACGAGCTTGCGCACGAAGTCGAGGCTCGACATCTCACCGGAGCCCTTCGGCGAGGGGTTGTTGCTGCCTGCGATGCCGGCCTTACGGACCCATGTCACTTGGTGAAGCGCGGTCCATCCGCGCGAGGCGACGTTGACGTCGGCCCCGCGATCTACGAGGAGTGCCGCCAACTCGTAGTGCGCGTTGGCCGCGGCCAGCAGGAAGGCATTGAGCCCGGTGGCCCCGGGGCGGATGCTCGTCGATTCGCGCATCTGCTTCACCACCGGTAACGTGTCCTCGACGTCGGCCCCCGCCTTGAGCAATACCTGCACAACGCCGATCTGTCCCTCTCGCACCGCGAACAGCAGTGCGCTCCAGCCCTTCGCCGACCGCAGGGTGATGTCCGCGCCGCGCGCGAGCATCGGTGGGATCACATTGGCGTGTCCTTCGGCAGCGGCCCACATGAGGGCGGTTTGCCCCCGCCACGTCTCGGTGGCGTTCACATCGGCGCCATGGTCGAGCAGCAAGCTGACGACGTTTGCAGCTCCGGTCCGCGCCGCCGTCATGAGGACCGTCTCGCCCTCGGTCGCCGTCGCGTTGGCATCAGCCCCGGCCTTCAGCAGCAGCTTTGCAGTTGCCGCATTGCCGTTGGTGCACGCCAGCATGAGCGGGCGGATACCATAGCGATTTGGCGCTTCGGGGTCGGCTCCGGCCTCGAGCAACAGCCCGACGATCGTCGCGTCATCACCGTGAACCGCCCAGTGTAGCGGAGTCGTTCCGTCAGCCTCCGACTCCGAGACGTCGGCGCCGCGAGAGAGCGCCGCACGTACGCCGCCGGAATCGCCCGCTCGGATCGCGGCCATCAGGTCGGCGTCTACAGCTCCGGCCGCCGCGGTCGTGTAAGGGGCCGCAGCCAGAACCAACGCAGCGACGAAGATGGCCAATCGACGCATTGGGACTCTCCTCGCAGAACTACAGCGAGAGCGGCTCGGTGGCCTCTCCGATTCGGCCAGTGCTGTCGGCGAAATCGTCGAGGTGCACACCGACGTCGTCGAGCAGGGTCAGGTGGAGGTTCGCCATCGGCGTCAGCTCGTCGTATTTGACGTGTCGTCCACCAGGGATTTGCGACCCTGCACCGCTCGCCACGACGATCGGCAGGTTGCGGTGATCGTGCGCGTTCGGGTTGCCCAGACCGCTCCCGAGGAGATACGTCGTGTGATCGAGCAACGTGCCGTCGCCGTCCTCGGTGGTGTTTAGCTTGTCGACCATGTAGGCGAAGAGCGAGACATGGTACTGGTTGATTTTCGCCAGCTTGGCGAGCTGCTCCGGATTGTTTGTGTGATGCGAGACAGGGTGGTGTGCATCCGGAACGCCGATCTGGGGATACGTGCGCGTGCTAGCCTCGCGTGCCATCTGGAACGTGATGACGCGCGTGAGGTCGGCGCGCAGCGCAAGAATCTGCAGGTCGAACATCAACTTGACGTGCTCTTCCCAATCGTCCGGCACGGCGGTTGGTCGTGTGAGGTCGGTCAATGGCGAGTCGGCCGCTGACTTCTCGGCTTGTTGGATACGCCGCTCGACTTCCCGGACGGTGTCGAGATACTCGCCGACCTTGGCACGATCGCTCGAGCCGAGCTCCCGTTTCAGGCTGTCCATGTCTGCGAGCACCCAGTCGAGGATGCTTCGGTTCTTCCGATGCTCGGCTTGCCGCTCCACGGGCGTTCCACCGTCACCAAACAGCCGCTCGAACAGCATGCGTGGGTCGGCTTCTGTCGGGTTGGGCGCCGTCGGCGATGCCCACGACAAACTGTTCTGGTAGACACATGCGAAGCCGTTGTCGCAGTTGCCCACCTGCGCGATCAGGTCGGTCCCGAGCTCGAGCGACGGAAGCGGCGTCTCACCGCCGATCTCCTGAGCCGCAATCTGATCGACTGACGTGCCGTTTACGTAGTCACTGCCCTCGGTCCGTTTTGGTCGCACACAGGTCAAGAACGATGAGTTCGCTGACGCGTGGTTGCCGGAGATGTGAGCTTCCTTGATCTCCAGGTTGGTCACCACCGTGACGTCATCGAGATACGGCGTCAGCGGCGACAACGACGGCGACAACGCAGTCAGGCGACCCACCTCTGCCGGTGTCCATGGCTCGGGGTTCATCCCCATCGGGATGTAGACGTAGCCCAAACGTCGCGGCGCTGTGGCGGCGGTCTTCGCTAAGGCAGATGCCGCGGGCACCATCGCGTCGAGCAACGGCAGCGCCAGAGTGGCGCCCACGCCACGCAGAAACGTCCGCCGGGGCAGTGCCAGCTTATTGATGATCATGACTGCGTTCTCCTCATTTGGAACGGACTACTCTCAACAACGCCAAGTATAAGTGAAGACAGCCGATAGTCGTCGTCGGCCGCCGCTCCTGAAATGGCCCGAACGGCCGATCCGTCGGCGGTCTCGAGCCCTCGGCCAAGCGCGTAAATCAAGAGCTTCTCCGTCATCGTCCGAACGAAGACCTCCGGGCGTTCGAGCAGCGCGCGACGAAGCCCCGCCACACCCTCGAACTCGTCTCCACCTGGGAGGCTTCCTCGTGCGTCGACGGCCTTCCCGCCTTCGGTATCTCGCCACCGGCCGATGGCGTCGAAATTCTCCAACGAGATGCCGGTCGGATCCATCATCGAATGACACACCGAACACGCGGGGTTCTGTCGGTGTGCCGCCATCCGCTCGCGCATCGACAAGACCTTCGTCGTCGACCGGTTCTCCTCGAGCGGCGGTACGTTTGGCGGCGGCGGCGGTGGCGGCGTGCCCAGCAGGTTCTCCAGAATCCACTTTCCACGCATCACCACGGAGTTCCGTGTCGCGTAGGAGGTGACGGTCAAGATGCTCCCGTGTCCAAGGATGCCCGCGCGGCGGCCGTCGTCCGGCAACTGGACGCGACGGAAATGATCGCCGTAAACGTTCGGGATCCCGTAGTGCCGCGCGACACGCTCGTTGAGGAACGTGTAGTCGGCCGTGAGCAGCTCGAGCACGCTGCGGTCGTCATTGAGAACATGCTGGAACAAGCCCTCGGTTTCCTGGCGGAAGCCCTGCCGCAGGTTGTCATCAAAGTCTGGAAAGATCCGGGAGTCCGGCCGTGCCGCATCCAGGTTCCGCAGATGAAGCCACTGGGCCGCGAAATTCGTCGACAACGACTCGGCCCGCGGGTCGGCCAGCATCCGGCGCACCTGGGTCTCCAACACGCCCGGATCCCGCAGTTGATTCGCCGCCGCGAGATCAAGGAGCGCGTCGTCGGGGATGCTGCTCCAGAGGAAAAATGACAAGCGCGATGCCAGTTCGAGGTCGCTTACGCGGTAGGGTGACCCTGGGTCGGTCCCTTCCGGGTCGCGTTCAATTCTGAAGAGAAACTCCGGGCTCGCGAGCAACGCTCGCAACGCGTGTTCAATTCCTGTTTCAAAGCCACCCTCGGCTTGCCCGTCGCGATAGAACGAGACCAACTCATCGAGGTCGTCTACGGTGACCGGGCGGCGATACGCCCGGCGTGCCAGTGTCAACAGAATCGACGTGGCGCACTCTTCGGCATCCGCCGCGCTCGGCTGGCAACTGAAGATCCGGTCGCGACTTGGCGTGTTTCCGATTCCGGTCGGCTCGAACGGTCCGACGATTGAGACGGACCGCACGGCTGGCTGCAGCCGAGGATGGCGATCCAAGTTGAACCGAGCTTGATACGGCTGCCGCGTGGTTTCGGCAAGCGCCGAGTTCTTCCGGATAAAGGTCGCGCCGATTGCATGAGGCCCGGCCCCTATCGAGGTGCGCGCGTTCAGGTGGTTGTCGATGCCGACGTCGGTGTAGTAGACGGTGCCGTTTCCGTCGAGGCCTCGAACACGATCGGGCTTCATCTCGATCAGCGCGATACGAGCGCCGTCGAGGACGATTTCGACCATGTGAATCTCGGTCATTCCCTCGACGTTCTCGTTGCGGTCGCGCTGGAGGCGCACCTGGATCTCATACTCGCCATCGGCCGGGAACGTATGGGAAACCAAGGTGCCGCCCCGCGTCCCGAAGGGCAGGCCCTCAACATGCGTCTCCTGAGTCCGGTCGGGCGGCACAATCACCACGCGACTCCCGGGCGCCGGCAGGCGGCTGCCGACCGCAAGGCGGCTGATCTTCTGCGCCGCGGCCAGGTAGCGCTCCATCAAGGTCGGGTTGAGGGTGCCCGCGTTCACGTTGTCGAACCCGTAGCTGGCATCGTCTCGCGGCAACAGGGCGGTGATGTCCATGTCGAGTGCCAGCAAATCGCGAATCGCATTCTGGTACTCGGTACGATTCAACCGACGGAAGGACTCGGTTCGGCCTGGGTCCGGGTTGGCCGTGACGGCGCGATCGAGCGCGGTTTCCAGATAGGCCGTCAGGTGTTCGTAGTCTTCCGGGTCCGGCCGGGGACGTCGGCTTGGCGGCATGGCGCCAGCGCGCAGCTTCTTGACCGCCTTCTCCAAGACGTCGGCGTGAGCCGCGACGTTCGTGAGATCGACACCTTCAAAGGACACGCCGCCGGTCACTAGCCGATCGTTGTGGCAGGCGACACAGTATCGCTTCATGAGGGCTTGTTCGGCCGAGACCTCCGCAGCCTCGGTGGCCGCCGATGGTGCCTGTGCGGCCGCTCCAGCGGGCAGCGCGAGGCATGCAAGCAACAACGGCACGATCGCACGTGGCATGACGCTTTGCCTCATCACACAACCTCTCGACACGAAGCTACGCCACACAGGCGGTCTCCGCGTGCCGACCAACCTCAATATACATACCTTTATATATACTTTCTACCACCTATAGATTTTACCCTGTTTTGGCGCTGCCGCACCACCCCCTGGCTAGCGGCTCGGAGGGTTTTTTGGGTCACATCGTGACGCCAGTCATATATCTCGGATCCAGCTGACCCGCAAGAACTTATCGCCCTTCTCGTAGCGATAGTCGAGGTCGCCGCCGTATGCGTGATGAACGGCGTCTCCGATCCGACGCCCGAGCTGTCCCTCGGTCGTCGTGATCTGAACTCCGGCTTCCGACTCGCTGACCTTCATGATGCGCGCAAGCGCGCGTTCCGACGTTTCCTGAGCGGCCTCGTTCCTCGCGAGGTTGACGACCTCCGGCCGGTGTTGTTGGAAGAACGATCCGCCCAGGGTCACGATCCCGCCTGGGTAGTCGTCCGCGAGGCGATGACACGCTGGGCAGGTATGCCGCTCGGCTTCGGCAGGCCTGGTTCGCGCGGGTGAAGTGGCGACTGAGAGGTGACGACCCCCGCGGTCTAGCGGTTCTCCCAGAGCTCGGTGCTGAAGTACTTCAGTCCCGAGTCGCAGATGACAATCGCGATGTTGCCACCTTTGAGTGGGCCTTCTAGGAGCTCGAGCGCGGCCGCCAGGTTGGCACCTGACGAGAAGCCCGCGAAGATACCCTCTTTTGACGCGAGCAGGCGAGCTGCGCTTCTTGCGGCCTTACCCGATACCTCGAGATAGCCGTCGACTGGTACGCCCTTCAGCAGCTCCAACGCGTCCATCGCGTAGCCGCCACCTTGAATCGGGTGATCTGGTCGGCTGACGGTCTTCCCCGCTAGAACCGCCGCATGCTCCGGTTCAACGACATAGCATTTAATGTTCGGGTTCTGCTCTTTGAGAAAACGCGTGACGCCGGCATACGTGCCTCCCGATCCGACGAAATCACAAAAACCGTCTATGCGACCCTCGGTTTGTCTCCACACTTCGCGTCCCGTGCCCAAGTAGTGTGCGCGTGCGTTCCCGGCTCGGTTGAACTGATCTGCACGAAATGCCTGCCGTTCCTGAGTGAGGCGTTGAGCTTCATCTTCGACCAGAGCGAGATCCGCTCCGCTCACGTGTCCCACCTGCGACCCGGGATGTTGATCGACCAGCACAACCTCGGCCCCGAGCGCCGACATCATGCGCGCGCGTTCTTCGGAGTTGCCACGCGACATAACGGCCACGAACGGATGGCCCTTGGTCGCACAGACGATCGCGAGTCCGGTTCCCATGTTGCCGCTCGTCAGTTCGACGACGGTTTCTCCAGGCGTGAGAATACCGTCGGCTTCGGCATCTTCGATGATCTGCCGCGCCGCTCGGTCCTTCTTCGAGAAGCCCGGGTTGAGCATCTCGAGTTTCGCGAAGATGCGGCCGGCGTAGTTCGCCGTGAGGCGGTCCAACGCGACGAGCGGCGTGTTCCCAATCGCGTCGGATGCTGAAACTGACAACCCGTCGATGCTCATTGTTCCCTCGGCAGCTCAGGACCTACAAAGTGACCGTAGTTAATCGCTTGACGATAGATCGGGCGAAGCAAATCCATGCGGGGAAGTATCGCATCCTCGCTCAGTGCCCGCTCTTGGGCGGCACGTGCCGGCTCCCGGCCGGCCATGGGGTACTATCCGGATCAGATCGACGATCTGCAGCGGACGAAACCGGGAGTGCATGACCGATGGAACGAACCCCACGCTCGCCCGCGTCCGCCGAGCCCGAGCTTCTAGAGGCTGGCCTTGCCGACGCGCTGGGCGACGCCAGCGCCTATCCGCTCGACGCGACCGCGAGCGGAGGAGTTTCGGCTCAACAGACACATATTTCTCACGTGTTCCTGACCGCGTCTCGCGTCTACAAGCTGCGAAAAGCGGTCGACCTCGGCTTTCTCAACTTCAGCACGCGCCCGTTGCGGAACGAAGACTGTCTGCGTGAGGTGGCCTTGAACCGTCGGCTCGCGCCGGATGTGTATTTGGGAATTGCCCCGGTTCGGGTGAACCCAGCTGGTGCGGAGGTCGGGGCTGTCGCGGACGGGCTCTCTGACCCCGACCTCGAGCATTGCGTGGTGATGCGTCGGCTGCCCGAAGGACGCGACGCACTGAGTCTCGTGGGAAATGAGGCTTTTTCCGACCACCACGTCGACAAGATCGCCCAGTCGCTCGCACGGTTCCATCGGGCACAGTCGTTAGGGAGTCCGGCACCGTTTTCACCAGGAAAGTGGCTGATCGCGATATCGCGTCCCGTCGAGGACAACTTCACGCCACTCGACGGGATGTTCGACGACGGCCGGCTGACGGACCTCGCGGCGTCAGCTCGACTGTTCTTAGGCACCCACGCGGATCGGTTCGAAGTCCGTCGCCGGACCGGCCGAGCCGTCGATGGCCACGGTGACGTCCACCTAGGGCACATCTGGTTCGAGCGCGACGACAGCGAGCCGCTGTTTATCGACTGCATTGAATTCAGCGACCAGCTGCGGCGTATCGATGGCGGGTCAGAGGTCGCCTTTCTGGCGATGGACCTCGCGTATCGAGGCCAGCCACACCTCAGCGAACGCCTGTTGCGTCGGTATGCCACCGAGTCGGATGACTTTCATCTGTACTCGGTGGTCGACTACTTCATGAGCTACCGGGCGGGGGTGCGTGCGAAAGTCGCTGCCATTGCGGCTTCTGAGCCCGAGGTGCCGGATGTCCAGCGTCGCGCGGCCGCTGAAAGCGCGAGCCGTCATCTTGATTTGGCGCTCGAGCGGCTCCAGTCGAGAGGGCGAGGCGCGCTGGTTGTTATGACGGGAATCGTCGGCACCGGCAAGAGCACGGCAGCCGCCGCCGTGGCCGAGACGCTCGGTCGGGCGGCCGTCATCTCGTCGGATCGCGTACGAAAGGCGCTCGCCGGGTTCGGGGCGCTGGAGCGCGGGTCCACGAGCGTCGACGGCGGGATCTACGACGCGGCCCACACCGGTCGCGTCTATGCCGGGTTGTTGGAGCGGGCGCAGGGCATCATCGCGTCTGGCCGGGTCGCGGTGCTCGACGCGACGTTTTGGCAGTCTGACGCCCGCGCCGCCGCGATTTGGTTCGCCCGCACGCGCGCGGTGCCTTGCCTGCTCGTGGAAACGTGCTGTCGACAAGAGGTCGCCCTTCAACGCCTGGCTGCGCGCGACCGAACCGGAGGAGATCCCTCCGATGCAGGACCGGGTTTCTACGCGACGAGCGCCGATCGATTCGCACCGGTCGATCCGAGCGAGCTCGGTGTCAGACACGTTGTGCTCGACACCGACCACACCGTATGGCGCGACGATCTGAAACGGTGTCTTCAATCGTGGCAAGCCGAGTGGTAGCATGGGGTCTATGCCAACGGCCGCGCTCCGCGATGAGCTCGAGCCCGGTGTGGTTCGGGGCGATTGGTGGCACGGCCTCGAAGACGGTCGTATTCAATGCGATCTGTGCCCCCGCTTTTGCAAGCTGCACGAGGGTCAAAAGGCCTTCTGCTATGTGCGCGAGGCGCGCGACGGCGAAGTCGTCCTCACGAGTTACGGACGCGCAACCGGGTTCTGCGTCGACCCGATTGAGAAAAAGCCGCTCAATCACTTCTACCCTGGCTCTGCGGTGTTGTCGTTTGGCACGGCCGGCTGCAATCTCGGCTGTCGCTTCTGCCAGAACTGGGACATCTCCAAGGCCCGTGAGGACGACGTCCTCGCCGATGCGGCGTCACCCCAGCGGGTGGCCGAGGCCGCTGCCACTGCCGAGTGCCCGAGCATCGCGTTCACGTACAACGACCCGATCATTTTTGCCGAGTACGCGATCGATTGCGCGAGAGAGGCTCGCAAGCTCGGCATCAAGACGGTGGCTGTATCGAGCGGCTACGTGACCCCTGACGCGCGGCGCGATTTCTATGCCCACATGGATGCCGCGAACATCGACCTCAAGGCGTTCACTGAGGACTTCTACCACACGGTCTGCTTCGCGCATCTTCAGCCCGTGCTCGAGACCTTGGTCTGGCTCAAGCACGAAACCGATGTCTGGCTCGAGGTGACGACGTTGCTCATTCCGGGGCGCAACGACTCGGAGGATGAGATCGACAAGCTCTGCGAGTGGTTCTCGGGCAACCTCGGTCCTGAGGTGCCGTTGCACTTTACGGCGTTCCATCCGGACTTTCGAATGATGGACGTTCCATCGACGCCGGCCGGGACGCTCTGGCGCGCGCGCGAGCAGGCAAAGGCGATGGGACTTAAGCATGTCTACACCGGCAACATCAGAGACGCCGACGGGCAATCCACCTACTGCGCGGGCTGCGGCCAACAGGTTATCGGGCGTGACGGGTACCTGATCACGAGCTGGCACCTCGACGTGAAAGGCCGTTGTCGCGGATGCAAGGAACCGCTCAAGGGACGGTTCGGTCCGATGCCCGGCCGCTGGGGCGAGCGGCGGACACCGCTCGTGCTCAAGAAGTGACGAAGGCGCGCGAAGACATTCAAGGTTCCCGTCCGGCGCGGGTATGAAGCTTGGCTCCGTCCCGGCCCTCCTCGCCCAGCTCTCGAAGGCCATCTAGTCCCTTGTGTCTGAAAAAGCTTTAAGAAGTGTGCCGGGTGTGATGTATGGGGCGGCATGGCAAGAACAGGTCGGCCCAAAGCGAGATTGGAAGTCACCGCCGTGGAGCGAGGAGAACTTGAGCGGCTCGCCAGGCGCGCCAGAACGAATCGGCATGTGGCCTTGCGGGCGAAGATCGTCCTGAGGTGCGCGCATGGCGAATCGAACGTGGCGGTCGCGGCGAAACTGCGCTGTTCGAATGTGACGGTCGGCAAGTGGCGGCAGCGGTTTACGACAGGTCGCGTGGATGCGCTGTATGACGAGCCCAAGCCCGGAGCCCCCCGGACACTGTCCGATGCGGATGTCGAGTCGATCCTCGTCGCCACGTTGGAAAGTAAGCCGAAGGGGCGGACCCACTGGAGCACCCGCAAGATGGCGGAGCGCGCTGGCGTCAGTGCCTCCACCGTGGGCCGCATCTGGCGCACCTTCGGGTTGCAGCCGCATGTCGTGGAATCCTTCAAGATCTCCGACGACCCGCTGTTCCTCGAGAAGGTGCGGGACATTGTCGGCCTCTACCTGAATCCACCCGACCACGCCGGTGTCTTGTCATTCGACGAAAAGCCTCAGATTCAAGCCCTCGAGCGAGCGCAGCCGATCCTGCCGATGGACATGGGTCGGCCCGAACGCCAGACGCACAACTACATCCGCCATGGCACGGTGGACCTCTTCGCGGCGCTCAACGTCGCGACCGGCCAGGTCGTGGCGCACACCAAGAAGCAGCATCGGTCGAGGGATTTCGTGAGCTTTCTGCGCGAGATCGACGAGCGGGTGGACCCCACCCTCACCGTCCACGTGATCCTCGACAATCTCTCGGCGCATAAGTCCCCGCTGGTCACACGATGGGTGGCCCGCCACCCGCGCTTCCAGTTCCACTTTACGCCAACCTACTCCGCCTGGCTCAACCTCGTCGAGCGGTTCTTTGGCCTCCTCACCGAACACGCCCTCAAGCGCGGCTCACATTCCAGCACGCACGCGCTGCGCCACGCCATCTCCGCCTACGTGGACGCCCACAATGACGAGGGCAAGCCTTTCAAGTGGACGAACACAGCCGACGAGATCCTCGCGAAGGTGAAGCGGTTCGGACAGCGCACCGTTCAAGTCCACGGTGGCCCCAGATGACCAACGACTTTTTGAAGAAATCAAAGATCAAGGGGACTAGTCGGACGTGCGCCGCCGGTCAGCTACGGCGCGCAGCAGCCGGTGCTCCCACCGATCTTGGCGCCCGCACTGACCTAGAGCGACGCCTCGCCCCGACGCTCCGCACGAAGCGATTCCCTGACTGTCCACTTTTACGCTGTCTCCGTCGCAGGTCACGCGTCCCCCCCAACGCCACTGTCACGATTGCCGTTTGTCGGCAAATGCGGGAGGCTTTTCGGGATCAGGCCTGCTCAGCCTGACGGCCCTTTGTTTGCACCGCGATCGATATGGTCAATCTGTGCCGGGTCATCGTCGGGACGGCAATCGTTCTGCTTCTTCAAGCTGTGCCCACGGCAGCTCAGGGTGTGGGCTTTCAGGGCGGCGGGACGGTCAGCCCGACTCAGTTCTATGTCGGCAGTCATTTCGAAGTGCCGCTCGGCTCACCGCAACTACTGATTCGACCGAGCGTCGAGGGGGGCACCGGTGATGGAATCACGCTGGCGAGCATCAACTTCGAGTTCTTGTACCGGTACGAGCTCCCCTCGGCCAGCTGGTCGATCTACCAGGGGACCGGGCCAGCCGTGAACTTCCTGCGGGTGAACGAGTCGACCGACGTCCGCGGGGGGTTCAACTTCGTGTTTGGCGCGAGGCACCAGAGTGGGTTTTTCACCGAGCTCAAGGTCGGAGGCTCGGGAAGCCCCAACCTGCGCTACGGCGTCGGCTTCACCATCAACACCGGCCGGTCGTCACCGTGAGTGGCCGCTGATCGCCCGTGAATCAGCCGACCGACACGGTCTTTCGATTGACGAAGGCCATCATCCCATCACGATAGAGCTCACGGCCATAGCCTGACGCCTTGACCCCACCAAATGGCCGGCTGGGATCCGACGCGACGATTTGGTTGACGAAGGTGGCGCCCGCGTCGAGGTCGTTTGCTGCGCGTTCGATGTCCCCGGCGTCCTCGGTGAAGATCGCCGAGCCCAACCCGAACCGAGTTGCGTTACCAAGCTGGATGGCATCGTCGAGACTTGAGACGCGGAACAGCATGGCGACCGGCCCGAAGATTTCCTCGGCGTAGGCCGGTGCGCTTTCCGGCACCTGCGCAAGGATTCCAGGTCGGTAGAAGTACCCGCGTCCAGCGACTGGTTCGGCTCCGGTCAGCCGGGTGGCACCGCGCGTCGTCGACTGCTGCACCTGTTCGTTGATGTCGTCGCGGACCTGGGCCATCGCGAGCGGACCAATGTCGGTCGAGTCCGCCATTGGATCGCCGACGGTCAGCGCCTCGAACTGGGCGACGAACCGATCGGTGAACGCGTCGTACACGTCGGTGTGGACGATGAAACGTTTCGCCGCGATACAGGACTGTCCGTTGTTGACGGTACGACCGGCTACGGCCGCGTCGACGGCGCGGTCTAGGTTGGCCGATGGCATCACGATAAACGGGTCGGAGCCGCCGAGCTCGAGAACGGTCGGCTTGAGGGCATGGCCGGCCGTCGCGGCGACAGCGCGCCCGGCGCCCTCGGAGCCGGTCAGGGTTGCGGCGCGAACGCGCGGATCATCGAGCACGCGCTGCACTTTGTCCGATCCGATGAGCAAGGTCTGAAACGCCCCATCAGGAAACCCTGCGCGCTCGAGGATGTCCTGAATGCCGAGAGCTGACCGCGGCACGTTGGAGGCGTGCTTGAGCAGACCAACGTTGCCGGCGATCAGGGCCGGCGCGGCGAACCGAAACACTTGCCAGAAGGGGAAGTTCCACGGCATCACGGCAAGGACGGGTCCGAGCGGCAGGTGACGAACGAAGTTCCGGGTGCCGTTGCTCTCGAGTGGTTCGTCGGCGAGCAGCGTCTCTGCGTGGTCGGCATAGTACCGACAACCGATCGCGGACTTCTTCACTTCGGCAACGGCCGCGGAAAGTGTCTTGCCCATTTCGGCGGTCAGCACCTCCGCCCACCGCTCGGCTTCGCTCTCGAGAATCTCCGCTGCGGCACGCAGATGCTGCGCACGAGTGGCGACATCCGTCTGCCGGAAATGCCGAAACGTGCGATCGGCTTTGTCGAGAGCGACATCAATCGCCGCGTCCGTCATCGGGTCGAAGCGCTCCAACACCTCTTCAGTGGCCGGGTTCCTGCTCTCGATGCCCACGCGAAGCCTCCCTTTTTCCTTTGCAGCCCACCCGTGTGCGACATGACGCTGTCCCCACAGCGGCGAGCCTAGCGACGATTGTAGTCGACCTACCTGGTTTCGGTCTTCGCCTCGACATCCTGGGTATTCGACGACCTGTGTCCCAGTGCAAGAGGCAACCCGTTCACGTTGCCCTGACGGCCAACCGGCGGGTTGACCGGTCTGTGGCGCGTTGCTAGTCCCCTTGATCTTTGATTTCTTCAAAAAGTCGTTGGTCATCTGGGGCCACCGTGGACTTGAACGGTGCGCTGTCCGAACCGCTTCACCTTCGCGAGGATCTCGTCGGCTGTTTTC
This sequence comes from Vicinamibacterales bacterium, assembly GCA_965218825.1. Taxonomy (GTDB): domain Bacteria; phylum Acidobacteriota; class Vicinamibacteria; order Vicinamibacterales; family UBA8438; genus CAUZIB01. The sequence goes on along the minus strand of OZ244656.1, from coordinate 2,114,414 downwards.
GTCCACTTGAAAGGCTTGCCCTCGTCATTGTGGGCGTCCACGTAGGCGGAGATGGCGTGGCGCAGCGCGTGCGTGCTGGAATGTGAGCCGCGCTTGAGGGCGTGTTCGGTGAGGAGGCCAAAGAACCGCTCGACGAGGTTGAGCCAGGCGGAGTAGGTTGGCGTAAAGTGGAACTGGAAGCGCGGGTGGCGGGCCACCCATCGTGTGACCAGCGGGGACTTATGCGCCGAGAGATTGTCGAGGATCACGTGGACGGTGAGGGTGGGGTCCACCCGCTCGTCGATCTCGCGCAGAAAGCTCACGAAATCCCTCGACCGATGCTGCTTCTTGGTTTGCGCCACGACCTGGCCGGTCGCGACGTTGAGCGCCGCGAAGAGGTCCACCGTGCCATGGCGGATGTAGTTGTGCGTCTGGCGTTCGGGCCGACCCATGTCCATCGGCAGGATCGGCTGCGCTCGCTCGAGGGCTTGAATCTGAGGCTTTTCGTCGAATGACAAGACACCGGCGTGGTCGGGTGGATTCAGGTAGAGGCCGACAATGTCCCGCACCTTCTCGAGGAACAGCGGGTCGTCGGAGATCTTGAAGGATTCCACGACATGCGGCTGCAACCCGAAGGTGCGCCAGATGCGGCCCACGGTGGAGGCACTGACGCCAGCGCGCTCCGCCATCTTGCGGGTGCTCCAGTGGGTCCGCCCCTTCGGCTTACTTTCCAACGTGGCGACGAGGATCGACTCGACATCCGCATCGGACAGTGTCCGGGGGGCTCCGGGCTTGGGCTCGTCATACAGCGCATCCACGCGACCTGTCGTAACCCGCTGCCGCCACTTGCCGACCGTCACATTCGAACAGCGCAGTTTCGCCGCGACCGCCACGTTCGATTCGCCATGCGCGCACCTCAGGACGATCTTCGCCCGCAAGGCCACATGCCGATTCGTTCTGGCGCGCCTGGCGAGCCGCTCAAGTTCTCCTCGCTCCACGGCGGTGACTTCCAATCTCGCTTTGGGCCGACCTGTTCTTGCCATGCCGCCCCATACATCACACCCGGCACACTTCTTAAAGCTTTTTCAGACACAAGGGACTAGTGTTGAGGGCTATGCGCAACTTCCGATTCCGTTCCTTGATACCTCTTGCCCTGGCCGCCCTGGTCGTCGTTGGGTTCGGGGCGACCACGGTGGACTCGCTGGAAAACGAAAACTGGCCAGCTTTTCGCGGCGCCGACGCACGCGCGGTTGCCGAAGATGACGAACGTTTGCCCGTGACCTGGAGCACGACCGACAACGTCGCTTGGAAGGCGCCGGTCGAGGGTCTCGGCTGGTCATCGCCGGTCATCTGGGGCGATCGGATCTTTGTAACCACCGTCGCCAGTGCCGGCGAGGTCGAGGAGCCGCGAATGGGCCTCTACTTCCCGTACGGTTCTCCCCAGGAGTCTCCTAACTTTCCCCCGGCTAAACCCGGCGAGTTGCTGGAACGCTCGACCGACGTCCACCGCTGGCTGATTTACGCCATCGATTTCGAGAGTGGTGAGGTCGTCTGGCAGACCGAGGTCAACAACGAGGAGCCGGCGTTCGATCGCCACCTCAAGAACAGCTACGCCTCTGAAACCCCCGTCACCGACGGCGAGCGGGTCTACGTGTACTTTGGCAACGTTGGCGTCTTCGCCCTCGACATGAATGGAAACCTGGTCTGGGAGAAGCGATTTGAGGCAAGCGCAACACGCTACGGATGGGGCACCGCGGCGTCACCGGGGTTACATGACGATACGCTCTTCGTCGTCAATGACAACGACGAGCAGTCGTTCGTTGTCGCTCTCGACGCGGCGACGGGCGCAGAGCGCTGGCGAAATGAACGCGACGAGGGCACGAACTGGGCGACCCCGTTCGTATGGACGAACAACGTTCGGACTGAGCTCGTCACGGCTGGCAGCGATCGGGTGCGCTCGTACGACCTAGAGGGCAACGAGCTCTGGTCGTTCAGCGGCATGGACTCGATCTCGATACCCCAGCCGTTCAGCGAGCACGGGTTGCTCTACGTGACGTCAGGCTACGTCGGCGATCAACTCAGGCCGGTGTTCGCGATTCATCCGGGCGCTGAGGGCGATATCACCCTGAAGCCGGGGCAGCCACGCAACGAGTACGTGGCCTGGTATGACGACAGTGCCGGCCCTTACCACCCGACGCCGCTCGTCTATGGGGGCTACTACTTCACGTTGTTAGACCGCGGTTTCTTCACTGTTCACGACGCGCAAACCGGCGAGCGGTTGCTCTTCACCGAGCAGCAGAAGCAGACCGATGAGCCTCGGCGACGGGTGGCCGTTGGAACAGGAGGCTTCACGGCGTCGCCCTGGGCCTACAACGGCAAGATCTTTGCGCTGAGCGAGGACGGCGACACCTATGTCCTCGACCCGGCTGCCGACTTCGAGGTCGTCGCCACCAATTCGCTGGACGAGGTCGCGATGTCGAGTCCGGCCATTGCACGAGGCAGCTTGTTCATCCGGACGCGGTCGCATCTTTGGCGACTGACCCAAGCCCCCTGACGCGCCGCTACCAGCGAAAGCCCATTGCGACGCGTACGGTTCTGAGCCCAGTCAGATTCGCGAGGTAGTGCGGATAATGGTCCGTTGATGTCGCCTCGCCGAAGTTTGGTCCCTCGATGTAGGTGGTCGGGATCCCCAGTGCGTCGACCGGGCCATCGGGATCGACCACGACCGATGTATTCGCGCCAATCTGCTTGCCGTTGTTGAGCACGTTATACATCTCGAGCTTGAACCACGGGCTCAGCGACTGCCAGACCGGTATCGAGTACTGGACCGACATGTCGAGGAGGCCGTAGCCATCATGAGTCCTCGAGCCGCGCCCCTCGTCAAAGTAGGCCGTCGCAGACGAAGGCCCACTGAAATACCCGAGCGAATCGAGAATCGTTTGCTGGATGGCGGTCGTGCCGACGCCGGCGGCCGCGATGTCGTAGACCGCCCCCGAGTCGTATCGCCAGAGGCCGCCGATATTCACACCGCCGGCTGACCCCAGGTCGAGGCTGTAGATGCCCCAGACGCGGGTCTTGTGCTTTTGAAAGCCCGCGAGGCGGCCGGTGGGGAAATATCGATTAGCCGGAGAAATCTCCGGATAGTCGAATGCACGCGATGAAAGACCGGGCTAGTTCCGCGCTTCGCCGCTGAAGTTTCCGTCGTTGTTGATCTGGACGGTGAGCGACCCGTCGACCATGAGGTTATCCATCACCTGGACGTGCCCGAGGAACTCGATCGCGTCGTACGTCCGCTCGAGCATGTCGGTGTTGCGGAAGATTTGGCTTGTGAACAGGCCGAAGAACTGACCGTCTTCGATGATCGCCCTCGACCCGCCATCGAGCGTGAAGAAGTCCTCGACGAAGTTGTCCATCGTCCGATGGATGTACGTCACTTTGGTGTAGCCTCGTCGACCGATCGCGGCACCCCCGCCGACCGTGAGCTCCTTGGTGATCGGCGAGCTCAGGTCGTTCTCGAAGAACACATTGCGAACCGGGAAGAGCCCGAAGACCGTCTGGTAGTTGTCAGGATCGAATCCCGCCGCGAAATCACGCCCTTGCCCGGCTGGCCCGGTGTACACGCCCAGCAGCAAGTCGGGTGAGCCGACGTTGCTGTTCTGGCTGAACTGCGCTTCGCCGTAGCGTCCGGCATAGTGGCCGTAGGTAGCTTGAATTGTGTACCGGCCTTCCCCAGTGGGGTCATAGGCGGCGGCGAGACGCGGAACGATGGCGCTCGTGCTGAGCCCGCCAACATCATCCGTTGTCTGACTCGTCACCTGCTCGGCCCTAATGCCGAGATTGAATGAGAAGTGTTCGTTGAGCTGCCAGTTGTCGTTGATGTAGCCGGATAGGGTCCGGATGTCCAGAGTGCCGCCGCGCAGCGGACTCCAGTGTTGCAGCTGGGTCGCACCCGGGCTGAAAATCGGTACGAATCGGTCGTCGGCATCGGTCATCGGCGCACCCGCGCCATCGACGGCGTAGTCGGCAGAGAACACATAGCCGGTGGCCGTCTGCGAGTTGCCCCCCCGCAGTGTCGATGTGAAGTGCTCGAACCCGCTTTTGATGCTGTGAGTGCCAAGGCTCGGCGAGTTGGCGTAGTACGTCACGCTGCCCGTGAACTGAAGATTGTCCCGGTTCTGTGGATCGTTCGCGTCGAAATACGGGGCGTTGTAGTGACCGAACGCCTGGGTCAAGGTGAGGAACGGCGACTCGACGATATCGGTCAGCGTTCCGCCGTTGTTGCGGAATCCGAAACGACGGCGCGAAACCTGGAGCTCGGCGAACACGTTGGACGTGGCGGCGCCCCGATAGGTGGCGACCATCAGGTCGTTCGGGACCTGGCGGGTTCGAAGACCGGCCGGGTCGATCGTGAACCCGAACGTCGGACCTGTGTCGTCGGTCGAGTTTCGCATGTAACTGCCCTCGAGGCGATGGCCGGGCGCGAGGCTGCCCGTGAGCTTGAACAGGTTTCGATCGTTGTTGAGCGCACGGTCGTAGCCGACACCGCTCTCGTCGAAAGTCTCGACCGTCGCTGACCGTTCGACGCGGTTCGCGTAGTAGAACCACAGTCGGTCCTCCACAACCGGCCCGCCAACCGTCGTTTCGTATGTCGTGTTGTTCGCCAGTGAGCCGCTTCGTTCGATGCCGTTATCCACCTCGAACGGCGTTCGCCCGGTCCAATTGGGCTTGTATAGATTGCTCCGGAAGCTCCCCGACATGACGTTGCTGCCACTCTTTGTGATTGCGTTCACAACACCACCAGAGAAGCGACCGTACTCGGCCGAGATGCCCGAGGTCAGTACCTGGGTTTCCTCGATCGCGTCCTTGATGAACAGGTTGTTGGCAGTGCCGAAGATGTTGTCGTTGATGTCGACACCGTCGATGAGAAAGGCGTTGTCGTAGCCGAATGCCCCGTTGATGGTTAGCTGCCCGTTGTTAGGGGCGTTGTCTGTGAGACCCGGAGCCAGCTCGGCAATCCGAAAGATGTCCCGCCCGACCGGAAGGTGATCAACGTCGTCGGCCGTGAGGTTGTGACTGGTCTCGGTCGATTCGATGGGCGTTGGCACCACCGCGACCACTTGAATTGCCTCCGCAACTCGCGCTGGATGCATCGTCGCGTTGACCGCCACCGTTCCACCGAGCGGGACGGTCGCCACGTCTTCAGCAGCGCCGAACCCGTCCATTTCGAACACGATGGCATAGGCGCCGGGTGGTAGCCCTATCAGCTCGTAGGTGCCGTTGAGGCTGGATGTCGCTGTGCGGATGCCTTGAAGCGCGTCGGATCGAACCGTGACGCTGACTCCGGGCAGTACCAACCGTTGTGCGTCATGGGTGGTGCCCCGGATGGTACCGGTCTGACGTCCTTGGGCTGCGACGTCGTGGCTCACAACGGCAAGCGCGATGAGGCCGCCAAGCCCCGCCGCGAACAAGTGCTTTAACATGGTCGTCTCCTTACGCTCACACTTCCGGCACGTACAGCGCTGACCATGAAATCGGCGAACCCGCCGGAGGCTGCAATGCGTCGGCGACTGACCGCGCAGCAGGCCCGGCACATCCCGCCCACCGAGGCAAGGGTTCCCGATAGTTCACGTAGTTGCCGTAGGTCACGGTGAAGGGCGCGCGCCTGGCGGTCGATTTGCAGTGAAGAGGAGACGCCATGCGAAAGACGAACGATGAACGACGGCATGCCTACCGGGTTGCCACCGAACACGGTGAGCCTGTCCGTGCCGAGCTGAGCGGCCAGGATGGAGCGCTGGTGGGGGACGTGCTCGACCTGAGCCTCTTTGGCTGCAGTCTTCGCGCGCCTTTCGCGCACCGCCCAGCGGTACCCATCGGCAGCACCGTGACACTCAGGCTGCACGGCATGCACTCGAAGAGCGTGACGATTACCGCCACCGTGCAGTCGTCAATGAGGCGAGACCAGTACCGACGCGTCAGCCTCGCGTTTGCCGACCCTGCGGCTCTTCGCGCCATGCTGAGCACGGAACTGCTGAGCTGGTTCAATGAGCGCAGGGCCCTTCGCGTTCAACCGAGCTCACCTCTCGCGGTGGCCATCCAAATCCCGGGTCGCGCACATGAGACGATTGGGAGGATGCGCGATATCTCTGCTGAAGGCGCCGGAGTTGTCGTCGACCGGGCGTACGAAGAGACACTCTCGAATGTCGTTCAGGTCGGTCTCGAGTTCACGCTGCCTGGTAGCGACTGTCCCATCGTGCTGCGTGCGTTCATTCGATCTAGATTCCAACTTGAAGATGCGGTGTCCGGCTACGTCGGCCTGTCGTTCAATCCTGAGGGATCTCCGGACTTCATCGCCGAACAGCAGCGGATTACCGAGTACATTACGGCGCTCCGCGGCAGCACGACTGGTGATCCCGTGGGGACACCCTAGTGTGCAAAGATGTCGCTCACCCAGCGCACCGCTTCGGCGAACAACTTGGCCATGATCTCTTCGGCCACGCCCAAGTCTGCGCAGTGGGTCGCGCACTGTTCCCATTGGCCGCGCTCGTAGGACACCACGAGGTCGAGGACTTGAATCGACGTTTCGGGAACGCCCTCGAGCCACGCGGGATCGTAGCCGAGCCGTGCGGCCAGCGGACGTCCGGTGTGGAAGTGAAAACCTCGCGTGGGTTCCGTCGCGACGACTTCGTATTCCTCCTGGATTGCTTAGCGGAGGATGTCCCTATCCAATCGGGGTGGGCTGGGTGCGACCATAGGATGAATCTACCACAGTCGTGCGGTCGCAACGCGTCGCGACTCACGACCTAGGCGTGGCCGCGAATCGCCGTCAGGAACGTCTCACCCAGGTCATCGGCCTTTCGCTCGCCGACGCCCTTGACCGCCAGCAGCTCGTCGAGCGACGTCGGCCGAAGTCGCGCCATTTCCCGGAGCGTTGCGTCATGGAAGATCACGTAGGGCGGCACACCCCGTGATCGCGCGATCTCAAGACGCACCAGCCGAAGGGTGTCGAACAACGCGCGGTCGACCCCTTCCCACGACGCGGTCTCGGCCCGCGATTGCGCACGCGGTTCTTTTCGTGGGCGACGCTGCCTGGCGAGCGCCAAATCTGGGTACGCCGCGCCGCCTTTCAGCAACTCGAGACCCGTTTGCGTCAGCCCGAGAACCGGGAACTCGTCCCCGGTCTGCCGCAGGAGGTCCAGGCCGATGAGCTGCTCGATGTAGCCGCGGACCTCGGATACCGACGCGTCAGCGAGTAAGCCGAACGTACTAAGGCGTTCGTGCCCTCGCGTGACCACTTGTTTCGACGCATGACCGCGCAGGACATTCGCGACATGGGCGACGCCGAACCGCTGTCCCACCCTGGCCACGCACGACAGGATTTGACGGGCGATGACCATCGGCTCGGCCACCTGCTCGAGCTCGCCAAGGCACACGTCGCAGGCCCCGCATCCGTCCCGCTCCGCCGAGTAGCGGTCGCCAAAATACTCCACCAGGTGTCGATGACGGCACCCCACCCCCGTCGCGTAACGTTCCATTCGACGCAACAGCGCGAGGCTACCGTCAGTGAGCTCACCGCTCTGCTCGAGCATGAGTCGCCATTTCATGAAGTCTGCGGATGACGAGATCAGCACGCACTCGGCTTCGAGACCGTCTCGCCCAGCTCGCCCGGACTCTTGCTGGTAGTGCTCGAGCGATCGCGGGGCGCCCACATGCACGACGAACCGTACGTTCGATCGGTCGATGCCCATGCCGAAGGCGACGGTGGCGACGATGACGTCAATGCGTTCATTGAGGAACGCGTCCTGGTTGCGCTTACGTTCGGCGTCGGGGAGTCCGGCGTGATACGGCAGGACCCGGACGCCTAGCTCGGCAAGCCACGCGGCCAGCGCATCAACCTCTCGGCGCGACGTGCAGTAAACGATGCCGGGTTCGTCATGGTGGCGGTCGAGCACATCGCGTAGCTGACGCTTCAGTGCGGACCGCGGCAAGACGCGATAGAGAAGATTCGGTCGGTCAAATGAGCCGACGAGCTCGATTGGATCAGTAAGGGCAAGCGCGGCGATGATATCCGTTCGCACGCGCAGCGTGGCTGTCGCGGTATAGGCGTGAACACTCACGTGTGGCAGCCGCTGGCGCAGACGTCCCAGCTGGCGGTACTCGGGCCGGAAGTCGTGCCCCCATTGGCTGATGCAGTGCGCCTCGTCGACCGCGACGAAGCTGACACCGCACGAAGACAGGAGCGCCAGAAAATCCTCACTATTTTCACCCGCGAGTCGTTCAGGCGAGACGTAGAGCAGGCGATATCGCCCCTCGCGGAGGCCCGTGACGACGGCGGCCTTCTCGTCGCTTGCCAGCGAGCTGTTGTACAAACCGGCCGGTACCCCGTTGCCGACGAGGGCATCGACCTGGTCCTTCATGAGCGAGATCAGCGGCGAGACCACGAGGGCGAGTCCTTGGCTGACGACCGCGGGCGCTTGAAAGCACAGCGACTTGCCGCCACCCGTTGGCAGTACGAGCAGCGAATCGCGACGGGCCAGAACGGCCTCCATCGCCTCGTGTTGGAGGGGACGCAGGGAGCTGTATCCCCAGTATCGTGCGATCGTGTCTTGAAGACCGGTCACGATCGCGTCAATACCGCTTCTTCACTTGCCGCATCAGGTCGAACTGCGCGGTGTCGGCGACCGCCATGACCGCCATGACGCCAGCCTGCACCGGATCGCTCACCACCAGGTCAGCGGCGTCGGGCACGCCACCCGCCATGTTCAAGGAGATCACGCGTAGGCCGTCCGCGCGGACATCTTCGACCGCGGCTGCGATTTCGCCGCCCATCATCGCGCCCGCAAGGACGAGCATCTTCACTCGGGGCAGTCGCGTCACTGCCCGTACTGCGGCCGCCAGCTCCTTCTCGCCGACCAGCGGAATCGTGTCGATTGAGATCCGCTCGCCGCGGATATTGTGGCGGTCGGCCTCTGAGACGGCGCCCATCGCAACTTGCCCAACCTGAGCCCCACCACCCATGACAATGATGCGTTTCCCGTAGATTCGCCCCGACGACGGCGTCTCGCGAACATCCTTCACGCCAGGGACGGCCTGCAGTCCGGCGAGCACGTCACCGATCCGGTCCTCGCTCACCGTGATCTCAAAGTAGATGCCTGAGGTCGTCGCACCGATATGGATGTCCACATGGGTGATGTTGGCGTCGTGGTCGGCCAACACCTTCGTCAGGCGGAACATCATGCCGGGTTGGTCGAAGGCGGTGATCAGGATGGCGTACTCGCTCATGTGCGGGCCTCAGCCCGGCCCACACAATAGCGTGGATCACCTACCTATGGCGAGACTCGCGCCTCTGCAGACGTCGTTGCCCTTAGTCGCGCACGATGATGCCCCTTCCGAGACACCGCATGCGGTTCTGCTGGGCACTACTCCGGTAGACCCGGTGGCAGTTGTCGCACGCCTCGGCGAGGTTGTTCGTGAGGTCGCTCACCGTCGCTTGGTCTTTGGTCAGCGCGGCTTGATAGATCTCCCAGCTGGTCTCCGTCAACTCGCGCGACCACTTCAACCAGTCGTATCGCCCGACCGGTGTCTGCCGTCCGTTCTCGCACGGGCGTCCCGGCTTGTTGATGAGGCTCGCGCCTTCGGCGAGAGCGAGCGCCGCGCTCTCGACAACTTGCTAGCCGGTGTAAATGCTCGAGAACCGAGCCGTCGTCGAATCACCGCTGGAGGATTCGACCGGTGCCTCAGGGTCGCGCGCTTGGACGTCGAAGATTAGGTTCGCGTTTGGAAAGAAGATCCCACGCATGACCTGAGCCATGGTGCCGATCGGCGCTGTCTCCAAGGACGTCTGTGCCGCCGCTGACCCGGCTGTCAGACCGAAGATCGTAAGAACGATAAACACTAGTCGCATCTGCTTGGACTCCCCCCATGAGCTGACGTTTCAGGCGCCGAAGTATGCATACTTCGGTCCAGACCCCTCCCGCGAAGGCGGTCCAGACGGAGCCGCCTTGCGGGGGGTTACCTGACTCCGAACGGTTGTTCGGAGACGCAGCGAGGGAAGAAATCGCGGCCGACTAACGGAGAATCCAGCAGCGCGAGCTTAGGCCATGTCCTTTAGGTTCTTGAGCGCGCGGACCTTGACCTTAGTCGTGGCTGGTCGAGCGGCGATATCCATGAGCTCGCCCGGCTTGAAGGGGTTCGGGACGCCCCTCTGCGCCTTTCGGGCGGGCACATCCTTCTTCTCGATCTTGACCAGGCCGGGGAGCGTAAACGCACCGGCCCCGCGGGCCCCGAGGCTCTTGGCGATCTGACCACTCAGCGAGTCGAGGACCGCGCTGACGTCGCGGCGGCTCAGGTTGGTCTCGCCGCTGATCGCGTTGAGGAGTTCGCTCTTGGTGGGCGGTTTCTTCGTTTGTGCCATCGATTTGGAATCCTTTTGGTGAATAGGTGAATCGCCTAGTAGCAGCGGCAAGTGTAGCGGTTTTCGGCCGTGAGCGTTACACCTCGATTGGATCCAATCCCATCGAAAGCCGTCCCGTGAACCTGTGCTGCTTCTTTGGTTGCAAGGGGTGGAACTGGCCAGCCTGGGCGTCGCGCACCAGCCGCTCAAGACCCATCGCGCGGAAGTAGCCTGCTCCGCCCGTGGCTTCGAGGGCCTTCTCCGCTGTCCGAACAACGGCCTGGGTCACAAGCGTCTTGCGAATCAGGACGTCATTCGCCGTCTCGATTTGGGGCTCAACGTCCAGGTCGTTTGCGATGCTGACCATGCTGTTGACGAAATCTGCGCGGCGGTGAGCTCATTCTCCATTTCTCCGACCAGGAGCGACGAGAGCCCGTCGTCATCGCGCTCGGAAGCCCGGTCGCGCGCGATTCGCGCGGCCGCTTCGGCGACGCCCACATAGGCCGCACAAAGGTTGTGTTGCAACTTTGGCCGACGGCGGCTGGTAACCTGAAGAGATCATGAAGCAGGCAATCCGACCGGCGATCTTTAAGTGGCGACAAACCGAGCCCGAGCTGATTCTGTGCGCTGTGCGCTGGTACCTTCGGTATTCGCTCTCGTTCCGCGATGTCGAAGAGCTGCTCCGCGAGCGCGGCCTGGAAGCGGACCACACGACCATCTGGCGCTGGGTCCAGCGCTACGGTCCCGAACTGGAGGAGCGGCTGCGCCGTCATCTCAAGCCAACCAACAAGTCCTGGCGTGTCGATGAGACCTACGTTCGTGTCAAGGGTCGCTGGTGCTACCTCTACCGAGCCATCGATTCCACCGGCGCCACGATCAACTTCGTGCTATCGGGCTTGCGCGATGCCGCTACGGCCAAACGCCTGTTCCGCAAGGCGCTCACTGATCCGTCGCATCCGCAGCCCCGTGTCATCAACACGGACCAGGCCCGCCTGTACGGATCGGCGATTTCAGGGGTGAAAAAGGAAGGAATCCTGCGACGCCGTTGCCGCCACCGGCCGGTCCAATACTTGAACAACATCGTGGAGCAGGATCATCGAGCGATCAAACGACGAGTGAAGGCCAAGCAGGGCTTTCGTGCATTCCACGCGGCGCGGCGAACGATCCAAGGCTACGAGGCCATGCACATGATCCGGAAGGGGCAAGCGAGGTGGGTGAGCGGTTCAGATGTTCGGCGACAGATTCAGTTCATCAACAACTTGTTCGAGGTGGCGGCATGAGACGGAGCCCGGCCGGCTCGACCAATCGCTCTCTTGCCGCTTTTGGAAAGTTGCAACACATCCCTCTGAATCGGTTCAAGATCTGGGTGGAAGGACCGACAGATTGCCCGTCCGTCGAGGAGCTGGCCCAGAAAGTCTCCGGCACTGAGAACCTCAATGTCGTTGTGCAGGCCCTTGGAGGGTGGGGCACAATGCTCAGCCGTCAATGGGCTCCGGTACACCTTGGCGACGGATGCCACGACTTCACTATCCTGCTAGACGGCGACCGGGCGTACGACTACACGAGAGATGGCCTTGTCGAGCGGTCCGACGCGCGCGCCCTCTTGGCACGTCTCCGACAAGACCGAATCGAGGTCAAGGTGCTTGACCGCTACGGCCTCGAAAACTACTTTCCTCAACACGTGTTTGAAACCGTCATAGGACATGATCTCAGTGCACATTTTCCGCTCGACCCTCGAAGACCTGTAAAGGACCAGATTCGCGGCTACAACAAGAACATGAATGTCTGTTTGGCGAAGCGTACAACGCTTGACAACTTGGCCGGAACAGACTTGGAAGACTTCCTCAAGCGTGTCGGCCAGCTCGCAGGCAACTGAGCCTGTCTTGACCGTAAAGCCATGGTCGTAAGGTGCGTTTAATGGGCCGAGGTCCGGTCAGTGCTGGTCGAGTCTCTTGAGAAAACATCTACATGACGACTCCAGTCTTGGCGTCGACGATCTCGCACCCCAGCGAGGCGGCGCGCTTCCGGAGGCCGCGCAGGATCCGCGATCGCTGCTGTTGGTCGTAGTCGGCGGCCGTGCGCTCCCGGTAGGGGAGGCGGTCCCGGAGCATGCGATACACCAGGATGGCGAGCTTGCGGGCCGTCGCCGTGATCGCCTTGGCCTTGCCGGCGCGGGCGGCGAGCCGCCGGTAGAACGCGCCGAGCGCGTGATCGCTGCGCCCGAGACTCATGGCGGCCAGGCGGAGGGTCTTTGCCGCCCGATTGGCCGACGGTTGCGTGCGGGAGCTGAGGAGCTTGCCCCCGGAGATCTGGTTCCGGGGCGCGACCGTGAGCCACGAGGTGAAGTGCTTCTCCGTCGCCCAGCGACGCATATCGACGCCGATCTCGGACACGAGTTTGAGCGCCCCATACGGCCCCAGGCCTGGGATCGCGGTCAGGTCGACGCCTGCGCACAGCGTATACAGCGGGACCCGGATCTCGAAGCGGGGTTCGTTGGCACTCCGCCGCCGCGCGGGTCGGGGCGGGTCCGGCGGCTCATCGGGGGTCTGGCAGGTCGCCTCGAGGGCGCGGATCTGGCACTGGATCTCGTCGTCGCAGCGGCCGATCTGCGTCTGGTAGAAGTCGTAGCCCTCGAGCGCTTGGCGAAGCACGAACAAATGTTCGGCGCGGTAGTGCTGCGACGTGCCGTGGGATTGGGGAGAAGACGCGGCCTGATGATGGGGGCTGGGACACTTGGGGGGCTTTCGTTCGGGGTGCTCGCCGCCTATCCGATTTCCGACTGGCTGAAGACTGACGTATCGGTTATCTCCGCGTGTCTTGGCACGCAGCTCGGTTGGGCAGTGAGCTGGGTGGTCGCCAGACGAGTCAGGCCCATTCCCAGTTGAGATCCTCCCCCGTTCCGGCAACCCAGACGACCAGCGTACTGGTCCCGTAACATCACACTCTTGTGTGTTCACTCGTAGTGAAGGGCCAGAACCGGATCTAGGCGGGCCGCCCGCACCGCAGGATAGAGTCCAAACACGATGCCCACCGTTACCGAGACGCCGAACGCGAGCACGATGGACGTATAGGTGACGATCGTCGACCACCCCGCCACATACCCAACCAGTTCCGACAGCCCCACACCGAGTACCGTCCCGAGAATGCCGCCCGTGAGGGTGATCATGGTCGTCTCGACGAGGAACTGACGGATGATGTCGAGCTGGCGCGCCCCGATGGCACGCCGCACGCCGATCTCACGCGTACGCTCCAGCACGCTGGCGAGCATGATGTTCATGATGCCGATGCCTCCCACCAAGAGTGAGATCGACGCGATCGCCACCATGATCACCTCAAAGATACGGCGTGTGCGCTGCTGTTCGGCCAGTAACTCTGCGGGCACCATGACACTAAAATCGCCCGCACCCCGATGGGACGTCTCAAGCAGACCGCGTACGAAGGCGCCTGCCGCACTGACGTCCGCTTCCTCCGATAACTGAAGGTAGACCGCATCAATCTCGTCGCGTTGGCGACTCTGCCTCTCTTCGAGTCGAAGCATGGCGGCCATGAGTGGTACGTAGATGACCTGGTTGCCGTCCTGCTCGCCGAGTCCCGCCACCCCGGTCTGCACGGTCAGTTGTGGTGCAACGAGACCGATCACGCGAAACCACTGTTGATTCGTCTTGATGAACTGCCCGATAGGGTCCTCATTGCCGAACAAGGACGACGCAGCGCCTTGACCAAGGACCGCGACCGGTGCCGCACTCTCAGCCTCCATGTCGCTGAAGAACCGACCCGAGGCGACACCGAGCCCCGACAACTCCACAAATCGGGGCGACACCCCGAACACCACAGGAGGATCGCCCTGCGGCTTCGGGAGGATACTCGACGGCGCGACACGCTTTCTCGCGCTTGACGCTTCAAGATCGCTGAGATTGGCCTCGATCATCCGCATGTCCCGGAACGACAGACCGGCCGACAACCGCCGAATGCGCTGGAGTGCCTGCTGATCGGTCGTCTCGCGTGCCTCGACAATCACGTTGCGGACGCCTAGCTGCTCAATGAACGCGATGACTTCCTGCTGCGCGCCGGCGCCGATGGACAGCATCGCCACGACCGCTGCCACGCCGAAGATCATGCCCAGCATCGTGAGCGATGCCCGCAGCTTGTGGACGCGGAGGTTGTCGAGGCCGAGACGCAACTCCAAGGCAACGTCCAGGACGCGGCCACTCCGTCCTCCCGTCGTCGGGTTCACTCGCCCACCCTCGGAACGGCGGACGTGCGCGCCGGTTGCTCTCGGCTCGTGGGATCCACGAGCGCGACGTGTTCTCCTTCGGCGATCCCCTCAATCGCCACGCGCCCCGTGCTGCTACTGATGACCTTCACCGTCCGTGGCACGAACCCGTCGTCCTCGCCAACGTACACGGTTGTCTGACCCTCGTTATCGAAGATCGCCTGCGGTGGCACGTACAGCACGTCTTCTAGCTCCCGACCGGTCACGACGATCTGCGCCGTAGTGCCCGGCCGCAGACGAGCGTCCGGAACGTCGAGCGTCAGCACCGCATCGAACGACCGTACGGGTCCCGTCCCAAAGAAGAAAAAGGTATCGCTCGAGGCCATTCCGGCAATGGCCTCCACGGTCGCGGTCAACGCCTCACCCGATCGCCCGTCGACGACAAGGGTCGCTGACTGCCCTACCTCCACATTGGGACGTTCGTTTTCCGTGATGCGAGCGAGGATCTCCAGCTGGCTGACATCAATGATCTCGAGCACCGTCCGACCGCGCGCCGCGGTATCGCCCACCCGATACTCCGGTATCGTCATGCCAACGAAACCAAAGGATATATCCCGGTTCTCACGAACGACGACGACGCCGTCCATCGGCGCTCGGACGACGAGGCTATCAATGATCTGCTGGGCCCACTCGGCCGTCAGCCGTGCCTGCGTGCGCTGCTCCTCCAGCACGGCCAGCTCTGCGCGATTCGTCGCTGACTGTGCCGGTAAGGCATCCTCCAATTCTGCGAGGCGACGCCGCGCCTCCTCGACGGCCAACTCACGGCGTTGCATCTCGATTCTGCCAAGGAACCGTACTCCGCCGAGCGCATCGAGCTCGGCTCGCCTGACGTCGAAACGCGCGGTCAAGAGCTCAGTCTGGGCCTCAGCTGCTTGCACATCGGCATCAGCTTGTAGTTTCGCGATTTCTTGTTCGGCCTCCAACAGCTCTGAGCGACTTTGCTCCAGTTGGTGGGCTTCGTCGACCGGGTCAAACTCCATCACGATGTCGCCGGCGCGAACGGTCGTACCAGTCTCCTCGAGGCTGACAATCCGAAGCGGGTTCTCGGCCGCCGGCGCCGTCATGGGTATCGAGCGCTTCGCACGGAACTCGCCCGTCACGTGCATGTCCAGCGTCAGGGTGCCCCGAACGACACGCGCCGTGGGCACCCCCACGTCGGCCGCCGCGCGCCAGGGTGCCCCGCTGATCCCAAGAACGAGTCCCACAACCGCGAGAACGCCCGTTGTCAGGGCGACAGTCCGCCCCGCGGTCATGGCGCCGTCACCATGGCCGCCGGCGGCTCGACGGTCGCGACACGATCACCGACCGCGACACCACCCAGAATGGCGACTTCCTCGCGCGTGCGTTTGGCGCTCTCGACTTGCACACGTTCAAAGGCCGTACCGGCCAGTCGATACACCGCCGTGTGGTCACCAACGATGAACAGCGCCGCAGCGGGTATCTTGAGCGCATCGTCGAGTCGATCGACTTCGATACGCGCCGTGGCACTCATCCCTGGTCGCAAACGCACCTCGGGTTCGCTGAGGGTCAGGGTCAGGTCGAAGTTCCGTTTGGGCGGGAATCCGGCCGAAAGGTCGAGCTTGGCCAGCACCGAGATATCAGCCACCTCGGCGTCGAAGTCCCGATCCGGGACCGCGTCCACGCGCACGGTCGCGCGCTGCCCGTGGCGCAGCTGCCCGCGGTCGCCCTCGTCGAGACGCGCCTCCAGCAGAACCTGAGTCAGGTCTGGGAGTTCGGCGATCGGGGCTCCCGACCACACCGGATCGCCCTCCCGAAACGGTTGCCACACACCCAGGGGACCGCTGCCTCGAGGATTCAGCAGGATGTGAATCATGCCGGCCGCCGGAGCGCGGACGACGGTCGCCGCCAGCGCGGCGCGCTCTCGGGCCAGGTCGTCTGCCACCTTATCGCGATGCCGCTCCCGGCTTTGTACGTCTGCCTCTGTCGCCGTGCGGTCAGCTTCTACCTTGAGTTCCGCTGAGCGCACTCGCTGTTCAGCGTCTGCGAGATCCAGTTTCGCATGCTCGATATCAAGACGCGCCACGAAGTCTCCGGAGACCAGGTCGAGCTGAGCTCGTTCGACGTCGTATTGCGCTGTGAGAAGCTCGGTCCGGTTCTCTTCCTCCGTGATTCGACCCTGTGCACGCGCCTGTTCGATCTCGGCCTCCGCCTGTTCGAGCTCAGATTCCTTTTCTCGCACCGTCCGCCGCAATGCCGTGTCATCGAACCGCACGATGACGTCGCCCTGCTCGACGGACGCTCCGGTGGATGTCAACTCCACGATTTGGGGTTGCCCGGATTGCACCGGAGCGGTGACGACGATCGACTGGACAGGCCGAATCTCGCCACGAAGCTCGAGGACCTGGACGAGTGCGCCGCGCGACACAGCGGCGGTTGGGATGTCGACGTCGGTCGGTGACAAAGAACCAACATAACCAGCCAGCAACGTCACGAGACCGACGACAACGACCAGAGTCCAGATGACGCGCGACCGGAGAGAGGGCACGGCGTGCGACACGTTAATCAGCTCCTGACCGGGGTCGGTCAGCGCCCAGCGTGAATCGATCAAGCTCTCGAGACGACGGCGGCACGGTCGCGATGTCAATGGCGGCTGACAGGTCCGGCATGAGTAACTCATGCGAGCCCTCGATAGCGACGATGGCGGTGAAGGTGCGGACCCGCGGCGAGAGCGGACTCGGTACCGCCAGTGGAGCAACCTGCGCGACTCGGCCTGCAAACACGAGAGCAGGATACGCATCGAGGCGGATCCGCGCAGCCCGGCCCACCGACACGTGGGCGATGTCTGCCTGGTTGACGCGCGCCCGGACCTGCATGCCCGACACATCGACCACATCGAGGATCGCGATCCCCGGTCGGACCTCCTCGCTTTCCTTTACTTCGGTCATCCGACCCTGACGCCAGATCGTCTTCAGCACGACAAGGCCGCCAAACGACGCCCTCACGACCATGCGCGCGGCGTTGCGTTCGGCGTTGCGTGCGTCACTCAGGGCTCGGTCTCGCCGGATCTCCAGAATCCGTAGCTCAGCAGCAGCGGCTGTGCGCTTCAGGACGAGCGTCTCACTGATCTGCGCCAATCGAGCGGTCGCTTCTTCGAGCGCGAGGTCGTTCTTTTCAGCATCGACGCGCGGCAACAGCGGATTCGTGGTGACGTCAAGGTGGGCCCGTTCGACATCATTTGTGGCCACGGTCAGCTCGGCTTGGTCCGTTGCACGGGCCGCCGCGTGCTCCGCCCGCAGCTGCCGAATCTGACCCTCGAGATCGAGGAATTCGCTCCTTTGGTCCCGTGCGGTTCGCTCCTGATCTTGCCGATCAAACTCGACCAGCACCTCGCCAGCCTCGACCCTGGTGCCGCCCGGCGTGAGCCTCGTGACCACGAGGGGCCTCTCCGAGGGTTGTCCCATCAGGCGAGGCGCTCTAACCGCAAACGCACGAACCGCCTCGACCGTGCCCGCGATCCGGACCGTCTCGCCAGTCACGTCGGATACGATAGAAGGAGATTGTTGAGACGCGGCGATGGCCGAGTCTGAAATGGCCGGGCTGAGCCATATTGCCCAAGCGCCAAGGAGCAGAAGGCCGCTCAGCAGAAATGCAGGGCCTCGGTAGGTGCGGTGGCGACTCGAAGAGCCCTCTGCCATACCCCTCCCTTACGACGACGTGACTCGCAGGACGGTTGGGACAAGAACGATCTATGCCCGCGGTATCAACGAATCCTGTGAGCTATGGACCCTGATCGGCTCGTTCCGTTCCTGACACTTGAGATTCCTACGAGATTCGTGTCTCGCGGGGGCTGGCATCTCTCGCTAGTGTAGCTCGTCGGCGTTGTTTTCCGTCATGTTCGTCGCTCTCGCCCATGAGCAGTTGCCAACCCTCGTGACACGTCTGACCACGAAGAGACAACAACGACACGGCTCCTGGCGCCCCCGCCCAGGTGCGACGCGACCTCGTCGGGCTGGACGCGGTAGCCTAGAAGCGAATACCGTCAAACCACTGTCCAAGAACCCTGGGGCAGTACATGAGCATGGCCAACCGCTACGGTCGCCAAGCACGCCTGAGCTTTCTGCTCGTCGGCGAGTTGTTGGTCGGGCCATTCACCTCCACGGTGGACGCGCAGCCCGGTGGCAGGCGTAACAGAGTGGAACTACTGGCCGGCGTCGGGAACGCCTGGGCTCCCAGTTGTTGGGTGGACGCGACGGCGATGATAGTGTGTGACGCCTATTCACTCGAGGCCTATGAAATCGGAGTGGCCTTCTGGTGGAGTGCCCATTGGGGCTTTGCTTGGCGACAGGAATTCAACCCCCGCGAGTACTCTATTGACCCTCCACCCTCCGTCTTCAACGAGGATCCCAGCCGCCAAAAAAATATGCGGGGCCACTCCTTAACCGTTCGCTACCGTGGGTTTGGGACCGGCGGGATGGAATACGATTTTGGGGCCGGAGTGGAAACAGTGAAGTATGACCGTGCCTCATTCCGAGAAGGTGCGAATCAACGGAGTTTTCGCTCTGTAGGGAACAGTGGGCTTGTCTTCGAACGGATGTGTTGCAACTTTCCAAAAGCGGCAAGAGAGCGATTGGTCGAGCCGGCCGGGCTCCGTCTCATGCCGCCACCTCGAACAAGTTGTTGATGAACTGAATCTGTCGCCGAACATCTGAACCGCTCACCCACCTCGCTTGCCCCTTCCGGATCATGTGCATGGCCTCGTAGCCTTGGATCGTTCGCCGCGCCGCGTGGAATGCACGAAAGCCCTGCTTGGCCTTCACTCGTCGTTTGATCGCTCGATGATCCTGCTCCACGATGTTGTTCAAGTATTGGACCGGCCGGTGGCGGCAACGGCGTCGCAGGATTCCTTCCTTTTTCACCCCTGAAATCGCCGATCCGTACAGGCGGGCCTGGTCCGTGTTGATGACACGGGGCTGCGGATGCGACGGATCAGTGAGCGCCTTGCGGAACAGGCGTTTGGCCGTAGCGGCATCGCGCAAGCCCGATAGCACGAAGTTGATCGTGGCGCCGGTGGAATCGATGGCTCGGTAGAGGTAGCACCAGCGACCCTTGACACGAACGTAGGTCTCATCGACACGCCAGGACTTGTTGGTTGGCTTGAGATGACGGCGCAGCCGCTCCTCCAGTTCGGGACCGTAGCGCTGGACCCAGCGCCAGATGGTCGTGTGGTCCGCTTCCAGGCCGCGCTCGCGGAGCAGCTCTTCGACATCGCGGAACGAGAGCGAATACCGAAGGTACCAGCGCACAGCGCACAGAATCAGCTCGGGCTCGGTTTGTCGCCACTTAAAGATCGCCGGTCGGATTGCCTGCTTCATGATCTCTTCAGGTTACCAGCCGCCGTCGGCCAAAGTTGCAACACAACCCTCGTATTACCTGGATCGAGTCTGGAGGTCGCTTGCACGCAGTTGGCGATCGGAATGGGTGGACAAGGTTGCTGAGCTTGTCCTGAGGTTTGAGGACATTGGGACTCCCGATGACCGCGATCTTCAGCGGCATTTCATCCAAACGATGCAATCGCTCCCGGACCGCGGATACGCCATCGGGCGCCGGATCCTTGAGCGATTGCTCGCGGCAGAGCGGGCTGTGCATCACCTGTATCACGCCATCCCAGCCCTCGTCGGTCCCGATGATGCTCGCTGGCTTGTGACTCAGCCCGCGTCAGAGCGTCTTGTCAACACCGTGCGCGCGTTCGGATCTCCGGAAACGACGGATGTGCTGAGAGGCCCGATGGCGGCGGAACAGCAAGAGCAAATCGACCAATGGCAGCGTGAGGACCAGCAGCTGCAGGAGCGTACGCAGCAGCTCGAACGGACTATCGCAACCTCGGAAGACGGTGATGTCTTGTTTCGGGCACTCGCACGGGTAGATCTAGCACGCTGGCCGGAAGTGAGTGCAGATCGCCGTGACTGGTTGGCGATCTTCGTAGGTAAGCACCTCGGCCAACTCGATCTTCGGACTCGTATCCAGTGGCGGTCCGAAACAGAACTCACGCAGCCTCGAATCCTTCCTTTGCTCCTTGCTTTGGTCAAGCGCTACGAGCTGCGAGTTGCCGACGACGAACCGCTGGCGGTGGCGTTGCTTGCGGAAACGGACCCGACACGCACATACCATCGGCGTTTCGGACTCAGCGACCGCGCTGTCGTGGTAATCGAAGGGTTGCTCGAAGCCGTAGATACGCCGAATCAAGGACTGGATCAGATTCTGAGTTTCGTCCGTGATGTCGGCCTGAAGACACCCAGAATCATAGCTGCCATCGAAGGCATTGCCATGGATGCAGCAAGACCGACTCGAATACGAGACAGCTCGGTTCGCACAATGGCCGATGCCAAGGACGCCGAAGCGTTGTTGCGTGTCGTCCCTACATTTCCTCCTGAGCTGGGACGAAAGGCCGACGACTTCCTCGTCGAAGCGGAGCATCGAGGGACGATCGAACGCCGCCTGAGGCACTTGCTCAACGACCCCGCTGCGCTCGCAAGCGGTGAAGTCGACATCCACTTCAACAATCCGCTGGAGTGGGTCGGCGGAATCCGCGATCCGGCCGTCTGGAATACGCTCGTGACACTCAGGCGTCTCGCACTCCAACGCGAGCTCCACAAGGTCGCAAGCCTATTCACCAATACGCTGGCACAAATCAATATGATGCGTGCGGCCCAAGTAATGGACAGCCAGATAAGCGACGCGCCGGAGGCCTGGCGGCCGTCTCTGCGGCGATCGGCCCTGGAAATGACGCGAGACGCGACCATCCGCGCAGCTCAAGGCTTGGCGTTCGACGGTGTGTTGCAGCGGCTCGGAAACGCCACAACTCTGAATGGATGTGTTGCAACTTTCCAAAAGCGGCAAGAGAGCGATTGGTCGAGCCGGCCGGGCTCCGTCTCATGCCGCCACCTCGAACAAGTTGTTGATGAACTGAATCTGTCGCCGAACATCTGAACCGCTCACCCACCTCGCTTGCCCCTTCCGGATCATGTGCATGGCCTCGTAGCCTTGGATCGTTCGCCGCGCCGCGTGGAATGCACGAAAGCCCTGCTTGGCCTTCACTCGTCGTTTGATCGCTCGATGATCCTGCTCCACGATGTTGTTCAAGTATTGGACCGGCCGGTGGCGGCAACGGCGTCGCAGGATTCCTTCCTTTTTCACCCCTGAAATCGCCGATCCGTACAGGCGGGCCTGGTCCGTGTTGATGACACGGGGCTGCGGATGCGACGGATCAGTGAGCGCCTTGCGGAACAGGCGTTTGGCCGTAGCGGCATCGCGCAAGCCCGATAGCACGAAGTTGATCGTGGCGCCGGTGGAATCGATGGCTCGGTAGAGGTAGCACCAGCGACCCTTGACACGAACGTAGGTCTCATCGACACGCCAGGACTTGTTGGTTGGCTTGAGATGACGGCGCAGCCGCTCCTCCAGTTCGGGACCGTAGCGCTGGACCCAGCGCCAGATGGTCGTGTGGTCCGCTTCCAGGCCGCGCTCGCGGAGCAGCTCTTCGACATCGCGGAACGAGAGCGAATACCGAAGGTACCAGCGCACAGCGCACAGAATCAGCTCGGGCTCGGTTTGTCGCCACTTAAAGATCGCCGGTCGGATTGCCTGCTTCATGATCTCTTCAGGTTACCAGCCGCCGTCGGCCAAAGTTGCAACACAACCCCTTCCGGGCACTGCACGGCCAGCGTCAGCCGCCCTGCGGTTGGCCTCACGGGGTATCTTGGCGCAGGTCAGGTGACGGCCGCCGTGCGGAAGGCAGTGAATCAAAGCCCCAACGAGGAAAAGCGAGGACCGTGGCCTATGAGTAACATCACACGCGAAGAATTTGCGTCAGCCGTCGGCGCGACGATTTCAAGCGTCCATCACCTCTATCGTGAAGTGGCGCGATTGATCGAGGGACTGCGCGACGCCCTCGGCGAAGAGCCAGGCGCACTCATTCCCGTGCGCGGCAGTACGTTCGGCAAGTCAGGACTCAATCCGACTCGGGTCGTTGTCCTCGACGCATAAGCTGACGATCAAGACTGAGGTGACCTTCGAAGGTCAGCGGTCACAACTGGAAACCAGCTTCGATTTACGCGGGAGTCAGGCGGCTTTTAGCACGCTCAGGTGCGCATGGACGAGCGCCAACCAGAGGCCATCGTGGTGGCCTCCACCCGCTCGACCCGCGCCAAGTAACCCACCCGAAGGGGCGCTGGAACGTGCGCGTCAAGAATGCCGAGAGACGTTCTCGGATGACTTCGTGCTGCAGAACGCATGCATTGAGCAACAGGAAGAGGCGTACAAAAATCGGCGATGATGAGCAAAAACAGGGCGACCGAGGCGGGTTCGTGCCCATTGGCGATCTTGCGCGGCGTGGTCGATTAGCGACCGTTGGTCGTTTCTGCGAGATAGATGATGAGGGTGCCCATATGAGCAACAAGCCCACCGTCTCCGTTCATGAGATTGAAGATCTGCCCCTCCGCAGCCTGTTCGCGCGCGAGGACAGAGACTTCACACCTTGGCTGGCGGAGACCGCTAACCTCGCTCACTTGTCTCGAACACTTGGCTTTGAGATGGATCTCACGGCGACCGAGGCTTCGACAGGGAGTTTCCGAACCGACGTTCTAGCCACGCGGTCACAGGACGGGATCGCGGTCATCATTGAGAACCAGTTTGGCCGGTCGGATCACGATCACTTCGGCAAGTCGCTCACCTACCTTGCCGCCCATCAGGCGTCTGTCGTGGTGTGGATTGCCGAGAGCTTCGCCGACGAACATCGCGCATCGCTGACGTGGTTGAACGAGCATACGGAGGATGAGTTTGAGTTCTGGGCCGTGATCCCACGTGTCCTGAAGATAGGCGATTCTCCACCGGGCCTTCGGTTCGAGGTCGCCATCGCACCCAATCGCCTTGTCCGAGAGGTGCGAAGGATCGATCGGAGGGTCGACGAGTCTGTCGCTCAGACCCGGAAGGGGTTCTGGGAGATATTCATGCCGTTGGTCAAGTCAGACCCGGTACTGTCCAGGTGCGGTGTCCGCTTGACCACGGGACTCACGTCAAGCTCTCGGAATAGCTCGTCGTAGTCCTGTAGCCTTAGCTCTTCCGAGAGTCCACGTGTTATTTCCTCGACTTCCGCTAGTTCTCCACGAGTGAGCGTTGATGAAGCCTCCCTCGCATCCATCTTCCACATGCTGCGTTTTCTCAGATGCTTATACCGCTCGTGGTAGGCGGAATCGGTCTCCCGGAAAGCGCCCACGCTTGCCTTAATTGCGTGAGCCACCAAAATTATTCCGACCAAAATTTCGATAAAACCTGGCGACCCATATTGGATGGACCGTATACGAAATCGGTGCTGTGGCGGCACGGTGCTGACGAGGTACTGAAAGAAATCAACCGCACTCCAGCCACCCTTCCACGGGTATGCATGGAGCGCCAATCTTAGTCGCGCCTTTTGGAATTCATTACCCCGAGCCGCAGACTCCAAAACGTAGAGGAAAGAGTAGACCTGCATGTATTCGCGGCCGAAAGTCACTAGCAGCGGAATGTCCCACTCACCATCCATGTGCAAGCGGTAGGGCTCTGGTGGCGGGATGTCGTCGAACCGGTAGCGGCCGAACAGATCGTTGGTCATCATCTAGCCCGAGATTTCCGATTTGCGCTTACCGGACGGCGCTGCGTGGTTGCAGCGCAAGCCCGAGCGCCGCGAGCAAGAAGTAGTGTCGTCGCCGAATCGCCGACACCACGGTCGAATGGCCTCGCCGTTTCCGGTCAATCCGGAACGTACCGCCGGACACGAACCTCGTTTGCCCGCGCACGCATCTGCGCAGCGTCGTACCAAGCCTGCATCCGTAGCAGCATGTCCATGCTCACGTTAAAGGCCTTTTCGATGCGGAGCGCCATCTCAGGCGAGAGCGCGGCATTACCGTTCAGCAGGGCCGAAAGCGTTGCCCGGCGAACCCCAAGAATCTGGGACGCCTTCATCACGTTCAACCCAAACTCTTCGATGACCTCCGTGCGGATGAAGTCGCCTGGATGGGAGGGGGTCATGTTCACTTTGATGCCGTTGGTAGCCATCAGTGGTAATCCTCCAAGTTCAAGCGGTCGATGTAGCTGTCCTCTTCTTCAAACGCGATCCGCCAATTGTCGGAAACCGAAATGCTCCATTCGTCGTGCCGCGCACCTGAGAGCCGGTGGATGCGCCAGCCGCGCGGTGCATCGGTGATAAACCCGTCGATGTGCTCAGCTAGAATCAGCGCCGTCAAAATCTTGCGCACCCGGTCGACCAGGTTCTGCCGCAGGAACCGGGGGTTGTCGTCCTCGATCAGCCGGCGCAATCCCCGGTGGCGGACCGAGCGAATAATCATAACAAAGAATGTACGGTAATACCGTTCACCACGCAACCACTCAAGAGGGTCATCAAAAAACAACCTCACAGCAGAGCAGTTGATGGAATCTAGGAGTCTGCGCCGCAGGAGGTGCGGCGGCGTGAAATGGGTCGTCGGCCCATGCTGTGCGTCATTGTGCCGGAGCGACTTCGGCGGTCGGCCGACGAGGGAACTCCTCGGCGAAGGGCGAAGCAGATAGCAAGATTCGGCCTTGAGGGGCCGCCTGGCCCGCCACCGAGCCCGAGGCGCGCCGATCGGTCGTCGTTGCGAGCCTCATTCCCCGCGTGTTACGCCGCCATCAGGGCGTGCAGGCGCGTGGTGTTCAACGCCCGGCACACCAAGTCCCACTCGCCCTGCACCTTCGCCAGCCCCCGCAGGCTGAAGCGTCGGAATCCCAGCACGTGCGTGATCCAGCCGTTGGGAGCCTCCGACAGCCACTTGCGTTCTGCCTACGCCGCACGGCCCGCCGGCCTCGACAGCTTCTCGGCCATGCGACTCGTCGCGGGATACTTCTCCGGGTCGCGGGGCTTGGCCGCCTTCCCCTCCCGGCCCAAGGACACATACCCGTCGATGCCTCGCGTTTCCAGGTCCGCCAAGTCCCGCTCGTTGCTGTAGCCGGCGTCCGCCAGCACCGTCTCCGGCTGCTCGCCGACCGTCTCCGCCAGCGCGTCGAGCAGCGCCGGCACACCACCCTGGTCGGGCCTTGGTGCACAACTCGCGATCTCGGTCAATAATTGCCCTCCACTCCGAGATCCGAGGTCCCGCATGACGAGTTTCAAGCGCACCCAGCGGAAGTACGTCCAGAAGGCCTACCGTGTCCGGAATTGGCGGGAGTACGAGACGGGTCTCCGCGCTCGCGGGAGTCTGACCGTCTGGCTCGGACTCACCGATGGCAAGCTCGCCAACTGGAACTCGCCGAGGCCGACGCGCAGGAAGCCAGGCCGACAACGCAAGTACTCGAACCACGCCATCGAGACGACGGTCACCTTGGGCTTGGTGTTTGGCCTGGCGTCCAGGCAGACTGAGGGCTTCCTGCGCTCGCGGCTGACGCTCCTGAATCTGGACAACGACGTGCCCGACCACAGCACGATCTCGAGGCGCAAGGCGAGGCTGGGGAAGGTTGCTTCCTACGAGAGGCGAACCGTGAAGCCCGTCCACCTCCGCATCGACAGCAGCGGTCTTTCAGTGCACGTCGGCCAGTTGCGCACTCCGCCGAAAGCCAGGGACTACCGCAAGCTGCACCTCGCTGTGGATGAGCAAACCAGTGACGTGGTCGCCTGCGAGCTCACGAGCAAGCGGGCTCGAGACGCTGCCCGGGTGGCGTCACTCGTCGGCCAGATCGAGCGTCCCATCGCCTCGGCCAAGGCCGACGCCGCGTACGCCACCGGCGACGTCTATAAGACGCTGGAGAATCACCGTGCTCATCGATCGCCGAAGGTGCTGATACCGCCACGAAAGGGCGCTCAGCTCGCGCTCGACTCTGCGGGCACGCGACAGCGGAATCGTAACATCCGAGCACGATCACATGTTGGGAAACGGAAGTGGTACGTCGCATCGGGCTACAGCAGGCGAAGCAAGGTGGAGACGACGTTCCACCGCTACAAGGCCATCCTGGGCTCAGCGATGCGAGCGAGGGGACTGGCGTCCCAGAGAGTCGAGGTGAGGTTAGGGTGCAAGATCCTGAACACCATGACGGCGCTCGGGATACCCGATGGCGAGATGATCGGATGACCGGCAGGCGGAGTCACGGGAGACTCTCAGCCCTCAATGGAGTTGTGCACCAAGGCAACATCGAGCCGCTCTTCGCTGGTCTTCGCCCTCTCGCACGCGAGTTGCCGGTCGGGGGTGGATTTCTCGATCTGATCTTCATGAACGGAGAGGGGTACCTCACGCTCGTTGAAACGAAGCTCTGGCGGAATCCCGAGGCGCGCCGAACCGTCGTCGCGCAGATCATCGACTACGCCTCGCACCTCTCAACGTGGACCTACGATGCGCTGCGACAGGCCGTGCTGTCATGCCGACACAACGACGCCGGGACGTCCTCCGACCCGCTGGTCGATCTTGCGAGCGATGGTGACGACGACGTGGATGAGCGAGAGTTTGTCGACCGCATGAATCGAAACTTGCGGCTCGGCCGTTTTGTCTTGCTGATCGTTGGTGACGGCATCCACGAAGGCGTTGAGCAGATGGCAGACTTCCTCAACCAGACACCCCAGCTTCAGTTCACCCTGGGCTTGGTTGAGATGGGGCTCTACGCCCTCGATGACAAGGCCCACCCGGCAGATTTCTTCGTGCAACCGAGGATTGTTGCGCGGACTCGCGAGGTGACGCGCGCGGTCGTCGAGATTAAAACGACGGTGCAACCGGACGCGATCCACGTCTCAGTACCTCCCACGCCGACCAAAGCACAGGGCGAGCGACGACCGATCACGGAGAGGGCTTTCCTCGATCAGCTGTCAGAATCGAGCTCGCCGGAGGTCGTCACGTTCGCACAGGGGGTGCTCGAGCAAGCCCCCGCACACGACCTGACGATCACGTGGGGTGAAGGGGGTCCACTGCTGAGATACGAAGACGAGACCGGCCATCGCTTCACGTTTGGGAAGCTCAGCCGAGGTGGGACCCTCGGGGACACGCACTGGCTGGGTGGACAGTGTCTGAGGCGCGGGCTCGACGCGTCTATCTATCAGAGCTACCTGGACCAAGTCGCTGCCCTGATTCCGGGCGCGACCCGTCGCAGGGTCCGCACACCGAAGGGCACGGAACTGGAACATGTGGCGATGAGCGATGGCCCGAAAAAGAGCGGTCCGCCACTTGCCACGTTGGTCACACACGGTCCGGAATGGTTCGAGATCATCGACGCCACGGTCCGGAAAATCCGTGAGGCTCTTGAGAACCGGGACGAGAGCGCTGAATGACTGGCCAATATGCCAGCTGAACACCCCGTCGACCTTTCGGCCAGAAGCGTCATCTGAGCCGCAACTGGCGGGCGGAGTCACCCGCGGGTCCGGAGCGAAGCAAACAGCCCAAGCGGGGGCGGTTGTGGCTGACGGACGGGTCCTGCGTCCGCCGCCGCCCGGCGTACCGCCATCACGTCTGGGCCTATGCCTTTCTGACGGCGCGCACGCAGGACGGCCGGGTGCTGAAGATCTTGATCGAACGGTGGCGCCGCGAGTACAACCCGGTGCGGCCACACAGTGCGTTGGGCGATCGCCCCCCGTCCGTGAGTAGCCTGTTCATGCGTCCAGCTCTCTCATAAGAACTGGCTCAACCCTGGGGGGCAGGTCACCCCGCTGTCGGGTGTGGCCCTGCGCCCGCGAGTGGCATCCAGCCTTCCGGCATGCACCCGCAGCCGGGCCCTGGGCGTGCCCGTGTTCGGCGGCGTCGGCCCGCCCGTCGCCGCGTGTGCCACGATCGCAGGCCGGTTCGTACACCTGTGGCCCGTGCGCGAGCCGCGGCGCACAGGCGGGCGGTGTCCGGCCACTGCCGCCCCCAGCCACGCGCCGGTGCCGGGGGGCCGTGCCCCCTTACGCGGTGCCGCGTCGTACGAGGCGGAGGGGTGATGCGGTGCGCGGGGTGGCGGGACCGGCCGCGTGGGACCGCCGACGGGCTGGCACCGCCTGCGCCTGCTGCGCCAGATACTCGACGAGCTGGTCGCCGGCGTCGAGCAGTTCCTGCTCGTGGATGATGTTGTAGCGGTCGAAGATGGCGCGGCTCTTGTGCCCGGTCAGGAGCATGGCGACGCGCTCGGGGACGTTCGCACGGATCAGGTTGCGGGCGGCGGTGCGGCGGCAATCGTGGAGGAAGCGGGTCGGCACCCCAGCGGCCTGGCAGGCGGTGCGCCACGCTGTGCGCCAGCGCCGGACGGCGATGCCGTCGCGGTGGAAGACGAGCGGGCTGTCGGGGTCGCGGCGTGCCCGCCGTCGCGCCAGGGCCTCGGAAATGGGCGGCGAGATCGGAAGAATCCGCCCCACCAGGGTCTTCGAGCGGGCCGGCGAGAGCCGGATGACGCCGCCGGCCTCGTCAATCTCCTCCCAGGTGAGACCAAGGATTTCCTGCTTGCGCCAGCCCGAGTAGTAGGCGAGGTCGAGGATGTCCTGCCACGGGGCGGGCAGGTGGGCGCGGACGGCGAGGTATTCGGGGTGCTCGAAGAAGCCCTGGCGGGGGGGATTCTCGCGCAGCCGGTCGGGGAAGCCAGGCACGGTATCGAGCCAGCCCCAGTGGACGGCGAGCGTGCCCATGCGGTGGAGCGCCGAGGTCTCCCGGTTGATCGTGCCGGTGGCGGCCCCGGCGGCGCGCCGGGCGAGTTGGTACTGGCGGATCTGGTGCGTGGTGAGCCCGGCGGCCCGCGCGGCGCGGCCGAAAAACGCGGCGAGATGGGCGGTCCGGCCGCGAGCGGTGCTGACGGACCGGAACTGCCGGACCTGGTAGTCCTGGAGATAGGCGTCGATAAGGTCCCCCAGGGTCGGCCCCTGGGGGCCGAACGTGCGCGGCGGCGGCGCCGTTGCGCGTGAGTCACCTGGGGTGGCGGTCGAGCCGGTTTCGTGCGGGGTCATGGACGCGGTTCCTCCTCGTGGTGGCGGCCGCGAGCAGGCGGCGTCCGTCCACATTCGCTCTGGTGGGCGCGACAGGCAAGCGGAATGTGCGGAGGCGACGGGACGGCGATGTGTGGGGAGCCACGCGTGGCGGCCGAGTGCACCTGTACGGAGCGCGAGGTCGGCCGGTGCGCCCGCCCCACCGTCAGATCGTGACGCCGTAGTCGCCGGGCCGCCGGCCCGTCTTGAAGGCGTGATAGGCCAACGCCATGGCGACGACCGTATCGGGCGGATGCCCGCGCCCGAACAGATCGTCTTCCCCGCAGTACAGGTGCTCGGTATAGAACACGTCGATCCGAGGACAGACGATCTCGTGCCGTTCGATGGCCCCAATGTAGTTCCGGAAGAGGTCGGTCCGGGCACGACCAACCATCGTGACCCCCTGGAGCTGGTCGTGGGGGGCGAGCGCCGGGAACGCCCCAATCGCGCTCCCGGCGCCGGTCTCGTCATGCGCGGCCGGCCCCGAATATTCATCGAGGAGGGCGCCGACCTTCTCGGTCATGACCTGCCATGAACGCCGCTGCGTGCGGTACGCGGCGGCGACCTGGAGCGGCGTGGTATCGCAGCGCACGACGACGGCGACGGTGTAGTCGCGCTTCTGGGCCCAGTCGATGCCGGTGCAGTACCACGCCCCGGCCGGATCAGGACAGGGCCGCTCGGCGCAACGGATGCGAGCGCAGTTCGGGGGGGCGCGGGCGAACAAGGCATCACAGATATTTGTGGGTCAGCCGCCATCCTTAACTTAGTATTAATCCGCATCGGCGCGATCGCGTGCGCCGTGCAGGGCCGGTTCCCGACTGCCCCGGGCGGGGACGAGCTTGCGGCCGCCTGAGTAACAGTTGATGGCGGAAGCACCCGCGGCCGTTCCACCGATAGGCGATGTCGTAGATGGCGCCGCGTGATAGATGCGTCCCGAACTGGCCATGCGGGCTCCTTTCTCGACCGATCGCCCAGGCGAGACCGTGGTCGTGGACACACAGCGTCGCTCCAGTGGGCCCCGCAAGGGAAGGCCACAGTTCTCGACGTGCGACCAACGGAATCACCGTTGACGTGCCTGCCCAGGTCCGGGCTGAGCTCCGCTCACGTCTCGTCACGAACGCGAGCCTGCAACCGGAACAAGTCGCCACACGTCAGTCGCTTACGCGGACGGAGGTCGCAACGACGAGGTGAGGTCGGGTCGTGGAATGTGAGCGTTGTCGACGCACATCCGGATCGGTCATCGCCGAAGTGGCCCCGCGCAGGCCGATCCCTTCTTTTTTCGGTCCTTCCGGGTTTAGCGTGGGTAGAGGTCGAGCCCTCCGCAGTGAAAATAGATCGCCGTCGTGAAGTGTGACGGGTTGCGGAAGCCGCCGGCCTTTCGCTTGATGCTCATGATCTTGCTGTTGAGACCTTCAGCCACGCCATTCGTGATCGGATGCTGGACAAAGCGGAGCACCCCTGCGAGATGCCGCTTCAACGTCTTCGCCACCTGCTTCACGGGCGCGAGCCGCGAGCGGATCGCCCAGCCATACCAGCGCGTGAAGAACCGCGTCACGGCCGCATGCTGACGGTAGGTCCACAAGGCCCGCAACGCTTCTTTGATCGCCCACGCGCGCCCGACTTTCAACTTCAGCGCTTGGAGCGTCGCGAACGCGGCCGCATGCCGCTCCGGCCGCCGCTCGTCGCTGAACAGCCACAGGTACTTGGTGCCGGTCAGCGGCGAACCCTCGCCGGCCCGCAGAAAAGCGCGATGCTCCTGTTTGCGGACCGTATCGACGGCCTTCGTCATCTCCCGCATGATATGGAACCGATCGAAGACGATCTTCTCGTCGCCGGCGGGCAGGCCGTCCCGCGTGGCGCCGATGTACGCCTCCCACATGTCCATCGCGACGGCGTGCAGTGCCCGCCGCTGGGCGTCCGTCAACTGGGCATCGTACGCCGCCAGACTCTCCGTCTTGCGATCTTCGGCCACAAACTCGACGGTCGCCCGCTGGAGGTCGCACACGATCGTGTGATAGCGATGGCCCTTGCGGAACGCCTTCTCGTCGACGCCGATGTAGCGGATCGGCCGCGCCTCTTTCCGCGCGTGGCCCCGCGCGACGGCGCGGCTCATCACGCCCCAGGCCTCGTCCCAGCTGACGCCCGCGATCTCACACGCACCTTTGACCGTACTGCACTGCAGGATCAGATCGATGATCAACCGTTCCAACAACCCCGTGAAGCGGCTCCGTGGCTCGGCCCACGGCACCCGCACTTGCTTCACGCCATGGGTCGGACACTGCACCCGCGGAATCTCGGCATGCAGGTGCGTCTGACACTGACACGTGTCGAGATGGCGCCACGTGCGCTCTGCCGCATGATCGAAGGCGGGCACCGTCTCGCCGCAGTTGGGACAGGGCCAGCGCGTCGGCTCGTGCTCTAGCCACACGTCGACCCGCTCGTCCTCGGGTTTCAGCTCGACGCGCGCCACGTGCCAGGGGATAGGGATCCCCAAGATCGTCTCGAACAGCTTGGTATCCTGCATTCGCTCCTCCGCCGGAGCGTTCTATCAGCAGGACACCTCGAGTGCAATCCGCCGCCGAGCAAGCCCCCACCCACCAGGGGGCCCCCGCAGGCGGCCTGACGAGTCACCCGGGATCCTTGCGACCCACGGAGATCCCGGAAGGACCCTTTTTTCGAAGGAAACACGGGGGATGTGGACAGTCCGCGGTACACAAAATATGACCGCCATTGATAACCGATTCCCCAAACCTCGGCCACTGTTGGGCCCCGGTAGACCGGTGGCCTTCTAAGCCGAGGGTCGCAGGTTCGAATCCTGCCGGGCGCGCCATTTTCCTAGAGAATTCGCCGATTGTGCCCATTGCCTGGGCACCGGGGGCGAAGGTACAGGCGAAGAAAGTGACCGGTCATTCCCACAGATTGGCTGACTGAAGTACGCCAGCACCAACCTCGCGCTTTACGGCGGCCGGCAGCGATGGCATGGTGTGACGTCGTGGAGCCACGCACGCTGCGCGAGTGCCGGATCGCGTTGGGAAAGTCGCAGGCGGCGTTCGCCGCCCTGCTCGGTGTGTCAGCCGAGTCGTACCGGACGTGGGCGAGTCCTCGCCGAGCTCGAAGCCGACGGTCTCCTCCACGACACGATCGTGCTCACCATGGATATTGGTCAGCAGGATGGCTCGGTTCTCGCGGAATGGCCCGGACGCTGGACGGAGGCTACGGTCAGTGACGAGCCGGTGAGCGTGCTCGACATTGCCCCAACAGTGCTCGACCTAGCGGGGGTCCCCGTGCCCTCGTATATGACCGGCCGAGCGCTCATCGGACCGGATGGCGAAGCGCGGGCATCGGTCGCCGGAACGCGGCTCGCACAGTCAGCGGCTCTACCGCAATCGATCCCCTGGCCGAAGGGTATTCCGCCCCGGGCTGCCACGCCCGCTGGCCGTCCCACAGGTGGCCTGTTCCACGTCGCCCCAATTGTCGGGCTTGGGTGCGACACCGAGGGGTCGACGATCGTCTACACAACCGAACTGGTTGCCCCGTTTTATTGGCGGCTCTACACAGGTCCATTCCGCATGCGCTTCTGGACGCTGCGCGTTCGGTGTGGCCGTCTCGGGCACCTGGATAGCGAGGTCGTGGCCTACGATTTTGACATCGAGTGAATCCCGGTCAGATTTGGTAGGATCGTGCTTGGGGGGAGACGCGCATGAGGTGTTGCAAGTGGGCTCTCGCGGCCCTAGTGCTGTCGCCGGTGGCTGTTGCTCAAGCGCAGCCGCTACCGATCTTTCGGGCCGGTGTCGACCTGCTCGAGGTCGACGTCAGTGTTGTCGACGACGATGGCAATCCGGTTGCCGATCTAGCCGGGACGGATTTCGTCGTTTCCGTCGACGGCGAGCCACGGTCCGTCGCATCCGCGCAATTCGTCGACCTCCGCACGGCGGGGTCGATCTCACCAACAGGGACTGACCAGCCGGACCTTTTTTACACTACCAACACGACCGGAGACCGCGGGCGGCTGATCATGATCGCGGTTGATCGCGAGAATATCGCCTTCGGCGAAGGGCGGCAGGTGATGAAGGCGGCCAGCGCTTTTCTCGACACGCTGGGTCCGAACGACAAGGTGTCTTTGGTGACCGTGCCACCCCCAGGGCCCTTTGTCGATTTCACGTCAGACCATCGGCGCGTGCAGGACGAGCTGGAGCAGCTGGTCGGGATCGGCAACGAGATCGGCTTGTTTGCCGACCAGTTCCGGCTCGGGGTGTCCGAGGCGATGGAGCTTGCTCGCAGCCAAGGCTTTTCAGCGCTCGCGGCGGTCGCCCTTCGGCGGTTGTGCGATGCCGATGTCACGGAATTTGTTGACGAGTGCGAGAACGAGGCGTTAAGCCACGCCTACCTGATCCACAACGAGGTCCAGCGGCAGGCCAAAGCATCGATCACGATGCTGGAGGAGATCCTTGAGCACCTGAGCGAGATCGACGGTCCGAAATCGCTGATCTGGATTTCGGAAGGGCTGATGACGGAGACGGCGGTGGAGTTGGGCCGCCTCGTGAGTCCGTCTGCGGCAGCGCGCACGTCAGTCAACGTGATCATGATCGACGACTTTGGTCGCCTGGACATGACGCAGGACGGTTTTGGGCCAACGGAGGGATTGGATCGCGACATGAGGCAGGCGGGTCTTCACGCACTTGCCAGCTTCACGGGCGGAACCGTGAGCCGCGTGATGCAGCATGCCGAGCCGGCGTTCGAGCGAATCGAGCGCGAGCTGTCGGGCTACTACTTGCTCGGCGTCGAGCCGCTGTCCGAGGACCTGGACGGAGAGTTCCATGAGATCGACGTCTCAGTCCGTAGAGAGGGCGCGAGCGTCCGAGCGCACCGGGAGTTCCGACACCAACCAGTGGACGAGTCAAGCGAGGACACCGAGGACCGGCTACGTCGGACGTTGAGCTCGCCCGTCGCCGCGACCGACTTGCCGCTGCGAGTCGCTACGTATACCTACCAGGACCCAGCCAGCCCGAACGTGCGCCTGCTGATCGTGACCGACGTCGAGCGGGACGCGTACGGTCCGGCCGACGTGATGTTCGGGTACCAGCTGATCGCTCCGGACGGCGAAATCGTGGCAGGGCGCGCGCAGCGTGCGACGCTCGAGCCAGTTGACGGGCCGCAGGGGCCCGTTCTCGAGCAGCTCGCGGCGTTCGTCGTCGAGCCGGGCGAATACACGCTGAAGCTTGCCGCGGTCGAGCACGCCGGTCGGCGCGGGAGCCTCGAGCATGCCGTCGATGCGCGGCAGATGTCGGGACAGCGGTTTGCCATGGGTGATCTGGTGCTTGCCACCGCACCGACCGACGTCACGGCTCGGGTCCGACCGCCGGTGGAGACGCGCGTTACCGACGATTTACTGATGGCGTACTTGGAGCTGTACACGAACGACCCGGTCTACGGCCTAGGTGAGACGCGGGTGCAGATCGAAGTGGACGGTGATGCCCTGGACGAGACGCTTGTCGCCGAGGTTGGGGAGCCGCGCTCAACGGACGGAGGCTCGGCGCACGTCGTGTCGGCCGTGATACGGCTGAATGGGTTGCCGGCCGGTTCGTATGTGGCGCGGGCCGTCGTGTCTGAAGGGGGCCGGGAGCTGGGTCGGCGAATCCGTCCGTTCGAGATCGTACGTGATTCCGAGCGGCTTGCAGAGGCTGGCGGCGAACCTGTCGCGATGGAGACGGCAGACCTGGGCAGCGCAGAAGCGTTGGCGATGATGTTGTCGGGCCCAGCTCGATTCCAGCCTGGCATGGTGCTGTCGCCCGAGGTGCTCGACTTCTTTCTCAGCGTGGTCGACCGGGAGTATCCGGGCGTGGCCGCGACGACCGCCCGCATGCGCCGTGGGGACTTCGATGGAGCCGCGGAGGCGGTGTTCGACAACGCTCCTCCGGCCGCCGCAGCGTTTATCGGCGGGCTCGAGTTTTTTGCGAAGGGGGATCTGAACCGGGCTGGAACCCAGTTTTCAGTGGCCTTGAGCGAGGAGCCCGACTTCGGGCCGCCCGCGTTCTATCTCGGCGCCGCGTATGCGACGGCGGGTCGTCATCGCGATGCGGTGCGCGCTTGGCGCCGGGCGCTTCTCGCAGAAGACATCGCGCCGGCGGAGTATGTGCTGCTCTGCGACACCCTGACTCGCCTCGGCGACATCGACCAGACGATTCCGGTGCTTCGCGAGGCGGTGACGATGTGGCCGGACAACGATGCATTGCGTCGCCGCCTGGCGATGGCCCAGGCGGTCACCGGACAGCACGGGGCCGCGCTCGAGACGGTCGAGCCGTACCTTGTCAAACATCCCTCCGACCACGAGGCGTTGCTCGTTGCCGTCCATTCACTCTACGCGCACTATGAGATCGGCGGGCTCGTCATGACGCCCGGAGATCGCACGCGGATGGCCAGCTACGTGGAGGCGTACTCGATGAGCGACGGTCCGAATGCGGCGATCGTGAACACCTGGGTGGCGTCGGTTGCTTCGGCGCCCTAGAGCGCTAAGGAGCAGAGGCGAGAAGCCCCGTTCGCCCCCACTTGGGGGCTGCTTCCCCGGCCGTTGTACGTCTCTACCCCTACAACGGAGAGCGGGACCTGCGCTATGAGGTCTCAAGCACCTCGAGGAACTGCTCTCTTGCCCCGAATGCCTCAGCGTCAATCGAGCGGAGGCGTAGGTCCCACGCTGTACAGTATGGGCTGTCAGCGTCATTTCGGAGACGACACCATGCATTCTCGAGATCGGTCATCACGCATTCAGCGACGCCCTCCCGCCTGGGTTGCGCTAGCAGCCCGTGGTTAAAGGGCCCATTCTGCCGCGCGGACTGGAAATAGTTCGAAACGATGATGCGGTGTGCCTGCGGGCGCGTGATCGCCGGATGGTGTGTGATCGTGACGCCAGAGGTCGACAACGCGTGTCCACAAGGCGACGACGTTGGTGGCGGGGGAGAAGGACGACACGAGCGACGG
Organism: Vicinamibacterales bacterium; assembly: GCA_965218825.1. Classification (GTDB taxonomy): domain Bacteria; phylum Acidobacteriota; class Vicinamibacteria; order Vicinamibacterales; family UBA8438; genus CAUZIB01. The sequence continues at coordinate 2,077,865 of OZ244656.1, read as the reverse complement.
CCACGGCTTTGACTTCCGTTTCCGTTACAACCGAAAGACATGGTGCGTGGAAGTGAAGGCGACCTCGGGGGACGACACACAGTTCGATCTGGGGAGCACTGAAATCGACGCGGCGACCAGCCTCGCCCGCAAGCGAGGCTGGCGATGGCGGATTCTGCGGGTTCGGAACGCGCTGTCGGAACGGCCGGACTTCGACTGGCTCCCCAATCCGTTCGAAGAGAGCTTCAGGAAGCACTTTCGTCTGCACAGGGGCGGGATGCTCGTGTCCTACACACCCAAGAAAAAGGCTCAGTAGCCGCGGGCGATGTCGGCATCGAACAGCACACCCGAGTGCCACTCAAGTTGACAATACCGTATTCGCGCTTCATCGCGCCCGCCGACTGACGGGTCTTTGCGGGCGTAGCGCTCGCCAGCCAGCGCGGTCACTTCCTCGTCGAGCAACTCCTCGATGTGCATCAAGCCCAGCGGAACCAACGCCCGGATCAACTCCACCTTGGCATCGACCTCCAGCTCGGCGTACTCCGCGCGGTCGATGATGTCGACCGCGCCCAACGTGCGACCGTTCTTGCGCTTCCTGACCGATCGTAGGACACTGCTCATCTCGGCTCCTTTCTCTCGTGGCGTGATGGTCGTCTCGCAACGTCATCAAACCACAGGGGTTGGAGCCGCTTCAATTTCCAACTAAGTTTCGCTCACACTCTATAGGCACGACCCATTCGTCAAAGGCGCGACGCTTAAACAGCAACCGGATGTTCTTGACAGGCACGCCGTCCGCCGGCTGATTGACACTGATCAGACCGTACAGAACAACTATCAGAGGATCAGCTGGCGTTTTCTGGGCAAGGCGATGACACGTGGGTTGACGACCGACGACATCATCGCGGAAATAATCGGCGATCTCCAAATATCGATGGAGATCGTATTTGAAGACATGCGTCTCGATGACCTCGTTTCGGACCAGAACATCGGTACGTTCACGTTCACCAAGGGAACGTCGCGAAACTTCCTTTACGAACACCTGTCGGCCGGAGAAAAGGCGGCTTTCGATCTGCTGCTGGATGTTGTCGTGAACAAGGCCGCGTTCAACAACTCTCTCTATTGCGTTGACGAACCAGAAGCACATCTAAGCACGAAACTACAAGGCGCACTCCTGAAGGAGTTGTACCGGTTGGTACCGGACAACTCTCAGCTTTGGCTCGCCACTCACTCCATCGGAATGGTAAGGACGGCTCAGGAGATCCGCGCCGATCACCCGGAACACGTTGTCTTTCTGGACATGGGCTTCCGTCCCGACGGTGAGCCTCGGAACTACGATGAACCGCAGACCATCGAACCAGCGGATCCGGATCACAGTTTCTGGTCGCGGCACTATGCCGTAGCCTTGGACGACATGGCAGAACTTCTGGCGCCCGACCGCCTTGTCCTCTGCGAGGGTTCGACGCAAGACGATGGTCCAGCGCTTGACGAGTCCTGCTACAACAGGATCTTCGCGCGGGAGTTTCCGCGGACCCGCTTCGTCTCTGTCGGCCCTGCGACGACGGTCGAGAAGCGCATGCGCGACCTTCTTCCTGTCCTGGAGCGGATTGTCGGCGGCACGTCAATAGTGCGGTTTCGGGATCGGGACGCCTTGACGCCGGAGGAGATCGAGGTCAAGCGCGCCGAAGGCGTTTGCGTCATGTCCGGAGACAGGAACATCGAATCGATGCTGCTCTCAGATGGCGTGCTGTCGAAACTCTGCGACAGTCATGGCAGGCCTGACTGCTTTGCCGCGATCAAGACGACCCGAGACAACGCTCTGGCTCGGCCCGGTGTCAAGTGCGCGACCGACGATCTCAAGCCGGCCGCCCAAGCGGTGCATCAGGCAGCAAGTACCCAATTGGACCTGCCACGCGCTGGCGAAACCAAGCAAGCCTTCATGCGCGACGTGCTCGCACCTCTGGTGACGGAAGAGACGCTGGAATACCAAAGTCTGAAAAACGACATCTTCGGCCAATAAGCTTCATCGGCTGTCCAGGACCGGAGCAGCGTTCCGGCCCTCGTATCGTGCTCGAGGTTGCCTATATGGACGCCTCCATCTTGGCAAGGTCTCCATCCTGGAAGGGCAAGGAGACGGCCGCCGGCCGCCTCCTTGCCGGGGCCGGAAGCGAGCTTCCGGCCCTAACTTGCCCGCTACGGTGGTTCTCCGATGGGCGATTCGGTGTGCGTGGGAACAGGGTTGCAGTCCTATATTCGGCCTGTTCGTGCAGGATTGTTCCTGCTGGCCCCGATGGAATCAGCACGACCCGCGCCTCATCCCGTATGGTGCAACAAAGCGGCCGAGGTCGGCGAAACAAGGTCGGCACGAGTGGCTGCTCCCCCAGTAGCCTCAGGGAATGCCCGACGCTCTGCGCTTCCTCATACTCACGGCCGCTGGCTGGGTGAACCGCCACCAGGAAGACGTGATCGATTATCTCCGGGAGGAGAATCGGGTCCTCCGGGAGCACCTTGGCCCACGTCTACTTCGCCTGACCGACGGCCAGCGCCCGCCGACGTCGAGGCCGGCCGATAACGCCACGCGAGGTGGCCGACCTCGTGGTGCGGATGGCGGTGAACAATCGTGTCGTTCGGGTCGAGCGGCGCGTGAAGATCGGCACGGCGAGCCGGCTGAACGCCGCGCTGTTGGCGTCGGAGGATTCCGAGACCCTGAACACGTCGTTCATCGAGCGCCTCAACCTCACGATTCGTCAAGGGTCGGCGTACTTGCGCCGGCGCTCGCCATGCCACGCTCGTGGCGCAGACCAGCTCCGCGGGCACGTCGAGCTCCTGCGGTGCTACTACAATTGCATTCGGCCGCACCGGGCGTTGAGGTTCGGGCGCGAAACCAGGACGCCGGCGATGCAGGCCGGTCTGGTGAGCCAGCGCTTGGCGTGGCGCGACATCTTCACGGCGGGCGGTCTCACGCGACGTATCTTTGCGGCCGTCGTGCACGTGTCCGTGACCGTCCAGCCCACGGAATCTGACGAAGCCGAGCTGTCGACGCGCTGCTCGCCGTCGGCTCGGAGACAGGCTGCCTGATCAACAGCGAACGGTGTAAGCACCCATAGACCTTTCGCCTCGCAGCGTTGCATAATTCGCGATTATGAAAACCTCTAAGGTCGGTGGGACGCAGTACTTCGAAGGCAACGATCGTTCTTCTTCCAGGATGTGGCATCGCCTCGGATGGGTGTTCCCACTCTTGGCTGGATCTTTGGCTGCAGGCGCAGCCGGGTACTACTTCCTGCAATGGTCACAAGGCAGAGAGACAGAGAACGTCGGTACTTTAGTAGCACTCCTCGCAACGGCGGTCACTGTTTTCGGGTGGTACATGACCACGGGCCTCCAGGCGGCCGAGCAAAAGAGGTTGCACGAGCTTCAAGTGGACGCCCAACGCGAGTTCATCCGCCTGACGCTCCTTAACGAGGCTCGGCATGAGATTCGCCAAGTCTTAGTGCGAGAGGATGACAGACTACGAGCGTGTTCCACGGGCCTGCACGTGCTTCGTTTTTCGGATCCCGTCACACCGGAACTTCGCGCCAGTGTAGCCCGGACGCTTCGGGAGGCCACCACGCACCCAATCGCAACAGACTGGATACTCGTTCTTGAGGAGAACGCGGCGCTGTTTCCCGAGGTACGAGTTGCTCGTGCGCAGCTCGTTCAGCGTCAGACGAAACTGCACGACGAGTTTCACAGGCACGCGGATCTGCTGGCGTCTGCCGGACCCTTGCCTCGGCAGTTCGACGCGGCAGCAGAGGACCTGTGGAACAACATCATGGATCAGTCCGCCCTGTTTGGTGATCTTCGGATTCATGTGCAGAGTCGGGCGCTCGACTCCATAAGCGGTCATGCGGCTCTGGGGCGACAACCTCCAGATGACCGTGTGCCTCGGCTGACTATGAATGAGGGTGACTTGGTTGTCTTCGTCCCTGACACGACTCGTAGGGTGCAGATGGAGGTTGCGAACTGGCTACCTCCACGCAACCCTCCCGGTGCGTGAAGCCCTGGGTCCGCAACTCGCGGAGCAAGACAACCCCATTCCACGCCGCTTCTGGGCCCCGGCGCTCCAAGAACACACGATGTGCATCAATGGCCTTCGTCCGCTCGCCGACGCAGCCATCAATCAGTGCCTCCCCTGGCAGTGAGTTCAGCCAACCATGAGCGAGCCTGACTGCCCGCCTCCCGGACAACCGGATCTTCGGCGGTCGATGACATGTTAGCCAGGAGGCGAAGCAATTCCGGGAGATCAGTTCCAAACAACGCTTCCGTTCTCTCGCGATTGATTACGTAGATCGTCGTCCGCCCGCGATCGTGGAGCGTATTCGCAGTGTCGCCAACTAACCTTGCAACTTGTCGTTCCACGACTGCCGGTTGAGCCCGAAGAGCATCAATAACTGGACGCGACAGCCAGTTCCATTTCTCTGCTTCAGTCTCAACCGACGGAGCTTCCTTCTGGTCTACTGGCTGGACCAGTGCCCGAAGCGCCCACCCTTCTGTGTCGAACCGCAGTGCCTGCAGTAACGCCTTCCCTGACGACAGCGACCTTTGGGCATCCGTTACCATGGTTTTTCGCAGAGCGACTCGTTCGTCGGCGCTACAGAGCCTCTGCTGTGGAGAGGCCCAGTAGTAGTACAGATCGGTCGCGAGCAAGAGGCTTTCTGGCAGAGCCGCAGTAATCATTCGGCTCGGGCTGGCGACCTTGACGACGGCAGTTGGACCGCGACGAATGCTTTCCCGCCAGCATCCCATGAACGCCCGGTTTCCCGTCCACTTTCCGTCCTCCGCAACGCGTCTCAAGATCCGGTCAAAGAGGTCTTCCACTAACTCGGGTAAGCGATCATCGCCCATGCGCCAAGCGAAGTGCTCCCAGACACGTGCATATCGGTCACCTCCATCTTCGGCGCCAGAAAGGCGATCAACCAACTGCTGGCTTCGGCTCTGAAGCCATGATTCGATGTCTGACAGCACCGTTTGGTCTCGTAGTTCTCCAGGTGCCAACTGCTCGGCCATCAGGCGCTCGAAGTAGTCAGTTGGTTCGTCGTGCTGAATGCTCTGGGGAACATCCCAACTAGAATGACTCACAGTCCCTAGCTGTTCGAGGCCAAGTACTTGGACCAGTGGGACGGCCATAGCGGCGATGGGGTCGGCTCCAATGAGCGTCTCCCAATCTCTTTTCGCCGCCTCCGGCCGCTTGTTGAAATCATCGGGTCGGTTGCGCAGGCCATCGATATTCGCAAGAAGGAAGTTAAAAACCGACGGACAGCACTCCCGTAGTACGGACAGCGCAATCAAATCGTCGATGTCTACTTCTCCGTACAAATTCTCCCAGGCCCGAGCTACGCGCCGCACAACGTGCTTGAGCCACCTCGGCGTTTCGATGAGATCTCGTATGGTGTCGCACACATCTCGGTCGTGGAGCCGTCGCACGTCGCGCAACAACCCACCATCGTCGGCCTGAAACAGATCGAGGGAGTCAAGCCCATTCTTAGTTGAAACTCTCTACGGCTCCTGATTGACTACGCGGCTTTCTTCTTCGACGTCGTCGTGTCGATCTTCAGTTCTCGCTTCAACGCGGCACGGAGCGTGGGCAGGTGCCGGCACCCCATCACCTTGCGCAGGCGCGGTTCGATGTCCAAGAGCGCGGTCGCCAGCCAGCGGTGACGTTGACGCGAGTTTTGCCAGTGATCGACCTTCGCGCAGCGTTCCTCGACGAGCGCATTGACGGACTCCAGACAGTTCGTCGTCTTCAGCGAGCGGCCCAGAACGCCGTAGAGCCCGAGTCGATGCAGCGTCAAGGTCTCGTCGAAGCCTTCCGCCAAGCTGCGGGCCGCCGATTGGTTCCGGTCCTCCAGCTCGCGATGGAGCGTCTCAAGGGCCGCGCGGGCTTCGTCGTATTCCGGACGGTTGTAGGCGCGTTGGAGGCGCTGGCGCCACGACGCCTGCTCGGTCTTGGCCAGGTAACTCACCACGTTCTCGCGCTTATGCCACTGGCACCGGTGGACCAGCGCCCGGTCCCGGAAGGCTTTGCGGACGGCTGATCGCAGCCCCTTGCCGCCGTCGAGGATCACCAGCACGCCCTGGGAGACGTCAAGACCCCGCTCGACCAACGACCGCAAGAACGGGGTCAACACTTTCTCGTTCTCGGTATCCGTCTCGACGAAGCCCAGAAAGCGTTTTTCCCCCGCCATCGTGATGCCCAGCGCGATGACCATCGTTGCCTCGGCAAAGGTCTTGCCGTCCAGGACCACGGCCACCACGTCCTCGCCGGAGAGGTCCCGCTCCTGGAGCTCCCGCAGTTTCGCCGCGCTAGCCTGAATAAAGCCCCGGGACACGGTCGACCCCGACAGCCCGATGGCTCCGGGAATCGCCGCCGCGGCGGCTTCGTAGTTGCGGCACGAGATTCCGTACAGCACGCGCTTCAGCAGCAGGTCGTTCACCGCGCGCTCCCCATGCAACGCCTCGTAGGACCGCAGCGGCATCTCGCTCCCCGCGACATGGCGAATCCGTGGCACGCGAATTGGCACGCGCTGGCCGGCCAACCCGACCGTCCCGGGGTTGCTGCCATGACGACGCCCGCCGACCGATGCGTCCTTGCGGGCATAGCGCCCGCCCGCCAGCGCCGTCACCTCCGCGTCGAGCAACTCCTCGACATGCAGCAACCCCAGCGGCACCAAGGACCGGATCAACTCCACCTTGGTGTCGACGTCCAGTTCGGCGTACTCCTTCCGGTCGATGACGTCGACCGGGCCCAACGTGCGAACCTTCTTGCGCTTCCTGACGGGTCGTAGGACACTGCTCATCTCGGCTCCTTTCTCTCGTGGCGTGATGTTCGTCTTAGGCAACGTCATCAAACCACAGGGTTTGGAGCCGCTTCAATTCCCAACTAAGTTTCGCGCACCTTCGATCGAGGCGGTCTCGGTCACTTCCTGGCTTAGCTAGTCGATTGAATGCGAATGCATCGAGGCAATGGTCGCGGGTGATACCGAGGACTGTACGAACCACCTCGGTGCTGAGGCATGGAATACGTTCGATATGCTCGGACAGTTTAGAAAGGTCAATCTGCGCTCGAGTGTGATCGAGAGCAATCACGGTTGATACTCGGTCGAGATCGCGAAGACGCCAGAGGAGCCGCTCCAGGTGACCATGATCGAAGTCTTTCCCACCTGTTCGATCCCCATCCTCGACAAACAAGACCACCTTGGCGTTCACCGCTGCCAACGATGCGGTGCTGTTCGGCGAGGGGTGGAACGCTTAGCGGCAGGTCGTATACATCAGCACGGGTGCGCAGGTAGCGCTCCAAGAGTTCCAGCCCGGCGTACGACGTGAGGCGAACGTCATCGAACTCCAACGGCAGATTCCTATTGACACGGGCATGCAAATCGGATTTTCTTCGTCTCACGGTCAGTGGCCTTTCATGTGTGGAAGAAGGCGTTGGGTTGCACCACCTTTCAACCACACTGGAAGGCCTTTTTCAATCCCAAAGCGCCATTGCTCGCTCAGAAAAATGACGCATTAAGGTTAACTTGACAATACCCCGAAATTGTCGGTTTTGAAGCGCCAGGTGATCTCCAGTTCGTCGAAGTTCTGGGCGTCGATCTGATCGAGGGGCGAGTAACGGGTGCCGGCGATGTCGCCGCTGTAGGTTGGCCACTCACCGGTCCGAATGCTCTCTTGGGCCACCGCGACTAGCGGTGTGCCCGCCAGTGCCAGCGCAAGTAGCGCCGCACGCATCGGCGATCAACGAACCCCGGCGAGCAGCGCCCGGAGCATCCGAGAGTACTGCTCGTCGGCATTGGCGACGGCGTCCCGATACTCGGTGCGCGACATGTCCTGTCCGCTAGGGTTGCCGTCGAGACGCAGCATGCCCGCCCCTTGATCGATGACATCGACCGTTGCGTCAGCCGCCCGCAGTCCATTGGCCCCCGCGTCGGTGATCTGGATCTTCGTGCCGGCGATCGACGCGCCGTTCAGATCGAGGTAAACCTCCTGGAACTGGCCATCGGCGATCTTGTTCTGGATGATCGTCGGCACGGAATACCGCGCCGAGACGACCAGGAGTTGTCCGGGAAACGACAACGCCGCCACGAAGCGGTCGTCATCGAGCGTGTCTTTGCTGGCGCTGGCACTGAGCTGGCGTTCCGTCATCACGCGGGACAGTTCGGCGGCCAGCGAGGCGGAGACCGATTCCTGTGTCAACGCAGCATCCCCCGTATCGCCGCGCGCGCTGGCGATGAGGACCTCCAGCATCCGGGCGTACTGCTCGTCGGCTTCGACGAACGCAGTACGATACTCGTCACGCGAGAGGTCTTGCTCTCCCGGGTCGTCATCGAAGCGCAGGATCCCGTCGCCGCGGTCGAGCATGTCGGCCGTATCGTCATCGGCCTGCAGCCCGTTGGCCTGCGTGTCGGTGATGAGGATCGTGGTCCCGGCGATCGAAGCTGCATTGAGGTCCATGTAGACCTCCCGGAACTCGCGATTAGTGATCTTGAGCTGGGCGGTCCCCGGCGCCGAGTACCGCGCCGAGACGACCAAGAGCTGCCCCGGAATGAACATGGCCGCCACGAAACGATCATCCTCGGCCGCGGATCTTCCCGCCACCGCTTCCAGTTGCCGCTCCTCCATCAACGCCGCCAGTTGCTCGGCAAGCGGAGCGGACGTCGATTCTTGTGCGCGAACAGGAGCAGGGCTGGCACCGCTAGCCGCGACGAGCGAGACCAAAACGACGAGCAGCGGACGACGAAGCGTGGTGCTTGACATGGCTACCCTCCCAGTAGTCCGGCGTCGTGCGCAACCGTTCTGCAGTGGTTTCTATCACCTGTTGCCAGGTTGGTCAATGCTGGTTCCGTGCGGTCGACATGAAAGGATGTGTTGCAACTTTGGCCAGCGGCGGGCCTGGTAGCCTAACAAGATCATGAAGCAGCCAATCCGACCGGCGATCTTCAAGTGGCGGCAGACGGCTCCGGAGGTGATTCTTTGCGCCGTGCGCTGGTATCTTCGGTACTCACTCTCGCTCCGCGATGTCGAAGAGCTCCTCGATGCACGCGGCCTGCAAGCGGACCACACGACGGTCTGGCGCTGGGTGCAGCGCTACGGGCCGGAACTCGAGCAGAGGCTGCGCCGGCATCTCAAGCCAACCAACAAATCCTGGCGTGTTGATGAAACCTATGTGCGGGTCAAGGGCCGCTGGTGCTATTTGTATCGGGCTATTGATTCCACAGGCGCCACCATCGACTTCCTCCTGTCAGCGCTCCGCGATGCTGCGGCGGCCAAACGGTTGTTTCGCCAGGCGCTCAGCGATCCATCGCATCCGCAGCCCCGCGTCATCAACACCGATCAGGCCCGCCTCTACGGCGCGGCGATTCCAGCCGTGAAAGAGGACGGCACCCTGCGCGGCCGCTGCCGCCATCGGCCGGTCCAATACTTGAACAATATCCTGGAGCAGGACCATCGAGCGATCAAACGACGGGTAAAGGCCAAACAGGGGTTTCGCGAGTTTCACGCGGCGCGGCGGACAATCCAAGGCTACGAGGCAATGCACATGATTCGGAAGGGGCAGGCGAGGTGGGTGAGCGGCTCGGATGTGTGGCGCCAGATTCAGTTCATCAACAGGCTGTTCGAGGTGGCGGCATGAGACCTCGATACCGAAACGGCTTCCGTCACCACTTTCAAAGTTGCAACACTTCCCCGTGCGGTGATGGCCGGTCGAATCGGCACATGGGTCGCGCGGGATTGTCACATTAGGGTTAGATCCATCAGCTGGTGAGGTCAAGGCAGCCCTCGTGGAAAAGGGGTACGAGCATCTGCGGAACTTGAGCGAGATTGTTGTCGAGCACGAAATGCTCAAAGGGGTCGTGCAGCGCTACGCACCAAACGTGATGATGACGAAACTCGAACAGATAAACGTCGGTACTCTCCAGGAGAGCATGGCCGCCGTGACGCCCGTGTTCAACAAGTGCTGCCGCTACACAGCGTCCCATTCGCAGCCGCTCGAAACCCAGGGCATTCGGCCAACGCTTGATGAACTTAAAGCGGACTTCGAGACGATTCTCAAGGCACGGGAGCCCCACAAGTAGTCGGAGTAATGAGTTTCGTATCGCTGGCCAACCGACAGGCCTGGATCGAGGGGCAGCTCACGGTGACCGAGGCCGCCCGGTTCGAACAGACGCTGATCGACGGCGTCGGGCGGCAAAGGGCGTTCGGCCACGGGATGATCCGGTTGCAAACCATGCGCGGCCAAGGCACCTGAGCCGCACGGTAGAGTTTGGGGAATAACCGGACGTGCTCTTTTCAACGCGTGCGCGCGGACCGCGGTGAGGGGGCCTGTAGCCGGAGGTTTAGGTGTCTCTTCCGCGCGCGCGCGGGTGGACCCGTGTTGTTATTGATGTTGTAGCCCTCGATGATGTCTCTTCCGCGCCCGCGCGGGTGGAACCCGTTTAGGATCCGCTGATGGCGGACCCACGACTTTTGAGTAGCCTCGGCATAGCAGGCTCTGGCTGGGGTACTCAAGCACCGCAATTCTCAGCACCGTGGGGAAAGAGCGCCCCCGACGGATCGTGGCACAGCGTCATCGGCCATAGCCTCGATGTCGCCGTTGTTGCCCACCGTCTGATGGGCCAACCCGTGCTGCATGCACGGTTTGTCCGCCGCGTTCGGCTGCCCGCTGGCCGAGGCACAGCTCGATCGTCTCGCCGTGCTCACCGGCATCCATGATGGCGGCAAGTGTCTCGCTGGCTTTCAGGCCAAGCTGACCCACAGGCTCACCATCGGTCAGGGGCATGTTGCCGAATTCCTCGCCGCATTGGAGGCATCGCAGCTGGTCAGGGACGCCGTCGGGATCGAGCGTCTCGCGAAGTGGTTCCATGATCCGGAGGCGGCGCTGATGGCAGCAATCTGTCATCACGGTGAACCGGCATCCTTTCAACGCATCGGGCAGCACCGGGGCGAAGTCTCAAGCCAGATCGCAGCCACCATTTATGGCCATGACCCAGTCGCGGAGATCCGCCGGCTGGCCGAGGCGTCGCTGACGGCATTCCCGCGGGCGTGCGATAAGGCCCCCTCGCTCGGTTTTCCGCCGCTGGCCCAGCACCTGCTCGCGGGCATCGTCATGACCGCGGACTGGATGGCGTCGGACCCGGCGCGCTTTCCTTACCTCAATGGTGGAGAGCAGCTGCGCGTCGATCTTGCTGACCGGGTACTGCAGGCAACGGGCTGGTCAGACTGGAGCAACGGCGCGTCAGCCGCCGCTTTGCTTGGCGGACGGATGCCGCAGCCGGCCCAATCGGCAATTCAGGAAATCTCCCCTGAAGAGCGGCTGGTCGTCATTGAAGCGCCGACGGGGACCGGCAAGACAGAGGCCGCGCTGATTCACGCCGTTCGGCTGGTCGATCGTGGTCTGGTCGATGGCTTGTATTTCGCCGTGCCCTCGCGGTCGGCCGCCACGGAACTGCACGAGCGGATCGCTCGCACCATGGCAGCCATACATCCCTCGATTGCGGGGAAGGTCGTGCGGGCCGTTCCCGGCATTCTCGATACCGACCCGGCGCAGGACATCCATGACGAGGCGGACCGGAGCTGGGCCGTGCAGGCGTCCAAGGCGGTCTTCGCCGCGCCAGTCGCGGTCGGCACCATCGATCAGGCGATGCTGTCGATCCTTCGCGTGCGGCACAGCTGGCTTCGCGCTGCCTGCCTGTCACGCCAGCTGCTGGTGATCGATGAGGTGCACGCCAGCGACCCCTACATGGCGGAGATTGTCGGCACACTGGTTGACCGGCATCTTGGTTTAGGGGGGCATGTCCTGGCGATGAGCGCAACGCTGGGCGAAACCGCCCTTGCCAGGCTGCAGCGGCGTGAGCGTCGCCCGATCGATGAGGCGGTCGGTATTCCCTATCCCGCCATAAGGACGGGCTCTGTGCTGCCCGTGGGGGTCTCGGCGGCCCGCAGAGTGAAAATTACCCTCTTTGAGCTCGAAGAGTGCTTGGCTGCGGCGATCACCGCGGCCAGGGCTGGTCAATGCACCCTCCTAATCCGGTCGACCGTGGCCGATGCGATCGAGACGTGGCGGCGGCTGTCTGAAGCAGGTGTCGAGACCATGCTGCATCACAGCCGATACGCACTACACGACCGTAACATCCTCGATCGGCGCCTGATGGGCGTTCTGGGCCCGGGCGGGAACCGCCGTGGACTCGTGGCCGTCACCACCCAAACCGCCGAGCAGTCGCTCGATCTCGATGCCGACCTCCTGATCACCGACGCCTGCCCAGCCGACGTACTGCTCCAACGGCTCGGCCGGCTGCACCGGCACCGAGAGGGAACCCGTCCGGTCGCCCTGATGATCGATCCCGGCCACCTCGCGGCATACCTCGCGCCTGACGGCAGCGTCCGTGGCCGGCAGCAGCAGGGCTGGGCCTGGGTCTACGACAACCTGCTGTCAGTCGGTCAGGCCATCGACTGGATTGCACGCAACGGGTCGATCACCGTCCCCGACGACAGTCGCGAACTCGTTGAGCGTTCGACGCACGCCGATTACCTGCGCGGCGAGGCGGAACGCCTCGGCGGCCCGTGGATGCGGCTTTGGGAACGGCTGTATTCCGACGAATCGCGGCAGAAGCAGCTGGCGGCGGCGGGTCTCGTCGACTGGCACCGGGACTATGCCGACGCGGTAGTCAATGAACGGGTCGTCACACGCCTTGGTGACGGTACGATCGATATCGAGGTCAACTTGTCCTCGCCGTTCGACGGGGCCGCGATCAGCCGCATGCCGGTTCCGATACGATGGCTGAAGGGCATACCAACCGGCGCCCAGGTAGTCTCGGAAGGAAACGAGATTGTGATTGGTAGCGAGCAACTCTTCTACAACCAAGCTGGTTTATCTCGGCGCAGAGCACCGTAGGGTACGGAACGTGAGAGGCGATTACGGAAGCCTCTGTTCCGGGAACGTCATGGGGGGATGTAGTCTGCGAAGAGCCTCCCTTCGGAGGCTCCAGACCCTTCTCCGCGCAGACGGCCTGATCAACGGCTCCGCCGTCCTCCGCTTGTCTGTTTACGATTGGCGAGGAATGGGCCTTGAGAGGGCCCAGCCCAGCGGCGCCCCTGGCAAAGCGCCGCCTAGGCAGGGGGTGGTCGGACCGTGTCCTCCGCTGGCCGTCGAGGGGCCGTCACGCGGCAGTCCGGTGCCTGGCAGGGTCGCAGCTTCATCCAGGGCGGCCGGGCGCGGGCGCGTCGGCTTCTCTATATGCCGGCCCTGGCGGCGATCCGTTACAACCCGGACCTCCGCGCGAAGTACCGCCAGCTCGTCGCGGAGGGAAAGCCGCGGAAGGTCGCGGTGGTCGCCGTCATGCGCAAGCTCCTCCTGCTGGCCAACGCACTGCTCGAACAGGACCGCTGCTGGCTCCCCGAACGGCCCGGGCGGGACAGCGCGTCGTTCGTCGCGGCATGACCGGTGCCTCAGAGGGGGGAGGGGGCGGGGCGTGGCTACGCGAGGGGCTGTGAAACGGTCAAATTGACACATGGATACTGCGCCGCCAGCCCTGCTGGCGATCCCGCCCGACCTCGGAAGCGTGTGTGCGTGTGGATACTACTGATCACAGCGCCTGATGGTAGATCGTCTCAGGGCACAATTCGACAGATGCCAATGTGTGCCTATTGGGCACACATTATGCTACGCTGTCCTGCGTGAAATTCTTCGCCTGGGACGACGCCAAAAACGCGAAACTCAGAGCGGACCGTGGCATCGGGTTCGAGGACATCGTTTTCCATATCGAGCGCGGTGACTTGCTCGACATTCTCGAACATCCGAACCCCAACCGTTACGCTGGCCAACGCATCTTCGTTGTCCAACGCGACGACTACGTGTATCTGGTGCCGTGCGTCGAGGACGAGAACACGGTCTTCCTGAAGACGATCATTCCGAGTCGGAAGGCCACAAATCAGTATCTCGGTGAGGAGTCTGACGACCATGAAGATTGACGCCAAGGAAAAGGACTTGCTCGAGTCAGTCGAGCGCGGAGAGTGGAAGTCTACCGGTGGCGGTAAGCAAGAACGAACGCGCTACACTCGCTACGCCAAGGCCACGTTCCGCAAGGACCGTCGGCTGAATATTCGGCTCTCAAGCAAGGATCTGGAGGCTATCCAGAAGCGCGCGCTGGCCGAGGGGTTGCCGTATCAGACCCTGATTTCGAGCCTGTTGCACAAGTACGCCGCCGGGTCCCTCAAGGAGGTTTGATCCTGGTCGTGCCATGCGGTTCACCCAGCCAGCCAAAGCCAGCACGAGGAAGTGCAGAGCGTGGGGCATGGCCGGAGGCTACATGGCGCAGACGCGGCCGTCACCCACGTTGTCTCGAGGATTCACTCGCCTCGGCCGTTTTCTCGCACCATACGGGATTGCCGCCGAAAACACCGGTGCTCAAGACCGCGATCAAGGCCGAGCGGGCGGCCTTCGATCTCAAGCGATCGCTTCAGCGGCTCGAGGACTCATAGCCGTGATCCGGCCTCAACGAGGCGCTGATTCGGATTTGCCGAGCTATAGTTTCCGTCCTCCTGCCATGACTTTGTGTGAAGCCAATTGGTGTGCTTCTCGACTAAGCGAACCAGTGCGTCATGCTCGATCAGATACCACTCCTGGTACATCGGAAATGCCATGTAGAGCGATTTGCCGACATACTTTTTTGAGAGTGCGAGTCGCGCTTTCAACTGCACTTTCAGCGTACCGCTGCCATCTTTGTGATACGCGAGAAAGTCTGCTCCCTGCCAGTCGTCCGCGAGCTTGATGCAGTTGTATCCGTAGTCGGAGAGCTTTCCCGCAACTTTTTGAAAATTGAAAACCTCCTTCTGCTTGGAGTTTAAATCGGTGTATTTGATCTTCTTGAGTTTCATGAGGGGGGTATCAGTGGCATTGACTTGAACCTGTCGCTGGCAGTGTAGGCCCATGACACGCTCTGCGCCACGCGACAGCGGCTACCGCTTTCCTCCCGAGATCATCAGTCACACAGTCTGGCTCTACCACCGCTTTGGCCTGAGCTTCCGCGACGTCGAGGATCTGCTCGCCGAACGCGGGATCACCGTCTCGTACGAGACGATCCGGCTGTGGTGTCAGACCTTCGGGCCCGACGACGCCCGGACGCTGCGCCACCGCCGGGGCGTCGGGTTGTAGCTCAGCGACACGGCCACGCCCCGCTCCCGGAACCCCTCGGCCTGGTGCACCAGCAGCGTCCGCACCCGCACGTCCACCGCCAGCCCCGTCGACGCGTCCGACACGATGAGGCCCGCACCCACGTCCATGCCGGCGCCGGTCTCGGCGTCCCCGCCGTCGTGCCGCAGTCCCACCTCGACGCTCGGCGTCAGCGACAGCCGGCCCGCGAGCGTGTAGGCGCGCGAGCCCTCCAGGCCGGTCCGGAAGCGGGTCACCGCCGCCTCGGTCGCGGCTAGGCGCCCCGCCGGGCCGTCGACGCCGTCGGTCGCCGTGCCGACCGAGCCGACGGTGGATGACGCGACCATTGGCATCGACCTCATTGAGACGGTCGACGATGAGATCGCACGGGTGACCGCTGACGCAGCCTACGATACGGTCGCGTTCTACGAAGCGGCGGGGATGCGTGACGCGACTGTCGTGGTTCCACCGTCCAAGACCGCGAGGGTGTCTCGGCGTCGGCCGCGGTCGCGCGCGCGAGATCGCACGATCACGGACGTGAGGACGCTCGGCCGGCGCCGCTGGAAGAAGGAGGCCGGCTACCATCTCCCGGCGCGGGTGGAGAATGCGTTCTTTCGGTACAAATCGATTATCGGGGATCGGCTTCGCGCCCGGTCCCGAGGCGGACGAGTGGCCGAGTCCGTGGTCGCGTGTAACGTCCTGAACCAGATGACCGAGCTCGGTCGGCCAGAGTCGTACAGTATTGGTCGGTGACTTGCCTCTGGGTTGGGATCGTTGACGGTCAGTTTCGAGTCATGCACCAGCGCAGGCGTCAGATGTGATGGAGACGCTCGACCTGGCCCGCGCGATGCTGCAGACGTCGATGCAGGGCACGGGTAACACCAACCCCGAAGTCATGATGCCCTTCTTCATGGATGACCGCACGCGGCCCATTTAACGGTGACCATGCCGGATCGTCTACAATCTAGCGAATATGACCGAAGACGAACGAGAGCACATGCTCAGAACGGTGGGCCAAGCTCACGCGGGCCTGTCCGAGGTGGCCCTCAAGTTGCGTCTGGGATTGCCGCCGAAAACACCGGCGCTCAAGACAGCGATCAAGGCCGAGCGAGCGGCCTTCGATCTCAAGCGCTCGCTTCAGCGGCTCGATGTGAAGGACTTTGAAACGATCAAACGGCGAGAGCCGTTGTTACCCGAAGTTCGCCGAGGCGGGAAGGTCGTCGATCAAGAGTCGCTACTGCGGCACCAGGATCGACATGGCGAGCCATGAATGGCTAGATCCCGGACTCCATATTTCCACCACGTCCGGAGACACGAACCGCGCGTCACCGCCGTTTAATCATCCAGCACCGTCGACAGGTAATACTAGCCCCAGCCGACCACCTGTAGGTAGGTGAAGTCGGTCTGCCAGAGTTCGGTGGGTGGCCGGCGGGGTCGGGGTGCCCCAGGCGCCGGGAGCGGAACCGCGCAGCGGCGTGCCAACACGTCCGTGGCCCGAGGGTTGCACAACCGTTCCTTTCTGCAAGATGTCCGAGTGTGGACTCCCTGCTAGCCGTGAGGTTGCTGCCTGCGGCGTGTCCCACCCGCGAACTGAATCACCCAGGGTCGGCGCCAGCCTGCCGGTTGGCCGACGGTACGGTGGACGCATCATCATCGACCGCCAGCCCCTATCGGGAGGCGCGACGCTCGCGCTCATACAGATAGGCGGGGACCATCGCATTCTGAGTGTCCTGCGACGCGGGTCGTCGTACTGTCGTTCCATGTGCAAGCTCGGAGGAAGACCATCCGTGTACCATAGGCCTGCGCCATGCGTCTTGCCTCGGTCATCGTCGTCGGGAGCATCCTGCTGGGCGGTCCCCTCTCCGGCGCGGCGGCCCAGAGCGCGGCCGAGGGGAAGGCGCCGCGCGCCGAGTGGTACGTCGGCGGGGGCCTCGGCTCGCATTGGGCAGCCGACATGGACCAGGAGGGTTGGAATCGGGACCCGCTCTGCTATCCGACGGACGCGTGTTTCGATGTGGACCCTGTTCCCGAGATCTCAGGCTACCGCTGGCGGTACGACGTCATCGCGGACGTCGGCGCGGCGTTCGAGCTTTCGGCCGGCCGGCTGTTCGATCGCACACGCCTGGAGTTCTCGTTCGCGCAGCGGAAGAACGGTCTCGACCAGAGATTCCGCAGCATCACCGATTACGATGGCCTGCCCATGGACGCACGGCGCGGCAGCACGGTCGTATCCAATACCCAGGCCTCGATCGACCATCTCACCGTACGCACCCTGTCGCTCAATGCGTACTACGACTTTCCGAAGGCGTACCGGGGGATGACTCCCTACCTGGGCGGGGGGCTGGGTCCCGCGTTCGTCACGGTGGCCGGGGTGCATTTCTCCAACGAGTATGAGGACACCGCGGGCACTGTGCCCGCTGACTATCACCCCGTCTCGATCTACAACAGCCGCCAGGACGACGACTTGTCCGACACGGTGTTGGCCGGGCACCTGTACGCCGGTGCCGACTACCACCTGCACGACATGACCGTGTTAGGACTGAAGCTGACCTACTCGATGCTGGGCACGATCGAAGCCAGCAGCGGATACGCGCGTCACCCGCTGCACGCGCGCGACCCTGACTTCTCCAACCACAATACGTTCACCGGCTCGCGTGACTGGACGCTGGCGGTGACCGTCAAATTCCTGCTCGGGAACTGAACTGAACGTGCACAACCGTTCGTTTGTGCACGGTGCTTGTGCCGGTCGCTGTTGATTCGCCGCGCCGTTACACTGGGGCGATGAATGCGATCGACGAGAGGGCGTGCGGCAAGCCTGGGTGCGACAACTTTGGCAAGCCCGGCCTCAACATCGTGGGCCACGGCTGGTTTGTGACGAAGTCGGGCCGCCGGCGGCGGTACCGCTGCACAGTATGCGGGGGAACGCTCAGCACGAACACGGGGACCGCGTACCGCGGGCTTCGCTGCAGTCGACGGGAGTTCGACCAGGTCGCGAGCCTACTTTAAGGGGCGAAGGCGCGATTCCGACGAGTTCTTGGCGCAGTTTGATGCCGAATCCCTGCCGGACCTCCCGTCCAATATGGAGATCGTTCATGGTGGCGATGTCTTGCCGCTCATTGCCTCCGCGTCCGTAGTATGCGGCTTCAACTCGACTGCCCTGTGCGAGACGATTGCGGCCGGCAGACCAGTCGTCCTCCCGTGGTTTGCCGAAGCCAGCTCAGCCGATGTCAGACCCTTCATCCTCGATCTGCGGAGGGTGTGCGTGACCGCCGGGTCGCACGACGAGTTACAGAGTCGCCTGATTGATCTCGCCCGCGAGCCGTGCCCGGTTCCGGCTGCGCTCACGGAGGTTGAACAGGAGGTGTTAGTGAAGTGGACCGGCAATGCCGAGGGCCTCGCCGCCGGGCGCGCGCGTAAGGGGATCCTTGCCGAGATCCGTTAGATGTTCTGTGCCTTGACCACAGGGCCGGGCTACCGGACGACCGGTGCGTTTCGGCGAGACCAGGTAGACTGGAGGGGCCGATGCTCGGGCGGTACTTCAGGGCGGCAATTGAGCTTCAACTGTTTCCGAGCGAGCGCCGGCTTCGCCGTTCGTTGAGAGCGGTGTTTCAAGACCGACCGTTGAGGGGCGAGAATGTTCTCGATATTGGCGGCGGACGAGGCCTGCTTTCGATGTACGCCGGAGCCGCAGGTGCTCGACGAGTTGTGTGCTTGGAGCCCGAAGCGGATGGTAGCATGAGTGGTTCCATGTCCAACGCCGAAACATTCCGACGTCATCTTGGTGTCGAAAATGTAGAGATAGTGCGGCACACGCTCCAGGAATATGAGCCAGGCCCAATGAAGTTCGATGTGATCGTGCTTCATAAGTCAATCAATCATCTGGACGAAGAGGCATGCATCCGGATGCTCGAGGATGCGTCCGCTTGGGGCGCATATCGGGCGATTGCCGCTCGGATAGCCAATCTCGCAAGCCAGGGTGCCACGCTTATCGTCTGTGATTGCGGGCGATCAAACCTGTTTTCACTGCTTGGCCTCTGGAATCCTCTGGCCCCGTCGATTGAATGGCACAAGCATCAGAATCCACCCACGTGGATTCGCCTGTTCGCCGAGGAAGGTTTCGGCGCTCCGAGCGTTCATTGGACCACCTCGACGGTACTTGGCGTCGTGGGGCAGGCGCTCATGACCAATCGGATCGCCGCGTTTCTCACGACGAGTCGTTTCCGTCTGTCGATGCAGTACAGGCCCGACTAGAGCCGGGCCACTATGCCGGGAAAGGCGCCGACCGATTCCTCGCGGTGTTGGTTCCGGAGTGGAACGTCTCAAGGTGACGATAGTGCCGGCGGAACCGAGACCCCGAAAGTAGCGGCTGTCGTGCCCGACCCGAGCGGATATTCTGGTGCTTCCGTCATCAAGTGTTGGTGAAGAGAGCTTAAGCCCTAATCATCCAGATACTTCCAGCCGATTTTGAAGCGCTCAGCGACGCCGTTGCCTTCGGGCTCCCGCACGAAGCTCGGGGAACATTCGATGCCGAAGAACGCGACCTCCTGTTGAAAATCGTCGGCCAAGTAGTTCGACCCTTGGTCGGGACGCAGCCGCACCCCGCGGGCTGCGCCTTGCCGATGCCTTCGCGAAGCGCTGCGGCGCGTGTCCGATCCCGGCCTCGTCCGGGATGACCACCGGCCGCACAGCCAGCAGCGTGCGAAGGGAGGCGTCAGGACGCCGGAGCGGCAGCGTCGTGGCGGGCGTGCTTGCTGTGTGCGAGGCGATAGCTGTCGCCGTTCAGCTCCAGAATGTGGACGTGATGGGTCAACCGGTCGAGCAGCGCGCCGGTCAGCCGGTCAGAGCCGAAGATCTCGGTCCATTCGTTGAAGGGCAGATTCGAGGTCACCAGCGTCGATGCTTGCTCGTAGCACTGGGAGACGATCTCGAACAGCAGCTCGGCGCCGGTCTTGGACAACGGCACGTAGCCGAGCTCGTCCACGATCAACAGATCCTGCTTGGCAAGCTGCTTCTGGAGGCGCAGCCGGCGCTTCTCATCCCGGGCCTCGAGCAGTTCGTTCACCAGCGCGGCGGCGGTGAGGAAGCGCACCCGATAGCCCTTCTGACAGGCCGCCAGCCCCAACGCCAGTGCCAGATGCGTCTTGCCCGTGCCGGAGTTGCCTAACGCCAACACGTTCTCTCGGCGGTCGAGATACGCCGAGCGCGCCAGCTCCAGCACCAGGCGCGTATTCAACGACGGGATTGCGGTCGAACGGAAGGTGCGCGAAACTTAGTTGGGAATTGAAGCGGCTCCAAACCCTGTGGTTTGATGACGTTGCCTAAGACGAACATCACGCCACGAGAGAAAGGAGCCGAGATGAGCAGTGTCCTACGACCCGTCAGGAAGCGCAAGAAGGTTCGCACGTTGGGCCCGGTCGACGTCATCGACCGGAAGGAGTACGCCGAACTGGACGTCGACACCAAGGTGGAGTTGATCCGGTCCTTGGTGCCGCTGGGGTTGCTGCATGTCGAGGAGTTGCTCGACGCGGAGGTGACGGCGCTGGCGGGCGGGCGCTATGCCCGCAAGGACGTATCGGTCGGCGGGCGTCGTCATGGCAGCGGGGATCACGGCGGCGCGGGCCGCGCAATGGCGTGACCAGTTTCTGGCCGCGGGCCAGGCGGGGCTGAAGAGCCGCGTACGGGATGCCCGGGATGCCGCCCACCGTCGGTGAGGTGCGCGAGGGCCTCCGAGACAAGGTGAGCGGCGTTCCACGTGGGAATGACCACCGAGAGTCGAGCCATGGATTACCGATGGCCGGGTGCTTCCGCCATCAACTGTTGCTACCCCGCCCTTATCTCGTTCTAACCAAACCGCTTAGACTAGATATTCAGTGCCAGAGAGGTGCCAGCGTCAAAATCGGCTGGAAGTATCTGGATGATTAGGGCTTAAGCTCTCTTCACCAACACTTGATGACGGAAGCACCGAACTTCGTCAAAGACGAGGTGTTCGACCGCGTCTTCGGGCTGCACGAGCTCCGCACGACGATGGTGCGATCCGACCCTGAAACGGTATATCGGCAACTGGCGAGTAGGTTCACCCGCCAGTCCAGACACACTGTGCTGCGCGTGGGCGAGATCACGCACTGGCGGCGGAACGACTGAACGCCGTGTCCGCAGCCGAGTCGGCTGACCCATACCTGACCTCCTACCGCGTTGGGTTCAAGAACTTCAGGAGCTCACTGTCGGTGCCGAGGATGAACAGCGTTTCCTTGTCCATCGTCTGCTCGTACGTCTCAAGTGACTTCATGAAGGCGTACAAGTTCGCATCGCGCTCATAGGCGTCGGCGTAGATCCGCGTGGCTTCTGCGTCGGCCTGACCGCGAAGCTCCTCGGCCTCGCGATAGGCTTCGGACTGGATCTGCGCCAGCTCGCGTTCGCGCTCGCCGTGAATCCGCGCCGATTCGCCCTGGCCTTCTGACCGGAACTGCTCGGCGATCCGCTGCCGTTCGGCGATCATGCGTGCGAAGACGTCCTGCTGCACCTCCTCGACGTAGTTGATGCGCTTCAGGCGTAAATCGAGCAGCTCGATCCCAAGATCCGCGGTCCGTTCCGAAGCGGTCTCGAGGATCTCGGCGGTGATCGCCTGACGGCCGCGTTCAATCAGTTCGAGAATCACGGCTTCCTCTTCGGACTCGATCGGGACATCGTCCGGACTGCGGTTGCTGCTTCGCACGAGCTCGATCAGGTCGTGCCGCGCCACGGCATTCCGGGTCTCGCCATCGAGGATGTCGTCGAGTCTCGACTGGGCGCCAAACTCGTCCTGCAGTCGCTGGAAGAACAGAAGCGGATCGGTGATGCGCCAGCGCGCGTAGGTATCGACCCAGATGAACCGCTTGTCTTTGGTCGGCACCTGATTGGGGCTGCCGTCCCACTCGAGGAATCGCTTGTCGAAAAAGTTGGTCCGCTGGATGAACGGCACCTTGATGTGGATCCCCGGCGTCACAACCGGTTTACCGATGGGCTCGCCGAACTGGGTAATGATGACCTGCTCGGTCTCACTGACGGTGTAGACCGACTCCAGTAACGCAACGAGGACGACGACGACGACGGCGATCAGTACGGTCGTTGAGCGGTTCATTGGCCACCTCCAGCCGCGGCGACGACCGGCGCGGGCCGCGGCGATACTCCGTCGAGCGAGAGCAGCGGTATGACGCCGGTCGTGTCCTTATCGATATAGAGTTTTCGGCCGACCTCCGGCAGGATGCGCTGCATCGTTTCCAGATAGAGCCGTTGGCGGGTCACCTCAGGCGCCTGCCGGTACTCGTCGTAGATTGCTGTGAAGCGGACCGCGTCGCCTTGAGAGCGGTTGACACGATCGAGCGCGTAGCCTTCAGCCTGAAGGACGGTCTGCTGGGCTTCGCCGCGAGCGCGTGGAATCACCCGGTTGTATTGCGCACGAGCCTCGTTGATCATGCGGTCGCGCTGCTGCTGAGCCTGGTTGACCTCGTCCCACGACGGCTTGACCGGGTCGGGCGGATTGACGTCCTGGAGTACCACCTGGTCGATCGCGATGCCCATCTCATACTGGTTGGCCAAGTCCTGCAGCCGCTCCTCGACTCGGGTTTCGATTTCCTGCCGGCCAATCGTGAGGACCTCGGTGACGGTTCGATCGCCGACCACCTCGCGCATGACCGCCTCGTTCATGTCGTGAAACGTCTCCTCGAGGTTGCGGACCTTGAACAGGAACAGATAGGGGTCGTTCACGCGATATTGGACGATCCACTCGACCACCGCGACGTTGAGGTCGCCGGTGAGCATGACGGCCTCCTCGGAGAAGCCGACATCTGAGTACTGCGAACGGATGCCCGCCGCGCCCGGGGCGACGGTTCGAAATCCGAACTCCTGCTTCAGTTGCCGCTGAACCGGTACCTTGAGTACCTCCTCAGCGAACGGGATCTTCACCTGTAAGCCTGGTTGCGTCGTACGGACGTAGCGGCCGAATTGCAGCACGACGCCCACCTCCTCGGGCTGCACTTGATACAGCGTGCTGAACGCCGCGGACACGAGGACGATCGCCGCGATACCGATGGCGACGGCACCCCTCGTGAACGGCGGCAGCTTCGGCAATTTCACGCGCCTAAACTCGATGGGCAGATCTTGCATATCAACCTCCTTTGGATGGCAGGAACGTAGGACGGGCGGGATCCCTGCTGACTCCCTGCTCCACGGTAGTCGCTGCGTCACGCAGACGCAACACGCGTGGGTCGGGCGGCCCTGGCGAGACCTACGGCACGCAGGCAGAGGGCGCGCGGTGGTGCTGAGTCTACGAGTCTTCCACGAAGCGTCATTGCGGCGGCTTCCCGACTTCGTTGTGGGGAATATCTCCCTCCGAGATCCCGGATTCCCCACGTTCCGGCGATTGGAGGAACCTGGCGAAGGCGCGATTACCGGCCGAACAACTCGCCCCGTCTCGCCGCATCGGAACCCTTCGCCAGGTCGATGCCGACATCACATCGGCTATCGTCTACGGTGAAGCGGATGACCGACCTCCCGGCCCGCATCGGGCCATATCGCGTGACGCGCACCATCGGTGAGGGTGGCATGGGTATCGTCTACGCGGCCTTCGATGAGAAGCTCGACCGACCCGTTGCGATTAAGCCGGGATTTCCATTTTGCCTGCCCCGGATGGCACCTTTATACACCCGAGAGCCGTCGAACCCACGAAACTTTCTTCGTCGCACAATCGTCCAGCTCCGGAGGCCGTCACCTCAGCCCCCGCTGACGTGCAACCGACTGGAGCCCCTACTTTCAGGGCATTCCAGACACCGCTCCACACTCATGCTCTTCTTCGCCAAGCGGATTCGTTGCACTTGCCGCGCGTCAGCCTGCCGGGACCGGTAGCGCCCAGATCCTCCGCAGCATGTCGCCGAACAGCCGCCGGTTCAGATGCCCTTCTGCCAGCAGGAGCCAGTAGTACCGCGCATGCTTCACCAGCCGGCCCCCGGTTTTCACCAGCCGCTGCTGCAGACTCGTGAGCGACCAGCGCTTGATCCGCGGCGGCAGGACCAGTCTGCGCCACAAGTTGCCCAGGTTGTAGGCCAGGACGCTCAGTTGCAGGCGCACTTCGTTCGCCCGGAACCGATGGCACGACAACCGCGTCCAGTGGGTCGCCTGCTTGCCTTCTTTGATCCATTGCTCCGCCGTGCCGCGCTTGTTGTAGAACCGGACGACCGAGCGGCTCGGTCGGGCCATGTTGGTCACGATGAAGCCGACGCGAGGGAATAACTCACCCCGGTGGTGCTCCACCTTTGCGACAATCCGTCTGGGCGTGGTCCAGCTCTTCGCCTGATAGCGGAAACTCTTGTAGCGCACCAAGGGCTTGCAGCTCGGCCGTCCGGGCGGACGAAAGAGGATGTCTTCGATTGCCAGCTCCAAGCTCTTGTTCGCCGGCATGCGGATGGCATAGTCCACGTCGCGTCTCTCGAGCGTCTCGTAGATCTCCGGCTTGGCGAACGCCGCGTCCGCGCGGAACGCCACGCGCTTACCCTCCGCCTGCTGCCGTTCAATTTCCGGCACGAGCAGGTCGTCCCAGTCGTCGGCGCTATGCACGTTGCCGGGCCGCAGCGTTGCGCCGAGGCAATCCCCGTACTCAGTGAACAGAAACAGCGGATGGTAGCAGACGGACTCGAAGTGCCCGTTATACGCACTCCCTTCCTGCGCCCCATGCACCGGGCTCTCGCTCGAATCCATGTCGAGCACGATCCGGTCGGCGCGCGTCGGCATCTCGGCCTGTGCGAGCACCTCCCGCCACATAGACCGCCGGAGCGATCTCCGTGTCGCTCGCCCCGCACCCCGCCGACAGTCCGAGCAGGACGAACGCCGCAACCGTCATCACCCGTCGCATCGTGGTAGTCCCTTCCCTTGGTTTCAGCCGGGATTGTACGTCAGCGTATGCGTTATCGGCGAAGTGCGCCACACGTAATAATCAGTGCGGCAACTACGGAGCCGGCCGCCTGAATCAACGGACCATACTTGTTGAGGGCGATGACACACCGCCCTTCACGTCACTCATCTCCATCCTCCATCTCCCTCTTCCGCTGCTCCATGAGGTAGCCACTCGCCAAGTTGAGCGCCAGCAGAGCGGCGGCTCGACGCCCTTCTCAGCTCTCACTTCTTCGGGTTCTTTGAGGTCGCACCCCTCGTCGCATTGATCAGATCCGAGACCTCCTGGAGACGTGTAACCACGGCCTCGAGCACCGCGTCATACTCGACTCGTACCGGGAGATCAATGGGGACATATAGCGCCCCGTCATCGTCGAAACATTCTGGCGGGTCTTTTTGTTCAAGGGGTTCAAGTGCGCCGTGGGTCTCACTGATGGGTCTTCTCATTCCATGACTCCATTCCGAGAAACACAGCCAAAGAGGCGTATCGGGATACGAGTCCCCCCAAGCCCAGCACGCGAAATCGACACCAAACCACGCGGCGGCGTCGGCAAGATACAGGTACCGACCGTACCCGGTGTCCTTTGGCGTGACTCTCAGGCCTTCCGTGCTCGCGCACCCCGCCGCGACCGCGCGGTCAGTGGCGGCGTTGACCAGCCGCTGCAGATTGAGCAACAGACGTGGGACCTTGGGGTCGAGTTCGTCCGGATGGAGCGGGTGGAAGGGGGAGAATGCGTCCTCGGTCTTCATTTTGGTCAGCCCTCGTAGTTGCTGGACCGCGATCGTGGTGTGCTCGTCGCCGGTGCCCTCGAGGCGTTCGAGCAGGTGCGTCCAACTGGTCAGCATCAGGTATCGCGGGCCGGCCACCGGGACGCTTCGGACCGGCGTCTCAAACGCGGGACGCGGGCCGTCGACTCCGGCCCGATGGCACAGCTCATCCCAGAGCGGTTCGATCCTCGAGGCGGGTGCGACGAACAGCAGCGCCGACGGCGTGTTCGCCTCCAACCGTTCAAGGTAGGCCACCGGCTGGTTGTCGGTGAGCCCGGCCCAGAACTTCGCCTCGATCAGCACACGTTCCCGGTCATCCCGATCGACGCCGGCGAGATCCGGCCGCTCGCCCTTTGTCCCGGTCGGCTGGGTCTGGACCTTGGCGATCTCACCCACGTCAGCGCCGCGGTCTCGCAACATCTCTTCTAGGACGCGGCGAGCCTCACTGGACTTGAAGATGTACCCGAGAGCCTCAACCGCAATGTCCTCGTGGCGATCGGACAGCTTCCACGCGAGATGGGCCAACAGCGTGTCGTGCTCGCTCGTCTCCGTCATCGGCTCGTCCTTCTCACTCGCTTCTCTTCTCCCCGTATCGCCAGCCCGAATCACGAAGTCCCGGCGGTCCCTGTACAGTAGCGCACGGTTTAGAACCTCGTCGCTGACCTCCAAATCTATGTCGGTGCATTCCCTCATCGTCCAGTACTTGTAGTCGCCCAAAAAGAGGTACGTGCGGTGCTGATGGAAAAACTGGCATTCGACACCCTCACCTCGGCTGATGCGCTCGCAGAACGCGGCCAACAGCTCCTGCTGTCCATCTCGGTTGATGACAACGTACTCGTGGGGCCACGTCTCCCGGTACGTGACGGCTTCGCGCCACGGTGCGCTGGCGATCAACTCCATCAACTCCATCGTCGGCACCTCAGGACCAGTTTTCCCTCGCAATCGGCGCTAGCATGGCACGGCTGTTCTGCGCGATCACCTGCACTTGGTACTCGGCACCATAGCCCCCGAACAGCGTGCAGAAAGGAACGGTTGTGCAACCCATCAGCCCCGGACGTGTTGGGCGACCAGTGAGACGGCAGCCGCGGCTGATTGACGGGGCCCCGGGTCAGCACGAAGCGGCGCGCGCCCTACCAGCAGGCTGCCCTGATGGCGCGGCGCACCCGACAGGCGGTCGCCCTTGAAGGCGTCGGCACCGTCGTCGAGCAGGCCGGGCGAGTCACGGCTCAGCACCGCACGCGTCGACGACCAGGACCCGCGGAGGCGCACCGCGTTCGTCAGGCTGGCGGCCGCCGCGAACTCAACGCCGCGGCTGACGGCCCCGCCGCCGTTCAGCTAATCGGCTGCGCGCTGAAGGGCGTGAGCCCCGCCACCTGGATGTCGGTCCAGTCGACATGGAATAGGGTGGCGCTGACCGTGACCCGGTCGTCGCGCCATGAACGGCGCAGCCCCACCTCGTAGTTGGTCGTGGTATCCGGCCGGATGAGCGCTTGGTCGGCGTAGATGCAGCCCGATTGCGGCAGCGACCCAACAGCCGGTGGACGCGTGCGGTCGCCGGAGCACGGGCACTATCACCGACCGCTACTTCACTTCGCGCAGACACCCTGTCTCAACCTCGTAGACGAATCCGCGAATCGCATCCTTGTGCGGCACGAACGGGCTCGCCTTGATTCGCGCAATCGACTGCCGGACGTCGTCTTCAAGATCTGAGAAAGCTTCCATGGCAAAGGGTGGCCGGATCCCCGTGTCCTTCTTGATCGCGTCCTTCACGTCGGCGTCCTTGAATGTCAGCATTCCGCAGTCGGTGTGGTGAATCAGCATGATCTCGCGCGTCCCCAAGAGACGCTGGGAGATCGTGAGAGACCTGATCACGTCGTCGGTCACGACGCCACCGGCATTTCGAATGACGTGAGCTTCGCCTTCGGTAAGGCCGAGCAAAGCCCCTGTCTCCAGTCGGGCATCCATGCACGCGACGATCGCGATCTCTCGTGCCGGAGGCATCGGCAATGCTCCCTTGGAGAAGCCGGCCACATACGTTGAGTTGTTGCTTAGATAACTGTCGGTGGCGCTCATTTTTTTCTCCTCGTGTGGCTCGCCCGTAGAGCCTACCAGAGAACTCATCACGCGCAACGGCTTTGCGGCACCAGGTCACGGCTTCGGCATCGTCCTGCGGGAAGACAGGATCCTCAGGCGTGCGCCGTCAGATCCTCTGCTTCTCACTCGGCGGAGCCAGAAACGACGACAGGTTCGAAGAGGAGGTAAACGACAGCGTGCGTTCGCGCCTCATGTTGAGGCGCCGTCGTCACCGCTCCCTGGCGAACGCCACGCGGGCGCACAGCCCCGGCCTCACGTGGCAGTCGCGGAAAGCGGTCCACTCGCCGCCCAGCGCGTGGTGGCGCAGGCACTTTCCGACCGTCGCCTCAGTCCTACTGGCTGACACCCCCATAATCGACGTGGGTTCTTGCTGGTAGCGGGAGCAGGGTCAGGCCCTCGAACACGAAGCCAAGCTGGCCACCTGGTGCACCTTTACGGGCACGAGAGCGGTACTGGCCTGTCATATGGACTTCAACTCGCCTGCCGCGGGTTGTCCGAACAAGAGAGGATAAAAACAACATGTGTGTTGCAAAACAAACATATTTGTTGTTAGCATCTAGCTGCGACCAAAGCCAAGAAGGCAAGAGCGAAGAAAGCCAGAAGCCCAGCTAGAGCTGCAAGAGCCAAGAGTGAAGGGGCTAGAGCGAAGAGCCAAAGCCAAGAGCCGAACAGGTCGCAGGAGGAGACACGATGGCTAACAGATACAGAACCGACGGAAGGAAGTTCTATGACTTCTCGACAGTTCAAGGCTTGGCTCAAGAAGCAAGGATGCACGTTTGAGAGTGGACACGGCGGGCATCTAGTTGTTCGCTTGGGCCAACTGAAGTCGATCCTCCCAATGCACGGCAAGAAGGACATGCCGATCGGAACCATGGAAAGGATCAAGAAAAATCTCGGGTTGAAGGGACGACCTTAGGCCGTCAGCTTGACAGCCTAACAGTTGGTCGACCTCGGTGTTTGGTTCAGGGCGACATCTTGAAGTGCTCGCGACGTCAAGTCAGCGACGACACTGACGTACGGAGACAGAAACGAATGTTGCGCTACCCCGTGAGGTTGACGACGGAGGGTGGACATGTGCTCGTGGACTTTCCAGATTTCCCGGAGGCGCATACTTTCGGGAACACGAGGGAAGAAGCTCTGAGGCGGGCGTCTGACGCCCTTCTGACTGTGATCGATGCGTACATGAAGGACCGCCAACGGCTGCCACAACCCTCAAAGGGAAGGGTAGGGGTCGATGTCCCACAATTGGCCGTGCCAAAGATCGGGCTGTATAACGCGATGCGAGAGAAGAGAGTCAGCAAGGCTGAACTTGGGCGGCGGCTTGGCTGGCACACGCCCCAGGTTGACCGTATTCTCGACGTGTACCACGCCTCCCGCATGGACAGACTCGAGCAGGCGCTTGAGGCCGTTGATCGACGGCTGGAAGTGACGGTCGTTGAAGCGTAAGAAGCATCGGCCACGACGTCGCGTGCCAGGCCCTCGAACGCGACGCCAGCCCATGTTCTGACGGTCGATCTGCGGGCCCAGCGCCGGCCGGCGTGCGCAGGATAAACGGCCCAATAGACGGGCGATAATTGCCGTGCGGGCTAGCTGGTGGAAAGGTGCTTCCGCAATCAACTGTTGGCGTCCAGTCCCTAACCCACCTACATGCTACATTTTGGGCCGACATTTGAGCGCCTCAGCACTCTCGTCGACAAGGCCCGCACAGTGAAGAAACCACGCTGTCTCAACCCCACGTGTGCGTTGCACGGAAACGTCGAGTCCACAGGCATCATCCGCTACGGATTCTACAGAACCACAGCCGGGAAACGGCGTCGCTACCGGTGCATCGGGTTCGGACAGACGTGCTCGACGACGAAAGGCACGCCCTATTACCGCCTCCAGCATCGCCGAGCGACGTTCGACAGTGTCGTCACGCTGCGCGTCGAGGGGGTCAGTCTGTCGGCGATTGCCCGGATCGAACGGCTGGCCTGGAACACCGTCGCCCGCTGGCTCGAGCGGGCTGCCGCCGTGTGTCGCCACTTTAGCCCCGGCAGGACCACCGGCTTCGTCGCCACAGCGCTGCAGGCCGACGAGATCCGGTCGTTCACCGGGGGGAAGACGCGGCCGGCGTGGGTGTTCGCGGCGATTGAGGTCTGGTCGCGTCTCTGGACGTCGACTGTCGTCGGGCGACGCAGCTACCGGAACACTCTGGCGCTCGTTCGTGACGTCGCGACGAAGTTCGCAGCAGGTTCCTTGATCGTCACCGACGGCTTCGAGTTCTACGGGGTCATCCGTCGGGTCTTCGGTCCCGCGGCGCTCTACGCGCGGTGCTTCCGCCATCAACTGTTGCTACCCCGCCCTTATCTCGTTCTAACCAAACCGCTTAGACTAGATATTCAGTGCCAGAGAGGTGCCAGCGTCAAAATCGGCTGGAAGTCTCTGGATGATTAGGGCTTAAGCTCTCTTCACCAACACTTGATGACGGAAGCACCAATGGGATGGGTTGGAACACGTAATGTGATCGCCCACGGTGTCACGGAGGTGCTGCTTGATCTGGTGCGCGATGGCCGCAGGGACGTCGCGGGGCGCCACCGTGGCGGCGAGCTCGTCAATGGGCACACGGCGAGGGCCGCCGCGACGATACGGTGGTGGATGCGGGTATAGAAATCTGGCTACTGGGGGATCAGCACGATCCCCGGGCACCGTCGGCGGGCGTCAGCGATGGCCATGCCGGTCGCAACTCCGGCGCGCTTGGCCACAGATACCTTCATGCACAATCAGTCACTGTCTTCTGAATTGTCCTAGAAGCGGTAAAATCGGTCCCATTCCGCCTAAAGTAGTGCCGCACCCAGGGGCTGCATCGGGCGGGACGAATCACTGCGCTCGTGCGGCAACCCAAGCAGGTCCGGTAGGGGGCTCAACTCATGGGACACAAGTGTTACATCTCGTTCAAGACTGAAGACTGTTACTACAAGAAGTACATTCAATCCGATCTAGTCCCCTTGATCTTTGATTTCTTCAAAAAGTCGTTGGTCATCTGGGGCCACCGTGGACTTGAACGGTGCGCTGTCCGAACCGCTTCACCTTCGCGAGGATCTCGTCGGCTGTGTTCGTCCACTTGAAAGGCTTGCCCTCGTCATTGTGGGCGTCCACGTAGGCGGAGATGGCGTGGCGCAGCGCGTGCGTGCTGGAATGTGAGCCGCGCTTGAGGGCGTGTTCGGTGAGGAGGCCAAAGAACCGCTCGACGAGGTTGAGCCAGGCGGAGTAGGTTGGCGTAAAGTGGAACTGGAAGCGCGGGTGGCGGGCCACCCATCGTGTGACCAGCGGGGACTTATGCGCCGAGAGATTGTCGAGGATCACGTGGACGGTGAGGGTGGGGTCCACCCGCTCGTCGATCTCGCGCAGAAAGCTCACGAAATCCCTCGACCGATGCTGCTTCTTGGTGTGCGCCACGACCTGGCCGGTCGCGACGTTGAGCGCCGCGAAGAGGTCCACCGTGCCATGGCGGATGTAGTTGTGCGTCTGGCGTTCGGGCCGACCCATGTCCATCGGCAGGATCGGCTGCGCTCGCTCGAGGGCTTGAATCTGAGGCTTTTCGTCGAATGACAAGACACCGGCGTGGTCGGGTGGATTCAGGTAGAGGCCGACAATGTCCCGCACCTTCTCGAGGAACAGCGGGTCGTCGGAGATCTTGAAGGATTCCACGACATGCGGCTGCAACCCGAAGGTGCGCCAGATGCGGCCCACGGTGGAGGCACTGACGCCAGCGCGCTCCGCCATCTTGCGGGTGCTCCAGTGGGTCCGCCCCTTCGGCTTACTTTCCAACGTGGCGACGAGGATCGACTCGACATCCGCATCGGACAGTGTCCGGGGGGCTCCGGGCTTGGGCTCGTCATACAGCGCATCCACGCGACCTGTCGTAACCCGCTGCCGCCACTTGCCGACCGTCACATTCGAACAGCGCAGTTTCGCCGCGACCGCCACGTTCGATTCGCCATGCGCGCACCTCAGGACGATCTTCGCCCGCAAGGCCACATGCCGATTCGTTCTGGCGCGCCTGGCGAGCCGCTCAAGTTCTCCTCGCTCCACGGCGGTGACTTCCAATCTCGCCTTGGGCCGACCTGTTCTTGCCATGCCGCCCCATACATCACACCCGGCACACTTCTTAAAGCTTTTTCAGACACAAGGGACTAGCTGACATCGTCGGTTTGAGTGGACTGATCACGCCCTCGCTCGACGAGATGATTTTCGTCGCCGGCGAAATGAAACGCCGAGGTCTCGAGTTGCCCTTGCTGATCGGGGGCGCCACGACGAGTCGTCAGCACACGGCGGTCAAGATCGCTCCGGCGTACGACGGCGCCGTCGTCCACGTTCCCGATGCCTCCCGGGTGGTCGACGTCGTCTCGAGCCTCCGAAGCTCGGACTTCGTCGCAGCGAACCGAGAGGACCAGTCTGTGCTCCGCGACCAATACGCATCGAGCACACGCCGACGGTCACTGCGGCCGTTCGAAGAGGCGAGCAAAAGGGGGCATGAGACCGATTGGTCAACCATGGACATCCCGGTCCCGGCGTTCACGGGACGCCGGGAGGTCAGCGTCGGCGTAGATGAGCTGATCCCGTTCATCGACTGGACGTATTTTTTTGCCGCCTGGGAGCTCAAGGGACGGTATCCGGCCATACTCGATCACCCGGAGCGCGGGGAGGCCGCCCATCCGATGATGAGCCCGTCCTATCCGAATATCGGGCCGCCGCGAATCTGGAATCGCCGCATGTCCGGCTCTAGTCGAGTTCGACCAGCTCTTCATCCAAATGCAGATCCTCGACCACCGGACACATCTGGAGGTCGAACCACTAAACATCTGGTGCGTCCGGTTCTTTGGCCACTGCTGCTCAACGGTCAGCCAACAGTTCAACATCGCCGCGAACAGCTCCGGCCAGAAGTCCTCCAGAACCTCGCGTTCCGACTCGGCGTCCTCATATTCCGGCAAGAGGTACACGTGAGGCGCGGTTCGCAGGTCCTCGAAGACGCGCTCGGCGATGTTGGTGGTGTCGTCTTGCTTGGCCCATGCGAGGTAGGGTGGCAACGGTCGGATGATCACAGCCGATCGATGGATGACGCTCATCGCTACGCCGCGCGCGCGGAGTGTTTGAGGAGGCCGCCGAGTCGCTCGGTGCACCGAAGCGCCCCCTCTGTGGACCGCGGAGCGGAAGCGAGCGTCTCGTTCCCGAGCCCCTGGTGCGGTCGCTCCCGGTGGTCGTGCTGAAGGTATTCTCCAACAGCGTGACGCCACGACGCTTCGCCGAAGAACATCATCCGGTTCAAACACTCGGACTGGATCGACAGCACACAGCGCTCCGCGTGAGCGTTGCCGTTCGGGGCTTGCCTCGGGGTCAGGATGACCTGCACGCCTACGACCTGTAGGAGGTGCCGAAACTCCATGGTGAACTTCGCGTCGCGGTCGCAGATCACGAACCGGTGCGCGCGAAGGAACCCAGCCTCCG
This sequence comes from Vicinamibacterales bacterium, assembly GCA_965218825.1. Classification (GTDB taxonomy): domain Bacteria; phylum Acidobacteriota; class Vicinamibacteria; order Vicinamibacterales; family UBA8438; genus CAUZIB01. The sequence goes on along the minus strand of OZ244656.1, from coordinate 2,044,441 downwards.
GATCGGTCAGGTTCCTGGCCACCTGCGCGATGAAGGCCCCGTCGGTCTCGAATTCGTCATCAGGCCGCCGCTGGAAGCTGGACCATGCCCCGGCAGTGGGAGATCCAACGCACATGGTTGAATTCGGCACGGGCCGCCGTGCGTTCGCCCGCGAAGCCTAACGGCGTGTAGCCTTCCAACGACGCATGGCTCCGTGCCGCGTTGTAGGAGGCCTGGAAGTCGGCGAGCTTCCGCTCCAGATCACCGGCATTCCAGAACAACACCTGATCCAGGCATTCTCGCCGCATCGTCCCGATCAGCCGTTCCACAAAGGGGTGTGACAGGGGCACATGGGGCACCGTCTTAATTTCGTCGATCTCCAGAAGCCGAAGGTGCGCGGTCCACCGATGCGCCTCGAACAACGGATCATGATCCGTACTGAGATGTCGCGGCGCGCCCCGCCCATGAATGGCGGCGTTGAACATGCGGCAGCGGCTGGGTGCATCGACCGGTCCGCGATGCACACCGAATCCCACGAGGCGCCGCGTGAACTGGTCCATGACCACGAGCACCCAGTAGCTCTGGAGCACGATGGACGCACAGCGCAAGAGGTCCACGCTCCACAGACTGTCTGTCGTTTGTCCGACGAACGACAACCACGAGGGCCCGGTTCCGCCCGACCAAAGGGCGTCACAGCAGGAGGCGCACAACGATCTGCCTAGACACCTTCGAGCGGCTATCGACTCGGTCCCTTCTAACTACATTTGGAGTGAGATTGAGTTCATTATGGGCCGGTTTCTTCACGAGGACGCCCAAGAGTACCTGACCACGGACCGCGGAGGACGAGGAAGTCGGCTGACCGAATTGCAGCGTGAGGCAATACTGCATCTCTATCGGCGGTATATGGACGCACTCGTGTCGAGAGGCGTCGTTGACCCGGCCGACTTTGTCCGGATCGCCTATCGCAAACTCCTGGAGGGCGAGGAGCCAGAGTCAGACTATGGAGCTGTCATTGTTGACGAGGTGCAGGACCTCTCTGAGATTAGCCTTAGGCTGCTGCACACGTTGGTCCCGGACAAAGCCAACGGTCTCCTGCTGATCGGCGATGACACCCAGCGAATCTTTACACGCGGCTTTTCGATGCGAGACCTAGGGATAAACATCTCGGGTCGAAGTGTCGTACTGCGCAAGAACTACAGGAACACGCGTCAAATCTTGGAAGCCGCGTTTCCGCTGGTGTCTGGGTGCTTCCGTCATCAAGTGTTGGTGAAGAGAGCTTAAGCCCTAATCATCCAGATACTTCCAGCCGTTTTTGACGCTGGCACCTCTCTGGCACTGAATATCTAGTCTAAGCGGTTTGGTTAGAACGAGATAAGGGCTGGGTAGCAACAGTTGATGGCGGAAGCACCCACGGCGGAGCAATGGATCAAAGAAGGCAAGCAGGCGACCCACTGGACGCGGTTGTCGTGCCATCGGTTCCGGGCGAACGAAGTGCGACTGCAGTTGAGCGTCCTGGCTTACAACCTGGGCAACCTCTGGCGCAGACTGGTCCTGCCGCCGCGGATCAAGCGCTGGTCGCTCACGAGTCTCCAGCAGCGGCTGGTGAAAACCGGGGGCCGGCTGGTGAAGCATGCGCGGTACTACTGGCTCCTGCTGGCAGAAGGGCAGCTGAACCGGCGGCTGTTCGGCGACATGCTGCGGAGGATCTGGGCGCTACCGGTCCCGGCAGGCTGACGCGCGGCAAGTGCAACGAATCCGCCTGGCGAAGAAGAGCATGAGTGTGGAGCGGTGTCTGAGGAATGCCCTGAAAGTAGGGGCTCCAGTCGGTTGCGCGTCAGCGCAGGCGCGGCCCTGGAGGCTGCGCGGCGTCCCGACGCCCGTCAGCCGCCGCAGGAGCAGCCCGAGATTCAAGCCGCAGACCTGCAAGAGCAGGCGCTTGAGGATGTTGCGGTGTCCGCGCAGGTGCACGCGGCGCATGCCCCCGGTCTCGTAGAGATGGGCGTTGGGACGTTCGAGCCGTTCGCCGCGCCGGCGCAGCAGCCGCTTCCCGCGCGCGCCGCGAATCCGCCGCCGGTTGGCATACACCGCGTCACGGGCCGCGTGCTTGCCGCGCCAGTTGCGCCGCCCCCGCGCCGGCTCCGACACGTAACTGCGGATCCCCACCTCGGCCAATGTGACCAGCGTCTGGTTGCTGTGGTAGCCCTTGGCGCAGACCAGCTCCGCGATGCCGGTCCCGGCCGGCTGCACCCGCGGCAAGCGCTTGATGCGCCGACGTGGCGAGCGCATCGAGCGTTCGTTCGCGCACGCCTACGAGACCGGCGGGATGCGGCGCACGCATCTGCGCGGGCATCGCAATATCTTGAAGCGCCTCTTGATTCACCTCGCGGGCTTCAACCTCGGCGTGCTGTTCCGGCAGCTGATCGGCGTTGGCACGCCGCGCAGCCTGCAGGGGCGCTGTCTCGCCGCGCTGATGGTCCTTGTGTCCTCCTGGCGGCGCCTCGTACATGTCTGGACCGTTCGCGAGCCCGAGTACCCCGCGCGTTCCACGATCGGGGTCGGCGATCACGATCGATCACTCATCCCGAAAGCCGCATAGGAAGACCGCATTTCCACCACGGGCTGCTAGGGGCGTCAGTCCATCGGCCGACAGCGATCTCAGACCGATCGTCGAAAGGAATGCCCTGTTTTCAGGCCGGCGACGAACACGACGAGAGCGACGGCTCCCACGAAAAACACCGTGTCTCCGGGTATGCGCATCCACCGCAGGGTTTGCATGAGATCGGTCTGCATGAACTCGCTGCTTCGTGCATACCAGTACCCGTGTTCAACCGACGCCCACGTCTGCATCAACCCCACCGGCAGCAGACTCAGCACACACATCGCCAGCAAGCCGCCATTCAACGCCCAGAACGACAGCCGCAGCCAGCCGTCTTTCCATGCACGACCTGGGACCAGGACGCGCAGACAGAGCAGCATCAGACCGATGCCGAGCATGCCGTACACCCCAAACAAGGCCGCGTGAGCGTGGAGCGGTGTCGTGTTGAGCCCTTGCATGTAGTAGAGGGCAATCGGCGGGTTGATCATGAAGCCGAACAGCCCCGCTCCCACCATGTTCCAGAACGCCACCGCGACGAAAAAGTAGATCGGCCACTTGTAGCGCTGCACCCACGGAGAGCTCTTCGACCGCCGCAGGTCGGCCATGGCATCGAAGCCGACCAAACACAACGGGACGACTTCCAAGGCACTAAACACCGACCCCCAGGCGAGCGCCACCGTGGGCGTGCCGGAGAAGTAGAGATGATGACAGGTGCCAATGATGCCGCCCGACAGAAAGATCGTGGCTGACAGCAGCGCAGCCGCTGCCGCCACGCCTGGACGAACAAGATGCAGTCGCATAAAGATGAAGGCAATCACCGTGGTGGCAAAGACTTCAAAGAACCCTTCCACCCACAAGTGCACGACCCACCACCGCCAATACTCGACTATCGAGAGCGGCGTATGTCGTCCCCAGGTCAATCCCGCGCCGTAGAACAGGGCAATGGCAGCGGTCGACACCGCGAGCAGGGCGACGAGTTGTTTTTGTTCCCCCGACTGGCGCAAGGCCGGGCGTAAGACGCGAAGCATCAAGAAGAGCCACAGCAAGAGGCTTGCGAACAAGGCGAGTTGCCACGCGCGTCCTAAGTCCACGTATTCGTAGCCCTGATGGCCGAAGTAGAACGACACGGTGTCGGACATCGTGTTCTGGATGCTCAACCATTCGCCGGCCAACGACCCCACGACGACCAGCAACAATGCGCCGAACAACACGTTGACACCCACCCGTTGCCCTCTCGGTTCCTGCTCACTCACCAAGGGGCCAATGAACAGCCCGGCGGCCAACCACGCGGTGGCGATCCAGAAGAGTCCCGTCTGGATGTGCCAGGTGCGAGTCACGCTGTACGGCAACCACTCGGACAGTGGGACACCATAGAACCCATCGCCCTCCACGCCGTAGTGCGCCGTGATGACGCCGAGCAGCATTTGCACCAGGATCAAGGCAGAGACCACCCCGAAGTACTTGATCGTGGCTCGCTGCGAGGGCGTGGCGTCCCAGCGAGCCAACGGATCGATCGCCGGGGGGACGGGGTCATCCTCGTCACGTCGACGAGACGCATACCACCACGCCATCCCAGAGATGCCGGCCAGCAGCATGATGATGCTCACGCCGGTCCACACCACAGCCTCACCTGTGGCACGGTTCCCGACCAACGGCTCGTACGGCCAGTTGCTGGTGTACGTGATGTCATCGTCAGGCCGATTCGTGGACGCCGCCCACGATGTCCAGAAGAAGAACGCGGCGAGCCGACGTAAGCGATCGGGGTTCGTGACCGCGCCGGCCGGGATGGCATAGTCAGCCCGTCCGTTCGCGAATACGGTCGAATAGTGGGCGAGGTTGGACGCAAAGGCGTCGGCGCGAATGGGATCGACGGTGATGGTGTTGGTTGTGGGATCGTAGGTGTTGGTGCGCATCAGTGTTGACACACGACTAGTCAACAGCGCCTGCCACTCTCCCTCCAACTGTTCAAAGTCCGCACCGAACTCTGTCTGCGCCCACCGGTTGAGGATGAAGAGTGCTTCGCGGTGCAGCCAATCTGCCGTCCAGTCAGGCGCGACGTAACTGCCATGGCCCCAGATTGAACCCACTTCCATGCCGCCGAGCGCTTGCCAGACATTCTGCCCCGCCCCGATGTCACCATCCTCGATGAGGATCGTGCCATCCGTGGTGAGCACCGTCGCCGCAATCGGTGGGGCTTCTTGATAGATGCGAGCGCCGATCCAGCCGAGGACCGTAAACGACATGACGATCACCAGGGCAAACGATATCCACAGGCGTTTCATCTAGTGACTGATCTCCCACCGCTTGCTCCCCATTGATGCGAAACCAGAGTCGGAAGGAGTCTAACCCCGGGGTGGTTCAGGCTGGGTTAATCGCCGCATGGCGAACATTGACTGCGTGCCTCGCGCCGTGGCGCAAAGCCGCCGTGACCGTAAGGCGATCATATGGCTGGGCGGTCGTTTTTTGTGCTGAGTTTTTCGAGCAGTCCCGTGCGGCGTGACGGGCGCTGCTGGCAGGCCGCGCGCAGGGCCGCCTCGTCAGCCGCGATCAACATCTTCGAGCGTGCTCGAGTCACGCCGGTGTACAGTAGCTCGGGTCCGGCGAGTTCGTGCGCCTGGGGGGGCAGCACCAGCAGCACCGACTCGAATTCGCTGCCCTGCGAGCGATGCACCGTCATCGCCCAGGCCGTGTCATGGCGTGGCAGTGCCGCCAGCGGCACACTCCGGGGTTCCTGGGGGCTGGGAAACCACGCCATGACTCCGCGCTCATCTTTTCTGTCCAGCAGCACGCCGACGTCGCCGTTGAAGAGTCCGCTGTGTGGGTCGTTGGCCGTCACCAGCACGGGGCGACCATGGGTCCATTCGCCGGCAGGTCGTCCCTCGCGGCGCAGCCTCGCCTCGACCCGGGCATTGATGCCTGCGACGCCATAGTGGCCCCGCCGCAGCGCGCACAGGATACGCACGCGCGCCAGCGCGGCCAAGGCCGGTGCCGGCTCCGGTGCCCGTCCTTCGAGTACGGCATCAATGACCGTCGTCTGCAGTTGCCACCGGTCCAGGCCCGCTGGGGCGGCCACCGGCTCCCGGTCCAGGGCGAACGGATCGTCCCCGGCCTGAGGGATCTCGACTCCTAGAGACCCCAGCCAAGCCGACCAGGGATCTTTGAGGATCCGGATCATCTCGTGCAACTCGAGGTCGGCCGACTGGACCGCTTCGGGCAGCTCGAACACGCCGACCTGGAACGGTGCGGCCTCTTCCTCCCGCTGCTGGCACGCGCAGGCAATCTCAAGGTGGCCAGTGTCGAACGAGGCGCGTGGGCCGGTAAAGCAGGCCGCGTTGAATGGTTGCAGCGGATGGTCTTCGATCAGGTCCCGGTACGTGGTCTCCCGGATGTCGACACGGTCGGAGACGGTGGCCGCGGCCACCCGCAGGAATTCATCGACGCAGGCCGAGAGCGGTTCGTCCTTATTGCTGCGGATATTGCGGGCCGTGGCCGTTACGATCACGCGGTCGCCGGCCGCCAAGAGCGCGTCGAGAAACAGCTGCCGGTCTTCACGCACCGGATCCCGATCGCCGCGGCGCGGCGCCGCGGCCAGCAGATCCCAGGCGGGCGCCCTGGCCCGGCGCGGAAAGGCGGCATCGTGCAAGCCCATGATCGCCAGCACGCGGCAGGGAATGGCGCGCATCGGCTTGAAGCCGCCCATCGCCATGTTCCCGCCGACCCGGGAGACCGCGCGCACCTCCTCCTGAGCCACCTGGTCCAACCAGTCGGCCACGGCGGCGGCATCCATGTCGACCTCGCACGCATGGTCCGTTTCGGCGGCGCGAAGTTGCCCGACCAGATCCACGGCCGCGGTCGAGTCGAACCGACCATCGCCGGCAGCCAATACCTGGTCCAGCACCCGGTCCAGGCGGTCGGCCCACTGGCCGGGACTGGCTTCACGCTGCCAATCGTCCAGCAGGCACACCAAGCCGTCCAGCCAGTCCAGTGACGCACTCAGCGTAGCTGGGTCGGCACCCAGGTCGCCCGACACGGGCAGGGCCGGGCGCTGGTGCCCGTCCGACGCGGTGTCCGCGTCACCCAGCCACACGCCCGCCAGTAATCGGTCCAGCCCTTCGCGCCACGTCCCCGTGCCCTGGTCGCCGGCGTCCATCGCCCGACGATGGGCCGCGTTGAGCCCCCACGTAATCCCCGAGGCACGCACGCGATCGGCGAGCGTGGCCGGGTCAATGCCCAGCGATTCGACGCGGGCGGCGACGGCAGGGAGTGCCAGCAACGCCAATCCCTCGCTCAGGGGCACGCGGCCGGCGGCCACGCGCAGCAGCGTGTGCATCCCGCGCACCAAGGGCTCGCTGCGATCGATCCGCCGCTCCGCTAGCCGCAGCGGCAACGAGGGGTCACCGTCCCGTAAGATCGCCTCGGCGAGCGGTCCGTAGAGGTCCAGCTGGGGGGCGAGAATCAAGACCTCGCTCGCCCGTAAATCGGGGAGGCGCTCGAACGCGTCCAATAATTCATCGCGCAGCACTTCCACCTCGCGGCGGGCCCCGTGGCAGCGATGCACACGCACCGAACGATCCGCCGTGACCGGCGGGGCGGTCGTGGCGGCACCCGGCTGCCGCGCCGCGCGAATGTCTGCCTGCAGACGGGCGAGGAGTCTGTCCGACCGGGGCTCGGGGAGCGCGATGACGTCGTACTCCTGGCCTTCGGTGACCAGTGCCTCCTCGAAACTGCGAAAGCTGTCGACGGCTTGCTTGCCCAGATGGGACAGCAGGGGGTGCCCTTCCCAGGCAAGGTCCACAGCCTGCCCGGCCCGCATCTGCCTGCGACCGGCGCGAAGGTCGCCGAGGTATTCAGTCGACGGAAGCAGGGCGCGCAGGCAGACCCTGGTTCTGGTCGCCAGCGCGCGTAACAGCGGCAGTAGGGTCGGGGGCAGAGGCCCGCTGGCCAGGACCTCCAGTGACGTCGGCACGTCACCCTGGCCCGCGTGGATGCGCGTCTCGAGATCGCGCAGGCGCACAGCCGGATGGGGGTGGTCGGCCAACCCGGCGGAGAGACGCCGCCACAGGTCCCGCTGCCAGGCCTCATCGCCCTGAGCAGACTCGGGCAGAGCGTCCCAGGCTTCGCCCCGGTCCCAGGCGGCAATCATCTCCGGTCGAAAATACAGATACTGGTCGAAGCGATCGGCCACGTCGCGGGCTAGCGCGTGCCGTGCCCGGGTGTCCACGCACGCTGGCCCCAGGCGAGGCGTATCGCCTTCCTCGACCATGGCCGCCAGCAACGGTACCAATCGCCACGCCAAGCCCTGCGGGCGCCAAGAGAGATGGAGCGGGTCCAACCCGATCAGCTGGGCCATATGTTCGATAAAGGCGCCAGGCAGGAGGAACGCTACGCCCATGGCCACCCCGTGACGCCGGGCCAGCGCGGCCTTGGTGCGGTCCACCAGGGGCAGCGACGGCATCAGCACGGGTACCACCACGCCGGCGGCATTCCCCGGACTACCCAGCGAGTCGACCAGGTCGTCGAGGAGCAGGGTCGCGTCAGACGCGTACTTTAGTTCCAGGGCCATGGCCGTGTGCAACTCGGATGATCGCGAGGCGGCTGGCGATGATAACCGGGCGACCCAGGCGTGAGAGGCCAGCTTCTCTTGCGCCGCGTCGCCGGGGCGCGCCTTGGTAAACGCCGCGAGACGCAGAGCCCGACCGACCGCAGCCCGGCGGTGAGCGCTCTCATACTTCTATCGGGTCCGCCTTGACCGACGCCGTCCCGGGCGGCCGGTCATGCCGCAACCAGCGTGCGAGCGCCTTGGCGGGATCAGCGATCTCCTCGATCGAGCCGTACCACGCGGCCTCCCAGCCAGCCGCCGGCAGGCCAGTGAACAACATCAGATTGAGCGGGTAGACCTCGCTGTCAGTGCACCGGCGAAAATCGTCTCGGAACAGGAACACCGGCTTCTCCCACGCGATCGCCATGCCCAGCTCCACCATGACGCCCTCATCCGGCGGACAGCCGTTGACCACCGCGAACAGTCCATCGGCCTCGCGAACGTCCCAGCGGTTCTCCTCGGCCAGGTGCTCAAGACGCGACGACCCGATCGCATCGTTCAGGTCGACCGAAGAGAGCGGATGGGCGCGGCGTGGCCTCCGCTTACCCTCGCGGTCCAGGAGCGGATCGACTCCAAAGCTCTTCTGCAGCGAGGTTGCCCACCGCAGTCGTCGCGGCTTCCCCAGCCGCTTACCCGGCGCCGGCAGCGGAAGAGCCAGGCCGGTGGCAGCAGCCCCGGGACGACCGTCGCCGAGCTCTGGGGCCTCGATGCGCCCCAGCAGGTCGAACTTTACGGAGGTCGCGAGTACGCGTCTCGTCAACCCCGCCATTCCCGCCACAGTATACCGATGGAGGTGGCAACGCCAGGGGCCCGTGGCGAAAGCGGACAGCGTGCCCCACGGGAAGCGCGACGATGATCCATGTCGGGACCGCCGGTCGTCCTCGCTCTGGTTGAAGCTCCTCCGGAATGCTCGTCGAGTACGTTCTGGTGACTCCGAACGTTGGCACACTTGCTCGTTTTCGATGCGCCTAATTCATGCCGTTCGTCGGTCTGGGTGTCCCAGGCTGGGTCGCGCCGACTGGACGAGACGTCGGTAGAGGCGATCGACGGCACTGACCATCTCCTCCACGCTGTGCCGCTCGATGACCTGGGTACGGGCCAACCGTGCCCAGCGCTCCGTTTCGGAAGGGTGGTCTCGCGCGTAGATCAGCGCCTGTGCCAGGCGTTCTGGATCGCCGGGCGGCACGAGCATGCCGGTAACCCCGTAAGGTGCGTTTAATCGGCCGATCGCTCATGCGGCCTCCCGGTGGTAGAAATTAACCTTAATGCGTCATTTTTCTGAGCGAGCAATGGCGCTTTGGGATTGAAAAAGGCCTTCCAGTGTGGTTGAAAGGTGGTGCAACCCAACGCCTTCTTCCACACATGAAAGGCCACTGACCGTGAGACGAAGAAAATCCGATTTGCATGCCCGTGTCAATAGGAATCTGCCGCTGGAGTTCGATGACGTTCGCCTCACGTCGTACGCCGGGCTGGAACTCTTGGAGCGCTACCTGCGCACCCGTCGCTTCAATCAGCTGGTGCGCGAGGCGTTTGCCGACCTGCCGCGCGGGGGCGACTTCGGGGTGGTGGTGATGGTGCGGGTGTTCGTCGGGTTGGTGATCGTTGGCGGCCGGCGCCTGCGGCATCTGGCCTCCGTCGCCGACGACCCGATCTTCCAGCGGTTCGGCAACGTGCGCGTCGTGCCCACCGCGCGGACGTTGAGTCGGTGGCTGCGGCACTTCACGATGCGGACGGTCACCCGCTTCCAAGCCCTCAACGCGGCCGTCATGCGCCAGCTGCTGCCCACGCTGGGGCTGCGCACCTGGACGGTCGATGTGGACGGCGTCGTCGTGTCGACGGGGTTGCAGGTCGAACGGGCGGCGCGGGGCTACAACCCGCACCAGCGGAAGGTGCCCAGCTACGACCCGATCATGGCGCACCTGGCCGAGACGACCCACATCCTGCGGGTCAAGAATCGGTCGGGCAACGTCCACGATGGGAAGGCGGGCCTGCCGTTCTTGCGGGCCCTGTGGCCGCAGCTGGTCGGGCTGCGCACGGGCGGGGCCCGGCTGCGGTTTCGCATGGATGGGGCGTTTTTCCGCCAGGATGTGCTGCGGTGGTTGCAGGGCCGCGGCGTGGGCTATGCCATCAACGTCCCGTTCTATCGCTGGCTGGATCTGCAGCGCTACATCCGGGACAGTCCCACCTGGGTGCCGGTGGCACCCGGCGTGACCGGCTTCGCCGTGCCGGGCGCGGAGACGCCCTGGCACATCCCCGTGACCGTGACCATCTATCGGAAGAAGGTCCACCACCGGGCCACCAAGAACTATCAGCTCGACCTGTTTGATCCTAACGATGGGCACTACGAATACTCGGCGGTCACGAGTAACCTCGCGCTGACGGTCCGCAACGTGTGGTACTTCGCCTGTGGGCGGGGCAACCACGAGAAGACCATCGCGCAGCTCAAGACCGGGCTGGCCTTCCACAGCGTCCCGACCCAGACCTACGCCGCCAACAGTGCGTGGCAGCAGCTCGTGGTGCTCGCCCACAACCTGTTGACGAACTTCCAACTCGAGACGGGCGCCCCGCCGCGGCGCCGCACCCGGAAGCACACCGTCGTGCCCCTGCTGCAGAGCGTGCAGACGCTCCGCTTCGAACTGTTGCATCGGGCCGCCCTGCTGGTCCGCCCCGGTGGCAAGACGCGGTTGCGGATGACCGACAATCTCCCGACGCGTCAGACGTTCACCCGCATTGCCAACGCCCTCGCGAGCGGCTGAGTTTTTGACGCATTAGGGTTAAGCATCCGCCCAGACGCTCCCGCCGCTGAACGTCGGCGGCCAGGCTCACCGGCGGTGGCGGTCGTGGCAGGAGCTGGTTGTCGAGTCCCTGGTGGTTTCGCTCGCGATGGTAGTGTTCGACGTACTCGCCCACGAGGAGACGCACGTGCCCTTCGCCGAGGGGGACGACGCGACTGAGACACTCCTCTTTCATAGAGCGGACGAACCGCTCGGCATACGCGTTGAGATTGGGACTCTTCGGCGGGAGACGGATCGGCTGGACACCCCCGCCCTCTAGGATCTCGCCAAAATCCCGCGTGTAGAGCGGGTCGCGGTCGTGCATCAGAGAGCGGGCGCGTCGCAAGCAGCCATCGACCGGGTCCGTCAAATTGCGGCCCATCTGCTCCATCCACGTGCCGTACGGCTGCGGATGGATCCCGGCGATGGTCACGCGGCGGGACGGCAGCGCGATCACGAAGAAGACCAGGTACCGCTGGAGCCCGGCCAGCGTGAGCACCTCGACGGTGAACCGATCGCAGGCCGTGCGGCCCTCCCAGGGCGCCTGCAGGAACGTCTTCCAGGGCATGCGCCGGCTCCGCTCGGGAGCCGGGTCGATCCCGTGGTCGTGCCGGGTCCGCTTCACCGTGGTCCGAGCGATCTCGTGGCCGAGGTTCGAGAGCGCCCCGCGGATCCGTGTGTACCTCCACTGGGGATGCTCGACCGCCATCCGGACCACGAGCGCGGCCACGTCACGTCGCGTCATCGGCCGGCCTCGACCGCGGCGGGCGCTGCCGTCGTATGTCTGGGCGATCAATCTCCGGTACCAGCGGAGAATCGTGTCAGGCGTGACGATGCCGGCGACCTGCATCACGACGCGCCGTCCGAGTTTCTGGCCGCGCAGAGCGAGTCGACGACGCTGGGCGTCCGTCAGGCGAAGCGGCCGAGGGCCCAGGTACTCCCGGAGGACCCGATTCTCCTCCCGGAGATACGCGATCAGATCGTCTTGGTGGCGGTTCACCCAGCCAGCGAACGTGAGAACGAGGAACTGTAGCGCAGGCGGCATGGCCTGAGATTACTTGGGAGCTGCCGCACGGGACGACGCCCCGACACCTGGGGCCAAGAAACGGAGTCGCCGCGGCGACGTGCGGTAGAGTCGCCAGGGCATCCGGGGACTGAGACCGACTTTCCAATGGTGCCGAGCGAGCCCGCTTGGGAGCGTGGTCCATGGGATGTTTCGCGGCAACCTCATTGGTGACGCGCTTGCGTGATCCCGTGTAAGAGAATGTCCACCACCGCACCCTGCCCCCGGTTGCTCACGACACCCCGAGCATGGAGGAGCAGCCGATGGAAGGTCACCGCGTTCGACGCCAGCGTTCCAGCACGACCAAGACAAAGCAGCCGGAGCCGCTCGAGCGGATCCAGCCCAATGCCGCAGGGATCGACTGCGGGTCCCGGCACCACCACGTGGCCGTGCCTGTCGATCGAGATCCGGAACCGGTCCGCCGATTCAAGACGTTCACGCCGGACCTGTATCGCATGGTCGACTGGCGTGAGGCCTGCCGCATCGACACCGTGGCGATGGAGGCTACCGGCGTGTACTGGATCCCGATCTACGACATCCTCGAACAGCGAGGCTTCAAGGTGGTGCTCGTCAACGCTCGTCACGTGAAGAACGTCCCGGGACGCAAGACTGATGTCGTGGACTGCCAGTGGATCCAAGAACTCCATGAGGTCGGGCTTCTGCGCGGTAGTTTCCGTCCCTCAGCGGAAATCGTCTCGCTGCGCGCCTACCTCCGGCATCGGGAGACGCTGGTCCAGGAGGCCGCCAATCACATCCGACGGATGCAGAAGTCCCTGGCCCTGATGAACGTCCACCTCCACAACGTGATCACCGACATCACGGGCCTGACGGGGATGCAGATCGTCCGCGATATCGCCAGCGGTGTGACCGACCCCAACGCGTGAGCCTCCCATCGCCACTCCCGCTGCCGAGCCTCCGAGGAGGAGATCGCCGCGGCCCTCACGGGGAACGACCGCCGGGAGCAGGTCTTTGTGCTCCGACAGAACCTTGCGCTCTACGAGAGCTATCAGCGCCAGATCGGCACCTGCGATGGCGAGATCGAATCCCTGTTGCAAGACTTGGCCGCCAAGCACGCCCTTCCCGGGACAACGCTACCACCGGCGCGGCGCCGGCAGCGGCACAAGAACGCCCCGCGCTTCGAAATCCGCAGCCCGCTCCACCACCTCTCCGGAGTGGACCTCACACAAATCGACGCCATCGGGCCCTATACCGCCTTGCGACTCATCGCCGAGATCGGCACGGACATGACCCGCTGGCCCAGCGAAAAGCACGTCACATCCTGGCTAACGCTCGCGCCCAAGAACACGATCACCGGGGGCCGACTCATCAGCTCCAGAACCATGCCGTCCACGAACCGTGCTGCCGCCATGCTGCGCATGTGCGCCATGTCGGCCGGCAAGACGTCCACCGCACTCGGTGCGTTCTACCGCCGTCTCGCATACCGCATCGGCAAGGCCAAGGCCATCACCGCCACGGCTCGCAAGCTCGCGATCCTCGTCTATCGCGTCTTACGAGGTGACATCGACTACGCCGATCCGGGAGTCGAGGCCTATGAGGCCCAGCATCGCTCCCGGACGCTCCGCAACCTCCGTCACCGCGCACAACGACTCGGCTTGGGCCTCATTGACCTCGAAACAGACGAACTTATGGCCCCAGGAGTTTCTTAAGAGACTCGACCAGCACTGACCGGACCTCGGCCCATTAAACGCACCTTACGAGGTCGCCTGACGAGCAGCCACAACATTCTTGACATATAGGCCCGGATTTCCGATTTGGCTGTGGTACCTTACGGCCAAGACAAGTCGGCGCGCCGTGATTTCCGGGGTTCCGACGCAAGGAACCCACCACGGAGGGTGACACCCGGTGGGTGAATTACAGCACGAGGCGTTTCAGTTCACGTTCAATGGCTTTTTGAAGGTCGCGTTCCAGGGATCACGCGTCACCTCTGACGCTGGCCTCATTCTGGTGCGCGAGTTGGATGAACGCCTGGGGCTGGAGACACTCATCTCCGAGCACCTGAGCGACTCCCGACAGGGGTTGAACACGCAGTTCAGCCTGGCGGATCTCCTGCGGCAGTCGGTCTACAGCCGGCTCGCGGGCTACGAAGACCTCAACGACGCTGTGCGCGTGTCGGCGGACCCGACGTTTCGTCTGATTGGGTCGCCGAAGCGCTGGGACCGGGGTGCGGCGCTGACATCGACGTTGCATTGGTTCGAGACCGAGCTGCTGACGCGAGAGGGGAATCTCGTCGGGCTGATGGCCGTGAACCGGGAGGTGCTCGCACAGGCCGAGATGGCGACGCGCGGCGACCGGATCGTGCTCGACATGGATTCGAGCGAGAGCCCGGTGCATGGGGCGCAGGAAGGGAGCGCGTATAACGGGCACTTTGAATCCGTCTGCTACCACCCGCTGTTTCTGTTCAGTGAGCACGGCGACTGCCTCGTCGCAGCGCTGAGGCCGGGCAACGTGCATAGCGCCGACGACTGGGACGACCTGCTCGTGCCGGAAATTGACCGCCAGCAGGCGGCAGGCAAGCGCGTGGCGTTCCGCGCAGACGCCGCGTTCGCGAAGCCCGAGATCTACGACGCGCTCGAGCAGCGCGGCGTGGACTATGCCATCCGAATGCCGGCGAACAAGAGCCTGGAGCTGAAGATCGAGAAGATTCTGTTTCGCCCGCCGGGACGGCCGAGCTGCAAGCCCTTGGTGCGCTACAAGAGTTTCCGCTATCAGGCGAAGAGCTGGACTACGCCCAGACGGATGGTCGCCAAGGTGGAGCACCACCGGGGTGAGCTGTTCCCTCGCGTCGGCTTCATCGTGACCAACATGACCCTCCCGAGTCGCTCGGTCGTCCGGTTCTACAACAAGCGCGGTACGGCGGAGCAATGGATCAAAGAAGGCAAGCAGGCGACGCACTGGACGCGGCTGTCGTGCCATCGGTTCCGGGCGAACGAAGTGCGCCTGCACCTGAGCGTCCTGGCCTACAACCTGGGCAACTTGTGGCGCAGACTGGTCCTGCCGCCGCGGATCAAGCGCTGGTCGCTCACCAGTCTCCAGCAGCGGCTGGTGAAAACCGGGGGCCGGCTGGTGAGGCATGCGCGGTACTACTGGCTCCTGCTGGCAGAAGGGCATCTGACCGGGCGGCTGTTCGGCGACATGCTGCGAAGGATTTGGGCGCTACCCGTGCCGGCAGGCTAACGCGCGACGAGTGCAATGAAGTCCCGCATGGAGAAGAAAGAGCACAAGTGTGGAGCGGTGTCTGAGAAATGCCCTGAAAGCAGGGGCTCCAGTCGGTCGCACGTCAGCGCGGGCTGAGGTGACGGCCTCTGGAGCTGGACGATGGTGCGACGAACAAAATTTCGTGCGCTCGGCGGCTCTCGGATGTATAACGAAGCCATCCGGGGCAGGCAAAACGGAAATCCCGGATAGGGGCGTCAACGCCGTCATGGAGAGCTTCTTCTCCACCGTGAAGAGTGAGCTCGCCAATCGGTTCGACTCGTACGGAGACGCGAAGATGGAGTTGTTCGACTACATCGAAGTGTTCTACAACCAACGACGCCGGCACTCGACGCTTGGCCAGATCAGTCCAGCGGCATTTGAACGACGCGCGAACGAAGAGGGCATGGAGCCTATGGAAAACCGCCAAGGACGCGGTTTCCCACAGGCTCCACACCCGTTGTCTTTTTCAATGAGAAAAGAACAGACAACGAAGAACGATCAACTCAACGAAACCGTCCACTGAATCGGATCATGGCCACACCGCCACATTTATTATGTAACATTTTTATTATAAACAACTTCCAATAAACATTGGGTCATTGCCATGCTTCGCTTTATGCCTCATCCAGAGAGGCTCAGCTAGCAGCCCGTGGTGAAAATCAGCAACGGCCTCGGCTAGATCGATCGCCAGAATCGATCATCATCTGTACACTCGTTCGCATGTCAATGGGCACACGACGCAAACGACGACGACAAGAAGCCCTCTGGGTCGCGACGACCGACTTGCCCCAGACGGTCGCCCACCCGTTCTATCGTCGAGTGAACGCCCTGCTGGACGCCCACGGTTTCGAGACGTTTGTCGAACGGCAGTGCCAGCGGTTCTACGCCGCCACCCGTGGCCGGCCAAGTCTCACGCCGGGCATCTACTTTCGCGCGTTGTTGGTGGGGTACTTTGAAGGCATTGACTCGGAGCGGGGCATCGCCTGGCGCGCGGCGGACTCGCTGGCGATTCGGCGCTTCTTGGGCATCGCCGTGGACGAGGATGTGCCGGACCACTCGACGATCTCCCGAACCCGGCGACTGATTGACGTCGAGACGCATCGCGCCGTGTTCACCTGGGTGCAGCAGCGCCTCGTCGCGTCGGGCGTGCTGAAGGGCGCGACGATCGGGATCGACGCCACCACGCTGGAGGCGAACGCGGCGATGCGGAGCATCGTGCGGCGGGACACCGGCGAGGACTACCAGGCCTATTTGACCGGCTTGGCGCAGGCGTCGGGCATTGCCACCCCGACGCGCGACGACCTCGCCCGCCTGGACCGGAAGCGGAAGAAGACGCCATCGAACAAGGACTGGCGGAGCCCCGTCGATCCGGATGCGAAGGTCGCCAAGATGAAAGACGGCCGCACGCATCTGGCCCACAAGGTCGAACATGCCGTGGACCTCGACACCGGCGCGGTCGTCGCGGTGACCGTGCAAGGCGCAGACACGGGGGATACGACGACCATTGGCGACACGACGGTCGCCGCCGCTGCCCAGATCGAGGATGCGCAAGCCGAGGTGGACGACCCCCAGGCGTTCACCGCGCTGGTCGCGGACAAGGGCTATCACAGTAATGAGGTCATGGTGGATCTGCAGGCCGTCGTACATGCGCTTCCTCACGGGTTCGAGCAAGCACTGGCCGGGCCCGAATTATGAGGTGCGGTGACCAGGACCCCGACCCCGTCGCGCCTCAACAGCCCCACGCGAGTGCTTCACGTCATTACCGGTCTCGATGTTGGTGGTGCCGAGGTGAACCTGCACAGGTTGTTGGCCACCCTTGATCCCACTCGGTTCGAGGCCGCCGTGGTTTCGCTCACGACCGCTGGCGTCATGGCAGAGAAGATTTCCACTCTTGGCATACCAGTCCATGCGTTAGGACTTCGCGAATGCGGCGCAAGCCTGAAGCGACTGCAGCCACTCTTTCAGGCCGTGTCGGCATGGCGCCCCCAGCTCATTCAAGGGTGGATGTACGACGGAAACGTAGGGGCCTGGATCTTGTCTGGGCTCATGCGAGGTCGCCTTCCGGTTGTCTGGAACGTTCGGCATTCCCTCCACCGCCTCGAAGAAGAGAAGACACGCACGCGCTGGGTCATCAAAGCAGGCGCACTGATCTCACGGCACCCCAAGAAGATCATTTACAACTCTTGTGTCAGTGCGAAGCAACACGAACGGCTGGGGTATCACCAACGCCGCACGGTTGTGATACCGAACGGATTTCATACCGGTCGCTTTACACCATCTGACGAACGGCGGCGTCAGGTGCGCCACAGGTTAGGCATCTCTGAAGATGCGTTTGTTGTGGGGATGGTCGCCCGCTATCATCCGATCAAGGACCACGACAACTTTCTTGAGGCGGCCAAGCGCATCCGCGCGACACGCTCAGAGGTTGTGTTTCTTCTGGCCGGACGAGGTGTCACGCTGGAGAACGCGGCCTTTAAAAAAGGAGCTGAGGTGCGCGCGCTCGGTAAGTCGGTCCGACTCCTCGGCGAGATAAACAACGTCCCGTCGCTGATGGCGGCACTGGACGTTCTGGTTTCAGCTTCTACCGGCGAAGGCTTCCCAAACGTGGTGGGCGAAGCCATGGCCGTGGGGTTACCGTGCGTCGTGACGGATGTCGGGGATTCAGCCATGCTGGTGGGCGATTACGGGTTCGTCGTTAACCCCCGTGATACAGACGCGTTAGCGGCAGCTGTGGAGAAGGTCATCGACATGGGGAGGGGTGCGCGGGTCAAGATGGGGCTTCAGGCGAGGAATCGCATCGTGAACAATTTCTCCTTGGAGCGCTCTGGGGAACGTTATGCTGAACTCTACCAGGGGATACTTTAGGGGCTTGTATCGATGGATACGAGATTGCACGAATCAGTTGGCCGAGTACAGACCATCGCCTTCGGTGGGTTCATGATCAGCTTCATCTTCCTGGTCGCATCAAGGGACGACCTCAGTCAGGTGATTCCCCTGATGGGGTTGTTCGCTGTCGCCGCGGTCCGGTTGCTGCCAAGATTTCAAGAGTTTCTTCAGGCGGTCGCGCAGTTCCGATTCCATGAGTATCTGCTGTTCGAGATCCATGGGGAGCTTCGTGAGCAGGACGAGCGACCCGTTGCGTCATCTACTCAAGACTCTCCCCCACTACCCTTTGACCATGAACTCAGCGTGGACCGGCTGCGGTTCCGCTATCCAGGAACGACCAAGGACGTCGTCCGCGACCTCACGCTGGAGATACCAAAGAACTCGTCTGTCGCGCTGGTGGGGACGACGGGCGCCGGCAAGACCACTCTCGTGGATATTATTCTCGGCCTCCTTGTTCCGGACGAGGGATCCATCACCGTGGACGGCACGACAATCACGTCGGCGAACGTGCGGAGGTGGCAGAAGCTAGTCGGGTACGTGCCCCAGGAGGTCGTTCTCGCTGACGATACGGTAGCCAACAACATCGCCTATGGCCTTGATGAGCGGGAGATCAATCGCGAAGCCGTCGAGAAGGCGGCGAAGATTGCGCACATCCACGAGTTCATCGTCAACGAGCTCCCCCGCGGCTACGAGACCGTGATCGGCGAACGGGGGGTTCGGATCAGTGGAGGACAGCGCCAGCGCTTAGGCATTGCGCAGGCGCTGTACCGCGATCCCGACGTGCTCGTGCTGGACGAGGCGACGAGTGATATCGACAACGTCACTGAGGCTCATATCGCCGGAGCTATCCAGGGCTTGGCGGGGAAAAAGACCTTGATCATCGTCGCACATCGGCTGGCCACCATCGAGCGCTGCGAGCGGATCTTCCTCCTGGACGAGGGCAAGATAGTTGCTAGCGGGAGCTACGACGAGTTGGCCGCCGGCAACGCGAGATTCGAGCGGATGATAGGAGGACTCAAGGTAAGGCCGTCCAAAGAACCGCGGCGATCCGCGAGCGCCGACGGACGCACGTTCTAGGTGAGGACGTGGTAAAGCCATGCCTTTGATCACAAGGGAGCGACGCGATCAACTTAAGAGGGTGCTCCAGCCCCATCCGCGCATCCTGCGCGCCGTGCGAAACTTCCACGGCAACGGCGAGGCGCTCAAGCGTGAAGTGGCCGCATTGATCCTCCTGACGCCGAGACTGCTGAGGCGCGGCCGCTTTGCCTCATATCCAGGCGCGCTTTGGAGACGCGAGTTGCCCGTACAAGCCCCGTCCGGTTT
Source organism: Vicinamibacterales bacterium (assembly GCA_965218825.1). Classification (GTDB taxonomy): domain Bacteria; phylum Acidobacteriota; class Vicinamibacteria; order Vicinamibacterales; family UBA8438; genus CAUZIB01. The sequence continues at coordinate 2,025,005 of OZ244656.1, read as the reverse complement.
CGATGTCTCGAGCAGGGCTGACCGACTCGATGCTGCAACGATTAAACGCTGGTGCCACAAGTGCAACCTACCGGTGTTGGAGGGTGGCGATGCCCTCTACCTGCCACCGGAGAGCTGGTCGGCTACGCCTCTAGCGCACCTGCAGAGGCGGTATCCGCCCGGCGTAGGGCTCAAGATCGCGAAACTACCCGGCGGCAGCGACGGATACTACATGGAAGGTCGCTTCGGCCGGTCGATCCAGCAGAAATTCTCCTTCTCGCACCGCAAACAGACGTTGACGTTCAACTTCCTTCATCTTCAGCGGCTCGCTCCCCGCCTTTATGATCTGCTTGAGCTGACCGACGGGAACGGCGCCGTGTGGGCCGCCTATGTCGTCGAACACATCGAAGGCGCCGCGCTTCAGCCTGGTGATCACGAGTGGGTCGTCGGCCGATTGCGGGCGTTGCAGCGTGAGCGTCTGATCGAACTCATCAGTATGGCAGGCTGGGGCGGAATGGATTTCGAGGCGCCCAACTGCAATGGAAACCTCGTTCGCTCCGAAGCAGACGATCGCCCGCTCTATGTCGACATTCACAATTTCGTTCTCGATCACTACGAGGACCACCTCCTCGCAACGGCGAAGGCGGCAACGGCTGCCAGTCATTTCGGTGGTCGCAGCCTCGTGCTCGGCGGCATGGGTGGGAACTTCCTTTACCAGGAAATTCCAGGTGTCGGCCTGCCGGCCAAGCGTTCGCCTCGAAAACGCATGGAGATCCTTGACGCGCTTCAGCGGGAAGCGGGCGTCACGATGGCCGGCAAGGTTGTTTTCGACATCGGGTGCAATCTCGGACTAATGGGTGCAGAGTATCTGCGACGCGGCGCCTACTGGTTACACGGCTGGGATAAGGAGGAAGTCGTCGCAGCTGCCCGAACCGTCTTGCTGTCCATCGGCTGCACGCGCTTTTCGCTGACCGGAGGCCATCTCACCGCCGATCTCGATCTGGCGCAGCAATTGCCCTCTCACCTCGCCAGGCTGGATCATGACGACGCGATCGTGAGTTATCTTGCGATTCGTGGCCATTTGGGATGGCTGTCGGCGCTAACCCGCCTGCCGTGGCGCTACATGATCTATGAGGGGCATCAGAACGACGGACCACTGGAGACGTATATCGAAGAGCTCAAGGCGCGGATGCCGGTCCGTCTGGCCGCAGCTGCCAAAGTCGCTGATGGCGTCTCGGAGATTCGCGATCTCGCGGTACTTGAACGTATCGCTGAGGCTTAGGCGGTAGACGAGAGGACACGTGAACGCCCCCCCCTGGCTCATTCTCCCGGTCGAGACGAAAGTCAGGGAGCTCGACGCCAAGGCTTATCTCGCGTGTGTCGCCGCCGAGGCCGGCTTCCGCGTAATTCTTGGTGAGCAAAGAGCGCTGCGTGGCCGGCTAGGGTTGCTGCCCCGCGGCTTCTATCTGGACAAGAGCCTTGCTCCGTCCAGAGTGCGATTCTTCCAGCGTCTGAATCGGCTTGGCTTCCGTCCTCTCGCCTGGTGCGAAGAGGGCCTAGTGTATCGCGACCGCCAGGCATACTTGCATGAGCGCATCGCTCCAGGGGCCTTTGGGCGTACAGAGGCTTTCTTTGCATGGGGCCAGAATCAGGCGGGGGATGTGCGCTCGATCATGGGAGATGACGAGCGCATTCATGTCACCGGCAATCCTCGATTCGACCTTTTGCGGCCGGGAATCCGTGAGCTCTACGAGCCCGCGGCGAAATCATTACGCCGCCGCTTCGGCAGCTATCTTCTAATCAACACCAACTTCGCTCGTTACAATCACTTCTATGGCCGCGATCAAGTGCTCGAAATTCTGCGCGCCCGGGGGATCCTTCGGGACGAAGGGGACGAACGCTTCTTCACCGGTTGGATCGACTTCCTCGGCCGTGTGTTTGAGTCGTTTGTCGACATGCTACCGCGTCTCGCGCGCGCCTTCCCTGACCGCACGATCGTCCTGAGACCTCATCCATCGGAGAACCACGAGACGTGGCGCCGCATCGCCGCCGAGCTGCCAAACGTCAAGGTAATCTACGAGGGTAGTGTTTTGCCGTGGATTCTTGCCGCAGAACTCTCGATCCACAACAGCTGTACAACGGGCCTGGAGGGAGCGCTGCTCGGCCGACCGGTGCTCGCCTATCGGCCGGTGCTGTCGGAAACCTACGACTCCTTTCTTCCGAACCGGGTCAGCGTCAATCTAACAAGCTTCGACGATCTGGTGCATGGCATCGAAGATGCCCTCGCTGGACGTTATCGCGCCCCACTTGCAACGGACCAGGCTGTGTGCGCGGACGTTGAACGCTACATCGCATCACGTGACGGGACCTGGGCAACGGAGCGGATCATAACGCACATTTCCAACCTTGCGAGGGCCACCAGCGATGGCAACCGCCGACGGTACGTCGCGCGCGGGCACGACTGCGCCGGACAGTTCGTCCGTTCGGTGGCGAAGGCCTTAAGTATATCGTTCCACAAGTCACAAGACTATACGGCCCAGAAGTTTCCGGGTCTGACCGCACACGAGGTTGTAGACCTCGTCGGCCGCTATCGCGATCTAATGGGCCGCTTCGATCGGGTCCGGGTCCGGCCCCTCTATCGCAACGCCGTTAGGGTGACAAGCGAGTGATGAGGATCACTGAGCTCTTCCTCCTCAAACTCCTCAAAGCGTCGCGGAGCCAGCGGATCCTCGTCCGTCGGGCCAACCGCCACGTGGCGTACCCTGGACGGGCCTTCGGGGATGCTGGACACTTTGATCGCTCAGCTCTTTGACGATACAGGCCCGTACGCGATCACTTGCGGCCCATCGCTATTCCCAGCCCAACTGTGGAGTGTCGCCGCCGCTGCCGGCGAAAACTCACCCACCACTTGAAGGGGCTGGCCGCGGCAGATTTCGGCGAGGCGTGCCACCATCTGCTCCGGCGTTTTCATCTCCTCGACTGCTTCGCCGTAGTCCGCCAACCAGATCCGCATCTGCGATTCGGCCGCTTCGGCATATGACGGTGTAAGGACAATGGTGCCCATGGCGAGCGCTTCGAGGATCGCGGTGGTGTTCATGCCCACGACGGCCCAGGTCAACTCGAGGAGACGCAAGGGGTCGCTGCCTTCGATCACTTCGACATTGTCGGACCGTTCGGCTCCGTCAACAGCCAGCGCGGCGCGTACCGTATCCGAGTGTCCCTTCTTCGTCTTCACGACGACGCGGACCTCGGGACTTTGGCGAGCGAAGGCAACCACGGCGCAAATCGTGGCCTTGGCACTTTCGGCCCAGGTGCGATCATCGAGGCCGCGGCCAATTGCCTCGTGGACATCTCGGTGCATCTTGCGGCGAAGCACGGGCAGGCCGGTTTTCTCTCCGAACGCGAAGAAGACCACTGTTGGCGGGAAGGGCAGTCCGAGCGCCTCACGACGATACGAGAACGAAAGAATCGCGAACAAGAAGAACACGCGCCAGAGATTTTCGACATCCGTTGGGCATAACCAACGTTCCGCTGCCCTCAGCGCCCTTCGAAGGCCGCGATCCTGTTACGGGTCGCTTCGACTTGGGCGCCTATGCGAGGGTTGTGCAGCCATCGTCTTCTGGACCTGCCTGGTTCGAGTTTCAGCAACACCCTGGCAGCGAAGTGACACGGGCGCACCAGTCCGGTCGTCCTCGGGGACGGAAGGTCTCTCGGCGGTTCGGGTGAGGAACGCCACTCGGCGAGGATGGTGAGGTATCGAGGTATGAGCATCCAGAATGGACGTCCCGACCTGACCTCACGGACGACCCGGAACCCGTTTCGCGCGGGAGGTACCGCAGCGCCCTACTCGAAAAGCAAACCGGTAGATGATGGTACAATAGCGACATTGAAGGCTGCCAGTCGATGTTAGGGGTCTCGATCCAGAAGCATCGATCCTGTGGAGAGCCTATTACGGTGAACGGCCAGATTCATGAATACAAAGTCCGCACCCCTCGCAGCGCATGTGACTGGTGAACTTCTTGTCGTCGTACGGTCCTCAGCTGAACGGAACGACGGATTCCGAGGGGCACATTGGACACACGCTGTACCGATTGACATCGGCCTCGGTGAGAGGCAACGAGTACCCGAATACCGGCTGATGGACCTTCCCACGGCGCGCCTAAACTAACCGCGGCACATTGTGGCGCAGCTTTGTGTCGAGGTAAAGGCCGGCATTGACCCGAGTCATGCACATCGGCGAACGACGCGTCGGTCAGGGCGAGGTGTGCTTCCTGATCGCCGAAGTCGGCCAGGCGCATGATGGATCACTGGGCATGGCCCACGCCTACGTCGATGCTGCGGCTGAAGCCGGCGCTGATGCCGTCAAGTTCCAGATGCACATCGCACAGGAGGAATCGACTCTTGACGAGCCGTTTCGGGTTGCGTTCACGCGCCAAGACGACACGCGTTACGCCTACTGGAAGCGGATGGAGTTCACCCGCGAAGAGTGGGCCGGCGTGGCACAACACGCGAGGGAACGGCGACTACTCTTTTTGAGCTCAGCGTTCTCCGTGCGAGCTGTGGAGATCTTGCACGGTATAGGCCTGCCCGCATGGAAGGTCGGTTCTGGCGAGATCGCCTCGCGTGACCTGCTCGACGCAATGATCGACGCTGGCGGGCCGATTCTGCTCAGCACCGGTATGAGTGGCTACGATGAGATCGACGCTACGGTCACAGGGCTGCGGTCCCGGGGGGTGCAGGTCGGATTGTTCCAGTGCACTACGCGTTACCCCGTCGACTTGGCGGACGTCGGCCTGAATGTCATCGATGAGTTGCGCACCAGGTTTGACTGCCCGGTCGGACTTTCCGATCACTCCGGTACTCCCTTCCCTTCGCTCGCGGCGATTGCCCGCGGCGCCAACGTGATCGAAGCGCATATCGTGTTCGATCGCCGCATGTTCGGACCTGATACGCGCGCCTCGCTGACAGTCGACGAATTTGCATCCCTGGTGCAGGCTCGGGACGCGTTCGCCGAAATGTTCGCCCATCCGGTCGACAAAGATGAGATCGCAAGGGTGTTGGCACCAACTCGCAAGATCTTCGGCAAGAGCGTCGCGCCAGTACGCGATCTCGCCGCGGGAACCGTACTCCGCCGAGAGCTGCTCACCGTCAAGAAACCGGGAACCGGGATTCGAGGTTCGCAGATCGATGCGCTGATCGGCCGGCGCCTCAAACGCGAAGTAGACGCCCGGCGCCTGCTTTGCTGGGCCGATCTTGATGACTGAACGACCACGAACAATCTGCATTGTCGTCAACAGCAGAGCGAATTACGGCCGCATTAAAAGCGTGATGCGCGCCGTCCAGCTCCACCCGGCATTGGAACTTCAGCTACTGGTCGGCGCGTCCGCCCTGTTGCATCGCTTCGGTAGTGTCATCGATGTCATCCGCGCCGACGGATTCGAACCGGCCGCGGTCCTTCACTCGATTGTTGAGGGCGAGACGCCCACGACGATGGCCAAGTCGGTAGGCCTTGGGGTGTTGGAGCTCGCGTCCCAATTCGAGAACATTCGCCCTGATATCGCGCTCACGGTGGCCGACCGCTTCGAGACGATTGCTACGGCGATCGCGGCCAGCTACATGAATATTCCGGTGGCACATACCCAGGGCGGTGAGGTGACCGGATCGATCGACGAGAGCGTCCGGCACGCGGTGACGAAGCTTTCCCACATCCATTTCCCGGCCACCGAGCGCGCGTACGATTTCCTGATTCGGATGGGTGAGAAGCCCGGAACCGTCCATCTCACCGGGTGCCCGTCGATTGATCCTCTGGCGGAGTCGGATCTTTCTCTTCCGGATGACCTCTTTGAACGCTACGCGGGGGTCGGGGCCCAGATCGATCCCCGGAGACCCTACCTTGTGGTGCTACAGCATCCCGTGACGACCGAGTATGGGCAGGGTGTCGCCCAGATTCGCGAGACGCTCGATGCGATTGCCCTAGTCGGCATGCAAGTCGCCTGGTTGTGGCCGAACGTCGACGCCGGATCCGACGACGTATCGAAGGGCCTGCGTATCTTCCGCGAACGCAACCAGCCGGACTACGTCCACTTCTACCGAAACTTCTCGGTCGAAGACTACGGCCGGGTAATTAACAATTGCGCGTGCCTTGTCGGCAACTCCTCGTCGGGCCTGCGGGAAGGAGCCTTCCTAGGCGTCCCGTGCGTGAACATCGGTACACGTCAGCAAGGCCGCGAGCGCGGGCCCAATGTCACCGACGTTCCCTATGACGCCGGCCAGATCGAGGCCGCCATTCGTCGCCAACTTGCAAACGGTCGCTATCCCTCCTCAACCGTGTTTGGCGGCGGACAGGCAGGGAAGCGCATCGCAGATGTGCTCGCCTCCGCCGAGCCACGAATCCAGAAGAGGCTGTGCTATGCCCCTTGACGGCTTCGGTCCGTGCGAGATCTGCGTGGCCGAGAGTTGGATCGAGGCCTACCGGGGTTCCATCCGTGATGGCGCGTTCGGTAAACACAAAGATCAGGCCGTCATCGGGCGCTGCGGCGGGTGCGGTGTCGAGCGCCTCGCAGAAGCGTTCACGAAGAAGGACGACTTCTATCAAGGCCCGGATTACCGTGTGAGCCTCGAAGAACCAGCCGACATCGCCGGCCTCTTCGAGCAGCACGATATGCTGCAGCTCCAGAAGCTTGAACAGCTTTGGCCTGAGTCGCTTCGCGGCAAGGTCATCGCTGACGTCGGTTGCGGTGCCGGCAGTTTCCTCGATCATGTGAGAGGCCTTCCGGCCAGAGCGATTGCGATCGAGCCTTGTCGTGACTACCACGATCTCCTCGTGAGCCGCGGCTACGAGGTCTACGCACGCGCTGCCGAGGCGGCTCCGCCTCTCGGTCAGGTCTATTGGGCGTTCTCCTTCAGCGTCATCGAGCACGTAGGTGATCCGCGCGCATTTCTCTCCGAGATCAGAGATCTGCTCAAGCCCGGCGGACGCCTTCTGATCAGCACGCCAAACCGGTTGGACGTGCTCATGAGCCTGCTCCCGGACGCTTACCCCAGCTTCTTCTATCCCGTCGCACATCGCTGGTACTTCGACAGCAACTCGCTCGCCGGCTGCGCTGAACGGGCTGGACTGAAGGTTCTGGACGTGCGCTGCGTGCACCGCTTTGGTCTCTCAAACGCCCTGATCTGGCTGCGCGATCGCCAGCCACGGGGCCGGGCCAAGCTCCCGTATGTGTCCTCGCCGCTATTCGACGCGATGTGGGTTCGCGGACTGGAGGCGGAAGGCGTTGGAGACTATCTCTATGCGGTTTTGGCCCGCGAGGAAGCGCCACTGCGGGATGCGGGATGACACAGGTCGTCTATCTTGGCGCCCGGGAAGGCTGCCAAGCCGCTGCCGCGACTCTGGAGGGGATCGCCGAAGTTCTCCATGTTCCGGCCGAGCCACCCACCATCGCCCAGGCCTTCACGGTCGCGGATGCGGTTCTCGACGCATCGATGAAAGTTCGGATCACCGACGATATGATCCGAGCAGCGCCCAGATTACGTATTATTTCCTGCGCCACGACCGGCTCCGACCATATTGCAAGGGGCGTTCTGACAGCACGCGGGATCCCGGTGCGCACGCTGCAAGAGGATCGCGAGCTGCTCCGCAACATCACCCCCGCAGCCGAGCTCTCGTGGGCGCTGCTAATGGCCTGCGCCCGTCGACTGCCCGCGGCGCTGAAACATGTCATCAAAGGCGGATGGACGCGCGAGGACTTCCCCGGGATCATGCTCAACGGGAAGCGCCTTGGGCTGGTCGGATGTGGCCGCATCGGGAGCTGGATGGCCCGTTATGCCGATGCCTTTGGAATGGACGTCATCGGATACGATCCGCATCTGACTGACTGGCCCGATGCGATCACAAGGGCTGGTCTCGACGAGGTCTTCGCCACGAGCGACTTCGTGTCGGTCCATGTCCCCCTCCGACCGAAAACGGAAGGTCTTGTCTCACGCTCGTTGATAGAGCGGATGAAGCCGGGCGCCGTGCTTGTCAACACCTCGCGCGCGGCCGTTCTAGACGAATCCGCGCTACTCGACGCACTCGAGTCCGGGAGGCTCGCGGGTGCGGGCCTAGATGTGCTCACGGGCGAACCGGAGGTCGGCGATCATCCGCTCGTCTGCTACGCGCGCAGTCATGACGATCTTCTCATCACCCCACATTGCGGCGGGATGAGTCCCGACGCCGTTCGTGTGGTTTGCGCGCGTGCCGCCGACAAGATCCGAGTCGTGCTGATGGAAACTTGATGTCCACGAGCGAGATGGACGCACTGGCCCAAGCGGTCGTCGATCATGGCGTAACCAGGGCATTTGGCGTCCCCGGCAGCGGGATCACGTTGACCCTACTCGATGCACTGGAGAGACGCGGGGTACCGTTCCACCTCACGCATTTCGAGGGAGCGGGGGCGCTCATGGCCGCCACCGTTGGCCGGTTGTCCCGTCGCGCCGGGCTTTCCTTGTCGATCAAGGGGCCAGGCTTGGCCAATGCGGCGCCTGGCCTGGCGGCTGCCTGGTTCGAGTCTTTCCCCCTCGTTCATGTCGCAGAGGCGTTCCCGCGCGAATCGTCGCCGGCCCTCGCGCACAAGCGACTGGACCAGACCACGATTGTCGGCCCGATCACGAAGGCGTGCCGGTACCGGGCCAGGCAGGGGCCAGATTTCAGCGAGATGGCCGAGTTTGCGCTTACGGAAGAACCAGGGCCCGTGGTGTTTCAACTCGCCCCGAACAGTGCCGACAGCGAGCCAGATCTCCCTGAAGCGAAGGCGATCCGCGGCGACGCGGATGAGGCGCTGGCGCGTATCGGGGCCGCGAAGCGGCCAGTCGTCATCGCCGGCTCGTTGGCGGTTCGTGCCGATCTCGAAGGCTCTCTCCAGCAGCTGTCCATTCCGGTCTTTTCGACTGCCGCGGCCAAGGGCGTCGTCAATGAGGCCAGTCCCCATGCGGCTGGCGTCTTCAGCGGCGTCGGGCTGGAGCTGACCCCCGAACGGGTGCTCCTGCCGCAGTCCGACCTGGTCGTCGGCATCGGTTTGACCGCACGGGAATCGCTTGCGGTGAGGCCGTTTGGATGCACCTATTTGGCCGTCGAGGCGGTTCCGACGCCCGGCACCTCGGCCTATGCGCCAGCCGTCCGCATCGGGCTCGGGGCGGCCGCCCCGATCCTTCAGGCGCTGTCTGAGCTCCCAGCCTGGGGGATCGATGAGCTCGAACACACACGCGCGCGTCTGCAACGCCACATGACCGCAGGCTTCCTGCCGGGGGCGGTCTTGAGGATCATCGAACGGCATTTTGAGCGTCGCGCCCGTCTCGTCCTGGACACAGGCTATTTTTCCACCATCGGCGAGCACGCGTGGCGGGCGGCGTCCGCCGACCTCTGCCTCCTGTCTGGACAAGGACGCTATATGGGAACGGGACTGCCGATGGCCCTAGGAGCGGCCCTCCACGATCGCACCGTGCCGACGATTGCCGTGGTGGGCGACGGGGGCATCGGTGTGTATCTGGCTGAGGCCAAGCTTTCGGCGCAACACAACTTGCCGCTGCTTGTCGTCGTTATGACCGACAATGCGTTTGCATCCATCCGCACCCGCGCACGGAGGGACGGCTTGACCGAGAAGCCTCTGATCATGGACGGTCGCAGCTGGGTACCGGTTTTCGAGGCGCTGGGCCTGCGGGGTGCGCGGGCTGATACTGCTTCGGCGGTCGAGGACGCGCTCGCCGCGTGGAATCCGTCGAGTGGTCCGGCCTTCCTTGAAATCCCCTTCGATGGGGCCTCCTATGAAGCGATGGTTGCAGGGATCCGGTAGCGCATGGGAGCAGGCACGAGGACCGGTCGACACATCCTGATCATCGGGGCGGGTAGTGTCGGCAAGCGGCACACGCGCAACCTGTCCGCCGTTGGCTGCCGTATATCGTGCGCAGATCCGCGCGCCGACCGGCGGGCGGAGCTTGCCGCAGAGACGGCCATCGCCGGCAGTTTCGCGACCGCGGAGGAGGCGCTGGCTGCGGGTGGCTTAGATGCTGTCGTGGTCGCGACGCCAACTGCGTGTCACCGAGAGAACACCCTTGCGGCGCTCGAGGCAGGGCTTCCGGTCCTGCTCGAGAAACCGGTTGCCAAGACACTCGCCGATGCCACGGACATGCTCGTCGCCGAACGAGAGAGCGCCGTCCCGGTGTTGCTTGACTATACATGGCGCTGGTGGCCTCCCCTCGCCCGGGTGAAGGATCTGCTAAGGGGTGGCGCGGTCGGTCCATTGCGCCATGTGCAGTTCCACATGTCGGCCCATCTTGCGGATTGGCATCCATGGGAGCCGTATCAGCAGTTCTTCATGGCCAGTGCGGCGCAAGGTGGCGGGGCACTACTCGACGAGAGCCACTGGATCGACCTGATGGTCTGGCTGTTCGGCTCCCCGGCCCACCTGATCGGGCGTGTCGAGAAGATCTCGGACCTCGACATCGACAGCGACGATACGGTCGATGCGTTGGTGGTGTACCCCAACGGACTCCGCATTTCGATTCACCTCGACCTCTACGGGCGCCCCCATGAAAAATTCATCCGGTTCGTCGGCGACGGCGGCACGCTGATGTGGTCTGCAGAACCGAACCGCATTGCGATCGGCCACGAGTCGGGTCAAGTGTGGAAAGAGGAGCGCTTCGATTGTGAGCGCAATGACATGTTCGTGGCAGTGGCGCGCGAGTTCGTGGATGTTGTGGAAGGCCGGGCACCGCCTTCCTGCACACTGGGCGAAGGAGCTCGCGTCATGGCGCTGGTCGAGGCGATACGAACGAGCAGTGCGGAAAGGCGCGCGGTGACGATTGGAAACCTCACGTGAGCTTCGCGGGTCGCTCGGTCCTCGCCGTGGTGCCCGCGCGCGGTGGCTCCAAGGGTATTCCTCGCAAGAATCTCAGGCAGATCGGTGGCGTTTCCTTGGTCGGACGTGCGGCAAGAGTGGCGAGATCGCTGGCGTGGATCGATGCAGCGATTCTATCCACCGATGACGCGGAGATCGTCGATGAAGGCGCACGCCATGGCCTCGATGTACCGTTCATGCGACCCGAGGCCCTGTCGGACGACTCGGCCCGCTCGGCGGAGGTATGGCGGCACGCCTGGGTCACTGCAGAGACGTATTACGGAAAGCGGTTCGACCTCTCGGTCCTGCTCGAGCCGACGAGTCCGCTCCGGCGGCCAGACGATGTCGAACGGGCGGTCCGCACACTCGTCGAACGAGGTGCGCGGGCGGTCGCCACCATTTCTCGAACGCCAGCACACTACACGCCGCACAAGACGCTCACGGTCGACGCGAGAGGCGTGATCGGTTTCTACCATCCGGAGGGGGGCCGCTACGGCCCGCGTCAAGACATTCCGGCGTTCTACCACCGCAATGGGCTGTGCTACGCCACGACGCGAGAACACCTGGTTGATCACGGCCGCATTCTCGACTGCGACGCGGTCGCCATCGTCATCGATCGTCACGTGGTCAACATCGACGACCAGTTCGAACTGGATCTGGCCGAATGGCTGCTTAACCGGGAGTCCTGAGTTGTCCCGCGCGCCCATCTTCATCGGTGGAATGTTCAAGTCGGGAACGACCTTGCTGCGGGCCATGCTCGGACACCACAGCGCGATTGCGTCGGGGCTCGAGACCTACTGGTTCGACTGGGACTGGGCCGAGCGGAAATCCGGTGCAATGGGGGAGACCTTCGATCGTCTGGCCGGCTACTTCGACCTCGAATGCGCCGCAGTGATCCAGTTGGCTGCCGAAGCGGAGTCGGCGGAGGCCTTCCTCGACGTACTGATGGCGGCGGTGGCGAAGCGCGCGGGCAAGCCGCGATGGGCGGAGAAGACGCCAGGGAACATCGCCCACGTCGACCGTATCTGGGCAACGTGGCCCAGGGCCCAAGTGATCCAGATCGTTCGTGATCCGCGGGACGTGTTTGCCTCCCTGGTCGAAGCACGAAAATGGGATACGCCCGAGGCATTCGCCGTGCGCTGGTGCGCCACCATTGGTACGGGAGAGGCCCTCGTCGCCCAATTCAAGCCAGACGCGGATCGCTACTATGTCCTTCGCTACGAGGACCTGATTAGCGACCCCGAGGCTGCCATGCGCGGCGTGCTCGGCTTCCTCGGCGAGCCGTGGGAAGAGGCGGTGGCGAGCTTCGAAGGAAAGAAAAGAGACTTCGACCAGGTCCTGGCCGCCACGGGCAAGGCGTCGACGACGCTCGCGCGGTTGAAAGAACCGTTGACGGCACAGCGTGTTGGCATTTGGCGGCGTGTGCTTTCCGAGGCCCAGCTTGCGTCGATTCGTGAGGCCGTTCGATCGCGTGGCTGTGGCGATTTGTACGATCGATTGATTCTCGGGTCACCGAAACTCTGAAAGGAAACCGGAATTGGGATCGGGCCGGTTGTTACTCGTGAGCTACCACTACATCCGTGACCCGGCAGCGTACGCCTATCCTGGCATCTATGCGCTCGCACCCGAAGCGTTCGCCCGTCAGATCGAGGATCTGAAAGCGGAGTTCCACATCGCCAGCCCTGATGAAGCCGAGGCGTTCGTTCTCGGCAGTCGCGATCTGCAAGATCCAAGTGTTCTCATCACGTTTGATGACGGTCTCGTGGACCATGCCGAGACGGCAACAGACATTCTCGAGCCGCTCGGAGTGAAGGCCCTGTTCTTCATTTGCTCCAGGCCGCTGACGGAACAGCGCGCTCTGAGCGTCAACAAGGTCCACTGGCTGCGCGCGACAACTCCGCCCAGCAAGTTCAGATCTGACTTGTTGGCCGCTCTTCCGGAAGATTGGCGTGGCCGCGAGCTGAGTGACGAAGAGCGAGTGTCAGCGCGGCACGTGTACAAGTTCGACTGGCCGGAGGACGGAGAACTCAAGTACCTCATCAATTTTATCCTGCCTGCGGAGGTCGTAGACCGGGCGACCACCGTCATGCTGGGCCACCGAGGCCTCAGCGAGGCATCCTTCTGCCGGTCAACTTATATGGATCGGGATGCGCTGCGCGACCTGGTTGCAGCGGGGCATACGATCGGCGCCCACACTCACGATCATCGTCCTGTCACTCGGCCCGACGCCGAAGAGGCTGACCGGCTCCTGGCCCTACACGTGGCCGCCCTCGAGGAGGCGACCGGTCGGCGGCCGTCGTGGTTCTCCTATCCGTACGGGCGCGATTCGGCGCTGCCGAGCGATCCGGCAGGGTTCTGCCGGCGCCACGGGTTTGCCGTCGGTGTAACCCTGACCGGAACCTGGGTCGTGCCGCAACATGCGCCCTACGCCCTCGACCGCATCACCGCCAGCGAGGTCGACCAGGTGCTGACGGACACGCGTGCGTCTACCCGGTAGGCTCACACCCCTGTTCACGTTCGCGCTCCGGAGCGTGGCCCGCTTCGGCCTGCCGCACGCCGCCGCCTGGCTCGTGTTTCTGTGCCTGAACCATATGAAGTCGGCGCATCGCGGCGCACAGCCCCGGACGGTATTGATTCTCCCGAAGGCAGGATTCACCGAGGATGTCATGGCCGCCTTGGCTGACGCCGATGATGTAAGGCGTTGGTGCGCGGATGCGGGCAGGCCGACGCGCTTCAAACCGTCGCGCCCGTCACCTACCGATGCGGTACGAGACGGGTCTGCCAAGCTCGGTCATCCGGTTCAGAACGTGACACGCGAGCACGGCCTCACGCCGTTGCCCCGATGAACTGCGTGCCCGAAGACCGTCGCCGACGATCGACGTGTACCGGAAGAACGCATGCTCCACGCGCGCGTGCTGATGGTCACCAGACGCCTTCTTCCACCGTCGCCGTCCGAGCGCCTTCACCCTCCTGATCGTCCGATCGCGGGCACCTGATCGGGCGCCCCGTCGAGACAACGACGCGGTCTTGGTCGGCGGCACCACGACCCGCGCCCCTCGCGCACCGGCCGCACCATCGAACGCGAGCGTGTCGTCGGCCGGATCCGCCGTCACTCTGGTGAGGTGTCCATCCACCTCGTCGACCAGACTGATCCCCGTCATCGCGTCATCGGCCGTCGGCTCAGTCAGCGCGCAGGCCACGATCACACGGGACCCGTCCACGCCGAGATGGAGCTTCCTCCAGCCGCGTCGCCCGCGCCCCCCATGTGTCGCCGCGGCCCACTCACCTTCGCCGACGATGGACAGTCCGGTGCTGGCAACGATGAGGTGCCGGCTGGTGCCCGGGCGGGCGCGCCGACGCGCGAGGGCGAGATGCTGACCGCGTCGCGAGAGCGTGGTGTGATCGGGTGCCGTGAGATCGACGCCCAGCATCCCGAAGATCGATGTCAAGACGCCCTCGGTCTGACGCAACGGTACGTGGAAGATGAGACTGAGCGTCAGGGCGGTTTCGATGGCGAGATCGGAATACTGGAGGTGCCCGCTCCGCCTGCCGACGCCAGCCGCTGCCCACGTGGCGATCGCGTCGGGCGTGAGCCAGAGGGTGACGTCGCCTCGCCGCACGAGGGCTCGGTCGTACTCGGCCCAGTTCCCGACGCGATACGTTGTCTTGTACTTCGGATGCACTCTCGACTTCACATCGAGATCATGACCCGCCGCTCCGCCATCGTCCGAGCGCGATCGACACGCTGATCGCGCTGTTCTTCCAGAAACGGCGCAAGACCGGGTGGATTGGCGTCCAGGAAGTACGCGAGCAGGTGCACGTCGCGGCGTTCGCTGACGGCGGTAATCTCGACGCCGGGAAGAAACTCGAGACCTGCCGCTGACGCCGCTTCGGCGGCAACTGGCACTCCCGCCATCGTGTCGTGGTCGGTGAGGCTCAGCGTCCGTACGCCACGCGCCTGCGCCAGCGCCACGAGCTCCGCCGGATCCAGCGTCCCATCCGAGGCGGTGGTGTGAAGATGGAGGTCGATCACAAAGGGACCGGGGTGGTGACTAAGCCGTCGCGCGCCGCGAGCGCCGAGTCGACTGGCCTCGTGGCCGCGAGCTCGACGCCTTGTTTACCGTTTTGGTCCTGCTCTGGCGCTGCACGAGCGCTCGATACTCGCGGATAAGAAGCTCGAGGTGTTCCCGTTCCTCGTCAGCGAACTCCAGAAAGATCTGCTTGCCTTCCGAGTCCTCGAACCGCTCGCCATAACGCCGGAAGAAACGATGCGAACCCCGCTCGCAGCGGATGCCGATCTTCAGAGCCTTCCCGTCGTCCATTCCGTCGGCCAGCTCGTCCGCGCCGGCCGCAAACAGGCCGTTGGCTGCCCCCTTGAAGAAGAGGAACGTCGGCCGCGACTCCAGCTCTGGGTCCTGCGCCAGGAGCGCTTTGTACCGAACCTCGAGCTTTTCCAGGTGCTCCCGCTCTTCTTCGGCGAGCCGCTTGAACACCCGACGAGCCCTCGAATCGCTGGCAGTGCGGGCCGCCCTCGTGTAGAAATCCAGGCCGCTCCGCTCGGTGGCAATTGCGATGCGCAGGGCGTCACGTGCAAACAGCAACTCCGTCGGTACCATGCTGCCCGTTTGACTGCGCCCTGTCTGGCACTCCTCGCACGAACCGTAGATCTGGACGACGCTTTGCCGCGACGCAAAGCCTCGCGCCGACGCCACTTCCTCGATGAGCGCCTCGATGTCGGAGCTGAGAAACTCGAAAGACCGATTGCAGGACTTGCAGAGCAGATGAAAATGTCGCGGGTGCCGATACGAGTGTTCGAAACGGAACCGGCCCTCGCCGAAATCGACCTTGCGGGCAATGCCAGCGTCGACCATCCACTGGAGCGTCCGGTACACGGTCGCCCGGCTGGTCGTGTGACCTTCCGACTGGAGGACGTCGACCAGATCATCAGCGCTCAGATGCCCCTCTTGCCTCAAGAAGACGTTGACGATCAACTCGCGCTTGCCGGACCGTCGGCTTCCAGGGGGGCGGAGGCGTTCGAGGTAGTCCGACTGCGGTTCCATCTCGGTTCGCGGACGAAGCTCTGGCAACGGCCATCCGGCATCATCCCGGGTGGGCCGCCTCGGGCACGTGGCGTGGCCGTCTTCTCGTTGTTAGCTGCTAGACGCCGAACGACTGGCCGCACCCGCAGGTCGTCTTCGCGTTGGGGTTCTTGATCGTGAACCCGCCGCCCGTCAGGTTGTCGACGAAATCGACTTCGGCGCCGGTAAGATAGCGAATACTGATCGGATCGATGAACAACTTGACGCCGTTGGACTGGAAGATCTGGTCCGAATCGGCGTCGCCGGCGCTTTCCTCGATCATGAGACCGTACTGAAAGCCGGAGCAGCCGCCACCCTGGACGAACACGCGCAGTCCCGCCGCCACCTTGTTTTCTTCGGACAACAGCTGCGAGATCTTCCCCGCCGCTGCTTCGGTTACGCTAATCGGTGTCTCGGTCATCGTCGCCGTCATGATCCAACACCTCACAGTCATTATACTGACATACTGACTGCTCTTTGGCGCCTTCAAGCATCGCGGACGGTCGAGACAGGTCGTCTATCTGTTAAGTTATTTATTTACAGTGTTTTATAGAGAAGACATGCTCGTCGAGGCGGACCGGAGCTGGCGTTCCGCGGTCGAGCGCCATCCCGACCTCGCGCCGGCGGT
This sequence comes from Vicinamibacterales bacterium, assembly GCA_965218825.1. Lineage (GTDB taxonomy): Bacteria > Acidobacteriota > Vicinamibacteria > Vicinamibacterales > UBA8438 > CAUZIB01. The sequence continues at coordinate 2,008,449 of OZ244656.1, read as the reverse complement.
GCAGCTTCAGCGCCGGGTGATCTCGCGGCAGCTCGACCTCGGAGACGGGCTGGACCGGAGCGCTCCAGCCCGAATCGAGCTCCGACCCGAACGGGCGACCGAAAAGCTGCGCTCCGAAACTCCCCTGCTCCTCGCGGAACCGGTCGTCATCGACCTGGACCTCACCCCGTTCGTCGTTGGTTTCTGCGACGACTTGGCGCAGGGCGAGGCTGGCGGAGCCGCGCGTCGGCTTGCAGAGCTTCTGGTGCTTCCGCCATCAACTGTTGCTACCCCGCCCTTATCTCGTTCTAACCAAACCGCTTAGACTAGATATTCCAGTGCCAGTGAGGTGCCAGCGTCAAAATCGGCTGGAAGTATCTGGATGATTAGGGCTTAAGCTCTCTTCACCAACACTTGATGACGGAAGCACCCGAGTTGATCGAGGAGGAGATCTCCTATGGATGACGTTCAGGCAGAACTTGCACGACTCAAGGCAGAGAACGAAGCACTGAAGCGCCAGCAGGCCAGCCCCTTTTCACTCAAGGTCAGCGTGAAGGGGGCGCTCTCGGTCTACGGGCTCGGCCGTTTTCCCGTGACGCTCTACAAGGAGCAGTGGGCGCGGCTGCTCGACCACGTGGAGGACATCCGCGCGTTTCTCCAGGAGCACGACGGCGACCTCAAGTCGAAGAAAGAGGTCCTTCCGGGTTTAGCGTGGGTAGAGGTCGAGCCCTCCGCAGTGAAAATAGATCGCCGTCGTGAAGTGTGACGGGTTGCGGAAGCCGCCGGCCTTTCGCTTGATGCTCATGATCTTGCTGTTGAGACCTTCAGCCACGCCATTCGTGATCGGATGCTGGACAAAGCGGAGCACCCCTGCGAGATGCCGCTTCAACGTCTTCGCCACCTGCTTCACGGGCGCGAGCCGCGAGCGGATCGCCCAGCCATACCAGCGCGTGAAGAACCGCGTCACGGCCGCATGCTGACGGTAGGTCCACAAGGCCCGCAACGCTTCTTTGATCGCCCACGCGCGCCCGACTTTCAACTTCAGCGCTTGGAGCGTCGCGAACGCGGCCGCATGCCGCGCCGGCCGCCGCTCGTCGCTGAACAGCCACAGGTACTTGGTGCCGGTCAGCGGCGAACCCTCGCCGGCCCGCAGAAAAGCGCGATGCTCCTGTTTGCGGACCGTATCGACGGCCTTCGTCATCTCCCGCATGATGTGGAACCGATCGAAGACGATCTTCTCGTCGCCGGCGGGCAGGCCGTCCCGCGTGGCGCCGATGTACGCCTCCCACATGTCCATCGCGACGGCGTGCAGTGCCCGCCGCTGGGCGTCCGTCAACTGGGCATCGTACGCCGCCAGACTCTCCGTCTTGCGATCTTCGGCCACAAACTCGACGGTCGCCCGCTGGAGGTCGCACACGATCGTGTGATAGCGATGGCCCTTGCGGAACGCCTTCTCGTCGACGCCGATGTAGCGGATCGGCCGCGCCTCTTTCCGCGCGTGGCCCCGCGCGACGGCGCGGCTCATCACGCCCCAGGCCTCGTCCCAGCTGACGCCCGCGATCTCACACGCACCTTTGACCGTACTGCACTGCAGGATCAGATCGATGATCAACCGTTCCAACAACCCCGTGAAGCGGCTCCGTGGCTCGGCCCACGGCACCCGCACTTGCTTCACGCCATGGGTCGGACACTGCACCCGCGGAATCTCGGCATGCAGGTGCGTCTGAAACTGACACGTGTCGAGATGGCGCCACGTGCGCTCTGCCGCATGATCGAAGGCGGGCACCGTCTCGCCGCAGTTGGGACAGGGCCAGCGCGTCGGCTCGTGCTCTAGCCACACGTCGACCCGCTCGTCCTCGGGTTTCAGCTCGACGCGCGCCACGTGCCAGGGGGTAGGGATCCCCAAGATCGTCTCGAACAGCTTGGTATCCTGCATTCGCTCCTCCGCCGGAGCGTTCTATCAGCAGGACACCTCGAGTGCAATCCGCCGCCGAGCAAGCCCCCCACCCACCAGGGGGCCCCCGCAGGCGGCCTGACGAGTCACCCGGGATCCTTGCGACCCACGGAGATCCCGGAAGGACCAAGAAAGAGAAGGAGGACGACACGAGCGGCTAGCGGGCCTGGGTGCCCGGGGCAAGAATGCCGAGGCTGGCGACAGGCACACAGACAACATGCTGAAGGTCAAGCTGGGTCAACCCGACGGAAGCGGCCAAGCTCCTCGGGCAGCACCACGGCCTGTACATCCAGCTGCGGGCCAGCCGCCACTGCGTGCATGCTGGACGCCGGCCGGGAGCGGTCACGGCAACGGAGGCTGAAGGAGCTAGAGGCCGAAGTGGTCAAGCGTGGCTGAGCCCGGCCGTGACTACGAGCAAGACCATTCTCCGCACTGGCACCCCCCCTGAAGCCGACCGGCCCGATCAGACCCGCTGAGCAGAGGCGTACCTGCCGTTCTCGGGCCATTCTGCGCCCGACGCCGGAGCTGTTGACCGCTTCGGCGTAGAATGACTCGGACCTCGTCCCCAACAGATCATGGCCCTCAGTCCCGGTACCGTCTCGGGCACTACGACGTGCCCTCCTCGGCGAGGGCGGGCACGGGGCAAGTGTATCGGGCCACCGATACGCAGCTCAACGAAACGCCAGTCGGGTAGTGGGCAACCCGCTTGTGGGGGGGCTGGGTGGGCTACGGAGACCGAGATGGTCGACCTTTGTGGGGGCTCTAATGCCGCCTATGGTCCGCCGCTTTAGCCGGAAGCGTTTGGACGGATCCACCCCTTTCCCCGATTCGCGGAAGATCAGTTAGCGTCGTAACCACTCGTGTGCGATTCGTGAGGAAGCGGGCCGGAAACGGAAGACATGACGGAACTGACTACTGAGCAGGCCGACCTCGACCGAGCAAGAGATCGACTGGCGGCGTTGTTGGACTACGTGACCCACATGGTCCGCCTCGGGGAACGAACGGTCTTCTCGATCGAGCAGCACCGCAACCTCGTTCTCTATGAACACGAGTTCCACGATCGAGTCGGAATCCAGCACGATCTGGACGACGGTGAGTCCTGGATCAAGATCGAAAGACTGCGGCGCCTGGACCCGCCGGAGGTTCCAGAATCTCTCCGGCCGTGGCTCACCGTAAGTCGCAATCCAGAAGAACCCTCAGTCGTTTCGAGCCCGCGCATGGAGACGATGAGCCGCGACCAGGCCGACGCGCTGGTGCGTGCTGGAACCATCGATCCAGAAGACGTCATGAAGCCGCTGAAGCGGTCCGATCTGGCTGGATCCATAGTAGATGTTCAGCTGAAGATCGAGAGATTCGAAGACGCCGGCGCGGATGTTAAGAATTACATCTCGGGGCCTTGGAACGAGTGGGCCCAGAGTGAAGCACCGCGTCGAAAGACGATCGAGATCTACGAGAAGCTGTTCAGCATTCATCAGCTCATACAGAGTGAAGGAGCGGAGCGGCCTCTCGAGTTGGTCTGGGGGGTCGGGCTCGCTCGTTGGGCAACGTCCGGAATGACGATTAATCACCCCGTCGTCGAAGCTCTCGTCGAGATCGAGATTGCGGAGGACGGCGGTGCGCTTCGGGTCGGACCGAGGGATGTCCAAGCTGGCGTTGCCTTGAAACCCTTCGAGCAGCTTGAGAATCCGGGCGCTGATGCGGTACTGCGTGTTGCAGGAGAGCACCTCGAGAGGCTTTCTCGGGACCCAGAGCGGATGTTCTCGCCCTTTGTTCGGGAATCCTTCGAGCCGGTGCTTCGTTACGCCGCCAACGAGCTGAGTGAGACCGGAACCTATCAGCCGGATTTCCGATCCGATGTGACGGATCGGAGTCTTCCGGAGTTTTCCGATCAGCTGATGGTTACCGACACGTGGGTCATTTTTGCGCGGCCGCGTTCCGAGAATTTCGTCGTCCAGGATCTTCTCGGACTCAGGGAGGCGGTGACCTCATCGAATCCCGAGGAACTACCGGGACCGGCAACCCGCTTCGTGACGGAACCGCCGGGCCACAAGACGTATCAGCCCACTTTGATCGACATCGGAGGAGGGCTCTACAAGGGCCCGGCTGGATTGGATGTTGGCGGCCCGACGGCTTCGGGGGAGAGTGGCTCCGAGGCGCCCGACATGGCGGATTCGGATGAAGCGAGCCTGTACTTCCCCAAGCCATACAATGAGTCACAGGTTGCGATCGTCCAGCGGTTGGCAGAATCCGATGGAGTTGTCGTTCAGGGACCTCCTGGCACTGGGAAGACTCACACGATTGCAAACATCATCTGCCATTGTCTCGCTACCGGGAAGCGCGTGCTGGTTACGTCGAAGGGCGAGCCCGCCCTGTCGGTCCTCCGTGAACAGATTCCGGAGGAAGTTCGAGGGCTTACGATCAGCCTGCTGACGAGCGAACGGGAGGGGCTCCGTCAGCTGGAGCAGGCGGTTGGGACACTCGCAGGAACGGTGGCGAACTCGAACCCGCGGTCGCTCGAGCGCCAGATCTTAGAGCACGAGCAGGCTGCGGCGCAGCTTCGGGAGAGCATCGACAAGGTCGATTCGAGCATCATCGCCATCGCGAGCAAGTAGCTGGAGAACGTTTCCGCATCGCTGCGGCTCGGTTCGGCATCTCTTACCCCGGCGGAGTTGGCGGAACGAGTCGTTCGCGACCGGTCAGCGCACGAATGGCTCCCCGATCATTTGGGGCCGGGGCCGGAATACGATCCCAAATTCTCGACCGACGATATCGTCGCAGCCCGTGAAGCCCGGAAAATCGTCGGCGATCTGCTCGTCTACATGGACAAGGAGGTCCCGAGTCGAAACGACCTCGTCGACACCCTGGCGCTCACGGCCGTTCACGAGCACCTCGTCCAGGCGAGTCATCTCGAAAGGCAGATTCACGAGGAAGGCATCGAGTTGATGTCATTTCTCGCAAATGACGCAGTTTCGCGGGCAAAGCAGCTTGCTGAGGATCTACTCAGCCTGGCAGAAGCGCGCGGGCTGTTTGTGGATCATCCCTGGATGGCCCGGATCTTCGATTCCTGGATCGGCGCGGGGATCGGATCACCCGAAACTGCGCTGTTCGACGAGGTCCTGGCCGAGTTCGATCAGATCGAGGAATCGCGAAGGGCCTTCGTCCAACGCCCGGTTCAACTGCCCGAGGAGGCCGTCGACGACAACGTCGTCAGTGCCGCTGTGGAGCGCGCTGCCAGCGGGAAACGCCCGTTTTCAATCCTTAGCTTTGGCGCAGGGGTCTCTCGCTACCTGCTAAAGAAAACGACCGTTGCTGGAGGCAGTCCCGCCACTGCCGAGGATTGGGCCCATGTAGGCGACTACCTTCGTTTCAGGCGTCAGGTCGCGACCACCGCAACTCGCTGGAACGGATTGGCCGAGGACTTCGGGACTCCCCGTGTTGATGCCGATAGCAATCAGATCGTTCGATGGGCGACTGCTACACACGCTCTACTCGATCAATTTCGCGATGCAGCAATCTCCAGAGGAGAGCGCGTGCGCACCGAGCTGCCCGAGCTCTTCCCTTACGGAACTGATCCGGAGAGAGCCCTCCAGGATGCAGCGGCCGCTCGAAGCACGGCCAACAAGATCGACCTGAACGTCAGACGGCACCGCTTGGGGGAGGCTCGGCTCCGTGTCTCCCAGCCGGTCGACCGACTGCGTCAAATGCCGTCACCGATCTCCGATCGGATGAAGTCTTTCATCGAGGAGTGCGTTGGGAATCCAAAGTTCTCCAACGGCGAGATTTCCGCTCAATGGGGAGATCTCGCTGGCGAGCTCCAGCGAATTCACGAGCTGAAGCCCCACCTGGCAACCATCGATCGTGTGGCTGCCGTCGTCGAAGATTCTGGTGCGAGAGAGTGGGCGAGGTCGCTGCAGCATAAGTCCGTCGAAGGCATCGACGATCCGTGGAGTCCTTCGGGGTGGAACGAGAGTTGGCTTTGGCGTCGCCAGGATTCTTACCTACGGGACATCGACTGCCGTGAGGAACTCGCCGAACTTTCGGCAAAGCGGTTCGAGTTCGACGAGGACTTGAAGAGGAGGATGCGCGAAACCGTCAAGCTCCGCACTTTCTTCGCCCTGAAGGTCAACATGACCGAGCGCATCCAGGGTGGATTGGTCCGGTTTGCCACGGCGATCCGACAGATTGGAAGGGGGAGGGGTATTCGGGCGCGGCGGTACCGGCGCGACGCCCGCGAGGCGATGCGCGATTCGTACGCCGCAGTGCCCTGTTGGATCATGCCCGCGTGGAGGGTGTCGGAGAGCCTTCCGCCCGAGCTCGGATCCTTCGACTTGGTGATCGTCGACGAAGCTTCCCAGTCGGACATCGGGGCCCTGCCGGCGCTCCTGCGCGGCAGGAAGCTCCTCATCGTGGGCGACGACAAGCAGATCAGCCCGACCGCCGCGTTCGTCGAAGAGCGCAAGATCCTCCAACTCCGGCACAACTATCTCGGCGATCAACCGTTTGGCGCGATGGTGCTGCCCGGGGGCTCGCTCTACGACCTCGCGAACGCAATGTTCCCGGGAACGCGGGTGATGCTGCAGGAGCATTTCCGCTGCGTCGAGCCGATCATCCGCTTCTCGATGCGGTTCTACACCGAGCCGCTTATCTCGCTCCGCATTCCGAAGGTGTCGGAGCGACTGGACCCGCCCCTCATCGACATCTACGTACCCGAGGGAAGGAAGACGAGAAAGAAGATCAACGAAGCCGAAGCCGCCGTCATCGTCGATGAAATCGAGCGGCTGACCCAGGATCCAAAGTTCGCAGACCGGTCGATCGGCGTCGTCTCGCTGATCGGCCCCCATCACGCCCACTACATCCAGAAGCTTCTCTTGGCCCGAATCGGAGAAGCGGCATTCGTCCGGCACCAGATCGCTTGTGGCGACTCCGCAACGTTTCAGGGAAAAGAGCGCTCAATCATGTTCGTGAGCATGGTGGCCAGTCCACCCAGAGCGGCCACGCAGACGGCCCGCTCGGCGCAGCAACGATTCAACGTCGCACTCTCCCGCGCCAGGGATCGCATGTATCTGGTTCGAAGCATCGAAGCGTCGCGCCTCAACCCGAATGACTTGAAGGTCCAGGTAATCGCACACTTCAATGACCCCATGCCGGGCCGAAACCCGGACCAGGAGGCTCTGATCTCCAACTGTCAATCCGGATTCGAGCGAGACGTTTTCGGGAGGTTGACGCAGTTGGGATACTGCGTGACGCCGCAGGTTTCCGCTGGGCCCTACTCGATCGACCTGGTTGTGGAGGGTCACAACGACAAGCGTCTTGCTGTCGAGCTGGATGGGGACCAGTACCATCCGCCCGAGCAGTGGCACGACGATTTGCGGCGCCAACGGGCGCTGGAACGCGTAGGTTGGCGGTTCTGGAGATGTTGGGGGTCGAGTTTCGCTCTGGATCCCGAAGGCTGTATGGAAGAGCTTCTGAAGGTCCTGGGGCACCTCGCGATCGAGCCGATTGGCAGCGCCGATCGGCGCCGCCAATACTGCGAGCATCGAGTGGTTCAAGGGGGAGAAGTCCAGCCTGGTAATTCGCAGATCGATACTCCTATGGTAGAGGTGGGGGACCGGATCAGAATTGAATACGCCGATGAAGAGCCTCGGCGCCAAGGGGTGGTGGAAATCAGCCGCGATGTGGATGACCCCAACAATGGCGTGATCTCGGTTCGCCAGCCGCTCGCGAGTGCCCTCTTGGGCGCCGGCGAGGAAGACGAAGTTGAGTTCAAAGTCGGTAGCCGTGTCAGGACTGCCACTGTTCTTGGAATCGAGAAGGGCGCTGCGCTACCGGAAGTGAATCCGAAAAAGACTCCGATGGATATTTCGGAATCAGGCACCCATTTCCCGACGGCTCCCGACGGCGCCGAATCGTCCAATCCCACCGCTGTGCCTGGTCCACGAGCGGCGGAATCAGGAACACAAAAAGATGTTGATGCGATTCCAGAGGTGATTACACCGGAACTCTGGCGCAGAGTTGCTGACTGGGCTCTTGCGAACGAAACATTCTCACTCGAAGAGCGCGGGATACTCTTCTTGATAGCTGATGGGACATTTTCAGGAAGTGCTGAGATCCGACACGGTCAGGAACTCATGCACCAGGCCGTTCGTCTGGGCTTCGAAATATCGGGCGATTGACTCCGTGCATTGCGAATGCTCGAAGCTCATTTGTCGGCCGTTCTGAAAGACGCATCGGATGACCGGCAGCATGAGCCGTCGGGGCAACTGCTACGACTCGCTAGTCCCCTTGATCTTTGATTTCTTCAAAAAGTCGTTGGTCATCTGGGGCCACCGTGGACTTGAACGGTGCGCTGTCCGAACTGCTTCACCTTCGCGAGGATCTCGTCGGCTGTTTTCGTCCACTTGAAAGGCTTGCCCTCGTCATTGTGGGCGTCCACGTAGGCGGAGATGGCGTGGCGCAGCGCGTGCGTGCTGGAATGTGAGCCGCGCTTGAGGGCGTGTTCGGTGAGGAGGCCAAAGAACCGCTCGACGAGGTTGAGCCAGGCGGAGGAGGTTGGCGTAAAGTGGAACTGGAAGCGCGGGTGGCGGGCCACCCATCGTGTGACCAGCGGGGACTTATGCGCCGAGAGATTGTCGAGGATCACGTGGACGGTGAGGGTGGGGTCCACCCGCTCGTCGATCTCGCGCAGAAAGCTCACGAAATCCCTCGACCGATGCTGCTTCTTGGTGTGCGCCACGACCTGGCCGGTCGCGACGTTGAGCGCCGCGAAGAGGTCCACCGTGCCATGGCGGATGTAGTTGTGCGTCTGGCGTTCGGGCCGACCCATGTCCATCGGCAGGATCGGCTGCGCTCGCTCGAGGGCTTGAATCTGAGGCTTTTCGTCGAATGACAAGACACCGGCGTGGTCGGGTGGATTCAGGTAGAGGCCGACAATGTCCCGCACCTTCTCGAGGAACAGCGGGTCGTCGGAGATCTTGAAGGATTCCACGACATGCGGCTGCAACCCGAAGGTGCGCCAGATGCGGCCCACGGTGGAGGCACTGACGCCAGCGCGCTCCGCCATCTTGCGGGTGCTCCAGTGGGTCCGCCCCTTCGGCTTACTTTCCAACGTGGCGACGAGGATCGACTCGACATCCGCATCGGACAGTGTCCGGGGGGCTCCGGGCTTGGGCTCGTCATACAGCGCATCCACGCGACCTGTCGTAACCCGCTGCCGCCACTTGCCGACCGTCACATTCGAACAGCGCAGTTTCGCCGCGACCGCCACGTTCGATTCGCCATGCGCGCACCTCAGGACGATCTTCGCCCGCAAGGCCACATGCCGATTCGTTCTGGCGCGCCTGGCGAGCCGCTCAAGTTCTCCTCGCTCCACGGCGGTGACTTCCAATCTCGCTTTGGGCCGACCTGTTCTTGCCATGCCGCCCCATACATCACACCCGGCACACTTCTTAAAGCTTTTTCAGACACAAGGGACTAGCCTGGGGCGCATTTACCACCCCGCTGCCGTCTGTCGCAGCGCCGGGGCGTGGTGCGGGGATCTCGGTCGGCGGTCCCAGATGCCGGAAGCGGCGCTGAATAACTCCGAGTCTTCCACACTTCCCGGAAGTTGGTCGTTGGGCTAGGTGGTCGGACCACGGATCTTCGGTCGATCGGGGCTCCCCGTCGTTGTTCGATTCTGCCGCGGCCTTCGGGCAGCCGCGAAAGGCTCCAGTCCGCGCGACCCCGTACTGTCCAAAAACTAGATCGTGGGATTGGCGGCCGGTGTAGCGCCCCAGGGTTCTTGGACAGTGGTTTGACGGTATTCGCATCTACGCGGCCGCGTCCAGCCCGACGAGGTCGCGTCGCACCTGCGCGGGGCTTCGGTACGCGTATTTCTCGAGCATCCATTGTTCGTTGTACGTCCGCTTGAACGCGAGCAAGGCCAGGCGGAGGTCTTCGATGGTCTCGAAGCTCCGCACCCACAAGAGATTTTCCTTCAGCGTGCGGATGAAGCGCTCCGCCACGCCGTTACCTTCGGGCTCCCGCACGAAGCTCGGCGAGCTGTCGATGCCGAAGAACGCGATCTCCTGTTGAAAATCGTCGGCCAGGTAGTTCGACCCGTGGTCGTGCCGCAGCCGCAGCCCGCGGGCGGCGCCGGCGCCGATCCCGCCGAAGCGTTCGCGGACACCCTGGCGGAGGGGCTCCAGGGCCTCGAAGCGGGTCCCGCGCTTGGCGGCATGAAGACCGATGCACTCGGCCGTGCAGTGGTCAACGGCCACGCAGACAAAGGCCGCCCCCTCGGCGACGGTCACCGTGGCCGTCATGTCGGTGCCCCACATCACGTCAGGCGTCTCGGTGGTGATCGTGCCGTCGTGCGCCGTCGGGCTGTCGAGGCGACATCACCATCTGGTTGTCCCCGGCGGCCATCGCCGCCTGGGAACCTGACGGAGCGGGCACGCGAGGCGCGCAGCGGAAGTACTCGGACCTCGCGATCGAGTCCGCCTTGACGCTGCGTCTTCTCTTCCATCTCCCGCTCCGTCAGACAGCGGACTTTCTCACGTCGCTCGTCGTGCTGATGGGACTCGACCTTCGGTCGCCTGATCACACGACGCTGTCCCGTCGTGGCCAACACCTCGACCGAAGGCTTCGGGGCGTTCCACGGCGCGCAGGCCTTCATCTCATCATCGACAGCACTGGCCTGTCGATTGCCGGCGCGGGTGAATGGGGCGTTGGTGCGCGGATGCGGGCAGGCCTACGCGCTTCAAACCGTCGCGCCCGTCACCTACCGATGCGGTACGAGACGGGTCTGCCAAGCTCGGTCATCCGGTTCAGAACGTGACACGCGAGCACGGCCTCACGCCGTTGCCCCGATGAACTGCGTGCCCGAAGACCGTCGCCGACGATCGACGTGTACCGGAAGAACGCATTCTCCACGCGCGCTTGCTGATGGTCACCAGACGCCTTCTTCCACCGTCGCCGTCCGAGCGCCTTCACCCTCCTGACCGTCCGATCGCGGGCACCTGATCGGGCGCCCCGTCGAGACAACGACGCGGTCTTGGTCGGCGGCACCACGCCCCTCGCGCACCGGCCGCACCATCGAACGCGAGCGTGTCGTCGGCCGGATCCGCCGTCACTCTGGTGAGGTGTCCATCCACCTCGTCGACCAGACTGATCCCCGTCATCGCGTCATCGGCCGTCGGCTCAGTCAGCGCGCAGGCCACGATCACACGGGACCCGTCCACGCCGAGATGGAGCTTCCTCCAGCCGCGTCGCCCTCGCCCCCCATGTTTCGCCGCGGCCCACTCACCTTCGCCGACGATGGACAGTCCGGTGCTGGCAACGATGAGGTGCCGGCTGGTGCCCGGGCGGGCGCGCCGACGCGCGAGGGCGAGATGCTGACCGCGTCGCGAGAGCGTGGTGTGATCGGGTGCCGTGAGATCGACGCCCAGCATCCCGAAGATCGATGTCAAGACGCCCTCGGTCTCACCGTGCCGTCAGCGCACAACGCGATCTACGTGTTTGCGCTCCCTGGGGCGTAAGCGCCCTACGGCGTCGCCTCTGCCAACCACTTCGCGCTGAGACCTTCTCTGTCGACCGGCTCGCCGCGTAGATACACATCGACGATCTGTCGAGTGTTGGTGATGTCGTCGAGGGGGTTCGCTTCGAGCACGACGAAGTCGGCACTCTTTTGGGCCTCCAGCGTTCCAACATCATCGAGCGCGACCAGCGCCGCCGAGTTCCCAGTCGCGGCCACCAGCACGTCGGCCGGTGCCATCCCGGCTCGCACCATGTCCTCCATCTCGGCGTGCGGGCTCCATCCGGCGCTCCCGTCGGTGCCGAACGCAATAGTGACCCCCTCTGCCGCCAAGCGAGCCAGATTTCGAGCCTGGATACCGAACGCCTCCTGCGCCTCCGGACGATCGACCGACCGCTCCTGCATCTCCTCGAGCTGGTCCGGTGCGATGGTGCCGCTCAGCCAGCTCAAGTCGGTGGCAACCCCGGGGTTGGGCAGGTTGGGGGCCAGCAACACCTGCGGGCGCTCGCGGAACAGCTCGACCACCTCGTCGTCGATGTCCATGTCGCGGATACCGTGCGCGAAACCGTCGAGGCCGGCGCGCAACAGTCCCTTGGCGTCCTCGAGCGAGTAGACGTGGGCGGTGACCCGAAGCCCTTGCTGGTGCGCCTCGTCAATGACGGCGCCGTAGAGTTCCGGGGGCAGCTTCTCGACCTGTCCGTTGCGTTCGTCGACCCAGATCTTGACCCAGTCGACGTTCTGCGTCGCGAGCTCCCGAACAGCCGCTCTGGCCTCCTCCTCGGTGGTGACCCAATAGGGCACCTCGGTGCGGCCCGGTTCCGGTCCCGTGATGCCGCGGCCGACCGTCCGGTAACGGGCCGCGTTCGGAAGTGTCTCGTCGCGCATTTCGAACGCGGTGTCGCTGGCGCCGCGTCCCAGGCTCAGCACGACGCCGACACCGTAGTAGGCCTTGCGTTGCAGGTCATCGATCAGCTCGTCACGGGCTTCCCTGAGATGCACGTGGGTGTCGATGATCGCCGGCATGACCGTGCGACCGGTGAGATCCACTCGCTCCGCGTTGGCCGGCACCTCAACCGTGTCGGCCTCACCGACCGCCGCTAGGCGACCCTCCTCGACCAGCAACGTGCCGTTCTCGATGATGTCGCCATTGCCAACGATGATGCGTCCGCCTTCATAGGCGATAGCGTCGGACGGCTCAGGTTCTGGCGGGGGTGTAGCGCAGGCGGTGGCCAGCGCCAGTGCCGAGAGTATCGGAGTCATAAACGTAAGAGAGGAACGCAGAGCTTCGGACAGGTGTCGCATGGGAACTCCTTTCCACCGGAGACGCGCTGGAGCGGAAACCCTGGCGTTCTCGCCGGGGTGCCGTAGGTGAATCATATGCTGACGTTGGTAGCCACGAGAGTCGGTCCACTTGCAAAATATATATCTGTTAGATATATGAGCCGAAGCCGCACGCAGTTTGCCATCCTCGCCCTGGCGCGGATCCAACCGATGTCCGGTGCTTGTGCCGGTCGCTGTTGATTCGCCGCGCCGTTCCACTGGGGCGATGAATGCGATCAACGAGAGGGCGTGCGGCAAGCTTGGGTGCGACAACTTTGGAAAGCCCGGCCTCAACATCGTGGGCCACGGCTGGTTTGTGACGAAGTCGGGCCGCCGCCGGCGGTACCGCTGCACAGTATGCGGGGGAACGCTCAGCACGAACACGGGGACCGCGTACGGCGGTGCGGCTCTTGTGCCCGGTCAGGAGCATGGCCGCCCGATGCGCGGAAGGTGATCGTCGGCGTTGATACGCATAAGCATGTCCACGTCGCGGTGGCGATCGACAGCTGGGGGATCCGTCTACGCGATGAAGCGTTCGTCGCTGACTCGGGCGGCTACCAGGCGCTGATCACGTGGGCCGAGACCCACGGGCGGATTGAAGCGTTCGGCATCGAAGGCACCGGCAGCTATGGCGCCGGCCTGGCACGGGCGGTGCGCCGCGCGGGGCATCGTGTCGTAGAAGTGAATCGGGGCGACTGGCGCACGCGACGCGCCGCCGGCAAGTCCGACACCATCGACGCGGAGGTCGCCGCGCGGTCCGTACTGGCGGGTCAGTCGACGGCCATCCCCAAGACTGCGGACGGCGCCGTCGAGATGATGCGCCAGCTGAAGATCACGCGGGATACCGCGGTGAAGGCACGCACCACGGCGATGAACACGCTGAAGCAGATCGTCGTGCACGCCCCGCCGGTACTGCGAGAAGCCCTCCACGCCCTCACCGACCACGGCCTGCTCACGCGCTGCGCCGGACTCCGACCGGGCCCCATCGACACGCTCACCGCGTCCGCCAAACACACCCTCCGGGCGCTCGCCCGCCGCTGGATGGCTCTCACCGAGGAAATTGCGATACACGACCAGCATCTCGCGCGCCTCACGACCGAGACATCACCGAGTTGGTACTGGCGGATCTGGTGCGTGGTCAGCGCGGCAGCCCGTGCGGCGCGGCCGAAGAACGCGGTGAGATGGGCGGTCCGGCCGCGGGCGGTGCTGTGGGACCGGAACTGCCGGACCAGGTAGTCCTGGAGATAGGCGTCGATAAGGTCCCCCAGGGTCGGCCCCTGGGGGCCGAACGTGCACGTGAGCGGCGCCGTGGCGTGTGCGTCACCGGAGGCGGTGGTCGAGACGGTCTCGGGCGGGGTCATGGACTCGGGTCCTCCTTGTGGTGGCGGCCGCGGGTAGGCGGCGTCCGTCCACATTCGCTCTGGTGGGCGAGACAGGCAAGCGGAATGTGCGACGGCGACGGCACGGCGATGTGGGAGGATGGCGGCCGAGTGCACATGTACGGCGCGCGAATTCGGCCGGTGCTCCCGCCCCACCGTGCGGCCCGGCAGGAACGTGCGCGACGAGCGCGACCACGGCGACGGCTCCTCCACCCGCTCGCGCGGCCAGCGGACGAGCGGCTCGCTGACCGAGACCCGCGTTTGCGACTGGCAGTATTTGCCGGAACGGTTCGACGGGTCGGCGGACCGGAACATGAACCCATGCCCGCTGGACGGGACCGACCAGTGGGCCAGGACCGTCCTCGCCGCGTGCATCGAGCCAGACGGACCGGTCGACGCCGATGGCGATCAGGCCCGTGTCATCTAGGATGCGCGCCACCCGGCCTTCCTGCCAGGTGGCGAGGCGGCACGGCCGTGGGACGCGGCCACCGGGGCGCTCGTGCGACGGCCGCGACGCCGCCGGTGCTCGTGGCCGAGGCTCGTGCCCCCCCTCTCCCATGATCCCGACGTGGCCTGGCTGGTCAACCGTCTCGCGGCCGAGGATGGGATCGAGCCATCGGGTCCGTGAGAAGCCACCTGCGCGCCGCCCGCGCGTCGTCGTTGAGGAGCCTGCCCAGTCGCGGCCGGCACCGGCGGCGGCTGGTGGGGCGCGCTGGGGCCGCCGGTTATCCTGGAGGGCGGCCAGTCCCGGATGCTGAGGGATAAGCTTCTTGAGCCGGCGCTCAAACGCCGATGCCCACTTTGAGAATAACCTGTACGCGTTCTGGACCAACGTGCCGCCGGGTGAGTGTGCCTCAGCCGGAATCGGTGCGCTCGAACAGATGCTTCGAGTCGGAGCGCTGTTCGTAGTTCCCGCCGATCGTTTCGATACCAGCAGCTATTCGAAGAGCGCCCCTCCCGAGATCGCTGACAATCGCCCGAAATACTCCGAACACCTCGGAGCGCAAGGGCAGTCACGAATCGTCGTCCGAGATCATCCACATCGGACGCAGAAGCTCGTCAGCCTGCTCGAGGCTCAGCCCCTTTTTGAGCATCACCGCCTGTTTTTCGAGAATGGTCTGCTCGAGAGCAGCGACGACGGCGGCGAGTTCGCCGCTGCGGTCCAGGTCCCGGACCAGCGTTGGGCGGAATTCGTACCAGTGATCCAGAATCCGATTTCTGAGCATCATTGAGAGAGGGAGTGTACCTCCGACCGTGGGCGCCACGCTTGCTGGCCGGGGGGCCAGGCTCGCCCTGGCTACTGCGCTTTTCATGACCGTGTGGCGACCGCGTACCCGCAGTGCCGAAAATAGTTGCGGCATTCGTCAGGGCTGAAATGCTCGAGACAGGTACCAAGGAACGGCCAGAGCGTCTCGCTGCGGCGACAGCGTGCGGTGCGAACGAGAGCCTTGAGCTTCGCGAAGCAGAGCTCGATGGGATTGAGGTCCGGGCTCTAGGGTGGCAAGTACCAGAGGGTGGCCCCGGCAGCCTGGCACTTAGCCTGGATGGCTCTGTTGCAACTTCGGGCCGGCGACTTCAGGATGGACGGTCTTTGACAACGACTGGACCGGATCCCCCATCATGCCCAGCGACAATCCGTTCAAATGGCGTCAGTTTGAACCAGGACTCATCCTCCTGTGTGTTCGGTGGTACTTGCGGTATGCCGTGAGTTACCGCGACCTCGAGGAAATGATGCGCGAGCGGGGCCTGTGTGTCGACCATACGACGATCTATCGATGGGTGCAGCGCTATGCGCCAGCGATCGACAAGCGGTGCCGGCCATTCCTGAGACGCACCACGGATTCGTATCGAATCGACGAGACGTACGTGCGTGTCGGCGGGGCCTGGCACTATCTTTACCGGGGCGTTGATTCCAACGGTGACACGCTGGATTTCTTGCTCCGGGCCACGCGCGACAAGAATGCGGCCATCGCGTTCTTCCGCAAGACGGTCGGTGCGTCTCATACGACGCCCCCTCGCGTCGTGAACGTGGACAAGAACCCCGCCTACCCGATCGCGTTCGAGGCCATCAAACACGAGGGATTTTTCCGACCGCGTTCGTCTCTCCGCCAATGCAAGTATCTGAACAACGTCATCGAGCAGGACCATCGATTCATCAAACGCCGCACCCGGCCGATGCTGGGGTTCAAGCGGTTCACCACGGCGTGGCGGACCGTCCGCGGTATCGAGATGATGCATGCGCTCCGCAAGGGACAGGCGCGGTGGATGGCGAAGGGCGACGTGGGCGGTCAGACGCGGCTGATCCACAAGGTGTTCGGATTGGCCGTGTAGCGAGGTCCGCCCAACGGACTCTCGCGCGTGATCCCAAACGTTGCAACAGAACCCGCAGAAGTGCTTCCTGAGCTTCGCGGACCGAATCGGGAAGGCGTGGGACGCGAACCCGAGCCACTTCCACGAGACCTACTTCAAGGATGCCGTGGCGAGGACAATCCTTTTCCGCTGGACGGACTCGATGATTTCCAAGGCGGACTGGTACAAGGAAGATCGGGGATACAAGGCCAACATCGTTACCTACACCGTTGCCTGGCTCGTCAACTTCCTCCAAGAATCTGAGAAGGCGCAGATAGATTTGCAGCAGATCTGGAGGAATCAGGATGTGAGCGATGAGCTCAAGGAGGCATTGTCGCGTTGCGCTCGCGACGTCGCTGTCACAATCAAGGCGACGCCGCCTCAGATGAAGAATATTAGTGAGTACTGCAAGCGGCAGGCGTGTTGGGCTGCCGTCTCGAACCTCGAGATCGGCCTCGGAGTCGACCTGAAGAGGTCGACCGTCGATCGAAAGGAGGCAGGGCAGCGAAAGAGAGAGGCGCTCGCCGGGAAGAGGTTGGATGACGAAGTCGAGTTTGATGTGCTTCTGGTCAGCCTGATTCCGCATGTCTCGAAGATCAAGAGACTTGCGGAATCGAGGGGTCTCCTGTCGCCCAAGTCGTCTGCTGGTTTGCTCAAGATGGCGGCGGCAAAGTTGAACTTCACGAAGGGCGAGAAGATCGCGCTCAGGCATCTATTCAACAAACTGCTGGAGGATGGGTTCACGTTGCCCGGCTCAGACGCCTGACCGCGCACCCGCCGACGCTGAAATCCGATTTCTGATGAGACAGACGATAGTGTCAAGTTAGCGTTCGTCGAGCGAGCCGGTACTCGGGACTGTGATCTCATCTTGAGTCAGGCGGCGATCATGATTGCATCCCAAATGAGAAAAGAGCGACCTCGTAGTTCCCGATGATGCGCGCGTTGTTGCACGAATCGTCACTGGCCCGCGCGATGCCAATCGACGGGATCCTCACCTGCCGATGCGATACGACACTGGGCGGCCGAGGGCGGTCATCCGATTGGGCATTGTCAAGTTGACCGCGTGGCTGATGATTTCGGGGGGAACCCGATATCCGCGGTAGCTGGGCGACGGGCTCGTCATCGGCCTACTTTGCCAGTTGCGACCACAACTTGACTGCCGCGGCCGTATGCGGCAACGTCACTCATCGGCGTAAATCGCCGAGCGGTCGCTGGTTGCGCCCGGCACATGAGGTGGCGCGCTGGAAAGGTGGAAGCAGCCTTTTTTACCGGCTACCTTTCATTGTTTGACGCCGTTTTGGGTACAGACTGAAGCCCGCCTAGCCGACCTCGGGTATCGACAGCTGCCGACAGATCTTGCGGGCGAGCATGTTGGGAATCTCCGTGTGTCGGGGTACGGCTTCAACGGCGCCCGTGGTGGGATTCGCCCAGAGAGAATGAGCACTGCCCTCTCGTTTCAGGAAGCAGCCGTGTCGGCGTAAATGACGCAGTAAACTGCTCCGCTTCACTTCACCGTGACCGTTTCTCGTTCGGCATCGGCGGGCACGCTGCGAAGGCCCTCCTCGCGGCGATCCTCAAGGATCAGCGCAATTGCGTCCCTCAGACTCTGACGGGCTTCCTCTTTTGTCTTGCCCTGACCGTTAGCTCCAGGAATCTCTGGGGAGTACGCGACATACCAATCGCCCTCGCGCTCAAATACGGCTGTGAATTCGTTGTGCATCTTGGCCTCACCCCAACGATAGCCCCGGCAGATAGCTGTGCCTACCAAAAACCTCGTCCTCATTATGTACATTAGGGATTATTGAGGATCTCGCATCGGCCTGCTAGCCTGGCGGGCCATGCGGACCGTCTGTCTCATCTTGCTCACCGCGTTGGGCTCTGGCCTCCGGAGCCAGGCCTCGCTCCACACCGAGAACGCCGCGCTGCGTCATCAGCTGGCGGTCCTGCAGCGACAGGCCCGCGGGCGCCCGCGGCTACGGCCCGTTGACCGGTTGTTCTGGGCGTGGCTCTGCCGTTTGTGGCCCGGCTGGCGACACGCGCTCGTCATCGTCAAGCCCGACACGGTCCTCCGCTGGCATCGACGCGGCTTTCGGCTCTACTGGCGCTGGAAGAGTCGGCCGCGTGGGCCCGGGCGGCCCCGCATCCCGCGCGCCGCTCAAGAACTCATCCGCCAGATGTGCCGCGCCAACCCGACCTGGGGCGCCCCGCGCATCCACGGCGAGCTGCTAAAGCTCGGCATCACGATCGCTGAAGCCACGGTCGGGCACTACATGGTGCGCCGTCGGCCCCCGCCGTCCCAGACCTGGCGCACCTTCCTAACAAATCACGTCAGCCAACTCGTCTCAGTCGACTTCTTCGTGGTCCCGACGTTCACATTTCGGGTGCTGTTTGTGTTCGTCGTGCTGGCCCATGACCGACGCCAGATCCTGCATGTCAACGTGACCGGGCGCCCCACGGCCGCGTGGACGGCCCAACAGATTCGCAATGCGTTCCCCTGGGACACGGCGCCACGGTTTCTGCTGTGTGATCGCGACGGGACCTACGGCGAAGCGTGTCGGGCGTGTCTCGACGCGATGGGGATCGACGAGGTCCTGACGGCGCCCCGGAGTCCCTGGCAGAACCCGTATGTCGAACGACTCATCGGATCGATGCGCCGAGAGTGCGTCGATCACGTGATCGTGCTCAACGAGCGATCACTCCAGCGAATACTGCGATCGTACATCGACTACTACCACCACTGGCGCACGCATCTGGCGTTGGGCAAGGATCCGCCGGTGAGTCGGGCCGTCGAGCCGGCGGCCCCGGGCGAGATCATCGCGCGGCCGCACGTGGGCGGCCTGCATCACAGCTACCATCGACAGGCGGCCTGACCGCAGCCACGGATGGCCGGCGCCTGAAGACCGCGCAGGCTGATACGGCGGCCGGAGGAACGTCCGAAGGACGCCAACCGACCGTCGACTTCCACAGAGCGCACGTCTGCCCTGCGTACGCTGGCGATCGTTCGCCGGCCCAGGACCGCGCGATCGGTCACACCAACCGTGCGTATGAGGTTCTTGGTAGGCACAGGCGCGCCCCGCGTGCGCGCTCCCTCAGGTTTCCAGGCCGCGATGGCCGCCCTGGATAACCAGATCGTGATGTTGCCCCGACGGATCAGGGCTCGCTCGTAGGACGCCCAGTTTCGGACGCGGTATTTCGTTTTGTATTTTGGATGGACTCTCGACTTCATCCCTCCAGTCTCGTCTGGGTCCCTCTCAACCTCACACCTGATTTGTGCAACAACGCCCCGCTACCCCACCGGCGCGAAAGTCACCCGATCGCAAATGGACGAGATCGCACTGATCCCAGACCGCTTCCATGGCGAGTGGAACTACCAACTACACCCGCGGTGAAGTTGGCAACTTTATTTCGATCAAAGTCCTTGGTAGTTATCGTGAGTCTTGGGAGTGACTTTCTCCGGTGGAGTGATCCCCTCGGCCATCATCACCTCACGAACCGCGGCCTCGGCTTCGGGGTTGGGCCGGAACGTTCCTCTTCTGTATCCAACGGCGATGGCTAAAGGCGTCCATCCATACTTGTTCTCCTGATTCCAGACTTCAATATTGGCGCCTTTCCTGGCCAGGAACCTGATGGCGTCAGCCCGATTGCTGTAGGCGGCCATGTGCATGGCCGTTTCACCATTGCTGTCGACTGCATTGATATCGATGCCCAGCTCCAGGAGCATTTCCATGGTCTGTACGACTTCTTCCTCCGTTCCGGTTCGCCGGCCAGCCAGCATCAACGGCGTGGCGTTGTCCACGCTTCTGACCAGCGGATCGGCCCCCAGTTTGGCGAATGTCTTCATCAACTCGACGTCGGCCGTCTGGGCCGCCATCAGGAATGGCGTCGTTCCCGGTCCATTGGGATCAAGGTGGGGGGGTTCCCCTATTCGCATTCTCACGTTCAGGTTTGTGTCGCGGGCGGCCATCTCCGTGACGAAATCCAGACTGGTCATGCTGCCCGAGCCTTCAGGAGGAGGATTAGCATCGCCAAGAGGTACCCTGCGCGTTCCTGCGATGGCGTGCAGGGCGGTGTAACCGGTCGGGTCGGCGGCATTGGGATCTGCGCCCACCTCCAGCAGGTAGGTGGCCAGCTCAAAGTGGCCATTCTCGACTGCCACGTGCAGCGGAGTGGCGCCAGGCTTGAGCAGCGCCTCATGGCCGGGATGCTGCCACGCCGGTCCCGGCTCGATGAACTGATTCACGTCCACGCCCGCCTTCACCAGGGTCCGTACCACGTCGGCGTGGCCTTGCCTGACGGCAAAGAGAAGCGGCGTAAACCCCGACTCCAGAGTCATCTGGAATTCGGCGCCGGCCTGGATGAGTGCTGCCACCACGTCGGCATGTCCCTCTGCGGCCGCCCACACCAGGGCCGTCTGTTCGGTTTTCGCTTCGAAGTCAAAGATAGTGGGATCGGCCATGCGGGCCAGAAAGGCGTTGGCACCAGCTCCATCCTGGCGTCCCATTCCCTGCACTTTGGCGTGGACGTCAGTTCCGCGGGCCAGCAGTGCCTTGACCGGGCCCAGCCGTCCCGTCCGCGAGGCGGTCATCAGGGCCGTCTCTCCTCCCGGCAGTGTGGTGTCGGGGTCCGCTCCCGCCTCCAGCAGCAGCTCGACCAGTGGCCCATTGCCATTGGTACAGGCCAGCGTCAGCGGCGTCACGCCATAGCGGTTGGCCGCATTGGTATCCGCTCCCGCCTTCACCAGCAGCCGCGCCGTCTCCAGATCATCGTGCAGCGCCGCCCAGTGCAGCGCCGTCATGCCATCCACCTGCGAGGCGTTCACATCCACCGACTGCTCGAGCAGGCTCTGAATGCGCGTCTGGTCCATCTTTTCTACCGCATCCGCCAGCGGCGCGTCCGCCGCCCCCAGTAAACTCGCCGCCGTCAGCAGCCACGACATTCCCAACACGCTCATCTGTTTCGCAGACATGGCGCTCGTCTCCTCGTGTCCCCGCAATCAGATGTTGAGCAGTTCCTCCACCTTCCCCTGGCTGTCGGCAAAGGAATCCATCCGCACGCCCGCCTTCTCCAGCAGCGTCAGGTGCAGATTGGCCAGCGGCGTCGGCTCCGCGTAACGGACGTGCCGCCCGCCCTTCATCCTACCGGCGCCTCCACCTGCCACCATGATCGGCAGGTTGATGTGATCGTGCGCGTTCGGGTTGCCCATGCCGCTGCCATACAGGTACATCGAATGATCCAGTAGGCAGCCATCCCCGTCGGGCGTCTTCTTGAGCTTCTCCACCAGATAGGCGAACAGAGAAACGTGGAACTGGTTGATCTTCGCCATTTTGGCAATCTTCTCCGCATCGTTTCCGTGATGCGTGAGCGGATGGTGCGGCTCGGACACGCCGATCTCGTTGTAGCTGCGCGTGCTCGTCTCCCGCGCCAGCTGGAACGTGATCACCCGCGTGATATCCGCCTGCAGCGCCAGCACCTGAAGATCAAACATCAGCCGGGCATGATCCGCGTAGGAGGCCGGCACCCCGATGGGACGGTCCATATCCGGCATCGGATTCTCCGCCGCCCCTTCCTCTGCTCCCTGGATCCGCCGCTCCACCTCCCGCACGCTCTCCAGATACTGATCCACCTTGGTCCGGTCGCTCGATCCCAGCTCCCTCTGCAGCCGCTGGATGTCCCGCTTCACCCGGTCCAGCATGCTGGCCTTCTTCTTGAGCGTCCAGCTGCGCTCCTCCGCGCTGCCTCCCTCTCCGAATAGGCGCTCAAACACCAGCCGGGGATGCGCCTCATAGGGTAGCGGCGTGGTGGGCGAGGACCAGGACAGATTGTTCTGGTACACGCACGCATACCCGTCATCGCACTGCCCCACGAGCTCCAGCAGGTCCATCCCCAGCTCCAGCGAGGGCAGCTGCGTGTTCTGGCCAATCTCCCGGGCTGCGATCTGATCCACCGTCGTGCCCAGGTAGTAATCCGTGCTCTCCGTCAGCTTCGCCTTGGCACAGCTCAGGTAGGTCGAGTTGGAGGTCGCATGGGCGCCCGGATAGGCGTTGCGCAGCTCCATGTTCGTCAGCACTGTGATGTGATCCTTCACCGGCTCGAGCGACTGCAGGATGGGCGAGAGCTCCGTGAACGTCCCCTCCCCGGGCGGCGTCCAGCGATTGATGTCCGAGCCCATCGGAATGAAGATATAACCCAGACGCCGCACCGGACTGGCCGGTGTCGCCGCCATGGCCGTCATGGCCGGAACCATCGCGTCCAGCAGCGGCAACGCCACCGTCACTCCCATTCCTCGAAGGAAGGTTCGCCGCGGAAGAGCTTTCTTGGTGATCATCATGATGATCTCCTCATCTGAAACGGTTGGCTTCTGACGATTCCGAGAATCAGAGAAGAAAAACAAAAATCCTTGCCGCGCGAATCGCGCACGATCCTGCGGACCGCCGGGGCATCGAAATGCTCCACGCCGCGGCCCAGCGAATAGGTCATCAGCTTCTCCACCAGGGTCCCCACGAACATGTCCGAGCGCTCCAGCAGCGCCCGCTCCAGTCCCGAGACCCCGTCAAACTCCGCACCGCCCGGAAAGCTTCCGGTGGCGTCAATCCTCTGCCCGTCTTCGGAAGTTCGCCAGCGTCCGATGGCGTCAAAGTTCTCCAACGAAAAACCCACTGGGTCCATCAGACTGTGGCAACCCGAGCAGGGCGGATTGGCCCGGTGCTCGATCAGCCGCTCCCGCACCGACAGACTCCCATCCACCGTCTTGTCCTCCAGCGCCGGCACATTGGCCGGCGGCGGGGGCGGCGGCACCCCCAGCAGATTCTCCAGCACCCAGTGCCCCCGAATCACCGGCGAGGTGCGCGTGTTGTAGGACGTCACCGTCAGAATGCTTCCCTGGCGAAGCAGTCCGCCCCGCCGGCTCTCCTCATCCAGCTTCACCCGCCGGAACCAGCTCCCGTACACGTGCGGGATCTGGTAGTGCTTGGCCAGGCGTTGGTTCAAAAAGGTGTAGTCGGCACTCAGCAGCTCCAAGACGCTCCGGTCCTCCCGGATGATGTTCTCCAGAAACAGCTCCGTCTCCTCGCGCATCGCCTGCCGCAGATTGTCGTCGAAGTCCGGGAACAGACGCATGTCGGGAGTGGCCGACTCCAGATTGCGCAGGTGCAGCCACTGACCCACAAAGTTGGTCAGCAGGGTGCGGGAACGCTCGTCTGCCAGCATGCGCCTCACCTGCTGCTCTAGCACTTCGGGCCGGCTCAGCTTGCCCTCCGTGGCCAGATCCAGTAGCTCGTCATCCGGAATGCTGCTCCACAGGAAAAAGGAAAGCCGCGAGGCCAGCTCCAGATCGCTGATCCGGTAGGGGGTTTCGGGGGCAATCTCGGCCGGGTCGCGCTCCACCCGGAACAGAAACTCGGGACTGATCAGGATCGAGGACAGGGCCATCTCGATGCCGGCTTCAAAGCCTTCGGATCGTCGCTGCCGGTAGAACTCCAGCGCCTCTTCCCGGTCGCGGTCGGTGACGGGCCGCCGATAGGCCCTGCGCATCAGCGTGTCGACGATCTGTCCGGCACACGTTTCTTCCTCCTGCTCGACCGTGGGCCGGCACACGATAATCCGGTTGCGGCTGGGCGTATCTCCGGGACCCTTGGCGTCAAAGGGACCGGTGATCGAGATTTCATAGACTCCCGGCTGAACCCGGGGATGACGATAGACGTTGAAATGAACGTCATAGGGCATCCTGTCCGTCTCCAGCACGGCCCAGGGCTGTTTCAGGAAGGTGACTCCGATCGCGTGGGGCCCGGCCGCCACGGGCAGGCGGACCTTGAGGTGCTTGTCGACATCGGAATGATCCCCGATATGGCGGGGTGGCACCACGGTGAACAGGCTGACCCGTTCCCTGTCCAGAAGCAGCTCCACCTGATGGGACTCTCTCAGTCCTTCGACCTGCTCGTCGCGGTCCCGCGTGAGCCGGATCACGATCTCGTAGTCACCGTCGAGCGGAAAGGTGTAGTTCATCAGGGTTCCGCCGCGGGTGCCCACCGGCAGACCTTCGACATGCCACTCCTGGGTAAGGTCCGGCTTCATCTTGACCGTCTCCATTGCAGGAGACGAGACAGGCCGTCCCACCGCCAGCCGGCTGATCTTGTCCGCCGCCGACACATACTTCTCCAGCAGGGTCGGCGACAGATCCGTCACCGTGATGTTGTCAAACCCTTGGCTGGATTCATCGCGCGGCAGCAGGTCGGACAGATCCAGCTCCAGCGCCAGCAGATCGCGGATGACATTGCGGTATTCGGTCCGGGTCAGCCGCCGGAAGGTATCGGTTCGACCTGGGTCGGGGTGAGCTTCAGCCGCACGGTCCAGGCTAGTTTCCAGCGAAGCCACCACCGCGTCATAAGTTGCCTCATCGGGCCGCGGCAGCCCCACGGGAGGCATCTGGCGCGCGCGAAGCTTGCGCACCACCTTCTCCCAGGTCTCGGCATGGTCTTCCAGCCGGCTGGCAATCAGCTTATCCAGGGCCAGCTCAGCCGTTTTTAGCCTGTCGTTGTGACAGTTGGTGCAGTATTGATTGACGAGAAGACGATGCGGGGCCTGCTGCGGGGCCGGCTGCTGCGCCTCCAGCGCGCAGATCAAGCCGCCGGCCGCCAACAAACCCATCAGCCAAGCAGGAATCCACCGTTTCAGAGAGTTCACCACGGGCTTCCTTTCGTGGTCACTAGGACTCCAGAGGTGCTCAGTAACATATTACGTTGTTTGGTGCTTCCGCAATCAAGTGTTGGCAGCCAGCCGGTAACCCGTCTGCGTGCTAGAGTTTGAGCCCGGTTTCGAGCGTCATAGTTCTTTCGTCGACAAGGGCCAATCCGAATTGAAGAATCGCAGATGCCCCAACCCCGTATGTCCGGTCCATGGAAGCGTCGGTGCCGGGAACGTCGTCGACCACGATTTCTACCGAACGCGATCCGGGAAACGCCGTCGCTACCAGTGCGTCGGGTGGGCGTTGTTGCAACGCTCACAATTGGCTCGAGGCGGGCCGAAGGCACTCTTGAGAAAACATCTACATGACGACTCCAGTCTTGGCATCGACGAGCTCGCACCCCAGCGAGGCGGCGCGCCTCCGGAGGCCGCGCAGGATCCGCGATCGCTGCTGTTGGTCGTAGTCGGCGGCCGTGCGCTCCCGGTAGGGGAGGCGGTCCCGGAGCATGCGATACACCAGGATGGCGAGCTTGCGGGCCGTCGCCGTGATCGCCTTGGCCTTGCCGGCGCGGGCGGCGAGCCGCCGGTAGAACGCGCCGAGCGCGTGATCGCTGCGCCCGAGACTCATGGCGGCCAGGCGGAGGGTCTTTGCCGCCCGATTGGCCGACGGTTGCGTGCGGGAGCTGAGGAGCTTGCCCCCGGAGATCTGGTTCCGGGGCGCGACCGTGAGCCACGAGGTGAAGTGCTTCTCCGTCGCCCAGCGACGCATATCGACGCCGATCTCGGACACGAGTTTGAGCGCCCCATACGGCCCCAGGCCTGGGATCGCGGTCAGGTCGACGCCTGCGCACAGCGTATACAGCGGGACCCGGATCTCGAAGCGGGGTTCGTTGGCACTCCGCCGCCGCGCGGGTCGGGGCGGGTCCGGCGGCTCATCGGGGGTCTGGCAGGTCGCCTCGAGGGCGCGGATCTGGCACTGGATCTCGTCGTCGCAGCGGCCGATCTGCGTCTGGTAGAAGTCGTAGCCCTCGAGCGCTTGGCGAAGCACGAACAAATGTTCGGCGCGGTAGTGCCCTGTGAGCGCGGCGGCGATCTCCGCCTCGGTGGCCTTGCAGCGCGGGTCGCGGTGCCGGGCGAGGACAGCGGAGTCGGTTTCGCCCGCGACGATGTCACGTAGGATCGCGACCCCGGTCACCCCGGTGACGTCGGTCAGGACGTGATGGAGCTGGAGGTTCATGAGGACGAGCGCCTTCTGCATCCGCTGGACCCATGAGGCCGCCGACTCGACCAGCTGATCGCGGTGCCGGATGACGCTGCGCAGCGCCGCGATCGGTGCGTCGGGCCGGAAGCTCCCGCGCAACAGCCCGAAGGTGTGCAGCTGCTGGAGCCACTGGCAATCGACGATGTCGCTCTTGCGGCCGGGCACGCCCTTCACATGGTGGGCGTTCACGAGCAGCACCTCGATCCCACGGGCTTCGAGGAGTTCGTACAGCGGGATCCAGTAGACCCCCGTCGACTCCATGGCGACCGTGTCAATCCCGCACGCCTCGAGCCAGGTGGCCAACGCGGTGAGATCATGGGTGAAACTCGTGAATTCTCGTACCGGCTGGTCGTCCCGATCGTCGGGCACCGCCACCCAGTGGCTCGCGCTGCCGATATCGATGCCGGCGGCGTTCAGATGGATCTTTCGGAGAATCTCTTGCTCTTGTCGAGCGCGCTGCTGTGCTTGACCTCGTTCTCGTTGCGTCACGGGGGGCTCCTTGGGGATCATGGGTGAAGCACCCGAGGGCAGGGATGTGTCGGGGAAGCAGTCTCTTGAACGGGGTCACACCAATCGTGCCACCAGTGCGGCTGTCGCCACATCCCCGGACCAAGCTCCTAGACGGGGACTGGCCACCAGTGGTCCGTCGGCCTCGGCCCTCGGGCGCGCGGCCAGCATATCGCCAAGCACCGTCGGGGCGCATCCGTTTTTCTGCCCAGCGAGGCGTCGCGGCCCGCGCGGGTGAAAAGCTCCTGAGAAACTGGCTCCCTACACAACGAGCCCCGTACTGGCTTCGACGAGTTCAAAGCCGAGTGATGTCGCCCGTTTGCGGAGGCCGCGGAGGATGCGTGTGCGCTGGCGCGTGTCGTACTCGGCCGCGGATGTGTGATGGTAGGGCATGTTGTATGTGAGCATGCGGTAGACGAGCAGGGCGAGCTTGCGGGCGGTCGCCGTCATGGCGGTGGGCTTGTCCGTGCGAGCGGCCAGCCTGCGGTAGAACGCCCCGAGCGCGTGGTCGCCCCGAACGAGGGCCATGGCCGCGAGGCGCAGGATCTTGGCGGCTCGGTTCGCGGACGGTTGCGTGCGAGATCCGAGCAGCTTCCCACCCGAGATCTTGTTGTTCGGCGCCAGCGTGAGCCAGGAGGCGAAGTGATGCTCCGTGGGCCAGCAGTGCATATCGACACCGATCTCGGAGATCAGCCTGAGCGCGCCGTAGGGGCCGAGGCCCGGCAGTGCGGTGAGGTCGACCCCACCACACAGCGTGAACAAGGGGGAACGGATCTCGAACGACGGTGTGTTGTCCTGTCGCTTACTCTTGGGACTCGGTTTGCGCGAAGCCGGCAGGTCCCTTCCCGGCGGTTCGCATTGGGCCTGAAGCGCGTGGACGCGCGCCTCGATCTGCTCGTCACCGCGCTGGATCGTCTCGTGGTAGCAGTCGTACACCTCGAGCTCCTGGCGCAGCACGAAGAGGTGTTCATCGCGATAGTGACCCGTGAGCGAGGCGGCGATCTCGGCTTCCGACGCCTTGCACCGGGGGTCGCGATGACGAGCGAGCACCGTGGGATCGGTCACGCCGGCCACAATGTCGCGCAGGATCAGCATCCCGGTGACCCCGGTCACGTCGCTGATCACGGTGTGGAGTTGGAGGTTCATCAGCGTCAGCGCCTTCTGCATCCGTTGGATACAGGCGGCCGCCCCCTCCACGAGGGTGTCTCGGTGACGCAGCAGCGTACGGATGGCGGTGATCTCTGCGGTGGGCCGAAAGCTGCCGCGCAGCAAGCCAAAGGTATGGAGCCGCTGGATCCACTGGCAGTCGGACACATCGCTCTTGCGTCCGGGCACGTTCTTGACGTGCCGGGCATTGACGAGGAGCACCGAGAAGCCTCGTGCCTCCAGCATTTCAAAGAGCGGGATCCAATACACGCCGGTCGACTCCATCGCGACGGTATCGACGTCGCACGCCGTGAGCCAGTCGGCCAGGTCGATGAGCGCATGCGTGAAGCTCCTGAACTCCCGCACAGGCTGCTCGTCTCGGTCTGGGGGGACCGCCACCCAATGGCTCCCGGACCCAATGTCGATACCCGCGGCATTGCGATGCACCCGCTCCAGAAACGTCTGTTCTCGGGTCCTTCGCTTCGAGCGCCGCGGGGGGCGCGTGGTGTGCTGTGTGCGTGGCATCGGTCACTCCTTCATCGTGATGAGCGAGGAGCATCCGAAGGCAGGAATGCGTCGGCAAGTACTCTCCTGAACGGGATCACGCCATGCGTGTCGCCAATGATGTGCTCGCGACATCCCCGGGCCATGCTGTCAAACGGGGGCTCACCCACCAGTGTGCCGTCGGCCTCGGCCCTCGGGTGCTTCGCTCAGGCTATCAGCACGGCCTCAGGCGCCGGCCCAGTTTCTTCGTGATGTTTCGCGACGAAAGGGCGCGTGGATTGGCTGTCAAGTTAACGAAAACTCGGCTGACCGACCCCCAAGATGATGGGCTCGAGACCTGTCGTGAACCGGGCATCTTGGGGGTCGGTCAGCCAGATTCTGCTTAACTTGACAATACCGATCCGAGCGCTACAATTCGAGCCGTTCGGAGAACGACCTCCTGAGGAGCTGCCATGCCGACAGTTCGAGTTGCCCCGACGTTCGCAGTCACCATTGCCGCCCTGGCGGTCACGACCCTCGGGATACCGGCGCTCGCTGGTGCTCAGGGCCTGACCGGCCCGGATCCGACACAGATGGAGGACGCGCCGGATCTCGGGTATCGCCCCGTCCCCCACGGGCTGCAGATTCCCGATGCCGTCGACATGGGGCCGCCGGCCGCCGTGGCGTGGACCGTGAAGAACCGCCTACTCGTCTTTAACCGGGGCCCCAACCCGCTGATGGAATTCGACAGCGACGGCGCGTTCGTGCGGTCGTGGGGTCAGGGGCAGTACGTCAGACCTCACGGAATGCGCCTCGACTCGGAGGGCAACATCTGGACGGCAGACGTGAGCGGTCACACCGTGCGGAAGATGAATCCGGATGGCGACGTACTGATGACGCTCGGCGTCCACGGGAAGCCCGGCGAATGGGACGAGGCCACGAACGCCCGATTGCTCATGGAACCCACCGACCTGGCCTTCGGCTTGGCGGGTGAGATCTACGTGGTCGTCGGCCACGGCCGAGGTCCGCCTCGCGTGCTGAAGTTCGACAGCGGCGGCACGTTGCTTACGACTTGGGGCCGTCCGGGGACCGGACCGAGTGAGTTCAACACCCCGCATTCGATCGTGGTCGACGCCGAAGGGCTCGTGTACGTCGCCGACCGGCAGAATCGACGCATCCAGATCTTCGACTCAGACGGAACCTACCTCGCGGAGCGGCCGTACAAGGGCCTCCCCTGCGGGCTCTACATCGCTGACGACCAGCAGATGTACATGGTGAGCGGGCACGCTGGGGAGATTCTTCGCCTCGACACGAACGGCAAGGCTATCGGGGCCACGGGGCAGCCGGGCAAGGGGCTCGGAGAATTCGGCGAGGCCCACTACATGACCATCGGGCCGCAGGAAATCATCTGGGTCGCGGACACGCTCAAGCCCGCGCTGCACAAGTTCGTGAAGAAGTAGCCTAGGGCGGTATTGTCAAGTTAAGCAGAATCTGGCTGACCGACCGGAGATTCGCTACTCGGCCGCGTGCTGTGTCGAGTGTCCTCAGCCCGCGCACCACGTAGTCATCCAGATACCATGCGGCGAGCGTGTCGAAGGTCGGATCACTCGTCGTTTCGTCAGCTGCTCGTTCGAGAAGCCGTTGGGCGAGAAGCCGCTCCGCGACCGCCCGGTCCGACGACCGGGCGCTCTCTCGATACTCCCGACCGTCCCAGCGATAGGCGATGTAATAGTGATGTCCCCGTCGGTAGATGCGTCCCGTTCCAACCATCTCGCGTGCTCCCTTCTCGGTCCTCTGGCAAGTACCACCAGGTGTTCGTACTTCGGGAATCACCCACGGATCCCCTCGTCACAGCTTCGCTCGACACCGCCTGGAAGTGAAGTCTGGGCCCGCGGTGTGGACCATGCGACGCGTGCGCAGTCAAGCCCTTACGCTGATCGACCGGGAGCCCAGTGGACGGGATACCCACTCGGGATGTGGCGTGTGAAATCAAAGGTCCAATCGGTTATCGGGGTGCCCAACTAGTCGTACAAAGTTCCCGTTAGCGGAGGGGCAAAGCGGTGGGTGTGGACAGTCCACGGACAAGTCAGATATGACCGTCGTGTGATGAGCGATTCCGCCCGGAATCCGGGGATGATTCAACGTCTTTCGCCGACGCGTCACTAGGCTTGGCCTTCTAAGCCGAGGGTCGCAGGTTTGAATCCTGCCGGGCGTACCAAGTCCAATCGGACCAGAAAGAGCTATCTTAAGACCGTGAACGTTCCCTTCGACAACACCTACGCCAAGCTACCCGAACGTTTCTTTGCCAAACAAGAACCCACCCGTGTTCAGGAACCGAAGCTGGTCTGCCTCAATCGCAAACTGGCAGCAAATCTTTCGATAGACCCCGACTGGCTGGAATCGCCTGACGGCGTTGCGATGCTCGCAGGTAACGCGCTTCCTGAGGGAGCCGAGCCGATTGCGCAAGCCTACGCTGGCCACCAGTTCGGTGGATTCTCTCCACAACTCGGCGACGGCCGCGCCATCCTGCTGGGCGAAGTCATCGACACCGACGGCGTACGTCGCGATCTGCAGCTGAAGGGCTCAGGCCGCACGCCATTCTCGCGCGGCGGCGACGGAAAATCTGCGCTCGGCCCGGTGGTCCGCGAATACATTGTCAGCGAAGGCATGGCCTCGCTCGGAGTTCCCACGTCGCGGGCGCTCGCCGCGGTTACCACCGGCGAAAGAGTCGTGCGCGAAGAAGGGCTGCTACTCGGCGGCGTGATGACCCGCGTCGCAGCCAGTCACATTCGCGTCGGCACGTTTCAGTATTTCCTCGCGCGCAGTGATATCGATGCCGTGCGACTGCTCGCCGATCACGCCATCGCTCGGCACTACCCGGCTGCCAGCGAAGCACCGGAGCCCTACGTGGCTCTGCTCGAGTCTGTGTCGGCTGCCCAGGCGGACCTGATCGCCCAGTGGATGTCTCTCGGTTTCATCCACGGTGTGATGAACACGGACAATACCGCCATTTCTGGGGAGACGATCGACTATGGCCCGTGCGCGTTCATGGACGCGTTCCACCCAAAGTGCGTCTTCAGCTCCATCGACTCCGGTGGGCGCTATGCGTGGGGAAACCAGCCCGAGATCGGACTCTGGAATCTCACTCGTTTCGCGGAAGCCTTGCTGCCATTGTTGTCTGAGGATTCAAGTAGAGCGACCGAGATCGCGAAAGCGGCTCTTTCCGGATACCCCGAGCGATTCGACCGTCAGTACACCGCCCGCTTCCGAGCCAAGTTTGGCCTCCCACCCGAGGCCCCATTTGAGCTCGTCAAGGAGTGTCTCGATCTACTTGGATCCCAAGAAGTCGATTTCACCCTCTTCTTCCGTCAGCTGACGCGCGTCGCGGGTGGAGAGGATACTGAAACGCTTGCGGCATTGTTTTCCAGCAGGGAGCCTTTTGAGAAATGGTTTGGCAAATGGCGCGGCGAAGCCGATCCCGCCAAGCACGTCGCCGACATGCGTGCGGCCAACCCGATCCGCATTCCCCGTAATCACCGCGTCGAGCAAGCCATCCAGAACGCCTATCGTGGTGACTATGCCCCGTTCCACCGTCTGGTCGATGCACTCGCCAGTCCCTACGCCGAGCAGATCGAATACGCCGATCTCGAAACGCCACCGCGCCCAGAAGAAATCGTCCGCGAGACTTTTTGCGGCACCTAGCCGGCGCGGCACTGCGACGTCCGTTCGCGCTACTTCGCTCGGCGCCGGCTCATGTCGAAACTCTTAACCCGGATTTCCGATTTCGCTGTGGTACCGTACCGCCAGGACCAGTCGCCGCGCCTTGATTTCTGGGGCTCCGACGTAAGGAACCTCACGACGGAGGGTGACACCCGGTGGGTGAATTACAACACAAGCCATTTCAGTTCGCGTTCAACGGCTTCTTGAAAGTCGCGTTTCAGGGATCGCGCGTCACCTCCGACGCCGGCCTCATTCTAGTGCGCGAGTTGGATGAACGCCTGGGGCTGGAGACACTCATCTCCGAGCACCTGAGCGATTCCCGACATGGGTTGAACACCCAGTTCAGTCTGGCGGATCTCCTGCGGCAATCGGTCTACAGCCGGCTCGCGGGCTACGAAGACCTCAACGACGCAGTGCGCGTGTCGACGGACCCGACATTCCGTCTCATCGGGTCGCCAAAGCTCTGGGACCGGGGTGCGGCGCTGACATCGACCCTGCATTGGTTCGAGACCGACCTGCTGACCCAGGAGGAGAATCCCATTGGGCTGATGGCCGTGAACCGGGAGGTGCTCGCACAGGCCGAGAGACCGACGCGCGCCGACCGGATCGTGCTCGACATGGATTCGAGCGAGAGCCCGGTGCATGGGGCGCAGGAAGGGAGTGCGTATAACGGGCACTTTGAGTCCGTCTGCTACCACCCGCTGTTTCTGTTCAGTGAGCACGGCGACTGCGTCGCCGCCACGCTGCGGCCCGGCAACGTGCAGAGCGCCGACAGCTGGGACGACCTGCTCGTGCCGGAGGTTGACCGGCCGCAGGCGGAGGGCACGCGCGTGGCGTTCCGCGCGGACGCGGCGTTCGCCAAGCCGGAGATCGACGAGACGCTCGAGAGACGCGACGTGGACTATGCCATCCGCATGCCGGCGAACAAGAGCTTGGAGCTGGAAATCGAAAACATCCTCTTTCGTCCGCCCGGACGGCCGAGCCGCAAGCCCTTGGTGCGCTACAAGAGTTTCCGCTATCAGGCGAAGAGCTGGACTACGCCCAGACGGGTGGTCGCCAAGGTGGAGCACCACCGGGGTGAGCTGTTCCCTCGCGTCGGCTTCATCGTGACCAACATGACCCTCCCGAGTCGCTCGGTCGTCCGGTTCTACAACAAGCGCGGCACGGCGGAGCCATGGATCAAGGAAGGCAAGCAGGCAACGCACTGGACGCGGCTGTCGTGCCATCGGTTCCGGGCGAACGAAGTGCGCCTGCAACTGAGCGTCCTGGCCTACGACGATCCTGTTGCCGATCGCCCACGACTTCGGAACGTGGTGCGAATCCGCAGGCGACGATGCTACGGCCGCAGCAATCCATCGCGACGCGACGCACGCGGTCGACGCGATCTCGTCGTTGGTCCGAAACGATCGGCTTCGCTCTGTGTTCGAAGACTCGAAGGTTGTGAAAGCGGTGCGCGAACGCTGATAGTGCGAGCCGTTTCGTTACTGTTGATCTGCTAAACGGAATTCTGAACTCGAAAGGAAACACATGGCTAGGAAGATCATCGCGATAACAGGGGCAACTGGCGCACAGGGCGGTGGCCTGGCTCGCGCCATCCTGAAGGACGATTCCGGCGACTTCACCGTTCGCGCCATTACTCGTAACCCAGGGTCGCACAACGCTAGTGTCCTTGCCACGGCTGGCGCCGAGGTGGTGCAGGCGGACCTGGACGACCCTGCCAGTCTCGAGAAAGCGTTCTCAGGCGCATACGGGGCGTACTGCGTGACGAATTTTTGGGAGCACTTCTCGCCGGAGAAAGAGACCCGACAAGGACGCAACCTGGCCGAGGCAGCGAAAGCAGCCAGCATACAACACGCAATCTGGTCGACTTTCGAAGATACTCGCGATTACGTGCCGCTAAGCGACGAGCGCATGCCCACGCTCCAGGAGAAATACGGTTCCTCTCAAGAATCGGTGCAAAATGGTGGGTGCTGGCTGCCTCTAACACGTTGTTTTTGAATCGCTTACGAGCTCTTCTGTCCACTTTGCATCGGACGGGCGATTCGACTCTCAAACGACCAGGCCGCCTCTGAGGAAGTTCCCGGCCCGCCAGCCGGCTTCAGAGGAGCCGGGCCGAACGCGACGGGCAAGGCCTGCGCGTCGGCAAACGTCAGGCCGAGTCCCAACATGCCCGAACGCTGACTTCACGCAAGTGCTTTCGTATCAGCACCGTGCGGTTGGAGAAGCTGCCGCCGAGCAGGCCCCCGCCAAGAGCGGGGCCAGCGCAAGCGGCGGTCGAATCAGCGACGGTCACACCCTGAGCGACTGTGTCCCGAACCCCAAAACCCAGCCGAATCCTGGCCCCGTTCGGCTGGCTCCGCCCGAAATCCTGCATAGATTTGTGTGAGGAACCAGAAATACAAAGTCCCGCACTTCGACGCCAAAGCGGAGGCGAACAAGTTCTTCGGTGACGTCCCCACGACTTTCCTACTCACCTCGGGCTACTGGGAAAACTTCGTCACGTTCGGTTGGGGACCCCAGAAGACAGAAGATGGTTCGCTGTTCGTAGTGTTTCCCACCGATGACGTCCAGATACCGATGATTGGGGTGGAGGACATCGGAAAGTGCGCGTACGGCATCTTCCAAAGACGTGACGAGTACATTGGCAAGACCGTCGGGGTGGCGGGAGAACATGTGTCGGGCAGCGAGATTGCCACCGCGCTCAGCGACGCGCTCGGCGTCCCGATCGCATACAACGCAGTATCTCCAGAGGTATATCGCGGATTCGGATTTCCCGGCGCGGCCGACGTCGGTAACATGTTCCAGTTCAAGCGAGACTTCGCAGATGCATACCAGGCGCACCGGAGCGTCGAGGAATCCCGTCAGATCAATCCGGCACTTATGACGTGGAAGGAATGGCTTGGCCAGAACGCGTCAAGGATCCCGATACCCGACTGAACGAGCACGGCCGAGCGGCTAGGGCTCGAAGCTCATCAGGATTCGCTGCAGGGCGACCGAGCTCGTTGGGAGCTCGATGTCCCCGACGGGAACTCCGTCAGCCCACAGGATGAAGGTGAGGACGTCGACGTACTCCTGCCGACTGAGGCTGCCCGGCTGCTCGACCGGCATGAGGATGGCGAACGCCCGTCGACGCCCAAATGAAGATCACCGACGTCGAGTGGCCCCTGTTGGATTGGGTTCGATACATGGTGGCGATTCATCTCGTGAGGTTCTTCGCCGGCACGCTGTTTCGGGGGTCGCCCATCTGGACGGCGTATCTCCGTATGAACGGCGCCCGTCTCGGTCGTCGCGTGTATGTCAACAGCCTCGCGGTGAGCGACCACAACCTGCTCGAGTTCGGCGACGACGTGGTCATCGGCGACGATGTGCATATCTCCGGGCACACGTTCGAGCACGGGACGGTCAAAACAGGATGGGTACGACTTGGTCATCGGGTGACGGTTGGACTTAGCACCGTTGTCGACATCGACGTCACGATCGGTCCGCGAACCCAGGTCGGTGCGTTGAGTCTGGTCCCGAAGCACACGACGCTGGATGCTGATGCGGTATATGTCGGGATCCCCGTCCGTCGTCTTGACAGCGGTGGAGGACACGAGCATCGCATTGACGAATCTGGTGCGAAGCATCGCTGAGGATTCCGCGCAGTATCGGAATCGCTACGCCGAGCCCGAATCGGCCCTGGCTGGGCTGTGCCCAGGCTCGTTCGAGGCGGTCATGGTCGTGCCGGCATGCGCGGAGTCCGCGGCCTTCACTGATGGGTACCGAGCGGCGGCCCGGGACGCAGGTCGCCTGCTCGTTGTCGCGGTGCTCAACGGCCGCGTGGGAGCAGACGAATCCGTCCATGAAGCAAACGCCCGATGCATGCGCGACCTCAGGTCGCGGTTCTCGCTGCAGCCGTTGGCTGACGGCGGTTGGCTGGGCCGCGACGCAAACATGAGCGTGCTCGTGGTCGACCGATTCACGGCCGCTCGTCGCTTGTCATCGCGGCACGGCGTTGGCCTCGCCCGCAAGATCGGTGCAGACATCGCGCTGGAGCTCATCGCGGCCGGACGCGTTCGCCACCCGTTCGTTGCGATGACGGATGCCGATACCTGTTTGCCTGAAGACTACTTCCCACGGGTCGCCGAGCTCGACGGGTGCGCGGTCGCCAGTTTCCCTTTCTGGCACGAGCCCAGTGGCGACAGACAGATCGATCGGGCCACCGCGCTCTATGAGGTTCGCCTCCGGTACATCCAGCGCGGGCTCGAGTGGGCGAGCTCCCCTTATGCCTTTCACAGCGTGGGCAGCACGTTGGCCGTGCACGCGCTCAGCTACGCCCAGGTGCGCGGCGTACCCAAGCGGCGCGCGGCGGAAGATTTCTACCTCCTGGGCAAGCTGAGCAAGCTGCGCCCGCTGGCACGGCTCGCGGGCAAGCCGGTGCGGATTCGAAGCCGTGTCTCTCATCGCGTCCCGTTCGGAACCGGCGCGGAAACCGCCAAGCTGGTTCGCGGCGAGGAGCTCGATCTGTACCATCCTGACTGTTTCGCGGCGGTTCGGGACGTGACGCACACGCTGCGGCGTCTGTCGAAATCCCGGCGTCTCTCGGGGCCAAACCTGCTGAGTTCACTAAGCCCAACGATACGAGTCTTTCTCGAGTCACTGGGTGCCGTGCCTACCTGGCAGAAGCTCGGTGAGCAGGCTCCCAGCCAGTTGGCCCTGCTTCGGCGTCTCCATGACTGGTTTGACGGGTTCCGAACCCTGAAACTAATGCACCATGTGCGAGATCGTGGCGCGGCGTCGTTGCCTTGGCCGGACGCGATTCGGCAGGCGCCATTCATGACGGACATTGAGGACGATGGCGCACGGCTGAGCGATGCTCGAGCTGAGCTACTGCGCCTCGAGGAGGCCCAGCCTCGGCTGGTAGGACCCAGCGTGTTTCAATGAGCGACTGATGAGCAAGCAGCCTGACCGTGACTGGGACCTGCCAGAGGCGGCGACGACTCCGGAATCCGTGTTCCTGTCTCGCCGGCGGTTCATTCAGGCGATCGTTGGGGGAACGGCGGTGGCCACCGGTGCCGCGCTCGCTGGGCGACGGCTCACTCGGACGAGAATTGAGCCCACCGACCCGATCTGGCACTTCATGCCCAGCGAGGCGTACTCGGAGGCCGGGCGGCCGATCACGCAAGAAGATGTTGTGTACCGGTTCAACAACTTCTATGAGTTCTCGCAAACCAAATCTGCCCCCGCTCGATTGGCGCGGGCCTTTCGGATCGATCCCTGGACGCTGACGATCGATGGACGGGTCGACACGCCGGCCACTGTCGGTATGGAGGACATCCTGAGCCTCCCACTCGAGCAACGGGTCTATCGATTCCGGTGCGTTGAAGCCTGGGCCATGACCGTCCCGTGGATTGGTGTGCCGCTCGGAACTCTCCTGCAACGGGTGACCCCCGCTGCCGACGCGCGGTTCATCCAGATTCAGAGCGCCTTCGATCCGCAACAGATGCCCCGTCAACGGGACCGCGTGTTCCCGTGGCCGTACACCGAAGGACTGACCATCGAAGAAGCCATGAACCCGCTTGCGTTCGCGGCGGTCGGGCTTTACGGGCGACACCTACAACCGCAGAACGGTGCGCCGTTCAGAGTCGTGCTGCCCTGGAAGTACGGGTACAAGGGACCCAAGAGCGTCGTCCGTATCACCTTCACGAGCGACCGCCCGGCGACGTTTTGGAACGCGCTGCAGCCTGACGAGTACGGATTCGTCGGAAACGTCAACCCGGAGCTGCCTCATCCCCGGTGGTCGCAACGGCGCGAAGCGTTACTCGGCCAATGGGGCAGGCGGGTGGCGACCAAGAAGTTCAATGGCTACGGCCCCTGGGTCAGCCATCTGTACGACAGGGACGAGTATTGATGAACCTCGTCAGCACCCTCTACCCGGTGGCGTCGCTTCTGTTCTTGCGAGCGGCTTTCCGTTTGTTCGAGTCGTGGGCGGTCGACGGGCGTTTTAGCCGACTCGGGGCGGGAATCGCCTGCATGGCGCTGGCGATCGACGGGGGGATGCGACTGCTGGCTGCGTCGATGACCTCGCCGTATCGATGGTTCACACCTCTCGTTGTGCTCGCCTTCGGATATGTCCTGATTCGAGCGTTCACGCAGACCTGGAAGCGCCTTGCCCCGCGCCGGCGCTAGTTTGGACACGAGAGGCCCGCGTCTACTCGGATAGGCGCCAGACGTGGGAGCGCGGGAAGTACCCTTGCCAGCCGAACCAGAAGGCTGCGTTCGCGGCGACTCGGACCAGGCGCCGCCCGGCGAGCGGCCCATCGGCAGCGACGCCATCGACGAGCCGCCATCGAGACCCCGTCTCGGTGTCGCGTAGTGACTCATCCTGTGCGTCGAGCTTGAAACTGAGCGTGCGGTTATCGATCCGTCGATCAAACGCAACGATCGGCGCGTCGGGTGAGGTGACGGCGAGGACGACAGGCAAGTCGGCGATATCGGCTTCAACCAAGCCTGCCTTCCGAACCTCGTCAATCGGGAATACCGTGGCCGCGCCGTCGTGGTGCACGCCAATCACCCAGGCCTTGCCCGGCAGCCGCGCATCGGCGTTCCGCCTCCCCGTAATGCCCAGCTGGGTAGGGTTTTGGTTGTATCCCAAGTACGACGATCCGCCGACGCCCCGCTTCTTCAGCACCTGGCTGTCTGGGTAGAGCCGTCGCCACTCATTCCAGTGCTGATATTCGCTCCACACTTGTCTGCGGGCTGTCACGCCCTTTCCGCTCGTAAATTCATCGAGAGGCCTTCACGCACCCGTTGTCTTGTTGCGGTGAAGCGCCAGACGATGCTCGGTTTCCGGATCTGTCCGGCGCAGACGCATCTCGGGCGTTAAGCCCAATGCGGCGATGTCTTCACGGGATAGTTTCGGGCCAAAGTGAATCTGCCCCTCAGGATCAAAAGAGATCAGATGCGCATCGAACGCCGCATCCAGATGTGCGGCGAGAAGCAGGCCGTTGTGGACGTTCAAACGCTCGGCATCAGTTTCGCAATCTGCCCAAGGGACGATGTGGCTGGCGCGCAGGAGCCGGGGGTGGCGGACGCCGGTGACCGCGCAGGCTCCATCCCAGAACAGCATTAGCGCTTCTCGGAACACGTCCTGGCCTATGCGTTCCTTGCGGAGCCGCTCCACCTCGGTTGCGCTGGGTGGCTCGCGAAGCCGCTTCCTATACTGGCGCAGAGGCTCGTCGGGCAGGCTGCGAGCAAGGCGCCAGACCACGCCGGCAGCTTCGCTGAGCATACCGCTGTTCGCAACCTGCACAGCCCGGAATCCAGGCGGTGCGGTGGAGAGCGTCGCCGATTGAATGTCGAGATCCCGCATCGCGCCGAAGTGATCGCTGCCGACGCCGTAGCCCGATTCCGTCACGGTCAAGCAAAGGCGTGCGGGGGCGGCGTGGGCCTTCCAAATCAGCCAGCCGCCCGCAGTGCCTTCAGACAGACTGAAACCGTTATCCACGGCGGCCTTTTCGAGGATCGTATGCGTGGCGAAGCTGCGCGCCATCTCAGCCTCCGGTCAGCCGGTCGAAGGCAGTCAAGACAAGGCGCTGAGTGCGATACTCGCCGTACCGCTCGATCTCGTTGCGTTTGAGGCCGCGGAAGGTTTCCGAGGGATAGCTTTCCCCGTGGGTATCGGCGGGGTCGAGGATGTAACGCAGCTCGTCTCGGCTCAGGCCGTATTTGCGGGCGAAGAAGGCATCGAGCTCGGCCCGCAGTTGAGCGCGGCGATCAGGGTCGAAGGCGAAGGGGGCTCCAGTGTGGCCCAAGTCCTCGGCCCATGGGCGCATGGAATGGGACGTGTAGGTCAGCTCCAGAACCCGAGGGTTGATGAAGGCGAGATCCTCAGTCGTGAATTGATAGGGGGCTAGGACGGGGATTTGTTCGGCATAGAAGAAATTGAGATGGGTTCCAGCTACCTTTTGGCGTGCCGCATAGTCGAGCGTAGTGCTGGACAGGAGGGCGACCAAAGCGGCTACCGACTTTGCGCCAATTTCATACCTTGGATGCCAAATCGGCAAATTATTTCCGATGCCCATCCGAGGCAGCGCGCAGCCGACCACCGTCCGCTCGTTGGTTGCGTTGGTGATATCCCGCCACCCCATCAGCCAACGGGGCTGTTTTCGGTCGACCAGCATGCCGGTTCGCTCCAGCGGATCAGAGGGAGCATCTCTGATGAAGGCGAGGTCATCGTCATTCAAGCACGCATCGCCATTTTTGAAGTCATATCGTGCAGATTATAGCGCTGCCGTGATGCAGCCTCTTGAAAACGGGCCCGATACATCGCTCGAGAGACGGTGACCACCTGCCAGCCGCCCACTGGTCTGCGTCAACGCGGCGGCTCTCACCTTGTGAACTGAATCGGAAAGCACGTGATGGTTCTGAGACCTTGGCATGTGGGTGACGTCATTCGTAAGCTGCGCGAGCAGCACGATCTGACAAAGGCGGGACTGGCCAAAATGGCGGACGTCAAGACCGCTGCGGACGGCGCTGCGGATCAGCGCCTCGCTTGGTTCACTCTCGAGAATGGCCTCCATCAACTCATCTGAGAACATCGACACGGCGTCCAGCATCTGCTCGCGGTTAGCATCTGCGTCCGCTCGCAGTCCGTCAGGGATCTCCCGTTCCACGACCTCCTCGCCGAAATCGCCCTCGAAGTAATACGCCTTCATACGGATGAGGTCGACGACCCCGGCGAAGGCCTCCTCGAGGCCGATCGGGAGCTGCAATACCACCGCGTTGTGGCCCAGCTTTTCGCGGAGCTGATCGCGTACCCGGATTGGATTCGCCCCCACCCGGTCGCACTTGTTGACGAAGGCAAGCCGAGGCACCTGATAGCGGTTCATTTGCCGGTCCACCGTAAAGGACTGACTCTGCACGCCTGCCACCGCGCACAACACCAACACAGCGCCGTCGAGTACCTTCAGGCTGCGCTCGACCTCGATCGTGAAGTCGACGTGCCCCGGTGTGTCGATGATGTTGATGTGATGATCCCGCCAGGCAGCGTGCGTGGCAGCGCTGGCGATCGTGATACCTCGCTCACGTTCGATCTCCATCGAATCCATCTTGGCCCCGACCCCATCTTTGCCACGGACGTCATGAATCGTATGTACCCGGTTTGTATAGAACAGAATCCGCTCGGTCAGGGTGGTCTTGCCGCTGTCGATATGAGCAGAGATCCCGATGTTGCGGATCGTCGAGAGGTCCTTGATCAACGCTATCTACCTTTCAAACGCCAGTCTCGCCTTTGGTGTGTGATCTCTAGGGTACCGCACGTATTTCGCACGCACGTAACGAAGTGCGCAGGATGCCCTCTAGGCGCGCGACTCCATCCAGGCGACGCAGTCGAGCATGCTCTGTCTCATCGCGGCACGAGTCAGGCGGCAGGGATGACCGTGCCCGGGGAGCAGGTGGTTGAAGTCGTACTCAGACAGGCGCCGCATCGACTCGGTCTGTTTCTCCCAGTCGTACCAGCACACGCCCTGGAACGCGGATACCCGCTGCATCGAGACGCTCCATGCGAGATGATCCCCCGAAAACAGAAACGTCTTACCGTACAGCAGGCACGCCGACCCACGAGTGTGGCCTGGGACCGGAATCATCGTCAGGTCTCCGGCTAGCTGGATCGGGTCCTCGGCATCGGGTTGCATCTCGACATCCTGCGTCGCGCTCGTGACGTCGCCGTGATGGAGAACCCGTGTGCACCCGAAGTGATCCGCGAACTTCCGATGGTCCGCAACGTCATCACGATGGGTCAAGAACATGAGCGCAACCCCGCCCATGGCCTCGATGCGATTCACCAGCGGTGCCGCAAAGCGCGGAGAATCGACGAGGATGTTGCCTTCCGGGCGAACGATCAAGTAGCTCGCGGCACCAAAGCTATCCTCGTGGTGGTAGCCGCAATGGTAGACCGAGTCCGTAATCGGATCGGGAAAACCGTGCGCGATGGTCCTCACATCATGCTTCTCGAGTGTCCCGATCGACGCGGTCGGACACGCGACCAGCGCCTTCAAAGCCGCGACCGCCTCCGCGTCCCTGCCCGGCTGGGTGTGCACACGCGAGCGCGACCCCGCGCGGTCAAACGTCGCCGGTGCCATCCATCGGCAGGTCCCGCAGTCGATGCACGTGGAATCGACGTAGAAGTCCCCAGCGATGTTCGTCTCAAGCCGTTTGGCTGGCGTCGCCATGATCTCGCAGGCAGGCTGCTCCTTGCCGATCGTCGTACACCTGTTGATTCTGAATCATACGGACGTCCGAGGACAGGTGTCACTGACCTGCACGGGTTAGCGGTCACCCTCGCAAGACATCCGTGGCCCACGCCACGGCTTCTTGATAGCGAGGTAGCACGCTCGACTCCGACACGTGGAGCTCATGAGCCAGGGCGGCGCACGCACTCCAGTCGCCTCTCTCGTACCCCTGCGCATAGGCCAGCACCGGGCGAAGTGGACTCGGCTGCCCGAGGAGGGCATGGCTGACATCCTTCGCTAGCGGCAGGTCCGCTAGTAGCGCCGCCATCGGACGGTCAAGCATCGCATCGATGAGAGACAGGGCACCTGCAAGGAACAGCTCGGGAGCGCGATCGGTCATGCCCGCGTCTTCGGCCAGCTTTTCGCAGAACTTGCCCCGAGCAGCCGCCTGCACGAGAAGCTCTGGCGGTTTGTCAGCGCCCATCTCGCCGAGCGCGACGAGGCTTACCCACTGCCGGATCTGCGATTGACCCAGCAAGACCAACGCGTGATTGATGCTCCGGATTTCTGCCCTGAACCCAAACGCAAATGACCCAAGGTACTTCAACAAGC
Organism: Vicinamibacterales bacterium; assembly: GCA_965218825.1. Taxonomy (GTDB): domain Bacteria; phylum Acidobacteriota; class Vicinamibacteria; order Vicinamibacterales; family UBA8438; genus CAUZIB01. The sequence continues at coordinate 1,965,338 of OZ244656.1, read as the reverse complement.
GATGGGCGGCGGAGACGTCGGCCTGCAGCGCGGTCTCGATCTGACCGATGTCGAGCTCAGCCTGTGACACGGCTTGTAGTAGCTTGAGCGACGTGAACCGGGTGCCCGTGATCTGTCGTCCCGTGAGGACCTCAGGCCTACAGAAGAAGTACCCCTGCACGAAGTCGAACCCAAGCTCGACGGCGCGTCGGTAGTCGTCAGCCGTTTCGACCCTCTCGGCCAGCAGCATCGGCTGATGCGAAGCCAGACGGCGAACGTGGTCGATCTGTTCCTCAAGACCAGCCTGATCCAGGTCGATCTTGATGATGTCGGCTAGCTCGATGAGCGGCTCGAGCGTGGGACGGTAGACGAAATCGTCGAGCGCGATCCCATATCCCAGCTGTTTTAAACGCCGGCACAACTCGGTGACGGCGGTATCGCCATCAACGGTCTCGATCAGCTCGATGACGGTCGAGCTGGGCGGTAGCGTTTCCGCGTATCCAGCAAGCAGTAGATCCCGCGTGAAGTTGATGAAGGCCTTACGGTCTCCCACGAGAGTCGGCAACCCGAAGGTCAGCCACGCTGCGTGGAGCACGTCGCCAGCTGCTTGGGTCTCGTCCGTGGCCGAACAGACGTTCTCGAGGCCCCCGCGAAAGAGGAGCTCGTAGCCATAGACGCGCTTGCGAGCGTCGAAAATCGGCTGGCGGGCGACGAAGATGTCCCGCGCACTCGGTACGGTGGTTCCGTGAGAAGACGCGAGCAGTCTGTGCCTCCATTGCGGGTAATCGGCGCCACCACGAGCGTCTTGAATCCGCCTCCTTGTTAGAGAGGTCAAGAGCTTGCAGTAAGATCCGTGCTGGCGTAGTGGCTCGCCAGCCTGGTTCCACAACCAACCGCTCTTCGGCCGGGGAATCCAGGTCATACCGAGGCAAAACGAGGAAAGCAGCAGGATGGACGAAAGCAACAGCGTGCAAGAAAAAGCCCCATGGATCACGTACCGCCCCGAGTTGAAGGTGCTCGACTGCACCGTCCGCGACGGCGGCCTAATTAACGAGCACCAGTTCAGTGACACGTTCGTCCGCGCCGTCTACGACACGTGCCTGGGCGCAGGCCTAGACACGATGGAGCTCGGGTACAAGAACTCGGAGCGCCTATTTCCGAAGGAGCAGTTTGGCGCATGGCGTCATTGCCGCGAAGAGGACATGCGGCGTGTCGTCGGCGATCACGATGCGGAGCGCACCGGGTTGACGCTATCGGCCATGGCTGATGCCGGCAAGAGCGACTGGCAAACCGCCATCGAGCCCGCCGCCGACAGCGTGCTGGGGATGATCCGGGTCGCGTTCTACGCCCATCAGGTGTCCGAGGCGGTGGACATGATTCAACACGCCAGCGAGCAGGGCTACGAGACGATGGCCAACCTGATGGCTGTCTCGAACATCACCGAGGAAGAGATCGACACGGTCCTCGAAGCGATCGCCCCCACGCCGGCCGACACGATGGTGATCGTCGACAGCTTCGGTCATCTGTATCCTGAGCAAATCGATCGGCTCTACAACAAGTACTCCGAGGCGATGAAGGGCACGGGCAAGGAGATCGGCATCCACGCACACAACAACATGCAGCTGGCTTTTGCGAATACGCTCGAGGCGATCGTCCTCGGTTCGAATCGCGCCGACGCGACCATGGCCGGGCTCGGACGCGGTGCCGGCAACTGTCCGATGGAGCTGTTGCTCGGCTTCCTCCGCAACCCCAAATTTAGGCTGCGACCCGTGATTCGCCTCCTACAAGAGCAAATCCCATCTATTCGAGAGACGGTCGAGTGGGGACCGCTGGTGCCCTACAACATCACAGGCCAGCTGAATCTCCACCCGCGCGCGGCCATCGCGTTTCGGGCTAGCGAGACTCCAGACGACTTTGTGACCTTCTACGACCAGATCGTGAACGAGAAATAAGCCGCGCCCCCGATCCGACACGCCAGCCACCTGACCAACGCGCAGCGCGACCGAGTGAGAGGGTGATATGCCGACGACGGCAACCGATTGGACCGCGACGATTCGAGAGATTGGGCCGACGTTCGCGGCACGGGCGGTGGAGCATGACAACGCGGATCGGTTTGTATCCGCGAACTACGCCGACCTGAAGCAACGGCGCCTGTTCTCTGCCCAAATTCCGACCGACCTGGGTGGTGGCGGGTGTACTCACAGCCAGATGTGCGGGCTCATTCGAGAACTGGCAGGCTACTGCGGTTCCACAGCGCTCGCGTTCTCGATGCACCAGCACTTGGTGGCCGCCGCCGCGTGGAACAACCGGCACGGGCGGCCCGGCGAGCAACTGCTTCGAAAGGTCGCTGGTGACGAGGCGGTGCTGATCAGCACGGGCGCCATGGATTGGCTCGCTTCGAGCGGACGCCTTGAATCGTGCGAGGGCGGTTTCCGGTTCACGGCAAAGAAGTTCTTTGCAAGCGGGAGCCCCTCGGGCGATCTGCTCGTCACGAGCGGCCAGTACGAGGACCCGAAGGAGGGGTGGCAAGTGCTTCACTTCCCGGTGCCGTTCACGGCAGAGGGTGTCCGGATTGAAGAGGTCTGGGAGGCCATGGGGATGCGGGGCACTGGTTCTCACAACGTGGTTCTCCAAGACGTCTTCGTCCCTGCGGAATCGGTGGCGCTTCGGCGTCCGCGTGGGCAGTACCATCCCGTCTGGAACGTGGTCTTGACCGTGGCGCTCCCTCTCATTTGTGCGGGATGTGTTGCAACTTTCCAAAAGCGGCAAGAGAGCGATTGGTCGAGCCGGCCGGGCTCCGTCTCATGCCGCCACCTCGAACAAGTTGTTGATGAACTGAATCTGTCGCCGAACATCTGAACCGCTCACCCACCTCGCTTGCCCCTTCCGGATCATGTGCATGGCCTCGTAGCCTTGGATCGTTCGCCGCGCCGCGTGGAATGCACGAAAGCCCTGCTTGGCCTTCACTCGTCGTTTGATCGCTCGATGATCCTGCTCCACGATGTTGTTCAAGTATTGGACCGGCCGGTGGCGGCAACGGCGTCGCAGGATTCCTTCCTTTTTCACCCCTGAAATCGCCGATCCGTACAGGCGGGCCTGGTCCGTGTTGATGACACGGGGCTGCGGATGCGACGGATCAGTGAGCGCCTTGCGGAACAGGCGTTTGGCCGTAGCGGCATCGCGCAAGCCCGATAGCACGAAGTTGATCGTGGCGCCGGTGGAATCGATGGCTCGGTAGAGGTAGCACCAGCGACCCTTGACACGAACGTAGGTCTCATCGACACGCCAGGACTTGTTGGTTGGCTTGAGATGACGGCGCAGCCGCTCCTCCAGTTCGGGACCGTAGCGCTGGACCCAGCGCCAGATGGTCGTGTGGTCCGCTTCCAGGCCGCGCTCGCGGAGCAGCTCTTCGACATCGCGGAACGAGAGCGAATACCGAAGGTACCAGCGCACAGAATCAGCTCGGGCTCGGTTTGTCGCCACTTAAAGATCGCCGGTCGGATTGCCTGCTTCATGATCTCTTCAGGTTACCAGCCGCCGTCGGCCAAAGTTGCAACACAACCGCGCCGATCGGTCGCCGTTGCGAGCCTCATTCCCCGCGTGTTACGCCGCCATCAGGGCGTGCAGGCGCCTGGCGTTCAACGCCAGGCACACCAGGTCCCACTCGCCACGCACCTTCGCCAGCCCCCGGAGGCTGAAGCGCCGGAATCCCAGCACGTGCTTGATCCAGCCGTTGGGAGCCTCCGAGAGCCACTTGCGTTCTGCATACGCCGCACGGCCCGCCGGCGTCGACAGCTTCTCTGCCATGCGACTCGTCGCCGGACACCTCCCTGGGTCGCGGGGCCGCGCCGTCTTCTCCTCCCGGCCCAACGACACATACCAGCGGTTGATCCTCTTCGGCGATAACCCTGACCGGATTCGTTCGGACGCCGCCTTCGCGAAGCTCTGCGGCGCGTGCCCGATCCCGGCCTCGTCCGGGAGGACCACCGGCCGGCACCGCCTCAATCGAGGCGGCCACCGACAGGCCAACGCCGCCCTCTATCGAGCCGTCATCGTCCGCATGCGATTCCACCAACCAACCCGCGACTACGTCGCCCGACGCACCGCCGATGGCCGGACCACACGCGAGATCATCCGATGCCTGAAACGCTTCCTTGCGCGAGAGATCTACCAACGCGTCATGACAGACTTCCGCACACGCCAAGCCGTCACCCAGGCCGCTTAAAACGCGTGTCTTGACATATAGGGGCGTCAGTACCTCCGGCTCTGTGGGGGACTGGGGTCAGCAACGGCCCTGGTCTACCCGACCGCGCGGATGCGTCGCGACAACTATCGCAACAGACCGATCGCGTCGAACCGTACGGCGAGCTCTCGAGCATCAGCGGATATCCCGACGGATTGGGGCGATACTGCGTAGGAATAGCGGAAGCGGATCTCGTTGATCGAACGACGGATGATGCGCCGGGGGATGTGAACTTCATAGTCATGGAGGCCATCGATCAGCGAGAGGTTCGCGACGAATTCGCCATTGGCGATGATCTGCATGACCTGGTGGGCCGCACCAGGATAGCGGAACGGCTCGCAACGAACGTGCAATCGGTAATCCGCCGACTCCCGTAGCGGGACTAAGAGCGACGATTCGACACCTTCGGACCACCGAAAGGTAAAGCCACGTCCCTGCTCGGAGGCCGACCACCCGCGGACCAGGAACCTCACATCATTGCCGGAGCCGACATCGAGCCGAAAGTTGTTGAAGGTCTGGGACCCAAGGCGATCGTAGAACGTGAGCCCTCCTCCATACCGCCTGGCAAGAATCGCGTTCATCGGAAACGAAAACGGATTGCCGACCCGTTCGTAGAATGACGCCAAGACTCGGTCGAACGTGATCGGAGCGTCGGCCGGCAGGACTCCACGTCGCACGTCCGTCATGACGAAGACGTTAACCGCGATAACTACGGCGAGCGCGGCGCCCAGAACCACATGTGGACGCCGGATGCCCCACCTGATAGCCGCAGCGAGGCCGAGAGTGAAAATGATGGTGCAGTTGGCGAACCGCCGCGCGCCGAAGCCTGCCCCCCACCAGTTCGCAACCGCACTATTCACGTAGAGTTGGCCGAGCAATGCTGCGATCATGAGCCCCGCAAAGCGACGATCGGGCCGGCTAAACACGAACAGGCCCAATCCAGCGACCGACACATACAGAAGGGGACTCGTCGAAAAGAGACCGTGATGGGGAGAGTAGAGGACCTGCCCGATTTCGGTCTCGAGCCAGGAGACACCGTGGGCGCCCGCAGGAACGTTCAGCCAGTAACGAACGGATCGCCGACGCCCACGACACCGTCCCCCGCCTGCGCCGTTTCGTTCTCGACTTGGCCGTGCGCGGCAAGCTGGTCGAGCAGAACTCGCACGACGAGCCGGCGGCGGAACTGCTGAAGCGGATTGCGAAGGAGAAGACGCGGCTGGTAAAGGCCGGAGAGATCAGAAAACCAAGGATAATCCCGACTCTTCTCGGACAAGACGTACCATTCCTACTGCCTACCAATTGGCACTGGAGCCAAATCGCTGAAATCGGCGTGTTGGGTCCTCGAAACGCTGCGGACGATCACGTTCAATCTTCATTTGTTCCGATGCCGTTGATTGCGTCCGGATACGGTTTGGCAATTGAGCATGAAATTCGGCGATGGGGCGAGATCAAAAGGGGGTATACACACTTCGCTGAAGGCGATGTCAGCTTGGCAAAAATCACACCCTGTTTCGAGAACGGGAAATCGGCAGCTTTTCGGAACTTGACTGGTGGGCTTGGAAGCGGCACCACTGAGTTGCATATTGTCCGCCCGCTTTTCGTCGATCCTGATTACATTCTGATTTTCTTGAAATGCCCTCATTTCATTGAGGCTGGCATCCCCAAGATGACCGGCACCGCCGGCCAGAAGCGTGTACCTATTGAGTATTTTGCCAGCTCACCATTCCCCCTCCCACCCCTCGCCGAACAACACCGCATCGTTGCCAAGGTTGATGAACTGATGGCGCTGTGCGACCGGCTGGAGAAAGCACGGGCGGACCGTGAGGCGACGCGGGACCGGCTGACGGCGTCGAGTCTCGCCCGCCTCGACGCGCCCGATCCGGACCCGATAGTATTCCGAAACCACGCTGCCTTCACCCTCGCACACCTCACCCCACTCACCACCCGCCGCGACCAGATCAAGGCCCTCCGTCAGACCATCCTCAACCTCGCCGTGCGCGGGAAGTTAGTGGAGCAGGACCCAAGGGATGAGCCGGCGTCGGAACTGCTGAAGCGGATTGCAGCGGAGAAGGTGGAGAGGAAGGGGAAAACCGATGATGCTCGGATCAAGATGGCATTCGATCCGAAACCCGACGGCTTCCCGATGGTTTTTCCACCCGGCTGGGCTGCTCAGTCCTTTGAGAATTTATTCTTGTTCATCGACTATCGCGGTAAGACACCCCCGAAGACCGATCGAGGCATCCCTCTTATCACCGCGAAGAACATTCGAATGGGATATCTCAAAAGGGAGCCGCGAGAGTACGTTTCCGAGAGAATCTTCAAAACGTGGATGACACGCGGATTTCCTGAAATTGGCGATCTACTCTTCACCACTGAGGCGCCGCTCGCGAACGTTTGTCTCAATAAGCTCGATGAGCCGTTTGCACTGGCCCAACGCGTGATTTGCTTTCAGCCCTATGGGAAGATCAACACCACATTCGTGATGTTCGCCTTGATGAGCGACGTGATGCAATCCCTCCTTGATACGCATGCGACCGGGATGACTGCCAAGGGCATCAAGGCAGCGAAGCTGAAGCCGCTTCCGATACCTATCCCACCCCTCGCCGAACAGCACCGCATCGTCGCCAAAGTTGATGAGCTGATGGCGCTCTGCGACCGGCTAGAGGCAAGCCTCACCACCGGCGATGACACTCGCTGCCGCCTGCTCGGAGCTCTTCTCATCGAGGCGCTGGAACCTGGTGGAAGCCATGCGTCTGAACAAGCGGAGAGAGTCGCTGCGCATGGCTGATGTCGATCGTGACACACCTCTGCGTCTGGCAGCATTCGAGCATGTTCGAAAGCTCGGCGAGACTCACGATCGCCTGACCGTCACCGAGTTGAAGCCCGGTTTCGTCTTCGAGGGTGAACGCGTTCCGCTCATGAATCCGCAACGCGGGATTTTCAAGCCACAGCAAATGCGGTTCCTGCTTTCGATCAAGACGGTCTTTCCGAGGCCGGGTACCAGAGTGTGGTACGACGACCAGCGCGAAGTGCATCGGCAGATATTCGAGGGTGACGAAACGATCGACTACGCCTTTATGGGCCAGGACCCGGGCGCTGCCGACAATCGCTGGCTTCGCGAGGCGTTCGAGCACCGGATACCCATCATCTATTTCCTCGGTATCGCACCGGGCTGCTACCAGGCCATGGTTCCAGCCTTCATTTCCGGGTGGGACGCCGCGGCGTTGAAGGCGCGTGTCGCGTTCGGTGTATCCAATCCGGCGAGACTCGCGCCGCCCGAGAACGCGCTGGAACGGAAATACGCCTTGCGCGCGGTTAAGCAACGACTGCATCAGGCGTCGTTCCGCGAAGCCGTCATCATGGCCTATAACGGCCGGTGCGCGTTGTCGGGATTGCCTGAACCGCTCCTTCTAGACGCGGCCCACATCGTCGCGGACACGAACGAGCGACTCGGCCAGCCGGTGGTGCCAAACGGCCTCCCGTTGTCGAAGATCCATCACGCAGCCTTCGATGCGCATCTGATCGGCATCGACCCGGACTATCGGCTGCATGTATCCGAGCGGCTGCTCGGCCAGCACGACGGCCCCATGCTCAAGGCCCTGACGCGGTTGGACGGTGGCACCATCCATTTGCCGAGCCGCGCCAAGGACCATCCCGATCGAGACCGACTCGCGGTACGCTTCGAGCGCTTCAAGGGGGCGGCGTGACCGGCGGATAGAGCCTTCGGCGGGCGTCTATCACAGGCACGCCGTGTTGGCCGGCGCCTCGTAGCTCAATCTCGTCGAAGTCTGGTTCTCCCACCTCACGAAGGGGCAGATCCGGCGAGAGGATTTCCTGGGCGTCCGCGACATCATCGATGCGATCCAGACCTAGAACCATAGCTACAATCAACAGGCTGGCCCCTTCACCTGGACCGCGCCCGCTGAACGGACCTTGGAGAAAGTCATGAAGTGCCGAGCTGTTTCCGAATCGCTGCACTAGATGCAGTGGGTGATAGGATGGGAGCCTCGGATGTGTCTTTCGTTGAGGCTCCGGGGAACTGGGCAATGTCGAACTTCTTCCTCCCTCCTGCCTCTTCGGCGTTCACGCTTCCAGCCATTGCACCGCACGACCTCGGCTGGGCCTACCGGGTTAACACCCAGGTGGGCGCTCGTTTTGAAGCGTTCGTGAGTCGCCTGAACATCACCCAGCCGCAGCGGGATGAGGTCCACAACGAAAGTCAGCGGCATCGTGCGGCATCTCAATCAGAAGTATTGGGGTGTCGACTCGGATGACGCGCATTTCCTGATTGAAGGATCGTGGGGCAAGGACACGCAAACGCGACCCCCTCGGGACGTTGACCTGCTCTACGTGCTTCCCTATGACGTCTACCAACGGTTCGAGGTCCGCCAGGGCAACCAGCAGTCTCAGTTGGTCCTGGAGATCAAAGGGACGCTGAAGGACCTTCACCAGAATACGCGGATGCGCGGTGACGGACAGGTGGTCATCGTCGACTTCGCAAACGCGCACGGCGTCGAGGTCTTGCCGGCCTTCGAGCTTCAGAACGGGCAGTACTGTATCTGCATCACCAAGAACGGTGGCTCATACAAGACCATCGATCCGGTAGCGGAGATCGAGGCGATCGAGCAGTCTGATGCGAGTTCCAGTCGAACGACGCGAGAGTTCGTCAGGATACTGAAGCGTTGGCAGTGGCACTGCAACGTCGTGGACTACCTCAAGTCATTTCAGATCGAGCTTATCGCTATCGACTTCCTTGCGACCGTAGGCTACAGCCTGACCACGCGCTGCCTGTACGACTTTCTCGTCAGAGACTTCTTCGGCTACCTGGTTGGGAAGAAGAACGGCTGGGTGACGATCCCTGGCACGCACGAGATCGTGTGGCTGGGCGATGCCTGGCTATCGAGAGCTCAAACAGCCTACGACCGAGCGGTGAAGGCTTCCCGATACGAAAACGATGAGATGCCATACAGTGCTCGCGGCGAGTGGCAGAAGATCTTCGGAACCGACATCCAGTGACCCCAGTGCCCGAGACACCTACGCAGGCGTTGATCGATGAGTGCCTGGACCAATCTAAGAATTGCACCTACACCTCGACAACATTCTTCGTCTGGCTTCGCTGGCTCAGGATCATCAGACTAGTCTTCCTGGTCGTGCCGCTGGTCTTCGGCTCCCTCGCTAGCTGGACGCTCCTGACAAACGCCGACGCCAACGCCGTGAGGGTGCTGGTCGCCGTGTTTGCTTTCGTCGCTGGACTCGCCCCCTCGATCTACAGTGTCCTGAAGTTCGATGATGGCTTGACGCAATGCACCACCCTAGCTGCGGAATTCAAGAACCTACAGGACCGGTTTCGGGTCTGTGCGAAGGTGTCGAGCCTCAAGCCCTACGAGGAATTCGAGGCTGAGTTCCGGGCCCTGGTGGAACGCCTGGAGAACGCCCGCCGTCCGGGTTACACCGCGCCCGAATGGTGCTTCAAGGCTGCGCAGAATAAAGTCCAGGCTGGGGACTACGAGCCGGATAAGCGAGAGTAGAATCGCTCGGTTGCAAGCGGGGCGGCGAAATGTGGCCGGGGAATGATCGTCAAGCCCCGTGAGGGCACCCGACGTGCCGAGTTTGCCCGCGTCACACTCCAGGGTCAGAGGCGGTGTGAGTGTCCGACTGCGGCTGCCCATTGAGATAAGCGGCCCAGTCGTCCATCAGGCGGCGCCGACGCTCGAAGAGATCACTCCGCGCGTAGGCCACCTCCGTGGGGTTCTGTACCGTATGGGCGAGCGCGGCCTCGACCACCTCGCGGGGTGCGTTCGTCCGTTCCGCGGCCCAGTCCCGGAAGCTCGACCGGAACCCATGCGGCACGGCGGCGATGCCGAGTTCCTTGATCAATTTCGACAGCGTCATTTCGGAGAGCGGCTTCCCGCGGGGACTGCGAAAGACCTGTCCCGTGCCGTCACTACGTCCCCGTGCGTCGTGTAGGATCGCGAGCGCCCGCTCAGAGAGCGGCACCCGGTGATCCCGCGACCGGGTCCGTCACATTGCGGGCCCTCTGCTCCATCCACGCGCCGTACGGCTGCGGAGGGATCCCGGCGATGGTCACGCGGCGGGACTGCAGCGCGATCACGAAGAAGACCAGGTACCGCTGGAGCCCGGCCGCCGCCCGCAACCTGATCCGCGCGAATGTCCCCGAACGGGTCGCCATGCTCCTGACCGGGCACAAGAGCCGCGCCATCTTCGACCGTTACAACATTATTAATGAGCAGGAACTGCTCGACGCCGGAGACCAGCTGGTCGCCTATCTGGCGCAGCAGGCGCAGGCGGTGCCAGCCCGTCGGCGGCCCCACCCGGCCGAGTACGGTCGCAGCGGCGGCGCTAGGCGAACCCGAGCTTTCAATTAGCCGTGATGCCTACCGCTATAGACGTTGTAAGAACCTCCATGCATCTGTATTGGGCCAGTCTGAGCTCTCAGTTGCTGCGCCGGAACGTGCAGATCGTGTCGTGGTCCGGGTGACAGTTCGCCGCCACGTACCGAACGCCAATGTCCCGATACGTCGCCCGCTCGATCCGACGCGAGCCGAAGATCCCGTTCGCGTAGCAGTACACCAGCAACGCCAGCATCATCCGCGGGTGATACTGCGCCGATCCGGTGCCCCGTTCGTTCACCTGGAACTGCTCCAGCGGCACCCGTTCCACCGCCTCAACCACGAAGTGCGCCAGATCGTCCTCCGGCAGCCAATCGCGCAGGTCCGGCGGTAGCAGATACAGCTGCGACTGGTGCCGCTGTACGAACTTCGGCATCTACCAGCACGACCGCCAGCGCCTCCAACGTTGCAACACAACCCTGCCAGTGGATCCAAGAACTCCATGAGGTCGGGCTTCTGCGCGGTAGTTTCCGTCCCTCAGCGGAAATCGTCTCGCTGCGCGCCTACCTCCGGCATCGGGAGACGCTGGTCCAGGAGGCCGCCAATCACATCCGACGGATGCAGAAGTCCCTGGCCCTGATGAACGTCCACCTCCACAACGTGATCACCGACATCACGGGCCTGACGGGGATGCAGATCGTCCGCGATATCGCCAGCGGTGTGACCGACCCCAACGCGTGAGCCTCCCATCGCCACTCCCGCTGCCGAGCCTCCGAGGAGGAGATCGCCGCGGCCCTCACGGGGAACGACCGCCGGGAGCAGGTCTTTGTGCTCCGACAGAACCTTGCGCTCTACGAGAGCTATCAGCGCCAGATCGGCACCTGCGATGGCGAGATCGAATCCCTGTTGCAAGACTTGGCCGCCAAGCACGCCCTTCCCGGGACAGCGTTGCCACCGGCGCGGCGCCGGCAGCGGCACAAGAACGCCCCGCGCTTCGAAATCCGCAGCCCGCTCCACCACCTCTCCGGAGTGGACCTCACACAAATCGACGCCATCGGGCCCTATACCGCCTTGCGACTCATCGCTGAGATCGGCACGGACATGACCCGCTGGCCCAGCGAAAAGCACTTCACATCCTGGCTAACGCTCGCGCCCAAGAACACGATCACCGGGGGCCGACTCATCAGCTCCAGAACCATGCCGTCCGCGAACCGTGCTGCCGCCATGCTGCGCATGTGCGCCATGTCGGCCGGCAAGACGTCCACCGCACTCGGTGCGTTCTACCGCCGTCTCGCATACCGCATCGGCAAGGCCAAGGCCATCACCGCCACGGCTCGCAAGCTCGCGATCCTCGTCTATCGCGTCTTACGAGGTGACATCGACTACGCCGATCCGGGAGTCGAGGCCTATGAGGCCCAGCATCGCTCCCGGACGCTCCGCAACCTCCGTCACCGCGCACAACGACTCGGCTTGGGCCTCATTGACCTCGAAACAGGCGAACTTATGGACCCAGGAGTTTCTTAAGAGACTCGACCAGCACTGACCGGACCTCGGCCCATTAAACGCACCTTACGGGCATCGCGCCGTCGGTCGGCAGCCAAGGCGATGCCTATGACAATGCCCTCGCCGAATCGGTGATCGGCGTGTACAAGACGGAGGTGATTCGACGGAAGGGCCCGTGGCGCACCCTCGAGGCCGTGGAGTTCGCCACCTTGACGTGGGTGGACTAGTTCAACACACGACGACTGTTGGGGCCGCTCGGGGACATTCCACCAGCAGAGTTCGAGGCGCAGTACTATGAGCAGGCTGAGGTGGCCTGATTCAACGAATTCGGTCTCCGAGAAACCCGGTACGATTCATGGTTGTGCGAACCAGCGAGGAGGGGGATACACGAAATGTGGAAACGACTAGACGATTCTGAAGGAGCCGAGGCGCCCGTGCGTGCGTCGTCGCCGGCCGTTGAGCGTGGGCCTACAGAACCGCATGCGCCGGCCGATCGGTCCAGACCGCAGCAGGCAGCCGCGGCAGGGGTGCCGAACATCGGCGAATCGATCGTGATCAAGGGAGAGCTGACCGGAAGCGAGGATCTGCAGATCGATGGGACCGTGGAGGGGACAATCGACCTTCGGCAGCATCAGCTGACCATCGGGCCCGGTGGCAGAATCAATGCGGCGGTGTCCGCCAAGTCGGTGGTCATTGTGGGGAGAATAGCTGGCGACATCACGGCCGCGGAGCGAATCGAGATCCGCTCAGAAGGGACAGTCGAAGGGGACTTGACCGCTCCGGTCGTGGGCATTGCCGAGGGTGCAAACTTTCGGGGGAACATCGACATGCGCTCGGCGGAGAAAACCGCCGGTGCCCCCGCGCCGAAAGAGGGCGGGCGTTCCAAGGCGGGTGGGGTGTCGAGCGGTGAGTCTCGCGTGGCGGCGTCGCCGTCGACAAGTGAGTTGCCGCGGCGGGAGCCGCGCTAGCACGACGACTCCCGCTCGAGGCCCGTCGGTTATGACGGAGCGTTCCTAGGAGTCTGCGCCGCAGAAACGGTGCGACAATTATAGGCGAGCCGAGGAGGAAAGGACCTGATGTCGACGACGTTCCGTCCCTACGCACCGGATCCCGCGGCGTAGTTCACGGCGGCCTCACAGTTCGCTAGCGCCTCCGGCTGAAGCAGGGGCGTTAGACGGACGACCAGAGGCGTGAATGGGGATAGGCGCGGACCAGATTGCGACGGTCGTCGACCAAGAGGTTGACGCCTTTGCGGCGCTCTATGACGCCGCCAGCAGCGACTTCCGCGATCTGGAAACGAAGGCAAATCAAGTTGCCGACCGGGACGCGCGAGGCCTAACAGCCCGTTCAGCGCCAAGGTTTCTGCACGCCGAACACGAACACCGGTAATAGGTAGCCGGCCCCGTCAGGACAGCTTCCTGACCGTCCCTGTCAGTTGGCGCGACAAATACTCCGCGAAATCTCTTTCGATCGCTTGCAAAGCGTCCACCAGAAGAGGCTGCGCGAAATCACCCTTCTCGTTTCGCAACAGCGCCGTCCACATCGAGGGGTGGTAGCGCGCGAGCATGCCGAGGGTATAGGACACCAAGTAGAGCTTGATGAACTCGGTTAGTTTGTCGCCGTTGGGAAAGTCCAGTATCACGGCACCGCGTAAAGGCGCACGGCCCCCCCGGCACCGGCGCGTGGCCGGGGGCGGCAGTGGCCGGACACCGCTCGCCTGTGCGCCGCGGCTCACGCACGGGCCACCGATACGAACCGGCCCGCGATCGTGGCACACGCAGCGACGGGGCAGGCCGACGCCGCCGAACACGAGCACACCCCGGGCCCGGCTACGGGTACATGCCGGAAGGCTGGATGCCACTCGCCGGCGCAGGGGCAGCAGGCCATTGAACCGTACCGGGTTTCCCGGAGGCTCCATTGTTTGGGAGGATGGAGTCCATGGGCAGACCAAAGCGGTATTCACCGGAGGTACGAGAGCGTGCCGTGCGCCTCGTGTTCGACCATGAACGCGAGTACGACTCGCAGTGGCGGCGATGCAGTCCATTGCGGAGAAGATCGGGTGTACGACCGAGACTCTGCGGCATTGGGTGCGCGCCGCCGAGCGAGACGCTGGACGTCGATCTGGGTTGAGCACGGAGGAACGCCAGCGCTTCAAGGCCCTTGAGCGTGAGAACCGTGAACTGAAGCGCACGAATGAGATTCTGCGCAAGGCGTCGGCGTTTTTCACCCAGGCGGAGCTCGACCGCCGACCGAAATAATGGCCGAGTTCATCGACGCCAATCGGGACGCGTACGGGGTCGAGCCGATCTGCGCGGTGTTGCCTCGCCCCGTCCACCTATCACGAGCACAAGGCCCGGCAGGTGGATCCCACGCGGCGACCCGGCCGAGTGGTGCGCGATGCGTGGCTGAAGGGCGAGATCCGTCGCGTGTGGGACGAGCACTTTCGCGTCTATGGCCCGCGGAAGGTATGGCGGCAGCTGCAGCGTGAAGGGATCGAGGTGGCCCGGTGCACGATGGAGCGCCTCATGCGCGAGCTGGGCCTGCAGGGCGCGGCCCGCGGTCGGCGCTTCAAGACGACGATTCCTGATGACGCGGCACCCCGGCCGCTGGACCTCGTCGACCGGGACTTTGCGGCGACCCGACCCAACCAGCTGTGGGTCGCCGACTTCACCTATGTGGCCACGTGGCGCGGCTTTGTCTACGTGGCCTTCGTCATCGATGCGTTCGCCCGGCGCATCGTGGGCTGGCGCGTGTCGAATCACAGAACTCTTCAGAGCCATGTTTGCTGACTTGAGGCCCGGGGCGCGCGTCGCGGAAGAGAGATTCGAGAGCGACATTCCTGGCGTTGTTTTCGTGAGACAGACCATTACGGTTGCAGATGTCGTTCAGGACGATCGGTGAGTTGCTGCGCGCCCAAGCGATCGCCGCAGAGCGTCACGTCATACCCGGTGCGGGTCATGGACGGCAGGATCGACATCGAGTGCTGAGGAGAGGAGTGCCGTCTTAAGCTGAGTCGAGGAGCTGTAGGCGACGCGTCCCGACCCGGTGACGGCTCGATTCTGAAGCCGGTCTTAGCGTCTCACCCCGCGCCCGCCCTGGATCATCCGGCAGCAGCCGTGTGCCAGGGTTGGCTTCCTGTGGCGGCCCAGCCAGGCGTTCTGCGCCGAAGTGTGTCGCGATGTAACAGCTGGCGCAGAGGCCGATTCGGTTACGTTCGTCTTCGATCTCAGATTTCCCCACGGAAAGGTGCCAGCAAACGGATTTGAATCCAACGTGAACAGACCGTAGGCCAGATCCGCGGTCGGACTCAACAGATTTGCGACGGGTTCCCCGCTAGACTAGCGCAAGTCGGTCCTTGTCCCAAGGGCCAGCAAGGATCAGAGGTTCCGCATGGCAAAGCAACAGGACACACTGCCCAGTCTGGATTTCGAGCTTGATCCGAGCAGTCCCTCGAAGCGGCCCGAGCAGTTTGTCATTCTGCTGGCAAGGGCCCTGGGACAGGAGTTTCCCGAGGCCCTGGAGATCATTGACATCTGGCACGCACCGGGGAAACCGCTCGTCAGCGTCAGAAACCTGGAGAAGCTCGACGAGCCGACCGCCAAAGACCTCGCCCACAGGGCCCGGGGAGTCTTCAACGATTTCATGACGAGTCCCTGGTACTAAGAAACGGTTCGCGAAGCCCAGGACTATTGCGTGAGTGCGACCACTGAGGAGCCAGAGGACTTGCGACGTCTGTGCCAGATCCGTATCGACGAACTGGAAGGCTTCATCGACGGCTTGTTCGGTGACGAGGAGGCCATCGAGCTCCCCGAACGGGCCCACGAGGCACTGGAGAATCTGAGGGAGATCAACGCCATGCTGCACGGCATCATCGAGCTCCTGGGGCGCCAGCCAGCACCGCCGGCGTCGGCAGACGACGTGGCGGGGACCCTCAGGAACGTGCGGGAACTCTCACGTATTGCGGAGCAGGAGTTGCACGCGGTTGTCCTGGTCTGCACGCGAGCCCGCCAACACCGGATGGCGACGAATGCGGTGACCAAGCCGACGATTCATTGAGTGCTCGGCGCGGTCGTGCGGGGAACGTCCCGTCAACGGGTGTAGACCCTGGAGGGTGGGCCAGTGGCACACCAGCCCGCTGCTGAATGTTCGGTTCGCGCGGCTGCATCTCGTTCAAGGGATGGGAGAGGCCGCGCACCGGATCTCCCGCGGCTGTCACTGCTACAAGGGGTGGAATTGATCATGCGAATTATCCTGATTGTCGTGTCACTGGCGATGCTCTCTGCGGGATGCCGGCAGGACCCGTTGGCTGAATTGCGAGAGGGGGCTCAGGGAATCTTTGACGACGCGCGAACGAGGACAAACGACGTGCGCGAGCTGTCAGCAGAGCTCCAGACCCTCTGGGCGGCATTGTCAGACTAATTAGGCTGGACCCAAAGAACCTGCAATCAAGGACTATCAGACTGCAAGTTGACGCCACTCGGCCAGGGCGGCGGCTCGGCCTTGTTTGAAAATGTCGCGGCGATTGAGATGGCGTTGGTGGTTGAAATGGTTGTGGATCGAGGCATGGACGGAGGTGAATTTCTGCAGGGTCTTGATGTCTCTGAACCGAGCCATTGCCCCTTCCCGCCTTCGAAAGGGTTGATGTGAGTTTTCCGCCCGGTTGTTGAGCCAGCGCCCGGTCTCTTGGCAACCCTCATTGCCGATCACCTTCATCGCAGCACGATATGACGGTAGCCTGTCCGTGACGATCGAAGCCGGTCGGCCATAACGCTTCATCGCACGCGTCAGGAACTCAAGCGCAGCCCTGCGATCCCGCCGTTTCGTGGCAAAAACCTCTACCACTTCGCCTTCGTGATCCACAGCGCGCCATAGATAATGGGTCTTCCCGTTGATCCGGACAAACACCTCATCAAGATGCCAGCGCCACAGCGAATAGAATCTATGATGAACACGGCGTTTCCGGATCTCCGCGGCAAACAATGGACCAAAGCGGTTCCACCAGTACCGCACGGTCTCATGGCAGATGTCGATGCCGCGCTCACACAGAAGATCTTCGACCTGTCTCAGCGATAAGGGGTAGCGGACATACATCATTACCGCGAGGCGGATGACCTCAGGCGAACTGTTGAAATAACGAAAGGGATTGTGCATCACCGGAGGTTATGAGGCCTTACGTCCAGGCTCAAGCCGATTTACTTTGACAATGCCATGTCGCCCACCTCGTGTTTCTGGACGAAACCGGCATCACCACCCATCTGCTTCGGCGGTACGGCCGGGCACCGCGTGGCGCGCGCGTCCACGACCACGCCCCCTGCGGGCGCTGGCAGACCAGCACGTTTCTCGCCAGCCGTCTTGGCCGGTGGCACCACGACCTGCGCGCCATGCTCAGTCGCGGCGTCGTAGAAGGCGATCGTGTCGTAGGCGGGGTCCGCCGTCACGCTGGCCACATTGCCGTCGACCGCCCCCACCAGCGTGATGCCGGTCAGCGCGTCGTCGGTCGTCGCCCTACTCGCTTACAGCGTAAAGCCCCGCTCGTTGTGGAGGGCGATGTCCAGCCCTTCTGATTCGGCCTCAGGGCTCACCCGCAGCCCAATCATGCCGTCGACGATCTTGGCGATGACGAACGTGAGCACGCCACTGTAGACGATGGTCGCTCCCGCGCCCACGAACTGGAGCCACACCTGGGCGCCGATGCCGTTGTCCAGACCCGATCCACCAAAGGCCGACGCGGCGAACACACCCGTCAGCATGGCTCCTACGAATCCTCCGACTCCGTGCACACCGAACACATCGAGCGAGTCGTCGTATCCGAGTGCCTGCTTCACGCTGGTCGCCGCGTAGAAGCAGCAAAGACCAGAGAAGAAGCCGATCGCAATGGCGCCGACCGGACCGACGAAGCCCGATGCGGGTGTGATGGCCACGAGCCCAGTCACCGCGCCGGTCGCGATGCCGAGGGCGCTCGGTTTGCCGTGTCGCGACCACTCGATGAACATCCACGTCAGAGCCGCAGTCGCGGTGGCAACGTGCGTGACCGTCATCGCCATGCCTGCGACCCCGTCCGCCGCGAGCTCGCTGCCGGCATTGAACCCGAACCAGCCGACCCACAGCATCGATGCGCCTACGACCGTCAAGACCAGGCTATTTGGCGACATCGGCGTCGTGGGGTAGCCGTGGCGCGGTCCGAGCACGATGCACAGCACCAGTGCTGCGACGCCGGCGTTGATGTGCACGACGGTGCCTCCCGCGAAATCGAGCACGCCCAACTCACCGAGCCATCCGCCGCCCCACACCCAGTGTGCCACCGGCGCATAGACCACCGTGACCCAGATCGCCATGAACCAGAGCATCGCCGAGAACTTCATCCGCTCAGCAAACGCGCCGACGATCAGGGCCGGCGTGATGATGGCGAACGTCAGCTGGAACATCTGGAAGACGCTCTCCGGAATCGTGCCGCTCACGGTGTCGACGCCGACGTTGGCCAGCATGACATTGCCCATCCCGACGAACCAGTTCAGGCTACCCCCGTCGCCGAAGGCCAGTCCGTAGGCATAGACAGTCCAGAGAATCGTGATCATGCAGGTGATCGCGAAGCACTGCATCATCACCGACAGCACGTTCTTGGCGCGCACCAATCCCGAATAGAAGAGCGCCAGCCCGGGAATGGTCATGAAGAGGACCAACACGCTCGAGGTCAGCATCCAGGCGGTGTCGCCGGAGTTGAGCTCATCCTGCGCCCATGCGGCCTCGGGGAAGCCCGCAAGCACACCCATCATCACGCCGGCAACGAACACCTTGCTCGTGAACAGTCTCATCAGCCTTGCCCCTCCCGACAGGTCGATTTGGGCGCGAGCGCCCGGAACTGTGTGATTTGCAGCGATGACGCCTGAAGCTACAGCGCGTCTTCGCCAGCTTCGCTGGTACGGATCCGGATGGCCTGCTCGATGGTGCTGACGAAGACCTTCCCGTCACCGATCTGTCCGGTGCGCGCGGACTCCTTGATGCCTTCGACGACGGCGTCGGCCCGATCGTCGGCCACGACGATCTCGATCTTGACCTTGGGCACGAAGTCGACCGTGTATTCGGCGCCGCGATAGACCTCGGTGTGACCCTTCTGCCGGCCGAATCCCTTGGCCTCGGTGGCCGTCAGCCCGGTTACGCCGAGTCGTGACAAGCTGTCCCGAACCTCGTCGAGCATGTGGGGCTTGATGATCGCGGTGACCAACTTCATGCTTCGTCTCCTTCCTCAACTGAGGATTGATCGGTAATCTGCCACCCCAAAAACCGCTGAATTCACTCGGGTTGACGCGTTGACGCAAGTGAACTCCGCGGTTAAGGAAGGCGACACTATACACCAGGGTCAAGGTTCAAGCTACAAGAGTGTGAAGGAAACGGGGCAGGCGGCCCAGGGCCCGGTGCTACACCGGCTCGACCGGGATGATCCCGATCTTTTCCCGCCATTCGCGTGGACCGGCGATGTGCTGAATCCCCTCGGGAATCCACGGCCACGGTGACTGGCATGTCCGCGACCTCGAACTCGCGAATTGCCTCCATCCCGAGATCCTCGAACGCCACGATCCGGGCCTTGCGGATCGCTTTCGAGACCAGGTAAGCGGCTCCACCAACCGCGATCAGCGAGGCCGCCTTGTGCTTGCGAATTGCCTCGATCGCCACCGGTCCCCGCTCGGCCTTCCCGATCATGCCGAGAATGCCGGTCTTCTCCAGCATCATGTTGCCTTGGTGCACAACTCGCGATCTCGGTCAATAATTGCCCTCCACCCCGAGATCCGAGGTCCCGCATGACGAGTTTCAAGCGCACCCAGCGGAAGTACGTCCAGAAGGCCTACCGTGTCCGGAATTGGCGGGAGTACGAGACGGGTCTCCGCGCTCGCGGGAGTCTGACCGTCTGGCTCGGACTCACCGATGGCAAGCTCGCCAACTGGAACTCGCCGAGGCCGACGCGCAGGAAGCCAGGCCGACAACGCAAGTACTCGAACCACGCCATCGAGACGACGGTCACCTTGGGCTTGGTGTTTGGCCTGGCGTCCAGGCAGACTGAGGGCTTCCTGCGCTCGCGGCTGACGCTCCTGAATCTGGACAACGACGTGCCCGACCACAGCACGATCTCGAGGCGCAAGGCGAGGCTGGGGAAGGTTGCTTCCTCCGAGAGGCGAACCGTGAAGCCCGTCCACCTCCGCATCGACAGCAGCGGTCTTTCAGTGCACGTCGGCCAGTTGCGCACTCCGCCGAAAGCCAGGGACTACCGCAAGCTGCACCTCGCTGTGGATGAGCAAACCAGTGACGTGGTCGCCTGCGAGCTCACGAGCAAGCGGGCTCGAGACGCTTCCCGGGTGGCGTCACTCGTCGGCCAGATCGAGCGTCCCATCGCCTCGGCCAAGGCCGACGCCGCGTACGCCACCGGCGACGTCTATAAGACGCTGGAGAATCACCGTGCTCATCGATCGCCGAAGGTGCTGATACCGCCACGAAAGGGCGCTCAGCTCGCGCTCGACTCTGCGGGCACGCGACAGCGGAATCGTAACATCCGAGCACGATCACATGTTGGGAAACGGAAGTGGTACGTCGCATCGGGCTACAGCAGGCGAAGCAAGGTGGAGACGACGTTCCACCGCTACAAGGCCATCCTGGGCTCAGCGATGCGAGCGAGGGGACTGGCGTCCCAGAGAGTCGAGGTGAGGTTGGGGTGCAAGATCCTGAACACCATGACGGCGCTCGGGATACCCGATGGCGAGATGATCGGATGACCGGCAGGCGGAGTCACGGGAGACTCTCAGCTCTCAATGGAGTTGTGCACCAAGGCATATCCACACCCGACGTCTAGCAGCGCCTCTCCGTCTCTCGGATCGACGAAATCCACGGCGTCCTTGAACTTCCTCCACTGTGCCTTCTCAAGCGAATCATAGGTGTCGCCACACCCGTGGCCCACTTGGGTCAGTTCTTCGACGTCCAGATGATCCGGGCGCTCGAACATGCCGCAGGAATACGACATGTACACCGTGTCGAGATAGACGTTCAGCGCTTCCTGCGGGATGTCGTAGTGGGATTTGACGTTCACGCGGGCGCGCGAGACGCCCTGGAACAAGAGCGCCTGACTCTTCAGTAATTGAGGGACGAGTTGCCAGAACGGCACGGAAAGCTTGGCGTGGTTCCGGATATCCGACAGCAGGTACAGGTTCCCGCGGAGGTCCACCTCGCCCCGCACAAAGCGGTCCAGGAAGGCGAGGGCGTTCAAGGACAGCAAGTCGTGTCCCGCAGCCTTGGACCTGAGGTGCACCTCGAGCGGGAGGCCTCGCCAGTGCGGTTCGCCCAGCCCCAGCGAGTATTGCTGGCCGGTCCAGTCCGAGACACGGATCCGCCACGGGAAAGCGCCTAACGTGTCGCGCAGAAAGGCTTTCAGCTGTTGATCGGTTCCCGGTGAGGGCATGACATCTCCCGACCTCAAGTGGTTCCGTCCCGGCGGCATCATGGTCCAGCGCGCTCCGATTCAAGGGGCGAGGACCTTCTCGCCTTGCTCGTATCTTGAGCAGCCAGCAGGGCGATCCACTCCGCCGCGCGCTCGGTCAAGCCAACGGTAGTGGTCAAGTTTCAGTGTGGAAGTACGCAAAGCTTCGGATTGCTAGCATGGTGCTCGAAGTGCGGCGGATTGGTGCGGTGCAAATTCACCTTCCAGCCGCATCCCGAGCACGTGAACGTGAGGCTGTAGTACTGCTCACGGTTGTCGGCCACCGTCGCCATTTCCAACGCGGTCGAGGCGTCAACGCAACCAGAGATTTTCATACCTGCTCCTTTTCCTCGCCAGCTTTCTTCAGGTTTGGTTAGGCGGTTTGCCTCGTCTCGTCCTGCTCCAACAGATCAACAATTTCTTCAAGGGTCCAGACGTGGTCCGAGATTCCTGCTTCCATCGCTGGCGTCACGCGCAGCGACTGGTGGATTCTGGCGAAGTTATAGTGCATGAAGTGTAGCGTCACGGCGTGCGCGTGGTTCTGAATCTTCGTCGAGAATCCGTTCGACAGCCGGGTGAAGCGGCGCATCGACATCCGCATCGTGAGGTTCTGGCGCTCGACGTCGTACTGTCCAAAAACCAGATCGTGGGGTTGACGGCCGGTCATGTATCACGCTGCTGACCGATCGTAGTAGCTCCTTGACCTCGGTCTCCCGAGAGGCCTCCTGCCGCTCGTGGTTCCCCGAGAAGCCGGCCAGCACCGTCTGTCGAGCCGTCTTCTTCCAGTTGGCAATCAGGTTCGGATGCACATCGTAGCGGGCCGCCAGCTCCGCCATCGTCGCTTCCTCGCGAAGCGCCTCCACCGCGACCTTCGCCTTCAGCTCAGCAGGATAACTCCGTCTCTTTCGTGGCATTCCAGACTCCTTCTCCTTGGTCTGGATCCCACCTTAGCAAGCTGTCCCAATTCCGGGGTCCACCTCTGTCGACCACAAGACTGTGTCGTCGCCCGTTGTGACCGGCAGGCGTCGGTCCTGATGGAGCTCGACGAAATGCTCCGGCCCGCGAGCGTCGGCTACAACGACATTGTCTCGTTCCTTCACCAGGGCGAGGAAGGCACGTCGGCCTCGGTGCTCCGCCTCGTGTTGCGGGAAGGCGCAACAATCCGCCTCTCGCGGCAAGTCGCGACGAGATCGAGTACTACGTGCAGCAGCTCGATCGGCGAGTGATCCTGCCGCATTGGGACATCATCACGCACCTCAATCACACGAGCTACAACGAGCACCGAGAGGGGCACGGGCTGGAGCCGACCGACGGCTACAACGCCGGTCGATCGTGGCTCCAGATCACCAATGTCTATCGTGGACCGTCACAGTACTATCGGCGGACGATCGTGCAGGACCCGATCCTCCGTTCGCAACTTGCGACGGTCTTTGACACCCCGGAGTTGGGGTAGACTGCCGCAGGCATCCAGGACGAAGGAGACTTTCATGATACGGACCGTACTCATCGGCATGGCGATCATCGGGCTGGCGGTGGTTGCTCCGGCGGCTGCGCAGTCGACGGACGTCGACCTCACCGCGTCCGACAAGGTCAACCTCAAGGCGACCTACAGTTCGCCGGGCCGTCCGGGGCCTGGGATGCTGCTCATCCATCAGTGCAACATGGACCGAACATCCTGGAGCGGCATGACGGCCGCACTCGTCGATGCCGGCGTGCACGTCCTGACGTTGGACCTGCGCGGGTTCGGTGACAGCGGTGGCGAAGGGATGCTCACGCGCCAAGGGGCTGCTGATGGCCTACAAGCTGCTTGAGATGGCGCAGCACCGGTGGCGACGTCTCAACAGCGCGCACCTGCTTCCACTCGTACGCGCCGGCGTCACGTTCGTCGATGGGGTTCAGAAGGAACGCAACAAGGAGGAGGATCGGAAGGAGGCCGCCTGATCACGCCGATCGCTGATCCACAACTCTTGACAATATCTCCCTTCCGACATCCGTACACGGTGTACCGCAGACGTGGCGAGGCGTGGCGGCTGCCGGGGCAGATCGAGCACGGAGAACTGCCCGAAGCCACGAAGGAGGCGTTCCACGAACTCGCCTTCAGGCCGATCCACTGCTGACGTCGCTCGAACTGGGGTGGCTGCCGGAGGTCGTGTTGCTGGGACACGAGATTCTGGCCGAGGGTCTTGAGCGCGGAATCCACCGCGTCACGGTCGAGCGACGCATTCGGGCGATCCGGGTGAGGCGCTGCCAGACGATCACGCTGGTCGTCGACGAGAAGGACGTGCCGCCGCAAGACAGCATGGAGTGCTACGGCGTCGAACACTCGGAGTTGCCGACGTTCATCCTGTCCAATCGCGTACCACTCGCATGGCTAACGCTGGGCAGAGACCTCTCCCGAACGGTTGCGCGGCTGATAGACACCCGATTGCGGTTCCTCGAGCCGCGTATCGAGGTACACGCATCCCTGCTCTGGTAATCGGATTGGGAAGCGCGCTCAGCAGCGCAGCAGGGCAGTTCCGTGAACTGGGGTGCCGTTAGCGTACTCGGTCGTCCGGTGGGAGTGCGAAGACGAAGAGATTGTTACCGGCCACCGAGCTCAGAATCCGTCCGCCGAGGCCTTCTGTTCCTGCGCGAACAGCTCCTCGATCCTGCGGACATGCTCGAGTGACGCGCGGTACTGCTTGCGGTTGGTGAGGTAGCAGTAGAGACACCGTTTCTCGTCCACCGGTGGGACGACTGTCGAGAGACCGCGCTCCTCCAGGGAGCTCCGAAGTAGGTTGGCTGTTTCCGGCGACTTCGACAGACCCGTGATGTAGTACACGCCGCTGGCGACGGCGAGCGGGCTCAGCCCGCGCGTGTCGACGACGTCGAGCTTCGCGCCGTGGTCGATCAAAAACTGTGCGATCTCGGGGACACCCCGATAGGCGGCGCCGTGCAGCGCGGTGTCTCCGATGTCGTTGACTGCCTTGACGTCGTTGCCGAGCGCGAGGCATCGCTTTACCGACTCGAGGATGTCGTCGGTTTTCCCCCGCTCCTCGAAAAGGCGAGCGCTCCGCCGGTACGTGTAGAGGCCGGACGCGACCATCAGGGGTGTCGTGCCATCGAAGGTCGGTATCGCCGGGTCGGCTCCCGCCGCAAGAAGCACGTCCATCAGCTCGAGGTCGGCCTCCTTGGCCGCCAGGAGGAACGAGGTTGCGCCGACGTGGACCAGCACGTCTCGGTTATTCAAGAACTTCTGTTCCTTCAGCGCGTCCTTGGCCATTCGGGCATTCACGTCCACGCCCTTGGCGATCATCTTCTTCACCAAGTCCATGATGGAATCGAGTGACCCGATCGGGATCTCGATATCCGCACTGAAGACGAGACCGGCCACGATCGGTCGAAGGACGGTGAGTCGGTGGAGGGCGGTGTACCCGGCAGCAGACTGATTGGGGTCCGCGCCGCGGTCCAGCAGCATGTCGGCAAGTCTCCACTGGGAGTTCACCAGAGCGATCTCGAGGACGCTCTCGCCGCCCGTCAGCGTGCCGTTCACGTTCGCACCCGCATCGATCAACGCCCCTGTGGCCGCCGCGCGCCCGCCGCGCACGGCAAACATCAGGGCGTCGAGGCCGGCCTCCGTGCGAACGTGCAGGTCGGCGCCCTGCGCTACCAGGGCCGCCACCGCACCGGGGTTGTTGGCCGCGGCGGCCCACATCAACGCGTTCTGACCGGCGTCGTCGGTGGGGTTGACGTCAGCGCCCCCGCCGAGCAGGACGTCGATTGCGTCGGGGTTTCCAGTCCGTGCCGCCGTCATGAGCAGCGTTTCGCCGCCGGGAAGCGACGTGTTCGGGTCGGCCCCCGCAGTGATGAGTCGCGACAGCGCGGCCGCGCTGCCGTTGACGGCTGCAAACGCGATCGGAGGAAAGCCGTAGCGGTTCAGCGCATTCACATCGATGCGAGCCGCAATCAGCAGATCGATCATCTCCACGTCATCGCGATCAACCGCCCAGTGGAGGGCGGTCGAGCCGTCGGGTTCGATCTGCTCCACACTCGCGGGGTCTTGCCGCAGCAGCTCCGCGACGAGATCGCGATTTCCGGTTCTCGCGGCTTCGACGAGAGGACGGTCGCTTGCGGCTTCAGCAGGGATCGGCACGACGACCCCCAGGACGGCGGCGCCGGTCAGCACCGCCGCGACGAGCCCACGATGGAACGAGGTGATACCGAAGGCTACGCTGCGGCCAAGCATCAGCGTCAGTGTCAGTGTCAGTGTCAGTGTCAGTGTCAGAGGTCGCCGAGGCGTCCGGTGCTGTCGCCGATGCTGTCGAGGTGCACGCCCACCTTGTCGAGCACTGTCAGCCCAGCATTCATCAGCGGTGTGTCCTCCGGAAACGTCAAGTGCTGCCCACCCTTCAGCTGGCCCGCGCCGCCACCGGCGACGAGGAGGGGCAGGTTGCTGAAGCTGTGGATGTTCCCGTCTCCAAGACCGCCCCCGTAGACCAGGATCGAATGGTCGAGGAGCGATCCGTCGCCATCGGGCGTGTCTCGCATCTTCTCGATGAAATCCCGGAAGAGGGTCGCGTGATAGGTGTCGATCTTGACGACGGCGGCGACCTTGTCGGGATCGTGGCCGTGGTGGGTGAGGCCATGGTGTCCGCTGTTGACGCCGATCCAGGGGTAGGTTCTGGCGCCGTTCTCTCGGCCGATTTGCGTGCAGCTGACGCGTGTGATGTCGCCCTGGTATGCAATCCAGAGGAGGTCGAAGAGCAGCGCGATGTGCTCGCGGAAATCGTCCGGAATGCCGACCGGCTGCATGATGTCGGCTGCCACCGTGTTCGACTGGTTCCGTTCGATCTTCTGGATTCGCACTTCGACGTCACGAATCGAGCTCATGTAGTCATCGACCGTTCGCTGGTCTCCGATACCGAGTCGTCGCTGCAGTCGCGTCATTTCCTCGGTAACCGAGTCCAGGATGCTCCGGTCGTTCGCCAGCTCGCGCGCGCGGGCCGCCGGCGTGGCTTCGCTCCCGAAGAGTCGCTCGAAGATCAGTCGCGGATTGTTCTCGTGGGGCAGGGGAGTGGTCGGGGTCAGCCACGACGTCGAGTTGCGGTAGGTGCAGCTGTATCCGAACTCGCACAAGCCGGCGACGATGCTCGATTCGGTCGTCAGCTCCAGCGAGCGGAGGATGGTGTCGGTCCCCATGACGTCGGCCGCGTACTGGTCGAGCGTCTTGCCGGCGCGAATATCGGAACCCTCGGTCTTCTTCGAGGGCGCGCCGTTTAGCCATCCGGAGTGCGCGCTCGAATGGCCGCCACCCCCTTTGGCGGTCGCGAGATTGCTGAGGCCACTCAGGACGTTGACGTGCTGTCGGACCGGTTCTAGCGGCTCGAGCACCGGCGAGAGGGTGAATCGCGAGCCGCCGTCTCCAGTCGGATGCCAGCTCCGGGGATAGATGCCGTTGGGCACGTAGAAGAACCCGAGGCGCTGCACTGGCTTGGCTGCTGCCGCGGCGGTGGTGCCAAGAGCCGGCACCATCGCGTCCAAGAAGGGCAATGCTACCGTCGCGCCCAACCCCCTCAGAAACGTTCGCCGCTCGAGCGATTTCTGCGTAATGACCATCAGCTGGCTCCTCGTCGCGTGAGAAAGGGATAGCTTCTCGCGACGCCTACGATCATCGACTGAATCCGATACTCGTCTTTCGCCGACTCCGACACGATCTTTCGAACGGTTGGTGCGTCGTAGTGCTCGAGGCCACGACCGAGCGCATACGTGAGCAGCCGCTCCGCTACCGTCGTCGCGAAACGCTCAGGCTGGCGGACGAGCGCCGCTTTGAGTCCGTCGACGCCCTCGATCTCCGATCCGTCCGGGAGCACCGCGGAGCTGTCGATCGCGTTCCAGGAATCATCCCGGTCGCGCCAGCGCCCGATCGCGTCGAAGTGTTCCAGGGCGAATCCCGCAGGGTCAATCATCGTATGACAGCTTGCACAGACAGGGTTGGCGCGATGCGCGCTCATCTGCGCACGCAGGGTCGGTGCCTTGGTCCCAGGCTTCTCGTCCTCGAGCGGAGGGACATCCGCTGGCGCCGGCGGCGGAGGCGTCCCCAG
Organism: Vicinamibacterales bacterium; assembly: GCA_965218825.1. Classification (GTDB taxonomy): domain Bacteria; phylum Acidobacteriota; class Vicinamibacteria; order Vicinamibacterales; family UBA8438; genus CAUZIB01. The sequence continues at coordinate 1,937,723 of OZ244656.1, read as the reverse complement.
AAGGTTCGTCAAGATCCACTTCCCGCGCAGCACCGGTGAGGTGCGGTCGGGGTGGGAGGTAATGGCGAGCAGGCTCCCATGCCCCAGGAGTCCGCCACGCGGATTGTCTGCCGGCAGGTCGACCCGCCGCAGATCCGGGTGTTGAGCGCCTGAAATACCGTAGTGGTCGGCCAGCCGCTTGTTCAGGAACGTGTACCGGGCCGTGATGAGCTCGGGGACCGGCCGGTTTTCTCGAATGACATGATCGATGAACAGCTCGGTCTCTCGCTGCAGGGCGTCGCGAAGCGTTTCGTCGTAGTAGAAGCTGAGCGGCTCGGTCGGCCTGTAGAACGCCAGGCTGCGGAGCTCGAGCCACTGGCTCGCGAAGTTCGACGTCAGGGCGCGCGACCGCGGGTCAGCCAGCATGCGCAGGACCTGCTGCTCGATTTGGTCCGCAGCATGCAGCTGACCCTGCTCAGCGGCAGCCAGTAGCGGCTCGTCCGGAATACTACTCCACAGGAAGAACGACAGTCGCGACGCGAGCTCGAGGTCGCTGACTGGCCGCGGGTCGGTGATCGATGATGGATCCGCCTCGATCCGGAACAGGAAGTTTGGGCTGACGAGCAGTCGCCGGACGGCGAACTCGATGCCGTCCTCGAACGTGCCGCCGCGCGACCGCGCTTCGGTGTAGGACTGCACCAACGCCTGAACGTCCTCGTCGGCTCCTGTGCCGCGATAGGCGCGCCGAGCCAACTTCGACAATATCGACTGCGCGCACGCCCCCTCTTGCGCGTTCTCTGCCGGCTGACAGACGAATATTTCCCGTCGGCTCGGTGTATCCCCGGGGCTGCCGGCGCTGAGCGGCCCCTCGACCATCAGCGACGATAGGCGGGGCAGGGTTCCGCTGGATCCCGGAATGTCTCCCTCTCCGCGTTGACTCACGAACGGCTCGCGAAGACCGTCCACCAGATCCATCGGCAGCTTGTAGAACCGGGCGGAGACGTGGTGCTCGCCGGCGGCCACCGGAACACGGGCTTCGTACTGCCGCGGCTCTCTTGCACCCCGTTCAGGTTTGCCGACTGTGAAGAGTCCAACCTGCACGCCGTCGATGGCGACCTCTAGCTGCCGGTCGACCTGTCGAGCCACCGTGCGCATGGCGCCGGGCCGATTGGTCCGTTCCAGAGAGATCGTCAGCGCGTACTCCCCATCCCTCGGGAAGTAGTGGCGGATCTCGGTGCCTCCTTCGGCACCCAGCGGAATCTCGCCTGTCCGAACACGGCGCTCGGCCTCCGTTCCCACGTAGTAGATCCGGCTATCGAATGAGGCATCGCTACCGACCGCCAGCCGACTGATCGCTTTGGCCGCGCCGAGATACCGTTCCATGAGCAGGGGCGAGACGCGAAGCGTCCCGGCCATGTTGTCGAACCCGTGACTCGAATCGTCTGCAGGAAGGAAGCGGGCGGCATCGATCTCGACGCGAAGTAGGTCGCGGACGGCGTTCTGGTACTCGTTGCGATTGAGGCGATGGAAGACCTCGTTGGGTCCAGGATCTGGATGCTCCGCCGTCGCGCGATCGAGCTCGGCGGCGAGCCATGTTCGGAAGCCGTCATACGACGCGGGATCGGGCCGTCGCGCGCCCAGCGGCGGCATCAACCCTCCCCGCATCTTCATGACGACCTTCTCGAGCACATCGGAGTGCGCACCGACGTCCGACAGGTCGAGACCCGCCAGTATCAGGCCGCCTCGCTGTAGCCGGTCACTATGGCAGCCCGCACAGTAGCGCTTGACGAATAACTCCGCCTCAGCGGAGTCCTTCGGAGCAGCGCTGTGGCCTGTTTGTGCGCGAAGGGAAGCGCCGCTCGGCGCGCCGAAAAGAAGCGCACACACACCAACTATCGCGGCATGGCTCAGGCCGCCTCGCCGGGTGCGGCCGAAACACGCCCCACTATGCAACCTTTTCACCAGTAATAGGATACCGCAACTCCTGTACTCGCCCACGACCCGCCGGTTTGGTTACACTCTTTGTCGGCTGTTTGCACACTGATCGTTCGCGAGGAGGACCTACATGCCATGTCGCTATCTCTTGGGCGCGGTGCTGATCGCGGTCGTTGTTGCTCTTTCTCCCGGTCCGGTCGCGGCGCAGGACGACCTCCCTCGCACGTCATGGGGAACGCCCGACCTGCAGGGAGTTTGGGATTACGCGACCATGACCCCGCTGAACCGACCGACCGACTTGGCCGACCGCGAGTACCTCACCCAAGAAGAGGCGCTGGCGATGGAGCAGCGCCGCAGGGATCGTCAAGCGGAGATCAACGCTCGACCGTCGAGACGGACAGAAGCGGATCCGAGCGGCAACGTGGATCGCGGTATCGAGGGTGGCCCCGGCTCGTTCAACCGTCACTGGTTCGACTCGCGGAGGTTCGTCTCGCCGACGCTCCGCACGTCGCTCGTCGTCGATCCGTCGAACGGCCGGATGCCTCCGATGAATCTGGTGGCCCGCGCCAAGTGGGACGCCGAGAACCAGCTGCGCAAGGACCTCGGCCTGCAGGAACACGAGCCGACACCGGGCGGCTGGGTCGAAGACATGGGGCACAACAGTCTCCAAGCGCGTTGCATTACCGGGTTCAACGCGGGTCCGCCCATGCTGGCAGGCGGCTACAACAACAACGTTCAGCTGTTTCAAACGGAAGACGTGGTGGTCATCTACAACGAGATGGTCCACGATGCCCGAATCGTGCCGCTCGACGGGCGGGCGCATGTGAGCGTCAAGCAGCTATCGGGCAACTCACGAGGCTATTGGGAGGGAGACACGCTGGTCGTCCATACGACCGGCTTCCGTCGGGAAACGACCTTCATGGGCGGGCGCACGACGCCTGAGCTGCGGGTGACGGAACGTTTCTCGCTCTACTCGCCGGACGTGCTGCTCTATCGAGCCACGGTCGATGACCCGGGCAGGTGGACCCGCCCGTGGACGTACGAGCTCGCCATGCGGCGGAACGCGAACCTGGTCTACGAGTTTGCCTGCCACGAAGGGAACTACAGCCTGCCCACCATCCTCAGGGCCGCCGCCATTAGAGACAACAGAGCAGCCGACGAGGCATCGCGCTGAGGATGGCTGCCCGCCGAACAAGGAGTCGTGACATGCAGACCTTGGTCACACGCCGAGCCCTGACGATCGGGCCGCTTGTCATGGCGGTCGCGTTCGTGGTGGCGACGATAGCGCAGGCACAGGTGGAACGCGTCGCCGATCCGAACTGGACGGCACCTCGGACCGCCGACGGCCATCCGGACCTGCAGGGCATGTGGGGCAACAAGACGATGACGCCGATGGAGCGACCGGCCTCGCTCGAAGGTCGAGCGTATTTGTCTCCCGAAGAAATGGCCGAAATGGCGTCACGGCGGGCAGAGAGCCGGGCGCGGGCGAATGCACCGAGCGAGATCCGGGATGAGCCGCTGCCGGTTGGTGGCAGCATTGGTGGCTACAACAGCCACTGGCTCGACTCCGGCGATACCGTGCTCTCGACCGGACAGACGTCGCTGATCGTGGATCCGCCAGACGGTCGTGCGCGGATTAAGCCATGGGCACTGGCGGCCAAGCGGTACAACCTAGAGCGGAACGGCGATCACTACCTACACATGAGTGTCTGGGACCGCTGCGTTTCTCGGGGCGTGCCTGGCTCGATGCTGCCGGCTGGATACAACAATGCGTACCGGATCTTGCAGACGGCAGACCATGTCATCATCCAGCACGAGATGATTCACGACGCTCGGATCATTCCGGTGTCGGATCGGCCATTCGTAGACCCGGCCATCAAGCTGTGGATGGGTGACTCCCACGCGTACTGGGAAGGCGACACACTGGTGGTCGAGACGAAGAACTTCACCAACAAGGGGTGGATCGCATCGAGCGGGGCGGGCGCCCGGCTCAAGGGCATCCCGACGAGTGAGCGTCTACACGTGGTCGAGCGGTATCAACGGGTCTCCGAGGATACGATCCTCTGGCGGGTGACGGTCACTGACCCCAACGTGTACGACGCGCCATTCACGATCCAAATGCCACTCACGCGCTATCCGGATTACGAGATCTACGAGTACGCCTGCCATGAAGGGAACTGGGCGGTGCGAAACGCCCTTAGCGGAGAGCGGGTGCTCGATGCGCGGGCGGCGACCGAGCCGGCGCCCTAAGCATCACACACGGCCGAACCCCTCGAGCCGGTGCCGATCGCGATCGCCTGGGGCGAAATAGTGTGCCACTACCTAGGAGAGAGACACCTGCCGCGAGACCCAATACTGCATACCGATTCAGTCCCCGCCCCATAATCTCAGCCACCATGCCACCCAGCATCTAGTCCCTTGTGTCTGAAAAAGCTTTAAGAAGTGTGCCGGGTGTGATGTATGGGGCGGCATGGCAAGAACAGGTCGGCCCAAAGCGAGATTGGAAGTCACCGCCGTGGAGCGAGGAGAACTTGAGCGGCTCGCCAGGCGCGCCAGAACGAATCGGCATGTGGCCTTGCGGGCGAAGATCGTCCTGAGGTGCGCGCATGGCGAATCGAACGTGGCGGTCGCGGCGAAACTGCGCTGTTCGAATGTGACGGTCGGCAAGTGGCGGCAGCGGGTTACGACAGGTCGCGTGGATGCGCTGTATGACGAGCCCAAGCCCGGAGCCCCCCGGACACTGTCCGATGCGGATGTCGAGTCGATCCTCGTCGCCACGTTGGAAAGTAAGCCGAAGGGGCGGACCCACTGGAGCACCCGCAAGATGGCGGAGCGCGCTGGCGTCAGTGCCTCCACCGTGGGCCGCATCTGGCGCACCTTCGGGTTGCAGCCGCATGTCGTGGAATCCTTCAAGATCTCCGACGACCCGCTGTTCCTCGAGAAGGTGCGGGACATTGTCGGCCTCTACCTGAATCCACCCGACCACGCCGGTGTCTTGTCATTCGACGAAAAGCCTCAGATTCAAGCCCTCGAGCGAGCGCAGCCGATCCTGCCGATGGACATGGGTCGGCCCGAACGCCAGACGCACAACTACATCCGCCATGGCACGGTGGACCTCTTCGCGGCGCTCAACGTCGCGACCGGCCAGGTCGTGGCGCAAACCAAGAAGCAGCATCGGTCGAGGGATTTCGTGAGCTTTCTGCGCGAGATCGACGAGCGGGTGGACCCCACCCTCACCGTCCACGTGATCCTCGACAATCTCTCGGCGCATAAGTCCCCGCTGGTCACACGATGGGTGGCCCGCCACCCGCGCTTCCAGTTCCACTTTACGCCAACCTACTCCGCCTGGCTCAACCTCGTCGAGCGGTTCTTTGGCCTCCTCACCGAACACGCCCTCAAGCGCGGCTCACATTCCAGCACGCACGCGCTGCGCCACGCCATCTCCGCCTACGTGGACGCCCACAATGACGAGGGCAAGCCTTTCAAGTGGACGAACACAGCCGACGAGATCCTCGCGAAGGTGAAGCGGTTCGGACAGCGCACCGTTCAAGTCCACGGTGGCCCCAGATGACCAACGACTTTTTGAAGAAATCAAAGATCAAGGGGACTAGCAGCCCGTGGTGGAAATGCGGTCTTCCTATGCGGCTTTCGGGATGAGTGATCGATCGTGATCGCCGACCCCGATCGTGGAACGCGCGGGGTACTCGGGCTCGCGAACGGTCCAGACATGTACGAGGCGCCGCCAGGAGGACACAAGGACCATCAGCGCGGCGAGACAGCGCCCCTGCAGGCTGCGCGGCGTGCCAACGCCGATCAGCTGCCGGAACAGCACGCCGAGGTTGAAGCCCGCGAGGTGAATCAAGAGGCGCTTCAAGATATTGCGATGCCCGCGCAGATGCGTGCGCCGCATCCCGCCGGTCTCGTAGGCGTGCGCGAACGAACGCTCGATGCGCTCGCCACGTCGGCGCATCAAGCGCTTGCCGCGGGCGCCCCGAATGCGCCGACGATTCGCATAGACGGGCGCTTGGGCCTCCCGCGCCTTGGACCAATCGCGGCGGCCTCGATCCGGCTCGGCGACATACGACCGGACGCCGACGGCCTGCAGATCCACCATGACCTCATTACTGTGATAGCCCTTGTCCGCGACCAGCGCGGTGAACGCCTGGGGGTCGTCCACCTCGGCTTGCGCATCCTCGATCTGGGCAGCGGCGGCGACCGTCGTATCCCCCGTGTCTGCGCCTTGCACGGTCACCGCGACGACCGCGCCGGTGTCGAGGTCCACGGCATGTTCGACCTTGTGGGCCAGATGCGTGCGGCCGTCTTTCATCTTGGCGACCTTCGCATCCGGATCGACGGGGCTCCGCCAGTCCTTGTTCGATGGCGTCTTCTTCCGCTTCCGGTCCAGGCGGGCGAGGTCGTCGCGCGTCGGGGTGGCAATGCCCGACGCCTGCGCCAAGCCGGTCAAATAGGCCTGGTAGTCCTCGCCGGTGTCCCGCCGCACGATGCTCCGCATCGCCGCGTTCGCCTCCAGCGTGGTGGCGTCGATCCCGATCGTCGCGCCCTTCAGCACGCCCGACGCGACGAGGCGCTGCTGCACCCAGGTGAACACGGCGCGATGCGTCTCGACGTCAATCAGTCGCCGGGTTCGGGAGATCGTCGAGTGGTCCGGCACATCCTCGTCCACGGCGATGCCCAAGAAGCGCCGAATCGCCAGCGAGTCCGCCGCGCGCCAGGCGATGCCCCGCTCCGAGTCAATGCCTTCAAAGTACCCCACCAACAACGCGCGAAAGTAGATGCCCGGCGTGAGACTTGGCCGGCCACGGGTGGCGGCGTAGAACCGCTGGCACTGCCGTTCGACAAACGTCTCGAAACCGTGGGCGTCCAGCAGGGCGTTCACTCGACGATAGAACGGGTGGGCGACCGTCTGGGGCAAGTCGGTCGTCGCGACCCAGAGGGCTTCTTGTCGTCGTCGTTTGCGTCGTGTGCCCATTGACATGCGAACGAGTGTACAGATGATGATCGATTCTGGCGATCGATCTAGCCGAGGCCGTTGCTGATTTTCACCACGGGCTGCTAGGTCGCCAAGCGTCTGAAGAATTTGGTAGAGCCGTCTTGCGACCTTGAGTTGTCGTATCCGATCCACCAGCACAGCGGAACGGGTTTGCTTCTTGGCTACTTGATATTGGAGCTGTTCAATCCGACTGAGAAGGTCAGCACGTTCAACCTTTAGTTCGCGGTTCTCCTCCTCAAGCCGCCCGGTGCCGAATTGCAGAAGCAGACGGACGGTCCGTGCCATCGATCCTGGAAACTGCTCAAGTGTCTCCGTGAGCGACATTGAAACGCGCAGTCCTTCCCGGGAAGGACCACTGGGGGCCAGATCAGGTGGCGGCGACTCTCCTGTGCCTACCGAAAACCTCGTCCCCCCATTATGTACATTGGGCATTATTGAGGATCTCGCGTCGGCCTGCTAGCATCACGGGCCATGCGGACCGTCTGTCTCGTACTGTTCACCGCGTTGGGCTCAGGCCTGCAGAGCCAGGCGGCGCTCCAGATTGAGAACGCGGCGCTTCGTCATCAATGAGCGGTCCTGCAGCGACAGGCCCGCGGGCGCCCGCGGTTGCGGTCCGTTGACCGGCTGTTCTGGACGTGGCTCTGTCACCTGTGGCCCGGATGGCGGCGAGCGCTCGTCATCGTCAAGCCCGACACCGTTCTCCGGTGGCATCGACGAGGGTTTCGGTGCTATTGGCGCTGGAAGAGTCGGCCGCGCGGACCCGGTCGGCCACGCATCCCGCGCGCCGTTCAAGTGCTCATCCGCCAGATGTGCCACGCCAACCCGACCTGGGGCGCCCCGCGCATCCACGGCGAGCTGCTGAGACTCGGTATCGCGATCGCCGAAGCCACGGTCGGGCACTACATGGTGCGTCGTCGGCCCCCGCCGTCCCAGACCTGGCGTACGTTTCTGACGAATCACATCGGCCAACTCGTCTCGGTCGACTTCTTCGTGGTCCCGACGCTCACGTTTCGGGTGCTCTTTGTCTTCGTGGTGCTGGTGCCTTGGTGCACAACTCCATTGAGGGCTGAGAGTCTCCCGTGACTCCGCCTGCCGGTCATCCGATCATCTCGCCATCGGGTATCCCGAGCGCCGTCATGGTGTTCAGGATCTTGCACCCCAACCTCACCTCGACTCTCTGGGACGCCAGTCCCCTCGCTCGCATCGCTGAGCCCAGGATGGCCTTGTAGCGGTGGAACGTCGTCTCCACCTTGCTTCGCCTGCTGTAGCCCGATGCGACGTACCACTTCCGTTTCCCAACATGTGATCGTGCTCGGATGTTACGATTCCGCTGTCGCGTGCCCGCAGAGTCGAGCGCGAGCTGAGCGCCCTTTCGTGGCGGTATCAGCACCTTCGGCGATCGATGAGCACGGTGATTCTCCAGCGTCTTATAGACGTCGCCGGTGGCGTACGCGGCGTCGGCCTTGGCCGAGGCGATGGGACGCTCGATCTGGCCGACGAGTGACGCCACCCGGGAAGCGTCTCGAGCCCGCTTGCTCGTGAGCTCGCAGGCGACCACGTCACTGGTTTGCTCATCCACAGCGAGGTGCAGCTTGCGGTAGTCCCTGGCTTTCGGCGGAGTGCGCAACTGGCCGACGTGCACTGAAAGACCGCTGCTGTCGATGCGGAGGTGGACGGGCTTCACGGTTCGCCTCTCGGAGGAAGCAACCTTCCCCAGCCTCGCCTTGCGCCTCGAGATCGTGCTGTGGTCGGGCACGTCGTTGTCCAGATTCAGGAGCGTCAGCCGCGAGCGCAGGAAGCCCTCAGTCTGCCTGGACGCCAGGCCAAACACCAAGCCCAAGGTGACCGTCGTCTTGATGGCGTGGTTCGAGTACTTGCGTTGTCGGCCTGGCTTCCTGCGCGTCGGCCTCGGCGAGTTCCAGTTGGCGAGCTTGCCATCGGTGAGTCCGAGCCAGACGGTCAGACTCCCGCGAGCGCGGAGACCCGTCTCGTACTCCCGCCAATTCCGGACACGGTAGGCCTTCTGGACGTACTTCCGCTGGGTGCGCTTGAAACTCGTCATGCGGGACCTCGGATCTCGGGGTGGAGGGCAATTATTGACCGAGATCGCGAGTTGTGCACCAAGGCATCTTGTACTTCGGATGGACCTTTGATCTCATGTCGAGATCGTGCACCCGCAGCGGTCACCGTGGCCAGAGAGCCTACAGCTGCCTCGTCGCAGCCGAAGGGTTGTGCACCAACGCCATCGCGGACGTGCACTCCGTGAACGCCGACGAGTGGCTGGCGTCCTTCGGACGTTCCTCCGGCCGCCGCGCGGCGTGCACGGTCTTCCGGCGGCGACCGTCCATGGCGGTCGTCAGGCCGCGTGACGATGGTAGCTGTGGTGCAGGCCGCCCACGTGCGGCATCGCCATGACCTCGCCCGGTGCAGCAGGCTCGACGCGTCGGCTCACGGGCGCATCCTTGCCCAACGAGAGATGCGTGCGCCAGAGATGATAGTAGTCGATGTACGATCGCAGTATTCGGTGGAGTGATCGCTCATTGAGCACGATCACGTGGTCGACGCACTCTCGGCGCATCGATCCGATCAGTCGTTCGACATACGGGTTCTGCCACGGACTCTGGGGAGCCGTCAGGACCTCGTCGATCTCCATCGCCTCGAGACAGGCCCGAAAATTGTGGCCGTAGGTCCCGTCGCGATCCCGCAACAGAAACCGTGGCGCCGTGTCCCACGGGAACGCGTTGCGGATCTGTTGGGCCGTCCACGCGGCCGTGGGGTACCCCGTCACGTTGACATGCAGGATCTGGCGTCGATCATGGGCCAGCACCATGCCTTGGTGCACAACTCGCGATCTCGGTCAATAATTGCCCTCCACCCCGAGATCCGAGGTCCCGCATGACGAGTTTCAAGCGCACCCAGCGGAAGTACGTCCAGAAGGCCTACCGTGTCCGGAATTGGCGGGAGTACGAGACGGGTCTCCGCGCTCGCGGGAGTCTGACCGTCTGGCTCGGACTCACCGATGGCAAGCTCGCCAACTGGAACTCGCCGAGGCCGACGCGCAGGAAGCCAGGCCGACAACGCAAGTACTCGAACCACGCCATCGAGACGACGGTCACCTTGGGCTTGGTGTTTGGCCTGGCGTCCAGGCAGACTGAGGGCTTCCTGCGCTCGCTGCTGACGCTCCTGAATCTGGACAACGACGTGCCCGACCACAGCACGATCTCGAGGCGCAAGGCGAGGCTGGGGAAGGTTGCTTCCTCCGAGAGGCGAACCGTGAAGCCCGTCCACCTCCGCATCGACAGCAGCGGTCTTTCAGTGCACGTCGGCCAGTTGCGCACTCCGCCGAAAGCCAGGGACTACCGCAAGCTGCACCTCGCTGTGGATGAGCAAACCAGTGACGTGGTCGCCTGCGAGCTCACGAGCAAGCGGGCTCGAGACGCTTCCCGGGTGGCGTCACTCGTCGGCCAGATCGAGCGTCCCATCGCCTCGGCCAAGGCCGACGCCGCGTACGCCACCGGCGACGTCTATAAGACGCTGGAGAATCACCGTGCTCATCGATCGCCGAAGGTGCTGATACCGCCACGAAAGGGCGCTCAGCTCGCGCTCGACTCTGCGGGCACGTGACAGCGGAATCGTAACATCCGAGCACGATCACATGTTGGGAAACGGAAGTGGTACGTCGCATCGGGCTACAGCAGGCGAAGCAAGGTGGAGACGACGTTCCACCGCTACAAGGCCATCCTGGGCTCAGCGATGCGAGCGAGGGGACTGGCGTCCCAGAGAGTCGAGGTGAGGTTGGGGTGCAAGATCCTGAACACCATGACGGCGCTCGGGATACCCGATGGCGAGATGATCGGATGACCGGCAGGCGGAGTCACGGGAGACTCTCAGCCCTCAATGGAGTTGTGCACCAAGGCAGGCTTTCAGCGACGATCTGGTCTTCGTTCTTGGATTTCTGGGTTGGCAAATAAAGGCACGCAAGACAGGCATCGGGACCCAAGAAAGAATGAGTGGACACGCCGAGATCACCTGCCTGGGTCCACGCGTTAGCGACCCAACGTGGCAGGCTCCCTTGCACGGCTCGTCGGTCATGGGCGGAATCTAGGGCAACCAGAACGCGTTCCCAATGGTAGCCATTGGTCCCCACGAAGGACGCCCATGTTCCCTGATGAAGTCGCGCACGTAGTGCGCCCTCAAATTCCTTCCCAACGATATCAACCTTGACGCCGTTTTCGTCGCTCCGCGCACAGAGAACGTAGCGCTGCAGATTGCTAAGCTCGACGATTTGTGGATCGACCAGGTAAATCTGGCCGATTAGCGGCGTACGCGCTAGTGCCCAGCAGGCACTGTTGCCCACCGCTCCAACACCTACCAACACCAAGGGGTCCGTCATTGTGGAGGCCACAAGACGCGGGAAAGAGGCAGCGTCGGAAGGAAAACGAAGATCGGCATCCAATAAAGTTGGGCCGTCGGGAAGGAATAAGAAGCGAAACAGGTTGGCTGCCGCCAAGCAGGCGGCGAAGCCGGCTCCAAAGGGGTTTCCGAGGTCGCTGGTTCTGTATGGACCCTTGGTGCCTACCCTGCCTAGCCAGCCATCGCAGCCGGCGTATACGGTTAGCGCGTCGACGGCCGGTGCATTCACGCCGATCGAGAGACCGACATTGGCAGTGCCCGTTTTAGACGTCTCAATGTTAGGGTTGATGCTACTGGCCAACGCAATCAGGTCATCGGCCAACCGCTCTCCGGCAGGAACGGTGGCAAACGTCAAGCTCGGGTACAGGCGAGCCGCCAGCCTGACCGAGAGATTGAGAAGTTCACGCCCGGCGGTGTTTGGCGAGCATGAATAGGCTGCGTGTCGTCGGGGACTCGCGTCCCGTTCAGGATGGTTCGGAGATGAGGAGCTCGAACTTCGAAGGCCGTGCGCCCTTTTCCTCGAACCAGAAGTGATGCTCCTTCACCAGGTCGACCCGTGCGACGAACGTGCCTGCGGAGAGTGCTCCTTCGGGCACACGCAGCAGAAGTTCGCGGGTTTCTCCGGGCTGCAGCGGCGGATCGAAATAAAGGCGATCGGAATCCCGTGCGACCCGTCCGACCGCCCCGTCGGTCCAACGGATGCCGACACCGACCAGAGCTTGGCTCGAGGTGGACCCGTCAAGCGATTCGTCCGAATCGTTTCGGACGCGGAGTTTGAGATCGAACGCGGCCGAGCGGGCCACCGTCGCGGGTGCCTGGAGCACCTCCACAGCGACTTGACAGGGCTCGGTGTCTCCGTCGACCTCGAGCTCCAGGCACAGCGGCTCGAATCCAAGGTCCTCGAACCAGGTCAGCCCCTCCATGACGAGATCTAGTTTCGCCATCCAGCGACCGGACGTGAGGGACGGGGCCAGGACGGACAACCGTAGCTCGCGAACCTCCCCGGGGCCAAGCGGCGGTTCGAAGTAGCAACGTCGTCCTTCGGCGGAGTGGGTGGCGGCCTCATTGGCGGCCCAGCGGATACCGACACCGGCACGGTGCATCGCCGCCGGAGACCCATCGAGCGGGCGGTCGACGCGGCCATGCACCCGCACGACAACCTCGAACTCTTCGCCGGCGCGGACGGCCGATGGACTTGAAACCAGCTCCAACAGCGGTGGACGGTCATTGGCGTCACCGATCTCGAGGTCTTGTACCAGCGGCTCGCCCCCAAGCTCCTCGAACCACCAGCGCTCGCCGAAAAGAAGATCCAGCTTGAGCCGGCCGTGTCCAGGTTCCCTCCCGGCGAACCCGTGCATCTCGACATCGACCGTTTCTCCCGGTGGTACGGCGCGCGGCAGGGTTCCGACGAGAAAGGGCCGGCCGAAGGAGTCACCGCTCGCCGGCTTCAGCCGGCCATAGAGGCGGACTGGCCTGGTGGTCTGCTCCGACGCCGAAGGCCACCGGACCTCACCTTCGTTGCGGACGCGCAGGCGAGCCACGAAGGCGTCACCGACGCGGACCTTCGTGGGGAGGTCAATCGCCTCGATTCCGGCACGCCATTGGATGGCATTGGGGATGTCCCGCCCAGCACCGATCAGCCCCGGCCTGATCCGCTCGTAGTCGGGGGAGCCCGGCACGAAGCGGGTCGACGGCATGCCGAGCGGCTGGTCGGTCGTCGTCCAGGTGAGGCGGTCGACACCCAACTCGATTGCGAGCGCGCGAGCGCGCTCCATCTGCTCGTCTGAGTCGTTCCATCGGAACAGGATGTAGTTCCAGAGGATCCACGGGCCGGGCATGCCACGGCGTTCGCGCTCCTCAATGACGGCTCGGATCCCGTCCAACACTTTGGTCAGACGACCGTGCTTGCGGTACTCCTCGTAGACCTCCTGGGTCGCCCCATCGATGCTGAACTGAATCTCGTCGATGCCGGAATCGACGAGCGCTCGGACCTTTTCGGGCTTGTCGAAGTAGTGACCGTTGGTGGAGGTCCAGATCCAGATGTTGGGGTTCACGTCCTTCGCGTACCGGATCATCTGGCACGCGTCAGGGTGGATGAAGCTCTCACCGTAGTTGTAGAAGACCATGCGCTCGAGATGGGGTCCGACCTCATCGAGCACCTTCTTGTACGTGTCGATCGGCAGCATCCGGATCGAGCGGGTGTCGTACACCTCGTCGGGTACGCAGGCCGGCTGCGGGCATCGGAGATTGCAGACGATCGTCGGCTCGACGTAGAGCTCGCGCGGGTACGCATCCGGCACGATCGGCAGGTCGGGGACGTCGAAGTCGGACGGATGGACCTCCATGAGCCCACAGCGGTAGCAGAAGGGGACGAGATGACCGTCTCGCATGCCGCTCCGCATGCGCTGGAATCCCTCTCCGCGCCAGATGTCCAGCACGCTCTCCTTCCGGGCATCGCCCATCGGGTTCTCGTTGAAGGCGTCGCCGCAGCCGCAAACAATGGTTCCATCACAGGTCAGGACGACGGTGCGGTGGGGCCAGTCACACCACACCCGCCCCTGACGAGGGTCGGCACCGAAGCGGTTGAGGCTGGATGTCTGGCTGCCACACGTATCCGAGCTCGACACCACTGTCAGTTCGATTCGATTCGTGTCCATAGGCAGTCTGGTGCTTGCGCCGGTCGCTGTTGATCGGTCAGCTTTACCTCCGAGATCGTGGAGGAAACGACGGGCTCGCCCCCGGTACCCTTGAGCAATGAACGCGATCGACGGGATGGCGTGCGCCACGCCCGGGTGTGACAATCGTGGAAAACCGGGCCTCAACATCGTGGGCTACGGCTCGTTTGCGACGAAGTCGGGCCGACGACGGCGCTACCGATGCACAGTCTGCAGGGGAACGCTCAGCACGAACACGGGGACGGCCTACAGTGGGCTTCGCTGCACGCGACGGGAGTTCGACCAAGTCGCAAGCCTGCGCGTCGAAGGCGTGAGCATTTCGGCGACCGCCCGCGTCACAGGCCACTCCCGCAATACCGTCGCGCGTTGGCTCGAGCGAGCCTCAACGGCCGCGAAGCACTTCAACGACCGGATGTTGCGCGACTTCGACCTCATTGAGCTGCAAGCTGATGAGCTCTGCACGTTCATCGGCAACAAGAGCACAACGGTCTGGCTGTTTGCGACCATCGAGGTATCCTCCCGCGTGTGGGCCAGTAGCGTCCTGGGGCGCCGCTCCGATCGAAACGCCAGGGCCGTCATCGAAGACGTCATCTGCCGGGGCCGAGTCGTGGGATGTCCCCTGATCGCCACCGATGGCTTCGAGTACTACGTCGGCGCGGTTGGGGCTCTCTTGGGGTCAACGTGCGTCTATGGTCAAGTGCTCAAGACACGGCGGAACAATCGTGTCGTCCGGGTCGAGCGGCGCGTGAAGATCGGCACGGCGAATCGACTGAAAGCCGCGTTGTGGGCGTCGGAGGATTCCGAGACCCTGAACACCTCGTTCGTCGAGCGCCTCAACCTCACGATTCGGCAAGCGTCGGCGTACTTGCGCCGGCGCTCGCCCTGCCACGCCCGTGACGCAGACCAGCTCCGCAGCCACGTCGAGCTCGTGCGGTGCCACTACAACTTCGTCCGACCGCACCGGGCCTTGCGGTTCGGGCGCGAAACGAGGACCCCAGCCATGCAGGCCCGTCTGGTGAGCAGGCGATTGGCCCTGAGCGACATCTTCACAGGGCGGCTTGTCCGTCTGCGCGTGTTTGTGGCGGTCGTCGAAACTGCCGCGGGCGGGTTGCCGCCGCTCTCATGGTCGTACGAACAGCGAGCGGCGGCCTGATCAACAGCGAGCGGCGCAAGCACCCGGCATCTCGCAGGGGTGCTCCGCTTTGTCCAGCATCCGATCACGAATGGCGTGGCTGAAGGTCTCAACAGCAAGATCATGAGCATCAAGCGAAAGGCCGGCGGCTTCCGCAACCCGTCACACTTCACGACGGCGATTTATTTTCACTGCGGAGGGCTCGACCTCTACCCACGCTAAACCCGGAAGGACCCAACTTTGAAAGTGGTGACGGAAGCCGTTTCGGTATCGAGGTCTCATGCCGCCACCTCGAACAGCCTGTTGATGAACTGAATCTGGCGCCACACATCCGAGCCGCTCACCCACCTCGCCTGCCCCTTCCGAATCATGTGCATTGCCTCGTAGCCTTGGATTGTCCGCCGCGCCGCGTGAAACTCGCGAAACCCCTGTTTGGCCTTTACCCGTCGTTTGATCGCTCGATGGTCCTGCTCCAGGATATTGTTCAAGTATTGGACCGGCCGATGGCGGCAGCGGCCGCGCAGGGTGCCGTCCTCTTTCACGGCTGGAATCGCCGCGCCGTAGAGGCGGGCCTGATCGGTGTTGATGACGCGGGGCTGCGGATGCGATGGATCGCTGAGCGCCT
This sequence comes from Vicinamibacterales bacterium, assembly GCA_965218825.1. GTDB lineage: Bacteria > Acidobacteriota > Vicinamibacteria > Vicinamibacterales > UBA8438 > CAUZIB01. The sequence goes on along the minus strand of OZ244656.1, from coordinate 1,921,953 downwards.
GGCGAAACAACCGTTTGGCCGCCGCAGCATCGCGGAGCGCTGACAGGAGGAAGTCGATGGTGGCGCCTGTGGAATCAATAGCCCGATACAAATAGCACCAGCGGCCCTTGACCCGCACATAGGTTTCATCAACACGCCAGGATTTGTTGGTTGGCTTGAGATGCCGGCGCAGCCTCTGCTCGAGTTCCGGCCCGTAGCGCTGCACCCAGCGCCAGACCGTCGTGTGGTCCGCTTGCAGGCCGCGTGCATCGAGGAGCTCTTCGACATCGCGGAGCGAGAGTGAGTACCGAAGATACCAGCGCACGGCGCAAAGAATCACCTCCGGAGCCGTCTGCCGCCACTTGAAGATCGCCGGTCGGATTGGCTGCTTCATGATCTTGTTAGGCTACCAGGCCCGCCGCTGGCCAAAGTGTGCAACACATCCCCCCCGTCGACTACCCCTCACCACAGGTCACGGGAGGGCAGGAGCCCGTGTCGGCAGCGTGTACTCCTGTCCTCGGCGTGGTTTCGACCATTGGGACAGTGCCTGGTCAATGTGCGGCGTCGGACGGACTAGGCCAAACCGCATCCTGTGCCTTTTCGATCGAGATTCGAAATCCCCAGCTGCTGAGCACGCAGTTTCTTGCGTTTGGCGATAGTCTGACCGCCGGAGAGGTGTCGTCGCCGGTCTCGACTATCCTGGACGTCACCGCGTCGTATCCCTTCAAATTGCAGCAGATGCTCGCCGCACAGTACCCGACGCAAACGATTGAGATCATCAATGCCGGCGTCCCGGGCGAGACGGCTCTTAGCGGGGCAAGTCGAATCAGACCGGAGTTGAACGCCGCGCGCCCAGAGGTTGTCCTGGTCATGGAAGGTGCCAACGATGTGGGCGGCATGACCTACAGCCTCTCGGCGACGACTCAGGCGCTGGACACTATGATTCGCGAATCGCAGGGGCGAGGAGCCGAAGCCATGATCGCGACCGTCCCTCCCGTGAGGGTTCCCGGACGCGAAACCGCGGCCCAGCGTATTCCTGCTTTGAACGACGCGATTCGCTCGCTCGCAATTGGCAACGGCATCAAACTCGTTGATGTGTTTGAGGCGATGTCCTCCGGGCTGTGCGCGGGGGCGAACCTCCCGTGCATCGGGATTGACAACCTGCGCCCGACAGCCATGGGGTACGAGGTCATGGCACAGGCCTTCGCTGAGGCGATCATCGAGGAGTATGACGCTCAGTTTGCCGGAGTTCGCGCGACGCTGGATCACGAAAACGGCGACACGAGCGGGAGCCCTCAACTGTTGGAGCGTGGGCCATGACTCGCGGAGGTGTTGGCGGATTGCTAGGCCTCATGCTGGTTTGCGGTGCGCCCGGGGCATTCGCCCAGGAGAACCTGCTGGAGGGGCGGCTGGCCCTGCATGCGAGTTTCGGGTACCAGGTCAGCTCTGAAGAGCTGAGGCAGCGAATCGAATTCCGAGCGTATGGGGAAGATGCACGCCTCCTCGCGACCCATGACCCGACGGGCGGCCCCCTATTCGACGTCGGCGGGCTCATCGACGTGTGGGAGGAGTTGTCCATCGGTGCAAGCTACGCCCAGACAACAGGCTCTGGCCCCACGGCCATCACGGGAACAGTACCGCACCCGCTCTTCGCAGCGAGCGACCGGGCGATTCCGTCACAGACCCCTGAGCTGACGCGAGAGGAGAAGTCGACCCATATTCACTTCGCGTGGCGGATCGATCTTCCGATCGAGAAGCTCGACCTCCGGGTCATGGGGGGGCCGAGCTACTTCAACCTCACGCAGGGCATCGTTACGGGCGTAGACGTCAGCGAGGTGGGCCCGCCGTTCACCGCGGTTAACGTTGACCGGATCGCCAGTGGCGATCTCATCAAGAACGCGTGGGGCGGACACGTGGCCGTCGATGTCACCTACATGCTGTCGCCGACGGTTGGCGTGGGCGGGTTTGTTCGGTTTGCCCAAGGGTCGACCACTCTGCTACTTGACGACGCCGACGTGTCGGCTACCGTCGGTGGCTTGCAGACAGGTGGCGGCATCCGAGTCCGGTTCTGAGCCGTGACACGGCCCGACCCATCGACCGATTCCCGCGCGCCCGACCCGAAGATCACCGTCATCCAACGCGAGCTGTTTGACGCGAGCCGATCGAAGGCACAACGGTATGCAGATCTTGTCGTTGGGCAGCCGGGGCTCTGGTCGCTCTTCAAGCACGAAGTCATCGTCACGCTATGCAGCGCGTTGCCGGGGGCGCTCGGCCTGCTGCTCCGATCCAAGTTGTACTCCTTACTGTTGGGTGAGACCGGCCGGAACGTGACCTTCGGGGTGAACGTGGCGCTGCGTCACCCACACAAGATCCGGATCGGCGATGACGTCGTGATCGATGACGGCTGCTGTTTGGATGCGAAAGGCACGGACAACGCAGGCATTGCGATTGGTGACGGTGTGTTCATCGGGCGAAACACGATTCTCAGCTGCAAGAACGGTGACATTGTCATCGACGACGATGCGAACGTTGGGTTTAACGTCGAGATCTTCTCGGCGTCTCGGGTGCGCTTGGGCAAGAACGCGCTGGTCGCCGCGTACACCTACCTTGTGGGCGGGGACCATCTGTACGACCAGCTGGATACGCCGGTGCTCTACCAGGGCCGGACGGCCCGAGGGATCGAGGTTGACGACAATGTGTGGCTTGGCGCACACGTCGTCGTGTCAGACGGATCCCAGATCGGGCGGGACGCGATCATTGGTGCTGGGGCAGTCGTGATTGGCCATGTGCCGCCCTTTCATATCGCGGCGGGCGTTCCGGCGAAACTCATTCGCGATCGCCGGGAGTCATCGGCGACAGACGCGTGAGCTGGCGCGACCCCAGCGTTACGGTAGGCTGGTGAGGTCGTAGTACAACGGCAGTGTGAAGGCGGCGGTGTCCATCACCAGACGCTCGCCCTCGAGCTCGGGATGCGACGCAAAGAGCTCGAGCGTCAAACGGAGCGTCGTGCCGGCGGGGCGCGGTGCCGTGTCGAGCACTTCGCGGTCTCGGATCACCCAATGGGCCGCGACCAGCGTGGACTCGTCGTAGCTGCCTTCGAGCACCTGGACCACGTCGTACTCCAGAGCCAGTAACCCGTTCCGGTACGGCGCAATCGATTCCGGCGTCGGGACTTCTGCGTCCCGCTTCGCGCGCAGCTCGACGATGAGTCTGGAATCGAGCGCGCTGGGTGAAACCGAGGGTCGCGCGTCCGAGCCGGCGGTCGTCTTCGCCGGGGGGATCCGCTCGCGAGGGTCGATCCAGGCGTCCGGATAGAAGTCTGGTGCGTCGTTGTGCGTAATCTGCTCCCACCGCTCGACCGACGAGAAGTCCCCGTCGAACTGGCCGAGCCAGATCTCTACTTGGTTTCCCCCTCCGCGAATCTTGTTGGCGCGCCGGCCGACGGTATACGGCCCGGTGACGACGAGATAGCGCGAGTCGTTAGTCCACCGGGGGTGGTACACCTCGAAGCCGTCGATGCCCGGGGCTCCGTTAATCGGGACCTGCCAACGCCGTTCCGTTTCGGTGTCCACGAGTGTCAGATTGCGGTGCGCTCCGTCGAAGTACCAGAACCGGTTGTCTCCGTCCCCCGCGAAGTCGGTCCAACACCCCTCTCCAATGGTCTTCCACGTGCCCGTCGCAAGGTCCGCGATGCCTGCGTGTGGCCACGGAAGCAGCGCGCCCGCATATCGGCCGCTCAGCGATAGCTGAAAGCTGTCCCCGCTGACTGGTTGGGCGTCCCAGACCAGCTCGCGATGTCGTGGGTCAGCGAGGCCATACCGATACACTGAACGATAAGAGGGTGGGTCGGTGGCGGCTTGGTCCTCACCGACGTAGACCCATTCGTCACCTGTGTCTGGGTCGGCCCACACCGCCAGCGCAAACCCGTCAGCGATGTGACGTCGCTCCTGATCTCCCCACGCGATGGCGAACACGAGGTTGCTGGCTCGGAGCGAAAAGATCACTTCGCGGCCAGTTGGTGAGATGAGCGGTTTCGCGTAGCTGGCTGGCTCACCCTGCATTACACGCTCGCCAAGACCATCCCGCGAGTCGTATCCCATCAAAACGAGCTGGTTGCCGAGGCTGACGAAGTCGGTGCCATCGCCGAGGTCGCGCGTCCAGGCGACCCGTGTCCACGGCGTCGTGGGTTCTGCCGCGGCCGGGCTAGACGGAGCCGGACCCGGCGAAACCGGCCCCTGTGACGATGCCTGCAGCGGTCCCAGGGGCACGGTGGGCTCTTCGGGCGAGTCACAGCCCCAGACGGTGAGTATCAGTGTCAGGATCAGGATCAGGGTCAGGGTCCGGGTCAGGAGAAGTGACCAGGAACGACGCGAGAGCGAGGAGGAGTAGCTGTAACCCATCAGACGGTGTTGTTCTACGAGTCGCGACCATTGTAACGTTTCGCGGAATGTGTGGAATCGTCGGAATCGTCGAGTGTGAGCGCGATCGGCCGATCGACCCTGGGCAATTGTCTCGCATGACCAGCGCGTTGCGGCATCGGGGTCCCGACGACGAGGGGCACATCGTGCTGCCCGGTGTTGGTCTGGCTATGCGCCGCCTGTCGATCATTGACGTCAGCGGTGGGCAGCAGCCGTTCCACACTGAGGACGGCGCCATTCATCTTGTCGCAAACGGGGAAATCTACAACTTCAAAGCGATACGGCAGCAGTTGACGGATCGCGGCCACCGTTTCCGCAGCCAGGCCGATGTTGAGGTGCTGGTGCACGCATACGAGGAATGGGGTGAAGACTTCCTGCAGCGTGTACATGGCATGTTTGCGCTCGCCATATGGGACAGCCGTACACAGACGCTACTCGCAGCACGCGATCGCGCAGGCGAGAAGCCGCTCTACTATGGGCTGACGGACCGCGCGCTTCTCCTCGCGTCGGAAGTCAAGGCCCTGCTGATTCGCGACGATGTCGATCGAACCGTCGACCTCGAATCGCTCGACCAGTTCCTGACCTATGAGTACGTCATCGCGCCACGCACGATGTTCGAATCGGTCAAGAAGCTGCCTCCGGCGCACTACTTGCGTTATCACGATGGGAAGATCGACATCCGTCGATACTGGGACGCTGCCGACGTTGAGGTGCGCCCGTGGGACGACCACGAAGCGGCTGACGCGCTTCGCGAGACGCTCGGGCGTGCGGTTGACAGCCAAATGATGTCCGATGTGCCGCTCGGAGCGTTTCTGTCCGGCGGGGTCGACTCCAGCTCGATTGTCGGGTTGATGACCGAGGCGCCGGGCAGGCACGACCAGCCGGTCAACACCTTCAGTATGGGATTCGCCGACGGAAGTTACAACGAGTTGCCGTATGCCCGCGAGATCGCGGAACAGTTCGCCACCCGGCACCGAGAAGGCATCGTTGAGCCCGATATCATCGACCTCTTCGACAAGCTGGTCGCACATCTCGACGAGCCGTTCGCTGACGTCTCGCTGTTTCCGACTTACCTCGTGTCTCAGATCGCTCGCGAGCACGTCACGGTCGCGCTCTCCGGCGATGGTGGAGACGAGCTGTTCGGGGGGTATGACGCATACGAAGCCGATGCACTGGCGCGGCAGATGTGTCGTGTCGTCCCCAGTGGGGCCATGCCCGCGTTGTCCGCGCTCGTGGCGATGTTTCCGCCGTCGGACAAGAAGAAGGGACTCGTCAACAAACTGCAGCGTTTCATGCAGGGGGCCGCCGAGATGCCGGCATCCGTCGAGCACTATCGATGGATGATGTTTCTCGGACCAGCTGCGAAGCGGAAGCTGTACAGCCCGGAGCTTCAAGCCGGGTTGGCTGGCGCCGACGTGTATCGACCGGTCCGGGATACCCTGCGGTCGGCTGGGACGGATGACGTGTTGAATCGTCAGCTCTATACCGACTTGTGCGTGTATTTGGCGGACGATATCCTCGTCAAGGTCGACCGTATGAGCATGGCGACCTCGCTCGAGACGCGCGCGCCGTTTCTGGACGTGGACGTCATGGAGCTGGCGTTCTCGATGCCGGGTTCTCTCAAGATACGGGGTGGCGAGCGCAAGTACGTGCTCAAGCGCGCAATGCACGATCTGTTGCCTGAGTCGGTGCTCGAGCGTCCGAAGGAGGGCTTCAGCATCCCGATGAAGACCTGGCTCAATGGCACCCTCGCCCCGCTCATGGAAGAGCTGCTTTCGTCAGAGCGGATCGCGGCTGGTTTCAGCCGACGGCCATACGACGAAGGTTGGAGGCCCACCGGGCTGGCCACGAGAACCATGCCCATACGTTGTTCAGCTTGATGGTGCTCGAACGCTGGGTCCAGGAGTTCGTGGATGGTTAGCTAGTCCACGACTCGTAGTGCCTTCTCGGCATCAAGCAGCTCTTGGGCTGTGCGCGCCGGAGACCAGTCACGCTCTGCCGCCATCACGGCCGCTGCTGACTCAAGTGCGTCTCGCCCGGGATGTCCTGCCGACGCGGCCTCGGTTCGTCGCAGAACGGCGTCCGTGAGCGTCAGCGCCATTTCCGACCGAACCGCATATCGAACTTCCCCCTGCGTGACGTGACACTCGGTCCCCAGTGCGCGATCGCCGTCAGCTGTCGATACGAACTGCTCGAGTACGCGTCGGTAGCCGGTACCGTATGACCGGACAAGTCGGGTGGCCGTCGCCGCGGTCACCTGGCGCGGGGCGGTGCTGGTGGCTTCGCTCAGCAGCGCGCTGACGCTCGCTGTATCGCCGCCTGCGAGGGGCGTCCGGTCTGTGAGACAGGGGGGCGATGCCTTCCCGAGGACATCGAACACCAGGTCGATGGCACGCTGCGCGGTGTCACGCGCCGTCGTGTAACGAACGCCAAGCACGCTGACCAGACCAGGCGCGCCATCGGTACGGTGGTCACGAACTTGCGAGGTCTTCAGCAGCTTGGATGCGTCGCGCCCGTTGGCCGCCGGCAGCAATCCGCGGTGAACAAGACCGATGTCAGCCGGCTCGAGGCCAGCCCTGGGGAAGGCCGCCGCAACTTCGTCCAGGAACCTCTGAACGTCGTCCGACGTGACCGTGAGCCCGCCGGCGTCGCCCTGAAACGGGTCGTGACTGGTTCCGACAATTGCGTGGCCACGCCACGGCGCGATAAAGAGCAGACGGTCGCCCGCGGCCGCCCCAACAGCGTGGGTTGTCACGAGCGGCCGTTTCGTGACGAGGTTCATGGCTTTGGAGAGTGGCCGAGAGAGGGTGCCGGCAGCCTGAGGCGCGAGGCCGGCCAGCAATGCTGCTGCCCAGGGACCGGCGCAGTTCAGTACCACTCGAGCGCGGATATCGAAGGCGGGCTCGTTGGGATGGGCTGTCGGTTCGGAGCAATCCCGAACCCGCGCGCCATGAAGGCGGTCGCCGTACCAGTCGAGGCCGACGACTTGGGCATAGTTAGCGATGACGGTTCCGGACGCTGTCGCAGAGAGCAGAAACGACAGGGTGACCCGGTCGCTGTTGTACATCTGGCAGTCATGCCACTCGATTCCGCCGGTCACGTCGGCCGGGTCGATTGAGGGACTCAGCGTGAGGCATTCGGCACGCGACAGCAAGCGGCTGGCCGGCAGATGCAGGGCCGGATCTCGAACGTCGTTACGGTCGCGCGCGATGAGATCGTTGACCGCGAAGTACAGCCGCATAAGCCAGCGGTTACGTTCGATCCTGGCGTAAGTCGGGATCACAAAGGGCAGGGGCTGCACGAGGTGAGGCACGATGTTCGCCAGGGCGCGGCGTTCGCGAACGAAGAGGCGCAGCTCCGCGATGTTGCCCGACTGCAGCGCGCGAACGCCACCGTGTAGCGTTTTGGCGCTGTTGAACGACGTGCCGCCCCCGAAGTCTCTCTCGTCAACGAGGGCCACCGAGAGCCCGCGCTGGGTCGCGTCCCAGGCGGCCGCGGCGCCGTAGATGCCGCCGCCGATCACGAGTAGATCGAACGACGTGTCCGCAAGGCGCCGTAGGTCACGCTGCACGCCCGTATACTAGCCCTACTCGCATGTCTCCGGCCGCGTCGACTACCGAGATTCACGACTACTGGAACGAGCGCATCCACGACCTTGAGATGACCGACCAGCCGGTCGGCTCACCTGAGTTCTTCACCGACCTCGACGAGTACCGCTTCGACAAACTCCGGTACCTACCGAAGGTGGTCGCGTTCGATGGGTATCGGGGCCAGGCGCTCCTTGAGGTCGGTTGCGGCATTGGGACCGACCTGCTCCGATTTGCCCACGGCGGCGCACGCGTGACCGGCATCGATCTGGCTGAGCGGTCAATCGAGCTGGCCGGGCAGAACTTCGCGCACGCGGGTGTTGGTGGCGCGGACCTGCGAGTGGCCGACGGCGAGGCGATGCCGTTCGCGGATGCCACGTTCGACGTCGTGTATGCGCACGGCGTGCTGCAATACACGGCCAACCCAGCGCGTATGGTGGCTGAATGTCACCGCGTCCTCAAGCCCGACGGTGTTGCGGTGTACATGGTGTACAACCGACGCTCCTGGCTGCACGCGCTCTCGAAGGTCATGAAGGTGGGGCTCGAGCACGAGGATGCCCCGGTACTGCGACTGTTCTCGATTGGTGAGTATCGTCGCCTGCTTGCGCCGTTTCAGCGGGTAGAGGTCCTGCCGGAGCGGTTCCCGGTGGCATCGCGCCTGCACGGAGGGTGGAAGGGCGCGCTTTACAACGGGCTGTTCGTCGGGGCGTTCAACCTGCTCCCGAGACGAATCGTGCGATCGCTAGGTTGGCATCTCATGGCATTCTGCAGGAAATAGTCGGCGAACCCTATCCCTTCCTCGATCGAGCGTAGAGCAACGCGCCGGGAAGGTGGCCAACCAGTCCGGTTAAGACGAAGAGGGTCGACAGGGCGAACGATAGTGGATCGGACACCCCAAGCGGCCGGAGGAGCCACACGATGACACCTTGCGGGAGGCCGAACCCGGCGACCGAGATGGGGAGCATGAACGCGAGCAATCCGACCGGCATGAACACGAGGTAGGAGCTGAACGCAACCTGAATGCCGAGACCGCGTCCGAGGAGATAGGCTTCGACAATGCGGAGCGTCTGCACACCGAGGGAGACCAGGAACACCACTCCTAGCGCTGCCGGCCGGCGCCTGTATCCGGCAACCGCATCGGAGAGCTCCAACAGCCGCGACACGAGGCCGGAGGCGTGCCACGACGACGGCAGGACTCGGCGGACCACGCGATCAGACCAGACGACAAGGCTCCCAATCGCCATGATGAACAGAATAGCCACGAGAGAGAGCGTCTGTGGCGCTTCACCGCGGCGGAGCATCCACACGATGAGGCCGACCACGCCCATGACGGCGAGCGACGTGACGCCAACGAGACGGTCTACGGCGACCGAGGCCACCGCCTCACTGCCTCGTGCCGTCCGTTGCGACAGCGTATATGCGCGTGCGACGTCGCCACCGACTCCGGCTGGGAGGACGCTTCCCAGAAACGTACTCACCATGTGGATCCACGCGGCAGATTTTGCGCTCACGGAGTGACCGCTACTCTTGAGGAGGAGAATCCAACGGAGGATCATCCCGGCGCGGTCCACCGCGATGAGCAGGAGAACGAGGAGGAGATAGCGCAGATCAACCGACAGGAGGGCGAGGCCCGTGGCCGGCATGTCAATTCGGGAGCCGAGGTAGGCCAGAATGGCCACCGTGATGGCGCCGCGGATCCAGACCGACTGCAGGGCGCTAGGCACGACCAAGGTCAGCGCTTGCGAGCGACGAATGCGAGCGTTTCAAACAAATTCTTGCGAATCCTAAATACGAGGTCTTCAGTTCTGGTGTGGCGCGACAGCGCATTCACGCCTGGGAGTTCGACCAATAGCGCCAGAGCCGCGAGAGCGTCGCGCGCGACGCCAGTACTTGTTCCGATACTGCGAACGACTTCCTCGACAGCGAAACCACCGTCGTGCAGGAGTTGGCGGACCCGACGCTCGGTGGTGACGAAGTTGTGGGTGTAATCGACATCCCAGAAGAAGGTCCGTTCTTTCAGATAGTCCGGAACGACGATGAAGGCGACGCCCGAAGGCTTCAGGGCGCGCCACGATTCCGCCACGAACGCGCGAGCGGACTCGATACCCGACATGTGTTCGAGCACCTGGTCGGCGTAGATGACGTCACAGCTTGCCTCTGCAGCAGCGATCGGCGGGGCCCACGCTTCGGTGACGGCGAACCCCTTGGCACGCAGGGCCTCGGCGAGGACAGGACTGGCTTCGATCGCGCGATAGCTCCATCCCGACGCCGCGGCACGCTGTGCCAGCGAGCCTTCGCCCGGACCGATCTCAAGCAAGTCGCCTGGTGGCGCGCTGTGACGGGAGAGGAGCGCGAGCCGCGATTGCTCGATGCGACCGCGTCGCGCGGTGCCGTACGCGGTGAGACGTCGCTCAGAGAACCACCGGTAAAAATCGGCAGGCACTACCGCGGGTATTTGAATCTGCCGATTGACCCACCCTCCTCGGTCTCGTGCGTCAGGTCCAACCAGCCGGGCGTCGGGTTGAATTGATTGCAGTGATTGACGATGATGTCAAAGATAGCGACGTCGCTGCTGCCATTAGCGGCGGCCGTGGTCTGGACCGAGCCGCGATAGTAGTCGACGACGTCCAACGAAAGATCATTGCAGTTTCCGCGCTTGCAGTTGTATCCCCAGCGACCGTCAATAGCCCGTAGGGCCTCGACCACACGATCCATGAATTCCCACGACCCACCGTCCAACTGGCAGGAATTAGCCAGCGCCCCGGGATGTGCCATGGCAACGGCGTTGACGACAGAATGGAGGTTGGGAGGGCTTCCACCTGGAGTCGTGAAGGGCGCGTTCGGACTGCTACCGGCTCCGTTAAACGTACCAGCCGCCGAGGCGTCGGGCGTCACGAACGTCTCGGTGGAGGACCACTCGCTGCTCACGTCCACGCCACCGTGGATCGGCAAGGGGCTCGCCGGCCCGTCGTCAAGTGGCGGTACCACCGTGAACGGGAGGTCTTCGTTCGTGCCTCTCGCCCGCCAGAAGTGAGTGGTCTCAGGCTCGAGGTTCTGGGAGATCGGGATGTTGGTCTCCCCACGGGATCGGGCTGTGGTGCGGCTCACGGCGATGACGTCGGTGAACAGCTCGTCAAGCGCGACCACGACTTCGATCAACACCGTCCCGACTTCACCGGTGACCGCACCATTCCTGACGGTGAAGAGGGGTCGGAGCGACGTGGCGACGATGCCGCCTATCGGATCCAAAGGAATCGGCGGATCGATAATCAAGGGTACGACGGTGAAGCCGAAGATGTCCGACCACGGTCCGCCCTCTCCCTCGCTCTCCGCTCGGGCGCGCCAGACGTAGTAGGTGTCGGGCTGGAGCACACCCGCTGGTACGCTGTAGCTCGTGGTCCCGTTGCCTTGGGGCACGGCTGCAGAGTGAGTGGGCGTACTCGGATTGGCGTTTTCAAAGATTTCGAAGCGGACGTCGAACGCCCATGGTACGTTGTAGACTGGGGCCGGGTCGGTCACGGTCAGCACCACCGATCCAGCGCCGACGTCGTCGCCGTCGGGCGGCGAAAGGGGAGCGGGTGCGGTAGCCTTGACGGTGACTGAACCCGGGGGCAAGCCCGGGTCGACCGCGAGCGCGCCGAGTGGGGACCCAACCAAACCGGTGGATGCGCTCGGCGCGGTCGGCGTCGTGGAATCGGAGCCGCAGGCAACCATCGCAACGGCTGTCGCCAGCGAGGCTAGGCAGACAACGCTAAGTTCCATCTTCACGTTTGTGGCGCTCCTGAGGTCGGTTGCCAAACGGGTCATGACCGACGGCCCACGATGATATTGTATTTTGCGAAGAACGTCTAAAACTTGGGTCGCTGGCCCGTTCGAGGAGGGCTGTGCTAGGATGCGCGAGCTCGCGCGAGTCGGGTGGCTGCAGGTAACGGCTATCGTTCTCGAAGGCTACGGCGCGTCGATCTGGGCGGATCGATAAATGATGCGATCACAATTGGTAGTTGGTGGGGCAATCGTGTGGCTGCTCATGTTTGCGGCAGCGTCGGGTGTAGAGGCTCAACCGAGCGTCGTCGAACCGCGCTACTTCTTGAGTGTCGATGGAGGGGGACAGAGTGGCAGCCAGCAGCTCCAGGACCTCGGCGAGATCGGCATCTTGTTTGGCGAGCCGATGCTCATGGATACCAACTACAACATCGATCGCAGCGGTGGCCTGTTCCGCGCGAATGGGACGATCCGGTTGCGAGGGAACCTCGGCGTGGGCGTGGGCTTTACGCGGGGCACATCCACCGGCGAAGCTGGCGTGACCGTTCAGGCACCCCATCCAATCTTCCTGAATCGTCCGCGCGTCGTCTCGCAATCATTGACAGCCCTGGGCCATCGGGAGTCCAGAAATGGCCGAGTTCTACCGCCGACGCGAGGAAGGTCTGTCTCGCCTGGAACAACTGACACAGCAGCTCGTAAAGAGTCAAGCCCATTCCTAGTTGGAACTCTCCGCGGCTCCTGATTGCTTACGCGGCTCTCTTCTTCGACGGTGTCGTGTCGATCTTCAGCTCTCGCTTCAATGCGTCACGAAGCCTGGGCAGGTGCCGGTAGCCCATCACCTTACGTAGGCGCGGCTCGATGTCCAGGAGCGCAGTGGCCAGCCAGCGCTGGCGTTGACTCGAGTTCTGCCAGTGATCGACCTTCGCACAGCGCTCCTCAATGAGCGCGTTGATGGACTCGAGGCCGTTCGTCGTCTTCAGCGATCGGCCCAACAGGCCGTACACCCCGAGGCGATGCAACGTCAGGGTCTCGTCGAGGCCTTCCGCCAGACTGCCGGCCGCCGATTGGTTCCGATCCTCCAGCTCATGCTGGAGCGACTGGAGGGCGGCGAGGGCCTCGTCGTACGCCGGACGGTTGTAGGCGTGCTGGAGACGCTGCCGCCACACCGGCTGCTCACTCTTGGCCAAGTAACTCACCACGTTCTCGCGCTTGTGCCATTGACACCGTTGCACCAGGGCGCGGTGGCGGAAGGCTTTCCGCACGGCCGCCCGGAGCCCCTTGCCGCCATCTACGATCACCAGAAGTCCCTGGGAGACATCGAGGAGGTATAACCGAAAGTTGGGTATGAGGCTGTGAACAGGCGGCGTACCCTGGGTGTTGCTGAGGCACCCAGTTCACCCCAAGGGGCAAGGAGGTACGCCACCATGACGAAGCCTAGCGAAAAGTTGGTCGAGTTCCCACAGGCATCGGCCCGCGACGTGTTGACCGATGTGCTGCGCACCGGGGCGCAGCGAATGCTGGCCACGGCGATCGAGGCGGAGGTTGACGAGTATCTGGATGCTCGGGCGACCACCGTGGACGCCGCCGGGCAACGGGGTGTGGTCCGCAACGGCCGCTTGCCCGACCGGACGATACAGACCCCAGTCGGGGACGTCCAGGTGCAGCAACCGCGGGTCCGGGACCGCCGGCCCGCCGACGAGCGCGAGACGTTCCGGTCGGCGGTCCTGCCGCCCTATCTGCGGAAGACCCCCAGCTTGGAGGCCCTGTATCCCTGGCTTTATCTCAAGGGCATCAGCACCGGCGGCTTCGGCGAGGCGCTCCAGGCGTTGTTGGGGCCCGAGGCGCGCGGGTTATCGGCGACGACCATCACGCGGCTGAAGGCAGTGTGGGCGCACGAGTACCAGGACTGGTCGAAGCGGTCGTTGGCGTACACGCGCTACGCCTACGTCTGGGCCGACGGCGTGTACTTCAACGTCCGGCTCGAGGACACGGACAACAAACGGCAATGCATTCTGGTGCTGATGGGCGCCACCCGAGACGGGACGAAGGAGCTCATCGCGATCACCGATGGCTACCGGGAGAGCGAACAGTCATGGCGCGAGTTGCTGCTCGATGTCCGTGCCCGCGGACTCACGATCGATCCCGAGCTCGCCATCGGCGACGGGGGCCTCGGCTTCTGGGGCGCCGTGCGGAAAGTGTTTCCGAACACCCGTGAGCAGCGGTGTTGGGTCCACAAGACGGCGAACGTGCTCAACAAGCTCCCCAAGGGTGTGCAACCCAAGGCGACAGCCATGCTTCACGACAGCTGGATGGCCGAGACGCAGGCGGCGGCCGACCAAGCCTTCGCCCTCTTTGTGGCGACGTTTGCCGCAAAGTTCCCAGCCGCGACGACCTGCCTGGTGAAGGACCGGGATGTTCTCCTGACCTTCTACGCCTTTCCGGCCGAACACTGGATGCACATCCGTACCACGAACCCGGTCGAGTCCACGTTCGCGACCGTCCGGCTCCGCACGAGGAAGACCAAGGGCGCGGGCAGCCGACTGGCCTGCTTGACGATGGTGTTCAAGCTGGCGATGGCCGCGCAGAAACAATGGAGAGCGCTGAACGGGTCTCAGCTAATCGCCGAGGTCATCGACGGGGTGCCCTTCGTTGACGGCGTGAGACAGAAAGCCGCCTGACGCCTTATACACAACATTTGCCTATATCTCGACATCGAGGCCCCGCTCGACCAAGGACCGGAGGAACGGGGTCACCACCTTCTCGTTCTCCGTGTCCGTCTCGACGAAGCCCAGGAACCGTTTGTCCCCCGTCATCGTGATGCCCAGCGCGACGACCATCGTCGCATCGGCGAACGTCTTGCCGTCCAGGACCACGGCCACGACGTCCTCCCCGGAGAGGTCCCGCTCCTGGAGCTCGCGGAGTTTCGTCGCGCTGGCCTGAATGAACGCGCGGGACACCGTCGACCCCGACAGGCCGATCGCCCCGGCAATCGCCTCGGCGGCCGATCTCTTCACGGTCGAGGTGCGCACACTGGCCGGTCTGCGGCGGTATTTCGTCGTCTTCGTGATCGAGCTGAAGACCCGCCGTGTGCACATCGCCGGGATCCACCCGCACCCCGCTGGCCGGTGGATGGAGCAGATGGCCCGCAATCTGACCGATCCGGTCGACGGCTTCCTGCGGACCGTGCGCCAGCTGATGCAGGACTGCGATCCCCTCTACACGCGGGTCTGTGGCGAGATCCTGACAAGTGGCGATGGTGGGCCAATCCGGCTGCCGCCGAAGAGTCCGAATCTCAACGCCTATGCCGAGCGGTTCGTCCGGTCGATCACAGAAGAGTGCCTCCATCGCGTCGTCCCGCTCGGCGAGGGGCATGTGCGCCTCATCGTCCACGAGTACGTCGAGGATGACCATCGTGAGAGAAACCACCAGGGACTCGACAACCAGCTCCTGCAACGACCGACGCCGACGTGCAGCGGCGTGAGCGCCTCGGCGGACTGCTCAGTTTCTACTCTCGAGAGGCCGCATGAGGGGTCGGCCCATTATCAGCCCGTGGTGAAAGTCGAAGTTATGAGGGATCGACACAATCGATCCGTCGTACTACACTGACGCGCATGGCTATGGGAACGCGCGAGACGGATCAACCGCCGCTGTGGATCGCGACGTCGGACCTGCCCACCTCGCCGGGCCATCCGTTCTACGCGCGGCTGACGACGCTGCTCGACGGGCACCCCTTCGATCGGTTCGTCGAAGGCCTGTGTGACCGGTTCTACGCGCCCGTGATGGGCCGACCGAGCTTGGCACCCGGGCGCTACTTCCGCCTGCTGCTGGTCGGCTACTTCGAAGGCATCGACTCGGAACGCGGGATTGCGTGGCGCGCGACGGACTCGTTGGCGGTCCGCAGCTTTCTGCGGTTGGCCGTGGACGAGGCGCCACCCGATCATTCGACGATTGCGCGCACGCGGCGCTTGATCGATCTGGAGACGCACCGGACCGTCTTTACGTGGGTGCAACAACGACTCGTCGAGGCCGGCCGTCTGAAGGGCAAGACCATCGCGATTGACGCCACGACGCTCGAGGCGAACGCGGCGATGCGCAGCATCGTCCGCCGGGACACCGGCGAGAGCTACCAGGCGTTTCTGGCGGGTCTCGCGACGGCCTCGGGGATCGAGACGCCCACGCGCGAGGGTCTGGCGCGACTGGATCGGAAGCGGAAGAAGAAGACCTCGAACACAGACTGGACGAACCCCCACGATCCCGATGCGAAGGTCACGAAGATGACAGATGGCCGCACGCATCTGGCGCACAAAGCCGAGCATGCCGTCGACATGGAGACCGGCGCGATTGTCGCGGTGACACTGCAAGGTGCCGATGTCGGCGACACCACGACGATCATCGAGACCGCCATCGCCGCGACCGAGCAGGTCGAAGACGCGCAGGCCAACGTTGACGATCGGCAGTCTCTGGAAGAGATCGTCGGTGATAAGGGGTATCACAGCAATCAGACCCTGATCGACCTGGACGCCGTGGGTATCCGGTCCTACGTGTCCGAGCCGGACAGGGGGCGACGTGATTGGTCGAAGGATCCCGAGGCCCGGGCGCCGGTGTATGGCAATCGTCGCCGGATGCGGGGACGACGCGGCCGCCGCCTGATGCGCCAACGCGGCGAACGGATCGAACGCTCGTTTGCGCATCTCTACGACACGGGCGGGATGCGGCGCACCCATCTGCGCGGCCACACGAACATCCTGAAGCGCCTCCTGATTCATGCGGGTGGCTTCAATCTCGGGCTCGTCATGCGTCATCTGATCGGGATCGGCACGCCGCGCGGGCTGCAGGGCCGCGTGGCCGCTGTTCTTGCGACGTTAGGGGTGCTCATGGGCGTCGTCCGACGTCGGCTCACCACGATTTCGTCGTCGCATCGACTCATCCCGGCCGTGCGCGGTCGGCTCGCGTCACTGGCCACGTTTGCCGTCAACTCGTCAGCGGCGATCACTTGCACCACGGGCTGTTAAGGGATCGAGAGTCTCGACGCCTCCGTGCGGGGTGTGTCCATCCGCAAGACCGAGGCCTTCTTCGGTGTGGGGCGTCAGTCGCTCAAACAGCGAACACCACGGATGGGCTCGTGCCATCGGCTAGCGCCTCGAGTGGCGCGCCGTCGACGAAGACGTCGCTCACGGTTGCCCACCCGTCTGTGACACGAACGCTGACTGGCTGCGTGTCGCGCGAGGTGAGGTGTCGCGTTTGATCGCTTGACGCAAGAACTCCTCCTACGTGCTGCATCAGCCGAACGGATTGACGACCTTGAGCGGTCCGAACTGGTTACGTCCAGGAACATCCTCCGAATACAGTGTATCGACACCGCTTTCCAGGCACGCCGCGACGATCAGCGCATCCCAGGAAGACATGTGGTGATTCACGTGAAGATCCTGAGCTCGAGGGAATACGTCTGCCGACGGAAGCACCAAGCGGAACACATCCAGAAGCTCGGTCAGGCGGTTCCATGCATCGATCGGAGTGAAGCCCCGATCGTTCAGCTTTCGTGAAGCCGCGACGAACTCGCACGCGACCTGCCAGAGGAGCACACCGTCTGTGACCGTGGCGAACAGCTCAAGCGCGATCTGCTGCCGTCGTGGATCGGACTTGTCGCAAGCGTAAATGAGGACGTTGGTATCAAGCGCGGTCATGCAACTCCTCTCGCGTGGGCAGTGGCCCATTTGAGAAGAACTGCATGCGTGCGATCCCGGCCCGGAGCCTACCAAGAGCGGCGTGGCAGTCCCCGGCTCCCTCGTCGATGGGCTCGACAAGGAGACGAACCCGCTGCTGATCGCGAAGGCTCAGCGCCCGCGTGGGTTTCAGAACGCCGTCGCTGTAAACTGCTTCCGTCCTCTGGGGCATCGAAGGTCTCGGTTCAAGATACGACCAGCCCGGTCTCTGACGCAAGCATGGAGACTATAATCGCGGTGTCACTGCTGTGGTGTTTCCTCAGAAGTCGAAAGGGCCGCGGTTACAACATCCTCTCCTGTACAGCCAGCAGAGGGGCGTACTGAATGCCTGTCAGGCGCTCCTTGAACACAGGGTAATCGTGGATGAGTTGAGTCAGGTTCTCATACAGTGTGAAGTCGCGAACAATACTATTTAACCCTAATGCGTCAAAAACTCAGCCGCTCGCGAGGGCGTTGGCAATGCGGGTGAACGTCTGACGCGTCGGGAGATTGTCGGTCATCCGCAACCGCGTCTTGCCACCGGGGCGGACCAGCAGGGCGGCCCGATGCAACAGTTCGAAGCGGAGCGTCTGCACGCTCTGCAGCAGGGGCACGACGGTGTGCTTCCGGGTGCGGCGCCGCGGCGGGGCGCCCGTCTCGAGTTGGAAGTTCGTCAACAGGTTGTGGGCGAGCACCACGAGCTGCTGCCACGCACTGTTGGCGGCGTAGGTCTGGGTCGGGACGCTGTGGAAGGCCAGCCCGGTCTTGAGCTGCGCGATGGTCTTCTCGTGGTTGCCCCGCCCACAGGCGAAGTACCACACGTTGCGGACCGTCAGCGCGAGGTTACTCGTGACCGCCGAGTATTCGTAGTGCCCATCGTTAGGATCAAACAGGTCGAGCTAATAGTTCTTGGTGGCCCGGTGGTGGACCTTCTTCCGATAGATGGTCACGGTCACGGGGATGTGCCAGGGCGTCTCCGCGCCCGGCACGGCGAAGCCGGTCACGCCGGGTGCCACCGGCACCCAGGTGGGACTGTCCCGGATGTAGCGCTGCAGATCCAGCCAGCGATAGAACGGGACGTTGATGGCATAGCCCACGCCGCGGCCCTGCAACCACCGCAGCACATCCTGGCGGAAAAACGCCCCATCCATGCGAAACCGCAGCCGGGCCCCGCCCGTGCGCAGCCCGACCAGCTGCGGCCACAGGGCCCGCAAGAACGGCAGGCCCGCCTTCCCATCGTGGACGTTGCCCGACCGATTCTTGACCCGCAGGATGTGGGTCGTCTCGGCCAGGTGCGCCATGATCGGGTCGTAGCTGGGCACCTTCCGCTGGTGCGGGTTGTAGCCCCGCGCCGCCCGTTCGACCTGCAACCCCGTCGACACGACGACGCCGTCCACATCGACCGTCCAGGTGCGCAGCCCCAGCGTGGGCAGCAGCTGGCGCATGACGGCCGCGTTGAGGGCTTGGAAGCGGGTGACCGTCCGCATCGTGAAGTGCCGCAGCCACCGACTCAACGTCCGCGCGGTGGGCACGACGCGCACGTTGCCGAACCGCTGGAAGATCGGGTCGTCGGCGACGGAGGCCAGATGCCGCAGGCGCCGGCCGCCAACGATCACCAACCCGACGAACACCCGCACCATCACCACCACCCCGAAGTCGCCCCCGCGCGGCAGGTCGGCAAACGCCTCGCGCACCAGCTGATTGAAGCGACGGGTGCGCAGGTAGCGCTCCAAGAGTTCCAGCCCGGCGTACGACGTGAGGCGAACGTCATCGAACTCCAGCGGCAGATTCCTATTGACACGGGCATGCAAATCGGATTTTCTTCGTCTCACGGTCAGTGGCCTTTCATGTGTGGAAGAAGGCGTTGGGTTGCACCACCTTTCAACCACACTGGAAGGCCTTTTTCAATCCCAAAGCGCCATTGCTCGCTCAGAAAAATGACGCATTAAGGTTAATTGCCTTCCTATTTCATCGCCTTCCAAGCTGTCGTCAAGAAGGCCTCTGACATTCTCCACAAATACCACAGCGTCTTCTTTCTTCGCACAATCTGGATGATCTTGGACGAATCTTTCTTTCTCTCGCTGCACACGTTTCGACATGAGAACGGCGGAGCAAGAATAGACCACAGCGCGGCGGTTGGAAGCGCCTGAGGGCGGCAGAAAACCAGACCGCTCGAGTGGTCCACCGAGCATTCCGAGCGTGTTTTGTGGGACACAGGAGGGATGTATCGAGTGGAGCTCTATGCGGCGGTGCGGCGCAGCGTCTATGTGGAGGGGTTGAGCGAGCGGGCGGCGGCGCGCCGCTTCGGGCTGGCCCGGCCGCCCGGGTATCGCCGGGCGAAACCGATCCGGTGTCCGAAACTGGACGCCTTCACCAGGGTCATCGATCAGATCCTCACCGACGATCAGCAGCGTCCGAAGAAGCAACGGCACACGGCGAAGCGCATCTGGGAGCGCTTGCGCGCGGAGCACGCTTTCACGGGCGGCTACACCATCGTCAAAGACTACGTGCGCCGGCGGAAGCTGGGCGGGCAAGAGCTGTGCGTGCCGCTCGTGCACCCGCCGGGCGACGCCCAGGCCGACTTCGGTGAAGCGCTGGTGGTCGTCGCCGGCGTCGCATGCACGGCGCACGACCTGGTCGTGGATCTGCCGCACAGCGACGACGCGTGCGTGAAGGCGTGTCCGGCCGAGACGACGGAGGCGTTCTGTGACGGGCACAACGCGGCGTTGCACTATTTCGGCGGCGTACCGCGTGGCATCGTCTACGACAACACCAAGCTGGCGGTGGCGCGGATGCTCGGTGACGGCACGCGCCAGCGGACCCAAGTCTTCAGCGAACTCCAGTCGCACGACCTGTTCGACGATCGCTTCGGACGACCGGGGAAGGGCAACGACACAGGCAAGGTGGAAGGGCTGGTCGGCGACGCCCGTCGCCAGCGCACGGGCTCGCGCGAGTATCTCGCCGGCGCGCGACAGTCCTACGTGGCGACGCTGGTCGAGCGGCGTTCGCGCTACGTCTGTCTCGTCCGGCTGGCCGGCCTTGCGACGCGCACGGTCGTGCAGGCGCTCACCGAGCACGTGCGGCGGTTGCCTGACGGGCTCATGGCCACGTTGACCTGGGATCGTAGCCTGGAACTGGCGGCCCATCGCACCTTCTCGATCGCCACCGGGGTGCAGGTCTATTTCTGCGTCCCGCGCCGCGTCGGTCAACGACCATCCGCGGTTCCTCGACATGCTGGCCGACGTCGTGGGTGAGAGCGTGCGGCGATACCAGAGGGGCCGTCCGCTCCCAATTGTCCCGGCCACCCCACCGCCAACGCACCGAGCTCCCGCCACCTGCCCGATAGCCGCCGCGGGCCGCGTGCCTCAGCGAACGTGTACACACGAAGGGCGGCGCCCGAATGCGCCGCCCTCACGCTCATGCCGGTCTCCGCTGAGTCAGCTCACGGCTTCGGTCGCGCAGTGCGTGTCGAATGCCGCCGTCAGATCGGCGGCGATGCTCTGCGCCTCCTGATTCTCGATCTGGTGACGCTCCATCATATAGATGATCTTGCCGCCACGCAGCAGGGCGACCGCCGGCGATGACGGCGGATACCCCGTGAAGTAGCCACGCGCCCGTTCGGTCGCCTCGACGTCGGCCCCCGCAAAAACGGTCGCTACCACATCGGGCTTCACACCGTGCTGGAGCGCCATCGCGATACCTGGTCGCGCCTTCCCGGCCGCGCAGCCGCACACGGAGTTGACCACGACCATGACGGTTCCCGAACTCGAGCCGAGGACCGTGTCGACGTCGTCAGCCGTGCGAAGCTCCTGAACGCCGTGACGGGTCAACTCCTCGCGCATCGGCTGGATAAAGAATTCTGGATACACCTTCACCTCTCCTCTTGGTAACGTCGCGGCCCGTTCGTCCGGACCGACGACCCTCACAGGGACAGCGTAGCACACCCCCGGGGCGCAGCCTCACGCCGGTCGCGTGCTCGCTGTTGGCTCGAGCGGGCTGCCGCCGTGTGTCGCCACTTTCGCCACGGCAGGACCACCGGCTTCGTCGCTACAGAGCTGCAGGCCGACGAGATCCGGTCGTTCACCGGGGGGAAGACGGCAATCGCACGCAGCGTGGCGCGCAGACCCAACAGATCCTCGCCAGCGTCGTCCGCACCGCACGGCAACGCGGTCTCGACCTCAACGACCTCTTCACCACGCTGCTCCAAGCCCCACGGCCGATGGTCCCCGCCACCTTCAAACCCGGCGTGCCACATCGACACGGTGGCGATGGAGGCGACGGGCGTGTATCTCTCGATTCGCTACACGAACCGCCTTGCCGCCGCCGGGATTGACCCGTCCGTGGGCAGTGTGGGCGACTCGTACGACAATGCCCTCGCCGAGTCGGTGATCGGACTGTACAAGACCGAAGTGATTCGTCGTCAGGGGCCGTGGCGGGATCTCGAAACCGTCGAGTTCGCGACCCTCGAATGGGTCGACTGGTTCAATCACCGCCGGCTCCTCGGGCCCATCGGCCACGTGTCGCCGGCAGAGTTCGAACAGCAGTACTATCTGGTGCAGGAGGCTCCCGTCATCGCGGCCGGAGTCAACTAACGAGCTCTCTCACGAACCCGGGGCGGTTCACCTGGGCCGTTCTGTTGAGCCGCAGCTGGTGCCCCGCCTACCCCGCGGCAGGTACACTGCCGACGGATGCCCACATCGCGTGTCTTGCTTTCCCCGACCGGCAGGCGTCTCGTCCGCCGCCGGTCGCCCATCGCCGGCTGGGGCGTCTACGCAGGTCAGCGGATTACTAAGAACTCGCGGATCATCAACTACGCGGGCGAGAAGATCTCTGCTGACGAAGCCGACCGCCGGGAGACGAAGTACCAGGCTGGGGGCCGAATCTGGTGTTTCTGGATCAATCGGCGATGGCTGCGCGACGGGTCGGTGGGTGGTAACTGGGCGCGCTTCATCAACCATGCCTGCACGCCCAACTGCTACGTCGAAATCGCGGGGGATACCATTTGGATCCGCGCCGCGCGCAACATCGAGCGTGGCGAGGAGCTGTCCATCGACTACAACACTGGAGGCGAGGTCGGCATCGCCTGCCGGTGCCGGCCGCGATGCAAGACCTTCCTCTAGAACCGGATGACCGAGGTGTGGAACGTCGACTGCGGCACGACAGTGTACTCCGTCCACTCCGGCCGAGTCGGGTTGGTCTCCGAACTGACGAGCCGCGGCGCACCCACCACCGCCGTCGCTCGCCGGGAACTGGACCACCGCCCGTGGCCAGTGGAGCGCGCCCCCGAGACGATCCGTGTATCGCATCGAAAGATACTGCGTGCCGCGGAAGCTCTCATAAATGTCAAGGGGCACTCGTCGAGCCTCCAACATCGGCGGTGTTGGCCTTCACAAGGGGATAGACCTCACGAGCGATGTATCGCTTGATGCCGCGGAGGGCCTCGAGTTTGGACGTGCCGCTGGCGACCTTGCGTTGAGCAAACGCTTGCGTGCGCTCGTCGGTGCGGAGCCGGCTCATCGTGATCATGTGGAGGGCTCGGTTGGCTTGACGGTCGCCGCCACGGGTGAGGCGGTGGCGATCAGTCTTGCCGGAGGAGGCGGGCAGCGCGCTATCGTCGGGCGATGCTGCTCGAACTGCCTCATACGCCCCCGCAAGGGTATGTCCCGGGCCCCAACAACGCCTGGAGCGCCTCGCCGAAGCCGCCGGTGCTGATGCCCTTGAGATAAAGCCAGGGATACAGGGCCTCCAAGCTGGGGGTCTTCCGCAGATAGGGCGGCAGGACCGCCGACCGGAACGTCTCGCGCTCGTCGGCGGGCCGGCGGTCCCGGAGAGTCAAGCCCATTCTTAGTTGAAACTCTCTACGGCTCCTGATTGACTACGCGGCTTTCTTCTTCGACGTCGTCGTGTCGATCTTCAGTTCTCGCTTCAACGCGGCACGGAGCGTGGGCAGGTGCCGGTACCCCATCACCTTGCGCAGGCGCGGTTCGATGTCCAAGAGCGCGGTCGCCAGCCAGCGGTGACGTTGACGCGAGTTTTGCCAGTGATCGACCTTCGCGCAGCGTTCCTCGACGAGCGCATTGACGGACTCCAGACAGTTCGTCGTCTTCAGCGAGCGGCCCAGAACGCCGTAGAGCCCGAGTCGATGCAGCGTCAAGGTCTCGTCGAAGCCTTCCGCCAAGCTGCGGGCCGCCGATTGGTTCCGGTCCTCCAGCTCGCGATGGAGCGTCTCAAGGGCCGCGCGGGCTTCGTCGTATTCCGGACGGTTGTAGGCGCGTTGGAGGCGCTGGCGCCACGACGCCTGCTCGGTCTTGGCCAGGTAACTCACCACGTTCTCGCGCTTATGCCACTGGCACCGGTGGACCAGCGCCCGGTCCCGGAAGGCTTTGCGGACGGCTGATCGCAGCCCCTTGCCGCCGTCGAGGATCACCAGCACGCCCTGGGAGACGTCAAGACCCCGCTCGACCAACGACCGCAAGAACGGGGTCAACACTTTCTCGTTCTCGGTATCCGTCTCGACGAAGCCCAGAAAGCGTTTTTCCCCCGCCATCGTGATGCCCAGCGCGATGACCATCGTTGCCTCGGCAACGGTCTTGCCGTCCAGGACCACGGCCACCACGTCCTCGCCGGAGAGGTCCCGCTCCTGGAGCTCCCGCAGTTTCGCCGCGCTAGCCTGAATAAAGCCCCGGGACACGGTCGACCCCGACAGCCCGATGGCTCCGGGAATCGCCGCCGCGGCGGCTTCGTAGTTGCGGCACGAGATTCCGTACAGCACGCGCTTCAGCAGCAGGTCGTTCACCGCGCGCTCCCCATGCAACGCCTCGTAGGACCGCAGCGGCATCTCGCTCCCCGCGACATGGCGAATCCGTGGCACGCGAATTGGCACGCGCTGGCCGGCCAACCCGACCGTCCCGGGGTTGCTGCCATGACGACGCCCGCCGACCGATGCGTCCTTGCGGGCATAGCGCCCGCCCGCCAGCGCCGTCACCTCCGCGTCGAGCAACTCCTCGACATGCAGCAACCCCAGCGGCACCAAGGACCGGATCAACTCCACCTTGGTGTCGACGTCCAGTTCGGCGTACTCCTTCCGGTCGATGACGTCGACCGGGCCCAACGTGCGAACCTTCTTGCGCTTCCTGACGGGTCGTAGGACACTGCTCATCTCGGCTCCTTTCTCTCGTGGCGTGATGTTCGTCTTAGGCAACGTCATCAAACCACAGGGTTTGGAGCCGCTTCAATTCCCAACTAAGTTTCGCGCACCTTCGTCCCGGACCCGCGGTTGCTGCACCTGGACGTCCCCGACTGGGGTCTGTATCGTCCGCTCGGGCAAGCGGCCGTTGCGGACCACACCCCGTTGCCCGGCGGCGTCCACGGTGGTCGCCCGAGCATCCAGATACTCGTCAACCTCCGCCTCGATCGCCGTGGCCAGCATTCGCTGCGCCCCGGTGCGCAGCACATCGGTCAACACGTCGCGGGCCGATGCCTGTGGGAACTCGACCAACTTTTCGCTAGGCTTCGTCATGGTGGCGTACCTCCTTGCCCCTTGGGGTGAACTGGGTGCCTCAGCAACACCCAGGGTACGCCGCCTGTTCACAGCCTCATACCCAACTTTCGGTTATACCTCTCGTGGGAACCCAGATATAGCGGTTCCACAGAGAGTGTCACTCCACGCCTGTCCGAGACAGGTCGTTGTAATACCTGGTTGCGTGCGAAGCCTGTTGACGATTGTGGCTTCACCCCACACTTCATACTCAATGCCCAACGCCTTGAAGGCATGGTGCTGTCGAAGAATCTCTTCCTGGATTTGAGTATGTGATATGTCAGGAGCGACAAATAGAATAAATCTTCGAACACCTCGCTCCTGCCAGTGGGTGCTCTCCTGGCGGGTATCGAACACCCTGGGTGCGGTGCTTAAGGAAATCACTCGATGCCTGTTTCAATAGTGCTGGTTTTAGTGCAATAGGCCTTATGCATTTGCACTGTCCAACCGCTATCCCATCGCCTCCACGGCGTCTCGCTAGAATGTCGACACCATGTTGAAGCTGTCCAGGCGTACCGAAGACCTCCGCCGTGACGTAATCCGGTTCGATCTGGTACAGGTCACGGCATAGACCTTGGAATCGAAGAGGGTCCAACTCGTCGAGGCGGGGCAGTTCACCTCTGGCGGTAGGAAGCGAGGTATAACCGAAAGTTGGGTATGAGGCTGTGAACAGGCGGCGTACCCTGGGTGTTGCTGAGGCACCCAGTTCACCCCAAGGGGCAAGGAGGTACGCCACCATGACGAAGCCTAGCGAAAAGTTGGTCGAGTTCCCACAGGCATCGGCCCGCGACGTGTTGACCGATGTGCTGCGCACCGGGGCGCAGCGAATGCTGGCCACGGCGATCGAGGCGGAGGTTGACGAGTATCTGGATGCTCGGGCGACCACCGTGGACGCCGCCGGGCAACGGGGTGTGGTCCGCAACGGCCGCTTGCCCGAGCGGACGATACAGACCCCAGTCGGGGACGTCCAGGTGCAGCAACCGCGGGTCCGGGACCGCCGGCCCGCCGACGAGCGCGAGACGTTCCGGTCGGCGGTCCTGCCGCCCTATCTGCGGAAGACCCCCAGCTTGGAGGCCCTGTATCCCTGGCTTTATCTCAAGGGCATCAGCACCGGCGGCTTCGGCGAGGCGCTCCAGGCGTTGTTGGGGCCCGAGGCGCGCGGGTTATCGGCGACGACCATCACGCGGCTGAAGGCAGTGTGGGCGCACGAGTACCAGGACTGGTCGAAGCGGTCGTTGGCGTACACGCGCTACGCCTACGTCTGGGCCGACGGCGTGTACTTCAACGTCCGGCTCGAGGACACGGACAACAAACGGCAATGCATTCTGGTGCTGATGGGCGCCACCCGAGACGGGACGAAGGAGCTCATCGCGATCACCGATGGCTACCGGGAGAGCGAACAGTCATGGCGCGAGTTGCTGCTCGATGTCCGTGCCCGCGGACTCACGATCGATCCCGAGCTCGCCATCGGCGACGGGGGCCTCGGCTTCTGGGGCGCCGTGCGGAAAGTGTTTCCGAAAACCCGTGAGCAGCGGTGTTGGGTCCACAAGACGGCGAACGTGCTCAACAAGCTCCCCAAGGGTGTGCAACCCAAGGCGAAAGCCATGCTTCACGACATCTGGATGGCCGAGACGCAGGCGGCGGCCGACCAAGCCTTCGCCCTCTTTGTGGCGACGTTTGCCGCAAAGTTCCCAGCCGCGACGACCTGCCTGGTGAAGGACCGGGATGTTCTCCTGACCTTCTACGCCTTTCCGGCCGAACACTGGATGCACATCCGTACCACGAACCCGGTCGAGTCCACGTTCGCGACCGTCCGGCTCCGCACGAGGAAGACCAAGGGCGCGGGCAGCCGACTGGCCTGCTTGACGATGGTGTTCAAGCTGGCGATGGCCGCGCAGAAACAATGGAGAGCGCTGAACGGGTCTCAGCTAATCGCCGAGGTCATCGACGGGGTGCCCTTCGTCGACGGCGTGAGACAGAAAGCCGCCTGACGCCTTATACACAACATTTGCCTATATCTCTTGATCTGGTCCTCAAGCTGCTGGAGCGAGTCAACAATGAGGTTGAACATTGGGGCTTCGCCAAAGATCATCATCGTCATGTCGCTATAGTCTTTTCGCAGAGCTGTGGGTGCTTGCGCCGGTCGCTGTTGATCGGTCGCCTTCACCTCCGAGATCGTGGGCGAAAACCGCGGGTTCCCCCCAGGTACACGTGAGCGATGCACGCGATCGACGGGATGGCCTGCGCCAAGCGCGGGTGTGACAACCGTGACCCCAAAGTAGGTCCGGCCTCCGGCGATGCAGGCCGGACTCGCCACGCGGACGTGACCTACCGAAACTCTCGGAGGGTTCGCTCCAGATCCTGTCGCGGAAGGAGATCGACCACCTCGAGTTCGTCGTCGTGGAGCCGGAATAGAAGCCGGTAGTCCCGGCCGATCCGCTGGCGATGAAGGTTTCGATCGGCGTGGAGGCGGCGTGCTCCGCGAAGCGCGGCCGAATCGCCGGCCGCGATTCGGCCCACGGTGAGAATGGCGCGTCTCTTTACCCCTTCCGGCACCGTTGTGAGTCTTTCTCGGAAGCGCTTCGAGAAGAGCGGGAGCCTCGGCGGCAGCGGCCCAGCGGGCTCCTCCGAACGCTCTGTCGGGACCGCCGAAACCTCCGGTCCGGGCTGCGCCGTTGACTCCTCCTGCTGCACCGTGAGAGCATCGACTCTCTTGCGCATGCGGTCGAGCTGACGACGAAGCTGATTGCGTTCGGCGTGACGCTGAGTGAGCTCGCTCTTGAGCCGATGAACACGCTCACGAAGCTCGACGAATCGCGGGTCGGCCTCCGGCCTGCTCTCCACGATGCCGCCACTGCTCTCACCATCCTGTTCTTGCAGCAGGCCGCGCAGTTCGGAGAGCTGGTCTCTCAGGTTCCTGACCTCTACCTCCTTCTCCTCAAGCGCCTGCCAGTGTTCCACGTCCGCTCGCTGTGGCGCCGCCTCTGAGCCATCACGCCCGTCTGGCTCGGACTCTCTGGAAGCCCAGGAATCATCGCCGTCGCCGCCATCGTCCTGGTCGAGTGCACGTAGGGGTTGGCGCCCGAGGTTTCTGCCGAGCCGGCGATCCGACTCGAGCTCGTCGCCGAGCCACGCCTCCAAGGTATTCTCGACGGGATCGATGGCCGGCAGGTCAAGGCGGTCCCGAGCCTCGCCGATCGAGTTCAGGAGAGTCTGGCGATCGAAGCCCGTAACCACCGGGAGGAGGCCGCGGGCGACGAGAATCCCGAGGTGGGGCCATCGACTGTCTACCAAGTCGCATGCGAAGTCGACCCCGCCTTCGTCGAGCACGTCGCTTGCCAGTCGTTCCATCTCGACGAGCACCGGACCCTCCTCGAGCTCTTTCATCAGAAGGACCATGCGAAGACTCATCCCCATCTCGTCCGCGGGCTCTTCGACGAGCTCGAGGAACGCTCGTGCATCGTCTGCTCGATGCTGGCGTAGAGCCGCATCGACCGCGTCGAGCAGGTGATCCTTGAGTGAGGACGCCAGTCCCTCGGTTTGGAAGAAGCGATGTATGGCCTGGAACTCGTTGAAGAGGACAAGCTTTCCGACGATGGCGGCGTGAAGACCCGGATCGATGCGACGAGGATCGAGCCTTGCCAGCTCATGTGCGCGGAGTTCTTCGAGCCGATCCCAGGTCAGATGCTCTTCCAGGTTTCGGCGCAGCTCGGATTCGGTCACGCCCTCGATGTCCGAGGAGTCGCCAAGCCGTTGCTCGTCCCGAGTCTGGCAGCAGCGCTTGTACTTCTTGCCGCTGCCACAAGGGCAGGGCTCGTTGCGGCCGATGCGAGGCACGGCTCGTCGCGTCGGACGCCGGCCCGAGGACCGCGCCACCGCCCTCGCTGGAAGCCCATCCAGCACCGCCCGCGTGGCAAGATCGAGGAGAGACGTACGCATCGCACGAGCCTTCTCCTCGAAGGCGAATGCTCCGAGCCGCGACACGAGCTCCGAGAGCTCGTCGTCCTCCAGCAGCTGCGCCGTCGCCACGACCAGAAGCTCTCCGCTCAGCGACAGCGACTTGCGACAGAGGAGACGCGCCTGGCGGACGAGCGGCTTGCGCGAGTTGCCTTCCCCTTTCTCCTGATCCCACCAGGCGCCGAGCAGCAAGGCGACCCCCTCTCGCTCCCAGGACAGGCGGCCCTCCTTCATGGCCTCGACCAGGGCTGCCGCCACGTCTCCTTGGCAGTGGCCGGCGATCCTGGCGACGATGTCCGGGTCCGGCAGCAGATGAGCGCCGCCCTGGAGGTGCCGCGCGTCGACCGGAAGCTGATGCTGAAGGGCCGCGAGCGAGAGATGGGTGAAGGCACGGTCCAGGGACTGCTCGACCGCAGTCGCGAGAAGCTCGTTCAACTCCTCGGCAGACGTGGGCAAGCGTGGGCCGAGCGCAATGAGCTCGCCGGAACAGAGGCGACAGTCATCGGCCGCCAGCAGCACCGGGTGCATTGCGCCAGTGTATCCTGTGCCTCCGCTGCGATGCGGCGCCTGCTGTTCAAGGGCCCGCAGGGCTAACCCGAGCTCGGCGGATGGCACGCGGACCGGTGTCTACGAGCTTGAAGCACATCGCAGCGATCTAAAGCGCTTTTCATGACCGTGTGGCGGCCGAGTACCCGCAGTGCCGAAAATAGTTGCGGCATTCGTCAGGGCTGAAGTGCGCCAAGCACTCGCCGAGGAACGGCCAGAGCGTCTCGGTGCGGCGACAGCGAGCGGTGCGAACGAGCGCCTTGAGCTTCGCGATAACGCCGGTGATTGTAGTCCTCCACGAAACGCGCCAGCGCGCGTTGGAGTTCCCACGGGCTAAAGTATTTTTCAAGCTTCACGACGTTCTTCATCGACCGGTGGTAGCGTTCGATCTTCCCTTGCGTCATGGGGTGATAAGGCGCGCCCCGCGTCGAGTCGGCCCCGGAGGGATCTTCCCCACGCGAACGGCCCCTTCGAGGGGCCTTTCTAAACCCACGCCCTCTGGGCGTGGTCGATTAGTCGACCGGTGTCGGCCATGCTTGACGGCCGCCGGCGGCCGTCCGGAGCCGGAGCAAGCGTCAGATCCCGAGGCAGTTTTGGGTTTTGTAGAAGACGGAGGCCTGTTCGGACGACACCCCACCTGGTTTCGGGCCCTCGAAATTAATCCTCCGAAAGCCCGTCTGGTGCAAGTGGTTGGCGGCACCGTAATCGCCCGCCATCCTCGCAGCGACGAGCGGGACGCGTTGATCTTCGAGCCGCGGCACTACTTGGCCTTGCTGGAGCGCAAGACCGGGGCGCTCGATCAAGCGGCGCCGCTCGCCGGCTGGGAGCTGCCGGAAGCGTTTGGTCGGCTACGGCGTCTGTTGGAGGCCCGGCTGGGCAAGGCGGGGACGCGCGAGTACGTGCAGGTGCTGCGGCTGCTCGAAGACTTTCGGCTCGCCCACGTCAGCGGCGCTGTCCGGGACGCCCTCGCCCTGGGCGTCGCGACCCGGCGAGCGTCCAGCGTAGAATCAGCCCGTCGGACGGCGTCGATCGGGTTCTTGGACAGTACGAGATCGAACAACGCTTCGGCGATCCGGCCGTGCACTTGCCGAGGACTTCCCGGTTCGAAGCGGTGGTTCCAGTGCCGATGTCGACCCGAGCGGATGCCGTCTCGGTGAGGCGAATCAGGACGCTGTCTTCCAGCGGGTCATCATGGGACGGGGGTGGACCCCGGATTGAAGCTCATGGACCCGCTGCCAGAAAAGAGGCGATGGCGTGCGTTTCCGCGCTTCCCATTGATAGACGACGGCCTTACCGGCGGCGCCGACCATGCGCGCGAGTCCAGACTGACTGATGTCGAGACGTCTGCGCAACGCTTTGAGTTGAACGTCATAGTCCTCGGGAACGGAGGCCCAGGTCAGTGGCTCTGGCGTGGCGGGCGGGCGGCGCTGCGTGCCGTAGTAGTGCCGACGAAAGTCCAGCGCGTGCTTCAGTGTCGCCCTCGGGCGCAGGCGGCGGAAGGTCGTCCGCGTATCATAGGCCACTACGAGTCGGCCTGAACGCGCGGCTGCGTGCAGCGTGCGCACATGCACGCCGATCATCAAAGCCAGGACCGGCAACGGCACAAGCACCGTCTCGTCCGGATAGCCCGCAAGGGTCCTGGCTCTGGTGAGGAGTTGCGGCGGCGGCTCGCGGCGGCCTGCGTCCCATGGGCGGTAGGTCTCAAGCGGCACGTTCAACCGCGCCGCGAACGCCGACTGCGACAAGCGGAGAGCCCGACGATAGGTTCGCATCAGGCTCATCGTTGCCGTCTCCGTTTCATTGTTCTGTTCGCATTCGACCAGTTCAGTCGCTCGACCGGGAGAGAGGCGAGGAGTCCTTGGAGATCCCCGGCGGCCTGTCGACACGTCTCGGCCAGCGCACGGGCGGCGTCCGGCCCCAGGGCATGGTCCATGTGTTCGATGCCGAGCGCGTGGAGATCAAGTACTTCAGCAAGGAGTGCGAAACGGGTTCGCGCGGACTGGAGCCTTTCTTCGAGAGTGGGTGGTGGCAGCAGATCGTCAACCATGACGTCCACACCATGCCGTCGGAGGGACCAGAAGTGAAGCAGAACCTTGAGCGCCTCCGTACTTCAGCACGCTAATCGTCGACCCGATGTGACCGGTCGGAACTGAAAGGAATGACCACAGCGGTGGTCATTACTCCGCACAATCTGCAGAATCTGGCGAGAAATGGCACGCCCGGCAGGATTCGAACCTGCGACCCTCGGCTTAGAAGGCCCTGTGTCTGATCGGTTATCAATAGACGGTTATCACCCACGTCGCCTCGATGGCCTGGATCTCACGAATTCACGCCGATTCTTGCCGAACTTCGTCGTTTCATCGCCTCACATGCGATAACCGATCGCCGCGACGATCACGTGAACGTGGCCGACCGCACCCGGAGCCGGCCAGGAGGAGCCCGTGTTCCCTTGGTCGCGTGCCGACTTCCGTCACCACGTCCTCCGCCTCGTGCGCGAGTACGTGCCGCGATCATGGAGGAGCTGCACACGATCGTCGACCTCACGAAGTCTCAGAAATATCCGAGAAGCCCAGGCACTTGACGCGCCTCCAGATGCTGGTCCTGGGCCATAACCGGTTGACCCACAAGTCGCGAACCGTTACTTGGCAGTAGCTACACTTCTTGCGGTGGTAGGGAAAGGACCCGCGATAGGCTGTCCGACCGCGGCACGTGGATCCATCCCTCTCGCCTCGCTGCACCAAGAGATTCACTCGGGACCGGCTCACACAATCCGACCGCTAGCATGCGGGCGATGATCGCGGCGACCAGGGCGTCGAGCACGTCGGCGCTGTCAACGGACTTGTCACGCATGGGTTCGGGGACCGTCAGGCCGGGTGCACGGGAAACTCCTTCGGCAAATCGCGACCGTCCTCCTCCTGGTCGCAGGCGTAATCCTCCGGTCGGCTGAGGGGGAACGACGGATTCGACGTTGCAGCGGTCGACACTGTGAGCCCGTGGGAGTACGAACCGACGTTGCTCAACGGCGAGCCGGTGTCCGTTCGGTTCACGGCCACGGGCACCTGCATTCCCGGGGACGCGGACCAAACAACGACCGGTGGGGCACCCGTCTTCGGCAACTGCGTCCTACCGGAGGAACCCCCGCCAACGCCATCAACCTCTCCGGCACCGAGCCACCGATCGCGAAGAGGCGACTCCGTGGTGTCATGCCATGCGTACAGTCGTCCAGGTCGTCGACCCGATCATGTAGCGGCCCCTCTCGAGGCCCTTCACCCAGCGGGCAGGACTACGTCCGGTCGGTCGACGGCAGCGCTGCCCGTCGTCGGCGCTGCCGATCCCGCTGCGCATCGCGTTGGGGCACTCCGCCGGCGCGGCACGACTGGCAATATCGCCGCTGATCGGGCCGCGGCCGCCGTGTGGGTGTGTAGATCGCGGCACACGCGGAGCACACCGCCACACCGGTCACCCGTGTGATCGTGAACAGCAACTGACAGGCCAAGGTCCCGAAGAGGCGCGTGCCCCCGGCACTGGAGCCGAACTCCACCTGGCGTCCCTGAGTCGGGCCCCGCGCCATGACCGGCCTGACATCCCCGATCCGGATCCATTCCTGGACCACAGAGGAGAGGAGGATCCATTCAGCCTCCACCGACGGGCGCCACCACGGGACGGGCTGTTTCCGGTGTTGGACGACGACCTGCCAGTCCTCGGGCTGCCCCGGCTGGTCGGCATGCAAGCTCGCCGCGAGGTTCAGGATGGCCCGGGCCTGTCGCGCGAAATGCCGCCACCGGTCGAGCGGCTCCCACCCGTCGAAGCGCCACGCGGGATCCTCCCTGCGGGATAAGGGCCGACAGCGCGGCGTGCCGTCCTCGTTGCTCAAGTGAAAGGAGGGCAGCCCATGTTCACAGATGCCCAGGATGCCCCAACGACGTGCGTAGGCGCGGATCGTCGGCCCATCCCCGTCGGCGAGCCTGACGAAATCACTGAGGATGTGGGGGCCCGGCCTGCGGGCGGTCCCCTGCAGCGGGTCCCCACGCCACCCCCAGCACAGCCATTCCCCTTCAAGCTCCACGTCGTTCGGCACCATGAGCTCGCCGATCGGCAGGAGGCGCTCCAACGGTCCGGTCTCACTGTAGAGCCCGGCCAGCTGCCAGTGACGGTGGCCGTTACTCATATTGAAATCATATCAGAGATCTATGCCAGATGTTCCGTCTCTCGTACGCTGGCCTCAACTTTGGACGCAACAGGAGCACAAGATGCCACGACCCCCCTCATCGCGACCGCACGACGCCGAAGCCGGGCGTGAGCCGCCGTCCCACGCGTCAGGCCTGGCGCCGTCCGCGCTGATTCACGCGTTGGACGATCTGCAGCCCGATCCCCTCAACGCCAACCGCGGGACTGATCGAGGTCGCGCCATCGACCCGGCCGCGGTGGAGCGGATGTTTGACGCCATGCGCGGCGCGCACATCTCGCCGGGGGAGCTTGAACACAGCTGGCGCGGCCCGCCGGATCCACCCGCCGATCGGGCCTGGCCTGATCCTGCCGGGGCGTGGTACTGCACCGGCATCCACTGGGCCCAGCAGCGCGACGACACCATCGCCGTCGTCGTGCGCTGCGAGACCACGCCGCTTCAGGTCGTCGCCGTCGACCGCATCCAACGGCGACCGTGGCCGGAAATGGCCGCGCACGTCAGCGCTCTCCTTGATGAATATCCGGGGACGGCCGCGCATGACACGACCGGCGCCGGGAACGCGATGGGGGCGTTCCCGGCGCTCGCCGCCCACGACCAGCTCCAGGGCGTCACGCTGGTCGGGCGTGTCCGGATGGAACTCTTCCGGAACGACATTGGGGCCATCGAACGGCACGAGATCGTCGGTCCTCGGATCGACGCGTGCTCTCCCGAGCACCGGTACTGCGGGGAAGACGATCTGTTCGGGAGCGGGCATCCCCCCGATACCGTCGTCGCCCTGGCCCTGGCCTATCACGCCTTCACGAGGGGCCGGCGGCCCAGCGACGAGACACCGGCAGGCGCGCCGGCCGGAGAGACACGATGACTCCGGCCAAAAGACCCTCGACGCGGGCGCGCCAGACACCCATTCAGTCGATCGACGACCTGCAGCCCGATCCCCTCAACGCCAACCGCGGGACGGATCGAGGCCGCGAGGCCCTGCGGCGCAGTCTGCACACGTACGGCGCGGGCCGCTCCATCGTGATCGACACGCGGGGGCGCATTCTGGGGGGGCACAAGACCGTGGAACAGGCCAAGCACCTGGGGCTCCCGATCACGGTGGTGCCCACCACGGGCGAGACACTCGTCGTGGTGCAGCGGGTGGATCTGGACGCGCGGACCGACCCCCGTGCCCAGGAATTAGCACTGGCCGACAACCGGGTCGCCGAACTCGACCTGGACTGGGACCCGGCCGTGCTGCGGCAGCTCGAACAGGCGGGCGTGGCCCTGGAGGCCTTCTGGACCCCCGAGGAGTTTGCCCGGCTGCTCGCCCCGGAGGGGCCGGAGGCGCAACCCGACGAGAACACCGTGCTGGCCCCGCCCACCACGACCACGATCCGGCGCGGCGACGTGTTCCAACTCGGCCGCCACCGCCTCGCGTGCGGGGACGCGACGTCGGCGACGGATGTCGCCCGGCTCCTCGCCGGGGCCACCCCGTGCCTGATGGTGACCGATCCCCCTTACGGCGTGAACTATCAGCCGGCGTTTCGGCACCAGGCCTATCCCCGGCAGCGCACCGCCGTGGGGCGGGTCACCAATGACACCCGGGCCGACTGGGCGGCGGCCTATGCGCTTTTCCCCGGCGACGTCGCCTACGTGTGGCACGCGGCCTTGTTTGCCGACGTGGTGATGGCGGGCCTCCGGCAGGCCCAGTTCGAGGTCCGGAGTCAGATCGTGTGGGCGAAGATCACGTTCGTGCTGGGCCGCGGCGCGTACCACTGGCAACACGAACCGGCGTGGTACGCCGTGCGGCAGGGGCGCGCCGCCCCGTGGTACGGCGGCCGGGCGCAGAGCACCGTGTGGGAGGTGCCCAATCTGAACGCCATTGGCGGCTCGCGGACCGGGGCCAACACGCCCACCGGCCATGCGACGCAGAAACCCGTGCGGGTGTTCGAGATCCCGATCCTCAATCACACCACGGCGCAGGACGCCGTCTATGACCCCTTCGTCGGGTCGGGCACCACACTGATTGCCGGCGAAAAGCTCGGGCGCCCCACGTATGCCATGGACGTGGACCCGATCTACGTGGAGGTCGCCCGGCGACGCTGGGAAGCCTTCACCGGACAGACGGCCGTCCACCTCACCCCGGGTCGCGCCCCGGCCCGCCGGCGGGGGAGGGCGCGATGACCCGCCGGCGCTCCCCGGCTCGGCGAACCCCCGCGCGCGGCGGCCAGCAGGGCTACGAGCCCCCCGTCACGCGGATGCGTCGCGATGAACGCATCTTGGACCTGGCCCTCGAGCGCTGGAGCCAACGCCAGATCGCCGCCGAGGTCGGGCTCACGCAAGCCGGGGTGTCCAAGGCCCTCCGGCGCATCCTCACGCGAGGGCAGGCCACCCTGACGCAGGTGGGTGAGGCCTATCGGACCAAGCTGGTACTGATGGCGGAGCGCCGGGCGCGGGCGGCCCGGGAGGGGCACGCGCGCAGTCAGGCGGACGTGACCACGCGCCGGTAGCGCAAGGTGGCGGCGGGTGGCGGGGCGGCGGCCACGACGGTCGTCGAACTCGAAACGCAGTCCGCCGCGGGCAATCCGAATTACTTGGCGGTGGAACAGCGGTGCGACGAGTTCGCCGCGAAGCTGCTCGGCTTGTACGACCCCCCCGCCCTCCCAGTGGGCGCGCGGCCACCGGCCCTCGATCCGGCCGCCGCCAGCGTCCGCCTCGTCGGCCGCCTCTCGTCAGACCTCATTGAGCGTGCCCATGCAGAACTCGCCCGACCTCCTGACCCGCGTCCTGCAGAATCCGACCCTGCTTGAGGCCGAGCTCGGTCGGCGTCGCGCGCGCGACGGCACCGACGGCGACGTCTTGGCCTGGATCGAGGCCACCTTCGGGGTCCACATTCCCGCCGTGGCGTGCTGTGAAGGGCACGTGGCGCCGGAACTGCGAGTGTTCTGGTTCGCCTCTTGTGGTCGTCTGCCTCGCTTCCCTCAAAACCGTGGACGCCAGAATGAGCCCGATTCTCAGGGAGCGGCTCATGAACCACACTAAGATGCTCAATCTCACGGACCGGTCCGGCGACGAGGGTCACGATCCCATGGTTATCAGGATTCCGGGCACGCAGTCGTGTTTCCTCCGGTGTGGAATACTTTTCCCATTCGCAGGACATCGCACCTTCGGTTGCACGGAAGATGTTGGGACCCAGCTTGTCGCCAGTCAGCAGGGCGGCGACCGGGACTCTATAGAAAAGGCTATCAGCGTCAGGTATTGGTTCGGTCGGCCAATGACTCGTATTTGTCATGCGATAGCCATGCGATCACTTCTGGCGAGACCGAACCGCTCGGAACCGTTCCAGAAAGCGTCGAGCCTTGCCTTCTGCTTCCATAGAAAGCAACCGGCTGGTCAGGATCTGCCGGGATATTGACCAGCAGACTCCCCCAAGGCTCGGACCAATGCATGTCAATGCTGCCGGATTCGGCTGGACCGATAGCTGGGATGGGGAGTTCCGTTCCTTGAAACTGAGCCACCCGATCCAAAAGACGAAGGAATGCCTCCATCCGCTGCCAAGTAGCAAGGAGATAGCCTGCGCTTCCATCGTCATCCCAGTCGTCGTCGAGTTGGAGGATTCGCTTCGAGGACTCGATGACTCTATCCAGTTCCTGCTGTTCAAAGTGGACATAATGGCTTAATAGCGTATTCCGTTTGCTTTCAACCCACAGAACGCCCTCAGGAACGATATGAAGATCGCCGCGCTGGCCCGACGGCTCAAGGGAGATCATGGAGAATGTCCCGCCTGCGGGTTTGAAGCTGCCAGCCGGGTCTATCCATGTGCCAACTAGTGCCCGCTGCCACCTTCTTGGATCGAGAATCGTGAGTGATCGTCCAGGCCAGGCTGGCGTGCCAAGACCCTGTCCTACGTAAGACGCAAGCCTAGGTCGGGTCCGGGACGATGTCGCGGGATCGAGTTCAGGCATGGCTATGCTTCGTTGTCAGACGTTCTGACGCAGGGGAGGCCCGCGTCTGCCATTGAGGCTCGGAGAGCCTTTTCCTTCTTAATCGCCCGTTCTATTTGAGCCTTGAGTTGGTGAAGGTCGTCGAGGTCAAGAGCTAAGTGATGTTGTGACTCTTCAGGTGCCTCCGACATGGTCGAAAACGCGAACGAGCGGACCAGCAGGCTGTGAATCACCATTCCGGCGATGGGCTTAACCTCGCCACGTCCCGCAAATAGCGGGCGCATGTCGGTAACGATCCGTGCCGCCCGATAGTTGTTCGGTTGCGCTAGTCGAAGCGTGTTGGCCTTACCTGCCGCTGCGAATGGCAACGTGTCAAGAAAGCTCAGTAGACGCTCCCTCAGCTTCTGTGCCTGACTTGAGCCTTCCGTTAGACCATCAATTCCTTGTCTGCTCGCGGTCCTAACCACACCCTCAACGATCTCGTTGGGTCGTTCCCGGTCCGCGGTCATTACGCTTAGTGACATGAGCGCCATCAACATCTCGGTGACCGAGGGCTCGTCTAACCCCGCTGCCTTTGAGACTTCAGAAGCCAGCCAGTAGGCCGACAACGCCGGTCGAGTCGACTTCAGAGCTTCTAGCAGGTTTCCGGCCTGCTCGTCAGAGAGCGAGGCTATCCTGCCTATTGCTTCCTTAGCGAACTCTGGAATCTCGACCTCAAATGCCATTTTTGGTTTGCCTTCGAAGGTCTAGCGCGGGAGTCGAGGCGTTGCCCGGGCAGTAGCGCCTAACCACAATCCTTCATCATAGACGGATTCCTGACTGCGAGGGACTCGCCGGAGGTTCGAGGCTCCTCCGAGGACATCGCCTTCGTCTGGGCCACGTGAACGTGACGTGGGCAGGCGGCACTCGGGTGAGACTATCTTGCAGTCATTCCATCG
This sequence comes from Vicinamibacterales bacterium, assembly GCA_965218825.1. GTDB lineage: Bacteria > Acidobacteriota > Vicinamibacteria > Vicinamibacterales > UBA8438 > CAUZIB01. Next base: position 1,883,418 of record OZ244656.1, on the reverse strand, counting down.
CTGTCAAGGCTCGAAAGTGAAGGAAGTAGGTTCCAGGTGAGAAGGACCTGACCGATCGCCAAGCCAGTCCGATGGCGTGCTGTCGAGACTCTGCGACAGTCTTGACATGTCTGACCGCTTCGAAGCGATCCGAACGGCCCGAGATAACGCTGGGCCGTGCTGGTGTCCGAGGTATAACCGAAAGTTGGGTATGAGGCTGTGAACAGGCGGCGTACCCTGGGTGTTGCTGAGGCACCCAGTTCACCCCAAGGGGCAAGGAGGTACGCCACCATGACGAAGCCTAGCGAAAAGTTGGTCGAGTTCCCACAGGCATCGGCCCGCGACGTGTTGACCGATGTGCTGCGCACCGGGGCGCAGCGAATGCTGGCCACGGCGATCGAGGCGGAGGTTGACGAGTATCTGGATGCTCGGGCGACCACCGTGGACGCCGCCGGGCAACGGGGTGTGGTCCGCAACGGCCGCTTGCCCGAGCGGACGATACAGACCCCAGTCGGGGACGTCCAGGTGCAGCAACCGCGGGTCCGGGACCGCCGGCCCGCCGACGAGCGCGAGACGTTCCGGTCGGCGGTCCTGCCGCCCTATCTGCGGAAGACCCCCAGCTTGGAGGCCCTGTATCCCTGGCTTTATCTCAAGGGCATCAGCACCGGCGGCTTCGGCGAGGCGCTCCAGGCGTTGTTGGGGCCCGAGGCGCGCGGGTTATCGGCGACGACCATCACGCGGCTGAAGGCAGTGTGGGCGCACGAGTACCAGGACTGGTCGAAGCGGTCGTTGGCGTACACGCGCTACGCCTACGTCTGGGCCGACGGCGTGTACTTCAACGTCCGGCTCGAGGACACGGACAACAAACGGCAATGCATTCTGGTGCTGATGGGCGCCACCCGAGACGGGACGAAGGAGCTCATCGCGATCACCGATGGCTACCGGGAGAGCGAACAGTCATGGCGCGAGTTGCTGCTCGATGTCCGTGCCCGCGGACTCACGATCGATCCCGAGCTCGCCATCGGCGACGGGGGCCTCGGCTTCTGGGGCGCCGTGCGGAAAGTGTTTCCGAAAACCCGTGAGCAGCGGTGTTGGGTCCACAAGACGGCGAACGTGCTCAACAAGCTCCCCAAGGGTGTGCAACCCAAGGCGAAAGCCATGCTTCACGACATCTGGATGGCCGAGACGCAGGCGGCGGCCGACCAAGCCTTCGCCCTCTTTGTGGCGACGTTTGCCGCAAAGTTCCCAGCCGCGACGACCTGCCTGGTGAAGGACCGGGACCGCCGGTGCTGATGCCCTTGAGATAAAGCCAGGGATACAGGGCCTCCAAGCTGGGGGTCTTCCGCAGATAGGGCGGCAGGATCGCCGACCGGCGCCGTCAGCGACCGATGGCCAGGATACAGTCCCCGTTTCGGTCGAAGCGGCCCTCCCGGCACAGAGACACAGGGCGTCGTTCACACAGGTGCCAAGTCGCTTCCGCGCGCGTTTGCCACGCCCAAATCCGACAGGCTGCTAGCTCACGGCACCGTCATCGCCGCACCACTGCAGCGCCGGGACCGCGGCGCTGATGCTTTCCGTCTGCTCCGTGCCCGTGTCGTCTTCGTAGGTCACGGTGAAGACGCGCTCCACGGTGTCGCGCTCCCCTCCCTCGCGCTTCGTGTCTCCGCGCTCGGCGCCGACCGCCTCCAGGCACGGAGCCGGAGACTCTCATTGTCTCGGCGAAGGACACAGCACGGGCGAGACGGCGCCGACGCCTGACGGCCTCGAGTGATCTTGCGCTGATCATCGACCTTCTGATCCACGGGCTTGGACAGGGTCTCTACTCAAAGCAGGAAGCGGACTCGCCGGACTCTGTGGCTCCATCTGAGGAAACACTCCGTGATGAGGATTCGGAGCCCCTTGAGATTGACGGTCATATGCTGGCGAAGGCGTGCCGCGGCAAGGTAAACCGCCTGTTCCGCCGCATGATTGGCCAGTGCGAGTTGGCGGTAGAGCACGGGAAGGACGCGACCACGCCGATTGTGCAGATGGCGGCTGTTCTTGGCGTGGTCCGGCACCTCCGGACGCGCCAGAACTCCTTCGCGTGGTTGCCGAAGGGCGAGCGGCTTGTTGACCAGGATCACGAATGGGATTTCTTCAAGGAGGCGTCTCGGTGCTTGTACGCCCCAGCCCGTGGCTTGGCGGCAAAGGCGTTGGCTGAGCACGATGGTCGCGAGTGTGATGAGCTCACAGGCGTCCGAGGTCTGCTGACTTGGCTGGCTCTGGACTGTGAGTTGGACACACGCACCGCCCTTGACGACGTCATCAATGAGCCAGAGTGGGCACGCGACAACTTGGTCGGGGTTGCTTATCTGGTACCTGTGGTGACTCAGTGCGCCGAGGACTCCTTTGCCGAAGACGTGCTCAGGGCCGTTGTCGCTGAACTGCCGGACCGCATGGAGAAGTCAGCGGAGTACCACTTGGAGTGGGCCCGCCGGGCCATGAATGCGTTCCGTGAACACCAGGCCGCCTCAGGGCTCGTCGCGCTCGGCGACCTTGTCGTGCCCCTGAAGATGACCGCTTCATGGCCCTTGGTCGTCGTTGATGCGCAGTACGACAAGACTGGGGTTGTCGACCTTGATACCGGCGAGCCCAAGTACTTTGGGGCTGGCTATGTCACTAGGCTTCAGGGGTTGCGCAGAAGTCGCTGAAGCCTGGGGCGAGAACAGACAACGCCGGCTCGGATAACAGTTGTGCGTCTGAAGGCTCCCGGAAGGGGTTGGACACCTCGCCCATGGAGTGCAGGACAGACGAAGCCTCGTCGTTCGGAGGAATCGGCGATGCGACCGATTAGAGAAGACTTCGAATCTGAGCTGGACCGCCTCTTTGGGGCCGCGTCCGCAGCCGGACACACGTGTGTGGAGGTGGTTGCGGCAGAACTGCATCGAGCTGTCGGTGGGTATCCCGGCCCGGCGGGCAACCACCGGATGCCGCTCTGCTGCTCGGTGATGCTGGCGGCCATGAGCCCGGGCGACGAGATCATCACGTCTCCGCCGAACGGACGAGGAGCGACCCTGCGAATCAGGTTCACCCTGCCGCGTGGAACCCGTCGGCAGAGCAGCGGACAAAGCGGCGCTCGACTCAGGACGCCGGTCGACGGAGGCGGCGTGGGCGTCGAGGCAGAAGCAGCGACCACGACGAACAGGGGCACAGGGCGTACCGTGGTGGCGTTGGTCTCCTGCGTCAAGAGCAAGCGCGCGGTTGCGTCGCCAGCTCGTGAGCTCTATGTCTCGCCGTTGTTCAAGGGCATGCGTGCGTACGCTGAAACGCGGGCTGATGCTTGGTACATCCTGTCCGCAGAGCACGGAGTACTCCACTAAGGATCAGATCACGGCACCTTACGAGCGCACCCTCGAGAACATGTCCAAGCATGATCGCCAAGCCTGGGCAGAGCGCGTTCAAGGACAGCTCATCGCGGTTCTGCCGGCTCACGCCGATATTGTGCTGCTGGCTGGCCAGATCCGCCGCGGAGCAGATCGGCGCGTTGAGCGGATCGTTGATGCCGCCCAGACGAAAGCCCTTCGACACCTGCGCGTTCACCTGCGTCGCCGCGGTTACATCGTAGCTGGCGATGATCCGCGGGGCGACACCGGTCGCCGACGTGGTCCCTTCGCTGTCGAGCGGGTCGGCGAAGAGTCCGTCGAACGTCTGGGTGCGTTCCTCGTCGAAGTCGTACCAGCGTAGCCCGCCGGTCAGGCTGAACCGATCGGTGACGGCCAGGGACACCTCGCTGAACAGGGCGAGCTGATCGAAGTCGTAGTTGAGGTCCGAGAAGAACAGCTCCTCCGTGTCGGGGCGGCCGGCCAGCGAACGCGATCCCGACCAGACGAGATCCGATACCCCCGTTACGAGCCGCAGGAAGTTGGAGACCGCCGAGCCGTTGATCGCCACGTAGTTCTCGGCGTAGGCGCTCTGCCCGTACTCGCGCTCGGACGTGCTGTAGAACGAGCCGAGGACCCAGTCCACCCGCTCCCCGTCGCCCGTGACACGGATCTCCTGCATCCTCGATGACTGGACCCAGACATCGGTGAAGAGGGGATATCTCACTTCGGGCTTGACAGCGTCCGGGGCCGGGGTAAAGCTCCCGGTATTTCAGTCCGATAACACTCCAGGATCGGACCCATTCCTGAACGGGTATTGAGAGCTGACACATGCTGCGACACGCAGACACCGTCACCGTGGGGTTCGCCATGGGCGCGCACCTGATCCGCCGCCTCGACGCCGTGGCTGCGACCCTCGGCCTCGGCCGCCCCGAAGCCATCCACGCGGCTATCGTGCATTGGCTCGACGAAGAAGAGCGCAAGACCGCCCGGCGGGACCGCATGCTCAAGGTGCGGGCTCGGATGTCGGATGACGCGAATAGCGCGTAGGCGAATGGCCAACGACGTGGGCCGGCACAGGTGAGACTCATGGTATCGGGACTTGCCGGGATCGATCCCCCTACGACTTTCGCATACGACTTTTGTTCGCCCACGACGTGCGGGCCATCGCGCTCCGGGATCGCTCGGGGTTCACCCCCCGATTTCCTCATGGAATCTCGGGCGCTTTCAGCCCTCTCGGGAGAGGCCGGGACATTCTAGGGATATAGCTGGGATCCATCCCACTTGCGATCTCCCGTCGGTCAACGACGTACGGGGGGGCGGGCAACAGAAATGTGGATGCCCGCGTCTTCGGGCCAAGCCCCACCGGTCGTGAGTGTAACCTGGGGGGTGCCCGGAGGTGATCGAGGTCCCGCCGCCCGGCCGTGGGAAGAGCGCCGCGGTGTTGAGTTCCGGCGTCTGGGCGGTCGACGGGTGCCCGCGGGAAGTCGTTGGGCCCGTTCATCCAGACCGGCGGCCCCCGGATCGGTCTTGTGGCCCGAGCGGAGCAGGCCGTGGGCCCAACAATCTGCGGGCACTTGCCCAAATCCTTGGCGAGACGGGTTCGCTCGAGACTGCCCCCTCCGCCACCCAGTCGCTGTGATGCTCTCACTACGGGATCGCTCTGGGCTCACCCCAGTTTTTCTCTTTGTATTGTTGTATTTACAGGCGCTTTCAACGGTCGCGGGAGGGGGAGCCGGGAGGCCAGTGCGCTGAGAACAGAGAGGAACGTATGACCATCCGCGCAACGCTCGCCCTTGTCTCGACGCTCTGTCTTGTCCCGGCGCTGGCCCAGGCCCAGGCCGACGCGCCCGACCTGCCGGCCGGCGCGGGGGACGGGGCAGGATCCGGATCTGACGGAGGCGCTGGCTCGTGACGAGTCGGGAGACGACAGCGAATGATGGGTGTGCATCCGCAGGCGGTGTGGGCGGGCGCGATGGGTGCGATGGCGATCGGGCGCGGATTGAAACACAGCGAGTGCATGGCGTCCATGGGTGGTCCAAACCGAACGGACAGGTTGCCATGAGGCGACGACCGACGACGACCCGATCGTGGCTCAGTACAGGAGCACCGCAACACAGCCGCGCGGGTGACGCGCCTCCGCACGGCGACCGCGCCCGCTTCGGGTCCGCGCCCGCGGCGCTGCTCGATCTCGTCCCAATGCACCGACGGCGATTGCCGGCCGTGCGAGAGCGAGAGCGGAGCCGGGAGGATGATAAGGCGGCGCCCGAGCGGCCAGACGACTGCGTCGGCCAGACCCGGGAGCCTCGTGACACGGACCGGCAGCCGCGCGTGGCGCCGGAGGTGGCGACCAGCTCGCAGGCCGATCAAGACGCGGCGCGGCGGGATCGCACGCCGTCGACGCAGGCGTTCAACCGAGAGACGGCCAGCTGCAGAGCTTCGCGGCTGTGACGGCCAGGTGAAGCAGGGGGAGCAGGAGATCCTTCATGCGCGAGACAGCGTAGGTCAGAACTCAGGCGCCACGCAATGGTGTCCCAGGCTTCGATTTAGCGACCGAATTCGGAATTCGAGACCCACAGGCTGGTTTCTATCTCTCGACCATCCTCGACGACTTCTCGCGCTATATCATCGCCTGGAAACTCTGCACGCCGATGCGGACCGAAGACGTCACCGACACGCTGGAACTGGCGCTCAAGGCATCAGGCTGCGATCAGGCGACGGTCGTCCATAAGCCACGGCTGTTGTCCGACAACGGATCCAGCTATCTCTCCGGCGACTTGGCCGAATGGCTCGATGATCAGAGCATGGAGCATGTCCGTGGCGCACCGTACCATCCCCAGACCCAGGGCAAGATCGAGCGCTGGCACCAGACCCTCAAGAACCGGATCCTGCTGGAGAACTATTATCTGTGCTCGGTGATCTCGAAGCCCAGCTCGGCGTCTTCGTCGAGCACTACAACCACCGGCGCTACCACGAGAGCCTGAATAACCTCACGCCCGCCGATGTCTACTTCGGGCGCGGCCACACCATCCTGCTGGAAAGGGACAGGATCAAACGAAAGACCATCGAGCACCGGCGTTTGCAACATCGCGACGCCGCTGCCTAACATTATCAACCAGGTGAGCCAGAGCCTCCGTTACTTTAGGCCCCACCCTGTCTCAAATCATCTGACGACGGACAGTCCGCTGGGGCCGAAGCGACGGGTCAGGTGCTGGACGCGACGGCGAAACCCGTCGCGGGAGCGCAGCTCATCGTCCGGTACACGGACGGGTTGGCGGAAGCCGTGATGCTGGCGAGCTTCGTCGGGGGCACCACGATGACAGGAGCGGACGGAACGTTCGCCATTGCCGGTCTTGTGCCCAACGCGCCGGTCACTCTCCGTGCAGAGTATGCGGAGCAACGGACCAACGCCGTGACGATTGAGATCGGTCCTGGCCAGTCGGAAGCGGACGTGGTGCTCCGTCTGCCCTAACGGGGCGCCGCCGCCCCAGCCGCGCGCGGATCGTGGAGGAAACGGACATGACGCCTCGCGCCCCTCGGCGTGCCGCCCGACTCTGGACCACCACGGCGACGGCGCTCGTCCCGTTGCTGGTGGTGACCGGCTTGCCGGCCTGCGCCACGCTCGCGTACCGGCCCTCTGTGCAAACAGCATCTGCTGAGTCCCAGCTGGAAACACAGGCTCTGTCCGCGTGGTCGCGTGTGGCAGCCGTGAGTGTCGGCACCCCGATGAGGGTGCAGTTGCACGAAGTCGAAGCGCCCCCGGACAGTCGGCTGGTCACAGGTCGCTTTCACGCGGCCACGGCCGACACCCTCACGCTGACGCTGGACGACGGGCAGACGCGCACCCTGGCAAAATCGACCGTGCACACGGTGCATATTCGTCGTCCGATTCAGGAGCGACACCTAGGATGGATCCCGTTTGTGGTTACCTTACTTACCACAATTGCCATGTCGGGGCACGGTGATTTCACTGCTAAGGGATTGGCAGTGATCGTCACATCGAGCACCGTTCCAGCTTTGCTTCCCGGGCTCCTCCTCCAGCGGACGAAACGAATTTATGAGGCGCGCCCTGCACCACCTGCACGGCTTATCCCTCAGGTCGATGTCTCCCTCACCGATGGTGATGTGGTGCCCCGCAATGAGCCGGTGGCCGTTTCGGTTGCCCATGCCAGCCGGTTGGGCCGGCCACCCGACGAGACCATCGGCCTCACGGTGTGTCTGTCGTCCCAGCCCGATCGCTGCACCGGCGGCTGGGCGGTCTTTGAAGGACCCGCCGGGCGCCTGTCCAGCCCCGTGACGGCGACGTTGAGGTTCGAGAACGAGACGATCCCGATTGATACCCCGGTACCTATCTACGTGCATGTCGTACTCACCAGCGGCCCGAGCTGGCGACCGTCGCCGGATCAGGCCGTGCCGCAGCTGGGCGATCCGGGGGTCCTCGACGTGGAGACCGTGACCCGGCGCATCACGGTCGTACTGTCCAAAAACTAGATCGTGGGGTTGACGGCCGGTCATGTATCACGCTGCTGACCGATAGTCGTAGTGCAACATCCCACCGAGCCGCTGGCGGCACGGGACGCGACCACGGGGTGGCGGTGCCGTCGACAGCGGCAGGATCAGGCGATTGTCGAGCCCCTGGTGATTCCGTTCGTGGTGGTGCGCGCGCACCGGCTGCCGCCCGTACCGCTGCTGGCGCGGCGCGACGTCGCCGGTCTCCCGCCGCCGTTGCTTGAGCCGCCGGACCCAGGAGGCACTGACGTGGTATTGGACCGCGACCGCCGCTGCCGGCAGGCCGGCATCGCTATCGCGGCGTACCCGTTCGCGAAGATCCATTGCATAGGCGCGCATTGATCCTCCTATTGGACGCTGCCCGTAGGAGTACCATGAACCGCCTCCTGAGTACTAGAGCTTTGCGAAAAACGCTTTAGCCTGGACCAGGCAGGTGCCGACCCACTCGAAACAGATTCTGAATGACACCGTGAACGTGCAAGAACCGCTGGGCGTGGGCAGGTGAGGTGAAGCCGCGCATCTGGCGCTCCTGTTGGCGCGTAGGCTGATGGGATACTTCGGCGCGATTGTTCGCGTATTGGGTCGTGTCGTGGGTGACACAGGGCATGACGTCCCGCTGGGCAACTCGGTAGCTGCCCAGCTTGTCGGTCACGAGACGACACGGTTCCTGTCGCTGACTCTTCAAGAGTTTTCGGAAGAATCTCCGCGCCGCACGCCCGCCCAGCCCTTCACACGGCCCGGCAATACATCCGATAGACCTGCATGGTGCCATTGAGAAATCCGGCGGAGGAACCGGCGAGATAGATCTGCCAAGCGCGGAAGGTGGCCTCACCGAGATTCCGCACCATGGTCCCCTGATTCTTCATCATGCGCTCGTACCAGGCTGCCGTGGTCTTGCCGTAGTGGGGGGAGAGGTTCACGAGCCTGACGACTTCGAAGCCGTTCTCTTCCAGCGCCTTGACGTGAGCGCCCAGCGTGAACCAATGAAACCCCGGCCAGACGTACTTCTTATTGAAGGCAATGCCGACGCTCGAATCGAGCGAACGACCGGTGTGGGGAGTCATCAGCGCATGATGCACATAGCGCCCGTCAGTCTTGATGAGCCTTCGAATCTTTCTGACGTAGGGAATCAATCCCCTCGGACCCACGTGACTGATCATGCCCGTCGACGTGACATGGTCGAAGACTCGCGCTTCCTGTCGAAAGTCCCCTTCGTGTATCTCCCAGCGATCCGGCCGATATCGCGACAGCATCTTGGTGCCTTCGACGACCTGGTTGTGGGAGTGGGTCCAGCCGACCACGGTCCCGAACGGGTAGTGGTCCAGTCCGACAAGCAGCTGACCGCCGTATCCACACCCGACGTCTAGCAGCGTCTCTCCGTCTCTCGGATCGACGAAATCCACGGCGTCCTTGAACTTCCTCCACTGTGCCTTCTCAAGCGAATCATAGGTGTCGCCACACCCGTGGCCCACTTGGGTCAGTTCTTCGACGTCCAGATGGTCCGGGCACTCGAACATGCCGCAGGAATACGACATGTACATCGTATCGAGATAGACGTTCAGTGCTTCCTGCGGGATGTCGTAGTGGGATTTGACGTTCACGCGGGCGCGCGAGACGCCCTGGAACAAGAGCGCCTGACTCTTCAGCAATTGAGGGACGAGTTGCCAGAACGGCACGGAAAGCTTGGCGTGGTTCCGGATATCCGACAGCAGGTACAGGTTCCCGCGGAGGTCCACCTCGCCCCGCACAAAGCGGTCCAGGAAGGCGAGGGCGTTCAAGGACAGCAAGTCGTGTCCCGCAGCCTTGGACCTGAGGTGCACCTCAAGCGGGAGGCCTCGCCAGTGCGGTTCGCCCAGCCCCAGCGAGTATTGCTGGCCGGTCCAGTCCGAGACACGGATCCGCCACGGGAAAGCGCCTAACGTGTCGCGCAGAAAGGCTTTCAGCTGTTGATCGGTTCCCGGTGAGGGCACGACATCTCCCGACCTCAAGTGGTTCCGTCCCGAATGTTGCAGGAAGTCTCGTCCTGGCGCAAGCCCCGGCTGAACAGTGGACGACTTTACGCCACGCCCGCCGGCACGGCTGTTGCCACACCGCCGGACGGGACAGCGCTGGCGGTGGCTCGACGGCCCCCGAGAGCAACAACCAGTCCGGTTCAATGTGACATTCCCAGCAAGGAGACCAATCCCCGGTTAAACGATGCCGCCGATTGTCATCTGGCGCGATCCGTAGAACGGCGTCTCGAGGAACTGCTCGTCGATCCGCCGCATCAGGCGCAGATTCAGCGGGCTATCGCCCCGGCGCGCGTAGTAGAACGACGACCGCGTGATCGACACCAACCGGCACTGCCGCGTGATGCTGAGCCCCGCGTGCTGTGGGTCGACCATCGCCACCCTTCGGCCGGGGCTCAACGACCGAAGGCCTTCGACAAAAAATCCCGCTCGATGACGAGTTCTCCGATCTTCGCCCGCAGCTCCTTGATCTCGGTCTCCCGAGAGGCCTCCTGCCGCTCGTGGTTCCCCGAGAAGCCGGCCAGTACCTTCTGTCGAGCCTTCTTCTTCCAGGTGGTAATCAGGTTCGGATGCACATCGTAGCGGGCCGCCAGCTCCGCCAGCGTCGCTTCCTCGCGAAGCGCCTCCAGCGCGACCTTCGCCTTCAGCTCAGCCGGATAACGCCGTCTCTTTCGTGGCATGCCAGACTCCTTCTCCTGGGTCTGGATCCCACCTTAGCAACCTGTCCGAATTTCGGGGTCCACCTCTCTCTGCCCTGCTGAACTCCACGCGCGAAAGCCCCCGGGCGATCCAGTGGCGCTTGAGCAACCCTGCTACGTGGGCTTCGAAGTTCATCGGTCAGTATTGGTCCTGGACGAGGGCGACTTTCGCCCACCCTTATAGTGGCGAGATCCGTGGGCCCGATAAGGCCGCATATCGGAGCTACGCCGAGCTGGTACGGAAGTTCTTCTTCTTCGATCTGCGCCCGATGGTGGAGAGGGCGGTGCCCCTGCCGATCATCCACGAGTTCTCGTTTGTTCGCCGCGCGAAGCTACCCTATACATTCTTCGGCGTGGTTCTGTTTCCGGCGATCATGGTCGGCTCGTTGGTGTTCTTAATACACGGGATCCGACGAAAGAAGCCCCTCGACATGGCGCTGTTCATCGGCTGGGCCACGGTTCTCTGGTCAATGGCCGTACCCAATGCCACCTTCGGATCGGAGGGCAACCGCATGCGGTTCGCCACCGTGGCGCTTTGTCTGGTGCTCATTGTCTACACGTTCCACGGGATCCGATCGCGTTTCAAGCAGAGCACGGAGTAACACGCGTCTACCGTCAGGCGAGATATCCCAGCACGAGGGCGTGATTCGGGGCCGGCGGTTCAAGACGACGATCGCCGCCGACGCGATGGCCCGGCCGGCTGATCTGGTGAAGCGCACGTTCTCGGCGCATCGTTGTTCACGGCGGCCAGAAAGGCGCCTCGCGCCGCCTTGAAACCGGTGTTCACGGCCGCGCCGAATCCCCGGTTCACGTCGTGTCGAATGACCCGCGCGGTTTCGAACCGAGCCTGAATCTGCTCGGCCGTACCGTCCTCAGAGCCATCATCGACCACGAGCAGCGCAGCCCAGGAGGGGCAGCCGTCCGGATGGCACCAGCAACACCAGGGCGCCGGAACCGTTCGCGGCATCCTCGTGGCCTCGGACTTTCCTGAGGGGGTGCAGTACGCGGCCTGGGCGATGCCGAACTTAGCCCTTCGGCGTTATCGCATTCAGCTCGCCTTCGAGGACGCAAGCCTAGGAGAATAAAGGCTCCTCTCGCCAGCTAGCGCGCCCAGACCGCGACGGCTCCAGCCGTGAGATGTTATGACGGCGGTGGTCGCGGCGTCGCGCCGGGAGAGCCCTATCCTCAGCGACCAAGATGACGGCGATGCCGTCAGAGTGTCCTCGGCCGGGCCACCGTGCGCTGGTACCGCCAGCGAGGCGCTCGAGGTGGCGCATGGTCGCCGTGGGGCGGCAGATCGCGGCGGTCGACGATGCGTGCCCACGGCGATCAGCGTTCGCATGAGCAGGCCCAAATTGAAGGCGCCCGTCTGTGACGAACAGTCGTTTACCGCGGCGGCAGGGCTGTTCTGTGAGAGATTAGGCGCAACATGCCAACACTGAACGAGTGGATGATTGCGCTAAATACCCCGCGAAGCATCACAGTCGAGTCGTCCCCTGCGTTGCTGGCGTCGATCCAAGCCAAGCAGAAGAAAGAGAATGCACGGTTGCAGGCCAAGGGCCGTTCTCCCGCGTCGCAGAAGAGCGGACTGACGGTCGTGCCGCAATTCGCTCCGTGGCGAACGGCTCAGCTGGCCCCCGTACACCTTCTGCACCGACTGGGTGTTATCACCACGCCGGTCGTTCCCAACCTGACCGACATCTGCTCCACTTGGGCATATATCCGCTACCTGTGGGCGTTCAATCTACCAGACGGTACTCCGAACGACCCACTGCGGTTGAGCGACGAGGCCTTCGGCATAGACTTTCATCAAAAAGGATTGATGTCCGACGAGATCGGTGTGGGCATGGCTGCCTATGTCATGGCGGAGTACTTCAACGTACCGGATGCTGCGGATGTGGACGTGGTCGTGAAGAAGAAGCTTCGGCCAGCGAAACTGGTCGGAGCGACCAGTCCTGACTATCTGTTCTTCAACGCCGAGCAAACAATCCACTACGTCGTTGAATGCAAAGGAACGCGATCTTCGAGAAGCGCTGCCCTGGAGCAACTACGACGAGGAACCGAGCAAGTGCCGTCCTTCAGGTTCACGGATGGACGCCAGCCACCAACAGCGCTTGTGATTGGAACCAGACTTACGAGTGAAGGGACAGAAGTACTGGTAGTCGATCCTCCACCAGACGATGAGCAGCCCGAGCATGTGATCAAGCGTGGCCCAAAGGACTGGACTATTTCCGACTCAGGTGAGTTTCAGCGGATCGTTGGAGCGGTGTCCGACCTGAAGATTCTGAGATACGCTGCTGCTGATCAAGCGGTGGAGAACATCGCGAAGCAGAGATGGCCCGACATAGCAGAGACGTGGTACACGAGGCCACGGCCAACGACCATAAGGGAAAATATGTTTGGCGAGTTCTCCGGTGTTCAGCAGACACTCCCATTTCTGAACGGTGTGCGCGTCGAGGCATTTCAGGGAATCAGGCGTGGAGTCCTGACGGCTCGCGTGGGTGCCGACCCAGCTACGCTGAGTGCGTCACTGGACTGGCTGGACGGCTTGGTGTGCCTGCTGGACGATTGGCAGCGTGAAGCCAGTCCCGGCCAGTGGGCCGACCGCCTGGACCGGGTGCTGGACCAGGTATTGGCTGCCGGCGATGGTCGGTTCGACTCGACCGCGGCCGTGGATCTGGTCGGGCAACTTCGCGCCGCCGAAACGGACCATGCGTGCGAGGTCGACATGGATGCCGCCGCCGTGGCCGACTGGTTGGACCAGGTGGCTCAGGAGGAGGTGCGCGCGGTCTCCCGGGTCGGCGGGAACATGGCGATGGGCGGCTTCAAGCCGATGCGCGCCATTCCCTGCCGCGTGCTGGCGATCATGGGCTTGCACGATGCCGCCTTTCCGCGCCGGGCCAGGGCGCCCGCCTGGGATCTGCTGGCCGCGGCGCCGCGCCGCGGCGATCGGGATCCGGTGCGTGAAGACCGGCAGCTGTTTCTCGACGCGCTCTTGGCGGCCGGCGACCGCGTGATCGTAACGGCCACGGCCCGCAATATCCGCAGCAATAAGGACGAACCGCTCTCGGCCTGCGTCGATGAATTCCTGCGGGTGGCCGCGGCCACCGTCTCCGACCATGTCGACATCCGGGAGACCACGTACCGGGACCTGATCGAAGACCATCCGCTGCAACCATTCAACGCGGCCTGCTTTACCGGCCCGCGCGCCTCGTTCGACACTGGCCACCTTGAGATTGCCTGCGCGTGCCAGCAGCGGGAGGAAGAGGTCGCACCGTTCCAGGTCGGCGTGTTCGAGCTGCCCGAAGCGGTCCAGTCGGCCGACCTCGAGTTGCACGAGATGATCCGGATCCTCAAAGATCCCTGGTTGGCTTGGCTAGGGTCTCTGGGAGTCGAGATCCCTCAGGCCGGGGACGATCCGTTCGCCCTGGACCGGGAGCCGGTGGCCGCCCCAGCGGGCCTGGACCGGTGGCAACTGCAGACGACGGTCATTGATGCCGTACTCGAAGGACGGACCTCGTTTCTGGAAGAACGCCTGGCGGCCAACCGGTTGCTGCCGTATGGGATCCTGGGCGCCGCGATGGGCAGACGGGCGGTGCAGGAAGCCGAGTCCCTGGCCCGCCACGCTCTGCACGAGGCGGGTGGCCGGCTGCAGCCCCAGCGCTTGGTGTACCGAGACGGGTGCCCGCCGGTGGCCGGCAACATTGCCGTCACCCCTGACCGCCGGCTGCACGTGCTGGTCAGGCCCACAGATCTGAAGGCCGCCGCCCATCATCGTCTCGATGTGTGGGTCCGCGCGACCTTTGCCGCCGCCTGCGGCATGCGAGGCGACAGCGTGGTGGTGTCGAGAGAGGGAGAGCGCACGAGGGTGGACCGCCGGCCGGCCCTGGCCCCAGATCAGGCGCGCGCCGCGCTCGACCATCTGCTGCACCTGTGCGCACACGCACGGCGGTATCCGTTGCCATTCGGGCCGAAGACGAGCTCTGCGGTGTTCGCCGCTGGTCAACGTGGCGTCAACGAAACCGACAAAGCTATGAAGGCCTGGCACCAGCAACCCCAGGGCCCGCCGGGTGAAGGCGACAGTGCCTCTGCGCGGCTGACGTGGCGTGATCGGGACCCCTTCTCGGAGGAGATCTTCGACGAGTGGCGACGCGTGGCCGCAGCCGTCTTCGGCCCGGTGGAGGCGCAGCACCGGATCGACGTGCTGGCCCAGCGCTTCCGCAACAGCTTTCCACCGCTGGCGCGACACGATTGTCACTTGCCGGGGTCCGGCTCTGCTTCGCGTCGTCGACCAGGCCCGCTCCCTGCGCGGAGCTCGACGCGCGAGAGCGGGTCCATCGGTCCGCGGCGACAACGCTTGCGCCAGATTCTCTCCAGTCTGCCAGCCATACCCCTCCAGCGCTTCCCTCAAGGCATCCCGCTTATCCCGGAAGATCCCGGAAGATCCCGGGATCAAAACTTCTGATCGCGTTCATCGGGGGCGCGTGCCGGCTCTAAAGGGTAGCGGGACGGATGCGGGACAAACCCCTGTGGTTGCTGTGGTTCTTGCGTGGCGCCGCCGCGGCGCATCGCCAGGTTCCGCTCGCTACGCCACAAGCTTGCCGCCTGGCTCGACGGTACGCCCCAGACCGGCGCCAGCGTGACCGACGGACCGAGGCGCGGCTCGCCCGCGAGCCCGTTTCCGTGGTCCGGGTGCGGGCCGCACCGTGTGGGGCAGTCGTCTTGTCGAGTGGCCGTATGCGCCCGAGAGTCGGCATCCCGCTTATCCCGGAAGATCCCGGGATCAAAACTTCTGATCGCGTTCATCGGGGGCGCGTGCCGGCTCTAAAGGGTTTCCCAAAAGGCCGTCAAACACGATTTCCCAGGGGGTCAAAACCCGTCCACCCCCCCCTCGAAAATCGCCGAATGGGGGGGAAACGCCAACCAAAAGTCTTGAGTCCCCGTCGGCCGTCGGCGCCACGAAAAAACCCAGCAAACACCGGGGTGTGTCCCGCATCCGTCCCGCTTTGTCCCACCTCTAGGAGGCGACGTCGTGGTGTTCTTCTCCAAGCAGCCGACGATGTCGTTCGCCTGGCCGCTGGAGCACGACGATCGGTACTTCGTGGCAATTCCGGTGGAAACGGGCGCGCGGATGTCGATGACGGGCGTCACGCGCAACGTCATTGCGCATGAGCTCGGACATACGCTTGGCCTCGTGCATCAGGCCGACCCGAGGGTACTCATGTGCAGCCCGTGCAAAGCGACGGCCGACGACGCCGACGCGAGCGGGTTCCTTCCGCTCACCGCGACGGACCGCCACCGGCTTCGCCGGCTCCTTCCCGCAAGCTAACCGCCGCTGCCTCCTTCATTCGTGCGCCGGCGAGAATGTTGTACAGGCCGTAGTTTCCCTCGTGACACGCGTACTCGAAGAGGGGTTGGTCGTTCCTTCGCATCGGGATTGCATAGGTCCAGGGGTGTGCCCAGGCGTTGGAGTCCTCGATGGTGACCTCGTACATCAGCGTGTCGTTAGAGGCCCGAGTGAAGCGTTCGACCAACCGAAGGCCTGCGGTGGTGACGCCGCCACGAAAGCTGGTCTCGCGCAGAAAGTTCGTGGTCTCCACCACGAGCGTGTCACCTTCCCAATGGCCCCGCGAGTCGCCCATCCACTGCCTGATGTCCTCCGATAGATGTTGCTGGCCGTCGATCGGAATAATCCGGGTGCTGTGCACCATCTCGTTGACCAGCGCCACGGTATCCGGAGTCTGCACGAGCTGGACATTCTGATTGTAGCCACCCGGTGTCATCGGTGGTCCCGAGTTGAAGCCCAGGATGCATCGAACCGCGTGCCTCCCGTTGCCCAGGTCCTCGACAAAGCCGCCGGGTGTCGGCATGTGTGGACCAACGCCCTTGCGCGCCTCGCGCTGGGCGGCCCGTTCCGCTTGTGCGTCCGGAGTCAATGGCGGCACTCGCCCGCTCGGGGGATCGATCACGAGCGACGTCCGGTTGGTGTCGCCGACTTGAGAGCCGGGGTCGAACCAGAACTGGTTATAGTTGCCGACGATATCTTCCGGGTCCTTATCGTCACGCACGGCGAACTCAGCGAGTCGGCCCGCCTCGAACGCCGCCGCCTCGTCGTCGGTGAAGAATGCCTTCTCGGCCAGATCCTTGGGCCTCTCGAATGGCGTTAGGGTACGGAAGTCCCACACTCCACTGAGATCCGGGGTCCCCCAGGGGGTTCGCGGAACTGAGGTGGCCGCGGTCACATCGCCAGTGGATTGGGTCTGCGCGGCTACCGGAGACCACCCTGCAACGACGACAACAACGACGAGCGCAAAAACCCACACGACACGGTGCATGTCCATCGCGGACCTCCTTCTGTTGTGCGGAAGATACTCAGCTTGGATCCTACAGCAAACGGATGCACGCCACGGGCTACCAGCGGAACCGAAACGGCTCGATGTCGACGCGCGTTTGTCGGTCGAGCGTGAGGTCAGCGAGGGCTTCACCAACGGCTGGCGAGGCCTTGAATCCGTGACCGGAGCAGCACGTGGCGTACGTGACCTGCGAATGTTCCGGGTGCCGGTCGATGAGGTAGTGCCGGTCGGGTGTGTTCGTGTAGAAGCAAACCGTCGTGTGGGCGACGGTACCCTCGGCGTCAGGGAGTAGGCGCCGCACGAATCCCCTGATGCGATCGGTGTCGGCGTCCGTCACGGTGCGGTCGATTCGATCAGGGTGCCCGATCATCGTGTCGCCCTCGTGGAGGCCGACCTTCGGCGTCGATGGCGTCCCGGTCGATGTGCAGTTCCGGCAACCGCGGCTCGAAATGCAGCGGCTTCGTCGCGCCGTCGCGGATCGACTCCTCGAAGCCGTAGCGGCTCAGGTAGCCGTACTCGTCCTCCTCGGAGCCGAAGGCAAAGAACGTGTTGCGGTCGGCGCGGTTGATCGGGGTCCCGGTCAGTCCGAACAGGAACGCATTCGGGAGCGCTCTGCGCATCTTCCGTCCCAGGTCGCCCTCCTGAGAACGGTGGGCCTCGTCGACCAGCACGATGATGTTGTGACGGTCGTTCAGGACACCGTCCACCTCGGCGAACTTGAAGATCGTGGTGATGATGATCTTGCGGGCGTCCTGTGCCAGTAACCGTTCGAGATCCGCCCGGCTGTCAGCCTTGTCCAGGTTCGGTGCGTCGGCCGCGTGGAACGTGCTGGAGATCTGCGTGTCGAGGTCGATCCGGTCGACCACGATGATCACCGTCGGGTTCCCCAACGACGGGTGCAGCCGCAGCTTGCGCGCCGCGAACAGCATCAAGAGCGACTTGCCGGAACCCTGGAAGTGCCAGACCAAACCCTTCTTGGGATGGCCGGCGACGACCCGCTCGACGATGCGGTTCGCCGCCTCGACCTGCTGGTACCGCGCAACGATCTTCGCTCGCCGCTTCCCCTTGCCCGTGGCGTAGGCCGTGTAGCTGCCCAACAGATCCAGAACCGTGTTCGGGCGGAGCATCGACGAGATGGTCCGCTTGATCCGTTCGAGCTTCGGCGTGTCGGTGTCGTCGTCCGCCCGCCACGGTCCCCAGAGATCGACTGGCAGGCCGATCGATCCGTAGCGCAGATCCTTCCCTTCGGTGGCGACCGAGCAGAGGTTCGGCACGAACAGCTCCGGCGCGTTGCGCTCGTAGTCGTCGTGGATCTGCGTCGCCCCGTCGAACCAGCTCTGGCTCGACCGTACCGGCGTCTTCGCCTCGATGACGACCAGCGGAAGACCGTTCACCAGCAGCACGAGATCCGCGCGGCGCTCGTTCGCACCCGATCGGACGGTGTACTGGGTGCTGACGACGTACTGGTTTCGCTCGACATCCTCAAGGTCAACGAGCCGCACGGTGACGTGCTCGCCGTCCGCGCCGAACGGCATCGACCGCTCTCCGGCGAGCCACGCTGCGAACTCCTCGTTCGCCTTGACCAGCCCGTCCGTCCGCACGCCCATCAGGATGGCCCGCAGCCGGTACAGCACGTCGTCGGCCCGATCCGGCTGCGCCGCGATCTCCGGGTTGAGGCGGATCAGCGCCTCCCGCACGTGGTCCTCGACAAGGACCTCGTGCGCCTGCCGCGCCAAGTGCTGCGGCGCGAGGTAGTGCCAACCGAGGCCGGACAGCGCGCGATGCCGCCGCGCGAGGCCGGGTCCGACGGCCGTATGGTGGGTGACGCCGCCGCAGAGGATGTCACGGACGAGCGCCTCGACCGTGTTCGACTCGGTGAAAGTCATGCTGGCAACTTGATCGGCGTGCCGCTACGACGCGCCGGCACCCTGGCTGGGTTCGATCACGAGCAACGTCGTGTCCGGTTCGGTAGCGAACGTCTCAATCTCATCGCGGTGGCCACGGAGACGCCGTTCAATCTCGCTGGTCGAACAGTTGCCGAGCGCCAGCCAGATGACCTTCGGCGGCGCACCGTACAGGGCGGAACGACCGCAGAAGTCGCCGTCCTTTGACACGATGGTGAAGCCGCACTGCCTCGCGTACGCCCAGACGGCCGAGTCGTCTGCTGCCGCCAAGCCAACCGCTCGAACGTGAACAAGATCGGTCCAGATGTCGAGAAGGAGGTCGCAGAGCCGCGGTGAGAGATTCTGGTCGAGGAGCAGCTTCACCGGCCGCCGACCGCAACCAGTCGCCGCTCGCGATCAGCGGCGAACGCGAGGCAGGCCCGGATGTCTTCGCGCTCCAAGTCCGGGAAGTCCCGGAGCAAGTCCTCCTCGGACATGCCGGACGCGAGGTAGTCGAGCACATCGGAGACCGTGATGCGCAGGCCACGGATGCAGGGCTTGCCGCTGCGTTTTCCGGGCTCGATTGTGATCCGATCCAGATGCGCCATGGACTCAGCCTACGCAACGTCCCGCCATCGGTCAACCGGCGGCCAGCGTCGACGACCTGCCGTGGCAGTCCCGACGGGCTGCCGAATAGCCGCTTCTGCTCGCCGGAGGTAGCCCATTGATTCAGCAGCGTCTTCCGGGTCCGAGCGATGCATCGGCCCTAAGGCCGCACCCTGTGGCTGTTTGCGACGATCGAGGTGTGTTCCCGCTTGTGGGCCGGTAGTGTGCTCGGCCGCCGCTCCCATCGCAACACCAAGGCCGCGATCAACGACGTCATCCTCCGCGGACGCCGCGTGGGGTGCCCCCTGATCGCCACCGATGGCGTCGAGTACTACGTCGGGGTGATGGTGCGCCTGTCGGTCTCGAATTCGTCATCAGGCCGCCGCTGGAAGCTGGACCATGCCCCGGCAGCGGGAGATCCAACGCACATGGTTGAATTCGGCACGGGCCACCGTGCGTTCGCCCGCGAAGCCTAACGGCGTGTAGCCTTCCCACGACGCATGGCTCCGTGCCGCGTTGTAGGAGGCCTGGAAGTCGGCGAGCTTCCGCTCCAGATCACCGGCATTCCAGAACAACACCTGATCCAGGCATTCTCGCCGCATCGTCCCGATCAGCCGTTCCACCAAGGGGTGTGACAGGGGCACATGGGGCACCGTCTTGATTTCGTCGATCTCCAGAAGCCGAAGGTGCGCGGTCCACCGATGCGCCTCGAACAACGGATCATGATCCGTACTGAGATGTCGCGGCGCGCCCCGCCCATGAATGGCGGCGTTGCACATCCGGCAGCGGCTGGGTGCATCGACCGGTCCGCGATGCACACCGAATCCCACGAGGCGCCGCGTGAACTGGTCCATGACCACGCGCACCCAGTAGCTCTGGAGCACGATGGACGCACAGCGCAAGAGGTCCACGCTCCACAGACTGTCTGTCGTGTGTCCGACGAACGACAACCACGAGGGCCCGGTTCCGCCCGGGGCTGGACGAGAGCGTTTCGCCAGCACGCGGTGCACGACGTTCTTGTCGATGTCGACCCCGAACGTCTGCGAGATGATGCGCGCAATCCGCGGGCACCCGAATCGAGGATTGCGCGATTTGAGCTCGACGATGGCGCGGATGAGCGACTCGCTCGGCCCCTTGGGGCCCGGCTTCTTCGGTCGCGCGCTTGAGGAAAACAATCGGCGGTATTTGCCGCGCACCAGCGCCTGATGGAAGGTCAGCAACGTGGACGGGCGCAGTCCGATGGCGACCTTGCGAATCCGTCCCGGACTCAGAAAAAGCGCCCCGAATCCGCATAGGAGCCGATCGCCCACTCTGAGGTTCGGCGCACGCTGGCGCGAACGGCGCAGCACGATCAGCTGCTGCTTGAGCAGGAGATTCTCAGCGATGACGGCCGGTTGGGCATCGACTATCTGATCACGATCGGCGGCGACGGTACGCTGGCGACGACGCCGAGTGTCGAGAAGCTGGGCGTGAAGGTGATCGGCATTCCCAAGACGATGGACAACGATGTGCGCAACACGGAGTACTGCATCTGATTTTCGACGGCGATCACGCGCGCGACAGCCTCCATTCAACGGCAGCGGACGACGGTGGGTTCACATGAACGCTATGGTGTGTTCCGGATCTTCGGGCGTGAATCAGGATTTACGGCGCTGTATGCCGCGTACACGACATCGATTCGCTGCTGCATTCCGGAGTACGACGTGTCGCTCGACCGTCTGCTTGAACTGCTCGCTGAGGAGAAGCGCAACACGCCCAGCAACTACGCGCTCGTGGTGCTGTCGGAAGGCGCGAAGTGGCAGGGGTACGTACCGGCGTTCGAGCGATACGACGCGTCGGGCCACGTGCGGCCACCCAACATTGCCGAAGCGCTCAAGACCGAGATCGCCGAGCGTCTGGGCGAGGAGAGCATGGCCAGCGACCTCACCTACGAGCTGCGAAGCGGCGAGCCGGACTTCGTGGATAAGCTGGTGGCGACGACGTTCGGCAACATCGCCACCGACGCGATCCTGGCCGGCAAGCACGGGCTCATGACGGCGCTGGTCGGTGGCACCTACACGTTGACGTCGCTTCCCGACCCGACGCTGGGTCCGCGCACGGTCGATCTCGACTCGCTATACAACGTGCCGCGCTACCGGCCCAAGTATGCCGACAGGCTGGGGTTGCCGATCTTCCTGACCAGCGCGGAGGGCTGACGGCCCGAGCACCCGGCCGGAGGCTCGCGCGTGCTGCGAGGGTGCGCTCGGCCGCCGCCTTCTTTCCGGGCGTTATTCCACGAATCGTCACGGGCCCGCACGCTGCCAACCGACAGGATCCTCACCTGCCGATACGATACGACACAGGGCGGCCGACCTCGGTCATTCGATTCAAGATCTCACAGCCGAGGACAACCTCACTCCCCTGCCCCGCTGGACTCCGGGCGCGAAGGCCATCGCCAATGATGGACGTGTCGCGGAAGCACGTGTTCTCCACCCGGCCCTGACGAGGGCACCCTGACGCCTGCTTCCAGCGACGCCGGCCGAGCGTCTTCGTCAACGTGATCGTCCGATCCCGCGTGGGCGACCGCGGGCCGTGGCCAGAGATGGTCGCCGTCCTGGCCGGTGGGATAACGACCGTCGCACCCCGCGCCGTTTCGTCGACGGCGACCGTGTCAGAGGCAGCGTCAGCGGTGACGCGCACGAGAGGGCCATCGACCACGGTGAGTAGATCGAGGCGGTGGTCGCCTCATCACCCGTCGCCTCGGTCAGCGTGTGGACACGGATCACGCCTAACTGATCGACGCGACGGGAGAGCTTCCGCCAGCCCCGCCGGCGGCGGCCCCCGTGTTTCGCGGCGGCCCACTCCCCTGCTCCGACGCTCGACAGCCCCGGGCTGTCGAGCACGAGACGGCGGCCCTCGCCGGTCGGGACCCGTCGCCGACGGCGCTGGGAGCGCGTCGTCTCGTCGGGGGCGGAGAGGTCGAGGCGCCTCCTCCCGAACAGGGCGTGCCGGAACCCTTCGGCCTGGCGCCGCGGGAGATGGGCGAGGAGTCGTAGGGTCAGGACGGTCTCGATGGCGAGATCCGAGTACCGCCGCTGCCGACCCCGCCGGCTGCTCCGGCGGGGCGTCCAGGCCGTGATCGCGTCCGAGGACCACCACACCGTCACATCACCGCGTCAAACGAGGGCCTGGCAGCGAAGCCGTCCCCGGCACCCGTGGCGAGGCTCAGCACGTGCGTGTGTTGGGCCGCGTCGACCCGCCCCGTCGCCGCGTGTGCCCCGAGTACGTCGGAAGCCTGGATGAAATCCCCGGCGCACAGACGGGCGGCGTCCGGCGACCCGCCGCCCCCCGGTCCGTGGCCGCGAGCTCTTGCCGGGGGGGGGCGCCCTTATGCGGTGGTGCGTCGCACGAGGCGGAGGGCCGGCGCGGTGCGCGGGGTGGCGGGCCTGGCCGCCGGGGGCCGCCGACGGGCTGGCCCCGCCTGCGCCTGCTGCGCCAGATAGGCGACGAGTTGGTCCCCGGCGTCGAGCAGTTCCTGCTCGTGGATGATGTTGTAGCGGTCGAAGATGGCGCGGCTCTTGTGGCCGGTCAGGAGCATGGCGATGCGCTCGGGGACATTCGCGCGGATCAGGTTGCGCGCGGCGGTGCGGCGGCAATCGTGGAGGAAGCGGGTCGGCACCCCAGCGGCCTGGCAGGCGGTGCGCCACGCGGTGCGCCAGCGCCGGACGGCGATGCCGTCGCGGTGGAAGACGAGCGGGCTGGTGGGGTCACGGCGGGCTCGCCGTCGCGCCAGGGCCTCGGCGATGGGCGGCGAGATGCGGATTCAATATGCTGCCGCGAGACCAGCGCTCGGTGGGCGTCGTCCTTATGACGGGGCTTTTCATGACCATCAGTCTGGTCGCCGCCGTCGAGCTGGCCGTCTGGCTCGCGCTCGATCTCTAGAAAAATGAAAAACTCGTTCTGAAGCACCTCAGGATACGTTGTTCTCGTCGGCGAACATGCAGCCGAACTGCCGACGTAATCTGGGGATAGATCGCCGTCCCCTCATGCACGGCCGCCCTGCAGATCTGGAGACGACGGGGGAGCTACTCGCGTGCGCGGGTGACGAATCCAATGGAGATGGTGTACCCGACTTGACGCTCGTCAGACTCCCATATTACCGTACGGGGGGATTTACCTGGATCGTAAGCGTTGCGTACTGTGGTCTGTTAGGGACAATGTAGGGCGTTTTTTACCTGGCGAGGTGACAAGCGATGAGTGCCGACAACAAAACACCATGGTGGTTCTATCCACTTGCGGAAGGTGCGCGAAACTTAGTTGGGAACGGGCGATGCCCAAACTCGGTCTTGTTGAAGAATCTTCGCTTACACACGGACTCGGCAGCGCGGCGTTTGCCGCGATAATAACGCTCCAAATATTGTACTACGCGTGGCGACAACACGAGTCAAGCCCATTCTTAGTTGAAACTCTCTACGGCTCCTGATTGACTACGCGGCTTTCTTCTTCGACGTCGTCGTGTCGATCTTCAGTTCTCGCTTCAACGCGGCACGGAGCGTGGGCAGGTGCCGGTACCCCATCACCTTGCGCAGGCGCGGTTCGATGTCCAAGAGCGCGGTCGCCAGCCAGCGGTGACGTTGACGCGAGTTTTGCCAGTGATCGACCTTCGCGCAGCGTTCCTCGACGAGCGCATTGACGGACTCCAGACAGTTCGTCGTCTTCAGCGAGCGGCCCAGAACGCCGTAGAGCCCGAGTCGATGCAGCGTCAAGGTCTCGTCGAAGCCTTCCGCCAAGCTGCGGGCCGCCGATTGGTTCCGGTCCTCCAGCTCGCGATGGAGCGTCTCAAGGGCCGCGCGGGCTTCGTCGTATTCCGGACGGTTGTAGGCGCGTTGGAGGCGCTGGCGCCACGACGCCTGCTCGGTCTTGGCCAGGTAACTCACCACGTTCTCGCGCTTATGCCACTGGCACCGGTGGACCAGCGCCCGGTCCCGGAAGGCTTTGCGGACGGCTGATCGCAGCCCCTTGCCGCCGTCGAGGATCACCAGCACGCCCTGGGAGACGTCAAGACCCCGCTCGACCAACGACCGCAAGAACGGGGTCAACACTTTCTCGTTCTCGGTATCCGTCTCGACGAAGCCCAGAAAGCGTTTTTCCCCCGCCATCGTGATGCCCAGCGCGATGACCATCGTTGCCTCGGCAAAGGTCTTGCCGTCCAGGACCACGGCCACCACGTCCTCGCCGGAGAGGTCCCGCTCCTGGAGCTCCCGCAGTTTCGCCGCGCTAGCCTGAATAAAGCCCCGGGACACGGTCGACCCCGACAGCCCGATGGCTCCGGGAATCGCCGCCGCGGCGGCTTCGTAGTTGCGGCACGAGATTCCGTACAGCACGCGCTTCAGCAGCAGGTCGTTCACCGCGCGCTCCCCATGCAACGCCTCGTAGGACCGCAGCGGCATCTCGCTCCCCGCGACATGGCGAATCCGTGGCACGCGAATTGGCACGCGCTGGCCGGCCAACCCGACCGTCCCGGGGTTGCTGCCATGACGACGCCCGCCGACCGATGCGTCCTTGCGGGCATAGCGCCCGCCCGCCAGCGCCGTCACCTCCGCGTCGAGCAACTCCTCGACATGCAGCAACCCCAGCGGCACCAAGGACCGGATCAACTCCACCTTGGTGTCGACGTCCAGTTCGGCGTACTCCTTCCGGTCGATGACGTCGACCGGGCCCAACGTGCGAACCTTCTTGCGCTTCCTGACGGGTCGTAGGACACTGCTCATCTCGGCTCCTTTCTCTCGTGGCGTGATGTTCGTCTTAGGCAACGTCATCAAACCACAGGGTTTGGAGCCGCTTCAATTCCCAACTAAGTTTCGCGCACCTTCGACAACACCGAGCGAAACAAGGGACAGAGATAAAGGAGTAGCGGCGCATTGCTGCGCTATGTCCCGGCCGGATACCTGGCGATTCTGGGGTTCGGTGTGTTCGTTGGGGCGTCGCAGCCTCCCCTGCCTACGGGTGAGCACGAACAACCACCGATCAACATACTGTCACGCGCCGCGTCAATAACTGCTTGGAATACAGGGTCGGTGGAGCCTGGGCAGCCGGTGCGGGGCTGGGGTTGATATTCGGCGTGGCCCCATGGGCGTTGCGGCAGCTGGCTTGATGCCGGCGGCAACCAACTTCAGTCGGCACCCCTGAGAAACTCTAAAACATCAAGGGTCATGCCTAGCTGAGCGGGTTCTTGCGTAGGTACTGTAGCAGGTATGTGTATATGTGTACTTGTTGGCGTGGCGATGCCTTGGTGCACAACTCCATTGAGGGCTGAGAGTCTCCCGTGACTCCGCCTGCCGGTCATCCGATCATCTCGCCATCGGGTATCCCGAGCGCCGTCATAGTGTTCAGGATCTTGCACCCCAACCTCACCTCGACTCTCTGGGACGCCAGTCCCCTCGCTCGCATCGCTGAGCCCAGGATGGCCTTGTAGCGGTGGAACGTCGTCTCCACCTTGCTTCGCCTGCTGTAGCCCGATGCGACGTACCACTTCCGTTTCCCAACACGTGATCGTGCTCGGATGTTACGATTCCGCTGTCGCGTGCCCGCAGAGTCGAGCGCGAGCTGAGCGCCCTTTCGTGGCGGTATCAGCACCTTCGGCGATCGATGAGCACGGTGATTCTCCAGCGTCTTATAGACGTCGCCGGTGTCGTACGCGGCGTCGGCCTTGGCCGAGGCGATGGGACGCTCGATCTGGCCGACGAGTGACGCCACCCGGGCAGCGTCTCGAGCCCGCTTGCTCGTGAGCGAGTCAAGCCCATTCTTAGTTGAAACTCTCTACGGCTCCTGATTGACTCCGCGGCTTTCTTCTTCGACGTCGTCGTGTCGATCTTCAGTTCTCGCTTCAACGCGGCACGGAGCGTGGGCAGGTGCCGGCACCCCATCACCTTGCGCAGGCGCGGTTCGATGTCCAAGAGCGCGGTCGCCAGCCAGCGGTGACGTTGACGCGAGTTTTGCCAGTGATCGACCTTCGCGCAGCGTTCCTCGACGAGCGCATTGACGGACTCCAGACAGTTCGTCGTCTTCAGCGAGCGGCCCAGAACGCCGTAGAGCCCGAGTCGATGCAGCGTCAAGGTCTCGTCGAAGCCTTCCGCCAAGCTGCGGGCCGCCGATTGGTTCCGGTCCTCCAGCTCGCGATGGAGCGTCTCAAGGGCCGCGCGGGCTTCGTCGTATTCCGGACGGTTGTAGGCGCGTTGGAGGCGCTGGCGCCACGACGCCTGCTCGGTCTTGGCCAGGTAACTCACCACGTTCTCGCGCTTATGCCACTGGCACCGGTGGACCAGCGCCCGGTCCCGGAAGGCTTTGCGGACGGCTGATCGCAGCCCCTTGCCGCCGTCGAGGATCACCAGCACGCCCTGGGAGACGTCAAGACCCCGCTCGACCAACGACCGCAAGAACGGGGTCAACACTTTCTCGTTCTCGGTATCCGTCTCGACGAAGCCCAGAAAGCGTTTTTCCCCCGCCATCGTGATGCCCAGCGCGATGACCATCGTTGCCTCGGCAAAGGTCTTGCCGTCCAGGACCACGGCCACCACGTCCTCGCCGGAGAGGTCCCGCTCCTGGAGCTCCCGCAGTTTCGCCGCGCTAGCCTGAATAAAGCCCCGGGACACGGTCGACCCCGACAGCCCGATGGCTCCGGGAATCGCCGCCGCGGCGGCTTCGTAGTTGCGGCACGAGATTCCGTACAGCACGCGCTTCAGCAGCAGGTCGTTCACCGCGCGCTCCCCATGCAACGCCTCGTAGGACCGCAGCGGCATCTCGCTCCCCGCGACATGGCGAATCCGTGGCACGCGAATTGGCACGCGCTGGCCGGCCAACCCGACCGTCCCGGGGTTGCTGCCATGACGACGCCCGCCGACCGATGCGTCCTTGCGGGCATAGCGCCCGCCCGCCAGCGCCGTCACCTCCGCGTCGAGCAACTCCTCGACATGCAGCAACCCCAGCGGCACCAAGGACCGGATCAACTCCACCTTGGTGTCGACGTCCAGTTCGGCGTACTCCTTCCGGTCGATGACGTCGACCGGGCCCAACGTGCGAACCTTCTTGCGCTTCCTGACGGGTCGTAGGACACTGCTCATCTCGGCTCCTTTCTCTCGTGGCGTGATGTTCGTCTTAGGCAACGTCATCAAACCACAGGGTTTGGAGCCGCTTCAATTCCCAACTAAGTTTCGCGCACCTTCTCGTGAGCTCGCAGGCGACCACGTCACTGGTTTGCTCATCCACAGCGAGGTGCAGCTTGCGGTAGTCCCTGGCTTTCGGCGGAGTGCGCAACTGGCCGACGTGCACTGAAAGACCGCTGCTGTCGATGCGGAGGTGGACGGGCTTCACGGTTCGCCTCTCGTAGGAAGCAACCTTCCCCAGCCTCGCCTTGCGCCTCGAGATCGTGCTGTGGTCGGGCACGTCGTTGTCCAGATTCAGGAGCGTCAGCCGCGAGCGCAGGAAGCCCTCAGTCTGCCTGGACGCCAGGCCAAACACCAAGCCCAAGGTGACCGTCGTCTCGATGGCGTGGTTCGAGTACTTGCGTTGTCGGCCTGGCTTCCTGCGCGTCGGCCTCGGCGAGTTCCAGTTGGCGAGCTTGCCATCGGTGAGTCCGAGCCAGACGGTCAGACTCCCGCGAGCGCGGAGACCCGTCTCGTACTCCCGCCAATTCCGGACACGGTAGGCCTTCTGGACGTACTTCCGCTGGGTGCGCTTGAAACTCGTCATGCGGGACCTCGGATCTCGGGGTGGAGGGCAATTATTGACCGAGATCGCGAGTTGTGCACCAAGGCCCCGCCTCGACGACACCGCTTCTACGTCGGCGTCGGTCGTCTTCAGGAAGCTGAGATCGGCGTTCATCTGGGCTTCGGAATAGCGCTCATCGCTGTCGCCTCGGCCAATCAGAACGGGTGGCCAGCGGATGGTGTCGTCATCTTGGAGCTCGGGCGGCACGTCACCCGCGAGCGCGATGATGCCTGCCGCTGTGAGCGGCAGCCTGGTGGCGGCGCGATACGCCATCGCGACACCCTGTGAGAAGCCGCAGTAGACGATGGTCGAGGTCGTCTCGTAGCGCCGATGGATCGTGTCGATGATCGATGCGACATACGAGAGGTTGTTCATGATCATGCGCTCACGGTCCTGCGACGTCATCCACGATGCGACGACCTCCCCGTCCCGACGGTCGTAGTAGCGGTGCAACCCCTGGACGGACACCACGAGCCAGTCGCCGATGCCGTCCACCTGGTCAAGCTCTCTCAGATGACGCTCCGCGCTTTCGCCGTAGCCATGAAAGCCGACGAGCAGGGGCGCGGGCATCGACGCGCCTGGCGCGCCCGCGGGAGTCGGCATCCCACTTATCCCGGGTTATCCCGAGTTATCCCGGGTTTCAAAACTCTTGATCGACCACATCGGGACCGACAGCGGGGGTCATGGACTGGTACTCCCGGCGGGTGCTGTCATGGCGGCTGTCCAATACGCTCGACAACGTATTCGTCGAACGGCTCGGGCGCAGCGTGAAGTACGAGGACATCTCCTTGCGCGCCTACGAGACACCGGTCGCGTTGCGAACCGGCTTCACTCGATACTTCGAGTTCTATAATTCCCGGCGTCCTCACACGGCACTGGGCCGACGCACCCCGGATGCGGTGTATTGCGATGACGATGCGAAAGCAGCCGCATGACAGGCAGTGAAGATTTCACTTAGGTCGCTGTCCAAAAACTGGGACTCACTTCTGTGTTCTTTATGCGGTCGGACACATGCGAGACCAATCCGGATTGCACAACGTCTACCGTGCAGACCATCCGAGTTGACGGGTTCGTATCGGGGAACCCGGATGCTCTTCTGGGTCACCCTCGATTACTGATCGACTACCGTGATGCGCCGGGTCACAGTCTCCACGTCCAGCACTCCTGGATCGCCCAGTTGCGGCACGGCCTGATCCGGCGTCGGCCGCCAGCTCGGGCCACTGGTGAGTACGACGTGCACGTAGACTGGCACCGCAGTGTCGGTTGGGACCGTCTCTTCCCCGAACCTCAATGTCGCCGTCACAGAGCTAGACAGGCGCCCGGCAG
The DNA here is from genome assembly GCA_965218825.1 of Vicinamibacterales bacterium. Taxonomy (GTDB): domain Bacteria; phylum Acidobacteriota; class Vicinamibacteria; order Vicinamibacterales; family UBA8438; genus CAUZIB01. The sequence goes on along the minus strand of OZ244656.1, from coordinate 1,853,951 downwards.
GTCCATCAAAAACCGCCCATCCACTGGTGCAGCGATCAGGGCGTAACGACAGACACACCGTGAGGCTGATGGCCTCATTGCGTGGCCGACCCAACCGACTGGCATGGGCAACCGAGACGACCACCACCGGTCCGTTGCGCGGGACCACATCGCCATCGGTGAGAGGGACATCGACCTTGGTGATGAGCTGTGAAGGTTCTAGGGGCGGTGCCTCGTACGTCCGTGTCCGTAGGAGGGGGCGGGGCCGGCGGGTAAATCCAAAATTGAATGACCACCTTGTAAAAGGCAAACCAACACGGAACTGAGGAGAGACGAAAGAATGGTCACTCATCCATACCTTGACACCAAGCCCTGCACCCGTGACCATTCCCGCGAATCCGAAATCTTGTCGACCATAGAGGGGGGTATGGAACCCGGGTCCCATTCCCATAATCAGGTACGGTACTGCCCTCTCTGAGAGCGGCGTGAGATCTTTGACCACGTTCAGGATCAGCAGGTGGTCCTGATGACCTCTGCGCGCGGTTGTTAGCGAGTACTCTGGTTCAATGGCCCAGCCGCGTTCTCCAAAATAGCGGCGGTAAGAAGCCCCGGCAGAAACCACATGGCCCAGATCGTCGAGAAAAACGCCATGTCCACCGTGAAAGCGAAATTCCGCGGGACGGGGTTGTGCCGCCACACGCGAGCCCATGAACATCATTAGCAGCATTAGCAGTGCGACCGTGCAAACGAGTTTTTTTGAGGTGTCTACAGGTATGATCATTTCGTCCTCCACTTGATGACACGCGGCCGCGCTATCAGAAGGCATAACCGACCCCGACCGTCGCCCGGAGGCTAGGAAATCCCATGCGCGCCTCCGGGGCCACAAACACGTGCCGGGTCAGGCACCACCGGACGCCCAGCCCGACGTGATAGTTGAGGGATCCTTGCGTGTCCACGAAGAACTCCGGAAGCACGGCGGGATCGGGAGAACCAGTTCGATAGCGTGTCCGATAGCGGGTCAAACCGACCCCGGCGGTCATATACGGACTGACACGCTGGTCTGGTTCGAATTCGTACTCCCACACGAACGTCAACAAGGTGGCACGACTCTTGGCGTTGTGGGCATATGGCCCGAACATGTTGGCACGCCACACCTCCACGCCGAGCCGCGTATGCGCCCCGGTGGCACCCTCCGTCACGGATACGCCTCCCACCCAGGCATAGGGAGGCGAGTCGTCCAACCCGGTGGCGTGGCCCCAGTATGCCCGTACGTCGACCGTGCGCGTCTGGCCGAAGACCGCATGCGGGAGCAGGATGAGGAACGTGACGCTGGCCAGCAGGACTCTGCCCGCTCGCGTGCGCAGTGAGGCTTCGAACGGACCCACCATTGGTTCACCTCCCACACCAAAAACAGCTGGCGGTACACCACCGGTACCTGGGAATGCGTCAACGAGGTGGAAATTGGCTCACGATCACGTGAGCCCATGCCTGAGGTGCGGACCGCGTGCGCGCGATCAAAAAATTGGATCCGGTTTGGGAAGCGCCTTCGCCTCCTCCGGCGAAGAATGTCCTCGATCAAAAGTTTTGAAACCCGGGATAACCCGGGATAACCCGGGATAAGTGGGATGCGACTCCCTTGGGCGCAACGACTTACGGGGATCGGGCGACACAATTGTGGATCAAGACTTTTGATCCATGAAATGCCCTTCAAATGGCGTTTTCCGGGCGTTTTTGGGGTCCTCAAATGGGGGGGATTTCGCGGGAGTGTCCCCCGTCGTGGACAGATCGGCCGCGGCGCCTCGCGGGGCGGATCATAAGCGGGACGTTATAGAAACCGCCCTCTCCAGGCGCTCCTCTCGCGGGCCTCGACTCCCCACCCTCGGTCATCAGGGGGTGATCCAGGTGCCGCCGATGCGTGACGGGGCGCGTGAGGGTGACGGTGAGCGTCTCGGCCGCATCGGGCATCGTCACGGTCTCCGGCGGAGCGCGGTCCGCAGCTCTGCGTTGACATCGGTGCCGTTGATCCGGTGGATGTTCGCCTCGAGGTCGACGTGGCGGACCTCGTCGCCGTCGATCCGATGGGTCAGCGTGCGCACACCGATCGTGTAGGTGCAGCCGTCGCGCCCCCCGCCCCCACCGCCGGTGCCGCCCACCTCGGGGGCTTCCTGCTTGGTCCACAGGCCCGTCAGCTCGTATTCCACGCGGCGCGGGGTCGCGCCGTCGGTCAGCACCCCGACACAGAGGACCGGCGTCTCGACCGCCCGCGGGTTGCCGGCCAGCGCCTCGAGCGCGAGCTCAATCGGCGGCGGCGTGAAGCGCTGGGCCACGCCGACGTAGTCGATCCCGTCGACGTAGACCGTAAAGCCGGAGAGAACCTTCTTGATGGCCATTTACGCGATCCGGCCCTGCGCGGTCAGCTGCTCGAGGATCTCGTTCCCCACCCCACTGACCGCCTGGCGGAAGATGATGTGCTCGGCCAGATCGTGGAGGCCCAGCTCAAAGCTGAAGGTGACCGGGTGCGCGGCCAGCGTCTCGGCCGTGTTGTATTGGGCGTCGAAGCGGGCGCGGCCACTGCGGATGGTGCCGTTGAGCGTTTGAGTCCGCAAAAAGCCGTTCATGCGCTGGAGAATGAACTCGACGAACGGGAGGTCGACCTTCCGGTCGATCCACTCCAGCACGAACGCCACGAGCTCGTCGCCGATGATCGCCCGGGCGCGCCGGTGCGTGATCAAGGTGCCGTCGCTCATCCGGTTCCCCCACAGATACACCCCGGCCCCGCGGCGGATGGCCGTGGCGACCGCGGCGCGGTTGAGCAGGTTCGCCGAGCTCGACCGCCCGTCGACCGTCCAGTCGACCGGCTCCTCGGTCCGCAGCACGTCGCGCAGGAGGCGATTCGAGGGCGAGGCGGCGTAGGACGCCTCGCGGTCGGTGCGGACCAGGTGGCCGACGATCAACGCGTCGGCCGGCCGGATGACCTCGCGGCCGTCCTCGACGACGACCAGCTGCGGCCAGTGGGCATAGATGTGCGGGAGCTGGGGGTTGGTGGTCACGGCCGCGGGGACGGTTATTCGCATACCGATCCGTGCAGTGGACCACCGATGGCATGACCGTACGGCAAGCGGCCGCGTAACTCGAGACAGGTAAGCCACTGGTTTGACCAGTGAGACTTTCGAGGTTTGACCCTTGGCGGCAATACGAAAAACCCTCCTCTGGGGCTTGGCGGTCCACCAGAGGAGGTACCGACGATGTCATACGAAAGTCTAAGTCATAGTCGATGGAGTTGCACCTATCACGTCGTGTTCGTGCCCAAATGTCGCAGGAAGTCGTTGTACGGGAAGATCCGGACGTACCTGGGTCCGGTGTTTCACGAGCTGGCGGTCCAGAAAGAGTGCAAGATTGTCGAAGGTCACATGGTGCAGGACCACGTCCACATGGTGATCGACCTTCCCCCGAAGCACTCGGTCGCGCAGATCATCGGCTATGTGAAGGGGAAGAGCGCGATTGCGGTCGCTCGGCAGTTTGGCGGGCGGCAGCGCACCTTCAACGGTGAGAAATTCTGGGCGCGCGGATATGCGGTGTCGACGGTTGGCCTTGAACAGGAGGACGTTCGGCAATATGTTCAAGCGCAGGAACAGCTCGATGGTCATGCTGGCGCTTGACGAAGACGGGAATTTCTAACCACCGCTAACTCCACAAGCTGGCACCCTTTGGGGTGGCTCACAACCGCCAAGCCTCCCGCTCCGCGGGAGCGTTATGACTGCCCATAGAGGATCTTTCTCCGAAACTTCGGGATGATCACCACGTGATACTTGCATTCCCACCTCACGTGCGCCAGACTCTGCCAGTCATGCATGGATAGGTTCTCCTTCCTGGCCCCCACACGGGCCTTCCCCGGAAGGGGAACCTACTCCACACGCCACAACACGCCGGATCGCTCGAAGCTCTTCGGGTCGCACGGCCAGAGGCCGTGGGTTTAGCTCGTACTAACACGCACCCGCTTCATGCTCAACCCCCGACTTCGGTCGGGGGAGTTTCGCCCCCTTGGCAGCCCGTGGTGGAAATGCGGTCTTCCTATGCGGCTTTCGGGATGAGTGATCGATCGTGATCGCCGACCCCGATCGTGGAACGCGCGGGGTACTCGGGCTCGCGAACGGTCCAGACATGTACGAGGCGCCGCCAGGAGGACACAAGGACCATCAGCGCGGCGAGACAGCGCCCCTGCAGGCTGCGCGGCGTGCCAACGCCGATCAGCTGCCGGAACAGCACGCCGAGGTTGAAGCCCGCGAGGTGAATCAAGAGGCGCTTCAAGATATTGCGATGCCCGCGCAGATGCGTGCGCCGCATCCCGCCGGTCTCGTAGGCGTGCGCGAACGAACGCTCGATGCGCTCGCCACGTCGGCGCATCAAGCGCTTGCCGCGGGCGCCCCGAATGCGCCGACGATTCGCATAGACGGGCGCTTGGGTCTCCCGCGCCTTGGACCAATCGCGGCGGCCTCGATCCGGCTCGGCGACATACGACCGGACGCCGACGGCCTGCAGATCCACCATGACCTCATTACTGTGATAGCCCTTGTCCGCGACCAGCGCGGTGAACGCCTGGGGGTCGTCCACCTCGGCTTGCGCATCCTCGATCTGGGCAGCGGCGGCGACCGTCGTATCCCCCGTGTCTGCGCCTTGCACGGTCACCGCGACGACCGCGCCGGTGTCGAGGTCCACGGCATGTTCGACCTTGTGGGCCAGATGCGTGCGGCCGTCTTTCATCTTGGCGACCTTCGCATCCGGATCGACGGGGCTCCGCCAGTCCTTGTTCGATGGCGTCTTCTTCCGCTTCCGGTCCAGGCGGGCGAGGTCGTCGCGCGTCGGGGTGGCAATGCCCGACGCCTGCGCCAAGCCGGTCAAATAGGCCTGGTAGTCCTCGCCGGTGTCCCGCCGCACGATGCTCCGCATCGCCGCGTTCGCCTCCAGCGTGGTGGCGTCGATCCCGATCGTCGCGCCCTTCAGCACGCCCGACGCGACGAGGCGCTGCTGCACCCAGGTGAACACGGCGCGATGCGTCTCGACGTCAATCAGTCGCCGGGTTCGGGAGATCGTCGAGTGGTCCGGCACATCCTCGTCCACGGCGATGCCCAAGAAGCGCCGAATCGCCAGCGAGTCCGCCGCGCGCCAGGCGATGCCCCGCTCCGAGTCAATGCCTTCAAAGTACCCCACCAACAACGCGCGAAAGTAGATGCCCGGCGTGAGACTTGGCCGGCCACGGGTGGCGGCGTAGAACCGCTGGCACTGCCGTTCGACAAACGTCTCGAAACCGTGGGCGTCCAGCAGGGCGTTCACTCGACGATAGAACGGGTGGGCGACCGTCTGGGGCAAGTCGGTCGTCGCGACCCAGAGGGCTTCTTGTCGTCGTCGTTTGCGTCGTGTGCCCATTGACATGCGAACGAGTGTACAGATGATGATCGATTCTGGCGATCGATCTAGCCGAGGCCGTTGCTGATTTTCACCACGGGCTGTTGGGGGACATCGACGAACTTCGTTTCGCGCGGGGCACGGAGCGGTGCGGCAGCTGTGATTGGACCTTCGGCCGGATCGGGCGGCCCGACGACACGGTGATCAGACTGCAGTCGTATCTTCGACCCCTCGAGGGAGCGCTCAAGGCTCCGGGCCACGATGGAAAAGGCGCGCGGGGATGCCAATCGTTGGTGCGGCCCCGGCAGGCCAGCCCCAGAAACGGCGTGTCCCCGCGCCGGTCTGACCGGTGTGCCATCCGGTGCGCGGCAGTCCGCCAGAAGAGATGACTCCGTGACTCGCTGCGACTATGCCGTGACGGTCGACTCAGGGACCAACGGTCGGTCGTCTCGCCACACGCGCCACACCATGCGCGCGAGGCGGTTCGCGATCGCCGCGGTCGCAATGTTCGCCCCGCGGCGGGCGGTGACGGCGCGCGCCCAGGTCCGGAACGGCGTCGTCTTCGTTGGGTGCCCACTGTGAGAGAGCACCGCGCGCGCGCCGTGCATCAGTAAAGTCCGGAGATACCGGTCGCCTTGTTTACTCATAGCGCCCAGTTGCCGGCGATGCCCACTGGAGTGTTCCCGCGGGGTGAGCCCCCGGTATCGGCCACGTGTCGCCGGCAGAATTCGAACAGCAGTACTATCTGGTGCAGGAGGCTCCCGTCATCGCGGCCGGAGTCAACTTATGAGCCCTCTCACGAACCCGGGAAGGCCGCGTGCCGGTATCCTTCGCCGCCCTGATCGACCACTTGAGCGAGTTCTGGACCCTCGTCCAGCCCTGGTGGGTGCCCGATCCGCTCGCGGCAGCGCGGATCGACTCGATCACACGACAACATCAGCACGCGCCCATCGATCTAGAGAATGGTGCTTTCACCACGGGCTGCTAGGCGACAGATCCGCCACTTGCGAGCGCTCCGAACGCCGCAGTCAACATCAACAATGTCTACGGTACGACACAACCCTGTGAAGTCACACTCCGGGCCGCATGTGAAAATACAGAGGGGTACACGGTTGGATTCCAGATCGTGGACGCCGCGGATCGGCGCTACGTTCTGAAGTTCGATCGTCCCGAAGCTCCCGAACGCAACTCGGCCGCGGAGAAGATCGGATCGCTCCTCATGCACGCCGCCGGCTACAATGTGCCGCACTACTCGATCGTGCACTTTCGCGCCGAAGACCTCGTGGTGGCGCCTGGTGCGAACTTCGAGGACGAGACCGGGCGCGAACGCCCGATGGAAGAGTCGGATCTCGCGGCAGCGATTGACACCCTCGCCGCGCGACCGGACGGGAGCTATCGTGGCATCACGAGCTTGTTCCTGAGCGGCGTGCCCCTGGGTCCGTTCTCGTATTCGGGGGTGCGTGACGACGATCCGAATGACATCATTCCCCACGAGCTGCGACGTGAGATCCGTGGTTTCCGAGTCCTCGCCTCGTGGTTCAACCATGTGGACGTCAAGGAAGCCAACACGTTCGATGCGTACGTCACCGACGGCGATCGTCACTACATCCGTCACCATTTCATCGATTTCGGATCCACGATGGGCAGCGGCGATTTCGTCAATGGCCCGTGTCGCGTGGGCTACGAGTACATGTTCGACGGGGCGTCCATCGGCAAGTCATTCCTCACCCTCGGCGCCTGGGATCGGCCGTGGGAGGAGGACTGCGAGATTCGCTATCCAGAGGTCGGTCGTTTCGAAGGTGAGCTGTACGATGCCGGGGCCTGGAAACCGAACTACCCCAATCTGGCATTCCGTGGGATGGGTGAGGACGACGGCTACTGGGGAGCCAAGATCGTGACCGCCTTTGGGGATGACCTCGTTCGCGCGCTGGCCGAGGCGGGAGGCTACACCCGGCCCGAAGTTACCCAGTTTGTCGAGGATGCCTTCAGGATGCGGCGAGACAAGATTGGTAGGTTCTGGTTTGACCACGTGACACCGCTCGAAGCATTCGAACTAGAGACGGCGGGAGAGCAGGCCACTCTTACATTCCGCGATCTCGGCGTCGAGCGGGGGGTGACAGAGGCGGGCGCTCGAACGTACGCCGTCGCAGTGAAGGACCCGCTGCGTCTCCGCACGCTCGAGCGAACGGAATCTCACGACGTCGGCGAGGTCACGATCGGGCTGCGGGCGACGGGATCGACCGCTCCGGATCGCTGGGGCCGTTCAGTCAGTCAGGTGATCGACATCTCCGCGGCGCGCGCCGATGGCACGTCGGCGATCCCGGTCCGGGTCATGATCGGGCACGACGAGGATGCCCCGGAGCCGCGCATTCTCGGATGGGCACACGCGCCTCCTGACTAGCCTCGCCTACGCGCACCTCCAGACTTCTTCCGAGTTCCTGCGCTCTTCTTCGAACGCGGTCGTGACGATCTCGACTTGCTCCGCTTGAATGCGGCGCGGGTCGTCGCCGGTTCGATCACGAGGAACGCAATGAAACTGCCTACCGCAATGCCCACCAGAAGCGCCGTGAGGGCGACCTCGGAATCGGCCATCGCCGCGCCGGCGGAGAGTAGGAGCAACACGAATACGGAGTCTGCAACCCTCGTGATCCAGAACACCCGACTTCGCTGAGCCGCGAGCTCGGCCCGAGTGAAGCGCGAGGTGAACCAGAGGTGGAAGCGCAACGTCGCGGCTACGCCTACGATGGCCACGGTAGAGAAGAACAGCAAGGCTCCCCAGGGTCCCGGAACCGAACTCCGCACCGTCCACATGGGGATCAGCGTCAGGTAGTACACCAGGCCAACCGCAACCTGATGAAATTGCCACCACCACAGCGGACTCAGCTTCGGCTTCGCGAGAGACGGTTCCCGCGTTGCACTCGCGGAGGCGGATCTCGATGACGTGTCGGCGATATCGCGCCGTAGCAGCTCCAGGGCCTCGACCAGCTCGGTCGTCGACGCATACCGCTGCTTCGCCTCCTTTCGCAGACATCGCCGAATGACCTGCTCCAGCTCGGGCGGACACTCCGCGCTGAGCTCCGTGACGTCTGGCGGCTCGGCCTCGAGCACGCGGGCGATCGTCGAGGCCGGGTTGCTGCTGGTAAAGGGATGAGCACCTGACGTCAACTCGTACAACAAGACCCCGAAAGAAAAGTGATCCGTTCGGAAATCGACGTTGGTACCCCGCAGCTGCTCGGGTGAGATATACCCCGGCGTGCCCAGTACCGAGCCTGGCTCCGTGAGTCGCGTGGTCGACGCCGTATCCCCGGCGCTACCGACATAGGCCAGACCAAAATCGAGCACCTTGACGCTGCCCTCGGGTGTGCGAATCACGTTCTCCGGCTTCAGGTCGCGATGCACGACGCCTTCATGGTGGGCGGCGGCGAGCGCGCGTGCGATTTCGACGGCTGTGGCGAGCAGCGCCTTGATCGGCAGCGGGCCGGTCGCCACTTCGTCCCGCAGCGTTCTGCCCGGCACATACTCCGAGACGATGTAGAGCTGCTCTTCGAATTCCTCCAAGGCATAGACCGTGGCGATGCCGGGATGGGAGAGTCCTGCCGCGGCCCGCGCCTCTCGGCGAAGGCGCTCCCGCCGTTCGTCGTTCTTCACGAAACTGGCGCCGAGAGACTTGAGCGCGACCTGCCGCCCCAATCTCGTGTCGTCGGCAAGGTAGACGACTCCCATGCCACCTTCGCCCAGCTTCTTCGTCACGCAGTACTGATGCACGGTGTGTCCCACGAGCGACCCCGCCTGCGCTTCACCAGCGCCTGCGGCGACAAGGTGCGTCGGCGTGTCGATCAATCCGTTGGTCTGCTCATGGAAGGCCAGTAGCGACTCCACCTCGTCTCGAAGGGACGCATCACCGTGGCACTCCTCATCGAGGAAGACGCCGCGGCGGTTCGGCTCACATTCCAGGGCCCGGTGGAAGAGGTCGCTGAGGCGGTTCCAACGCTCAGGATTTGCTCTGTCGTTCATCGCTCATCTCGCGTTGCAACCAGGCTCTTGCCACCGTCCAGCCGCGCTTTACGCTTGCCGGTGAGATGTCGAGAGCCTCTGCCGTCTCTTCGATAGTCAGACCGCCGAAAAACCGGAGCTCGACGATACGGGCCCGCTGCGGGGCAACTTCGGTGAGCCGGGTGAGGGCCGCATCAAGCGCGAGTACGTCGCTGGGCTTGTCGTCGTCGGCAACGAGCGCATCATCGAGAGTGACTCGCAGGTGGGATCCGCCGCGCTTGGACGCTCCCCGCGCTCTTGCCCGTTCCACGAGGATGCGCCGCATCGCGATGGCGGCAATCGCATGAAAATGCGTGCGGCCCTGCCACGCCTGCTTCTTGTCGCCGGCAAGTTTGAGATAGGCCTCGTGAACGAGTGCCGTGGCCTGAATCGTCTGCGGTGCGCGTTCCTTGGCCAGGTAGTGCCGCGCGAGTCGCCGCAGCTGGTCGTAGACGACCGGCATGAGGGTGGACACAGTCATCGGTGCTGGTCCCGGGCGCGAGGGTGCGAGCTGATTATGCCGGGTGATTCACGCGCCCCGCAAGGGACCCAGACGGCGGTGGGCATGTCGGCCGATGGTCAGATTGCGGACGACCGGGACGGAAGCGAAGGGGGCGGCGCGGCAAAGACCACCCGGTCATTGGCCGCAAAGTTGACGAGAGAGCACGACGCTATCGCCAGGACGTTTGCGCTGACGTAGTGGAGGCCGAGGGCTTCGGCGTACAGGCCCGTAAAGAGCACCTGGCAGCCCATCGACAGGACGATGTTGATGAGATTGAACCGGAGCAGCCGTCTCCAGCGCGCCCGTGGCCCGACCGCGATGCGGTCTCGCCACGTCCATCGCTCGTGCCAAATGAAGTTGTGCAGGATTGCGACCTCGACTGCGATGCTCGTACCGACCAAGTAGTGGAGCTGGACCCATTCCGTGACAGCGACGAGTGTGCCGAGTTGGTAGACGAAACCCATCAAACCGACGGCGTTGAATGACATCCACCGCGTGACCACTTCACGGGCGCCGCCCAGCCGATCGACCGTCGTCATGATGCCTCGAGGCTCAGGCTGGGCAGCGGCTCGGCCCGATAGAGCGAGCGGATGTTCCGGGTGGCGGACCAGAGGAGTCCGACGAACATGCCGACCACGGCCACGATTCCACCGACATCGAACAACAAGTACGAGTCACCCCAGAGCTCGACCCTGGGTCGGTCGAGTACGTACAGCGTGCCGTACGCCAACAAGAGTCGCAGCTCGGTCGGACCGATCTTGAACAGCGACACTCGGAAGACGCCGCATGCGTGGGTCGCCAGATACACCTCCGCCGAGAGCATCAGGTAGGCGACCAACAGCAACAGCGCGACCACCGGACTCATGTAGGGGGATAACCCCAAACCGCCCAGCAAGAACAGCGCGCCCACGATGTCCATGATGTGGTCGACATAGAAGCCGTACATGGGTCGTTGCTGGTTTCTCACACGCGCGACCGTGCCGTCGAGGCTGTCGCCGAACCAGTTGACAAAGAGCGCTCCGACCACGACGAACAGCGCCGCGTCGTACCAGTGCGACATCCAGAATGCGCCGCCCGCCACGCCCATCGCAGACAGACCCAAGATCGTCAGGTGGTCGGCGTTGACCCAGCGAGGCAGCCGCCGCGCCATTCCTATCAGCGCGCGCTTCTCGAGCCGAGCGAGGATGCTCCCGTGCTCCCGTCTGTGACTCGTCGTATTCCGCTCGTTCATGGCCCCTCCTCCAGCGGCAGGCTGGTCCTGTGGCGCTTCCTGCCACGTAATGCGTCATCGGGAGGCAGATCGGCTCATGAGGTAGAGCCGGGCCGGAGCGGGGGCCGTCCGGCAAGACCCCGCGGCTGCTAGCGACGGGACGCTAGCTCTTGCGCAGGAGCAGGTCCGTTGCGCCTCGGCGCGGACAAAAGTCTTGGGATGCGGGACTATCCGGGACAAAGCGAGACGGATGCGGGACAAACCCCCGGTTTGCTGTGGTTTTGCGAGGCGCCGCGGCCCGACGGTGTTCAAGACTTTTGTCCCGCGGTTTTCCCCCCTTCGACGATTGTCGAGGGGGGGGTGGACGGTTTTGACCCCCTGGAAACGCGTGTTTACAGGGCCTTTGTGGACCATTTGAGGGAAGCGCTGTAGGGGTATGGCTGGCAGACTGGAGAGAATCTGGCGCAAGCGTTGTCGCCGCGGACCGATGGACCCGCGCTCGCGCGTTGCGCTCCGCGCAGGAGCGGGCCTGGTCGACGACGCGAGCCGGTTCGCCGCAAGGCACGCACCGAAACGCGGGAGAAGACGACCGGAGACGATCTACTTCGTCGGCTTCACCCTGTACTGCACCCGGAATCGGGGCGGGGGATACAAGGTGGGGATTCGGACTGAGAAGTCCCGGGTCCGCCGCACCCTGGCGACGCTCCGTGACCTGATGCGGCGGATGCGGCACTTGCCGGTTCGAGAGCAGGCCCTGAACCTGAACCGCCTCTTGCAGGGGCACTATGCGTACTTCGGGGTGGCGGGGAACTTCCGTGCCTTGCAGCGCATAGGCCACGCCGTCGAGCGCTACTGGCGCAAGATGCTCAGCAGCCGGAGTCGCAAGGGGCACATCCCTTGGGACGTCTTTCACCAGATAAAGGCGAGGCACCCGTTACAGCGACCACGTTTACGTCTCCCGCATCGGGAGCTGCAAGCACTCGCTGTGCTGTGAATCAGTTTGCGAAGAGCGGAGTGCGGGAAATCCGCACGCTCCGTTCTGTGGGGGTTGCGCCTTGAAAGCTCGTGAGGCACAGGCGCCTGAAATGGCAACCGCGGCAAAGCCTAGCCAGCAGCCGCGTACCGAGTCTTGCGTGGCGTCCGGTAACGGCCGTTGCGAAGCGTAGACAGGGAAACTGTAGGCCGGAACGCAAGTGAACGGAAAGATAGCCCCGAAATCGATCGTGATTGGAGTGGCCGACCCCATCTCCCAAAGGGGAAGGCAACATCTTGGGTCGCGTGATGGCGAGCGGCGGCAAGGCGCTTCCGGGGTTCGTACCGTCGGCATGCAGTTGAAGGGCCTCACGGGAACAAGGGAGGTCCGTCAGGTTCAAGCGGCGCTTGTAGGGTCCGACGAGCTACCAACGCGAGGACGACCCGATGACCTGGCGGAAGTCAGACTGGCGGATAGTACTCCGAGGTCGGGAGAGCCGGCTACATGGGGAAGCGGCCAGCGGAAACGGGGTCGTTCGAGGGCAACATGATCGTCATGCAATGGACGAGAAGGCCTTCTATGCAAAGAGGAGAACCGCCTGTCATGGAAACGGGACTCGAACGGATAGCAGCCAAAGCTCGTTGTGAGCCGAAGGTGCGGTTTACTGCATTGGCGCATCATGTCACTCGGGACCGAATTTGGGGGAACCTCTGTGGAATGCCCTCGAAGACGGCGCCGGGCGTGGATGGGCAAACAGTGGAGGAAGCGCAGGAGGAGTTCGAGACGTGGGTCGAGCCGATGCTCCGGTCCATGCACCGCCGGGGATATCCGGCACCTGCCGTAAGGCGGGTGTACATCCCCAAACCAGGGAAGCGCGAGAAGCGTCCGATTGGCGTGCCATGTGTGGCCGACCGGGCGCCCACGTGTTGTCCGCCATCTACGAGGAGGACTTCCTGCCCTGCTCGTTCGGCGGGCGGCCGGGTCAAGGTGCCCATCACGCCCTCGCCACGCTCACGGGGAAGGTGAGCTGGGTCCTTGAGGCGGATTTGAAGAACTTCTTTGGGAGTCTGAACCACGACTGGTTGCTCCGCTTCGTCGAGCACCGAGTCGGCGACCCTCGCCTGCTCAGCCTGATGAGGCGCTGGTTGAAAGCCGGCGCCCTGGAAGACGGCGTGCATCAGCCGAGTGAGGAAGGCACCCCACAGGGCGGCTCCATTAGCGTCCTGTTGAGCAATGTGTACCTCCACTACGTCCTCGACCTCTGGTTCGAGTCCGTGGTGAAGCCCCGTCTGCAAGGCGAGGCATATATGGTCCGCTACCTCGACGACTTCGTGGTGTGTTTTCAGTACCGAGCCGATGCATTACGTGTCCAGGGTGTCCTGCGCAAGGGGATGGCGAAGTTCAATCTGACGCTGGAACCGAACAAAACGAAACTGGTCGAGTTTGGCCGGTTCGCCGCAAGGCATGCACCGAAACGCGGGAGAAGACGACCGGAGACGATCTACTTCGTCGGCTTCACCCTGTACTGCACCCGGAATCGGGGCGGGGGATACAAGGTGGGGATTCGGACTGAGAAGTCCCGGGTCCGCCGCACCCTGGCGACGCTCCGTGACCTGATGCGGCGGATGCGGCACTTGCCGGTTCGAGAGCAGGCCCTGAACCTGAACCGCCTCTTGCAGGGGCACTATGCGTACTTCGGGGTGGCGGGGAACTTCCGTGCCTTGCAGCGCATAGGCCACGCCGTCGAGCGCTACTGGCGCAAGATGCTCAGCAGCCGGAGTCGCAAGGGGCACATCCCTTGGGACGTCTTTCACCAGATAAAGGCGAGGCACCCGTTACAGCGACCACGCTTACGTCTCCCGCATCGGGAGCTGCAAGCACTCGCGGTGCTGTGAATCAGTTTGCGAAGAGCGGAGTGCGGGAAATCCGCACGCTCCGTTCTGTGGGAGCCGGAGGCGGGTGACCGCCTCCGGCGACCCGGTGCCAGGGTCAGCAACGACCCTGGTCTACCCGACCCTATTCCGGCATGGCGAGATCGGGATTCTGGGAGAACTTCTACAGCTACCAATGCCCACACGGAGCGTTCCAGGGGAAGACGCCGTATGAGGCACTCCGGGAAAAGCTTCGATGAGCTACATTGTCACTGTCCAGTAGAGCCGCATGCCCCTTCCGAACGATATCTTGGCTGCCGCTTCAGACCCAGAGGGGAGTAAGTGGGTTCTCGTCATTGGGGCGGGTGCTTCCGTTGAACCTCCGACAGACCTTCCAACTGGTGCGGCTTGCTCTCTCGAGGCTCATCGTCGACTTCGACAGGATGGTGTATTGCCCGCTGACTCCGCGAACCCATCTGATCTGTCGCTGGTTGCTGACGACGTATTCGCTGCGACTGGTAGCCAACGCGATGTTGTCCGACGACTGCCGAAAGCGCGCTTCCGCAGCGCAACGCCGAATTCGGGTCACTTAATCGCAGCGGCCTTGTTGATCGAGAACTCGCTAGCAGGAGTTGTGACTCTTAACTTTGACCTTGCTATGAGCACTGCTCTTGCTCATGTGGGAGCAGGAGACTCTGTCGCAGACATTGCAGGTCCGGACGATATTCCGTCACTGTCGAGGACTAATCTCGTGTATCTCCATCGAAATGCGAACGCCCCGGCCGAGGATTGGGTCCTTCGCTCGATACACTTGAATTCTGTGTGGACCGACAGGTGGGAACCGGTGATGGCTTCCAGAGTGTTGGTTTCGCCCACTATCGTCTTCGCCGGCCTCGGTTCGCCTGCCGCAGTTCTTACCGAAACAGTTGGACTAATCCGAGGTGCTTTACCTGAGGACGCCGTGAGTATTTACCAGGTCGACCCAGCACCTTTTTTGAGTATCCCCTTCGTATTTTCTTCTAACGGCGACGGGTTCCTCTTCCACGACCGAACGGGCGCGAGTTCCGAGCGGGAGACCACCCTCAGCCTTGACGCTTTCCCGTCGCCCGGCGAGCTGTGGGCACGCTATCGCGCCTGGAAGGGTCTGACGCCCGAGGTCGAATCCATCGTCCTGCAGGACTATTTCGACGACGGCGGCAAGGTCCCGCGGTACTACCAGGTCACTGCCATCAACGCGACCATGGAGGCATCGCCAAGGGGGACGACCGCATCTTGCTGGTCATGGCGACCGGCACCGGCAAGACCTATACCGCGTTCCAAATCATCTGGCGGCTGTGGAAGGCCGGCCGCAAGAAGCGCATCCTGTTTCTGGCCGATCGCAATGTGTTGATCGACCAGACCATGGTCAACGACTTCCGGCCGTTCGGCGCGGCAATGACGAAGCTCTCGACGCACGCCGGGACCATCGAACGCGCGCGCGGCGAGTCCGGGGATCTAACCCGCCCCCTCGAGGGAACGCGGCGCATCGACACCGCCTATGAAATCTATCTCGGTCTCTATCAGGCGATCACCGGGCCGGAGGAACACCAGAAGATATTCCGCGAGTTTTCGCCGGGCTTCTTCGATCTCATCGTGATCGACGAGTGCCATCGCGGCAGTGCCGCCGAGGATTCCGCCTGGCGGGAGATTCTTGAGTACTTCTCGGCGGCCACGCAGATCGGCCTCACGGCCACCCCCAAGGAGACCAAATACGTCTCGAACATCCACTACTTCGGTGCGCCCGTCTACTCGTACTCCCTGAAGCAGGGCATCTCCGACGGCTTTCTCGCCCCCTACAAGGTCATCAAGGTTCATATCGATCGCGATGTGGAAGGCTACCGTCCTGAGAAGGGACAGCGCGATCGAGACGGTATCGAAGTCGACGACCGCATCTACAATACCAACGATTTTGACCGCACGCTGGTCTTGGATGACCGCACCACGCTCGTCGCCCGGAAGGTCACGGAGTATTTGAAGAACAGCGGGGACCGCTTCCAGAAAGCGATCGTGTTCTGCGTCGATCAGGAGCACGCGGCCCGCGTGCGTCAGGCGCTCATCAACGAGAACGCCGATCTCGTGGGCAGGCACCCCCGCTACGTCATACGCATCACCGGTGCCGACGCGGACGGGCAGGCGCACCTCGGCACCTTCATCGACCCGGAATCGAGATACCCCGTGCTGGTCACCACGTCGCGGCTCCTGTCGACCGGTGTCGATGTCCAAACCTGCCGGCTCATCGTGCTCGACCGCGCGGTCGGTTCCATGACCGAGTTCAAGCAGATCGTTGGCCGCGGAACTCGCGTGCATGAGGACACCCGCAAGTTCTACTTCACCCTGATGGACTTTCGGGGTGCGACCAGCCATTTCGCCGATCCGGATTTCGATGGCGAGCCCGTGCAGATTTACGAGCCTGGCGAAGACGACCCCATCACTCCGCCCGACGATATTCCGTCCACGGACGAGGACCCCATACCGCCGGAACCGAGTGAAGATGAAACGATCATTGATGGCCCCACGTGGATACCTCCCACACCTGATGGACCGGGGAGGCTCAAGGTCTATGTGGACGGCGTGGGTGCAACCATTGTCGCGGAACGGGTGGAATACCTGGACGAACACGGGAAGCTTGTCACCGAATCCCTGCGCGACTTCACCAAGAGGGCACTGAGGAAGCGTTTTGTCAGTCTCGACGATTTCTTGAAGCGCTGGCGAGCCACCGCACGCAAGCAGGCGATCATCGAGAAACTGGAGGCCGAGGGCTTACCGCTTGACCTCATCGCCGAGGAACTCGGCAAGGACCTCGACCCCTTCGACCTCATCTGCCATGTCGCCTTCGACGCCAAGCCGCTGACTCGTCGCGAGCGGGCCGACCACGTCAAGAAACGCGACGTCTTCAACACGTACGGGGACCGGGCACGCGCCGTGCTCGACGCCTTGCTGACCAAATATGCCGACGAGGGGGTGTTCAAACTGGATGATACCAACGTGCTGCGTATCCCGCCCTTCACCCACCTCGGCACACCGGTGCAGTTGATCGAGGCCTTCGGCGGGCGGGAAGACTTCGTCGCGGCCGTCCACAATCTTCAATCTGCCCTGTATCGAGAGACGGCGTAGCCTATGTCCGTCCGCACCCTCGTCAAGTCCATCCAGAACATCATGCGCCAGGACACCGGCGTCGACGGCGATGCCCAGCGCATCAGCCAGTTGTGCTGGATGTTCTTCCTGAAGATCATCGACGATCAGGACCAGGAACTGGGATTGATGCATGCGGACTATGTCTCCCCGGTTCCTGAGCGATTCCAGTGGCGTGCCTGGGCGGCGGACCCCGAGGGCATCACCGGGGAAGAACTGCTCGCCTTCGTCGACGACGACCTGTTCCCGGCCCTAAAGAACCTCCGGATGACCGGGCATTCCGGCGACCGCCGTCGCGTCGTCCGCGATGTGTTCGAAGATGCCTACAACTACATGAAATCCGGCCAGCTGATGCGTCAGGTGGTCAATAAGATCAACGAGGTCAACTTCAACAACCTGAGCGAACGTCAGCATTTTGGCGACATCTACGAACAGATCTTGAACGACCTGCAATCGGCGGGCAATGCCGGCGAGTACTACACGCCCCGGGCCGTCACCGCCTTCATGGTCGACCGCCTCGACCCCAGACCTGGCGAGACCTTGTTCGACCCTGCCTGTGGTACCGGCGGCTTCTTGACCTGTGCGCTGCGCCACATGCGCGAGCGCCATGTGAAGCGGCCCGAGGACGAGCAGACCATGCAGGCCGCGTTGCGCGCGGTGGAGAAGAAGCAGTTGCCGCACATGCTCTGCGTCACCAACATGCTGCTACACGGCATCGAGGACCCCAGCTTCGTCCGCCACGACAACACCCTGGCTCGGCCCTATATCGGCTGGGGGCGGAAGGACCGAGTCGATATCGTGCTCACCAACCCGCCCTTCGGCGGCAAGGAGGAAGACGGCATCGAGTCGAACTTCCCGCAATCGTTCCGCACGCGGGAGACAGCGGACCTCTTCCTCGCGCTCATCATCCGCCTGTTGAAGCCGGGCGGGCGCGCTGCCGTGGTCCTGCCCGACGGATCGTTGTTCGGCGAGGGTGTCAAGACCCGCCTCAAGGAACACCTGATGGAGGCATGTCACCTCCACACCATCGTGCGCCTGCCCAATTCCGTGTTCCGCCCTTACGCCTCTATCGGGACCAATCTGTTGTTCTTCGAGAAGGGTGAGCCGACTCGGGATATCTGGTTCTATGAGCACTTAGTGCCCGAGGACCAGAAAGCCTACTCCATGACTCGGCCGATCCGGTTCGAGCACTTGCAGGGCTGCATCGACTGGTGGGGCGGAACGCAACGCAAGGGACGGAAGGAGACGGAGCGCGCCTGGAAGGTGACGGCCAATGAAGTCAAGGCGCGCGCCTACAACCTCGACATCAAGAACCCGCACACGCCAGACACCGACCACGGCGATCCTGAGGAGTTGCTGGCGAAGCTCACTGCTGCCGAGGTAGACACCGCGGCCTTGCGCGATCGGTTGAAAGCGATCCTGGCCGAGGCGCTCATGCGATGAATGTCGACCGATTGCTGGCTCATTACGAACGGATCGCCGACGCTTCCGACGCCGTCCCTCGCCTGCGCTGTTTCATTCTCGATTTGGCCGTGCGCGGCAAGCTGGTGGCGCAGGACCCGAACGACGAGCCGCCGTCTATCTCGCTAGTGGAGGGAAAGCGGCGCAGGCCTCAACGAGAAGCTCGCTCTCTAGACGTGCCAGGTTGGCTGGTTGCCCCGGTCGCATCGCTGTTGCAGTTTCAGTACGGCAAAGGGATGAAGGCCAGCGAACGCCTTGGTGAAGGACCGGTACCGGTGTTCGGATCAAATGGGCTCGTAGGGTACTGTGAGACGCCGCTGACTGAGGCACCGGCGATAATCGTTGGTCGAAAGGGTTCAGCCGGAGCGCTTAACTTGTGTGACGGTCCATCGTGGGCCACGGACGTCGCGTACTTCGTGGAAGCACCACATTATTTCGATCTCCGGTATCTGCTGATCGGACTACAGACGCTCAATCTCGGATCGCTTGGCAAGGGCGTCAAACCGGGTCTAAGCCGCGCTGATGTATACGACCTGCCGCTGAGCGTTCCACCCCTCGCCGAGCAACACCGCATCGTCGCCAAGGTTGATGAACTGATGGCGCTCTGCGACCGACTGGAGAAGGCACGAACGGAGCGGGAGGCGACGCGGGACCGGCTGACGGCGTCGAGTCTCACCCGCCTCGACGCGCCCGATCCCGACCCGAAAGTATTCCGAAACCACGCTGCCTTCGCCCTCGAACACCTCACCCCACTCACCACCCGCCGCGACCAGATCAAGGCCCTCCGTCAGACCATCCTCAACCTCGCCGTGCGCGGCAAACTCGTGGCGCAGGACCCGAACGACGAGCCGGCGTCTATATCGTTAGTGGAGAGAAAGCGGCGCAGGCCTCAACGAGAAGTTCGCTCTCTAGACGTGCCAGGTTGGCTGGTTGGCCCGGTCGCATCGCTGTTGCAGTTTCGGTACGGCAAAGGAAAGAAGGCCAACGAACGCCTTGATGAAGGACCGGTACCGGTGTTCGGATCAAACGGGCTCGTAGGGTACTGCGAGACGCCGCTGACTGAGGCACCGGCGATAATCGTTGGTCGAAAGGGTTCAGCCGGAGCGCTCAACCTGTGTGACGGTCCATCGTGGACCACGGACGTCGCGTACTTCGTGGAAGCACCACATTATTTCGATCTCCGGTATCTGCTGATCGGACTACAGATGCTCAATCTCGGGTGGCTTGGAAAGGGCGTCAAACCGGGTCTAAGCCGTGCTGATGTATACGACCTGCCGCTAAGCGTCCCACCCCTCGCTGAACAGCACCGCATCGTCGCCAAGGTTGATGAACTGATGGCGCTCTGCGACGGGCTAGAGACAAGCCTTACCACCTGCGATGACACTCGCTGCCGCCTGCTCGGAGCCCTTCTCATCGAGGTACTGGAGCCAGGTGGAAGCTATGCGTCTGAACAAGCGGAGAGAGCCGCTGCACATGGCTGATGATGATCGTGACACGCCCCTGCGTTTGGCAGCATTCGAACATGTGCGAAAGCTCGGCGAGACTCACGATCACCTGACCGCCACCGAGTTGAAACCCGGTTTCGTCTTCGAGGATGAACGCGTTCCGCTCATGAATCCGCAGCGGGGGATTTTCAAGCCACAGCAGATGCGGTTCCTGCTTTCGATCAAGACGGTCTTTCCAAGGCCGGGTGCCAGGGTGTGGTACGACGACCAGCGTGAGGTGCATCGGCAGATATTCGAGGCCGACGACACGATCGACTACGCCTTTATGGGTCAGGACCCGGACGCTGCCGACAATCGCTGGCTTCGCGAGGCGTTCGAGCACCGGATACCCATCATCTATTTCCTTGGTATTGCACCGGGCCGCTACCAGGCTATGGTGCCAGCCTTTATTTCCGGGTGGGACGCCACAGCGTTGAAGGCGCGTGTCTCATTCGGCATCGCCGATCAAGTGACACTCACGCCGCCCGAGAACACGTTGGAACGGAAGTACGCCTTGCGCGCGGTCAAACAGCGACTGCACCAGGCGTCGTTCCGCGAAGCCGTCATCATGGCCTATAACGGCCGGTGCGCGTTGTCGGGGTTGCCTGAACCGCTCCTTCTAGACGCGGCTCATATTGTCGCGGACGCGAACGAGCGACTCGGCCAGCCGGTGGTGCCAAACGGCCTCCCGTTGTCGAAGATCCATCACGCGGCCTTCGATGCGCATCTGATCGGCCTCGACTCGGACTATCGGCTGCATGTATCCGAGCGGCTGCTCCGGCAATGACGCGACGTGACGTGGCCGCGCTCGTGGTCCGGATGGCGGTCGAGCATCCCCAGTGGGGGTACACACGGATCCGCGGGGCGCTCTCGAACCTCGGCCACGAGATCGCTCGGACCACGGTGAAGCGGACCCGGCACGACCACGGGATCGACCCGGCTCCCGAGCGGAGCCGGCGCATGCCCTGGAAGACGTTCCTGCAGGCGCCCTGGGAGGGCCGCACGGCCTGCGATCTGTTCACCGTCGAGGTGCTCACGCTGGCCGGGCTCCAGCGGTACCTGGTCTTCTTCGTGATCGCGCTGCCGTCCCGCCGCGTGACCATCGCCGGGATCCATCCGCAGCCGTACGGCACGTGGATGGAGCAAATGGCCCGCAATTTAACGGACCCGGTCGATGGCTGCTTGCGACGCGCCCGCTCTCTGATTCACGACCGCGACCCGCTCTATACGCGGGTTTTTGGCGAGATCCTAGAGGGCGGGGGTGTCCAGCCGATCCGTCTCCCGCCGAAGAGTCCCAATCTCAACGCGTATGCCGAGCGGTTCGTCCGCTCTATGAAAGGGAAATGTCTCAGTCGCGTCGTCCCCCTCGGCGAAGGGCACGTGCGTCTCCTCGTGGGCGAGGACGTCGACCACGACCATCGCGAGCGAAACCACCAGGGACTCGACAACCAGCTCCTGCCACGACCGCCACCGCCGGTGAGCCTGGCCGCCGACGTTCAGCGGCGGGAGCGTCTGGGCGGATGGCTCAATTTCTACCACCGGGAGGCCGCATGAAGCGGTCGGCCGATTAAACGCACCTTACGGGTTAGGGCTGTTGGCCTGATGTCAGCGTGGCCGGTCACTGGCAGAACGGCGCGATTGGGGGGACGCACGTCGCAGTCAACCGGCGCTGGGAGTAGGTCTGAGCCAGCGGGCGCACCTCACGACTCTAGGGGCACTGCCACGGTCGGGTCACGCGGCGTGGCGATAGTCGTACTGTCCAAAAACTAGATCGTGGGGTTGACGGCCGGTCATGTATCACGCTGCTGACCGATAGTAGTAGTGCAACATCCCACCGAGTCGCTGGCGGCACTGGACGCGACCACGGGGTGGCGGTGCCGTCGACAGCGGCAGGCTCAGGCTCACAGACGCCCCTATATGTCAAGACGGCCGCTCAGGAGGTAGTGTATCAATCTAATTGTCGAATCTTCGGCTTCGGCCCAGGCTTCGCAGGGGCAGGCGTTCGCGCATTGACGAGCTCGACAATCCACGCCGTGTCCCGCCAGTCGTCCGCGAGCCCAGCTGCCTGCGCCGGGGTCGTCCGCAGCGTCGTGTGGCGCCGGCAGAAGTTGTAGTACACGCACCACAACGCGACATGGTGCACATGGTTCGCGATCTTCTTGCTGAAGGCGTTGGTGAGCCGGGTGAACCGCCGGACGCTCATCCGCAGATTGAGGTTCTGACGCTCCACGAAGCTGGTGGAGATCAGTCGCTCCTCGGGCTCCCCTGTGACCCGGACCCGTCTGATGCCCCGACACGCGGGCGGGCTGTACCGAGCCGCCGTCGTCTCGTTGTCGTCCCGCTGGCCGTACAGCTTCACGAGCTGGGCGAAGTCGACGTCGGCCCCGAACGCCTCCTCGACGGCCTCGACGTAGACCCCGAGCCCATCCGAGGTGAGCTGCACCCGCCAGCGGAGCCGATCGGCCAGGTCGTGCATGAACGTGTACGCTGAGCCCAGATCGCGCGGACCGACCAGCCACGAGACGATCAGCTTCGAGTCCGCATCGAGCGCCGTCCAGGTCCACGTGTCGCCGGCGTGCTCAGGGGCCGACTGCGCGCGCTCAACGTTGCGCTGCTTGGCGTACGTGTAGCTCCACGCCTCGTCGACCTGGATCCGGCGTGACGGGACGTTCCGCACGGTCTCATTGTGGTAGGCGGCGCATGCCTGCCCGGCGTCACCGAGCAGCCTGATGACGGTGTTGACGGCGACCTTGGTGGTGCGGGCGGTGGCGCGGATCGACGACCCTTCGACAAGCATCTGGAGGATCGTCGCCCGCCGCTCCGTGTCGAGTCTGTACATATCATAATGATACAGACTGCACGGTTAGAGATCAAGGAGTGCTGGTCTGCTTGATCCCCTTCAGCAGGATGTTGTCGATGCGCGTGTTCACGGCCGCGATCTGGGCGGTCAGATCGCGATGCAACGCCGTGCGCATCGGGGCCTGGCGCCTTCAGGCTTTTTTCAGCAGGACGGCATCAATGCGAGCGTTCAGGGCATCGAAACGACTGTCGAGGCGGGCGGTCAGATCTCGGCGCAACGACTCAAACAGACGCCACGCTCCGATAAGGACGGCGGCCCCGGTCAGCACCGTGGCAAGGATTTCACTGGTCATCCTGTCTCTCTCCATCTGGCGCCCGAGGCCCGCTTTGCGCTCGCTGACCGCTCCTCCCGGGTCAGCTTCGCCGCCCGCGCCCGACCGCCGGCGGCGGGGTCGGGTCGCCGCTCGTCCGGCGGCGCCTCGTAGGTCTCCTCGAGCTCGCCGGTCAGCACCTTCATGACGTGTGTCGAGCACGCGATCAGATCACGCGGCCGCCACTCCCCGCTCGGCCCTTTCGGCATCTCGCCTCCTGTGTGTTGCCGTCCACGTTATTGTCGGGCACTCCTGACTAGATGTCAAAGGGTGCTACACTTTCCCCGCCAAGACAACCGTGAGCGGTCCGACGTCGGGTCGCCCGCTCAATAGAACACCCGATCTTCTCGTCTGCCCCTCACTGACCTGGGTCCGCACTTGTTCGATCGGTCCAACTTCTGCGCCGCCGTCTCGCAACACCTCCTCCATGACACGCCGCCACCCGCCCTGGCCGGGCGTGTCGCTGGCGAAGTACGGGCTTGAGCGGACCTGTGCATATCCGCTGCGCGAGGGGGACGTCATCCAGTACCGTATAACCAACCATGACGGTCAGGTATTTGCGTTCGAGAACTACTACCTCGCACCTGGTACGTACGAGGCGGCGGCCCGTTTCGCCGGCTTTGATGACTTCCGCTGGGTCGACGCGATGCTGGAGCCAACGGAGCGGGACGACCCCTACTGGGACGACTTCCTGACTCACGCGCCGCTCACCGCCTTCAGCGCGTCGAAGCGGTGACATCCCGACGGGCAGGGTTCGGCGGCTCTCGGGTATATGTAAGCGTGTCATCCGTGGCAGGCAAAATGGACATTCCTTGGTACATGGTTGCTCTCCCGTCCCTGGTCCTTTGACCAAAGGCAGGGCCCGCCACACGACGATGGCATCAACCGCCGCCGATCACACCCAGGACGTTCGCTACGAGCCAGATGAGCGGCCGCCGGCCGCCGTCGCCGTCGGCCTCGGACTCCAGCACGCTATGCTCTCCATCGCTGGCATTGTGCTGACGCCAGCCATCGTAGTCCGGGCAGCGGGCGGCAGCGACGCCTTCCTGTCGTGGGCGACATTCGCTGCACTCGCGATCAGCGGGGTCACCACGGTGCTCCAAGGGCGCCGGATCGGACGCATCGGCGCCGGCTACATTCTGCTCATGGGCACCTCGGCCGCCTTCATCGCCGTCTGCGTCACGGCGCTGGTGGCGGGCGGGCCGGGGCTGCTCGCGACGCTGGTCGCCGTCTCCGCCCTGTTCCAGTTCGCCCTCGCGGCGCGGTTGGCGTTACTCCGCCGGATTTTCACCCCAACGGTGTGCGGCACGGTGATCATGTTGATCCCGGTGACCGTCATGCCGATCATCTTCGGTCTGCTGGCGGAGGTACCGGACGGGGCGGTGCCGTCGGCCGCGCCCGTCAGCGTGATCGTGACGCTGGTCGTCACGGTCGCGGTCACCCTCCGCGCCTCCGGCGTCTGGCGCCTCTGGGCGCCGGTCATCGGCATGGTTGCCGGGTGCGCGGTGGCCGGCGCGTTCGGCCTCTACGACATCCAACGCGTCGTGGAGGCGGACTGGATCGGGCTGCCGGCGGGCGCCTGGCCCGGGATCGATTTCCGCTTCGGCGCGGCGTTCTGGACCCTCCTGCCGGCGTTTGTCTTCGTCACGCTGATTGGCGCCATCGAGACGGTCGGCGACAGTGTTGCCATCCAGCGCGTCTCGTGGCGGACGCCACGGGCGATCGATTTCCGCGCGGTGCAGGGCGCGGTCGCCGCCGATGGCGTGGGCAACCTGCTCTCCGGTTTCGCGGCGACCGTGCCGAACACCACATACTCGTCGAGCGCCTCGGTCGCCCAGATCACCGGGGTCGCCGCTCGGACCGTCGGCATTGCGATCGGCCTCATTTTCATCGTGTTGGCGTTCCTGCCGAAATTCATGGCGATCATCCTCGCGATTCCCGGCCCGGTAGTCGGGGCGTACACCCTCGTGCTGATGGCCACCCTCTTCATGATCGGCATGCGCGTGGTCGTGGAGGACGGCACCGACTACCGGAAAGGCGCCGTGGCCGGGATCGGGTTCTGGATCGGCACCGGGTTCCAGCACCAGCTGATCTTCGCCGACTCGCTGGGCGCGTGGGACGCACTGCTCGGGAACGGCATGACCTCCGGCGGGCTCGCGGTGATCCTCATGACGCTGTTCCTGGAACTCGCCAGACCGCGCCGGCGGCGCGTCAGGACCGGCCTGAACATCCACGCCTACCCGACCATCGATACGTTCCTGACCGAGTTCGCCGCCAGCCGGGGCTGGAGCGACGCGATGACCGACCGGCTCCGTGCGGTCGGCGAGGAGACGTTGCTCACCCTCATCCAGCCGGACGAGGATGAAACGGCGCGTGCGGCGCGGCGCCTGTTGCTAACCGCGCGCAGCGACGGTCGCGCCGCCGAGCTGGAGTTCGTCGCCGTGACCGACGAGACGAACATTGAGGATCAGCTGGCGTTGCTGGGGGAACGGACCGCCGGCGCGCCGGTTGACCAGGAGGTCTCGCTCCGGTTGCTGCGGCACTTCGCCTCGTCGGTGCGCCACCAGCAGTATCACGACACGGACGTGGTGACGATCCGCGTGGAACCGCCCGCGCCATCGTCTTGACGCCGGAGTCACATTGTCGTGGATCCGGTCGGCGGACTTGGTCGACGGCCTGCATGAGATGACTCACGATGTGGAATTTGTCGAAGACCAAGACCGCGTGCGCCGCCCGGCGCTGGATCACAGCCATGTAGGGCGGCCACATATCGCAGCAGATGCCGTCCAGCGACGCCGTGCGCTCTGGACCAAGGAAATCAAAGAACGCTTCGAGGGTCGCCTGGCTGCGACCCTCGCCGCTCCAAAGCAGCCGCTTGCGCGCCAGGTCGTACACGTTGGTCACGTAGACGTGCCCCTTCTTGCGCGAGATCTCATCGATGCCGATATGGGTCACGGCCGTGAGGTCGCGGTGCGCCAACCCGTACGCCACGGCGGCCTCGACCGCGCGCTCCACCGTGCCCCAGGCACACCCGAACAACCGGGCGACCTGCTGCCACGGCAGCACCCGCGTCCACGTCGCGATCGTGACCAGCAAGGCTCGGGTGAACTGCTGCTGGCCGACCGCCCAGGGCAGCGCCTCGACACGCACCGTGCCACAGTGCCCACACGCAACCCGCCGCGGCGCATAGACCAGCGTCACGGGAATCCCCCACAGCGGGACATGGCGAAAGTGGCGCACCCACCGTGTGTCCCGATACCGGCCCCGGTGCTCGCACCGACCGCAGCGCGGCGCATACCGCCAGTCCGGAGTCAACTCCGCTGCCGGTGACATCGCCCGTGACCCGACGCACCCGAAACCCTTGCAATTCCACCGTCGCCTTACCAGCCCGTGGTGAAAATCAGCAACGGCCTCGGCTAGATCGATCGCCAGAATCGATCATCATCTGTACACTCGTTCGCATGTCAATGGGCACACGACGCAAACGACGACGACAAGAAGCCCTCTGGGTCGCGACGACGCGCGCCACGCTGCTCGAGTACCTCGAGGCGGGTGGAGGCTGGACAGGGTCGGCATCGCAGGTCACGACGAGGTCCTCGGGTCTGGTTCATTTGCTGGGCGCCTCGTCCGAGTACCAGTTCGTGTGAGCCTTGAGTCGAACGATGCGCATGACACGACGGACATTCTTTAAGGGCGGGGTCACGGCGTTCACGCTGGGCTTTGTGGCCCCGCGCTTCCTAACCGATCTCGCACAGGCGCAAGGCATGACGGGCCGGTCGCTCGTCGTGCTGTACCTGGGCGGCGGCAACGACGCACTGAGTTTCTTGGTCCCCTATTCGGACGCCGCGTACTACGACCGTCGCCCGACGCAAGCCGTTGAGGCCGCCAGCGTCCTTCAAGTCGGAACCGACTCCAGTGGGGCCCTACTTGGATTGCACCCGCGTCTTAGCGGACTCAAGTCGATCTTCGACGCCGGCCAGGTCGCGATCATCCAACGGACGGGCTACACCGACTCAAGCCGGTCGCATTTCCGAGGGCTCGACATCTGGTCGACTACCGATCCAAACGCGCCCCGTGGGACCGGCTGGTTGGGGCGCTACCTAGACACGTTCCCTTCCCCGGTCGACCCACTAGCCGCTTGGAACACGATCGGCCAGCTGCCCCGGACGCTTCAGGCTGCAACGGTGGGGGTTCCGTCAATCCCCAACCCCGCGACTTACGCGTTCGCAACCCCGAGCGGTTCCAACGAAGCGGAGTACTCGAAGGCGGCAGCTGTTCAACTCTCGTCACACCTGCCGCCCGCGAATCCGCATCTCTCGTTCGTGAACTCGACGGCGCAGGCGGCGCTGGCCACGCTCGATCGCGTTGCGCTGGTGGCCGACTACCCCCCAACGGTCGACTATCCCGATACCGGACTCGGCCAGGCGCTGCGCGCGGTGGCGGGCGCGATGGTGACCAAGATCGGCACTCAGGTATTCTGGGTGCAGACGGGTGGCTACGACACGCACGCGGGTCAGGACACCACAAACGGTCGTTACGCCGATCTTCTGACGACCCTTGATGAGGCGCTGATCGCGTTTCGCAACGACCTGACGAGTCACGGCCTGTTCGACAGCACGCTGGTCCTGCAGTTTTCGGAGTTCGGTCGACGGGTGAGTGAGAACGGCAGCGAAGGCACGGACCACGGCGCGGCTGGGCTGATGATGGCGCTGGGGGGGCGGGTGGCTGGCGGACTCTACGGAACGGCAGCGTCGTTGGTCGACACGCCCGATAACCCGACGCTCGAGAACGACGGTCGGGACGTTGCGCACCAGACCGATTTCAGGTCCGTGTACGCGCGCGTCATCGACGACTGGCTCGGAGCCGACTCGCTCGCGATTCTTGGATCGGATTTCAGGAACCCGAGAGTCGACTTCGTGTAAATCCCCCAACCCCCGCGGCCGTGAGGCCGGGCACTATTCGATTTTTTTCACTACGGAGGCTTTTGCGCGACGCCCGGCACCATACCACAGACTGTCCTGTTCTCGGATCTCTTCGACCGCCCCCCGCACGAGTGAGTCGTCGTACTGAACGTATCCGACGACTCTGATCTGGATGAGGTTTACCACACGGAGCAACATCTGCTCTATGTCGCCTGCACTTGGGCCCGAGATCAGCTACTCGTGACGGGCGTGAGCCCGGCGTCGGACGAGCAACAAATGGCGGATCTGGAGTCCGATCTTGTGGGCGGCAGGCTGCTCAAGAGTCGGATGGTCACCAACGGCCAGGAACTGCGGCCAGTGCCGTCCTGTACGAAAAATGGATCGGTCCGTAACCGCCCGCCAAACGTGAGACTTGAGAGCGCCTACAATGGCCGGATGACAGTCGCGACGCTCCCTCTCCAGCTGCTGCTGCTGACGGTTTCCGGCTGGGTGCATAGGCATCAGCAGGATGTTATCGCCTACTTGGTCGAGGAGAACCGGGTCCTCAAAGAGCAGCTGCGTGGCCGGAAGCTTCGGCTGACCGACGATCAGCGTCGTCGACTGGCGGTGAAGGCCAAGTGCCTCGGGCGCCGGGCGCTGGACGCGGTTGCCACCCTCGTCACCCCGGATACGCTGATGCGTTGGCATCGGCGTCTGATCGCCTGGAAGTGGACCTACGCGGCCAGACGCGTCGGTCGGCCTGGGGTGAGGAAGGTGATCGCGGCCCTCATTGTCCGCCTGGCTCGTGAGAACGACCGCTGGGGCTATTGCCGCATTCAAGGCGAACTGCGGACGCGTGGGCATCGGGTGGCGGCAAGCACGATCGGCAAGGTGCTGAAGGACCACGGCATACGACCGGCACCGGATCGGCCCACCTCGTGGCGAACGTTCTTGCGCGCCCATTGGGGCGAGGTAGCTGGCATGGACTTCTTCACGACAGACGTGTGGACGCCGCTCGGGCTCACCACCTACTACATCCTCTTCCTCATCGATCTGAAGACCCGGCGGGCCCACATCGCGGGCCTCACGACGACACCCGACGGGGCCTTCATCGCGCAGGTGGCCAGGAACCTGACCGATCCGGAGGCTGGGTTCCTTCGCGCGCACCGGTTCGTGATCTGCGACCGCGACGCGAAGTTCACCATGGAGTTTCGGCACCTCCTACAGGTCGTAGGCGTGCAGGTCATCCTGACCCCGAGGCAAGCCCCGAACGGCAACGCTCACGCGGAGCGCTGTGTGCTGTCGATCCAGTCCGAGTGTTTGAACCGGATGATGTTCTTCGGCGAAGCGTCGTGGCGTCACGCTGTTGGAGAATACCTTCAGCACGACCACCGGGAGCGACCGCACCAGGGGCTCGGGAACGAGACGCTCGCTTCCGCTCCGCGGTCCACAGAGGGGGCGCTTCGGTGCACCGAGCGACTCGGCGGCCTCCTCAAACACTCCGCGCGCGCGGCGTAGCGATGAGCGTCATCCATCGATCGGCTGTGATCATCCGACCGTTGCCACCCTACCTCGCATGGGCCAAGCAAGACGACACCACCAACATCGCCGAGCGCGTCTTCGAGGACCTGCGAACCGCGCCTCACGTGTACCTCTTGCCGGAATATGAGGACGCCGAGTCGGAACGCGAGGTTCTGGAGGACTTCTGGCCGGAGCTGTTCGCGGCGATGTTGAACTGTTGGCTGACCGTTGAACTGTTGGCTGACCGTTGAACTGTTGGCTGACCGATGAACAGCAGTGGCCGAAGGACCGTACGCGCGAGATGTTTCGAGAGTGGTTCGACGTCCAGATGTGTCCGGTGGTCGACGATCTGCATTTGGATGAAGAGCTGGTCGAGCTCGACTAGCCAACCTTGGCCTTCGACGATTCCGGATTCGCGGCGGCCCAATATTCGGATAGGACGGGGTCGTCCGACATCCAGGAGCTATGCCACGCTGTGGGTCATGCAGACGCCTTGTCCTGGCCTGACGCTCTGCTTCTACCCACGTTCCACCGACGCAGCCGGCACCGACGCCACCGAGGCGTTTCGTCGGGCTGTTCCTGGTTCATCGAGTCAGTCGAAGAGCTACGAGATCGAGATTCGGATCACGGAATCCGACTGGACGAGCCTGCGAGGGGATTTGTCTCCGTTTCTCGACGCAGTGGTAAAGGGATGGATCGCCAAAACAGCCGACGGATCCGTAGGCGCGTTCAACTCTATGCCTGTAGCCAAGTAGGTGCGCGGTGGGCATGACGTGACCCCCGTCATCGGTCCAGTTGTTATGAGAGAGCCCAGCGTACTTGCGGCTCTCCCAATGGGGCCGGCCTGACCGCTTCTGGCGCGGGCGGGCGATAGCCCAGCGCGCCCGGGCGCCGCCGCCCACCGTTGCTCTGGACCGACGACCTTGCGGCGGCGCTCCCGTCGTCCTTTACGCTTGTTCACCATCACCCAAATCCGTGTTCATGATCCCGGCATCGGCGTTCAGGATCGGCGGAATACGCATACGCTCACAACGAGACGCCGGATCAATCCGGCGTTCACCCCTGCGAGCGCCAATAATCTGCATGGTCATCTGTAAAGAAGAGCTCGACGACTTTCCCAGTATCGGGAAGCACGAGCTTGATTTGCTGGCCCTTCAATTCCGAGTCCAATCCGAAGCGGATGTTTTTTTCCTTCGCATCGCTTCGAAGAGCGGTGGTGACGGCTGGTCGCGTGAGCCGCCGTCCAAAATTGTCGTGATGCTGCTTGCAAAGCAGTATCAGGTTTCCGGCATGACGCGCACCACCGGCGGATTCTAGATCGACGTGGTGCGCTTCGACGACGCGCCGACGCACTTCCTCATACTGGACATAGCTGCCGGCAGGTGCTAACTCCAGGGGCGGTCGTTCGCACAGGCACATTTGGCAATGGCTCGCGTAATGGCTGTGCTTCAAAGCCTCGACATGTTCCTTCTCAAGCTCCGGTGCTGTTCTGGAATCACCTTCATTCTCGCCTGAGCTTGGCGCACTGTTCCGGCGCGCCGAGCGTCGCGACGTTCCTGCTGGTCTGGATGGGATGGGGCCGGGTGTGGGGGTATTGCGCGTCGCGTCCGGCTCGAAAGGAGAATGCCCGAATACCGCTTCTCCAGGTTCGGCATCCATGTCGTCTTCATCATGTTCGTCCTGAAAAGTGTCTTCCGCCGTGACGTTGTCGTCAATTGGACCCGATCCAGCGCCCGCCGGGCGTCCGAAGCTTGGGTCATTGATCTCCATCGCTACGGCGTGTTCAAGTGCAAACAGATGGATTGGCCGCGCCGCCGGCTTGAAGACCAATTGCTTGGCTATTGATTCGTACAAATTGCGAGGCTCGATGCTGTGGTCTCGCTTTATCCACAAGATGCCGGACTCGGGATCAAATCCAGCACTAACGTCGAGTGGGTAAAGCTTGTCACGGAAGCGGTAGCGCGCCTTGACCTCATCCGCCAAGCGTATGTCCTTGACCCGGCCCAATCGGTCGTGCCAGTCATGGCGCACCAACTCGGATTCAACGCCCAACTCATCAAGCCGCTTCAGAAATGTGCGCCGGCCTCGAGATAACCGGCGTCGAACGGATTTCCGAACCGTGCGAGGTTGTAGCTTCCCCAGAGGAGACACGCAGTAAGCACGGGAACACCGAAACGTTTCACACGGCGGATGAGGAGGAGGTGGTCGCTTCGTGATTCTAGGGTCAGCCACAAGAAGCAGGGCCCGACCGCTAGTATCATCTCGTGTCGCGTCAGCACTGCAGCTCCCAGAAGGAGCCCGCTCCAGAGGAGCGAACGGTCGTACTCGGTTCGCGTTCCGACCCAGAGATGATAGGTGGCTCCGAGCAGGGTCAGGGTGGCGAGAGGTGCGTTGAACCCGAACTTCGAGTAAGGCCAGAGGAGTGAGCCGAAAGCGAGGGCCAGTGCCGCCAAGACCGAGTGACGGATGTGGCTAGTTAATCGCCACGCGAAAAGATAGGCGACCCACACTGCGGCGGCCGCCGGCACTAAGTTTCCGAATCCGACGGCGGCTTTAGGAAGTGTATCTTGGCCACCGACCTGGAGCCCGGTAACCGACTGCGCAATCCGGCCGACCAAGAAGAATAGGATGTTGTAGATCGACTGAGCAATCCCAAATGGCGCATAGTTCCTCCCTTCGATCCCCCGTCGCACGACGCTGACCGAACCTTCCGGGAGAGCAAACGTCCGTTCTTCGACCAGTCTCTGGGTGACCTGGTATGTAACGACCGCATCGGTCGTGGTCAAGCTACCCCCGGCCGTGCTGGCATAGACCAAGACCGTGGCTGCAAACACCAGCCAACCGTTTCTGCCGCCGGCGACGGTCGAACCGGGTTTGGGCAATTCAGCACCTGCGCGAGTGCCGTCGCGACAAGACGCTTGCCAACGCCATCCGGTCCCGTCAGCAGCAGGCTGGGGGTAGCGTCCCTCTCGCGACTGTGCGAGCGATGAGCGGAAGCAGTCCTCGATGCCCGACGATATCGCGAAAAGGCATGATGCTAGATCGCATCGTACCACACGTGGGTCATGCCGCTTCGCATCTACTGACCCGCCCCCCATGGTGGTGCCAGTTCTTATGAGAGAGCTGGACTCATATTGAACGTGCCAATCGGTGTCGGCATGACCGCCTCAGGCGTCGGGGGTCGATAGCCCAGCGCGCTGGGCGGCCGCACCGTGTTGTACTGCCTCCGCCATCTCTCGATCAAGATCTGGGCTTCCGTGAGCGTGTAAAAGATCTCTCGGTCCACCAGTTCATCCCGCAACTTGCCGTTGAATGATTCGACGTACCCGTTCTCCCACGGGCTACCCGGTTCGATGAACAACGTCTGCACCTGCAGGGCCTCGAGCCAGAGCCGGATGAGCTCCGCCGTGAACTCCGGGCCATTGTCGAGGATATGTAGGAGATGACACGAAGGGCGCCCTCACCCCATCCCCGCATAGTCTCCGTGCAATCACCACAACGCATGGGGGCACACATGAGACAGGATGAGAGGCACCACACGTCAGACGATATCTTCGTGGGCATCGATCTGGCGACCCGCCAACACCAGGTCGTCGTAGTCGATGCGCAGGGGCAGCGCCTCACGAGCTTCAAGGTTCCGCATTCCAGAGAGGGACTCCACCAGCTCGTGGCGCGCTGCACGTCCCGTCGAGTGTGCCGGGGCCGAGGTCGCGTGCGCTTCGCGTTCGAGGCCACGGGGCACGTGTGGGAAGCGGTCGGCGCCTTCTTCGAGCAGCAGGGGCTGCGGTATCAGGTGGTCAATCCGCTCGCGACCTTCCGCGTGCGCGAGGCCCGGCAGATGGGACGCGATAAACGCGACCTGACCGACGCAGAGGAGATCGCCCAGCTACTCCGCACGGGGGTCGTCACCCAGTGCCAGCTCCTACCCGCTCAGTACATGCAGCTACGGCGGGCCTGGGGCGAGTACCACCGTCTTCGCCGCGAGCGCGCACGACTCAAGACCTTGCTGGTGCATCAGCTCTACGGCGTCTTCCCGGAGATCGTCGGCGAGTGGAAAACGGTCACGGCCCATCCGGTCAGCTGGCTGCCGGACGTTGCGCCGGTGGGCGACGACCGACAGATCAATAGCGAGGACCGTAGGTCAGTCAGGTTGCGGGTCAGGTTACCACGCACCAGCACCCATCGATATCACTAAACGACCCCGACAGGCGCGGGAATGATGCTCACAGTCAAGTTGAGGTCGCGGGTGGCAGAGTAGGCCGATGACGAGCCACCCTGCAAGCTATCACGGATACCGATTCCCGCCCGAGATTATCAGTCACGCCGTCTGGCTCTATTACCGTTTCGCTCTCAGCTTCCGCGACGCGGAAGATCTGCTGGCCCAACGGGGGATCACCGTCTCGTATGAAGCGATTCGGCAGTGGTGTCAGACGTTCGGGCTCGACTACGCGCGGAGGCTGCGGCGCCGACGCGGCCGGATGGGCGACACCTGGTATCTGGACGAACTCTTCGTGACCATCCAGGGGCGCCAGCAGTATCTGTGGCGGGCGGTGGACGAGGACGGCGACGAGCTCGACATTCTGGTGCAGTCGCGGCGCAATCGGCAGGCGGCCATACGATTCTTCCGCAAGGGATTGAAAGGGCAAGGCCGCGAACCCCGCCGGCTGGTCACCGACAAGCTGCGCAGCTACCCGGCAGCTTGCCGGACCGTGCTGCCGTCGGTGGTTCACGTCACCGACCAGTACGCGAATAATCGCGCGGAGGTCTCCCACCAACCGACTCGGCAACGCGAGCGCCAGATGCGGCGCTTCAAGTCCGCCGCCCACGTGCAACGCTTCGCGTCGGTGCACGGACGGGTGCAGAATCTCTTTCGGGTCGGTCGCCACCTCGTGCGGGCCGTCCACCATCGGCTCTTACGAACGCAGGCCTTCGGGGTCTGGCGTGAGGTGACGTGTGTCTAAATCGGACGGCTGACGGATCACCTCGTCGGTGGAGGAGCCTATCTGTTCAACGTCAACTTGACTGTGAGCATCATTCCCGCGGCTCTCATCCAAGCACTGCCCCTTCCACGGCCAGTGTCTCGATGTCTTTCGACTCACCTGCGGAGAGATAGTTCAAGACTTCGAACCCGATGAGCTTGCCGACCTTGTCCTTGATCAGGACGACTTCCTCAGCGGTCTCTTCCGCCACATGTTCGTTTTGGGGATCGTCGAACCACACGTTCAGCGTGTTGCCGGCCTTGTCGAAGGTCACCTTGATGGGTTTCATAGCGGGTCACCAATCTTGATTTTGTCGGTCAGGTACGCCGTTACGACGAAACCGTCTCCGTTCAAGTGCTTCACCACGACGCAGCCGTAACGGCCACCGGACTTCGCGTATTGCAGGAACACCGACTGGTCCTTCCGGCTTCTCCGGACTTTGTCTGGCGCCGTCAACGCCTTCTTGACGAGCTCTTCTTGGCCCGCCATCACTGGGTGTTTCGTCGTGACGATCCGCTGCCAGTACTCCTCGGTTACCCTGATCGTCTTCCCCAGGGACGAGGTCACCTGGAATCGAATCTTGCGCTCCACGACCACCCCCCACAAGCATAGCAGGATGGTTGAAACGCGTTGCCTCCACTAAGTTGACTGTGCCCGCCAGATCCCCAGTTCGGATCGTTCACAGATCGAGAACGAGCTGACTGCATGACTCGTCGTAGCGCGGGAGAGGTGGCCATCAGCCTGGACGGCCAGGGCCGCTGGTCGACAACGTGTTCGTCGAGCGTCTCTGGCGCAGCGTCAAGTACGAGGATGTGTATCTCCATGCGTACGAAACACCCGCCTCGCTCCGCGCAGGACTGACCTGCTATTTTCAGTTCTACAACGGGCGACGGCGTCATAGTTCACTTGGTCGGCGGACGCCAGATGTGGTGTACTTCGGCACAACCGGCTTCGGCACGGCGGCCTGAAACACGATGGAGATTTCACCTAAGCCGCTGTCCAGGTTTCGGGGTTCACTTCTGGGGGCGCCTGACGGGATGGATGCGCCGCGCGGAGAAAACGGCAGGATTCCTGGTGCGATGTGGAGGTATATCCATGCGCGAACCGTGGCGCGGGTGCGGCCGAGACTGCGCTGGCCAGTTCCAGACGACGGCCCGAGAGTCGATCGGTTCATCCGCCAGACGATCGAATCGCGGGCGAGTTTCTCCGTACTCCAGGTCGGCGCCTACGATGGAATCTCGAACGACCCGTTGGTCGACTTGATTCGAAGCTACAGCCACATCCGTGCGGTGTTGCTTGAGCCGCAACCCGGCCCGCACGCCGCTCTTGAAGCTCTCTGGCGAGACCGACCCCAGGTCGTGCCGCTGCAGTACGCATTCGCCGACGGTTGCGGCGAACGCCCTTTGTACGTCCTGGCAGACGCTTGCAAGAGCCTGCATCCGTTCCCAGATCAGATCGCCTCGTTCTCCCGGTCACGTGTGGAGGAGGCGTGCAGTCGCTATGTCTGGCGACCTTCCAAAGATCTCGTGACGTCGATTTTCGTCCGCACCGTCGACTGGCGCACGCTGATGGAACAGTACGGCCCCTTCGATTTCGTGACGATCGATGTCGAGGGTTATGACAGCGCTGTGCTTCTGGTGCTTGCGCCGGTCGCTGTTGATCGGTCACCTTCCCCTCCGAGGTCGTGGGCGAAACCACGGGTTTCGCGCCCCGGTACACTTGCGCGCTGAACGCGATCGACGAGATGGCGTGCGCCAAGCTCGGGTGCGACAATTTCGGAAAACCGGGCCTCAACATCGTGGGCCACGGCTCGTTTGCCACGAAGTCGGGCCGACGGCGGCGGTACCGCTGCACGGTGTGCGGGCAGACGCTCAGCACGCACACGGGGACAGTGTACGCCGGTCTTCGCTGCAGTCGAAGGGAGTTCGACCAGGTCGCGAGCCTGCGCGTCGAGGGCATGCGCATCTCTGCGCCCGCCCGCGTCACGGGTCGTTCCCGCAACACCATCGCCCGATGGCTCGAGCGAGCCGCGACAGCGGCTACGCGCTTCAACCAGCGGCTGTTGCGCGGTTTCGAGATCCTGGAGCGGCAGGCCGATGCACGCTGCACGTTCATTGGCCGCACGCGCAGCACCGTGTGGCTGTTTGCGACCCTCGAGGTGTGTTCCCGGCTGGGGGCCGGGAGCGTCCTCGGCCGCCGCGCGTAGCGAAACACGAAGGCGGTAATCAGCGACGTCCTCCGCCGGGGCCGCCTTGGTGGAGTTCCGCGGATCGCCACCGACGGCTTCGAGTACGACGTCGGCGTGATCGCTCGCTTCTTTGGTTCCGAGTGCGTCTAGGGTCAGGTGCTCAAGACTCGGCGGCACGATCGTGTCGTCCGGGTCGAGCGCCGCGTGAAGATCGGGACAACGACTCGGTTGAAGGCAGCGCTGTGGGAGTCGGAGGAGTCCGCGACCCTGAACACCTCGTTCGTCGAGCGTCTCAACCTCACGATTCGTCACGGGTCGGCGTACTTGCGCCGGCGTTCGCCATGCCACGCGCGTGGCGAAGACCAGCTCTGCGGACACGTCGAGCTCCTGCGGTGCTACTACAATTTCATTCGGCCGCACCGCGCGTTGCGGGTCGGGCGCGAGACCCGGACGCCAGCGATGCAGGCCGGTGTGGTGAACAAGCGATTGGCCTGGAGCGACGTCTTCACGGCGTGCGGCCTCCCTCTGCGTGTTGTTGTGGCGCTCGTGCACGTTGCCGTGACCGTCCAGCCCACGGAATCTGACGCAGCCGAGCTGCCGACGCGCTGCTCGCC
This sequence comes from Vicinamibacterales bacterium, assembly GCA_965218825.1. Classification (GTDB taxonomy): domain Bacteria; phylum Acidobacteriota; class Vicinamibacteria; order Vicinamibacterales; family UBA8438; genus CAUZIB01. The sequence continues at coordinate 1,816,492 of OZ244656.1, read as the reverse complement.
GCCGGATCTGACGCAAGCTGCCTGACCAACAGCGAACGGTGCAAGCACCGAACGAACCGTCAGAACGAGATGGTCGCGGTCATTGAAACCGTGCGCGGCGCGCCGAGCCACGCGGCGTTCTCGGTGATGGCGGAGAGGTAGGCCTTGTCGAGCAGGTTGTTCGCCACGATCGAGAACTCCGTCGACCGCAGCAGGTCGCTCAACGCCTCACCCGAGAAGCTGACGTAGGCGTCCACCAGCCAGTAGGCGTCCGCGTACCAGTCCGCCGTCAGGCTGACGCGGCGAGACGACGTGTACTTGGCGCTCAGCCCCATGGCGAGCGGACCGCTTCGGTCGAGCGAGACGACCCACAGCTGCTCAGGCACGCCGGTGACGTCGGTCCCGGACACGATGCCCTGGTTTGCGTCGACAAGCGGATCGCCGCTCCCGGCGTATGCCGAATCGTTGAACGTGTAGGCGGTGTAGAACGACGTCTGGCGCGGCAGCGGCACCGTGGCGGAGAGCTCGATGCCGCGCGTGTCGATGCCGCCCGCGTTGAAGTAGGCGCCGCCCCCCGGGATGAGGTAGTTGGGACCGGCAGGCGTTTGCGGACCGAGGTAGAAGATCCGGTTCTCGAAGTCGATGGTGTACCAGGTGGCGCCCAGCGCGAACCGATCTCCCGCATACTGCAGGCCGACGTCGATGTTGGAGGCGGTTTCCGGCTCGAGGAGGTCGAGGCTCCGTCCCGGCACCTCGAGCAGCGTGGCGCTGATCGCCTTGAAATTTTCGGAATAGCCGGCGAAGAGATCAAGGCCCTCGACCGGCGTCTCGTACGTCACGCCGCCGGAGAAGAGCAGATTCGAATCGGAATCGACCGTCAGCTCCGGGTCCACGTTGAACAGGTCCTCGCGCGACACGCCGACCAGAAACTGCTTGATGCCGCCGTTCAGTGCGAACGGGCCGGCGTAGAGCGTCTCTTCCATGTACCACTTGAAGATGCGCTGCGGGAAGTCCCACTCGTACTGGTGCCAGTACGCCTGCTCGTTCCAGTTGAAGTTGAGCGTCGGATCCAGCATCTGATGCCAGTCGCGGCCCAGGTCCCGCCGCGAGTCCTCGTACCAGATGCCGGCGCGCAGCGTGCTGCGCGCGTCGCCGACCGTGGTGAACCACTCCTCGTCGAGCGTCACGCCGACGCGGTCCTTGCCGTAGTGGCTGTGGCGGTACGACTGCACCGCCGTAGCGCCCGGGTGACAGGCCGGGTCGACCCCCGGGCCGCCGGAGCCGTAGTAGTTGAAGAGGTAGGACGACGTGCACCCGGGCGTGGGTCCGACGGCGACGCCGTCCGGGCTCACGAAGCGGATCAGCCCGAGCTGCGTGCCGCCCTGCACGGGCGTCCCGCCCAGCAGCTCCGATTCCGGTCCGCCGCCGTCGTCGGTGACGTCGGCGATGTAGGGGGGCAGCCAGTCGCCGCGGCCCCGGTGGCGATGGAAATAGAAGCCGCCGCTCAGCGACGTCACGTCGCTGAACGACCAGTCTGCCTTCAGGTAGGCGAACGTGTTGTTCCGCCGGGTCTGCCAGCCGGGCCGATAGAACTGGTTGAGATACGGCACGCCGGGCCAGTCGCCGATCAGGCGGTCCCACCGCGGGTTGGCCTCGAAGTCGCCCTCGCTGTAGAGCCGCTGATAGACATCCTCGTGGATGCTGTCGTACGAGAGGTAGCTGGTGAGATCGAGGCGCCCATGCGACGAAACCAGCTTGGCGGCGACGTGCTCCCGCTCGTTCCGCGCCGAACCCTGCACCCAGTCGGTCGCCTCCTGACGGACCGCGGCGACCCAGGCGCGCGTCTCACGGCCGAACAGCGGCCCGGTGTCGACCCGCATGGCGAACCGCTTGGCGGCGTTCTCGCCGAGGGTGGTCGATGCGGTGTAGGTCCGTTCGGCCGCCGGATCGTCCGTCAGGTAGTTGAACGTGCCGCCGAGTGCCTCGACCGAGCGGGAGGCGATGTCGGCCGTCCCCTGCGACACCTCGACGCCTCCGAGGTTCATCGGGTCGATGAACCGGTTCGCCTTGGCGCCGCTCCAGTAGTCGGACGTGCCGTTCGGGAACCCGTCGATGGTCGTGCCGACCTGCACCTCGTTGATGGTCACTTGGAAGCCGCGCACGGCGACGTTGCTCGACCAGTCGTCGAACCCGTAGGCGTCGCCCTCCTGGATGGAGACCCCGGGCAGGTTATCCACCACCGAGGTCACGCTGGTGATGTTCGACTGCTGCAGCATCATCGGTTCCGCGACCACGTTGCGCGCGAAGATGCGGGGCTCTTCGGCGATGACGCTGACCGTCTCGAGCAGCCGCGTGATCTGCAGGACGATCGGGACCGTCTCGGTGGCGCCCGCCCGGACGGAGGCCGGAACCTCCGCGGTCTCGAAGCCTGGCAGCATCGCCGTGACGACGTAGTCGCCCGCCGCCAGGCCCGCGGCAACGTAGGCGCCGTCCGCGCCGGTCACGAGTTCCGCGCGCACGCCGGGGCTCCTGCGCCCCAGGGTTTCCTTGGACACTTGATTGCGAGAGAGTACTCGCAGGAGGAGTGTCGAAATGGGGAAGCCAGATCAAGGTGCGGCGGCGAGCCGTACCATCATGGACGGATACCGCGTCATGGCAACTCGCATGCGACTAGTCCCCTTGATCTTTGATTTCTTCAAAAAGTCGTTGGTCATCTGGGGCCACCGTGGACTTGAACGGTGCGCTGTCCGAACTGCTTCACCTTCGCGAGGATCTCGTCGGCTGTTTTCGTCCACTTGAAAGGCTTGCCCTCGTCATTGTGGGCGTCCACGTAGGCGGAGATGGCGTGGCGCAGCGCGTGCGTGCTGGAATGTGAGCCGCGCTTGAGGGCGTGTTCGGTGAGGAGGCCAAAGAACCGCTCGACGAGGTTGAGCCAGGCGGAGTAGGTTGGCGTAAAGTGGAACTGGAAGCGCGGGTGGCGGGCCACCCATCGTGTGACCAGCGGGGACTTATGCGCCGAGAGATTGTCGAGGATCACGTGGACGGTGAGGGTGGGGTCCACCCGCTCGTCGATCTCGCGCAGAAAGCTCACGAAATCCCTCGACCGATGCTGCTTCTTGGTGTGCGCCACGACCTGGCCGGTCGCGACGTTGAGCGCCGCGAAGAGGTCCACCGTGCCATGGCGGATGTAGTTGTGCGTCTGGCGTTCGGGCCGACCCATGTCCATCGGCAGGATCGGCTGCGCTCGCTCGAGGGCTTGAATCTGAGGCTTTTCGTCGAATGACAAGACACCGGCGTGGTCGGGTGGATTCAGGTAGAGGCCGACAATGTCCCGCACCTTCTCGAGGAACAGCGGGTCGTCGGAGATCTTGAAGGATTCCACGACATGCGGCTGCAACCCGAAGGTGCGCCAGATGCGGCCCACGGTGGAGGCACTGACGCCAGCGCGCTCCGCCATCTTGCGGGTGCTCCAGTGGGTCCGCCCCTTCGGCTTACTTTCCAACGTGGCGACGAGGATCGACTCGACATCCGCATCGGACAGTGTCCGGGGGGCTCCGGGCTTGGGCTCGTCATACAGCGCATCCACGCGACCTGTCGTAACCCGCTGCCGCCACTTGCCGACCGTCACATTCGAACAGCGCAGTTTCGCCGCGACCGCCACGTTCGATTCGCCATGCGCGCACCTCAGGACGATCTTCGCCCGCAAGGCCACATGCCGATTCGTTCTGGCGCGCCTGGCGAGCCGCTCAAGTTCTCCTCGCTCCACGGCGGTGACTTCCAATCTCGCTTTGGGCCGACCTGTTCTTGCCATGCCGCCCCATACATCACACCCGGCACACTTCTTAAAGCTTTTTCAGACACAAGGGACTAGCGTTCCCTCCAAGTACCGTACGAGACGTTCGAATAGCGTGGCTTCGGGTCACCCGCGTGGTCGTCATGGTCCAAGACCGTCGGCATAACGGCTCAACGCTGAGCCGCGCGGAGCGAGGGTGCGAGTGAGGGAATGTGGAGCGGCTTTCGCTGCGAGGGGCGGCGGCTCCAGGATCGGACCATGGTGCCTCCTTACACGCTGATGCGCTCCACGATGTTGCGGGTGACGCGCCGGCTGCGCCGGTCGTAGACCTGAGTGGTCGAAACGACAAATCACGTCGGGGTCACGCCGCCGCCTGCTTGCGGCGTTCTTGTGCCAACGCATAGGCCGCCTGAAGACGCATCCAATGATCCGCATTGCTCCAGCCGAGGTTCTCCAGCGAGAGCGCCAGCCGAGGCGAGATCCCAAGACGGCCATTGAGCACCCGTGACAGCGTGTTCCGCGTGACGTTGAGACGCTGGGCACACTCCGTCACGGTCCAGCCGACCTCTTCATCTTCCAGGATGTCTCGGATCATTTCGCCGGGATGTGGTGGGTCGTACATAGGCATGGTTGCTTCCCCCTAGTGGTAGTCGATCAGGTCCACGTCCACCGCCTCGCCATCGGCGAAGCAAAAGACGATTCTCCAGTTCCCTGAGACACGCACACTCCAGAGACCGCGTCGGGCTCCTTGCAATCGGTGCAGCCGGTAGCCGGGTTGATCCAGGTCTGTCGGCGACGACGCGACGGCGAGATCCGCCAGCACGCGCCGGATGCGCCGCACATGGGCTTGGTTCAACCGCCGACTGTCGCCGTGCTCGAACAAGCGTTTCAATCCCGCGTGCACTATCCGCACTGGCTCATTATCCAGTGCTACGCTTCGCGTTGCAAGGAGACCGTCAACAGCCCCGCCCGGTGCAGTTCCGCCAGCTTCAGCACGTCTCGCCGGGCGGTCTTGATCCGCTCACCCGGCTTGCGTGGTACCAGCGCCGGCGCGGTCACCTCGCAGCGCACCCGGCCCCGGTCGAGCTGCCGCTGCAACGCATAGCCGCACGGTCCGGCTTCGTAGCAGCAAGCGACGGGACCTGGCGCGACCTTTTCCAGCTTCCGGCGCAGCCGGTCCACCGTCCGGGCCTCGTTGCGCACCGTCCAGGTAACGGACTCGGCCGCCTCCGGCACCAACAGCGCCACCTGCAACTCCGCCTTGTGTGCATCGATTCCCACGTAGGTGATAGGCTCGCTCATGACCGGCTCCCTTCGTCTGCGGCTCTGACGCCGCGCTCGGTGTCAACCCGCGAATCGTAGGCGGCCTCGACGCCTCGGAGTTCGCGGTCCACCTGGACCAGGTGCGCGACGGGCGGGCGCCGCCGGTCTATCAGCAGCCGGCCGACTTCTTCGAGCGCACCTACCTCACCAAGAACCTCGCGGGCCTCGCCGCCGAGGTCAGCCGCCGGCTCTCCGGGATCAAGGTCGAGACCTCCGCTGTCTTCAACATGACCACCCAGTTCGGCGGCGGAAAGACGCACTCACTGACGCTCCTCTATCACCTCGCGCGGGGCGGACCGGAAGCCGCCGGGTGGAAGGGCGTGCGGATGCTTCTCGAGACGGCCGGCGTGACTGAGATCCCCCGGGCCGCCACGGGGGTATTCGTCGGCACCGAGTTCGACTCCATCGCGGGCCGGGGCGGCGCGGACGGCACGCCCGTCCGCAAGACCCCCTGGGGCGAGATCGCCTGGCAGCTCGGCGGGGCGGAGGGACTCCGCGTCGTGGCAGAGCACGACGCGTCGCTCACGGCACCCGGCGGAGACGTCGTCGCGCGGATTCTGCCCGCGGATCGGCCCGCACTGATCCTGCTCGACGAGCTGATGAACTACGTGAGCCGTAGCCGCAAGAGCGGCCTCGGCGGCCAGCTGTACAACTTCCTCCACAACCTGTCCGAGGTCGCCCGCTCGCGCGACAACGTGGTGCTCGCCGTCTCGATCCCCGCATCGGAGCTCGAGATGACGGCCGAGGACCAGTCCGACTACGAGCGCCTCAAGAAGCTCCTCGACCGGCTGGGCAAGGCGGTGATCATGTCGGTCGAGGCGGAGACCGCGGAGATCATCCGGCGGCGGCTCTTCGAGTGGCACGGCCTGCCCGCGGACGCGTCGAAGACCGTCGGCGAGTACGCGGAGTGGATGGCCGCGCACCGGCACCAGCTTCCGAGCTGGTTCCCCGTGGACAACGCCCGTAAGGCCCTGGCGGCGAGCTATCCCTTCCACCCGTCGGTGCTCTCGGTCTTCGAGCGTAAGTGGCAGGCTCTGCCACGCTTCCAGCAGACCCGCGGGATCCTGCGGCTCCTGGCCCTGTGGGTCTCGCACGCCTACGTCGAAGGCTTCAAGGGCGCCCACAAGGACCCGCTGATCACGCTCGGCACGGTGCCCCTCGACAATCCGACGTTCCGGGCGGCGGTGTTCGAGCAGCTCGGGGAGTCGCGCCTCGAAGGGGCGGTGACCACCGACATCGCGGGCAAGGAGCACGCCCACGCGCTGCGTCTCGACAAAGAGGCGACGGCGGAGGTCAGAAAGGCGCGCTTCCACCGCAAGGTGGCGACGGCGATCTTCTTCGAGTCGAATGGCGGCCAGCAACGCGGCGAGGCGACGCTACCCGAGGTTCGGCTCGCGGTGGCCGAGCCCGACCTCGACATCGGGAACGTTGAGCAGAGCCTGGAGGCGCTGGCGGACACCTGCTACTTTCTCTCAGCCGAGAAGACCCGCTACCGGTTCAGCTTCCAGCCGAACCTCAACAAGCTCCTCGCCGACCGGCGTGCGAGCGTCCCTGCGAACGCGACCCGCGATCGGGTGCGCGCTGAGATCCACAAGGTCGTCGCGGCCGGCAGGGGCGTCGAGCGCATCTACTTCCCGGAACGCACGAACCAAGTGCCCGACCGCGCGGCGCTCACGCTCGTCCTGCTCGCCCCGGAGAACGAAGCCGGCGATCCGGCCACGATACGCCTCATGGAGATGATGTTGCGCGAGCACGGCTCGTCGTCGAGGACCTACAAGAGCGCGCTTCTGTGGTGCGCCGAGTTTCGGTTGATTGTTCCAGACCTTCGAGGGCACGGCCGTTCAACCAATCCTTCGAACAAGTTCACTCACAAACAGGCGGCCCTAGACATCTTCGCTCTCCTCGATCATCTGGGATTGAACACGTTCCGGGCGATGGGCACGAGCACAGGTGGCATGACGCTGCTGCACATGGCGACCACCCAGCCAGAACGTGCTGAGGCAATCGTGCTGATCGGTGCGACGAGCTACTTCCCGGACCAGGCGCGTGACATCATGCGAGCCACTGACCCGGAGACCGCGCCTGAGCAAGCTTGGACGCGAATGCGCCAACGACATACGCACGGAGACGAGCAGATACGTGCGCTGTGGACACAGTTCCACGATTTCGAGGACGACTACGACGACATGAATTTCACGGCTCCGTATCTGTCATCGATTACAGCCCGTACTCTGATCGTTCATGGGGACCGCGACAGATTCTTCCCAGTTGACATACCTGTGGCGGAGTACGAGGCGATCCCGAATTCCTATTTGTGGATTGTGCCGAATGGGGGGCACGTACCCATCCGTGGAGCGATGGCGGAGCACTTCAGGGAGACGGCGCTGGCTTTTCTTCGAGGAGAGTGGGAGGCTCAGTAGCCAGGCGCGCCATGCCACTAGACGTCGGCTCCCGACTCGGCCACTACGACGTCACCGCCCTCATTGGCGAAGGCGGGATGGGCCAGGTGTACCAGGCCACCGACACCAAGCTGAACCGCCAGGTGGCGCTGAAGATCCTGCCGGAAGCATTTGCCTCGGACCCGGATCGCCTAGCTAGGTTCCAGCGTGAAGCGCAAGTTCTCGCGAGCCTGAACCATCCGGGCATCGCCGCGATTCATGGTTTAGAAGAGTCCGGTGGCCAGCGGGCACTCGTTCTCGAACTCGTCGAAGGCCCGACGCTGGCCGACCGGATCAGGCAGGGGCCGATCCCAATCGACGAGGCACTACCCATTGCCAAGCAAATCGCGGAGGCGTTAGAAGCGGCACATGAAGCTGGTGTGATTCACCGTGACCTCAAGCCAGCGAACATCAAGGTCAGGGACGACGGCACCGTGAAGGTGTTGGACTTCGGACTGGCGAAGGCACTCGACCCGTCGCCCGACGCTGATCCATCGCAGTCACCAACCCTCACTGCCGCCGCCACCCAGATGGGCGTGATCATGGGGACGGCGGCGTACATGTCGCCGGAGCAGGCGCGGGGTAAGCCCGTCGACAAGCGGGCGGACATCTGGGCGTTCGGGGTTGTCTTCCTGGAAATGCTTACAGGACGGAGGGTGTTCGAGGGTGAAGACGTGTCGATGACGCTGTCGAGCGTGCTTCAGCGAGAGCCAGATTGGACTCGCCTTCCGTCGGCCGTGTCACCGTCCCTCTCGGTGTTTCTCCGGCGCTGCTTGGAGAAAGATCCGAAGCAACGTGTTGGCGATATGCAGGACGTGCGGCTGGCGATGGAGGGCGCGTTCGAGACGGTCATCAGCTCCCCAACCGAGCCCCCGACAATTCCTCCGCTCAGAGTCTGGCAGCGACCGATTCCAGCGACAGTCGTTGCATTAGCTCTGGTCGTCATCACCGGCCTTGCCGTGTGGAACGCCATGCAGCCGGAATCGCCACGGGTAGTCCGCTTTTCGGTGGCACATGACGAGGCACTCCCGTTGACCATCGCCGCAGTATCTCCGGACATTGCGATCTCACCCAACGGCGAGCAGATTGCCTACCTGACCGGGGGCACACCCACCGGGGCCGAACAGCTCCACGTGCGCCCCTTGGCCGCGCTGACGTCGGAGATCCTCCTGGCCGACGGGCGGCTGCTCAGCCCGTTCTTCTCGCCGGACGGCGAGTCGGTCGGGTTCTACGACCTGAGCGGGGGACCTGTGCTGCACAGGGTGTCCGTTCGAGGCGGCCCCAGGTCTACCATCTGCTCGTTGCCCGGGCAACTGCGTGGTGCGAGCTGGGGAGCAGATGGCACGATTGTCTTCGCGACAAGTTCTCTCGACACTGGGTTGTGGCGAGTGGCGGCCGTGGGCGGGGAGCCGGAGATGTTGACGACGCCGAGCCAGCGCCGGATGAGCTCCGCCGTGAACTCCGGGCCATTGTCGGAGCGGATGTGGGCCGGGACGCCATGCGTCACGAACAACTCCGCCAACGTCTCCAACACATCGATCGATCGCAACCCCCGGGCGACCATGATCGCCAGGCACTCCCGCGAATACTCCTCGACGATGGTGAGGAGCTTCAGCGGCCGGCCGTCCTGCGTGCGATCCGCCACGAAGTCATACGCCCAGACGTGGTGCCGATACGCGGGGCGTCGGCGAATGCACGAGCCATCCGCCAGCCACAGCCGGCCCCGTTTCGGCTGTTTCTGCGGCACTTTGAGCCCTTCACGCCGCCAGAGTCGCTCGATTCGTTTGTGATTCACCGTCCAACCTTCCCCGCGCAAGAGCCCGGTGATGCGCCGATAGCCATAGCGCCCATACTTCGTCGCCAACGCGATCATCCGATCCACCAGGCGCGGCTCGTCCGCCGGCACCACGACTTGATACCGATGGGTCGACCGCGCGTGGCCGATCACGCGACACGCCCGCCTCTCCGACACGCGCAACTGGCGGCGGATGTGCGCCACCGTCTGCCGGCGTCGGGGCGGGCTCAGAAGTTTCCCGAGGTCACCTCTTTGAGAATCGCGTTGTCGAGCGCCTGGTCTGCCACCAGCTTCTTCAGTTGGGTGTTCTCTCGCTCGAGGGCCTTCAGCCGCTTGGCCTGGTCGAGACGCAAGCCGCCGTATTCCTTCCGCCACCGATAGTACGTCTGCTCGCTGATCCCGAGCGTCTTACAGACCTGCGGCGTCCGCAGGCCTCGGCCGAGCTCCACTTCCGCGTGCCGAAGCTTCGTGATGATCTGTTCCGTGGTATACCGCTTCCTGGGCATCCTGCCTCCTGCTTGCTGCGCCCGAATTCTAACGCTCGGGCTGGTTCAGTTTCAGGGGGCAAGGTCAATCATCTTTTCATCTACTCGTGAAGGACCGTTGGCGTTGTTCTCGATGGCGGCATCAGGAACCGGGCAAGTCGAGCAGATTCTGAACATGCCTGGTCGCGACTTCTATCCGACCTCCTGGTCAAGCGACGAAACGCGCCTGGTCGCCACGTCGAATGCAGACGTTGGGTTCATAGCCATGGATAGCGACCGCTCGTGGAACCCGCTGCTGGCCGAGGAGTACGCTGAGTGGGACGCGACGATATCGCCCAACGGTCGTTGGATGGCCTACGGCTCTCGTGAATCGGGGCGATCAGAAATCTACGCCCGACCGTTCCCCGACGTTGAGAAAGACCGTGTGCAGATCTCGGACGGTGGCGGCGACGATGCTCGATGGTCGCCAGATGGACGCGAGCTGTATTACCGCACCTCCCCACCTACCTCAGTGATGGTCGTCCCGGTAACAAGCGAGCCAGCATTCGCTGCCGGGATCTCAGAGGTGCTCTTCGAGGATATCTACTACTCGAGTGGAAACATCAACTGGGACGTAGCTCCGAACGGACGATTCCTGATGATCAAGGAAGAAGCGCCCGAAGACGTTCGCCAGATCAACATCGTACGAAACTGGGTCGAGGAGCTAAAAGCGCGGGTGCCCACCGAGTAGCGCGCACCCGGCCAATAGTTGAAGCCCGCTTCATATCCGAGTGCAACACGCTGTACAGCTAGAAGCGTACGTACGCATTCTCCCGCCCTCTAACCAGCCCAGGCGATCCTCGCGCCTGCGGCACGACTGAAGGCCCGCAGAATGCGCACGTGCGCCTATTGGCAGCCATTCTGCCAAGCGAGTAGACCAGGCTGGTCCGGCTGGCTACTATTGGCCGGATCCGTCCGCAGCTCATGGCTTTAGACGTCGGCTCCCGACTCGGACACTACGACGTGACCGCCCTCATCGGCGAAGGCGGCATGGGCCAGGTCTATCAGGCCACTGACTCGAAGCTGAACCGGCAGGTCCGTCGGGAATCCATGAACGGATGGCTTCTGGTACTCGCAATCGCAGTCGTGCCGCTCATGCTGGGGTCCTTCACCGTGCGTGCCCAGTCCTCTGCCGAGTTTGTCCCGGTCACCGATGCCATGCTGCAAGATCCCGATCCAGCCGACTGGCTGAACTGGCGGCGGACGCTCGACAGTTGGGGGTACAGCCCACTGGACGAGATCAACACGGAGAATGTCCACCAACTGCAACTCGTCTGGTCATGGCAGCTAGGCCAGGGCCTCAGTCAGCCCACGCCGCTGGTCTACGACGGCGTGATGTACATCCCGAATCCCCGAAACGTGGTGCACGCGGTGAACGCGGCGACCGGGGATCGTCTCTGGGAATACCAGAGGCAGTTCGAGGCATCAACGGACGAGCTCGATGCGGTCGGGTTAGGCATGCGGATGCGCTCGATTGCGATCTACGGCGACAAGGTTTACGTCAATACCTGGGACGCCCACATCGTGGCACTCGACGCGCGGACAGGCGAGGTGTCGTGGGATCACACCGTCGCCGACTACGCGCTCGGCTACCGGTATACGAGCGGTCCGATCGTGGTTCAGGGGAACATTGTGGCCGGCATGACCGGGTGCCAGAACTACAAAAACGACGTCTGTTTCATCTCCGCGCATGACGCCGAGACCGGAGAGGAGCTGTGGCGCACGTCGACCATCGCGCGTCCGGGGGAGCCGGGTGGCGATACCTGGGGCGATCTGCCCTTGACGTTTCGTGCCGGCGGCGACTCGTGGATTCCCGGCAGCTACGACCCGGAGACCAACTTGACGTACTGGTCGACGTCGCAGGCCAAGCCGTGGGCGCGTGTGTCGCGGGGCACCGACGGCGACGCGCTGTACACCAACAGCGTGCTGGCACTCGATCCCGAAAGCGGCCAGCTTGAGTGGTACTACCAGTTTACGCCGGGCGAAACGCACGACCTCGATGACGTCTTCGAGAGTGTGCTTATTGACCATGATGGGCGGCGCTCGCTGTTCAAGATGGGCAAACTGGGCATTCTGTGGGAGATCGACCGCACAACCGGCCAGTTCGTGGCGGCCCATGACCTCGGGTATCAGAATGTCGTGGACGTGGACCCGGGGACGGGCGAGGTGACCTACCGGCCGGGGATGATTCCTCAAGCCGGCGTCGAGACAGAGTTCTGCCCTGATTTCTTGGGCATCAGGAACTGGCGCGCGACGGCCTACCATCCCGAGACGCAGGCGCTCTATATTCCGATCCATCCCACTTGCGTGACTGGGATGTTTACCGAGCTAGAGAGGACACCCGGCAACGACTACTATGCGGATCTGGGGTGGCTCCAGCGGGGGAGCACCGTGCACCCCGCCAGTGCCGATTACCCCGGCCAGCTGATCGCCATGGACATCACGAGTGGGGAGCTCCTCTGGCGCTACTCGATGCGGACGCGACCGAATGCGGCGGCGTTAACGACGGGGGGAGGCTTGGTCGTCAGCGCAGATTCCGACCGCAATCTGTACATCCATGACGTCGCGACGGGGGACGTCTTGTTCCAGACGCGCTTCCCTGCCTCCGTCCAGGGTTTCCCAATCACGTATGCCGTCGACGGTCGACAGTATCTGGCAGTGCCGGTTGGGGGTAACCGCTCTAACGCGATGTATGTGTTTGCGCTGCCGTCTCGCGCAGAGTAGCTCATGGCCCTGACCGTCGGTGACCGGCTCGGCCATTACGACGTGACCGCCCTCATCGGCGAAGGCGGGATGTCGCCTGCGGCTATTCGGGCAGCGCTAGCGCGACCCACTCGGCCGGCATGTCGCTCCACCCGACGGCCACGACGATGTGTTGGCGGCCATTCACCATGTAGGTCATCGGGGCGCTGCTCGTTCCACCTGGAAGATCGATCTCGCCGACGATGTCACCAGTGAGCTTGTCGTATGCGCGGATCACCTTGCCGCCGGGCTCACCCCAGAACCGGGTCGATCTGACAATCCCGAGGTTCGTGCCTTCACCGGCAATGAGCAGCGACGGCGTCACCAGGACCGATGCGCGGCCCGGCTGTCCGAGCCACGGAAGGTCGAGATGCTTGATGGCCGGGTGGTCGCGCGGTCCTTCACCGTTCGGTACTTGCCACAGGATCTCGCCTTCGTTCAGATCGATCGCAGTGAGGCGTCCGTAAGGTGGCTTGAAGAGTGGTAATCCTTGGGGTCCCTGGATGTGGTCCGAACGTTCCCGCACGTAGCGGACATCCGATCGCGGATGGTACGACGGCGTCAGCCCGATGACTTGCGGCAGGTGAGCCGACGTGACATACAGAATCCCCGTTTCGGGGTCGACCCCGGCGCCCTGCCAGCTGGCGGCACCGCCGGCACCGGGGAAGAGGACGGTGCCCTTCTTGCCCCCAGGTGCGGGGTCGATCAGGGTCGGCGGCGTGAAAAGCGGCCCCCACTCGTACCGATTGAGGATCTGGAGCGCCTCCGTCCGCAGCTCGGGTGTGAAGTCGATCAGGTCGTCGACGGTGACGCCTTGCACGTCGAACGGTGGCGGCTTCGTCGGAAACGGCTGGGTACGAGCCGTTTGCTCTCCTGGAACGTTCGAGACGGGTACCGGTAGTTCCACGATCGGCCACACTGGCTCGCCCGTCACCCGGTCGAAGACATAGGTGAAGGCCTGTTTGCTGACGACGGCGACCGCCTTGATCTCCCGCCCGTCGACGACGATATCGACCAGATTCGCCGCCGCCGGAAAATCGTAGTCCCACAACCCGTGACGAACCGCCTGGAAGTGCCAGATGCGCTCGCCGGTCTCGGCATCGACGCACACCAGACTCTCACCAAAGAGGTTGTCGCCCGGCCGGTGCCCGCCGTAGTAGTCGGAACCTGGCGTGGACAACGGCAGGTAGACGTAGCCGAGCTCGGGGTCGGCGGTCGGATGGGCCCAGAGGTTCGTGTTGCCCGTGTACACCCATGACGGCTGATCGCTGTCCGGATCAATGCCCCACGTCTCAGTGCCAAACTGCCCCTCCAGCGGCACGGTGTGGAAGGTCCACACCTGATCGCCGGTCCGCACGTCAAAAGCGCGCACGTCGCCCCGGGGTGATTCCTTCATGGCCGGCATGCGGTTCGTAAGAATGTCCGGCACCATCGAACCGACGATGACCACATCGTTGACAACGAGCGGCGCGCCGTTCGACGTGTAGCCCGGGAAGTCCCGCACGAGTCCCTTCCGCAGGTCGACTTCACCGTCGTTTCCGAAGTCACGGTATCGGGCCCCGGTCCTGGCATTGAGTGCGATCAGCTTCGGTCCCCGCGTGGCGAGGACTCGCGCGTCGGTACCGTCGGTCCAGTACGCCACACCCCGCGGTGCGCGCGTGATCTGGAAGGGCTCGGTGGCGAGGGCGGTCCTGAATTCGAGACCGTCCGCCTCGTCACGGAAGACCGGTTCGTCGTCGTGCCAGACGAGCGCTCCTGTGGTCGGATCGAGGGCCGCCACGGTACCGAGACCGGTGCTCACGTAGAGCAGTCCGCCCGCCATCAACGGCGTGTTCTGGGAGTTGTTGGGGCCGCGTGACGTGTCCGGCGTGCGGATGGCATCGGGAATCACCGGCTGCTGCCACACGATCTCGAGGGTGCTGAAATTGGACGCATCGATCTGGTCGAGCGGTGAGTACTTCGTGCCGGCCACATCGTGTGCGTAGCTCGGCCACTCGACGGTTTGGCTCTCGCTGAGGTCAGGGCCGAGTGCCGCGAGCACGGCCAGTGCCGCAAGGACAAGTCGCACGGTCGTTCGTCTGCCTCTCAACTTACCTCGATCACTGGGTCACGGCTTGCGACCCAGCTTCTTCGGCACGTGCTCCGGCGAGCATGTTGGTGAGACCGTAGTTCCCTTCATGGCAGGCAAACTCGTACATCAGCTGGTCGGTCCGTCGCATCGGCACGGACGCGGTCCACGAGCTGGTCCAGGTCTCCGGATCAATCACCGTGAATCGGTACTCCAGCGTGTCTGCATCGACGCGGGTGAGGCGCTCCACCACCTTCATGTTCTGGCTGGTCGCCGTGCCGAGGCCAAGGCTCGGCTGACCCCGCCACTGTCGCTGGTCGTTGAACGTCGTCGTCTCGATGACCAGCGTGTCGCCTTCCCAATGGCCACGGGAATCGCCGGACCATTGCGGAATGCCGTCGTCCAGCCGGGGACGTCCGTCCAGCGGAATGCTCCGGGCATTGTGGACCATCTCGTTCAGGATCACCACGTAGCCGGACGTCTGAAAGAGCTGCATGTTCTGGTTGTAGCTGGCCGGGGTGATGGGAGGACCGGCATTGAACCCCAGGATGCAACGGTCGGCGGTATTGAGATCAAGGTATGACTCGGGAAGCTTCGAGGCGAATGACCCACGGCCGTCTCCAGCCCGCCCGCGCCCGGCGTCCGTCATCGGCGGAAGACGCCCGTTCGGCGGATCAATAATCAGCGACGTGCGCCTGGTGGTGACCACCGTCGTGCCGCGATCCATCCAGAAGTTGTTGTACCCGCCCACATCTTGACCGCGCACCGTCCGTCTGGGTGGCGCGTCGAGCAACCTCTGGTTGCGGTTAACGACTTCCTGTTCTCGGGTCGCCGCCTCGTCCTCGGTCAGGAACTTCCGATCCGCCAGATCCTCCGGACGCTGCAGCGGCGTGATCGTTCGAAAGTCCCAGATCCCCTGGAGATCCGGTTTGCCCCACGCGGTCCGCGGTGCAGCGGACTGCGCAGCGGCTGGCACGACACCGCCGGCGCCGACAGCGGTGACAGCCATCACCGTCGCACTCCACGTGAACGCTCGAATGTTCATCCCAGACCTCCTGCGCGTGGCCTCGGGCGGCCCGTTGATGCTCAGTCTACCGTGGCATCGCCAAACGTCGGGAGATCTCTTTTGCCGCTTCTCGTGGAACGTCGTCGCCCACCGGTTCCTCAACGGTTCCCCCGTTGGCGAGCTGAAGCCCCAGGAAATGCCTGTGCGTACCCAGTCCGTCCACACTGAATTGCGGCACGCACTGGGTAGAGGAGTTGAAGGCGCGAGTTCCCACCGAGTGATATGGAAGACGATTGTCAAACACACGTTCGGGGTCGTGTACACGCGCACGTACCGGATCTCGCCCCACGCTCACGCGCGTGGCGCTGCCCGCCAACAGTTGAAGCCCGCTTCATATCTGACCGCAACCCGAACAGCCCAAAGCGTTCGTACGCATTCTCTCGCCCTCTAACTGGCCTCAACGATCCTGATCACCGGCGACGCTGCTGAAGCCTCCTAGCAGGCGTACGTACGCCTAGACGGCGCTATTTCGTGCGGCGGGTAGACCAGCCTGGGCTGGGTGGCTAGTATGGGCCGATCTAGCGATGGCTCTCGAAGTCGGTTCCCGACTCGGCCACTACGACGTCACCGCCCTCATCGGCGAACTTTTACTCACAGGGGGTTTCAGATGACACTGCGGGTAATCGGCGCACTCGCTGGTTTGGTGGTCCTGGCGAGTGCATCCGCGTGGGTTGCGGCCCAATCCCGAGGTTCGGTGCTGGAAGGCGTTTGGGCCGTGAAGGAAGTCAGTTATCCAACCCCGCCCACCAACAACCCGATCAACAACCCGACCGGCTTCGTATTCTTTAGCGGACAGTACTTTTCGAGCATCGTTTTGAGGAATTCGGACCGCCCCGGGTTTACTCAAGGTGGAGCGGCCACAGCCACCGCCGACCAGCTGCGTGCCGTCTGGGGTCCGCTGCAAGCGATCGCGGGGACCTTTGAAGTCGCTGGAAGCACGCTGACCATGCGCCCCACAGTTTCCAGGAATCCCGTCCTGATGCGCTCAGATTCGGTTCTTGAGTATTCGTTCACGCTGGACGGTGACACACTCACGCTGACCACGGTTCGCGTCAACAATCGAACCACCGGGAATCTTCGGAGTGAGCTCTTGACGCGGGTGCAGTAGTCGGCCAACACGGAAACGAATGGCAGGGCGTGGGTGTTCCACGGGCGACCTCTCGGGGTCGCCTTTGGTGTGTCTGGACCCGCCCAGACAGCGAACGGAAGCCTTCGTCTAGGCCGCGTTACTGGTCCCGGGAAAGACCGCCCGTTGTTTGGCGTCACTCTCGAGTCTCTGGATTCGCAGCAGGTAGATAGGCGCTTGTGGCACTGCGATCGGCGAGGAAGGGCAGCGTCGGCCCGAGATCTCGACCGTCCAGGTTGTCTGGTGTGGGAATCCCTACGAGGGCCGCAAGTGTGGGCGCCAGGTCCACCGGTCTGACAGCGGCCTCGACGAGGGCCGGTTGTAGACTTGGCGCGAGGACGATGAGCGGCACGTGCGTATCGTAGTCGTAGGGAGAGCCGTGGGTTGCCCGTAGCGCACCGCCGATCGTGCCCTCGACGAGCTGGAGCCTCACGTCTGCACTGCGCTCGGGGTGAAAGCCGTGGCGATAGAGACGGCGGATCCGCTCGGGGTCGTCGAGGGGCACCGCCAGCAACTCGCCGCGGGTCCAAGCCCGGGCGACCCCGTCGCACCGCTCCAGTTCTTGCGCTAGCGATGTCTCCACCGCGTCGTAGCTGACCCCGGCGGCCGCGATCGCCGCCCGATCAAGGTATAAGCCGTCGAGAACCCAGTTTTCGAGTGCCAGTTCGCGCTCGACCGCCAGGCCCGCCCGCTGGATACACAGGTGGTGTTTGCGACCCAGCCGGTGCCCCTGTCGGCCCTGTACCTCGCCACGCTCGGGTAAGGGCATGACGCCGTGATCAGAACTGAATCCGATCACCACTCGCTCGAGCCCGATCGTGCGATCAACAAACGTGAAGAAGTCCCCCAGCGAGCGATCGAGGCGCAGGAGTGTGTCGGCAACCTCCCGACTCTGCGGCCCGAAGCGGTGCCCGACGGAGTCGAGTACGGACAATCCGAGTCCGAGAAAGTCTAGGCGCTCTCCCTGCCCGAGGCGCTCTTCGCTGATCAGTGTCTGGGCGAACTCGAGCAGGTAGGCATCGGCCGCGGGCGAGGCACGAAACGAGCTGAAGAAGGAGGCGTCGGGGACCAGCGAGGCGCCGCCGAACGAGTAGGGTAGGCGCCGCGGAAAGCGCCCCTCGTCGATGTCGGTGACACCGAGGCTTTCCAGGTCACTGTCGGCGATTGCCAGCGGCTCCCACGATGATCCGAATTCCGCCTCCGCCAGGCCGAGCTCGCGAAACTCCTGCATCCACTCGGGTTTCTCGTTCGGGTAGTAGGAGCTGCTCACCCAGTCGCCGGTGCCGGTCTCGTACCAGAAGGCCGCTTCGGCGCCGTGCCCGCCGAGCGGGATCGCCGAGCGGTCCTTGTGGCTCAGCCCGTAGGCTCGCGACGCCTGGTCGAGCTCCTTAATCCAGTCGGCGAGCGTCGTACCGAGGAGGTTGATGGGCGATCGCCCGTGTTGGGGATCCTCAAAGCTGTACACCTGACGCCCGCGCTCGCGGCTGTACCAGCTGTTAGCGATGATCCCGGAGTGAGTCGGATGTAGCCCGCTGGAGATCGCGGAGTGTCCCGGCGCCGTGGCGGTGGCGGCGTGGTCGTAGCGGGCGTTGGAAAAGACAACACCGTTCTCCTGCAGCCACCGCAATCCACTGGTGTAGTGGTCGGTGAAACGCTCGAGGTAGTCGAAGCGAAACTGATCGACCACGATGAGGAGCACGAGTCGCGGCCCGCCCTCGCGGACCTGGGGCCGCGGCGCGGCGCAGCCCAGGGCGCCCAGAAGGAGGACAAGGACAGCCGCCGCCCACGCTCGCGTTGGTCGTCGGACACACGTGTGCCTGCGATCAATCCTCAAGTCCAGTCCTCCCCAGCGTCGTCCTACAGCATGTTACTCGCGCTCAGAAGTGGTGACAAAGGACGCGGTCTGCTTCTCGTGCTTCGTCTGGCTGCTAGGTGGGCACCGCTCGTTGAGTGTCGGTTCCCGGATTCGGATCGGCTTCATGTTTGCCCGAGTGCAACACGTTGCACTAGCGGAAGCGTACGAACGGCTGGTCACGCTCTCTAACCGGCCCAGCCGATCCTGACCACCAACGCCTCGGATGAAGTCTCGCAGCGGGCGTACGTACGCCTAGTCGGGGCTATTTCGTGCAGTGGCTAGACCAGCATGAGTTGGGTGGCTAGTATTGGCCCAATCTCAGCCTATGGTTCTTGAAGTCGGTTCCCGTCTCGGGCACTACGACGTCACCTCCCTCATCGGCGAGGGCGGGATGGGGCAGGTCTACCAGGCCACCGACACCAAGCTGAACCGGCAGGTCGCGCTGAAGATCCTGCCCGAGGCGTTTGCCGCTGATCCGGATCACCTTGCGCGGTTCCAGCGAGAAGCTCAGGTTCTCGCCAGCTTGAACCACCCTGGCATTGCGGCCATCTACGGGCTGGAAGAGTCCGACGACACCCGAGCGTTGGTACTGGAACTCGTCGATGGCCCGACGCTGGCTGATCGAATCAAGCAAGGGCCGATTCCGGTTGACGAGGCGTTACCCATCGCCAAACAGATCGCGGAGGCCTTGGAAGCCGCACATGAAGCCGGAGTCATTCACCGTGATCTAAAGCCAGCCAACATCAAGGTCCGCGTTGACGGCACCGTGAAGGTGCTAGACTTCGGCTTGGCGAAGGCACTCGATCCATCTCAGTCGCCGACACTCACTGCAGCCGCCACGCAGATGGGCGTGATCATGGGGACCGCCGCGTATATGTCGCCTGAACAAGCCTCAGGGAAGCCCGTAGACAAGCGGAGTGACATCTGGTCTTTCGGTGTTGTGCTCTTCGAGATGCTTGCAGGTGATCGCGTGTTTAAGGGTGAGACGGTGTCGCACGTGTTGGCGAGGGTGCTTGACCGAGATCCCGATTGGCAGAAGCTTCCGCGAAACACCCCCGTATCTCTTCAGCGGTTGCTCACTCGGTGTCTTGACCGGAAAGTTGGGATGAGACTCCGTGACATCGGAGAAGCGCGGGTCGAGCTTGGTGAGCTCATTGACTCGCCAGTAGACGGACGTCAAGCCGCGCCTTTGATTGCGCCGAGGAGAGATTGGACGGGGCGGTCGGCGGCTGCCGTTCTGGGGATCACTCTCGGGTTCGCGCTCGGAGTGGGTTTCCTGGGCCAGTCACGTTCGGTCACGTCTGAAGCTCCGGTGTCTCGTCTCTCTATTCCCCTGCCGCTAGAAGCGAACAACGTTGATGTCTTCCACAAGTACCCGAACACCATGGTCGCAATTTCCCCCGATGGCTCTGTTGTGGTCTTCGTTGGTGGCGAAGATGAGCGACTCCATCTCCGGTCGCTGGACGACTCGGAGGTTCGAGTCGTTCCGGGAACCGAGGGAGCGAGGAACCCTTTCTTCTCCCCCGATGGCGGCTCGGTTGGTTTCTTTACCCGGATTTCCGATTTCGCTGTGGTACCGTACCGCCAGGACCAGTCGCCGCGCCTTGATTTCTGGGGCTCCGACGTAAGGAACCTCACGACGGAGGGTGACACCCGGTGGGTGAATTACAACACAAGCCATTTCAGTTCGCGTTCAACGGCTTCTTGAAAGTCGCGTTTCAGGGATCGCGCGTCACCTCCGACGCCGGCCTCATTCTAGTGCGCGAGTTGGATGAACGCCTGGGGCTGGAGACACTCATCTCCGAGCACCTGAGCGATTCCCGACAGGGGTTGAACACCCAGTTCAGTCTGGCGGATCTCCTGCGGCAATCGGTCTACAGCCGGCTCGCGGGCTACGAAGACCTCAGCGACGCAGTGCGCGTGTCGACGGACCCGACATTCCGTCTCATCGGGTCGCCAAAGCTCTGGGACCGGGGTGCGGCGCTGACATCGACCCTGCATTGGTTCGAGACCGACCTGCTGACCCAGGAGGAGAATCTCATTGGGCTGATGGCCGTGAACCGGGAGGTGCTCGCACAGGCCGAGAGACCGACGCGCGCCGACCGGATCGTGCTCGACATGGATTCGAGCGAGAGCCCGGTGCATGGGGCGCAGGAAGGGAGTGCGTATAACGGGCACTTTGAGTCCGTCTGCTACCACCCGCTGTTTCTGTTCAGTGAGCACGGCGACTGCGTCGCCGCCACGCTGCGGCCCGGCAACGTGCAGAGCGCCGACGGCTGGGACGACCTGCTCGTGCCGGAGGTTGACCGGCCGCAGGCGGAGGGCACGCGCGTGGCGTTCCGCGCGGACGCGGCGTTCGCCAAGCCGGAGATCGACGAGACGCTCGAGAGACGCGACGTGGACTATGCCATCCGCATGCCGGCGAACAAGAGCTTGGAGCTGGAAATCGAAAACATCCTCTTTCGTCCGCCCGGACGGCCGAGCCGCAAGCCCTTGGTGCGCTACAAGAGTTTCCGCTATCAGGCGAAGCGCTGGACTACGCCCAGACGGGTGGTCGCCAAGGTGGAGCACCACCGGGGTGAGCTGTTCCCTCGCGTCGGCTTCATCGTGACCAACATGACCCTCCCGAGTCGCTCGGTCGTCCGGTTCTACAACAAGCGCGGCACGGCGGAGCCATGGATCAAGGAAGGCAAGCAGGCAACGCACTGGACGCGGCTGTCGTGCCATCGGTTCCGGGCGAACGAAGTGCGCCTGCACCTGAGCGTCCTGGCCTACAACCTGGGCAACTTGTGGCGCAGACTGGTCCTGCCGCCGCGGATCAAGCGCTGGTCGCTCACGAGTCTGCAGCAGCGACTGGTGAAAACCGGGGGCCGGCTAGTGAAGCATGCGCGGTACTACTGGCTCCTGTTGGCAGAAGGGCATCTGACGCGGCGGCTGTTCGGCGACATGCTACGGAGGATCTGGGCGCTGCCAGTGCCGGGAGGCTGACGCGCGGCGAGTGCTACGAAGCCCGCCTGGCGAAGAAAGGCCACAAGTGTGGAGCGGTGTCTGAGGAATGCCCTGAAAGTAGGGGGCTCCAGTCGGTTGCACGTCAGCGGGGGCTGAGGTGACGGCCTCCGGAGCTGGACGATTGTGCGACGAAGAAAGTTTCGTGGGATCGGCGACTCTCGGGTGTATAAAGGTACCATCCGGGGCAGGCAAAATGGAAATCCCGGCTTTACCATGGGCTTGGCACTGAAGACAGTAGCGATCTCGGCAGGAAGCAGACCGCAGACTCTTCGGGAGGGAGATTATGGAGCGCCGTGGTCCTTCGCCAGTTGGGGCGATGACGGCAACATCGTCTTTGCCGGCTACAACTCAGGAATTGACGTCATCGCGGCGGATGGTGGTTCGGTCCGCACGCTCACGTCCCCGGAAGGTGAGGTCCACGCTTCACCAATGTTGCTGCCAGGCTCAGAAGCCGTGTTGTTCTACGTTCAGCGGGGCGAAAGCACGACTGCGAAGGTGCTCAAGCTCGACAGCATGGAGCAGATGACCCTCATCGAGAACGCGAACTACCCGCGATATGTCAGCTCGGGTCATTTGCTCTTTGTGCGTGAAGGTGGATTGTGGGCCGTGTCGTTCAATCCCGAAGCACTGACCCTTGCGGGGACGCCGGTGTCACTTTCCCTCAGGGTCGCCTTCGATTGGCTTCACTCGAACGCGCCGATCCCACAGCTGGCTGTTTCAGACAACAGAAGTGGACCCCGGATCGTGGACAGTGTCCTAAGTGAAATCTCCACCGGGTTTCAGGCCGCCGTGTTCACCGCGACCTGCTCGAAGTACACCGCATCCGGGGTGCGTCGGTCCAGTGCCGTATGCCGGCGCCGGGTGTTGTAGAAGTCGAAGTACCGGGTAAGCCCGGCCCGAAGCGCTGCCGGCGTCTCGTACGCTCTCAGGTAGATGTCCTCATATTTCACGCTTCGCCACAGTCGCTCAATGAAGACATTGTCGATCCACCGCCCCTTGCTGTCCATGCTGATCGCCACCCCGTGCGCCTTGAGTACGTCGGTGAACGCCTCGGAGGTGAACTGTGCGCCTTGGTCGGTGTTGAAGATCTCCGGCGCCCCGTAGCGAGCCAGCGCCTCCTCGAGCGCCTCGACGCAGAACTCGCGGTCCAGGGTGTTCGATACCCGCCAGGAGAGCACCCGGCGAGACAACCAGTCCATCACCGCGACCAGGTACATGAACCCCTTGGCCATGGGCAGATAACAGATGTCCGTCGCCCAGACCTGGTTCGCCCGTTCGACCGAGACGCCCGTGAGCAGGTAGGGGTAGACTTTATGGCCGCGACCCGGCGCGCTGGTGCGACGTTTCGGGTACAGCGCCGCCACACCCATGTGGCGCATCAGACGCTGGACGCGCTTGCGATTGACCGGATGCCCCCGAGTCTCCAGCTCATCTCGGATCCGGCGGCTGCCGTAGAACGGAAGCTCGAGGTGGATCTCGTCGATCAGACGCATCAGGACCAAGTCTTCGTGCGACACCGGACCGGGGCGGCAGTACGCCGTAGAGCGGGCCACCTTAAGCAGCTCGCAGCGTCGGGTGACTGGTAACGGCTGGTCGGACTGAATCATCGTTCGCCGCTCGCTCAACGGTCTCTCGACCGAGCGCTTTGGATAAAGACGTTGGTGGGACGCATCCTCCCCATCTCGCCCCCCATCGCCGAGGCCCTGGCGCGACGGCGGGCACGCCGCGACCCCGGCAGCCCGCTGGTCTTCCACCGCGACGGCATTCCCATTCGCCGCTGGCGCACGGCGTGGCGCACCGCCTGTTAGTCGGCCGGGGTGCCGACCCGCTTCCTCCACGATTGTCGCCGCACTGCCGCGCGCAACCTGATCCGCGCGAACGTCCCCGAGCGCGTCGCCATGCTCCTGACCGGGCACAAGAGCCGCGCCATCTTCGACCGCTACAACATTATTGACGAGCAGGAACTGCTCGACGCCGGGGACCAACTCGTCGAGTATCTCGCGCAACAGGCGCAGGCGGTACCAGCCCGCCAGCGGCCCCACACGGCCGGACCCGCCGCCCCGCGCACCGCATCACCCCTCCGCCTCGTACGACGCGGCACCGCGTAAGGGCGCACGGGCGACAGGTACGAAGCGGCCCGCGATCGCGGCACACGCGGCGACGGGGCGGGGCGTTGGTGCATGGTGCGACCAGGCAAGGTTGGTCAAAGGGGAGTGACGATGCGGTGACGTCATGAAACTTTGTTCGCCGTCCAACGGGTGCGAAACCCGTCCGGTGAAGGGCGACCCACCCCGAGGCCGGAGCCGTCCCGGTAGATGCCCTTGGCGACACGGCGGCGCCGAAAGGTTCCCTTCCGGCCCGTTCACACGGCCCGGAGAGGGCTTTAGAAGGTCAGCTGAACCGGCGAGCAGCTTGGCGCAAGCAGAAGATTTTGACAATCTCATTAGTTTGGAGAACCTGATCAGTGGTGGGTTTACAGCCAACCTTGTCGAGAAAGTTAGCCGCAACATCGGTGTAAAGCGCCGCCGGTTTTCTTGGACACGGATTAAGGGAGAATCCAATGGCCAAGGGAGTGGGGGAAATGGTTCGGTCGAGGCAAGTGATGCAAGCAGAAGGATCGGCACGACCGGAGTCCGTGCCGACGCCGCGGTGGCTGGGGCGGGGGTCTTGGGGCCGGGGCAGCGGTGGAGCGCGAGCCGCAAGCGGGACGTCGTGCTGCGACTGCTGCGCGGCGAGTCGCTCGACGCCGTGTCGCGTGAGGTCGGGGTCGAGATCTATCGCCTGGAGGAGTGGAAGGAGCGGGCTCTGGCCGGTCTCGAGCTCGGGCTGAAGGATCCGGCCGGTGAGCCGGCCGGCGCGGCACTGGACGCGGCCAAGCGGCACATTGGGGAGCTGTCGATGGAGAACGAGCTGCTGCGGGAGCGGGCTCGGGCCGCGGAGCGCCGCCGCCCTTTGCCGATGCGGAGGTCGCGGCGATGAGCGCGACGACCTCCGCGACCACCGGGCGGCGGTATGGCCTCCAGCGGGTGTGTCGGGCGTGGGAGCGCTCGCGCTCGGCGCTCTACGCGCGGCGCGCTCAGGCGGAGCGCCGGCGGCAGGGCGACGTCCCCGCGCGACGCGGTCCCAAGCCCCTGCTCTCGGATGAGCAGTTGCTCGCGGCGATTCGCGCGGATCTGGCCCGGTCCCCCTTCCAGGGCGAGGGCCACCGCAAGGTCCACGCGCGGCTGCGGCTCTTGGATGGGATCCGCGTCGCCCAGACGCAGGTGCTGCGCGTGATGCGAACGCAGGGGCTGCTGTCGCCGCACCGTGGCCGCCAGGGCGATCCGAAGCTCCACGACGGGACCATCATCACCTTGGCGCCCCAGGTCATGTGGGGGACCGACGGCGTGCGGGTCTTCACCGTGGACGACGGCTGGGTCTGGACCTTCGCGGCGGTCGACCACTGGAACGCGGAATGCGTGGGGTGGCACGTGTGCAAGGTCGGCAGCCGCTTCGCAGCGCTCGAGCCCATCGCGCAAGGCCTCCGCCGGATCTACGGCACGGTGGACGCCGACGTCGCCCGCGGGCTGGCGCTGCGGATGGACCACGGCAGTCAGCACCTCTCGGACCACTTCCTCCGGCAGATCCGATACTGGGGCATCCGTCCCAGCTTCGGCTTCCTCGAGGAACCGGAAACGAATGGCGTCGTGGAACGGTGGAATCGCACGCTCAAGGAGCAAGCAATCTACGGCCGGGTCTTTCAGAACCTCGACGACGTGCGCGCCGCCGTCGCCGAGTTCGTCGAGCGGTACAATCAGAGCTGGCGCCTCGAGAAGCTCGGATATCAGACGCCGATCGAAGCGCGCGAGGAGTACGAGCTACACGGTGCTTCCGTCATCAAGTGTTGGTGAAGAGAGCTTAAGCCCTAATCATCCAGATACTTCCAGCCGATTTTGACGCTGGCAGCTCTCTGGCACTGAATATCTAGTCTAAGCGGTTTGGTTAGAACGAGATAAGGGCGGGGTAGCAACAGTTGATGGCGGAAGCACCAAGCGACAGGCAACTGGAATCCCGGCGACTCGAACAGGCGTGTGTTGACTTCCTCTTCCGAGAAACTCCGGTCGCATTTCTGTAGCCCGATTCATCATTTGTTACTGAC
Source organism: Vicinamibacterales bacterium (assembly GCA_965218825.1). Taxonomy (GTDB): domain Bacteria; phylum Acidobacteriota; class Vicinamibacteria; order Vicinamibacterales; family UBA8438; genus CAUZIB01. The sequence goes on along the minus strand of OZ244656.1, from coordinate 1,790,636 downwards.
TGTCGTCTACACACGTGGCAACACCTCAGCCACGATTCAAGCCTTCCGACTGGATTTCCTTGAGCCGACAACAACAGTCAACGTGCGCCTGGAAGCATCGGTGAATCACAAGATCCTCGAGCATGATCCGCACCATAGCAGGGTGATTTAGAATGATCTCGTGTTCCTTGATCCGAAGGCTCCGCGGCGGATCTCTGACACTCTTCTAATCGGATGATGTAGATGAATCCTCAGCTACCACTTTTCGAACAATCGGTGCCGACGCACGCTGGCATCAACACGACCGATTCGTTTGTCAATGAAGTGGAAGCGTTCGTCTACAAGGAACAATCGACCGCCATCAGGTCGACGCAAGTAACCCTTGACGACCGACGAGAGGTGAACGTTCCCACTTTCATCAACGAGTTCTGGACCAGCAAACAGCGAGCGGCTCACTCTCTCCACGAAGTGTCCTACCGAGCTTGTTTTAAGCCGCAGCTTCCGCGTTTCTTCATTGAACGTCTGACACGCCCCGGCGATTGCGTGTACGATCCGTTCATGGGTCGTGGCACGACGCTGCTGGAAGCGGCCCTCCTCGGACGTCGTCCGGCTGGGTGTGATGTAAATCCTCTCAGCGGACTCCTTGTCGAGCCCCGCCTCGAGCCGCCCTTCGTGGAAGATGTAGCCCTTCGATTGCGACGTCTGCGCCTTTCCGGCGAAGTGAACCTTCCTAAAGAGTTAACTGTCTTCTATCATCCAGACACGCTTGCGGAAATCTGCGTCCTCCGTTCATACCTAAGGGAACGCGCTCGGGAGAACCGGCTGGACGCTATCGATCGCTGGATTCGAATGGTCGCCGTCAATAGACTGACCGGGCATTCTCCGGGGTTCTTTTCTGTTTATACACTTCCACCGAATCAGGCCGTTTCTGTTGACGTGCAGCGAAAGATTAATGCCAAACGCCAACAAATACCTCCAAGACGGGACGTCCGAGCAATACTCCTGCGCAAGACTCGATCGCTCCTGGCCGACTGCAGTGATTTCACTCGCGGCATGCTCAGGGGAGTCGAACGTGATCGGCAGCTGTTGACTGGTCTTGCCGGTGAGACGGCCCAACTCGACAGTGCGTCTGTTGATCTGGTTGTCACGTCGCCTCCCTTCCTTGATGTGGTGGATTACGCTGGCGATAACTGGTTGCGGTGCTGGTTCTGTTGCATCGATCCTTCGTCTGTGAAGATTACGATGGCCAAGAGGGTCGAGGAGTGGAAGCGGGTGATGACCGAAGTGTTTGCGGAGTTGTATCGAGTCGTTCGTCCCGGCGGGAATGTTGCGTTCGAAGTCGGAGAGGTGCGTCGAGGCACTGTCCGCCTGGAAGAGATTGTGATACCGGCAGCAAGCAGCGTTGGGCTTCTTCCTGAGTTAGTGTTAATCAATTCGCAGGAGTTCACAAAGACTGCCAACTGCTGGGGTGTTACGAACAATCAGAAAGGCACTAATACGAATCGGATTGTCTTGCTACGCCGACCATGAAGCTCTTGGCAGAGCACTGTGGGCCTGTGGCTGGCGAATTCGTAAGCATCCGAGCGACTGCTCGATATTCTCTTCCGCTCGAGGCTCTCTTCGCGGCAGCCGCAGCCCTCATCCTCCAGCCTGCCACGAGGGCGTGCGTCAGAGATGTGGCTGACGCACGGCTCGTCCGATGTGCGATGACGGCCACGCGCTGGACGTCGCGCGCGGGCAAGTCCGACACGCCAGCCAGCGTCCCCGGTGTTCAGCGGTCACGCCGCGATCGGCGTCTGATAGCGGCCGCGGCAATGCGCGACCCATCGGTAGGGGGTAAGCGCGGCGACCGCGGCGCGTGTCGGGACGGGCGGTTGCCTGTGGGTCTCGAATTCCGAATTCGGTCGCTAAATCGAGGCCTGGGACACCATTGCGTGGCGCCTGAGTTCTGACCTACGCTGTCTCGCGCATGAAGGATCTCCTGCTCCCCCTGCTTCACCTGGCCGTCACAGCCGCGAAGCTCTGCAGACCCGGCGGCGTGCGAGCCGTCATCGCTGAGAATCTCCTGCTCAAGCAGCAGCTGATCGTGCTGCGCCGTTCGCGCCAGCGTGCGCCGAACCTCAGAGTGGGCGATCGGCTCCTATGCGGATTCGGGGCGCTTTTTCTGAGTCCGGGACGGATTCGCAAGGTCGCCATCGGACTGCGCCCGTCCACGTTGCTGACCTTCCATCAGGCGCTGGTGCGCGGCAAGTACCGCCGATTGTTTTCCTCAAGCGCGCGACCGAAGAAGCCGGGCCCCAAGGGGCCGAGCGAGTCGCTCATCCGCGCCATCGTCGAGCTCAAATCGCGCAATCCTCGATTCGGGTGCCCGCGGATTGCGCGCATCATCTCGCAGACGTTCGGGGTCGACATCGACAAGAACGTCGTGCACCGCGTGCTGGCGAAACGCTCTCGTCCAGCCCCGGGCGGAACCGGGCCCTCGTGGTTGTCGTTCGTCGGACACACGACAGACAGTCTGTGGAGCGTGGACCTCTTGCGCTGTGCGTCCATCGTGCTCCAGAGCTACTGGGTGCGCGTGGTCATGGACCAGTTCACGCGGCGCCTCGTGGGATTCGGTGTGCATCGCGGACCGGTCGATGCACCCAGCCGCTGCCGGATGTGCAACGCCGCCATTCATGGGCGGGGCGCGCCGCGACATCTCAGTACGGATCATGATCCGTTGTTCGAGGCGCATCGGTGGACCGCGCACCTTCGGCTTCTGGAGATCGACGAAATCAAGACGGTGCCCCATGTGCCCCTGTCACACCCCTTGGTGGAACGGCTGATCGGGACGATGCGGCGAGAATGCCTGGATCAGGTGTTGTTCTGGAATGCCGGTGATCTGGAGCGGAAGCTCGCCGACTTCCAGGCCTCCTACAACGCGGCACGGAGCCATGCGTCGTGGGAAGGCTACACGCCGTTAGGCTTCGCGGGCGAACGCACGGCGGCCCGTGCCGAATTCAACCATGTGCGTTGGATCTCCCACTGCCGGGGCATGGTCCAGCTTCCAGCGGCGGCCTGATGACGAATTCGAGACCGACAGGATGTCGGGATGATGATCCGCGGCCTCCGCTTTCGGTGCAAGGCGATTGACGTAGGCGATCGCGTCCGGGAAGCTGGCAAACGTGTACTGCTTGCGAAGGTGCATGGCAGCCGGTGCCCTCTTGGCAAGGCACACGTGGAGAATGCCTTCTTTCGTACAAATCGATCTTCGGCGGCAGTCTGCGAGGCCGTCCGGCAGGCAGAATACGTGTAAGATCGCTGAGAGGAACATCCGTGCACGAGCGAGCGAATCGGGCTCCGATGGGTCGCCTCGCCTCGGCCGTCCGGCTTGCGGTCGCCGCGGCCTTCCTGGCGCCGACGCCGGCGATGGCGCAAGACGGCGCCATCGCCGGCCGAGTGGTCGATCCTGCCGGAGACGGCCTGCCAGGGGTCACCATCGAGACCACCGGCCCGCTGCCGGCCGAGCCGCGGCTTGCGGTGACCGACCTAGAGGGTCGGTACGCCGTGACCGACCTGCGACCGGGTGCCTACACCGTCACCTTCAGCCTGCCCGGATTCCGCATCGTCGTTCGCGAGGGCGTCGAGGTGAGCGCCCGGCTCACGGCCGCGGTCGACGCGGATCTGAATGTCGGTCACAGCAACGAAACCGAATTGCCGCCAGACGGCGTGACGGTCTTCCCGCCGCCGGGCGGTGGCGCTGCCCTCCATTGCACCTTCCGGCCGGACGGCGTCATCGACGATTGTCGTCCTGTCGTCGTCCCGCCAATCGGCAGCGTCCCGTCGCTCCGGCCGGCGGTATCCCGGGCGCCGCGCGCCGCGATTTCCCCGTCGGAAGCACTCACGCTGGTCCAGGACACGAGGCCCGACACGGCGTAGCCCCCATCCGTACGACCGTCTCTAGAGGCGTGCGCGTTGGTGCAGGTCAAGCAGCGATCTGGCCGCCGCGACGAGTACGCGTGCACGGTCGAGGATCCGTACCGGCGTTGGCCGGCGTCCGGCGTCCCACACGCGATAGGTGTGTTACAGCGGCGGGTCGTCGTCCGGCCTCAACAGCCTGTTGGTAGTCTTCGACGTCGGATCGGTCAGGGTTGTCGAGCGGCATCGCCCGTCCCGCGTCCAGCGGCCAGGTCGGGCGGAAAGTGAGCGGCGTCGTGGTGGCGGCGGCGACCGAGCAACCGGTTCCAAATGCCCGCGTGGAGTATAGAGAACAAGGCGAATCCGCGCAGAAGACCGTAACAGATGCGAAAGGGCAGTTCACGTTTTCGGCTGGTCGGCTGGGGGTCGTCACGGTGACCGCGAACGGATTCGGAACGGCGCGCGGGCGCTGGCCGCGGCGCCGCGGCAATAAACTCGAGATCGCGCTCACGCCACCCGTGGCGGTACAGGGCACGCTGGTGGACAGCGCGACCTTAGAACCTCTCGCTGGCGTGGTGACAGCGCTCGTGCGGCACCCGGCCAGTATGGTCTCGATGTCGGCGCTTGTAGAAGATGGCACATTCCGGTTCGAGGATGTGCCGTCGGCTCCCGGGGTCGTCGTGGCCTACGCCGATAACTATGCGCCAACGGTCAGCACCTTCACGACGGCGGAGGGCGACTGGCTGGATGGGCACCTCCGCTTGTCTGCTGGGGCCGAAGCAAGGGGTCAGGTGCTGGATGCGGCGGCAAAACCGGTTGCGGGTGCGCGGCTTATCGTCCGCTACACGGGCGCGTTGGCGGAAGCCCTGATGCTGGCGAGCTTCGTCGGGGGCGCTCCGATCACGAAGGCGGACGGGACATTCACCCTCACAGGCCTTGTGCCCAATACGCCGGTCACCCTCTATGCAGAGTATGGCGGGCAACGGACCAACACCGTGGCCGTTGAAATCAGTCCCGGGGAGGTGCGTCCTGACCTGGTGCTCCGCCAACCTTAACCTACCTGTAGATGTGGTCGATCACTACCATCGGCAGGCGTGTCTCATTCTCCTCCTAGCCGGGACGTTCTTCGGCGGACCCTTGATTTCCGAAGTCGGCGCACAGCCAACCCACCCGCACGCATGCCACGCGCTCCGACCCCGGCGAGGTCGCCGCCTCCACGGCCTCTGAGACGCGGCGAGATGACCTTCCGTCCAACGCACGACGTCGGCCCGCGCACTCCATGCATTTCGGGGCTCAATCACGCGGCCTCCGGGCTCCCTGTGAACGCTTCGCGCCCTGGGTCACCCCAGGCCCACGCATCACTCGGTTCCGGCTGGCGGCCGACCTTGGCCGGATGGGATTGGATACCCACAGGGTTTCGAACAAGGTTTCGAAGATCACATCACGGCATCTTGTCCCCCTTGACCGGGCTTTCCCGGCACACGCGTTGTTGCGTAAATCGAAACTGGCACCGAGCGCTCCCACGCGTAGGTTCGTCACCGATCGATCGCGAACGACTCTGGTCGACCAAGCGCGGTCATTCGATTGAGCACGTTGCACGCAAGCACCGATTCGACAGCTTGCGCTACGCGAGTCCGACTTCGAAGTCGATCGCCGAGCATCGACTTGTACCGGAAGAACGCGTTCTCGACGCGGGCCTGTCGATGATAGCCGACCTCCTTCTTCCATCGACGGCGCCCAATCTTGCTGATCCTTCTGATCGTCCCCTCGCGAGCGCTCGACCGCGGGTTGCGTCGGGACAGCGTGGCTGTCTTCGCCGGCGGCACGACGACGGTCGTGCCTCGGGTGTTGGCTGTCTCGTAGAAGGCGAGCGTGTCGTAGGCCGCGTCCGCCGTGACCGTCCGCGCGCGGCTGGCAATGGTCTCGAGCAGATCGATGCCCGTACTCGCGTCATCCACCGCGGAATCGGTCTATCTCCGGGCGCTGGTCCGGAAGTACGAAACGCTATCCGTTCAAGAGGTCCCGTTCGGGAGTGTTGACCTCGAGTCGTTCTTCGAACGCCGAGGCGCCGAGGTGCTCGATGCGATTGCCGACGAACTCGATGAACCTCGCCCCTCCGCCGTTCGCATCCATGGCCCGAGTGGAGTCCGGTTGCATGTGGACGGCCACGATCACGGACGTGAGTACACCGGACGGTACTTCCATGAGCAGGTCGTCTCCGTGCAAGCGGTCGATGGCGAAGGAGCGCCCATCAGCCGCTGGAGAGTCAACGATATTCCTGTCAGGGACAGTCCCGAGTTATCCCGGGTTTTTCAAACTTTTGATCGCCTACAGCCATCCCGTTCGAGCATAGGTTCATAACCGCCGTCACGTCATCCTGCTCCTGGACCCGTCAGGTCGTTCCACCGAGTCTCGAATTCGTTGTCCTGCGATACATAATGGGACATGCCAGACACGTGTTCGGGCAGAGTCAAACGGACTGCGGTTCGCGGAGCGCCGTCCGTACCGTTCCGAGCGTCATAGGCGGAACTTGATCTCGCCCAGCACGGTCCGCCGCAGCAGGTCGCCGAAGATGTGCTGCTGCACGGTCTGGTTGAACAGGTTGTTCACCTTGACCGTCGTCGTGATGGCGCCGCCCTGCCACTTCACGCCGACGCTGCCGTTCACCGTGGCGTACCCGTTGGTGTAGCCGTGGTATCCCGCCGTGAGCACGTCGCTCCAGAACGCGTCCGTCGCGGCGTTCACGGAGGCGGAGCCGAGCAGCCGCGACCCGTTCCAATGCACCTCCGCGTTGAACCGGTGGGTCGGGGGCAGGTTGAGCTCGGCCGGCAGGAACGGGTTCGGGTCGTCCAGGATCTCCGGCTCGGACTGCCACGAATAGTTGACCGACGCGGCGAGCGACCGCGAGAAGCGCTGATCGAGCCACAGCTCCACGCCGGTCTGGCGAATGGGACCGAGGTTCAGGTACGTGAATGCCGTTCGCGGCAGAAAGATCCCGGATTGCGCCATCAGCCCGAGCACGACCGGAGGCAGCCGCCAGCCGGGCGGCGGGTTCGCCGCCGTGTACGGATCGAGACTGGCGGGCAGCGCCGTGAAGTTGATGGAGTCGTCCCGCTGGTTGACGAAGAAGGAGCCGCCGAGCGTCGTGCCGCGCGGGAACACGCCGGTGTAGCTCACCTCATACGCGGTGAGCGACTCCTCGATCAGCTCGTCCTGCGCCATGCCGCCAATGGGCAGGTTGCTGCCGACCGCGTTGACGATGAGCGGGAACGGCTGCGCGACAGCCGGTTGCAGCGGTGGCGGCAGCAGCGGCGCGAGGCCGCTCAGGTCTATCCGGCTGACGATGCTCGTCTGCAGGAAGTTGTTGATGACCGACGGCGCGCGATAGGCCTGGTTGAACGACAGCGTGACGGAGTGATCTTCAGCCGGCTTGACGATGAACGCGATGCGCGGTGAGAACTTGGGATCCGACAGGTTGCCGAACTTGTCCACGCGCCCGCCGAGAACCAGGCGGAACCGGTCCCAGAAGATCTCGTCCTGCAGATAGGCGCCGACCTCGAGCCGGTCCTCGCCGAGCGGCGCGAGGGTGATGTCGAAGTTGTTCTGGCGCACGTTGCCGCCGTAGCTCAACCGGTTCCGGCTGCCGAGGAAGACCGAGTGGCCGATCTCGCCGTCGAACGTCTGCGTCTTGAAGTTCAGCTCCAGCGGCATCCCGGTGGCGGGATTGGGCAGCAGCAGGTTGGGCGCCTTGCCCTCCAGGAAGTTCGTGAAGAACTGCAGCCGCAACGCGCCCCGCGTGTAGTTCACCTTGCCGTAGCCCAGATAGGTCCCCGCCTGGATGTCGAACGGACCGATGCCGCTGTGCACGAGGCCCTCGGTGCCGGCCACGCCGCCCGCATAGGAGATGGTGGCGTCCGACAACTCGTGGTCCACCCGCACGTCGAACTTCGGCTGGCTGGTGCCCCGGTTCGCAAACCCGTTGCCGAAGCCAGCGGTGGCCGAGTCAAGCGGATAGAATGCTCCGCCCACGGTCTGGCCCGGCTGCCGCGGGTCGTCGATCACCGGGATCCGGCCGGCCGGCCGCGCAAAGGCGTCGGACGTGAAGTAGCCGGCGCTGACGCGGTACGACAACCGGTCGCTCGGCGCCCGCGTCACCGTTGCGTTGGCTCCGAACATCGATCCGGTGCCGAGTCCCGCGCCGGAGCCGTCGTTGCGATCGATGTACCCGCCGCTGAGGGTCACCGTCGTGCCGACCGATTCCCGCGGCGGCTTGGTGATGATGTTGACCGCTCCGGTCATCGCGTTGGCGCCCCAAACAGCCGACGCCGGCCCGCGCACCACCTCGATCTGCTCCACGGCGTCGAAGTTCGTCGGCACCAGGTCCCACAGCACCAGGCCGAAGAAGTCGAGGTAGGCGCTGCGCCCGTCGACCAGGACGAGCTGGGTGTTGGTCAGCGTATTGCCGGGACTGCGGCTGGCTACTTGGACGTCGCGCGCCGAAAGCTGGATGACGTTGACGCCCGGCGTCGCGCGCAGGAGGTCGCCGTAGGTCTGGGCCGGCGTGGTCTCCAGCGTCGACGCCAAGATCACCGACGTCGATACCGGCGCATCGAGCAATCGGACTTCACTGCGCGATGCGGTCACGACCACCGTGTCGCCGAAACTGGCGAGCTGCAGCTCTACCGGCGGCAGCTCCAGCGCACCTCCAGACACCGTCACGTCCTCGACCGTGGCGTCCGAGAAACCGGCCAGGGACGCGGTCAACGTATACGTGCCCGGCGCGACCCCCGTAAGCTCGAAGTTGCCCTGCTCATCCGTGTAGGCGGTGCGCGGGACGCCTGCGCCGCGCAGCGTCACCGTGGCGCCCGGCAGCACCAGTCCGGTCTGGTCCACCACGCTGCCGGCGACGCTGCCGGTCTGCGCGAAACCGATCGAGGGCGCCAGGGCGAGCCAAAGCAGTAGCACGGACGTTGTCATGAAACGAAGATCCATCAAATCCCTCCACTGCGACTCAAAACTGTTGGATACCGGTGGCGATGGCGTCCGCGTGCTCATGGCGAAGGCTCCTGGTGGATGTTACAGGGCCTGATGTCGTGCGCGGATGATTCTGAATCGGTACGCTGCGCTCGCCGCGTGCCGGCTGCTCGTCTTTGCTCATCGAATCTCAATCCACATACTCGCTCTTGATTCTATGGACGGCTTGCAGAAGATCTGCCTGACCTCTTTCCAGGACTCTTTCTATTGATCGGAAGCAATGCCTATAGGTTGGAAAAGGAAACTTATGACATCAGCAAACGACCCAAGGACAAAAGCGTACAGGGCGAATCCGGAGAGCGGGATCCATCCCCACGTTCTCCACACCATAAATCCGGCGGCAAGCATGATGAGCTTGCTGAGCCACCCGAGGGCACCGACCCAGCCAGGCGTCAGGGCTATCTGAAGGTCGGAACTCATCCCACCACCGATCTGCTGTGTTATTCCGCGCGTGGTTCGCTGGAAGCGAAATACATACTGATCGAGCACGACGTACGAAATCAGGAGACCGACGGTGATGGTTGTGTCATCCATTGCAACAAACTACCCTACTCCCGAAAAAAAAGGATCGCGGGATTTACCGGGATCTACCGGGATAAACCGGGATGCCGATTCGCGCGTGCGCAAGCGGATCCCGGTCCGGTCTTGGGGCCCGAGCGGCGTTGCCGTGGGTTCAACAATCTGCGGGCACTTGCCCAAAATCGCCGCGAGACGGGTTCGCTCGAGACTGCCCCCTCCGCCACCCAGTCGCTGTGATGCTCTCACTACGGGATCGCTCTGGGCTCACCCCAGTTTTTCTCTTTGTATTGTTGTATTTACAGGCGCTTTCAACGGTCGCGGGAGGGGGAGCCGGGAGGCCAGACGCGGCCGGGGCAAGATGACACGCCTGGTATCCGGGTGAGCGTCTCGCGAGCCGGGTCCCCTGGTCCGGATTGTGCGTTGGTAAGAGCCTCCCGGGACACCGCTCCCGTAGAAAGCGGACGTCAGATCGGGCTTCGCCGCGGCCCAATGCTGTCGGTTAGTCGTTGTGCCCACGAGAGTCGGGCATCCCGGATATCCCGGATAGTCCCGGAGTATCCCGGATCAAAATCTTTGATCGCGCGCTATTGATGTACCGGCGGTAGCGTTCGAGATCGGCGAGCCACCTCTGACCTCGAGGCCCTAGGCACTCACGCCAAGCTGCAGCCTACGGCAAGCTCGCCACGTCGTAGTACAGCGGCAGCGTGAAGGCGTTCGTGTCCATGACGAGCCGCTCGCCCTCGAGCTCGGGATGCGTGTCGTAGCGCTCGAGCGTCATGCGAAGTGTCGTGCCGGCTACGCGGGTCGCCGTGTCCAACACCGTACGGTCCCGAATGACCCAGTGGGCCACGACGAGGGTTGATTCGTCATAACGACCCTCGTGCACCTCGACCACGTCGTACTCGAGGGCGAGCAGCCCGTGTCGGTACGGCGCGATCGACTCCGGCGTCGGCAGCTCCACGTCACGGCGGACTGTCGCGTTGACGACGAGTCGAGTCTCGGCCGCATCGGGGGCCGCGGCATCGAAGCCAGGACGAACCGCTGGTCGGTTCGTGTCGCTCGCTTGGACCCAGGCATCGGGATAAAAGTCCGGGGCGTCGTTGTGCGTGATCTGTCGCCATTGCCGGATGGACGTGAAGTTGTCCGAAAACTCGCCAAGGTAGATCTCAACCTGATTGCCTCCGCCCCGAATCTTGTTCGCGCGCCGCCCCACGGTATAGGGGCCGGTCATGACGAAGTAACGCGAGTCGTTCGTCCACCGTGGGTGCCACACCTCGAATCCATCGATGCCGGGAGCGCCGTTGATGCCGACCTGCCAGCGCTGTTCGCTGTCCATGTCAACGAGCGTGAGATTCCGATGGGCACCGTCGAAGTACCAGAAGACGTTGGGACCATCGACCGAAAACGCGGTCCAACAGCCGTCTCCGAGGTGCGTCCACGTGCCTGCCGAAAGGTCGGCGACACCTGCTTTGGGCCACGGGAACAGCCCACCCGCATAGCGCCCGTCAGCCGAGACTTGGAACCCGTCTCCGCTCACCGGCTGAGCGTTCCACACGAGCTCGCGCTGGCTCGGATCGGCCAGGCGGTACCGATAGATGGAATGGTACGACGGAGGATCTGTGGCTTCCTCGTCGTCGCCGACGTACACCCACTCGGTTCCCACGCTGATATGGCTCGTAGGCTCGATGCTGCTGCCTGCATCGACCGCTGGTCAGACCGCCGCTAGTACCGACGGCGCTCGTCCTGAGCGGGTGCCTCTGTACCTCCTGCACCCCGTCGGTTTCAGAGGAAGAAGAGGGGTGGCCCGCACGGTCGGCCGGCCCGGCGATTTCGTCAGGTGAGCCCTCGGAGCGAAACGCCTACTTCGGCGATCTTCACTAAAGGTGCCATCCGGGGCAGGCAAAATGGAAATCCCGGTTGAGAGAGTGGGCGAGAGCTGTTCGGTCGGATTGGACGGAGCCGTTGGGGATCCTGAATCGCTGCAGGCGCCAAGTGTAGCGCTCAGCAGAACGACACATAGCTGGCACATCCGCCCGCGATTCACTTCCACCATATGGGGTCCTTGCTCTTGAACTGATCATAAAGTGCCAGACCCGTGCTGCGCCGGAGCAGGCTTTACCTCGATTTTGGACAAACAGGGCCGCGACCTTGGCCTGAAAAACCTGACCACTTACGAGGCTGGTGAAGGCGAAGAAAATGCCCACGCACGCATTGTCGAGGCTGCTCAGTCCCAGTTTCTAGACCAGACAGCTCAACGTGGCTAGTATTGGCCCGACCCAGCCATGCCTCTAGAAGTCGGTTCCCGACTCGGCCATTACGACGTCACCGCCAAGATCGGCGAAGGCGGCATGGGCGAGGTGTGTCGCGCACGAAACACCAAGCTCGATCGGGATGTGGCGCTGAAGGTGTTGCCGTAGGCCCGAGTCAGAATGTGGCGAGGGCATTGAACGGCGACGCTGTTCCCCCTTGTATCTGGTAGATGTGAAGGGTGAACATGAACTCCCAGCGCCGTAACCGCTCCGCTTCTCTAGCCGCGTCTTCGAGGTACGCGTTGTCAACGAGCGGCAGGCCCATGTTCACCTGTGTGACCTGGTGAATTGGACGGTTGATTCCCTGAACGCCTGAAGGCTGGACGTCATTGACCGCGTCGCTGGCGAGAAGGGACACGTCCCGCTCGCGCAGCCACGGTAGCACGGATGCATGAAGGCCGGCGCCCCCCCCCACCGTAGGCCCACGGGCCTTCTGCCTCCCTTTTCGCCCAGCGGCCGCTGCGAATGAGCAAGGCGTCGCCGGCGCCAATCGTGATGCCCGCGAACTCTTCCCAGGCCTCGAGATCTTCCGCATAGATGGGAGTGCTCGGCTCGAGCCATCTGACGTTCTTGAGCCGCGGCATGTCGACCAGGATGCCGCGGGTCACGTATCCAGGGCCCATCCTGTCGGCAGCCGATTCGCGGCACCCGGCCGCGGTGAGGGTGAAAGGAAAGCCGTTATAGCTCACCGCCGGCTCACCAGGCCTCCGGCCGATTGGACCCTGATAGTGGCAGAGCGCATCCATGTGTGAGCTCAAGCCGTCGTGGATCGAAAGTTGGATGATGTCCAGAGCACCTCGCACCTCACCTGTCGTTGGATCGATTCGGGCCATGCGGTGCACGTTTTCGCCGAAGATCCCCGTATCGCTTCCGGACTTCTTAAAGGGGTTGATCTGAAGTGTGACCGTTGTGCCCTCGATCACGAGGGCCGTCGCCTGCTTCGTCTTCTCGGACGTGATGAGGTTCAGCAGCCCGCGTTGGTCATCTTTGCCCCACCGCCCCCAGTTGGACAGCTCCTTCTCCCATTGTTTCAGCTTGTCCAGCGTGACAAGCCGCGAGGGCTCCTGAGTCGAGGAATGCGGTCTGAACGCCTGGTCGTTCGCTTGACCGGACACCAGGGTACCCTGCGTCACAAGAAAGGCCACGAGGAGGCCGAGCGCTCCTACTGCGAGTCGCGTGAACCAAGGTCGCTGAACCATACGCACTCCTTTTCTTCCGGTTGTTCTTGCATTCTAGCCTGCAGGGCGGCGATGCACGTAAGTTTTACGCCACGCTCGGGCCGTCAGCGGCCTGTCAGCCTCTGTCAAACCGCCGCATCAAAGTAGCCGCGCGCGCGGCCCCTGCCCACGGTCTTTCCATATAATCCTGCGTAGCCATGTCGAGCAACTAGACCGGCCTTTGCGTTGTCGCACGCTGGGACAAACGCGGGAGGCGCCGGTTGCGACGGCTTCGCGACTGGTCGCCATTGTCGTGTGCGCGCTGACGAGCGCGAGCAGGCCGTCAGCCGCTGCGTCGACAGCCTCAGGGCAGGTGGTCAAGCAGACCGTCTGGGAGGGACGGAACCGGATGCCATCCGGCGACGTCGAGCTACCGCCGGATGCGTCAGCGCTGCGGAGCACCGTCATCGCGCCGACACCTGCCGATCGGCCCGACTGACTCCGGCATCCTCACCTCATCGACTCGACGTTGCCGCGGCTCGCGCGCCGCCTAGAAGAAGGGCCACGTCCCGGTTTCCCTCATGACAGGCATATTCGAACATCGTGTAGTCCGGAGCCCGCGTCAGGGGCATGGAGACCGTCCACGGTCGCTCATACACCTCGGGATCCTTCACGGTGACCTCCCATAGGACCTCAGCCTCGGACACGCGCGTGAAGCGTTCGACGATGTGGAGGGCCTCACTGACCGGGATCCCCTTCATGCGCCCGCCACCACCGCTCGACGCGATCATGCCCTGATCGTTGAAGTTCGTCGTGGTCACAATGAGCGTGTCACCGTCCCAGCGCGCGCGCGCGTCGCCCATCCATTGATGAATGTCGTCGTCGATGTGCGGTCGGTCGGTCACCGGAATGACCCGCACGTCATGAATCATCTCGTACAGGATGACGACCGCGTCAGGCGTCTGGACGAACCGGTACGCGTTGTTGTACCCGGCTGGGAACATCAAGCCCGGCACGCCACGCGTGATGCACCGGTCCCACACAGTCATGTGCTGGTAGTCATCGGTTTCGCGCTCGCGATTGTGGTCGCGAGCTTCCTCGGCCCACGCCTTTACTGGCACTCGCCCGTTCGGCGGGTCGACAACCAGGGATGTCTGCCGCGTCGAGAGCAACTGCGTCCCGGCGTCAAGTGATTGGTTCGCATACCCAAACCTGACCCGGCGATCCGCGGCCGTAAGAGCTGCGTAGCGGGCGGCCTCTATCTCCGTGAAAAACGCCCTTCCCGCGGCCGACTCGGGTGTGGGGACGTTTGAGTAGGCAAAGTCCGTTCCGCGCTCGAAGGGAGTGATCGTCGCGTTCGTCCAGACGCCTTCCAGATCCGGCTGGCCATCCGCTGTGTGCGGCACCGTCCACACTTCCTCCCCAGCGTCGTTCTGGCGGGCCGCACCTCCGCCGGCCACGACTATACCTATCGCCAACGCCAACAGGACGATTCGACTGGCCATCCTGGACCTTTATACACCCGGAGGACCGCCCAACTTGGTGTCCTCGGCGATATAATCGCGACCTTCAGTAAACAGCTGTGCCTATCAAGCTCGCGCTCGTCGCGGCAGTACTCACGCTGGCTGGTGTCTCTGCGACCGAACAGTGGCCGCAGTTTCGTGGCTCCGAGTCGGGTGTCGCGGCAGATGATCCCGCACTGCCAGACACATGGAGCGAGAACGAGAACGTCGTGTGGGTTACCGACATCCCTGGCCAGGGATGGAGCTCGCCCATCGTTGTGGGTGACCACCTCTTCGTGACCACGGCGGTGCGCAAGGGGACGGAGCCGGCGGAGGTAGGGTCCTCTGATTCCACAGATGGGAGCGGCGGAATCCGAACAACGGCGTCCGTTCGATGGACCGTGTTTGACCTCGACGTTGACACCGGCTCCGTGAGGTGGGAGCGCACGCTGCACACCGGAATCCCGCCAATGGCAAGGCAAGTCCGCAACACCTACGCAACAGAAACGGCGGTCACTGATGGGAAGCGTGTCTATGTCTCGTTCGGCGCGATCGGGCTACTTGCCGCGCTGGACCTCGATGGGAAACTCGTCTGGACGAACGAGATCGGGGTTTTCGAGCGGTTTCAGCCTTGGGGGGTGGCGAGCTCACCGGCGCTGCACGGGAACCGGCTCTACGTTGTCAACGACAACAACGAGGAGTCGTACATTGCCGCCTTCGACACCGAGACAGGTGGCGAAGTTTGGAGGACCGAACGCTCGGAGATCGAGAACTGGTCGACGCCTATCGTCTGGGCGCACGACCAACGCACCGAGATCGTCGCGGCGGGCGAACAACGAGTCCGCTCCTACGACCTCGATGGCGCCCTGCTGTGGGAGCTCGGCGGCATGACGGTGGGCGGACCGATCGGCTCACCGTTCGTCAAGGACGGGCTTCTCTACGTCAGCTCGGGCCACCGAATGAGCCAACAGCGGCCGGTCTTCGCGGTGCGGCCAGGTGCGGCAGGTGACATCTCGCTCGCACCAGGTGAGACCAGCAATGACTACGTCGCCTGGTTGCAGCCACGTCTCGGCAGCTACCAAACGTCCGGACTGGTGTACGACGGATATCACTATACGCTACTCGACCGCGGGTTTCTGCTGTGCCACGACGCACGGACAGGTGTAGAGCAGTACGGCCGCACACGAATTGAAGTCGGGAGCGCCTTCGCGGCGTCCCCGTGGGCCTACAACGGCAAGATCTTCGCTCTGAGCGAAGCGGGTGATACCTACGTGATTCAGGCGGGACCCGAGTTCAAGCTGCTCGGTAAGAACTCTCTCAACGACGTGGCGATGGCCACGCCAGCGGTGGCGAAGGGCAGCCTGTTCATTCGGACCCAGTCGAAGCTCTACCGGATCGGCAAAACTGCGCAGCGGTAGGCGACCCCCGCTGTGGCGCACGCGTCCCCGGGGGCCCAGCTGGCGCGATGGAGGGAGACGCGGCGGACCTGCCGGCCGGCTCCATCGGCACGCCGATGACCTATCTGCACGAGGGCAAGCAGTACATCGCGCTGACGATTGGCGGCGACGTGCCTGAACCCGGATTTCCGATTTGGCTGTGGTACCTTACGGCCAGGACAAGTCGGCGCGCCGTGATTTCCGGGGTTCCGACGCAAGGAACCCACCACGGAGGGTGACACCCGGTGGGTGAATTACAGCACGAGGCGTTTCAGTTCACGTTCAATGGCTTTTTGAAGGTCGCGTTCCAGGGATCACGCGTCACCTCTGACGCTGGCCTCATTCTGGTGCGCGAGTTGGATGAACGCCTGGGGCTGGAGACACTCATCTCCGAGCACCTGAGCGACTCCCGACAGGGGTTGAACACGCAGTTCAGCCTGGCGGATCTCCTGCGGCAGTCGGTCTACAGCCGGCTCGCGGGCTACGAAGACCTCAACGACGCTGTGCGCGTGTCGGCGGACCCGACGTTTCGTCTGATTGGGTCGCCGAAGCGCTGGGACCGGGGTGCGGCGCTGACATCGACGTTGCATTGGTTCGAGACCGAGCTGCTGACGCGAGAGGGGAATCTCGTCGGGCTGATGGCCGTGAACCGGGAGGTGCTCGCACAGGCCGAGATGGCGACGCGCGGCGACCGGATCGTGCTCGACATGGATTCGAGCGAGAGCCCGGTGCATGGGGCGCAGGAAGGGAGCGCGTATAACGGGCACTTTGAATCCGTCTGCTACCACCCGCTGTTTCTGTTCAGTGAGCACGGCGACTGCCTCGTCGCAGCGCTGAGGCCGGGCAACGTGCATAGCGCCGACGACTGGGACGACCTGCTCGTGCCGGAAATTGACCGCCAGCAGGCGGCAGGCAAGCGCGTGGCGTTCCGCGCAGACGCCGCGTTCGCGAAGCCCGAGATCTACGACGCGCTCGAGCAGCGCGGCGTGGACTATGCCATCCGAATGCCGGCGAACAAGAGCCTGGAGCTGAAGATCGAGAAGATTCTGTTTCGCCCGCCGGGACGGCCGAGCTGCAAGCCCTTGGTGCGCTACAAGAGTTTCCGCTATCAGGCGAAGAGCTGGACTACGCCCAGACGGATGGTCGCCAAGGTGGAGCACCACCGGGGTGAGCTGTTCCCTCGCGTCGGCTTCATCGTGACCAACATGACCCTCCCGAGTCGCTCTGTCGTCCGGTTCTACAACAAGCGCGGTACGGCGGAGCAATGGATCAAAGAAGGCAAGCAGGCGACGCACTGGACGCGGCTGTCGTGCCATCGGTTCCGGGCGAACGAAGTGCGCCTGCAACTGAGCGTCCTGGCCTACAACCTGGGCAACTTGTGGCGCAGACTGGTCCTGCCGCCGCGGATCAAGCGCTGGTCGCTCACCAGTCTCCAGCAGCGGCTGGTGAAAACCGGGGGCCGGCTGGTGAGGCATGCGCGGTACTACTGGCTCCTGCTGGCAGAAGGGCATCTGACCGGGCGGCTGTTCGGCGACATGCTGCGAAGGATTTGGGCGCTACCCGTGCCGGCAGGCTAACGCGCGACGAGTGCAATGAAGTCCCGCATGGAGAAGAAAGAGCACAAGTGTGGAGCGGTGTCTGAGAAATGCCCTGAAAGCAGGGGCTCCAGTCGGTCGCACGTCAGCGCGGGCTGAGGTGACGGCCTCTGGAGCTGGACGATGGTGCGACGAACAAAATTTCGTGCGCTCGGCGGCTCTCGGATGTATAACGAAGCCATCCGGGGCAGGCAAAACGGAAATCCCGGCTGAATTGATCGCGCTGGCGCTGCCATGAACCCTAGCGATTGTCATTTCAGTAACACTCGAACCGTCGTTCTGGTCGGTGCTGCTGTGGATCGAGGAACTGAAGCGCCTGGTACCCACCGAGTAACGCGCACCCGGCCAACAGTTAGGCCAGGTGGTTATGAGACGACCCTCTCATCTGTGCCGGGCGGATAACACAGCTGAGCGCCTTCCGGAAACCTCTCCGTATTGAGCAGCTCGCGGAACGGCCTCTGGTCCCAAACCGACTGCCAGGCCGAGATGAAGCCCGGGTCGGTCCGGAGCTCCGTGTTGAATCGAGTTACGAAGTCATTCCTTGCCGACCCATCCAGCTGATCCACCCAGCAGGTCTGGTTCTCGTGGAACTGGAAGTTGTTGAACGTATGGGCCAGCTCCAAGTGGTTCCCAAACGCCGGCTCCATCGGATTCGTGGCGATCTGCTGGCCACGTGTGACGACACTGTCCTCTCCAAGTCCACCCAGCAACGTGATGTGCTCGTAGAGGAATACCCACCCGCTGCCCGCCGTCGACTCCGAGGTGAGCAGTATCTTGACGAGATCCCCGGGGCGCGAATCGATCGACGGACGCACCGATACGATCCGCCCTGCCGCGACGGCAAAGATCGGCGCGCCGGTGTTCAGCGGCAGGTCGATTCCCGGGTGCCCCAGCGATGCGAGATCCAAGGAGCTGCGGACCACGCCGAACGGGTTGATTACACCGCGCAGGTTGATATCGTCGACTCGCATCGGCATGGTCAGCCCTGACGGTATTGACGCGGTTGCCTGGGAACCGGTACTAGATGGGCCGACCGGATTGCCTGAGGAGCGGGCCTCGTTGTCGCCAGTACCGCACGCGCTAGAACTCAGGAGCGCCACGATGAGCAACACAAGCAGTAGGGGGCGCGGTGCCTTGACGGTGTTGTGAGCCCCTCGGTTAGCCCGCAGAATCTGCTTCCGATTGAGCAGCGACCGAGCGCGTTGATTCAGACGCACGTCAATTCATGCCACACCGCGAAGGGGCGGGAGCTCCACCTCTTCGGTGAAATCGACCGACCGTGGGCGTCTCTTGAGGGATGTCGATCGTGAGGTGCTCAGCGGATCAGCACGGGCCACTAATATGACAGCTCTGCGCTCAGAATGGCGCTGATCGTCACCGACTATGCTCGGCCTAGGCACTACCCTCGGCCCGATTCCGGTAGACGAGGCTCTGCCCATTGCCAGACAGATCGCCGAAGCCCTGGAATCCGCGCATGAGCAAGGGATCATCCATCGCGATCTCAAGCCCGCCAACGTGAAAGTGAAGGACGACGGCACCGTGAAGGTGTTGGACTTTGGCCTCGCAAAAGCGCTGGTAGGCGATACGCCGGGAGTCGATCTCTCACAGTCGCCGACCGTAACGGCAACCGTGAGCGGCACGCGGGAGGGTGTCATCTTGGGAACGGCGGCCTATATGTCTCCCGAGCAGGCCCGGGGCAAGATGCTGGATCGGCGGACGGATATCTGGTCGTTCGGCTGCGTGCTTTTCGAGATGCTGGCCGGACATTCGACGTTCCTCGGGGAAACCCTCTCGGACACCCTCGTAGGGATCCTGGACCGTGACCCCGACTGGCAGGCGCTGCCGAGCGCCACGCCGATGTTCGTAAAGAGTTTGCTGCGGAGATGCCTCAACAAGAACCCCAAACACCGCCTGCGTGACATCGGCGACGCACGAGTTGAGATACAGGATTCGACAGACCGCCGTCTTCCGAGAGTCTGGCGGAATTACCTTCGACGCTCCCGTCGGCCTCGTGGGGGCGGGCACTCCCGCTGACGCTTGCCGTGGCCGCCAGCGCGGCACTCGTTGCCGGCCTCACCATGTGGGCCGGGACGCGCCCAGAGTCACCGCGTATCGTGCGCTTTCGTATCTCGAACGAACCGGCTTCCCAGCTCTTCGTTTCGGGTTTTGCCCCAGATATCGCTGTTTCCCCTGATGGCGACCAGATCGCCTACGTTGCTGGTACCCAGACTAGGGGATTCGGGGCCGAACAGCTCACGGTCCGCCATCTACAAAAGCTTGAGTCAGAAGTACTCGTGGCGACCGGGTCGCTGAGTAGCCCGTTCTTCTCGCCCGATGGCCAGTTCCTCGGATACGTCGATCAAGGCGGGGACCAAGACCCTGAGCTGATGCGTGTTCCAGTTCAGGGTGGTTCTCCCGCGACCATCTGTCGTGTGCCGGGACGCGGGCCGGGCACCGTGCGAAGTGCCAGCTGGGGGAGAGACGGCACCATCGTCTTCGATACGTCCTCGTACACATCAGGCCTCTGGCGAGTGCCCGCTGTTGGGGGCGAACCCCAACAGTTGACGATGCCGGACGCCGAGCGGGGCGAAACCGAGCATCTCTGGCCGGAAATCTTGCCCGGTGGTAAGAGCGTGCTGTTCACGATCGCCTCCAACCCCATCGAAGAATCTCAGATCGCGGTCTTATCGCTTGAAACACTGGAGCGGAAGGTCGTGCTGCGCGGTGGCTCCTACGCGCGCTACTCACCAACGGGACATCTTGTTTACAGCGCGCAAGGGAGCATATGGGCAGTTGGGTTTGATCTGCGCACGCGGGAAACGGCCGGGAACCCAGTACCCATGCAAGAGAGCGTGACGACGAAGCCCATGGGTGCTGCCAATTTCGGGATTTCCCAAGACGGTTCCCTCATCTACTCGCCTCCTCAGCTGGCGCGCGCGCGAGCGCTCGTGTGGGTCGATCGGGACGGAGCAGAAGAGCCGATCGAGATGACGCCACGGGACTATCGTTCTCCATCGCTGTCAGGCGATGGAAAGCACATTGTCGCGAGCGTGGGCAGCATCGAAAGTGGAGGCAATCTATTTCGGTGGGACGTCGACAGACGCGTTGAGCAACAGGTCACGTTCTCGTCGACTGACCGAGGGCCGCTGTGGAGTCCTGATGGGAAGCAAGTGGCCTTCGCTTCGCGGCGCGACGGACAGCAGGACGTCTACGTCATCGCTGCCGACGGTTCGGCTACGGTCCAGCGCCTGACAGATAGCGTACTGCCGCAGGCGCCCCAGGCCTGGCTACCAGACGGAGAGGCGCTTCTGCTTGGCGAGTTGAACAGTGACACCGGCGTCGACATTGTCCTCCTTGACCTGGGCGCAGGCGGGCAAACGGAGAAGCTGCTGCAGACTGAGGCCGTCGAATACAACCCGGCCATCGCGCCGAACGGACGGTGGATGGCGTACCGGTCCGACGGTTCTGGTTTCGCGGAGGTGTATGTTCGGCCTTTTCCCGACGTGACCAGCGAGCAGCCGCGGCTCATCGGGCCGGGGACGGATCCGATGTGGGGACCTGACGGCCGAGAGCTTTTCTACCGTCTCCCTGGCAAGAGCGTCATGGTCGTCGACGTGGAAACCGGCGACCGATTCGATCGCGGCACTCCTCGACCATTGTTCCCGGACACGTATTTCACATCAGTCGTCAACAACTGGGATATGTCGCCCGACAGTCGGTTCCTCATGATCAAGAAGGATGCCTCGCCAGTTGCTGCGACCGAGATCGTCGTCGTCCTGAACTGGATGGAAGAGCTGAAGCGCCTGGTTCCGGTGGACTGATGCCTCTAGCACCCGGCACCAAGCTCGGCGACGCATCGCGCGACGACTTCACTCATATTCCGCAGCATCCAGCGACACACGAATGATCTCGCGATCGTTGCGCTGCACGACATGACGATTCGCGTAGGCGGGATGCGGCCAGTTGATGAGCCGTTCATCGATGCGCCCATGCGGTGTGCGTGCGCCCGATCCGCTCGTCGGTTCAATCAGCTTTGTCCGATCCACTTCGACATAGCCCTCAGGCGTGAACCGCGCGATGATCAAGAAACCCTCGTCGTTGTTGACGAAGTAGCGCTCACCGTGTTGGACGATGTGGGCGCTGCTCCATCGCGCCTGTGCCGTCATGTCTGCACTCATCCACACCCGAGCGCCTGTTCGCGCGTCCAGACCGCGCAGTTCGCCGTAGCTCCCGACGCCGTAGACGTAGTCACCCCTGACGACAGGGGTTGTGACTAACGCATGCAGACCATCGGTCTGGTCGGGCAGCTCGCTTCGGCTCGTGCCCTTCCAGAGCATCGTCGCGTCCGGCCGGTCAGCGTTGAGTCGCATCATCATCGACCCATTGAAGAACTGCGAGACGAAGAGATAGTCGCCGCTTCTGACGGGCGTCGCCACCGTCACGCTCATGCCAACATCCCACAATTGCTGCCAGTACTGTTCGCCCGTTTCGGGATTCAACGACGCGAGCGCCGTGGCGTGCCAGATGATCAATTGTCGGACGCCGCCGGCCTCGTAGATCACCGGCTGCGCATAGCCCATCTCCGACGACACGCGCAGGGCACGCCAGATCTCTTCCCCAGTCTGTTTGTTGAACGCGACGACGAGCGCGTCAGGCTCGCCTCCGACGAGTGTAATGAGACGGTTGCCGTCGACGAGCGGCGCGCTGGAGACGCCCCAGGTCGGCACGCTGGTACCGTAGTCCTCGACATAGTCCTTTTGCCAGAGCACCTCGCCTGTGTTGACATCGAAGCAGAACAGCCGGCCAGTGGCACCGACCACATAGACCCGATTTCCATCAACCGTCGGCGTGGCACGGGGACCAACGGCGTACGCAACGCTCAGCATCCGGTAGGAGGTCGGCCACTCGTGTGTCCAGAGCACCTCGCCCGACGCTTCGTCGAGAGCCAGCGCCCGCTCGATGCCGTCCAACGTGCGCGATTCGGGATCGAGTCGCCAGTCCGTGACGAAGACCCGACCGTCTGCCACCGCCGGACCCGAGTAGCCCGGCCGAATCGGCGTGCGCCACTTCACGATCAGATGGTCCGACAGCGTTTCGACGATCCCCGTCTCGTGCCAGACGCCGCGCCGATCGTCTCCTCGCCATTGTGGCCAGTCGTCCGCACTCAACGGCGCGACAGCGGTGACGATCGCGGCTACGACACAGACCGAAGCGATACGCAGATTCATGCTGGCTCCCATAAACACCCCCTCGGGATGGTTGGCATTGTATCGTCTGTGGCGAGTGCAACCCGTTGCACTGAGCCGCCTGGCGACTCGACGTCCCGGCACGAAGCGCACGTACGCCTACTAGCCGCCATTCTGCGCATTGGGTAGACCAGACTTGTCCACCTAGACTGGAATCATGTGGACGAACCAAGTAGCCAGCACGCCTACGCGTTCAGCGGATCGACTGGCAACTGCCCGGTGGCGTGCCCGAGCGACTCGATCGGAATCCCCATCTTGTCGAGCAGACTCAGGTGGAGGTTCGCCAACGGCGTATCCTCGTGGTACCGGATGTGGCGGCCGCCCGAGCCCGCCGCACCACCAGCCAAGAGGATCGGCAGGTCTCGCGAGGCATGTGAGTTGCTGTCGGCCATTCCCGCGCCGTAGATGATCAGCGAGTGGTCGAGGAGCGATCCGTCGCCGTCAGGTGTGGTCTTCAGCCGCTCCAGGAACCGGGCGAACAGCGTCGTGTGGTACTCGTTGATCGTCGCAAGCTTCTCGAGTTTTTCCGGATCTCTCTGGTGGTGGGAGATTGGATGATGCGCGTCGGGAACGCCGATCTCCGAATACGTTCGACCGGTGAGTTCACGTCCCATCATGAAGGTAACCACACGTGTGAGGTCCGTTTCGTACGCCAATGCGAGGAGGTCGAACATCAACTTCGCGTGTTCGCCAAGGGTGCTCGGAATCCCCGCCGGCTGGGCGATGACCGGCAGTTCGCGATCGCTCTGCGCCTCGGTTACCTGGATCCGCCGCTCGATATCACGGACGGCGTCGAGATACTGACTCAGCTTCGCCTGGTCGCCTGCCCCAACCTTGCGCGCGAGATTGTCCGCGCGCTCCGTGACCGAATCAAGCAGGCTGGCATCCTTCCGGAGCCGAGCCTTGCGTACCGCTGCGTCTGTGGTCCCACTGTCGCCGAATAGCAGTTCGAACACTACGCGCGGATTGTTCTCCATCGGCAGTGGCGTTGTCTCGTTTGCCCACGAGATCGTGTTCGTGTACGCGCAGCTAAACCCGTTGCCGCACGAGCCAGTGAAGTCTCGGCCGTCGATCGCGAGTTCGAGCGTCGCAAGCTGGGTCTCGCGACCGAGTACACGTCCCGCGATCCGATCCACGGACACGCCAGCGCGGAGATTGGAACCATTGTCCGGCCGCGGCGTCACGCCGGTCAGGAAGCCGGTTGCCGAGCGCGGATGCGGTCCCTCACCATCCACGCCGCGCATCCCCGAGAGCACGCGAATCGATTGGCGGAACGGCTCGAGCGGCTTGAGGATCCGCGGGAAGTCGAAGCCGGTGCCCTCGGCCGTGGGCGTCCAGTGGTTCATCATCATCCCGTTCGGGACGTAGACCGCGCCGAGGCGACGCACGGGGTTCGCCGCCGTGTTTCGCATCGCCGTGAGGGCCGGCACCATGCCGTCCAGGAACGGCAGCGCCAAGGACGCGCCAAGCCCACGGAGTACGGCACGGCGGGGAATCGCCTTCTTCATGATGATCATGATCGTGATCTCCGAATGCGGACGGCGTACCACTCACGATACCATGCTATCTCCAACAATAGACGACCAGCGCTAGTCTTCCGAAACCGATCCGCTGATGACGCCGCCATGGGCACGTCGCCGGTTCAAGCGGCACTCGGAGGGATCTGGTATTCCCCATGAGAACCGCCCGAACCGTGTCGGGATTCCACTGCCGGACCAGACCGCGAAGCTCGAAGCGCTGACTCGGGAGCAGCTTGCGGACGACAGCCGCCGCACGTGGGAGGGCGAAGCTCATGCCCTCTAGACCTCTAGCGACCAAGAAATCTTGGCCTGTGTGAGAGGCGATCGGTGTATAAGGTCCTGATTCTGGCAGCTGGAGTGGAAGTCCCGGCTTAGCCAGTCCGAGTCCAACCGGGAGGTGTCAAGATGCGAAAAACCGCCATGGTCCTTTGGTTTCTCGGGATAGTGTCTATCGCAGCGCTGGGGGCGCAGAACGGTGGTGACCCTAACTACAAGCCAAAGCGCGTCAACAAGATGATTGAACTCCTCGAGGCCGGTCAACCCGTCTACGACGTCAGCGTCGCGGGTGCCGGCTTCGACGAGGGAGTGGCGCTAGCCCAGACACACAACGACTTCATCCAGTACCAGATGGAACACGGCCCATTTGATCCGAATCGTCTGCGTGAGTTCATGCTCGGACTGGTCGAGGGTGGTCCCACCAAGAGCGGGCATAGAACACCCGCCGTTATCGTCACCCTGCCGGTTCTGGGCCTCGATGAATCCTCGATTCGCTTCAACCATTGGGTGATCGAACAGGTTCTTAGCGCCGGTGTACATGGCCTCATGCTTTGCCACGCACGAACCCCGGAAGCAGTGAAGGCGTTCGTTGGAGCCGCGCGCTATCCGTTCGACCGCTCCGGTGTTCACGACGACATCATCCCCGAGGGTCTGCGTGGATTCGGGAGCCAAAGCTTCGCCGCCCAGATATGGGGTATATCCGGAACGGAGTATCTGAAACGCGCTGACCCCTGGCCGATGAACCCAGAGGGGGAACTGATCCTGTCGCTGAAGCTCGAAGACAAGTACGCCCTGGCGAACGTTGAACGAATCGCCACGATTCCTGGAATCGGGTGGGCGGAATGGGGTCCTAGCGACCAGGCGATGTCGCTGATGGGTCTCTCCTATCTCCAGCAGCGTGATTCGCAGGCGCGCACCAGACGCGGTACCGCCGCAACGGGCGGCCTGCCCCCAATCGACGAGCCAATACTTCAGGCGGCTCGAGAGCGCATATTTAACGCTCTCAAAGCCAACAAGATTGCCATCTTGCACCCAAGCAACATCAACAATGTCGAGGAACTCATCGACTGGGGCGTCATGGTGACCCACGGCACGAGCGAAGAGCTTGCCACCAAGGGTCGCGAATCCACCAATCGGCAAATGCCGTATTGACCGCTCCCCTGGCTCGATCGCCTGGGATCGGTCCCCAGCTTGTCGAGCGGCGGTGACGGGGCGGCTGGCGACTTACACCAGCCGGCAGATCCACCCGCTGACGGCATCGCAGTACCAGAGAGTACCAGTGCTGTCGATGTCGAGACCGTGCGGCTCCGGATCCTCTCTCGCCAACTGGATCTTGGCCACGGGCGCTCCATCTGCCGAATCGAGCTTGAAGATGGCGCGGTCGTCGGAGTTGACACACCAGACCATGTCGCCGTCCACGGCCAGCCCGTGCATGCGAGCGGTCGTGCCGGGTCCTGGAATGTGCCGGACGATGGCGCCGGTTTCCGGCTCCATCAGGAAGATTCTTCCGGCCGCTGGAACGGCCATCCAGTACTTGTCGCCGGTCCACTTCAAACCGTGGGCGCCGGATGGTGTGCCGTTCTCCGGCGTACTACGCCCGTAGTATCCGTATCCGGTCGTTGCCCACGACTTCAGCGTCTCGCCTGTCATCGGGTCGACCTTTAATGTTGGTCCTTCCGGGATCTCCGTGGGTCGCAAGGATCCCGGGTGACTCGTCAGGCCGCCTGCGGGGGCCCCCTGGTGGGTGGGGGCTTGCTCGGCGGCGGATTGCACTCGAGGTGTCCTGCTGATAGACCGCTCCGGCGGAGGAGCGAATGCAGGATACCAAGCTGTTCGAGACGATCTTGGGGATCCCTATCCCCTGGCACGTGGCGCGCGTCGAGCTGAAACCCGAGGACGAGCG
Organism: Vicinamibacterales bacterium; assembly: GCA_965218825.1. Classification (GTDB taxonomy): domain Bacteria; phylum Acidobacteriota; class Vicinamibacteria; order Vicinamibacterales; family UBA8438; genus CAUZIB01. Next base: position 1,764,263 of record OZ244656.1, on the reverse strand, counting down.
GGTCGACGTGTGGCTAGAGCACGAGCCGACGCGCTGGCCCTGTCCCAACTGCGGCGAGACGGTGCCCGCCTTCGATCATGCGGCAGAGCGCACGTGGCGCCATCTCGACACGTGTCAGTTTCAGACGCACCTGCATGCCGAGATTCCGCGGGTGCAGTGTCCGACCCATGGCGTGAAGCAAGTGCGGGTGCCGTGGGCCGAGCCACGGAGCCGCTTCACGGGGTTGTTGGAACGGTTGATCATCGATCTGATCCTGCAGTGCAGTACGGTCAAAGGTGCGTGTGAGATCGCGGGCGTCAGCTGGGACGAGGCCTGGGGCGTGATGAGCCGCGCCGTCGCGCGGGGCCACGCGCGGAAAGAGGCGCGGCCGATCCGCTACATCGGCGTCGACGAGAAGGCGTTCCGCAAGGGCCATCGCTATCACACGATCGTGTGCGACCTCCAGCGGGCGACCGTCGAGTTTGTGGCCGAAGATCGCAAGACGGAGAGTCTGGCGGCGTACGATGCCCAGTTGACGGACGCCCAGCGGCGGGCACTGCACGCCGTCGCGATGGACATGTGGGAGGCGTACATCGGCGCCACGCGGGACGGCCTGCCCGCCGGCGACGAGAAGATCGTCTTCGATCGGTTCCATATCATGCGGGAGATGACGAAGGCCGTCGATACGGTCCGCAAACAGGAGCATCGCGCTTTTCTGCGGGCCGGCGAGGGTTCGCCGCTGACCGGCACCAAGTACCTGTGGCTGTTCAGCGACGAGCGGCGGCCGGAGCGGCATGCGGCCGCGTTCGCGACGCTCCAAGCGCTGAAGTTGAAAGTCGGGCGCGCGTGGGCGATCAAAGAAGCGTTGCGGGCCTTGTGGACCTACCGTCAGCATGCGGCCGTGAAGCGGTTCTTCACGCGCTGGTATGGCTGGGCGATCCGCTCGCGGCTCGCGCCCGTGAAGCAGGTGGCGAAGACGTTGAAGCGGCATCTCGCAGGGGTGCTCCGCTTTGTCCAGCATCCGATCACGAATGGCGTGGCTGAAGGTCTCAACAGCAAGATCATGAGCATCAAGCGAAAGGCCGGCGGCTTCCGCAACCCGTCACACTTCACGACGGCGATCTATTTTCACTGCGGAGGGCTCGACCTCTACCCACGCTAAACCCGGAAGGACCTTAATGTTCTCGGTGGATCGTACTTATCTTTCCCGAGGGTCGAGCCGATCCAAAGGGCCCCATTGCCGAACGTGATGCCGCTGCCATGAAGAGATTGAGTCTGAATCGTCCTGAGAATCGTTCCGTCCTCCGGTACCACCAGGAAGGCTCGGTTGGGATCGACCTGGTCGAGGATCCAGAGCCCCTCCGGGACAAACTGGAGGTCGTTCGGCTCGCGGCTCTCAGGCACTTTGTAAAGCTTCTGAACCGTCTTGGCAGTTAGCGGCGGGTCCGCCGACTGGCCGGCAGCTGCGATCTGCGAGGTCGCCGCGAGGCCTGTGAGGCTTGCCAAAAATGCGCGCCGCGAAAACTCGAGCTCTCTCGCCATGCACTCCTCCTTGACCTAGTCCCCTTGATCTTTGATTTCTTCAAAAAGTCGTTGGTCATCTGGGGCCACCGTGGACTTGAACGGTGCGCTGTCCGAACCGCTTCACCTTCGCGAGGATCTCGTCGGCTGTTTTCGTCCACTTGAAAGGCTTGCCCTCGTCATTGTGGGCGTCCACGTAGGCGGAGATGGCGTGGCGCAGCGCGTGCGTGCTGGAATGTGAGCCGCGCTTGAGGGCGTGTTCGGTGAGGAGGCCAAAGAACCGCTCGACGAGGTTGAGCCAGGCGGAGTAGGTTGGCGTAAAGTGGAACTGGAAGCGCGGGTGGCGGGCCACCCATCGTGTGACCAGCGGGGACTTATGCGCCGAGAGATTGTCGAGGATCACGTGGACGGTGAGGGTGGGGTCCACCCGCTCGTCGATCTCGCGCAGAAAGCTCACGAAATCCCTCGACCGATGCTGCTTCTTGGTTTGCGCCACGACCTGGCCGGTCGCGACGTTGAGCGCCGCGAAGAGGTCCACCGTGCCATGGCGGATGTAGTTGTGCGTCTGGCGTTCGGGCCGACCCATGTCCATCGGCAGGATCGGCTGCGCTCGCTCGAGGGCTTGAATCTGAGGCTTTTCGTCGAATGACAAGACACCGGCGTGGTCGGGTGGATTCAGGTAGAGGCCGACAATGTCCCGCACCTTCTCGAGGAACAGCGGGTCGTCGGAGATCTTGAAGGATTCCACGACATGCGGCTGCAACCCGAAGGTGCGCCAGATGCGGCCCACGGTGGAGGCACTGACGCCAGCGCGCTCCGCCATCTTGCGGGTGCTCCAGTGGGTCCGCCCCTTCGGCTTACTTTCCAACGTGGCGACGAGGATCGACTCGACATCCGCATCGGACAGTGTCCGGGGGGCTCCGGGCTTGGGCTCGTCATACAGCGCATCCACGCGACCTGTCGTAACCCGCTGCCGCCACTTGCCGACCGTCACATTCGAACAGCGCAGTTTCGCCGCGACCGCCACGTTCGATTCGCCATGCGCGCACCTCAGGACGATCTTCGCCCGCAAGGCCACATGCCGATTCGTTCTGGCGCGCCTGGCGAGCCGCTCAAGTTCTCCTCGCTCCACGGCGGTGACTTCCAATCTCGCTTTGGGCCGACCTGTTCTTGCCATGCCGCCCCATACATCACACCCGGCACACTTCTTAAAGCTTTTTCAGACACAAGGGACTAGACCGTAGAGTTAATCCTTCCGGGGGCCGGAGTATAGCACTCGGCGTGACGTGTTTATGAACCGGCCGTTAGCGTCCACCACTCCGGCCGGCCGACCTATCGACGATGACAACTTGCGGACCCACGTGTTTCATCGGCTGCTTGAAAAGCGGCGCTGCGTCGGACTGGTTTCCGCGCTTCACACTAGTCTGAGTGCAACAGTGTTGCACTGTGCCGCCTCACCCGAAACGCGTACGTTCGCATTCTCCCGCCCCCTAGCTGACCCATCCGATTCAGTCTGCTCGGCGGACACAACTGGCAGGCGTCGGCGTACCACCCGGGCGTCGGCGCGCTCGTGATTCCGCTCCACCAGGCCTACGTGGGGAAACTGGCCGCCTGCGAAGTCCGGACGATGGAGGAACTCTGGAGCCGAGAGCAGCGGGCCGCCTTCCTGACGTCGACGCTCACGACGGCTGGCGGCCTCGTCTTCGCGGGCGATGCCGACCGCTACCACCGGGCGTTCGACATCCGGACGGGGGACGTCCTCTAGGAGAACCGCCTCGGCGCCCGCGGTGCCACGCTGGAGGTTATGAAACCGGTTCTGGATTGACTAAAGTGATGTAACGTAAGGCATAACTCGGGGGGCGTAGGTCTATGTTGAGGTGATTTGATGGCTGGCGCATTCTCCGCACAACGAGCTAGGGATGAGATTGCCGGCGGTCGGAAACGGTCTCGAGAGAGGCGGCCGTCGCTGGTTCTGGTGATCGCCGTCGCGACCGCCGCCTGCCTGATCTACGGTGGAAGTCCCGCCCGCGGACAATCTGAGAGCGGCCCGAAAGTTGTCTTCGCCCAGGATGTTCTGCCCATCCTAGAGGCTTCGTGCCACAGCTGCCACGGACCCGAGGAACAGATGGGCCGGCTCAGGCTGGATTCGAAGCGGCTTGCCCTGGACGGCGGCCAGTCAGGCTCAGTCATTCTGCCCGGCGATCCCTCGGCAAGCGAGCTCTACCTGCGAGTCGCCGGCACGAGTGACCAGGCACGGATGCCGATGGGCGGCGAACTCCCGCCGGCGCAGATCGATATCATCCGGCGCTGGATCCAGCAAGGGGCCGAGTGGCCTGAGGGACGTGACGCCGAGGGCGCGGAGATCAGGCGGCACTGGGCGTTTGTCGCTCCCCTGCGCCCACCGTTGCCTGGGACGAAGGACACGACGTGGCTCCGGAATGCCATCGACCACTTTGTTCTTGCCCGGTTGGAGGAAGAGGGGCTGTCTCCTTCCGACGAGGCGGACCGGGTCACGCTGCTGCGGCGCCTAAGCCTGGATCTGATCGGCCTACCACCGACGATCAACCAGGTTGATGCGTTCCTGGCAGATCCCAGCCCGCACGCGTACGAGACGCAGGTCGAGCGCCTCCTGGCTTCGCCGCACTATGGGGAGCGCTGGGGGCGCCATTGGCTCGATGCAGCCCGATACGCCGATTCCGACGGCTTCGAGAAAGACAAGCCCCGCCAGGTGTGGTTCTACCGAGATTGGGTCGTCAACGCCTTGAATCGCGACCTGCCGTATGACCGGTTCGTGGTGGAGCAACTCGCCGGTGATCTACTGCCCAACGCGACCCAGGACCAGCGCGTCGCCACAGGATTCCTGCGAAATTCGATGATCAACGAGGAAGGCGGAATCGATCCCGAACAGTTCCGGATGGAGGCGATGTTTGACCGGATGGATTCGGTCGGAAAGAGCATCCTCGGTGTGACGATTCAGTGCGCGCAGTGCCACAACCATAAATACGACCCGCTCACCCAGGAAGAGTACTACCGCATGTTCGCCTTCCTGAATAGCTCCCATGAAGGCAGCGTGGCTGTGTACAGGCCAGACGAGCACATGCAGCGCGCGGCGATCTTCCGCGAGATCGGCGAGATCGAGGACGAGTTGCGCCACCGCAACCCCGACTGGCGGGAGCGGATGGCTGCCTGGGAAGCGGAGGTCAGCAACGATCAGCCCGAATGGATCGTCGTGCGTCCCACCGTGGAGGAGATCTCGGCCGGCGGAACCAGGTACCTGCCACTGGAGGATGGTTCGCTGTTGGCCCAGGGTTATGCATCGGCGAAGCATCGGGTCCAGATGGCGGTCGAAACCGATCTGCAGGAGATCACAGCCTTTCGGCTGGAGTTGCTGACCGATCCGAACTTGCCGTTCGGCGGGCCTGGCCGTTCGATCAAAGGGACCGGCGCGCTTACCGAGTTCGAGGTCGAGGCTGCTCCGGCGGATGACCCTGACAGCCTAACCCCTGTCAGGATCTCCAGCACGACCGCCGACATCATCCTCTCCGAAAGAGAGCTCGACCCCATCTTCCACGACAAGACTGACACGCATCGGGTCACCGGCCCGATCGGTTTTGCGATCGATGGAAAGGAGGAGACTGCTTGGGGCATCGATGCGGGTCCGGGTAGACGGAACCGGGCGCGGAAGGCAGTCTTCCTCCTGGAATCTCCGATTTCGCACGACGGCGGCACCATCCTGACGTTTTACCTGAGTCAGAGACACGGGGGCTGGAACAACACCGACAACCAGAGCCACAATCTTGGGCGGATCCGCCTCTCCGTTACCACCGCGATGAGCGCGGTCGCCGACCCGCTTCCCCAGCTTGTACGGGAGATTCTGGCGGTGCCCCAAGGCCAGCGGACGATCGCGCAAACTCAGACCGTCTTCCGCTATTGGCGAACGACCGTCGCCGATTGGCGCCAGGCCAATGCAAAGATCGACGAGCTATGGGCCAGACATCCGGAACCGACTTCACAGTTGGTTCTGCAGGAGCGGCAAGATTCACGGGCGACGAACGTTCTCGAGCGCGGCGATTTCCTCCAACTGAAGCAAGAAGTAGCTCCCGGTGTTCCCAGCTTTCTGCACCCGCTACCGGAGGACGCGCCGCCGACCCGCCTGACGTTTGCGGAGTGGCTGGTCGACGAGCGCTCGCCTACCACCGCACGCGCGGTGGTCAATCGCATCTGGCAATCGTATTTCGGCCGGGGCATCGTGAGCACGAGCGAGAATCTGGGCACTCAAGCTGAGCCGCCCTCGCATCAAGCACTGCTCGATTGGTTGGCGGTTGAATTCATGGAACGCGGCTGGAGCCGGAAGCAGATGCACCGCACCATCGTGACCTCAGCTACGTACCGCCAGTCATCCCGGGTGACATCGGAGTTGTACGAGCGCGATCCTTACAACCGTCTGCTCGCCAGGGGTCCGCGCGTCAGGGTCGAGGCGGAAGTCGTGCGAGACATCGCACTCGCAGCGAGCGGCTTGCTGGATCCGACACTGGGCGGGCCCAGCGTATACCCGCCCGCTCCCGAATTTCTCTTTGTGCCGCCGGTCAGTTTCGGGACAAAGGCGTGGAATGCGGAGAACGGCACCGACCGCTATCGCCGCGCGCTATACACCTTCCGGTATCGGTCCGTTCCCTACCCGGTGCTACAAGTCTTTGACGCGCCGAACGGCGAGACGTCCCACGTGCGGCGTGAGCGCTCGAATACACCCCTGCAAGCCCTCACCACGCTCAACGAATCGCTTTTTGTGGAATGCGCCCGCGCACTGGCACTCAAGACTCTCGTCGAGGCCGGCAACTCCGATCAGGAACGATTGGTCTACGCGTTTCGCCGCGCTCTGTCGAGGAAGCCGGTAGAGGCGGAATCGTCTGAGCTGCTGTCGCTGCTCGAGAACCAGAAACTGCGCCTCTTCGCGGGATGGCTCGATGTTTGGGGTTTGGCCGGGCTCGACGAAGCGCAGACAAGCGCCCTGCCTACGGGAACGACCCCCGTTGAGCTCGCGGCGTGGACGGCCGTGTCGCGCGTTCTGCTCAATCTCGATGAAACGATTACCAAACAATAGGGTGAGGCCATGAGTTGCCACGACCATCTATACCGGAATGCCCACCCTCAACAGGTCACGCGCCGCTGGTTCTTTGAACAATGCGGTGTCGGACTCGGTGCGATGGCCCTCGGACAACTACTGGGCGACACCGGCTACGCCGCACCTGGGCAAGATGCCGCGAGCGACCCAATGGCGCCGAGGCAGCCGCACTTTGCCCAGCGGGCAAAGAACGTCATCTTTCTCTTTATGGCCGGAGCGCCCAGCCATCTGGAGATGTTTGATTTCAAGCCGCAGCTCGCCAAATTCGACGGCACGCTCCCGCCGCCGGAATTGCTGGAGGGCTACCGCGCGGCCTTCATCAATCCCAATTCCAAGCTGCTCGGGCCGAAGTTCACGTTTTCCAAGCACGGCCAGAGCGGGACCGAGCTCTCGGAGTTACTGCCTTATCTGGCTGAGGTGGTGGACGACATCGCCATCGTCAAGTCGATTACCACCGACGCCTTCAACCACGCTCCCGGTCAGATTCTCATGAACACGGGGTCACCGCAGTTCGGCCGGCCCAGCATGGGCGCCTGGCTGACCTACGGGCTGGGCAGCGAATCACGGGAACTCCCGGGCTTTGTCGTGTTCAGTTCAGGGATCAAAGGGCCGAGCGGCGGGAACTCCAACTGGGGTAGCGGCTTTTTGCCGACGGTCTACCAGGGCGTGCAGTTCCGCGGCAGCGGCGATCCGGTGCTCTATCTGTCAAATCCAGCCGGGGTGGACGCAGAGCTACAGCGCGACTCGCTCGATTCGATTCGGCGCCTCAATCAGATGCACCTCGACGTCGTAGGTGACCCGGAGATCACCACCCGCATTAACTCGTTCGAGATGGCGTTTCGCATGCAAACGAGCGCTCCGGAGCTCATGGACATTACCGCCGAGCCGGAGTCGGTTCTAGAGATGTACGGCGCTGAGCCCGGAAGACCGTCCTTCGCCAATAACTGCTTGCTCGCGCGCCGTTTGGTGGAACGCGGCGTGCGATTCGTTCAGCTCTTTCACGAGGCCTGGGACCAGCACGGAAACCTGGTGGAGGACATCCAGAAGAATTGTCAGGACACCGACCAGGCCTGCGCCGCGCTGATTAAAGATCTCAAGCAGCGCGGCATGCTCGACGACACGCTTGTTATTTGGGGCGGCGAATTCGGCCGCACTCCCATGGTTCAGGGTCACGACGATAACGGCCGCGATCATCATCCCAACGCCTTTACGATGTGGCTAGCTGGCGGCGGCATCAAGCCCGGCATCACCGTCGGGGCAACCGACGATTTCGGCTTCAACGTCGTCGAGGACCTCGTACACGTGCACGACCTGCACGCGACGATCCTGCACCTGCTCGGCTTCGACCACACCAAGCTGACCTATCGATTCCAGGGCCGAGATTTCCGCCTAACCGATGTCCACGGGAACATCGTCACGAAGTTGCTGGCGTAAGACAATAATGATAGTGGCACGTCGACGTACCGACCGCGCCCCCCACCGGCGCTTCTTGTCTGCCGAGACCCTCGTCGTCTCGCCCGATGGTTGACGGACCGCCGAGCCAGCTATCAGACTAGAACCGTCCAATTGGCGGATGCCTTGTTCGATCACTGCCTTCGGCGGACACTCGGATCATTGCCAAGCGCGACGTCCACAAGATGGCGCCGACGACAACAATGGCCTCGGCGGCGTGAGCGCGTCATCCATAAGCCGGCTGGCGGGGATGTATTAAACAACATCAGGTCGCCACACGAGGCTGTGACCAACAAGAGGGGAGGTCGGCCATGAACGGCAGACTAGGCGGAACGCTTGGCGTCTGGGTGGTGGTGGGCGCGGCGCTCGCGGCCGCAGACTTCTGGGAGACGAAGGACTTCACGACGTGGTCCGACAAGGAAGTGAGGAAGATACTGACTGATTCGCCGTGGTCGCGTGAGGTTGGCGTCCCCCTCGACCGCCTGCGCGGCGTCGGCGGCGATTCCGAACGGTCCCGCGGCGGCGGTGGCGGCCAAGATGGCCCTACCAGCTCAAGGACCCAGGATTACGGGCCCGGTCAGTCGCTGCTCCCGAGACGGCTGGACGTGACCGTCTCGTGGCGTAGCGCCTTACCCTTCAAGCAGGCGCTGGTCCAAGCCGAGATTGGCATTGACGCCAAGATCCCGCCCGAGCGGCTGGAGTTTCTGGCGAAGGACGAGCCCTTCTACGTCGTGTCCGTGGGTGGGTTTCCAGAGCGTTTCGCCCAGTTGATACAAACCCGCGCGTTGATGCCCGAGACTATGCTGAAGCGAGAGAACGGGGACCCGATCTCACCCAATGATATCGAGGTCTATCTGCACGATGAATCGGTTGTGGTTCTGTGCTATTTTCCCCGAACCGACCCGATCACTCTGGAAGACAAAGACGTCGAGTTCATTACCAAGCTGGGCCCGCTGGAGATCAAGAAGAAGTTCAAGCTCGAAGATATGGTGTTTGGCGGCCAGCTGGCGCTGTGAGCGACGAACCTGGTCATTGTCCTCGTCAACTCCGCATGGAAGCGCGGATCGCCAGCGTCGTCCAGCACCGGGGCGAGGAGCTGAAGGCGCAGGTGCCCTCGGGACGGTGAGTTCCCTTTGGTACAGAACCGGGCGTCAGGTTGTGACCATCGATTTCGACGCGCCGATACCAAGCACGTGAGGAGAGTCGAGTATGTCTGAGAAACGAGGGAACGCGGGTGCGTCGGGTGTGCGGGAGAGTCGCCGACGCTTCTTCCAGCTCCTGGCTGGAAGTCCGCTGCTTGCCGCCGCGTATCCAGCTCTGCCGCCAGCCTGGCAGGAGGCGGTTGCGCGCGAAGCGCAGCGCGGTGCGACGACTGGACCGCGGCCGACCGGGGTCCCCTGCCCCGATTGCGGACAGGAGATGGTCTTCCCGACGAGTGTCGCCACGCGTCCCTTCGCAGCCGAGCAGACCAGCGCCGCCCCACCGGAGCGCAATCGGTTCTTGGAAGGGCAGCTATCGGGTCAAGTCGTCGATTCACCCGAACAGGCGACTAACGTGTGGGACATGGAAATGACCAACCATGCGAACCTTCTGCCCGAGCACTGGGCGTACCTTCACTTGGGTGTCGACGACTTCGAGACGAGAGTGGCGAACAGGGAGGGCTTCAACCGGCTCATCCTGCGGCCGAAGCGGCTCGGACAGCCTACGAACAATCTGGACACCTCGATCGAGCTGTACGGGAAACGGTACGAAACTCCGCTGTTCACCTGTCCGGTGGGGGTTCTGCAGGCCTTTCACACAGAGGGCGAGGTTGGGGCGGCCCGGGCGTCCCGGGCGAGAGGGGTCTTCACGGTCCAGTCGCACGAGAGCTCGATGTCATACGAAGAGATCGCCGAGGCGGCGGGCGAGCCGCACTGGTTCCAGCTCTATACCAGACCCGACTGGAACGTCGTCAAGCGATCGATCGACAGGGTCGAGGCGGCGGGCTGCCAGGTCATGGTGTGGACCATCGATTTGCTTGGCGGCAGCAATCGGGAAGTCGTGAGACGTGCTCTGGTGGGCGAGGGGAAGAGCGCGGCGTTCTGCCAGAATTGCCACGAACACCAGCCGGGCTTTTTGAGGCCGATGCGGCAGGACCTGGAGGGGCCTGAAGGGGAGCGCCCACCGTACGACTGGGACTACCTCAAGCGGCTCAAGGACTACACATCGATGAAGGTGCTCTTGAAAGGCATCGTCACGCGTGAGGAAGCTGAAATGGCCGTCGAATACGGCGCCGATGGCGTCTACGTGTCAAACCACGGTGGTCGGGCCGTGAACCAGCTCCGCGGCACGATCGACGCGCTGCCCGAAGTCGTTGAGGGTGTGGCGGGGCGGGTCCCGGTGCTCATCGACAGTGGCGTCCGCCGGGGCGCAGATATCTTCAAAGCTCTGGCTCTCGGCGCCGATGCGGTGGGGATAGGTCGTCCCTACGTGTGGGGACTTGGCGCGTTCGGCCAGGACGGTGTCGACAAGGTGCACGAGATCATCCTCGACGAGTTCAGAATGGTCATGAGGCAGACCCGTACGACGGCTATTGATCAGATCGGCAAACAGTTCGTGATGAACGCGCCCTCGCCCATCATGACGCGTCATCACAGGCTTGGCTTCGGCCTCTGACCGTCGTCACGACTCGAGGGTGGGGCGTGGGCTGGGGCCTGCGCGATACTACTCGCGTAGGTGCCAGTTGCCGCGGCCCGGCCCGGCGAAGTGGATCATCCGGCAGCCGCCGCTCTCGGGCCTCCGGCACCCGCACCCGCCGCCTCCACCATTGTTCGTCTTTCACAGCAATCAGTTACGGATTGCTGTGTCCGGCCACTCCGCTGTCTCGTGACGAGGAATTCGAGACCGACAGGTCGTTCCGACCCATCATGGGTCCTATGCGGAGCAAGACCATGCGTGGCTGGACCCTCCTCCTGACCCTCTCGTGGCTGGCGATGGCCTCGACCGCTATCGAGGCTCAGACCACAGAACCGGTGCGATCGGCCCACGAAAAGCTCGAGGTTGGGACGAACACCGACGACCTCGGGATCACGATCGCGATCCCCGCGAGTCATCCGGCACGTCGCTACCCGGAGTCGCACGAGTTTCCCACCGGCCCGGAGATTGGCGAGCGCCTCCCGACGTTCTCGCTCCCGAACCAGGACGGAAGAATCGTCGACTACCACGCCGACCGTGGCGCCTCGAAATCGATCGTCGTCTTCTACCGCTCGGCGGTGTGGTGACCGTACTGCCGCACGCAGCTGGTCGAGCTGCAAGACAACCTGGACCTCTTCGAAGAACAACGCATCCGCGTCTACGGCGTCAGCTACGACACTGAGGCGCAGCTCAAGACGTTTGCGGACGAGTACGACGTGAGCTACGACCTTCTCTCGGACGTCGACTCGACGGTGATACGCCAGTTCGGCATCCTTAACACCCTCATCTCCCCGGGCGATCCCGAGCAGGGGGCCGGCCGCAGCTTTTACGGTCTGCCGTTTCCGGGCGTGTACGTGACGGACGAGGAAGGCATCGTCACCGAGAAGTTCTTCCACCGCCACTACGCCACTCGCGAGTCCGCCGGAGCCATTCGCGACTCTGCGCTCGGCGAGATTCTGGCGCGTCACGAGACACCGGCCGCCGAGCTCGGGACGGATCAGGTCAAGGTCTCCGCCTTCCTGTCGGACTCGGCGATGGTGTTCGAGACCCAGTCGACGCTCTATGTGCGATTCGAGCTGAACGAAGGACTCCACATGTACGGTCGGCCGCTCCCGGATGGCTACATTGCGTCGGAGGTGACGGTCCCCGACACGCCGGGTCTTCGAGTCGGGCCGGCCGAGTATCCACCGACCTACTCCAAGGAATTTCCGCAGCTGGGTGTCACCCTCAACGTCTACGAGGGCGTGGTCGACGTGGCGGTCCCGATCACGCCGAACGTCGATCTGTACCATCGCACGAACCCGGATCGACCAGACGTTGTCGAGGTACCGGTCTCGATCCTGTTTCAGGCGTGTAGCGACACCATCTGCTACACGCCCAAAACCCAGCAGCTGACGCTGGAGCTCCCGTTCGAGCCGCTCCTGAGACCGGGAGAACCGAGGGCGAGGTAGTCGGGCGATCAGGTGGGCGTTCGCGTCAACCATGACGTTGGCCCCCGGCACCGCCCTCGGCCCGTCTGCCGTCACCGCGAAGATCGGCGAAGACGGCAGCTGCCACGGAACCTGACTCGTAGTGACTTGAGAAGTCACTACCCGACTGGAACACGCCCGGCTGCAGTGTTCACGCGGGTTGGCGTCATCGTCACTGCACCCAGCTCAAGCACCCGGTTGCGTCGGCCGATTCAATAAGCAGAGGCACCGTCACCGTTTGTGTCACACACACTCCAGAAAGAGAAGGAAGATGAACGTAGTCCTCACGTCGATCGACATGGTGATACGCGCGGCCAAATCTGCCCTGTCGAAGGGGCAACCAATCACCCACGCGGTGACGGCCAGCCGTTGGATGCCGGTTGCCCTGGTCAGCCAGAGAAAAACACCCGTCACTCGTGAGCACCAAGAAACCTGAGGCTTCCAGAGCTTGTAGCGCGGCGATCGCGGTCGTGCGATCAAGGTCCGTCACGTCTGCCGCTTGCCCCGGTGTAAGGAGCAGCCGCCGTGCTCAGCCATGGTGTGATGGTATGCATTACCATCCATATCTCTTGACCCGGCCTCCGCGGTTCGTATGATCGGCCTGGTCCACCCTAATCAGTCCGAGGAGGGTCCATGGCTCGCTCGCTACGCTGGATCGGCCTGTTGGCTTGCGCGACCGCCGCGTTGGTCATCTCCGCTGGCTGTGGTGCGGAGGAACTGCGCGAGTACTCGTTTCCGTCGGCGGGCTACGATCATACCGCGGACCCAAGTACTGACTTGCAGGTCGCCCTCCGGGAAGCCACCCGCTCGGATCGACGCGTTCTCATGGAGGTAGGCGGAGATTGGTGTATCTGGTGTCACCATTGGGAACGGTTCTTAGCGGACAATGAGGGTATCCGTGACCTTCTTGAGAAGCACTACGTGGTGGTGAAGGTCAATCACGGGCCGCGCAACCTAAACGAGGAGTTCTTGGCGCAGTACCCAGACATCCCCGGTTACCCACACTTCTTCGTTCTCGACGCAAATGGGAGCTTGCTCCTGTCGCAGGGTACGGAGGTCTTAGAGAAAGGGTCGGACGGCTACGACAGACAGCGTGTCGTCGACTTCCTCCAGCAGGCGAGGGTTGGCAGGGCATCGGGACCAAACTGAACCGTGAGGAGGAAGCGATGAGTGGCTCTGGTGATGCGGCCAAAGCGGGCATCGGGTTCGGCACCCTCGGCTCCTACGCCGTCACCGCCCTCATTGGCGAAGGCGGGATGGGGCAGGTCCATCAGGCCACCGATACGAAGCTGAACCGCCAGGTGGCGCTGAAGATCGTCGACGCGCTGTTCGTCGTGCTTCTCCTCACGCTCGGCTGTTCTCCCGGTCCGGCAACGGAACCATTGGACCCAAGCCCGTCGAGGAGCTCTGAACAAGGGACAGCCGGAGTAACGTCGGCCAGTCCGAATCCACTCCGGAACGCCTACTTCGGCGATTTCCACGTGCACACCAGCTGGTCGCTGGATGCCTTCATTATGGGCGGCAACCTCGATGATCCAACCGTTGCGTATCGATTCGGTCGTGGTGACCCGATCGTCACGTCGGACGGGATCGAGGTGCGCCTGCGGGTACCGCTGGACTTCATGGCCGTCACCGACCACGACAGCACCCTTGGAGAACTGCACATCTGCCAGGACTCCGACGACCCGGCCTTCGACACGCCAACATGTCGCGACCTCCGGAACATCCAGGTCACCCTGCGTGACGAGCCGATTCGCCAGCGAGTGGATACGTTCATGCGGTACATCCGTCGGTTCCATCACCGCGGATGGCGACCACCCGAGATCTGCGGAGAGAACGGCATCGGTCCGCAAAACCGGTGCTACGAGCGTGCCAGGCATCTGTGGCACGAGATCCAGAGGCACGCCGATGACTTCAACGACCCGGGACGGTTTACCACCTTCCCGGGCTACGAGTGGTCGGCGAGCCCACCCGGCTACGGGATGCACCATCGAAACGTGATCTTCGAAGGACGAGACGTCCCCGAGTGGGGCGGGTCGAACGTCGAGATGCACAAACGGCCGGAACGGCTCTGGGAATGGCTCGAGACGGTCTGCACCGGTACGTGCCGTGTCGTCGCCATCCCGCACAATACGAATCTGAGTGGAGGACTCGCGTTTGCCGAGTCCGGCTGGACGCCGTACACGCCCCAGATCCTGGCTCGCCGCGCGTGGGCTGAGCCGCTGGTCGAGATCCACCAAATCAAGGGCAATTCCGAGTGCTACCTCGGCCTGGGGACAACCGACGAAGAATGCAACTTCGAGCCGTATCGACCGATCTGTACGCCCGAGCAGCGAGAGGGACCAGACCGCGCCAACTGCACCCACGCGACAGGCTACGTCCGCAATGCCCTGAAGGATGGTCTCCGCTTGGAAGCCGAGTACGGCGTGAACCCGTTCAAGTTCGGCTTCATCGCCAGCACCGACGACCACCAAAGCCTGGGTGGCGCCACCGACGAGGACGGCTACACCGACCGGCCCGTGAACCAGAGGACCGCCGGCGTGCGCGGAGGCAGCCGCGACAACCCTGGCGGGCTGGTGGGTGTGTGGGCGGAGGAGAATACGCGCGAGTCGATCTTCGACGCGCTGCTGCGCAAAGAAACCTTTGGCACGAGCGGCCCACGGATCCGCGTGCGCTTCTTCGCCGGCTGGCAGTTTCCGGACGACGTTCACACTCGCCTGACTCTGGTCGAGGAAGCGTACCGAACCGGGGTGACAATGGGTGCTGATCTCCCGCTCGGGCCGTCGGACAACGCTGAGCCACGGTTTGTCGTCTGGGCGACGAAGGACGCCGCCAGCGCGAACCTTCAGAAGATTCAGATCGTCAAGGGGTGGGCTGATGGGGAGAGTGAAACGTTCGAGCAGGTGTACGACGTGGTCTGCGCCGATGAGCTCGAGCCTGATCCCGAGACCCACCGGTGCGCCGACAATGGCGCGAGCGTTGACCTGGCTGACTGCAGCCCTTCGGGCGACCGGGGTGCCGAAGAGCTGAGCACCACGTGGCGCGATCCGGATTTCGATCGCTCCCAACGCGCCTTCTACTACGTCCGCGTGCTGGAGAATCCGACGTGCCGGTGGACGACGCACCGAGCGCTGGCCCAGCAAACGTCGATTCCGGACCCGCCGGTGATCAAGGAGCGGGCGTGGAGCACTCCCATCTGGTACACGCCCGGCGGCGAGGCTGCGCCATGAGAACCGGGCGCACACAACTGGACCGAAGAACTGAAGCGCCTGGTCCCCACCGATGTAACGCGCAGGCTCCGAGTCGTGATCGGGTAGGAGTAACAACGATGAACGGCAACGCACGTGGGTCCACTCGAACACAGCCCTCTATGCTCGGACTCGCGGCGGCACTGGCCTGCGGTTTCTGGGCCACGGGGTCGGTAGTCGCTCAGGGACCCGGGACCGAAGACGGGCAATGGACGTATCTGGGTGGCGACGCCTGGCACACCCGACACACGTCGGCCGAGCAAATCACGCCCTCGAATTTCGAGGAGTTAGAGATCGCGTGGCGCTGGAACGCGGCCAGCTTCGGCCCCAGCACAGCGCGCGCCACGCCGACCTACGTCGCCGGCAAGCTGATCACGGTGAGCGGCAACCGCCGCCACGTGGTAGCACTCGACCCGGCGACCGGCGAATTGCTCTGGAGCTTCACCGAGCCGAACACCCATCGCTACGAGTACTCGATGCGCAAGGGCTATGGGAAGGGCATCGCCTACACCCAGATCGACGGGCGCGGGGTCGTGCTCATCACGAGCCCTGGCTTTTTCCTGCACGCGCTCGACGCGGAGACCGGCCGGCCGCTCGAGAACTGGGGACGACCGGTGCCGCTGCCCGGCTTCGGCGCCAGCGGGACAGTGGACCTGGTGGAAGATCTGATCGCGGACTGGGCGCCGTGGACCAGTATGGACCGGCCCTACGACGCCAACCAAGGAATCCCGCTGGAGATCGGCTACATCACGAGCTCGTCACCGCCGATCGTGGTCAACGACACTGTGGTCGTGGGGAACACAGCTGAGCAGGGCTACATGCAGACGAGGATCGAGAACGTGCCGGGCGACATCCTCGGATACGATGCGCGAACCGGGGACTTTAAGTGGAAGTTCCAGGTGATTCCGCGGCCTGGTGAGTTCGGGCACGACACGTGGGAGAACGATGCCTGGGAATGGACCGGAGACGTGTCCTCATGGGCTCCCATGTCGGCTGACCCGGAGCTCGGGCTGGTCTACATACCGACCAACAGCGCCACGATCGACTACTACGGTGGCTTCCGCCCTGGCGACAATCTCTTCGCCGCGAGTCTCATTGCGCTCGATATCGAGACTGGCGAGCGGCGTTGGCATTACCAGATGGTTCATCACGACGTCTGGAACTACGACACGCCCACGGCGCCGATCCTCATGGATGTGACCGTGGACGGACGCGAGATCAAGGGGATCTTCCAGGCGACGAAACAGGCGTGGGTGTACGCCCTGGACCGCGAAACAGGTGAGCCGATCTGGCCGATCGAGGAGCGGCCCGTTCCGCAGTCGACCGTACCGGGCGAGAGGCTATCTGCGACGCAGCCCTTCCCGACGCGGCCCGCCCCGTTCGATCTGCAGGGTCGGACCGAGGAGCATCTGATCGATTACACCCCGGAGGTCCTCGAGGCGGCTCGTCGGGTGGCGACGGACAACAACCTCTTCAACCCGATGTTCAACCCTCCGACCACCATTAATGACCCCGGCGGCCCGGCGTGGAACTGTCCCGGCGGAAGCGGCGGCGCGAACATCACCGGACCGGCCGTGGCCGATCCCACCACCGGGGTCATGTTCGTCGTGTCGGGGAGCGGCTGCTTCCGACTGCAGGTGTTACCTGGAATCGAATCGCCCCGCGATGAACTGGACCAGTCGGGAGTGACACGTTCGGACTGGTCTGCGGTGGCCGTGACCGTTGCTGGCGGTCCGAGTGCCACCATCGACGGGCTCCCGATCTGGAAGGGTCCCCTCGGGAGGATCACGGCGATCGACATGAACACGGGCGAGCATCTGTGGATGATCCCGAACGGTGATGCCTCACAAGAGGAGCAGGACCTCATCAGGAGTCACCCGCTCCTGCAGGGAGTCGAGGGCGTCGAAGTCAATCGAGGACGCGCCGGCGGCACGGCGATGGTCGTCACGCCGACGATGCTCATGGCCGGCGGCCGGACAGCCGACGATACCCCGCACCTCTTCGCGATCGACAAGCAGACCGGGGAACGACTCGGGGCAGTGGAGATCCCGGGCGTGACCCGATACGGGATGTCGAGCTGGACGCACAAGGGCAAGCAGTACGTGATCGTCCAGCTACGGGACGGCCTGGTTGCGCTGGCTCTCGACCCCGAACTCCCGGGCCAACATTAGACTGGGCTTCGCCCCGAACCCCCGCTCGGTCCTTGCCGGGCCCCCAAGCCCGCAGCGGACTTCGCGGGCCGCGATGTGTGGGGCTTTCTCCATCTATACTCACGGCGATGTCGCTCGATACCGGTTCAGAGCGACCAAGGCTTGAGCGCGACCAATGCGCCAGACAGGGCGATGGCCAACGAAAGGATGTGTTTGCGCCACCGGCGTGGTCGTGTCTCTCTCGCTCTTGCTCGTTCTTGGAGGACAGACAACGGAGGATTCGCTGGCCGCGCGTGCCGCGCCCGTTGAGCCGGCACTAGAGCCAGCACCCCAAGTGGCGACGGCGAACCCGCTGCGCAACGCGTACTTCGGTGACCTCCACATCCACACGAGCTGGTCGTTGGATTCGTACATCATGCGGGCCAACCGGGATGGCCCGTCGGTTGCCTACCGGTACGGGCGTGGCGATCCGATTACCCAGCGAGACGGGAGCGTCGTGCAGCTGCGGGTGCCGCTCGACTTCATGGCGGTGACGGACCATGACGGTACCCTGGGCGAAGTGCAACTCTGCGAAGACCGCAACGACCCGGCGTACGACACCGCGACCTGCCGCGACATTCGAACGCAACAGGTGTTCAACTCGCACTACAACCAGTACCACAAGCGCGGGCGCCGCCCACCCGAAATCTGTGGGGAGAACGGAATCGGCCCGCAAAACAGGTGCTACGAGCGATCGCGTCACTTGTGGCATGAGATTCAGCAGAACGCCGATGAGTTCAATGAGCCGGGTCGGTTTACGACCTTCCCGGGTTTCGAGTGGACGGCCAGCCCGCCCGGTTTCGGTCATCTCCACAGGAACGTGATCTTCGAGGGGCGCGCCGTGCCCGAGTGGGGTGGCTCATCGGTGGAGATGCAGAACCGACCCGAGCGACTGTGGGCGTGGTTGCAGGCTGCGTGCACTGGCGACTGTCGGGTGGTGGCGATCCCGCACAACCCGAATCTGAGTGGCGGTGTTGCGTTCGCCGAATCGGGCTGGGCGCCGCACACACCTGAGATGCTTCGACTGCGCGCATGGGCCGAGCCGCTCGTCGAAATCCACCAGATCAAGGGCAACTCCGAGTGTTACCTGGGGCTCGGGACGACCGATGAGGAATGCGGCTTCGAAAACTACCTTCCGGTATGCGAGCCGGGGCATCTGGAAGGCAGGCCGGAACACTATGCTCGGTGTGCGCATCCGTCCGACTACGTCCGGAACGCACTGAAGGCCGGTTTGCGTCTCGATGTCGAGTACGGCGTCAACCCGTTCAAGTTCGGTCTCATCGCTAGCACGGATGGTCACCGGAGTCGTCCAGGAGGAACCGACGAGGCCGACTACACCGAGCAGCCAACGCGTGGAACGGGTAGGCGGCGGACGACACGAACGTTTGATGACCAGGACGCTGCACGCAACCCGCGCAATCCGGGAGGACTCGTTGGTGTGTGGGCAGAGGAAAACACACGGACATCGATTTTCGACGCCCTGCGGCGGAGGGAGACATTCGGTACCAGCGGCACTCGAATCCGCATCCGGTTCTTCGGCGGATGGCAGCTCCCGGCCGATCTCCATGCGCGCCGCAGTCTCGTCGAAGAGGGGTATCGCCGGGGGGTCCCTATGGGAAGCGACCTGCCAACGAGACCGGCGAACGCGGAGGAGCCGCAGTTCGTCCTCTGGGCGGCGAAGGACGCTGTCGGATCTAACCTTCAAAAGATCCAGATCATCAAGGGATGGATCGATGGCGATGGCGAGACCCACGAGCAGGTCTACGACGCGGCGTGCGGGGGGCGGCGTCTACCCGACGCGGGCACCCACCGCTGCCCCGATCCCGGTGCCGAAGCGACGGTAGATCTCGTGACTTGTCGAGGAGCTGGGGACGCCGGGTCGGCGGAGTTGAGCACGACATGGGCGGATCCGGATTTCAATCCTTCACAGCGGGCGTTCTACTACGCGCGGGCCCTCGAGCTGCCGACGTGTCGGTGGACGACGCATCGTGCACTGGCCCGGGAGACGCCCGTTCGCGACTCGCCGGTCGTCAAAGAGCGGGCGTGGAGCTCGCCGATTTGGTACACGCCCAACGGCGAGGCTGCGCCCCCCCGTACAGACGATGGCCCCGAACCCTTTCGGGTTCGGGGCCCTTTATCAGTGCCGCTGTCCCCGCTGAGGGGGCTCTAGCAAGGCGCCGCTAGAAGTCCCAAGACGTTCTGAACTGAATCGTCCGCGGCTGATCGATCGAGTTGATTCGCCCATACGTAGGTCCATACGATCGGGTGATCGACCATTGTGACGCTCTGTTCGTCAGATTCAGGACGTCCAGACCCAGTCGCCACCGCTTGCCGTTCGCGAAGAAGATGTTCTTGGACAAACGGAAGTTCAGGAGGGACTGTATCGGGCCCGTCGTCGAGCCAAATGGCTCCACTCGGACATTGATGTTGCCCGTCTGAGGGAATCCCGTGAAACGGTTGGTGTTCCCTCCGACGTGACCGGAGTACATGAAGAGCCCCCCGGCGAGCTGGACGTCGTACGGGAAATTGTAGGTTCCCGTTATCTTGAGCTGCTGTGTCCAGTATCCGAACTCGTTGTTGATATTATCGTTGGGCGACGTCGGGGATCCCACCCTAAAGCCCTGGAATTTCGTGGCGCTGAAAGACGCCAGGAGCCCCCAATTACCGCTTGATCGCCGCTGGAGCACGGCCTCGATGGTGTGAGCGCTTGGCGCAAAGGCGTCATCCCGATTGATGCGCGTCACGTTCACAAAGTCGGCTCCCCGGAACGCGGGGTCGTAGTCGAAGAGATTGAAAATCCCGCCGTCGTCGCTAGTTCCGACCACGCGATCCGGGCCGGGATCCTGCAAGGAATACGGTACGGTCCACGCGCTCAAGGGCCGGCCGATGTTGACGTTGCCAAACAGGTCGACCTGCTTGACGTGGACGTAGGTCAGCCGTGCGGCGAAATTCCTCGCAACCTCGTGCTCGATGCCCAACGTGGTCTCGTATGTGCTGGGCATATTGAGGTCGGGATTGACCGAGGCGTTGCTGCCGCCCGAGATCCCCGCGAAATCAGGACCGTTGATGTCCAGATCGACTTCACCAGGCTCCCAGTCGCCGCTCCCGTTCGGGTCGTCCCAAAAATACGTGGTCACGACCGTGTTGTGCGGATTGTACGTGACGGAGAAATTGTCCCCCGGCGTGGAATTGTATTTGCCCCACGATGTCTTCAGGACCGTCTTCCCTTCGCCCGTCAGGTCGTAGGCAAGGCCAAAGCGGGGTGCAATGGGATTCCAGTCCCCCGTGGGGAACCCCTGTATCGGTCCACAGGCGCCAAACTGTCCACACGCCTTCAACGAATCTGGTACCCACGTCCGGAAGGTGTCGAACCGAAAACCGAGCTGCGCCGTAACGCGATCCCCGATGCGCCAGAGGTCCTGAAAGTACGTCCCGCTTTCTGCGATGTAGTTCTTCGGCTCCGTCGGGTAGTTGTAGGTGCGGAGCTGGTACGCCGAATCTGGCACACCGCCGATGTTGTCGGTGACCAGCACGTAGTTGCTATTGGGCCTGCAGCACATGTTTCTCTCGCCACGCCCTTCGAACCGATGCATGTAGCCCCACCCCACCTTGATCTCGTGCCTCCCCGCGAATGACCCTTCAGGGAGCCACGTCAACGAAATGTCGGGTTGCCACTGCATCCGCTTGAACTGGGCCAGTGAGTAGGTCCAATCGAGCCGGATCTGCCGATCAAGGTCGTGCACCCTGAGCGCGGTGTCGGCCTCGGGGTGCTGAAAGTAGCCGCCGTTGTGCTGCATCGTTCCGAGCTTCGCGCTGAAAAACACGTTCGTGCTGGGCGTGCCCTGGATTTCTCCCTTTGTATGGGTCGGAGCCGCGTGAAGGTCTCGTCCCTGCTCGAGCGGGTATCCCCGCTTCACCGAAGACCAGGTGTGCGGCTTCTCGTCGTACGCGTTGAAGTGGGCGAACGCGATGAACTTGTATTGGTTAGTGATCTGATAGGTCAGCTTGGTCGTGAGGTTGTGGATCTTATTTTTCTGCGTGCCTGGCTCATCGTCCAGCGTGTCGTAGAGGCCATCGGGACCTCGCCCCCCTGACAACTCGAAAGGCGACCGGCTGAGGGGCGACCAGCGAAGCCCCGAGTAGAACCAGAATTTGTCTTCAATGATAGGTCCGCCCAAGTCCGTGATGAACTCGTAGCTGTGATCCAGGGTTTCGCGACGAAGACCCTGTGCCTCTGGCGGAAGACCGCCAATATTGTCGCCCACGAGACCGTCGTTGGTGCCGCTGATTTCGACGCGGCCGTGGAACTGGTTGCCACCCGACTTGGTGACGAGGTTCACGAACAGGCCGGGCAGCGCCTGCTCGGCAGTGCCGCCACTGGCGACGACATTGAACTCCGCCAGCGATGAGAAGTCGGGACTCACGCCCACGGCACCGGATGTCTGGCGAGTATTGACACCATCGATCATCGTGGTCTGTTGGCCCCCGATTCCGTACGCGCCAAGCCCGGTAGCCGCGACCCCGGCAAACAGGTCCTGTTTCCGGCCGACGACACTCGGCACCTGCTGGATGATCTCTTTGTAGTTGCGCGCGGTGGGAATCTCGTCGACCAACATCTCGTTCGTGATGGCGGTCCGCGGCGTCGTGTGGGCAATGTCGACGACCGGGCTGGCGCCGGTCACCGTGATGACCTCTTCGATGGTGCCGATCTGAAGGTCCACGTTGATAGTGGCCGTGAATCCTGCGGTGAGTCGGATGTCCTCCTGAACCAGCGGCTGAAAGCCCGGTAGCTCATACCGAATCGAATACACGCCCACTGGCAGCTCGTTGAAAGTGTAGATGCCCCCCGCGTCGGTGACCGCCAGCATTTGCGCGACGATCAGGGCCTCACTACCAATCGTAACTGTGACACCAGGCATCACCGCCCCGGTCTCGTCGGTCACGGTTCCCTGGATGGAAGCGCCGGTGATTTGGCCGGCAGCTGGAGAAGCGGCGAGTAGCAAGACCAAGACAATTAGAACCAAGGCCTTGCACACTGCCACGTGTTGTCCGATCCCTAAACGCTCTGTCGACATCTAGTCCTCCTGAAAGGGCTGTGAGTTCATGCGCGACCCCGTAATCGACCCGGTACACGCAAAGTCAGGGCCAAACCAAACATACGATTGGTCCCAGTTTTGTTGGTTTTTCTGTCGCATCCAGCTGGCAGGATCCATCCTTTTGGATTTCGAGGCACATTCGATTCACCTACTTGGATATTTCGGTGGGTTTCTCAGCCGCGAATGTAGCACACCATGCCCCACGGCAACAATCGCCAAGTGACTCGGTCGTCGGTCAGCGGGAGGCGGGTGGTATAGCGATGGAAGCTGCCCAGACCTCGACGAGAGCCTTGTGAGGACCGTTGGCCGCCGCGTACGCCTCGGCATATTGAGCCATCCGCGCCCGGTCCCGCGACGAGGTGGACGACAAGTCCCGAAGCTGGTTCACCGAGTACAGCGAGTGCAGGGCCACGAGCAATGCCTCATTGTCAGAGGGATGGGAGGCAAGATATGGCTCAACGGTGTCGAGTGCTGGACCGGGCTGACCTGAAACCGCCTGGGCGATCGCCAAACGCCGCCGCACGGTGTCGTCCTCAGGCCACTCCCTCAACGCCTCCAGGAGCGTCAGCACCGCCTCGTTGGCGTGACCCAGACGTGCGAGGGCATCTGCCAAGGTCAGGTACTCGATCGGGGCGGTATCGCCAGCAAGCAGCGCCTTCCGCCACGCCTCTACGGCGTCTTCGTCGCGTCGGGTAGCCGCAAACGATGCACCTAGATAGAACAGGGCCGGTCCGAAATCGGGGTTCACACGCAAGGCCACGTCGAACTGCGTGGCGGCGCGGCTAATATTCCCCTTCGCGAAGAACTCGAGACCGCCCAGAAAGGCGGCCGCTTCGGGTTCGCCCGTCAGGAAGGCCGCCTCCCCTGCTCCGTCGAACTCTCCCCTCCGCATCCGGACAGTCGTCGCCTCAACCGCCGGATGCTCGCGGTCGACCAGGTCTAAGAAGAAACCGATGGCGTCGCGCGCCAGCACCGCCTCGCCGCGGAACTCAGCTGGCCCCGGCAACAGCATGGAGAGCGCCGCCGGATCTCCCAGGCTCGCGACCGGCGTCTCAACTGCAGGCTCGGCGTCCCTGGAAGCACCGCGGCTTGCCGAGAGTCGCCCTGGATCACGAGCGATCTCGAACGGGCGGGAGCGCCGGCCCAGCTCCTCGTCCCCGCGGGTGACGATCGCACGGGTGACATACGATCCCTCCGGCAAGTCGTCCACCGGGATCACGGCTCTCACGACGCGGGCAGCAACTCCATCCGCGGCGCTCGCCTCGCCAACCTGAGAAACAAGCGGGGCACCCGATGCATGGTCAGCCACGTCGACCTGCACCTTGAGGTCACCCAGGCCGACCGGGTCCTCCGCATACAGCTCCAGGTAGACCATCAGCTGATCCTCGGTCACTCTCGTCTCCACTGGCGGGCGCACGGTGGCCGTCCCGTCGACCGGTGCGGTGGTGAGCAGCAGGTCGCCCATCGCGAAGCGCTGTCCAGCCATCTGCCGCGCATCGACGGGATGCTCAACACTGCCGCTCCGGCCGCCGTCCTCGACCACCGCGAGCTTCAACGTATACTGGCCGGGCTCGACGGCGAAGGCCGTGAGCTGCTCGAGCACCGGTCCCTGCGGCCCGTCGACCGGCTCCAACGTCGCCCGTTGCGTGCGCGCTGCCGCGACCTCGCCATCGGGGCGAATCAGCTGATACCCGAACATCACGTCGGCCGGATCGAACACATCGCGCTCGACGTCGGTCACGATCAGCACGCGTGCGCTCGGGCTCGTCGAGTTCTGGTACACGTAGGTCGCGACCCGCAATGGCAGATCGGTGACGGCGATGGGCGACCGCAACGCGCGCAGCAACCGGTCCTCGATCTTCGTGCTCACGGGCCGGTGCTGGACTTCACGCCGAGCCCTGACCGTCGCCGCGCCGCGCCGGACTGACACATCAATCCGGTGGCTCTTTCCGTCCAGGTCCTCTGGGAGCGGCTCGACGCCGAGCAGGTAGTAGCCCGAGAGCTCCCGCTCGATCCGCTCGAAGGCGAGTCGAGCGTTGTCCTGGACCACGCGATGCACCCCGCCACCCGTGTACGCGGCAATGGCGTAGAGGCCAAGCTCCTCATTCTCGCGATCGAATGTCCGCGTCAGCCCTGCCCGATCGCGAGACATGTCAGAAAAGGCTTCGTCGTCGATCATGACCACGTTCACCGACGCCCGCGCCGACGCCGCCCGAGTCACCAGGCCACCCAGCTCTAATCCGGTTTCCGTCACCAGGCCCTCGGAGACCCAGATCAGCGACTTCGGACCCTCGATCTCGGTGAGCCAATCCAAGATTCCCATCAGCGCACTCACCGTCGCCGTGGCTTGCCGGCCGACCTGGGAGGCGATGGTCTGGGCCTGCAACATAGCGTTGCTCTCGCACTCGGCTACCTCCGTCTGGAGTGCGTTGGCACACACCTGCAGGAGGAGTGCTGGATTGCGTCGGATTTCCAGTGCCTCAATGACGCCGAGCCCGAACTCGTTCGTGAAAAAGTCGACCTCGTTCCCTGTCCCGACTATCTCCTCCAGCTCTGCCTGTACGAGCCGGTGGTCTGCCGTGAAGGCGATGCCCGGCCCCTGCGGCACGGTGACCAGCGCCACCTTGTCGTTCGGACCTAGGGTATCGAGGAAGGCGCTGGCCGCACGCATGACGCGGCGCCCCTCACCGAGGGAGATGCTCTCGCGATCGACCGCCATGACGATCAGACGGCCGCGGCTGCTGGTCGTGTTGCTGCTGTAGACGATGTCAGACGCGCTGGGGCTTCCGTCAGGCGAATCCGCGGGACGCAGGTTGATGAACTGCGCTGAGGCGATCTTGCGGGGCTGCCCGTCTACGGAAACGACGAAGTCTGATCCGGCCAGATCGGCGATCGGCGCACCGGCATCATCGACGACGCTGACGTCGACTTCGAGCAGGTCCACGCCGGCGCGAAAGACCGGCAGCTGTTGCGCCTCTGCCGACAGCGCCCGGGTGATCACCAGGACTGCAAGGGCCCATCTACCAAGCCACATCAACCGCACCCCGAAGTATCGTATCACCGTCACAGGTGGTCATCTGCACTCTCCTAGCAGCCCGTGGTGAAAATCAGCAACGGCCTCGGCTAGATCGATCGCCAGAATCGATCATCATCTGTACACTCGTTCGCATGTCAATGGGCACATGACGCAAACGACGACGACAAGAAGCCCTCTGGGTCGCGACGACCGACTTGCCCCAGACGGTCGCCCACCCGTTCTATCGTCGAGTGAACGCCCTGCTGGACGCCCACGGTTTCGAGACGTTTGTCGAACGGCAGTGCCAGCGGTTCTACGCCGCCACCCGTGGCCGGCCAAGTCTCACGCCGGGCATCTACTTTCGCGCGTTGTTGGTGGGGTACTTTGAAGGCATTGACTCGGAGCGGGGCATCGCCTGGCGCGCGGCGGACTCGCTGGCGATTCGGCGCTTCTTGGGCATCGCCGTGGACGAGGATGTGCCGGACCACTCGACGATCTCCCGAACCCGGCGACTGATTGACGTCGAGACGCATCGCGCCGTGTTCACCTGGGTGCAGCAGCGCCTCGTCGCGTCGGGCGTGCTGAAGGGCGCGACGATCGGGATCGACGCCACCACGCTGGAGGCGAACGCGGCGATGCGGAGCATCGTGCGGCGGGACACCGGCGAGGACTACCAGGCCTATTTGACCGGCTTGGCGCAGGCGTCGGGCATTGCCACCCCGACGCGCGACGACCTCGCCCGCCTGGACCGGAAGCGGAAGAAGACGCCATCGAACAAGGACTGGCGGAGCCCCGTCGATCCGGATGCGAAGGTCGCCAAGATGAAAGACGGCCGCACGCATCTGGCCCACAAGGTCGAACATGCCGTGGACCTCGACACCGGCGCGGTCGTCGCGGTGACCGTGCAAGGCGCAGACACGGGGGATACGACGGTCGCCGCCGCTGCCCAGATCGAGGATGCGCAAGCCGAGGTGGACGACCCCCAGGCGTTCACCGCGCTGGTCGCGGACAAGGGCTATCACAGTAATGAGGTCATGGTGGATCTGCAGGCCGTCGGCGTCCGGTCGTATGTCGCCGAGCCGGATCGAGGCCGCCGCGATTGGTCCAAGGCGCGGGAGGCCCAAGCGCCCGTCTATGCGAATCGTCGGCGCATTCGGGGCGCCCGCGGCAAGCGCTTGATGCGCCGACGTGGCGAGCGCATCGAGCGTTCGTTCGCGCACGCCTACGAGACCGGCGGGATGCGGCGCACGCATCTGCGCGGGCATCGCAATATCTTGAAGCGCCTCTTGATTCACCTCGCGGGCTTCAACCTCGGCGTGCTGTTCCGGCAGCTGATCGGCGTTGGCACGCCGCGCAGCCTGCAGGGGCGCTGTCTCGCCGCGCTGATGGTCCTTGTGTCCTCCTGGCGGCGCCTCGTACATGTCTGGACCGTTCGCGAGCCCGAGTACCCCGCGCGTTCCACGATCGGGGTCGGCGATCACGATCGATCACTCATCCCGAAAGCCGCATAGGAAGACCGCATTTCCACCACGGGCTGCTAGGGTCCAGGGTTGATTCAGACTCGTCGAACGGTTCACCCCCTGCGCTAGTACACTAGGCTACAGACATCGCCGCTCGTGTGGCTGGAGAACGCCTGTGGTCGGTCATCGCGCTCGCCTCGTCGCGCTCGCCCTCGCCATCGCAGTATCCCGGGCACCGATCTATGCGGGGCAGGAAACAATCGAGGCTGTACGGGCGAAGGCTGACGGCGGGGACGCCAAGGGTCAGTATGATCTCGGACTGTTGTACGCCACCGGTGACGGCGTCTCCAGGGATGATGCCGAAGCGGCGCGGTGGTACCGGCTAGCGGCGGACCAAGGGTTGGCCCTTGCGCAGTACAACCTCGGGAGCATGTACCTCACCGGCCAAGGCGTCCCCCAGGATGACTCGGAAGCCGTGCGGTTGTACCGGTTGGCGGCCGATCAAGGACTGGTCGGCGCCCAGAACGACCTCGGGTTCATGTACGCCAATGGCCGAGGCGTTCCCCAAGATGCCGCCGAAGCCGCGCGCTGGTACAACTTAGCGGCTGACCAAGGGATCGCCGATCTTCGGATGCGCGCGGAGCAAGGGGATGCCGGGGCGCAGTACAACATGGGGCTGATGTATGCGACAGGTTCCCCGTTCGCGTTCCGAACGTCTCCCACCGACCAGGGCGTCGAGCAGGACGACGCGGAAGCCCTGCGGTGGTACCGGCTGGCGGCTGACCAAGGGTATGCTGAGGCTCAGGCCGCCCTCGGGCTCATGTACGACCTGGGTGGAGGCGTCCCCCAGGATGACGCGGAGGCAGTGCGGTGGTACCGATTGGCGGCCGACCAAGGGGTGGCCGCGGCGCAGAACAACCTCGGCCGGATGTACGCGACCGGCAGAGGCGTTCTTCAGAATGACGCACAGGCGGCGCGGTGGTGGCGTTTGGCAGCCGACCAAGGGGTGGCTGGGGCGCAGAACAACCTCGGATTCATATACGCAACGGGCAGAGGCGTACTCCAGGACTACGCAGAGGCGGCGCGATGGTACCGACTGGCGACCGAGCACGGCGATGTCGAGGCACCGGGCGCTCTCGGACTTATGTACGAAACTGGCCAGGGCGTTCCCCAGGATGATGCAGCGGCGGCGCGGTGGTACCGGCTGGCGGCCGATCAGGGTGTCGCCAAGGCGC
Organism: Vicinamibacterales bacterium; assembly: GCA_965218825.1. GTDB lineage: Bacteria > Acidobacteriota > Vicinamibacteria > Vicinamibacterales > UBA8438 > CAUZIB01. Next base: position 1,735,803 of record OZ244656.1, on the reverse strand, counting down.
AGAATAGCCTCGGGAGGATGCACGCTACCGGCAGGGGCGTCACGCAGGATGACGCAGAGGCGGTGCGATGGTACCGGTTGTCGGCGGACCAAGGGGATGCGGAGGCTCAGGCCGCCCTTGGCCTCATGTATGCCACTGGCCGGGGCGTCGAGCAAGATGACACAGCGGCGGCGCGGTGGCTTCGGTCGGCGGCCGACCAAGGCAACGCCATGGCGCAGAACAACCTGGGCGGAATGTACGCGGCCGGCAGAGGTGTCCCGCAGGACGACGCGGAAGCGACCCGCTGGTGGCGCCTCGCGGCCAATCAAGGGGATATCGCCGCGCAAAACAACCTCGGGAGGTTGTACGCCGCCGGCGAGCGCGGCGGACGTGATGATGCGGAAGCCATGCGATGGTACCGAGCAGCGGCCGACCAAGGGGATGCTCTGGCGCAGTACAACCTGGCGGTGATGTTCATCACCGGGCGGGGTGCCGACCAAGACGACGCAGAGGCGATGCGGTGGTTCCAGTCGGCAGCCGAGCAGGGAAACGCGCTGGCACAGTCGAACCTCGGGTTCATGTACGCCACTGGGCAAGGCGTCCCGCAAGATGACGCGGAGGCGGTACGCTGGTACCGGTTGGCGGCCGACCAGGGGTTAGGGCGCGCACTGCTCAGCTTGGGGCTGATGTATGCGAACGGCCAAGGCGTCCCGCAAGACCACGTGGCCGCTCACATGTGGCTCACGCTCGCGGTGTCGCGATCGACGGGTGCCGAGCGGGAAAAAGCGATTCAGGACCGCGCGGCGGCCGAGACGTTGTTGTCCGCAAGCCAGCTCGCCGAAGCTCAACGCCTCGCTGGCGAGTGGAACGCCGCGCACCAGCGCTAGCCCGGTGGGTCGTCGGCCTCCAGCCGGGTAGCCGTTTCAAGATCGGCTGCGGCCCGCCCGGGATCGCCCTTCAGCTGATACGCCGATGCACGGTGGTAGTAGGCCGGCGGATAGTCGGCCAGGCTGATTGCACGAGTGTAGTCACTAATTGCCTCGTCAAGCCGTCCCATCCGCTCACGGACCACACCGCGTTCGACATACCGGGCAGCTGAGTTCGGCTGCAACTCGACGAGGCGGTCGCGGTCGGCGAGCGCGAGGTCGAGTCTGCCGAGTGCCTCATACAACTCGGCACGATGGCCCAGGATGTCGGTGGCCAGCGGCGAGAGCTCGAGGCCAGCCGCGTAGTCCTCGAGCGCCTTCTCCGGATCGTCGACCAGTTGGTAGGCAAGTCCCCGGTATCGATAGTGCTCGACCTGGTAGGGGTTGATCCGCACGGCTTCGTTGAGATCGGCCAGCGCATCCGTCGGCTGGCCCAGCTGTGCTCGCGCGATGCCGCGTCTCCGAAAGGCCACGTCGAGGCTGTCGTCGAGCTCAATGGCGGCTGTCAGATCGTCAATCGCCGCTTCGGATTCGCCCAACTCGAGATAGGCACTTCCCCGGTGGAAATAGGCCTGGGCGCTGTTTGGATCCCGCGCAATCGCTGCCGTGAAGTGCGGGATGGCGGCATCGGGGCTGCCAGAGCTGAGCCACGCTCGCCCTTTGGTCAATTCGTCGGGCTGAGCGAACAAGTCGACCGCGCTGGGCGCTGTCGAACCCTCTACCGGAACCGGCGGGGGAGACGGTGCCTCGCCGCCGCAACCCATCGCCACAACAGAAAGAAACACGCCGATCCACTCGCCTGTGTGCCGCTTCATGGACGATCCGTGTCATCGACGGACATCGATGATCGAGCGCTATGCTAGCATCTGTCACCCAGGCCACCTACCTGTCATCCCGATCGGATCGTGCGGCTGGATGGACATCTCATGCGCGGGTCGCAATGGCTGCCGCTCGTGGTCGTACTCGCGTGGTCGGCCGGCTGCGCCGATGGCGTCGCGCCCGAGCCAACCGACGAGAGCTCGCCTGAATCGGACACTCTGTTCATCGAAGTCACCGACGAGCTTGGCCTCCCAACGGAAGCCGAGCCCTGGCCCGATGGTCACTACCTCACGCCCGAGGTCACGCCGGGTGGAGTGGCGCTGTTCGACTACGACAATGACGGCGACCTCGATCTCTACCAGGTGCGTCACCAGTCTCCTGACGGCAGCTTCCCCGCGCTAGGCGCTCCGGCCCCCAATCGCTTGTATGAGCAGCAGGATGACGGCACCTTTCTGGACGTCAGCGATGATGCGGGTGTGGGGGATCCGGGATACGGCCACGGCGCAGCCGTGGGCGATATCGACAACGATGGGGACCTCGACCTCTACGTCACCAACTACGGTCCCGATGCGCTGTATCGCAACGAAGGGGACGGTTCCTTCCTCGAGGTTACCGATGCTGCTGGCATTGCGGCCGACGGCTGGAGTTCATCGGCCGCATTCCTTGACTACGACTCAGACGGCGACCTCGATCTGTACGTCGCACGGTTTGCCGATTTCGATCCGACGACGGAATGTGCGAATCCGGACGGCAACGGTTTGTCCGACGAGACGCTGTTACAAGAGTACTGCGGGCCGGATATCTTTCCGGGAATCCCCGACCTGCTGTTTCGCAACGACGGCACGGGCCGATTCATCGAGGCGTCGGCACAGGCGGGCCTCGCAGACACGCTGGGTGGATGGGGTGTCGTGGTCGCCGACATGACGGGCGACGGGTCGATCGACATCTACGTCGCCAACGACGGAAAACCGAATCTCCTCTGGGTGAACCAAGACGACGGGACGTTTCGAGATGAGGCGCTGACGCGAGGTGTTGCGCTCAATGGCGCAGGAAACACCGAAGCGGGAATGGGTGTTGCGGTTGGCGACGCTGACGGCGACGGGCGGAACGACCTGTTCATGACGCACTTCCGGGACGAAACCAACACGCTGTACACGGGCGACGCTAACCACTGGTACCGCGACGGCTCGGCGGCTTCGGGTCTGGGAGCCGTGTCGCTTCCCCTCACTGGTTGGGGATGCGGCTTCCTGGATTTCGACCACGATGGCGATCTCGACGTGGTGCTGGTGAATGGGCGCGTGATCCGCGGGCCGGTCCTCCCCGGTGCGGCCGGCAGCGCGTTCTGGCAGCGATATGCGGAACCGAACCTGGTCTTCGAAAACTCCGGGGGTGGGCGATACACGCACGTTCCGGAACAGGCAGGCTTTTCTCGACGGGTAGAGAACACCCGTGGCCTGGCGTTCGGCGACATCGACAGTGATGGCGACATCGACCTGGTCACCAACAACCTCGACAACACCCTCCGCGTCTTTCGGAACGTCGCAGTCAAGGGTGACCGCAGCTGGTTGATCGTACGGCCGATGGTCGGGTCGCGCGACGCCTACGGTGCCAGCGTCACGCTCCGCATCGGACAGGATGCGATATCACGTCTGGCTCATCCGGCATACAGCTACCTGAGCAGCAACGATCCTCGCGCCCATTTCGGTGTAGACGGCCCCACGTCGATCGATGCTGTGGACATCCGTTGGCCCGATGGGAGTTCGGAGCGATTCGGTGTCGAGCAGCTGAACCAGGTCGTCGTGCTCACCCAGGGCGCGGGCACGCTTCTGGATGGGAACTGAGCTTGCCCGGCGCCACTATGGTGCGGACGTCGACCGAAATGTCAGCGTCTTCAGATCGACGGTCATATACGAATCTTCGTCTTCGACGACCCGAATGGTTTGATTGACTCCGAGATCGGTGAACGACTGGGTGACCCCCGTCGTCGGCCAGAACACCTCGAGGCGCTCGATGCGTGCGGCCCCTCCGAGTCCGATCGTCTGGCGAAGCGGATTGGCACCGAACGTCCCACCGCTGTTCACGTACCGAAAGATCGAACGCGGTGCCTCGTCTTCGATCACATCGATTCGAATCCGCGCGCCGATCGCCGAGCGATTCGAGCGAACACCGACGAGCTTGACCGCAATCCAGTTGTTGCCGAAACCAGGATTCTCAAACAGCGCGTTGCTGAAGCCATCTCCAGGATACGCACCGCCCATTTGTTCGAAGACGTCCTGGTCGCCGTCGTTGTCCAGGTCGGCGAAGAAGACGCTGTGGCCCTTTTGCAAGTGGCCGAAGCCCCCGGAGTACGTTACGTCCACGAAACGCTGCCCCCCTTGGTTCCGGTACATGAGGCTCGGCATGATGCTCTCATACGGCGGATAGCCGGTCCCGAGGAAGAAATCGAGGTACCCGTCGTTGTCCAGGTCGCCGAAGTTCGATCCCATTGGCGCGCTTGGTTCCACCAGCTCGTACCTGTCGGCCACATCCTCGAAATGCCCGTCGCCCGTGCCCCGATAGAGCCGCGCAAGCTCGGTGGCGCCGGGGAAGCCGAGCGCACGGGCTGCCAAATGCTGAATGTCCGCGGCATAGGCCGAGACGAACAGATCCAGCGCCCCATCGTTGTCGACGTCCCAGAACCAGGCGGGAAAGCTGTCGCGTGGATTGGCGACATCGAGGTCGGGAGCCACGTCAATGAAAAACCCCCTGCCGGTGTTGCGATACAAGCGGTTCGCCCCGCCCATGTTCGAAACGTAGAGATCAGGAAACCCGTCGGCATCGTAGTCACCCCAGATCGCCGCCTTTGCGTACCGATGGTTCATGACGGCGGCCGCCTCGGCGACATCCGTGAACGTGCCGTCACCATTGTTGCGAAACAGTTGACTCGACGCGACGAGCTCCGGCGATGTCTCGTTGCCGACATAGAGATCGAGGGCGCCATCGTTGTCGTAGTCGGCCCACGATGCAGTCTGGGTGGGGTAGTGGGCCTCGCCAAGCCCTGCCGCGAACGTCACGTCGGCGAACGTGCCGTCCCCGTTGTTGCGAATCAACGAGTTGGGGTGTCGTCCGTGTTGGCCGAACCAGGCCCCTCGAAGCACAAACACATCCACGTTGCCGTCGTTGTCGTAGTCCGCTTGGACGATGTTCAAACCACCGAGCAGCTCGATCAAGCCTGCCTCCTGAGTCCGATCAGAAAACGTCCCGTCCTGGTTGTTCCGAAAGAAATGGAGTCGTCCCTGGACGTCGTAAGTCGACACCAGGATGTCGAGGTACCCGTCGTTGTCGAAGTCATCGGCGACGGCGCCTCCTGACAAGTCGAACGTGTCGAGGCCGAGGGCCGGCGCGACGTTATCGAAACGAGGAATCTGGTGGACCGACTGGAAGACCGCCGGTGGAAGCAAATACGCCTCCGGGACCTCGTCCGGGTAGCCTCCGACTGTCATGTAGGCAATGTTGAGCAGCCACCGCGCCGACAGATTGAGCCATGCGGTGTCGTCCAATACGCTCTGGACCGTCGGTTCCGGAGTGAACTCGATCACCTTCGTGAAAGCGAGGATCGCCTGGCGCGCGGGGTTCTGGTCCCGGTGTATGCCTGCCCTTCTCAGCGGCAAGATGCAGGCGTCAGGGTTCGCATGATGCGCACAGTTCAGCGTCTCGGCGCGGCGTAAGTGGGCCACGCCAAGACGGTACTGGCTGTGGTTGAGATAGCCCGGATCCGGGGCCGACTCCGGGATGAGGTCTCGCGCTTCGGTGAAAAGTCGAATCGCCTCCAGCTCATTGCCGAGCCGAAGCTCCGCCTCAGCAAGGTCAATCGTGAGTTTCCAACGCGCTTCGCTCGAAGCGGACTCCGGCAGAACAGCCAGCTCCGACCGGAGCTGCCGTGCCGAGCCGTCTCCGACCCACGGATACGACGCGGATGCTTCAGCCACCCGACGAAGCATGTCCACCATCCGCTCGTGACTCGCCGGTACGGTTTCGAGAGGTTGGGTTTGCTGTGTGGCGGGCGCGATCGCGGTCAGTGCGACCAGGAGCGCGAGCACAGTCAGTTTGACAGATCGACCGGCCATGACGCCTGTCATCCTACGACACTTCGCTTAACGCGCGATGGGGAGCGGTCGAACTAGGCTTACCGCCGCGCTTGAACGCTGCGGATCTGGTAGTTGCTGGCGATGCCCAGGCTTTCGACCTCGAGTTGCTTATCGTCATTTATGATGAGCTTGGCAGCAGGCACGAACAGGCCGTCCCCCCTGCCAGTCTCGTCGAGCCGTAGGACGATCACGGTAAACGGATAGTCGAGACTGCGAGTCGAATCGATCTGCTCCGATAGTGAAATCGGACGGGCTGCGACGAAGCGAATGATCCGTATGCCGTCCCCCGCGTCTTGCGAGCGTGCCAACCCGAGGCCGTGACCCAACTGACCCACCAACTGGAACCGCGCCGGTTCGACAGCCTGCATCGCCCGTTCTAGACCCTCCGGTCCCTCGTCGTTCAGCACATCGAAGAAGCGGTCAGACTCGGTATCGGAGGTGTATCGCTTGACGTGAATCGTGAACTGCTGGACACTCGGTCCAACGCCGGTCGTATTCGCGATGGTCCCGTCGAAGCGCTCAGTCTGAGCGAGTGCCGATGTTCCGAGCAAAGCTAGTGCAACGATGAGTGCGGCCACACTGACGCTCTTCTTCATCATGAAGCTGGCACCTCCGTTCGGGGTCCGTAGTGTAACAGGCATTCAGCTGGTCACGACCCGGTCTGTTTTCGATCTTTCTCACACCGTGAGCATCAGGGACTGACGCGGCGAAGACCCCTCGGGTCGACCGCGTTGCACCACGCTTTGATTTCCGCCAGATCGTCCGCGTACAGGTCGCCCTCGGTGTAGGCGTCGAAGGGCGCCGGCATCGGCAGCAGCATCAGGTCAATGGAAAACTGTGAGCACTGGGCGCGGTGACAGCTCGTACACCTGTTCTCCGGCGCGCCGTCGTGAATCGGCTGCGCGAAGTTGTCTCCGATGACGATGTAGGGCGACGTGGCGGTCGCCGTGAGCGGAACCAGCGGCTGGTTCGGATCGCTCGGATCCTTCACCTGATCGATCCACGGAGTGTGCAACCACGGGTCGGCCTGGTGACAGCCCTGGCAGTTGTCAGCCGCGACCACGTCCGGTGTATCCCAATAGGCATGGTAGTCAGGATCGTTGGAGCCGGGGTGCGGCTCTGAGCCGCTCACGAAGCTTTGAAAGAAGCAGGTTGCACCGGTTTCAGTGTTGTGTCCGATCGCGCCCAGACCGCCATCCCGGCAGAAGTTCATGAACACGACCTCGAGTCTCGGGCTTCCATCGTGGTGCGTCCCGATCGTTCGGCCCACCTGGGCCGGTTGGCAATCGCCGGTGAGAGCTGAAGGCCGATCACAGCTATCGGGCCACCCGTCGACCGGCTCGCCATCAACGGTGATTGGAATGTCGAAGGCATCCGCGCAGCTGAGGGCAGGAATCGGGCCGAGGTACTGGGCGCAAGTCTGTGCGTGATGAAGGGCCGTGCCTGCAGCAGCCGTTATCGGAGGAGCGTCCTGATCGGGAACAAGTCCGCCGCCAGCGACCGTCGACTCTGGCGAGGTCTGCTGGAGGGATTCGATTCGCGTCCCTGCGACGAGCGCAAGGAGACCGAGCACGCTGAGCAGAATGGTGACCTGTCGTGGCATTGCCCTGGAATATCTAAGCCGGACGTTTCTGAGCGGTGTCCCTCCGTTGCTCGAGTATACGCCTCTGCCTGACGAAGACCTGTGCTTCTGAAGCCCGCTTCATATCTGCGTGCAACACGTTGCCTCGAAGGTGGATATCTTCCGCTCAACCCTGCACTGGAGGCTGTCCCCCAGACAACAATCTGCTAGCCTCGGGCGTGACTCGGAAACACTTCGAGCGTCTCGTGGCTAGGGCTGTCCGAGACATCCCGAAACGCTTTCGCGACGAGATGACCAATGTCGCGGTGGTGGCGGACGACCGTCCTTCGCGTGAACTGTTGAAGGAAATGGGGATCGCGGCACCGGACACGTTGTACGGTCTCTACCAGGGCACGCCCCTTCCGGAGCGGGACTGGACTCACGGCAACGTGTTACCCGACCGGATCACCATCTACCAACAACCGATCGTCGAAGACAGCGACAACGATGACGACATCATCCGCGCCATAGGCGAGACTGTCATCCACGAGTTCGGTCATTACTTCGGTCTCAGCGAGGAAGAGATCGAGAAGATCGAGTCCCGATACTGGCGTGGCGAAACCGATGCGGACGAGGAGTAGGTGTTCACGTCGCTCCCGAGCCGAAGCGAGCGTCAACGACGTGACCGTTCACAGCTTCCACCAGCGCTCACGACGAACGACTCCTAGATGCGGAGCCGTACTTCTCCGTGACCGAACAAGATCGTGCGCGCGATGGGCGCGGCTTGCCGCCTGGCGATCTCGAACCGTAGAAGGCGAGGTGCGATCGCACGAAACACGGCTGCCCACCAAGTGTGCCCCATAAGGAGCCTTGGTGGGAACGCCTGCAGTCGCTGAATGTACGCGACCTCCGGCAGGCGCGCGTCCTCGACCGCTTGGGTGGCCGCATCTACACGCTCGGCCGTCGGATCTCGCGACAGGGTGGGCACGAGGTAGTTGGCGGCCACGACCGCATCGCGCAGGGCGATGTTGATGCCCTGTCCCCCGACGGGTGACATCGTGTGTGCCGCGTCCCCGATCACCAGCGCTCCGGCTTCCGACCATCGCGTGACCCGATCCGAGACCGCGGTGAGCAAGAACGGATGCGTCAACGCGTCGCGGTTGGCCCGTAGGTGATCGCCGAGGTCGGGCGTCACGTGGTGCGCCATCTCTTCTAGCCAGTCCTCGATTCCGCGCCGCCGAAGCTCCCCGTAGGTTCCCTTGATGATGACCCAGGCCACCTGCAGAAGACCGTCAGCTGCGCGGTAGGCGATCAGCAGGTGCGCGCGGCCGATATAGACGCGCACGGGTGCATCGGCGCTCAGGAACGAGGGAAGCGGCAGCTTGCACCAGACAACATCCACGTCGAGACCATGCTTGCGGACCTCCAGACCACACTCCCGACGAATCACCGAGGAACGGCCATCGGCGCCCACCACGACGTCGGCTCGTAGCTCTTGTTCTCCGTCTTGGTCACGGACAGTGACTCCGCTCACGCGTCCGTTCGTCCGGAGAAGACCGGTCACCGTGGCGCCGAGTTCTACCTTGAAACACGAGTGCGCGCTCGCCGCCCGGATCACCGCCTCGAGGAAGGCAGGTTGTGAGACGGCCGTCGGTGGGTACCGACCGACGAACGCCGGCTCGACCGGGAGATGGAAGATGGGACGTGTGTTGGCATAGAGGGCGATGGCCGTAGGAGCGACGTGGGGAATGCTCGGCACGACGCGGCCGAGTCCCATCTGGTGCAGCGCCTCGCCGCCACTGGGAAGCAGTACCTCACCCCTGAACTCACGCGCGGACCGAGACCGGTGCTCACGTAGAGCAGTCCGCCCGCCATCAACGGCGTGTTCTGAGAGTTGTTGGCGCCGCGTGACGTGTCCGGCGCGCGGATGGCATCGGGAATCACCGGCTGCCGCCACACGATCTCGAGGTTGCTGAAATTGGACGCGTCGATCTGGTCGAGCGGTGAGTACTTCGTGCCGGCCACATCGTGTGCGTAGCTCGACCACTCGACGGTTTGGCTCTCGCTGAGGTCAGGGCCGAGTGCCGCGAGGACGGCCAGTGCCGCAAGGACAAGTCGCACGGTAATCACTGGGTCACGGCTTCCGACGCAGCTTCTTCGGCGCGTGCCCCCGCCAGCATATTGGCGAGACCGTAGTTCCCTTCATGGCAGGCAAACTCGTACATCAGCTGATCGGTCCGTCGCATCGGCACGGACGCGGTCCACGAGCTGGTCCAGGTCTCCGGATCAATCACCGTGAATCGGTACTCCAGCGTGTCGGCATCGACGCGAGTGAGGCGCTCCACCACCTTCATGTTCTGGCTGGTCGCCGCGCCGAGGCCAAGACTCGGCGGACCCCGCCACTGTCGCTGGTCGTTGAACGTCGTCGTCTCGATGACCAGCGTGTCGCCTTCCCAATGGCCGCGGGAATCGCCGGACCATTGCGGAATGCCGTCGTCCAGCCGGGGACGTCCGTCCAGCGGAATGATCCGGGCGTTGTGGACCATCTCGTTCAGGATTACCACGTAGTCGGACGTCTGAAAGAGCTGCATGTTCTGGTTGTAGCCGGCCGGGGTGATGGGAGGACCGGCATTGAACCCCAGGATGCAACGGTCGGCGGCATGGAGATCAAGGTATGACTCGGGAAGCTCCGAGGCGAATGACCCACGGCCGTCTCCAGTCCGCCCGCGCCCGGCGTCCGTCATCGGCGGAAGACGCCCGTTCGGCGGATCAACAATCAGCGACGTGCGCCTGGTGGCAACCACCGTCGTGCCGCGATCCATCCAGAAGTTGTTGTACGCGCCCACACCTTGACCGCGCACCGTCCGTCTGGGTGGCGCCTCGAGCAAGCTCTGGTTGCGGTTAACGGTTTCCAGTTCTCGGGACGCCGCCTCGTCCTCGGTCAGGAATTGCCGATCCGCCAGATCCTCCGGACGCTGCAGCGGCGTGATCGTTCGAAAGTCCCAGATCCCCTGGAGATCCGGTTTGCCCCACGCGGTCCGCGGTGCAGCGGACTGCGCAGCGGCTGGCACGACACCGCCGGCACCGACAGCGGTGACAGCCATCACCGTTGCACTCAACGTGAACGCTCGAATGTTCATCCCAGACCTCCTGCGCGTGGCCTCGGTCGGCCCGTTGAGGCTCAGTCTACCGTGGCATCGCCAATCGTCGGGAGATCTCTTTTTGAAGCCCGCTTCATATCTGAGTGCAACCCGTTGTACTAGTGGAAGCGCACGAACGCCTTCTCCCAGCTCAGCGATCCCTACCGACCCGATGCGCGCATCGGCGCGCCTAACGAACCGGCGACGCCGACGCCGGCGACCTCGGCACCGCCAAGCGTTAGGAGAATGGGGACCAGCCGCAATCCCAACGGCCCGGTGCCTCCGATGCCGCCGGACGCCAGCAGGGCGAGCCCCACGACCATCAGGCCGCTGCCGACGGCCATCCGCCAGGGCGCGGGGCTCGGCGCCTTGATCTCGGAGGGACGCTCGAAGCGGCTGAAGATTGCGATGAACGGGAAGAGCGAGAGCACAAAGACGGCCACCCAGGCAAGACGCCTCAACCACCAGTCGCCAGTTCCGGGAATCACCGCCAAACCGATCCCGCCCAGCCAGATGGAAGCCCCGAACGACAACATCATCACTGTGCTGTGCCAGAGGAAGATCGTCATGATCATCCCGTTGATCAGCACGGTCGCCGTCCATAAATGCGCGCGGGCCAGCAGTCGTGTCAGTCGGTGCTCGATCAGCATCACGCTTCCGAACTGAAAGGCGGCGAGGGCTACCAGCGGAAGGTGCGGGGGCTCAGTGTTGCTAACAACCTCGCCCGGGACGCCGACCAGGCTGTGCGGCCACGGACCTACTTCGGTGAGCGCCACCAACGAGCCCAGGCCGATGAGGCACCAGAGGGAGGACCGAAGGCGAGACGCGAATCGACCTTCCAGCCAGGCATAGCCCAACTGGTGAACTCCGACCCAGACGAAGAGGTAGTTGACCCATCCTGCCTCCGTCCAGCCGAATCCGAAGTAGGCGCCATCAACGAGACCGGCCAGGATAAACGGGATCGCGATCGACCACATCCCCATCGACTTCCAAGCGGACCGGGTAAGCGGCACCAGCAAGACGACAAGCGCGTAGACCGCCAGGAACCAGGTCGGCACGAGCGCGATTTGGGAAGCGACGCGGATCATCCCGGCCGACACGCCCGCGCCATGAGCCACGCTGGCCGCTACGATCCAGAACAGGACGAGCACCAGCACTGGTCCGAGAAGGCGGGTGAGCCGGCTGCTCAGCCAATTCCGGTACGACGTGCTGTCCCGACAGGCGGCATCCCAGGAGATCCCGTTGGAGTAGCCTCCGACAAAGAAGAAAATGGGCATCACCTGCATCACCCAGGTCAACCACTGGGCCCAAGGCGACACATCGAGCAGGTGGCTGATGTGGGCGCCGTCCGCATCTACCCAAGGTGCCGCCATCAACCAATGGCCGGTGACTACGACGAGGATCGAGACCGCCCTCAGGAAATCAACGCAGCAATTTCGCTTTTCTGGCGTCTTCTTCGCCAATCGGGCGGCAGCGTTCCACGGGGAGTTCATGCCAATCGCCAGAATAACGCTTCTCCGGCAGCGCCGGGCGCAACCAAGACAGTCTTCTAAATAGGTCCTTCCGGGATCTCCGTGGGTCGCAAGGATCCCGGGTGACTCGTCAGGCCGCCTGCGGGGGCCCCCTGGTGGGTGGGGGCTTGCTCGGCGGCGGATTGCACTCGAGGTGTCCTGCTGATAGAACGCTCCGGCGGAGGAGCGAATGCAGGATACCAAGCTGTTCGAGACGATCTTGGGGATCCCTATCCCCTGGCACGTGGCGCGCGTCGAGCTGAAACCCGAGGACGAGCGGGTCGACGTGTGGCTAGAGCACGAGCCGACGCGCTGGCCCTGTCCCAACTGCGGCGAGACGGTGCCCGCCTTCGATCATGCGGCAGAGCGCACGTGGCGCCATCTCGACACGTGTCAGTGTCAGACGCACCTGCATGCCGAGATTCCGCGGGTGCAGTGTCCGACCCATGGCGTGAAGCAAGTGCGGGTGCCGTGGGCCGAGCCACGGAGCCGCTTCACGGGGTTGTTGGAACGGTTGATCATCGATCTGATCCTGCAGTGCAGTACGGTCAAAGGTGCGTGTGAGATCGCGGGCGTCAGCTGGGACGAGGCCTGGGGCGTGATGAGCCGCGCCGTCGCGCGGGGCCACGCGCGGAAAGAGGCGCGGCCGATCCGCTACATCGGCGTCGACGAGAAGGCGTTCCGCAAGGGCCATCGCTATCACACGATCGTGTGCGACCTCCAGCGGGCGACCGTCGAGTTTGTGGCCGAAGATCGCAAGACGGAGAGTCTGGCGGCGTACGATGCCCAGTTGACGGACGCCCAGCGGCGGGCACTGCACGCCGTCGCGATGGACATGTGGGAGGCGTACATCGGCGCCACGCGGGACGGCCTGCCCGCCGGCGACGAGAAGATCGTCTTCGATCGGTTCCACATCATGCGGGAGATGACGAAGGCCGTCGATACGGTCCGCAAACAGGAGCATCGCGCTTTTCTGCGGGCCGGCGAGGGTGCGCCGCTGACCGGCACCAAGTACCTGTGGCTGTTCAGCGACGAGCGGCGGCCGGAGCGGCATGCGGCCGCGTTCGCGACGCTCCAAGCGCTGAAGTTGAAAGTCGGGCGCGCGTGGGCGATCAAAGAAGCGTTGCGGGCCTTGTGGACCTACCGTCAGCATGCGGCCGTGACGCGGTTCTTCACGCGCTGGTATGGCTGGGCGATCCGCTCGCGGCTCGCGCCCGTGAAGCAGGTGGCGAAGACGTTGAAGCGGCATCTCGCAGGGGTGCTCCGCTTTGTCCAGCATCCGATCACGAATGGCGTGGCTGAAGGTCTCAACAGCAAGATCATGAGCATCAAGCGAAAGGCCGGCGGCTTCCGCAACCCGTCACACTTCACGACGGCGATCTATTTTCACTGCGGAGGGCTCGACCTCTACCCACGCTAAACCCGGAAGGACCTCTAAATAGAACCGCTGCAATTGAGCGAAAGCGGTAGGTTTCTGGAACAGCTTGGGTGCACCAAGGGCACGCCGGCTGAGCTCGCTTGTGTTGTTATCGTCCAGAACGAGCCAGACGCGTCGCAACAGGTGAACTCCCGGGTTCAGGTGACTCTGCGCCACTATCGCAGTAGGATTGAGTGGGTTTCTATGGAACGACGGGCCCCCGCGTGGCGCGCGGCGATTTGGGTAGTAGTCGGGCTCACGTACGCCGCTGTCGTCGTCGAATTGGCTGGCCAAACCGTTTCTCCAACAACTCCTGAGAACACTCACGCGCTGGTCGACGCGGCGCAGGCCCGCGATGTCGGCGCGGTGCTGGCCCTTCTCGAGATCGGCGAGTATGAGGTGGACGCGCCGCAGCCCGATGGGGCCACGGCGCTTGCCTGGGCGTCGCATTGGGACGACCTCGGCATGGCGGCCGCGCTGATTCGCGCCGGTGCCGACGTGAACGCGGCAAACGAGCTGGGCGTCACGCCGCTCATGCTCGCGAGCGCCAACGGCAGCGCGGAAATGGTAGGAGCCCTCGTGCAGGCGGGTGCCGATCCAGGCCTCGCGCGACCGAGCGGTGAGACCGCGCTTATGATGGCCTCGCGGTCCGGGAGCGTCGCGGCGGTCGCGAAGCTGATCGCGCGTGGTGCGGACGTCGACGCGGCAACGGCCGCCGGTCGCACGGCGCTCATGTGGGCCGCGGCCGAGCGCCATCCCGACGTGGGCCGCACTCTGATCGACGCGGGGGCCGACGTGCACGCACGCACGGCGGTCGTGATCCCTTCGGCGCCAGCTCACTCGTACGTGAACACACACGTCAAACCGGCAAGCCGGTTCATCGCCGCAAATCCGAGGGGTTTTCCGAGAGACAGCGACGGGGATCCGTCGCGCCCTGAGGGGGGCTTTACACCGCTCCTCTATGCGGTCATGGCAGGGAATCTCGATTCAGTCGAGGCGCTGCTGGCAGCGGGTGTCAGCGTCGACGAAGCCGGGCCGGACGGCATGACCGCGTTGATGCTGGCGCTCATCAAGCGGCACGAGCCGCTCGCGCTGCTCCTGTTTGAAAAGGGCGCGAACGTGCATTCGACCGAGCCCGGATATGCGGCACTGCACCTCGCGAGCGCGACCGGCCAGCTGGAGGCGGCCGAGGCGATGCTGGTCAGAGGCGTGGACCCAAACGTGCGCCTCGAGCGGCCGCAGCGGTTGACCGATGCCTTCGAAAGTGGGGTCTTCCGGCATCCGGGTTCGGGTCGATTGACGCAGATCGGGTCAACTCCGCTCATCGTTGCCGCCAAGTCGGCCGACGCCCCGATGATGCGTCTGCTGGCGGCGCACGGCGCTGACCCGTCGCTCACCACGAACGACGGGACCACCGTGCTGATGGTAGCGGCCGGACTCGGCAAGCGCGCCGCGCAGGATATGTCCTACTTCGACTGGACCGAGCCGAAGGCGATCGCCGCGCTGGCGGCCGGACTCCTGCTGGGTATCAACGTCAACGCGGCCAACGTGCACGGGGAAACCGCATTGCATGCGGCCGCCTACCAGGGTGCGAACCGCGTGATCGAATTCCTCGTGGAGTCGGGTGCCGACATCGACGTGACGAATGCCGCCGAGCAGACCGCCTTGCGTGTGGCCGATGGACACCTCCTCTGCTGCACCAGCTTCATCCGGTTCCCGTCGACCGTCGCGCGATTACGTGAGCTCGGCGCCGACCCCGAGGCTGGTATCCAGCTGGCCTTCGGCATGACCGGGGCGTCGGAGGATGTGACGGAGCGATGACAGCCAAGATGACGAGATTCATCGCCCGTGCCGCCGTCGTCCTCGCGGTGATGGCGACGGGGATGGACGTCGCCGCCCAAAACGGTACCGACGCGGCTCAGACGCGCGCCACGCTCGACCGCTACTGCGTGACCTGCCACAACGCGAACCTCCGAACGGGCAGCCTCGTCCTTGACGACACCGCCGTCGATCCCGGTCGCGTGGGTCGAGACGCCGCAGTGTGGGAGAAAGTGGTGCGGAAGCTGCGCACTGGGATGATGCCCCCTTCTCCGAGACCGCGTCCTGACCGGCAGACCTACGTGTCGCTCGTGTCATATCTCGAGGCCGAGCTCGACCGCGCCGCCATGGCCAATCCCTACCCCGGTCGACCCGCCGTGCAGCGCCTGAACCGGGCCGAGTACGTCAACGCCATTCGCGATCTGCTCGCCCTCGAAGTCGACGGCCGGTCGCTGCTTCCGCCGGACGAGTCGGGATACGGGTTCGACAACATCGGCGATGTGCTGTCGGTCTCACCCGGGTTGATGGAACGTTACTTACTGGCGGCCGCGAAGGTCAGCCGTCAGGCGATCGGAGATCCGACCCTTCGCGCCGTGACCACCACCTACCCGGTGTCTCCGCTCCTGTCGCAGGACGATCGGTTGAGCGAGGCGTTGCCGTTCGGATCGCGCGGCGGCGTCGTGGTTCGCCATCACTTTCCCCTCGACGCCGAGTACGTGATCACGATCGCACTCCGAGGTCGCGGCCGCGAGGGGCATCAGCTCGATGTTCGGCTGGACCGTGAGCGGGTGAGGCGGTTCGACCTCAGCGGGGGCGAGACGCTGGAGGTCCGTCTACACGTCAAGGCCGGTACCCGAGCCCTCGGCGTGTCGTTCGTCGGGACGCTGGACAAGTCGCTCCCCGTGGACGGGCGTCCGCCGATGCCGCCCATCCGGAGCTTCGGCTTTGGCCAGCACGTCAGCGATCCGGCCGTGGCGAGCGTCGACATCGCCGGGCCGTACGACGGGAAGGTGCCGGAGGACACGCCGAGCCGACGGGCCATCTTCGTCTGTACGCCCGCTTCGACGCAGGATGAACAGCTGTGTGCCAGGAACATTATCGTCACCTTGGCGCGTCGTGCCTACCGTCGACCGGTGACCGGCGTCGACATCGAGCCGCTCGTCGCCGCGTTCGAGCACGGCCGGAGTGAGGGTGGCGGTTTCGAAGCTGGTATTCGTTGGGCGATCGAAGCCATGCTCGTGTCTCCGAAGTTCCTGTTCCGCGTCGAGCACGAGCCGACTGATGTCGCGAGCGGGGCGCCTTACCACGTCACCGACCTGGAGCTGGCATCCCGTCTCTCGTTCTTTTTCTGGAGCAGCCTGCCCGACGACGAGCTCATCGACATCGCGGCCCGCGGGGAGCTGAGCGATCCCGCGGTTTTGGAGCAGCAGATCCGCCGCATGAGGGACGACCCCCGCTCCAAGGCGCTCGTGCAGAACTTCGCCGGCCAGTGGCTGTACCTGCGGAATCTCCGAACCGCGGCGCCTGACCCTCTGTTGTTCCCCGACTTTGACGACAACCTCCGGGACGCACTGCGGCGCGAGACCGAGCTGTTCGTGGAGAGCCAGATCCGAGAGGACCGCAGTGTGCACGACCTGCTGCGCGCCGACTACACCTTCATCAACGAACGGCTCGCGCGACACTACGGCATCGACAGGGTCTACGGTAGCCACTTCCGGCGGATGACCTACCGCGACGATCGGCGCGCCGGCTTGCTGGGGCAGGGGAGCATTCTGACTGTGACGTCGTACCCCAATCGCACGTCGCCGGTCGTGCGCGGCAAGTGGCTGCTCGAGAACCTACTCGGCGCGCCGCCGCCGCCGCCGCCGCCCGACGTGCCAGCACTGAACGAGAGGGAGAGTAGTGCGGCGCTCGTCACGATGCGCGAGCGGATGGCGCAGCATCGGACCAACTCGGTCTGCGCCAGCTGCCATGCGAAGATCGATCCGCTAGGGTTCGCCCTCGAGAACTTCGACGCGGTCGGGAGATGGCGCGCACACGAAGGCTCGGTCGCGGCAATCGATGCGTCAGGGGTGCTCCCCGATGGCACGCCATTCGATGGTCCGGCATCGTTTCGGGAGGCGCTGTTGAACGAACCATGGGCGAGCGAGTTCGCCAGGACAGTCGTCGAGAAGTTGCTCGTCTATGCGCTCGGCCGAGGCCTGGAGCCGTACGATGCTCCGGTCGTACGCCAGATCATGCGCGAGGCGGCGACCAACGACTTCCGCTGGTCGTCGGTGCTGCTCGGTGTCGTCGAGAGCGCGCCGTTTCAGATGCGGAGTGCCGCCGGCCCTAAAGCCGCGGCCGTGCAATAGTCGAGGGTGGAACCATGCTGATCACACAGAAACACCTCCCGCGTCGCGCGGTCCTCCGAGGGCTCGGCGCCTCGCTGGCCCTGCCGCTGCTCGATGGCATGGTGCCGGCGCTGACCGCGATGCGCAAGACGGCGGCGAACCCGGTGCGTCGCTTCGGCGCCATCTACGTGCCGAACGGGATCGAGATGCGTCGGTGGACGCCCCCCGGCGAAAGTGGTCCGCTCGAGCTGACACCGATCCTCCAGCCGTTGGTGCCGCTGCGTGAGCATGTCTGCGTGCTCTCGGGACTGGCCGACAAGGTCGCCATCGCCCGGGAGGGTGAAGGGACCGGTGATCACGCGCGCGCGTCGTCGACATGGCTGACCGGGGTGCACGTCAAGAAGACCGACGGCCTCGATATCCGCGCGGGGATTTCGATGGATCAAATCGCGGCGCGCGAGTTTGGCAAAGAGACGCAGCTCGCTTCGCTCGAGCTGGCCATCGATTCCATCGAGGTGCTAGGCGCCTGCGACCAGGGCTACAGCTGCGCCTACACCAACACGATCGCGTGGCGGTCGCCCGCGACGCCGCTCCCGATGGAAAACAACCCGCGCGCGGTCTTCGAGCGACTGTTTGGCGCCACCGATAGTACTGACGTGCAGGCGCGGCAGGCCCGCCTGCGACAGGATCGCAGCATCCTCGATTTCGTGACCGACGAGGCGAACGGGCTGAAGCAGACACTGGGCGCGAGGGACCAGCTCAAGCTGGCGCAGTACCTCGACGCGGTCCGCGACGTCGAGCGGCGCGTGCAGAAGGCGGAGGAGCAGAGCGACCGGGAGATGCCGGTGGTCGAGCAGCCGTCCGGGATCCCCGCAAACTTCGAAGAGCACTGCCGGCTGATGTTCGACTTGCTGACGCTCGCCTACCAGACCGATCTCACGCGTATCGGCACGTTCATGTTCGGGAAGGAAGTCAGCGGCCGGTCGTTCCCTGAGATCAACGTCCCGGGTGGACACCACGCGTACTCACATCATTCGGGTGATCTCGAGAGCATCGCGATGCTGGTCAAGATCAACACCTATCACGTGCGGCAGTTCGCCTACTTTCTCGAGAAGCTCGCCGACACGCCGGATGGTGACGGGTCGTTGCTGGACCACTCGCTGTTCGTCTATGGGTCAGGCATGAGCGACGGCAACATCCATCATCATCTCGAGCTGCCGACGCTGCTCGTCGGTGGGGGCGCCGGACATCTCAAGGGCGGCCGACACCTGCGATACTTCAACGATACCCCCGTGGCGAACCTGCACCAGACCGTCCTGGAGAAACTGGGTGTGCCGGTGGAGCGCTTCGGCGACAGCACCGGATCGCTCAACCTCCTGTCCGACGTCTGACCTCTGAGTTCAGGTGGCCGAGGCGTTTGCGTCTGATCCGGATCGGCCGGCAACGTTCGAATGCCAAAAAGACGCATCTTGGAGCACCGAGTTGTGACCAAGCCTGGCCTGCGAGCGATTCTGCCGTTCTTCGTATTCGTTTTCGGGTGCCAGGGCGCGCCTGACCTTACGGGAACTGGTGAACCAAACATCTCACGTGCCCCCTGGGATGACTTCCGCGATCAGTTTATCGAGGGCTACTTCGAGTACAACCCGAGAGCGGGGGTTAACGCGGGACGGCACGAATATGATGGTCAGCTGCGGGACATCAGACCCGAAAGCGTTGCGGAGACGATCACATGGCTCAACGAGCAGCGTTCTGCCTCGCGGGAATACTCGGTCGATGATCTACCGGGGCGGGCGGCGTTCGAGCGCGAGTATCTCGTCGCCGCGATCGACCAGGAGTTGTTTGCGCTGGACGTTTCGGGCTTCCTCGAAAAGAACCCGGTGACTTCCTGGAGATGTCGTCGTGGCCGACGACAGTGGGGCGTTGTTCTTTCCGGCCGGCCTCGTGCCGTCTGTCCTCGAAGCGGCGAAGGAGCGAAGCACGCTTGAAGAACACGAGCGCGACTTGCTTCGCTCGCAGATGCACCGCTTTCGAGATGTTTATCCGTTGTCGCCGGAGCTTCGGGAGGAGTACGAACGACGACGGTGACCATTATGTCAGTCCATTCCCGAACGTGAACGACCGAGTAGTTAAGATTTCGCGGGAGGGCGGCGATGTGCCTCAGTGCCACTCACCACGCAGTCTAAACCGCCAAGTCTGACAGTCGTCCAGAATTGGTTTGAGGAACTCAAGCGTCTCGTGCCCGTGGATTAGCACTGCTACGACTGCCTATGGATAGGGCGCAGGCGGCGGCAATCGCCGACCGCAGTCTAGAACGGTTGAGGGCCGTGAGCCATGCCGAGCTTAAACGTCGCGCAGATGAAGGGATGATCGACACTGAGGAGGTTACCGAGGACGGACGGGAATACCAGATTGAGATTCTGTACCTGATCGACGGCCCTAACACCCAGGACGTCCGGGTCCTCGTTGGAGTCGATGATGGAAAATGGGGCGCGTTCGCGCCGGTGCATCGAGACTTCGTTAAGTCGGCGGACGGAGAGGACGCTCACGAAGAACTGGACTCACCCTGATCCCTCCTGACAGCTCATGCTTCTACAACCAGGTACCACCCTCGGCCCGTATGCCGTCACCGCCAAGATCGGCGAAGGCCGTATGGGCGAGGTGTATCGAGCACGAGACATCAAACTCGACCGGGACGTGGCACTCAAAGTCCTACCGCAAGCTTTTGCCGACGATCCTGATCGGCTTGCCCGCTTTGAGCGCGAAGCCAAAGTCTTAGCGTCGCTGAATCACCCCAACATTGGTGGCATTCACGGGCTTGAGGAGTCAGAAGGCGTCAGGGCGCTCGTCCTCGAATACATCGACGGGCCAACACTGGCTGATCGGATCAAGCAGGGTCCGATCCCGGTCGATGAAGCTCTACCGATCGCCAAGCAGATCGCGGAGGCGTTGGAAGCCGCTCAGCTTGCCGCGGGGTCGTACTACTGGGGGCGCGCGGCCGGCACGTGGTTTTGGATCGATCCGGAGTCCGACCTCACCTTCGTTGGGATGATCCAGCATCAGTCCCGGCCGACGGTCCGCGAAGTACGGGGACTGTCGCGGAACTTCGTGTATCAAGCAGTGGTCGGTCCGTAGGACCGACATGGGCTGGAGACAACGTTACCGCGACCCTCGCGTTGCGTCTGCAGCCGACTCTGCGTCTGTCTTCCGCGCCCCGCCGAGAATGTTCGGGAGCGCGTAGTTCCCCTCGTGGCAGGCGTACTCGTAGATCACGTAGTCGGGCTCGGCCGTGAGCGGCATTGAGATCGTCCAGGGCTGTGTGTAGACATTCGGGTCATCGACCGTCACCGTCCACATGATCGTGGTCTCGGACACGCGCTCATAGCGCTCGACGACGTGCAGTCGTTTGCTCGTCGGAACCCCCTTCAAACGCCCGCCCGCAAAGCTCGACGCGATCCAGCCGCGGTTATGAAAATTCTTCGTCTCCACGACCAGGACGTCGCCCTCCCAATGCGCGCGCGCGTCACCCATCCATAGCGTGATGTCGTCATCGACATGGGCTCGATCGGACAAGGGAATGATTCGCACGTCGTGGATCATCTCGTGCTGCAGCGCCACGTGATCGCGCGTCTGCACGATCCGATGCGTGTTGTGGTACCCGGCGGGCAGCATCGAACCAGGGACCCCTCGTGACAGGCACCTGTCCAGGACACTCAGGTGTCGATAGTGATCACCTTCGTGCGCGAGATTGTACGCCTTGGCCTGCAGTGCCCAGGGTTGTATCGGCGCCTGGCCGCTTGGCGGATCAACAATGAGTGAGGTCTGCCCGGTCGACAGCACGGTGTCGCCCGAGTCAAGCCAGTAGCTCCCATAGCCACCCACGTTCGCGCCGGCCTTGGTTCGGCGCGGCGGAGCGGCATCCTGTGCTGCCAGCGAATCTTTCCGCTGTCGATTTGCGTCGGCGATCTCTTCATCCGTCAAGAACGCTCTGCCTTCCGAGGAGTCTCGACGTTCCATCGGTGTGATCGTCTTGTTGCCCCAGAGGCCCTGAAGGTTCGGCTGACCGTGGGCGGTACGCGGAGTCGTCCAATTCGGATCGGCGACGCGCTCGAGCTGGGCCGCGGCTGAGTGTGGCCCAGCCAGCGCGCTCGCGAGAATGATGACGGCCGCCGTGAACGGTGCAATGCGTGTCGGCATGGAATTCCTCCTGCTACAACGAGCACTCTTCGAACGAACCAAACGCCGCGAGACGGTGGAAGTCGGGTTGCGGGCCGCCCGTCGGTTTCCACGCTAAGTATCGCCGATTTGGGTCGCTGCCATGAATGGCGAACGCGTTCAACCGATCGGTGTCGACCGGTAGCCAGTCGAGTGGTATGTGCGCAACGCCCTGCCAGCGTCGCCCGTCGATATGAGCCCGATAGTCGAGGGTCGTGCTGCGATCGACAACGTGACGCTCGCCGCGTAGAAACAGCACAAGCGCCGGTCCGTGCGGCGACAGCTCAACTTCCAGGCACGTGTGGTCTGCGCCCACGAACATCAGCTCTACGACCTCGCGTTTCCACAAGTCGTCCGACTCGGGAAGCGGATCGTCGTGGAATGGCGCATCAATCCGCACCGTGAGGTCGAGCTCGGTCCGATCGATGGCCACCGTCACCGCTTCATCCTGTTCGACTTCGTGGTCGTTCCAGGTGTGCTGCACTGTGAGCCCCCAACGTGTGCCGGCCGGTGCGGGCAAATGCGACATGGACGCGTGGATCATATGCGCTGCAGATGGACAACGTGCGGACGCTTGCGTGCTGCCATTCCGAGCAGGACTACTGGACAAACCGGGGCTGGGGCATACAATGCCCTCGATCTCAGCTCAATAGATCGTTGCGCTCAACGTCGGCTCCCGAAACGTTACCGCCCATATTGGCGAGGGCGGGATCGGGCAAGTCGGACAGGCCGGCGGCAAACAAGCTAACTCGAGGGTAATAAGGATGAGGACACTGACTTGGCTGGTCATGATCACCGTTCTCGTGGTCGTTCCCGCCGGGGCACAGAACGTCGAGTACATCGATCCATCCGGTGGCTACACACAGGTGGTCACGGTCACCGACCGCGGGGTGAAGACCATTTTCGTTTCCGGTCAGGTCGGCGAGGGCGATGACTACCAAGCGCAGCTGGAATCGGTTTTTTCTCGCGTCGTACAACGACTAGGCCAGGCGGGCGCGACGGTCGGCGACGTGGTCAAGATGCGGGCGTTTATCAAGAACATGACTCTGGAGCTCTATCAGCCCCTGGCCGAGGTGCGGCGGCGGACGTTCCCGGAGGGGTCGTGGCCAGCGAGCTCCGTTGTCGGGGTTCAGGCCCTCGCGCGCGACGAGTTTCTGGTCGAGATGGAGGTGGTGGCAGTTGTCGCGAAGCGTGAGGCGGATCTGACCATCGAGCGATTTGCCCCGTCCAATGGTTTCAGCGGTGCGGTCGCGGTCACAGCACACGGCGTGAAGACGGTCTACGTGGCCGGGCAGGTGGGTCAGGGTGAGAATCTTAGTGAGCAGACGGCGTCTGTCTGGCAGCGGATCGGTGAGCGGCTCAAGGAAGCTAGCGTGTCGTATGCTGACCTGGTGGCGGCGACCACGTATGTCGTCAACTACCAGCCTGCAGGTGACATTGCCCTATATCGGGAAGGGGTTCCTGCAGGGGTTTCGAGTTTGCCCGACAAGGCGGCGAGCACGTGGATTGGCGTGCCGGCGCTCTTCAACGAGCGTTTCCTCATCGAGATCGACGCGGTTGCGGTCGTCGATGCAGGTGGAGGTCCGATTGAGAAGGAGTTTATCGAGCCGACGGGGCCCTACAGTCAGGCGGTCAGTGTGATGAGTCCGGGTGGGCTCAAGACCATCTACGTCTCGGGGCAGGTCGGCTCAGCAGGTGAGCCGTCGGTGCGACAGGCCGATCAGGCGTACGCCAGCTTGAGGCGGCATCTCGGAGCGGCCGGTGCATCACCGGCGGATCTCTTGAAAGTTACCGTGTACATACCTGACTACAGCGAAGCCGATCTAGGGGTTCTTGGACCGGCGCGTGAGAAGCATGGCTTCATGGACGGAATGGCGCCGGCGTCGACACTCCTGGGAATCCAGGCGTTGTTCTCCAGCGGATTTGCGATCGAGGTCGGAGGCGTCGCAGTCGTAGCACCACGCTGAACCGCAACTGGTTCGGATCGTGCGGGAGGTTCTCATGACGGTCAACGGCTCTGTCCGTGTTGCCGCGCCCTTGTTGGTATGCATGCTCGCGCTGAGCCACGCGCAGGAGCAACCCTCTATCGGCGTACCGGTGCCGCCGTTGGGCGCGGGACCATGGGTGTTCGATACAGCCGAGCAGCACAAAATCCGGGTCAGCGTCGTGACCAAAGGGCTCTCGCATCCATGGGCCATCGCGTTCCTTCCCGACGGAGGCATGCTGGTCACCGAGCGGCCCGGCCGCCTCCGCGTCGTTCGCGATGGAGTGCTTGAGTCGCACGCCATCTCCGGCGTGCCAACGGTCAGAACCGACGGCAATGGCGGGCTGATGGATGTCGCCCTCCATCCTCAGTTTGCCGACAATCACCTCGTCTATCTCACCTATACCAAGCCCGCGGGCAACGGCAGAGGAGCACCGGCGCTCGCGCGGGGCCGCCTCGAGGCTGGAGCGCTCACCGACGTCCGAGACCTTCTCGTCACTGAGGCCTACGACGGGAATTCGGGTCTCAACGGGCGCGTCGCCTTTGGGCGTGACGGCAAGGTGTACATGTCCACCGGCGGCAGGGTGGCGGCGGTTTCGCAAGATCCGATGAGCCTGCGCGGCAAGGTCTTGCGGCTGAACGACGATGGGTCCGTGCCGGACGACAACCCGTTCGTGAGCCACGAAGGCCATCGGCCCGAAATCTACACCTTCGGACATCGCAATACGCTGGCTCTCATCCTGCACCCTGAGAGCGGCGAACTTTGGCAACACGAGAATGGTCCCAACGGCGGCGACGAGGTCAACATCATCTTGCCAGGTCGCAACTACGGGTGGCCGGTTGTGAGCTTCGGACGCGATTACTCAGGCGCGCGCCTCTACGAACCGACGCAGGAGGGAATGGAGACGCCACTGGTGGTTTGGCTGCCCGCTATCGCGGCTGCGGGCATGGCCGTCTACACCGGCGACGAATTCCCTGCGTGGAAGGGCAACGTCTTCGTGGGGTCCCTGCGCCAGGGTGGAATCCGGGGCACGGGCCACCTGCAGCGCATCGTATTCAATGAGAAGACAGAGGAGCTGCGGCGCGAGTCGTTCTTGATGGAGCTCAGGCAGCGCATCCGGGAAGTACGTGAAGGGCCCGACGGGCTCCTGTACGTATTGACGGACGAGGACGACGGTGCCCTCCTGCGGATCGAGCCAGCCCCGTGAGCGGCACCGACAGACCAGCCGCAATCGCTGATAACGGGCAATGAGCGTCGAATGACGCTGCGACAAGCCCTCGGGATGAATCTCCTGTAGCGAGAGGCATCAGTCATGTCCCAACTCTTAATCATCGTCTTCGTCGGAATAGTCGCGATTGGGGCCGGGCTCGGGTATTGGGTCCGCAGGCGTGACGTGGGCAAAAAAGCGGCAGCGAGAGATGCTCGTCGCGGTATTGCGATCATAGGAATTGTCACACTGGTCGGGTTTGGGGCCAGCCGCCTGTTTTCGGGATTCGGGGCAGATGTATCAGGGTCGGTTCTCTTTAGCTTGCTCTTAGCAGCGTCGTGTTTGGTGTTCGTTGCCTGGTTCTCTTGGCGCAAGAGGCAGGCAGGTAGGGTTTTGGTGGATCTCGGTCGGTCAACCAATCACAAGATGTTCGTAGTCTTGGGGTTTCTTTTTCCCGGTCTAAACGTGATTCCTCTGCTAGTCCCCTTGATCTTTGATTTCTTCAAAAAGTCGTTGGTCATCTGGGGCCACCGTGGACTTGAACGGTGCGCTGTCCGAACCGCTTCACCTTCGCGAGGATCTCGTCGGCTGTTTTCGTCCACTTGAAAGGCTTGCCCTCGTCATTGTGGGCGTCCACGTAGGCGGAGATGGCGTGGCGCAGCGCGTGCGTGCTGGAATGTGAGCCGCGCTTGAGGGCGTGTTCGGTGAGGAGGCCAAAGAACCGCTCGACGAGGTTGAGCCAGGCGGAGTAGGTTGGCGTAAAGTGGAACTGGAAGCGCGGGTGGCGGGCCACCCATCGTGTGACCAGCGGGGACTTATGCGCCGAGAGATTGTCGAGGATCACGTGGACGGTGAGGGTGGGGTCCACCCGCTCGTCGATCTCGCGCAGAAAGCTCACGAAATCCCTCGACCGATGCTGCTTCTTGGTGTGCGCCACGACCTGGCCGGTCGCGACGTTGAGCGCCGCGAAGAGGTCCACCGTGCCATGGCGGATGTAGTTGTGCGTCTGGCGTTCGGGCCGACCCATGTCCATCGGCAGGATCGGCTGCGCTCGCTCGAGGGCTTGAATCTGAGGCTTTTCGTCGAATGACAAGACACCGGCGTGGTCGGGTGGATTCAGGTAGAGGCCGACAATGTCCCGCACCTTCTCGAGGAACAGCGGGTCGTCGGAGATCTTGAAGGATTCCACGACATGCGGCTGCAACCCGAAGGTGCGCCAGATGCGGCCCACGGTGGAGGCACTGACGCCAGCGCGCTCCGCCATCTTGCGGGTGCTCCAGTGGGTCCGCCCCTTCGGCTTACTTTCCAACGTGGCGACGAGGATCGACTCGACATCCGCATCGGACAGTGTCCGGGGGGCTCCGGGCTTGGGCTCGTCATACAGCGCATCCACGCGACCTGTCGTAAACCGCTGCCGCCACTTGCCGACCGTCACATTCGAACAGCGCAGTTTCGCCGCGACCGCCGCGTTCGATTCGCCATGCGCGCACCTCAGGACGATCTTCGCCCGCAAGGCCACATGCCGATTCGTTCTGGCGCGCCTGGCGAGCCGCTCAAGTTCTCCTCGCTCCACGGCGGTGACTTCCAATCTCGCTTTGGGCCGACCTGTTCTTGCCATGCCGCCCAATACATCACACCCGGCACACTTCTTAAAGCTTTTTCAGACACAAGGGACTAGAGACGGAAGGCAACCTGGGGGCAAAGGATGTCTCTCAGCTTCTCGCATCGATTTCGGTCGGCGTACTGTTCCTGCTTACGGGACTCAGCCACGCTCAGATCAGAGAGCGTGGACTCTTCTATTTGGACCGTTTCGTCAAGTGTATGCGGGTTGATTCCTACGCATGGGAGGGAGACCAAGGCCTTACTCTTACCTTTCAGATGCAAGGGCGATTGTCCTTCTTTCGACATCTCAGTGTGTCCATCCCAGAGACCCACAAAGACTCGGTGGAGGATCTACTCGCACAGAACCTTCCAGGTAAACACCGAACGTGAGCGATGATTGCGAATTGAAACTCCGTCGGCTCATCGCAGCCTGCACAAGGAGGTGAGACGTGGACCGCCACTACTTTCTTGGGGTTCGTCGCATAGACGTCGAGCAACTCGATGGCGTTGCTGCCGTGCAAATCACCGCTGATGAGCGCGGGCGAGCACGCACGCCGCGTTCCTGGTGCGGTACTTGGCGGCATGATCACACCTGTCCTTGTTGCGAGGATGCCGTGCAGGCCGCTGGACAAACCACGCCAGCGGCATACAATGCCTCGATCTCAACCTGAATCACTATGGCGATCCGAATTAGATTTCCGATTCAACCACAACGCGGTCACCGCCAAGACGGTACACGCCAAGAGGGTAACTAATGACGCGCTCAATCTTTCTCGGTCTCGCCGTGGCCGCGGCAACGACCTTTTCCTCATGCGCCGAGCCCCCCCCGCCGGTTGAGCTCACGATGGCAAACGGTCAGGGCGAGATCGCCGGCGAAGTGACGACAACCTCGGTGATCTTGCAGTCACGACTCACGTCGACAGGTGGATGGGTCGACGGCGACTTGCCGGGTGAGGCAGGGGTCGCCCGGTTCGAGGTCTCAACGAGTCCCGACTTCGCCCCCGTTCGGCAGACCGAATGGCTCGATGCCGTCGCCGCTGCCGACTACATCGTCAAGGCGAAGATCGACGACCTGACGCCAGGTACCGACTACCTCTATCGCGTCGTGTACGGCCCGGACCAGGAGCACACCGAAACGGGTCCCACTCGGTCGTTTACTACCCATCCGGGGCCGGACGTCGAAGCGGAGACGAGCTTTACGGTCGTCACCGGTATGAACTACGCCCGGTTCTTTGGCGACTCGGATACGGCGTATGCGGGCCCCGACAAAGCGCTTGGCTACCCGGCGCTGGCGACGATGCTCGCCATGGCCCCTGACTTTTTCGTCGCGACCGGGGACAACGTCTACTACGACGTCCCGTTCGAGGGACGCGCCGACACGGCGCCGACCATGCGGCAGAAATGGCACGAGCAGCTCGGCAAACAGCGTTTCATCGACTTCTTCTCAGCGGTGCCGACCTACTGGGAGAAGGACGACCACGACTATCGGTACAACGACACCGACAACACGAGCGAGCAGACGCCGCTTCCCGATCTTGGCAAGCGCATCTTCCTTGAGCAGGTGCCTATTGTCGATCCGAGCGATCCGAACCCGGTGACGTACCGGACGTACCGCGTCAGCAAAGACCTGCAGATCTGGCTTTCCGAAGGACGCGACTATCGCAGCTCCAACATGGCGGATCCGGGCCCCGACAAGACGCTCTGGGGAGCCGAGCAGCTCGCGTGGTTCAAGCGCACGCTGGCCGAGAGCGACGCCACGTTCAAGATCTTAATTTCGCCAACGCCAATGATTGGACCGGACGACGCCAACCAGGCCGGCCGTCCAGCGGACAACCACGACCCCACCAAGCGCGACAACCACTCGAATCCGCAGGGCTTCCAATACGAGCGCAACGAGCTGTTCGACTGGCTGATCGACAACGACTTCCTGAGCAAGAACTTCTACATTGTTTGCGGCGACCGCCACTGGCAGTATCACTCCGTAGACCCGACCGGCTTCGAAGAGTTTTCGACTGGAGCCATCATCGACGCCAACTCGCGCGTCGGCCGGCCGCCAGGCGACCCGGAGTCGAACGATCCGGACGCTCTCATCATGCAGTTCTACACGTATGACGAACCGACCGGCGGATTCCTCCATGTCACAGTCAGCCCGGGCGACACGCCGACAGCCACTTTCCGTTTCTTCGATGAGCAGGGAGAGCTTCTGTACGAAGCGGTCAAAGCTGCAAACTGACGCGCGGGACTCGCGACCAGCGTCAGGGGCTGGCAAGGGGAATTGAGACCATGAAGAAATCCGACGCGCCGGTGCCCGACGAGGGCATCCTCGTGACGAACCTGGTTGTGGCGGCCGACATCGCGACCACCAGCCACTTCTACTCTGAGCTTCTGGGCGGAGAGATCGTCTTCGAGTCGCCCGGTGCTCCGACCTTCGTCAAGCTCGCGAACACCTGGGTGATTGTGGTGGAAGGCGGTGGCGGCACACCGGACAAGCCCGACGTGACGCTCGGCACCCCGGCCGACAAGAACCGATTCGATGCCTTCATGAACATTCGTGTGGCGGACATCCAGGCGGTATACGAAGAGTGGTCAGCGCGCGGTGTCCCGTTCATCACGCCTCCCATTGACAACGGCGGATACGAGATGCGTTGCTACATTCGAGATCCCGATGGCCGCATCATCGAAGTCGGCCAACATACCGGCATGCTCGAGATACTTGGCGCAGGGTGACCGCGAAGCCGACCGGGTTCACCTTATCCAGAACTGGTTCGAAGAGCTGCGGCGGCTGGTGCCTGTGGATTGATCAAACCGACCAAGGAGAATCGTCATGGAATCACGAACCCGCATAAGAATCCGGCTGTTGCTCGTGGTCGCCGCCGTGGCGTTGTGCACGTGGGTCGCTCTGGACGATCGGGCCACGATTGCTGCCCAGAGCAACTTCGTCGGAGGAGAACCGAGCCGTCCCGACTCCTCGGACATCCGAGCGCTGCGGCTTCGCTTCGAGGCTGGGTCACGCTCGAATTGGCACAGCCACTCGAATTGGCAAATCCTGATGGCAGAAGAAGGCCGGGGGCGCACACAGATTCGCGGTGAGGGGATTGTCGAGCTCGTGCCCGGTCGGCCAGTTCATGCAGGTCCGGACGTCGTACATTGGCACGGCGCGGCGCCGGACGAGCATATGGTGCAGCTCACGTTCGTCAGCGGTCAAACCAGCTGGTTGGACGCGGTCAGCGACGAGGACTACCGGAAGGATCTCGGAGACTAGACCGACGACTCTGGATTCGGCTCACGACTAGAGCTCACGCACTCGACAAGTTGCCCCCCAGATGGCACGCATGTCGCCGGAGCTATTTCAGTGGCGAGTAGTCGGTCGCCGTCATGAAGACACTCTCGACTTGCACCCGTCCCACCCCGGAGGCCTCGACCACGCCGGGCCAATCCGGGTCGTTTCGGAAGCCGTTCCAGTTCTCCTGGGCGGCCTGTCGGCTGTCGTGGGCGATGATGTAGATCAGCTGGTTGGGAATCTCCTCGGGCACCCAGTAACCGATGTTTTCCATACTGTGGCGCTCGAAGATGCGCATCGTGTGGTCGCGGAAGCGCGCGTTCAGGTTGGGTAGCTTCCCCTCGGCCGTAGTGTAGGTGCGCAGCTCGAACACTTTTCCACCTCCCTGCGCCTCCACGGTCCCCTCCGGCCAGAAGGCTCCCGAGGCGAACCCCGTAACGAAGATGGCAACGCCGAGCATAAGCGAACGTGAGGGCATCATTTCGGCTCCTTTACAACTTGCGTACGTCGGTGCAGTCCGACGCGTGACGGCGTCATAGTAGCCTACCGGTCCAGCACTGACCCTGCCCTTGCCCCTGCAGGTCTGGACAATCGGGAGTATGGGCGAGGTCGACAAGGCCCGCGAGACCCTCACCGTCGCCCTCGGGGTGCCGCCCGAGCACGTCTCCGCCGATACATTGATGTGGGACAAGACCGCATGGCGAGAAGCTGATGCCGGTGAGAATGCGGTCGGGAGGACGTAAGTGATCTGGGAATCCGTCGTTCTAATGACGGCGCTCGACTTAGTCATCATCGCGATGGGGGTCGCCTTTGTGGTCGTGTTCGGCCGCAACCTTTCGCGAGCGCGCATGAGGGGATTCCTAGGCGTCGCAGTGGGACTCAGCGGGTTCGGCCTGTTCTACACGGCTGACCTCTTCGCGATGTGGGTGCTGCCGCGGTTGACCACACCGCAGTACGCAATGGCGGTGATGGAAAGCCTGCACCTGAACTACCACTGGGGCGTCATGCTACTGGGAATCGTGTGCCTGCTTTGGGGGTTCGGCGCCGTCGGTTGGGACCTCACCACTGAGATCACGGAACGTAGGAGAGCGGAAGAGGCGCTGCGTGAGAGCCAGGAGCGATTCGAGGTGGCTACTGAGGGAGCGAACGCAGGCCTGTGGGATTGGCCTGACGTGTCCCGGGACGGTCAGTGGTGGTCGCCACGATGGTACGAGCTGCTGGGGTATACGGATAGAGAAGTCGAAGCTAGCTACACCAACTTCAAGGCGTTCCTGCATCCAGACGATAGAAACGGGCTGGCCCAAGCCGTCACCGCTCATCTTCAGGAACAGGTGCCGTTCGAGATGGAATACCGGCTCAGAAAGAAGTCGGGCGACTACTGCTGGTTCCGGGGGCGTGGTCGATCACGTACCGACAAGAACGGGAAGGTCGTCCGTATGTCCGGTTCCATTCGAGACATCACCCAGGAAAAGCGTGCTGAGCGGGATCGGCGTGCCCTGGACACCCGACTTCTCGAGTTCGAAAAGCTGGAGAGCCTTGGTGTGTTCGCCAGAGGATTTGCTCACGACTTCAACAACCTGCTGACCAGTGTTATGGGGAACGCCAGTTTCGCCTTGCTGACGCTCCCCTCAACATCTACGCTGCGACCTAACATGGAAGCCATCGGCCAGGCCGCCTCGCATGGGGAAGAGCTGACGAAGGCATTGCTGGCCTATGCTGGAGAGGGGAAAGGGCTTCCGGAGCATCTTGACGTGTCCGCGTTCGTCAAGGCCTCGGCTCCGCTGCTTTCTGCGGCCGCACCCAAGCAAGTCGTGCTGGACTACAAGCTGCGCAGCGGGCTTCCACCTATTGTGGCGGACCCAACTCAGATGCGGCAGGTCCTGGTCAATCTGGTGACAAACGCGGCGCATGCGATCGGTGCAGCCGATGGTGTCATCACCGTGAGCACGGGGACCGTGACCGATCACGATGATGACGGCGCTCCGGCCCGGGTCGGTCACGACGCGCTCAGCGGGATCTGTAGCTACATCAAGGTCTCTGACACCGGTACTGGCATCGACGAGGACACACAGGCCAAGATGTGGGATCCTTTCTTTTCAACGAGAACGACCGGTCGAGGGCTAGGTCTTGCGGTCGTCCAGGGCGTGGTCCGATCGCATAGCGGACGGGTCCAGGTCGATAGCCGGTTGGGAGTTGGAACCGCAATTCGAATAATGTTTCCTGCAGCTCAGGCCACTGAGCGGCAAGTCGCATGAGCACGGCCCTCTCCGCTTTCGCTGTGAACGCTGTGGTGCCCAGGGAGGAACCATGTGGAACACAAGGACCCCACGCCGCGTGATCGTCGCAGCCGCCCTCGCGAGCGGCCTACCAGCCCGTGGTGAAAATCAGCAACGGCCTCGGCTAGATCGATCGCCAGAATCGATCATCATCTGTACACTCGTTCGCATGTCAATGGGCACACGACGCAAACGACGACGACAAGAAGCCCTCTGGGTCGCGACGACCGACTTGCCCCAGACGGTCGCCCACCCGTTCTATCGTCGAGTGAACGCCCTGCTGGACGCCCACGGTTTCGAGACGTTTGTCGAACGGCAGTGCCAGCGGTTCTACGCCGCCACCCGTGGCCGGCCAAGTCTCACGCCGGGCATCTACTTTCGCGCGTTGTTGGTGGGGTACTTTGAAGGCATTGACTCGGAGCGGGGCATCGCCTGGCGCGCGGCGGACTCGCTGGCGATTCGGCGCTTCTTGGGCATCGCCGTGGACGAGGATGTGCCGGACCACTCGACGATCTCCCGAACCCGGCGACTGATTGACGTCGAGACGCATCGCGCCGTGTTCACCTGGGTGCAGCAGCGCCTCGTCGCGTCGGGCGTGCTGAAGGGCGCGACGATCGGGATCGACGCCACCACGCTGGAGGCGAACGCGGCGATGCGGAGCATCGTGCGGCGGGACACCGGCGAGGACTACCAGGCCTATTTGACCGGCTTGGCGCAGGCGTCGGGCATTGCCACCCCGACGCGCGACGACCTCGCCCGCCTGGACCGGAAGCGGAAGAAGACGCCATCGAACAAGGACTGGCGGAGCCCCGTCGATCCGGATGCGAAGGTCGCCAAGATGAAAGACGGCCGCACGCATCTGGCCCACAAGGTCGAACATGCCGTGGACCTCGACACCGGCGCGGTCGTCGCGGTGACCGTGCAAGGCGCAGACACGGGGGATACGACGACCATTGGCGACACGACGGTCGCCGCCGCTGCCCAGATCGAGGATGCGCAAGCCGAGGTGGACGACCCCCAGACGTTCACCGCGCTGGTCGCGAAGGTGCGCGAAACTTAGTTGGGAATTGAAGCGGCTCCAAACCCTGTGGTTTGATGACGTTGCCTAAGACGAACATCACGCCACGAGAGAAAGGAGCCGAGATGAGCAGTGTCCTACGACCCGTCAGGAAGCGCAAGAAGGTTCGCACGTTGGGCCCGGTCGACGTCATCGACCGGAAGGAGTACGCCGAACTGGACGTCGACACCAAGGTGGAGTTGATCCGGTCCTTGGTGCCGCTGGGGTTGCTGCATGTCGAGGAGTTGCTCGACGCGGAGGTGACGGCGCTGGCGGGCGGGCGCTATGCCCGCAAGGACGCATCGGTCGGCGGGCGTCGTCATGGCAGCAACCCCGGGACGGTCGGGTTGGCCGGCCAGCGCGTGCCAATTCGCGTGCCACGGATTCGCCATGTCGCGGGGAGCGAGATGCCGCTGCGGTCCTACGAGGCGTTGCATGGGGAGCGCGCGGTGAACGACCTGCTGCTGAAGCGCGTGCTGTACGGAATCTCGTGCCGCAACTACGAAGCCGCCGCGGCGGCGATTCCCGGAGCCATCGGGCTGTCGGGGTCGACCGTGTCCCGGGGCTTTATTCAGGCTAGCGCGGCGAAACTGCGGGAGCTCCAGGAGCGGGACCTCTCCGGCGAGGACGTGGTGGCCGTGGTCCTGGACGGCAAGACCTTTGCCGAGGCAACGATGGTCATCGCGCTGGGCATCACGATGGCGGGGGAAAAACGCTTTCTGGGCTTCGTCGAGACGGATACCGAGAACGAGAAAGTGTTGACCCCGTTCTTGCGGTCGTTGGTCGAGCGGGGTCTTGACGTCTCCCAGGGCGTGCTGGTGATCCTCGACGGCGGCAAGGGGCTGCGATCAGCCGTCCGCAAAGCCTTCCGGGACCGGGCGCTGGTCCACCGGTGCCAGTGGCATAAGCGCGAGAACGTGGTGAGTTACCTGGCCAAGACCGAGCAGGCGTCGTGGCGCCAGCGCCTCCAACGCGCCTACAACCGTCCGGAATACGACGAAGCCCGCGCGGCCCTTGAGACGCTCCATCGCGAGCTGGAGGACCGGAACCAATCGGCGGCCCGCAGCTTGGCGGAAGGCTTCGACGAGACCTTGACGCTGCATCGACTCGGGCTCTACGGCGTTCTGGGCCGCTCGCTGAAGACGACGAACTGTCTGGAGTCCGTCAATGCGCTCGTCGAGGAACGCTGCGCGAAGGTCGATCACTGGCAAAACTCGCGTCAACGTCACCGCTGGCTGGCGACCGCGCTCTTGGACATCGAACCGCGCCTGCGCAAGGTGATGGGGTACCGGCACCTGCCCACGCTCCGTGCCGCGTTGAAGCGAGAACTGAAGATCGACACGACGACGTCGAAGAAGAAAGCCGCGTAGTCAATCAGGAGCCGTAGAGAGTTTCAACTAAGAATGGGCTTGACTCCTGGTCGCGGACAAGGGCTATCACAGTAATGAGGTCATGGTGGATCTGCAGGCCGTCGGCGTCCGGTCGTATGTCGCCGAGCCGGATCGAGGCCGCCGCGATTGGTCCAAGGCGCGGGAGGCCCAAGCGCCCGTCTATGCGAATCGTCGGCGCATTCGGGGCGCCCGCGGCAAGCGCTTGATGCGCCGACGTGGCGAGCGCATCGAGCGTTCGTTCGCGCACGCCTACGAGACCGGCGGGATGCGGCGCACGCATCTGCGCGGGCATCGCAATATCTTGAAGCGCCTCTTGATTCACCTCGCGGGCTTCAACCTCGGCGTGCTGTTCCGGCAGCTGATCGGCGTTGGCACGCCGCGCAGCCTGCAGGGGCGCTGTCTCGCCGCGCTGATGGTCCTTGTGTCCTCCTGGCGGCGCCTCGTACATGTCTGGACCGTTCGCGAGCCCGAGTACCCCGCGCGTTCCACGATCGGGGTCGGCGATCACGATCGATCACTCATCCCGAAAGCCGCATAGGAAGACCGCATTTCCACCACGGGCTGCTAGGTCTGGTGGCATGCGGATCCACCGTGTCGGGACCCGACGCCGATGATTCCCAGCTGGTGAGCATTGAGGGGCTCGGCAGCCTGTCCTTTCCACACTCTGGCAGCGACCTAGCTCGCGGCCCGTTCCTGCGCGGTGTGCTCCTGCTGCACAGCTTTGAGTACGAGACGTCGGCGGAAGCGTTTCGCGAAGCGCAAGAAGCAGACCCGCAGTTTGCCCTCGCGTACTGGTGGGCGAAGCGATGACCCACAACCACTCTCTGTGGGGACAGAAAGACGACGAGGCCGCAGTGTCAGCCCTCAGTCGCCTAGCTCCCACTGCCAACGAGCGTCGGGCCAAAGCGGGTGACGAGCGAGAGGGTATGTATCTCGACGCAGTCGAGGCGCTCTACGCCGAAGGGACGAAGGCGGCGCAAGACCGTGCGTACATGGAAGCGATGCGTCGTCTTCACGACGCGTATCCCGATGACCAAGAAGCGCGAGCCTTCTATGCGTTGTCGATCCTCGGCAGTACCAACGGCCGGCGCGATTTCACGACATACATGAAGGCGGCGGCCACGGCGCAGCCGGTGTATGACCAGAACCCCGATCATCCGGGCGCGGCGCACTACATGATCCACTCCTTCGATGATCCGATCCACGCGCCGCTAGGGTTGCCGGCTGCTCGCGCCTATTCGCAGATCGCCCCCAATGCGGCGCATGCCCAGCACATGACAACGCACATCTTCCTCGCGCTTGGCATGTGGGACGAGGTCGTCAGCGGGAATATTCGTGCCCGGCACACAGAGGATCGCGATCGGGCCGAGCGTGGGCGCCCACCTAACGCATGCGGGCACTATGCCTCGTGGTTGCTTTACGGCCACCTTATGAGGGGCGACTCCAGCCCTGCCGAAACGCTGCTGACGTCATGCTTCGAACGCATGGCCGAAGAGCCCACAGACGCCGAACGCCGTTACTTCGTGTCGATGCGGGCTCGTCAGATCCTTGATACCGCGGACTGGAGCCTGGCCTCCAAATGGACGATTCAGCGGCCGGCCGACGACCAGCTTGCGCTGCTCTACGAGTTCACCAATGCATTCGCCGCATTGCAAGCGGGCGAAGCGAATCTGGCCCGCGCGTTCCTCGAATCCGCCCCTCAACCCGACTCACCCCTGATAGCCCTGCATCTCGACGAGTTGCGCGGGCTCGTCGCGCTCCACGAGGGCCGCACAGAAGCCGGACTGGGTATTCTGCGTGAGGCGGCCGAGACCGAGGATTCGTTGCCCTTCGAATTCGGACCACCACGGGTGCTCAAGCCGACCTTCGAGCTACTTGGTGAGGAGCTCTTGGCGGTCGGTCGCGTGGCCGAGGCGAGGGACGCGTTTCAGCGAGCGGTGGAACGCAATCCGGCTCGAACGCTGTCGGTTCAGGGGCTGAAAACGTCGTCAGCTTCGTAGGGGCTCGCTGGCGGACTGAACGTCATTCCCCCCAGCCTTGTCGTCGGCGCGGCCGCCCCGGAGCGTGTTCTCGAGGCCGTAGTTCCCTTCGTGACACGAGTACTCGAAGATCCGGTAGTCCGGCGATCGGTTCATCGGCATCTCGACCGTCCATGGGCGCTCGAACGCGTTCGGGTCGTCGACCGTCACCCGGTAGAGAATCGTGTTTTCGTCGACCGGTATGAAACGTTCTGTCACACGCATCGCCTCGCTCTGCGGGACACCTCGGACCCGCCGTGTCGCCGAGTTCGTGCCTACGGTCCCCTGCGTGTTGTAGTTCGTGACTTCAACGACCAAGGTGTTGCCCTCCCACCGACCCCGGGGCACGCCGTCCCACTGGCGGATATTGGAAGACAGCGCCGGCCGGTCGTCTATCGGAATGACGCGGGTGATGTGGATCATCTCCGAGCTGATGATGACGTAGCCCGGCGTCTGCATAACCAGGTGGCCGGTGTTGTAGGTGGGGAACATCACGCCCGGAACGCCGCGCGTGATGCACCGCTCCCACGGTGTGTTGTGCACCCAGTGCTCAGGGAGGCGCCGCAGGTTGTCGTCCCGAACGGCTCTTGCTTCCGGCAGAATCGACACGCGCCCTTCGGGCGGATCCACGACCATAGACCGCCGGGTCTCGTTGCGTATGGCATCGACTTCGCCCGGCGAGAAATCGGCTGACGGTCCAATGCCGGGCCCCGAGGCACCGCCATCGATTCCGGGAAACCAGAACGCCAAGGCCTTGAGGTCCTCCGACACTTCGGGACCCGGTGTCTCGAAGGGGGTCGAGTCAAAGCTGGTCCAGATGCCCGAGATGTCTGGCTGTCCGTCCGCCGTTTTGGGCGGGGTGTAGTCTTGTCCGAAGGCTGGAGCTACCACCAGCAGCGTCACGAGGGAGGTGCAGAGACAAAGACTTCGTTTCGTCATCAAGTACTCCTCTGACTCGCTTCCGACGGTCACCGCGTGGAGCCAGAAGTGTATGATACCGCCGTTCTCAGGTTGAGTTGAAACGTAATCCGAGGGCACTTGGTATGGAGGGCATCCCACGCTACCGCAAGCCGCAACTGCGTTCGAGGGGAGTCGAGGATGTTTGACAGACCGGGAAACACTCACACGACGGGTCGGCGGGAGAGCCGCCGACGTTTCTTCCAGCTTCTTGCCGGAAGCCCGCTGCTGGCCGCGGCGTACTCGGCCCTTCCGTCGAGCTGGCAGAAAGCGGTCGCACGGGAATCGCTCCGTGGCGCGCCGGCTCGGCCCACGCCGGCGGAATGTTCGGCCGGCGGTGGCCGGATAGAACGGAGTACGCCATGAATGAAGCCATTGACCATCTCGTGCGGAAGTTCGAAGACGGAAAAGTGACGCGACGGGAGCTTGTCATGGCGCTCTCGGCTCTGGTTTTGATACGGCCAGAGGCAAGCGCGCAGGCGAGCGCCCCACCAATCCCTGTGAGCACGATGAATCACGTCACGCTCACCGTCTCTGACGTGCAGCAGTCAGTGGCGTTCTATCAGCGCGTCTTCGGAATGCCGCTCGTCACAACTCAAGGAAACGAGGCGGACTGGTCTGCGCCAGCGGTCCCCGTGCTCGGGATTGGGAACGGACCGCAGTTCATCGCGTTCTCGCGCGGAGACAGACCGCACATCAACCACTTCTGTCTTGGCATGGAGGGATTTGATGCAGGTCGTGTTGTAGACACGCTCGCTGAGCATGGCATCGAAGCGCGCGTTCGGCTTCGGGCAGATTCTGACCCACCTGCCGAGGAACTGATGTTTAGCGATCCGGACGGCATCCCGGTGCAGATACAAGACGTGAGCTATTGCGGGGGGTCGGGGGTTCTGGGCGACCTGTGTGACCCGCGCGATCGCCAACGTAACGACTGAGGCGCACCACCACTCGTGCCCCCTGAACGCGACACCAACTCGTCGCCGTCGACCCAAACAGTCTAAGGAGAATCCGAGAGATGGTATCCATTCCCACGGAACAGCAACTGAGGGACACGCTGTCCGCAGCCGGAAGCGCTCACCACGATTATGAAGCGAACTTCCTAGCAGCCCGTGGTGAAAATCAGCAACGGCCTCGGCTAGATCGATCGCCAGAATCGATCATCATCTGTACACTCGTTCGCATGTCAATGGGCACACGACGCAAACGACGACGACAAGAAGCCCTCTGGGTCGCGACGACCGACTTGCCCCAGACGGTCGCCCACCCGTTCTATCGTCGAGTGAACGCCCTGCTGGACGCCCACGGTTTCGAGACGTTTGTCGAACGGCAGTGCCAGCGGTTCTACGCCGCCACCCGTGGCCGGCCAAGTC
This sequence comes from Vicinamibacterales bacterium, assembly GCA_965218825.1. Lineage (GTDB taxonomy): Bacteria > Acidobacteriota > Vicinamibacteria > Vicinamibacterales > UBA8438 > CAUZIB01. The sequence continues at coordinate 1,696,817 of OZ244656.1, read as the reverse complement.
TCACGCCGGGCATCTACTTTCGCGCGTTGTTGGTGGGGTACTTTGAAGGCATTGACTCGGAGCGGGGCATCGCCTGGCGCGCGGCGGACTCGCTGGCGATTCGGCGCTTCTTGGGCATCGCCGTGGACGAGGATGTGCCGGACCACTCGACGATCTCCCGAACCCGGCGACTGATTGACGTCGAGACGCATCGCGCCGTGTTCACCTGGGTGCAGCAGCGCCTCGTCGCGTCGGGCGTGCTGAAGGGCGCGACGATCGGGATCGACGCCACCACGCTGGAGGCGAACGCGGCGATGCGGAGCATCGTGCGGCGGGACACCGGCGAGGACTACCAGGCCTATTTGACCGGCTTGGCGCAGGCGTCGGGCATTGCCACCCCGACGCGCGACGACCTCGCCCGCCTGGACCGGAAGCGGAAGAAGACGCCATCGAACAAGGACTGGCGGAGCCCCGTCGATCCGGATGCGAAGGTCGCCAAGATGAAAGACGGCCGCACGCATCTGGCCCACAAGGTCGAACATGCCGTGGACCTCGACACCGGCGCGGTCGTCGCGGTGACCGTGCAAGGCGCAGACACGGGGGATACGACGACCATTGGCGACACGACGGTCGCCGCCGCTGCCCAGATCGAGGATGCGCAAGCCGAGGTGGACGACCCCCAGGCGTTCACCGCGCTGGTCGCGGACAAGGGCTATCACAGTAATGAGGTCATGGTGGATCTGCAGGCCGTCGGCGTCCGGTCGTATGTCGCCGAGCCGGATCGAGGCCGCCGCGATTGGTCCAAGGCGCGGGAGGCCCAAGCGCCCGTCTATGCGAATCGTCGGCGCATTCGGGGCGCCCGCGGCAAGCGCTTGATGCGCCGACGTGGCGAGCGCATCGAGCGTTCGTTCGCGCACGCCTACGAGACCGGCGGGATGCGGCGCACGCATCTGCGCGGGCATCGCAATATCTTGAAGCGCCTCTTGATTCACCTCGCGGGCTTCAACCTCGGCGTGCTGTTCCGGCAGCTGATCGGCGTTGGCACGCCGCGCTGATGGTCCTTGTGTCCTCCTGGCGGCGCCTCGTACATGTCTGGACCGTTCGCGAGCCCGAGTACCCCGCGCGTTCCACGATCGGGGTCGGCGATCACGATCGATCACTCATCCCGAAAGCCGCATAGGAAGACCGCATTTCCACCACGGGCTGCTAAGCGGAGTGCGCGACGAGCACTGGGCCGGGTGGTATTCGGCCTACGTCCTCGGTCGCCTCGGCGATTTCACGACGCCGACCGTGCTCACGCGATCGTTGAAAGCCGTATCGGGTGAAGGTGATTGGTCACAGAACGCAGCAGTCCACGTGCTTTCGACCATGGCCGCCAACTCAAGCTGACAACCCCAGCACCATCAAGACCAAGGGTCCTCGAAGCATCACTCGGCGCATTCGCAATCCCTTACATCCGACGCGTTCACCGATCGTTTTGAGTGAGACGATTGTCATCGCGCAACCACTGTATCGGCCGTCGCCTCTGCATTGACCAACCCGTTTCTCGCACCGCGCTCGTGATAGAGGGGACCGAGCCATCCGTGGCATAATACCGAGCCAGACTGAGGCAAACCCGATCCGCTCCGAGTGACGCTCGGCGGAGAGTTCGACGCAGGGTCTGAGGAGGCATGATGACGATCATCACGATGACGCGTCGGGCGGTCGGGTTCCTGCTGGTGGCGGTTGGTGCGTGCGCAGCGCTCGCCTCACCGGCCTTGGCCCAGGACCTGGGCGCTCCCATCTTTACCCGGGACATCGCGCCGATCTTTCAGCGCTCCTGCCAGGCCTGTCATCGCGACGGGTCGATCGCACCTATGTCGCTGATGACCTACGAGCAGTCGAGACCGTGGGCCCGATCGATCAAGGACCGCGTCGCGAACCGGAAGATGCCCCCGTGGTATATCGACCGGAACGTCGGGGTGCAGGAATTCAAGGCCGACCGCTCGCTCACCGACAAGGAGATCGACCTGGTCGTCCGCTGGGTCGACGCCGGCGCACCCAGGGGGAACCCCGAAGATGCGCCACCGCCGGTCGAGTTCGACGACATGGACAAGTGGCATATCGGCGAGCCTGACTGGGTCGTGCCGATTCCGGAACCATTCGTGGTGTCTGCGGAGGCACCAGATTGGTGGGGCGACTTTCATACCGTCTCGGGGATGACCGAGGACCGCTGGATCAAGGCGGTCGAGACCAAACCGACCGGCGACAGCTTCCCCGTCGTGCACCACGCGGTGACGTTTCTGCAGAACGACGAGGACAGCGACGAGCGCGGTTCGTTTCTGAACGAGTACGCGCTGGGCAAGAACGGAGACATCTTCCCGGACGGAACGAGCCGAAAGATCGCGGCGGGGTCGAGCATCACATTCAACGTGCACTACCACTCGATCGGGCGGGAGATCGTCGACCGTACGAGTGTCGGGCTGACCTTCTACCCGCGGGACGCCACGCCGGAACGCGAGATCTTCTCATTCCACATCGGCGACAACGAAGACCTGGACCTTCCGGCCGGCGAGCGCAACATCCGGCACGACGGCTACTACCACCTGAAGGACAACATCCATCTGTCGGTCTTCCAGCCCCACTTGCACAACCTGGGGACGCGCCAATGTGTGGAGGTCATCCTTCCGGACAACCGGGTCGAGACGATCAGTTGTGCGAACTGGGATTTCGGGTGGCACATCGCCTACAACTACGCCGACGAGGTTGCCCCACTGATCCCTAAAGGATCCGTCATCCACGTCATCAGCTGGCACGACAACTCGGAGGGCAATCGCTGGAACGACGATTCCCGGAACTGGGCTGGGTTCGGTCAGCGCTCCAGCGACGACATGAGCTTTTCGTGGCTGAGCTGGTACACGATGGACGACGAGGAGTTCAAAGCAGAGAAAGCCCGTCGCGTCGCAGCCGGCACGAACGAATAGCCGAATGTTGCGCTCCCGACGCACGTCGACAGACCCCCGACAGGATTGATGATCCAGTACGTCCTCCTCGCGATGGTCGTGGCTCTGCTGGCGAGCCCCGACGTAAGTACCGCGCAGGTGCAGTACCGGCGTGGCCAGAACGTCCAGCCGGTCTTCGAAGGATGGGAACGAAACGACGATGGGTCATTCAATCTCGTCTTCGGGTATCTCAATCGCAACTACTGAGGAGCGGCCCTCCATCTCGGTGGGACCGAACAACTTCTTCGAGCCGGGCGAACCAGACCGCGGACAACCGGAGCACTTCTACCCTCGGCGGCAGAGCTTCGTGTTCAAGGCTAGGGTGCCGGCCGACTTCGGCGACCAGACGCTGGTCTGGACCGTGACGCACAACGGTCGCACCGACCAGGCGTTTGGCTCGCTCTGGCCCGTCTGGGAGATCGACCGGTCGGTCATCCAGGCCAACCGGGGGATGGGTATTCGCGGCTCGCCCACGGACAACTCCGCACCCCGCGTCGAGCTCGTGGGGCAGGGCCCGGTCACGGTGACACTCCCCGACACCGTCGCGCTCTCGGTGGTGGCCGGTGACGACGGCATCCCGGGCGCCGACCCGGAAGCCGCGAAGCGTCGTGGCAATCGCCGAGGGCGACCTGGACCGAATACGCAGGACGTGGTCAACCCGCGCGCCGCCGTCAAGACCGGTTTGGCGGTGACGTGGATCCAGCACCGTGGTCCGGGTCAGGCAACCTTCGAACCGAGCGTTATCCAAGTCGAGGATGGACAAGCCTCGACCACTGCCCGGTTCAGCGACCCCGGCACCTACATCGTCAGAGCCGTTGCCGATGACACGGTGCTGACGAGTACGGCCGATATCACCGTCGTCGTGCGGGATGCCGAATAGTCTGGAAGCGGCCAGTCACGCCATCCAACCGAGCGCCCAATCCTGGGCAGCGTGCGTCGTGCCAAGTCCGACCATGACCCCGTAGAGCACGATCGCGGCGACGAATCCCCCGATAAGCACTCGTGGAGCACGCCCTGCTGTGAACCAGGCGCCTCCGATGATAAGGATCGCTAGCGTGTTTTCCGTCAGCGGGGCCCAGAATTCCAGCGCGTTCTCAACGCCCGAATTCATCCAGACGCGCGCGATAGGGACTGGCACGAGCATCATCGATGCCAGCCGCGGCGAACTCGGCTAGCGCCGTGCGGTCGCTATGCCAGGCCAGTCCTCTGTCGCCGAGCGCGAGTTCGGTCGCCAGTGACGACCGTAACTCTTCTGCATGGTGACCAAGCGCCGCGGAATTACCTGACGCACCGGCCAGACTGACCCGCAGCAAGCGGGGCCTCAGTTGTGCGAGCACCTCGACGTGAGTCAGCAGCGGCGCCCCCCAGGCCGCCACCACCGCGCCAAAACTGGTCGGCGTCGCGATTTGCGTCCGGGTGCGCGCGGCCAGCGGTAGGTCGGCGTGGATCTCGGCCTGCCGTGCAAGCACCTGCAGGAGTTGCGTGAGGCGCTGCTCGACGATGTCGCAGACCGTGCGCAAGCGCAGCACCAGGCCGGTATCCATGATGTCCTGCGAGGTCGCGCCCCAGTGCAGGTACTGCGCATGCTCGGGCGCCTGCATCAAGTCGCGCAGGGTGTCGACGAACGTCGGCACCGGTATGCCGGCGACGCGCGTGCCACTGGCGAGGCTCGCTGGGTCGACCTGCAGTTCCTGCATCGCCCGTTCGATTGCGCGAGCGCTCGCTTGGGGAATCACACCCAGCGTGCCCTGCGCTTTTGCCAGGGCAGCCTCGACCTGCATCATCGCAGCGACGACGGCGGCATCGCTGAACAGGTCGCCGATTTCGTCGTCGTGTAGGAGCTCGCGGTACAGACTCGAATCGAAGGGCGACGTGGCCATGCTTAAGAAACCCGGAGTCTGAACACACAAGTCCCAGTTCGGTACCCAACCATGGGGCCCAGAGCGGGTGGGTTCTCGGTCGCCGGTCGACGGAGCCTCTAAACATACGGCAGATCCCGCCATCCTTGCAACGAACGGAGGATCCGTCCGGGGCTGTCGTTTTCTTGAAACGGCGTGTCCCAAACGATGGTTGGTGTCGCCGACCAGCACGACGTGACGGATGACCTGTTATCGCCCGTCTGATGTCTCGTGCGTGTGGAGTCGTCGCTCCCCAGCCGCCGCGGCTTGCCGACCGGCAGCGAGCCGGTGCTCGTTGGTGACGCCTTCGGAACAGGCTTCCTCGAAGAACTCGTAGCCGTCCTGTCCGATCCTCGGGATGTCAAAGGCGATCGTCCACGGTTGCGTGAACACGGTCGGATCTTCGAGTGTGGCTTCGTAGTGGAGGGTGTCGGCGTTGAGCATCGTCCACCGTTCGACGACGTGCAGGTTCTCGCTGTAGAAGCTCCCATGCGAGTCGAGCCAGACTTGGTCGTTGAAATTGGTCGCGTCGACGACGAGTGTGTCGCCTTCCCAGCGACCGCGTGAGTCGCCGTTGTACATGTGGATGTCAGGCCCGACGTGAGCCCGGTCGCCGACGGGGATGATGCGGTAGGCGTGCGCCCATTCGTAGAGGATCACCACGTGGTCGGCGTTTTGGCGGATCTGGAGGTCGCCGCGATAGTTGATCCGCGGTGCGCTGAGTGGCACACACCGATCCTCTGGGTCGATGTGTCGGAGACGCGTCGGCGTTTCCATGTCGAAGAGGTGCTCTCGGCGCCGTTCGGCGGCCCAGGGCTGGTAGGGGATACGGCCGTCAGGCGGATCGATGATCAGCTGATAGGGGAGGCCGAGCCGCTCTGGCCCGCGGCTCTGCATCTTTGCGTGGATGGGGTCGCAGCACCCATCCTCGATGCTGTGGGACGCGTTGGCCGGGCCGCCGTCCCAGTAGCCCTGCATGTCCGGATGCCCGTCTGGTGTGCGCGGGAGGTCGCTCGATAGTGTCTGTGCCGCACCGTGCGGCGAAAACACCGCCATCGAGCAGGCCGCCACACCCGCCATCAACGCGCCGCTGAACCATCGGTGCATGGAACGCTCCCCTCTGATGCTCTCTATTGGCCCGGATCGTCGGCCGGCTCGGCGTAGGCGTAGCACTCGTATTCCAAGAGCTGGATGTTCGGTTCTTGGCGCCGATAGAGAGGCATGCTCATTGCCCACGGTCTGGTGAACACCTTCGGATCTTCGATCGTGACCTCGTAGTGCAGGTGGTCGGGTCCGGTGCGCGTGTAGCGTTCGACCACGTGCAGCGCTTCGCTGTGAAAGTTGCCCGCTCGGTCGAACCAAGTCTGATCGTTGAAGTGGACGACGTCGACGACGAGCGTATCGCCCTCCCAGCGGCCACGTGAATCACCCATCCAGAAGTCGATGTGGCCCTCGGGATGTGGGCTGCCATCTGTGTAGATGGTCCGGGTCACGTGGGCGTACTCATAAAGTATCAAGACGCGGTCCGAGAACTGGAGAATCTGAAACGGGTAGGGCATGTACGTGATGCGGGGGACGCCAGGCATCGTGCATCGGGTCTCGGGGTCGGCTGTGGCGCGGTTCTCGTAGTTCTCTTGGCGCCTTGCGATCGCCCATGCCTGGTAGGGGATGTCATCGCCCTCGACGACGCCCTGTCCACCCGGGACACCCAGCGCCGCCGCGTGATCCTGGATATCCCACGCCGCGGTGTTCAGTGCTTGCCATACGCCCTGAAGGTCCGCATGGCCGTCGGCCGTGCGTGGAGGTGTGTAGTCGTCCGAGGTCGCCTGCGGTCCTGACGACTGGGCCAGGCTCGGCAACGCACCGAGTGCGAGCGGGATTACGACAAGGGCTGCGCGCCTGAAGGACACGTCTCGCCAGTCTCTCACAGTGGTCGTAACGCCTCTACCGGCCCGGCGTCGGTGCACCGGTCCCGGACGATCCGGCAAAGAAGTTGCGGCCGTCGCTGAAAGTCACGGTGATGCCGTTGGCGGTCGGGGTGCCGTCGAGCGCGCGATATCCCTCGACGACGATCTTCATCCCGGGCGGGAAATCGCTCTGTCTGAGTCCGCGGCGCAGCAGGGCCGTGGGGCTGCCGGTCTCGACTTCCCAGCTGACCACGTTCCCTTCCGCGTCGGTCACGTCCACGTGGATCCAGCCGTGAGGATTCACCCACTCCAGTTTCGTGAGCGTTCCCTGCAACGTGATGGGCTGGTTGATGTCGAACTCGGCTGAGAAGGAATGATGAGCCAGTGCCGGCATTGAGAAAAGCGGCACGGCAAGAGCAACAACGACGGTCGCGAGCCTGCGCATCTGCATGACCTCCTGGTGTCCGAGGTGATCGCCTGGCTACTCGCCCCTATTCGTTCACGCGCTCACCACCGAGGATGTTCGTAATCGTGCGGTTGCCCTCGTGGCAGGCGTACTCGTAGAGCAGCTCCTGTGGCGGTAGCGCGACGGCGGGAATCTCGGCCGAGATGCTCTGGGTCCACTGCGTGGGATCGTCGACCGTGAACTCGTAGCGGAGCGTGTCGGCGTCGAACCGCGTGAACCGCTCGGTAACGTGATTATGTCATGCATGCTACCATTTGCGGCCCGCAGGAGGAAGGGACCACCACCGGTTACCCCGGGCAGGGCTCCCGCCCCGGCGTCTGCCTCGGTGCGCCGAATGTTTCGGGTCTCGACGACGAGTGTGTCCCCGTTCCGGCGCCGGCCCGACCACCACAACAACACACGACCACGTAACGAGAGCTCGCCTGCTCATCCTGACACCTCCGGTGTCGCCATTATGCCCCACGGCTGGGGCTGACATCGCTGGCAAGACGCGCGTACCGACTTAGGCCGTGCGGCTCCGTCGCGGCCAACGCGACGAGAAGAACTACGGCTACTTAAGAATTGGATGGGGTCTCGACGAGCGCCTGCCTGTCGATTGACGCGATGGATTTGTTGCCCGTCAGCGCCATCGCGACACGCATCTCGTCCTGTATCAACCGGAGCACGTGCGACACACCGGCTTCACCGCAGGCGCCAAGCGCATACACCCAGCTGCGACCCAGAAGCACCCCTTTCGCGCCGAGCGCCAGCATGCGGACGACATCCAGGCCGGAGCGAACGCCGCCATCGGCCAGAACTGTTAACCGGTCGCCAACCGCGTCGGCAATCACCGGCAGGGCGCTGGCTGTTGAAGGAACGCCATCGAGCTGCCGTCCCCCGTGATTCGACACGACGATGCCATCTACCTCCATTGCCGCAGCCTTCCGAGCATCATCGGCATCCATGATGCCCTTGAGAATGATCGGGCCATCCCAATGTTCGCGGACGAAGTCCAGGTCGCGCCAGGTCACCGTCGGGTCGAAGTTATCCCGCATCCAGGCGAAGAAATCTTCGAGCCCGGTGTTCTTGCCCAGCAGCGGTGCAACGTTGCCGAGATGATGCGGCCGACCCATGACGCCGACGTCCCAGGCCCACCGTGGCCGTAACATCGCTTGCCAGACACGTCGCAGGGCACCGGCGAGGCGCGGAGCACCGGCCAGACCGGATCGATAGTCACGGTACCGTGGCCCTGGAACGGGCATGTCGACCGTGAACACGAGGACCGAGCAGTCCAGCGCTTTCGCCTGCTCCAGCATGTCGCGCATGAATGCCCGGTCCCTCACCATGTACACTTGAAACCAGATGGGCTCGGTCACGGCTTCGGCGACTTCGCGCAAGCTGCAGGCAGACACCGTTGATAGCGTGAATGGCACGCCGTGCGCCGCTGCCGCGAGCGCCGCCTGAACTTCGCCACGTCGCGCATTCATGCCGGCAAGCCCGATGGGCCCGAGCGCGAGGGGCATCGTCAGCGCTTGGCCGAACAATTCGGTTCGTGTGTCGACGCTTGAGACATCGCGCATGACGCGCTGGCGAAGGGTGATGGCATCGAGGTCGGCGGCGTTGCGCCCCAGCGTCGTTTCGGCGTATGAGCCGCCGTCGATGTACTCGAACAGGAAGCGCGGCAGCCGCTTTCTGGCCAAATCCCGGTAGTCGGTAACGGATGCTGCTCTCATACGGGCTTGGTTGCTGCTAAGGACGCGGGGATCATAAACAGAATTGCCGGTCAGAAGAGAAAGATCCGGTTCACCTATACTGAAGTCGCGGCTGCGGAGGGCCGGTGAGGTTGTGGGAGGATGCGACAAGCAAGCGAGAGGACGAGACTCTGTTCTTGCGGCCCAGCCGGCGTCGACTGGACCCTCACGCGGGTCCGGCCTGGGACGGGGACCTTCGTGAGGTCCGAGCGTTCGAGGAGCTTCCAGACTAGGGTAGCCTAAAGACGAACAGCATGTAGCCACGGCCCGGCTGCTGAATCTCGGGGGTCAGGGCCCGGAAGTTGATGCCCCCGCCAGCGGCGATGGCGATGTACTGCACGCCGTCGTGCATGTAGGAGACCGGGAACCCGCCCGCACTGGAGTTGAGAATCTGCTCCCACAGGACCTCACCGGTCTCGGCGTCAAAGGCACGGAAGCGCCGCGCATCGTCGCTGACGAACACAAGTCCGCCGCCGGTGGTCAGGACGGAACCGCCTATGCCGGCCCGCTGCCGATATACCCACCGCGGCTCTCCGGTGGCCAGGTCGAGAGCCGTGAACTGGCCGATCTGGCCGTCGCTATCCGGCGGCAGCTCGTATGTCCACCGTCCGGAACCGTGATGGGCACGGGGACGGTCGTGGAACTCGTTGAGCGTCATGTTCATGCACACGTTGTTTGTGGGCGCGTACAAGACGTTCGTTCCCGGGTGGTAGCCGGTCGTCTGCCAATCGATGCCGCCCAGCACACTCGGGCACACGAAGACCGGCTCGCCGACCTCCGCGAACTTGAGCGATGAGTTCAGGATGACCCGCCGGCTCTCGGCGTCGATGTCCACGACGACGTTCTGGTAGTTGGTGGGCTGAGCCCACAGGAACGCCCCAGTGGCGGCATCCAGCGCCCACACGATACCGGTCTTGCCGGGGATCCCGGTCACGATTTTTCGCCGCCGGCCCGGCGTGATCGCGTCGTTCCGCCACTCGACGTCGCCCGGCGAGACGTCGGTCTCCACGATCACACGCGCGAAAGGATGATCGAGATCCCACTCGTCGTTTGGAATGTGCTGGAAATACCAGACGATTTCGCCAGTGTCGGCGTGCAGCGCGAGCGTGGAGTTCGTGTAGAGCACGTCGCCGTCCCCGGTTCCACGCTGCACCGATCCCCACGGAATCGGAACCCCAACCCCGGTAAAGATCAGGTTCAAATCCGGGTCGTAGCTTGGCGAGATCCAGGCCGATCCGCCCCGCCGATTCTTCTCGGGAATGTCGCCCCAACTGTCGTAGCCGAACTCGCCCGGCCCAGGAATCGTGTGGGTGCGCCAGACTTCCTCGCCGGTCGCGACGTCGTGGGCCGAGACCCAGCAGCGGGTATTCAGGTGATGGCAGCCTGACATGCCGGCGACGACACGGCCCTTGATCACCATCGGACCGCCCGTATAGTGCTGGCCGACGGTCCAGTCGCCGACGGCCACATCCCATTCGACCTCACCCGTCCGGACATCTAGCGCCACCAGGTGCGCGTCGTGGGTGGCAACGAACAGCTTGTCCCGATAGAGCGCGCCGTTGCGGGTGACACACGCCAGGCTGGAGGGGTGCTCGACCTGCTCCCTGCGATATTCCCAGATGCGCGATCCGTCGTGGAGATCGAGCGCCTCGACGTAGTCGCACGATTGCACGAGAAACATCATCCCGTCATGCACGAGCGGCGTCGTCTCCTGCCGGCCCTTCTGCTCCATTGTCCAGGCCCACGCCAGACGAAGGGTGCCCACGTTCGAGGTGTTGATCTGGTCCAGCGGGCTGTATCCCCAGTGGTTGTAGGTTCGACGCCACATCGGCCAGTCGCCGGGCGGCGGGTCGAGCAGCATCGCCTCGGTCACCGGGTCATAGTCGACGGTGCCTGACTGCGCCGATGCGGATGCGCCCGCAAGCAAGAGGGCGAGGAGGATTCCGAGTGCTGAGCAATACGACGTTCGCATCTGTGTGCTCACTCGATAAGCGTGCGCTTCATGTCCGGGTCGTCCGCCGAGGGACTGTATACCTTACTCCCCATCGGCAAACCTTTCCTTTTCCTAGAGGAGCACTTGTCCTAATTGTCGCACGCTTGACACGCTCGCTTTCGTGCGGTTGCGGTCCCAACGTCAAGGGTGTATGGTCAGCCAACTTTGTGGAGGATCACCGATGAGGTCTCATAGTTCGCGTGTGGCAGGAGCTCTGATCGTTGCGTTCAGTCTGCTCCTCCTTGGCTCGATACAGTCGGTGCTCACACAAGAGCTGGGTGGACCGGTGGCGATCGACCCTGACGACATCGGCGGGGTGGTCACGGGTGCCAACGGCCCGGAGGCGGGCGTCTGGGTGATCGCGGAAACGACGGCGCTGCCGACACCATTTGTTCGCATCGTCGTGACCGACGATCAGGGCCGGTACGTGATCCCGGACTTGCCCGACGCCGAGTACGAGGTGTTCGTGCGCGGCTACGGTTTGGTTGATTCGCCGCGGCAGCCCGCCACGCCGGGGTAGCCGCTCAATCTCACAGCGGTGCCGGCGCCCAACCGGGCGGTCGCTGCAGAGTACTACCCGGCTGCCTATTGGCTGGCAATGTTGGACAAGCCAGTTGCTGGGTGCGGGTTGGCGTGTCATCAAATCGGCAACAAAGCCACGCGGGAGATCCCGGCGAGCATCATGCAAAAGGCAGATTCGTCGCTCGAAGCGTGGGGCCTTCGCGTCGGGACCGGGCCGCACGCTGCCGAAATGGTGGCGGGCTGGCGTGGCTTGAGCGATGACCAACGCGGGGCGTTTGCGGACTGGACTGATCGCATCGCCAACGGCGAGCTCCCGCAAGACACGCCGCCGCGACCGACCGGGTTGGAGCGGAACCTGGTCGTTACGGTCTATGACTGGGGTACGAAGTTCAACGGCCGCACCGACGCGGTGGCCAGCGGTCTGCGCGACGGAACGGTCAATTCGGACGGATCTGTCTATATGGTCGCGCGGTCTGACGACATCATGGCGATCCTCGACCCGACCGAGAATCGCGTGCGCAATCTCATTGTGCCGTCAGAGGCACCGGTCACCCTCGACAACACACCGTGGTCGGCGTACTGGGGTGATGAGCCGGTCTGGAAGCGCCAGTCCCAGCCACGCAGCTTGGCCATGGATCGAGAGGGTCGCGTCTGGGCGAGCGCGATCGTCCGGGAGCAGCCTGCGCAGAACCCTGAGTTCTGCACGTCGCCCGAAAACAAGTTTGCCCGGCACTTTCCGCTACGGGGTGGCCGCAGCGATGCTCGTCAGGCAGCACTCTATGAGCCGGCGACCGACCAGTTCACCATGATCGGTGACGTGTGTGCCAGCCTCGACCACAATCAGCTTGGCCCAGACGACTATCTGTACTTTGGCACGAGGGATGTGGTGGTCTGGCTCGATACGCCCACCTTCGTGGAGACCAGGAATGCCGAAGCCTCCCAGGGCTGGTGCCCGGCAGTGGTGGACACGAACGGTGACGGACAGATTTCGGCCGGGTGGACCGAACCCGACGAACCGATCGACCCGACGAAGGACCATCGAGTCGCCATGAGCTGTTATCAGGTTGCCGTTGATCACAACGACGAGAACGGGGTCATGTGGTGCGGCGACACCGACCGCAACCCGTCTGTACCTGGCATGCTCAGCATGACGGATCCCGCGACTCCTGGGTACCTGACTCGCATCGAGCGCGGTCCCGATCCGCCGATGTCGTGCCGCGCGGAGGTGTTCAGGCCGCCGACGGGACTCTCGCCAGAAGTCGCCGGCGCCCCTCACGCGGCCGTCGACAGTGAAGGGGTCGTCTGGCTCAACTGGCGGGGCAGTCAGCATCTCACGTCATTTGACTACCGAAAGTGCGACGTATCGCCGGGACCGGCGGCCGCGACCGGTGAACTCTGCAAAGACGCCTGGACGGTAAATCGAAAAGGTGGTCCGACCTATGCCGGGACGACTATCGAGGCTGATATGGTCTACCTCCCTCAGGTCGATCTGCACAATGCGCTCGGGCTAGGGAAGGACGTCCCGATGTACGGGACGGTGAACCACGACTCGATCAGGGTGCTGCTCCCCGAGACGGAGCAGTTCCTAGAGTTGCGCGTGCCGTACCCGATGGGGTTCTTCCCCCGCTCGGCCAACGGCAGTATCGACGACCCGGACGCCGGCTGGAAGGGCAAGGGGACCTGGGCGAGCTATTCCACGTATCCTGCTTGGCACGTCGAGGGTGGCTATCTCGATGGCGGCAACGCCGGGCACGGGTCGAAAGCGGTCAAGTTCCAGATGCGCCCGAACCCGCTCGCCCACTAGATGCGTCGTATCCAATTCCTAGCCTGCAGGACCTACGGGAGCGCGTCGAGCGCTGCCCTGGCCTGAACCGCCTCTTCGGAGATCATCGGCGGGTGCTCGTTGCCGCCGCTCAACGGTCGGTCAAACGCCCAGACCCGCCGAGCTCGTAGTAGACGATTGGCACGAAGTCTTCCGCGGTCCATCCCGCGTCCTGGTCCCACGTGGCGTCATACATCGCGGTCGGCCGCGCGGCCATCACCTCGTCCAGGGTCATGCCTTCTTCGATCGACGTGAACACACGTGCCCGGACATCGAGGATCATGTCCAGGAACTCCTGCATCTCGTCCCGACCGACCACGCTCAGACCATGGCCGGGGATGACTTTCGTGGCGGGACCGGCCATACCGATCGCCATCTCGAGCGCTTCGATAGTGCCGGCCAGCGTCCCGCCGTTGTAGATGTCGATGATCGGATAGGTCGTCGTCCGAAACACGTCGCCGAGATGCAGGACGTCTGAATCCGGGAAATACACGAACGTGTCACCGTCGGTATGTGCGGGCGGCGCAAGGAAGGCCCGGACTTCCTCCCCATTGAGGTGGAAGGTGAGGGCGTCCTTATAGGTAACCACCGGTCGGCCGCCGACTGGTGGTGATGGACGAAAACTCCCGCCTCGTCTCGGAGCGCGAACCCTGTCGGCCAGGAAGCGGAGACGCGTGTTGTCGTGCGCGAAGATCAAGACGCCCAGCTCCGCCAGATTCTCGTTGCCGCCAATATGGTCAACGTGGATGTGCGTGTTGATGAGAAAGCGGATGTCACTATCGGTCACCTCTCTGACAGCTGCCACAAGCTCGTCGGACAACGGTCCAAACAGAGAGTCGACGAGCAGCACGCCCTCGGGGCCGGCCAACACCCCGACATTGGCGATGCCGTCCGGGCGCTGGACCATGTGCACTCGACCGGCGACCGGCTCGATCGACAACTCGACACCGTCAAACTGCCCGGCTTGTCCTTGCCCTCGATCGACGAGCGCGACGACGGCGACCGCGACCAGGGTACAGGCAACAAGAATCCGTCTACTGTTCATGTCGTTTCTCCACTCTCGCTCTTTCCGAATCACACGATGTCAAGATTCTCTTTGGTACGCCGCATTCTAACCACCCTGACACCGTTTCGGGCCATGCACACTGACAGCGGCGCGCCCAACACCACGAGCCTAGCCGCTGGCCGGTCGAGCCTGGCGCCTCGGGAGGAGAAAGACGCCGCTGCAGTCCGATGTCAGGGTCAATCGCAAGTGGGCAGTGAACGGCGCTTTCGTCCACTGAAGTTGGCCGTTTCGAGACCGATGTGTTACAAGGGGCGTCGGGCGGGAACGGCGCGGCTGTGGTTCGTTTGGGAGGAATCTGACGGTAGGATGACATCGGGCTCTACGCGAGGCGGCAGCACGGCTGAGCTGCCCAACATTCGAGCGATCCCTGACCTGTACGCTGAGAAGCGCGCTCTTGGTCAACCCGTCATCTCCATTGAGCTTTTTCCCCCGAAGACGCCGAGCGGAGAGGAAAGCGCTCTTCGAGCGCGCGCTACCGCGTCTCGCATCAGCGAACCCGGACTTCTTCTCGGTGACGTACGGCGCCGGCGGAAGCACGCACGACCAGACTCTGAAAGTCGTCGAGCACGTGCAGCGACAGTACGGAATCACCGGAATGGCGCACCTCACGTGTATCAGCTCGTCACGCACGCAGATCGAGCAGTATCTAGATGATGCACGCCGGCTGGGCATCCGCAACATCCTCGCCCTTCGCGGCGATCCACCGCGCGACGATGCCGATTCTGTGAACTGCGACAACGGGTTCGACTACTCGTATCAGTTGGTCGACTTCATCAAGGCGGCTGGGGACTTCTCGATTGGCGCGGCAGGGTTTCCGGAAAAACACGTTGCGTGTACGGACGACAAGTACGTGGATTGGCAGCGGGTAAAGAACAAGATCGATCACGGAGCAGAGTTCGTGTTGACTCAGTTGTTCTTCGAGAATGCCGACTACTTCGAGTTTGTGGAGTACTTGGTCGACACGCTTGGAGTCACAGCGCCGATTGCGCCAGGGATCCTTCCAATCCTCAGCACCGATCAGGTCAAGCGATTCACCGCAATCTGCGGGGCGAGGCTGCCCGCCCGTCTCGAACGACAGCTGGATGCGCTGGGCGATGACCCGGAGGCCATTCGGGCGTTCGGCGTCGAGTACGCCACCCGACAGTGCGAGAACCTTCTGCAACGTGGCGCACCGGGCCTGCACCTCTACTCGCTCAATCGATCTCCCTCGTGCCTCGAGATCCTGAAGAACCTTGGGCTCTCGTAGAGTTAGGACCTAGTCCCCTTGATCTTTGATTTCTTCAAAAAGTCGTTGGTCATCTGGGGCCACCGTGGACTTGAACGGTGCGCTGTCCGAACCGCTTCACCTTCGCGAGGATCTCGTCGGCTGTTTTCGTCCACTTGAAAGGCTTGCCCTCGTCATTGTGGGCGTCCACGTAGGCGGAGATGGCGTGGCGCAGCGCGTGCGTGCTGGAATGTGAGCCGCGCTTGAGGGCGTGTTCGGTGAGGAGGCCAAAGAACCGCTCGACGAGGTTGAGCCAGGCGGAGTAGGTTGGCGTAAAGTGGAACTGGAAGCGCGGGTGGCGGGCCACCCATCGTGTGACCAGCGGGGACTTATGCGCCGAGAGATTGTCGAGGATCACGTGGACGGTGAGGGTGGGGTCCACCCGCTCGTCGATCTCGCGCAGAAAGCTCACGAAATCCCTCGACCGATGCTGCTTCTTGGTGTGCGCCACGACCTGGCCGGTCGCGACGTTGAGCGCCGCGAAGAGGTCCACCGTGCCATGGCGGATGTAGTTGTGCGTCTGGCGTTCGGGCCGACCCATGTCCATCGGCAGGATCGGCTGCGCTCGCTCGAGGGCTTGAATCTGAGGCTTTTCGTCGAATGACAAGACACCGGCGTGGTCGGGTGGATTCAGGTAGAGGCCGACAATGTCCCGCACCTTCTCGAGGAACAGCGGGTCGTCGGAGATCTTGAAGGATTCCACGACATGCGGCTGCAACCCGAAGGTGCGCCAGATGCGGCCCACGGTGGAGGCACTGACGCCAGCGCGCTCCGCCATCTTGCGGGTGCTCCAGTGGGTCCGCCCCTTCGGCTTACTTTCCAACGTGGCGACGAGGATCGACTCGACATCCGCATCGGACAGTGTCCGGGGGGCTCCGGGCTTGGGCTCGTCATACAGCGCATCCACGCGACCTGTCGTAAACCGCTGCCGCCACTTGCCGACCGTCACATTCGAACAGCGCAGTTTCGCCGCGACCGCCACGTTCGATTCGCCATGCGCGCACCTCAGGACGATCTTCGCCCGCAAGGCCACATGCCGATTCGTTCTGGCGCGCCTGGCGAGCCGCTCAAGTTCTCCTCGCTCCACGGCGGTGACTTCCAATCTCGCCTTGGGCCGACCTGTTCTTGCCATGCCGCCCCATACATCACACCCGGCACACTTCTTAAAGCTTTTTCAGACACAAGGGACTAGGACCTAGAAGATGCCGACACCACGCGTTTTCGCACGGCGTACTGCCGTCGTGCTGGGGGGCACCATGTCTCGCCGATTTGTCGCGCTCGTCGTGAGCGGGTGTCTCTGTGCGTCGTGCTCCGCGCCTGTTTCGGAGGAGGGGGTGGAGCAGGGGCTGTCTGCCGGGTCGTCAAGCTCGATGCCCTCCGATCGCAACGCCTATTTCGGTGACCTCCACGTCCATACGCGCTACTCCCTAGACGCATTCGCCTTCGGCACGCGCGAGGACGCCGATGCGGCGCACGAGTTCGCGAAGGGGAACGCGATCACCCATCCAGCGGGATTCGACATGCAGCTCGATCGCCCGCTGGATTTTCTCTCAGTCACCGACCACGCGGAGTATCTCGGCCACTCGGCTAGTTCCTGGTCGGACAGGCCGGATCTAGATCCCGACCTCGTGCGCTCTGCGTGGAGTGAGATCGTCGGCGCCGCCAACCGTCACAACGATCCGGGGACGTTTACGGCGTTCATCGGATACGAATACTCGTCAGGGGGCGGCGGCGGCGACAACCTGCACCGCAACGTGCTGTTTCGAGGCGAGCGCGGGCCTGAGGCGTTGTTTTCACGGCTGGACTCGATCAATCCGGAGGATCTCTGGTCGACGATGGACACGTGGCGTGCCGCCGGTCTGGAGGTGCTCGCCATTCCGCACAACATGAACGGCTCCGACGGCCGGATGTTCGAGTACGAGAATTTCGAAGGCGGTGCCATCGACGAAGCCTATGTGCAGCAACGCACACTCAACGAGCCGATTGCCGAGATCACCCAGATCAAGGGCACGTCGGAGACTCACCCGGCGTTGTCGCCAAACGACGAGTGGGCCGACTTCGAGATCATGGCGTTCAAGGTTGCGCCCTGGTACGTGCCGAGCAAGCCCGAGGGCAGCTACGTGCGCGACGCGCTGCGGAGGGGCCTCACGATAGAAGCCGGTGGCGTGGGCAATCCGTACAAGCTCGGCTTCATCGGCTCGAGCGACACCCACGTGGCTGCCGGCGGGTTCAGAGAGGAAGACCAGCTGGCGTGGTCCGCCATGCTGTCAGCTGAGGCCACGCAACGCGGCTCGGTGCCCGCCGACGCCGAGCGTTTGCAGCGGCTCGCTGCCGCCGACGTCGAGACGGTCGACGACGGCAGTGGGCGCGCGTATGCCCCCGGGCCGGGGATGAGGTACGGCGCATCGGGGCTGGCTGGCGTGTGGGCCGAGGAGAATACGCGCGCGAGTCTCTTCGATGCGATGCGGCGGAAGGAGACGTTCGGCACGTCCGGCCCGAGAATCCGCGTGAGATTTTTCGCCGGCTCGGGAATCAGCGCGCTCGATATGAGCGCCCGGACACTGGTCAGCGCGGCGTACGAGCAGGGCGTGCCGATGGGAGGGGACCTGCACGGCGCGGCCACCGATGCCGCTCCTGCGTTCCTGGTGTGGGCGGTGCGGGATCCGTTGAGGGCACCTCTACAGCGCGCGCAGGTGGTCAAGGGTTGGATGGACGACGGCGCCACCCACGAGCGAGTGTACGACGTCGCCTGTTCCGACGATCTCGCGGTCGATCCCGAGACCCATCGCTGTCCCGACAACGGCGCTCAGGTTGATCTGGAGACGTGCGATATCACGGCCGACGTCGGCGCGGCCGAGCTCAAGACCATCTGGACCGACCCGGACTTTGACTCCAGCGAACCAGCGTTCTACTACGTGCGCGTGCTGGAGAACCCGACGTGCCGGTGGTCGACGTGGGATGCGGTGCGGGCTGGCGTCGCGCCGCGCCTCGACTTCCCGGCCACAATTCAAGAGCGCGCGTGGTCATCGCCGATCTGGTACACGCCCTAGTCACTTCGAGCCTTGCTGTGCGGCCGCCGCCTGCTTCTCCAGGTTGCGGTAGATCTCGAGGAGGTGGCGAACGTCGTGATTGCCTTCGTGACACGCATACTCGAACATCGGCCCTTCAGTGTTTAGTAGCGGAATCTCCACGCTCCATGGCACTGCCCAGGTGCTTGGATCGTCGACCGTGAACTCATAACGAATCCGGTCCTGGGCGACGCGGGTAAAGCGCTCCACGACGTGCAGGTTGGCGCTCGAGCCCTGAAAGCGTCTCTTGTCGTTGAAGTTCTTCGACTCGACTACCAGCGTGTCGCCTTCCCAGCGGCCACGGGAGTCACCGGGAAACAGTCGAACCTTGTCGGAGATATGCGGACGCCCGTCTAGAGGGATGATGCGCGGGCTGTTGTTGCTCATCTCGGTGAAGACGACCACGTGATCGGGTGTCTGCATGATCTGGTGGATATCGTTGTAGGACGGTGGCAGCATCGGCGGTCCGTTGTGTCCGTAGACGATGCACCGTTCGCTCAAGGGCCGGGTCTCGTGCCCGTGGAAGGGGTCACTTCGTTGCCTCACCTCGCGGGCGGCCATCGCGCGCTGTCTAGCTTTTGGCGTTCGAGGCGGGACTCTTCCATTCGGCGGATCCGTGATGAGCGACGTCCGTCGGCTCGAGAGCCCTTTCGGCACGGACGTGCGCAGCCAGATCGCGTTGTCGTAATGGACATACGTGGCGTCGCGGTTGGTCTGATATAGCCGCTTTTCCCTGGCCGCTGCATCCTCGAGATTGATGGCGTCGCGTGCCGACGGGTCGACCCCGTCGGCGGTGAACTGCTGGTGCAGCGCGACCGCCTCCGCTTCAGTGAAGAATTCCTTGTCTGCCAAGTGCTCGGGACGTTCGAGGGGTGTAAAGGTTTGGGTCGTCCAGTAACCCTGGAGGTCCGGGCGGCCGTCGGGAGTGCGAGGGAGAGTCCACGACGGTGGCGCGCCTGCCGCGTCCTGTGCCGTGGCCTGCCCGGAGGCCGGGAGCGGCGCGAGCCACCCGAGTGCGATCACCGTCACCAACGCTACAAGACTTCGATGGCTCATCTGACCCTCCCTGGAGCTGTCCACGCTGTCCGAATGTATCCATGATTAGTGTCCGGTGCAAATCAGTTTTCTGGAGAACCGTCCCGGCATTCGCCCAGGGGGATCTCGTTGGCGTGAGCGACTCCTTAGATTGGCTAGCGCAGGCCGGGATTTCACCCTCGCGGCGCTCCTGGTTCCGGAGATTGGAGGAGCGGGAATAAAGGGGCATCGCGATGTGTTATCGGAAAGTGAACAGCTACCACGAACCGGGGGTGGTATGACTCTCAGCAAGGACTACCTGGAAGCACTTGCCAGCCAACTGATCTGGGCCGAGATTCCATCCAGAGCAGGGCCCCTGAAGGCCGGTGATCGCGTTGTGCTTAAGATGGTTCCTCCCTGGGTGGATGAACTGCCTGCGGAAACCCAGCGTCTGTTCCATTTCTGTGTCGACCGGCCCTGCGAGGTCGTGGAGGTCGACGCGAATGGTCTGTTGGTGCTGGACGTCAGCGACGACGTGGACGACACGTTCGGAGGCTTCAAGAACAACATCCGAGTAGAACCCAAGTACGTCCGTTGGGTTCGTTCCGAAACGACCAGCTGAAGTTCGCACACCGTCGCGCGGAGACGATTGTGGTCCTGTGCTACTTCCCTCGAAGTGGCCCTTGCCGACGCTCGCGGCAGTTCGATCTGATCGCGCTGTTGGTGTAAGTTCAACCAGCCATGACCCTGGACGTTGGTGACCGCCACGTAGCCCACGAGCAGAGCGCGGCCCTGAAGGGAACGAACACCCTCCTCCTCGTCCTGGCCTTGATACTGCTTATCGCTGGCTTTCCGTTCCTCCTATTTGGAACGTTCATCACTCTCATTGAACAACACGACGCTATTCCGGGGGGCCGCTACTTTGCCTTCGGTGGGCTTGTCGCGGTGTTGTCTGCCCTGGGAATCAAAGAATACCTGCGGAGACGAGATGGCTGGTTCTCCTAGACCATGCTCATAGCACCGCGCACCACGCTCGGGTCAGGCGAAACGGGCGAGGTGAATCGGCAAGGTCGACCACGTGCCCTGGGCTAGACCGCGATGAGCGGTGCGTCGCTGCTCGAACGCGTCGGATTGCATCGACCGGAGCTGCGGGCGTGGGCGATGTACGACTGGGCCAACTCTGCCTTCATGGCGACGGTCGTCGCGACGGTCTTCCCGATCTACTTCGCGACAGTCGCTGCTGCTGACCTCGATCCAGAAGTGGCGAGCTTCCGCTTCGCAACGACGACGTTCATCGCGCTCTCGATCACCGCAGTCCTGTCGCCGGTGCTCGGCGCGGTCGCCGACTTCGCTGGGGTGAAGAAGAAGATGCTGGGCGGCTTTTTGGCGCTGGGTGTCGTGGCGACGGCGTGTATGTTCTTCATCCACCGCGGCGATTGGCTCTTGGCCGCCATCCTGTTCGCCGTGGCGAACATCGGCGTGACCGCCAGCTTCGTGTTCTACGACTCGTTCCTGCCGCACATCGCCAGTCGCGACGAGATGGACCGAGTCTCGACCGCGGGCTACGCGCTTGGGTATCTGGGCGGCGGCCTCTTGCTGGCCGTCAACACAGCGTGGATTCAGTTTCCTGAGCTGTTCGGCATTGCTGGTTCGGAGCTCGCCGCACGACTGTCATTTCTGAGTGTCGCGGTCTGGTGGGTCGGGTTCGCCATTCCGCTGTTTCGGACGATTCCGGAGCCGGCTCGAGCCCTTGAGGCGGACGAGCAGGCCGGGGAGAATGCCTTGCGGGCGGCGTTCGCGCGGCTCGGCGAGACATTGCGGGAACTGCGTGGCTACAAGCAGGCGCTCGTGATGATGCTCGCGTTCCTCGTGTACAACGACGGCATCAATACGATCATCCGGATGGCGACCGTCTACGGGACCGAGATCGGCTTGGAGCAGGGAGCGCTGATCACGGCGCTCATGTTGGTGCAGTTTGTCGGGATCCCGTTCGCGTTCCTCTTCGGTCAGCTCGCGCAGCGACTGGGTACGAAGCAGTCGATTTTCCTGGCCCTCGGTGTCTACACCGGTATCAGCATCTTCGCCTACGGCATGACGACCGAAAGGGAGTTCTTTGTACTGGCGATGCTGGTGGGCATGGTGCAGGGTGGCAGCCAGGCACTGAGCCGGTCGCTGTTCGCTAGCATGGTGCCGCACCACAAGTCGTCGGAGTTCTTCGGGTTCTTTGGCGTGTTCGAGAAGTTCGCAGGAATCGCCGGGCCGGGCCTTTTTGCGCTGATGATTCTCGTCACCGGATCCAGCCGCGGCGCCATCCTTTCGCTGATCGCGTTCTTCGTGGTCGGCGGCGTGTTGCTGGCGATGGTTGACGTGGAAGAGGGCCAGCGGGTCGCGCGCGACGCCGAGGCAGACGTCCGGACGCTCGGCTGAATTCCGTGTGCCGGGCGCCGAACTCCTCAGGGCTTCTCGAACATGGCCTCATCGAGTTCGACGTCGACTTCCGTCGTATCGAAATTGATGTCGATGGAGATTGCCCCGTTCTGGATCTGATAGGACTCGGTACTAGGCAACATGAAGCCACCGTAGTCGGCGTAGTCCCCATAGTGAATCGTCAGCACCGATTCGATCATCAGTTCGACGACGTGGTGTGTCTCTTTGTCGATGGCGAACGTGAGCGGCGCCCCAATGACATCGAGAACCACGCATTTCTTGCCGTTTATCGTCTTGTCTCCACCCTCGGTGAACGCCGCGGCACCGTATTGCTCGTAGATTTCCTGCAGCGGATCGAGGAATATGCCCGCCCTCGCAAACGCGAGGTCGTCCCCGCTGAGATCGGTCAGTCCTTGGTCGGAGTCTTTCCAACCCGTCGTTCCGTTGAAGGCAGTTGTTTCTGAACCGACACCGAAGTCGCTGTGGGTGTAGACCTTCTTTCCGACCACCACCGCCGTCTCGATGGTACCGTCGAATGCGCCGAAGTTGCCGCTCAGTCCTAGGCTGCCTTCACGCTTGATCGTCTTGAGATCGGACAGCTTGTCGAGACCGCCAACAGCCTTGAAGTGGGCTTTGAGAATCTCGCTGACCTCCGCCCCCGCGATACCGGGAACACAGAGCGAGAGTAGTAGGGCGAGTGTGGCGATCCGTGCCGTGATGGTCATCATGGTTCCTTTCCTGTCGCGCCTCGTTCAGTCTCTTCTCTGGAGCCACGTGCATAAAGTTGGTCTTCTGGCCGAGGCACATTACCATACCCATCCCTGCGTTCATCGGATATGAGGAGAAACCAGATGAGTCAGGACTTACCGCGGTGCTCACCGCCTCTTTACTGTGTCGCGCTCGTGGCGGTGTTGGGCCTGTTGCCGGCAGAGATCTCCGGCCAGCAAGGCGCCACCGCCGGCGAGTGGCGGAGCTACGCGGCCGACACTTGGGGGACGAAGTACTCGCCACTCGATCAGATCACGACCGAGAACTTCGCCGACCTCGAGCTGGCCTGGACGTGGGAGACAGCCGACACGCACCTAATGCGCACCGTTGACGGCCGAGCATCACTGGTGCCTTCCAGCGTGGTCTTCGACCTTCTTGAGGCAGAGGAGCCAGACCGCTGGGTGACGCGACCCCAGATCTCTCGGCTTGGGTCGACCCCGCTCATGGTCGGCGGTGTCCTGTATCTGAGCACGCCGATCTATCAGGCGGCTGCGATCGATGCCCGTACGGGGAGGACGCTGTGGGTCCACGACCCGAAGATGTACGAGGCTGGGACACCCGTCCACTCGCTCTGGACCCACCGCGGCGTGGCGTATTGGGAGAACGGCGGCAATGCCCGGATTGTGTGGGGTACCGGCGACGGGTATCTGATCGCCGTCGATGCGGAAACCGGACTGCCGGCCGAGGACTTCGGCACCGGCGGGCGCGTCGATTTAATGGAGAATCTCCTGCGAACGACCCGTGGCGAGCGGGACAAGCTCAACCGGGTGCCCCTCTCGTCAGCGTCGGCACCCCTGGTTGTGGGCGACACGATCATTATTGGGTCGTCGGTCCACGACTACACGAACACCAAGGAGGCCCCGCCGGGGTTCGCGCGCGCCTACGACGCCCGGACCGGACACCACAAGTGGGACTTCCACATGGTCCCGCAGAGCGTCGACGAGTTCGGCGTCGACACCTGGGGTGATGAATCGTGGCGGTACTCGGGCAACACCAATGTCTGGTCGAACATGAGCGCCGACGCGGAGCTCGGCTACGTGTACCTGCCGACGAGCACGCCGACATCGGATTACTACGGTGGCCATCGTCCCGGGGACAACTTGTTTGCCGAGAGCCTGGTCTGTGTCGATATCGAAACAGGTCGGCGAGTGTGGCACTACCAGCTGGTGCACCACGGGGTGTGGGACTACGACAGCCCAACGGCCCCCAACCTCCTTGACATCACGGTTGACGGCCGCACCGTCAAGGCTGTCGCGCAGGTTACCAAGCAAGGCTTCGTCTATGCATTCGATCGGGTCACCGGCGAACCGATCTGGCCGATCGAGGAACAGGCCGTCAACACCGACACCAACCTGGAAGGTGAGGTCCTGTCGCCGACCCAACCCATTCCGACCAAGCCTGCGGCCTTCGACTACCAAGGCGCAACTATCGACGACTTGGTCGACTTCACTCCCGAGATCAGGCAGATGGCCCTCGACGCAGTCGATGGCTTTCGGATGGGTCCTTTATATACACCGCTCTCGCTGGAAGGCACGATCTTCAGGCCGAGCGCCGGCGGTGGCGCCAATTGGTCAGGGGCCGCGGTCGACCCAGAGACCGGAACACTCTACATCCCATCGCGCAACGTGCACTCGGTGATGCGGTTCCGCAACCCTGAACCGGGCGACGACGCGACGTTGCGATACCTGCTCAGCTTTGGCAGAGCGTCCTTCATCGAGGCGGGGAATCCCGACCGGCGTCCAGTGATGCCCCAAGGGCTTCCGCTGTGGAAGCCACCCTACTCGCGGATGACGGCGATCGACATGAACACGGGCGAACACGTGTGGATGACACCTCTTGGTGACGGCAATCGCTATCGCAACCACCGGCTGCTGCGGGACCTCGACCTGCCGCCTCTCGGTGGTGACAGCAGTCGAAGTGGGCCGCTCCTGACCAAGACCGTGCTGGTGCACGCCTTGACGACGGGCGGGACCAATGACGGTCCGAGGCTCGTGGCCTATGACAAGGTGTCGGGCGAGCCGAAGGCGTGGGTTGATCTCCCTGGTGGCGCGATCGGCACGCCGATGACCTACATGGTGGATGGGACTCAGTACGTCGCGGTCACCGTTGGGGGTGAGGTCGCTTCGCTGGTGGCCTTCCGGCTGCCGGACTGAAGACGCGGGAGCCCATCCAACAGACAGGTGTCGCTGTGCTGACTGTCGCGGCACATCCGCTGCTCGACCTCAAAGCGTTTGTCACGGCGTTTCCGGTTGCGTTAGCCGACGTTCCCTCGCCCGGCTGGCTCACTGGGCTTCTGGCTCCAGACGCCACTGGACCGCTTCACCGGAGCGAGGACGTCCGCGGAGCGGTCCGCGATCTGCTGCGGCATGGCGGGTACAAGCCGACCGGCCGGGGCAAGCCTGCGTCGGAGTACCTCGTGCGGGCCGCAAACGACGGAAACCTCGGCAGTATTAACGCGGCCGTCGATGCGTGCAACGCCGCGTCGCTTCATTCCGGTCTGCCGATTAGCGTCGTCGACCTTGACCTTGCGGTGCCGCCGTTTCGAGTCGCTCTTGCGGATGACGGTGCGCGTTACGCGTTTAACGCGTCCGGGCAGGAGATCGACGTCTCGAGACTCCTATGCCTGCACGACGTGCGCGGGCCGTGTGCCAACGCCGTCCGTGACTCGCAGCGCACGAAGACCCGGCCGGAAACACGGCGAACGCTGTCGCTCGTGTGGGGTACGGTCGAGGCTCCGGGCCGGGCGGAGCGAACAACGGCCTGGTATCGAGAGCTGCTTGAGCGACTCGGCGCCACGACGAAGCTGACGCCGTGACCGCCGAGGTTCGTTGACCTGAGACCAGAGGCCGCGCGTGCCTCTGAAGCCCACCGCCGGAATCGCCGATACCAAGTGAGGCAGGTGGCTCAATCTGGGCCGGCGATCATGGAAACGTCGCTCCACCGGCAACTCAAAGAAGTATACGCACGTCAGGGCGCGCAGCTCGAAGCGCCGTTGGGCAACTACCGCATCGACGTGGTGTGCGAGGGCGAGCTGATCGAAATCCAGCACGGCTCGCTCGCCGCGATCCGGGACAAGGTGGGCGACCTGCTGCGGAATCATCGGGTGCGGGTTGTGAAACCCATCGTTCGTCGCAAGCAACTCGTCAAGCAGGATGCCAAGGGCGGTCGAGTGATCAGTCGGCGCTTGAGTCCGAAACGGGGCTGCGAAATCGATGTGTTTGACGAGCTCATTTACTTCATTCGGGTGTTTCCTCATCCGAACCTCACTCTGGAAACACCGCTCGTCGACGTGGAAGAGTGGCGCTACCCTGGTCATGGCCGACGGCGCAGGCGACGTAGCACAGACCAAATCGTGGAAGACCAAAAGCTGGTCAGCGTCGACCGTATCCTCCGCTTTCGCACGCCCGGCGATTTATTGCGGCTGATTCCAACGGACCTGCCGAGCCCGTTTCACACCGCCCATCTCTCGGAAGCATTGAAGGCGCCTCGCTGGGGCGCGCAGCGCATCGCGTACTGCCTACGAAACATGGGCGCCGTGACCAAGGCCGGTAAGCAAGGGAACGCTTGGCTTTACGAGCGCTGCGCCTAGTCCCCTTGATCTTTGGGTCCTTCCGGGATCTCCGTGGGTCGCAAGGATCCCGGGTGACTCGTCAGGCCGCCTGCGGGGGCCCCCTGGTGGGTGGGGGCTTGCTCGGCGGCGGATTGCACTCGAGGTGTCCTGCTGATAGACCGCTCCGGCGGAGGAGCGAATGCAGGATACCAAGCTGTTCGAGACGATCTTGGGGATCCCTACCCCCTGGCACGTGGCGCGCGTCGAGCTGAAACCCGAGGACGAGCGGGTCGACGTGTGGCTAGAGCACGAGCCGACGCGCTGGCCCTGTCCCAACTGCGGCGAGACGGTGCCCGCCTTCGATCATGCGGCAGAGCGCACGTGGCGCCATCTCGACACGTGTCAGTGTCAGACGCACCTGCATGCCGAGATTCCGCGGGTGCAGTGTCCGACCCATGGCGTGAAGCAAGTGCGGGTGCCGTGGGCCGAGCCACGGAGCCGCTTCACGGGGTTGTTGGAACGGTTGATCATCGATCTGATCCTGCAGTGCAGTACGGTCAAAGGTGCGTGTGAGATCGCGGGCGTCAGCTGGGACGAGGCCTGGGGCGTGATGAGCCGCGCCGTCGCGCGGGGCCACGCGCGGAAAGAGGCGCGGCCGATCCGCTACATCGGCGTCGACGAGAAGGCGTTCCGCAAGGGCCATCGCTATCACACGATCGTGTGCGACCTCCAGCGGGCGACCGTCGAGTTTGTGGCCGAAGATCGCAAGACGGAGAGTCTGGCGGCGTACGATGCCCAGTTGACGGACGCCCAGCGGCGGGCACTGCACGCCGTCGCGATGGACATGTGGGAGGCGTACATCGGCGCCACGCGGGACGGCCTGCCCGCCGGCGACGAGAAGATCGTCTTCGATCGGTTCCATATCATGCGGGAGATGACGAAGGCCGTCGATACGGTCCGCAAACAGGAGCATCGCGCTTTTCTGCGGGCCGGCGAGGGTTCGCCGCTGACCGGCACCAAGTACCTGTGGCTGTTCAGCGACGAGCGGCGGCCGGCGCGGCATGCGGCCGCGTTCGCGACGCTCCAAGCGCTGAAGTTGAAAGTCGGGCGCGCGTGGGCGATCAAAGAAGCGTTGCGGGCCTTGTGGACCTACCGTCAGCATGCGGCCGTGAAGCGGTTCTTCACGCGCTGGTATGGCTGGGCGATCCGCTCGCGGCTCGCGCCCGTGAAGCAGGTGGCGAAGACGTTGAAGCGGCATCTCGCAGGGGTGCTCCGCTTTGTCCAGCATCCGATCACGAATGGCGTGGCTGAAGGTCTCAACAGCAAGATCATGAGCATCAAGCGAAAGGCCGGCGGCTTCCGCAACCCGTCACACTTCACGACGGCGATCTATTTTCACTGCGGAGGGCTCGACCTCTACCCACGCTAAACCCGGAAGGACCGATCTTTGATTTCTTCAAAAAGTCGTTGGTCATCTGGGGCCACCGTGGACTTGAACGGTGCGCTGTCCGAACCGCTTCACCTTCGCGAGGATCTCGTCGGCTGTTTTCGTCCACTTGAAAGGCTTGCCCTCGTCATTGTGGGCGTCCACGTAGGCGGAGATGGCGTGGCGCAGCGCGTGCGTGCTGGAATGTGAGCCGCGCTTGAGGGCGTGTTCGGTGAGGAGGCCAAAGAACCGCTCGACGAGGTTGAGCCAGGCGGAGTAGGTTGGCGTAAAGTGGAACTGGAAGCGCGGGTGGCGGGCCACCCATCGTGTGACCAGCGGGGACTTATGCGCCGAGAGATTGTCGAGGATCACGTGGACGGTGAGGGTGGGGTCCACCCGCTCGTCGATCTCGCGCAGAAAGCTCACGAAATCCCTCGACCGATGCTGCTTCTTGGTGTGCGCCACGACCTGGCCGGTCGCGACGTTGAGCGCCGCGAAGAGGTCCACCGTGCCATGGCGGATGTAGTTGTGCGTCTGGCGTTCGGGCCGACCCATGTCCATCGGCAGGATCGGCTGCGCTCGCTCGAGGGCTTGAATCTGAGGCTTTTCGTCGAATGACAAGACACCGGCGTGGTCGGGTGGATTCAGGTAGAGGCCGACAATGTCCCGCACCTTCTCGAGGAACAGCGGGTCGTCGGAGATCTTGAAGGATTCCACGACATGCGGCTGCAACCCGAAGGTGCGCCAGATGCGGCCCACGGTGGAGGCACTGACGCCAGCGCGCTCCGCCATCTTGCGGGTGCTCCAGTGGGTCCGCCCCTTCGGCTTACTTTCCAACGTGGCGACGAGGATCGACTCGACATCCGCATCGGACAGTGTCCGGGGGGCTCCGGGCTTGGGCTCGTCATACAGCGCATCCACGCGACCTGTCGTAACCCGCTGCCGCCACTTGCCGACCGTCACATTCGAACAGCGCAGTTTCGCCGCGACCGCCACGTTCGATTCGCCATGCGCGCACCTCAGGACGATCTTCGCCCGCAAGGCCACATGCCGATTCGTTCTGGCGCGCCTGGCGAGCCGCTCAAGTTCTCCTCGCTCCACGGCGGTGACTTCCAATCTCGCTTTGGGCCGACCTGTTCTTGCCATGCCGCCCCATACATCACACCCGGCACACTTCTTAAAGCTTTTTCAGACACAAGGGACTAGGTATCGACACCGCGAGTCTCGATCACGGCCCGTCAAAAGACTTCATCGCTCACCAGATCGCTGCGGGCGCGAACGTGGTGGGGCTCGAGAACATCGCCAACCTCGAGCAGGTACCCGCGGTCGGATCGTGGATTGTCGCGTTGCCCATGAAGATCGGACAAGGGTCTGGCGGGCCGGTGCGCGTCGTGGCCTTGGTTATGATGTAGAGCCGTGCCTCCAACACCAAGCGGGCCTCACGACGAAATCACCGGCACTGCCGCACCGTTAGCGCGGGAGTGGTTCGGGCACCCACGCGGACTGTCGACCCTCTTCTTCACCGAGATGTGGGAGCGTTTCAGCTACTACGGAATGCGTGCGCTGCTGGTGCTGTTCATGACAGACATGGTTGCCAGCGGCGGTCTCGGCTTGACCGATGTGACGGCGACGGCGATCTACGGCCTGTATACCTTTGCGGTGTACGCCGTGGCGCTGCCCGGCGGGTGGATCGCCGATCGACTGACAGGCCAACGACAGGCCGTGCTCTGGGGCGGGATCATCATTGCGGCTGGGCATTTCACGTTGGCCATTCCCACCCTCACCGGGTTCTATGGAGGGCTCATCCTCATCGTGCTCGGCACCGGTCTGCTCAAGCCGAATGTCAGCGCGATCGTGGCAGACCTCTATCCCGAAGGCGGCGCGCGGCGGGATGCTGGATTCTCTGTGTTCTACATGGGGATCAACGTGGGCGCGCTGGCGGGGCCACTCATCTGCGGGTACCTCGGAGAAAACGTCGACTGGCACCTCGGGTTTGGTGCGGCCGGAGTCGGGATGGCGCTGGGCGTCGCCCAGTACGTGTATGGCTGGTGCTACCTTGGCGACGCCGGAAGCTTGCGCGCAGGTCCTGAGGCGCGGGCGAAGGCGTGGCGGACGTTCGTCATGGGCGTCGGCGTGACCGTTGCCCTCTGCATCGCGCTGGTCGTCGCCCAAGCGACTGGCCTGTTGACGTTCTCGTTTCTCGGGGTCGCGCAGGGAACGGGATTGATCATCACGATCGTGGTGATCCTGTACTTCGGCTACATCTTCACCTTGGGCGGATTGAGTGCGGACGAACGCAAGCGGGTGGCGGTCATCCCCTTGTTGTTCCTGTCGGCGGCCGTATTTTGGTCCGGGTTCGAACAGGCCGGGTCGTCGATGAACCTGTTCGCCGAGCGCCTGACGGACCGCATGGTTTTCGCATGGGAGCTGCCCGCGACTTGGCTGCAGTCGGTCAACCCACTGTTCATCATCATCTTCGCCCCGTTGGCGGGTGCTCTGTGGGTGCGACTGGGATCGCGAAACCCGTCAATTTCAGCCAAGTTCTCGTACGGCTTGCTGCAACTTGGCCTTGGCTTTTTCGTGCTGGCCTGGGCGTCGACCTTCACAACAGACGGTGGGCTGGTCAGTCCGATGTGGCTCGTCGTTACCTACTTCTTTCATACGACTGGCGAACTCTGTTTGAGCCCGGTAGGACTGAGCGCGATTACCAAGCTTTCGCCGAAGCGATTCGTGGGCCAGATGATGGGCATCTGGTTCATGGCAGCCGCACTTGGGAACCTGCTGGCTGGTCTCGTGGCTGGATTGATCGAGAGTCTGCCCTTGCCTCAGCTGTTCGGGACCGTTGGGCTGATCGTCGTGGCGATGGGAGTGCTCGTCTGGATCGTGAGCGGTCCGGTTGGGCGTCTCACAGGCGACGTCAGGTGACACAAGGCGTACAGCCCGGATTTCCGATTTCGCTGTGGTACCGTACCGCCAGGACCAGTCGCCGCGCCTTGATTTCTGGGGCTCCGACGTAAGGAACCTCACGACGGAGGGTGACACCCGGTGGGTGAATTACAACACAAGCCATTTCAGTTCGCGTTCAACGGCTTCTTGAAAGTCGCGTTTCAGGGATCGCGCGTCACCTCCGACGCCGGCCTCATTCTAGTGCGCGAGTTGGATGAACGCCTGGGGCTGGAGACACTCATCTCCGAGCACCTGAGCGATTCCCGACAGGGGTTGAACACCCAGTTCAGTCTGGCGGATCTCCTGCGGCAATCGGTCTACAGCCGGCTCGCGGGCTACGAAGACCTCAGCGACGCAGTGCGCGTGTCGACGGACCCGACATTCCGTCTCATCGGGTCGCCAAAGCGCTGGGACCGGGGTGCGGCGCTGACATCGACCCTGCATTGGTTCGAGACCGACCTGCTGACCCAGGAGGAGAATCTCATTGGGCTGATGGCCGTGAACCGGGAGGTGCTCGCACAGGCCGAGAGACCGACGCGCGCCGACCGGATCGTGCTCGACATGGATTCGAGCGAGAGCCCGGTGCATGGGGCGCAGGAAGGGAGTGCGTATAACGGGCACTTTGAGTCCGTCTGCTACCACCCGCTGTTTCTGTTCAGTGAGCACGGCGACTGCGTCGCCGCCACGCTGCGGCCCGGCAACGTGCAGAGCGCCGACGGCTGGGACGACCTGCTCGTGCCGGAGGTTGAACGGCAGCAGGCGGAGGGCACGCGCGTGGCGTTCCGCGCGGACGCGGCGTTCGCCAAGCCGGAGGTCGACGAGACGCTCGAGAGACGCGACGTGGACTATGCCATCCGCATGCCGGCGAACAAGAGCTTGGAGCTGGAAATCGAAAACATCCTCTTTCGTCCGCCCGGACGGCCGAGCCGCAAGCCCTTGGTGCGCTACAAGAGTTTCCGCTATCAGGCGAAGAGCTGGACTACGCCCAGACGGATGGTCGCCAAGGTCGAGCACCACCGGGGTGAGCTGTTCCCTCGCGTCGGCTTCATCGTGACCAACATGACCCTCCCGAGTCGCTCGGTCGTCCGGTTCTACAACAAGCGCGGCACGGCGGAGCCATGGATCAAGGAAGGCAAGCAGGCAACGCACTGGACGCGGCTGTCGTGCCATCGGTTCCGGGCGAACGAAGTGCGCCTGCACCTGAGCGTCCTGGCCTACAACCTGGGCAACTTGTGGCGCAGACTGGTCCTGCCGCCGCGGATCAAGCGCTGGTCGCTCACGAGTCTGCAGCAGCGACTGGTGAAAACCGGGGGCCGGCTAGTGAAGCATGCGCGGTACTACTGGCTCCTGTTGGCAGAAGGGCATCTGACGCGGCGGCTGTTCGGCGACATGCTACGGAGGATCTGGGCGCTGCCAGTGCCGGGAGGCTGACGCGCGGCGAGTGCTACGAAGCCCGCCTGGCGAAGAAAGGCCACAAGTGTGGAGCGGTGTCTGAGGAATGCCCTGAAAGTAGGGGCTCCAGTCGGTTGCGCGTCAGCGGGGGCTGAGGTGACGGCCTCCGGAGCTGGACGATTGTGCGACGAAGAAAGTTTCGTGGGATCGGCGGCTCTCGGGTGTATAAAGGTACCATCCGGGGCAGGCAAAATGGAAATCCCGGTTGGATCTTGCAGATCGCGACTGCCGAGAACGAACGCCTCGGCTTCATCAGGGCTGGCGATGTGGAAATCCGCTTTCAGATCCTCGATCTGACGGGCGAACGCTTTGGGTGCGAGCGCATAGATGCCAGGATAGGCGTACGCTGCCGGGTCACGGATGTAGTGGTAGCTCACGAGTAACAACCGGCCTGATTCCAATCCCGGTTTCCTTTCAGAGCTTTGGTGACCCGAGAATCAATCGATCGTACAAATCGCCACAGCCACTACAGCATCCCGTGACGACCGAGTATGGGCAGGGTGTCGCCCAGATTCGCGAGACGCTCGATGCGATTGCCCTAGTCGGCATGCAAGTCGCCTGGTTGTGGCCGAACGTCGACGCCGGATCCGACGACGTATCGAAGGGCCTGCGTATCTTCCGCGAACGCAACCAGCCGGACTACGTCCACTTCTACCGAAACTTCTCGGTCGAAGACTACGGCCGGGTAATTAACAATTGCGCGTGCCTTGTCGGCAACTCCTCGTCGGGCCTGCGGGAAGGAGCCTTCCTAGGCGTCCCATGCGTGAACATCGGTACACGTCAGCAAGGCCGCGAGCGCGGGCCCAATGTCACCGACGTTCCCTATGACGCCGGCCAGATCGAGGCCGCCATTCGTCGCCAACTTGCAAACGGTCGCTATCCCTCCTCAACCGTGTTTGGCGGCGGAGAGGCAGGGAAGCGCATCGCAGATGTGCTCGCCTCCGCCGAGCCACGAATTCAGAAGAGGCTGTACTATGCTCCTTGACGGCTTCGGTCCGTGCGAGATCTGCGTGGCCGAGAGTTGGATCGAGGCCTACCGGGGTTCCATCCGTGATGGCGCGTTCGGTAAACACAAAGATCAGGCCGTCATCGGGCGCTGCGGCGGGTGCGGTGTCGAGCGCCTCGCAGAAGCGTTCACGAAGAAGGACGACTTCTATCAAGGCCCGGATTACCGTGCGATCCTCGAAGAACCAGCCGACGCCGCCGACCTCTTCGAGCAGCACGATATGCTGCAGCTCCAGAAGCTTGAACAGCTTTGGCCTGAGTCGCTTCGCGGCAAGGTCATCGCCGACGTCGGTTGCGGTGCCGGCAGTTTCCTCGATCATGTGAGAGGCCTTCCGGCCAGAGCGATTGCGATCGAGCCCTGTCGTGACTACCACGATCTCCTCGTGAGCCGCGGCTACGAGGTCTACGCACGCGCTGCCGAGGCGGCTCCGCCTCTCCGTCAGGTCGATTGGGCGTTCTCCTTCAGCGTCATCGAGCACGTAGGTGATCCGCGCGCATTCCTCTCCGAGATCAGAGATCTGCTCAAGCCCGGCGGACGCCTTCTGATCAGCACGCCAAACCGGTTGGATGTGCTCATGAGCCTGCTCCCGGACGCACGGACGGCGAGTTCGCACTTGGCATGTATTGCGACTCCGGCCGGCTGCGCGTCGTCATTGCTATGGTGCCGCCGTTTGCCGCTCCGGAGCGAAAGTTCAGTTCACGAGTTGCGCGGCTCAACTGGGACATGGATGGATACCTCCGTTGGGAGTTCAGGCGGTCTCTGCACTACCTTGAGTCCAATCGCGATGAAGTGCTGTTTGTCAGCAGCATGCTGTTGTCTAACACCTTGCGAGTGCGCGCTCAGATTTGGCACAACAAACTCCGCCCCGCAGTTGATACTTTCAATCTTGCGGGGGTGCAGAAAGCGGTCGAATCGTTGACCGCTCCTGCGAACATAGACGCTGCACTCCGGAGCGACGATCCGACCGTTGCATGTGCGGCGGGCTAGCTCGCATTGTTCCTGGGGCGATCATCGAGCGATCAAACGACGCGTGAAGGCCAAGCAGGGCTTTCGTGAATTCCACGCGGCGCGGCGAACGATCCAAGGCTACGAGGCCATGCACATGATCCGGAAGGGGCAGACGAAGGACCGGCAACGGCAGAAGCACCGTCTCATCCGGATAGCCTGCCAGGGTCCTGGCTCTGGTGAGGAGGTGTGCCGGTGGCTCGCGGCGGCCCGCGTCCCAGGGGCGGTAGGTCTCACGCGGCACGTTCAACTGCGCCGCGAACGCCGACTGCGACAAGCGGAGCGCCCGACGATAGGTTCGCATCAGACTCATGGGTGCCGGCCCCTCTTCCGCGTGGCCGCGTCTGACCAGTTGAGCAGCTCCACGGGGAGTGCGCTCAGGAGTCGCTCCAGGTCCCCGACGGCCTGTTGGCACGTTTCCGCCAGCGCTCGAGAGCCTTCCGGGCCCACGGGCTGGTCGGCGCGTTCGATGCCGAGGGCCTGGAGTTCCAGGACATCTGCCAGCAGCGCGAATCGGGCTGCGGCGGCCCTCAGGGCCTCTTCCACACTTGGCGACGATGCCGGGTCCCTCGCCATGACAGCGACACCATGCTGTCGATTCCACTGGAAGTAAAGCAGAACGTGCCCGCCCCGTACTTCAGCACGCTAATCGTCGGCGCGATGTGACCGGTCGTGATGGTGAGCGGTGACCCCAGGAGTGGTCACGACATGGCGCAACGCGCAAGATCTGGCGGGAAATGGCGCGCCCGGCAGGATTCGAACCTGCGACCCTCGGCTTAGAAGGCCCTGTGTCTGATCGGTTATCAATAGACGGTTATCACCCACGTCGCCTCGATGGTCTGGATCTCGCGAATTCACGCCTATTCTTGCCGCACTTCGCCGTTTCATCGCCTCACATGCGATAACCGATCTCTGCTGGGTCTCGTCCGCTCGCGCGAAACGCCGCCAGGGACGCCTGATCGCTCGCGTGGCACCACGCACACCGTTCGGGGGCGCGGCACCGACATCGACACGACGCCAGGGACGCCGGGACGGCGGTCCGGGAGAGGGGGGCCACGAGCACCGGCCGCGCGGGCGGGTGGAGGAGCCGTCGCCGGAGTCGCGCTCGTCGTTCCCGGTCCTGCCGGGCCGCACGGTGGGGCGGGAGCACCGGCCGATCTCGCGAACACGGGCTCCTCATGGCCGGCTCCGGGTGCCCAAGCAGGCGGCGAAGCCGGCTCCAAAGGGGTTTCCGAGGTCGCTGGTTCTGTATGGACCCTTGGTGCCTACCCTGCCTAGCCAGCCATCGCAGCCGGCGTATACGGTTAGCGCGTCGACGGTCGGTGCATTCACGCCGATCGAGAGACCGACATTGGCAGTGCCCGTTTTAGACGTCTCAATGTTAGGGTTGATGCTACTGGCCAACGCCTATCAGGTCATCGGCCAACCGCTCTCCGGCAGGAACGGTGGCAAACGTCAAGCTCGGGTACAGGCGAGCCGCCAGCCTGACCGAGAGATTGAGAAGTTCACGCCCGGCGGTGTTTGGCGAGCATGAATAGGCTGCGTGTCGTCGGGGACTCGCGTCCCGTTCAGGATGGTTCGGAGATGAGGAGCTCGAACTTCGAAGGCCGTGCGCCCTTTTCCTCGAACCAGAAGTGATGCTCCTTCACCAGGTCGACCCGTGCGACGAACGTGCCTGCGGAGAGTGCTCCTTCGGGCACACGCAGCAGAAGTTCGCGGGTTTCTCCGGGCTGCAGCGGCGGATCGAAATAAAGGCGATCGGAATCCCGTGCGACCCGTCCGACCGCCCCGTCGGTCCAACGGATGCCGACACCGACCAGAGCTTGGCTCGAGGTGGACCCGTCAAGCGATTCGTCCGAATCGTTTCGGACGCGGAGTTTGAGATCGAACGCGGCCGAGCGGGCCACCGTCGCGGGTGCCTGGAGCACCTCCACAGCGACTTGACAGGGCTCGGTGTCTCCGTCGACCTCGAGCTCCAGGCACAGCGGCTCGAATCCAAGGTCCTCGAACCAGGTCAGCCCCTCCATGACGAGATCTAGTTTCGCCATCCAGCGACCGGACGTGAGGGACGGGGCCAGGACGGACAACCGTAGCTCGCGAACCTCCCCGGGGCCAAGCGGCGGTTCGAAGTAGCAACGTCGTCCTTCGGCGGAGTGGGTGGCGGCCTCATTGGCGGCCCAGCGGATACCGACACCGGCACGGTGCATCGCCGCCGGAGACCCATCGAGCGGGCGGTCGACGCGGCCATGCACCCGCACGACAACCTCGAACTCTTCGCCGGCGCGGACGGCCGATGGACTTGAAACCAGCTCCAACAGCGGTGGACGGTCATTGGCGTCACCGATCTCGAGGTCTTGTACCAGCGGCTCGCCCCCAAGCTCCTCGAACCACCAGCGCTCGCCGAAAAGAAGATCCAGCTTGAGCCGGCCGTGTCCAGGTTCCCTCCCGGCGAACCCGTGCATCTCGACATCGACCGTTTC
Source organism: Vicinamibacterales bacterium (assembly GCA_965218825.1). Classification (GTDB taxonomy): domain Bacteria; phylum Acidobacteriota; class Vicinamibacteria; order Vicinamibacterales; family UBA8438; genus CAUZIB01. The sequence continues at coordinate 1,660,047 of OZ244656.1, read as the reverse complement.
TCCCGGTGGTACGGCGCGCGGCAGGGTTCCGACGAGAAAGGGCCGGCCGAAGGAGTCACCGCTCGCCGGCTTCAGCCGGCCATAGAGGCGGACTGGCCTGGTGGTCTGCTCCGACGCCGAAGGCCACCGGACCTCACCTTCGTTGCGGACGCGCAGGCGAGCCACGAAGGCGTCACCGACGCGGACCTTCGTGGGGAGGTCAATCGCCTCGATTCCGGCACGCCATTGGATGGCATTGGGGATGTCCCGCCCAGCACCGATCAGCCCCGGCCTGATCCGCTCGTAGTCGGGGGAGCCCGGCACGAAGCGGGTCGACGGCATGCCGAGCGGCTGGTCGGTCGTCGTCCAGGTGAGGCGGTCGACACCCAACTCGATTGCGAGCGCGCGAGCGCGCTCCATCTGCTCGTCTGAGTCGTTCCATCGGAACAGGATGTAGTTCCAGAGGATCCACGGGCCGGGCATGCCACGGCGTTCGCGCTCCTCAATGACGGCTCGGATCCCGTCCAACACTTTGGTCAGACGACCGTGCTTGCGGTACTCCTCGTAGACCTCCTGGGTCGCCCCATCGATGCTGAACTGAATCTCGTCGATGCCGGAATCGACGAGCGCTCGGACCTTTTCGGGCTTGTCGAAGTAGTGACCGTTGGTGGAGGTCCAGATCCAGATGTTGGGGTTCACGTCCTTCGCGTACCGGATCATCTGGCACGCGTCAGGGTGGATGAAGCTCTCACCGTAGTTGTAGAAGACCATGCGCTCGAGATGGGGTCCGACCTCATCGAGCACCTTCTTGTACGTGTCGATCGGCAGCATCCGGATCGAGCGGGTGTCGTACACCTCGTCGGGTACGCAGGCCGGCTGCGGGCATCGGAGATTGCAGACGATCGTCGGCTCGACGTAGAGCTCGCGCGGGTACGCATCCGGCACGATCGGCAGGTCGGGGACGTCGAAGTCGGACGGATGGACCTCCATGAGCCCACAGCGGTAGCAGAAGGGGACGAGATGACCGTCTCGCATGCCGCTCCGCATGCGCTGGAATCCCTCTCCGCGCCAGATGTCCAGCACGCTCTCCTTCCGGGCATCGCCCATCGGGTTCTCGTTGAAGGCGTCGCCGCAGCCGCAAACAATGGTTCCATCACAGGTCAGGACGACGGTGCGGTGGGGCCAGTCACACCACACCCGCCCCTGACGAGGGTCGGCACCGAAGCGGTTGAGGCTGGATGTCTGGCTGCCACACGTATCCGAGCTCGACACCACTGTCAGTTCGATTCGATTCGTGTCCATAGGCAGTCTTTGAAGAATCACCCAGAGACTACGGCAAGTTGGGGCGCCGTTTCCAGTTGCGAGGGGTTGGCTAGGCGCACACTATAGCCGCCGCCGGTGCCGGCCGCGACTGGGCGGGTTCCTCAACGACGACGCGCGGGCGGCGCGCCGGTGGCTTCTTCACGGGCCCGATGGCTCGATCCCAGACTGGGCCGCGAGACGGTTGACCAGCCAGGCCACGTCGGGATCATGGGAGAGGGGGGCCACGAGCACCGGCGGCGTCGCGGCCGTCGCACGAGCGCCCCGGTGGCCGCGTCCCACGGCCGTGCCGCCTCGCCACCTGGCAGGAAGGCCGGGTGGCGCGCATCGTCGATGACCAGGGCTTGATCGCCATCGGCGTCGACCGGTCCGTCTGGCTCGACGCACGCGGCGAGGACGGTCCTGGCCCGCTGGTCGGTCCCGTCCAGCGGGCAGGGGTTCATGGTCCGGTCCGCCGACCCGTCGAACCGTTCCGGCCAGGACTGCCAGTCGCGAACGCGGGTCTCGGTCAGCGAGCCGCTCGTCCGCTGGCCGCGCGGGCGGGTGGAGGCACCGCGGCGTCGCATCCAAGATCGATGCGTTGTTCGCCGTCAATGGCTTCGTCACGGAGAGGGATCTCTCGAACTTTTTTGAGCTGGCAACGCGCGTGTCCTCGACACTGATGGCGGTGTCGAGGTCCATGTCAGCGAAGCGCTCAAATCCGATCCCGCGTTCGCGACGGTTCTTGGCACTCTTCGCTGGGTCAAATTCGACAAGCGTCATTATATCGTATAGACAATTAAATCTAGATGCCGCGCGTGCGACGTCCCCCGTCTTTAGGAGCGGATCAGTCTGGAGTCCTGGGGATGTTACGTCGCTCGGCTGCCAGTCGCTTCTTCGGTCGCTCCTCGTTGTACTCCTGCCGCCACGCTTCGATGAAGGTCTGCGCGTGGGCCAGGGTCGTGAACCAGTGTCCGTTGAGGCACTCGTCGCGGAACCGGTCGTTGGTACGTGAAGTCGGTCTGCCAGAGTTCGTGCGGTCGGTGCGTGGGATGCGGAGACCAGGTGGTGGCCGACGGCACGATGTGGGCCGGGCTGGTGCCGCCATTGGCATGGGGACCATATGGGGGACCGTATCAACTCATGTCGAGCCTAAAACGCTAATAATAAAGCACTTACTGTAAATAAATGGCGGAGAGAGTGGGATTCGAACCCACGGTAGAGTTTCCCCTACACACGCTTTCCAAGCGTGCTCCTTCAACCACTCGGACATCTCTCCGGGTGAGTGGCGTACTAGATTACTAGAGTTTGAACCGCCGGCGGTCCGGCGGTAGGATGGAGTCCATATTCCGATCGGCTGAGGGCCCGGGTGGCCGCGCCGACAAAGGGGGCAGAACATGAGCCGTCGATTCTTCGCGACGCTGTGTGCGCAGGGTGCCGTTGTCGCCCTGGTCGTCGTGCTGTCCGCTGCCGTGGGGGCCTCATTGAGGGCCCAGACAGCGGAATCAGGTGCGTCCCAATCCCCGCGGACGGTCTGGGGAGATCCGGACATTGGTGGAATCTGGAACAACTCCACGCTGACACCGCTGGAGCGTCCGACTGATCAAGCTGACAAGGAGTTCCTGACTCCGGAGGAAGCGGCGGCCCTGGAACGGCAGGTGATCGAGCGGAATAGCCGCGCGAACGAGCCCAGCGTGATACGAACTGAGCCGCTGCCGGTGGGCGGGAACGTCGGCGGGTACAACAACTTCTGGATGGAGCGCGGGACGAAGGCCGTCCCGACGCGGCGCACCTCGTTGATTGTCGATCCGCCGGACGGTCGGCTGCCTCCGCTGACGACAGACGCACAAAACCGGATCACGTCTCCTGATCATGCGCGACTCGACGATGTTCGGCAGGGGCGTTTACCCACCGATTCCTATGACCAGCTCGACCTTGGCGATCGGTGCATCTGGTATCGCGGTGTTCCGTCGTTCCCGACCGGCTACAACAACAACTATCACGTCGTTCAGACACCCCAGCACGTTGCCATCCTCCAAGAGCACATCCACGACGTCCGCTTCATCCCGTTGGATGGTCGTCCTCATGCCGATGCGCGTATCCGCCAGTACGGGGGCGACTCGCGGGGCCACTGGGAGGGTGACACGCTCGTCGTCGAGACGACCAATTTCAGCGACCGGGCCTTCATCCGACGCTTCAACCTGGATCTCACCGAGGGCTTACACGTGGTCGAACGCTTCACGCGCATCGGCCCCGACACACTTAACTACGAATTCACGGTTGAAGACCCGAACATCTGGACGCGACCGTGGACGGGTGCGCTGCCCATGGCGCGTAGCGCCGGACCGATGTTCGAGTATGCGTGTCACGAGGGCAACTACGGGCTGACGAACATCTTGGCTGGATCGCGGGCCCTCGAGAAAACGACCCCGAACCAGTAGACTGGAAACCGGGACGCGTCTGCGGCCCGCTGGGAGACTATCAATGAACCGACAACGCCTGACGACGCTTCTTGGCGTGGCCCTTGGGCTCATGCTGGTATCGCCACTTGCGGTCGCGCAGACCTCAACGATCGACGACGCGATGCCGATGCGCACCTCTGACGGCCAGCCCCACATCTCAGGCACCTACACCTTCCGCACGCTAACCCCGTTCCAGCGGCCTCGTCAGTTCGAGGGACAAGAGAACCTGTCTGCCGAAGAGGCCGAGGAGTTCGAAGCGTCAGAACGCCGACGTCAGAACCGCGATCTGTTCGACCCAGAGACGGGCGCGCCGAACGCCGGGTACCAAAGCCGGGCTGAGGGCGGCGTGCTGTCCTACAACGAGTTCTGGTACGAGCGGGGAATCGAGCTGACCTCGGACAAGCGGACGTCGCTCATCGTCGACCCACCGAACGGAAGGCTGCCGGGCCGCACGGAGGATTCCCGGCGTGCCGCGCGGGAGCGAACCGATTACCGCGACGCGCATCTCTACGATTCGTATGAGAACCGCAGCTTCTCCGATCGCTGCATCATGGGGTTCAACTCCGGCCCTCCAATGCGGTCGAGTGCGTACAACAACAACGTGATGATCTTCCAGGCACCGGGGTATGTGGCGATCTTCAACGAGATGGTGCACAACTCTCGGATCATTCCGCTCGATGATCGCGCGAAACCACAGTTTTCCCAACTCGCGGGGGTATCCCGTGGGCACTGGGAGGGGGAAACGTTGGTCGTCGAGACCACGCATTTCCGGGGTGGACAGAGCGGGGGCACGGGGCCGAACATGCACTTGGTCGAACGATTCACCCGCCTCGACCCGGACACGGTCGCGTACGAGTTCACGGTCACCGATCCGACGGTCTACACGGCACCGTATACGGTCATGATGCCGTTCCGGCGCACGGATGGCCCGTTGTTCGAGTACGCGTGCCACGAGGGCAACATCGGGCTCGCCGGCATTCTGGCAGGGGCGAGAGTTCAGGAATCGAAAGGCATCCCGCTGCGCAAGTAGGCTCGGCTAGGCGGGAGTCTTGCCACGTCGATCGACGGCGGATAGACTGAACGTTCCCCGCGCGTGGTGACGGGTCGCGCCGCCGGGCGGATGCACGCCCTACTGCTGTGCGCCTGCTCCGGCCTGGAGACGAGGGTTCGCGCTCCTGGAGCGGTCCGAGCAGGTTGAGCGCCCTGATGACGCCAGAGAAGTTGTTGCAGAACTCGTCAGCCGCCTGCCCGGCAGCGTTCACCGCGCGCGACGGAGCGTCAGCGTCAGGCGGCCGGGCTCATTCTTCTTGACCGAGAGCGCCACATAGGACCGGGATGTAGGCGTGTCGTCATCCGTGGTCTCCTGCAAGTAGTAGGCATACGCGAGCTTGCCGGGCCAGCAGTACCCTCCGGGGATGCTGTTCTGAACGAAGGCTGCGGCCTCGGTCAGTAGATCGTCGATACCCAGCTCCCTGGCGTTCTCGAGCAGTGTCTGAAGATTGCTGTCCTTCGTGGCTCGTGTCACGACGCGAGGCGACTTCGGAGGCAGGCTCTCGATTTGCCGTGCCAGAAACAACTGGTCGTCGCTGCGAAACGCGGCGTTGTTGCACGGCAAGACACCGACCGACGCGCTCTCAGTTCGGTATCCGGTCAGCGATTGATCGCGAACGACTCTGGCCTGCCAAGCTCCGTCATCTGATTTAAGACGTTGCACGCCAGGCGCGTCTCGACCCTCAGCCCGCCGTCGGGTGGGCGGCCCTCCGCTTCTTCCGGAAGTTGTTGAACGGACAGGGTCATACCCGGATCGGTACCCGAACCCCAGCGGCCTGGCAGGCGGTGCGCCACGCTGTGCGCCAGCGCCGGACGGCGATGCCGTCGCGGTGGAAGACGAGCAGGCTGTCGGGGTCACGGCGGGCTCGCCGTCGCGCCAGGGCCTCGGCGATGGGCGGCGAGATGGGAAGAATCCGCCCCACCAGAGTCTTCGAGCGCGCCTGCTCGACCCGACCCATCGCTCTCCTGCCTCTTTTTGAAAGTTGCAACACATCCAGCCAAAGGGCTCCGGTCGTGATGCGTCAATGGTTGTCACGTTCATACCGCAGGACTGCGCGCGTAACGGCTTCGGCGCGAGAGATCCCCGGCGTCCGAGTTTGTTCGGCCTCAATGAGCCGCTCCACCTGGGCGGCGTTGCCAAAACAGATGTGGCGGAGTCGCGTTTCCGCCCGGCGTGCTCCCCCCACTCCGCCCGGCCGCCCACCACACCACGAGCCCCACAGTCGTGACAAGCACGAGCACGGCCACGGTCTCCACATCCAACAGTATCCTCGCGACGAGTCCCGGGTGTCACCACCAGCCCGTACGGTGGCCTGGACGCGATCCCCAGCGCACAGACGGGCAGTGTTCCGACCACCGCCACACCCCAGGCCCGTAGCCGCGAACTGATGCCGGGAGTGGGGCGCCCTTATGCGGTGGTGCGTCGCACGAGGCGGAGGGGTGATGCGGTGCGCGTGGCGGCGGGTCCGGCCGGGTGGCGCCGACGGGCTGGCACCGCCTGCGCACGGCGTGGCAGCTGACGCCCGCGATCTCACACGCACCTTTGACCGTACTGCACTGCAGGATCAGATCGATGATCAACCGTTCCAACAACCCCGTGAAGCGGCTCCGTGGCTCGGCCCACGGCACCCGCACTTGCTTCACGCCATGGGTCGGACACTGCACCCGCGGAATCTCGGCATGCAGGTGCGTCTGAAACTGACACGTGTCGAGATGGCGCCACGTGCGCTCTGCCGCATGATCGAAGGCGGGCACCGTCTCGCCGCAGTTGGGACAGGGCCAGCGCGTCGGCTCGTGCTCTAGCCACACGTCGACCCGCTCGTCCTCGGGTTTCAGCTCGACGCGCGCCACGTGCCAGGGGGTAGGGATCCCCAAGATCGTCTCGAACAGCTTGGTATCCTGCATTCGCTCCTCCGCCGGAGCGTTCTATCAGCAGGACACCTCGAGTGCAATCCGCCGCCGAGCAAGCCCCCCACCCACCAGGGGGCCCCCGCAGGCGGCCTGACGAGTCACCCGGGATCCTTGCGACCCACGGAGATCCCGGAAGGACCTACTTTATATTATGAATTCTCATTTGCATCCCACAGAATATCCCTCTTTAGTGCGCCAATTGGCTGCGCGTTTTACGAGGGTCACAGCGGGAACCTGAGCGCCGTCGAGCGTCACGTACCCCAAGTAGCTACGCTCTCAGCTACGCTGGGCGGGCCATCGAAAGGCATGCCTAGGCGCACAGGGACAAAGCATGGTAGATCGAGTCGTATCGGAAGAAGCGATCAGGGTCAAGCCCGACAAGATGCAGTTCGACGAACTGATGCTGAAGATCCGGAATGGGCAGATACGGATCCCCGACTTCCAGAGAGAATTCGTCTGGGAACGCAGCCAGATCATCAGGCTCCTGGACAGCGTGTACCACCATTTCCCTGTCGGCTCGTTCCTGTTCTGGCAGACAGACGACGAGATCCAGTCCTACAGGCGCATCGGTGAGATCGAACTCCGCCATGACCAAGGCAAGTCCGTTCAGTACGTCCTCGATGGTCAGCAACGGCTCACCTCCCTCTTCGCTTGCCTGGAACAGGCACGGATTACGCACCGCGTCAACGGAAAGAAGGTTACAAAGAGTCTCCAGATTTACTTCGATCTCGACGAGGAACAGTTCGTTCCTGACCCATTAGCGTCCGATCGGGAACGGTCAGCGGTCAAACTGCTCGGCCTGCCACAGATCGGAAGCACGACCGACTACCTAGCGCTTCTCGTTTCGCTGCTTCGGATGATCAACAAGAAGCAGCCATCACCCGAACACGTTGTTGATTGGCTCGTCGCCGAGTTCAAGCTGAGCGTCCCACGCGCACGACGCCTGCACCGCCTACTCCAACCGCTGGGTCTCTACACAGTTACGGACGAGGCTTGCTCGCCAACCGAATCAGGCCACCTTCTCGCACAGGACGAGAACCCCCGACATGTGCTGCGCCTACTAGTCGACAAACTGGACTATTTCTCTGACCTCTTTCCAGCACTCGCAACTGCCGGAGAAACAACAGAAGAGGCCGCCGTCGCACTGCTTACTGAGGCACGAGAAGACGAAATCAAGCCCTACCACGTGCGATGTCGACTCAAGTGGCTTGCAGGTCTCGGCCTGGGGTCCCTCAAGGGCATCCGCTTGCTCCTTTCAAAGGAGGGCCAAGCTCAAATTGACGAGATCGCACGAGAGGCCGAAATCCAGGACAGGGACAGGCACGAGGAGGAAGCCGACAAACGGAGTCGATACTTCTCCGTCCGAGAGATCACCGACGTCAGTAAGTTCGTAGATGCTGCTGCCCGGCTTGGTCCCGCTCGTCGTGCCGCTCTCGTTAGAGTTCAAAAGAGATTCATCAGCTACCCGTTTTCAACTATCGACGTACTGGATCAGCCGATTGACACGGCCTGCGAGATCTTCGAGCGCATCAACAACTCCGGGAAGATCCTCAATGTCGTCGACCTGATGGTGGCCAAGACATGGTCGCCAGCATTCAATCTCCGAGACCGCCTGAATGAATTCCGCGAGGAGCTGGCGAAAGCGCACTACGACGATGTGCCGGATATCACGATCCTTCAGTGCGTTGCTGGCATCCTGACAAGGGCAGTGCGCCGGAAGAACATCTTGGACATCGACAAGACTCAGATCCAGAAGAACTGGAACGCGACGCTCGAGAGCATCCGCCAAGCGATCGACTTCCTGAAGGGCGACCTGAGGATTACACACGCGAGGATCCTCCCCTACAACTCAGTCGTCGTGCCCCTGACATACTTCTTCCATGCGGCTGGCACCCAGGCGCAGTCGGGCCCAGCGAAGAAGACACTCGGTCAATGGTTCTGGAAGGTGTCGGCAAGCAGCCGCTACGATTCCACTGCCGAGACCAGGATCGGCGACGACATCGCCGACATGGAGAGGCTTGCCGGTGGCGACACGGTGATCTTTACCTATGCCACGCCACTTTTGTCAGCCGAACGCATTATTGAGCAACGCCTCAATCTTGGCAGCGCCTTCTGCAAGACACTGCTGTGTGTTCTGAATTATCGAGGCCCTCGAGAACTCAAGGATGGCTCGCCTGTGTCCCTCACGAGTTTCTCGAAGTTCAATTCTGCTGAATTGCACCATCTCTTCCCGCGTGCGTACTTGCGGAAGCACGACGCCGAACACCTGAGACTTCGGGACAGCATGGCAAACATCGCGATCGCTCGTGCCTCAGCGAACAAGGCGTACGCCAGCAAAGCTCCGTCCCAGTACTTGAAGCTCTGCCACAATCCTGATCTGCCGGAGGCCCTACGATCTCATTTCGTGGATGACCCAAAGGCGTCAGGGATTCTCAATGACGACGTCGACACGTTTCTCCAGTACCGCGCGGAACAGGTCGTCGCCGAGATGCGCCTCTTGGCCGGAGAGATGCTGGAGGTCGAAACAGACTTCCAGGGGAATGAAGCACGTGCGGTTGAAAAGTTTGAGCTTCGTCTTCGGCACCTGATCGATTCAGTTCTTCGGAACCATGATCCCGACTACTGGTCGAACCTCTCAGACAGCGACTTCCGACAGAAGATCGAAGAACGCATCAACGACTGGCTGAGACAGCAGCCGTCACGTTCGCGAGCTGACGCCAGAGAGGTGAATTTCTGTCAGATCATGGAATACCTGCGCTTGATCAAGCTGCACTGGTCGCTATTCGAACCTACGTTCAAGTCCCGTTCGATCCTGGAAATACATGTGAGGAACATCAACGACTTCAGAAATGCGTTGATGCACAACCGGGAACTCGAACTCTCGACGAGACAGCTCGCCCTCGGCTCGTTGGCATGGTTCGACGGCGTCTTCCAGGCAAGTAAGTAGCAAGCGCTTCCGCGAGGCATTCGGGTCATGATCTCGATGTGAAGTCGAGAGTGCATCCGACGTACAAGACAACGTATCGCGTCGGGAACTGGGCCGAGTACGACCGAGCCCTCGTGCGGCGAGGCGACGTCACCCTCTGGCTCACGCCCGACGCGATCGCCACGTGGGCAGCGGCTGGCGTCGGCAGGCGGAACGGGCAACTCCAGTATTCCGATCTCGCCATCGACACCGTCCTGACGCTCAGTCTCATCTTCCACGTACCGTTGCGTCAGACCGAGGGCGTCTTGACATCGATCTTCGGGATGCTGGGCGTCGATCTCACGGCACCCGATCACACCACGCTCTCGCGACGCGGTCAGCATCTCGCCCTCGCGCGTCGGCGCGCCCGCCCGGGCACCAGCCTGCACCTCATCGTTGCCAGCACCGGACTGTCCATCGTCGGCGCAGGTGCGTGGGCCGCGGCGACACATGGGGGCCGCGGGCGACGCGGCTGGAGGAAGCTCCATCTCGGCGTGGACGGGTCCCGTGTGATCGTGGCCTGCGCGCTGACTGAGCCGATGGCCGATGACGCGATTACGGGGATCAGTCTGGTCGACGAGGTGGATGGACACCTCAGCAGAGTGACGGCGGATCCGGCCTACGACACGCGCGCGTGCTATGGTGCGGCCGGTGCGCGAGGGGCGAGGGTCGTGGTGCCGCCGACCAAGACCGCGTCGTTGTCTCGACGGGGCGCCCGATCAGGTGCCCGCGATCGGACGATCAGGAGGGTGAAGGCGCTCGGCCGGCGACGGTGGAAGAAGGCGTCTGGTGACCATCAGCAAGCGCGCGTAGAGAATGCGTTCTTCCGGTACACGTCGATCGTCGGCGACTGTCTTCGGGCACGCAGTTCATGGCGCTGGTGCATGACTCGACCCCCTACGTGGCACCAGAGGCGCCCGAGGAGACGCCTGGCCTCGTCGCGGCGCGCGGACGAACACTCTGGGAGACGAACCCCAGAGCGTTCAGTACACGGTGAAGCGCGTGAAGCATCATGTGCCGTGTGATTTGCCCGTTGTCTACTTCCAGTTCGATTCCGACGAGGACGTCCGATCCTTCACCGTGACCTACCGCCTCGTTGCGGCAAACATCCAGGAACCGAAAAGGGACGATGTCCACGTAAAGCTGTCGGTCTCGACGGCGGTGGAACCGCCAAGCCCCGAGGAGTTACTCAGTTGTAGCGGCGACGGAGACGAAGACGATGATGATTCCGCTCGCGATGATGAACCCGAAGCGTAACGAGGTCCGCAGAGGACTTCGATGGTCGCGTTAGTTCCTGACTGCAATGAGGGTACAACGAGGCAACGTTAACTGGGTTAATTGTAGTAAGTATCTTACTATGAATTATTTACGGGCGTTTGAGACGAGCGTAAAGCGGACCCGACGATTCTTGGGGACTACCCTCAACGATCCGGTTTTCGATATCCATTACAACGCGAGGAAGGGCGGGCATCTGCACGTCAATGCGAAGCCGATACCCTATGCACTTGTGGTGACAGTCCACGCGAAGAACGTGCCGGATCTCTACGATCGCATCTCGCAGCGCTACCGGACGCAACTTGAAGCGCTGAAGCCGGTGATTCACGTGCCTATACGAACTTAACCCCAGAGTGCGTCTGAGTTGATCCGGTCTTGCGGAGCTGATCGGAGTGTGATCTCCTTGGCTCATGGCTGAAGCGTATGGAATGGAACTTCGGGAGCGGGTTGTGCGTGCGTATGAGGCGGGCGAGGGCAGCTACGGGGGCATCGCCGCACGGTTTGCTCTGGGCGAGGCGACCGTGAAGCGGTGGTGTGGCGGTACCGGCGCGACGGACAGCTCGCCCCGGCGAGCCCTGCATCGGTGTGGCTATGTCGTCAAAAAAAACGCCGCCGGCCGCTGGAAGCGGCCCGGCCCGACGTCCGGGCCAAGCGCCACGCCTTCCTGACCACCGTGCGGCGGATTCCCGTCGAGCGCCTGGTCTTTCTCGATGAATCGGGGATGCAGCCCCTCGCGGAACAGCAGCGCGTGAGCGTACGGGCTGACCGATCGACGCGAAGCAGACGCCCTTGAGCGCGTCTTGGCCGATTGTGCCTCGATTGAGATGGTCGTGGTCGCTCGCGGTGCGGCGCGTAGATTTACTTACAAGAATTCAGCGACAGGACACTAGTTCCAGCATGCCTGAAGCGACGATCTCCGAACTTGAGCAGCGAATTCGTGGCTTTATCAATCGGACGCCTAAACAGCATGCACTGCTAAAAGATTCCAAGGCTTGGAATCAACTTTGTAGCTCGCTTGATGTAATCGGAGACACGGAGTTGGCGTTTGAGGCCTACGACAAGGCGCCGCCAACCGACGACGCTGGTGCAACCTATCTCTTGGTTTATGGCGCACTCCAGGCCCTGGTGCTGCAACAGGACGCCGTTCGGAGCTTGGCCGAAGCTCTCGACCTGAAGTATGACCCTGATCCTTCCTTGCGCGATATTCGCGAAGTCAGGCATGCCAGTGTCGGGCACCCTACGAAGCGTTTCGGGCAGGCGCGGGCACATTTCATTTCGCGCATTTCGATGACCAAGACCGGTTTTCAGTTATTGACCGTATATCCGGATCATGGACCGGCGCAGTTCAAAGGGGTGAGTATTCCGGGGCTGATAGCGACGCAACGATCGCAGCTCTGGGCAATCATGAATCAAGTGGTGGCCTCTCTTCAAAGAGAAGAAGCGGAGCACAAAACTATGTTCAAGGATAAGAAGCTAGCTGCCTCGTTTCCCGCGACCACGGACTACTACTTCGAGAAGATTTACGAGTCGATTCGGGCAGGCAAGCTCTTCGAGTACGGCCTGATCCACGTCAAGCTGATCGCGGAAGCCGTCGAACGCTTTAAGTCGGAGCTCGCTGAACGCGGTGGAACGTACGATAGCGTGGATTACCACCTCAAACTCGTCTCATATCCTCTTCAGGAGTTGGAGCTGTACTTCGGTCCTTCAGGCCAGGCAAAACTGAACGAGCGCGATGCATTTATATTTGCACATTTCACACAGACCCAGATCAATGCTCTTAGAGGGATGGCAGCCGAGATTGACGAGTCGTACTGTGAACAAGACGACGCTTAACACGCGTTACACGAGACGTCGTCCGATCTCTTGCAGCAAGAAGACGACCGTCGATGCGGGCCACCTGGTCGACCTGGCTGCGGGGAACCGTGCTGAACGCGGCACCGGCGGCTATGGCGTGGGCCTTGCGCGTGCGGTCCGCCGAGCGGGGCATCGTGTTGTGGAAGTGAATCGAGCGGACCGGCGCCTGCGCCGCGTCGCCGGCAAGTCCGACCGGATCGACGCCGAGGCCGCCGCCCGATCGGTGCTGGCGGGCCAAGCGACCGCGACGCCAAAGACCGCGGATGGTGCCGTCGAGATGATCCGGCAGCTCAAAGTCGCGCGGGATACCGCCGTGAAGGCGCGCACCGCGGCGATGAACACGCTGAAGCAGATCAGCTACGCCCTGGAGCTGACGGTGCGCTTCGAGCGCCGGGAATTCCCCGATGGCCGACCCGGCACCGGTGGCATCGTGCACCGCCGAATACCTCGCCGTCCGCGTCCGCCTGCCCGCCCCGTGGCAGGACCGCGGCTGCGCAGCGCCTGATACTTGGCGCGGCTGACCGGGTCGCGGTGGGCGGCGACGCGAGCCCAGTGGTAGGCGGCGTCGCGCAGCCGGTCGTGGGCAGCCAGGCGGCGCACGACGAGCAGGCTCTTGCCCGACCGCCGGGTGACCGGCGCCACCCCGCAGAGACAGCGAAGCGCGTCGTCGTCCCGCCGCCGCAGCGCGTCACTACCCTCGGCCAGCAGCGTAGCGAGGACGCCGGTGCCGACGCCGGGCAGCGAGAGCAGGATGGCCGCGTCGGGCGGCGGTGGCGACGGCTCTGGCTCGGTCTCGGCGGGCGCGTCCGGGTCTTCCGCCGGTGCGGCCTCGGCGGCACCTGGCGCGACCCGGACGGCCGGCGCCCGCAGCCGCGCCCGCAGCGCCGCGGCATCGACCCGGCGGATGCGGTGCTGTTGCAACAGTTTGGCGAGCGTCGCCTCGCGAACGCGCTGCGCCGCGGCCGGCGTCGGCAGGCGCCGCCACAGGTCGAGCGCCCAAGGCGCTGCGATGTCGTCGCTGGTCGCGGCGAGCAGCTGCGGGTAGTAGCGCCAGAGCTGCTCGCGCATCCGATTGGCCTGGCGCGTGCGTTCCCGCGTCAGCTCTTCGCTGATGCGTGACCACTCCCGCAACTCGACGATCGCTGGGTCGGTCGGCTCCAGCCGCCGCAGACAGTGCGGGTCGGTGCGCAGCGCCGCGGCCAGCACCCGCGCATCCCGTCGGTCGTCCTTCGCCCCCGCCGGCGAGAGGCGGTCGCGGAAGCGGTCGAGCTGCTTCGGATTGATCGCGTGGACAGCGAAGCCCCGTTCCATCAGGCTCTCGACCACCGGCCCGCGCGGTGTCTCGATCGCCACGCCGACCTGATCCGCCGCACCCGCCGCAAAGGACACAACCCAGTCCGCCATCTCCGACAGCCCCTGGCCGCCATGCTCGAACGCCCGCTCGCCGAGCAGCTTCCCGGCAACGTCGATTACGCACGCTTGGTGCGTCTGCGATCCCCAGTCGACACCCACGAACCATGCCAGCTCCACAGCGAACCTCCTATCTGCCGTATCTCACGGGCGCGCCAACGATGCCTGCCGGTCCCTGTACTGGCGCTCTGCGGCGCAAACTCCCCACGGGGCATCCATCGATGGCTGGACCGTCAGGGCACAAGTCCTTTTCAGGTGCTCGAGACACAGGGACCCCTCGGTGGCTCCCGGCGGCCTGCCCGACTCCGCGAGATTACCCGCGCGAAGTCATTTAGAAAGGTACAGGGACCCCCATTTTTGAGTTGTGGTGGTCGTCGCGACGTGGCCGGACGGAGCGGAGCGACGGGAGGCCACGTCGCGACGAGCGCTATTGCCGTGGCACCTCCTGTGTCGCGCGGGACGCGTGGTTGCGTGTGGCGACTTTGAGCCGGTAGCTGTCGCCAGCGGTCGTCAGCACGGTGGCGTGGTGCACGATCCGGTCGATGACCCATCCGCCACGCGGCCGAGCGGACCTTGCACACCCGGCGCAACATTCTCGTGAGCGGCGGCACCGGCAGCGGCAAGACGACGCTCCTCAACGCCTTGATTGCACTCATCCCCGACGACGAGCGGATCGTCGCCATCGAAGACACCTTGGAACTCCGCATCGACTCCCCGAACTGCGTCCGCTTCGAGGCGCGCGGGCTGCAGCACGGCGCGGTCACGATCCGCGATCTGGTGAAGCACGCCCTCCGCCACCGACCCGATCACATCGTGGTCGGCGAAGTGCGCGGCGGCGAAGCCGCCGACCTCTTGCAAGCCCTCAACACCGGCCACGGCGGCTCGCTCACCACCGTCCACGCCAACAACGCCGAGAGTGCCCTCTCCCGACTGGCGAGTTGCGCGATGCAAGGCGGCGGCGATCTCCCGTGGGACGTGACGTGTCGCGGCGTGGTGGACGGGATCGCGATGGTGATCCACATGACGCGCGCCGACGGGCGGCGCGTTGTCGAAGAAGCGGCGTACGTCAACGGCTACGACGCCGGGAGGAACGCATGGAACATCGAACGACTCGACCGGAGACCCCTGTAAAGGCGATGGCCACCGCCGACACGCTCAGCACACAGGCGACCAGGAGCCTCGACCGGATGCGCGCCCGCGCCCGTAAAGCGGACGACGCGCGCACCGACGCCGCGCACACCGCGCGCGCGGCCGTCTTCGACTGCCCTTGCCGAACGGGGCATCGACTCATGGTGAATCTGGACAGAACCCGCCACCCATTCTGGAGGATCGAGTCTCGAAGACCGCTGTCGATCCGCCCGAGCATTGACGACATCACGTCTGAGCGCCGCTGCCACTTCATTATCCGTGACGGTAAGCTCCGCTGGGCGATCGCTACGAACGGGGAGTGACCACATGACCGAACAGTCGACACCAGCCAATAGCGGCGATTCATCGCCGGCCCCTGAGAGTCGTCCGCGACAGGCCACCAAGACGCCGTTATTTGAGGCAAATCATGCTGATCGCTACCAACGACAGACACTCATTAGCCAGATTCAGGACCGCATCAAGCGCTCGCTAATTTGCTACTTGTCCGGCAGCCGGTGCGTGATCGATGAGAGTGACACGATGCCATTCGTCGACCTGCTACATAGGGTTCCGCCGAACCGTAACGTAGATCTGCTACTCCACACCAGCGGAGGTAGCATCGACGCCGCTGAGAAGCTAATGGGGATGGTGAGGAAGCATGTTGGTCCAGCCCAGCTCCGCATCATCGTTCCAGACTTCGCCAAGAGTGCCGGGACACTCATGGTCCTCGGAGCCGACAGCGTGGTGATGAGCGACACGTCTGAACTCGGGCCAATCGATCCGCAGGCACCTCTCTTCGACAGATGGCAGTCTGTACAGAATTACCTTGATGCCTACAATGCACACGCTGACACGCTTAAGACCGAACCAGGGTTTCTTCTGGATGTGTTGCAACTTTGGCCAGCGGCGGGCCTGGTAGCCTAACAAGATCATGAAGCAGCCAATCCGACCGGCGATCTTCAAGTGGCGGCAGACGGCTCCGGAGGTGATTCTTTGCGCCGTGCGCTGGTATCTTCGGTACTCACTCTCGCTCCGCGATGTCGAAGAGCTCCTCGATGCACGCGGCCTGCAAGCGGACCACACGACGGTCTGGCGCTGGGTGCAGCGCTACGGGCCGGAACTCGAGCAGAGGCTGCGCCGGCATCTCAAGCCAACCAACAAATCCTGGCGTGTTGATGAAACCTATGTGCGGGTCAAGGGCCGCTGGTGCTATTTGTATCGGGCTATTGATTCCACAGGCGCCACCATCGATTTCCTCCTGTCAGCGCTCCGCGATGCTGCGGCGGCCAAACGGTTGTTTCGCCAGGCGCTCAGCGATCCATCGCATCCGCAGCCCCGCGTCATCAACACCGATCAGGCCCGCCTCTACGGCGCGGCGATTCCAGCCGTGAAAGAGGACGGCACCCTGCGCGGCCGCTGCCGCCATCGGCCGGTCCAATACTTGAACAATATCCTGGAGCAGGACCATCGAGCGATCAAACGACGGGTAAAGGCCAAACAGGGGTTTCGCGAGTTTCACGCGGCGCGGCGGACAATCCAAGGCTACGAGGCGATGCACATGATTCGGAAGGGGCAGGCGAGGTGGGTGAGCGGCTCGGATGTGTGGCGCCAGATTCAGTTCATCAACAGGCTGTTCGAGGTGGCGGCATGAGACCTCGATACCGAAACGGCTTCCGTCACCACTTTCAAAGTTGCAACACTTCCCTCGACACGTCGCTGCGCCTTGTGTGGACCGTTCCCGCCGCGGTGATCGGTCCTCGTGAGGGCACCCGCCCACGGTGAGGCGACTCGTGCCTACGCGACCGGCCACGGGCAAACCGTTCGCGCGATCTCGGTCGAGACGGGCGAGACGATGTGGCTCTACGAGCAGCGGGCAGCCACCATGTCGCTGGTGGCCACTAGGTGGCGGGCTCGTCTTCGGGGGCGACGTGAACGGGCGGTTCCGAGCCTTCGATCAGGACACCAGGCGACGTGCTCTGGGAGGTCAACCTTGGATCTCCGATCACCGGCTTTCCATCAGCTACGCGGTCGATGGTCGTCAGTACGTCGCGGTCAGCACTGGCAGTGGCGCATCGATCAAGCTGCGCTTGACGCCCGAGCTCCATCCGAGCTTCGGCAACAACCTCTTCGTATTCGCCCTGCCAGACTAGAACCTAACTCATAAATGCGGCGCAGCACCGAGGGCGTCGAGGCGCCCGGCCCACACGGCGCGAGGAGGAAGAATACCGGGAGTATTCGACCGACGAGCAACACCGTGGGACGGGATGCATCGGCGGCCGAATGCCGGCGCATTTATGAGATAGGTTCTAGAACCGAAGCCCTATCGTACGCGAGCCGAGATCCGGTCCAGCTTCGCCAGGACGTCATCGTCGGTCGATGCGTCGAACTCGAGGGTGATTGCGCTGACGTGGGGACGTTCTGCATCCGGGGGAACACGGGCGACATAGTCCTGATAGCCGAGCCGCATCCCCGGACGCCAGCGGTTAATGCTCCGGCCATCGAGGCTCACGCGAATCGATTCGAGGCCACCGTCGGACGGTGCTGACACACGCGCGACCAGTTCCATCATTCCCTGTGGGAGCGATGCGAAGATCACGGCCCGTTCGCTGATCGCCCCGACGAACGAGACCTCCCCTTCGTCCTCCGCTGTTTCAACGACACCGCGTGACCAGCCAGGACCCAAGTATCTCGTGTTGCGGCCCTCGCCGAAATCGACGTCTAAGAGCTGCAGCTCCTGGTCGGGCGGCAGGACCGACCGCTCCCAATCCCAACCTGTGGCGTCGGTGCTGATACGGTCGACCGTGAGCAGATCCAACCGGTTGAGGTACCCCTCGGGAAAGCGAAACTGCAAATCGTACATGCCAAAGACGCGGCGCCGGTCTGAAGCGACCGACAGATCGAACATCGACCCACCGCCCTGCGAGTGGGACATACCCAACAGACCGAGCATCGTGCCAGAAAGATCGGCGTGAGTCGTCGGGGCGTCGGACACCGCCAGCGATCCGGTTCGGCCAGGGGGCTTGACGACCATCAGCGTGCGGGCAGCCCCGACGATGTTCGGCAGGGCCGCAATCGACGCGCCGGTGATCAAGGGAAGGCCAAGGCTACGGCCCTCGAAGTCGATCGGCTGCCAGGCGGTGCCATGGTCGGACGACACGACGATGAGACTCTGGTCGTAGATGCCGAAACTGCGCAGACGGTCGAGAAGCGCTGCTACCAGGGTCAGCGCACATCGCGACTGGCCGACATACGAATCGGCGGAAAACCTCGTCCAATCGATGAATCTACATGCGGCATCGAGCACGACGGGGCGATGGGGTACGCCGACGTGAAGAAGCTTGTAGACGGGGCGCCCGCGCCCGACGTCCATTCGCTCGATGAACTGCTCGAAGAATGCCGCGGAGTTACTCGCCTCATATCGGCGGTTCGAGGCTTCGACACGCGAGCTGTTAAAGAGCAGTATCCGATCGAACCACGAGGGGTTTTCCGCCAAGGCAACCTTCCCGACATGCGGAACGTGTCGGGAGACCGAGAGCTCGAGTAGCTGACGCGCGGTAAACTCACGATAGTCAGCGCGACTCACGAACGGCTTCCGGATCGAGAATCGCGCCGCACCCTTATTGACTGGGGAGTCCTCTGGTCCGAACCACGCCCTGAACCACGGCATCGGCATGATCGACGTTGCGTCGATTGCGTAGCCACTGCTGCTGAGGCTGCTGAGAATCGACCACTCGGAGAATGCCTGGCGGACGAAATCTGGGACGGGTTGCTCATTGCGGAACTCCCGGCCGGTGAGGAGGGCGGGCATGGCGAGCGAGGTACTGGGAAACGCTGATAAATGGTCCGCGAAGTACGTAAAGCCAGCAAAGGTCTGGTTGAACCAAGGCCGGTCTCCTTCGAGCATCGCGGCAAACGCGTCTGACTGGAACTCGTCGAGCACGATGTGGATGACGTTCTGCTGGGCTGAGAATTGAAACAGCTCCGGTGGGGGCTCTTGCCATCGCGGCGCCTGATCGACCTCGGCTCCGCCCCAGGTCAAGGCCAACCCCCCGATCTGAAGCCCGAGAAACAGTTGCGCGACGAACGGCGCCAGGCGGCTGATCGGGCGAACCCACATCGCGGCGAGGAGGGGAACGGCAATCCAGACGGTCAACTCGTAGGGCACTCGGCCGGCATAGCGATCCCATGCAATCTCACGACCGTCCAGGGCACCATAGCTGGCGACCCACAGATTCCCTTGAGCCCAGAACAGCGCACCGAACGCCAGCAGCAGCACCGCATACAGACGCGTCAGTCGATCCGACACGAGAGTCGTGACGCCGCCGATGACGACGAGCATCGCCCAGCTTCCGCCGGTCGCCAGCAGTAACCACGGCCACGCGATGTCGGAGAAGACACCGCTGAATTCGCCGCGGTTGGCGCTGTAGATGGTGTGAGGTCCTAGTAAGCCGATCACGAAGGGAACGAGCAGCGCGGGAACGGAGACCAGATAGAGGCGCCGTCCGAACTCACCGACCGTTCTGGGAGCGCCGGTGGCCCACCAATACCGGCGCACGCGGTTGCCGCCCCAGGCCAACCCGGTTAGCAGCAGGCCGCCCAGGGGGACCCACCACAGGACCGCGGCCAGGCGCGCGAGCCAGGCCGCCCAGGTGGCCAGGGTGTAGTCCTGCGCATCCGGGCGCTCGGGAAACAGCTGCGTCGGAACGAGCGGCGCGGGCGGTGCATCGCCCACGGCGTGCAGCACGTTGAGGCCCATGCCCCCACCGTCCTGCTCGTACTTCACGACGAGCCGGTGCGCGCCTTCCCGAAGGCGGATGGTCTGTCCGACCGTGTGCATGCCGGTCGTGGGGCTCCGCCGGTGCACAAGCTCTCCATCCACCAAGATGTCTACGCGGTCATCCCCGCCGGCGTACAGCTCGACCGCTTGTGCCCGGGGCAGATACCAGTAGCCCGTCCACTCCACGCCGAAAAGTCGCCGCGGTAGGTCCGGATCGTCCTCAAGAAAGGCGAGACTGATGTCGCTGGTCTGCTCCGGCTGAAACTGCACTCCATCCAGGCCGTTCTGGAGATAAAACGTCCGAATCAGCCCCGTTGGCGGCGCGACGAACCACTGCATGGCGCCTCCGACGATCGTCACCGCCAGCGCCACGTACACATACCACCTGACTGCGGACCGGCGCGCCAGCCCCTTGATCACCGCGTACGATCCACGCGACCTCACCCGACGCTGCACGTCCGAAGCGTTACTGCCCGTCACATCCAAGGGGTCAATAATAGCGCCCCGGCGGCGGCGCACGTACGCGTGCACGGTCGAGGATCCGTACCGGCGTTGGCCGGCGTCCCAGACGCGATAGGTGTCCGGGGAGACTCCAAGCTCGGCGGCGAACGCCGCCTGCGAACACGCCAGGGCTTCCCGACACGCACGGAGGGTCTCTGGTGGCACGGCCCGACCACCATGCCATTGGTGGCGGGACAGGGCAAGGCGGACGGGCCGTGGGCGTACTTCAGTCAGCTAATATCTGAGGCCGACCGGTCGTTTCAATCCCGCGACATGTTCGCGAGTGAGGCGATGCAATAGCGAACTGTCGCGCGTTCTGGCCAGAAGTGGCGCGCCCGGCAGGATTCGAACCTGCGACCCTCGGCTTAGAAGGCCCTGTGTCGGATCGGTTATCAATAGACGGTTATCACCCACGTCGCCTCGATGGTCTGGATCTCGTGAATTCACGCCGATTCTTGCCACACTTCGCCGTTTCATCGCCTCACATGCGATAACCGATCGCCGCGACGATCACGTGAACGAAACCCTGCGGCTCGCCGGCAGCGAGGACGAGTTCCTTCTTGAGTCCGTCTGCTACCACCCGCTGTTTCTGTTCAGTGAGCACGGCGACTGCGTCGCCGCCACGCTGCGGCCCGGCAACGTGCAGAGCGCCGACGGCTGGGACGACCTGCTCGTGCCGGAGGTTGAACGGCAGCAGGCGGAGGGCACGCGCGTGGCGTTCCGCGCGGACGCGGCGTTCGCCAAGCCGGAGATCGACGAGACGCTCGAGAGACGCGACGTGGACTATGCCATCCGCATGCCGGCGAACAAGAGCTTGGAGCTGGAAATCGAAAACATCCTCTTTCGTCCGCCCGGACGGCCGAGCCGCAAGCCCTTGGTGCGCTACAAGAGTTTCCGCTATCAGGCGAAGAGCTGGACTACGCCCAGACGGGTGGTCGCCAAGGTGGAGCACCACCGGGGTGAGCTGTTCCCTCGCGTCGGCTTCATCGTGACCAACATGACCCTCCCGAGTCGCTCGGTCGTCCGGTTCTACAACAAGCGCGGCACGGCGGAGCCATGGATCAAGGAAGGCAAGCAGGCAACGCACTGGACGCGGCTGTCGTGCCATCGGTTCCGGGCGAACGAAGTGCGCCTGCACCTGAGCGTCCTGGCCTACAACCTGGGCAACTTGTGGCGCAGACTGGTCCTGCCGCCGCGGATCAAGCGCTGGTCGCTCACGAGTCTGCAGCAGCGACTGGTGAAAACCGGGGGCCGGCTAGTGAAGCATGCGCGGTACTACTGGCTCCTGTTGGCAGAAGGGCATCTGACGCGGCGGCTGTTCGGCGACATGCTACGGAGGATCTGGGCGCTGCCAGTGCCGGGAGGCTGACGCGCGGCGAGTGCTACGAAGCCCGCCTGGCGAAGAAAGGCCACAAGTGTGGAGCGGTGTCTGAGGAATGCCCTGAAAGTAGGGGGCTCCAGTCGGTTGCACGTCAGCGGGGGAGCGCGAACGCATGCTTGAAGATCTGCGAGGCATCCAGATGAGCGTAGCGTCGTGGGTCGCTGCGCAGACGGTCGCGAATGCTTTCGTACCCGGTCATGTTCTCGCCCCAGACCGGACGCCAATAGGCATCGCTCAACCGTGAGGCTGGCTTGGATCGGTAGGGCTCGAACCGCTTGGATTCGATACCGATCAGCGCCGATGGCGTCTCGACCAGACAATCGAGAATGGGATGGCGCCCGCCGCGCCACGGGAAGCGAATTTCGGCTTCGAGGCCGAGCGAACGGGCCGGCCAGGATTCGCCCTCGCAACCCGGCAGCGCCGGCAAGTCCGAAGCCCGGTTGAGAAAGAAGCCGAATGCGTTGGCGGCGAGGGCCGCGGAGGATTCCGGGCTGTCGAACTTCCCGGTGCCGATTTCGTTGCCAGGGGCCGCCTCGAAGATGGCCTCAATGTCCGGACCCGGAACCCCAGGCAGAAACCTTCCGGTCATGCCTGTGTGCCTTCCGAGTCTGGGAACACGGAGTGCAACGCCTCGAAGGCATCGCGAATCTTCTGCCCCGTATCGGTCAATGCCCCATGATCGCAGCTGGCACGCACGCCGACGCCGTTGGCGAACGGCAACTCCTCGAACCAATCGGGAAACGCACGTACATCGAGAGACATCGACAGTCCGTCTATCCGGGATCCGATGTCGAACCGCCTCAGGGCTTTGCGCGCTCGGGCCAGGCCATCCTGCAGATCAGGCGCTCGACAGTAACGGGCCGGCGCGACGACCAGCAGCGACACATGGCGGGCATCCATCGGCGTTGTTGCGCGGTTCGAAAACTGACCCGCAACGCCCCCTACCCACAGACCCGTTAACGACCGATAGCGTACGACGCCGGCCTACCAAGCTGAGTCATCTGATTGAGGATGTTACATGCGAGGATGGCCTCCGTCTCTTGCCCCGCCCGACTGCGCGCTCGAAGGCTCTCCCCGATGATCAACTTGTACCGGAAGAAGGCGTTCTCCATACGGGCCTGCTGATGGTAGCCCGAGTCCTTCTTCCACTGTCGCCGTCCAGCCTGCTGCACCTGTCGGATCGTGCGGTCGCGCGCGGGCGATCGTGGTCGCCGTCCAGACACGGTGGCTGTCCTGGTCGGTGGAATGACGACCGTCGCGCCACGCGCACCCGCAGCCTCGTAGATGCCACGCGTGTCGTAGGCCGCGTCCGCCGTGAGGCAGGAGACGTCGCCTTCGACCTTGTCGATCAGATCGAGGGCCGTCGTCGCGTCGTCAACATGCCCGCCGGTCAGGGCGTGAGCGACGATCACGCCCGATCCGTCGACGCCCAGATGAAGCTTCTTCCAGCCGCGTATCCCGCGTCCGCCATGTTTCACGGCCGCCCATTCACCTTCACCCACAGTCGAGAGCCCGGTACTGTCGACGATGAGATGTATGCCTGCGCCCGCGGGGAGGCGGCGAAGTGCAAGGTCGAGGTGCTGACCACGCCGTGAGAGAGTCGTGTGATCGGGCGCGGACAGGGCGAGGCACAGCATCCCGAAGATCGACCTCAGAAAGCCCTCCGTCTGACGAAGGGGCAGGTGAAAGATCAGGCGGAGCGTCAGCGCGGTTTCGATGGCAACCTCGGAGTACTGCAGCTGCCCTCCGCGCTTGCCGACGCCCACGGCCTCCCACGTGGCGATCGCTTCCGGCGTCAACCACAGGGTGACGTCGCCTCGCTGGACCAGGGCTCGGTCGTACGCCGGCCAGTTTCCGACGCGGTATTTCGTTTTGTACCTGGGATGCACTCTCGACTTCACGTCGAGATCATGCCCCTTCGGCCGTCACGATGGCCAGGGCCGCGACGAACACTTGTTTCCGCGCACCAACGCCGTGAACCGCCCCCAAGACGATCAGGTTGCATATCTCCGAGAAGAGCATCGGGGCCTCCTGGCCTGGAGGCTCGGTCGGGCCCGGCGCGTGTCCGTGTTGGGCCGCGTCGGCCCGCCCCGTTGCCACGTGTGCCACGATCGCTGGCCGGCCCGTACTCGGGGGCCTGGATGCAATCCCCGTCGCACAGACGGGCGGTGTCCGGCGACCCGTCGCCCCCCGGTCCGTGGCCGCGAGCTGTTGCCGGGGGGGCGTGCGCCTTTACGCGGTGCCGCGTCGTACGAGGCGGAGGGGTGATGCGGTGCGCGGGGCGGCGGGACCGGCCGCGTGGGACCGCCGACGGGCTGGTACCGCCTGCGCCTGCTGCGCCAGATACTCGACGAGCTGGTCGCCGGCGTCGAGCAGTTCCTGCTCGTGGATGATGTTGTAGCGGTCGAAGATGGCGCGGCTCTTGTGCCCGGTCAGGAGCATGGCGACGCGCTCGGGGACATTCGCACGGATCAGGTTGCGGGCGGCGGTGCGGCGGCAATCGTGGAGGAAGCGGGTCGGCACCCCAGCGGCCTGGCAGGCGGTGCGCCACGCCGTGCGCCAGCGCCGGACGGGGATGCCGTCGCGGTGGAAGACGAGCGGGCTGTCGGGGTCGCGGCGTGCCCGCCGTCGCGCCAGGGCCTCGGAAATGGGGGGCGAGATCGGGAGAATCCGCCCCACCAGGGTCTTCGAGCGGGCCGGCGAGAGCCGGATGACGCCGCCGGCTTCGTCGATCTCCTCCCAGGTGAGGCCGAGGATCTCCTGCTTGCGCCAGCCGGAATAGTAAGCCAGATCGAGGACGTCCTGCCACGGAGCGGGCAGGCGGACGCGGACGGCGAGGTATTCGGGGTGCTCGAAGAAGCCCTGGCGGGGGGGATTCTCGCGCAGGCGGTCGGGGAAGCCAGGCACGGTGTCGAGCCAGCCCCAGTGGACGGCGAGGGTGCCCATGCGGTGGAGCGCCGAGGTCTCCCGGTTGATCGTGCCGGTGGCGGCCCCGGCGGCGCGCCGGGCGAGTTGGTACTGGCGGATCTGGTGCGTGGTGAGCCCGGCGGCCCGCGCGGCGCGGCCGAAGAAGGCGACGAGATGGGCGGTCCGGCCGCGAGCGGTGCTGACGGACCGGAACTGCCGGACCTGGTAGTCCTGGAGATAGGCGTCGATAAGGTCCCCCAGGGTCGGCCCCTGGGGGCCGAACGTGCGCGGCGGCGGCGCCGTTGCGCGTGAGTCACCTGGGGTGGCGGTCGAGCCGGTTTCGTGCGGGGTCATGGGCTGGGTCCCTCCTTGGTGGCAGCCGCGGGCAGACGGCGTTCGTCCACATTCGCTCTGGTGGGCGCGACAGGCAAGGGGAATATGCGGAGGCGACGGGACGGCGATGAGTGGGGAGCCACGAGCGGCGGCCGAGTGCACCTGTACGGCGCGCGAGTTCAGCCGGTGCTCCCGCCCCACCGTCAGAGGGTGATGCCGTAGTCGCCGGAGGCACCGTGCGATCGGCTGACACGACATCCCGCGCGAGATGAAGCAGTTCCTTCAAGAACTCAACACTCGTGAGCAGTCCCCGCTCATGTCTCTCCTTGAGCGCCTCCAGCCGTTCTCCAAGCTCTTTGAACCGAGGGTCGTGCAGACGCTTCCGAAGCCACCGCGAGACCTTGATCTCGATCTCCTTCGCTTTTTTCCCTGGATCGGGCGCGCCGAGCACAGCCTCAAGGAGATCGGCGTCGAGCACGAGCGTTTCGAGGTCGTCTCTGATGGCGTCAACGTGGACGTGCTCGTGAATCAGCTCAATGGTCTTCGGGCCAAGTGCATGCCACAGAAGGCGGCCCGTGCCCGTCGAAGGTCGCACAGACTCGTAGACATGCGTGAGCCAGCGGTGGTCGGTCTCGTGCGCACTCAGGACAGGATCCGGTGAGAGGGCCTCCCACAATCGCGCCAGGTAGCTGTAGTCGGCGGCGAAGTGATCTCGCACATCGTTGGTCGGTAGGCAGGCCTGCGCGGCCACGAGGCCCTCGTAACCGGTAACGGTCCGATCGACGCCCGGGAAGTACGCGAGGCACTTCTGCACAGCCTCAGGCAGACGACCAGCCAACTCGCTGATGTTCTTGACGACCCTGGTGATTCCTTCCCTCCGCGCCGAAGACCCCGATCCCCGCGAACCACGTTCTTGAGGCTTGTCGCGATGGCTTCGATCAAGCCTGCGCCTTTCCTCCCGTGGCTTCCGGTGGTTCGGACGTCGTCCCTGGCTTCTGGCGCGCACGGCGCTTGTGGACAGATCGCGTCAGCTTTTCTATTTTCTCATGTAGGCGTTGTTTGGCAGTCGCCACCTCACGCTGAAACTCCTCGGAGTATTCCTTCCCCACGATCGGTCGCTGCGAGGCAGCCGAAAGGCCTTGTGCCAACGCCAACCTATCGAGGAGTTGTCCGAGACGTTGCGCAAGTCGAGCTCTACCGACTCAATCGGCCCTTCGATCAGCCCACGCGCATCGTCGTTGCCGAACACGGCCGAGACTTCATCGCTCGGGAAGATCTTTTCTGCGGTTTGCTCACGCAGTTGAATCCTTTGCCCGGCTACCCGAACGTTGATCGTGTTGACGTCGTCCTCTTCACCAAGCTCGAGAGTTGTCGAGAGCGTCGCGATTACGTCTAACTCGTTCTGGAACAGCCGCTGCACGTCGAAACGGAGGGTGGCTACCAGTTCGCCGTTGTCCGTCAAGTCCTGGAATACGTTCTCCTCAAGAAACGACGCCGTGGTGGTCGCACCTGCCCTGTCGAGGCGCTCCTCGATATGGGGATGCGTCGCGAACAGCCCGCCGCCCCCTTCGCCAAACGAGTCATGGGCGTCGCGGGCGAACTTGAGCTTGCGAAACGAATTCAGCAGCGGTCGGTCACCTACATCTGTCTCGTTGAGGTAGAAGCTTGCGAACAGGTCCGCTTCGCGTTCACGGTCTCGCCCGTGACCCGCCATGAACAGGTTGGCGGTGAAGGAGGTCATGGTGGCGATGATGTCGTCAACGTTGTTGTCGGTGCCGCCCCTCACGGCGGGTCATGTGGATCACCATTGAGATCCCGTCCACCACGCCCCGACAGGTGACGTCCCAGCGTCGTGAAAAACGCAGTAGGGGCCCGCGACTTAATGCCTACCCACGCGAATCATGACGTCGTTCTCGACTGACAAAGTGAGCGATTGCCCCCTGACAGGAATACCGTTGACTCTCCAGCGGCTGATGGGCGCTCCTTCGCCATCGACCGCTTGCACGGAGACGACCTGCTCATGGAAGTACCGTCCGGTGTACTCACGTCCGTGATCGTGGCCGTCCACATGCAACCGGACTCCACTCGGGCCACGGATGCGAACGGCGGAGGGGCGGGGTTCATCGAGTTCGTCGGCAATCGCATCGAGCACTTCGTCGCCTCGGCGTTCGAAGAACGACTCGAGGTCAGCACTCCAGAACGCCTCTTGAACGGATAGCGTTTCGTACTTCCGGACCGGCGCTGCTCGAACAACGCGAAGGGGTGACGGCATGAGTTCCCGCGTCGAGCAATGACCATGAAGCAGATCCTCAATCCATCCCTGGAGGACCTCCGCCTCGAATGCGTACTCATGCAGGCGTGGAAGAAGACATCTTCATATCTGCGGACGCACAGCTGGTACGCCGATACGCTCGGTATCGACTATCAGTCCCTGCGCATCCCGGCCTTTCTCGCAGAGATCCAGGAGGCGATTGATTCGTATGCCACTTGGACGCCCGAACCGCTGGAGCTGGTTCCGGCTCCGAAGACGCAACGATGGTGCTTCGATGACAGTGGAAACTGGATTCCGCGGCCGAATCAGGGTTACCAGAAGAAGCTCCGTCCGCTTGCTCATGTGGCACTGCGGGACCAGGTCGTGGCGACGGCCATCATGCTCTGCCTGGCCGACCGCAGCGAAACTCGGATGAATGACACTCGGCTGTCGATCGACTCAAAAGAGAATCGGCGGCGTGTGCTCGCTTACGGCCACCGACTCGTCTGTGATGATGCCGAGGGTGGCGGACTTCGGCACCGTTGGGGCAGCGCCAAACGGATGTGTTGCAACTTTGGCCAGCGGCGGGCCTGGTAGCCTAACAAGATCATGAAGCAGCCAATCCGACCGGCGATCTTCAAGTGGCGGCAGACGGCTCCGGAGGTGATTCTTTGCGCCGTGCGCTGGTATCTTCGGTACTCACTCTCGCTCCGCGATGTCGAAGAGCTCCTCGATGCACGCGGCCTGCAAGCGGACCACACGACGGTCTGGCGCTGGGTGCAGCGCTACGGGCCGGAACTCGAGCAGAGGCTGCGCCGGCATCTCAAGCCAACCAACAAATCCTGGCGTGTTGATGAAACCTATGTGCGGGTCAAGGGCCGCTGGTGCTATTTGTATCGGGCTATTGATTCCACAGGCGCCACCATCGACTTCCTCCTGTCAGCGCTCCGCGATGCTGCGGCGGCCAAACGGTTGTTTCGCCAGGCGCTCAGCGATCCATCGCATCCGCAGCCCCGCGTCATCAACACCGATCAGGCCCGCCTCTACGGCGCGGCGATTCCAGCCGTGAAAGAGGACGGCACCCTGCGCGGCCGCTGCCGCCATCGGCCGGTCCAATACTTGAACAATATCTTGGAGCAGGACCATCGAGCGATCAAACGACGGGTAAAGGCCAAACAGGGGTTTCGCGAGTTTCACGCGGCGCGGCGGACAATCCAAGGCTACGAGGCGATGCACATGATTCGGAAGGGGCAGGCGAGGTGGGTGAGCGGCTCGGATGTGTGGCGCCAGATTCAGTTCATCAACAGGCTGTTCGAGGTGGCGGCATGAGACCTCGATACCGAAACGGCTTCCGTCACCACTTTCAAAGTTGCAACACTTCCGCCTGAAGACATCATGAAGCAGGCAATCCGACCGGCAATATTCAAGTGGCGACAGACGGCTCCGGAGCTGATTTTTTGCGCCTGGCCGACAATCTCAGGGTGAAGTCGAAGGTTCATCCGAAGTACAAGACCAAATATCACGGTGGGAATTGGCCGGAATATGAGCAGGCGCTCGTCCGGCGGGGCGACGTGACCCTGTGGCTCTCCGCCGAGGCGATGGATGCGTGGAGACCGGCGCCGTCGGGTCGACCGGGTGGACCGAGGAAGTTCTCGGACGTGTCCATCATGACCGCGTTGATGCTGCGGTTGGTCTTCAGGTTGCCGTTGCGCCAGACCGAGGGCTTCTTGCGGTCCGTGCTGGCCTTGATGCGCACCGACCTCAAGGCACCGGATCACACGATGCTCTCGCGTCGGAGTCAGCATCTCGACCTGGCACTCGATCGCATTCCGGCCCAGCGACCTGTGCATCTCATCGTCGATAGCACAGGACTGTCGATCGTCGGGGCATGGTTGCGGAAGTCGGCACGCGACCAAGGGAGAACGGTCTCTTGGCCAGCTGCCATGAAGTGTGTACGGCACAGGGGCAATGTCACATTCGCACGTGCCGGCACCTGGGCACCTGACAAAGAGATTCAAGCAGAGAACGAAGCCCCTCCGATATGTCACCGCCTTTCACGAAGGTGACAATCTCGCCGTATTTTGATCCGTGAGGACGGCGAATTCGACTGTGGTGTATAGCTTCCAGGTAACCAAATTCTATCGTCGTCTTCACGCACTTCTCGTAGTGCGGTGCGTTGGTGTATTGCTTCCCCCGAATTAAGGCTCTTTTCTCCAGCCAGTCTCTCCGTGCTTGACCGTCGACGCGCACAAATTTCCAAAACATGTGGAGCAGTTGGGAAATCGTGGGACACCCTCCGGATACAGCTGTGGGGGTGGATTTCGCCCCGCCTGTTTCTTTCAGTAACCACCGCTGAAACTCTTTCTCATCGGTGAGTCGCTTACCGTCCCGAACTACTACCGATTCGAAGTGGTCTACGTTTCCGAAGGTCGCCCCTTGAAGGCTCCCGCCGGGCAAGTTCGTGAATCGAGTGTCCTTCAGGACAGCGCCTTCAAACTGGGTCGTTCGAAGGTTGCACCGGTCGAAGTCGGTGTTGGTCAAATTGCAGCACCTGAGGGACACTCCCTCTAGGTTCAGTCCAGCAAATCGCACTCCTTCGAGTCTCAATCCGTCCAATACCATGCGACCGTCTCGAAATACCCGATCGCCTTCTGGACACATAGCAGCGAGCTGAGCCAAGTTCCGAAGTCCTTCCGGGGAGACAGACCCTGCCGAGAGCACGGGCTCGAGGATGTCGGCTGTCTTCACGACCTTCTTCGCTATGACTCTAAATAGAATCGAGTCCGACGGCCATGTGCGCTTGGAAAGATGGCTAACGAAGAGAGGGCTATGTCCTTCGAACTCTCGCCAAAACTTCTGGCCAGCTAGATAGTCTGCCAGGATCTCATGCGTGAACTCGACCCTACCGGATATAGAACTTTGTCTCAAGAACGGGGCCATCGTGATCTGCTGAATCAGTGATTGCTGCTCTTCTTCGTCGATTTCCAGAGTAACCAGTGCCAGCAGGACCGAAGCAAGTTCCCGAAGTTCATCGACTGAAACTCCTGCCTCGTCGTAGCTCACTGCGGCTAGCTCCTCGAGCCACTCGATCAATACAGGAAGCGGCAGTACACTCTCGTCCATGACGCCCTTGCCGTACTCCCGTTGGCACAGTTGTCTCGTGGCGAGTCCGAGTAACTCGACGTCATCCTGAAAACTGATTTTCCCCTGTTCCGCATACGCCTCGCTCATCAGATCAGCGTAGAACGGGAGGGTGACAAGCGTTTCCAGGGCAGAGCTTGCCTCTATCGCCTTCAAGTAACCACGTACGCGCGCTGTATCCTTGGTATCTTCCCGAGGTTTCTTTCCCTCAAGCTTGAGCCAGGCATGACCGGCATCACGTCGTTGTCCTCGATGGTGAGGGTGAGGGGCTCGGCGGTCAGCGCCGGGGTCGTGCTCGCGGCGTCAAGGGCGTGGAGACGTCCATCATGTCTATGGAGACTGCAAAGCCCGTGCGCAGCAGGCCCGCCAGAATCCTCAGGAAACGCCGAGAAGTCACCCCAGACGCAGCCTTTCGTCCGCGCATTGAGGCCGTCTGAAACGCGAGCTAAACCGCTTCGCGCGCCCTTCCGTGGGGGATGTGATTTGAGGTGTGGACCTAGCCCCGACCGTGGTACAGTCTTGCGCCATGTGGGAACACGATTACACGCCTGTCGCTGATAGCCTCGGTCTATCGACACTCGTGGCCGCGATACCGCTGGTCGTCCTGTTCTATTTACTGGGCGTGAAGCGCAAGCCCAGTTGGATCGCTGGCCTGGGCGGGCTGGTCGCGGCGATGCTCCTTGCGATCAGCGTATACGGCATGCCGGTGCCGCAGGCTGGCTCCTCGATGGTCTATGGCGCGGCGTTCGGGCTGTTCCCGATCGGCTGGATAGTCATCGCCTCGTTGATCCTGTATCGGGTCACGCTGGACACCGGGAAGTTCGAGATCATCAAAGACGCCATCGGCGCGCTCAGCGACGATCGTCGCGTGCAAGCAGTGTTGATCGGCTTCGCGTTCGGCGCCTTCATCGAGGGCGCTGCGGGCTTCGGAACACCGGTGGCCATCGCCGCCGCCATGCTGACCGGCCTTGGGTTCTCGCCGTTCTACGCGGCGTTCATCTGTCTGGTCGCTAACACGGCCCCGGTGGCCTTCGGATCACTGGGGATCCCGGTCGTCACGCTTGCCCGTGTGACCGAACTGGACATGCTGGCCCTCAGCTCGATGACCGGACGGCTGTGTGCGCTGATCGCCCTTGTCATTCCCGCCTACATGGTCGTCATCATGTCCGGCTTCAAGCGGGCATTCGAGGTCGCCCCGCCGGTGCTCGCCTGCGCCGTCACCTTCGCCGTGGTCCTGTTCGCCGCGACGAACACGCTCGGACCAGAGGTGGCGGTCATCCTGGCCTCGATCGCGGCTCTGCTCGCGATGGTGCTGGTGCTGAAGGTGTGGCAGCCGACACAGGTTTTCCGTCTCGAGGACGACGTCGAAGGGACCACCGAGCACCACGGACATTCCGCGGGCGAACTGATCACCGCGTTCAGCCCCTACATCCTGCTCGTGGTGTTCGTGCTGACGTGGCGGTACCCGCCGATCCAGGCCGCGTTGAACTCAGTGAGCCTGTCGATTCCAGTCCCGGCGCTTCACGACTTCATCACCCGTGTGCCACCGCTCACACCAGAGCCGTCACCGTACCCGGCCATCTACAACTTCCAGTGGCTCTCGGCGGCAGGTACGTCGTGCTTCCTTTCGGCGTTTGCGGCATCACTGCTCCTCGGCATGTCGCCGGTCAAGTTCGCCGGCATCGTGACCTCGGTGCTTAAACAGCTCTCGAAGCCGCTGCTGACGATCGCATCGGTGCTGGCAGTGGCGTTCGTGATGAACTACGCCGGCATGACCTCGACGCTGGGGCTGGCGTTTGCCGCGACGGGCACGCTCTTCCCGTTCTTCAGCGCCATGCTCGGGTGGACCGGCGTCTTCCTCACCGGAAGCGACACGGCATCGAACGCGCTGTTCGGGACGCTGCAGGTCGTGACGGCCAACGCGCTCGGCCTGAACCCAGTGCTTGCGGCCTCGACCAACGCAGCGACCGGTGTGATGGGCAAGATGATCTCGCTGCAGAGCATCGCGGTCGCGGTCGCGGCCACCGGCATGGCCTCCTCCGAGGAGGGCCGCCTCTTCCGATTCACGCTCAAGCACAGCATCATCTTGATGCTGTTCATGGGTGTGGTCACGATGATCTTCGCGTACGTGCTCCCGCAGCTCGTCCCGCAGGTGTGATCTCTACGAGGGAGCGTCAGCCCGACGGGCAACCGCGATAAGGCCGAGACCCGACCAAGGGAGGAACCGATCCAACCTCCGGATCGCTGGAACCAGAAGATCGAACGCCTTGAGCTGCACCCGGCCGAACCTGCGCTTCCGGAGGACCTTGCCGTTCCACCACCACCCTGGTACCGACGTACGATTGAAGCTCTTGAGGTGCTCCACCTCAAAGCCCGCGACTTCCAGCTCTTTCCGAAGTGTGGCAGGACTGTAGCGGCACCTATGGCCCAACGCGTCATCCAGACTCGAATACAGCCACTGCCCCGCTGGCACGTAGAGAACGGCGCGCCCGCCGGGCATGAGCGCTCCGTGGATGTGTCGCAGCGCCGCCACAGGATCAGCAACGTGCTCGAGCACGTTGAGACAAATCACGGTATCGAAGCGATCCTCGAGAGCGGCAAAGGTCGCTTGATCTTCCAGATCAATCCGGGCGACCTTCAGGTAGGGCTTGCCCGCTGAAAAATTCTTCAGATAGCCAAGATAGCTCTCGTTGATATCACTCGCGACCCACACGTCGCGCGGCGTCAAGCGCGATGTCAAGTTCGCGATCCCCGCGCCGATCTCGAGGACGCGGTCACCCACCCAGGGACTCAGAGTCTCGGCCATCCAGACGTTGAATCGACGGGCTCGCTCGAGCGCATGCAGGATCTCCCCGCCCCACTTGTCGTCCCTGTAGAGATCGTCGATGAGCCAGAAGTGCAGTGACGC
This sequence comes from Vicinamibacterales bacterium, assembly GCA_965218825.1. GTDB lineage: Bacteria > Acidobacteriota > Vicinamibacteria > Vicinamibacterales > UBA8438 > CAUZIB01. The sequence goes on along the minus strand of OZ244656.1, from coordinate 1,626,515 downwards.
CTGCAACGCCTTGACGCCGTCTCGCCATCCGATCTTCTTGCCCTCCCGATACGTCCGGCCTCGGTAGCTGATGGGCACTTCGAAGATGCGGCAGTTCCGTTTGGCTACCTTCGCCGTGATCTCAACCTCGATACGGAAGTCATTCGAGCGAATGGGAATCGACTTGAGTAGCGGACCGCGGAACATCTTGTAGCAGGTCTCAACGTCGGACAGGTTGAGGTCGGTCAGGATGTTGCTGAGAAACGTCAGCAAGCGGTTGCCGAGCGTGTGGCGAAAGTAGAGCACCCGACGCCGTTGGCCGGACAAGAACCGCGACCCGTAGACGACGTCCGCGCCGTCCTCCCAAAATGGCGCGACTAAACGGCCAAGGTCGTTGGGGTCGTACTCGAGATCCGCATCGTGAAAGACAATGAGGTCGCCGGTCGCCTCGCTGATTCCCCGTCGCAAGGCCGCGCCCTTTCCCTGGTTTGTAGGCTGGCGCAACAGGCGAAATGCGTCGTGATGCTCGGCGGACAGCCGCTCGAGGACCTCAGCCGTCCCATCGGTCGAGCCGTCATCAACGACGATGAGCTCGACGCGTGACACGCCAGCAACATCGACGTGCATGAGGCGGTCGAGCGCCGCCGCCACCAGGTAACGCTCGTTGTAAACCGGAACGATGACGCTAAGTGTGGCGTCTGCACGCACGTCGCCGACCGCATCGCGGCCGCGCGGCAGCTGGTCGGTGGGATTCACGGACGGAGGCTAACCCTTGTCGTACTTATGTAGCCCAGGCTTGACCGTGTCCGCGACGTAGATGTCTCCGTTGGGCGCGATCGTCATATAGTGGGCCTCGCCGAACTCGCCGAGTCCCTCACCTGGCTGCCCCGCTGCGCCGATCGCCTTGCCGTCTTCGTCGAGCCGCAGAATCTCGCCGGAGAAACCACTCACCATGTACATCTGCTCGTCGTCGGCGATGAACAAGCCACATGGGAGCCCCTTGTACTGTCGCTCGCTGATGTAGGTGCCGTCTTCATCGAAGATCTGGACCCGTCGATTCTGCCGGTCCGCCACGTACACGAGTCCCTCCGAGTCGACCACGATTGAATGCGGCGTATCAAACTCACCCGGCCCGGTACCTTGGCTCCCCCACGTCGTGAGCAGCGTGCCGGCGCTGTCGAATTTCAGGACAGCTGGCGGTCCCTGGCCGTGTCCGATGATCACGTAGACCTCGCCCTCGAGTCCAAAGGCCAGATCGGTCGGCTCCATGAGCCGTCCGCTACTTTCGGCCTCGCCCCACTCTCCGGCTTCACCGTGCTCCCCGAGCGTCATGAGCACTTCACCGTCCGGGCCCATCTTGCGCACGGTGTGACCGCTGACGTCGGTCGTCCAGATGTTGCCGTCCGGGTCGACTCGCATCCCGTGGGGCCTGACGTACTGCCCCTGCCCCCATGACCGCACGAAGGCGCCATCGGCGTCGAACTCGACGAGCGGGTCGCGGCCGCGGTTGAAGACCAAGAGACCATTTGTCGCGGTCCAAGCGACGCTGGATGGCGGACCCATCTCCACGTCATCGGGAATCTGCAGCCCGTGTGGGGCGGCGCGATAGCCGAGAGGCGGCGCGTCCTCCATCTGGGCCGGGTCTGGCCCGGTCAGACGATTGGAGATCTGCACCCCCGGGTAGGGATTAGGTCCGACGCCACACCCTTGTCGGGATTGCTCAGCAGCGGGAAGTCGGCGTCGAGCGACTCCGCAAACTCCTTGTTGGTTTGGGCATCGTGGGTGCGGAGCTTCGAGACCATCGAGGAACTCCGCCTGGCCTTGCGTGCGTTCAAGCGGACGTACAACGAACAGTGGATGCTGGAGAAATACGACTATCGAAGCCCCGCCCGGGTGCGACGCGACCTCGGCGGGCTGGACCGCGATAAAGGGTAACGGACATACATCATTACCGCGAGGCGGATGACCTCAGGTGAACTGTTCAAATGACCAAAGGGATTGTGCATCCCGCATCCGTCCCGCTTTGTCCCACCTAGAGAGAAGCGGTATTCATCGTCGTCTCAACCGTCGGGTTTGCGCCAGTAGACGCCAGTCCAGTCGATCTCGTGGAGAGGCGCTTCGATGCTGTGCTCTCGTCGGTAGTCGTGCACGGCTGCCTTGCAGCTCTCGAGAGCCCCGTAATCGTCGATGATGCAATAGCCGCCGAGTGACAGTTTCGGATAGAGATTCACCAGACCGTCCATGGTCGACTCGTACATGTCACCGTCGAGGCGGACAACCGAGAAGCAGTCGCTCTGAATGTTGGGCAGGGTGTCCTTGAACCATCCCCTCAAAAAGACCACCTGCTCGTCGAGTAAGCCGTATTTCCTGAAATTGTCCTCGACCTGCTCCTGCGACACAGCCAGGAAAGAAACCTGATGGTGCAAGTCGCCTTGATCTTGCGGATAGGCCGAGTCGGGCGGCGGAAGTCCAGCAAAAGAATCGGCGACAAAGACCCGCCTGTCTCCGATGCCGTGGGCCTTGAGCACCGCGCGCATGAAGATCGAGGTGCCACCGCGCCACACCCCTGTCTCGATCAGGTCGCCGGGAATCTGCTGCTCGATGACCTCCGAGATGCACTCCTGCAGTTGGTCTAGACGCTTCAGTCCGATCATCGTATGTGCTTGCGCGGACCACTTGCGGCCATCTTCGCCCAAGTCCCGACCAACGCCGTGAAGGAGTTGCATCCTTAAAGCCTTGAGCGCCGCCGTGGCCAACCGCATGCACCAGCGCGTGGGGGCCGACATCTCGTGGGCGTAGGCCAAGAGTGGTAAGCCGGGATCGTCCCATAACGAGTAGGAAAGGGACTTCTTCATCAGGTCGAGATACAGCCGCTGTGTTTCGGACTCAGCCATGGGTTATGGGGTTGGTCAGTGCGATGGTTGCCCGGTTGCGAGATAGCTGGGTGACTGGAGGCGCCCGGTCGATGGTCGGTGCTTCCGTCATCAAGTGTTGGTGAAGAGAGCTTAAGTCCTAATCATCCAGATACTTCCAGCCGATTTTGACGCTGGCACCTCTCTGGCACTGAATATCTAGTCTAAGCGGTTTGGTTAGAACGAGATAAGGGCGGGGTAGCAACAGTTGATGGCGGAAGCACCACGATTCATGCAACAACGATGGAATGGACTCCTCCCGCTGGTGCGGCATCATCGTGCCAGTGGTGAAACGGCCCTATCGGCCACAGCTGAGGAGGAGTCCAGATGCAACAGCCGCAGACCTGGCGGCCGTGCTCGCCACGTGCCACCCCGCGGTACGCCTTCGTTCGCCTCGGCCGACAGTCGGCCCAAAGCGCCGTTGGTCACGTGCACTACGAATCAGGCGCTGAGGCCGCATGAGCGATCGGCCGATTAAACGCACCTTACGCGGTGGCGATCAGTCTTGCCGGAGGAGGCGGGCAGCGCGCCACCCCGCAGAGCATCGCCCAGGCGGCTTCGGACCGGATGCGCCCGGGGTTGTCGCCGGCGGTGACGAGCAGCTGCCCAGCGGTCTCAATGCCGATGCCTGTGGGAACTCGACCAACTTTTCGCTAGGCTTCGTCATGGTGGCGTACCTCCTTGCCCCTTGGGGTGAACTGGGTGCCTCAGCAACACCCAGGGTACGCCGCCTGTTCACAGCCTCATACCCAACTTTCGGTTATACCTCTGAGCTTGGCTGCCGCGGGTCCTGTTGTCACGGGCTGGCCGCTGTCGTGAAGAGCGTGGTGAGGCGTTGCCAGAACACGGGCGACGGCGTGCGTTTCCGCGCTTCCCATTGATAGACGACGGCCTTCCCGGCGGCGCCGACCATGCGCGCCAATCCAGCCTGGCTGATGTCAAGGTGTCTGCGCAGCGCTTTGAGTTGCACGTCATAGTCCTCGGGAACGGAGGCCCAGGTCAGTGGCTCTGGCGTGGAGGGCGGGCGGCGCTGCGTGCCGTAGTAGTGCCGACGAAAGTCCAGCGCGTGCTTCAGGGTTGCCCTCGGTCGCAAGCGGCGGAAGGTTGTCCGCGTATCGTAGGCCACCACGAGTCGGCCTGACCGCGCGGCTGCGTGCAGCGTGCGAACGTGCACGCCGATCATCGACGCCAGGACCGGCAACGGCAGAAGCACCGTCTCATCCGGATAGCCTGCCAGGGTCCTGGCTCTGGTGAGGAGGTGTGCCGGTGGCTCGCGGCGGCCCGCGTCCCAGGGGCGATAGGTCTCACGCGGCACGTTCAACTGCGCCGCGAACGCCGACTGCGACAAGCGGAGCGCCCGACGATAGGTTCGCATCAGACTCATGGGTGCCGGCCCCTCTTCCGCGTGGCCGCGTCTGACCAGTTGAGCAGCTCCACGGGGAGTGCGCTCAGGAGTCGCTCCAGGTCCCCGACGGCCTGTTGGCACGTTTCCGCCAGCGCTCGAGAGCCTTCCCGGGCCCACGGGCTGGTCGGCGCGTTCGATGCCGAGGGCTTGGAGTTCCAGGACATCTGCCAGCAGCGCGAATCGGGCTGCGGCGGCCCTCAGGGCCTCTTCCACACTTGGCGACGATGCCGGGTCCCTCGCCATGACAGCGACACCATGCTGTCGATTCCACTGGAAGTAAAGCAGAACGTGCCCGCCCCGTACTTCAGCACGCTAATCGTCGGCGCGATGTGACCGGTCGTGATGGTGAGCGGTGACCCCAGGAGTGGTCACGACATGGCGCAACGCGCAAGATCTGGCGGGAAATGGCGCGCCCGGCAGGATTCGAACCTGCGACCCTCGGCTTAGAAGGCCGTTCGTCGGATCGGTTATACCAAGCGGTTATATCTACCGAGTGATTCCGCGGCCGCTCCCGCCTAAAACTGGCGCCCGTTCGACCACTTTCGCCACCCCATCGCCTCGCGACGATAACCGATGGGGTCGCGGGGTGGCGTACGGGCCCCAACGCCGCCAGCCGTCGACCCGAGTACCATGGGACCCATGCCGCGGGCGACCACGCGGAGGCATCCTCCCGACCAGCTGATTCACGCGATTCGCGCGGCCCTACTCTCGACGATCCAGGCTAAGTGCCAGGCTGCCGGGGCCACCCTAGCAGGCTGCTGAAAAACTCCGCGAAATGGGATCGACAGATGGATCCCGTCGTACTACGATGCTCCCAACACTGAAGGGAGCCCGATCATGCGCGGACACGATGAGCAGACCACCCACATGTTCAGCTACCTGTCGCCGGAACAGCGCGTGCCGGCCGACCATCCGCTCCGCGCCGTTCGGGCGCTGACGGACGAAGCCCTGCAGACAATGTCGCGCCGATTCGCGAGCCTGTACGCCACGACAGGGCGTCCGTCGATCCCACCGGAGCAATTGCTGCGCGCTTTGCTGTTGCAAGTGCTCTACACGGTGCGGAGCGAGCGGCTGCTCATGGAAGAGCTCAACTACAACCTGCTGTTCCGGTGGTTCGTCGGGCTGAATATGGATGACCCGGTCTGGCATCCCACGACGTTTACCAAGAATCGCGACCGGCTGCTGTCGGGCGATGTCGCCGAGTCGCGATTCGTACCATGCGCATACCGCAAGCGTCTCGCCTTCGGCTTGTGGCCTGAATACGATTCGCAGCGGCACGCGTCAGCCCAGCAATTTGGAGCGAATGTCAGCCCAGGAAACCGCAGACTCCGGGTTTTCGATGTGTTCCCTCCACCGACGGTCGAGCTCGGCGCGCTGCGCCTCGCTTAGTTGAAGCGTCCCTTCACGTTCGGCGTCGGTCAGGCTTTCCCACAGCGCCATGGCCAGCTCAGCCCGGTCACCGGCCGGCAGCTTCAGCAATTCCACAAGGGGGCTCGAGGGCATGTTCCGATCCTCGCATGGCCAGCACGAGCACGCAACTCGCACGTGCCGCCGGCCGAGTACCAAGTCGCGTCTGAGCAGCAGGCCGGCGAGGCGGCAGCACTCAACTAACTGGCGCTCCGGGAAACCCGGGGCGGTTCATTCCAGATGACTGACAACCGCGATGCACCGCGGATTACCTCTGCACACGCGCGGCCGGCACATCTCCGGTTGGTGCCCGCCCCAGCATCAGAGCGGCGTCTCCTATCGCGTTCAGCTCGAAAGTGACCGTGATCCGCGTGTTCTCGGCAACGAAGAATTCGCGTTCGCTTTCGGGACGCAGAGGCAGGTTCGGCCGGTGCTTCCAAGGGAATCGCAGGACGCAGCACGTGGCGGGCAATGTCTCCGACGCTCACGGCCGCGTTCGAGAGCACGACGATCCCAGAAGCGATCTTGATCGACCCCGGTCTTGGCAACATTGTGGCAACGCATCTCGCTAGGAGAACCTGCCTTCTCATTGACGTCTCGGTCGCAATCGAACCGAGGGCCTCTAGTGATCAGCCTCGGGTCCCTGATATCCTCGAACATGACGTATCCGCGCGGTTCGGGCCGGCGCCCAGCTCGGCCACGCGTCAACGACCTGGCTAAATCGGCGATTGCCACCAGCAACATCGTCCTGACCGTGGTCCAGCCGTCACCGTCTGATGTCTGAGCGGCTCAAGACATTCTCACACTGGTCGAGAAATGCGCGGTCCTCAAGCCGGTGGATGCGTGCTTCGTCGTCAATCGTCTGTTTCTCAGCACCCGGCCGAATGATCGTAGTCGGAGCGAATCGACGCGACCCATCCGGTCCCTCCTCGATCTGAAGCTCACGGACTTGTTTCGCCACGTGCACCCGGAGGAGCAGAAGTTCTCCTGGTGGGATTACCGGGGCGGTTCCTTTCATCGCGATCTAGGGCTGCGCATCGATCTGCTGCTGGGTACGCCCGCCGTGGTGTCGCGGGTGCGCCGCATGGAGATCGATCGCGAGTACCGCAAGAAGAAGGAAGGTCACACTGCGTCCGATCACGCGCCGGTGTTCGCGGATCTGGATTGATCAGACGAACAAATGGCTCCACCAGCGGCGGGTCCCGTGCGTGCAACCCTCCCTCCGACCCGATAAGACCCTGAGGGCAGGGGTGCCGACCGGTCCAGCGCCTGGATCTGCGATTTCTCGTCGACACACAGCACGACGGCATGATCGGGCGGATTGACATACACCCCGACGATGTCCCGGACTTTCTCGATCAACAACGGGTCGGGCGACAGCTTGAAGGTCTCGCTCCGATGCGGGCGCAACCCAAACGCCTGCCAGATCCGGCTGATGGTCATGCGACTCAGACCAGTCGTGTTGGCCAGCGCTCGCGTGCTCCAGTGCGTGGCACCGGGCGGCGGCGTTTCCAGCGTCGCGATCACAGCCCGCTCCACTTGCGCATCGGTCACCGTCCGGGGCGCCCCCGGCCGTGGTTCATCCAACAACCCATCGAGACGATCGCGCAGGAATCGCGCCCACCACTTGCCGACCGTCGCCGGCGATACTCGTACGCGCTTGACCACGACCGTGTTGGTGTGCCCCTCCGCGCACGCCAATACGATGCGTGCTCGACGGGCCAGCTGCGCGGCTGTCCGCGACCGATGGGCCAACGAGCCCAATCGTACGCGTTCGTCTTCCGTCAGAATCAGGGCAACTTTCGGGCGTTGTACCGCCCCAGGGTTCTTGGACAGTGGTTTGACGGTATTCGCATCTACGCGGCCACGTCCAGCCCGCCGAGGTCGCGTCGCACCCGGGCGGGGCTTCGATAGTCGTATTTCTCCAGCATCCACTGTTCGTTGTACGTCCGCTTGAACGCAAGCAAGGCGAGGCGGAGTTCCTCAATGGTCTCGAAGCTCCGCACCCATAACAGATTCTCTTTCAGCGTGCGGATGAAGCGCTCCGCGACGCCGTTGCCTTCGGGCTCCCGCACGAAGCTCGGCGAGCTTTCGATGCCGAAGAAGGCGACCTCCTGTTGAAAATCGTCGGCCAGGTAGTTCGACCCGTGGTCGTGACGCAGCCGCAGCCCCTGGGCCACGCCTTCGCTGATGCCCCCGAAGCGTGCCCGGATGCCCTGGCGAATCGGCTCCAGGGCCTCGAAGCGGTTGCCGCGCTTGGCGGCGTGGAGACCGATGCATTCGGTCGCACAGTGATCGACGGCCACGAAGACGAAGGCGGCCCCCTCGGTGCCGGTCACGGTGGCCGTCATGTCCGTGCCCCACATCACGTCAGGAGCCTCGGTGGTGATGGTTCCGTCGTGCGCCTTCGGCCCGTGCGCGTGGCCCGCGCGCTGCGGGGCCTGGAGGGCGTGCTCGCGCATCAACCGGCGCACCCGCTCCTGCGAGGTGCGCACCCCCTCGACCCGCAGCTTCGCCCAGGCTTTCCGGTACCCCTCGCCATAAAACGGCGACGCGTCGACTCTCTGGCACTGAATAGCTAGTCTAAGCGGTTTGGTTAGAATGAGATAAGGGCGGGGTAGCAACAGTTGATGGCGGAAGCACCATGTTCGCCGTATCGCCCGGTTAGGGCGACCGGCGACCACGAATCGATCCTGCTCGCGACGCCCGTCAGGACGCCGTCGGCCGTCCAGCCCCGGCCCTGCCGCAGTCAGTGCACACCGCAGCAGCGCTTGTACTTGCGGCCCGAGCCGCAAGGGCAGAGCTCGTTGCGACCCATCTTGCGCCCGAAGGCCGGCCGATCCTGGAAACCGAACCCGGCCGGAAACCCCGCCGGGCCCCTGTCACGCTTCCCGGCCTGCCGGGACTTCGTCCACGCGTTCAGATTGCGCACAACCTCCGGGATCATTCCCGGCGCCAGCCGGTCGAGCTCGTCCTCCGCCTCCTCCGTCAATGCCGAGCGGCCGTCGTAGATATCGTTCAGCGCAACGATCATGGTTATCGACGCCGACGCCTCTTCGTCGTCGCTCGCCACAATCTCCTCCCACACGTCCGGACGAAGCCGCATCGCCCGTTCGAAGCCGTCGATCCACGGCTCCCACAAGGCCTCGCCGCTGTTAGCGTCCATTCCCAGGACCGGCGCGTACTCCTCCGGGCTTTCCGCCAGCTCCCGCGCGATCCGGTTGTAATGTCCCATCACCGCCGCGACCGTCGCCTCGCTCCCGGCGGCATCCTCGAAGACATGATCCGTGCCCCAGACCCCCGAAAGCCATTCGGACGGCAGGATCAAGGCCGGGCAGACGATCAGGGCCGCGACATAGCCGTCCAGTTCCGCAACGCCCATGCGCTCCCGCTCAGCCGGGATGGCGTCCAGCAGGTCCTGCAGGCGGTCGAGATCTGGGTCCGTATCGCTCATTGCCTCTCAATTATCCGCACGGCATCGCGCCGGTCAACGGCGGTCCCGGTACAAGTGCAATGTTTCGCAGGCATTGACGCCCCTATATGTCAAGACACTCGTTCAGGCGGCCTGGACGATCTCTTGGCGAGCGCGGAAATCGGTCATGACTCGCTGGTAGATCTCGCGAGCGAGAAAACGTTTCAAGCACCGGATGATCTCCCGTTTGGTTCGGCCGGCCGCCGTGCGGCGGGCGACGTAATCAACGGTCGGCTGATGGTACCGCATGCGGACGACGACCGTGCGATGGAGGGCGGCGTTCGCGTGTCGGTGGCCGCCTCGATTGAGGCGGTGCCGGCCGGTGGTCATCCCGGACGAGGCCGGGATCGGACACGCGCCGCAGAGCTTCGCGAAGGCGGCTTCCGAACGAATCCGGTCGGGATTATCGCCGAAGACGATCAACAGTTCGGCCGCGGTGTGGGCGCCCACACCGAAGCCCTCACGGAGGGTCGGTGATGTCTCGGTCGTGAGGCGCGCGAGATGCTGGTCGTGTATCGCAATTTCCTCGGTGAGAGCCATCCAGCGGCGGGCGAGCGCCCGGAGGGTGTGTTTGGCGGACGCGGTGAGCGTGTCGATGGGGGGAACAATCCCTCGATGTCACGCTGAGCCTGAACGGCATCCCCGTGGCCACGGTGGAGCTGAAGAACCCGCTCACTGGCCAGCGAATTGAGGATGCATGCAGGCAGTACAGACAAGACCGCGACCCGCGCGATCCGATCTTCGAGTTCAAGCGCCGCACGTTGGTGCATTTTGCCGTGGACACCGATTCGGTGTTTATGACTACCCGCCTGGCGGGCACAGCAACGTATTTTCTGCCCTTCAATATGGGTTGCGCCGGAGCGGCTGGGAATCCGCCTGATCGGGAGGGCCGGACCTACCGCACCGCATACCTGTGGGAAGAGGTGCTGCGGCGTGACAGCCTGCTTGACCTTCTGGCCCGCTTCATCCACCTGCAGATCGACGAGAAGCGCGATGACCAGGGTCGCAAGGTCATGGCGGAATCCATGATCTTCCCTCGCTACCACCAGCTTGAGGCAGTTCGCATGCTGGTGGACGCCGCAGGCCACGAGGGCGTGGGGCACAACTACCTCGTCGAGCATTCCGCGGGGAGCGGCAAGAGCAACACCATCGGTTGGCTGACGCATCGGCTCGCGTCCCTGCACGATGCTGCCAACGAGCGCGTCTTTGACAGTGTGATCGTGGTCACCGATCGCGTCGTGCTCGATCAGCAACTCCAAGACACCGTCTACCAGTTCGAACACAAGCGCGGGGTCGTGCAGCGGATTGACGACAGTTCGCGACAGCTTGCCGAGGCGCTCGAGAATAGGGTGCCGGTCATCATCACTACCCTGCAGAAATTCCCGTTCGTCTCGCGCCAGTTGCTCAAGATGGCCGAGGAACGCGGGACGACGGGCTCGGGCACGCTCGCAAACCGGCGTTGCGCCGTCGTCGTCGACGAGGCCCACAGCTCTCAGGGCGGCGAGACGGCCACCGATCTCAAGGAAGTCTTGGGCGGCGAGGCGCTTCGGCAGGAAGCCAAGAAGCGCGCAACCGAGGAAGGCCGGGAAGACCTGGCAGAGGTCTTCCGCAGCATGGCCAAGCGCGGCAAGCAGGCGAATCTGAGCTTCTTCGCCTTCACTGCCACGCCCAAGTACAAGACGTTCGCCGTATTTGGCCGCGATGGGCAGCCGGCGCACCGCTACACCATGCGGCAGGCGATTGAGGAGGAGTTCATCCTCGATGTGCTGAAGCACTACACCACGTACGGGACGTACTTCAAGCTGCTCAAGGCCTGCGAGGACGATCCCCACGTAGAGCGCAAGAAGGCCGCGCTGGCGCTGGCGCGCTTCATGAGGCTGCATCCGCACAATGTCGCGCAGAAGACTACGGTGATGGTCGAGCACTTCCAGACGGTCACGCGGCACAAGATTGGCGGCCGGGCCAAGGCGATGGTGGTAACAGGGTCGCGCCTGGAAGCGATCCGGTACAAGCAGAGCTTCGATCGCTACATCCAGGAGAAGGGCTACGCCATCAAGTCGCTGGTGGCCTTTTCGGGTACCGTGGTGGACGACACACTAACAGGCGTTACCTACACGGAACCGGGCATGAACGCCGGCATCTCCGAGAAAGAGCTCCCCGAGAAATTCGCGACGCAGGAGTACCAGGTCCTGCTTGTCGCGGAGAAGTACCAGACCGGGTTCGATCAACCGCTCCTGCACACGCTATTCGTGGACAAGCGGCTCGCGGGCATCCAGGCTGTGCAGACGCTGTCGCGGCTGAACCGCAGGCATCCGCTGAAGGAAGACACATTCGTGCTCGACTTCGTGAACGACCGGGAGGAGATTCGCGAGGCCTTCAAAACCTACTACGAAGGTGCCGAGATGGGCGAGGAAGTCGACCCCGCCCGCATGTACGCGATCAAGAGTGAGCTGGATGCTTCAGGTGTCTATCTCGACGAGGAGGTGGAGTGATTCAGTGCCGTCTACTTCAAGCCTAAGCGCCGACAGAGCGCACTGGATCACCAGATCATGAACGCCGCCCTCGATCCGGTGGTGTCGCGTTTCACCGCTCGTCAGACCGACGACGAGGAGACGGCGGAACACTGGCGGGTGCTTCCGCCATCAACTGTTGCTACCCCGCCCTCATCTCGTTCTAACCAAACCGCTTAGACTAGATATTCAGTGCCAGAGAGGTGCCAGCGTCAAAATCGGCTGGAAGTATCTGGATGATTAGCAGCCCGTGGTGGAAATGCGGTCTTCCTATGCGGCTTTCGGGATGAGTGATCGATCGTGATCGCCGACCCCGATCGTGGAACGCGCGGGGTACTCGGGCTCGCGAACGGTCCAGACATGTACGAGGCGCCGCCAGGAGGACACAAGGACCATCAGCGCGGCGAGACAGCGCCCCTGCAGGCTGCGCGGCGTGCCAACGCCGATCAGCTGCCGGAACAGCACGCCGAGGTTGAAGCCCGCGAGGTGAATCAAGAGGCGCTTCAAGATATTGCGATGCCCGCGCAGATGCGTGCGCCGCATCCCGCCGGTCTCGTAGGCGTGCGCGAACGAACGCTCGATGCGCTCGCCACGTCGGCGCATCAAGCGCTTGCCGCGGGCGCCCCGAATGCGCCGACGATTCGCATAGACGGGCGCTTGGGCCTCCCGCGCCTTGGACCAATCGCGGCGGCCTCGATCCGGCTCGGCGACATACGACCGGACGCCGACGGCCTGCAGATCCACCATGACCTCATTACTGTGATAGCCCTTGTCCGCGACCAGCGCGGTGAACGCCTGGGGGTCGTCCACCTCGGCTTGCGCATCCTCGATCTGGGCAGCGGCGGCGACCGTCGTATCCCCCGTGTCTGCGCCTTGCACGGTCACCGCGACGACCGCGCCGGTGTCGAGGTCCACGGCATGTTCGACCTTGTGGGCCAGATGCGTGCGGCCGTCTTTCATCTTGGCGACCTTCGCATCCGGATCGACGGGGCTCCGCCAGTCCTTGTTCGATGGCGTCTTCTTCCGCTTCCGGTCCAGGCGGGCGAGGTCGTCGCGCGTCGGGGTGGCAATGCCCGACGCCTGCGCCAAGCCGGTCAAATAGGCCTGGTAGTCCTCGCCGGTGTCCCGCCGCACGATGCTCCGCATCGCCGCGTTCGCCTCCAGCGTGGTGGCGTCGATCCCGATCGTCGCGCCCTTCAGCACGCCCGACGCGACGAGGCGCTGCTGCACCCAGGTGAACACGGCGCGATGCGTCTCGACGTCAATCAGTCGCCGGGTTCGGGAGATCGTCGAGTGGTCCGGCACATCCTCGTCCACGGCGATGCCCAAGAAGCGCCGAATCGCCAGCGAGTCCGCCGCGCGCCAGGCGATGCCCCGCTCCGAGTCAATGCCTTCAAAGTACCCCACCAACAACGCGCGAAAGTAGATGCCCGGCGTGAGACTTGGCCGGCCACGGGTGGCGGCGTAGAACCGCTGGCACTGCCGTTCGACAAACGTCTCGAAACCGTGGGCGTCCAGCAGGGCGTTCACTCGACGATAGAACGGGTGGGCGACCGTCTGGGGCAAGTCGGTCGTCGCGACCCAGAGGGCTTCTTGTCGTCGTCGTTTGCGTCGTGTGCCCATTGACATGCGAACGAGTGTACAGAGAGGTATAACCGAAAGTTGGGTATGAGGCTGTGAACAGGCGGCGTACCCTGGGTGTTGCTGAGGCACCCAGTTCACCCCAAGGGGCAAGGAGGTACGCCACCATGACGAAGCCTAGCGAAAAGTTGGTCGAGTTCCCACAGGCATCGGCCCGCGACGTGTTGACCGATGTGCTGCGCACCGGGGCGCAGCGAATGCTGGCCACGGCGATCGAGGCGGAGGTTGACGAGTATCTGGATGCTCGGGCGACCACCGTGGACGCCGCCGGGCAACGGGGTGTGGTCCGCAACGGCCGCTTGCCCGAGCGGACGATACAGACCCCAGTCGGGGACGTCCAGGTGCAGCAACCGCGGGTCCGGGACCGCCGGCCCGCCGACGAGCGCGAGACGTTCCGGTCGGCGGTCCTGCCGCCCTATCTGCGGAAGACCCCCAGCTTGGAGGCCCTGTATCCCTGGCTTTATCTCAAGGGCATCAGCACCGGCGGCTTCGGCGAGGCGCTCCAGGCGTTGTTGGGGCCCGAGGCGCGCGGGTTATCGGCGACGACCATCACGCGGCTGAAGGCAGTGTGGGCGCACGAGTACCAGGACTGGTCGAAGCGGTCGTTGGCGTACACGCGCTACGCCTACGTCTGGGCCGACGGCGTGTACTTCAACGTCCGGCTCGAGGACACGGACAACAAACGGCAATGCATTCTGGTGCTGATGGGCGCCACCCGAGACGGGACGAAGGAGCTCATCGCGATCACCGATGGCTACCGGGAGAGCGAACAGTCATGGCGCGAGTTGCTGCTCGATGTCCGTGCCCGCGGACTCACGATCGATCCCGAGCTCGCCATCGGCGACGGGGGCCTCGGCTTCTGGGGCGCCGTGCGGAAAGTGTTTCCGAAAACCCGTGAGCAGCGGTGTTGGGTCCACAAGACGGCGAACGTGCTCAACAAGCTCCCCAAGGGTGTGCAACCCAAGGCGAAAGCCATGCTTCACGACATCTGGATGGCCGAGACGCAGGCGGCGGCCGACCAAGCCTTCGCCCTCTTTGTGGCGACGTTTGCCGCAAAGTTCCCAGCCGCGACGACCTGCCTGGTGAAGGACCGGGATGTTCTCCTGACCTTCTACGCCTTTCCGGCCGAACACTGGATGCACATCCGTACCACGAACCCGGTCGAGTCCACGTTCGCGACCGTCCGGCTCCGCACGAGGAAGACCAAGGGTGCGGGCAGCCGACTGGCCTGCTTGACGATGGTGTTCAAGCTGGCGATGGCCGCGCAGAAACAATGGAGAGCGCTGAACGGGTCTCAGCTAATCGCCGAGGTCATCGACGGGGTGCCCTTCGTCGACAGCGTGAGACAGAAAGCCGCCTGACGCCTTATACACAACATTTGCCTATATCTCGTGTACAGATGATGATCGATTCTGGCGATCGATCTAGCCGAGGCCGTTGCTGATTTTCACCACGGGCTGTTAGGGCTTAAGCTCTCTTCACCAACACTTGATGACGGAAGCACCGATCTCGTGATCTTTGATGAGGCGGGCCGCTTGCGGAACGACACAACGCACTCCCATCGCGTGGCAAGGCTGATGGGTGAGTCTTCGGACGCCATGCTGCTCTTGACCGCGACACCGGTCCAGACGCGGTCCGAGGACCTGTTCAACCTGCTCAGTCTTCTGGATCCGCAGGAATTCGCCAGGCCCGAGGTGTTCGGGGAGTAGCTCGCTGCGAACGCACACGTGCTGGCCGCTCAGGCCGAGCTGCGACGCGCGGACGTGGACACTGAACAAGTCGTCGAGAGGCTGCGGCTGGTCGAGCGCGGTCCACTGGCGCGCCGATTCCTCGGCAACCCTCTGTATGCCGACGTTCTGGCTCGTCTCGTGTCCCAAACGGCGCCATCTCGCCGCGAGCGGATCGAGCTGCAGCGTGACCTTGAAGGACTCGCGGTCTTCGGACACGTCTTGAGCCGAACCCGAAAGCGGGACGTGCACGAGGAACAGCCAGAGCGCCGCGCTCGGGTCTGGCCATGCCAGAACGTCTCGGCCGACGAGTCAGAGTTCTACCGCGAAGTGACGCGACTGTGTCGGGACGCGTACGGCCAGAGGAACGACGGTCGCGGCGCATCGTTCGGCATCATACAGGCGCAACGGCAGATGGCTAGCTGCATGGTCGCGATGACCGAGTACATCGAGCAGCGGCTGGCAGCGATTGACGACGATGCCTCGGAGAGCGGTGACGCAGAAGGTGGCAACGATGAGAGCAGCCCGGCAATCCAGCCGGATTGGGGCGCGCTGGGCGACCTGGAAGCGTGGCGCCGCGGCAACGCGTTCCCGACGTTGTGCTACCGTCAGGTGAGATTGTCATCGAGACGACACGTCACACGCACGAACCTGTTGCGTTCATCAGTGCGTCCGCTCTGGTTCCGTTCTGTTGAACACCAGCAGCCCCGCCTCTGCCGTGCCTTTCCATGAAACCCATCGCCGCCATGAAATGCCCAATGGAGTGGCTTTTTGCTTGCGGATTGGCGCTGGTGCGGACTTGGTCGACCGTCATGTGGTTGGGAGTGCACCCGGACTGATCACGTCAATCCGGGTGTCGAATACCGCCAGGAACACCGTCGCTCTCCCGATTGGCGTAGTTACGATGCGTCACGGCGTTCACGGGTGCCTCTCGAAGTCGCAGCGTGCGGCAGCAAGGGGCGACCGACGACTACAAGGACGCCTGGTTCGTGGGGTTCACACCGGAACTCGCCGCGGGCGTGTGGATAGGATTCGACCAGCCGCGCGCGATCATCACTGATGGGTATGCGTCGGAGCTCGCCGCACCCCTGTGGGCGCAGTTCATGAAGGCGGCGCTCGCGGATCGTCCGGCCGGCTGGCTTGCACCACCGGCGGATGTCGTCGCCGTCGAGGTGTGCGCGCTCTCTGGTGCATTGGTTCGGGATCGGTGTCGGCAGACGGGGGAACGCGAACTGGACGCGATTCGGGCCAGCCGCCCCACGTATGTTGAGTATTTCGTCGAAGGGACTGAACCGGGCGAACGTTGTCCCATCCACGAGAGTTGAAACCGGTTGGTGACGGCTGCCAGGCTGTTCGACCGGGATCGCCAGCGCGCCGATACGACCGCGCCGGTCGCGCCTGAACCGATACCGCCATCATCGCGCCAAGGGGCTGGTGTTCGAGCCGTATGCAGTCATCGTCGTTCGCCTTAACCATACTCTTCGGGAGTTGCCAGGGGCGTCTGGTGGCTGCTGAGGAGGGGTGTGCTTCCAGACGACCCACCGGGATGCCATTTCCGTCGCGCTGTTAAATGTGAGTGTAACTGTATATATCGAAACATGATGGCAGACTTCCCTAGTATTTCAATCTAACGATGGGGGAGCCCCTGCCTCAGACATCACCCGATCCAAGGCTTCCAACCACATCCGCGTAGCAAGCCGGAACACGATGCGACTCGCCTCCTCCGTGCCGCTCGGCTCGTTAGCGACGGGCGAGCGGTGCAAGACGATGGAGGAAACCCGTCTCGCGTGGGCTGGCGATCGCTTCTGCGATTCGGTAGAGTCGGCGGGAATACAGGGCACGATCCCGACACGGACATGACAATGATGCGCACTAGGAGGGCGCTCTTCGGCGCTTGCCTGCTGGCGCTGGCCGGCGCCGGACTGATTACCGGCACGGCCTCGGCGCAGCCGACGTCAGGCTTCTATCTAAGCCAGGAGATCGGGCTCAACTTGGCGCCGGGGGTGGAGCTGCTCGGCAACAGCAACGACCGGGCCAGCCGCTGCGACGAGTTCATCAACCCCCGGTTTGCGGAGATCGCCGGTTGCACCGAGCCAAACCGCGGGTCGGGCGCGGGGTGGAAGACCACCTACGACCGCGCCGCCGGCATTCTGGCGGGGCTGTCGGCCGGCTACCGGTTCGGCGGGCGACTGCGCGTCGAGGCAGAGTGGTTCCATCGGGAGTCGGAGTACGACCAGACCTCGCCGATCGCGAGCGCGACCGGCGACACCTTCGCGAAGCTGGACGGCGAGATCCAGCGGGCCGAGGATCGGGTCGGCAGCCTCTCGTCGCAGAACGTCTTCGCCAACGTGTACGTCGACTTCCACGCTCGGAGCCGTCTGACGCCGTACGTCGGGATCGGGGCCGGCATTGGGCTGACTGAGCTGGACTACGGCGACCTGTGGGCGCGGAACCCAGACCCCGGCGCGATCGGCACGGCCGCGGGCCTTCTGAACGAGGCAGAGATCCGCCGGAACCTCGCGGCCACCACGACGAGCAAACAGGCGGAGCTGCACGACCGACTGACCGGGTACCAGGTACTTGGCGGCGCGGACTACGCCCTGTCGGAAGCGGTGTCGCTTGGCGTCAAGATCCGCTGGGTCCGCTTCGGCCGCTTCACCGCCGACGACATCGAATGGGAGCGCCTCCGGAGCCACGCGTCGCAACTGCGTCTCGACGGCAGCGAGCCGGTGACATTCCGTATCCGGACTGACGGCGCTCTCTCGTTCGTGGGCGTCAGCTTGTCCATGCGGTATACGTTCTGATCAAGCACCGGCAGCCCGCTCGTGTTCCCCAGTGCGTGCGGGAAGCGGCTGACTGAGGTGCTTCCGTCATCAAGTGTTGGTGAAGAGAGCTTATCAGCCCGTGGTGAAAATCAGCAACGGCCTCGGCTAGATCGATCGCCAGAATCGATCATCATCTGTACACTCGTTCGCATGTCAATGGGCACACGACGCAAACGACGACGACAAGAAGCCCTCTGGGTCGCGACGACCGACTTGCCCCAGACGGTCGCCCACCCGTTCTATCGTCGAGTGAACGCCCTGCTGGACGCCCACGGTTTCGAGACGTTTGTCGAACGGCAGTGCCAGCGGTTCTACGCCGCCACCCGTGGCCGGCCAAGTCTCACGCCGGGCATCTACTTTCGCGCGTTGTTGGTGGGGTACTTTGAAGGCATTGACTCGGAGCGGGGCATCGCCTGGCGCGCGGCGGACTCGCTGGCGATTCGGCGCTTCTTGGGCATCGCCGTGGACGAGGATGTGCCGGACCACTCGACGATCTCCCGAACCCGGCGACTGATTGACGTCGAGACGCATCGCGCCGTGTTCACCTGGGTGCAGCAGCGCCTCGTCGCGTCGGGCGTGCTGAAGGGCGCGAGGCCACTGCGACGACCGTCGCCGGTCTGCTCCCGCTGTGGTTCGGGGGTGGTCCGATGTACGAGCCAATGGCGATTAGCATCATCTTCGGGCTGCTCTTCGCGACGGGGCTCACGCTTGGGCTCGTGCCGTTGCTGTACGCGTTGTTTTTCCGGGCTTAGTTGAAACTCTCTACGGCTCCTGATTGACTCCGCGGCTTTCTTCTTCGACGTCGTCGTGTCGATCTTCAGTTCTCGCTTCAACGCGGCACGGAGCGTGGGCAGGTGCCGGTACCCCATCACCTTGCGCAGGCGCGGTTCGATGTCCAAGAGCGCGGTCGCCAGCCAGCGGTGACGTTGACGCGAGTTTTGCCAGTGATCGACCTTCGCGCAGCGTTCCTCGACGAGCGCATTGACGGACTCCAGACAGTTCGTCGTCTTCAGCGAGCGGCCCAGAACGCCGTAGAGCCCGAGTCGATGCAGCGTCAAGGTCTCGTCGAAGCCTTCCGCCAAGCTGCGGGCCGCCGATTGGTTCCGGTCCTCCAGCTCGCGATGGAGCGTCTCAAGGGCCGCGCGGGCTTCGTCGTATTCCGGATTGACGCCCCTATATGTCAAGACACGCGTTTTAAGCGGCCTGGGTGACGGCTTGGCGTGTGCGGAAGTCTGTCATGACGCGTTGGGAGATCTCTCGCGCAAGGAAGCGTTTCAGGCATCGGATGATCTCGCGTGTGGTCCGGCCATCGACGGTGCGTTGGGCGACATCGTCGCGGGTTGGTTGGTGGAATCGCCTGCGGACGATGACGGCTCGATAGAGGGCGGCGTTGGCCTGTCGGTGGCCGCCTCGCTTGAGGCGGTGCCGGCCGGTGGTCCTCCCGGACGAGGCCGGGATCGGGCACGCGCCGCAGAGCGTCGCGGCTTTCTCGCCCGCGAGATCTTTCAGCGCGTGATGGCAGACTACCGAGCGCGCCATGCCGCAGACTTGGCCGCCTGAACGACTGTCTTGACATATGGTCCTTCCGGGATCTCCGTGGGTCGCAAGGATCCCGGGTGACTCGTCAGGCCGCCTGCGGGGGCCCCCTGGTGGGTGGGGGCTTGCTCGGCGGCGGATTGCACTCGAGGTGTCCTGCTGATAGACCGCTCCGGCGGAGGAGCGAATGCAGGATACCAAGCTGTTCGAGACGATCTTGGGGATCCCTATCCCCTGGCACGTGGCGCGCGTCGAGCTGAAACCCGAGGACGAGCGGGTCGACGTGTGGCTAGAGCACGAGCCGACGCGCTGGCCCTGTCCCAACTGCGGCGAGACGGTGCCCGCCTTCGATCATGCGGCAGAGCGCACGTGGCGCCATCTCGACACGTGTCAGTGTCAGACGCACCTGCATGCCGAGATTCCGCGGGTGCAGTGTCCGACCCATGGCGTGAAGCAAGTGCGGGTGCCGTGGGCCGAGCCACGGAGCCGCTTCACGGGGTTGTTGGAACGGTTGATCATCGATCTGATCCTGCAGTGCAGTACGGTCAAAGGTGCGTGTGAGATCGCGGGCGTCAGCTGGGACGAGGCCTGGGGCGTGATGAGCCGCGCCGTCGCGCGGGGCCACGCGCGGAAAGAGGCGCGGCCGATCCGCTACATCGGCGTCGACGAGAAGGCGTTCCGCAAGGGCCATCGCTATCACACGATCGTGTGCGACCTCCAGCGGGCGACCGTCGAGTTTGTGGCCGAAGATCGCAAGACGGAGAGTCTGGCGGCGTACGATGCCCAGTTGACGGACGCCCAGCGGCGGGCACTGCACGCCGTCGCGATGGACATGTGGGAGGCGTACATCGGCGCCACGCGGGACGGCCTGCCCGCCGGCGACGAGAAGATCGTCTTCGATCGGTTCCATATCATGCGGGAGATGACGAAGGCCGTCGATACGGTCCGCAAACAGGAGCATCGCGCTTTTCTGCGGGCCGGCGAGGGTTCGCCGCTGACCGGCACCAAGTACCTGTGGCTGTTCAGCGACGAGCGGCGGCCGGAGCGGCATGCGGCCGCGTTCGCGACGCTCCAAGCGCTGAAGTTGAAAGTCGGGCGCGCGTGGGCGATCAAAGAAGCGTTGCGGGCCTTGTGGACCTACCGTCAGCATGCGGCCGTGAAGCGGTTCTTCACGCGCTGGTATGGCTGGGCGATCCGCTCGCGGCTCGCGCCCGTGAAGCAGGTGGCGAAGACGTTGAAGCGGCATCTCGCAGGGGTGCTCCGCTTTGTCCAGCATCCGATCACGAATGGCGTGGCTGAAGGTCTCAACAGCAAGATCATGAGCATCAAGCGAAAGGCCGGCGGCTTCCGCAACCCGTCACACTTCACGACGGCGATCTATTTTCACTGCGGAGGGCTCGACCTCTACCCACGCTAAACCCGGAAGGACCTGACATATAGGGGCGTCTGGGAGTTCTGGCATGGAAGGGCCTATACGAGTGCGGGCAGGATGGCGCCGATTTCGCCGTGCATGACCACGTCTGCGATGACGTCCAGCGGGGTCGGCTCGCGGTTGACGATGATCAGCCGCGCGCCGGCGCGCTTGACGATTCGGGGAATCGACGCCGCCGGCTCGACCACCAGCGAGGAGCCGATTGCAAGCAGCAGGTCGCAGGACTCGGCAGCCGCATACGCCCGCACCATGACGTCGTGCGGCATTGCCTGGCCGAAAGACACGGTCGCCGGCTTGAGTAACCCGCCGCACGCTTTGCAACGCGGGGCGAATTCGCCGCCCGCCACCCGTCGGCACGCCTCGTCGGACGATATGCGGTCGCCGCATGTCAGACAGGCCGCCTCGGTCGTGGTGCCGTGCAGCTCCAGGACGAGGTCGGCCGGCAAACCTGACCGTTGGTGCAGGCGTTCGATATTCTGCGTGATCATCGCCTGCAGCTTGCCCCGCGCGTGCAACGCGACGAACGCGTGGTGTCCGGCGTTCGGACGCGCGTCGCGCATGGCGGGCCAACCCTCCATCTTCTGCCGCCAGTATTCGATCCGATCAGCCTCGCTCGATAGGAATTCCTGGAAGTAGACAGTCCGGTTGTGCGCCCATACGCCCTCCGGACTCCGAAAATCTGGCACCCTCGACTCCGTCGAGATGCCGGCGCCGGTGAAGCCCACGATGCGTGACGCGCTCGCGACCAGCTCACGGGCGGTCTGCTTCTCCGAACTCCCGTCCGTCATTGTTACGCTAACGGTGGCCGTTACGCTAACGGTGGCCGGGTCTTCAGACAGCGCTGAAACGAAGCCAGGCCGTGCCGCTTGCGGTCGAGGATCTGGCCTCGCTCGTTCGCTACCGCCACCCCGAACACCCCCTCGATATCGCGCGACGGCCTGGCTTGGTGGCAACGGGCGCGTTGCCTGAAGGTCGAGGTACAGCGGCTCACCCGGAGGCACTCTGCGACCTACATGAACCGACAGCGCGAAACCGGCGATTCGCCGCCCCGCTGACGCGGCGCAGGAGCGGTCCAGCGACCTGGACCATTGAGCACGGCTGGCGCCCACGGCTCCAGCGCGTCTCCAGTTCCGGACGGCGCCTTACCCGGCCGTTCCTCTGGCCGTGCGCAGCAGCGCCAGCGCGTAGACCACTCCGATGACCGGAACCACAGAGAAGGCCAGCGCCAGCTCCCAATCGCTCCGCACGCGGCCCGCGGTCATCAGCTGCGCAAGACCCAGGTCGGCGACCACGTTCGCTGTCAGAAGTGCCACGAGGGCGAGGATCGTCGTCGTGGCGAGGCGAGGCCGCAACACGAGCACCAGCACGCCCGCGGCGCCAAGCGGATGCAGCAGGACCACCACCAGCCGTTGCCAGACGTCTCCACCGTTCGCGAATGCGCCCACCAGGGCCGTGAAGCCGGCGAAGAGCGCGTGCATCACCGCGAGCACCGTCACCAACATCCGGAAGCTGGTCATGGAGACATGATACGTCCCGCCGGAGCGCTCGTCCTCCGAACCGCGCCGTCGACGCCCACCGGTACGCATCGTTGACGCTGCACACGCTAGAACGCGACCGCGCCCACCCGCAGCAGATTGGTCAAGTAGGCGACCGCGTTCGATGTGCGTCTCTTGAACCGCACCCGGTTCGCCAGGCGCCTCAGACGCTAAGACTCTGGTGCTCCATCATGTAGTCGCCAAGCCCGAGTGTTGTTGCCCCCGCAAATGCGATCACCGGGCTGGCACCAAACAGATCGATCCTCCAGGAATCGTCACTCTGCGCGCTGGCCTTTGTTCGCTGTCGGGGCGGGGTCCTTCAGCGAGTGCGCAGCTGGTCGTCAGGTCGTCGGCCGCTCGTCTGGTGGATCGTCTGACGAGTCGGTAGTGTCTCGGTTTCAATCGCCCTGAGGGAAAACAGTTTCCCCTTTGGCGAGAGCCTGATTCATCTTTGCCATAAGGAGATCGCGCGCATCATCTAGGTTTTCGATGCTAACTTCGTTGTCAATAGCGCGGAACCTTCCTCGTTCATCACGACCCAATACGACAACCGCCCAGTCTTTGTCCGACCTGTCGAGCGTAATTACACCTATAACGATTCCCTTATCGTCGCCGAACCATTCGACTTCCTCGAATAACGTCTCGGCTGTGGGTGAGCGAGCAGGCTCGAACTTCTCAAAATCCGTCCGTGACACCGCTTGAATCGACATCTGCCCGTCTCCCTAGCTTGCGCTCTTGTCACGCTTGAAACTTTTCGGATTCGACGAGGTAGTCACGTCGCAATGGCCGAGCAGGGGGGCCGACTTGAAGGACCATGCGTGATCTGCGTATCGGTGTCCATCGCGGGAGAGCTTGCTGACAACAGTGGCGCGTCGGGCAGCGTCAAACGCGCCTCGCCACGAAGCTTACTCCCTCCGCGAGGAGTGCCCGCCATCGTCGCTTGTCGGGCTCAGGGACCGAGAGCCACTCCCTGAAGACCTTCCCCGCAGGCGCAAAAGGCTGGCCCTTACCCCGCTCGATCATCTCGGCGACGCGTGCTTTGGGCAGCTTCACGACGAGACCCGAGCCCTTGTAGTCGACGAGCGCCAAGAACTCCTGGTCTACCCTGAGGCAGCGGCCGCTCATGATGGTTCCTTCGACGATGCGGGGGTCTTTCGCCTGAAGCTCAGCGGCCAGCGTCCAAAACAAGTCATGTGCGTCCATTTAGGATGACTCCCCTACACCCCCACGCGCTGGTGGCATCGCGGCACGAGGGCTCGCTCGAACAACCGATCGGCAACAACCCACTCACTGCCTATGGTCGCCTGAGGTCCGGAGTGTGACACCGGATCTTAGCTACTACGACCGCGATGTAAGCCGCAGCGGACTGGTGGACCCGCTGAGCCGTCTGAGCGGTCGCGTCAGCGGGACATTAGTTCCTTCTGAGCGGCCTCCTCCAGCGCCGCAAACTCAATGACCGGCCCGCGGATCGGCACGATGCGGTCCACACCCCACTCGAGATCGTTGACCGCCTCGAGCAAGTTGGGCGCAAACGGTGCCCCCTGCGCATTCGGGCTGAAGGCATCCGCCACGATCAGGAGCCGCTCGCGGGGCAAGTGGGCCATGAGAATGGCACTGGCGTGCGCGTCCCGTGCGATTCGCCCGACGCGCATGGTGCGACGACCGTTGCTCAATCCGTACACTTCATACCCCACGACCAGCTCTAGGCTGAGCATCTTTGGATTGTGCGTCAGTGCGTCCGGACGGAGGCTGTGGGGGCGCTGCACCAGATCGCGATAGAACGCCTCGTTGCTCGCGTGCGTGATGACCGTGAGCCCTTCGGACACCGCGGCTCGGATGCCGCCCGAATGGTCGAAATGGTGATGGGTGTTGACCACGTACTGCAGCGGCTTGTCCGGCTGGATCGCGCGGGCCTGTGCGATGGCGGCCAGCGTCCGCGCCTCGTTTTGTGGGGCCTCGACCAGCGCGAGGAAGTCGTCGAACTCCACGAGCACGCTGTGATGCGACTGCCCAGTGAGGTGCCACACTCCGTCGGTGACCTCCTCGACTTGCACGTTCGCCTGGAACTCCGGCGCCTGGGCGGACCGTGTGGCCTCGGGTGCACCGACGTCAGGAAGCTCCTGATCGACGCTGGTGGTCACGCGAAGATGCCACGTCGTGAAGTCGTCAAGCGTCGTCGTGATCTCCCGCGGCATCGTAAGCCGAGCCTGGAAGCCTCCGAGGCCTCCGGTCTCCCAGTAGTCGTCGAATGCCGTGGCAAGCGTCACGTCGCCGAGGTTGGCGTCGTACCCCATCGACTCGATGCGGGTCGGATACCTAGTTTCTGGGCTGACATACATGGTGTACGTCTTACCCGAGGCAGACGTGATGTCGATGGCATCCTGCCCGTCCGCCTGACGCATGTTGCCCAGCGTCGAGCCTTCGGTCATCGCCAGCCTGATCAGCGTGGCCGGATGATGAAAGTGTTCCGCCATCCGGTCAGCGGCAACCTGAGCGGCTAACCGACTGACGGTCCCGTCCCCCGAGACCTCGTAGGCCACGTCGCCATCGACGCCCGAGATCTGCTCCTGCCTGAGCACGGGGTTTCCGGTGAGGAATGTCGAGGTCCGTTTTTGCGTCACGCGCCATCGTTGGTCCGTCAAGTCGATCTCTCGTCGATACTCGTCCACCTCCCAGTACGGCAGGTCGCCGTCGACGGTCATGTTCTGGCCGAGACGGTATTGGGTTCCCTTACCTTCCAACAGTAGTGTCGCGGTTTCGAAGATGTTGTCGGCACCGCCGAGAGTCTCGCCGGCGTCGTGGATGAGCTGCTCCTCCGGAGTCCGTTGCGTGCACGCACCGAGCGACATGGTCGCAACGATTACAACCGTCAAGCACTTGGTCGTCATGATTGGCTGCTCCTTTGGCGGCGATCGGCTCACCTCAGTGACACCGGAACGGGACACGACAGGAAGAACGTGGAAGGGCGACGAGGCGGAGCGATAGCTCGGCCGTCTGGAAGGTGGCCCCCGAAGCGCGACGCGGCGACGAGGCGTGGCATGAAGCGACCCCCCTCACAGCCGTCTCGGGCAACAGGGAGGATCTGCCCGAGCGGTTTCGAGACCAGAGGACCCATTCTCTCGCAGGCGGTGCGCCGACGCAACCAAGGGCGAGCTTGCACTCCAGAAAGAGTCGGTTTCACGGGGCGAAAGTCGTCGGTCGTCCGTCTGGGCTTGATGGGCCCGCGGACGCAAGAGGAACCCTCCTCGAAATCCGCTTGCAGGAACTACCGGATCGGCGTAGCGTGGGCAATACATCCCTTGACAGGAGGTCCCGATGTCGCTTCCCCGTATCGAGGACGCGTTGGAACGGCTCCGGTCCGAGTTTCTGGGTATGCCCAGTCTCTCCCTTACCCCCGGCGAAGTCGCGCGGATCTTGAACGTCGATCCACCGACTGCTCGGGGCATACTGCAGGCGCTCGAGGAATCGCACTTTCTGATACGCACGCGGGATGGACGATTCGCCCGCGTCGCGCCACATTCGGAACTGCGTACCTGCGCCCTGTGTGGAGAGGGGCGCGTGAAGGGCGGCCTGCTCCGCGTGGCGGACACGGACGCAGAAGAAGCTCTCTGGGTGTGTCGTGACTGCCAGCACAAGCTGATGTGCCGGATCGATGACGAGGGCGTCCAGGGTGGATGATCTGGATGCCTTGACACCAGCGGTGACGCTCAACAGACTCCATGTCAATCAAGAATTTGGGAGCCGCCAAACACGAGCCAGAGCCTCTGCCGCATGCGCGGCTGGCGTTGTCGGTCATTGGGTGTGCCGTCAGCGATATCAAGGCCGACGATGCGCTCCGCCAAAGAAGCGCAGCTCGCTTTCTGAGTGGATCGCGAGAGTTCTACTTTTGGGCGCACGTGCTCGAGCAAGATTCAACCTGGTTGCTACGGGGCCTCCATACCTAGCTGCGTCAAGATTCGCCGCAAGCGTTTGAGCGGCTCTCACGACACGCTCGCGCTTAGCACACTCGGGCGCTACCAAGTCACTCTGTACACACCAAAGGCGACCTCGAGAGAGGTCGCCCTAGGAACCAGGGTGTACCGCTACAGATAGCTACTTCCTCCGATCCCACCTTAGGTCGCGGGACGAGACCGTGCTTCGACCAGCGCTCGATCAAACATGTGCTCGCAGTTGGCACCGCGTGCAGTACTCAATCTCGAGGTGAGGATGTGGAGTCACGGCCGTGCTAACGTCACCGTACCATTCCGGCGGCCCGGCTAGAGGAGTCATGCGCCTGTATCTCGTTCACCACGGTGAGGCTGTGCCGCCGAGCGTAGACCCACAACGACCACTCTCGGACACGAGCCGTACCACAGTCGAGCAGTTGGCTGAGAGGGCAGCGCAGAAGGGCGCAACGCCGGCGGTCGTCTGGCATAGCGGCAAGCTGCGCGCCTGTCGGTCTCGAATTCGTCATCAGGCCGCCGCTGGAAGCTGGACCATGCCCCGGCAGTGGGAGATCCAACGCACATGGTTGAATTCGGCACGGGCCGCCGTGCGTTCGCCCGCGAAGCCTAACAGCCCGTGGTGAAAATCAGCAACGGCCTCGGCTAGATCGATCGCCAGAATCGATCATCATCTGTACCCGGGATTTCCGTTTTGCCTGCCCCGGATGGCTTCGTTATACATCCGAGAGCCGCCGAGCGCACGAAATTTTGTTCGTCGCACCATCGTCCAGCTCCAGAGGCCGTCACCTCAGCCCGCGCTGACGTGCGACCGACTGGAGCCCCTGCTTTCAGGGCATTTCTCAGACACCGCTCCACACTTGTGCTCTTTCTTCTCCATGCGGGACTTCATTGCACTCGTCGCGCGTTAGCCTGCCGGCACGGGTAGCGCCCAAATCCTTCGCAGCATGTCGCCGAACAGCCGCCCGGTCAGATGCCCTTCTGCCAGCAGGAGCCAGTAGTACCGCGCATGCCTCACCAGCCGGCCCCCGGTTTTCACCAGCCGCTGCTGGAGACTGGTGAGCGACCAGCGCTTGATCCGCGGCGGCAGGACCAGTCTGCGCCACAAGTTGCCCAGGTTGTAGGCCAGGACGCTCAGGTGCAGGCGCACTTCGTTCGCCCGGAACCGATGGCACGACAGCCGCGTCCAGTGCGTCGCCTGCTTGCCTTCTTTGATCCATTGCTCCGCCGTACCGCGCTTGTTGTAGAACCGGACGACCGAGCGACTCGGGAGGGTCATGTTGGTCACGATGAAGCCGACGCGAGGGAACAGCTCACCCCGGTGGTGCTCCACCTTGGCGACAATCCGTCTGGGCGTAGTCCAGCTCTTCGCCTGATAGCGGAAACTCTTGTAGCGCACCAAGGGCTTGCAGCTCGGCCGTCCCGGCGGGCGAAACAGAATCTTCTCGATCTTCAGCTCCAGGCTCTTGTTCGCCGGCATTCGGATGGCATAGTCCACGCCGCGCTGCTCGAGCGCGTCGTAGATCTCGGGCTTCGCGAACGCGGCGTCTGCGCGGAACGCCACGCGCTTGCCTGCCGCCTGCTGGCGGTCAATTTCCGGCACGAGCAGGTCGTCCCAGTCGTCGGCGCTATGCACGTTGCCCGGCCTCAGCGCTGCGACGAGGCAGTCGCCGTGCTCACTGAACAGAAACAGCGGGTGGTAGCAGACGGATTCAAAGTGCCCGTTATACGCGCTCCCTTCCTGCGCCCCATGCACCGGGCTCTCGCTCGAATCCATGTCGAGCACGATCCGGTCGCCGCGCGTCGCCATCTCGGCCTGTGCGAGCACCTCCCGGTTCACGGCCATCAGCCCGACGAGATTCCCCTCTCGCGTCAGCAGCTCGGTCTCGAACCAATGCAACGTCGATGTCAGCGCCGCACCCCGGTCCCAGCGCTTCGGCGACCCAATCAGACGAAACGTCGGGTCCGCCGACACGCGCACAGCGTCGTTGAGGTCTTCGTAGCCCGCGAGCCGGCTGTAGACCGACTGCCGCAGGAGATCCGCCAGGCTGAACTGCGTGTTCAACCCCTGTCGGGAGTCGCTCAGGTGCTCGGAGATGAGTGTCTCCAGCCCCAGGCGTTCATCCAACTCGCGCACCAGAATGAGGCCAGCGTCAGAGGTGACGCGTGATCCCTGGAACGCGACCTTCAAAAAGCCATTGAACGTGAACTGAAACGCCTCGTGCTGTAATTCACCCACCGGGTGTCACCCTCCGTGGTGGGTTCCTTGCGTCGGAACCCCGGAAATCACGGCGCGCCGACTTGTCCTGGCCGTAAGGTACCACAGCCAAATCGGAAATCCGGGCTGTACACTCGTTCGCATGTCAATGGGCACACGACGCAAACGACGACGACAAGAAGCCCTCTGGGTCGCGACGACCGACTTGCCCCAGACGGTCGCCCACCCGTTCTATCGTCGAGTGAACGCCCTGCTGGACGCCCACGGTTTCGAGACGTTTGTCGAACGGCAGTGCCAGCGGTTCTACGCCGCCACCCGTGGCCGGCCAAGTCTCACGCCGGGCATCTACTTTCGCGCGTTGTTGGTGGGGTACTTTGAAGGCATTGACTCGGAGCGGGGCATCGCCTGGCGCGCGGCGGACTCGCTGGCGATTCGGCGCTTCTTGGGCATCGCCGTGGACGAGGATGTGCCGGACCACTCGACGATCTCCCGAACCCGGCGACTGATTGACGTCGAGACGCATCGCGCCGTGTTCACCTGGGTGCAGCAGCGCCTCGTCGCGTCGGGCGTGCTGAAGGGCGCGACGATCGGGATCGACGCCACCACGCTGGAGGCGAACGCGGCGATGCGGAGCATCGTGCGGCGGGACACCGGCGAGGACTACCAGGCCTATTTGACCGGCTTGGCGCAGGCGTCGGGCATTGCCACCCCGACGCGCGACGACCTCGCCCGCCTGGACCGGAAGCGGAAGAAGACGCCATCGAACAAGGACTGGCGGAGCCCCGTCGATCCGGATGCGAAGGTCGCCAAGATGAAAGACGGCCGCACGCATCTGGCCCACAAGGTCGAACATGCCGTGGACCTCGACACCGGCGCGGTCGTCGCGGTGACCGTGCAAGGCGCAGACACGGGGGATACGACGACCATTGGCGACACGACGGTCGCCGCCGCTGCCCAGATCGAGGATGCGCAAGCCGAGGTGGACGACCCCCAGGCGTTCACCGCGCTGGTCGCGGACAAGGGCTATCACAGTAATGAGGTCATGGTGGATCTGCAGGCCGTCGGCGTCCGGTCGTATGTCGCCGAGCCGGATCGAGGCCGCCGCGATTGGTCCAAGGCGCGGGAGACCCAAGCGCCCGTCTATGCGAATCGTCGGCGCATTCGGGGCGCCCGCGGCAAGCGCTTGATGCGCCGACGTGGCGAGCGCATCGAGCGTTCGTTCGCGCACGCCTACGAGACCGGCGGGATGCGGCGCACGCATCTGCGCGGGCATCGCAATATCTTGAAGCGCCTCTTGATTCACCTCGCGGGCTTCAACCTCGGCGTGCTGTTCCGGCAGCTGATCGGCGTTGGCACGCCGCGCAGCCTGCAGGGGCGCTGTCTCGCCGCGCTGATGGTCCTTGTGTCCTCCTGGCGGCGCCTCGTACATGTCTGGACCGTTCGCGAGCCCGAGTACCCCGCGCGTTCCACGATCGGGGTCGGCGATCACGATCGATCACTCATCCCGAAAGCCGCATAGGAAGACCGCATTTCCACCACGGGCTGCTAACGGCGTGTAGCCTTCCCACGACGCATGGCTCCGTGCCGCGTTGTAGGAGGCCTGGAAGTCGGCGAGCTTCCGCTCCAGATCACCGGCATTCCAGAACAACACATGATCCAGGCATTCTCGCCGCATCGTCCCGATCAGCCGTTCCACCAAGGGGTGTGACAGGGGCACATGGGGCACCGTCTTGATTTCGTCGATCTCCAGAAGCCGAAGGTGCGCGGTCCACCGATGCGCCTCGAACAACGGATCATGATCCGTACTGAGATGTCGCGGCGCGCCCCGCCCATGAATGGCGGCGTTGCACATCCGGCAGCGGCTGGGTGCATCGACCGGTCCGCGATGCACACCGAATCCCACGAGGCGCCGCGTGAACTGGTCCATGACCACGCGCACCCAGTAGCTCTGGAGCACGATGGACGCACAGCGCAAGAGGTCCACGCTCCACAGACTGTCTGTCGTGTGTCCGACGAACGACAACCACGAGGGCCCGGTTCCGCCCGGGGCTGGACGAGAGCGTTTCGCCAGCACGCGGTGCACGACGTTCTTGTCGATGTCGACCCCGAACGTCTGCGAGATGATGCGCGCAATCCGCGGGCACCCGAATCGAGGATTGCGCGATTTGAGCTCGACGATGGCGCGGATGAGCGACTCGCTCGGCCCCTTGGGGCCCGGCTTCTTCGGTCGCGCGCTTGAGGAAAACAATCGGCGGTACTTGCCGCGCACCAGCGCCTGATGGAAGGTCAGCAACGTGGACGGGCGCAGTCCGATGGCGACCTTGCGAATCCGTCCCGGACTCAGAAAAAGCGCCCCGAATCCGCATAGGAGCCGATCGCCCACTCTGAGGTTCGGCGCACGCTGGCGCGAACGGCGCAGCACGATCAGCTGCTGCTTGAGCAGGAGATTCTCAGCGATGACGGCTCGCACGCCGCCGGGTCTGCAGAGCTTCGCGGCTGTGACGGCCAGGTGAAGCAGGGGGAGCAGGAGATCCTTCATGCGCGAGACAGCGTAGGTCAGAACTCAGGCGCCACGCAATGGTGTCCCAGGCCTCGATTTAGCGACCGAATTCGGAATTCGAGACCCACAAGGGTTTCGGTGCTATTGGCGCTGGAAGAGTCGGCCGCGCGGACCCGGTCGGCCACGCATCCCGCGCGCCGTTCAAGTGCTCATCCGCCAGATGTGCCACGCCAACCCGACCTGGGGCGCCCCGCGCATCCACGGCGAGCTGCTGAGACTCGGTATCGCGATCGCCGAAGCCACGGTCGGGCACTACATGGTGCGTCGTCGGCCCCCGCCGTCCCAGACCTGGCGTACGTTTCTGACGAATCACATCGGCCAACTCGTCTCGGTCGACTTCTTCGTGGTCCCGACGCTCACGTTTCGGGTGCTCTTTGTCTTCGTGGTGCTGGCCCATGATCGACGCCAGATCCTGCATGTCAACGTGACGGGGTACCCCACGGCCGCGTGGACGGCCCAACAGATCCGCAACGCGTAAGGTGCGTTTAATGGGCCGAGGTCCGGTCAGTGCTGGTCGAGTCTCTTAAGAAACTCCTGGGGCCATAAGTTCGCCTGTTTCGAGGTCAATGAGGCCCAAGCCGAGTCGTTGTGCGCGGTGACGGAGGTTGCGGAGCGTCCGGGAGCGATGCTGGGCCTCATAGGCCTCGACTCCCGGATCGGCGTAGTCGATGTCACCTCGTAAGACGCGATAGACGAGGATCGCGAGCTTGCGAGCCGTGGCGGTGATGGCCTTGGCCTTGCCGATGCGGTATGCGAGACGGCGGTAGAACGCACCGAGTGCGGTGGACGTCTTGCCGGCCGACATGGCGCACATGCGCAGCATGGCGGCAGCACGGTTCGCGGACGGCATGGTTCTGGAGCTGATGAGTCGGCCCCCGGTGATCGTGTTCTTGGGCGCGAGCGTTAGCCAGGATGTGAAGTGCTTTTCGCTGGGCCAGCGGGTCATGTCCGTGCCGATCTCGGCGATGAGTCGCAAGGCGGTATAGGGCCCGATGGCGTCGATTTGTGTGAGGTCCACTCCGGAGAGGTGGTGGAGCGGGCTGCGGATTTCGAAGCGCGGGGCGTTCTTGTGCCGCTGCCGGCGCCGCGCCGGTGGCAGCGCTGTCCCGGGAAGGGCGTGCTTGGCGGCCAAGTCTTGCAACAGGGATTCGATCTCGCCATCGCAGGTGCCGATCTGGCGCTGATAGCTCTCGTAGAGCGCAAGGTTCTGTCGGAGCACAAAGACCTGCTCCCGGCGGTCGTTCCCCGTGAGGGCCGCGGCGATCTCCTCCTCGGAGGCTCGGCAGCGGGAGTGGCGATGGGAGGCTCACGCGTTGGGGTCGGTCACACCGCTGGCGATATCGCGGACGATCTGCATCCCCGTCAGGCCCGTGATGTCGGTGATCACGTTGTGGAGGTGGACGTTCATCAGGGCCAGGGACTTCTGCATCCGTCGGATGTGATTGGCGGCCTCCTGGACCAGCGTCTCCCGATGCCGGAGGTAGGCGCGCAGCGAGACGATTTCCGCTGAGGGACGGAAACTACCGCGCAGAAGCCCGACCTCATGGAGTTCTTGGATCCACTGGCAGTCCACGACATCAGTCTTGCGTCCCGGGACGTTCTTCACGTGACGAGCGTTGACGAGCACCACCTTGAAGCCTCGCTGTTCGAGGATGTCGTAGATCGGGATCCAGTACACGCCGGTAGCCTCCATCGCCACGGTGTCGATGCGGCAGGCCTCACGCCAGTCGACCATGCGATACAGGTCCGGCGTGAACGTCTTGAATCGGCGGACCGGTTCCGGATCTCGATCGACAGGCACGGCCACGTGGTGGTGCCGGGACCCGCAGTCGATCCCTGCGGCATTGGGCTGGATCCGCTCGAGCGGCTCCGGCTGCTTTGTCTTGGTCGTGCTGGAACGCTGGCGTCGAACGCGGTGACCTTCCATCGGCTGCTCCTCCATGCTCGGGGTGTCGTGAGCAACCGGGGGCAGGGTGCGGTGGTGGACATTCTCTTACACGGGATCACGCAAGCGCGTCACCAATGAGGTTGCCGCGAAACATCCCATGGACCACGCTCCCAAGCGGGCTCGCTAAAGCGCTTTTCAGATAGCCCTTGTACTGCCTGGGCTCGTCGTGGTACTTCTGCACGCACCAATGCAGGAGGACCGATGCAAGCCTATTCGATGGATCTCCGAGAACGAGCCCTGCTCGACAGTGATGCCGGGATGAAGGCCGCGGACGTTGCGGTGAAGTACCGCGTGAGCGGGTCGTGGGTGCGGCTGTTGAAGCAGCGTCGGCGGGAGACGGGCGAAGTCGCGCCGCGCGTCCAGCGGCACGGGCGGCGCCGGATGCTTGAGCCCCACCTACACACCCTGGCCGCGCTGATCGCGGAGCAACCGGATCGCACCTTAGCCGAGCTGAAGGACGCGCTCGGCACGCCGGCCAGTTTGGCGCCGGTTCTACAACAAGCGCGGCACGGCGGAGCCATGGATCAAGGAAGGCAAGCAGGCAACGCACTGGACGCGGCTGTCGTGCCATCGGTTCCGGGCGAACGAAGTGCGCCTGCACCTGAGCGTCCTGGCCTACAACCTGGGCAACTTGTGGCGCAGACTGGTCCTGCCGCCGCGGATCAAGCGCTGGTCGCTCACGAGTCTGCAGCAGCGACTGGTGAAAACCGGGGGCCGGCTAGTGAAGCATGCGCGGTACTACTGGCTCCTGTTGGCAGAAGGGCATCTGACGCGGCGGCTGTTCGGCGACATGCTACGGAGGATCTGGGCGCTGCCAGTGCCGGGAGGCTGACGCGCGGCGAGTGCTACGAAGCCCGCCTGGCGAAGAAAGGCCACAAGTGTGGAGCGGTGTCTGAGGAATGCCCTGAAAGTAGGGGGCTCCAGTCGGTTGCACGTCAGCGGGGGCTGAGGTGACGGCCTCCGGAGCTGGACGATTGTGCGACGAAGAAAGTTTCGTGGGATCGGCGGCTCTCGGGTGTATAAAGGTGCCATCCGGGGCAGGCAAAATGGAAATCCCGGCTAAAGAGCAGAAGCAGGCCAACCACCGCTCGGTGCGGCTTGGTCGGACTCGCAATCGTGCTTGCAACCATCGCCGTGGCGGCGCAGGCACGTTGGGAGGTTGACGTGACCGGGTCCAACGCCTCGGTGGACGGCCTGGGGGGCGGGTTGATCTATTCATGCGCGAGTAACGCACCGTCGCGCGGCGCCGTGGCAGTCGTGATCGGCGATGGTTGAGCAGAGGAGCGCAACATGATGATGCGCGGGCTGATCTCCGGTCTGATAAGGCGGAGTGCAGAACACCAGCTTCGGAACACGACGTACGGGCTGCGAAAGTTCATCGCTTCTGCCAACATCCTGACCGCGATTCCATTTGGATCGTCCGGCATCGAGGCGCCGTGAATGATCATGTCGGCGTCTCAATTCCCAAAACCCTCCCGGCGTCGCCTGCTTCGAACCGGAGCGCATGCCCTTGGCGCCCTGTGTGTGTCTGGCGCGCGCGCGCCGCTTGGCGCCCAAGAGCCGCAACCGGTCGTCCTGCCCACGTACGTCGCTGACATCGACGGGAGCGGGAGCCTCGACTCGGCCGACGAGCGTCTCGTTCGCAACGCGCTCTACATGCAGCGCGGTTTCGGGTTGAGCCCCGTCGCGGGGTTCGACGTTCGCGCTGACGTCTTCGCTCGCGGGCGCGTGGATGCGATGGCGGTCGACGCGGTTCGCACCACGCTCGAGGCGCAGGCCGCAGGCTTGGTGTCCGCCGAGCAACGTCCAATCACCGTTGCCTGGCACTACGGGTGGTACAACAATCTGAACCGCCCCTTGGGGATGCAAACCGTGCGGTTCAAAGGGGGCGACTATAGCTCCCGCGACCCGGTGGTCGAAACGTTGTTCAACGATCAGAAGAACGAGTTCGGCATCACCGTCGACGCGTTGAGCTGGATTCCGGTGCGAGCTAACGGGAACCTGCTCGACAACTACCGCCTGGGCTTTCTGAGCGCTCCGAATCTCCCTACGCGACATCTGGCATTGCTCTACGAGAGCACGATTGCGCTGCCGCTTCGAGGAGGTCGCATCGACTTTCTCGATGCCTCCGTCCCTGCCCTCCTGCGAGAGGACTTCGAGCAGATGGGCCGATTCCTGGCAGAGGCCCGCGATGGCTCCGGTGGGCGGGTATTCGCGCTGGATGGACGACCGGTCGTCTTCATCTTCGGATCGCACACGTGGGGTCTGCTGCCGCTCGTGTTAGGACAGTTCACCGCGTTCGAGGGTGCCATGGACGGCGCGCGCGAAGCGTTCCGCGCCGGGTATGGCACCCTGCCGTTCCTCGTTGGCGAAGAGAAGATCCTGTCCGCAGACGGTGTGTTTGCCGACGATCGCGCCCGTCGCATGGCCAGCTTCGACGCGGCCTACGTGTATTATCACGCGTCGTTGAAACCGTTGAGCGCGGCGCCCGGGCTCAACGGCACGTTCGCCATCACGCCCCGATACGTCGAACATCAGATCGCGATCCTGCAGCACAACTTCCGTGCCGTTCAGGACATCCAGAGCCGATACACTGGCAATCCCGTGCTCCTCATACCTAACTTGGCTCCGGGTTTCGCGAAGCCTGGGTTTCCGACACTCACCATGGGACGGGGAGAGTACGCGGACTTCATGAAGAGCATGCGGGCGGCACATCTCGACCTGCTTGCACAGGACCCATGGCCGGGCATCGTTGGGACCACCCTCTTGCCCGCTCCCGTCTACATCGTCGGCTCATGGAACGAGGAGTTCGAGGGGCATGCAGTTTTTCCCGCCAGTTTCAATCTGTCGCTCCCCGATGTCGTTCAGCACGGGTTCGACCTGTCGATGGCCATCAAAGAGACGTTTGGGTGGAACCATTTCGCAGAGCGTGAGATCGTGCCGGTCACGTGAGCGATGATTTCTGGTGGGAATCGATAGCCGTGGTAGCGAGGTGCGGGGCTGATTATGCAGCAACTCTGCTACGCTCGACCTCAATGTGACAATACCGGAAGACCGACTGACGCGGATTCGCGGTCACTGGGGATAGACGAACGCTTCCAGCACTCGCACGCCGAGCGTCCGAGCGTCCGCGTTCGTCGATCCAGGCTGTTCTGCGGGTATGAAAACGCGGTCGACCTCGAGTCGCAACTCGATCTCACTCGAATCGCCAAGGAGCGACGCGCTGAGCGGAATCTTCTTGAACACATCGCTCGGCACGATCTCGAAGCTGTCGGCAACTTCGTCGCCAACCGAGACGGTCAGCGTTCGTGGCTCGCCGGTTAACCCCTCGAAGCCTCTAAGGCTCAGGTATAGGAGCGAGTCGGTCCGCGGATTATCGAACAGGATCACGCCGACCTTTTCGGACCAGCGCCACCATAAGCCGGTCGGATCCTCCTCGGGGAGGTTCCATCCAGAGCTGTACGAGAGCTTGATGTTCTCTGCCGGTGGCTGCAGGCGAAATTTACCAACCCGATAGGCCCGTTGGCCGACGTGTTCGCCATTGAGCGGTCGCCGCGTTCCGTCTTCGGTCGAGTACAACCCCATGTTGACGTCGACATCCCCGAAATAGGGATACAACGGCACCAGGATCGTGCGCGTGTATTCGATTGTATCGCCCGGTTTCCACGCGGTGGTCGGTGTTGGAGGAGGATGGTCTGCTGCCCAGATCAACTCGGCATCGTCGTTCAGCACGTGCAGGAAGACATGATGGTCCTCGTCGAAGACGGCATTTGGGAGAACGGAAAAGGTCAAGGCAATCTCGATGGGACTGCCCGACGGCACGTGGGTCGCATCGATTTCGAACGAGGGAATGGCGACAGGTTCCTCAGAATCGGCCGCGCAGCATGCGACCGATCCGACCAGCAAGGCCAGCGCGGCTCCACGGAGTGCGGCGTTCAAGATGCCTGTGCGCACGTGAGGTCTCCGCTCAGTCATCGGAGGGGGAAACCGGTGCCAATACGGCAGGCTCACCTTGCTCAATGGTAAAGAGTCTTACATCATTGGCGCCGTCGAGAAAACTGTCTTCCGCCAGCATCGCGCCAAACGCCCAGGTCCTGTTTTCTTGGTAGGATTCGGCCGTGGCGGCAACGACCCCGTTCAGTGCAATCGCGAGCTCGACCGGCTCGTCCTGTGGAGTGTCGAGCACTCCGGTGACGTATAGCGGCAATTCCGGTGCCGATCGTACAAACACCCCAGCGAGCGTTCGAAAGTTGCTCGAGGCGAGTGTCACGCCGTTCGGCTGACCTACCCTCAGGGTTGACACCTCCGTCCCCAGCAATCCTGCAGACGCTCCAACGCCGTAGAGTCGCGCGTTGGAGTGCGTGCCGA
Organism: Vicinamibacterales bacterium; assembly: GCA_965218825.1. Classification (GTDB taxonomy): domain Bacteria; phylum Acidobacteriota; class Vicinamibacteria; order Vicinamibacterales; family UBA8438; genus CAUZIB01. Next base: position 1,589,099 of record OZ244656.1, on the reverse strand, counting down.
ACGTCGAAATCTTATGCTCCAGGCTTTCACGACTCCGCGAGCTGACGTCACCCAGGGTTTCGATCCTGACGCGGTTCAGATTTCGCTGCACGAAGGTCTTACCCCTCGGCTGGGACCCGTCTCGCCCAATGAGAGACTGGCCGTCGAGCCCGAACGGAAGCTCGATCGAGAGGGCGTCGGCAATCGTTGGCAGAATGTCGATCACCTGCGCGTTCCTGTCGCTGACGACACCGGCCTGCTGCCCCGGAAGCTTGATGAAGAGCGGTACCAGCGCGATATCGGACGCGTTGTCATCGGTCAGCGCGCGTCGGGGAAGCCCCTGACGGTAGCTGGCGCCGTGGTCGGCCGTGACGATTATCAGCGTATCATCGTACAGTTCTTGCTCCCGGAGGCGGTCCATGAGCTGTCCGATGAGGCGGTCGATGAAACCTACCTGTAGCAGATGCCGCTGATACAACGCGCGAACGAATCCACGGTCAGTGGCCTCGAAGAGTCTCTTTCCTTCTATTTTCCGACCCTGATAGTTCGGCCCCGGATAGCGACGTCCCGACGGCACGAACTCGAACGGCATGTGTGGCATCAAGCTATGCAGGAAGTACAGGTGCGCGGTGCTGTCGTGCTCGATCGTTGCGAGAAATCGTTCAAACTCCGCGTCTCGCTGGTTCAAGTCACCATCGTCTTTGCGCCGACGTGCTCGTGCAAACCCCAACCAGTCACCGACAATCGTTGGCAGGTTCAGCGTCAACGGCTCGGGCAGGACGATATGGCCCAGAATGACTGCGGAGTCGGCGACCAGGCTCATGGCCGTCTCTTCGGGCACGGCCAGGTCGTGCTGACAGAGCGCCGCGGGACACAGCTGGAGAAAGCGGCCGAACACCGTCATCTCGTACCGCTCACTCAACACCGTGAAGAGATTGTTCGGATAATAGCGGCGGGTCGGTACGGCACCTTGTTCGAGCGGGTAGATACCGGAAACGATTGCCGGAACGGCCCACATCGTCTGCGAGGATACGGTCGTCGCATTGCGAAACCAGTGACTTTGCGCGGCGAGGGCCGAAAAGTTCGGATAGCGGTCAGCGTCGATCGCGTGGTTCTCGTCGAGCAGGCTGTTCAGCGGAAACTCGTCGAACACGATGAAGACTATGGGAGGTGTCTCGCTGAACTCCGCCGTGGCAAAGCCTTCGGAGACCGGGGTGAGCACATCGCGGATGTTGTCGTTCACCAGGAACAACACCGGTACAACCACGACTGCAGGACTGAGGGCGGTCACGAACAGCCGTACGGCCTCCGCTCGACGGTATCCGACCGCGAATGCGAGTCCAGCCGCGAGGGCGAGCAAAACACCCAGCCAGGCGGCGAGGCCATCGACGCGATTCAGCCACGTTATGATCATGGCGATGACCAGGAGCGCAAGAATCGCCTCGTGAAGGTACGTACCGACGCTGGTATTTAGCCTCGCCGCGATACGCGCGACGCCGAACAGCAACGCAGGGACGATAACGCAGATGATGACGGCGAGGAAGACGACGTGTGATGTCGTGCTGTTCCTGGCAACAAAGAACTCGGGGCTCTGTAACAGAACTTCGAAGAGCGGATACGCAAGCGCCAGTGAGGAGAGGCCACCGATATCAAGCGCCAGCCGCCACTTCTTCACAGGATAGTCTCGAACGAGCAGAGGCGTTACGAACTGTCTGTCCTTCATGGATCGACGTCGCTCAAGACCTGAAGGTAAGGGAACTGAATACATGAGTGTAACAAGGTCCTGCGCCCCAGGGTTTTCTTGGACACTTGATTGCGAGAGAGTACTCACAGGAGGCGTGTCGAGATGGGGAAACCAGATCAGGATTCGGCGGCGGCGGAGGGAGCCCGGAGGGCGACCGGAGACGCCGCCGGGGCGGGCCGATTTTCAGTCGGTCGGAAGCGCGAGGTGGTGCTGCGTCTGTTACGCGGGGAAGCTCTTGAGTCCGTGTCGCGGGCGGTGGGGATCACGGCGGCGCGGGCGTCGCAGTGGCGTGATCAGTTTCTGGTCGCCGGCCAGGCCGGGCTGAAGAGCCGCGCGCCGGATGCCCGGGACGACGCCAATCGTCGGCTGCAGGCCAAGATCGGTGAGCTGCTGATGGAGAACGAGCTGCTCTACGCGAAGGTGGACCAGTTGGAGGCGGGCGGCCCTTTGGCCCGACGGAGGTCGAGGCGATGAGGGGCGCCCACTCGATCTCCATGCGTCGGGCGTATGGCGTGCAGCGGGTCTGCCGCGTGTGGCACTGCGCCCGCTCCAGCGTCTACGCGCGGCGGCAGGCGACGTCGCCGGGGAGGTGTCGGCGCCGCGGGCCGATCGGTGCCGCCCCGGATGACGTTCTGGTCGGCCACATCCGCCGGGTGCTCGAAGCCTCGCCGTTTCACGGCGAAGGGTACCGGAAAGCCTGGGCGAAGCTGCGGGTCGCGGGGATCCGCACCGCGAAGGAGCGGGTGCGACGGCTGATGCGGGAGCACGACCTCCAGGCCCCGCACCGGGTGGGCCAGGCGCACGGCCCGAAGGCACACGACGGCACGATCACGACCGAGGCGCCTGACGTGATGTGGGGCACGGACATGACCGCCACGCTGACCGTGGGCGAGGGGGCGGCGTTCGTCTTCGTGGCCGTCGATCACTGCACGACCGAGTGCATCGGTCTCCATGCGGCCAAGCGTGGGACGCGGTTCGAAGCGCTAGAGCCGATTCGCCAGGGCGTCCGCGAACGCTTCGGGGAGATTGGTGAAGGCGTCGCCCGCGGGCTGCGTCTTCGGCACGACCACGGGTCGAACTACCTCGCGGACGACTTTCAACAAGAGGTCGCGTTCTTCGGCATCGAGAGCTCGCCGAGTTTTGTCCGGGAGCCCGAAGGCAACGGCGTCGCGGAGCGTTTCATCCGCACGCTGAAGGAGAACGTGTTGTGGGTGCGAAGCTTCGCCTGGCCTTGCTCGAGTTCAAGCGGACGTACTAACGAGCAGTGGATGCTGGAAAAGTACCACTATCGAAGCCCCGCCCAGGTGCGACGTGACCTCGTCGGGCTGGACGCGGCAGCGTAGATGCGAATACTGTCAAACCACTGTCCAAGAATCCTAGGGCGCTACACAAGCGTGGAATTTCGTCGAAGACGAAAAGCCGACTGCGCAAGGCCGGCCAAGCGAACAAACTGCGCCTATTGTTTTGCACGAGGCACGAGGACCGTATCGACGGGACAGGCGACGACGGGCGTCGACCAGGATTAGAGTGCGTCCGCGGAATCGGAAAACCGCCTTGATGGCATAGCGCTGACCGCGCGATACGCAGACTCGACCCAGGTATTCGCCGGTGCGTCTTCGCGGTCCTTCAGACGCTGACGACCCTGCGCGAGCAGTGTTGAGGACAACGCCGAGGGGTCACATGCTCGTAAGGGGCAAGCGCGCGTGGCTCGCGAAGACAATCGCGAGGAGCTGTCACTGGCTGTCGAAGCGGTCGGTCAGGTTCCAGCTGCTGTTCGAGGACATCGGCGGCCGCCTGTGCCTCAACAAGCGCCTGCCCGCGACCAACCCGCGCTACGACGCCGCAGACCTGGCACGACGGACCGACGAGTTCAACGCCGCCGCTGAGGACTACTTCACCCGTAGCGAAGACCGCGACTTTTTGCTCGGTAAGCCGTTCACCGAACGCCTCCGCTTCGCCCGACGCCTGTTCGACCTCGGGGTGCTATTCCACTGGCTGCGGCTCACTCCCGGCGAGGTGGTGCTTGAGATTGGGGCAGGCTCCTGCTGGCTGTCGCACCTACTCAACCGCTTCGGATGCAAGACCTTCGCGGTGGATGTGTCGGCCACCGCGCTCGAGATCGGCCGCGAGCTGTTCGAGTCGGACCCGCGCACCAACTGGGCGGTTGGGCCGGAGTTCATCGCGTACGACGGCCACCGACTGCCGCTCGAGGACGACTCGGTCGACAAGGTGGTCATCTACGACGCCTTTCATCACATCCCCAACGCGGCGGAAGTCCTGCGAGAGGTGGCGCGGGTACTTCGCGACGGCGGCATCGTCGGTATGCGTGAGCCCGGGTGGCGCCACGCCTCCGCCGAGAAGAGCCTGGCCGAAGTGCGTGAGTTCGGGGTGCTCGAAAACGACATCGTGGTGGAGGACATCGAACGCCTAGGCCGGCGATGCGGCCTCGACCGTACCACGGTCGTTCCGTTGACCCTCGACGCGTCGATCGAGGTCCCGGCCTCTGAACTCCTCGAGTTCATGCGGGGGAAACACCTGCACGCCTATTGGGAAGGGCTGTGCACCGCGACGATCAACGGCACCTTTATCCTCATGTACAAGGGTGAGACCCGACCCGACACATGCCATCCGTGGCGGCTCGCCGCCCGCATCGAATTGAAGACACAGGCCGAGCCAGTACCTGTCCATGTCGGCGAGACCCTTTACCTGGATGTGGAAATCGAGAACACCGGTGACACGCTGTGGCTGGCCGACACCTCCGGCCTACCGGGATGGACCCGACTCGGCATTCGGCTCCACGCTGCAGACGACACGTCTACGCTCCTCGACGGCGAGTGGCATCGGGTGGCGCTGCCGCACGACGTGGCTCCCGGCGACGTGGTCATCGTCGACGTCGAGCTGCCGCCGCTCGAGAGGTCGGGCGACTACCTGCTGGTGTTTGACCTGGTGGCCGAAGATGTCGCCTGGTTCGCCGATGTCGACTCACCGACCGCGGCGCTACGACTGCAGGTCGTGTCGGCCGAGTCCTGATGCTTCCCGACGGAATTCCCCGCAGAAACAGCACCTGGAGCTGGCTGCGAACTCTGACAAGGCGAGGCTTCAATGAGGCCGCGGGCGGGTCTCATCGATGGGCTTTCTCATTCCCTTTTGCCATTCTGAAAAACACAACCACAGAGGCGTATTGGGATACGAGGGATAACAGCCCGTGGTGGAAATGCGGTCTTCCTATGCGGCTTTCGGGATGAGTGATCGATCGTGATCGCCGACCCCGATCGTGGAACGCGCGGGGTACTCGGGCTCGCGAACGGTCCAGACATGTACGAGGCGCCGCCAGGAGGACACAAGGACCATCAGCGCGGCGAGACAGCGCCCCTGGGCGTTGGTGCGCGGAAACAAGTGTTCGTCGCGGCCCTGGCCATCGTGACGGCCGAAGGGGCATGATCTCGACGTGAAGTCGAGAGTGCATCCCAGGTACAAAACGAAATACCGCGTCGGAAACTGGCCGGCGTACGACCGAGCCCTGGTCCAGCGAGGCGACGTCACCCTGTGGTTGACGCCGGAAGCGATCGCCACGTGGGAGGCCGTGGGCGTCGGCAAGCGCGGAGGGCAGCTGCAGTACTCCGAGGTTGCCATCGAAACCGCGCTGACGCTCCGCCTGATCTTTCACCTGCCCCTTCGTCAGACGGAGGGCTTTCTGAGGTCGATCTTCGGGATGCTGTGCCTCGCCCTGTCCGCGCCCGATCACACGACTCTCTCACGGCGTGGTCAGCACCTCGACCTTGCACTTCGCCGCCTCCCCGCGGGCGCAGGCATACATCTCATCGTCGACAGTACCGGGCTCTCGACTGTGGGTGAAGGTGAATGGGCGGCCGTGAAACATGGCGGACGCGGGATACGCGGCTGGAAGAAGCTTCATCTGGGCGTCGACGGATCGGGCGTGATCGTCGCTCACGCCCTGACCGGCGGGCATGTTGACGACGCGACGACGGCCCTCGATCTGATCGACAAGGTCGAAGGCGACGTCTCCTGCCTCACGGCGGACGCGGCCTACGACACGCGTGGCATCTACGAGGCTGCGGGTGCGCGTGGCGCGACGGTCGTCATTCCACCGACCAGGACAGCCACCGTGTCTGGACGGCGACCACGATCGCCCGCGCGCGACCGCACGATCCGACAGGTGCAGCAGGCTGGACGGCGACAGTGGAAGAAGGACTCGGGCTACCATCAGCAGGCCCGTATGGAGAACGCCTTCTTCCGGTACAAGTTGATCATCGGGGAGAGCCTTCGAGCGCGCAGTCGGGCGGGGCAAGAGACGGAGGCCATCCTCGCATGTAACATCCTCAATCAGATGACTCAGCTTGGTAGGCCGGCGTCGTACGCTATCGGTCGTTAACGGGTCTGTGGGGTAGGGGGCGTTGCGGGTCAGTTTTCGAACCGCGCAACAACGCCGCGCCGTTCGGGCGCTGACGGACGAAGCCCTGCAGACAATGTCGCGCCGATTCGCGAGCCTGTACGCCACGACAGGGCGTCCGTCGATCCCACCGGAGCAATTGCTGCGCGCTTTGCTGTTGCAAGTGCTCTACACGGTGCGGAGCGAGCGGCTGCTCATGGAAGAGCTCAACTACAACCTGCTGTTCCGGTGGTTCGTCGGGCTGAATATGGATGACCCGGTCTGGCATCCCACGACGTTTACCAAGAATCGCGACCGGCTGCTGTCGGGCGATGTCGCCGCCGCGTTCTTTGATGCGGTCCAGGCCCACGCCCGGGCGGCCGGGCTGCTCTCGGACGAACACTTCACCGTGGATGGGACGCAGTTGGAAGCATGGGCCAGCCTGAAAAGCTTTCGGTGCGTGGACGCAGCGGAGAGCGACCCGCCCGAGGACCCGGGCAATCCCACGGTCAACTTCCACGGGGAGCGGCGGCGCAATGACACCCATCAGTCGACGACCGATCCCGAGGCGATGTTGCATCGGAAGGGCAAAGGCAAGGAAGCCAAGCTGGCGTATCTCGGCCACGTGCTGCTGGACAATCGACAGGGGCTTGTCGCCAACGTCTGCGCGACCCACGCGACGGGGACCGCCGAACGCGACGCGGCGGTGCTGTTGCTGGAGGCCAGCGCCTCCCCGGGCAGCACGGTCGGGGCGGACAAGGGCTACGATGTGGCGCGCTTCGTTGCCGACGTGCGCGTCCAGGACGTCACGCCCCACGTGGCGCAGAAGGTCCGCGGGAGTGCGATCGACGGTCGGACCACGCGGCATGCGGGCTATCACGTGAGTCAGCGGAAACGAAAACTCGTGGAACAGGTCTTCGGCTGGATGAAGACCGTCGGCGGCCTGCGCAAGCTCCGGCATCGCGGCATCGCCCTGGTGGATTGGCAGCTCACCTTCGCCGCCACCGCCTATAACTTGGTCCGGTTGCGGAATCTGGAGGCGAGGTGTCCCTGATCGCCGGCCGCGGGTGTCGCTGGCCCCCTCGTCGGGACAGCGTGTCCCCGTGCGCACCGTTGTCGGGGGGGGCGTGACACGCATGATGGCCATGAAAACAGCCCGATCCTCGTGTTCTTCAGCAACCTGCTAGTAGAGCGACGCCCCACAATTGAGTGACGGCGATGGCCAAGCCACTCATCAACGACCACCTGAGCGATTCCCGTCACAGCACGAACACGCAGTTCCGCGTGGCAGATGGACTTGGCGAGCCGGCATGTGCTGGCCTGGCGGCTGTCGAACACCCTCGACGCGGGCTTTTGCGTCGACGCCCTCAACGACGCGCTGGCCCGCCATTGCCCGCCGGAGATCTTCAACACCGACCAGGGCCGCCAATTCACGAGCGTCACCTTCACCGGGCGCTTGCATGGAGTTCAAGCGGCCCCACATCGAGCGGACTTTGAAGTAGATGCCCGATCGTGAGACTTGGGATTTTATAAACTCCTTCGCACCATGGTTCTCGGCACTCGGGACGCTGTGTGCGGTCTTGGTCTCGCTCTATTTGGCGAGCCGAATGTCGAGGCACAGGGTTCGAGTGTCCTGCTCCATAGTGCGGATGATTCCGACGGGCCAGCGGTTAGGGGACGGGGCAGAGTTCCTCCACCGCCCTGGTGGATTGGCAGCTCACCTTCGCCGCCACCGCCTATAACTTGGTCCGGTTGCGGAATCTGGAGGCGAGGTGTCCCTGATCGCCGGCCGCGGGTGTCGCTGGCCCCCTCGTCGGGACAGCGTGTCCCCGTGCGCACCGTTGTCGGGGGGGCGTGACACGCATGATGGCCATGAAAACAGCCCGATCCTCGTGTTCTTCAGCAACCTGCTAGGTTGCGGTGCGTCTCGGCCTCCAGGCGCCGGCTGGACCGAACACGGTTGAGATACCCGTAGATGTAGAGCTTCAGCAGATCCGCAGGATCGTAGCCCGGGCGGCCCTTGTCGTTGGGCCGAACGCGCTGGAACCCCGCCTCCTTGAGATCGAGGCTATCGACGAAGGCATCAATGAAACGGACCGGGTTGTCCGGCCCCACATAGTCGTCCACAGCGTCGGGGAGAAGCAGAAGCTGGGAACGGTCTGCACCGAATATGTGTCCCATGCCGCATTTTACCGAACGCCGTGGTGACTCGCCGTTGGCTGATCGACCCTAACAGCCCGTGGTGGAAATGCGGTCTTCCTATGCGGCTTTCGGGATGAGTGATCGATCGTGATCGCCGACCCCGATCGTGGAACGCGCGGGGTACTCGGGCTCGCGAACGGTCCAGACATGTACGAGGCGCCGCCAGGAGGACACAAGGACCATCAGCGCGGCGAGACAGCGCCCCTGCAGGCTGCGCGGCGTGCCAACGCCGATCAGCTGCCGGAACAGCACGCCGAGGTTGAAGCCCGCGAGGTGAATCAAGAGGCGCTTCAAGATATTGCGATGCCCGCGCAGATGCGTGCGCCGCATCCCGCCGGTCTCGTAGGCGTGCGCGAACGAACGCTCGATGCGCTCGCCACGTCGGCGCATCAAGCGCTTGCCGCGGGCGCCCCGAATGCGCCGACGATTCGCATAGACGGGCGCTTGGGCCTCCCGCGCCTTGGACCAATCGCGGCGGCCTCGATCCGGCTCGGCGACATACGACCGGACGCCGACGGCCTGCAGATCCACCATGACCTCATTACTGTGATAGCCCTTGTCCGCGACCAGCGCGGTGAACGCCTGGGGGTCGTCCACCTCGGCTTGCGCATCCTCGATCTGGGCAGCGGCGGCGACCGTCGTGTCGCCAATGGTCGTCGTATCCCCCGTGTCTGCGCCTTGCACGGTCACCGCGACGACCGCGCCGGTGTCGAGGTCCACGGCATGTTCGACCTTGTGGGCCAGATGCGTGCGGCCGTCTTTCATCTTGGCGACCTTCGCATCCGGATCGACGGGGCTCCGCCAGTCCTTGTTCGATGGCGTCTTCTTCCGCTTCCGGTCCAGGCGGGCGAGGTCGTCGCGCGTCGGGGTGGCAATGCCCGACGCCTGCGCCAAGCCGGTCAAATAGGCCTGGTAGTCCTCGCCGGTGTCCCGCCGCACGATGCTCCGCATCGCCGCGTTCGCCTCCAGCGTGGTGGCGTCGATCCCGATCGTCGCGCCCTTCAGCACGCCCGACGCGACGAGGCGCTGCTGCACCCAGGTGAACACGGCGCGATGCGTCTCGACGTCAATCAGTCGCCGGGTTCGGGAGATCGTCGAGTGGTCCGGCACATCCTCGTCCACGGCGATGCCCAAGAAGCGCCGAATCGCCAGCGAGTCCGCCGCGCGCCAGGCGATGCCCCGCTCCGAGTCAATGCCTTCAAAGTACCCCACCAACAACGCGCGAAAGTAGATGCCCGGCGTGAGACTTGGCCGGCCACGGGTGGCGGCGTAGAACCGCTGGCACTGCCGTTCGACAAACGTCTCGAAACCGTGGGCGTCCAGCAGGGCGTTCACTCGACGATAGAACGGGTGGGCGACCGTCTGGGGCAAGTCGGTCGTCGCGACCCAGAGGGCTTCTTGTCGTCGTCGTTTGCGTCGTGTGCCCATTGACATGCGAACGAGTGTACAGATGATGATCGATTCTGGCGATCGATCTAGCCGAGGCCGTTGCTGATTTTCACCACGGGCTGCTAAGCACTCCTGTCGACGACTTTTCACACGGTCTGGGCCGTTTGCGATACATGCTAATCGGCTCCTTCGACTTGCTGAGGCGTGGAATAAATAGGCACCGCCGGTCTTTTCGATAGGAGAACAGGTTATGACGCGGGTAACCCTCGGTCGCCTTGAGCCGGTCGAGTTGCGAGACATCTGGAGGAGTGAGGCCGCAGGATTCACCCCCTGGCTAGCCCGTCCAGAGAATCTCTCCGTGCTTGGCGAAACGCTGGGTATCGACCTGGAGTTGGAAGCCCAGGAGCGTTCGGTGGGTCCGTTTCGGGCGGATATCCTCTGCAAGGACATCGCGACCGATAGCTGGGTCCTGGTTGAGAATCAGTTGGAACGCACGGATCATAGTCACCTCGGCCAGTTGTTGACCTACGCCTCTGGCCTTGAAGCCGTCACCATCGTATGGGTCGCAGCCCAGTTCACGGATGAGCACCGGTCGACGCTGGACTGGCTCAACAGGATCACGGATGCCAGATTCCGCTTCTTCGGCCTTGAGGTCGAGCTGTGGCGGATCGGGGATTCGCCGCCAGCGCCACGATTCAATGTGATCTCCAAGCCGAACGACTGGTCACAATCCGTCGCACAGGCCGCTCGGGCGATTGACGACACCGAGTTGTCTGAAACGCGAGTGGCTCAACGGGCATATTGGGCTGCCCTACACACGGTGCTCAGCGCAGCGGGCGGTCCCGTCTCAGGAAACTGGAAACCACAGCCCCAGTCCTGGATGGGGTATCCGATTGGTCGCTCCGGCTTCCATCTGAGTGCAGTGATGATTCGTCCGAAGAACCGGGTCCGCGCCGAACTCTATATCAAGGGAGAGGAGGCCAAGGGGTTTCTCGCGTCTCTGAAGGAGCAGCGTGAGGCACTCGAAGAGGAGCTGGGGTACCACCTCGAATGGGAAGAGTTACCGGCGCGACGTGACTGCCGGGTCGCGTGCTACTTGAATGACGTAGATCCCGAGAACGAGGCGGACTGGGCGCGCCAGCACGAATGGCTAGCGCGGCACCTGAATGACCTACATCGTGTACTGGCGCCACGAGTAAGAACCCTGGAGGCGACGCTGCCGCCCGAAAACGAGTAAATCGGATGATCTCGCGACAGGCGCAGAGCGACCAGGCCGAGTCTTACGCCCCGATGAGGTAGGTGGTGGCCGCCATCGCCGAGCCGGTGCCGCGTCGAAGAGACTATCCATAGGCGGCCAGGTGGGCTGATACTTTAGGCGATGAAAGGGTTTCCGAATCAGGTCACGGACCTCGCAAAAACCTCTTTGGGGATACAGGCGCTCGTGCGTCTTGTGGACGAGTGCGCACGGCGTACCAACAGGGCTCATGCCCATAGTGATAATCCCCCCGGCTCAGGGCGAAGTGCTGCTTCTGCCAGATGATCTGCGCGCGCAGATCAAGCGGGCGCGGACCCCAATAGCGCCCGGCCAAGGTCGGCCGGCCCCTCGTTCCGCACACATCTGCCCAAAGAGGCGGGCGGCCGGTCCTCTACACGGACATCTACAGATCGTGCGCCCACTGGCGGGATGCGTGACGTCCCCGGTGTCTATCAGAGTACCGACGTGCGCAGCACGAGGCCGTCATCTGGCGCGGCCTGCGTCCCATGCGCGCGCCGGGAGCCCTCTGACCGGACAAGAGTCGCCGTAGAATGAAGCGATGCGTCTCGTCATCGCGACCACCGTCATGTGGCTAGTCGCCGGGCCGGCCGGCGCGCAGCATCCCGACATCGACCACGAGGTGGAACGGCTGGTGCCGCAGATCACCGAGATCCGGCATCAGATTCACGCACACCCGGAACTCGGCAACCGCGAGGTGGCCACGGCCGCGCTGGTCGCCGACTATCTGCGCGCGCTCGGCTTCGACGACATCCGGACCGGCGTCGCCCACACCGGGGTGGTGGCGGTCCTGCGAGGCGGTCGGCCCGGACCGGTGGTGGCGGTTCGCGCCGATATGGATGCCCTGCCGGTCACCGAAGAGACCGACGTGCCGTTCCGGTCCACCCGCCGGACCACGTACCTGGGACAGGAGGTCGGGGTCATGCACGCGTGCGGGCACGATGTGCACACCGCCGTGCAGCTCGGCGTGGCGGCGATTCTGAAAGCGCGCCAGCACGTCCTGCCGGGCACGGTGATGTTCCTGTTTCAACCGGCTGAAGAAGGTCCCCCACCGGGCGAGGAAGGGGGCGCGGCCCTGATGCTGGCTGAGGGCGTCTTCTCCGACCTCCGGCCGGACGCGGTGTTCGGGCTCCATGCGAGCGCGCAGCTCGCCGTCGGCCGAGCGGCCTATACGCCCGGCGGCGCGCTGGCTGCGGTCGACCACTTCCGGGTCACGATCCGCGGGCGCCAATCGCACGGCGCAGCCCCGCATCTAGGCATCGACCCGGTGGTGATGGCGGCCCAGGCGATCACGGCGCTCCAGACCATCCGGTCACGTACCTTGTCGCCGCTGGCCCCGAGCGTGGTCACCGTCGGGATGATCCACGGCGGCACGAGGTTCAACATCATCCCCGGCGAAGTGGCGCTGGAGGGCACGGTCCGCACGTATGATCCCGCAGTGCAGGACACCGTGGAACGGCGGATACGGGAGATCCTGGACGGCGTCACCCGGGCAGGCGGTGGTACATTCGAGCTCGCCTACGACCGAATCGTCCCGGTGACGATCAACGACCCGGCCTTGACCGAGCACTCGGTTCCCAGCTTGGTCGACGCCCTCGGCGAAGACCAGGTCACGGTCGCCGATCCCTGGATGGCCGGCGAGGACTTCTCGCGCTTCGCCAACGAGGTGCCGGGGTTCTTCTACATGTTGGGCACCCTGGCACCCGGCACGACGTCGGGTGATCACCATTCGCCGACGTTCCGCGCCGCCGACGGCGCGCTGCCGGTGGGTATGCGGACAATGGCCTACACCATCTGGGACTACCTCAGCGACCCGCCCGTGCCTTGATCCGCGCCGCGGGCGCGGGCCGCACGAGACGCAACGCCGTGCCGAGTGGCGTTCGTGCAAGTCGGCACGGTTTCGGCTTAAGCGGGTATCGCGGAATGACTGGCGTAGTCGGCGGCGGCTGGCCCACAATTCTGCGGTGAATTCAAGGGTGCACCCCAAGTACAAGACCATATGGAGTGACCGGCTCGTTATCGTACCGTCGGAGTGCGTGAGCACTCGACAAGGTGGCCAACGCCACCGCGATCGCGGGTTAACCCTTGCGGTGTCAGAGCCGCAGACGAAAGGAGCCGGTCATGCACGAGGCTATCACCTACGTGGGCATTGACGCCAAGGCCGAGCGGTTCATTCAAATGCTGCTGCGGGAATGGGCCTACCGCCGGCCGTATCGCAGCTCGGCACGCCGCACAGCCGCCCTGAGACCGTATCTGCGCTTCTACAACCACCGACGTCCACATGCGAGCCTCGGCCGGCGGTCGCCGTGGATGCGTTTCCAAGAGCCTGCCTAAGATGAACAACCTCTTTGACATTCACAGCTAGCGGGAGGCGACCGAGTGCACGATGCGAGCGTTCCTCGTTGTAGAGTTGCTACCGATGTCCACGGACCTCGCCAACCTAGAATTCACGGCCGACGAGATGCGGCGCATGGGGTACGCCACCATCGATCGGCTCGTAGACCACATTCTGAGTCTCGAGACGCAGCCGGCCCGAGGCGACGTGGGCGCGGCGGATCTCTGCCGCCGCCTCCGCGAACCGGCACCCGAACAGGGTGTCGCGTACGAGCCGCTACTCGACCAGTTGCTCGCCGAGTGGGTGCCGCGGTCTTTTACGGCACCTGGGCCAGGCTATCTCGCCTACATTCCAGGCGGCGGGCTGTATCCCGTGGGGCTGGCGGATCTGATTGCCGACGTGGTCAATCGCTACACCGGGGTGTGGCTGGCGGCACCAGCGCTCGTTCAGCTCGAATCCAACACGCTCGACTGGCTGCGCGACTGGATGGAGTTTCCGGCCCAAACGCGCGGGCTGTTCACGACCGGCGGCTCGATGGCGCATTTCAACGCTGTGCTGTGTGCGCGCGAGCAGCATCTCGGCTCGGAGATCCGCCCGGGCGTGCTGTACGGCTCGACGCAGATGCATCACTCGATGATCAAGTCTGCCCGGCTGGCCGGCATCATGCCGGACCGGATCCGGACCGTCCCGGTCGATAAGCAGTTCCGCATGGATGTGGGGGCTCTGGCCGACGCGATTGCTGCGGATCGCCGCGGCGGGCTCCGACCGTTCTGCGTCATGTCGTCGGCCGGCACCACGAATACGGGCGCGGTCGATCCGTTGAATGCGATCGCTGACCTGTGCGCCCGTGAAGGGCTCTGGCACCACGTGGACGGTGCCTACGGGGCGTTCTTCTACATGTGTCCGGAGCTTCGGGATCTTATGCCCGGGCTTTCGCGGGCTGATTCCCTCACGCTCGATCCGCACAAGGGCCTGTTCTTGCCATACGGCACCGGAGCCCTGCTCGTGCGCGACGGCGCTGCGCTGCGCCGGGCGCACGAGGCGACCGCGAGCTACCTGCCAAATCCGCCAGAGGGCGACGATTTTTACGACCCGCATCAGTACGGGCCGGAGCTCTCGCGTGGGTTCCCGGGCCTTCGTGTCTGGCTCTGCGTAAAGCTGTACGGCGTAGGGCGGTTCCGGGCCGCCCTGGAAGAGAAGCGTTCCCTCGCCCTGGAGGCGGCCGCGCGCGTGGCCACAGTCCCCGGGATCGTGATGGTGGCCCCGCCGCAGGTGTCGCTCTTTGCGTTCCACCTTCGCTGGCCTGACTCCAGCCTGGTAAAGGAGAACACCGCTACCCAGCTCCTGGTGGAGCGTGTGAACCTTCGGAACCGCGTGATGCTGTCTGGTGCCGTCGTGGAGGGGAGGTTCCTGGCGCGGGTCTGTGTCCTGAGCTTCCGGACCCGCGCCCGTCACATGGAGGCGTGCGTGACGGATCTGGAGGAGGAGGCGGCCGCCATTCTGGCGACCGCCTCGGCATGACACGACGGCGCGGGGTTTCAGCTTGAGGCGCGCCCTCGAGGCTAACTTGGGTGGTTTGGTTACCCAGGTAAACGTCTTCATGCCAAAGGTGGGCGAAAAAGATAAGTCCTGCCTCAAAACTTTCCTTCAGACGCTCAACGCATTAGCGGCCGTTATCAACATAACCTTGGGCGCACCTCAGTTGCCGGCAGCTATTCAGACGCTGGCCCTGGTTGAAGCTCCGCAGGCCGAGCAGACAGAACAGAGAGGTGGACCCCATCGGTTGGACAGCTGATCGACGCTGCTAAGTGGAATCTTCTGCACTACATTTCCGTCAAGGCAGAGGAGCAGAAGATGACCAAGAGGAAACGACGCAATCATTCGGCGAGCTTCAAGGCGAAGGTAGCGGTGGCAGCCGTGCGAGGGGACCGAACCCTGGCCGAGCTCGCCGAGCACTTCGACGTTCACCCCAATCAGATCCAGGACTGGAAGAAGAAGCTGGTGGCTAATGCCGAGACGCTCTTCGGTAACGGTGGCAGCAGCGCCGGAGCCGAGAACGCGGAGCGCAAGACCCAGAAACTCCACGCCATGATCGGCCAGCTGACGATGGAGAAGGATTTTTTATCCAAAGCGCTCGGTCGAGACCGTTGAGCGAGCGGCGAACGATGATTCAGTCCGACCAGCCGTTACCAGTCACCCGACGCTGCGAGCTGCTTAACAGCCCGTGGTGGAAATGCGGTCTTCCTATGCGGCTTTCGGGATGAGTGATCGATCGTGATCGCCGACCCCGATCGTGGAACGCGCGGGGTACTCGGGCTCGCGAACGGTCCAGACATGTACGAGGCGCCGCCAGGAGGACACAAGGACCATCAGCGCGGCGAGACAGCGCCCCTGCAGGCTGCGCGGCGTGCCAACGCCGATCAGCTGCCGGAACAGCACGCCGAGGTTGAAGCCCGCGAGGTGAATCAAGAGGCGCTTCAAGATATTGCGATGCCCGCGCAGATGCGTGCGCCGCATCCCGCCGGTCTCGTAGGCGTGCGCGAACGAACGCTCGATGCGCTCGCCACGTCGGCGCATCAAGCGCTTGCCGCGGGCGCCCCGAATGCGCCGACGATTCGCATAGACGGGCGCTTGGGCCTCCCGCGCCTTGGACCAATCGCGGCGGCCTCGATCCGGCTCGGCGACATACGACCGGACGCCGACGGCCTGCAGATCCACCATGACCTCATTACTGTGATAGCCCTTGTCCGCGACCAGCGCGGTGAACGCCTGGGGGTCGTCCACCTCGGCTTGCGCATCCTCGATCTGGGCAGCGGCGGCGACCGTCGTGTCGCCAATGGTCGTCGTATCCCCCGTGTCTGCGCCTTGCACGGTCACCGCGACGACCGCGCCGGTGTCGAGGTCCACGGCATGTTCGACCTTGTGGGCCAGATGCGTGCGGCCGTCTTTCATCTTGGCGACCTTCGCATCCGGATCGACGGGGCTCCGCCAGTCCTTGTTCGATGGCGTCTTCTTCCGCTTCCGGTCCAGGCGGGCGAGGTCGTCGCGCGTCGGGGTGGCAATGCCCGACGCCTGCGCCAAGCCGGTCAAATAGGCCTGGTAGTCCTCGCCGGTGTCCCGCCGCACGATGCTCCGCATCGCCGCGTTCGCCTCCAGCGTGGTGGCGTCGATCCCGATCGTCGCGCCCTTCAGCACGCCCGACGCGACGAGGCGCTGCTGCACCCAGGTGAACACGGCGCGATGCGTCTCGACGTCAATCAGTCGCCGGGTTCGGGAGATCGTCGAGTGGTCCGGCACATCCTCGTCCACGGCGATGCCCAAGAAGCGCCGAATCGCCAGCGAGTCCGCCGCGCGCCAGGCGATGCCCCGCTCCGAGTCAATGCCTTCAAAGTACCCCACCAACAACGCGCGAAAGTAGATGCCCGGCGTGAGACTTGGCCGGCCACGGGTGGCGGCGTAGAACCGCTGGCACTGCCGTTCGACAAACGTCTCGAAACCGTGGGCGTCCAGCAGGGCGTTCACTCGACGATAGAACGGGTGGGCGACCGTCTGGGGCAAGTCGGTCGTCGCGACCCAGAGGGCTTCTTGTCGTCGTCGTTTGCGTCGTGTGCCCATTGACATGCGAACGAGTGTACAGATGATGATCGATTCTGGCGATCGATCTAGCCGAGGCCGTTGCTGATTTTCACCACGGGCTGGTAAGGTGGCCCGCTCCACGGCGTACTGCCGCCCTGGTCCGGTGTCGCACGAAGACTTGGTCCTGATGCGTCTGATCGACGAGATCCACCTCGAGCTTCCGTTCTACGGCAGCCGCCGGATCCGAGATGAGCTGGAGACTCGGGGGCATCCGGTCAATCGCAAGCGCGTCCAGCGTCTGATGCGCCACATGGGTGTGGCGGCGCTGTACCCGAAACGTCGCACCAGCGCGCCGGGTCGCGGCCATAAAGTCTACCCCTACCTGCTCACGGGCGTCTCGGTCGAACGGGCGAACCAGGTCTGGGCGACGGACATCTGTTATCTGCCCATGGCCAAGGGGTTCATGTACCTGGTCGCGGTGATGGACTGGTTGTCTCGCCGGGTGCTCTCCTGGCGGGTATCGAACACCCTGGACCGCGAGTTCTGCGTCGAGGCGCTCGAGGAGGCGCTGGCTCGCTACGGGGCGCCGGAGATCTTCAACACCGACCAAGGCGCACAGTTCACCTCCGAGGCGTTCACCGACGTACTCAAGGCGCACGGGGTGGCGATCAGCATGGACAGCAAGGGGCGGTGGATCGACAATGTCTTCATTGAGCGACTGTGGCGAAGCGTGAAATATGAGGACATCTACCTGAGAGCGTACGAGACGCCGGCAGCGCTTCGGGCCGGGCTTACCCGGTACTTCGACTTCTACAACACCCGGCGCCGTCATACGGCACTGGACCGACGCACCCCGGATGCCGCTCGGTGCCCCCGGCCAGCGTGAGGTTCCCACTGATATCGCCCGCGCGACCATCCCAGGTCGTCTTGGCGCCGATGTAGAATCGCTGGTCGCGGAGGTAGTCAGCGGGATCCTTCGTGAACAGCGACACGACGCCGCCGAGAGCATCACTCCCGTAGAGCGCCGAGTTCGCGCTCCGCACGATCTCGACGGATTGCAACGCGTCGAGATCGAGTCCCACTTGGTGGACATTGAACGGGCCGAAGTCAAACTGCTCCGACGTCTGCACGCCGTCCACCTGCGTCATGACACGATTCCCGCCGATGCCGCGGATATTGAAGCCGTTGAGGCCCAGACGGGTCACGTGGCTCTCGACATACACCCCGGGTTCGTACTTGACGAGGTCGGCGAAGGTCTCCAACTGCCTCCCCTGAATGATGTCGCTGTCGATGACCGTTACCGTGCCTGGGGTCTCCCGTACCAGTGTCGGCCGGAGCGTCGCCGTGACGGTCACGGAGTCGAGAAATGTCAGCGGATCGTCAGTCGACTCAGCGGTATCGGGTTCTGGAGCAGCGTCCGGGGGGACAGCCCCCCGCTTGATCGGTCGACTGCCGGCTGGCCGTAGCCTGCTGCGCCAAGACACGCTCAACCTGGGACATGACCCAGTCAGCGATCCGGCTATCCGGGAGCACGGGGCGACCGTCCCAGAGGTACTCCAATCCCGTGAGTACGGTGGGGATCTGGTCGACGACGCGGCCCGGCCCGAGCAGGAGCGGCACAACAACGACGCGTCCCGACGCGGCACGGCTGGCCACCGATTCTCTGAGCGCCGCAAGTGCCTGGTCTTTGACCGGTGTTGGCGCATCGTCCCGCAAGAGGCGGACGTCGATCTCCCGAAATGGCACCCGGGACCGGATCTGGACGCCAAGGTCTCGGATCACGCCCATCCACCGGTCGGCGTCCGTGTCACCGTTCGGCCCGTGTGCCACGATGACGAGGCGTTCCGTGGATGGATCGCGACTGAGCGCCCGCGCCCGGTCGGACAGGATGTCCGCGAGGATCGGATGGGCGTCCAGCGCCGGCGTGACGCCGACCACGTCAGCCGGCCCGTGCAGCTGCGTGAGGTTCATCCAGTCGGAGCCTGGGTAATCGTCACGCAGGCGCCCAATGAAGCGGACCTGCTCGTAGTGAGAGCTATAGGAAGACACCAGGAGCGGCACGATCACCACTCGTTGGACGCCCGCCGCGACCAAGTCGTCGTACGCCTCCTGCGGGGTGCGGTTCTTTGCCCCCATCAGGTACGCCGCTTGGGATGGCGTGTGTTGGACGATCACTGACGCTGGGCTACTGTGTTCACTGCACAAGAGTCTGTATCGCTTGTAAGCCGATGATTGCGCAGCAGTTCCGTTTCGTGCTGAAATGCCACGGATGAGGCTCATTGAATAGCAGTAGAGCGCGCTCCGAACACAACAACAGAATGACGGCGAACAGGACCAAGCCCCTCGCGATCGACCTCTTCTGCGGTGCGGGGGGCATGTCACAGGCTCCGATGACAGTTCACGCCCATGACCCCCGGCACGAACCCGTCCGCTGACCACCGCGACCGCACCCCCGCCGACCAAGCCGGCCGACGAGACGGCGCACCTGGCCGCGAGGTGCTGGCCGGCCTCGTCGAGCGGGTCACCTTCCACAACCCCGAGACCGGCTTCTGCGTGCTCCGTATCAAGGCCCGCGGCCACCGCGATCTCGTCACCGCGGTGGGCCACGCCGCGACGATTTCGGCCGGCGAATGGATCACCGCCTCAGGCGAATGGACCAACGACCGGACGCACGGGCTGCAATTCCGCGTGCGTTTCTTGAAAGCCTCCGCCCCCTCGTCGGTCGAAGGCATCGAAAAATATCTCGGCTCCGGCATGATCCGGGGCATCGGCCCGGTCTATGCCACGCGGATGGTCCGCCTGTTCGGCACGGACGTCTTCGACATCATCGAGGCCAGTCCGGCGCGTCTGCGCGAGGTCGTGGGGATCGGTCCGAAGCGGGCCGACAGGATCACCGCGGCCTGGGCGGACCAGAAGAGGATCCGCGAGATCATGGTGTTCCTGCACCAGCACGGCGTCGGCACGGCCCGCGCGGTGCGCATCTTCAAGACCTACGGCGCCGATGCCGTGCAGGTCATGAGCGAGAACCCCTACCGGCTGGCCCGCGACATCCGAGGCATCGGCTTCCGTACCGCCGATCTGATCGCGGAACGACTCGGCATCGAGAAGACCGCGATGATCCGGGTGCGCGCCGGGATCGCGTTCGCGCTGACCGAGGCCATGGGCGATGGCCATTGCGGATTGCCCACTGCGGAGCTGAACACGCTTGCGGTAAAGCTGCTCGACGTGCCGGAAGATCTCATCGCCTCGGCGCTGGAGATGGAACTGGCCGCGCAGACCGTGACCGCCGACAGCGTGGCCGGCACCCGGTGCGTCTTTCTGAGCGGGCTCTATCATGCCGAACGGGCGGTCGCTGGACACCTGCGCCGTGTGATCGGCGGACCCTTGCCCTGGTCGGAAATCAACCCGGCCAAGGCGCTGCCCTGGGCCGAGGCCCGCACCGGCTTGACCCTGGCCGACAGTCAGGCCGAAGCCGTGCGCCTCGCGCTGCGCTCGAAGACGACGGTGATCACCGGCGGTCCTGGTGTGGGCAAGACCACCATCGTCAAGACCATTCTGCGGATCCTGCAGGCCAAGGCCGTGACACTCCGGCTGTGCGCGCCCACGGGCCGGGCCGCCAAGCGCATGTCGGAGGCCACCGGCATGGAGGCCAAGACCATTCACCGGCTGTTGGAGGTCGATCCCAAGACCTTCGGCTTCCGCCGCAACGAGGACAACCCGCTCAAGTGCGACCTGCTCGTGGTGGACGAAAGCTCGATGGTCGATGTCCTGCTGATGCAAGCGTTGCTGCAAGCCGTGCCCGATCATGCCGCCCTGCTGCTTGTCGGCGACATTGATCAGTTGCCCTCGGTTGGCCCCGGCCAGGTGCTCGCGGACATCATCGGATCCGGTGCGATTCCGGTCGTGCGCCTGACCGACGTGTTCCGGCAGGCGGCCAAGAGCCGGATCGTCATCAATGCGCATCGGATCAACGCGGGCCAGATGCCGGAGTTCGACGCGGGGGAGGGCGAGAGCGACTTCTACTTCGTGCCGGCGGAAGACCCCGAACAGGCGGTGGAGCGCATCCTGACCCTGGTCCGCGAGCGCATTCCCCGCCGGTTTGGCCTCGATCCGGTGCGCGACATCCAGGTGCTGTGCCCGATGAACCGGGGCGGCGCTGGCGCGCGGTCGCTCAATGTCGAGTTGCAGGCGGCGCTGAACCCCGCCGGCGAGGAGAAGGTCGAGCGCTTCGGCTGGACCTTCTCGCCCGGCGACAAGGTCATGCAGATCGAGAACGACTACGACAAGGACGTCTACAACGGCGACATCGGCACCGTGGAAGGCGTCAATGTCGAGGAGGGAGAGCTAATCGCCGAGTTCGACGGCCGCCGCATCGCGTACGGCTTCGGCGAACTGGACATGTTGGTGCTCGCCTATGCGGCGACGATCCACAAGAGCCAGGGCTCGGAATACCCCGCCGTGGTCATCCCGGTGCTGACACAGCACTACGCCATGCTGCAGCGCAATCTGCTCTACACCGGGATTACGCGCGGCAAACAGCTCGTCGTGCTGGTCGGCCAGAAGAAGGCCGCCGCCATCGCGGTGAAGAATGTCTCCGGCCGGCGGCGCTGGTCGAAGCTCGATGAATGGCTGGTGTCCAAGGCGACACTCAGATAGGGATTCTGTGTAGATCGAGGCGTTGTTGCATGAAGACCCGCGACGGGTGGGGCGGTTTGGCCCGTACTTCTCGTGACTCTCCGCAGGAGCCACACCTTTGGCCGCTTCCAGTACACTGGCAGCGACCGGTCTTGTTGTATGAATCAGACATGGCTCGCAACGAGATCATGCGCCTCAGGACTGCGAACGCGAATAGGGCGCCCGGACCGTCACGTTCGCGCACCGTAGACGCCGCGCGCGTGGCCATTCCCCTCCTGATTGCCTTCGCCGCGCCGTCGTCGCTCGTCGTGGAACGCGACCGCCCCTCGCAGTTCCCGATCCTGGGCAACGGTCCACCCGGCACGTTCGTCCTATTCCCGGGCAGGCTCCGAGTGTCGCTGCCCACCGATCAAGTCGTCTCGGCGGACGACACCGGCGGCTGCGCCAAGGTCGGATTCGGAGGAATGCGCTTCACCGGCATGGCAAGCGGGCGTCTCGTCTTCGTGCGTGAGCGCGACCTGCACCCGGCGGACCAGCTCTCGCCAGATCGCAGCCACACGATGCGGCTGGAGCCCCAGTGGGTCGCCTCGATCTTCGCATACGGTCAACTCCTGTGGCCCTGACCTGCCTGCCGTTTTTCGGACCAACTGAAGCTTGAGAGAATGGCGTCCTCCGGGCGAGGAGGAGCCATGAAGAAGAGCCGGTTCAGGGAGGAGCAGATGGTCACAATCCTGCGGGAGGCTAATCGGCGGCCGGTGCCGGAGGTCGCGAAACAGCACCGCGTACTGTCCAAGAACCCGATCGACGCCGTCCGACGGGCTGATTCTACGCTGGACGCTCGCCGGGTCGTGACGTTCGTGACCGCCGAGAGCCTCTGCTCGGCTCGCCCCGTATGTCGCCTGTTCCCCAAGTGTTGCAGTTCCTCGTCGTGGCCGTCCCCGACATGCATTGAGTGCGAGGGCCGACGTCGTTCGTTGGACGGAAGGCCACATCGCCGCGTCTGAGAGGCCGTGGAGGCAGCGACCTTGCCGGGGTCGAAGCGCGTGGCATGCGTGCGGGTGGGTTTCCCGGGAACCCGGGAGGCCTCGTCGACTCCATCGTAAAGACCGCCGGGGGGCGGGCACCGGCTCACCAAGCCCGAGGCCGCGGACGGAGCACCTGCCGTCCGACGGAGCGAAACCGCAGGTGCTCGGATGGTACCGCTGCGCGAAGGCAACGAAGCGCGGAGGGACGGGCGGCGAGGAATCGGAGCGCCTCATACTACCGGCGAAGCGGGGGAATCGGGTCCACGAAACCCCGTGGAGGGAAGGGGGGCGCCGTCTTCGAGGGCATTCCACAGAGGTTCCCCCAAATTCGGTCCCGAGTGACATGATGCGCCAATGAAGTACGATCTACGACCTATTCGGCATGTACCAGTTCAGCGACACGCTGCTGCTTCGAGCCCGGATCGCGAACCTGACCAACGAGCTGTATACGAAACGCTACCGGAACCTCTCCATCGATACGGATGGGTCACCGCAAGACCTGACCTACTACCAACCTGGACGTAACGTCAAGCTGACGCTTGAGTTCGTGTTCTAGAAGAGGCGGTCGATGCTGAAGGTGATTGTGACGCAGGTGCACCGATGGGTCGGCGTTCCACTCGGTGTTCTCTTTCTGGTGACGCTGGTGACGGGGTTGGTCGTCGGCGGCGCCGACCTGCTGAGGGCGTTGGATGGTAAGGGACAAACCCACCGCGAGACGTCAATCGAAGAGGACGCGCGTGCGCTGGAGCAGATGACGCAGGACGTGCCCCAAATCTTCCAGGCCGTGATGCCGACCCCAAGGACGCCCTTCTATCAGGCACGGGCGCGGGGTGAAACACGAACCTACCGTATCGGCGATCTCGAGCTGATTGACCACCAGGTCTCATCCGGCTTCTATCGGCTCGCGCTGGGGCTGCATCGAACGTTTCTGCTAGGCCGCCACGGTGGGGTGCTCGGCATCAGCGGTGCCGATATCGTCGCGTGGATTGGGCTAATCGCCACGGTGTTCAGCCTGCTCGGCATCTGGCTCTGGTGGTCGTACCGCCACAGCTTCCGGTGGTTCAGGACCGTGCCGCGTACATGGATACGCAGCGAGATGTTTCGGTCGCACATGACGGCGGGCGTGGTGACCGTCGCGGCGGTCTGCTTCCTCTGTGTCACAGGAGCAGCGATCACGTACCGTGACCTCGCACGGTCCACCCTTGATGCCAGGCAGATCAGTGCCGTCGGATTGCGGGAGTCTCCCTACTATATCGCGAGCGATTGGAAGACGTGGCTCAGGCTGGCGAAGCAGGAAATGGAGGGGGATCTAGCCGTCGTGGCATTCCCAAGAACCCGCGGCGGACAAGAGGCCCCCGCGGACTTCGAGTACGGCGCCGTAGATCCGGTTGCGGCGGTGCAATTGCGTTTCATGACAAGCGGCGACTGGCTCGGTATGGCTGGAAGCAGGGTCTACATCGATCCACGGCAGTCGGCCCTGATCGGCGTGGCGCGGTTCGACGATCTTTCAATTGGCCAGCGTCTCTACGGTTTGATCGTACCCCTGCATGCCGGCCGCAGCGTCACACCGATGTACCTGGCCGTGTTGCTGTTCTGCACGCTGCTGGTGACCGTCATGACCTTTTCAGGCGTTGTGAGCTTCGTACTGAAGCACCTCAGACGCTGGAAGCGCTCCCGTGTGACTACTCTCAGCCCGGCGCGTGGCGAACCAGTGCTGGCGCCTCGGGTTGGCATCATGCACGCCACTGGTGGAGACAAGGGGGAAGACTGGAATGCGTAACGTGGTCACGGTTATCTTGAGCGCCGCTCTGGGATGTATGGTCGGCTACGCGCTGGCGCCCGGCGGTCGAACCGACCCCACCGTTTCGTTGGCCTTCAGGCGGACAATGAGGGCCGCGATCACCTTCCTCACCCCAGGCCGACCGACGCGTCTGGCCGCCGCGGCGCGCGCGGGAAGCGGCTGCTGCGCCGGCGCGGCGAACGGCGCGAACGTCCCAACGCCCATCTCTACGAGACCGGGGGCATGCGCCGCGTGCACCTGCGCGGACACCGCAACATCCTCAAGCGCCTGCTCTTGCAGGTCTGCGGCTTGAATCTTGGGCTGCTCCTGCGGCGGCTGACGGGCGTCGGGACGCCGCGCAGCCTCCAGGGCCGCGCCTGCGCCCTCGTCGACGCCCTGTTGCTCACATTGCGCCGCTTCTGGAGCCACGTATCGCGCTCAGCGGCGTTCATGCCGGGAAATTGGACCACTCCATCGTGGATTTGCCCGATGACGCCGTCTCATTCACACATTCTGCCAGGGCTGCACGAAGGCAGTTCTGCCACAGCCTGCTAGTCCCTTGTGTCTGAAAAAGCTTTAAGAAGGGGAATTACATACGTAACTGGACAAACCGGCCCTCCTGAACTACCCTTTCCATAGCTACACAGATCGTGCTTTCTTAGGCTTATGAAGCGCAACCTCAAGTTATTGACCCTGATTCTGGAATACGCGGAACAGCAGATCTCCCCTGGCGACCCGGGATGTTTCCCGATTATTGAGGGCTACGGTTCGGCCGAGATCCTCTATCACGTGGAACTCTGCGCCCAGGCCGGATTCGTGGATCTCGCCGCGCGGCGTGGCATGAAAGACCGCCCGCTGATCAAGCAGCTCACCTGGACCGGCCATGAATGGCTGGACGGGCCTGCCACGTCACACCGTCACCCTAAAGGCGCCCGAAGCGTGCCGCTAAGCCGAGCGTAAAGTGGCTCACCAGGGAGGCAAGGGAGGTGGCCATGAAAGTAGGATGGGGCCATGACGATGACCACGGATCTCATTATTCTGGTGCTCGGCGCTGCCGAGCGGCAGACGCCGAATAGCGGGATGCACGAGCTGGATCTGAGTGGCGTGCAGGTGGCGAAAGAGGATCTTGACGAGGCGTTGCTGTACTGCCTGGAACGCGGCTACATCGAGCTGTGGAACGGCGACTCGCCGGATCGCTTCGGCGGGCGCAAGCAATGGCTAGTGAAGCGGCTCACCGCGTCCGGTCATGACAAGCTGCGGGCACTGCGCGGTCAGGCGCCACTCTAATCGTAGATGAGCAGTCCGAACTGGGCGCACCAAACCATCTGGACGGGCGACTGCCTCGACATCCTGCGCGGCATGAATAGTGCCTCGGTCGATCTGGTCTACCTCGACCCGCCCTTCAACTCGAAAGCGAACTACGCCGCGCCCATCGGGAGCAAGGCGGCCGGTGCCGCGTTCAAGGACACCTGGACGCTCTCGGACGTGGACGTGGAATGGATCAACCTCATCGAGTCCAAGCACCCGGGGCTCTACCGGGTGCTGCTGGCTGCGATGACCGGCAGCGACAAGTCCTACTTGGTGTACATGGCCGCGCGGCTCTTGGAGATGCGCCGCGTTATGAAGCCGACAGGCTCCCTATACCTACACTGCGATCCAAAGATGGGCCACTACCTGAAACTCGTGCTCGATGCGATCTTTGGGTGGCGCAACTTCAGGAACGAGATCGTGTGGTACTACCGTGGGGCTGGAACACCCAAGAAGGACTTTGCGCGGCGGCATGACACTCTTCTACGCTACGCGGAATCCGACCGATACTTCGACCCAGACCCGGCCCGCCAGCCCTATGCTGAGGCGACCGTGGAGCGGTTCTCACACTACATCGGTAACGTTCGCGGGGATCGTGATTACGGCCAGCAATCGTTGAACCCCAAGGGCAAGCATCCAGACGACGTTTTTACAGACATTCAACCCATCGCTCCCTCAGCTAACGCTCGCACGGGGTACCCGACAGAGAAGCCGACACCGCTCCTCATGCGGATCATCGATACGTCATGTCCGCCAGACGGCATCGTGCTGGACCCGTTCTGCGGGTGCGCGACGGCGTGTATCGCCGCCGAACAACTCCACCGCGAGTGGGTCGGCATAGACATCTCCCCGAAGGCCGCCGATCTCGTTCGCCAGCGCATGCGCGACGAACTCGGCATGTTCTACGACGGCGCACACCGTACGGACATCCCCACTCGGACTGACATGGGCAAGCTCAGGCGCTACAACAGCCCGGAAAACCGGCGACGGCTCTACGGTGAACAGGGCGGCCACTGTGCGGGCTGCACGGATCACTTCGAGGTCCGGCATCTGGAGGTGGACCACATCATCGCCCGCCGCAACGGTGGCACGGACCATCCCGACAATCTGCAACTGCTCTGCGGGAACTGCAACCGGGTTAAAGGCGACCGAGGGATGGACTATCTACGGGTGAAACTACAACTGGGGAGAGGGTGAAAATAGGACAGTATTCGATGCGACTTTTGCTCACGAGTTCGGTATACTCTGGTTGCTTTGCGGGTGTCGTGGGTAGCCTGGCAAGAGCGTTACGCTGTTGCTACGAAGGTTGGACTAGGGGCTGTGGACTGATACTCCACGGCCCCTAGTCAGATAGAGTCAACGATTTTTCTAGCCATTACGGCTTGTTGTATTAATTCGTTAACTTGCATTGGGCACCTCCTTTCCGCCAGGCACCCACGACAGGCAGTATTTTAGCAGGAATACCAGATGAGCAAGAGACCAGGCCGACCGGTGACGAATAGGATCGTGAACACGATCCCCGCGACCGGGGAAGAGATCGCCGCCGCTATTTGCAGGGACGCGACGATCAAGCAGTCTTTGGGGCAGGGCCAGCGACCCGCGGTCCGGCCGTCAGGCGCTTCCAAGGCATCAGCTTCCCGTCGAGACCGCGGGCCAGCATCGTCATCTGCGTGATCGTGTCTTCGTTTCGGACGTTCTTTCGTCCGGCGAACTCGGTCACGTAGCGGTGCAGATGCTTGGGGCTGAGCTTGTGGAACGTGCCCATGTGGGCGCGTTTTAGCAAACTCCAGAAACTCTCTATTCCGTTTGTGTGGGCTTGCCCTCTGACGTACTCGCCGACGCTGTGTCGGACCGCCTGATGGGTGTAGGTGCCATCGGCGTCCGTGTAGGACGTGCTCCCGTCGGTGTAGATCGTCGACTGCGGTGAGACCGTCTCCGCGACAAACCCCATCAGCGTCGCTTCGTTGGTGTTCGGGATCGGCTTGGCGACGACCTTCCCACCGCGCTGGATGGCCCCGACGACCGCGACCTTGCCAACTGGCCCTCGGCCTTCGTGCTGGCGCTTCGAGCGGTGCTTGTTGCGTTCCTTGCCGCCGATGTAGGTTTCGTCGATCTCGACGATACCAGACAGCTTCGCACCAGACTTCCACCCTTCGCGGATCTTCTGCGCCATCATCCAGGCGGTCTTCTGTGTGATGCCGAGGTCCCGGTGGAGCTTCATGCTGGCGACGCCTTTCAGGCTCGTGGACATGAGATACATGACGATGATCCAGGTTCGGATCGGGAGCTTGCTGGACTGCATCACGGTCCCAGTCTTGACGCTGAAGTAGCGGCGACAGGGGCTACAGTGATAGGGCATCGTGCCCCCGTTCTTCGCCTCGGTCGTCTCCATGTTGCCGCAGCGCGGACAGGCCCGACCATTCGGCCAGCGCACCTGCTCAAACCATGCCCGGGCAACAGATTCGGTAGAGAACTTGGTGTAGAGTTGATCGAGAGAGAGTCCAGTTCGGTGGGCTTTTCCAGGGGCTTTATGTGCTCGTGCCATGTCCAGTATTATACCGAATCATGGCGCTATTGTCCAGTTACGTATATAATTCCCTTAAGAAGTGTGCCGGGTGTGATGTATGGGGCGGCATGGCAAGAACAGGTCGGCCCAAAGCGAGATTGGAAGTCACCGCCGTGGAGCGAGGAGAACTTGAGCGGCTCGCCAGGCGCGCCAGAACGAATCGGCATGTGGCCTTGCGGGCGAAGATCGTCCTGAGGTGCGCGCATGGCGAATCGAACGTGGCGGTCGCGGCGAAACTGCGCTGTTCGAATGTGACGGTCGGCAAGTGGCGGCAGCGGGTTACGACAGGTCGCGTGGATGCGCTGTATGACGAGCCCAAGCCCGGAGCCCCCCGGACACTGTCCGATGCGGATGTCGAGTCGATCCTCGTCGCCACGTTGGAAAGTAAGCCGAAGGGGCGGACCCACTGGAGCACCCGCAAGATGGCGGAGCGCGCTGGCGTCAGTGCCTCCACCGTGGGCCGCATCTGGCGCACCTTCGGGTTGCAGCCGCATGTCGTGGCATCCTTCAAGATCTCCGACGACCCGCTGTTCCTCGAGAAGGTGCGGGACATTGTCGGCCTCTACCTGAATCCACCCGACCACGCCGGTGTCTTGTCATTCGACGAAAAGCCTCAGATTCAAGCCCTCGAGCGAGCGCAGCCGATCCTGCCGATGGACATGGGTCGGCCCGAACGCCAGACGCACAACTACATCCGCCATGGCACGGTGGACCTCTTCGCGGCGCTCAACGTCGCGACCGGCCAGGTCGTGGCGCACACCAAGAAGCAGCATCGGTCGAGGGATTTCGTGAGCTTTCTGCGCGAGATCGACGAGCGGGTGGACCCCACCCTCACCGTCCACGTGATCCTCGACAATCTCTCAGCGCATAAGTCCCCGCTGGTCACACGATGGGTGGCCCGCCACCCGCGCTTCCAGTTCCACTTTACGCCAACCTACTCCGCCTGGCTCAACCTCGTCGAGCGGTTCTTTGGCCTCCTCACCGAACACGCCCTCAAGCGCGGCTCACATTCCAGCACGCACGCGCTGCGCCACGCCATCTCCGCCTACGTGGACGCCCACAATGACGAGGGCAAGCCTTTCAAGTGGACGAAAACAGCCGACGAGATCCTCGCGAAGGTGAAGCGGTTCGGACAGCGCACCGTTCAAGTCCACGGTGGCCCCAGATGACCAACGACTTTTTGAAGAAATCAAAGATCAAGGGGACTAGGGGTGGTTCACAGGGGCTACGCCTCGCCCGGTTCCGCACCACCTTGCATTTGGTCGTGCCCATTACGCAACTGCTTTGCAGTCAGCCGAGTGGTGTTGGCGAACTTCTTCCTACCCAGGCGTAACGCACCACCAGTCGGAGCCTTCGCATTGGCGATCGGTAGTCGTAGTCTCTGGTTTGGCGTCAACGATCTCGCTTGCAATTCGACGACCGCCTGGGCTTCGCTTCTTCTTGCTTTGGCCTCGGTTAGGGCGACGGAAACAAATTGGATGAGGCTGTCTGCACCCTCCAGCACGGGACGAGAGTAGGCCATGAGCAGGCTGCCAAGACCCAGGTAATCGCCGGTGTTCTGGTCTACGACTATGGCGGCAGAGGTCTGGCGGCTCGCGCCGTGTCTGTGTGCGATCCAGGTATCCCGAATCGCGGACAGCCATTGAAAGTATTGCACTCCACCTTCATACGGCCGGTACAGCGCTTCTGGATCCAGGCTAATGGCATTGCTCTTGTCGAAGCAGGCCATGAAGCTCACGACCGCATCTCGGAAGAGACTAGCGGCGACTTCCGTGTCCCGATCCTTGTCCAAATCCTTCCACAGGCGTGTCACGCGAAGACATCTCTCTCGAGGTCTAGCACCAACAGGCACCACTCGGCGTACTCGCGCGCTTCGGGGGTGTCTAGCCGCCGTATGGGATGCTCGGGAGCTGAGGACGGCGTTTCCGATTGATCGTTCATGATGGAGTATCCGAGCATCCCGGGGACATCGTCATCGCCGATAACCTCAGCGCACACAAAGTGGCCGGCGTCCGCCAGGGATCGAGCGCGTCGGTGCCACGCTCTGCTATCTGCCGCCCTACAGTCCGGACCTCAATCCCATTGAACTCTGCTTCGCGAAGCTCAAAGCCCTCGTGCGCGCCGCCCGCTGTCGATCCACCGAGACCCTCTGGCCTTTCCTCGGCGCCTGTCTGCCGTACTTCAGCCCCGAGGAATGCCGCCATTACTTTCGACACTGCGGCTATTCGGGCACCACACGGTCATGAAAAGCGCTTTAGGGCTTAAGCTCTCTTCACCAACACTTGATGACGGAAGAGATATTGCCAAATGTTGTGTGTGACATGTGATCAGGCGGCTTCCTTTCTGAGGCCATCGACGAAGGGCACACCGTCGATGACATCGGCGATCAGCTGAGACCCGTTCAACGCTCTCCATTGCTTCTGCGCGGCCATCGCCAGCTTGAATACCATCGTCAAGCACGCCAACCGGCTGCCGGCGCCCTTTGTCTTCTTCGTGCGTAACCGGACGGTGGCGAACGTCGACTCGACGGGGTTCGTGGTCCGGATGTGAATCCAATGTTCGGCCGGAAAAGCGTAGAAGGTCAGGAGGACATCCCGGTCCTTCACCAGGCAGGTCGTGGCCGCCGGGAACTTCGCGGCAAACGTGGCCACGAAGAGGTCGAAGGCGTGGTCGGCCGCCGCCTGCGTCTCGGCCATCCAGATGTCGTGAAGCATGGCTTTCGCCTTGGGCTGCACGCCCTTGGGAAGCTTGTTCAGCACATTGGCCGTCTTGTGGACCCAACAGCGCTGCTCGCGGGTCTGCGGAAAGACCTTCCGCAGCGCGTCCCAGAAGCCGAGGCCCCCGTCGGCGATGGCGAGCTCCGGATCGATCGTGAGCCCGCGGTGCCGGACGTGGCGGCCGAGCACACTACCGGCCCACAAGCGGGAACACACCTCGATCGTCGCAAACAGCCACAGGGTGCGGCGCTTGCTGCCGATGAACGTGCAGCGTTCATCCGCGTATTGAGAGCTGACACATGCTGCGACACGCAGACACCGTCACCGTGGGGTTCGCCATGGGCGCGCACCTGATCCGCCACCTCGGATCTGCGCGGTGGCCACGTTCCGGTCCCCGGAACCGCGGCCGCGGCGCCGTCCGTTGCCAGCCAGTCGACGCCCCATTCGAACCCGCGCACGACCCGGTCGGTCGTAACGGAGGCGAGGCGTCGTTCCCACGCGTGAAACAGGCGAGTGATCATTCCGTACGTCGACCTGCAGTGCGGTCGTCAGCAGTCAGGTCGACCGGCAATGCTACTATGGAAGGCGATCTCCGGAGGTCGAGCGATGAGTCTCAAGAACGTCGACGTTAGGACGGCCCACCAGCTTCAGATCGAGGGCGACCACGCCTACGTCGACGTCCGGTCGGTTCCCGAATACGAGAAAGGACATCCGGCTGGCGCGCGGAACGTGCCGCTGTTGCATCTGGACGCCCAGACCGGTCAGATGCAGCCTAACGCGGAGTTCCTCGACGTGATCCGCGCGAACTTCGCGCCTGGCACCAAGCTACTGGTCGGCTGTCAGATGGGCGGACGATCAGCACAGGCCGGACAGATACTGCTGGGGGCCGGGTACGAGGATGTGACGAACGTTCTCGGTGGATACGGCGGAGCGCGCGACCGGATGACCGGCCAGATCGCCAACGAGGGCTGGGTCGATGCCGGTCTACCGGTCGAGCAGGAAACCCCGGCGGGGAGCGGTTACGACGAGCTGCGCCAGAAGGTCACCTGACCTCGTCTCGTCGCGGCGTCCCCTTGCTACACGTCAGCCATAGCCATTCCATTTGGCAGGGTCTTCGCTCGGAGATCGCACGCTCCAAGTTGAGAGTGCGCCGACCAATCTCTTCTGGCAAGTCGTCGAGGGTCCGCGGTCGAGACGTAATCGACGCGATGCGGTGCGTCGAGTGAAAGCGCTCTCTTAGCAGGGCAGATGTCCCGGCCTGCACGAAGTCATGTGTCTCGACGAGGACATCCGCATGGCGGAGGCTCGCGACCTGCGCCGGGTCGAGCAGGTCGCGTTCACCTCCCTCGATGTCACAGACGACGATTGCTCGCCCGCTCTCGCGTGTCCAACGACGCGCCCGTCGGCAACTCCATGGATCGTGAGTCGTTCTCGCACGCCGTTCAGCGCGGCGACATGCTCCGTCAGCAATCGTCTGCGAGGGCTCGTTTCGTAGGCGATGGCTCGAGCCCCGGGCATCAGACGCAGCAGCCCCACGGCGTAGTAGCCATCTCCCGAACCCGGGTTGACGATCAGGTCGTAACAGTCGTTCGCGATGTCGTCCAGCGTTGGAAAGAGCTCACACTCGTATGTGCCCAGAAGCTTCGGGGGGTTCTGTTGCAACTTCGGGCCAGCGACTTCAGGATGGACGGTCTTTGACAACGACTGGACCGGATCCCCCATCATGCCCAGCGACAATCCGTTCAAATGGCGTCAGTTTGAACCAGGACTCATCCTCCTGTGTGTGCGGTGGTACTTGCGGTATGCCGTGAGTTACCGCGACCTCGAGGAAATGATGCGCGAGCGGGGTCTGTGTGTCGACCATACGACGATCTATCGATGGGTGCAGCGCTATGCGCCAGAGATCGCGTTCTTGGTGGTCGTCGTCATTCAGCTCAGCGTCTTCGCGCTCGGGGTCTTCCGTGTCTGGAGGACGCGAACATTGGTCGCGATGGTGCTGCTCGGAGCGGTGGCGTATTTCCTGGTCGTGTCTGGAGGCCCGATCGGGTACAGCCGATTTCGGCATCCGATGATGCCAATGATCTGCATATTCGCGGGTGTCGGTCTTGTGTCTGAGCGACGTTCAGGGCACGGTCCCACGCGTGAAACGTTTTCAACTCGCTCCGTCTAGAATCGCCCATTGATTGGTCGCGTGATCAACGCGCAATCTAGTCGGCGTTGTTGCGTAAATCGAAACTGGCACCGAGCGCTCCCACGCGTAGGTTCGTCACCGATCGATCGCGCACGACTCTGGTCGACCAAGCGCGGTCATTCGATTGAGCACGTTGCACGCACGCACCGATTCGACAGCTTGCGCTGCGCGAGTCCGACGTCGAAGTCGATCGCCGAGCATCGACTTGTACCGGAAGAACGCGTTCTCGACGCGGGCCTGTCGATGACCAACTGGTCGCCTATCTGGCGCAACAGGCGCAGGCGGTGCCAGCCCGCCAGCGGCCCCACGCGGCCGGTCCCGCCGCCCCGCGCACCGCATCACCTCTCCGCCTCGTGCGACGCACCACCGCGTAAGGGGGCACGGCCCCCCGGCACCGGCGCGTGGCCGGGGGCGGCAGTGGCCGGACACCGCCCGCCTGTGCGCCGCGGCTCGCGCACAGGCCACAGGTGTACGAACCGGCCCGCGACCGTGGCACACGCGGCGACGGGCGGGCCGCCGCCGCCGAACACGGGCACGCCCAGGGCCCGGCTGCGGGTGCATGCCGGAAGGCTGGATGCCACTCGCCGGCGCAGGGCCACACCCGCCAGCGGGGTGACCTCGTACTGTCCAAAAACTAGATCGTGGGGTTGTGTCAAGGGCCGGGAGCGTGCTCGGCCGCCGCGCCTCTCGAAACGCCACGGCCGTCCTCAACGACGTCATCCTCCGCGGACGCGTGGTGGGACTTCCGAGCGGCATCACGGTCCAGCGCGCTCCGATTCAAGGGGCGAGGACCTTCTCGCCTTGCTCGTATCTTGAGCAGCCAGCAGGGCGATCCACTCCGCCGCGCGCTCGGTCAAGCCAACAGGCTCGCCGCGCCAGGTTGCGGTCGTGCAAGTGGGGGATCAGAGCTCATATCGCAGAGATAGGTGCAACCCGTGGCTCCGCAACGGGGCCTGGGTCGGCGCCAGATCGAGCCCCACCGGGTCCCGGCTGCCGTCGAGCCATTCGACCCGGCCCGGGCCGGCGCCGGTCTCGATGACACCGGCATCCGTGTACCGCCAGGCGAGGGCGAGCGTCGCTCGCTCGCCCCACGACATCCCCACGCCGGCCGTCAGCCTCCAGGTCAACGCCGTCCGGCGGGTGCCCGGCACGAGGGTCCTCGTCTTCGGGAACGTCATGCGCGTCTCACCGCTGGCCACGCGGGTCGCCCCGAGGCCACCGCCGACGAAGGGGCTCAACGGGCCGAGCGGGCGCACCCCCACGCCGGGGAGATCCACATACACGGCCAGGATCCCGGACAGCGAGGACAGATCCACGGACACGGATTGCTCACGGTCGGGGGCCAAGAAGTTGGCGTGACCATCGAACGTAAATCGCGGCCGGTAGGTCAGCAGGGCCTCCAGCCGCACGGCGGGCGCCACGGCGTACCCGAGCCCCAGCTCAACGCCTGCGACCGTGCCGACGTCCCCCACTGACCGGAGCGGCGCGCCGTCACCGCCCACGGAGGTATAACCGAAAGTTGGGTATGAGGCTGTGAACAGGCGGCGTACCCTGGGTGTTGCTGAGGCACCCAGTTCACCCCAAGGGGCAAGGAGGTACGCCACCATGACGAAGCCTAGCGAAAAGTTGGTCGAGTTCCCACAGGCATCGGCCCGCGACGTGTTGACCGATGTGCTGCGCACCGGGGCGCAGCGAATGCTGGCCACGGCGATCGAGGCGGAGGTTGACGAGTATCTGGATGCTCGGGCGACCACCGTGGACGCCGCCGGGCAACGGGGTGTGGTCCGCAACGGCCGCTTGCCCGGCACTACGGTCGGCTCCTCTAGTTCGGTATTTTGGCCGAGCGGAGGGTGCTTGCGCCGGTCGCTGTTGATCGGTCGCCTTCACCTCCGAGATCTTGGGCGAAAACCGCGCCCCGCGTACGCCACGGGGCACATCGCCGTCCCGTCGCCGCCGCACATTCCGCTTGCCTGTCGCGCCCACCAGAGCGAATGTGGACGGACGCCGCCTGCCAGCGGCCGCCACCACGAGGAGGACCCGAGCCCATGACCCCGCCCGAGACCGTCTTGACCATCACCCCAGGTGACCCACGCGCGGCGGCGCCGCCCACGCGCACGTTCGGCCCCCAGGGGCCGACCCTGGGAGATCTCAGAGACGCCTATCTCCAGGACTACCAGGTGCGGCAGTTTCGGTCCCACAGCACCGCTCGCGGCCGGACTGCTCATCTCGCCGCCTTCTTCGGCCGCGCCGCACGGGCCGCCGTGCTCACCACCTATCACATCCGCCAGTATCAATTCGCCCGGCGCGCCGCCGGCGCGTGTCGTAGCGTGCGCGGCAAGGGTTTGGCACGGGGCGGCGTGAGGTGAGAGACTACCCCCGATCCCGCCATGTCCGAGGACACAGCCCCAACCCCGGAACACGCCGCCCTCGCCGAGCGCCTCGCCGATACGGAGGTCACGCGCCGGGAGGCTGCGCTCGACTTGATTGCGGATATTCAGCGGCGTATCGGCGTGCTCGGGTCCAGTGACGCCGGCGCGATCGCCCTACGCGCCGAGATCAAAGACGCGCTCGACTTGATCGCCGACGAGATCCGGAGGTCGCCGTACGGGCGGCTCGACGAACTCCATTGGCGTCGGACCGTGCTAGAGGCGTTCGTCGATATCCAAACCACGCTCGAGCGGCTCTCTGGAGCGTGCCAGTCGCAGTCCGAATCAGAACCCATGGTGGAGATCGATCCTGTGCTGGCGGTCTACTGCGATCCCCTTCGGGATCTCAAGGCGCGCGAAGGCGAAGTTGTGACGCGCGAAGAGGTGCAGGCTGTACTGGGTGTTGGTGAAGAGATTCCGTACATTGAGACACAAACGCAGGTCTCGTATCTGGCCGGCGAGGCGATGGCGGTTTGGAACAACAGCGACGGGTCGTTGTTTATGGTGGATCGGTCCTTCCTGTGTCCAGATGACCTTCCGTCGCGGTGAAGGATGCGTGCAGTTCGGCTTCTGCGGCCGCCACGACGACACCGCTGATCTTGCGCCCCTCCTGCGCGACCGCGTACGGTCCAAAAACGAGATCGTGGGGTTGACGGCCAAAGACCACCGCACGCACGAACTCTCGCTAGCTATTCTGAACGAAGAGGTGGAACACGAGTCGTGGTTCTCCGAGTTCTTGGGTGAGGGTCCGTCGGGACACGGTGGCGTGCGCCGCGAAAGTGGACATTCCCCGCATGTCTCACGGTTCATGCCATAGGAAGGAGGTGTATTGGGGCGTCTGAAGGCGCCACGGCTTGGAGTGACTGTGCTGCAGTCCCGGCAGGCGGAACGAGTCGAGGACGGAGGATTCAATGGCGTTCACCATTTGTGAGCCCTGCATTGGTACGAAAGACACAGCCTGTGTTGACGTCTGTCCGGTCGATTGCATCCATCCCCGGAAGGACGAAGACGAGTTCGAGTCGGAGGAGAAGCTCTACATCCATCCGGACGAGTGCATTGATTGTGGTGCCTGCGTCCCGGCGTGTCCGGTTGAGGCGATCTTCGCGAATGACGAGGTGCCTGACAAGTGGACGAACTATATCGAGATCGACGCGGGCGAGCACGTCCCCGTGGGCCGCGAGACACTCCCGCCAGGTCGTGCGCGTCTTGCGTGCGGGGGCGGGTTCGAGGCCGCGCTCCTTGCGCACGTTGGCGAGGGGGCCCCGCGCGACTTGATGCCCGAGGTTGCCGCGGGCACCCCGAATACGGGTGTCGCCCCACTCGCGGTTCTCGGGGGCCATCCGGACGATGCGCCGGCGGATCGTGTCCAGGACCCGTGGGCGGCCCGGTCCGCGACGGCCGCGGCCGTCGTCTTGCCTCGCGATCAGCTGTCGATGCCAGCGGAGGAGGGTATCGGGCGTGACCAGGGTGTGCCGGTCACGGCGTACCCGTCGCCCGAGGCGCGTGGCCTGTGCGGCCCGGCGCCGGCGCTGGGCGTCGGTGAACCGGAGCCGGCCAGGACCGAGCGGCTCTCGGAGGACGCGATTCTCTTCCTGGAGAGAGTCAATGACGTCACGCGGCTGCTGGTTGATCCAGCCCGCGACGGCCACGACGAGGAACTGCAACACTTGGGGAACAGGCGACAGACGGGGCGAGCCGAGCAGAGGCTCTCGGCGGTCACGAACGTCGCGACCCGGCGAGCGTCCAGCGGAGAATCAGCCCGTCGGACGGCGTCGATCGGGTACTTGGACAGTACGGGGGCTAATTAGCGGTCGACGACTGTGATGCGCCGAGTCACGGTCTCCACGTCCAGGACCCTCGGGTTGCCCAGTTGCGGCAGGGCCCGATCCGGCGATGGCGACCAGCTCGGGCCGGTCCTGAGCACGACGTGCACGTAGATGGGCATCGGGGTGTCGACGGGAACCGTCTCGTCCCCGAACCCGAGCGTGGCCGTTACGGGATTGGACAGGCGCCCAGCGGGTCCCTCAAAGACCGCCCACCCGCCGGTACAGCGCGTGGGCTGGGACGAGAGACAGACTGTGAGGCCGATGGGTTCGTCGAGCGGTCGGCCGACCCGGCTGGCATGAGCCACCGTGACAGTCGTCCCCTGGCTGCGCGAGACCACCGCGTCATCGGTGAGGAAAACGTCGACCTGAGTGATGAGCTGTTCAGGGGATCCCTCGTAAATCCGTTGCGTCCGCTGGAGAAGGAACCCAGGCAGTGACGCCGGAAGGCCGAGTGTGAAGCCGAACAGTAACGCCTTCGTGGCAACTATATCGGGGTACAAGCCCAAAACTGAAAAATAGGTCATGACGCCTACGAGAGGAATCCACCCGGCGTATCGCTTTCCGATCGGACGCGGGCCACGCACCGTGTGAATGGCCGACTTGGCCAGGGTACGCGTCTGCCCGTCGTCTAACGTCAATGTGAGGCTGTCAGCGGTGGCCGCATGAAAGCGCCCCTCGATCATCTGACTGCCCTGCCGCGCATCGACCTCGTGCAACTGGACTTTGAGAAGGGTGCCGTTGCGCACGGCTTCGACGCGCGCCCAATCAAACGGGGGGGGGTATCGTGCCGGCTGCACATCGGCAGGTGTCGTTCGTACGGATGACCACTGCCCCAGCGTGGCGCAAGCCGACGCGCTGGTTACCACCAAGAGCAGCACGAGTGCGGCAGCCGTGATCGCTCTGACCCGCCGCACGAACCTGGAGTGGCGGTTGACCATGTTAGGGCAGGGTGAGTTGCGTGAATTCCATAAGTCATTCACAGTAAATGACTTGCTTTAGGTATGCCAGCCACGGTTCCCTCGCTCGTTCCCTCATCTTCAGCGGGAATCCAGTGGCCCTTGGAAGCCCGTCGCGGACGAATCCGGCACGACGCCCGATGGGTCCCCAGCCCCGTCTCGCGAAGCGCAGGCCAGCCGCCCGAGCGCCTGTGCATCCTGCCGGCGGCATGCCGTCCGCCCAAGACCGTTCCACCGTGTGCAGCGCGTTTCCCACACCGCCTTGGACGGGCGCCCGCGCCCGCCCACAGGCTGCACTAGCATCATCGTCCTCGATCTCGATCAACCGAACGGAACGAGTCTATCGCGGCTCGGCCGCGCTGAGAAGACGGGCAGTTGTCGGCCGTCAACGACGACGCACCCAGCGGCTGGCGCCGAGGGGTCCGGCGCCGCTCTTACAACACACTCGTTGCATGCGTATCCTCCTCCTGCCCCCTCGTGGGCCTCAAAACCCGATTACCGCGAGCCCGACCGCATACATGTCACCGCCGCTCTCCTCGCCGGTGAAATCGACCAGCAGACCTCCCTTGAAGCCGATGCGCCGCGACACCTTGCGGCCGGCGAGCAGTTCGAAGGCGAGCCCGCGGCTTGTTTCGTCCTGCACGTGCGGTGGTGCCCCGGGCAGGAAATACGCGTGGCGCTCGACGCCAGCCAACAGCGCCCCGAACCCGATCTGGAACTCGATGCGGTGCGCGGTCAACCAACGGCGCTGAATGGTCACGCTGGAGGAGTGCATACCCAGCAGGCTGGCGGTGTTCCGCGAACGGGCGCGTCCGAACCGGGGGGCGCTCTCGTCGGTCATCGGCGTGGCGACGTGACGTGCGGCGACGCCCCAATTGCGGGTCAGCCAGTACGTGGCCCCCGCGCTCCAGGCGCCAAGTTGGACGGTAGGGCCGGCCGGCATGACATAGCCTCCGCCGAACTGCACCTCCAGTCGGTCGGCCTGCTGCGCGCCGGCCGGGTCGTCCGCTGCGGCCTGGACCGGGGTGCCCGCCACCACCACCGCCCCGACCGCCAGCGCCATCGCGATATGCCTTGCGTCTAGCAGGGTCATCTTTCCTTGCCTCCTTGCCTGCGCAGCCCGCACCCGCGCATCTGTCGGGTAATGCGCCAAGCGTCGGCAAAGTGGCTCACGATGTTCGGGACGAAAGGGACAGAGCTGCGAGCACCACGGACAGGGGAGAGCGGGTCACGCTGGCCCGCCACCGCGACCCCCGCTGTAAGGCCACCCGGCAGGAGATCGCCGCCTCCCTCACGGGCCACTACCGCGCTGAGCAGCTGTTCGTGCTCCGCCAAGCGGTCGAGTGCTACGACTTCTACCAGGCCCAGATCGGCCACTGCGCCGACGAGATCCAGACCCAGATCGGCGCCCTCGAGGCGACCCGCTCGGCCCCCGCCGAACCCCTGGGCCAGCCCGGACACACGCGGCGTCGGAGCGCCAACGAGCCCGGCTTCGAGATCCGCGATCCGTTGTATACGGTGTGTGAGGGCGTCGACTTGACGGCGCTCCCCGGCCTGGGGCCGTATGGCGCACTCAAGCTCGTGTCCGAGATCGGCCTCGACATGCGTCGCTGGGCGACCGAGAAGCACTTCGTCTCGTGGCTCGCGGTCGCGCCGCGGAACCAGATCTCCGGGGGCAAGCTCCTCGGCTCGCGGACGCCACCCTCGGCCAATCGGGCGGCGAAGATCCTCCGCATGGCGGCCATGAGTCTCGGGCGGAGCGATCATGCGCTGGGCGCCTTCTACCGTCGCTTGGCCGCGCGTACTGGCAAAGCCAAGGCGATCACGGCCACGGCCCGCAAGCGTGCGATCCTCGTCTACCGTATGCTCCGCGATCGCATCCCCTATCGAGAGTCCTCTGCGGCTGACTACGACCAGCACCACCGATCGCGTGTCCTGCGCGGCCTCCGCAAGCGTGCCGCATCGCTGGGCTGCGAGCTCGTCGACACCCAGACGGGACTTGTCATGTAGCTAATGTTTTCTCAGGAGACTCGACCAGCACCGACCGGACCTCGGCCCATTAAACGCACCTTACGGCGTCGGCACGCCGCGTAGCCTCCAAGGCCGCGCGGTGACCGCGTTCAGTGCCTTGCTCGCCTTGCTCAGCCACCTCTGGAGCTCCCTATCGCGCTCCTGGTCGCCAGCCCCGCCCGATCGGTTATCGATCGATCCTACGACACGGTGTCACGAACATCTGCCCCTTGATCTACGCGGGGGCGCTTTTGCCACGGGCTGCTAGGATCACATTGGCGACCTAGCCTCCCTTAGAGGTGGTCAATCAGTACTGAAGCTGCCCCTTGTTACACCTGTACGAAGCGTCTTTCCGCTTCTCTCAACGGATAGTTTCTAGGGTGTTCTGGCCATCTGAACGCTGCGATCCAGCAGGTGTTCGCTGACGGGTTAAATCCGGGCCTGCGCAAAGAAGAATGGGTCCTTCCGGGTTTAGCGTGGGTAGAGGTCGAGCCCTCCGCAGTGAAAATAGATCGCCGTCGTGAAGTGTGACGGGTTGCGGAAGCCGCCGGCCTTTCGCTTGATGCTCATGATCTTGCTGTTGAGACCTTCAGCCACGCCATTCGTGATCGGATGCTGGACAAAGCGGAGCACCCCTGCGAGATGCCGCTTCAACGTCTTCGCCACCTGCTTCACGGGCGCGAGCCGCGAGCGGATCGCCCAGCCATACCAGCGCGTGAAGAACCGCGTCACGGCCGCATGCTGACGGTAGGTCCACAAGGCCCGCAACGCTTCTTTGATCGCCCACGCGCGCCCGACTTTCAACTTCAGCGCTTGGAGCGTCGCGAACGCGGCCGCATGCCGCGCCGGCCGCCGCTCGTCGCTGAACAGCCACAGGTACTTGGTGCCGGTCAGCGGCGAACCCTCGCCGGCCCGCAGAAAAGCGCGATGCTCCTGTTTGCGGACCGTATCGACGGCCTTCGTCATCTCCCGCATGATGTGGAACCGATCGAAGACGATCTTCTCGTCGCCGGCGGGCAGGCCGTCCCGCGTGGCGCCGATGTACGCCTCCCACATGTCCATCGCGACGGCGTGCAGTGCCCGCCGCTGGGCGTCCGTCAACTGGGCATCGTACGCCGCCAGACTCTCCGTCTTGCGATCTTCGGCCACAAACTCGACGGTCGCCCGCTGGAGGTCGCACACGATCGTGTGATAGCGATGGCCCTTGCGGAACGCCTTCTCGTCGACGCCGATGTAGCGGATCGGCCGCGCCTCTTTCCGCGCGTGGCCCCGCGCGACGGCGCGGCTCATCACGCCCCAGGCCTCGTCCCAGCTGACGCCCGCGATCTCACACGCACCTTTGACCGTACTGCACTGCAGGATCAGATCGATGATCAACCGTTCCAACAACCCCGTGAAGCGGCTCCGTGGCTCGGCCCACGGCACCCGCACTTGCTTCACGCCATGGGTCGGACACTGCACCCGCGGAATCTCGGCATGCAGGTGCGTCTGAAACTGACACGTGTCGAGATGGCGCCACGTGCGCTCTGCCGCATGATCGAAGGCGGGCACCGTCTCGCCGCAGTTGGGACAGGGCCAGCGCGTCGGCTCGTGCTCTAGCCACACGTCGACCCGCTCGTCCTCGGGTTTCAGCTCGACGCGCGCCACGTGCCAGGGGGTAGGGATCCCCAAGATCGTCTCGAACAGCTTGGTATCCTGCATTCGCTCCTCCGCCGGAGCGTTCTATCAGCAGGACACCTCGAGTGCAATCCGCCGCCGAGCAAGCCCCCCACCCACCAGGGGGCCCCCGCAGGCGGCCTGACGAGTCACCCGGGATCCTTGCGACCCACGGAGATCCCGGAAGGACCGAAGAATGGAGGGTCTACGATGTGTCAAGCGGGGCCCAGAACGGGCATGCCGGCGTCAAGGAGAAGAACATGAAGAAGAAACGATCGAGTCGGAAGGCCCAGGCAGCTGAGTATATCGATGATCGAAGCTATCTTCTTAAGGAAGCTGTAGCTCCAGGTGGCGCATTGTCGCCCGTTCATCCACACCAGCTTCTCAGAATAGGGAACCCACCCCCAAGTCGTTCCATGCCGGGAGAACCCGTAACTGCCACGGTATCCCATCACGTGATCAAGCAAGATTCAGTACCGTCAAAAATGCAACTGCAGAAATCTGATGCTTATCCCGGAATGTGGATGTTACCCGCAGGTGTAAGTCTCGCACCAGGATTGGCGGTTCAAACAGCACCACTTGAGCAAGTTGCCTTGGGTTCAGCCTCCTGAATGCTCCTGATGGGAATCCACTCCTACGGGCATGGGTCACTCCGGCACTTCTTGGATCACCTAGGGCGCCACCGGTAGGCCCCCGGGTCGCTCGCATCAAGCAACCGCTCATAGTTGACGACGATTGGTGTTAGGAGTCGGCGGACCACTCAAGCCGACGACGCAGATGGTTCAACCTGTTGTAGTTGAGGGCGAGATGCTGACCGCGTCGCGAGAGCGTGGTGTGATCGGGTGCCGTGAGATCGACGCCCAGCCTCCCGAAGATCGAGGTCAAGAAGCCCTCGGTCTGACGCAACGGTACGTGGAAGATGAGACTGAGCGTCAGGGCGGTGTCGATGGCGAGATCGGAAGACTGGAGTTGCCCGCTCCGCCTGCCGACGCCAGCCGCTGCCCACGTGGCGATCGCGTCGGGCGTGAGCCAGAGGGTGACGTCGCCTCGCCGCACGAGGGCTCGGTCGTACTCGGCCCAGTTCCCGACGCGATACGTTGTCGTGTACGTCGGATGCACTCTCGACTTCACATCGAGATCATGACCCGCCGGCGGTCGCGATGGTCAACATGCCGGCCACTGCTCGCCCACCGCGCTGAATCAGCGCACCAACGCCGGGAAACGTCGAGCATGACTCGGCAGGTGTGGATCAGAAAGACGAACGCACGTGAACCACCGGTGACTCGTCGTGAACCAGTACATGACATCGAAACCGATGGAGGGTGATACCGTCGGGAGAAGTCTGGGGGTTGCCCTGAAGGCTGCCCAGGCGGTGTCCGGCGTGCAGGTGGCGTGAGCCTGGTCCAGGCTTCTCTATGGCACTGCGGGAACCAGTCGTCTCGATGCGAAGGGAGCCGTTCACGTGGCGACCCCACAAGAACCTGAGTACCGAGGCGAGGCACTGGGACGGAGTCGCTTGTAGTCGTGATGAAGTCGCTGTCATGGCGATGGAGCGAAGGGGCGACGGCGGGCGGTCTTGTCCGTATCCAACTGGGCTCTCCAGGAGGAGATGCGGATGAAGGCACAACCATGTGTCATCTCCAGGGATGACAGGTGTGTTCGCCTGATGGGAGCGGTATGAGCCGAGAGGTTCACGTACCGTTGTGCGACCAGCAAAGGCTGGCGCGTTCAGCGGGAGACAGTCCCGCCGGAGCAAGAGCCAGACGCTCCGTAGCCTGGATGGCAGGGAGGAGGGAAACCGGTGCCCTGAAGCCCATCGACGATACCACCCGTGGGGTGGTGGCGAGTCATCGGGCCGTAACGAGAGTGAACGCACAGGTGGCCCCGAAAGTGAAGGGCCCCGGAGGCCGAGCCCCCAACTGTAGGGCGAAGGCAGCACGAGGTGTCGCACACTGGCTGAGGCGACACCTGGCTCCGGCGGGGTGGTAGCGACGGCACGATGACAAGGACGCGTCGAGCAACTGGAGAAGCCCTCCTCGTCCTGTCGCGAAATCGGCAGAGCAAGGTAGGTCGTATAACCGGTGACCCCGGGAAGTCGACCGAAGACGAGAGGGTGGAGGATGGGTCCGTAGTAGCGAGGAAGCGGCGTAACGGCCGTGGAGCGAGGGGGCCCTGCTGCTCTGCATGACCTTCGACAACATGGAAGGCAGGGGCGCGATGACGAAGGCGCCCATCACACTGCAAGACCTGAGACGAAGGATATACGTCAAGGCGAAGGCTGAACCGTCTTGGCGG
Source organism: Vicinamibacterales bacterium (assembly GCA_965218825.1). Lineage (GTDB taxonomy): Bacteria > Acidobacteriota > Vicinamibacteria > Vicinamibacterales > UBA8438 > CAUZIB01. The sequence goes on along the minus strand of OZ244656.1, from coordinate 1,544,820 downwards.
TTCTGGGGCCTGTACGCCCACGTCTGTAAGACGGACACATTACACGCGGCCTACTCGCTGGCGAAAGAGAACAACGGCGCCCCGGGAAGCGACGGGGTGACGTTTGCCGACATCGAGGCGGATGGCGTGGAGGCGTTCGTCGAGCAGCTGCGGGCGGAACTGGTCACCCGCACGTATCGTCCCATGCGCCATCGACGGAAGGCGATCCCGAAGGACGGCGGCACAAAGGTCCGCGTCCTCTCGATACCGGCCATCCGCGACCGTGTGGTCCAGGGAGCCGTCAAGCTCATCCTGGAACCCATCTTCGAGGCCGATTTCCAACCGGGCTCGTTTGGCTACCGGCCGAAGCGGTCGGCCCATGCGGCGGTGGAGCGCGTCGCCCAAGCCATCGTGCAGGACAAGACCCGCGTCATTGACGTGGACCTCGCCGCCTATTTCGACAATGTGCGGCATCACCTCCTCTTAGAGAAGGTGGCTCGCCGGGTCAACGACCGAGACGTGATGGGCTTGCTGAAGCGGATGCTCAAGGCGACGGGCAAGAAGGGTGTTCCCCAGGGTGGTGTGATTTCGCCGATGCTCAGTAACGTCTACCTCACCGAGGTGGACCGGATGCTTGAGCGGGCGAAGGACGCCACGCGTCAGGGCAAGTACACCTACCTTGAGTATGTGCGCTTCGCTGACGATCTGGTGATTCTGGTGGATGCCTACCGCCGGCATGACTGGCTGCTGCAGGCGGTTGACCGACGACTCCGGGAAGAATTGGCCAGACTGCAGGTCACGATCAACGAGGAGAAAAGTCGGACCATCGACTTGGCCCGAGGGGGCAGCTTCGGATTCCTCGGCTTCGAGTTCCGTCGGGTGCGCAGCCATCGTGGAGTCTGGCGCGCGAACTACGTGCCGAAGATGAAGGCGCGCACGGCGTTACTACGGAAGCTCAAGGTCACCTTCCGGCGCTTTCGGTCCCAACCCATCGGGCGGGTAGTGTCTCTCATCAACCCCATCCTGCGCGGATGGGTGCACTACTTCGCCGTCGGGCACTCGAGCCGCTGCTTCTCGTTTGTGAAGGACTGGGTCGACAAGAAGGTGCGGCGGCATCTGATGCGTGCCCGGCACCGTCGGGGCTTCGGGTGGAAACAGTGGAGTCGGCAGTGGCTGCATACTGAGCTCGGTCTGTTCAACAACTACCGAGTCCGTCGGGTGTCCCCGGTGCCGACAGCGTGGCCCACTCGATAGGTCCCATAACCCGTGACGCGAAGCAAGCAGGGAAGCGGAGTGCGGGAAATCCGCTCGCTCCGTTTGACGTGGCGGGGGCTGGAAACGGAGTCACGGATGACCCTAATCGGGCACGAAGGGGGAAACCCTGGACACAGACAAGGGCCGTCCTACCGGACCACCGCGCCAGTCCTCGACCCTACCTACGAGAGGCTGGGGGTGCAATTCCCCCGGCCTACTCACCGGCTACGTCGCTGGTTCTCGAACTCGTCAAAGGGCGCAATCGAAGCTCATCTTTCAGGATGATGTTAGTAGTCCGTGTATTAGGATCGAACACGATAATGATCTCGCCACGGTGCAGTTGACGCCTGACGGCGCTCTTCTTGTCATCCAGTGTCCGCTCTTCAGCACCGTAGTCTGTTCCGTCACGGGTTACAAACTCCTCGAGCAATCCGTCGAGAGCTTGGCCACTCAGTGCCTCAATAGGGATCTGCACAATCCTCACTCCGCCCGCTCCAGCCCACCCTTCCAGGGCATGACGCCCTCCCGCAATAGGAGAGAGTGTGACCCGAGTAGTGTCCTCCGTTTGATCCGTTCTCGCCGCGTCAGAATCGCTACCCGTCGTCCCTCGTAGACATCAGCCGCGGTCGGGTAGACCAGGGTCGTTGCTGACCCTGGCACCGGGTCGCCGGAGGCGGTCACCCGCCTCCGGCTCCCACAGAACGGAGCGTGCGGATTTCCCGCACTCCGCTCTTCGCAAACTGATTCACAACACAGCGAGTGCTTGCAGCTCCCGATGCGGGAGACGTAAACGTGGTCGCTGTAACGGGTGCCTCGCCTTTATCTGGTGAAAGACGTCCCAAGGGATGTGCCCCTTGCGACTCCGGCTGCTGAGCAGCTTGCGCCAGTAGCGCTCGACGGCGTGGCCTATGCGCTGCAAGGCACGGAAGTTCCCCGCCACCCCGAAGTACGCATAGTGCCCCTGCAAGAGGCGGTTCAGGTTCAGGGCCTGCTCTCGAACCGGCAAGTGCCGCATCCGCCGCATCAGGTCACGGAGCGTCGCCAGGGTGCGGCGGACCCGGGACTTCTCAGTCCGAATCCCCACCTTGTATCCCCCGCCCCGATTCCGGGTGCAGTACAGGGTGAAGCCGACGAAGTAGATCGTCTCCGGTCGTCTTCTCCCGCGTTTCGGTGCATGCCTTGCGGCGAACCGGCCAAACTCGACCAGTTTCGTTTTGTTCGGTTCCAGCGTCAGATTGAACTTCGCCAACCGCTTGCGCAGGACACCCTGGACACGTAATGCATCGGCTCGGTACTGAAAACACACCACGCAGTCGTCGAGGTAGCGGACCATCTATGCCTCGCCTTGCAGACGGGGCTTCACCACGGACTCGAACCAGAGGTCGAGGACGTAGTGGAGGTACACATTGCTCAACAGGACGCTAATGGAGCCGCCCTGTGGGGTGCCTTCCTCACTCGGCTGATGCACGCCGTCTTCCAGGGCGCCGGCTTTCAACCAGCGCCTCATCAGGCTGAGCAGGCGAGGGTCGCCGACTCGGTGCTCGACGAAGCGGAGCAACCAGTCGTGGTTCAGACTCCCAAAGAAGTTCTTCAAATCCGCCTCAAGGACCCAGCTCACCTTCCCCGTGAGCGTGGCGAGGGCGTGATGGGCACCTTGACCCGGCCGCCCGCCGAACGAGCAGGGCAGGAAGTCCTCCTCGTAGATGGCGGACAACACGTGGGCGCCCGGTCGGCCACACATGGCACGCCAATCGGACGCTTCTCGCGCTTCCCTGGTTTGGGGATGTACACCCGCCTTACGGCAGGTGCCGGATATCCCCGGCGGTGCATGGACCGGAGCATCGGCTCGACCCACGTCTCGAACTCCTCCTGCGCTTCCTCCACTGTTTGCCCATCCACGCCCGGCGCCGTCTTCGAGGGCATTCCACAGAGGTTCCCCCAAATTCGGTCCCGAGTGACATGATGCGCCAATGCAGTAAACCGCACCTTCGGCTCACAACGAGCTTTGGCTGCTATCCGTTCGAGTCCCGTTTCCATGACAGGCGGTTCTCCTCTTTGCATAGAAGGCCTTCTCGTCCATTGCATGACGATCATGTTGCCCTCGAACGACCCCGTTTCCGCTGGCCGCTTCCCCATGTAGCCGGCTCTCCCGACCTCGGAGTACTATCCGCCAGTCTGACTTCCGCCAGGTCATCGGGTCGTCCTCGCGTTGGTAGCTCGTCGGACCCTACAAGCGCCGCTTGAACCTGACGGACCTCCCTTGTTCCCGTGAGGCCCTTCAACTGCATGCCGACGGTACGAACCCCGGAAGCGCCTTGCCGCCGCTCGCCATCACGCGACCCAAGATGTTGCCTTCCCCTTTGGGAGATGGGGTCGGCCACTCCAATCACGATCGATTTCGGGGCTATCTTTCCGTTCACTTGCGTTCCGGCCTACAGTTTCCCTGTCTACGCTTCGCAACGGCCGTTACCGGACGCCACGCAAGACTCGGTACGCGGCTGCTGGCTAGGCTTTGCCGCGGTTGCCATTTCAGGCGCCTGTGCCTCACGAGCTTTCAAGGCGCAACCCCCACAGATCCGGACATGCGGGTTCTGCCGCATCCGGCTCCTCGACAGACAGCTTCGCTACGCGCGGCGTTGTTGCGCGGTTCGAAAACTGACCCGCAACGCCCCCTACCCACAGACCCGTTAACGACCGATAGCGTACGACGCCGGCCTACCAAGCTGAGTCATCTGATTGAGGATGTTACATGCGAGGATGGCCTCCGTCTCTTGCCCCGCCCGACTGCGCGCTCGAAGGCTCTCCCCGATGATCAACTTGTACCGGAAGAAGGCGTTCTCCATACGGGCCTGCTGATGGTAGCCCGAGTCCTTCTTCCACTGTCGCCGTCCAGCCTGCTGCACCTGTCGGATCGTGCGGTCGCGCGCGGGCGATCATGGTCGCCGTCCAGACACGGTGGCTGTCCTGGTCGGTGGAATGACGACCGTCGCGCCACGCGCACCCGCAGCCTCGTAGATGCCACGCGTGTCGTAGGCCGCGTCCGCCGTGAGGCAGGAGACGTCGCCTTCGACCTTGTCGATCAGATCGAGGGCCGTCGTCGCGTCGTCAACATGCCCGCCGGTCAGGGCGTGAGCGACGATCACGCCCGATCCGTCGACGCCCAGATGAAGCTTCTTCCAGCCGCGTATCCCGCGTCCGCCATGTTTCACGGCCGCCCATTCACCTTCACCCACAGTCGAGAGCCCGGTACTGTCGACGATGAGATGTATGCCTGCGCCCGCGGGGAGGCGGCGAAGTGCAAGGTCGAGGTGCTGACCACGCCGTGAGAGAGTCGTGTGATCGGGCGCGGACAGGTCGAGGCACAGCATCCCGAAGATCGACCTCAGAAAGCCCTCCGTCTGACGAAGGGGCAGGTGAAAGATCAGGCGGAGCGTCAGCGCGGTTTCGATGGCAACCTCGGAGTACTGCAGCTGCCCTCCGCGCTTGCCGACGCCCACGGCCTCCCACGTGGCGATCGCTTCCGGCGTCAACCACAGGGTGACGTCGCCTCGCTGGACCAGGGCTCGGTCGTACGCCGGCCAGTTTCCGACGCGGTATTTCGTTTTGTACCTGGGATGCACTCTCGACTTCACGTCGAGATCATGCCCCTTCGGCCGTCACGATGGCCAGGGCCGCGACGAACACTTGTTTCCGCGCACCAACGCCCCCCGGTCCGCCCCTCGCCACTGGGTCCAGTCCTCGGCGCTCCCGCTCACGGTCAAGACCAACCCGATCATTGCTACCGCAACGAAGACGCCGGCGGCCGGCCGGTGCCCACGACAGACGTGTATCGCCTCTCCCTGTTTCGTCACGAGGATCTCCCGATCGCGACCTATTCTACGTCTCACGCCGCGGTCTTGCGATCACTGGTTGCGAACCGCGCGGTCAGGGCGCTAGGATCCGCAAACCAGGGCGGCTTGCGTCGCCCGATGATGGCGCCACGCCGTGGGGCGAGCGCGGGAGGGAATCCATGAAACGGTGTATCTGCCTGATTGTGTTGACGATCGCCGGATCCGGCGCGGCGATGACGACCTACGAGGCGCAGGGGGAGCGCGCGGACCTCGCCGTGCACGATCTCGGGAACAACCTCTATATGCTGTCGAACGGGCCGTCCGTTCAAGGAATGGGCGGCGGCGGTAACACCACAATCTTCGTCGCCAATCACGGCGTCGTCCTCGTCGACACAAAGATCAAGGGCTACGGCCAGGACATCCTGTCCCACGTTCGCGGGATCACCGACAAGCCGGTGACGACGATCATCAACACCCACACCCACTGGGACCACTCCGGTTCGAACACGGAGTTCCCCGACACGGTCGACTTCGTGGCGCACGAGAACACGCGGAAGCACTTGTCCAGCGACGACTGCGACGACGGCGAGGGATTCGAGGGCGGTTCGATCAAGAACTGCGGCGCCTTCAAGGGTGCCAACATGAAGTACCTGCCGAAGACGACGTTCTCCGACAAGCTGACGCTCTTCAGCGGACCCGACCAGATCGACCTCCACTACTTCGGTCGCGCTCACACCGATGGTGACACGATCGTCGTCTTCCGCACCGCGCGTGCGATGCACACCGGCGACATGTTCGCGGGTAAGGGACTGCCGTTTGTCGACGTAGCGAATTCGGGCGGAAACCGCATCGAGTTCGGGGCGACGCTCCGGAAAGCGGTCAACGGCATTTCGGGCGTCGACACCATCATGACCGGGCATACTCCGCGGCCGCTCACCTGGGACGATTTCGTCAACTACAGCGGCTTCTACAACGACCTGCTGACACAGGCGCGGCAGGGGAAAGCGGCTGGCAAGACCGTTGAAGTGACGGCCGAGGAGTACAGCCTGCCGAGTCAGTACAGCGACTTCAACGCGGCGCCACACTGGGTCCGAGCGACGGTGGAGGACGTCTTCGACACGCCGTAGTACTTGCAGAATGGGGCGTTGGTGCGCGGAAACAAGTGTTCGTCGCGGCCCTGGCCATCGTGACGGCCGAAGGGGCATGATCTCGACGTGAAGTCGAGAGTGCATCCCAGGTACAAAACGAAATACCGCGTCGGAAACTGGCCGGCGTACGACCGAGCCCTGGTCCAGCGAGGCGACGTCACCCTGTGGTTGACGCCGGAAGCGATCGCCACGTGGGAGGCCGTGGGCGTCGGCAAGCGCGGAGGGCAGCTGCAGTACTCCGAGGTTGCCATCGAAACCGCGCTGACGCTCCGCCTGATCTTTCACCTGCCCCTTCGTCAGACGGAGGGCTTTCTGAGGTCGATCTTCGGGATGCTGTGCCTCGCCCTGTCCGCGCCCGATCACACGACTCTCTCACGGCGTGGTCAGCACCTCGACCTTGCACTTCGCCGCCTCCCCGCGGGCGCAGGCATACATCTCATCGTCGACAGTACCGGGCTCTCGACTGTGGGTGAAGGTGAATGGGCGGCCGTGAAACATGGCGGACGCGGGATACGCGGCTGGAAGAAGCTTCATCTGGGCGTCGACGGATCGGGCGTGATCGTCGCTCACGCCCTGACCGGCGGGCATGTTGACGACGCGACGACGGCCCTCGATCTGATCGACAAGGTCGAAGGCGACGTCTCCTGCCTCACGGCGGACGCGGCCTACGACACGCGTGGCATCTACGAGGCTGCGGGTGCGCGTGGCGCGACGGTCGTCATTCCACCGACCAGGACAGCCACCGTGTCTGGACGGCGACCACGATCGCCCGCGCGCGACCGCACGATCCGACAGGTGCAGCAGGCTGGACGGCGACAGTGGAAGAAGGACTCGGGCTACCATCAGCAGGCCCGTATGGAGAACGCCTTCTTCCGGTACAAGTTGATCATCGGGGAGAGCCTTCGAGCGCGCAGTCGGGCGGGGCAAGAGACGGAGGCCATCCTCGCATGTAACATCCTCAATCAGATGACTCAGCTTGGTAGGCCGGCGTCGTACGCTATCGGTCGTTAACGGGTCTGTGGGTAGGGGGCGTTGCGGGTCAGTTTTCGAACCGCGCAACAACGCCGGCCCGAGCCGCAAGGGCAGAGCTCGTTGCGACCCATCTTGCGCCCGAAGGCCGGCCGATCCTGGAAACCGAACCCGGCCGGAAACCCCGCCGGGCCCCTGTCACGCTTCCCGGCCTGCCGGGACTTCGTCCACGCGTTCAGATTGCGCACAACCTCCGGGATCATTCCCGGCGCCAGCCGGTCGAGCTCGTCCTCCGCCTCCTCCGTCAACGCCGAGCGGCCGTCGTAGATATCGTTCAGCGCAACGATCATGGTTATCGACGCCGACGCCTCTTCGTCGTCGCTCGCCACAATCTCCTCCCACACGTCCGGACGAAGCCGCATCGCCCGTTCGAAGCCGTCGATCCACGGCTCCCACAAGGCCTCGCCGCTGTTAGCGTCCATTCCCAGGACCGGCGCGTACTCCTCCGGGCTTTCCGCCAGCTCCCGCGCGATCCGGTTGTAATGTCCCATCACCGCCGCGACCGTCGCCTCGCTCCCGGCGGCATCCTCGAAGACATGATCCGTGCCCCAGACCCCCGAAAGCCATTCGGACGGCAGGATCAAGGCCGGGCAGACGATCAGGGCCGCGACATAGCCGTCCAGTTCCGCAACGCCCATGCGCTCCCGCTCAGCCGGGATGGCGTTCAGCAGGTCCTGCAGGCGGTCGAGATCTGGGTCCGTATCGCTCATTGCCTCTCAATTATCCGCACGGCATCGCGCCGGTCAACGGCGATCCCGGTACAAGTGCAATGTTTCGCAGCCGGATCCCGCGATGCTGCCGTGGCGTAAGCGCGAAGTGCTGGCGCTGAGGGTTGAGGCGCGGCGCGAGTTGGCCGTGGCTGACGTGGTCGACCTAAAGCGCTTTTCAAATAGGCCTTGTACTACCTGGGGCGATCGTGGTACTTCTGCGCGCACGGATGCAGGAGGACCGATGCGTGCCTATTCGATGGATCTGCGGTGCTTCCGTCATCAAGTGTTGGTGAAGAGAGCTTAAGCCCTAATCATCCAGATACTTCCAGCCGATTTTGACGCTGGCAGCTCTCTGGCACTGAATATCTAGTCTAAGCGGTTTGGTTAGAACGAGATAAGGGCGGGGTAGCAACAGTTGATGGCGGAAGCACCACACTGGATGTGTCCGCCGCGCTCGCGGCCTGGGCGGAGGCGCCGCGGCGCCACGAACAATCGAGACGATCTGGTGCTCGTGGGACGTGGCATGACCAACGCCAGTCGAAGGGATCGACAAGGTCGATCCCGCGTAGGACACTGTCGCGCATGGCGATGGATATTCAAGAGAGCGAGTAATCGCGAAGTAGCCGAGACCGTCTACACGCCGGAGTTCATGGCGCTTAGTAGATTCCTTCGTTTTCTTGCCCTTCGTAGGCTTCTTTGCCAATGGGAGGTCTCTCCTAGCAGCCCGTGGTTAAACGGCCCAATCTGAAGCCCCGCCATCGAGTAGTTTGACATGATGGCTCGGCGTGGAGTCGGGCGTGTGATCGATGAGTGGCGTCTCATACGGACGTGTGGGTGGCGAATTCGTAGGAATCCGACATCGTTCGATCTTCGGGTCCCGTGAGCCGGGAGTCCCCCGCGAAGTTGTCGCGATGGCATGAGTAAGGCGTGCAGCTGACGCACTGCCCTGCTGTGTCGCGATAGACGTCGAACGCGGGCGCGTCGACCCGCTCGCCACCGTCTTTGCTGGTCAGATGTCACGCCGCGATCGGCGTCTGATAGAGACCACGGCAATGCGCGTCCCATCGGTAGCGGTCGAGCCGTGCGACATCCTTTCGTATCGGGACGGGCGTCCGCCCGTCCAACGACGCATGGGCCCGATGCGCATTGTAGAAGTCCTGGAAGGCCACCAGTTTGTCTTCCAGGTCCGACGCAGACCAGAACAGCAGTTGATCCACGCATTCTCGTCGCAGCGTGCCGATCAACCGTTCGACAAACGGATGCGACAGCGGCACAGACGGCACACTCTTCACCTCGGTCACCTGCAGCACCCGCAGGTTGGCGCACCATTGGTGAAACCGATACAGCGGGTCGTGGTCGGAGCTGAGGCGCTTCGGACGCGAGAGCCCTCGAATCGCATGGTTGAACATGCGGCACAGGGCGCGGCCATCCACGGTTCCAGCATGGATGCCAAAGCCGACGATCCGCCGCGTGTCTTGGTCCATCACCACCAGCACCCAATGGCTTCGCAGGGTCGCCGACTCGCACCGGAACAGGTCGATGCTCCACAGGCTATCTTTCGCATGCCCCAGGAATGTCAGCCAGGACGGACCACCCGAGCGGGGTGCCGGTCGATAGTGCGTGGCGAGCACTCGGCGCACCACGTCCTTGTCGCTGTCGACCGCACAGGCGAGCGCGATCTGTTGGGCGATCCGCGGACAGCCCCACCTGGGGTTGCGCCGCTTCATGTCGACGATGGCATCGACCAGTGCTTTGGACGGTCCTTGGGGGCCGGTGCGACGGCGCGTGGGTGAAAACAGCCAGCGGTACTTGCGGGTGCGCAGAGCCCGATGGAACTCCAGGATCGTCGACGGTCTCAGCACGATCGCTGAGCGAATCACCCGGGCCGGGCGCATGAACAGTGCACACACGCCGGCGAGGATCCGATCCGACGCGCAGAGATTCGGCGCCCGGTGCCGCGAGCGATTCAGAATGAGCAGTTGCTGCTTGACCAAGACCGATTCAGCCACGACAGACCGCAGGCCGCCGGGGCCCATCAGCCGGGCCAGGGTGGCGATCAGGTACACCAGCAGGATGATCGGGTCGCGCATCGGAACATCCTAGCGACCACTCCCAGGATCACCAAACTTGATAATCTCAACGGATTGCGGGCTGAGTAGTAATTCGCCACCCACAGGCCGCGAGCACAACTATGTTCACCTTCATGGCGTCCCCCTGTGGGCGCATGGGCGCCTGCCGCCTCGAGAGCTTTCGGCCGACTACCGTCCTGCGGCGGCGGCCTCACTGGCCCGGTTGCCAGCGAGGATGTTAGCGAGGCCGTAGTTACCCTCGTGACAGGCGAACTCGTAGACCGGTAGCTCCTGGCGCTGCATCGGTAGCTCGGCCGTCCACGCGCTCTCCCAGGTGTCCGGATCATTCACCGTGAATCGGTAGAGTAGGGTGTCCGCATCGACGCGAGAGAAGCGCTCCACCAGTTTCATGTTCTGACTGGTGCTCCGCCACGTGGTCTGCACGGTGTGGTCGTTGAAGTTCGCCGTCTCGATGACCAGCGTATCGCCCTCCCAGTAGCCCCGCGAGTCTCCCGTAAACTGGCGAACATCGGGGGTCAGACCAGGACGCCCGTCGAGCGGAATGATACGAACGGTGTGAATCATCTCGTTGAGAATGGCGACGTAGTCTGGTGTCTGAAACAACTGCATGTTGTTGTTGTACACACCCGGAATCATGGGTGGCCCAGCGTTGCCGCTCATCAGGCATCGATCGGAATTGTTAAGCTCCAGATGTGACTCGGCGATGGTGTCGCTGAAGGACGAACGAGCGCCCATGGTTTTTGCCCTCGCCTGCCCAGCCTCCGTCTTGGCGGGCAGCTTGCCATTCGGCGGATCCACGATCAGCGACGTGCGCCTTGTCCCGACGACGGTCGTGCCCCAATCGAACCAGAAGTAGTTGTAGGAGCCCGGTGCCGTCTTGAGGCTTGGATGATCCGGCTCGTCCAGCCATCGGCCGCGGCGGGCACTGGCATCGGGGATCACCTCGGTTCGCTGAGCGGGCTGGCTCGCCCAACGTGTGGTCCGCTCAATCTCTCCCCGTTCGATCTCGGCTGCCTCTTCTTCAGTCAAAAACTCTCTATCGCCGTACTGTTCGGGCCGTTCCAACCGCGTGCGCGTTTTGAACTCCCAGACGCCCCCGAGATCCGGCTGGCCCCATGCCGTGCGGGGCGGCGGTTCCTGCGTCGCTTGCGCAGCGGCAGGCCTTGGCGTCAGCCCCACGACTAGGGTCACGACAAACATAACTGTTAGACATCGATGGATCATCTGATCCTCCTCAATGGAAAGATTGACGCGACTAGCGTAGCGCAGGGCGGCAGGCCGTTCAACGCGGACGGATGGCTGCGATGCCTGGGTGGTTCAGTGAGGCCAGGACTTTGGCTTCCTGCTGGAACCGCGCCAGGCGATCCGGGTCAGACGCAAACGCCTCGGGAAGGATCTTGAGCGCCACCTGTCGGTTCAGCTTGGTATCGGTGGCCTGATACACCTCCTGTGGCTACCGAAAACCTCATCCGCACAGGTTGAGTGCCCGATCGGCGCTGGCCAGTGCTTCAATCGGTAGACGTCGCCGGCCGAGCCCCACATCTTCACGGCTGTGAGCCGACGAGCTCTGCCATTCGTGCGCCTGACAGCAGGTTCACCATGCCGTAGTTGCCCTCGTGGCAGGCGTACTCGAAGAGCGGGACCTCCCCTTTCTGCATCTGTAGGACCCCGGTGATCGATTGGGTGAACGTTTCAGGGTCATCGACGGTAAACTCGTAGCGTAGCGTCTCCTCGTCTACCCTCGTGAAGCGCTCGGTCAGGTGCAGCGTCGTACCGGTGCCAAGTGCGACAAAGAATCCGGCGTTGAAGCTCGGCACCAGATCATTGAAGTTCGTCGTCTCGACGACCAACGTGTCGCCATCCCAGTAGCCACGGCCGTCTCCCAGCCACTGGCGCACGGTGCCCGCGAGGTGCGGACGTCCATCCAGTGGGATGATTCGTGTCTCGTGAACCATCTCGGTCAGGATGGCCACATGGTCTCGCGTCTGAAACAGCTGGAGGTTCTGATTGTAGGCACCTGGCAGGATCGGCGGACCGGAATTGAACCCAAGAATACAGCGCGCGGCCACCCCGCGATCCTCGGGACCGTCGGCGCCGATGCCGCCGGTCCGGTAGCGGACCGGACGCTCGCCAGGCAGGTCCTCTTGCAGTGAGCCGACCTGCCTGAGCGCGCCCGGCTGCAAATCGGGGACACGTCCGCTCGATGGGTCCACGATCAACGACGTGCGACGATCCTCGACGACCCCGCCGCCGCGATCGATCCAGAACCTGTTGTAGCCGCCCACGGGCTCACCGGCTGGCAGCGGCTCGGTCCGCACCTCGCTGGGGGCGTCCGCCTGCACCACCCGTTCGGCGGCCCGTCGCTCGAGCTCGGTGACCTCCTCTTCCGTTAGTACGGCATTCTCCTGGTCCTCGGGCCGCTGTAATGGCGTCATCGTACGGAAATCCCAGACGCCCGATAGATCGGGCTGGTCGTCCGCTGTGCGTGGCACCGTCCAACCGTCCGTCCTGCTCTGGGCCGCGGTGTTCGTCGGGTCGAACGCGATGCCCAGCACGAGGACCGCTAACGCGACATGTCGTATATCCATTCCGCAGCGCCTTCTGTCGCCAAAGATATTGCCTCACCGACATGCCACCCCCTATATAGAAGAGGGGTGGCAGCCTCCTCGCCAAACGGGGTGTCACCGCGTCGTGCGAAGCGATTCGGCAGTGGTGTCAGACGGTCGGGTTCAGAGTTCCACCAAGTAGATCTCACCCCCGCTGTTGAAGAGGACTCCCGCTCCGTTTTCAAGAAACCGCGGGTGTGGATGGAAGCGCGTGGTTTGGAATACGCCGTCACGGGGAGCGAACCAGTCTGCAGCCATTTTGCAGAGGAACTGTGGTTCCGGTGAGCCTTTCCGAGAAAACCAAAGAGAGCTTGTGTCGGTCAATAGCTCATCCACGACGAAACGGTCTTCCTCCGGACTCGCACATCCATGTGCGATGCTTGCGCCGGCCAAAACACACCGTTCACTACTGCCGTCCATGTTGGCGGCCCAGAGTCCTTCGGGTTGACGACCGCCGTAACAGGATACAAATACCGTTCTGCCGCTGGCTCCCCAAAACTCGTGACCTATGCCTTCACCTTGGCTCTGGCGAAAAATAATACGGTGATCTGTTCCATCTGCGTTAATGAGCCACGGCCGCTGAACCTCAGCCCAGTGCAAATGAACCGAATAAAGGACGAGATTGCTCCCAGTAGGACGAAACGCGACGTGACCGAGCGCAGAGTTCCCATTGATAAGCGGGTGCGTTTCCCCAGTATCCGTGCGGATGATTATCAACCCATCACGCGTCACGCCGCGACCGAAATTGTAGCCCATCTTCCCTCTGATGGACTCCATATGTGCGGCGGAGATCAGTTGCCGGCTGTCAGACGAAATGGTGAGAGCGTGATTGATTCTGATCGGTGCCTTGAACCCGCAAACCTCACGTTCCTTCAGCGATTCCAGGTCGATGGCGCGCACCGAGTTGTTCTCGTTATAGAACACGTGCTTGCCGTCGCGAGAGATCTCGGGCGTGTCCTCCACGATCGCCCCCGATTCGGTCAGCTGAATACTTTCACCGGTACTTAGATCCATCTTGAACAGGTTGAGCCCGTTCGGAGCGCTGCCGCGGTCGGACTGGTAAACCATCCACCTGCTGTCGGGCGTAACGGCACGGTTTGTATAATAGAGCTTGAGTGTATGTCTCTTCGCATTAGTGAGTTGCCAAACCGTGTGTCCGCTACGGGGATCCGCAAACTTGCGGCGTTCGTCACGATACGTCTTGCCTTTGCGTCCTTCCTCCTGCGAGGCCGCCTGTTGAGGCTGTTGTGCAAATAGGGCACGCGCCCCGGACAGCGCGGCACCGATAGCCGCGGATTTTGATACGAATTGCCGCCGCGTCAATCGTGGTACCTGAAACTTCATAACTTGCCTCCATTTCGGTGTCGACGCCGATGCACACATCGCCTGAGCTGTGGTTGAGGCTTACAGCCTAACGGTCTGGCCGGGGTTTGTCGTGGCGTAGCCCGGGCACCTCGGCCCGGACCTCCGGAGTCCGTCGTGCGGTGTGCCTCGCCTGGCATTTGTGGCTTGCTTTCGAGGAAGAGCTGGGCTTCCTCAACGAGCTACCGCGCGACCTCAGTGGTCACGCGACGCGCCGGCGCGTCGTGACGCCGAACCAGACTTCATGGTCTCCAAACGGCCCCCGCGAGCTGGTAGAACCCCACGATGATTCCCAGGATCAACCCCGTCAGGAGGAACCACGGGGACGTCCCTTGGTGCTTCCGCCATCAACTGTTACTCAGGCGGCGAGAATCTCGTCCCTGACCGGGGCGGTCGGCAACCGGCTCGGCACGGCGCAGGTGATCGTGCCGATGCTGACTACTATTAATAAGGATGGCGGCGGACACACGAATACCTCCCGGAACGTGAGGCGCCGCGTGGCGAGTCCGGCCTGCATCGCCGGAGTCCGGACCTCACGCCCGAACGTCAGCGCACCGTGTGGGCGGACGAAGTTGTAGTGGCAGCGCAGGAGCTCGAGATGTCCGTCGAGCTTGTCCGCCGAGCGCGCATGGGAGAGCGTTCGTCGAGACAGATAGGCTGAGCCCTGGCGGATGGTCAGATTCAGCCGTTCGATGAACGACGTGTTCAATGTCGACGAGTCCTCGGAGTTGGTAAGCGCTTCTTCGAACCGCCACGGCGCGCCCATCCGCGCTCGTCGTTCGACCTGAACGATGCGATCGTGTCTTCGCGTCTTGAGCACCTGGCCGTAGAGAACTGCTGGACCAAAGACGCGACGGACGACCTTCGCGTAGAACTCAAATCCGTCGGTGACGATCAAGGGCAGTCGCTCGAAATCCATGCGGTTCGCAATGTCGCGCACAAGAGCGAGCGTGTTTCGGTAGCTTCGTCGTCCGGTCACCGTCGACGGCCAGAGCCGCGACCACACCTCGATGGCGACGAAGATCCACGTTGGCTGCGTCTTGCCGCCGACGAAGGAGCGAATTTCATCGGCCTGGAGCGCCCGTTCCGACTTCTGCCTTCGGTTTTCTGACTTCCAGGTCTACAACAACCCCACCTGTAGCTTCGCCGCGTCGGACATCTTGCTCATGTCCCACGTCGGTTCCCACACCACGTCGACCCAAGCGTCGCTGACACCGGGCACCGTCTTTGCCTTGGCCTTGACCTCGCCCGGCAGGGTCTGGGCCCGGACATCGAGACGCGTTGTAGCTGACCGTCCGCGTAGAATCCGAGCCAGCGGCCGTCTGGCGAAAAAAACGGCGCCGTAGCCCCGTCAGTTCCGTCAACGACCGTCGCATCATAGCTGTCGAGTGGCCTTCGGTAGAGCTGAGTGCGGCCACGGGCGGCGCTGACAACGTAGACCAACGTGGTTCCGTCGGGCGAGATCGCAACCGGCGGAACACGACTATCCTCCAGCCGCTGATCTGGCGGAAGCAGGGGCTCCAAGTCGGTCGCACGTCGGCGCGGGCTCAGGTGACGACCTCTGGAGCTGAACGATTGTGCGACGAACGAAGTTTTTGTGCGATCGGCGGCGATCGGGTGCATAACGGGGCCATCCGGCGCAGGCAAAACGGAAATCCCAGGTAAGGAGAGTTCTTTTGATGGCTCACGAGTTGCCACCCCTACCGTATGATTTCAGCGCTCTCGAACCACACATCGATGAGCAAACGATGCAGATTCACCACGGGAAGCACCATGCTGCCTACGTGGCAAAGCTGAACGCCGCACTGCCGAAGCATCCCGAGCTCGAGAGCAAGAGCATCGAGGAGCTGGTTGCTGACCTCAAGGCCGTTCCGGAAGACATTCGCGGGGCAGTCCGCAACAATGGCGGAGGTCATGCGAACCATTCGATGTTCTGGCAGGTGATGGGTCCCGCCGGGGGCGGCGCACCGACCGGCAAGATTGCTGACGCGATCAGCGCGTTCGGGTCGTACGATACCTTCAAGGAGCAACTCAGTAACGCCGGCGCGACTCGCTTCGGCAGCGGGTGGGCCTGGCTCGTCGAGGCCGGCGGGAGCCTCGAGATCGTCAGCACACCCAATCAGGACACACCGCTCACAGATGGGAAGCGGCCGATACTCGGCGTCGACGTCTGGGAGCACGCGTACTATCTCAAGTACCAGAATCGCCGACCCGACTACCTCGCCGCCTGGTTCAACACGATCAACTGGGATGAGGTAAATCGGCGGTTGGGATAGT
The DNA here is from genome assembly GCA_965218825.1 of Vicinamibacterales bacterium. Taxonomy (GTDB): domain Bacteria; phylum Acidobacteriota; class Vicinamibacteria; order Vicinamibacterales; family UBA8438; genus CAUZIB01. Next base: position 1,528,535 of record OZ244656.1, on the reverse strand, counting down.
TGTCCTCCGTCCTCTTTCTCTTCTTCGCCCATCTGGGCATCGGGATCGCGGGAACGCTGCTGCTGGTCGGTGATGGGGCGTATGCGCCGGAGCAGTTGGACGGCAAGGAAGCCCACGCGCGGACGGAGTCTTAGAGGAACGTCGCCCGACCGATCGACCGACGCTCCGCCCGGAATAGCGAGCACGGGAAGCGAGAAGGTCCTGCGGCGCCGTTGACAGCTCGCCGAGACGCTGGCTAGACTCGCTCTCGATCCTGCGGAGGTTGCCCTTGGGGACGGAACGCCCTAAAGAAGACGAGTGGTTCGCCAGGAACGAGAAGGAGATGCTCGAACAGGCCCGTGTGACGCGCGCGAAGCGCGAGCACGAGCGAGCCGAGCGCGAGGCGCTCGAGGAGCGCCAGCGAGTCAAGCAGCTCCACTTCATGAAGTGCCCGAAGTGCGGCCATGATCTGGCGGAACGCGACCTAGAAGGCGTCAATGTGGACCAGTGCGGCTTCTGTGAGGGCGTCTTCCTGGACGCAGGCGAGCTGGACTCGTTGTTCCTGAAGCACGACTCAGAGCGCAAGGGAGTGTTGCGAAAGCTGCTGAGGTTCTAACTGGCGAGCGTGCGGCACTCGGCCGCTGCGAGAGAAACAACGGGTTCCAAAACTGGTTCGAGGAACTCAAGCGCCCCGTCCCCACCGAGTAACGCGCACCCAGTTGAAGCCCGCTTCATATCTGAGTGCAACACGTTGCACCGGCGGAAGCGCACGTTCGCATTCTCCCAACCCTTGGTCGTCCTTAACGAACCCCGACACCAACGGCGCTGTTGAGGCTCGCAGGAGGCGTACGTGCGCTTGCAAGCCGCCATTACGTGCAGCAGGTAGACCAGGTCGGTGTCTGTGACTACTATTGGCCCGATCCAGCCATGGTGTGGAGCAGGCCAGGCGGATCATTTCTGGATTCTCAACAAACGGTGTCACGGTGACCGGATAACCGCCCTTTCTTCAGTAGTTTGATCCGTAGCACCGTACCGCCACCCCCTCCGGTAGCAAACGGTCCGTTCACGGTCTGCCGATCTGTCTGGACTCTGAGCGGTGCCCACGCGAGAATCGTGGCCTTGACTTAGGCGCCACGCAACAGCGCTTCTCTAGGATCGCTCAAATCCCACCGGTCTTTTCCAAACGTCGCGGCTCAAGGTTGGTCGGGCGATTCAGCGGCTGAGAAGAAAGGTCCCAGCGAGGATTGCCATCCCGGGCCGAGCCTAGGCAACCCAAGAGGGTCCACCGTTTCGCCGTATACGGTCCGTTTGCTACCGCAGGGGGTGGCGGAACGGTACAGCGGGACAAACGACTGAAGGCGGGTAGGTTAGCTCGAGGTCGGAGGCCGTTTGATGAGAATCGAGAATTGACGCCCGTCTAGCTATGTTCCCGCTGATTTGTGGATCGAGCACGACTCCATCCACAACGCTACTCTTAAGAAGTCTCCCGAGTACTACCAGTAGTGCAGGACGGTCCTATGCTATTAGGAGGGCCCTGCGAATCGGCTTGGACCTCATGCGCTGACTGACCCCTCATGGCCCTGACCGTCGGCTCCCGACTTGGCCATTACGACGTGACCGCCCTCATCGGCGAAGGAGAATCGTCATGGAATCACGAACCCGCACAAGAATCCGGCTGTCGCTCGCGGTCGCCACCGTGGCGTTATGCACGTGGGTCGCTCTGGACGATTCGGCCACGGTTGCCGCCCAGAGCAACTTCGTCGGAGGAGAACCCAGCCGTCCCGACTCTTCGGACATCCGAACGCTGCGGCTTCGCTTCGAGCCTGGGTCACGGTCGAATTGGCACAGCCACTCGAACTGGCAAATCCTCATGGCAGAAGAAGGCCGGGGTCGCGCACAGATTCGCGGTGAGGAGATTGTCGAGCTCGTGCCCGGTCGGCCAGTTCACGCAGGTCCGGACGTCGTACATTGGCACGGCGCGGCACCCGACGAGCACATGGTGCAGCTCACGTTTGTCAGCGGTCAGACGAGCTGGTTCGACGCGGTCAGCGACGAGGACTACCTGGGACGATGACCCCAGCTGCAATCAGATGAGATTACAAGGACCCGCACAATGCGCACGTTCGCGTTCTAGCGGCAGTTGCGTGGCAGGCTACTAGACAAACCAGGGCCGCGGCATACGGTGCCCTCGATCTCAGCCCGACAAGCACATGGCTTTAGACGTCGGCTCTCGCCTTGGCCATTACGACGTGACCGCCCTCATTGGCGAGGGGGGGATGGGGCAGGTCTATCGGGCCACCGATACGAAGCTGAATCGGCACACGGGGAGGTAGCACTGTGACCCCAACACCCGTTTGGCAGGTTGACGAATGGAATCTGACAGCCAGCCTCGACAAGATCGAGCAGCAGTGGGCGGCGGTGCGTGAGATTCTCGAGCAAGAGAGTCTGTTTGCGATGCGCGACGACAACGTGTCCGGTTGGAACTGCGGCGAACACGCCGGCCACATAGCGCTTGCTACCCACGGCACAGCGCGTGACATAGCGGATAACCTCCGGGAGCCGCAGCGAAATACGGAGGGCGGATGGACAGAATACACGGCTGAGATTCTCGAGGCTGGAGACTTCCCGAGGGGGATCGCGAAGGCCTCATCCGAGGTGGACCCTGTTGGTCGTCCGCGTGACGAGTTCTTGCGGCTGCTGCCGGACGCCATCGGTGCGTGGCAGTCCCTCCGTGGTCAAGAAGACCAGCTTGCCAAGTGTCCAGCCCGAGCGCAGCACTTCGGACTTGGCTATATGACGAGCGAGGAATGGGTGCGTTTCTGTGCCATCCACACGGCGCATCACCTCGCCGTTGTGCGAGACATCAGAGACGGATCTGCTTAGCAGGAGGATGTCTCTCGAACTTGGAACCGCTCTCGGACCCTATGCCGTCACTGCCAAGATCGGCGAAGGCGGCATGGACATCTGAGTTGTTCAGTCAAGCGAAATCCTTGACGAGTGGCGAGCCGTTCCGGCGGAGCGCGGCGAGGTAGGTGGCCTCGTCGTAGGGTGTCCGATCCTGCCAGCACCGAAAGAGAATCCGGATCCATTTGAAGGCCAGCGCGCGGAGGGCGGCGTGGTGGCTGTTGCCCCGTCCGCGCTGTTGGTCGTAGTAGCGCCGGGCCCAGGTCGAGAAGCGGATGGATTGACCGGCGTATTCGTGAAACGTCTGCTTCAGGAACTTCGGACAGGCGAAGCGGTGATGCACCCAGCAGGTCTTGCCGCTGCGTACGGTGACCGGGGCGATGCCGGCGTGGGTTTGGAGCGCACTGGCGGCCTGCCAGCGGGTGCGGTCGGTCCCGAAGGCGGCCGCCAAGCGGGGCGCGCACACCGGACCCGCCCCCGGCAGACTCACGAAGAGGTCGTGGTCGGGGTGATCCGCGAAGACCGTGGCGATGGCGGCATCAAAGGTCCGGATCGCGTCGAGGAGCGTGCGCAGTTGCGTGGCGTAGGTCTGGACGGCGAGGCTGAGGGTGTCGACGATCGCGGGGTCGGTGGTCAGCGGCTGGGCCGTGGCGATCTGCGCGAGCCGGTCGTCGATGACGGCGGCTCGGCGACAGTTGTGCTGCTGATAGAACCGTCGCATCGTGGTGGGGCGCGCCCGCTGGACGGCGGCCAGCGTCGGCCACTTCCGCAGGAAGTCGCAACCTTGGCGCGAGTCGAGGGTGCCGACCCAGTCGAGGGCCTGGGGAAAATACTGCTTGAGCAGGCTGGTGAGCCGGTTGGTGAGGGCGACACGGTGCTGGACAAGCTTCCGGCGCTGCTCGCACAACAGCTGCAGTTTGCGGGCGGCGACGGTCTCCGGTCGCCAGGGCCGGAGCTGGGCTCGGTGGGTCTGGACCAGGTCGAGTAACAATGCGGCGTCGGTCGGGTCGTCCTTCGCCCCACTGGGGTGGAAAGCTTCGCGATAGCGCGCGAGCGCTTTGGGATTGACCGGGTAGAGCACGAGAAACTCGTACTGCATCAGCGCGTGGACCACGGCGCCTCTGCGTTGTTCGATGGCAATCCCCACGGGTCGGCCGTCAAACCGCCGCCGGCGCTCTGCGACCCAGGCATGCAGGACGTCAGGGCGCTGGGCGAGGTCGATCTGTTCGACCGGCCCACCGCCGGCTGGCTGTAGCTGCACCGCGTGTTGTTGATCGCCCCAATCCAAGCCGGCATACGCGGCCATCTCCTCGTCGAGTCGCATCGGTTCTCCTTTCGCGGAGCACGCTTGGCGAGGTCCAGCGCAAGCCCTATAGTAGAGTCCTGAGTGCACCACACTCGGACGACATCTGAGGATGCGATGTCAAACCCCGCGCGACGTCTTCGCTCGAAGGTCCATGCCGAACCGTTGGGGCGGTTGGGGAGGTTGATTCGTAGCGGAGACGTTGCGCCCTCTCCGACTGGTTCACTTTCTTGTTGCAGAGTTTTCCACGCGGCACAACTAATAGGGGGAGGTCTACCAGGCCACCGATACCAGGCTGAACCGCCAGGTGGCGTGGACCTGGGGCCGTCCAGATACAATGCGATCACTATGAGCCGCTCGAGCGACGGCGGTCTGCGGCTCCTGTCGGTCGCGATGGGGGTCTTCTTTCTGTGCATGGGGTTGAGCAAGCTGGGTTGGTTCGCCGACACCGGGCCTCTCGAGGCGGAGCTGCGCGGGTGGTGGGGTAACGCACCTGCCGTCAGCCGCTGGTATATCGACACGCTGGCGATGCCGGGTCTGCCGCTCTTCGCGCGGATCGTCCCGTTCGCTGAGCTCGCCACCGGCGTGTCACTGCTCGCCGGATTCCGGGTCCGGCTCGTCGCCGTGATTGCGGTGGCGATGGTGCTGAATTTCCACTTCGCGATGGGGATCCTGTTCCAGTGGGGGTATCTGTACAACGCTTACGGTCCCCCGGTCCTCGGTAGCCTTGCCGCGTTGGCGATCGGGCCGCAGCGACTTCCGCTGAGCCTGCGGACCTAAGCTCCGCTCGTCACCGCCGACGTCTTGACCGCCAGCCGGGTTGTTGACGGCCCTTCTCGTTGACGGTGTAGACCATCCTGGCTCGCGTGGCTACCATTAGGCCGATCGCTAGTCATGTCCCTTCAAGTCGGCTCCACGATCGCCCACTACCAGGTCACCGCCCTCATTGGTGAGGGCGGCATGGGCCAGGTCTACCAAGCCACTGATACCAAGCTGAACCGGCAGGTGGCCGTCACTGCCCTCATCGGCGAAGGTGGTATGGGGCAGGTCGATCAGGCCACCGATACCAAGCTGAACCGCCAGGTGGCGCTCAACATTCTCTCCGAGGCGGTTGACAGCTCGTATCGGCTTGCCATTCCTGCGCGTACACGTGAGGCAACGCAGTGAGGACACTTGCGGGCCTACTGGCGTTCGGACTGGTCGCCCTTAGCGGTGCGGCGCACGCTGAGGACTGGCCCCACTGGCGAGGACCGGACGGCCGGCGCATTTCGAGTGAGCGCGGCCTGCCAACACGCTGGAACCGCGATACCGTCGCCTGGCAGACGCCGCTGCGCGGGCTCGGTGTATCGTCGCCGATCGTCTCGGGTGATCTCGTGCTGCTCACGTCCCAGCTCGGCCGGGGGCCGCTCCGATCAGGGGGGCACCCGACGCTGGTCCGAGGCGGTCCCGTATGGTGCGATTAATGGGCCGACCCCTCATGCGGCCTCTCGATAGTAGAAACTGAGCAGTCCGCCGAGGCGCTCACGCCGCTGCACGTCGGCGTCCGTGGGTACCGGAGGTGGCGGTCGTTGCAGGAGCTGGTTGTCGAGTCCCTGGTGGTTTCTCTCACGCTGATAATGCTCGACGTACTCGTGAACGATGAGCCGCAAATGCCCCTCGCCGAGCGGGACGACACGATGGAGGCACTCCTCTTTGATCGACCGGACGAACCGCTCGGCATAGGCGTTGAGATTCGGGCTCTTCGGCGGCAGCCGGATCGGCCCCACATCGCCACTCGTCAGGATCTCGCCACAGACCCGCGTGTAGAGAGGATCGCGGTCATGAATCAACTGACGCGCGGTTCGCAGGAAGCCATCGACTGGATCGGTCAGATTGCGGGCCATCTGCTCCATCCACCGGCCATCGGGCTGCGGGTGGATCCCGGCGATGTGCACACGGCGGGTCTTCAGCGCGATCACGAAGAAGACGAAATACCGCCGCAGACCGGCCAGGGTGAGCACCTCGACCGTGAAGAGATCGGCGGCCGCCAGGCCTTCCCCGTGCGCCTGCAGGAACGTCTTCCACGGCGTGCGCTGGTTCCGCTCGGGAGCAGGGGCGAGCCCGTGGTCGTGCAAGATCCGCTTGACGGTGTTCCGGGCGATGTGGTGGCCGAGGGTGGCGAGCGCGCCGCGGATCCGCGTGTAGCCCCACGTCGGATTCTCACCCGCCATCCGTACGACGAGTTCGGTCACCGCCCTGGGTGTCATCGGTCGTCCCCGACGCCGGCGAGCACGGCCATCGTACTGCTGGGCGATCAGACGCCGGTACCAGCGGAGAATCGTGTCAGGCGTGACGAGGCCTGCCACCTGACTCAAGATCCGCCGGCCGAGTGTCTGGCCGCGCACCGCGAGTCGCCGGCGCTGGGCGTCGGTCAGACGAAGCGGTCGAGGACCAAGATGCTCCCGGAGGACGCGATTCTCCTCCCGGAGATAGTCGATGAGATTTTCTTGGTGGCGAGTCACCCAGCCAGCCAAAGCCAGCACGAGGAAGTGCAGAGCGTGGGGCATGGCCGGAGGCTACATGGCTCAGACACGGCCGTCACCCACGTTGTCTCGGGGATTCACTCGCCTCGGTCGTTTTCTCGCACCATACGGGCGCAAGAAGGGATCCCAGCGATTCGGCACCCCGATGACCGCGCGACCGCCCGGCCGCAACACGCGGAAAATCTCTCGCACGGCCAGGTCCGTGTCCGCGAAGTGCTCGACCGTCCCCATGGAGTAGATCGCGTCGAAGCTCTCGGATTGGAACGGTAGCGCCCGCACATCGGACAGCGCGCTGTGCAATATCAGGCCATGCCCTTCGAAGTTCCGCTTGGCGCGCCTGACGATCCCCGGTGAGATATCGACCCCGAAGGCGCGAATCCCTGCTTCCGCGGCCCACCGCAGAATGCGCGTGTTCTTGGCCTCATCCCAGAGGTCGGTCTTCAGGACGCGCAACCCATCCAGTGGCGCCAGATGGGTGCGCCACAACCACTGTTCATCCTCCAGATACTGCAGTGTTGACCGTGCCCCACGGAGATCGGGAAACGTCGTACCGACATCAGCCCAAAAATCACGGTATTCGCGCTCACGTCGCGCTTTGGATTGCACCATCTCGCACAAGGAATGGGGTGCGTCGTGCCTCACCCCCGCCGCCCTGGAATGGACCGCGCATTAGAGCCTGAACTTCACCTCACCCACCACGGTCCGCCGAAGCAAGTCGCCGAAGATGTGCTGTTGGACGGTCTGGTTGAACAGGTTGGTCACCTTCACCGTCGTCGTGACGGCGCCGCCCTGCCACTTCACCCCGACGCTGCCGTTCACCGTCGCGTACCCGTCGGTGTAGCCGTGATACGCCGCCGTGAGGACGTCGCTCCAGAACGCATCGGTGGCGGCGTTCACCGAGGCGGAGCCCAGCAACCGCGACCCGTTCCACCTCACCGCGGCGTTGAATCGGTGCGTCGGGGGCAGGTTGAGCTCCGCCGGCAAATACGGGTTCGGATCGTCCAGGATCTGTGGGGCGGACTGCCACGAGTAGTTGATGGACGTGGCGAGCGCCCGCGAGACCTGCTGCTCCACCCACAGCTCCACGCCGGTCTGGCGGATCGGACCCAGATTCAAGTAGGTGAACGCGGTACGGGGCAAAAAGATCCCAAACTGCGCCATCTGTGTCAGCACGACCGGCGGGAGCCGCCAGCCGGGCGGTGGATTCGCCGCGGTATACGGGTCGCGGGTCGGCGGCAACGCGGTGAAGTTAATGGAGTCGTCCCGCCGATTGATGAAGAACGAGCCACCGAGGGTCGTCCCGGGCGGGAGGACGCCGGCGTAGCTCACTTCGTACGCCGTCAGCGATTCCTCCGTCAGTTCGTCCTGAGACATCCCGCCGATCGGGATGTCGCTGCCGGACGCGGCGACCACGAGCGGAAACGGCTGGGCGACCGCTGGCTGCAGCCCCGGCGGCAGCAGTGGCGCGAGGGCGCTCAGATCCACTGGGCTGACAATGGTCGTCTGCAAGGCGTTATTGATGACCGACGGCGCGCGGAAGGCCCGATTGTACGATAGCGTGACGGAGTGATCCGCGGCCGGCTTGACGATAAACGCGATCCGCGGCGAGAACTTCGGATCGGACAAGTTGCCGAACTTGTCCACGCGTCCACCCAGGACGAGGCGGACTCGGTCCCAGAAAATCTCGTCCTGCACATACGTGCCCACCTCGAGGCGGTTCTCGGCGTGCGGGGCCAGGGTGATGTTGAAGTTGTTCCGCCGCACGTTGCCACCGTAGGTCAGCCGGTGCCGGCGCCCGAGGAACACCGAGTGACCAATCTCGCCATCGAACGTCTGCGTCTTGAAGTTGAGCTGCAGCGGCGACCCGGTGGCGGGGTCCGGTAGCAGCAAGTTCGGCGCCGCGCCGTCTAGAACATTCGTGAAGAATTGCACCCGCAGGCCGCCGCGCGTGTAGTTCAGCTTTCCGTAGCCCAGATAGGTCCCCGCCTGCATGTCAAACGGACCAATGCCGCTATGGACGAGTCCTTCCGTGCCGGCCACGCCCCCCGCGTAGGTGAGGGTGGCATCGGACAGCTCCTGGTCAACCCGCACGTCGAACTTCGGCTGGCTCGTGCCCCGGTTCGCGAATCCGGTTCCGAATGCGGCGGTGCCCAAGTCTAGCGGGTAGAATGCCCCTCCAACGGTTTGCCCGGGCTGCCGCGGGTCATCGATCACCGGGATCTGGCCCATTGGCCGAGCAAACGCGTCGGACGTGAAGTAGCCGCCGCTGATGCGGTACGAGAGCCGGTCGCTCGGCGCCCGCGTCACGGTCGCATTCGCGCCAAACAGTGAGCCGCCTCCGCGGCCGACCGTTGATCCAGCATGGCGGTCAACATGTCCGCCGCTGAGCGTCAGTGTCGTGCCGGTCGATTCCCGGGGCCGCTTGGTGATGATGTTGACGGCCCCGGTCATGGCGTTGGCACCCCACACCGCGGACGCTGGCCCTCTCACTACCTCGATCTGCTCAATGTCATCGAAGTTAGTTGGAAGTAGATCCCACAGGACGAGGCCGAAGAAGTCGAGGTACGCGCTGCGTCCATCCACCAGGACGAGCTGTGAGTTCATCAGCGTGTTGCCAGGGCTACGGCTCGTGACCTGCACATCGCGGGCCGAGAGCTGGATCACGTTGACGCCTGGCGTCGCGCGCAGGAGGTCGCCGTAGTTCTGGGCCGACGTGGTTTCAAGCGTGGCGGTGGAAATGACCGACGTCGACACCGGCGCATCGATCAACCTGACTTCGTTTCGCGATGCGGTCACGACCACCGTGTCACCGAAGCTGGCGAGTTGCAGCACCACCGGCGGGAGTTCCAATCCTCCGGCGCGTACTACCACATCGTCGAACGTCGTATCCAAGAAGCCGGGCAGCGAGATGGTCAGCGTGTAAGAGCCCGGAGTGATGCCGACCAGCTCGAAGTTTCCCCGATCGTCCGAGGAGACGGTGCGCAGGCCACCGGCTCCTCGTAACGTCACGATCACACCCGGCAGCACCAGACCGGTCTGGTCGACAACGTTGCCACTAACGCGTCCGGTCTGCGCCGATCCGGGCGCCGGCCACAGAAGGAGCAGGAGAAGGCATAGCACACCGGCGGAACAACTTCTTAAGCCCGGATTTCCGATTTGGCTGTGGTACCTTACGGCCAGGACAAGTCGGCGCGCCGTGATTTCCGGGGTTCCGACGCAAGGAACCCACCACGGAGGGTGACACCCGGTGGGTGAATTACAGCACGAGGCGTTTCAGTTCACGTTCAATGGCTTTTTGAAGGTCGCGTTCCAGGGATCACGCGTCACCTCTGACGCTGGCCTCATTCTGGTGCGCGAGTTGGATGAACGCCTGGGGCTGGAGACACTCATCTCCGAGCACCTGAGCGACTCCCGACAGGGGTTGAACACGCAGTTCAGCCTGGCGGATCTCCTGCGGCAGTCGGTCTACAGCCGGCTCGCGGGCTACGAAGACCTCAACGACGCTGTGCGCGTGTCGGCGGACCCGACGTTTCGTCTGATTGGGTCGCCGAAGCGCTGGGACCGGGGTGCGGCGCTGACATCGACGTTGCATTGGTTCGAGACCGAGCTGCTGACGCGAGAGGGGAATCTCGTCGGGCTGATGGCCGTGAACCGGGAGGTGCTCGCACAGGCCGAGATGGCGACGCGCGGCGACCGGATCGTGCTCGACATGGATTCGAGCGAGAGCCCGGTGCATGGGGCGCAGGAAGGGAGCGCGTATAACGGGCACTTTGAATCCGTCTGCTACCACCCGCTGTTTCTGTTCAGTGAGCACGGCGACTGCCTCGTCGCAGCGCTGAGGCCGGGCAACGTGCATAGCGCCGACGACTGGGACGACCTGCTCGTGCCGGAAATTGACCGCCAGCAGGCGGCAGGCAAGCGCGTGGCGTTCCGCGCAGACGCCGCGTTCGCGAAGCCCGAGATCTACGACGCGCTCGAGCAGCGCGGCGTGGACTATGCCATCCGAATGCCGGCGAACAAGAGCCTGGAGCTGAAGATCGAGAAGATTCTGTTTCGCCCGCCGGGACGGCCGAGCTGCAAGCCCTTGGTGCGCTACAAGAGTTTCCGCTATCAGGCGAAGAGCTGGACTACGCCCAGACGGATTGTCGCCAAGGTGGAGCACCACCGGGGTGAGCTGTTCCCTCGCGTCGGCTTCATCGTGACCAACATGACCCTCCCGAGTCGCTCGGTCGTCCGGTTCTACAACAAGCGCGGTACGGCGGAGCAATGGATCAAAGAAGGCAAGCAGGCGACGCACTGGACGCGGCTGTCGTGCCATCGGTTCCGGGCGAACGAAGTGCGCCTGCACCTGAGCGTCCTGGCCTACAACCTGGGCAACTTGTGGCGCAGACTGGTCCTGCCGCCGCGGATCAAGCGCTGGTCGCTCACCAGTCTCCAGCAGCGGCTGGTGAAAACCGGGGGCCGGCTGGTGAGGCATGCGCGGTACTACTGGCTCCTGCTGGCAGAAGGGCATCTGACCGGGCGGCTGTTCGGCGACATGCTGCGAAGGATTTGGGCGCTACCCGTGCCGGCAGGCTAACGCGCGACGAGTGCAATGAAGTCCCGCATGGAGAAGAAAGAGCACAAGTGTGGAGCGGTGTCTGAGAAATGCCCTGAAAGCAGGGGCTCCAGTCGGTCGCACGTCAGCGCGGGCTGAGGTGACGGCCTCTGGAGCTGGACGATGGTGCGACGAACAAAATTTCGTGCGCTCGGCGGCTCTCGGATGTATAACGAAGCCATCCGGGGCAGGCAAAACGGAAATCCCGGATGAAACCTCTCGCAACGAGGAATGCCCCGTGTTGAAACTGTGTCATTACCGTCAGGCATGCCTGACGCTGGTCCTGGTGCTCTCCGTCGGCGTCTTCACGCCAGGCGTTGCCCGCGCCCAAGACGGCATGATCTCCGGCACGGTCACCGACGCCACGGGCGGCATTCTCCCCGGCGTCACCGTGGACGCGCGGGACGCGGTGGGGAACAGTCAGGTGACCGTCACCGACGGGACCGGTCAGTTCACGTTCAGCGGACTCGCCCCCGGGACGTACGCCGTGACGTTCACCCTCTCCGGCTTCACCGCGCCCGAGCAGGTGGTGGAGGTGCGCGGCGGCGCCACGGTCGCCCTGGACGTGGAAATGGCGCTCGGTGGGCTCGCCGAGCAGGTGGTCGTCGTCGGGACCCGCGGCCAGCCGCGGTCGGTAACCGCCTCGGCCGTGCCGATCGACGTCATCCGCAACGAGGATTTCCTCAGCCAGGGCAGTACGGACCTGGCCGATCAGTTGCGGACCGTCGTCCCTTCGTTCAACATCAGCATTCAACCGATCAGCGACGCGGCGACTATCGTCCGGCCGGCGAACCTGCGCAACTTGGCCCCCGATCACACGCTGCTCCTGGTCAACGGCAAGCGCCGCCACCGCGCGGCGGTCATTACGTGGCTCGGGAACGGCATCGCGGACGGCTCGCAGGGTCCGGATCTCTTCGTGATCCCCTCGATTGCGGTTCGGCAGGCCGAAGTGCTGCGCGACGGCGCGGCGGCGCAATACGGCTCGGATGCGATCGCCGGCGTCATGAACTTCCAGCTCAAGGATGCCCCATCGGGCGGCAGTCTGGAGTTTCGCACCGGTGCCTTCCGCGCTGAGAACCCGGGCGACACGTCCACCTGCGGGGCGGGGATCCTCGGCGACATCCAGCATTCGTGTAACGGGATCGGCGGACACGGGCAGGCGTTCACGGTCGCCGGGAATACCGGCCTGCCGCTCGGCGCGGCCGGGTTTGCGAACCTCAGCTTTGAGTATGGCGAGTCCGCGCCGACGAGCCGCAGCGTGCAGCGCACGGGGGCGCAGAACATTATCGCGGCCGGCAATACGAACCTGCGCAATCCGGCCCAGGTGTGGGGCGCGCCGAGACGCGACGACGACCTGAAGTTGTTTGGGAACTTTGGCCATCTCTTCGCGAATGACGTGCAGGTCTACGGCCACACGAACTACGCGAGCCGCACGGTGACCGGCGGCTTTTACTTCCGGAATCCGCATACCCGCGGCGGGGTCTTCCGCGGCCCGGTGGTTGACGGCAGCCCGACCCTGCGCGTCGGCGACCGGGTCTGGGCCGAGACCGGCGTCGAGGGCGCCGGCGGCTGCCCCACGATCCCGATCAGCGACAACGCCCCCGATGCGGCCGCCCTCGGGGCGGTGGAAGCCGACCCGAACTGCTTCACGCTCTACAGCCGGTTTCCCGGCGGGTTCACGCCGCAATTTGGCGGCGACCTCATCGACTATTCGGTGGTCGGCGGTCTGCGCGGGCTCTCGAGCACTGGCTTCACCTGGGACGCGAGCGTCAACATCGGCACCAGTGAGGTCGATCAGTTCATCTTTGATACGGTCAACGCGTCGCTCGGCTACGACACGCCGACATCGTTCAAGCCCGGCAGCTACCGGCAGCACGACGTCAACGTCAATGTCGACGTCTCGTATCCGGTCAGCACCATGGTGAACGTCGCCGGCGGCGCGGAGTGGCGGAACGAGGAGTTCACGATCGGCGCGGGTGGGCAGCCGTCGTGGGAGATCGGCCCCTATGCCGCCCAGGGCTTCAGCTCCGGGTCGAACGGCTTCAACGGCTACCGGGCTGACCTGGCGCGCGGCGGACTCGCTGGCGATTCGGCGCTTCTTGGGCATCGCCGTGGACGAGGATGTGCCGGACCACTCGACGATCTCCCGAACCCGGCGACTGATTGACGTCGAGACGCATCGCGCCGTGTTCACCTGGGTGCAGCAGCGCCTCGTCGCGTCGGGCGTGCTGAAGGGCGCGACGATCGGGATCGACGCCACCACGCTGGAGGCGAACGCGGCGATGCGGAGCATCGTGCGGCGGGACACCGGCGAGGACTACCAGGCCTATTTGACCGGCTTGGCGCAGGCGTCGGGCATTGCCACCCCGACGCGCGACGACCTCGCCCGCCTGGACCGGAAGCGGAAGAAGACGCCATCGAACAAGGACTGGCGGAGCCCCGTCGATCCGGATGCGAAGGTCGCCAAGATGAAAGACGGCCGCACGCATCTGGCCCACAAGGTCGAACATGCCGTGGACCTCGACACCGGCGCGGTCGTCGCGGTGACCGTGCAAGGCGCAGACACGGGGGATACGACGGTCGCCGCCGCTGCCCAGATCGAGGATGCGCAAGCCGAGGTGGACGACCCCCAGGCGTTCACCGCGCTGGTCGCGGACAAGGGCTATCACAGTAATGAGGTCATGGTGGATCTGCAGGCCGTCGGCGTCCGGTCGTATGTCGCCGAGCCGGATCGAGGCCGCCGCGATTGGTCCAAGGCGCGGGAGGCCCAAGCGCCCGTCTATGCGAATCGTCGGCGCATTCGGGGCGCCCGCGGCAAGCGCTTGATGCGCCGACGTGGCGAGCGCATCGAGCGTTCGTTCGCGCACGCCTACGAGACCGGCGGGATGCGGCGCACGCATCTGCGCGGGCATCGCAATATCTTGAAGCGCCTCTTGATTCACCTCGCGGGCTTCAACCTCGGCGTGCTGTTCCGGCAGCTGATCGGCGTTGGCACGCCGCGCAGCCTGCAGGGGCGCTGTCTCGCCGCGCTGATGGTCCTTGTGTCCTCCTGGCGGCGCCTCGTACATGTCTGGACCGTTCGCGAGCCCGAGTACCCCGCGCGTTCCACGATCGGGGTCGGCGATCACGATCGATCACTCATCCCGAAAGCCGCATAGGAAGACCGCATTTCCACCACGGGCTGCTAAAGGAACTAGGTGGCATAATCAACAACCGGAATACACCTTAAACGAACCTTCAGGCTGTCCGAATTTCTGGGCCCACCTCTCTGTTTCTGTGACCATGTCGTTGCGGCACACGGCTCAAGCGAGAGCGTCAGGCGTGTGCGAAGGCTCACGGCACCGAAAGAACTAGCAGGCTGCTGAAAAACTCCGCGAAATGGGATCGACAGATTGATCCCGTCGTACTACGATGCTCCCAACACTGAAGGGAGCCCGATCATGCGCGGACACGATGAGCAGACCACCCACATGTTCAGCTACCTGTCGCCGGAACAGCGCGTGCCGGCCGACCATCCGCTCCGCGCCGTTCGGGCGCTGACGGACGAAGCCCTGCAGACAATGTCGCGCCGATTCGCGAGCCTGTACGCCACGACAGGGCGTCCGTCGATCCCACCGGAGCAATTGCTGCGCGCTTTGCTGTTGCAAGTGCTCTACACGGTGCGGAGCGAGCGGCTGCTCATGGAAGAGCTCAACTACAACCTGCTGTTCCGGTGGTTCGTCGGGCTGAATATGGATGACCCGGTCTGGCATCCCACGACGTTTACCAAGAATCGCGACCGGCTGCTGTCGGGCGATGTCGCCGCCGCGTTCTTTGATGCGGTCCAGGCCCACGCCCGGGCGGCCGGGCTGCTCTCGGACGAACACTTCACCGTGGATGGGACGCAGTTGGAAGCATGGGCCAGCCTGAAAAGCTTTCGGTGCGTGGACGCAGCGGAGAGCGACCCGCCCGAGGACCCGGGCAATCCCACGGTCAACTTCCACGGGGAGCGGCGGCGCAATGACACCCATCAGTCGACGACCGATCCCGAGGCGATGTTGCATCGGAAGGGCAAAGGCAAGGAAGCCAAGCTGGCGTATCTCGGCCACGTGCTGCTGGACAATCGACAGGGGCTTGTCGCCAACGTCTGCGCGACCCACGCGACGGGGACCGCCGAACGCGACGCGGCGGTGCTGTTGCTGGAGGCCAGCGCCTCCCCGGGCAGCACGGTCGGGGCGGACAAGGGCTACGATGTGGCGCGCTTCGTTGCCGACGTGCGCGTCCAGGACGTCACGCCCCACGTGGCGCAGAAGGTCCGCGGGAGTGCGATCGACGGTCGGACCACGCGGCATGCGGGCTATCACGTGAGTCAGCGGAAACGAAAACTCGTGGAACAGGTCTTCGGCTGGATGAAGACCGTCGGCGGCCTGCGCAAGCTCCGGCATCGCGGCATCGCCCTGGTGGATTGGCAGCTCACCTTCGCCGCCACCGCCTATAACTTGGTCCGGTTGCGGAATCTGGAGGCGAGGTGTCCCTGATCGCCGGCCGCGGGTGTCGCTGGCCCCCTCGTCGGGACAGCGTGTCCCCGTGCGCACCGTTGTCGGGGGGGCGTGACACGCATGATGGCCATGAAAACAGCCCGATCCTCGTGTTCTTCAGCAACCTGCTAGACCCGGATTTCCGATTTCGCTGTGGTACCGTACCGCCAGGACCAGTCGCCGCGCCTTGATTTCTGGGGCTCCGACGTAAGGAACCTCACGACGGAGGGTGACACCCGGTGGGTGAATTACAACACAAGCCATTTCAGTTCGCGTTCAACGGCTTCTTGAAAGTCGCGTTTCAGGGATCGCGCGTCACCTCCGACGCCAGCCTCATTCTAGTGCGCGAGTTGGATGAACGCCTGGGGCTGGAGACACTCATCTCCGAGCACCTGAGCGATTCCCGACAGGGGTTGAACACCCAGTTCAGTCTGGCGGATCTCCTGCGGCAATCGGTCTACAGCCGGCTCGCGGGCTACGAAGACCTCAACGACGCAGTGCGCGTGTCGACGGACCCGACATTCCGTCTCATCGGGTCGCCAAAGCGCTGGGACCGGGGGGCGGCGCTGACATCGACCCTGCATTGGTTCGAGACCGACCTGCTGACCCAGGAGGAGAATCTCATTGGGCTGATGGCCGTGAACCGGGAGGTGCTCGCACAGGCCGAGAGACCGACGCGCGCCGACCGGATCGTGCTCGACATGGATTCGAGCGAGAGCCCGGTGCATGGGGCGCAGGAAGGGAGTGCGTATAACGGGCACTTTGAGTCCGTCTGCTACCACCCGCTGTTTCTGTTCAGTGAGCACGGCGACTGCGTCGCCGCCACGCTGCGGCCCGGCAACGTGCAGAGCGCCGACAGCTGGGACGACCTGCTCGTGCCGGAGGTTGACCGGCCGCAGGCGGAGGGCACGCGCGTGGCGTTCCGCGCGGACGCGGCGTTCGCCAAGCCGGAGATCGACGAGACGCTCGAGAGACGCGACGTGGACTATGCCATCCGCATGCCGGCGAACAAGAGCTTGGAGCTGGAAATCGAAAACATCCTCTTTCGTCCGCCCGGACGGCCGAGCCGCAAGCCCTTGGTGCGCTACAAGAGTTTCCGCTATCAGGCGAAGCGCTGGACTACGCCCAGACGGATGGTCGCCAAGGTGGAGCACCACCGGGGTGAGCTGTTCCCTCGCGTCGGCTTCATCGTGACCAACATGACCCTCCCGAGTCGCTCGGTCGTCCGGTTCTACAACAAGCGCGGCACGGCGGAGCCATGGATCAAGGAAGGCAAGCAGGCAACGCACTGGACGCGGCTGTCGTGCCATCGGTTCCGGGCGAACGAAGTGCGCCTGCACCTGAGCGTCCTGGCCTACAACCTGGGCAACTTGTGGCGCAGACTGGTCCTGCCGCCGCGGATCAAGCGCTGGTCGCTCACCAGTCTCCAGCAGCGACTGGTGAAAACCGGGGGCCGGCTAGTGAAGCATGCGCGGTACTACTGGCTCCTGTTGGCAGAAGGGCATCTGACGCGGCGGCTGTTCGGCGACATGCTACGGAGGATCTGGGCGCTGCCAGTGCCGGGAGGCTGACGCGCGGCGAGTGCTACGAAGCCCGCCTGGCGAAGAAAGGCCACAAGTGTGGAGCGGTGTCTGAGGAATGCCCTGAAAGTAGGGGGCTCCAGTCGGTTGCACGTCAGCGGGGGCTGAGGTGACGGCCTCCGGAGCTGGACGATTGTGCGACGAAGAAAGTTTCGTGGGATCGGCGACTCTCGGGTGTATAAAGGTACCATCCGGGGCAGGCAAAATGGAAATCCCGGCTAGAATTATTCGTGTTGCTGCCGAATGCTGGTCGGGCGGTCATCGATCCAGTGAAGTTGCACGGCTACTTGCTATCGACCACTCATCCGATCGGCAGGTTCAAGGCTCGCTTCTTTGCGGCATTGGGGTTTGTTGCCGAGCGTTGGTCTGAGTTCGACACCGCCTTGCGTGCGCAGCATCTAGTCAGCGAAACTGAGGCAGGTTCGCTCGAACCGCACGGCCAGTTCTTCACAATTCGGGCTATGCTCAAGGGACCCACCGGCGCGTCGGCCGTCGTGGTGAGTGTTTGGTTGGTTCAAACCGGCGAAGATCATCCGAGATTCGTAACGGCTTACCCAGGAGGCGCGAAGTGAGTCCTCAATTGCTCGAAGTGGTTGTGCTTGACAGAGACCTTGCGGCTCACGCGCTCAGACGTGGCGACCTTGGCACGGTTGTCGAAGTGTGCGGTCCCGACGCCATTGCAGTGGAGTTCATTGCGGCTTCAGGGCGCACGCAGGCGTTGGTCACGCTGAAGCCAAGCGAGATTCGGGCGGTCAGCGATGACGACCTGGTTTCGGTGCGACCAAGCAACGCCATCGCAAGCTAGATTGACCTGCCCCCTTAAACGAGTCCAGATCCAGCGCTAGTCGGGGTAGTCCTCCAGCAAGGCGGTACGCCCCGCGAGCATCCGGCACAGACTCCATCACTCGCTGCCCCGCCCGTGCGCTACCGACGTAGACGTTACAGTCGTCGGCGTAGCGGACGAATCGGTGGCCGCGTCGCTCAAGTTCGCGGTCGAGCTCATCGAGGACGAGGTTCGACAGCACGGGGGAGAGAGGACCGCCCTGAGGAACGCCTTCGTCTACCCGCGGTCCCACCAGCCCGTTCTCCCTCACCCCCGCGTTCAGAAACGCGCGGATGAGGGTCAGCAGTCGCGTATCGGCGACGCGCCGCGCCACCTGCCCCATCAATCGGTCGTGATTGACTCGGTCAAAGAATTTCTCCAAGTCCAGGTCCACGACGTAGCCACAGCCGGCCGCGATATATTGCTGCGCTTGGGCGATGGCGTGATGGGCCGAGCGGCCGGGGCGAAACCCATAGCTGTGCTCAGAGAACGTCGGGTCCCAACGCCGTTGCAGGACCTGTTGACCTGGGCGCGGACGCTCAACCGAGAGTTCGTCGCGCCTCTGGCCGATGCGGAGGTTCGTGGCGTGTGGCGCTCTGTGTGCCGCTATAGGGCACGATGGCGCGTCCAAGGGCATCAACAAGGCTGGCTCTGGAAGCAGGCGCGCGAGGGCGCAAGGGCGGCTCGGCGTCCGGTGTGGTGCGTCGGGCGGGCCGTCAGGTTCCATCCGACCCCGTCACCAGGACCGGCCTGCTTCACCACGCTACGTCCAAGCGCAGCTTGTAGAGCCGCGCTTGGCTATCGATCGCGGTCACGTGGTAACACTGGGGCTCTTCAACCGTAAAGGTGGTCCAGTCCCACCCGTTATCTCCTGGGCCGAGTGCCTGGGCGACGATAGCATCGCCTGGGTACAGGCCGAAGAACTTCCAAGCCGGCATCTTCTTTGGGTCTTTGTCTTCCACAACGTCTTTCGATGGTTGTGTTGCAACTGTGGCCGACGGTGCTGGTAACCTGAAGCGATCATGAAGCAGGCAATCCGACCGGCGATCTTCAAGTGGCGACAAACCGAGCCCGAGCTGATTGTGTGCGCCGTGCGCTGGTACCTTCGGTACTCGCTCTCGTTCCGCGATGTCGAAGAACTGCTCCGCGAGCGCGGCCTGGAAGCGGACCACACGACCATCTGGCGCTGGGTCCAGCGCTACGGTCCCGAACTGGAGGAGCGGCTGCGCCGTCATCTCAACCCAACCAACAAGTCCTGGCGTGTCGATGAGACCTACGTTCGTGTCAAGGGCCGTTGGTGCTACCTCTACCGAGCCATCGATTCCACCGGTGCCACGATCAACTTCGTGCTATCGGGCTTGCGCGATGCCGCTACGGCCAAACGCCTGTTCCGCAAGGCGCTCACGGATCCGTCGCATCCGCAGCCCCGTGTCATCAACACGGACCAGGCCCGCCTGTACGGATCGGCGATTTCAGGGGTGAAAAAGGAAGGAATCCTGCGACGCCGTTGCCGCCACCGGCCGGTCCAATACTTGAACAACATCCTGGAGCAAGATCATCGAGCGATCAAACGACGCGTGAAAGCCAAGCAGGGGTTTCGTGAGTTTCAGGCGGCGCGGCGAACGATCCAAGGCTACGAGGCCATGCACATGATCCGGAAGGGGCAAGCGAGGTGGGTGAGTGGTTCGGATGTGCGGCGACAGATTCAATTCATCAATAACTTGTTCGAGGTGGCGGCATGAGACGGAGTCCGGCCAACTCGACCCATCGCTCTCTTGCCGCTTTTGGAAAGTTGCAACACATCCCTCTTGAGCGGACTGTCGCTCCCGACCGGCGACCACGGGTTCTGGCGTGCCCGCCGTCGCACCAGGGCCTCGGCAATGGGCGGCGAGATGGGGAGGATGCGCCCGACCAACGTCTTCGAGCGGGCCGGCGAGAGCCGGATGACGTCGCCGGCCCCATCGATTTCCTCCGCTCTCGGGTGTATAAATGGCCATCCGGGGCAGGCAAAACGGAAATTCTGGTTTGTAGGGAGGACTTGACCATGTGGAAACGTGATGAAGCGGTGAAACCGACGAGCGGACAGTCGACGCCTACCGGTTCGGTCGTCCCGTCACAGGGCAGTAAGTCGGCGTCGCCGCCGCCGGACGCCAGGCAGCAGATCGGGAGGGACGTCGTGAACATCGGGAAGTCGGTCGTTATCAAGGGCGAGTTAAACGGGAGCGAGGACCTCACGATCGAAGGTGAGGTCGAGGGCAAGATTGAATTAAAGGATCACGTGCTGACCATCGGGCCGAACGGCAAGATCAGGGCGCAGGTGTTCGCCAAGGCGTTGGTCGTCCTGGGTGAAGTCAGCGGCAACGTCTCCGCGTCCGAGAAGGTCGAGATCCGCGACGGTGGATCGGTCGACGGCGACATCGTGTCGCCGCGCGTGGCCATCGCGGAGGGTGCGCACTTCCGGGGCGGCGTCGACATGCAGCGCAAGTCGGGGCAGCAGGGACAGGCGTCGCCGCAGCAACGGCCCGCCGGCCAGCCGGCGCCGTAGGCGCAGGCGGCAACGCAGGTCGCGCAGCCGGCCGCACGCTGACGCGCGTGGGGGATGGCACTCTCCGACCTCTTCACGCGGTTGCGCCAGGCCGCCTTCGGCACGAGTGCCGAAGGCGGCACCGACGCGCCCATCAAACCGACGAAGGCTCCTAAATGGCCGTTATGCACGAGCACTAGACTGTCGCTGGCATGATGACGGAAGGAAGGGAGACCGCTCGATGGACGAGGTTTTCGTTTACTGGGACAACTCAAACATCTTCCACGAGGCACAGCGACTCGCGGATGAGGAAGTGCCTGATGCCCGCTACCGGGTGCGCATCCACTTCGATAATCTCCTTGTACAGCGACACTCTCTCAAAACGGCTAGGAGTCTGCGCCGCAGAAACGGTGCGACAATTGTAGGCGAGCCGAGGAGGAAAGGACCTGATGTCGACGACGTTCCGTTTCTACGCACCGGATCAGATGCTGCTGTTGCCGGCGGACCTGCGGGCGTGGTTGCCGGAGGGCCACTTGGCGCACCACGTCAGCGACCTGGGGGACGGTGTGGATTTGACGGCGTTCTACGCGCCGTATGCGGGGGACGGTCGGCGCAACGCGCCCTCTGCACCGCGGATGATGGTGAAGGTGCTGCTGTATGCGTATGCGACGGGGGTGTTCTCGGCGCGAGGGATCGCGCGGAAGCTGGAAGAGGACGGGGCGTTCCTGGCGGCTGTTCGCCGCCACCCCGTCGCTCCGCACGTTTCGTTTCTCGAAAGCTGATCTTCGCATCGGAGAGCACGTTCTTGACTGCAACCTCGACCACCTCGCCCACCAGCTCGCTCACCGAATCGCGGTGGGTGGCATAGGGCCGGCCGAGGAAACGCTCGTAGAGCAGTACGGGGTAAGGCGCGCCAAGGTCGGCGATGCTTTGCAGGTTCAGCTGCCCCTTGGCGGTGTCGGCTTTATCGAGTCGGTGAACGATGCTGGGCGCGACAGTTCCGGCGCCCTGCAGAATCGTACGCACGCCCACATCGATCATTGCGCGGATGCGTGCGGCCGTGATGCCGTTGCCCTCGCTCGGCAGTGCAGCAGTAGGCGCCCGGCCCGCGCGGTGGCTGCCGCTTCCCACGCCTTGAGGGGATGGCGCACGGCGGCGGGGCAATCCGTTGAGATTATCAAGTTTGGTGATCCTGGGAGTGGTCGCTAGGATGTTCCGATGCGCGACCCGATCATCCTGCTGGTGCACCTGATCGCCACCCTGGCCCGGCTGATGGGCCCCGGCGGCCTGCGGTCTGTCGTGGCTGAATCGGTCTTGGTCAAGCAGTAACTGCTCATTCTGAATCGCTCGCGGCACCGGGCGCCGAATCTCTGCGCGTCGGATCGGATCCTCGCCGGCGTGTGTGCACTGTTCATGCGCCCGGCCCGGGTGATTCGCTCAGCGATCGTGCTGAGACCGTCGACGATCCTGGAGTTCCATCGGGCTCTGCGCACCCGCAAGTACCGCTGGCTGTTTTCACCCAAGCGCCGTCGCACCGGCCCCCAAGGACGTCCAAAGCACTGGTCGACGCCATCGTCGACATGAAGCGGCGCAACCCCAGGTGGGGCTGTCCGCGGATCGCCCAACAGATCGCGCTCGCCTTTGCGGTCGACATCGACAAGGACGTGGTGTGTGACGGTGCGTCGCGCACCAGCGAGCGCGCCGCGACCCCGACAGCCCGCTGGTCGTTGCGATCAAAGGTCCTTCCGGGTTTAGCGTGGGTAGAGGTCGAGCCCTCCGCAGTGAAAATAGATCGCCGTCGTGAAGTGTGACGGGTTGCGGAAGCCGCCGGCCTTTCGCTTGATGCTCATGATCTTGCTGTTGAGACCTTCAGCCACGCCATTCGTGATCGGATGCTGGACAAAGCGGAGCACCCCTGCGAGATGCCGCTTCAACGTCTTCGCCACCTGCTTCACGGGCGCGAGCCGCGAGCGGATCGCCCAGCCATACCAGCGCGTGAAGAACCGCTTCACGGCCGCATGCTGACGGTAGGTCCACAAGGCCCGCAACGCTTCTTTGATCGCCCACGCGCGCCCGACTTTCAACTTCAGCGCTTGGAGCGTCGCGAACGCGGCCGCATGCCGCTCCGGCCGCCGCTCGTCGCTGAACAGCCACAGGTACTTGGTGCCGGTCAGCGGCGCACCCTCGCCGGCCCGCAGAAAAGCGCGATGCTCCTGTTTGCGGACCGTATCGACGGCCTTCGTCATCTCCCGCATGATGTGGAACCGATCGAAGACGATCTTCTCGTCGCCGGCGGGCAGGCCGTCCCGCGTGGCGCCGATGTACGCCTCCCACATGTCCATCGCGACGGCGTGCAGTGCCCGCCGCTGGGCGTCCGTCAACTGGGCATCGTACGCCGCCAGACTCTCCGTCTTGCGATCTTCGGCCACAAACTCGACGGTCGCCCGCTGGAGGTCGCACACGATCGTGTGATAGCGATGGCCCTTGCGGAACGCCTTCTCGTCGACGCCGATGTAGCGGATCGGCCGCGCCTCTTTCCGCGCGTGGCCCCGCGCGACGGCGCGGCTCATCACGCCCCAGGCCTCGTCCCAGCTGACGCCCGCGATCTCACACGCACCTTTGACCGTACTGCACTGCAGGATCAGATCGATGATCAACCGTTCCAACAACCCCGTGAAGCGGCTCCGTGGCTCGGCCCACGGCACCCGCACTTGCTTCACGCCATGGGTCGGACACTGCACCCGCGGAATCTCGGCATGCAGGTGCGTCTGAAACTGACACGTGTCGAGATGGCGCCACGTGCGCTCTGCCGCATGATCGAAGGCGGGCACCGTCTCGCCGCAGTTGGGACAGGGCCAGCGCGTCGGCTCGTGCTCTAGCCACACGTCGACCCGCTCGTCCTCGGGTTTCAGCTCGACGCGCGCCACGTGCCAGGGGGTAGGGATCCCCAAGATCGTCTCGAACAGCTTGGTATCCTGCATTCGCTCCTCCGCCGGAGCGGTCTATCAGCAGGACACCTCGAGTGCAATCCGCCGCCGAGCAAGCCCCCACCCACCAGGGGGCCCCCGCAGGCGGCCTGACGAGTCACCCGGGATCCTTGCGACCCACGGAGATCCCGGAAGGACCCGATCAAATAAGTCTCGGGCTGCGCTTCCGGCACAATCTTCGCTAGAACTGCACGTTGCCGAGGAGCATTAGCCTGTGGATCCGCACGGCGGAAAGGTGTTGCCGGCGTTCCGCCTCGAGGCTCACGGTCGCCGACCGGCCCACCGCGAGACGCCCGCCGAAACGGTAGCCTCGCGCAGCCTCGCGGACCAGGCTCACTCCACCGTAGGGAGTGAGCAGGCCCTGGCCTCGCAGGGCCACGAAGCCGTACCCGAGCTCCACAGCGAGACGCGCGCCCGGCGCGCTGTGCAGCAGCGGGTCGGTTGCTCCATGCTCCCACAGTTGCTGTACGCCGCTCGCCGTGTCGCCCCAGGCCGGCATCAGACTCACCGACGGCCCGCGGCCCGCGGCCTTGGGCGTGAAGCGGAACATGCCGCCGAATCCCCATTCGCGCAGCGTGCCCCGGTGCATCGATAGCCAGCGGCCGTGGCCCTCGACGGTCACGCCCGCCTCGGGGTTCAGGTGCCGGATTCCGCCGCCCACCTCCATCCCGGCTCCGGTTTCACCGTCGCCCGCGTCATGGCGCAGGTCTACCTCGCCCCACGGGATCAACGAAGCGCCAGAGGATAGCGCGTGCTCGTAGCTGACCTCGGTACCCAACCGCAGCCGCTTCATGTCCACCGTCGCCGCGTCGAACGCCGTGCCGGCCCGCGCGACGTCCATCTGCGCCAGCGCCCATTCACCTTTGAGCCTCAACATCGTCGCACCACGCGTAAGCAGCCGGCCGCTCACGCCCACCACGCCGGAATCCAGCGTCGTGGGGCTCGTGCGAACGTTCCCGGCCACCTCGTCTACGACCCGCAGTTTCCCCCAGGCGTGACCGACCGTGCCCCACACGTCCAGGTCGGGCAACACCGACCAAGCTAGGTAGGGATGGATGCTGACCAGCCTCAACTCGTAGGTGCCGCGACCCGCGTCTAGGCTCCGGCCGCCGCCCTGGTAGTCGAATGAACCCCTCGACCGGGAAAAGGACACTCCGACAAGCAGGCCGGGGCCGATACGCGCATCCGCTCCCGCCTGCCAGCTCGACACCGCGCCGTTCCAGGCAACCCTTCCGTCCCTGCCGCCGCCCCCCAGGTTCTGGTAGTCGGGGCACCACCACGCTGCGAAACGCCCCTCGCCGGCCTCTTCCGCCGGCGACTGCATCAGGAACAACGACTCGTCGAACGCTTGCTCCAGCGTCAGCGCCGGGGCGCCGGCCCCCGCCCAGCGGCCGGAGCGGGATTCTAAAGCAAGCGCCCGGCCGGCAGATGGATCCGTGAGCCCGCCACGGGCGGCGGAACCCGCAAACGCCAGGCTGGCGGATGGCCCCGGGGAACTGCCGCGGGCGGAGGAGCCCGCGAGCGCCTGATCGATGCGGCACCTGACCGCTCTGAAGGCCAGCGCCCGGCCCACCTCCGGCAGGACGACCTCGTTGACCTGCCCGATGCGCCGCTGCTCCTCGTCGGTGATCGAGGCCGTAGCCGTGCCGTCCGCGATCGTCGCCGCCGACGGATCGCTCAACTCCACGGTGAACGCTTCGGCGCCCTCCACGAGGTTGTCGGTCAGTGTCGCCACGGTGATCGTATGAGTCGTATCCCCCGGCTCGAAGCGCAGCGTTCCTTCGGCTGCCACGTAGTCGGATCCCGCCACGGCCGTCCCGTCCGCCGTTTCGTAGGCGACCGTCACCAACTTGTCGCTCGACACGCTCAGCCGCACGGCAAATTTTGCCGCTTCGCCTTCGCGCACCGTCGGCGCATCGTCAATCGACAGCTCCGGTGGGTCATCGTTGTCGGTGATCGTTCCCGTTGCTGTCCCGTCTGGGACGGTCGCTCCCGACGGGTCGCTCAGCTGCACCGTGAAAGTTTCGCTTTCCTCCGCCGTGGCGTCTTCGATGGTCGGTACCGCGATGGTCTTGCTCGTCTCGCCCGCTTCAAAGCGCAGCATGCCCGACGTCGAGGTGTAGTCAGATCCCGCCACGGCCGTCCCGTCCGCCGTTTCGTAGGCGACCGTCACCAACTTGTCACTGGATTCGCTCAACCTCACCGCGAATCGGGCGTCGTCTCCTTCATTGACCGCCGCGTCCCGGATGTACAGGTCTGGGAGACTGGTGTCACCGCCCCCGTCGCCATCTCCATCGCCGTCGCCATCTCCGTCACCATCCCCGTCGCCATCGCCATCCCCGTCGCCATCGCCATCCCCGTCGCCATCGCCATCGCCAT
Source organism: Vicinamibacterales bacterium (assembly GCA_965218825.1). Taxonomy (GTDB): domain Bacteria; phylum Acidobacteriota; class Vicinamibacteria; order Vicinamibacterales; family UBA8438; genus CAUZIB01. The sequence goes on along the minus strand of OZ244656.1, from coordinate 1,502,420 downwards.
CCCCATCGCCATCGCCATCCCCGTCGCCATCCCCGTCGCCATCGCCATCGCCATCTCCATCGCCGTCGCCATCTCCGTCACCATCCCCGTCGCCATCGCCATCGCCATCCCCGTCGCCGTCACTTGTGTCGTTGTCGGTGATCGTCAGCGTTGCCGGGGTCACCGACAGCCCACTCGTGCTGCCGGTAACCGCCACGGTCTCGTCGCCTTCCACCAACTCGTCGTCCACTGGCTTGAACGAGAAACTCTGCGTCGCGCTTGTCTGCCCCCGCAGTATCTGGACCGTGAAGGGGGTCACCGGCGTGAAGTCTGCCGGCGGACTTGGCGTTTGGTCTACCACCGTCACCTGCACGTCAGTGTGATCGTCCCGCGGCGAGCCGTTCAACGCCGCCGTGACCGTCACCTGCCTCGAGCCGGCTTCCTCCGGTACGGCTGACGGATCCACGTCCAACAGCACGCCCGTCGACGCGACGTCGTCGTCGATGATCCGTACAGTGACCGGCGCAATGCCGTGCAGGGACGGTGGGCACTCGGAGTCCTCGTCCCACACCTCGTGGGTGATGTTCACGATCTCGTCGTCCTCTGGGTCGGTATCGTGCGTGGAATATATTGTGACGCCGCGCCACTGCGTTGGCGGCCCAACCGGATCATCTGTTGGGGCGACCGTTCTTTGGACCTCCCAGCCGACCGACGGTGTCCACCGAACGCCCTTGTCAGGGTATTCGCCGTCGTAGCGGACGTATCCGTCGACGTGCACGCGGACCCACCAGCCGCTGGCCACCGGCTGCTTGCTGAGCCGCAGGTAGTAGGTGGCGGATTCACCTTCCCTGATGGTCAGCACCAGGGGGCTTTGCGCCGCGGGGTTCATCATGTCACTCGACACCTCCACCGTCTCCGTGTCGGCCCAGGCGTAGATCGGCGCGTCTTCCTCCTGGGCGTGGACCGGCAGCGGACCCGACAGCAACGCCGCCAGCGTGCAGGCAAAGGCGACGAGGCCACGGCGCGCAGAGCAGCGAGTCAGTGTCGTTTCCAGTCCTGAAACATGCCTGGGGCGGACGACCGGCCGGCAGGAGGTGTCAGATAGCTTGGTAGGTGGACTCGGAACAACCGGGGACGGTCCTTCCCAAAACTGCACACCGATGCCCATTATCGCCTAGAACGGCATTGACGCCCCTATAGGTGAGACGCTCGTTGACCACTACTCGTTCTACGTCGCGTTCGTCACCCCGGACGAGTACCGCCTGGTCGCGGGGACCAAAACCCTCGGCACGATGCCGATCACCCAGCCGCTCGCGCTCGGGAGCCATCTGATCTTCACCGGCCGGCGGTGGAAGGTCCTGGATGTCGACGAGACGGCTCGCGTGATTGAGCTGGCACACGCGAAGGGGGGCCGAGCGCCGCGGTTCGAGGGCGGAGGCTTCGACGTCCACGATCGCGTGCGGACCGAGATGCATCGAATCTACGCCTCCCGGACGGTGTCGGTCTACCTCGACGCCACAGCCAAGGAGCTCCTCACCGGGTTGTGTTGCGACTTTGGCCGACGGCGGCTGGTAATCTGAAGAGATCATGAAGAAGGCAATCCGACCGGCGATCTTCAAGTGGCGACAAACGGAGCCCGAGTTGATTCTGTGCGCCGTGCGCTGGTACCTTCGGTACTCGCTCTCGTTTCGCGATGTCGAAGAGCTGCTCCGCGAGCGCGGCCTGGAAGCGGACCACACGACAATCTGGCGCTGGGTCCAGCGCTACGGTCCCGAACTGGAGGAGCGGCTGCGCCGTCATCTCAAACCAACCAACAAGTCCTGGCGTGTCGATGAGACCTACGTTCGTGTCAAGGGCCGTTGGTGCTACCTCTACCGAGCCCTCGATTCCACCGGTGCCACGATCAACTTCGTGCTCTCGGGCTTGCGCGATGCCGCTACGGCCAAACGCCTGTTCCGCAAGGCGCTCACTGATCCGTCGCATCCGCAGCCCCGTGTCATCAACACGGACCAGGCCCGCCTGTACGGATCGGCGATTTCAGGGGTGAAAAAGGCAGGACTCCTGCGACGCCGTTGCCGCCACCGGCCGGTCCAATACGTGAACAACATCGTGGAGCAGGATCATCGAGCGATCAAACGACGCGTGAAAGCCAAGCAGGGGTTTCGTGAGTTTCAGGCGGCGCGGCGAACGATCCAAGGCTACGAGGCCATGCACATGATCCGGAAGGGGCAAGCGAGGTGGGTGAGCGGTGCGGATGTGCGGCGACAGATTCAGTTCATCAACAAGCTGTTCGAAGTGGCGGCATGAGACGGAGCCCGGCCGACTCGACCAATCGCTCTCTTGCCGCTTTTGGGAAGTTGCAACACATCCATGTCAGTCCATCGTGGTCTACTTGCCTTATCTCGCCGGCACGGCCGACGAGCGGCAGTATCGCGTCATGACGGACCGCGAACAGTGGTTCCGTGTGGTGATGGGGCAGGACGCCGTCGCCCGGCTGATCACGCACGACTCCCCTGAGATCACTCCGCTCCCCAGCGCCGTGTCCGACGAGCTGAACTTCAAGCTCGCACTGCCTCCGAGTGGTCGGCGATCGTCGCCACTGGTCGCCTGCGCCCAGCTCACCGGTGGAGTGCGGTGATTCGTTGCCAGAACACGGGCGACGGCGTGCGTTTTCGTGCCTCCCATTGATAGACGACGGCCTTCCGCGCTGCGCCCACCAGCGTGGCCAATTGCCCCTGGCTCAACCCGCGTGCGCGACGAAGCGTGCGAATCTGCTCGTCGTAGTCGTCGGGCACGCTGGCCCAGGTCAATGGCGCACGACGGTCCACCGGCTTCACCGGTCGCCCATAGTACGACCGCCGAAACGCCCTGGCCGCGGCGGGAGTCGCGCGGGCCCGAAGGCGGCGGAAGGTCGTCCGGGTGTCATAGGTCACCGGGCGTTGCGGGTCACGGGGCTGACCGCACCGGGGGTCTTCGACGGCGCGATCGATGGCGAGAGCTTTCGCGCCTACATCGACCAGATCCTGGTGCCGACCCTGCAGCCCGGCGACCTCGTCATTGCCGACAATCTCGGGGCCCACAAGGTCGCCGGCATCCAACGCGCCATCCAGGCTGCCGGGGCCACCCTCTGGTACTTGCCACCCTATAGCCCGGACCTCAATCGCCGCCGCCCGGGACTGGCCCGTCTACGAGTGGTGCTATCGGGAAACGCTCGAACCCCACGGGTGGCTGACCCAGGCGCAGGTCGATCGCAAACGCGCCGAGGTGCCGGAGCAGACGTGGCTGAGCGAGTACGACCTCCAGGAGCCGAGTGCCGAAGGGCGGGCGATCGATTCAAAGGCCGTTGACTGGATGTTTGATCCGCAGCGGGGCACGGGAGGCGCCGCCCAGCTCGATCAGGGGTGGGAGGGCGAGGCGCCAGCCGACGCGGCCGAGGCCTACTATGCCCATGGTGCGGACTGGGGCCAGGCCGTCGACTACACCGTGATCGCGACCCTCCGCTGCGACGTCCGGCCGCTCCCCCTCGTCGCCGCGTATCGCTCCCGCCGACGGCCGTGGCCGGTCATGATCGCTGTCCTGAACGACCGCATGGCCCGCTATCCGGGCGGCGCGGCGCACGACCATACCGGCGGCGGCCGCGTGGTCGGCCAAGGTGCTCCCGGAGGACCCGATTCTCCTCCCGGAGATAATCGATCACGTCTTCCTGGTGGCGGTTCACCCAGCCAGCGGCCGTGAGCATGAGGAAGCGCAGAGCGTCGGGCATTCCCTGAGGCTACTGGGGGAGCAGCCACTCGCGCCGACCTTGTTTCGCCGATTCGCCAACCTCGGCCGCTTTGTTGCACCATACGGGATCTCGGCACGGAGCCTGCAGCGGACGCTGGAGATCGGCTCCTACTAGACGGCATGGGCGATGCTGCATCGGCTGCGGTCGGTGCTGGTGCGCCCGGGCCGGGACCGGCTGGCCGGCGTGGTGGAGGTGGATGAGACCTACATCGGCGGTGAGGAGCCGGGACTGGCCGGCGGTCGAGCCAGGGGCAAGAAGATGCTGACCGGCATCGCCGTGAAGATCCAGGCGCCGAACGATGTCGGCCGGTGCCGGATGCTGCCACTGGCCGATACGGCGGCCGCCTCGCTGCACCCCTTCGTGACCGATCACGTTGCGCCGCGCGCGACGGTGATCACCGATGGCTGGCCGGGCTACAGCGGGCTCGAGAAGCTCGGCTACGTCCATGACCGACGTAGCCAGCGGGCGGCCCGAGCCGGCGGCGAGGATCCCGGCGCGCTCCTGCCGGCGGTGCATCGGGTGGTCTCGCTGGCCAAGCGCTGGCTGCTGGGCACCCACCAGGACTCGGAGGAGCCGGCGCAGTTGGCTAGCTACCTGAATGAGTTCGTGTTCCGCTTCAACCGCCGGCGCTCCCGCAGCCGCGGGATGGTCTTCTACCGCGTGCTCGAGCTCGCGGTGGCCCACGACCCGGTACGCTACCAGGGCCTTATCGCCACCAGGCGGCCTCGGGCCGTGCGACCCACGCCGCCGCAGGTGCGCGGGCACCCGCTGAGCCTGGAACGTCCTCCAGCGAATCGCCCCTGGAGAACTGCGGCGCTCAACTGGTCCGGTTAAATGGATACCCCCAACCTACCTTATGATGTGGCAGATCACTACATAATGTGGTCGACCGCTACCGTCGGCAGGCGTGTCTCAATTCTCTTCCTAGCGGGGACGTTCTTCGTCGGACCCTTGATCTCCGAAGTCGGCGCACAGCCAACCCAGGACGATAGGGGCAATAGGGTGGAATTGCTGGTGGGCGGCGGGGATGCCTGGGCTGAGTGCAACCTCATTGGTGACGCGCTTGCGTGATCCCGTTTAAGAGAATGTCCACCACCGCACCCTGCCCCCGGTTGCTCACGACACCCCGAGCATGGAGGAGCAGCCGATGGAAGGTCACCGCGTTCGACGCCAGCGTTCCAGCACGACCAAGACAAAGCAGCCGGAGCCGCTCGAGCGGATCCAGCCCAATGCCGCAGGGATCGACTGCGGGTCCCGGCGGCCCTCACTGGGAACGACCGCCGGGAGCAGGTCTTTGTGCTCCGACAGAACCTTGCGCTCTACGAGAGCTATCAGCGCCAGATCGGCACCTGCGATGGCGAGATCGAATCCCTGTTGCAAGACGTGGCCGCCAAGCACGCCCTTCCCGGGACAGCGTTGCCACCGGCGCGGCGCCGGCAGCGGCACAAGAACGCCCCGCGCTTCGAAATCCGCAGCCCGCTCCACCACCTCTCCGGAGTGGACCTCACACAAATCGACGCCATCGGGCCCTATACCGCCTTGCGACTCATCGCTGAGATCGGCACGGACATGACCCGCTGGCCCAGCGAAAAGCACTTCACATCCTGGCTAACGTTCGCGCCCAAGAACACGATCACCGGGGGCCGACTCATCAGCTCCAGAACCATGCCGTCCGCGAACCGTGCTGCCGCCATGCTGCGCATGTGCGCCATGTCGGCCGGCAAGACGTCCACCGCACTCGGTGCGTTCTACCGCCGTCTCGCATACCGCATCGGCAAGGCCAAGGCCATCACCGCCACGGCTCGCAAGCTCGCGATCCTCGTCTATCGCGTCTTAAGAGGTGACATCGACTACGCCGATCCGGGAGTCGAGGCCTATGAGGCCCAGCATCGCTCCCGGACGCTCCGCAACCTCCGTCACCGCGCACAACGACTCGGCTTGGGCCTCATTGACCTCGAAACAGGCGAACTTATGGCCCCAGGAGTTTCTTAAGAGCTTTTCACCCGCGCGGGCCGCGACGCCTCGCTGGGCAGAAAAACGGATGCGCCCCGACGGTGCTTGGCGATATGCTGGCCGCGCGCCCGAGGGCCGAGGCCGACGGACCACTGGTGGCCAGTCCCCGTCTAGGAGCTTGGTCCGGGGATGTGGCGACAGCCGCACTGGTGGCACGATTGGTGTGACCCCGTTCAAGAGACTGCTTCCCCGACACATCCCTGCCCTCGGGTGCTTCACCCATGATCCCCAAGGAGCCCCCCGTGACGCAACGAGAACGAGGTCAAGCACAGCAGCGCGCTCGACAAGAGCAAGAGATTCTCCGAAAGATCCATCTGAACGCCGCCGGCATCGATATCGGCAGCGCGAGCCACTGGGTGGCGGTGCCCGACGATCGGGACGACCAGCCGGTACGAGAATTCACGAGTTTCACCCATGATCTCACCGCGTTGGCCACCTGGCTTGAGGCGTGCGGGATTGACACGGTCGCCATGGAGTCGACGGGGGTCTACTGGATCCCGCTGTACGAACTCCTCGAAGCCCGTGGGATCGAGGTGCTGCTCGTGAACGCCCACCATGTGAAGGGCGTGCCCGGCCGCAAGAGCGACATCGTCGATTGCCAGTGGCTCCAGCAGCTGCACACCTTCGGGCTGTTGCGCGGGAGCTTCCGGCCCGACGCACCGATCGCGGCGCTGCGCAGCGTCATCCGGCACCGCGATCAGCTGGTCGAGTCGGCGGCCTCATGGGTCCAGCGGATGCAGAAGGCGCTCGTCCTCATGAACCTCCAGCTCCATCACGTCCTGACCGACGTCACCGGGGTGACCGGGGTCGCGATCCTACGTGACATCGTCGCGGGCGAAACCGACTCCGCTGTCCTCGCCCGGCACCGCGACCCGCGCTGCAAGGCCACCGAGGCGGAGATCGCCGCCGCGCTCACAGGGCACTACCGCGCCGAACATTTGTTCGTGCTTCGCCAAGCGCTCGAGGGCTACGACTTCTACCAGACGCAGATCGGCCGCTGCGACGACGAGATCCAGTGCCAGATCCGCGCCCTCGAGGCGACCTGCCAGACCCCCGATGAGCCGCCGGACCCGCCCCGACCCGCGCGGCGGCGGAGTGCCAACGAACCCCGCTTCGAGATCCGGGTCCCGCTGTATACGCTGTGCGCAGGCGTCGACCTGACCGCGATCCCAGGCCTGGGGCCGTATGGGGCGCTCAAACTCGTGTCCGAGATCGGCGTCGATATGCGTCGCTGGGCGACGGAGAAGCACTTCACCTCGTGGCTCACGGTCGCGCCCCGGAACCAGATCTCCGGGGGCAAGCTCCTCAGCTCCCGCACGCAACCGTCGGCCAATCGGGCGGCAAAGACCCTCCGCCTGGCCGCCATGAGTCTCGGGCGCAGCGATCACGCGCTCGGCGCGTTCTACCGGCGGCTCGCCGCCCGCGCCGGCAAGGCCAAGGCGATCACGGCGACGGCCCGCAAGCTCGCCATCCTGGTGTATCGCATGCTCCGGGACCGCCTCCCCTACCGGGAGCGCACGGCCGCCGACTACGACCAACAGCAGCGATCGCGGATCCTGCGCGGCCTCCGGAGGCGCGCCGCCTCGCTGGGGTGCGAGCTCGTCGATGCCAAGACTGGAGTCGTCATGTAGATGTTTTCTCAAGAGACTCGACCAGCACCGACCGGACCTCGGCCCATTAAACGCACCTTACGGGGTATCGGGCCTGACGTGATGAGGAGGTTGCGATGACCGCGAACAAGCTTGCACTGTTGGGGGCGGGAATGGTGCTCTGCGTCTCGACCGTCGCGCGTGGGCAAACGCTTCCAGAAGTGGACCCCGGATCGTGGACAGTGTCCTAAGTGAAATCTCCACCGGGTTTCAGGCCGCCGTGTTCACCGCGACCTGCTCGAAGTACACCGCATCCGGGGTGCGTCGGTCCAGTGCCGTATGCCGGCGCCGGGTGTTGTAGAAGTCGAAGTACCGGGTAAGCCCGGCCCGAAGCGCTGCCGGCGAAGGTGCGCGAAACTTAGTTGGGAATTGAAGCGGCTCCAAACCCTGTGGTTTGATGACGTTGCCTAAGACGAACATCACGCCACGAGAGAAAGGAGCCGAGATGAGCAGTGTCCTACGACCCGTCAGGAAGCGCAAGAAGGTTCGCACGTTGGGCCCGGTCGACGTCATCGACCGGAAGGAGTACGCCGAACTGGACGTCGACACCAAGGTGGAGTTGATCCGGTCCTTGGTGCCGCTGGGGTTGCTGCATGTCGAGGAGTTGCTCGACGCGGAGGTGACGGCGCTGGCGGGCGGGCGCTATGCCCGCAAGGACGCATCGGTCGGCGGGCGTCGTCATGGCAGCAACCCCGGGACGGTCGGGTTGGCCGGCCAGCGCGTGCCAATTCGCGTGCCACGGATTCGCCATGTCGCGGGGAGCGAGATGCCGCTGCGGTCCTACGAGGCGTTGCATGGGGAGCGCGCGGTGAACGACCTGCTGCTGAAGCGCGTGCTGTACGGAATCTCGTGCCGCAACTACGAAGCCGCCGCGGCGGCGATTCCCGGAGCCATCGGGCTGTCGGGGTCGACCGTGTCCCGGGGCTTTATTCAGGCTAGCGCGGCGAAACTGCGGGAGCTCCAGGAGCGGGACCTCTCCGGCGAGGACGTGGTGGCCGTGGTCCTGGACGGCAAGACCTTTGCCGAGGCAACGATGGTCATCGCGCTGGGCATCACGATGGCGGGGGAAAAACGCTTTCTGGGCTTCGTCGAGACGGATACCGAGAACGAGAAAGTGTTGACCCCGTTCTTGCGGTCGTTGGTCGAGCGGGGTCTTGACGTCTCCCAGGGCGTGCTGGTGATCCTCGACGGCGGCAAGGGGCTGCGATCAGCCGTCCGCAAAGCCTTCCGGGACCGGGCGCTGGTCCACCGGTGCCAGTGGCATAAGCGCGAGAACGTGGTGAGTTACCTGGCCAAGACCGAGCAGGCGTCGTGGCGCCAGCGCCTCCAACGCGCCTACAACCGTCCGGAATACGACGAAGCCCGCGCGGCCCTTGAGACGCTCCATCGCGAGCTGGAGGACCGGAACCAATCGGCGGCCCGCAGCTTGGCGGAAGGCTTCGACGAGACCTTGACGCTGCATCGACTCGGGCTCTACGGCGTTCTGGGCCGCTCGCTGAAGACGACGAACTGTCTGGAGTCCGTCAATGCGCTCGTCGAGGAACGCTGCGCGAAGGTCGATCACTGGCAAAACTCGCGTCAACGTCACCGCTGGCTGGCGACCGCGCTCTTGGACATCGAACCGCGCCTGCGCAAGGTGATGGGGTGCCGGCACCTGCCCACGCTCCGTGCCGCGTTGAAGCGAGAACTGAAGATCGACACGACGACGTCGAAGAAGAAAGCCGCGTAGTCAATCAGGAGCCGTAGAGAGTTTCAACTAAGAATGGGCTTGACTCCTGCCGGCGTCTCGTACGCTCTCAGGTAGATGTCCTCATATTTCACGCTTCGCCACAGTCGCTCAATGAAGACATTGTCGATCCACCGCCCCTTGCCGTCCATGCTGATCGCCACCCCGTGCGCCTTGAGTACGTCGGTGAACGCCTCGGAGGTGAACTGTGCGCCTTGGTCGGTGTTGAAGATCTCCGGCGCCCCGTAGCGAGCCAGCGCCTCCTCGAGCGCCTCGACGCAGAACTCGCGGTCCAGGGTGTTCGATACCCGCCAGGAGAGCACCCGGCGAGACAACCAGTCCATCACCGCGACCAGGTACATGAACCCCTTGGCCATGGGCAGATAACAGATGTCCGTCGCCCAGACCTGGTTCGCCCGTTCGACCGAGACGCCCGTGAGCAGGTAGGGGTAGACTTTATGGTCGCGACCCGGCGCGCTGGTGCGACGTTTCGGGTACAGCGCCGCCACACCCATGTGGCGCATCAGACGCTGGACGCGCTTGCGATTGACCGGATGCCCCCGAGTCTCCAGCTCATCTCGGATCCGGCGGCTGCCGTAGAACGGAAGCTCGAGGTGGATCTCGTCGATCAGACGCATCAGGACCAAGTCTTCGTGCGACACCGGACCGGGGCGGCAGTACGCCGTAGAGCGGGCCACCTTAACAGCCCGTGGTGGAAATGCGGTCTTCCTATGCGGCTTTCGGGATGAGTGATCGATCGTGATCGCCGACCCCGATCGTGGAACGCGCGGGGTACTCGGGCTCGCGAACGGTCCAGACATGTACGAGGCGCCGCCAGGAGGACACAAGGACCATCAGCGCGGCGAGACAGCGCCCCTGCAGGCTGCGCGGCGTGCCAACGCCGATCAGCTGCCGGAACAGCACGCCGAGGTTGACGCCCGCGAGGTGAATCAAGAGGCGCTTCAAGATATTGCGATGCCCGCGCAGATGCGTGCGCCGCATCCCGCCGGTCTCGTAGGCGTGCGCGAACGAACGCTCGATGCGCTCGCCACGTCGGCGCATCAAGCGCTTGCCGCGGGCGCCCCGAATGCGCCGACGATTCGCATAGACGGGCGCTTGGGCCTCCCGCGCCTTGGACCAATCGCGGCGGCCTCGATCCGGCTCGGCGACATACGACCGGACGCCGACGGCCTGCAGATCCACCATGACCTCATTACTGTGATAGCCCTTGTCCGCGACCAGCGCGGTGAACGCCTGGGGGTCGTCCACCTCGGCTTGCGCATCCTCGATCTGGGCAGCGGCGGCGACCGTCGTGTCGCCAATGGTCGTCGTATCCCCCGTGTCTGCGCCTTGCACGGTCACCGCGACGACCGCGCCGGTGTCGAGGTCCACGGCATGTTCGACCTTGTGGGCCAGATGCGTGCGGCCGTCTTTCATCTTGGCGACCTTCGCATCCGGATCGACGGGGCTCCGCCAGTCCTTGTTCGATGGCGTCTTCTTCCGCTTCCGGTCCAGGCGGGCGAGGTCGTCGCGCGTCGGGGTGGCAATGCCCGACGCCTGCGCCAAGCCGGTCAAATAGGCCTGGTAGTCCTCGCCGGTGTCCCGCCGCACGATGCTCCGCATCGCCGCGTTCGCCTCCAGCGTGGTGGCGTCGATCCCGATCGTCGCGCCCTTCAGCACGCCCGACGCGACGAGGCGCTGCTGCACCCAGGTGAACACGGCGCGATGCGTCTCGACGTCAATCAGTCGCCGGGTTCGGGAGATCGTCGAGTGGTCCGGCACATCCTCGTCCACGGCGATGCCCAAGAAGCGCCGAATCGCCAGCGAGTCCGCCGCGCGCCAGGCGATGCCCCGCTCCGAGTCAATGCCTTCAAAGTACCCCACCAACAACGCGCGAAAGTAGATGCCCGGCGTGAGACTTGGCCGGCCACGGGTGGCGGCGTAGAACCGCTGGCACTGCCGTTCGACAAACGTCTCGAAACCGTGGGCGTCCAGCAGGGCGTTCACTCGACGATAGAACGGGTGGGCGACCGTCTGGGGCAAGTCGGTCGTCGCGACCCAGAGGGCTTCTTGTCGTCGTCGTTTGCGTCGTGTGCCCATTGACATGCGAACGAGTGTACAGATGATGATCGATTCTGGCGATCGATCTAGCCGAGGCCGTTGCTGATTTTCACCACGGGCTGGTAACGCGATGCTCAGTGGCAGCGACAAGGCCTCGGTGGAGTGATCGGACAGACCGACCTCCACTCCGCTTACCCCGCGCGTTCCACGATCGGGGTCGGCGATCACGATCGATCACTCATCCCGAAAGCCGCATAGGAAGACCGCATTTCCACCACGGGCTGTTAAGCAGCTCGCAGCGTCGGGTGACTGGTAACGGCTGGTCGGACTGAATCATCGTTCGCCGCTCGCTCAACGGTCTCGACCGAGCGCTTTGGATAAAAAATCCTTCTCCATCGTCAGCTGGCCGATCATGGCGTGGAGTTTCTGGGTCTTGCGCTCCGCGTTCTCGGCTCCGGCGCTGCTGCCACCGTTACCGAAGAGCGTCTCGGCATTAGCCACCAGCTTCTTCTTCCAGTCCTGGATCTGATTGGGGTGAACGTCGAAGTGCTCGGCGAGCTCGGCCAGGGTTCGGTCCCCTCGCACGGCTGCCACCGCTACCTTCGCCTTGAAGCTCGCCGAATGATTGCGTCGTTTCCTCTTGGTCATCTTCTGCTCCTCTGCCTTGACGGAAATGTAGTGCAGAAGATTCCACTTAGCAGCGTCGATCAGCTGTCCAACCGATGGGGTCCACCTCTTCCGATGGTTACCGTCGAGGAGCCGCAACCGTTTATCGCCCAAGCCATGCGTCTGATAGAGGCGCTCGAGTTCCTGGGCAGCGAGCTCCCTGAGGCTGAAGCACGGCGGCTGGAACAGCTGCGGGACGAAGCGCCGAGTCAGCTCGTGGTGGAAGAGATTCAGAAGATCTTGGATCCCTTCGTGCTTGCGATGGTGCAAATCAACCCCGAGGCACGAGTGAGCGTCATTCGTGGGCCGGCACCGGCCGAGCTCGTGCAGGGTGGTTGGAAGTCGGTACTGGTCAAAGTGCACAACGCAGGCAGTGTTCGGGCACGACTCGAGGTCGAGAGCCCCAATGCGGAGCCGTCGCTACACGTCTCGAGGAGGTGGCTGAGCCGGGTGTCATCTGGATCGCCACGGGCGGGGGACGACACGACGATCACACTGGGCCAGGCGGCGAATCGGTTCCTCGAGCTCATCATGTATCGGCGGCGGCCAATGCTTCCACAGCTCTCGGGCCAGCCACTCGAATACGCCATCCTGCAACTCAACTCCAAGGTGCTAGTCCCCTTGATCTTTGATTTCTTCAAAAAGTCGTTGGTCATCTGGGGCCACCGTGGACTTGAACGGTGCGCTGTCCGAACCGCTTCACCTTCGCGAGGATCTCGTCGGCTGTGTTCGTCCACTTGAAAGGCTTGCCCTCGTCATTGTGGGCGTCCACGTAGGCGGAGATGGCGTGGCGCAGCGCGTGCGTGCTGGAATGTGAGCCGCGCTTGAGGGCGTGTTCGGTGAGGAGGCCAAAGAACCGCTCGACGAGGTTGAGCCAGGCGGAGTAGGTTGGCGTAAAGTGGAACTGGAAGCGCGGGTGGCGGGCCACCCATCGTGTGACCAGCGGGGACTTATGCGCCGAGAGATTGTCGAGGATCACGTGGACGGTGAGGGTGGGGTCCACCCGCTCGTCGATCTCGCGCAGAAAGCTCACGAAATCCCTCGACCGATGCTGCTTCTTGGTTTGCGCCACGACCTGGCCGGTCGCGACGTTGAGCGCCGCGAAGAGGTCCACCGTGCCATGGCGGATGTAGTTGTGCGTCTGGCGTTCGGGCCGACCCATGTCCATCGGCAGGATCGGCTGCGCTCGCTCGAGGGCTTGAATCTGAGGCTTTTCGTCGAATGACAAGACACCGGCGTGGTCGGGTGGATTCAGGTAGAGGCCGACAATGTCCCGCACCTTCTCGAGGAACAGCGGGTCGTCGGAGATCTTGAAGGATGCCACGACATGCGGCTGCAACCCGAAGGTGCGCCAGATGCGGCCCACGGTGGAGGCACTGACGCCAGCGCGCTCCGCCATCTTGCGGGTGCTCCAGTGGGTCCGCCCCTTCGGCTTACTTTCCAACGTGGCGACGAGGATCGACTCGACATCCGCATCGGACAGTGTCCGGGGGGCTCCGGGCTTGGGCTCGTCATACAGCGCATCCACGCGACCTGTCGTAACCCGCTGCCGCCACTTGCCGACCGTCACATTCGAACAGCGCAGTTTCGCCGCGACCGCCACGTTCGATTCGCCATGCGCGCACCTCAGGACGATCTTCGCCCGCAAGGCCACATGCCGATTCGTTCTGGCGCGCCTGGCGAGCCGCTCAAGTTCTCCTCGCTCCACGGCGGTGACTTCCAATCTCGCTTTGGGCCGACCTGTTCTTGCCATGCCGCCCCATACATCACACCCGGCACACTTCTTAAAGCTTTTTCAGACACAAGGGACTAGGCCAGCGCGAAGCCCGCATCGGGTTTCACGTGGGCCAGGGCACGCAGGATCTGGGCTTTCGCAATGCGATTGACGTGCTGTTCGACTGCCAGCCGTCGGTGCCGGTGTATTTTCGGGTGCTGGATCACGACGGGAGTCCAACGACGGCCTCTTTCGTGATCACCGATGGTGTGGAGCGACTGGTCGATGAGTCCGAGGAGTGGCCCGAGGACTACCGCTTGGCGCTTGCGAGACGCCGCGCCCTGGAAGGGTATGGACAGGCACGCGGACCTAACCGGCTCATCGGCGTCTACCCGCTGCCATCCCGCCGCTCGGCGATGAGTGATGCCTTCCCCGATTTCTACTTCCAGGCGCAGATCTACCGCAGTGATGGTGAATACGTCGCACTGCCGCCGGGCACATACGACGTCACCTACACTCGCGGCCCTGAATACCTTCCGCAGACGAAACAGATCTTGGTGCCCATCGATGCTCAGAGTGTGGAAGAAACGTTCGAGTTGACGCGCTGGGTGGACATGTCCAGTTTCGGGTGGCACAGCGGCGACCATCACGTGCATGCCGCCGGGTGTAGCCACTATGAAAGCCCCGAGGAAGGCGTCGACCCGGAACACATGTGGCGGCAAGGCGTCGGCGAGGATCTGGACGTGCTGTGCGTCCTCAGTTGGGGACCGGGCTGGTATCACCAGAAGCAGTTCTTCGAGGGTAACGTGCACGTTCTGTCGAACGACCGGAACGTGATGCGCTACGACGTCGAGGTGTCTGGTTTCCCCTCCTCGCACGCCGGACACCTGGTGCTGCTGGGTCTTGACGAGGACGACTACCCGAACACGAGCCTGATCGAGCAGTGGCCCAGTTGGACACTTCCGGTCCTCGAGTGGGCCCGGGCGCAGAACGGGGTCGTGGGCTACGCCCATTCGGGCTTCGGCCTGCAGCCGATGGAGCCGACGGCGGATCTGCCCAATTACGTCATGGCGAAGTTCGATGGCGTTGGCGCCAACGAGTACGTGGTCACCGTTACACACGATGCGGTGGATTTCATCTCGGCTGGCGACACCCCCATCGCCTGGGAGCTGAACATCTGGTACCACACGCTGAACGCGGGGTTCCGGACACGCATCAGCGGCGAGACGGACTTTCCGTGCGTCTACGATGACCGGGTTGGCATGGCGCGGACCTATGCCAAGCTCGATGGTCCCCTGGATTTTGACGCCTTTGCCGAAGCGACGCGCGAAGGGCGCAGCTATGTGTCGGATGGCCGCTCCCACCTCATGGACTTTGCGGTCAACGGCGTCGCAGTCGGCACCGACGACAGCGAGGTGAAGCTCTCCGGCGCACAGACCGTCACCGTCACCGCGAAGGTCGCCGCGTACTTGCCACCCGACCAGGACGAGTCGGCGCTACCATCGCGGCCCGTGCCATGGCGCAGCCGCCCTTCTGGCACATCGAGCGCGCCCGCATCGGGACCAGTCGATCAGTGCCGGTGGAACTGGTCGTCAACGGCCAGGTCGTCGATCACGTCGAGGTTGAGGCGAGCGGCGCGTGGACCGATGTGTCGTTCGACGTGCCTCTCGATCGCTCTAGTTGGGTTGCGCTGCGCGTGCTGTACAGCTCCCACACGAATCCGATCTTCGTTCTCGTGGACGACGCCCCGATCCGTGCATCGCGGCGAAGCGCCGAGTGGTGCCGGCTGGCAGTTGATCGGTGCTGGGCGATGAAGGCGCCGCTGATTCGCGAGGAAGAGCGCGACGAGGCCGAAGCAGCCTACGATCACGCGCGACAGGTCTACGACGAGATCATCAGGACGTCGCCAGTACCGTAGCCGCTTGGTACCCGATCTTCCAGTGTGCCGGTGACTCGCGTCCACGATTCACCCACCCTTCGTCCATGTACTGCTCAGCCAGCGCCTGTACCCCGTCGACGCCCGCGGCACATTCCAGGTCTTCGCCCTATTCGCTCCCGAGAACGTCGACAAGGTGGAGGCCGCTGTCCGCGAGGAGATTGCCAGGGTCCTCGCTGATGGCTTCACGGCGGATGAGATTGTGGAGTCGAAGGAAGAGCGTAAAAAGCGGTAGCCTGTGTTGGGTATGGCCGCGCCCGTCACCACGGCTTTCGGACCGTGACGTGCGCCGCGACCTGAATTTTTTCGGTGGCTTTCCCAATTCCACGGTCGACCAAAGAATTTGCGGCTCCCAATTGCACCGCTTCGCTATCGGCCACTCGCAGCGTACCCATGGAGTTTTTCGGTAGGGACAAGGGAGGAGCTCAGCTGGGATACAATACGCTTCGGAGTTGCGAGGGGGTGCTCATTGCCCCGTGGCGGTGGAAGCCCTAAACGCGCCTACCTCACTGCGCTTGCTCGAGGTCTCCATGCATGGGAAAGCACTCCTCACCGCCCTTATCTGCCTGAGCATCCCTGGCGCGGCACTCTCCCAGGATCTCCCTATCGTCCAGGGCGTCGAGCCCCAGCCGCTGGTCGCCCAGGCGCTACGCCTGACCGACGCCCTGGAGTATCTGGGCAGCGCGCTGCGTCCGGAGCATGCGTCCCGGATCCGGGCGCTCCAGCGTGAGGCCCCGAGTCCCGAGACGTCGGAGGAGATACAGCGGATTCTCGACCCTTACTGCCTGGTGATGGTCGACATCAATCCGGAGGTGCGGGTCAAGGTGGAGCGGGGCTCTGCTGCCGCTCAGCTCACGCAGGGTGGTTGGACGAGCTTCCTCGTCAAGGTGAAGAACGACTCCGGTGCCACGGCCCGCCTTGAGGTCGAGAGCCCGAACGCAGAGCCAGTCCTGCACGCGTCGACCTTTACGCCGCCGGGCAACGACGAGCTGGCCCTCACCGCGGGTGACCTCGCCCACCGTTTCCTGGAGCTCACGCTCTTCCGGCGCCGGCCGTTGCTACCGCATCTGTCGGGCCTGGGCCTCGAGTACGCCGTGCTCCAGGTGTACACGACCGCGGTGGGCCAGCGGGAGGCGGCACTCGGCTTCAACATCGGTCAGGGGACACAGGACATCGGCTACCGGAACGATGTGCCGGTTCTGTTCGACATCCGTCCCGCAGTGAAGCTGGTGTTGCGGGTGCGGGATGACGACGGCTCGCCAACGACAGGGTCGTTCATCATCACGGATGACGTTGACCGGTTCGTCGAAGATCCCGTCACCAGCCCGCTGCCGGCTGACTATCGTCAGTACCTCGCTCTCCTGAGGCCCACCGACCACAAACGCGGGGTGGGGCGCGCCGTCGTCGAGCACCTGGACAAGGGACGGAGTCTGGTCGGGGTGTACCCCCTCCCGTCGCGTCGTGTCGCGGCCACCGACGAGTATCCCGATCTGTTCTTCCAGCCCCAGGTCTACCGGACCGATGGCGAGCACGTCTACCTGCCGCCCGGCGACTACGTGGTGGAGTTCACTCGGGGCCCGGAGTACCTCACGGGTCGGAAGTGGATCCATGTGCCCGACGGCGTCTCGACCCACGAGGAGGTGTTCGAACTACGACGCTGGGTGCACCTGGCCGTGGAGGGCTGGTACAGCTCCGACCATCACATTCATGCGGCGGGCTGCTCGCACTATGAGAGCCCGGAGCACGGAGTGCCGCCGGAGGCGATGTGGCGGCAGATCGTGGGCGAGGACGTGAACGTGGGATCGATCTTGAACTGGGCCCCGGGATGGTACTTCCAGCAGCGGTTCTTCGAGGGCGGAGTGAATCCGCTATCCACCGATCGGAATGTGCTGCGCTACGACGTCGAGGTTTCGGGTTTCCCCTCGTCGCACGCCGGCCACCTCGTTCTCCTGAATCTGAAGGAAGACGACTACCCGGGGACGAGTACGATCGAAGAATGGCCGAGTTGGGGAGTGCCTGTTCTGGAGTGGGCCAAGGGGCAGGGCGGGGTCACCGGCTATGCACACAGCGGCTACGGCCTCGAGCCGATGGAGCCTACGGACGAACTGCCCAATTACGTGACGCCTAGGATGGATGGGAACGGCGCCCAGGAATACATCGTTGCCGTAACGCGGAGCGTCGTGGACTTCCTCTCGGTGGGGAACACGCCGCATCAGTGGTCGCTCAACATGTGGTATCACACCTTGAACGTCGGCTTTCGGACCCACATCGGGGGTGAGAGCGACTTTCCGTGCGTCTATCACCAGCGGGTGGCGATGGCGCGTACCTACGCGAAGGTGGACGACCCCCTGACGTTCCAACGGTACATGGATGCGGTGAGGCGCGGCCGGAGCTACGTGTCGGATGGGAAGTCCCACATCGTCGACTTCGCCGTGAATGGGGTCGAGATCGGAACGAGGGAGAGTGAGGTCCACCTCCGCGGCGCTAGTACCGTACGGGTCACGGCCCGTGTCGCCGCCCATCTAGCGGATGTCCAGGACGACCTCGGTGCCGTGATCGCGTCCCATGGTCATGACGAGAACCAGAAGCCCTATTGGGACATCGAACGGGCCCGAATCGGTACGAGCCGTCGAGTCCCGGTGGAGCTCCTGGTGAACGGCTATCCAGTGGCTCGGCGGGAGATCGTGGCGGATGGCGAGTGGGTAGACGTCACATTCGACCCTGAGATCGCTCGATCGAGCTGGGTCGCATTGAGGATCCTGCCCACGTCCCACACCAACCCGATCTACACGCTGGTCGACGGGGCGCCGATCCGATCGCGGCGGAGCGCGGAATGGGCGCTGCGGGCGATCGACCGGGTGTGGGAGATGAAGTCGCCACAGTTTCGGGAGGGCGAGCGGGAGGAGGCACAGGCTGCCTACGAGGAGGCGAGGCGGGTGTACCGGCGCATTCTCGCCGAGGCGGTGGACGACTGACGTGCCCGGACGCAGCGCCAGATGGCGCGCCCAGCGCGCTGCAATCCAACAAGGGGGCACCGGGTGTCGACGGCATGCGTGTCGAAGACCTCCCGGCCTATCTCCGTACGGAGTGGCACGCCATCCGAGAGCAGCTGCTGGACGCGTCCTACATTCCATCGCCGGTGCGCGAGGTGCGATTGCCCAAGCCCGGCGGTGGGACGCGGATGCTCGGTATCCCGACGGTCCTTGACCGGTTCATGACCCAGGCCATCTTGCAGGTCCTGAGCCCTTTGTTCGACCCAGGCTTTTCCGACCACAGCTATGGATTCCGTCCGGGACGTAGCGCACTGCACGCCGTCGGGCACGCACGTGACTACATCTCGCGGGGCCATCGCTGGGTCGTGGACTTGGATTGAGAGAAATTCTTTGACCAGGTCAATCACGATATGTTGGTCAGCCGGGTGGCGAGAAAGGTCAAGGACACCCGTCTGCGGAAACTGATACGGCGGTATCTGAACGCGGGCATCATGAAGGACGGCATGGTGAGCATTCGACACGCGGGCACGCCGCAAGGCAGCCCGCTTTCACCGCTGTTGTCGAACATCTTGCTGGATGACTTCGACAAAGAACTTGAGTGCAGAGGCCACTGTTTCTGTCGTTACGCCGACGACGGTGTGCCACGACGGCACAGAGAGGAGACCGGGATGTAGAGCCGGTTGACTCACTGCAGCCTTGCTGCACACGAGATGAGGGTGGGCCCCTCGAAGCCGGCATGCAGGTGCAGGCTTCAAACCCCCTCGATCTGCGCGGGTAAAGAGCCCGGGTGGTGAGCGTCGAGGAAAAGGCAGGGCGCGACCCTGTCAGGTAAGCGCTACGGAGACGAACGCAAGTGAACCGTCGATGACTTGTCGAAAGCGTAGGGACGACGTCAAAACCGGGGGTAGTCGTTCCTCCGGGAGAAGCCTGGGCGAGACCTGCTTACGGCCCCGGCGGCGTCCGGCACGAAGGCGGCGTGACCGTAGTGCAGGCTCGTGTGTGGAACGTGGGAACCGGTCGCCCCGATGTCAAGGGAGACGCTCAAGTGGCAGCCCCACGAGAGCTCGAGTACCAAAGCGGGGCACCGGGACGGAGTCGCTCGTAGTAGTGAGGAAGGTCCTGTAATGGGGCTGGAGCGAAGGGGCGGCACCGTCCGGCGGTATCGCCAGGTCAACCGGCGACGGGAGGAACCTGGTGGATAACGCGAAGCCGTTCTGTATTCCCAAGCGCTGGGTATGGAAGGCGTACAAACGGGTGAAGGCCAACCGGGGGGCAGCCGGCGTCGACGAGCAATCAGTCGAACAGTTTGAGGAGCACCTGAAAGGGAATCTCTACAAGCTGTGGAATCGGTTGTCGTCGGGGAGCTACGTTCCGCCGCCAGTCAAGCGTGTGGATATCGCCAAGCGAGATGGCGGGACGCGCCCGTTGGGTATTCCAACGGTTGCGGATCGCATTGCGCAGGCGGTGGTCAAGGCGTACCTGGAGCCGGCGCTGGAGCAGCATTTCCATCCCGACTCCTACGGCTATCGACCGAAGAAGTCGGCGTTGGATGCGGTCGGCGTCGCCCGCAAGCGCTGCTGGCGCTCGGCGTGGGTCCTCGACCTCGACATCCGCGCCTACTTCGACACGATTCCGCACGGTCTGTTACTCAAGGCGGTGAGGGCACACACCGACTGCGCCTGGGTGCTGTTGTACATCGAGCGGTGGCTGACGGCTCCCGTCCAGATGGCCGACGGCACCTTGGCACCTCGGGAGAAGGGGACGCCGCAAGGGTCAGTGGTTTCACCATTGCTCGCGAATCTCTTCTTGCACTACGCGTTTGATCGGTGGATGCGGAGAACGAAGCCGGCCGCCTCGAGACCCGCCGCTACGATGGACGCCTTCAGGGCCGCATGCCAGACGTAGGCGACCGGGCCGGGAAAGAGCGCGAAGGCGGCCCCCCAGTCGGCCCGGTCATCGTTGAGGACAGCCCCGACGGCGGTGCGGGCCTGCGGCCGCGCGCGGTGGCGCCACGCCGGGTCATAGGCGACGCCGTAGGGCGGATCGGTGACCATCAGGACGGGGGTGGCGTCCTCCAGGAGCCGGGCCACGTCGTGCGCGGACGTGGCGTCGCCACAGAGGAGGCGATGGCGGCCGAGTTCGAACAGATCGCCGCGACGGATGGCGGTGGGGCCCGGGGCGACCGCCGTGTTGGCGCGCGCCTCCTCGTCCTCATCGGCGGCAAAGAGCCGCGCCAGCTCCGCCTCGGTCCACCACGGCGAGAGGTCGAGCCTCTCGGCCTGGAGTTGCTGCAGCAGCGCCGGGTCCCACTCGAGGTCCAGTTCGCCGACACGGTTGTCGGCCACGGCCAGCGCTGTGGCGTGCGCGTCGGTGGCCAGGTCGAGGTCGGTCCGTTGGACGGCGACCAAGTGCCGGCCATCGGTCTGGACGACCCGCAGGGGGAGGCCGAGGGTGCGGGCCTCCGCGGCTGTCTTGTTGCCGGCGATGATCCGCCCCTGGCGGTCGATCAAGATCGCCCGGCCCGCCCCGTAGGTCCGGAGCGAGTGGGTGAGGGCCGCGCGGCCGCGGTGGGTGCCGCGGTTCGCGTTGTGGGGGTCCGGCACGAGCGCGGTCACGTGTCGCGGCCGGGCTACTTTCGTGGATCGTGTCGTCATGTGCATCCCTCCTCGTACGAGAATTCCGCCAAACACGCCAGGCATCGACGCACGACGTCAGACGTCGGACCGCCAGACACGCCAGCACCTGCGCGCGGCGCTCGAGTCGGGTTTGAAGGACGGGCCGTCGGGTGGTAATCTACGGCACTGGCGAGCCAGCCGAGCTCGCGCACATCTCGCTCAGAGAGCTCGGCCTGGAGCCGATGGCGGTTTTCGACGGCGTGGCGGTTGGTCACTTCCTGGGTATAGCGGTGCGCCCGCTGACCGATCACTCCTTGGTCGCCTACGACCTGATGATTGTCGCCAGCCTCGAGCGCCCCGGGCCGCTGGTCGCACGGCTGGTCGAAGTGGGGGTTCCGGAGAAAAGCTGTGCACTTCGCTCGCCCTCCGGGCTGAGGCGCATGATATGAGGGACGGAAGCAACTCGCTGACCGCGAGCGCCCCAAGGACTGATTCGCATGGCTAGAGTGGTGAAAGCCGTTTACGAACTCCTGTCGCCGGGCGAGAAGCGCCGTGCCGCCGGGATGCTGGCCCTCATGCTTGTGACAGCTTTCTTCGAGTTGGTCGGTGTCGGAAGCATCCTCCCGTTCCTGACCATCGCCGTGGACCCCGACATCGTCCACCGCAACGAGGCGCTGAGCTGGGCGTATACGACGGTAGGCTTCGAGGACCTGATGGACTTCATCATCTTTGCAGGCGCAGTGATGCTAGCCATCATCGTCCTTATGAACCTCGTCTCGGCGGTCGCCCTCTGGACCCAGATGCGCTTTGTCCATAACGTCGGCCACGCGATCTCCACTCGTCTCCTGGATCGCTACCTAGCGAAGCCCTACCCGTACTTTCTCACGCACCACAGCTCGCGTCTGAGCAGAAACATTCTCGCGGGGGCCGACGGGCTCGTCAAAGGAGTCTTGATACCCGGAGTGACTGTAGTGTCACGGAGCGTCGTCGTGCTTGTAGTCGGGGCGTTTCTCGTCGTGATCGAGCCGGTGATCCTGTTATCGGTCATGGTCATCATCGGTGGCACCTACGGCATCGTTTACGCTCTGATCCGTCGCAAGCTCGAAGTCAAGGGGAAGAGAAGCGTCAAGGCGAATCAGTCACGATTCAAGACGATTTCGGAGGCGTTTGGCGGCATCAAGACGATCAAAGTCTTAGGAAGGGAAGAATACTCTCTCCGGCGGTATGCAGGCGCTTCGTTGAGATACGCAAACTACGAGGCGACAAGCCGAATCTATTCGCAGCTACCACGATATCTGGTACAGACCATCGCCTTCGGTGGGTTCATGATCAGCTTCATCTTCCTGGTCGCATCAAGGGACGACCTCAGTCAGGTGATTCCCCTGATGGGGTTGTTCGCTGTCGCCGCGGTCCGGTTGCTGCCAAGATTTCAAGAGTTTCTTCAGGCGGTCGCGCAGTTCCGATTCCATGAGTATCTGCTGTTCGAGATCCATGGGGAGCTTCGTGAGCAGGACGAGCGACCCGTTGCGTCATCTACTCAAGACTCTCCCCCACTACCCTTTGACCATGAACTCAGCGTGGACCGGCTGCGGTTCCGCTATCCAGGAACGACCAAGGACGTCGTCCGCGACCTCACGCTGGAGATACCAAAGAACTCGTCTGTCGCGCTGGTGGGGACGACGGGCGCCGGCAAGACCACTCTCGTGGATATTATTCTCGGCCTCCTTGTTCCGGACGAGGGATCCATCACCGTGGACGGCACGACAATCACGTCGGCGAACGTGCGGAGGTGGCAGAAGCTAGTCGGGTACGTGCCCCAGGAGGTCGTTCTCGCTGACGATACGGTAGCCAACAACATCGCCTATGGCCTTGATGAGCGGGAGATCAATCGCGAAGCCGTCGAGAAGGCGGCGAAGATTGCGCACATCCACGAGTTCATCGTCAACGAGCTCCCCCGCGGCTACGAGACCGTGATCGGCGAACGGGGGGTTCGGATCAGTGGAGGACAGCGCCAGCGCTTAGGCATTGCGCAGGCGCTGTACCGCGATCCCGACGTGCTCGTGCTGGACGAGGCGACGAGTGATATCGACAACGTCACTGAGGCTCATATCGCCGGAGCTATCCAGGGCTTGGCGGGGAAAAAGACCTTGATCATCGTCGCACATCGGCTGGCCACCATCGAGCGCTGCGAGCGGATCTTCCTCCTGGACGAGGGCAAGATAGTTGCTAGCGGGAGCTACGACGAGTTGGCCGCCGGCAACGCGAGATTCGAGCGGATGATAGGAGGACTCAAGGTAAGGCCGTCCAAAGAACCGCGGCGATCCGCGAGCGCCGACGGACGCACGTTCTAGTGTCCTGTAACAGTGATTCGCAGCATAAGTCGATCAGCTATGCGCTGCCAGGGTGCGTTGTGCGAACCGCGCGATGCTCGCCAGAATCTCGTCGGCGCGTTTCGACCAAACGAACGGCTTGCCGTCGGCATTGCTGGTGTCGAGGAACTCCCAGATGGCAGCTTCCAAGCTTCGCACGCTCCGATGCGACCCGGGGCGGAGCTGTTTGTTCGGATGTGTTGCAACTTTGGCCAGCGGCGGGCCTGGTAGCCTAACAAGATCATGAAGCAGCCAATCCGACCGGCGATCTTCAAGTGGCGGCAGACGGCTCCGGAGGTGATTCTTTGCGCCGTGCGCTGGTATCTTCGGTGCTTCCGTCATCAAGTGTTGGTGAAGAGAGCTTAAGCCCTAATCATCCAGATACTTCCAGCCGATTTTGACGCTGGCAGCTCTCTGGCACTGAATATCTAGTCTAAGTGGTTTGGTTAGAAAGAGATAAGGGCTGGGTAGCAACAGTTGATGGCGGAAGCACCCGATCACTGCCTGGACGCCTCGCCGAAGCGGCCGGCGGGGTGGGCAGCGGCGGTACTCGGATCTCGCCATCGAGACCGCTCTGACCCTGCGACTCCTCTCCCATCTCCCGCTGCGCCAGGCCGAAGGGTTCCTGCACGCCCTGTTCGGGATGATGCGCCTCGACCTCTCCGCCCCCGACTATACGACGCTTTCGCGGCGCAGTCAGCATTTGAGGCGCCGTCTGCGACCGCCGGTCCCGCCCGGCGAGGGCCGCCATCTCGTGCTCGACAGCACGGGTCTGTCTCTCGTCGGGGCAGGGGAGTGGGCGACCGCGACACACGGTGGCCGCGGCCGGCGTGGCTGGCGGAAGCTCCACTGTGGCGTCGATCAGTCAGGCGTGATCCGTGTCCACACGCTGACCGAGGCGACGGGTGATGATGCGACCACAGCCCTCGATCTACTCATCGCGGTCGATGGTCCTCTCGTGCGCGTCACCGCTGACGCCGCCTATGACACGGTCGCCGTCTACGAGACGGCGACGGCGCGGGGTGCGACAGTCATCATCCCACCGGCCAAGACGGCGAACATATCTGGCCACGGCCTGCGGTCGCCCGCGCGCGATCGGACGATGACGTGGGTGAAGCAGCTCGGCCGGCGCCGTTGGAAGGAGGTGTCAGGGTACCATCGTCAGAGCCGGGTGGAGAACGCGTTCTTCCGCTACACGTCCATCATCGGCGATGGCCTTCGCGCCCGGAGTCCAGCTGGACAGGGGAGTGAGGTCGTCCTCGGCTGTGAGATCCTCAATCGGATGACCGAACTCGGCCGACCAGTGTCATATCGAATCGGCCGGTGAGGATCCTGTCGGTGGGCATCGTGCGGGCCCGTGACGATTCGTGCAACAACGCCCCTGATTACCGATAAGCTGCGCAGCTACTCGGCCGCCTGTCGCACGGTGATGCCATCGGTGCTTCACTGCACCGATCAGTACGCGAACAACCGCGCGGAGGTTTCCCATCAACCGACCCGACAGCGGGAGCGCCAGATGCGGCGTTTCAAGTCGGCCGCTCAGCTCCAACGGTTCGCGTCGGTTCACGGTATCGTGCAGAATCTGTTCCGCGTCGGTCGACACCTCCTGCGGTCGGCTCACCACCGTCTGCTCCGCACCCGCGCGTTCGTTGAATGGGATGCGGTGACGTGCGCCTGCTGAGAACGATCGGGGGCGTCGATTTCACGGGGCAAGAGCGCGCTGCCCTCAACAAGTTGATAATGCCGCCAGACAGGTTCAAGTTGACAATGCCATCGAAGCGGCACGCCGCTAGAATCATGTAGTGAGGTGTGTGAACACAGTCTCGGTGGTGATTCTATCGCTGCTGGGCGCCGCAATCGCGGTCGGGGGAGCCGAACCACGGGTGGAACCAACCCGGGAGACCCTGCGCCGCTACCTCACCGACCAGATCGGCTACTCCGACAGGGACTGGCGGGATGTCTTGGCCGGCCGAGCCGTGGCGAAGAATCTTGAGACCCCCGAAGCCGTGGACGTGTCGATCTTCGGCGCCGTGCGGGTTCGGGGCCTGGCTAGCGACCTCGCAGAACAGATACGGGAGATCGACGTATTCGAGCGTAAGCTCAATATCATTGGCGTAGGCAAGTTCAACGATCCGCCGCGGCTCAGTGATCTCGACGCGCTCGAGCTGCTCGAGTCGGACGTCCGTGACCTCCGCAACTGCCGCCCGGGCGACTGCGAACTGCAGCTCTCCGAGAACACCATGGCGCAGTTCGACGCGCGCGTGGACTGGGACAGCGCGGATGCTCCGGCCCAGGCGACTCGAATCTACCGGGAGATGATCTTCGACGCGCTCCGCACCTATCGGGTCGGCGGCGTCGACACACTGGGCACATACGCAGACCGTATCCCGGCGGCGCCGCTCTCCGAAGAGGTCCATGGCCTGGCGCATCCGCTCGACACGCCGATGCCGATCCCGGATCTGACGCGGTTCCTCCGGGAGTACCCTCGATCGAGCCTGCCACGCGCCGACGAATTTTTCTACTGGAACATGGGCGAGTTCGGCATGAAGCCGACGACCCGGCTCAACCAGGTGGTTATCCAGCCCTTCCCGACCGGCGTCGCAAGCCTACCCGGCCTGCGCTACGTCATCGCCACGCGCCAGATCTACGCCAACCACTACTTCAGCGCGACGCTGGAACTGCGAACGCTCGTCGACGACGACGACGGCGAGGACGACGGGTTCTTCCTGCTCTACGCCACCCGATCGCGGGTCACGGGCTTGTCAGGTTTCTTCAAGGGCCTGCTGCGTGTGATCGTTAAGCGGCGCGCACGGTCGGGGATGGAACGGTACCTGACGAACACGCAAGCCGTCATCGAAGGTCGTTCCCCCGGCGGTCACTGAACCGTACCGGGATCGTCGGAGACCGCATTCGTTGAATCAGGCCACCGCAGCCTGCTGATAGTACTGGGCTTCGCCCCTGCCGGCGGCACGTCGCCAATCGGTCCCAGGAGCCGCCGATGCCGTGGCCGAGCCGGCCCCACACCGCCTCCCCCATGAGCGGATAGAACGCCGACCGGAGCGTCATCGGCAGGCCAAGGTTGTACGACGCGAAGGCGATCGACAGCGCCACCACCGCGTAGATGGCCCACCCATGGATGCCCCAGTGGTAGATGGCGCTGGCCATGCCGAGGCGCGCTGCCGCCGTGTCGGCCGCCTCGAGCCCGAGCGGCGGTTGCAGGAAATGCTCCACCGGTTCCGACACCCCAAAGAACATCAGGCCGATGCCCATCCCGGCGGCGAACAGCATCGCGAACCAGGTCGATCGAGAGTAGTCCGGTCGGGCATCCGCGCCGCCCAGGCGCACGCGGCCAAGCGGCGTCGCCACCAGGAGCAGGCAGAAGAGGACGAAGAAGTTGCCCGCGCCCATGAACACCCAGTCGAACGTCGACATGAGCCACGCGCGCAGCGCCCCGAAGGCGGCCGCCGCCCCGGCCTGGAATGCCAGCACCCCAGCGACGAACGCGATGATGGTCAGGCTGGAGACGACGAAGACCGGATTGTGGATGTCGAGGCCGAGAACCTGGACGTTGTCCTCACCCAGCTTGTAGTCGGTCTTCGCGATCTCAGTCATAGGGTTTCGTCAGCGGGCCGCCGCCGCCTCGTACGTGCCTTGGGCGAGGCGAACGCCGGGGTGGTCTCGAGTCGGTGTCGCGGGAGGTGGGGATCACGGCGGCGCGGGCCTCGCTGTGGCGCGATCAGTTTCTAGCCGCGGGCCAGGCGGGCCTGAAGAGCCGCGCGACGGATGCCCGGGACGAAGACAACCGTCGGCTCCAGGCCAAGGTCGGCGAGCTCCTGATGGAGAACGAGCTGCTGTATGCGAAGGTGGACCACCTGGAGGCCGGCGTCCCTTTGGCCCGGCGGAGGTCGACGCGATGAGTGGCGCCCAGTCGATCTCCACGCGTCGGGCGTACGGCGTGCAGCGGATCTGCCGCGTGTGGGAACGGGCGCGGTCCAGCGTCTACGCGCGGCGGCACGCAACGAAGTCACGCGCGCCGCAGTGTCGCCGCGGGCCGGTCGGGGCCGCCCCGGACGCGGTGCTGGTTGGCCACATCCGCCGGGTGCTTGAAGCCTCGCCGTTTCATGGCGAGGGGTACCGCAAAGCCTGGGCGAAGCTGCGGGTCGCGGGGGTCCGCACCTCGCAGGAGCGGGTGCGGCGGTTGATGCGGGAGCACGACCTCCAGGCCCCGCACCGCGTGGGCCACGCGCATGGCCGAGTCAAGCCCATTCTTAGTTGAAACTCTCTACGGCTCCTGATTGACTACGCGGCTTTCTTCTTCGACGTCGTCGTGTCGATCTTCAGTTCTCGCTTCAACGCGGCACGGAGCGTGGGCAGGTGCCGGCACCCCATCACCTTGCGCAGGCGCGGTTCGATGTCCAAGAGCGCGGTCGCCAGCCAGCGGTGACGTTGACGCGAGTTTTGCCAGTGATCGACCTTCGCGCAGCGTTCCTCGACGAGCGCATTGACGGACTCCAGACAGTTCGTCGTCTTCAGCGAGCGGCCCAGAACGCCGTAGAGCCCGAGTCGATGCAGCGTCAAGGTCTCGTCGAAGCCTTCCGCCAAGCTGCGGGCCGCCGATTGGTTCCGGTCCTCCAGCTCGCGATGGAGCGTCTCAAGGGCCGCGCGGGCTTCGTCGTATTCCGGACGGTTGTAGGCGCGTTGGAGGCGCTGGCGCCACGACGCCTGCTCGGTCTTGGCCAGGTAACTCACCACGTTCTCGCGCTTATGCCACTGGCACCGGTGGACCAGCGCCCGGTCCCGGAAGGCTTTGCGGACGGCTGATCGCAGCCCCTTGCCGCCGTCGAGGATCACCAGCACGCCCTGGGAGACGTCAAGACCCCGCTCGACCAACGACCGCAAGAACGGGGTCAACACTTTCTCGTTCTCGGTATCCGTCTCGACGAAGCCCAGAAAGCGTTTTTCCCCCGCCATCGTGATGCCCAGCGCGATGACCATCGTTGCCTCGGCAAAGGTCTTGCCGTCCAGGACCACGGCCACCACGTCCTCGCCGGAGAGGTCCCGCTCCTGGAGCTCCCGCAGTTTCGCCGCGCTAGCCTGAATAAAGCCCCGGGACACGGTCGACCCCGACAGCCCGATGGCTCCGGGAATCGCCGCCGCGGCGGCTTCGTAGTTGCGGCACGAGATTCCGTACAGCACGCGCTTCAGCAGCAGGTCGTTCACCGCGCGCTCCCCATGCAACGCCTCGTAGGACCGCAGCGGCATCTCGCTCCCCGCGACATGGCGAATCCGTGGCACGCGAATTGGCACGCGCTGGCCGGCCAACCCGACCGTCCCGGGGTTGCTGCCATGACGACGCCCGCCGACCGATGCGTCCTTGCGGGCATAGCGCCCGCCCGCCAGCGCCGTCACCTCCGCGTCGAGCAACTCCTCGACATGCAGCAACCCCAGCGGCACCAAGGACCGGATCAACTCCACCTTGGTGTCGACGTCCAGTTCGGCGTACTCCTTCCGGTCGATGACGTCGACCGGGCCCAACGTGCGAACCTTCTTGCGCTTCCTGACGGGTCGTAGGACACTGCTCATCTCGGCTCCTTTCTCTCGTGGCGTGATGTTCGTCTTAGGCAACGTCATCAAACCACAGGGTTTGGAGCCGCTTCAATTCCCAACTAAGTTTCGCGCACCTTCGCATGGCCCGAAGGCACATGACGGCACGATCACCACGGAGGCCCCCGATGTGATGTGGGGGACGGACATGACGGCCACGGTGACCAGCGCCGAGGGGGCGACCTGCGTCTTCGTGGCCGTCGATCACTGTACGACCGAGTGCATCGGCCTCCATGCGGCCAAGCGTGGCAACCGCTTCGAGGCCCTGGAGCCAATCCGCCAGGGCGTTCGCGAACGCTTCGGGGAGATCGGCGCCGGCGCCGCCCGCGGGCTGCGTTTGCGGCACGACCACGGGTCCAACTACCTGGCTGACGACTTCCAACAGGAGATCGCCTTCTTCGGCATCGAAAGCTCCCCGAGCTTCGTGCGGGAGCCCGAAGGCAACGGCGTCGCGGAGCGCTTCATCCGCACGCTGAAGGAGAATCTGTTGTGGGTGCGGAGCTTCGAGACCATCGAGGAACTCCGCCTGGCCTTGCGTGCGTTCAAGCGGACGTACAACGAACAGTGGATGCTGGAGAAATACGACTATCGAAGCCCCGCCCGGGTGCGACGCGACCTCGGCGGGCTGGACGCGGCCGCGTAAATGCGAATACCGTCAAACCACTGTCCAAGAATCCTGGGGCGGTACAATCGGGGCAACGGCGTGAGGCCGTGCTCGCGTGTCACGTTCTGAACCGGATGACCGAGCAGTTGATGGCGGAAGCACCCGGCGTGCCGGCGCTCGTCGACGCCGTGGACGATCTGTATCGCCGACTGGTGTCCGCAGCGTCGAGGAACTGATCGTGGCCGCCCGGCCCGCGACCCGCCTGCTCGAAGGCCTGGCACCGTGGATTCCGATCGCGATGCTGGTTGCGTTGGTCGGCATCGCGTTCTACCTGCGCGCCCAGGAGCTGGGCACCGGCATCGGAGCGGTCGCCTGGCTCGTGGTCGCCGTGGCGTCGGGCTTGGCGGGAACCTGTCTTCCCTCGCACACGCTCACCGCCCTGGTCGTGGTCCTGCCGATTGCGCCCTACCTCCGCTACGACACGTGGCTGGGACAGGCGCTGCCGGGCGTCATCGCGGCATCCGTTCTCGTGGGCGTGTCGTTGAGCCCGGCGACTGCTTGGGGTCAGATGCTTCGGGACCAGCGCCGAGCTATTGCGATGGCCGTCCTCACCTTCGCGGCGCTGCTCGCAGTCTCGCTCGTGTTGGTGCTGCTGCAACGCAGCTCGTTCCTGCTCGGTGCGCTCGGAAGAGAAGAGGTCGGCGGCTTCTTTAGCACCGGATGGGCCGTCCTCCGGCCGCAGAACACCTTCCCGGTCGACCGTAGTGGGGCGTTCCTACTCGGGCCGGTCGCGGGGCTGGCCTTCCTGTCGCTCCTGTCGCGGGCCGGAAGCGGCGGCCACGGGCTCCTCGGTCGAGACCGACTCGTCGGGGCGTTGCTGGTAACCAGCGCCCTGAACGTCGGGGTCGCGACTGGACAGGTCTACATCCCGGGCTTTCCCGTCGACACGCTCTATGAACCGACCGCCGGCTTGTTCTACAACCCCGTGGGACTTGCCGAGCTGATGACGCTGGCAACCCCGGTTGCGCTCGCCCTCAGCCTCCAGCCGGGCGGATCTCGGTGGCGACGGCCGCTTGCCCTCGCCACCCTGGTGGGTGTCGCGCTGGTCTTCGTGCCTATCGAACAGCGGTCGGCGCACCTCGGCGTGGCGGCCGGCGTCAGCGGTTTTCTGGCTCTTGCGTGGATCACCGCTGCGCGCCGGACCGGGCTCGGACGTCGGCGGCTCGTCGCGCTAGCGGGTGTTGCGGTCGTGCTTCTGGTGGTGAGCCTTGGGTTCGCGTATCAGCGGACCACCCAATGGCAGCAAGCCCGCGACGTCATTGTCGACGCTCCGGCTTCGATCGCGTGGCTCGGTGAGGGAGTGCGACTGGAAATCAACCGGATGGCGTTGTTCATGATCGGCGACAGGCCACTTGGAGGCTACGGCGTCGGCGGCTTCCAAGCCGCGCTGCCCGCGTACTACGATCGGCACGGCCCGCTCGTCGAGCGCACGCGGCATGCGCTGCTCAATCATCCGTTGCACATGCTCGTCGATCTGGGGGCGCTAGGGCTGGCCGCCAACATGTGGATGTTTGCGACCTTCCTGCTGCCCGGCCTGCGCGCTGTCCTCGCGGCGGCGCGACACAGCAGCACAGGGAGCATCGACCTAGTGACGCTCGGAGCGCTCTGCGGGGTCGGCGCCACCCTGCTTCTCTCGATCTGGACGGGCGAGTGGATGTATGACGCGGCCATCAGCGTCCCGGCGTTCATGCTGCTCGCGGTGACCGCAGGATGCGGCGAGTGCCAGGAGGACCAGCAGCGCTCGGTCCCGACGTGGATCCTCGCAGCGTTTCCTCTAGGCCACGCGGTCTTCTTCGCCGTCGGTGTCTAACGTGAGACGGGCCTTCGCCCCGAACCCCCGCTACGGGTCCCATGCGCGATCTCCACGATTCCGCCGGCGCATAAGTTATAGCTTCGTGACATCTCCCGGGTCGCCTCGATCTCGCTGACCTTGTCGTGGTACCCGGCGTCCAGAGTGCGGGTACGTGTCTCCAAGCCCTTGATGTAGGTGGGCTGGCGACGGCGCTCTCGCGCCTCCCGCACTCGCTGCTCGCGCAGCTCCCGGTTGCGCTCGTAGGTTTCTCGCAGGCTGGCCAATCGATTCGCGACCAGCGCTTCGTTCGAGCGTCTTCGGGCCGAGAACCGTGCGTTCAATCGGGAGACGAAAAGGTCTTCGGCGCGCTCAATGAACTCGCCGTCGATTTCCTGGTGCCGGCGCGCCTCAGGCACAGTTTCCGCCTGGGCCGCCATCAGCCAAAGCAGGGTTTCCGAGGTGTCCTCGTCGAGCGCATCCTCATGCTGCAGGTGAAGCGCGACGATCTCGAGGTCACGGCGGGGCTGAACGCCGCCGATCTCGCTCGAGTACAACAGCCACCCATACCTTCCTCCAGGAAGGTCAGCTGAGTGCAGCCGAACGTAGCAGGCGGGGTGGAGCTCCCGGAGATTCTCCAGATAGTGCCGATGCACGGTGCGGATCAGCGGATGGTAGAACGTGAGCAAGGTGAGTCGGGGGTCATCTTCTGCGAGGGTCGGACTGGTAGTGAAGCTGCACCTACCTTCGCCCGCCCGGGCAAGAAACTGAATCAATTCCGGATCCCCATGAGGCAGGGCGCTTCGCACTTCTTGGCGGAGCGAGTCGGTGATCTCGAGGTCAAACATCTCGTCACGACCAGGAACAGACCTCAGTCTTGAGTCGGGGTGTTGCTCTCTGAGATAGTCCGTCGATCCGACTGAAGCGTGAGATTCATCACGCTTTGAGGGAAGACGGCGCCGGATCGCCCGCCACGCGTCCAGATGCTCGTTGTACAGCTTGCGACAGAGCTCGTCTATTTCAGGATTCTGTTCGGGCATGATGTGGCTCCGCAATGCCGCGCAGTAGTGTCGCGCGAGGCCAAGGCCGACGGAGTGGCGGCCGCGCGCGGGAGGCGCGGCGAGAGCTTCCTCTAACAACGCGACAATCGTGCGGTACCCGATGCTTGCGACCGGACAGCCGGGTGTTGACTGCGGCTTTCTTCCGTCGGGCGTAAGAAAGGTGAGGACGACCGCCGTACCTGGAAACGTGTAGGCGAGTCCCTCCCCGTACCGACGCAATTGATTCTTCCCCTCGGGCGCATCAATCTTGTTCTCGATGCCGAGAACGAACCGTTCATCCCCTCGGCGAAGGTGGAGCAGGATGTCTATCGGGCCTTTGCCGGTACTAAACTCCCGGTGCACCTCTTCGACAACGAGAGCCCCCTCGCCGCATCGCTTGCAGGCAGCCAGCATCGCACGCCCGAAGGGAACCGCGAAACGATCGGCGAGTCCGTGCCAGCCTTTCGGGTCCAGCAGCCACCCGAGCATGTCACTGTGGACGCCCTCGACCCGCAGAATGCGCGGGACCGTGAGGAAAAAGTTTGGTCGACTCCTGACCTGATTGAGGATGGAGTCAAGGCGGGCCAGCCCGTCCCAGGCCGCTAAATTTTGGAGTGCCGTATCCTCTCTGGCCGATCTTGCACTCATGCGAGTCACTGGCGCTGGCAAGCGTAACTGAACCCGCCGTACATACCCAGCACTGGGAACCACATCTCCGGCCTATCCAACCCCAGCAGCGGCTTCACTCTTTCGATCAGCTTCGGGCACACGTCCGTCATGCGGCCTCTCGCGCCCGAGCACGTAGGCGAGCGGCCACTGATAGTCTCCCGTCGGTTGAGAAGCGATCATCGAGCGGTGGCTGGGGCGGCGCGTGCAGAGTCGCCACGAACCGATCTGCAGCTCTACAGCGGGCGTGGTGTTCACGGAAAAAGCCCGTGCCGCCGCCGTAGGAAGGGGGCACCGGCAGGTGGCACCGTTCTGCGCCTCGATTATCTCTACCCGCGCGGGCGACCGCGGGCCGTGCCCAGGAGCCATGCACCAAAGCCGCGATAAAGGGTAACGGACATACATCATTACCGCGAGGCGGATGACCTCAGGTGAACTGTTCAAATGACCAAAGGGATTGTGCATCCCGCATCCGTCCCGCTTTGTCCCACCTAGGGAGAAGCGGTATTCATCGTCGTCTCAACCGTCGGGTTTGCGCCAGTAGACGCCAGTCCAGTCGATCTCGTGGAGAGGCGCTTCGATGCTGTGCTCTCGTCGGTAGTCGTGCACGGCTGCCTTGCAGCTCTCGAGAGCCCCGTAATCGTCGATGATGCAATAGCCGCCGAGTGACAGTTTCGGATAGAGATTCACCAGACCGTCCATGGTCGACTCGTACATGTCACCGTCGAGGCGGACAACCGAGAAGCAGTCGCTCTGAATGTTGGGCAGGGTGTCCTTGAACCATCCCCTCAAAAAGACCACCTGCTCGTCGAGTAAGCCGTATTTCCTGAAATTGTCCTCGACCTGCTCCTGCGACACAGCCAGGAAAGAAACCTGATGGTGCAAGTCGCCTTGATCTTGCGGATAGGCCGAGTCGGGCGGCGGAAGTCCAGCAAAAGAATCGGCGACAAAGACCCGCCTGTCTCCGATGCCGTGGGCCTTGAGCACCGCGCGCATGAAGATCGAGGTGCCACCGCGCCACACCCCTGTCTCGATCAGGTCGCCGGGAATCTGCTGCTCGATGACCTCCGAGATGCACTCCTGCAGTTGGTCTAGACGCTTCAGTCCGATCATCGTATGTGCTTGCGCGGACCACTTGCGGCGACGGCTCTCTGCCCGAGACGCCGGACAGCGCCAAGGCCAGTCCGGATTACGAGTCCGATCCGTGGTACTGGGTGCCAGAGGACGAAACCGCCCTGCGCGTGGCCCGCGTGCCCACGCGACTCAAGCAGTACTTCCGGAAGGAAAATGCGGAGGGGTGCCTTAAGGTGCTGGCGGAATGGGTACTGGGAACGTTGGAGCCAGGAGACCTTGAAACTGCCAGCCTGGCTCGCGCGGCGCCCCTCGCAGAGTCCCGGTTGCGCGATGTGTTGGGCGTGCGGGCGTTGGAACGCAACATCGTGGGGACAAGGGTCGCCACCTGGCTTGGCAAGGTCGCCGCCGGTGCGCGCAAGATGCAACGCGAGACGCCCTTGACCCGGATTTCCGATTTCGCTGTGGTACCGTACCGCCAGGACCAGTCGCCGCGCCTTGATTTCTGGGGCTCCGACGTAAGGAACCTCACGACGGAGGGTGACACCCGGTGGGTGAATTACAACACAAGCCATTTCAGTTCGCGTTCAACGGCTTCTTGAAAGTCGCGTTTCAGGGATCGCGCGTCACCTCCGACGCCGGCCTCATTCTAGTGCGCGAGTTGGATGAACGCCTGGGGCTGGAGACACTCATCTCCGAGCACCTGAGCGATTCCCGACAGGGGTTGAACACCCAGTTCAGTCTGGCGGATCTCCTGCGGCAATCGGTCTACAGCCGGCTCGCGGGCTACGAAGACCTCAGCGACGCAGTGCGCGTGTCGACGGACCCGACATTCCGTCTCATCGGGTCGCCGAAGCGCTGGGACCGGGGGGCGGCGCTGACATCGACCCTGCATTGGTTCGAGACCGACCTGCTGACCCAGGAGGAGAATCTCATTGGGCTGATGGCCGTGAACCGGGAGGTGCTCGCACAGGCCGAGAGACCGACGCGCGCCGACCGGATCGTGCTCGACATGGATTCGAGCGAGAGCCCGGTGCATGGGGCGCAGGAAGGGAGTGCGTATAACGGGCACTTTGAGTCCGTCTGAGCGCGGGACCCGATTTGAGGCCCTGGAGCCGATCCGCCAGGGCGTCCGCGAACGCTTCGGTGAGATCGGCGACGGCGTGGCCCGCGGGCTCCGGCTCCGGCACGACCACGGGTCGAACTATCTGGCCGACGACTTTCAACAGGAGGTCGCGTTCTTCGGCATCGAGAGCTCGCCGAGTTTCGTGCGGGAACCCGAAGGCAAC
Source organism: Vicinamibacterales bacterium (assembly GCA_965218825.1). Classification (GTDB taxonomy): domain Bacteria; phylum Acidobacteriota; class Vicinamibacteria; order Vicinamibacterales; family UBA8438; genus CAUZIB01. Next base: position 1,466,792 of record OZ244656.1, on the reverse strand, counting down.
GGCGCCGCGGAACGCTTCATCCGCACGCTGAAGGAGAATCTGTTGTGGGTGCGGAGCTTCGACACCATCGAGGAGCTCCGCCTGGCCCTGCTTGCGTTCAAGCGAACGTACAACGAGCAGTGGATGCTGGAGAAATACCACTATCGAAGTCCCGCTCAGGTGCGACGTGACCTCGTCGGGCTGGACGCGGCAGCGTAGATGCGAATACCGTCAAACCACTGTCCAAGAACCCTGGGGCGCTACATTGGGGTCGTTGACGGCGTCATACCGCAGCGATCTGCGCAAGACGGCGAAGCACTGACGGGAGAAGCCGCTGTCTTGTACGTTGGAATGACCCGCGCACGCGATCTCTTATACCTCTCGCATTCGGACGAAGATGCTAACGGACATCCTCGCGGCGCATTCGACCGCGGAAGCCACTGGTGTTCGATACATCGAGTCCAGCGCGCTGGTCGCTGCGCTACTGGAGCATGACTCAGACGCCTTGAAATCGGTCCGTGCTCGAGGACGGAAGGTCACGTCCCCATTGACGATCGCCGAAACCGCACGGGCCATTCTTCGGGCGCGTGCAGCGGCGCGGCTGACGGCCGACGATGAGCAAGCGGCAGTGCGCGCGCTCCGTCGTTTTGAGCGTCGCTGCTACCTTGTCGGTGTCACAGACCGGAGCCGTGCTTGACGGAACCCTCGAAGGAGCGATAATCGAGTCTCATCCCTGGTCGAGCGGCTCACATCGGACGCTGCGGGTGCAGGCATCCGACCGTCAGTGTTTGTCATCCCGTAAGGACGTTCAGATGACGACGCCCATCATTCGCTCGTTCCTCTCGGTCGTCACACTCATCCCACTTGTCATCTTCCCCACGCTGGGGCTCGCCCAGGACTCCAGCGATCCGGTCATCATCGGCGAGCGGTTCGAGATTGAGTCGGAAATCCTGGATGAGACGCGGCCAATCATCGTTGGCACGCCCCGGAGCTATGAGAGCGGGCAGGAGACCTTTGCTGCGCTGTATGTGCTTGATGGCAGCAACCATTTTCACTACACGACGGCCATCGCAAACTTCTTGGCGGCCAATGACCGCATTCCCGAAATGCTGGTGGTGGGGGTCCCCAACTTCACGAATCGCAGTCGTGACCTCACCCCTCCAGCCGAGGGCGAGGTCGACCCCAGCATTTCCCCGGAGTACGGCGGGGCCAATGACTTCCTGCGGTTCCTGAGCGACGAACTCATGCCCTGGGTGGACGAACGCTACCGCACCCGCCAACACACGATTCTCGTGGGGCACTCGCTGGGAGGTCTGTTTACTCTGCACGCACTCGTGACTCAGCCCGACGTGTTCGACGGCTACATTGCAATAAGCCCGAGCCTTCAGTGGGATGACCAAGCACTGGTGTCGCGGGCCGAGACGTTCTTTGAGAACACACCTGAGCTAACGGCCGATCTCTACATGACCATGGGCAACGAAACAGGTGCCGACTTGGGAGGCCTCCACAAGCTGGCGGGCGTGCTGGACGAGCATGCGCCAAAGGGCTTCCGGTGGAATATGCGGGTGATGCCCGAGGAGACTCACGGCTCAGTCCCGCTCCGGAGCTTTCGGCAGGGGCTCGAGGCGATCTTTGAGGGATGGAACCTGGGCCTGCGAGACCTCATGACCGCGTTCGATGAGGGTGGGCTGCAGGCCGTAGACGGTCGTTATCGGGCGAGCGGCGAGCGGTTTGGCTACGAGCGTATGACGCATCCGTTCACCGTCGTGCAGATCGTGTTCAACCTCCTCGACATGGAGCGTCTCGAGGAAGCGGAAGCGGTGCTCATGCGTGATCCGGACAAGCACCCGCCCCCGCCGATGTTTCTCAGAACCCTCGCCGGGGCGTACGAGGCGCGAGGTGACGCAGACCGCGCACGAGAGATCTATACCGCTGCGCTCTCGGCAAATCCGGCGGATGAGCAAATTCGGTCGAAGCTCACCGAGATGAGCGTGGACGTGGCATCGCTCCTTCCGGCCGTAGAGGTAACTCCCGAGACTCTGGCCCGTTACGAGGGGCAGTACCGACTCACGGCTGGGCGGGTCGTGACGATCCGCGTCGAGGATGGCGCACTCACCGCGGAGACGACCGGGTCCCCCAAGAGACCGATGCTTCCGCTCTCTGAGACGAAGTTCTTCATTGAAGGGGTCGAGGCGCAGTACCACTTCAATACGAACGCGGCAGGAGAGGTTGAGGGTCTCACCGTCCGCCAGTTTGGGCAGCAACTGGTCGCGCCTAAGATCGACTAAGTCAAGGGCGGCCCGGCGGTGTATTGGAAGCGAGGATCATACCAGCGCTGGATCAGGGGAAGCCCCGCCGTGCCGAGAAGCTGTTGCCGTTTCGCTGAGATCAAATGCTTGCGACCGATCGGTCGCCTGCGCCACGTGCTGGTGCCGCGTCCGATTCGCGAGCAGGCCGTAATACCGCATGCGGTGGAAGCCGCGCGGGAGCACATGCAGGAGGACGCGCCGGATGAACTCCGTCGCGGCCAGGGTCATGGTCTTCTGACCCGGTGCGTGGGGACGGCGGTAGTCGGTGTAGCGGAACTGGACCTGTCCCGCGGCGAGGGCGAGGAGCCGCTGGTTGGAGATGGCGATCCGATGCATGTACCGGCCGACGTAATCGAGCACCTGGTTGGGCCCGGCGAAGGGTGGCTTGGCGTAGACCACCCAGTCGGTCTGCCGGGCGGGCTGGAGCTGGTCGGCAAAGTGCTGCCGATCGTTGAGGGCGTCGAGCGAGCCGGCGAAGTGCAGTTGGCCCGTCTCGAACGCGTCGCACACGGCGTCTAAGCCCGGATTTCCGATTTGGCTGTGGTACCTTACGGCCAGGACAAGTCGGCGCGCCGTGATTTCCGGGGTTCCGACGCAAGGAACCCACCACGGAGGGTGACACCCGGTGGGTGAATTACAGCACGAGGCGTTTCAGTTCACGTTCAATGGCTTTTTGAAGGTCGCGTTCCAGGGATCACGCGTCACCTCTGACGCTGGCCTCATTCTGGTGCGCGAGTTGGATGAACGCCTGGGGCTGGAGACACTCATCTCCGAGCACCTGAGCGACTCCCGACAGGGGTTGAACACGCAGTTCAGCCTGGCGGATCTCCTGCGGCAGTCGGTCTACAGCCGGCTCGCGGGCTACGAAGACCTCAACGACGCTGTGCGCGTGTCGGCGGACCCGACGTTTCGTCTGATTGGGTCGCCGAAGCGCTGGGACCGGGGTGCGGCGCTGACATCGACGTTGCATTGGTTCGAGACCGAGCTGCTGACGCGAGAGGGGAATCTCGTCGGGCTGATGGCCGTGAACCGGGAGGTGCTCGCACAGGCCGAGATGGCGACGCGCGGCGACCGGATCGTGCTCGACATGGATTCGAGCGAGAGCCCGGTGCATGGGGCGCAGGAAGGGAGCGCGTATAACGGGCACTTTGAATCCGTCTGCTACCACCCGCTGTTTCTGTTCAGTGAGCACGGCGACTGCCTCGTCGCAGCGCTGAGGCCGGGCAACGTGCATAGCGCCGACGACTGGGACGACCTGCTCGTGCCGGAAATTGACCGCCAGCAGGCGGCAGGCAAGCGCGTGGCGTTCCGCGCAGACGCCGCGTTCGCGAAGCCCGAGATCTACGACGCGCTCGAGCAGCGCGGCGTGGACTATGCCATCCGAATGCCGGCGAACAAGAGCCTGGAGCTGAAGATCGAGAAGATTCTGTTTCGCCCGCCGGGACGGCCGAGCTGCAAGCCCTTGGTGCGCTACAAGAGTTTCCGCTATCAGGCGAAGAGCTGGACTACGCCCAGACGGATGGTCGCCAAGGTGGAGCACCACCGGGGTGAGCTGTTCCCTCGCGTCGGCTTCATCGTGACCAACATGACCCTCCCGAGTCGCTCGGTCGTCCGGTTCTACAACAAGCGCGGTACGGCGGAGCAATGGATCAAAGAAGGCAAGCAGGCGACGCACTGGACGCGGCTGTCGTGCCATCGGTTCCGGGCGAACGAAGTGCGCCTGCACCTGAGCGTCCTGGCCTACAACCTGGGCAACTTGTGGCGCAGACTGGTCCTGCCGCCGCGGATCAAGCGCTGGTCGCTCACCAGTCTCCAGCAGCGGCTGGTGAAAACCGGGGGCCGGCTGGTGAGGCATGCGCGGTACTACTGGCTCCTGCTGGCAGAAGGGCATCTGACCGGGCGGCTGTTCGGCGACATGCTGCGAAGGATTTGGGCGCTACCCGTGCCGGCAGGCTAACGCGCGACGAGTGCAATGAAGTCCCGCATGGAGAAGAAAGAGCACAAGTGTGGAGCGGTGTCTGAGAAATGCCCTGAAAGCAGGGGCTCCAGTCGGTCGCACGTCAGCGCGGGCTGAGGTGACGGCCTCTGGAGCTGGACGATGGTGCGACGAACAAAATTTCGTGCGCTCGGCGGCTCTCGGATGTATAACGAAGCCATCCGGGGCAGGCAAAACGGAAATCCCGGCTAAGGTCATCGGCCGCGGCGAGCTGCAGCTGTCGATTCTGATCGAGATGATGCGGCGCGAGGGATACGAGCTCCAGGTATCACGCCCGGAGATCGTGACCCGAGATCTCAACGGGCAGACCGAAGAACCCGTGGAGCAGCTGGTGATCGATGTCGCAGAGGAGTACCCGGGCCTTGTCATCGCCCAGCTGGGCACGCGTCGCGCCACGATGGCCAAGATGGTCAACCACGGGAGCGGCCGTGTGCGACTCGAGTTTCAGATTCCCACGCGCGGCCTGATTGGGTTTCGTTCGCAGCTTCTGACTGACACCCGGGGCACCGGGATCATGAACCACCTGTTTGCCGGCTGGGAGACGTGGCATGGCCCGATAGGCGGCCGCCCTACAGGAGCGCTCGTGGCCGACCGCGCCGGACCGAGCACCGCGTTCGCGATGAACAACCTCCAGGAGCGAGGCGAGCTGTTCATCGAGCCCGGCACGCCGGTCTACGAGGGAATGGTCATCGGTGAAAACGCCAGGCCGACCGACATGGATGTCAACGTGACGAAGGAGAAGAAGCTCACGAACATGCGCTCGTCGACCGCCGAGGAGGCTATCCGCCTCGTTCCGCCGCGACATCTCAACCTCGAGCAAGCCATCGAGTTCATCAATGACGATGAGCTGGTCGAGGTCACCCCCAAGACGATTCGGCTGCGGAAGCGCGTGCTCGTCAGCAACCAGCGGCGGGTTGGGAAGCCCTAACCTCGATCCGGTCGAGGGCCGACAGGCCCCTATTTTCGAGGGGAAAACGGAATCACGCGACTCGCCGCGGCCGGCTTCGGATGCTGATCGGTCTTGCGGCGCCGAGGGGCTGGCGCGTCCGGGATGAGCTTGTAAAGCGACGCGCCGTTTCGTAGTCCGAACGCGGTCGCGATCCGATCAAGGGCCCGCCATTGAGTTGGGGTGACATCCTCGACCTCAGGACCGCCACGTTCGAGCGCGGTGATCACGGCGGTCTTGACGTCCGCCATTTTGGCCAGTCCCGCCTTTGTCAGATCGTGCTGCTCGCGCAGCTTACGAATGACGTCACCCACATGCCAAGGTCTCAGAACCATCACGTGCTTTCCGATTCAGTTCACAAGGTGAGAGCCGCCGCGTTGACGCAGACCAGTGGGCGGCTGGCAGGTGGTCACCGTCTCTCGAGCGATGTATCGGGCCCGTTTTCAAGAGGCTGCATCACGGCAGCGCTATAATCTGCACGATATGACTTCAAAAATGGCGATGCGTGCTTGAATGACGATGACCTCGCCTTCATCAGAGATGCTCCCTCTGATCCGCTGGAGCGAACCGGCATGCTGGTCGACCGAAAACAGCCCCGTTGGCTGATGGGGTGGCGGGATATCACCAACGCAACCAACGAGCGGACGGTGGTCGGCTGCGCGCTGCCTCGGATGGGCATCGGAAATAATTTGCCGATTTGGCATCCAAGGTATGAAATTGGCGCAAAGTCGGTAGCCGCTTTGGTCGCCCTCCTGTCCAGCACTACGCTCGACTATGCGGCACGCCAAAAGGTAGCTGGAACCCATCTCAATTTCTTCTATGCCGAACAAATCCCCGTCCTAGCCCCCTATCAATTCACGACTGAGGATCTCGCCTTCATCAACCCTCGGGTTCTGGAGCTGACCTACACGTCCCATTCCATGCGCCCATGGGCCGAGGACTTGGGCCACACTGGAGCCCCCTTCGCCTTCGACCCTGATCGCCGCGCTCAACTGCGGGCCGAGCTCGATGCCTTCTTCGCCCGCAAATACGGCCTGAGCCGAGACGAGCTGCGTTACATCCTCGACCCCGCCGATACCCACGGGGAAAGCTATCCCTCGGAAACCTTCCGCGGCCTCAAACGCAACGAGATCGAGCGGTACGGCGAGTATCGCACTCAGCGCCTTGTCTTGACTGCCTTCGACCGGCTGACCGGAGGCTGAGATGGCGCGCAGCTTCGCCACGCATACGATCCTCGAAAAGGCCGCCGTGGATAACGGTTTCAGTCTGTCTGAAGGCACTGCGGGCGGCTGGCTGATTTGGAAGGCCCACGCCGCCCCCGCACGCCTTTGCTTGACCGTGACGGAATCGGGCTACGGCGTCGGCAGCGATCACTTCGGCGCGATGCGGGATCTCGACATTCAATCGGCGACGCTCTCCACCGCACCGCCTGGATTCCGGGCTGTGCAGGTTGCGAACAGCGGTATGCTCAGCGAAGCTGCCGGCGTGGTCTGGCGCCTTGCTCGCAGCCTGCCCGACGAGCCTCTGCGCCAGTATAGGAAGCGGCTTCGCGAGCCACCCAGCGCAACCGAGGTGGAGCGGCTCCGCAAGGAACGCATAGGCCAGGACGTGTTCCGAGAAGCGCTAATGCTGTTCTGGGATGGAGCCTGCGCGGTCACCGGCGTCCGCCACCCCCGGCTCCTGCGCGCCAGCCACATCGTCCCTTGGGCAGATTGCGAAACTGATGCCGAGCGTTTGAACGTCCACAACGGCCTGCTTCTCGCCGCACATCTGGATGCGGCGTTCGATGCGCATCTGATCTCTTTTGATCCTGAGGGGCAGATTCACTTTGGCCCGAAACTATCCCGTGAAGACATCGCCGCATTGGGCTTAACGCCCGAGATGCGTCTGCGCCGGACAGATCCGGAAACCGAGCATCGTCTGGCGCTTCACCGCAACAAGACAACGGGTGCGTGAAGGCCTCTCGATGAATTTACGAGCGGAAAGGGCGTGACAGCCCGCAGACAAGTGTGGAGCGAATATCAGCACTACGACTCTCAGGCAATGGATCGGCCGCTCGAAGGGTTGAAACGGGAAGCGTTGCCGGTGCTGTGGACCCGGGCGCGGATCACGTCCACGAGCTTCTCACCAACCACTACAAATGAGGCGATCCCAAAGCTGATTCGCAGCTGCTCATGGAGCGCTGGTTCGATCTGTATCCGGAGGGCGTCCGCCATCTCCTTGCCCGCGCGGCATGGAAGCAGGGACAGGAGATCAAGCGAGCCGGAAGATCCAAGACGAGGGACTCCGCCTGGGGCGCTGACGCCCCTATATGTCAAGACAAGCGTTTAGGCTGCCTGCGTGACGTGTCTGCGCATGCGGAAGTCTGCCATCACACGCTGGTAGATTTCACGGGCGAGGAAGCGTTTGAGGCAGCGGATGATCTCGCGTCTGGTCCGGCCGCCAGCCGTCCGGCGGGCGACGTCGTCGACCGTCGGCTGGTGGAGCCGCCTGCGGACGACGACCGTGCGATGGAGGGCGGCGTTGGCTTGTCGGTGCCCGCCCCGATAGAGACGATGCCGGCCGGTCGTCATCCCGGACGAAGCCGGGATCGGACAGGCCCCGCCCAGCGTCGCAAAGGCGGCTTCTGAGCGAATCCGGTCGGGGTTGTCGCCGAAGATGATCAGCATCTGGGCGGCCGTGTGGGCGCCGACACCGAAGCCCTCACGGAGGGTCGGCGATGTCTCGGTCGTGAGGCGCGTGAGGTGCTGGTCGTGTATCGCCATCTCCTCGGTGAGAGCCACCCAGCGGCGGGCGAGCGCCCGGAGGGTATGCTTGGCGGCTGCGGTGGGCGTGTCGAGGGGGCCCGGTCGGAGTCCGGCGCAGCGCGTGAGCAGGCCGTGATCGGTGAGGGCGTGGAGGGCTTCTCGCAGGTGGGGTGGCGCATTCACGACGATCTGCTTCAGCGTGTTCATCGCCGTGGTGCGCGCCTTCACCGCGGTATCCCGCGTGATCTTCAGCTGGCGCATCATCTCGACGGCGCCGTCCGCAGTCTTGGGAATGGCTGTCGACTGACCCGCCAGGACGGACCGCGCGGCGACCTCCGCATCGATGGTGTCGGACTTGCCGGCGGCGCGTCGCGTGCGCCGGTCGCCCCGATTCACTTCTACGACCCGATGCCCCGCGCGGCGCACCGCTCGTGCCAGGCCGGCGCCATAGCTGCCGGTGCCTTCGACGCCGAACGCTTCAATCCGCCCGTGGGTCTCGGCCCACGTGATCAGCGCCTGGTAGCCGCCCGAGTCAGCGACGAACGCTTGATCGCCGAGACGGATCCCCCAGCTGTCGATTGCCACGGCGACGTGGACATGCTTATGCGTATCAACGCCGCGCCCCGTCGCACGGGACGCGTTCCATCGGCAACGCCCGCTGCTCGAACGGCTTCGCCAGTTCCTCGTAGATGAACTCGTCGCGGAACTCGATGCCGTCCGCGTCGTGCCGGCCGATGGAGAAATACACCCGACCGATGCGCGACCAGTAGATGGCGCTCAGGCACATGGGGCATGGCTCGCAACTGGCGTAGATCTCGCAGCCCGACAGGTCGTACGTCCCCCGCTCGCGGCACGCGCGCCTGATCGCCACGACTTCAGCATGGGCGGTGGGGTCATTCGAACTCAGCACCTCGTTCCAGCCCTCGCCAACGATGGCGCCGTCCCGGACGATCACGGCGCCGAACGGCCCGCCGTGCCCCAACTCCATGCCGCTCCTGGACAGCGCCACCGCCCGCTTCATATGGGTATCGAGCATGAGGCTATTCTACGAGGGGCACTGTTCGACATGTTGCCACGGCTCAAAGACGCCTGGCGCTCAGTGGAATAGGCCTCGATGCTCGATCCAACCCTGCCATTGGCAGACACAGGAGCACATGGAAAATGGCAGAATTTGCAGAACTTGTTGGTAACTGCCCGCGATGCAACGCGCAGGATATAACTTTCGATCTCACCCAAGACACACTGATCCATAAGTCCTCTGTCATGGAGGGTGTGGCGCCGGAGCGTCGATTTCACGGGGCAATAGCGCGCTGCCCTCAACAAGTTGACAATGCCGCCGCCGCCGCACCTTGATCTGGCTTCCCCATTTCGACACTCCTCCTGCGAGTACTCTCTCGCAATCAAGTGTCCAAGGAAACCCTGGGGCGCAGGAAACCACCAATGACAGAACCCTTCTCCGACACATATGTCCTGTTCGTGGACATGCTTGGCTTCGCTTCGCTGGTCGAGGAGCATGGAGATGAGCTCAGTCAACTAAGTCCCGTCTTTGCAGAAGCCGAGGACCATTCACAGCTGCCGGCGGCGCACCTTCTCGCCTACCGATTCATTAACTTCCATCGATGTCTCAACCAAACCAGAACTCAACTCCAAGAGCTTGGCGCAGGAACTGCCATCGTCTTTTCGGACTCCGCGTTCCTAAGAATAGACACCCTTGAGCACGCGCTGGAGATTTCCAGGTCCCTGATGTACGAATTGGTCATCGGCGATGTTCCCGCAAGGATGGGCCTCGCCATAGGCAGCTACCGCATGTTGCGCTTCTTGTCTGACTCGTCCGCGCAAGTGACCTTCCACATGTCACAGTTCCTGGGCACTGGCATCATTCGGGCGCACCAGGCTGAATCTTGCGGTGCTCCTGGGCTTCGGATACTGCCCCACCCTAATCTTGAGCCTCTTCTCGACCCAACGAGCATGCTGCTCATTCCATTGGAGACCAAGAGTTCGTTGAAACTGCCCGTACGACTGGAGCTCAATTACTTGCAACAGAAGAACAACCTTCTCGGACCCGCTTTTGATGACTGCATCGCGTTTGACAGCTTGAACTATATGTGGGCAGAGGCCGACTCGGCCGCGCAGAAGTGGACCCCGGATCGTGGACAGTGTCCTAAGTGAAATCTCCACCGGGTTTCAGGCCGCCGTGTTCACCGCGACCTGCTCGAAGTACACCGCATCCGGGGTGCGTCGGTCCAGTGCCGTATGCCGGCGCCGGGTGTTGTAGAAGTCGAAGTACCGGGTAAGCCCGGCCCGAAGCGCTGCCGGCGTCTCGTACGCTCTCAGGTAGATGTCCTCATATTTCACGCTTCGCCACAGTCGCTCAATGAAGACATTGTCGATCCACCGCCCCTTGCTGTCCATGCTGATCGCCACCCCGTGCGCCTTGAGTACGTCGGTGAACGCCTCGGAGGTGAACTGTGCGCCTTGGTCGGTGTTGAAGATCTCCGGCGCCCCGTAGCGAGCCAGCGCCTCCTCGAGCGCCTCGACGCAGAACTCGCGGTCCAGGGTGTTCGATACCCGCCAGGAGAGCACCCGGCGAGACAACCAGTCCATCACCGCGACCAGGTACATGAACCCCTTGGCCATGGGCAGATAACAGATGTCCGTCGCCCAGACCTGGTTCGCCCGTTCGACCGAGACGCCCGTGAGCAGGTAGGGGTAGACTTTATGGCCGCGACCCGGCGCGCTGGTGCGACGTTTCGGGTACAGCGCCGCCACACCCATGTGGCGCATCAGACGCTGGACGCGCTTGCGATTGACCGGATGCCCCCGAGTCTCCAGCTCATCTCGGATCCGGCGGCTGCCGTAGAACGGAAGCTCGAGGTGGATCTCGTCGATCAGACGCATCAGGACCAAGTCTTCGTGCGACACCGGACCGGGGCGGCAGTACGCCGTAGAGCGGGCCACCTTAAGCAGCTCGCAGCGTCGGGTGACTGGTAACGGCTGGTCGGACTGAATCATCGTTCGCCGCTCGCTCAACGGTCTCGACCGAGCGCTTTGGATAAAAAATCCTTCTCCATCGTCAGCTGGCCGATCATGGCGTGGAGTTTCTGGGTCTTGCGCTCCGCGTTCTCGGCTCCGGCGCTGCTGCCACCGCTACCGAAGAGCGTCTCGGCATTAGCCACCAGCTTCTTCTTCCAGTCCTGGATCTGATTGGGGTGAACGTCGAAGTGCTCGGCGAGCTCGGCCAGGGTTCGGTCCCCTCGCACGGCTGCCACCGCTACCTTCGCCTTGAAGCTCGCCGAATGATTGTGTCGTTTCCTCTTGGTCATCTTCTGCTCCTCTGCCTTGACGGAAATGTAGTGCAGAAGATTCCACTTAGCAGCGTCGATCAGCTGTCCAACCGATGGGGTCCACCTCTCGCATCACCACTATCGCGAGACTTATGACACTTGGCAACGGATGCGAGCGCAGTTCGGTCGGCCACCTTATCCCTGGGAGAAGTTTCTCGATCGTGATGAGTACGACTATAAACACGGAGTCCGGCAACGACCTGAAGACTCACCCGTGTGACATAAGACCCGTGTCACCCACGGTCGTATTGTCCTGAGAAGTCCGCGACTGTAAGACAGCACTTTCTTTGTGTTGTCGTTTGTTACAACCAAGCTGGGATTTCCGATTTGCCTGCCCCAGATACCGCGGGAGATATAACCGAAAGTTGTGTATGAGGCTGTGAAGAGGCGGCGTACCCTGGGTGTTGCTAAGGCACCCAGTTCACCCCAAGGGGCAAGGAGGTACGCCACCATGATGAAGCCTAACGAAAAGCTGGTCGAGTTCCCACGACAATCGGGGCGAGACATCCTGACTGCCGTGCTGCGCGACGGCGCGCAGCAGATGTTGGCGACGGCAATCGAGGCCGAGGTTGACGACTACCTCGCGGGTCGGTCAGCGAGCCGCTCGTCCGCCGGCCGCACGGGCAGGTGTCGGAGCCGTCGCCGTGGTCGCGCGCGTCGTGCACGGTCCTGCCGGGCCGCACGGTGGGGCGGGCGCACCGGCCGAATTCGCGCGCCGTACATGTGCACTCGGCCGCCATCCTCCCACATCGCCGTGCCGTCGCCGTCGCACATTCCGCTTGCCTGTCGCGCCCACCAGAGCGAATGTGGACGGACGCCGCCTGCCCGCGGCCGCCACCACGAGGAGGAACCGCGTCCATGACCCCGTCCGAAACCGGCTCGACCGCCACCCCCGGTGCCCCCCGCGCAACGGTGCCGCTCACGCGCACGGTCGGCCCCCAGGAGCCGACCCTGGGGGACCTTATCGACGCCTATCTCCAGGACTACCAGGTCCGGCAGTTCCGGTCCGTCAGCACCGCTCGCGGCCGGACCGCCCATCTCGCCGCCTTCTTCGGCCGCGCCGCGCGGGCCGCCGGGCTCACCACGCACCAGATCCGCCAGTACCAACTCGCCCGGCGCGCCGCCGGGGCGGCCACCGGCACCATCAACCGGGAGACCTCGGCGCTCCACCGCATGGGCACGCTCGCCGTCCACTGGGGCTGGCTCGATACCGTGCCCGGCTTCCCCGACCGCCTGCGCGAGAATCCCCCCCGCCAGGGCTTCTTCGAGCACCCCGAATACCTCGCCGTCCGCGCCCACCTGCCCGCCCCGTGGCAGGACATCCTCGACCTCGCCTACTACTCGGGTTGGCGCAAGCAGGAGATCCTTGGTCTCACCTGGGATGAGATTGACGAGGCCGGCGGTGTCATCCGGCTCTCGCCCGCGCGCTCGAAGACGCTGGTGGGGCGGATTCTTCCGATCTCGCCGCCCATTTCCGAGGCCCTGGCGCGACGGCGGACACGCCGCGACCCCGACAGCCCGCTCGTCTTCCACCGCGACGGCATCCCCGTCCGCCGTTGGCGCACGGCGCACCGCCTGCCAGGCGACCGGGGTGCCGACCCGCTTCCTTCACGACTGCCGCCGCACCGCCGCGCGCAACCTGATCCGCGCAAACGTCCCCGAGCGGGTCGCCATGCTCCTGACCGGACACAAGAGCCGCGCCATCTTCGACCGCTACAACATTATCCACGAGCAGGAACTGCTCGACGCCGGGGACCAGCTGGTCGCCTATCTCGCGCAACAGGCGCAGGCGGTACCAGCCCGCCAGCGGTCCCACGCGGCCGGTTCCGCCGCCCCGCGCACCGAATCACCTCTCCGCCTCGTACGACGCGGCACTGCGTAAGGGCGCCCCCCCGGCATCAGCTCGCCGCTTCGGGGCGGTGGGAGCCGGACACCGCCCGTCTGTGCGCTGAGGATTGCTTCCAGGCCCCCAAGTACAGGCCGGCCCGCGATCGTGGCACACGCGGCGACGGGGCAGGCCAACGGGGTCGAACACGGCCCCCCGCCTCATTCTTTGCCGCTGGCGCGGCACGGCGTAGAGGGGGTGTCAAGCTAGGTGTCAAACACCCCCCGCGCGAAGGGGGGGGCGCTCCCGTCCGAAATTATTCCTGCGGGAAGGCTCCGACGCTCGCCAGCGGGCGCACACCGACGGCCACCGGGCGTCGCAGTCCACGCCGGTGTTCACGGGGTAGTGTCACGTTGAAGCTGACGGACGTTTCTGATGCTCAGCAGAGCGGGGTCGAGACGTGCTGGAGCCCAGTATCTTTGGGGGTCGCTCGACGAGCTTTTCGTCAACTTGACAAGTCCACTACGGATCCAGGCGTTTATCGGATCGCTGCTCCCTGATCCACGTCTGACTCAGCGCGCCAAGCGCGAACAGCGTGCCGGCTCGCGAACGACGGGCACGCGTCACCACGAATCCGACGGCAGTGATCCCCACCAGCAAGGCGATGATGATCCAACTGGTCACGGGTCCAAGCCTACTCGATCGGCAGCGTCGTCGGCGGCGCGCACCCTGAATCCACGAGAGACACGGTACGGGCTTTGGGGGGCGCTTCCGAGTTGAGCGCGCCAGTCTTGCGAGGGCACTGACTCGACGGCCGACCTCTTCGGCGGCCTTCCACGACTGGTGCGAAACGGATGGCCACCTTCCCGGCGACAACGAGTACGTTGTCGGCGGGAGCTTGAGCCACGAGATGATGACAGCGCTCCACCTTAACAACCTGTCCGAAAATCGGGGACCACCATTCGGCGGTTTGATTGCGTTTATGCTTGTCTCCTTTTTATTCTTGTTCCTCTTCCTCCTCCTCGCCGTGGCCGGCCGCGTTCCTGGCCCAGTACTGGGTGCTGTGGCGCTGCGAGTCCGAGTGGTCGGCGGCGGGGCGCTGGTACCACTGCGGCACGTTGTGGCTCGGCGTGTTCCTGGTCTGGCGGGAGGCGGTGTGGGTCGTCGGGCAGGTCGCCGCCGACGGTACAGCGTGGTCGTTCGCCGTGGGAGCACTCGTTCCGACGTACTCTCTGTGGGCGCTGATGACGTTGCGGACTCTTCCTCCATGGCCGGTCGAGCGCTTTCGGGAGATCTATCTCGGCATCGGGCAGCTGCCGCTGGTGCTCGCCGCCGCGGGTTGGGTGCTGGCCGCCAGCTTCCATCGGGGCGATCCGCACCCGCTGCCCTACGTTCCGCTCCTGAATCCCGTAGTCTTGGTGCAGGTGTTCTCGCTCGGTGTGCTGTTGCAGTGGTCCCTGGCCGACGCTGGCCGGCGCTCAATCGCCGCCCGCTGCCTCTTCGGCTTCGTGGTGTTGAACGGCGTCCTCGCGCGTACGGCCCACCACCTCTTCGGCGTGCGGTTCGAGGCGGTTGCGCTCCTGTCGTCCGGCGTGTTTCTCACCTTGCTGTCCGTCGCATGGACGACCACGGCCCTGGTCGTCATGGTCGCGGCGACCCGAACGAGGCGACGCCCGGCATGGTGGGTCGGCGCCGCTCTGCTGACGGTAACCGTGATCAAGCTGTTCGTGTTCGATCTCGCGGATACCGGAACGCTGACGCGCATCGTGTCCTTCCTGGTGGTGGGCGGTCTCATCGTCGTCCTCGGCTACGTTTCGCCATTGCCACCCGAAGACGCCGAGCCGAGCGATTGATGGGCCGAACCCAATGGCGGCGTTCGCAGCTTCAAGGGGAGCGGGGCCATGCCCGAGCATGAGAGAGAAGACGGCGCGCGCACGAAGGAAATCGTCGCGTGGATGAACGCGGGCGCGGCCCTCGGGGCCGCGGCACTCCTGGGCGTTGGCGGCTACCTGCTCTTGGTCGATGACGGCGTATCTCCGTCCGGGTCGACCCCGAGCATCGAGTCTCCGGAGGACGCCGCACCGCGGTCGGCCGCGGACATCGACACTCGGCCGCCCGGCGTCTCGCCCCCTGCGGCGGAGCGTCCGACCGTGCGGGCGGCGGAGGATTCCCCCAATCTCGCGCGGTCGGATCGCCGCCGCTCGGGCGGCGGGCGCGTCGCCTCCCGCGGCGGAGGATCCGACCGCGAGGGCGGCGGAGGATTCCCTCAATCTCGCGCGAGCGGATCGCCGCCGCATTCAAGCGAGTCTGACGGCCTCCGGCCTGGAGCCCGGCCCCGCGGACGGCATGTTCGGGGCCGGCACGCGTTCCGCGATCCGAGCCTGGCAGGCCGGGCGGGGTTTGCCCGCGACCGGCTACCTGAACGCGGCCGAGGCCGAAGAGCTGATTGCACTGGGCCGTGGCAGGGGCGAAGGCAGGCGCGCCGAGGCACGGCGACCGAGTGCTGTCGTCGGAGACAGCGGAGACAGCCTCACGGTCCGGGCCGAGCCGGTCCGCGTCGGCGGCAACATCAGCCCGTGATCATTCCTCGCGTTGCATCGACCCCTTGAATTCACCGCGGCTTTCATGCCCCCCCGGGCGCCCCGCGCGCCGACGCAGCCACTCGACGGTGCACAGCAGCAACACCGCGAAGACGACGAGAAAAGTCGCCACGGCCAGAATGGCGGGGCTGATCTGCTCGCGGATGCCGGCCCACATCTGGCGCGGGATGGTGCGCTGGTTCTCGCCGGCCATGAACAGCACCACGACCACCTCGTCGAACGAGGTCGCGAAGGCGAAGAGGGCACCGGAGACGACGCCGGGGGCGATCAGCGGAAGCTGCACGCGACGGAAGGTACGGAACGGTCCCGCGCCCAGGCTGGCGGCGGCCCGCGTCAGGTTCGTATCGAAGGTGGATAGCGTGGCGGTCACCGTGATGACGACGAACGGCGTGCCGAGCGCGGCGTGCGCCAGGATCAGGCCAAGGTGCGTCTGCGACAGGCCGAGCGTCGAGTAGAAGAAGAACATCCCGGCCGCCGAGATGATGAGCGGCGTGACCATCGGCGAGATCAGCAGGCCCATCGCAAGGCGCCGCGCCGGCATGGCGCGGCTCGACAGCCCCAGCGCGGCCAGGGTGCCGAGCACGGTCGCCAGCGCCGTGGCCGTGACGCCGATGAACAGGCTGTTGGCGAGCCCGCGCGCCCACGCGGCGTCGCCGGCGATCTGCCGGTACCAGCGGAGCGAGTACGCCTCCGGATCGAGGCGCAGCATCCCCTCGGTGAAGGTGAAGTACGGCTCGGAGTTGAAGCTGAGCGGCACCATCACCAGGATCGGCGCGAGCAGGAACGCGAAGATCACCGTGCAGGCGGCCCGGTGGACGAACCGCCCGACGCGGAACCGGGACCCGGTGGCCGGCGTGCTCACCCGATCCTCATGCGCTCGACGCCGACCACGCGGTCGTAGAGCAGATAGAGCACCGCCACGCATCCCAGCAGGATCCCGCCCAGCGCCCCGGCCAGTCCCCAGTTCAGGGAAGTCTGCATGTGGTACGCGATGAAGTTCGAGATGAGCTGCCCGCTCTGGCCGCCGACCAGCGCAGGGGTGATGTAGTACCCGATGGCCAGGATGAACACCAGCAGCGAGCCGGCGCCGGCACCGGCGATCGTCTGCGGCCAGTAGACGCGCCGGAACGCCAGCGGGAAGCTGGCGCCCAGCGAGGCGGCGGCGCTCATCTGCTGCGGCGGGATGGCCCGCATCACCGAATAGAGCGGCAGCACCATGAACGGCAGCAGCACGTGGGTCATCGCCACCACCGTGCCGGTCATGTTGTAGATCATCGCCAGCCGGCCGTCGTCGCCGATCAGTCCGACCGCGACCAGTAGGTCGTTGAGCACCCCCTGGGTCTGGAGCAGCACTATCCAGGACGTGGTCCGGACCAGCAGCGACGTCCAGAACGGCACCAGCACGAGCGCCAGGAGCAGGCCGGCGCGGCGCGCGGGCGCGTGCGCGATCAGGTAGGCGACCGGATACCCGAGCAGCAGACACAGCGCGGTGATGCCGAGGCTCACGACGAACGTGCGCCAGAACAGCGGCAGGTAGATGCGCCGGTCCGGCGGCTGGCGGGCGATCGACCCGTCTGGCAGGCGCTGCAGATCGACGGCGTTCAGGTAGTGCCGCGTCGTGAAACGGTCCCCCGCGGCGCGGATCGCGTGCCAAGTCCCGGGGTCGCCCCAGTCGGCGTCGATGTCGATCATCGCCTCGCGCCAGGACCCGGCCGGTACGTCCCGAAGCCGCCGTACGCTCCGCACGAACACGCTTCTGAGACCGCCGCGCACCCGGTTGACCCGGCTGGCGACCCGACCGAGCGTCCGCTCGTCCCGCGCGCGCAGCAGCTCCCGCGCCGCGGCGGCGTAGACGGCCTCGCCCGGATCCGTCTCCCCATCCCATTCTTGAAGCAGCGCAAGGGTGTCTGGCAACGCATCGGCGACCACCGGGTCGTAGACGCTGCGCACCAGCATCGTCCCTAGCGGGACGAGGAATGTCACGCCGATGAAGGCGACGAGCGGCAGCGCCAGCCCGGCGGCGCGCAGCCGCGGCCCGGTCAACGCGCCAGCCATGCGCTGAAGCGCTCGTTCATCTCGTCCATGTGGTCGCTCCACCAGGCCCAGTCGTTGCGGAGGACGCGGCCGGTGTTCGCGGGGTACGTTGGCATGTGCGGGTTCATGTCGACCCCGGTGTCGGCGTGCGTGGAGATGAGGGGCAGGCCCGACCGGCGCGCGGGGCTGTAGGCGATGTAGCGGCCGACGGCCGCCATCGACGTAGCGCGCGCGGCGAACCGGACGAGCTCCAGCGCGGTTTCGAGATCCGGCGTCCCGGCGACGATGCCGAGCTGACCGACGTCGAGCACCTGCCCGTCCCACACGATGACGAACGGCTGGCCCTCCAGCACCTGCGCGTTGAAGATCCGGCCGTTGTAGGCGGTGCTCATCACCACCTCGCCGTCGGCGAGCATCTGCGGCGGCTGCGCCCCCGCCTCCCACCAGACCACTTGGTCCTTGATGGTGTCGAGCTTGCGGAACGCCCGTCCACCCCCTCGGGCGTGTCGAGCGTGGCGTACACCTGGTCGACCGGCACGCCGTCGGCGATCAGGGCGAACTCCAGGTTCACGTGTGGCACGCGGCGCATCCCGCGGCGGCCCGGGAAGCGCTCGAGGTCGAAGAAGTCGTCCATCGTGGCCGGCTTCTCACCCGGAATGCGCTCGGCGTTGTAGGCGTAAACGGTGGAGTACAGCAGCAGGCCGACACCGCACTCCAGCACCGTCCCCGGCAGAAAGTCGCTCAGCGCCGGCGTCCCGTCCGGCGCTGGCGGGAGCGTGGCCGGGTCGATTCGCTCCAGAATGCCCTCGTCGCAGCCGCTGACCGCGTCCGCAATCTCGAGGTCGACGACGTCCCAGTGCACGTTGCCGGTCTCGACCTGCGCGCGCACCTGGGCCAGCCCCCCGTTGTAGTCGTCGAGACGAATCTCGATGCCGGTTTCGGCGGTGAAGGGCTCGAGGTAGCCCCTGGTGACGGCCTGCGCGTACGAACCACCCCAGGAGATCACCGTCAGTGATTCACCGGCCGGGCCGATGCAGGCGGAAGACGCCAGCAGGGCCTCGGCCACCAGGACGGACGGCAACGCCGCGCAACGGAGGAACGCCGCCGCTCGGCCACGCCTGCGGGTCATGGGGCGCCCTCCGGGTCGTCCCGGTCCAGTACCCGGCAATCGGTCGGCGTCCAGCCGATCCGGATCCGATCGCCTTCGATCACGGCGCCGTGACCGACCATGTTCGAGATCTTGACGATGAAATCCGAACGGCCGCAGACGGTGACGCGCAGGCGGAGGTGGTCGCCCAGGAAGGTGATGTCCTCGAGCCTGGCGTCGAACTCGTTGGTGTACAACCCCGGCTCGGGCGCGATAGCAACGCGCTCCGGGCGGATCGACAGTGTCGCGGCGTCGCCGGGGCCACACGGGGCGACGCGGAGCGCCCTGACGATCTCCCCGCCGACCTCGACCTCGCAGATCTCGTCGTCGACGTTCGTAACCCGGCCGGCGAGGCGGTTGTTCTCGCCGATGAACCACGCAACGAACGAGCGCGCCGGCTCCTCGTAGAGCGCTTCCGGCGAGGCGACCTGCTCGATGCGTCCGGCCCGGAAGACGGCGACGCGATCCGACATCACCATCGCCTCGTGCTGGTCGTGGGTGACGTACAGGACGGTGACTCCGAGATCGCGGTGGATGCGCCGGATCTCGTACTGCAGCTCCTCGCGCAGGCGCCGGTCGAGCGCGCCGAGCGGCTCGTCCATCAGCACCAGGTTCGGCTCGAACACCAGGGCGCGGGCGATCGCCACGCGCTGCTGCTGGCCGCCGGAAAGCTGGGCCGGCCGTCGATGCTCCAGCCCGTCGAGCCGCACGAGCTGCAAAACGCGCCGCACCCGGTCGCGGCGGCGCTCCGGGTCGAGCCCGCGCACCTCCAGCGGAAAGGAGAGGTTGTCGCCCACGGTCATGTGCGGGAACAGCGCGTAGTTCTGGAACACCATGCCGATGCCCCGCCGGCGGGGCGGCACCTCGTGCATCGAGCGACCGGCGATACGGATGGCGCCCGATGTCGGCGTCTCGAAGCCGGCGAGCATCATCAGGCAGGTGGTCTTGCCGGATCCGGACGGCCCGAGGAGGGTCAGGAACTCGCCCGTCCGGATCTGCAGGTCCAGGTCGCGCACCACCAGGGTCCGCCCGTCGAAGCTCTTGCTCACCCGCTCGAACTCGACGTACGTATCGCCGGTCGACGGAGGGCGGTCCCGCTTCACGGATAGATGCTTGCGCACGATCTGACCGATTATCTCAGAATCACGCGGACCGGTTCGCGGAAGCTCCGGGCGGGCAAGTACTCCCGCCCCGTCCGTTCGCGCACGAGCCACGCGTCGGCCGTCAGCTCGACGCCGCCGCCCGCGGGACGCCGGGCGAAGCTCACCGTCATGAAATGCTCCCGCGTCCGCGTCTTGGGGTAGGCGAGGCGAATCGTCACCCGCTGTGGCGGCTGGCTGATGTCCGTGATCACCGACGCTGCCAAACCTCGGCCTGACCCTGCGCGCCATGCTGCACGCCTCCGGGATCGAGCCAAAGGCGCCCGCCGAGGCGGCGGCCCCTGCGGGATGACGCCGCGGGAGGCCCTCCTCGACCTCGTGGCGCGTGTCGGGGCCCGAGACGGCGCGGCAGTGCGGATCAGCGAGACCGACGTACGCCAGTGGCCGGCCGAGGCCGTCTCTGCCCTCAAGGCGCACCGGCTCCTGGTCCGGGCGCGTCCTGCCAGGACCGTGGTGTGTCCCGGTTGCGAAGCCGACTGCGTCATGCCGGTGCAGACGATCCCCGCGGGGCCACGCGCGGCGGCACGTTTCATCGTCTGTGACAAACGCAGCGACATCAACCGGGTCGCGCTCACCACGGCCCACGTGGACCAATGGAAATGTGATGCTGAGGCCCTCGCCCGGTTTGTCGTCGAGCAGCTGGGCCTACGCCGGAGCCGGCACCGGGCCGATGCGTCCGGGACGCGACCGCTCGGGCTCACCGCCGGCGACACGCGGCACCAGATGCTGGGCCTGCGCACGCACGGGGACGTGACGCTGGTCGTCGCGGACACGGCGGTGGCCCTGGCGGATCTGATCGACTTCGAGCGCGGTGCCTACGTCCTGGACACCGCCGCCATTCGCGGCGTTGGTGCGCTGATTCAGCGCGGTGGGCGAGCAGTGGCCGGCATGTTGACCATCGCGACCGCCGGCGGGTCATGATCTCGACATGAGATCAAAGGTCCATCCGAAGTACAAGACCATATGGAGTGACCGGCTCGCTATCGTACCGTCGGAGTGCGTGAGCACTCGACAAGGTGGCCGACGCCACCGAGATCGCACAGGTTAACCCCTTGCGGTGTCAGAGCCGCAGACGAAAGGAGCCGATCATGCAGGAGGCTATCACCTACGTAGGCATTGACGCGCACAAGAAAAATCTCGCCATTGCGATGTTGGTCGGCCATGAGCGCACGCCAACGACCTGGACTGTCGCCAATGAGCCGCGGGCCGTCGAACGGTTGCGCCGGAAGCTGACCCGTCTTGCGCCGGGGCCCATTGAGTGTTGCTACGAAGCGGGGCCGTGCGGCTACGCCTTGTACCGTCAGCTGCATCTCGGCCGGTTGCGCTGCCACGTCATTGCGCCGGCCCTGATCCCACGCAAGCCCGGCGACCGCATCAAGACGGACCGTCGCGATGCCCGGAAGCTCGCGGAATTGCACCGGGCAGGGGTGCTGACCGACGTGCGTCCCCCGACGCCCCGTGAGGAGGCCGTGCGCGACCTCGCCCGAGCGCGTGACGATGCGCGGGACGATCTTCAGCGGGGGCGCCAGCGGCTCGGCAAGTTTCTGTTGCGCCGCGGATTGCACTATGCGGGCAAGAACTGGACGCGCGGGCATCGGGCGTGGGTTGCGGGGCTGTCCTGGGAGCATGAGGCGGAGCAGCAGGTGGTCGACGACTATCTGTTGGCCATCGATCACCTCGATACCCGGCTTGACGAGCAGCCGCGACGGCGGCAGCTTTGAGTTTCCTCTCCCCACGCATGACCCGCCGGGCGACCTGGAGCTCTTCGACCTCCACGAGCCGTACCGCACGGCGTGGGACGCGATCGGCGACCTGCCAGAGGATCCGAGCGATCCGTCACTCGAGGTCGGCGGGAAGTGGGGAGCGCTGCTTCCATCCATTCCGGAGGGGCAGAACTACCTCTGGCACACGAACCGTGGCGGCGGGCTCCGCTTGTTCGGGTGTCGCACGCGCTACTGGAGCTTCCTGCTCAAGCTCGCGAAGAGCCAGCCGTCATGGACCATCCAGGCGCAGCCAGGCTCGGCGATTGGCCCGTTCCACTGGCGCAGCCGAAAGCTCACGACCCGGGAGATGTGCCGCCTGCAGACGTTCCCGGACGACGTGGGCTTCGACTGCGGGCGCACCGACGTTCAGAAGATGCTCGGCAACGCCGTCCCCTCGCTGCTGGCCGAGGTGCTCGCACGAGAGATTCGCTGGCAGCTCCTCGGTCATCGGCGCGATCCGGGCGGGCCCAGCGGCGGCTGGTAGCCTGAACAGATGGTGAAGCAGGCCATTCGACCGGCGTGCAACACATCGTCAGGGCCGGGTGGAGAACACGTTCTTCCGCGACACGTCCATCATCGGCGATGGTCTGCGCGCCCGGAGTCCAGCTGGGCAGGGGAGTGAGGCCGTCCTCGGCTGTGAGATCCTGAATCGGATGACCGCCCTCGGCCGACCAGTGTCATATCGCATCGGCACGTGTCGGTGTCGGCGCATGGTTTGGACTCCAACACACCCCGTGAGTATAGTTTTCCCGATGCGCGCCTTTCTCGGATCGCTGACTGTGGCGTGGGTGGTTTCCGCAGGGACGCTTCAGGCTCAGGACCTTACGGTCTTTGGTGGTTTCCAGCGCCCGGGCACCCTCACTCTGAGGTCAGGAGTGGACGAGGTGAGCCGTGTCGTCGGCGTGCAGTCTGGAACCTTCCCGGACCTTCCAGGTTTTCACATTGACCCCAAGGACTTTGGCATCTTCGGAATGCGGCTGTATCGTTCTGCAGCGCCTCTGGGGCTGGAGCACACCATCGCGTACAGCCCGAGTTTCATTGACAGCGGCGGCAGTGCCTTTCTCTACAGTACGAATCTGCGGCTGGAATTGCCCGTCTCCAGACTCCGGCCCTACGCCACCGCCGGCGGAGGTCTCTTTTACGGCGGCGGCGACTGGACTGACAGATTCGGAGCGAAGTTCAGTGTTAACCCTAATGCGTCAAAAACTCAGCCGCTCGCGAGGGCGTTGGCAATGCGGGTGAACGTCTGACGCGTCGGGAGATTGTCGGTCATCCGCAACCGCGTCTTGCCACCGGGGCGGACCAGCAGGGCGGCCCGATGCAACAGTTCGAAGCGGAGCGTCTGCACGCTCTGCAGCAGGGGCACGACGGTGTGCTTCCGGGTGCGGCGCCGCGGCGGGGCGCCCGTCTCAAGTTGGAAGTTCGTCAACAGGTTGTGGGCGAGCACCACGAGCGACTGGGACACTCCCAGGATCGGAGGGCCTCAATCGTGGAGAGCCGACTCAACGGTCCAGGTGGCGGTTTTACGACACACGCCGCCGCCAAGATGGCGGAGGGCATTGGAGGCGTTCTCACAACCTGTACGATCACCGGACATCACCAGACGTTCATTTTTGAATTGCCGGGTTGCTACTTTGTTGCGGAAGGCACCGTCGGTGCTCATGTCATCTACTCCGCCGACGGCTTTACCGCCGCAGTTGTGTCGGATCTTCTGGCGTACTTTGAACACGGTGGCACGACGTCAACGCACTATTCGCTCGACGTCTCCCTGCGCGAGGAAGTCGCTCGTGTGTACGAGCAAGAACGCCTCCAACAGTCCGATCCACAGCTTCCCATTTTCTTGGTTGTTGAACAGCAGGAACAAGTACCCACAACCACCTTAGATAAGGAGTGCTTCGTTGTCGACGGATCCCATTTACAGGGATGCAAGAAGGGCGACCAGGCACTACTGGCAATTCGCACCGTCGACGGTAGTTGGCCAGACTTTTCTCCCGACACGCACGCTGTCAATCTCGTGCTAGGAGTCTGCGCCGCAGGAGGTGCGGCGGCGTGAAATGGGTCGTCGGCCCATGCTGTGCGTCATTGTGCCGGAGCGACTTCGGCGGTCGGCCGACGAGGGAGCTCCTCGGCGAAGGGCGAAGCAGATAGCAAGATTCGGCCTTGAGGGGCCGCCTGGCCCGCCACAGAGCCCGAGGCGCGCCGATCGGTCGTCGTTGCGAGCCTCATTCCCCGCGTGTTACGCCGCCATCAGGGCGTGCAGGCGCGGAAGGTGCGCGAAACTTAGTTGGGAATTGAAGCGGCTCCAAACCCTGTGGTTTGATGACGTTGCCTAAGACGAACATCACGCCACGAGAGAAAGGAGCCGAGATGAGCAGTGTCCTACGACCCGTCAGGAAGCGCAAGAAGGTTCGCACGTTGGGCCCGGTCGACGTCATCGACCGGAAGGAGTACGCCGAACTGGACGTCGACACCAAGGTGGAGTTGATCCGGTCCTTGGTGCCGCTGGGGTTGCTGCATGTCGAGGAGTTGCTCGACGCGGAGGTGACGGCGCTGGCGGGCGGGCGCTATGCCCGCAAGGACGCATCGGTCGGCGGGCGTCGTCATGGCAGCAACCCCGGGACGGTCGGGTTGGCCGGCCAGCGCGTGCCAATTCGCGTGCCACGGATTCGCCATGTCGCGGGGAGCGAGATGCCGCTGCGGTCCTACGAGGCGTTGCATGGGGAGCGCGCGGTGAACGACCTGCTGCTGAAGCGCGTGCTGTACGGAATCTCGTGCCGCAACTACGAAGCCGCCGCGGCGGCGATTCCCGGAGCCATCGGGCTGTCGGGGTCGACCGTGTCCCGGGGCTTTATTCAGGCTAGCGCGGCGAAACTGCGGGAGCTCCAGGAGCGGGACCTCTCCGGCGAGGACGTGGTGGCCGTGGTCCTGGACGGCAAGACCTTTGCCGAGGCAACGATGGTCATCGCGCTGGGCATCACGATGGCGGGGGAAAAACGCTTTCTGGGCTTCGTCGAGACGGATACCGAGAACGAGAAAGTGTTGACCCCGTTCTTGCGGTCGTTGGTCGAGCGGGGTCTTGACGTCTCCCAGGGCGTGCTGGTGATCCTCGACGGCGGCAAGGGGCTGCGATCAGCCGTCCGCAAAGCCTTCCGGGACCGGGCGCTGGTCCACCGGTGCCAGTGGCATAAGCGCGAGAACGTGGTGAGTTACCTGGCCAAGACCGAGCAGGCGTCGTGGCGCCAGCGCCTCCAACGCGCCTACAACCGTCCGGAATACGACGAAGCCCGCGCGGCCCTTGAGACGCTCCATCGCGAGCTGGAGGACCGGAACCAATCGGCGGCCCGCAGCTTGGCGGAAGGCTTCGACGAGACCTTGACGCTGCATCGACTCGGGCTCTACGGCGTTCTGGGCCGCTCGCTGAAGACGACGAACTGTCTGGAGTCCGTCAATGCGCTCGTCGAGGAACGCTGCGCGAAGGTCGATCACTGGCAAAACTCGCGTCAACGTCACCGCTGGCTGGCGACCGCGCTCTTGGACATCGAACCGCGCCTGCGCAAGGTGATGGGGTGCCGGCACCTGCCCACGCTCCGTGCCGCGTTGAAGCGAGAACTGAAGATCGACACGACGACGTCGAAGAAGAAAGCCGCGTAGTCAATCAGGAGCCGTAGAGAGTTTCAACTAAGAATGGGCTTGACTCCAGGCGCGTGGTGTTCAACGCCCGGCACACCAAGTCCCACTCGCCCTGCACCTTCGCCAGCCCCCGCAGGCTGAAGCGTCGGAATCCCAGCACGTGCGTGATCCAGCCGTTGGGAGCCTCCGACAGCCACTTGCGTTCTGCCTACGCCGCACGGCCCGCCGGCCTCGACAGCTTCTCGGCCATGCGACTCGTCGCGGGATACTTCTCCGGGTCGCGGGGCCTGGCCGCCTTCCCCTCCCGGCCCAAGGACACATACCCGTCGATGCCTCGCGTTTCCAGGTCCGCCAAGTCCCGCTCGTTGCTGTAGCCGGCGTCCGCCAGCACCGTCTCCGGCTGCTCGCCGACCGTCTCCGCCAGCGCGTCGAGCAGCGCCGGCACACCACCCTGGTCGCTCGCGTTCGCCGTCACCTCCGTCGCCACCACCAACTGGTGCGCACCATCGACCGCCACCTGCGCGTTGTAGCACTGCTGGAACCCGTCGTTGCTCGTCTTCATGATCCCGCTCTCCGGGTCCGTGAAGTTGCTCTGCGCCTTCGCGTCCGGCTCGCCATACGACCGCGTGTAGGGCGGCCCGCCCTTCGGGTTCCGGTCTTGGTCCGGCTGCCGACCGCGGGCGTCGTCCGCTGCCCGCTGCTGCGCCTCCAACCGCGACTTCGCCGCCCGGGTCGCCGCCAGACGGTCTTCCCGGCGGCGCAACTCCGCCGGCAACGCGTCGCCCCGCACGTCCGCCCCCAACCGCGCGTCCTCGGCCGCGCCAGCCGCCGCCAGCCGCGCCTCAATCTCCCCCCGCAGCCGCCGCTCCTCCTTGGCCATCCGCCCGTAGCTCATCGCCTTCCGTTTGCTCGCGTTCGCCCGCACCTTCGTGCCGTCAATCGACAGCTTCCCGACGCGCGCCAGATCCCATGCCCGCGCCAGCCGACCCACCGCTACAAACAGCTCCTTGAAGTCCGACAAGTGCCGCCGCCGGAACTCGCACAGCGTCCGATGTTGCGGGAAGTTGCCCGCCCCCAGAACCCGGAACGCCCCGTCCTCTTCCAGCTTCCGCGCGATCCCGCGCGCCGAGAACACCCCCGTCGCATACGCATACAGCAGCACCTTCACCATCATCCGCGGTGCAGAGGGCGCGTTGCGCCGACCGTCCCCCGCATACGGCGCGTAGAACGCCGTCAAATCCACACCGTCCCCCAGGTCGCTGACGTGGTGCGCCAAGTGGCCCTCCGGCAACCACGCCCGCAGGTCCGCCGGCAACAGCAGCATCTGATCCGGTGCGTAGGGACGGAACGTCGTCGACATCAGGTCCTTTCCTCCTCGGCTCGCCTACAATTGTCGCACCGTTTCTGCGGCGCAGACTCCTAGCAGCAAGGTCGAGCAGAATCTTACGTGCTACATAATCGAACATTGTGCCAAGTCATGCTTTGTGACCGACGAGGGCCGGGGCGGTCGCGACGATCGCACCACGAATGGATATCGTTTATGGTGGACTTCGCGTGGAGTCACGACTTGAAGAGAAGGATTTGGAGAACAAGGTCGACAGAATTCGCCTTGCTCTTGACGGTGGCCGACAACCGTGAGCAGTACTACAGCCTCACGTTCACGTGCTCGGGATGCGGCTGGAAGGTGAATTTGCACCGCACCAATCCGCCGCACTTCGAGCACCATGCTAGCAATCCGAAGCTTTGCGTACTTCCACACTGAAACTTGACCACTACCGTTGGCTTGACCGAGCGCGCGGCGGAGTGGATCGCCCTGCTGGCTGCTCAAGATACGAGCAAGGCGAGAAGGTCCTCGCCCCTTGAATCGGAGCGCGCTGGACCATGATGCCGCCGGGACGGAACCACTTGAGGTCGGGAGATGTCGTGCCCTCACCGGGAACCGATCAACAGCTGAAAGCCTTTCTGCGCGACACGTTAGGCGCTTTCCCGTGGCGGATCCGTGTCTCGGACTGGACCGGCCAGCAATACTCGCTGGGGCTGGGCGAACCGCACTGGCGAGGCCTCCCGCTTGAGGTGCACCTCAGGTCCAAGGCTGCGGGACACGACTTGCTGTCCTTGAACGCCCTCGCCTTCCTGGACCGCTTTGTGCGGGGCGAGGTGGACCTCCGCGGGAACCTGTACCTGCTGTCGGATATCCGGAACCACGCCAAGCTTTCCGTGCCGTTCTGGCAACTCGTCCCTCAATTACTGAAGAGTCAGGCGCTCTTGTTCCAGGGCGTCTCGCGCGCCCGCGTGAACGTCAAATCCCACTACGACATCCCGCAGGAAGCACTGAACGTCTATCTCGATACGATGTACATGTCGTATTCCTGCGGCATGTTCGAGTGCCCGGACCATCTGGACGTCGAAGAACTGACCCAAGTGGGCCACGGGTGTGGCGACACCTATGATTCGCTTGAGAAGGCACAGTGGAGGAAGTTCAAGGACGCCGTGGATTTCGTCGATCCGAGAGACGGAGAGACGCTGCTAGACGTCGGGTGTGGATACGGCGGTCAGCTGCTTGTCGGACTGGACCACTACCCGTTCGGGACCGTGGTCGGCTGGACCCACTCCCACAACCAGGTCGTCGAAGGCACCAAGATGCTGTCGCGATATCGGCCGGATCGCTGGGAGATACACGAAGGGGACTTTCGACAGGAAGCGCGAGTCTTCGACCATGTCACGTCGACGGGCATGATCAGTCACGTGGGTCCGAGGGGATTGATTCCCTACGTCAGAAAGATTCGAAGGCTCATCAAGACTGACGGGCGCTATGTGCATCATGCGCTGATGACTCCCCACACCGGTCGTTCGCTCGATTCGAGCGTCGGCATTGCCTTCAATAAGAAGTACGTCTGGCCGGGGTTTCATTGGTTCACGCTGGGCGCTCACGTCAAGGCGCTGGAAGAGAACGGCTTCGAAGTCGTCAGGCTCGTGAACCTCTCCCCCCACTACGGCAAGACCACGGCAGCCTGGTACGAGCGCATGATGAAGAATCAGGGGACCATGGTGCGGAATCTCGGTGAGGCCACCTTCCGCGCTTGGCAGATCTATCTCGCCGGTTCCTCCGCCGGATTTCTCAATGGCACCATGCAGGTCTATCGGATGTATTGCCGGGCCGTGTGAAGGGCTGGGGCCCGTTCCTCGGCAACCTGCGGCTCGGCGTGGGGGTGACGGATACCACGACAGCGAGCGCCTCAGTACGGCACTGGCCCGAAGAGCGACGGGAAGAGCCCGTAAGGTGCGATTAATGGGCCGACCCCTCATGCGGCCTCTCGATAGTAGAAACTGAGCAGTCCGCCGAGGCGCTCACGCCGCTGCACGTCGGCGTCCGCGCGTACCGGAGGTGGCGGTCGTTGCAGGAGCTGGTTGTCGAGTCCCTGGTGGTTTCTCTCACGCTGATAATGCTCGACGTACTCGTGAACGATGAGCCGCAAATGCCCCTCGCCGAGCGGGACGACACGATGGAGGCACTCTTCTTTGATCGACCGGACGAACCGCTCGGCATAGGCGTTGAGATTCGGGCTCTTCGGCGGCAGCCGGATCGGCCCCACATCGCCACTCGCCAGGATCTCGCCAAAGACCCACGTGAGAGGGGATCGCAGTCATGAATCAGCTGGCGCACGGTCCGCAGGAAGCCGTCGACCGGATCGGTCAGATTGCGAGCCATCTGTTCCATCCCCCGGCCATCGGGCTGCGGGTGGATCCCAGCGATGTGCACACGGCGGGTCTTCAGCGCGATCACGAAGAAGACGAAATACCGCCGAAGACCGGCCAGGGTGAGCACCTCGACCGTGAATAGATCGGCGGCCGCCAGGCCTTCCCAGTGCGCCTGCAGGAACGTCTTCCAAGGCGTGCGCTGGTTCCGCGCGGGAGCAGGGGCGATCCCGTGGTCGTGCAAGATCCGCTTCACCGTGTTCCGGGCGATGTGGTGGCCGAGGTTGGCGAGCGCGCCGCGGATCCGCGTGTAGCCCCACGTCGGATTCTCATCCGCCATCCGTACGACGAGTTCGGCCACCGCCCTGGGTGT
Source organism: Vicinamibacterales bacterium (assembly GCA_965218825.1). GTDB lineage: Bacteria > Acidobacteriota > Vicinamibacteria > Vicinamibacterales > UBA8438 > CAUZIB01. The sequence goes on along the minus strand of OZ244656.1, from coordinate 1,437,243 downwards.
CATCGGTCGTCCCCGACGCCGGCGATGCAGGCCGGTCTGGTGAGCCAGCGCTTGGCGTTGCGCGACATCTTCACGGCGGGCGGTCTCACGCGACGTATCTTTGTGGCCGTCGTGCACGTGTCCGTGACCGTCCAGCCCACGGAATCTGACGAAGCCGAGCTGTCGACGCGCTGCTCGCCGTCGGCTCGGAGACAGGCTGCCTGATCAACAGCGAACGGCGCAAGCACCGAGTGCTGCGCAGAGCAGAGGGAGGGACATTGCTCTTCGAGGAGCACGAACGACGCCTGTTCCACCCTGCCCGAGAGATCCGTGAAGAGGCCAGTCGGATTCCTGGCGTCAAAGATGCCTACCAGCATCTAAAGCACATCAAACACGATATCGCCAAGGGTAGAGTCGTGGCCGAGGACGCGAGCTAGAGGCCGGCCGCTCTCATCAGGCACCAGAGTCCGACGCCCCTCGAACTAGTCGGTGCCGCTCTGATGGACCCGGACTACCGCGGGGTGTCGCCAGACCGCCTCATGGCCGTTCCCGTGAACACATTAACTAGCACCATGTGTTCGTTTGCGCGTAGCTTCGGCCGATAGGACTCACCGACAGCATCCGCGTTCGCCAGAATCAGCTTGAGTCCTTCCCTGTTCTCAGGCATCCGCAGTTTTCTGAGCATCGCGGCTTTCTTGGCTTGGAAGAAAGAGGGAGCGACATTGAAGGCTTCACCGACAAGGCGTTCATCTTCGTTCTCGGCCATCAGATCGTGGGCGCTGTAATCCTCGTTTCCGTACTCGACGCGGTACTCCGAGAAAGGGAAGACAGATTCCTGCAGCAGCCACTTCACGCCGTTCAGAATCACCAAATCGGTCATTATGCGGTTGGCAGCCTCGAACAAGGTGACTTCGGGGTACGGCCCCGTTCGAGTCGGAACTCTCTTTACCTCCTGCAGCAGTTCGAGACCGAGTTTCCCCTGAATCCTGTCTCCAACACTCACGATCGTCGCGGAGTACTCAGCGAGAGTCGTTCCCACATTGCCGACCGTCAATAGTCGCTGCACCGCGCCTCCACCCAAAACGAATGGCCGGTCCACGGCGATGTGAACCTCGACACGGTCCCGTGCCCGTACTGTCCAAGAACCCGATCGACGCCGTCCGACGGGCTGATTCTACGCTGGACGCTCGCCGGGTCGCGACGTTCGTGACCGCCGAGAGCCTCTGCTCGGCTCGCCCCGTCTGTCGCCTTTTCCCCACGTGTTGCAGTTCCTCGTCGTGGCCGGCGCGGGCTGGATCAACCAGCAGCCGCGTGACGTCATTGACTCTCTCCAGGAAGAGAATCGCGTCCGCCGAGAGCCGCTCGGTCCTGGCCGTCTCCGGGTCACCGACGCCCAGCGCCGGCGCCAGGCCGCACAGGCCAAGCGCCTCGGGCGACGGGTACGCCGTGACCGGCACACCCTGGTCACGCCCGATACCCTCCGCCGCTGGCATCGACAGCTGATCGCGAGGACATACGCCGGCTGCGGCCGTCGCGGACCGAGCCGCCCACGGGTCCTGGACACGATCCGCCGGCTCATCGTCCGGATGGCCCCCGAGAACCGCGAGTGGGGCGACACCCGTAGTCGGGGTGCCAGGCGCGCCAGAACGAATCGGCATGTGGCCTTGCGGGCGAAGATCGTCCTGAGGTGCGCGCATGGCGAATCGAACGTGGCGGTCGCGGCGAAACTGCGCTGTTCGAATGTGACGGTCGGCAAGTGGCGGCAGCGGGTTACGACAGGTCGCGTGGATGCGCTGTATGACGAGCCCAAGCCCGGAGCCCCCCGGACACTGTCCGATGCGGATGTCGAGTCGATCCTCGTCGCCACGTTGGAAAGTAAGCCGAAGGGGCGGACCCACTGGAGCACCCGCAAGATGGCGGAGCGCGCTGGCGTCAGTGCCTCCACCGTGGGCCGCATCTGGCGCACCTTCGGGTTGCAGCCGCATGTCGTGGAATCCTTCAAGATCTCCGACGACCCGCTGTTCCTCGAGAAGGTGCGGGACATTGTCGGCCTCTACCTGAATCCACCCGACCACGCCGGTGTCTTGTCATTCGACGAAAAGCCTCAGATTCAAGCCCTCGAGCGAGCGCAGCCGATCCTGCCGATGGACATGGGTCGGCCCGAACGCCAGACGCACAACTACATCCGCCATGGCACGGTGGACCTCTTCGCGGCGCTCAACGTCGCGACCGGCCAGGTCGTGGCGCAAACCAAGAAGCAGCATCGGTCGAGGGATTTCGTGAGCTTTCTGCGCGAGATCGACGAGCGGGTGGACCCCACCCTCACCGTCCACGTGATCCTCGACAATCTCTCGGCGCATAAGTTCCCGCTGGTCACACGATGGGTGGCCCGCCACCCGCGCTTCCAGTTCCACTTTACGCCAACCTACTCCGCCTGGCTCAACCTCGTCGAGCGGTTCTTTGGCCTCCTCACCGAACACGCCCTCAAGCGCGGCTCACATTCCAGCACGCACGCGCTGCGCCACGCCATCTCCGCCTACGTGGACGCCCACAATGACGAGGGCAAGCCTTTCAAGTGGACGAAAACAGCCGACGAGATCCTCGCGAAGGTGAAGCGGTTCGGACAGCGCACCGTTCAAGTCCACGGTGGCCCCAGATGACCAACGACTTTTTGAAGAAATCAAAGATCAAGGGGACTAGTATGGTGCTCCTGAAGTCCTCCAGGCACTTCAATGCGCTCGACGCTCGTCTGCTGGCGCCGGGAACGGTCCTGGTGACCGCTGCGGCGCTGAGCGGGCTGGCCGCGCGGGGATTCCGTGAGCATCGCGGTGTGAAGGCCGCAACCGTCCTCATAGTCTTGGCGTCCGTAGCGTACACTAGCGTGTATCGGCCTCTGGCACAGTACCGTGCCCAGCCGATTCTCTTCCCCGAGCGCCTGCAGAAGATTCGTGCTCACTACACCGATGTTCCCGCGGGCACAGTGGTGTTGTACGGTCCTCGGCACTTGCCGTTCCTCCGGCCGGATCTTCGAGTCATTATGGCACGGAGAATCACCTCGCCGGACAGATTCCGTCGCTATGTCGACCAAGCTCACAAAGCCGGGATACCTGTCTACGTGGCTGACGAGGACCGACCGCCGACGGTGGTGGTGCAATGAATAAGCCCTTGGGTCGCAGCGGTCCCTCTCCAGCGGACCCTCACCGGCACCAGGTCAATCTTCGTCCTGTCGAATCACGGTTGACTCTCTGGACGCCCACCTCATGGCCCGCTGGAATCCCACTCTTTGCGCGGCTACACTCTCGGCATGCGTCGCGAGAACTCCCAGCCGGCAGCGGTGACGACGTTGCTCTGTTTCGTCTTTCTGGCCCTCCTTCTTCGGACGGCGTGGCTCAGTGACGATGGCCTCATCACGCTGCGCACGGTCCTGAACCTCACACACGGCTACGGCCTCACCTTCAACATTGCCGAACGCGTCCAGACCTATACGCATCCGCTCTGGATGCTGATGCTAACCGGGGCGTACTTGGTGGTCGGCAACGTGTACTACGCGGCGATCGGCCTGTCGGTGAGCGTCTCCCTGTTCGTCTTCTGGTTAACGCAGATGGCGGCGGAGAGCAAGCTGGACCTGGATGATCCGGCGGCGGTCCATGTTCCGGCTTTTCGCACCGCGGATAAACGGCAATCAGATCGCATCACCATCGACCATCTGGTCACCCACCGCAGTGGTCTGACGACGTTGGATGGCAACAGCACCACCGTTGTCGACCCGAGTTTGTCGGGCCCGGTGGCGGCAGTTGCCGGACTGGCTGGCGTTCAGTTGTTTGCGGAGCCGGGCACGACCTTCCAATACTCCAACGCCAACTATGTGCTGCTGTCCCACCTGATTGAGGTCCTGGACGATCGACCCTTCGAAAAGGCGGTGAAGGCGCGCATTATTGACCCGTTAGGCATGACCAACAGCTTTGTGCAGGTTCCGCTTTCGGACGCCATCGCGGTGGCTACCGGATACCGAATTTGGTTTGGTATAGCGCGACCCTGGCGGCCTGCGCCGGACCGGCGCGGGATCGGCACGGGCGGCGTCTGGGCCAGCATTGAGGATCTGGCTCGCTTTGTGGAGGCGGTGCGTACCCGTGACCCTCGCATCGTGCCGGAGGGTGCTGACAGGCTGTTTGAAATTCGACCCTTCTATAAACAGGTCCTTCCGGGATCTCCGTGGGTCGCAAGGATCCCGGGTGACTCGTCAGGCCGCCTGCGGGGGCCCCCTGGTGGGTGGGGGGCTTGCTCGGCGGCGGATTGCACTCGAGGTGTCCTGCTGATAGAACGCTCCGGCGGAGGAGCGAATGCAGGATACCAAGCTGTTCGAGACGATCTTGGGGATCCCTACCCCCTGGCACGTGGCGCGCGTCGAGCTGAAACCCGAGGACGAGCGGGTCGACGTGTGGCTAGAGCACGAGCCGACGCGCTGGCCCTGTCCCAACTGCGGCGAGACGGTGCCCGCCTTCGATCATGCGGCAGAGCGCACGTGGCGCCATCTCGACACGTGTCAGTTTCAGACGCACCTGCATGCCGAGATTCCGCGGGTGCAGTGTCCGACCCATGGCGTGAAGCAAGTGCGGGTGCCGTGGGCCGAGCCACGGAGCCGCTTCACGGGGTTGTTGGAACGGTTGATCATCGATCTGATCCTGCAGTGCAGTACGGTCAAAGGTGCGTGTGAGATCGCGGGCGTCAGCTGGGACGAGGCCTGGGGCGTGATGAGCCGCGCCGTCGCGCGGGGCCACGCGCGGAAAGAGGCGCGGCCGATCCGCTACATCGGCGTCGACGAGAAGGCGTTCCGCAAGGGCCATCGCTATCACACGATCGTGTGCGACCTCCAGCGGGCGACCGTCGAGTTTGTGGCCGAAGATCGCAAGACGGAGAGTCTGGCGGCGTACGATGCCCAGTTGACGGACGCCCAGCGGCGGGCACTGCACGCCGTCGCGATGGACATGTGGGAGGCGTACATCGGCGCCACGCGGGACGGCCTGCCCGCCGGCGACGAGAAGATCGTCTTCGATCGGTTCCACATCATGCGGGAGATGACGAAGGCCGTCGATACGGTCCGCAAACAGGAGCATCGCGCTTTTCTGCGGGCCGGCGAGGGTTCGCCGCTGACCGGCACCAAGTACCTGTGGCTGTTCAGCGACGAGCGGCGGCCGGCGCGGCATGCGGCCGCGTTCGCGACGCTCCAAGCGCTGAAGTTGAAAGTCGGGCGCGCGTGGGCGATCAAAGAAGCGTTGCGGGCCTTGTGGACCTACCGTCAGCATGCGGCCGTGAAGCGGTTCTTCACGCGCTGGTATGGCTGGGCGATCCGCTCGCGGCTCGCGCCCGTGAAGCAGGTGGCGAAGACGTTGAAGCGGCATCTCGCAGGGGTGCTCCGCTTTGTCCAGCATCCGATCACGAATGGCGTGGCTGAAGGTCTCAACAGCAAGATCATGAGCATCAAGCGAAAGGCCGGCGGCTTCCGCAACCCGTCACACTTCACGACGGCGATCTATTTTCACTGCGGAGGGCTCGACCTCTACCCACGCTAAACCCGGAAGGATCTATAAACAGAGGGGCTACGGTTACGGTTGGTATACCAACAGTGCTGCGGAGTGTACCGCCCCAGTCTTCGAACACTCTGGTTTTACGCCCGGCTTTCTGACCCTCGCCACGATGATTCCGGGGAAAGGCGACGTGGTGGTGGTGCTCACGAATATGTCGGGTCTGGCGCATGGCGATCTGCCCCGGGCCGTGACCAATGCCGCGTTGGGGTGGGACCCTGTGCCAGCGGCAGCGCCGTTCAGCGCACGGATCGCGATCTGGTCGGTCGTGACAGCCCCCTGGGGCTCTTGGCATTGCTTTACAAAACCGGACGTCGTCTGGTCGGTGGCTGCCAGCCCATGCGCCCATGGGTGCGCGGTCTCAATGTCGCGGCGATACTGGCACTGATGGCCGGTGTCTATGTTGTATTTGTCGGGTTCCAATCAGCGATCGGCGTCAGCTTCCCGACCGGCTATGCCTTCTACCCCGACCTTACCGTGACTACCGTGGCGGCGATGGCATTTGCCCTGCTGCTCGCCGCGGGGCGATTGGCGCTGGTAATACGCGGGGGATGAGTTGAGGGCTCGTAATCACAAGAGTTCCGAAGACCAATCCCGGTGGTGGAGAGGTTACATTGAGCTACGCTGGGCGAGCTACTCGGTGGGGACGATGCGCTTGAATTCCTCGGTACAGTTTCCGATCAACCGCGGCAACTCTTCTTGGAGGTCACGGTGAACACGCTTGTCCACCGCCGTTCGACACAGTGAGGGATAGGGAGGACTGATGCGATTGACTGGTCACAGCCCAATGCTTGTGCGGACGGCCGTATTAGCAAGTTTCGGCGTTGCGTTGATGTCCAATCCCGCTGCTGGTCCCAATTTTCAGGTCAAGGTCCGGGATTCGGCGACTGGTGAACTCACGGCGGCACGTGTACGTCTCGTGGATGTGGATATGGAAGGCCGCCTCCCTGGACAGCCCGAGGGGGCAATCGGCAATATTTGGGGACGGAGTGACCGGCCTGAGGGTGAATTCTTCATGCCCGACAGCGCCTTTTACGTTGACGGCAAATTTGCGATGGACCTTCCGCTAGGCTCCTATACCCTCGAAATTACCAAAGGGATCGAATTCCTGCCGGTATCAGAAACCCTCACGGTCGATGCTTCGTTTCGAGAAGAACGACAGGTGATGCTTAACCGCTGGACTGATATGCGGGAACGCGGCTGGTGGTCGGGGGACGACCACATCCACCTGCGTCGCGCCCGCAGCGATAACGCGGACATCCTGTGCTGGCTCGCCGCTGAAGATCTGCACGTCGGGAATATCCTCCGGATGGGAGATGCACGAAGGACCTACTTCCAGCAATACGCCTTCGGGCCGGAGGGACGATACCAGGAACGGGACCGTGTACTAATCCCCGGACAGGAAGATCCCCGCACTCACGAGATCGGGCATACGATATCGGGAGTAAGTATCTGATGCAACCGACTTCTGGGGTGGTTGGTGATCATCGCCGTGGTGACGATGCTGGTCTAGGCGTCGTTGTCCGACGACTTTGCGGGTTTTTTCAGCAGCTTGTCCAGGGCCGTGGCGGGGGCTTCCGTGATGACCAGCCGCTCTGGGCCCGGCCCTGGTTTTTGCTTCTTCGGCTTAGATGTCTTAGCCATTGTGACTATAGTACTCTAGAGAAGCGGGTAATTCGGGGAGAGAAAAAGAGTGCCCCGGACGGGGTTCGGACCCGCAAGGCTGCTGCCGCAGCCACCCGGTTGCAAACCGGGCGTGTTTGCCTGTTTCACCACCGGGGCACGAAAGTGCCAGGAGTCGGGGCGGGGGGCCGTCAACCTCAACCCGCCCCGACTTCGTTCGGGTCGCCCAGCGCGACCCTTAGTCTCTTCTCACCGCTAGCCCTCCTTCCCGTCCTGGCGAACCTTCGCGTATGTCCGAAGCACGGCGATCATGCTCTCGAACAACGTGCAGGTGGTTTCGTTCACGTCGGCCGGATACTGAATGTAGGCTTCGGGGACGCCTGGGATTGGCAACCGCTCGAACCCGGTCGGGATTCCGGTGGGGGTTTCTGTTCCTGTCGCTGGTGGCGGAGGTGTCTTACTCTTGGTTTTGGCCTTCGACTTGGCCCCACCGTTTTTTTTTCCGCTCGCGGTTCGAGGTCGTGCTTTTGTGATGTGCGGCGATACCGTCACCCCGCAATCGCTGAGCGCCTTCAGATAGAACCGGATGCTCTTCATCAACATCTGTCCGGCTGGCACGCCAGCATCACGAAACGCCTTTTCCAACTCTGGCAACGTGCCCCGTTCAATGTCGACCTGCCCGACGATCGGTTTGTAGGCTCGGTCCAGAATCTTCAGCAACGCATCTCGATACGACTCCTCGCCTTCTTTAAAGGCGTCAACCAACTCCCGGTATTCCTGCTTCACTACGCCTTCGTCACCGAGAAGCCCCAGAAACCTGAGGCCCGACAACAACGCGCTGCGAGTCGCCCCGGAGAGTCCCTGAAGGACGTGGTGATCAAGACGTGTGGGCACCGTCGATTCGGCCAGCGTCTGGACGTTGTTCTTCAGGGTGAGATACGACAGGTAAGCAACCAGCTCGCCCTTGTTTATGGTCATGAGTTTTGTCCTATCGAAAGCGTCCATCGAATAATACTGGGGTATGATAGAAATGTCAAAACGTAACCGTGGGTCCAAGTTCCCGAAGGTAATTGTCCGGTCCTGGGGTAACGAGCCTGTCCTGCTAGTGGCCTATGGCACCGAAAAATATAGGGTTATCGTGGGGTCTGACCAGTCTAGGCACCACATCAGTCTCCCTATGGGAGAGGTGTTCACGTTCGACGAGAAGGTGTATTCCGATCTTCGGTCAGCCTACGACACGGGCGATCGGGAGAGACTCTCTGAGATTTACGACTCACTGTCAGAGGACAAAAACATTTGCAATAGGTATAAATACATGCTAGAGTTAGGCCATGATGAGGAAGGGCAAGTCACTGATTTTACAGGCGTTGCGGCGAGCCACAGTCAATGAGAACGAGGCTGTGGTATTCCTGGAACGCCAGCGGTGGGGGAGCGACCCAGGTTGTCCACGGTGCGGAAGCGTGGATGTCTACCAGATGACCGGAAAGAACAGAACACGTAACAAGGACTATCGCTGGCGCTGCCGGGGTTGCAAGAAGATGTTCACGGTACGTACGGGCACGATATTCGAGGAGTCCCGCCTACCGCTCCGTATCTGGGTCTACGCCTTCTGGAAAGCATGTAGCAGCAAGAAGGGGATCTCGGCCTTACAGCTTTCCCGAGAGATGGAGATCACGCACAAGAGCGCGCTGTTCGTCCTTCGCCGGATTCGTCACGGTTTGGGCCACGACGATGCTTCGAAGCTCACTGGTACGGTCGAGGTCGATGAGACGTACGTCGGGGGCAAGCCTCGATACAAGGGGATCTCAAAGAAGGGGCGCGGCACGAAGAAGACGCCCGTGTTGGGCATGGTCGAGCGGAACGGCAACGTCCGGTTTCAGACGATGGACCGACTGACTGCGAATCGGATCGGCGAGGTGCTAGCAGATAACGCAGACCTTTCCTGTCGGGTCATCACCGACGAACTGGCGGTCTACCCGAAGGCGACCGCGCCGTTTACTGGCGGGCATGATTTCGTCAAGCACAGTCGCGGAGAGTACGTCCGACTCGGCACAGATATTCACTCGAACACGATCGAGGGCGTGTTCTCACTGTTGAAGCGCGGCGTGATGGGCAGCTTCCACTCGGTCACCAAGAAACACCTGCCGAACTACCTGAACGAGTTCGAGTTCCGGTACAACACGCGGAAGCTGGACGACGGGGAGCGGGTCACGGCGGCGATCCGGCAGGTGGACGGCAAGCGGCTGCAATATCGGGAGTCGGTGGAATATCCGCCGTATCTCGTCTGGTGAGGGGTGGAGTTGCAACAGATACCTACTCCCGTACGATATCGCTCAACATCGCTGCGCCTATCCACGATTCCCTGCGATATTACCTGTATGACCGCGTGTTCGACACCAGCCGGGCGGGAGGGGGTATGTCAGGTTATGCCCACCAAGGCATGTCTTTCAATGGATATCGGGGGCTCTCGATGGACGTGCCGCGGGGGAAGGTGGACTTTCTCGAACTACTCCAACATTGCGTACCCGACGGTCCGCTGCATCTTCGTCACTACTACCGGTTTCTTGACATGGGCTACCGCCTGACGGCGCTGGCGGGTTCGGATTTCCCCTGGTGCGGATGTCGTATCGGCAACGCCCGCTTTTATACCTGGATCGATGGGGCTTTTTCACCGGACGGTTGGGTGGACGCAACCCGCGCCGGGCACACCTTTGTCACTGACGGCCCCATGCTGCTCCTGACCGTCAATGAGGCTCCTCCCGGTACTGAAGTCAACGTGTCTTCCGGCGAACGGCTCACAGTGAAGGCAGAGGCATTAGGCCACGAGGACGCGGTACCACTGAGAAACGTCACGCTCATCGCACATTCGCAAGTGGTAGGACAGTCCGAGAACGTCCAAAGGGACGCCGATGGCAATGAACGTATCGTACTTTCGCTGGAGCACCCGGCGTCTGGAGGACTCTGGATAGCGGCGGCTTCCACCTCGCGCACCGGTCAAGTAGCGCATACCACGCCTGTGTACGTGCGTGTCGACGGTGGACCGACTTGGAACCGAGCACTACTGCCCGCACATCTTGAAGAAACGGAAGAGGACTTGCAGGAAGTGGAGGGATTGATCGCCGGGCGGAGCGTCACTCCGGACGTCCGGGATATCTCCCCGAATCACAGCCGGCGGGAGGAACCGGACTGGGTGCTGGTGGACCGCAGCGAAGGGCGTATTGGTCGTCTGGGCACAGAACTGCAAGACCGCGTGGATGCGAGCCGCGTGGCACTGGAGGAGCTGCGGCGAGAAGCTGGACTGTAGGGAGGAATTCCCCCAGCACTTTGCCCCTCTGGATTTTCTGTTCGCGCTCATTTGAAAGTGCGTAAATCTGGACGGCAGTCGACGCCGCTCACCGTCGCGAGGACTTCGTCACCGCTGCTTGTGGCTGAGTTCGGCATCTCGCCGACGATGGCTCTCTCCTTCAATCGCGAGGATCTCGGCGTGGTGCGAGCGCCGCTCGACCAGCGTCGCCGTTCAATGCCCTCGCCACATTCTGACTCGGGCCTACGGCAACACCTTCAGCGCCACGTCCCGGTCGAGCTTCGTGTCGCGTGCGCGATACACCTCGCCCATGCCTGTACCTACGGAAAACCTCATACGCACGGTTCGCGTGACTGATCGCGCGGACGTGGGGCCGGCGAACGATGGCAACGTGAGCATCGCGGACGTGCACACCGTGAACGCCGACGAGTGGCTGGCGTCCTTCGGACGTTCCTCCGGCCGCCGCGCGGCGTGCACGGTCTTCCGGCGGCGACCGTCCATGGCGGTCGTCAGGCCGCGTGACGATGGTAGCTGTGGTGCAGGCCGCCCACGTGCGGCATCGCCATGACCTCGCCCGGTGCAGCAGGCTCGACGCGTCGGCTCACGGGCGCATCCTTGCCCAACGAGAGATGCGTGCGCCAGAGATGATAGTAGTCGATGTACGATCGCAGTATTCGGTGGAGTGATCGCTCATTGAGCACGATCACGTGGTCGATGCACTCTCGGCGCATCGATCCGATCAGTCGTTCGACATACGGGTTTTGCCACGGACTCTGGGGAGCCGTCAGGACCTCGTCGATCTCCATCGCCTCGAGACAGGCCCGAAAATTGTGGCCGTAGGTCCCGTCGCGATCCCGCAACAGAAACCGTGGCGCCGTGTCCCACGGGAACGCGTTGCGGATCTGTTGGGCCGTCCACGCGGCCGTGGGGTACCCCGTCACGTTGACATGCAGGATCTGGCGTCGATCATGGGCCAGCACCACGAAGACAAAGAGCACCCGAAACGTGAGCGTCGGGACCACGAAGAAGTCGACCGAGACGAGTTGGCCGATGTGATTCGTCAGAAACGTACGCCAGGTCTGGGACGGCGGGGGCCGACGACGCACCATGTAGTGCCCGACCGTGGCTTCGGCGATCGCGATACCGAGTCTCAGCAGCTCGCCGTGGATGCGCGGGGCGCCCCAGGTCGGGTTGGCGTGGCACATCTGGCGGATGAGCACTTGAACGGCGCGCGGGATGCGTGGCCGACCGGGTCCGCGCGGCCGACTCTTCCAGCGCCAATAGCACCGAAACCCTCGTCGATGCCACCGGAGAACGGTGTCGGGCTTGACGATGACGAGCGCTCGCCGCCATCCGGGCCACAGGTGACAGAGCCACGTCCAGAACAGCCGGTCAACGGGCCGCAACCGCGGGCGCCCGCGGGCCTGTCGCTGCAGGACCGCTCATTGATGACGAAGCGCCGCGTTCTCAATCTGGAGCGCCGCCTGGCTCTGCAGGCCTGAGCCCAACGCGGTGAACAGTACGAGACAGACGGTCCGCATGGCCCGTGATGCTAGCAGGCCGACGCGAGATCCTCAATAATGCCCAATGTACATAATGGGGGGACGAGGTTTTCGGTAGGCACAGGGCACCGGGGGCGCAAGTACAGGCGAAAAAAGTGACCGGTCACCTTCCAAGATTGGCTGACTGAAGTACGCCGAGCGCCACCCCGCGGCTGACCTGAGCACCCGCGCGCGCCCGCACCACCACGAACCAGGAGCACGACCTCATGACCGATCTCGAGATGGCCACCGTTCGGGCCGCGGATGCCTGGATCGTGGATCGGGACGAAGCTGCCTTCGAGCTGCTGGTGCTGACGGCGGCGCGGTCCAGGTGGCCGACTGCGCCACGCACACACGCCACGAGCGTGCGCGGCCCGCCGTCCCGGGCCCGTTCCACGCCGGAGGGCACGATCCTCAGCCGTTATCCGGTGTGGGCATGCGGTAGCCGGCCCCGCGCTCGCTGAAGATGTACCGGGGATGGGTCGCATCGGCCGCAGACTTGGCGGCCTGAACGACCGTCTTGACATATAGGGGCGTCAATGCCCGTCAAACCACTATCCAAGAACCCTAACTAGGCCAGAGTTAAACGGCACTCTACTGGTTCGGGATCCGCGACCGACGTGCGACCCTGCGCGTCCTCGCCCTGATCGAATACAATTGCCCGGCACGCTTGGAAGACGAGTGATCGAACGAGGGACGTCTCCACTCGGGAAGGTTATCTTGGCCGGTCTCGGCCAGCCCTGATGATCTCCCATTCCGTTTCCTAGGCAAGGAGGAGCAATGGCGCTAGTGGGCAAGTACATTTTTGTCGCTGGACTGGTGATCGCTACGGCCGGCGGCTTAGGCTTTGAGCAGGCTTGGTTTGGCTGGGTACTCGCAGTGCTCGGCTTGATCGTCGGATTCTTGAATATCAGCGATAAGGAGAGTCAGACTTTCCTCTTAGCGGCGATAGCGCTGATCGTAGCGGCAAACGCCGTGGGAGGGATCCCCTACATCGGGGAGGTGATGACCCGGATCATCGCGAATCTCGTGCTCTTCCTGGGGGGCGCGGTCTTGGTCGTAGCGGTTAAGAGTCTGTTCGCGGTAGCGAGAGACTAGAATCGCTCTGACGCAGGCGTCATCGGGGTTGACGCCGCTCGATTGCCGGGCTCTCCCCGGATCGTTTCCACGACCGTCTCGACCCGTGCGGCGTTACGGCCGTGTACTACCACCGTGGCTCCGACACGCGCCAGCCCCATGGCCGTGGCGAGCCCGATGCCGTGCGTCGCCTGTGGCGCGCATCGCGCGACCGGCCTCGGCGCCGACCCCGTATGGTGCGAAAAAGCGGCCGAGGCTAGGTCGGTGCTGATCGAGTCTCTTGAGAAAACATCTACATGACGACTCCAGTCTTGGCATCGACGAGCTCGCACCCCAGCGAGGCGGCGCGCCTCCGGAGGCCGCGCAGGATCCGCGATCGCTGCTGTTGGTCGTAGTCGGCGGCCGTGCGCTCCCGGTAGGGGAGGCGGTCCCGGAGCATGCGATACACCAGGATGGCGAGCTTGCGGGCCGTCGCCGTGATCGCCTTGGCCTTGCCGGCGCGGGCGGCGAGCCGCCGGTAGAACGCGCCGAGCGCGTGATCGCTGCGCCCGAGACTCATGGCGGCCAGGCGGAGGGTCTTTGCCGCCCGATTGGCCGACGGTTGCGTGCGGGAGCTGAGGAGCTTGCCCCCGGAGATCTGGTTCCGGGGCGCGACCGTGAGCCACGAGGTGAAGTGCTTCTCCGTCGCCCAGCGACGCATATCGACGCCGATCTCGGACACGAGTTTGAGCGCCCCATACGGCCCCAGGCCTGGGATCGCGGTCAGGTCGACGCCTGCGCACAGCGTATACAGCGGGACCCGGATCTCGAAGCGGGGTTCGTTGGCACTCCGCCGCCGCGCGGGTCGGGGCGGGTCCGGCGGCTCATCGGGGGTCTGGCAGGTCGCCTCGAGGGCGCGGATCTGGCACTGGATCTCGTCGTCGCAGCGGCCGATCTGCGTCTGGTAGAAGTCGTAGCCCTCGAGCGCTTGGCGAAGCACGAACAAATGTTCGGCGCGGTAGTGCCCTGTGAGCGCGGCGGCGATCTCCGCCTCGGTGGCCTTGCAGCGCGGGTCGCGGTGCCGGGCGAGGACAGCGGAGTCGGTTTCGCCCGCGACGATGTCACGTAGGATCGCGACCCCGGTCACCCCGGTGACGTCGGTCAGGACGTGATGGAGCTGGAGGTTCATGAGGACGAGCGCCTTCTGCATCCGCTGGACCCATGAGGCCGCCGACTCGACCAGCTGATCGCGGTGCCGGATGACGCTGCGCAGCGCCGCGATCGGTGCGTCGGGCCGGAAGCTCCCGCGCAACAGCCCGAAGGTGTGCAGCTGCTGGAGCCACTGGCAATCGACGATGTCGCTCTTGCGGCCGGGCACGCCCTTCACATGGTGGGCGTTCACGAGCAGCACCTCGATCCCACGGGCTTCGAGGAGTTCGTACAGCGGGATCCAGTAGACCCCCGTCGACTCCATGGCGACCGTGTCAATCCCGCACGCCTCGAGCCAGGTGGCCAACGCGGTGAGATCATGGGTGAAACTCGTGAATTCTCGTACCGGCTGGTCGTCCCGATCGTCGGGCACCGCCACCCAGTGGCTCGCGCTGCCGATATCGATGCCGGCGGCGTTCAGATGGATCTTTCGGAGAATCTCTTGCTCTTGTCGAGCGCGCTGCTGTGCTTGACCTCGTTCTCGTTGCGTCACGGGGGGCTCCTTGGGGATCATGGGTGAAGCACCCGAGGGCAGGGATGTGTCGGGGAAGCAGTCTCTTGAACGGGGTCACACCAATCGTGCCACCAGTGCGGCTGTCGCCACATCCCCGGACCAAGCTCCTAGACGGGGACTGGCCACCAGTGGTCCGTCGGCCTCGGCCCTCGGGCGCGCGGCCAGCATATCGCCAAGCACCGTCGGGGCGCATCCGTTTTTCTGCCCAGCGAGGCGTCGCGGCCCGCGCGGGTGAAAAGCTCTTAAGAAACTCCTGGGGCCATAAGTTCGCCTGTTTCGAGGTCAATGAGGCCCAAGCCGAGTCGTTGTGCGCGGTGACGGAGGTTGCGGAGCGTCCGGGAGCGATGCTGGGCCTCATAGGCCTCGACTCCCGGATCGGCGTAGTCGATGTCACCTCGTAAGACGCGATAGACGAGGATCGCGAGCTTGCGAGCCGTGGCGGTGATGGCCTTGGCCTTGCCGATGCGGTATGCGAGACGGCGGTAGAACGCACCGAGTGCGGTGGACGTCTTGCCGGCCGACATGGCGCACATGCGCAGCATGGCGGCAGCACGGTTCGCGGACGGCATGGTTCTGGAGCTGATGAGTCGGCCCCCGGTGATCGTGTTCTTGGGCGCGAGCGTTAGCCAGGATGTGAAGTGCTTTTCGCTGGGCCAGCGGGTCATGTCCGTGCCGATCTCAGCGATGAGTCGCAAGGCGGTATAGGGCCCGATGGCGTCGATTTGTGTGAGGTCCACTCCGGAGAGGTGGTGGAGCGGGCTGCGGATTTCGAAGCGCGGGGCGTTCTTGTGCCGCTGCCGGCGCCGCGCCGGTGGCAACGCTGTCCCGGGAAGGGCGTGCTTGGCGGCCACGTCTTGCAACAGGGATTCGATCTCGCCATCGCAGGTGCCGATCTGGCGCTGATAGCTCTCGTAGAGGATGTGTTGCAACTTTGGCCAGCGGCGGGCCTGGTAGCCTAACAAGATCATGAAGCAGCCAATCCGACCGGCGATCTTCAAGTGGCGGCAGACGGCTCCGGAGGTGATTCTTTGCGCCGTGCGCTGGTATCTTCGGTACTCACTCTCGCTCCGCGATGTCGAAGAGCTCCTCGATGCACGCGGCCTGCAAGCGGACCACACGACGGTCTGGCGCTGGGTGCAGCGCTACGGGCCGGAACTCGAGCAGAGGCTGCGCCGGCATCTCAAGCCAACCAACAAATCCTGGCGTGTTGATGAAACCTATGTGCGGGTCAAGGGCCGCTGGTGCTATTTGTATCGGGCTATTGATTCCACAGGCGCCACCATCGACTTCCTCCTGTCAGCGCTCCGCGATGCTGCGGCGGCCAAACGGTTGTTTCGCCAGGCGCTCAGCGATCCATCGCATCCGCAGCCCCGCGTCATCAACACCGATCAGGCCCGCCTCTACGGCGCGGCGATTCCAGCCGTGAAAGAGGACGGCACCCTGCGCGGCCGCTGCCGCCATCGGCCGGTCCAATACTTGAACAATATCCTGGAGCAGGACCATCGAGCGATCAAACGACGGGTAAAGGCCAAACAGGGGTTTCGCGAGTTTCACGCGGCGCGGCGGACAATCCAAGGCTACGAGGCAATGCACATGATTCGGAAGGGGCAGGCGAGGTGGGTGAGCGGCTCGGATGTGTGGCGCCAGATTCAGTTCATCAACAGGCTGTTCGAGGTGGCGGCATGAGACCTCGATACCGAAACGGCTTCCGTCACCACTTTCAAAGTTGCAACACTTCCACCCAACCTAGTGGCCGCGCGGCGGACGCCAAACGGCCGACCCTCCTCATTTATCCGGGTCGACGCCGGGCACCCATTGGTAGCCGGCCAGTACGCGGGCGGTCTACTCAGATTCCACAGGAGTTGAGGCGCCCTGTCATTCCGCCACACCAAGTTGCCGCCGAACCTCGCCCGTGCCAACGAATTGGGACAACAGCCGATAATTTCGCTGTTCGTAGCGGATCCTGCCGGCGACGATCGCCGGATGAACTTGCAGTGCCTGAGCCAGATTCATCACGGTCATGGGCGTCGGGTCGTCCCGAGCCGCGCTCGCTTCCCAAACCACGCGGGGAATGAGCGCCTCCTCTGCCCATTCGTCAGCCTGTGTTTCTCTCATGTCTTCTCGTCCCGCTTTCACGGCGCGCAAGGTTAGGTCGTCAACGAACGCACTGCCGTCGTTGTTGTCGATGTGGCGGCCTACATGCGCCAACTCATGAAGTAGACAGAACCAGAAGTTGTCGATCCGGTCATAGCGTAGCGTCAGTGCAATTACGGGCCGTCCGTCGCCGAGCCGGAGCGCTGCACCATCAAGATAGGTCTTGGGCAGGTGCTGCACAATTACGAGAGGAATGCCGTTCTTTGACAGGAGTTCCTTTGCTAGTTTTGGTCCGTTTTCCGACCAACTCAACTGTGCGATCTGCCGCAGGAAGTCCAATGTCACGGCGCCGTGCGCGTAGTCGGCGTTCGGCCGGTTCCGATTCGCGGTCGCCAGGACCTGCCAACACCAGGCTTTGAGCGCGAAAGGGTCCATCTTGGCGTTCGCACGTAGCTGATAGTTCCTGCGGTAGAGCGCGGCGGCGGCCACCTCCCGTCCTCCGGCGCGCTCAATCAGATCGCCAATGAGCTCCTCGGCCTGCGCCGCCAGATTCGGGACTCTAGGAAGCCATCCGAGCTTAACCATTGCCCTGAGAGGAAGTCGGCGGCAGTCGATGTCGGCCGATGGCTCGTCCAGTGCTGCATCCAACTTGCTGAGCAACACATCCGCCGGAATCCCGAGATGCTCATGGAGTGCACGCGCCATCGGCATTGTGATGGCCCGTCTACCGGAGAGGACTTCCGACACCTTCGCGCGGCTTCCGATGAACGGGATCAGGTCGCGCGGGCGCAAGCCTGCCTGCTCCATGCGGAACTCGATCGCGGCAACGGGGGTTGGATGTCCCATCGGCTCGTGTTTGCTCTCATACAGCTCAACGAGGTCTACCAGAACATCAAGTTCCCCACCCTCAGGGCTGCCGAGCTCCGCATCCATAAGCTCGTCGATCCGAGTCAAGGCGGCCTTGTAGTCGCTCTCGGTCCGAATCGGTCTGATCTCTGCCATCTCACACCTCCTTGGCGTCCACGGTGTCGTACTCGACGTGTGTTCCCACGAAACGCACGTAGACGATGCGGTACGCGTAGGCGATCTTTACCACGAGCCGGTAGTCGTTGCCCTTGATGTTGAACACCACCCGGTTGCCGCCGATGATGCTTGCATTTCTGTACTTCGCCTTCACTTTGGCCGGCGTATCCCAGTCTTCCTGCTCGACTTCCCGATACCAGGCGAGAAGCGGCTCTTCGGCGTTCGGATGCCGCTCCCAGAACTCACGGAGCGTCTTCTTGGCGATGATCCGCATATAAGCATCTAGATAGGTCCCGATATCATGTATAGTAAAGCGCTCCCAAAACATAGATAGCGTAACACTTGGTTGTCTATGCGTCAACGGGAGTGGCGGTGTTGCCAGGGAAACTGGCGTCGGGGTGCTGGAAGCGAACCTGACTGACATAGACGATCTGACGGCGCGCGTCCGGTGCGGCAACCGAATCGTCGTGCCGGTGATCGTCGTGAAGCGCACGACGAGGGAGAACGCCAGCCTTTCACGATGGCGCGCGTGGTGGGACGCCTAACCGGACTTCCGGAGCGACCGGTCGGCGTGTTCAGACCAGGCCCACGGCTCGGACGAATGTGGCGGCGCCATGATTACCGATAAGTCCCATTATCATGAAGGATTAAGAGGGCAGAGAGGGCAAACACACATGACCAACGGACCGGCGATCGTTATCAAGGGAACGCACGAGTACTGGCCTGACGGCCCTCGAAAGCTAACGGCGCTTGATCCCGACCGGGAACCCAACCGCCAGACCTTCTGGTTCGGCGCCGAGCTCGCCCCGGCCGGCAACCAGGTATGGACGCCGCGGTGAAGAACCTCACCGAGGAGGACATCGTCAACACCGTGGCCTACACTGCCAGCCTCGACCCGTGGAGACACGGATGAAGCGCCACGAGAGCCTCGTCCCGCTGTCGCGCGACCACCACTTCGGCCTCATCATGGCGCAGCGGCTGATCCTGGGCCGGGCGACCAATCCGCGCGCCGACTGGCCAACGGACCGGGCTCAGCAGGCCACGCGGCTGGTCGAGTTTTTCAAGTCCGACCTGCGCGCGCACTTCGATATCGAGGAGACGCACGTCTTTCCGGCCGCCGGCCGGAGCATGGCGGGCGGCGACCGCCAAGTGGAGGCCCTGATCGCCGACCACGACGCCATGCGGGCGATGATTCGCGGCCTGGAAGCCGATCCCGCATCCGGCCTCGACGAGCGCCTGCCGGCGTTCGGCCACCTGCTCAAGGCGCACATCCACCGGGAAGAGCAACAACTCTTCGAGCAGATGCAGGCGGCGTGCGAGCCGGGGGAATTGGAGGCCCTCGGCGCCAGGGTTGCGGCGGCCCACGAAGCCGCGGACGGCCCCGCGTGCAAGGTGTGAGCCCCGGCGTGATCTTTTACGAAGTGATGCGGCGGGGAGCGTTCCGGCTCGGGTTCGGCATGTCAGCGGGCGGCTTGCCGGTCCTGGCGGCGCCGGCAGCCTGGGAGGGGCCGGTGTTCGTGGAGATTAGCGCGGGCCCAGTCCACCCAGGCCAGCAAGCCACTAGCTCGCTACAGCGTGGTGTCAGGAAGAACTCTTTAACCCTGGACGTGGCATGTCCATTAATCCAAATTAGAACTGTATTCTGACGCATTAGCGCCCCATCCATGACGTGAGGCTAGGGCATACGCTAACCCGACACCTGCCTCGGGCTCGCCAAATGCCTTCACGGACGATGTGTGCCGTTTCGTGAGGTGCCCCCCCTATAAGCTCGCGCCGGCGTTTGCGGCTCCGGACCCGCCGCCCCGCGCACCGCATCACCCCTCCGCCTCGTACGACGCGGCACCGCGTAAAGGCGCACGGCCCCCCGGCACCGGCGCGTGGCCGGGGGCGGCAGTGGCCGGACACCGCCCGCCTGTGCGCCGCGGCTCGCGCCCAGGCCACAGGTGTACGAACCGGCCAGCGATCGTGGCACACGCGGCGACGGGCGGGCCGACGCCGCCGAACACGGGCCCGTCCCGGGCCCGGCTGCGGCTGCATGCCGGAAGGCTGGATGCCACTCGCCGGCGCAGGGCCACACCCGCCAGCGGGGCGTCGCCTAACGGTCGCCGCCAGCGGCCTCATGCCCGGCGGGCGAGCCGCCCGGGACGAGGATGGGATCCACGAGACTGGCCATGTTCCCTCGCCTTGCGGCATCTCTTCTACCGCTTGTGTACTCGCTTTATATTCGCTATGGTGCGCGGGTGCGGAAGCTCACCAGCCCGGAGCAGCTGTACATTGATTTCGACGGCTTCTTTGCCGCCTGCGCAGAACAGGCCGATCGCCGGTTGCAGGGCCGGCCCCTCGCGGTCATCCCGTTCGCCGGAGCCGTCCAGAGCTGCGTGATCGCCGCCAACACGATGGCCAAGCGCGCCGGGGTCACGACCGGGGAGTCGTACTACTCGCCGCCCGAGTTGAAGGACATTAGTGCTCGAATGGTCCATGACGCGGGCGGCCTCGGTGCGGAGATGCGGTCGCTACACCGGATCGCACTTGCGGGGTTGATGGAGTTGCCGAGCTTGGCCGAGTACCGCGACGAGTTGCTGGCGATGATGCCCCCAGGATTCGTAGCGGTTTCCGGTCGGGGCTCGGCGTCTGTGGATGTGGCGCGAACCACTGCGGCTGACGTTCAGGCAGATGACGATAGGGTAGAACCGTCTCAGGGGAATACCGGCGAATCGGCCGAGCGGGCGGCGAGGGAGCTTTTCAAGACAACAGCCGCGGCGAATGTTCTCAACCGCGCGGAAGATACCGTGGAGGCCTGCGACGAGGTAATCCGTCGGTTTGGGAAGAGCGAGATTCCAGCCGTTCTCGTGTGGGTCGCGAAGGCTCTTGTGAACAAAGGGACCGCTCTTAGTGAGCTGAACCGGCCGCAGGACGCGCTGGAAGCCTGCGACGAGGTAGTCCGTCGGTTCGGGGAAAGTGAGACCCCGGCGCTCCTTGATTCGGTTGCGCTCGCCCTCGTGAACAGAGGATCCGCCTTCGGCGCGCTGAACCGGCCGCAGGACGCGCTGGAAGCCTGCGACGAGGTAGTCCGTCGGTTCGGGGAAAGTGAAACCCCGGCGCTCCTTGAGCGGGTTGCGACCGCCCTCGTGGGCAAAGGGGTCGCCCTCGGCGATCTGAACCGGCCGCAGGACGCGCTGGAGGCCTATGACGAGGTAATCCGTCGGTTCGGGGAAAGTGAGACCCCGGCGCTCCTGGGTTCGGTTGCGTTCGCCCTCGTGAACAGAGGGCCCGTTCTCAACGCGCTGAACCGGCCGCAGGATGCGCTGGAAGCCTCTGACGAGGTGATCCGGCGGTTCGGGGAAAGTGAGACCCCGGCGCTCCTGGGTTCGGTTGCGTTCGCCCTCGTGAACAGAGGGCCCGTCCTCGGCGCGCTGAACCGGCCGCAGGACGCGCTGGAGGCCTGCGACGAGGTGATCCGTCGGTTCGGGGAAAGTGAGACCCCGGCGCTCCTTGAACGGGTTGTGACCGCCCTTGGTAACAAAGGAGCCGCCCTCCTCGCGCTGAACCGGCCGCAGGACGCGCTGGAGGCCTGCGACGAGGTAATCCGTCGGTTCGGGGAAAGTGAGACCCCGGGCCTGCTACGCCACGACACCCTAAGCGATGACGACCTGTAGCATATCGGGGTACGGCTGCGTCCCCGAAACAAACTGTGAGTCGCCGTGAGTCGAACGGCATCTGCTGGGGGGGGCGCTGGCGATCTTCGGCCCTGGTGGTTCCTCACGCGGCTGTCCTCGCTGGTAGCCACTGCCGAACCGCGCAGCCGAGTTGGCCGGTGCCGTCTTCGTGGATTGGGTGAATGAGCATCTGAATTGAGGTGGTGTCGATGGATTTCAGCGAAATCGAAGCGCTGCACGCGGACGGTCATAACGCAACCGCTTGGAGCCTGTTCGCGCAAATGTGCCGGCAGGCACTCTACGACGGGCCTGGCGTGCTCGCCGACGTGTCGCATCTGGTGCACTACACGACGCTGGGGACCTTGACGTCGATGCTCGGTGTAGTCGAGCCAGCGCACGGGAAATACCGACTGGCCACGCCCGTGGCGAACGGAGTTGCGGAAGAGCACGGTGGTAGCGTGGAATATCTGAGGCTATACGACACCTTTTCCTCCAATGACCCAAACGAAGGAGCATTCTTCGTCAACTCGGCGGACGCAAAGGGCAGCTTTCGAAGTAGGTACAACGCCGTTTGGAGCCTGTTTAAGGACAGATCGGCGTCGCCTGCGTACCAGACGTCGCTGACGTACGTTGGGGACGCAGCGGAAGCAGACAAGCTCGTGTTCTGGAGAACATACGGCAAGGATGGCACTGGATGCGCGTTGGCGTTTCCTATGACGTGTTTCGATGGACAGGCCAATATGTTCCGAATCAGGTACGGTGAGGGTGAGGTAGCGACGTGTCTCGGTACGCTCTCCAAGCTGTTGAAAGAATACGGCAAGATTCCTGGGGGCCCGGATTCCCACGCGCTCGCGTTCTATGGTGCGGCCGGTGCGCGAGGGGCGAGGGTCGTGGTGCCGCCGACCAAGACCGCGTCGTTGTCTCGACGGGGCGCCCGATCAGGTGCCCGCGATCGGACGATCAGGAGGGTGAAGGCGCTCGGACGGCGACGGTGGAAGAAGGCGTCTGGTGACCATCAGCACGCGCGCGTGGAGAATGCGTTCTTCCGGTACACGTCGATCGTCGGCGACTGTCTTCGGGCACGCAGTTCATCGGGGCAACGGCGTGAGGCCGTGCTCGCGTGTCACGTTCTGAACCGGATGACCGAGCTTGGCAGACCCGTCTCGTACCGCATCGGTAGGTGACGGGCTCGACGGTGTGAAGCGCGTAGGCCTGCCCGCATCCGCGCACCAACGCCTGTCACCGGAGCTACGCGAACTCACCTCTGCTGTATGAGCTCATGGTGACGGCTGCGCCGTCCTCCGCTTCGCCGCGGCCCTCACCCCGTATCGCCATCTCGAACTACTACCCGTTGTCACAGATGACGGACGCCTTTAACCACGGACTGCTCCGCCCGTTCCAAGAAGCGCTTTAATCGGTCGTCACCTTTGGCGCTGGTTCCCGCAGTTCAGGGATGGACAACTCAGATTGCACAGTCCGGAGCAGTTCGAGGCCTCGCTTCAACTGAGTCTTCTTGTAGCTGTCGGCAGTTGCGGCAGTCAGGGACTCAACGTACTCTCGCGCTATCCCGAGTTTCGAAGGGTTGGACCGAAGCTCTGCAATTGCTCGTGCCTTCTCGATTACCCAGTTTGCGATGCCGGCAGTCACCTTGTTTTCGGAGTAGCCCTCGGTCTCGGCGGCTTTGCAAAGTCGTTCCTGAATTTCACCCCTAGTTGGTTTGCCTTTGCCAAGTGTCTCGACAACGCCAGCGACATAGCGAGCGACAGCGTCAACGTACGCTCCTCCCGCAGACGGCAGGTGATCCTCGATAGTCGTCCCGCCTTGGAGTTGGAAGCTCTTGACATCATGGGCAGCGAGGAAGGGCTTTAGCACCCTCAAGCGCTCTGAGCCACCTTCATCGCCATCAACCACTACCAAGAGACTTGGTGCATTCGAGCCCTCACGAAGGATCCGTATCAGGGCGTCTGTGTTCTTGGAACTCCCGGTCGAAATCACAGAAAAGGCGTTGAGATCCGCGTTGGCACGACCCCACTCCACCAGCTTCTGAAACAACGCCTGTATTAATACAGGGTCAGCATCGCCTTCCGCCAGCAATACGTGCTGGGCGAACAGAATCGTTCCAGCCAGAGAGAATCCCAACTCCTCGATTGCCGGTCCCCATCGACCCACGAAGGGCTTGCCGTCGATTCGGGTGCCTTCGCCGTTCTTGACGATTAGACGGTGTCTGGCCGGGAACGTTCTGTTGAGCATGAAGAGGGAGTGCGTGCTGTAGATGACCTGGTTGTGCTTACCGATGGCATCTAGCACCCGAAGGAGGTCGTGCTGCCCGGATGGATGCAGGTAGATTCCTGGTTCGTCGAACAGGAAGATATACGCGTTAGCGACGTAATCCTTCTGTCGCGCGTAGAGGACGGTCTTCAGCGTGAAGAAGTGGGTGAAGCCACTGCTGCGACGTGAGGCTCGCACAAGCCGTGAGCCAACGGCTGGGTCTTCGATCCGAAGCAAGATCTGTTTGGCCGCGGATTCGTGGCTGAGTTCATACCGAAGGTCTGCGCCTTGAATCCAGTCCGCCTTGAGGGTGTCATTGAGAGTAACTGAAGCCTCTTTTAGTTGCTTCATCGAGACGTCGTCTTGCGTGAACAACTCACTGGCTTCGTCTGGATCGATACCCGCGTAGTAAAGGATGCCGCGCATGAATTCGTGGGATCTTTCTGCAAGGTCCTCCACGGTGACGGCATCAGGGATTTTCTCTTGCGGGCGAATGATCTCTACGCGCGGAAGGTTCTCCTTAGCGAACGCTTCAAGGAGCGAGAGCGGAACATCTCCTGCCACGTACTGCGTGGCTCCCGTTATCCCTTTGCGCTGAACGATCAGTACTTCTGGGATCTCATGGACCTGCAGGGGAAGATGGTTTGCCTCGCTGGCCGGCTGGTCTTCAGCCCCATCGCTTGGCTGGTTTGGGCCTTCCGGAGCTGGAGCCACGTGCACAGCGGGTGCCTGGCTGGGAGCTGCCGTTGTGCCGGCAGGAGCTTCAGGCGGAGCGGAAGACGCGGGCTCGGGAGGCGTCGACAGCGCGGCAATTGCCGCTCGGTCCGATTCTTCTAGCTGTAAGTGGAAAGTGAGACAGGGGAACTCCTCTGACTGGTTCACGCGATCCCAATTCAGGTCGGTATCGGGCGCAAACTGCTTATCTGGATTCAGATGCTCGATGGCGCTCAGGATGTTGGTCTTGCCGTGATCATTAGCCCCGATAAGAATGGTGACATCGCGTTCTACGCGAATGTCTACTTTCCTGCCGATTGACCTGTAACCCTCAATTTCTACGCGCGTCAGACGCATGGTCGCTCCGATGATTGATGACTAAAGTGTCGGGCGCCCACAGTGTACTCGCGATCATCTTCGTGGTCGCGCTCGTACTGTCCAAGAACCCGATCGACGCCGTCCGACGGGCTGATTCTACGCTGGAGGCGCCGACTCCGAAGCCCTCCCGGAGGGTGGGCGACGTTTCGGTCGTGAGTCGCGCGAGGTGGCGGTCGTGCGTCGCGATTTCCTCGGCGAGGGCGATCCAGCGGCGGGCGAGCGCCCGAAGGGTGTGCTTGGCGGACGCTGTGGGCGTGTCGAGGGGGCCCGGTCGAAGTCCGGCGCAGCGCGTGAGCAAGCCGTGATCAGGAAGGTCTTGGAGGGCTTCTCGCAGCCCGGGCGGCGCGTTCACGACGATCTGCTTCAGCGTGTGTCAACAACGCCAGAGTTGCCGTACCTAAAGAATCCAGGGCTGCCAGATTTGTTCAGCCGGCGAGCGGCGTGGAGGTGATCAAGAAGCGCGATGCCAAAGGTTCGTGAGGCCATCAAGCTGATCGAAGCCGATGGCTGGCGGAAGGTGACCACCAAAGGCAGCCACCGTCAGTTCAAGTACCAGAGAAGGACGGCGCAGCCGTTGACACGCGCGGAACGCGAAGGCGTTCCGGGCCGTTTTTGGCTGATGGGGGAGGTACTGTCCACTATTTTTCGGCGAATTCCTTAGCGAACTCGTCTATCTCCGCTCTACGTCTACAATCCCGCCAACATTTTTCAGGTCGGTCTCCTTTGAGTCAGCGAGGGGTGCTTCCGTCATCAAGTGTTGGTGAAGAGAGCTTAAGCCCTAATCATCCAGATACTTCCAGCCGATTTTGACGCTGGCAGCTCTCTGGCACTGAATATCTAGTCTAAGCGGTTTGGTTAGAACGAGATAAGGGCGGGGTACCTCACAGTTGATGGCGGAAGCACGGTAGAGTTTCCCCTACACACGCTTTCCAAGCGTGCTCCTTCAACCACTCGGACATCTCTCCGGGTGAGTGGCGTACTAGATTACTAGAGTTTGAACCGCCGGCGGTCCGGCGGTAGGATGGAGTCCATATTCCGATCGGCTGAGGGCCCGGGTGGCCGCGCCGACAAAGGGGGCAGAACATGAGCCGTCGATTCTTCGCGACGCTGTGTGCGCAGGGTGCCGTTGTCGCCCTGGTCGTCGTGCTGTCCGCTGCCGTGGGGGCCTCATTGAGGGCCCAGACAGCGGAATCAGGTGCGTCCCAATCCCCGCGGACGGTCTGGGGAGATCCGGACATTGGTGGAATCTGGAACAACTCCACGCTGACACCGCTGGAGCGTCCGACTGATCAAGCTGACAAGGAGTTCCTGACTCCGGAGGAAGCGGCGGCCCTGGAACGGCAGGTGATCGAGCGGAATAGCCGCGCGAACGAGCCCAGCGTGATACGAACTGAGCCGCTGCCGGTGGGCGGGAACGTCGGCGGGTACAACAACTTCTGGATGGAGCGCGGGACGAAGGCCGTCCCGACGCGGCGCACCTCGTTGATTGTCGATCCGCCGGACGGTCGGCTGCCTCCGCTGACGACAGACGCACAAAACCGGATCACGTCTCCTGATCATGCGCGACTCGACGATGTTCGGCAGGGGCGTTTACCCACCGATTCCTATGACCAGCTCGACCTTGGCGATCGGTGCATCTGGTATCGCGGTGTTCCGTCGTTCCCGACCGGCTACAACAACAACTATCACGTCGTTCAGACACCCCAGCACGTTGCCATCCTCCAAGAGCACATCCACGACGTCCGCTTCATCCCGTTGGATGGTCGTCCTCATGCCGATGCGCGTATCCGCCAGTACGGGGGCGACTCGCGGGGCCACTGGGAGGGTGACACGCTCGTCGTCGAGACGACCAATTTCAGCGACCGGGCCTTCATCCGACGCTTCAACCTGGATCTCACCGAGGGCTTACACGTGGTCGAACGCTTCACGCGCATCGGCCCCGACACACTTAACTACGAATTCACGGTTGAAGACCCGAACATCTGGACGCGACCGTGGACGGGTGCGCTGCCCATGGCGCGTAGCGCCGGACCGATGTTCGAGTATGCGTGTCACGAGGGCAACTACGGGCTGACGAACATCTTGGCTGGATCGCGGGCCCTCGAGAAAACGACCCCGAACCAGTAGACTGGAAACCGGGACGCGTCTGCGGCCCGCTGGGAGACTATCAATGAACCGACAACGCCTGACGACGCTTCTTGGCGTGGCCCTTGGGCTCATGCTGGTATCGCCACTTGCGGTCGCGCAGACCTCAACGATCGACGACGCGATGCCGATGCGCACCTCTGACGGCCAGCCCCACATCTCAGGCACCTACACCTTCCGCACGCTAACCCCGTTCCAGCGGCCTCGTCAGTTCGAGGGACAAGAGAACCTGTCTGCCGAAGAGGCCGAGGAGTTCGAAGCGTCAGAACGCCGACGTCAGAACCGCGATCTGTTCGACCCAGAGACGGGCGCGCCGAACGCCGGGTACCAAAGCCGGGCTGAGGGCGGCGTGCTGTCCTACAACGAGTTCTGGTACGAGCGGGGAATCGAGCTGACCTCGGACAAGCGGACGTCGCTCATCGTCGACCCACCGAACGGAAGGCTGCCGGGCCGCACGGAGGATTCCCGGCGTGCCGCGCGGGAGCGAACCGATTACCGCGACGCGCATCTCTACGATTCGTATGAGAACCGCAGCTTCTCCGATCGCTGCATCATGGGGTTCAACTCCGGCCCTCCAATGCGGTCGAGTGCGTACAACAACAACGTGATGATCTTCCAGGCACCGGGGTATGTGGCGATCTTCAACGAGATGGTGCACAACCCACGTCGGTGCCGGTGAGACTGGCTAGGTCAAGCAGCGAGACGAACCGGCCCGGTGTGACGGCATCGAACTCGAGCGGTGGGAGCGGTTCCACGCCGGGAAACAGCTCGGCGCGGTCGGCGAACACGGTGACGGCGGCGATGAACTCCACGTAGAAGTTGCGCGACGCAAACCCGAAGGTGCGCGCCCGGTAGCCCTCGATGATGGCGTCGATGCTGGAGCTACCCACCTGCCGGACCGCACGCTCCATGCCCGCGATGCCGTGGTTGTAGCCGGTCAAGGCGAGCGGCCAACTGACGACCCGCCGGTAGTTGTCGGCCAGCAACCGGGCCGCTCCCTCAGCGGCAAGCCAGACGTCGGACCGCGCGTCCACGGCCGAGTCCATCTGCACGTACTGTCGCGCCGTGCCGGGCATTATCTGCCAGACGCCGGAGGCGCCCACACGCGACCGTGCCCGGTAGTTGTACATCGACTCGACAAACGGCAGGCACTTGACGATGGCCGGCACCCCGTGCTCGCCGAGGATCCGTTCGATGCCGGGCATGAACAGACCGGAAGGACATCCTCGATCTGGCTTACTACTCCGGCTGGCCACATTCGCTCTGGTGGGCGCGACAGGCAAGCGGAATGTGCAGAGGCGACGGGACGGCGATGTGTGGGGAGCCACGAGTGGCGGCCGAGTGCACCTGTACGGAGCGCGAGTCCGGCCGGTGCTCCGGAAGCCGCTCTCTGACATGACGCTGTCGAAATTGATCAAAGAACTCGGCATCGCCGCCGTGCCACATGGGTTCCGGTCGAGCTTCCGGGACTGGGCCGCGGAGCGGACAAACACACCCCGCGAAGTGGTCGAGACCGCGCTCGCCCATACGGTACGCAACCCCACCGAGGCAGCGTATGCGCGCAGTGATCTCTTCGAGCGCCGGCGACGCCTGATGGACGACTGGGAGGGCTACCTCAGGAGGACACACGGGCACGGACTGGGCGGGCCCCGGGGAGCGCACGACGGACCGGGTCGGGTACCGATCCGGGTATTACAGCCGGGGCTGGTCACGCGGATCGGGAAGTTGGAGCTCCGGGTGCCGCGGGATCGGGAGGGGCGGTTCTCGACCGAGCTGTTTGACCGGTTCCAACGGTCGGAGAAGGCCCTGGTGAGCGCGCTGGCCGAGATGTACGTGCAAGGCGTGTCGACGCGGAAGGTCAAGGCGGTCACCGAGGAGCTAGAGCCGGGTGGAGAACACGTTCTTCCGATACAAGTCCATCATCGGCGATGGCCTTCGCGCCCGGAGTCCAGCTGGACAGGGGAGTGAGGTCGTCCTCGGCTGTGAGATCCTCAATCGGATGACCGAGCTCGGCCGACCAGTGTCATATCGAATCGGCAGGTGAGGATCCTGTCGGTGGGCATCGTGCGGGCCCGTGACGATTCGTGCACCCTCGTCCCGCTGTGTCGTCGCGCTGTACAGCTGCTTGAGGCTGCTCAGGCGCTGCACGAGGGCAGCGAGCTGGTGTTCCCCAGTCCGCATGGGCACGTCATCGCCTACCGGGCGTTCTACCAGATCCTCCAGGACCACTGGAGTGCGGCCGTGCTAGCGCGGCGCGGCTTGGCGGGCCGATCGCGGTCTCCGACGGGGCGATCCGGGCCGGCGAATCGTTCATGTTAAGTGGCATGATCAGTAGGTATTCTAGCCGCTTTGGCTGCTATCATCGGGCTATGAAATCCACGCGCCAGTTGACCGCCATTATTGAACGTGAGGGTGACGCGTACGTCGCTCTCTGTCCAGAGCTCGACATTGCAAGCCAAGGCCAGACTGTAGAGACCGCGAGGACTAGCCTGATCGAGGCGTTAGAACTGTTCTTCGAGTCAGCTGATCCGACCGAGGTTGCCCGACGGTTGCACAGCGAAGTATTCGTCACGCGCGTCGAGGTCGCGGTTGGGTAAACTGCGCGTGCTTTCTGGCCGCGAGGTGTGCCAGATTCTCGAAGGCCAGGGATTCTCAGCGGTTCGACAGCGTGGCAGTCACATCGTGATGCAGCAGCGATCCGGCAGCACCACGACGACCGTTCCGGTCCCGGACCATTCCGAACTCACGTTTGGCACGCTGTCCAGCATCATCCGGCAATCCGGCGTGGCACGGAGCCTCTTCGAGCGCTAGTATCCCGCCTTGCAGCCCAGGACACCACCTCACCTGCCCCTTCCGAATCATGTGCATGGCCTCGTATCCTTGGATTGTTCGCCGCGCCGCGTGAAACTCGCGAAACCCCTGTTTGGCCTTCACCCGTCGTTTGATCGCTCGATGGTCCTGTTCCAGGATATTGTTCAAGTATTGGACCGGCCGATGTCGGCAGCGGCAGCGCAGGGTGCCGTCCTCTTTCACTGCTGGAATCGCCGAGCCGTAGAGGCGGGCCTGATCGGTGTTGATGACGCGGGGCTGCGGATGCGATGGATCGCTGAGAGCCTTGCGAAACAACCGTTTGGCCGCCGCCGCATCGCGGAGCGCTGACAGGAGGAAGTCGATGGTGGCGCCTGTGGAATCAATGGCACGATGCAAATAACACCAGCCGCCCTTGACCCGAACATAGGTTTCATCAACACGCCAGGATTTGTTGGTTGGCTTGAGATGCCGGCGCAGCCTCTGCTTGAGTTCTGGCCCGTAGCGCTGCACCCATCGCCAGACCGTGGTGTGGTCAGCCTTCAGGCCACGCTCATCGAGGAGCTCTTCGACATCGCGAAGCGAGAGTGATTACCGAAGATACCAGCGCACGGCGCAAAGAATCAGCTCCGGAGCCGTCTGTCGCCACTTGAAAATTGCCGGTCGGATTGCCTTCTTCATGATGTCTTCAGGCTATCAGCCCGCCGCCAGCCAAGTTGCAACACATTCCTTTCGAGGCCCACGGCCGCCGCGCGTACGAAAGATCTACAACTCGTCCGCCGCGGGCGGTTTCTAAACCGTCGTGCGCGTGCGTGCGGCATGCTATTTTTCAGACTTGGAAAAACGATGCCAGCCAAAGCCAAGAGAGCGCTAGTTAGCGACACCGAGCCCTGGTTCAAGCAGCGCGTCGTCGAGTTGATGAACAGCATCATCAGCGTGCGCAGCCTCGCCTTCGAGCGCGCTGAGGCTGAGCAGAGTGTTCGTGTCGGTGGCAAGAAACACATGTACTTCGATGGCGTGCTGTGGAAGCGGTCTGGTCAGGAGGCCGTTTGTGAGATGGAGTTCAAGCGGCCACACATCGAGGCTGCAGACTTCGATCTGGTTAATAACGCCGCTCAGAAGGCGAATGCCATCGGGGCACCGTTCTTCCTGACGTGGAACGTTCGGGATCTGTGGCTCTGGCGTACATTCCAGCAGAACGTGCCGTTGCTTGAGAGGGACTGCAAGCAGTGGAACGGGATTGTCGACGTTGACGACGTCAACGATCTTCGCGAGTCACATTGGGCCAAAATCGAAACATTTCTCCTGGAACTGCTTGACGAGCTTGACGGTCTCTACAATCGCCAGGAACAGTTTGTGGGGCTGCCTGTCGACGAAATATTCGTCAGGAAGCTGAGCTCCGTCGTCAACAGCAACTATCGGGTCTACGCGGCTCTCATTCACAACAAGTGCGCGACGGACAGGAATTACTACAAGGAACTGAGGCAATGGACAGCAGAGCACGGCTGGACGACGTTGCTGCCAGCCGACTTCGCGAAGACCGATAACGTCGGAAGATCGTCTTCGATCGGTTCCACATCATGCGGGAGATGACGAAGGCCGTCGATACGGTCCGCAAACAGGAGCATCGCGCTTTTCTGCGGGCCGGCGAGGGTTCGCCGCTGACCGGCACCAAGTACCTGTGGCTGTTCAGCGACGAGCGGCGGCCGGAGCGGCATGCGGCCGCGTTCGCGACGCTCCAAGCGCTGAAGTTGAAAGTCGGGCGCGCGTGGGCGATCAAAGAAGCGTTGCGGGCCTTGTGGACCTACCGTCAGCATGCGGCCGTGACGCGGTTCTTCACGCGCTGGTATGGCTGGGCGATCCGCTCGCGGCTCGCGCCCGTGAAGCAGGTGGCGAAGACGTTGAAGCGGCATCTCGCAGGGGTGCTCCGCTTTGTCCAGCATCCGATCACGAATGGCGTGGCTGAAGGTCTCAACAGCAAGATCATGAGCATCAAGCGAAAGGCCGGCGGCTTCCGCAACCCGTCACACTTCACGACGGCGATCTATTTTCACTGCGGAGGGCTCGACCTCTACCCACGCTGGGTGATGGCGATCAGCGGGCAGCCACAGAGCAGCTCGCTGCCCAGCTCGATCTTCGACCGCAGGTGCTCTTCCTCGACTGGCGACGCGATCTGCCTGCCGTCTATGCCGACACCGACCTGCTCGTGGTGTCCTCGAACAACGAAGGGACACCGGTGGCTGCCATCGAAGCGATGGCGGCCAGATGCCCCGTCGTCGCCACGCGGGTCGGTGGCGTGCCCGACCTGATCTCGGACCGGGTTACCGGCATGCTCGTGCCGCCCGGCGATCCAGAACGCCTGGCACAGGCGCTGATCTACGCGCGAGACCACCCTTCCGAAACGGAGCGCTGGGCACGGTTGGCCCGTACCCAGGTCATCGAGCGGCACAGCGTGGAGGAGATGGTCAGTGCCGTCGATCGCCTCTACCGACGTCTCGTCCAGTCGGCGCGACCCAGCCTGGGACACCCAGACCGACGAACGGCATGAATTAGGCGCATCGAAAACGAGCAAGTGTGCCAACGTTCGGAGTCACCAGAACGTACTCGACGAGCATTCCGGAGGAGCTTCAACCAGAGCGAGGACGACCGGCGGCAGCAGCGTGTCGCGCAGGGAAGCGAGCACCATGGACCCCGTGTACACGCAGTGGCAGGAGCAAAGATCTGGCTCACGTAGATGCCACACTCGTACTGTCCAAAAACTAGATCGTGGGGTTGACGGCCGATCATGTATCACGCTGCTGACCGATAGTAGTAGTTCAACATCCCACCGAGCCGCTGGCGGCACTGGACGCGACCACGGGGCGAGTACCGGGACGAGACACGTCGAGTGTTTGATTCTCTGTGGCTCTGTAACGAAGGCACCATCAGCGAGGCAAAGAAGTTTGCCACTGAAAACCGTTTCGACTGTATTCGACTGCGTAAGCGGATCGATGGGTGGGAAGTCCGCACCACAGACTTTGATTGGGTGTCACCAAAGGAAGGCTCTCGCCTCACGGTGAACATTCAGTTGGGCCCCGGCATCGCCGGGAAGCTCCAGGCCTCCAGCGACAACTGCGCGAAGCTCGTCGAAATGCTGAAGACGTACATCGTGCCAAATTTTGCTCGGTGAGCGTTGGCCGTTTCAATAAGTCGTAGACGACGGCCTTCCGCGCCGCGCCCACCAGCGTGGCCAATTGCGCCTGGCTCAATCCGCGTGCGCGACGAAGCGTGCGAATCTGATCGTCGTAGTTCTCTGGCACGATCGCCCATGTCAGAGCCCGCTTACGGTCGCTCCGGCAGACGCCGGTGGAGCGCGGAGAGTCGTTGCCAGAACACGGGCGACGGCGTGCGTTTTCGTGCCTCCCATTGGTAGACGACGGCTTTCCGTGCCGCGCCCACCAGGGTGGCCAATTGCGCCTGACTCAACCCGCGTGCGCAACGTAGCGCGCGAATCTGCTCGTCGTAGTCGTCGGGCACGCTGGCCCAGGTCAATGGCGCACGACGGTCCACCGGCTTCACCGGTCGCCCATAGTACGACCGCCGAAACGCCCTGGCCGCGGCGGGAGTCGCGCGGGCCCGAAGGCGGCGGAAGGTCGTCCGGGTGTCATAGGTCACCGGCAGCCGCCCGTCCCGCGCCGCCGCCCGCAGCGTCTTGACGTGCACGCCGATCAGCAGCGCGAGCACGGGTAAGGGAAGGAGCGCGTGCTCATCGCGATGCGTGGCGAGCGCCCGGGCTCGCGCCATGACGTGGGGCGGCGTCGCCCGCCGCCCGGCATCCCACGTCCGATACGATTCGGGGGACACACCGAGCATTGCCGCGAACGCCGCCTGCGACTGGCCCAGCGCGATCCGGCATTCACGTAGCGTACGGGGCTCCACGACGTCACACCATGCCATCGGCGCAGGCCGTTGTGAAGCGCTGGGGTGGCGCTCAGCGTACTTCAGTCAGCCAATCTTGGAAGGTGACCGGTCACTTTTTTCGCCTGCACCTTCGCCCCCGATGCCCAGGCAGTGGGCACAATCAGCGAATTCTTTAGGAAAATGGCGCGCCCGGCAGGATTCGAACCTGCGACCCTCGGCTTAGAAGGCCGTTCGTCGGATCGGTTATCAATAGACGGTTATCACCCACGTCGCCTCGATGGTCTGGATCTCGCGAATTCACGCCGATTCTTGCTGCACTTCGCCGTTTCATCGCCTCACATGCGATAACCGATCGCCGCGACGATCACGTGAACGTGCCGACCGCACCCGGAGCCGGCCATGAGGAGCCCGTGTTCCCTTGGTCGCGTGCCGACTTCCGTCACCACGTCCTCCGCCTCGTGCGCAAGACCGCCCGCGATCATAGAGGACTTGCACACAATCGCCGACCTGCGCGATCCAGACCAGATTCGGCGTGACAGCGACGCAGGCGCCACGCGGTGGCCGCGTGATCAGCCGTGGATCACGCGCACCATGCACCGCACCGTGCGTGTCTGGCCCCGGGCCCCGGCCATGCAGGCCAGTCGGCAGTGGGGCCGTGCTTCCTGAGGATGGCTGGAGGCACCGGAGTGCGTGGCGACGCCGCAACGTACCCCAGTACCGAGGATGCATGCCGACGCCCACGATCCAGATCCAAGAGGCCGAGCTGTTCCACGGGTGGGTGCGGCACGACATGCTGCACGGGCATCCGCCCGATACGGTCGTCGCCATGGCGTTGGCCTATCACGCCTTCAAGACAGGCCGGCAGCCCGGCGACTACGGCGTCACGATCTGAGTCACACTGCCAGGGCGGGCTCGACACCCGACCTGGTCTGACTCGGCCGCGGCGACTGTCTTCTGCGAGGTCGGAATTTCCTACACATGCCGAGGCCTCAGCCCTGTGCCACCCGCGCGAGGCCGACGTGGTCGGCCGGAGTCGTCCCGTCTTGGTCGGTGAGGAGCCACTGGGTTGGGACCGCTGTCGGTCAGTTTCGAGTCATGCGCCAACGCCCAGCGACGCCTTCGCTGAAGGATGCCCGCGGAGGGCTGATGCGAGGCGCGTTGACCGGCTGGCCTGCATCGCGGAATCTCCGGACACGGCATCATGGCGCCTGGGATCCCCGACGCTCAAGCGCGGCGGGCCACTGCCGTACGTCTCGCCGCCCCTTTGGTGAAAGCGCGTAGTGGCCGGTCTTCACGCGATCAAACCACCCGTAGTGGTTGTCTCGCAGTATCGGGCCGGCTCGCGACACTCCGGTACGCTCGCTCAGGACGCTGACCTTGAGAACACCCTGGTCCGCGAGCTGGCGTGCGCATCGTAGCGCGTCCTGACGGTACGCTGTGAGTCGTTCCCGGGAGGATGAGCCTCCATCCTCTGGATCCCCGACCCGTTCGGCGAACTCCTTGAGCAGGCGCTCCCGGCGACCAGTCCGTGTTCTGGGCCGATACGGCGCGGGGTCCAGCACAGGCACGACGTGTCCGCGCGGAGAGACGGTGAGGAGGCCCAGGCCAAGGCGGCGAAGCAGGCCCGTCACCTGCTTCCTGCGGGTGCGCCAGGATGCGCTCTGGCCCTGTCCGATGCGAAACGCCACGTAGACCGTGTCGGAAAAGGCGAGCCGGTCAGCG
This sequence comes from Vicinamibacterales bacterium, assembly GCA_965218825.1. Taxonomy (GTDB): domain Bacteria; phylum Acidobacteriota; class Vicinamibacteria; order Vicinamibacterales; family UBA8438; genus CAUZIB01. Next base: position 1,401,727 of record OZ244656.1, on the reverse strand, counting down.
GCCTGAAGGATGAGCGCCAGGCTTAGTCGTTCTTTCAGCTCGACAACAACCGGGCCTTCATCACCCTTGACCGCCATGACATCGCAGGCCCCGATCTCTCCCTTCACCACATAGCCCTGTGCCTCCAGGAACAGCTTGATCGGGTCATAGAGTTCGGCTTCAGGCATTCGCGTACGGTCACCATCTTAGCCGCGCAATCTTAGCCGCGCAGCAGAGTGACGATCCGTTGAAAGGGGAGGGTCCCCCCGAGCACGGCCGCCCGCGCCGCCCACGCTTTCGCGTGGCCCCACGCACACCGTTCGGGTGCGGCGGCACCGACATCGACACGACGCCAGGGACTCCGGGGCGGCGATCGCGCACCCTCGGCACAGGTGAACGTCGACCTCGCTGATGTCGAACGAGCCCTCGATCACCGACGTGCTCGGTGCGAGGAACGCACACCCGTGGCCACGGAGGGTGAGCGCTTCCGACGTGCTCGCGGCGCAACAATCCCTGCGAAGAGTGCCGCCAAGCTCACCCCGAGGCCGCGTGACACGCGGGTCAGCGTGCTGAGCTTCAGGTCGTACTGGGCACGCTCGATGCCGCTGATGTGGGTCCAGTGCAGATCGGCGCGTTCGCCCAGCTGCTCTTGGGACAGACCCTGCGCGGTCCTGAGCTTGCGCACCTGCCGCCCGAGCGCCCGACGCACGCCGTCCACGACTGTGCATCGTGGATGGAATGGCTGGACAAGACCATAGAACGCATTCTATGCTCCGACCCGTATGGCCACCGGCCGGCAGGTCCAACTCACGAAGCAAGTCGGCGAGTACTTGGTCGCCGCCGAGCTGTCGCGACGGGGGCTGCTGACCGCCACGTTCGCCGGAAACGTGCCGGACTACGACATCGTGGCGACGGGAGGTCATGGGCAGACGGCGCTCGTCCAAGTCAAGGCGATCGCCGGACCCTCATGGCAGTTCGACATCCGGACATTTGCGGACGTGCGCTGCCAGGCCGGAGCGCAGACGATGGGGCCACCGACGACCCCGCCAGCTGGCGACCTCATCTGCGTGCTCGTTCGACTCCAACCGGACGGAGCGGACCGCTTCTACGTGCTCCGCTGGCCGGAACTCCAGCGCGTGCTCATCAACGGCTACCGGGACTACCTGGAGCGCCACGGCGGTCGGCGACCCAAGCGGGCCGACTCCTTCCACACGGCCCTCCGGGAAACGCACATCGAGCCCTTCCTGGACAACTGGTTACTCTTCGACGCGTTCACGGAGGTCTCGAAGACGGATCCCGGTACGCCAGGTGGCCCCAGCGCGCCCCACTAGCCTCGGCCACGAGCAACCGGCGGAGTCGCGGCCATCGCACTCGCGCCCCGGTGGCCGCGTCCCACGGCCGTGCCGCCTCGCACCTGGCAGGAAGGCCGGGTGGCGCGCATCGTCGATGACCAGGGCCTGATCGCCATCGGCGTCGACCGGTCCGTCTGGCTCGACGCACGCGGCGAGGACGGTCCTGGCCAGCGGGTCGGTCCCGTCCAGCGAGCATGGGTTCATGGTCCGGTCCGCCGACCCGTCGAACCGTTCCGGCCAGTACTGCCAGTCGCGGACGCGGGTCTCGGTCAGCGAGCCGCTCGTCCGCCGGCCGCGCGCGCGGGTGGAGGAGCCGTCGCCGTGGTCGCGCTCGTCGCTCACGTTCCTGCCGGGCCGCACGGTGGGGCGGGAGCACCGGCCGAACTCGCGCTCCGTACATGTGCACTCGGTCGCCACTCGTGGCTCCCCACACATCGCCGTCCCGTCGCCTCCGCACATTCCCCTTGCCTGTCGCGCCCACCAGAGCGAATGTGGACGGACGCCGCTTACCCGCGGCCACCACCAAGGAGGGACCCAGTCCATGACCCCGCACGAAACCGGCTCGACCGTCACCCCTGCCCCCCGCGCGGCACCGCCGGCGCGCACGTTCGGCCCCCAGGGGCCGACCCTGGGAGATCTCAGCGACGCCTATCTCCAGGACTACCAGGTGCGGCAGTTCCGGTCCGTCAGCACCGCCCGCGGCCGGGTTGCTCATCTCACCGCATTCTTCGGCCGCGTCGTGCGGGCTGCCGCGCTCACCACGCACCAGATCCGCCAGTACCAACTCGCCCGGCGCGCCGCCGGGGCGGCCACTGGCACCATCAACCGGGAGACCTCGGCCCTCCACCGCATGTGCACGCTTGCCGTCCACTGGGGCTGGCTCGACACCGTGCCCGGCACCGTCGGGCTCTACGCCCGGGGACGGCTCACAGACGCCCCTATATGTCAAGACACGCGTTTTAAGCGGCCTGGGTGACGGCTTGGCGTGTGCGGAAGTCTGTCATGACGCGTTGGTAGATCTCTCGCGCAAGGAAGCGTTTCAGGCATCGGATGATCTCGCGTTTAGTCCGGCCATCGGCGGTGCGTCGGGCGACATCGTCGCGGGTTGGTTGGTGGAATCGCCTGCGGACGATGACGGCTCGATCGAGGGCGGCGTTGGCCTGTCGGTGGCCGCCTCGCTTGAGGCGGTGCCGGCCGGTGGTCCTCCCGGACGAGGCCGGGAGCGGGCACGCGCCGCAGCGCGTCGCGAAGGCGGCGTCCGAACGAATCCGGTCAGGGTGATCGCCGAAGAGGATCAACAGCTCGGCCGCGGTGTGGGCGCCCACACCGAAGCCCTCCCGGAGGGTCGGTGATGTCTCGGTCGTGAGGCGCGCGAGGTGCTGGTCGTGTATCGCCATTTCCTCGGTGAGAGCCATCCAGCGGCGGGCGAGCGCCCGGAGGGTGTGTTTGGCGGACGCAGTGGGCGTCTCGATGGGGCCCGGTCGGAGTCCGGCGCCGCGCGTGAGCAGGCCGTGATCGGTGAGGTCGTGAAGGGCTTCTCGCAGGACGGGCGGGGCGTGCACGATGATCTGCTGCAGCGTGTTCATCGCCATGGTGCGCGCCTTCACCGCGGTATCCCGCGTGATCTTGAGCTGGCGCATCATCTCGACGGCGCCGTCCGCAGTCTTGGGAATGGCCGTCGACTGACCCGCCAACACGGACCGCGCGGCGACCTCGGCATCGATGGTGTCGGACTTGCCCGCGGCGCGGCGCGTGCGCCGGTCGCCCCGATTCACTTCCACGACCCGATGCCGCGCGCGGCGCACCGCCCGTGCCAGGCCGGCGCCATAGCTGCCGGTGCCTTCGATGCCAAACGCTTCAATCCGCCCGTGGGTCTCGGCCCACGTGATCAGCGCCTGGTCGCCGCCCGAGTCAGCGACGAACGCTTGATCGCGCAGACGGATCCCCCCGCTGTCGATCGCCACCGCGCCGTGGACATGCGTATGCGTATCAACGCCGACGATCACCTGCCGCGTATCGGGCGGCGTGGTCATCCGGTTGGTCACGGGTGGCCTCCTCGGATTGCGGCCGGCGGGCTGGCCCGGGTGGGCGGACAGGACTGTGACGGGCCGTGGTGACAGCAGGCCCCTATGGGGTCACGGCCCATCCGGTCAGCTGGCTGCCGTACGAGTTGCCGGCGGGCGATGACCGACAGATCAGTAGCGAGGACCGAAGGTCAGTCAAGTTACGGGTCAGGCCACCACTCCCCGGCACCCACCGGTGTCACTGATTGACCTCGACAGGCAGGGAGATCATGCTCACAGTCAAGTTGACGAAAAGCTAGTCGATCTACCTCCAAGATACTGGGCTCGAGCCCGTCGTGAGCCCGCTATGCTGGGCATCAGACACGGCCGTCAGCCTCAACTTGACAATACCCTCCGCGCGGTTGTTCGCGTACTGATCGGTGCAGTGAAGCACCGATGGCATCACCGTGCGACAGGCGGCCGAGTAGCTGCGCAGCTTATCGGTAATCAGGCGTCGCGGCACGTGCCGCTGGGTCTTCAGTAACGTGCGAAAGAAGCGCACCGCGGCGTGCCGATTCCGGCGCGGTTGCACGAGGATGTCGAGGACGTCACCGTCCTCATCCACGGCGCGCCACAAGTATTGCTAGCGATCCTGGCCTGTGGAAGCACCGATTGCCGTTGCTCTGTTGCCAATTCCGTCTTGTCCCTTTCTCTATGCAGGCCGCACTAGGCGCGGCGGCAGGCGGCGCTGTGGACGCGCCTGACCGGCGGCGCGCTGCCCTCAACAAGTTGACAATGCCGTGGCGGGAAATGGGCCGGAAAAGGACCGGCGCCGACGACCAGACCCCCGCGGCTAGTTGATCGCCGGTTCCTCGAAGGCGTTGCGGGTGATCGATGTAGGTTCACTCACCATGGGCGCCACGACGAGCCGTTCGAGAATGTCGAACAGAGCGCGCCGATGACCGCGGCGTTCGTCGCTCACGTCGGACGACGAGGTGGCCACCACCACAACATCCAGTTCCGGCAGGACAAAGATGTACTGCCCCCCGTAGCCCCAGGCGAAGCAGGTCTCGTAGTCGCCGATCTGGTGCACCCACCAGCCGTATCCGTACCGGCGATCACGCAGCGGATCGATGTTACCATCCGGGTCGAACCCCGGGCCGGGCCGGCGGTTGCGCTCGACGCCCTCACACGACCACTGTACCCACCGAGGGGAGAGAACCTGCTCGCCGCCAACGCGACCCTCGTTCAGATACAGCTCGCCGAAGGCCAGCATCTGGCGCGGCGTCAGCAACATGTCGTTGCCGCCAAAGTAGATGCCCTGCGGATCGCGCGGCCACTGTGCCAGCGTAAAACCAAGCGGCGTCGCCAGGGCTTCGTTGGCGAATTGCCGCGTGGTCTTCCCGGCCGCTTTCGTCAAGATCGCGGAGAGGAGATGCGTGTTGCCGGTGCTGTACTCCATCTTCGCGCCGGGCGCGGCGAACATCGGCCGGGCCAGCGCGTGCCGCACCCAGTCGCGACTCGTCACCCAGGCACCGTAGTTGCGGTTGCTCGTTCCATCGAGCCCGGGCCTCATGGTCAGCAGATGCTCGACGGTAATCTCCGTCTTGCGCGCGTCCGAATCGCTGGCAAGCTCGGGAAAATAGGTGGCGATGGGGGTCTGGACATCGGGAATCAACCGGCGATCGACGGCGATGCCGACCAGGGCCGAGATGACACTCTTTGACGCCGACTTGATGTTGGCGAGCCGATCGCGGCTACGCCCGTTGTAGTACCGCTCGAACAGCAGCTCGCCCCGCAGGCTGACCAGGAGGCTGTGGAGCCGCGGCAAGGTCTGCGCGACCGCATCCACCTCATCGGCCTCGGCGGCCAGAAGACTCCTGACCTCGGGCGCCTCCACCAGCGCCGCAGGCTCCGCGCTGGCCGCTGCCCACGCACCAGTCGCCGCGTCGCGTTCAACGCCCGGGCTCACTTCCGCTGTGCCGTCGCGGACGGCCGCACCAATAGCCCAGAGGGCTCCGATCAGCACGAGCGCCCCGAGACCGCGTTTCACGATGTCGATTATACGCATGGCCGCGCGGCCGCGCCCTACGATTCGCAATCACGCACTGTCGTCGGTGTCGGTGGACACCCCGTAAGGTGCAGATAATCAGCCGCCCCCTCGTGCGGTCTCTCGGTAGTAGAAGCTGAGAAGTCCGCCGAGGCGCTCCCGCCGCTCAACGTCGGCGTCCGGGTTGACCGGAGGTGGCGGTCGCTGCAGGAGTTGGTTGTCGCGGCCCTGATGGTTTCTCTCGTGATGGTAATGTTCGACGAACTCGTGGACGAGTTGGCGCACATGAGCCTCGCCAAGCGGGACCACGCGACGGAGACACTCCTCTTTGATCGAGCGGACGAACCGCTCGGCATAGGCGTTGAGATTAGGACTCTTCGGTGGCAGCCGAATCGGCTGGACACCGCCACCCGTCAGGATCTCGCCGAAGACACGTGTGTACAGGGGATGCGGTCGTGGATCAGATGGGACGCGGTCCGCAGACAGCCCTCCACCGGGGCGGTCAGATTGCGGGCCAGTTGCTCCATCCACGCGCCGTACGGCTGCGGGTGGATCCCGGCGATGGTCACGCGGCGTGTCTCTAGCTCGATCACGAAGAAGACGAGGTACCGCTTGAGCCCCGCCAGCGTGAGCACCTCAACCGTGAACAGATCGCAGGCGGCCAGGCCGTCCCAATGCGCCTGTAAGAACGCCTTCCACGGCGTTCGTCGGGCCCGCTCGGGAGCCGGTTCGATCCCGTGGTCGTGCAGCATCCGCTTGACCGTGTTCCGGGCGAAGTCGTGGCCGAGATTCGCGAGCGCGCCACGGATGCGCGTGTACCCCCACGGTGGATGCTCGACCGCCATCCGCACCACGAGGTCGGCCACCTCGCGTGGCGATATCGGCCGGCCTCGACGTCGGCGGGCGCTGCCGTCGTACTTCCGGGCAATCAGCCTCCGGTACCAGCGGAGAATCGTGTCAGGCGTGACGATGCCGGCGACCTGCGCCAGAATCCGCCGGCCGAGTTTCTGGCCTCGCACCGCGAGTCGACGGCGCTGGGCGTCGGTCAGGCGAAGTGGACGTGGGCCAAGTTGCTCCCGGAGGACCCGATTCTCCTCCCGGAGATAATCGATCACGTCTTCCTGGTGGCGGTTCACCCAGCCAGCGGCTGTGAGTATGAGGAAGCGCAGAGCGTCGGGCATTCCCTGAGGCTACTGGGGGAGCAGCCACTCACGCCGACCTTGTTTCGCCGATTCGCCAACCTCGGCCGCTTTGTTGCACCATACGCGGTGGGCCAGGCGCACGCGGGCCTGTCCGAGGTGGCTCTCAAGTTGCGTTTGGGATTGCCACCGAAAACACCGGTGCTCAAGACCGCGATTAAGGCCGAGCGGGTGGCCTTCGATCTCAAGCGTTCGCTTCAGCGGCTCGAGGTGAAGGACGTTGAAACGATCACACGGCGCGCCTCCAGATGTGTCCGGTGGTCGAGGATCTGCATTTGGATGAAGAGCTGGTCGAACTCGACTAGAGCCGGACATGCGGCGATTCCAGATTCGCGGCGGCCCGATATTCGGATAGGACGGGGATTCCCGAAGACCGGTCTGTCGCATTGGGAGCGGTCGCGTAGGGTTTTGAGCAGACCCACCACGATCGCTCAACCGTTGGCGTCTTTGCGGCGGGCCTTAGTTCCACTCTGGTAGTGGGGTAATCGTCGCCTCGGGCGTGGGGCCAGGATCGGGACGACCCGTTCCCTCCAACCGACTGATGGCTCGAACGGCCATGTCGTGGTCACAGAGTATCTGGCACGACAGCCTGACCCCCGCGAGACCGCGAGCCGCGAGGCGGTCTTTCTCGGCCGCCGTCATCCGAGACGGCTCACCCTCGATGAATTCAACGCGACAGGTCGTGCAACGCGCGTTGCCGCCGCACGCGTGCATGACATCGACGCCGACGTCCTGCTCGATTGCCAGCACCAGTCGCTTGTCCGCCTGAACGTCGACTGTTGCGTATCCTTCCACCGCTAACTTGGGCATGCGCGCATTGTACGTCACGACTTGTCCGAGCTCCGGAACGTCGTACCGGCACTCTCTCGTTGATTAGCGTGAAGATGATGGAACCTGGCCCAGCGTAGACAGCCGCAGTATCACCATTGCAGTTGGACCGATAGACCAGGGCCCCCCAGACCCTCATCACGGACAGAAAGTTCCTGGCCACTTTCTATACATTGCCCGAGTCAGCTTGCCTGCTCGCGGAACTGGCGGTCGAGCGGCTGGACGTGGACTGGTCGGATAGGGCCGCGATCGAAAGGCTGCGGATTGCGGACTTCGCCTGCGGCACCGGGGCCTTACTCTCCGCCGCGCAGCGTGCCGTGTACCGGCGCTCCCGCCGGGCTGGGGGCGATGACAAGGACTTGCACAGGGCCCTAATGGCGGCGTTGGTGCGCGGAAACAAGTGTTCGTCGCGGCCCTGGCCATCGTGACGGCCGAAGGGGCATGATCTCGACGTGAAGTCGAGAGTGCATCCCAGGTACAAAACGAAATACCGCGTCGGAAACTGGCCGGCGTACGACCGAGCCCTGGTCCAGCGAGGCGACGTCACCCTGTGGTTGACGCCGGAAGCGATCGCCACGTGGGAGGCCGTGGGCGTCGGCAAGCGCGGAGGGCAGCTGCAGTACTCCGAGGTTGCCATCGAAACCGCGCTGACGCTCCGCCTGATCTTTCACCTGCCCCTTCGTCAGACGGAGGGCTTTCTGAGGTCGATCTTCGGGATGCTGTGCCTCGCCCTGTCCGCGCCCGATCACACGACTCTCTCACGGCGTGGTCAGCACCTCGACCTTGCACTTCGCCGCCTCCCCGCGGGCGCAGGCATACATCTCATCGTCGACAGTACCGGGCTCTCGACTGTGGGTGAAGGTGAATGGGCGGCCGTGAAACATGGCGGACGCGGGATACGCGGCTGGAAGAAGCTTCATCTGGGCGTCGACGGATCGGGCGTGATCGTCGCTCACGCCCTGACCGGCGGGCATGTTGACGACGCGACGACGGCCCTCGATCTGATCGACAAGGTCGAAGGCGACGTCTCCTGCCTCACGGCGGACGCGGCCTACGACACGCGTGGCATCTACGAGGCTGCGGGTGCGCGTGGCGCGACGGTCGTCATTCCACCGACCAGGACAGCCACCGTGTCTGGACGGCGACCACGATCGCCCGCGCGCGACCGCACGATCCGACAGGTGCAGCAGGCTGGACGGCGACAGTGGAAGAAGGACTCGGGCTACCATCAGCAGGCCCGTATGGAGAACGCCTTCTTCCGGTACAAGTTGATCATCGGGGAGAGCCTTCGAGCGCGCAGTCGGGCGGGGCAAGAGACGGAGGCCATCCTCGCATGTAACATCCTCAATCAGATGACTCAGCTTGGTAGGCCGGCGTCGTACGCTATCGGTCGTTAACGGGTCTGTGGGTAGGGGGCGTTGCGGGTCAGTTTTCGAACCGCGCAACAACGCCACTCAACGTCGCCCTGGTGTGATCTTGGGTAGCGGGTCAGACCAGATGCCCGCATGGGCGTGCAGTAATCGCTTCCAGGCTCCCGGCGCTGGTGGCGACTTCGCTGCGGCCAGCCGTCTGGGTGGTGACAGAAGCCGAGCAAGCGGGCCGCGATCTCAACGTCGGAAGATCAGGTGCATGTCGAAATTGTCGGAGACCGCAGCCTCGATCTGGTCGAGGAACTTCCAGAATTCAATGGACCGATGCGGGGGATAGAGGGTGGCGCGGCACAATGCGGCGTCCCCACAGTGCCGCTGACGGCGCGTCACCCGAAGGGCCGGAGCGAAGCGCCGTGACCCAGAGCCGCTATCATCCATCCTATGGCTCACACACCTTTCAACTTGGCTGATGCCGAGGATCTGATCGCCTGGGCGAACAAACACACCTCACAATCTAACCTTCCCCGCCTGATTCGCCGCCTCGTATCCGCATCTGCAAAGGAACTTCGGACACTGTCGTTTCGCGCCGGGAGTGGCGTGCAGTTCCCCGGATGGGACGGCACTACCATCGCGGACGATGCGAGCACCTTCGTTCCCAAGGGAATCACCGGGTGGGAGCTGAGCATTCGCGGCGATCGACGAAAAGTCGACGAGGACTACCACAAACGTACGGAGAACCCCGAGAGCCTCACGCCCGCCGAGTCAAGCTATCAGGTCGTCACGCTGCGACGCTGGAAACACAAAGACGCATGGGCCACGGCGCGCATGGCAGAGGCACACTGGGCCTCCGTGCGAGTGCTCGACGCTGATGATCTCGCCACATGGCTCGAGAGTTGTCCCGCCGTTCATCTGTGGCTGTCCCGCGAACTTGGCAAGTACACAGATAACGCGCTGGACTTGGACACCTATTGGTCCGAGTGGTCGACGGTCACTCGTCCCGCACTCACCACGGATTTCTTGCTCGCCGGACGCGAGAAGGCTACCGAGGCTATCCACGAGCACTTGCGCAATCGTAGCGATTCCTTCGCGATCCAGGCGGAGTCTCCCGAGGAAGCGCTCGCGGTGTTTACCGCGGCCGTTCTCGTGCTGCCGGAGATTGAACGTGACAGGTATCTCTCACGCACGGTCGTGGCGCGCAACCGCGCCGCGTGGGATCAGCTGACAGCATCTGAAGCTTCTCTTGTTTTGGTCCCGCGGTTTGACAATGCAGAAGCGATATCGCGCGCGCTCAACCGCAGCCATCGCGTCGTATCCGTCGTGCACTGGACAGAGGAAGCCACACCAACCACCGTCATCGTTCCACGCTTGTCGGTGCGTGCTGCCATAAGAGCCCTCTCGACACACGGCATCGAGGGAGACCAAGCTCAGGAACTTGCGGTCCTCGCGCGGCGGAGCCTCTTGGCGCTGCGACGACGCCTGGCGGTTCGCCCCGAGTTCCAGAGACCTGCATGGGCACGACCGGATACCGTCCGTACGATCATTCCGCTCCTCCTCGCGGGAGGTTGGAACGAATCGAACGCGGCGGATCTCACAGCGCTGCGTGCACTGCGCACTGGCTCTGATGATCCCGTCGACACTGCGCAGCGCTGGGCTCGTGAGGTCGATCCTCCCGTTCGAAGCATCGGCGACGTCTGGTATGTCACCTCGAAGGAGGACGTGTGGATCTTGTTGTCCTCGGGTATAGCAGCCGCGGATTTGGAGCGATTTGAGAGCGTCGTGCTACAAGTCCTGGGCGAGCTCGATCCGCGATATGGCTTGGACCCTGACACGCGGTGGATGAGCACATTGCGTCCTTCGTACTCGCCGCACCTGAGAAGAGGCCTTGCTGACACGCTCGCGATCATGGGAGCCCGAGGAGCGACAGTACAAGTTGCGGGACAACCGATCGAGCAGCGGGCAACGCGCATCGTGCGAAGACTTCTGGAATCGGCGAATTCCGATTGGCGAATCTGGGCGTCTCTCGAAACTCTTCTTTCCACTATCGCGCAGGCAGCGCCGGCAACCTTCCTTGATGCAGTTGATGCGGGCCTTCGACAAGATCAACCGATTCTCAAGTTGTTCCAAGAATCAACGCACGGATTCTTTGGCTCGTCGCCGTATACGGGGTTACTCTTCGCGCTGGAGCTCTTGAGTTGGTCCGAAGAGCACCTCGCGCACACCACCCTCGTGCTCGCGACACTCACGCGACTTGATCCCGGCGGCACGCTGAGTAACCGTCCGAGGTCCAGCTTATCGGAGACATTCTTTCTGCGGCATCCCCAAACGGCCGCTCCGTGGGAACGTCAACTGGAAATTCTAAAAATGCTTCTCGACCGCGAGCCTGGGCCAGGCTGGCAGTTGCATGCAGATGTCCTTCCTTCGCAGGGCTTGATGATTGTCCGACCGAAGCCTCAATGGTGCGACTGGGCGCCCGCAACGGATCCGACTCTAACGAGCGATGAGTATCGTGGGCGCATCCGTGATCTCGTCATGCAGATGCTCTCCGTCGTCGGAACAGACGGTACCAGATGGAGTGACCTGATCCGGGCGCTCGACAATGTGCCGAAAGAGGTTCATGAAGCTATCGTCGAGCGCCTGGAAGACACTAGTCCTGCTGAACTTCCCGATCCCGACCGAGCTGCAGTCTGGTCAGCTCTTCGGGAGCTCGTCTCGCGGCATCGCAGTTTTTCTGACGCCGAATGGGCGCTTCCAAGTAAATACGTCGATCGGCTGGAGGAGCTCTATCCGAGATTTGAACCAACGGACCTTGTCTCACGTTATGGATGGCTCTTTAAAAACCATGTGCATCTCACTCTTGGAGGAGCGGAGGACGGGGAGGCGAAGGAACGAGCTGTTGCCAAAGCTCGCGCCAATGCAATTCATGTTATTTGCAACCAGGGCGGCGTTCCCAGCGTGGAGCAACTGCGAGAACGTATCGAGAGTTCGTATCAACTTGGCTTGGCACTCGGCTTAAGCGAACTTGCAGAGCCCGACGAGGATCGTATCCTGATCACCCATCTCGCATCAGACAACTCGAAGAGTGCTTCGTTCGCGAACGGCTTCATCGTGGGCAGGGTGGTCAGACGGGGCCGCGAGTGGGTGCTTCGGCAGTTCGAACTTCCTGCACTTTCGGCGTATCAGCGAGGGGCGCTCCTGATGCATCTGGATCAAGCACCCGCGACGTGGACACTCGCTGAGGTCAACCCTGAGATTGAACAAGCGTATTGGCATCAGGCGAGTACTCTCATGAGGGGGCCTGCCGACGATGTCGAGCATGCGGCGCGGCAGCTGGCGAAGTTCGGTAGGGCCTATGCTGCTGTCGAACTCTTGGCGTTTCGACTCAGGGATGTTCCACGGCCGCGCGCAGAAGTGATCGCCGACATTCTCGATGCGGCGACAGAGCAAGAGGAGGCGGACATCCTCAGTAGCACCTTCGTCTATTATGTTGGCAAGTTACTGGACGTGCTCATCGCCTCCAGCGAGATTGAACGAGCCCGAATCGCTCGCATCGAGTGGGTCTTCGCATCGGTCATCAGTCACGATCGCCCGCTTACAGTCCTGCACTCGGAATTGTCGGCGGATCCTGGCTTCTTCAACCAAGTCCTAGGGATGCTGTTCCCCCGAAAAGGCGAAGAACACCGTGAACCTACCGAGGCCGACCGTGCAAGAGCATCGTCTGCCCGCGACGTTCTTGCGTCGTGGAAGTCTCTACCGGGCACGTCACCTATGGGCGAGATCGATACTGCGGCTCTCAACGAATGGGTCGATGGCGTGTTCTCGATCGCCAAGGAGCAAGGGCTGAGTGAACTCGTGCCCACATATGTCGGCCAAGCGCTGAGCCACGGACCGCAAGGCAGTGATGGCGTGTCGCCGCATGAAGCCGTGCGGGAGGTGATTGAGCGACTGGCGAATGTCGATGTTGAGAGCGGGTTCGAAATCGAGATTTATAACACCCGTGGCTTCACGACCCGGTCGATCGATAGTGGCGGCGAGCAGGAAGCCGAACTGGCTGAGCGATATGCTGAGGCTGCGGAGAAGATAGTTGACCGCTGGCCGCGGACCGGCGCGATGCTCAGGCGAGTCGCTGACTGGTACCGCGACGACGCTAGGCGCGAGGATGTGGTGGCCGATCTTCGACACGATGGTCTCTGGTAATAGGCCAGATTGGGTATACGCCAACCTGACCTGCCTCGGGTCCGCCAAATGCCTTCCCTTAGAGTGCGTTTCAAAGCCCCACCAGCGGTTTGAGGAAGTTCCAGCAGATAAGGACACAACCCAGTGTCACTGAACCCAAAGACCGCAACCTCCTCTCCAATCGCCGGGCGGCTGCCGGCGTGGTCAGGGTAGCGTCTCGAAGGGGTCGATCGCCGAGATACCGAGCGGCGCGAAGTGACGCAGATTGCGCGTCAGGACTACTAGGCTACGGCTCTCGGCCGTGGCTGCAATGGCGACATCGGCAAAGCCGGGCGAATGACCAGCCGTGCGCGCCTTGTCCGTCAGTTTTCCCGCCAGGCGAGCCGCCGCAACATCGAATGGCAGAACCCGTTCCCCATAGAGATGGAGCACGAGTTCAAGCCAATTCTCAAGGGCCGCAGCCTTGGACGCGGATCCGGTCCGTTCCATCTTGGCGATCCCGTCGGAGATCTCGGCCACGGTCACGGCCGACAAAAAGAGCCCGTCCGAGTGTGTGTCCATCCACGCGACCAATGTCGCAGATCGTTCAGACCGGCCGGGCGCTCCGGCCGACAGCACGTTGGTGTCTATTAGGTACAAGCAGTCTTCCTAAAGTGCAGTATCCCGTGACGGGCTTGTGTCGCGTAGCGGCAGGTCTCCGTCTTCCAATGGCGAGGACAATAGCAACCGACCAAGCGACGGCACATGGCGGAGACGATTCCACTCGTCGACCCCCAAGATGACGGCACGGGGCTTGCCATGTCGCGTGATGATTGCTGTCTCTCCGTGAGCTGCCCCCTCCACGAGTGTCGACAGCGTAGCCTTGGCGTCGCGCAACTGAACCTCTCGCATGTTGACCTCCAAAAAAGAACCAATGTAGTCATTTTATGCCAAGAGGCATTGCAGAACGAAGGCTTGTATCGGCCCGCGACCTCGGTCGTGTCGGAGTTGTTCGGCTACGCGCGCGGGGCCTTCTCTGGCGCGTCCCGCGAACACATCGGGCTCTTCGAGCGGGCGGACGGCGGGACCCTCTTCCTGGACGAGATCGGCGAGCTGCCGCTGGTCCTGCAGCCCAAGATCTTACGCGCGATTCAGGACGGCGAGATCCGTCGTCTCGGCAGCAACGACATGCGCACAGTCGATGTGCGGATCGTCGCGGCGACCCACCGCAACCTCAGAGAGATGGTGGCCACGCGCACGTTCCGGAACGATCTCTTCTATCGGCTCAGAGGCTACGTAGTCCGGCTTCCGCCACTACGAGAGCGGGGTCGCGATGTGGTGCACTTGGCGCGGCGGTTCTTGCGGGACCAGTTCCCGCGCACGCGAATCAGCCGGGAGGCCGAGGCGGTGTTACGCGCGTACGCGTGGCCCGGCAATGTTCGCGAGCTGCAACACGTCGTGCGGGCAGCCGGTGTCGATGCGGGCCGTACCATCCGTCCCGAGCACCTCGCCGGACATCTTGATCACCGGGCCTCTTCCTCAGCACCGCGTGCTTCCCGCACAGATCAGGTGCTTGCGGTCGTCGATTGGCTCGCTGCCGCGCACGACGTTGCAACGCGTCCTCAACGACTTGGTCGCGGCAGGCGTGCGCTCAGCGCTCGGCAGCAACGCATCATGCGCCAGGTCGAGGATGCGGGCCGGATCACGCGGCTCGAGTGCGCCAACACGACCGGGGCATCCCTCCGCACGGCCAGTCGCGATCTCCGCCAATTCGTCGAGCGTGGGTACCTGATCCCCGATGGGCGGGCGGGGAATGCCGCCGGCTACCGCTTGGCGCGCCCGCGCGTCTGACGGTCCCGTGAGGCCACGCCCGTCGGTGCGACACGGCACGACGGGGCCACCGTGTCGCCCACCAGATCCCTGAAGCGAGCCCGCTGTTCGTCGTGGTCGTCCAGCACGGCGATATCCCGGAGTCGGCGGGCGGTGAGATGCAGACCGCCCTCCGTCCAATCAAGACCGTCGATGTACCCGAGGATCTCCGGCGCCAGGTGCAACAGGCTCAGAAGCTGGCTGATGCGGGCGCGGGTCACCCCGTGCCGACGGGCAAGCACCTCGGCGTTCTTGACCTCGCCGGCGTCGAGCAGCCGCCGCCACGCGCGGGCGCGGGTGAGCGCATCGATGATCCGAGGCCGTCTGGCACGCTCGGCCCGCAGGCATGGCCCGCAGCCGCCGGGGATGGCACGCAGCAAGATTCCCCTGATTCTGTAGGCGATTCTGGGTGGCACGCAGTGCCTGCTGGCCGTGGCCCACCGGAACAGGGGCCGTCGTCGGGGCGCACGAGCGAAGGCCCGCGCGCTCGCTGAGAACGCCTCGGGCCTCCGGCACGTGGCTGCACAAGACGACCGGGCTGTTTCTCGCTGCCCGGAAGGGGAATATCTGTCAACCAGCCGAGCAGGACGCTCGCGCGTTCTGCGGGGACCAAATTGGCTCACCCCGTGCCGACGGGCGCCGATAAATTCATCGCGTGCGATGTCTTCCCAATCATCCCTTGGTGATGTTCCTCGCCGTCTAACGCGCCCAATGCGCTGCGCGCCTGGAGCGCAGGAGTACAGTACAGCCCGTTGCCTGCGTCGGCTCTATCTGGAGGTTAGCCAGTCTTTTGCTTTTCCCAGTACTCCACTGCGAATTGCAGCGTTCGAAGGAGCGGGAGCCCCTCTGGAATTGCCGCGCGGGCGACCTTTCGGTGTTGGATACCCGCCCGGATTTCCTCCATGAAATCTCGAATAAAGACCACCCGACCCCCAGCAATACGTTCTCGCGACTTGCCGCCGCCGTAAACGAACAGCGCGATCTGATCGATGTGCTTGGGAATCGCCATACCTGGAAACAACCCAGGAATGTACTTGCGGCCCGCCTCAAATTTCTTCGAGTACCGATCTTCCCGCTTTGCCCAGCCGTCCGCGTCAAGGGATGGTTCGATCTGGACCAACGAGCGTTGCTCGGGGTGGAACCCGACAACGTCAAGCTCGCACTCGTGGCCTCCCTTCGGTCGCTTGCCAACCTGCACGTTCTGACGGACGAAGTACCCGCGGAGTTCGTACCATTCGGCGACCAACGATTCAAGGTGATTCCCCGCCACGTGTATGTCCTTGTCTTGTTAACTCTTAGTAGCCCTCGAACGGACCGCTCACGGGCTCGTTCGCCAGCGCGATCACAGCTCCGATCACCGTAACCCATGAAGAACGCAAGAGCTTATGGTAGATCTTTGGCTTGGCGAAGGCCGCGTCGGCTCACGCCCGCCCACTACTCCAGGCGGCTGGCCGCGGAACGCAGTACAGTCACCATCGGACTCTAAACCGAACCACTACTCAAAGCGGAGGGACGTCAACGCCGAGAGCGTGCGTCGATGCCCCCTGTGCCAATAATCTGTGGGACAATTTCCCCGTTGAGATTAGTGTAGGGGTGGAGAAGGTTGAAGAGATGACTCGTATGCCAGACGCGGTGGAGATGGACATAGTCGCGCGCGCCACCCGGTCTACCGGTAACTGAGTTGTGTTCTTGATGGAGTTGGTTTCGATCCAGTCGTCGTGGGGTAGCACGCGGAATTCCACGCCCGATAGTGTTTGCCCACGGGAGTCTGGCGTGGACCACGCTTACTGAGCCACGCGGCGATCCAGGGAGTTCTCATGGAATTTGGCACGCTTTTCCAGTTTGGCATGCCTGGTCTGTTGGTTCTGATTGCGTGGCAGTTTTGGGACAAGACTCGCCGAATTGCTAACCTGTCGTTGATTGCAGGCGTCTTCTTCGCTTGCATGGCCGCGTATGGAGAAGCTTGCCCGGCCCGACACGAGGTCAGACTCGATCCACCGGCGACGCCCGCGTGGAGCGGATTCTACGACACGGGACAGCCCGTCGAGAAAGTGGAAGCGATTCTCCTTCGCAACGGGGCCGAAGTCCCTGATAGCCAAGACGTGAGGATGAGGAGCACGACCACAATTGACGATAGAGCACTGCAAGTAGCGGATCGTCGAAACGAAGAACAATTGGTTGTCAACTTCGGAGACTACCCGCAAGGGATCATTTCCTACGACGATCTGACAGAGCAAGGTTGGCGTCTCGTGTCCGATACGGCTGTGCTTCTATCGGTCGCGTTGACCGATCGAATCACGACCAAAGGGGATTGCGCATCAGTGCCGGTCGACAGCACGGCCCAACCTAAGTTCGAAAGTTGGAAGTTGTGCCTGGATGGATGGGTGTACGCTCCCGTAGAAGGTGTTGACGTCACAGTGTACAAAGATGATGTGAGAGTGGTCTCGCCTCGCCTTGATAGGCAAAGTGAGATCGATGCGACCTACCAGGGCGAACAGGTTTTCGTCAAGATCATGCATTTAGGTTTTGTTGGCAACGATACTCCGACTGATTTCGTGAGCTTTCTCGTTTTCAAGAAAAGCTGAGTCGAATCCGGTCAGACGAGGAATGGCGTCCGCCACGGATATGAGCAACGTCTTGAGTGAAGCCGGCAAGGAACACTCGATGGTGCAACATACCTGACGGTTTTCCAAGTGGATGCAGGACTGCTGGCACAACAGTTCCTACACAGCCGCTGCACGCCCAGCCGGCGCAGCCACGCACTCACAGTCGAGCGGGGCACGCGCAGGGCTCGGCCGATCGCCCAGGCCGGGAGCCCGTGCTTCAGCGCACAGATTCTCCCGGTCGCCACGTCGAGGGCGGCAAAGAGCGAGGTCGTCCCGTGCCGGCAGTAGTCGTGGGTGCGTCGTTCGGGCGAGCCTACGGTCATCGGGAGTACTGGGGCCGTGCGGTCGAGCGCTTGAATCTGGCTGCATCGCGGCAAGACGCTCAAGCTGTCCACCGATCCGCTGTTCATCGACAAGGTGCGGGAGGCGAAGCCAGCCCGCCCGGCAGGCGTTTCCCGCGCCGAAGAGGCCTGGCCGCGCCGTCCTTCGCTACGAGAGCGATAGTCACTACGGCGCTGGAGCAGGCCCAGTCGCGTTCGTAAGGCCGCGAGAGTCATCTGAAGTTGTTCGGCGAGACCTAGCCGTTCAGCGGTTCCCTTGCAAGGACGTGGGAGTCGATGCGCCTGCAGAACCAGTTCCCACGCAAGCGAATCAGCCGGGCGGCCGAGCCGCTCGACGACCGCAAGCACCTTGATCGGCGCGGGAAGCATCATGTGCCATGTCGAGGATGCGGGCCGGATCACGCGGCTCGAGTGCGCCAACACGACCGGGGCGTCCATCCGCATGGCCAGTCGCGATCTCTGCCAACTCGTCGCGCGCGGGCACCTGATCCCCGATGGGTGGGCGGGGAATGCCGCCGGCTACCGCTTAGCGCGCCCGCGCGTCTGACGGGGCCGCATGCGCCGATCAGCCACCGTCCCGTGAGGCCACGACCGTCGGCGTGACACGGAACGACGGGGCCACCGTGTCGCCCACAAGATCCCGGAATCGGGCCCGCTGTTCGTCGTGGTCGTCCAGGACGGCGATGTCCCGGAGCCGGCGGGCGGTGAGATGCAGACCGCCCTCCGTCCCATCAAGACCGTCGATGTACTCGAGGATCTCCGGCGTCAGGCACAGCAGGCTCATGAGCTGGCTGATGCGGGCGCGGGTCACCCCGTGCCGACGGGCGAGCGCTGCGGCGTTCTTGACCTCGCCGGTGTCGAGCAGCCGCCGCCACTCGCGGGCGCAGGCGAGATCATCAATGATCCGGGGCCGCCTGGCCCGCGCGGCACGGGTGCGTGGCCCGCAGGCATGGCCCACAGCCGCCGGGGATGGCACGCAGCAAGATTCCCCTGATTTTGTAGGCGATTCTGGGTGGCACGCAGCGCCTCCTGGCCGTGGTCCACCGGAACAGGGGCCGTCGTCGGGGCGCACGAGCGAAGGCCCGCGTTGCCGCTGAGAAAACCTCGGGCCTCCGGCACGTGGCTGCACAGGACGCCCGGGCTGTTTCTCACTGCCTGGAAGGGGAATATCTGTCAACCAGCCAAGCAGAACGCCCGCGCGTTCTGCGGGGACCAAATTGGCTCCCCAAATGTCCCGGTCTACTAACCGCCGGGTCGAGCTAGAGGGCGAATCCACGGCAGACACCATCACGTGGGTGCGGGACGGTCATCGTACGCTAGCGATCACCAGTTGGAAACACGTCTTGGCCACGTTGGAATATGCCGCCGGTGCCGGAGGGCATGCTGCTCTTCAGCAGGACATCGTTCAACTTCGTGGACTCACGGAGGAGATGAACACTGGCGAGTTCCTTCCGTTGCGCGAGGACGAGGTCACCGACGCGAATATGGCGCGCCGCATGCTCAACTACATCGGCTTGATCGAAGACGTTGCCGGCCGTCTCGTGACGGATGGCATCGCCGAGACGAACCCACGGTCACAGGGATATTCCAACTACGCTACGGGGCGCTACCTGAATCTGCATTCAAGATTCCGCCTATGGCTGGGTGTCGATCTTGAGAGGTGGCGCGACGGGGGCATCACGCCGATCTGGACGGAACATGACACCAATAGCTCCGATTCCGGTATCCAGGGAAAGATCCGGCTGGCCGGGAAGCTGTTCGAGGGGACGCAGGAAGTCAACGGCTGGCTATGTATCCCGATTCGCCTCACGACCGGTGCAGAACGGGATCGCGTGATCGACGGCACGGTTCGACAGATTCGCAGCATCGCCGAGAGATTCCTCAAGGAGTTTCCGGACTGAAGGCGCGCGCACCCTGGATCGAGGCTACCCGGTACGAGTTGCGGACACCCGCCGTCGACGCGGAAAGCAGGACCCGCCGCCAACCGTTCGGCGTGCGCCAAACGTGCGCAGGCAAACCGTGGCCGACCGTCCGCGATGGCCTGGATCGTCTTGCGCAGGCCCTTTCGGCGCACAAGGGACCGAACGCGCAGGCGGTGGCTTGAACCGGCGCACGATTGGGCATCGTCAGACAAGAGGCGAACTTTCAGGTGGAGATTCCCCATGCATAGAAGAATCTGGACTGCGGAGCATATGGAGAACCAACGCCCCTGGCTTGTGGAGGGGATACGCCACGCCACGGGGAACAGGGATTTCCGTTTTGCCTGCCCAGAATGGCCCCTTTATCGGCGTAAACGCCTGTTTGGGTAGGCGGGCCACACAGCGGAGCGCGAGTGCTGCCACGCCCGCAACACTCGGTGGCCGACGCGGCCGGCGATCATGAGCGGTCGGATCGGCTGCCGCTCTAGGCGCACTCCAACCGGTGTCCCTGTCAAACGAGCGTGCGACGGACCCGGAGACTGAGCTTGGCAGGGAACTTCACTCGTACCACTCGATGTCAATCGAGGGATCGTCTCCGGTCTTGCACACCACCAGAGCGCCGAACACGTAGCGAAGCTCAGCCCGGAACGCCTCGATGCGGCGAATGTCCCTCTCGAGACCGGGCTGGTTCGCCGATTTCTTCATCTCGATGATCAAGAGGTTCGAGTTGTCGACACCGCGCTTGTGCACGATGAACATCGGGCAAAACCGTCTGGCCTTCGTCGTCGCGGTCACGAGGGCAGTTGTGCTCGTCTATCAGGTCGTACAGTTTCTTCTTGTCAGGGCCGTGCCGGTTGTACTCGACATCGACATCGTAGTAGGCCGGCAGCGCGTCGCGCAGATACATCGCCAACCGCGCCGCGATGCACCGCTCACTGACGTCGACCATTAAGAGATGGTGATCGTTGTCCTTCACCCTGGCTATCGCGCGCTCTAGATAGCTTCTTGCCTTGCCAGTTCTCACGCTCGCCCTCCGTCTCCGTCGGCTCCGGCACCCAGATGTCGGCTCGATGAACCGGGATTTCCGTTTTGCCTGCCCCGGATGGCCTCTTTATACAACCGAGAGCCCCAGCGCCCACGAGAATCTTCTTCATCGCACCATCGTCCAGGTTCTGAGGCCGTCACTCCAACCCACGCTGACGTGTAGCGGGCTGGAGGTCCGTGCCTTCGACTCCGCTCCTCACGTGTGTCCGCGTTTTGCCAAGCCGGCGTCCTTGCACTCGCCGCACGTCAACCTGCCGGGACCGGTAGCGCTCAGATCCGCTGGAGTATCGCCCCGAACAGGCGTCGAGTCAGGTGGCTCTCCGCCAGCAACAGCCAGTAGTAGCGGGCGTGCTTGACCAGCCGCCCACCCGTCTTGACGAGGCGCTGCTGGAGACTGGTCAACGACCAACTATCAATGCGCTTGGGGAGCACCAGCCGCCGCCAGAAACTCCCGAGGTTGTAGGCCAGCACGCTGAGCTGCAACCGGACCTCATTCGCCCTGAACCGGTGACACCACAGCCGTGTCCAGTGCGCTGCCTGCTTGCCTTCCTTGATCCATTGCTCCGCCGTCCCGCGCTTGTTGTAAGACCGCACGACGGCACGATTCGGGAGCGGGAGATTCGTCACGATGAAGCCGACGCGCGGAAACAGCTCGGCGACGTGATGCTCGACTTTCGACACGATCCGTCTGGGCGTGGTCCAGCTGTCCGCCTGATACTGGACACTCTTGTACCGGACGAGCGGCGTACGGCTGGGCCGTCCCGGCGCCCGAAACAGCACGTCTTCGATCGCCAGCTCCAGCTTCTTGTTCGCCAGGATGCGGATGGCATAGCCCACGCCGCGTGCCTCCAGCGCCTCGTAGATCGCCGGCCGCGCGAAGGCGGCATCGGCCAGGAACGCCACACGCTTGCCCTGCGCCACTGCCGGTCAATCTCCGGCACGAGCAATTCCTTCCAGTCGTCCGCGCTGGAGACGCTGCCCGATCGGAGCTTGGCCGTCACGCAATCACCGCGATCGGTGAAGAGAAACAGCGGATGGTAGCAGACCGACGCGAAGTGCCCGTTGTAGGCGCTGCCTTCCTGCTGCCCGTGTACCGGGCTCTCGCTGGAGTCCATGTCGAGCACGACGCGGTCGGGCTCGGTCGCACGTCTCGGCCTGTCCGATCGGGTCGCGGTTCACCGCCATCAACCCGACGAGGTTCTCCTTGCGCGTCAGTAGCTCAGTCTCGAACCAGTGCAACGTCGAGGTCAGCGCCGCGCTCCGGTCCCACCGCGTCGGCGAGCCGATCAGACGAAACGTCGGGTCAGTCAAGAGACGTTGCGCGTCGTTCAGGTCTTCGTAGCCCGCCAGGCGACTGTAGATCGATTGCCGCAGGAGATCGGGCAACCGGAACTGCGTGTTCAGTCCGTGGCGGGAGTCGCGCACGTGCTCGGTGATGATGGCCTGCAGACCGAGGCGTTCGTCCAACTCACGCACCAGAATCAGGCCGGCGTCGGAGGTGACCCGCGATCCCTGAAACGCGGCCTTCAAGAAGCCGTTGAAAGTGAACTGAAAGGGCGCAGTTTGTAACTCACCCATTAGGTGTCACCCTCCGGGGCTTGGTTTCTTCTACGCGACACCTCGAAAATCAAGTCGTGACGACTGATCGGGTGGTCAAAAGCACCACAGTCAAATCAGAAATCGGGCTGCAAGCGTCTAGCGAACGAGCATGGCTCGGAGACCCGTACTGACACGCCGGTAGATGTCGGCCCTGTTTTCCCTTCCGCAACCATGGCCGCCGGGACCACGGATCCGACATGCGACAGCGCGCCCAGCTCGGATTGCACAAGTGCGAGGCGCACCAATCAGCCAGATTGCTCGTTCAGCCGTCTAACGCACGGCGCTCACCAGCGGCCGCTCTCCATGCGCACGGCGAATTCCTGAGTCGTCTCTGGAGCCGTACATGCTCCCGTACAGATTTCTGGACATCCGCCATCAACACCAACCGGCACATATTCGTAGCTACTCCGCCTCACCAGGTGGGAACTCAGATTCTAACCACGCCATGAACTGCGTATAGCCCATGGCATGGCACCGTCCACTTATGCTGTTGAGGCGCCGGACAAAACGTCCATCTTCTGACACGGCAATATCTGCTAAATCATCTGCCGAGTCCGCAATGATCGCATCTTCAACTTTTTGGGAATTGCCTCGATGATGCATATAGACGTTACCTGAACCGAGTCTGGACATGCCGACCCGTGCGTGGCCGACCACTGCTACCGCCTCGATCTCTTCGTCAACGTCAAACCAATCCGGTACTCCCTTGAAAGGGCTCCGTGTTAGCTCATCAACGATCTTTGGTGTCGCGATGACCTGTACCTTGCTATGCAAGATTAGCGATGCAAGTCGTAGCCTTGTGTTCTCATCGGACCACAGCTTGTCGTAGATGTTGGAATCAAGAAGAATCGTCTGCATAGTTGAATTGTCTATTCTCTGGGGCTCGTCTTGCCGGGCTCGTGTTGTAATTCACCCACCGGGTGTCACCTCTCTCGTGCCGTAGATCACTTCGGATGCCCCATCAATAAGGCGCCGACAGGCGGTCAGGCCGCCAAGGTACCATAGGCAGATCGAAAATCCGGGGGGAAAGGGGCGGCGGACGCGAGACGCGGTCTGCAATCCGCGTCACAACGGTGTCGATCTCGTTTGTGATCTTTGGAGAATCGAGAGCCTTGTGGCTTGCCCCTGCTGCCACTCTTCCAAGCTTGCACGAGATCGGCTGACCATGACTCTGCCAAACCGCGCGACTTCAAGCCGACCCGCAGCGAAGTAGTCGTCAGGGCGACCGCAAGGACCACGGCCGTGACCAGCACCCGGAGGCCAAGCTCGTCTCCGCCTCCCTTGAGCTTGCTGGCCGCTGCGATGCTCCTGAACGCCTCCTTGATCACCGGGAGTGACACCACGATGCCCATGATCGCCCCGCCGAGCAGCAAGCCAATGCCGAGCGGGCGATTGAAGGCGCTGAAGCCGTAACTGGGCGCATCGGCGGCCGACACTGTCTGCGGCATCCACCCCAGCGAGAACGCGAGCGGCGTCAGGATGTGGTATGCGAGGATGCCGCCAGCGAGGATCAGCAGGCCTGGCCGACCAGTGATGTAGCCCGCACCAAGCGCGAACGGCGCAATGCCGAAGATCAGCTCGAGCTGGGGAGGAAAGTCGAGGAACCGTCCGACGTCGAACGAGTCGGCGCTCACGGTCTGGATGCCGAGCGACCCGTAGTTGAAGAACCCGAGCTGCTCGGCCGCGACGAACCAGTACACAGCGGCGCCGGCGACGACTCCGGCCAGAAGGACGAGGGCCTTCTGGGTGCCGGCACCTGGAGACTTGAGAATTGCCGCCACACCCGTCCCTGTCGGAAAGCGGAGGCGGTCGATCTCGATCATCTGCTTGCGCAGCGGAATGATGAACGCCGCGCCGAGGATCGAGCCGCCAACTGCGGCCAGCGTGATCAGCCAGAAGTCTGCGCTGTCCGCCGCGAGCGGAAGCCCGAGCAGGAAGAGCACCGGAACCGTGAAGACATCGAGCCGCTCGGTGACCAACTGATCCGCCCGACAGACGTTCCCCCGAATCCTTCGGCTCGCGATACCCAAAGCCGCGTTGCCGACCTCAGAGCACGACGAGCGTCACGCCAGGATTCGTCGGGGCGGAACCGGCACCCCAGCGCCCGTAGGTGTGCGTGGAGGGCGACTCTGATGCGCCCGCCGCTTCGGCCCGTGTATCAGGCGGAGCGCGACGGCGTCGGCGAGCCGAGCATCGCTCAGTGCCGCCTCAACGCGCGCGAGCGCCTCGGGAACGGTGAAGCCATGCAGATACCACCTCGACCGAGGCGGACGCCGCGCGGTCTGCCCGTGTGATCTGACTACCCGGCACCTCCGTCGCGCGACCACGAACCTCGACGAGCACGCGTCCGCGATTCCGCACTTCGCGCACGATGCCCCTACCGAGCGGCGTCTGCACGAGGTCTCCCGCCTTCATCGCCGGTATTCTCACGCGGTTCCGGCCTGGCCGCACGGATACACTGGCCACGGCCACGCCACACCGATCCGCCCGCCTTCCCGTTACCTCCGGACAGTCCCCGTCCCTGTGTGGCTCGGTCGAGTGTGGATGGATGGCCGTCGCCTGCTTCCCGTAGAATCTGTGCATGTGCTGGTGTTCACGGTCGTGACGGCACGTTGTCTGAGAGAGTGCTGATGGTGAGCTACGAGTCTCGTCTCCGGCAGCGCGATGCGCCGGCATTGGCAGTCATGCGTGAGCTCGCGGGCCAGTATCCGCGGTACGGTTACCGGAAGATCCGGGTCTTTCGCGCGCGCCGGGGGCACCCGATGAGTGCCCAACGGGTCTATCGTCTGTGGCACCAGGCGGGCCTGCACGTGCCGCGACGGCGCCCGCGCCTGCGGGTAGCCTCCCGCCGCGCGCGACCGCTGGCCCCGACCGCGATGAATCACGTGTGGGCCTACGACTTCGTCTTCGATACGTGCGCGGATGGCCGGTCGCTGAAGTGCCTGACCGTCGTCGACGAGTTCACTCGTGAGCGTCTGGCGATCGATGTGGCGGGGAGCATACGGTCTGGCCGGGGGATCGACGTGCTCGGGCAGTTGGTGAGCCTCCACGGCGCCCCGCGCTATCTGCGGTCCGATAACGGGCCGGAGTTCATCGCGACCGCTCTGCTCCGCTGGCTGCAGACTGCGGAGATCGACACGGCGTTCATCGATCCGGGCAAGCCCTGGCAGAATGGCACGGACGAGTCGTTCAACGGGAAGTTCCGGAACGAATGTCTATCCCTCGAGTGGTTTTGGAATCGGATGGAGGCCAAGATCGGGATCGAACGCTGGCGGCGACACGACAACGAAGAACGTCCTCACATGAGTCTCGGCGACCTCACCCCCGCCGAGTTCAAGAAGCAGATGGGGACGACCCACGGCTGGTTAGGAGAGAGCCTAACGGGCGTCATTCTCCAGTAATTAGTGATCCGAAGCAACCGGGCAGGTCACCCGTCTTTGAGGAGCGTGGTGATGTTGTAGAAACCCGGTACCGATACCCCGTCTGATGCAAGACCGGAGAGGCAACACTTCCGGCCCGGGCACCAGGGCGCGGCGCAGCCGGACCACGCGGCGACGTGCCACCCGGGCCAGTCCTTCGACCCGAGCCGGCTCGCCGCGGCGCCGACGACGGTCGAGGCGTTCACGGCGGTGGCCGAGGCTTGTCGGGTGCATGCTCGTTGGCGGGCTGATCTCGGCACTGTGGTTGACCGTTGAGGTGGGCCGGCAGTTGCCCGCCGCTGACGAGATCGGCACGCTCGGGATCATGGCGAACGCCACCGTCATCTTCGATGCGTTTGATCAGCCCGCGTTCACCCTGTTTCGGGAACGCCGGCTGTCGATCCCGCTGCATGAGATCTCATCCCACCTGACCGGCGCCGTCCTGGCCGTCGAGGACCGTCGCTTCTACGACCACCGGGGCTTCGACCTGATACGGATGGCCGGGGCCGCAGTGATCGACGTCCAGGCGGGACGTCTCGCACAGGGCGGCAGCACGATTACCCAACAGCTCGCGCGGGTGAGCCTGCTCTCACGAGAACGTACGTTCCGCCGAAAAATCGCCGAGATCATCACGGCCGTGCAGATCGAACGCGCCTACCCGAAAGACCGCATTCTCGAGTTCTATCTCAATAAAGTGTACTTCGGTGAGGGCTTCTACGGGGTGGAAGCCGCCGCCCAAGGGTATTTTGGGAAGCCTGCGTCCGACCTTACACTGGCCGAAGCCGCGCTGCTGGTCGGCCTGATCCGGGCTCCGAATGTCTATTCGCCTGCCGACCATCCAGACGCGGCCCTGACGCGCCGTGACGTCGTGCTAACCGCCATGCTCCATACTGGAGCCGCGAACGGCGAAGATGTCTCGCAGGCCAAGCAGGAACGTGTGCGGCTCCGCAACGGGTTAGAGCCCCGCCCCGAGTTCGGCAGCTACTTTAAGGCTGAGGTGCGGCGGCGGCGCCGGTCGATAGTGCGTAGCGAGCACTCGGCGCACCACGTCCTTGTCGATGTCGACCGCAAAGGCGAGCGCGATCTGTTGGGCGATCCGCGGACAGCCCCACCTGGGGTTGCGCCGTTTCATGTCGACGATGGCATCGACCAGTGCTTTGGACGGTCCTTGGGGGCCGGTGCGACGGCGCTTGGGTGAAAACAGCCAGCGGTACTTGCGGGTGCGCAGAGCCCGATGGAACTCCAGGATCGTCGACGGTCTCAGCACGATCGCTGAGCGAATCACCCGGGCCGGGCGCATGAACAGTGCACACACGCCGGCGAGGATCCGATCCGACGCGCAGAGATTCGGCGCCCGGTGCCGCGAGCGATTCAGAATGAGCAGTTGCTGCTTGACCAAGACCGATTCAGCCACGACAGACCGCAGGCCGCCGGGGCCCATCAGCCGGGCCAGGGTGGCGATCAGGTGCACCAGCAGGATGATCGGGTCGCGCATCGGAACATCCTAGCGACCACTCCCAGGATCACCAAACTTGATAATCTCAACGGATTGCGGGCTGAGTAGTAATTCGCCACCCACAGGGAGGACGAGAGATCCGAGTCGTCAGGAACAACCGGGACGCGCGTCTTTCGATCGGGTGGTCGATCTACTTATCTACCGCGAAGCGGTTTAGTCCAAGGAACGGTTTCGCAACGCCCTGACCCCGGACGTGTTTGCAAGGGCTTAGGCGTTGCGAAACGGTATTGCCGAATCAAGGTGATTGGCGATACCTCTCTGCAATGTTGTATCGGGTACGCCCGCCGTCAGGCGAGTAGTCGCAGAACGGCGACGGTCAGCCCGGCGCCGGCGAGCACGGTCCCGATCATCCACTTGATGAGGCGGACTTCCAGCTCGGCGCTCCGGGCGTTGAGTTCAGCGACGGCCGTGGTGAGGTCGGCCCGAGTGACCGGATCACCATGCTCGGCGGCTTGCTGCACTGCGTGCGCGATGGCGTCCGCCTGGGCGGGGGTCAAGCCCGTTTCGGCCAGCGTCCGGGACACCGTGAGCGTATCGAGCATGTGGATAGTCTATCCTGGTCTGGAACCTGACAGGTATCTACTACACCTTCGGCCGACTGGCCGCGCCAGTCCGTCGCTGCCGCGCGTACGCCGGTGCCCTCCGCAGCTCGACGGGCGGCCGAAGTCGTCCCTTAATCTTTTCCCAAATCCAGATCTAGGCTCTTCGCGGTCTTCGTTTTTGCCCGAGGCGCTCGCTTGAACGTGTGGGTGGCGAATTCGTAAGAATTCGATCTATCGCTCGATCTTCATGTCGCGGGAGCCGGAACCATCCGCGAAGTTCTCGCGATGGCGTGCGTGAGATGTGTTGCTGAAGTACTGCCCTGCTGCGCGATGGCGGGAACGCGGCAGACTCTGCAGGCGGGCGCGTCGCCACGCTCGCCAACGTCTTCGCTGTTCAGATTCACGCCGCGATCGGCGTCTGATAGAGTCCGCGGCAATGCTCGTCCCAGCGGTAGCGGTCGAGCCGTGCGACATCCTTTTCGTATCGGGACGGGCGTCCGCCCGTCCAACGACGCATGGGCCCGATGCGCATTGTAGAAGTCCTGGAAGGCCACCAGTTTGTCTTCCAGGTCCGACGCAGACCAGAACAGCAGTTGATCCACGCATTCTCGTCGCAGCGTGCCGATCAACCGTTCGACAAACGGATGCGACAGCGGCACATACGGCACACTCTTCACCTCGGTCACCTGCAGCACCCGCAGGTTGGCGCACCATTGGTGAAACCGATACAGCGGGTCGTGGTCGGAGCTGAGGCGCTTCGGACGCGAGCGCCCTCGAATCGCATGGTTGAACATGCGGCACAGGGCGCGGCCATCCACGGTTCCAGCATGGATGCCAAAGCCGACGATCCGCCGCGTGTATTGGTCCATCACCACCAGCACCCAATGGCTTCGCAGGGTCGCCGACTCGCACCGGAACAGGTCGATGCTCCACAGGCTATCTTTCGCATGCCCCAGGAATGTCAGCCAGGACGGACCACCCGAGCGGGGTGCCGGTCGATAGTGCGTGGCGAGCACTCGGCGCACCACGTCCTTGTCGCTGTCGACCGCAAAGGCGAGCGCGATCTGTTGTGCGATCCACGGACAGCCCCACCTGGGGTTGCGCCGCTTCATGTCGACGATGGCGTCGACTAGGTCTTTGGGCGGACCCTTGGGTCCTGTGCGGCGGCGCTTCGGTGAAAACAGCAGTCGGTATTTACGTTGGCGCAACGTTCGATGGAAGTTCAGGATCGTCGACGGTCTGAGCACGATCGCCGAGCGGAACACACGAGCCGGGCGCATGAACAGCGCACAGACACCGGCGAGGATCCGATCCGACACGCGGAGATTCGGCGCCCGGTGTCGCGAGCGATTGAGAATCAGCAGTTGATGCTTGACCAAGAGCGATTCGGCGACGACAGACCGTAGACCGCCGGGGCCCATGAGCCGCGCCAGGGTGGCGATCAGGTGAACCAGTAGGATGATCGGGTCGCGCATCGGGACATCCTAGCGACCACGCCCAGGATCACAAGACTTGATAATCTCAACGGATTGCGGGGCTGATTAGCAATTCGCCACCCACAGGCGAACCATGCGAGCGATTCTCGGCTTCCTCCGCCGGCGGGCGCGCGACGCGGGCGTGCAGGACGGGCGCAGCGGCGCGGTCGCTATCGTGCAGCGGTTCGGGGGGGCGGTCAATTTAAGGGACCTACCTACTTGACGATCCTAGTAACAGTGAAACCTTCGCCATGCGTCGGCAATCTCAGCGCTGACTTCCGTATGGAGAGTTGGCTCGCACGTGATATCGGCAATGATCCATCGACCATCGACCATTTCATACAGGCGTTCTGTTAATTCGGGATCTGTCGGCACAAACACCTTAGATACCGATGAAGGATCGAACGGTGCGTTGCTCACTGTTTACAACCGACCGTGACTTACAAACCGAGCGAACTCCCCTTGCGTGAACACGTGGAGTAGTCGGTTCTTTCCGGCCTGGTTGGTCAGCCACTGCTTTGCGCCAGCGGAGTAGCCGCCCCCGTCAAGAATGATGATGGTGTCAAACTGATTCTGTGAGATAGACAGAACCTCGAACGGGTACTTCTCTTCAACGCTCCCACCTGATGCCTGCCACTTACACTGAATCACCAAACACTCAGGGTAGAGGCGTGGGTGGTAGAGAATGGCATCCACGCGCCGTTTCTTGCCGTAGATGTCTTTTCCGATCTCGCACTGACGCGTGTAGATGGGCTGTTCCAGTTCCCGAGCTGGAAAGAACCGAACGGGCGGCACCAACAGGTACTCACGTTCGTTCAGCACGTCCGCCACGAAGTTTTCCAGCCGCCGACCAGATCGGTTTGCGCCAGTGGCCATTACCCGACAATTAACAGTTGGGGTCCCTTGCCGCGCCCATTCCCATCGCTATTGATGCTACGCGGAGCAGAAACCGTGTGACGGGTGAAGTCTCGATACAGACGCTTGATGCTCTCCGTATCGCTATTAGACACGATGACGTGTGCTCCAGCCTTGCGCCACTGTCGACAGGAATCACGAAGGGCCTTTTGATCGTCGGCGTCAAAGCCTTCCCCAGTGTAGCCGGTGAATGTCCCAGCATAGGGTGGATCACAGTACACGA
Organism: Vicinamibacterales bacterium; assembly: GCA_965218825.1. Taxonomy (GTDB): domain Bacteria; phylum Acidobacteriota; class Vicinamibacteria; order Vicinamibacterales; family UBA8438; genus CAUZIB01. The sequence continues at coordinate 1,371,326 of OZ244656.1, read as the reverse complement.
GGTCGCCGGCCTTTGGTTCGATGCGATCAAATGACTTGGCCGTGATCGTGGCCTTGGCCAGCACGTCTGACACCGCCCGTAGGTTCTCAATATCACAGATCTTCGGGTTTGTATGTCGACCAATCGGAACGTTGAACTGTCCGTGCTTGTTGACTCTATAGAGCCCATTGAAGCACGTCTTGTTGAGATAGATGAACCGAGCGGCGAGCAGAACTGGGTCTTGTTCATCGTGCATCTTGTTGCGGACATATAGGTAATGGCGACGGTTGTGCTTCCGTTTGTGCGCCTGCAACGCCTCAATGACTGCATCTGTCCGTTCGTGAATCATCCGATAGGCGATGATCAGGTCAAGGTTCACGTCTGACAGATGCGCTTTGCGAATGCGGCTGTCGAGCGCAAAGAACACCGCACCGCCCCCAAGGAACGGCTCCCAATAATCTCCGAACTTCTCTGGCAGGACCTTGATGATCTCAGGGATGAGGGACCGCTTTCCTCCCGCCCACTTCACGAACGGGGACGCCCTGGGCCGGTCAAGATACTCAACAGTCGTGTGTTTAAGAACCTTATTGAAGGCAGAAAGCGGGTCAGTCTTGGGTGCTGCCTTCATGCGATGAGGTCCTTATAGCTCAGACGTGCATCGTTTGTTAGGCCACGACCGAGCGCATCGTTCACGGTTTCTTTCTTACCGTTCAGCCGTCTGTTTTGCCGGTAGCACACGGCATTGAGGTAGAGCTGGGTGTGCTTCCGACTCCACCAATGGTGCGTCCCAACGTAGACCCGTTTCGTCATGGCCCACACGCTCTCGATACTGTTGGTATGCGTATTCCCTCTTACATATTCACCAGCCGAGTGATTCACGCGGTCTACCGCATAGAACCCGTCTAGTGCTCCGTACGCCCTGTTGTCATCGGCGTGCACCTGCGACCCCAGCGCCACGTGCTGAATCATCAGGGGGGTGATGTCTTTCCCCTTGGTAGACCGGACCTGAAACGCGCGGGTTTCACCGCCACGCTCCCGTATGCCAAAGGCAACCGTCTTGGTCTTTGTGCTCCGTCCTTGCGTTCCAGTCGTTCGCTTCCAGGCGTGCTTGTTTCGTTCCTTTCCACCGATGTAGGTCTCATCAACCTCGACATGCCCGCCGAGCATCCCGTTCGTGCCGCCTTTCGCCACGGCGTTGCGAATGCGCTGGAGCATGAACCAGGCAGTCTGTTGTGTCACGCCCAGATGCTTGGCTAACTGAGTTGAAGCGATGCCCTTGGAGTGTGTAGTTTCCAGGTAGATGGCTAGGAACCACTTAGGAAGTAGCTTGATTGGGCTGTCCCCAAAGATGGTACCAGTAATGAGACGAAACACGCGCTTGCAGTCGGAGCACCGGTGGCGCTGCCCATCGGCGTAATGGTAGATCTTCCCCAGGCTCCCGCAGCGTGGGCAATACGGGCCATCCTTCCACCGGATAGTCTCAAGGTGGGACAGACACGCTCGAACGGTTCCGAAGGTTCGTGTAAACTCAGGTAGGGTCATGGCTGTTTCTCGCAATCTCGACAACAGCCATTATACAGAACTAATCAAGGATCGTCAAGTAGGTAGGTCCCCAATTTAAACATTCATATCCATGCCTTGGTGGTTGACGGGGTCTTCGGGCACGACGCGACGGGCCTGCGATTCTATCCGGCCGCCGCGCTCGACGCCGCCGACGTCGACGAGGTGCTCGCCACGGTGGAGGCCTACCTCCAGCGGCTACTGCCCCCGCAGGGGCTGGAGGAGACCGATGCGGGTGGGAGCACGGTGGACGAATGGGCCGAGGAGGCCCCGGTGCTGGCCGGGCTCGCGGCGGCGTCGGTGCAGGGCCGGGTCGCGCTCGGGTCGCGGGCCGGCGCCCGGGTCCGTCGCGGCGGCGCCTCCCTGGCCGCCGTCACCGACCCTCCAGGGCTCGGGCCGTGTCAGGCGCGCCACAACGGCTTCGATCTCCATGCCGCGCTCTGCGTGCCGGCCGGCCAGCGGGACCGCCTCGAGCGGGTGTGTCGCTACGCGTTGCGCCCCCCCATTGCGCAGGACCGTCTCGAGCTGACCGCGGAGGGACAGGTACAGCTCCAGCTGAGGCGCCCATGGTCGGACGGCACTACGCATCTGCTGTTTGACCCCCGTGGAACTGCTCGAGCGCCTCGCCACGCTGACACCGCGGCCGCGCATCAACCTGATTCTCTACTATGGCGTGCTGGCCCCGCGCGCGGCGTGGCGGGCCGACGTGGTCCGATTCGGGGAACCCGTCGGCTCCCACGAGAATTCGCCTCCTGAAGACTCCAGGGATGCGGCGGGAGCTGGGGACCCCCCGCCCGCGGCGAACGGTCTCTGGGCGGAGTTCATCCGCCGGAGCTTTGGGTTCGATGTCCTCGAATGCCCCCGGTGTGGCGGGCGCCTGCAGCTCATTGCGGTGATCGAAGACCCCGCCGTGATCGAGCGCATCCTGCGCCATCTGGGGCTGCCGACCGACATCCCCGAGGCCCGGCCCGCGCGGCCGCCCCCGATGCCGTTCCTTCTCGACGGCCTCGCCACCGCTGGGGGCGACGACCAGATCCTCGTCGACACCCGCTCTTGAACGCCTCTCCTCGACGGCCCGCCCGGCCCGCCTGTCCGACGTGCGCCCTGCCGCACCGCTGTCGGTTGTGGCGCGGCGCATTCTCTGCGGCGCATTCTCTCTCGACACCCGCCCATAGTTGTGGGTAGACTAACTGTCCTCTGGCGCGCCCAGGCCTGTGAAGGGGGCCGGCACTAGGGGGGTTTACTCGTGCCTATAATCTTCGGAGCGAAACACCTGCTGGTCGCAGCAGCTACGGTCGCCGTACTCCTTTTCATGGAAGTTGGTGCCGTTGGACAAGAAGCTGGTGCCGTTGAACACAGTGTGTCGGCGCTGCCGTCGACTCAGGAGGCGCCGGGATATAACCCGACGACCCCAGCAAAAGTTGAGCTGGGAAGGCTGCTGTTCTGGGACCCGCTTTTGTCGGGACCCCAAGACGTAGCCTGCGTGACGTGCCATCATCCCCAAAACGCCTATGCGGAGGACCGCGACCTGTCGCTCGGCGTGACGGGCATCGGCCTGGGCCGCTTCCGGCGTGACGGGCATCTCGTCAAACGCAATAGTCCGACGGTTCTGAACGTTGCTTTCAACGGCATCGATGAATCGGGCCGCTACGACCCGGCGACTGCGCCGGCGTTCTGGGACAATCGCATCAGGAGCCTCGAATCGCAGGCGCTCGAACCGCTCAAGTCGTTTGAGGAAATGCGAGGGGACACCTACCCGGAGGATGAGGCTGTCGCGAGAGTGGTGGCGAAGCTCCAGGCCAACGCCGAGTACCCGAGCCTGTTCGCCGGGGCCTTCGGCAGTGAACAGCCGGTCACCGCGGAAAACCTAGGCAGGGCGATAGCGGCGTTCATGCGGTCGCTGCTGGCCAACAACTCGCCGTTCGACCGCTACATGCGCGGCGACCGCAGCGCCATGACGGAGGAACAGGTCCGCGGAATGGAGCGCTTCGAGGAGATCGGGTGCATCAGGTGCCACAACGGGCCCATGTTCTCCGATTACAAACTGCATGTCATGGGCGTGCCCGACAACCCCGCTCTTGCATCAGGTGCCACAACGCCCGCCTCCGACGGAGGCGCGCAGAACCCTCCTTGCCCGGCAGGTCCTCCGGAGCCGCGTACTGCAGCGTCCCGAGCAGCGTGCGACAGCTATGCGTTTCGCACGGCGTCGCTGCGAAACCTCGAATTTACCTTCCCATACGGGCACAATGGCATGTTCAGGACGCTGAGCGCCGTCGTGGGGTTCTATGAATCCACCATCGCCGGGGAATCCCGGAACCCGAACGTCAGCTACGAGGAGCTCGATCCGCGGCTTCGCGAGTTGCAGAACGTGGACGAAGAAGACGTGGATCTGATCGAGTTTTTATATGCTCTGAGCGATGGGTCGTTCGACCGGACGATTCCCGAGCGCGTACCGAGCGGCCTGCCCGTCGGCGGAAGCATTCGATAGAGCAGAGTACGCGCCGTCGTGGTATGCCGCTGGCTTTTGGACACCTAAATTTTGAGGCATAGCGATTGGAGGACTCACATGAAACCGACCTCTCTTTTTGTACTCGGCGTAATGGCGGTTGCGATGAGCGCGCCGGCGCAGGCGCAGGTCTATGAGGCGCGCCGGACCGATACGACAGACCCCATCGAAAAGCCGTTGCTCGCCGCTCCGAACGCGGCTATGGCCAGGAACGCCACGGTCATTAAGTGGAATCGCAATCCGGATGCGGGCGAAGAGGTCACGGCTGCCGACTTTACGTTTGAAGTTTTGAGGAGCGGCCCCGGCCGTATGATCTGCTACGACCTGACCGGCTGGCCTGGAGAGCGGCCGTGGTCGGTGGAGTGCACCAGCAGCGACGCCAACCTGCCGCGCATCGCGCAGAATCGAGCGTACGCGGAGATGGGGGCCAAGGCCCAGCCACTGCTGGAAGATGGCAGGCGCGCCGGGCGTCCTGTCTTGTCGAGCAGCGGCACCGGAGGGATTAGGGAGCTGGTTTTGGCCGCCGAGAAAGACGGAACGCGTGAGCTGTCCGAAGTCGGGTCCATTTGGTATAACCTCCGGGGCGACAGTCAGGACACCGCCATCTGGCACACGTTTATCGGCATGCCGGGCTTCACGGGGGAACAAGTCGGACTGCCGAATGTTCGCGACGCCGGCGGCGCCTGGCTGATGTTTGAGGGCACGCCGGAAGCCCACATCATGTTGCCGGGCCGATAACCGGCAGAGAGTTTCTCGGCCTCGGGGTTTTCGACCACGAATCAGGGGGAGGTGTGTGACACCTTCCCCCGATTTCCCGCAGGTTGCGAATGACTTCGCTTTGCGTGAGCTTTATGAAATATCTACTGATAGGTCTTCTTGCCTCCGCTCTTCTTGCCTCCGCCACGATGTTTGCAACCCAGAGCAGACAGACTTTCTCAGGCACGATCACCGATGACGAGTGCCCCAGCGCCGATCATTCCGGAATGCGGATGGGGTCGACCGACGCTGCCTGCACCATCGCTTGCGTCGATGACCACACCGTCGAGTTCGTTTTGTTTGACGGCAAAGCAACCTATCTGTTGAGCGACCAGGACAAATCAAGAGAGTTTGCCGGAAAGAAGGTAGCAGTCGTCGGCACGCTGGACTCCAAGACCCAGACGATCCAGGTCAATTCAATGGCCGCGGCCAACTGACCCATCGATCCTCCCGGCATCCACACGGTTTTCGAATATTTCCTCATCCGAGCCTCTTGCGAAGCTCGGCGCGATGGCCGACGCCTTCCAGAAGCAGCTCGACACCGACGAGGCCGCCGCGCTCAGCTTCGAGGAGCGGCTCGGCCTGCTGGTCGATACCGAGTGGACGGCCCGCGAGCAGCGCAAGCTCCAACGGCGCTTGCAGACGGCCAAGCTGCGCTACCCGGCGTCGCTCGAAGCCGTCGACTTCACCCGCGCCCGGCAGCTCAATCGCCAGCAGGTCCTCACGCTGGGCACCTGCGCGTGGATCGCCGAACGCCACAACCTGATCATCACCGGGCCGTGCGGCATCGGGAAGAGTTTCCTCTGCTGTGCCCTCGTCGAACGGGCGTGCCGCCGCGGCTTCACCGCGCGCTACGTCCGCATGCCGCGCCTGCTGCACGAGCTGGCCGTCGGCCGCGGCGACGGCTCCTACACCCGGCTGCTCGCCCGCCTGGCCAAGCTCGACCTGCTCGCCATCGACGACTGGATGCTCGCGCCGCTGCGCGACCCCGAGCGGCGCGACCTCACCGAGGTCATCGAGGACCGCGCCGAACGTGCCTCGACGCTCATCGCCAGCCAGCTGCCCGCGGGTGACTGGCACGCCGTCATCGGCGACCCCAACCAGGCCGACGCCATCTGCGACCGCCTGCTCCACGACGCGCACCGCGTCGACCTGAAGGGCCGCTCGATGCGACGGACCCACGAGGCACCGGCCAACGACCGGAAGGAGACGACATGAGCACGCGACCGACAACGCAAGCATACCGAGTCTGCACTGCCAGCCGTACTGCCAGCCATTTCCGGTTCTGCCAGCCACTTTCGGGCCTCTTTGGACCTGTGGGTGGCGAATTACTACTCAGCCCGCAATCCGTTGAGATTATCAAGTTTGGTGATCCTGGGAGTGGTCGCTAGGATGTTCCGATGCGCGACCCGATCATCCTGCTGGTGCACCTGATCGCCACCCTGGCCCGGCTGATGGGCCCCGGCGGCCTGCGGCACTGGCGCTCTAGGTCGGCGTTCAACGCGTCCCAACTGGCGCACCGTGGGATCGGCACGAAGAAGTTGCGGCGGGCGTCGGACCCATGCCGAGGGCGACCACGCAGAGGCATCCTCGCGACCAGCTGATTCACGCGATTCGCGCGGCCCTACTCTCGACGATCCGGGCGGAGTGCCCGGAGGTGTTGGATGATCTCCGCGACGCCGTTGTTCACCCCGCTCATCCATTCGGCGACGCCTCGGAGGGACATCGTGGCCCTCCTCAAGCGCCGCGATCCACACCCCGTCGACATGCACCGCGGCTCACAACACCGGCAGGTCCGCGCGCAGATCGTGCGCTGGGCACGACGCTGGCATATCAACGCGCCCTGGATACGCGACGACGCGTGGCGCACGTTATCCTGGTGGGCGCGGGACGCACGCCCAGCCGGACGCGTGTTCGGCTGGGCACCGCTCGTGGATACGACACCGCGTCCTATTGCCCCCATCGAGCCCTGTCCACTTCGCATCCCGCCCTCTGCACCGCTCGTGAGTACGACACCGCGTTCTATTGCCCCTCCCACGCCGTGCCAAGCGTCGCAGCTCAAGCTCTGAAAGTAGCGTGCCCGCGTCGTCCAGCAACGCATCTCGAACGCCATAGCCATTGTCAGCGTGTAAGTCGTGGAGACGGTCCACCCAGGTCGGGGAAGCCCCTAGCTTTGCGGCGGCCACGAGCCAGAGGCCGCAGGCCCGACGATAGGCATCGCCGATCGACCCGTTCGAGTCATCGGCGCGGTCAAGAACTCGGCGATCCGAGCGGATGAAGGCGTCGGCAAGCTTCAAGGTTGCCTCGGGATTCACCGCGAGCAACTCTTCCTCCACCTCAGCAAGCCAGGTGTCTAACTGCCGAGCAAATGCGGTACTCTCGCTGTAGGAGATGAAGTGTCTGTCCCGCTCCCAGCGTTCAAGTCGCCGCCTCAGTGTTTCGACGTAGGCCGCTGGATCTGCGCGAAGAGCCAGAGCTTCCGCCCGGTCCCGGATTCCGTCGTCTTCGTCAGCCAGTTGCGTGATGAGGGACGCGAGTTGATCTCGGTCGACCTCCTCGAGCTTGGCGCGGAGTTCGTCTGAGGTCATCCGCTTCGCCATCACGGTGGTGAGAGGTGGACCCCATCCTTCGGACAGGTTTTCGTCACAGCTCAGGGGGAATCCGGGGTCATGATTCAAGCGATCTTGGGCTGACGGGAAACGGGGCATAGCCCCGGGCTTCTGTCAGCTCCGTCGTCAGTATACGCCTCAGCCGGCGTCCGGGTCGCAGAGGTGCGAGACAGTTCCTGGTCGAACGCCCACCCGAGTGCTGCTGTTGTCATCGGTTCAGTGTCTGGAGGAGCGTCCACGACACTTCGGCAAGGAGGACAGGTATTGAACGTCCAGGACGCCAAGGAGGTGTTATCGCCGGTCTTTTTGCGGCTCACTCAAGACGTTAGGGCTGTTATATTTTTCGCGCGCCATTCTCTCGCGCTTGACAGCGGCACCGACACCGAAATCAGGAGTGAACACATGCTGAGTGGCATCTTGGAGGTGGCACCTGATCTTATTGGGCGCCACGCCTCACTTGACTGGACGGTTGCCCGACTCAAAGGGCGCCTTGTTAGTATGGGTGCGTCACTCCAGGAGCCGCTGAGGACTGGTTCCGTTCGGGGTGGCGCAAGCTTGACGCGGGTTCTTCTTCAGGCTGCCGCGGAGGCGGATGCTCTCAATGCTCAGGATATTGACGTTGGGCATATCCTGCTGGCCCTCATTGGCGACGAATCCAGCTCTGGCGACCTGCTTCGAGAGGCCGGCCTCGAACGGGAGCAGGTTGTTAGCTTCTTGGTTCAGCACTAATTGATAACCGATGTGCTGGAGGACTTTGATGGGATGACATATGCCAGGACTTGATCGCGTGTGTCAACACCGCTGAAGAGTTGATCCGCTCCAACGCGTAAGAACTGATCCACTCAGTGCCCACGAGATCGCGCTCTCGAACCGAGATTTGGCGTCCAACGCCGGGGTCTTTCGGCTGGATCCGGCGGCGGGACGCTACGTCAGGCCCGCTTGGGCGCCTGGGTCAGCTGCTTGCGAGTCCGGTATGAGCGGCCCTTCGTTGTCAGGATGTGGGCGCGCTGGCCAAGCCTGTCGAGCAAGGCGAGCGTCATCTTCTCGTCGCCGAAGACCTTCACCCACTCGCTGAACGCCAAGCTCGTCGTGATCAGCGTCGATCGCCTTTCGTAACGGTCGGCGAAGACGTTGACGAGGAGTGCACCGCCGACGCGGAAGGTGCGCGAAACTTAGTTGGGAATTGAAGCGGCTCCAAACCCTGTGGTTTGATGACGTTGCCTAAGACGAACATCACGCCACGAGAGAAAGGAGCCGAGATGAGCAGTGTCCTACGACCCGTCAGGAAGCGCAAGAAGGTTCGCACGTTGGGCCCGGTCGACGTCATCGACCGGAAGGAGTACGCCGAACTGGACGTCGACACCAAGGTGGAGTTGATCCGGTCCTTGGTGCCGCTGGGGTTGCTGCATGTCGAGGAGTTGCTCGACGCGGAGGTGACGGCGCTGGCGGGCGGGCGCTATGCCCGCAAGGACGCATCGGTCGGCGGGCGTCGTCATGGCAGCAACCCCGGGACGGTCGGGTTGGCCGGCCAGCGCGTGCCAATTCGCGTGCCACGGATTCGCCATGTCGCGGGGAGCGAGATGCCGCTGCGGTCCTACGAGGCGTTGCATGGGGAGCGCGCGGTGAACGACCTGCTGCTGAAGCGCGTGCTGTACGGAATCTCGTGCCGCAACTACGAAGCCGCCGCGGCGGCGATTCCCGGAGCCATCGGGCTGTCGGGGTCGACCGTGTCCCGGGGCTTTATTCAGGCTAGCGCGGCGAAACTGCGGGAGCTCCAGGAGCGGGACCTCTCCGGCGAGGACGTGGTGGCCGTGGTCCTGGACGGCAAGACCTTTGCCGAGGCAACGATGGTCATCGCGCTGGGCATCACGATGGCGGGGGAAAAACGCTTTCTGGGCTTCGTCGAGACGGATACCGAGAACGAGAAAGTGTTGACCCCGTTCTTGCGGTCGTTGGTCGAGCGGGGTCTTGACGTCTCCCAGGGCGTGCTGGTGATCCTCGACGGCGGCAAGGGGCTGCGATCAGCCGTCCGCAAAGCCTTCCGGGACCGGGCGCTGGTCCACCGGTGCCAGTGGCATAAGCGCGAGAACGTGGTGAGTTACCTGGCCAAGACCGAGCAGGCGTCGTGGCGCCAGCGCCTCCAACGCGCCTACAACCGTCCGGAATACGACGAAGCCCGCGCGGCCCTTGAGACGCTCCATCGCGAGCTGGAGGACCGGAACCAATCGGCGGCCCGCAGCTTGGCGGAAGGCTTCGACGAGACCTTGACGCTGCATCGACTCGGGCTCTACGGCGTTCTGGGCCGCTCGCTGAAGACGACGAACTGTCTGGAGTCCGTCAATGCGCTCGTCGAGGAACGCTGCGCGAAGGTCGATCACTGGCAAAACTCGCGTCAACGTCACCGCTGGCTGGCGACCGCGCTCTTGGACATCGAACCGCGCCTGCGCAAGGTGATGGGGTACCGGCACCTGCCCACGCTCCGTGCCGCGTTGAAGCGAGAACTGAAGATCGACACGACGACGTCGAAGAAGAAAGCCGCGGAGTCAATCAGGAGCCGTAGAGAGTTTCAACTAAGAATGGGCTTGACTCCCGACGGGACGAAGCCGAGTGCGTCAATCACCAGCAGCTCGACACGTTGCAGCCGCTGCTGCATCAGACGCAGCGTCCTTTCGTCACGAGCTTCCCGCAGATCGCGCACGAGGTCAGCGGCGCGTGTGAACAGCACTCGATGTCGTCTCTGGATGGCTTCCACGCCGAGGGCGATCGCGAGGGGCGTCTTACCGGTGCCGATCGGTCCGGCGATGACGACATCCTCGCCGGGCTCGAGGTATCCGCACGATGCCAACTCGAGCACCTTGGGCCGTGAGACACCCTGCAGCGCGGCCCAGTCGAGCTGATCGAGAGTCTTGACGTCTGGGAAACGGGCTTCACGAAGGCGCCTTGCCGCCGTGTGCTCCCGTCGCGAGCGGACCTCGATGTCGAGGAGTTCTCTGAGGAACTCTTCGTAGGGCCACCCGGCGTCACGAGCCTGACGAGTGAGCTCAGGATACTCGCGGAAGATCGAGGGAGTCTTCAGCTCTCGACAGCACTCTTGCAGAACTGCTCTCAACGCAGCCTCACTCATGCGTCCTCCAACAACAAGTCGAAATCGGCCGCCGAAGACGTCTCGATCTCGTAGCCGGCCAGTTCCGGCGGTACGGCCTGGCGCAGCGGCTCCGGGAGCGTCCGGGCCCAACCCAGACGTTGACGTTTGACCACCTCGCTGCGTGGTACCTCGACGACGACGTGGTGTGTCGCCTGCGGACCCTGAATACGGCGCGGGGCCGGGTGCCGCACTTGCGGTCGGCCTTCGGGTGCTGGGCGGCGGCGGCTATTCACACGGAAGCGACCGCGCGTACCAGAAGCAGCGGCGGCTCGCGGGGGCCGCGGCGGCGACCATCAACCGAGAAACCTCGGCGCTCAGCCGCATGTTTCATCTGGCGGTCCGGGCGGGCCAGTGGCCGGTTTGGGATCACGCGCGAGAGTCCGTTGGGTGGCCCTCGCTACACGGCCAATCCGAACACCTTGTGGATCAGGCGCGTCTGACCGACCACGTCGCCCTTCGCCATCCACCGCGCCTGCCCCTTGAGGAGCGCCTGCATTATCTCGATACCGCGGACGGTCCGCCACGCCGTGGTGAACCGCTTGAACCCCAGCATCGGCCGGGTGCGGCGTTTGATGAATCGATGGTCCTGTTCGATGACGTTGTTCAGATACTTGCATTGGCGGAGAGACGAACGCGGTCGGAAAAATCCCTCGTGTTTGATGGCCTCGAACGCGATCGGGGAGGCGGGGTTCTTGTCCACGTTCACGACGCGAGGGGGCGTCGTATGAGACGCACCGACCGTCTTGCGGAAGAACGCGATGGCCGCATTCCTGGCGCGCGTGGCCCGGAGCAAGACATCCAGCGTGTCACCGTTGGAATCAACGCCCCGGTAACGATAGTGCCAGGCCCCGCCGACACGCACGTACGTCTCGTCGATTCGATACGAATCCGTGGTGCGTCTCAGAAATGGCCGGCACCGCTTGTCGATCTCCGGCGCATAGCGCTGCACCCATCGATAGATCGTCGTATGGTCGACACACAGGCCCCGCTCGCGCATCATTTCCTCGAGGTCGCGGTAACTCACGGCATACCGCAAGTACCACCGCACACACAGGAGGATGAGTCCTGGTTCGAACTGACGCCATTTGAACGGATTGTCGCTGGGCATGATGGGGGATCCGGTCCAGTCGTTGTCAAAGACCGTCCATCCTGAAGTCGCCGGCCCGAAGTTGCAACAGAACCCCCACGGCCGTGCCTGGCACCTCGGTGTCGACGCTGCAGATGAATTCCACGCCGTTCCGCTGGGCTCGTCCGGCCAGGAGCGCCGCGACACTGTCGACGACATCGCGAGGCTTGAACTCGGTCGCCTCGAGCTCCAGCTTGCCCGCCTCGATCTTCGAGGCATCGAGGATGTCGTTGATCACGTCGAGCAACGCCACAGCCGAGGTGCGAATCGCGTCGGTGAAGTGTTGTTGTTCCGCGGTCAGGGTGGTGTCGGCCAGTAGTTCCGACATGCCCAGTACCCCGTTCATCGGTGTGCGGATTTCGTGGCTCATGTTCGCAAGGAACTGTGACTTGGCGGCGATCTCCGACGTAAACGCGTCATAGAAGCCATTGTGCATGCCGGGCCGGATCGACTTGAACGTGATGCGCCGAACCGGTCCTCCTGGTTCGAGCTGGCAGCGCTTGGGCTTCGTGACACCCACCTCGAGATCCTCGATGTCGACGACCTCGGCGTCCCGCATGAACTGCTCGATCGCCTCGGCCTGGGCCAGCCACCTTCTGTCGCGCTGTGAGGTGCCGTCTTGCCGTCCAGGGGGGCTGGTCAATGTTGGGCGTTCTGGTCGCTGTGTTGATCGCCGCTGTGTTCGTGTTCGTATCCGGCATTCGGTCCCAACAGGTGGGTGCGATCGTGTTCGCGGTTGTGATCCTCGTGATAGACGTTCTTCTGTTCGCCGGATTCTTCGTCGTGAACCCAAACGAGGGTCGTCTGCTTCAGCTCTTCGGCAAGTATGTGGGAACCGTCCGAGCCGCGGGACTCCGTTGGGCCAACCCGCTCTACACGAAGCGTAGGGTGTCGCTCCGAGTCCGCAATTTCAAAAAGGCAGGCGACCAATCTTCCGTCGCTGTTTCCAGAAGTGGTGCCCACCAGGGTGAGGGTTCGGAATGCCGAAGGCCGTACCGGGTCTTCTGTTGCCGGCATCTCGTGATCACCAGGCCGTGTTTTGCTCGCGAGACCATGACGTGTAGGAGGCTCTGCAGGCCTGAGCCCAACGCGGTGAACAGTACGAGACAGACGGTCCGCATGGCCCGTGATGCTAGCAGGCCGACGCGAGATCCTCAATAATGCCCAATGTACATAATGGGGGGACGAGGTTTTCGGTAGGCACAGGGATTTCGAGGGAGGTCCCCCGGCGTTGACACTGCCTCCCGTGAGGCGATTCGATTTAGAGCCTTTCCCCCTTCTCCGTCTGTCTATCCCTGCAAGAGCTCAAGCTGCTTCCGCGCCTCCCGCTTGCCAAGCCCTCTTAGGGATACCAATGCCCCCAAGTACTTCTTATCGGGTTTGGTCCTCCCGCTCTCCCAGTTGTAGATCGTCAGCGTACTGACGCCGACGAGCCTCCCGTAGTCCTTCTGGGACAACCCCGATTTCCTCCGTTGAGCCTTCAGTGACGCTACCGAGAATCTCGTCCCCGGTGGAACCTCTGCTTTCGTAGCCCCCGCCTTTAGTCGCTTCGTCTCGCGAGACTGTAGGTAGATCACCGTCTGCTCCAGAACCTTGCTCCTTCGTCTCAGGTCTGCAATCTCCCGCCGGTGTTGAGCAACTGCCTTCTTTGTGCTTGCAAGCGCTGAGCGAACTTCCCTTCGGGCGAATCTCTGGATCTCTTCTCTCAGAACGGACTGCAGGTTCGGCAGAGGTATAACCGAAAGTTGGGTATGAGGCTGTGAACAGGCGGCGTACCCTGGGTGTTGCTGAGGCACCCAGTTCACCCCAAGGGGCAAGGAGGTACGCCACCATGACGAAGCCTAGCGAAAAGTTGGTCGAGTTCCCACAGGCATCGGCCCGCGACGTGTTGACCGATGTGCTGCGCACCGGGGCGCAGCGAATGCTGGCCACGGCGATCGAGGCGGAGGTTGACGAGTATCTGGATGCTCGGGCGACCACCGTGGACGCCGCCGGGCAACGGGGTGTGGTCCGCAACGGCCGCTTGCCCGAGCGGACGATACAGACCCCAGTCGGGGACGTCCAGGTGCAGCAACCGCGGGTCCGGGACCGCCGGCCCGCCGACGAGCGCGAGACGTTCCGGTCGGCGGTCCTGCCGCCCTATCTGCGGAAGACCCCCAGCTTGGAGGCCCTGTATCCCTGGCTTTATCTCAAGGGCATCAGCACCGGCGGCTTCGGCGAGGCGCTCCAGGCGTTGTTGGGGCCCGAGGCGCGCGGGTTATCGGCGACGACCATCACGCGGCTGAAGGCAGTGTGGGCGCACGAGTACCAGGACTGGTCGAAGCGGTCGTTGGCGTACACGCGCTACGCCTACGTCTGGGCCGACGGCGTGTACTTCAACGTCCGGCTCGAGGACACGGACAACAAACGGCAATGCATTCTGGTGCTGATGGGCGCCACCCGAGACGGGACGAAGGAGCTCATCGCGATCACCGATGGCTACCGGGAGAGCGAACAGTCATGGCGCGAGTTGCTGCTCGATGTCCGTGCCCGCGGACTCACGATCGATCCCGAGCTCGCCATCGGCGACGGGGGCCTCGGCTTCTGGGGCGCCGTGCGGAAAGTGTTTCCGAACACCCGTGAGCAGCGGTGTTGGGTCCACAAGACGGCGAACGTGCTCAACAAGCTCCCCAAGGGTGTGCAACCCAAGGCGACAGCCATGCTTCACGACAGCTGGATGGCCGAGACGCAGGCGGCGGCCGACCACGCCTTCGCCCTCTTTGTGGCGACGTTTGCCGCAAAGTTCCCAGCCGCGACGACCTGCCTGGTGAAGGACCGGGATGTTCTCCTGACCTTCTACGCCTTTCCGGCCGAACACTGGATGCACATCCGTACCACGAACCCGGTCGAGTCCACGTTCGCCGCGGGTGTCTGCTGCAGCGGCTCCGTCAGCGTGGCCAGCGCGGCTCTGGCCTTGGTCAGGTCCCGACGTGCGTGCCGGCGTGGCGTGCCCGTCAGCCGTGTCCCCGTGGGTGCTTGGCGCAGGCGTCGCTCGATTACGTCGACCTCTCGCTGCGCCGCCTCGACCCTGGCTGCCGAGGCCCGGAACTGCTCGACGAGGTCGCGCCGGGCGGCGTCACTGAACGCGATGCGGCGCAGCCGCTGAGCCACCCGTCCGCGCGCGCGCCGCAGCTGCCAATGCGCCCGCTGGGCGATGTGCCGATATCGTCTGGGTACCCGCTGCCAGGCCACGTGACGCACCTCAGCCTCGGCCCAGGCGTCCCCGACCGCCTCGATCTGCGCGCGTACGCGGCGGGCGCGTTTCTTGAGCCGTGTGGCGGTCACCTCCCCAAATCGATGCGTGACGAGGCGTCGAATGACGCGGTCGTCCTCCCTCAACGTGTCGGCCAGTCGTAAGACCTGCTGGACAAGGCTGGGTGTGTGCGAGATCGCCACCATGACCGTCCGGTGGCCACGTTCGATCTGCTTTGCCAGCGCGACTTCTTCGTGGCGTGTCAAGAGTGGAACCCGGCTCATGTCAGTAAGATACAGCCGCACGACGTCGCCGGACGTGTCGGCCCGGCTCGGTGTCAGGTCGATCTCGTCCGCATGCGAGCGGAGTCGATCGTCTCTCGCTCGAGCGACTCCGCGTCGACGTCGATGCCGGCCTCCCCACATCGGCTGCGCACGTCGTCCAACACTGATGACGCGGTGCCGTCCACCGGGAGCACGGCGTCGATTTCCTCGCGGAGGAGGTACCCTTTCTCCTTTCCGCTGGCGATGAGCTGGCGGATCGCCTCGTCTTGCTCGCCGGTCCCCACGGGGTTGGCCCAGTGTGCTCGTGCAGACATCGTGTCAGCGTATGCTAGCACTGTTGCGGCCATCGACTGAGGCGCATGCTGCGCCGCCACTCACGGGGAGTGGTCGGTCGTGCGTGCGCGCCACCCGGGCGCAGAGACACTCGGCGGATCAGAGCGGCTGACCACCGGGGTCGGTACGGCATAGGTAATGCGGTAGGTCGTAGGACGGTCCGCGACCTCGTCATGGCCACGGCACGTGAGGAGGGTCAGGCAGCATGAAGGCCATGGGCAAAGACGCCCGCAACCTCATCCGACATTGGCAAGACGAAGGCTCCGAGCTTCGTTGCACGTGGGCCAGTGAAGGGTCGGGGTTTCGGTTGACGGGCCGGGTGACCGAGCTGTCAGACTCGGCGCTGTCGATCACGGGGACGGCGTGCGAGGCGCTCATCCCATTGGACGGGGTGTCCTACGACTATCACGGGTCCCAAGACATCCCGTCGGCCATTAAGAAGTCACTCGAAGGCCAGTTCGTGAGCGTGTTGGAGCTGAGTCTTCGTAATGGTGAGACCGTGGTCATGGCCGAGGTGCGAACCGCCTCGTCGCCGGCGGAACGGCCACAGTAAGTGGTCACCCGTGACGGGCGACGCCCAGCGGGTGGCGTCGCGGAACGGACGAGACGACGGTGGACCGCCACGAAACGTCCTGGGGAGCAGACTGATGGCAGCTGGGTACGCGCTTTACCGAGGGGAGGCGAGTGACAAATGGTGTGTGGTCGAGCTTCCGGACGACTGGACACGCGACGACGCGCTGCCACCGAAGAGCTTCACCGATCGCTGGTTCGACACCCTGGAAGACGCACGGGCCGAACTGACGCGGCGCCTGGATAGCCTGCCACAAATTCGGCGGTAGCCGTTCACCTGGGATGCAGCTGGCCACACTGCGCCATCACTAGCACGTGGTCATTGTCATGCGTGATGCGCGTCACGTCCCGGAACGCCTCACCCACGCGCTGGCGGAAGGTGTCGATCGCCGCCCGGAGGGCGTCATCTGCATACAGTCTGAAGGTCGAATAATGATAGTGCGTGGCTTGTTCGACCAGTCGAGCCAACGAAGTGGTGACCGTCCACGGAACCGTCTGCGCGCGAACCGACGCGAAGGCCCCGGTGTCCAGGAGGGCCGCTCGCAGATCCTCGACCCCATGGAGTCTTGTTTCCCGCGCGGCGAACTCCGGAAAGTGGCGACCCCAGATCGTGCGCCGGTTCTGCGCTGGCGTGCGCGTGTAGACGAGAAGCTGGCCGGATGAGGTGAGCACCCGAGACGCCTCGGCCACAAACCGCGCGAGGTCGAGGTGATGCACGGCGTTGAAGCAGGTCATCACGTCACAGCTGGCGGTCCGGAACGGTAGCGTTTCGACGGCTCCGACCAGATGCCGCGCGCGCAGACCCGCGTGTCCGTTCCGGATGCGCGCTTGCGCGAGCATCGCGGGACTCAGATCCAAGCCGATGGGCACCACCTCCATGGCGAGTACGGAGACGAGGCAATGACTGACCGCGTCCAGGTACCGTCCCGAGCCCGTAGCAACGTCCAGGAGCCGCACGGGTCTCCCCGAGTCCGCCGTGCGCGCCACCCGCTCGCTGATGAGACGTACGGCATCGAGATCCAGCTCGCGCAGCGTCCGATACCGTGCTGACACCTTCGCGAAGTGGTCGCTCAATCGCGCCGTACGGTCGCGCCCCCCCCGGTCGTCCGTCCCAGGGGCGATCTCGACAGTCCATCCCGGCGTGGATGAGGTGGCCATAAGTTGTCTGCGGAACGCCGGACCTGACGGGGAGGTCGATGCGAGGCGGTCAACGACAGGGAGCATCGACACTCTGGCACGCCTCTGGTGATCTGTCAACGACGCCACGGGCCGCGGCTGGGACGGGGTGGCGCCGCGGACGCGTCGCCCGCGCGCTCAGTGGAGCAGGATGTGGGTCACAACCAGTGAGGCGAGGAGCCCCGCGCCGACCCGTACCACGGCCCTATCGGGGGTCGCGATCAGGTCGCGCAACGGGATGCGCCATCCGTTGCGCCGCATCGTCCTAGCTGCGCAGCTTGTCCGCGACTAGCCGGCGCGGGGCGCGGCCTTGATCTTTCAACAGTGTCCGAAAGAAACGGGTGGTCAGTTGGCGATCACGCCGGGATTGGACGAGGATGTCGAGCAGATCACCGTCCTGCTCAATCGCCCGCCAGAGATACCGACGTCGGCCCTGGATCTTCACAAGCAACTCGTCGAGATATTAGCTGAGAGCAGCGGGCTTTATCGCCCTACTCTGTCAGCCGCTCATCAACTTGACAATGGCGCGTGTACTATCGGCCATCCGGGGCAGGCAAAATGGCAATCCCGGCTCGGATAAGATGTGGCTAACTGCGAGACACTTCGCTCGACCTGGACAAAGGATAGAAGATAAGAATGCTGAAGCGACGCGCCCTCTTTGTCTATCCGAGCCACGATGGCAAGAAGCGTCTGGGCACTTTCAATCGAAAAGACTTGTGTCAGGCCGGCCGGCGCATCAGCTCGAGCGTGTCCGCAGGGTGGTAGACGCCCAATTGGGCCGCGGTCGAGCTATCCCGTATGGTGCGAAAAAGCGGCCGAGGCTAGGTCGGTGCTGGTCGAGTCTCCTGAGAAAACATTAGCTACATGACAAGTCCCGTCTGGGTGTCGACGAGCTCGCAGCCCAGCGATGCGGCACGCTTGCGGAGGCCGCGCAGGACACGCGATCGGTGGTGCTGGTCGTAGTCAGCCGCAGAGGACTCTCGATAGGGGATGCGATCGCGGAGCATACGGTAGACGAGGATCGCACGCTTGCGGGCCGTGGCCGTGATCGCCTTGGCTTTGCCAGTACGCGCGGCCAAGCGACGGTAGAAGGCGCCCAGCGCATGATCGCTCCGCCCGAGACTCATGGCCGCCATGCGGAGGATCTTCGCCGCCCGATTGGCCGAGGGTGGCGTCCGCGAGCCGAGGAGCTTGCCCCCGGAGATCTGGTTCCGCGGCGCGACCGCGAGCCACGAGACGAAGTGCTTCTCGGTCGCCCAGCGACGCATGTCGAGGCCGATCTCGGACACGAGCTTGAGTGCGCCATACGGCCCCAGGCCGGGGAGCGCCGTCAAGTCGACGCCCTCACACACCGTATACAACGGATCGCGGATCTCGAAGCCGGGCTCGTTGGCGCTCCGACGCCGCGTGTGTCCGGGCTGGCCCAGGGGTTCGGCGGGGGCCGAGCGGGTCGCCTCGAGGGCGCCGATCTGGGTCTGGATCTCGTCGGCGCAGTGGCCGATCTGGGCCTGGTAGAAGTCGTAGCACTCGACCGCTTGGCGGAGCACGAACAGCTGCTCAGCGCGGTAGTGGCCCGTGAGGGAGGCGGCGATCTCCTGCCGGGTGGCCTTACAGCGGGGGTCGCGGTGGCGGGACGCAAGGTGATGGGCTACCGGCACCTGCCCAGGCTTCGTGACGCATTGAAGCGAGAACTAAAGATCGACACGACGACGTCGAAGAAGAAAGCCGCGTAAGCAATCAGGAGCCGCGAAGAGTTTCAACTAGGAATGGGCTTGATTCCGGTCCGCAGTTCTTT
This sequence comes from Vicinamibacterales bacterium, assembly GCA_965218825.1. GTDB lineage: Bacteria > Acidobacteriota > Vicinamibacteria > Vicinamibacterales > UBA8438 > CAUZIB01. Next base: position 1,352,255 of record OZ244656.1, on the reverse strand, counting down.
CTTCTGTTCTTTCAGGAACTCCATAGTTCAAGGAGCGATGATCCTCGATCCAGCCCTCGTGGGTTTCGGCACAGAGGGCTCGGACCCACCGGAGGCAGCTCGCGGCGGTGGGAACGATCCTGACCACCCGCGTGCGCCGCTTGCTCGTCGTAGTTCTCTGGCACGATCGCCCATGTCAGAGCCCGCTTACGGTCGCTCCGGCAGACGCCGGTGGAGCGCAGAGAGTCGTTGCCAGAACACGGGCGACGGCGTGCGTTTTCGTGCCTCCCATTGGTAGACGACGGCTTTCCGTGCCGCGCCCACTAGCGTGGCCAATTGCGCCTGACTCAACCCGCGTGCGCAACGTAGCGCGCGAATCTGCTCGTCGTAGTCGTCGGGCACGCTGGCCCAGGTCAATGGCGCACGACGGTCCACCGGCTTCACCGGTCGCCCATAGTACGACCGCCGAAACGCCCTGGCCGCGGCGGGAGTCGCGCGGGCCCGAAGCCGGCGGAAGGTCGTCCGGGTGTCATAGGTCACCGGCAGCCGCCCGTCACGGGCCGCCGCCCGCAGCGTCTTGACGTGCACGCCGATCAGCAGCGCGAGCACGGGTAAGGGAAGGAGCGCGTGCTCATCGCGATGCGTGGCGAGCGCCCGGGCTCGCGGCGCAGCAGGCGCAGGCGGTGCCAGCCCGTCGGCGGTCCCACGCGGTCGACCCCGCCGCCCGCGCCAGCCGCCGCCAGCCGCGCCTCAATCTCCCCCCGCAGCCGCCGCTCCTCCTTGGCCATCCGCCCGTAGCTCATCGCCTTCCGTTTGCTCGCGTTCGCCCGCACCTTCGTGCCGTCAATCGACAGCTTCCCGACGCGCGCCAGACCCCATGCCCGCGCCAGCCGACCCACCGCTACAAACAGCTCCTTGAAGTCCGACAAGTGCCGCCGCCGGAACTCGCACAGCGTCCGATGTTGCGGGAAGTTGCCCGCCCCCAGAACCCGGAACGCCCCGTCCTCTTCCAGCTTCCGCGCGATCCCTCGCGCCGAGAACACCCCCGTCGCATACGCATACAGCAGCACCTTCACCATCATCCGCGGTGCAGAGGGCGCGTTGCGCCGACCGTCCCCCGCATACGGCGCGTAGAACGCCGTCAAATCCACACCGTCCCCCAGGTCGCTGACGTGGTGCGCCAAGTGGCCCTCCGGCAACCACGCCCGCAGGTCCGCCGGCAACAGCAGCATCTGATCCGGTGCGTAGGGACGGAACGTCGTCGACATCAGGTCCTTTCCTCCTCGGCTCGCCTACAATTGTCGCACCGTTTCTGCGGCGCAGACTCCTAGCGGTTCTGATTGTAGTAGTCTGGAAGCGCTCTCGAACGGAGGATGTGGGTATGAACGTACTGCGGAAAGTCCTTGCCGTTGTTCTGGTTGTAACAGTCGGATACTGCTGGCTGGCTGCAACAGGTAGCCGGGCACAGGAAGCCGAGACCAGCCCGCTGCTCCAAGCCATGGTGGAAGAGCTGCAGCGCTCGATGAGCGAGCTGGGCGAAAAGGCCGACCCGCCACCCTACTTCATGGCCTATGCGGTTACCGAGACCGAAGAGACGACCCTCTCCTCGTCCTATGGCGCGTTACGTTCAAGTACCTCCAGGCGCTCACGGCTCCTGGATGTCGACGTGCGAGTCGGCGACTATCAACTGGACAACACCCACCAGGTTCGAGGGACGGCCGTCCCGCAGCTGCCCGATTTCGGCATGCCTGTGGCCATCCCACTGGCAGATGACATCGACGCCATCAAAAGCATTCTCTGGCTGCAGACCGACCGGGAATACAAAGCGGCTGCGGATCAACTGGTCACGGTCAAGACCAACCGCGTGGTGACCGTCGATGAGGAGGACGCCTCCGCAGACTTCTCCAAAGAGTCACCGGAGGTGTCCGTCGGTCCGCTCGCCTCCGTCGCGATCGATCTCGGGCCGTGGGAAGAAAGGCTCAAGGAGTACTCAGCCCTGCTTGATTCGCATGGGGACATCCACGAATCGAACGCCACGCTGACGGCTGTCGCGACGAACAGGTATCTGGTCAACAGCGAGGGCACCCAGGTTCGGCACGGGACCGTTCAGGTACGCGTGCTCCTCTATGCGGCGACCAACGCGGATGACGGCATGCAGCTGTACCGATTCGAGTCGTTTGATGCCCATTCGCCCGAGCGCCTGGCCGACGATGACACGATCCGGCGAGCCATCGACCGGATGGCGACCGACCTGCTCGCCCTTCGTGACGCGCCCGCGATCGAGCCGTACGCCGGTCCGGCGATCCTCTCGGGCCGTGCCACGGGCGTCTTCTTCCACGAGATCTTCGGTCACCGGATCGAGGGACACAGGCAGAAGAGCGATCGCGAGGGCCAGACGTTTACCAAGAAGATCAACGAGCGAGTGCTGCCGGAGTTCGTGTCGGTCTACAGCGATCCGACCCAGAAGCGCGCCGGTGATGTCGACCTGGTCGGTCACTACGGGATCGACGACGAGGGCGTGAGAGCACGTCGCGTGTCGGTGGTGGAGAACGGCGTGCTGCGGAACTTCCTCATGTCGCGATCGCCGGTGGAGGGCTTCGATCGATCGAACGGACATGGGAGACGGCAGCCCGGACGTACCGCGGTTGGGCGGCAGAGCAACCTGATCGTCGAATCCTCGCAAACCGTTTCGGATGCGGCACTGCGCGAGCTGCTGGTCGAGGAGGTCGAACGACAGGGAAAAGAGTTCGGGTTGCTGTTCAACGACATCGCCGGCGGCTTTACCTTCACCAGGCGAGGGATGCCGCAGGTGTTCCAGGTCACGCCGATCATGGTCTACCGCGTGTACGCCGACGGCCGGCCGGATGAGCTGGTCCGTGGCGCGGATCTGATCGGCACTCCCTTGGTGTCGTTCAGCGAGATCATCGCCACCGGTACCGAGCGAGAGGTGTTCAACGGCTTCTGCGGTGCCGAATCGGGAATGGTACCGGTCTCGGCCGTCGCCCCTTCCATTCTCACGGCGCAGATCGAAATACAGAAGAAGGCGACATCCGCAAACAGACCACCCCTGCTACCTCGGCCGGAACAGGAGGGCGGGCGATGACTTTTTCGGATAGGCACTTGGCTCGTTTCGGCACCTGGTTCCTGTGCGTGGTCCTCTGTGCCGGCCCTGCAGCTGGAGAGCAGCCGGGTTCTGATTGGCAATCCGACGTCCTGCTGCGCGCGATGGAGCATGAGCTTGCGCGATCTCTCGACACGCTTCAGCTGGAGGAGCTCGAGAAGCCGTACTTCGTCGAGTACGCCGTCGTGGACACGCTGTCGACCGTTCTCGAAGCGACCTTCGGTGCTGGTGTGCGCAGAGATCAATCGCGCATGCGATCAGTGCGCGTCGACGTTCGTGTCGGGAGCCACGAGCTCGACAACAGCGAGTTCCTCGGCATGCGATCGTTCATGTCGATGAGCATGTTCCCCCGAAACCTCGTTCAAGAGGACGATTACCTTGCGCTCCGCCACGATCTCTGGCTCGCGACCGATGCCGCCTACAAGGCGGCTTTGGAGCAGCTTGCGCAAAAGCGGGCCTTCGCCCAGAACCGGGTCCAAGAGGAGCAAGTACCGGACTTTTCGGCTGAGGCACCGACCGTGTTAGTCGAGCCATCCACCGAGGGCGCGTTCGACGAGAGCACATGGCAAGAGACCGTGCGAACGTTGTCCAGCGTCTTTCGGGAACATCCGGTGATTGACGAGTCGAGCGTGACGTTGCGGGTCGAGAGCAGCACTAAGTACCTGGTCAACAGCGATGGCAGCATGGTCCGCCAGCCGGCTTCGCTTGTGGTGCTCTACGCCCGGGCGGCCACCCAAGCGTCCGACGGAATGCGGCTAAAGCATTTCGTGCCGTTCTACGCGCGCGCCATCGAAGACTTGCCCCCCGAAGCGGAGATGGAGGTTGCGGTTCGGAGGATGGCAGAAGAGCTGACGACCCTCGCTGCGGCTCCCGTGCTCGACGATTACATCGGTCCGGTCCTGGTCAGCGGGCAGGCCTCCGCCGAGTTGTTCGCGCAGGTGCTCGCGCCCCACCTGTCTGGTCACCGACCGCCACTCCTCGAAAACCAGGCCATGGCGGCGATGATGCCGTCGAGCGAGCTCGCCAATCGGCTCAATCGTCGGGTGCTGCCACCATCGTTCAATGTCGTTGATGACCCGACCCAGGAGGCCTTCGCCGACGAGTCGCTGATGGGTAGCTACGCCGTGGATGACCAGGGTGTGCTGGCTCAGACGGTGACCCTGATCGAAGACGGTGTCTTGCGGACGTTCTTGATGTCTCGTCGGCCGCGCGAGGATATCCCCCAATCCAACGGCCACGGACGTGCCGGCGGATTTGGCCCGACGACAGCCCAGCCCGGCAATCTTTTCGTCCGAGCCGACGAGGAACTGAGCCCAGAGGAGCTGAAGGACGAGTTGATCGCCATGGCTGAGGACGAAGGGCTCGAGTACGGCCTTCTGGTCAGCGTACTGGACGACCCCGGAATCACAGGGACCGACCCTTCGAGCCTGTCGAACATCTTCCTGATGATGCCACAGGGACAGTCCCAGTCCACGCTCACGAGCCCCATCCTCGCGTATAGGGTCTATGTCGAGGATGGTAGGGAGGAGCTGGTTCGTGGTCTTGGTTTCTCTGCCGTGTCAGTCCGGAGCCTGCGGGACATCGTTGCAAGCGGTAGTGATTATTACGTCGGCAATCGCATGGGGACCAGCGGAGGCGGGTTGTTTGGCAACGTCAGCCGCTTCATGCCCCCCGGTCTTGCTGGGCCCGGCAGTCAGGGCATTCCGGCGGCAGTTGTTGCACCCTCGGTTCTCTTCGAAGAGCTCGAAATCAAGCGCATGAGCGGGCCGCAGCAAACGCCCGTGTTGATACAGCACCCGTATTTCGAGCAGTGACACTCGACTATCGGGTCATCGTCGTGAGTAGGTGGCGCACCTCCTGCTCGACCGCCTCCGGGTGATCGACTGTGTCGGCCACGATCGCCCTGAGGCACTCGCCCCACCGCTGACGTAGCCGGTGGACGGCGACGCGTAGGGCTCCCTCGGACAGGTTGAGCTCGCCGGCTACCTGTGAGTAGGCGCTCGTGTCCGAATCAGGCCCGTCTCGCGTTCGACACGAAGTAGTGGTTGCAGTGCTCGCACTGCAGGCAGCGGCGTCCTGCGGTTCGATCCCACAAGAACATCAAGGCGTAGGATGCCAGGAGGCCCGCGGACGTCCGCGTATCGTCTAGGTCATCGAGCGGGACGTTGTGCGCCAGGTCCTTCAAGAACATGGAGGCCCTCCTGACGGTCTGATCCTGCTGATCAGGTGTACGCTCCGTGTTCCATTTCTGCAGATAGTCAACCGACTTCCCGAAAAAATCACAGTACCGACCAATTTCTCGCACAGGTTCACCATACGAGCTCCAGAACTCATCGGTGAGCGGAAGTGGTGGGATGAAGCTGTCACCCACATTCTCGATTGTCGGGAAGAAGTCTCTAACGTCGTTGAGCGGGAGCTCTTCGTGGGCCCGCGTGCGAAAAATCAGCTACCGACCCGCACGGGATGTCCCGGCAGAGCTCACGACACGCAGCATCATCGCTGGAAGCCCAGTAAGAGCTCTGAAACGGCCGACGGATCGACGGAAAGCATGGGGACAGAACACGGACGGCATGAACGGCAGGAATCAGTTCTCCATCGTCGCCGTGGACCGCTCCGTATGCTCCCCGCCGAACTGACGATGGTTAACGACCTCCCGATCATGAACGACGCACCCAGAGCGCACGTGCCTCACGGCAACGACCCGCAGTTGCTCCTCTACTACCTGGACCACAACACCTATCCGCCAGAAGCGCCCGGCATCTGGGTCGCGGCTGGTCGTCAGGCCGAGGTCACGGACGCTATCTGGGTGTGGCGACCACGCTCAACGGCGTGCGAGCGTCTGAGGACTAGCTGGCAGCAGCATCGACTCGTAGCGATAGGAATCTACTATGGCGCAGGCACGATCCCGCCATCGGCGGCCGAGTCGCGAGGATTGTGCTAGAGGATTGTGCTACAAGTTGTCAGCGGGCGGAAGTGTTCGAACCTCTTGGAATAACCTCTGGGCCTCTCGCGTGTTCAGCTCAATACTGGCGAGGCAGACTGTCGCAAAGCACACTGCGATGCTCTCGACGGCCCGCGGCGAGCGGGCGTACGGGGTGAAAGTCACTGCAACGAGAAACGCTGGCACGAACGGCAGCAAGTACCAGGACCACACAGTGTTCAGCAGGTCTGCCTGCCTCAGGGCCGCCGCGCGATACCAACGGCAAGCGTTCTCAAGGGAGATGTCTTTCGGCATCGTCGGCGATGAACCGCCAGTGTAGAGTCGATACATTGCGTAGCCAGTGGCTGCGATGAGCGAGACCATGGCGGCGGTCAACCCTGGATCAGAGCCTACCCAGATCCGGTAACCGAAGTACCCGATTACCGCCGCCGCGACGATGTATTCCCGCGTGTTCCGACATCGAACCCGGCGTTGAAAGTCCGACATGCGCTGACGCAGTGTCTCCCGTGACAAGGAAGCAGCAGGCTCCGTCCGAAGGGCACGCCCTTGCTGTTTCAGGAGCACGAATCGCCAGATCCCGATACCGAGCGCACCGGGACCGGCAGCTGTCGCCAGTTGCGGCGTGGGGAGTACGAAGTCCCAACTCAGCGCACCCAGCAGTCCTTGTGCGAAGAGAACTGATGCCGTCGTGCACACGCTGTAGCGCAAGGCACCGATCAGTGGGGCTACCGTCAGCCTCCGATCCGTGTACGCACCGAGTAGCGTCATCGCTGCGACCACGGAGACGACCGTGGCTATCCGGGAGAACCACGCACTCCCGGCATAGAACTGCGTCTCCGATACGTCGGTCAGCGCCGATGCCATCACCAAGAGGTACCAGAGCGAAAGCCCGTGGACCGCGAGGACCCGCGCATCCCAACTGCGACGAATCTGGCTCGCGACGACGAACGACAGGATGCGACAAACGTCCCACACGTATCGCGTCGCCGACACATACTGCTCAGCCAGATCGCCGAGGACATGTTCTCGGGTTGCGGGCGGGAGCAGAGCCCTGACGATTGCCGCGAGGATTCGAGGGGGGGTTACTGACATGCGAGCCTCCCCAGCGCATTCCCCCAGGCTTCGGCGACGGTTTCCACAATGCGCTTTGCCGCGACGGTTGCATCGCGGAGAGCGCGTTCTCCCTGAGCCGAGAGTCGATAGAGCCGTTTCGCCCGGCCGCCTCGTTTCGGGGTCGGATCGGAGAGCCACGACGTGACGTATCCCTTGTCTTCTAGTCGATCGAGGGTGACGTAGATCGGACCCAGCTGCACGGACTTCGGGCGAGTGAGTTGCTGAACCTTGTCGTGAATGGTCACACCGTACGCGTTCTCGCCAAGTGCCAGGATGGCGGTGAGAACAACCTGCTCAAACTGTCCGACAGAGTCTCGCCTGCCCATTTAAAATACACTGTATTATAAATAGGCAATGACGTCAATCGCTTCTAGGAGTCTGCGCCGCAGAAACGATGCGACAATTGTAGGCGAGCCGAGGAGGAAAGGACCTGATGTCGACGACGTTCCGTCCCTACGCACCGGATCAGATGCTGCTGTTGCCGGCGGACCTGCGGGCGTGGTTGCCGGAGGGCCACTTGGCGCACCACGTCAGCGACCTGGGGGACGGTGTGGATTTGACGGCGTTCTACGCGCCGTATGCGGGGGACGGTCGGCGCAACGCGCCCTCTGCACCGCGGATGATGGTGAAGGTGCTGCTGTATGCGTATGCGACGGGGGTGTTCTCGGCGCCGCGCCAGGGCGAGGATGGCAAACTGCGTGCGGCTTCGGCTCATATATCTAACAGATATATATTTTGCAAGTGGACCGACTCTCGTGGCTACCAACGTCAGCATATGATTCACCTACGGCACCCCGGCGAGAACGCCAGGGTTTCCGCTCCAGCGCGTCTCCGGTGGAAAGGAGTTCCCATGCGACACCTGTCCGAAGCTCTGCGTTCCTCTCTTACGTTTATGACTCCGATACTCTCGGCACTGGCGCTGGCCACCGCCTGCGCTACACCCCCGCCAGAACCTGAGCCGTCCGACGCTATCGCCTATGAAGGCGGACGCATCATCGTTGGCAATGGCGACATCATCGAGAACGGCACGTTGCTGGTCGAGGAGGGTCGCCTAGCGGCGGTCGGTGAGGCCGACACGGTTGAGGTGCCGGCCAACGCGGAGCGAGTGGATCTCACCGGTCGCACGGTCATGCCGGCGATCATCGACACCCACGTGCATCTCAGGGAAGCCCGTGACGAGCTGATCGATGACCTGCAACGCAAGGCCTACTACGGTGTCGGCGTCGTGCTGAGCCTGGGACGCGGCGCCAGCGACACCGCGTTCGAAATGCGCGACGAGACACTTCCGAACGCGGCCCGTTACCGGACGGTCGGCCGCGGCATCACGGGACCGGAACCGGGCCGCACCGAGGTGCCCTATTGGGTCACCACCGAGGAGGAGGCCAGAGCGGCTGTTCGGGAGCTCGCGACGCAGAACGTCGACTGGGTCAAGATCTGGGTCGACGAACGCAACGGACAGGTCGAGAAGCTGCCCCCGGAACTCTACGGCGCCGTCATTGACGAGGCGCACCAGCAAGGGCTTCGGGTCACCGCCCACGTCTACTCGCTCGAGGACGCCAAGGGACTGTTGCGCGCCGGCCTCGACGGTTTCGCGCACGGTATCCGCGACATGGACATCGACGACGAGGTGGTCGAGCTGTTCCGCGAGCGCCCGCAGGTGTTGCTGGCCCCCAACCTGCCCAACCCCGGGGTTGCCACCGACTTGAGCTGGCTGAGCGGCACCATCGCACCGGACCAGCTCGAGGAGATGCAGGAGCGGTCGGTCGATCGTCCGGAGGCGCAGGAGGCGTTCGGTATCCAGGCTCGAAATCTGGCTCGCTTGGCGGCAGAGGGGGTCACTATTGCGTTCGGCACCGACGGGAGCGCCGGATGGAGCCCGCACGCCGAGATGGAGGACATGGTGCGAGCCGGGATGGCACCGGCCGACGTGCTGGTGGCCGCGACTGGGAACTCGGCGGCGCTGGTCGCGCTCGATGATGTTGGAACGCTGGAGGCCCAAAAGAGTGCCGACTTCGTCGTGCTCGAAGCGAACCCCCTCGACGACATCACCAACACTCGACAGATCGTCGATGTGTATCTACGCGGCGAGCCGGTCGACAGAGAAGGTCTCAGCGCGAAGTGGTTGGCAGAGGCGACGCCGTAGGGCGCTTACGCCCCAGGGAGCGCAAACACGTAGATCGCGTTGTGCGCTGACGGCACGGTGATCTCAGGAGCCCGTACTGTCCAAAAACTAGATCGTGGGGTTGACGGCCGGTCATGTATCACGCTGCTGCCCGATAGTCGTAGTGCAACATCCCACCGAGCCGCTGGCGGCACGGGACGCGACCACGGGGTGGCGGTGCCGTCGACAGCGGCAGGATCAGGCGATTGTCGAGCCCCTGGTGATTCCGTTCGTGGTGGTAGTGCGCGACGCCCTACGACGACCTCGGCCTGACGCTGCGCGCCATGCTGCACGCCTCCGGGATCGAGCCACAAGCCCCCGCCGACGCGGAGGCCCCGGCGGGATGACGCCGCGGGCGGCGCTGCTCGACCTCGTGGCGCGGGTCGGGGCGCGAGACGGCGCGGCGAATCGTTACCTTGATCGCACGCGCGCGGCATTACAGCCGTCACGCCATGCCACAGGTCCATACCCGTTTCATGGACCACGCAGCGCTGGACGCGGCCGCGTAGATGCGAATACCGTCAAACCACTGTCCAAGAACCCTGGGGCGCTACAGACCAGGCAACCTTCGGCTCAAGTGCCGGCACATATCCCCCGACCACGCCGATCGGCTAAACGCATTTCTCGGCGGGACCCTTCAAGCATTCCTAACGCGGCAGGTCGCTGCACGATTTCCTCGGTCAGGTCGTCAACGGTGGTCAGTTTATTGACTGATCGATCGAACCTCATCTTTTGTACCTCAACCTGTTAATTGGTCGAACAGGTTGCCAAATAATCCCCTAACGAATGCGAGCGAATCATCGTCATCTGCGAGGAGCTGACGAACCGCCTTCTCGTAGTCCTGCCTTCTTTGAAAGCCCAGGGCCGTCGAAATATCAACCAACGCACTCGATTCTCGCACCGGACATTTTGTCAGGACTGTCTCCCAGTCACCGTTCGCGATGGCAGCATCAAGTTCTTTCTTTCGTGTCACCAGAATAGCGTTCGCGTTATTCTGAAAAGTTACCGCTTCGCCGACAAGAAGAATGTCATCGTTCGGAATTTGCTCAGTTATCAGCTTCCGAACCGATTTCTTAGCCACTTTTCGACTAAGGCGTTCGGTATGGTCGGTAATGGAAGCAACTCCCACCGCTAGTGCCTTTTCAACCACAGTAGAAGCGTCATCACCCCTAATGCTAGCCATACGATTTGCAATCCGCTCAATAATTGGGTCCTTCCGGGATCTCCGTGGGTCGCAAGGATCCCGGGTGACTCGTCAGGCCGCCTGCGGGGGCCCCCTGGTGGGTGGGGGCTTGCTCGGCGGCGGATTGCACTCGAGGTGTCCTGCTGATAGACCGCTCCGGCGGAGGAGCGAATGCAGGATACCAAGCTGTTCGAGACGATCTTGGGGATCCCTATCCCCTGGCACGTGGCGCGCGTCGAGCTGAAACCCGAGGACGAGCGGGTCGACGTGTGGCTAGAGCACGAGCCGACGCGCTGGCCCTGTCCCAACTGCGGCGAGACGGTGCCCGCCTTCGATCATGCGGCAGAGCGCACGTGGCGCCATCTCGACACGTGTCAGTTTCAGACGCACCTGCATGCCGAGATTCCGCGGGTGCAGTGTCCGACCCATGGCGTGAAGCAAGTGCGGGTGCCGTGGGCCGAGCCACGGAGCCGCTTCACGGGGTTGTTGGAACGGTTGATCATCGATCTGATCCTGCAGTGCAGTACGGTCAAAGGTGCGTGTGAGATCGCGGGCGTCAGCTGGGACGAGGCCTGGGGCGTGATGAGCCGCGCCGTCGCGCGGGGCCACGCGCGGAAAGAGGCGCGGCCGATCCGCTACATCGGCGTCGACGAGAAGGCGTTCCGCAAGGGCCATCGCTATCACACGATCGTGTGCGACCTCCAGCGGGCGACCGTCGAGTTTGTGGCCGAAGATCGCAAGACGGAGAGTCTGGCGGCGTACGATGCCCAGTTGACGGACGCCCAGCGGCGGGCACTGCACGCCGTCGCGATGGACATGTGGGAGGCGTACATCGGCGCCACGCGGGACGGCCTGCCCGCCGGCGACGAGAAGATCGTCTTCGATCGGTTCCATATCATGCGGGAGATGACGAAGGCCGTCGATACGGTCCGCAAACAGGAGCATCGCGCTTTTCTGCGGGCCGGCGAGGGTTCGCCGCTGACCGGCACCAAGTACCTGTGGCTGTTCAGCGACGAGCGGCGGCCGGAGCGGCATGCGGCCGCGTTCGCGACGCTCCAAGCGCTGAAGTTGAAAGTCGGGCGCGCGTGGGCGATCAAAGAAGCGTTGCGGGCCTTGTGGACCTACCGTCAGCATGCGGCCGTGACGCGGTTCTTCACGCGCTGGTATGGCTGGGCGATCCGCTCGCGGCTCGCGCCCGTGAAGCAGGTGGCGAAGACGTTGAAGCGGCATCTCGCAGGGGTGCTCCGCTTTGTCCAGCATCCGATCACGAATGGCGTGGCTGAAGGTCTCAACAGCAAGATCATGAGCATCAAGCGAAAGGCCGGCGGCTTCCGCAACCCGTCACACTTCACGACGGCGATCTATTTTCACTGCGGAGGGCTCGACCTCTACCCACGCTAAACCCGGAAGGACCAATAATTGTTGGATGAAAGTAGATGGCCTCAACCGAGCCAGTGCTGAGGCTGACCGACGCGCCACCAGTCGCGCAGAATCACCAGCAGCGTCGGCGAGAGCATCACGTACCGGTCCCGCTGCCCTTTCCCCTGGACGATGCGGAGCACCATCCGCTGGCTGTCAATCGCCGACACGGTCAACCGCACGGCTTCCGAGATACGGAGCCCGGCGGCGTAGCAGGTCGTCAGGATGGTGCGATGCTTGAGGTTCTTCACGCTATCGAGTAGCCGCACCACTTCGGCCGGGCTGAGCACGACCGGTAACGTCTGCGGTTTCTTCGGTGCAGGAATGACGGCCTCGATCGACCACGTCTTGTGCAGCGTGACCCGATAAAGGAAGCGCAGAGCCGAGACCACGATGACCAGGGTCGCCGGCGTCAGCTGCTTCTCGTTCGTCAAATGGAGCTGGTAGGCCCGAATCTCCTCCGGTCCCAACACCGCGGGTGATCGGCCGCAGTAGCGCGCGAAGCGGGCAATGTGCTGCAGGTACACCTGCTGCGTCCCTGCGGAGAGATGGCGAACTTGCATGTCCTTGAGCATGCGTCGGCGAAGGGCGGTCATGACGGCTCCTCTCGAAAGGGCCTGGTGGATGCCAGGCGTCGTTGAGGAGCCTACGGGGAGGACGAGAGATCCGAGTCGTCAGGAACAACCGGGACGCGCGTCTTTCGATCGGGTGGTCGATCTACTTATCTACCGCGAAGCGGTTTAGTCCAACGTTCCTTTCTGCAATATGTTCGGCGAGGCGCGCAGCATGAGGCCGTGGATCGATATACTCGTCAACCTCCGCTGCGCTCCCTGCAGCGGAAGGCAGGCGCCGGAGCAGCCAACCGCCTGGCGATGCCGGGGGGCACGAACATGTGGAAACGGGATGAGGCGGTGAATCCGCCGAGCGGGCAGTCCGGAACCCCGGGCGCCTCCACGCAGCCGGCTGGCACGCCGCCGCCGCCAGCATCGCGCACGCGCAGCGAGAGGGACGTCGCGCACATCGGGCCGGCCGTGGTCATAGTTGCACGGCAGTGAGGATCTGACTATCGATGGTGTCGTCGAGGGACGCCTACCTCGCCGAACTCCACGACGGGGGGCGCGCCTCGAGCAGTGCCGCGCTGGCGGTCGCCGCGGACTGCCCGAGTCCTCGCCGGCTACCGCCGGACCGACGGCGACGGGGCGCTGGTCACCGTCCGCCGCAGCAAGACGAATCAGGAGGGCGAGATGCGGGATGTGCGGTTCATGAAGGACGGCGTCCTGCGCGCCATCCGGACGCTGCGAGCCTTCACCAGCCCGGAGCCGGGTGACGGCGTGGTGCCGCTCTCGGCGCAGATGATCGGGCTGCGGTTCACGGTCGCGGCTGAGGCGGCCGGCATCGAGCGCCGGGTGACCGCCCACTCGGGACGGGTCGGCCTGGCGAGCGAACTCACCAGCCGCGGCGCGTCAACCACGGACCTCATGCTCGCCGGCAACTGGAAGACCTCGAGGATGGTCGCGCACTTACAGCGCCGGTGCAACCGCCGCGCGCGCTACCTGTAGACTCTTCATCCGTCTGGACCGGGACCGCCTATCGCCTCGTGCTCCCCGGTCGCCTGGAGGACGCCTGACATGCCTTGCAGTGCACCATTTCACCCTGACGACCACGGGGCGGCGGGGCCGGACCTCGAGCGTCTGCGCGTCGCGGTCGTGAAATCGTTCGGGCCTGTCGATGTCGGGTGCAGCAGAAAAGGGTCAGGCCAAATCACGTTCTGTGCCCGTGGGCACACGGCCTACGTGAATGCGCCAGTGACAGCGAAGGGAAACGATCGACAAATTGGTCGCCGGTGGCGCATTGAGTGGTACCGGTCTGAAGACGAGTGCTTCGACACGATGTGTGAAACCCTGAACGCCATCCGGCGAAGATGGGGATACTGATCACGATCTTTCATCCGCGCCTCGTCCGCGCGCTGCTCTGGCGTCAGATGCTTGTCCAACTCACTCACCGGTTTCGTGATCATCTCTCTTTCCGACTGACGAACACCCCCCGGATCGGGGCATCAGACGCACGATCCTGGCATCTTCCGGAGCTCGAGTCGCGGGCGCGTCACGGAGGACTCGCGGCTGATGGACACATGGTGGTCGACGCTCATGCACTGGCGAGTTGTCCGGTCCCGGTCCCGCCGCTCACCAGGATATTTCGGCGCGTGTGGAGGGTCCGCTCGGCCGCGTGCCGGATGTGTTCGGGGAGCGCGCCTTGCTCGACCAGCTGCGCCGCCGAAAAGGATCGCGTGCCGAAGCGTCGCACGGTGATCGCGACGTGCGGACTGGCGGGCGGGACGCAGATCGCCACGCGCGAGCCGTCCCCGAGGCGCGCATCGAGGACCGGCGTGGTGGCCGGGTCGAGGCCCAGGGGCCGGGCGATGTGGATCGCGGCGCGTTCCAGCGCCGCCGCGTCCAGGGCGGGCGCGGCAAGCGGCCGCAGTCGGCCGTGGCCTTCGAGCCAGACGTTGCCCGGCCCGTTAATCATGATCTCGCTGATGTCGGGGTCCTCGAGCGCCGTCTCCAGGCCCGGCAAAAACGGTTTCAAGAGGTCGAGGCCGTGGCCGTTCGCGCTCATAGCCGTCCTGTCTCTTTCGCCGTCCAATACGGGAGGTCGGCCGGGAGGTAATGCGGCTTCAAGTAGACGCGGCGTGGCGGGAGGGACTGCACGCCGTCGTACGGGAGACAGATGGCTTGGCAAGTTGCCGAGTAAGGCGAAGTCGCGCGGCTGAAACAGCGCCTCGCGCCGCTCCTGAAAACTCTTGCTCGCGCCGACGCTGCCACGTCCGCCGCCGGCCTGGGCGGACAGGAGGTTGATGCCGCTCGACCTGGCGCTCTCGTTGATCGTGTACGAGCTTTTGATTTTCGCTACCTGGCCGCACAGCTTCGAGGCGATCTCGGCGCTGGCCTCGTCGCTGAGACTCAAGAAAATCCGGGTGCGGAGCGTTTGCAAGAGCGTCCGCCACGCCTCGGAGCTGCCGAGCACCGAGCGCAGCGAGCTGATGGACTGCGTCGCGACGATGGGGATCACGCGGCAGTGCCGCGTGATCGCAAAGGCTTTCTCGTCGCCGCTCGGTCGCGTCTCTGAAACCAGAGCCACAGCGGAGTGTCCTGTTGCTCAGCCCAATCGTAGAAGCTGATTCCAAACCAGGGGGTACTACCGGCGAGCCTCACGTATCGTCCGTACCCCCACTCCCGCGGTGTGACCTGAAGGCCCCGCACGTCGGCGACCCCGGCATCGATCGCACACTCGGTGGCGTCGTCGATAAGACGCTGCAGGCCGCGCATGCGGCGAGGAAATTCCGGGCCGAGTTCCTCACGTCTCAGCGGCAGGAAGGCGACGTCGTCCTGCTGTGCGGCGAGCCCGCGTAACTGTTCGATGTCCTTCTCCGTGTCCGAGTCCGCGGCGTCGGCCGCCTCTGTCGCCATGCGGTCGAGCATGGCCTGCCAACTGGTCAACAGCAGGCGCCGCCGGCCGCCGGCGGTGGCGCGCCGAAGCTCAGCCGTCTCGACGAGCCGGGCCAGCGTGATCCCCGACGGCGACTTCGCCACTATCCGGCGCAGCTCGTTCCAGAGGGTTGTGAGCCGCGCGGCTGGCGCCAGTGCCAGAGAGCTGCCAGCGTCAAAATCGGCTGGAAGTATCTAGCAGGTTGCTGAAGAACACGAGGATCGGGCTGTTTTCATGGCCATCATGCGTGTCACGCCCCCCCCGACAACGGTGCGCACGGGGACACGCTGTCCCGACGAGGGGGCCAGCGACACCCGCGGCCGGCGATCAGGGACACCTCGCCTCCAGATTCCGCAACCGGACCAAGTTATAGGCGGTGGCGGCGAAGGTGAGCTGCCAATCCACCAGGGCGATGCCGCGATGCCGGAGCTTGCGCAGGCCGCCGACGGTCTTCATCCAGCCGAAGACCTGTTCCACGAGTTTTCGTTTCCGCTGACTCACGTGATAGCCCGCATGCCGCGTGGTCCGACCGTCGATCGCACTCCCGCGGACCTTCTGCGCCACGTGGGGCGTGACGTCCTGGACGCGCACGTCGGCAACGAAGCGCGCCACATCGTAGCCCTTGTCCGCCCCGACCGTGCTGCCCGGGGAGGCGCTGGCCTCCAGCAACAGCACCGCCGCGTCGCGTTCGGCGGTCCCCGTCGCGTGGGTCGCGCAGACGTTGGCGACAAGCCCCTGTCGATTGTCCAGCAGCACGTGGCCGAGATACGCCAGCTTGGCTTCCTTGCCTTTGCCCTTCCGATGCAACATCGCCTCGGGATCGGTCGTCGACTGATGGGTGTCATTGCGCCGCCGCTCCCCGTGGAAGTTGACCGTGGGATTGCCCGGGTCCTCGGGCGGGTCGCTCTCCGCTGCGTCCACGCACCGAAAGCTTTTCAGGCTGGCCCATGCTTCCAACTGCGTCCCATCCACGGTGAAGTGTTCGTCCGAGAGCAGCCCGGCCGCCCGGGCGTGGGCCTGGACCGCATCAAAGAACGCGGCGGCGACATCGCCCGACAGCAGCCGGTCGCGATTCTTGGTAAACGTCGTGGGATGCCAGACCGGGTCATCCATATTCAGCCCGACGAACCACCGGAACAGCAGGTTGTAGTTGAGCTCTTCCATGAGCAGCCGCTCGCTCCGCACCGTGTAGAGCACTTGCAACAGCAAAGCGCGCAGCAATTGCTCCGGTGGGATCGACGGACGCCCTGTCGTGGCGTACAGGCTCGCGAATCGGCGCGACATTGTCTGCAGGGCTTCGTCCGTCAGCGCCCGAACGGCGCGGAGCGGATGGTCGGCCGGCACGCGCTGTTCCGGCGACAGGTAGCTGAACATGTGGGTGGTCTGCTCATCGTGTCCGCGCATGAGAGATACAGGCAAATGTTGTGTATAAGGCGTCAGGCGGCTTTCTGTCTCACGCCGTCGACGAAGGGCACCCCGTCGATGACCTCGGCGATTAGCTGAGACCCGTTCAGCGCTCTCCATTGTTTCTGCGCGGCCATCGCCAGCTTGAACACCATCGTCAAGCAGGCCAGTCGGCTGCCCGCGCCCTTGGTCTTCCTCGTGCGGAGCCGGACGGTCGCGAACGTGGACTCGACCGGGTTCGTGGTACGGATGTGCATCCAGTGTTCGGCCGGAAAGGCGTAGAAGGTCAGGAGAACATCCCGGTCCTTCACCAGGCAGGTCGTCGCGGCTGGGAACTTTGCGGCAAACGTCGCCACAAAGAGGGCGAAGGCTTGGTCGGCCGCCGCCTGCGTCTCGGCCATCCAGATGTCGTGAAGCATGGCTTTCGCCTTGGGTTGCACACCCTTGGGGAGCTTGTTGAGCACGTTCGCCGTCTTGTGGACCCAACACCGCTGCTCACGGGTTTTCGGAAACACTTTCCGCACGGCGCCCCAGAAGCCGAGGCCCCCGTCGCCGATGGCGAGCTCGGGATCGATCGTGAGTCCGCGGGCACGGACATCGAGCAGCAACTCGCGCCATGACTGTTCGCTCTCCCGGTAGCCATCGGTGATCGCGATGAGCTCCTTCGTCCCGTCTCGGGTGGCGCCCATCAGCACCAGAATGCATTGCCGTTTGTTGTCCGTGTCCTCGAGCCGGACGTTGAAGTACACGCCGTCGGCCCAGACGTAGGCGTAGCGCGTGTACGCCAACGACCGCTTCGACCAGTCCTGGTACTCGTGCGCCCACACTGCCTTCAGCCGCGTGATGGTCGTCGCCGATAACCCGCGCGCCTCGGGCCCCAACAACGCCTGGAGCGCCTCGCCGAAGCCGCCGGTGCTGATGCCCTTGAGATAAAGCCAGGGATACAGGGCCTCCAAGCTGGGGGTCTTCCGCAGATAGGGCGGCAGGACCGCCGACCGGAACGTCTCGCGCTCGTCGGCGGGCCGGCGGTCCCGGACCCGCGGTTGCTGCACCTGGACGTCCCCGACTGGGGTCTGTATCGTCCGCTCGGGCAAGCGGCCGTTGCGGACCACACCCCGTTGCCCGGCGGCGTCCACGGTGGTCGCCCGAGCATCCAGATACTCGTCAACCTCCGCCTCGATCGCCGTGGCCAGCATTCGCTGCGCCCCGGTGCGCAGCACATCGGTCAACACGTCGCGGGCCGATGCCTGTGGGAACTCGACCAACTTTTCGCTAGGCTTCGTCATGGTGGCGTACCTCCTTGCCCCTTGGGGTGAACTGGGTGCCTCAGCAACACCCAGGGTACGCCGCCTGTTCACAGCCTCATACCCAACTTTCGGTTATACCTCCGCGCATGATCGGGCTCCCTTCAGTGTTGGGAGCATCGTAGTACGACGGGATCAATCTGTCGATCCCATTTCGCGGAGTTTTTCAGCAGCCTGCTAGATGATTAGGGCTTAAGCTCTCTTCACCAACACTTGATGACGGAAGCACCAGACGAACGCCAACGGGGCCGTCGTGAACGTTCAGGCGTGGGCGTGTTCGTTCTTCAGCACCGGCAGGGCTTTGATCGTCTTGCCGGCTTTTTTCTCGGCAAGACGCAGTTCGTAGAGCTTTTGCAGGTTGAGCCAGAATTCCGCACTGGTCCCGAAGAAGTGGGCCAGCCGTAGGGCTGTATCGCCGGTGATCGCCCGCCGGCCGTTCAGGATTCCTGTGATGCGATTGGTGGGCACCTTAAGCTTGCGCGCCAGCGCCGCCGCGCTCATCTGGAGTGCCGTCAGTTCTTCGGCGAGATGTTCGCCGGGATGGATAGCGGGAACGGCCATCGTGGGTCTCCTAGTGATAATCAACAATCTCGAGATTCTCGGGTCCGGGGGATCCTTTGGCCCATTCGAAGCAAACCCGCCACTGGTCGTTGATGCGGATGCTGTACTGGCCCTGGCGATCACCCTTGAGCGCTTCGAAGCGGTTGCCTGGCAACGCGGCAAGATCCTGAAGAGCGACAGCCGCATCCAGGCGATCGATCTTCAGCCGTGCCGCCCGGGCGATGCCGGAAAAAGCCTTGACCATTTTTCCGGCGGCAAAGTCTGTCGTTCGCTTGTCGCGATAGCTGACGATCATTCCATGAGGAACGTATGCATTACGTCAAGAGTAATTGTGTATCGCAACGAGTGTCAACCATAGCGACGGGGAACTCAGCTCGATCTACGTCTTTCGACTGCGGCAACTCACCGGTCCGGCGGTGAGCTCATTATTGAGCGCGTCCTCGCGCCGCACGGGACGCGGATCACAACACCCGAGTGCACGGCGTCGCTCTGGAAGGCCTCAAGGATGGTCACCCACTACAGCGCCGGTGCTTCCCGTTCGTGACGAGACGTGAGCGGAGCTCAGCCCGGACCTGGGCAGGCACGTCAACGGTGATTCCGTTGGTCGCACGTCGAGAACTGTGGCCTTCCCTCGGGGCCCACTGGAGCGAAGCTGTGTGTCCACGACCACGGTCTCGCCTGGGAGATCGGTCGAGAAAGGAGCCCGGATGGCCAGTTCGGGACGCATCTCGGGCCACGCCGTCCGCCAGGCCCGGACTGCGCGCGCCGTGTCGATGTCGAGGCGCATGCCAGTGTCCGGCCGCACCCGACCTCGAGAACAGGCTCCACGCCAACGGTCGAGCAGGCCGTGGACTCGATGCGCGATCGGTCTCTCACCGGAGGCATCCCTCGTCGGCCGTCTTCTGATCTGATATGGTAGAGGGAACCAACGACGGAGCGCTTCCATGGCACACACCACGATGGCAGCATGTCAGCCCGGCCACCCCCGTGGCCGCCGCGGTCGCATCGTCGCGAAACGCTGGCAGGGCGATGTGGTGACCCGCGTCGTCCACGACGCCCTTGCGTCGCGTCGTCTCGATGACCCGGAGTCGGTCACGGAGGCGACCCGTGCCTTGGTGGCGGGGGTCAAGACCCTGCTCGACCGGCCGCTGACCGGCTACGAGACCACGCGCTTCCGCCGCCTCGCGGCGCGCGCGAAACCCTCGGTGGTCATCCGCTTCGTGCACCGGTTGAACGGCCGCATCACGGACCGGGTCGCTCGGGTGCTCGCGACACGGTCGGACGTCAGCGAGCTGATCTGGGCCTGACCGGCCGGCCGAGCCCTTCCATTTTGTACACCGCCTGAGCTGCCAGACTCTGGGAGAGGTGCGTCACCCGGCGGCTGAGGTCTCCGACGACCCGCAGCTGGACGCATCCCGCCCCCGCCCGCGTTGGGCGGCAGGCCAGCACGGGAGGTGACGAATGCGTTCGCAGAAGAGATCGCCCACGCCGGTGCGGACATTGGCCGATCTGGCACCGGATCCGAAGAACGCGAATCGGGGAACGGCCCGTGGCCGTGAGGCCGTGGCGCACTCTGTCCGCGCGTACGGCCCCGGCCGCGCGGTGCTCATCGATCGACACGGTCGTATCGTGGCCGGCAACAAGACCGTCGCCGCGGCGAAGGCAGCAGGGCTGGGCCTCACGGTGATCGAGAGCGACGGCACCGCACTGGTGGCGGTCCAGCGCACGGACCTGGACCTCGTCTCGGACGAGCGGGCCAAAGCCCTCGCCGTGGCGGACAACCGCACCGCGGAACTCGGTCTCGAGTGGGATGAGGCGGTGCTCCGCGAGCTCGAGGCGGCCGGCGTCGACCTGACGGCCTTCTGGACGGAGGACGAGTTCGACGCCCTCGTGGCGGATCCGCCCAACAGCCAGGCGGACGCGAACGCGGTGGTGGCCCCCGGGCCAACGGAGATCGTCCGTGGGGACGTGTTCGCCCTGGGTCGGCATCGGGTGCTGTGCGGCTGCGGTTGGTCTATAACAGCCCGAGGTAGAAGTCCTCGGTGTTCAGATGGATGGCTGAGACCGACCTGCTGACCCAGGAGGAGAATCTCATTGGGCTGATGGCCGTGAACCGGGAGGTGCTCGCACAGGCCGAGAGACCGACGCGCGCCGACCGGATCGTGCTCGACATGGATTCGAGCGAGAGCCCGGTGCATGGGGCGCAGGAAGGGAGTGCGTATAACGGGCACTTTGAGTCCGTCTGCTACCACCCGCTGTTTCTGTTCAGTGAGCACGGCGACTGCGTCGCCGCCACGCTGCGGCCCGGCAACGTGCAGAGCGCCGACGGCTGGGACGACCTGCTCGTGCCGGAGGTTGAACGGCAGCAGGCGGAGGGCACGCGCGTGGCGTTCCGCGCGGACGCGGCGTTCGCCAAGCCGGAGATCGACGAGACGCTCGAGAGACGCGACGTGGACTATGCCATCCGCATGCCGGCGAACAAGAGCTTGGAGCTGGAAATCGAAAACATCCTCTTTCGTCCGCCCGGACGGCCGAGCCGCAAGCCCTTGGTGCGCTACAAGAGTTTCCGCTATCAGGCGAAGCGCTGGACTACGCCCAGACGGGTGGTCGCCAAGGTGGAGCACCACCGGGGTGAGCTGTTCCCTCGCGTCGGCTTCATCGTGACCAACATGACCCTCCCGAGTCGCTCGGTCGTCCGGTTCTACAACAAGCGCGGCACGGCGGAGCCATGGATCAAGGAAGGCAAGCAGGCAACCCACTGGACGCGGCTGTCGTGCCATCGGTTCCGGGCGAACGAAGTGCGCCTGCACCTGAGCGTCCTGGCCTACAACCTGGGCAACTTGTGGCGCAGACTGGTCCTGCCGCCGCGGATCAAGCGCTGGTCGCTCACGAGTCTGCAGCAGCGACTGGTGAAAACCGGGGGCCGGCTAGTGAAGCATGCGCGGTACTACTGGCTCCTGTTGGCAGAAGGGCATCTGACGCGGCGGCTGTTCGGCGACATGCTACGGAGGATCTGGGCGCTGCCAGTGCCGGGAGGCTGACGCGCGGCGAGTGCTACGAAGCCCGCCTGGCGAAGAAAGGCCACAAGTGTGGAGCGGTGTCTGAGGAATGCCCTGAAAGTAGGGGGCTCCAGTCGGTTGCACGTCAGCGGGGGCTGAGGTGACGGCCTCCGGAGCTGGACGATTGTGCGACGAAGAAAGTTTCGTGGGATCGGCGGCTCTCGGGTGTATAAAGGTGCCATCCGGGGCAGGCAAAATGGAAATCCCGGCTAAGCCCTGAGCAGATCAGATTGTTTCGCTTCGCCCTACCTGGCGCTTCGTTGTTCAGCGTTATAGACCTAGTTCCGCATGTGACCCGAGGCGTACCAGGCGCAGGGTGTCGGCGCCGGACTTCTGGTAGATCAGCACCAGGTCCGGTTTCACGTGGCAGTCACGGTGATTTCCCCACTCGCCGCTTAGTGCGTGGTCGTAGTGCCGAGGTTCAAGCGGCTTGTTGTTGGCCAGGACCTCCACGATGAGCGTCAGACTGGCATCGAGGTCTGTCCGATGCCGGCCCCTGGATTCACGCTTGTAGTCGCGCTTGAACTGATTGGTCCGCTCAATCGTCCGCATGTAGATCGTCGAGCAGGTCCTCGACGCCCGCGAACTGCGGGAGGTTGCCCTGGCGGGCTTCCTTCATCGCCTCGATGGTGACGGCGTTGGGGACCAACGGCGCGAATGGTAGGGCCTTCTCCCGCGCCACCCTGGTCAACAGCAACCGCACCGCGTCGGAGACCGTCAGGCCCATGGCGGCCAGCACGGCCGTCGCTTCTTCCTTGACGGCCCCGTCAATGCGGGCCTGGACGAGTTGATTTGCCGACATGTGTAGTCTCCTAGTTGAATGACATTGTCATTCAACTAGTCGCAGGCTGTCCAGTCAGCTGAAGGAACTGTCCGAGCTGGCGTAGGAGCTGGCGCTGCTCAGCCGGCACCGGCGGCCGGCAGGTGTCGAAACTCAATATCTTTAAAACATGAGCCTCTTGCAAAACTCCTGAGCCAGCCATTCCTCACTCAAGAACGGAACAAGTGTTCGGTCTGCAGTTGAGCACTGCGCGCTGAGGTCCGTTCGAGCGACCACTTCAGCGGGAGACGCAGCCCCGTGCAGGCCGGTTGACGATAGTCAGGGCGAGGCAGTCTCCTGCTGCCCCTAATGGCGCCGTGATGGCTTGATGCCGCGTTGCCGTCGCCCGTGTGTTACGTGACGAGGGGTGCTTCCGTCATCAAGTGTTGGTGAAGAGAGCTTAACAGCCCGTGGTGGAAATGCGGTCTTCCTATGCGGCTTTCGGGATGAGTGATCGATCGTGATCGCCGACCCCGATCGTGGAACGCGCGGGGTACTCGGGCTCGCGAACGGTCCAGACATGTACGAGGCGCCGCCAGGAGGACACAAGGACCATCAGCGCGGCGAGACAGCGCCCCTGCAGGCTGCGCGGCGTGCCAACGCCGATCAGCTGCCGGAACAGCACGCCGAGGTTGAAGCCCGCGAGGTGAATCAAGAGGCGCTTCAAGATATTGCGATGCCCGCGCAGATGCGTGCGCCGCATCCCGCCGGTCTCGTAGGCGTGCGCGAACGAACGCTCGATGCGCTCGCCACGTCGGCGCATCAAGCGCTTGCCGCGGGCGCCCCGAATGCGCCGACGATTCGCATAGACGGGCGCTTGGGCCTCCCGCGCCTTGGACCAATCGCGGCGGCCTCGATCCGGCTCGGCGACATACGACCGGACGCCGACGGCCTGCAGATCCACCATGACCTCATTACTGTGATAGCCCTTGTCCGCGACCAGCGCGGTGAACGCCTGGGGGTCGTCCACCTCGGCTTGCGCATCCTCGATCTGGGCAGCGGCGGCGACCGTCGTGTCGCCAATGGTCGTCGTATCCCCCGTGTCTGCGCCTTGCACGGTCACCGCGACGACCGCGCCGGTGTCGAGGTCCACGGCATGTTCGACCTTGTGGGCCAGATGCGTGCGGCCGTCTTTCATCTTGGCGACCTTCGCATCCGGATCGACGGGGCTCCGCCAGTCCTTGTTCGATGGCGTCTTCTTCCGCTTCCGGTCCAGGCGGGCGAGGTCGTCGCGCGTCGGGGTGGCAATGCCCGACGCCTGCGCCAAGCCGGTCAAATAGGCCTGGTAGTCCTCGCCGGTGTCCCGCCGCACGATGCTCCGCATCGCCGCGTTCGCCTCCAGCGTGGTGGCGTCGATCCCGATCGTCGCGCCCTTCAGCACGCCCGACGCGACGAGGCGCTGCTGCACCCAGGTGAACACGGCGCGATGCGTCTCGACGTCAATCAGTCGCCGGGTTCGGGAGATCGTCGAGTGGTCCGGCACATCCTCGTCCACGGCGATGCCCAAGAAGCGCCGAATCGCCAGCGAGTCCGCCGCGCGCCAGGCGATGCCCCGCTCCGAGTCAATGCCTTCAAAGTACCCCACCAACAACGCGCGAAAGTAGATGCCCGGCGTGAGACTTGGCCGGCCACGGGTGGCGGCGTAGAACCGCTGGCACTGCCGTTCGACAAACGTCTCGAAACCGTGGGCGTCCAGCAGGGCGTTCACTCGACGATAGAACGGGTGGGCGACCGTCTGGGGCAAGTCGGTCGTCGCGACCCAGAGGGCTTCTTGTCGTCGTCGTTTGCGTCGTGTGCCCATTGACATGCGAACGAGTGTACAGATGATGATCGATTCTGGCGATCGATCTAGCCGAGGCCGTTGCTGATTTTCACCACGGGCTGGTAAGCCCTAATCATCCAGATACTTCCAGCCGATTTTGACGCTGGCACCTCTCTGGCACTGAATATCTAGTCTAAGCGGTTTGGTTAGAACGAGATAATGGCGGTGTAGCAACAGTTGATGGCGGAAGCACCCCGCAGAATCCGACTCCCGCTCGTGTGGTGTGCCGTCGTCGTGGTGCTTCTCTCCATCACTGGTTGCGCAGGTGCAAGGGTGTCCCTGCCGCAGCCCAGCCCGGCGACGCAAACCGAGCTGGCACGACTTTTCAGCACTCCAGTGAACAGATCGAGGGATATTCAGCCTAGCGCCCGATTGAACGTCGTGACTGAGATTGATCGGCGTGTACTGCCGGCTGCGGAGAGAGTCTGCCAGCAAACTTTTAGTAGCCCGCAGGACTGCCCTGGGCTGCTCAATAACCGCAGCCTGACCGTTGCTGCCGCCGACGAGGGCATCAACGCATTCGTCGGACAGAACTTCGATCTGACCGTGCTTGGTGGGCTAGTCCGCGTGTCCGGCAGCGACGACGAAATTGCGCTCGTTCTTGCGCACGAGTACTCCCACGCTCTCTTCGGGCATGTCGCCGCGAGCCGGAACAACTCGATGTGGGGGGAGCTGCTGGCGGGCCTCGCGGTAATCGCTTCCACCGCCGACACCATCACCGAATCTCAGATCGAAACGATCGCTATGGACGGCACCGCATTGGGCGCAGCCATGGGACAAACGGTCTTCAGTAAGGACATGGAACTCGAAGCCGACCACCTAGCCTTGTTCATCCTCGATGAAGCTGGGTACGAGACGACCAAGGGAATGCAATTTTTCCAACGGACGCACCAGATCCAAAGTCAGATGAATGTCGCCGGTCGAGGGCAGATGGTCGGGTTCTTCGCAACCCACCCATCAGACGAAGAGCGGCTTCTTCAACTCCTGGCCACCAAAAATATGATTGAGCGCGGCGCCACACGCCCGCTCTGGAAGCAGGAACAGATTGATGAACGGCCATCGTCGACCGAACTCACCGCCGCCGCCGATGGCGACGCCCAGGCGCAGTTCAACCTCGGGCTGAGGTACACCACCGGCCGCGGCGTGCCACGGAATGATAGAGAAGCGGTCGGCTGGTACCGCAAAGCTGCCGAGCAGGGGTATGCCCAGGCGCAGTACTCCCTAGGGGTGATGTACGCCAACGGCCCGCGCTTCGTGTGCCTGTACCGATGCGGCGTGGCGTGGGATGATGCCGAAGCGGTCGCCTGGTACCGCAAAGCTGCGGAGCAGGGGAACGCCGACGCGCAGAACAATCTTGGGTCCATGTACGCCACCGGTCGCGGCGTGCGGCGGAATGATGTCGAAGCGGTCGCCTGGTACCGTAAAGCTGCCGAGCAGGGGAACGCCCTGGCGCAGCAGAACCTTGAGCGGATGTCCGCCGACGGCCGCGGCATACCGTGGGATTGCCTGGTAAGCGCGGTGGTGCGATGAGCAAAGACGACGAGCACCGCCAGACGGCCGCCGCGGTTGCTAAATCCCTCTAGTTGCTCGGATGAACTGGACGCAAGGCGCGACCGCTGGCCGGGCACTCCCTCTCTCCCCCAGTAGCCAGGCGTTCGCGGCTCCTGGGGCCGCTCAGCCGAAACGATAGGATGGAGGTGATGAGGACAATCCTCGGCTTCATCGCTGGCGGCCTACTGATGGGCACGGTCGCACTGCTGACAGGCTGGATACCCGGCGACACAGTCGAAACTGGCAGCCACCTCGCACAGGGTTTCACGCCCTCCCAGAAAGCCGGTACGGTTCACGGGCTCGATCGCTCACGTGTCGGACTGGCTGATGCCCTTGATGTCGCCGGTATAGCAATCGCCGACCTAAACGCCAGGAGCAGCACACTCGAACGATTAGGCCGAAACCTGAGCAGCCATTCGTACAACTTGCACGAGTGGGCCATCCATCTCCGGAGCCGTAGCGCTGGAGACTGCCCAACCCAACTCACGGCCGCCTGGACACGATTTCGGGGACTGTGAAGTCGTCTTTGACCCGTCGAAACCAACCAACACTAATATCGTATGGGATGGCGATGAATGGGGATTTGTTGAGAGTGGTGACTACGGCGGATACGCTGATAGGAATTCAAGCCTGACCGATTACGTTCGCATTCTGAAAAGTGGACGCTCAAGATAGCCGCGTACTGCGATCGGCGAGTGGACGGGAAGCCACGTCTCCCTGTTACCAGCTCAGGCGCCGAAGTCCGGTGCTAGGGTTGATAGACTTTGGGGGCCGCGTGGAGGGAACCCCCGCGCGGTAGGGAGGGTGCAGGTGTGGCAGAGACACCAAGTCGACAGAGGCAGCATTACGTGTGGGCGAGTCTGGCCGACACAGATTTACGGAAAGCCGGATCGGCTCTGAAGTTGAAGATCCGTGGTCCTGGCAACCGCAGGCTTGGAACGCTTGAGGTTGGTAGTGGGGGCGTCTTCTGGCAGGGCAAGCACAGGAGGCGCCGGCAACAAATAACTTGGTCTGAGTTCGCCACCCGTATGGAGCAACCGTTAAAGTAGCCTGGCGAGCGCGGCAGGTCGTCGGTGCGAGCGAGCGGCCATCCTCCCCGCCGCCGGTCCCTGACGGTTAGTAGCACGAGGGCTCAGGCGGCGAAGAGAGCGTCGCGCTGCAGGTCCAGCGATTCGGAGCCGATCCGCCTGTATCGTAAACGGCCGGTCCGTTTCATTGATGCCTTCGTCGATAGCCTCGATCTTGAGGAGGCGGGGTTCCAGCGCGTTCGGCCCAACGACAAGGGCCGCCCGGGCTACGATCCTGCGGATCTGCTGAAGCTCTACATCTACGGGTATCTCAACCGTGTTCGGTCCAGCCGGCGCCTGGAGGCCGAGACGCACCGCAACCTAGCAGGTTGCTGAAGAACACGAGGATCGGGCTGTTTTCATGGCCATCATGCGTGTCACGCCCCCCCGACAACGGTGCGCACGGGGACACGCTGTCCCGACGAGGGGGCCAGCGACACCCGCGGCCGGCGATCAGGGACACCTCGCCTCCAGATTCCGCAACCGGACCAAGTTATAGGCGGTGGCGGCGAAGGTGAGCTGCCAATCCACCAGGGCGATGCCGCGATGCCGGAGCTTGCGCAGGCCGCCGACGGTCTTCATCCAGCCGAAGACCTGTTCCACGAGTTTTCGTTTCCGCTGACTCACGTGATAGCCCGCATGCCGCGTGGTCCGACCGTCGATCGCACTCCCGCGGACCTTCTGCGCCACGTGGGGCGTGACGTCCTGGACGCGCACGTCGGCAACGAAGCGCGCCACATCGTAGCCCTTGTCCGCCCCGACCGTGCTGCCCGGGGAGGCGCTGGCCTCCAGCAACAGCACCGCCGCGTCGCGTTCGGCGGTCCCCGTCGCGTGGGTCGCGCAGACGTTGGCGACAAGCCCCTGTCGATTGTCCAGCAGCACGTGGCCGAGATACGCCAGCTTGGCTTCCTTGCCTTTGCCCTTCCGATGCAACATCGCCTCGGGATCGGTCGTCGACTGATGGGTGTCATTGCGCCGCCGCTCCCCGTGGAAGTTGACCGTGGGATTGCCCGGGTCCTCGGGCGGGTCGCTCTCCGCTGCGTCCACGCACCGAAAGCTTTTCAGGCTGGCCCATGCTTCCAACTGCGTCCCATCCACGGTGAAGTGTTCGTCCGAGAGCAGCCCGGCCGCCCGGGCGTGGGCCTGGACCGCATCAAAGAACGCGGCGGCGACATCGCCCGACAGCAGCCGGTCGCGATTCTTGGTAAACGTCGTGGGATGCCAGACCGGGTCATCCATATTCAGCCCGACGAACCACCGGAACAGCAGGTTGTAGTTGAGCTCTTCCATGAGCAGCCGCTCGCTCCGCACCGTGTAGAGCACTTGCAACAGCAAAGCGCGCAGCAATTGCTCCGGTGGGATCGACGGACGCCCTGTCGTGGCGTACAGGCTCGCGAATCGGCGCGACATTGTCTGCAGGGCTTCGTCCGTCAGCGCCCGAACGGCGCGGAGCGGATGGTCGGCCGGCACGCGCTGTTCCGGCGACAGGTAGCTGAACATGTGGGTGGTCTGCTCATCGTGTCCGCGCATGATCGGGCTCCCTTCAGTGTTGGGAGCATCGTAGTACGACGGGATCAATCTGTCGATCCCATTTCGCGGAGTTTTTCAGCAGCCTGCTAGAGGTGATCTGGCTGCTGCGCCAGCTTCGCCCCGACTTCAAGACGATCGCCGACTTCCGCCGCGACAACCGGAGCGCCTTCCGGCAGGTCTTTCGGGAGTTCGTGCGGCTGTGCCGAGAACTTGACCTGTACGGGCGCGAGTTAATCGCTGTGGACGGCACGCGCATCAAGGCAGTGAACAACCGTGACCGCAACTTCACGCGAGCCACGCTGAAGAGGGACCTGCAGCGCATCGACGACCGGCTGGAACGCTACCTCGACCAGATGAACGAGGCCGATGCGAACGAAGCCAGCGGCGGAGGGAACTCCGTAGCGGACCTTCAGGACAAGATCACGTCGATCCGCAAACGCAAGGAGATCGTGGAGGGCCATCGGCAGAAGCTGGACGAGACCGGGGAGGCACAGCTGTCGCTTACGGATCCGGACTCCCGGTCGATGCACTCCGGGACACGGGTCGGCGGGGGCGACAACGTCCAGCTCGCGGGACCCAATACCTCGGATGCGGCACGAACGCGGGGTCTTGGAGTGTCGCCGACGCTGTTTTTTCGAACACCCCTTGCCCACTGATGTTTTTGGGATTGACGCGAATACTCGCGTAGCGGTGGTTGTAAATATGCACCATCTTGCCTTCGTAGAGTGGCATCCAGTCCCCGGACGGACTGGCGAAGCGGTTACCGCCGACGGGATACGCGCCTTCCTTTTCCTCGAGCTCCTCGCGCGTGCGGAAGAGGCCGGAGTCGTTGGTCATGTGGAACATGGTCGCGTATTTTACCGGCCACGCCTTCACTTCCTCGCCCGACGAGCGATCAACCAGGACCGGGAGGCGGTCGTAGATTGCGGCGGTCAATGCGGCATCGCGGCGGGTGCGGAAGACCGGCGCGGTGACGGGTCACGAACAGGCGCGCGGAGGCGCTGTCGGGCCCCGTCGATGTGGTGACACAGTGGTGACACTGTATCTTCTGGCGACATGCCTTGTTTCTGTAAATTATTGAAAACAGTGGAGCCGGCGCGCGGACTCGAACCGCGGACCTGCTGATTACGAATCAGCTGCTCTACCAGCTGAGCTACGCCGGCTTCTGGCGGGTGCGAAACACATCATCCTAGCACGAGTGTGCGTGGCAGGTTTGCAGGACACATCGACCGAGCGGGCGTTGGTGCTCGTGGCGAAGACGGTAACCGGGACGCCGAGCCTGGATGCAACGATAAGACGGAGTCAGGCGCCAGTGCCGCCCGCTTCGGTCGTCGCGGGTGGCCGCACGCCGAACAGAATCTCCGTCTCCCTCGTCAGCAGGACCCACAGACCATAGATCGCGAGCAGAGTCCCGAAGGGGAAGTTGATCAGGTGCAGGAACGACAGCACGATCATCAAGAGACGCGCCCACGACTTGTACTGGAGGAGGCCCCACGCCGCGACGATTCCGGGAATAGACAGCGTCAACGCGATCAACATCAGAAGGCTGCCGACGATGCTCAGAATCGGTACCGCGATCCAGGCGTCGGGCTCGTCGGCTGCTGCGAAGCCGGCGGCACCGGCAGCGCCACCGAAGACGATCAAGATGCCGAGCGCGGCAATCAGGCCCAGCGCACCAAATACGATGTGGAATGCCGCGAGCACCTTCACGTGCTGCTCCATTAGCTCCCTAGTATAGAATTGTTGGTTATCGTCGCGACGGGAATCCGCTCCTAGTGCCCCCGCGCGACCCCCTAGGCCCCATGTCGGAGACCAGAACAACCCGCGACAGCCACATCACCATTAGGGGCGCGCGCACACACAATCTCAAGAACATCGACTTGACCCTGCCGCAGCAGCAGCTGATTGTGGTGACCGGCGTCAGCGGATCGGGGAAGTCCAGCTTGGCGTTCGACACGGTCTATGCCGAGGGACAGCGTCGGTATGTTGAGTCGCTCTCAGCCTACGCGCGGCAATTCCTCGAGCGGATGGAGAAGCCAGACGTCGACCAGATTGACGGGATTTGTCCGGCCATTGCCATTCGACAAAAGAACAGCGTCCGCAACCCGCGCTCTACGGTCGGAACGACGACCGAGATCCACGACTATCTCCGGCTGCTCTACGCGCGCGTGGGCCGAACCACGTGCCGGTCGTGCGGCAACGAGGTGCTGCGGGATACCGCGGAGGTCGCCGCCCGTCGGCTCGCCGCGCTTCCAGCCGACACCCGATTGCTACTGGGCTTCGAGCTGCCGCTCGTCGACGCTGAGCTGGGCGGCGATGAGGATGTTCCGGGCTCAGAGGCCGCACCGAGCTTGCCGGGCATAGCCGACGATAGCGACAACGGCGCAGGCCGCCCCGCAGGCGAGTCGCCGCTCGAACGTGTCATCGACGGATTGCGCCGAAAAGGGTTCCGTCGCGTTATGTCCTCCGCTAGCGCACAGGCTATTTCGATTGATGACCTTGATCTTCAGTCGCTAGAGGGGCAGTCGGCCATTCGAGTTGTCGTTGATCGGATCAAGGTGTCGCCCGATGCCCTGGGTCGCATCACCGACTCCGTTGAGACGTGCTACTTCGAGGGAGCCGGTTCGGCGTTCGCCATCGAGGTCGATACGGGGACGACCCACGCGTTTAGCGAGCTGTTCGAGTGTGGTGATTGCGGAATCCAGTATGAGGTGCCGCAGCCCAGGCTCTTTTCCTTCAATAACCCGTTTGGTGCGTGTCCGACCTGTCATGGCTTTGGAAACATCATCGAGCTGGACATGTCGCTCGTGGTTCCGGACCCGACCAAGTCTGTCAACCAGAACGCGATCGAGCCGTGGAGCAAGCCCCATTATCGGTCTCAGCTGGCGAACCTAAAGAAGGTTGCGAGAGAACGCGGCATTCGCCTGAGCGTGCCCTGGGACTCGCTCACTGACGACGAGCGGACGTTCATCGTCGAGGGCGGGGACGACGGATACGCTGGCGTGAAGGGGTTCTTCCGAAAGCTGGAGCGCAAGAAATACAAGGTCCACGTTCGAGTGTTTCTAAGCCGCTATCGTGGGTACCTCGTGTGTCCCGATTGCGACGGCTCTCGACTGCGGCAGGAGGCGCGCGATGTCCGAGTGGGCGGGCGTCGCATCGACGAGTTGTGCAGCCTCACGGTGTCGGAGGCTCGCACCTTCTTCACTGCTCTGGAGCTCACGGAGAAAGAGGAGACGATCGCTGAACGGATCACACGGGAGATCACTCGTCGCCTGTCGTTTCTCGCCGACGTGGGGCTGGAGTACCTGACGCTCGATCGGCTGTCGTCGACTCTGTCGGGCGGGGAAGCCCAGCGCATCAACCTGGCCACCTCGCTGGGTTCGGCGCTCGTGGGGACACTGTATGTGCTGGACGAGCCTTCGATCGGGCTTCACCCTCGCGACAACGAACGGCTGACCCGGATTCTCAAGAAGCTGCGCGACCAGGGAAACACGGTGCTCGTCGTCGAGCACGACGCGGACATGATCCGCGCAGGCGACTACGTCGTGGATCTCGGCCTTGGGGCTGGGACCCGGGGCGGTCGGGTCATCTACGCGGGGCCTTATGCGGGCCTTCAAGACGAACCGACGTCGCTGACGGCGAAGTACCTGCGCGACGAGCTGGCGATTCCGTTGCCGACCAAGCGCCGCAAGCGTTTGCCTCACACGCAGTTCCTCAAAGTCGTGGGGGCGGCCGAACACAATCTCCGAAACATCGACATCGAGATCCCACTCAACATGTTGACGTGTGTGACCGGTGTGAGTGGCTCGGGCAAGTCCACGTTGGTGCATGACGTGCTGTTTGCCGCGATCAAGCGATCAAAGGGCGAGTGGGACAAGCGGGTCGGGGCCCACGACCACCTCGAGGGTCTCGAGCTGATCAACAACGTCGTGCTGGTTGACCAGGCGCCGATCGGGCGTACGCCGCGGTCGAATCCCGTGACCTACCTGAAGGCGTTCGATCCCATTCGCGAGCTATTTGCGTCCACCAGGGACGCGCGGGCGAACGGACTCAAGGCGAGCCACTTCTCGTTCAACGTGCCCAGCGGTCGGTGCGAGGCGTGTGAGGGGGAGGGCGAGGTCAGGGTAGAGATGCAGTTCCTCGCGGACGTGTTCGTGCCTTGCGAACACTGCGATGGCCGGCGCTTTCAGCCGCAAGTGCTCGACGTTTTGTACCGGGGGCGGAGCATCCACGACGTGCTGGAGATGACCGTTCGCGAAGCACTCGCGTTCTTCGGGACCGTGCCGAAGGTCGTGCGCCGACTCCAGGTGCTCGACGAGATCGGGCTCGGGTACATCAGGTTGGGTCAGCCTGCGACGACGCTCTCGGGTGGCGAAGCTCAGCGGATTAAGATCGCCTCGCATCTCGGTTCGCGCGGCGGCGACCGGACGCTCTACATCTTGGACGAGCCGACGACTGGCCTCCACTTTGACGACATCGCAAAGCTGCTGACCGCCTTCGGGAAGCTGCTGCACGCCGGCCACACCGTCCTGGTGATCGAGCACAACCTCGACGTTATCAAGACGGCTGATTGGCTCATCGATCTCGGCCCAGAAGGCGGCGCCGAGGGCGGGCGCGTCGTCGTTGCGGGTCCGCCGGAGACGGTTGCCGCCCACGACACGTCCCACACGGCACGGTATCTCCAACCGGTCTTGGCGGCGGGACGCACTCACGCCTACGCGGACGTGTAAGGACACGAGCCATGGCCGAGCGACCGCTGCCTCGCGCCTTCTACGCCAGACCAACACTCCAGGTTGCGGCCGACCTGATCGGCCAGATTTTCGTGCACGCCAGCCCGGATGGACGGGCGAGCGGTCGTATCGTCGAGGTCGAGGCCTACGTCGGTGAGTCCGACCCCGCGTGTCACGCGGCAGCGGGGTTCACCGCGCGAAATGCCCCTCTCTACGGCCATCCGGGTCGTGCCTACGTGTATCTGAACTACGGGATGCACTACTTGGTGAACGCCGTCACCGAATGCGAAGGGGCGGCGGGTGCGGTGTTGGTTCGCGCGTTGGAGCCGCTGACCGGTCTGACGCTCATGCGCCAGCGGCGCGTGAGAGGAAAGCCTCTCTCCGACGACGCGTTGTGCCGGGGACCTGGCAACGTGAGCCGATCGCTCGGCGTGTCGCTGGCACAGAATCGCGCCGACCTGTCGGGGTCGCGGCTCTTCATTGCAGGCGATGCGGTGGGACGTGCGAATGGTGCACAGGTCGTCTGGGGCCCCCGTGTCGGCATCCGCGTGGGTACGGACCGGAACTGGCGCTGCTACCTCGCCGACAGTCGGTGCGTCTCGAGCCTACCTCGTCAACGCCTGTGACACGTCGACCTCGAACGAGATCCTCCGACCGTTCCGGATGACGCCAAGGGTGACGGTACTTCCAATCGGGGCGTCATATAGCAGCCGGGCGTAGTCGGACGAGTCCTCGACCCGGTTGTCGTTGAACGCCACGATCACGTCGCCCGGTTCCATGCCCGCCCGAGCGGCGGCCGAGGCCTGGTGGATCCGCCAGACCACCACCCCCCGGGTGTCGGGAGCGCCCAGCTCTTGCGCAAGTTGAGGCGTCAGCGGCCGCACGTCGACGTACCCGAACGAACCGCGTCGGACCGCCCCGTATTCGATCAGGTCCTGCATGACCTGGTTGGCGACGTTACTGGGCACCGCGAATCCGACACCTTGCGATCCGCCGCTCGCGCTGAAGATGGCTGTGTTTATGCCGACGAGCTCGCCGCGTGTGTTGATGAGCGCACCACCGGAGTTGCCGGGATTGATGGCGGCGTCGGTCTGAATGAAGTCCACGTACCGCGCAAAATCCAGATTGTCTCGTCCCACGGCGCTCACGATCCCGAGGGTCACAGTTTGGTTGAGCTGAAACGGGTTGCCGATCGCAAGTACCCACTCAGCGATGCGAAGCAACGACGAATCCCCCCACGGCACCGTCGGGAGTCCGTCCGCGTCGATCTTCAGCAGGGCGATGTCAGTTGAAGCGTCGCGTCCGACCAGACTGGCCGAGAATTCGCGGTTGTCTGCCAGGGTGACGGTGATCGCCGACGTCTGCTGTCCCACGACGTGGGAGTTCGTCAGGATGTATCCGTCGGTACTGACAATGACGCCCGATCCCAGACTCGGGCGCTCTCGGTAACCGAACAGGTCCGGCGCATCACCAAAGAAGTATCGAAAGAACCGGTCGTCACCGAACACCGAACGCTGTCGGACGACTTGCCGCGAAGAGATGTTGGTAACCGCGCCGACCGTCGCCTCGGCGACCGTGCTGAAGTCTGGATACCGCACGTTGGCGACCGTTTGCAGCCCCGGCTGCGCGGTGCCGCCGGCCGTTGTGCCTGGCGGCGCGACCGCCGTGGGTTGGGCCTGACTCACAGACTGTGTCTGGAGACGTCCGGTCAGCACGATGCCGACGGTCATGCCGACGACGAAGAGTACCGTTCCGAGAATGATCACACCTGATCGCATCACTAAAGCTCCCATGGATTGGTCGAGAAGCCATTGTAGCTAACGGCTTTCCCTGCCGGAAGCTCGACCAATAGCTATGGTACGATCACGCCCGTATGGACCCGATTCAGGCAACCCGGCTGAGAAGGGGGATGTTGATCAAGATGGGCGGGGATCTGCTCCGCGTGATCGACGCTACCCATCTGACGCCGGGTAAAGGTCACGGCTACGTGCAGACGCGACTACGGAACATCCGCAGCGGCTCGTTGAACGACCACAAGTTTCGGTCAGAAGATACGGTCGAGCGGGCGATGCTCGATTCCCGCAAGATGCAGTTTCTCTACGCCGACGGTGAGGCGTTTCACTTCATGGACACCGAGAGCTACGAGCAGACGCACCTGACCGAATCAACGCTCGGCGACACCGTGAGGTTCCTGCTCCCCGATTCCGTCATCACGGTGCAGTTCTACGAATCGGAGCCGGTCGGCATAGAGCTTCCGCTCAACGTCGACCTCAAGGTGAGCGAGACCACGATCGCCATCAAAGGGGCAACAGCAAGCGCGCAGCTCAAGCCCGCGACCCTGGAAACCGGGCTAGTCGTCCAGGTGCCGCCGTTCATTGAGATCGGCGACACCATTCGCGTCAACACGGAGACCGGCGACTATCAAGGCCGGGCATAGCCGCGTAGGGTGATTGACATCGACCTCACGCATGCTCCCGGGCTCGCGCTGAGGGTGTTGGGCGCGGGTTTCCTCGTCGCCAACGTTCACCTCGTCTACCAGTTCATCCGCTTCTACCGAATCCGAAAGACGGCGCTGGTCACCTGGCCCGGGCGGAGACCTGCCTACTACGGCTTGTTTCTCGGACTCGGGGTGGTGTTTGGCGTTCTGGTCTTCGTCAAGCTCATCATTCAACAGCGGCCCGCCGTTGACGTGTTCGGAGAGGGGATGATGCTGGTGTACTACGCCTATCTGTGGCCGATGAACTTTCGTATCGGGCGCGGCCTGTACGAACGTGGCATTTGGACCGATTCGACGTTTGTCCTGTACTCGGAAATCGGCGGTCTGAGCTGGCGGGAGGCTAAAGCGATCACGCTCGTCGTCATCTATCGCCTGCGGACCGTCGCGCGACCACTCAGCGTTCCGCACGCGCACTACGCGGAAGTACGCCGTCTCCTGCGTGATCGAATCGCAAGCCACGACATCCACTTCACGATGAAGGCGTTCGATCTCGGCTCTGACGAACGGGAAGTGGTCTGACGCCCCGGACTTCGGCCTTCCGAACCGTCGTCCCGGGTTTACGACGCCAGTCCGCCGAGTAGTCCAAGTAGGCCGGGACCGGCCGCCATCGGGTCTCCGAGCCATCCGGGAGGCGTGATCCAGACGAATGCAAGAATCGCAATCACCATCAAGTCGTATTGCCAGGTGGCGCGTTCGAAGGTCCAGAACAGCGCGTGCCAGACCGCCAGCGCGGGCAACGCGAGCACTCGCTTGAAGGTCATCTGCACGTCGGGGTGGAGCTCGGTGGGGCCGGTTCGAAGCTCTCGCCACGTGAAGTAGATCCGATCGACGACCGTCACGACGGATAGGATGAGGATGACCCACATCACAGCGGCCATCCGGTTCGTGAAGGCGCCAATCATGAACAGCACGATGCGCTCGGGTCGCTCCATGAACCCAACCTTGCACTTGGGAATGATCGACTCGGCACGCGCCCGTGTATAGCTGGTCATGACCGAGAACATCAGCGCGAGCGCCGTGATAAGCACGTAGTCGGAACGGTCGAGCTCGGTGTACAAGTGCAGCAGGCCGATGAAAAGGAGAATGTCCGAGAACCGGTCGATGACCGAATCCCAGAATCCCCCGAAGTCTGACGTGAGCGCCGTCCGCTCGGCGACTTTGCCGTCGATGAAATCGAAGATGTTCGCGACCACCATCACGAACCCAGCGGTGAGGAACGCGCCGATCCCAAGCGCCCACGCCGCGACCGCGTTGATCAGCAGGCCCACGAACGTGAGGACATTCGGATGGATACCCGCCCCGACGCACAGGTCGATGATCCTGCGCAACGGGTACATGCAGGCTGCACCGATGGTGCCGGTAAAGGTCATCGCGTCAGGCTACGGTAGGGCACGCGCGCTCACCCCGAGCGCCGGGCGATACAATCTGAGGATGGGCAAACGAGTCTCGATGCGTCGCGCGAGGCTCCCCACGGACTCCAACGCCACAGGGCCCGCAGTGTAGCCCATGCCGATTCGGGATCTCAAGGACCAGATTGCGCTGTTGCCCGCTCAGCCGGGGGTATACCTCTATTTCAACGCTGACGGCGACACCCTCTATGTTGGCC
Organism: Vicinamibacterales bacterium; assembly: GCA_965218825.1. Taxonomy (GTDB): domain Bacteria; phylum Acidobacteriota; class Vicinamibacteria; order Vicinamibacterales; family UBA8438; genus CAUZIB01. The sequence goes on along the minus strand of OZ244656.1, from coordinate 1,314,901 downwards.
GCGCTCGCGTGCTGCGCGACCGGGTGCGGAGCTACCTCGGGGCATACGGGTCGAGTCCCAAAACCGATGCGCTGCTCGACGAGGTGACTCGTCTCGAAGTCATCGTCACCGATTCACTCGTTGAGGCGTTGGCGCTCGAGAACAACCTGATCAAACAGCGGTCGCCTCGCTTCAATATTCTGCTCCGCGACGACAAGAACTACCCCTACCTGCAGCTCACGACGAACGAGGCCTTTCCGCGCGTGCTCGTTGCAAGACAAGTCGGCTCGGACGGCGCGCACTACGCTGGTCCGTTTCTTCCGGCAGCGTTTGCGCGCAAGACCATGGCGCTGACCCATCGTCTCTTTGGCATCCGCTCGTGTAACGAGGTGATAACCGGCAAGCGGGGTCGCGCCTGCCTCGAGTACGACATCAAACGGTGTCTCGCCCCGTGCGTCGAGGAGCTATGCAGCCGCGAGGAGTATGGGCGGGCTGTGGAACGCACCCGGATGTTCCTCGGTGGGCGTAACGAAGAGCTGCTGACCGATCTCCGGACTCAGATGCAGGCGGCGTCGGATACGCAGCGGTACGAGAGCGCAGCCCACTATCGCGACACGATTCGCACGGTCGAGATGCTAAGGGACCGCCAGCAAAAAATGGCGACCGCTCGGCTCGGGGAGCGCGATGCGTTCGGCTTCAAGCTCGGCGTCTCGGGCGCCGTGATTCAAGTCTTTCAGATGCGGCGCGGCCGCGTGGTCGAGCGCGTCGAGTTGGTCGCTGACGACCTCACCGGAATCGAGATCGCCGAGGCCGACCTCGTGCGTGCCGGCGTCCAGCAGTTCTACGAAAGCCGACAACCGCCCGCCGAAGTGCATCTGCCGGTGGCGCTGAGCGACCAGCTCGAGATCGAGTCGTGGCTGTCGGCCCGCGCCCAACGGAAGGTGCGCGTGCGGGTGCCAAAGCGGGGTGATAATCGAGCGCTGGTGGAGCTCGCAGAGCGGAATGCCGGTCTCGCGTATGCGTCCCGTCATAGTGACGACGTGCAGGCTCAGGTGCGGGCGCTCGATGAGTTGCGCGCCGTCCTCGATATGCCGGCCGTTCCCCGTCGGATTGAGTGCTTCGACATCTCGACGATTCAGGGCGCTGAAACCGTCGGCTCGCTGGTGGTGTGCGATGACGGTCGGATGCAGCGGCGAGAGTATCGGAAGTTCCGCGTGCGAGGTCAGAGCGGAAAGTCGAAGGTCGGGCCGGATGACTTTGCCGCCATGACGGAAGTGGTCTTTCGACGCTACCGCCGAGTGCTCGAGCACGGCGGGCCGTTTCCGGACCTGGTGATCGTCGATGGCGGTGTCGGACAACTGTCAGCGGCCTATGAGGCCTTCGAACAGTTGGGTCTATCGAACCTGCTGGCGATTGGAATTGCGAAACGGGAAGAGTTGATCGTGACGCGCGCGCGAAGCGAGCCGATCGCGTTGGAACGTAGCAGCGCCGCGCTTCGGCTCGTCCAGCGGATCCGCGATGAGGCGCACCGCGTGGCCGTCACATTCCATCGCCGCGCGCGAACCATGCGCGACCTACGTTCTGAGCTGGACGAGATCCCGGGGATCGGCACCACGCGCCGCCGCGCACTGCTCGAGCGCTTCGGGAGCGTTGCAAACGTCGGGCGGGCGACGCGGGAAGAGCTAGCTCCGGTCGTCGGGCCGAAGGCGGCGACCGCTGTCCTCGCTCACTTCTCCGCTGCGATCCGGACGCGCTAATCAGTGCTATCCTGTGAGCCTTGCCTGGGGAAACCAAGCCACGCGTCGTGTCGGGCATGCGCCCGACTGGAAGGCTCCACCTCGGGCATCTGGTCGGCGCCCTCCGGAACTGGACTGATCTGCAAGCGGATTACGACTGCTTCTTTTTCATTGCGGATTGGCACGCGCTCACCAGCGAGTACGCCGATACCAGCGCCGTCATGGAGCACGCCTATGACAACGTGGCGGACTGGATCGCGGCGGGCGTCGATCCCGACCGGAGCACCGTTTTCTCGCAGTCGCTGGTGCCGGAACATGCCGAGCTCTACCTGTTGTTGTCGATGGTGGTCCCGATCCCGTGGCTAGAGCGAGTCCCGACCTACAAGGAGCAGATCGAACAGCTGAGTGACCGAGATCTCTCGACGCTTGGGTTTATCGGCTACCCGCTCCTGCAGTGTGCCGACGTCGTCATCTACCACGCCAACTACGTGCCCGTTGGCGACGATCAGGTTCCGCACCTGGAACTCTCTCGGGAAGTCGTGCGACGATTCCACCAGTTCTTTGGCGAGCTCTTTCCGGAGCCGCAGCCGCTGTTGACCCACGTTCCGCGGTTGCCGGGACTCGACAATCGAAAGATGAGCAAGAGCTACGGCAACACGATTGACATGTCGGACGATGCGGAGACCGTCCGCAAGAAGGTCATGCGGATGTATACCGACCCGAAACGGATCCGTGCTGACATTCCAGGCACAGTTGAAGGTAATCCGGTGTTCGTGTATCACGATGCTTTCAATCCGGATACCGCTGAGGTCGAGGACTTGAAGACACGCTATCGCCAAGGCACCGTCGGTGACGTCGAGGTCAAAGACAAGTTGGCACGGGCGATCAACGCGGTGCTGGAGCCGATGCGCGCCCGCCGGTCTGAGCTCATGGCGAAGCCGGGCCGGCTTCGGGAGATCGTCTTGGATGGGTCGAGCCAGGCCCGGGTGATCGCGCAGCGCACGATGAAGGACGTGCGCGAAGCAGTGGGGCTCGCGTATGGATAACGATCGCGAGAGCTACCCGGGAGACTTCGAGTCGATCCTGCCGAACCACCCGGTCAGGCTGGCGAACTTCGAAGGACCGCTCGATCTCTTGTTGCACCTCATCAAGAAGAACGAGCTGAACATCTACGACATCCCAATTACGCTCATCACCGCGCAATATCTCGAGTACCTCGACCTCATGCAGGAGCTCGACCTTGACGTCGCAGGCGAGTTGCTGGTCATGGCGGCCACGCTGATTCACATCAAGTCCCGGATGCTGGTACCGCGCATCGAGACAGGGGACGAGGCCGAGGACGAGGAAGACCCGCGCGACGCCCTTGTTCGCCGATTGCTCGAGCACCAGAAATATCGAGCGGCGGCAGAGCTGCTTCACGAGCGCGAGACGGTACGCAGCGCCCAGTGGACGCGCGCGGACGAGCGAATAGAGGACATCTCGGGCGTGCCGTTCGAGCGCGAGCTCGAGGTTGACATGTTCAGCCTGCTCCAGGCGTTTCAAGCGGTGATCGCCCGATCTCAGGCCCGTCCCGGACTGCCGCTGCCGGGTAAGGTGGTTCCCATTGAAACCCGGATCAGCCAGCTGCTCGAGCGGTTGTCCGAAACCGAAGCGTGCGGGTTCGAGGACTTGTTTGTCGATGCGTCGTCCCGCGCCGATCTAATCACGTCCTTCTTGGCGCTCTTGGAGATGATCAGGCTCAAGATCGTGCGTGTGTACCAGACCGACTCGTTTGGTCCGATTCGCGTGTACAAGCGGGTGCGCCCGGTCGATGCTCCAATGCCCCTGCATGATTCCATCGGAGAACGTCGTGACCAATGACCTGACCGATCTGAAGGCGATCATCGAAGCGTTGATTTTTGCGTCGCCCGATCCGGTCACGCCGAAGACGCTTGCGAAGATCCTCGACAGCGAGCCACACGAACATATCGCCGAGGCGCTCGAGTTGTTAAAGCTCGATTGGGATCAGAGTCGCGGTCTCGAGCTGGTTGAGGTGGCGGGCGGCTACCAGATCGTCACTCGTCCAGAGCTGAACGAATGGGTCCGCCGACTGTTTCATGACCATTCTTCGCATCGCCTGTCGGTGCAAGCGCTCGAGACCCTCGCGGTGATTGCATATCGCCAGCCTGTGACCGGACCGGAGATTGCTGAAATTCGAGGGGTGAATGCATCGGGGGTGCTTGGAACCCTGCTCGAACGCCGGCTGATCAAGATCACGGGGCGGAAGGCGGTTGTCGGCCGCCCGTTCCTGTATTCCACGACCCGCGAGTTCCTCGATCGATTCGGCCTGAAGGACTTAGCTGACCTCCCCAAGGTCGAGGACATGGCGGAGGCGTTGGGCATGGACGTGCCGGCTGGTTTGTCGGAGTCCCAGCCGATCGACGAATCACTGCCGTTCGACGGCGCCGCATCCAGTCAAACTGAAAGCGTCTCCAAAGAACAGGTGCACTAGTGGAAGCCGTGCCACTCATTTCGCGGATGGGGCACTCACCAGATTAAGATTCGTGTCGACCGGAATCCGGCTCCAGAAGATCCTGTCGCTGGCGGGCGTAGCCTCGCGGCGCACTGCAGAACGGTTCATCGAGGCTGGGCGCGTGTCGGTCAACGGGCGCACCGTGACCCGACTAGGAACGCGCGCGGATCCCGACAAAGATGACATTCGGGTGGACGGACGCCGAGTCGGTCGGGCCGAACGACGTCGATACCTGCTGGTCAACAAGCCCACGGGATATGTGACCACCCGTCATGATCCCCAACGACGGAGAACCGTCTTGGACCTCGTCCCTCGAGTACACGAGTACGTCTACCCGGTTGGTCGTCTTGACTACGACTCAGAGGGCCTGCTGCTGCTGACCAACGATGGTGATCTCGCGGCGCGCCTGACCCACCCGCGATATGGGCTTGAACGCGTGTACGAGGCCGTCGTCCGCGGCGTCCCGAGCACCGCCACGCTGCGGCGTCTTGCTGCCGGTGTGGTCGTTGATGGGCGTCGCACGGCACCGGCTCAAGTACGGCTGCTCGGCGGCCATTCATCTCGGCGACAGAACCAGGCACGCGTTCGCATGACGCTGCGCGAGGGACGGAACCGGCAGGTCAGGCACATGTTCGAGTCGACAGGCCACGAGGTGGTTCGGCTTCGACGCGTGCAACTGGGGCCGATCCGCGATTCGGGCCTCAAATCTGGCGAAGCACGCGAGCTGTCGTCGGCTGAAGTACAGGCGCTTCGGCGGGCCGCAGAAGCCGGTGGCGTCGAACCGAAGAAGGCCGACCGATGACCCACGTCATCGCTATTGACGGCCCGTCTGGGGCGGGCAAGGGCACCGTCGCACGCGCTGTGGCTCACGCTTTGGGGTGGAGGCACATCGATACCGGCGCGATGTATCGAGCAGTCGCTTGGCGGGCGGAGCAGCGAGGGCACGCGCTCGATGACGACGACGCGATTGCCGAGGTCGCAGCAACCGCAAGCTTCGTGCTCGAGCCCGACCGCGTTATGATCGATGGCCACGATGTGACCTCGGCTATTCGCACGCCTGAAATGGACGTTGCGGCCGCGACGGTCGCTCGAATGGCGGCCGTGCGAACGGCGCTCGTCGCACGCCAACGCGACTTCGCCACGACCGGCCCTCTGGTCATGGAGGGGCGAGACATCGGTACGGTCGTGTTCCCAGATGCAGTCGTCAAGCTCTTTCTCGACGCCACGCCAGAGGAACGCGCGAGACGTCGGTCGAAAGACGTCACCCACGGGTTCTCACGGACCGACGGCGTAGACGTGGCAGGCGCGCTCGAGACGCGCGACCGCCTGGACCGCACTCGGCACACATCGCCGCTGACCTTGGCGGATGACGCGGTGCTCATCGACACGACCGGTGTGCCGATCGCGTCGGTCGTCGATCGTGTACTGGGTATCGTCCGCGAGAAGATCGGCTAGCGCTTACGGCTAGCGCTTGCGGCTCGCCGAGTCGATGTCGCCGGTCAGCCGCTCGACCATTTCTCGGAGCCGGTCGAGGTCGACACCCGATCCCAGCCGTTCGTCGAGATCCCCGAGCGAGGTCGTGCGGGCTTCGGGAGCCGCCGGCGGCACCGGTGCGCCGCCGCGGCCAGCCGCCTCGGGCAGGATTCGGCGAGGCCGCGCGAGATTCGGCGCAGGCCGCCGCCCCTTCGGTAGTGCCTTCGCCGACTTCTTCCCAGGCTTCGTCGTGGGTCTGCTCGCCTTGGGCTTCTTGCCGATCTTCGCGGTCCGGCTAGATCTCGCTGGAGGCTTCGCCTTCGGCCCCTTGGACGACGCTCTGGGGGCCGCCTTTTTGGCGGTAGGGGATTTGGCCCGTTTTGACGATTTCTTGGCGGGTCGCGCTGTTGCTCGCTTCGCCGGTCGTTTGCGAACCTTCTTTGCCGACTTCTTCGCGGCGGGACGTGCGGTCTTCCGCTTTGTCCGCTGCGACGACGCCTTTGGCCGCTTTGCCGCCTTGGCCTTACGTGGGCTTTGCCGGGCTACAGCGCTGCGGGATTTCTTCCTTTTTTTAGGCATTCGGTGCGCCCTACGTCGGTTGACGACCGCCGATAAGTATCGTATAGTCTTGTGCTTATCTCAAATTAGGGGGCGTGTGCCTTACCCGCAGCCCCAGATGGAGGAGACCCTCACCGTATGACGACCGACGCAGACGATGTGGCCAAGGCCGGGCCCGTAGGCGGCAGCGACAGCGAGCCGCCCGCCACGCCGCCACCCGTTTCGGGATCTGTCCGGACAGACCCGACCGAAGATGGCATGGACCCTGCCGAGCACGCACGCCTGCTGGCGATGTACGAGGGGAGCTTCCGCAACATCTCCGAAGGTGAGGTCATCAAGGGAACGATTCTCAAGGTGACGTCATCGGAAGTCATCGTTGACGTCGGCTACAAATCGGAGGGCATCATCGCCCTTTCAGAGTTCCTCGACGAGACCGGGGAAGTCACCGTCCAGCCAGGCGATACGGTCGACGTGCTGCTCGAGCGCACCGAAGATCGCGACGGCCACATCATCTTGTCCCGTGAAAAAGCGGAGAAGATGAAGATCTGGGACGAGGTCGAGAAGGCGTATACGGAGCGCAAGGTTGTGATCGGCCACGTGATCGAGCGGATCAAAGGCGGACTGGCTGTCGACATCGGCGTTCGCGCCTTCCTTCCCGGATCGCAAATTGACGTGCGCCCGGTGCGGAACCTCGACTCGCTCAAGGGGCAAGAGCTCCGGATGCGAGTCATCAAGGTGAACAAGAAGCGAGGCAACATCGTGCTGTCGCGCAAGGTTCTGCTCGAAGAGGAGAACGCCGAGAAGAAGAAGGATACGCTCGCGAACCTCACCGAGGGCAAGGTCATGAACGGGGTCGTGAAGAACATCACCGACTACGGGGCCTTCGTCGACCTGGGCGGGATCGATGGCCTCCTGCACGTCACCGACATGTCGTGGGGGCGCGCGCAACACCCATCCGAGTTGTTGAAGGTCAAGGATGAGGTCGAAGTCATCGTGCTGAAGTTCGACCCGGAAACCGAGCGCGTCTCCCTGGGATACAAGCAGTTGCACGCCGATCCCTGGACCTCCGCGCCAGAGCGCTACCCGGTTGGCCAGCGCGTATCAGGGAAGGTCGTCAGCTTGACCGACTACGGCGCCTTTATCGAGCTGGAGCCTGGCGTCGAAGGCCTCATTCACGTCTCGGAAATGTCGTGGAGCAAGAGGGTCAAGCACCCTTCGAAGATCATGAACGTCGGAGACACGATCGAGGCCATGGTGCTCGGTGTGGACCCGGAGGCACGTCGGATCTCGCTCGGTCTCAAGCAAATCGAAGCAAACCCGTGGCAGGAGTTGTCGGACAAGTTCCCGATCGGTTCGCGCCTCACGGGCAGCGTGCGCAATCTCACTGAGTTTGGGGCATTCGTCGAAGTTGCCGATGGCATTGACGGTCTGATTCACATTTCGGACATGTCGTGGAGCAAGCGTCTTCAGCACCCGTCGGAGATGCTGAAGAAGGGCGATGAAGTCGAGGCGATGGTCTTGAATCTCGATGCGGAGAATCAACGGCTGTCGCTCGGGCTGAAGCAGCTGGCGACCGACATCTGGGACGACTTCTTCGCGAAAAACAAAGTGGGCGACATCGTCGAGGGGAAGGTTGTCCGTGTGACGAATTTCGGCGCCTTTGTCGAGCTGGCGGAGGGCATCGAGGGCCTGATCCACGTGTCCGAGTTCGACGACGACAAGGGTGAGAAGGTCGAAGTCAAGGTTGACGAGACGATTAAGATCCGGATTATCAAGCTCAGCCCGGACGACCGAAAGATCGGGCTCAGTATCCGGGCACTCAAGACCGACGACTTCGAGACCGATTGGCAGAGCTACGCAGCCGGCGAGTCGCCTGAGGTCACGCTTGGCGACCACTTCAAGCACAGCCAGACGTCAGACTCATGAACCATTCCGGATCGCTTGGCGACGGCGAGAACGCAGCGGGCGGCAGCATGACCAAGGCCGCGCTCGTAGAAGAGGTTGCGCGGGTCGCGGACCTTACCAAGAAGCATTCCGAAGTCATCGTCGACACGGTCTTCCGCAGCATCATCGATGCGCTCCATCGCAGGGAGAAGATCGAACTTCGTGGGTTCGGAAGCTTTCGGCTGCGGCGTCGCGAGCCACGCAAGGGGCGCAATCCGAAAACCGGGGACAAGGTCGACGTGCCGTCGAAGCGCGTGCCGTACTTCAAGCCGGGCAAAGAGCTGAAGGAGCTGATCAACAGCAACGCGGACCCTACTCCAGAGAAGCCCGTCTCGATAACCCAAAACGAAACGCCACCCGCCCCCGAGTCGCCGTTTCCCCGATTCTGATCGCGCCTCTCTCGTCTGACTTCTGTATTCTTGACGCGTGCATCGCCTCTGGGCTCCGTGGAGGTTAGCCTACGTGACCGCGGCGAGCGACGCGCCCGATAGCCCCTGCGTGTTTTGCGCGGCCCCGGATCAGGCGGAGCCGTCCCCCTTGCTGCTGTATCGGGGCGATTTGTGTTTCGTTGTCCTCAACAAGTTTCCCTACAGCAACGGCCACCTCATGGTGGTGCCGTTTCGCCACGTCGGTTCGCTCGCCGAGTCAACCGCAGACGAGCTGAGCGAGCTCATGGCGCTGACACGGCGAGCTGAGATCGTGCTGACGGAAGCGTACGCGCCGCAAGGTCTCAACGTTGGGATGAATCTCGGGCGGCCCGCCGGCGCCGGCGTGCCGGGGCATTTGCACATCCATGTCGTGCCCAGATGGACCGGAGACACCAACTTCATGACCGTGACGGCCGAGACTCGTGTCGTGCCCGAGGATCCCGCCGAGACCGTTCAGCGTCTCCGACCGATCTTCGAGAGGCTGGGCTAGGCTGTGACAGACCACTAGTCAGTCCGCGGCTATCGATGAAACTGGTTGTTACCCCAGCCCAAGACGCATACCGAGAGCAAGCACGCGCCTTTGCACAAAGCGCCGTAGCTCCGGTCGCAGCTCTGATCGACGATCAGAATCGGTTTCCCGTGGACCTCATCCGGAGGGCCGGCTCCGAGGGCCTCATGGGCATCACCCTCTCGACGGATGATGGGGGACAGGGTCGCGACTACGTGAGCTACGTCCTTGCGATTGAGGAGATCTCCAAGGAGAGTGCGGCGGTCGGCGCGATCCTGACGGTCAATAACTCATTCGCCGAGGTGGTCCAGCTCTTTGGGTCGGCGGAGCAGCGGTCGAGCTGGCTACCCCAGCTCGCGATGGGCGAGGCGATTGGCGCGTTCGCGCTCTCGGAAGCGGACGCCGGTACGGATGCCGCTAATCTGCAAACGACCGCGACGCGCGACGACCGGACGTATCGCCTCAGCGGCCAGAAAGTGTGGGTGGCGAATGCCGAGGCGGCCGATGTCCTTCTTATCTTCGCCGCGACCACCCTGGGAATCGGCGGCCGGGGAGTCAGCGCCTTTCTTGTCGCATCCGACGCGCCGGGTGTGACGCGAACCGCGCCGCGTGATTCGTGGGGAGTCCGTGGTCTGGGCGCCGTCAACGTGACGCTTGACGACGTACGCGTCGACGCCAGTGCGCGCATCGGCGAGGAAGGTGAGGGGTTCCGGGCGGCGCTGTGGGCGTTGGATGGCGGTCGAATTGCCGTCGGCGCTCAGGCGGTCGGGATCGGCCAGCGTGCGTTGACGGAAGCCCTGGGTCACGCCGAGCGCCGGCGAACGTTCGGTCGTCCGATCGCCGAGTATCAGGCGGTGCAGTGGATGCTGGCCGACATGGCCACCGAGCTCGACGCTGCGCACATGCTGGTGCTCAAGGCGGCCGCGGCTCGCGATCAGCAGGATCAGTGCACGATGGAGGCAGCGATGGCGAAGCTGGCAGCCTCCGAGGCCGCGAGCCGTGCGGCCGACAAGACCATGCAGATCTTCGCCTCGGCCGGGTATCAAAGGGGGACTCTCGTCGAGCGATTGGTCCGGGACGTGCGAGCGACGGAGCTCTACCCGGGCACGTCCGAGGTGCAGCGGATGATCATCGCGTCGAAGATCCTAGAGTCCTAGCACGGGGACTACCGCCTCAGTAGCTGCTTTGCGATCGTCTGAAGCTGGAGGTTGGAAGTGCCTTCGTAGATTTGGCCGATCTTAGCATCCCGATACAGCTTCTCCACCGGATAGTCCTTCGTATAGCCGACGCCCCCGAGGAGCTGCACCGCCAACGACGTGACGCGTTCGGCCACCTGCGACGAGAACAGCTTGGCCATCGCGGCTTCCATCAGGAACGGCTGTTGCGCATCACGGAGGCGGGCGGCGTTGTAGACGGCGAGGCGCGCCGTTTCAAGCTCGGTGGCCGCTTGCGCGAGCTGGAACTGCACCGCCTGGAATTCGGAGATGGGCTGGCCGAACTGTTTCCGTTCGGTCACGTACTCCAATGCGTGGTCGAGTGCGCCCCGCGCGAGGCCGACCATCTGCGCCCCGATGCCGATTCGCCCTTCGTTGAGGGTCTCGATGGCCACCTTGTACCCGCGCCCCACTTCTCCGAGTACGTTGGACTTCGCAACGCGACAATCTTCGAGGAGTAGCTCGCATGTGCTGCTGGCGCGGATGCCCAGTTTGTCCTCCTTCTTGCCAACCTCGAGTCCGGGTGTTGCCCGCTCGACGACGAAGGCCGTGACGCCTCGATATCCGGCTGTTGGATCAACCGTGGCAAAGACGATGAAGACGTCGGCTTCGGCAGCGTTGGTGATCCAGAGCTTTCGTCCGGAGATGACATAGGCATCACCGTCGTCGACCGCTCGGGTCGCCATAGCAAACGCATCACTCCCCGAGCCCGCTTCCGACAGTGCGTAGGCACCGACGGCACCCCCAGCCAGCTTCGGGAGCGTGCGGCGCAGGAGATCGTCCGATCCCCAGCGAAGCAGTGCGTTGTTGACCAACGTGTTCTGCACGTCGACGACAACGGCCACCGACGGATCGACGCGCGACAGTTCCTCTACCGCGATGACAGAGAAGAAGAAGCTAGCGCCGGCGCCACCTAAGGTCTCGGGAATCTCGATGGCCATGACGCCCAGCGCAAATAGCTGGTCGATCAGCGCCCGGGGCATTTGCCCGGCCTCATCCATCTGGCGAACGAGCGGTCGTACCTCAGCATTGGCAAATGCGCGGACGTTGGCTCTCAGGAGTTCTTCCTCTTCGGACAGCTGGCTGAGCGGGAGACGTCGGTCCGCGGTCTCGGTCATCGTGTGCCGATGGTATCATTGGGATTGCCCCTGCCCACGCAAGGTTTGGAACAATGCCGAAGAGCGCCGCGCTTTCACGCCTGGTTCTGCTAGCGGCCGTGCTCGCCGTCTTCGTCGTATCCGGTGAGGCTCAACAAGAGCCCGCCCAACCGGCGGCACCGGACGATCCGACAGCGTCTGAGTCCACGTCGACCGACGCCGATGACGCCCAGGCCGAAGATCGACCCGTCTTTCGATCCGGCATCAACTTCATCCGCGTCGACGCGAGCGTGACCGACGATGACGGAAACTTCGTGGCGGATCTCCAGGCATCGGACTTCGAGGTCTTCGAGGATGGTCAGCTACAGGAGATTCAGACCTTCGAGCTGATTGAGATCGGAGCGATCCCCGATCCTACCGCTGAGCCAGGGCGTCGTGTGAGGACTCGCAACGACGTCGAACGGGAAGCGGCGCGCAGTGACGTCCGTCTGGTCGTCATCTTCTTTGACGATTACAACGTTCGGTTTGAGAACGGCCAACGCGCGAGCATGCAGCTCATTGAGTTCTTGGAGAATAGCCTGCTCCCGACCGATCTGGTGGCGGTGATGCACCCGCTGACGCCGGTCACCGACCTTGGCTTTACCCGGAATCATCAGACGATCCTCGACCAGGTGAACAACTGGCGTGGCCGGAAGTACGCGTACGAACCGGAGAACCAGTTCGAGGCGAACTACGCCTTCTACCCGACGGAAGTGGTGGTGCGGGTTCGCAACCAGGTGTCGTTTTCGGCGCTTCACGGTCTGATGATTCATCTGGGGGGGCTCCGCGACAGCCGAAAGACCGTGCTTCTGGTCAGCGAGGGCTATACCAACTACGTCCCACCGCAACTGCGGAATTTCGACGCGACGCAGGACATGCAAAGCCCGGGTCGTGGTGATCCGTTCGCCGGCGACTCGGGGATCGAGCAGACGATCCAGATCTTCGAAGACTCACAGATCCTGCATGACATGCAGCGGATCGTCTCGATGGCCAACCGATTCAACACGTCGATTTATCCGCTGGATCCGCGCGGGTTGGCGGTCGGCGAGTACGACCTCAGCCAGCCCTCTATTGGGAACAGCACCAACTCCCGCATGCTCCGCACGACGCAGGACACGCTGCGCCGATTTGCGGAAGATACAGATGGTCGGGCGATCGTCAACCAGAACAACTTCATTCCTGGGGTGCAGCAGATGCTGCGCGACGCGTCTGCGTACTATCTGCTTGGCTACGATTCATCGCAGGCGCCGAAGGACGGCGAGTTCCACGAAATAGAGGTACGGGTCCGCCGCGATGACGTTCGGATCCGCAATCGTCGCGGGTACTGGGCGGTGACCGAACGCGACGTGGAGCGCTCGCTCGCTGGGCCGGTCAACGAGCCGCCGAAGGCAATCGATACCGCCCTCAACGCGCTCGCCGAACCTCGGCGCGCCCATCTTGTGCGGACCTGGTTTGGCACCTCGCGCGGCGATGACGGACGGACCCGCGTCAAGTTCGTGTGGGAGCCGACCCGTGGCCAGTCGACGCGTCCCGGCGACGACCCGGCCCGCGTGCTGCTGACGGCAATGGGCGACACGGGCGGCGCCTTCTTCCGAGGCCGAGTGCCCGAACGTGACGGAGCGTCGGGCCGAGGTCTTGCCAGAGGCGCGGGCGCGGCTGACAGTCAGATGTCGTCCGCGACCTTTGACGTCGACCCAGGCACGCTTCAGTTGAGCCTTGCCGTCGAAGGAGACGCCGGCGACGTGCTCGATCGTGACCGACAGGAGCTCGAAGTCCCGGACTTTACAAGTCCGGACCTGGTGCTGAGTACCCCGGCGTTCATCCGGGCTCGGAACACCCTCCACTGGAGGGAGCTGGTCGACGATTGGGAGGCCATTCCGACGCCGTCTCGCGAATTTCGGCGGACCGAGCGTCTCTTGCTCCGGTTTGATGCCTACGCGCCGGGAACCGCCGTTCCCAACGTGACTGCCTACTTGGTGAACCGCACGGGCGAGCGCATGTTTCCGCTGGTGGTTCAGCCGAGCGAGAACGGTTACTCCTACCAGGTAGATATTCGGCCGGCCGGCCTTGGCCCGGCGGACTACGTCGTCGAGCTGACGGTCACCACCTCCAACGATGAGCTGACACGCCTCGTCGCGTTTCGGTTGTCGTCGTGAGGCTCCTCAGCCCCGCCCTATAATTGCGTCCAGCGTGACGAAGCCAGGTTCGATGGCACAATCCGGAGGGCCGTCCGAGACGACCGCCGTCAAGACGCCGTCCACGGTCGGTTCGAGGCGCACGGCGGACGGCGTGTACGACGCCCACTCGGTTAGCGACCTCGACCTGCCGGAGTCAGCTGGGGCTCCGGGCGAGTTCCCGTTCACGCGCGGGATTCACCGAGACGGCTATGGCGGCAAGCTGTGGACGATGCGCCAGTTTTCCGGCTTCGGCCTGCCTGAGGAAACGAATGGGCGCTACAAGGCGCTGCTCGCGGCAGGCGGGAGCGGGCTCAGCGTTGCCTTCGATCTGCCGACGTTGATGGGGCGCGATCCCGACCACCCGTTGTCGCTGGGCGAGGTGGGCAAGTGCGGTGTGAGCGTCGCGACTCTCGCCGACATGGAGCATCTGTTCGCAGACATTCGGCTCGATCAGGTGACAACGTCGATGACGATCAACTCGCCGGCGGCGGTGCTGCTGGCGATGTATCTCGTGGTCGCAGAGCGGCAGGGGGTCGACTGGGCGCGTGTGTCAGGCACGATTCAGAACGATATCCTCAAAGAGTTCATCGCCCAGAAGGAGTACATCTATCCACCCCGGCCGTCGATGCGATTGGTTGTCGACGTGTTCGAGTTCTGCTCAACGCACGTGCCTCGATGGAACACGATCTCGGTCAGCGGCTATCACATTCGAGAGGCCGGCGCGACCGCGCTGCAGGAGCTGGCCTTCACGCTGCGCGACGGCATTGAGTACGTTCAACACGGTGTCGACCGCGGCTTGCCAGTCGATCAGTTCGCACCACGGATGTCGTTTTTCTTCAACGCGCACAACGATTTCTTTGAGGAGATCGCGAAGTACCGCGCCGCGAAGAAACTGTGGGCCACGGTGATGCGAGAGCGGTTTCACGCGGGCGACGAGCGGTCGTGCGCGCTGCGGTTCCATACCCAGACCGCGGGCGTCTCGTTGACGGCGCAGCAACCGTACAACAACGTCGTGCGAACGGCCGTGCAAGCCATGGCGGCGGTGCTTGGGGGCACGAACTCCCTCCACACCAACTCGCTTGACGAAGCTCTGGCGCTGCCGACGGCCGAGGCGGCGCTGCTTGCCCTGCGCACCCAGCAAGTCATCGCGCATGAGACCGGTGTCACGTCGGCTATCGATCCGTTGGGTGGGTCATACTACCTGGAGTCGCTGACCCAGGAGCTCGAAGATGGGGCACTCGACTACTTTGAACAGATTGACGCTCTGGGTGGGATGATCCCGGCGATCGAGCAGGGCTTTCCACAGCGCGAGATTGCCGACAGCGCGTACCGATACCAGCGCGCCATTGAGGACGGCACGCAGGTCGTCGTCGGGGTGAACCGATACGAGGACGCATCCCCGACCGATGTTCCGACGCTCTACATCGACGAGACGGTGGCGGAGACGCAGGTCGCGCGCCTGGACGATCGACGTCAGCGGCGGGACGAAGGCGCCGTTCGACGGACGCTAGACGCGGTGCGGCGAGCGGCGACCGGAACCGACAACCTTATGCCGTCGCTGCTGGACGCCGTGCGCGCCGAAGCGTCGGTCGGGGAAGTGTGCGACGCGCTCCGCAGCGTCTGGGGCGAGTACGAGGAATCACCGATCTTCTAGACGACGGTACGTCAATCTGGCATGCGCAAGATCAGGGTCATCATCGCGAAGCCGGGACTCGATGGACACGACCGCGGGGCCAAGGTCATTGCGCGGGCCCTGCGCGATGTCGGGATGGAGGTCATCTATACGGGGCTTCGCCAAACGCCCGAGCAAATCGCCGCAGCCGCTGTGCAGGAAGATGCCGATGTCATCGGCGTGTCGATTCTCTCTGGGGCACACAACTACGTGTGTCCGCGCCTAGTTGAGCTGCTCAAGGCGCAGGGACTGGACGACGTGCTGGTTGTGGTTGGGGGCATCATTCCCGACGACGATATCGCGGGATTGAAAGCCATCGGCATCACCGGTGTCTTCCAACCCGGTACGCCGATGCAGACCATCATCGATTTCATCAACGCAAACGTTCGCCAGGCACCGGCCGACGCGGCTCCCTCATAGGGTCACCATGCCACGGACCGTACTCGTCGCCGACGACAGCCAGATCATTCAGAAGGTCATTCGGCTGGCTCTCAAAGACCAAGACGTGGAGGTGGTAACGGTTGCCAGTGGCACCGAGGCCATCGAGCGGATCGAGCGTGCACCGCCGGCAATCGTGCTTGCCGATACGCGGATGCCCGGACAAAACGGATATGAGGTCGGCGAGTTCGTCAAAGCCGCGCCTGAGCGGAGTGACATCCCGGTTATCCTGATGACCGGCGCGTTCGAGCCGGTTGACGACGCGCGCGCGCAGGCGGTGTCGGATGCGATCCTGGTCAAGCCGTTCGAGCCCGACCGGCTTGTGGCAACCGTTCGTGAGTTCCTGAGCAACCGTCCAGCAGCTTCACAGGTGGCCCACGCTCCGCACGACGCTCGTGTGGCGGATGACCAGCCCGCAGCGCCAGTGCTGCCCGCGCGGCCGGCGGTGGCTCCCGGCGTGACACCGGCGACGACCAGCGCGTTACCGGTTGTGCCGGAGCACGAGGTGGCCGGTCCGCCACGCGCATTTCAGCCGGCAGAGTTTTCACTGGACGTGACGGATGACCTGGTCGATCGGCTGGCGAGTCGCGTCATCGCGCGGCTCTCGGATCGCGTCATTCGAGAAACGACGACCGAGATCGTGACGGAAGTTGCCGAGCGCGTGGTGCGCGAGGAGATTGAACGGCTCAAGGAGAAGCTGCGGTAGGGACACGCGGTACGATGCGAGAGCTGACGAAGGTCTTCGAGCACGCGACGGTCGATCCGAAGTGGTACGCCTATTGGGAGGAGCTCGGTGCGTTCCGCGCGGATCCCGGATCTGGCCGGCCGGCGTTCAGCATGGTGCTGCCACCCCCGAACGTGACGGGGTGGCTGCACATCGGCCATGCGCTGAACCAGACGCTCCCTGACGTCGTGGCGCGCTGGAAGCGGATGCTGGGGTACGACGTTTTATGGCTGCCGGGCACGGACCACGCGGGGATCGCCACCCAAAACGTCGTCGAAAAGCAGCTCGCTGAAGAAAACAAGACGCGTCATGACCTTGGGCGCGAGGCTTTTGAAGCCCGGGTGTGGGAGTGGGTGAAGCAGAGCCACGGCACGATCACGAGTCAGATGCGCCAGCTTGGGTCGTCGGTGGACTGGTCGAGAGAGCGGTTCACGCTCGACGACAGTCTGTCTCGCGCGGTGCGTCGCGTGTTCGTGACCCTCTACAAGGAAGGGCTCATCTATCGAGGGACGTACCTCGTCAGCTGGTGTCCGCGCTGCCGAACGGCGCTGTCGGATCTCGAAGTTATTCATAAAGACACCACCGGCAAGCTGTATCGGATTCGCTATCCCTACGCAGACGGCGAGGGCGGCGTGGTCGTGGCCACCACGCGCCCCGAGACGATGCTGGGTGATACCGCGGTCGCGGTGCATCCCGACGACGAGCGGTACCAGGCGCTCGGCGACCGTGTGATCCGGCTTCCGGTCGTGGGTCGCGAGATCCCGTTCATTCACGATGCGTTCGTTGAGCGTGAGTTCGGTACCGGTGCCGTCAAGGTTACGCCCGCGCACGATCCAAATGACTTCGAGATGGGACGGCGCCACGGGCTTGCCGAGATCTCGGTGATCGACGAAGACGGCAAGATGACTGCGGAGGCCGGGCCCTACGAGGGTCGAGACCGGTTCGAGGCGAGGCGAACCCTGGTCGAGCAGCTCGATGCCGAGGGCCTATTGGAGGGTGTCGACGACCACGTCCATTCGGTCGGGCATTGCCAACGCTGCGGCACGGTGGTTGAGCCCCTGCTATCTACGCAATGGTTCGTCAAGATTCGGCCGCTCGCCGATCGCGCGCTGGAGGTCGTTGAGCAGGAGAAGACTCGCTTCGTCCCGGTCAACTGGACACGCACGTACAACGACTGGATGACGAACATCCACGATTGGTGTATCTCTCGGCAACTGTGGTGGGGGCATCGCATCCCAGCCTGGTACTGCGACGAGTGCGGCGAGATCGTCGTGTCGGAGGAAACCCCGACAGCCTGCGCGTGCGGCGCGACGCTCCGTCAGGACACCGACGTCCTCGACACCTGGTTCAGCTCGGGGCTGTGGCCGTTCAGTACCATGGGCTGGCCAGCTTCGACGCCGGATCTCGCCCGCTACTATCCAACAAGCCTACTCATCACGGCGCACGACATCATCTTTTTTTGGGTGGCACGAATGATGATGCTTGGAGTGCGGTTTGCCGATGATGTGCCGTTCAAACAGGTCTACATCACCTCGCTGGTCCGCGACGCCCACGGCCAGAAGATGAGCAAGTCAAAGGGCAACGTCGTCGACCCCTTGGAGCTCATCGGCGAGATCGGCGCCGACGCCTTCCGGTTCACGCTCGCTGCGCTGGCCTCTCCGGGCATGGATATCTCGCTGTCGGAGGGCCGGCTCCGAGGGTATCGTCAGTTCATTAACAAGATCTGGAATGCGTCGCGCTTCGTCCTCATGAACCTTCCTGAGCAGCTCGCGAACAGGCCACCCGTCCCAGACGTTGCGGGGCTTGACGTCATCCACCGGTGGATGCTGCATCGCGCGAGCGAGCTCGCCCGAGAGGTTGGGACGGCGCTCGATGAATTCAGGTTCGACGTGGCGGCCGATCGGCTGTATCACGCCTTCTGGCATGAGTATGCCGATTGGTACATCGAGCTCGTCAAGCCTCATCTGCAGGCCGAGGGAACGCGTCGCAGCGAGGCGATTGCGGTCCTGCTCGAAGTGCACGACCGCCTACTTCGCTTGCTGCATCCGTTCATTCCGTTCGTGACCGAGGAGATCTGGCAAGCGCTGCCCCAGCGTCCCGAGGACGGCCAGGCCGACGACACGAACCGGCAAACGATTACCCTGGCCGGCTTTCCCAAACCGGTTGCGGAGTGGGCCGATGCCGAGGCCGTCGATGTCGTGACGCTTCTCCAAGAGGTCATCACGGCGATTCGAACCGTTCGCTCGGAGTGGGGGGTACCGCCGTCGCTCAAGGTCACGGCCATTGTCGAAGGCGCGTCCGAGTCCGAGCGAGAGGTGCTTCGGACGAATGCCGACCCGATTGCGCGTTTGGCGAACCTCGATAGCCTTGAGTTCTCTGATCACGTCGAGCGGGATCCCGATACGGTCCGGCGGGTCGTTCGGAGCTTTCAGGTCCATGTGCCGTTGGCCGGGATCGTAGATCGCGGCAAAGAAACGGAACGAGTACGGCGCAACCTCGACAAACTGGTGAAGCAACGGAAGTCGCTTCGATCGAGGCTGTCAAACCAGGCGTTCATCGAAAGAGCCGATCCGGCGGTCGTCGATGAGGCCCGCGCGCAGGAGCAAGCGATCGGTGAGCATCAGACGAAGTTAGAACAGATCCTGGCGGAGCTGGGCGGGTGAAGCTCGAACCGTTCGGTCCGCTGGATCCATCGCTCTACCGGGAAGTCGTGCGGCGCGCGCTCGCTGAGGACCTTCGATGGGGCGACGTCACCACCGACGCGACGATCCCTGCCGATCAACGAGCGGTCGGGGTGGTCGGTGCGGGCTCGCCGTGCGTCATTGCGGGGGTCGACGTGGCTCTCGAGGCGTTTCAGCAGCTTGATCCGACCGTCGTCGTGACCCGCTCGTTGCGGGACGGCGAGCGTTGCGGACACGGCGATGTCGTGCTTCGTTTGGCGGGTGCCGCCGCCGCGCTCCTGACGGCCGAGCGCACCGCGTTGAACTTCCTGCAACGCATGTCCGGTACCGCGACGCTGACTCGGCAGTTCGTCGACGCGGCGGGCGGACGAACGCTCGTCCTGGATACGCGCAAGACGACGCCGACGTTGCGGGCGCTGGAGAAGTACGCGGTGCGTGCCGGCGGAGGGGTCAATCACCGGATGGCACTGGACGACGGCCTGTTGATCAAGGACAACCACATTCAGCTCGTGGGGTCGATTCGCCTTGCGGTCGAGCGGGTGCGACGTGCGGGGCACGACATGCCGATTGAGGTTGAGGCCCAGTCGCTCGATGACGTGCGCGAGGCAATCGAGGCCAAGGCCGATGTCGTGCTCGTCGACAACCTGCCGATTGATGCCGTACGTGAGGCCGTTCAGTTGACCCGGGGCCGCGCGAAGGTCGAGGTCTCGGGCGGCGTGAGCTTGGACCGGATGGCCGACATCGCGGCAGCCGGTCCGGAGTTCGTATCCGTTGGCGCGTTGACGCATTCAGCGCCGGCTGTCGATTTCAGCTTCGATCTGCGACCAGACGAATCGCCGCTCGAAGCTAGCCCGCCTGCATGAACGGCGCGATTCCTCCAGAAATCGACCGCTCGCTTGCCACGTCGAGCGCTCGCGACCGGCTCGGCAACCTTGCTTCTGTCCTGGTGTATCGCGAGGTGGTCGTTTCGACCAACGACCTAGCGCTCGAGCTGTGCAGCCGCGACGCGGCCGACGGCACGACGGTCGTGGCGTCCCGGCAGACGGCCGGCCGGGGTCGGCAGGGACGCACGTGGTTTTCTCCGGTCGGAGGCTTGTACATGTCGGTCGTGTTGCACCAAACAACGTCGCCGGTTATCACTTTGCTGGCCGGGGTTGCCGCGGCCGAGGGCGTCCATGCTGCGACCGGCGTTGCGGTTGAGCTCGAGTGGCCGAACGATCTCGTCAAGCCGTCTGTACCTGGCGCAACCGCGCCGTCGCGGCGCCCGAAACTCGGCGGCATTCTTTGCGAGGCGGCCACGAACAACGCTGTCGTGGTCGGCATCGGTGTCAACCTGTCGCGCGCCGAGTATCCGGCGGAGATCGCCGACCGTGCGTCGTTCGTCGCCCCCCCCCATGGGGAGCCCGTCGATCGGGGTCGGGTGCTTGTCGAGATCCTGGCGTCGTTGGCCCAGTGGCGCCAACACCTGCACAGCGATGGCCCTGACGCGATGCTTGCGCGCTGGCGGTCGCTTTCTCCCTCGTGCGAAGGCGCACGGGTCGCCTGGGACGCACCCGATGGGCGTCGGTCTGGCGTCACCGCAGGAGTGGACCCCAACGGAGCGTTGCAGGTTCGCCGCGGTGATCACGTCGAGTCCATCGTCGCAGGGCCACTAGACTGGTACCCTGAGGCCTCGCCCGGTGTGGTCGGATAACCCGACCGGGCGCATTCATGGATCCCGGTCAGTACTGTCGAGACGTCGAGTCGTATCTCTGTCGCAAGAACGACGGCCACCTCATCCGCGTGGTCGGCCCGGCGTTCGAGTTGGTGTGCGACTGGGCCACGCGCGAGATTCCTCTCCGGGTCGTGTTCGGGGGCATCGATCGCACGTTCGAGCGATACCATTCCACGGGCTCACGCCGGCGTCCGCTCCGAATCGAGTTCTGCGAGGCCGACGTGCTCGAGCTGTTCGACGGCTGGCGTAGGGCGGTCGGGGTTGGTGAGGTCGACCGCCCAGATACTGACCGATCCGTGAGGGGGGGCGCACGCACGTCGCTGGCAGAGCACATCTCCCGAGTGGTGGATCGGCTTGGGCGGTGGGTAGAGGCTGGCCAGGTACCCGACGAGATGGCGGCAGCCGTCAAGCAGTTGATCGATGAGCTCGACGCCACTGCTGATTCAGCGCGGACAGCGCGTGGCTCGGCTCGGCGCCAGTTGATAGATCGGTTGGCCGCGCAGGAGCGTGACTTGATCGCGGCGCTCATGGACCACATCGAGCCGGCGCTCCGCGCGCGCCTGCGCGAGGACGCCGCGCACGAGCTCGAGCCCTTTCAAGAACGGATGCCTCCCGATCGGTTCCAAGACGCACTCCGCGCGGCTACCCAGCAGCTTCTCGCCGATCGCCTGAACATGCCCAGGGTTCGGTTCGAGTAGGCAATGGACCACGCCGATTCACCACACCTCATCGAAGTTCGCGCTGAGCGGCCGGTGGCCGGCGGCGCCATGCTTGCGCATGGTGACGGATGTGTCGTCCTGGTGACCGGAGCGATTCCCGGCGAGCGTGTGCGGGCGCGAG
This sequence comes from Vicinamibacterales bacterium, assembly GCA_965218825.1. Taxonomy (GTDB): domain Bacteria; phylum Acidobacteriota; class Vicinamibacteria; order Vicinamibacterales; family UBA8438; genus CAUZIB01. The sequence goes on along the minus strand of OZ244656.1, from coordinate 1,293,167 downwards.
TTGATGCTCGGCGCCGTGACGTCATCCATGCGACCGTCGCGGAGGTGCTCGAGCCCGACGTTGACCGTCGCGAGACGTCGTTGTCGGACGGCCCGCCATGTGGCGGCCAGCTCTACCAGCATATTCGCTACGGTCGACAGCTTGCCCTGAAGTCGGAGGTGGTGCGCGACGCGCTCCATCGCATCGGCCGGTTCTCAGAGACGGATCCGATTCCGGTTGAGGACTCGCCGGAGCGCGGGTTTCGCCTACGAGCCCGTCTCCACGTCGGACCCGAGGGGCTTGGGTTCCTGCGCGCGGGGACGCATGAGACGTGCGACGTCGTGCAGACCGGTCAGCTTCTACCCGAAACCGAGGGGGTTGTGACAGAGGTCGGCCGGCGTCTCGTTCGGGATGGGGTCCACGCGAGACTGGCGCACGTCGAGATCGCAGAGAACCTCGTCGGTGACGAGCGTGTGGTCCACTACGTGCTCCGGCGCTCCTTCAAGTATCGGCGACTGGCGGAGCTCAGCGATCTGGACGGTGTCAGCGGCGTCACCGTGCGACCGTTGCGCGGCGGCGTCGTGCGTGTCGCGGGCTCTGCGACGGTCTGCGATCCCGTCGCCGCGCTCTCGGGCGGCGTCGGCGCTGGCAACGCGAAGCTGAGACGCCACGCCGCGGCGTTCTTTCAGGCCAATCGGTACGTCGTGCCCAAGCTCGTTGCGGAGGTCTGTCGGCGGGTACCACCGGGGCCGGTGCTTGACCTGTACTCGGGCGTGGGGCTGTTCGCCGTCTCGCTCGCCGCGCGCGAGACGGCGGCGGTTACTGCGGTGGAGCGAGACCGTCTCGCGGCCGAGGACCTGCGCGGCAACGCGCGCCCCTTTGGCACGCGACTGCGTGTGGAGGGCTCGCCCGTTGAGCGGTATCTGTCTCAGCGAACGGCTCGGATTGATGGAACGGTCGTGGTTGACCCACCCCGCGCCGGACTTGCACGTGGACTGATCGAGCGTTTGGGGACGCTTCAGGCGGCCACGGTCGTGTACGTCTCCTGCGACCCTGCCACATTCGCGCGAGACCTGAGGCGATTTCGCGAAACGGGCTATGACGCGTGCGACATCAAGGCGTTCGATCAGTTCCCCAACACCGCCCACGTCGAGCTGGTCGCTACATGCGTGGCGGCACCTCGCACCCCATGAGGTTCAAGGCGCGGGTCAGCTGGATGCGGAAGTACAGGACGGCAGCGGCGCGCCACGCACGGATACCGGGATCTGCTTCGGCCACAACGGGATAGCGATGATAGAAGGCGTTGAACGCTTGGGCGAGGCCGAACGCGTACTTCGCCAAGGTGGACAGCTCGAGCGTGCGGATCGCTTGATCGGCCACCTCGTCGAGGCGCGCGGCTTCGAGCACCAGCGCCCAGAGATCGGTGCCGTCTGGGTCGTCCAACGAGTCAGGGGCCACATCTGAGAGCGCGTTGACAACGGCGTGCTCCCCGACGCCGGTTTGCACGTCGAGCTTGCGAAGGATGTTGGCCGCTCGGACGGTTGCGTACTGCAGGTATGGGCCGCTCTCTCCCTCAAAGCTCAGCGCCTCGTCGATGTCGAACGCGATCACCTTGCCGCGGGAGTACTTGATCATGAAGTACCGGACGGCGGCCACGGCAATCATCGAGGCAATCCGGTTTGTCTCTACCGAATCGAAATCTGGGTTTCGCGCCGAGACTTCGACGGTGGCCGCCTCGGTGAGGCGGTCGAGCAAATCGTCGGCCTTCACCCCAAGGCCCTTACGCCCAGACACCTCGACAAACGGTCGGTCGGCAGCGTCGCCGCTGTCGTACCCCAGCGCGTCAGCGGTACGATGGGACAGCGCAACCATCTCGTACGAGAAATGCACCGAACGATCGGCCTCCTCCGGGTGACCGAGACCTGTGAGCGCTTGCTTGAGCAGCTGCTGGAGGTAGGACTGCCGGGTGTCGATCACGTTGTAGACCGATGTCGCCCGGCCAAATGACGCAGTATCCGGCTGGTCGTGTCCATTGGCCTCGGCCGTTGTCGTCCACAGTGGACGGCCGGAGCGCTGGGTCGCGACCGGCTTGAAACCGAAGTCTTTTCCGAGTAGTCCGAACTTCCAGAGCTGATAGGCGATGTCCTTGCCCACGTACGTGACGGTTCCATCTGACCGCACGATGACCTTCAGCCTCGCATCCGGAGCCGCGTCTGGCGCGTCGTCGTCATCGCTCTGGTTTTGGCCGTCGTCTATCTCCATCACCCAGCAACCGGCCTGCGGCCCGTCACTCTTGAGGAACACCGCACCCGCTTGCTTGAGGACCTCGAACGCGGTCGTCCAGAAGTCGAGGCGTAGGATGTCGCCTTCCCAACTCAGGAGGTCGTAATCGACGTTGAGCCGATCCATTGTGGCCAGATGGCAGCGCACGATCCGATCGGCGATGAAGCGCCCAATGGCCGATGACGGGTTGTTGCCCCGCTCCAGATCGTGGAGCGTCGTCTTGCGGTACTTCAAGCGAGACTGGTCGGCGTCATACCACCCGGTCACCTGCGCGTACAAATCCCAGCAGTAGTAATCGAATCGAGTGGTATCGGCGAGTTTGCGAATGTCATCGAGTGAACGGGATTCGAGCTGGCAAAACCCGACGACGACATCGGCGACCTGCACGCCGGTGTCGTCAATGTAGTTCTGCACCTCCACGGACCGACCTCGAAAGCGCAGCAGCCGGACCAGTGTGTCACCCAACGCCGCGTTTCGGATGTGGCCGATGTGGGCAGCCTTATTCGGGTTGATCGCGGTGTGTTCGACAATGATCTTTCCCGCATCGCCTTCGTCGGCCTTCGCGTCAGCCGGGTCCACGGCGGCGCGCACGAAATCCGCTCGCGCCAGGTAGAGGTTCACGTACCCGTTGGATGCCACCTCTGTTTTCGCGACGCCGTCGATCGGCCCAAGCGCATCGACGATTTCCTGCGCGATGAGGCGCGGCGCCTTGCGCAGCGTTCGCGCCAGCTCGAACGCGACCGTGACGGCGAGATCGCCGAGCCGGCGGTTCGGCGGATACTGGATCACGATGTCGGGGGTCGCGTCGGGACCGAGCCCATATCGTTCCGCGAGTACTGATCGAATGCTGTCGCGGAGGCGTTGCTGGAGGCCGAGAATCATGTCTCCAACCTTGGCTGGCTGGCGATAGCAAGACCTCGCGCGTAGTCATCGGGCGTGTTGAGGTTGAAGAACAGAGTACCGTCGGCGTCGAAGGGCGCCAGCTCGTCGCTGTCGAGCTCACGGACGTGCAATTCGGAGAGAATGTCGGTCACCTTGAGCGATCCGGCCTCGACGTGGCGTTGAATCGCAGCGAGGCACCGCTGGTGATAAACGGCGCACAGGGGCTGATAGCCGTCGACGGGGTGCGGAATCGTAACGTCGACGACGTCGGTATCCTGACTGGCATCGACCAGATAGCGCAGGAACGCCGACGTCAGAAACGGCATGTCGCCCGCGACAACTAGCGTCTCGGGATCTGCGGCATGAGTCAGCGCGGTCAAGATACCCCCCAGTGGTCCTGCGTCGGGCTGCACGTCCGGCCAAACCGGAAGGCCGAGATGTAGGTAGCGTTCTCGGTCGTTCGCGACAATAGCCACGCTATCGACGACGGGTCGCAAGATGTTGAGTTGTCGGTCGATGATGGGGCCATCGCCGAGCGTGAGGAGCGCCTTGTGCCGCCCACCGAGCCGCCGAGCACGTCCGCCGGCCAGCACCGCTGCCGTGCACATGGGACTGCCTACCTTATCAGATCGGGATCAGATCCGGTCGATGCGCGTTGACAGTGTGCAGCTGCTCCGATACCGTTGAAATCACACCTTTTGGTCGCCATGTCACGACGCTCGTCGCGGCTTCGATTGGGTTTAGCACTGTGCTGGGTGATGCTCCCCTTGGTCACCTCGCTTGCGGCCGCGCTGCAGGACCCTCCGCGCTCTCCACGGCCGCTCGTGTACGCGGCCGACGTCGAGGCGCTTATCCACCCAGTCTCTGCCGAGTTCATCGCCCAAACGCTCGAGCGCGCCGATGCCGATGAGGCGGAGGTCGTCGTCCTGACCCTGCAGACGCCCGGCGGCCTCGTTGACTCGACGCGATCGATCAACACGAGCATCATCGAATCCGACACGCCGGTCGTGGTCTATGTGGGTCCCAGTGGAACCCGTGCGGCCTCGGCCGGGTTCTTGATTACCATCGCGGCTGACGTCGCGGCGATGGCGCCGGGCACCCACATCGGCGCCGCCCATCCGGTTGCCGGCACGGGGGCGACCATGGACGAAACCATGGCTGAGAAGGCGGCCTCGGACGTCGCCGCCTATGCGCGGTCGTTGGCGACCCAGCGGGGTCGCAACGTTGAGCTCTCCGAACGCGCGGTGACCGAAAGCCAGTCGTTTACCGAGCGCGAGGCGCTCGAGGCTGAGCCGGCCCTTATCGACCTCATCGCGAGTGATTTCGACGACTTGCTAGCTCAGCTCGACGGGCGCGAGGTCACGCGTTGGGACGGCACCACCATCGTGCTCGAGACGAGTGAGGCCCACGTCGAGCCCCTCGAAATGAACTGGCGCCAGAAGTTCCTCAGCGCAATCGCGCACCCGCAAGTATCGGTTCTCCTGTTCAGTCTCGGCACGCTGGGCTTGACGATCGAGCTGTGGAATCCGGGTGGGATCATCCCGGGTGTCGTCGGTGGGGTGTGCTTGCTCCTCGCGTTCTTTGCGTTTCAAGTGCTGCCGATCAACTACGTGGGGCTCTTGCTGATCTTGTTTGGTCTAGGATTGCTGATCGCGGAGTCCATGACGCCGAGCTTCGGGTTTCTCGCAGCGGGCGGGATTCTCAGCATGGTGCTCGGCGCGGTGATGCTAATCGATTCGCCAGCACCGGAACTCCAGCTCGGGTGGCCGTTCATTTTGTCCTCGATGCTGGCGTTGGGGACGATCACGCTGTTGCTGGCGCGGCTCGGCATCAATGCCATACGGAAGCAGCCCGTGACGGGACGAGCGGGTATGATCGACACGTTCGGCGAGGCGATTAGTCCGATTGGTGCCGGTGGGTCGGGCCGTGTCAGTGCCCACGGAGAACTCTGGACGGCAACGTCCGACCAGGACATTGAAGTCGGCGCGAAGGTTCAGGTCGTCTCGGTTGACGGTTTGAAGCTGACCGTGCGGCGATTGACGAAACGTTCGTCCGGAGGAAGTCACGCATGACCGTGAGCCCTTTCCTTGTTTTCGTGTTCATCCTCGGCCTCTATGTCGTGAACTCGATCAAGATCCTGAACGAGTACGAGCGGGGTGTCATTTTTCGGCTGGGCAAGCTGCTTGCCAGGCCGAAGGGCCCGGGTGTGATTCTCGTGTTTGCCCCGATCGATCGCATGGTCCGCGTGAGCCTGCGGACGATCGTGATGGATGTGCCACCGCAGGATGTGATCACGAAGGACAACGTGTCGGTCAAAGTCAACGCGGTCGTGTACTTCCGCGTGATGGATCCGCTCCGCGCGATCGTCGAGGTGGAAAACTTCCACTATGCGACGTCGCAGTTGGCGCAGACGACCCTGCGCAGCGTCTTGGGTCAGGTGGAGCTGGACGGTCTCCTGTCCGAACGCGAGCAGCTTAATCAGGAGCTGCAGCAGATTCTCGATACTCAGACCGATCCCTGGGGGGTCAAGGTGTCCGCGGTCGAGGTCAAGCACGTCGATTTGCCGCCCGACATGCAGCGGGCCATGGCACGCCAGGCCGAAGCCGAGCGCGAGAAGCGTGCTAAGATCATCCACGCCGACGGCGAGTTCATCGCATCGGAGAAGCTGTCACAGGCCGCTGCCGTGATCGCGAAGCAGCCGCTGGCGGTGACACTCCGGTACCTGCAGACGGCCACGGAGATTGCCGGAGAGAAGAACTCGACGCTGGTCTTTCCGCTGCCGATGGATCTGCTGAGCGGGCTGCTCCCGAAGCGGGGGTCCGATTCGTCTTAGGTCTGAATACGCGATACCGCTCGCCCATTTTCGATGTCACTTCCAGCCACTGGCGACGGCGCGCCCAACCCAAAGCAGATCGTCTTCCTCTTCATGGCGGCGACCGTCGTGGCGGTTGTGGTCTTCTTGTGCGGGGTTCTCGTCGGGCGTGGGGTGCCCCTGCCGGGGCGTGGTACGGCGGCGGCAGCGACGGGATCGGGTCACGAAGACGTCCCACCGGCCACCCTCGGGCTCAAGCGCTCTGAGCCATCGGCGGCGGCCGCAGAGAGCGAAGATCTCAGCTACTATCGGATTCTCACGCGTGACAGTCCGAGTCTGCTCGAAACTCCGGAATCGAGTTCCGACGAGCCGACCGCGCGGCCGGCCGAAGAGCCCCGTGTCGAAGCTGGGGGCATCGAAGAAAACGGGCTAACAACGAGTGCGGCTCCAGGCCGTGCATCTGAGCCGAGTCCTGAGCCACCCGCGACCGCCAACGCCGACACGACGAACGACACAGGTGGCCAGGAGAGCGCCGCGACCTCTACGCCCCCAGCCGACGGATACTACGTACAGGTTGTCGCACTCCGTGAGACACATTCGGTGAACGGGGTTGTTGCACGCCTGCGCGCGAGGGGGTTGTCGACGATCGTCTTAGAGCCGAACGCCGATGAGCCGATCGAGCTGTACCGCATCAGAGTTGGACCCTACACCAATCGCGCCGAAGCCGAGCGCGTCCGCCAGCGTATCCAGACTGAAGACCAGTTCACGCCGTTCGTGATTCGCTAGCCCGATGCCTGCCGTCGTCTCGGGCGTCCTGCTCGTCCTGAGCTTTCCGGACGTCGGTTATTCGTTCATTGCTTGGTTCGCGCTGGTGCCACTGCTCGTGGCCGTCGTGCGTGCGCCCACCGTGACGGCGGCGGTACGCCTCGGGCTCGTGAGCGGCGTCGTGCAGTTCGCGGGAGTGATCTACTGGATTCCAAGGGTCATGAGCCAATTCGGCGGTTTGCCGATGCCGCTCGCATGGGGTGTCCATCTCCTCTTCGTGGTCTATCTGGCGCTGTTTCCGACGTTCTTCGCGGCCGGCCTGTGGTTGCTCATCCGTCGATTCGGGGTGGGTGCCGTGCTGATGGTTCCATGCATCTGGGTCACCAGCGAGCTCGGTCGCATCTATCTATTCACCGGCTTTCCCTGGGAGTTGCTCGGATACAGTCAGACGTCGTTTGTCCAGGTTGCCCAAGTAGCGAGCGTGTTTGGCGTACTCGGCGTGTCGGCGTTGGTAGCGTGGGTCAATGGCGCGGTCACGCTCGTGTTCGTCGACACCCAGCGTCGCCGGTGGCTGGTTGCGGGCGGCACGGCACTCCTGCTAGCCGTCGTGGTCGTGGTCGGAGACGGCCGCGTACGCGCGGGGACGTTGATCGCATCGGGAGAGACGCTCCGCGTCGCCGCGGTTCAGGGCAACGTGGCTCAGGCCGACAAGTGGGATCCCGAGAGCGAGGACGTGATTCTCGACAAGTACCTCCGGCTCACGCATCAGGCCGTAGAAGAGAGGGCGCAGTTTGTCGTCTGGCCGGAGTCGGCGACACCGTTCTCGTTTGGCCTCGATCCACGAGCCGACCAGATTCGAGAAATGGTCCGCGAGCGGTCGGTGCATCTGTTGTTCGGCAGCACGGACGTCGTGTGGAGCGACGAGCCGCGGTACTACAACGCGGCTATTCTTGTGGATCCTCAGGGCGAGACGTCTGCGGTCTACCGCAAGCAGCACCTCGTGCCGTGGGGCGAGTATGTGCCGCTCCGGGACTTGTTGTTCTTCGTGTCGCCGCTGGTCGAGAACGTGGGGGGCTTCACGGCTGGCGCTGGCCCAACCGTGCTTCCTGTCGGCGAGCACGGCGTCGCGACCGCCATCTGTTATGAGATCATCTATCCTGGCCTGGTTCGCGACCTCGTGACGAACGGCGCTCAGCTGCTGACAACCGTCACGAACGACGCATGGTATGGTCGATCATCAGCGCCACATCAGCATTTCCAGATGGCGACCATGCGGGCGATCGAGGGGGGGCGATACCTCGTCCGTGCGGCGAACACCGGAATCAGCGGTGTCATCGATCCCTACGGACGCGTTCTGGCCAGCACCCCCCTGTTCGAGGATGCGGTCGTGACGGCCGACGTTCGACTGATCGATCACACCACGATCTACAGCCGGATCGGGGATCTTGGAGCGTGGGCGTGCGCAGGGGTGACGTTGGTGGCGCTGTTGATGGCGGTACGACGTCGAGTGTGAAGCAAGACGTGCCCTGAGCGGGCGCGTGTAAAGGAGGCGCGTGACTGTACCTTTGGACGAACAGATTCGCCGATATCAGGACCTACTGAAGCGCGCAGCCGATCTGCGGAGTTATCTTTGACGCTGCGAGTCCGGCCGAGGAGATCGCGGAGCTCGAGCGCCGGGCGGCGACGCCGGATTTCTGGAATGACGCAGAAGAAGCGCAGCGGGTTCTCCAGCGGCGTCGTCGGCTGACGGAAGACCACGATCTCGCGGAATCGCTAAAACGGCACGCCGACGATCTCGAGGTGCTCGTCGACTGGGCACAACAGGGTGAGGGGGTGGGAGAGGACCTCGCTCGAGCCCTGGACGCGTTGGCCGAGGAAGTGGAGGCCGCCGAGGTCAAGAAGATGCTCGGTGGCGAACACGACCACTGCAACGCCATCGTCTCGATTCACCCGGGCGCTGGCGGCACCGAGTCGCAGGATTGGGCCGAGACGCTGCTCCGCACCTATCTACGGTGGGCCGAGCGGCGCGAGTTTCGGACCGAGATCATCGACTACCAGCCGGGCGACGAGGCGGGCATCAAGGCTGCTACGATGACGGTCACCGGTGACTATGCCTATGGCTTGTTACTTGCCGAGGCCGGTGTGCATCGTCTCGTTCGGATCTCTCCGTTTGACCAAGCCGCACGCCGCCATACGTCGTTCGCCTCGGTCTTCGTGTGGCCCGAGCTACCTGATGATGTCGAGGTCGAGATCGAGGAGAAAGATCTTCGAATCGACACGTATCGATCGAGTGGCGCGGGTGGTCAGCATGTCAACGTGACGGATTCGGCAGTACGGATCACTCATCTCCCGACCGGCATCGTCGTGTCATGCCAGAACGAGCGATCCCAGCATCGCAACCGGGATGCGGCCATGAAGGTGCTGCGGGCTCGGCTCTTCGAGCGGAAGAAGGAAGAGCAGCAGGCCAAGCTCGAGAAGATCGGTGGCGAGAAAAAGGACATCGCGTTTGGTAATCAGATCCGGAGTTATGTGCTCCACCCGTATCAAATGGTCAAGGACCACCGAACCAAGCTTGAGGTCGGCAACGTCGACCGAGTACTCGACGGCGACCTCGATCCGTTCATCAAGCGGTTTCTGATGCAGAAGGCGGGGGGTGGGGGAGGCGAAGCTCGGAGCTAGGCGACCGAAGCTAGCGGTTGAACGTGGCGCCAGGCTCGGTTCCGGCGATGAACGCTTCCTGGATCACGCCCGTTGACCACGGCTCGGCGACCTCGCCGGTCTTCTGATCGACCGACGTGAAAACGATGTTGTGCGGCGGCGAGAAGCCTTCTGGAGCGTCACGTTCCTGGATGTAGGCACCCATGAACTCGCGCCAGATCGGCACCGCGACTTGCGCGCCCTCCTCTCCGTCACCGAGGGTCTTCTTCTCGTCGTGGCCGACCCACACGCCGACCGAGATATCCGGGTCGAACCCCACGAACCACGCGTCGGTGTACTCGTCCACTGTACCGGTCTTGCCGCCGATGGGCCACCTGAGTCGCAGAAGGCCTCGACCCGTCCCTCGCTGAACGACGCCCCGCATCAGGCTGACCATGATGTAGGCCGTGTCGGGGCGCACGGCGTCCTGGGGCTGAGGACGACCCTGCTCGAGCACCTCGCCGGAGTGGTCGATGATGCGCTCGATCTGGTACGGAATCATCCGAGTTCCCCGGTTCGGAAACGCGGAATAGGCGCTCGTCACTTCCAACAAGGAAGATTCAGCTGAGCCGAGCGCGACAGACAGGAACGGTGGGATTTCCGAGGTGAAACCAAGCCGGCCTGCGAAGTCGACGACGTTCTGAGGACCGACCTCGTTCATCATCCACACCGCCGGAACATTCTTAGACTTCTCGAGGGCGTGACGCAGCGTTACCGAACCCTCGTAGGTGTGGTCGTAGTTCTCGGGGCAGTACGGGTCTTGTTCGGGGCCGGGGTCGTAGCACGTCAGTTCGTCAGGAATGATGGTCGTCGCGGTGTGCCCTTGGTCGATCGCCGCCGCGTAGAGCATCCCTTTGAAGAGCGACCCAAGCTGTCGCTGAGCCTGGGTCACTCGATTGAATTTACTGCGTTCGAAGTTGTACCCGCCGACCATCGCCAATATACGACCGGTACGGTTCTCGATCGCAACGAGGCCGGCCTCGGCCAGTGGTTCTTGTTCGAGCTCAGCCTCGACGACCGGGGTGTCGAGCGGCCGTCCATCGGCGTCAACCACTTCGAGCGCTGTGATCTTGACCTCGATGAGGTCCCCGGGATTCACGAGTTTGTTCGCGGGGGTTCGACCGATGCCGCGAAAGCCTACGGTCTTCCCCGACTGCAGCAGTTTCAAGCCCTTCGGCACGACCCGCGCGGTGTGAGGTCCGAATCGTACCTGCATGGCTTCAGCGTCGACACCGGTCACGACGGCGGGCACGATGTCACCGGCGTTCATGGCGAAGACCCAGCGACTGTCTTCGAACGTCTCGAGGACCGTGCCGGGATCCCGGTCTGCCGCCTCGCCCTCGGCCGCCTCGACTAGGATGTTGCGTGTCGCGGGACGGAAGCCATGCCGTTTGTCATAGGCACGTAGTCCCGCCTGGACAGCCTGGTTCGCGGCCGCCTGCAACGAGGCGTCCAGCGTAGTGTGGACCGTTAGGCCCTTTTCATAGAGCTGTCCGACGCCGTACTCGGCTTCGAGATGCTGCCGCACTTCTTCGATGAAGTACGGCGCGATCGCATTGCTCCGTACCTTCCGCTCGGCCAGGACGATCGGTTCAGCCATGGCGGCCTCCGCCTCGTCTTGGGTGATGAAGCCCTCGGTCGCCATCCGTTGCAGGGCGTAGTTGCGCCTTGAGCGAGCTCGGTCCTTGTTGACGAGAGGACTTTGTCGAGCCGGCGTCTGAAAGATGCCCGCAATGGTCGCGGCCTCGGGCAGCGAGAGGTCCCTTGCGGGTTTCCCGAAATAGAGCCTGGAAGCCGCTTCGACCCCGTAGGCGCTGTGGCTGGCGGTGCCCAGGTACATCTGATTGGCATAGAGGGTCAGGATCTCTCGCTTGGTATAGCGCCTCTCGATGTGGAACGCGTAGTAGATCTCGCGCAGCTTCCGCGCCAACCTCTTTTCCGTTCCAAGTCGTCCTGTGCTGAGTGTGACCTGCCGGGCCAGCTGCATGGTGATTGTGCTGCCGCCCGCCGCCTTGAGGTCGCCTTTCATGACGTTGTTGATGAGGGTCGCGACGAACCTCGGGATGTTGAAGCCGACATGCTCAAAGAAGTCGCCGTCTTCGGCGGAGATGATCGCGTTTCGCAGCACGTCCGGGATCTCGTCGTAGCCGATGATCATGCGTCGCTCGGTCGCGTAATCCCCGATAAGCTCGCCCCCGCGGGCGTGGATACGCGTGATCGTGCCAGGACGGTAGCTGTCCAGCTCTGAGATCTGCGGCAGGTCCGGCGAGTGAGCGAGGAGAACGCCGGTGATGGCACCAACGAGTGCCGTGATCGTGAAGGTGCCGATGACAATCGCTGGGCGGACGTAGGGATTCCCGCGGCGGGCGGGCCGTTTCTTCGCTGGCATATCAGCAGATCACACTATCGATTGACCCCAGCCACGGCGAACTGGTCGAATTTGATTGTACACGCGCGCTCGTATTTCAGACCTGTCTTTCCCAGTTATCGGCCCCGAAGGCGCGGTTCCGGAGGCCATCAGGACGAGAAGTTCTGTGAATACTTTACAAGTATCCACTCAGGTTTTATAATATCGTCAATTGCATATATTGTGACTCCAAGAAAGGTCACTTCAGCGGGCGGCGCGTCTTGCGCGCGGCGCTAATTAACGAGCGGGGCATTCAGCGATGAGCAAAATCATTGGGATCGATCTGGGCACGACCAACTCCGTCGTCGCGGTCATGGAGGGTAGTGAGCCGACCGTCGTGACGAATCCCGAGGGCGGCCGCCTGACACCGTCAGTCGTGGCGTTCGCAAAAGGCGACGAGCGTCTCGTGGGCCAGGTGGCCAAGCGGCAAGCCGTCACTAATCCCGAGAACACGATCTTCTCGATCAAGCGCTTCATGGGGCGTCGCTACGACGAGGTCTCCGAGGAAATGAAGATGGTGCCCTACGAGGTGGTCAAGGCGTCGAACGGCGATGCTCGGGTGAAAGCCGCGGGGAAGGAACATTCGCCGCCGCAGATCTCAGCGATGATCCTGCAGAAGCTGAAGCAGGCGGCTGAAGCCTATCTTGGCCAGAAGGTCGAGAAGGCCGTGCTCACGGTGCCCGCGTACTTCAACGACGCACAGCGGCAGGCAACGAAAGATGCCGGACAGATCGCCGGGCTTGAGGTCATGCGCATTGTCAACGAGCCCACTGCGGCCGCGCTAGCCTACGGTCTCGACAAGAAGAAGGACGAGACGATCGCGGTGTACGACTTTGGGGGTGGCACGTTCGACATTTCCATCCTCGAGGTGGGCGAGGGAGTCGTGGAGGTTAAGGCGACGAACGGTGACACTCATCTGGGCGGCGACAACCTCGATCAGAGGGTGATCGACTGGATCGTCGAGACGTTCAAGACGGGCGAAGGCATCGATCTGAGCAAGGACCGGATGGCGCTTCAGCGCCTGAAGGAAGCAGCGGAGAAGGCCAAGATGGAGTTGTCGACGGTGATGGAAACGGAGATCAATCTCCCGTTTGTCACGGCCGACCAGGCCGGGCCCAAGCACCTGCAAATGAAGCTGACCCGTGCGAAGTTCGAGCAGTTGGTCGATGACCTGTTGCAGCGGACCGTCGGACCGGTGAAGCAGGCGCTGTCCGATGCAGGATTGCAGCCTTCGAAGATCGACGAGGTGGTCTTGGTTGGCGGGTCGACCCGCGTGCCCAAGGTGCAGGAGATCGTCAAGGCGCTCTTTGATCGGGAACCTCACAAAGGCGTGAACCCGGACGAGGTCGTGGCAGTGGGCGCCGCGGTTCAGGCCGGCGTGCTTTCGGGAGAAGTCAAAGATCTCCTGCTGCTTGACGTCACGCCGTTGTCGCTCGGCATCGAGACGCTGGGCGGCGTGATGACGACGCTCTTGAACCGTAACACGACGATTCCGACGCGCAAGAGCGAGATCTTTTCGACTGCTGCCGACAGCCAAACCAGCGTGGAGGTGCACGTGCTTCAGGGCGAGCGGCCAATTTCAAAGGATAACCGCACGCTTGGCAAGTTCCATCTGGTAGGCATTCCAGCGGCGCCACGGGGTGTGCCCCAGATTGAGGTGACGTTCGACATCGACGCGAATGGCATCGTCAACGTGTCCGCCAAGGATCTGGGAACCGGGAAAGAGCAGAAGATCACGATTACCGCCTCCAGTGGCCTCAGTAAGGATGAAGTTGATCAGATGATGAAGGAGGCCGAGTCCCACGCGGAAGAAGACACGAAACGAAAAGACGAGGTCGAGGCTCGCAACCGGGCGGACCAGGCCATCTACGCCGCCGAGCGGATGCTGAGTGATTCAGGCGACAAACTGTCCGCCGAGGCGAAACAACCGATCGAGACGGCCATCGAAGCGCTAAAGAAGGCAAACGAAGGGACCGATGCGGACGCGATCAACGCAGCGCTCGAACAGCTCAACACGGCCCAGCACAAAGCGGCCGAGGAGCTTTACAAGCAGAGTGACGCGGCGGGGACACCTCCGCCAGGTCCCGAGTCGTCAGACGCCGCCGGCGATGCATCAGCCGGAGCTGCACCGACTGACGCTGGCGACGTGATCGATGCGGAAGTCGTTGAGGATGACAGCAAGTAGCCCTCTGAGGGCCTGGCATGGACTTCTACGTGATCCTTGGCCTCGAGCGTGAGGCGTCGATTCGCGACGTCAAACGAGCCTATACGCGTCTCGCACGTCGGTATCACCCGGATCTCAACCCGGGCGACCGCGAGGCGGAGGCCTTCTATCAGCGTGCGACCGAAGCCTACGAAACACTGAGCAATCCGGACAGGCGTCGGGCGTACGACACCGGCGCGGCCAGTCCGCCGGCGGATACCGCGTCCTCCGGTATCGAGTTCCGTGGGTTCGACTTCTCGGCGCCGGCCAGTGGACCGTCGGCGACGTTCGGAGAGCTGTTCGCGGAGCTTCGCGTGAGCGGCGAGTCGTCAGCGCGAACGGAGGAGCGGGGAAGCGACCTGTTTGGTGAGGTGGAGCTCGGATTCGACGAGGCGGTGGTCGGCTCCGAACGGCAGCTAGCGCTGACGCGACTCGACGCGTGCGGGTTTTGCGGGGGTACCGGTATCCGACGCGGACCCGAGACCCGGTGCTCAGGGTGTCAAGGCAGCGGCGCGACGCGCTGGCGTCGGGGACACATGCTGTTCTCCCGGACGTGCGCGATGTGCCGGGGGACCGGTCGGCAGCGGCAGCGGACATGCGCGGAATGCAATGAAGGGCTCGTAACGCAAACCGACACGATCACGATCCAGATTCCGGCGGGGGTGGCTGACGGTTCCAGGTTGCGCGTGCCGAGCAAAGGGAACGCCGGACGTCGCGGCGGTCCGCCGGGTGACTTGTATATCACCGCCAAAGTTGCCCCCCACAGGCTGTTTCGGCGCCGGGGCGAAGACCTTAGCCTCGATGTTCCCGTGGCCGTGCACGAGGCGGCCCTGGGTGCGACCATTGAAGTGCCGACTATCGATGGTCCGGCTCGTCTCAAGATCCCGGCCGGGACTCAGGCCGGCGAGACGCTTCGAGTGAAGGGACGCGGGGTCCCGTCGCCGCGGACAGGTCAGCGCGGCGACTTGATCGTCACGGTGAATCTGGTCATTCCGCCCGCCCCGGACGCGCGAGCCAAGGCGCTATTGCGCGAGCTCGGTGAGCTGCATTCCGCTGACGTGAGGCGCGACTTGTTCGTGGAGTAGTCATGATGCCGGCGAACGAATCAGACAAGGCCTACTTCATGATCAGCGTCGTCGCGAAGCGCTACGACATCCACCCTCAGACGCTCCGATTGTACGAACGAGAGGGGTTGCTCAAGCCCTCGCGGACGGAAGGGAACACCCGCCTGTATTCGACGGACGACCTCGAGCAGCTCGAGACGATCTTGACCCTCACGCGGGACTTGGGAGTCAACCTGGCCGGCGTCGAGATCATTCTGAACATGCGACGCAAGATGGACCAGATGCAACGCGAGGTCAACGAGTTCATGGCCTACGTCAAGCGCGAGATGTCGCGAGGGATCGACGATTGGGAGCAGCGCCTTGGCACCGCGCTCGTGAAGGCAAGTCCGACAACGCTGGTGCGCGCGGCTCCGCCCGTGTCGGAGAAACCATCGGGTCGCGGAACAACGTCGCGTAGGCGCAAGCGTCCATCACGTTAGAACGACGACGTTCGAAAACCCACGATCTGGTTTCCTCGGCACGCGAGTCGGAGTATCCTGTAACCCTTCCGCGTTGCGTCCCATGACCTGCGAGAGCTGCCACGGCACAGGCTGGCGTGCCGCTGATGTCGACGGTGTTCAGCGCGTCGAACGATGTGAGTGCTGGCGGCAGCATGTGGCTATGGACTTGCTCAAGGACGCGAACATTCCATCACGGTATCAATCCTGCGACTTCTCATCGTTTGTCACGTATCCGAACGAGCAGCTCCTTCGCGCCGTCGACCGGTCGCGCGAGTTCGCGGCAGCGTTTCCAGTCGTTCAAAAGGGTTTGCTGTTTATCGGACCACCTGGAATCGGGAAGACGCATCTCGCGGTGGCAGTGCTACGCGACGTCATTGTCGAGAAGAGCGCGCGCGGGCTGTACTACGATACCCGCACCCTGCTCAGCACGATCCGTAGCACGTTCAACCCCGTGACCCGGGTGTCCGAGGCGAACATCCTGGAGCGCGTCATGACCGCGGAGGTGCTGGTGCTGGATGATCTCGGTGCCGAGCGGCCGACTGACTGGGTCGAGGAGACCATGAACTTGATCGTGAACACGCGGTACAACGAGCGCCGGCCAACGATCTTCACGACGAACTACGAAGATGTGCCGGATGGCGACGATCTAGACTCGCTCCTCGTCCGTGTTGGATTCAGGATGCATTCGCGCCTCCGTGAAATGTGCGAGTTCCTCGAGTACTCCGGGCCCGACTACCGCGATTTCGAGTATCCCCCGAGCTCCGACGACATTTTCCGCCGCTGGAAGGATCAGCGACGTCAGCCACGGCGCCGCTTGCCGAAGCGAACGTCGGTGCGTGCCCGCGCGCAGCTGAGAGAGAAGGAAAAGGAGGGCCAGCTCGAACTCGGGTGGTCGGGGGGAAAGGTCACGACGAAGTGAGACGGTCGGAAGGGTTCTAGGCCACATATGCCGTCCCCCCTCGGCCTGTATCTCCACATTCCGTTCTGCGAGTCCATCTGCAACTACTGCAACTTTAATCGCGGCTTGCTAGACGACGATCTGAAGCGACGCTATGCGCGAGCGCTTGAACACGAGATCCGACGAGCCGGTGATGGTGCTCCGGTGGACACGATTTACTTCGGAGGGGGAACGCCGTCGCTGCTCGAATCCCGCGAGGTTGAGGGACTGCTCCAGGCTTGTCGGGATGCCTTCGACGTTGATCGAGACGTCGAAGTAACCCTCGAGGTCAACCCGGAGACGGCAACGCCGTCACGTCTCGGCGGCTGGTTGGGGGCCGGCGTCAACCGACTGAGCTTCGGCGTTCAGTCGTTTTCGGATCTGGAACTCCAACGCCTGGGCCGACGCCACGGGGCGGCGCGGGCAGCGCGTGCCATCCGCGAGGCGCGTGCAGCGGGTTTTGACGACGTGAGTGTCGATCTGATGCTCTGGCTTCCTGGGCAGTCGCTCGACGAGTCGCAAGCGTCCGTCCATGCCATGGTCGAGCTCGGTCCGGATCACGCCTCGCTCTATTTGCTCGAGTTGTATCCGAACGCGCCGCTCAAGGAGGATATGGCGCGAGCGGGGTGGTCGCTGGCGCCTGACGATGCGGCAGCCGAGATGTACCTCTCGGCGCTGGAAACCACCGACGCCGCGGGGTATGAGCAGTACGAGATCTCGAACATCGCACGGACGTCGCGGCAGTGCCGGCACAATCTGAAGTATTGGAGTGATGGGGAGTGGCTGGGTTTCGGCTGCGGCGCGCACTCGACGCGAAGCGGCGTTCGGTGGCGAAACGTCGCCGAGACGAGCCGCTACGTCGATCTGATTGACGCGAATCGACCCGTGGGCGGCGAGCGCCGAGTGCTGAGTCACTCGGAGCGGGTTGGTGACCGGTTGTTTACGGGACTGCGCTTGGCTGCCGGGCTGGATCTGGATGCGGTTGCCCGGGACCATGACTTTTCGGTTATGGATGTCTATGGTGCCGAGCTCGAGGCGTTTTTCGACCGGCAGTTCTTGGCTCTAGAAGGGAGTCGTCTTCGCCTGACGCGTCAAGGTATGCTAATGGCGAACGAGGTTATGGCGGTTTTCGTCTAGTCAGCCCCGTACGGTATGGTATGCGCTTGCGTCGAGTGAAGGAGGTCAGCAATATGCGCGTGTGTGACAGACAGGTGTGGGTAGGGTTCGCGATTGTCGCGGCGCTCGTGACAGGTATTGTCGTAGGGATGGCGTTCCACCCGGGCACGGCTGAGGCCCAGGCCTCTCGCACGTTCTCAGGTGGCTCGGGCATGATGCTCAACTACGTCAAGGCGGACGCCACGAGCGATTTCGAGGCCGTGATGCGGAAACTTGGCGAGGCCTTGCAACAGAGCGACAACGCGGATCGCAACCAGCAGGCACAGGGTTGGAAGATCTATCGTGCCCAAGAGCCGGGCCCGAACAACAGCGTCCTGTACGTCTGGTTCATCGACCCGACGGTTTCCGGGGCCGACTACGCTGTGTCGCAGATTCTGAACGAGGCGTTCCCGGCGGAGGTCCAGGGGCTCTACGACACGTTCAGCAACTCGTTCGCCGGCGGGCAGTCGATGGTCAACCTTGACCTCGTGGTCGACTTCTAGTCGACGCCTTGGACATACAGTCGGCACCGCGCTCCGCGGTGATGACTTCGCGTCATCGCCGCGGAACCTCCGTAGGATCGCCGCTCCCGCCGTTACGTCAGAACGCGAGGGTCACGCCGACGTACACGCGGTGAGGTGTACGGCGCGCGGCCTGTGTCCCAAGACGGAATCGCCGGTAGTCTAGGCGCATCCGGAGGGGTCCGATCAGCCCGACACTGATTCCTCCCCCACCGCTCGCGCCGAACCCGGTGCTACCCGTACCAACCAGCCGGTCTCGATACAAACCGCCACCGACCGTTCCATAGACGCGAATCCCACCTCGTGGGGGCGTCAGCAGCAGCACATTGAACATCCCCGCTTGCAGCGATGAAGCATCGCCTCGCGCGTTGGCATACTCGAACTCCAGGCCGACGATGCCGACGGTGAGCCCGAGGGCGGCGCCGAGTACCGGACGGCTGGCGTCCGATCGCGTGGCGCCGCCGAACACCGTGAGGTCAGCGGCGGCCGGCTGGCCGATGCTCAGGGCAGTGCACAGGCCAATCGCACCGAGTCCACATCGACGCCCGATCATGCGCGCCATGGTGAGTTGACGTGCCCATGCTGTCAAGCCATCACCACGAATCGGTTCGTTCGAATCCATGTGATAGAGTCTCAGCCGCCAATGGACGTTCGTCCGACCGAAGCTGAAGCGGTGGTCCGACGTGCCGTCCGAGAGTTTGCCGAACAGGAAATCGCGCCCCACGTCATGCAGTGGGATGAGGCCCAGCGGTTTCCGCTCGAGCTCCTGCCGAAGCTTGCGGGTCTCGGACTTCTCGGAATACAGGTGCCCCCTGTTTATGGAGGGGCCGGGATGTCCGCGGTCGAGTACTGCATTTGCATCGAGGAGCTGGCCCGGGTCGATCCGTCGATCGCCCTGTCCGTTGCTGCCCACAACGGTCTAGGCGCCGCGCACATCCTGATGTTCGGCTCCGAGGCCCAACGTCGTGGGCCGCTTATGCGACTCGCGAACGGCGAAATCCTCGGAGCGTGGGCGCTGACAGAGCCGTCGGCTGGCAGTGATGCCGGCGCGATACGGACAACCGCGAGGCGTGAGGATGACGAGTGGGTGCTAGACGGGACCAAGACGTTTACGACTCACGGGAGCGTGGGTGGCCTTGTGGTTGTGATGGCCGTGACCGACCCCGATGCTGGGCACCACGGGATTTCGGCGTTCCTGGTCGATCGCGGGACTCCAGGGCTCTCGGTCGGTCGAAAAGAGAACAAGCTTGGAATGCGCGCGAGCGACACGGCAGAGATTCACTTCGATGGCTGTCGCGTGCCGGCCGACCGGATGGTGGGCCGTGAAGGTGAGGGGTTCGTCAATGCGCTTCAGGTGCTCGACGCCGGTCGTATCGGAATTGCCGCGCTGTCCGTCGGGCTCGCCTCGGGCGCATTCGAGGCGGCCCGTCTCTACGCAATCGAGCGGCAGCAGTTTGGGCAGGCTATCGCGACCTTTCAGGCGACACAATGGAAGCTGGCGGACCTGGCGACTCGCATCGAAGGGGCGAAACTGCTCACCTATCGTGCCGCGTACCTCAAAGACGATGGCCAGCCCACGACCCGAGAGTCTTCCATGGCGAAGCTCTACTCGAGTGAGGTCGCGGTGCGGGCGGCGGAGGAGTGCGTGCAGATTCACGGCGGCTACGGCTTCGTCAAGGACTATCCGGCCGAGAAGTTCTTTCGCGACGTCAAGCTCATGACTATCGGAGAGGGAACGAGCGAGATTCAGCGCCTTGTTATCGCGCGACAGTACCTTGGTTCCGAGGCCGAGTCTGCTGGAGATGGCGACCATGGACGCGGGCGCTGACAGTCAGGCACAGTCCAAGCCGTTGGCAAGAGGCGTGCTCGCAGGCGATCCTCGAGCGATCGCCCGAGCGATCTCCGTCCTAGAGAACGGATTGCCCGAGGGACCGCAATTGATTCGCGACGTGTTCGCGCAGTCCGGTCGAGCCCGGGTCATCGGCGTGACCGGTTCGCCAGGAGTTGGGAAGAGCACGCTCGTCGATCGCCTGGTGTCGTCCTGGCGCGGCTCCGATCGTACCGTCGCTGTGCTCGCGGTCGACCCCACGAGCCCGTTCAGCGGCGGCGCCATTCTCGGTGATCGGATCCGGATGCAATCGCATGCGGCCGATCAAGGTGTGTTCGTTCGCAGCATGGCGACGCGAGGACACCTGGGCGGTCTGGCGCACGCGACTACCGACGCGGTGGACGTGTTGGACGCCGCGGGCATCGACGTTGTGGTGGTCGAAACGGTAGGCGTCGGCCAAGGTGAAGTTGACGTCGCCGGGACGGCCCACGTGACGGTCGTCGTGACCGTGCCCGGCACGGGGGATGATGTGCAAGCACTGAAGGCTGGGATCATGGAGATCGGCGATGTCTTCGTCGTCAACAAGGCCGATCGCGACGGCGCTGACCGCGCGGTTGCTGAGATTGAGTCCGCGCTCGCCTTGCGCGACGACGAGCCGGGCGCGTGGCATCCGCCGGTGCTCAAGACCGAGGCGACCAGCGGTGCGGGCGTCGAAGAACTCGTCGCAACGCTGGACGCGTTTCGCGCTCATCACCACCCGGCCGAGGACGCTCGGCGGCGCGAGTGGGCGGCCGTACGACTGCGCGAAATCGTGATGCGTCGGGTGGCCGAGCGCATTCAGAACCGTCCCGAGATGCGAACGGCTATGGAAGAGGCCATTGAGCGAGTGGCGCGTCATGAAGCGGACCCATATAGCGAGGTCGATACGATGCTGGAGCGATGGGCATGAAGGCCACACTGGATCACATCGGCATCGCGGTCCGGAGTATCGACGAGGCCTTGTCGTTTTATCGGGACGCGCTCGGTCTGGAGGTGACCGCGACTGAAGACGTGGCGTCGCAACGAGTGCGCGCCCATTTCGTGACAGCTGGAGAGACGACGCTCGAATTGCTCGAAGCTACGTCTGCCGACTCGCCCATCGCGAGGTTCACCGAGCGGCGCGGTCCTGGTCTTCACCACATCACGCTTCGGGTTGATGATCTCGATGCCGTGTTGGCGCGCCTCGACGAGCGAGGTGTTTCGTTGATCGATCGGACGCCCCGGCCTGGCGCGGAGGGTGCTCGGGTGGCCTTCGTGCATCCGTCCAGTGCTCACGGCGTCCTCGTGGAGCTCAAAGAGGAGAAGCGGTGACCGAACGACCGAATGTGTCTATCGGCGTCATTGGCGGCAGCGGGTTGTATGACATGGACGCGCTGGTTGACCGCGAAGAGGTGCATGTTCGGTCCACACCGTTCGGCGACCCCTCGGCGCCGTACGTCGTGGGGAACCTCGACGGACGTCGCGTGGCCTTTCTTGCCCGGCACGGCAAGGGGCACCGGCTGCTTCCTTCGGAGCTCAATTTCCAGGCTAACATATTTGGTTTCAAGCTCTTGGGGGTGGACTGGATCATCTCCGCCAGCGCAGTTGGCAGCTTGCAGGAGCAGTATCGCCCCCTCGATATCGTGGTGCCCGACCAGTTCCTGGATCGTACTCGCGGCCGCCAGAGCACCTTCTTCGGTCGGGGCCTCGTCGCGCATATCACGTTCGCCCATCCGCTCTGTCGCATTCTCAGTCGTCTGGCCGTCGACACGGTCCGGGCGGTTGGCGCGACGGTGCACGAAGGTGGCACCTATGTGTGTATGGAGGGGCCGCAGTTTTCCACGCTTGCGGAATCGAACCTGTACCGGTCGTGGGGCATGGATGTCATTGGCATGACCAATCTCCAAGAGGCCAAGCTCGCTCGAGAGGCTGAGATCTGCTACGCGACGTTGGCCTTGGTGACCGACTATGACTGCTGGCATCCTGAGCACGACCACGTCACCGTGGAGATGATCGTGAAGAACCTGACCCGGAACGCTGATGCGGCTCAGCGGGTCATTCGTAAGATCGTTGCCGAGCTCCCGGTCGATCGCACCTGCGAGTGCGCGAACGCGTTGTCGTCATCGATCATCACTCAGCCCGACGCGATTCCCGAGCAAACGCGGGCCGAGCTCGAACCCATCGTTGGCAAGTACCTAGCCTGACTGAGGATGCCCTAGGTATGTCTTCTATTCTCACCGTGGGATCGGTTGCGTTTGATTCGGTCCGAACGCCGTTCGGCGAGGCCTCGCGGGTCGTCGCCGGCGCCGCGACGTACTTCAGTATCGCTGCGTCGTTCTTCACCGACGTTCGGCTGGTAGCGGTCGTGGGCGAGGACTTTACCGACGAGCATGTCGGCGTGTTCGACGGGCGGCGAATCGACCTGTCTGGTCTCCAGCGCGTGTCGGGCGAGACGTTTCGGTGGCGCGGCGAGTACAGCTTCGATCTGAACACGCGCGAGTCGATCTACACGCATCTCAACGTCTTTGAGGATTTCCACCCGGTGATTCCGGACGCGTTTCGAACCACGCCGTTTGTGTTTCTTGCCAACATCCACCCGACCCTGCAGCTCGACGTGTTGAACCAGGTGGAGCAGCCGGAGTTCGTCGCCTTGGACACGATGAACTACTGGATCGAGGGGACCCCCGAGGATCTCGCTCGGGTGCTGCGCGAGGTCCACGTGTTGATCATCAACGACGAAGAGGCGCGTGAGCTGAGTGGAGAGGCCAACCTCGTCAAGGCGGCACGAGCCATTCGGCGGATGGGTCCCGAGCGGCTCGTCATCAAGCGAGGCGAGTATGGCGTGTTGATGACGCGGGACGACGGGTTCTTTGCCGTGCCTGGTCTGCCACTCGAGGACGTCTTCGACCCGACGGGCGCCGGTGACACGTTCGCGGGCGGTTTCATCGGATATCTTGCGTCCGCCGGCTCGATGTCGGATGAGGTCGTCACGCGAGCTATCATTGCCGGCAGCAGCATGGCGTCTTTCGCCGTCGAGGACTTCGGTCTCAATCGCTTGCTGCGACTGACGGATGCAGAAGTCAAGGAGCGGTTTGCCGAGTTCAAGCGGTTGACTCACTTCGATGCTCTCTAGCCGCTCGTTTCGTCGGACCGCTGCCGTGCTGGTCGCGCTGGCCGTGTGTAGTTGGGCAGCGCTGCTGCTCGTGATTCCGTACATCGTTGCCCATCCTCCGATGTCCGAGTTGCGGAGCATGGCTGCCGCCATCGTCTATGTCGCCGGGGGCTTCGTGTGTCACCAACTGCCGGAGCGTTCGTTCTACCTCGGCGGAGCCCAGATTCCGGTCTGCGCGCGCTGTGCGGCCCTGTACTGGGCCGCGCCGTTTGGCTTGGTTGCTGCCTTCGGATTCGGCCGAAGACCGCGTCGAATGGTGCGCCCCGCCAGTCCAATGATGTTACGTTGGGTCGTGTTGCTATCGGCGATCCCGACTCTCGCGACGGTTGCGCTGGAGGTGTTGGGATTGGCCTACCCGCCAAACATGGTCCGAGCGGTCGCGGCGGTGCCGCTGAGCCTCTCCGTCGCGTGGGTCGTTGGCCTCCTCGTCGCTGGCGCGATTCGTGACGCCGCCGTCACCGTACCGGCGTTGAGCGCGAGATAGGGGACATGGCCCGACGCAAGACGGCCGAACCGAACCAGGACACGTCAGCGCTATTCGTCTGCGCGATCGCGTGGGCGGTTCCCGGAGCCGGACATCTCTGGCTGGGGCGCACGCAGAAGGGCGTCGTTTTTCTGGCGGCCCTCCCGCTTATGTACGCGATCGGGTTGTGGTTGGATGGTCAGATCTTTTCGTTCGACCTGTCCCAACCGTTGGTCGCGCTCGCGGCGCTCGCGGATCTGGGGATCGGGGTGCTCTGTGTGCTCGCACGAGCTACGGGACTCGGTGACGGGCGGGTTGTCGCGGCCACCTACGAGTACGGCAACACCTTCCTTGTCGCCGCCGGGCTCATGAACACGCTTGTGGCGCTTGACGCGTACGATGTTGCGCGAGGGCGAAAGGCGTGACCAGCCACT
This sequence comes from Vicinamibacterales bacterium, assembly GCA_965218825.1. Classification (GTDB taxonomy): domain Bacteria; phylum Acidobacteriota; class Vicinamibacteria; order Vicinamibacterales; family UBA8438; genus CAUZIB01. Next base: position 1,269,047 of record OZ244656.1, on the reverse strand, counting down.
TTGGCCTCTTGGTCCTGTTCGCGGCGTTTGTATCGCTGATCTTCGCCGTCATCATGCGCGAGCAGCCCGCTGACCAGGTACGATTGGGGCTGACGCTCCTCGCCGCGTTCGTCGGCACGGCGGTCGTACTGGGTTGGGTGATGTACGCCTTCCCCCTGTAGGCCCCGAGACCACGGACATGGGGCGATGGTTATGGATCTGGGGGCCGCCAGCGCTCGTCATGGCGGTCATTTTCGTTGCCTCGTCCCTCCCCGATGTATCCGCGGCGCTCGGCGGGTTGCCCGATGTAGGCGCCCATGCGCTGGCGTACTGCGGTCTTGGTGTCGCCCTCCTGCGCGCACTCGCCGGTGCCACGTGGCGCGGTGTCACCGGCTCGTCGGCAGCCGTCGCGATTCTCTTGTCGACGGTGTACGGGGTCACCGACGAAGTGCATCAGATGTTTGTACCCGGACGGGTGGCGGAAGTACGCGACCTATTCGCGGACGTCATTGGCGCCACGCTTGGAGTCGGGCTCGTCTGGGCGTGGGGTATAGTGTCCTCGGCCCGACGAAAATAGTTATGACTTTTGACAACCTGCTCCTCGACAGTTTGGATGGTGTCGCGACGGTGACGGTCAATCGTCCGAAGGTGCTCAACGCGTTGAACCAGGCGACGATTGGTGAGCTGGATGCGTGCATCGCAGAGCTGGAGACCGATGCCGATGTTCGTGCGATCGTCGTCACCGGGGCAGGCGACCGGAGCTTCGTTGCGGGCGCCGACATCGCAGAGCTCGCACGAATGACCCCAACGATCGCCCATGATGTCGCCCGACGAGGCCAGGCGCTGTGCGACCGCATCGAACGATGTCGCAAGCCGGTTGTAGCCGCGGTCAACGGGTTCGCACTCGGCGGTGGATGCGAGCTCGCGATGGCGTGCACGGTGCGGATTGCCGCTGAGACCGCCAAGCTCGGCCAACCGGAGGTCGCCCTTGGCCTACTACCGGGATTCGGTGGCACCCAGCGACTGCCGCGTCTGGTAGGACCGGGGCGGGCGCTCGAGCTACTGCTCACCGGAGACCCGATTGACGCGCAGGAGGCGTGGCGCCTCGGACTCGTGAACCGCGTGGTGCCCGCGGATCGCGTTCAGGCCGAGTCGCTGGCGCTCGCACAGGCGATGGCGGCGAAGGCCCCGGTCGCTGTGCGGTACATCCTGGACGCCGTGCGGGATGGCATGCAGATGACGCTGGCAGAAGGATGCGCGCACGAAGCGTCGCTGTTCGGCCTGACTGCGGCGACAGACGACATGCGGGAAGGGACGCAAGCCTTCTTGGAGAAGCGCCGCGCTGCATTCAAGGGACAGTGAAGGACGCAACGACCGGCCGTGACGTTGGTGATGCCGCTCGGCTCCGCATCGCGCTCGTCGTCTCGACCTATCACGACACTGTGACAGACGGGCTGCTGAGCGGCGCAATGGCGGCGTTGCGCGAAGCGGGCGCTTCGGACGATCTCGTGACGAGGCTGCCGGTCCCCGGGGCGTTCGAAATCCCGTTGGTCGCCCGCGCAGCGGCCGAGACGAAACGATTCGACGCCGTTGTCTGCCTGGGCTGCATCGTCCGGGGGGAGACCCCGCATTTCGAGTACCTTGCGTCCGCCGTCGCACACGGGATCACCCGGGCGTCCCAGGACACCGGCGTGCCGATGACGTTTGGCGTGCTCACGACCAACACGTACGATGAAGCTGTTGCGCGAGCGGGAGGCGGTCCGGAGAACAAGGGGAGGGAGGCCGCCGAAGCGGCCGTTCAGCTTGTCCACGTCGTCCGCGGTCTGAGCGATTGATGGTCGTCCGGACGGGAACCGACCTACACCTAATGGCACGCGAACAGGGCGGTACCGAACGCCATCGAGGACGCGAAGCGGCGTTGCAGTTGCTGTACCAATGGGAGATTGGGCGCCTCGATCGGGCACGCCTCGACGAGGCGGCCGATTTCTACTGGACGGTTAATCCCGCGCCGGCGCCCCGGCGAGCGTTTGCAGGTGAGCTGGTGGCGGGGACGATCGCGCACGTGGATACGATTGATCCGCTGCTCGAGTCGCACGCAGACAACTGGCGGCTCTCCAGGATGGCGGTGGTGGACCGGCTGATCATGCGCCTCGCGGTATACGAACTGAGCTACACCGACACGCCCGCGCCGGTGGTCATTAACGAAGCCCTGGAGCTGGCGCGAACGTTTGGCACCGAGCAGACGGTTCGGTTCGTCAACGGCGTGCTCGACGCCATCAATAAGACCAAAGCATGAGCGACGGACGCGAAACAGACCAACTTCGACAGCGTCGCGAGCATCTGCAGGAGCTCGCGAACCTCGGGGTCAGCCCCTATCCGTCGTCGTTCGATCGATCAGATACGGTGTCGACGCTGGTCGACACCTACGAGTCATCCGACGGCGCGACGCTTGACGCGAAGCCTGCCCAGGTCAGAACTGCGGGACGGATTCTCATCGCGCGAAGCTTCGGGAAGGCGAACTTCCTCGTCATTTCAGACGGGCGCGCCCGGATCCAGATCTACGTGCGCAAGGACTCCGTGTCAGAGCGCGATTTCGCCGTGTTTCGCTCGCTGGATCTCGGCGATCTCGTGGGTGTCGAGGGACGTGTCTTTCGTACGCGCACGCAGGAGCTGACGATTTGGGCCGAGAAGCTGTCGTTCTTGTCCAAATGCTTAAAGCCCCTTCCCGAGAAGTGGCACGGCTTGACCGATATCGAGACCCGCTACCGGCAGCGGTACCTCGACCTGATCGTCAATCCCGAGGCCCGACGAGTCTTCGAGATTCGCAGCCGGGTGCTTGCGGCGATTCGCGGTTTCCTAGATGCGCGAGGTTATCTCGAGGTCGAGACGCCGATGATGCAGGCGGTGGCGGGCGGAGCGGTGGCACGGCCCTTCGTGACCCATCACAACGCGCTTGATTTAACGCTGTATCTCAGAATCGCGCCCGAGTTGTACTTGAAACGGCTCGTCGTTGGTGGGGTGGAACGCGTCTATGAGATCAACCGCAGTTTTCGGAACGAGGGCATTTCGACTCAGCACAATCCCGAGTTCACGATGCTCGAGTTCTACGAAGCCTACAGCGACTACGAATCGCTGATGACGTTGACGGAAGATCTCCTGTCGGAGGTGGCGGCATCGGTGCTCGACGGCGAGGCGCCGGTCGCTCCGTTCGGCGATCACGAGATCTCGTTCGCCGGTCCCTACGAACGCATCCGGTTGCGCGACGCGGTGTGCGGAGCAGCGTCGGCGCGTCTGGGTCGAGAAGTCAGCGAGAGCGATCTTCGTGACCCCGCCGTCACGTCAGATATCGCGGCGGAGGTGGGCGTCGACGTGGCAGACACGGCCGGGGCTGGGCATATCACGATGGACTTGTTCGAGAGCCTGTGTGAGACGGATCTTGTACAGCCAACGTTTGTCTACGATTTTCCGACCGAGGTTTCACCGCTATCGAAGCAACGGCCTGACGATCCTGAGACAGTCGAGCGGTTTGAGCTTTATATTGGAGGGATGGAGATCGCGAATGCGTTCAGCGAGCTCAACGATCCGGTCGAGCAGCGACGACGCTTCGAGGGGCAGCTTGAGGCCCGAGAGGCGGGTGACCTCGAAGGGCACGTGATGGACGAGGACTATATCCGTGCTCTGGAATACGGGTTGCCCCCCACGGGCGGCGAAGGGGTCGGCGTCGATCGCCTCGTGATGCTGCTCACGAATAGCGCGTCCATTCGAGACGTGATTCTCTTTCCGCTACTACGACCGATTCGCGACGCTGAGCGCCGATCGACGTCAAGCGACACCTCGAACACGGAGTCCCAAGGTTAAGCGTGTCTTCGTTCGAGCTGTACGTAGCGGTTCGCTACCTGCTGGCCCGCCGCAAGCAAGCGTTTATTTCACAAGTGTGGGTGATCTCGACCTTTGGTCTCAGCGTTGGCGTGATGGCGACGATCATCGCGCTGGCGCTCATGACCGGTCTCCAGCAGGAAATGCGCGACCGCATTCTCGGGTCGTCCGCCCATGTGTTCGTGTGGAAGGTCGGCGATGGCGGGTATCAGGACTACGAGTCGGAAGCTCGGCGGCTGAGCGAGGTGCCAAACGTCATCGCGGCGGCGCCAGCGATCTTGGGGAGGGCACTCGCGACCACCCGGCATGGCGAGGCGTTCATTACGGTCAAGGGAATCGATCCCGAGCTCGAAGAGCACGTCACAGAAGTCGCGGATGCCGTCACGAGCGGCAGTCTGTTCGACCTCGACTATGTCGAAGGGCCGGCGCTGGGCGGCATCGTGCTTGGCGAGGGAGTCGCGCAGCGGCTCGGCGCCTACGTCGGTGACGAGGTCCTGGTCGTCACCCCGAGTGGCACGCTGTCGCCCATGGGCATGATGCTGCGTCGACGTCGTCTCAAGATCGTCGGATTGTTCAGCCTCGGGCTCTACGAGTTCGATACGGCCTACGGGTTCGTGACCCTGGACGTGGCCGAGCGGCTCACGGGCGAGTCTCAGGTGGAGATCATGGAGCTTCGCCTCGAGGACATCTATGCGGCGCGCCAAACGGCCGATGACGTCGCCACGGCCATGGGACCTGCCTACCTGACAATGGACTGGACCGAGATGAATGAGTCGCTGTTCTCGGCCTTGTGGCTGGAGAAGGTCGCGATCGCGATCACCATCGGTCTTATTGTCATTGTGGCAGCGCTCAACATCGTCGCATCGCTGGTCATGCTGGTCATGGAAAAGAGCCGAGACATCGCGATCTTGAAGACAATGGGAGCCGGTCGCGTCAGTATTCGGCGAATCTTCATGCTCCAGGGGCTCATCATCGGCGTGGTGGGAACCAGCTTCGGTGCCGTCGGTGGCTACGTGCTCTCAACGATCGCCGATCGGTATCGCCTCATTCGCCTCGACATGGAGGTGTATCAGATTGCCCACGTGCCGTTCACGATCGAAGCGCTCGACTTCGTATTGGTGATCGTCACCGCCCTTGTCGTGTGTTTTCTGGCCACGGTGTACCCGTCGCGACAAGCCGTCCGGCTGGATCCGGCTGAGGCGCTCAGGTACGAGTGAGCGCATGCCCTTCCTCGACGTACGCCAGCTCTACAAGTCGTACCCGTCGTCTGGCGCCCACCCGCTCGAGGTGCTGCGTGACCTCGACCTTGCAGTCGCGAAGGGCGAGATGGTTGCCGTCACCGGCGCGTCAGGTGTGGGTAAATCCACCCTCATGCAGGTCATTGGCGGACTGGATCGAATCGACCGCGGGACGATTCGCGTCGGCGACACCGAGGTGAGCAGTCTTCCGGCTGATGAGCTGGTGGCGTTTCGCAACCTCGACATCGGGTTCGTCTTCCAGTTTCACCATCTCCTTCCCGAGTTCAACGCCCTCGAGAACATCGAAATGCCGCTGAGGATCGCGCGGGTTCCCGCGGACCAGGCTCGGAGTCGAGCCCGCGAGCTCCTCGATCAAGTGGGACTGGCCGATCGCCTGACACACCGCCCGGGCAAGCTCTCGGGCGGAGAGCAGCAGCGCGTCGCCGTCGCGCGAGCGCTGGTGATGCACCCGGCACTGCTGCTCGCCGACGAGCCAACGGGCAATCTGGACGTGCACACTGGACAGGCGCTGCATCGGCTACTCCGAGAAATGCATGATCGCCACGGGCTCACGTCCGTCATCGCGACTCACAATCCCCAGCTCGCTGCTTCGTGCGACCGAGTATTGAGCTTGGAAGAGGGGCGTCTCAGCGCGAGATAACGGGCAATCCTGTATCGTTGTCGTGGCGCTAAGTACTTGACTCGTTGGCACGAACGGCGATTGGCCTCCCTCAGGGTTTGTCCTATAATGCAAAGAGTCAGGCTTGCGACGCTTACTGAGGCGCTTACGGGTAGCAGTGGATGTTTGAGCGATACACTGAGCGAGCGAGGCGTGTATTGTTCTTCGCCCGCTACGAGGCCAGTCAACTAGGTAGCATCTCGATCGAGACCGAGCACCTCTTGCTCGGGCTGATTCGGGAGGGTAAGGGCCTAACCAGTCGCATCTTCGCGCGCTCGCATCTCTCCCTTGAGAACATACGGAAGGAGATCGAGGGGCGCACTGTGTTTCGCGAGAAGGTCTCGACGTCCGTCGAGATTCCATTCAGCACCGAGACGAAACGCGTGTTGCAGCACGCGGCCGAAGAAGCCGATCGCTTGCTGCACAACTACATCGGCACCGAGCATCTCTTGCTCGGTATCCTGCGCGAAGATCGGTCAGTGGCGTCGTCCATCCTCTCGGAAAAGGGGATGCGCCTGAACACCGTGCGTGAAGACATCGTCCAGCTGCTCAACGAGAAGACGACGCTGACGCGCGTCAAAGAGACGCCGTTACTGGCGGAGTTCAGTCGAGATCTGACCGACGGCGCGATGAAGAATCAGCTCGATCCGCTCGTCGGACGTACCGTCGAGTTAGAGCGCGTGCAGCAGGTGCTGTGCCGGCGGACCAAGAACAACGCTGTCCTGATCGGAGAACCAGGGGTCGGGAAGACCGCGATCGTGGAGGGACTCGCGCAGAAGATCGTGTGCGGGGACGTGCCGCATTTCCTGGCAGACAAGCGAATTCTCGCCCTCGACATCTCGCTGATTGTGGCGGGGACGAAGTACCGCGGTCAGTTCGAAGAGCGCCTCAAGGCGATCATGAAAGAGCTGACCGAGAACCCGAACATCATCGTGTTCATCGACGAGCTTCACACACTCGTCGGTGCCGGTTCAGCCGAAGGCTCGCTGGATGCCGCCAACATTCTGAAACCCGCCCTATCGCGTGGCGAGATTCGTTGCATCGGAGCCACGACACCCGCCGAGTATCGCAAGTACATCGAAAAGGACCGGTCGCTGGAGCGCCGCTTCCAGGCGGTCAAGGTTGAGCCCCCGAGCGAGATCGAGACGGTTGCGATCTTGATGGGGGTCAAGGACCGGTACGAGTCGTTTCATCGAGTGGCGTACACACAAGAAGCCATGGAAGCGGCAGTCCACCAGTCGAGCCGCTACATCACGGATCGGTTCCTTCCCGACAAAGCCATCGATTTGCTGGATGAGGCGGGCTCAAGGGCCAAGCTCCGCGAAGCTGGGTATAGCGAGGAGTTCGGCGAGATCAACAAGAGTATCCGCGTCGCCGTCGAGCAGATGGAGAGCGCGACCGCGCAGAAGGACTACGAGCGCGCGCAGTTCTTCCGCGAGCAGGAGGTGCTTGCGCGGGAGAACTTGCAGTTCGTGCGGGAGAAATTCGACGTGAGGACTGGCGCCGATCAGCTCGAAGTCGACAAGAGCGATATCGACGAGGTCGTGTCGAAGTGGACCGGCGTGCCGCTCACATCGATCAATCAGGACGAGAGTACCAAGCTCCTGAACATGGAAGATGAGCTCCACCGACGTGTCATCAGCCAGGAGAAGGCCATCTCGGCGCTGTCGCGAGCGATTCGGCGTTCCCGGGCCGGGCTGAAGTCTCCTGATCGACCGGTGGGCAGCTTTGTCTTTCTTGGACCGACCGGTGTCGGTAAGACCGAGTTGGCGCGCGCGCTCACGGGCTTCTTGTTCGGCAGTGACACCGCCCTTGTTCGCTTCGACATGTCGGAGTACATGGAAAAGCACTCCGTCTCGAAGCTGATTGGGTCTCCGCCTGGGTACGTCGGCCACGAAGAGGGCGGGCAGCTAACCGAGAAGGTCAAGCGCCACCCCTACTCGGTGATCCTGCTCGACGAAATCGAGAAGGCCCACCCTGATCTCTTTAACATCTTGCTGCAGGTGTTCGAGGATGGTCACCTGACTGACGGTCTCGGAAACCGAGTGAACTTCAAGAATACGATCGTCATCATGACCTCGAACATCGGCGCCCGATACATCCAAAAGAGAGCGTCGCTTGGATTCCAGTCGGCCGACCAGAAAGAGATCCAACGTAGCGTGTCAGACATGGTGTTGGGCGAGGTCAAGCGGACGTTCAACCCGGAGTTCATCAACCGCGTCGACGAGATCATCGTGTTTGATGCGCTGTCCGACGACGACCTACGCCAGATCACCAGCATGCTCATCGCGCAGCTGAATCAGAATCTCGTGGAGCGAGACCTGCTGATCTCGGTGTCGACGGAGGTCGTCGACTGGATTATCGAGATGACCTGCAAGGATAGGTCGTACGGAGCCCGGCCCCTTCGACGGGCGATTCAGCGGCACATCGAAGATCCGCTCTCCGAGGAGCTGATACGCGGGCGACTCGAGCGCGGAGAGGTCGAGGTCTACCTCGAGGGTGGTGTGCTGGCGTATCGGATGGCGGGCCAAGAAGCAGTCGAAGGCCAACGGCTGGCTTGAAGCGTCTAATATTTCGTAGACTAGATTCTGGCCTTTGTGGCCCTGTCCTAGGGGGCGGAGTGCGGCGATCGTACGACGAAAATCTGGGAATCGGCTCGAGCCCCTGGTAACCGTAAAAACGATGACGACTATGCAAAATAGCATCGGGAAGGCGTTTGTCAACGCGATGCTGATGGTGGCGTGTCTCACTGGGGTGACCGCTCCAGTCGGGGCGGAAGCAGGTGAGCAGCGGGAGATCCTGCCAGCCGAGGGGTCTCCACCGCTCATGCGCAACGTTGAGTTGGTGTTCGGATCCGAGTCCGGCGCGTCGACCGTCAGCTACGAAACGTATCTCTTCTACATGGAGATCGCGAAGAACGTCAGCGCCCCGAGTCAGGGACGCTGGGTGCCCTATACCGAGGACACCGAGAAGATGCTCCGCGCCGACTTCTACAGGCTCTGGGCCACGGACTTCTTGGACGATCTCAAGATCGAGGTCGTCGACGAGCCGTGGTCGAACGGCGTGATAGGGAAACGCGCCATCTTTAGGATGGTGGAGCGTCCGCGGGTCAGGATCGTAACGTTCGAAGGCTCCAAGGAGCTGAAGCGCACGGATATCGACACGGCGATGGTCGACATGGACATCGCGATTCGCCTCGATTCGTTCCTCGACCTCCAGGCGGCCAAGCGGGTTGAAGGATTGGTCGAGACCATGTTCTCCGCTAACGGGTTCCAGTTTGCCGAGGTCACCCACACTGTGGAGCCGATTGACAGCGCGGCCAACGCGGTCAAGCTCACGTTCAATATGGACCAGGGCCCGAAGGTCCAGGTCCAGAGCATCGAGTTTGATGGGAACGACCAGATTGACGATGGGACGCTAAAGAGCCAGATGAAGCAGATCAAGGAGCGATGGTGGCTCTCGTGGATGACGGGACGTGGCACATACAAGGAGGCGCTGTTCGACCAGGACGCCGATCTGATCGTGGCGCACTATCTCGACCAAGGGTATATCGACGCGGCTGTCGGCTCGCCGGAGACCGAGTATTTGGACGTCTTGGAAGACCTGGATCCGGTGCAGTCTCTGTCGCAGCTATCTGAGCTAGCGAAGACAAGCGACCGGTATGCCGAGTTGGCTGTGGCGACGGCACGGCATTTCGGGATGCCAAGACGGTCCTACTTCGAATTGGGTATGCGGAAGGACGCGGCGATGCGCTGGCTGAGGCGGGAGATCGCGTCCGAGAGGCAAACCGAGGAGGGCGTGGTCGGGCAGTTAAACGGTGTCGTCGCTGATGCCGACGACGACACGACACGCCGCATGCGACTAAGTATTCCGGTCGACGAGGGCCAGCGGTATCGGGTGGGCGAGGTCAGGTTCGATGGAAACTCGGTGGTCACCGACTTCGGCATCCAGGCTATGTTTGCCGGTCTCAGGCCCGGCGAGTACTACAGCCAAGCGGTGGTGACCGCCGCGCTCGAGGGGTCTCGCGAGATGTACGGCTCGATCGGGTACACGGACCTAACCATCTTTCCTGATCTCCAGCGTCGAAACGCGCCGGACGCCGCGGATGGTCCCGCCGCCGATAATCCTGAGGTCGAGCCGGAGGCCGAGGCCGGGAGCGACACGGCAAGTGACGTTAGCGGCATTCCTGGCGAAGGGGCGAGTGGTGACGCGGACGCCGAGCGGCCAACCCACATCGACGGCGACCCGGTCGTCGACGTGACGATTCGGATCGAGGAGGGCGAGCAGCAGTACGTCAATCGGATCACCTTCGTAGGAAACGAGTCCACGCAAGACGAGGTCATCCGCCGCGAGCTTCAGCTTGTCGAGAACGGCGTGTTTAGCACCTCCGCTCTGAAGACCAGCATCCTCCGCGTGAATCAGCTCGGCTTCTTTGAGCCGTTCGAGGAGGAGGCCGTTGACATCGAGGCGGTCGAGGGCCGAGACAATGCAGTCGACCTGACAGTTAACCTGACCGAAGCCAATCTCAATCAGTTGACCTTCGGGGCGGGCGCCTCGCAGTTCGATGGCTTCTTCGGGCAGGTGTCGTTCATGACGGCCAACTTTCTCGGCCGGGGTGAGACGTTGTCGGTCGCCATCTCGAATGGATCTCGGCTTCGCGATATCAACCTGGGCTACACCAAGCCCTATCTCTTCGGACGCAGCCTGTCCGGAGCGGTGAACCTCTTTTCACGTCGTATCGAGTGGATTGGTGCCTTCACCCAGGAATCGAACGGTGGCGGCGTGACGCTCGGACACCCGCTGGCCTTGTTCACGAGGCTGTTTGTGTCGTATAGCCTCGAGCGGACCGGGGTATCTAACGTTGATCCGTTCATCCTCGGCGGGGGGGGAGACAATCCCCGCCTGTCACCGTTTCTGGCGGACGCGTTGTTGCTCGGCACCGGTGGTCGCCGCACGGTCAGCAAGATCACGCCGTCGCTGCGCTTCAGCACCATCGATCATCCCGTCTTCCCGACGCGTGGCCGGAGCTACACGGCGGCTATGGAGCTCGCTGGGGTGGGCGGGAATACACGATTTATGAAGCCCACGCTCGAAACCATCTGGTTCAAACCGCTCACGTCGCGCACGCTGTTCGGTGTTCGTGCCCAATACCAACACATCATGTCGTCGAATCCGGACACGATTCCCGTCTTCGAGCGGCTGTGGCTTGGCGGGGAGTACTCCCTGCGAGGGTTCGACCTCCGCCGCGTCGGTCCGACGATTTCGGACGTGGAGCCCTCGGTAGACCCGGGCACCTTCCAAGGGCGGACAGTCATCGGTGGCAACAAGAGCCTGCTCTTCAACGCCGAGTATCAGATCTCGATCGCGCAGCCCGTTCGCCTGATCTATTTCTACGATGTTGGGCAGGTTCAAGACTTCGGCACGAATTTCGCCCTGAACGATTTCAAGACGTCGACGGGTGTCGAGTTCCGGTTCTTTATGCCGATGCTTAACATACCGTTCCGCTTGATCTACGCTTGGAACCCGCAGCGCGATGGGGTGTACAACGACCGCCTCGTGGAGCAGGAGGCGTCCGGATTCCGATTCGCGGTGGGCACCACGTTCTAAATGGGCGCAACGATCAGACGACTGACAGCTGCGCTCGATTCAACCGACGACTAAAGGAAAGTATCGATGAGATCTGTAACCTTCACCATCGCCCAGGCCGCCGTCGTGATCGGCTTGTTTTTCGTCCAACCTCAGAGTGCGTTAGCCCAGGCGGCGGCTCCGCAGGTTGGCTTCGTTAATCTGAACCGCGTGACGAACGAGTCTACCGAGGGTAAGGCAGCGAACGCACGTCTGGGGGAGCTGCGAGACCAGAAGCGCTCAGAGCTCGAGGCGCGCAACACCCAAGCGCAGGGAGAGGTCAGCGCGCTCAACCAGCAGCTGATCGAAGCCCAGGAGAAGTTGCAGCAGGGCGCGAACGTCATCAGCGCCGATGCCTCAGCCAACCTGCAACGCGACATCTCGCGGCTGCAGGTCGATATTCAGCGCAAGACTCAGGACTCGCAGGCGGATCTGGCGCGGCTGCAAGAGGACGCTGAAATTGAAGTGCAGACGCTGTCGCGCGAGCTCCAGATCGAGTTCGAGGCGGTCCTGACGCCGGCCATTGACCAGCTCGCGGCTCAAAAGGGCCTGTCGATGATCGTCAACGCCCAAAGCCTCGTCTGGGCCAATTCGTCGCTAGACCTCACGCAGGATCTGATCGACTTGATAGATAGTCCGACCAGTTCGACGAGTCCGGCTGCTCCCCCTCAGTAGAGCCATGCCTCCTGCACCAGCAGTGTCTCGCGCGGTGGACGGTAGCCGCGACGAGGCGCTAGACTGACCTGACTTGCCCGGGGGACCACGCCCCGGGCGCGCCAACTGCGCGAGACCCCCGTGCCGCTCGACATCCCGCATGTTCTCGACCGCCTCTGCTATCGATACCCGTCGCTGCTTGTCGATGCCGTGATCGAGCACGTTCCCGGTGAGCGCATACTCGCCGTCAAGAACGTCACCGTGAACGAGGAGTACTTCCAGGGTCACTTCCCTGGGAGACCGCTCATGCCGGGCGTCATGACGATTGAGAGTCTGGCTCAGGTTGCAACCCTGCTGCTTCTTGCGGACGACAGCGCGGAGGGTGTGCAGAACGCACGCGCAACGCTCCAAGGGGTGAACCACGCGAAGTTCCGGCGTCAGGTGCTCCCGGGCGACCAGCTTGAGCTGCAGGTGAGCGTCAAGGAGCGCCGCCGGGACGAAGCGGTCGTGCAGGCGGTAGCGCGAACGGGCGATCAGACGGTGGCTGAGGCCGACCTGCTCATTGGATTCGAGTACGGAGCCGCCGAAATACATGAGACAGCAATCGTCCACCCGGGCGCGTCGATTGGGCTGGGAACGGTCGTTGGCCCACACGCGGTCATCGGCCCCGGTGTGCGACTTGGGGAGCGATGCAGCGTCGGGTCATCGGCTGTCGTCGAAGGCGATACCGAGATCGGGAATGACTGCCAGTTGTTCCCCTTTACCTCAATCGGGCTCATTCCGCAGGACCTCAAGTTCAGGGGAGAGCAGACGCGTCTTGTGATCGGACATCGCAATGTCTTTCGGGAGGGAGTGACCGTCCATCGCGGTACCCGGGGTGGTGGCGGACTCACGCTCATCGGCGACGACAACGTCTTCATGGCCTATGCCCACGTGGCGCACGACTGCATCGTAGGGAGTCGGAACATCCTGAGTAATGGCGCGACCCTTGGAGGTCATGTGGTGGTCGAGGACGAGACGGTTGTCAGCGCGTACTCGGGTGTTCACCAGTTCTGCCGCGTTGGACGCCAGGCCTTCATTGGTGGCTACTCGGTTGTGACCAAGGACGCACCGCCGTACGGACGCACTGTCGGGAATCGAGCTCGGATCTACGGGTTGAACACCGTCGGTCTGAGTCGTCGGGATTGCCCACCGGAGACGATCGCGCAGCTCAAGAGCGCCTACCGCTACCTTCTCCTTTCGAAGCTCAATACCTCGCAAGCCGTGCGTCGAATCGAGGCTGACCCGTCGCTGACGTGCCCCGAGGTGAAATACCTACTCGACTTCATTCGGACGTCAAAGCGTGGCGTCAACCTGCGCCGCCCCCCTCGACGGCTGGAGCCGGTAGCCGCAGACGAATGACAGTCACGAGCAGCTGCGGCGTGTATCTCGCTTAGAGTATGTCCAGGTCGCGTCACCAAATACCCGAGACCAGGACACGACGATGCGGATTGGCCTGATTGCTGGCAACGGACGGTTTCCGTTTCTGGTGCTCGATGCAGCTCGCACACTGGGGCACAGCGTGACGGTCGTCGCAATCAAAGAGGAGGCGGACCCCGCGCTCGAGGCGGCGGCCGCTGGTGCAGAGGGGTGTCAACTGCAGTGGGTGTCGCTGGGCCAGCTTGGTCGGTGCATCTCTGTGTTGCAGGACGCCGCGGTCACCCAGGCCGTCATGGCCGGCCAGGTCAAGCACAACAAACTATTCGCGGGAGTGATCCCGGATCTGACCCTGCTGTCGGTGGTCAAACGACTAGGGACACGTAACACCGATGCGCTGATCTCCGCAGTGGCAGATGTCCTGGCGGAGCACGGCATCGAGCTCATTGATTCGACAAGCTTCCTGCAGCCCCTCTTGGCGAGGAGCGGCGCACTGACGAAGCGTCAGCCCAGCGAGCGTGAACGGCAGAACCTCGAGTTCGGATACGAGATGGCTGACGCCGTGGCCGGCCTAGACATGGGGCAGACGATCGTCGTGAAGGATCGCGCCGTGGTGGCGGTCGAGGCGATGGAGGGAACCGACGAGGTCATTGCGCGAGCCGGTCGCCTGGCTGGACCGGGCACCTGCGTGGTCAAGGTCGCCAAACCGAACCAAGACATGCGGTTCGATGTGCCGGTTGTCGGGCTACCGACAATCGAAGCCATGCGGCAGGCCGGGGCCGTTCTGCTGTCTATCGATGCGGCCCGGACACTGGTCCTTGACGGCGACGAGGTGTTTCGAATGGCTGACGAGGCAGGAATCGTTGTCGTTGGCCGAGCGCCCGTAGCGGATCAATCATGACGGCGCAGCCGCTCCGCGTGGGTGTGGTCGGCGTGGGCCATCTTGGCCGCCATCATGCGCGGATTCTCGCCGGTCTCGCGGGCGCTACCCTCACTGCGGTCGCCGACATCGACGCCTCGCGGGCTGAGCTCGTCGCGAACGAACTCGGGACTCGCGCCGAGACCGACGCAACGGCGTTGCTGGGTGTCGTTGATGCCGTGACCGTCGCGGTTCCCACCGAGTCGCATGAACGTGTTGCGACACCATTTCTCGAGGCAGGCATTCCGGTCCTGGTCGAGAAGCCGATCGCCGCGTCGATCACCCAAGCGGATGCCATGGTCCGCGCGTCGGACGTGTCTGGGGCGATCCTCGCCGTCGGTCATTCCGAACGCTATAATCCGGCGATCACAACAGCGTTGCCGCTGGTCTCGAGTCCTCGATTCATCGAGGTGCATCGGCTCGCGGCGTTTCAGGCGCGTGGGCTCGACGTTGACGTCGTGTTCGACATGATGATCCACGACCTCGACGTGGTGCTCTCGCTCGTGAGTTCCGAGCCAACGGCGATTGAGGCTGTTGGCGTGCCGGTGCTGAGCGACCGCGTCGATATCGCAAACGCGCGCGTCCGATTTGAAAACGGATGTCTCGTCAATCTGACGGCGAGTCGGATCAGTCGCGACCGCGTCCGGCGACTTCGGTTCTTTCAGCCAGACTCACTCATCATGATCGACTGCGCAGCGCGACAGGTAGAGGCATGGCAGGTGACGCGAACGCCAGGTCAGGAACCCACGATCGGTGGCGGACCGGTGGAGGTCGCCGATGCCGAGCCCCTCGAGTGCGAGCTCGCCGACTTCGTGTCGTCGGTTCGCGCTGGGGAGGCGCCGGTCGTTGACGGCCGTGCCGGTCGTCGCGCGCTAGCGCTCGCCGAGCGAATCGCGGCGGCCATGGATGACGAACTGGGGCGGTGGCCCCGCTGAACCGCCGCTATCGCCATGTCTAGCCCACTGGATGTGATCGCCGGAAAGGTCGCCGCCTCGGATCGTCTCACACCGGAAGAGGTCGGTCACGTGATTGCCAGCGATGACCTCCTCGGAATCGGAGCGCTGGCAGACCAGTGCCGCCGGCGCAAGCATGGCGACGTCGTGACGTTTGTGCGGGTCCAGATGGTGCCGCTGTCGCCGGTACCCGACGCGATTGCAGTGGCGTCGGGGGCTGGAGAGCTTCGCCTTGTGGGCGAACCCAAGAGCGCGCAAGCTGCGGTTGCCGCGACTGAGCGGACCGTTGGGGCTGCGGGTGGGGTTCCGGTCACAGGATTCACACTGGGCCAGCTCGCGTCCGTTTGCGGCGACGACGGCGAACGCCTCGTCGAGCTACTCACGGCCCTGTCGCAGGCAGGGCTGACGATGGTGTCAGAGGTCCGCCTGGACGACGAGCGCAGCTGGGAGTGGCTGGGGCACGCGGATCGGGCCGGGCTTGAGGTTGCGCGCCTTGCGCTGGCTTCGGAATCGGCAGCGGACGACGTCGACGGGCTGCGGCGGATTGCTACTGCAGGCACCGCTGTCGAACACGTGCGCACGCTGGCGCCGCTCGCAGGCGGCGCTGGGGCCGCTCCGACCACGGGCTTCCGCGATGTCCGCCGGGTTGCGCTGGCGCGACTGCTGGTTGACAATATCGATTCGATTCAAGTGGACTGGGGTCACGACGGCCCCAAATTGGCTCAGGTGGCCTTGGCCTTCGGAGCTGATGACGTGGACGCGGTGTCGCCGGACGATTCAGCGGAGCAGGGGTGGCGGAGAAGCCCACTGGAGGAGATCACACGCAACATCTGCGCGGCGTCGCTGGTGCCGAGCCAGAGGGACGGCCGGTTTGGTCGGCTTGACGCATGAGTGTGATCCGAGTCAGCGCGGTCGAGTACCTCAACGCCAGGCCCTTGGCCCATGGCCTGGAACAGCACGCCGATCTCTTCGATGTCACATATGACCTTCCAGCGAAGTGCGCGGCATCGCTGCACGATAAGTCCGTCGACCTTGGTCTGATCCCATCGATTGAGTATCTTCGGGGCAGCGACTATCGGATCGTGCCCGACATTGCCGTGGCATCGCGCGGTGCCGTCGCGTCGGTGGCGCTGTTTACAGACCGTCCGGCCACGGCCCTTCGCTCGATCGCGGTAGACGCAAGCTCGCGAACAGGCGTGGCGCTACTCAAAGTGCTCTGCGTCCAGTGGTTCGACATCGAGCCGACGTTCGTGACGCTGCGTCCAGATGTGCCGGCTATGCTCAAGCGGTGTGACGCCGCGCTGTTGATCGGCGACGCCGCGCTGTTCCAGGAGCACGAAACCAATGGGTTGGACAAGATCGACCTTGGGGAAGAGTGGGAGGCGATGACCGGACTTCCGTTCATCTGGGCGATCTGGGCGGGGCGGCCCGGCCCGGTGGACGCGACGCACGTACAGGCGCTCAAAGCGGCTCGCGATGCCGGTTGCGCGGCCCTGGATGAGATCGCGGAGCGATTCGTGCCGGACGACGAAGAGCACGAGAAGCGGGAGATCGCCAAGGCGTATCTGCGGAAGAACGTCTTCTACAAGCTCGACGAACAGGGACGGGCTGGCCTCAAGAAGTTCTTTGACGCGGCCGCGGAGATCCAAGTGGTGCCGTCCGTCCACCCCCTGCAATTCTACTGATGGTACGAATGGCGTCCGACGCCGCGCTGCACAAAGTTCTTGACGGAGGCCGCCTTGCGTTCGGCGAGGCTTTGGACCTCTACGAGCGTGCTCCGCTCCATCTGCTGGGGCAAGCCGCCGATCGGGTTCGCATCAAAAAGCATCCGGATCGGATCGTCACGTACATCATCGATCGGAACGTCAACTACACGAACGTCTGCGTAGCCCGATGCAACTTCTGCGCGTTCTACCGCCCTGTCGGCTCGTCGGAGGGATACGTGCTGGGGTTCGACGAGATCTTCCAGAAGATCGACGAAACCATTCAGGTGGGAGGTGGACAGCTCTTGCTGCAGGGCGGACACAACCCTGATCTTCCCCTGGAGTGGTATGAGGATCTGTTTCGTGCGGTCAAGTCACGCTATCCCGACTTCAAGCTGCACGCGCTCTCACCGCCTGAGATCATTCACCTGTCGCGCCTGTCACAGCAACCTCCGGCCCGCATCGTCGAACGTCTCGTCGCGGCCGGCATGGACAGTGTTCCGGGTGGGGGCGCGGAGATCCTGGTCGATCGGGTTCGCCATCTACTGAACTGCCATGGGAAGGCGTCTGCGGACGAATGGATCGACGTCATGCGGGTGGCCCACCGTGCAGGTCTGCGGACGACCGCGACCATGATGTACGGGACCGTCGAGACCCCGGCTGAGCGGATTGAGCATCTCATGCGCCTACGGGATCTTCAGGACGAAACCCAGGGGTTTACAGCGTTTATTACATGGAGCTATCAGCCCCCCAACACCGAGCTTGGTGGGACAGAGGCGACCGGTGTCGATTACCTGCGGACGCTTGCTATCGCGCGCCTGGTATTGGACAACTTTGACAACCTGCAGGCGTCGTGGGTGACGCAGGGTGGCAAGGTCGGTCAGCTGAGCCTGGCGTTTGGAGCGAACGACATGGGTAGCGTCATGATCGAAGAGAACGTCGTGCGCGCAGCCGGCGCGGCGTATTGCATGGATGAGGTCGAGATCGTTCGCAACGTCCAGGACGCCGGGTTCGTGCCGAAGCGACGAAACATGCACTACGACATACTGGGCGATCCGCTGTGTTGGCAGCAGGAGATTCCGCGGATGCGCGAGTTGGCCGTGGCACGCGAGGGTGCCCACGGCGGCATTGCGCCCGAGGCGGAGCAGTATCCTCCGCGGAGTCGTCACGAAAAGCTTCGCCGGACGGCCGAGTAACTACGCCGTCTGTCCCACCACCCCAAGCGAATGACGCGGTACTTCGCCGAATGGATCGTTCCGGTTGCCTCACCTCCCATTCGTCAAGGGTACGTGGACGTTGTGGATGGCGTGGTCCGGTCCGTGGGCCGGTCGTCAGAGGCTCCCGCGCTTACAGATGGCGACCAGCTCGTCGAGCTGTCCGCCCACGTCGTGTGTCCCGCCCTGGTCAACGCGCACACCCACCTCGAGCTGTCGGAGTTGCGCGCGCAGGTGTCACGGGCACGTTGCATGCCGGAGTGGGCACGAGATGTCATGTCGCGCTCGGCGCCTGGTACTCACGATGATCGCCCCATCCGAGATGCGATCGCCGAAGCCCATGCCAGCGGAACCGGTTTGGTTGGGGACATCGCGAACACACTGGCGAGCGTCGAACCGCTTCGCGACAGCCGTGTCGACGGTGTCGTGTTTAAGGAGCTGCTGGGATTCAACGTGGAGGACGCAGGTGGGCTCGTCGAACGCGAACGCGCCCAGCTGGCGTCGCGCCGGACACGACCCGGCCTGCGCCTCGCGCTCGCTGCCCACGCACCGTACTCCGTGTCGCCAGCGCTCTTCCGAGCCATCCGTGACGCGAATGATGGGCCGGGTCCGTTGTCGGTGCATCTGGCCGAGTCGCAAGAGGAGCTCGAGTTCCTGCAAACCGGACAGGGCATCTGGCGCGATGTGCTCGAGTCTCGTGGACGATGGGATGATGGCTGGCGGGAATTCGACGCTGGACCGCTCGCCTACGTCGAGCAGTGGGGCTGGCTCGCGCCGAACGCCCTCGTCGTTCACGGCGTGCATCTCACCGACGCCGAGCTCGCGCGCCTGGCCCAATCGGGCGCCACGTTGGTGACGTGTCCGCGCAGCAATCAGTGGACCGGGGCCGGGATGCCCCCCGTCGAACGGTTCTATCGGTCTGGCGTGCGAGTCGCGGTCGGTACAGATAGCCTGGCGAGTGTGCCGGATCTCAATATTTTCCACGAGATGGCCGAGCTGCGACGACTAGGCCCCGCCGTGCCGGCATCAGCCATTGTGCGCAGCGCGACTCACGTCGGAGCGCAGTCGCTCGGATTTCCGGACCGAGGGTCTATTGGGCCCGGGATGCGGGCTCGGCTCGTCGCGGTGCGATGTGCGGCCGGGCTCGACGATGTGGAAGAATACCTTGTGAGCGGGATCGAGCCCGACCAGGTCACCTGGATGGAGTGACGGTCGTCGTGACCATGCTGGAGAGAGTCCGCACCTACGCGTCGTTCATCCGGTTCAGTCACACGGTGTTCGCACTGCCGTTTGCACTGACCGGCGCGTTGCTTGCCGCCCGCGCGACGCCGTTGACGTGGTCGCGGGTCGGGTGGATCGTCGCCGCGATGGTGACGGCGCGGACCGCCGCCATGGGTTTCAATCGGATTGTGGACGCGCGATTCGATGCGCTTAACCCACGCACCGCAGGGCGCGAGTTGCCCCAGGGGCGAATGACTCGGCGGGAGGCCATTAGTATCGTCGTCCTATCGGCGGCGGCGTTTGTTGCCGTGACGTCACGGCTTGGACCGCTTTGCCTGGCGCTGTCTCCGGTCGCGCTGGGCATTGTATTTTGGTACTCGTTGGCCAAGCGGCACACGAACTACGCGCAGCTGTTCTTGGGACTCGCCCTGGCGGTGGCCCCGGTCGGCGGCTGGCTCGCCGCTGGGGGTGGCCTGGGTTGGACTCCGTGGTTGCTGGCGCTCGGTATCGCCATGTGGGTCGCAGGCTTCGACATCCTGTATGCATGTGATGACATCGAGTTCGATCGACGGCATGGGCTCCGGTCGATTCCGGCGCGCTACGGCGTGGCCACTTCTCTGGCTATCTCGCGTGTGTTTCACGGGGTGACGGTGGTGAGCTTGGCGGCCGTAGCCTGGGTCGTGCCCCTTGGCACGCTGTATGTGGCGGGTGTGGTCGGCGTCGCGTTGTTGCTGGTGTACGAGCAGTCGATGGTGCGATCCGACGATCTGTCGAAGGTGAAGCAGGCATTCGACCTGAACGGGTACGTGGGCATCTTGTATCTCATCACGACTGCCGGGGCAATCTATGTCGGATAGCCGGGCCAAGACCATTGCCGTCGGAATCACCGGCGCGTCGGGGGCGCTGTACGCGGTCCGTACCGTGGCCGCGCTGCTCGAGCAATCGTGCCAGGTCGACTTGGTCGTCTCCGATTTTGGTCGCCGCCTGCTCCGGGACGAATTGGGTGAGGATGCGGCAATTGACGGCCTGCCGTCGTACTTGCGCGCGTCATACGGTGAGGGCGTCGACCGTGGAACGCTCGTCGTGCACAGCAACCGGGATGTCGGCGCGACCATCGCGAGCGGCAGCTACGACTGTGACGGGATGGTCATCGTCCCGTGTTCGATGAAGACACTGGCCGGCGTCGCGCACGGCCTCTCGCGGAACTTGATCGAGCGGGCTGCAGACGTGATGCTCAAGGAGCGCCGGCGCCTCGTGATCGTTCCGAGGGAAACTCCGATGAGCCTCCCGCAGCTGCGTAATCTCGTGGCGTGCGCCGAGGCCGGAGCGCTCGTTCTTCCGGCGATGCCGGCCTTCTACCAGATGCCCCGGTCACTCGATGATCTCGCAGACTTCATGGCCGGCAAGATCTTGGCGTCGCTGGGATTCGATCATCAGTTGTACCCAGCCTGGACGGGCTGACGAGTGGGCTCGCAGGCTTCGCTTCCTCTCGACAAAGCTCCGCGACGCATTGCGGGCATGTTCGACGCGATCGCCCGCCGATACGACCTCCTCAATCGTGTCCTAAGCGGCGGTCTGGATCGCACTTGGCGGGTGAGAGCGGTCCGGTCTCTGAATCTCGGCCCTGACGACGTCGCACTCGACTTATGTACAGGTACGGCCGACCTGGCGCTGGCATTAGTAAAGAGCGGCCGGGTGGGCCGGGTCGTCGGCATCGACTTCGCGGCGAAGATGCTGATGCACGGGTGGGCCAAAGTACGCCAGGCTGGGCTGAGCGACCGCATTTCGCTCTTTCGAGGCGACGCGACGCAAATACCGATGGGCGCAGCGGGCGTGGCGGGCATCGCGATCGGATTTGGCATCCGCAACGTCGTCGATCCGTCGCTAGCGCTACATGAGGCGTATCGGGTGTTGCAGTCCGGCGGCCGCTTGGCCATCCTGGAGTTCGGGTACCCATCGTTCGCGCCAATCCGAGCCGCCTACTTGGCCTACTTCAGGTTCGTGCTGCCGACAGTTGGGCGCCTGATTTCTGGGCATCACAGCGCCTACACATATCTGCCCGCGTCAGTGGGGACCTTCTACACACCGGATGCTTTCTGCGAAATGCTGCGGGAAGCTGGGTTTGTCGAGATTCGACCCATCCCTTTGACCGCAGGCGTCGTGTATTTATACGAGGCCGTCAAACCGTAGGCGCGTTTCACGCGCTTCGGGCCTGCAGTTGGTTGTTATAATCGACTAAGTTACTGATGTACTTTGACTTCGAAGGTCGCAACTTCGACACGCCGACGGTCGAGTCGGCCGTCTCGTGGCGTGAGCAAGTCCTTATCTCGATTTTCACCCATGTCCTGCTTGGGCTCTTGGTGTTGCTCGCCCCGCGCCTGGACTTCTTCCGCGAGATGGCCGAGCGTCGCGCCGAGCAGCTGGCAGAGATCGCCGCAGAGCGAGCGGAGCTGAATGCCGAGGCGGCCGATCAGCTAGCGCTGGCTCAGCCCAACGATGAGACCTTCGTATTCATCGCCCCGCGCATCGATCGTGAAGCGGACGAGCCGCCTCGAGACAATGCCGCGCCATCGGACCAGGACCGCATAGCTCAGTCACCTGAGCGTGCCTTCGACCCAGAGAACAGTCTGCCCGTTGCGGAGGGCAACTCGTCCCGATTCGTCGAGAGCGATCTCACCGACGAGCCGGTCGACCCGCTAGCTCCGCTCGAGCTCGAGGACGAGTCCGAAGACGGCCCGACGGGCGACGAGTTGGGAGCGGACGAGAGCGACGAGACGCGGCTTGCCGATGCTACAACCGGGGTTGGAGATGCTCAAGAGCTGCCCGATGCGCTCTCCGACGATCCGGGCACGCAGGACGACGACGGGACCGGGCTGGCAAGAGTCCCGGAGTCGCTTCTCAAGGACCCGGGAACCGGGCCCGGCGATCCCGACGAACCCAACAATCGTCCGGACATCGTCGCCGACGGGCTGCTTGGTCGCGCAAGTGGGACGCTGCGGCGCAGCATCCGACGAGAGTCGTTTCTGAATCTCAGCGGCGACGCCGGTCATTTCGGGGACCTGCAGTTTGACTCCAAGGGCGTCGATTTTGGCTCATGGATTCGTCGATTCACGGCCCAGGTCTATCGGAACTGGTTTTGGCCGTATCGCGTCATTACCGACCACGGTCACGTTGTCCTCACGTTCACCGTTCACAAAGATGGCGCGCTCAACGGCGTGCAAGTCCAAAAACCTTCGTTGCCGTCCTTCAACCGCTCCGCAGCGAACGCCCTGAACATGTCCGACCCAACGGTGCCTCTGCCGGATGAGTATCCTGACGACGAGCTCTTCATCACCGCGACCTTCTACTTCAACGAACCGGCGCCATTGGCGAACCGCTGACGGCGTCGCAGCGTAGAACAGCGCGTTTCGGTATGCAGCTTCCGACACGAACCCAGCAGATCGGGTGGATGGTGTGGCTGACCGTGTTGCTCGTCCTGGCCGCGAGTCGCTGGGCGGGCTGATGTGAGTGACACGGTACTCCCGCCAACGCTCGTCGCGGTCCTCGGCCCGACAGCGACGGGAAAGAGCGCGCTGGCGCAGTCGTTGGCGGAACGGCTTGGTGGCGAGATCATCAGCTGTGATTCGACGGCCGTCTATCGTGGGTTCGATATCGGGACGGACAAAGTCCCTGCGGCTCAACAGCGGGGCGTGCCCCATCATCTGGTCGATGTCGTTGGCCCGTGCGACACGTATTCCGCGGCGTTGTATGTCCGCGACGCCATGGCCGCCATCCAAGGCGTCAAGGCGCGGGGCCATCTTCCCATTCTCGTTGGCGGGACCGGGTTGTACTACCGGGCGCTTACACGGGGCCTGTTTCCGGGGCCCGGGCGCGACGACCGTGTGCGAGAGCGACTCACGACAATCGCGCGGCGACGCGGACCTGAACGCCTGCATCGGTGGCTCGCGCGGGTAGACCCGGAGTCGGCACAGCGTATCGCGCCCCGCGATGAAAAGCGCGCGGTCAGGGCACTCGAGGTCTTCCTCTTGACCCGCCGCCCGCTAACCGAGCACTTCGCGGACACCGTGTCCCCGCTAGCCGGTCACCAGGTGGTCGCGTTCGGTCTACGACTCGGGCCAGAGGAGTCGGCCCGGCGCATCGCGCGACGCGTTGATCGCCAGTTCGAGCAAGGCCTGCTCGGAGAGATTCGTGACCTGCTCGCGAACGGCGTGCCGCCCGACGCGCATCCGTTCTCGGGGCTTGTGTATCGGCAGGCGCTCGAGCACCTTCGTGGTGTTCGCGATGAGGCAGAGACGCGCGAGCTGATCGTTCGTGGGAATCGGCGTTACGCTCGACGTCAGTTGACCTGGTTTCGCAAAGAGCCTAACCTAACGTGGTTCGACCTTCCGGGCGAGCATCCCGAGACAGCGAGCCTCGCAGTCCGGTCGCTGGATAGCCGCCTCTAGTACCCATGCCACATCAATCTGAAGGAACGGCGGGAAGCGCGCAGAACATCCAGGACCTCTTTCTCAACGGCGCTCGTCGCGAGCGGCTCGCCGTGACGATCCAGCTCATGGATGGCAGTCGGTTGGACGGCACGATCAAGAGCTTCGACAGGTTTTCGGTCGTGCTGGAACACGACGGCGTGGATCAGCTTGTCTTCAAGCACGCCATCGCGCACATCCGACCTGCCTTGTCCGCACCATGATCCGGGCTGAGCTCGAACACCGTGAGCATGAGACGCTGGCTCCGGCGGCGGCGCGGAGTGCGGAGAGCCGCGGCCGACTCACGCCGGAGGACGAGGACCCGATTCGACCGGCGTTCCAGCGAGACCGCGACCGCATCGTGCATTCAAAGGCGTTCCGGCGCCTCAAGCACAAGACCCAAGTGTTTCTGGCGCCGACCGGAGATCACTACCGAACCCGGCTGACGCACACGTTGGAGGTATCGCAGATTGCCCGGACCGTCGCGAAGGTCCTTAGGCTCAACGAGGAGCTCACCGAGGCGATCACGCTTGGGCACGACCTCGGTCACACGCCGTTCGGGCATGCAGGCGAAAAGGTTCTCAAGGGTCTCATTCCCGGCGGCTTCAACCACTACGAGCAGAGCCTTCGCGTGGTTGATGTGCTCGAGCATGACGGTGCTGGCCTTAATCTCACCTGGGAGGTGCGGAACGGGATTGCCAAACACTCCAAGGGGAAGGACGGCTCGCCGGTCGGGGCCGCCAAAGCGCTCCGGGCCGCGACGCTCGAAGGCCAGATTGCGCGGGTTGCCGACATCATCGCCTACGTGAATCACGACATCGACGATGCGGTCCGCGCTGGTATCTTGAGGCCGGAGCAGCTTCCCCGGGGCGCGGTCACGGTGCTGGGCGACGGGTCGTCCGCTCGAATCGGACGGATGGTGACCGATGTGGTCACCCAAAGCGTCACCGAAGGCGACGATGCGGAGATCAGGATGAGCGATGACGTGCTGAAGGCAACGCTCGAATTGCGCGCGTTTCTCTTCGACGCCGTGTACGAAAATGACGCCGCCACAGCAGAGTTCAAGAAGGCCTGGGGAGTTCTCGAGGGTCTCTGGAGCAAGGTGCGAGAGGCCCCAGAGGAGTTCCTCGATCGCCGCACGCTCGAACGTGACGATGTCGACGTGGCGGCTCGCGACTTCCTCGCCGGCATGACGGATCGCTACGCCATTAGCCTCTATGAAGAGCTCTTTGTCCCACGCCCGTGGGGGCGTCCCTTCTGAGCCGGGTGCGGGTGGCGGATGTTATACTTACGAGCTCGATTACGTCCCTTATCTCGCACCAGGAGCGCAGCGACATGTCACTGCTATTGGATCTCCGAGAGATGCGCGAGTCCGAGGATCGGGTCGAGCGAACGCTCGGAATCGGGGAGCTGCCGACGGAGTCGGGTGACGACTACGCGATTGCGGCGCCGGTTACGCTGCGGCTACGGGTATTTAAAGACGGAGACAAGTATCGCCTGTTCGGGCGCCTGACCACGACGTTACGTTTGGGCTGCTGCCGGTGCTTGGAGCCGTATGAGGTCCCGGTCGAACTGTTGATAGATCTGATGTATTTGCCACAGCGAGAGAACACCGGCGATGGGGAATTGGAGATAGCGGAGGAAGACTTATCGACCGCGTTCTACCGGGATGAGCAGATTAATCTGGAGCTCATGCTGCGGGAGCAGTTTCAACTGTCGTTGCCGATGAAGCCGCTCTGCCGCGAGGATTGCCCTGGCCTCTGTCCGGTATGCGGGACGAATCTCAACAGCGAGCAGTGTTCGTGTGATACGAGTTGGCATGACCCCCGACTCGCCGCGCTCGAGACGCTGCTGGCCGATCGTCGAAAGGGTTAGAGTCGAGATGGCGAATCCAAAGCGACGTCACTCTAAGTCGCGAACTGGGAAGCGTCGCGCCCACGATGCGCTGACCCCCGTTGTCACGGGGGAGTGTCCACAGTGTCACGAGCCCAAGCTTTCCCATCGGGTGTGTCCACACTGCGGCTATTATCGGGGGCGACAGGTTAGACCGGTCAAAGACGCCTCGTGATCGGGTGTCGATGGTACGGCGTGACCGCCGAACGCCATGCGAATCGCCGTTGACGCCGCAGGTGGCGACTTCGGGCCTCGCACGATCGTCGACGGGTCCCTGGTGGCAGCGCGGCACCTGGGCTTTGGTTTGACGCTCGTTGGGGATGCCTCGACGCTGAGCGCGGAACTGGCCCGGCATCGCGACGCTGGGTCACTTGACGTCGACGTGATCGACGCGCCCGACGTCGTCGAGATGGGTGAGTCGCCGCCGGCAGCCCTTCGGCGCAAGCCCGGAGCGTCGGTCCGTCGGGCCGCCGATGTCGTAGCGCGAGGTGACGCCGCGGCATTGTTCAGCGCGGGCAACACCGGCGCCACGTTGTTCGCAGCACATGCGGCGTTCGGCATGCTGCCCGGCGTAGACCGGCCAGCCCTGGCGACGACGATCCCCACGCTCAAGCGTGGTGCAGTTCTGCTCGATGCGGGGGCGAACGTCGAGTGCCGGGCAAGTCATTTGGTGCAGTTCGCCGTGATGGGGCAGGTCTATGCCCGTCTGTCGCTGAGCCTGGCCGCTCCTACGGTCGGCCTGCTATCGATCGGCGAGGAGGCGAGCAAAGGAAACGAGCTCACCCGGGATGCCCATCGGCGACTGCGGGAGAGTCGGCCGGACTTCGTCGGCAACGTCGAGGCCCGCGATGTCTACCTGGGCAACGCGGACGTCATCGTCTGCGATGGGTTCACGGGAAACGTCGCGCTGAAGATCAGCGAGGGTCTGGTCGAAGTCGTCGAGGAGTTGTTGCGAGCAGAGCTGAAGCGGACGTTTACGACCCGGGTCGGCTTGTTGTTGTCGCGGCGCGCGTTTCGGCGATTTCGGCGTCGGGTTGACTATTCGGAGTATGGTGGAGCCCCGCTGTTGGGGGTCAATGGCCTGTGTATAGTCGGCCACGGACGGTCTTCTCCGAAGGCCGTGCGGAACGCCGTCGCGATGGCGTATCGTTTCGCGCGCGACGGGCTCATTGAGCGGATCGCGAAGGAGATCAGCCAGGAATCATGATTGCGTTTGTTTTTCCGGGGCAGGGGTCGCAGCAGGTTGGCATGGGTGCAGAGCTGGCAGAGCAGTTTCCTATTTGCCGTGAGACGCTCGAACAGGCCGACGACGCCATCGGCGAGTCGTTGAGCACGTTGTGCTTTGAGGGTCCTGAGGAGGCTCTGAAGCTAACGGCCAATACACAGCCTGCTGTCCTCGCTATCAGCGTGGCGGTGCACCGCTTGTTGACCTCACAGGGCATCGAGCCCGAGCTTGTCGCCGGCCATAGCCTTGGAGAGTATTCCGCACACGTTGCCGCAGGCACGCTCTCGTTTGCCGACGCCGTGCGAACAGTCCGCCGGCGTGGACAATACATGCAGGAAGCCGTGCCCGTTGGAACCGGAGCCATGGCGGCCGTCATGGGTCTTGATGGTGATGTGGTGGCTGCGTTGTGTGACGAGATGGCGGACGGGGAAGTCGTCAGTCCGGCCAATCTGAACGCGCCTGGGCAGGTGGTCATCGCCGGTGCATCACCGGCCGTCGAACGGGCCGGTGCACGCGCCAAAGAGCTGGGTGCGCGGCGTGTCGTCGCCCTGCCGGTTAGTGCGCCGTTTCACTGCGCGTTAATGAAGCCGGCCCAGACTCGGCTTGAACCCGACCTACGCAAGCTCGTCGTGTCGGATCCCCGGATTCCAGTCGTCGCGAACGTTGATGCCGAACCGAAGCATGACGCCGAGTCGGCGATCGATGCGCTGGTGCGCCAGGTCAGCGCACCGGTGCAGTGGGAGGCCGTGGTGCGCCGGATGGCGGCGTTCGGGGGACGCACGTTCGTGGAGGTTGGACCAGGCACCGTGCTGAAGGGGCTCATCAAGAAGATCGATCGGTCGCTGGTCGCCCTGAGCGTTGGGAAGCCGTCGGACCTCGAGCAGTTAGATCGGGTGCTCAAGCAGCCGGTACATGGAGCCGAGGACGGTTCGTGATCAGTTTGACGGATCGCGTCGTCCTCGTCACGGGGGCGTCGCGCGGGATTGGGCGTGCGGTGGCGGAGCGTTGCGCGGAGGCGGGTGCGTCGGTTGTGGCATGTGCCCGGGAAGACCACGCGAAGCCCGTCGTGGATCACATTGTATCGGCCGGCGGCGTGGCGCAGGCCCACTCGGTGGATGTCACCGACGCCGAGAGCGTCGAGCGCGTCGTCCGGGAGACGCTCGAGCGCTTTGACCGGATCGACGTGTTGGTCAACAACGCCGGTATCGTCCGCGACCAGCTCCTGATGCGGATGAAGCGCGACGACTGGGACGCCGTGCTCGCGACGAACTTGACGGCCGCATTCACCTGCACGCAGGCGGTCCTGCGGCAGATGGTGAGGCAGCGCCACGGTCGTATCATCAACGTCAGCTCGGTCGTTGGGCAGTCGGGGAATCCAGGCCAGGCCAACTATGCGGCGTCGAAAGCAGGTTTGGTGGGCTTCTCGAAGTCGCTGGCCCGGGAAGTGGCATCCCGGGGAATCACGGTGAACGTCGTGTCGCCTGGCATGATCGAGACCGACATGACCGCACGCCTCGATGACGCGGTCAGACAATCGCTGGCGGCTCAGATTCCGATGTCTCGGTTCGGTACTCCCGACGACATCGCGTCAGCTGTCGGCTTTCTCGCATCGGATGAAGCGTCGTATATTACTGGGCAGGTACTGAGCGTCAACGGTGGAATGTACATGTAGGAGGCTGTGGAATGGCCGTAGCTGAAAAGGTAAAAGGAATCATCGTCGAACAGTTGGGGGTGGACGAAGAGGAAGTCACGGCCGACGCGTCGTTCGTCGACGACCTCGGGGCAGACTCACTCGACACGGTCGAGCTCGTCATGGCGTTTGAAGAAGAGTTCGGGCTCGAGATCCCGGACGAGGACGCCGAGAAGATCACACGGGTCAAGGAAGCCGTCGAGTACATCGAATCGCACGGCAAAAAGAAGTAAACAGGTCTGACAGACCCAGAGAGCAGTAGGTTGATGTCGCAGCGTCGCGTAGTCGTGACGGGCGTCGGGTTGGTGTCGGCATTGGGAATCGGTACTCAACTGACATGGGACCGTCTCCTCGCTGGCCAGAGCGGTATTGGTGCGATTTCCCGATTCGACGCTACTAAGTTCACTGCCCGTATTGCCGGGGAAGTCAAGGGGTTCGATCCCCTGGAGTTCATCGACAAGAAAGATGTCAAGAAGATGGACATCTTCATTCAGTACGCAGTGGCGGCATCGGAGTTTGCCCTACGTGACGCGGGCCTCAAGTCAGCGGTGCCGCTCGGCCCAGACTACGGCGTCTTCATCGCGTCGGGTATCGGAGGATTCAGCACGATCGAGCGTGAGCACCGGGCTCTCTTGGAAGGCGGGCCGCGGAAGATCTCACCGTTCTTCATCCCATCGGCCATTATCAACCTGGCGGCAGGTCAGGTCTCGATTCGGTTCGGAGCCAAGGGGCCGAACTCCGCGACATGTACGGCGTGCTCTGCATCGGCGCACGCGATCGGGGACGCGGTCGAGCTGATCAAGCGCGGGGCGGCCGACGCCATGATCGCGGGCGGCTCAGAGGCCGCCATCACGCCGATGGGAGTCGGCGGTTTCGCAGCGATGCGGGCTCTTTCGACGCGCAACGATGAGCCTGAGCGGGCCAGTCGTCCGTTCGACAAAGACCGCGATGGGTTCATCATTGGCGAAGGCGCTGGGGTGCTGATCCTGGAGGAGCTGGAGCGCGCGAAGAGCCGCGGTGTTCCGGTGTACGCGGAGATCGTTGGCTACGGTATGTCAGGCGACGCGCACCATATGACGGCGCCGGCTGAGGATGGTGATGGAGCTGTACGCGTGATGCGGGTCGCCATCGAGCAAGCGGGCATCAACCCCCAGTCGGTGGAGTACGTGAATGCCCACGGCACCTCGACGCCATACAACGACAAGCTGGAGACGCTGGCCATCAAGAAGTGTTTTGGTGAGCATGCGCGTGCCCTGGCGATCTCGTCGACGAAGTCGATGACGGGGCATCTACTGGGGGCCGCCGGCGGTCTGGAGGCTGGAATCACCGCGCTCGCGATGCGAGACCAGGTCATCCCGCCCACGATCAATCTTGAAAACCCAGACCCGGAGTGCGATCTGGACTACGTCCCGAACGAACAGCGGTCCGTGGCCATGACATACGCGCTGTCGAACTCGTTTGGGTTTGGCGGGACGAACGCGAGCCTGCTTTTCAAACGATACGAGGCCTGATTCCCTCGTCTTCACGACTCTCGGCGCACCGATCATCATGAAGATTGCCGTTTGCATCAAACAGGTCGTCACACGCGACTGGCCGCTCCGCGTCGACGAGTCGGCGACGTGGGTTCGCGATCGCGACGCCAGCTTCGAGATGAACGAGCCCGATGCCTACGCCCTCGAGGCGGCGCTTCGACTCAAAGAGGAGCACGGTGGCGAGGTCGTGGTGTGTTCGGCGGGACCTTCCCGCGTCGGGCAGGTGCTCCGTGAGGCCCTGGCACGAGGCGCTGATCGGGCACTCCATATCGAGAGTGACGAGCTTGCCGGCGCTGACGCCCGAACGGTGGCCGGCGCGCTGGCCAGCGCACTGGGTCCCGAGTCGGCGGACCTGGTCTTGACCGGCCTGCAGTCAGACGACCAAGGGTTCGGACAGACCGGCGTTGTTCTGGCCGAGCTGCTCGGGATTCCGCACTCGACCATCATCATGGAAGTCGAGTTGCAGGAGTCGCGCGTTCGTGTCAAACGCGAGCTCGAGAGCGGTTGGTTTCAATGGGTCACCATGCCCACGCCGGCGCTGCTCACGATTCAGAGCGGCATCAATCAGCTCCGATACGCCACCTTGAAGGGGATCATGGCGGCGAAGAAAAAGGAGATTCGGAAGATTAGTGCGGACGCCGCGCCGGACGCTGGCTACGCCATCGCCAAGCTGTATGTGCCCGAGAAGAGCAAGGCGACGGTGTTCATCGATGGCTCACCCGGCGAGGCGGCCGGCGCCTTAGTGCGGGCGCTCAGGGAGAACGCGCGCGTCCTGTAGGGCCGTAGGGAATGATGCGATGATTCTGGTAGTTGCCGAGCAGCGCGACGGGCAGGTGAATCGTGCGAGCTGGGAGGTGATCGCGGCCGCACAACAACTGGCGGGCGCGGCGGGTAACGCCGACGTCGTGAAGGTCGCCGTCGTCGGGGCCGGTGTGGACTCAGCGGTGGCGGGTCTTGCGAAAGCTGACGTCGCCGAGATCTTGGTAGTGGATGACGATCAGCTGGCCGCCTACACCCCCGATGGGTTCGTCGAATCGCTCACGGGGCTGGTGCAGGCGGAGGCCCCCGAGCTTGTCCTCTTTGCTCACACGTATCAGACCCGCGACTATGCCCCGAAACTGGCAACGCGGCTGGGGCGGACGCTGGTCACCGACTGCATCTCGTCAAAGACGACCGCTGAAGGCCCTGTGCTGGTTAGGCCGATGTTCCAGGGCAAGTTCGTGGCCGATATCGTACTGCACGGGGATGCGCCGCATCTGGCCAGTTTTCAGATCGGCACCGTGCGCGCGGATGCAGCGGTGCTCGGTAGCGCCCCAGCGCCGACTCGACGAGTCGAGGTCGCCGTGGACGGAGCGGCGGTTCGTCAAGAGCCGGAGCCTCCGTTCAAGGAAGCGAAGCAGGCCGTTGATCTGACCCAAGCCGAACGCATTCTTGCGGTTGGACGGGGCATCAAAGGACAAGAGCACCTGGCGGTCGTCCAGGAGCTGGCGAAAGCGCTGGATGCCGAGATCGCTGCATCGCGGCCGATCTGCGATGCGGGGTGGCTGCCGATGGACCGGCAGGTCGGAAGCTCAGGCCAGACCGTGGCCCCAAAACTGTACGTGGCTCTCGGGATTTCTGGGGCGATTCAGCATTTGGTCGGCATGAAGGGATCGCGAACGATCGTGGCGGTCAACAAGGATGCCGACGCACCGATCTTCGAGGTGGCCGATTATGGCATCGTCGGCGATCTTTTCGAGATCGTGCCGGCGTTGACCGCTGCCTTGGGGGAGTGACCTGGAACGCGACACACTCGATGTCGACGTCTTGATCGTGGGCGGTGGGCCGGCCGGTCTGTCTGCCGCGATACGATTGGCCGCCCTTCAAGCCCAGCAGCACACCGCTCCGCTGTCGATTGCCGTCCTCGAGAAGGCCCGTGAGAGCGGGGCTCACATGCTCTCCGGCGCGGTCCTCGATCCGTCGGCCCTTGCTGACCTCATCCCGGATTGGAAGGCCCGCGGCGCACCACTCGAGACGCCCGTTGTCGGCGACCGGATCTTCTATCTGACGACGCGCGGCAAGGTGCGGTTTCCATTCACCCCGCCTCCGCTCCGTAATCACGGCAACTACGTGATCTCGCTGAACCGATTCGTGAAATGGCTGGCAGGCCAGGCGGAGGCGGCCGGTATCGACGTGTTCACCGGCTTTTCCGGAACCGAGGTGCTGTTTGACGGCGACCGGGTTGCCGGTATTCGGACCGGCGATCGCGGAGTGGACCGGCAAGGCCAGCGGAAGGCGACCTTCGAACCCGGCGTGGACATCAAGGCTCGGGTGACGATCTTCGCGGACGGTGTCCGCGGCAACCTCACCAAGACGCTGGTTCACAAGCTCTCGCTCGACGCGGACCGGCAGCCTCAGGTATATGCCGTCGGTATCAAGGAGTTGTGGGACGTGCCCGACGATCGGATGCGAGCGGGCGACGTCATCCACACGATGGGGTACCCCCTGCGCTCTGAAGAGTTCGGCGGCGGTTTTATCTATGCGTTGCCTGAAGGGCGGCTGTCGGTTGGTTTTGTGGCGGGGCTCGATTATCGCGACGCGATGTTCGATCCGCATCTTGCGTTTCAGCGCTTCAAACGGCACCCGTTCGTGTCTGCGCTCCTGGCGGACGGACAACTTGTGCGATACGGCGCGAAGGCGCTGCCCGAGGCTGGCTGGTACGCGATCCCGCGGTGCCACGTGTCGGGCGGCCTGATAGTCGGCGACGCGGCTGGGTTTTTGAATTCGATGCGGCTCAAGGGACTGCACCTGGCCATGCGGAGCGGGATGCATGCGGCGGAGGCGACGTTCGAGGCACTGGAAGCCGGGGATGTCACGGAGGCTGGATTGGCGGGCTACTCGAACCTCGTGGCGTCAGGGCCGATTCGTCGCGAGCTCTATCCGGTGCGGAACGTACACCAGGCCTTCAGCCGGGGGCTGTTTGCAGGCCTCGCGTACTCTGGGCTGTCGCTCATTACCGGCGGCTGGTGGTTCCGTGATCCGATGGCATCGAAGGCTGGGCACGAGCATCTCGAACCGGTGCGCCAGTCGTCTGTTGACAGTCGGCCGGACGACGTAGTCATCGATCGGACGCTCACGTTCGATAAGCTCACGAACGTGCATTACTCAGGAACCCGTCACGAAGAGGACCAGCCGTCACACTTGCTCGTGCAGGATACCGATGTTTGTCGAACGACATGCCTCCAGGAATACCGAAACCCGTGCACACGGTTTTGCCCAGCGAACGTGTACGAGATGATTGACGCGAACGGCGAAGCTGGCAAGCGACTGCAGATCAACGCCTCAAACTGTGTCCACTGCAAGACCTGCGACATTATGGACCCGTATCAGATCATCGACTGGGTTCCGCCTGAAGGCGGCGGCGGGCCTGTGTACGAAGGGATGTGACCGAACGCCGCCTGTCACGTTCGCAACGCCTCACCGCGGCGGTCATATCCGGCGTTGGGTACCCGCTTATTGCGCTCCTGGGGCGCACCTATCGATGGCAGGTCGACGGCTACGAGCACTACGCCGCGCTGCGGCATGCCGGAACGCAACCCATCTTTGCCTTCTGGCATGGCCGGATTCTTCCGGCGACCTACTTCTGGCGAAACCGCGGCATCGTCGTCATGACGTCGGAGAACTTCGATGGGGAGTGGATCGCCCAGATCATCCAACGGTTCGGATACGGGGTTGCTCGCGGCTCAACGTCCCGCGCCGGGCGCCGGGCGCTGGTTCAGCTGAGGCGTGACCTGCGATTGGGCAGACCGGCCGCATTCACGGTGGACGGCCCGCGCGGTCCGGCACGTGTCGCACAGCCGGGCGCCGTCTGGCTCGGGAGCGCGACCGGAAGCCCGGTTCTTCCGTTTCACATCGAGGCGCAACGACACTGGTCGGCAAATAGTTGGGATCGCACTCAGGTGCCCAAGCCGTTCAGCCGAGTGGCCGTCGCTATCGGCAATCCGCGTCACGTCCCGCCGAAGATATCGGACGCGGCGCTTGAAGCCGAACGGCAATCACTAGAGCAGGCCCTGGGAACTCTGGCGGAGCGGACCCGAGCTATGCTCCAGGAATAGAACTGGGAGGTCGGAGGTCGGATGCCACCGCAAGTGGAAGACGCCGTTGGCGAGGTGCTGCTCATCGCCTCTGAGCGATTCGCGGCCCATCAGCCGCCACCCGGGCACCCCGAACGTGTCGATCGTTCCAGGGTCATGACCGCCGTAGCAGCGGATTGGACCGAGCGCGGCGGCCAAGTGGCCGAACCGTCCAAGGCCTCGACCGACGCGCTCAGCCGTGTGCACGCACCCGAGTACATCGAGTCCATTGTGTCAACCACGGGCCGCAGCGTCAGGCTAGACCCTGACACCTACGCGTCACCCGAGTCCGAGGACGTTGCCCGGC
This sequence comes from Vicinamibacterales bacterium, assembly GCA_965218825.1. Classification (GTDB taxonomy): domain Bacteria; phylum Acidobacteriota; class Vicinamibacteria; order Vicinamibacterales; family UBA8438; genus CAUZIB01. The sequence goes on along the minus strand of OZ244656.1, from coordinate 1,234,348 downwards.
ACGCCGCTGGCGCAGCGATCGCGGCGGTGGATCACGTGCTTGACTCCGGCCGGCGCGCGATCGCGTTTGTGCGACCACCCGGGCACCATGCGGAACAAATGCGTGCGATGGGTTTTTGTCTGTACAACAACATTGCCGTGGCGGCGGCCCATGCGAGGAGCCGTGGCCTGGCCCGGGTCGCGATCGTGGACTACGACGTCCACCACGGCAATGGGACCCAGTGGGCATTCTACGACGACCCGACGGTTCTGTTTGTCTCGCTACACCAGTACCCCTTCTATCCTGGCACCGGCGCCGCTGAGGATGTTGGCGCGGCCAGCGGCACCGGCTTCACGGTCAACATTCCGCTCGAGGCGGGGTCTGGCGATGCCGACTATGCGTTGATATTCGATCGCGTCGTGCTGCCGGTGCTGGAATCGTACGGCCCAGACGCGGTGCTGATCTCGGCGGGGTTTGATGCTCACGCCCGCGATCCGCTCGGTGGCATGCTGGTTTCGACCGCCGGCCATTCCAACATGACCCAACGTCTGCGCGACTTCGCCGATCGTCGGTGCGAAGGGCGACTCGTAGGCGTTACCGAGGGCGGGTACGATCTCGAGGCGCTAGAGGCGTGTCTGCGCGAAACCCTGGAGGTATTCGCCGGTCACCCGGTCGTGACCTCCTCGCCACCCACTGGTGCCACGGCGCGTGCGGACGCGGCACTCGAGGCGGTGCGTCGCAGCCAGGCCTCGTTTTGGCCTGGGCTATAATCGATCCACCTCTTACCGACCCTCCCGTGCGGACCTACGATCCTCAGGCAATCGAGCGGAAATGGCAGACCCACTGGCGCGAGACGCGCGCCTTCGAAGTCGACGAGAATTCGGATCGCGAGAAGTTCTACTGCCTTGTGATGTTCGCGTATCCCTCTGGGCACGCGCACGTTGGCCACGTCCGCAACTACATGATCGGCGACGTCGTCGCGCGCATGAAGCGGATGCGCGGATTCAACGTCTTGCATCCGTTTGGATGGGACGCGTTCGGGCTGCCTGCTGAGAACGCCGCCATCAAGCACGGAACCCACCCGGAAACGTGGACCCGTGACAACATCGCCCACATGAGGGGCCAATTGCAGCGCCTCGGGATCAGCTACGCCTGGGACCGAGAGTTCGCGACTTGCGACGCGGACTACTACCGGTGGAATCAGTGGCTCTTCCTCAAGATGTACGAGCGCGACCTGGCCTATCGTCGCCGCTCAAACGTGAACTGGTGTCCCTCGTGCCAGACGGTGCTTGCCAATGAGCAAGTCGTCGATGGCGAGTGCTGGCGGTGTGGCTCGGTCGTGGAAGAGCGTGAGCTCGATCAGTGGTTCTTGCGAATCACGCAGTACGCGCAGCAGTTGCTGGATGGTATCGAGGAACTCGACCAGTGGCCCGCCAAGGTCCTCACGATGCAACGGAACTGGATCGGCCGGTCGGACGGTGCGCTGGTCCAGTTCGCGGTCGCACCGCTCTCTGAGCCAGAGGGGTCGGAGGCGCTCGATCGGCTTGACGTGTTCACCACCCGCATCGATACGATCTACGGCGCGACCTTCGTCCTGTTGGCTCCTGAGCACCCTTTCGTCGAGCGGATCGCCGACACGAGCGATGACCCTACGCGTTTTCGTGAGCACGTTGAAAGGTTCAAAGCACTCGACCGGACAGCGCGCTTGACCGGCCAGATTGAGAAAGAAGGGTTCGACACCGGCCGACATGCTGTCAATCCGTTTACCGGTGAGCGCGTTCCGATCTGGGTGGCCAACTTCGTGCTGGCCGAGTACGGGACCGGTGCCATCATGTCCGTTCCGGCACACGATCAGCGCGACTTCGAGTTCGCGCGGAAGTACGAACTGCCGGTAACGGTGGTCATTCAGCCGGAGGACATCGATCGACTGGATGGGGCGACCCTCGAGCAGGCCTCGGCAGAACCGGGGCACCTCGTCGACTCAGGGGAGTTCTCAGGTCTATCGAGCGCAGACGCGATCTCCGCGATGACCCGGGCTGCCGAGGAGCGGGACATCGGGCGAGGGGAGGTGCAGTTTCGTCTCAAGGACTGGGGCGTGTCGCGCCAGCGGTACTGGGGGACGCCAATCCCGATCGTGTACTGCGAAACATGCGGAGCTCAGCCAGTCCCGTACGAAGACCTACCGATTGAACTCCCGCACGTAACCGAGTTCCAAGGACGTGGGGCGTCTCCGCTCGCTCAGGTCCGCGAGTTCGTGGAGACGTCGTGCCCGGCCTGCGACGGTCCCGCGAGGCGTGAGACCGACACGATGGACACGTTCGTCGACTCGTCGTGGTACTTCTATCGCTATTGTGACCCACACAACGCGTCGGCGCCGTTCGATACCGAGAAGGTCCGCTACTGGGCCCCGATCGACTTCTACAGTGGCGGGGTCGAGCACGCGATCCTGCATCTGATCTACTCGAGGTTCTTCTGCCGCGTTTTTGCTGATTTGGGATTTGTGGACCACGCGGAGCCCTTTACTCGTCTGCTAACCCAGGGAATGGTGCTTCGTCACGGCGCTGTCATGTCGAAGTCCAAGGGAAATGTTGTCGATCCCGACGAGATGTTGGCAACCTACGGGGCCGATGCACTCCGCTTGTACGAAATGTTCGTGGCGCCACCGGAGAAGGAGATCGAGTGGACCGATGCCGGCTTGGAGGGGAGCGCGAGATTCCTGGGCCGGGTGTGGCGGCTCGTGGTGTCGGTCGCCGACGCACTTGTCGAGGCTGAGGGGGTCGACGCGCACACCACAGAGCTGCCCGACCGCGCGCGGGCCCTGCGACGCAAGACCCACCAAACGATACGCCGTGTGTCTCACGACATCGATCCCCGAGTCCATCTCAATACCGCCATCTCCGCGCTGATGGAGCTCGTCAACGAGCTGTACGCATATCGTGAGGCGGAGGCCGAGACGACGCCGACGAACTTGGCCGTGCAGCGGGAAGCGGTCGAGGCGCTTGTCCTGATGCTGTCGCCGTTCACGCCGCACCTGTCCGAGGAGCTGTGGGAAACGCTCGGGCACGCAGATGGCGTCGTGGCGGCAGGTTGGCCGACCTTTGATCCAGATGTGGCCCGCGCCGCGGAGCTCGTTGTACCTGTGCAGGTCAATGGCCGTGTTCGGTCGCGCCTGACGGTCGATGCGGAGCTTTCCGAGGCCGACTTGGAACGCCATGCCTTGGCGGAGCCGAAGGTTGCCGCCCACCTGTCGGGAAAGACCGTCGTTCGGGTTGTCGTCGTCGCTGGCAAGTTGGTCAATATCGTGGCACGATAGCCATATCATGATTCGTAGTTGGTGCGGTCGCGGACTGCTTGTGTGGCTTGTCATCACGACGGCGGGGTGTGGCTATGCGTTGTCTGGACGCGGGGGGTTTCTCCCCGACTACGTCGAGACGATCGGTATTCCGATGTTCGAAAACAACACCACCGCGTTCGACATCGAGCAGCTGATCACCCAGCAAGTACGCCAGGAGTTCATCGGCCGCGGCTCGTATCGGGTCGTGCCCGAGACGGCCGGGGTCGACGCGGTGCTGAGCGGCACGATTCAGAACATTCGGATTGAACCGGCGAGCTTCACCGGTGACCAACAGGTGTCGCGCTACGTGTTTACGTTGACGGCTCAGATTGAGTTTCGCGACATGGTGGCGGACGACGTGATTTGGCAGAATGAGGCGCTGGTCTTCCGGGACGAGTACGACGTTGCATCCGCCGGCGACGTGGCGAGCGTCTCGGCGTTCTTCGGCCAGCGCTCGAATGCGGTCGAGCGTATTGCCGTCGACTTCTCAGAGACGGTTGTCAGCTCCATCCTCGAAGCGTTCTAGACACCCCAAACCGTCGTGGTCAAACCCTCAGCGATTCACCAGCAGATCGCGTCCGGGACGCTCGATTCGGTCTACCTGCTTCTGGGAGACGACGAGTACGAAAAGCGGGAGCTCGCGACGGAGTTCGAAGAGGCCATTGGCGCCGAGCTTCGGGCATTCAACGTCGAGCGTTTCCACGGTGGCGAAACGGCCCTTGGCGATGTCTTGGCAGCGGCACAAACGCTCCCCATGATGGCGCCTCGACGACTCGTGGTGGTGTTGAGCGCGGAGCGCGTTCTGGAGCCGAAGCGCGAGAGCTCAGCCGCGACCCACGACGCCGAAGCGTTGGTGAGGTTCGTCGAGCACCCCCCGTCACATGCGACCTTGGTACTGGTTGCCACCACGTTGGACGAACGCCGGCGCCTGACGAAGACCCTGCTGGCGAAGTCCACCGTCGTGCGGTGTGGACAACTTGAGACGTTGGCCGATGCCGAGCGCTGGATTCGGGCACAGGTCAAGGCTGAGGGCCGGCAGATGTCCGCCGAAGCCGTGCGAGAGCTGGCTGGGCGGGCCGGCCCGGACATCATGCGTCTGAGGTTCGAGGTCGAGCGGCTGCTTCTGTTTGCCGCAGGTCAGTCGGAGATCACCACGCAGGATGTCCATGACGTGGCCGGTCCCCCGTCCGCGCACGATGACTGGGCGGTCGCACGCGCCATTGAACGACCGTCTGCTGCCATGGCCCTGCGGGAGCTTGGGCTGGTCCTAGACAGCGGAGCCGCACCGTATCTCGTCCTCGGCCAGTTGGCCTGGGTGGCGCGCACGAAACTACCCGCCGCGAAGACCCGGAGCGCAATTGAAGCGGTCTTCAGAACAGACCGCGCGCTGAAGCGGTCGGCCGGAAACCCTCGCGTGTTGCTGGAGCGATTGGTGGTTGAGCTCTGCCAGCCCGCCAGGGGTGGGGCGGCGGGACTACGCCGACGCTGACTGCTTGCGAAGCCGCTTCGTCAGCCTGGACTTGTGACGCGCGGCCGCATTCGCGTGAATGATGCCCTTGCCCGCCAGCGTGTCGATGAGCGACGACATATCGCGCAGGGCGGTTTGAGCCGCGTCCTCTCCGGCACCATCGGCACCGGAGGCATCGATAGTTGCTCGCGTCGACTTCAGCGAGTGACGCATCTGAGTACGCAGTTCGCGATTGTGCGCGCGGCGACGAACGTTCTGCTTGTGGGCCTTGATGGCCGACTTGTGATTTGCCACGAAGGAATTATATACGAAGCGGTCCGACGTGGCCCGGTTACGGCTCTCGTTTGAGTCGCCGAAGCTGCCGGCGCTCGCGCTTGTCTGGGGCCCGCGGCCGCGTGTGGACCTGCCGAGGTCCGGCTCGGCGCAAGAGATCTCTGAGCTCCTGTTCTTCCGGGCTTGGAGGCGGCGTCACGTCCGCGTAGAGCGTCGAGGCTTCGGCCTTGGGAATGTGCGTCTCGACCAGTTTGCTGATCGCGAGCACGCGTCGCCGGCCAGCGCGAGTGGTGATGGTGAGCGTATCGCCGGCGTGGATATCTCGGTGGGGCTTCCCGCGCTGCCCGTTGACGAGCACCCGTCCCGCCTTGCAGGCTCGCTGGGCCTCAGACCGCGTCTTGAAGACGCAGGCGACGTCCAGCCACACGTCGAGCCTCACTCTGAGCCTTGAGCGTCGAGCATCTTGGCCAAGATGACTCGGCTTTCGGGAAACACGTCGTCGATCTTGTCGGGCAGTCGGCCACCGGCCTCCGCGAAGTCTCTTCTACCGCCACCGCGGCCGCCGACGATCGGTGCGAGGGCTTTGACGACGTTCCCGGCGTGGACACGCTCGACCAGGTCCTTGGTAACCGAAACGAGCAACGAGACCTTACCGCCGGTGTCGGCGGCCAGCACGACAACCCCGCTGCCGAGCTGGTCTCGCATCGAATCCGCGAGCGCTCGCAGAGCTGTCTTCTCGAGACCGGCGACTCGTTTCGTGACGACTTTGACCCCATGGATGTCAGACATCTCGCCAACCCCCGCTGCGTCGCGGTCTCCCATGGCGGCGTCAACCTTGAGTTGTTCGATCTGGCGACCAAGACGTTTGGCATGCGTCTGGAGGCGCAGAACTGCGTCAACGGCTTGCTCGGCCGGCACGGCGAGCGCGTCGAGGACCCCGTCCAGCGTGTGGCGTCGTTCGCGCAGGAAGGTCACGGCGGCGTCGCCTGTGAGCGCCTCGATCCGACGCACGCCGGCTGCCACGCCAGCTTCCTGCGTGATGACGAAGGGGCCGATGTCTCCGGTCGCCCGACAGTGGGTGCCGCCGCAGAGCTCCATCGAGACGTCCGGGATCGAGACGACGCGTACCTGATCGCCGTACTTTTCTCCGAACAGGGCCATCGCCCCGTCGGCAATTGCGTCGCTGGTGGCCCGCACCTCGGTCTGGACGCCGTTGTTCGCGTACACCTCTCGGTTCACCCGTTGCTCGATCTCGGTCAGCTGGTCGACGGTGACCGGCTCGAAGTGGGTAAAGTCGAAGCGCAAGCGATCAGGGGCCACGAGTGATCCCGCTTGCTTGACGTGGGCGCCGAGCACGGTTCGGAGCGCCGCGTGCAGCAGGTGCGTGGCCGTGTGATTTCGCCTGGTCGCGTCGCGGAGCGTCGCGTCGACTTGTGCACTGACGCGGTCCTGCTCGCGGAAGTGTCCCGACTCAACGCGGATCGAGTGCACTCTGGGGCCAGCTCCCCCTAACCGTCCCATCGCATCGACCGTCGCCTGGCCCACCGTACTCACGAGTCGGCCGGTGTCCGATACTTGCCCCCCGGCTTCAACGTAAAACGGCGTGCGCTCGAGCACTGCGTAGCCCGTCGCACCTTCACCCAACTCCGGCACCTGATGACGGGCATCGTCAAAGAGGGCCAGAATCGGGACGTCTTCGGAGCGCACCGAGGTGTAGCCCTCGAACTGATCGTCGGCCGTCTGCAGTGCGTGGCGTGCGTTTTCGGTGGCGAAGTTGAAGTCGCCGGCAGTTGAGACATCGAATGTTTGGCCGGCGCGGGACTGCTTCCGCTGGTGGTTCATCGCGCGCTCGAAGCCGTCGCGGTCGAGCCGGAGCTGCCGTTCGTCCGCCATGTCCTCGATGAAGTCGAGTGGGAGGCCGTAGGTGTCGTAGAGACGAAAGGCGTCTGCACCATCAATCACGCCGTTATCACGCTGCGCCCGGCCGAGCACCGCTTCGAGGCGAGGCAGCCCATCATTGAGGACCGCATCGAACCGATCCTCCTCTCGCCGGACGACCTGGGCGATGGCGTCGTGGCTGGCGCCGAGCTCCGGATAGGCGTGCCCCATTTCGTCGACGACGCCGTCCACCAAGCCGTAGAGAAACGGCTCGGTCATGCCGAGCTTCTTCCCGTGACGCATGGCGCGACGCATGATCTTCCGGAGCACATAGCCCCTCCACTCGTTCGACGGCAGCACACCGTCGGCGATGAGGAAGGTCATCGCCCGCAGGTGGTCTGCGACGACCCGCATTGCCACCGCCGTCGCCCGACCGGCCTTATCCTCAGTCCTCGGGTCGTACTGGGCGCCCGTGGCCGCGCCGATCGCACCGAGGAGAGGCGTGAACAGGTCGGTGTCGTAGTTGGACAGCGTCCCCTGCAACACGGCCACGATTCGCTCGAGGCCCATGCCCGTGTCGATAGACGGCGCAGGGAGTGGGGCGAGCGAGCCGTCCGCATGTCGCTCAAACTCCATGAAGACGTTGTTCCAGATCTCCACGTACCGATCGCAACTGCAGTCGATTCCACGACAGACGGGCTCGGCGCAGGGGTAATGGTCGCCACGGTGATAGTGGATCTCGGAGCACCGTCCGCACGGGCCGGTGTCGCCCATAGACCAGAAGTTCTCGGCGAGACCGAGCTCGACTACTCGATCAGCCGGGACGAGCTTGGCCCACGTCGCATGGGCTTCATCATCTCGGGGGATGTCGACGGTGCCGCCGAAGATCGTCGGGTACAGACGATCCGCGGGGATGTTCCACACGTCGGTCAGCAAGGCCCACGCAAAGGGAATCGCATCGACCTTGAAGTAATCGCCGAACGAGAAGTTGCCCAGCATTTCGAAGAACGTGTGGTGGCGAAGCGACGGGCCGACGTTGTTGAGGTCGTTGTGCTTACCGCTCACGCGCATACATTTCTGCGACGTCGTGGCGCGGCGGTAGTCGCGTTTGTCCTTGCCGAGGAACAGGTCCTTGAACTGATTCATCCCGGCGTTGGTAAAGAGCAGGGTCGGATCATCGGTCGGCACGAGCGACGAGCTGGATACGACCGTGTGGTCGTGGCCGGCGAAGAAGTCCAGAAAGCTGCGCCGAATCTCTGCCGAGGTCATGACGAGTATTCTTTCACAAGACGTCCCGATGCTATTCGTCGTTCGGTCGCACGGCGTCGGTCGCTCGTGCCTTGAGCGCCGACACGACCACGCCGTGATCGAAGCCCTGCCGCAAAAGCGCGCGATACAGCCGCCGAAAGGTCCGGGTCGTACGTATGTGCTCAGCGCGGCGTCGGTCCAAGACGCGCTCCACCAAATCGGGCTCCGCAACGTCGGCGTAGACCTCGTCGACCGCAACCCGAGCGGTCTCGCGGCTGATGCCGAGTTGTTCGATGTCACGCAGCACTCGCTGCCGCCCCCGTAGCTTCAGCTCGAGCGATTGGCGCGCGAAAGCAGTCGCCGTCCGCTGGTCGTCGAGTGCACCCTCGTCGCGCAACCGCTCGACGGCTGCGTCGATCGCGTCTTCGGCGAAGCCCTGTTTCTCCAAACGATCCCTGATCTGCGCGGTGGAAAGCTCGCGGCGGGCGAGCATCCTCAGGCCGGTGAGGAACGGTCCTGGGGCAGGGCGGGGGGACACGCCTAACCGACGCGAGCTATCCGCCGGTAGACGCCGCGGCCTCGGCCGATGCCTTCAGCTCGGCGTCGGCGTACACGTACGTGAGCCAGCCGTGGGTATCCGGCTGGCGACCATGGATGATGTCAAAGAACCGCTCCTGGATGGCTGCGGTAATCGGACCTCGTTTGCCGGTGCCGATCGTAATCTTGTCCACCGACCGAATCGGCGTGATCTCAGCGGCCGTGCCGGTAAAGAACACCTCATCGGCAATGTAGAGGGCCTCCCGTGGCTGGGCTTCTTCCTTGACCGGGAACCCGAGGTCGCGTGCCAGCGTCATCACGACATCGCGCGTGATGCCGGGCAGTGTGGATGTGGACACTGGTGGCGTTGTGAGCTGGCCGTCGCGAACGAGAAACAGGTTCTGTCCGCTGCCTTCGCTCAAGGACCCATCCGGATCCAAGGCGATGCCCTCAGCGTATCCGTTGACCACCGACTCCATCTTGATGAGCTGCGAGTTGGCGTAGTTCGCCGTCGATTTCGCGAGCGACGGAAACCTGTTCGGCGCCCCACGCCCCCACGAGCTCACCTGGACATCGACGCCGTTCTCAATCGAGTCGTCACCGAGGTACGCCCCCCATTCCCACACCATGATGGCCGCTTCCACCGGGCAGGAGAACGGGTTGACGCCCAGCGTCTCATACCCCCGATACAGTAAAGGGCGAATGTAGCAGGCCTTGTACGCGTTCTCACGAATGGTGTCGAGGACCGCCTCGGCGAACTCTGCTTGGGGCATGTCGTAGGCCATGCGGTAGATCTTGGCTGAGTCGTAGAGCCGCCGGATGTGAGTATCGAGCCGAAAGCACGCGGATCCTTTGGGCGTGTCGTAGCACCGTGCGCCCTCGAAGACGCCGCTGCCATAGTGAACGACGTGCGCACCGACGTGGATCTTGGCGTCCATCCAATCGACGAACGTGCCGTTCATCCAGATCTTGCCCGATCCGAAGCTCATGAAGGCAGTTTACATCACTGGATCTCGTTGCAAAAGGGGCATCGGTTCGTGCGCGCGTGGAGGGGCTTGTGACATCGCCAGCAGAAGCCGCCGAGCAACGTGTCACGCGCTTTGAGGCGGGTTTGGATACCACGCACCTCGTCAGACCGGTTCGGCGCTGCAAATACCTCTGCTGGCGTACGGGAATCGTCGCGGGATGACACGCTCGGCGCGCGACAGGTTTCGAGGTCGAGCAGGAAGTCCGACGCTCGCTGGTACCGGCTGGACAGTTCGGGTGCCATCGCTGTCATGACGACGTCGCTCACGGCCTTGGGTATCGCCGGGTTGCGGACTCGCGGCGGACGCGCCAGTTCGCCGCGCCTGAGTCGGTCGAGGTCGGCAGGGGCCGGCGCCTTGTAGGGCAGCTCGCCGGTCAGCATCTGGTACAGCGTCACGCCCAGCGAATAGAGATCCGACCCGAACACCGCCTTGCCATCGAACTGCTCGGGTGCCATGTACGGCGGACTGCCGATGACCGTCGTTCCGTGCGCTGCGATTTCGAGGAACCGTGACGTGCCGAAGTCCGCAACCTTCAGGGTTCCCGTCGTCGAGACCAAGACGTTGGGCGGACGCAAGTCACGGTGGAGTACACCCTGACGGTGCGCATGTTCGACCGCGAGGCCGATCTGCTGGGCATACCCCAGCGCGAGGTCGACGTCGAGTCCACGTTGCTCGGTGATGATGTCCTCGAGGTTCTTGCCGTCGACGTACTCCATCACGATGAAGAACACGTTGTCTTGCTTTTCCGCGGTTGTGATGGAGACGATGTTGGGGTGGTCGAGCGCGGCCAAGAGACGCGGCTCCCGCAGCAGCTCGCTGAAGTTCAGGTTCTGCTTGTGGGGAACCTTGATCGCGACGTCTTTGTCGATCCACGTGTCGCGCGCCAGATAGACGGCGCCAAAGCCCCCACTGCCAAGCGGGGCTTCAATCCGGTATTTGCCAAGGACCTGACCGCGAAACAGCATTCGGTGGGGCCAGTATAGGACGAGGGGACTTCGACTACGAGTTCTTCGGATCTCCCGGCTTCGAGTCCCACTCTCCCCACAGACAGAACAGCACCGAGAGCGCCGCAATCGGCATTACGTCTGCGCGGAGGGTCCGGTCGCCGAGCGTGACGGCCTCCCAACCGCATTCGGTCGCGAGGACGACCTCGTCGTCGGTCCATCCGCCCTCCGGTCCGACCATGAGGCTGGCACGCGCGGGTCGAGGTCGATCGCCAAGCGACGCGAGCCCGTCGCGCACATGAGTGTTGGTGGGCTCAACGAAGATGACCCGCAGCTCATCAGCCGCAGTCTGAAGATAGTCCGCCAAGGGCACTGGATCGTGGACGTCCGGCACGACCGCACGTCCCGATTGCTTGGCCGACGCGACGGCAATTCGCTGCCAGCGAGTCCGCATGCTTGGCTGGGCAATGGCAGCGTGCGGAACATCCGTGTTGGTCGACAGGATGGGCCGGATTGCGGCGACTCCGAGCATCGTGGCGTCCTTCACGACCGAGTCGAACTGCTTGCCCTTCAGCACGGTGGGCGCCAACGTGGTCGCGACCTGGGCTTCGCGCGCTGGGACGACCTCCTCGACGGTCCGCACTGATACCTCGCTGCGGCCGGTCACGCCCAGCCGGCCGAGGAATTCTCGGCCTCGCCCGTCGAACACGCGAACCGTCGCACCGGAACGGAGTCTGAGGACACGGGTCGCATGCGTCGCCTCGTCGCTGGAAAGGTACACGTGTTCGTCGACGCCGGCTACCGAAGGGGCGAGGAAGCGGTGGATGCTCATCAGTCCACGCGCATGGTCAGGCACGCCCACTCATCCTCGCACAGGTCGTGTTGTACGCGCGCGAACGATGCAAAGGCCCGTTCCACGTGGCGGGTCTCGGTGGCCGCAAACCCGCTCACGATCAGCCGCGCGCCATCGTTCGCGTACGACGCGATCGTTCCGGCGATGCTGACTAGGAGGTCGCCAGTGAGGTTTGCCATGATCACATCGCCCCGTCTGGAGGCCGACACCTGTCGGATGTCGCTGGCCGCGATCCGGACGGTCGAGGTCACATGGTTGGCGGCCACATTTGCATGGGCGCATCGCAGGGCATCGCGGTCAGACTCGACCGCGACGACCGACGCCGCTCCGAGTTTGGCCGCCGAGATCGCCAGGATTCCCGATCCGGTTCCGAGGTCGACGACCGCAGCGCCGTCCACGGGTTGGTCTTGCAGGGCGCGAAGGCACAGGCGTGTGGTCTGATGGTGTCCGGTGCCAAAGCCCATGGACGGGGTGATCACGACGACGGATGTATCGGGGGCGTCGCCTGGAATGTCCCACGGCGGCGCGATCACGAGTCGCCCGACTCGAACCGCGCGCAGGGATGCCTGGGAGCGCTCAGACCAGTACTGCCTGTCGTCATCAACGTCCGCTCGCTCGACCAGGACGGCCGCGTGACCCAGCTGCTTAATGGCGCTGCCGGCCGCGTCACGGTCTGATCTCGATGAGAAGTGCACCCTGATCGCCACGAATTCGGACTGTCGATCGGTCTCGGTCTGCTGCGCCTCGATGGCGAACGGGCGATATTCGTCAACGAGCGCTTCAAGCCGGTCCATGAGTCCGGGCTCGGACCTCGATACCCGAACGTCCAGGGCTGGACGACGGTCAGCCAAAAATGTCTCGAACGCGGTCGAAGAAGGGCCGTTCGTCAGCGTTCTGCCGGCTGTTGGGCTCGGACGATCTCTCGGGCATCGTCTTGTCCAATTGCTCGATCAGATCTTTTTGTTCGCGAGAGAGCGATGTTGGCACCTCGGGTTGTACCACCACATACAAGTCACCGTGGCCCCGGCCAGAGAGTCGCGGCATCCCTTTGCCCCGCACCCGGAACCTCGCATCGGGTTGGGTGCCCTTCGGCACGTCCACGCCTGCGTCGTCCCAGAGTGTTGGTACCTGGATCGTGCCTCCGAGGACCAAGGTCGGGAACGACACCGGCACCTGGCACCACAGGTCGTCTCCCTCGCGGTGAAAGAAGGGATGTTCCTCGACCGACACGACCACGTACAAGTCACCGGGTGGTCCACCGGCAGCCCCATGCTCGCCCTCGCCCTGTAGACGCAAGCGCTGACCGGTCGCAATGCCCGCGGGGATTTTGACCTTGAGCTTCCGAGACCGCTCGATTCGACCCTGCCCTCGACACTCACGGCACGGGCTGGCCACGACCCTTCCGCTTCCGCGGCACTGCCCACATGTTCGGGCAACGGTCAGGAATCCCTGCTGGTAGCGAACCTGACCCCGACCTTCACACTGTGAGCACGTTTCCACGCTGGTGCCCGGCTCGGCCTTGGCACCATGGCAGCGCTCGCACTCCTCAAGTCGGGGGATTTGGAGGGTTGGCTCCGTCCCCGTTGCCGCTTCCGCGAACGGAATCGACAGGTCGTAGCGGAGGTCCGCGCCGCGCGCAGGACCGCCACGGCGTCGGCCCCCGAACAGGTCGCCAAACCCAAAGAGGTCTCCGAAGCCACCGAAGACGTCGCCGAAATCGGCGAAGATCGTCGGGTCGACATCGGGGTGTCCGGACGCGCCGCTTACGCCTGCGTGCCCGAATTGATCGTAGCGTCCTCGCTTTCGGGGGTCGGCGAGCACCGCGTATGCTTCAGCGGCTTCTTTGAACTGCTCCTCGGCGGCCGCGTCACCAGGATTGCGGTCGGGGTGGTACTTCAGGGCCAGCTTGCGGTACGCGCTCTTGATTTCCGCATCATCGGCAGACCGCGAGACACCGAGTATCGCGTAGTAGTCGCGTTGGGTCACGACTTGGCCACCCTGACCATGGAAGCCCGAAGTAATCGGCCGTGGAGCAGGTATCCCCGCCGCATCTCGTCGATGACCTCGCCGTCGCGATGGCCTTCACTTGTGTCGGTGGCCACGGCCTGGTGAAGTTGCGGATCGAAGTCCTGTCCAGTCGATTCGATCGGCGTGACGCCACGCTTATCGAGCACCTCGAGCAGCTGCCTATGAATCAGCTCGACGCCTTCGCGATACGAGCCGGCGGTGGCCGTATCCACATCTGCGTCAAGTGCGCGCTCGAGGTCATCCACCAGCGGCAGCAGGTCCTGAATGAGATCTGTGGCTGCCGCATGCGCGAGCTCGCACCGCTCACGGTCTACGCGCTTGCGGTAATTGTCGAGCTCGGCGGTCTTGCGTAGCAGGAGGTCGTGGTACTCGTCACGCTCCTCCTGGAGCTGTCGCGCCGAGTCCGGAACATCAGAGGTGGGCTGATCAGGAGCGGTGATCTTCGACTCGTCCGTCATGATGAGCTGGTGCAGTGATTTAGAATCACTGCGCGAGGTCGCTCGGCGGCGTGCCTGACCCCACGAGCACGCGCGTGACCGCGCATGACATGCTATCGACCGCCGCGATCGCCTTGGAGTAGTGCATTCGCCGGGGACCAATGACGCCGACGCTCCCGGTTTGGTCACCGTCGATGTACGTCGACATGACCAGGCTGAGGTCCTGCATTTCCGGCGAGAGGTGCTCGGTACCGATGACCACCGTGAGCCCCCGCCCGTCGATGTACTCACCAAGCACGCGCACGAGCTGGTCCTTGCGCTCGATCATGGTCAGCAGTGCGCGCAGCGTGGCAAGCGGCACCTGACTCTCGTGGTCATCCTGGAACGCATCATCGAGTAGAAAGCCCGCGCCTTCCAGAAAGACGCTGTTCTGCGGAACCATGCCTTCCAAAGTCGAGCTGGCCAGCCGGAGGGCTCGCGACAACAACTGGTCGTAGAGCATCCGCTGCTGCCGCAGTCGCTCGGTCACTGCCGCGCGAACGTCCCAGAGCGGGAGTCCTGTGAACTCCGTATTGAGGTAGTTGGCGCCGCGTTGGAGCTCGGACACGCTTACCGGCTCACCCAGCTCGATGACCTTGTGCTCGACGGTGCCTTCGTCGGTCTCTACGACCACGAGGATTCGTGTGCCCTCGAGCGGCACGAAATCGATCTGTCGGAGGGTGCCACCCGTCGGCGGCATGGTGGCGAACCCGAGATGATGCGACGCGCGCGACAACTCGTGCGACACGTTCGACAACACGCCGCTCACGGTCCCTGCCTGGCGAAGCCGAGCCTCGACATCCGGTGCGTCGCCGGCGGCCTCTCGTGCATCGAGAAGGAGATCGACGTATGCCCGATACCCCTGATCGGTCGGCACGCGACCGGCCGACGTGTGCGGCTGGTGCACGTAGCCAAGTTCTTCGAGCTTGGCCATGACGCTCCGCACGGTCGCAGACGACCAGCCGAACCCGCCGTGCTGCGCAAACCACAGCGACGAAACCGGCTCGCCCTCCTCGATGTACTGCTGGACGAGTCCGGCCAGAATCTGTCGAGAGCGCTCGGGAAGGTCGAAGTACGACGTGCCGTCGGTCGCGCGCGTCATGCAAACATCATTATAGCGGGCTACTCGTCGGCGCTGACCGGGGTGGGATCCGGCTCGGCGGGAGTCCAGCGCAGGGGCGCAATCCCTCCTAGTCCCGACGGGGCAGCCGTGTCCAACTTGCCGTACTTGACGGCGATTAACTCGGCCAAGATGCTCACCGCGATCTCCTGCGGCGAGACGGCCCCGATATCGAGCCCAACCGGTGCATGCACGTTCCGTAGGCGATCGAGCGGAATCGACTCCTCACCAAGTGCCGCGTACAGGCGGGCCACCTTGGCGCGGCTTCCGATAAGCCCGAGGTATCGAAGCTCTCGTTGTGCCAGCGCGCGTAGCGCGTCGAGATCGTATCGATGGCCGCGCGTCAGGATGACGACATACGCGTTGGCGGGGAAAGTGACGCGCTCGAGCCACTCGGGGATCCCGTCAACGACGACTTCTTCCGCATCCGGAAACCGCTCCGTGTTCGCGAACTTCTCGCGGTCGTCGAGGACGTGAATCTTGAAGCCGACCGGCGCTGCCGCGGTGGCGAGATGATACGCCACGTGACCGCCACCGATGAGATAGAGATGCGGAGCCGATTCAATCGGTTCGATATACACGTCCATTTGCCCTCCGCAGATCAGCCCCGACTCCTCCGCGATATCGTCGGCGAGCTCGTAGCGCGCGACGAGCGGCTTGCGCGTGTCGAGTGACGTGCGCGCCTTCCAGAATGCGTCGTTCTCGTAACACCCACCGCCGATCGTGCCGACGGTTCGTCCGTCGGCGAACACAAGCATCTTTGCGCCGACTCGTTGAGGTGTCGAGCCCTCGGTCCGAATGATGGTCACGAGCGCTGCAGGTTCGCCGCGCTCGAGCGCCTCGCCGACTGCCCTGAAGACGTCTTCGTTCATCGTGAACCGAAACCTTGCACTAGAGATAGACCTCGATGGTGCTGGCGGCCTTGAGTTCGGCGATGAACGAGGCGGTCAATACCTCGCGCTCGCGATCGAGGAGCATGAGGCGGATTGTGCCACTTGCCTCAGCGAATGGAATCACGCGCTCTGGACGACGCTCGCGCGCCTGGATGATGTGAAAACCGAACGGTGAACGGACCAGATCGCTCACCGAGCCGGGCTGGAGCGCAAACAGCGCCTCTTCGAACGGCGGCACCGTCTGTCCTGGCACGACAAAGCCGAGGTCGCCGCCCTCCGTAGCCGTGGCCGCGTCCTCAGAATGTGTGCGTGCGAGCTCGGCGAAGCTGGTGCCTTCCTGAGCGCCGGCGAGTATGCGTTGGGCGCGCTCCTGAGCATCCGTTCGGGTCGCGTCGTTGGCATTCTCCGGTACGCCGATCAAGATGTGGCTGGCGCGAATGGCCTTCGGCTCGGTGAACTGGTCCTGATGTTGCTCGTAGAATCCACGAACCGATGACTCGTTGAGCGACAGCTTTGGCGCGATCTCAAGCTCAATGACTCTGGCGACAACGAGGTCCTTCCGCGCTTCTTCGCGAAGTACATCGAGCGAGGTCTGCCACGTGGCCAACTGCGCTTCGAACTCCTCGTCGCTGGTGAACTTCGTGCGGATGCGGTCGATCTCGCCGTCGATGGCTTCGGGCGCCACAGAGACCTCGCGCGTCTCCGATTCCTGCATGAGGAGGTGAAACGCCACGAGCCGATCGAGCACGCTCTGGTAGACCGCATCGCGCAACTGGAGAGGAACCGGCTGTCCGGCCTGTTGTTCCTGCGCGCGGACAGCGCGTTCGAACTCGATCCGATCGATGGGCGTTCCGTTCACCCGCGCGATGACATCGGGCAGCTCTGCGCCTGCCGCGATGCTGACCTCGGCTGGTTCAGACGGATCGCCCCCCGGCTCTGAGTGGCACGAGAGGACCGCGCTACTCAGGACGAGGACGGCACAACACCCCGTGAACCATCGAGTGAACACAACAACTCCTTTTCCCAATTGACGTTAGCTCGATTATACCGTTAGCAGCCAGTGTTGGCTGAAGCCGAGCAGCATATCCCGCAGAAGCCGGTCAATCAGGTGGGGGCCATGGCGATTGAGGAAGTAGATGAAGTCGACTACGCGCTCCTGAGGCTGACCGTTCGGGAACGTCTGCGCCTGTGTTCGGTGGAACTGCCTTCGGAGCGTCGTGTCGCGTCGCTTCGCGGCTTGGACGACCTTACTCTGGAGGGTCTTGAGGTCGCGCTCCATGCGGCCGCGGGTCGTGTCGACGACGCCGACGAGCGTCGAGTCGACCGTGCCAACCTCGGCGGCGATAGCCGCCAAGCGCTCTGACACGCTTTGTTCGGCAGCGCCGAGCGCCTGGCCAACGGAGTCCGGTAGCAGACCGGCCAACAGGCGATTCAGGAGGTGTTCGTCCTGAGCTTGGAGATCCCAGAAGTCTGCGTCGAATCGGTCGAGGAACTTGATCACCGCGCGGTCGACGATCGTGGCACTGACTCGTGGGTAGATGACAGGCATCGGTACATCGAAGTGCGCGTACACCCCGCGAAGCTGAGCGAGGTACGCGAGCTCGTTGGGTCCTGACACGAACACGACGGTGGGAAACAGGGTGTCCTGCACGACCGGCCGGAGCAACACACTCGGACTAAAGCGCTGCGGATGCTCGTTGACCTCAGCGCGGAGTTCGGAACCCGACACCTCCTGCTCGCCGATCGTAAAGCGGTCTCCATCGGGAGCTTGGAAACGGATCGGACGGCGGGTTTCTCCGAGATGAAACATCGCAACGGCGTCCGCAGACGGCGTAACCTGGGCGTGGTATCCCAGGTCGGATAGCGCGTGGCCGGCTGCCGAAGCCAACCGCGAGGTAGTGCCCAGCGCATCGAGCTCGTGGGCGAACACGCTGCGTGCGAGCGGCTTGGCCTCCGGGTCAGAGGCATCGAAGACGACGAGTCCACTGGGGCCGAGCAGCCGATCTAACCAGTAGCTGAACGCCTCGACCGGGCTTCGTCCGGGTCGATACGCGTCGCGCAGCTGCTCGAACAACGCCCCGCTGAACTTGGTTTCCGGAAGCGCGTGCCGAAGCTCTTCGGCGGCGGCGGTGACCGAGTCATCGAGCATGACCGCTGACGCCGGCAGGCCCGACTCGGTGGGATACGGAACCGAGATCTTGCGTGGGGCGAGGTCCTCGGTCAGTACATGGCAGCTCTGAATTTCAGCGAGGTCGTGGTCTTCTGCGTCAACCCAGAACACTGGCACTGCTGGCACCGTATGGTCGCGACCGATGTCGTGCGCGAGGCGAATCGCCGTGATGGCCTTGAGAAGCGTGAAGAGCGGGCCTCCGAAGAGTCCCGCCTGTTGTCCAGTGACGATCGCCACCGATGCCGGGTCGCCGAGACGTTCGGCTGCCGCACGTGCCGGCGGCGGGGCATCCCGGGCGGCCAGCTGTCTCACTACGATCTCCGCAATGTCCGATCGGGGAGTCGGACCGTTCTGCCGGGCATCGATCGCGCTGCGCATGGTTCGCGAATCACCCGGCGGGCCCACGAAGAAGGGCGCGAGTTTCGCTGGGTCGTGACAGTAGTCACAGGCCAACCGCGGCGCCCATGACAGGCGTCGAAGGTCGACCGAGTGAAGGGGTGGAGCTTCAGTGGCGGGCGGCTGGTCCAAGGTCACTCTCAAGGTACTGTTTCAAACGGGTGTTCGGGCTGTCAAGATCCGCGTTCGTCGTTGGCTGGCCGACGCCTTCCGTGCTAGCATCCGTCAACCCGCTCTGTAGGAGTTCCTCAGCTGACCCGCGACGACGCTAGTCCGTTTTCAGCCCCTGGTGCATTCGGTCCATTCAGGGTCATGCACCAGATTGGTGTCGGTGTTCTTGGTCCGGTCTACCGCACCTACGAACCGGCGGCCGACCGACTGGTTGCGGTCAAGGCGTTCGACCTCGACTTGACGCCTGAGCAGGTGCAGTCGTTGGTCGACGCGCTGAACGCGCTGGTCGCGGCGGACCTATCGCATCGAGGTATCGTCTCGCCCCTGGCGGCAGGTCTCGAGGATGAGACGCCGTACTTGGCGCAGGAGTATGTGGCCGCGGAGTCGCTCGATGTGGCGATTCGTCATTATTCGCCTGCTCCGTTGGATGCGGCGCTGCCATTTATCACCGGTATCGCCGAAGCTGTGGATGCGGCGCACGAGCGCGGCGTCGTCCATGGCGCGCTTCACCTACGCGATATCTTCGTCAGTCCCGACGAGGTTCGGATCACCGGGTTCGGCGTGCCATCGGTTCTCGAGAGGATCGGGTTGGCCGTTCCGATCCGTCGTCCATACACCGCGCCGGAAGTGATTGCCGGTCGGGCGTGGGGAAGCGAGGCCGACCTATTTGCAGTGACTGCGGTCGCCTACGAGTTGCTGACGGGCCGCCGAGCTGCCGGATCGGGCGAGCAGGTGGCCGAGCGTTTGCGGGACGTGACCGGCGTCGCCGATCCCGATGCGTTGCTCGCGGCATTCGTAACCGCATTGGCCGACGCGCCAGAAGAGCGTTTCTCCAGCGGCGCCCGGTTCGTCTCGGCACTTCGCCGAGCGGTTGGCGTCGGCCCACAAACCTACGCAGCCGACGACGCTGGTACAGGCGATCACGCTGATACCACCTCCGACAATCGGGGTGAGGCCGCGAATGTGGCGGATGTGGTCCAAGAGGCACCCTTTTCGCCTTCAGGGGACTCTCCAGTGCCCGACCTGCTGGCGGGGCTCGATCTCCGACAAGGCAAGTCATCAAATGAGCTCGTCGAAACCTCGCTTGAGCCCGGGATCGAGGACGCGCCACTTGAGGATGCGCCAGTCGAGGACGCCGTGGCATCCGCAGCCCCAGTGGGCAATCCCGAGCTCGAGTCGACCGACGAGACGGCGACCGGGTGGTCCGACGAGCTGGACGGAGCGGATGATCCGGACGAGGCGGACGAGTCGGACGAGGTGGCGGATGATGTCGCCGAGACATCTGTAGGCCCTGTTGGCACCGGCGCGTCGAATGAATACGCGCCGCTGGAAGTGTTCGGCGCAGAAACGGACGCCCCGGACTCTGAAGCGGCTCCAAGCGAGGCAGACGGCTTGTCGTCGCTCCAGCCGTCAGACGAAGACGAGAGGCGCGACGACTGGGAGGCGGAAGACCCGCAGCCGCTGGATTCGGCGAGCGACGACGCCGGGTTCGACGAAGCCGCGGCCGGCGGGCAGGCGTTCGCCGGGTTCGACGATGACGATGAAGACGCCGCGTCAGGCTCCACCGACGAGTACGAGGAAGACGACGCGGCGGCACCCGTTTTGGCCGGCGAGAAGGAGTCGTCCTGGTTGCGGGGGGCGGTGCAGGTTGGAGTCGCTGCGCTGGTGGTCGGTGTCATCGCCTACTTCATCGGCGGGCTCGGTTCCGAAGAAGCGGCAGGGGACAGGGTCCTCGAAGAATCGGGCGCTGGCGACGCGGCGACGGCCGCGGTCAGTGAGGAGCCACCCGAAACGGTGGTCACCGAATCGGTCCCTCCTGCCACCCCCGAGGCACCGAGCGCCGAGCCACCGCCGCCAGCTGTGTCTCCGGCACCCGCTCCACTCGCGCGGGCAGCGCCGCCCACACCCGAGCCCCAGGCTGCCGATGCGCCGGCGGCACCGGCCGCGCAGCAGTCAGCCGACGGCGGCTGGCTCTTGTTTCGGACGGATCCCCCGGGTGCCACGGTTCTGCTCAACGGCGCCGAGCGTGGCGTGACACCGTTCTCGCTCAGCGACGTGCCCTTTGGTCAGCACGTGGTTCAGGTGAGTCGCGAGGGATTCGTGACGGCCACGCGTGAGATCGATGTACGGCCCGCCGACCCGGTGGTGCCGGTTGCGGTATCGCTGCAGCCCTTGGACGAGCCTGCGGATACGGCCGATGTCGCCGACAGCATCGGATCGCTCTTGGTGGAGTCGCGCCCGCCTGGTGCGAGCGTCCTCGTCGATGGAGAAGTCGTCGGCGTGACACCCGTCGCCGTACCGGTTCCGAGTGGACCGCATCGCGTGCGGATGGAACGGGAGGGATACCAAGTGTGGTCCACGACCGTCGAGGTGGTCAGCGCAGAGCGCGTGCGGGTAGCCGCATCTCTCGATCGGATACCGCGTTGAGGTCGTTGTGAACGCGGTGCTTGCGCTCGAAAACGGTGTCTGGTTCCGGGGTCACTCCGCCGGCGCGGAAGGGCGGACACCAGGTGAGGTCGTGTTCAACACCAATATGACCGGGTACCAGGAGGTGCTGACCGATCCCTCCTACACCGGGCAGATCGTGACGATGACCTGTCCGCAGATTGGCAACTACGGCGTCGCGTCCGAAGACATCGAATCGCGCGGACCTCGCGTGGCAGGATTCGTGATGCGCGAGGAGTCGCCGATTGCGAGCAACTGGCGTGCGGATGGGACGCTGCGTGAGTATCTTGAACAACATGGCGTGGTGGCGATTTCTGGCATCGACACGCGTGCACTAACCCGGCTGCTGCGGTCAGCCGGCGTCATGCGCGGGGTCATAGCCACCGGATCGATCGATCCCAACGACCTCGTGGCCGAGGCGCAGCGGGCTCCCCTGATGGAAGGCAGCGATCTCGTCCGCGGGGTCACGTGCGATGCGCCGTTCGAGTGGAGCGAGGGCGCGGGTCGCGGTGGATCGGGGGGCTTCGAGCTCGACCCCGGCCGTCGACCTGCCCGAACGATGCGGATTGCGGCCTACGACTTTGGCATGAAATGGAACATCCTCCGGCGCTTCACGGCCTACGACTGTCAGGTCACGGTGTTTCCGGCGACGAGCCCAGCTAAAGAGTTACTGGCCCTCAAGCCCGACGGCGTCTTCTTGAGCAACGGACCGGGTGACCCGTCCCCCTTGAGCTACGCGGTCGAGAACGCGCGCGCGATCGTCGACTCCGACGTACCGACGTTTGGGATCTGTCTCGGTCATCAGGTTCTCGGGCTGGCCATGGGGGCGAGTACCTACAAGCTGAAGTTCGGTCATCGAGGGGGCAACCACCCGGTGAAGAACCTCGCCACGGAGAAAGTCGAGATCACGTCACAGAACCATGGGTTCGCGGTCGATCCCGAGTCGGTGCCCAGCGATGTCGAGGTCACCCATGTGAACCTGTACGACGGGACCGTCGAGGGGCTTCGCCACCGGCAGCGCCCCGTCTTTTCGGTCCAATATCATCCTGAGGCTTCTCCCGGACCCCACGACGCCGACTATCTGTTTGGCCTCTTCCTGAACGCGATGGAACAGCGGTCGACTTCGTCCGCGCCCGACTCGGACACATCGTCGTAGCATGCCGCGTCGCAACGACCTCAATCGCATCCTGGTCATCGGCTCGGGTCCGATCGTCATTGGCCAAGCCTGCGAGTTCGACTACTCGGGAACGCAAGCCTGTAAGGCGCTCCGTAGCGAGGGGCTCGAAGTCGTTCTGGTCAACAGCAATCCAGCGACGATCATGACCGACCCGGAGTCGTCTGACCGGACCTACGTGGAGCCATTGACGTGGGAGATCGTGCGTTCGGTGATCGAACGCGAACGACCCGACGCGATTCTCCCTACCGTTGGCGGACAGACGGCGTTGAACCTGACGGTCGAACTCCAGGCGCACGGGGTGCTTGACGAGTTCAACGTCAAGCTCATCGGCGCGTCGGTCGAAGCGATTCAGGTGGCCGAGGACCGTCTCAAGTTCCGTGAGGCGATGGATTCGATCGGTGTCGAGAGTCCACAGAGCGAGTACGCACGGTCGCTCGAAGAAGCACTGCATCAAGTGGATCAGCTCGGCTTCCCGGCAATCATCAGGCCGTCGTTCACACTTGGCGGCGTCGGTGGCGGCATCGCGTACAACATTGAGGAGTTTCGAGACCTTGCAAGTCGCGGCATCGAGCTGAGCCCAGTGGGCGAGATTCTGGTCGAGGAATCGGTCATCGGCTGGAAGGAGTTCGAGCTCGAAGTGATGCGCGACCGGGCCGACAACTTCGTCGTGGTGTGCTCGATCGAGAACGTCGATCCGATGGGCGTCCACACCGGCGACAGCATTACCGTGGCACCTGCGCTCACGCTGACCGACAAGGAGTATCAGCGGATGCGCGACGCCGCACGTCGAATCATCAGCCGCGTGGGCGTTGAAACAGGCGGTTCGAACATACAGTTCGCGATCAATCCCGAGGACGGCCACATGGTCGTCATCGAGATGAACCCCAGGGTGTCGAGGTCGTCCGCGCTCGCGTCAAAGGCTACCGGGTTTCCCATCGCCAAGATCGCGGCCAAGCTGGCGCTCGGGTATCTCTTGGAGGAGATTCCAAACGACATCACGAAGCTGACGCCCGCGTCATTCGAGCCGACTATCGACTACGTCGTCGTGAAGATTCCACGTTGGGCCTTCGAGAAGTTCCCGAAAGCCGACCGACGGCTGACGACGCAGATGAAATCGGTCGGCGAGGCGATGGCCATCGGCCGGACCTTTAAGGAGGCATTTCTCAAGGGCATGCGGTCGCTAGAGCTCGGCCAGAGTGGCCGGGTGTTCTCCGACAGCAGCGGCGATCCGGTCGATTCCGGCGAGCTGCAACGACAGCTGGTTTCGCCCACCGACCGACGGATCTGGTCGGTGTTCCGGGCGTTCGAACAGGGATGGTCGGTAGAGCAGGTCCACGACGCGACCCGGATCGACCCGTGGTTTCTGACGCAGTTCGCCGAGCTGGTGGAGCTTGCGCGCGTGGCGGGGCTCGGCGATGTGCGCGAGATGTCGCCTGACTTGTTGTCGGAGCTGAAGCGTGCGGGCTTCGGCGACGAAGAGCTCGGACACGTGTCGGGTGTGTCGGCCGATGTGTACGCCGAACGTCGGGGCGAGCAGGGGCTCCGGTCGGTCTATAAGCGGATCGACACCTGCGCGGCCGAGTTCGAGTCGTTCACGCCGTATCTCTACAGCACCTACGAACGCGAGTGCGAGGCAGAGCCGAGCGATCGACCCAGGGTCGTCATCCTCGGGAGTGGCCCGAATCGGATCGGCCAGGGGATCGAGTTCGACTACTGCTGCTGTCACGCGGCGTTCGCGCTGCGCGACGAGGGGTACGAGACCGTCATGATCAACTGCAACCCCGAAACCGTCTCGACCGACTACGACACGGTCGACCGGCTGTACTTTGAGCCGCTGACGATGGAGGATGTGCTCGCGATCGTCACACGCGAGCAGAGCGCGGGTGCCGAGGTGTCGTGCATTGTGCAGTTCGGCGGTCAGACTCCGCTGAAGCTCGCGCTGGGACTGCAGGCCGCCGGCGTGACGATCGTCGGAACGTCGCCGGACTCCATCGATCTGGCCGAAGACCGCAACCGATTTGCAAGTCTCTTGTGGGAGCTCGGTATTCCCCAGCCTCCGAACGGGATCGCGACATCGCAGGACGAAGCCCGTGATGTGGCCGACTCCATTGGATATCCACTGGTTGTTCGGCCGTCGTATGTACTCGGCGGGCGTGCGATGGCGATCGTCTACGACGGCGGCGCGCTCGATCGCTACATGACTGAGGCGGTCGACGCGTCGCCCGAGCATCCGATCCTCGTCGACAAGTTTCTGGAAGATGCCTTCGAACTCGATGTTGATGCCGTGGCGGACACCACTGGAGCAGTCGTCATCGGCGGCATCATGGAGCACATCGAAGAGGCCGGTATTCACTCTGGGGATAGCTCGTGCGTGGTCCCGCCGTATCTGGTTGCCGAACGGCACCTCAGTGTCATTCGAGACTACACACGGCGTGTTGCGCGGGGGCTGAAGGTAATCGGGCTGTTGAACATCCAGTTCGCCATCAAGGACGACACGGTCTACATCTTCGAGGTCAATCCGCGCGCGTCCCGCACCGTGCCGTACCTGTCCAAGGCCACCGGCGTGCCATTGGCCAAAGTTGCGGCTCAGCTCACGGTAGGCAGGACGCTCTCCGACCTGGGGCTTGTCGACGATCTGGACGTCTCGGGGGTCTTTGTCAAGACCCCGGTGTTTCCGTTTGCGCGGTTTCCGGGCGTCGACACCTTGCTGGGTCCCGAGATGAAGTCCACGGGCGAGGTCATGGGAGGCGCCGCGAACTTCGGGACTGCGTACGCCAAGGCCCAGCTGGCGGCCGGTCAGAAGCTGCCGGACTCGGGGTGTGCCTTCATCAGCGTGAACGACGACGACAAAGCCAATGTCGTCGGCATCGCCCGCGATCTTGGAGACCTGGGCTTTTCGCTGCTCGCGTCGCGGGGAACGGCGGCCTACCTTAGGGCCCACGGACTGGAAGTCGAGGTTGTCTTCAAGATCAACGAGGGGCGTCCGCATGTGGGCGACAAGCTGCTGAACAAGGAGATCGATCTCGTGATCAACACCCCGCTCGGGCGAGAGTCGTTCTTCGACGACCTTACCGTTCGGCAGATCGCGATGATGCATGGAGTGCCGAGCGTCACCACCCTGACTGGCGCAACGGCGACCGTGAGCGCGATTCGGGCGTTGCGTGCCGAGAAGTTGGACGTGCGTCCGTTGCAGGAGTATCACGCAAGCACCGTCCGCGAGTCCTGAAGTCTTCCGATTGCAATTCCTGCAAGTCCACTCAACATGCCGCACTTGGCGTTTCTGACACGCGCCTGAGCGGGATTCTGAAGCCGGCAAGCGCGGCGTCGACGCGTCCATGCCGGCGTGTCCGTTGCATTCACGGCGCATGAACCTGGTCGGTTTCTATGCGCGACCCCGCGGTGTGGCCTTCAATCGGGCTCCTGGCCGGCGTCGTTCTCGGCTGGCGAGCACCGGCCTCGGAGGGCGAGGTCCTGATGATGGCGCTCCTCATCGTCTGGAGCGCCGCGCTCGCCTTGCTCGTGTCTCGTCGGACACGCATGTTCGTAGCGGTGGCGGTCGGCGGATTCTTCATCGTTGGTGTGCAGCTGGCTGCGGAGGCGACCACGTCCGCCACCGAGACCGGGCTCTGGCGCTGGCATCAGCAATCGATCGGGCAAGGCGCCGACCAACCGGTGGTTCTCGAAGGGCGTCCCGTCCGGGACGCGGTTCCCACCGACTACGGCGCTAGGCTGGACGTACGGGTCAACCGGGTGCTGACACCAGCAGGCTGGATCGTCGTGCGCGGTCGCCTTCGAGTCACTGTTGGGGGAGGGCTGACAGAACACAGGCGCCTGAACTGGATCGCCGGTCGGACGGTTCGACTGACGGCCACGCTGCGACCCGCGGCTCGGTATCTCAATCCCGGTCTCGGATCAACAGCGGTCGCTCATGCTGCGGGGGACCACCCTGCTGGGTTCGGTCAAGAGCGCGCTGCTGGTCGAGGTTGTTGGCCAGGGAGGACTCTGGGCAGAGCTCGCCGGACGCTCTCGTGCGGTCGTTCGCCGAAACGTCGATCGCACGGTTGGGCGTTATAGCCGTCGTTCAGCCGGAGTCGTCACCGCCGTGCTCATCGGCGATCGGGCTGGGCTGTCTCCCGACGACCGCCGACGTCTCCAGGCGAGCGGAACCTACCATGTGATTGCGATCTCGGGAGGGAACGTCGCGATTCTGGCGGGGGCGATTCTCCTCCTCCTCCGGCTTCTCAGGGTTTCGTACCGGTTGTCTATCTTGATCGCGATTGGCCTGCTCGTGGCCTACGGTGCGGTGGTTGGTTCGGAACCATCGGTCGCGAGGGCCACCGTTGCCGCTGTGATCGTGCTGTCTGCGCTCGCGTCGGACCACCGTGCCAGCCCTATCAACACAGTCGCGCTCGTGGCAGCGTGTCTCGTCGCAGCAGCTCCTCTCGCGATCGTCGATCCTGGGTTCCTCCTGACGTTCGGCGCCACCCTAGGAATTCTTGTCGGCGTTGGCCGCCTCCTTAGCGTTCCGCGTGCGATGCTCGATCGTTACGGCCGCCGTACGGCACGTGTGGTCACGCCGGTTCTCGCCCTACTGGCGGCTACCGTCTGCGCTGAGCTCGCGCTGCTGCCGATCGCGGCGGGAGCCTTTTCGCGTCTGACCGCCGCGGGGCTGCTTCTCAACTTCGTGGCGATCCCGCTCATGACCGTCGCGCAGATCGGTGGGCTTGTCTCGGTAGGTGCGCTCTGGCTGAGCGAGCCACTCGCGCGCGGGGTGGGATACGCAACCCATCTTGCCGCGGTGGGCATCGTTGACTCCGCGGGCCTGATCGAGTTCGCGCCCTGGCTGACCAGGCGGGTCCCGCCCCCGGGAATCACCGCCACAGTTGGGTACTACCTCGGGTGGGTTGTGTGGCTGGCGCGAGCCCGCGGTGTCGGTCGTGTAATTGCGCTTTGCGGTATCTGCGTCTGCGGCGGGTCGATAGTCGTGGGACCGGTTCGGTTGGTGGGCAACAACGACGGGTGTGGTGGACTCGAGCTGCCGCTGTCGATGCACATCCTCGACGTTGACCAAGCCGACGCCACCTTTGTCCGGCTGCCGACCGGTCAGACGTTGCTCGTTGATGCCGGTGGGACCCTCAGAAATCGTCTGGACGTCGGCGGTCGGATTGTCGCACCGGTGCTCTGGCACTTCGGTGTCAGGCGACTCGACTATTTGGCGGTGACACACGGCGACCCTGACCACGTTGGGGGTGCGGCGGCGGTGATGGAGGACTTCAGGCCACGCGAGGTGTGGGAAGGCGTCCCGGTGCCGGGACTTGCGGTGCTCGATCGGCTCGCCCAGCTCGCGGTCGATCGCGGGGTGTCCTGGCGGCAGCTGCAGAAGGGCGACACGCTCCGGTTGGGCCACGTCGAGATCCTGGTGTGGCACCCACCGCGCCCGGATTGGCGGCGGCCTCGCGTCCGGAATGACGACTCCCTTGTCCTGGAGATCCGTTACGCAGACGTGTCTATCGTCCTGCCGGGCGATATCGGTGCCGGGGTCGAGACGAGGCTCGCTCGCGAGATCCAACCGGCCGGGTATCGCATCCTCAAGGTGCCGCACCACGGCAGCCGGACGTCCAGCTCAACGGCCTTTCTCGCGGCGCTACGGCCTGACATCGCCGTGGTCAGTGCTGGCCGTCACAATCGGTTCGGACATCCTGCTCGGGACGTCGTCGACCGCTACACGAGGTTTGGTACGCAGGTGATGTCGACGGCCACAGTTGGGGCCGTTTCGGTCTGCACGGACGGTTCGGCAGTGACGGTCAAGCCGGCGGGTCGGTGATCTTGATCCGCTCCCATTCCGCTTCCATTTCCGCTGGCGTCGCCTCTTCGAGTGTGCGTCCGCGATCGGCGAACCGCCGTTCGAGCTCGTGAAAACGCCGCGCGAATTTATCGTTGGCCCTGCGGAGCGCACCTTCCGGTTCGACACCGAGGTGGCGGCCCAGGCTCGTGACGGCGAGCAGAAGGTCGCCCAGCTCTTCGGCAATCGCATCATCCTGTCCGCCTTGGGCCGCTTCTTCGAGTTCCGCAAGCTCCTCCCGGACCTTGCCCAGCACAGCCGGCGCGTCATGCCAGTCGAAGCCCACGATCGCGGCCCGTCGGCCCATGCGATAGGCGCGAAGCAGGGCTGGAAGCGCCGCCGGAAGCGACCCCAGTGCGCCGACCGCCTCGCCAGCGGCTTCACGCTCGCGTGCCTTGATGGCTTCCCACTTCAGCCGGACGTCCGCCGCCGATCGGACAGGATCGCCGGACTCTGCATCCGCCTTGGTGTCAAACACGTGCGGATGACGGCGGACCAGCTTCTCGCAGACCGCGGACAGCGCGTCGGCAATCGTAAACTGTCCGTCCTCGGCGCAGATCTGGGCGACGAAGGCCGCCTCGAGCAGCAGGTCTCCAAGTTCGTCGCGAAGCGATCCCGCATCCGACGCCTCGATCGCCTCCAGGACCTCGTACGTTTCTTCAACGAGGTACGGGCGTAGCGAGTCGAGTGTCTGCTCGCGATCCCAGGGGCACCCGTCAGGTGACCGAAGAATACGCATGATCTCGACAAGGCGGTCCATCTGGGACCCAGGCGACCTGACGTCAGCTCGATCGGGAGCGTTGGGCATCGTGCCGTATGCTAGCATTCGATATGCCTGCCGAAGTGACGTTTAATGCCTTCGTCGTGTCGCTCGCGACGACCGCTGCGGTGCACTTCGGTGACGTGGCCGACCCATCGTCTGGCGACAAGCCGCCGGCCAACGTCGATGCCGCCGCGCATGCGATCGAGATGCTGGCGCTTCTAGAGGAGAAGACCAGAGGCAATCTGACCGACGACGAGAAGTCTTTTCTGGCGCAAGTGCTCTACGAGCTGCGCGCTCGGCTCGCCGAAGCCAGAAAGGCGGCTCCAACCTCAGCGTAGTGCGGATAACCTTCCTTGGTACCGGGACGTCGACCGGCATTCCGGTGATCGGGTGCACGTGTGGGACGTGCCAGTCGGCAGATCCACGGGACAAACGATGGCGGCCCTCTATCTACTTGCGTTTCGATGCCGGCGCGGCGGTGCTCGTCGACGCGTCTCCGGACTTGCGGGCTCAGGCCCTCCGGTACGACGTCGATCGCGTCGACGCGATCTGGCTGACCCACGCGCATGCCGATCATGTGCTGGGGCTTGATGACGTTCGTATCTTTAACTTCCGCCAGCAGACCGCAATCCCGTGTCACGGCGAACCCGATACGCTCTCGGCGGTGCGCCGCATGTTCTCATATGTGTTCGACCCGTCGACGCCAAAGGGTGGAGGCCTGCCGCGGCTTATGTTGCGGCCGATCGCCGGACCGTTTTGTTTTGAACGTCGCACAGTTGTTCCGGTGCCGCTGCGTCATGGGTCGCTGCCGATCTTGGGATACCGAATCGGCGGGTTTGCGTATCTCACCGATTGCAGCGAGATTCCCGAGCGGTCGTGGGAATGCCTCGATGATCTCGAAGTGCTGGTCATCGATGCCCTCCGCCGCCGGCCGCACTCCACGCACTTCAACCTCGACCAGGCCGTCGAGGCAGCCCGGCGGATCGCGGCTGGGCAGACGTTGTTTACCCACATGTCCCACGACCTCGGTCATGACGTGACGTGTGCCACACTGCCGTCTGGGATGGCGCTGGCACACGATGGCCTTGAACTGTCTGTGGGTGAGGTTACGCCCGATTCAGCCGTCCGCGCGATGGCGGCGAACGCCGGGTGACTGATCGTATGGATGTTATTCACTATCCGGATGATCAGCCGCCCGCCCACTGGCGCGCACCGATTCTGGCGCTTGGCAACTTCGATGGCTGCCATCGCGGGCACGCGAAGATCGTTGAGCGCGTGTATCAGCGCGCGGCGGAAGTCGACCGGACCCCGGCCGTGCTGACATTCGATCCGCATCCAACCCGGATCGTGAGGCCCGACAAAGCGCCCACGCTCTTGATGACCAAGGCACAAAAGCTGGCGTACATGGCCGACGCCGGTCTGCAGGGTGCGGCGGTCGTGCGGTTTACGCCCGAGATTTCGCGTTGGTCCCCGGAGCAGTTTGTCACGGCCGTCCTGTTCGAATGGCTCCACGTCTCGGAGGTGTGGGTTGGAGCCAATTTTCTGTTCGGTCATGACCGCAGCGGAAATTTCTCGAAGCTGAGATCGCTCGGTGGGCAGCTGGGGTTTCGCGTCGAAAAGATCGAACCGGTGCGTTACAAGGAGTTCGTCGTGAGCAGCACCCGCATCCGACGTTTGGTCAGCGAAGGCAATGTTGACGAAGCCGGCGTGCTGTTGGGCCATCACTACACCATCGACGGTGAGGTCGTGGCCGGCTCGGGTCGTGGTCAGCCACAGGGGTTTCCGACCGCGAATCTGCGAACCGAGAACGAGACAATTCCAGCGAACGGCGTCTACGCGACCACGACAACTATAGACGGCGCGATCCATGCGTCGGTGACCAACGTCGGAGTGCGACCGACCTTCGAACAACAGGGCGAACGCGTCATCGAGACGCACCTATTGGATTTCGAGGGCGACCTGTATGGGATGGATCTGCAGCTCGCCTTCGTGCAGCGCTTGCGCCCGGAGAAGGCGTTTAGAGGAGCGGACGAGCTGCGAAAGCAGATCGCCGCCGACTGTGACACGACCCGCGGGCTGTTTGAGCGAATTTCGCTATAACATACTGGGTTCCCATGGCCGACGAGACGCCCCTCGATCCGCGTAACATCAGGCTCGAGCTGACGGTGCCGTGTGACGGACGATTTCGACCGGTCCTGCACGTCATGTGCGAGCGCATCATCCGGTACGTCGGCTACGCCAAGGCCCAAGCCTCCGATATCGCAGCGGCCGTCGTCCACTCCACTGACGGTGTACTCGAGCATCAGAAGGCTCCGACATTCACGAGCTTGGCGGTCACCATCTCAACCACGACCCGCGACATCGAGTTCCGGATTCGGTATCTCGGCGACGCGAACGCGACAGACCCCGGTATCGAGTCGCTCTTGAGCCAGGTTCGAGGCGCCGAGGCGCCCCTGGATGCCATGAGTCGAACGATGCGAGACGTCGAGTTCGGGAGCGTCGACGGGGTCGAGTACTGCGTCTTGAAACAAACTCTGCCGGACGAACTGTAGTCGTTCGGGTCCCAGCACGAGGCAGTCGGTGCAGCTCTACAACACCCTGACGCGGAAAGCTGAATCGTTCGCGCCCTCGCGAGACGGCACCGTTCGCATGTACGCATGCGGTCTCACCGTCTACGACCGGGGTCACATCGGCAATTTCAGAACCTTCGTGTGTCTCGACGTCCTGAGACGGACGTTGAGGCGGGTGGCCGGGTTCCAGATTCGAGAGATCGTCAACTTTACCGACGTCGACGACAAGACGATCAAGGCTTCGCGCGAGGCCGGGGTGTCGCTGCGAGACTATACCGACCGTTACATTCAAGCGTTTCGAGACGACGCGGCGGCGCTCGGTCTTGAATCGGCCGAGGAGTATCCGCGCGCGACCGACGAGGCCAACCTCCGTGCGATGGTCGAGACGGTTCAAGCCCTGGAAGCGAGGGGCCACACGTATCGCAGTGACGGGTCGGTCTATTTCAAGATTGACACGTTTCCGGACTACGGCAAGCTTGCGCGACTTGACCATTCTGGCATCAGACCCGGAGCTCGGGTCGACAGCGACCAGTACGACAAGCAGGATGCCCGAGATTTCGTGTTGTGGAAGGCGACCGGCACGGATGAGCCGACGTGGGATTTCGGTATCGGGCCAGGGCGGCCGGGCTGGCACATCGAGTGCTCTGCGATGGCCTTGCGGCTGCTAGGCGAGCCGCCGATCGACATCCACGCGGGCGGTGTAGATCTTGTCTTCCCTCATCACGAGAACGAGGTCGCCCAGGCCGAAGGTGCGACCGGTCAGCCGTTCGCCCGGTTTTGGGTGCATGTCGAGCACCTGCTCATCGATCGCGGCGCCAAGATGTCGAAGTCGCTCGGCAACGTGTTTACCGTGCAGGAGATTCTCGACGGGGGCTACCGAGCGTCGGCGCTGCGCTACGCACTGATCTCGACGCACTACCGGAAGCAGCTCCGGTTCACGTGGGACAGCCTGGCGCAGGCTGAAGAGGCGCTCACCCGCCTCATGGATTGCCTGGCCCGACTCGACGTCGTTCCATCAGGCCGCGCGTCGCGTCCGGGGTTCCGCGGTCGGGTCGAACAGGCGCGCACATCATTCGGCGAGCTCATGCAGGATGACCTCAACACACCTGGCGCGCTCGGCGTCGTGTTCGAGCTGGTGCGCGACGTCAATGCTGCCATTGATGCTGACGCGCTCGGTACCGACGACGCGGTGGTCGTGCGGGAAACGTTTGATTGGTTTGACCAGGTGCTCGGCGTTATCCGCCTCCGCCGAACAGAAGAGGCGGCACCGCCAGTGCCGGTCGATGAGATCGACCAACTCATTGCCGAGCGGCGCGAGGCTCGGAGCCGTCGTGATTTCGCGAGAGCCGACGAAATCCGGGATGAGCTCGAGGCACGTGGGATCGTCCTCGAGGATTCCGCGACGGGCACTCGCTGGAAACGCAAGTAGCCGGTGCCCAGCTGGCCAGTCGTTTGCACCTTCGCGGCGGGTGCCCACACTCCACCAGTCGCGGCTCGGAGAACTGGGGGAAGACGCAGCCTGCCGCGAGCTAGAACGGCGCGGCTACGCAATTCTTGCCCGTCGCTTTCGAACCCGCCATGGCGAACTTGACATCATTGCGCGGGAGGGCGACGTCCTTGTCTTTGTCGAGGTAAAGACCCGATCAAGTGACGTCTTCGGTGGGCCGTTGGACGCGGTGACCGCTCGTAAGCAAAGGAAGCTCGGTCGGATGGCGTTGGAATACATCGCGCGGAGCCGGCTCTCGGGGGTGGCGTGTCGCTTCGACGTTGTCGGCGTGCTGCGCCGAGGTGGCGAGACGGAGATCGAGGTCGTCGCCAATGCTTTTGGTCTCTCGGCTTAGGCGGAGTGGAGTAACCGCTTCTGGCAACGAGTGCCGACTCGGTCCTGCTTGATGGGATCCGAAACCGCGTGGTACTCTAACCAGGTAGTTGGGAGCGAGCGGGAATAACTCAGTGGTAGAGTGCGACCTTGCCAAGGTCGAAGTCGCGGGTTCGAATCCCGTTTCCCGCTCCATATCTTTTTTCGCGGTTTCCGCCTCCAAGTTCTGACGGCGCCGTCGCCAAGTGGTAAGGCAGAGGTCTGCAAAACCTCCATCCCCGGTTCAAATCCGGGCGGCGCCTCCATTCTCTCTCCGACCGGCGTTAGAGGCGAATTCCCATCGTTCTCTCCTTGGCGCGCACCAGCGCGCTGATGACGGTATTGAATGGCGCGGCAACGCCAACAGCTTTCGCCGCGACCGGAATCGCGCCATTGATCACATCGATCTCGGACATACGTCCGGCCAGGTGGTCGAGTAGCATCGACGGGCGGGCGTCGGGGATCTTCGAACCGAAGTCGTGCACGTAGCGCACTGGGTCGTCGATATCGAGCGTGATGTTCCGCGCGCGCGCCACCACATAGGCTTCCTTCGCGCAGCCCGACGCGATGTGCCACGCGTCCGGATCGCTCATGACTTCGCCAATGGTCATCGCGGTGACGGTGCACGTTCCGGAGAAGCACACGTTGCAAATGAGCTTCTCCCAGATGAGCTGATCGATGTCATCGAAGCACTTCACCCGAAATCCGCCCGAGCGCCATACCTCCGCAACTTGCTCGAGCCGCGAAGTGACCGGGCCGGACAACTCGCTGAGTCTGACCAGTTCCCAGCCGTTGTGATGCGCATGTCCGGGTCCGCGCATGGAAGCGCCGAAGCCACCTACCACACCGACCCTGACGCGTTCTCGGCCCAGAATACGTGCCGCCGTATCAGGCCCCCCAAGGCCGTTCTGAACGGAGAGGACCACGGTTGCTTCGCCGATCAGCGGTTTGGCGGCGGTGGCAGCGCGTTCGACGTCCATCGCCTTGGTTGCGATGATCACCAGTTCGCACGGTCCTGCCTCCGCAGGTTCGATGGTCGCGTGGACCGGAACCGTACGGTCTCCGGACGCGCCTTCGAGGCGCAGCCCTCTGGCCCGTATCGCGTCAACGTGCTCCCGCCACGAATCGATAGCCCACACCTCGTGACCGGCATCGCCGAGTAGAGCCGCATAGACGCTGCCCATCGCGCCACATCCAAGGACGGCAATTCTCATGGCTTGAGTGTCCTCCCCAGGGTTCCCGTCTAGCAGGCTGCTGAAAAACTCCGCGAAATGGGATCGACAGATGGATCCCGTCGTACTACGATGCTCCCAACACTGAAGGGAGCCCGATCATGCGCGGACACGATGAGCAGACCACCCACATGTTCAGCTACCTGTCGCCGGAACAGCGCGTGCCGGCCGACCATCCGCTCCGCGCCGTTCGGGCGCTGACGGACGAAGCCCTGCAGACAATGTCGCGCCGATTCGCGAGCCTGTACGCCACGACAGGGCGTCCGTCGATCCCACCGGAGCAATTGCTGCGCGCTTTGCTGTTGCAAGTGCTCTACACGGTGCGGAGCGAGCGGCTGCTCATGGAAGAGCTCAACTACAACCTGCTGTTCCGGTGGTTCGTCGGGCTGAATATGGATGACCCGGTCTGGCATCCCACGACGTTTACCAAGAATCGCGACCGGCTGCTGTCGGGCGATGTCGCCGCCGCGTTCTTTGATGCGGTCCAGGCCCACGCCCGGGCGGCCGGGCTGCTCTCGGACGAACACTTCACCGTGGATGGGACGCAGTTGGAAGCATGGGCCAGCCTGAAAAGCTTTCGGTGCGTGGACGCAGCGGAGAGCGACCCGCCCGAGGACCCGGGCAATCCCACGGTCAACTTCCACGGGGAGCGGCGGCGCAATGACACCCATCAGTCGACGACCGATCCCGAGGCGATGTTGCATCGGAAGGGCAAAGGCAAGGAAGCCAAGCTGGCGTATCTCGGCCACGTGCTGCTGGACAATCGACAGGGGCTTGTCGCCAACGTCTGCGCGACCCACGCGACGGGGACCGCCGAACGCGACGCGGCGGTGCTGTTGCTGGAGGCCAGCGCCTCCCCGGGCAGCACGGTCGGGGCGGACAAGGGCTACGATGTGGCGCGCTTCGTTGCCGACGTGCGCGTCCAGGACGTCACGCCCCACGTGGCGCAGAAGGTCCGCGGGAGTGCGATCGACG
This sequence comes from Vicinamibacterales bacterium, assembly GCA_965218825.1. Lineage (GTDB taxonomy): Bacteria > Acidobacteriota > Vicinamibacteria > Vicinamibacterales > UBA8438 > CAUZIB01. The sequence continues at coordinate 1,198,690 of OZ244656.1, read as the reverse complement.
GTCGGACCACGCGGCATGCGGGCTATCACGTGAGTCAGCGGAAACGAAAACTCGTGGAACAGGTCTTCGGCTGGATGAAGACCGTCGGCGGCCTGCGCAAGCTCCGGCATCGCGGCATCGCCCTGGTGGATTGGCAGCTCACCTTCGCCGCCACCGCCTATAACTTGGTCCGGTTGCGGAATCTGGAGGCGAGGTGTCCCTGATCGCCGGCCGCGGGTGTCGCTGGCCCCCTCGTCGGGACAGCGTGTCCCCGTGCGCACCGTTGTCGGGGGGGGCGTGACACGCATGATGGCCATGAAAACAGCCCGATCCTCGTGTTCTTCAGCAACCTGCTAGAACGGGATGGCTCAAGTTTACGCGCCCACCAAGGGCAATTTGCACACCGGCCTGAGCTTGGGCTTAGAATGCCCTCGATCTCAGACTCTCGCACAACGACTGGTGAGCGACGCTGGCGGGGTGACGCCATGACCGCACAGGACCGATTCAGGTCGGCGTATCCTGCCGCTGACGACCGACGGCAATGACGATGCTGACAACGGCCGCGACCTCGGGACGGTAGACCTATGACTCTCGACGTGCCACTTCTAAGAAAGGCGCTCCTCTTCGGCCTCCTGTGGAGCCTCGTCGCCGTCCTAGGAGTCTGCGCCGCAGAAACGGTGCGACAATTGTAGGCGAGCCGAGGAGGAAAGGACCTGATGTCGACGACGTTCCGTCCCTACGCACCGGATCAGATGCTGCTGTTGCCGGCGGACCTGCGGGCGTGGTTGCCGGAGGGCCACTTGGCGCACCACGTCAGCGACCTGGGGGACGGTGTGGATTTGACGGCGTTCTACGCGCCGTATGCGGGGGACGGTCGGCGCAACGCGCCCTCTGCACCGCGGATGATGGTGAAGGTGCTGCTGTATGCGTATGCGACGGGGGTGTTCTCGGCGCGCGGGATCGCGCGGAAGCTGGAAGAGGACGGGGCGTTCCGGGTTCTGGGGGCGGGCAACTTCCCGCAACATCGGACGCTGTGCGAGTTCCGGCGGCGGCACTTGTCGGACTTCAAGGAGCTGTTTGTAGCGGTGGGTCGGCTGGCGCGGGCATGGGGTCTGGCGCGCGTCGGGAAGCTGTCGATTGACGGCACGAAGGTGCGGGCGAACGCGAGCAAACGGAAGGCGATGAGCTACGGGCGGATGGCCAAGGAGGAGCGGCGGCTGCGGGGGGAGATTGAGGCGCGGCTGGCGGCGGCTGGCGCGGCCGAGGACGCGCGGGTGGGGGCGGACGTGCGGGGCGACGCGTTGCCGGCGGAGTTGCGCCGCCGGGAAGACCGTCTGGCGGCGACCCGGGCGGCGAAGTCGCGGTTGGAGGCGCAGCAGCGGGCAGCGGACGACGCCCGCGGTCGGCAGCCGGACCAAGACCGGAACCCGAAGGGCGGGCCGCCCTACACGCGGTCGTATGGCGAGCCGGACGCGAAGGCGCAGAGCAACTTCACGGACCCGGAGAGCGGGATCATGAAGACGAGCAACGACGGGTTCCAGCAGTGCTACAACGCGCAGGTGGCGGTCGATGGTGCGCACCAGTTGGTGGTGGCGACGGAGGTGACGGCGAACGCGAGCGACCAGGGTGGTGTGCCGGCGCTGCTCGACGCGCTGGCGGAGACGGTCGGCGAGCAGCCGGAGACGGTGCTGGCGGACGCCGGCTACAGCAACGAGCGGGACTTGGCGGACCTGGAAACGCGAGGCATCGACGGGTATGTGTCCTTGGGCCGGGAGGGGAAGGCGGCCAGGCCCCGCGACCCGGAGAAGTATCCCGCGACGAGTCGCATGGCCGAGAAGCTGTCGAGGCCGGCGGGCCGTGCGGCGTAGGCAGAACGCAAGTGGCTGTCGGAGGCTCCCAACGGCTGGATCACGCACGTGCTGGGATTCCGACGCTTCAGCCTGCGGGGGCTGGCGAAGGTGCAGGGCGAGTGGGACTTGGTGTGCCGGGCGTTGAACACCACGCGCCTGCACGCCCTGATGGCGGCGTAACACGCGGGGAATGAGGCTCGCAACGACGACCGATCGGCGCGCCTCGGGCTCGGTGGCGGGCCAGGCGGCCCCTCAAGGCCGAATCTTGCTATCTGCTTCGCCCTTCGCCGAGGAGTTCCCTCGTCGGCCGACCGCCGAAGTCGCTCCGGCACAATGACGCACAGCATGGGCCGACGACCCATTTCACGCCGCCGCACCTCCTGCGGCGCAGACTCCTAGCTCCGTCAACCTTTCGCACCGTCGCCCAGCAGGCAGCGGAGATGGGTGGCTTGAAGCAGATCATGCCTGGCCACTACGTGTACTTGCACACCGACGACACTCCCGGCGTGTCCTCGACGGTCAACAGCGGAATCATCGTGACGAACGAAGGGGTGATAGTCGTCGACGCGTTGAGTTCCGACACGATCGCACGGCAGGTGCGAGACGCGATCGCAGGGGTGACGGCGCAACCTGTGCGACTGCTTGTGTCCTCAACGTTCCACGGTCGGTTCACTGGGGGCAACGCTGTCTATCAAGACGCGTTCAACATCGGTCACGAACACTACCGAGCGGATCTCGTCGAGTTGCTGAGTGACGCATCGCCAGAAGAACGGGCAGCTCGGCTCCCAGATCAGACCTATCACGATCGCGTCACGGTCTATGTCGGCGGCAAGGAAATACAGATTCTCTATCTAGGCCGCGCGCACACGCGGGGCGACAGCGTCGTCTTCGTACCCGCCGATCGGATCGTGTATCTCAGCGAGGTGTTCAACTACGACGAGTTTCCGTATCTGTCCGACAGCTACCCGACTGACTGGCTCAGCACGCTGGAAGCCGTCGAAGCGCTCGAAGCCGACATCTTCGTGCCGGGGCACGGTTTTCTTCCCGACGACCCCCGCAACACTCGGCAGGGTCTGAGCCGCTATCGGCGGATTCTGCTGGACGTGCGTCAGGTCGTCCAACAGCAGGTCGCGCAGGGCGCGACCGAAGATCAGGCCGTCGCCAACGCTGACCTCCCGCAGTACCACAGGTTTCAGGGGTACTCCCGGGCAATGGAGATCGCCGTCCGGCGGACATATCAGGAGTTAACCGGTGGCCTCGACTGAGGGTCGGGAGGCTGCTATGCGAACCCAAAGAGTCGTGCTCGGGGCAGCCACATGCTCGTGACCTTCACGTTGCCTGAGTGAGCGGTTCGCGGCAGACGCTGAGATGAGTCGCGCCATGAGTTCCATCCTCATCGGGTCTGTCGTTGCCGCCAGCATTATCGGGCTCGTGTGGGCGTTCCAGCGCACGCTGATCTATTTCCCGTTTGGCGACGTGCCCAGACCTCGCGAGGTAGGTTTGACGCGGGCGGAATCGGTGACGTTTCCGACGTCAGATGGTCTGACGCTTCACGGGTGGTTCGTGCCGAGCCCCAGCCCCCCTCCCGCCCAAACGGTGCTGGTTCTCAACGGCAATGCCGGCAATCGGTCGTTCCGCGCCCCGCTGGCGACCTCGCTGCAACGGCTAGGGCTTCAGGTGCTGCTGTTCGACTACCGCGGGTACGGAGGCAGCGACGGCAAGCCAACCGAAGCCGGTCTTCGAGCCGACGCGCACGCGGCCCGCCGCTACCTGGCGCAAAGGAGCGATGTCGATGTGTCCCGATTGATCTATTTCGGCGAGTCACTCGGGACAGCGCTCGCGACCGCACTCGCCGCAGACCATCCTCCGGCCGGGTTGGTTCTGCGCTCGCCGTTTCCATCACTCGTTGAGGTGGGCCGGACCCACTATCCGTTTCTGCCCGTGCGGTTGCTACTGCAGGACCGGTATGCGGCCATGGAGGACATCCCGCGCGTGACCTGTCCCGTGCTGGTCCTCGCTGGCGACCGGGATCGCATTATTCCGCTCGATTTGAGTCGTCGGATGTACGAGGCGGCGACATCGACGAAGGAACTCGTCGTCCTGGCCGGGGCCGACCACAACGACTTCGAGTTGCTCGCTGGTGAGGAAATGATCGCAGCGATCAGGCGGTTCCTCGCCGGTCTTGGGTGAGGTTCGACGGGCCCCGCCAGGCGGGGGCGCCGGGTCGCACAGCCCACAGCGTGCGCGCAGGTTCTGCAATGCTGAATCTACGCCAATGGGTTCACGATGCTGGGCGCTAGCCCCCTGTCACAGCCTGGCCGGTGGTACCCTTCAGCGCCTCCAGCTGTGCTTCGGTCCGGAACTGAATGCGCGCGGCTCGACTGGACTCGCGATAGACCACCCAAACGTCCGGACCACCGGCGTCATCGACTGCAATGTGGCGTAGCTCGGTCCCAACGCTTGGCAGTTTGTATATCGAGTAGCGTCCGGTGTCCGGATCGAGCTTGGCAACCGCGTCGTCCGACGACAAGTTCGTCCACACCATGTGGTTGCGGTCGACGGCCGTGGCATACGGGTGCGAGTTGATCGGCAGCCGGTAGTAGGTCGTTTCGAACGTGTGAATGTCGATCTTTGCAAGGTTGTGACCCCACCAGTTCGCCACCCACACTGAATCCCCATTGGGGTCCGCAAAGAGCCGGCGCGGTGCCTGGGAGCCAGGGTTGTACACGCTCCCAGAGAATCTCAATGCTCCAATTCTGTGGAAGAACTCGCGATCGGCCGGCGTGAGCAGCTGTTCCTCGTCTAATGCCCAGGGCGGCCGCATGTGCACCTCGGACACCTCGCCCGTCGACCCGTTCGCGTGCCCGACGATGTCCTGGTTGAACTGGGCCCACCAGCCGTTGCCGAGACGGTCGGCAGCCGTCCCATAGGTTTGGCCATCGCCAACGGTCTTGTTCTGAAAATACTCGAACTCACTCGTGTCCGGGTCGAAACGAAGGGCGCCGTGAGGATTCCCAATCCAGATCTTGCCCTTCCCATCGACCATGGGGCTCCCTCCGACGCGAAGCGGCACCGGAGGCGTGTAGAGGGTGAAGTCTTCCGTGGTCGGATCAACCCTCCCAAGGCTGCCCGCTGTGTCGAACCAGAGGATACCGGCGCGGTCTTTTGTGATGCCATGCGAGTTCCGCGCACGTCTTCCGTCGGGCGCCGTCACCTTGAATCCCGTGACCTCGCCTGTCCGGGGGTCGACCTTCGCGAGCGTACGGAAGTTGTTAGCCACCGAATCGGTGATCCAGGCATTCCCGTTGTCGTCGACGACGGCATCGTGCATTCCCCCGCCTCCATGCATGCCCGAAGGAATCCCCGCCGACCATTCGCTGCCATCCAAGTACGCACGCTCGTTGTCCAGCTCGGCGATCGGAATGTCGTACTCCGTGACCACGTGGCGCGCGACCTCGCCGGTCGGGCGCGGCTGGAGCTTGTAGGTCAGCGGCGCGGACTCAGGCCCGCGTGCCTTGGCCAGGTACTTGGCCAGCTCGTTTCGGTAGTACTCGATCGTGAGGGTTGGCCGGCGATTCGCTCCAGTCCATCCGTGGTAGCTCACCCTCGCCATCAAGTCGATGATGGTCCGCCACCCCCGCTCGTCAAATCGGTTCTGCAGCGCCAGGCCAGCCGGGTGGCATTCCGTGCAGGTGACCCGAAACACCTCTTTGAGACGGCGATCCTCACGCGTGTTCGCTGGCAAGGCATCCAACCACTCTGTGCCGGAAAGCTGATGCGTGAAGTCGTTGATCTCCGTGAGCGTGAAGTCCTGCTCTGCCGACTGCGTGGAGGCCAGGGTCACTTCGGCTCGCGCCCTCTCGTAGCCGACCGCTTGCGCCCAGACCTGATATGTGCCGGCTTCGAACGGTGGTGCGAGCGGCGGAAAGAAGTACTGGCCGTGCTCGTCGGTAAAGACCGATGTGGTCGTTGTCTTGTCCACGGCGCGCGCCGAAACGGCGACGCCCTCCATCGGTTCGCCGTTGACCGCCGTCGCGGTCCCCCACATGGCCGAGGAGCTGGCGTTCTGGGCGGCCTGCACGACTGACGCAGTGGTGGACAGGGGGTTCTCCGCGACGTGCAGTAGGCCAACAGCGACGACCGTCGCTATTAACCACACGATCCGTCTGGGTTCGACCATTGTCGGTTCCTCCACGAGTTGAGGTGTTCGCGCTGGGTGCAACTCAGGGTCGTTGATCAGGCGTCACGGTCTTCAAGTAGGCGATGACCTGGTCAACCTGCATCGGCTCCAGCGTGTACTGCCACCCGGGCATTCTGGCGGAGCCCAGCATGATTTGGTCTTGAACGCTTTCTTCGCCAAGGGACCTGACGGTTTCTGCATCCACCCACGGACCGGGCGTATTGGGGTACGACGGTTGCCCTAGCGGATCGTGGCAAAGCGCGCACCGCTGCACGAACAATTGCCTGCCTCGCGCTTCGTCCGCTGAGAGTGAGGGCGCCGCCGCCACCTCCCGCATGTCGTACTCCGTGCGGACGATCGTGGGCGTCGAGACCTGCGTTTCCCGGAGCCGGTTCTGGGCCGCCGGCGCTGTGCTCAGGACGACGATGGACAGAAGCAGGAACCAGGACAGAAACACGCGCATTGGAATCCTCGCCATCCCCACCCCGCGTATGCGTTCTGGATGGCACTTCACACGCCACCTGCGTGCTACAAGGACTCACTCTACACACCTGCCGGGAACCGCGCAATAGCGAATCGGACCCCGTCTCATGGGGGGTTCCGACCCGTCCACCCACCCCAGGATTCGCCACCGCAATCCGCTTGCGGGTTTTGACAGATAGGCGTAGCGTAGTGACGTACGGCGAGCGCGTACGTGGGGATTGGGCTAATTGGGGCTCCGCATCCCGCGCGTCCGCCCCGAAACGGCACTGAGGGGTCGTTGCAGAGCACGCCTCTTCGCCGCATCGCGTTTCGGAGGCCACCTTCCGAGCGGCCAAGCTATCTGTCTGCACCGTCGATTCTTCCCTTCCTGTTTGTACTCCGTTCGGTTCCGATGTCACCAAAGGCGATCCGTCGCCGCGAAAGGACCAATCATGCCGACCAAGTGCTTGACCGCTGTCGTCGTCGCGTCCATGGCGCTGAGTGGGTGCACCCAACGCACTCCCGAGGCGCAGCTCATCCACGACGCTGGTGAGGCTCTCGGCGGTGCCGACAAGGTCTTCGAAACCGAGACACTTATCTTGGAGGGGAAGGGCACCGAATACAGCCTTGGCCAGAACACGGCCCCGGGGGTCGACCTGCCCTACTGGGAAGTCGACCAATATCGTCGGGAGATGGACATGGCGAATACCCGTGCGCGTGTGATACAGAGGCGTTCGTCGACGTTTCTGACCGAGAACCCCATAGTCCGGCATGAGGAGATCTCGGGTGTCGATGGCGACGTGGCCTACAGCGTCTCGCAGGACGGGACTGTGAGTCGGCTCGCCGCCGAGGTCATGAACGACCGGACGGCCGAGTACTGCCATCACCCAGCGACGCTGCTCAAGATGGCGATGACTGAAGGATCCACGCTTACGAACCTGCGCCAGGCTGCCGGAGAAGACGCCATCGACATCACGACCGCCACGGGCGAAACGTACACCATGTATGTCGATCCGGAAACGAAGTACCCAACGCGAATCGAATCAGTGGCGTACGACACCAACCTCGGTGACGTGACACTCGCGACAAGTTTCGAAGACTACTGGGAGACCGGTGGGCTCGGAGGCTTCCAGGCTCGACTCAGCATGCCGCGGGAGATCACCACGACCGTCGATGGCGTCACGACGAGGCACCTTCGTGTGACGACGCTCGTCGATCAGGAGTTGCCAGACGTCGGTGCACCTGAACCTGCACGATCCGCCGAGGTCCCGACATTTCAAGCCGACGTCCAGGTGGATGAGGTCGCCGTTGGGGTGTGGCACCTCGCCGGGCAGTCGCATCACAGCGTGCTCGTCGAATTCGATGATTTCCTGACGTTGGTCGAGGCGCCACTGAATGAGGAGCGGACGCTCGCCGTGATCGCGCGGGCCCGGGAGATCCAGCCGGATAAACCTCTGCGGTATGTGGTCAATACCCATCATCATTTTGACCATTCGGGCGGCATCCGAGCCGCGGTGTCCGAGGGGCTCACGGTGATTGCGCACGAAAGCAACGAGGCGTTCTACCGCGATCTTGTGCAACGACCGCACACGCTACGTCCGGATGCGCTCACGCTCAATCCGCAGGAGCTCAGTTTGGAGCTGGTCGAGGGGCATGAGGTATACGAGTTGAGCAACGGTCGTCGCACGATGCTCGTTGGGCGAATCGCTCGGGACGCTCACGCCCGTGCCATGCTCATGGCCCACCTGCCGCGCGAGCGTGTGCTGATCGTGGCGGATGCCTTCAGTCCGGATGCCCCGGAGGCGCCGTTTGCATCCAACTTGCTCGAGGCGATCGGCGATCTCGAGTGGCGGGTCGATCGAATCGTGCCGATCCATGGACCAGTTGCTGAGTTTGAGGCCTTGGAGGAGGCAGCTGGATGACGTCGTGGAGCCATTTTGTTCGCTGTTCGAAATGAAAGGGGGACGCCATGTCGCGGCACATAGTCACGCTCTGGGTGGGTGTCGGCGCGGTCGCCATCGCATGCCACGCGACGCCTGCTGAAGCCCAGGAATCAGCGCCGTTAGCCTCGCAACTCGCTGACCTACTGGGCAACCGCCAGCTCGAGTCGTTTGCCGGCAAAGATGCGGCTGATGAGACTCGTTTCGTCGCTGTGCTGGCCTTTCCTGGGCAGCTTCTCGTTGTATCTGCTGAGTACGAGGTTCCGGTGATTCTCCAGAAAAAGATCGACAGCCAGCAGTATCGAGAGGTGTATCTCGACCTGAATAGCGCATCCGTCGCGGGAACGAAGGTCCTCGTTACCGATTCCGGGGCCGACGGCATCGCCGTCGATGGACCCTCCTCGAGCAGTTTCGGCGTCGATTTGTTTGATGACGGGTCGAAGGTGCTGCTTGTGGACGGAAAGGGTAGCGGCGGGACGTTGTCGAACGCAGACTACGAGCGGGCGACGTTGAGCGCCGACAAGCAATACTCCCGGATGCTGTCTGCCCTGATCGCTGGGCTGCAGTAGCGCGACATCTGGGCGCTCGGTCGCGTAGCTGCCGCCATGGCTTTCCGGGCCTGTGACGGTTACGTTGTGGTGGCTTGGAGGGGTTGGCGCTCAACGCTGCGTCGCCTGACCAGCGTGACCTCATTCCCAAGGTCGTTGTAGCTCACGTCATCCATGAATGTCTTCATGAGAAAGACGCCGCGGCCACTGGGTCGGTCGGTATTGTTGGTATGTGTCGGGTCTGGCAGCCCAGTCGGATCGAACCCCTTTCCATCGTCTCCGATCACAAAGCGGGCTTCGCTTCGGCTCGAACTCGCCTGAACGCGAATTCGGCGGTCTCGATACGGCAGCACTACACAGCGTGCCTCTGCCAAAGCGCGATAGGCGCGAGGATCACTGGAGCGCACTTCGGACCGCACTTCCAAATTGCCATGATAGTAGGCGTTGGTGAGCGCCTCGTCGATGGCCGTCGAAATGCGATGGCAGTCGGCGTCGTCGAACATGTCTGAATCGCGGAGTGTGCGGCCGAGGTAGTTCACGAGGGACGAAATGAGAGTCAGGTCGTTTTCCAATTCGAACGATGCCGCACGGAGTCTCCCGAGCAGACGTTTGTAGTCTTTGTGTTCCTTCGCGGCTTCGAGGATGCGGTCCACGGCATCGACGAGATCACGTGCCAACGTTCTCTTTGGCACGTAGCTGGCGGCTCCCTGTTCGAGCGCCTGCATCGCGATTTCCTCGCTGCCTTTCGCGGTCATCACGATCACGGGTACGAGCGGAAACTCGGTCCGAGTGCGCGCTAGAAGCGAGAGGCCGTCGAGCTCAGGCATGGTGAGGTCGGTCACCACGACGTCCGGAGCCTGAGCCTGCATCTTGGCGAGCGCGATTGCTCCGTTCTCGGCGAATTCAACGCTCCATTTCTCATGCTGTCCCAGGAGGTGTTCCGCCAGCTCGCGATCAGACGCTGCGTCGTCTACCACCAGGATGTGTGGCATTCATGTCCCCTTGGCATCGTGGCTCAGGAAGCGGTTGAGCTCCGGCAAGACCTGACCAAGCTCTTCGTGCAGTGCGCGCCAGGACCCCGGCACGTGATCAGCACCGCCAAAACGGCAGGCTTCCTCGACCTGGTGCGCTAGGCCCACGACGTGGGCACCTTCGAACAATCGCAGCGATCCGCCGATCGTGTGGGCGACTCGCCCGACGACCGTCAGGTCGCCTGCCGCGCACCCCTGCTCCAGTTCCTCGATGAGATCGGGATACTGGCCAAGAAACGCCTTGAGGAACTCGAAGACCGCCGGGTCCTTTCGCACGAGATCGTAGAGCTCGGTCTTGACCCGGATTTCCGATTTGGCTGTGGTACCTTACGGCCAAGACAAGTCGGCGCGCCGTGATTTCCGGGGTTCCGACGCAAGGAACCCACCACGGAGGGTGACACCCGGTGGGTGAATTACAGCACGAGGCGTTTCAGTTCACGTTCAATGGCTTTTTGAAGGTCGCGTTCCAGGGATCACGCGTCACCTCTGACGCTGGCCTCATTCTGGTGCGCGAGTTGGATGAACGCCTGGGGCTGGAGACACTCATCTCCGAGCACCTGAGCGACTCCCGACAGGGGTTGAACACGCAGTTCAGCCTGGCGGATCTCCTGCGGCAGTCGGTCTACAGCCGGCTCGCGGGCTACGAAGACCTCAACGACGCTGTGCGCGTGTCGGCGGACCCGACGTTTCGTCTGATTGGGTCGCCGAAGCGCTGGGACCGGGGTGCGGCGCTGACATCGACGTTGCATTGGTTCGAGACCGAGCTGCTGACGCGAGAGGGGAATCTCGTCGGGCTGATGGCCGTGAACCGGGAGGTGCTCGCACAGGCCGAGATGGCGACGCGCGGCGACCGGATCGTGCTCGACATGGATTCGAGCGAGAGCCCGGTGCATGGGGCGCAGGAAGGGAGCGCGTATAACGGGCACTTTGAATCCGTCTGCTACCACCCGCTGTTTCTGTTCAGTGAGCACGGCGACTGCCTCGTCGCAGCGCTGAGGCCGGGCAACGTGCATAGCGCCGACGACTGGGACGACCTGCTCGTGCCGGAAATTGACCGCCAGCAGGCGGCAGGCAAGCGCGTGGCGTTCCGCGCAGACGCCGCGTTCGCGAAGCCCGAGATCTACGACGCGCTCGAGCAGCGCGGCGTGGACTATGCCATCCGAATGCCGGCGAACAAGAGCCTGGAGCTGAAGATCGAGAAGATTCTGTTTCGCCCGCCGGGACGGCCGAGCTGCAAGCCCTTGGTGCGCTACAAGAGTTTCCGCTATCAGGCGAAGAGCTGGACTACGCCCAGACGGATGGTCGCCAAGGTGGAGCACCACCGGGGTGAGCTGTTCCCTCGCGTCGGCTTCATCGTGACCAACATGACCCTCCCGAGTCGCTCGGTCGTCCGGTTCTACAACAAGCGCGGTACGGCGGAGCAATGGATCAAAGAAGGCAAGCAGGCGACGCACTGGACGCGGCTGTCGTGCCATCGGTTCCGGGCGAACGAAGTGCGCCTGCACCTGAGCGTCCTGGCCTACAACCTGGGCAACTTGTGGCGCAGACTGGTCCTGCCGCCGCGGATCAAGCGCTGGTCGCTCACCAGTCTCCAGCAGCGGCTGGTGAAAACCGGGGGCCGGCTGGTGAGGCATGCGCGGTACTACTGGCTCCTGCTGGCAGAAGGGCATCTGACCGGGCGGCTGTTCGGCGACATGCTGCGAAGGATTTGGGCGCTACCCGTGCCGGCAGGCTAACGCGCGACGAGTGCAATGAAGTCCCGCATGGAGAAGAAAGAGCACAAGTGTGGAGCGGTGTCTGAGAAATGCCCTGAAAGCAGGGGCTCCAGTCGGTCGCACGTCAGCGCGGGCTGAGGTGACGGCCTCTGGAGCTGGACGATGGTGCGACGAACAAAATTTCGTGCGCTCGGCGGCTCTCGGATGTATAACGAAGCCATCCGGGGCAGGCAAAACGGAAATCCCGGCTTGAGGTAGTGCTCGTCGTGCCCCATCGTCCGCTCTGGCCGGCCTGGACACCCTGGTGCCATGGTATCGCGATGTCACGTCCACGGGGTCATTATGTTTCTCACGCCCACCCCGCGCACTTTGGAGACCCGTATGACTTGCCAAAGTGTCCCGCTTGCCGTAGGTTCCGGTTAACCCGCTGGGCGCGATGCAAATAACTGAACGCGAAGTCGGTGGTGTGACCGTACTCGATGCTCACGGACGGCTGACCGCGAACGATGGTAACCGGGTCATCCTGGACCGTGTCGATGAGTTACTGGCAAGTGGACGACGCGACTTGGTACTGGGCCTGGGCGACGTCTCGTATATGGACAGTACGTGCGTGGGCGAGCTTATTTCCGCCTTCCTCAAGGCGCGGAACCAAGGCGGCGCGCTCAAGCTCACCGGTGTCACGGGCCGTACTGCGGCGCTGTTCACAACCGTGAGGCTCGATACCGTGTTCGACATCTTCGAGTCGGAGACTGCCGCGCTCGACAGCTTCGTGCACCCCTCGTAGGTAACGTAGGGACGCGCTGCTCGCCATATAATGGCGGGCGGTCTTGAAGCACCTGTCCGTCTCGCTTTCGGATGTGCCGTCGCCGGTAGACGCATTGCGACTAGCCCTCGCTGGCTGCGCGATCTTCTTCGCGATCTACTTGCTGACGCTGCCCCTCGGCTTCCATACCAACGACGACCCGACCCACGTTCTCGTGCTCAGGGGACTCATGGGCGGGGATCCGAGTCCCTTTCTCGTCCTACACAACATCGTGTTGACCGGGGTGCTGTGGGGCCTCGTCGTCGCGTTTCCAAGCCTGCCCTGGTACACCCTCCACTTGGTGCTCTCGCATTTTGTGGCCGCGACCGGTCTGCTGTACCTGCTCCTACGCGTCACACCGGTCAGAACGGCAATACTCGTCGGTGTTCCCTTGTTGTTCCTGTTCGAGGGCTACTTCATCCTGCAACTTCAGTTTACCCACGCTGCGGCAGCGCTGTTGGCGGTCGGCTTCGGTCTGCTGCTGTTGCGGAATGAGCCTGTGGCGACCCGCGTGGTCGGCCTCGCGATGATCTTTGTCGGCGCAATGGGACGCAACGAAGTCGTCTTCCTGACGGTTATCGTGTTTGTGGTACCGCTCGTCCGCGCGGTCTTCGCCACACGCCAGCGTCAATGGGTGTTCGCCGCTGTGGGCGGGTGTGCGCTGCTGCTGCTCATCAACACCGTGGTCTACCGCGTGAATGCAGGCTGGCACGAACATCAGCAGTGGATACCGCTGGTGCAGTCGCTGCTGGGTGATCTGACGGGGCGTGATTACAGCGATAAGCTCGCGGCTGCGCTCTCCGAAGTGGGTTGGACCAAGACCGACTGGACGCTCTTCGTGGGGTGGTTTCACGAGAACCCGACCGTGTTCGAGGTGAGAGATCTCTCGGTGTTGGACGACCGATTGCTCCAGCCTCGGTCGATGATGAGCGCACTTCGAATGGGTTGGGATCAAGCGCGGCAGGCCTTCGTCGGAATCGGGCACGCATGGAGTCTCGGAACCCTTGCCCTTGTCGGGCTTCTTGCCGTCGGCATCCCCACGCGGAGGCAACGGATACAGGAGCTGGCGTTGATCGCCGCGCCGGCCGTCCTGACGATCGTCGCCTTGCTCGTATTCGCGCGTCTGCCTGAACGTGTCGGCTTGGCGATCGTGTATACGCTCTTGGTGACGATCCTGCCGGTTCTTGTGGGGTCTGGCTCCCGCATGATCCCCTGCGGACAGGTGCGGGCCGCTTCGGTGCTTTCCTTCGTGCTCGTCTGCTTTGGCGTCGGGCTCGCCGTCGATCTGGCTGGACAAAACGTGGCGGGGCGAAAGGAAGCCGCTCAAATCGAGCGCGCGTTGCTCGCCGAGCCGGAGGCGCTCTACCTCCTCATCGATTGGCGATACGTGGAGGGAGTCTCGCCGTGGCGGCGACACGAGGCTCGTGTTCGACTTCTGCCGTCTGGTACGTTCGCCCGTTCGCCACTCGTCGGTGACGCACTGGAGCGAATCGGGGAGACGCGGTTCATCGATGCGCTCGGTACGAATCCGGCGATCCGGATCGTCGCGAACGAGGATTTCCTGACGCTGCTGCAGAACCACGTCGAGTATCATCATGGTCGCATACTGCACTACGAGGAGCGCGGTCGGTGGCAGGAGCTTCGCGTGGTCGCCGTACAACTTGGCTGATGAACAGCGCGGCATGGTGCCCTGTGCAGGCGGACCGTAGCTGCTCCGAGGCACGGTGCCAAGCCTGACGTCCGCGTTCAAAGCGCGCCTTCTGGAAGCGAGCCCAGGTTACAGCCTGTTTCAGGCACCCTTTGCGGTCCACAAGATCGCTCCGATTCTCGCCGACCCAGATGCCCGCCGCGCTTGCCGGGTACTCGACGTCGGGTGCGGACCCGGTACGAATACCGCTCACTTCGGTCGGATGGACTATGTCGGGGTGGACGTGAGCGAGAGGTATATCCGAAGTGCCCGTCGACGGCATCGGCGTACGTTCTTTGTCGCTGACGTCAGTCGGCCGTTTGTCCGGGACGTGACGTTCGACTGCATCCTATCCAACAGCCTGCTCCACCATCTCGACGACCGGAGCGTTCGGGCCACGTTGCGGAACTTACGGGCGCTTCTGGCGAGCGACGGACACCTTCATGTGCTCGATCTTGTCTTGCCCAAGTCATGGAGTGTCGCGTACGTCCTTGCGAAAAGCGACCGGGGAGATTTCCCTCGGTCGCTGAACCAGTGGCGGGAGTTGTTGTGTCAGTACTTTGAGCCGGTGGTTTTTTCGCCGTATGCACTAGGGTTCCCGGGCGTGCCTCTTTGGCACATGGTGTACTTCAAGGGGCGTCCGAAAACGCAATGAATGCTCCGCCACGTGTGTCGGTTGCGGTCCCAGTCTTCAACGAAGAAGAGAACATCCTGGAGCTCGTGCGTCGGATTGGTGCGACGCTCGACCGGATTCCGGGCGGTCGCCACCAGATCCTGTTCGTCGACGATGGGAGCACCGACCGAACGCGCACCCTGCTCAAAGAAGCGGCCGAACGGGATCCGCGGATCGTCGCGGTCCTTCTTTCGAGGAACTTCGGTCATCAGGCCGCGTTGGCGGCGGCACTCGATCACGTTGACGGAGATGTCGTCGTGCTCATGGATGGCGATCTCCAAGATCCCCCGGAGGTAGTCCCCGAGTTTCTCGAGGCCCATTCGCGTGGATACGACGTGGTGTATGCACAGCGAGTCGGCCGGAAGGAAGGGTGGTGGCTGCGCTTCTGCTACTTCGTCTTCTATCGAGTCCTGGGTGCGATGTCTCGGCCTCGTCTGCCGGTCGATGCGGGCGACTTCTGCCTCATGACGCGACGGGTGGTCGACGAAATCCGACGATCCTCCGAGTACCATCGGTATCTCCGGGGGCTTCGCGTGTGGGTGGGGTTCGATCAACTTGGGATACCAGTCGAACGGTCGGCCCGCACCGCGGGCCGTACGAAGTACCGGCTCACGAAGTTGGTCGGGTTGGCCTTGGACGGCGTGTTCTCGTTTACCTTGTTACCCCTACGGCTTGCCGCGTTGGTCGGGGGCCTCACGGTTCTTCTTTCCTGCGGATTCGGCCTGTATGCCATCTACGCGGCTGTCGTCCTGAATCGGTCGCCGCAGGGGTTCACCGCGCAGTTGCTCATCTTCGTGTTTGTCTCAGGCGTCAACCTGTTCTTCCTCGGGGTCATAGGCGAGTACATCGGCAGAATCTATGAGCAGACGAAAGCGCGGCCGCTCTACGTGGTTGGAACGGTCGTCGGCCACTCGGACGATGTGGCACTAGCGAAATCGACCTAGACGTGGACGAATCGTACGCCCAAGTCTATCGATACTTGTACGAGCGCCATTGGTGGTGGCGCTCGAGGAAAGGGTTGCTCGTCGACGAGCTCACGCGCCAGCAGCGTGCCCGCCCCTTGGGACGCATTCTCGATGTCGGATGCGGAGACGGCTTGTTCTTTGACACGCTGTCGAAACTCGGGCACGTGGAAGGCGTGGAAGTTGTTGGCGACATGATCGACCCACGCTCACCCCATCGGGACCGGATTCATATCGGTCCCTTCGACGCGAGTTTCGCTCCGAACAAGCGGTATGGCCTCATCCTCATGCTAGATGTCCTAGAACATCTGACTGATCCGAAAGCGGCGCTGGAACGTGCGCTGACGTTGCTCGAGTCGGATGGTCGACTGATCGTGACGGTACCGGCTTTCAACGTGCTGTGGACGCGACATGATGACATCAATCGTCACGTTACCCGATACACTCGGAGGAGTTTCTCGCGCCTCGCTGAGGGCTCGGGCCTGAGAATCGACGATGCGCGGTACGCGTTCCATTGGATGTTTCTTGCGAAGCTGATCGTGCGCGCGTCTGAAGCGCTCGTGCCGAGAGATCCAACGCCAGCCAGCGTTCCGCCAGCCTTGATCAACAGCAGTCTGGCGGCGCTCTGCCGACTCGAACAGCGCGCGCTGACCTGGGCCCGTGTGCCGTTCGGAAGCTCGCTGCTCGTCGTTGGCGGGCACCCCGAGAGGGCGGGTGGCGACGCTCTCGAAAGCAGCGGCTGATGCGTCGGACGGTCCATGTTTGCGGGATCGTCACGATCTTTATCGTGATCACAATCATTCACACGTGGCCGCTCGCGACCGACATCGCCCACCTCGCGCGCATGGATGCGGCCGACGCCCAGCTTAACGCGTGGGCCATTGCGTGGGTGGCTCACCGACTCCCGACCGATCCTCTGCACCTGTTCGATGCCAACATCTTCCATCCCGAGCGACACACCCTCGCGTATTCGGAGCCTTTGCTTGTTCCCGCGCTCATGGGGGCTCCGCTGCACTGGCTCGGCGCCTCTCCCGTTGTCGTCCATAACGTCCTCGTGGTGGCAGGGCTCATCGCGATGGCCCTCGGCATGTATCTGCTGATTTTGCGTTTTACTGGCGATCGGGTGGCCGCGGTCCTGGCCGGCTGCTTGTTTGCCTTCAACGCGCACACTTTGACGCGCTTCCCACAAGTGCAAGCCTTCCACATGGAGTGGCTCCCGTTGGCCCTATGGGCGCTGGATCGACTCCTCACTCGCGCCCGAAACCGCGATGCGTGGTGGCTTGGCCTCTTCGTGGCCTGTTCCGCACTGACGTCGGGGTACCTGGCGGTGTACGTCGTAGTGATGCTGGCGTCGGCTCTCGTCGTGAGACCCGACCGATGGTGGCATCGGCGAGGCGTGACGCTGGCGACCCGGCTTGTCGCGGCCGGCATCGGTTGCGCCCTGGTCGTGGCGGTCTTGCTCTGGCCGTACGCTGTTGCGAATCAAGGCGCTCCGATTCGACGCACCTTCGGCGAGATCTCGATGTCTGGGGCGACGCTCGATCAGTATCTGTCCACCGGGGGGCGTCTGCACTACTCGCTGTGGAGTCATCAGTTCTATGCGTCGGGCGATGACGCGCTGTTTCCTGGTCTCGTCGCGATGGGCCTCGCCGCCATTGGGCTGGTGATGCGCCGCACGCGCGGGGCAACCTGGATGCTCGCCAGCGTTGCACTGACTGGATGTGTCCTCTCGTTCGGCACGGCGACACCGTTCTACGAATGGCTGTGCTGGGTCTTTCCGCCTGCCCAATCGCTACGTGCCGCCAGTCGGTTCGGGTTCCTGTTCCTGCTGGGAGTGGCCGGTTTGGCAGGACTTGGTCTGGCGGCGCTGCGATCGCGGTGGGGAGGGCGACCGTGGATGACGGCCGTGGCTATTGCGTGTTTTGTCGGGGCCAACGTCGAGGCGATACGCGTACCGGTGGACTACTCGCGCTTTTCCGGCCTCTCGCCTATCTACAGCGTCATCGCCCGAGATCCAGAAGTTGGCGCCGTTGTCGAGTTCCCATTTCCCCCACGCGCCGAATTCGACCGCAATGCCGCCTACGTACTCGCCTCGACGGTTCACTGGCGACCACTGCTTAACGGCTACAGCGGTTTCGCGCCTGCGTCGTATGGCGAGACCGCCGATCGCTTGCAGGGGTTTCCGAGCCCACGAACCATTGGCTTTCTGCGGGGTCTGGACGTGACGCATGTCGTGGTGCACCCGGAGCGGTTTCGCGGAAATCGAGCGACGCGTTTCGTCAGGCGCGTCGAGGCGTCTCGAGATCTACAGTTGGTAGCCGTTGACGAAGATGGGAGCCAACTCTATCGACTTCGCAGCGAACGCGAGTAGATGGATACCCAAACTATTTCTTGTCCGTACTGCGGTGAACAACTCGAGGTCGCCGTGGACTGGTCCGTGCGGCGTCAGGAATACGTCGAGGACTGCCAGGTCTGCTGTCAGCCGATGGTCCTGCACGTGCGCATCGACGATGACCAGCAGGCCGTGATCGACGTCCGGACGGAAGCCGGGTAGCGCCGATGCGCGCGTGCTACGCGGTGAGCCCGTCGAGCGGGCCGTTCAAATCGATGAAGTCGCCACGCTGCCCGCGAACGTATTTCAGCCCGATGTGATCGACGTCGAGACCCATCGCGCGGGCTACGCTGACCAGCAACCGCTGATGGGGGATGCCCGAGAACCTCGTGATTTCCCCCGGCTCGACCTGATGCGGGACCCGTATCTCTGCTGGGGTCTGGTGAGGCCAGTGCATGTAGCGTCCGGTCGCGAAGGCCCACGAGCCACCGATGAGCACGGGGCAGTAGTGGCGATATCCGTGCCAGCCGTCGCCGAGCTCCGAGCCCCACACGATCAAGGTGTGGTCCATGACCGATCCGCCGTTAGCGTCGGGAACCGCCTCGAGCGTGCGGACCAGGCGGCCGTCGGCCGGTCGGGGATTCGTCGAGCATTGGCTCCATAGATGGGCGCCGTGGCGTCAGACATGTATCCGTGGTGGTCGGTCATGAGCGCCTCAAGCGTGCCCGCCCCATCAAAGATGGTCTGTTCGATGAACAATTCGGTTTCGAATTTCATCGAATGGCGTACAGGGCCCATGACCGCAGGCCACTCGAGGTCCTCAACCGCATCCTTGTCGACGGTCTTCAGCTGAGTTGTGAGATCGAACAGCGGGCCGAACGCGCGACGAGCGGGCGCGACGAGCAGAACCTGGTCGGTGCCGAGCCACTGATGATGGAAGTTGACGACCGCGCCCCGGGCCTCTGGTTTGTCGAGCATGCGGCGCGCCTGCCGCTCGACGGCTGCTTTCGTTGCCAGTCGTCCTGCTTCGGCCGCCGCGAACAGTTCCGCGTCGGGCATCGAGTCCCAGAGGAAGTAAGAGAGGCGCGAGGCTAGCTCCCATTGACGAAGCGAGGCCGTCCCGCGCTCGGCTGCCAGGTTGTCAGGGTCCATCCGGAAGTGAAACGACGGGGCCTGCAGGATGCCTGCGATGGTAAGCGCCACCGCTTCGTCGGCCGGGCCGGCCGCGCGATTGTCCCGCCAGAAGTTCTCGAGCCGAGCGAGCTCGTCGGCTGAGACAGGCCGTCGATAGGCGCGGCCAGGAGTCGAGTTCAACGTGTTTCCGTACTCCGAGTCGTCTCGTCGCATTCTGACGTTCGCGTACGAAGCTGGCGTCGCGTCGTTCAACTACAGCGAGCTCACGATCTTCGACAAGGTTGAGGAGACCGTGCCGGTACACACTGTCACTTCGACGCTCGGCGTCAACCAGCCGTGGGGTGACAGCTCCATTCAGCTCGAGTACGACGCGTTGTTGAATGACCCCAGCAGGTACAGCCTGTCCGTGGAGGGTGAATTGTCGTTCCGTGTCGTTCGCGGGCTCGATTTCTTCGTCTCCGCGAGTACCGAGCTGGTTCGCAACCAGCTGTATCTGCCGCAGGCTGGTTTGAGCGACGAGGAAATCCTGCTCCAGCTACAGGACCTCGCGACTGACTCCCGCTACAGCGTCAGCTTTGGTCTGAGCTACACGTTTGGGTCGATCTTCAACAACGTGGTCAACCCGCGCTTCTAGTCCCAGCGCCCACCAGTCCCGCTCCTGCTCGGGGAACTCGTGGTACGATGCCTTCCGAATTCGTAGATCCCGATCTCGAGTGGGACAGGAGGAACGATGGTGAAGCGTGTGCTCGGCACAGTCGTACTGCTCGCGGTCGCTGGAGGGCAAACACCGGCCCAGGAGTCTCGCCCGGGCTTTGTCGATCCCGCGCCGCTGCTGGCCGCCGTTGCCGAAGAAATCGGCGAGGCCGATCTAACCTGTATCGCGTACGCCGGTACCGGCTCCAGCGCGGCCGTCGGTCAGACGTTTGAAAATGCCGTCAACATCGACTGGCCGCGTATCGACACGATGGCAAACTACACACGCACGATCAACTGGGAAGCAGGCACGAGCGTAGAGACGTTCGATCGCCAGCCCGGTCTGAATCCGGCGTCATGGAAGTACGGGCTCGGGTGGCAGGGAGGAACGCCAACCCAAACGGCGATCCGTCAGACGCATATCGTCAATGGCCAGCACGCCTGGCACATGGATGGCGACGGGCCACCGGTGGCCATTCCGCCTGAGATTGCCGAGGTGTACCAGCTGGACCTGTGGTTAAACCCGCATGGGTTCCTCAAGGCGGCCCGCTTGCCGGGCGCCAACCCCGTGGCGTTCTGGCGCTGGGAGCAAATCGAGAAGGGCCGAGACGGCAACGTGGTGGCGCCTGTGAAGATGCATGTGGTTGCGATCACGATGCTGGGCAAGTATCGCGTGGATGCCACAATCAACCCGCAGAATCGGATACAGCGGATCAAGACGACGGTCAACATTCCCGCGTTGGGTGATTTCAATATCGAACACGAGTCGACCAATCACGTTTCGTTCGGCGGCGTGAAATGGCCAACCAACTGGCACTCGCACCAGGGATGGGACGACAACTGGCAGTTCTACCGCAGGAGTACCGGCCACAACGCCTACGGCGGAACGTTTCCTGATGTACAACCCAACCTTTGCGGGGACCCAGTTCCGGTTCCTCCGGCGGTGGCGGAGGCGGACTGGTCCACGCAGGTG
The DNA here is from genome assembly GCA_965218825.1 of Vicinamibacterales bacterium. Lineage (GTDB taxonomy): Bacteria > Acidobacteriota > Vicinamibacteria > Vicinamibacterales > UBA8438 > CAUZIB01. The sequence goes on along the minus strand of OZ244656.1, from coordinate 1,177,729 downwards.
ACGGTCGAACGCATGGCTGAGGGTGTGTACCGACTGGGCGGTGGGCCCGCCAATAGCTACATGATCGAGTTCGACGACTTCGTGGCCGTGTTCGAGGCTCCGGGTGACGAGGAGCGCAGCCTGGCGGTTATCGAGGAAGTGGTGAAGCTGGCGCCGGATAAGCCGATTCGCTGGCTGATCAGTTCCCACCCTCATTTCGATCACATCGGAGGCTTGCGCACATACCTCCATATAGGGTCAACCATCGTGACCCACCATCTCAACCTCGACTTCCTGAATCACGATGTGTTGAGCTACGAGCCGAGGACCGTCGAACCGGACATTGTTTCGAAATGGCCGCCGACCGAGCTGGCCGAGGGCTACAACTATGAGGCGATCCAGGAGCGATACGTCATCACCGATGACTCCCGACTGCTGCACGTCTACTACGTTCAGCCACTGCAGCACGTGACAGGAATGCTCATGGCCTACTTGCCGGCCGAACGGATCGCGTTTCAGGCGGACCTGTTTGATACCCATGAGCCGCCCCGAGCGGCGCAGCTACCGGCGATGCGCGCCTTGCAGACCCAAGTACAGCGCATGAATCTGGACGTGGGTACGCTCGCGCCGGTGCATGGAAATCCGGTTCCATGGAGCGATTTTGTGACGGCTCTCGAGCGGCTCGAGCCGTAGGCCGCCACGGGAGCGCTAAGTACTAGTAGTTGCAATGAATTGCAGTAGGATGATCGAGTCTGTTATCGTCGTACCGCCTCAACGAGGGTTCTGATGCGCCGCCTCCTCATTATCGTTGCCTCGATCGCCATCTCCGTCGCCAGCGCCGGTGATGCTCAGGCCGGCGCAGTAGACGCGGATCTGATGGCGGCCATCAAGGCCGCCAACGCCGACGGGGTCCGGGCCGCCCTCTCGCGCGGCGCCAGTGTCACGGACGCCGATCCCGATGGGACGACGCCGCTGCACTGGGCGGTGCACGTTGACGATTCGACGGTCGTGGCGCTGTTGCTCGAAGCCGGCGCCGACGCCAACGCCGCCGATCGCTACGACCTGCGTCCGATCACGCTTGCGTGCACCAACGGAAACGCGGCTATCGTCGAGCTGCTCCTAAACGCGGGGGCCGAAGCCAACACGACCTGGACAGAGGGTGAGACAGCCTTGATGACGGCGGCCCGCACCGGCTCGGTCGAGGTCGTGACGCTTCTCCTCGATGATGGCGCCGACGTCAACGTGGTCGAGACGTGGCGTGGGCAAACGGCGCTCATGTGGGCAGCCGCGGAGGGCCACGCCGACGTCATCCCGCCGATGCTCTCGCATGGTGCCGACCTGACGCTTCGCTCGACAAATGGGTGGAGCCCATTGCTCTTCGCCGCGAGAGAAGGGCAGATCGATGTCGCACGGATCCTCCTTGAAGCCGGCGCCGATGTTGAGAGCGCGCTGCCGGTGGTGAAGCAGGAGACCACGACGAACGCAGCCTCCGGGCGCACGGCCACCGGATTGGACGCGTTTCTGCTGGCGGCAGCGAACGCGCACTACGAGCTCGCGGCACTACTGGCTGACCATGGCGCCGATGTCAACAACGCGTCCCGGGGATGGACAGCCCTGCATCAGGTGTCATGGGTGCGCAAGGCTGGCATCGCCGGAAGCAACAACCCGGCGCCGAAGGGCTCAGGCACGATGACCAGTCTCGAGTTCGTGCGAAGGATCGTCGCCGCTGGCGCCGATGTGAACGCCCGGGTCACGACCAAGCCTCCGGCGGGCATCACGCGTCTGCACTTCATCGGTGGCACTCCGTTCTTGCTTGCGGCCCGGACAGGCGATGCGGACCTGATGCGCGTGCTCGCTGAACTCGGCGCCGATCCGCTGCTGCCGAACGAGCAGAACACGACGCCGATCATGGTCGCGGCGGGAGTTGGTACCTCGGCACCGGGAGAGGATCCAGGCACTGAGTCGGAAGTACTCGACGCCGTGCAGGTCGCGATGCAGCTAGGTGGCGACCTGAATGAGGTGGACGACAATGGGGAAACGGTCATGCACGGTGCCGCCTACAAGCACCTCCCCAAGGTGGTGGCGTTCTTGGCTGAGGCTGGCGCCGAGATCGATGTGTGGAACCAGCCGAATTCCCACGGGAGCACTCCGCTCGATATCGTGGATGCGGTCGCTGGGAACCCCAACGTAAGTGTGTCTCCAAGCCCCGCAACTGCAGCCGCGATCCGGGAGGTCATGGCGGCAGCTGGAGTGCACTCACCGTAAGAGAGCCAGTGTCGACGAACCCCCTCGTGTACGCGCTGGCCCTTGCGCTGTTGCCTGACGTTCGGTCTGGCCTGGCCTCATTCCCCGTCTACGCAGTCCCCTGAAGCCGAGGGCTTTGTCCCGGCCAGCACGAGGAACGTCGGGCTCACGCTCGCGCTACGTCCCAGCGCCGGGAACAACCTGTTCGTCTTTGCGCTGCCGGACGAGCGATGACGCTCACCAGCACGTGGACGCGCGTTACTGGCCAGAGCTGGCCGATGATGTGTCGAAGCTGAGGTCACATTCGAGGCGGTTGAGGCGTTCTGGACCACGCGCGGTACCGACGCGGCTGCCGCACTGGCGAGGGAAGCGCTCGGCAAGCTCGAACCCATTCTCGCTGCGGCCGACGCGAAGAATCCACAGTCCGCCGCCGCGGCCATGCAAGCGTTGCGCGGCACGTGCCAGTCGTGTCACGAGCAGTTCCGCGAGGAAACCGCGGACGGATTTCGGATCAAGCCCTGAGTCGCTCGATCACGACGTCGGTGTTCATGACGTCGGTGAACGCTTGCGCGAGCGCCGTCAGGCTGGCGTTGTGATCGGCGTCGGAAAGCGCCGCGTTGGCATCGCTAACCATGACGACATGGAAATTGCGCATCATCGCGTCGCGCGCCGATGAGTCGCAGCACACGTTGGTCAGCGTTCCGCACAAGATGACCGTATCGATCTGAGCCCGCCTCAGGCGAGAGTCGAGTTCGCTGGCACCCGGCAAGAACGCGCTGAAACGGGTCTTGCTTACCTTCCAATCGTCATCGCGAACGTCAAGATCTGGCCACAGGGCGTGACCGTCGGAGTCCGCGCACAGGCCTGCAAGAACCGCCTCGCCGAACTCGGCCGAGTACACACCTCTGAAGAGCACCGACCAGTCGTTGAGCGTCTCGCGCGTGAACGTGGTGTAGACCCATGCCACGATACCTCTGCGCTCGCGAACGGCCGCCGCAAGACGATTGATGTTCGGGACGATCTCGCGCGCCACCGGCACGGCGGTCGGCGAATCGGGGTGCACGAACGCCCTCTGCATGTCGATGACGACGAGTGCGGTGCGCGTCGTGTCAAGGTGGTCGTGGATATGGAGCTGGCCGCGACGAGTCATAATGCGGGCGAGCACGTCGGGCCGAATCTCGGTCTTGTGCACTACTGGATAGGGAGCGCGTGGACCTCGGGATTCGACGCGCGATGGACTTCGTAGGCCTGGCGCAGATCGTCGTGATGCCACTCGATGACCGCGTCGTTTCGTAACGCCGTCAGCAATGCGTTGTACGCATCGGTTCGACGGTCGCCAAACACGCTGTTCGTGATCTCCTCGCGGAGCTCTTCAAACGGACGGACATAGGCGTCAACCAGAAAATCAAGCATGACAATTTGATACCCGAGCGGCGTACGGATGGGGTCGGCGATCTGGCCGACGTCCAGCGTCGCGATGAGTGCTCGCATCGGCTCCGCGAACTCGGTCTCCAGGAACGGTCCGACCCGCCCCCCGCTCTGCTTCGACGGCGAATCTGATACTTCGGTCGCAAGGGTGGCGAAGTCCTCGCCGCTTCGAAGCCGCGCGACGAGTGCCTCCGCTTTGACCTTTGCGTCTTGGTCGGCTGGGCCACGCGCGCCACGGGGTACGGCGAGGAGGATCTCCCGCAGCGCCGCGGTCGCGGGAGTTGTATAGGCCTCGATGTTGGCATCGTAGTACTCGCGCGCTTCAGCTTCAGTGAGGCTGACCTGGTGGAGGACTTCAATCTCCATCGCCCTCTGTGCGAGCAGCTGGCGCTCGATCATCCGGCGAACCTCACGCTCCGTCAGGCCCTCTGACTCCTGAATGGCTCGCAAGACCTCGTCGTTGCTGTTGAAGTCTTCGGTCTGTTCCGGGAAACGAAAGACCCCTCTCGCGTTCAAAAGAAACTGTTGAAACAGGTTCTCGGTGAACGTATAGCCTAGGGCGCGAGCCTTCTGGACCATGAGCAGTTGATCGATCGCCTCAGCGAGCGCACCCGGGGTGACGTCGGCGATCACACGAGCAAACTCGGCGTCGGTCGTTGGGCGACGGGCGCGCTGCCGCAGCGCGTTCACTTGATGAACTCGGAGGTCGCTCTCGGTGATGTCTTCGCCGTTGACCGTGACGAGGGCGAGGGCGGGGTCGGTGTCAGCCGGAAGGTCAGTCGGCTGCTGCGCCTGCGTCTGGGCGATGAGCGCCAGCGACAGGGCGACACCAACGGCGTAGCCACCGCCCAAAAACGTGCAACGCGGGCGGGTGTCCAGGCGGGTCATCGCGCCCCTCTATTTCCAGCCGCTTGACTTCCGAGTGAACCGCGCAGGCAAGGCTGGCTTCCGTTCAACGGCAGCTTCCTCGTCCTCCGGTTCCCCTGACGCGGCGCTGATCTCCAGCTCGAGCTCCGCTTCATCGGGCAGGCCTTGGAGCTGGTCCGCAAACAACAACGAGTGCTGCGACGGGATCTCAAATTTCTTCCCACACGTCGAGCACGTAACCGCGTCGTCCATTCGCAGCAGATAGTCGCGCAACTTCTCGAACTTGGCCCGGTCGCCCCGATCGGCCCGTGGCGGCGGCTTGTCCTTCTTCGAATACCGCACCCACCGGATGCTGTAGTCGCCGGTCCGACGGCACCTGGGGCACGAATACCGGCCCGTTCGAGTTTCCGGTTTCTGTGTGAAGAACGCCTGTTCATCGAGAGCCATGGGTTCATGGTAGCAGCGAACGGCGACGGCTGCCTTTGCTTTCCCGACGCCTCTCCGCTACGCTCGGGGGGCCAAGATCTTGCCGCCGCAGAGCACCCGCACTGAGACAGACGGGCTTTGTCAGCCTCGCCCCTCCGCCTTTTAGGTGATCCAGCAGCGTAGAGATGGCGACGCGTCCGTCGTCGTTGGCGAGACGAGTGCAGTTCGACAGAGTGCGTCGCGCGACGAAAGCTGACGCGGGAGCACTCAATAGCTAAAGGGGGATGTCATTCCTGCAAAGGTCTTTGTCGGTAACCTCAACTTCAGTACGACCCAGACGGAGCTCGAGACGCTCTTCGCCCAGGTCGGCGACGTCAACGAGGTGTTCCTGCCAATCGACCGTGCGACGGGCCAGCCGCGCGGGTTCGCGTTCGTGGAGTTCAGCGACCCTTCGGTCGTCCAGGAAGCGATCGCCAAGTTTGACGGCACCGAGCTCCAAGGTCGAACGCTCAAAGTGAACGAAGCGCGCGAACGCGCGCCGCGGCCTCGGGGCGACTTCGGGGGACCCATCGACGATGCCCCGCGGTTCGCTCCTTCCAAACCCAAGGGAAGCCGCCGCGGGATTCGGGGCCGAAAGCGCGGGTTCTAGGCTCGGGCCCCGACGTCGACTCGCTCGTCGGAGCCCGCTGCTAAGGAGGTTCGACCGTGAGCCGGCGGATCGATCTGGTGTTTCCGCGGTTCAAGCTCCTTTCTGGTGCCGAGCGTCTCATCCTCGAACTTGCCGGAGCGTTTGCGCGACAGGGCCACAAGCCGAGAGTTGTCTGTCACCGCTTCGACGATTCCTGTCGGCCGCTGCTGTATCACGGCGTCGAGCTGGCAGAAAGCGGCGCGAAGCTTGACTGGTTTGCAAACCGCTACGTGAACGCCGTCTTCGACTATGCACGGGTCGGCGCCCTCCACCGGTTGCTCGACCCCTCCGCCGTAGGCCGCGTGCTCTTTGGGCCAGCGATCCGTCTGGCACGCGGCGGACAGTCGAGCATCCCACAGGTCTATCACTGCTTCGAGCCTCCACGAGTGCTCTATCAGGATCGAGCCGAGGTCCTCGCGCGAGCCGGTGCCGCGCGGTGGCCGCTCTCGGTGGCACTTGCGGTGTACGCGCGCATCGACCGCCGGCTCGTTCATCGTCTCCCGGCCATCACGACCGCTCCCGGTTCCTACCCGGCCCGCCATTTCGAGACGATCTACGGGAGACCCGCCGTTCCGATCGCTCATGGGTTGTCGCGCGAGTCGCTCGACCGACATACCAGCGTCCAGCGTGATCCGGCGCGACTGATCACCGTCAACTACCTGCACCCCCGAAAGCGCGTCGATCTCGCCATCGCGGCATTCGCGAGAGTGCCCGGCGTGACGCCGGGTGGACATCCCGTGACTCTCGAGATCGTGGGTGATGGGCCTGAACGCGCCAAGCTCGAGTCGCAAACCGAGGCGTTGGGGGTGGCGGCGCGAGTGCGATTCTCGGGCTTCGTCGATGAGGCGCAGCTCGCGGCACACTACCGGGGGGCAGGCTGCTATGTGCACGCCGGGCGGGCCGAAACCTTCGGATTGTCGGTGATCGAGGCTGCCTACTGCGGCCTTCCGGTGGTCGCGGTTGCCGAAGGTGGTGTCGTCGACAACGTCGTTGACGGCGAGACCGGGCTTCTGACCACGGCCGACCGCCAGGCGCTGGCAGACGCGATCCAGACGGTGTTGAGCCGGGACGACGGCGGTCGGGCGATGGGCGAGCGGGGTCGGGCACACGTCGACGAACGTTGTTCCTGGGACCGCGGTGCCGCTGACCTGCTGAGAGTGATGGACAACGTCCCGATATCTAACATCAGCCCTTGACCCTCCAGCCTGGGTTCGTATGATTGGCGTAGGCAAGGGGGCGTGAAATGAGTTATCGACCTAGCCGGGTGCGCCGTGTGTGTGCAGCCATCGTGTCGGTCATGCTCGTAGGCGTGCTGCCGGCCATCGCGCAGTCGCAGTCGGACGGGGGAGGCGTGCCGAGAACCCCGTGGGGCGATCCGGATCTGCAGGCGATCTGGAACAACTTCACCATCACGCCGCTCCAGCGACCTGAAGCGCTCGCTGACCGGGCGTTCCTCACCGACGAGGAAGTGGCCGCCATGGAACAGCGGGTCGCCGAACGCCACAGCCAGGCCAACGCTCCGAGCGAGGTCAGAACCGAGCCCCTCCCAGCCGGCGGAGGTGTCGGTGCCTACAACAGCTTCTGGACAGAACAGGGGACGGCGGTTGTGCAGACCAAGCGCACGTCCTTGATCTCAGAGCCGCCGAATGGCCGGCTGCCACCTTTGACGCCCGATGCCGAAGTCCGGATCGCGTCGTCCGCATACCATCGCCTTGCGGATGTCCGAGACGGACGAGTGCCCGCGGATGGGCCGGAGGAGATGGGGCTTAGCGAGCGATGTTTGTGGTACCGCGGGATTGGCCATATCTCGCCGACCGGCTACAACAACAACTACCAGTTTTTTCAGACGCCCGACTTCGTGGTGATTCTCCAGGAACATATCCACGATGTCCGCTATATCCCGTTGGACGGGCGTCCCCACGTGCCGGCGACGATTCGCCAATATGCGGGCGATTCTCGAGGCCATTGGGATGGGGACACACTAGTTGTTGAGACCACCAATATCAGGGAGCCGTTTATCCGGCGGTGGAACCTACCCCAGCACTCGATGGGACGGGGCGACCTCAGTGACCGGGTGACGCTGGTCGAGCGTTTCACGCGCACCGGACCCGACACGCTCGACTATCAGTTCGCTGTCAACGATCCAGGAACGTGGACGACACCCTGGTCAGGCGCGCTGCCGATGGCCCGCACTGACGGACCAGTTCACGAGTTCGCGTGCCACGAAGGCAACCACGGCATGACGAACATGCTGGCGGGGTCTCGCGCCGACGAACGCGCCGCGTCTGAAGGTCCGTAACTCACGGGGCGGCGGGGGATGACGAGCCGAGTCCCGCAACGGGTCCCTCCCCTGCTAGAGCATCTCGACGAGCTGTCGATCGGCGACGGCAGCCGATCGGTCGTCATCTGTCTCGATTACGACGGTACGCTGACGCCGATCGTGAGCGATCCCATGGCAGCGCACCTCGCGACCGACGTGCGCTCCACGCTTGAGCAGCTCGCGCAACGATATCCGGTTGCCGTTATCAGCGGTCGCGATCGACGAGATGTCGAGGCGCGAGTCGGCCTCGCGGGATTAATCTACGCAGGCAGCCATGGCTTCGATATCGCCGGGTTGAATCAAGCCATGGTTCTTCCGGCGGCCGAGGCAGCTCGACCCGCGCTCGAACGGGCAGGAGCCGAGCTGGCCCGCCGTCTGCAAACCGTCGCCGGCGTCGTACTCGAACGGAAGCGCTTCGGGGTGGCGACCCACTACCGCAACGTCGATCCGGCCGAGGTCGAAGAAGTCCGACGGGTTGTGAAGGACGTTCTGGCTGGCGCGGCCGGTCTCCGGATTCAGCCAGGCAAGATGGTTCTCGATCTACAGCCCGACGTGGCGTGGAACAAGGGGCGGGCGGTCCACTGGATTCTCGGCGCGTTGGGCCTCGACTCCGGACGGGAGCTGGTGGTCTACGTCGGGGATGACGAGACGGACGAGGACGTCTTTCCGGAGCTCGGGTCGAGTGGGCTCGGCGTCCGCGTCGGACCGGAGAACCTGCCGACGCTGGCCAACTACAGGCTCGACTCTACGGAAGATGTGCGGCGCTTTCTCCAGTGGCTGGCGGAGGGTCCAGATTCTCGGCTCCGGTAGGCTCGCGGCGGGCATTCTGGCGATTCAAGATCGACGGAGTCGTCGAGGCGGCGCGTTCGATCTCGAGGTCGCGGATGTCGCTGGTTCGTGAGGCGCCGGTCGTCTGCTGCTACCGGTTGTCGGTCGCGTTGCTGTCAGCGTCCGCGTCGTCTCGGGCACGCGATCCAGCGAGGATATTGGTCAGACCGTAGTTGCCCTCGTGACACGCGTACTCGAAGAGCGGGCCCGAAATGCGCCGATAGGAGAGCGAGCCTGTCCACGGCTGTATCCAGGTGTTCGGATCATTCACCGTGAACTCGTAGTCGAGCCGGTCTGGACTGATGCGGGCAAACCGCTCAACAACATGCAGCGCCTCGCTGAGAACGCCGTTGAACCGCCGGATAAAGGCCCGGTCGTTGAAATTCGTGGTTTCGACGACGAGTGTGTCACCCTCCCACCTCCCGCGTGAGTCGCCCGCATACTGCCGGATGGCCGGCGTCAGGTGTGGGCGATCGTCGATCGGAATGAACCGTACATCGTGAATGTGCTCTTGGACGATCGCCACGAAGTCGGGCGTCTGCACAAACTGGTAGTTGTCGTTGTATCCGGTGGGGAACGTAGGAATGCCGCGGTACCAGATGCACCGCACCCGCAGGTCGAGCTGCTCCCAAGAGTCGGTTGGCACACGTCCGCGACGGACATCTTCGATTCGCTGAGCCTCCGGTGACGTCATCCGCGCTTGCATCTCCGGTGTGAGCGGAGGCAGCCGACCGTCTGCGGGGTCGACAATCAACGACGTCCGTCGCGTCGGAACCACGGTGGTCCCGCGCTCCCACCAGTGATCGTTGAAGGAGCCCGGTGCACCATCCACCCCCTGGTCGACGCTTGCGCCGGCTTCTGTTCGCAACGCCGGTCGATTGGCCAGTCGAATCTGCCGGTCGATCGCGTTCTGCTCGAGCCTGGCTGCTTCCTCCTCGGTAAGAAACTCCCGTTCTGCCTGTCCTCGGGGGCGTTGCAGCGGCGTCAGGGTCGAATTACTCCACATTCCCTGCAACTCGGGGTCGCCCCATGCGGTCCGCGGTGCGGCAACACGATCCTCGGTGACCGGTTGGGCGCGCGTCGCCATCGGTGCAAGCGACAGGATCGCGATGGCTGTCGCGAGCACGACCGGCGACAAGGATCGTTGATGACTCATCGTGTGGCGGAGCTATTCGGTGCGAAGGGCAATGCCGCGCGCGGTGAGGCCAGCCCGCGTGACGTCCACCGTGATCTCCTCGGGGGGGATGAGAGCATCCGGACGTGAATACACCACCAGATACTGATTGCGTAGCTCGGTCACGATATCGTTCATCGCGCCTTCGATCGCTGTGCTCACCAACACCTCACGATGATCCCCGCCGCTGTTGCCCGTTGCCCGCGCAAACACGAGATCGCGCTCCATCTCCTGATCTTGAAGCTGGCGGTCAGAGATGGCGGCGCCAGCCCCGAATCCGCCAGGCCGACCCCGCAGGAGCAAGGTGTACGCGGCGGCCCCGCTTTCGTCGAGGTGCTCGAAGACCTCCCGTGCCTGAGCGTTGCTGTAGTCGAGGCCTTCCGTGGTCAACGCCACGATGATCGGTCGGGCGACGCCCTGGCGTGCGAACCCCTCCGCGGCTTCGGCCATGGCATCGAGCAAGTACGCCGCCTCTCCGGGCTGCGCGAAGACGTCACCCACGCCATCTCGCAGTCGCTCGGCGCTCGATGTCGACTCGACGCGAATGCGCGGCCTCCCACCGAACGTGATGAGCGAGATCTGGTTCCCGTCGTGCATGCCTTCGATGAACGCGGTGATTCCCTTCCGGAAGTCGGAGAGTGCCCGGTTCGCCGCGGCGCTCGTGTCGACCAGCAACGCGATCTGCCGGTCGGCTCCGGCTGGTCCGATCCTCAGCACCTCACGGACCACATCGTCCTCACGCACTTCGAAGTCGGTGATCGCGAGGTCGCCTACTGGAGCGCGGTCGTCGTCCAGGACCGAGACGATCATCTGTCGTTCCTGCGACTGGGCATCCAAACCGATCGTTGCGACAAGCACGGCCATTGCCAACAAAAGCACGCTCCGACTGCGACGCATGAACACCTCAACCCTCATATGACATCCCTCCGGACGCTCCTTTATACACCCGACCGCTGTTGAGCCGGTGATTTTTTGAGCGAGCGACCGCTACGACTCGCGGAGCGCCCCGTGAGCGGTTGACGCCGCCAGAAGCTCGTGCGGTAGATGGTGCCAGTCGACGTTGTCACCATCTGAGTCGGACACGAGGCGGTTGACGACCGCCTTGAGCTGTGTGACGTTGCCAGGCCACAGGTACTCATACAAGGCCTTAGAGGCTCGGTCAGTTAGCTTCGGAGTCGAAAGGCTTCGCGCCGCGGCCACCAGCCGGAGGAAGTGGTGAAGCAAGAGAGGAATATCGTCGCGCCGCTGCCGCAACGGAGGGATTGGGATATGAATCACATTGAGGCGGTAGAACAGCTGGTCCCTAAAGCGACCGGCGGCGACGTCATCGAATAGGTACTGATTCGAGGTGGCAATCAGGCGTGAACGGATCTTCGTCGGCTGGCGATCCGAGCCGCGTCGTGGGAATCCGTCGAGCCCGAGAAAACGGTCGAGCGTGTCCTGGAGCGTCGGACTGAGCTCGCCAGCATTGGTGAGCACAAGCGTACCTGGGTTCGGCGGCTCGAAGGCGGAAGACAGCCGAGCACCGGGGTCGCCTGGAACTGCCCCAAATAGCCGTGCCGCCAGCTCCGTGTCGGAGGGCCCCAGGCAATCGATGACGGTAAGCGGTGCCAGTCGGCGCCGCCCCCGTCCGTGAATCAATCGAGCGGCGAACTGTTTCCCGACCCCCCGCTCGCCGGTTACCAGGACCGGAGCGTTGGACTGGCGGGCGCACTCGATGTCCGCACTCGCTCGTTGAATGGAGGCGCTTCGCCCGATTAGGCGTTCCACACCTCTATGGACCGGTGTTCGCTGGAAAAGTCACATCTGGCCCTAAGACCGCGTCGCGGCTCTACTCGAGCTTGGACGAGCCGCTATCGAAAGATGTCGAATAGGTGGCTGTACTTGATGGTCAAGGTCCGGCCCGCTCCGATCGGAATCCGCCTGCCGAGTCCTTGGATGTCGTTGTAAACGATGAACAAACCGGTGTTGGCGTCGGACAGCAATCCGAAGCGCACGTTCGACGACCACAGGTCGTCGAGGTCGTTGTACTGGACCAACGCCTGCACAAACACCCGGGTCGAGAACGAATAGGAGATCCGGGCGCGCCCAAGGTTGGCGACGAAGTCTCCTCCGGGCAATTGGATCTCGTTCCGGCTCCACTCCAGCTGCGTCGTCAGCGTCTCGCCGGCGCGCACAGATATCGACGGACGGAACTCGAAGCGGTCTCCGCCGAAGAATCCTCCCGTAATCGATCTGAGCTCGACACTCACGGGCGCGCCCTGATTGGTGTTGAAGACGATCTGAGCTTCCTTGTGGTCGTACCGGCCGGCCGGGACGTCGATGTTGCCAAGTGGGAAGGACTCAAACACCCCTTCACGCGTGATGTTTAAGCCGGTGTGGATCTCGTAGCCGTTGGTCCACTCGATGTGGTTGTCGATATGCGTGAGCTGGCTTTCGTGGATACCGGTTGTGAAGTCGAACGTCGTCGTGTGGTTGATGTGCGGCCGGAGCTCGTGGATGCCGTACGAGTTGTCGGGACGAAAGGACGTGAAGACGCTGCCGCCTACCTGCCGGTAGCTCTCGCGCCCGAGGAAGCCGACCTCTGGTTTGAAGTTCGGCGCGACCTCCGCGTAGCTGATCCTCAAACGGGCCCTCTCGGAATCGTGTCTCGCGTTGATCCCGTAGGCATAGGTGTTCTGACGCTCGCCCGGCTCGGCGTCGGCCGTTTCGGTCTGGGCCACGAAGCCGGAGATCGTGCCTCCCTGGCCAATTCCGAGCCGACCGTCGGCGGCGAACGTGCGGTTGGCATCTTGGTCGCGTGCGAGGTCTCCGGTTGCCTGGCGGTTCACGACGATCACTCCGAGGTTCGAACGGTTCGCGAAATCCTGGCGCAGCCGTGCGACGGTGAAGTTCTGCGATGGGGTATCGGTCCTATCAACGGACTCGGTCTGCATGTTCAAGAGTCCGACATTGGTGTTGCCGACCTTGCCCGACAGTCGCCCGCCCCCGAGAATCGGGATCTGCTTGCCGTCGTCGCCGAGGCCGATGCGGCGACTGAAAAAGACTTCCACTTGGCCCGGTGCACCAACTGAAAATAGTCCAGCGTTCTCCAGGAAGAACGGTCGCTTCTCGGGGAAGAACAGATTGAACCGGTCCAGGTTGATCTGCTCGTCGTCCACCTCGACCTGTGCGAAGTCGGTGTTGTAAGTGGCGTCGAGCGTGAGGCTCGGTGTCACGCTGTATTTGAAGTCAGCGCCGACGTTGCCAAGTTGGACCGTCCGTCGGAGTGCCGTACGTCGTACCGCCTCGCCCAGGACGTATGGAGTGAACTTCATGTTGCGCTGAGTCGGCACCTCAAGTCCCCGCAGTTCGCCGGCCAGCGAGATCCGGTTGAGGTTGAATTGGCGCGGCAGCGGCGCCCAGTACGATCGCTCGTTGCGATGGCGGATGTTCCGCTGGAAGTTGATGCCCCAGGTCTGTTGTTCGCCGGCTGGGTAACGCAGCGTGCGAAAAGGAATAGCGATCTCGGCGGTCCAACCGTAGTCCAGTACCCGTGTCCTCACTTGCCACACGCCGTCCCAGTTCAGGTTGAAGCCGCCACCCGATCCGCGCTGCTGACGGCTCCCTCCGGGTCGGCGTCCGCCCCCGCCCCCGCCGAAGCGACCGCTGCCCTGACCTTCGTTCGTTACCTGGCCGTCGTACTCGACCCCAGCCGGATTCGTACCGAACACGAAGCCGTTCTGTTTGTCGAGGTAGGTGTCCAGAATGATCTGAAAGCTGTCGGTTTCGTCGAGCAACGAATCGCGTCGGCTGTCGGCCACGATGATAGAGGCTGGATCCTGCACGTAGCAGATGATGCCGAAGAACAGGGCGTCCTTCGTATGGATGATGCGGACCTCGGTACGTTCCGACGCAGGTCGTCCCTCATCCGGCGTGTTCTGAGAGAACCCGGAAACCGCACGAGCATCCGCGTACGCGGGGTCGCTCAGCACATCGCCGTCGATCACGGGAGCGTTCTCGACCCGGACCGAGAGCGCGAGCGGGGCCCCGGACGCGGTCGAGGGGCTTTTGGTGGCGGGTGGAGGTCCGGGCCCAGACTGCTGGGCCAGGACTTGCCCCGAGAGGACGACGGTGAGAAGGGCGAGAACGAGACAGGAGCGCGTCATTCAGCCTATGAAGATAGCGTGGACCCGGTTGGAGATCACAGCGGCCTCGGCCCGGACGCTAGTAGGCCGAAGCGTGTGTCTTATGAGATCATGCACCGAAAGCGGAAGACGCACACGAGTGGAATCCAAGAGGTGGCGGCATGGGTAGACAACTGGTGGTGAAAACGACTGCCGGCATCGTTCTTCTCCTTTCGGTGGGGCTCTTGTCAGCACCCGCGCAGCTTCCGTCTGCCGAATCGCCCAACTGGCCCCAGTTTCGCGGCCCCGACCGAACCGCTGTGGTCCCGGACGACCCCGGGCTACCTGAGACATGGAGCGCGACTGACGGCATCGCATGGAGAACCGCCATTTCCGGTCGCGGCTGGTCGAGTCCCATCGTGTGGGGTCATCGGGTCTTCGTGACCTCGGTCTCCTCGGATACAGACTACGACGGCCCGAAGCCCGGTTTGTGGCTGCCCGAGGCCGGTTCATATGTCGACGGCAGGCCGCCGCCTGGCAACCACTCGTGGATGGTGCTCTGCCTGGATCTGGAAAACGGCGACATCCTCTGGCAGCGGACAGCGTACGAAGGGCCGGCGCCGTCGCCGATACACCCCAAGAACACGTTTGCGTCGGCCACGCCCGTGACAGACGGCGAGCGAGTCTACGCGCTGTTCGGCAACCTCGGGCTCTTTGCCTACGACTTCGACGGCAATCTGGTGTGGTCCCGCGAGCTCAGTAGCCGGACCGGGCAAGGCCACGTCGGCACCGGCTCCTCGCCGACGCTGCTCGGTGACCAACTCCTGGTCGTGCTCGACAACGGCGACGAGTCGTATCTGGCGTCGTTCGTTACGACGGCCGGGTCCGAGAATTGGCGAGTTGCGCGGGGGGACGACGCGGGTTTCTCGACGCCGGTCGTGTGGAGGAACGACCTGCGCACCGAGATTGTGACGGCCGGCAAGAACCAGGTCCGGTCCTACGATCCGTCAGGCAACCTGCTCTGGTTCTTTTCCGGCCGGATGACCCAATTGACCGTTCCCACCCCGGTTCCCGGTGACGGGATCATCTACGTCAGCTCGGGCTATGTGGGCGACAACCATCGCCCGGTGTACGCGGTGTTACCTGGGGCTGAGGGTGATATCACGATGCGACCGAACCAACGGGCCAACGAGTACATCCGTTGGTATCAGCCGCGTGTCGCGTCGTACCAACCCTCGCCAGTCCTCTATCGCGGCATCTACTACACGCTGCATGACCGGGGTTTCTTCACCGCGCACGACGCGCGCACTGGACGGACCGTCTACGATCGCGTGCGCATCGAAACCGGCGCGACGTTTACGGCCTCGCCTTGGGCCTACAACGGCAAGATCTTTGCGCTCAGCGAAGACGGTGACACCTACGTCATCGAAGCCGGTCCGGAATTTCGGCTGGTCGGCAAGAACCCAATCGGGGAGATGGCACTCGCATCACCGGCCGTCGCCGGAACCACTGT
Organism: Vicinamibacterales bacterium; assembly: GCA_965218825.1. Classification (GTDB taxonomy): domain Bacteria; phylum Acidobacteriota; class Vicinamibacteria; order Vicinamibacterales; family UBA8438; genus CAUZIB01. The sequence continues at coordinate 1,162,156 of OZ244656.1, read as the reverse complement.
GGTACTCCGTACGGTCTCGCACGTGTACGGAATACGACGCCAGCCCGACTGAGCGTCCGGTTCACAACGGCCGTTCAGGCATGCCGCGCGAAGGTCGCGGCGGCTACTAGGGCTTCGACGGCTTCACGACGGCCACGCTATTGACGTCGCGCTCGTGCTCGGCCCTGTACACGCCGCGTGACCTCATCAGCTGACGTAGCAGCTCGGCGGTATGGTCGGCCCGCTTAACCGTACCCGTGTAGTGGACGCCGTCGGCGATCCGGAGCGGCGTCCATTGTTCGTTGGTTTCGGCGAGGAGATCGGCTCCGTTGTCGGCCAGAAACTGGACGATAGGGTTGGCGCCCCGGAGCGCCGCCCCGTGCAGCGCGGTGTAGCCCCGTTCGTCGGCTCGGTTCACATCGTGGTCGCCCAGCTCGTAGGCGAGCTGCACGGCGTCGAACGCCTCCGCGTTACTGCCGGCGCTCTCGCCGACGTTGAAGATACCCACACCGGCTGCGACCATCAGTGGCGACGCGTTACCCTCGGTGGTCTGCCGAGGGTCGGCCCCGCGTGCGGCCAGCAGGCGCATATAGGGCAAGTCGGCGTGCTTGGCTGCGAGCAAGTACGGCGTCGCACCGATTCGGTTCAGGTTGTTCCGCTCGCCGTTGTCGAATCGTTCGGTCTGTCGCTGATTCGGGTCGGCACCGTTCTCGAGAAGGAACTCGGCGAGCTCGAGCGAATCCAGCTGGTCGACCCGCTCGACCGGCGGCATACCCTTGTCGGTGTTGGGACGCCGCGTATAGGCCAGCTGGTGCAGCGCCGCCCAGCCTTGGTCGGCGGCGTTCGGGTTGGCGCCCCGCTCGACCAGGTACTTGGCCAGCGAGTAGTGTGCGTTGGTGATCGCGACCACCAAGGCGCTCGTGCCCGAAGTTCGGCCTCGCGGAGCCGCGGCACCTTTCTTCTTCGACGCCGTCTCCAATGGGGTGACGGTATCGTTCACGTCGGCACCAGCTTCGATCAAGGCCTTGACTGCTTCGAGGTGCCCCCCTCGCACGGCAAATAACAGGGCCGACCAGCCGCCCGACGACCGCTCATCGACGGTCGCTCCAAGTTCGCTGAGGGTGTGTATGGCCGCCGAGTGGTTCTCTGCGGCCGCCCACATGAGGGCCGTCTGGCCGCGCCAGTGTTCCCGTGCATCGAGGTCGGCTCCGCGGGCGACGAGTAGGCGGACAACCGAGACGCTACCCGTTCGGGCGGCGGTCATGAGGACCGTCTCACCCTCCGGCAAGGTCGCATCGGGGTTCGCTCCGGCATCGAGAAGCACGTCGACAACCGCCGCGTCTCCACGACCGCACGCCAGCATGAGCGGTGTGACCGAGTAGCGGTTCGGTAGGTCGGGTGTTGCGCCGGCTCGAAGCAGCAGCCGCACCGATTCCAGATCACCCTGGTGGGCCGCCCAATGAAGCGCGCTCGTTCCGTCTTCTTGTGCGGCGTCTACGTCGGCTTCTTGGGCGATGAGGTCGCGCAACGCGACGCGGTCCCGGGCCTTGACGGCCTCGATCAGCCCAAGGGTCTCGGCCTCTGCGTTGGCGGCCAGGACTACGGCGAAACCGACCGCCAGGCCGGCGACTCCGATCTGAAGTCGGCTCCAGTGTTTCGGGCGCGCCACCACCGGGTATGCTACCGCATCCAACGTTGACAACGTTATCCAAATCTATACGATCGGAGAGTCGCAGCGGACTCGTAAGTCACCATAGACGAAGATGATAGGGCGAAGCCGGCGGAGCATCGGCGGCGTACGGGCGATGTTGAGCCTCGGGCTTCTCCTGCTCGCGACAACGCCGGCGGCCATTGCTCGCGCCGGGCAGCCGGACCTCGCTGCCGATTCGGCAAGCGCAATCCTCGATCAGTATTGCGTCACCTGCCACAGCGACAACTTGCGGTCTCGGGGGACCGTTCCGGTCTCGCTTGAGTCGGTGGATGTGATCGACATCCCGGCCGGAGCTGAGCTCTGGGAAAAAGTCATTCGGAAGCTTCGGACAGGCTCGATGCCTCCAGCCGGACGACCGCGACCGGCTGCGGCCGCCCTGGACGACCTGGCGTTGTGGCTGGAAACTCGGATCGACCGCGCAGCCGCCGTACAGCCAAACCCGGGCCGCACGGTGCCATTGCACCGCCTCAACCGAACCGAGTACCAGAACGCCATACGCGACCTACTCTCGCTCGACATCGATGCGTCGACGCTGGTACCTGCCGACGATCAAAGCTACGGCTTCGACAACATCGCGGGCGTTCTCAAGGTGTCACCCACGCTGCTCGAGCGGTACATGCATGCGGCCCGCGAAATCAGCCGCCTGGCGGTGGGCGCGTCGCCGACGGCACCCACGGGCGAGACGTTCCGTGTCGTGTCGGATTTGTCACAGTATCAGCACCGCGACGGATTGCCGTTCGGGACACGCGGTGGGATGTCGTCCCGGTACAACTTTCCCCGAGACGGTGAGTACGACATCGTCTTGGAGCTGCTCGACCTGTTCACCGGTGCTCCGATCCGCGAGCCGCATCAGCTCGAGCTCAGCATCGATGGACGTCGCATCACAGTCTTCAACCTGGCGCCAGCGAGCTCGGACGGAGATCGGATCTCAGACGCCTATCGCACGAATCCCGACGACCTCCGGGTCCGTGTCGCAGTTGACGCGGGGCCGCAGGTGGTGACGGCGACGTTCATCAAAAAGACCGATGCGTTGCCGGAGAGCGTCCGTCAGCCGTTCGCCAGGCCGCACGGTGAGGGTGATTACCTGATGTACCAGCCGCACATCGGGACGATGACCATCAGCGGGCCCTTCGGACAAACCGGAATTGGCGACACTCCGGCCCGACGTCGGATCTTCGTGTGCACGCCGGCCCAACCCTCCGATGAAACTCCGTGCGCCAAGCAGGTGCTCGGTACGCTGGCGCGCCGGGCCTACCGGCGACCGGTTGTCGATTCCGACCTGGAGGCGCTGCTTGCGTTCTATGAAGAGGGCCGGGCAGCAGGAGGTTTCGAGCAGGGTATCGAGCGAGCCCTCCGTGCGCTGCTCGTGAGCCCTGACTTCCTGTTTCGAGTCGTGTCAGACCCACCAAATACTCCTCCCGGCGCGCTGTATCGCCTCGACGACCTCGAGCTGGCATCGCGAATCTCGTTCTTGCTGTGGAGCAGCATTCCCGACGACGAGTTGCTGGAGGTGGCCGCCCAGGGGCAGCTGCGGAATGCCGAGGTCCTCGAACGCCAGGTTCGACGGATGCTTGCCGACTCGCGATCCGTGGCGCTGGCGCGGAACTTCGCCGGGCAATGGTTGCGTTTGCGCAACATCTCGGGGGCGCTGCCGTCGGACGTGATCTTTCCGAATTTCGGCGAGAGCCTTCGACTGGACTTCGTGCGGGAAACGGAGCTCTTCTTCGACACCATCCTGCGCGAGGATCGGAGCGTCACCGAATTGTTGACGGCAAACTACACGTTCTTGAACGAGCGGCTGGCCAAGCACTACGGCATCGCGGGCGTCTACGGCAGTAGCTTCCGACGAGTGACCCTCACTGGCGACACACGACGGGGGCTGTTAGGCCAAGGCAGCATCCTGACCGTCACGTCGTACCCCGATCGCACCTCGCCCGTGGGCCGCGGCAAGTGGGTGCTGGAGAACGTGCTGGGGACACCGCCGCCGCCACTTCCGGCGAACGTCCCAGAGCTCGAACCCGATACCGACTCAGGTCGAGTGCTTGCCATGCGCGAGCGCATGGAAGAGCACCGTGCGAACCCGGTGTGCGCGAGTTGTCATCGCATGATGGACCCGCTCGGGCTGGCGCTCGAGAACTTCGATGCCGTGGGGCGATGGCGTGGGCACATGCCCGGTGGAACGCCTATCGATGCTTCCGGCACGATGCCGGATGGAACACCCTTCGAGGGCCCGGCCGATCTGCGGGGGCTGCTTGTGCGGAGCCCGGAGCAGTTTGCGACCGTTGTGGCCGAGAAACTGCTGACCTACGGGCTTGGCCGGGGCTTGGAGTACTATGATGCACCAGCCGTTCGTCAGATCACGCGGGAGGCCACGGCAACCGGCTATGGTCTAGCATCATTGGTTGTGGGCGTCGTCAAGAGCACGCCGTTCCAGATGAGATTGGCCCAGTCTGGGCAGGCGCTCAATTAGGAGACTTCGCATGTTCATATCCAAGAAGGCCCTTCCTCGTCGCACCTTTCTCCGCGGCGCGGGCGTGACCTTGGCCTTGCCGCTGCTTGACGCCATGGTGCCCGCGGCCTCGGCCCTCGCGAAGACGGCGGCGAAGCCTGTTCGCCGACTTGGGTTTGTCTATATTCCGAACGGCGCGGTGATGTCCCACTGGCAGCCCGCGGGTGACGGCGTCATGCCCGAGCTTTCGCCAACGCTGAGGCCGCTCGCGCCGTTCAAAGACCAGGTGATCGTCCCGATCGGCTTAAGCCAGAAGCAGGCTGAGGCGCTCGGCGACGGAAATGGCGAGCACTCACGCGCTGGCACGGTCTGGCTCAGCGGCGTCCATCCGAAAGAGACCGAAGGCGCCGATGTAAGGAACGGCATCACAGCCGACCAGATCGCGGCCCGGCACATCGGCGGTGACACGCCGTTGACGTCGCTAGAGCTCGCGATGGAGCAGACGTACCTGATTGGCAACTGCGACAACGGCTACAGCTGCGTCTATACCAACAGCATCTCGTGGCGAACCGCCACGACGCCGAACCCGCACGAGACCAATCCACGCGTCGTCTTTCAGCGAATGTTCGGCGACGGCGGCCCTCCTGAAGAACGTCTAGCGCGTATTCGGGAGGACCGCAGCATCCTGGACTGGGTCACGGCCGACATTTCCCGCCTCAAGACCGAGCTGAGCCCCGCAGACAAAAGCAGCGTGAGCGAGTACTTCGATTCCGTGCGCGAGATCGAGCGGCGGCTGCAGGTTGCCGAGCGTCAGCATGGAGAGACACCGCTCGAGCTGCCCGACCGCCCGGTCGGCGTCCCCGAAACGTATGACGAGCACGCCAAGCTGATGTTCGACCTGCTAGCCCTGGCCTTTCAGGCCGATATCACGCGGGTCTTCGTCTTCACGCTCGGCAAGGAGCAGACGAACCGCGCGTATCCCGAGCTCGGTGTCGACGGGGCCCACCACGCGGTCTCCCACCACCAGCATGACCCGGTCAAGTTCGAGCAGGGTCACAAGATCAACCAATATCACGTCGCGCTAACCGCACACTTGCTGGAAAAGCTGAAGGCGACGTCGGACGGCGACGGCACGTTGCTCGACCATTCGCTCGTGCTCCATGGCGGGGGGATCAGCGATGCCAACGAGCACTCGCATATCGACCTGCCACTCGTGATGGTCGGCGGTGCGGGTGGCATCAATGGCGGCCGCGTCCTGCGGCACTCGAAGGACACGCCAATGAACAACCTGCTGATGGCCATGCTCGAACGGGTCGGCGTGAACACCGATCCGTTCGGTGACGCCAACGGCGTGCTGCCCATCGAGCCGCTCTCTGGCGTGTGAGTGGTTAAGGCGCTCGGTAGATCTCCGAGTCGGGATAGAACTCCAGCCAGCCCTTCCGGTACGCGATCACGGTCGTGAGGAGCTCGCCGCGTCGATCGTTCGCCCAGGCGGTCAGGCCGTCGTCGTCATAGGTTACCCTGACGGATTCTCCGCCGACCGATGTTTGCACCGTCCGGTCCATCCGGCTCAGCTCACCAAAGGGAAAGAAGACCGCCGCGTCATTCAGAACGAGGCCAAGGCCTACCTGGGTCGTGTCGTGTACCCGACCCATGACCGATCCGCTTCGACTGTAGAAGTAGGGGACTCCGTCGTGGTCCGGGACCGTCACAACCTGGGTGTCGGGATGCTGCGCCCGCCAGAATTCCCACGTGCTTTGCAAGGAAGGCACCGGCTGGAGCGGCGTGCCGGTCAACTCACCGATTACGGCCTGACCGTGAAGCTGCGACCAGACGCTCGACGTTTCCCGATCGACGACGAGTAGATTGTCGTTGATGAGCCCTTCGGCGAAATCGAAGGTAAGCTCCCGGTTCCCCACGCGGCGGGCGTACACGACGCCCGAGCCTGTCAGCGGTCACCACGTCGGCGCGAGCGGCGTGTCCCCGACCCGGGTGTTCACGACCTCGAAGAGGGCAAGGTACCGCACGGGGTAGGCGACCGGCTGACCGCCGACGACGACACCGAGGACAAGGTCGCTGTCGCGCAAATCAGCCGAGGCTGCCGGCACTGAGGGGAGGTCGGAAGGGACCTGATGGACGGCCACCTCGACGTCGCCCATCGGTGCCCCGGGCCGCGGCTGCATCCGACCCCGGACGGTTCTTGATTGCTCGCCCAGAGCCGATGCGCTCGACTCAGCTGTCACAGCCGGAGCCCCCGAGAGCGCCGGGACTGTGACGAGCAGCGCGAGCATCACCGCTGTCGCCCTCCACGCTTGCGAGATTTGCATTGGGTGATAAGACGCCCGCCGCCCACCTCCGGATTCGTCACATACCGCCCGGAGTAGTCAGGGCAAGGGTACCGCTTTGGGCTATCATTTTTGAAGCGTTGGGAATATTCTGATGAGGCGCTGTGTTACAGGCTCAGTGACTGATTTCCCGGTCGGTTCCGCGAAGGGAGAGAGGCAATGACGGCAAAACATGCAGTGATGGTAGCGTTGGTGGGAATGTTCGCGTTTGCGGGCGCGGCGCTCCAGGCCGAGGAGATGACGCTCACCGGTTCTGTTGGTGATGCGATGTGTGGCGCCACACACGCAGGTCCCAACGCCGAGGCGTGTACCAAGGGGTGCGTGTCGAAAGGCTCGGCCTTTGCGTTGATCGTCGATGGCAAGGCCTACACGTTGGAGACCACAAGCGACGAAATCAAGGCACAGCTGAACGAGCTGGCTGGTAAGACGGCCACAGTGATGGGTGACGTCACGGGTACCGACGTCAAGGTCGCTTCAGTCAAGGCGGGCTAGCGAGGATCGCGCTCGCGCGACAATTGTTGGGCTGGGCGACACCTCGCGTCAGGCGTGGTGCCCCCTGCCCGCCGTCCCTCCTGCAGCCTCAGTTAGGCGTGCGCTCTCGCTCTCTCGAGTGATGAATCCTCGCGTGCGTCGTCGGAAGTACGTCCCGGCGGCTATGATCAGTCTTCCTACCGATGCCCCGGTCGCACGAGTCTTCTCGCCCGCGCACGATTGGCGTCGTCACGACGTCGCGTGCCGACTATAGCCACCTGCACTGGGTGCTGCGTGATCTCTTGAGCGAGCCGACAATCGAGCCGTGGGTCATTGCCCTGGGGGCGCAGTTGGCCGATGAGTTCGGTCGCGCCGAGCGCGAGGTCGAGCGCGCCGGCCTGCCTGTGCATCACCGGGTCGAGTGCCTGCTCAGCTCGGATACTGACGTCGGCATGGCCAAGACGATCGGCGTGGCGACGCTGGGGCTGGCCGATCTGCTGGGTCGTCTGCGTCCAGACCTCCTGATGCTCGTTGCAGATCGGTACGAGATGCTCGCGCCGGCCTCGGTGGCCCTGGCACTGCGAATCCCGATCGCGCATATCGAGGGCGGCGAGGTGAGCGAGGGGGCGGTGGACGATGCAGTGCGGAACGCCCTCACAAAGATGAGCCACATTCACTTCACGCCGACTGCGCGCGCGCGCCGCCGCGTGCTCGGGATGGGGGAAGAGGCGTGGCGAGTGCACTGCGTCGGTGCGCCCTCTCTTGATCACCTGCGACGATCGGAGTTGCCCTCCCGCGATGAGGTCGCGGCAGAGATCGGCTTCGACGTCGCCGTGCCGCCGGCGGTCGTCGTCTCTTACCATCCCGTAACCCTGGCGCGCGACACGCTACGGGAAGCCGACGCGCTGTTCGCCGCCCTGCAACAGACCGATGCTCCGGTCGTGTTTTGCTTTCCAAACGCCGATGCCGGGAGCCGTGAGCTGGTTCGCCGCGCGCGGGGGTTTTGCGAGGGACGGTCAAACGCGACGATTCACATCAACCTGCGGCCTGCGATGTTCTGGGCACTGCTGCGCGAAGCTGGGGCGATGCTGGGGAATTCCAGTAGTGGGATCATGGAGACGCCCGCACTTGCGTTGCCGTGCGTCAACGTTGGGATGCGGCAGCAGGGCCGCGAACGGGCGCGCAACATCATCGATGTCACGGCCGACGTGAACAGCATCTGTTCGGGACTCGCCCGTGCGCTCGACCCGGCGTTTCGGGCTCCCCTCGATGGGATGGAGAACCAGTACGGCGATGGTCGCGCGGCGGCGCGCATCGTGAACGTCCTGCGTGACGTTCCCCTGGGCGAGGAGCTCTTGGTCAAGCGCGCGGTGCCGCTGCCGACCGAAGCCGATGCGTCCTGACCCAACCCATCCGCGCATTCCGCTTTCGGCCCCCGATGTCGACGAGCGCGACGTCGCCGCCCTCGCGGAGACGGTGCGAAGCGGACGTCTGAGTCTCGGGACCAAGCTCGAACAGTTCGAACGAGCTGTTGCTGATCGCAGCGGCGCGGCACACGCCGTAGCGGTCTCATCCGGCACGGCGGGGTTACACCTTGCCCTGGAAGCTGCAGGGGTCGGGCAAGGGGACGAAGTGGTTACCTCGCCGTTCAGCTTCGTGGCGTCGGCAAACGCGATCCTTCACGCGGGCGCGCGACCCGTCTTCGTTGACATCGACCGGTCCAGCCTCAATATCGATCCCGCACGCATTGGTGCGGCGGTGACGCCCCGCACGCGGGCGGTCTTACCGGTGCATGTCTTTGCACACCCGGCGGAAATGACCCAGATCCTTGAGGTCGCCAGACGCCGCCGACTCGGCGTGATCGAAGACGCGTGCGAATCGGTTGGCGGTCGCTTCAAGGGCCGCTGGCTCGGGACGATGGGTGATGCCGGGGTTTTTGCGTTCTACCCGAACAAGCAGATCACGACGGGGGAGGGTGGGATGGTGGTGACTGACGACGCGAGGCTTGCGGGTCACGTTGCCAGGATGCGCAACCAAGGGCGTTCATCGACGGGAGCGTTCTCAGCGGATGGTCCCGGATACAACTATCGCCTGTCGGAGTTGCATTGTTCGTTGGGTGTGACCCAGCTCGAGCGCTTGGACGCGATACTCCAACGTCGCCGGGAGGTGGCGGAAGGCTACCAGCGCCGGCTGACGGGCGCGCCGGGGTTGATCCTGCCGGAGCTCGAGCCCGGCGGTTCACCGCGGAGCTGGTGCGTATACGTCGTTCGCTTCTCAAACGGACACGATGCAGAGGCCGCGGACCGGGTTGCGACCCAGCTACGCGGGCAAGGGGTCGCGTGCGGCCGCTACTTCGTCCCGATTCATCTGCTGCCGTTCTACCGGCGAGCGCTCGGCGGAGCAGAGGGTGATCATCCCGTTGCCGAGCATGCCGCCAAGCGAACCTTGGCGCTGCCGTTCTTCGCCGCGATCACCGAAGCCCAGCTCGACGAGGTCTGCGACCGGCTGCTGCGCTTGATCTGAAGCCGGCGCTGCGAGCCTCGTTTAGTACCGGAACAGGTACTGCAGCTTGGAACCGTTGATTGACCTCAATCTGCGGTCGATCGGATTCGATCTGCGAGAAGTCAGGATTGAACGTGACGTCGGCCGTAAGGTTGGATGTGACGCCGTACTTGAGATTGATGCCGCCCTCCGGACGTGGGTCGTCGTTGACGAAACCTCCCCTGTCGCTCAGCGACCCGCGTTGAAGGCCAGTGAAGGTCGGCAGGATCTCGATGTTGCGACTCGTCGACAGGGCCGTCATGCCGTCCAGCACTCCCATTTGGGGCAAGAACCCCGCGATCTGTCGCGAAACGGGAGACCAGACGACGGTTTCAGCCTTGCCGCGAATGCGGCGCGCGACCTGGAACCCCCAACGATGCGGCGTATCCCCACCACGCTGCGGGTAGCGGAGGCTCTTGAAGGGGATTGCCATCTCGGCCGTGAATCCGTCCGAGACGAACTGGCCCGCCGAGTCGAACAGCGCGTCCCAGCTTCGGTCCCCGCGCGGCGGACCGAACAACCCTCGGGAGCCACCGCCGCCCCCCAACCCACCGCGGCCCCCAGCGCTGAGGATTGAGTCGGCCTGTACGCCGTAGGCGTTCACCGTGAAGACGTAGGCCCGCTGTTGGTCGAGGAAGGGATCGAAGTACACAGAGAAGGCGTCGTCTCCGGTTGCCCGATCACGGTCGGCCCGGTTCGCCCGAATGATGCCGGGGTCGGCATAGTGTGAGTAGAAGCCGAGGTAAATGTGCCGGCTATCGTACGCGATGTAGATCTCGGTTTCTTCGGTCGCGGGAGCGCCGTCCACTGGAGCGAACTGCACGAAGTTAGTTACGCGGACGGCGTTGATCCAGACGGCGTCGTCCAGGTTGCCGTCGATGTTAGGTGCGATTTCAGTCCGGGGCGGCCGCACCAACGGACGGCCGGTTAGGACGCCAACGCCTGCGGCGACACCGAGCCGCGGTGGCTCATCTTCGATCACGAGGCCGCCGGTCACATCGCCTGGGGTCACACCGATTGTTGGCGCTTGCGTTCGCGGCAGAACGGGGGGATCGGCTAGTGGCGGTGACAGCCGCTCTAACCCGGCGGCATCAGAGGACGGTTGATCCGCAACCGGCGGTGTGACTCGCGTCGTTGGCGCTTCGCCAAGAGCGCCACCCCGGCGTCCGCGCCTACCCGATGGACGCGAGTCTGTCGGCGGATCGCCCTCCGCGAGGAAGACCCCCGCGACGTCGATGAGGTTGTGTTCCAACGCTTCGACAACCTGATCGTGCAAGGCGAAGAGATCATCGATGTGGCCGTCGACCTCGGTTGTGTGGGTGGACGCCCCGCTCTCGACGTCTATGATTCGAGCCGAGATCCGAAGCCGGGAGTCTTGTTTTCGTAGCGTGCCGGTGACCAGCCACAAGGCGCCGAGTGCGCGGGCGCGTCGAAGCACAGGCTCGTCGTCAGCCCGACCGTCAACTTCCGGTCTGGGGGATCCGAGGAACGTCTCGTGTCCCACCACCGTGAGGGTCGGAAACCGTGCGAGATCGGTGCTAATCGTCTCGGCGATGCCCCAGACAAGCCCATCGTCGGCTGGGTTACCCGACGCGTTAACAAACGGTGCTACCAAGACGGTCTGCGGTTCAGATATGGCCTGACCGTGTGCCGGTCCCGCGAGGAAGGCGAGCACGCATGCCGTCAGAATAGGAGCTCGGTGAATTGACGTAAGCTGGGGATGAGCGGCCAAACTCTCATTTTACTTCTGCCATTCGCAACGAGCGGCCGGTCGACCAAACAACCGAGCAATCGTGTGCACGTCTCGCCGCGCGGTATTCGATTGATCTGAACGTCATCGCGTGGACGGTATAATCAAAGCTCCACTGAGACATGGTTCGATGAAGACGATCGTGAACAAGACGCTTCGCCCACTCAAGATATCGCTCTCCCGCGGGCGAGTCCTACGCCTCGGTCCTCGCAAGGAAGGGCAGATCGCGACCAACGACGTCGACCGCGACTCGGTGAAGGCCCTCGTGGCCAGTGGGGATGTCGAGATTATGGACGACGTGTCCCACGCAGACGCGTCGTCATCCGGGTCCCAGGGTGGACGCAAGCTCTCTCAGGGGCGACGCGCAACGTTCTCCAGCGCTAAGCACGGAGATCGGTAGCAGGCTGTCCGCTAGCCCGCCACCGAACTCCACGGGTGTGTCTTACCAAGGCATCTGTCGGTTCGTGTACCGCCGAGCATAGTCGGCGTTCTCGGCCCCTGGATTAGCGCCGATGCGCACGCCCTCGTCGATGAGCTGCGCCATCTTCTCGCGGGGCATTCCATCGAGGAACCTGACTCCGGCAGCCTGGGTTGCCGCGAAGACGCGGTCGCGCGCATCGGTGAGCACCTTGGGCAGTACGTCGGCCCCTCGCGCGTCGGGAACATTGAAGGAGATCGACATATCGGCGGTGCCCCACTCCGCGAAGGTCACGCCGGGTACGGCCGCCGTGGCCTCGGCGTTCTCAAGGCCATGCCGGTCTTCGATCTTCAGCCCGATGATGATTTCACCGCTCGGGTTGAGTGGCCACGGGTCGGCCAAGCGCCGATACTCGTCTGCTGACACTCCCCAAATACTGGCCGCGTATGCCTGCCCACCGTGGCCCCGGAGACCCTCTTCGATACCGTCGGCCTCTGGTCCGTGCGGGTACCGAGCTGCTTGGACCAGGATGCGGACCACCTCAGGCGATCGAGCGTGCGCAAGCAAGATGCCGTGGGCGCCCGACGCGAGAATCTGCTCGATCATCCAGTAGTTAGCCCACATCACGTTTTCGTCGATGCCGCCAAACGGAGGCACGACCACGACGGTCGGCGTCCGATGTCCGCTCTTCGTCGGTCCGCCATCAACCAGTCCCTGCATGAAGGCTCGAAGGTTGTCCATGTTGAAGGGGTTCTGCTCCAGGTTGTAGGTGAGATAGTCGGCCCATGTTTGGGCGAGCTGTCTCCCTTCCTCGTAACCCCCGCCCTCGACCTGGGTGTAGTACACGGGCTGATCCTTCGCGAAGAGCTCAACCACCTTGTTGATTCGCTGCGGGGTGTATGTGTCGTCGGACTGGCCAGCCGTCAGACCGGCGACGGCAACCACAACGGCAAGTGTGAGGAGTGTGGCATTTCTCATCGTCTCTCCCTTTCTACAGACTTCCGATGTCATGCATTTCCATTGAAGCGAGCAACGCCATCGCACCGCCGCGATCATCGGCACCGTTGATGGCGGTGCGGTCGAGGTAGTGGCGCAAGGTCGGTCCAGCGCCAGTGCTGATGCACACGTCGACCAACGTGCCGTCAGCCACGACGTGGGCCAGCAGCGCGCGCCAGGCGCGTTCGACGACCGGCACGTACGAGTCGTCGAGCCAGCCCAAGCGAATCCCTCGTGCCATCGCCGTCAACGTTAAGGCGGTGACGCTGAGTTCACGATAGGTACCCGGCAGGTCAACAACCTGTCGCCACATACCATCCGGCGCCTGGTTGGATCGTAGGCCCTGCATGTGACGGCGGTAGACTTCCAGTATCGCAGCTGCTTTCGGGTGATTCGTTGGCAGCGCCGTGAGCGTCGCCGCGGTACCCATCGCGGCGAAGCCATTGCCGCGTCCCCACGCGGTCGGCCCATCCTCCGCGTGGTGATAGAGCCCGCTGGGCTGCTGGAGTCGGTCGGCGTACCGGAGGATCAGACGTGCGGCGGCGTCGAGTCCATCGGCATCTCCGGCACGCGCCGCAGCGATGGTGCCGAGGAACACATCGTCGCTCCACCCCGACCCATGCCGGGGCCGCCCTGGTTCGCTCTCCTCGGCCGCTGCCGCGACCCCTCTGGCCGCGAGCGTGGCCGCCATCTCTTGGGGCATGCCCGGCGTTCGGGCAATCTCGCTGAACACCATCGTGCCGGCGATGGTTGGAAGCCCCGCGTCGTCACCGATCGGCGGCTCGCCCTCGAGCCAGTGACGAACGTCTCCGAGCACCTTCGCGTTGAGCGTGGCGTCGTCGATCAGTGCGGCAAGTCGCAATGTCTGGACCCACGCGACCCCGGGGATGTAACTCATGCGGGGCATCTCGGGATACCGACGTGCGAGGACTCGGGCAACGGTGATCGGGTCGCGCGCAAGTCGGTCAGCGAGTGTGGCGCGAAGTGGCGACTGACGACCGGTAGCTCGTGTCAGCAGCTCCGCCATAACGCGGGGCCCGTCGGTCGGCGGCGCCGTGACGATCATCGCGTCAACCGCGCCCAGTCCGCTGCCCGGTGGCGGGTTGGCCAGGGCTGCCGCGAGCGAACCCTCAGGTCCGTTCCCCTCGGAGTCAGACACGCTCTCGATCTGAAGATCGTCGCCCGCCCGAACCTCCACCACGAGGTCGGGCGCCTGATACGCGACCCAGCGCCAGACGTAGCGCGTATCTGGCCGATCGGGGTCGTTGAAAAAGCCTTCGACAGGCGGGAAGACTGCCGGAGATGTGCCCGTCACGGGGTTAGCTAGAGGCAGCACGCTCACCGCCCATCGCTCGCGCTCGTGATCCGGTGCGTCGGTCTTGAACCACCGGACGGCGTCGAGGGCGATCCGCGCGCTTTCTGAGCTACCGTCGAGCCCGGCGACGATGACCAGGCGGCGTTCGGAGCCGGGCACGTCGAAGGCCGACGGGTTCTCGATAGTGATGAGCGGGGTCTCGTCTCGCGTCATCCCCGCGGCGCTCACCACTTGAGGTTCGCCGGGAAGTGCTGCGACGGCCTCGACTTCGCCCGCCAGCTCGAACGGCTCGCGGGCGCCGGGGGTGCTCAGTTGGGCACAGGCGATCAGGGGAATCCACCCGAGGGCGGTGATCGACAGTGCCACCGCCGTCCGCGGCGGGCGATGCATGGGCGAGAGTGTACACCGCGAGCGCCGAAATGTTCCCAGCAGGCGCTGATATTTTCCCGGCGATACAGGAGTCGAGCCTCAGATGCGCGCGTTTCGACCGTCGGGATTCACCGCAACGCCGGTGCCGTCAGCGTGCGTCAGCCGGGTAGGTGAAATCGGCGACGGCGACTTGCCCCTCGGCGATGGTGACTGACGCGGTAAGCACGCCGTATTCCTCGTGCCACACGTCGATGGTGTGGGCGCCGACCGGCACGTCATCGAGCGTGAACGTGCCACTGAGGTCTGTCACGGCGAAATACGGGTGCGGGACGACGCCAATGTACTCCGTCATCCACCTGTGGAGGTCGCAGCGGATTCGGAGCATGCCATCCTCTTCGGCCAAGCGCACTTCATAAACCATCCCTTGCATCGGCTGTCCGACGTTGAAGCGGTTCGTCGTCGATGTCTGGGTGTTCAGGTTGTGCAGCAAGGGGTCGCTGTTCTTGATCTGGACGAGTTGTCCGGCTCGTACGCCAACGACCCTGGGCGTGAAGATGCAGTCGACCTGATCGATCACGACCGACTCTTCGGGGATGGGCATCTCGGGAAAGTCACCCGCCAATCGGACAAAGACGTTGGCCAAGCTTCCGTCGTGAGAGGTCACGACGGCTTCCTGCACCAGCTGCTTGCCTTCGGCGAGCTGGGCGCATAGCGGGTCGACCCCCATGCGGATGATCGGGTTGCCCGGCAGCTCACCGCTCAGCCGAACATGGCCTTGAATCGTACCGGTGGGGCCACTCGGTGCGCTCAGAGTTGGCGGGTCAGGGGCGGCGGGCGGAGCCGAGCTCTCGGCCGCAAGCCGTTGGAGTAGCGCTACGTCGCCTGGGTACCAATAGCGCTGATGGCACCGCTCGCAGGTCACATCAAGGGGGCCACCTTCGTCGAAGAGCCGATCCGCGTCGCGGTTCTCGATGGCGATCAACATCGAGGCTGCCACGCTATAGAGGTCGGCGACGAGTCGGTCCCACGTTTCGGGGTCCTCGTCGATCAAGGCCTGGATCTCTTCGGGCTCGAGCTCGATGCCCGGGTTCTCGGAACGAAAACCCGGACGGGCGACATCCCGATCCATCATGAGCATGAGATTCGTTGATTCGACCAGTCTGACCGCTTCGTGCCGGAGCGACTGCCAATCCTCATCGGTGCGCGGCCGCCGTTCTTCGATGCCGTCGTGGGTAACGATCGTCGCAACTGATTCCCAGATCGCGTCAGCGGCGGGATCGATCACTGAAAGCATGATGTCCTGGACCGAGACCGTCGGGCGAAAGGCGCCACTTCTGGACGTGTCTCCAGAATCGTCGGCACAGCCCGAGGTCGCAGGGACCGCAGCGATTGCCGCGGCGACGAAGAGCAAAGTGGCTGAACGGGACTCGAGTAACATCTTCACGGAACACAATTCTAGCAAGGACAGTGCCACGGTCATGCCGGGGCCGTGCCATACGGAGGCGGAGATGCAGACACGTCGGTTTGGGTGGATCGTGGTCCTGGCCGCGCTGGTTCCGCTGGTGCAGTGCGCCGGTGCGGAGCCGGCGGAGCCAAACGACGAGAGCCTTCGCGCCTCATTCGCGCAGCGAATTGAGACGACTGATCTCGTGTCCGACTTCGGGCGCGACGGCGATGAGCTTCGGTTCGTCGGACCTGACGGGGAAGGCGGCACCGCCGCGTGGCGTGTGGTCATCGACACGTCGCTAGTCGAGCCTCGCCAGTTCGATGAGGCGGTGCCCTTTGAGGGTCGGCTGACTTCGGAGTGGTATGCCGACGGAGAGATTGTTGAGTACCTAGAGACGATGACGGCGCTGCCTCAGGTGTATCTTGACCGAGGTCTTGCACAGGAGTGCTATGCCAACTGGATCGAGGCTGAGAAGACCTGGGACTGGTAGCGTTTCCACGGGATACGGCGTGATCAGCCGCCGTCGGTGAGCTCGACCTCGAACACGTTGGCCCCGCGTTGCACGAAGAATCGCCTTCCCCCACCGTCAAAGAACCCGTTCAGAGCCTGGCTGGTCGTGTACGCGTTGTGGATGGCGTAGCGGCCCGTCTTTTCGACCGAGGTGCCGGGTGTGTCGAGCGCGCGCTCGAGGTCCTGGAAGAGCCCGACGGTGAACTGCATCTCCTCGATGACGAAGAGGGGATCAAGGCGACCCTCTGCGCGATGTGTCTCGACCTGCGCCGGGCCGAGTAGGTGTGCGGTCAGCTCCGGCGGCTGCGGATAGTACCCGAGATCTCGCATCTGATCGAGGACGTGGAGCCCGGCCTGATGCTCGGACATGCCCGCAGCGAGCGCCTCGTTCATCAGACGATCGTGAGTGGAGGTGAGCTCGTCGATACGCTCGATGTTGGCGCGGCGCGAGAACTGGATGACGTCCGCCTCTGCGATCCCGGCCGGATAGAGGTCGGGACAGTCGTCGTTTTCAATCAAGGTCTCGACCGTCCCGGTCAAGGCGTCGTGTGCGACGACCGCGCACGGGAACGACTCGTTGCCTCGGGCAGCGATCACTTCCAAGTTCTCGAACAGCGGTGAGAGATCACCTCCGCTCAGCGCCACCCACTCCTGGGTCCAACGCGCGGCGCCGTCGCGTGCCGGGCCGTGTTGTTCCCAGACGCCAGACAAGAAGTGCTGCTCCGCGGTGGGCTGCGCGGCAATACTGAGCCGAATGCGGAACTCCAGCCGGTCGTCGACCCGTCGCAGGAGGGTGGATGGGGCGACGAACGCTCGCCCTCGATACGTCCGCAAGCGACGGCCTTCCACCGGCGACGGAGGGAGGGTCGCAAGCACTTCGACTTCACCGGTATCGCGTCTCAACCGGCGGAGCGAGAAGGTGTCGTGCCACACGAAGACATAGGCCGGCGGCGTGAAGTTCTCCCATCCGAGGCCGGCAACAAGCCCACCGGTCTGCCGACCGATGAAGTACACGTCACGACCATCGGGACCGAAAACGGGTGAGAAGTAGCCATCGTGTCTCTGCATCTGCGCCGCGGCAATCAAGACGACTGCCGAGATGATGGCGATGGCGCCGATGGCGAGTAGACGTCTTGCGACCGTCATTCTTGAAAGAATGCGCGACCCTCCTCGGTGTCGGTCGTCGCGCTGCCGAGGGCGACAGGGATAGGCGAGTGACCCTGGGTCGGCATGGCCGAGTATAAGCGAGGCGACGAACTGCCTCGCGTCAGAGGATCTGAAAGACCCGGTACGCCGCCTTGCCCGGCGAAGGTCGGCCAACGCCTACGGAAATGATCCGGTTGAGCCATCCATACTTTTCAGACGCGGTCTCGAAGACGGGCGTTGTGCGCCAATACGTCTCGCCGCCCTCCGGCGTGAAGATGATGCCGCGGTACCAGAGGTAGATCAGCTCATCGTCGTCGGTTTGCAGCGTCACGCGAACGTTGAGCTCGTTCGCCCCATCGGGTCGGCGGATCACCCAGTCGCCGCCACCGTTGAGGGCGACACCCCGAAGTCGTGGGCCGTCAAACGTGCCGCCGGTCACCGGATAGATCTGACGCGGGCCCAGTGATTGCGCCACACCGACGTCCAGCTCGAGGTCCATCAGGAGTGTGGCTCCCAGCTCGGCGGTCTCTGGCTCGCCGGACGCCAGCGCATGGACCGGCAGAAGCGCCACGCTCAGTGATCCAAGCGTCGCGAACTCTCGACGCGACACGCCATGACGGATGACCGATCTCGGCGGTCTGCTCATCTGGGAACCTCCACTTGGCACGTGTGTCGTGAACTACTCGGTAGCGCGTGCGACCCAGACCGGGCTTGACCACGCCATGACGGCGCGGCCACGAATGGTACCGCGCTGCTGCAGGCGCAGGTAGTAGACCGAATCGTCGCGAAAGTTCCCGTCGATTCCCGACCACTCGAAGTCGAGCGAGTTCGGGTCGAGGTCGGCGACGACGGTGAAACCGCCGTCTGGCTTCGAGTAGCGAAGAATCTCCACAGACTCGATGACGTCGGTTCCATGGACGGACACCGAGAAACGCGGCAGGCGGCTCGTGGCTCTGACTCGGCCGACGAGGTTGTCCCTGGCGCCGGCACTGACGGCTACGGGCTCTTGCGACTCGGCGGTCGTCTCGGTGCCCATCGGTGCACCGTTTACGCGGAAGTCAAGCAGGATGCGCGCGCCCGTCGTGGCGTAGGTGCGTCGCTGATAGAGCCCGTCAAAGATGGCCTCGCGCGTCAGCTCCGGTGCCGTCACCGCGGCCAGGCCGAAGTGCGGTTGGCCAGGATGCGAGCGGTGATCGTCAGACGCCGCAATGGCGCTCAGAACCAAGCCATCGATCCATGCGTCCTGGGCTGAGAATCCAGGATAGGCCGAAATCGAGGAATTGGTGAACACCACATTCTCGGGAGCCAGTGGATGGGCCGGGTTGTAGGCCTCACTCAACCCGTGACCTGAGTAGATCTCGAAGTTCCGACGTAGCTCCGGATCGTGGTCGTCGCTGGTCACACCCGGGGGGAACTTACCGGTGTGATGCGGGATCGTGAGCGCTTCGCCAGCCTCGAGCGCCGCCCACAGTTCGGGCAGCGTCGGCAGGTTAAGGAGGGTCCCCGGACTGCTGCGAAAGTAGACGTTGTGATGCCCGTAGGGCGCGCCAAGCGAATGTTCGTACCCGTGCAGCGTCGCGAACGTGCCTGGCTCGTTGTGTGCGTCAGTGGCTGCCGTGTACTCCTCCCAGGCCCACGGTCCAAACCCGTGGGTAAACCCGTCTTGGTCACGTCCCCCGCTGTGGTCGGTCACGGCGTAGAAGTCGAGCCCCGAGACATCACGCGCGTACTCGAACGCGGCATTACCCACGCCAACGGCGTCCCAGCTGTGACGGGTATGTGAGTGTAGGTCTCCCCAGTAGATGCGTTCGGGGGGGGCCGTTTCGAATACTTGCATCGGGTTGCCGCGCGCCTGCAGGAGCCCATCGCGCGTATCGCCCTCGATTCGAATCAGGCCTGCGCTGCGTGGCGTGAATTCTACCGTGGCATGTCCACGGCCCTCGGTAAGCTGCGCCGTTGCGGGAAGGTCCACGTCGCCCTGAACGACGCGCAGCGATACATCGTCCCTAAACGACGTCACGGGGTTGGCGTACGCGTCGACAATGGCGACATGCAACGCGGCTGGCTCGCCCACAACGAGCGACGAGGGACCGGCTATCAAGAGGTCTCGCGCGATCGAACTCTTTGAGACGATCGTCGGCAGCTCGGCGAGCAGTTCGTGGTCTCCGGTTCCGTCGCGATCGACCGCCACGAGAATCGGTTCTGGAGTGGTGTTAACAATAGCTGCGCGCATTCCCCGACTGCCGCCGGACGTATCGCCGTAGACGACACTGATTGTGTCACCAGCCGACAAGGTTCCGTCTTCGAGGGCCACTCGAACCACGAAGACGTATCGCTCTTGTCTTCGGTCGATACTTCTGCGATCTCTTTTTACGAGGAAGTTTGGCGATTCACCTTCGACTTCGGTACGCAGGCTGACGCTGGGTCGAGACGCATGAGCCGAGACGTAGTGGTCGTCACTGGGGTCGGTCGCCTGGAGTCGGTTCGCTGAGTTGCGCTCGGATGCATGCCATGTGTCGGGCAACTGCACCCGGATCGAGCCACCGGTTTGTACGCCACCCGAGTCCACCTCGTACGTGACGGTCCAGGTGCCGAAGTCTCCAACGACGCCGAATGCAGGCTCGACCCTGACCGTGTCAGGCTGTGCCGCGACCGCCAGGACGAAAACGACGAGTATGAGAGAACCAATAGGCAGCGCTGTGGCTCGCAAACTCATGCGCAGAGTTTACCTACAGGCGAACGTGCGGGCGAGGCGAAAAGTCGCCTTTGCGTTGCGCGTCGGGAGGGTTCTGCCGTATCTTTACCTCTCCGCCGTCCAGCGGCGGTAGCTCCGACTGCCTGCGGTCGGACTAGCTGTCCTTAACAATGCCGAGGTAGCTCAGTCGGTAGAGCACATGACTGAAAATCATGGTGTCGGCAGTTCGATTCTGCCCCTCGGCACCAATATTTACAATAACTTAGAATGTGTCGTATGAAAGGCGCTGTGGTTTGGGTAACATATGGGTAACACTTCGCAGGGGGTTCGACGTGCTGGAAACGGTTGAGACCCACGTACACGCCGGCCGAGTTCTTGGCCACCCTCCCCAGCGACCGTCAGGGGATCAAATGATCCCTTCATCCCACCGCCACCCATGGCCACAGACCTGTGTGCGCTAGCTAGGCACGCCACCGGGACCGGCAGCGGAACGTTGATCTAAACTGTGCAGCTGATTCGTAATCAGCAGGTCAACGGTTCGAGTCCGTTCGCCGGCTCCAGTTTTTCTTAGGAATATCAGCGAATCAGCCCACCAATCGCCTGAGCACCCTGCCACTGAGAGCCAATCTGAGAGCCACGTAAGTTGCTTCTCCTCGAGATAAATACACCCGGCCCCAGCGCGTGTCGAGCAAGGCCAGCGAACCAGGTAATCCTCGCCATTCCCGCGGGTGATGATCTCTTTTCGCATGGTCAGACTCCGCAGACCCCCTCTTCAAGCGCAAAGTGCGGCACGTTCGTCCTCCGTGAGGCCGGCGAGAATCTCCGGCGGTAAAGCGGCGACCAGCTCTCCGGGGGCAATCACCTTCGGCCGGATTCTTGCCGCCCGGCCTCAGAGGCCCACGGCGGGACCCCGAGGATGATGGGATGTCGGCTGCAATACTGGCGTCTATTCCCGGATGGTGGCCGAACACGCCGATTACGTCCTGGCGCTGGACGCCGACCAACGTGGTCATCGACCGTCTGTACTATGCGCTGAAGAACGAGGGCCATTCGACGATCCTACCGCTCGTGGCCGATGTCGCCGACCCGTCACCCGGCTTGGGCTGGCGAGGCGGCCCACCGGGCGGCCTGGTCGGTCGTCTCGAACGTCAGCCGCACGGTGTGGTCATCGTCGGCAGGGCTCGGCGGCCGCCGCGGGCGTGTTGAGCTCCGCGGCGAAATCGGCCATCTCGACGGGGGCGAAGATCTGGACCGCCGAGGTGTCGAGCAGCCCGGCGTCGTCCTGGACCTGGCGGGCATCCCACCGACGGTTGAGGTCGCCGGCGCGGTTGTCGGCGAGCGCGAGCCCGGTGGCGCGGGGATCCCCGGCCTCGAGGTCGGTCCGCTGGACGACGATCAGCTCCTCGCCGGTCGTGTCGACGACCGTTCGCTTGAGGCCGGCGGCGTCGGCGGTGTGATGGCCGGCGATGATCTCGCCATCCCGGTCGACGACGATCGATCGGCCGGCGCCGAAGGTGGCCACCGACGCGCGGATCGCCTTGCGGCCGCGGGGCGTGCCCTTGTTCGGGTTCTTCTTCATAGCACGTAGCGGCGGCACTCGAGCGCGCGTCTCGCCTTGTGCCGGCGGCCGCTCATGATGCCACCGTCGACGGTGGCATCATCGGCTGTTCGGGCTCTCGGAGCGTCTCGGTCATCTGGTCCAGGATGCGCTTCACGTCTCGGATCGCCTGGGGGTCTGTACTCCCGATGGCCACCTGCGCGATGAGCGCGACGGCGCTGCTGTGGGCGGATATCGCGGTGAAGAGCTTGATGATGGCTCGGATGAGCTCGTGGGAGCCCTCCAGTTCTGCGCTCTCAGTAGTAGTAAGCGGCAAGTTCGTCCTCCGTGTAGGGTTCGAGGATCTCCGCCAGCGTCATGGTGCGCGGGCGAAACTCGGGTTTCAGGGCTTCACAGGCCCAGGGCGGAATCCCCGGGGGGAAGCTGGCGAGAAAACTGTCGCGGGCGACCTGGTTCCAGGTCCGCCCGTGTTGCCGCCGGGGCGGCGGGAGGCGTTCGATCCGGTAGGCCACGTCGGGCAGATACATCGGCCACTTCGCGCGGGCCTCGGCGCGGCGCCGACGGAGGTGGCGCGGGGTCATCGTTTTGCGCGAAATCAGCGTCGTTTCGGGCCAACTGCCGATCGCGATGTCCGCCCTGAAGGCCTTTTCGTCAATGTTCATAGGGGGTCGGCCGGAAATTTGAAAATCGAATTTCGCGAAAATGCGCGTGAAGGGGGTCGGACGGTCACGCCGCTCATCTGGACGAGATTCGGGGGTGGGGGGGGACGGCGCACGCCGAGCCGTTGGTGTCGATACCTCCACACTCGCGGCCGCGGCGGGCGTCGACGTCGTTTCGTTGCTGACCAGTTCGGCCGCATGTTCGCCGACGAGAACAACGTGGCCCGAGGCACCTCAGAACTGAGATTTTGATTTTCCTAGAGATCGAGGAGAGCGTACCCTGGTCGATCTGGCCGAGCAGTTCGAGGTGCACCCGAATCAGATCCAGGACTGGAAGAAGAAGTTGGTGGCGGAGGCCGAGCATGTGTTCGGCGCCGGTGCGATCGAAGCTGCGCATTCCGAGCGGGAGACACAACAGCTCCACGCCAAGATTGGTCAGCTGACGATGGAGAAGGATTTTTTGTCCAAAGCGCTCGGTCGAGACCGGTGAGCGAACGCCGAGCGATGATTCAAGCCGACCACCCGTTGGCCGTTACACGACGCTGCGAGCTGCTCGATGTGGCGCGTTCGACGGTGTATTACCGGCCCACCGGGATCTCAGCGGAGGACCTGGCCCTGATGCGCCTTCTGGACGAGATCCACTTAGCGTGTCCGTTCTACGGCAGTCGCCGCCTTCGAGACGAGCTCGAGACCCAGGGGCACCCGGTGAATCGCAAGCGAGTCCAGCGCCTGGTGCGCCAGATGGGCCTGCGCGCCCTGTATCCGAAGCCGCGCACGAGCCAGCCCGGGGTCGGACACACGGTGTATCCGTACCTGCTGAGGGGCCTGTCCATCGAGCGACCGAATCAAGTGTGGGCGACCGATATCTGCTACATCCCGATGGCGCACGGGTTCATGTATCTGGTGGCCATCATGGATTGGTACTCGCGCCGCGTCCTGGCCTGGCGGGTGTCGAATACCTTCGACAGCGACTTCTGTGTCGAGGCCCTCGAGGACGCGCTCACCCGCTACGGGCCGCCGGAGATCTTCAATACGGACCAAGGCGCCCAGTTCACGTCCAAGGCGTTTACGACGGTGCTCAAAGCCCATGCGGTGGCCATCAGCATGGACGGCAAGGGCCGCTGGGTCGACAACGTGTTCGTCGAGCGTCTCTGGCGCAGCGTCAAATACGAGGATGTGTATCTCCATGCGTACGACACACCCGCCTCGCTCCGGGCAGGGCTGACCTGCTACTTTCAGTTCTACAACGGGCGACGGCGTCATAGTTCACTTGGTCGGCGGACGCCGGATGTGGTGTACTTCGACGCAACCAGCTTCGGCACGGCGACCTGAAACACGATGGAGATTTCACTTAAGCCGCTGTCCAGGTTTCGGGGTCCACTTCTCTCTACTCAATCTACCGTTTCATCGACAATCAGTTCGCACTCTTTGGACTTGAGGTGCTTAAGGATCTAAACGGCCTGCGCTTCCACAAACTTCTTCCCAAGATGCAGCGGCAACTCAACACTCACACTTTGCGACTTATTGCCGTTACGAACGAGTCGCACCCCGAAATCAAGTTCGACGTGTTTCAAAGGCTGAACACTAACACCGTTCCCCTAAATGCGCAAGAGCTAAGAAACTGTATCTACCGAGGCACCTTGAATGAGTTATTGAAGGACGTAGTGGGCTACGGTTGGGTGCGGAGCGAGCGCGGCCAAACCTTCGTCACATCTCGATTCCCTTGGTTCTGATCGTGGGCAGACGGCTTCGAGCGTTGGCAGCACCCCAGATCGCGGGGATGCTGTACTCAGCGCGCACACTCGAGGACCTTCTGGTACAGGAAATCAGGCAAGTCGGTGACGCACGCCCGCAGAGGATTCGAATTGAGTCTCCGATCGCCGATATCGGCCACCTTACTGGGATGGCCGCGTCAGTCATGATCGTGTTGGTTTACGCAGTCGAGCTTGCGTGCAAGTACGTCGCGGAAGAGGAAGGTCACAAGGGCATCGGTGGACACAACATGAAGCAGATCTACGCCATGATCGCGCGTCCAGAACAGGAACGAATCGAGGAGCGCTACCGAAAGGCCATCTCGGACGCCGACCGCCGCATGGTAGGGTGGGATGGCCCCACGAAACCCGATATCCAGAAGTGCATCGACGACCAACGGACGATTCACCTGACGTTGCGGAAGCTGGGGCGCATGAACATCGACTGGCGGTACGCGGCGGAACAACCCGGGATGTTCACCGTCGGGACCGGGCCAATGGGGGTGTTGGTGGGCTGGTGCGAGAGCGGGACTTTCGGGCGGACGATAGACATGATGAGCGCAGCCCTGCTTCGGCGGGCGGGTCTAGCGATTCTGTCGCGAGAGCGGGTGCCACCGGCGCTGCAAAGCAAGGCCTCATGACCAGTGAATCGGACGTCAATGGGCGAAGGACACTATTCGCGGATCGGTCGGGACCCGGCAGCTTCGCCTGCCGGTTCGGTTCAGTGCTCAAGCGAGCGGAGAAACTCGACCGCGCGCTCTCTGGTGGCGAAGCTCGCTCGAATGTCATCTCCGTTCGAATACCTCACATTAAGCTCGTAGCGCATGAAGTCCGACGCGGGCTCCGCTTGGTTATGATCGGCGATAAACCGGATGGCATCGTCGACGAGGTCGAACCGGTGCGAAGTCCCGGAAAGCGTCAACACGAAGACGTGCTGTACGAAACGACGGAGACAATCCCGAAGATTGCCGAAGAAAACGTCGAACTGATCGGCGTGGAGTCCCCGGATCTCGTCAGCGATTCGTGCCCGACGAGCAGACGATAACCGATTGTAGGCGCGGACCTTGCGCTCAAGCTGCGCTTCGCTGCTGCCCTCTTCCGACGACACATCGATCCCCACTGTCGCGAAAGCGCCTACAACGGTTTCGTAGGGGCAATAGGCGACGTTGAACCCATGAGAGCGGAACTGATCCAGGGCGCCGTCGGTGAAGACGCCACCGAGGATCACACCCAGGAACGGACGATGGGTGTTAAATGTCTCGGCCAGGGGGGAAATCGCACCCTGGATTTCCTGAGCCTTATTCCTGGAGTGTTTCGTGTACCTGCGCCACGCTGTCTCAATGAACGCTCTCGGGCGACCCTGTGTGTCCTCGGATCCGCCTTCCTCGATCACGTAGTCGAGATCGTGAGTATTCCCGTACAGATCCGTCCACGCCACTTTCTTCTTCCCAGTTCGTGCAGCGCGTGCGTGCTTGTAGTCCAGGTACAAACCGAACTCAACGGCTATCGCGAGCAGGGGTTCGTAGATCGCCTCCTCACAGTTCGTCGCCGATGATCTGGCCGAGCTTGTGGGCCGGTGATTCCGCCATCGTTCAGCTATCCTTCCACCCACAGACGCCCTTCACACAGCGGAACCCGGTGTTTACGGTTCTTCCATTTTGTGTTTCGATCCCGGATCTTTTCGAAGCGATATGACCTAAAGCCGGCGGCGACTGCTAGCCGACCAAGCCATTCGATCACCGGCACGTACACGCCGTACGGCGCAGAATCACCGATGACGAAACAGACTTTCGACGGTGATTCGCAGACGCGCCGCAGCGACTGCCAGACACGAGCCAGATCCAGGAAGTAGCAGCCGATCATGTTGTGGTAGGTCTTCCTGCCGCCGCACCATCCGAGTGCCGCCGCGAGTGTCCGGGAAGGGCTCGACGAGACGCTCACGGTCATCGGGTTCGGCCTCTCCGAGCGCCTGCAGCGGTCGCTGGCCACCACGAACGCCGCCGAGAGCCTTCTCAGCCGAACGCGGCACGTCAAGCGCAACGTGAAGCGCTGGCGGGGAGGCGCGATGGTGCGACGCTGGGTCGCGGCCGGGGTGCTGGAAGCCACCACGGGCTTTCGGCGCGTGAACGGCTGCAAGGACATGCCTCAGCTGGTGGCGGCGCTCCGAGCGCGCGACGCGCAGCTCGGGCTCGGCGAGTCGTCGGAAATGGTTGCGTAGTCGTGAACCGAGTCGCCGCTCAGTTTCAACAGCGCAAGGGACATCCCCGCTGATGTCCGCCACGGCCCGGGCCGATGCCAGCCGGTTCGCCCACGCGTAGAATCCGCTGGCGGAGACGCCCAGCAGCCGGCTCATCACCCGAACCGGAGAGGTGGCCTGATTCGCGTTCATGAACCCGAAGATCGCTTCGTGGTCGGCGCGGTCTCCTGCGCAAACCAGGCCGCGGCTTTTGACAAGATGTCCCGCTCGAGCTTCAGCTGCCGATTCTCGCGACGGAGCTGCGTCAGTTCGGCACGCTCGGGGGTGGTCAGGCCGTCGGTTCAAACTCTCGGGCCCGATCCTCCGGCGTACGTCCCGCACGAACCAACGCGACCAGCTGCTCGCGAAACTCCGGCGGATACGGCTTCCTTGGTCTTGGCATCGTGGACTCCTTCTACCACAAGGGTTAGGTGTCCACGAAAGCGGGTCAGGCCCAGTGAGCAGTGCAGTCGATCTGTTTGGTCTCGAACGGTGTGATCAACCGAGGAAGCTCGTCAAATAAATGGTCCTTCCGGGTTTAGCGTGGGTAGAGGTCGAGCCCTCCGCAGTGAAAATAGATCGCCGTCGTGAAGTGTGACGGGTTGCGGAAGCCGCCGGCCTTTCGCTTGATGCTCATGATCTTGCTGTTGAGACCTTCAGCCACGCCATTCGTGATCGGATGCTGGACAAAGCGGAGCACCCCTGCGAGATGCCGCTTCAACGTCTTCGCCACCTGCTTCACGGGCGCGAGCCGCGAGCGGATCGCCCAGCCATACCAGCGCGTGAAGAACCGCGTCACGGCCGCATGCTGACGGTAGGTCCACAAGGCCCGCAACGCTTCTTTGATCGCCCACGCGCGCCCGACTTTCAACTTCAGCGCTTGGAGCGTCGCGAACGCGGCCGCATGCCGCTCCGGCCGCCGCTCGTCGCTGAACAGCCACAGGTACTTGGTGCCGGTCAGCGGCGAACCCTCGCCGGCCCGCAGAAAAGCGCGATGCTCCTGTTTGCGGACCGTATCGACGGCCTTCGTCATCTCCCGCATGATGTGGAACCGATCGAAGACGATCTTCTCGTCGCCGGCGGGCAGGCCGTCCCGCGTGGCGCCGATGTACGCCTCCCACATGTCCATCGCGACGGCGTGCAGTGCCCGCCGCTGGGCGTCCGTCAACTGGGCATCGTACGCCGCCAGACTCTCCGTCTTGCGATCTTCGGCCACAAACTCGACGGTCGCCCGCTGGAGGTCGCACACGATCGTGTGATAGCGATGGCCCTTGCGGAACGCCTTCTCGTCGACGCCGATGTAGCGGATCGGCCGCGCCTCTTTCCGCGCGTGGCCCCGCGCGACGGCGCGGCTCATCACGCCCCAGGCCTCGTCCCAGCTGACGCCCGCGATCTCACACGCACCTTTGACCGTACTGCACTGCAGGATCAGATCGATGATCAACCGTTCCAACAACCCCGTGAAGCGGCTCCGTGGCTCGGCCCACGGCACCCGCACTTGCTTCACGCCATGGGTCGGACACTGCACCCGCGGAATCTCGGCATGCAGGTGCGTCTGACACTGACACGTGTCGAGATGGCGCCACGTGCGCTCTGCCGCATGATCGAAGGCGGGCACCGTCTCGCCGCAGTTGGGACAGGGCCAGCGCGTCGGCTCGTGCTCTAGCCACACGTCGACCCGCTCGTCCTCGGGTTTCAGCTCGACGCGCGCCACGTGCCAGGGGGTAGGGATCCCCAAGATCGTCTCGAACAGCTTGGTATCCTGCATTCGCTCCTCCGCCGGAGCGTTCTATCAGCAGGACACCTCGAGTGCAATCCGCCGCCGAGCAAGCCCCCACCCACCAGGGGGCCCCCGCAGGCGGCCTGACGAGTCACCCGGGCTCCTTGCGACCCACGGAGATCCCGGAAGGACCAAATAAATTGGCCCACTCCAGAGGCTTATAAAAGGACATTCTTGCTGGCGTTTGTCAGATCGGTGTTTTGCGGACTTCTACCATCGGTCCTGACAGTGGGAGCATTCGAGCGGCCGGTAGTGACGATTGGACGGGTCGATACCGGGACGTATTGCAAGTGAACAACCACCGCCTCTAAGGCGGTGGCTTCATGAGTTGTCAATTGGAAATTGACTGTCGTCGTGGATCGGTTCCCCGTCTTGCGCCTCGATATACTCCTGAATCATCTCGTCCGTGAGCGTGCCCGACGACACTGCCAGATAGCCACGAGCCCAGAAATGTTTACCCCCGAACGCTTTGCGCAAGTGCGGAAACTCCTGAAGGAGCACCCGCGAGCTGATCCCCTTCAGCCACTGGACAATCGTGCTGATGTCCTGATTCGGGCGATACGAAACAAACACGTGGACGTGGTCGCGTGCCACTTTTCCTGACAGGACTACCAACTCGTGCTCCAGCGCTATCTGGCGGATCAAATCGCGCACACGAACCGCCACCTCTCCAGTCAACACGCGCTTCCGATATTTCGGGATCCACACCAGGTGAACTTTGAGGTCCGTTTTCGTGTGCGCTCCATGGCGATACCGGCGCACGCGACCACACTACCACGCTCTTCTCTTCGCCTGAAGGCGAGGGGTTTCGACCATCCCCGCAGGGGACACTAAATGAGATATAGGCAAATGTTGTGTATAAGGCGTCAGGCGGCTTTCTGTCTCACGCCGTCAACGAAGGGCACCCCGTCGATGACCTCGGCGATTAGCTGAGACCCGTTCAGCGCTCTCCATTGTTTCTGCGCGGCCATCGCCAGCTTGAACACCATCGTCAAGCAGGCCAGTCGGCTGCCCGCGCCCTTGGTCTTCCTCGTGCGGAGCCGGACGGTCGCGAACGTGGACTCGACCGGGTTCGTGGTACGGATGTGCATCCAGTGTTCGGCCGGAAAGGCGTAGAAGGTCAGGAGAACATCCCGGTCCTTCACCAGGCAGGTCGTCGCGGCTGGGAACTTTGCGGCAAACGTCGCCACAAAGAGGTCGAAGGCTTGGTCGGCCGCCGCCTGCGTCTCGGCCATCCAGATGTCGTGAAGCATGGCTTTCGCCTTGGGTTGCACACCCTTGGGGAGCTTGTTGAGCACGTTCGCCGTCTTGTGGACCCAACACCGCTGCTCACGGGTGTTCGGAAACACTTTCCGCACGGCGCCCCAGAAGCCGAGGCCCCCGTCGCCGATGGCGAGCTCGGGATCGATCGTGAGTCCGCGGGCACGGACATCGAGCAGCAACTCGCGCCATGACTGTTCGCTCTCCCGGTAGCCATCGGTGATCGCGATGAGCTCCTTCGTCCTGTCTCGGGTGGCGCCCATCAGCACCAGAATGCATTGCCGTTTGTTGTCCGTGTCCTCGAGCCGGACGTTGAAGTCCACGCCGTCGGCCCAGACGTAGGCGTAGCGCGTGTACGCCAACGACCGCTTCGACCAGTCCTGGTACTCGTGCGCCCACACTGCCTTCAGCCGCGTGATGGTCGTCGCCGATAACCCGCGCGCCTCGGGCCCCAACAACGCCTGGAGCGCCTCGCCGAAGCCGCCGGTGCTGATGCCCTTGAGATAAAGCCAGGGATACAGGGCCTCCAAGCTGGGGGTCTTCCGCAGATAGGGCGGCAGGATCGCCGACCGGAACGTCTCGCTGTTCAGCGCCCGCCGTCGTTTCGGCGAGTATTGATCCAAAGCGGCAGTTCATGGTGTTCTCGCCCAGTCAAGCGGCGCGGCGACATATCCTTTCTCGCCAAGAGTGTGATACCAGGTGACGAAAGCATCGATGAGATCTTCGGTGAAGCGACACTTGTGGTTTCGTCTAGCGCAGATATCGCGTCCGTGCCAGTCTCTGAATTGCGGAGGAACCTCAGGTCCCGAGCCGCCAAAGTAGGCGAACTCGGTGCTTGCCAGAACTCTATCGGTTTGTGTGTCGTTCTGAACGTTGTAGGGATTTAGCGCTCCATCGGCGCGGCTGTGATGAGAATCTGCCTGATGCCATTGAGTGTTCCAATAATAGATGTTGTCACCGAACGCTTGCTTCTTGCTCCCCCTCAGGTTTGGTCGCTTCAGTCGGAGAGGCGCACTGTTCCAATACTCGTTAAAGGTCAGCGTCTGGGTTACGTGCATCGCATACACAAGGAACCCGCATTTACCCCTTGAAGCGCCTCCAGTGCCGATGACCCAATCACCCACTGAGGCGGTACGTCGGATATTTGGTTTACACGTGGCCAGCGTGCAGACACCAAAGAACGGATTGGGAGCAAAGCCGTAGTCGCGCGCAACAACATAGGAGAACAATCGCACACTGTGCCTGCTACCTGCAGCTATACCGCTTGATCTCTCTGGACGTGCTCTGCGTTCCGTCCGGATTCTCCCATTCGTTGATGTTCCCGTGAATTGCGTCGGTGATTCGAGTGCCCGTCCAGCCAACTACAGCGTCAGCGTAGTTTGCCAACGCCTCTGGAACCTCACATCCGGCGTCCCCCGGCGCCCAAACCCCGACAATGCGCTTGTCGTGCTTCTGAGCGTACTCAATCTCCCAGTTAACGTACTGACTGTCCTTGGTGTCCGGCGACACGTAGACGACCAGCACGCCGGACTGCTGAATGCGTGGCGCGAGGATCTCTGACTTGATGTAGTCCTCAGAATGCGCATTATTGGGATTGTCCGCGCTGATCGAGTAATCACGGATCGTCATCCCATTGTCCTTCAATAGGTTCTTGAGCGCGTGGAGTCCAGGGTCATCTTCATGGATGTGGCTTATGAACACGTTCTTAATGTCGTCAGTCATGGGCGTGTGTCTATATTCCTGAAGTGCTGGTGAACGCATCACGCGGTACCACCCTCAGCGAAGTGAGCTGCATCCATATGTCCTTCGTCGACCGGTGTCGACTTCAAGGTCCATATCGACGTCTCAGCGAAGCCGGAGTGTGTCCGCGCATGATCGAGGCAATACTGACCAGTGGCTCGTCGGATACTCATTATCGTCCTCGGACGAGTTTGTGAAGCTCGCCGGCGTACTGGATGAGTTCTAGGTTCACGCGCCGGAGATCAGCCATTAGCTCCCCATATTCAGGAAACGCTTTCTGGACCTCCTGAGGGGATCTTGTTCTGAGAGCCTCACCCTGCAGCGAGTACCAGTTCCTGAAGCGTGCCTGCCATTGGGTAAGGTGAGGTCGCAGTCCCCTGTTCAGAGAGTCGGTCGCGATATGAACTAGTTGCTGAGTCGTCTGGTCGTCCCTGACGAGGCGAGCCGGCAGTTCTGCAATGAGACTCCGAACCCGACCGAAAAGGGCGTACCAGGAGTCGTACACTTCTGTAATGACATCGTGCTCGTCGACGGGAAGAGCAGCCTTACGGGTAACGAGTTCTGTCCATATTTTATGCGCTATCTCGATGTCCTCCTCGTGTGGACGTAGTTGCACCCTTCCGATGCCGCCTAGAGAGACCTCGAGGCTGACAAGGCTGAACCTACGACGACGATACCGCAAGGCGATCAGTAGAAGTAGGAGACTGACTCCGATTAACACGAGCCAGGGCGAGACCTCGACGATGAGCGAGTGTTGTTCGGTGAGATGGATACGAAGTAGATCGTACATTGCTTTCAGGCACCCTGGCGCCGATAATTTCGTCTCACATCGGCGGTTGCGATATCTGCTATTCGCTGAATCGTCCGACGTTCTGTTCGCGAGTCTTGGCCTTACGAGTGCCGTTTATTTCCTCGAGCCATCGGTCAAATAGCAGGACAAACACTGGATTTGTGCACGACCGCATCATCTCTCTGGATTTTTCGACACCGGAGCGTCGGCGTGCGCCTTCGGCGCACAGAACGCACAGCATATTCCGAAACGCGGTCGGCAGCTGCGAGTCCCGTTGCATCGTTTCAAGATCGCTCGTGCCTGCAGATTCGTCGATGATGATGTCTACGTTGCGGGCAAGCTCGGCGAATGTCAGCTCGGATTCCTGCTTCGACAGTGCGAGCGAGTCGGAGTCTTTGGGCATGTTCACAGCGACCACGTCCTCAAGATGACTGTAGTCCCTATCGTAGATATGGAGGCTGTCACTTATCTGGTAGTACGGGCCGACTTCGACCTCAAGCCAGCCAGCGATGATTTCCTGCAAGGTGGTGAACTGAATGAGGTTGTAAGGCAAGCCAAGGAAAAAGTCGTTGCTTCGGACAATTTGCGTCCAATGCAACTTGTTCTCACGCACCTTTAGCATCGAGAGGACATTGCACGGTATGTCCTGAGCTCGCGGATGCCCGTCAGGGTGTGGCAAGTCCACGGTGCCGTCCCAGATCTGCAGGACGACCTGGCGCGAATCTGGGTTGCTCGCGAGAGTGTGATAGGCGCGGCTCAGCTGATCCAACTCTAGGTGCCTACGGAGACGATACCCATACGCGCCATGCAGTGTTGGGCCGTCG
Organism: Vicinamibacterales bacterium; assembly: GCA_965218825.1. Taxonomy (GTDB): domain Bacteria; phylum Acidobacteriota; class Vicinamibacteria; order Vicinamibacterales; family UBA8438; genus CAUZIB01. Next base: position 1,129,416 of record OZ244656.1, on the reverse strand, counting down.
CCAACGAACTCGGGGAGCTTTTTGTTGAAGTAGCTGAGGAACCACGAGTCGTTTCGTCCGGTGACGATCCAGATGATTTCGGCCATCGCAAAAGCAGGGTTGATTGGCGGGTTCCGTGACGCGATCCATCGCTCGCGAGGGCGGCTGATGGAAATGGCAGCATGCAACAGCTCCCTAGTGGACCCAGCGCGGCTCGCTTGACCCGCCACACGGCCTCCGCGGAACTCGTCAGCGATTGCTCGCCACGTCTCGTCGGCAGTGTCGGCTTCAAAGGCGTGGAACACGATTTCTCTCGATATGCTCGTTCACACCCCACTTGGGCGGGAACCAATAGTCAACGGGCGTCGGGTTGGACCGAAACTTTTGCTTGATCCGTGTGCGACCCGAGAGATCAAGAACCTCCGGATGAGCAACGCGGGAGTACTTGTCTACTTCGCAGAATAGGTTCTGGCAGTCGATGAGCTGTAAAGGACGTCCCCACAAGGACTGGAAATCGAGCTCCAGCCGGTTGAACTCGTGCTCCTGACGTTCCATGACCAGCCTAATGATGTCTGCTTCCGTGTACCCTCCAAGGGATTCGAAACACTTGCGGATGCCTCCTCTCGCGCCTGGGCCGGGTACGACGAATTCCGTCTCTTGAAAGTTTGTGACCGTGCTGTAGTTAAGGTCAGTGATGTATTGGTAGGCGAGAAAATCGCCGAGCAACGGATAGGACAGCAAAAGTCGGAATGCGTCGAGCATAGTTGACATGTTGGCGAGGCGAAGCGGCACTTCATCATCCATCATTCGTTCGAGCAGCTTGAGGTGGGCCTGGTGTTTGCGTCGCGTACCGAACGTCTTTGCGCCGGAGGGCATAATGTACGCGGCGGAGTAGATCGTCTTCTTGGTGGTAAGCGCGCGTGACAGGATGTCGTCATATCGACGGAAGTCATAGTCAGCGAAGCGGATGCCACTGAGACTGTCACAGAGCAGGCGCCAAGTCTCGATCTTGTTGAACAGCTTGAATACTAGAGTTCGGAAGAATACCTCCTCAATGTTGTCGTCACCTTCGTAGATGATGTTGCGGATGAGGTGTTGGCTAACGCGATCTGCCGCGCGGTACGCGTTCGTGAACTTGTATTCTCGAAGGATCGGATCGTGGGTCCACGGATAGGGTTCTCCGTTGAATCGTCGAAAGAACACGGCCTGCCGCTCGACGGCGAACCGCCAGTACGTCTCGTAGACAACACTGGGTTGGGCTGGCGAGGGCGGCACTTGTATGTCTGGCGTCCGTGCCTTCTTGGCATGGCTGTAGGGTGTGGAGTCCACGAGCGAACGCATCGCGTCGTCGATTGATCCGTCGTTGTCGATTGTGACGACTGGATGACAAGCCCGCTGCTCGAGCGCAATATTTTCGTAGGCAGCGCACCATCTGGCCCACTTCTCTGCTGGCTCTTTCCGTAGCGGCACTTTACGGCGGACCATGAACGTGGCTGTTGGCTTGATTTGCTGCCAAGCGGCGAGTTCGAGCGTGAGCAACGCGTCCAGTACGTTTTTGTCGGCGCCGTCCACCTGGCCGTACACTATCGTCGACCACCAAAACCGGTCGAGAACGACCGTCTTTCCTGCGGCGAGTGCCGGCCGGATAGTATTCTCGATGGCGTCGATGTGTGCCGCCACGTGGAGCGCCTGCTTGGCCACCGGGTGCATGGAACGAACGTCATACTTCTCCGGGTCGTGGTGGAGGTCGTAGATGTGCTTGCCTAGAGTGCCTTTGACTCGGCCGGGGAACGCCAGGTGGACGCAATCGACTCCCTCGCTCCGGAGGTGGTCGGCGAACCGTCGGGAGAGCTCGGACTTGCCTGTTCCGTCCACCCCCTCGAACACGTAGAGCGTTCTCACTGGATTACTCCTCGCCCAGAATTTCGCGAAGGTCGTCCGCAAGGCCTTGGACGTCCTGCTTCCGGAGGTTACTGTCCCTCACGGCCGTACCGGCCACGCAGGTCATTCGAACGAGCGAAAGGCCCATTTGGTCCGCCATGAAACGACCGAGCCGACAGAGACCGAGGAAGTTCCCATAGGCACGCTGGACGAGGTATTGGCTGCCGTAGTAGCCGGTCACGATCAACTCCTCACTGTCTGGCGTGAAGCTGACCTGATGCAGGCACGGAAAGCCCAGTCGGCGCGTGTGCAAGTGGTCTCGTGTCGGATCAACCACCCCTGCCTGTAGGGCGGTTCCGCGTCGTACGCCTCGATGATACGTTTCGACGATGTGTGCAAGTTGATTGACCGCTTCACCATCTCGGCCCTTGGGTTGGTACGCCGTGAGCCGGCGGAAGTATCCGCCGCGTGTGTTGTCGATGGGGCGTGCCCCAGACTCGTGTCCGTGAACTCCTGGCCCCCGCACGTGCAAAGCTCCGGAGACTACCCTCGACGTTATCAGCCGAATCCAGCCGGTGCCCGCCGTAGTAGTCGCTTGCAGGGGTACCGGTTGGCAGGTAGACGTAGCCGGCCTCCTCGTCGGCGCTCATCATGCTCCACACGTTGCTGCCCCCCCGAGTAGCGCCAGGAGTCACTCTCCCAGGTCTCGACGCCGAGATCATCGCTCCGAGGAACGGTGTGAAACACCCAGCGACGTGCCCCGGTTCGCACATCGAATGCCTGGACGTGGCCTGCCGGCCACTCCTTGAGATTGGGGCAGTCGGTCATCGACGATCCGACGATCACGACGTCCCTGACGACGATCGGCGGCGAGTTGACTGACACGTAGTACGACTCGCCGGCCGCCAGCTGAGGACGCTTGCCGCGCTCAGCCCCCGGAATGCCGGTCGTCAGATCCACCCTCCCGTTGTTGCCGAACTCGGAGATCGGCGCGCCGGTCCGAGCGTCGATCGCCACCAAGTAACCATCATTGGTGCCAAACAGAATTCGCCCGTTGGTCCCTTCAGACCAGTAGGCGACGCCACGCGTCTGGAATCCGATCACGTTGGCGGGGGGGCCACCTGTATAGCTCTCGGGATCGTAGACCCAGCGAGTGCGGCCCGTCGTGGCGTCGAGCGCCGCGATCTGCCCCAACCCGGTGCTGACGAACAGCACCCCGCCGACCATCAGGGGGGTGGCCTTGAATCCGGCCCCGCGCAACCGGGCGTCGTTACGGTGAGCGGCGAGGATCCGAACGTCGGCAGTGTCCCAGCTCCAAGCGATGCGAAGCTGGTCAAAGTTGCTGGCGGTGATCTGGTCCAGTGGCGAGTACTTGGTGCTGGCGTTGTCCGCACCGTAGCTGCGCCATTCACCCTGAGACACGCTTGTCTGTGCCTGGACTGTGGGGAGTGAGACACCGAACAGGCCGACGAAAGCGACGACGGCACCCAGCCGACGGGACCAACCTGTCATGATTGCCGCTTCCCTTAAGCCCCGGCCTGTCGCGGCCCGGGCCAGTTCATTGCTATTACTATCTCACTGGAGCGTGAACCACAAGGGCTCTGTCGGCATTGACGCTCCTATCATGTAAGGCCGAAACATCAAGACACTCTTCAACTTCGATCCACCCGCCACCGATGAAGAGATCCGGGCGGCATCGGAGCAGTTCGTGCGAAAGCTCAGCGGGTTCACCAACCCATCGAAGGCGAACGAGGCGGTGTTCGACGAAGCGGTCGACGATGTCAGCGCGATCGCCCGGAAACTGATCGATTCGCTCGTCACGAACGCACCGCCGCGCAACCGTGAGGTGGTCGCGGAACGGGCGCGCGCCCGTGCCGCGGAACGGTTCGGCGCGGGCGCCGGATAGCGGCGCTCAAGGTCGCGTCACGATCGGCGTTGCCGGCTCCCTGAGGCCGGGATGCCCACCGTCGACTCGCTGTTGGGAGCGCAACGCGGACGCCTTTAGCGCCAGCTCTTCGTCAGCCCTGGCCCCGGTGAACAGGTTGCGCATGCCGTAGTTCCCTTCATGGCATGCGTACTCGAAGAGGTGATTGAGCGGATCGCTCGTGTCACGCCGAATCATCGGAATGGCCACCGTGTACGGACGCGTGTAGGTCTTCGGATCCTCGACGGTGAACTGATAGTCGATCCGGTTCGTGTCGACCAGTCGGAAGCGCTCGACGAGCCGTAAGGTCCCCCCCGGTCCCCGGTGCGTCGTCTGGATGATGTGCGAAGGCTGATAGTCACCCCCATCCAGTCGATTGTGAAAACCGGTCGTCTCGACGACGAGCGTGTCGTCCTCCCACCGGCCTCGGCTGTCGCCCAGCCACTGGCGAATGCCGTCCGCCACATGCGGGCGGCCGTCCAGCGGAATGATGCGCGTTTCGTGGATCATCTCCATGACGATCGCAACGTGATCCGGCGTCTGGAAGATCTGGTAGTTCGCGTTGTAGAGGTTCGGGATCATGGCGATCGGCAACGTCCGGGAGATGCACCGCTCCCAGCTATTGCGATCGAGCCAGGAATCACCTTCTCCACGCCCGGCACGTGCATTCTCCCGGTCGATCAAACGCTCGATCGCCGCCGGACGCAGTGGCGGTATTCGGCCGTCGGGCGGATCGACGATGAGAGACTGGCGTTCCAAGCCGCCTGCCTGCTCGATCCACGTGGCACTGGTCCCAGCCGTCGCCTGCCGAACCGGCTCGCGGGCCAAGCGACCCTGCTCTTGTTCGGCCTCCGTCAACCGTTCAAGCGGCGTCGTCGTCGAGCTATTCCATACGCCGCGTAGATCGGGATCTCCCCAGGCTGTCCGTGGCGCCTCGGCCGCCTCGACTGTGTCGAGGCGGCCGAGAAGCTCAGTCGACGCTCCCGAGCTGATCCGTGGTTCTTGGCCAGCCTGGGACGCGCTCCCCACAAACATCACTCCAATCACGATCAAGATGACCACACCACGCCGTTCGCTCATCGTGCCTCTCCCTGTCTCTTCACGCTGTCCGCGACCGCGACGTTCATGACTCGGTCGTGACCGCCCGAATCTCCGTGTCTTCGTCGACACGAATCACCTGGCGTCGCCCGTCATGCCGACGCCCGTTAATCACCCAATGCGAAGAGCGCTCTGCTTGGGTCGCGACATCGATCCGAACTGGAGTTGTTGCAAAGTAATGGCCGGCGTAGCCGGCGGTTTCCGGATACCCGTCCACATCGAATGTCATCCACGGAGGTCCCAAAACGACGACCCGATAGCTTGGTCCGGCACCAAGGTACTCGTCCAACTCGGCACGGATCACCTTAGTGTACAGCTGGAAGCGCACGCACGCATTCTCCCGCCCTTTAGCTGGCCATAGCGACCCTGACTACCAACGCCGCTGGTAACGATCCGCACGAAGCGTGCGTACGCTTGCTGGGGCCATTCCGCCAACCGGCTAGACCAGCCTCACTTACCTGGCTACTATTGCCCGATCCAACTATGGCTTTGGAAGTTGGCTCCCGCCTCGGCCACTACGACGTAACCGCCCTCATCGGCGAGGGGGGGATGGGGCAGGTCTACCAAGCCACCGACACCAAGCTGAACCGGCAGGTCGCGCTCAAAATCGACGATTCGGGAGGAGCGCGTACCACGGAACGACAGCGAAGCTCACGGCTACCGCCTGCGCGATGGGATTGCCCGCGGTCCACGCCATCAGCGGCCCTCACACCGCCACGACAGACAGGACAGCCAGCCCACAGACAATCGCCTGGACGACCACGAGCGTCGCCACGGTCCAGACGATGCGTGCGCCCCCGGCGATTGTCCTCGCGCGCCGGGATCGGGGCGCGCGCCCGGGCTCGGGCGGAGGCATGGACATCGGCCGTGTCAGGGGAGTGCGAACACGAACAGGTTGTTCCCCGCCCCCGGCTGCAGCTCGGTCGTCAGGCGCAGATTGTCGCCTGTGCTGAGTGACGAGCCGGTGCTGATGGCGACGTGCTGGGTGCCGTCCACCGCGTAGGTGATCGGAAAGCCGGTCACCTGGGAGCCGAGGTTGACCTCCCAGAGCACCTCCCCGGTGTCGTGGTCGAGGGCGCGGAAGCGGCCGTTGCTGTCGCCGCCGAAGACGAGTCCGCCGGCGGTGGCGACGAGCGACGTGGTGCCGGCGCGCTGTTCGTAGAGCCAGGTGGTCTCACCGGTGGAGGCGTTGATGGCCCGGACGGTGCCCACCTGATCGGTGCCGGGGGCGTTCACGATCCGCTGCGAGAGGTTGTAGAGGCTGCCGTCGGCTATCGCCAGCATGCGGGCGCAGGCGTTGCGCAGCGGGAAATACATCATGTTGGTGATCGGGCTGTAGGCGCCCGCTTCCCAGTCCTTGCCGCCCGTGACGTACGACGGGCAGATGAACATCTCGTTGTTCTCGCGCGTGAAGATCAGCTCTGGGTTCTCGGTGACGGCGCCGGTCGAGCCGTCGATGTCGGTGATGACGTTTTGCGCCGTCGTCGGCGTCGCCCAGAGGAACTCGCCGGTGGCGCGGTCGAGCGTGTAGACCACGCCGGTCTTGCCCGGGATACCGGTCATCACCCGGTACTCCTCGCCGTGCTGCAGCCGCGGGTTGATCCAGGAAACATGCTCCGGGTCGGGGGTCATCGCGGTGTCGACCAGCAGCCGCTCGTAGGGATGGTCGAGATCCCAGTGGTCGTTCAGATGCTGGTAGAACCACTCGATCTCGCCGGTGTCGGCGTTCAGGGCGAGCGTGGAGTTGTGATAGAGGTGCGTGTTGTCGACGCCGCCGATCATGAACTTCGGGGCCGGGGACGTGACCGACGTGCCGATGTAGACCAGTTTCAGCTCGGGGTCGTAGCTCGGGACCATCCACGCCCCGACATGCTTCCGTTCCTCGAACGGCACGCCCCCCCAGGTTTCGTCGCCGAACTCGCCCGGGCCGGGGATGAGGCGGCGGCGCCACAGCTCCTCGCCCGTCGCGGCGTCGTGCGCGACGATGACGCAGGCGTTCGGGCCTCCCCTCGGTGAGCAGCTCCGCCCGGAGATCACCTTGCCGTCGGCGACGATCGGGCCGGAGGTCTGGTTGGCGGGGTTGACGGTGTAGTCGAGCACCATCGTCTCCCACGCCACCTCGCCGGTCCGCGCGTCTATGGCGATCACCCAGTCGTCCGACGTGCTGTCGAACAGGTAGTTGCCGTGAATGGCGATGTTGCGGTTGGTGTCGATCAGGCTGCCGATCATGTAGTCGGCCAGGTCGTCGGGCCGCTCCCGGCGGTGCTCCCAGATGAGGTCGCCGCTCACCGCGTCGATCGCCTGGATGATGTCACGCGGGTTCGGCATGTAGAGGACGCCGTCGTAGACGAGCGGCGTTCCCTGCTGCAGGCCGGGTCCGAGCGGGCGCGTCCAGACCAGCCGGAGACCCGCGACGTTGTCGCGGTCGATCTGGTCGAGGGGACTGAAGCCCCAACTGTTCAGGGTGCGGCGCCACATCAGCCAGTCGCCCGGGTCGGGATCCTGGAGCATGGCGTCGGTGACGGGGACGAACTCGCGCTCGTCCTGCTGCGCATGCAGCGGCGCGACAGGGAGCGTGGCGGCCGTGACAATGAGGAACAGGAACAACGCCGGCGTCGAGACATAGTGCTGGAGCTTCATGGGGGGAGCTTAGCCGGGACGCGAAGCGCGTTTCAATGGGCTGATGTCGAGGGCCGGGGGCTCTTCCGCGAACGCCACACACGACCGATCTTCTGCCGCCCATACCAGACCGCATCGAGACCGTGCGCAGCCTCTCAGAATGCGAACGTTCGCGTTGTAGGGGCATTCTCGCCTCCAAGGTAGACCGGGCTGGCGGGGCTGGCTACGATACTCTTGAGGTTTGCACCAATGGCGCTCGAAGTCGGCTCCCGACTCGGCCACTACGACGTCACTGCCCTCATCGGCGAGGGCGGGATGGGGCAGGTCTATCAGGCCACTGACACGAAGCCGAATCGGCAGGTGGTACCGAAGATTCTGCTCGCGGCCCCAACTGATCACGTGCGTGCGGATCACCGCCGTTACGAAAAGTTGATGTGTTAGGGAGACGTGGCAATTCGCGGGTGAAGCGGTACTGGAAACGCTGTTCTTGGACTTGAGGAGACGAGGACATGTCTATCGTGCGGCGACGAACGTACGTGTGTGTGTTGACGGTGAGCTCGGTCTTGACCCTGTGCGGCGCGCGCCTGGCCTTGGCCCAAGATGCGGATTGGTACCCCTCGCCGTGGGGAGCGGACGACCAACGCGGCGCCGCGAATCGTCTCTCGCCGGCGGAGGTGCTCGCCGCCACGAACCTGATTACGACGGGGCAGGTCTATCAACTCGGCCGCGTCTACGAAGCCGGAATCCCGCTCTTCGGGACCAGACACTACAGTCTCAAGATTCCCTACGCACTAGGGCCGCTCGGTGAAAACCGAACGATGGGACATGAGGCGATCATCAGCGGCGAGCTGGGGCAGGTAGGCACCCAATTTGATGGGCTCGGCCAACATCGGGGTGGGGGACCTCTTCTATAACGGGGCGAAAGGGAGAGGTGGACCCCGAAAGTCCGCGTGCGGCGGCTGGCGCAGGCTCAAGCTGTACGCACGTTTTCTCAATAATCCCCAATGTACATAATGGGGACGAGGTTTTCGGTAGGCACAGGGCCCCAAGCACGAACACCCACCATGTTCGCGGCCAGCTCATCATGAGAGAATAGCCACCACGGCAGATTCTCACAAAGAGAGGTACGAGATGGGCCCATTCAAACGGCCGCTCCGGTGGGTCGTATCACTGTCGCTCGGCGCGATCGTCGCCGCGCTCACCATCCCCAGCGCCCAGACCTCGCCAGGGCAACTCCTTGTTCTGCTCAGGGATGCCAGCGCCCTCGCGATCGTTGACCCCGCGAGCCGAACGGTCCTCGCGCGAGTGCCGACCGTGAGGGATCCCCACGAGGTGACGGCGTCGGCGGACGGTCAGCTCGCGTTCGTGGCGAGCATGATCGAGGGGATTTCGGTCATCGACATCGCCGCTCGAAAGGAGATCCGCCGGGTCGACACGGGACCAGGCAGCCAATCGCACGACGTGCTCTTCGCCGACGGCAAGGTCTACTTCACGATCGAAGGCTACAAGTCCATCGGACGCTATGACCCGTCCACGGACGAGATCGACTGGACGATGGGCATCGGCCAGGACGGCACACACTTGCTCGTTCTCGACCAGAATACGAACACGATGTTCGTGCCGAACACCCGTTCCAACTCGGTCACGATGGTGGAGGGCGTGATGTCCGGCCCTGGTGAGTCGAAGCTCACCGTGATTCCGATTCCGGGCGAGCTGCCGGAAGGCATCGACCTGTCGCCCGACGGCCGGGAGATCTGGACGGCGACGCGGAACGACGGCAATGTGTCGATCGTAGATGTGGCAAGCCGGAGCGTCGTGCAGACACTCACCCTCGGAATGAAGGACGCGAACCGCTTGAAGTTCACGCCAGACGGCAAGGTGCTGATCCTCGACGGCGAGGGGGCCTCCCTGGTGGTGCTCGACGCGGCCTCACGCGAGGAGGTGAAGCGGGTCTCGCTGGGCACGACCGATACGGGCGACGGCGCGATCTTCGTCGCGCCGGATGGTCAACGCGCGTACCTCGGACTCAGAGCCGTGGACCGCGTTGCCGTGCTCGACCTGGACACCCTCGAGGTCACGCACGAGGTGCAGATGGGCGACGGCGCCGGCCCCGGCTGCATGTTCTGGATTGGAGCATCGTCCTGAGGCAAGGGGTGGGCCCGATCCGGCCCGAAAACATCCAGGTTGTTTCCCATGCCGGGACGGTCGTGGTCCTCGCTTCTTCCCCAGAACCGACCCGATCACGCTGGACGACAAGGACGTCGAGTTCATCGTCAAGCTGAGCCGGCTGGAGGTCAAGGAGAAGTGCGAGTTCGCCGACATGACGTTCGGCGGTCAGCTGGTGCTCGAACCCCAGGTTGACCGGCCGGCTGATTACCGCCCTGCCGCGGCAACGCGTTCGTCGGCCCGCGATCCCGACAGCATGTTGAACATCCCATGGTTGCCCTCGTGACACGCGAACTCGTGCACCGGGCCGTCAGTCCGTGCCATCGGCAACGCGCCCGTCCAGGGCTGTGTCCACGTTCCTGGATCGTTGACCGTGAACTCGTAGTCGAGCGTGTCCGGTCCCGTGCGCGTGAAACGCTCGACCAGCGTCACCTGGTCACTGAGGTCGCCCCGTCCCATGGAGTGTTGGGGTAGATTCCATCGGCGAATAAACGGCTCCCTGACGTTGGTGGTCTCAACGACAAGCGTGTCCCCGTCCCAATGGCCCCGCGAGTCGCCCGCATACTGACGGATGGACGACGGCAGGTGCGGCCGGCCGTCGAGGAAGATGTAGCGCACGTCGTGAATGTGCTCCTGAAGAATCACTACGTAGTCGGGTGTCTGGAAGAACTGATAGTTGTTGTTGTAGCCGGTCGGCGAGATATGACCAATCCCGCGATACCACAGGCATCGCTCGCTCAGCCCCATCTCCTCCGGCCCATCCGCGGGCACCCGTCCGTCTCGGACGTCTGCAAGCCGATGGTACGACGGCGAGGCAATCCGTGCCTCTGCCTGACCGGTTAGCGATGGCAGACGGCCATTCGACGGATCCGAGATCAGCGACGTGCGACGGGTTTGCACGACCGCCGTCCCCTGCTCCGTCCAGTAGCTGTTGTACGCCCGCTCGATGCCCCCGGTGATCGGCAGCGGTTCCGTCCTCACCACACTGGGCGCGTTCGCCTGGCGGTGGCGTTCCGCAGCCTGCCGTTCCATGTCCGCCGCTTCTTCCTCGGTGAGGAACGCCTTGTCGCCAAGCGATTCCGGCCGCTCGAGTGGCGTGATCGTGAAGTTGTTCCAGACCGCCTGCAGGTCCGGATCGCCCCACGGCGTACGCAGCATCTCTGCTCCGTCCGACTGGGGCTGGGCGCAAGCAGGCAAGCCAGCCAGGAAGGCGACTGCGAAGACGACCGCGCACAAACAGCGCCACCAGATGAGCCAGTTGTTCATGTCGAGCCTCCCGTGACGGTCCTTTGCTTAACTCTGCCTCCGCAGAGAGAGCAGATACGTGACCAAGTCGTCGAGCTCGCCGGCGGTCAAGTTCTGGGCGGCTGGCATCGTCGACGCCTTAATCCGTTCGCTCGAGCGAATCTCGCTCTTCGAGAAATGCCAGAGGTTCTCGTCTTTGTCGATGATCCGAAGCGTGAACCGTTCGACCGGTGAGCTCACGTCTCATCATGAAGGTCACCACGCGTGTGAGGTCCCGATACTCGAATCAGCGGCGGACTCAGCCACGACTCGATCAAGGCGTCCAGAGGCATCGCCGTGAGGGCCGGCACCATCGCGTCCAGGAACGGCAGCGCCAACGACACGCCAAGCCCACGGAGTACGGCACGGCGGGGAATCGCCTTCTTCGTGATGATCATGATCCTGATCTCCGAATGCGGACGGCGTACGACTCACGATACCACGAGATCTCCAACAATAGACGACCAGCGCTAGTCTTCCGAAACCGATCCGCTGGTGAGGCCGCCATGGGCACGTCGCCGCTTCAAGCGGCACTCAGAGGGATCTGGTATTCCGCATGAGACCGCCCGAACCGTATCGGGATTCCACTGCCGGACCAGACCGTGAGCTCGAAGCGCTGACTCGGTAGCAGCTCGCGGACGACAGCCGCCGGGAGGGCGAAGCCTATGCCCTCTAGACCTCCAGCGACCAAGAAATCTTGGCCTGTGCGAGAGGCGATCGGTGTATAAGCCAGGATTTCCATTTTGCCTGCCCCGGATGGTACCTTTATACACCCGAGAGCCGCCGATCCCACGAAACTTTCTTCGTCGCACAATCGTCCAGCTCCGGAGGCCGTCACCTCAGCCCCCGCTGACGTGCAACCGACTGGAGCCCCCTACTTTCAGGGCATTCCTCAGACACCGCTCCACACTTGTGGCCTTTCTTCGCCAGGCGGGCTTCGTAGCACTCGCCGCGCGTCAGCCTCCCGGCACTGGCAGCGCCCAGATCCTCCGTAGCATGTCGCCGAACAGCCGCCGCGTCAGATGCCCTTCTGCCAACAGGAGCCAGTAGTACCGCGCATGCTTCACTAGCCGGCCCCCGGTTTTCACCAGTCGCTGCTGCAGACTCGTGAGCGACCAGCGCTTGATCCGCGGCGGCAGGACCAGTCTGCGCCACAAGTTGCCCAGGTTGTAGGCCAGGACGCTCAGGTGCAGGCGCACTTCGTTCGCCCGGAACCGATGGCACGACAGCCGCGTCCAGTGCGTTGCCTGCTTGCCTTCCTTGATCCATGGCTCCGCCGTGCCGCGCTTGTTGTAGAACCGGACGACCGAGCGACTCGGGAGGGTCATGTTGGTCACGATGAAGCCGACGCGAGGGAACAGCTCACCCCGGTGGTGCTCGACCTTGGCGACCATCCGTCTGGGCGTAGTCCAGCTCTTCGCCTGATAGCGGAAACTCTTGTAGCGCACCAAGGGCTTGCGGCTCGGCCGTCCGGGCGGACGAAAGAGGATGTTTTCGATTTCCAGCTCCAAGCTCTTGTTCGCCGGCATGCGGATGGCATAGTCCACGTCGCGTCTCTCGAGCGTCTCGTCGATCTCCGGCTTGGCGAACGCCGCGTCCGCGCGGAACGCCACGCGCGTGCCCTCCGCCTGCTGCCGTTCAACCTCCGGCACGAGCAGGTCGTCCCAGCCGTCGGCGCTCTGCACGTTGCCGGGCCGCAGCGTGGCGGCGACGCAGTCGCCGTGCTCACTGAACAGAAACAGCGGGTGGTAGCAGACGGACTCAAAGTGCCCGTTATACGCACTCCCTTCCTGCGCCCCATGCACCGGGCTCTCGCTCGAATCCATGTCGAGCACGATCCGGTCGGCGCGCGTCGGTCTCTCGGCCTGTGCGAGCACCTCCCGGTTCACGGCCATCAGCCCAATGAGATTCTCCTCCTGGGTCAGCAGGTCGGTCTCGAACCAATGCAGGGTCGATGTCAGCGCCGCACTCCGGTCCCAGCGCTTCGGCGACCCGATGAGACGGAATGTCGGGTCCGTCGACACGCGCACTGCGTCGTTGAGGTCTTCGTAGCCCGCGAGCCGGCTGTAGACCGATTGCCGCAGGAGATCCGCCAGACTGAACTGGGTGTTCAACCCATGTCGGGAATCGCTCAGGTGCTCGGAGATGAGTGTCTCCAGCCCCAGGCGTTCATCCAACTCGCGCACTAGAATGAGGCCGGCGTCGGAGGTGACGCGCGATCCCTGAAACGCGACTTTCAAGAAGCCGTTGAACGCGAACTGAAATGGCTTGTGTTGTAATTCACCCACCGGGTGTCACCCTCCGTCGTGAGGTTCCTTACGTCGGAGCCCCAGAAATCAAGGCGCGGCGACTGGTCCTGGCGGTACGGTACCACAGCGAAATCGGAAATCCGGGATAAGGTCCTGATCTGGGCAGCCAGAGTGGAAGTTCCGGCTTAGCCAGTCCGAATCCAACCGGGAGGTGTCAAGATGCGAAAGACCGCCATGGTCCTTTGGTTTCTCGGGATAGTGTCTATCGCAGCGCTGGGGGCGCAGAACGGTGGTGGTCCTAACTACAAGCCAAAGCGCGTCAACAAGATGATTGAACTCCTCGAGGCCGGTCAACCTGTCTACGACGTGAGCGTCACGGGCGCCGGCTTCGACGAGGGAGTGGCGCTAGCCCAGACACACAACGACTTCATCCAGTACCAGATGGAACACGGCCCGTTTGATCCGAATCGTCTGCGTGAGTTCATGCTCGGATTGGTCGAGGGTGGTCCCACCACGAGCGGGCATAGAACACCCGCCGTTATCGTCACCCTGCCGGTTCTTGGCCTCGATGAAGCCTCGATTCGCGTCAACCACTGGGTGATCGAACAGGTTCTTGGCGCCGGTGTACATGGCCTCATGCTTTGCCACGCGCGAACCCCTGAAGCAGTGAGGGCGTTCGTTGGAGCCGCGCGCTATCCGTTCGACCGGCCGGGTGTTTACGACGACATCATCCCCGAGGGTCTGCGTGGATTCGGGAGCCAAACCTTCGCCGCCCAGATATGGGGCATGTCCGGAACGGAGTATCTGGAACGCGCTGACCCCTGGCCGATGAACCCAGAGGGGGAACTGATCCTGTCGCTGAAGCTCGAAGACAAGTACGCCCTGGCGAACGTTGAACGAATCGCCACGATTCCTGGAATCGGCTGGGCGGAATGGGGTCCTAGCGACCAGGCGATGTCGCTGATGGGTCTCTCCTATCTCCAGCAGCGTGATTCGCAGACGCGCGGCAGACGCGGTACCGACGCAACGGGCGGCCTGCCTCCAATCGACGAGCCAATCCTGCAGGCGGCTCGAGAGCGCATATTCAACGCTCTCAAAGCCAACAGGATTGCCATCTTGCACCCAAGCAACCTTAACAATGTCGAGGAACTCATCGACTGGGGCGTCATGGTGACCCACGGCACGAACGAAGAGCTTGCCACCAAGGGTCGCAGATTCACCAATCGGCAAATGCCGTATTGACCGCTCTCTTGGCTCGATCGCCTAGGATCGGTCCCCAGCTTGTCGAGCAGCGGTGACGGAGTGGTGTGAAGCGATCTGACAGGAACGAACATCTACTGCGACACCGTCCAGGCGGCACCACAGCGTCTCCCATGCCTATGCCCGGGCTCGGCTTCGCCCCGGAGCGGGCTTGGTCGTCTCCCGGCTCCGCCACGCAGGCTGTGCCCGAGGCCAAACGTTTCTTTGGATTAGGGTTTGACGCCTATAATTGCCCGTCCGCTGTCATCGAACGCCGTTGACGCCTGCGGGCTTCGGAGTTTCCAGATGAGTCGGCCGTCTCTTGTCGCAGTCTACGTTCTGGTCGGCACCATCGTCGTGGTGTCACGGGCGTCGGGCCCGATATTCGTCCATGCCCAGTCCGCTACTGACTTCGTCCCCGTTACTGACGCGATGCTTCAGGATCCGGCTCCGGGCGATTGGTTGATGTGGCGCCGCACGCTCGACGGCTGGGGCTACAGCCCGCTGGACCAGGTCACCCGGGAGAACGTGAGGGCGCTGCGGATGGTCTGGTCGCGAGCCCTGACGACCGGCAGCGGTGAAGGCGCGCCGTTAGCCTACGACGGCGTCCTGTATGTGCCACAGACGAGAGATGTCATCCACGCGATCGATGCCGTGACCGGCGACCTGAAGTCGGAGTATCGCCGCGATGTGCCGGATGACGTCTACACGATCATGGGGGGCAATGCCCGTAACAACCGGAACCTCGCCATCTACGACCGCCTGATCATCAACACCAGCGCGGACGACTACGTCTTCGCGCTCGACGCGGCGACGGGTGAAACCGTCTGGGAAACCCAGATCCTCGACTACCACATTAACCCGGCTATGCAGAGCTCCGGTCCGATCATCGCCAATGGCAAAGTCATTTCAGGGCGCAGCTCACGGGCCCTGACCACATCAACTACGAGGTGATCATCGAAGACCCGAAGGTCTTTACGAGACCCTGGAAGATGAGCATGCCCCTGTATCGGCGTAAGGACCCGAATGTTCGAGTCTTGGAATACCTGTGTTTCCCCTTCCTTCAAGAAGAGGCCCAAGCGAGCGGGAGGTGATATGTGAAGTAATGGATCGTTCCGTTCAGTGATAGCTCTAACCGTCGTGGCGGTGGTCTCCTCGCTGGCCGCGCAACACCCGGTCGCCCAGGTTCCTGGCGGAGGCGGCCAGACCCCGGTATCAGCACCGACGAGCTTCGGTGGTTGCCCGGCCGACATCCTCGCGTTCCACAAGTGTGCGCTGGAAAAAGCGAAAACCTTCGATCCGCCCCGTACACCGGGCGGCAAGCCCGATATGCAGGGATACTGGCGCAACCGCCTGACCATGCCCTTCTCGGTCGAACCCGTCACCGATGCCGAACCTCTCACGCGCGACCTCGAGTGTCGTCGCCGCTGGAGCGATTGATGTGGGGCGCAGGAGTCATCGTGGCCATCGTCGCCGCTATCGTTCTGACCTGGAACTTGCGAACCCTTCCTCAGCGTTCCGGTGTGGATCATCTTACCGTCACACTTCCCGCCGGCGTCAGCCTGGGACAAACAGGGATTCCCATCGCGCTGTCGCCCGACGGGCGACAACTTGCCTTTGTCGGAAGAAGCGGTGGTTCCGGGCGCCTCTACCACCGGCCACTGGACCAACCCGGCGCCGTTGCACTCGAGGGAACGGAAGGTGCGCTGAACCCGTTCTTCTCCCCGGACAGTCGATGGATTGGGTTCATGGCTGGAGGGATGATGCGAAGGGTGTCTCTCGGAGGGGGCGTTCCGGAGGACATCCGTGAGCTGCCGGCCAACGCGATAACCTCTTTCGCGCAGTGGGGACCAAACGACCGGATTCTGTTTAACAGCGCACCCGACTCCGGCATCTTCACCGTTCCCGCGACCGGCGGGGATCCACAGGTCGTGACCACGCCGGCGGAGGGTGAGGTTTTTCATTCTCAGCCTTGGAGGCTCCCAAACGGACGGGACTTCGTGTTCTTCGTGTGGCGAGGAAGCCCTCCGGAAGCCCCATATTTGGCCGTTTATTCCCACGAGACCGGTGAGCATCGCCCGATCGTCGAGACGGCCGGGCATGGTCAGTTCGCCTCCAGCGGCCACATCGTCTTCCATTCGGCAGACAACAGATTGTCTGCGGTTTCCTTCGACCCAGACGGGCTTGAAGTCGCTGGTACAGCCGCGCCGGTGCTAGGCGGCGTGCGTCAATCTCTGAATTACGGGATCAAGCAGTTCTGGGTTGGCGCCGACGGAACCCTCACGTACGTTCCGGGCGGTGCGACCAACATTCCCGATCGTTCACTCGTCTGGGTTGATCGAGCCGGAAACGAGGAGCCGATCGAGGCTGACGTGGCTGCGTATCAACATCCGAGGGTTTCACCCGACGGGCGACGAGTCGCGGCACGCATTGACGACGATCAAGAGATTTGGACCGTTGATCTTGAACGCGGCATCTCGACTCGCCTCACGTTCGATCCGGCGTGGGATGGCTCCCCCATCTGGTCACCATCTGGCGATCGCATCATGTTCTCGGCCCACCGCGTGCAACCCGGAGGTGTCCTGTTTTGGAAGCGGGCAGATGGGGCAGGGCCGGCAACCGAGATCTTTGGTATGCCTGGCCGCGGCCTGACGCCGACCTCCTGGTCCAGCGACGGCCGATACGTGGCAGCAATAGCCTCGGATCTGGAGAGCACTAATGAACTCGACATCGGGATGATCTCGATGGTCGGAGAGCCTGCCTGGCAACCGTTGTTCAGCGAGCCGTACTTGGAAACGGATCCGGCGATTTCACCCGACGGCAGATGGATCGTCTATCTGTCAAGCGAGTCGGGAGCACTAGAGGTGTACGTCCGACCGTTTCCAAACGTCGAGCGGGGGCGAACACAGATTTCGGACGGAGGAGCTGACGATCCCTCGTGGTCGCCCGACGGGCGCGAGGTGTACTACCGGGGTCCGACACACATGATGGCCGTTTCCGTGACGACCGACCCGTCATTCTCCGTCGGGGTTGCCGCGCCGCTGTTCGAGGACGTATACGCCTTTGGGATCGGACGCAACTACGATGTGGGTCGCGACGGACGGTTCCTGATGGTCAAGAACGAGGGTTCGGTCGACAGCGCAGTTCGCCAGATCAACATTGTGCGCAACTGGACCGAGGAGCTGAAGGCGCGGGTGCCCCCAAACTAGCGGCTCAGTTCTGAAGCCAGCTTCATATCCTCACTTCGCCCGCCCTGGATCATCCGGGAGCCGCCGCTTTCGGGCCTCCGCTACCCGCTGACGAGAGAGCTTCGGGTTCCAATCTGCAACTGGACCGAGGAGTTGAAGGTGCGGGTGGCAACGCGGTGATCGATCAAGCTCACCACTGTAACTCGACTGTAACCTTTGCCTCGCATCTCGACGTATCTTGGCGTCGCTCCACGTCTTGGCCCGATCGCCGCTTCTGACAGCAATTAGGCGCTCTTGCAAGGATTTTGGTGGAAACGCGAATGGCCGCTCCAATAACTGAAAATCATGGTGTCGGCAGTTCGATTCTGCCCCTCGGCACCATCCCTTCTTCTTGCCTAGCAGTCGCTTAGCGCTAGTCGCGGCCACGGATCACATCCCCCGCCGCCGGCGGATTCCAGTAGCCGAACTCTGGTTCGTAGCACGTTCCGTCAAGGTCGCTAACGCAGGCTCCCATACGCGCCTGAGCGTCGGCGATTGCAGCGTTGTATACGGACGGACCGAGCTCGGTGACGAAGAAGTCAAGGAGTAGACCGGCCCCCAAATCTCCGATCTCCTCGTCCATGTTCTCGGCGACATACCTCTTGATCGAAGGAATCAGTCGCTTGCGCGACTCGTCGGACAGTTTGATTGCCATAGCTGAATTACACCGTGAGCGGCGGTTGCGCCTCCTTCGCTCGTTCTTCCTGACCCAACCAGCGGAAGCGCACGGGCGTTCTCACCCGCCTGCCGCTGTTGCTTTCAGGTCGCTGAAGCTGAAGCGGAGATCGACGTCATCGAACGGTTTGCCGTCGACCTCGACGTAGGGATAGATGAAGTAATTGAGGGGCGGTCCCTGCTGCGGGGGTTGGAGCGTTATGTCTCTTCCCTTTGAGAAGAGGATCACCCTGCCAAGGATAGTCGGGCGCCATGATGGGCGTAGCTACTCTAGGTTACACAGGTCGGCCACGCTTCGCAACAACCCGCAATACGAAGGATGGCTGCCGCACAGATCACGTCCAGCCTCTCTGAAGCCTCGGACTATTGGCTCGAGGAACCACAGCTAACCCATGTGGGTTTCGTCTGCCAGTCTGCTTGGAGCGTCTCGGCGCAACGGCACGCTCCGCAGCGAATGAAGGCGCTCAGCTGGGCGACTTCGGGATCACTTTGGCACGCCGTAGCCCATAGTCACGCACCCCCTCGTTCTTGCACCGTTTCTAGTGGCACTGTCTCGGAGGCCGCTCTCGAACCGTTAGCCCGACGAGTGCCGTGCGCGAAAGAAGGTGATGACATGGCGATTCTCTTCGCCCTTGTGACGATGGCACTTGCACTCCTCGTGAGGCCGGACGTCTTTGTGGACGTCGCGCGAGAGCTCGTCAACCGTCCAGGATGGGGTATCAGTCTGCTGACGGTGTTGCTGCTCGTCGGTGTGTGGATCGATAGACGCTGACCACATCGTCCAGCACGTAGTCACAGCGCCGTCGGGCTTCGACGAGCCGTCGCCATGCAGGTCGGCTCGCCTGTCCTGGTAGGATTTCCAGCCTATGCCACGCGTTCGCGTGATCGCCCTCGTGTTCTGGGTGCTGCTGGTCGTGACTCTGAGCGCGGTGTACGCCCTTCGTCCCGAGCTGCTGACCCCTCGACATGTTGTGGAGGTCCTGCGGCAATCGGGTCAGCCGGTGCTGGTGTGGTACGGCATCTTGAACGTCGTGCGCGGCTTCACCCTGATTCCTAGCACGGTGCTCATCCTCGTGGGCATGCTGTTGTTTCCCGACCGGCCAGGGTTCGTCATGGTGACCTCGCTGGTAGGCATCGTGGCGTCGGCGGCTCTCATTTACTACTTCTTCGAGTTCCTGGGTGTGACCCAACTCTTCGAACGACGGCACGCTGCCCGTATTCGCTGGCTCGAGGATCAGATGCGGCGAAAGGGCTTCTGGGTGGTCGTGGCGTGGTCGGCATTCCCATTCGTACCTACAGACGTCATCTGCTACGTTGCCGGGACACTTCGCATGAACATCGTCGCGTTCCTGTCGGGTGTCGCCCTCGGCGAGCTTCCGGTGGTCGCCTTCTATGTGCTGCTGGGTGGATTCCTGTTCCGCGGTTAAGCCCCGTTTTGGCTTCAGACACCGGAGCCAGGGTGCATCCTTGACCGACCTGATTCGTCTTCCTATATGAACGCACAATTGAGGAGGCGATCATGCGCAAAGTACATCTGTCGTTGCCGGTTCGGGACCTCGCCGCGACCGAGGCCTTTTACGCGGCGCTGTTTGATGACCAGCCGAGTAAGAAGAAGTCCGACTACCTGAAGTTCGAGCCTGAAGAGTTGGCCTTGAACATCTCGTTCGTTCCCATCGACACGAGCGAGCGCCGGACACGAACCGTCATCTGGGCATTCAGTTTTCCTCGCTACAAGAGCTCGATCTGGCGTTCGAGCGTCTTTCGGAAGCCGGCCTTGTGAGCGGCTCGCGAGACCGCTCGATCTGTTGCTATGCCGACCAGGATAAGTTCTGGGCGCACGACCCGGACGGGTACAAGTGGGAGTTGTACTACCGCCTGTCCGATTCAGAGACTAAGATGCAGGAAGGGACACGTTGCTGTGCAACCGAATCCGACCAGTCAGTTTGCTGCTGACCTGTCCGCGAGGCTCGACCGCTATGTGCGACGGCGAGTGAGTGACCCGGCCGATGCCGAGGATCTGCTTCAGGACATCCTCGTGAGGCTCCTGAGCAGCGACGGCCCCCGTGAGTCGACGAGGTTGCTGCCGTGGGCGTTTGCGGTTGCCCGTAACCGCATTATCGACTTCTATCGAGAGCGTCAGCGCCGGCCCGCCACGTCGGACGGTCCGATTGAATCCGGCCAAGACGAACACGACACGGTAACCCTCGACTTGAGCGACGCTCTACAGGCCTTGATGGCGGAACTGCCGGAGCAAGATCAGGACGTGCTCCGAACAGTCGATCTCAACGGGATGTCGCAGAAGGAGTACGCCGTTTCGAGGGGCCTCAACTACGTCACGGCCAAGTCACGGATTCAACGCGCACGCAAGCGCCTACGGCGTGAGTTCGATCGATGTTGCCTGATCGCTCGTGACCGACGCGGCGCACCGATTGTTTGTACGCCTCGGGAGCGGTCTCAATGCTGCGAGGCGTGCTGACGAAAAGGGTCTGATCAGTCTGGTTCGTACGGATCGTAGTCGACGTCTTCCCAACCGGCGACCCGGAACTTGTCGCGAAGGGCTTCGGCACGGCTGACGACGGACCCTATCGTAGGATGAACCTCGGCGACCGTTTCCAGACCCGACGCTTGCTCGTGGATCGTTAGGGCCAGGTCATCGGCGCTCACGCCGACCACGCACGAGAGCAGGCGGTCGGGAGTCCAACGGAGACGCCACAAGACAACGTCCTCGCCTGGCTCGTCCCGAGAACCGACCGGTGCTGGTTGAGAGTTTCCACAGCGAAGTGTTCGGTCCCACAAGGAGCCGATGGCCACGAGACCCGCTGTGAACGTCACGCCTCCGACCGCGGCGGCTTCCGAGCCCGGAAAAGCGCGAGCAAAGGCAACCAGCGTGGCTGTCCAGAGGACGATGACCCAGCCAAAGAGCAGGCCCGGGATGAAGTTGTCTGACCTGGCCATGAGGTGCCTCCTCGGTTTCGGTGCAAACCGTCATTTTGACCACCTGCAACAACGTCACCCTGGTCACTGCGTGAAACTACGCGCGAAACCGTGCAGGTCCAACTGGCGTGACTTCCAGAAATCATCTGGAGTGCCGGGTTTCGTTCGCTGATTGGGCGTGTATGGACTCGTTGCGCCTCGGCCAGTACTTCTCCGACACGTATCAAGAGGCGCGGCGCCGATTCCGGGCCGAGGCAGCAGCCAAAGGAGCGGTGCTAGCGGCCCTGCCTCTTCAGTGCCGTGGTCCAGACCGCGGCGCCCTCACGATCGACCTTGCGTGGGTCGGGAGCTCGACGCCTCGCCGTGTCTTGATGCACTGCAGCGGCACGCACGGTGTCGAGGCGTTTGCCGGCTCTGCGATTCAGCTCAGGGCTCTGGATGAGCTCCAGCCGGTCGAGACCGACGATGCGATTATCTTTGTCCACGTCCTGAACCCGTTTGGCATGGCCTGGTGCCGCCGCGTCAATGAAACCAACGTTGACCTTAATCGCAACTGGCTGGACGAGCGCGGCGAGTGGACCGGCATGCCCGAGGTGTACCGCGTCGTCAGTGACTTATTGAATCCGTCCGCCATTCGGCCATGGGATCTGTTCTACCTGAAGGCCGCGCTGCTCGTTCTGAGATTTGGGAGCGGCTCGCTCCGCAGGGCGATCCTGGGTGGTCAGTATGAAAATGCCAAAGGCTTGTTCTACGGCGGAAGCCGGCTCGCAGAAGGCCCCACGCAGTTCAAGGCGTGGTTTCGCGATACCGCGTCGTCAATTCGACGGGCGTTCGTGATCGACGTGCACACCGGGCTCGGCAAGTGGTGCCAGAACTCGGTGTTTTTCCCGCTCCGGTCAGTGAAGCCGGACGAGCTGCCGAGTGATGTCGGTCGGTGCGTCGTCGACGATTTCGAGAAGTCGGATATCGGGTACGCCACTCGCGGTGGGTTCGAGCGTGTTTACCGAGAACTGCTCGGTGACATCCCGCTCGACTTCGCGATTCAGGAGTTCGGAACCCGTCCTGCGACCCACGTCCTGAAGGCACTGCGGGCGGAGAACTGCCACCATCAGTTCGGAGGTGGCGACCTCAGCCATCCGTCCAAGCGGGCCTTGAAAGATGCCTTCTGCCCAACGTCGAGCACTTGGCGCGCGAGCGTTCTCAAAGACGGCCTCGCCCTATTCCGCGCCGCTCGCCGGATAATCCTCGCGACGTAGCTGACTGCACGGACTCCCTCCCCGCAGCGAGAGGTGGCGTGCGACCAAAGGATTCGTCCGGGTTAGAGCTCTCCGAGTGCGCTGCGCTGCCGCTCAAGGCGAGCGTCGCGCTCTCGCGCAAAGCGTGCGATGCCTTGGTAGATCGACTCCTGGTCGAGGTGGGACTCGGCGATGACGTCAGGCTCTGTTCCCCCGCTCCTCCAGTGATCGTCGAAGTCGGCGTACAGCGAATAGTCCTCGGTGACGGGCCCAAGATTCGGGATTGGAGGCACACGCTTGGTCATGGTGCTGACGACCATACAGTCGTAGCGGGACGTGGCCGGTAGCAGATGCTGCCGGTACGCCTCGGACTGGTAGGCGAAGAGCTCGGTGCTGATCACCGATACGATGCGCACGTTGATACCGTCGGCATTGAGTCGCGGGAGAATGTTCACCAGGTTCATCGTCGAGCTCGACCCTTGGGCGAACACGGTGCCCATCGGAGGCGTGCCCTCGTCGTATTCCCGAATGAGGTAGAGGCCCTTCGACGCGGCCTTGAGGTCGGTGTCGGCAAAGGTGGAACGATCGGCGACCGCGAAGTCCGGTCTCGCCACGTGGATGACGATGATGCCGATCTTCTTGATCTCGACTGCCTTCTGCACCGCCGCAAAGTAGCCCGGCGCCACATCGTTGTAGTCCCAGAAGTACAGGTTGATCACCTGGCCCCGAGGCAGCAGGGTCCACACTTGCGGGGCAAAGATCCCGAAATGGGTGCGCGCATCGGCCGCAGTTTCCGGTCCCGAATGCCCCGCGAGAACGTGCAAGACACCGAGTTTGAACGGACTGTCCTGATTCATCTGCGAGAAGACGCGGGCCGGCGTATACATCAGCGGAGTGAACGCCCCGTAGGTCCCGGAAACACCCCACATGCCGGCAAACTGCTCGGCGTCGACCGAAGCATTCTGAGTGATCAGTCCAATGATGGTCGACGCGTTCCCGGCTTCCTGAATGGCCGCCTTGAGTCGGGTGCCGTTCGGATTGTCGACTGGGTCGTAGTGGCCGTGAAGGCTGGCCTTCTCGACATTGATTGATCCTGACAAGTCGGCGGCCATCGTCATGAAGCGGCCGTCGGTGACATAGTTGAGCCAGGCACCGATTTCGCTGATCGCACGTCGAGGGCCCTTTTTTTGTCCAGACTCGAGGAACAGCGAGATCCGGCGCTCGACGCTCGCGCCGGAGTGGCGGTTTTCCGCAACAACGTCCTGCGGCTCTGTCGGGAGGTTTTCGACCTTCAGTCGCTCGTCAAGGAATGGGTTCGTCGCTGGGTCGATGGCCAGCGACGGCTTGCGATCGACGGTTCCCGCGATCTCAACCAGCCGGTGGGCGATCCACTCACGTAGGCCGTCGCGCTGATCCATCACCGCCAGGAGCTTGTCGACGTTCGTCTTGAATTGGACCAAACGGTCGGCCTCGGTCTGGGGGATCCCGTCGCGGATGCCGTCGAACTCGATGCCGTAGGTCCGTTCGAACGACTCGGCCAGCGCGACGAAGTACTCGCTGTTCATCTTCATCGCGTAGGGGTGGGACGGATAGCTGATGACCTGGTCGTGTCCCTCGACTTTGCCGCTCTGGGCGGTCGGCCACCACCCCTTCGTGGTCGGTCCGACGAGGATCATGGGGCGCCGATCGGTCGTGGGCCATTCCTCCATCGTCTTGAAGGCGGCCATGATCTGGTCGAAATCGTTCCCGCTCTCGATGCTGAAGACGTTCCACCCCCACGATACCCACTGCTGGGCGATGTCGTAGTCGGCGTACTGTGACCTGATGACGCCGCCAATCAACCGGTCGTCGATCCCGGCGTTGTTCAGCGACAGCAGGACGCGAAGTCGTTTCCCGACCTGCTGGGACAGGGCAATGTTCTTGAGCTCCTGAGCGTGCCCTTCGGTCAGCGCGAACTCACCTTCGAGCGCCATCACCTTTGGATTGGGTCCGGCTCCGATGTAGTCCCAAAACACCGCCTTTCCAGCGGCCGTGGCGATGCCGATTCCCGAGGGACCACCATTGACATCGTTCGTCGCGTCGATCGACTCGGCGTGACCCGACAGCGAGCGAATGCCCCGGATCTTGGCTTCTGCAAAGAGCGGGTGATCGGCGAGGCCATTCGACTCGAGCAGCGTGGCCAGGGCTCCGGCACCCCGCCGAAACCCCAGCGCGTCGATCGAGAGAAAGGCGACCTTGGGGTCGACGGCGAATCGGTCGTCGTCGGTCGCCTCATGGTGACGCCGCAGGGCGTCGAAGAGGATCGTCCACAGTGAATAGCAGGTGGGGATGCAGTGACCACCGGCGAGCATGAATTTGTCGGAGTAAGGGAACTTGGGCTCGCGGAGGTCATAACGCAGTCCGCCCAGTGCCGGGCCGCCCAAGTGACAGGCGACGTTGTAGGGCGTGTACGCCAGCGGCCCGCCGAAGTGACCGGTCTGGGCGTAGTTGCCCAACAGACAGAGGTGCATAGCCGTCAGGAAGGCCACGTCGTCAAAACGTTGACGTTCGTAGTCGGGCAGCTCGACGGTGTGGGCCGCGAGCTTCTCTTCCGCGGTGACGGAGTGGAGTCTGACGGTCTGTCCAACGGGAGCATCTATCGTCATTAATCGTGTGACCTCGGATGCGAGCTGGCTGCTGTGAGGGCCAGTCGGGATACGAAGATCCGAATAATATCCTCCGGCCCGACTCCGCGCCACCGTCCTGGCCGAATCGCCCTACTTACGGGGTGCATTGACCTTACGGATTGCATCGACGTCGAAACGTCAGCTTCCTGGGGGTGGAGAGCCATCCGTGGGGGAACCGAAAGGCTTCATTCCAGAGGATTTGGCAGACGCGTCATCGTTTCTCCGCACCAGAAGAGTCGCCGTTCAACGTCACTCGTTGCGTGCCGTTGCACATATTAGCGGTGCGTCCGTACGTTCCTGTCAAGTGGCACAGGCTGGCTTGAAGCTTGCTCGATCTGTGGTCACGTCGCCCTGCTTGATTCAGGGTACGCGGGTCATAACGATGTTGATCAGGAGACCCAACACCACCTTGCTTGGCCCGGTCCTGCTTGCCACGTTCGCGTTCTGCGCGTTCGGGCTCTCCGGCACAGCGCGGGCGGACCAATTCCAGCTGAAACGCGGCGTCGGCTCGAACGATGAGTGGAAACGGATGTACCGGGTTGTCCAGCCGAATATGAACGACGTGTCTCAGAGGTACGGTGGGCATTTGGATCGGTTCGTCTCGGTCACGGCAGACGTCGGAAGGGAGATCGTCACGCAGAACGATTGGGTTCCGGATCATGCACCCGGTTCCGTGATCGCCTTTGTTGACCAGTTGTACGAGATCGACGACTTCCGCGCGCTCGACGGCACCATCCACCTGGCGTACGAACCGTATGGCCCCAGTGCCGGAGCCAAGCACCCTGCTTCTCGTCGGAACCGGCCTCGCCGCCTTAGTCTGCCGGCGACAACGGCGGCCCTAGCAGCCCGTGGTGCAAGTGATCGCCGCTGACGAGTTGACGGCAAACGTGGCCAGTGACGCGAGCCGACCTTGCACGGCCGGGATGAGTCGATGCGACGACGAAATCGTGGTGAGCCGACGTCGGACGACGCCCATGAGCACCCCTAACGTCGCAAGAACAGCGGCCACGCGGCCCTGCAGCCCGCGCGGCGTGCCGATCCCGATCAGATGACGCATGACGAGCCCGAGATTGAAGCCACCCGCATGAATCAGGAGGCGCTTCAGGATGTTCGTGTGGCCGCGCAGATGGGTGCGCCGCATCCCGCCCGTGTCGTAGAGATGCGCAAACGAGCGTTCGATCCGTTCGCCGCGTTGGCGCATCAGGCGGCGGCCGCGTCGTCCCCGCATCCGGCGACGATTGCCATACACCGGCGCCCGGGCCGCGGGATCCTTCGACCAATCACGTCGCCCCCTGTCCGGCTCGGACACGTAGGACCGGATACCCACGGCGTCCAGGTCGATCAGGGTCTGATTGCTGTGATACCCCTTATCACCGACGATCTCTTCCAGAGACTGCCGATCGTCAACGTTGGCCTGCGCGTCTTCGACCTGCTCGGTCGCGGCGATGGCGGTCTCGATGATCGTCGTGGTGTCGCCGACATCGGCACCTTGCAGTGTCACCGCGACAATCGCGCCGGTCTCCATGTCGACGGCATGCTCGGCTTTGTGCGCCAGATGCGTGCGGCCATCTGTCATCTTCGTGACCTTCGCATCGGGATCGTGGGGGTTCGTCCAGTCTGTGTTCGAGGTCTTCTTCTTCCGCTTCCGATCCAGTCGCGCCAGACCCTCGCGCGTGGGCGTCTCGATCCCCGAGGCCGTCGCGAGACCCGCCAGAAACGCCTGGTAGCTCTCGCCGGTGTCCCGGCGGACGATGCTGCGCATCGCCGCGTTCGCCTCGAGCGTCGTGGCGTCAATCGCGATGGTCTTGCCCTTCAGACGGCCGGCCTCGACGAGTCGTTGTTGCACCCACGTAAAGACGGTCCGGTGCGTCTCCAGATCGATCAAGCGCCGCGTGCGCGCAATCGTCGAATGATCGGGCGGCGCCTCGTCCACGGCCAACCGCAGAAAGCTGCGGACCGCCAACGAGTCCGTCGCGCGCCACGCAATCCCACGTTCCGAGTCGATGCCTTCGAAGTAGCCGACCAGCAGCAGGCGGAAGTAGCGCCCGGGTGCCAAGCTCGGTCGGCCCATCACGGGCGCGTAGAACCGGTCACACAGGCCTTCGACGAACCGATCGAAGGGGTGCCCGTCGAGCAGCGTCGTCAGCCGCGCGTAGAACGGATGGCCCGGCGAGGTGGGCAGGTCCGACGTCGCGATCCACAGCGGCGGTTGATCCGTCTCGCGCGTTCCCATAGCCATGCGCGTCAGTGTAGTACGACGGATCGATTGTGTCGATCCCTCATAACTTCGACTTTCACCACGGGCTGCTAGTCCCCTTGATCTTTGGGTCCTTCCGGGTTTAGCGTGGGTAGAGGTCGAGCCCTCCGCAGTGAAAATAGATCGCCGTCGTGAAGTGTGACGGGTTGCGGAAGCCGCCGGCCTTTCGCTTGATGCTCATGATCTTGCTGTTGAGACCTTCAGCCACGCCATTCGTGATCGGATGCTGGACAAAGCGGAGCACCCCTGCGAGATGCCGCTTCAACGTCTTCGCCACCTGCTTCACGGGCGCGAGCCGCGAGCGGATCGCCCAGCCATACCAGCGCGTGAAGAACCGCGTCACGGCCGCATGCTGACGGTAGGTCCACAAGGCCCGCAACGCTTCTTTGATCGCCCACGCGCGCCCGACTTTCAACTTCAGCGCTTGGAGCGTCGCGAACGCGGCCGCATGCCGCTCCGGCCGCCGCTCGTCGCTGAACAGCCACAGGTACTTGGTGCCGGTCAGCGGCGAACCCTCGCCGGCCCGCAGAAAAGCGCGATGCTCCTGTTTGCGGACCGTATCGACGGCCTTCGTCATCTCCCGCATGATATGGAACCGATCGAAGACGATCTTCTCGTCGCCGGCGGGCAGGCCGTCCCGCGTGGCGCCGATGTACGCCTCCCACATGTCCATCGCGACGGCGTGCAGTGCCCGCCGCTGGGCGTCCGTCAACTGGGCATCGTACGCCGCCAGACTCTCCGTCTTGCGATCTTCGGCCACAAACTCGACGGTCGCCCGCTGGAGGTCGCACACGATCGTGTGATAGCGATGGCCCTTGCGGAACGCCTTCTCGTCGACGCCGATGTAGCGGATCGGCCGCGCCTCTTTCCGCGCGTGGCCCCGCGCGACGGCGCGGCTCATCACGCCCCAGGCCTCGTCCCAGCTGACGCCCGCGATCTCACACGCACCTTTGACCGTACTGCACTGCAGGATCAGATCGATGATCAACCGTTCCAACAACCCCGTGAAGCGGCTCCGTGGCTCGGCCCACGGCACCCGCACTTGCTTCACGCCATGGGTCGGACACTGCACCCGCGGAATCTCGGCATGCAGGTGCGTCTGAAACTGACACGTGTCGAGATGGCGCCACGTGCGCTCTGCCGCATGATCGAAGGCGGGCACCGTCTCGCCGCAGTTGGGACAGGGCCAGCGCGTCGGCTCGTGCTCTAGCCACACGTCGACCCGCTCGTCCTCGGGTTTCAGCTCGACGCGCGCCACGTGCCAGGGGGTAGGGATCCCCAAGATCGTCTCGAACAGCTTGGTATCCTGCATTCGCTCCTCCGCCGGAGCGGTCTATCAGCAGGACACCTCGAGTGCAATCCGCCGCCGAGCAAGCCCCCACCCACCAGGGGGCCCCCGCAGGCGGCCTGACGAGTCACCCGGGATCCTTGCGACCCACGGAGATCCCGGAAGGACCGATCTTTGATTTCTTCAAAAAGTCGTTGGTCATCTGGGGCCACCGTGGACTTGAACGGTGCGCTGTCCGAACCGCTTCACCTTCGCGAGGATCTCGTCGGCTGTTTTCGTCCACTTGAAAGGCTTGCCCTCGTCATTGTGGGCGTCCACGTAGGCGGAGATGGCGTGGCGCAGCGCGTGCGTGCTGGAATGTGAGCCGCGCTTGAGGGCGTGTTCGGTGAGGAGGCCAAAGAACCGCTCGACGAGGTTGAGCCAGGCGGAGTAGGTTGGCGTAAAGTGGAACTGGAAGCGCGGGTGGCGGGCCACCCATCGTGTGACCAGCGGGGACTTATGCGCCGAGAGATTGTCGAGGATCACGTGGACGGTGAGGGTGGGGTCCACCCGCTCGTCGATCTCGCGCAGAAAGCTCACGAAATCCCTCGACCGATGCTGCTTCTTGGTGTGCGCCACGACCTGGCCGGTCGCGACGTTGAGCGCCGCGAAGAGGTCCACCGTGCCATGGCGGATGTAGTTGTGCGTCTGGCGTTCGGGCCGACCCATGTCCATCGGCAGGATCGGCTGCGCTCGCTCGAGGGCTTGAATCTGAGGCTTTTCGTCGAATGACAAGACACCGGCGTGGTCGGGTGGATTCAGGTAGAGGCCGACAATGTCCCGCACCTTCTCGAGGAACAGCGGGTCGTCGGAGATCTTGAAGGATTCCACGACATGCGGCTGCAACCCGAAGGTGCGCCAGATGCGGCCCACGGTGGAGGCACTGACGCCAGCGCGCTCCGCCATCTTGCGGGTGCTCCAGTGGGTCCGCCCCTTCGGCTTACTTTCCAACGTGGCGACGAGGATCGACTCGACATCCGCATCGGACAGTGTCCGGGGGGCTCCGGGCTTGGGCTCGTCATACAGCGCATCCACGCGACCTGTCGTAACCCGCTGCCGCCACTTGCCGACCGTCACATTCGAACAGCGCAGTTTCGCCGCGACCGCCACGTTCGATTCGCCATGCGCGCACCTCAGGACGATCTTCGCCCGCAAGGCCACATGCCGATTCGTTCTGGCGCGCCTGGCGAGCCGCTCAAGTTCTCCTCGCTCCACGGCGGTGACTTCCAATCTCGCCTTGGGCCGACCTGTTCTTGCCATGCCGCCCCATACATCACACCCGGCACACTTCTTAAAGCTTTTTCAGACACAAGGGACTAGGACGAACCACGTCGTCGGGTCGATGGACGTTCGTGTAGTGGAGTTGAAAGCCCGCTTTAGTGCGTACCGCCCGCTCGCGCGTCGGCAGCGTCGGTCGCGATGCAGTAGAGGTACCGCTGGCCCCGTAGAAAGATCTCCCCATCAGCCACCGCCGGCGACGCGTCGAAGCCATCCTCGAGCTGGTTTGCGGCGAGCACCTCGAACGTCGGTCCGGCCGCGATCACCGATGTGTTGCCCTCACGCCCTGCGACATAGATGCGCCCGCCGGCGGCAACCGGCGAGGCGTACACCGAACGGACCCCCGGCAGGCGCGTGGGTCCATAGTGCGCTTGGCCGGTTCGGGCATCGTAGGTAGACAGGATGCCGTTGTTGCTCTTGACCAAGTACAGAATGCCGCTGTGCAGCAGCGGCGACGGAACGTAGGGCGTGTCCTTGTCGAGCGACCAGATCACGGCGCCCGTATCGCTGATGTCGCCCTGGGCCTGATCGAGGTCGACGGCATAGAGCTCGTTGCCCCGGTAACCGCTCGTGAGGTAGACGACACCATCAGCGGCCACCGGACTGGGAATCGCGTTTAGGGTCACGCCCTGCCCGTGCCATAGGAGTTCTCCGGTCCCGAGGTCATAGCTTCGCACTCGATTGGTGGCACTCGTCACGACCTGGACGCTACCGTCGTGCTCAACGACGAGCGGTGACGCCCACGATGTCATCTCATCGCGCTCGGTTCGCCACCGCTCCGTCCCGGTTCGCTTGTCGAGCGACGCGATAAACGACTGTCCCTCGTGGTCCCACACCACCACGATCGTGTCGCCGTGCAGTGCCGGCGACGCGCCTTCACCGAACCCCATTCGGATGTTCATGTCCCCGAAGTCGCGATCCCAGAGCAACTGGCCGTTCATGTCATAGCAGTAGAGCCCACGTGAGCCGAAGAAGGCGCACACCACGTCGCCATCGGTCACAGCAGATGGCGAGGCCCAGCTGCCGGTCCGGTGCCGGCCTTCGTGAGGTGCCTCTTCGCGCGCGACCTGTTGCCAGACGACCTTGCCGTCGTGCCGGTCGATGGCCAGGATGACGTACTGATGGATTTCGTCCGCGCCTACGGTGCCGACGAAGCGGCGCCTCAAGCCCTGAAAGAAACCGCCCGTCTTTTCCGACCGGCCAACCGACCGTGCGGCTGTGACGAAGACTCGGTTGTTCCAGATGAGGGGGGTCGCCGAGCCGTGGCCCGGAAGCTCGACCTTCCAGCGGATGTTCTTCGATTCGCTCCAGACGATGGGCGGATCAGCGGCGGGCGCCTCGCCTGTCGCAAGGGGCCCGCGCCACTGTGGCCACGCGACGCCTTCCCCGGCCCGGTCCTGGCCAAAGGCAGCCGGTCCAGTACTCAGCATGGACACCACCGCAAGGACTCCGATCCGGAACTGCGCAGTCACAGGCATCGAGCCAGTCTACATGAGCAGTTCAAGGCTCCGTCGTCCGGGGCTCGTCCAACGAGCCGTATACTGTGGCGCGTGGCCAGCCGAAGGGCAGGGTCGTATGAGGAGGATGGCCGATGTCGACGATCACGGTGACACAGGCGAACGACGCGGTCTACCGCGTGACGGTGGTCGAAGGCACCAGCCAATCGGTTCATGAGGTGACGGTTACGCCGGCAGACGTCGACCGCTTCGCGGCGGGCGAGTCGGCTGAGCGACTGGTCGAAGCATCGTTTGAGTTCTTGCTCGATCGCGAGCCGAAGGAGTCGATCCTGTTGCGCTTCGATCTGCCGGTGATCGAGCGGTACTTCCCAGATTATCCACGCCGGATTCGTGAAGCCCTGAGTGCGCCCTGACGCCGGCCAGCACGCCAGGTCAAGCGCCAGGTTCGCCCGTGATGCTTTGGGTGAGCACACCGCTCCACCGTAGCGCCACGGAGCTAGAATTGATCGACAGGGAGATTCGATGAACAGGAGATCGATGCTACTCATGGCCGCGCTTGTGGCGGGCGTTGCGCCAGGGATTGCCGGCGAAGCGGGCATTCAGGCGCAGGCGCCGAGCGACTCCAGCATCCGATCAGGCATGCGGATCTACCGGCAGAAGGCCGATTGCCAATCCTGCCACGGCTGGGCGGGCGATGGTCGCAAGATGGACTACCAGATGCCCGACGGCGCGAATCTGCGGACCAGCCAGCTCGATCGCGAGCAGCTGATCTTCGTCATCAAGTGCGGCCTTCCAGGACGCGGGATGCCGGCGTTCGATCGGCTGGCGTACACCGACGATCGATGTCTAGGCCGAACGAAGGCCGACCTCGACAGAATGGGATTAGGGCTCTTTGACCCGGCCGCGACTCTACAGAACCGTGAGATCGAACGTCTCGCGGACTTCCTCTTCGCCAAGGTCATCGGGCAGGGCCCAATGGATCGCGAGGCCTGCGTAGAGTTCTGGGGCGAGGAGGTCGACGTCTGCGAGGAGCTGCCCTGACCTCGACCCATCGCTCGCGTTGTGATCCTGGTGTAAATCGGTGAGCCGGTGGGAGTCCCGACGGAGCAAACAGTCTGCCCGGTTTGCGGAGCTCGGGACTCCCACCGGCTCACCGAACCTGCCGGGCGGCAATGGGCTAGCGGTCGTCCAAGGCGAAGACGAACAGGTAGCTCGAGCTCTCGAGGTTGTCGTACTTCACCGGGTGGAGGTGGCGACCGCTCGTCTGGACCGCAAGATACTGCCTGGGCCCGACGGCATAGGTGACGGGGGAGCCCTTGAGCGGCGTGCCCACATTGAAGCGCCACAGCTCTTGGAGTGTCTCATCGTTGTAGGCGACGACCCATCCATCCTGGAGCGCCGAAAACACTAAGCCGCCGGCCGTGGCCGTAATGCCGGACCGGACCTCTATTTCCGTGACGGCCTTCGCCTTGATCTCGTGCGTGACCGCGTCCATTGCCGTGATTGAGCCGTAGTACAAGTCGCTGCTGACCTCTCGGCGTTCGCTCGATTCGCGATCGATGCCACCCTCCGGCGACAGCGCCACAACCTCAGCACCGTTTTGGGAGAAGCAACCCTCGGTGCCAACGCCGTACGTAATCTGCTTGGTCGGGTTATAGGCCAAGGGTTGATGGGCAACACCGCCGTGCCAGGTCGGACAAGCCCGCTTCATCCGGTCTCGGTCCGCGCGCAGGGCCCGAGCCTCAGGGTTGTAGATCTGAACGTCGAGGTTCGGGTCGTATTCCACCGGGAGGCCCGTGTCCTGATTGATCCCCGCGGTCCAGTTCAGCTCGTTGACATATTGACCAGCGCCAACGAACGCACCGGTCACGCGGTCAACGGTATAGAAAAAGCCGTTCCGTGCGTAGTGGGACGCGACCTTGCGGATCTGGCCGTCGACGTCGAGGTCGTACAACATGTGCACGCCTACTTCGTCATAGTCCCACGAATCGTTCGGCGTGTACTGAAAGTGCCACGCGCGCTCGCCTGTCGCCACGTTCACGGCCACGGCCGAGTTGGTGAAGAGGTTGTCGCCGGGACGGTATTCCGGGTCGTAGATCGGAAACGGATTGCCGGTGCCGAAGATGTACAGGTTCGTTTCCGGATCGTACGATCCAGTTTGCCAGACGCCCCCGCCGCCGGTCTTCCAGGCGTTGTGGTCGTCCTTCCAGGTCTCGCTGCCAGGCTGGCCGGGCTCCGGCACCGTGTACCAACGCCACAGTTCGTCGCCGCTGCGAACGTCGAGCCCCGCGACCCAGCCGCGGGTGCCACCGTCACCCGCACCGTTTTGCACGATGAGGACCCCGTCGGCAACGAGCGGTGCCGTCAGGAAACGCTCGCGGTTCCCGAATTCGTTGCGGCCGGCGATTTCCTCGTCCCAGATGATTTCGCCGCTGTCCCGATCGATGGCGATGACCCGGCCATCCGGGAGATTGGCCAACACGAGATCCTCCCACAGCGCGATGCCGCGGGTGCGCGACGTGTTGCCTTCGTGATCGACGCCCGGATCGGCGATCCAGACGAGGTCACCGCGATCAGGCTGACGCGCATCGATCTTGTAAATGGTTCCCCAGCCGTCGCTCGTGTACATGAACCCGTTGTCGATGAGTGGGTTGGTCTCGGCCTCCGGCCCGTCCTTTCCGGTGTCTTGCATGCCACCGAGCGCCAACGCCCAGACCACCCGGAGCCGGTGCACGGTGTCACGGTTGATCTGCGTGAGCTTGGAGAAGCGCTGAGAGCCGTAGTCGCCGTTCATGAGGAGCCAGTTTTGGGGTTCGTTCTGTGCATTGACGAGCCGCTCCTTGTTCACGGTTATCGAGTACTGGCTACCTAGCGTGGTCGCCCATGTCGCGATTCCCAGTGCAACGAGCAGCAGCGTTCGTGTGGCTGAGTATTGGTGCATTCTTGATCCCCGTTTCGCTCCGAGCAGTCGTACATCTTACAGCGGTTCACACCGGCACTCCCTTGACTCCGAGCGTGGGTTACGGGAGCATCGTCGGCAGTTGCAGCGAAGAAAGGGCACACGATGGCGAGAAAGCGCAAGCGGACGGCAGGGTCTGGGCAAACCGCGACTCGGGTCGCTGAGGGGATCGGCGAGGCGCTCGCGAAAGTCGTGAACCGTCTGGAATCCCTGGACGCCGAGCGTGAAAAGGCGTACGCACAGCTCGTCGAATTACAGCGACGCGTGAACACGCAGGTGTCGCGCTTCGGACGGGTCATCGGACAACGCGTGGCCACTGCGGCGAAGACCGAGTTCGGCGGCCGGCTGAAGAAGCGCAGCTCGAAGGCGACGCGCACGCGACGGACTCGCCGGACCACGTCAAAGCGCGCGGCCGGTACGATCAAGTGCGGGATCTGCGGGACCGCGGGACACAACGCACGCGGACATAAGAAGTGGGAGGCCTCGAAGCGTCGGTAGGCGCGTGTGGGAGTCGAGTCGATGCCACGCCGTTACTGGTTGATGAAGTGTGAGCCGGCAGCCTACACGATCGACGATCTGTCTCGAGACGGGCACACGAGCTGGGAAGGCGTACGGAACTACCAGGCACGGAATCTCATGCGGGACGAGATGTCGGTCGGCGATGGCGTGCTGTTCTATGCCTCGAACGCCGATCCGTCCGGCGTGACCGGTCTGGCACAGGTCTCG
The DNA here is from genome assembly GCA_965218825.1 of Vicinamibacterales bacterium. Taxonomy (GTDB): domain Bacteria; phylum Acidobacteriota; class Vicinamibacteria; order Vicinamibacterales; family UBA8438; genus CAUZIB01. The sequence continues at coordinate 1,094,236 of OZ244656.1, read as the reverse complement.
CGCGAAAGCCATCCGGACCACTACGCCTGGAAGAAGGGGCACAAGTACTTCGATGAACGAAGTACGAAGACACGACCCGTCTGGTACATGGTCGAGATCGCCTTCGTCGAGCGCTTTCCCGGGACTGTCCCGCTGGCGACGCTCAAGGCCACTAAGGGTCTCGAGCGGATGATGGTGACGAGGAAGGGCAGTCGACTCTCGGTGCAGCCGGTTTCGAAGGCGGAATACGACATCGTGGTGCGCCTCGGGCGCCGCGCGTCATGAACGTCCAGGGCTGTGTCGCTGCCGGCGGTCTCCTGCTCGCGTTGTTGGTCTCCGTCCCAGCCTCGGGCCAAGCGGTGGTGGTCGCGCCGGACGATGTGGATCGGGCGTTACCACCAGACATCCCCTTGTTCCCGTTTCAAGATGTGATGCTCTTCCCTGACGTCTCGCGGCCGTTGCACGTGTTTGAGCCTCGGTATCAGAGGATGGTCGCGGATGCACTCGAGGGTGACCGCATCATCGGGATGGTCATGCTTGAACCGGGACACGAAGCGGAATACGAGGGACGGCCCCCAATCTATCCGGTCGGGACGGCTGGCGTCATCACCGACGTGAACATGCACTCGGACGGTCGGTACGACATCGCCCTTCGCGGCCTCGTGAGGTTCAGGATCCTTGGGGAAGACCAGAGCCGATCCTATCGACGTGCCCGTGTCGAGGCGCTTTCTGATCGCCTCGACGAAGCCGACCGCGACGCGCTCGGCGAGCTCCGCGCTCGGCTTGTCGGGGTCCTGGAGCGACAGGACATTGCCAATCGGGCGCCGCCGGCATCGCTGTCGGATGTCAATCTCGTGAACGTGCTCTCGCAGTTTCTCGTCATGGAGCTGAACGAGCGCCAGGGCCTCCTTGAGCAAGATGGTCCGCTCGAGCGCGCCCGTGCGCTGATCGATCTCCTCGGAGCACGAGAGCCGTAAAGGCGGAGTCGAACGCGTCGACGTTCGATTGCAGGCGCAGACCTAATGCGAGCGTTTGTCGCCGTCGATCTCACCGCGCCAACGCGTGAGGCCGCGAGCCGGTTCGTCGAGGACCTACGCCGACAGCCGGTCTTCGATGACGTCAAGGTCAGTTGGGTCCGAACGGCCAACCTGCACGTCACCCTTCAGTTTCTCGGGGACATCGAAGCCGAAACGGCCGACAGGCTGATCGGTGCCCTCGATGCACCTTGGTCGCTTGCGCCGTTCGAGGTGGTCTTCGATCGATGCGACGCGTTTCCGCCACGTGGCGCCCCACGGGCGATCTATCTGGCGGTGACCGCAGGCGCCGACCGGCTGGTGGCCTTACACGCCGAGGTCGCCGGCCGCATCAACGCGTGCGGGGTTGTGCCTGAATCACGGCCGTTCCGACCTCACATGACAATCGGACGTGTTCGTCACGCGGTGCCGCGCATCGCGCGGCGGATACGAGCCGTCGTCGAGTCCGCTACCGTTGACGTTCCGGCGTCTGCGATCGACCAGGTCGTGCTCTACGAGAGCCGCCTGTTGGCGGCCGGACCACGCTACGAACCGTTGCTGCGCGTTCCCATCGACGCCGGGCCGTAAGTTACCGGCAGATCGCCGCGTCGGTCAGGGCTCGGAGTACAAGGACAGAGTCCGCCTCGTACTGCGCTTCGCGGTGGTCTTCGAGATAGCGGACCACCGCATGCACGGCATGGCTCGAAGCGCAGCATGATACGTCCGCTACGGCGCGGACGCTTGGAGCGGGCGAGTGATTATGCGAGACTCGATACATATGTTAAAGACGCATCGCTCGGTGGTGTGGTTCGTGTTCGCGCTCGTGCTGACGGTCACGGCGGCAGCAGCGCAAGAAGTGGACGTCGTCGAACACGAGCTCGAGAACGGGATGAAGGTGCTGATGGTCCCGCGGCCGGGCGACCCGAACGTCGCCGCAGGGTGGATAGCCCGAGTGGGTTCGGTCTACGAGCGACCCGGAATCACGGGGGTGGCGCATCTGTTCGAACACATGATGTTCAAGGGCACCCGCGCGATTGGCACCTCGGACATCGACGAGGATCTGCACATTATCGAACGACTGGATGCGCTGAAGGCGGAGCTTGCGATCGAGGAGGCGGGGCTGCTGTTGGCCCACCGTCTCGGGGAGATCGATGACCCGGACGATCCGGCAGCCCGGTCGACTCGACACGGAGAGCTGCTTGAGGAGTTCGATGCCCTTCTCGCGCAGCAGCAGGCACTGCTCATCAAGGAGGACTTCAGCCGCACCTATACGGGACAGGGCGCGTCCGGCATGAATGCCGGCACGAGCTACGATTTCACGATCTACTTCGTCAACGTTCCCGCGAACAAGCTCGAGCTCTGGTTCTGGATGGAATCGGATCGCCTCGCCAACCCCGTGTTCCGCGAGTTCTACTCCGAACGCGACGTCGTCCACGAGGAGCGGCGTCTCAGGACCGACAGCACGCCGATAGGGAAGTTTCAGGAACAGTTCAACGCGATGTTTTGGGAGTCGTCTCCGTATAGCTGGCCAGTCGTTGGCTGGCCCAGCGACCTCGAGGGGATCACGCGCGAGGAAGCGCTGACGTTCTTCGATCAATACTACGCGCCCAATAACCTCACGGCGACTCTCGTTGGCGACTTCGACCCCGACGAGGCGGCCGCACTCGCGGATCAGTACTTCGGGCGCATTCCGCGCGGCGAGCGACCGCCACTAGAGCCTCGGACGCGTGAGATGGAGCAGCTCGCCGAGAAGCGGATGGTGGCGTACGCCGATACGAACCCTCAGGTGGTCATTCGCTATCACTCCGTGCCCGATGGACACGTCGATGAGCCGGCGCTCGTCGTGCTCGGGCAGCTGCTGAGCGGGCGTACCGGACGGCTCTACCGAGCGCTGGTCGAAGGCCAGAAGGTGGCGACGAGCGCGTCGGGCGGTCAGGCAGGATTCAAGTTCGAGGGGATGTTCGAGTTGTCGGGTGCCGCTGCTCCAGACCGGACGCCGGAGGAGGTCGAGCAGGCCCTCTACGCCGAGCTCGAGCGAATGAAGGTGGAACCAGCTTCGGATCGCGAGCTCCAGAAAGTGAAGAATCAAAACGCCGCGAATGACTTCCGAGGCCTCGAGGGCAACTTCCAGCTGATGATGCAGTTGCTGATACGAGAAAACAATCGGGGCTGGGCCACGATCAACACCGACCCTGCGCTGTATGAAGCCGTGACGGCAGAAGACGTCATGCGCGTGGCGAGTCACTACTTCACTCCCGAGAATCGCGCGGTGGCCATCTACTATCGACAAGAAGGTGCAGAGGCTGACGACCCGCTGTTGGCGGGGCTCGACGACGAGGAGCAGCAGCAGGTGCGGCAGATGAGAGCGATGATCGGACAGCTCGAGGAGCCCCAGCTGCGTCAGTTCTTGGCGCAGGCCGAGCAGATGCGGAGCCAGGCCCCAGAAGAGAATCAAGACATGGTGGAAGTTCTGGTTCAGCTTGTCGAGGGACGACTCGAAGAAGTTGGGGGAGACCGATGACCCGCTCCGGATGGCGTTGGTCCGCAACCGTGTTCGGTGGCCTTACGCTCACCCTCGCTCTGTTCGTGTGGTCGGTGCCCGCCTGGGCCCAGGCGCCGATCGTCGCCCATCCGCGCGAACTGGCATTCGATCCGCTCGAATTCGAACCGCCTGACTCCAACGAGCATCGACACGTGCTGTCGAATGGGGTCGTCGTCTTCGTCGTTGAGGACCATACGCTGCCGCTGGTGAATCTCGCGGTTACGGTCCGAACCGGCCGCTATCTCGAGCCGCCGGGTAAGACGGGTGTCGCCGGACTCACTGGAAACCAAATGCGTGCGGGTGGCAGCGCGAAGCTTGCGGCTGCCGATTTCGACGAAGAGGTGGCGTTTCTAGCCGCCCAGATTTCCAGTTCGATTGGTGGCACAGCCGGAAGCGCTCGCTTCAACTGTCTGACCAAGGACCTGGACGCCACACTTGAGCTGTTCTTCGACATGGTGCGCTATCCGCGTTTCGAGCAGGATCGGCTCGATCTGGCAAAGCGGCAAAGCTTGCAGCAGATGCAGCGGCGGAACGATAGCACCGCGGGCATCAAGGGACGAGAGTGGGCTCGGCTCATCCGCGGTGAGCACTTCTCGACCGAGCAGACGACACAGCTGTCGATTGAGTCGATTACCCGTGAAGACCTCGTCGCGTTTCATGGTCGCTTCTACCACCCGGGCGGATTCCTGTTTGCCGTATCGGGCGATGTCACGCCCGAAGAGATTCTCCCGAAGCTCGAGACATGGATGGCGGATTGGCCCGCGGAAAGCACGCCAGTTCCGCCGGTGCCAGTGCCGTCGCACACGCCCGCACCCGGTATCTATCTTGTGAACAAGGCGGACGTGAATCAGGGGAGGGTGGCGATCGGACACCTTGGCACGATGCGCGACAATCCGGATCGATACGCGCTGACCGTCATGAATGACATTCTCGGGGGCGGAGGCTTCAGCTCCCGTCTGATGACTCGCATCCGGTCGGACGAAGGACTGGCCTACAGCGTCTACACGCGCTTCGGGCTCGGTACCTACTACGACGGCGTGTTTCGAGCTGGCTTCCAGTCGCGCAGCGAGACCGTCGCGCGCGCGGCGTCGATCGTGCTCGAAGAAATCAAGCAGATCCAAGCGGCGCCGGTGTCGGAGGCCGAGCTTCGGACGTCCAAGGCGTCGTTCATCGAGACGTTCACGCGTAACTTCTCGAGCGCAGCGTCCACGGCCGGTCTGTTTGCAGGCAACGAATACACCGGTCGCGATCCAGGATACATCTTTCGATACCGGGATGAGATTGACGGTGTGACCGGAGACGACGTGCTCCGCGTCGCGCGGGAGTACCTCCAACCCGAGGAACTCGTGATTCTCGTCGTGGGGGATGTGTCAACGATCGAGCAAGGCGATCCCGAGAACCCGGAGTACACGCTGGGTGTCCTCTCAGAGGGGGCCGTCACCCGCATACCGCTGCCTGATCCCTACACGATGGAGTACCCGGCGCAGCCTTGAGCCGCATACGGGTTTGGCCGTTTGACGGTATCGAGGACGCCTACCCGGAGCGGGCGACTCCAGGAGTCGCGCCGCCTCGTCTGACCGGTGTCTGCTTCTCCGGTGGCGGCACGCGATCGTACGCCGCCACGCTCGGGCAGCTGCGCGGCCTCAGCGTGGCGGGGCTGATGCCGGCGATCGGCTATGTGTCCGCGGTGTCCGGTTCAGCATGGGTCGTCGCGCCGTACTGCTTCCATCCAGGCAACGTGACGGACCGTGACTTGCTCGGCGCCCACTGTGGTCCGCAGGAGTTAACCCTCGACGGCCTTGAGACGCTCGAGCCGACGTCGCTCGGATGGGCGGCCACTCTCGACTTTGCGAAACACCTTGCCGAGGCGCGGGAACGGCATGCCGACAGGCCGCAGGAGATCTGGAGTGATGCGGTTGGGACGACGTTTCTGAAACCCTACGGTCTGTATCACCCAGATCGCCAGACTGGGTTCACCTGGAGCGAAGAGACGGCGGCCGACATTCGTCGTCGCGTCCCGTCGTTGCGTGACGCCCCCCTGCAGCCAGTTTCTCGCGCGTCGTTCCGCCCGTACCCGATCCTGCATGCGACGCTCAATTGGCCCGAGGATGAGAAGCACCTGAACGACACCAACCGTGTGGGCTTCGAGTTGGCCCCGCTGGGCGTTGGGACGCCGAGCTCGCTGACTTTGGAATCGAACAACCACGCACCCCATCGGGTTGGAGGAGGATTCGTCGAGCCGTGCGGATTTGGGTGCGATGTCCCGGCGGAACCGCCAGCCGCAGACGGCCTGATTCTCGTCGACGACCCGCAGCGCCGTTTCTCGCTCGCCGACGCCGTTGGGGCGAGCAGCGCGTTCAGTACCCCAGATCGCGATCTTCGCGGGTATCCCCACGCGACCTGCTGGCCCGTTGACCAGGTCGGCCAACCTGGCGCGCGACTCGCAACCAGTGAGGCATTCAGCGACGGCGGAGACAGCGAGAATTACGGGCTGATCGCGCTGTTGCGACGGCGGGTCCCGGCGGTGGTCGTGTTCATCAACAGCGTATGGCCACTGGCCCTCGACTACGATCCGACCGCGTGGCCGGCCGACACGACTGCGACTAACCCGCCGTATCGTGTCGTCGATCCCTTCCTGCCGCCACTGTTCGGGGCGCCAAGCCCAAGGTTCTTGCAGAACCACGTGTTCGACACGGCTGATTTCGCGCCCTTGATTAGCGGGCTACAGGCAGCGAAGCGTCGCGGCGAGACCGTTCTGGCGACGACGACGCATACGGTGCGAGAGAATCCCTGGTGGGGGCTCGACGGTGGATGGGACGTTCGTGTGTGCTGGGTCTACAACGAGCACGTGCCGCGTTGGGGCGAGCGGCTTCCAGAGGCGGTCCGGCGGGCCGTTGCCGACGGTCGGCGGCAGAGCCCGGAGGGACCCGTCGCGCGATTCCCGCACTTTCTAACGCAAGGACAGAATCCCGGTGCGCTGATTCGCCTTTCGCCGATTCAGGTTAATTTGCTGGCCCACCTCTCCTGCTGGAACGTCCTCGAGAACCAGGTTGGGCTGCGTCAGTTTCTTGAGACGCCGTGAAAGTTTCGACTTGTACTTCGTGCCTGACTGCGCTACTCTATGAGCGGAGTGCAGATCTGTAAACCTATGGAGACGGCGTGACGGAGCTAGAGCCGCTCAGCGCGATCGCGTCTGGCGTGTCTCCGCGGACACCGCGTTCGCGCAGCCGCGCGACTCGATTCCTTGTCATCCTCGTCGCGGTTGTCTTGCTCGGCAACGCCCTGATCGGCGAGCGGGGACTAGTGGCGCTGTTCAGATCGAACAGCGAAATACGCTCAATCTCGGCACTCATTGAGACCCTGCGAGCCAAGAACGAGGGCCTGCGGGACGAGGTTCGCGGGCTTACGGACGAGCCGCGGCTGATCGAAGAGATCGCACGACGGGAGCTCGGCCTGATTCGCCCGGGTGAGCGTGTGATCATCATCAACGAGGTTATGACACAGCCGTCCCGTTCGTCCGCAGAGTCCGCTCGCTAGTCCGGCCTCCCGTTACGACATACGCGCACACCAGTCCGACGAGCAGCCCGCCCACAATGTCGAGAGGGTAGTGGACCCCCAAATAGGGGCGTGAGACCGCGACGATCGCAGCGGTGACCCAAAGCAGCGGCGAGGCCGACGGCCAGGCCCGGCTTAGGCCATATGCCCCCGCAGCTGCGCCGGCGGCGTGGCCCGAGGGAAACGACCTCGAGTCGCTCGGATCGACCGTGTAGACGGCAACCCCATCGAGCGCCAAGCTGGGGCGTTCCCTCGCGACACCTGGCTTGAGCACCCCACCGACGACGACAGCAGTGCACAGCACGGCGAGCGCCGCTCGGAACCCGCCGCTCGGATTACCCAACAGTGCGGCGGCCAGCGCCAGTAGCAGCCACAAGGTTGAGCCGATCGTGATCGTGCTCACCGTGGTCATCACGAACACGAGCCAGGACGGGTGAGGGAGATCGTTAATCCAGAGGAACAGCGATCGGTCGAGGTCTAGAACCGACTCCACGTCACCTGCCGACCGGTGTCGTCATCGCGGTCACGTCCGGGTAGGAGCCGGCGCCGCCGCGGCAGGTTCTTCCTTCGTCGTCGGGACAAGTCCCAGTTCCTTGCGGACGCGACTTTCGATCGACGCGAAGATCTCGGGTTTGCTCTTCAGTAGCCGCTTGACGTTCTCGCGACCTTGCCCAAGACGTTCTCCGCTATAGGAGAACCAGGTGCCGCTCTTCTCAACGATGTTACGGTCGACCGCGAGGTCCAGGAGGTCGCCCTCGCGTGAAATCCCCTCACCGTACATGAGGTCGAACTCCGCTTCCCGAAACGGTGGGGCCAGCTTGTTCTTCACGACCTTGACGCGCGTACGTCCTCCCACGACGCGATCGGCGTCTTTGATCGCGCCGATTCGGCGGATGTCCATCCGCACCGAGGAGTAGAACTTCAGTGCACGGCCACCGGTCGTGGTTTCCGGATTGCCGAACATGACGCCGATCTTCTCGCGGAGCTGATTGATGAAGACCAGGCAGGTGCGCGACTTGGCCACGACGCCGGTTAGTTTGCGGAGCGCCTGAGACATGAGACGGGCCTGCAGCCCGACCTGTGCATCGCCCATGTCCCCTTCAATCTCGGTGCGTGGTACGAGGGCCGCGACAGAGTCGACGACGACAACGTCAACACCACCCGATCGAACAAGGACTTCGACGATTTCGAGTGCCTGCTCGCCGTGGTCGGGTTGCGACACGAGGAGGTTGTCGAGGTCAACACCAAGTGCTCTCGAGTAGTTGGGATCGAGCGCGTGCTCAGCGTCGACGAACGCGGCGTTGCCACCGAGGATCTGGGCCTGCGCGATGACCTGGAGCGCCAGCGTTGTCTTTCCTGATGCTTCCGGTCCGTAGATCTCGACGACCCGTCCCCGCGGGACGCCGCCGATGCCCAAGGCATAGTCGATACTTATTGAGCCGGTCGAAATGCTCGGGATCGCGTTGGCCGCGCCCTTTTGGCCGAGCCGCATGATCGAGCCCTTGCCGAACTGCTTCTCGATTTGGCCTACGGCAATGTCAACGGCTTTGGATCGTTCTTTGTCTTTGCGTTCACTGGTGGGCATGCGCGTTACCTGTCGTATGTAGATGTCGAATTCTAGAATCGAGCCGGATTCGTGTCAAGCGAAAATACATCTCAGGTCACGAATATTGTCACTCAGGTCAATAGTTTACGAAGTCCTCGACTTTCGCCCCACCCCATTTGGGTGTGCCCATCGTGACCGCCTGCGGCGCGTGGGGTGTAGACATTTCTGCCACGTGCGTAACGAGCCTGGATGCCCTCGTCGCCCACCGTAAGAACGGCGTCGAGGTTCGGGCTCGGCGATAGAATGAGTGTAGGGTGCAAAGACTGAGATTGTACGGGGGTGCTGTGAGGGTCTTGAGCTTCAGAATGGCGGTTGCCGCCGGCGTGGTTCTCGCCGCGGGCATGGTCGCCTACGGACAGGAGCTGGAAGCGTCTTTGACGATCGCGGTCGAGCCGGACGCACTCACGTTGTCCGTGGGCGAGACAGTGGGTTTAACGGCGACCGTAAGAGACGCGGATGGAGAGGTGGTCAAGGACGCGACGGTGATGTACTTCTCACGGGCGCGCCACAGCGTTGGCGTGAGTCGGTCTGGCGTGGTCGAGGCCTTTCGCCCCGGGCGGTTCACTGTGGTGGCGCTCGTGCCACGCGATGGGCATGACTCACGACGGCGGCCGGACGCGGTCACTCGAGTCGAGATACCGGTCACGGTACCCCCACCGCCGGTCGACCGCGTCACGTTCGTCGAGATACCGCCGAAGTTCTATGCCGGCACGCGGACGCGATTCCACGTTCGCATCGTCGACACCACGGGCGCCGTTCGGCACGATGTGCCGGTTACGTATGCGACGAGTGACATCTCGATGGCCGAAGTTGACCACTTGGGATACGCCACGCTTCGGAAACCCGGCACCGTCGAGGTGAGGGCCCACGCTGAGGCTGCCGAGGCGAGTCTGACTATCGAAATCGTTGACAACCCGATCATCAGCCTGGAGCTCCACGCGAGTGCTACCTCGGTTCGCTCCGGCGATGTCGTGCGGTTCACTGCCGTCGCCAAGGATGCGCGCGGACTGACGGTTCGCAGTGTTCCGGTGCAGTTCGGCGTCAACGGCGACACGGCTCCGACGATCATTGCCGCTGGCGCGTCCGCGATGATCACCCGAGATGGTCAGTTCGTCGCCGAGCGGTCCGGGACGTATTCCGTGGTCGCAACCACCGGAACCCACTCGGCCGTGCGGACGGTGACAGTCGAGTCGCGAGACGTCGGTCGCCCGCTCGCCGTCGTGGGGCGTGGGAAGGTGCTCGATCGCCACACATCTGACCTGTGGATTTGGGAGGGGTCGGATGGTCGCGACTACGGGATCACGGGCACCTGGGGCGCCGACGGACACGCGTACATCTGGGACGTGACCGACCCTAGCTCGATTACCAAGCTGCACGAGGTGCAGGTCGATGCCCGCACGGTGAACGACGTCAAGGTGTCCGAGACCGGCGACATCGCGGTTATAAGTCGTGAAGGGGCCTCCGATCGGCGCAATGGCATCGTCGTGCTTGGCGTGGGCAACCCGAAGGAGGGTGTGCCGGTGTTGTCCGAGTTCAGCGATCAGCTGACTGGCGGCGTCCACAACGTCTTCATCTCGGAGTCGCACGTGTTCGCGCTAAGCGCGGGCCGCCGCTACGACGTCATCAACATCGAGGACCCGCGGAACCCTGAGCGGGTTGGCGAGTTCGAGCTCGAGACCCCTGGCCACGGCGTGCACGATGTCTGGGTCAGCGAAGGGGTCGCGTTTTCATCCAACTGGCGCGACGGGGTCGTCGCCGTTGATGTCGGAGGCGGCGGGCGAGGGGGAACCCCCGAAGACCCTGTCGAGCTCGGGCGCTACAGCTATCCCAGTGGATGGAACCACGCGGCGTTTCCTTACAAGAGTCGTTCGACCGGGAAGTTCTACGTGTTTGCTGGTGACGAGTGGTTTCCCTACGGAGGCTTTCACAGCAAAAGCGGGTCGACACCGTCGAAAGCAGCGGGGTGGGTTCACATCATCGACTGGAGCGACTGGGAGAACCCTCGGGAAGTGGCACGCTATCAAGTGCCCGAGGCGGGGTCGCACAACCTGTGGGTCGAGAACGACATCATGTACGTCGGGTACTACAACGGCGGGCTGCGCGTCGTCGACGTGTCAGGTGAACTACTGGGGGATCTCTATAAACAGGGTCGGGAGATAGCGAAGTTCGTGCCGTACGACGCTGAGGGCTTCATTCCGAATTCTCCCTTCGTCTGGGGGCCGCAGCCGTACAAGGGGCACATCTTCTTCACTGATTGGAACAGTGGGCTGTGGGCGGTCAAGGTGTTGCCGAAGACCGAACCGACGCCGATCATCGGAGAGCCGCAGTAGATGATCAAGGGGCCCCGGACTACCAGGTTCATCGCGCTTTGCCTCCTAGCCTCGGCGCTCGCGACTCAAGCTGTCGGCACCGAGCCGACGCATCGCAGCTACTTCGTGTACGTCTGCGCGGAGTCTGACGACGAAGTGGCCCTCGTTCGCTTCGACCCAAACGGTCTCGACGTCGTCAAGACGATCGGGGTCGGCGCCATTCCCTCCGAGACGGAGGGCCCTCATGGTATCGCCGTCGACCCGAGTGGTCGGCACTGGTACGTCACGATCGCGCACGGGCTTCCGTTTGGGAGCGTTCAGAAGTACGAAACGGAGACCGACCGGCTGGTTGGTGAGGTTGCCCTAGGCATGTTTCCCGCGACGCTCGATGTGTCGGCGTCAACAGGGTTGCTCTTCGTCGTCAACTTCGATCTCCACGGTCCGATGGAGCCGAGCACGGTTTCTGTAGTCGAGAGCCAGACGATGACCGAGATCGAACGAATTCCGACCGGAATCATGCCGCACGGTTCGCGCGTGAGTTCGGATGGTGCCCGTCAGTACTCGGTGAACATGATGAGCGACGAGCTTGTCGAGGTCGATGGGATCGATCTCTCGGTTCGACGGACGTTGCCGCTGGCGCCCGACGCCGACGTGTCCGCTTCCCACGATGCGCCCGCCATCGTGCAACCGACGTGGGTGACCCGACCGACGGTCGACGGGAGAGTGTACGTGACGGGAAATGCGGTCGACGAGATCTACGAAGTGGACGTCAGCCAATGGCGCATCACCCGAACCTTCGCGGCGGGGCCAGGTCCATACAATCTCGACGTGACGCCCGACGGATCGACGCTCGTCGCCACCTACAAGAAGGCGGCGGCGGTCGGCTTCTGGGACTTGGAATCCGGGGTCGAACGTGCGCGCACGACGACGAGTCGCACGATTCCGCATGGGGTCACGCTCACCTCGGACGGGCTATTCGCGTTTGTGACGCTGGAGGGCGTCGGCAGCGAGCCTGGGACGGTTGAGGTGTATGAAGTGGCGACCGGTGATCGAGTCGATGCCGTCGACACGGGTAAGCAAGCTGGTGGGATCGCGTTCTGGAAAAGCGAGCCCTTCGAGCCCTAAGGAAGCTCTATCCTCGCTCCACCGCAAGCGCGACGCCGTTTCCGCCGCCGAGGCACAGGGTCGCGATACCCCGCTTGAGGCCCCGGTTCTTCAGGGCGTACAGGAGCGTGGTGAGCACCCGCGCACCGCTCGCCCCGATCGGATGGCCAAGCGCGACGGCGCCGCCGTTCACGTTGACCTTGGCCGGGTCGACGCCGAGCTCGCGGATCACCGCAAGCGCCTGCGCCGAGAACGCCTCGTTGAGCTCGAGCAGATCGACGTTGTCGAGTGCCCAGTCCACCTTCTTGAGTAGTTTCTGCACCGCCTGCACTGGCGTCATCAGAATCCACTTGGGCGACAGCCCACTCACGGCCTGCCCGACAATGCGGGCCATCGGCGTCACGCCGAGAGCCTCGGCGCGGTCGGCAGCCATGACGACGACAGCCGCGGCGCCGTCGTTCACACCCGGCGCGTTGCCTGCGGTCACCGTGCCGCCCTTCTTGAATGCGGGCTTCAGCCGTGCCAGCGCTTCGGCGGTGCTGTCGGGCCGAACCGGTTCGTCGTACTCGACGAGAATCGGGTCGCCCTTCCGCTGGGGAATCTCGACCGGAAGCAGCTCGTCCTTGAAGTGACAATCACGAATGGCCGCTGCGGCCTTCTGGTGACTCGCCGCCGCAAAGGCATCCTGATCTTCCCGGGTGACGTCGTACTTGTCGACGACCGCCTCACACGCCAGTCCCATCGACCAATTCTCCAACGAGCACCAGAGCCCGTCATGGATCATCGAGTCGATCGCCTCGGCATTGCCCATGCGCATACCCTCGCGGGCTGCCGGCAGGAGGTACGGGCAGTTGCTCATCGATTCCATGCCACCCGCCACCGCCACGTCGATGTCGCCGGTGGCGATTCCCTGGGCGGCCAACATGACGGCCTTGAGGCCCGACCCGCAGACCTTGTTGATCGTGAGCGCGGCCACGTGATCAGGGAGACCTCCGTGGATTGCCGCTTGGCGCGCCGGCGCCTGGCCGAGACCGGCCGAGACGACGTTGCCCATGATGCATTCGTCGACGATCGACGGGTCGATGGCGGCGCGGGTAATTGCCTCACGAATAACGCGTGAACCCAAGTCGGTCGCGGGGAGCGTCTTTAGGGCCCCGAGGAACTTGCCGGTGGGCACACGAACCGCACTGACGATGACCGATTCCCTCATGACCCTCGTCTCCGTTGCGTCGAGATACGTCGGACGGTGCGCGGACCGAGCAGCGCGGCGAGCCGCCGCTTGATGACGACGAGAGACCGAGAGATCTCGCGGCGCCAGTGCTCGGAATCCGCCGTTACGCGCAGGGTCCCGTCGGGGTCGAGGTCAACCTCCGTGGCGCGCGCAATAGCCGAACCGACCGCTGATTCCCACGCGAGCTTGAGCTTGCCGGATGACATCGGCTGGCCCTGCAGCGCCTCGCCGAGTGATCGGACGATCAGCTCACGCGCCGGAATCACTGCTCCCTCACTTCAAGCTTCTTTCTGTATCCTCCCCCAAAGTGTATCACCCGCCTTTTCAGCCGGTACCGCTTGTCCTCGCCTCGGCGTCACCATGTCGCCGTGAGCTTCTGACGCGGGCCGGGTTCGAGTTCGACGTCATTCCGGCCGATGTCGACGAGCGGCACCTGGATGGTGAAACGCCAGGCGACTACGTCTCCCGTCTCGCGTTCAAGAAGGCCGAGGCCGTGGCGGCCGAACTCGCCGACGGTGACCGTCGCGTCGTGCTCGGCGCAGACACGGTGGTGGTTGTCGACGGCGACATCCTTGCGAAGCCGGAGGACACGCGTGATGCTCGTCGCATGCTTCGACGCTTGTCGGGGCGCCGCCACGACGTGCTGACTGGCGTGGCGATGCTCTGCGAGGCAGAACGACGCGGGGCGGTAGAACGAACCCGAGTGTGGATGGTCGAGCTCGAGGACGAGATCATCGAGTCGTATCTCACCACCGGCGAGCCGATGGACAAGGCTGGTGCCTATGGCGTGCAGGGCGTTGCGTCACGTTTCGTCGAGCGGATCGAGGGTTCGTACACCAATGTCGTTGGGCTTCCGGTCGCGCTCGTCGACCGCCTGTTGCGCGACATGCGCGCAGGATACCCATCGCCGACCTAACTTACTTGCCATGAATGGCTTAGCAGCCCGTGGTGAAAATCAGCAACGGCCTCGGCTAGATCGATCGCCAGAATCGATCATCATCTGTACACTCGTTCGCATGTCAATGGGCACACGACGCAAACGACGACGACAAGAAGCCCTCTGGGTCGCGACGACCGACTTGCCCCAGACGGTCGCCCACCCGTTCTATCGTCGAGTGAACGCCCTGCTGGACGCCCACGGTTTCGAGACGTTTGTCGAACGGCAGTGCCAGCGGTTCTACGCCGCCACCCGTGGCCGGCCAAGTCTCACGCCGGGCATCTACTTTCGCGCGTTGTTGGTGGGGTACTTTGAAGGCATTGACTCGGAGCGGGGCATCGCCTGGCGCGCGGCGGACTCGCTGGCGATTCGGCGCTTCTTGGGCATCGCCGTGGACGAGGATGTGCCGGACCACTCGACGATCTCCCGAACCCGGCGACTGATTGACGTCGAGACGCATCGCGCCGTGTTCACCTGGGTGCAGCAGCGCCTCGTCGCGTCGGGCGTGCTGAAGGGCGCGACGATCGGGATCGACGCCACCACGCTGGAGGCGAACGCGGCGATGCGGAGCATCGTGCGGCGGGACACCGGCGAGGACTACCAGGCCTATTTGACCGGCTTGGCGCAGGCGTCGGGCATTGCCACCCCGACGCGCGACGACCTCGCCCGCCTGGACCGGAAGCGGAAGAAGACGCCATCGAACAAGGACTGGCGGAGCCCCGTCGATCCGGATGCGAAGGTCGCCAAGATGAAAGACGGCCGCACGCATCTGGCCCACAAGGTCGAACATGCCGTGGACCTCGACACCGGCGCGGTCGTCGCAGTGACCGTGCAAGGCGCAGACACGGGGGATACGACGACCATTGGCGACACGACGGTCGCCGCCGCTGCCCAGATCGAGGATGCGCAAGCCGAGGTGGACGACCCCCAGGCGTTCACCGCGCTGGTCGCGGACAAGGGCTATCACAGTAATGAGGTCATGGTGGATCTGCAGGCCGTCGGCGTCCGGTCGTATGTCGCCGAGCCGGATCGAGGCCGCCGCGATTGGTCCAAGGCGCGGGAGGCCCAAGCGCCCGTCTATGCGAATCGTCGGCGCATTCGGGGCGCCCGCGGCAAGCGCTTGATGCGCCGACGTGGCGAGCGCATCGAGCGTTCGTTCGCGCACGCCTACGAGACCGGCGGGATGCGGCGCACGCATCTGCGCGGGCATCGCAATATCTTGAAGCGCCTCTTGATTCACCTCGCGGGCTTCAACCTCGGCGTGCTGTTCCGGCAGCTGATCGGCGTTGGCACGCCGCGCAGCCTGCAGGGGCGCTGTCTCGCCGCGCTGATGGTCCTTGTGTCCTCCTGGCGGCGCCTCGTACATGTCTGGACCGTTCGCGAGCCCGAGTACCCCGCGCGTTCCACGATCGGGGTCGGCGATCACGATCGATCACTCATCCCGAAAGCCGCATAGGAAGACCGCATTTCCACCACGGGCTGTTAGGTCTTTGAGGTGCCACTCAACCCAGATTGACTGCTGGCCGGGGCGGCGATATTCTTACTGGTACGAGGGGGGGGGAGAAACGCAACATGTCGCGAGGCCTGAAGATTCTGCTTACGTCCGGTGTCTTGATCGTCGCTTTCACCGGTCTCATGTGGACGTCAATGCAGGACGGCGCGGCCTACTACAAGCATGTCGATGAGGTGATGGTCGACCCAGAAGCATGGGCCGGGAAGCGGCTTCAGGTGCACGGGTATGTGTCCAACATCGCGTGGAAGAAAAGCACGATGGACTTCCGCTTCGAGATCGAGAACAACGACCATGTCATGAAGGCTGAGTACACCGGAGTAGTGCCAGACACGTTTCAGGAAGACGCAGAGGTCGTCGCTTCCGGATACCTCGAGGGGCACACGCTCATCGTCGAGCCGAACGGCATCATGGCCAAATGCCCCTCGAAATACGAGGCCAAGCCGACGCTCGGAGCTGCCGTCGACGGGAGCGCGGCCCCGGCTGACGCAAACGACGGCGCGAGCAACTAGGCCTCCCCAAGACACGCAGGGGCGCGTCACATCGTCGCTAGAGCGTTAGCTCATGCCCACACTCGGTTCTTACACACTGCTCGCCGCCTTTGTCGTGTGTGCCTACGCCATTGCGGCGTCGGTCGCCGGCGCCCGCCAACGGTCGCTGCGTCTCGTTGAGAGCGGGATCGGTGCCTTCTACGTCGTCACCGCCCTCATGACGCTCGCCTCGTCGATCATCATTCATGCGTTCGTCACCGAGGACTACACGATTCGATACGTCAACCAGTACTCCGACTCGGTGCAGCCGCTCTTCTACAAGCTGACGTCGTACTGGGGCGGGCTCGACGGGTCGATCATGTTCTGGGTGTTCCTTCTGTCGGTGTTCGGAGCGATCGCAGTCAAGACGAATCGTACCCAGCAGCGCGAGCTCATCCCGTACGTCGTCGCGGTCATCAGCGCAGTGCAGCTCTTCTTCCTGTTTGTGATGATCGTGCACAAGGATCCCTTCGCCACCTATCTGACGGAGGCCCCGTTGGATGGGCGCGGGTTGAACCCACTCCTCCAGAACCCTTACATGGCGATTCATCCGCCATCGCTCTACACCGGGTTCGTGGGGATGACGATTCCGTTTGCGTTCTGTATGGCCGCGCTGATCACGGGGTACCTGGACGACTCGTGGCTCCGAGCGGTTCGTCGATGGACGATGTTCTCCTGGTTCTTCCTGTCGCTCGGCCTCACGCTCGGCATGATCTGGGCGTACGAAGAGCTCGGGTGGGGCGGCTTCTGGGGCTGGGATCCGGTTGAGAACGCCGGCGCGTTGCCCTGGTTTACCGCGACCGCGTTCTTGCACTCCGTGATGGTGCAAGAGCGTCGGAGCATGCTCCGAGTGTGGAACGTTGTGCTTGTCATCACGACGTTCTTTTTGACCATCTTTGGCACGTTCATGACCCGCAGCGGCATCGTGCAGTCGGTGCACGCGTTCGGTGAGGACCCGCAGCTGACGGTGCTGTTCAGCATCTTCATGGCTGTCATCGCCCTCTTCAGTTTCGGTTGGGTCATCTATCGGCTCCCACTTCTGCGCGCCCGCAACGAGTTCGAGTCGTGGGCATCGCGCGAAGCCGCATTCTTGTTGAACAACTGGATTCTGTTGTTCTCCGCGTTCTTCATTTTGTTTGCCACGATGTTCCCCACCATCAGCGAATCGATCACGGGGGAACGAATCACGGTCGGGCCACCGTTCTTTAACACGTGGATGGTCCCGATCGGCCTCGTGTTGCTCTTCCTGACGGGCGTGGGTCCGCTGCTCGCGTGGCGGCGCTCGTCGCCGAGCAACCTGGTCTATCAGTTCGCATGGCCTGTCGGCCTGTCTATGGCGACGGGGGTCGGTCTCTACGCCCTGGGCTTTCGCGTCTGGGTGTCGGGCCTGTGCTTTTCGCTCTGTGCCTTCGTTCTCGGCACGATTGGGCAGGAGTTTGTCCGTGGTGCCAACGTGAGACGCGGCGCGACGGGCACCGATCTGCTCACGGCGCTCATCGGGTTGGTCATGCGGTCACGACGGCGCTACGGCGGCTACATCGTGCACGTCGGGATCGTGCTCATGTTCTTGGGCTTCGCTGGCGCGGGATTCAAGCAGGAACGGCAGGTTCAAGTCAGCCCGGGCGACGAAGTCGAGGTAGGGCGCTTCGTCGTGCGACATGATCGGCTGAGCGAGACCGACGACGGGCAGAAACAGATGATCACCGCCCACCTCAGCGTGACCAAGGACGGCCGTCCGGCCGGCGAGCTCTATCCGGCGCGGTGGTTCTTCCGCAAGCATGAGACCGAACCGACGACCGAGGTCGCGCTGCGCCGGTCGCCGTCGGAGGACCTCTACGTCACGTTGGTGAATTACTCAGTCGCCGATCAATCGGCCGCGCTGGAAATTACCGTGAACCCGCTCGTTAACTGGATCTGGTTTGGGTTCACGGTCATGGCGCTCGGCACGGGAATCGCCTTGCTGCCGGAGAGCCGACTGGCATTCCTGACCTCGAAGCTCCCAGCGGGCGCCGCCACAACGACGGTACTCATGCTGGCGCTCGTGCTCGGTGGGGCCAGGGCCGCGGAGGCACAGTACCCGGTTCCCAACGGGGCCGAGCTTTCGCCTGAGCAGCAGGCGCTTGAGGCGGAGCTCCAGACGGAGTTGGTGTGCGTCTGCGGCGGCTGCGCTCATCTCCAGCTTTCTACCTGCACTTGTCCGCATGCGGACCGCATGCGCACGCAGCTCAACGAACAGGTGGCGATGGGGAAGGACCGCGACGGCGTCTACCAGTATTTCATCGACACCCATGGCAGCCAGGAGCCGATCGGGTCTCCGATCGGCGCATTCAATCAGCTCGTATGGCTGTTGCCGATGGTGGTCGGGGCAGCATGTCTCGTCGGAGTCGGATTTATCGCCATCCGGTGGTCGAAGCGCGATCCACAGCGCGACGAGTCCTCAAGCTCTCCGGTGGCCGATGCCCGGGACACGCAGCTAGAGGCCCGCTTGGACGATGAGCTCCGCGACCTCGACTGACGCCAACACCTTCCGTCCCTGGCACGTCTTCGCGTTGGCGGGTCTCCTTGCGTCGACCGTTGCGATTGTGGTGGTGCGACCCGGTGACCCGGTCGTGCTCATGCTGCTGGTGGCGGCGATCGGATCTGCGGCGGCCGTCGGGTTTGCGCTCTATCGGATGCTCTGGCCGCTGGCGGCGACGGATGTGCGGGAGAAGACGCAGATCATCGGCGGGCGAACGCGGTCGGCCCTCGAGCGTGAGAAGACGCTCGTCCTGCGTTCGATCAAGGAGCTCAAGTTCGATCATGCCATGGGCAAGGTCTCCGAGGAGGACTTTCGCGACATGGGGGGCCGCCTTCGCACCCAGGCGCTCGGAGTCATGAAACAGCTGGACGTCAAGCTCCCGGAGTATCGCGACGTGATCGAGAAAGAGCTGGCCCGGCGACTCGGTGTCGAGCTCAGGGATGCCGCCGAACCCGCCCTCGAGCACGCCGACGCACCCGAAGACCAGGCTCACGCACCCGAGTTGGTCTGTCTAGGTTGCGGAACCGAGAACGATGCCGACGCGCGGTTCTGTAAGGGCTGCGGCTCGCCACTGGAGGGTTCGTCATAGTGGGCGCACGTCGCCTGTGGACACCCGTCGCCATTCTGGTGTCGCTCGTTGCGCTGGACGTCTTCGCGCAACCGCCGCTTGGACAGATGTCGGGCATCCCGTTGCCCGATTCCGAGCTGTCGGATGGAACCATCACCGTGCGTGTCGTTCGCGGGCAAGTCACGAACAACGTGACCGACCAGGCGGTCGAGCTTCACCAGGGCGACACCGTGATCACGGCGATCACCGATACGAACGGGCGTGCGACGTTTTCCACGCTCAACCCCGGCGCGCAGGTTCAGGCGTTCACCGAGCTCGACGAGCAGCGCCTCCAATCACAACCGTTCGCTGCTCCTGGGCGCGGGGGGATTCGGGTCATGCTCGTCGGGGCCGATCCCGACGTACCGACAGTTCCGGCTCGCTCGGGCGACGTGACGTTCGGGTCGGACTCGTGGATTCAAGTCGAGTTAGTGGAAGAGAGCGTCGAGGTCTATTTCTTTCTGCAAGTCGTGAATTCGGAAGGCGCACCAGTGGATCCGTCCACGCCGATCGCCTTCGACCTGCCGAGCGGCGCCCAGGGAACCACGGTGCTGGGATCGTCGACGCCGCGGGCAGTGGCGAGTGGTCCGCGTATCGATGTCCGGGGACCGTTCGATCCCGGCGTCACTCCGGTGCACTTCGCATACATCCTGCCCTACACCGGCGACAGCCTCGTAATCTCGCAACTGCTGCCTGCCGATCTCGATTCGCTGCTCGTCTCGGTCGAGAAATGGGGCACGTTGGATTTCGTGTCCTCGCAGGTCGAGCGCCGTATGGAGGTCCCGCCGGAGGGTGCGAACACGACGCCCTACGTGCTCGGGGCCGGCCCGAAGATCCCAGCGGGACAGTCATGGACGATTGAGCTGACCGGTCTACCGCACCGTGATTCGTTGCCGAGCTCGGTGGCGGTGATCATGGCGCTGGGTATCTTCGGCTTCGGCATCTGGGGTGCGATGTCGCCTCCGGAGTCCGCTGCGGCGACCAAGCAGCGTCGTGGCCTCGAGACTCGCCGCGAGAAGCTGTTTGCCGATCTCGTCAAGGTCGAGCGGCAGCATCGCGCGGGAAAGATTGGCTCGACGAAGTACGCGTCGAGGCGGCAGGAGGTCTTCACCGCGTTGGAGCGGGTGTACCGCGACCTCGACGAGCAGCTGACTTCGGTCTTGCTCAGTTCTGGACCGGTCGCCGAACAGTCCCAGCCGGGGCAGGAACCCCGGACCGCCTCCTAGCTGACTCTAGCGATTGGCCCAGATGCGAGCCGTAGGCTCCCCTCCCGCGTCGGACTTTGACCACCTCACAATTGACGACGTCTCGCGTCACTACGGGCGGAGGCCCGCGCTCAGTCACGTTTCCCTGACGCTGACACGAGGTGAGCTGGTGGCCCTTCTGGGACCAAACGGGGCAGGCAAGTCGACCCTTTTGGGCGTGCTGGCAACGTTGATAACACCGTCGTCGGGAGTCGTCCGATACGGCGGCCACACAGCGGCAGAAGGCGGTACCGCGCTCAGGCGGCAGGTCGGGTTCCTGTCGCACGAACTGCAGTTGTACTCCGAGCTCACGGCGCGTGAGAATCTCGAGTTCGTTGCCTCGCTGTACGATCTCGACGATCCGGAGCGTCTCGCGGCTGAGGCCCTCGAGCGCGCGGGCCTCGGCAGTCGCGGCGATGACGTGGTCGAGGGCTTCTCGCGCGGGATGCGCCAGCGACTGGCGCTGGAACGGTCCCTTCTGCATCGCCCGCGCCTGGTGTTGCTGGATGAGCCCTTTACCGGCCTTGATGAACCTGCGGCTCGGAACTTGGGCGAGCGTCTCCAGTCTCTGCGAGTCGAGCGCCGGATCGTGATGGTCGCAACTCATGATCTCGAGCTGGTCGACGGGCTGGTTGACCGCGCGGTGGTACTGCAGAACGGGCGGATGACTGAGCTTGCCGGCATCGAGACGTCGCTGAGGGAGCGATACAGGACCCAGCTTGCCAGAAACGCGGAACGCAGACGGCTGAGTACATCCTAGAGACCCATGCAAGAGTTCCTTCGAATCGCCTGGCTCGTGATGCGCAAGGACCTGCGGGTCGAGACGCGCTCGTGGGAGCTGCTCTCGACGACCCTCTTCTTTGCGGTGTCCTCGGTCGTGGTGTTCGCCTTTGCCTTCGTGCGACAGGGAAGGGCGATCGAAGGTGCTGCCGCGGGGATTCTGTGGATCGCGATTGCGTTCAGCGGGACGCTCGCGCTCGGTCGCGCGTTTGAGCGAGAGCGGTACCAGGACGCCCTCCGCGGGTTGCTCATGGCGCCGGTTGAGCGGTCGGCGATCTATCTGGGAAAGCTGCTCGGGATCGTGCTGCTGCTCGCCGCTGTGGAAGTGGTTGTCGTGTTGGCCATCGGCTTTGCCTTTCAGAGTCAAGCGCCAATTTTTCGCCACCCCTTCTTCCTCACGGCGCTGCTGGCAGCGGGTACTATCGGCTTCGCGGCGGTGGGAACCTTGTTCGCCGCGATGCTGCTTCGGACGCGGAGTCGAGGGGTCCTGCTACCCATCCTTCTATATCCGATGACCGTTCCGGTCTTGATCGCCGGTGTGGGCGGCACCGTGGCGCTCATGCAGACGGAGCCAAACCTCGACCAGGCGAGGTTCTGGTTGTCGCTCATTGGGTTCTTCGACGCGGTTTTTCTGACCCTGGCCCTATGGACATTTGAGCCGCTCATGACAGAATGACGTGGGCTACGAGAGAGCGATGAGTCAACGACTCTTTATTGGTTTGCTAGCGCTTACGGCAGTGATGTTCGCGCTGGCGCCGGTCATGATTGCGCGCGCACCCTACGAATCCACCATGGGGCTGGTTCAGAAAATCTTCTACTTTCACGCCCCGGCTTGGTTCACTATGTTCTTGGCGATCTTCGTCTGCGGCATTGCGAGTGCGCTGCATCTGTTTAAGGAGAAGCCTGCCGCCGATCGCTTGGCTCTAGCGTCGGCCGAGCTGGCCACCTTGTTCGGCCTGATCGGCATCGTCACCGGGCCGCTGTGGGCCCGGAAATCGTGGGGCGTCTGGTGGCAGTGGGACGCCCGCCTGACGATGGCCCTCATTCTCGAGCTGATCTTCGTCGCGTATCTCCTACTCAGGAAATATGGTGGTCCGGGTTCGGACAAGCTCGCAGGAGGTCTCGCGCTGTTCGGGATGGCGAACGTGCCGTTTCTGTATGTCTCCGTCAACGTCTGGCGAACGATCCACCCGCGAACGAGCGTCGTTCCCTCACTTGGCCCGGGTATGTTCGAGGCGCTCTGGTGGTGCGTTGCCGCATTCATCCTCTTGTTCGTGGTGGCCGTGACCGCTCGGACGCGTCTCGAGGAGCAACGCGCCACGCTAGATCGTCTCTATCTGGCTCTGGAGGAAGACGACGCGTGAGGAAAACCGCGTGCTGGTACATCGTGTTGCTTGTGGCGTTGGCTGTCGGTCTACCGGATGGAGCTCTGGCGCTTAGCGCCGACCAACCGCAGCCGGCTCAAGACGAGTTCGTCCCCATGGAGCAGATACCGCCTGAAGACCAGTTGCCGGCCGCGCCGCTCCTGATTGTGGCCTATGCGTTCGTGTGGCTGTCTGTGTTCGGCTATCTGTGGTCGATTTGGCGACGTTTGTCAGCGGTAGAAGAGGAGTTGTCGGAGCTGTCTCGACGCAAGAAGGAGTGACCGCACATGTGGGACATGACGGCTGGTCATTTCATTTTCATTCCCTCCGTTCTGCTATTCGGGCTGGTCATCGGCTGGATTCTCGGGTCGCGCGCAGCGGCCGACGCGTATGCTGCGGAGCTCAAGCGGCGTGAGGAACGAGAGCGGCGCAAGGCCGACCGACACCAGTCTGCACAAGGTGCCGCCTGACGCGAACCACGACCTAGCCGGTCTTACGGGACGCACGCTGCCCGACTGTGAACCGAGTTATCGCCCAACGCCGAGGCGTCGCGAGAGGCTCAACGGCAACCCAGCGGCTTCAATGCGTTCCTGAGCCACGTCGACCCGATAGGGCACGCGATGGATCTCCATCAACGCATCGTCTGTTTCATACACGCCGAAAGCCGCGCGTGGGTCCCCGTCTCGAGGCTGCCCAACCGATCCAGGATTGATCAGGTACCGGTGATCGGCATGCAGGCGCACGCGGGTCGGCTCGGGCGCACCGGGCTCGGGCGTCACGATCTCTAGCCCGAGCTCGGGATCCGCCCCCGAAAAGACGATGGGGACGTGCGTATGGCCAAAGAAGCACACACGCTGATCGGCGGCCGCGAGCGCACGCTGCGCGTCGGCGTAGTCGAAGACGTAGACATCCTCGTCGAACGGTGTGCCGTGACACACTTGGATCTCGTCATCCACCGTCACCGGACCCCGAGGTAGTGAGGCGACGCGCTGTCGGTTCGTATCCGTGAGCGCGGCGCGCGTCCACTGAACGGCTTCCGCCGCAATCGCGTTGAAGTGCTCGGGCTCCTCGACACACGAGGCGACCTTGTCGTGGTTGCCACGTATCAGGATGTCCGGGGCAAGGTCGTAGATGCGATCCACGACCTCGTTGGGTTCGGCACCGTAGCCGACGAGGTCTCCGAGCACCAGCAGTCGGTCATAGTCAGCCGCGGGGCCAGCCGCGAGCACGGCCTCGAGTGCCTCGTTGTTGGCGTGGATGTCGCTGATGATCAGGAGGCGCATCGACTATCCCACCTCAAAGCGAGAGCCGAACGGCCAGTTGTTCGACGAGGTCGCTAACCGACGCGACGTCGGCGTCCAACCGGTAGTGTGCCAAGCTGTACGCCTCACGACGTTGGGCCCACAACGCGCGCATGGCTTCTCGGTCGGCCGCCAGTGGACGACGCTCGTCGGCCGGAACGCGATCGACAACCGTGTCGAAGGATACATCAAGCCAGATCGAGACCCCGTCACGGTTGATCGTCGAGCGGTTGAGAGGGACGACGAAGGTGCCGCCACCGGTGGCGACCACCGCGTGGCGGTGTTCCAGCGTCGCGTTCAGTACCGCACGCTCGACTTCTCGGAAGTGGGCTTCGCCCTCGCGAGCAAAGATCTCTGCAATCGATCGGCCTTTACGGTGCTCGATGAGCCGATCAAGATCGTCGACTTGCCAGCCGAGGCGCGGTCCAAGGGCCCTGGCGACCGATGACTTACCGGCTCCCATGAACCCGACGAGGTAGATCTTGTCTGTCTGCATGCGGCACGCCGTCAGGGCTGCAGATCACCGCCGGAGCATCGCGAGGATCTCGAAAAACCCGGGGTACGAAACAGACACCACCTCATGACCGGTAATGACCGTCGGTCCGATGCCCCCGAGCGCGGCAACCGCAAACGCCATGGCCATGCGGTGATCTCCTGCGGCATCGACGGTGCCGCCCGACGGCCGTCCCTGGCTATGGATCTGAAAGCCGTCAGGGAATTCATCCGCGCGCACACCTATGTTGCGAAGGCCGGCGATGAGGACCGCGATGCGGTCGCTCTCCTTTGCTCGTAACTCCGCGGCGCCGTGCACGACGAGGCCTCCGGCATACACTCCCAGCGCCGCGAGAGCGGGAAGCTCGTCGATGAGCGCTGGAACATCGTCGGGGGCAATTTCGAACGGTCGAAGGCCGGCCGACGCGATCCGCACGGTGCCAACTGGCTCTTCCCGATGGGACTCCGACTGATCGAGCGAGATCTCCACGCGTGCTCCGGTTTCACGCAGGACCTCAAGCAGACGCGTACGACTCGGGTTAAGACCCACGCCGGTCACTTCGATTGACGAACCTGGCAGGGCGGCTGCCGCGACGAACCAGAAGACGGCGGACGAAAAATCTCCAGGAACCGCGACCTCGCTGCCGTGGAGCTGCCTGTCCCCACGTACTCCAACGCTGTGGTTCACTCGTTGGACTGCGCCTCCGAAGAACGGCAGCGCGCGCTCAGTATGATCGCGCGTCGGATGCGGCTCGGTGACCCAGGTCTCTCCGCTGGCATGGAGGCCAGCCAGCAGAACGGCGCTCTTGACTTGTGCGCTCGCGACCTCGGGCTCATACCGTATGCCGGTCAGCTGGCCGCCGGTGATCACGATCGGCGGTCGCCCGCCATCGGTATCGATCGTTGCGCCCATTCGCTCGAGCGGTTCGACGACGCGTCGCATCGGCCGTCGTCGAAGGGAATCGTCGCCGGTGATGGTTGTGGTCATCGCGTGCCCGGCCAGCGCACCGGCCAGCAAGCGCATCGTCGTCCCGGAGTTGCCGGCGTCGAGCGTCCCAGTGGCGGTGCGCAGCCCACCAAGTCCCATACCGTCGATCGTGACGTGGTCCACCCCATCGCTCGCCACCGTCACGCCAAGCTCAGCCAGACAGCGCAGCGTTGAGCCACAGTCGGCACCGGGCGCGTAGTTGAAGATCGTCGAACGACCATCGGCCAGCGCGGCGAGGATCGCGTAGCGGTGGGAGATCGACTTGTCGCCCGGCACCCGAATTGAGCCCTCGACGTAACTCGCTGGTTCAATGGTGGTTGCCGTCGACACGGCGTCGTTCATGCGCGAACTATATATCAACGGAATTGTACTTCTGCGGGTCTGCGGTCGCTTGCACGTGCTGCTATTGCCCAGGTATTGTACGAACGAGTTGGCGGAAGTCGGGCACATCGTCCGTCTCGAGTTTCCCAGTCATTTCGACATGCTGGACGTCGTGCAGATCCTGAGCGACCACATGGGTCAGCTCGGGCAGCTCGACGAAGACTCGACACACTGGGTCGGGGTGGCCGTGCGCGAGTCGGTGATCAACGCCATCAAGCACGGCAACGGCGAAGACGAAGACAAGCGAGTTGTTGTCGAGTTTGAATTCGAACCTTCGCAGCTCATCGTGCGAGTGGTCGACCAAGGTGAGGGGTTCGATCCCGGCGAAGTCGTCGACCCACTTGCCCCAGAGAACCTCCTCAAGTCGAGCGGGCGTGGCATCTTCTTAATGCGAAACTTCATGGACGACTTGACGCTGCAACCCGGGCCGCAGGGCGGCACTGAGGTGCGGATGGTCAAGAAGTTCGGTCCGCCGGCTGACTGATGTCGGTCGATCCCAGCTTTCTCCAGACAGCGATCGAGATCGCCAGGCGTGCCGGCGCGATTCAGTTGGTACGCCGTGATGACGACGTGCGTGTCGACAAAAAAGGCACGATCGATCTGGTGACCCAGGTCGACGTCGAGATCGAGAAGTTCTGCCGCGAGTTGCTCGCCGACCGGTTCCCGGACCACGCTGTGCTTGCCGAAGAGCTGCCCAATAGCCCTGATGCAGGGCGGGGGGCTTCAGACTGCTGCTGGATCATCGATCCGCTCGACGGCACGGTGAACTATGCACACGGTCTGCCGTTCTACTGCTGCTCGGTGGCCCTGGAAGTGTCGGGAGAGCTCGCGGTCGGCGTCGTCTTCGATCCAACTCGCGACGAGCTGTTCGTCGCCGAGCGCGGGGCGGGCGCGCGGTTGAACGGATCGCCGATCACCGTGTCCAAGGAGCACCAGATCGTGGATTCGATGCTGTGCACCGGGTTTCCCTACGACGTCCATCGCACGGTCGACGAGGTCGTCGGGCTCTTCGGGGCATTTGTCGCGCGCGCGCGCGCCGTCCGCCGATTGGGGTCAGCAGCACTCGACCTGTGCTATCTGGCGGCCGGTCGGTTCGACGGCTTCTGGGAGCAGCGACTGCATCCGTGGGATACCGCAGCGGGGGCACTCATGATCGAGGAAGCCGGCGGCCTGGTGACGGGTCTCGACGGGAGGTCGTTTGCTGTGCGCGACGGGAACATCCTCGCGTCGAATGGTCCGCTTCACGATTCGATGCTCATGGTCGTCAGCGAGTTCGAACGGCGCCGTTCAGGAAAACGGACGGACTGACACCGGGCACGGACACTCCGAACCCCTCCGCGTAGCTGCAGATCTGCAATTCGGCCGTTTTTCGCAGGAAACAGGCTGATTCTTCGCCCCAGTCCGGCCGTATCCAATGGCATCGATTCTGCTCTTTCTCTTCGTGATGCCAAGTCTGCGTGGAGGCCGTCATGCCGAAGAAGATGTTGGTCAGTGCGGCGATGTTTGTCGTGTGCGTGTGGGCCAGTCCGTCGGCTTATGCGCAACAGTCGCTCGCTTTAGGCGTGGGGCACTTCGCCCTGCGTGGTGCAGATACGCGCGTCGTGGACGACGTGCTCTTGGAGAACCTGAACGTCTTTGCGTTCGATTTGAGGGATTTTAACAACGGTACGGTCAGCGGCGATTGGCTGATTGGTGCAGGTGACTATTTCAAAGCGGGGATCGGCGTCGGGTTCTATCAACGGACGGTGCCCAGCGTGTACCTCGATTTCGTCGACAACGACGGAGCTGAGATCTTTCAGGAGTTCAAGCTCCGCGTGGTTCCGTTAACGGCCACAATCCGCGTTCTTCCGTTCGGGCGTCACGCCGCGGTTCAGCCCTACTTCGGAGCCGGTATCGGTGCCTTCAACTGGCGATACAGCGAGGTGGGCGAGTTCATCGACTTCGACACGTTCGATATCTTTCGCGAGCGGTACGTCGCGACCGGAACCGACGTCGGCGGCATTATTCTCGGTGGCGTGCGGTTTCCTGTGGGCGACAAGTTCAGTATCGGCGGCGAGGTGATGTACCAGAACGCGAATGGTCGGGTCGGGATCGACGAGGGCTTCTTGAACGAGCGGATCGATCTTGGCGGTCTGTCGTCGAAGTTCACGTTCACGGTCGGGTTCTAGGCGGAGGATGTCGCGTCCCTGGAGATTGGGGCGTCTGACGTCAGGAGTTTGAGGGGTTTGAGGTCGGAAGGGCCTCGAACCCCTCGCCCTATATACTGATCCCACTACATGTCCCGCATCGTGGCGTGGGTCCAGGCGTTCGCGTTGTCGATCGGCGGTCCCGGTCTCTTCTTCATCGCGTTTCTCGACTCGTCGTTCCTGTCGCTGCCCGAGATCAACGATCTTCTCGTTATTGCGACGGTGATTGAGCATCCGGAGCTCATGGCGTATTACGCCTTCATGGCAACGGCGGGGTCGATCGCCGGTTGTCTCGTCCTGTACTTCATCGGGCGGCGCGGTGGGGAAGCGCTGCTCAAGCGACGATTCGCCGGACCGACCCTCGATCGGGCGATGCGGTTCTCGAAAAAGTACGGCATGCTCGCGGTGATTGTCCCGGCAATTCTTCCTCCGCCGGCGCCCTTCAAGGTATTTGTATTGTTGGCCGGCGTGGCACGTGTGCCGCTGCCGCAATTCGCCGGCGCGGTAGCGGTTGGCCGCGGGTTTCGGTACTTCGGCGAAGGGTGGCTGGCGGTTCGATACGGGGAGCAGGCGGTCCAGCTACTCGAGGAGAACAGCCGAACCGTGTCGATCGTGGTTGCCGTCGCGATTCTTGCCATCGGGGTCGGTTACTACCTGTCTCAACGGAAGAAGACGGCCCCTGTATAATTCGTCTCGCCTCTCATGTCACCCGACATCTCGGTCGTCATTCCCCTGTACAACGAGGCTCCGAACGTTCATGAGCTCTACGACGAGCTGACCGCGACGCTCGAGTCCGGCAGCCGCTCATACGAGCTGATCCTCGTTGACGACGGCAGCACCGATGCCACGTATCAGTTGCTGAGCGAGCTGCACGCCAAGGACCGACGCGTTTCGGTTGTCCGTTTGCGGCGTAACTTCGGTCAAACCGCCGCGTTCGCCGCCGGCTTCAGCCGGGCGCGCGGACAGTTCATCGTCACGTTGGATGGCGACTTGCAGAACGACCCGCGCGATATTCCGACGATGCTCGATCGGCTGGAACAGGGCTATGACATCGTCTGCGGATGGCGGCGCGAGCGTAAGGACCCGTGGCTGACGCGTCGGGTGCCCTCGATGATGGCAAACTGGCTGATCTCAGTGACAACCGG
Organism: Vicinamibacterales bacterium; assembly: GCA_965218825.1. Taxonomy (GTDB): domain Bacteria; phylum Acidobacteriota; class Vicinamibacteria; order Vicinamibacterales; family UBA8438; genus CAUZIB01. Next base: position 1,064,914 of record OZ244656.1, on the reverse strand, counting down.
CGTGAAGCTGCACGACTACGGCTGCTCGCTGAAGGCATTTCAGGCGGACGTCGTCAAGCCACTGCGACTCTACGGCGAGATGCATCGGTTCATTCCAGCGATCGCCAGCGAGCAGGGCGTTCGCATCGACGAAACGATCGTCAATCATCGCCCGCGGCGCTCCGGGCGCTCGAAGTATGGGCTGTCGCGGACGATCCGTGTTGTCTTCGACCTCGTCACCGTGAAGTTCCTGCTGAGCTACTCGACTCGCCCGTTGCAGATGTTCGGTCCACCCGGGTTTGTGCTTGGCGTCACTGGCGCGATCATCACGGCGTACCTAGGCTACGTCAGGCTGTTTGCGGGGCAAGCCATCGCCGATCGACCAATCTTGCTTCTGGCCATCCTGATGGTTTTCACTGGCATGCAGCTCATCACCGTCGGATTGCTGGCTGAGCTTCAAGCGCGGACCTACCACGAGTCGCAGGGGAAGCCGACCTACGTCATTCGCGACGTGCTCGAGAGCCGGACGGTCCCCAACGAAAACGCCCATCCCAGCCGCCAAAGCGTAGGCGGCTAGTCCCCTTGATCTTTGATTTCTTCAAAAAGTCGTTGGTCATCTGGGGCCACCGTGGACTTGAACGGTGCGCTGTCCGAACCGCTTCACCTTCGCGAGGATCTCGTCGGCTGTTTTCGTCCACTTGAAAGGCTTGCCCTCGTCATTGTGGGCGTCCACGTAGGCGGAGATGGCGTGGCGCAGCGCGTGCGTGCTGGAATGTGAGCCGCGCTTGAGGGCGTGTTCGGTGAGGAGGCCAAAGAACCGCTCGACGAGGTTGAGCCAGGCGGAGTAGGTTGGCGTAAAGTGGAACTGGAAGCGCGGGTGGCGGGCCACCCATCGTGTGACCAGCGGGGACTTATGCGCCGAGAGATTGTCGAGGATCACGTGGACGGTGAGGGTGGGGTCCACCCGCTCGTCGATCTCGCGCAGAAAGCTCACGAAATTCCTCGACCGATGCTGCTTCTTGGTTTGCGCCACGACCTGGCCGGTCGCGACGTTGAGCGCCGCGAAGAGGTCCACCGTGCCATGGCGGATGTAGTTGTGCGTCTGGCGTTCGGGCCGACCCATGTCCATCGGCAGGATCGGCTGCGCTCGCTCGAGGGCTTGAATCTGAGGCTTTTCGTCGAATGACAAGACACCGGCGTGGTCGGGTGGATTCAGGTAGAGGCCGACAATGTCCCGCACCTTCTCGAGGAACAGCGGGTCGTCGGAGATCTTGAAGGATTCCACGACATGCGGCTGCAACCCGAAGGTGCGCCAGATGCGGCCCACGGTGGAGGCACTGACGCCAGCGCGCTCCGCCATCTTGCGGGTGCTCCAGTGGGTCCGCCCCTTCGGCTTACTTTCCAACGTGGCGACGAGGATCGACTCGACATCCGCATCGGACAGTGTCCGGGGGGCTCCGGGCTTGGGCTCGTCATACAGCGCATCCACGCGACCTGTCGTAACCCGCTGCCGCCACTTGCCGACCGTCACATTCGAACAGCGCAGTTTCGCCGCGACCGCCACGTTCGATTCGCCATGCGCGCACCTCAGGACGATCTTCGCCCGCAAGGCCACATGCCGATTCGTTCTGGCGCGCCTGGCGAGCCGCTCAAGTTCTCCTCGCTCCACGGCGGTGACTTCCAATCTCGCTTTGGGCCGACCTGTTCTTGCCATGCCGCCCCATACATCACACCCGGCACACTTCTTAAAGCTTTTTCAGACACAAGGGAGTAGGTGCTCGCGCCGATTAGGCGCGCGGCAGGGCGTCTCGAATTGTCTCAGCGACCGTCCGTACGGAGGCCTCCGAGAGCTCTGGGTAGATGGGCAACGAAAGCTGCGTGGATGCGATGGCTTCGGACACAGGGAACGATCCGGCGGCGTAGCCAAGGTCCCGGTAGCGATCCTGCAGGTGCACGGGCTTCGAATAGTGCACCGCGGATGCGATCCCGCGCTCCTCGAGTGCAGCGGCGAGGTGGTCCCGCCGCGGCGAACGCACGGCGTAGACATTGAAGACATGGCCGGCGTAGGGCATAACGGCCGGTAGCTCCAGGTCGGTGTCGGCGAGGAACTCGTCGTACCGCGCTGCCACGGCGCGTCGCTTGGTCGTCCATTCCGCCAGATGTGGCAGTTTGACGCGCAGGACCGCCGCCTCGATGGCCGAGAGACGAGAGTTCCCGGCTCCGGCAGTAGGTCCCCAGCTGCGGAGCTGACGAGCCGCCGAGGCGAGGCTGTCATCGTTGGTCACGATCATCCCCCCTTCCCCGACAGTGGCGAGGTTCTTCGAGGGATAGAAGCTGAAGCATCCAAGGTCGCCAAGGTTTCCAACAGGCCGGTCGTTGTATGACGCGCCGTGGGCTTGGCACGCGTCCTCGACTACCAACAAACCATGACGCCCTGCAGCCTCGAGAATCGGATCCATGTCGGCCGGTTGGCCGAACAGATGGACCGGGATCAGCGCCTTGGTTCGGTCGGTGACGTGTGCGTCGAGGCCGTCCGGATTCATGGTCAGCGCGCGCGGGTCGATGTCGACAAGCCGAACCGTGGCGCCCACCGATTGGATCGTCGCGACGGTGGCTTCGAACGTGAATGGAACCGTGATGACTTCGTCGCCCGGTCCGACGCCCGCCGCGCGAAGCGACACGGCGAGGGCACTCGTGCCGGAGTTGACCCCGACGGCGTGCCGAGCGCCACAGGTTCGAGCGAACTCCTCCTCGAAGGCCTCGACCTCGGGTCCGAGAACGTATCGACCGCTGCTTAGCACTCGCGCGATGGCGACATCGATTTCATCTTTGAGCTGCGCGTATTGCGCAGGCAGATCGATCATCGGAATCACGATGGGAGAGGGTAGCACGGGCCCGCTCGGCGCAACGTCGTGGTCGCCCGGGTCAGGTATCAGAACCGAGGCAATCAAGGGACGATCGGAACGAGCGACCAGCCATCGGTCTCGGTGAACTCTCTCGCGGAGAAGCACCAGACGACGAGGCGCTTGGTCGACCAGTACTCGGAGTCGCGTTGGGCTCGGCGGAGCAGGTTCACGCGCGCCGCAGTCGATCCGGCACCGCGAACGGCGACGAGGTCGACCGGCACGCCGAGCGTGTAGGCAAGTTGGTCAGCCAGGCCGGCACCGGTCGTGTGCATGTCGTCGCCGACATGAAAGACCAGGTTATGACTATCTCCCAGCAGCACCAGCGGACTCGCGGGGTCGGACGGCACCTCAGCCGGACGTGTTGGACCGCGCAGCACGATCCGTCTAAACGCGAGCTCCTCGCGGACTGGTGCTGGCGAAACGTCGGCGACGAGGTCTCCGTCAATCGTGATGGTCTCCCATCCGGCCGCGTATTCAGTGTTCGGCAGGTCGCCGAACCACGGACGCGAGCGGATTGCCTGCGCGATGAGCTTGCCCGCGAGGACGCACCCGACGCCCGACCAGTGGGTGTCCTGCCGGCAGTACAGCGGGTCGTCGGAATAGAAGCGGTCTTGAAGGAACGGCTCGGTCAAGTCGAGCACCTCGACGCCGTTGTCGCGCAGAACCGTGTAGAACTCCTGATGTGCCGAGTCGAGACGAGGTGCGGGCATCGGGATCCGAAGATCGTCGCGGAGGCGATCAGGGTAGATCACACTCTTCAGCGGCACCGGCACGAGTAGTAGCTCAACCCCGAGCGCATCCAGCTGTCGCTTGAAGTCGAGAATCGCCGGGAGCGGATCAGCGGCGTCCGCGCTTCGAGCTTGGGTGACGGCTTTGGCACGCTCGCCCCAGAACCGGCCGACCGAGAGGTGCCTGAGCTCAGGGGCAAAGAAGAACCAGCCGTCGAGGCCGCTGACGGTTGTCGTGTTCCGGGTGGACGCGTCAGTGGCGAGCTCGGCGGCAACGGTGCGGACCTCTTGAATCAGCTCGTCCGACACCTCGGACGTGCAGGCAACCGCGATCAGCCCTGTGGCGAGGACGTCGGCTAGGACGGCGGCCGGGAACCGACTCATGGCTCGACCCCGTTCGGCTGTCCCCACCAGGGCTCGGCGAGCTGGATCGTCGTGTCTTCGAGCTCGCCTCGATTGATGCCCTCGAGGTCGGCGGCGACATTCGCCCAAGGCTCGAGCGTCAACGTGATCGGGTCGTTGGGGCGAAGCTGACGTGCGGACGAGAGCTCGTTGTCACGCATTCCCCAGAGATAGATGAGCGCCTCGGTGCCATTGAGCGGTGCCGCGTCCCCAGCCACGACGAGGTCGCCAACGTGAACCGCGACAATCTGATCTTTGTAGGGGACGGTGCCCGGGGTAGGGATCGGGCCGATCGCTCTTACGATGCCAGCGACGTCGACCGTCTGGTCGTCGATGGGGGTGGCAAAGGCGCTCAAGAGCAGCCGGTCGTCCGGTCGCAGGTCCGGTCGGCGGTCCAGCGGAAGATCAATGACCGGCCAATCGCCGAACGCCAATTCACGATTGGCAAACTGCAGAATGACGACGCGCTTCCCGTTGAGCCTATCGCGCCCGCGTCGAAGCTCGGTGGCCAACAAGTCGCGCGATGCGCGAGCCCCATCGTTGTTCTGGCTGATCCGGTCGACTGGACGCTGCAACGCAACACTGAGACGTTCCGCCAGGCCGGCCGACTCGCCCCATCCCATAGTCCCAAGCGAGAAGACGTTCGTGAAGCTATCGCCGAGCAGCAGAACGGCTGCGTTCGGATCCGGCCGCCAGGGCCCGCCGTTCTCGACGGTCACCCGTTGGATCTCCACGGTCTCGGGCGCGAACAAGCGTGCATCTGGACCAAGTCCCAGTAATGGAACGATATCACCTGCGTTTGAGACATCGGACACCGCCGATTCCACCACGATCGGCGCGGGCGCGAGCTGAACGTGGTCGGTGACGAACCGAGCGAGTTCGGTCGCGACGACCTCCATCGTCTCGGGACGCCAATGGGTGTCGGTGGCGAGGTAGAGTGGTCCGGCAAGCGCGTCGCGCGCCTCGCGAATCGCGTCGCCGACGTCGAACACCAGCACACCCTGGCCGCGAAGCGTGTCGACGAAGGTCGCGTAGGATTGGTTTTCAACCAGCGTCTCGTTGCTGTTCGGGCTCAGCCGGCCGAACTCGACCGTAGGCTTGACCGGGGTGGGCATCACGATCAGTCGGATGTCGCGCGCGGCCAACGAGCGGTGGAGCTCGAGAATGGCCGGTCGCGGGTCGGGCGTGGGCGCGTCGATTACCGTGTCGCCGCTGCTCGAGCGTCGCTCGAGTTGGGAAGGCATAAGAAAGCCCTGGCCGGTGACGTAGCTGAGGTCCGGACCGTAGAAGAGCCAGCCGCGTCCGTCTGGGTAGGCGAGCGCGGTACCGGCGCCCAGGATGCCGGTTAACACCGATTGGGTCGGGGGACGCAAGGCCTCGACGATAAGCGATCGTTCGCCGATCGCGTCCTCGATGCGCTGCGCCGCCGACAGCCACTGCCGATTCGTCGTAAAGACCCGGCTCACGAGACCCTCGCCGCTGGGCCGCCCCATCGCTGCTGGAGCGCCCACCGTCATTCCGGTACCGGACAGGAGCTGGACCGATCCCGGTAAGCCGACGATTGCGACGAAGCACCCGACGAGCATCCAGGCGATCGGCCGAGACACGACGGTCTGCCCGACTTCTCGTCGTGCATCCTTGTGGCGGGCTAGCGGGTCGTACTGCATCAGACTCGATCAGAAGATGAAATAGATGAAAGGGTTGTACGCCTGAGTTGAGAGCACGGCGACCGACGCCGTGAGCAGGAGCACCGTCCCGGCCGCCCGTACAGGGGTGAGCTGACGCGTCCAATCCCATGTCTGCGGCGCTGCCCACGTCACGATCGCGGCCGCACCAAACGTCATCACGTAGTACGGCTGATATAGGACGCCGCCCAGTAGCCGCGCCGCCGGCGTGGGCTCCACGGCGCCGACCATGCTGCCGAGGTAGGTCATGGCGCTCGGCAGGTCGTCAGCGCGGAAGAAAACCCATGTCACGAGCACGATCCCAAACGTGGTGGCCACCCGCAGCGCGTCTGGAAGTCGACTGGGCTGCGACCGACGGCTGCGCTCGTATGCGAGCAGCAGGCCGTGAAGTCCGCCCCACACCACGAAGTTCCAGGCGGCGCCATGCCACAGCCCGCCAAGGAGCATCACGATCGCGAGGTTGACGTAGGTCCGCACGGGGCCGCGTCGGTTGCCTCCGAGCGGGATGTACAGATAGTCGCGGAGCCAGGACGACAAGGAAATGTGCCATCGGTGCCAGAACTCCGTGATCGATTGCGCCCGGTAGGGCGAGTCGAAGTTCTTGGGAAAGACAAACCCGAGCATGAGACCCAGGCCGATTGCCATGTCCGAATACGCACTGAAGTCGAAATAGATCTGAAAGGCGTAGGCGGTCACCCCAAACCACGCGTCGAGCGCCGTGACGTTCGCCGCGTCGAACACCAGATCGGCCACCTGACCGCACGGGTTCGCGAGCAGAATCTTCTTGGCCAACCCGACGCTGAGGAACGATACGCCCCGAGCGAACTTCGCGACCGTGTGGTCGCGCTCCAGGAGCTGATCGGCGACCTCCGAGAACCTGATGATTGGCCCTGCGACGAGCTGTGGGAACATCGAGACGTAACACGCAAAATCAATGAAGTTGCGGAGTGGCGCCACGCGCCCGCGATACACGTCGATGGTGTAGCTCATGGATTGAAAAGTGTAAAAGCTGATACCCAACGGCAGCGTGACTCTCAAGGCGAGGTCGAGTCGGAGCCACGACGCATCCAGCAACTCAGCGAGGGCGTTGATGTTGTCGGACGCAAAGTTGAAGTACTTGAAGAAGCCGAGCAGCAGGAGGTTGCTACACACCGACACGACGAGCGCCAGTCGTCGCGAGCGTCGGCGGGCAATGACGAGTCCGCAGATGAAGTCGATGGTCGTCGACGTCAGCAGCAAGACCACGAACAGAGGGTTGGCCCAGCCGTAAAAGAGATAACTGAGCAGCGCAAGCACGAGGTGCTTGCCGCGACGCGGCATCGCGTAATACAGCAAGAGCGTGACAGGAAGGTAGTAGAAGAGGAACAGATGGGAGCTAAAGACCATCGCGACGCAGCAGGAACTCGGAAGCAAGTGTAGCACCCGCGCTAGGGCGCCCCGGGAAGTTGACCCATCCGGGTTTTCGAAGCTACTATCGTGCCCTCTCGAGCTTGGGTCCACGCATCCGTCATGAAGAAGTTGGGCTATTCGTGCGTCGTGGCACTGTGCGCAGCGGTGTGCACCGGTGCGTGTCAGGAGACGACGACCCTTCCCACGACGCCGTCCGCCCTGCCGGCGGACAAGGTGGGAGTGTTAACGCTCTCGTGTCCTGCCGACCAGACGATCCTGTCGCTGAATGGGACCAACGCTCCGGTCGACTACCCGTCGCCGCAGGTCGGCGGCGGACAGGAGCCCGTATCGACATCGTGTACTCCGGCGGTCGGGTCCGTGGTGCCGGTTGGGACGGTACCCGGTCAGTGTACGGCGTCGGATGGGCTGGGGCAGAGCACGTCGTGTGCCTTCTCGATCGAGATTGTGGACCCCCGGTTGTTGCGGACGCGGTTCCTCGCGTTCGGCGATAGTTTGACGGCCGGCGAAACATCGACGCCTGTGTCGACGATCTTGGAGGTCAGTAAGTCGTATCCCTTCAAGTTGCAGCAGGTGCTTGCCGCCCGGTACCCCACGCAAACGATCGAGATCGTCAACGCCGGGCTTTCGGGCGAGAGGGCTGTCGAGGGGCTGAGTCGAATCGGGCTGCAGGTCGACGCGGTGCGGCCCGAAGTCGTCTTGATCATGGAAGGCACCAACGATGTCTTGACTCCCATGTTCGACCTTGCGGCGACGACTCAGGCACTGGACGGTATGATTCGCGACGCACAAACGCGGGGCTCCGAGGCCATGATTGCAACCGTACCTCCGGTCCGACCACCCGGACGCGAATTGGGTGCGCAGAACATCCCCGTCCTGAACAACGCGATTCGCTCACTTGCGGTCGGCAACGGCATCAGGCTCGTCGATGTGTTTAGCGCGTTGTCCAGCGGGGCGTGCGGAGGCGCGAATCTCCCGTGTATTGGAATCGACAACCTTCATCCGACTGCTATGGGCTACGAGGTTATGGCGCAGGCGTTCGCCGACGCGATCATCCTCGACTACGATGCCGAATTCGGCGGCGTGCGCGCGTCAGTCAGCAACGCCAGCAACGGGAGCCCGGTCTTGCTGGAGCGTGGGCCATGAGTCGCGGTGCTGGCGGCGAGACGGTCGGTCTCATTGCGGTCCTGATGTTGGTCGGCTGCGCGCAGGTAGTATCGGCGCAGGACAACCTGCTCGAGGGGCGCCTCGCGTTGCATGCCAATTTCGGATATCAGGTCAGCTCCGAAGAGCTGCGGCAGCGGATTGAGTTCCGGGCATACGGGGAAGACGCACGCATCCTCGCCACTCATGATGCGATGGGTGGCACCCTCTTCGACGTCGGCGGACTCATCGAAGTGTGGGAGGAACTGTCCGTCGGGGCGAGCTATGCCCAGACGATGGGATCCGATGCGACCACGATCACCGGCACGGTGCCTCACCCGCTCTTCGCGGTCAGCGACCGAACCATTCCGGCGCAAACGTCGGAGCTGACGCGAGAAGAGCGGTCAACCCATATTCACCTCGCGTGGCGGCTCGACCTACCCGTCGAGAACCTCGATCTGCGAGTCATGGGGGGACCAAGCTACTTCAGCCTCACGCAAGGCATCGTCACGGGGGTCGTCATCGGCGAGGTGGGCCCACCGTTCACCGAGGTCAACGTCGACCGGGTTGCCAGTGGCGATCTCATCAAGAACGCCTGGGGCGGACACGTGGCCATCGACATCACCTACATGGTGTCACCGAATGTGGGCGTTGGCGCGTTTGTCCGTTTTGCGCAGGGATCGACCACCCTGCCCATCGGCGATGCCGACGTGTCGGTCACCGTCGGTGGCCTGCATACTGGCGGCGGCATCCGCATCCGGTTCTGAGCCGTGTCACGGTCCGATCCGTCGACCGATTCCCGCACGCCTGACCCGAAGATCACCGTCATCCAGCGCGAGCTGTTCGATCCGAGCCGATCGAAGGCTCAGCGGTACGCCGAGCTGGTCGTCGGAAGACCCGGATTCTGGTCGCTCCTGAAGTACGAAGCCATCGTGATGCTTTGCAGCGCGACCCCGGGAGCGCTCGGCCTCTTGCTCCGATCGAAGCTCTATCCGCGATTGCTTGGCGCGACCGGGCGGAACGTGACGTTCGGGGTGAACGTGGTGCTGCGGCATCCCCACAAGATCCGGATCGGCGACGACGTTGTGATCGACGACGGCTGCTGTCTGGATGCCAAGGGCACCGACAACACAGGCATCGCGATCGGTGACGGCGTCTTCATCGGTCGTAACACGATTCTCAGCTGCAAGAACGGCGACATCATCATCGACGACCACGCGAACATCGGGTTTAACGTCGAGATCTTCTCGGCGTCGCGGGTGCGTTTGGGCAAGAACGCGCTGGTCGCGGCCTACACGTACCTCGTGGGCGGGGACCACCTGTACGATCAGATCGATACACCGGTGTTGCACCAAGGGCGGACCGCCCAGGGAATCGAGGTCGACGACAACGTGTGGCTCGGTGCGCACGTCGTGGTGTCAGACGGCTCCCAGATCGGGCGGGACGCGATCATCGGCGCTGGGGCGGTTGTGATCGGGCACGTGCCGCCGTTTCACATCGCGGCCGGCGTGCCGGCGAAGATCGTCCGCGATCGCCGTGCGTCGTCGGGCATCGACGTTTGATTCGGGCCAACACCAGTCCTACGGCAGGCTGAGGACGTCGTAGTACAGCGGTAGCGTGAAAGCGTTCGTGTCCATCGTATCCATGACAAGACGCTCGCCTTCGAGTTCTTGATGGGTGTCGTACAGCTCGAGCGTCAGGCGGAGCGTCGTGCTGGCTGAGCGCTCCGCCGTATCTAGCACCGCGCGGTCTCGGATCACCCAATGGGCCGCGACGATGGTCGTCTCGTCGTAGCTACCCTTGAGCACGTCGAGCACGTCGTACTCTAACGCGAGCAACCCGTGCCTGTAGGGTGCGATCGATTCCGGCGTTGGTATGACGGTATCGCGCTTTGCTCGAACCTCCACAACAAGCCTGGAATCGGCAGCGTTCGGTTGGGCCGAAGGCGGCGCATCGGGACGGTCGATCATCGTTCCCGGGCCGGTCCGCTCACGAGGATCGATCCACGCGTCGGGATAGAAATCCGGCGCGTCGTTGTGCGTGATCTGCCTCCACTTCTCGACCGACGAGAAGTCGGCAGCAAACTGGCCGATCCAGATCTCGACCTGGTTTCCCCCCCCCGCGAATTTTGTTGGCGCGCTGGCCAACGGTATACGGTCCGGTCATGACGAGGAAGCGCGAATCGTTGGTCCACCGCGGGTGGTACACCTCGAAGCCGTCGATGCCTGGAGCGTTGTTGATGGGGACCTGCCAGCGCCGGTCGGTGTCCGTGTCGATGAGCGTCAAGTTGCGATGCGACCCATCGAAGTACCAAAAGAGGTTGTTCCCGTCGCCAGCAAACGCCGTCCAGCATCCCTCGCCCACCGCCGTCCAGGTTCCTGAGGAGAGATCCGCGATGCCAGCATGTGGCCAGGGGAACAGGGCGCCTGCATATCGACCATCCACCGACAGCTGAAAGCTATCACCGCTGACTGGCTGGGCGTCCCACACCAGGTCGCGGGTGCGAGGATCTTCCAAAAGATATCGGTAGATTGACCGGTACGACGGTGGGTCTGTCGCGGCCTGGTCATCGCCGACGTAGACCCATTCCTCGCCGGTGTCCGGGTCGGCCCACGCCGCCAGGGCAAACCCGTCAGCGAGGCGACGCGGGTCGCGCTGGCCCCACTCGATGACGAAGACGGCGTCCTCGGCTCTGAGCGAGTACACAACCGCGCCACCGCTCGGCGTGAGGAGCGGCTTGGCGTAGCTGGCCGGTTGGCTTTGGATCACGCGCTCACCGAGGCCATCCCTCGAGTCGTACCCCATCAACACGAGTTGGTCGCCGAAGCTGATCACGTCGGTGCCTGCGCCGACGTCGCGTGTCCAGGCCACGCGAGTCCACGGGGTCTCGGGCTGAGCCGGTGCCGGTTCGGGGGCAGCCGTTGGCTGCGGAGTGAGCGGCTCGATCGCGGCGATCTCCAGCTCCTCGCCCGACCCGCAGCCCGCCGCCCCGCGCAGCACCGCGAGCAAAAACAGCCAGAAAGGACCCACGAACAGCCGAGAGGAACGAGTCAAACGCATGAAACCGTGTTGTCTACCTGTCTCCGTCATTGTAACGTGTCGCGGAATGTGCGGAATCGTCGGCATTATCGAACGTGAGCGCGACCGACCCATTGACTCGGCGCAACTGGCTCGAATGACCACCGCGCTTCGACATCGGGGTCCCGACGACGAGGGGCACGTCGTGTTGCCAGGAGTGGGTCTTGCGATGCGTCGGCTGTCGATCATCGACGTCGGCGGTGGGCAGCAGCCGTTTCAAAGTGAGGACGGGGCGATTCATCTCGTGGCCAACGGGGAGATCTACAACTTCAAGGCGATGCGCCACCAGTTGACCGAACGTGGTCACCGCTTCCGAAGCCAGGCCGATGTCGAGGTGCTAGTGCACGCGTACGAGGAATGGGGCGAGGACTTCCTGCAGCGGGTGCGCGGCATGTTTGCGCTCGCTATCTGGGATAGCCGCACCCAAACACTGCTGGCGGCGCGCGACCGTGCAGGCGAGAAGCCGCTCTACTACACGCTCACCGACCGCGCACTGCTCCTCGCGTCGGAGGTCAAAGCCCTACTCGTGCGCGACGACGTCGATCGCACCGTTGACCTCGAGGCGCTGGATCAATTCCTCACGTACGAATACGTCATCGCACCCCGCACGATGTTTCAATCGGTCAAGAAGCTGCCGCCAGCTCATTTCCTTCGCTACCGCGACGGCAAGATCGACATTCGTCGGTACTGGGACGCCGCGGATGTCGACGTGCGCGCGTGGGACGACGCGGAGGCGGCCGAGGCACTCCGCGAGACGCTGGGACGCGCGGTGGAGAGCCAGATGATGTCAGACGTCCCGCTCGGGGCGTTTCTTTCCGGCGGTGTCGACTCCAGCTCGATTGTCGGGTTGATGAGTGGCGCGCCGAGCAGCCATGGCGAGCCGGTCAGCACGTTCAGCATGGGCTTCGCCGACGGGAGCTATAACGAGCTGCCCTACGCGCGCGAGATCGCGGAACGGTTCGCCACGCGGCACCGCGAAGGCATCGTCGAGCCCGATGTCGTGGACTTGTTTGACAAGCTGGTCTCGCATCTCGATGAGCCATTTGCGGACGTGTCGTTGTTTCCGACATATCTGGTGTCCCAGATCGCTCGCGAGCATGTCACGGTCGTGCTGTCGGGCGATGGTGGAGACGAGCTGTTTGGGGGGTATGACGCGTACGAGGCCGACGCGCTCGCGCGGCGGATGGCGGGTGTCGTTCCGAGCGGCGCGCTGCCGGCGCTGTCGGGTCTTGTCGCGATGTTTCCTCCGTCGGACAAGAAAAAGGGGTTGGTGAACAAGCTGCAGCGCTTCCTGCAGGGGGCGGCCGAGATGCCGGCATCAGTCGAGCACTATCGCTGGATGATGTTTCTCGGTCCGGCAGCGAAGCGAGGGCTCTACAGCCGGGAGCTTCAGGCGGGGTTGGCGGATTCCGATGTGTATCGACCAGTTCGGGACGCGCTAAGATCGGCAGGAACCGACGACGTGCTGAATCGACAGCTGTATGCCGACTTGTGCGTGTACCTGGCCGACGACATCCTCGTCAAGGTCGATCGCATGAGCATGGCAACCTCACTCGAAACGCGTGCGCCGTTCCTAGACGTCGACGTCATGGAGCTGGCGTTCTCGATGGCTGGGTCCCTCAAGATCCGAGGTGGCGAGCGGAAGTACGTGCTCAAGCAGGCGATGCAGGATCTGCTGCCGGAATCGGTGCTCGAGCGTCCGAAAGAGGGTTTCAGCATTCCGATGAAGACGTGGCTGAAAGGCACCCTCGCGCCGTTGATGGAAGACTTGCTGTCGGAAGAACGGCTTGAGGCACGCGGCTGGTTCCAGCCGGCCGCCATCCGGCGCCGGATTGAGGCCCACCGAGCGGGCCACGAGAACCAGGCCCATACCTTGTTCAGCCTGATGGTGCTCGAGCGCTGGGTTCAGGAATTCGTCGATGGCTAGTGGCGAGAAGAGTCGGGTCTAGTCCCCAACCCGCAGCGCATGCTCGACATCGACGATCTCTCGGTCGGTCCGCGCTGCCGCCCAACCCCGCTCTTCCGACATGACCGCCGCGGCGGCTTCAAGAGCATCGCGCCCGGGATGTCCCGCCGACGCCGCCTCGGTTCGTCGTAGGACGGCATCGCCCAGCGTCAAGGCCATCTCTGCTCGGACGGCGTGCCGAACCTCGCCCCGTGTGACGTCACACGCCGTGCCTAGCGCGCGGGCATCATCGGGCGTCGACCCGAGCTGATCGAGTAGACGCCTGTAGCTGGTGCCGTACGACCGCACGAGGCGTGCGGTTGTGGGTACGGTCACATGGTCGGGCGCGGCATGCGCGGCCTCGTTCAGGAGCGTGGCGATGTCGGCTGTGTCGCCTCCGACAAGCGGGGTTCCGGCGGTCCGACAGGGTCGCGATGTGTTGCCGAGGACATCGAACACGACATCCACGGCGCGCTGCGCGGTGTCCCGCGCCGTCGTATACCGCACGCTGAGCACGCTGACCACGCCGGCCGCGCCATCGGCGCGGTGGTCGCGGACCTGAGAGGTCTTCAGCAGCGTGGGCACGTCATGGCCGTTGGTTGCCGGCAGCAACCCACGATGGACGAGACCGATGTCTGCCGGACCGAGTCCGGCGCGCGGGAAGGCCTCGGCAACTTCACGCAGGAACCGAGCGACATCCTCGGACGTGACCGAGAGTGCGCCGGCTGCGCCATGAAACGGATCGTGGCTGGTGCCGACAATCGCGTAGCCCCGCCATGGGGCGATGAACAAGAGACGGTCTCCCGCCGCCGCGCCAACGGCGTGGGTCGACACGATCGGCCGCTTCGTGACCAAGTTCATGGCCTTCGAGAGCGGACTCGACAACGTCCCCGCGGCCCGTGGCGCGAGGCCGGTCAGCAGCTCGGCGTTCGGCGCGGTAGTGCCCTGTGAGCGCGGCGGCGATCTCCGCCTCGGTGGCCTTGCAGCGCGGGTCGCGGTGCCGGGCGAGGACAGCGGAGTCGGTTTCGCCCGCGACGATGTCACGTAGGATCGCGACCCCGGTCACCCCGGTGACGTCGGTCAGGACGTGATGGAGCTGGAGGTTCATGAGGACGAGCGCCTTCTGCATCCGCTGGACCCATGAGGCCGCCGACTCGACCAGCTGATCGCGGTGCCGGATGACGCTGCGCAGCGCCGCGATCGGTGCGTCGGGCCGGAAGCTCCCGCGCAACAGCCCGAAGGTGTGCAGCTGCTGGAGCCACTGGCAATCGACGATGTCGCTCTTGCGGCCGGGCACGCCCTTCACATGGTGGGCGTTCACGAGCAGCACCTCGATCCCACGGGCTTCGAGGAGTTCGTACAGCGGGATCCAGTAGACCCCCGTCGACTCCATGGCGACCGTGTCAATCCCGCACGCCTCGAGCCAGGTGGCCAACGCGGTGAGATCATGGGTGAAACTCGTGAATTCTCGTACCGGCTGGTCGTCCCGATCGTCGGGCACCGCCACCCAGTGGCTCGCGCTGCCGATATCGATGCCGGCGGCGTTCAGATGGATCTTTCGGAGAATCTCTTGCTCTTGTCGAGCGCGCTGCTGTGCTTGACCTCGTTCTCGTTGCGTCACGGGGGGGGCTCCTTGGGGATCATGGGTGAAGCACCCGAGGGCAGGGATGTGTCGGGGAAGCAGTCTCTTGAACGGGGTCACACCAATCGTGCCACCAGTGCGGCTGTCGCCACATCCCCGGACCAAGCTCCTAGACGGGGACTGGCCACCAGTGGTCCGTCGGCCTCGGCCCTCGGGCGCGCGGCCAGCATATCGCCAAGCACCGTCGGGGCGCATCCGTTTTTCTGCCCAGCGAGGCGTCGCGGCCCGCGCGGGTGAAAAGCTCCTGAGAAACTGGCTCCCTACACAACGAGCCCCGTACTGGCTTCGACGAGTTCAAAGCCGAGTGATGTCGCCCGTTTGCGGAGGCCGCGGAGGATGCGTGTGCGCTGGCGCGTGTCGTACTCGGCCGCGGATGTGTGATGGTAGGGCATGTTGTATGTGAGCATGCGGTAGACGAGCAGGGCGAGCTTGCGGGCGGTCGCCGTCATGGCGGTGGGCTTGTCCGTGCGAGCGGCCAGCCTGCGGTAGAACGCCCCGAGCGCGTGGTCGCCCCGAACGAGGGCCATGGCCGCGAGGCGCAGGATCTTGGCGGCTCGGTTCGCGGACGGTTGCGTGCGAGATCCGAGCAGCTTCCCACCCGAGATCTTGTTGTTCGGCGCCAGCGTGAGCCAGGAGGCGAAGTGATGCTCCGTGGGCCAGCAGTGCATATCGACACCGATCTCGGAGATCAGCCTGAGCGCGCCGTAGGGGCCGAGGCCCGGCAGTGCGGTGAGGTCGACCCCACCACACAGCGTGAACAAGGGGGAACGGATCTCGAACGACGGTGTGTTGTCCTGTCGCTTACTCTTGGGACTCGGTTTGCGCGAAGCCGGCAGGTCCCTTCCCGGCGGTTCGCATTGGGCCTGAAGCGCGTGGACGCGCGCCTCGATCTGCTCGTCACCGCGCTGGATCGTCTCGTGGTAGCAGTCGTACACCTCGAGCTCCTGGCGCAGCACGAAGAGGTGTTCATCGCGATAGTGACCCGTGAGCGAGGCGGCGATCTCGGCTTCCGACGCCTTGCACCGGGGGTCGCGATGACGAGCGAGCACCGTGGGATCGGTCACGCCGGCCACAATGTCGCGCAGGATCAGCATCCCGGTGACCCCGGTCACGTCGCTGATCACGGTGTGGAGTTGGAGGTTCATCAGCGTCAGCGCCTTCTGCATCCGTTGGATACAGGCGGCCGCCCCCTCCACGAGGGTGTCTCGGTGACGCAGCAGCGTACGGATGGCGGTGATCTCTGCGGTGGGCCGAAAGCTGCCGCGCAGCAAGCCAAAGGTATGGAGCCGCTGGATCCACTGGCAGTCGGACACATCGCTCTTGCGTCCGGGCACGTTCTTGACGTGCCGGGCATTGACGAGGAGCACCGAGAAGCCTCGTGCCTCCAGCATTTCAAAGAGCGGGATCCAATACACGCCGGTCGACTCCATCGCGACGGTATCGACGTCGCACGCCGTGAGCCAGTCGGCCAGGTCGATGAGCGCATGCGTGAAGCTCCTGAACTCCCGCACAGGCTGCTCGTCTCGGTCTGGGGGGACCGCCACCCAATGGCTCCCGGACCCAATGTCGATACCCGCGGCATTGCGATGCACCCGCTCCAGAAACGTCTGTTCTCGGGTCCTTCGCTTCGAGCGCCGCGGGGGGCGCGTGGTGTGCTGTGTGCGTGGCATCGGTCACTCCTTCATCGTGATGAGCGAGGAGCATCCGAAGGCAGGAATGCGTCGGCAAGTACTCTCCTGAACGGGATCACGCCATGCGTGTCGCCAATGATGTGCTCGCGACATCCCCGGGCCATGCTGTCAAACGGGGGCTCACCCACCAGTGTGCCGTCGGCCTCGGCCCTCGGGTGCTTCGCTCAGGCTATCAGCACGGCCTCAGGCGCCGGCCCAGTTTCTTCGCGATGTTTCGCGACGAAAGGGCGCGTGGGTTGGCTGTTAAGTGGAAGAAGTGAAAACAGTGACCATCGGGCTGAGTACGAGGCATCGTATCATCAGCTAGTCAGCGTGAGAGACCCCCCGGCTTTGCCGGGGAGGCACCCAGAGTTTGACAGTTCCGGGATTGGAATGGGGAAACTCCCCCACGTGAGCCGCTACGCATCACGAAAGGGGAGTCCCCATGACGAACTATCGCAGTTCTAAATCACTCGAAGTGGGCATGTCAGTATCACGTGGTGTTCATCCCGAAGTATCGGAAGAAGGCGATCTACGGGTCGGTGCGCCGGCATCTCGGAGGGGTGCTGCGGGAGTTGGCCCGGCAGCGGGAAAGCGACGTGGAGGAAGGGCATCTGTTGGCCGATCACGTCCACATGATGGTGTCGATTCCGCCGAAGTACTCGGTGGCGCAGGTGATCGGGTACATCAAGGGCAAGAGCGCGATCTACATCGCTCGGGAGTTTGCCGGGCGGTCGCGCAGTTTTGTCGGGCAGCACTTCTGGGCTCGAGGCTACTTCGTGTCCACGCTGGGTCGGGATGAGCGAGCGATTCGCGCGTATATCCGGGCGCAGGAACAGGAAGACCGACGGCAAGAGCAGCTCCGGTTGGATGAGAGCAGCCACCCGTAGGGTGGCTCAAGTGGCGCGTAGCGGCCACGTCCTGCCGCTTTGAGCGGCTCACAACTAAAGCCCCCGGCTTTGCCGGGGGATACTTACTCCCTTGTGTCTGAAAAAGCTTTAAGAAGTGTGCCGGGTGTGATGTATGGGGCGGCATGGCAAGAACAGGTCGGCCCAAAGCGAGATTGGAAGTCACCGCCGTGGAGCGAGGAGAACTTGAGCGGCTCGCCAGGCGCGCCAGAACGAATCGGCATGTGGCCTTGCGGGCGAAGATCGTCCTGAGGTGCGCGCATGGCGAATCGAACGTGGCGGTCGCGGCGAAACTGCGCTGTTCGAATGTGACGGTCGGCAAGTGGCGGCAGCGGGTTACGACAGGTCGCGTGGATGCGCTGTATGACGAGCCCAAGCCCGGAGCCCCCCGGACACTGTCCGATGCGGATGTCGAGTCGATCCTCGTCGCCACGTTGGAAAGTAAGCCGAAGGGGCGGACCCACTGGAGCACCCGCAAGATGGCGGAGCGCGCTGGCGTCAGTGCCTCCACCGTGGGCCGCATCTGGCGCACCTTCGGGTTGCAGCCGCATGTCGTGGAATCCTTCAAGATCTCCGACGACCCGCTGTTCCTCGAGAAGGTGCGGGACATTGTCGGCCTCTACCTGAATCCACCCGACCACGCCGGTGTCTTGTCATTCGACGAAAAGCCTCAGATTCAAGCCCTCGAGCGAGCGCAGCCGATCCTGCCGATGGACATGGGTCGGCCCGAACGCCAGACGCACAACTACATCCGCCATGGCACGGTGGACCTCTTCGCGGCGCTCAACGTCGCGACCGGCCAGGTCGTGGCGCACACCAAGAAGCAGCATCGGTCGAGGGATTTCGTGAGCTTTCTGCGCGAGATCGACGAGCGGGTGGACCCCACCCTCACCGTCCACGTGATCCTCGACAATCTCTCGGCGCATAAGTCCCCGCTGGTCACACGATGGGTGGCCCGCCACCCGCGCTTCCAGTTCCACTTTACGCCAACCTCCTCCGCCTGGCTCAACCTCGTCGAGCGGTTCTTTGGCCTCCTCACCGAACACGCCCTCAAGCGCGGCTCACATTCCAGCACGCACGCGCTGCGCCACGCCATCTCCGCCTACGTGGACGCCCACAATGACGAGGGCAAGCCTTTCAAGTGGACGAAAACAGCCGACGAGATCCTCGCGAAGGTGAAGCGGTTCGGACAGCGCACCGTTCAAGTCCACGGTGGCCCCAGATGACCAACGACTTTTTGAAGAAATCAAAGATCAAGGGGACTAGCGGCAGAAGCCGTACTCGTGACCTGCCCCCCTTAAACCGGTCCAGATCCAGGGTTAGGATCTCGGGCGGAAGGAGGAGGCGGGATGCCCACGAAGCGATACAGCATGGAACAGATTGTCAGTAAACTGCGGCAGGTGGAGGTGGAGCTGAGCCGCGACCGGCAACAGCGGAGCGCTGCCGGGGAGGGCAGAACTGGAGGAGTTTTTCCGGCTGCATGGCGGCCTGGCGGCCTCCCACGGGATGGGACAGGTAACGGAGTTCTGGAAGTCCGCCCCGTCGCTGCTGACGTTCCTGGATTCGAAGTACGCGCTGCTGCGAACACTGAAGGAGGGACGCGTCAGAGTTCCGCGCGCACTGCTGACTCGAGGAGACGATGTCAAGTCGTTGGCCGACAGAAACCACCGGATCTCACACGTCGTGAACGTCTGTCTGGGGGCGAACGGGGCGCCACCACGGCTGTGGACGGCACCCACCTATACGTACTACGCGGACGAGTTGTTCGGTTCAGTGCAGCCCCGGAAGGTCCTCGTGTTTTCTGGCTGGCGGTTCGTCCCAAAGGCCGTGGCGATTATTGCGAGTCGTGTTGCCACGGAACGCATGGGCGGCGAGATTGAGACGCCAACGCAGCCACTGCGCTTTACGGAACGGCGATCGTTCCACGCCTTCGACGTCTGCCTCCCGCCTCCTGTGCTGACGGCGATCGGTGAGGCGGCATACCAGGCGGTGCGTATCCCTGGCGCAACCGGCCAGGCGCTCGATGTCGTTGCGGCGGCAGAATCGGAGCTGCGCCGCCGCCTTGACGAATGCGGCGTGCCGGTCGTGGAAGGTGGCGGACTCCATCGCCACCGTCGAGATGCCCACAGCGGCCAGCCAATCGGCCAGTCGATGCAGGTCATGAGTGAAACTACGGAAGGTCCGAACGGGCTCTGGGTCGCGGTCTGCCGACACGGCCACAACATGAAACCGGGAGCCCACGTCGATTCCGGCCGCGTCCGGATGAACGGTGGAAAAACCTTGTCGTGTCCGCCGCCGCTTCGTCCTCGGTTGTCCTGGCATCGGTGCCTCCCTTGGGTAGGTGTAACCGAGGGCAGGACGGCGGAACCGAATACTTTCCTACACGGGATCGCGCATGCGCGTCACCACTCGCAAGTCCGCAAGCGTCCGTGGGCCAGGTTTTTTAACGGGGTCAATGCCACCAAAAAGCAGACGGCCGCTCCCCTCGGCTGCTTCGCAGCATACGCGGTCCTGGAGTTTCTGTCCCTACAGGAAACGGTGCCACCCGTCGCCAGCCGAACTGCGCGAGCGCCGCGCGGCGCATCAGCTCGCCAATCTTCACGGCGTCCTCGATGCGAGGACGCGGCCTGCCGGCCAGCAGGAAGCGCGCAACGGTCGGCACATTGCGTCCGGTTCGCGTCGCGCGGCGCCGGACGGCAGGGCGAGCAACAACGCCCGGGGCGGCTTCGGGCGCGCGCGCATAGACGACTTCGCGGGCGGCTCCAGCCCAGATCCTGGTAATCGGCCGTGTCGAGCGTTAATGCATCGACGAGGCGTTCCGGCAGCGTATGCGCCCGTCGTCCCTTGCTCCGCAGCGCCTTGTCGAGTTGCTTCTCGATAACGCGCTGCGTGGGCGGTCGTCCGGGCGTGGCGAGTATCTGACGCTTCATGTCGTCCATGATCCGCTGCCGCTCGACCGTGTAAGCGTCGGGTGTGAGCGGTGCAAGGAGCCGCACGGGGTCGCCGTCGGGAAGGCAGTCGAGCGGACGGCAGTTCACGTATCCGTTCCATTCCGAGAGCGCCGTGCATTCCGTCCAGGCCTCCGCCCGCCCGAGGTAGCCGATGGCGCCGGCAAGATCGGCGGCGAGTGAGAACAGTTCGGCTTCGAGCGTCAGGTTCTTCCATGCCGCAACTACAGTCGAGCCGCTGGGCAGTCGCACGAAAGCGTCGAAAACGAGCGTCGTCTTCGGCCGTCCCTTGTCGAGACCGCTGGTCGGCATGTAGTGGCGCGTGTGAGTGTGGATTGCGCCGGCCGGCAGGCTGTACTCCGGCAGCGCCTCGGCGAGTGTGTCGATCAGCCGCGCGATGTCATTCTCAGACCAGCGCGCCCGGTCGCCTTTTCGCCACCACGCGGCGATGAGCGCGCGCAGCAGACGCCACGGCTCCGGGGGCCAGGCAACGGCAGCCTCGTTAACGTTGCGGCCCCACGGCGTCGCGTGGTACCGGCCGGCGGGGAAGCGGAAGGTGAGTGCGAACATGCGCTCACTTCTCGTACTGGACGGTAAGCACCCGGCTCTCGCCGAAAAGACCCTTCGACCCGACAGTCTCAATCAGCCCAGGCAACTCCGATTCGATGTCGTCAAGCGCCGGCAGGTCGAATCCGTCCGGCCGGGTGACGGTGACCCCGCTGGCGTCGAGATCGCAGGCGGTGCGGAACCGTAGCCCTTCGGCGAGCAACCTCCGAATCTTGAAAAAGGCGAGAATGACCAGCAGCCGCTCGACGTCGCTCCCCAGGCCGAATGCACGTATCTGACGGAGGTCGAGGTTGAAGTAGGCCGTAATCCGTTCGGCGACGTACTCGTCGCGCGCGAACGGTACGTTTCCGAAGCCCTTGGCTGTCTCTCCGGACGGATTGACACTGTCGTTCTTCACTCCGCCGCTCGCGGCCACCTTCGCATTCTCGGCCTCGACGAAGGCGGACAGAGACCTGGGAAGACGCAACCGCCCGCCGGCGAGAGCCTTCTTGGCGAGAAATACTCCATGGAGCAATGCGTTGGTGTCGAATTCCAAGAGCACCTTCGCCAACTCGCGCAGGTCGACCCGGCCGACCTCCATGACGGCCAAACGGTTCTTGAGCAGGTCGACCACCGTCTTGTCCTTGCCCTCCAGGATGTACGGCGAGTTGAGCCGGTGCGCTTCGATCAGGGAGTTTGTGAGCGGATTGCTGTTCCCGTCCACAACCTTCACGACGGGCAGTCCCCGTAACGGTGCGACCCAGTCGTCGGACACATCGTCCCAGCAGACCGTTTCGAGGCGGTTGGCCATCGATTGCGCGCTCTCGACGAGCACGGTGCGTCCCCGTCCGTCTGGCGAGTCGTAGACAGCGTGGCCGAGATTGGGAAAGCCTGTCGGCTGAAATCTCGTGCCCTGCACCGGCTTGAGCCTAGCAGCCCGTGGTGGAAATGCGGTCTTCCTATGCGGCTTTCGGGATGAGTGATCGATCGTGATCGCCGACCCCGATCGTGGAACGCGGAGCGCCGCGTCGGGTGTGAACACCGGTTTGAGCGCTGCATATGCGAACGGAACAGGTGCGGAGTCCGGCTGCATGTGCGTTGATCGAATTCGGGCCGGCCGCGCCCACACGAGACCGGCGAGCAGCGCGGCGCAACGCGAGTCGTCGAAGTCACCGGAGAGGAACGCCGCCACGTCGGCGAGCCGGGCGAACGTGGCGGCGGCTAGCGACTTGTCCTCAAGTCCGCGCGTCGATGCTTCGACCAGCCGCCGTTCGAGTACGGCGATCATGTTGGGAACGAGCGGGCCGGCGCCCCAGACCACAGTAGGTGGGTTGTTGGGGGTGTGCCACGCTCGGAGATTGTTGAGTCGGCCGCGGTACAGGAAGCTCGTCTCCTTGATCGGCGCAAGCCCCGCCCGCGCGGGGAACACTCACGTTAATCAATTGACAAGGGAGATATCATCGGTTCATCCCCGCCCGCGCGGGGAACACGCCTTGGCCTTGCGCGTGATGGCCTTGGCGGCCGGTTCATCCCCGCCCGCGCGGGGAACACTCCGAGGCATGGGTGAGTGACGGGTATGCGTACGGTTCATCCCCGCCCGCGCGGGGAACACTGTTCCCACAAGATATTGATTCAAAAGCTGTTGCTGCTCACCTAAGACCGCACCAACTGCGATCGCCCGATTCCGGCGAGGAAGCAATGGCTCGATCTCGGAGGGTTGCGCCTAGACTTCAGCTTGCCCACCGTTGGGCGGTTGCGGCAAGAATCGCACGAGCTTGATTCCGTCCAAGTCCACGGGAATGCGCCGATTGATACCGCACGTATCAAAGTCATAGCCCGCGTCGGTCGGTACGGCCCAGGCGATAATGGCATCGCCTTCTTCTATTTCCTCCTTCAGCTGTTCCCAGATCATCTCGCGTGTTCGGCGCGAGTAGTTTCCGATGTAGACCCCAGCCCTGATCTCCAACAACCACACCGCCAAACGCCCGCGCAGCCTCGGGGGTGCGTTGTTAACCACGATGACCAACATCACCACTTGGCTCCTCTGAAATGGCGACTGGCTGCGCTTCCTCCGGCGACCGAGAAGGCTCGAACCCGCCTGCTGCCAACATCTCCTCGATGCCCGGAATAAGCTTGTGCAGCACCCCGGTCTTGCGGAAGCTGTCTCGACAACCTCTCCTGACCTCCCCGACGGGGTCACCAGCGGCCGATTGCTGGTGCTTCCGCCATCAACTGTTGCTACCCCGCCCTTATCTCGTTCTAACCAAACCGCTTAGACTAGATATTCAGTGCCAAAGAGCTGCCAGCGTCAAAATCGGCTGGAAGTATCTGGATGATTAGGGCTTAAGCTCTCTTCACCAACACTTGATGACGGAAGCACCCGTGGAGCGGTCCGCCACGCTGTTGCGCGGAGAAGCCATAGGGGTTCGCCAAATAGAGGGTTTTCTTCGCGGTCATGTGCACATGCGCGGTGGTCGGCAACGGCGCCATCACAGAGGCGCCAGCCACGGCACGACTGTTGGGGCCGCTCGGGGACATTCCACCAGCAGAGTTCGAGGCGCAGTACTATGAGCAGGCTGAGGTGGCCTGATTCAACGAATTCGGTCTCCGAGAAACCCGGTACGATTCAGTCCCTGAAGAAAGTGAAACAGTCGGGCGCCCCAGTCGCACGCTCAGCTCATTTGTAGAGGAGTACGATGGGGCCGCTCATCGTCGGAGCTCACCGAGGGGCGGGGAAGTTTCGATCATCACAACTGGGTAAATGTGAGTGGCCGTGTGGCACCCGGCGTCTCCTACCGCGGGCGGAGATGCGGGCGTCAATGAAGGGGCCCGCGGAGCGTGGAGGACACCGAGATGAAAAGGTTCCGCTTCGGACCTGGCCTGCTGGTCACCGCGGCGTTCATCGGTCCCGGAACCATCGTCACCGCCAGCCGCGCCGGCGCTGGCTATGGCGTGACGCTTCTGTGGGCCGTCCTGTTCTCGGTGGCCGCCACGGTCATCCTCCAGGATATGGCGGCCCGCGTGGGTCTCGCCGGGCGGCGCGGGCTCGCGGAAGCCATCCGCGACAGCCTCGACAACCGGCGGATCCGGGTGGGCGTACTCGGCCTGATCACGGTCACGATCCTGGTGGGGAACGCGGCGTTCCAGACCGGCAACCTGATCGGGGCGTCGCTCGGCCTGAGCCTGCTTTCTGGGCTACCGCAGGAGGCGCTGGCGCTCGTCGTCGGCGGGCTGGCCGCCGGGCTGTTGCTGACCGGAACCTACCAGACAATCCAGAACGCGCTGGTCTGTCTGGTCGGGCTGATGAGCATTGTGTTCTGCGCGGTCGCGGGGCTCACCGCCCCGGACATCGGCGACCTGATCGCCGGGGTCTTGATCCCCCGCCTGCCCCCCGGTTCGCTGCTGACTGTCTTGGCGCTCATCGGCACGACCTTCGTCTCCTACAACCTGTTCCTCCACGCCAGCACCGCGCTGGAACGCTGGCCCGACGCCAGCCGCAACGACGAGAATATTCGGGAAAGCCGCCGGGACACGGTGTTCTCGGTGGTCCTCGGCGGCCTCATCACGGCGGCAGTCGTCGTCGCCGCCTCACCGCTCCTCGGACAGGGAGCGGACGCGGCGAACGCCGCCGCGGTCGCCGAACGCCTGGAACCGCTCCTCGGTCGCGCCGCGCCGGTCTTCTTCGGCCTCGGGCTCTTCGCGGCCGGGCTGACCTCGGCGATCACCGCCCCGCTCGCCGCCGCCTATGCGGCGGGCGGGGCGCTCGGGTGGCCGCCGGACCTTCGGAGCGGCCGATTCCGTCTGCTCTGGGGATTCGTGCTCGCCACCGGCGTGTTCTGCGCCGTCGCGCTGGGTGGCTCGCCGTACTACGTCATCCTGCTGGCGCAGGCGGGGAACGGTCTCGTACTCCCACTCACGCTGATCTTGCTGCTCATGGTCGCCAACAAGACGAGGATCATGGGGACACACCGCAACTCACGTCTTACGAATGTACTGGGCGTGATCGTCGTGCTGGTGATCTCGTGGCTGGCGCTGCTGCAACTAGCCCGGGTGCTGGGCGAAGAGCGGTCAGTCGCCGCCGCGCGATACGCGCGTCCTCCGACATCCAAGCACGCTGGTTTGCTCCACGCGAGCGTGCGCGCTGGGGTGGGGGGGGATGGACCCATGGTGGACGGCCTGTCTCCCATCGCCCCATTCGAGGCCGTCCTGTCCAAAAACGAGATCGTGGGGTTGACGGCCGGTCATGTATCACGCTGCTGACCGATCGTCGTAGTGTCAACATCCCACCGAGCCGCTGGCGGCACGGGACGCGACCACGGGGCGGCGGGGCCGTCGACAGCGGCAGGATCAGGCGATGGTCGAGCCCCTGGTGATTCCGTTCGTGGTGGTCGTGCGCGACGAACTCGCGGACGGCGCGACGCCGCGAGCCCTCGCCGATCAGGACCATGCGCTCGAGGCAGGAGTCCTTGATGGTGCGCACGAAGCGCTCCGTGTAGGCGTTCAGGTTCGGCGAGTGGGCGGGGCGTCGGATGGGGGTGACATCGGCCGGGGGGAGCGTGTCGCGCCCGGCCGGCCGGAAGAGCGGGTCGCGGGCATGGATGAGGACCCGGATGTGTCGCAGGCATCCGTCCTCGGCATCGGTGGCGTTCCGCATGAGCTTGGTGACCCACGGCCCGTCGGGCTCGGCGCTGATGCCCGCGATCTGAACGCGGCGGCTGGCCAGGTGCATCAGGACCAGCACGGTGACGCGGGTCAGGCCGCGTGGCGTCCAGCCCTCGACCGTGAAGCAGTCGGCGGCGGCGAGCACGTCCCCGTGGGCCGCGAGAAACTCCCGCCAGGTCGTGCGCGTCTTGCGGTCGGGGGCGGGTTCTAGGCCGCGCTCCTTGCGCACGTTGGCGAGGGTGCCCCGCGCGACCTGATGACCGAGGTTGCCGAGGGCACCCCGAATACGGGTGTCGCCCCACTCGCGGTGCTCGGGGGCCATCCGGACGATGAGCCGGCGGATCGTGTCCATGCCCCGTGGGCGGCCCGGTCCGCGACGGCCGCGGCCGTCGTATGTCCTCGCGATCAGCTGTCGATGCCAGCGGAGGAGGGTATCGGGCGTGACCAGGGTGTGCCGGTCACGGCGTCCCCGTCGCCCGAGACGCTTGGCCTGTGCGGCCCGGCGCCGGCGCTGGGCGTCGGTGAACCGGAGACGGCCAGGACCGAGCTGCTCTCGGAGGACGCGATTCTCTTCCTGGAGAGAGTCCATGACGTCACGCGGCTGCTGGTTGATCTAGCCCTTGACAGGCGTGCCTTTCGTCGTCGAGAACGTCTGTCCGCACCTGATGCACCGGTAGCGACGCCGTTTCCCGGCTGTGGTTCTGTAGAATCCGTAGCCGATGATGCCTGTGGACTCGACGTTTCCGTGCAACGAACACGTGGGGTTGAGACAGCGTGGTTTCTTCACTGTGCGGGCCTTGTCGACGAGAGCACTGAGGCGCTCAAATGTCGGCCCAAACTGTAGCATGTAGGTGGGTTAGGGACTGGACGCCAACAGTTGATTGCGGAAGCACCCGCTGGTACCGGAGATTGATCGCCCAGACATACGACGGCAGCGCCCGCCGCGGTCGAGGCCGGCCGATGACGCGACGTGACGTGGCCGCGCTCGTGGTCCGGATGGCGGTCGAGCATCCCCAGTGGGGGGACACACGGATCCGCGGGGCGCTCTCGAACCTCGGCCCCTAGATCGCTCGGACCCCGGTGAAGCGGATCCTGCACGACCACGGGATCGACCCGGCTCCCGAGCGGAGCCGGCGCATGCCCTGGAAGACGGTCCTGCAGGCGCCCTGGGAGGGCCTCACGGCCTGCGATCTGTTCACCGTCGAGGTGCTCACGCTGGCCGGGCTCCAGCGGTACCTGGTCTTCTTCGTGATCGCGCTGCCGTCCCGCCGCGTGACCATCGCCGGGATCCATCCGCAGCCGTACGGCACGTGGATGGAGCAGATGGCCCGCAATGTGACGGACCCGGTCGATGGCTGCGTGCGACGCGCCCGCTATCTGATTCACGACCTCGACCCGCTCTATACGCGGGGTTTTGGCGAGATCCTAGAGGGCGGGGGTGTCCAGCCGATCCGTCTCCCGCCGAAGAGTCCCAATCTCAACGCGTATGCCGAGCGGTTCGTCCGCTCTATGAAAGGGAAATGTCTCAGTCGCGTCGTCCCCCTCGGCGAAGGGCACGTGCGTCTCCTCGTGGGCGAGGACGTCGACCACGACCATCGCGAGCGAAACCACCAGGGACTCGACAACCAGCTCCTGCCACGACCGCCACCGCCGGTGAGCCTGGCCGCCGACGTTCAGCGGCGGGAGCGTCTGGGCGGATTGCTCAATTTCTACCACCGGGAGGCCGCATGAGCGGTCGGCCGATTAAACGCACCTTACGGGGTGGGTCCATTGACCCCGGACTGTGCTTCCATGATGCCTGCCGTGTCCGCCCGGACAGTTTCGCTCCCTTTCGGCCGTTTGCGTTGGATTAGCAGTGTCGCCGGGGTTCACGCCCCGGCCTTCGTTGAGCGAACCGCGAGTCCATCGTGCTGGCCATGGCGGACCTCGTGTGTCGCCGGGGTTCACGCCCCGGCCTTCGTTGAGCGCCTTCGTGCCGGTCTGGTAGTCATGCGTGAGCACGACGTGTCGCCGGGGTTCACGCCCCGGCCTTCGTTGAGCGCACGTCCTGGCGCGTGGGACGTGGGATTTCGGCCGCGCAGCTAGGCCGCGCTCCTTGAGCACGTTGGCGATGGTGCCCCGCGCGACCTGATGACCGAGGTTGCCGCGAGCACCCCGACTACGGGTGTCGCCCCACTCGCGGTTCTCGGTGGCTATCCGGACGATGAGCCGGCGGATCGTGTCCATGACCCGTGGGCGGCCCGGTCCGCGACGGCCGCAGCCGGCGTATGTCCTCGCGATCAGCTGTCGATGCCAGCGGCGGAGGGTATCGGGCGTGACCAGGGTGTGGAGGTCACGGCGTACCCGTCGCCCGAGGCGCTTGGCCTGTGCGGCCAGGCGCCGGCGCTGGGCGTCGGTGAACCGGAGACGGCCAGGACCGAGCTGCTCTCGGAGGACGCGATTCTCTTCCTGGAGAGAGTCAATGACGTCACGCGGCTGCTGGTTGATCCAGCCCGCGACGGCCACGACGAGGAACTGCAACACGTGGGGAAAAGGCGACAGACGGGGCGAGCCTAGCAGAGGCTCTCGGCGGTCACGAACGTCGCGACCCGGCGCTTCAACCCAAGTGTTGTCACCTTGCCCAGAAGACGCCAGATGATCCTCTGATAGTTGTTCTGTACGGTCTGATCCGTGTCGATCAGCCGGCGGACGGCGTGCCTGTCGAGGACATCCGGTTGCTGTTCAATCGTCGTGCCTTGGAAGGATGGGTCGTGCCTATACGCAGAACGAACGTAGAGACTCTTCTTTCGGGCTACCTCTGAGGTGGGGTTGCCACCATGGAACTCCAAGCGTACTTCGTCGCTCTCCGCAACGGCCTCTGATGTCGTCCGCTGGTAGTACTTCATTAGATCGGGGCTCATCCCAAAGACCTGACCGACCTTGATCTGCCTTTGGAATGCGTCGAACAGGGAGGACTTGCCGCACCCGTTTGGCCCCAAGAGGAAAATGAGCTTCGCGTCGGGAGACAGGTTATGAATCGTGAGATCGACAAATCGTTTGAAGTTTTTAATTCGCGCTGACTTTAGTCTCACAAGAAGCGTCCTCGCAGGACAGGGGCCTTGCCCTGCAGCTCGACGGCGAGACGGCGTGACGGAAACACTCTCCCCTCGCCGACGAGTATTCCTACTGCCCCATGTCGTGAACGCAGAGCACGATGGCCGCCGCAGTGCTGGTCAGCGCGTACTGCGCGACGTGACGGTCAACTACTCGTACCGTTGATCCTCCACCATGCGAGCTACTTAAGCGATTGCGCATCCGTGCAACCGCGATTAGCGGTTCCTTGAAAGTCGCTACGTCGAGAGTCGAACGTGGTAACAAACTATCGAGTAGACGAGCGGCCACGTCCTTGTTCGGATCAAATCCGATGTGGTTCTTTTGACATAGCACCTTCAGCACGCTTTCAAACGCGCTCCCGCACTTCGCGACGCAGTCCGCCGTGTCGCCTTTGCGGTAATCGTCCAACGCGTTCCGAAATTCGTCGTTGGCCCCGCCGTAATCGACATCGGCCAAGACCGACAAGGCCGGCAGAATCGCTTCCGTGTGCGCGACATTGTCGTCTACCCGCACGACCTTGGGCAGCGCAATCGTGCTGATTGAATATTCACCGTGCGCTAGGGGTGTCTGCCGGGTGACAACGGGCGTGAGTTGAAATTGTACTTTGTCTGACCGAAGGATGAGGTTCAGCGCATCAACGAGATCGTTGGACCTGAACAGGGTGCGCGAGACGCAGTTGGTTTTAAAAATTGCTTCCAGAAAATCGAAAAACTGGCCCGGCTTAGACTCAAGTACGAAACCGATACTGTCATCGATTGGTGTCCGGTGGTTCGGGTTGCTGGATAGCTTGAATGTTCCGTACAAGTGTTCCAAGACATTATGCACTTGCTCCCAAAACTCCTGAGTATAGCCGCCAGGCCAGTTCCACCTTCCGCTGAAGACATCACGGATCAGAAGTAGAATTCGCGTTCGTACCGTTTCGTCTATCTTGTAAGGTGCGTAAGCCTTCCCACGTGGCGCTTGTCGGCGTGAGAACGCGTCGTAAATTGATAAGAGGCGGTCTGAGAGAGACATGATGGAGCGAATATTGAGATATAGGCAAATGTTGTGTATAAGGCGTCAGGCGGCTTTCTGTCTCACGCCGTCGACGAAGGGCACCCCGTCGATGACCTCGGCGATTAGCTGAGACCCGTTCAGCGCTCTCCATTGTTTCTGCGCGGCCATCGCCAGCTTGAACACCATCGTCAAGCAGGCCAGTCGGCTGCCCGCGCCCTTGGTCTTCCTCGTGCGGAGCCGGACGGTCGCGAACGTGGACTCGACCGGGTTCGTGGTACGGATGTGCATCCAGTGTTCGGCCGGAAAGGCGTAGAAGGTCAGGAGAACATCCCGGTCCTTCACCAGGCAGGTCGTCGCGGCTGGGAACTTTGCGGCAAACGTCGCCACAAAGAGGGCGAAGGCTTGGTCGGCCGCCGCCTGCGTCTCGGCCATCCAGATGTCGTGAAGCATGGCTTTCGCCTTGGGTTGCACACCCTTGGGGAGCTTGTTGAGCACGTTCGCCGTCTTGTGGACCCAACACCGCTGCTCACGGGTTTTCGGAAACACTTTCCGCACGGCGCCCCAGAAGCCGAGGCCCCCGTCGCCGATGGCGAGCTCGGGATCGATCGTGAGTCCGCGGGCACGGACATCGAGCAGCAACTCGCGCCATAACTGTTCGCTCTCCCGGTAGCCATCGGTGATCGCGATGAGCTCCTTCGTCCCGTCTCGGGTGGCGCCCATCAGCACCAGAATGCATTGCCGTTTGTTGTCCGTGTCCTCGAGCCGGACGTTGAAGTACACGCCGTCGGCCCAGACGTAGGCGTAGCGCGTGTACGCCAACGACCGCTTCGACCAGTCCTGGTACTCGTGCGCCCACACTGCCTTCAGCCGCGTGATGGTCGTCGCCGATAACCCGCGCGCCTCGGGCCCCAACAACGCCTGGAGCGCCTCGCCGAAGCCGCCGGTGCTGATGCCCTTGAGATAAAGCCAGGGATACAGGGCCTCCAAGCTGGGGGTCTTCCGCAGATAGGGCGGCAGGACCGCCGACCGGAACGTCTCGCGCTCGTCGGCGGGCCGGCGGTCCCGGACCCGCGGTTGCTGCACCTGGACGTCCCCGACTGGGGTCTGTATCGTCCGCTCGGGCAAGCGGCCGTTGCGGACCACACCCCGTTGCCCGGCGGCGTCCACGGTGGTCGCCCGAGCATCCAGATACTCGTCAACCTCCGCCTCGATCGCCGTGGCCAGCATTCGCTGCGCCCCGGTGCGCAGCACATCGGTCAACACGTCGCGGGCCGATGCCTGTGGGAACTCGACCAACTTTTCGCTAGGCTTCGTCATGGTGGCGTACCTCCTTGCCCCTTGGGGTGAACTGGGTGCCTCAGCAACACCCAGGGTACGCCGCCTGTTCACAGCCTCATACCCAACTTTCGGTTATACCTCGCGAATATTAATGACGTGGTCAGACCAATCCGGACCAGTGAGTCTGTTTCGCGGGCAGGAGTTCGAATGTATCCATCATGTCATCATCGTTTCGAGCTTACATAGAGGCCGGGCTTCCGCTCCGGAGCGGTCTAACCGTGAGTCCAGAAAGGAGCCGGATTCTGAGATCCGCCGTGGCATGGGAAATCATCACCTGATCTTCGATCATTCGCTCAACATCGCCCGCAGATCCTTCATGAGCAAGAACAGGTGATAGGGATCCGTGGGGCTGGGCTCGAACTCCAAGGCTTCGTACCAGCCCCGTGCCTCGTCGTCCGGTGCATCTCCACTATCCGGGGGACGATCTGTTCACGCCGTACGAGCGCCGTCGCGGATTGCCCATCGGCAACCTGACGAGCCAGCTCTTCGCGACGGCCTGGCTTGGTGGAAACGGGCGCGTTGCCTGAAGGTCGAGGTGCAGTTGCTCACCCGGAGGCACTCTGCGGCCTACATGAACGGACAGCGCGAAACCGGCGATTCGCCGCCCTGCTGACGCGGCGCAGGAGCGGTCCAACGACCTGGACCATTGAGCACGGATCCAGCGCGTCTCCAGTTCCGGACGGCGCCTTACCCGGCCGTTCCTCTGGCCGTGCGCAGCAGCGCCAGCCCGTAGACCACTCCGATGACCGGAACCACAGAGAAGGCCAGCGCCAGCTCCCAATCGCCCCGCACGCGGCCCGCGGTCATCAGCTGCGCAAGGCCCAGGTCGGCGACCACGTTCGCTGTCAGGAGTGCCACGAGGGCGAGGATCGTCGTCGTGGCGAGGCGAGGCCGCAACACGAGCATCAGCACGCCCGCGGCGCCAAGCGGATGCAGCAGGACCACCAGTAGCCGTTGCCAGACGTCTCCACCGTTCGCGAATGCGCCCACCAGGGCCGTGAAGCCGGCGAAGAGCGCGTGCATCACCGCGAGCACCGTCACCAACATCCGGAAGCTGGTCATGGAGACATGATACGTCCCGCCGGGGCGCTCGTCCTCCGAACCGCGCCGTCGACGCCCACCGGTACGCATCGTTGACGCTGCACACGCTAGAACGCGACCGCGCCGACCCGCAGCAGATTGGTCAGGTAGGCGACCGCGTTCGACGTGCGTCTCTTGAAGTAGAAGACCCGTCCCTGCTCATGCTCACTGACGTGATAGCACTCCCACCGCTCCCGTCCCATCGCATTGAGCCGTTCGTCCACGTCTCCCAGATCAGCGTGGACCACCTCGAGTGACGTGTATTCGATGGCCCAGAGAGCCTGGATCTCTGTTGCCGATAGCTCGCGCACGTCGTTTGCCCTCGTTCGCGCGTCGTCCAAGATTCCCTGAGCACCCTCTCGCAACTCGGCCAACGGGTCTTGCCGACATCCAGCAGAGAGCATCGCCAGTGACACGACAATCAGGATAATTCGCATGACCGATCCCACTCCTTGTAGCGGTGACAGCCGCGGGAGATCCGATGCGCGGCCTCTCCCATTCCCTTGAACGAGATGCATCCGCGCAAGCCGACCATTCAGCAGTGGGCGGTGCTTCCGTCATCAAGTGTTGGTGAAGAGAGCTTAAGCCCTAATCATCCAGATACTTCCAGCCGATTTTGACGCTGGCACCTCTCTGGCACTGAATATCTAGTCTAAGCGGTTTGGTTAGAACGAGATAAGGGCGGGGTAGCAACAGTTGATGGCGGAAGCACCATTGGACCATTGAGAACGCGAAGATAAGAGACACTGGTTCGGTTTACGGTTCAAGGGGAGCGGTCCAGATCCATCCTTCTTGCAACGCCAAACTGGCGTCGACTGGCTCCATGGCGCGACCGTCGAGAAAGTCTTTTGCCGCGAGCAGGCACACCACGGCATCTAGAACGTCCGCGTTCCTCGTCATTTGCGACGTGTCTGCGGGCAACGTGAGGACACCTGCGAGTCTCGACGTGATCTCCTCACGTTTATTGACCTGCTTCGGTTTCTTATACCCCGAAGAACGGAACCCATGGGCGACGAGGGTCGCGGCCGGATACACCTCAATGGCAGTAAAACCCGTTGGTGGATCTGGGTTCCAAACGAGGGGGACAGCGGCACCCGTCTTCTTGCGCAGATCCCCAAGAATGCGAAGAGCCGCATGGGCGGTACGAGCGATGCGGTCCGCGCCCACGTCAAGGGGAGTCTTTCTGATCTGGCGTTGAATAAAGCGGTCGGTTTCACGCCTGAACATGTCGTTCGGCGCGACGGCGAGCGCATCGCCAGCACTGTGGCGACGCAAGGCCCGTGCGAGTGGCGCAGGCCAGCCCAAGGGGGCATCGATGGCAAGCAGCGCTGCTTGAGTTTCATCGAGCCACTCAGAGATGACAGATACCGCCGGCCGTGCCCTCGAACAAAGCTCGATGTGCAACACACGGATATGTCCTGCTTCGTACTCTCCAAGAGCGACACCGATCTTCGAATCGTCGGTGGCGCAGTCGAGACCGATCACTCTCATTGTGTAGGGTCCTGTAATAGTTCAGTTGGCTGATTCCGGGCCGTTGACGGGCCGGAAGGTTCCCTTCCGACCGCAAGCGCATTCTGAGCCACAATAAGCTACGCGCATCACCCGAAAGGCAGGAGGGCAATCACGTTGTCGGCCGCTTCCGACCGCGGCGATGTGCGCCGATGTCAGGTGTTGACTGTCCAGTGTTCGAGCGTGCGAGCGTCAATCATAGTCCCTATCTTTATCCCATAATGCCCCATGGGTCAGGATAGAGACGCCGATGGCGCGCGCCGAGGCGCGGGTTCTGGGCCCCCAGACAGCCGTCGCCGCGTGGCCACCGAAGAAGAGATGAAGATCGTATGACGGGAATGAAGAAAGTCGTCGGGTGGATCGTGAGTGTGTGGGCCGCGGTCAAGCATCGGGCTCACGCGCCAAGATGTTCGAATCACACGACCAGCGGGAGCCAAGTCGTTGCCGTCTGCGACAACGAGGTGTCCCAACATCCGGTTGGCCAGATCGCCACCATCGGCGAACAGCATCTTGGCATCGTTGATCTAGGCACAGACGTGAGCGGCGAACTTCGGTTGCTCATGGACAAGAATCTCCTCACGCACGGAGAACCGTTTCAATCCGGGGGTATGCTGGGGTCAACATGCCTCCCACTTCTGGGGGTGGGGTCAACCGTCTCTTCTTCCTTGTTCGCGGGCAACATCTTCCTGGCAACCGTGAACCCTGCCACCTTGATGCAAATCGGCGCGGGCGCCGGTTCCTCAGTTATAGGACCGGGTGGCATCGTGGCACAGGCACCATTCATTGCGGCGGGCAGTGCCATGATTCCGGTCGTCGCGCCAGTGATGTTCTTCATGACGGTTTCGTCGATGATGATGTCGGTACGATTCGATCAAATTCAAGCGTCGTTGGACCAGCTCGCCACAGCGGTAGAGCAGCTGCTGATGAGAGCGGTCGCCGAGGACTACGGTATCCTCCTCAGCGCAATGGATCGTCTCCGGGATATCGCTGCTGAATTCGATGAGTGCCGACGGTTCACACCAGAAATGAGAATTCGCTTAGCGTTGGTGGAAAGGGACGTAAACGTCTTGCACCACAAGTACGATGTCCTTTTGACAGGATCGGTTGATTCGGAGGCCCAGCATCGCTCCCGGACGCTCCGCAACCTCCGTCACCGCGCACAACGACTCGGCTTGGGCCTCATTGACCTCGAAACAGGCGAACTTATGGCCCCAGGAGTTTCTTAAGAGACTCGACCAGCACCGACCTAGCCTCGGCCGCTTTTTCGCACCATACGGGAGCAGCATCACCGGGTCGACAGCGGTGGGCCGGAGGTCCGTGGCCACCCGAAGCGTCCGATTCCCCGCGACGGAGACGCAGCGAAGGCGCTCGAGGAATCGCACGCTGGACGAACCTCTACAACGCCCGCCCGCAATGGCTCGTCGATGCACACCGAGCCCTTGACAAGCCGCTCAGACGACGATGCTCGGGTGCCGGACTTCTGTCTCATCTCCACGCATTGGCGGTTACGATGAGCCAGAAATCCTCCGTTATTCAATACCCCCAATCTGTCTCATAGGCGCTGACGGGGGACAGCCAACGGCAGCCGCATCGATGTGGAGGTCGGCTACGGGCTACCGCTCGGGAGCCGCTTCGTGGGAACGCCGCGAATCGGCGTCGCAGCCACGGAGCACGGACGCGACTACCGGCTGGGCTACGGCTTCGGCGTGCTGGGCACAGACAGCCTGAGCTTCGAGTTGGGGGTCGTTGCGCACCGTCGTGAGAGCCCGACGCTGGACGGCACGGACAATGGGTTCCTCGGCCGGGCCACGCTGGGCTGGTAGCGGCGCGATCGCGCGCCCAGGCCAGTCGACCTTGAGGGCACCCGACGTACGCACGCGCGGCAGACCGCGCCCGATCACGGCGACGCTTCGAAGCTTCGGTGGAGAACAGAACGGCGGACGGCCCCCTGCTCGAGGAGCTGGTGGAGCAGTGCGCCCCGGATGTCCCCGATTGGGAGGTCTCGGACTGCTGGCCGCTTCGCGACTATCCCGGGCTGTCGGAACTCGGTCTCGAACCCCACGACGATGGAATCGACCTGATCGCTGAGAAGACGGATGGCAGGAGGGTTGCGATTCAGTGCAAGGCCCTCAGCGACGGCAACGTCACGACGACGATGATCCAGAAGTTCGCCGGCAAGGCGAACAGGTTCCGCTCGCGCACAACGGCGACTCTACCGTCCCGTTCAGGACACCCTGAGAATGGTAATGCGCGCGACAGGGTTCTTCCAGTCGCGGTCCCGCTCGAAATCGCCGATGCCGAGGATGCCGTTGCTAATGACGACGGCGCCCTCGCCGTTGCCTGGAGAGCCGCCCATACCGGGCCCGGCGCACTC
Source organism: Vicinamibacterales bacterium (assembly GCA_965218825.1). Taxonomy (GTDB): domain Bacteria; phylum Acidobacteriota; class Vicinamibacteria; order Vicinamibacterales; family UBA8438; genus CAUZIB01. Next base: position 1,028,875 of record OZ244656.1, on the reverse strand, counting down.
TGGGAAGTTCGGTCCCGGAATTGATGCGCACGTCTCGTCGTTGACCTCAGTGCCGGCGTCGTACGCGTAGGCGTAGATCGTAAGGACACCCGACGTTGTCGGGAGCTCGGTACTAGCGCCGACGAACCCGTCGTTCGTCGGGATCAGCATCGCCGCGAGGCTCACGTAACGGTGCAAACCGTTCCCCGTAATGTTGATCTCCGCCGTCGCGCCCGGCGGCGTCAGCATAGAACCCGTCTCGACCGACATCACCGACGAGATGCCATTGAGCAGCATCGCCAGCGGCATGACGTTGCCGTTCTCGGCGAGCGCCTGCAGCTCGGGCGTTGCGGACATGCCCGGGCTGAAGATCATGACGTCGGACGTGTGGGTTGCCGCCAGGAACGGCGTGAACGTCTGCGAGGACGTAAGATTCGTAACCTGGATCCGCCACGAGCCCGTCCATTGCGCGAAGACATCGGACGCGAGCATCGGGTGTCCGATGATGGTGATGGCGAGAACGAACATGATTCGTTTCATAACTGCGATCCTCCTAGCCCGCTTAATGTAAAGAGCTGATTGCGGTTTCCGGCTGAGCTAATCGTATCAGAAACAGGCGATCGGGACGGTGCAGTCAGCCCCCCAGCGATTGGCAGAGCGACTTACCGGGATCGGCCGAGTCGGCATCCCGGAATATCCCGCATAGTCCCGCATCATCTCGGATCAAAACTTTTGATCGAGCACAGCCGTCGCTCACCGCGCGCATGGTGGAGAAGCGCCGTCAGACGCTCCCGTGGCGGGCTTAGGAGATAAACATGCACACGCCAAGAACCGTCCACCGAGTGCAACAGCCACGGCACCGATCATGCTCCGTGAGCGCCTCAACGTCAGCACCCCTTCCACGCGAGTATGCGCTCCAGGAGCCCCGTGCAGAAGGACGCGCCATCGACCCGGCCGCGGTGGAACGGATGTTTGATGCGACGCTCGGCGCGCACATCTCGCCGAGGGAGTTCGAACAGATCTGGCGCGGCCCGCCGGATCCACCCGCTGATCGGGCCTGGCCTGATCCCGCCGGGGCGTGGTACTGCACCGGCATCCACTGGGCCCAGCAGCGCGACGACACCGTCGCCGTGCGCTGCGAGACCACGCCGCTCCAGGTCGTCGCCGTCGACCGCATCCAACGGCGACCGTGGCCGGAAATGGCCGCGCACGTCGGCGCACTTCTGGATGCGTTTCCGGGGCCGGCCGCGCATGACACGACTGGCGCCGGGAACGCGATAGGGGAGTTCCCGGCGCTCGCCGCCCACAACCAGCTCCAGGGCGTCACGCTGGTCGGGCGTGTCCGGACCGACCTGTTCCGGCACGACATTGGGGCCATCGAACGGCACGAGATCGTCTGTCCTCGGATCGACGCGTGCTCTCCCGAGCACCGGTACTGCGGGGAAGACGATCTGTTCGAGAGCGGGCATTCCCCCGAGACCCTCGTCGCCCTGGCCCTGGCCTATCACGCCTTCCAGACAGGCCGGCGACCGATTGACGAGACGCCGACCCGTGCGCCGGCCGGAGAGACACGATGCCCTGTGCCTACCGAAAACCTCGTCCCCCCATTATGTACATTGGGCATTATTGAGGATCTCGCGTCGGCCTGCTAGCATCACGGGCCATGCGGACCGTCTGTCTCGTACTGTTCACCGCGTTGGGCTCAGGCCTGCAGAGCCAGGCGGCGCTCCAGATTGAGAACGCGGCGCTTCGTCATCAATGAGCGGTCCTGCAGCGACAGGCCCGCGGGCGCCCGCGGTTGCGGTCCGTTGACCGGCTGTTCTGGACGTGGCTCTGTCACCTGTGGCCCGGATGGCGGCGAGCGCTCGTCATCGTCAAGCCCGACACCGTTCTCCGGTGGCATCGACGAGGGTTTCGGTGCTATTGGCGCTGGAAGAGTCGGCCGCGCGGACCCGGTCGGCCACGCATCCCGCGCGCCGTTCAAGTGCTCATCCGCCAGATGTGCCACGCCAACCCGACCTGGGGCGCCCCGCGCATCCACGGCGAGCTGCTGAGACTCGGTATCGCGATCGCCGAAGCCACGGTCGGGCACTACATGGTGCGTCGTCGGCCCCCGCCGTCCCAGACCTGGCGTACGTTTCTGACGAATCACATCGGCCAACTCGTCTCGGTCGACTTCTTCGTGGTCCCGACGCTCACGTTTCGGGTGCTCTTTGTCTTCGTGGTGCTGGCCCATGATCGACGCCAGATCCTGCATGTCAACGTGACGGGGTACCCCACGGCCGCGTGGACGGCCCAACAGATCCGCAACGCGTTCCCGTGGGACACGGCGCCACGGTTTCTGTTGCGGGATCGCGACGGGACCTACGGCCACAATTTTCGGGCCTGTCTCGAGGCGATGGAGATCGACGAGGTCCTGACGGCTCCCCAGAGTCCGTGGCAAAACCCGTATGTCGAACGACTGATCGGATCGATGCGCCGAGAGTGCGTCGACCACGTGATCGTGCTCAATGAGCGATCACTCCACCGAATACTGCGATCGTACATCGACTACTATCATCTCTGGCGCACGCATCTCTCGTTGGGCAAGGATGCGCCCGTGAGCCGACGCGTCGAGCCTGCTGCACCGGGCGAGGTCATGGCGATGCCGCACGTGGGCGGCCTGCACCACAGCTACCATCGTCACGCGGCCTGACGACCGCCATGGACGGTCGCCGCCGGAAGACCGTGCACGCCGCGCGGCGGCCGGAGGAACGTCCGAAGGACGCCAGCCACTCGTCGGCGTTCACGGTGTGCACGTCCGCGATGCTCACGTTGCCATCGTTCGCCGGCCCCACGTCCGCGCGATCAGTCACGCGAACCGTGCGTATGAGGTTTTCCGTAGGTACACCTCTCTGGCACTGAATATCTAGTCTAAGCGGTTTGGTTAGAATGAGATAAGGGCGGGGTAGCAACAGTTGATGGCGGAAGCACCCGCACGGGGACGCGGGCGACGAGGGCGTGATCGGTGCGGGGGCGATCCCGCAGGCGCAGCCCTGCGGCGCCGAGCACCGTGAGCAGCAGGCCGAGCCACAGCACCCTCTGGCGCGGCAGCGCCGGCACCGGCATCACGTCGTTGTCCTCGATGGTGAGGGTGAGGGGCTCGGCGGTCAGCGCCGGGGTCGTGCTCGCGGCGTCAAGGACGATGGTCTCGCCGTCGTCGATGACCGTGATCGTCACCGTGCCCGCCGTCTTGCCCGCGGCGAGCGTGATCGTCGTCGATGAGAGCGTGTAGTCGGTGGCGAGCGTCGCCGTGCCGCCCGTCGTCAGCGTCAGGCCGGTCGCCGGGGCCGGCGTGTCGAGCGTCGCGGTCACCGTTGCGGCCGGCGGTATCCGATGACGAACCTGCCTGCGCCCAGCAGCAAGGCCAGCACCAGCAGTCCGATCGGTGGCACCGCGGGAACCGGCGTCGCAGCGGGCGTTGCGCTTGCGCTCTCGGAGGGCGGGCTGGCCCAGCCGCCGGCGCAGTTCCTCGGGGATCAGGATCCCGACGTTCTCGGGCGTGTCCGAATGATCGATGGAAGCCGAGGTCGGTGACGAGGGGCTCGATGAGGTCGTCGAGGTCGGCCACGTCGTTGTTGAGCTCCAGGATACGCCGGTCGTAGTCGACCGGCACCGTCGACCACGTGAGGGGCGCACGACGATCGGCTGGGCGAACCGTCCGCCCATAGTACGACCGCCGAAACGCTCTGGCCGCGGCGGGAGTCGCGCGGGATCGGAGCCGGCGAAAGGTAGTCTTGTTGTCTCGCGCCTCCCACTGATAGACGACGGCGTTGTTCGCTGCGCCAGTCAGGGCTGCACGCTGGGCTTGGCTGCCGCGGGTCCTGTTGTCACGGGCTGGCCGCTGTCGTGAAGAGCGTGGTGAGGCGTTGCCAGAACACGGGCGACGGCGTGCGTTTCCGCGCTTCCCATTGATAGACGACGGCCTTCCCGGCGGCGCCGACCATGCGCGCCAATCCAGCCTGGCTGATGTCAAGGTGTCTGCGCAGCGCTTTGAGTTGCACGTCATAGTCCTCGGGAACGGAGGCCCAGGTCAGTGGCTCTGGCGTGGAGGGCGGGCGGCGCTGCGTGCCGTAGTAGTGCCGACGAAAGTCCAGCGCGTGCTTCAGGGTTGCCCTCGGTCGCAAGCGGCGGAAGGTTGTCCGCGTATCGTAGGCCACCACGAGTCGGCCTGACCGCGCGGCTGCGTGCAGCGTGCGAACGTGCACGCCGATCATCGACGCCAGGACCGGCAACGGCAGAAGCACCGTCTCATCCGGATAGCCTGCCAGGGTCCTGGCTCTGGTGAGGAGGTGTGCCGGTGGCTCGCGGCGGCCCGCGTCCCAGGGGCGGTAGGTCTCACGCGGCACGTTCAACTGCGCCGCGAACGCCGACTGCGACAAGCGGAGCGCCCGACGATAGGTTCGCATCAGACTCATGGGTGCCGGCCCCTCTTCCGCGTGGCCGCGTCTGACCAGTTGAGCAGCTCCACGGGGAGTGCGCTCAGGAGTCGCTCCAGGTCCCCGACGGCCTGTTGGCACGTTTCCGCCAGCGCTCGAGAGCCTTCCGGGCCCACGGGCTGGTCGGCACGTTCGATGCCGAGGGCCTGGAGTTCCAGGACATCTGCCAGCAGCGCGAATCGGGCTGCGGCGGCCCTCAGGGCCTCTTCCACACTTGGCGACGATGCCGGGTCCCTCGCCATGACAGCGACACCATGCTGTCGATTCCACTGGAAGTAAAGCAGAACGTGCCCGCCCCGTACTTCAGCACGCTAATCGTCGGCGCGATGTGACCGGTCGTGATGGTGAGCGGTGACCCCAGGAGTGGTCACGACATGGCGCAACGCGCAAGATCTGGCGGGAAATGGCACGCCCGGCAGGATTCGAACCTGCGACCCTCGGCTTAGAAGGCCCTGTGTCTGATCGGTTATCAATAGACGGAAGTGTTGCAACTTTGAAAGTGGTGACGGAAGCCGTTTCGGTATCGAGGTCTCATGCCGCCACCTCGAACAGCCTGTTGATGAACTGAATCTGGCGCCACACATCCGAGCCGCTCACCCACCTCGCCTGCCCCTTCCGAATCATGTGCATCGCCTCGTAGCCTTGGATTGTCCGCCGCGCCGCGTGAAACTCGCGAAACCCCTGTTTGGCCTTTACCCGTCGTTTGATCGCTCGATGGTCCTGCTCCAGGATATTGTTCAAGTATTGGACCGGCCGATGGCGGCAGCGGCCGCGCAGGGTGCCGTCCTCTTTCACGGCTGGAATCGCCGCGCCGTAGAGGCGGGCCTGATCGGTGTTGATGACGCGGGGCTGCGGATGCGATGGATCGCTGAGCGCCTGGCGAAACAACCGTTTGGCCGCCGCAGCATCGCGGAGCGCTGACAGGAGGAAGTCGATGGTGGCGCCTGTGGAATCAATAGCCCGATACAAATAGCACCAGCGGCCCTTGACCCGCACATAGGTTTCATCAACACGCCAGGATTTGTTGGTTGGCTTGAGATGCCGGCGCAGCCTCTGCTCGAGTTCCGGCCCGTAGCGCTGCACCCAGCGCCAGACCGTCGTGTGGTCCGCTTGCAGGCCGCGTGCATCGAGGAGCTCTTCGACATCGCGGAGCGAGAGTGAGTACCGAAGATACCAGCGCACGGCGCAAAGAATCACCTCCGGAGCCGTCTGCCGCCACTTGAAGATCGCCGGTCGGATTGGCTGCTTCATGATCTTGTTAGGCTACCAGGCCCGCCGCTGGCCAAAGTTGCAACACATCCAGTTCTTCAAATCCGCCTCAAGGACCCAGCTCACCTTCCGCCCCGCTATCACTTCCGTGAGCGTGGCGAGGGCGTGATGGGCACCTTGACCCGGCCGCCCGCCGAACGAGCAGGGCAGGAAGTCCTCCTCGTAGATGGCGGACAACACGTGGGCGACGCTGCGCTGCAGCGCCCGGTCGGCCACACATGGCACGCCAATCGGACGCTTCTCGCGCTTCCCTGGTTTGGGGATGTACACCCGCCTTACGGCAGGTGCCGGACATGGAGGACTGCGAAGCTGGGGGGATCACGCCCCTCGTGCCGAAGCCCGATAGACGCCCAGCCAGGAGCAGCGGCCACTTTACCAAGTCCGAGTTCCAGTACGACGCCGCAACCGACACCTACCGTTGTCCGGCTGGCCAGCGTCTGGTGCCCTTGTATCGGGGCAGGGCCGGCAAGACCCGCGACGGGATCTGGGTTATCAGCTACGGTAATCGCGCAGCCTGCCGGTCCTGCGATCGACGCGACCGATGCACCAAAGGCACCCACCGACGGCTCGTCCGCTACGAGAACGAAGCCACGATGGATCGGATGGCGGATCGCCTCGCGGCGCGGCCCGAGGTGATGGACCGTCGTCGGGAGTCCGTCGAACATCCCTTCGGGTCGATCAAGCAGTGGATGGGCCAGGGCGCGTTCCTGACGCGTCGACTCGACAACGTCCGCGGGGAGTTCAGCCTCACCGCCTTGGCCTACAACATGCGACGCGCGATCAATCTCGCGGGACTTCCCGCGATGATCGCCGCGGCAGCCGGCTGAACCCCTATTTCGCCCGCTTCCAGGGCGACAATCAGCCCGAATCTGGCCGGCAGGCGATCGCAGCAGTCTCTCACGCGACCGACACGACCGACGCCCCGACTGATCGGCGTCGCCATCGCGAGCCCGCCACCGTGCTCAAGCCTCGATGCTGCCGGATCAGCGACCCACGACTTGGACTTTTCACACGGCCTGGGCGACACATACTGATCTGGCCGAGGCAGTGTCAGGTCAGCGCGCGTTTCAGGCGGCCGGCTGCGTGCCAGGCGTTACCCGCGAGGTCATCATCCTCGCGCTCACGGGTACGACAAGAACAACCCCCAGATCCAGTTCACCCCGGTGTGCGTCAGGGCCGACGCGGTAATCTTGCCGGTCCGGGCATACACCCACCCATACCCGATCCCGGCCAGCGTGGCGAGGAGCACATAGCGAAGATCGGGGAGGTGCGCCAGCCCAAAAACGCCGGCGGCGACCCCGAGCCCGATACGCGGTCCCCACCAGCGTGTCAGGAGATTCTGAATCACCCCGCGGAAGAGAAACTCCTCTGGCACGGCCGTGAGCGTATAGATGAGCACCGGCGTCGCCAGGAGCCCCGCAACATCGACCGCCGGGTGCCAGGTCAAAAAGCCCGTGCGCAACCCGAGCGGCAGCGCCACGGTTGCGTATGCCGCCCACGCCACGCCCGCCACTCGGAAGTCCCGTCCGTCGAGCGCTAAGGTGCATCCGATCCCGGCCAGCGGCCACGCCACGAGAAACAAATGGAATGCCGCAACGATGCCCACGCCCCGGCTGACGTCGTAGCCATTCGGCGGTGGAACCGGCAGAGCGGGCAGCAGGGCGAACTCAATCGGGAGCCAGAAGAGACTGGCCGCAACCAGTCCCCAGAGCGGGACCCATCGGCTGCGGCGAGCCCGACCAAGAAGCAGCACCGAGGCCGGGGCGAAAAGATATGCGGCGTACACCAGCGCGTACAGCGGTATGGGGAGCCCTGTGACCTGCGCATAGACGAGCACGGCCCCCAACAGGCTGGCGGGGACGGCCAGAAACCGTCCGATTGGGCCGTTACGTGAGCTATGGACTTGGCTGTGCATGTTTGTGCTCCGGCGGCGCAGCCGCCCGGCGAGTGGATCACGCCCGAGGCGAGAACATCCGTGCCACGATCGCCTCGCGCGGACGCGTCGTCTATTCTCAAGCTCAAGGCGTCATTCTTCAGTGGCAAGCCGAGCAGCTGCCGACGTCGACCATCGTACTGCTCGACCAGCCCACCATCGTAGAGAACCCCACGGGCCAGCGACCTGTCGAGAACATTGTTGGGTCTGTGGTCGACCGCCGGCGCGGCGGGATGCAGCCGGCCAATACCTCTAAGGAGGAGATGTTTGGCCGGGACGCACCGATGTGGCCGTTCCTCACCCGGTTTGGCGGACCGGCAGATCCCATGGAGCCTGTCGCCGACACGCGGGTGTTCGAGACCTATCCCGTGCTGACGATGATTGCGCTCCTCTGGACGCTTCCAGATATACGCCCTGCAGGTCGCCTGCCCAAATACAACCCGGAGCGCCGGCAAACGTTTTCGATCTCGGACTGGAAGCACGTCTGCAAGAAGGCGTCAGGTGCATTCAGTGAGCGCGGACTCGTGGAAATCGTTCGGTGGATCGAGGACGCTACCCGGAAGACTTCGCCACGCAAGCGCGATCAGGACGGACTGGATGCTTGTCTATGCCTGCTTGTAGCGCTGTACTTGGCAGAGCAGAAAGACTGCCTGATGGTCGGTGATCGGAAGACTGGCTACATCGTCGTGCCGTATGGTGCCGAACTTCATGCGGAACTCGATGCCCGCTGCAACCAGACCGGTCGGGTCCCGTCGGAGTGGGTGCGGGCGTTCCGGTTGCTAATCAGCTAGTCGACTCGGCGCTGTTGTTTCTCGAAGTGTTCGCTCATGCTCCAAGTGCTCACCATCGAACAGCTCAACACACACGGGGCGGCTCGACCCTGAATTGCTCTTGGCGCTGGATGACTTCGCGGAGGCGTATCACAAAGGGGGGGTCAAATGACCCTCCTGTTCGTGTGCGTGACCTCGGAGATCCATCGAATAGGCTTGCATCGGTCCTCCTGCATTGGTGCATGCAGAAGTACCACGACGAGCCCAAGCAGTACAAGGGCTATCTGAAAAGCGCTTTAATCACCCCCGTGTCGTCGTCAGTCACCGTGGCCACAGCCTCCAAGTCCTCAGCCGCAGCCGTGAGCGTCTCCGCGATCGTCGTGGTGTCACCCTGATCGGCCCCTTGGACGGTCACGCCCACGATGGCGCCGGTCTCCATGTCGACCGCGTGCTCGGCTTTGTGCGCGAGGTGCGTGCGGCCGTCCTTCATCTTCGTGATGCGCGCGTCGGGGTCGTGCGGATGCTGCCAGTCCGTGTTGCAGCCCTTCTTCGGGCCGCGTCCGATCCAACCGCGCCAGATCCGCCCGCGTCGGCGTCTCGATGCCCGAGGCCTGCGCCAGCCGCGTCAGAAACTCCTGATACGTTTCGCCCGAATCTCGCCGCACGATGCTCCGCAGGGCCGCATTGGCCTCGAGCGTCGGCGTTGGTGCGCTGATTCAGCGCGGTGGGCGAGCAGTGGCCGGCATGTTGACCATCGCGACCGCCGGCGGGTCATGATCTCGATGTGAAGTCGAGAGTGCATCCGACGTACACGACAACGTATCGCGTCGGGAACTGGGCCGAATACGACCGAGCCCTCGTGCGGCGAGGCGACGTCACCCTCTGGCTCACGCCCGACGCGATCGCCACGTGGGCAGCGGCTGGCGTCGGCAGGCGGAGCGGGCAACTCCAGTATTCCGATCTCGCCATCGAAACCGCCCTGACGCTCAGTCTCATCTTCCACGTACCGTTGCGTCAGACCGAGGGCGTCTTGACATCGATCTTCGGGATGCTGGGCGTCGATCTCACGGCACCCGATCACACCACGCTCTCGCGACGCGGTCAGCATCTCGCCCGCGCGGTGATGTGCTGGCGCGGGCCAGAGTGTCAGATCGCCAGTCATAGGCTGTCGGGTCGACGCGGGAGCTTACATTGATTCTACGCATGCGCTCGAAAAAGATCTGTCGAGGTCGACAGCCCCAAATTTTAAGCCGCACATTATTCACTATCCGCCCTACCTCACACGATTTATCAGCGCGACCGGCTCGGACCCCAGCTGTTCCTTGACGAACTCGATGCGCACGCCGTGGCTGGTCAGCTGCTGCACGATGCGCCGCAGGTCGTCGAGGTTGCGCGCCAGCCGGTCCATGCTATGCACCACCACGGTGTGTCGCCCTCGCGCGTCAGGCGACGACGTCCAGCGCCGATTTCCGCGAGTCACGGATCGAGATGATCCGATCGAAGCCGCTGATCCGGAAGACCTCCTCGATATGGTTCTGCATGGCGCAGAGGGCGATCTTCCCCTGGCTCGCGTGCAGTGCCTTGGTGGCGATCAGGAGCACCCGCATGCCGGAACTACTGATGAAGGTCAGACGGCTGAAATCAACAATCAGCCGTTGCTCGCCGCCGCTGATGTGTTTCATGACGATCGATTCAAACGAGTGGGCGTTCCCACTGTCCAATCGTCCAATGGGGAGGAGCACCAGCGCGTCGTGATCTCGTTCTTCCGCAACTTCGATATCCATTGATTGATATACCTCGCGCGACCGACCGCGTCACCCGCCCACCGGTGTCAGATCGTGTTCCAGCGTCACCCGGTTCCTGCCGTCCACACACTCGTAGCTCACGCGGTCGGCGAACGTCTTGACCAGGTGCAACCCCAGGCCGCCCACAGCCCGCTCCGCGATCCCTGACGACACATCGGGGTGCGTGTCGGCCGTGGGATCGAACTTCGTCCCGTTGTCCACCATCGTCAGGACCAAGGCCGTGTCGGTGACCCGCACGGTGATCTCGATTTTCGGACACGCGATCCCATCGAAGCCGTAGGTCACGGCGTTGGTGATCAGTTCATCGAGCGCCAGGTTGACCATGTAGATCTTCGGCTCTGGCAACTGGTTGGCGGCGCCGAACGCCTCCACCATCCGAGACAGGTTGCGCACCGCCGACAACCGGGGCGACAGCGTCACGTGTAAGTCTTCAAACATCATCGGGGCGACCCTCACGGCGAACGCTTGCACTATACCGAGCGCGGGCCCTGGAAAGAAACAGCGCGCGGGCGCCGCCGCGACTGGATTCAGTGCCGACGCAGCACCAAACAGGTCATGTCGTCAGCGGCCGCGGCCCCGGCGGAGAAGTCGGCGATCCTGTGCCAGACGTGGTCCACAATCTGCTCCGGCGAGCGCCGCGCCGCGCCGTCGAGCGTGGCCTCGAGCCGGTCCTTGCCGAACAACTCGCCGTCGAGGTTCACCGCGTCGGTCAGCCCGTCAGTATAGAGAAAGAGCGTCTCCCCCACGTGCAGTTTCTCGCGGCGCATGTCGTATTCGAAGTCGTCGATGATGCCCATTGCCAACCCGCCGGTCATGGGGAGCACGCGCCGGGAGCCGTCGGCCTGCACGATCACCGCCGGTTCATGGCCGGCGCAGACATACTCGACGACGCCTTCCTCAAGATCGACCATGGCCAGCACGCAGGTGACGAACAACCCCATCGGATTCTCGTGGCACAGCCGGCGGTTGACTTCACTGGCGATGGCGGCGATCTTGCGCGTCCCGGAGGCCACCGAGGTGATCGCGCCTTGCGCCGCCGCCATGAACAGGGCCGCCGGTACCCCCTTGCCGGACACGTCGCCGACGGTGACGAAGAGCGTGCCGGCGACCGGCTCCAGCATGTCGACGAAATCGCCGCCCACCTGTTGCGCCGGCGTCATCCGCGCATAGGCTTCGAAGTCGCCGAATTGCACCTGCCCTTCGCGCACCAGTGCGGCCTGGACCACCTTCGCCATCGCCAGGTCTTGCTCGATCGCCTCATGGGCGCGCTGGAGTCGCCGGTTGGTCGTCTGGAGCGCCCGGGTCCGCTCCGAGACCAGCAACTCGAGGTGTTCTTCGCGGGTGAAGACCTGCACCGTCATGTCGGAAAAGACTCGCGCCAGGCTCCCGAGCTCGTCGGTGCGCCGGATCACCGCCGCCATCGCTCCGGCGTCCGGCTGCCGGCCCGTCTCCACCTGCTGGGCCGCGGCGGCGATGACCTCAATCGGATGCGTCAGCCACCGCGTGCCTCGGCCCGCGGCGGCGGCGGCAAGGCCGAGCAGCGCCACCGCGATCAGCGTCGTGTTCCGCCCTTCGGTCACGACGGCGCGTGCAATGTCGTCCAGGCTGACGGCGAGGGCCAGGCCGCCGATCGGGATCCCGCCCGTGTTGATGATCGGCGAGGCCACCCAGACGCCGCGGTCGGCGGGGGACAGGAGGCTCAGGCTGGCCGTGCTGACGACGCGCCCCTGGTCCATCGCCTGCCCCACGACGGCCTCGGCGCGGGTCGCGAAGACGTAGGCGGCATCAGCCGCGCCGCCGCCGGCCTGCCGCGCGCGCGGCGCCGACGCCGCCAGATCGCGATCGAGATTGACGACCCAGAGCGCCTCGATGTTCCGCGAGCGGACCAGCACGTCCGCCTCGCGCTGGTACACGGAATAGAGCAGGTTGCCTGAACTCCCTTCAATCGGAATGCCGACCTGCACGATCTGCGGCGAGTCGGCGCTCGCAACCGTGACGTACTTGTAGACGGCGCCGTCCGGGACGCGCGGCGCCGTCGGATGATCCACGACCCGCGCCGATCTGTCCCAGAGCGGCACCAGATCGCCGGCCTGCACCAGGCCGGCGGCGGGGCCGCCGGTGAGGGGTGCCGGCAGAGAGGTGTAGACCGGAGCCCCGCCCGGGTCCACGATACGAATCTCGCCGATGGCCGTGGAGTCGACGATGCGCTTGAGCCGGCGGTCGATCTCCGCCGCCGCCCACCTGGCCTCCTCGGCGGCCGCAACGAAGTAGTCCACGAGCGTCGCCTGTGCCGCCATGTGCTGGCCGAGAATCCCCTCGATGACGGCAGAGACGTCGGCCCGTTGCGTCGCGTAGACGTTGGTCAGAATCTCCTGCTCGCCGAAAGCGATCGCATTGCCGACCTGCACGATCCGAGGCTTGTCGACCCCGCCGACGCCGACGTACTTGTAGACCTGCTGATCGATCTCCCGCACCTGCGCGGGCTGCGTGATGATGTCGTCGCCGCCGGGGGGCGCCGCGAGCAGGACGTAGAACTTCGACGCCTGCGGCTGCACCGTGGGATCGGGATCGAACCGAAACGGCACCAGCGCCCCGGTGTCGTCCCGGACGTTGGTGAGATAGGCAAACGCCTGTTCGTCGGTAATCCAGAACTCGTCGAGCACCGTGGTCGCCGTGACGGCGTCGAGCGTCTCGATAATGCGCGTCGGGCGCTGTCCGGCCGCCTCGGCCGCCGCGACAAGATGGGCGGCGATGCGAGCCTGCGCCACCATCTGGCTATCGAGCGTCGCGTCGAGCGTACGCGCGACGTTGGCCAGCGAGATTTCGCCCATCTCGGCGAAGCTCGCCGACAGGATCTCCGCGAGGTGCACTGCGGCCGCTTCCGCCTCGTCGCGTAGGGCGGTCGCGGAGTTGTAGAGCAGCGTGGCGGAGGTGGCCGTGATCGTGACGGCCAGGAGCACCGCGAACGCGAGGAACACCCGGACCGCGAGGCGTACCCGCGTCCGCGCCCCGATGCCGGCGGCCGGAATGGCCAGCGTATTGGTCGTGACACGGCTCATCTTGAGATCTCTGCGTGGCCGCGGGACATCAGAGCCGCCACATCACCCACAGCTGCGCGATGTTGTCGTCGTTGGCCACGCCAAGCTTGTTCCGCCAGTACTGGTACTCGACGCCGAGAAAGAGCTGGTTGGTGGCGCCAGTCACCGCCTTGCCAACATCCCACCCGAGCTGCGGCTGCGCTAGGATCCAGCCCCTCACGGCGTCACCCATCTCGTTGGTCGTGGCGCCGATGTACTCGGCATGGCCGGTGAACCAGAACGACTGGCGGCCGATGTCGAAGGCGGCGCCCCAACTGATGTCGAACATAAAGCTGTCGCTCGTCCGGGGCGCCCCGCCGCGCGCGGCGCCGCTGCTGGCATCGATGAAGGCGGTCAGGTCGGTGTTCAGGAACACGAAACCGGGTACGTCCCAGGAGATCCGCGCGCCGGGCAGATACTTCAGGACGTTGGCGTCGCCGTCGACGTTGATGCCGCCGATGAAGGCGACGTCCCTGACGGGTCCACCGCCGATCACCCGGTTCGACAGCTTCCCGAGGCTCAACGTCGGATACCACTCGCCGTAGAAGTTCTTGTCGTTGAAGCCGTCGCCGCCGCCGTCGTCGAGGATGTCGACGAAAACGAAGCTGTCGCCGAGTGCCCAGCTTGACGCCTGCTGCACGGTGACGATGGACGTGTACGCCCGCTCTCCCGAGAACGGATTGGTGAGCTTGCCGTACTGATAGTGGAACTCGGTCTGGGCGACCACCGCGATCGGCACCGCCAGAATCAGCGCCGCGCCGGCCGGCCCTCGACAGAGCGAGCGGGTGTATGCCATGTTCATGTAGAGAGTAGCAGAGGGGCGGGCGGCATCAGTCAACGCGGTCATGGCTGGTACGCCCGCAGCACCTTGCGCAGGGCCGCCTCATCGTCGGCCCAGACCGTCTGGATCGTCCGCAACGCCGATTCGGCGGTCGGCGCCTGTCGGGCGAGCACCCGGTTCTGCTGCTTCAGCAGCCCCCGATCGGCCGCATGGTCTAGGAACTTGAACAGGTAATCGTAGTAGCCGTCAATGTTTAGGAAGACGCACGGTTTTTCATGCAACTCGAGCGGCTGTTGCGCCCACGTCAGCGCTTCGAAGATCTCCTCTATCGTCCCGAAGCCACCGGGAAGGGCGAGACAGGCGTGGGCCAGCGACTGCATCTTGTGCTTCCGTTCATGCATCGTGTCGACCACGTGCAGGCGGCTCAGGCCCTCGTGGGCGAGATCCTGATATGCGAGCTGCCGCGGGACGACACCGGTGACGAAACCGCCGTTCTCCAGGACGGCGTTGGCCAGGACGCCCATCAGTCCGACGCGGGCGCCGCCGTAGACCAGTCCGATTGTATCGGCCGCCATCAGGCGGCCCAGCGTCATGGCCTCGTCGATATACCGCTGCGCCCGTCCAAGGTTGCCGCCCAGGTAGACACAGATGTGCTTCGCCGCGTCCGGCCCCTCGGTTGACGCACGTTCGGTGTCCCGGTTCGGTGTTCCGTCGGTAGACATCGCGTCAGCTCTCCTCGTCCCGCTCCGGCATGAACACGAACTCGAAGAACGCGTCGACCCAGAGCTCAGCAACGTCCTGGCCGAGGTGGCTCAATCTGATGCAACACGTTTTATTAGGTAATGCATCAGTTTGAATTCCCATCTACTACCACACAAGTCCCAAGATGAAAGCTGTAAATACAAGGTTCATGGTCGCAAGTACGACCGCTGTCCGTGAGTCTGACATCATCTTCGCCCTTTCATTGTTCGTTGTCATCAGTAGTGTTATCATGTACCCTCACGCGCCCGTAGCTCAATGGACAGAGCAAGTGCCCGCTAAGCACTAGGTTGCAGGTTCAAGTCCTGCCGGGCGCACTCTTGACTTTCAACGGCGGTTATGCTATGGTCTCTATCTAGCGGGCACTTGCATCCAGAGGGCGTAGGGTGAAAGCCCTGTCAACCTGGAGCTAAGTAAGGCATAGGGTCGGGCGTTCTCAGGAATGTCCGGCCTTTTGTCTATCCCCCAACTTCCTTCCGTTTCTTATAAGGCCCTCTCGGACCCTGTTTCGGCGTTCGCGCTTCGACCAAACTGACAATCCAACCGATATCATGCGGTCGGTCTGCAATCCGTGCTGCCACTGCGGGTGTCGTCTTGATCGTCCCATGAACCCGGCAGAAGTTGTAATACACCGCATACAGCGCGGTCATTGCGATGTGCTGCTCAATCCGCTTCGAAAACCCGTTTGTCTTTCTCGTGAACCTCCGCATGTGCATTCTCATCGTGAGGTTTTGACGCTCCACATAGCTATTCGCTGCCGTTTGGTGATAGTCAACCTCATTACCGAACGCATGACCGACTGCAATCGGATATGCTGCGAGCTTGTCCGATTCAAGCCGCGTCCACGATGCGAGCCGTGACCGCAAGTCAAGCATGAATGTGCAGGCATCATCGACACTTCTCAGCCCTACCAGATACGCCACAAGCAACTTAGAATCGGCGTCAATGGCTGTCCACGTCCACACGTCGCCTGCTCCGTTTGGGGCAGATGTAGCGGTCGGGACATTCTTCCGCTTGGCATAGCAAAAGCTCCAGACTTCATCGACCTGTACAAGTCTCGAATGCACTCTCTGAACTGTTGAGTCGTGGTATTCCAAACATGCGTTGCCTGCATCGGTCAGGAGCTTGGCAACGGTGTTGAATGAAACACCTGTGATACGCGAGACTGCCCGCATGGACACGTCTTCGAGTAGCAAATTGAGAATCTGCGCTCGCTTGTCGGTTGTCAGTTGATTCATGCAGACATAATACCCTAAAAGGGGCTATTTGTCAATGTTTGCATCAGTTTGAAACCGGTTTCTTCTCCTTCGCTGGCCGCTTTGCCGTCTCGTCAAGCTGTCCGGTGGCGATCTTCATGACCTGAATCGCGCAGCTTGTCGGGCTCGATGGTCGTCGTTGTCCTTGTGGTCCTTTTTGCATGGTTTGACTCCTTTCGTCAGTCCTTCACGTATCGTCGCTGCTGTCCACTTCCTACCCTTGTCGCGCTCCTTGTAAAGCACGCCGCACTGTAGGGCCAGCCGCAGTAGGTCGCGTAACGTCCTACCTCGTAGGCCAGCCGTGCGTGATACTTTTCCTTGCCTGTATACGTCACCCTGTTGTCGAACACGCTCGATGCCATGACGGTGTTCCGATCGCTCACATGATAGAACCCCATCGCGTGACCAAGCTCATGGAGGAAGATCCCCGGAAACTCCTCACCCGTGCAGTTCCGGTTGATGATGATTTCACCGGGTAATGTGCCAACGAGTGTCGCCGCGCAATAGCCATCTACCTCCGGTTCTTCTTCCCCGGTTGCGATCTTGACGACAATCCATCCGGGACGCTCGCCAGGGTCGCTCAGCCCGCTCTCAAGCCGTCCCCGGTAGCGTCTCCCTGTCAGGGATTCGGTGGCGTACGGGATGGTGTTTCGCATGTACGTCTCGTCGTAATCAGGCACAACCTGCCGACCATTCTCGTCGCCCAATCGGATGTAAAAGTTCGGGCTTGTCGTCTCCAACACATAGACTACATAGTCGTTCCCTGGCAAGTCGTAGCGGTTGAAGATCATTTCCTGCCAGAAAGTGTCAATAAACCGTCCGTCAACAGGCCGGGTTGGATCTGGCGTTGGGTCCGGCGCTGGTGTCGGTGTCGGTGTTGTTGTCGGTGCTGTTATCGTAACCGGCGTTGGTCTCGTTGGTGAATCATCCCCGCAGGCAACCGTCAGCAGTGCCACCAACAACCAGGCAAGCATTCGCATAACGTCTAGGAACCTTTCGATGTTTTCCCAACGACCGAAAATGGTCGCCGGGGCGGTTGCTAGACGCCAGTCCCGTTGATGGGGGTTGGTCCTGCCTATTTCACCTGGGTAGATGTGTTGTATTCAGCAGGCGACCCGACGAAAGAACCAACGGGACGACTGAAACGTCTAGCGATTGCAGTGTAGCACGGTCGGTCAAATGGTCGGCGTGCTACGATAGGGGTCGCGGTAACCCGGTGGACCCGGCAGAGAGGTTGAGTGTTTCCTGTCTGCTCACCCCTCTAGTCGGGAAAGCTCGGGTTACCGCGATCTTGGTGGCGATCCCTTTTCAAACTGGCGCAGGTTGTGATAGAGTCAGCCTGCTAGACGTTTCCTACCAGTGTCCCGGAGGATACCAACATGACTGACCCGAAGGCTGCAATCGTTGTCAATCAACTCGTAGACATTACTCACCGCGTTCAAACGCTCATTCAGTTCCTTGCAGGCGACAACAGCCAAGCTGCCCTGAAGGGACTGGAAGACCTGTCCGAAGCGGAACGCCTAGCCGAAGAAGCTGCCATCCTTGAAAGCGCTGGCGATGGGCCTACTCCCAGTCTCTAAACTGCTGCCGTCCGCAGCTTCATAACGACCGGCGGGGGGCTCTCACGCTCGCCGTGAAGCGATGTCAGCACCCTTACCTCCTCGACTTCCTGGGGTGACGTGTCTCTCGCTGTACCAGTGAGGTCGAACCACGCCGTTTCACATACGCCACATTTCACCCGTCGAATGGATGGTAGACGTTGCCCGTCGAACGGAAGCGGTAAGGTTGTTGTCGCTCCGCAGTTGTTACATTCGATGTCAACCGCCGTGATGTCTGTCGCTTCGATGCGATGTAGTGTTTCCATGTCTAGCATTGTAGCGTCCCCTCAATTTCATACTGAAGCATTACCCGTCGTGCTCGTGGGCCGCGACGCGTTCTTGATGCGCTCCGCCGATGATGGCGGCGTGCATATCAACACGACCATTCTGGGGCACGCGTTCTACCTGGCGGTTGAGGGCGGCACCAACGCGACGTCCGGCCTCGGCGTGCAAGGCGTGGGTGGGGCGAACCGCGCCCAGATCGAGCAAGCCTTCTTCCGTGGCATGACGGTCCTGATGCCCAACGCGCCGTCGATGCCCGTGGCCGCCCGGGCCGTCTATCAGGCGGCGGTCGATCTGTTCGGGGTGACCAGCGACGCGGCGCAAGCGATCGCCCAGGCCATGGTGGCGGTCGGGCTCCTCAGCGCCGCCTGACGCAGAGCAAGGTGGCCATGCAGACACGGCGCACCGGCGGCCCGCGCGTGCGGCATCGCATCGCGGTCGAGGCGGCCGTCGCGGTCATCGTGGCGGCGGTGCCCACGGTCGGCTTGGCGCAGCCGCGCGTGGGCGTGACGGTCAATGCCGGCACCCAGGCGACGGCGACCGAGTTCACGACCCGCGCGACGCTC
Source organism: Vicinamibacterales bacterium (assembly GCA_965218825.1). GTDB lineage: Bacteria > Acidobacteriota > Vicinamibacteria > Vicinamibacterales > UBA8438 > CAUZIB01. The sequence continues at coordinate 1,010,322 of OZ244656.1, read as the reverse complement.
ACGCTCCACCGGGAGGACGGCGACCTGCGGGCCGACTACGGTGTCGACGCCGGGGCGCTCATCGACCTCGGGGTGAGCGTGCGCCTCTGGCGGCAGGTCGGCCTCGGCGTCGGCGTGTCCCGGTTCCAGACCACCGGCGCCGCCGGGGTCGCGGCGGGGCTGCCGCATCCGTTCCATCTCGAGCAGTTCCGCGCCGTCGACGGATCGGCCGACGTCACCAGACAGGAGACAGCGGTCCATGTCCAACTGCGGGTCGGGGCGACGGCGGGGACGCGCCTCGATGTCACGCTGTTCGGCGGCCCGACGATCTTCGACGTTAAGCAGGCGCTGGTCTCCGACATCCTGTTCGAGGAGACCTATCCCTACGACACGGCGACATTCTCGAGGGCGCCGACCGTGCAACGGTCAGCGACAGCGGTGGGTTTCAACGCTGGCGTCGATCTGGCCACCTACCTCACCCCGACCGTGGGCGTCGGGGTGCTCGTCCGGTTCAGCCGCTCCATGGTCGATCTGGCGCGGCCTGACGGTGACGGCGCGCTGGCGGTGGAGACTGGCGGCCTGCACATAGGCGGCGGGCTGCGCCTGCGCTTCTGATGGGAGTCCAAGGACCGGCCGCGGTGGATGTTTCCGGATGATCCTAACCCTGGATCTGGACCGGTTTAAGGGGGGCAGGTCAAAACTATTTCACCCGGCTGCGCGAGTGGCGGAAGCGGAGGCATTTCTGGCACGACGCATTACGGTTGTCCACCTGCCCCGCCAGGCCGAACATGGCCGACTCCGGGTCAAGAACGGTCCGGCTCTTGCGGGGCATGGTGCCGAAGCTGTACGGGATGCGATCACTTCAACGATTGCAGCGATCCCCGATCAGCTGCGTCGGTCACTGACCTGGGACCAAGGCGCCGAGATGGCCCAGCACGCCCAACTGCGTATCGACAGCGGGCTGCACGTCTTCTTCTGCGACCCCCGTAGTCCGTGGCAGCGGGCTACGAACGAAAACACCAACGGTCTGCTGCGTCAGTACTTCCCCAAAGGTACTGACCTCAGTAGGCACAGCGCTCGCGACATCGCTGCTGTCGCGGCCACACTCAACCGCCGACCGCGGAAGACGCTCAGTTGGAGGACCCCCTCCGAAGTCTTCAACGAACTACCCCGGATTTCCGATTTCGCTGTGGTACCGTACCGCCAGGACCAGTCGCCGCGCCTTGATTTCTGGGGCTCCGACGTAAGGAATCTCACTGCGGAGGGTGACACCCGGTGGGTGAATTACAACACGAGCCATTTCAGTTCGCGTTCAACGGCTTCTTGAAAGTCGCGTTTCAGGGATCGCGCGTCACCTCCGACGCCAGCCTCATTCTAGTGCGCGAGTTGGATGAACGCCTGGGGCTGGAGACACTCATCTCCGAGCACCTGAGCGATTCCCGACATGGGTTGAACACCCAGTTCAGTCTGGCGGATCTCCTGCGGCAATCGGTCTACAGCCGGCTCGCGGGGAGATATAGGCAAATGTTGTGTATAAGGCGTCAGGCGGCTTTCTGTCTCACGCCGTCGACGAAGGGCACCCCGTCGATGACCTCGGCGATTAGCTGAGACCCGTTCAGCGCTCTCCATTGTTTCTGCGCGGCCATCGCCAGCTTGAACACCATCGTCAAGCAGGCCAGTCGGCTGCCCGCGCCCTTGGTCTTCCTCGTGCGGAGCCGGACGGTCGCGAACGTGGACTCGACCGGGTTCGTGGTACGGATGTGCATCCAGTGTTCGGCCGGAAAGGCGTAGAAGGTCAGGAGAACATCCCGGTCCTTCACCAGGCAGGTCGTCGCGGCTGGGAACTTTGCGGCAAACGTCGCCACAAAGAGGGCGAAGGCTTGGTCGGCCGCCGCCTGCGTCTCGGCCATCCAGCTGTCGTGAAGCATGGCTGTCGCCTTGGGTTGCACACCCTTGGGGAGCTTGTTGAGCACGTTCGCCGTCTTGTGGACCCAACACCGCTGCTCACGGGTGTTCGGAAACACTTTCCGCACGGCGCCCCAGAAGCCGAGGCCCCCGTCGCCGATGGCGAGCTCGGGATCGATCGTGAGTCCGCGGGCACGGACATCGAGCAGCAACTCGCGCCATGACTGTTCGCTCTCCCGGTAGCCATCGGTGATCGCGATGAGCTCCTTCGTCCCGTCTCGGGTGGCGCCCATCAGCACCAGAATGCATTGCCGTTTGTTGTCCGTGTCCTCGAGCCGGACGTTGAAGTACACGCCGTCGGCCCAGACGTAGGCGTAGCGCGTGTACGCCAACGACCGCTTCGACCAGTCCTGGTACTCGTGCGCCCACACTGCCTTCAGCCGCGTGATGGTCGTCGCCGATAACCCGCGCGCCTCGGGCCCCAACAACGCCTGGAGCGCCTCGCCGAAGCCGCCGGTGCTGATGCCCTTGAGATAAAGCCAGGGATACAGGGCCTCCAAGCTGGGGGTCTTCCGCAGATAGGGCGGCAGGACCGCCGACCGGAACGTCTCGCGCTCGTCGGCGGGCCGGCGGTCCCGGACCCGCGGTTGCTGCACCTGGACGTCCCCGACTGGGGTCTGTATCGTCCGCTCGGGCAAGCGGCCGTTGCGGACCACACCCCGTTGCCCGGCGGCGTCCACGGTGGTCGCCCGAGCATCCAGATACTCGTCAACCTCCGCCTCGATCGCCGTGGCCAGCATTCGCTGCGCCCCGGTGCGCAGCACATCGGTCAACACGTCGCGGGCCGATGCCTGTGGGAACTCGACCAACTTTTCGCTAGGCTTCGTCATGGTGGCGTACCTCCTTGCCCCTTGGGGTGAACTGGGTGCCTCAGCAACACCCAGGGTACGCCGCCTGTTCACAGCCTCATACCCAACTTTCGGTTATACCTCGCTCGCGGGCTACGAAGACCTCAACGACGCAGTGCGTGTGTCGGCGGACCCGACATTCCGTCTCATCGGGTCGCCAAAGCTCTGGGACCGGGGTGCGGCGCTGACATCGACCCTGCATTGGTTCGAGACCGACCTGCTGACCCGAGAGGGGAATCTCGTCGGGCTAATGGCCGTGAACCGGGAGGTGCTCGCACAGGCCGAGAGACCGACGCGCGCCGACCGGATCGTGCTCGACATGGATTCGAGCGAGAGCCCGGTGCATGGGGCGCAGGAAGGGAGCGCCTATAACGGGCACTTCGAGTCCGTCTGCTACCACCCGCTGTTTCTGTTCAGTGAGCACGGCGACTGCGTCGCCGCCACGCTGCGGCCCGGCAACGTGCATAGCGCCGACGACTGGGACGACCTGCTCGTGCCGGAAATTGAACGGCAGCAGGCGGAGGGTAAGCGCGTGGCGTTCCGCGCGGACGCGGCGTTCGCCAAGCCGGAGATCGACGAGACGCTCGAGAGACGCGACGTGGACTATGCCATCCGCATGCCGGCGAACAAGAGCTTGGAGCTGGCAATCGAAGACATCCTCTTTCGTCCGCCGGGGCGGCCGAGCTGCAAGCCCTTGGTGCGCTACAAGAGTTTCCGCTATCAGGCGAAGAGCTGGACCACGCCCAGACGGATTGTCGCCAAGGTGGAGCACCACCGGGGTGAGTTATTCCCTCGCGTCGGCTTCATCGTGACCAACATGGCCCGACCGAGCCGCTCGGTCGTCCGGTTCTACAACAAGCGCGGCACGGCGGAGCAATGGATCAAAGAAGGCAAGCAGGCGACCCACTGGACGCGGTTGTCGTGCCATCGGTTCCGGGCGAACGAAGTGCGCCTGCAACTGAGCGTCCTGGCCTACAACCTGGGCAACTTGTGGCGCAGACTGGTCCTGCCGCCGCGGATCAAGCGCTGGTCGCTCACGAGTCTGCAGCAGCGGCTGGTGAAAACCGGGGGCCGGCTGGTGAAGCATGCGCGGTACTACTGGCTCCTGCTGGCAGAAGGGCATCTGAACCGGCGGCTGTTCGGCGACATGCTGCGGAGGATCTGGGCGCTACCGGTCCCGGCAGGCTGACGCGCGGCAAGTGCAACGAATCCGCTTGGCGAAGAAGAGCATGAGTGTGGAGCGGTGTCTGAGGAATGCCCTGAAAGTAGGGGCTCCAGTCGGTTGCACGTCAGCGGGGGCTGAGGTGACGGCCTCCGGAGCTGGACGATTGTGCGACGAAGAAAGTTTCGTGGGTTCGACGGCTCTCGGGTGTATAAAAGGTGCCATCCGGGGCAGGCAAAATGGAAATCCCGGACTACTACTCTCACACCAAGGAGGGCGTGTTGCGACGACCGTTTGAATCCGGCCTGAATCGCGCGTTCCCGGCCGGGCGATCGACGTAGCGAGCCTTGTGTTCGGTAGGATCGTGACCTGGAAGAGTTCGTCCGACTGTTTGACGTCAGGCCCTTGTGGACCTTTGAGGCGGAAGAGATGATGAAGATCGCACTGATCGTAGCGTGCCTGCTGGCGGCGCCGTCCGACACCGTCGCGCAGGACGGCCGCATTACGGGCACGGTCACCGACGCCACCGGCGGCGTCCTGCCCGGCGTGACCATTACCGCGGCGGCCCCCGTGCTTGCCGGCGGCCCCCTTGTGATTGTGACCGATGGGACCGGGCAGTACGCGTTCGCGGCGCTGCCGCCGGGCGCGTACACGCTCACGTTTACGCTGCCCGGCTTCGAGCAGTTGGCGCGCGCCGTCGATCTGGCCAGCGTGTCTACGGCGACGGTCGACGTCAGCCTGCGGGTCGGCGGCCTGTTCGAAGCCGTGACCGTGGCGGTGACGGGCACCGCCATCGATGCGCCGGCCATCAACATGCCCCACGCGGTCGCGGTGGTCAGCCGGGAGACGATGGTTCAGCAAGGGTCGACGCAACTCGTCGATCTCTTCAAGAACCTGAGTGTCAGCCACGGCGTGATCGGCGAGCGGAATAGTTGGTACAACTCGAACCAGCCGGCGACGCTCACCGAGAACGTGGCGAACGTCAACCTGCGTGGCCTCGGCGCCTCACGGACCCTGGTGCTGCTCAACGGCCGCCGCCACGTGCCGGTCCCCGCGCGTCTCATCGGCGGCCGTTTCGTCGACGTGAACACGATTCCGGCGATCGCGGTCGGCAGGCTCGAGGTGCTGAAGGAGGGTGCCGCGGCGACCTACGGCTCCGACGCGGTCGGTGGCGTCGCTAACTTTGTGACGCGCAGCGATTTCCGGGGGTTCGAGCTCAACGTGTCGCACGACTACTTCGACAGCGCGGGCGATACGACCGTCGCCGGGATCTGGGGTGGACGGATCGGCGCTTCCAGCGCGGTGTTTTCCGCAGAACGGGTCGGTCGCCAGGAGCTGCAAATGGTGGATCGCCCCTGGACCCTCGATCGGCTGAGCATGTACGGCGCGGACAGCCGCGCGGGGTGGTCCAGCATCGGGAACCCCGGCACGTTTGCCGTCGGGGCCCCCACGCCGTGGACGGCCGATGTCTTCGACCCCCGGTGTACGGATTTCGGCGGCCAGGACGAGGGCTGGACCTGCCGGTTTCGTTACGCGCCGTACGACAACCTGATCGACGAGCAGCAACAGACCCGCGCCTTCGGTGAGCTCAACGGCCCGCTGAACGCCCGGACCAACTATCACATCGAGGGTCTCTGGGCCGACGCGACGATTCCGAACTGGTACACGACGCCGTCCTACCCCCCCTTCCCGCTGACGAGTACCACCATCATGGAGGTGGCGCCCGACCACCCGGGCCGGCAGGCACACTGCGCGACGTACGCAGGCGACAGTCGTGGCGACCCGATGGGCGCCTGCGCGGGCCGCGACCACTGGTACTTCAACGGCCGCCCGTTCGGGAACTCGGGTCCTGGGCGCCGGCTGAGCCGGCAGTCCCGCACCCAGCGGATCGCGGGGTCGGTCGACGGCGACTTCCTGGCCGGGGGCCGGAACGCTCATTGGGACGTCGGCCTCACCTACGCCCGGGCCCAGGGTAATCTGAACCTGCCGGCGGTGTACACCGATCGGATCTTCCGCGCCTTCCGCGGCTTCGGCGGACCGGACTGCGGCGTCGGCGTGACGGCGGACCGGAGTTCTCCCGCCGGGATGGCGCTCGGAGCACTCGACGGCGCGGTGGCGGGGCAGGGCCCCTGCCTGTACTACAACCCGTTCAGCAACGCCATCCAGTACTCCGATCAACCGAGGTCGCCGTTCGAGAACACGCCAAACCCTGACTACGTCGCCGGGCTGGCGAACCCCGAGGCGTTGCGGCTGTGGCTCAACGATGAAGTGAACCTGGTCAGCACGACCGACCTGTTCGTGGCGGACGCCACGCTGAGCGGCAGCCTCGTCGAGAACGTGGCTGACTTCGCCGTCGGGTACCAGTACCGCGGGATGCGCGCCGATGGTGACCCGAACGACCCCGGCGACGTGACCAGGAATCCGTGCCCGGTGGCGGGCGACACGGGCTGCGCGGCTGGCGACCGGTTCGGTCCCTACCTCTTCACCAACGTCCACCGCCCCTATCAGGCGGACCAGCAGGTGCAGCGGGTCTTCGGCGAGGTCGCCCTGCGCGTCGGCCCCCGGTTAGATACCCAGCTCGCCGCGAACTACGAGTTCTACAATGTCGCCGGCCGCCATGTGAGTAGCTTCGATCCGAAAGTCGGTGGGCGCCTGCAGGTCGCTGAAAACCTGCATTACTCCTTGGCGCTGCGTGGCTCTGTGCAGACTACGTTCCGGACACCGTCGCTCGACGACCTGAACCCCAGCCCGCTGACAACCCTTGAGTGGATCCCGGAGACGGGCGCCTACCAGGCGGTCGACCGGTTCGGGCGCCCGGACCTCCTCCCCGAGCAGGCGTTTACCTACAACGTCGGCGCGGTGCTGTTCCTGGAGGGAGGCGTCGAAGCGACGGTCGATTACTGGAGCTATGACTTCGAGCACGTGATCGGCTCGATGCCCTACGACGCGGTTACCAGCCTCTACAACAGCGACGATCCGGCGACCCGGGATGCCCTGTCACCATTCATCGTCTGTCCGGAAGGCAAGGCCTCGGATCTGCTGCCTGCCAGCCGATGCGCCGCCGCGAACCTCGAACGGGTCCAGCTCGACCTCGTGAACTGGCCGGGGCTCACGACCTCCGGGATCGACACGCACCTCGCCGCCAGGGTCGACGCGGGACCGGGCCAGCTCTCGGCCAGTTGGGATGCCACCTACACGGTGGAGTACGAGACGAAGGCTCTGATGCTGGAGGGCACGGACCTGACGCTCTACACCAGGCGGAACACCGCCGGCTACCTGAACTTCGCCCACCCGATCGCGGTGCCGCTGCCTCGCTGGAAGAGCCGGTGGTCGGCTTCGTACACCTGGAACACGTACACCCTCGCGAACTATGTGAGCTACATCTCCGCCTACGAGGACCCGGGCAGCACCACCACCGCCCCCGTCATCGACCCATTTCTCACGTGGGATACGAGTTTCCTGTGGCGCTTCCCAGACAGCGGCATCAATCTCACACTCTATGCGTTGAATCTGACCGGCCGGATCCCACCCTGGGCCAACATCGAGCAATCGTACGACGGCTTCACGCACGACCCGAAGGGCCGCCGGATCAAGGCGGCGCTGACCTATCGGTTCGGAGGCTGACGGAAAATCGTCCAGGACGTCCTCCGCCGCGCGGCAAGCGATACGCGAAATATCTATGACCGGGCGGCCGCGGACGGTGACGCGGAATCTCATCGAGCGCCGCTGATGGAACCCTGTGCTGAGATCTCGAAGATCGACTACAAACTGGGTCAGGACAACGTCCAGTTCCTCGGCCTTGACGCCCACAATCCGGTCTTCGTCGTCTCCAGCCTGACCATCGTCGCGTTCGTCGCCGGAGTACTGGCGTTCCAGACCGCGGCGGCGGCCGCCTCGGTGGGCGTGTCGAGGGGGCCCGGTCGGAGTCCGGCGCAGCGCGTGAGCAGGCCGTGATCGGTGAGGGCGTGGAGGGCTTCTCGCAGGTGGGGTGGCGCATTCACGACGATCTGCTTCAGCGTGTTCATCGCCGTGGTGCGCGCCTTCACCGCGGTATCCCGCGTGATCTTCAGCTGGCGCATCATCTCGACGGCGCCGTCCGCAGTCTTGGGAATGGCTGTCGACTGACCCGCCAGTACGGACCGCGCGGCGACCTCCGCATCGATGGTGTCGGACTTGCCGGCGGCGCGTCGCGTGCGCCGGTCGCCCCGATTCACTTCTACGACCCGATGCCCCGCGCGACGCACCGGCGTGCCAGGCCGGCGCCATAGCTGCCGGTGCCTTCGATGCCGAACGCTTCAATCCGCCCGTGGGTCTCGGCCCACGTGATCAGCGCCTGGTAGCCGCCCGAGTCAGCGACGAACGCTTGATCGCGTAGACGGATCCCCCAGCTGTCGATTGCCACGGCGACGTGGACATGCGTATGCGTATCAACGCCGACGATCACCGTCCGCGCTTCAGGCGGCGTGGGCATGCGGTTGGTCACGGGGTGGCCTCCTCGGGTTGCGGCCCGAGCTGGCCCGGGTGGGCGGACAGGACTGTGACGGGCCGTGGGTGCAGCAGGCCCCTATTGGGTCACGGCCCATCCGGTCAGCTAGCAGCCATACGATTCGCCGGCGGACGATGACCGACAGATCAGTAGCAAGGACCGTAGGTCAGTCAAGTTGAGGGTCAGGCCACCACCACCGGCACCCACCGGTGTCATGGAGCGACCCCGTCAGGCAGGGGGGATCGTGCTCACAGTCAAGTTGACGAAAAGCTCGTCGAGCGACCCCCAAGATACTGGGCTCGAACCCGCCATGCTGATCAGAAACGGCCGTTAGCCTCAACTTGACAATACCCCGCAGCCTACTCGACGGCCGGTCCAGGAATCGACAACCGCGCCCCGATCTGGAGCCGGTTCGGCGACCGGAGGTCGTTGGCGGCCACCAGGGCCTGGACCGACCGGCCGTACCGCGCGGCAATCTGGGTGAGCGTCTCGCCGCGCTGCACGATGTGCACGCGGGCGTTGCTGGTCACGACCGAGCCCGGCGACCAGACCAGCGGCGACCAGGTACCGCCGCCGGTGGGGATCTCCAGCACCTGGTTGATGTAGATCCGGTCCGCGCGCGGCAGGTGGTTGGCCCGCTGGAGCGCTGCCGTCGCGGTGCCAAAGCGGCGCGCGATGGCACCCAGCGTGTCACCCCGCACCACGCGGTACGTGGCGGTGATCTGCCGGTCGCGCTTGCGCGACTCAGGCAGGGTGGCGAGTGCGCGCGCGAAGTCCGCGCGCCGCCCGCGTGGCACCCGCAGGGGGTACTCGGCCGGCACCAGCAGCGTGCCGCGCCCGACATCGTCGTGGAGCGCCGGGTTGAGCGTCACCAGGGCATCCACGTCGGTGCCGGTGAGACTGGCTAGGTCAAGCAGCGAGACGAACCGGCCCGGTGTGACGGCATCGAACTCGAGCGGTGGGAGCGGTTCCACGCCGGGAAACAGCTCGGCGCGGTCGGCGAACACGGTGACGGCGGCGATGAACTCCACGTAGAAGTTGCGCGACGCAAACCCGAAGGTGCGCGCCCGGTAGCCCTCGATGATGGCGTCGATGCTGGAGCTACCCACCTGCCGGACCGCACGCTCCATGCCCGCGATGCCGTGGTTGTAGCCGGTCAAGGCGAGCGGCCAACTGACGACCCGCCGGTAGTTGTCGGCCAGCAACCGGGCCGCTCCCTCAGCGGCAAGCCAGACGTCGGACCGCGCGTCCACGGCCGAGTCCATCTGCACGTACTGTCGCGCCGTGCCGGGCATTATCTGCCAGACGCCGGAGGCGCCCACACGCGACCGTGCCCGGTAGTTGTACATCGACTCGACAAACGGCAGGCACTTGACGATGGCCGGCACCCCGTGCTCGCCGAGGATCCGTTCGATGCCGGGCATGAACAGACCGGAGATTTCGATGGCCTCGCGGAAGCGGTCCCTGAGGCCCGTTTGGCCCCGCACGCGGTCCGCCGCAGCGCGGAAGTCGGCGGCGCCCCGGGCGGACCCGGCGTACAGCCGGCGCACATGCGCGAGATCCTCGTCGCTAGTCTCGGCTCCGCGGTCACCGCCCAGGTGGTGCAGCACCTGCTGGTACCGGCGGATCTCGTTCCGGATGCGGTCGCGCTGCGCGCGCTCGATCACAATGGCCGCAGCGCCGCTACGCACCAGATCGTCGACATCGACCACAGCGAAGACGACGTCGAGGTGCTCGTCGTCGTGGATAACCGTTTGCGTGGACTCGTAGCGCGCGAACACGTCGCGCCAGAACGCGACGCTGGGCACGAGCGCGTCAGGAACGGGGAAGGCCTCGGCGTCGAGCGCGGGGTGGAACGGTGCTTGCGCGCCCGCCGGCGCAGCCAGGGCGAGCACCGCCACCAGGGGCACCAGCCGCAGTCCGCGGACGGACGTGATCCGCTGCATGAGCGCTCTCGCTCCTACGAGGCACCGCAGCCCCAAGGAGCACGCTGGTCATCCTCGCATACCTGACGGGTACGTGACAACGTGCCGGGATCACGTGCGGGCTGACGCCCGATGCGATGGCGAACTGCGCGCTGACCCATCCGCGCGCCGGCCGGCGGAATCATTCACAGGGGCCGAAACGGCGCGAACGAAATGTGTCGCGCCGTGCTCTGGCTGTCTGAGCGGAGTCCGTTGGGAGCCTCCGCTCAGACGGTACATGTAAGGATCCAAAACGATGTGTTGCAACTTTGGCCAGCGGCGGGCCTGGTAGCCTAACAAGATCATGAAGCAGCCAATCCGACCGGCGATCTTCAAGTGGCGGCAGACGGCTCCGGAGGTGATTCTTTGCGCCGTGCGCTGGTATCTTCGGTACTCACTCTCGCTCCGCGATGTCGAAGAGCTCCTCGATGCACGCGGCCTGCAAGCGGACCACACGACGGTCTGGCGCTGGGTGCAGCGCTACGGGCCGGAACTCGAGCAGAGGCTGCGCCGGCATCTCAAGCCAACCAACAAATCCTGGCGTGTTGATGAAACCTATGTGCGGGTCAAGGGCCGCTGGTGCTATTTGTATCGGGCTATTGATTCCACAGGCGCCACCATCGACTTCCTCCTGTCAGCGCTCCGCGATGCTGCGGCGGCCAAACGGTTGTTTCGCCAGGCGCTCAGCGATCCATCGCATCCGCAGCCCCGCGTCATCAACACCGATCAGGCCCGCCTCTACGGCGCGGCGATTCCAGCCGTGAAAGAGGACGGCACCCTGCGCGGCCGCTGCCGCCATCGGCCGGTCCAATACTTGAACAATATCCTGGAGCAGGACCATCGAGCGATCAAACGACGGGTAAAGGCCAAACAGGGGTTTCGCGAGTTTCACGCGGCGCGGCGGACAATCCAAGGCTACGAGGCAATGCACATGATTCGGAAGGGGCAGGCGAGGTGGGTGAGCGGCTCGGATGTGTGGCGCCAGATTCAGTTCATCAACAGGCTGTTCGAGGTGGCGGCATGAGACCTCGATACCGAAACGGCTTCCGTCACCACTTTCAAAGTTGCAACACTTCCGTCTCAGTCGCGTCGTCCCCCTCGGCGAAGGGCACTTGCGTCTCCTCGTGGGCGAGTACGGGCTCATGGCCACGTTGACCTGGGATCGTGGCCTGGAACTGGCGGCCCATCGCACCTTCTCGATCGCCACCGGGGTGCAGGTCTATTTCTGCGTCCCGCGCCGCGTCGGTCAACGACCATCCGCGGTTCCTCGACATGCTGGCCGACGTCGTGGGTGAGAGCGTGCGGCGATACCAGAGGGGCCGTCCGCTCCCAATTGTCCCGGCCACCCCACCGCCAACGCACCGAGCTCCCGCCACCTGCCCGATAGCCGCCGCGGGCCGCGTGCCTCAGCGAACGTGTACACACGAAGGGCGGCGCCCGGATGCGCCGCCCTCACGCTCATGCCGGTCTCCGCTGAGTCAGCTCACGGCTTCGGTCGCGCAGTGCGTGTCGAATGCCGCCGTCAGATCGGCGGCGATGCTCTGCGCCTCCTGATTCTCGATCTGGTGACGCTCCATCATATAGATGATCTTGCCGCCACGCAGCAGGGCGACCGCCGGCGATGACGGCGGATACCCCGTGAAGTAGCCACGCGCCCGTTCGGTCGCCTCGACGTCGGCCCCCGCAAAAACGGTCGCTACCACATCGGGCTTCACACCGTGCTGGAGCGCCATCGCGATACCTGGTCGCGCCTTCCCGGCCGCGCAGCCGCACACGGAGTTGACCACGACCATGACGGTTCCCGAACTCGAGCCGAGGACCGTGTCGACGTCGTCAGCCGTGCGAAGCTCCTGAACGCCGTGACGGGTCAACTCCTCGCGCATCGGCTGGATAAAGAATTCTGGATACACCTTCACCTCTCCTCTTGGTAACGTCGCGGCCCGTTCGTCCGGACCGACGACCCTCACAGGGACAGCGTAGCACACCCCCGGGGCGCAGCCTCACGCCGGTCGCGTGCTCGCTGCCGCGATCCTGTCGTTCAAAAGTCGCAGCACGACCAGGACGACGCCCCACTGCAGCACGCAGGTACCGACGCTGTACATCCGGATGGGATTCCACCAGGCCTCAGGGTCGTAGACGACGACCGCCTGATACATCCACCAGCCGAACATGACGGCGAACTGCACCGGGATCAGATACGTGATCGTCCAGTCGTACAGACGCCCCAGCCGTACGTGGCTCGGCTCCAGCTCGATCAACTCCTGACGAAACCGGGCCGGACCGTATCGGATCACGGCGACCGCGACGAACAGCCCGCTGATCATCAACCCCAGACCCCACACCCAGTCCTGGTTCTCGAATACGGCGAGGCTCACGGCTGAGGGAATGCCACACACGACCGCGGCGACGGCGACGAGTCGGACGGCGACGGCCCGTGCCATTCCACCGTCCATCAGCACCCGGGTTGCCAGCTCGATCATGGCGATCAGGGAGGACAACGCGGCGCAGGATAGCGCCACGAAAAACAGCGGCAGCACGAACCCGCCGCCCGGGACCTGTGCAAAGAGCTGCGGAATCCAGATGAACGTCAGCCCGAGATTGCCGGAGGCCATCACGTCGAGCGCGTCGCCAACCGACAACACCGCGAACGCGGTCGGCAACACCGCCATCCCAGCCAGTAATGAGGCCACGTTGTTGCCGACGCCGATCGCCACGGCGTTGATCACGACGTCTTCTCGACGCCGAACATAGACGCCGTAGGCGAGGATGAGCCCCCAGCCCGCACCCGTCGACCAGGCCGACTGTGTCAGCGCCTCGAGCCAGGTGCGATAGCTGACCAACGCCGACAGGTCCGGTCTGAAGAGGAAGCTCAGACCGCGGCCCGCGCCCGGCAGCGTCACCGCGCGCGCCACCGCGACGAGGAGCAACACGAACAGCAACGGGATCAAGACCCGGTGCGCCCGTTCGATTCCGCTCGTCACGCCCCGTGCGACGATCGCGGCGCCGGCCACCACCGCGACGGCATGAAACAGGAGGGGCTGCCAGACCGATGTGCTGTACGTGGCCCAGTAGGCGCCGGCGTCCACTCCACCGAGCTGTCCGGTGGCCGCCGCCAGACCGTATTTCATCGCCCACCCGGTGACGACGGCGTAGTAGAACATGATCATGATCGTCGTCACCGCAATGAAGCCGCCCATCCAGGCGTGACGCGACCCCAGGAGCGTGGTGAACGCGCCGACCGGCCCCCTGCGAGCCGCCCGACCGATGCCAAACTCCGCGATCATGATCGGCAACGACCAGACGACGAGAAAGATGAGCCAGGGAATCAAGAACGCCGCGCCGCCGTTTTGGGCCGCTATCCGCGGAAAGCGCCAGAGGTTTCCGGTCCCGACGGCCATACCCAGACCGGCCAGGATGAGCGCCCACCGGGACGAGAAGATCTCCCCTGCTGGTTTCGTCATGGTGTGTGGAAAGTGTAACTGAGGCGAAGATATCCCCAGTCAGAGGCGGGCCGGCGCAGCGCCCGCGGGGGTTCGGGGCGAAGCCCTGTCCAAGTACCCACCGCCGCAGCCGATTGGCGATTGCCGGTGTCTAACTCAAATTGGTAAGCCACCGCCTCTGGCGGTGAGACGCGCAGAGGTTCGACCGTGGTAGGGGTCGGGCGAAGAAGATGAGACGGTCTCCAAAGATGAACTCCCCAGTTCAGAAAGGAGACCGTCATGCGAGAGTGGCAGAGCCAATCCCACGTCCGATGGTATTGCAGATATCACGTGGTGTGGGTGCCGAAGTATCGGAAACGCGCGATCTTCGGCGAGATGCGACGTGGGGTTGGGAGAATCGTTCGGGAGTTGTGTCAGCGGCACGGCGTGGAGTTGGTGGAAGGGCACGCGCTGTCGATGTCTTGTTGGGTATTCCACCGAAGTTGAGTGTGGCGAACACGGTGGGGTTCTTGAAAGGGAAGTCGGCGATCCGCATTCATCGGGAGTATCTGGGGCGGCAGCGCAACTTCACGGGCTACCACTTTTGGGCACGCGGGTACTGCGTCAGTACCGTCGGTGTGGCGGAAGAGGTCATCCGCGATTACATCCGGAAGCAGGAAGCAGACGAGAAGAAACAGGAGAAACTGGAACTTGGCTAATCGAAGGCCCCTTCGAGGGGCCTTCCTCATACCGCCCCCTCAGGGGGCGGTAGCTGATGCGTGCCGGGCATGCCCGACAGCTTGGAGGTGCGAGTCCTCTACCCAGCCTGACGGAGGTGAAGGGTTAGCGAAGCGCAAGGGCGGCCACCGCGAGGCGGCGTCTGAAGGAAGCGTGGAGCAAAGGCGCGAGCCGATGCACAAGAACCGGATAGAAGGCGAGCGTGACCGGACGAGCGAGCGTAAGGTCGCAAAGTCCATCCCCGTCAAGGGTCACGGGCGTAGATCCGGCGGTTGTGCGCCGAAGGCGGTCGGACTTACCCCGGGAGACCTGCGTCGTTGTCCCGACGGTGGGACTGAGGGAACCGAAAGGAACCCCGAGCGCGGCGCAGGAGTCAGCAGACGGCATAGTAGGTGGAGGAAACGAGCCGGAGAACCGGAAGTCTCACACCACCGAAGGCCTGAACGGCTCCCCGCGAGGGGATAACGGAGTGGCCAGTAGAGACGGGCACCTCATGAGCGACACGCGGCAGCAAAGCCAGCACGAGCTGGTCTCGACGACGGAGGCAAGGGGTGAAGCCCCGAGAGCCGTCGTGCGAGGGACCGAATCGCCCAGGGCGGCGTCCGCCATTGAACGCCAAGCGAACACCGAGCGACTGATGGAGGAGGTGTGTGAGCGAGAGAACCTGAAACGGGCACTACGGCGCGTCCGGTCCAACAAGGGCAGCCCGGGCATCGACGGGATGACCGTCGATGAACTCCCCGGCTACCTGCGCGAACACTGGCCGGCCACTCGGGAACAACTCCTGCGCGGGACGTACCAGCCCAAGCCGGTGAAGCGGGTGGAAATCCCGAAGCGCGACGGAGGGGGTGTCCGGAAGCTCGGCATTCCCTGCGCGCTCGACCGCTTCGTCCAGCAGGCGGTACAGCAGGTCCTACAACGGCGTTGGGACCCGACGTTCTCCGAGCACAGCTATGGGTTTCGCCCCGGCCGCTCGGCCCACCACGCCATCGCCCAAGCGCAACGATACATCGCGGACGGCTACGGCTACGTCGTGGACCTTGACTTGGAGAAATTCTTCGACCGGGTCAACCACGACAGATTAATGGGTCACATGGCTCGGCGCGTTGCCGACACGCGACTGCTCACACTCATCCGCGCGTTCTTGAACGCGGGGGTGATGGAGAACGGGCTGGTGGGACCGCGAGTAGATGAAGGCGTTCCCCAGGGTGGTCCTCTGTCCCCCCTGCTGTCGAATTTCGTGCTCGACGAGCTCGACCGCGAACTCGAGCGACGGGGCCACCGGTTCGTGCGCTACGCCGACGATGGTGTGCCACGACGGCACAGAGAGGAGACCGGGATGTAGAGCCGGTTGACTCACTGCAGCCTTGCTGCACACGAGATGAGGGTGGGCCCCTCGAAGCCGGCATGCAGGTGCAGGCTTCAAACCCCCTCGATCTGCGCGGGTAAAGAGCCCGGGTGGTGAGCGTCGAGGAAAAGGCAGGGCGCGACCCTGTCAGGTAAGCGCTACGGAGACGAACGCAAGTGAACCGTCGATGACTTGTCGAAAGCGTAGGGACGACGTCAAAACCGGGGGTAGTCGTTCCTCCGGGAGAAGCCTGGGCGAGACCTGCTTACGGCCCCGGCGGCGTCCGGCACGAAGGCGGCGTGACCGTAGTGCAGGCTCGTGTGTGGAACGTGGGAACCGGTCGCCCCGATGTCAAGGGAGACGCTCAAGTGGCAGCCCCACGAGAGCTCGAGTACCAAAGCGGGGCACCGGGACGGAGTCGCTCGTAGTAGTGAGGAAGGTCCTGTAATGGGGCTGGAGCGAAGGGGCGGCACCGTCCGGCGGTATCGCCAGGTCAACCGGCGACGGGAGGAACCTGGTGGATAACGCGAAGCCGTTCTGTATTCCCAAGCGCTGGGTATGGAAGGCGTACAAACGGGTGAAGGCCAACCGGGGGGCAGCCGGCGTCGACGAGCAATCAGTCGAACAGTTTGAGGAGCACCTG
Source organism: Vicinamibacterales bacterium (assembly GCA_965218825.1). Classification (GTDB taxonomy): domain Bacteria; phylum Acidobacteriota; class Vicinamibacteria; order Vicinamibacterales; family UBA8438; genus CAUZIB01. The sequence continues at coordinate 993,770 of OZ244656.1, read as the reverse complement.
AAAGGGAATCTCTACAAGCTGTGGAATCGGTTGTCGTCGGGGAGCTACGTTCCGCCGCCAGTCAAGCGTGTGGATATCGCCAAGCGAGATGGCGGGACGCGCCCGTTGGGTATTCCAACGGTTGCGGATCGCATTGCGCAGGCGGTGGTCAAGGCGTACCTGGAGCCGGCGCTGGAGCAGCATTTCCATCCCGACTCCTACGGCTATCGACCGAAGAAGTCGGCGTTGGATGCGGTCGGCGTCGCCCGCAAGCGCTGCTGGCGCTCGGCGTGGGTCCTCGACCTCGACATCCGCGCCTACTTCGACACGATTCCGCACGGTCTGTTACTCAAGGCGGTGAGGGCACACACCGACTGCGCCTGGGTGCTGTTGTACATCGAGCGGTGGCTGACGGCTCCCGTCCAGATGGCCGACGGCACCTTGGCACCTCGGGAGAAGGGGACGCCGCAAGGGTCAGTGGTTTCACCATTGCTCGCGAATCTCTTCTTGCACTACGCGTTTGATCGGTGGATGGCACAACACCATCCAGACATTCCGTTCGAACGCTTCGCCGATGACATCCTCTGCCACTGTGTAAGCGAGGCGCAGGCCCGACGGCTCCAGCGTGTGCTGGCGCAGCGGTTCGCGACGTGCGGGTTGGAGCTGCATCCGCAGAAGACCAAGGTGGTCTACTGCAGGGATGACGACCGACGCGGGCACGCGCTCCACGAGACCTTCGACTTTCTGGGCTATACGTTTCGAGCCCGGCGGTCGAAGAATCGCTGGGGCAAGTACTTCGTCAACTTCAGTTCGGCGGTCAGCAATGCCGCGGCCAAACGCATGCGCCGGGAGATTCGGGCCTGGCAACTCGGGTGCCGTGTGGACAAGCGGATTGACGACCTAGTCCCCTTGATCTTTGATTTCTTCAAAAAGTCGTTGGTCATCTGGGGCCACCGTGGACTTGAACGGTGCGCTGTCCGAACCGCTTCACCTTCGCGAGGATCTCGTCGGCTGTTTTCGTCCACTTGAAAGGCTTGCCCTCGTCATTGTGGGCGTCCACGTAGGCGGAGATGGCGTGGCGCAGCGCGTGCGTGCTGGAATGTGAGCCGCGCTTGAGGGCGTGTTCGGTGAGGAGGCCAAAGAACCGCTCGACGAGGTTGAGCCAGGCGGAGTAGGTTGGCGTAAAGTGGAACTGGAAGCGCGGGTGGCGGGCCACCCATCGTGTGACCAGCGGGGACTTATGCGCCGAGAGATTGTCGAGGATCACGTGGACGGTGAGGGTGGGGTCCACCCGCTCGTCGATCTCGCGCAGAAAGCTCACGAAATCCCTCGACCGATGCTGCTTCTTGGTTTGGTCCTTCCGGGTTTAGCGTGGGTAGAGGTCGAGCCCTCCGCAGTGAAAATAGATCGCCGTCGTGAAGTGTGACGGGTTGCGGAAGCCGCCGGCCTTTCGCTTGATGCTCATGATCTTGCTGTTGAGACCTTCAGCCACGCCATTCGTGATCGGATGCTGGACAAAGCGGAGCACCCCTGCGAGATGCCGCTTCAACGTCTTCGCCACCTGCTTCACGGCCGCATGCTGACGGTAGGTCCACAAGGCCCGCAACGCTTCTTTGATCGCCCACGCGCGCCCGACTTTCAACTTCAGCGCTTGGAGCGTCGCGAACGCGGCCGCATGCCGCGCCGGCCGCCGCTCGTCGCTGAACAGCCACAGGTACTTGGTGCCGGTCAGCGGCGAACCCTCGCCGGCCCGCAGAAAAGCGCGATGCTCCTGTTTGCGGACCGTATCGACGGCCTTCGTCATCTCCCGCATGATGTGGAACCGATCGAAGACGATCTTCTCGTCGCCGGCGGGCAGGCCGTCCCGCGTGGCGCCGATGTACGCCTCCCACATGTCCATCGCGACGGCGTGCAGTGCCCGCCGCTGGGCGTCCGTCAACTGGGCATCGTACGCCGCCAGACTCTCCGTCTTGCGATCTTCGGCCACAAACTCGACGGTCGCCCGCTGGAGGTCGCACACGATCGTGTGATAGCGATGGCCCTTGCGGAACGCCTTCTCGTCGACGCCGATGTAGCGGATCGGCCGCGCCTCTTTCCGCGCGTGGCCCCGCGCGACGGCGCGGCTCATCACGCCCCAGGCCTCGTCCCAGCTGACGCCCGCGATCTCACACGCACCTTTGACCGTACTGCACTGCAGGATCAGATCGATGATCAACCGTTCCAACAACCCCGTGAAGCGGCTCCGTGGCTCGGCCCACGGCACCCGCACTTGCTTCACGCCATGGGTCGGACACTGCACCCGCGGAATCTCGGCATGCAGGTGCGTCTGACACTGACACGTGTCGAGATGGCGCCACGTGCGCTCTGCCGCATGATCGAAGGCGGGCACCGTCTCGCCGCAGTTGGGACAGGGCCAGCGCGTCGGCTCGTGCTCTAGCCACACGTCGACCCGCTCGTCCTCGGGTTTCAGCTCGACGCGCGCCACGTGCCAGGGGGTAGGGATCCCCAAGATCGTCTCGAACAGCTTGGTATCCTGCATTCGCTCCTCCGCCGGAGCGGTCTATCAGCAGGACACCTCGAGTGCAATCCGCCGCCGAGCAAGCCCCCACCCACCAGGGGGCCCCCGCAGGCGGCCTGACGAGTCACCCGGGATCCTTGCGACCCACGGAGATCCCGGAAGGACCCTTGGTTTGCGCCACGACCTGGCCGGTCGCGACGTTGAGCGCCGCGAAGAGGTCCACCGTGCCATGGCGGATGTAGTTGTGCGTCTGGCGTTCGGGCCGACCCATGTCCATCGGCAGGATCGGCTGCGCTCGCTCGAGGGCTTGAATCTGAGGCTTTTCGTCGAATGACAAGACACCGGCGTGGTCGGGTGGATTCAGGTAGAGGCCGACAATGTCCCGCACCTTCTCGAGGACCAGCGGGTCGTCGGAGATCTTGAAGGATTCCACGACATGCGGCTGCAACCCGAAGGTGCGCCAGATGCGGCCCACGGTGGAGGCACTGACGCCAGCGCGCTCCGCCATCTTGCGGGTGCTCCAGTGGGTCCGCCCCTTCGGCTTACTTTCCAACGTGGCGACGAGGATCGACTCGACATCCGCATCGGACAGTGTCCGGGGGGCTCCGGGCTTGGGCTCGTCATACAGCGCATCCACGCGACCTGTCGTAACCCGCTGCCGCCACTTGCCGACCGTCACATTCGAACAGCGCAGTTTCGCCGCGACCGCCGCGTTCGATTCGCCATGCGCGCACCTCAGGACGATCTTCGCCCGCAAGGCCACATGCCGATTCGTTCTGGCGCGCCTGGCGAGCCGCTCAAGTTCTCCTCGCTCCACGGCGGTGACTTCCAATCTCGCTTTGGGCCGACCTGTTCTTGCCATGCCGCCCCATACATCACACCCGGCACACTTCTTAACTCGCATATTCGGTCGTCTACGCGGTCGTGGCGATCCTGATCCGGGCGCGTCAACGTCACTCGATGCGGATGTTGGTCGAGTCGTTTACCGCGCTCTCGGTCGTCTTCGGCACGCTCATGATCCCGCTCGCCGTCGATGGGCGATGGACGTCCGCCGCCTGGGCACTCGAGGGAGCCGCCCTGGTGTGGGTTGGTGTCCGCCAGAACCGATCCCTCGCGCTCATGTCGGGTCTTGCCCTTCAGGTCTTGGCGGGCACCGTCTTCTTGGAGGAGCGCGGGCGAACCGTGGGCGATCTCCCCATTCTCAACATCGTGTACCTGGCAGGTCTCATGCTGAGCACGGCGGCCCTCTTCTCAAGCCGGTACCTGTACCGACATCGCGACGGAAACGCGGCCTATCCCTGGCTGGCGGCCGCAACACTCGGGTGGGGCACGCTCTGGTGGTTCGGTGCCGGTGTCGCCGAGATCTCGTGGCATTTGTCGTGGCCGGACCAGCACAGCGCGACCCTCGGGTTCGTGGCGGTCAGCGTCGCGGCACTTGTCTTTCTCCGGCGCCGTCTCGCTTGGAACCACCTCGCGTATCCGCCGTACCTTCTGCTGCCGGTGATGCTGGTGCTCACGCTGCCGTGGCTCGTCAGCGAGCCTCATCCGCTGGCACACTGGGGCGCGGTTGCGTGGCCCACGGTCTTTCTGACGCAGTACTGGGTTCTCCGGCGGCTCGAAGGGGATTGGAAACGCTGGGCGTTGGCGTATCACTCGGCGACGCTCTGGCTCGGCGTGTTCTTCATGAGCTGGGAGGGTTTGTGGATCATCGAGCAGGCCGTACCCAGTGGTCCGACCTGGCCGTTCGTTGTCTGGGCCGTGGTGCCGCTGGCCGTCGTCTGCGCTCTCACGAAGCTCGGTCACCGAGTCGGTTGGCCGGTCGGGCGTTTTGACGACGCGTATCTTGGGGTCGGCCAACTCCCGCTAGTGATCGTTGCGGCCGGATGGGTGCTCTTCGCCAACATTCATCGTGGCGACCCAGATCCATTGAGCTACGTCCCGATCTTCAACCCCATCGAGCTTGCGCAGGTTGCGTCTCTCGGAGCCCTTCTCTGGTGGAGTGCCAAGAGCCGGATCAGGTTCGGGCCGAACGAGCGCTGGGGTACGCTTGGGTTCCTTGCGTTTGCGACGCTGAACGGTACCGTCGCACGGGCAACCCACTTCCTGGGCGGCGTGCCGTTCCGCGCCGACGCGTTATGGTCCTCGGCCGTTCTACAGACGTCGTTGTCGATCGCCTGGACCGCGGTGGCGTTCGTGATGATGTTCGGCGCGACACGACTTGCGCTTCGGCGACTCTGGTGGGTTGGCGCCGCGCTCCTGGCAGTGGTGGTGATCAAACTGTTCTCCGTTGATCTCGCCGACATCGGAACGATCGCTCGAATCGTGTCGTTCGTCGTCGTTGGCGCGCTGATTCTGGTGATTGGCTATGTTTCACCGTTGCCACCGAAGGAGGAAGCAGGGGGCGACTAGGTTTTGACGGCCAAACTCGGACTTCTAATGGGCCAAGCCGGACGACTGGCGTCCGGCCTGGCGATCGTGTCCGCCGGTCTGACGGCGTCGGGGCAGGCGCCGTCTCCAACGCCGGCATGTCGCGAGACGGTCGTGAGCGGACGCGTGGAGCGAGGTCAGGCCTTTGAAGCCGCGCTCGGGACTGACCTCATGTTCCGCCTCGCTCCCGAGACGCATCCCGAGAACCCTCCCGGCTGGACTATTCAGATCAGCCCAGCCGCCGAGCCGCAGGCTGACTACCTGATGGTAGCCACGCCACCGTACCGATTCTCCAATCCCCGGTACGTGAGCACGGCCTATGGCATCACGGTGGCGGCGGCCCTGTCGTGGACGCCGCGAGAGTTCGCGTTCGTCGCTGAATCAGCGGACTTCGATACGGCGCGCGACGCCATCGGCGTACTGCTCTGGCCTGGTAACCATTCGCAGGCAGAGGTCGCCGCCGAGCCGCAGGCGTTGGACCGATTGACGACGTACCCTGGCGCACTACGTATCGAGGGCGGCGCCGCAAGCCCACCGGAGGCCACAGTCGCCGGGTCGGCGATTAGCTGGATGGCGTTCACGGCTGAGCTCTGCGTGCCCGACGATCCTCGTCCGTAGGCACACCTGAATCCCTGTTGAGCACGCGCACAGTCGTGGGTGAACCGATCACCGTTGAGGGGAACACGGTCATTCCGCTCATCAGCATTGGTTTTGGCTTTGGTGCCGGCGGTGGGTCTTTTCGACCACTCTTCGGAGCCACGAAAACCAAGTGCCGGGGCCTACCGCTGTCGAACCTGGCGCAGCCGGATCTCGTTGAGGAGCTGCTGCGGCCCTGGGGCTGTGGGGTTCAGCTGAAGGAGCGCGCGTGCGTACTCGCGGGCTCGGGTGAGCTCGCCGCGGTCCATCAGGAGTTGAGCCAGAGCGAGCAACACGTCCGCATCGCGCGGATTGCCTTCGTTTGCCTCGATCAGCGCTGCCTCGGCGTCGTCAAGACGGCCAAGGCGATGCAGCACCAACCCGTAGTTGTAGCGGACGCGCGCACGCGGAATCAGCTCGACCGCCCGTTGCAGGCTGGCTGCCGCTTCTTCTAGGCGATCCTCCTCAGCCAACAGCAGCGCGAGTGAGTACTGTAGCTCGCCTTCGTCCCCCTCAGAAGCCCGGTCGATCCCTTCGCGAAGGACCGTCTCTGCCTCGTCGTTGCGTCCCTGCTGGTTGTAGAGGTTGGCCAGGTTGAACCGAACCGGGACGAAGCTGGGATCGAGATGAAGGGCGACTTGATACGCGCGCTCGGCCTCGTCAAGTTGACCGGCACGCAGTCGAAGGACCCCCAGGTTCAGGTGCGCCGCCGGCATGTCGGCTGACGCCATTTGCGCATCCACGAACTCTGACAGCCCTCTCGCAAGAAGCCCAGCCTGTCGAGAATCGAGATCGGCGATCGGGACGGACGCCAGCACGCGCGCGGCTTCGAGGCGCACTGCACGAACGGGATCGTCGAGCAGCGGCGTGACCACCGCGATTCGCCGGCGCGGCGGCAAGCGCTCAAGGCCCCCTGCTGCGGATGCTCTGACGAGCGGGTCGCCATCGGTTGTCGCCGACCTAATCGCCTCGAGCGCCCGAGGGCCGTATTGGCGGAGGTGCTCCAGCGCCGTCGCCCGGATGATGGCGGGCCGGGCCGAGTCGGCGACCAGCTCCAGCAGCGGTGCTTCGGCCGCGCGGTCGGCATCGCGCGCCGCGGCAAAGGCTGCGGCGAAGTGCGGGGTGTCGGGTTGCCCCCACCAGACCTCGACCTGAGCTGCTGCCCACGAATCGTCCTGATCCTCATGACACATCGTGCACGCGTTCGGCGTGCCCAACTCGACGGAGACGTCGGGACGCGGGATCCGGAAGCTGTGGTCACGACGCGGGTCGACACGCATATATGTCTGCGCCGGCATGTGGCAGGCGACGCACTGCGAGCCATCTGACCCCACGGGATGGAAGTGATGCTCGGGCGTGTCGTAGCTCTTTCGTTGGAGCGTGGGGAACTCGACGTTGGCTGCGGGTGCCGCGCGGTGACATCGCACGCAGACGGCGTTGCCCTCGACCGACAGATCCAACTGGTGCGGGTCGTGGCAGTTCGAGCACTTGACGCCTGCCTCATACATCTTGCTTTGTGTGAACGAGCCCCAGACATAGGCCTCGTCTTGGATCTGCCCATCTGGGTGGTAGAGCCCGGCTTGCAGCGTCAATGGCCGGAAGTCATCGAGGAACCGCCTTGCATGTCGGTCGACGTCACTGATTCGCTGCCGCCGAGAGTGACACCCGGCGCACGACTCGATCTCGTCGTGCGCGCTCACCGCCAGGTCCACGACCAGCCCAACGTCGGTGTCGGTGGTGGGTGGGTCGGCATCGCCCGATCGAGCCCACGCGACATGCGAGGCTCCGGGGCCGTGACACGCTTGGCAACCGACATCGATTTCGTCCCACACCGTTCGATACGTCTCGGTCTCAAGGTCGTAGTTCTTCCGCAGGTTCGTCGAATGGCATTCCGCACACATGACGTTCCAGGTCTGGTACCGGCCGGTCCAGTGCAACGGATCGTCCCAGGGAATCCGTGCATCGGGATAGAGGTGAAACCACTCATTTCGTTCCGTGTCCCACGCGATCGTCAGGCTCTGCAGACGACCTCCCGGAAACGGCGCAAGATACTGCTGCAGTGGCTCAACCCCGAAGGTGTACGTGAGCGCGAAGTTGGCGAGCTCACCGTCGGGGCCCTCTGTGTTCACGAAGAACCGACCATCCTTCGTGAAGAACCGCGACGACACCCCGAAATGCGTGAACGTCGCATCATCGAAATCGCCAAGGACCGTCTCCGACGTGGCCTCCTGCATGGCGAGGTCGTGATGCGACCCAGACCAGGCGTCATGCTCAGCCTGGTGACACGCCGCGCAGGTGGCGTTGTCGACGTAGGCCACGCCGCTCTCGCCCGTGCCTTGCTCTCGACCGGGAGGCCGGCCCGAATCGCCTGGCCACAGCGTGCACGCCACGGTGACGCCTAGCGCCACAGCAGCGGTCCAGACAGAGAGGGCCGATGACCAACCACGTTGCCTCATACGCTGGGTGTTTGCTCGCGACTAAGCTGCATGCCGTACACAGCCGGCACCACGAACATATTGAGCGCGGTCGACGAGAACAGCCCGCAGACGATCACCATCGCGAGCGGAGCTTGAATCTCGCTACCTGGCTCGCCAAATCCAAACGCAACTGGCATCAGGGCTAGTCCAGTTGATAGCGCCGTCATCAATATCGGAACCAGCCGGTTGACTGAGCCCTGGATCACGGCTTCTCGCACGTCGGTCACACCTTCGTGCTCACGCAGGTGACGAATGTGAGAAACCAACATGATGCCGTTGCGGGTGGCGATGCCGAAGAGCGAAATGAACCCGATGAGCGCGGCAATTGACAACACGCCGTCCCCGAGGAAGACGCCAACGACACCACCGATCAGTGCTAGGGGCAGGTTGATCATGACGATCGTCGCATCGCGAACCGACCGCAGCGCAGTGACCAAGACGAGCAGGATACCAACGATCGCGGCAAGCCCAAGTGCCACCAGCAGGCGCGACGCGGAGGCCTCGGCCTCGAACTGCCCGCCGTACTCGACACGGTAACCGCTGGGCAACGTAACGTTCTCGGCTACCCGCGTGCGAACATCGGCGACCACGTTGCCCAGATCGCGACCTGAGACGTTGGCCGTGACCACGATCCGCCGCTGGCCGTTTTCGCGACCAATAAAGTTCGGTCCGCGGTCCTCCACGATGTTCGCAAGGCTGCCGAGGGGTACGCGAGTGCCCGAGGGCATGTCGATACGGGTTTGCCAGATCGCATCCAGGTCGGACAAGTCTGTTGGGGCGTACCGCAGGATCAAGGGGAACATCATCTGACCATCCACGATCTGGCCGACCTCTCGCCCCAACAGCGCGGTCTCTAGCGCCAACGCCGCTTGCCCGGCTGGCAAGCCGTGCCGCGCCAGGCCGGCCCGATCGAAGCTAACCCGGACCGTCGGGATGTCGGCCTGTGGCTCGAGCGCCACGTCGACAAGCCCCGGAATCCCGCCAACTGCTTGGACAGTCTGGCTACCGAGCGTCCGCAGCATGATCAGATCGTCTCCGAAGATCTTGACGGCGATGTTTGCGCGCGACCCAGACAACATGTGGTCGATGCGGTGAGAGATTGGCTGGCCAATCGTGATGTTCGTGCCGGGCACCAGCGACAATCGCTCCCGGATCTCTTGCAGCACGATCGGCCGAGGACGGCCGCCGGGTTCGAGGCGAACATCAATCTCCGATGACTCGACCCCCTGCACATGTTCGTCAAGCTCTGCCCGTCCAGTCCGACGCGACGTTGCGGTGACTTCAGGAACCTCGAGCAGAAGACGCTCGATGGCGCTACCGAGCACGTTCGATTCGGCCAGGCTCGTGCCCGGCAGCGTGACCGCGCTGATCACCAGGGAGCCTTCGTTGAAGGCAGGCAAGAACGACCTCCCCATGAACGGAACTGAGGCGAGTGCGCCGATGAGCATCAGCATCGCCAGGCCAGCGACTAGCCGCGGGCGGTCCAGTGCCTTGGGCAGCAATGCCTGATACCGACGTTTCAACGTCCGTGTCAGCGCGGGTTCGCGACCCTCGACGATAGTCGCCATGCGCGGAAGCAAATACGAACACAACGCGGGCGTGAGCGTGAGTGCAACCACCGTCGACGCGATCAGCGAGATGAGATACGCAAAGCCGAGCGGTTGCAGCAGACGGCCCTCCACCCCGGCCAAGAAGAACAGCGGCAGGAACACCAGCACGACGATGACGGTCGTGAATGCAATCGTGCTGCGGATTTCACGGCTGGCCTCATAGACGACCTCGAGCGCGGGTCTGCGCTGGGGCGGCGGCAGCACGGCATTTTCCCGGAGCCGACGCGTCACGTTCTCCACATCGACAATCGCGTCATCAACCAGCAAGCCCACGGCGATGGCCATCCCGCCAAGGGTCATGCTGTTGATCGACAGGCCGGCGAGGCGAAGACCGACGACCGCCGCGAGAAGCGACAACGGAATCGCCAGCAGCGTGATGGCGCCCGCGCGCAGGTTGCCAGGAACACCAACGTGACGATGACCACGAGAATTGTCCCGTCGCGGAGTGCCTCTGTCAGGTTGCCGAGCGCAAGCTCGATGAACTCTGCCTGTCGGAAGAGTCGTGTCTCGAGGCGCAGGCCTGAGGGAAGCTCAGCTTGAATCTCAGCGATCACACCGTCCAGATCACGAGTCAGCGCCAGCGTGTTGACGTTCGGTTGCCGGCTGATGCCGAGGATGACGGCTGGCCGGCCGTTGTGGGAGCCGTCCCCCCGCTTCATCGACTCGCCAATGCGCAACTCGGCGACGTCGCGGACGCGGATCGGTTGGGTGTCGCGAGAGCCGACGACGGTGGCACCGAGGGCATCCAGATCGCGGAACCGCCCAATGCCTTGGATCAGGTACTCCTGCCCGCCCGCAAGCCGGAATCCGGCCGACGTGTTGCGGTTCTCAGCGCGAAGCCCGGCCTCGATTGCGGCCAACGCCACGCCGTAGTCGGCGAGTCGCTCCGGATCCACGAGCACCTCGAACTGCCGCCGCTCACCGCCAATGACCGTGACCTGGGACACACCAGGCGTGGCCAGGAGCCGACGACGGACCGTCATCTCGGCGATGGTTCGTACCTCGAGCGGCGTGTGGGTGTCGGATTCAAGCGCGACGAACATGATCTCGCCCATGATTGACGACAGTGGCGCGAGCACCGGCGTATCAACCTCGGACGGTAGTGTCGTTGCCACGACTGTGAGTTTCTCAGTCACCGTCTGCCGCGCGCGATAGATGTCCTCGCCCCAGTCGAAATCAACCCAGACGACGGCGAGGCCAACCGCCGTCGCCGAGCGCACGCGCCGAACGCCGGATGCGCCGTTCAAGGCTGCCTCGATCGGAAACGTAACCAGCGCCTCCATGTCGGTCGGCGTCATCCCGTGGCCCTCCACCAGCACGGTCACGGTCGGCGCGGTGAGGTCGGGCAGGACATCGACCGGTACCCGCGACGCTGTGTACCCGCCGACGAAAAGGAAGGCCCCGGCCAGCGCGATAACGACCAGCCGGTTTCCGAGCGACCACCGTATGAGCAGGTCGAGCATGATCGCTCCTTAGTGGGTGTGCCCGTGCGCCGGAACCTGAGGCGACAGAGCGGCCAGGCGAATCAGGGGCGCACCCCGGACGACCACCCGTTCGCCCGCTACCAGGTCGCCGGTGAATATCTAGTCTAAGCGGTTTGGTTAGAACGAGATAAGGGCGGGGTAACAACAGTTGATGGCGGAAGCACCCTAACCCGGCTTATTGGCCGAAGATGGACGTCATAGCCATGCCCAGCCAATGGGATCAATACACCAGTCTCGACGCCACCGAGCGCCTGTTGATGGCTGGTGTCGTCTTGCCCGCGACCACCGCGTTCGCTCTGGTCGATTCCATCCTTGAGCGGACAGAGCAGTGGATGCAGGATTCAGATAAGTACCTTCTACGTCGCATCCTCGCGCTCTGCCCCTTCGTCGACGACCCTTGGCCCCGCGAAGGTGGCCGCGTCGGCGAGTCGACATCGACAAGAACGTCGTGCACCGCGTGCTGGCGAAACGCTCTCGTCCAGCCCCGGGCGGAACCGGGCCCTCGTGGTTGTCGTTCGTCGGACACACGACAGACAGTCTGTGGAGCGTGGACCTCTTGCGCTGTGCGTCCATCGTGCTCCAGAGCTACTGGGTGCTCGTGGTCATGGACCAGTTCACGCGGCGCCTCGTGGGATTCGGTGTGCATCGCGGACCGGTCGATGCACCCAGCCTCTGCCGCATGTTCAACGCCGCCATTCATGGGCGGGGCGCGCCGCGACATCTCAGCCGGGATTTCCATTTTGCCTGCCCCGGATGGCACCTTTATACACCCGAGAGCCGCCGATCCCACGAAACTTTCTTCGTCGCACAATCGTCCAGCTCCGGAGGCCGTCACCTCAGCCCCCGCTGACGTGCAACCGACTGGAGCCCCCTACTTTCAGGGCATTCCTCAGACACCGCTCCACACTTGTGGCCTTTCTTCGCCAGGCGGGCTTCGTAGCACTCGCCGCGCGTCAGCCTCCCGGCACTGGCAGCGCCCAGATCCTCCGTAGCATGTCGCCGAACAGCCGCCGCGTCAGATGCCCTTCTGCCAACAGGAGCCAGTAGTACCGCGCATGCTTCACTAGCCGGCCCCCGGTTTTCACCAGTCGCTGCTGCAGACTCGTGAGCGACCAGCGCTTGATCCGCGGCGGCAGGACCAGTCTGCGCCACAAGTTGCCCAGGTTGTAGGCCAGGACGCTCAGGTGCAGGCGCACTTCGTTCGCCCGGAACCGATGGCACGACAGCCGCGTCCAGTGCGTTGCCTGCTTGCCTTCCTTGATCCATGGCTCCGCCGTGCCGCGCTTGTTGTAGAACCGGACGACCGAGCGACTCGGGAGGGTCATGTTGGTCACGATGAAGCCGACGCGAGGGAACAGCTCACCCCGGTGGTGCTCCACCTTGGCGACCACCCGTCTGGGCGTAGTCCAGCGCTTCGCCTGATAGCGGAAACTCTTGTAGCGCACCAAGGGCTTGCGGCTCGGCCGTCCGGGCGGACGAAAGAGGATGTTTTCGATTTCCAGCTCCAAGCTCTTGTTCGCCGGCATGCGGATGGCATAGTCCACGTCGCGTCTCTCGAGCGTCTCGTCGATCTCCGGCTTGGCGAACGCCGCGTCCGCGCGGAACGCCACGCGCGTGCCCTCCGCCTGCTGCCGTTCAACCTCCGGCACGAGCAGGTCGTCCCAGCCGTCGGCGCTCTGCACGTTGCCGGGCCGCAGCGTGGCGGCGACGCAGTCGCCGTGCTCACTGAACAGAAACAGCGGGTGGTAGCAGACGGACTCAAAGTGCCCGTTATACGCACTCCCTTCCTGCGCCCCATGCACCGGGCTCTCGCTCGAATCCATGTCGAGCACGATCCGGTCGGCGCGCGTCGGTCTCTCGGCCTGTGCGAGCACCTCCCGGTTCACGGCCATCAGCCCAATGAGATTCTCCTCCTGGGTCAGCAGGTCGGTCTCGAACCAATGCAGGGTCGATGTCAGCGCCGCACCCCGGTCCCAGCGCTTCGGCGACCCGATGAGACGGAATGTCGGGTCCGTCGACACGCGCACTGCGTCGCTGAGGTCTTCGTAGCCCGCGAGCCGGCTGTAGACCGATTGCCGCAGGAGATCCGCCAGACTGAACTGGGTGTTCAACCCCTGTCGGGAATCGCTCAGGTGCTCGGAGATGAGTGTCTCCAGCCCCAGGCGTTCATCCAACTCGCGCACTAGAATGAGGCCGGCGTCGGAGGTGACGCGCGATCCCTGAAACGCGACTTTCAAGAAGCCGTTGAACGCGAACTGAAATGGCTTGTGTTGTAATTCACCCACCGGGTGTCACCCTCCGTCGTGAGGTTCCTTACGTCGGAGCCCCAGAAATCAAGGCGCGGCGACTGGTCCTGGCGGTACGGTACCACAGCGAAATCGGAAATCCGGGTGTACTTCTCGGCGCGCCGCGGAAAACGTGGCGGAACCATGATCGTGGATCTGGCCGATCCGTCACAGATCCCCTCGATCGCTGAGCCGCTGTTCCTGGCCTTTGCCGCAAACGTGGAGTTTCATCCCGTCATGTCGCCCGACGACCTCGCTCGCGCCGGGCTCGATGAGCTGAGAAAGAAGTGGGGGTAGACCAGGAGCGGCATCAGCGAGCCGACTGCTGGGTCGAGGCCGGAGCGCGTCTGGCGTCGAGCGTCACGGCGACACCCAGATATCGCCCGTCACGCGATCCCGGCTCGACGAGGCGCGGGATGAAGCCCTCACGGGCGGTCACCGACAGCAGGTACGCCCAGCTCCGTCGCGAATAGACGCCTCGAGGGACCAGTGTCACGGAGGTCCGGGTGTTGGCTTTGACGTCGACCTCGCGACGATCACCGCCAAGCTCCACGGTGACCTTGTTGTCAACGCGGGACAGCAAGGTTACCTCTACCTCCTCGAAGCGTCGATGGTCGGTTCTCACGATGACGTCAGCCCGGCGGCCAGCTGCGACCCAAATGCCGGGCGATTCCGGCAGATACGCATTGTGATCCAGGTAGTAGAGCAGCAGCTGGGGGTTTCGACCGTATTGTACGCGCGCCCTCGGTGCGTCGTTCATGATCGGCAGGTCGTTGACCATCGTCAACTCGACGGGGAGCACGCGCAGCAAGCCGCGCTCGACGTTGAGATACGGCCGTTTGGCAGCGACGAACGGATTGATGAGGATGTGAGCCACGAAGAGCGACCCGCCGAGCGCGGCGATTACCGGCGCGGCCAACGAAGCCAGTGACGGGGTGAGAAAGAACATCGCTGCATAGACGCTGAGGAAATACCGATTACCGGGCGGTCCACCCCCACCCGACCAGGTGTAGGGCATATAGATCGCCAGGCCGACCGCGCTCAGTATCGCCGTTCCGAAGATCGCCCACTGCCAGGCTCGACGCGATCGTCGATTCCACAAAAACAGACCGACCGTGACGACCCCGGGAAAGAAAAATGGGACGAAGCCGAAGTGGCGTCCGACCAGGAAGTACCGCATGTTGATACCGAGGAGCCTCACGAATCCGGTCGGGCTCAGTCGCTCCTCGACCACCACCTCGTTGGTTGCACGGTCTGCCCCCTTCTGGTCGAGCGGCACGTTGGGCGGCGCAAACGGGAACCCGTTCGTCATCCCGGCGTAGTACGTCCGGCGGTCCAAGCCGCCCTGGTAGTTGAACTCGCCGCTGATGCCGGCGTTCACCGCGAATCCGGCCGCCGCCACCACGACGGCGATGGCGCCGATCCAGATGCTGGACCACAGCTGCCGTTGCGTGAGCGCCCACACCACTGGAGGAATGAGCAGGAACGCAGCCGGAAGCGGTTTCGCGAAGACCGCGAGCCCGAGCAAGGCGGACGCTACGATGTCGGACCATACGCCAAACAGAAAGCCACTCCGACGCTCGTCCGGCGGCGATGCAACCTCCTTGTAGAACCACAGAAAGTACGCAACGAAGACACACGTGACGAGGAACATTTCCGATGTGAGAAAGACGGAGTACAGCGGCACGATCGACGCGGCAAAGAACGCGACCGCATACCCGGCGGCAAGCCCACCCGGAGACTGGGCGGCGAGGAAGCGGTACCCGAGCCAGATCATCCCGGCCAGGAGCATCACATGGAACAGCAGGAACCCGTTGAGCCCGGCTAGGCGGACGAATGGGGCCGCAGCGACCGACGCGATGAAGGACTTCCCGAAATACAGGCGGTCGTTTCTGTTGTCGAGCCGCGTATCGCGACGAACGAACGGGAACGTCTCGTCGAGGCGATAGGTGGCAGCAGCGCCCCGCTTCAGGAAAATCCCCTCGGGACCGATGTGGTAGGTCTGATAGAAGCGTTCGAGATCTTCCGCCTCGAACGCGAGATCGCCATCGTGCGCCACGCTCAGGGCCATGGCGACATAGGTCGCTTCGTCGCTCTTGATGCCGAACCCCGTCCTGACGACGTCCACCGAGAGCGCAGCGTACGCGCCGACCACGAACACCAGAAGCGCCGCCAGCCGTTCCGGGTTGATGCCACCGACGGTCCTCTGCGCTGGGTGGTTGGTAGCGAGCATGGATAGGCTGCGTGTCGTCGGGGACTCTCGTCCCGTTCAGGATGGTTCAGAGACGACGAGCTCGAACTCTGAAGGCCGTGCGCCCTTCTCCTCGAACCAGAAATGGTGCTTCTTTACCAGGTCGACCCGTGCCACGAACGTGCCCGCCGAGAGTGCCCCTGCGGGCACGCGCAGAAGAACATCCCGAGTTTCCCCGGGCTGTAGTGGCGGGTTGAAGTAGAGGCGATCGGAATCCCGTGCCACGTGCCCGGGCTCCCCGGCGGTCCACCGAATACCGACTCCGACCGGAGCCTGGTTCGACGTGGACCCATCTAGCAGCTCGCCCGTATCGTTGCGGACGCGGAGCTTCAGATCGAACGCGGTCGAGCGGGCCAATGCCGTGGGGGCCTGGAGCACGTCCACAGCGACGTGCTGGGTGTTTTCTTCGACCTCCAGATCGAGACGCAACGGCTCGAACCATCACGAGATCCAGGTGTCCGATCCAGCGGCCGGCCGTTTTCGATGGGGCCAAAAAGGTCAGCCGCAGCTCCCGAACCTCGCCGGGACGCAGCGCCGGCTCGAAGTGGCAGCGCCGTCCCTCCGCCGAGCGCGCGTGGTCCTCGCTGGAGACCCAGCGGAAGCCCACCCCGGCGCGATGCGTCGCGGTCGGCGACCCATCGAGCGGACGGTCGAGATGCCCGTGAGCTCGCACGACGACTTGGAACTCGTCACCGGCACGGACGGTCGAGGGGCTTGAAACCATCTCCAAAAGCGGAGGACGGCTCATGGCGTCCGCGATTTCGAGATCTTGGATCAGCGGTTCGCTGCCAAGCTCTTCGAACCACCACCGCTCACCGAGGCGGAGATCCAGCTTGAGGCGGCAGTGTCCAGGTTTCTCTCCGGCAAACCCGTGCAGCTCGACTTCGACAGTCTCGCCGGGGGGCACTGCCCGCGGCAGAGTGCCGACTACGGATTGTCGGCCGAAGGAAACACCGTGCTCCGGCTTCAGTCGGCCGTACACGCGGACCGGTCGAGTAGTGTGCTCCGACGCCGAAGGCCATCGCACGTCGCCGTCGTTGCGGATGCGCAGGCGAGCCGTAAACGCGTTGCCGCAAGGGACATGCGACGGGAGGTCGATCGCTTCGATGCTGGCCCGCCACTGGATGGCGTTGGGAATATCCCGCCCACCGCCGACCAGCCCTGGTCTAATCCGCTCGTAGTCAGAGGAGCCTGGTACGAAGCGGGTCGAGGGCATGCCGAGCGGCTGGTCGGTCGTCGTCCATGTGAGGCGGTCGACGCCCAGCTCCATCGCGAGCTCACGAGCCCGCTCCATCTGTTCGTCGGAGTCGTTCCATCGAAACAGGATGTAGTTCCACACGATCCAGGGGCCGGGCGTTCCGCGCCGCTCACGCTCCTCGACAACAGACCGGATTCCGTCCAGCACCTTGGCGAGGCGACCGTGCTTGCGGTATTGCTCGTAGACTTCCTGGGTCGCCCCGTCGATGCTGAATTGAATCTCGTCGATGCCCGACGCAACCAGCGCCCTGACCTTCTCGGGTGTGTCGAAGTAGTGACCGTTCGTTGAGGTCCAGATCCAGATCTGCGGGTTCACATCCTTCGCGTACCGGATCATTCGGCACGCCTCGGGGTGGATGAAGCTCTCACCGTAGTTGTAGAAGACCATGCGCTCGAGATGGGGGCCGACTTCGTCGAGCACTTTCGTGTACGTGTCGAACGGCAGCATCCGGATCGAGCGCGTGTCGTAGACCTCGTCAGGTACGCAGGCCGGCTGGGGGCATCGGAGATTACAGACGATGGTCGGTTCGACGTAGAGCTCTCGAGGGTAGGTATCCGGCACGATCGGCAGGTCTGGGATTTCGAAATCGGACGGATGGACCTCCATGAGCCCACAGCGCTTGCAGAAGGGAACCGGATGGCCGTTCTGCATGCCGCGCCGCATTCGCTGGAATCCCTCTCCGCGCCAGATGTCCAGCACGCTCTCGTTCCGGGCATCGCCCATCGGGTTCTCGTTGAAGGCGTCGCCGCAGCCGCACACGATGGTGCCATCGCAGGTGAGGACCACCGTACGGTGCGGCCAGTCACACCATACCCGTCCCTGGCGAGGATCCGCGCCGAAGCGGTTGAGGCTTGGCGTCTGGCTGCCGCACGCGTCCGAGCTTGTGACGAGGTGCAGCTCGATTCGATTCGAACTCATAGTCGGGTTTCCTGAATCACCCAGAGGGTACGGCAAGTTCGGCGTTGTTTTCCAGCTTTGGGGCTGTTCCGGCGGGATTCTCGCGCAACGGGCTAAGTCTGGTGGACCGCATGGGGATCGAACCCACGACCTCCGCGTTGCGAACGCGGCGCTCTCCCAGCTGAGCTAGCGGCCCCACAGTCGGAACTTCGCGATCCCATGAATTGGGTCGTGACGGTTTCCGACCGGACATTGTACATGACGTCTCCCAAGTAGAATCGTCGCATGGTCACACACGCGAACTCGACCGCCGACCCGCCGTTCCCAAGCCGGATCGGGTTGCTTACCGGTGGTGGCGATGCTCCCGGCCTGAACGCGGTCATCCGAGCGGTCGTCAAGTCGGCTGTCCGCCAACGGTGCGAGTGCATCGGGTTAGAGGACAGCTTTGATGGCTTGATGACGCCCGGTCGCTCGCGAGCGCTGACGATGCCAGACGTCGCGGGCCTCGAGCGCACTGGCGGTACTATCCTTGGCACGACGAATCGTGGTAACCCGTTCCAGTACCCTGACGAAGCCGGTGGCCTCCGAGACGTCTCGAGCGAGTGTCTTGCGACGTTCAAGAGCCTCGGACTGGATGCTCTCGTTGTCATCGGCGGCGATGGGACGCTCGCCATTGCCCACGAGTTCCACAAGCTGGGGATGCCGCTCGTCGGCGTCCCGAAGACGATCGACAACGACATCGTCAGGACCAACAGCACCTTTGGCTTTGATACGGCCGTCGGCTTTGCTACCGAAGCGATCGATCGTCTCCACTCGACGGCCCAGTCTCATTCCCGGATCATGGTAGTCGAGGTCATGGGGCGGAACGCCGGATGGATCGCGTTGTACGCGGGCGTCTCGGGTGGCGCCGACGTCATCCTGATTCCGGAAATCCCGTTCCATCTCGATCGAGCGGCCGACGCGATCAAGGCACGAGAGGCGTACGGCGCAAAGTCCAGCATCGTTGTTGTCGCGGAGGGGGCGGCACCGGCCGGCGGCGAGGTGGCCGTGCTCGAGGAGGGCGCCGATGGACGCCCGGACCGGCTCGGAGGAATCGGCGTCAGGGTGGCGGCCGAGCTCGAAGGGCTGACCGGCAAGGAGGCGCGATCGGTTGTCCTTGGACACTTACAGCGCGCGGGGGCGCCGACCAGCTTTGATCGAGTGCTCGCAACCCGCTTCGGAGGCAAAGCGTTCGAGCTCGTTCAACGCCGCGTCTTTGGCGTCATGGTCGCCAACCGGCCTCCGAATCTGGTCAACGTACCGCTGGCCGACGTGGTGGGACGGACGAAGCTGGTGCCGCTCGATCTCGACCTTGTGCAGACGGCTCGGGCGATGGGGCTGTCGTTTGGGGACTAGGGGTCCACGTCCAGCAGCTCGAGGTATTTCAGCGCTCCTCCGGTGTTGAAGAGAACCACCCTGTGATCCGGCGCGATGACACCGCTGGCGACGAGGTGGCGGAGCGCGCACAGCGTCGCGCCCCCCTCGGGCGCCGCGCTTATGCCCTCAAGGGTGCCGAGCGTTCGCATGGCCTCGATCATGTCCTGGTCTGACACGGCGAGGGCAGTGCCGTTGCTCGCCCGCAGGGCGCGAAGAATCAGGAAGTCGCCGACGGCGCGCGGAACCCTCAGGCCGTCCGCAACCGTCTCTGCGTGATCCCACTCCTCGGCTCGCTCGTGGCCCGCTCGGAACGCGCGTACGATCGGTGCGCATCCCTCGGCCTGAACCGACACCAGCTTGGGGCGCGTCCCTTCCGACACCCAACCCAGCTGCTCGAGTTCCTCGAAGGCCTTCCACATGCCAACGATGCCGGTGCCTCCGCCTGTCGGATAGATGAACCAATCGGGCCATTGCCACCCGAGTTGTTCGCCGACTTCGTACGCCAGCGTCTTCTTGCCCTCTACGCGAAACGGCTCCTTGAGCGTCGAGACGTCGTACCAACCGGCGGCGCGGCCTCGCTCGCCCGCGAGGCGGCCTGCATCGGTGATCAAACCGTCGACCAGGGTGACGTCAGCTCCGTAGAGCTCGCACTCACGGATGAACGGCTGCTTGACGTCGCGCGGCATGAAGACCTTGGCGCTGAGGCCCGCACGGGCGGCGTAGGCCGCCAGCGCGTTTGCGGCGTTACCAGCCGAGGGTACCGAGAGCGTGGTTGCGCCGAGCCTTCGCGCGCGAGTGACGGCAACTGAGAGTCCGCGGGCCTTGAATGAGTTGGTGGGGTTGAGCGACTCGTCCTTGATGTAAACCGCGCGCAGCCCCATCGTGCTCTCGAGGCGCGACGCCCGAACCAGAGGCGTCATCCCCTCGCCAAGCGTGATGGGTTGCTCCCCGTCAGCAATCGGCAGCACTTCGCGGAAGCGCCACAGGGAAGCGGAGCGCGACGTCAGGTCTTGCGGTCGCCAGGTCGTCGCCAGTCGCTCAAGGTCATAGCGCGCGAAGAGCGGAGCCCCGCACCGGCAAAGATGGTGTTCCTCGTTCGGGTCGTACGGCCCGGCTCCGCAGGGGACACTACAGTCGAGCTGGGTGAGCATGAGCGGAGGCCTGCGGCGAGCCCGCTAGTGCTGGAGTAGCCCCTCGTCTTTGGTCTTCTGCAGGTCGTCGATCTCCCGAACGTGGCTGTCGGTGATCTTTTGGACCTCGTCGAGCGCTCGGTGCTCGTCATCTTCGCCGATGTCGTGATCCTTGAGCAGCTTCTTCAGCGCGTCGTTAGCGTCCCGGCGTATCTGTCGAACGCTATTTCGGCCTTCTTCGGCGAGCCTGTGGACGAGTTTCGACAGCTCTTTGCGGCGCTCGTCGGTGAGGGGCGGCACCGGAATCCGAATGATCTTGCCGTCATTCGACGGGTTGAGACCCAAGTTGGCGGCGCGGATCGCGTTTTCAATAGCGCCCATCTGACTGGGATCGAATGGGCTGGCGACAATCAGCGTTGGTTCAGGGATCGACAGGGTCGCAACTTGGTTGAGCGGGAGCTCCGAGCCGTACGCGTCCACCTGCACCGAATCGAGGATGCCGACCGACGCGCGGCCGGTCCGGACCCCGCCGAGTTCGCCGCGGACGTGGTCGACCGCAGCGGCCATGCGCCGACGGCACTCGGCAAATGCTCCCTTCGGATCGCTGATGTCCATGATATTCGTCCCTCGCTCGCTGATTCACACGGTTACCAGCGAGCCGACGTCTTCGCCACACACAGCCCGCCGGATGTTCCCGGAGGTCAAAAGGTTGAAGACGACGATCGGGAGTTTGTTCTCCATGCACAACGAGATCGCCGTTGAGTCCATCACCTTGAGCTGTTGTTCAAGCACTTCGAGATGAGAGAGCGCATCGATGCGGGTCGCCGACGGGTCGGTGGCCGGATCGGCAGTGAAGATGCCGTCGACTTTGGTGGCCTTGAGGATGACTTCTGCCTTGATCTCCATGGCTCGAAGCGCGGCCGCGGTGTCCGTCGTGAAATACGGGTTGCCTGTTCCGGCCGCGAACAGCACGATGCGCCCCTTTTCGAGGTGTCGCACGGCCCGACGCCGAATGAAGGGCTCGGCCACCTCACGCATTTCAATGGCCGTGACGACGCGCGTCCTTGCACCGTGACGCTCAATAGCGTCGGAGAGCGCGAGCGCGTTCATGACCGTGGCCAACATGCCCATGTAGTCGGCGGTTGCCCGGTCCATGCCGCTGGCACTTGCGGCCAAGCCTCGAAAGATGTTGCCCCCGCCGATCACCACAGCGATTTCGACACCTAACGATTGAACGTCAGCAATCTCGCCGGCAATCTTGTCTGCGACGACAGAGTCGATGCCGAACGTCTGCTGGCCCATGAGGGCCTCGCCCGAAAGCTTGAGCAGGATCCGCTTATACTTGGCTGAAGCCACCGTTAGTACGCCATCCTCTGGTACGAGATCCTCTGTGCCCAACGGGCGCGGCACACGTCCAACGAGCGGACTAGTCGCCGGTGTCGCCGACCTTGAATCGAGCGAACCGCGAGACGGAGATATTCTCCCCCAACTTCGCGATCGCGGCCTTAATCATCTCACCGATCGTGACCTTGGGATCGCGGATTGAGGGTTGGTCGAGCAGCACGATCTGTTCAAAGTAGCTGTTGAGCTTGCCATCGACGATCTTGTCGACGACCGCAGGGGGCTTGTTGGAGTCTTTGAACTGGGCCCGATAAATCTCCCGCTCGCGTTCGAGATCGGATTCCGGGACATCCTCGCGCCGCACGCACGTCGGGTTCGCGGCGGCGATGTGCATCGCGACTTCCTTGACGAGCGTCTGGAAATCGTCCGTCCGCGCCACGAAATCTGATTCGCAGTCGACTTCGAGCAGGACGCCAACCTGGGCTCCGGGATGGATGTAGCTACCGACCAATCCCTGGGCCGTCGCGCGTCCCGCCCGCTTTTCCGCCTTGGCCTGCCCTCGCGTGCGGAGGATCTTGACGGCCTTATCGAGATCGCCCTCCGCTTCGGTGAGCGCGGCCTTGCACTCCATGAAGCCCGTGCCGGTGATGTCGCGGAGCTGTTTGACTTCTGCTGCACTGATGGTCATCGTGTCGTGTTCCTCTGAACTATGCCTGATGAGTGAACGGCATCCGGCTCACGAGGTGCCAGAAGGCCGAGCAACAGCGCTGAACGAGCCGCGGCCGTCAGGCTGAGGCCGGTGATGGTGCCGCCGCCGAGGAGTTCACCCGCGAGCCGGGGATTTCGGCAGCCGACGTCTCGGCTCCGTTTCCGCTCGTTTCGGCTGCCTCGCGCAGACCACGTCCGGCAATGACCGCGTCAGAGACACGGGTCAGAAACAGGCGAATCGAGCGCAGCGCATCGTCGTTCCCCGGAATGACGTAGTCGACGTCATCGGGGTCACAGTTGGTGTCGACGATGCCGATGACCGGAATCTTGAGTTTTCGAGCTTCGTCGACCGCGATCTTCTCGCGCCGCGTGTCGATGACGAACACGGCGTCGGGTAGTCGACTCATCTTCCGAATGCCGTCGAGATTCTTGTGGAGCTTCCGTTTCTCCTTCTCGGCGCGGGCGATCTCCTTCTTCGACATGGTCTCGTAGCGACCATCTTCCTCCATGGCTTCAAGTTCGCGAAGACGATTGATGCTCCGCTGAATCGTCATGAAGTTGGTCAGCAGACCGCCTAGCCACCGCTGGTTGACGAAGAACATGCCGCATCGCTGCGCTTCCTCGCGGACGAGATCCTGGGCCTGACGCTTGGTCCCGACGAAGAGAATGGTCTGGCCGGCTGCGGCCAGCTGGTTGACGAACTCCTCGGCCTTTCCAAACAGCTTCGCGGTCTTACTGAGGTCGATGACGTAGATGCCGTTGCGCTCTCCGAAGATGAACGGCTTCATCTTCGGATTCCATCGTTTGGTCTGGTGGCCGAAATGAACCCCGGCCTCCAGGAGCTGCTCCATCGTGATTGGCGTCAAGCTTCCTCCATCTACCGCTTGCTGAACTGGAATCTCTTGCGGGCGCCAGCCAACCCGTACTTCTTGCGCTCTTTGATTCGCGCGTCGCGGGTCAGCAGGCCGGCTTTCTTCAACTGGGCGCGCAGCTCGGGATTCAACTGCACGAGTGCTCGGGCGATGCCGAGCCGCAGCGCTCCGGCCTGGCCGGCAAAGCCGCCACCGGACGCCGTCGCGTAGATATCGACGCGGTCAGCGAGCTCAGTCAACTCGAGCGGCTCGATGATCCGCTTGCGCACGGACGCGGTCGGGAAATGTTGTTCCAGGGTCACCTGGTTGATGCTGATGGCGCCGGATCCGGCCCGAACGAAAACGCGTGCGGTAGAGCTCTTCCGGCGTCCGGTGCCGTAGTGGGGACCAGGCGACACGGGCGCTGGAGCTACGGGTTCTGACTCAACCTCGACCTGTTCAATGCTCACTCTCTACCGTACCTCGCATTTCGTGGGACCTTGGGCAGCGTGCGGATGGTCAGGCCCAGCGTACACCTTGAGCTTCCGATACATAGCCCGGCCGAGCTTCGTCTTCGGCAGCATGCCGCGAATGGCCTGCTCGACCATCCGAGTCGGGCGTTCTACTCGAACCGTCTTTAGCCGTTCTTCGCGGAGCCCCCCTGGGTACCCGCTATGCCGCCTATAGATCTTCTGGTCCTCTTTCTGACCCGTCAGACGGACACTCTGGGCGTTGACGATGATCACGTGGTCGCCAAGGTCCAAGAACGGGGTGTATTGAGGCTTGTGCTTGCCCTGAAGCAGTTTCGCGGCCTGGGTGGCGATTCGGCCCAGCACCTGGGTGTTGGCATCGATCACGTGCCAGCGGCGAGTGATGTCGTTCTTCGACGGTACAAACGTTGCCATAGCTGAAAGGTGGCGCACTAAGACTGCTCGCGGCGAACAGCCGCAAACCGCAATCTTAGCAGAGGATTACCGGAAGGTGTCAAGACGACCCATGGGTTCGCGCGGTCCTGTTGTCGGCCGATCGGCTTCACGCTGTTGCACATTCCGGCCATCACGGCAGCCAGACGCGCGTTCAGGATCTTCCACCCCTGCCGTCCTGACCCCGGAGCCGCGTTCGTCCGATACACGAAGGCGGAGGCTCTGTCGTTACCCCTAGTCCCTTGTGTCTGAAAAAGCTTTAAGAAGTGTGCCGGGTGTGATGTATGGGGCGGCATGGCAAGAACAGGTCGGCCCAAAGCGAGATTGGAAGTCACCGCCGTGGAGCGAGGAGAACTTGAGCGGCTCGCCAGGCGCGCCAGAACGAATCGGCATGTGGCCTTGCGGGCGAAGATCGTCCTGAGGTGCGCGCATGGCGAATCGAACGTGGCGGTCGCGGCGAAACTGCGCTGTTCGAATGTGACGGTCGGCAAGTGGCGGCAGCGGGTTACGACAGGTCGCGTGGATGCGCTGTATGACGAGCCCAAGCCCGGAGCCCCCCGGACACTGTCCGATGCGGATGTCGAGTCGATCCTCGTCGCCACGTTGGAAAGTAAGCCGAAGGGGCGGACCCACTGGAGCACCCGCAAGATGGCGGAGCGCGCTGGCGTCAGTGCCTCCACCGTGGGCCGCATCTGGCGCACCTTCGGGTTGCAGCCGCATGTCGTGGCATCCTTCAAGATCTCCGACGACCCGCTGGTCATCGAGAAGGTGCGGGACATTGTCGGCCTCTACCTGAATCCACCCGACCACGCCGGTGTCTTGTCATTCGACGAAAAGCCTCAGATTCAAGCCCTCGAGCGAGCGCAGCCGATCCTGCCGATGGACATGGGTCGGCCCGAACGCCAGACGCACAACTACATCCGCCATGGCACGGTGGACCTCTTCGCGGCGCTCAACGTCGCGACCGGCCAGGTCGTGGCGCACACCAAGAAGCAGCATCGGTCGAGGGATTTCGTGAGCTTTCTGCGCGAGATCGACGAGCGGGTGGACCCCACCCTCACCGTCCACGTGATCCTCGACAATCTCTCGGCGCATAAGTCCCCGCTGGTCACACGATGGGTGGCCCGCCACCCGCGCTTCCAGTTCCACTTTACGCCAACCTCCTCCGCCTGGCTCAACCTCGTCGAGCGGTTCTTTGGCCTCCTCACCGAACACGCCCTCAAGCGCGGCTCACATTCCAGCACGCACGCGCTGCGCCACGCCATCTCCGCCTACGTGGACGCCCACAATGACGAGGGCAAGCCTTTCAAGTGGACGAACACAGCCGACGAGATCCTCGCGAAGGTGAAGCGGTTCGGACAGCGCACCGTTCAAGTCCACGGTGGCCCCAGATGACCAACGACTTTTTGAAGAAATCAAAGATCAAGGGGACTAGCAGGCTGCTGAAAAACTCCGCGAAATGGGATCGACAGATGGATCCCGTCGTACTACGATGCTCCCAACACTGAAGGGAGCCCGATCATGCGCGGACACGATGAGCAGACCACCCACATGTTCAGCTACCTGTCGCCGGAACAGCGCGTGCCGGCCGACCATCCGCTCCGCGCCGTTCGGGCGCTGACGGACGAAGCCCTGCAGACAATGTCGCGCCGATTCGCGAGCCTGTACGCCACGACAGGGCGTCCGTCGATCCCACCGGAGCAATTGCTGCGCGCTTTGCTGTTGCAAGTGCTCTACACGGTGCGGAGCGAGCGGCTGCTCATGGAAGAGCTCAACTACAACCTGCTGTTCCGGTGGTTCGTCGGGCTGAATATGGATGACCCGGTCTGGCATCCCACGACGTTTACCAAGAATCGCGACCGGCTGCTGTCGGGCGATGTCGCCGCCGCGTTCTTTGATGCGGTCCAGGCCCACGCCCGGGCGGCCGGGCTGCTCTCGGACGAACACTTCACCGTGGATGGGACGCAGTTGGAAGCATGGGCCAGCCTGAAAAGCTTTCGGTGCGTGGACGCAGCGGAGAGCGACCCGCCCGAGGACCCGGGCAATCCCACGGTCAACTTCCACGGGGAGCGGCGGCGCAATGACACCCATCAGTCGACGACCGATCCCGAGGCGATGTTGCATCGGAAGGGCAAAGGCAAGGAAGCCAAGCTGGCGTATCTCGGCCACGTGCTGCTGGACAATCGACAGGGGCTTGTCGCCAACGTCTGCGCGACCCACGCGACGGGGACCGCCGAACGCGACGCGGCGGTGCTGTTGCTGGAGGCCAGCGCCTCCCCGGGCAGCACGGTCGGGGCGGACAAGGGCTACGATGTGGCGCGCTTCGTTGCCGACGTGCGCGTCCAGGACGTCACGCCCCACGTGGCGCAGAAGGTCCGCGGGAGTGCGATCGACGGTCGGACCACGCGGCATGCGGGCTATCACGTGAGTCAGCGGAAACGAAAACTCGTGGAACAGGTCTTCGGCTGGATGAAGACCGTCGGCGGCCTGCGCAAGCTCCGGCATCGCGGCATCGCCCTGGTGGATTGGCAGCTCACCTTCGCCGCCACCGCCTATAACTTGGTCCGGTTGCGGAATCTGGAGGCGAGGTGTCCCTGATCGCCGGCCGCGGGTGTCGCTGGCCCCCTCGTCGGGACAGCGTGTCCCCGTGCGCACCGTTGTCGGGGGGGGCGTGACACGCATGATGGCCATGAAAACAGCCCGATCCTCGTGTTCTTCAGCAACCTGCTAGGGGTGCGGAGCGGCAACAGTGCTAAGACGCCGAAAGAAAACGTTGGTTGGCCTCGACATCGGATCGAGTGCCGTCAAAGTGGTCGAGTTGGGTCGTCGCGGCGGTCGCCCTACGCTGGTTGCGGCTGGTTGTGAGCCATTGCCGCCTGACGCGATTGTCGACCACGCCATCGTGCACGGCGACGTCATCGCCGGCGCGATCAAACGGGCGTTCCGACAAGCGGGGATTAAGACTCGCGAGGTGGCCGTTGCGATGTCCGGATCTGCCGTCATCGTCAAGACGATTGCGCTTCCGAAAATGCCCGAGGCAGAGCTCGAGGGAACGATCCATTGGGAGGCGAGGCAGCACATCCCCTATGACACCCAGACCGTCAATCTGGACTTCCACGTGCTCGGACCATCGTTTGAACCGTCCGACGTGGATGTGCTGCTTGCGGCGGCGAAGAAGGACCGGGTTGACGAGTTTACGCAGGTCGTGTCGGAGGCTGGCTGCGTGCCCCGGGTGCTCGACGTCGATGCGTTCGCACTGCAGAATGCCTACGAGCTGACTCACGGGGAGCGCGCCGACCGAGTCGACGTCTTGATCAATGTGGGCGCCAGCGTCGTCAACCTCAACATCGTTCAAGGAAGCCGGTTTGTCTTTACGCGCGACCTCTCCATCGGAGGGAACGCGTATTCGGAGGCGATTCAGCGCGAGCTTGGGGTTGACTTTGACCAGGCCGACCTCTTGAAGCGCGGTGCGGCGGTCACGGGCGCCAACTACATCACGGTTGATCGGTACCGCGTCGAGTACCAGCGATCCGATGGTCGCCAAAACCCGGGTGTAGACGTGCCGTACGCCTTCGACGGCGCGATGACGTTTACGACCGCGGAAGGTGTCCACGCGGCTGAGTTCGTGCTCGTACGCGCCTCGGCCAAGCTCGAAGCTCCGCTCGTTGCGCTAGCAGGCGGCGGCGGCGCGATCGTCATCAACACCTTGGCGGTCGTGACCTTCTACGGTCATGACCAGACTGGTGAGGAGATCAGCGCTACCGGCACGATCGGCGTGAACTTCGCCGACTGGGACGACGGTGCCGGGGCCGGGAGCGGCGCGTGAGGCCGGAACTCGGTCGATTGGGTGTCGGCATGATCGTGCTCCTGGCAAGCGGCAGCTGCATCCAACAAGAAGTCGAACGTGGGCCGCTGAGCGGCCCGTCCGAGCTGAGCGTGTCGCTCACCTTGTCGGCAAGCCCCGACCGGCTGCCGCTCAACGGTGTCGCGCAATCGACCATCGGCATTCAGGCACGCGACTATCGTGGGGAGTCAATCGCCAGCCTCGCGCTGGCGCTTCAGATCGTGGCGAATGGTGAGTTCCAGGATTTCGGGCGGCTGTCCGCACGACAGGTCGTCACGGCGTCCGACGGACGCGCCACTGCGACCTACACCGCGCCGGCGCTGGTGACAGGTAGCGGCCCCGCTCCGGACCCCGGACAGACCGTGACCATTTGGGTGACGCCGGTGGGGCAGGACTTCGGCAACGCCGTCTCGCGATCGCTGACGATCCGCTTGGTGCCTCCCAATGACGTGGTTGCGTCGTTTGGGGCGACGCCAGGGTTTGCGTTCACGCCGGCGACGCCCACCGCGTTCGACTCGGTGCTGTTTACCACGAGCTGCCCGGACGCGACGTCGGGCGACTGCGTGCGCGATCCGGCCGGGATCGTCACCGGCTATTCGTGGAGTTTCGGAGACGGGGCAACGGGCAGTGGCTCGTCGGTCGGTCATGTCTATCACGGGCCCGGCACGTACCTCGTGACGCTGACCATCCGCGACAACCTCGGTCGGTCGGCCGATATCACCCGCGCCGTCGTGGTCACGGCGGCAACGCCGCCCACCGCTGTGATCGCGCTCTCGCCGACTGATCCGGACGTCGGAGATACCGTCTTCTTCAACGCCAACGGCTCGACGGCGACGCCGCCCCGCACGATCGTGTCCTACACGTGGGACTTCGGCGATGGCAGCTCAGGCAACGGGGCGACCAGGACGCACACGTACACGAGCGCCGGTACGTTTACCGTGCTGCTGACGGTCACCGATGACCGAAGCCAGGTGGGTACGGCGACCGAGACGGTGACGGTCGGCCCGTAGGCGATGTCGCGCGAACGATGAACCGTCTTTCTTCGCGGTGCGATGCCGTGCGGCGGGAACTCGATAAGCGGGGGGTGGACGCTCTGCTCGTCACCCACCTTCCTAATGTCGCGTACCTGACCGGTCTTCACGCTTCGGCTGCCGCCGTTCTCGTGAGCCGCGAACGTCTTCTCCTCATTACCGACTCGCGGTACCTCACCCGCGCAACTGAGCTCATAGAGGCTCACGACATTCCGGCCGGTTTGGAGCTACGCCGTGTCAGCGGTTCGTACGACGAGACCATCGCGTCGGTGTTGGCCGAGGGCAACGCGCAGGTGGCGGTTGAGGCCGCGCAGGTCACGGTGCAACGCTGGAACTGGCTCACGGCGGCGCTCGGAGATACGGTGGCGCTGGTTCCGTCAGAGGGTGTCGTCGAGGCCGGGCGGATCATCAAGGACGCTGACGAGATCGAGTGCTTCCGCAGCGCCGGCGCGATGATCGCGGCGTGTGTCGAGCCGACGGTGACGGCTGTGAGCCAGGGGCGGTCCGAACGGGAGGTTGCTACCGAGATCGAGACCATCTTGGCTGCTCAAGGATTCGAGGACCGGGCATTTCCGACAATCGTGGCGTCCGGGCCGAACAGTGCGCTACCCCACGCTCGGCCGTCGGCGCGCCAGCTCGAGCGGGGAGACCTGGTCGTCTTGGATTTCGGAGGAGTCCACCGCGGCTACTGCGTCGACATCTCCCGGACTGTGTGTGTGGGGGCGGCCAACGCTGAGTCCGAGCGACTGCATGCCGCGGTCTTGGAGGCGCAACAGGCGGCGATCGCTGCCGTCCAGCCGGACGTCACCGGGAGCGCGATCGACGCTGCGGCGCGCTCGACGCTTGAACATCGAGGTCTTGCCGAGGCGTTCGGCCACAGCACCGGGCACGGGCTGGGTCTCGAAGTCCACGAAGCGCCGCGGATCGGCCGGCCCGGGGAGCCCGGCTCCGATCGCGAAGTCGCACCGGGCATGGTGTTTACAATCGAGCCCGGTGTCTATCTCCCTGGTCTCGGCGGCGTGCGGATCGAAGATGATGTGCTCGTGACCGAGGGTGGGTGCGAGGTCTTGACCGACGCTCGGCGTGATCTCGCCGTCTGTGGTTCCTAACCGTGCTCCGAGGCCTGTACGCGATCGTCGATCAACCGACAGCGACTGCCCATGGGACGAGTGTCGTTGATCTGGCCGCCGCCTATTTGGCAGGCGGCGCGCGGCTGTTGCAGGTTCGGGCACCCGGCTCGGCTGGCGGCGACTACCTCGCGTGGTGCGATGAGGTCGTGCGACGGGCGAGTGCGGTGGGCGCGCTGGTGTTTGTCAATGATCGGCCCGACATCGCGTTGCTCAGCGGCGCAGCGGGTGTTCACCTCGGGCAATCCGATCTCCCGCCACCAGCGGCTCGTCAGATCCTACCGCCGCACCTCCAGGTTGGGCTGTCGACGCACACCAGCGAAGAGATCGACGCCGCGATAGACCTGCCGATCGACTACGTGGCGGTCGGTCCGGTCTTCGCGACCTCAACCAAGGTCAGTCAGCATGCGCCGGTGGGACTAGACCGGGTTCGGTACGCCGCCGCACGCCACCCCGGGCGACCGGTGGTGGCCATCGGCGGTATCACGCTCGATCGGGTCACCGACGTTCTGGATGCAGGCGCGGTGGCGGTCGCGGTAATCGGGGACCTGCTGGTCGACGATCAACCCGACCGGCGGGTCGCCGACTACGTGCGGCTTTGTGCCGAACGCGTGTAGTCGAGGTTGAGTCGGCGGATGGTGCCGATCAAGAAGAGGATGCCGATCAGATTCGGGAACGCCATGAATCCGTTGAGCAGCGTGCCGACCGCCCAGACCAGCTCGACCGACACCAGCGCACCGACCAAGATGAGGGCTGTAAAGAGCACCCGGTATGGCCGGACCGCTTTTGAGCCGAACATGAACTCGACGCACTTCTCGCCGTAGTACGACCACCCGATCAGCGTCGAGAAGCCAAACAAGAACGAGCACAGCGCCACCAAGACCGAGGCCATTGGAACGGACGTCGCGAATGCTGCCGCCGTGAGGTCGCCGCTGGCGCCCTGATAAGCGGGATCTGCCCACAGTCCGGATGTCAGGATGACGAACGCCGTCATCGAACAGACAACGATGGTGTCGACGAACACCTCGAACACGCCGACAAGGCCCTGCTCCGCCGGGTGGTTGACCTTGGCGATCCCGTGGGCGATGGGCGCGCTGCCCAGACCGGCTTCGTTGGACAAGACGCCTCGGCTGACACCGGCGGCGATCACTTGAGAAAACGACGCTCCGATAAAACCGCCGACCGCCGCCGCCGGGCTGAAGGCACTCTTGATGATCAGCGCGAAGACCTCCGGTAGTGCCGTGATATTGATGACAAGGTAGACGAGCGCGGTCGCGAAGTACAGCACGATCATGCTCGGAACGAGTCGCTCGGCGACCACGGCAATGCGACGAATGCCGCCGAGCAGCACGAGGCCGACTGATACGGTGATAAGCAGGCCGGGGACCCATGCCGAGACCTCATAGCCCAACCCGCGTGCGGCTTCGAGGAAGGTGCGGGCCACCGTATTCGACTGGGCCATGTTGCCGGTGCCGAGCATCGCCGCGGCGGCGCCGAAGAAGGCAAACGCAAACCCCAGCGGACGTCCCAGCGACGGCCACGGAACGCCCCGGGTGATGTAGTACATCGGGCCGCTTGCCAGCTCGCCCGATTCCCGCGTCACTCGGTAGTGCACTCCGAGCACGGCCTCCGCGTACTTGGTCGCCATTCCCACCGCCGCGCAGATCCACATCCAGGCAATAGCGCCGGGCCCACCAACCAGAATGGCGGTGGCGACACCGCCGATGTTGCCGTTTCCCACGGTCGACGCCAACGCCGTGGACAGCGCCTGAAAGGGGGTAATCGTGCCTTCTCCAGCCGTCGTGCGATGCAGCGCGCCGGCGACGACCATGCGCACGGCGAGGGGAAACTGACGCACCTGCACGAAGCCGGTAGCCACCGTCACGACACCCCCGGCGATGACCAACACGAGGGGCATGGCAAAGGGCTGCCATACGAAGCTGTCGAGCGCCTGGATGTATCCGATCAGCGTGTCCACTGCAAAGGGTCTCGATGGTACGCGGGTGCGCTAGAACATAGCGTAGATCGATGACACGATGATGGTCAGGATGCCCAACGGGCATAACCACCGTACAAGAAATGACCAGACTCCGGCGGCTGGGAACCAAGCTCCGTGCGCGCGCAGTTCCCCGAGTGCCCCATCAATACGCCAGATCCATCCGACAAAAATAGCGGTGAACAAACCACCGATTGGGAGGGCAAATGTGTTCCAGATCGTGCTCATGAGCGTCAAGAAATCGAGTTCGAGCCATGGCAGGCTGGCGAACACTGGGACGGCGCCGGCCGACAGCGCCGATGGGACCGCAAGTGCGAAGACCGCGGCGGTGACGGAGAGCACGGCTGCGCGCCGCGACCACCCCCAGGTGTCGACGCAGTGTGCCACCGGCACTTCCAGCAGCGAGATCGTCGAGGTTAGCGCAGCCATGGTCAACAACAGAAAGAAGGCCCCGCCGAACAGTTGCCCACCCGGTAGCGTGCTGAACAGGCGCGGCAAGACCGTGAAGATCAGCCCGGGTCCGCTGCTCGTCGGGTCGAATCCTTCGATCGAGAAGCCGGCGGGGAAGATGATGAACCCGGCAAGCAGCGCAATCGATGTATCGAGCACCACGACCCACGTTGCCGATCCCGCGATGCCCTGGCGCTTCTCGAGGTAGCTGCCGTAGGTCAGCATGGCACCCATGCCCAGGCTGAGCGAGAAAAAGGCTTGACCAAGCGCGGCCCGATAGAGGGAGGCGTCAAACAGTCGCTAAAAGTCGGGGCTCAGGTAGTAGGTGAGCCCCCTCCGACGCCCCCGGCAGCGTCGCGGCTCGCGCGGCCAGGAGGAGCAGGAGTGCGATGAGCGCGGGCATTAGTGCTTTGGTCACTCGCTCGATGCCCGAACGTACCCCTCTGATGGCCACGCCGGCGGTGACCGCCAGCACGAGGAATGCCAGCGCCACATTTGTGCCGCCGTTGGCCGTGAAGTCGGTGAAGAACGCCCCGATCTCGTCTTGGCCCCCCGCAACTTGCGCCGTGAGCGTGAACCAGATGTACGCGACCGTCCATCCCGCGATGACGCTGTAGAACGACAAAATCCCCGCGCCGGCCAGCACGCCGAGCAGCCCGACCAGCCACCAGCTCGTTCCGGATCGAATCAACCGAAACGAACCGACCGGCGACTGTTGCGCACGCCGGCCGATCGCGATCTCACTGATCAGGATCGGCGCGCAAATGAGGATCACGCAGATCAGGTATATGAGGACAAACGCCGCCCCGCCACCCTGGCCCACCTGGGTTGGAAAGCCCCAGATGTTGCCGAGGCCAACGGCCGAGCCCGCTGCCGCTAGAATGAAACCGGTGCGGGTTCCCCACGCGCCCCGTTCAGCTGCCATATCGTTCGTGTGTGAAACGCCGGTGCTGCGCCACGCGTATCGCGGTAGGCGGGCGGCATTCTACTGAAAGTCGTCCGAATCTCGAAATGCCCGATTCGATGGCCACTCAGAAAGAGGAGCTTCTGTGACGACTCATGACCACCCCGGGGGTGCCCCCGCCCCGCCATCCCTCGCTCGGCGGCTCGATGGTTCCGCGGTAGCCCGCGACATCCGCGAAGGGTTGCGTAGCCGGGTCGACGCCTTTCGGGAGGCCGCCGGCCGGCCCCCCACGCTCGGCATCCTCCTCGCTGGCAACGACCCTGGATCGGAAATCTATGTCCGCAACAAGGTCAAGAGCGGCGACGAGCTCGGCATGGCGAGCGACGTCAAGCGGCTCCCAGCAGGCGCGTCGATCGAAGACGCCCTCGGCATCGTCGATGCCTTTAACCGCAGCGACGTCCACGACGGCATCTTGGTGCAGTCGCCGCTGCCCTCGGGCATGGGCGCCGACGCCGAGCAGCGTGTCTTCGATGCCATCGACCCGACCAAAGACGTCGATGGGTTTCATCCAGTCAACGTCGGCCACCTCGTGCAAGGCCGTGGCCGACTCGCGCCTTGCACGCCGTCGGGCATCATCGAGTTGCTCGACCGAAGTGGAATTGAAATATCCGGGTCTCGAGCGGTCATCATCGGGCGGAGCGATATCGTGGGGAAGCCGATGGCGTTGCTCCTGCTGCATCGCCACGCCACCGTGACCATCTGTCATTCGCGCACGCGCAACTTGCCGGAGGTTGCCAGCGCGGCGGACATCCTCGTGGCTGCCATCGGCCGAGCGGCGTTCGTCACGCGCGACTTCGTCAAGCCTGGTGCGACGGTGATCGACGTCGGCATGAATCGTTTGGATGATGCAGCGCAGGTCGAGCAGCTCTTCGGCGCCGAGTCCAAGAAGATGGCCGCGTTTACGAAGCGCGGCTCGGTCGTGATGGGCGACGTGCATCCAGAGGTGGAGCAGGTGGCGGGTGCGCTGACACCGGTGCCCGGTGGCGTCGGACCGCTGACCATCGCGATGCTCATGTCGAACACGATGCAGGCCGCCGAGGCCCGTCGCTAGCACGGTCCCCAGCTGCGCTAGGCGCCGGCGTGGCGGTTCTCGGCGAGCTCCCGCAGCGCCGCATGCACGGCGTCCACCTGGGCGTCGGTCTCGGCGAAGGTGCCGTCGGTCCATACGACGTAGTCTGCGCGCGCGACCTTGTCCGCAGTTGGGAGTTGCGCAGCTAGGCGCTTCAGCGCGCCTGCGTCAGTCGCGTCGCGCGCGAGCAACCGCTCCCGCTGACGGTCGGGTGCACAGGCGGTGACAACGACGCGGTCGAACGCCGACTCGCGGCCTGTCTCGAAGAGCAGCGGAATGTCGGCCACGGCGAACGGCGCCGTAATCGAGGCGAACCGTTCATCGATTGCCGCGCGGACCCGTGGGTGCACGATCGATTCAAGAACTGCGCGCTCGGCGGCATCGTCGAAGACTCTTCGCGCGAGACGCGCACGGTCGACCTCTCCACTCGAGTGGAACACGTCATCACCGAAGTGGGCGCGAATTTCGGACGCGGCCGGCTGTTCGGCGCGCACGACGTCGTGCGCGATGGCGTCTGCATCGATGGTCGGCA
The DNA here is from genome assembly GCA_965218825.1 of Vicinamibacterales bacterium. GTDB lineage: Bacteria > Acidobacteriota > Vicinamibacteria > Vicinamibacterales > UBA8438 > CAUZIB01. The sequence continues at coordinate 958,566 of OZ244656.1, read as the reverse complement.
CGCCCAGCGCGGCGAATCGTCCCAGGACGTATGACTTGCCAGTGGCGATACCACCAGTGAGCGCAACACGCAGCGTCGGCACGTCAGGCGGGAGCTTCCTCGCTCTCCGCGGGCGCGATTCGCTCTTCGACGAAGGTGTTCCATTCATGGCATTGCGGACACTGCCAAAGGAGCTCGGTGCTCCGATATCGACATCGCATGCAGACGTGCGGGTCGAGGTAGAACACGGCGTCGTGAGTTAGATCCACGTATCGATGGACGAGCGCGGGGTTGAACTGCAAGGCCGTGAGCGTGCGCCAGATCGCCTGATGGACCGCGAGCGCATGCGGGTTGTGGACCAACGACTCGAACAGCAGGTCCAACGCGCGCGACGGCTGGCCATGGCTCGCGTGGTACTGGCCGAGCGCCAGTCGGGCTCGCCAGTCCTGCGGATTGGTCTCGATGATACGACTGCACAGGTCGATGAACCGCGACGATTGGTTGGACTCTGAAAACGCGGCCTCGAGCCGTCCAAAGGCGAGGTAGGCCCGTTCGGGCGCCACCTTGAGAATCGTCTGCCAAGTTTCCACCGCGGCTGGCTCGTCGCCCTGTCTGACCTGAACGTCGCCCAAGTTGAGATAGGCCGGAACCGTCCGTGGGTCCAGGTCGATCGCGCGCTCGAAGTGCTTGGCGGCCTGGTCGAGCGCATCCGCACGCATCTCCTGGAGCCCCAGCTCGTTTTCCAAGAACGCCAGAATGGCCTGGTCGCCGGGGTCTTCGACATCGACCGTGGCCTCGGCGATCCGACGCCGAATCACTTGGGCTTCGCGCCATTGATGCTGTTCCTCGTGGAGCTTTTCGAGGTTCAGCAACGCGTATTGGTTCCCTGGGTCCAGCTTGACGACCTCCGAGAACGCCTCGAAGGCGCGGTCGACGAATCCCCCCCGCTTGAAGTCGAGTCCGAGGCACAACAGCACGTAGGCATGCTCGGTCGCAGTGAGTCGGGGCCGCTGCAACAGCGACTGATGGACCTGAATCGCCCGACTGACCTGTCCCTTTTCGCGATACAAGTTACCCAGGATCAAGTGAATCTCGAGCGCATCGGCGTCGAGCCCAGCCGCCTTCGTCAGCTCTTCGATAGCGAGATCCAGCTGATTCGATACGAGGAGATTCAGGCCCACGATGTAGTGCGAGGACTCGCGGGCCTTGCGTCGGTCAATCCAGCGACCGTCGCGCAGTTTGTACCGCTCCCATGCTTTGCCGGCGGCGAGGCCAATGAGCAGAGCAACGAGTGGTCCGAGAAACAGCAGGGTGTCGGTCACGGGTTCGATCTACTAGAAGAGCTCGGTGCGCCACAGGTCGTGTAGGTGCACGACGCCTACGACGTGGTCGACGTCGCCGTCGTCGTTCATGACGACGAGCGCCGTGATGCGTCGCTTCTCCATGAGATTGAGCGCCTCCACGGCCATGGCTGAGGCCCGAATCGTATGGGGCGATGCGGTCATGAGCTCGCGCGCCGTGCGGCCGGTCAGCTCCTCGGGTTGCGCGAGCTGGCGCCGCAAGTCGCCGTCGGTGATGACGCCGGCCAGCCCACCGTGTTCATCGATCACGCAGGTCATCCCGCATTCCTTCTCCGAGACCGTTGCGACGACCTCCGCGAGCGTGGCGGTCGGCGACACGCGGGGCAATTGATCGCCCGCTCGCATCAGGCGTGATACGCGAAGCAGCCGCTTGCCAAGTTGCCCGCCGGGGTGAAGGTTGGCGAAGTCCTCTTCCCGGAACCCCTTCTTAACAAGCAGCGTCATCGCTAGGGCGTCTCCGAGGGCCAGACTCGCGGTTGTGCTGGCCGTTGGCACCAGGTTCATTGGGCATGCCTCGGTCGACACGTGACAATCGAGCGTGACGTCTGCCGCCTGTCCAAGCGCACTCGACGTTGTTCCGGTAATCGCGATGAGGCGAGATCCGAGACGCTTGATAGTCTCGAACAGGCGGAGTATTTCCGGCGTTTCCCCACTGTGTGACAGCGCGAGTAGTAGGTCGTCGGGCTGAATCACCCCAAGGTCGCCATGGACCGCCTCGGCCGGGTGAAGGAAATATGCCGGAGTGCCGGTACTAGAGAATGTCGCCGCGATCTTGCGGGCGATGATGCCGGACTTGCCCATGCCGGTGACGATCACACGGCCGCGGCAGGCGGCGAGGAGATCCACTGCGACGATGAAGCGGTCGTCGAGCGTGTCGCTGAGCGCGGCGATGGCGCCGGCTTCGATTCGCAGCACGCGCCGCGCGCGTTCAAGCGTGGCCTCCGTCGTCGTCTTCAGCGCGTCAGTCATGTTCTCTCAGGCGAACGTCTCGATGTGGGGCCTCGTCAGCCGGTCGAGCTCGACGAGGTGACGGAGCAACGGCTCGAGTCGGCTGAGGGCGAGGGCGTTGGTCCCGTCGCTCTTGGCTCGGGACGGTTCCTCATGGACCTCCAAGAAGACACCGTCCACACCGGCGGCTACGCCGGCCGACGCGAGCGTTGGGATGAACTGCGCCTGACCGCCGCTCGTGGCATCGCCTCCACCGGGCAGCTGCACGCTGTGGGTGACGTCAAAGACGACGGGATACCCCCTGGCTCGCAAGGCGGGGAACGCGCGCATGTCGACGACGAGGTTGTGATACCCGAAACTGGACCCGCGCTCGGTCAGCAGAATTCGATTGTGGCCCGAAGATTCGATCTTCTCGACGATGTGGCGAACGTCCTCCGGTGCGAGGAACTGACCCTTCTTGACGTTGATGACCCGGTCGGTGTCGGCCGCCGCCAAGATGAGGTCGGTCTGACGCGATAAGAAGGCTGGGATCTGGAGGACATCGGCGACCTCAGCCACGATGGCGGCCTGGGCAGGCTCGTGGATGTCGGTCAGGATCGGCACGCCGAGCTTGTCCTTGACCTTCTGGAGCACCACCAACCCGCGGTCGAGGCCCGGTCCTCGGAACGAGTGGATCGACGTGCGATTGGCTTTGTCGAACGAGGCTTTGAAGATGTACGGGACGCCGCAGCGCGCTGCGATCTCCTGCACGGCGGCCGCGGTGTCAATCGCGTGTTGCTCGCTCTCAATCACGCAGGGGCCAGCGATGAGCGAGAGGGGCTGCCCTTCGCCGAGCGTCACCCCATCAACCGCTACCTGACGCACGGCCTCATTCTGAACGGAAAGGGCTCAACCCGCAACCGAGTGCGCCTCGGTTCGAGCGGTCTCGGCATGTCGGTGCACCGCCTTGACGAACTCGGCGAACAGTGGATGGGGCCGGAGCGGCTTCGATCGGAACTCGGGATGGAACTGCACTGCCACGAACCACGGATGGTCGCTGAGCTCGATGACCTCGACGAATTTGCCATCGGGCGACCGGCCAGAGACCCGGAGGCCAGCTTGGGTCAACGCGTCCTCGTATTCGCGGTTGAACTCGTAGCGATGGCGGTGACGCTCCGTGATCTGCGCCTCTCCGTAGACACGATACGCGAGCGAGTCGGGCTCCAGCTGACACGGATAGCCGCCGAGGCGCATCGTGCCGCCCAGGTCGTCGACGCCGAGCAGATCCCGCAACTTATAAATGATCTTGTGCGGCGCATCTTCGCGGCACTCGGTCGAGTCGGCGCCCTCGAGCCCGCACACGTGTCGTGCAAACTCGACCGCGGCCCACTGGAAGCCATAGCAGATGCCGAAATAGGGGATCTGCCGCTCGCGGGCGATCCGCGCCGCCTCCATCATGCCGCGACTGCCGCGGTCCCCGAAGCCTCCCGGGACGAGGATGCCGTCCGCGTCGGCCAATAGCCGCTCGCCGCCATCCAGCTCGAGCGCCTCGGCCTCGATCCACTTGATCGTGACGTTCACGTTGTCGGCGAATCCGCCGTGGTAGAGCGCCTCGTTTAGGCTCTTGTACGAGTCCTCGTAACCGACGTACTTGCCCACCACGTGGACGGTCAGCTGATCGGCCGGGAGCTTGATGCGGTCGACCAGCGATTCCCAGCGATCGAGATCACACTCGGTATCGGAGGGGAGAGCCAACTGCTTGAGCACGATCGTGTCGAGCCCCTCTTCACGGAGGACGAGCGGGACTTCGTAGATGGTCTCGACGTCTTTCGCCGTGATGACGGCTTCTTCATCGACGTCGCAAAACAGCGCGATCTTGCGGCGAATGTCGCGTGGGAGGAATCGATCGGTCCGGCACAGCAAGATGTCGGGCTGAATACCAATCGACCGCAGGTCCCGGACACTGTGCTGCGTGGGCTTGGTTTTTAGCTCGCCCGCTGTGCCGATGAACGGCACGAGCGTGAGATGCACATAGAGCGTGTTCTCACGTCCTACGTCTCGACGAAACTGACGAATGGCCTCCAGGTACGGCTGGCTCTCGATGTCGCCCACGGTGCCACCGATCTCGACGAGCACAATGTCGACGTCTTCGCTCACCGACCGGATCCCGTTCTTGATCTCGTTCGTGATATGCGGGATGACCTGCACAGTCCGGCCGAGGTAGTCGCCGTGGCGCTCCTTTTGGATCACGGAGAGGTAGATCTTGCCGGTCGTCCAGTTGTGATCGCGGGTCGTCACCGTTTCGGTAAACCGCTCGTAGTGTCCGAGGTCGAGGTCGGTCTCGGCGCCATCCTCCGTCACGTACACCTCGCCGTGCTGATAGGGGCTCATCGTGCCGGGATCGACGTTGACGTAGGGGTCGAGCTTTTGCAGCGTCACCCGATACCCGTGTCCTTCGAGCAGACAGCCAATCGATGCCGCGGCTAGGCCTTTGCCGAGAGAGGAGACGACGCCCCCGGTGACGAAGATGTACTTGACCGGACGCGTGGAGGGGGACGAGGTCTGATTCATCGAGACGCTCCAGCACCAATAATGTGTCGCACCCGTTCGAGGTCTTCCGGTGTGTCGACGCCGACCGGGTCATTCGACGTTTCCTCGGTCGCAATGCGATAGCCGTGTTCAAGCGCCCGAAGCTGTTCGAGGCGCTCGGTTTGCTCGAGTGGCGTGGGCGGTAGCGTGGCGAGCCGGAGCAAGAAATCCCGGCGATAGGCATATAAGCCGATATGTTTGTAGACCGTGCCGCGTGAAGGCGAGGCGGGGTCGGTCGCCTGACCAACGTGAGGGATGCCGGCACGCGAGAAGTAGAGCGCGAAGCCACGCCGGTCGACGACGACCTTGACGACATGTGGATCGTGCACGTCCGATTCCACCGACAATGGCGTCCGAAGCGTCGACATGGGCACGTCAGCGTGGGATTCGAGCGCGTGCAGCACGAGGTCGATCATGCTGGGCTCGACCAGTGGCTCGTCGGCCTGCAGGTTGACGATGAAGTCCGCCGTCAGGTCGCGAGCGACTTCCGCCAGCCGTTCTGTGCCGTTGCGATGTTCGGGGCTGGTCAATCGCACCTCACCCCCGAAGGCACGCACGGCGGCGCCCACACGTTCGTCATCGGTTGCGACCAAGACCGATGCGGCGCGCGAGGCGGCGACGGCATGTCGATACACGTGCTCGACCATCGGATGTCCGGCAATGTCCGAGAGCGGTTTGCCAGGCAGTCGCGAGGAGTCGTACCGAGCGGGGATGATGACGACAGCGCGAGAAGGAGAGACGGAAGGTGATGAAACGGTTGCGGTGCCCTGGGGCGTAGCCGGGTGCACGGCGAATATTACCACATGGCGTCACCGCCTCTTTGCGGCGAACGAAGACTAGAAACGAACGGTGCTCGCGCGATGAACCGCGGGAACCCGTTGCAGCTCCGCAAGGACGTCAGCGCTCAGGGCGCCGTCGTCGCCACCCGACTCAACGTTCACCACACCGATCGCGCCGGTATCACCACGCCCGAGGGCGAACGTCACGATATTGATGCCCCGCCGGCCGAGCACCGTGCCTACGTCACCGATGACGCCCGGCTGGTCGGTGTTCTTGATGACGATCATCGTTCCCTCGAGTGCAGCTTCGACCGCGACGCCGTCGAGGAGCACCAAACGTGGCTCGTCCGGTGCGAAGACAGCTCCCTCAACCCAGCGCTCGCCGGCACTGGTGAGGACCTTGACCGAGATCAGGCTGGTGAAGTTGCGTGGCCGCGTGCTCTGCGACTCGACGACTTCGATGCCTCGCTGGTGCGCGATCGAGCGAGCGTTGACCAGGGTCACGCTTGACGAGAGCACACCGCGGAACAACCCGACGAGCACCGCCCCGACGAGCATGTCGTGGTTGCTGTCCGCTAACTCGCCGTAGTACCGGACCCCGAGGCCCTCGATACGCTCCGTGGTCAGCTGCGCCAACAGACTTCCCAGCCGATCGGATAACGTGAGAAAGGGCTGCAGCCGTCCGAACTCCTCCGGCGAGATAGACGGAAAGTTCACCGCGTTACGGACGACGCCGGACGCGAGGAAGTCTCTGACACAACTGGCCGTTTCGACGCCAACGAGCTCCTGCGCTTCCTTGGTCGACGCGGCGATATGCGGCGTCGCAACCACCTCCGGCCGCGCGACCAGCGCGTGGTCGGTCGGCGGCTCTGCTTCGAAGACGTCGAGACCGGCCCCGGCGACATGACCTGATTCAATTGCCTCGGTTAGCGCTTGCTCATCGATGAGATCGCCGCGCGCCGTGTTGATGATCCGCACCCCGGCCTTACATTTCGCCAACCACTCGCGGCTGACGAGCCTGGTGGTGTCGGCGGTCGACGGGATGTGCAGGCTGATGAAATCGGATCGGACGCAGAGTTCGTCGAGCGACAGCAACTCGACGCCGATGTCCTGGGCGACTTGAGCACCGATGAACGGGTCGTGGCACACCACCGTCATTTCAAAGGCACGGGCGCGTCGCGCGACCTCGCGACCGATCCGACCCAGTCCAACGAGGCCAAGCGTCTTGCCCCGCAGCTCGGCGCCTTGCAGCGACTTTTTCTCCCACCGGCCCGCTTTCATCGAGGCATCGGCGTGTGCAACCGAGCGAGACAGGGTCAACATCAACGCGCATGCGTGCTCGGCCACGCTGATGCTGTTGGCGCCAGGCGCATTGACGACGAGGATGCCCCGTTGGCTTGCCGCATCGAGGTCGACGTTGTCGACGCCGGTCCCGGCGCGCGCGATCACACGGAGCTTGGGCGCCGCGTCGATCAGTTCAGCCGTGACCTTCGTCGCGCTGCGCACGATAAGCGCATCGGCGTCGGCCAGATCACGCACAAGCTCTTCGTGCGGGCGGCCTGCGCGCGCGTCGATTGTCCATCCGTCACCCGCCAGTACATCCGCGGCAGATTGCGGCAAGGCGTCCGCGATCACGATCTTCATGGGAACAGCCGTAGAGTATAATGGCTCGCCGTTCGCGCGACGATGCTAGACGATCACCTCTCCCGCACCATGATGGTGCAAACCGCTACAATGGCCCGTTTGAAGCGGCTCGAATTCGTGTAACGGGACATTTTTCCACAAGGTTTTCCACACTTTCTGTTGAAGATCTTGAAACACGTCACGGGGACGTGACCTAAAAAGACGCGTGAACTGAGTTCAACGCGATCCGAACGGAATGGGAACGGAGAAACGGGCTATGCCACGGTTCAAGGATCTCACACCGCCCGCGGAAGGCACGGCGATCACCAAGTCGGACGACGGACTGGTCATTCCGGACGACCCGATTATCCCGTTTATTGAAGGCGACGGCATTGGACCGGATATCTGGAGCGCGTCGGTCCGTGTCTTCGATGCGGCGGTCGCGAGCGCCTACGATGGAAGGCGACGAGTTGTCTGGTTCGAGGTGCTGGCGGGGGAGAAGGCCAAGGAACGAACAGGGGAGTGGCTGCCCGTTGATACGCTCGAGGCGGCCAAGGCCTATCGTGTGGCGATCAAGGGCCCACTGACGACGCCGGTCGGAGGCGGCATCCGGAGCTTGAACGTCTCGCTTCGCCAGATGCTCGATCTCTACGCGTGTGTCCGGCCGGTCCGGTACTTTGCCGGTACGCCCTCGCCGGTGCGACATCCCGAACAGATGAACGTCGTGATCTTTCGTGAGAATACCGAGGATGTCTACGCCGGGATCGAATGGGAGCAAGGGTCGGCACAAGCCGAGCGCATCATCGAGTTTCTGTCGACCGAGATGGGCAAGCGCGTGCGGAGCGATTCCGGTATCGGCATCAAGCCGATCTCGTTGACCGGTAGCCAGCGGTTGGTGCGCATGGCGATCAAGTACGCCATCGACAACGATCGAAGCAACGTCACGCTCGTTCATAAGGGCAACATCATGAAGTTCACCGAGGGCGCGTTCCGCGATTGGGGATACGACCTCGCGAAGTCCGAGTTCGGCGAGCAAACGGTGGCCGAAGGAGACGGCGAGCCGGGTGACAAGATCGTCATCAAAGATCGGATTGCCGACAGCATGCTGCAGCAGATTCTGACCCGAACCTCCGACTACGACGTCATCGCCACGACGAACTTGAACGGTGATTACCTGTCGGACGCATGTGCGGCGCAAGTTGGGGGCTTGGGGCTCGCGCCCGGTGGCAACATCGGCGACGAAGTGGGCTTCTTTGAAGCAACCCACGGCACCGCACCGAAGTACGCCGGCAAGGACGTCATCAACCCGAGCTCGGTGATGCTGTCGGGAGCCATGATGTTCCGCTACATCGGCTGGAGCGAAGTTGCGGACGGCATCGAGAATGCCATCGGACAAACGATCCAGGAGAAGAAGGTCACCTACGACCTCGAGCGTCTCATGGATGGCGCAACGAAGCTGAAGACCTCGGAGTACGCAGACGCCATCATCTCGAATATGTAGCCGGGCCGGCGCGGGTCGTACATCACGCAGGACAACCGACGCAGCGCGCAAGGAGTGAGACCGCTATGAACCGCAAAGTCACCGTAATCGGGTCGGGCAACGTCGGAGCCACGGCGGCGCGTAGTATCGCCGACAAGGAGCTCGCGGATGTGGTGCTGCTGGACATCCTCGAAGGCGTGCCCCAAGGGAAAGCCCTCGACATGCTCGAGGCTTGCCCCGTGGAGGCCTCCGACGCGCGGGTGCTTGGCACGAACGACTATGCGGACACTGCCGGGTCCGACATCGTGGTCGTGACGGCCGGTCTGGCCCGCAAGCCGGGCATGAGCCGCGACGATTTGCTGCAGAAGAACTACCAGATCATCAAGAGCGTCACGGAGGCCGTGGTCAAGGAATCGCCTGATTGCATCATCATTCCAGTGACGAATCCTCTCGACGCGATGTGTCAGGTCGTCTACCGCGTGAGCGGCTTCCCGCGCGAACGGGTCGTGGGGATGGCGGGCGTGTTGGACTCGGCGCGTATGCGCTCGTTCATTGCCGCAGAGCTCAAGGTGTCGGTGGAGAACACCCACGCGTTCGTACTGGGTGGCCACGGCGACACGATGGTGCCCCTGCCTCGATACTCGACGGTCGCCGGTATTCCAATCACCGAGCTTATGGATGCCGCTACGGTCGACGCGATCGTGACGCGCACCGCCCACGGCGGAGCGGAGATCGTCAAGCTGCTCGGCACCGGCAGCGCGTACTATGCGCCGGGGTCGGCGGTGGTGGAAATGGTCGAGGCCATTCTGAAGGACAAGAAGAAGATCCTGCCATGCTGCGCGTTCCTGCAGGGCGAGTACGGCATCTCCGATCTGTATGTTGGGGTTCCGGTCAAGCTCGGCGCGCGCGGCGTTGAGGACATCATCGAGATCACGCTCACCGAGTCTGAGAAGGCTGCGCTGTCGAAGTCGGCCGAGGCAGTACGCGAGCTGGTGCAAGTTATCAATGTCTGACACCACGGTTGGTGGACCGTCACAGTAAGTATCCCCCGGCAAAGCCGGGGGCTTTAGTTGTGAGCCGCTCAAAGCGGCAGGACGTGGCCGCTACGCGCCACTTGAGCCACCCTACGGGTGGCTGCTCTCATCCAACCGGAGCTGCTCTTGCCGTCGGTCTTCCTGTTCCTGCGCCCGGATATACGCGCGAATCGCTCGCTCATCCCGACCCAGCGTGGACACGAAGTAGCCTCGAGCCCAGAAGTGCTGCCCGACAAAACTGCGCGACCGCCCGGCAAACTCCCGAGCGATGTAGATCGCGCTCTTGCCCTTGATGTACCCGATCACCTGCGCCACCGAGTACTTCGGCGGAATCGACACCATCATGTGGACGTGATCGGCCAACAGATGCCCTTCCTCCACGTCGCTTTCCCGCTGCCGGGCCAACTCCCGCAGCACCCCTCCGAGATGCCGGCGCACCGACCCGTAGATCGCCTTCTTCCGATACTTCGGGATGAACACCACGTGATACTGACATGCCCACTTCGAGTGATTTAGAACTGCGATAGTTCGTCATGGGGACTCCCCTTTCGTGATGCGTAGCGGCTCACGTGGGGGAGTTTCCCCATTCCAATCCCGGAACTGTCAAACTCTGGGTGCCTCCCCGGCAAAGCCGGGGGGTCTCTCACGCTGACTAGTGAAGATTCACGAGTATCAGGCCAAGGGTCTCTTTGCCGAGTTTGGTGTCCCGGTGCCCCGCGGCGAGGTCGCGCTGGCGCCGGCGGAAGCGCGCGCGATTGCCGAGCGCCTTGGTGGGCGTGTCGTGGTCAAGGCGCAGATACACGCTGGCGGGCGGGGGAAGGGCGGAGGCATCAAGGTCGTGAATTCGGTCGATGAAGCGGAGAACGCATCCCGCGAGCTATTCGGTCGGACACTGGTAACCCCGCAGACGGGCCCCGGCGGCCGCCGCGTATCGCGCGTGTTGGTCGAAGAGCAGCTCGGGATCGCGCGGGAGCTCTACGTGGGCCTCCTCATCGACAGAGCATTGGGCCGGCCCGTGATCATGGTCAGCTCTGCAGGAGGCATGGCGATCGAAGAAGTGGCCGCCGCGACGCCGGAGCTCATCCTGCGGGAGACCATCGACGCCGGCCTCGGACTGGCGCCGTTCAAGGCACGGCGTCTCGCGTTTGGTCTCGGGCTCGAAGGGGCCAAGGTCAAGGGCGCGGTCAGCGTCATGCAGGCGGCGTACCGGGCATTTGAGCAGACCGACGCGTCGCTCGTCGAGATCAACCCGCTGGTCGTCACCGACGACGGTCGAGTCCTTGCGCTGGACGCGAAGATGTCACTGGACGACAGCGCGCTGTTTCGGCATCCGAAGCTGCGCGAGCTGCGCGACCTGACAGAGGAGGAAGAACTCGAGATCGAAGCCTCCAAGTACTCCTTGAACTACATCCGCTTGGACGGGCAAATCGGGTGCATGGTCAACGGCGCGGGTCTGGCGATGGCGACGATGGACATCATCAAGATTGCCGGCGGTGAGCCGGCGAACTTTCTCGACGTGGGCGGTGGCGCGAGCGTTGAACAGATCAAGAATGCGTTTCGCATCTTGATGGCCGACGCGAACGTGACGGCCGTGCTGATTAACATTTTCGGCGGCATCCTCCGGTGTGACGTGCTCGCAGAAGGCCTCATCGCCGCGGTGAGAGCGCTCGACATCTCGGTACCGATCGTGATTCGCATGGAGGGCACGAACGTCGCCGACGGCAAGCGGATGTTGGCGGAGAGCGGCCTCAACTTCACAACGGCCGACACCATGGGCGAGGCGGCCGAACGGGTCGTCGCGCTCGCCGGACCAGAGAGCGCGTAGCCGAGGGAACGAACGAGCATGTCGGTTCTCATTGACGAACACACGCGTCTCCTCGTGCAGGGTCTGACCGGTCGGGAGGGCGGGTTTCATGCGCGCCAAGCCGCGGAGTTCGGTACGACGGTGGTCGGCGGGGTGACACCGGGCAAAGGCGGGACCACCCACGACGGCTGGCCGGTGTTCAACACGGTCGCGGAGTGCGTCAATGAGACCAGGGCCAACGCATCGGTGATCTTCGTCCCTCCGGCGCTCGCGGCCGATGCCATCATGGAGGCCGCCGACGCGGATCTTCCCCTGGCCGTCTGCATTACCGAGGGCATCCCGACGCTCGACATGCTCCGCGTCGTGCGGTTCCTCGAGGGCCGGCCAACCCGGCTCGTCGGCCCGAACTGCCCGGGCGTCATTTCAGCTGGCAAAGCAAAAGCCGGAATCATTCCGGGACACATCTGCCGCGAGGGCCGGGTGGGGATCGTTTCGCGGAGTGGAACGCTGACCTACGAGGCGATTCACCAGCTGACCCAGTTGGGTTTGGGACAGACGACGTGTGTCGGCATCGGCGGCGATCCTCTGATTGGCACCAGCTTCGTCGACGCGCTCACCCTGTTTCGGGACGACCCGGCGACCGAGGCCGTCGTGCTCATCGGCGAGATCGGTGGCAGTGCCGAGGAGGATGCCGCGGCGTTCGTCGCGCGGGAGTTCGACAAGCCGGTGGTGGGCTTCATCGCCGGTCAAACCGCACCGCCCGGGCGACGGATGGGGCACGCGGGCGCCATCATCTCCGGCGGGCAGGGCACCGCTGCCGAGAAGATGGCCGCGCTCGAAGCAGCGGGTGTCGCGGTGGTTCGAAGTCCGGCCGACATCGGCGAGGCTGTCGCTCGCACCTTTGAATGACGCGACGTACGTTCGCCCGACTCGGACGATGACGATCACGAAGCATGGTAAAATCACAGATCGTGTATTTGATTGATGTCGAGGCCATGAATGGCACCTCCTGAAGCAGCACTCCAAGAGACCCCTACAGAAACTTCCTCCGATCGACTTGTTAACGACTTCAGCATTCGGGTTGCGACGGTAAACGGCTCCGGGAGTCAGACCGCTAACCTCGTTCTGCTTAGGTCGATCTTCCAGAGCGGTGTGCCCGTTTCGGGGAAGAATCTGTTTCCGTCGAACATTGCCGGTCTGCCGACGTGGTTCACCATCCGCGTAAACAAGGATGGGTACGTCGCCGCCAAGAAGCGCGTGGACTTGATGGTCGCGATGAACGCTGAGACCGCTCGAGAAGACGTGCTCTCGCTGGAACCGGGCGCGGCAGTGGTCTACGACGAGCCTTTGGCGCTGGACGGCCTGCGCGACGACCTGATCTTCTATCCGGTGCCGTTTGACCCGCTCGTCGCGGAGATTAGTCGCGACGCCAAGCTGCGTCGGCTCGTCCGCAACATGATCTACGACGGCGTGCTGGCCGGGCTACTCCAGATTGAACTCAAGCAGATGGAGCAGGCGCTGGAAAAGCAGCTCGGGCGGAAGCCGAAGGCTGTTGCGCTAAACCGGAAAGCGCTGGAAGCCGGGTACACGTATGTCGTTGAGAACCTGGAGAAGCGCGACCCACTCCAGATCGAGCCGTTGGGTCAGACCGACGGTCTCATCTTGATCGAAGGGAATGCCGCGGCCGCCGTCGGGTCGCTGATGGCCGGGGTCACGGTGGTCACGTGGTATCCGATCACGCCTTCGTCGTCGCTGTGTGAAACGCTGATCGGCTACCTGCAAGAGCACCGAATCGACAAGGAGACCGATCAGGCAACATTCGCGGTCGTGCAAGCCGAGGATGAGATCGCCGCGCTCGGCATGGCGCTTGGGGCCGGCTGGGCCGGCGCCCGGTCGATGACCGCGACGTCTGGTCCCGGGATTTCGCTGATGGGTGAGTTCGCGGGCTTGGGCTACTACGCCGAGGTACCAGCCGTGGTGTTCGACATCCAGCGCGTCGGGCCGTCAACCGGGCTGCCCACTCGGACCGCGCAAGGGGATGTGCTGACGACCGCATTCTTGTCCCACGGCGACACGCGGCACCTCATGCTGTTTCCGGCCTCAGCCGAGGAGTGCTACTCGATGGCACAAGAGGCCTTCGATCTCGCGGAGCGATTCCAGACACCGGTGTTCGTGATGTCGGACCTCGATCTTGGGATGAACACCTGGATGTCCGAGCAGTTCGAGTATCCGACGAAGCCGCTGGATCGCGGCAAGGTCGTTGACGCGGAAGTACTCGAGCAAATCGGCAAGTTCGGGCGCTATCGCGATGTCGACGGCGATGGCATTCCCTACCGCACGATTCCTGGAGACGAAATGCCGGCCTTCTTCTGCCGCGGCTCAGGCCACAACGAGTGGGCCCAATACAGCGAGCGGCCGGATGATTACCAGCAGAACGTCGATCGGCTCGGTCGGAAGTTCGAAACCGCGCGGAACTGGATGCCGGCGCCGGTCGTTGAGATCAATCGCAAGGCTTCGATCGGCATCATCGCGTACGGCACGACGCACTGGGCCATCGTCGAGAGCCGTGATCAGCTGTTGGAGGAAGCCGACGTGCAGACCTCCTACTACCGCGTGTGCGCGTATCCGTTTCGAACTGCGCTGGCGTCGTTTGTCGAGCGGCACGACCGCGTCTACGTTGTCGAGCAGAACCGGGATGCGCAAATGCTGAGTCTGATGAAGCTGGATCTGCCGGTCGAGCTGACAGGCCGTTTGCGAAGCGTGCTGCACTACGCCGGCGATCCCATCGATGCTCGGACTGTCACCGATGGCATCCTCATCGAAGAGGGCTATCGGGTGCAGAAGGCAGGGGCCGACCAATCTCGGGCGCCGCGCGACGCTGGTGTCGGTGGCGAGTAGTAATTCGAGGCGCAGAGGGAGATACCGTGGCGACCGCAACACCTTCACAACCACCGAAACGTCTAAATCGAATCGGCCTCGAGTCGAAGCAATACCGGGGAACCAAGACGACGCTATGTGCCGGTTGTGGGCACAACGCGATCTCAGAGCGGATCATCGGGGCCTGCTACGAGATGGGGATCAACCCCGACCGCGTGATTAAGCTGTCTGGGATCGGCTGTTCGAGCAAGAGTCCCGCATACTTCCTTGGGTCAGCCCACGGGTTCAACGCGGTTCATGGGCGGATGCCGTCGGTTGGGACCGGCGCGATGTTGGCCAACAAACATCTGGTGGCCCTCGGCGTGAGCGGCGATGGCGATACGGGCGCGATTGGTATCGGGCAGTTCGTGCATCTCATGCGGCGCAATCTCCCGATCGTGTACATCATCGAAGATAACGGTTGCTACGGCCTCACGAAAGGGCAGTTCTCGCCGACAGCCGACCTGGGCTCGAAGCTGAAGACCGGGGTGGTCAACGATCTGCCACCGATCGACACATGTGCGTTGGCGATCGAATTGGGCGCGACGTTTGTCGCGCGTTCGTTCTCGGGTGACAAGAAACAGCTGTCGGCGATCCTCAAGGCGGCGTTGAGCCATCGCGGGACAGCGATGATCGACGTGCTGTCGCCGTGCGTGACGTTCAACGACCACGAGGGGTCGACGAAGAGCTACGCCTACGCGAAGGATCACGATGACCCGCTGGAGGACATCAACTTCGTGCCGTTCTTCGAAGACATCGCGGTCGAGTACGAGCCTGGGACGACCCAAGAGATCGAGCTTCATGATGGCTCGAAGCTGTATCTCAAGAAGCTCGATGAGGACTACGACGCGTTGAGCAAGATGGGCGCGCTGAACGTGCTCGAGGCAACGCGAACGCGAGGGGAGTTCGCGACCGGAGTCATCTACGTCGAGCCGGATCGGGACGACTTCCTGACGTTGCTTAACCTGGTGGACGAGCCTCTGGCGAGGTTGCCGCAAGACCGTGTTCGCCCTCCGAAGGCTGCTCTTGACGCCATCATGGAGGGGCTTCGGTAACGCCTTCGTAGATGCAACGAACACTTGCCATTATCAAGCCGGACGCTGTCGACCGACAGGTGGTTGGCGCGATCATTCAGCGCATTGAGGCCGAGCAGTTCCGAATCCGCGCGATGCTGCTCGTGCACTTGACCGAAGCGGACGCGCAAGGGTTCTATGCCGTTCACCAGGACAAGCCGTTCTTCGAGAGCTTGACCCACTTCATGTCATCGGGACCGGCAGTCGTCATGGTGCTTGAGGCCCCCGACGCCATCGCGCGCTGGCGGCGTCTGATGGGTGCCACCGATCCTGCGAAGGCCGAGCGCGACACGATTCGCCGCGAGTACGGCTCGTCGATCGAGCGTAACGCCACCCACGGGTCTGATGCGCCGGAAACTGCGGCGTTCGAAATCGGCTATTTCTTTCGAGGAATCGAGCTCAGGGGGTAGGGGCCCGAGCGTGGTCCCGACCTTGGTCGCCATTCGCTTTCGACCCGAAGCGCCCGTTGTGCACACCCGCCCGTCGAATTTCACCGCGAACGTCGAGGAAGGACACCACACAACATGAGCATCAAGTCGGACGCCTGGATTCGGCGGATGGCGACGGAACACCGCATGATCGAACCCTTCGTGGAGGGGCAAGTACGAGATTCAGTGGTCTCGTACGGCGTCTCGTCGTACGGCTACGACATCAGGGTTGCCGATGAGTTCAAGGTGTTCACCAACATCAACACCACCGTCATCGATCCGAAAGCGTTCGATCCGCGCTCGTTCGTCGATCTCAAAGCACCGGTTTGCATCGTTCCTCCGAACTCCTTCGCCCTGGCGCGAACGGTCGAGTACTTCCGTATTCCTCGCGATGTCTTGACGGTCTGCCTGGGTAAGTCAACCTACGCGCGCTGTGGGATCATCGTGAACGTGACGCCGTTCGAGCCGGAGTGGGAGGGCACCGCGACCCTCGAGATCTCCAATACGACGCCGCTGCCGGCGAAGATCTACGCCAATGAGGGGATCGCGCAGGTCCTGTTTTTTCAAAGCGACGAGCCATGCGAGACCTCATACGCGGACAAGAAGGGCAAGTACCAGTCTCAGACCGTCGTCACGCTGCCCCGAATCGGCTGAAAGCTGGTCGAGTCCGGGCCGGTCGGGAGCCATCGCTTGGGAGCGCCATACTTGAGATAATGTATTGATAGGGAAAGGGTAAGCCTTGACCGGAGCATGCGATCGTAGTACGCTTTGGCGGTTTCGTTGTTGACGGTGCGACGCGTTGCAGGGTCGCCCAATCCGAGAGGCTCGTTCGGGTCTTTCGTAACAGCGAATACCCCCAGAAGCCACGATGTCAAAGCTGATCGAGCGCGAACCTGCGCCCGGTAGACGCTCGTTCGCCACCGCCCCCGCGCTTGCTGTTCAGTTCTTTCTCATTCCGCTTGCGGTTGTCGGCATGATTGTGCTCGTGTACGGCGGCTTCCGTATGCTTCTGACACAGGAACGAACGCCTGAGGAGTTCTTGCAGGACGTTCAGACAGGCGGGCGCGAGCGTCGTTGGCCTGCGGCCTACGAGTTGTCGCGGCTCATGAGCGATCCCGAGATAGAGTCGAAGCACCCCGGACTCGGTTCAGCCATCGTCCAAGCGTTCGAGGACTCGGCTGGCGACGATCCGCGTGTGCGTCGTTATCTGGCACTCGCGGTTGGGCGGCTTGCGAGTCCACCCGAACGTACGACGGACGTCTTGGTCGACGGGCTTGGCGATGGAGACCCTGAGACCCAGATCAGCGTCATGTGGGCGATCGCGGCTCTCGGCGATGCTTCGGTCACCGATGAGATCGCGTCGATGTACGGGTCGACCGACGCTGGGGTCCGTAAGATGGCAGTCTACGCGCTCGGTGCGCTGCCGGCTGACGGAGCGCTCGCGACTCTCGAGCAGGCACTCGAGGATCCGGTCGCGGACGTCCAGTGGAACGCCGCCGTCTCGCTCGCGAGACACGGGAACGCGGATGGCGAGGTCGTCTTGGCTAGAATGCTGAATCGTGAGTATGTCCAGCGCAACGTTACACGCACGCCTGCCGTTGACGCCGTTCTCGATCCCGTCTCGGAGGTCATGGTCAGCGGCCTGCAGGCGGTCGAAACGTTGGGTTCGGGACGGCTTCGCGACGAGGTCGCTCGCCTGAGTCGCGACGACGAAAGCCTGCGCGTACGAGAGATGGCGATGCGAACGCTCGAGGCGATCGGGCCGTCGTAAACACGAACGACCACAGAGGACAACGAACGACATGGCTGACGAGCACCAGACTCCACCTGCCGGCGACCCGCCGAAGCCGGCCGCAAAGCCCAAACCGACTCCGCCGCCGCCTCTGAATCCGGCCCTCGTCGGGAAAACGACGAGCGCTGCGGCGGCACCTGCCAAGAAGCCTGCGGCGAAACCCAAGCCGAAGGTCGCACCCGACACGTCGCCGCTGATGTCTCGACGTGGCTGGATGGGCCTGGCGTGGGGCTCGTTCACTGCGGCGACAGCCGGGTGTTTGGCCGCGACCGGGCGATTCATGTTTCCCAACGTCCTCAACGAGCCGCCGCAACAATTCACGATTGGATTCCCGGCGGACTACGGCGAGGGTGTCGATGAGCGTTGGAAAGACCGCTTCGGCGTGTGGCTGGTCCGCACGCCGTTCGACATCGCGCACGAGGCCCCTGGCTTTTATGCCTTGCTCGTCACGTGTACGCACCTCGGCTGCACCCCGAACTATTTATCAGCCGAGCAGAAGTTTAAGTGCCCGTGTCACGGTAGCGGGTTTCGGGAAACAGGCATAAACTTCGAAGGTCCGGCCCCTCGCCCATTGGAGCGCGCACGCATCGTGCTCGCGGAAGATGGTCAGATTCTGATCGACAAGAGCCGGAAGTTCCAGCAGGAGCTCGGGCAGTGGAGTGATCCCGAAGCCTTCTTGGGAGTGTGAGCAACATCTATGGCCGATTCAAAGACCATTCAACCCGAAGAAGGCGCGCTGGAGCGCGCGTGGAACTGGCTGACCGAGACGCAAGTCTGGACGTCGATCTTCCGGCACTCGGCTCCGATCAACGACCGGAACCGCGTGCTGGTCATGCTCTCGAACGTCTTCTTGCACCTGCACCCGGTGAGGCTCAAGAAGCATGGTGTGCGATTGCGCTACACGTGGTGCATGGGCGGCCTGAGCTTCTTTCTCTTTTTGGTACTCACGTTTACCGGACTGCTCTTGATGTTCTACTACCGCCCGACGCTTGAGTACGCGTACTCGGACATCGTGGGGCTCCGCGAGCACGTGCCGTTAGGCATCATGCGCGAGATGCATCGTTGGGGCGCCCACGCGATGGTCATCACCGTGTGGCTCCATATGTTCCGCGTCTTCATGACCGGGTCGTACAAGCCACCCAGGGAGTTCAACTGGAACGTCGGGGTCATCATGCTTGTGTTGACCCTGCTGCTGTCGTTTACCGGTTACCTCCTACCGTGGGATCAGCTGGCCATCTGGGCGATTACCGTCGGATCGAACATGGCCCGCGCCACGCCGTTCCTCGGCTACGAAGGTCCTGGATCCCAGCTGCTGGCGATAGGCGGCGTACAGCTCGTCCATGCCGGGGACGACGCGCGGTTTGCGCTGCTGGGTGGCACATTCGTTGGCGAGGGCGCCCTCCTGCGGTTCTATGTGCTCCACTGCGTCGCGCTGCCGCTGGTTATTGGGTTCCTGATGGCAGTTCATTTTTGGCGAGTCCGCAAGGACGGCGGGATTTCCGGGCCGCTGTAGGCCGATCGAACCCATAGCACCGAAGTGACATATGGACGCGATTAAAGGATTCATCGATCTATTCGCCGACCCCCGGCTGTTCTTCATGCTGTCGGTGATTGCGCTGGTGTTCATCGTCTGGAAACGGGACCTCTTCGTGAAGAACGCCGTGGGGTACGGCCTGATGGGCTTTCTGGCGGTCTTCTTCGGCTTTGGTCTGACGGACGAGAACTTCGTCCAGATCATCGCGAAGCCGGACAACGTGCCGATCGTTGCGTTGATCTTTCTCGTGATCTTCTTCACGTGGTATTCAATGCGCGAGGCGGTGCTGAACGATCGCCGAATCGAAGCCGGCGACGACCCGATTGAAAAAGAAGAATCCGACCGGGTATGGGTGTGGCCTGACCTCGTCTACACGGAGCTGATCGCGCTCATCGTCTGCACTGCGGTGCTGGTCGTTTGGTCGATCGTGCTGGAGGCGCCGATCGAGCAACCGGCGAACCCGGCGAACACACCGAATCCATCGAAGGCGCCCTGGTATTTCCTCGGGCTGCAGGAAATGCTGGTGTACTTCGATCCGTGGCTGGCCGGCGTCGTCTTGCCTAGCCTGATCATCGTCGGCTTGATGGCGATTCCCTACGTCGATACAAATCCCAAGGGCAACGGCTACTACACCTTCAGCGAGCGGAAAGCCGAGATCACAATTTTTCTGTTCGGGTTCGTCATCCTCTGGTCGTCGTTGATTGTCCTTGGCACGTTTCTCCGAGGTCCGAACTGGAACTTCTTTGGCCCCTTCGAATACTGGGACATCCACAAGCTCGAGGCGCTCACCAACGTGCAGCTCTCGGAGGTCATTTGGGTTCAGCTCCTTGGGGGAGGGCTGCCTGGCAACTGGTTCATCCGCGAGATCTTCGGGCTGATCATCGCTGTGGTGTATATCGCGGTCCTTCCGGTCGTCTTGGCCAAGACCGTGTTCAAGAGCTATTACGAGAAGCTCGGTGCGTCGCGCTTCTACCTGTCGGTGTTTTTGTTTCTCATGATGCTTTCGCTGCCGGTCAAGATGTTGGCTCGGTGGGTGTTTAACTTGAAGTACATCGTCTATATTCCTGAATTCTTCTTCAACATCTAGAGCGTATGGCTGACAAGAAATCTGTTGGACACGCCTACAACGTCGATTTTCTCAATGTCGTGTTCGCGGCGTCTGGACTATTCCTCTTCTTCTCGAGCATCTGGATGGTCTGGGACGACTACGATCGCGAATGGAAACAGTATCAGCGGCAGTTCGTGCTTCTGGAAACGGAGGTCACGCAGGCCGGACTTGCATCGGCGCAAGGCCAGGTGGACCAGGCCGAGCTGACGCGCCTGCAGACCGAGCGGGCGGCCGTGGAACAGGCCGTCGCTGACAACCAGGCACAGATCGGCGAGCTGCAGGCCCAGCTCGACGAAGTCGAAGCCGAGCTCTATCGCGTCAGTCAGGACTGGCAGTTTGCCAAGGCGAACTACGACGTCGACCGGTACGCGTTCGAGGAGCGGCAGGACCACGATCCCGAACACGCGGCCGACGAGCGGCCCCAGATCGATGCGCAGTATGAAGCGTGGCTCGATCTTGGGCTGCAAGTGGACGCGCTAAATGCCGAGCGCGCCGGCATTCGTGATCAGATCAGCGAATTCACCGGCCAGCTTGGCGAGCTCGATCAGCAGATTCGGGAGCTCACGGCCGAGACGACCCGGCTCGAGACTCGTCTAGCGGACCTGGCGCCGAGTGTTGTCAACAGCGTGTTGAACGCGCCGATGTTGGACTTCATGGCGCCGACGATTACGGTTCAGCAGGTCATCACGCCAAACATCGTGGATGACGTCAACTTCACCCGGGTCGTCAAGATGGATCGCTGTACGACGTGCCACCTGGCAATCGACCGGGACGGCTACGAGGAGTATCCGCAGCCGTTCACCACCCACCCGAATCTCGAGGCCTATGTGGGCAGCGCGTCGCCGCATCCGGTTGGCCAGTTCGGATGTACCGTGTGTCACGAAGGAATGGGGCAGTCGATTACGTTCGAATACGCCTCACACACGCCGCGGGACGCCGATCAAATGGCCGAGTGGGAGGAGACGCGCCACTGGCACGTGCCGCATTTGTGGGATTACCCGATGCTGCCCACGGACATGACCGAGGCGTCGTGTGCCAAGTGCCATCAGGAGACGGTCTTCGTGCCGGAGGGACCGGACATCAGTCTGGCCTACGGGCTCTACGAGCGTGCCGGATGCAACGCCTGCCATACCACCACTGGCTTCCAGGGCCTGCGGAAGCCCGGGCCTAACCTCACTCGGATCGCAGCGAAGCTCGACGAAGAATGGGTGGCGAACTGGATCCGTGATCCGCGGGCCATGAAACAAAGCACGTGGATGCCACGGATTTGGTACAACTCGAACAGTAGTTCGCCAGAAGACACGAAGCGAAACGAAGCCGAGATCGACGCCGTAGTGGCCTACCTTTTTGCCAACTCGGACGACCACGAGTTTGCTGTCGCGTCGCCGCCGAGCGGCAACGCGACCCGCGGGCAGGAGATCGTCGAATCTGTTGGTTGCCTGGCGTGTCATATCAACGATGACATGGATCGTCTGGCTGCCGGACCGAGACGGACGTTCGGCCAGCCGCTCCAGAACATCGCGAACAAGACGACCTACGAATGGCTTTTTGATTGGGTTCGGGACCCCAGGCACTTCAGTCCAGAGACCTACATGCCCGACATGCGGCTCACTGACGCGGAGGTGGCCGATGTGGCAACCTACTTGATGAGCCTGACCGGGCCGGCGGGCGAGAGCGCCGGGGCGACGTATGACGACGCGTACGTCGCGGAGGTCTTGACGGACTACCTGGCGTCGGTCGTGCCCACAGAGGAGGCCCGGGCCACTGTTGCGGCGATGTCGGCCGACGAGCAGCAACTCGACTTGGGGCAGCGTGCCATCGGTCGGTATGGCTGCTACAGCTGTCACGAGATTGCCGGCTTCGAAGACGCGCAGCCCATCGGCATCGAGCTGTCCGAGGAAGGCAGCAAGCTCGTTCAGCGGCTCGACTTCGCTTTCGTCCACGACATTCCGCACACGAAGGTCGACTGGTTCAAGCAGAAGCTGCGCAACCCACGGGAATTCGACCGCAGCCGGGTCCTCCAGCCGCTGGAGCGACTTCGCATGCCGTACTTCGGATTCAACGACGACGAGATTCGGTTGCTCACGACCGCGATCATGAGCTTCCAGACCGAGGTGCAACCCGTAGCCTCCAAGGTGCCAGGGTCAGCCCGCAACGATGCCCTGCGGGAGGGTCGGAACTTCGTGCGGCGGCGAAACTGCGTCGGGTGCCACGAGATCGAGGCCGCGGGCGGTGACTATGTCGACCTCGTGAGTGATCCGTCGCTCGCGCCGCCACTGTTGACGCCCGAGGGCGCGAAGGTGCAGCCCGAATGGCTCTATGCGTTCCTGCGCGGACCGATCACGATTCGACCGTGGCTCGACGTCCGGATGCCGTCGTTCGGACTAGACGATGCGCATTGGAATACCGCCATCGACTACTTCGCGGCGATCTCCGAAACGGTCGGACCGTTCCGGACCCACGAGTATCAGACCGACCGGCAGGTGCTGCGAGGAGGCGAGGAGTTGTTTGACTTGCTGCAGTGTCAGCAATGTCACGTGCTGGATACGATTCCTGCGGATCGGCCCACGGACAACCTGGCGCCTGACCTGAGGATGACGCACGAGCGGCTGCAGTACGACTGGGTTCTGGACTGGCTCTTGGAGCCGCTCAATATCCAGCCGGGCACCAAGATGCCGCAATTCTGGACCGAGTACCCGGGGTCCTTCTATCCGCAGTTCGACACCGACGCGGTGCAGCAGATCGAATCCGTTCGAGACCATCTGTATACGTTCCGCGGAGGCCCGAGTCCGTTCGTGGAGGGGAACTAGTCCCTTGTGTCTGAAAAAGCTTTAAGAAGTGTGCCGGGTGTGATGTATGGGGCGGCATGGCAAGAACAGGTCGGCCCAAGGCGAGATTGGAAGTCACCGCCGTGGAGCGAGGAGAACTTGAGCGGCTCGCCAGGCGCGCCAGAACGAATCGGCATGTGGCCTTGCGGGCGAAGATCGTCCTGAGGTGCGCGCATGGCGAATCGAACGTGGCGGTCGCGGCGAAACTGCGCTGTTCGAATGTGACGGTCGGCAAGTGGCGGCAGCGGGTTACGACAGGTCGCGTGGATGCGCTGTATGACGAGCCCAAGCCCGGAGCCCCCCGGACACTGTCCGATGCGGATGTCGAGTCGATCCTCGTCGCCACGTTGGAAAGTAAGCCGAAGGGGCGGACCCACTGGAGCACCCGCAAGATGGCGGAGCGCGCTGGCGTCAGTGCCTCCACCGTGGGCCGCATCTGGCGCACCTTCGGGTTGCAGCCGCATGTCGTGGAATCCTTCAAGATCTCCGACGACCCGCTGTTCCTCGAGAAGGTGCGGGACATTGTCGGCCTCTACCTGAATCCACCCGACCACGCCGGTGTCTTGTCATTCGACGAAAAGCCTCAGATTCAAGCCCTCGAGCGAGCGCAGCCGATCCTGCCGATGGACATGGGTCGGCCCGAACGCCAGACGCACAACTACATCCGCCATGGCACGGTGGACCTCTTCGCGGCGCTCAACGTCGCGACCGGCCAGGTCGTGGCGCAAACCAAGAAGCAGCATCGGTCGAGGGATTTCGTGAGCTTTCTGCGCGAGATCGACGAGCGGGTGGACCCCACCCTCACCGTCCACGTGATCCTCGACAATCTCTCGGCGCATAAGTCCCCGCTGGTCACACGATGGGTGGCCCGCCACCCGCGCTTCCAGTTCCACTTTACGCCAACCTACTCCGCCTGGCTCAACCTCGTCGAGCGGTTCTTTGGCCTCCTCACCGAACACGCCCTCAAGCGCGGCTCACATTCCAGCACGCACGCGCTGCGCCACGCCATCTCCGCCTACGTGGACGCCCACAATGACGAGGGCAAGCCTTTCAAGTGGACGAAAACAGCCGACGAGATCCTCGCGAAGGTGAAGCGGTTCGGACAGCGCACCGTTCAAGTCCACGGTGGCCCCAGATGACCAACGACTTTTTGAAGAAATCAAAGATCAAGGGGACTAGCAGCCCGTGGTGAAAGTCGGAGTTATGAGGGATCGACACAATCGATCCGTCGTACTACACTGACGCGCATGGCTATGGGAACGCGCGAGACGGATCAACCGCCGCTGTGGATCGCGACGTCGGACCTGCCCACCTCGCCGGGCCATCCGTTCTACGCGCGGCTGACGACGCTGCTCGACGGGCACCCCTTCGATCGGTTCGTCGAAGGCCTGTGTGACCGGTTCTACGCGCCCGTGATGGGCCGACCGAGCTTGGCACCCGGGCGCTACTTCCGCCTGCTGCTGGTCGGCTACTTCGAAGGCATCGACTCGGAACGCGGGATTGCGTGGCGCGCGACGGACTCGTTGGCGGTCCGCAGCTTTCTGCGGTTGGCCGTGGACGAGGCGCCGCCCGATCATTCGACGATTGCGCGCACGCGGCGCTTGATCGATCTGGAGACGCACCGGACCGTCTTTACGTGGGTGCAACAACGACTCGTCGAGGCCGGCCGGCTGAAGGGTAAGACCATCGCGATTGACGCCACGACGCTCGAGGCGAACGCGGCGATGCGCAGCATCGTCCGCCGGGACACCGGCGAGAGCTACCAGGCGTTTCTGGCGGGTCTCGCGACGGCCTCGGGGATCGAGACGCCCACGCGCGAGGGTCTGGCGCGACTGGATCGGAAGCGGAAGAAGAAGACCTCGAACACAGACTGGACGAACCCCCACGATCCCGATGCGAAGGTCACGAAGATGACAGATGGCCGCACGCATCTGGCGCACAAAGCCGAGCATGCCGTCGACATGGAGACCGGCGCGATTGTCGCGGTGACACTGCAAGGTGCCGATGTCGGCGACACCACGACGATCATCGAGACCGCCATCGCCGCGACCGAGCAGGTCGAAGACGCGCAGGCCAACGTTGACGATCGGCAGTCTCTGGAAGAGATCGTCGGTGATAAGGGGTATCACAGCAATCAGACCCTGATCGACCTGGACGCCGTGGGTATCCGGTCCTACGTGTCCGAGCCGGACAGGGGGCGACGTGATTGGTCGAAGGATCCCGAGGCCCGGGCGCCGGTGTATGGCAATCGTCGCCGGATGCGGGGACGACGCGGCCGCCGCCTGATGCGCCAACGCGGCGAACGGATCGAACGCTCGTTTGCGCATCTCTACGACACGGGCGGGATGCGGCGCACCCATCTGCGCGGCCACACGAACATCCTGAAGCGCCTCCTGATTCATGCGGGTGGCTTCAATCTCGGGCTCGTCATGCGTCATCTGATCGGGATCGGCACGCCGCGCGGGCTGCAGGGCCGCGTGGCCGCTGTTCTTGCGACGTTAGGGGTGCTCATGGGCGTCGTCCGACGTCGGCTCACCACGATTTCGTCGTCGCATCGACTCATCCCGGCCGTGCGCGGTCGGCTCGCGTCACTGGCCACGTTTGCCGTCAACTCGTCAGCGGCGATCACTTGCACCACGGGCTGCTAGGGTGAAGTTGTACCTGCTACCTTCTCCAGAGCCTCCTCAGCCTCCTCTCGCGTCTTGAGTTCCGCCCCCGCCGCTCGCATTCGCTCGAGGGCGCGTGCGGCGTCGCCGTCTTCTCGGTCGACTCCGGCGATCGCGTTGGTTACCACCGTCACCTCGAATCCCAAGCGGCGGGCATCCAGTACCGACTGCGCGACGCAGTAGTCGGTCGCGAGCCCGCCCACGATGAGCCGCTCGATCTTACGGTCTCGAAGCTCCCGTTCCAACGTGGCGCCGTCAGCGGTCTGTCCCTCGAACGCGGAGTAGCCGTCGGCCGCGGGCCCCTGGCCCTTGCTCACAACCACTGTGCGCTCGGGCAGCTCGAGATCGGCATGGAACTCGGCCCCGACCGAATCGGCGACGCAGTGGATCGGCCACGGACCTCCATACGGCTGGAAGTGAGTCGACTTCGGCGGGTGCCAGTCGCGTGAGGCATAGATCGGCACACCCCGATGGTCGAGGCGAGCCATGAGGGCGTTCAGTGGTTGGACGACTCGGTCACCAGAGGGAACAGCCAGCGCGCCTCCGGCACAAAAGTCTCGCTGCACGTCGACGACGAGGAGCGCCAACCCTTGACTCGAAGTCATGAGTGATACATTACCACCCGATGCCGAGTGCGCTGGCGACCGACCTCTACGAGATGACGATGGCCGCCGGCTACGTCGTCTACGGCGAGACAGGGCGCGCGACCTTCGAGCTGTGGGTTCGCGAGCTCCCGCCCTCACGGAACTACCTGGTGGCGGCCGGCCTCGACCTCGCGCTCGATCATCTCGAAGGTCTCTCGTTCACGGCCGACGACATCGAGTATCTGCGCGGGCTGTCTGCGCTGCGTGAGGTGCCGGCCGGGTTCTTCGACGACTACCTCACGTCGTTTCGGTTCGACGGTGAGGTGTGGGCGATGCCTGAGGGTACGCCGGTCTTCGCTGGCGAGCCACTCATGCGGGTCACGGCACCGCTGCCCGCGGCGCAGCTCGTCGAGACGGCTCTCCTGTCAACGTTGCTCTTCCAGACGCTGATCGCGAGTAAGGCGGCACGGCTGGTCGACGCGGCCCAGGGCCGTTCCATCGTCGAGTTCGGCGCGCGACGCGCGCATGGGGTTGAGGCGGGTGCGCTGGCGGGACGCGCCGCGTTCATCGGTGGATGTGTCGCGACGTCTGATCTCGAGTCGGGTCACCGGTTTGGCGTGCCGGTGTCGGGCACCATGGCGCACTCCTGGGTCATGACGCACGACACTGAGGCGGCGGCGTTCAAGCGCTTCTCGGATCTCTACGGCGAGCAGTCGGTCCTGTTGTTGGATACGTATGACACTCTTGCCGCCGCGCGTCACGTCGTTGAAAGCGGCCTCCGCCCCTTGGCGGTGCGGTTGGACAGCGGCGATCTTGACGCGCTCAGCCGCGGAGTGCGACGCCTTTTCGATGCCGGTGGCCTGCACGACACCCGCATTCTCGCCAGCGGCGATCTCGACGAGCACCGGATCGCGACTTTGGCGCAGGCCGAGGCGCCGATCGATGGCTTTGGTGTTGGGACGGCCCTCAGTACGTCGAGCGACGCGCCGGCCCTGGGCGGAGTCTACAAACTCGTCGAGATCGAGCGTGACGGGCAAACGGTGCCTGTGGCCAAGTTGAGTCCTGACAAGGCAACGTACCCCGGCGCGAAACAGGTGTGGCGCGTTGGCGACGCGGCCGCCGACCACGACGTCGTGGGCCTCGACACCGAAGCAACACCCGATGGCGGTCGTCCGCTCCTGCGATGCGTCATGCGTCACGGACGTCGACTGGCGCCGGCAGCCCCCCTCTCGGTTCTCCAGACGAGGTGCCGAGAGGCCTTAGCCACGCTGCCATCGGATGTGCGACGTTTGTCCGATTTCGACCCGTACCGCGTTGTCTACAGCGCGCATCTGCGCTCGCGCGCTGACGCGGTTCGCGCGTCGTCCGCCAGTCAGTAGACGGTCACGACCGTGATTACGTCGAACGGGCGTGTTCGACGGCAACGAGGATCTCCTCGGCCGGACCGTGCACGGTAAGGTCGACGAAATCTGAGGCCGGCGTCGGCTCGAGGTTGATCTCTGCGGTGAACGCACCCAGGTCTTTCGCCCGCGCGACCAGCGCGGCCGCAGGATGCACCAGTGCAGACGTGCCCACCGTAAGGAAGACGTCGCACGCCGTGGCCTCGATGCTTCGCTCCAAGACCGCCGGATCGATCGGCTCGCCGAACCAGACAACCCCGAGTCGCGCCAGGTCGCCGCAGGCCGGGCAGCGCGGGGGACGCTCGAGTAGCGGCGTCGTTCGGTCCTCCCAACGCGTGAGTGTTCTGCCGCACTGTCGCCAGCATTGCAAGTCCCAAATCGAGCCGTGGAAGCGCAGCGTGTGCTGCGTGCCCGCGCGTTCATGGAGCCCGTCGACATTCTGCGTGACCAGCACGAATCGCTCGAACGCACGGCTCCACGCGGCGATGACCATGTGTGCCGGGTTCGGCTCGCACCGGGCTACCAGCTGGCGGCGCCAGTCGTACCACTCCCAAACCAGCTCGGGATCTCGCGCGAAGGCCTCAGGTGTTGCGAGGTCTTCGGGTCGATGCTGGCGCCACAGTCCCCCGGCTCCGCGAAACGTTGGCACACCGCTCGCTGCCGACACCCCGGCGCCGGTGAGCACCGTGACCGAAGGTTCGTTCAGCCTCTCGGCGAGTTCGCGAATGGGCGCGTCGTTGACCACGCCGCATTCTACTTGGGGTCTGCTGCCAGTCGGGAGCCGAGACATCGCCTGCTATAGTCTTCGGTTTGAGGAGGCGACGGAACGACGTGGGTCCCGACGAAATGACATCCCTGCCGGCGGATCTGGCCGAGGCCCTCACCGCCGAGGTGCGGATGTGGGAGGACGGGCTCAGAGTTGTCCGGTTGTGGAATCGCGATCCCTCGCTGTGGACCGACGCCGGGGAGGACCAGTGGCTCGGGTGGTTGCGGAGTCCGGAACACCACCTCGGCACGCTCGACGAGCTCGCGGCCGTGTCGCCGGCGGCCCTCGACGGCGGCTTTGACGATGTCGTGGTCCTCGGCATGGGCGGGTCAAGCCTCTGCCCCGAGGTGCTACGCGCCAGCTTCGGCCCGCAGGAGGGCGCGCCGCGTCTCCACGTTCTTGATACGACTGACCCGTCGCAGATCCAGAGTCTCGAGCAGCAGGTGCATCTGGCGCGCACGCTGTTCGTCGTGTCCAGCAAATCGGGCACCACGCTCGAATCCGATCTGTTGCTGCGTTATTTTCTCGACCGTGTGCGGAGCCACGCCAGGGCGACGGCGGTCGGAACGCAGTTCGTCGCGGTAACCGATCCAGGGTCGGCACTCGAACAACTCGCGGCAGACCACGGATTTCGTGCCGTGTTTCGTGGTGCCCCGAGCATCGGCGGGCGGTACTCCGCGTTGTCGCCGTTTGGCCTAGTCCCAGCTTCGGCGATGGGCCTCGACGTGCGGCGGCTGCTCACGCGCGCCGTCGAGATGAGCACGTGTTGCGGGCCCAAGGCGCCGGTTCGGGAGAACCCAGGCGCGCTGCTGGGGCTGCTGTTGGCTGTGGCCGCCAACAGCGGGCGGGATAAGGTCACGCTGATCGGGTCGCCCCGGCTGGCGAGTCTCGGCGCGTGGATCGAGCAGCTGCTGGCCGAATCGACCGGGAAGGGAGGAAAAGGGCTCATCCCGGTTGATGGAGAGGCGCTCGATGTCCCCGAACGCTACGGCGCGGACCGGGTGTTTGTGTATGTGCGCGACGTAGCGGCGCCGAGCGACGAACAGGACGCGGCGATCGGACGCCTCGAACAAGCCGGCCACCCGGTGATCCGTCTTTCGGTACCCGATCAGTACGGGCTCGGTGCGGAGTTCTATCGCTGGGAATTTGCGACCGCCGTCGCAGGCGCGGTGCTTGAGATCAACCCGTTCGACCAACCCGACGTCGAGGCGAGCAAGGTCGAGTCGCGTCGACTTATGGCTGCGTTCGAGCGCGACGGCGCGCTGCCGACAGAGACCCCCGCGGCTGTGGATGGCAATGACGAGGCTGGCCTGGCGCTCTTCGTCGACGCGGCCACGCGGCGTCGATTTGGCGACGACGATGCTGCATTGGCTCAACTCGTTGCGGCGCATTGCGCCACCCTCGCTGAAGATGACTACGCAGCGATCCTCGCCTACATCGAGATGTGCGTCGACCACGTCGCCGCACTCCAGGTGCTCCGGCATGCGCTACGCGATGCGACGGGCAAGGCAACCAGTTTGGGCTTTGGGCCACGCTTCCTGCATTCGACCGGACAGGTGCACAAGGGTGGGCCCAATACCGGCGTGTTCTTCGTCATCACCGCTGATGACCCGACGGACTTGGCCGTACCCGGCCGCCCATTTACCTTTGGCACAGCGAAGTCGGCGCAGGCCCAGGGCGACCTCGAGGTGTTGCGCTCGAGGGATCGCCGCGTGGTGCGGCTACATATCCGCGGCGGTGTTCTCGCTGGCATCGAGCGCCTCATAGACATCGTGCGGCGTGCCGTGGTCGGTCGGGCGTGACGTGGATGACCCGATCGGATCAACTAGGTGCCCGTCCACTTGGGCGCTCGCTTCTCGAGGAAGGCGGAGACCCCTTCCTTGAAGTCGGCGCTCGAGTAACACATCACGATCAGGTCTCGCCCATCGACCGACGCCATGCGCCGATGCAACTGGACACGACGGATCATCTCCTTCGAGGCTTTGATGGTCAGCGGCGCGTTGGCCGCCACCGTTTCTGCCAGCGTTCTGACAGTGGCGTCGAGTTCGGACGCGTCGACAACGCGGTTAACGAGACCAGCTTGAAGTGCCTCGGCCGCATCGAACAGGCGACCGGTGTAAAGGAGCTCTTTGAGGCGGGCGGGGCCGACCAGATCCAGGAAGCGCGAGTGGTTCGCGGCCGAGAGGCAATTGCCAAGGGTTCTCGCGATCGGAACGCCGAACCGCGACGTCGGCGTGCAGACGCGCAAGTCGCACGCGGCGGCGAGCGCCGCTCCACCACCGGTCGCAAACCCGTCGATCTGCGCGATCGTCGGTCTTCCTACGGCTTCGAGTCGGTCCACGACCTCGTCCAGGCGTCGTTCGTACTCGATGCCGTCTTCGGGGGAGCCAAACGATCGGAACTGGTGAATGTCGGTGCCGGAGACGAAGGCCTTGCCGCCCGCGCCGCGCAGGACCAGGACCCGCACCGAGGGATCAGCTTCAACGGCGTCGCACGCCTCGACCACGGCCTGATACATTTCCCAGGTCATGGCGTTGCGCGCTTCCGGGCGATTAAACGTCAGGAAAGCGAGCGCGGCTTCTTGTTCATAGAACGCATGAGCAGTCGACACAGAATCTCCTTGCGCCGGAAAAGAAGCCCGGCGCGAGGATTATGTTACACACCGAGGTAGCCATGCCGCAGGCCTTGTCGGGTGTTCGCGTCTTAGATCTGACTCAGGTGATGGCCGGCCCGTTCTGCGCGATGCTGTTGTGCGACATGGGCGCTGACGTGATCAAAGTGGAGCCTCCGGGAGGCGATCCAACCCGAACGTGGGGCGAGCGCGGGCAGCGTGACACGCCGGCCTTCAACGCTGTCAACCGGGGCAAACGCAGCATCGTCGTCGATCTCAAGCGAGATGAAGGGCGAGCCCTCCTGCAGCGCCTGGCATCTGGAGCGGATGTGCTGATCGAGAACTATCGTCCGGGGGTCATGGCCGCGTTCGGTCTCGACTACGCGACGTTGAAAGACGGCCATCCAGGTCTGATTTATGCGTCGATCTCGGGCTACGGACAGACAGGTCCGTCGGCTCCGAAGGGAGGCTTCGATCTGGTGGCCCAGGGCGTGTCCGGCATCATGTCGGTGACCGGCGAGCCCGGCCGTCCCCCAGCCAAGGCCGGGATTCCGCTTACGGATCTCGGCGCCGGGCTCTTCGCGCTGTCTGGGATCCTGGCGGCGCTGTTCAGCCGGACCCAGACCGGCGAGGGCCAGCTGATCGATACATCGCTCGTGGAGGCCGGCGTTGCCCTGTCGGTCTGGGAAGCCGCCGAGTTCTTTTCGACCGGGGTGCCGCCACGTCCGTTCGGGTCGGCCCACCGCACGAGCGCACCGTACCAGGCGATTCGGTGTTCCGACGGCTACATCACCGTCGGTGCGGCGAACGACCGACTGTTCGAGCGGCTATGCCACCTGTTGGAGCATCCGGAGTGGACGACGGATCCGAAGTTCGCGACGAATGCCACCCGCGTCCAGCATCACGAAGATCTGGCGCAGCGCATCGAGGCCATCACGGCCGAGCACACGCGCGCCGAATGGCTCCGTCGCCTCGAAGCCGACGGCATTCCCTGTGGACCCATTAACTCGTACGCCGAGGTGTTTACCGACGAGCAGATGATCGCACGAGAGATGGTGGTGGAGACGGCTCACCCGGCGCTCGGACGCATACGCACGCTCGGCACGCCGCTCAAGCTTTCGGAGACACCGCTCGAACCTGGCCGTCCAGCCCCCACCCTCGGACAGCACACCGATGCGGTGCTGTCCGATGCCGGCCTCCCTGCTGAAGAAATCGCTGCGCTTCGAAATGCAGATGTCGTCGCATAGCTCCGCGCAGCCAACCCTTACAGCGTGAAACCGCGCTCGTTGTGGAGTGCGATGTCCAGGCCTTGCGCTTCCACTTCGGGCGTCACGCGCAAGCCGACCATGGCGTCGACGACCTTCGCGATGACGAACGTCAGAACTCCGCTGTAGACGATCGTGGCTCCCGCGCCCACGAACTGCAGCCAGACCTGGGCTCCGATTCCGTTCTCGAGACCCGATCCGCCAAACGCCGATGCGGCAAACACGCCGGTCAGCATGGCTCCCACGAAGCCGCCGACGCCGTGAACGCCGAAGACATCGAGGGAATCGTCGTATCCGAGCGCCTGCTTTATGCTGGTCGCGGCGTAGAAACAGCACAAGCCGGAGAGGAAGCCGATTCCGAGAGCACCGATGGGGCCGACGAAGCCCGATGCAGGTGTAATCGCCACCAGCCCAGCCACCGCGCCGGTCGCGATGCCCAGGGCGCTTGGCTTACCGTGGCGCGACCACTCGATGAACATCCAGGTCAACGCTGCCGTAGCCGT
Source organism: Vicinamibacterales bacterium (assembly GCA_965218825.1). GTDB lineage: Bacteria > Acidobacteriota > Vicinamibacteria > Vicinamibacterales > UBA8438 > CAUZIB01. The sequence continues at coordinate 925,516 of OZ244656.1, read as the reverse complement.
CGCGATGTGCGTGACGGTCATCGCCATGCCGGCTACGCCGTCTGCGGCGAGCTCGCTGCCCGCGTTGAACCCAAACCACCCGACCCAGAGCATCGATGCGCCCACGACAGTCAACACCAGACTGTTCGGCGACATCGGCGTTGTGGGGTACCCATCGCGCGGGCCGAGCACGATGCACAGCACGAGCGCCGCGACACCGGCGTTGATGTGCACGACGGTGCCACCGGCGAAATCAAGTACGCCCATCTCGCCGAGCCATCCGCCGCCCCACACCCAATGCGCGATCGGGGCGTAGACAACCGTGACCCAGATCGCCATGAACCAGAGCATTGCCGAGAACTTCATCCGCTCGGCGAACGCCCCGACGATGAGAGCCGGCGTGATGATGGCAAAGGTGAGCTGGAACATCTGGAAGACGCTTTCCGGAATCGTCCCGCTCACGGTGTCGACCCCGACGTTGGCGAGCATGATGTTCCCCATGCCGACAAAGCTGTTCAGGCCACCGCCGTCGCCAAAGGCCAGCCCATAGACGTAGACCGTCCAGAGAATCGTGATCATGCAGGTGATCGCGAAGCACTGCATCATCACCGAGAGCACGTTCTTGGCGCGCACCAGTCCGGCGTAGAACAACGACAGGCCGGGAATGGTCATGAAGAGGACCAATAAACTCGACGTCAGCATCCAAGCGGTGTCGCCTGAGTTCAACTCGTCCTGCGCCCATGCCGTGTCGGGGAACGCCAGAACACTCAACAGCACGCCGGCACCCAACAACTTGCTCGTGAACACTTTCATCGGCTTCGTCCTCCCGACAGATTGATCCGGGCTGATCGCCCGGGAATGGCGCTTCGCGCGAACTGGGGTCTAGAGCGCATCCTCACCGGCTTCGCTCGTCCGGATCCGGATTGCCTGCTCCATGCTGCTGACAAAAACTTTCCCGTCACCGATCTGTCCGGTGCGCGCAGATTCCTTAATGCCCTCGACCACGGCCTCAACCCGGTCGTCTGCCACGACGATTTCGATCTTGACCTTTGGCACAAAGTCGACCGTGTACTCGGCGCCACGATAGACCTCGGTATGACCCTTTTGGCGGCCGAATCCCTTGACCTCGGTGGCGGTTAACCCGGCCACACCGAGTCGTGACAGGCTGTCTCGAACCTCGTCGAGCATGTGGGGCTTGATGATCGCGGTGACCAGCTTCATGCTTCGTCTCCTTCCTCACCAGAGGCGTGAACTGTCGTCTCTCTTCCGCAGAAGGGCGACACTATACACCAGGGGCGCCGCCCACGCTAGAAAAGTGTGAAGAAGTTTGGGGATTCTACCTAAGCTCAAGCCAAGCTGGTGGTTAGACCGGCTCGAGCGGGATGATTCCGATCGTCTCCTGCCACTGGCGGCGGCCGGACACGTGGGCAGAGTTGCCTTGGCTATCCACGGCGACGGTCACCGGCATGTCTTGCACCTCGAACTCGCGGATAGCCTCCATGCCGAGGTCCTCGAATGCCACGATCCGGGTCTTTCGAATTGCTTTCGAGACAAGGTAGGCCGCCCCGCCGACCGCGATCAGCGACACGGCCTGGTGCCGACGTATCGCCTCGATCGCCACAGGGCCTCGTTCCCCCTTGCCGATCATTCCCAGAATGCCGGTCTTCTCTAGCATCATCTCGGTGAAACCGTCCATCCGCGTGGCGGTGGTCGGGCCCGCCGGCCCCACCACTTCGTCGCCGACCGGATCGACCGGACCGACGTAGTAGATAAAGCGGTTCTTCAAGTCAACGCCTTCGGGAAGGCCCTGCCCGACGTCAAAGCGATCACGGAGCCGCTTGTGGGCGGCGTCGCGTCCGGTTAGCACCCGGCCAGACAGGAGGAGCCGCTCACCCTGCCTCCAAGAGGCGACATCCTCGTGGGTCACAGTGTCGAGATCGACCCGTTTCGCCGCTGGTCCCGCTTCCCACGTCACGTCGGGCCAGTCCTCGAGGCTCGGGACCGGTAGCTCTGCTACGCCGGATCCATCGAGCGTGAAGTGCACGTGCCGGTTGGCTGCGCAATTGGGGATCATCGCCACCGGCAGGTTCGCGGCGTGGGTCGGGTAGTCGAGAACCTTCACGTCAAGCACGGTCGTGAGGCCGCCGAGCCCCTGGGCGCCAATTCCCAGCGCGTTGACCTTGTCGAAGATCTCGAGCCTCAGCTCCTCCGACCGATTCGCAGGGCCGCGCTGCTGTAGCTCGTGAATGTCGATCGGGTCCATGAGCGACCGCTTGGCCAGCAGCATGGCCTTCTCAGCGGTCCCTCCGATCCCAATCCCGAGGACGCCAGGAGGACACCATCCTGCCCCCATGCCGGGAACCGTCTTGACGACCCAATCAACTACGTTGTCAGCGGGATTCAGCATGATGAACCGCGCCTTGTACTCGGATCCGCCACCTTTGGCCGCCACACGGACGTCGACCGTGTCGCCAGGCACAAGTTCGACGTGAGTCACCGCAGGCGTGTTATCACCCGTATTCACTCGGCGACCGGCCGGGTCGGCCAGCACCGACGCCCGGAGCACATTGTCAGGCTGCCGATAGGCGCGTCGCACGCCCTCGTTGATCATCTCTTCTATGGAAAGGTCGCCTTCGATGGTCACGCGCTGACCAACGCTCATGAACACGTTGACGATGCCGGTGTCCTGGCACACCGGCCGGTGGCCCTCAGCGCACATCCTCGAGTTCATGAGGATCTGGGCCATCGCATCCTTCGCCGCCGGCGACTCTTCGCGCTCCCAAGCCTCAGACATCGCTCTGAGGAAATCGGGCGGGTGGTAGTACGAGATGAATTGCAGCGCGTCCTGCACGCTCTGGATCAGATCATCTTGGGTGATGGTCGTCATGCCGTGGTCCGAAGCCCGCCGGCTCAGAGCACTTCAACGTCAATTCTGCGGAATTCCAACAACCCGAGCTCGCCCTGGATGCCGACGTGGCCGGTCAGGTTCTTGATGCTGGTCGCGGTCGTGATCACGGTACCGTTGAGGCGAACTTCAAGCGTTTCACCCTGAGCCGTGATCTGGTACGTCTGCCATTCACCGGTCGGGTTGTAGGCTTCCTGCAACGCCTCGATGTTGAACTCGTGCTCAAACGGCGGAGCTCCATACGGAATCAAGTTGCCGAGGGGGGTATCTCCGGTGACGATGTCCATGCACTGAATCTGATAGCCGTTGTCGGGCCAGCCGTTCTCGTTATCCGCGCTCGTCGGGCCGGTTCGGACGAATATTCCGCTGTTGGCCTCTTCCTCCAAGAAACGGAACTCCATCGTCATCATGAAATCGCCAAACGTTTCGCTCGACCTGAGCCACCCGGTGCCTCGGTTGATCTTGAGCACTCCCTCTTCCACCAGAAACTGGCCGTCGTTCACGATGTCCCAGCCGTCCAGATTCTCGCCGTTGAACAGCTTCACGACCGAGCCGCTGGTCGCGTCCATCGCTGGTTCGGCGGTGTCTTCCATGACCGGTTCGGGTGCCGGCTCGGGCGCCGACTGACACCCAACTAGTAAAAGGCAACCAAGTAGCGCGCTTAGCACAGCTCGTCTCATGTCAATCCCCCGTTTCAGTTGGTTTCCCGCACGTTCGGCGCGATTATCGCCGCTTTGGCGATCGTGTCAAGCCAGACTCGTAGCGGTCGGGGGGCGGGTCAGGTAGAAGGTCGCCGAACGGCTGACTTCGACGCGCCCCGGGGTTCAGTCCGGCTCGTCGAGGTCGACGTCGACGGCCTGCCAGCCCGACGAGACGAGTTGATCTTTGAGGCGGCTCGCCCGGTCGACAAGCGACTCAACGTGCGCATGGATTTCAGACATCGCCGTGCGGGGCATACCCGGCGCGTGCACCGTCAGCGTCAGCTCTCCGGTCAGGTCGCAGACCGAGCACCAGAGCTGCTCGTCGGGTGACCGGCGGAGCCGCCACAACGTGAGCTCGCGCGTAGCGAGCTCCGGCAGGAGGGTCGTCACGTGGGTACCGATCGCGTTACGTGCCGTCCGAGTTAATTCGGGACCGGCGACGCATCAGGTACAGAACGAGCAGAACTGCGGCTACACCAAACAGAAGAGTGTTCATTGTCGTTGCCCCTTTAACGACGAATCGTGCGTTCGATCGTGATAGGCGTCGTTACGGTCGTCGACGCCGGGGCGTGCTGGTGCAAAAACGATACGCGAGAAGACACGTGCACCTAGCTGCGGAAATGACCGGGGAGTCGCGCTGGGCGCAGGCTTTGGTTCGCCGTCGAGGCGTCTCTCTTGAAGAAATGACGCAGCTATTGGTCGCCCGCGCCGTTTTCGTCGTCATCGGACGGAGCCACATAGCTTCGTCGCGCTCGCGCAGTCGTGCCTCGACCGGTGACGCGCACATCGAGTCGATGCACCTTGCCATCGCGCACGGTCGGAGCGAACCCGAGGACGTACTGGCTGTGCAGCTCCTGCGCGACTCGCGTAAACGTGGGACCGAGCTCATCGGTCCGGCGCAGCTCGAAGTACCCTCCGCCGGTTTCCTCGGCGAACTTCTTAAGGTTGCGGTCCGGTCGACTGCGCACCTGTCGCACCCCGTTGAAGAAGTTGCTCTCGAGGCCAATCGCGTAAATCATCACCTCTTCCGCGACAGCTCGACGGAGCACATCGCCCCAATCGGCACCGCTGCTCGTGTCGTCACCATCGGTGAACACCACGATAACCTTTCGACCTTCGATGCCTTGCAGCGCGTTGAGACTCTCACCGACGGCGTCATACAGCCGGGTGGGGTTGCCGAAATCCAAATCGCTCAGGGAGTCGATGAGGGCGTCACGGTCGCCGGTAAACGCGGGCGGCTCGATCTGGATCTTGTCGTTGAACGCGCCCACGCGCCCCCGATCGTCGGGCAGCAATCGGATCAGGAACTGCTCGGCGCTGGCGTTCAGGAGGTCGAGGCTGGGCGCCATACTGGCACTGGTATCAAGCATCACAACCACCGTGATCGGGCGCACGTCGTTGTCGAACAGCGCGATCTCTTGGCTCTCTTTCTCATCCTCATCGAAGATCGTGAAGTCTTCCTGGAGCAAGCCGGGGACCAGCCGGCCGTCGTCGTCGGTCACAGTGACGTAGAGGTCGACGAGCTCAGTGCCGCCCCGGAACAGCGGCTGCTGTTGCGCGGGCAACGGGGTAGACGAGACGCCCAGTAGTGCGAGAACACTTGCGATGAAGCCCGTTACGGCGGCGTTTTTGATGCCCATGCGCGTTGATTCCCTCTAGCAGGTTGCTGAAGAACACGAGGATCGGGCTGTTTTCATGGCCATCATGCGTGTCACGCCCCCCCGACAACGGTGCGCACGGGGACACGCTGTCCCGACGAGGGGGCCAGCGACACCCGCGGCCGGCGATCAGGGACACCTCGCCTCCAGATTCCGCAACCGGACCAAGTTATAGGCGGTGGCGGCGAAGGTGAGCTGCCAATCCACCAGGGCGATGCCGCGATGCCGGAGCTTGCGCAGGCCGCCGACGGTCTTCATCCAGCCGAAGACCTGTTCCACGAGTTTTCGTTTCCGCTGACTCACGTGATAGCCCGCATGCCGCGTGGTCCGACCGTCGATCGCACTCCCGCGGACCTTCTGCGCCACGTGGGGCGTGACGTCCTGGACGCGCACGTCGGCAACGAAGCGCGCCACATCGTAGCCCTTGTCCGCCCCGACCGTGCTGCCCGGGGAGGCGCTGGCCTCCAGCAACAGCACCGCCGCGTCGCGTTCGGCGGTCCCCGTCGCGTGGGTCGCGCAGACGTTGGCGACAAGCCCCTGTCGATTGTCCAGCAGCACGTGGCCGAGATACGCCAGCTTGGCTTCCTTGCCTTTGCCCTTCCGATGCAACATCGCCTCGGGATCGGTCGTCGACTGATGGGTGTCATTGCGCCGCCGCTCCCCGTGGAAGTTGACCGTGGGATTGCCCGGGTCCTCGGGCGGGTCGCTCTCCGCTGCGTCCACGCACCGAAAGCTTTTCAGGCTGGCCCATGCTTCCAACTGCGTCCCATCCACGGTGAAGTGTTCGTCCGAGAGCAGCCCGGCCGCCCGGGCGTGGGCCTGGACCGCATCAAAGAACGCGGCGGCGACATCGCCCGACAGCAGCCGGTCGCGATTCTTGGTAAACGTCGTGGGATGCCAGACCGGGTCATCCATATTCAGCCCGACGAACCACCGGAACAGCAGGTTGTAGTTGAGCTCTTCCATGAGCAGCCGCTCGCTCCGCACCGTGTAGAGCACTTGCAACAGCAAAGCGCGCAGCAATTGCTCCGGTGGGATCGACGGACGCCCTGTCGTGGCGTACAGGCTCGCGAATCGGCGCGACATTGTCTGCAGGGCTTCGTCCGTCAGCGCCCGAACGGCGCGGAGCGGATGGTCGGCCGGCACGCGCTGTTCCGGCGACAGGTAGCTGAACATGTGGGTGGTCTGCTCATCGTGTCCGCGCATGATCGGGCTCCCTTCAGTGTTGGGAGCATCGTAGTACGACGGGATCCATCTGTCGATCCCATTTCGCGGAGTTTTTCAGCAGCCTGCTAGTCCCTTGTGTCTGAAAAAGCTTTAAGAAGTGTGCCGGGTGTGATGTATGGGGCGGCATGGCAAGAACAGGTCGGCCCAAAGCGAGATTGGAAGTCACCGCCGTGGAGCGAGGAGAACTTGAGCGGCTCGCCAGGCGCGCCAGAACGAATCGGCATGTGGCCTTGCGGGCGAAGATCGTCCTGAGGTGCGCGCATGGCGAATCGAACGTGGCGGTCGCGGCGAAACTGCGCTGTTCGAATGTGACGGTCGGCAAGTGGCGGCAGCGGGTTACGACAGGTCGCGTGGATGCGCTGTATGACGAGCCCAAGCCCGGAGCCCCCCGGACACTGTCCGATGCGGATGTCGAGTCGATCCTCGTCGCCACGTTGGAAAGTAAGCCGAAGGGGCGGACCCACTGGAGCACCCGCAAGATGGCGGAGCGCGCTGGCGTCAGTGCCTCCACCGTGGGCCGCATCTGGCGCACCTTCGGGTTGCAGCCGCATGTCGTGGAATCCTTCAAGATCTCCGACGACCCGCTGTTCCTCGAGAAGGTGCGGGACATTGTCGGCCTCTACCTGAATCCACCCGACCACGCCGGTGTCTTGTCATTCGACGAAAAGCCTCAGATTCAAGCCCTCGAGCGAGCGCAGCCGATCCTGCCGATGGACATGGGTCGGCCCGAACGCCAGACGCACAACTACATCCGCCATGGCACGGTGGACCTCTTCGCGGCGCTCAACGTCGCGACCGGCCAGGTCGTGGCGCAAACCAAGAAGCAGCATCGGTCGAGGGATTTCGTGAGCTTTCTGCGCGAGATCGACGAGCGGGTGGACCCCACCCTCACCGTCCACGTGATCCTCGACAATCTCTCGGCGCATAAGTCCCCGCTGGTCACACGATGGGTGGCCCGCCACCCGCGCTTCCAGTTCCACTTTACGCCAACCTACTCCGCCTGGCTCAACCTCGTCGAGCGGTTCTTTGGCCTCCTCACCGAACACGCCCTCAAGCGCGGCTCACATTCCAGCACGCACGCGCTGCGCCACGCCATCTCCGCCTACGTGGACGCCCACAATGACGAGGGCAAGCCTTTCAAGTGGACGAACACAGCCGACGAGATCCTCGCGAAGGTGAAGCGGTTCGGACAGCGCACCGTTCAAGTCCACGGTGGCCCCAGATGACCAACGACTTTTTGAAGAAATCAAAGATCAAGGGGACTAGTGTTGAGACGCTCGCGGCCGACAATTAGTTTCCGCTAAGCACAGGTCTCGAAGGCACGCATTTCGGCCTGGCTGCCAACGACCAAGGGCGTGCGCTGGTGAATGTGGGTGGGCTCGATCTCCAGAATGCGCCGCTGGCCGTCGCTGGCGGCTCCGCCAGCCTGTTCGGCGATGAAGGCCATGGGGTTCGCTTCATAGAGGAGCCTCAGCTTCCCCTGCGGGTTCTTGGCCGTCGGGGGATAGAGGAAGATGCCCCCGTTGAGAAGCGTGCGGTGGAAATCGGCCACGAACGAGCCGATGTAGCGCAGAGCGTAGGCTCGCCCGGTCTTCCCTGAGCGCAAGAGCGATAAGAAGTTGCGGTACCGCTCGGGGAACGTGTCCCAGTACGCGTCGTTCGCGGAGTACTGGGTTCCGCGTTCGGGCATGCGGATGTTCTCGTGGCTCAAGACGTAGGCGCCGACAGTGGGATCCAGTGTGAACCCGTGGACGCCGTGCCCGGCCGTATAGACGAAGATCGTCGACGACCCATAGACGACGTATCCCGCTGCGACTTGCTCGACGCCGCGCTGGAGCACGGCCTTCTCTGAGGAGGCCTGCAGCGACGCCTCATCCGGCGCCCTCAAGATGGAGAAGATCATGCCCACACTGACATTGACGTCGATGTTCGACGAGCCGTCAAGTGGGTCGAACAGCACGACGTACCTCCCGGTTCCCGAGCGACCGTGGTAGGTGATCGCCTGCTCGTTCTCTTCGGAGGCAATGACCGCCACGTTCTCGCGCACGCCGAGGCAATGCACGAGAGCCTTGTCGGCATATACGTCGAGCTTCTGTTGCACCTCACCTTGGACGTTGAGGTCGCCGGCCGACCCGATCACGTCGAGGAGTCCGGCTCGCCGCACTTTGGACTGAATCATTTTCGTGGCGAGGGTAATGCCAGATAGCAGCCATGAGAATGCACCGGTGGCATTCGGTGAGCGCTTGCGCTGCTCATCAAGTAGGTGCTGCTGGACCGTCACAATTGCGGCTTCAGTGGGAGGGGTCTCGACGTTGGTCATGAGTGATGATTATCCACCAGACGCCACCCGCCCGCAGCCGATGTCGGCGGTGTGGTCTAATACCGCCTCAGTGCGTCGCACGAAGATCATCGCCACTCTCGGTCCGGCCAGCGACAGCCAGGATGGGATCGACGCCCTGATCAGGGCGGGCGTCGACGTCTTCCGACTCAACTTCTCACATGGGTCTCGCGACACGCACCAAGCCGTATACGAGCGGCTCCGGGCGGGGGGGCGTCGAGTAGGACGTGAGGTGGCCGTGATGCAAGACCTCGCGGGCACCAAAATCCGGATCGGTCGGCTTCGGAAGGGGACGGCTGTCACGCTGACTCCAGGCGCAGCCTTTCGCCTCGTCACTGGCGATTTCGATGGAGATGGGGAGCGGGTCTCGACGACGTTTGCCAGCCTCGCGCGGTCGGTCGTTCCCGGCAATCGGCTGCTGCTCGACGACGGTCGAATCGAGCTCCGTGTGGTCGAGACCGATGGTACGGAGATCGTGACCGAGGTGGCGCATGGCGGCACCCTCGGCGAGCACAAGGGGATTAATGCACCGGATGTGCAGTTCTCCGAGAGCGGACTGACTGAGAAGGACGTCCAGGATCTGAAGTTCGGCATCGCGCTGGGCGTCGATCTCGTGGCGGTCAGCTTCGTCCAGACCGCGTCCGATCTCGTCGAGGCGCAAGCCATTGTCGACGAGGCGGGAAGCTCGGCGTGGCTCGTCGCCAAGATCGAGCGTCCGCAGGCCGTCGCAGATATCGACGCCATTCTCGAGGTCGCTGACGCCATCATGGTGGCCCGCGGGGACCTGGGTCTAGAGATCCCGCTCGAGCAGGTGCCTCGCGTGCAGAAGCACCTGACCCGGACGGCGCGTGTCCAGGGCGTTCCCGTGATCATCGCGACGCAGGTGCTGGACACCATGCGAGTCGAGCCACGCCCCACCCGGGCGGAGGTCAGCGACGCCGCGAACGCCGTCGATGACGGGGTCGATGCGATCATGTTGACTGGCGAGACCGCGGTGGGACAGTTTCCAACCGAGTCAATCAAGGCCCTCGATCGGATCATTCGAGATGCCGAGTCAATTCCCCTTCCGCCGTTGGGGGCGGATGTCCTGGCCAGCGAACGCCGGCACGGCCGTGCGCTCTGTGAGTCAGCGGTGACTCTGGCCGGTGCATCGAACGCATCGGCGATCGTCGCGGCAACTCACTTCGGCACGACAGCGCGACACCTGGCCGCGCTTCGCCCACGCATCCCGATCTACGCGGCAACCGAGAGCGAGGCGACGGAGCGCCGGTTACGGCTCTGCTGGGGCGTCGTGTCGTTCAGGGTGGCTCGCGACACGCTGGCGTTGCCGAGCATGCCGATGTCGCTCGTCGAGACCGGCAACATCAGGTCCGGCGCCACGGTGGTCGTCGTCCGTATTCACAGCGACCTCACACGCGAAAATGCCAACTTCGTGTCGCTCCGGACGTTGTCAGCCGAGTGACGCCCTTGATCGTGACAAATTTTCCCTTTGATTCCGACGGTCCTCCTCAGGCAATACTGGCTAACGTCGCACCGGCCGCGACCTGGTAGAGTCGAAGGTCTCGGCGTGTCATCGGTACGGATTCTGCACACAGGTTCTCGAAGTCCGACGTCAGATCCCCAGGAAAGGACGAATCAGAATGTGGCAGCGCGTATTCCGCTTTGTTTGGCTTCTGTCGATCCCGCTTGCGGTCGTCGCCGCGGTCGCGTGTGGCGACAACGGCTCGCCGGTGTCTCCCGATGCGCCCATGGGCTCGACCTCGTCTTCGGGAGCGATCATTCAAGGACAGATCGAGGGGGCCGGTGGATCGTCAGCCACGTCGCTCAGGTCGGCGCTAGATGACGATGCCATCATGGTCGAGGTCGTTGGGACCGGAGTCGTGGATGACGTGGACGACGACGGGTCCTTCAGGTTGGAAGGGGTTCCGGGATCGACGAGCGCGATGCTGCGAGTCTCATCGTCGACAATCGATACCACGATTCGATTGGGAGCGATCAGCGAGACCGACATCGTCACGATCATGCTTGCCATCGTCGGCAACGACGTCGAGGTGGTCAGCGCGACAACCGAAACAGACGATTCTATGGACGACGACTCCATGGATGACGACTCTGTGGACGACGACTCGATGGATGACGATACGAATCAGTGATCGACGCGGCATCCCGCAGGGCGTCTCCAACGGTTAAAATATCCCGTTGTCTCGACCCCTGTGGTAGCCGACGGTCGCACTTCAATCGCGCAGTTGACCATTGACCCGGCGAGGCTGGCTCGCCGGGTGTTTCTTTGTTGCGTGGCCCTCGAGGTCGCGTTCGTCCTCCTCGACTATCACGTGAACTACGGCCGCCTCACCGAGGTCGGCGCAATCCGACGTCTGACCAACATCGCGAGGGAAGATGGACTGGCGTCCTGGTTCGGCACGACCCAGACGCTCTTCGTAGGACTGACGGCGTGGACCCTGTTTCTGCTGGCACGCGCACGTGACGCGCCGACATGGCGGCGGACCGGATGGCTTGTCGTCGCGGCGATGTTCACCTATATGGCGGTCGACGACGGAGCTCAACTGCACGAGCGCTTCGGAACACTCGGCAGGACCCTGAGCGATGGGGCGAGCGCATCGGTCCTGCAGTCGTTTCCCAGCTATGCGTGGCAGGTGCTGTTTGTCCCGGTGTTTGGAAGCTTCGGCCTGTTGCTTGTCCTGTTCCTCTGGAAGGAGCTCAAGAGCCGTGAGGCCTTTGCGTTGGTGCTTTCCGCGCTGGCTTGTCTCGCTGTAGCCGTCGGTCTCGACTTCATCGAGGGGCTCGACGAAGGCCACCCATGGAATCTCTACGACGGGATCGTCACGCGGGTCGATATCGCCGAGTTCACAGCAAACAGGTTTCGTCGCACGCCCTACGAAACCCTGGAACACTTCTCACGGTCGCTCGAAGAGTTCCTCGAGATGTTCGCGTCTACGCTGATATGGGTGGCCTTTCTCCGGCACCTTCCGGCCGTCGCTCCAGATGTTCGGCTAACCCTGAGAGCGCGCTAGCGCGAGGCTGAATCCGCGGACCGATGGGAGGCGACAGGTCGACTTCGAGTTTGGCCGGGACCAGTCATAATAGACACGTCCTGAAGCCCGCGGCTCCTTGTCGCGACGGAGAAAGAATGAGTGTGCAGGCGCCGATGTCGCTGTCTGGTGTACGGATCGGGCTGATCATCTACGGCGATATCGACAGGCGAACCGGTGGCAACATCTACGACCGCGAGCTCCTGCGTACGCTCGCGAAGCATGGCGCGACGTGGACGGTGCTGAGTTTGCGCAACCCTCAGACCCCTTCCGACGGTGGAGACAGCGTCTCGGAGATTCTGGCTCGTATCGAGGCTGAGGAGTTTAACGTTCTGTTTCAAGATGAGCTGTGCCATCAAACACTCAACGAGATCAACGCCGCCCTCGGGTCGGCCCGTCGCCCGCTCCGAATCGCCATTGTTCACAACCTCGGCCACCATGCCGAGGCTGGGGGCTCGCGTGGCCTCTGTAAACAGAGCGAACGGGACTTCCTCGGGAGTGTGCACGGTTGCGTCGCGAACAGTCGCTTTACCCTGAGTGAGGTTGAAGCGCTGGTTGGGAGCGCGCCACCAGCCGTCGTGGCGTATCCATCGGTTGGACCCGACTTGCTGTTGAGTGAGGGCAACGGTCCGCGAACAGGATCGAACGGAAAGGGTGCACTATTTGCTGAGTGCCTTGGGCTCCCTGCAAGACTATCCCTGGACGCTTGAGCTGGTTGGTAGCACGACTTGTGATGTGTCGTATGTGAGCGCGATTGAAGGCCAGATCGAGACGCTGGGACTCACGGGTCGCGTCCAAATTAGGGGCGAGTTGAGTGGCGCGGCGTTGCGAGCGGCCTATGAGCGTGCAGATGTCATGGTGCTCGCATCACCACGAGAGGGGTTCGGCATCGTCTGTTTGGAGGCAATGTACTGCGGCCTTTCCGTCATCGCCTCCAACGACGGTGCTGCGCCGGAACTCATCGACCACGAGGAGCAGGGGCTTCTTGTCGATCCAACCGACCACCGGGCCTTCGTTGGCACCCTGCGACGAGCATTTGCTGAGCCGAATCTGTTGCCCAGGATGGGGCAAGCAGCGCACGGCCGAGCGTTGCGACATCCGACGTGGGAGGCGGCGGCGGCTCGGGTTGCGTCGTTCTTGTGCGCCGAAACGGCCGACCCCGATCTGAGAGTCCCGCTTGTCTGATTCCCTCCCGCCGACTTAGGCTCCTCAACGTCGTCTTCAGGCATGGCCCGACACATGGATGATTCCCTTGCCGACTGGCTGCTCCTGCGTGAACCTGCCGACTGGGCGGCTCGGTCTGAAAGCCTGACCCGCACGGTCGCCGGCGTAATTGGCCAGGCCGACGCCGTACGCGTGCTCGATCTGGCGACCGGCACTGGCTCCAACCTACGCTACCTGGCGAGTCGCCTTCCTGCTCACCAGTCCTGGCTCGTCGTCGACCAGGATTCAAGGTTGCTTGAGCGGGTGACCGCTCGGACGTCTGCTTGGGGCGCATCACAGCACTACGATGTCCAGACCGATGGAAACCAATGTGTCATCCGCGGCGCGCAACTGGACTGTCGCGTTGAGACACGGCAGTTGGATCTCGGGACCCTCGACACCCTTGACATCTTTGCCGGCCGGCATCTGGTGACCGCCTCCGCGCTGATCGACCTCGTATCGGAGGAGTGGCTGCGTGTACTCGCGGCGCGCTGTCAGGCGGTCGAGGCCGCGGTACTGCTTGCCATCAACTACGACGGTCGATCGTCCTGTTCACCGCCGGAGCCCGAAGACGACCTCATTCGCGATCGCCTGAACCGACATCAAACGAGGGATAAGGGGCTGGGCGGACCTGCCGCTGGACCAGATGCTCCGGCGTGTGCCGAGCGGTGCTTCGCCGAAGCAGGTTTCGTGGTCGAGAAGGCGTCCAGCGATTGGGTGCTGGGCCCGGGCGAGCGCGAGCTCCAGAGAGAGTTAATCGCAGGCTGGGCGCAGGCGGCGACAGAGATGGCACCTGACGATGTCTCTGAAATCGATAGCTGGTGTGCTCGGCGGCTGGGGCACGTCGATGCGGACCGTTCGCACGTGGTAGTGGGCCATGTTGATGTGGCTGCCTGGTTGCCCGGTACGCCCCCTCGGTGACCTCGCACCTGAGCTTGGCTGCGTATGATGGACGCCAGAGCAGTCTTGGTTCTCATCGGGTTCGGCTCGCTGCTGGTTGAGCTGTTGCGATTCCCCGTTCCGAGCGAGGCATCGGTCTATCAGCTGCTCGTCGAGTCGGACGACACAAGTGACAACGACACGCGAGTGGCGCAAGCACGGCTTCGGTCGCCAGGGCGGAAGCTGGTCGCCTACTTGTTGCCCACGGCGATCGGTGTCGCGCTCTTCCTCGTGCCGTTAGTTGCCGCATTCTGGCGGCCGCTCATCGACTATCTCGGGCCGTTGCATCGACTCGATACCGTCTGGTCGTTGTGGCTGGGCGCTGTCTTGGTGGTCAGTGGGAGGGCCGTGACCTTCGCGGCCAGCGTACAGCTGCACCAGCACAAGATTCGATCACAACTCCGGTACTCGGGCGTGTTCCGATGGTGCGTAATCCGGGTCTTGTCGGTATGTACGCCTTCTATCTCGGACTCTGTTTCTTGTTCCCGTGTGTCGTCCTGTTCGTCGGTCTGGCTCCCTACGTGTGGAACATGCATGCTCGTGTGTTGATGGAAGAAAGCCATTTGGGCTCACGCTTTGGCGCTGCCTACGAAAGCTATACGGCGCGTGTCCCGCGGTACTTGGTATTCTGAGCGAGGGTCAATCGCTAAGCCGCGCGTAGACATCGCCTGAGCGGCCGTCAGCGGGCTGCGCGGCGAGTATCTCCTTGATGCCATCACCGTCGACCCAGCTCGGGCAGGACCACCGCATCGTTTCAGCTTTCGACCATCGAAAACGATAGGCGCCGAGTGAAGCCAGCCGATCGACACAGCCGAACGCCCGTTCAATGGATACAGGGAGGAACTCGAACGAGAGTGCCGGTAGCGGCTGGGTGAGACCGCGCAAGACCTGCAGCTCCGATCCCTCGACGTCGATTTTGCAGAACACGGGCTTGCCGTAGCGCGTGATCAAGTCGTCGAGCGTCGTGACGTCAACTTCGACCCGCGTATCCCATTGGATCGGTGCGAAACGCCGATCGCCTTCCGTGACTTCCGTGAGCCAGTCGCCAGCGATGGTCGAAAGCGAGGGGTTCGAGCTACTCGCAAACAGCGTCGTTCGGCCATTCGAGGTGCCAACGGCGGACGTTACGATCTCGACGGCCGCGTCGCGGCCGTACAAGTATCGCAACACGCGAAGGCAATTCGGCTGCGGCTCGACGGCGATGACGCGGGCTCCCAGCCGCCGCCAGGCTCGTACCCGGTTGCCGACGTGGGCGCCAAGGTCGAAGCACAGGTCGCCCTTCGCGATGAACTGCCGGTAAAAGCTCGCCATACGACCACGTCGCCATATTGGGCCGTAGTAAATGAGCAAGGATCGGCCGAGCCCGAATGTGCTCAACGCTCCCATGATTGCATCCGAATGTCGCGCTTGTCCGAGTTCGGCCGGTCGAGCTACACTCGGCACCGGTCCGACGCGTCATTCTACGCCGCCCGGGAGCACGCCAGTGCACGTCGACGAGGTCAAGAAGTACTACGAGCAGAACACGCAGCGATTCTTGACACGCGGCCAAGGGGGGTCCGAGGGCGCGATTCATCGTGCCGTGTGGGGAGACGGGGTCCGGGAGCGGCGCGCGGCCTTTCATTTCGTCCACGAGTTGATACTGCGAGAGGCGAAAGCTCTGCCGAACCCTCTTCGTGTCCTCGATCTCGGCTGTGGCGTCGGGGCGTGTCTCTTGTATCTCGCAGAGCGTCTGGCGATGCAGGGAATTGGCATCACCCTGAGTCCCTTACAGGTGGAGCTCGCGCGGGAGCGGGTCGCAGCGCACCCGTCCGCGTCGTCGGTCGAATTCCGCGAAGGCGATTTCGAGAACCTGCCGCCAATGGATGCGGTCGATCTGGCTTCGGCCACAGAAGCGTTTATCCACTGTTCCGACCCAGACCGGTTTATGGGCGAGGCCGCTAAGGTTCTGCGGACTGGTGGCAGGCTTGTGCTGTGCGACGATTTCCTCACCCCGAAGGGCCGCGATGCCGGTCCCCCCGAGCGTGCATTGCTTGAAGAGTTCAAGCGTGGCTGGCACGTGGGGACGCTCGACACGGTGGCCGCCGTCGACCGGGTCGCGCGCCGCCACGGATTCGAGCTGAACAGCGACACCGATCTCAGCCCGTACCTCGAGCTCGGCCGGCTGCGCGACCGCGCGGTCGCGCCGTTTGTGCGCCTCGGTAAGAGGGTTGGGGCGAAGAACAAGTACTTCCAGGCTCTGCTTGGGGGAGACGCCCTCCAACGCTGTCTGCGCAGCGACCTCGTTCAGTATCGCTTCGTGGTGTGGACCGCGACGGGAGGCTCGCCTATTTGAACGCCGTGCCGACTGAAGAACCAACGTTCCTCAGGTTGGTACGCTGAGAAGTAACCGGTACCCAGTAGCAGAATCGCGCTGCCCGTCGCGACGGACACGAGCTCCGGGAGCGTCCCGGACGGCTCGAGTCCGACCATCACCAACCAGAAGAGGACCGACATTCGCGGCACGAGCCCTACAAGAACGGCGATCGCGCAGATGGCCGAATAGGTCGCGAGCGGGGCCTGGTCTGACGCCATCCACACTGCGCATACTGCGAAGATCGGACGCAGCACCACCGGCGCGACTTGACGCACGCTGACGATCAACAGCCCGATGAACCGACGGTAGCTCTGCGTGCCTCGCGCCTGTGGGCGGGCCCAGACGGAGCGGAAGCCCGGCCGCACAGCCAGCAGCGTGCGAAGGGAGGCGTCAGGACGCCGGAGCGGCAGCGCCGTGGCGGGCGTGCTTGCTGTGTGCGAGGCGATAGCTGTCGCCGTTCAGCTCCAGAATGTGGACGTGATGGGTCAACCGGTCGAGCAGCGCGCCGGTCAGCCGGTCAGAGCCGAAGATCTCGGTCCATTCGTTGAAGGGCAGATTCGAGGTCACCAGCGTCGATGCTTGCTCGTAGCACTGGGAGACGATCTCGAACAGCAGCTCGGCGCCGGTCTTGGACAACGGCACGTAGCCGAGCTCGTCCACGATCAACAGGTCCTGCTTGGCCAGCTGCTTCTGGAGGCGCAGCCGGCGCTTCTCATCCCGGGCCTCGAGCAGTTCGTTCACCAGCGCGGCGGCGGTGAGGAAGCGCACCCGATAGCCCTTCTGACAGGCCGCCAGCCCCAACGCCAGTGCCAGATGCGTCTTGCCCGTGCCGGAGTTGCCTAACGCCAACACGTTCTCTCGGCGGTCGAGATACGCCGAGCGCGCCAGCTCCAGCACCAGGCGCGTATTCAACGACGGGATTGCGCGGAACGCGAAGGTCTCGAGACTCTTCAAGACCGGGAACGTGGCGGCCTTGATGCGGCGCTCGGTGGCGCGCTGCTCGCGATCAAGCAACTCCAGCTCGCAGAGGCGGAGCAGATAGCGCGGACAGTCCAGCCCTTCCTGGGCGCACTGCCGCGCCACTGTGTCGTACTCGCGCAGAAAGGTCGGCAGGCGCAGGGCCTTGAGCTGCGCGTCGAGCAGCAGGGTCGGTTTTGCCATCACTCGGCGCCTGCCCCCAGCAGCGCCAGGTAGTCCGCTGTCGCGGTCGTCGCGACGCGCGCGGCCGGGAGATGCGGATACTGCGCCAAGTCGAGGCGGGGCGGCCGGTGTGCGAGGCGACACAGCACCAGATGCTTGACGGCGTCGAACCCGATCACGCCCAGGGCGAGGGCGTCCCGGACAGCGCCGCTGACGTGGGCGAGCCGAACGTCTTCGAGCAGCCGCAGCACCTGCACGTACTCGCGCGTCCCCGCCTTGCCCAGCCGGGCCTCCAACAGACGCCGTAGCCGACCAAACGCTTCCGGCAGCTCCCAGCCGGCGAGCGGCGCCGCTTGATCGAGCACCCCGGTCTTGCGCTCCAGCAAGGCCAAGTAGTGCCGCGGCTCGAAGATCAACGCGTCCCGCGCGAGGATGGCGGGCGATGACGGTACTGCCGCACCCGACCACGACGGTGTCCACGTAGCCCTTCACCACCACCTCGCGGTGGCCGTAGGCGGTCGGCACCGAGTCGTCGTTGCGGCGGTCGCGCACCAGCGACAACGACGTGACCCGCGTCGGGCGCGGGTCGCAGGCGTCATACGGGACCGGCGGCAACGGCAACACCGCGGCGCGGTCGCGCGCGAAGCGCTCCCCGATCGGCTCGGTGTGCCGCCGTCACCGCTGCCCGCGCCGCGCGCGGCACTGGCGCTCCACGTCGGCGTTCAACGCGTCCCAACTGGCGACGCGCGGGACCGGCACGAAGAAGTTGCGGCGGGCGTCGCCGACCAGCCCTTCCACCTTGCCTGTGTCGTTGCCCTTCCCCGGTCGTCCGAAGCGATCGTCGAACAGGTCATGCGACTGGAGTTCGCTGAAGACTTGGGTCCGCTGGCGCGTGCCGTCACCGAGCATCCGCGCCACCGCCAGCGTGGTGTTGTCGTAGACGATGCCACGCGGTACGCCGCCGAAATAGTGCAACGCCGCGTTGTGCCCGTCACAGAACGCCTCCGTCGTCTCGGCCGGACACGCCTTCACGCACGCGTCGTCGCTGTGCGGCAGATCCACGACCAGGTCGTGCGCCGTGCATGCGACGCCGGCGACGACCACCAGCGCTTCACCGAAGTCGGCCTGGGCGTCGCCCGGCGGGTGCACGAGCGGCACGCACAGCTCTTGCCCGCCCAGCTTCCGCCGGCGCACGTAGTCTTTGACGATGGTGTAGCCGCCCGTGAAAGCGTGCTCCGCGCGCAAGCGCTCCCAGATGCGCTTCGCCGTGTGCCGTTGCTTCTTCGGACGCTGCTGATCGTCGGTGAGGATCTGATCGATGACCCTGGTGAAGGCGTCCAGTTTCGGACACCGGATCGGTTTCGCCCGGCGATACCCGGGCGGCAGTCGGTAGCGCAGCATCTTGCGCACCGTCTCCCGGGCCAGCCCGAAGCGGCGCGCCGCCGCCCGCTCGCTCACCTCCTCCACATAGACGCTGCGCCGCACCGCCGCATAGAGCTCCACTCGATACATCCCTCCTGTGTCCCACAAAACACGCTCGGAATGCTCGGTGGACCACTCGAGCGGTCTGGTTTTCTGCCGCCCTCAGGCGCTTCCAACCGCCGCGCTGTGGTCTATTCTTGCTCCGCCGTTCTCAGGGGGGTTCGCCTCTCCGTCACGCTCGGGCCGTCACAGGGAACCAGAACGTCGCGGAGACGGATCTTAAGAATTGCTTCCCAAGCATCACGAACGAGATGGCGTTTAAGCTTTATCGATCGCTTGGATTCGGAGTCCGCAACGCGTCAGTACTGACGAAACTGTCAACGTGGCAAGGCCATCTTCCGCAGGGCGCACCAACCAGTGACATGGTCGCAAATCTGGTTCTTCGCGCACTCGATGAAAGAGTCAAAGATATCGCTGAAAGTCGAGGTCTGACCTACAGTCGTTGTATGGACGGATTTGTCGTGGCCGGGAATCACAAAACGCGCGAAGCCCTTGGGCTAATGATCCAAGAGATTCTAAAATCTGGTCTCGCAGTCCGCCGAAAGAAGACAACAAACGCAGGCGCGGGCAAGGCGCAAATGGTCGTGGGATATAACGTCAACACTCCTCATGGCCCGAAGGTTTGTTGCCGCATGTCGTGGAATCCTTCAAGATCTCCGACGACCCGCTGTTCCTCGAGAAGGTGCGGGACATTGTCGGCCTCTACCTGAATCCACCCGACCACGCCGGTGTCTTGTCATTCGACGAAAAGCCTCAGATTCAAGCCCTCGAGCGAGCGCAGCCGATCCTGCCGATGGACATGGGTCGGCCCGAACGCCAGACGCACAACTACATCCGCCATGGCACGGTGGACCTCTTCGCGGCGCTCAACGTCGCGACCGGCCAGGTCGTGGCGCAAACCAAGAAGCAGCATCGGTCGAGGGATTTCGTGAGCTTTCTGCGCGAGATCGACGAGCGGGTGGACCCCACCCTCACCGTCCACGTGATCCTCGACAATCTCTCGGCGCATAAGTCCCCGCTGGTCACACGATGGGTGGCCCGCCACCCGCGCTTCCAGTTCCACTTTACGCCAACCTACTCCGCCTGGCTCAACCTCGTCGAGCGGTTCTTTGGCCTCCTCACCGAACACGCCCTCAAGCGCGGCTCACATTCCAGCACGCACGCGCTGCGCCACGCCATCTCCGCCTACGTGGACGCCCACAATGACGAGGGCAAGCCTTTCAAGTGGACGAACACAGCCGACGAGATCCTCGCGAAGGTGAAGCGGTTCGGACAGCGCACCGTTCAAGTCCACGGTGGCCCCAGATGACCAACGACTTTTTGAAGAAATCAAAGATCAAGGGGACTAGCACGTCCTGAAGGCTCTTAAGCGGTCCTCACTGGGCCTGAATCTCGACCTGTGGCTCACCTATCGCACCTTCAGCTCAAAGCGACCGATGCGGCTCTCGGTAGAGCCTTGCGCTCCGACATGTTCTCGACCATACGCCCTCCGCCCATGATTTTTAAATCTGGCGTGCCGGCCGCGGCCAGAGTGGGAGTCTTCAGGCGATGGGCTTCCTCGCGTTAAGCTACCGAAGTCATCATCCGTCGTCCGACGAAACAAAGCTCGTTCACAACCTACACGCCGACTGCAATTGCCGCCGCTCGGCTGTGGAGGAAATCCTTTATCTCGCTGAGTAGGTGCGCTGCCTCGCCCCGCGCGTCTTGCAGCAGGGCATCGGTTTCGCGTAGCGCCTTCCTGACGGTCATCCATGGAACGCTTTCATCTTCGGTTAACACGCGGTTGGCCATCCAGGCGCTGAGTTTGGAAGATTGTTCCTGCGACAGCATCTCCGGGCGTTCGAAATAGATCAGGCGACGGGCAAATTCACCGAGACGCGGGTCCTCGATCTGCGCGGCGAGCGCGGGCCGCGCGCCCCAGTCGACTTGGTGAAACTGTTCCATGCGCACCTCATCCGCGGCGTTCGGGAAGCCGTCATAGATGCGCTGTTCGACATGCGCCGGCGGGTCCTTGTCCGCAACGCGGAGTGCCTGAGCCTGGCCGACCCGTGCCTGAAACTCAGGATCGCCCTGAATGACCTCCACCCGACGGCGGCGTTCCCCGGGCGGAATCTGAAGCGCCTTGGTGCTGTCCGGCGCAGCGTCTGGCGGCATCATGATCGGCTGGCGGTTGGCCCGTATGAACCGGATCGCTTTAGGACTGGCGTTCAGGACCGCGACCAGATTCTCGGCAGAGAGAAAGCGATAGTCATCGGGATCGAAAGACAGGTCGAACACCGCGAGCTGTCCGGCATCTCTGGGATTCTGACCGCAGGGCGTGACGAGCCAAGAATAGGCGCACCCATAATAGCTTTCGGTTAGCGAGAATACAGATTCCGTCGCCACATACTTTTTGACGGCGTTCTTGGTAACCGCGCGATCCATGGCCTTCCAGATGTCCGGCGCACGGTTCCGGATCAGGCGAGCCACGTACATGGTCGCCACAACATCGGCCATCGCTTCGTGCGCGCCGTCGTGGTGGTGACCATTGGCGAGCGCGAGACGGTCGAGCCGAAACACCTGTCGGCCGTGATCGTCAGTCGGGACCACCAGCGCGTCTGGCGTGTAGGCGCTGGCCGCGTGCGCTACACGCAGGACATCGGACCGAGCGTTTCCGTTCGTGTTTGTGAGATAGGCCGGATGCAGGGTTTGAAAGAGCGCCTGACGCAAGAGGTTCTCATCGAATGACATCGAATTGAACCCGATGAACGTAGCGGGTGACCATGCGAGCAGCGTGTCGCGAATCTTCCGGATCATGGCGTAATGGGACGGAAGAGCCGAATCGGTCAGCATCGCTGGCGTGACGTGGGTGACGCGGAGTGCGATGGGCGACGGGATGATATGTGGAAGCAACCGGCACCTTATGTTGAAGCGCTCCAGCTCGTGCAGGTCGTCATCCGTCCTGATCGCCGCGAATTGGAGAATTTGATCGAAGGCTGTTGCGGTGCCTGTCGTCTCGGTGTCGTAGAACACGTAGGGCATGATTACCGCGAGTGGATTATTTCTGTCGAATCAATCAGTTTCCCCGCGCCGCCTGGACCCTGAGCGCCCATCCTGGTGGAACCCGGCACTAACTTGACCAGTCGCCGCCACCATCAGTCTAAAGCGTCACCCCTCAAGTTTCCTTCAGTACTCACTCTCGTTCCGCGATGTCGAGGAACTGCTCAGCGAGCACGGCCTGGAGGCGGACCACACTACAATCGGGCGCTGGGTCCAGCGCGACGACGGTCCCGAGCTAGCCGCTCGGCCACGGTCCAATTAGCTACCGCCCCCTGAGGGGGCGGTATGATGAAGGCCCCTCGAAGGGGCCTTGGCTTTTAGCCGAGTTCCAGCTGCTCTTGCTTCTTCTCCGCCGTTTCCTGGTCCCGGATGTACGCGCGGATGACTTCTTCCGCCAAACCGACCGTGCTCACGCAGTAGCCCCGCGCCCAGAAGTGGTAACCCGTGAAGTTGCGACGTCCATCGTATTCACAGGCGGGTCGCCACGGTAGGCCTCGGGCGGGAAGTACCAGAGCGGGCCGTTTGACGAGATCGCCCGCAACGAAAACTTGCTGGAGGCTGCCATTACAGTCCTGAGCCATTGCCTTGCGCTTAGCGACCCCGTGCAAGAGGCCTTCGAGGAAGTGCTGTAGAACGCCCTGGCGACACTGACTAATCCTACCAAGTTTCTACTGTTAGGATACATTGTTAGCGTTATTAACAACTTTTGACATTAAATAAGTTATAACTTATTATATGTGCGGTGGGACGTCGCACATTACTGTACCGCTACTGGCGAACGCCCGGTCCAACGCTTCGTGACGGACCTGCCCGAACCGGCCCGCGTCGAAGCCGTCGCCTTGCTGGTTCGCCTGACGGAACACGGGAACGCGCTGCGCAAGCCGCATACCAAGAACCTTGCTGACGGGCTGTTCGAGTTGCGGGGGCGACGGCACGGAGTCCGCATCTTCTTCACGTTCCGGCCTGGCCGCCGTATCGTGCTACTTGGCGGCATCGTGAAGAAGCGGCAGAGCATCCCGACATCGGTGCTCCGTCTGATGCGGACGCGGCTGCAGGAGGTTTAATGACTGGTAGCGACGGCGATTCGGGAGAGCGCACGACGGAGGACGACATGACGCTGACGGCAAAAAGGACCGGCCCAGTGACAGAGCCGGCGACGTGGATTACCGAAATGCTCGACGCCGACCCGGCGTTCCGGGCCAGAGTGGATACGGAGGTGGCCCAGCTGGAGATCGGCGACAAGTTGGCCGAACTCCGCAAGGCGCGAAAGATCTCCCAGGCGAAGCTCGGGAAAATGCTGGGCGTGTCGCAGTCAGCAATCGCCCAACTCGAAACGGGCACCGCAATAAACTACGAGCTGCGCACGCTGGCGCGCTACGCCACAGCCCTGGGGGCGTCGGTGGAGGTCAAGATTCGGCAACGAACACGAACGGAGTGACGGGCCATTCTGCCCAACGTGCTGGACGTGGACATAGACTCGTCAGAGGCACCACCGGAACCGTTATGGGCGTTGAAACGCTACCAAGCTGCTCTGACTGCAACACCAGAAAACCCTCCCAGTCAGGCAAGACCCTTATTAATTGGTCCTTCCGGGATCTCCGTGGGTCGCAAGGATCCCGGGTGACTCGTCAGGCCGCCTGCGGGGGCCCCCTGGTGGGTGGGGGCTTGCTCGGCGGCGGATTGCACTCGAGGTGTCCTGCTGATAGACCGCTCCGGCGGAGGAGCGAATGCAGGATACCAAGCTGTTCGAGACGATCTTGGGGATCCCTACCCCCTGGCACGTGGCGCGCACGGGCCGTCAACCTGGGCTGGTGAATCTGAGCGCCACGGCCGAAGGGATCACAGTCCGTATCAGAGACGTGCGCGTCATTCCTGCGCCAGGGCCACGCACGTCATTTGGATCTGGCACATGGATCGTGACGGACGAGATCGAATCTGGACGATACTTTACAAATCCATCACGCAGCTGCTATTGGGAACGGCTCTCCGGTCTCAGTGGCGACCTCAGCGACATCCTCGCGAATGAGTTCATCGGGTTCGATTCTGGGCAAGAGATTGTCGATATTCAGCGGACAGATCACGCATTCTCCACAGATGCCGAATGTGAAACCTGGCGTCAAACGCCAGGTCCATCTCCGGGCATCGACATTCCTCCTGGTCGATGGTTGGTCGGCAGACAGGTTCGTGCTGGTGAGTATGAGACCACTGCTAGTGATGGGTGCTACTGGGAGCGCTTACGCGGGTTTAGTGGAAACCTCTCCGACGTGCTGGACAACGATTTTGTCGGTAGTGGTGGACGCCAGCGCGTGAGGATTCGGTCGTCAGATGTTGGGTTCTATAGCGACGATGATTGCGGCACATGGACTCCTCAGAGTGGCGGAGCCAGCCTCCATTCACACGAGCATCAGGGAGGAACGATTGAACAGAATCGGCGGCTGTACGAGACCAAGAGACGCGACTGAACTTTTGGCGAGAGTCAAGCCCATTCCTAGTTGAAACTCTCCGCGGCTCCTGATTGCTTACGCGGCTTTCTTCGTCGACGTCGTCGTGTCGATCTTCAGCTCTCGCTTCAATGCGTCACGAAGCCTGGGCAGGTGCCGGTAGCCCATCACCTTGCGCAGGCGTGGCTCGATGTCCAGGAGCGCAGTGGCCAGCCAGCGCTGGCGTTGACTTGAGTTCTGCCAGTGATCGACCGTCGCACAGCGCTCCTCGATAGAGCCCGATGGAACTCCAGGATCGTCGACGGTCTCAGCACGATCGCTGAGCGAATCACCCGGGCCGGGCGCATGAACAGTGCACACACGCCGGCGAGGATCCGATCCGACGCGCAGAGATTCGGCGCCCGGTGCCGCGAGCGATTCAGAATGAGCAGTTGCTGCTTGACCAAGACCGATTCAGCCACGACAGACCGCAGGCCGCCGGGGCCCATCAGCCGGGCCAGGGTGGCGATCAGGTGCACCAGCAGGATGATCGGGTCGCGCATCGGAACATCCTAGCGACCACTCCCAGGATCACCAAACTTGATAATCTCAACGGATTGCGGGCTGAGTAGTAATTCGCCACCCACACCTCCGTCGACCAGCGCCGCCTGTCCACGGCACTGCCGCGTGTCAGCGCCGCGTCCTCCTTCCTGATGGGTGGTGCCGAGCGGGCGGGCGTGTGCTGTCGTGTCGGCGCACGTATTCGGCTTTGTAGTCCCGCGTCGGCTTGAATCGTTGATACCGGGCCGTCGACGCACACCGGGCGTCGTGATAACGCTGACGCCCGTGCGTCGGCAGAAACCACACGCCGCACGGCTCGTGTTTGCAGCGCCGGAGTTCCGGCCACCATCGCACCAACACGTCTGAGGCTGACGCGACTGTGATGGTGCGCCACCCCCCCATGTAGGCACGCACGATCGCCCCGTCGTCGCCCCGTTCAAACGACCACGGCGGCGCCGGTCCCTGACGGCCAAAGGGGTGCCACATGCCCGCCTGCAGCGCGTTGACGCCGGCCCGAAGCTCGTCCTGTACCCCACCCATGAACTCGCGGGCGGCAGCGATGACCTGCCGGGCATCCACGCCAGGTCGCCTCGGTGGGACCGGCCCGTGCGCGAGCACCTCGTCCTCGTGGATGATCGTGAGCGTCGCACGGCTCTTGTAGTGGAGATACGGAAAGACCTCATTGCGCAGGTCGAGTAGTTCGCCCATCCTCGACCTCGCCTACTACTCCGGCTGGCGCAAGCAGGAGATCCTCGGCCTCACCTGGGAGGAGATCGACGAGGCTGGCGGCGTCATCCGGCTCTCGCCCGCCCGCTCGAAGACCCTGGTGGGGCGGGTGCTCCCCATCTCACAACCCATTGCCGAGGCCATAGCGCGACGGCGGGCACGCCGCGACCCCGACAGCCCGCTCGTCTTCCACCGTGCGCAGCAGGACTTCGCCACCATGATCCTGGACAACCTCAGAAAGGCGGGGCATCGCAATATCTTGAAGCGCCTCTTGATTCACCTCGCGGGCTTCAACCTCGGCGTGCTGTTCCGGCAGCTGATCGGCGTTGGCACGCCGCGCAGCCTGCAGGGGCGCTGTCTCGCCGCGCTGATGGTCCTTGTGTCCTCCTGGCGGCGCCTCGTACATGTCTGGACCGTTCGCGAGCCCGAGTACCCCGCGCGTTCCACGATCGGGGTCGGCGATCACGATCGATCACTCATCCCGAAAGCCGCATAGGAAGACCGCATTTCCACCACGGGCTGTTAAGCCCTAATCATCCAGATACTTCCAGCCGATTTTGACGCTGGCAGCTCTCTGGCACTGTAATATCTAGTCTAAGCGGTTTGGTTAGAACGAGATAAGGGCGGGGTAGCAACAGTTGATGGCGGAAGCCCCCACGGACCCCATGGAGAATCTCGGATCGGCCCACGATCCGCCGACGTACGAGACGAAGTACGTGCTTCCACGCTGGCGAGTTCGTCCGCTGACGTCGTGGCTGGATGCACGCTGCGTCCCGGACGCCGAGTACGCGCATGGCCATGTCCGGACTCTGTATTTCGATACTATCGACCTGCAATCACTTGCGGAGAAGACCGGCGGCGATCTGCACAAGACCAAGATTCGTCTTCGTTGGTATGCCCCGAGCGCTGATTCGACCGCGCTGGGAAGCGCGTGGGTCGAGGTCAAGCAAAAAGTCGGGCCCCGCCGGTTCAAGACGAGAATCCGTATCGAATCCTGGGCGCACGAAGTCGACGAGGTCGGTCCCGACGGGGTGGATATCGATCGCGTGATTCACCTGGTGCGAGCGGAGGGCATACATGTTCCGTCGTCGACGAGGCCGAGCCTGGCCCTGAGCTACTCACGAGACCGCTGGGTCGAGGTGCAAACCGGTATGCGCATCGCTCTCGACCGCAATATCCAGCCCACGTGGGTGCGAGGCCGCGGCTCGGTGCCGGTCCGATCCTTCGAGCTGGGGGTGGGCGTCCTGGAGTTCAAAGGTCACGACCGCGAGGTACCATCGATAGTGCGCCTGATCACGAGGTTCGGCGCCCACAAGACATCCTTCTGCAAGTACTCCGAGTGCTACGCGCAGCTGCTGGTGAAAGGGCGGCCGACGGGGGAGACGAGCTTTGACAGAGAACTTCTGGCTTGAGACCATCGAGTCACTCTGGAATCTGGACGGTCGCCTTGCCGACGTGGGAGTCGCGGCGTTGGCCCTGCTGATGGTGGTATCGCTGCTCAGCTCGCTGCTGATGGCCCAGCTGTATGTCGTCTTTTACCAGGGTCGCGGAACGGGCAGTCAGATTCATCGCGCGTTTCCCTTGATCGGCGTGTCCGTCACCGCGATCTTCCTGGCGGTCCAGTTCTCGCTGCCGCTCTCGCTGGGACTGTTGGGTGCCCTGTCGATTGTCCGCTTCCGAACACCGATCAAGGAGCCTGAAGAAATCGGTTTCATTCTTCTTGTCATCGCCACGTCGCTCTGCGTGGCCACGTTCAGCTTGATCTTCTTGGCTCTGGTGATCGCCGTGGCTGTGGCCGGACTGTTTCTGTTGCGCGCCGCCAGGGGACCGCTGCGGCGCCGCTCGACCGACGGGATTGCCATCGTGTCTGTACCGGCCGACGAATACGCGGCCTCGGGCGAGGCTCTGGTCGAGCTGTTGTCTCAGACGTTTTCCCCGGACGACCTCGAGAGCATCACGAACCGCGACGATGCCGCGGTCATCACCTATAGGTTTGCGGCCCGCGACCGGGACAAGGCGGTGCGCCTTCAATGGCAGGTCCAGGAGATCAGCCAGTCAGCGCGAACGACGATATACATGGGAGCGGCGCTGGCGTGACGGCCTACGCGGTCAGGCGAGCGTGGGTAGCCGGGCTGGTGCTGGCGAGCGTCATTCTCGCCTTGGAATCCTATCCCGGCTTCGGTCCGGCTCGCAGCGAACTCCGGGACGGTTTCGGGCCAGAAGGAGCCGCCGACGGACGCAGCGCCCTGTTGTTGCAGCAGATCGACGCCTCCGCCTTCGGAAATGACGTACGCGTTCCCCGCGGGACCGATTCGCCGAGCTCGCAGGCGGTCCGAGAGGAATTCCTCGCGCCCGGCCAGTGGTTGCTGTCGCTGGCCATTCCGGAAGTGGAGCTAAACGACCCGGCGCGCGGCATTCTTGCCAATCGGGAGGCGAGAGGCCGCGACTGGGAACGAGTGGGGTGGGCCTCGCTGTACTTCGGCGAGGAGTTGGTGTTTACCACGAGAATGGGGGTGCGGGTTCATGGCGGCTCCGGTCGGAGGAGCGGACGCGAGGCGTTCCGACTGATCTTTCGACCGCAGTATGGCCTCCCACACATGCCTTCCGGCGGACCGCTGCCGACGGCCCGGCTGCCTCCGAACCGATTCGTCGTACGGCAGTCTCAACAGATGTCGCATTCGCAGCCGATGGCGTTCGAAATCTCGAGACGCATCGGCGCGCTAGCTCCGGCCGCGGTCCCGGTGCGCTTCGTGTTCAATGGATCGCTACGGTCGCATGCCTACGAACTCACCGAATACGTCGACCGCGCTGGTTGGGGCCGATCATACCTGGGTCACGATGATTTTCGATTCTATCGGTCTCGTGCGGGGTCTCAGTTGCCAAGCGACGAAACGGCCTACAGTGAGGTACGGGACTTCCTTAACTCGACACCGCCGCCACTCCGAATGGAGGACGTGAAGGGGAAGATAGACCTGGACAACTTCGTTCGTAATCTGTTTACCCTCATGTACTGTGGCACGGGTGACTCCCTGCAGGGTGCAGCAGTGTTGAATCTACGTTCCGGGCAACCGCGCTGGTTCTGGGTTCATTGGGATCTCGACCTGAGCTTTGGCTTTCCTCACGAGTCATGGAGGCGACCATCGATTCGGAATTACGTTTCGTTTCAGCCCGGTCCGACAGATGACATCCGTTTGGTCATCTTCCAGCGACTGCTTCGGGAGGATCTGCAGTTCAAGCGTTACTTCACGACGACTGCAAGCGAGACGATCAACCATCTACTAACCAGAGCCTATCTCCGGGGGCTGGTTCGGAAGTACGCGCAGCTTTCGGTCAACCGGGTTCCCTTCGTTGGCTTCGACCTGGAAGCGTTCTTCGAACGCCGAGGCGACGTCGTCCTTGATGCCATCGCAGACGCGATCGATGAACCTCGTCCCCACACCGTCCGCGTTCACGCGCCGGTGGGAGTCAGACTCCGTGTCGACGGTCAAGAGCATGGAGACGAGTACACAGGACGCTATTTTCATGGACAGATCATCTCCGTGGAAGTCGTTGGCGGAGAGGAAACGCAAAGCCGTCGCCCCTGGAAAATAGACGATGCGTCTGTCTGGGGGCAAGCTCTGGTTTTTTACGTCGAGGACGACGTGGAGATTCAGGCGGAACGTAATTGAGCCGCCCCTGAAACGTCGGCCGTTCAGTCACGAAGGTGTGTAGCGGAGGTATTGACGCCCCTATATGTCAAGACATTCCTCTAGGCGGCACGCGTGATGGCTTGGCGCGTGCGGAAGTCTGTCATGACACGGTGGTAGATCTCGCGGGCGAGGAAGCGTTTGAGACACCGGATGATCTCGCGTCTGGTCTGACCGTCCGCGGTCCGTCGCGCGACGTAGTCGAGGGTCGGCTGGTGGTACCGCATGCGGACGATGACGGCGCGATAGAGGGCCGCATTGGCTTGTCGGTGCCCGCCCCGATTGAGGCGGTGCCAGCCGGTGGTGACCCCAGACGAAGCGGGGATGGGACACGCGCCACAGAGTTTCGCAAAGGCGGCTTCCGAGCGAATCCGGTCGGGGTTATCGCCGAAGAGGATCAACATCGCCGCCGCGGTATTGGGCCCCACCCCGAAGCCCGCTCGGAGGGTGGGCGACGTCGTGGTGGTGAGTCGCGCGAGGTGCTGCTCGTGCGTCGCGATTTCTTCGGCCAGGGCGGTCCAGCGGCGGGCGAGCGCCCGGAGGGTATGCTTGGCGGCTGCGGTCGGCGTGTCAAGGGGGCCTGGTCGGAGTCCGGCGCAGCGGGTGAGGAGCCCGTGATCGGGGAGGGCGTGGAGGGCTTCACGCAGCGGGGGCGGCGCGTGCACGACGATCTGCTTCAGGGTGATCATCGCCGTGGTGCGCGCCTTCACCGCGGTATCCCGCGCGACCTTGAGTTGGCGCATCATCTCGACGGCGCCATCCGCGGTCTTCGGGGTCGCCGTCGACTGGCCCGCCAACACGGACCGCGCGGCCACCTCGGCGTCCACCGTGTCGGACTTGCCGGCGGCGCGACGTGTACGCCGGTCGCCCCGATTGACTTCCACGACACGATGCCCCGCTTGGCGCACCGTGCCGGGCCAGGCCGGCGCCGTAGCTGCCAGTGCCTTCGATGCCGAACGCCTCGATGGGCCCGGGCGTCAATGCCCACCTGGGGGCAAACCCTGGTTCATCACCGTTCACGCACCTGAACGAAGAGCAGTTCCGTTGAATCGACACAGAAGCCTCTTGGCCATCGTTCTCCTGGCTGGTGTTGTTCGGCTGATCGTACCGCTCAGCGCACTTGCCGTACACGGCAACCCGCAGGTGTTCTTCTCACCGGATACCAATTCGTACGTACGGCCTGCTCAGGCGCTGGTTGAGCACGGTAGTTTCACGACAACGCCAGGTGGAAGCGTGGAGATTCGCCGCCCGCCAGGGTATCCGCTCCTGCTCACGCTTGGGGTGCTGGCGGACCGGATTGCGGCGGTGACGATTGCCGTGCAGATTCTTCTCGGTATGGCAACCGTGTGGATGGTCGCCCTGCTCGC
Source organism: Vicinamibacterales bacterium (assembly GCA_965218825.1). Taxonomy (GTDB): domain Bacteria; phylum Acidobacteriota; class Vicinamibacteria; order Vicinamibacterales; family UBA8438; genus CAUZIB01. The sequence continues at coordinate 894,742 of OZ244656.1, read as the reverse complement.
GCGGCGTGTTATCGGCGCTGGCACAGGGGACGCGTCTCGCTTCAGCCTCTGGGCGGCAGCAGCCTACGCGCTGGATCCTCTGTCGATCCTGTATCCCAGTTTGCTCCTGGTGGAAACCTTGTTCACGGCGGTGTTCGTCGTTCACCTGCTCGCGCTGCTGCGCTTCCTGGAGACCCGCGCGGTCGGGACCGCCGCGCTCGCGGGAGTGCTCGCCGCAGGGCGTTGGTGCGCGGAAACAAGTATTCGTCGCGGCCCTGGCCATCGTGACGGCCGAAGGGGCATGATCTCGACGTGAAGTCGAGAGTGCATCCCAGGTACAAAACGAAATACCGCGTCGGAAACTGGCCGGCGTACGACCGAGCCCTGGTCCAGCGAGGCGACGTCACCCTGTGGTTGACGCCGGAAGCGATCGCCACGTGGGAGGCCGTGGGCGTCGGCAAGCGCGGAGGGCAGCTGCAGTACTCCGAGGTTGCCATCGAAACCGCGCTGACGCTCCGCCTGATCTTTCACCTGCCCCTTCGTCAGACGGAGGGCTTTCTGAGGTCGATCTTCGGGATGCTGTGCCTCGCCCTGTCCGCGCCCGATCACACGACTCTCTCACGGCGTGGTCAGCACCTCGACCTTGCACTTCGCCGCCTCCCCGCGGGCGCAGGCATACATCTCATCGTCGACAGTACCGGGCTCTCGACTGTGGGTGAAGGTGAATGGGCGGCCGTGAAACATGGCGGACGCGGGATACGCGGCTGGAAGAAGCTTCATCTGGGCGTCGACGGATCGGGCGTGATCGTCGCTCACGCCCTGACCGGCGGGCATGTTGACGACGCGACGACGGCCCTCGATCTGATCGACAAGGTCGAAGGCGACGTCTCCTGCCTCACGGCGGACGCGGCCTACGACACGCGTGGCATCTACGAGGCTGCGGGTGCGCGTGGCGCGACGGTCGTCATTCCACCGACCAGGACAGCCACCGTGTCTGGACGGCGACCACGATCGCCCGCGCGCGACCGCACGATCCGACAGGTGCAGCAGGCTGGACGGCGACAGTGGAAGAAGGACTCGGGCTACCATCAGCAGGCCCGTATGGAGAACGCCTTCTTCCGGTACAAGTTGATCATCGGGGAGAGCCTTCGAGCGCGCAGTCGGGCGGGGCAAGAGACGGAGGCCATCCTCGCATGTAACATCCTCAATCAGATGACTCAGCTTGGTAGGCCGGCGTCGTACGCTATCGGTCGTTAACGGGTCTGTGGGTAGGGGGCGTTGCGGGTCAGTTTTCGAACCGCGCAACAACGCCGCGTTTCCCTGCTCGCCCTTCGCCGCCGTCGTGCGGTCCATCTTCAGGAGTGCCGCGAGCTGCTCCTCAAGGTCGTCGGCCTTGAGCTTTCCGGCGGCTCGCTCGACCGTCGAGTAGAGCACGTCCATGTGCCGCTCAGACTCCGTCTTGAGGCCGCTGTTCCGCAGGATCCGCATGCGGATCGACCGGCCGCGCTCATTGTTTTCGAGGATGCATCCGAGCAGGCCGTAGCTGGCCGGCGTTTTCCCGCCGGGTCTCGTGAGTTCCCGACGCACTGGCGCGCGCAGGAACACCGTGTTCTGGTTCCGGCCCTTCCGCTTGTCCACGATCGCTCCGCTCAGGAGCGTGCGCTGTGCCTCCGAGATCGGGGCGACCGGGTAGCGGTCGTCGCTCTCGCGCCGGTCCTGGGCAGCGCTCACGTCGACCGGGGCGATCTTCGGCTTCGATCGCCGACGGCAGTCGGCCACCCACGTGCTGCGGGGTTTTTCCGGGAGGCTCTCCTCGCCTTCCGTCTTCGTGACCTCGGTCACCTTGTCCGCTGATCGTTCCAGCAGCTGGACTACAGTTGTCTTCCTGTCCGCCTCCGCGAGCGCGTTCTCGATCACGCCGTCCCGTCCGATCACGACGTACGTTTTCACGCCTTCCGGCTCGCGAGCAGTAAGCAGGTGGTAGCCGGTCTTCTCGGCACGGCCGTTCCCGCTGGGCTCGTAGATTTTCAACAGGTGCTGCAGCCGGTCCTCGATGCGGGCGTCATGGGCTCGGAGCGCCTGCAGGATCTGTCCCAGCTCCTTGAACTGGTTCTCGCTCGTTCGGCTCTCGAGCCACGCCTCGGCGTCCTCGTCGGGCGGGATCTCAAGCGGGACGAGGATCAGGCCGATGTTCTTGGCCTTACTGCGGCGCATGACCCGCCCCACCGCCTGGATCACATCGATCGGACCCTTGCGCGGTTCGATGAACGCGATCGCTGCAAGATCCGGAGTGTCGATGCCCTCCCCGAAGATGCCGACGTTGCTGATGCCGACCGGGTTCTCGGGGTCGGCCCCGGCCAGCTTCGTCAGCGCCGTGTGGCGCGCGCCGGCGCGGCTCTTGGCGTCCCGGTGGTGTACCTCGTAGCGCTTCGCTGGTCCGTCCGTTCCTTGGCCCGTAACGCTGGCGATGTGCTTCCGCACCGCCGCGTCGTCGAGCTCGTCCGCCATCTCACGTGACGTACGCGTCCGGTTGCAGAACGCGATACTCGAGGGCACGGCCAGCTTCTCTCCCCCGTCGCCTTCGTCGATGCCTGCGGCGAGGGCTGCGCCGTACGCGATTTGGCGCACCAGAATCGACGTCGACCGGTCTCCGCTCTTCTTCGACGATGCGCCTTCGGCGTCCTTCTTCTTCGCGTCCCGGGCGTGTTTCCTCGCGCGCTTGTCGGCGAACTCGTAGCTCTCGTTATGCGGCACGATCGCCGCGATCCGGTAGTCGGTGAGCGCCTCCTGCTCGACCGCCTCCCGGTACGACACCTCGGCCAAGTTCGGTCCGAACGTCGCCTCGTCGTTCATCGACACGACGACATAGCCCTCGTCGTGGGCCTCCGCCGTGCCCCGCGTGAACGTCTTCGGCGTTGCCGTCATGTAGATGCGGTTGCGAGCTGGCAGAAGCGCGTTGTCGTGGCACACGGTGAAGTTGCGGAGGGTCTCCTCGTTGACCTTCGGCGTCTTCTTGAGCCCGGCGGTCCGGTGCGCTTCGTCGCAAATGAGGACGGCGGCGTCCGCCCCGGCGTGCCGTACTCCCTCGGCCAGCGTGGGGCCGGACTGGTAGGTGCTGACGATCACGGGCCACCCGACTGGATCCCGGCCACACTCCGCGATCCAGTCGGCGATGTCCTGGGCCTTGCGCCGCACCGCCCCCGTGATCTCGGACCCGTCGATTCCGCTCAGGTCTGTTGTCGGGTCGTCGGCGATCGCTTCGTCAACGTTCGGCTTCCGCCGTTTCGCGCCGTCGCCGCTTCGGTCAGAGCAGACAGCGAGAGTCCGGAGCGCGACGCCGTCGCTCCCGGCCATGATTTCGTACGCGGTCTTGAGTTGGCGCACGAGTCCAATGCTCGGGCAGAGGACGATCGTCAGCCGGTCGGTGCCGTCGGGCGTCTTTCCGGGCGTGGTGAGTTCGCGGGCAATCCGGTAGCCGACGCGCGTCTTGCCGGTGCCGCACGGCATCACGATGCGTCCACGCGCGTCGGTCGCGCGCCAGCCGTCGTGTGTCCGTCCGCGGACGTTCTCCAGTCCCTTGAGCGACGCGTCGATGACTCGGCGCTGGATCTCGTCCCGCGGGTCGGAGTCTGCGTCATCCGCGGCCTGCGCCGACTGCAGCAACTCGTCTTGGAGCCGCAGGCACCGAACCTTGGTGAGCCCCCGGTTGTTCAGCTGCTCCCGGAGCCCCTCGCTCGACCCGGTCGTTCCGACGATCCATGCCTCATTGAACTCGGGCGCCGCTGCCGCGCTGAGGAATCCATCGACGTCTGCGTGCGTGATTGCACTTCCCTCACGCCGAGCCTTGCACTGGATGGCGATCAGCCGTTTGCCGGCTACGTCTTCGGCCACGAGGTCGATGGCGATGTCGTCGGGCGAGCTGTCGGGAAAAACCGTCGTCCGTGCCGGCCACTTATCCCACTTGTGGACGGCGTCGACGTTCCAGTGTCTGATGGCCGGGCCGTGCGTACGCACGAGCGTTTCGAACCATCCGCCGTCCCCGCTGTCTTCGGCGTGGGATTCGATCTCTCTCAGTGCCTCGCGAACTTCATTCGTCATTGGTGCTTCCGTGTGGTGAGCATGCGAATCACCGTCTGAGTCGCGTCCCGCTCTTCTGGCCGCGAAAACACCGTCAACTCGCTGGGCTGGATGCTCAACGCCGACTCAAGTCAGCTTCCCGCCTTGTTCGGCTGCTGGTAGAACAGCTCCAAGGCCGAGTCGGTAGCAGGGTCAGAACGATCAGGTCGGGGGTCGGTCAACGATTCGGTCTCCAGAGCGGTCGCGGGATTGTAACCCGAGACCTGCGGACGACGGACCGGGAACCGAGCAACACCGGGAGGGGCGCGAAAAGGACACGAACAGGCGCTAGAGCGTGCCAGGGCAAGGAAAGGGCAGCCACGTGGCCACCTGGAACCGCAACAGCAGCGACGCCCGCGGGGAGCCGGACGAGAACCTGACCGACGACGATCCCGGTCACCGCGTACCTGTGACCCACCCAGGACCGGGCGCCGGCAGGCCAAGAGCCGGGGCCCGGTCCAACAAAGACCGAAACGCGTTGCGGTCGAGAGCGGACGTCCCCCAAGGCCGGTGGGAGAGCAGTACCTTCATCGCGGCGCTGCGGGTGACCGGGCTCACCGCCCCCGGGGTCCTCGATGGCCCGATGGACGGGGCCAGTTTCCTCGCCTCCGTCGAACAGATCCTCGTGCCGACCTTGCAGCCCGGCGACATCGTGATTGCGGACAATCTCGCCGCCCACAAGGTCGACGGGGTCCAGACCGCCATTGAAGCCGCCGGCGCGACGCTGCCTTGGTGCACAACTCCATTGAGGGCTGAGAGTCTCCCGTGACTCCGCCTGCCGGTCATCCGATCATCTCGCCATCGGGTATCCCGAGCGCCGTCATGGTGTTCAGGATCTTGCACCCCAACCTCACCTCGACTCTCTGGGACGCCAGTCCCCTCGCTCGCATCGCTGAGCCCAGGATGGCCTTGTAGCGGTGGAACGTCGTCTCCACCTTGCTTCGCCTGCTGTAGCCCGATGCGACGTACCACTTCCGTTTCCCAACACGTGATCGTGCTCGGATGTTACGATTCCGCTGTCGCGTGCCCGCGAAGTCGAGCGCGAGCTGAGCGCCCTTTCGTGGCGGTATCAGCACCTTCGGCGATCGATGAGCACGGTGATTCTCCAGCGTCTTATAGACGTCGCCGGTGTCGTACGCGGCGTCGGCCTTGGCCGAGGCGATGGGACGCTCGATCTGGCCGACGAGTGACGCCACCCGGGAAGCGTCTCGAGCCCGCTTGCTCGTGAGCTCGCAGGCGACCACGTCACTGGTTTGCTCATCCACAGCGAGGTGCAGCTTGCGGTAGTCCCTGGCTTTCGGCGGAGTGCGCAACTGGCCGACGTGCACTGAAAGACCGCTGCTGTCGATGCGGAGGTGGACGGGCTTCACGGTTCGCCTCTCGGAGGAAGCAACCTTCCCCAGCCTCGCCTTGCGCCTCGAGATCGTGCTGTGGTCGGGCACGTCGTTGTCCAGATTCAGGAGCGTCAGCAGCGAGCGCAGGAAGCCCTCAGTCTGCCTGGACGCCAGGCCAAACACCAAGCCCAAGGTGACCGTCGTCTCGATGGCGTGGTTCGAGTACTTGCGTTGTCGGCCTGGCTTCCTGCGCGTCGGCCTCGGCGAGTTCCAGTTGGCGAGCTTGCCATCGGTGAGTCCGAGCCAGACGGTCAGACTCCCGCGAGCGCGGAGACCCGTCTCGTACTCCCGCCAATTCCGGACACGGTAGGCCTTCTGGACGTACTTCCGCTGGGTGCGCTTGAAACTCGTCATGCGGGACCTCGGATCTCGGGGTGGAGGGCAATTATTGACCGAGATCGCGAGTTGTGCACCAAGGCAGCGCGGAGACCGTCTCCTAAGCGCACGGGCTGTGCTCCCTGGGTGGGCGTGGTCGCCACCTGTCCGTCCATCCCTGCGTTCCGGGGCCACGGGGGCGACGATCCGATTCTGGACCGGTCACGTTCGTGCACGCGGCATCCGCGGCAGCCCGCTGCCCGCGCAGACGGATGCGCACGGCCGGTTTGTGTTCACCGGTCTCGCTCCCGGCGTCTACACGGTCACCGTCTTCCTGGCCGGCTTTGGCGAGGTCACGGTCGACGACATCGTGGTCGTGGCCGATCCGGTGGCGCTGCCGGACATCGAGCGGCGGGCGATCGGCAACCTGACGGCGTTGTCGCACTGGACACCCGGCCTGACCGTGGTCGATCAGGGCACCGCACGCTGGACGTGCGCGGGGACCTGTTCGGGCTGGCGCACGGTGGCGCGCCCGGGACCGAGGCCGACGTCACCGTCAACCTGCCGCTCATCTCGCGCAAGCTGGGGCGCTGCGCGGCTCCGTCGATCGCTACACCGACTCCGGATTCATCGACTACGACTATCTGGTGCGCACGCCGGGCATCTCCGAGCCGGAACCGAATCTGATCGATCCCGAGGCGGTTGAAGCGAACCTCAGCCGGGAGCCGGACGCGAATACCGATGCGGTGAACGACCCGTTGTCCATCCGGGTCGGATTCGTCCCATGCGGATGGGGGTGGCCCGGTCGAACCGGCGGGCTCGCCGGTGAGGGACACCGCGGCGACCGGGCCACGACGGTCCAGCGGCCACGCGGCGCCGCCACGTGCGGGAGTACTCGTGCTACGTCCGCCCGCGCTCCCACGGATGACAGTCCGAGCCGACGGTGGGCCACACCCCGGCGCCGATGAGCCGTGAACGACGGCATCTCTCCATCGCACACGGGCGATCGCGCCGCCCGCGGGAACAGCCCGGTCACCGTAGGACCTCGGGCGTGTGCCCGTGCTTAGTAGTAATACCTAGCGAGTTCTTCTTCCGTGTACTCGGCGAGGATCTCCTCGAGGCTGATGACCTTCGGGCGGTGTTCGGGTCGGTAGGCTTCACCCGCCCACGGCGGGATGCCGGTGCCGGCGGGGAAGCTGGCGAGGAAGTTATCGCGGGCGACCTCGGCCCAGGTCCGTCCGTGGCGGCGTTTGGGTTGCGGGAGGCGTTCGATCCGGTAGGCGACGTCGGCCAGATACATCGGCCACCGCGCGCGGGCCTCGGCGCGCCAGCGGCGGAGGGTCCGCTTGGGGATCGTTTTGCGCGAAATCAGCGTCGTTTCGGGCCAGATCTGGATCGGCGTGGCCGGGGTGGAGCACTTTTCGTCAATGTTCATAGGGGGTCGTCCGAAAAAACCAAAATCGAATTTCGCGAAAATGCGCGCAAGGGGCGGCGGACGGTCATGCCGCTCATCCGGACGAGATTCGGGGGTGGGGGGGGTACGGCGCACGCCGAGCCGTTGGTGTCGATACCTCCACACTCGCGGCCGCGGCGGGCGTCGAGGTCGTTTCGTTGCTGACCAGTTCGGCCGCATGTTCGCCGACGAGAACAACGTGGCCCGAGGCACCTCAGAAATGAGATTTTGATTTTCCTAGAGATCGAGTTGACGGCAAACGTGGCCAGTGACGCGAGCCGACCTTGCACGGCCGGGATGAGTCGATGCGACGACGAAATCGTGGTGAGCCGACGTCGGACGACGCCCATGAGCACCCCTAACGTCGCAAGAACAGCGGCCACGCGGCCCTGCAGCCCGCGCGGCGTGCCGATCCCGATCAGATGACGCATGACGAGCCCGAGATTGAAGCCACCCGCATGAATCAGGAGGCGCTTCAGGATGTTCGTGTGGCCGCGCAGATGGGTGCGCCGCATCCCGCCCGTGTCGTAGAGATGCGCAAACGAGCGTTCGATCCGTTCGCCGCGTTGGCGCATCAGGCGGCGGCCGCGTCGTCCCCGCATCCGGCGACGATTGCCATACACCGGCGCCCGGGCCGCGGGATCCTTCGACCAATCACGTCGCCCCCTGTCCGGCTCGGACACGTAGGACCGGATACCCACGGCGTCCAGGTCGATCAGGGTCTGATTGCTGTGATACCCCTTATCACCGACGATCTCTTCCAGAGACTGCCGATCGTCAACGTTGGCCTGCGCGTCTTCGACCTGCTCGGTCGCGGCGATGGCGGTCTCGATGATCGTCGTGGTGTCGCCGACATCGGCACCTTGCAGTGTCACCGCGACAATCGCGCCGGTCTCCATGTCGACGGCATGCTCGGCTTTGTGCGCCAGATGCGTGCGGCCATCTGTCATCTTCGTGACCTTCGCATCGGGATCGTGGGGGTTCGTCCAGTCTGTGTTCGAGGTCTTCTTCTTCCGCTTCCGATCCAGTCGCGCCAGACCCTCGCGCGTGGGCGTCTCGATCCCCGAGGCCGTCGCGAGACCCGCCAGAAACGCCTGGTAGCTCTCGCCGGTGTCCCGGCGGACGATGCTGCGCATCGCCGCGTTCGCCTCGAGCGTCGTGGCGTCAATCGCGATGGTCTTGCCCTTCAGACGGCCGGCCTCGACGAGTCGTTGTTGCACCCACGTAAAGACGGTCCGGTGCGTCTCCAGATCGATCAAGCGCCGCGTGCGCGCAATCGTCGAATGATCGGGCGGCGCCTCGTCCACGGCCAACCGCAGAAAGCTGCGGACCGCCAACGAGTCCGTCGCGCGCCACGCAATCCCGCGTTCCGAGTCGATGCCTTCGAAGTAGCCGACCAGCAGCAGGCGGAAGTAGCGCCCGGGTGCCAAGCTCGGTCGGCCCATCACGGGCGCGTAGAACCGGTCACACAGGCCTTCGACGAACCGATCGAAGGGGTGCCCGTCGAGCAGCGTCGTCAGCCGCGCGTAGAACGGATGGCCCGGCGAGGTGGGCAGGTCCGACGTCGCGATCCACAGCGGCGGTTGATCCGTCTCGCGCGTTCCCATAGCCATGCGCGTCAGTGTAGTACGACGGATCGATTGTGTCGATCCCTCATAACTTCGACTTTCACCACGGGCTGCTAAGAGCGCTTCCACGTCTACCTGAGACGGGTCTATCCCCGCGTGTGCGGGGAAGCCGAACGCGTGAGCCCAGGGCCATACCTTGAACTGGGTCTATCCCCGCGTGTGCGGGGAAGCCGAAGTCGGGATCGCGTTCACCTTCGTCAACTAGGGTCTATCCCCGCGTGTGCGGGGAAGCCGCCAGCCCACCACCCAGAGGTGACGGGCTGAAGGGTCTATCCCCGCGTGTGCGGGGAAGCCGGTCTCGAGGAAGAAGGCCAGCAAGTGATGACGGGTCTATCCCCGCGTGTGCGGGGAAGCCCTCCACTGATTGCGCCCAGGATGCTGTTTGAGGGGTCTATCCCCGCGTGTGCGGGGAAGCCACCCCGATCCGATCGGCATCGACGCTGCGCTGGGGTCTATCCCCGCGTGTGCGGGGAAGCCCAGGCGCCACAGGGGCGGCGGCAGCTCCAATTGGGTCTATCCCCGCGTGTGCGGGGAAGCCCGTCGCTGGCCTTGGGATCGTCACGGGCCTCCAGGTCTATCCCCGCGTGTGCGGGGAAGCCTCTGTCAAATATTTGACAAAGGTGCGGCTCTCTTCAGTATTTAGTTGTCAATGATCTGATCAACAAGACCCAGCGTCAGTGCCTTGCAATCTCCTGACGAGGAGGACCCCGTCGGCTTCGCAGATCTCCTTTGGCGGATCTCCAAGGTAGCGGAGTGCCAAGCCGCCATCGGCGGAACCATCGCGCCAAATCATAGAAACGGCACCGTTGCCGAGCGCGCCGAACCAATCCTCCAACACCGACCAGATACGCTCGCGCACCCCAGCTGAGAGGTCTGGCGACACATAAACGCCGGGTGCAATCTCAAGCATCACTGAGGCGAGAAAGCCTCGATATCTCCGTTCGACGTCACGCGTGACGACCACGGTCGTGGGCATCGCAAACTTACGCTTTCGCCGCCGGATCCTCGAACAGATCCTTGATCCGCTCGATCATTTTCGGAATCGTCCGTTCCCGGCTGAGCGTGCGCCCGGTCTCTCGTCGTGTCACGCGTTCAATGTTCTCACTGGCCGTGTCTCTCAGGGCTTTCTTGGCCGCGCGGAACGCCGTGGGGATGGTGACGGAGTCGCGAAACAGATCAGCGATGTCGAGTACGAAGGATTGTCCGGCATCTTCATGAATGAAGCCGAGTTGCGGGACGGTGGCCGTTGCTGCAACGGCGATGGCTGCGGCGGCTTCAACTGCGCTCGCCGCATGGTTCAGCGCCTGGTTTGGGAGGTCGGTCGCCATCGGCCGGGCACGGTCGTAGCGCCGTCCCTGCCAAGTGATTCCAATCTGCATCGCCACCAGACGATAGGTTGCCTTCATCTTGGCGCCCTCGATGCCGCGCAACACCGAGATGTCGCCGTGCGGATCCTCGCCCCGATCTGGCACGTGAAGCGGCAGACAGCGCGGCGCATCCAGCAACGCATCCATGCCGTGATGGAGTGGGCCATCGCCATGCACTATCGTGCGGACAATCCGTGCGACCGGCTCGGGCCGGTGCTGGGTCCGCAGCAGGACCACGTGCAGCACAGACAGGCGCTGCCCCATCGAGAGGTGGCGGCGGCGCTGGCGACTGTGCGGGCGTCGGACACGGCGCCAGTCGTCACACTGGCGTTTGAGTTCCTGGTGTTGACCGCGGCACGATCGGGCGAGGTGCGGTTGGCGACGTGGGACGAGATCAACACGACGGACCACGTCTGGACCATTCTCGCCACGCGGATGAAGGCGAACCGGGAGCACCGGGTGCCGTTGTGTGGGCGGGCCCTCGAGATCCTCGCGGCGACGCGAACGATCGGTGACGGCCGCAGCCCGCTCGTGTTTCCCACGCCGCGCGGGAAGCCCCTGGACGCCCAGCGGCTGGTCCAGCTACTCCGGACGCACCAAATCGCGGCCGTCCCGCACGGGTTCCGGTCGTCCTTCCGCGACTGGGCGGCCGAAGAAACCAATCACCCGCGTGAGGTCATCGAGGCGGCGCTGGCGCATGTCGTCCAGAACAAGGTCGAGGCGGCCTACGCGCGCTCGGACCTGTTCGAGCGCCGCCGGCACCTGATGGACGACTGGGCCGAGTATCTCGGTGGAGATTCCCGGTAGGTGGTCTCGGTACGCCGATGACCGTTCACATGGTTGGCGCGCAGCACTTGCGGTTCCCGTGAGAGTTGCGTGATGGTATGTTTCATGCGGCCGCATGTAAGGAGGTAGCAATGACAATCGACACCATGGCGAAGCTTCGTCAGGTCTATCCTCCTCCCGCCGCGCTGGCCGGTCTCAAGGTCCTGGACCACCTGGACCTCCACTGCTGCAACTTCATCGCTCTGTCGCCGTTCTACGTCATCAGTTCCGCCCGTGCTGACGGGCATAGAGCGCGACGATGCTCACCGCATCGTCGAGACACGGGCAAACGTCGCAGATCCGCATCTCTACCGTCGGGAAGCGGTGCGAGGGGCGGACGTCCCACTACAATTCACTGCTATTTTCGATGAACTTCATGCGTTGATAGGCCGCCACGACGCGGTCGTAATCCACCTGAGACAACAGCGGGGCGGGAAGGCTGGTGCGCGGAAGTGCATCCATGATGCTCAGCCGGTAGGACTTGAAACCGGTCTCGCGGCCGGCGTGAAACGGCGACGACGTCGAAAGCGCATGCACTAGCGGCAGATGATGCCGGATCGCGGTCATGATCCGGATGCGCGCGGCGTCCGGTACCCGATCCGGATACCGGCAAACAAGAACTTGGAGCTGGCGATCGAAGACCTCCTGTTTCGGTCACCGGGACGGCCCAGCCTCACGCCGCTCATTCGGTACAAGCGCTTCCAGTACCAGGCGGACAGCTGGACCACGCCCCGGCGGGTCGTGGCAAAAGTCGAGCACCACGTCGGCGAGCTGTTCCCGCGCGTCGGCTTTATCGTGACGAATCTCCCGATCCACAATCGCGCCGTCGTGCGGTTCTCCAACAAGCGCGGCACCGCCGAGCAATGGATCAAGGAAGGCAAGCAGGCCACGCACTGGACGCGGCTGTCGTGCCATCGATTTCGAGCGAACGAGGTCCGGCTGCAGCTGAGCGTACTCGCGTACAACGTGGGGAATCTGTGGCGGCGGCTGGTCCTGCCCACGCGCATCGAGCGCTGGTCATTGACCAGCCTGCAGCAGCGCCTGGTCAAAACGAGCGGGCGGTTGGTAAAACACGCGCGCTACTACTGGCTGTTCCTGGCAGAGAGTCACCTGACCCGACACCTGTTCGGGGCGATGCTCCAGCGGATCTGGGCGCTGCCGGTCCCGGCAGGGGTTGACGTGCGGCGAGTGCAAGAACGCCGGCTTGGCAAAGCGAGGACACAAGTGCGGAGTGGTGTCGAAGGAATACCCTAAAAGCCCAGGATTCAGCCCGCAAGACGGCAGTGCGAGCTGAGTGACGGCCTCAGAACCTGGACGATGGTGCGATGAAGAAGCTTTTCGTGGGTACTGCGGCCTTCGGGTGTATGAAAGGGGCCATCCGGGGCAGGCAAAACGGAAATTCCAGGTAATTCATGGCGAAGCGGATTCTGATCGTCGGAAACTCTGACGGCATCGGTGCGGCAACGACCGCCGCCCTCGTCGCCCGTGGCGAGAGCGTGGTCGGTGTCTCGCGCAGCCCCGATGCGCTCTGGCGGATCTGATCACGCACCAATTTGACGGCCGGCGAGGGACCGGGGAGGCGGAGCAACGGGGGTATCCGCGCGCAATTCTTGTTACTCTATGTGGTCGGCTGTAAACCTGCGGCGGCGGCTGGTCGTTCGCGATGACGGATACCTGTTCACATCGAAGACGTGGAGGATCGACCGCTGGGGGCGTCTGACTTTCGCTTGGGGGTCCAAATAGACACCGGCGGCGTTCGTCGGCTCAATCGCTCATTGCCAAGCTGCCTGACCGGGCTGGCTCAGCGAACAGACTTCTTCCACGGGCTGTTAGACCCACGACGCCACGACATCTAGCGACGTGAGACTATCGTGAAGAGCACATACCACCTCATCCCCACCAGCCAGATTGACTTCGACCGGCAGAACCCGAGGATCAAGGTTGCTCTGGAGAAGTACGGCGACAAGCTCGACGATCAACGCATCCGCTTTGCACTACAGACCGCCACGGAAGGATCCGCCAGCGCTTCCTCCTACCGCTCTCTAAAGGACTCCATCAGAGCGGCTGGAAGCATCTCGGTACCTGTTGTCGTCTGGTCCGACAACGGTCGATTCGTGTGCGTCGACGGCAACACCCGACTAGCCGTTTATTATGAGCTCGACGAGGAGAGCGCTCCAGGCGACTGGACCGCCATCAACTGCCTCGTGCTCGACAATCCCGACCAGCGGGACATTGAGACGATTCGGGTCACCGCCCACCTCGTCGGCGCACGCGAATGGCCCGCCTACGAGAAGGCCCGATACCTTCACCACCTGCGCAACGTCGAGTTCATGGATTACGACGAGCTCATCGCCCGGTGCGGGGGCAACAAGAAGACGATCACCCAGCAAATCGACGCCTACCACGACATGAACGAGTTCTACCGCGACGTCAACAGCGACGACGCGTTCAAGGTCGATCGATTCAGCGGCTTTGTCGAGCTCCAGAACAGGGATGTCAAGGACTCCATCTACAGCGCGGGTTTTGACCTCCACGACTTCGGCCGCTGGATACGCGACGGCCAGATATACCGACTGGCCGACGTTCGAAGGCTACCCCGCGTTCTTGCCGACGACGAGGCGAAAGACACCTTTGTCAACGGCGGCATCCGGTCTATCGAAGACGCCATCGCCGTTGCCGAGGCCAACCGTCAAAAGGACATGAATCCTTCGTCGATCGACACCACTGTCGCCAATGCCAGCATGGCGGTATTGGCTGAGGTGCTGCTTCAGAGGATCAAAGCCCTGCCGCGAGGGGACTACCTTGCCCTCCGCGACCGGCAATACGAGACCGCGGACCAAGACGTAGATACGCTGAGCGACCTCGCCGACCATCTTCGCGACCTGCTCCAAGATGTCTCAAAGTAACGCGCACCGTCGGCTAGTCATCGCCGCCGCACAAGCCATACAACAGCGTCATCCGGCGATGCACGTCACAACGGACCTCCTCGACGCTCCCGGCGACCCGGTGCCCCAGCGCATCGGCGCCCACCGTCCCGACATCATCGCCCGATGCACCGCCGCCTGCCTCCAGTTCGTCATCGCGGAAGCCAAGACCGACGGTGACATCGACAACCGACATACTCGGAGTCAGATCGGTGCCTTCGTGGACCACCTTGACGCCATGACAACAGGCACCGGCACCTTCATCTTGGCCGTCAACGGACACGTCGCATATTCAGCAAGGACGGTACTCCGCTTCGCCTGCCGCCAACGCGTGTCGTCCCGACTCCACGTAAAACTGTTCGACGGCCTCGACTTCTGGACCCTGGGTCCCCTTGGAGCACCCCTGTGGCGTTTGTGCTGAGACGCCAGCCTGAACTGTCGCCTAAGCACGCGGCGTATCCATACCAGCTCGACGCCTTCCGCGCCGTCAAGGATCTTCCGTACGCCGCCATTTTCCATGAGCAGGGTCTCGGAAAGACGAAGATCGCGATCGACCTCGCCCTGCAATGGCTACAGAGCGATGCCGTGGATACCGTGTTCGTCGTCACCAAGAAGTCGCTGGTGGAAAACTGGCGCAACGAAGTTACGCGGCACTGCCATATCACGCCACACATTCTGTCCGGCAATCGAGTCCAGAATAGCGCGTCCCTCAACTCGCCGGCACTCCTCTACATCACCAACTACGAAGTCATCGCGGCCAACGGCCCAGTCATTAGACTGTTCCTGCAGACTTGCCGCGTCGGCTGCATCCTAGACGAGAGCCAAAAAATTAAGAATCCCGAAGCCGCCCTGACGCGCACGTTCCACGACGTGGCCTCGTCCTTCGAGCGGCGCATCATCATGACCGGCACCCCTGCCGCGAACCGTCCGTACGACATCTGGTCGCAGATCAAGTTCCTGGACGGCGGCGAAGCGCTCGGCGACACCTTCGACGCATTCAGGCAGCAAATGGATTTGCCCGCCAGGCACTCGGCAGCGTCTGACTATGGCAACCGCCTGGCCACGATCCATCAACGCCTCGCCCAGTTCACTGTCCGAGAGACCAAGGACACCGCGGGCATCCACCTGCCTGAGAAAACCATAACTTTCCACCATGTGGACTTGCCCCCCTGGCAGATGGCGAAGTACGCCGCCTACCGCGACGAACTCGCCTACGAGTACGACACCGACGGCGTTGTCGAAATCGACAACGTTGACAGCATTCTCAAGCGACTCCTGCGCCTCGTCCAATGCGCCTCGAACCCGGCGCTTATTGATGGGCGCTACGAGCACGACCCTGCGAAGTTCCCTCTGCTCCTCGACATGTGCTGGGAGTTCACCGTCGGATCCAAGTTGATCATCTGGACTGGATTCGTCGACAACGTCAACTGGCTAGCCGAGAAGCTCGCCGAATTTGACCCTGTATGCATACACGGCTCTTTGCCCATGCACCAGCGAAACCAGGCGGTGCAGTCCTTCACCAACTCATCCAACTTAGTCCTCATCGCGACGCCAGGCGCCGCCAAGGAGGGCCTTACGCTGACCGTCGCGAACCACGCCATCTTTTACGATCGCGGCTTCAGCCTCGACGACTATCTGCAGGCACAAGACCGCATCCACCGGATCTCCCAGACACGCGAGTGCTTCATCCACAATCTCATTGCCAATGAGACCATCGACGAATGGGTCGACGTCCTGCTCATGGCGAAGTACCGGGCCGCGCAACTCGCCCAGGGCGACATTGCCGCCGTCGCCTTCCGCGACTCCTTCCGCACGGACATATCCGAGGTGCTCCAAGGCGTCCTGTTTCCCGATCGAGTCACCTCCAACCAATAATCTTCCGAAGAATCCAAGACTACAGACCGATGAACCTCGACAAGACGACCATCGCCATAATGGGACAGGACGTTCCCGCCAACCACCAGCTAATCCCGATCCATAAGCTCCGCTTCCTGTCTGGCAACCCCCGCGTATACGCCGCCATCAGAGAAATGGCGGATTTCCCAGGCCTCACCCCCGAAGAGCAGCAGCGTCGCATATACGAGCGCCTGCTCCACGAGTCGAGCGTCAAGAACCTCATACCTGAAATTCAACGAGACGGTGGATTACAAGATCCGATCATCGTCCGCTGGGACACTCAGGAAGTCATCGAAGGCAATTCCCGCCTGGCGGCCTACCGCAAGCTCGATGATGAACACCCCGCCGACGAGACCTGGACACAGATCCGCTGCCTTGTCGTCAAGACCCTTAGCGCTGATCAACAGACACGCCTTCTTGGCCAGTCACATCTTCACGGGAAAACCGAGTGGTCCCCGTACGCCAAGGCGCTGTTTTGCTTCCGCTGGGCGGTCGAAGAACAACAAGACATCTCGACCTTGGCGGACTTGTCCGGCTTCACGACAGCCGAGATCAAGAAGAACGTCAAGACCATCGAGTTCATGCAGGAGAACGACGACAACACTCTCTCCAACTTCAGCTATTACTACGTCCTTGTTCGAAACCGGGCCATCTCGTCTGCAATCGAAGGTAGCAGACCACTACGAGGCACATTGTTGTCCCAGATCAAGACAAGGGACTTCACTGCTCAAGAGATGCGCGAACGCCTACCCACCATTATCGCAAAGCCTAAAATCCTTCGAAAATACGAGAAGGGCGACGTGACTCTCGAGGATGCCCATGACCGCGCAAAGATCAGCGGTGCCGAACAGCGACTCAAGAAGATCCGCGAGGGTCTGGACGACATCGAGCTGGACGACCTTGCCCCCCTGGAGCGCAACCAAGTGAAGGCCGTGCAGCAGGTCGTCAGGCAAATCAGCCGGCGCCTGAGACGTGTTTCCCAAATGGTCGACGCCGAACTCGCCGGGAAGTCCACTACCCCTTAGGCCGAGTTCTCGACGCAGTGACCAAGAAGACCGTGCTGCTTTCAGGGCCAGATGCGTGCGCGAGATCGTCGAGTGCTCAGGCGGCGCTTCGTCGAGGCTTCAGGCCGAGGAAGCCGCGCTCCGAATCGATGCCTTCGAAGCACCTGACTAACAGGAGGCGGAAGTACGTGCCCGATGTCAGACTCGGCCGACCAACCCCGTCCGCGTAGAAAGGGACGCACTGGCTCTCGACGAGCTCGTCGGAGGAGTGCGCGTCATGTACCTGATTTCCAGCGCTGGTAGAACGGGTGGCCGCGCAGAGTGTAGTACAGCGGATCTCGTGTCGGTCCCTTACTTTCACCACGGGCTGCTAGGAGGACTTATTCTGCTTAGTTGTGACTTTCTCTGGGTTCACGTCCGCTAGTTGCATGAACCCGACAAGTGCATCGTACGTATCGATCAATCGCTGGCGCGCGATCCTGTCGCGGCGGATCTTCAGGATCTCCTTCACATGCGCCGCGTCCGTGCAGGCCTGCCGCATTTTTTCTAGGAGCTTAAAGAAGTCGCTTCCGATCTCCGGCTCGGCCTGCGCGACGAGCTTTTTGGCGTCCTGAAACGCCGTATTAGCCGGTCCCATCGTGAACTTTTTCACGGCCACCGGGTCCTTGAGAATCTTCGGCAGCATGCGCACGTCGGCCCCCGCCGTCAGCCGTTCGTCGCCGACCCACCGACAGAAATCCTCAACGAACTCAGGCTCAGCCTTCATCTTCTTCCGCAGTTCAGGGGATTTATATAGTTCATCGAAGAAACTCCACGCACCCTCGCCCTTCTTCTCGTACAATCCGTCGTCCATCGTTAGGAACAGTTCGTTCATCGCCTTGTGGGCATGTAGGAGCCGCTGCACCGTCGTCTTGCTGGTCCTCATGTACAGCGCGATCTCGTCGAGGGTCATCTTCAGATCGGTGTGCATCAGGTAGACCTGCGCCGCCTTCTCATGAGCCTTCCACTGGATCTTGCCGACGACGTTGAAATCCATGAGCAGAATGGCGACGGCCCGCCTGTCAGCGTCGGGCGGCAACACTTTGGCGATGACCGTTTGCCATTTCTGGTCGCTTGGATTCTTGCTGTTTAGGTGGCGGATGGACACCGTTCGGCAGTTGCCTTCGATGACCTTGTATTTCTTCGTTCTCGGGTCCCACTGGACGATGATGCGCTCACGCAGGCCACCACTTTTCTCGATGTCCTTGCGGAGCCTGATCACGTCCGGCCAGCCGAGCAGTTCCTGCTCCTGTTCGCCGCCAGGCTTCTGGTGTTGGAGCCGGTATCTAATGCGTGGGTTGTCCGGGTCCAACTCCAACTGATCGATCGGGATGTTCTCGTGCTTGAGCCGCAGCATCTGCCCGCCGACCATCACCTCTTCCACTTCAATTATCGTCTCCATCACACTTCCCCTTATGGTACCGACAGGTACCGTCTTGATTAATTCAAGTCGATAAGTATTGCCCGGTACTGATTCGATCGATGCTATTCTATGCACGGAAATCGATATGGACCAACGTAGTTCCAGCAGCGAGTAGCGACCTCTCCTGTCATGGTGGTCAGGGTTGAACGTGGTCGCAAGGGGAGAAGAACTGGCGAGCCCGCATCGAAACGCTAAAGTGCCAAAACTTACCGGCGCAACCAAGACACGCTCTTCCGATGGGAGAAGAAGAAGGCGAGTGGCGACCCGCGCTACGCTGACTTTCCCGCGCCTCCTCGCATCGCCCATTCCAACCACCGCTTCTATACTGATGCGGACATTGAGCGCATCCGTGCATGGAAGGATCGGACCATCGAGCCGTCCGCTCCTATCACTGATGCCAGCACAGTAGCCGTGCAATGAAGATCCTCCTCGTAGAACCAAGCTACTACTCACAGTATCCGCCGCTCGGCCTATTGAAACTGTCCACGCTCTACAAGTCACAGGGGCACGACATTCACTTCGTCAATGGGCTGAAGCTCGTGACGAAGTTCGTGCCAGACCAGATCAAAGTCACGAGCCTGTTTACCTGGGCATGGAAGCCAGTGTGGGAAGCCGTGGCCTTCTACAAGGCTCTGTTTCCGCAAGCGAAGGTATCGCTCGGTGGTATCTATGCCTCATTGACTCCGGAACACGCGCAGCAGAGCGGCGCTCACGAGGTTGTCGCGGGTCTCGTTCATGAAGCTGAAGACCTGATGCCAGACTATTCGCTCGTGCCAGAATGGGCTGAAGGTGAACGCGCCGCTTCGATCCTCTTTAGTCATCGCGGGTGTATCCGGAGTTGTGCGTTCTGTGCCGTTCCCGCCTTGGAGGGCAAGCCGTTCCAGGCGCGGCCTACCACGCGCGTGAAACATCTTGTGCATCCGGACCACAAGCGCGTGATTCTGTGGGACAACAACATTCTTGGCGAATCGGCATGGAGCGACGTAATCGCTGAGTTGAAGGAACTGAATGTCGAAGTGGACTTCAACCAGGGCCTCGATGCACGACTGGTGACTGAGAATGTTGCGGAGGCGCTCAAGGGGTTGAAGCTGCCGACGATCCGGTTGGCGTACGATTTTTCTCAAATGGAGAAGGCGGTCAAGAGGGCCGTTCTGCTGCTGAAACAAGCTGGACTGACGAACCGCCGATTCCGTCACATTTGCTGCTATGTCCTCTACAACTACAAAGACACGCCAGCGGATCTCTATAAGCGCGTGAGCGACCTCCTCGCGTGGGGCGTGAGTGCGTACCCGATGCGGTACCAGCCGTTAAGCGGAGAACATGCCTTTGAGAAGGACTCCTACGTCGCCCCCACGTGGACGAAAGAAGAGCTGGAGATGGTGGCAGCCGCACGGCGGGTGATCGGCTACGGTGGCGCCTTCCCACCGTACGCGGGGCTCGTCCAAAAATTCCTTGACGCGAGTGGCTTCCATGAGGCGTTTCAGTTACGCGACCGCCCGGACACGCGGCAGTACCCGGAGATACCGGTTGTCCGCAAAGAAAAGAAATCCTCTGATGGTTTCGAGTTGCGCGAGTTCGCGTGGGATTTGATTGAGATGGGCCAAGATCATCAGTTCCCGGTACCTATTCCAGACAACCTCGTTCAGATTCATGGCCGCAAGAAAAAGAAGTGCGAAGTCGCACGAGCGAACCAATCACAGTAGACGCCACGACCGGTGCGCAGGCAGGCCGTCAGTTCGCGGTCGCAGTGCCCCCCCGCCCCTGGATGTACAGCGCTTGGTAGACAGCCTCGTGCGAGATCCTCATTGAGACGTCATCAAAGCACAGGTAACGAGCCGACGGCGGCGCCAAGCTGATCGGCGGCATCCCACCGCCCTCACGGAACCAACGACCACCCACGGGCGGAGACACGCCACATGACACAGCGGCCTCCTCACTCGACAGCCCCCGGGCGGTCGCCTTCCAGAGCCGTTGTTGCTCCGCTCGATGACGAACGCGACGTAGACGACGCCGCCCCAGGTCGCGACACATGTGAAGTCGGAGACCCAGCGCTGATTCGGACGGGTGGCCACGAATTGGCGGTCGACGAGGTCCACGGGGCGACCGCCCGCACCGGCGAGGCCCATCGCGCGCATCAGGCGCGCCACGGTACAACGTGCCACGCAGACGCCGTCCCGCCGCAGCTGCTGCCAGACTTTCCGGGGGCCGTAGACCTGCTGGTGCTCGGCATCGCCCCGCTGAATCTCGCCGCAGCGCTGATCGTCGCGTTGCGCCCGCGCGGACCGGCGCGTCGGATCGGTCCGCTGGTGCCGATGGCGATGATACGTCGACGGGGCGGTCGGCAACACGGCGCAGATCGGCTCGACCCCGAGCCTGGCGCGATGGTCGTCGATGAACTGGACCATCCTGGCTACTTCCCCCGGCGGTCGAGCTCCGCCTGGGCGAAATACGCGGATGCTTTCCGCAGGATCTCGTTCGCCCGCTTCAGCTCGCGGACCAAGCACTCCAACTCCTGCAACCGCTCCCGCTCGCTCGTCGTCTGGCCCGGCCGATGCCCAGCATCACGCTGCGCCTGCCGCAACCACTTCCGCAGCGTCTCCGCCGTGCAGCCGAGCTTCGGCGCCACCGATCGCAGCACCGCCCACTCTGAGGCGTGGGCTTCCCGGTGCTCCTTGACCATCCTGACGGCACGCTCGCGCACCTCCTGGGAAAACCGACTTGAACGTCCCATAGACCCCATCCTCTTAAGCAATGAGGTCTCCGATTAAGCAATGAGGTCTCCGAGAAACCCGGGACGGTTCAGAAGTCGGTTGGTGTATAACGGTGCCGACCGGGATGAGCAAAAAGGAAATCCCGGTTGAAATGGGTCGCGATCATCAATTCTCGGCCGGAGCGATTGAGACGAAGCTCGGTAGACGAGGAGTGAGTTCTCGGGTGGTCAGCAAGTCGTCGGTCTTGAGTGGGCCAAGTGCTACTGGCCAGCCGTTGATAATCCAGAAATAGGAAGATTCCGTGAGAGCAGAACGCATCAGGACGAACGACGTAGGGATGAGCAGGACACTTCGATGACGCCCCCAAAGAATTCTCAGGTTATTGTCTTGCGGACAGATCCAGACATCTACCTGACTGCCCTGCCGGGAAAATGGCTCCTGGACCATGCAACGCCATCTTGGCGCATAAAGAAGCCCAAAAAGGGCTTTCAACGCATCGTCAATAAAACACGTGCGAAGGCGATCGCACATACGGTGTTGGACGAGAGCAGAGCTTTTCCAAACGCGATTGTGCTTGCAACCACCGCAAAGACGTTTAAGCAGGTCAGTAATTGCCTCATGCTACCGCAGACTTCGAAGTTCCTGGTTGTAGATGGTCAGCATCGTCTGTACGCACAGGAGTACTCTGAGGTGGAAGGTCTCTACCCATGTGTGATTCACATGAATCGTAGTGAAGCTCAGATGGCAGAGCTATTTTTGGAGATCAATGCCACTCAACGGCGAGTTCCGTCGTCACTGAGATGGGACCTGTACCGTCTTGCTCGCCGCAGCGAAGATCAGGCCACGGTAATGACGTCGGATATCGTCTACGCGTTGGCGACAGAAGACGAGAGTCCGTTTGCTGCCGAGAGACAGATCGATCTGACGGGGGAGGATACGGAACGTAGGTCGCTGACGATAAGGCAGGGTTCGTTGGCGCCTGAAATCAGAACTCTTCTAAAGAGACATCTGAAGAGGATTCCTGACACTGGCTTTGACGACTACTTGGCTCTGTTTGTGCGATTCTTTACGGCCATTCGATCGCTCAATCCAGATGAGTGGGATGATGCGAAATCACCATTTTTCCGAGCTCGTGTCCTGCGGGCGATGATTCGTGTGCTCGACAAGATGATGCAAGACAGACCGATCGAGACACTGACAACACGAGCGTTGCGAAAAATGTTTAAACAAATCAAACCCGAGACGCTTTCCGATGAGGCGGTTCGCAGGGCGCAAGGCACAGCTGGTGTGAGAGACCTTTACAAGGAGATTGCAAAGCAAGTCTTTATCGATTGACTGGTTTCTATGAACTTATTTGATCTAGACCCTGGTTCTGAGCATTTCTGTAGACCGTTGTCGACGCCTCCGACTGGCGTCCCACGTTCTGTAAAGGTAGTGGTAGAGGACTTCAAGAGAGTGACCCATCTTCGTGAGGGTGAGCCGCGTTTTGATACCTACCGACTCGCACTATTGAGCTCCGTTGAACGTTGGCTTCTCTACTCAGCTAGCAATTATCGGCGTGCCCTTGATATGTTGGTACCTGTAGCCGCGCCGTGGGCACACGTGACTCTGTACTACTCTTCGTTCTTCGCTGCAAACGCTATTCTTGGGATGTTTGGTGGGTATGTGAAGACCGAGGGCAAAAGAACAGTGATTGACGTTCTCGCGCAAATGCCGGATAGCCAAGAATTCCTGATCACCCGTAACCCTCCACTGCCGGCTCATGCACCAGGGACTCACGGCGCTTTCTGGGCGTTCTTTTACGATTCGGCGGCGAAGGTCAGGCCTTGGGCCCCACTGGGTCTTGCTGGAGCCCTTACGCCACCGACCGACTTGGTGTGGCAAACGACCACAAGGAACGCAGTCACCTATGACATGTTCTGCGCGTTCGAGACATCACAGGCCTTTCCTGCTGCTTTGGATCCAACGAAATTCCCGGCCTCGATTTCTGGCAACTTGCGTCAGCAGCTGGAAACTACGGAGCAAATGGTCGATTTGGCGATGACGTTTGCCCGCGTGTTGAAGCTGGAGTGCTTTGCGCTCAGTGGCCTTGCGAACGATAGTGGTCGGTTGAAAAGTCAACGGCGACTCGTGCGAAGAACCGCTCCGAGAGTAGTGACACATTCGGCCATCGATAGGTTCTTGGCAAACTAGATTTCGACTGAAGTTGCCTCGAGCGTGGCGGCTTTCTCGGAGGGCGTGGCGTCGTGCACAACGCTGGTCCTATGCCACCTTCGGCTGACCGGCCGTCTACAATCAGTCCACCAGAAGTAGAATGCTCAGCCGGGAGCGCGTTACGTAATTCAGCGAGCCCTCGGCACCGCCGAGGCATAGCGGGAGATCCTGATCAAGTCGTTCAAGTCCATTCTTGAGGAAGCCCGCTCAAAACGCTCCGCCCCCCTCACGCAGGATCTAGATGGCACGCCCGAGATATTTCTGCAACATGGCCCAGTCGGGGGCACACGCGCTCGACGTCTGCAAGACATAGAATCAGACACGGGATACGACACACAGCAGCGCTGGCTGGAAGGGGTCTTTGCCGGTGTGTCGCAAACGCAGAGCGTTTTTTGTGTGGCGCCGCGGCGCGAGGGCGCCGGGGTGAGGCCCACTGATCACCGCCGCGACGGTAGACAAAAAACGGGTTGGACGAAACCGCAGCGAGATCCGTCTATGGGGATTCGATCGTCGGAGGCATGCCGTGAGCAGGTCGTGTGGCACGGCGGTGGACCCTGGGTGCGTGGGCGGAGCCGACGAGGGGGTGTGGCCGGACCGCCCGTGCCGGTGTGGTGGATGAAACGCGCACACGACTCCTGACACGGGTGCTGGCCGCGGTGAAGTCGGCACGGGCGGCCGTCGAAAAGTGTGCGGTCATGACGAATCCAGAATCGCGGGGCGACGAGCGGTGGCGACCAGGCCGTCGACGAGCTGCATCTGCCCGTCGTGACACCGGGGACAGAGGCGCAACGACCGTCCGGTCAGGGCGTGATAGCGATCCCGATAGTCGATGGACACCGGGGTGGCGTCCGGCCGGGTCGCTGACCGAGCGCCGAGGAGCTGTCGGCACTGCGCCACGTGCTGGTGCCGTGTCCGATTCGCGAGCAGGCCGTAATACCGCATGCGGTGGAAGCCGCGCGGGAGCACATGCAGGAGGACGCGCCGGATGAACTCCGTCGCGGCCAGGGTCATGGTCTTCTGACCCGGTGCGTGGGGACGGCGGTAGTCGGTGTAGCGGAACTGGACCTGTCCCGCGGCGAGGGCGAGGAGCCGCTGGTTGGAGATGGCGATCCGATGCGTGTACCGGCCGACGTAATCGAGCACCTGGTTGGGCCCGGCGAAGGGCGGTTTCGCGTAGACCACCCACTCGGTCTGCCGGGTGGGCTGGAGATGGTCGGCAACGTGCTGCCGATCGTTGAGGGCGTCGAGCGAGCCGGCGAAGTGCAGCTGTCCCGTCTCGAACGCGTCGCACACGGCGTCTAAGACCCGGCGGCGAAAGAGCCGGGACAACACCCGGACCGGGAGGAAGAACCCGGGGCGGCACGACACCCACTGCGTGCCATCGGGCGAGAGCCCCCCGCCGGGGACCACGCAGTGGAGGTGGGGATGATGCACCAGGGTCTGCCCCCAGGTGTGGAGCACCGCAAAGAACCCGATCTGAGCGCCCAGATGGCGGGGATCCGCCGCGATGGTCCGCAACGTCTCGGCGACCGCCCGGAAGAGGAGGCCATAGACGACGGCCTTGTTCTGGTAGGCGATGGCAGCGACCGCCGGGGGGACCGTGAAGACGACGTGGAAGTAGTCGACGGGGAGCAGGTCCGCTCGGCGGGCGTCGATCCACGCGGCGCGTGCCAGGGACTGGCACGTCGGGCAATGGCGATTACGACACGAGTTGTACCAGACCCGCTGATGCCCGCATTGGTCACACGGCTCGACGTGGCCACCCAGGGCGGCAGTCCGGCACTCCTCGATCGCGGTCATGACGCGTCGCTCGGCCGTCGAGAGTGAGCCCCCGGCCTCGGCGCGAGAGGTGTCGCCGTACTGACGGAAGACGTCCGCCACGTCCAGCGTCGAACGATCCACGAGCCACCCTCAGTCGGTTGGCGGCGGAGTGTGTGCCCCGGGACGGGGGAGCAGGTCGAGCGGGCTGGAAGTCGAGCAGACCGTCGTCGTGGCGATGCGCAGGTAGCGGGCCGTCGTGGCCAGACTGCGATGCCCCAGCAGCAGTTGAATGGTGCGGACGTCCGTGCCGGCTTCCAACAGGTGCACGGCGAAGGCGTGTCGGAGCGAATGCGGCGTCACCGGCTTAGAGAGACCGCTGCGACGACGGGCCTGGCGGCAGGCGCGGTCGACGACCCGGCTCGTCGTCGGGCGCTCGGGGTGATGACCGGGAAAGAGCCAGTGCTGAGGCTGGCTGACTCGCCACCAGTCGCGCAGCATCGCCAGCAGCTTCGGGGAGAGCATTACATACCGGTCCCGCTGCCCTTTCCCTTGGACGATGCGGAGCACCATCCGCTGGCTGTCAATCGCCGACACGGTCAACCGCACGGCTTCCGAGATGCGAAGGCCGGCGGCGTAGCAGGTCGTCAGGATGGTGCGATGCTTGAGGTTCTTCACGCTATCGAGTAGCCGCACCACTTCGGCCGGGCTGAGCACGACCGGTAACGTCTGCGGTTTCTTCGGTGCAGGAATGACGGCCTCGATCGACCACGTCTTGTGCAGCGTGACCCGAGAAAGGACGCGCAGAGCCGAGACCACGATGACCAGGGTCGCCGGCGTCAGCTGCTTCTCGTTCGTCAAATGGAGCTGGTAGGCCCGAATCTCCTCCGGTCCCAACACCGCGGGTGATCGGCCGCAGTCGCGCGCGAAGCGGGCCATGTGCTGCAGGTACACCTGCTGCGTCCCTGCGGAGAGATGGCGAACTTGCATGTCCTCGAGCATGCGTCGGCGAAGGGCGGTCATGACGGCTCCTCTCGAAAGGGCCTGGTGGATGCCAGACGTCGGTGAGGAGCGTATGGGAGGAGTAGAGATGCCGAGTCGGAAGGACAACCCGGATGCGCGTCTTACGATCGGGTTATCGATTTACCGTCTACCGCGAAGCGGTTTAGTCCAACGACTGTTTACGACACATGCTGATCGGCTACGCCCGCGTCTCAGAGGCGGACGGCTCCCAATCGCTTGTGCGGGATGGGGCGGAGGGCGGGCGCCTCGCCCAGGCGGTCGTGGCCGGGTTGATGGACACGTTCGCGAGTCCCGAGCGCGTGGAGAGCGGACGCGTCAACGATCCCAGCCGCAGGCATCCCGGAGACGTCTGCGTGCGCGCGGTCGACGCTGCGGATGTCTGGGAGAAGGCGTTCGAGATCAGGGACAAGCCCGTCTCCATGTCGGACGTTCAGATTTTCGGCAGCAAGTGCGTGAGCATGGGAGTTCGCGAGGCCGCGGTGGTCGCGGTCGCCGATGGTCAAACGCCGCTGGACCGTGCCAGTCTTGCGGAGTGGTCGCGGGACCTCGGCATAGGCATGACGCTGTTCGAGGGCTGGGAGAGCATCATCGATCAGGCGCTGTTCTGGGCGGGCGATCCCAAGCCGGCCGCTGCGCGCCGGGCGGTTGGGCGCATTCATCAGCGCCTGATCGCCGTCGAGGCCTCACCTGGGTCGGTGGACCGTTGGGCGCGGCTCACCGGCAGAGGCGTCGTGAAATGACCCTGCACGATATTGCCCGAAGAACCGACAGCATCATCACGCTGGAGGCCCGGCACTGGGCGTGGGCGCGGTTTCTCGGGGAGGCGCGCACCGCCAGCAACGACCAGAGGCGCGCTCGCCGATCTGATCGTGGGGCGTTCAACACGCAGGTCGATCTGCTCGGCGCGCTCCCCCCGGCTCATCCGAAATGACGCAAGCCTGCGGTGAGATTGGATATCTCGCCAAAGAATACCTTCGGTAGATAGGTTGCGGGGGAATCCTCCTTCCGCCTTTGGCGTCGGAGGCAGAGTGTCGTGACGCCGCAGGTCCGCCTCACGTGGCGGAAGGGAAAACAGGGTCGACCGCTGCCGGCTTGCCAGAACGGGTCTCCGTGCCATGCTCGTTCGCTTGACGTCTTGAAGACATAGAATCAGACACGGGATACGACACACAGCGGCGCGCGCCCGACGGCGTCCGCGCCCGCGTCTCAAAGGCGAACGGCTCCCTAGACTGATCCGCTACTGAAGACGGGGGGACGTCGTGCCCCTGACGCAACTCGGCGAGTCATGAAACCAACCACGGCCGAGATGAGGGCGCTGAAGCGCCGGGATCCTGTTCTCGCGAAGGCCATGAATGGTCTCCCGCCCTTTCCAGATTTTCCGGTCGGGAAGCTCCGCGGCTCGCACTTCCACGCCTTGGCCCGTTCCATCATCTACCAACAGCTTGCGACTGTGGCTGCCGCCACCATCTACGGTCGTGTCAGGAGTCTGGCGCCGGGGCCCCGCTTCCCTGTGCCCGAGCACGTATTGGCGTTGTCTGACAAAGAGCTGCGAGGGGCTGGCCTCTCGGGGCATAAGGCGCGAGCGCTGAAGGATCTCGCGGAGAAGACCGTGAGGGGGGAGCTCGGACTGAGGAGTATCGGGCGCCTTGCGGACGATGAGGTCACCCGGAGGCTCACAACGGTCTGGGGCATCGGAGAATGGACGACACAGATGTTTCTCATCTTCAAGCTTGGTCGACTCGACGTGATGCCTGGCGGCGACCTCGGGGTTCAGGAGGGTCTTCGGGTCCTGGACGGGCTCGATGAGCGTCCAACGCCGGAGTTCCTCATGACCCGCTCCGAAGTGTGGCGTCCACTTCGGAGCGTCGCCGCGTGGTTTCTCTGGCGTCTCACGGATAAGCGATAATGCGACGGCTCTGTTGTTGGTCGTCAGCGGTCCCTTCTGAACTCAACCCTCTCTCGGGTGACGTTGAAGTGGGCACACCCCCGCGACCGTAGAAGATCAGGAGCTGTTCGAGAAGGCCTACGGGTACAGCCGGCAGTACTACTGATGGGGGAGTCGGTAATGCGACGATGTACTTCGGAGGAACTCCGAAAAAACTGGTTGATGACCTTGGAATGTGACCAACACAGCATTCATGGCTGAGGTCGTTCCGGAGACATCGCCTCACACGGACGCGGAATGGTGCATCTTCTTCATTCTTCCGAATCTGAATCCGCCCGTCCCCAGTCCGTTCGTCTCCGACTACCTGTGCTTGTGTTCAGCGACAGATCCGCGTCTGAGTATGGTTGCCGATTCGCCGGCGGACAACACGGCTCGGAGAATGCTCGCGCAGTATCGGAACTGGTTTCAGAAACCGTACTCGCCAGGATGCTTGCTGGTTCGCCATGACGCGCCAGGGCCCTTGCTCGCCGCTGACGCGCTTCGCGCATTCAGAAATGTTTGCGCGATTTCCACCATTACTCACACCATGGCCCTGGCGCTTGCCAGCGAGGGGAATGGGCAATGGCGTCCCCTCTACAGCGACTTTTTCCTATTTTCATCCTTCGTTGCTGCCAAGAACGGGTGGATCCAGAACCTTGATGGTCCCGTCGGGGGCATGGATGACGATGTAGAACACTTCGCCGGTCAGTGCTCAAGCCAGATTGGTCTGCCGGATGGGTTCTCGCTTGACGTCGATCTGGTGCTCTTGAAGCGACTACTCCGGGCGTGGGAGGAGAACTACCTGGAACAGCCAGCGCAGCAGCCGTGGCTCAGGCTGTTTCGGTCGCTGGAAGTCGGGTTTCAGGCTGGCCGATTCCCGAGTGATGGCTTATCAAGTATCAACGACATAGGTACTCGAATCGGCCTCTGGGTCAGCGCATGTGAAGTGCTTCTCCGCTCCGACACAGACAACATCGACAAGCGGCTAGTGCAAGAGGCAATTGGTGCAGTCGAGCTTTCAAACTCCAGACTGACACGCAAGCGGTTCAACGTTCAACACAGAAGCCACAGCTACAAGGTAGCCCTGCCCGCGAGAATCTACGACAACATGTACCGGGCGAGAAATCTCTTCCTCCACGGCAATCCGGTAGAGCAGCTTGACCTTAGGTTCGGCCGGTCTGCCAACCGAGCACGTTTGGTTGACTTGGCGCTCGTCGTCTACAACCTGGCGCTCAGAGCCGTCCTGAATGCTCGCATGGCCCCGGACGAAGACGAGGAGTCGGACGACTTCTTCTTTGGCCTCGGTCGGCTCGAAGAGGGATTGTCAAATGTGATTCGAGGCAGAGGTGTGGATCGTTAGGTAATAACGGTCGGTTGGCCTCTCCCGACGCGCTGGCGGAAGTGTCGTTTGCTGCTTGTTCGTTGCTCATTGAATTCCTCGAGCCGCTCACCCGGTCGCCGCCACGTCCCGAACAATATGGGGCCGTGCCCCATATCGATTCAGGTATTCTTCCCATATGCCCCTCGATCGTGCGAAGGCATGGAATCCCCCTTTTGTACAGGCCGAGGCACGAGTTCGTATGCCGTATCGGTCATCCACCGCTTGAAACCTTCGTTGTCCTGGAACTGCTTGAACAGCTGGGTGTCGTCCTTCATTATCGCCGTCATGACTCGGAGCAAGGCCTTATCGTGCTCGATGCGCGCGTTTTCATCTGTCCCATGAAGGTTAATGTGGTCGCATCGCGCCCTCTTTGCATCTTGTCAATCCACCATATTCGATAGTCGTTCGACGGATTGTTCAGCCGCCGAACAATGATGTCCACTGTGTCCTGCGAAGTGCGATCAGTGATAAGGATGGACGACACAGATTCTTGAGGGACGGTAATGACCGCAATATCCTTTCCAGACTGCTGTGTTTTCGACAATTCGGTAATCAAGCGCCACTCTTGTTCATACTCCCAAGCGGCTCCTTTGCTAGCCATGAATGCATATGCGTTTTCTTGGTTGACAACGCGCGGGCCTATAACTATAGGAAGGTCATCCGCGTATTTCACCTGTCTGATTATCGAAGTGCCGAATAGGTGCCTCACCCAACGGTCGACGTTGTAGCCAATGACAACGCCTCTGCAATCGTCAGCGTAATGCGACCACATTTTCACATCATTTTTACTAGTCGAAAATGATGTGACTCCGTATCGTTTCGACAACTGGTCGCAGGTCAGTTCGGCTCCATACCCAAGAGGATGTTTCTGGCGATATCTTTCCACATCATCGACAGAGATTGGCGATGTTGGGCATAGTTCGGTCAGGGTTAAAGCGTACTCTCGATTGATGTTCTCGCGATTCCTCTCGTCATCAACGAACGAGGTTTTAAAATTGATCTCATTGATGTCGTTTAATTCGTTGGGCGGCGTAGCGCAGAAAGAACACGGCTTCTCGTCAGGCAGAGCATCGTCCAATCGATGTGCAGGGATGTATTTGTAAAGCACCTGTGGTGGTTGTGAAAACTGGTCAAAGAACGTTTGGTCTGGGTCCATTAGGCGTGCACGCCAAAACTCTTTTTGCATCGTCGCATGTCCAGATGCGCCTATGGCATCCAACAGGTTTCGTGTTTTAAACATGGTCGTATCGAAGCAAACAGGTTTTCGCTGATGAATACGGTTCGATTCAGGTTTTAGGTGTTGAGTCTCGTCATTACAAGACCTCTACAACTCTTCCGCCCTGCTTGAGCACGCCTTTCTGCCCGTCAAGACCACAGCCGTCCGGGCGTCCGCCGTCCGGTTTCCACCACCGACATAGAGCAGCCGACGGCCGGCCGCGACCCAGAGCGGTTCAGGAATAGGAGCATCACCGCGCTGGCTTAGTTGCCGTCCTGGTCGGCGCCGACACAGCTCCCTTCACTCGCCTCGACCCAACCATGCCCCCCATCTCCTTTGACATCGGATTCTCCCTTAATCCGTGTCCAAGAAAACTGGGAGCGCCTCACGTACAAGTAGTTACGTACAAGTAGTAGCTCGGTCGTGCGTGTGGAAAACCAGCACCCAGGCGCACCGGAAAAAACCCGGATAGCCTCCGCAGCCCGGTGCGTCAAGGCGCTGAAGATCCAGCTACCGGCCGTCTACTTTTCGGGAACACTACCCCCGCGTACTTCGACCGCCAGTTGAGATACGTCGCGCGACTGATGCCGTGCTGGCGCACCAAGTCCGCGATCGGAACGCCCGCCTCGCACCTTTCTTCAGGATGCCAACGATCTGACGCTCCGTAACCAACGACTTCTGCATGGCAGCGCCTTCCAAAGCGCTCGAACGTCCACCATCCTATGGTCCGGATTCAGGGGCAGCGTACCGCAAGAAACAGGCTTTGGACGCTCTACGCCCTCAGTTCCAGTCTCCTGGCTTCGAAGTACACTGCATCAATACCTCCAGAGCGGGTGATATCGTCAAGCTCCAAGCGTTCCAGCTCGTTGTAGTACTGCCGTTCAGTATCCACCTCGCCATACAACCGCCACAAGAAGGAACTATGGCGAAAGATCCTCAACAAGTCCCCCAGTCGCCGTTCACTCATCAATATTTTCCACAATGCACCGTGACATCTTCGGAACAAACTCGTCATGCGTTGCGCGTACAAGTAGCTGTAGCCCATCACCAATACTCCGTGCTCTTCGGGGGACAGCGATGAGCTCTTGCCAAGAGCTATCAACCGATTGGCCTTCGCCACTATAGCCCTGAGACGGTTGTACTGGTTGCCCTTTGAGTCGATCACACGCTGCTGCCACAACTCAGCGGGACCCGCTTCCTTAAGGCGCGACAACGTCAAAGCGGTGTTGTTCGCAACCATTGTACGTTCGTGTTGTCTTGCCCGTCGCTCTACGCTCTTCAATTTGTTGACGCGTTCTGCGTCCTCGAGAGTCATGTTTGCAATGATGGCTTCCGCTTCAAGATACTTGCCTGATGACTTCCGTGGCGACAAGCGTTGAATTTCCTGCGCTGCTCGCACCGCGTGCTTTTTGTTCTTCCTTCGCTCATATATGAAGGCCAGATCCGTCTGTACGCTCAGGAGTTCCTGCTTTTCCAGTTCCATCTCCCCATCGTTCAGAAGCTGCTCCAACACGGTTGCTGCATCGTCCGCGTGACCTAGCATTCGTAGCGATGATCCGTGGACTTTCAAGATCGTACTCTCAGATGCCTTGTCGTCCACCCTGCGCACCAGCGGCAGCAGCTCTTTGATGATTACGCTCGCCTCTCGATATCTATCCTTGCCATCCAGTCCATCGACTACACCGGCAATCAACTGCGTTATCCGTTGGGCCCGAGTCTGATCGGCCATTTCAATTGCGTCCGCCAGCAGGCGCTTGAATATGACGCTCTCATTGCGTCTGCCCACAGCAGACTCGGCGAAGTATCTGCTTCTCAGGTTTCCATTCCGCCAGTCTGCGCCGAACACAATCTCAGCAGCTCGTTCGTATATCTCTCTTTGCTCCGCATCCGACATCAGTGTCCGGACGAAATCGCGGACCTGTCGAGGAACGAGAAGGCGTTTCGTAGGACCAGGAACCGCTTGCGAGGATGTGGACCGAGCCAACAGCAAGTCTGTATCTTGCACGACCTGAAGCAGCGAGAGATCCTCCAATTCGGCAGCGTTCCTTGGAAAGAGCGGCTCGGTCCCGTCGAAATGCTTGAGCTGCTCTAGCCTTTCGCCGTCCGGTAGGAGCGTAAGAATCTTCAGTAGACGATAGCTGCGCTTGGAGTACCGAGCCGGTGAATTCGCAAGTTCCGTCACGGCACGTTCTAGAGAGTGTGGCACCTCCTCGTGAGCGTCACTTTGCGTATCCAGTTCGAACTCTCCCAGTTCTTCTCGCCCCACATAGCGCAGTGAGTCAAGCAAGCGATCAAGATGAACTGGCAATCCAGCTGAACAACGATGCAGAATCTCTATCGTTTCGACGTCGGTGAGGGAGTCACCTCCGGTCGGGTGATGCTGAACATAGGTCCTCACATCTGGCAATTCGAGCGCCCGTAACTCGACTACAGGCACATCCCACTGTGGCGAGTACCTAGCAGTGAGAACTATATGAAGAGACGGGCAATAGTCGAGAAACGACTGAAGAACTGAGCGGATGTCATTGTCTGCGGCAACAGGAGCGTCACCTGTCAATTCCAAGGACAGGTTTTCAAGCACGAGCAGACAAAACGGCAATCCTGCAGCACGGCTGAAAAGCTGCTGTGCCGTCACACCGAGCTGCTTGTGGATTGATTCCCGAAGAGCATGAGTGCTGACGACCTCGTCGCATTGGACAGAGAAGACGTCGTTGGAGCTCAGATCGTTGTATTCCCCAAACGCAGCAACGAACGAGGCAACGAACTCACGGGTTGCCAAGCCCCAGTCCGAAATCACCCAGACGTGCCGTTTCTCATGGAGCAGCTGCTCTGCTGTTAATTGTTCCTGGCGGCGGATCCTACGATGCTGCGGCCCGTACTCCAGCCGAGTGCGGGGTACCATTTGTAGCGCTGTCGTGGCCGCCGCCTCGGACACGTCAGCGAGGAGCGAGAATTCACCTTCCACGCTGTCGGACTGAGATGGAGCAGCATTTGACCCTGAAGGCGGGGGCACTAGTCGTTGTGATGACCATGTGACTGCCTGGTTCTTATCAAGTTGATACTGGTGATCCGGGACGAAGCGCACGTTTCCAGCTTGGCCTTGTTTTGTCAGCCGTGGCCACATGCTCTCAAGTAGTTCTCCACTGGGGGTCAAGGTGATCTGGCCGGCAGAGTAGCCATGCCGTCTTCCCACATTTTTAGCAGATCGCTCTAATCCGAAGAGCGACGCCCCTATACGAGTACGACGAACCTCGGCGCCACCAACACTGTGGTCCGTGGCTTCGGGTTCATGCAGGTGTCCACAAATGTGGGAGTAGAAACGCCCAGGAGGGTAGACCTCAGCATCGAACTCACGTCGCCTATCGGGTTCGAGCCAGGCCGGGCTGTGATGCGTCAATAGGAATGCAAGGTCGACTTCCTCCAGCCACCTAATGTGATTCAGTTGGCAGACGTTCGCCAATTGTCTGACGTCTAGGTCCAGTCGACGTTTATAATCGTCGCCAGTTAGTTGGAGAAACGAAGAATTAAGACACACCACGCCAACACGCAGGCCGTCAATCGTGACCCGAGCCGCCATGTCGCCAGGTAAGAGGCCCTGACTCACGTCCAAGAGCTTTGGAAGCGGGAGGTTATCGTACCATTCACAGTAGGAAGCGAATGCCCTTTCAACTAGCTTTCGGTAGGCACTGCTAGAGGAAGTCCAGAATTCCTGCCTAAGTTCGTGATCCGCGTGCCAGTTACGGAATGCCCTCAATGATGGGTTGTTCTTGGTTCGTGGCCTATGGATGTCGTGGTTGCCTGGTGATGCGACAAGACGCGGTGTGGAGCCGAGGGACTTCATAACCTCCCACGCTTCGGTTAGGAACTCCGTGGCAGCGTCGAACTCCTGCTTCGTGCCTGTGTTGACGATATCCCCCGAGAACAGGACTAGGTGCCAAGGTCCCGACGAGTCGTGAAGCTCACGCAGATCGTTGAAAAAGATCTCCCGAAGGTTCGGCAGTCGCCCTACGTGTTCCTTGTGCCCGATGTGTAGATCGGACAAGTGCAACCACCTGATGGAACCTGTAACGTGTCGCATCGTGCTCACCGCCTAGTGTGCGTCGTGTTCACCGCAACGCGGGTGAAATGGAGGGTACACGACAGGGCCAAGAGACTTGACCAGCTCCCATCGGGTGGTCCAGTTGGCATGTTAGTGCATGGACGGATTCTCAACCACGCTGGGGGCCCAGCGGAGCGGGGTGTAGAGCCCGTCGAGCTCCCGGCTCATGTCGTGCAGGACCTCGTCGACCAGCGCGCGAATTCGGCGCAGCGGATGATTCTTCGGGACCCGCTGTTCGGCGGACACGTAACTAAACAGAGCGTCAGGCTGGCGGTCGTCTCCTCGCATGCTCGGCATCGTAGTACGACTGCCGCGTCTGTCGATCCCCTCGGGGACTAGCAGCGGCTTGTCTTGTTCATAGAGACGGTGCGCGCCGATCATCGAGGTGATCGTCTTGCCCGAGCCCGTCGCCATTTCCTGCACGCCGCGATGTCCGGCTGCGCACCACGCCGCGACGGCCTTGCTCTGGTGTTCGAACGGGCCGTCTTCGTATTGCAGCCAGCCCGGTATGGCGAATCCTGTGTGCTGAACAGAAGCCGGTTCGCAAGGCTCCGGCTCTTCCGGAACCCCTGCCGCGCGGCCGTACAAAGCTCTCAGATCGTCTTCGGTCGGAGGTGTTTCCGAGCTGTAGGTCCGCAACAGCCGTTGACGGACCGCCTCGGGCATGCCGATGACGAGACAGTTATCGTCCTTGTTCTCCCACAGGCGGCCGAATTCGTAACCCAGCTTGTCAGTGATGTAGCGCTGGTTCGCGTCCTGCCACGATCTCGAGATCGCGATCTGCTCGATGTTCTTCCGTATGCCCGCATAGGTCACGTTGCTCGAACCGTGCGCGGCGACGACATCGCTGCCGTTCTCGAAGAGCCACACCTTCGGATGAAAGAGCGCGTCTTTCATCAGGGCGACCTTGATCTCGATTCGCCCTTCGCGTAGGAGCCACGACAGGCATTTCAAAGTATGCCGCTGGAGTAGGTCTTCGGTGACGATCAGCTCTTCGAGAATTCTGTCCGCGGTCTCTTCCGCGGAGTTCAGCCCGTCCTCGATGGCGACCTGGTCCTCGGCCCGGAGCAGAGGGCTGATGATGAGCCGGAAGCTGTTTTCGGAGCCGGAGATGTAGGTGGCGAGGCCTGGCGCAAGCGAGGCAAGCACCTCGCTTGAAAAGAAGCCCACCATGCAGTCGACCTTTCCGGCAGACTGGAATCCGGGAATCAGGACTTCCTCGGCCAGCGGGTCGGCTGGCAGCATGTAGAGTGGCCGGACTCCCTTCAGCGACCGCAGCGTTAGTTCCGGTGCGACGTTTACGAGGTCGTCCTGCACTGGTGGGTCATGCGCCATGCGATCCTTCCGTTTTGTTGCCGTCGCCCGCTTCGGTTTCTGGGGTGGCGCAACGGCAGGTCGGGCACGATGCCGTCGCCGTGCCGCGCCACGAACTCCTGGACGGCCAGATGGATCAACTACGCAGCCGACAGGTTGAGTTCTGCGCCGAGGCGCGCCAGTTCCTCGTATTCTCTCTCATCGAGAGCCACCGAAAGGCGACGATCGCTGATTTTCTGGGCCGCGCATTTGGCCAAATCATATTGTGCCAGAGGGCAAATTCTTTCAGTTTTCCGAATCAGTGAGGCGCGTGTAAGCTGCGTGGTAGCAAGGGTATGTGGGCTTATGGGTGCGTTCGACGTTCCGGACGGACGCTCGGCGGTCAAGTGTCGTTCGACACCTCGACGACGCCCGAGACGCCGGTGTCATGGGGCGCGGCTGAAATCGGCAGGGGACGACGGTGAGAACGAGACGGTGAGCACGATCGGAGCCGTCGCCTTGCGCGCGCGATTTCTCCGGTCGGAACGGCGCGGAGGAAGAACAGGGATGGACGACTCGACAAAAGACTTGACATCCAGCGAGCGTTTTGAGTCGGCTATTCTGAGCTGAGCTGAGCTGAGCTGAGCTGAGCTGAGCTGAGCTGAGCTGAGCTGAGCTGAGCCGAGCCGAGCCGAGCCGAGCCGAGGCCATGACGGCGCCTCGGCCGCGGGAGCAACGCCGCCCGCCATCGCCGCCTGATCGCCGGCCGCCCCGCCGGGGCGGCGGTTCCTTACCTTCTCCTTCTCCTTCTACATATGCCGCATCCGCCGCCGGACGGCCGGCCGGGTCCCGCGCGATGGCCGGCGCGGCGCTGCTCGTACTCTTTGGCGCGCTCGCCCTGCTGCTGCCGACGACGGCCCAGGCGCAGAGCGTCACCCCCCTGGTCAGCAACATCGGCCAGGGTTCAACCTTGACCGGTGAGTTCAGTACCCGAGGCGCGCAGAGGTTCACGACCGGTCCGCATGCGACCGGCTACACCCTGAGCAGCGTCGACGTCGTATCCGCCGATGCTGAAGGCACCAGCTTCGAAGCGAAGGTGTGCTACCCGTGGCTGGGCTACAAGATGACCGAGCGCGTGACGGTGTGGGGCGTGGCCGGCTACGGGACCGGCGGGCTGCGGCTGACGCCGGACAGCGGGCAGGCGCTCGAGTCGGGTCTGTCGATGGCGATGGCGGCGGCGGGCACGCGGGGCGAGCTGGTGGCCGGGGGCGCGAGCGGCTTCGCGCTGGCGTTCAAGGCCGACGCGCTATGGGTCGGCACGGCCATCGACGGGGTGGACGGCCCGGCGGGACGCCTGAAGGCGACCGACGCGGCGGTCACCCGCTTCCGGACCGGGCTGGAAGGCTCGCGAGCCTACACGCTCGCTGGCCGGCTGTCGCTGACGCCGAGCGTCGAGGTGGGGCTGCGGCACGACGGCGGGGATGCCGAGACGGGCGCGGGCATGGACGTGGGCGCGGGCCTGGTGGTGTCGGATGCGGGGACCGGGCTGGCGGTGGACGTGCGGGTGCGGATGCTGCTGGTGCACCAGGACGAGGACTTCTCCGAGCGGGGCGTGGCGGTGTCGCTGAGCTACAACCCAACGCCACAGACGCCGCTGGGCTTGGTGGCGCGAGTGGCGCCGTCGTGGGGCGGGCAGGCGACCAGCGGCGCCGAGGCGCTGTGGGGCCGGGAGACGATGGCGGGCATGGCGCACGGCGGCGTCGCGCAGGGCAACCGGTTCGACGGCGAGGTCGGCTACGGGCTACCGGTGGGGAGCCGGCTCGTGGGGACGCCGCGGGTCGGCGTCAGCACCTCCGAATACGGGCACGCCTACCGGCTGGGCTATGGCCTGACGGTGGCGCAGCGCGGCGCCATGCACGTCGAGCTGGGCGTCGACGCCCACCGCCGCGAGCGTCCGACGCAGGGCGGCGTGGACACGGGGGTGCTCGGCCGGGCCGCGCTGGGCTGGTAAGACGCGGTGCCGGCAGCCGTCGCGTGTGAGGGTGGGATGCAGGCACTCCTCGATGCTCGGCGCGCCGACCGCGCCGTGAGCCGGCGGGGGCGGTCGGGGCGCGGCCGGCGGCGTCAGCCGCCGCCCGACGTGCCGTCGAGAAGGACGCGCCCGCCGACGTCACACCATGCCATCGGCGCAGGCCGTTGGGAAGCGCGGGGGTGGCACTCGGCGTACTTCAGTCAGCCAATCTTCGAGCCTGACCGGTCACTTTTTTCGCCTACACCTTCGCCCCTGGTGCCGAGGCAGAGGGCACAATCGGCGAATTCTTTAGGAAAATGGCACGCCCGGCAGGATTCGAACCTGCGACCCTCGGCTTAGGAGGCCGATGCGCTGTCCAGCTGAGCGACGGGCGCGGGCGGGATGGGCGGGTGTCTCTCACGCCTCGGTGCGGCGTGCGCGGGTCTGACGGGTGACGCACAGGCGCGCGGAGGGGGCGCGATCGGGCCCCGTCGGCGTGGTGACACAGTGGTGACACTGTATCTTCTGGCGACATGCCTTGTTTCTGTAAATTATTGCAAACAGTGGAGCCGGCGCGCGGACTCGAACCGCGGACCTGCTGATTACGAATCAATATCGTCTTGTCCGCGTCGTCTCGCATACTCCCGCATGAGTCCATTACATGGGAATTATCATGGTAATATGCCCGCATGGCTCCGCGTGAATCCGCGTCCACGTGGTAGCTATACGGTAGCTAGATGCGCGGGGGCAGGACACGGCGGTGCAATCAGCAGGTCGGCTGAAGCAGCGGACGATCGAGGCCCTAAGACCCCGGCCTGGGCGGCAGTACGTGGCGTGGGACGGCGAGCTTCGCGGATTCGGTGTCCGGGTGTCGCCGGCGGGCACCAAAGCGTTCATCGTCAAGTACCGCCTCGCGACCGGCCGGGTCCGCTGGGCCTCGATCGATCGGGTGGGCGTCATCCCGCTCGACCAGGCGCGCCGCCGGGCGCGCCAGCTGTTGGGCGTGGTGGCTGGCGGCGACGACCCGCTCGAGCGCCAGGACGTGGACCGTGAGGCCCCGACGGTGGCCGCCGTCGGGGACCGCTTTATGCGCGAGCACGTCGAGGCCCGGCGGAAGCCATCCACGGGCCGTCTCTATCGGCTGGCGCTGGACGCCCACATCCGGCCGACGTTTGGGCCCCTCGCCATCGCCGACCTGCGTCGGGCCGACGTGCTCCGGTTGCACCATCGCCTGCGCGCCACCCCGTATCTGGCGAACCGGGTGCTGGCCGTGCTGTCGAAGCTGCTGAACTGGGCGGAGGATGCCGGCTACCGGCCGGGCGGCTCGAATCCGTGCCGAGGCGTCGAAAAGTATCCAGAGCCGGCGCGGCAGCGCTATCTGAGCCCGGCGGAGCTGAAGCGGCTGGGTGCCGCGCTGCGGATCGCCGAGCGGTACGACGCGATCCCGCCGTCGGCTATCACGGCGATTCGGCTCTTGCTGCTGACGGGCGCGCGCGTCGGGGAGATCCTGTCGCTGCGGTGGGCGGATGTCGACCTCGCGGGTGGGGCGCTGCACCTCCCCGATTCGAAGACCGGCCGCAAGACGATTCTGCTGTCCCCGCCCGCCGTCGACGTGCTGACGCGGTGGCCGCGATTCGCGACCTCGCCGTTCGTGTTTCCCGGCGAGGGCCACGGCGTCCGCGCAGGGCAGCACCGGGTGAGCCTGGCCGCCCCCTGGGCGTGGGTGCGCCGTCGGGCGCGCCTGGCGGATGTGCGCCTCCATGACCTGCGGCATTCCTTTGCCTCGGTGGCGGTCTCGAGCGGACACACCTTACCGGTCATCGGGGCCCTCTTGGGCCACACGCAGGCGGCGACCACTCATCGGTATGCCCACCTGATGGACGATCCGCTGCGCGCCGCGAGCAACGCGACGGCCGCGTCCATCCAGGCGGCGCTGGGGCGTAGACCATGACGCGTCGGCGCGCGGCACGCCCGCCCAGTGGCCGTGGGGGGCGACCCTGGCAGAAGACCGGCACACGAGGCGTGATGAAGACGGGGTGGACGACCAATCTCGGGGCTGGGCTGCCGTGGGTGCCCGAGCACAGGCGTCTCGCCGGGTATCGGCGGGGCGTCAGGCGGATCGGCGACGCCGCGGCGCTGGTGGAAGCCGTGCGCCACTGCTCTCAGTATGGCGACCCGGTACCGGCCTGGGTCGTGACGGCGCTGGAGCGCTGGCTCTCCGAGTTCGTGCCGGGGGCCACGCCGCCGACGGGCACGCGGCCTGCCGCCCCGGCCCGGTTTCAACCGTGGGCGCGGGCGCACAGGCGGGCGTGTCACGACTGGCTGATCGCGGACCGCCTCGAGGCGAATCGCCGCGCCTACGGGTTGACCTGGGACGAGGCGCTGGACGAAGCCTCGTGCGCCTTCCGCGGCACGGCCCTTGCCGGTACGCCAGAGGCGCTCAAGAAGGCCCGCCGCCGGGCGCGGCGGCGGGCGAAACAGGGCTGGTTTCAATGCCTGCCCACGACCTGGGACACGCGGGTGATGTCCCGCCTCGACCCCGTCGTGTACGCGGACTCGCCCCGGTGCCACTGGTGGATCGTCAACGCCGACCGACAGGGTGACCGTCGCGGCGAATGGCACTCGCGTCCCCGGCGCCTGGCACATCTGTCGCCGGCGGAACTCGCCGCCGAGGTGCACGCTCGCCGGCGCTGAGAGTGGGGACCAAAACGCCGCTGATTGGTCCCCACACTTTAGGCTCTCATTCTGGCAGGCTTTGCCCCATCGGCTCCGTGAGAGGCCGCGGGAGACCAACCGTATGCCTGACCTGCCCGATCCGCTGTATGTCCCTGAGGAGGCCGCCAGCCTCCTGAAGTCAAACGCGCGGACGCTTGAGCGCTGGCGATCGACCGGCACCGGGCCCTCGTTTGTCAAGGTTGGCCGACGTGTCGCCTATCGGCGCTCCGATCTCGAACGCTGGCTGGCCCAGCAAACACGCCAGCATACGAGTGAGCGCCCGGAGGGCGGGCGGTGAGGCCCGCCGCCAGCAAGCGTCTGCGTGTCGAGCGAGGCACGCTGGGTGACACGGGGCATGAGCCGAGCCTCACCGAGAGTTCGCTGGCATTCGATCGATTGGTCTCTCGCCCGGTCGCGACGTTGCGGCCGCATCCGACCTATCTGGAGTTGTGTGGGCCACTCATGGCGCCGCGGGTGCGCCGCGTGGCGCAGCAGTCAGCGGCGGTCTGGCGCGAGCCGCTCTTAATTACGCCCGACGGCACGATTCTCGACGGTCACGCGCGATGGCAGGTGGCGAAAGACCAGGGGTGGCGGAGCTTGCCGTGTCTCGAACGCGACCTGACCGAGGCAGACGCGTTGCGGGTCGTGATCGAACGACACGGGATCTCCAACGGGCTCAATGCCTTCTGCCGCATCGTGCTGGCCTTACGGCTGGAATCGTCCTTCAGGGCACGCACCCGACGACAGCCAGCGGCGGGCCACTCGAGGCTGTCGTCAAAGTTGACGAACGCCGAGCGCACAGACGTGCGACAGCAGATCGCCCGCGAGGCGCGTGTGTCGACCGGGAACGTCACGAAGGTCAAACAGCTCCTGGGCACCGTGATCCCCGAGATCCGGGACGGGCTTCTCCAGGGTGCGGTGAGCATCCACAAGGCCTGGCAGTGGCGCACGCTGAGCCCGAAGCAGCAGCGCGCGGCCCTGCGGGTGCATCAGCATCACGGGGCCCTCACGCAGACGATCCGGCAGCTCATCGGGGCGCACCTCGAATCTGGTCTTCCCGGTCGACCGACTGACGTCGCGAACACCGTGCTGGGTGGGCTCGTGACCTGCAGCCCGACCGACCTCACCGTCGTGATCGCGGACGTGCCGGGGCGCGCCGTGGTGGTGACGCGGGCACTGTACGACGAGCTGCGGGAGTCGCGCCCCAATGGCCCACGGTAGCCCGCGCCCGCTCAGACAGCTCCTCGAGCGACATCAGGATCTCTGGGACCGCGACGAGACCCGCCCCGACGCGCGGAAGGCGTTCGCGAAGGTCCTCACGTGCGGCACTGCAGCTCTCGGCGCGGAGGTCTTTGCCTCCGAGCGGGAGGAGCGGGTTGTGTATCACACGTGTAAATCACGGGCCTGCCCCAGTTGCGGGCATCAGGCCACCCGCGCGTGGCAGCGGGACCAGTGGCGGGAACTCCCCGACGTCCCCTACGCGCACGTGTGCTTCACCATGCCGGATGTGCTGTGGCCGGTGTTCCGGCGCAATCGGCATCTCCTGCACGATCTGCCCGTCCTGGGCGCGCAGGTGCTCCAGCTGTGGGCGCGGCAGACATACGGCATCCGCCTGATGATCATGGTCATTCCCCATACCTTTGGCCGCCACCTGAACTTCAACTGTCATTTGCATATCCTCGTCTCCGAGGGCGGCCTCCACGAGGATGGGCGTGGCTGGCGGCCGCGAGCCCCATTGAACCGGCAGGCCCTGATGGCGATGTGGCGCGACGCGGTCATCACGTTCCTGCGGGAGGCCGCGCGGCGGAGGGTGCTCGACACTGACATGTCTCGCCCCGCGTTGCGACAGTTGCTCACCGCACAGTCAGAGCGCTGGTGGAATATCCACATCCGACGGTTTCGGAGCAAGCAGCAGTTCCTCGGATATGCGGGCCGGTATGCTCGACGCCCCCCGATCGCGCAACACCGGTTTCGCACGATCGGCCGTCAAGAAATATGCTTTATGACGAAGGACACCCGCACGAAACGGGTGGTCGAGACCACGTACACGCCAGCGGTGTTCCTGGCCACCTTGGCCGATCACATCCCCGACCGCTACCGCCACGGTATTCGGTATTTTGGGCTCCTCGCGCCGCGCGTGAAGGGGCAGACCCACGATGCGGTCTTCGCGCTCCTGGGGCAGCAGCGGCTGGGGAAGCCGAGACCACTGCGGTGGGCGACGTCACTGCAAAAGTGCTTCGGCGTCGATCCCCTCCTCGACCGCGCCGGCCAGCGGATGCGCTGGACTCGTCGGGTGTCCCCCGCACGAACTGGCGCCTAGCTAGGGGCCGGTGCCGGCTCTCGCCACGAGCTGACCCGCCCTCGAACTGATTGGCTGCTCGCGCGCGAGAACGCCTCCCCAGCGGTCTCCCGAACCGTCAGCCTCAAGAGATTTGACGCCCTCCGGGGCGCAAGATTCGTCCCGCACACTGAAGGGCACGCTTCAGGGCCGTCGGAGAATCGTCTCCGGCACCATGACAGCGCACCTACCGCCGCACCTCGTTTATCGCGTGCCGGCGGACTCTGCTCGATTCGTGTCTGGACCCACCAACAATGAGATTTTGATTTCCCTAGAGATTAGAGATAGATCGCGATCTCGGTGGCAGGGATCTCGGCGTTTTTGTCAGTGTTCATGGGGGGTTGTCCGAAAATAGCGCAATCGAATTTTGCGAAACTGCGCGCAAGGGGCGGCGGACGGTCATGGCGCTCATCCGGACGAGATTCGGGGGTGGGGGGGGGTACGGCGCACGCCGATCCGTTGGTGTCGATACCTCTACACTCGCGGCAGCGGCGGGCGTCGAGGTCGTTTCGTTGCTGACCAGTTCGGCCGCATGTTCGCCGACGAGAACAACGTGGCCCGAGGCACCTCAGAAATGAGATTTTGATTTTCCTAGAGATCAAGTGCGCGGGCAATGCGTGCTTCATGCGTCGTCTCCTCGGGGAAGAGTGCGGCCAGGCGCGCGAGCCAGGCGGCCCAGCGGGCGGCCTGGTCCGTCGTTTCGAACGTCAGTCGCACGGTGTGGTCATCGTCGGCGGGCTCGGCGGCCGCGGCGGGCGTGTTGAGCTCCGCGGCGAAGTCGGCCATCTCGACGGGGGCGAAGATCTGGAGCGTCGAGGCGTCGAGCAGCCCGGCGTCGTCCTGGACCTGGCGGGCGTCCCACCGGCGGTTCAGGTCGCCGGTGCGGTTGTCGGCGAGCGCGAGTCCGGTGGCGCGGGGATCGCCGGCCTCGAGGTCGGTCCGCTGGACGACGACGAGCTCCTCGCCGGTCGTGTCGACGACCGTGCGCTTGAGGCCGGCGGCGTCGGCGGCCTCGGCGGTATGATGGCCGGC
Source organism: Vicinamibacterales bacterium (assembly GCA_965218825.1). Lineage (GTDB taxonomy): Bacteria > Acidobacteriota > Vicinamibacteria > Vicinamibacterales > UBA8438 > CAUZIB01. The sequence continues at coordinate 850,664 of OZ244656.1, read as the reverse complement.
AATGATCTCGCCGTCCTTGTCGACGACGATCGATCGGCCGGCGCCGAAGGTGGCCACCGAGGCGCGGATGGCCTTGCGGCCGCGGGGCGTGCCCTTGTTCGGATTGCGCTTCATAGGCCGCAGACTCCCGTCATCGGGGCTCCGGCTTCGAGCGCCAGGGCCACGTCGGGGCGGGACCAATCTTCCTGGCGGCCACGCCCGCGGCACCGGCGGTCTCGGGCTCGTCGGCGATCGCCTCCCAGCCTCGGCAGCGGGCGGGCGGCGGGAGCGCCGGGTCGTAGTACCACTCGCCGGTGGAGCTCCTGGTGAGGCCCTCGTGGCAGTAGAACGGCTCGCCCTTCCGGATCGCGTTCATGAGCCCGAAGGCGGTCTTTTCGAATCCGCGCCAGGCGTCCGTGCTCGGGTTGAACGCGCAGGTGTGGCAGGGGCCGGGCGTGCCCGGATGGCGCCGCTCGTACGCCGGCCAGGCGCGCTTCAGAATCTGGCGCAACGCGGCGATGTAGGTCGCCATGAACCGCTGCACGTAGCGCTGGCGCTCGAGCGCGCGTTTCATCTTCTGCCGGCGGCCGCTCATGATTCGACCGTCGGCGCGGCCGTGGCGGGCTGCGCGAGCTCCTCGAGGATTTTGGTCATCTCGACCAGGACGTGCCGAAGCTTGTCGATCACCGCGATGTCCTCGCTCGCGATGGCGGGCGCGGCGGCCCGCCCGATGGCCTGGTGATGCATGGAGATCGCGCCAAAGAGCAGGGCGACGGCCTGGTTGGTTTCCATCGCGAACTGGAGTTCGGCTGCGGTGAGCCGTATCGACTCGGCGTCGGGGTCAGTAGTAGTAGGCGGCAAGTTCTTCCTCCGTGTAGGGCTCGAGGATCTCCGCGAGCGTCATGGTGCGCGGCCGAAATTCTGGTTTCAGGGCTTCACAGGCCCACGGGGGAAGCCCGGGGGGGAAGCTGGCGAGAAAATTGTCGCGGGCGAGCTCGGCCCAGGTCCGTCGGTGTCGCCGCCGCGGCGGCGGGAGGCGTTCGATCCGGTAGGCCACGTCGGCCATGTACATCGGCCACTTCGCGCGGGCCTCGGCGCGGCGTCGGCGGAGGGTCCGCTCGGGGATCGTTTTGCGCGAAATGAGCGTCGTATCGGGCCAAATCTGTGCCACCGTGGCCGGGGTGGAGCACTTTTCGTCAATGTTCATCGGGGGTCGCCCGGAATTTTGAAAATCGAATTTCGCGAAAATGCGCGCAAAGGTAGGCGGACGGTCACGCCGCTCATCCGGACGAGATTCGGGGGTGGGGGGGTACGGCGCACGCCGAGCCGTTGGTGTCGATACCTCCACACTCGCGGCAGCGGTGGGCGTCGAGGTCGTTTCGTTTCTGACCAGTTCGGTCGCATGTTCGCCGACGAGAACAACGTGGCCCGAGGCACCTCAGAAATGAGATTTTGATTTTCCTAGAGATCGAGAGTTTGCGCAGCTGTTCCGCCATCACGCGCATTCTGTGTTGCGCCTGCAGGATGTTCCCTTGGTCGTTGCTCTTGATGGCGACCTCCGCCGCGATGGACGTGGCGCTGTGCAGTTCGGCGGACGCGGCGAGCAGGGTCGCCGTGGCCTTGATGATCTTGAGGATTCCTTGGGCGTCGTCGGTCTCGTCAGTAGTAGTAGGCGGCAAGTTCTTCCTCCGTATAGGGCTCGAGGATCTCCTCGTCGCGCATCATCGGCTCTCGTGACGAGAACGGCATTCCGGCTGATCTTGTCGCCCACCGCACGTTGCTAGGACTCAAGAGCGGTGTCGGCATCGGCACCTGTAACAGCATACGTGCCGCCGTTGTCGCGACGCCGCAGACGAGTTTTCGTGGGTTGTATTACGACCAGTTGCCGGACGGAGTGCTATCGACGCGCTCAGTGAATGCGCTTAACGATGCGAGACAGACGTGCGCCACCATTGCCACTTGGGCGCCTATGGATACGCTCGGCCAGCGGCGTCACGCTCTGCGTGCGATTGTGGAATCGACGATTGACGCAGATGCGTCGGCCGCGTGGAACGCGTGTGCCGCGCCACTCGCTGACGGCATGCTACTTTCAGAGTTGCGGGACTACATCTGGGTCGATAACGCGCAACAGCGCAACGAGGTGCTCCGCGCAGTGGCGACGCGCTTGGGCGTGGACCCGGCGGATGTGCCACCGGAGCTGGATCGCGTGCGAGTTATGACGATGCACGGAGCCAAGGGCCTGTCCGCGCGCGTCGTGTTTATCCCCGGGCTTGAGCACGGCCTTCTGCCGAACCAACACCAGACACCTTATCCTGCCCAGCTTCTTGAGGCGACGCGCCTACTGTACGTCTCAATTACGAGGGCGCGCGCCGCCTGCATTCTCTCGTTCGCGCGTCGCCGAACGGTGCAGGGAGAGTTTCAGAACCGAGCAGCGTCGCAGTTTGCGATGCACACTGGCGGAGCGTTCGAGGGGAGGAACGACGGCCTAACGCATGGAGAGACCGCGGCGATAGGGGCAACGATCGACGATCTCTGATCGAGGTTGTCGGTAGCCGAAGCGTATCTGGGCTTCTCCCGTCAAGTGTATCGTTCGCGTCGAGACGGCACAGTAATCAGACTGCAGTTGTATCTTCGGCCCCTCGGTGGAACGCTCAGTGTTCCGGGCCACGATGGAAGTCGCGGGGGGGGATGCCAATCGTTCGTATGGCCCTGCTGGCCACGCTTCGGGGCGGCGTGTCCCCGCGCCGGTCCGACCGGTGTGCCATCTCTATCCGCGGCAGTCCTCCTGGATGAGCTCCTTGTGAGGGTGCCAATCATGGCGAAGGCTCCTGGGTGGATGCATAGGGCCTGACGTAGTATGCGTGGCGCCCTGGGTAAATGGCGAGAACAAGTGCGTTAGCTGACCATGCTTGCATCTCTTATTCTCCTGGCCAAGAACCAATGAGGCACAAACACCAGCACATCGATCACCAGGATAATCACGACCCGTAGAACACTCTGCATCCCTCGCCTTCGCTCTGACCGAAGTGCCGCTTGGTAGCTCTCTTCCCGCTGTCGAGTGACCTCTTCTTTTGCTGCTGGTGCCGTAGGTTCTATAGGAATTCCAGGTTCGATAACAACTTCGCCAGTGGTCCCGCCGGAACCGAAGGCCAGATGGCGTGGTCCTACCATTCCATGCAGCCCCGGAAACCTTCTAAAGGCTTCATTAGACTGGTGTCGATCGTATTCGTACGCATTGATCGTAAACACCGGGTTGGCGATTTGTATCAGGTCGTACACTCCGATCCCCAGTGCAATGACAAAGCATACCAGAGCCACAAAACAGACCGCTAAAGCGTAAATTTCAAGAATGGATTTCTTCATGATTAGGCCCCTCACCCGGCCAATGCGTTCCACCCCAAGCGCGGATGCACGACCTCGCGGCCGCGGCGGCGGATCAGACCGACCGGGCGACGCCGACAATCACCAACGGTCGCACATGACACAACATTTGGCAATATCTCCCTGATTAACCAGCTCTTCGGTAAGGGCAAAGAACCGTTTTGGCAGGCGTACGTCAATCTCGTGCGCTGGATTCTCGAGCTGCACCGGATGGCCGCGGCCCGTTGGGTGACGCTCCGCGACGTCTATCGCTGCACGCTCGACCCAGACCGGATCGCGCGGCTGATCGCCACGGTCGAGGCGCGGGTCGAGCGCCCGGGGACGATCCGGGTCCCGATGGCGGATCTGGCGCCCCACGGCGACGCCTTGCGGGCCTGGGTCTGGACGCCGACGGGCCGCGGCGCGGAGCCGGCGGAGGTGGCGCGCGGTGACCGTTTTGCGAGAAATGAGCGTTGTGTCGGGCCACGTGGTGATCGCCATGTCCGGGATCTCAGCTTTTTCGTCAATGTTCATAAGGGGTCGTCCGAAAATTCGAAAATAGAATTTTGCGAAACTGCGCGCAAAAGTAGGCGGACGGTCACGCCGCTCATCTGGACGAGATTCGGGGGTGGGGGGGACGGCGCACGCCGAGCCGTTGGTGTCGATACCTCCACACTCGCGGCAGCGGTGGGCGTCGAGGTCGTTTCGTTTCTGACCAGTTCGGTCGCATGTTCGCCGACGAGAACAACGTGGCCCGAGGCACCTCAGAAATGAGATTTTGATTTTCCTAGAGATCGAGGCTGTCGGTCATCAGGACCAGGAGGCCCCGAAGATTTTGGATCATCGCGAGGTCCTTGCTCTCGATGGCGCTCCCGGCGGCGAGCCCGATGGCCTTGTTATGCATGGCGATCGCGCTGAAGAGCCTGGAGACGGCGTGATTGGTTTCCAGCGTGACCTGAAGTTCGGCTTCGGCGCTCCGAAGCGACTCGTCAGTAGTAGTAGGCGGCAAGTTCTTCCTCCGTGTAGGGCTCGAGGATTTCCGCGAGCGTCATGGTGCGCGGCCGAAATTCGGGTTTCAGGGCTTCATAGGCCCAGGGCGGAATCCCCGGGGGGAAGCTGGCGAGGAAGTTGTCGCGGGCGACTTGTGCCCAGGTCCGTCCGTAGGGGCGGCGGGGCGGCGGGAGCCGTTCGATTCGGTAGGCCACGTCGGCCATATACATCGGCCACTTCTCGCGGGCCGCAGCGCGGCGTCGACGGAGGTGGCGCGCGGTCATCGTTTTGCGCGAAATGAGCGTGGTTTCGGGCCACGTGGCGATCGCCATGTCCGGGATCTCGGCCTTTTCGTCAATGTTCATAGGGGGGTCGTCCGAAATTTTCGAAATCAAATTCTGCGAAACTGCGCGCAAGGGGGGACGGTCACGCCGCTCATCCGGACGAGATTCGGGGGTGGGGGGGGTACGGCGCACGCCGAGCCGTTGGTGTCGATACCTCCACACTCGCGGCCGCGGCGGGCGTCGAGGTCGTTTCGTTGCTGACCAGTTCGGCCGCATGTTCGCCGACGAGAACAACGTGACCCGAGGCACACTCAGAAATAAGATGTTGATTTTCCTAGAGATGAACCTTTGGCATCGACCTCTATCGTATCCTTCGGCTCGCTGGTGAAGCCGCCCGGTGGCTGTGGGACACCTTCCTTGCAGTCCTCAGCTTCGGGTGGAATGCGTGGCCGCGTGACCGGCTACGCCAGCGGTTTCACCGACCTTCCGTTGCGGCCTCATCGAACGCAGCCAGGTATTCGTGACTTCTGTCCAAATAAGAGAAACGCATTGCTGGCCCACCCGCTCTTTGTAGATCCACGCTCGATACGACGCCTTACCCCGTTGGGCTCGACGCGCCCCCGGCCGCGCTGATCAGATCCGAGACCTCCTGGAGACGTGTGACCACGGCCTCGAGCACCGCGTCATACTCGACTCGTACCTTGAGCTCGATAGGGACATACAACGCCCCGTCCTCCTCGAAACATTCCTTGGAGGCTTTCTGCTTAAGTGGCTCAAGCGCACGGCGAATCTCGCCGAATGGGCGCGATTCCTCTGAACGCCATTCTTCTTGGAAACACAGCCAAAGGGGCGTATTGGGATACGAGGGATAAGCCCAGCAATCGAATTCGATGCCAAACCACGCAGCGGCGTCGGCAATAGACAAGTACCGACCATAACTAGTGGACGTCGTCGTGACTGGGCCAGCTGTGTCATCGACTGCGCGGTTTGTGGCGTCGTCGACGAGCCGCTGCAGGCTGAGCAACCGACGCGGGACCTTGGGGTCGAGTTCGTCCGGATGGAGCGGGTGGAATGCTTCCTCAGTCTTCATCTTGGTCAGCCCTCGCAGTTGCTGTACGGCGATTGTGGTGTGCGAGTCGCCGGCGCCATCGAGGCGTTCGAGCAGGTGCGCCCAGCTGGTCAGCATCAGGTGCCGCGCGCCGGCCGTCGGGACGCTTCTGACCGCCGCCGTCTCAGACGCGGGACGCGGGCCGTCGGCTCCGACCAGGCGGCGCAGCTCAGCCCAGAGCAGTTCGATCCTCGAGGCGGGCGCGACGAACAAGAGCGCCGTGTGTGGCGGCAGCCGATCGAGATAGGCGGTGGGCTGCTGCTCGGTGAGTCCGGCCCAGAATTTCGCCTCGATGAACAGGCATTCCTTGTTGTGTTGATCAACACCAACGAGGTCTGGACGCGTCTGCCCCTCACTGACCTGGGTCCGCACTTGTTCGATCGGTCCAACTTCTGCGCCGCCGTCTCGCAACACCTCCTCCATGACACGGCGTGCCGCCCTGGACTGGAAGATGTACCCGAGGGCCTCAACAGCAATGTCCTCGTGGCGATGGGAGAGCTTCTCCGCGAGATGGGCCAGCAGCGTGTCGGGCTCGCGCGTCTCCGTCATCGGCTCGTCCTCCTCACCCTCTTCTCTTATCCCCGTATCGCCCGCCCGAATCACGAAGTCCCGGCGGTCCCGGTACAGCGGCGCGCGGTTGAGCACGACCTCGTCCTCGGTGGCGTCGAGGTCGATCTCGTCGCACGGCGTGTAGGGCCAGTACTTGTACCCGCCGATGAACAGGTATGCGGATGTCCGGCTGAAGAATCGCCCCTCGATCCCCTCGCCATTCGCGATTCTGGCGCATATCGCGGCAAGCAGCTCCCGCTGCTTGTCCTGCTTGATGAGCACATACTCGTGTGGCCACGTCTCGCGGTACGTCACCGCCTCGCGCCACGGCGCGCGGGCGATCAACTCCATCAACTCCATCGTTAGTACCTCATGTACCGCCCCAGGGTTCTTGGACAGTGGTTTGAAGGTAATCACTTCTACGCTGCTGCGTCCAGCCCATCAAGATCGTGGCTGCGGCCAGTAGGGCATCGACGGGGGTGTCAGTAGTAGTAGGCATCAAGTTCGTCCTCCGTGTAGGGCTCGAGCAGCTCCGCGAGCGTCATGGTGCGCGGGCGGTGCTCGGGTTTGAGGGCTTCACAGGCCCAGGGCGGAATCCCCGGCGGGAAGCTGGCGAGGAAGTTGTCGCGGGCGACTTGTGCCCAGGTCCGTCCGTAGGGGCGGCGGGGCGGCGGCGCGGCGCCGGCGGAGGTGGCGTGCGCTCATCGTTTTGCGCAAAATGAGTGGTTTTTCGGGCCACGTGGCGATCGCCATGTCCGGGATCTCGGCCTTTTCGTCAATGTTCATGGGGGGTCGTCCGAAATTTTCGAAATCGAATTCTGCGAAAATGCGCGTGAAGGGGGGCGGACGGTCACGCCGCTCATCCGGACGAGATTCGGGGGTGGGGGGTACGGCGCACGCCGAACCGTTGGTGTCGATACCTCCACACTCGCGGCCGCGGCGGGCGTCGAGGTCGTTTCGTTTCTGACCAGTTCGGCCGCATGTTCGCCGATCTAGCGGTCTTCAGTCCTCGATGATCGTTTCGACCTCGAATCCCACGGCCCCTAACGCGGCCCGAAGTTGACGCTGGTTCTTCTTGTCGAGCCGCATATAGGCATAGCCACCTTCATACTCGATGGTGAGCCAGTGCTTCTTGCCAGAGGAGAAGAGGGCTAGCGGGGAGAGGAAGATGGCGGTCTTCACCCGCGGGGACTTCGCCCGCTCGTAGACGATGCTCGTCACGGCCGCGAAGGGAATCTCCGCATAGGTGGCCTTCTCCGCGCCGTCCTTCTCATGAACGATCCAGATCAGCTGCGCGTCTGGATCGATCTCCATGCGGGCGTCGCGCTTTTTCTCGTCTGGCTCACCGTCGCGGTTGGTGACGGCCTCGAAGTAGTCGACCTTCCGAAACTCAATCGTGTCTGCGGCTGGCAGGCTCGCCGCGATCATCCCGAGCAGGCAGACGGTCGCGAGGGCTCTCTTCATGGCAACCTCCTTCGCCCGTGACCGGAAGTGGTCACCGGGCCCGTTGCCAAACAACCCACAGATGTGCTGAGGTTCCCGTGTATTTCCCCTTGACGGGGTGTGCTATTCCACGGGCGACCCGATGTCGAGTCATCTGTGGAGTTGCTTGGCAAGGAAAGGCTAGCTCAGGCGGGCGGGCGAGTCAATCTTTATGGGGCTGTCCTAGCTAAGGGCGTTTTTGTCTCGACTTCACCCATGTTTTCAATTGGTTATGCAGGGCCTGGTGGTTGCCACGCCGTTCTGAAGCAGGGTCGTAGCCGTCGGTCTGTCGCGCTGGAGCTCGGCGTCAGCCGCAACACCGTACGGAAGTATCTTGAGGAGTCTGAGCCGAGATTCAGCGCACCGGTTGGCCGGCGTAGCGGTACCCATGTCCCCGGAATGGACCCCGCGAGCGTCTGGCGATCCTGGTTCGGCGGCAGCTCTCGTTGACCGATGTCATCGACGTGCTGACCGACCTGTTCATCCTGCGCGGTATCCCGGCGTACATCCGGTCTGACAACGGGCCGGCGTTCGTGGCCGAGGCCGTCCAGCAATGGATCGCCGCAGTCGGGACCCAGACGGCCTTCATCGAGCCCGGTTCGCCGTGGGAGAACGGCCACATCGAGAGCTTCAACGCGCGGCTGCGCGACGAACTCCTCGATGGAGAGATCTGCTACACCCTGCAGGAGGCCCAGGTCCTGATCGAAGACTGGCGGCGCCACTACAACGCCGTCCGCGCGCAGAGCAGCTTGGGATATACCGACCACCGGCCCCGGAGACGCTCATCCCGCCGAGCTGGCCGGCCGGCTCGGCCGACAGTCCCATCATGAGAGCTTTCGCCCCTCCCGGCGTTATAAGAGGTAGCGCGGTGAGGAGACAGGTGGGGAGCGAGCATCCAGGCGCAGTGCTGTTTGAGCGGCACCATCTCGTCATCTTCCGCTACTTCTGGCGAATGACACGCCGGCGAGACGTTGCCGAGGATCTGACGCAGGACGTGTTCGTCAGGGCTGTACGCGGCCTGGGGAACTACGAACCGAGGAATCGGGATCGGGCATGGTTGTTCGAAATCGCGCGGCGTCTGCTGCTCGATCACCAGCGAACCACCGGCCGTCGCGGTGCCGTGGCTGAACTAACCGACCGTGACGCGGCCACACCGCCCGTGCAACAACTATCTGTGGCGATCGACCAAGCACTCGATCAACTCGGCGAGATCGATCGCGAGGTCTTCTTTCTTCGGGAAATCGCCGGGCTCAGCTACGCGGAGATCGCCACGGTCTGTAATCTGACCCCTGCGGCGGTCCGGTCCCGCATCTGCCGTATGCGCGCCGCACTACGGGCAGCGTTGCAACCCTTCTCCGTACATTTCGTATAAAGGTGACCCATGAACGAGCAAGACCTGTTGTCGGCGTTTTTTGACGGCGAAGAGGTGCGCACGGCCGCGATTCTCGGTTTGCTTGACACTCCTAGCGGTCAGCACGCGGCCATCGATTTCCTGCGCCTCCGGGCCGCCACCCAGAGCGATGCCCACCCGAGTGAGGCGTTCTATGGGCGCGTAAGGCCGCTGCTAATTCAACGAGGGCCCCGTGTCGGCCACTGGATCAATTGGCGATTCGCTGCCGGGCTCGTGTTTTCGGCCGCCGTGGGTCTATGGGCTGGTTCGACGTTCGTGGAACCACCCGTTGACGGCCCACCGGTACCCGTACGGATTGTCGAATTTGAGCCCGGCGTGGACTGGCAGTCCACCGAGTCGATCTCTCTTCCGAGGTAGCTCAGATGTCTCCATTTCGTCGATTCATGCTTGTCCTCACGCTCAGTTTCTGGCTCGTGCCTGACGGGCTCGCGCAGGTCGCCACGTCCCAAGCCGAGTCCACGCGTGCCCGGGTCATGATCAACGGTATGGTCACCTGGCGGGAGGGCGCCGCCCGCAGGATGACGAGCATAGGGGTGTTTTTTGACCCCGGAGAGTCCAATAGCGTCTGGCTATGGTCTGCTGACACGCTCTGCACGTGGCACACCCACTTCGGCGAGTTCCCAACACCTGGGTCGCCACTGTTCGAGACGATGTCCACTGACGGCTACCTGTGGACGTTTGATATCCGCCTCGTGTCCACCGTGACCGACGCCGTTGCCTTCGAACTCGACTGGCGCCGCCACCGCCGAGACGCGGACGGCGTCACCCAGATGATTGCGGGCGATGAGCGGCAAATCACGCTTACGGAGGACGACCGGCATGTGCTTGACTACGTCGCCGCGACTCCTGGCACCTGCCCGACGGGCCGCCCTGACATTGTGTCAATGACGGTTGAGGTGGAGGCCTCGCCGGTCGACGACCGAGATCTCGCCAACGAACCGCTCGCGTACGAGATCTGGGCTGTGCACGAGGATGCAAGCGGCGCGCGTACGACGAGAGTCGCGAAGACCACCGCCCGACACGGCAAGCTGGCATCGGCTGACTTCGTCCCTTTTTCCTGGCCAATCACGGGGACCACCTGTGAGGTGACCTTGAGGGTTGCGGCTGACCTTCGTGGGCGAGTACGACCGGACGGATTGATCGACTTGTCAGTTGCCACGCGCACATCGCTTGGTCTCGAAGGAGGCCGGCCGGTCTCCGATCCACGGCTCCTCGAGCACACGCTTGCTCTCCGCCGAGGAATGATGATTTCAGCAGCCGGACGAAAGCACGTGACGGTCACACCCGGTGAGGCAATCGAGACCGTGCTGCCCAACGGGCCTGGTAGCGTGATTGCGGCGTGCGAACTGACTTCTGCTGCGACTGGTCCGGGCGTGATGGTGGAGGATGATCACGTGGTCATCGACCGCGAGGCGTTTTTCGCCGGTCATCGAACGTCACTGATCATCACTGCGAACCGCTTCTGATAGCTCACTGTGGACGACAGAGGTGGACCCCGATTTTCAGACAGGTTGTTAAGGTGGAGTCCAGATCCGACAGGAGGAATCTGGAATGCCACGAAAGAGACGGAGCTATCCGGTTGAGCTGAAGGCAACAGTAGCGCGGGAGGCGCTCCGGGAAGAGGTGACGATGGCGGAGCTGGCCTCTCGTGACGATGTCCACCCGGTCGACGACGATCGAGCGGCCGGCGGTCACCAGCGAGGCACGGATCGCCTTGCGGCCGCGGGGCGTGCCCTTGTTCGGGTTGTGTTTCATCGCGGCAGTTCCCGGCGCCTGGATCTGGTAGGGACGGGACCCAGTCCCTTGATGGCAGTGAACGCGGCGCCCTTGGTCTCGGGGTGCGCGGCGATCGCTTCCCAGCCACGGCAGCGGGCCGGCGGCGGGAGCGTCGGGTCCCAATACCAGTCACCGTTGGGTCTCGTGGGGAGGCGCTCGTGGCAGTAGAACGGTTTGTCCTCCCGGATCGCGTCCATGAGACCGAGCGCGGCCTTTTCGAATCCTGGCCAGCTGTCGGTGCTCGGGTTGAACGCGCAAGTGTGGCCGGGACCCGGCGTGCCCGGATGGCGGCGCTCATAGTCGGGCCAGGCGCGCTTGAGGATCTGGCGGAGCACGGCGAGGTAGCTCGTCAGGAAGCGGCGCACGTAGCCTGCCCGCTCGCGGGCGCGTTTCTTTTTGTGCTGGCGGCCGCTCATCCGATCCCGATGGCAGCGAGGCAGCGCTCACAGTAGGCGAGCATCCGGGTCTGGTCGGGCGGGAGCCAGAGCAGCAGTGGGACCTCGTCCTCCGGGATCGCACGGCGGCATCGGCTGCAGGTCTCGTCGTACCCGGGATCGTGGTCGATGGGCCAGATGCCGCCCGGGACGACCGCATCGAGGGCGATCGGCGTCCCCGTCTTGCCGCTCATGATTCGACCAGCTCGGGTGGCGGAGGTGGCGGAGCCGGGATCTCGTTAAGCTCCCGCGTCATCGTCTTCAAGAGGTGGTCGAGCTGCCGGATGATCCGCGCGTTCTTGGTCTTGATGGCGATCTCGGCGGCGCGGGCGGTGGCGCTGTGCAGCTCCGAGGCCATGGTGAGGATCGTGGCCGTGGCCTTGAGGGCCGAGAGGTCGCCGATCTTAGGTGTAGTTAGGTAGCACGTTCGTCCTCCGTATAGGTCGCGAGGAGTTCCTCGAGCGTCGCGGTGCGCGGGCGGTGCGCGGGTTTCAGGGCTTCACAGGCCCAGGGCGGAATGCCGGGGGGGAAACTGGCGAGAAAGTTGTCGCGGGCGAGCTGTGTCCAGGTCCGCCCGTAGGCGCGGCGCGGCTGCGGGAGCCGTTCGATCCGGTAGGTGACGTCGGGCAGATACACCGGCCACTTCGCGCGGGCTGCGGCGCGGCTGCGGCGGAGGGTCCGCTCGGGGATCGTTTTGCGCGAAATGACCGTCGTTTCCAGCCAGATCCGGATCGACATGGCCGGGATCTCGGGCTTTTCGTCAATGTTCATAGGGGGTCGTCCTAAAATTAGAAAATCGAATTTTGCGAAACTGCGCGTAAAGGTGGGCGGACGGTCAGGCCGCGCAGCTGGACGAGATTCGGGGGTGGGGGGGGACGGCGCACGCCGACCCGTTGGTGTCGATACCTCCACACTCGCGGCCGCGGCGGGCGTCGAGGTCGTTTCGTTGCTGACCAGTTCGGCCGCATGTTCGGGACAGCGAACGTCTCTGGGCACGGCCTGCGGTCACCCACGCGGGATCGGACGATCACGTTGGTGAAGACGCTCGGACGGCGCCGCTGGAAGAAGGCGTCAGGGTCACCATCGTCAGGGCCGGGTGGAGAACACGTGCTTCCGCGACACGTCCATCATTGGCGATGGCCTTCGCGCCCGGAGTCCAGCGGGGCAGGGGAGTGAGGTTGTCCTCGGCTGTGAGATTTTGAATCGGATGACCGAGTTCGGCCGACCAGTTGTCATATCGTATCGGCAGGTGAGGATCCTGTCGGTTGGCATCGTGCGGGCCCGTGACGATTCGTGCAACCATGCCCGGAAAGAAGGCGGCGGCCGAGCGCACCCTCGCAGCACGCGCGAGCCTCCGGCCGGGTGCTCGGGCCGTCAGCCCTCCACGCTGGTCAGGAAGATCGGCAACCCCAGCCTGTCGGCATCCTTGGGCCGGTAGCGCGGCACGTTGTATAGCGAGTCGAGATCGACCGTGCGCGGACCCAGCGTCGGGTCGGGAAGCGACGCCAACGTGTAGTTGCCACCGACCACCGCCGTCATGAGCCCGTGCTTGCCGGCCAGGATCGCGTCGGTGGCGATGTTGCCGAACGTCGTCGCCACCAGCTTGTCCACGAAGTCTGGCTCGCCGCTTCGCAGCTCGTAGGTGAGGTCGCTGGCCATGCTCTCCTCGCCCAGACGCTCGGCGATCTCAGTCTTGAGCGCTTCGGCAATGCTGGGTGGCCGCACGTGGCCCGACGCGTCATATCGCTCGAACGCCGGTACGTACCCCTGCCACTTCGCGCCTTCCGACAACACCACGAGCGCGTAGTTGCTGGGCGTGTTGCGCTTCTCCTCAGCGAGCAGTTCAAGCAGACGGTCGAGCGACACGTCGTACTCCGGAATGCAGCATCGAATCGACGTGTACGCGGCATACAGTGCCGTAAATCCTGATTCACGCCCGAAGATCCGGAACACACCATAGCGTTCATGTGAACCCACCGTTGTCCGCTGCCGTTGAATGGAATCTGTCGCGCGCGTGATCGCTGTCGAAAATCCGATGCAGTACTCCGTGTTGCGCACGTCGTTGTCCATCGTCTTGGGAATGCCGATCACCTTCACGCCCAGCTTCTCGACACTCGGCGTCGTCGCCAGCGTACCGTCGCCGCCGATCGCGATCAGATAGTCGATGCCCAACCGGTCCAGGTTGCTCACGGCGTGCTGGGTCAAGTCGAACCCTTCGCCGGTTCGCGGAACGCCGTCCGTGCGCATAAACTCCGGGAGTCGGCGGATGCGCGACGGACTGATGCGGCTGGTGTGCAGCACCGTGCCGCCGGAGCGATCGATCGTTCGGGTGTTGGCTCGGTCCAGGGGCCAGATGTACCTGGCTTGGCTTGCCGGGTCGTCCAGGTTGCAGTGCGTGAGCCCTTCCCATCCCTTGCGAATGCCGATCACCTCACGCTGGTTCTCCGTGGCGCGATAGACCACGCTTTTGATGACCGCGTTCAGGCCCGGCACGTCTCCGCCGCCGGTCAGGATGCCGATGCGCTTGCTCATGCCGTATTGTGCGGCATCAGGATGATCCGGCGACCGGAATGGCCGAGTTGACCAAGATCGTGTGCACGCTGGGTCCGGCCAACTCAACGCCAGCACAGATCGAACAGCTCGCCGCCGCCGGCATGCACATCGCGCGGCTCAACATGTCGTATGGCGACCACGCGAGCCATCTGCAGGTGATTCAGGTCGTCCAGAGCTGCGTAGGCCGAGAATTTGCTCTCGCCGTTCCTTCGCCTCCGCACATTCCCCTTGCCTGTCGCGCCCCCCAGAGCGAATGTGGACGGACGCCGCCTGCCCGCGGTCGCCCACCACGAGGAGGAACCGAGTCCATGACCCCGCACGAGACCGTCTCGACCACCACCCCCGGTGACGCACGCGCAACGGCGCCGCCCGCGCGCACGTTCGGCCCCCCAGGGGCCGACCCTGGGAGATCTCAGCGACGCCTACCTCCAGGACTACCAGGTGCGGCAGTTCCGGTCCCACAGCACCGCCCGTGGCCGGGTCGCCCATCTCACCGCGTTCTTCGGCCGCGCCGCGCGGGCCGCCGCGCTCACCACGCACCAGATCCGCCAGTACCAACTGGCCCGGCGCGCCGCCGGGGCGGCCACCGGCACCATCAACCGGGAGACCTCGGCCCTCCACCGCATGGGCACGCTCGCCGTCCACTGGGGCTGGCTCGACACCGTGCCTGGCTTCCCCGACCGCCTCCGCGAGAATCCCCCCCGCCAGGGCTTCTTCGAGCACCCCGAATATCTCGCCGTCCGCGCCCACCTGCCCGCCCCGTGGCAGGATGTCCTCGATCTCGCCTACTACTCCGGCTGGCGCAAGAACGAAATCCTCGGCCTCACCTGGGAGGAGATTGACATGGCCGGTGGCGTCATCCGGCTCTCGCCGGCTCGCTCGAAGACGCTGGTGGGGCGGATGCTCCCGATCTCACAACCCATCGCCGAGGCCCTGGCGCGACGGCGGGCGCACCGCGACCCCGACAGCCCGCTGGTCTTCCACCGCGACGGCATTCCCGTCCGGCGCTGGCGCACCGCATGGCGCACCGCCTGCCAGGCCGCTGGGGTGCCGACCCGCTTCCTCCACGATTGCCGGCGCACCGCCGCCCGCAACCTGATCCGCGCGAACGTCCCCGAGCGGGTCGCCATGCTCCTGACCGGCCACAAGAGTCGCGCCATCTTCGACCGTTACAACATTATTAATGAGCAGGAACTGCTCGACGCCGGAGACCAGCTGGTCGCCTATCTGGCGCAGCAGGCGCAGGCGGTACCAGCCCGTCGGCGGTCCCACGCGGCCGGACCCGCCGCCCCGCGCCCCGCATCACCCCTCCGCCTCGTACGACGCGGCACCGCGTAAGCGGGCACGGCCCCCCGGCACCGGCGCGTGGCCGGGGGCGGCAGTGGCCGGACACCGCCCGCCTGTGTGCCGCGGCTCGCGCACAGGCCACAGGTGTACGAACCGGCCAGCGATCGTGGCACACGCGGCAACGGGCGGGCCAACGTCGCCGAACACGGGCACGCCCAGGGCCCGGCTGCGGGTGCATGCCGGAAGGCTGGGCCGCCGGGAAGACCGTCTGGCGGCGATCCGGGCGGCGAAGTCGCGGTTGGAGGCGCAGCAGCGGGCAGCGGACGACGCCCGCGGTCGGCAGCCGGACCAAGACCGGAACCCGAAGGGCGGGCAGCCCTACACGCGGTCGTATGGCGAGCCGGACGCGAAGGCGCAGAGCAACTTCACGGACCCGGAGAGCGGGATCATGAAGACGAGCAACGACGGGTTCCAGCAGTGCTACAACGCGCAGGTGGCGGTCGATGGTGCGCACCGCTCCGACCTGTTCGAGCGCTGGAGGCGGGGCCGTATGGGGCGCTCAAACTCGTGTCCGAGATCGGCGTCGATATGCGTCGCTGGGCGACGGAGAAGCACTTCACCTCGTGGCTCACGGTCGCGCCCCGGAACCAGATCTCCGGGGGCAAGCTCCTCAGCTCCCGCACGCCACCGTCGGCCAATCGGGCGGCAAAGACCCTCCGCCTGGCCGCCATGAGTCTCGGGCGCAGCGATCACGCGCTCGGCGCGTTCTACCGGCGGCTCGCCGCCCGCGCCGGCAAGGCCAAGGCGATCACGGCGACGGCCCGCAAGCTCGCCATCCTGGTGTATCGCATGCTCCGGGACCGCCTCCCCTACCGGGAGCGCACGGCCGCCGACTACGACCAACAGCAGCGATCGCGGATCCTGCGCGGCCTCCGGAGGCGCGCCGCCTCGCTGGGGTGCGAGCTCGTCGATGCCAAGACTGGAGTCGTCATGTAGATGTTTTCTCAAGAGGGGGAAAGTTCCATGACCACGACCGTGATCCTGTTGGTGCTCGCTGGTGGGCTTCTCGTCGCATATCTGATACGCCGCGAAGCGCGCCTCCGTTGGTTACGGGGGACCACAACGCCCGTCAATTGGATGCTAAACTTGATTCTTAGGTCGACCGCCGTGGCGATGGGCAGTCTCAGCTTCGGCGCGGCTGTTTTCGGGGTGTTTTCAACGGAAGTCCACCTCGTCCTGCTCAGTCTTGGGCTCCTTGCGCTCGCGCTCGGTGCGTTTCAGAAGACAGAGCAAGGTAACTAGCCGACGGTCTGAGTGTCTCAGCGCGACAGAAACGCGTCGAGCTCAGAATGGAGGGGCATGCTGGCCCGCACAACGGCGACCTCGCCTTGGAGCCTCGCCCGAATCGCGCGACCTGGAGCGAGAGGACATCGATACGCTGAGATCGCTTGGGTACGTGCGATAAGAGGACTAACATAATCATGGGATGGGCTTTTGCCGGCGGTCACACTTCCGGAGTAGGCGACAATACTCAGTAGACAAGGAAGGTCTAGGAGGTCAGCCGTTGCTGCGATTCACAGAACTCTGTTCCTCGGTTGTGCTGATATGCGCCGCCTTGATGTTGGTGTCGAGCCCGGCCACCGCGCAGCGCCAGGGCCGGGTCTACCTGGCCGTGGCCGACCAGGCCGGTGAGCCGGTGCTCGATCTCTCGGCCGACGACTTCGAGCTCAGCCTGGATGGCGTCCGGCTGACGCTGGCCTCCGTCGAGCTCGACGACGCCCCGCCTCGCATTGCCGTACTGGTCGACACCGGAGAAAAGATCCGGCAGCTGAATGCGGAGGGGCCGCTGCGAGAAGGGCTCCAGCGTTTTCTGCGCGCGCTGGCCCCCCACTTTGAAGTCGGCCTTGTCACGCTCGCTCCCAGCCTCCAGCTGCGTCAGGACTTCACGACCGATCGGGACACGCTGGTCGACGCAGCCAACGGCGTTTTTTCAGAGGGCGGTGTTCCGCGAATGATAGACGGTTTGCGCGAAACATCAGAGCGTTTCGAAACCTGGGAGCGCGATTTCGAGGGTCGAGATCCATGGCCCATCTTTGTGCTGGTCGTTGCGAACGGCGCCGACGGCAGCAGTTTCATCAACCCGGGGCAGTACAGCGACTTGGTCAACGACTTGGTCAGGCGGCAGGCGACCGTGCACGCGGTCGTGCTTATGGGCGAAGGCACCGTGCAGGCCACGAATCAAACGGGCGCTTCACTCGCCCGGCCGCAGCCTCTGGCAGTGCCCGGCGTTTTTGCGGATCCCCTGGCCGGGGGAGGGGCTCAGGGTGCCTTCCCCGAAGGGCCTGTCTCCGACCGGTCGCAGACGGAAGAAACAGTCTTCCAGGTCGCGAAGAACGTCTCGGACAATACTCGCGGTCGCTTTGTGTCGATCAACGCCGCCACGGGGCTGACCAGGACACTCACCGAGCTGGCGGAGCAGCTGAACGACCATGCCGCTCAGGTGTCGACGCGTTACCGCATCTTCTATGAGGTCCCCGCCGGGACGGGCGATGCTGAGCTCTCGATGCAAGTTCGTGACTACGACATCGGGCCGGTGACCTTGCAGCAGTTCACGGATCGGACCCTGGTGATGGCCGAGAGCGAGGAGGCTGAGGCCTTCCGCCGGGAGGCTGAGGGGGGGAGCGTCCAGGCCATGCGCAACCTCGCCGAGCTGTATCTCAGTGGAACCGGCGTGAGGCGAGATCCTGAGGAAGCCGTGCGGTGGCTCAGGGTCGCAGCCGACCGCGGCGATGCGGGTGCCCAGAACGATCTCGGATTCCTGCATAGCGAGGGTCTGGGCGTCGAGCAGGACCAGGCCGAGGCCGTTCGCTGGTTCCGTTTGGCGGCCGACCAGGGCGAGGCGGCCGCGCAGTTCAACCTGGGACTTCGATACGACAATGGCGAGGGTGTCGCTCAAGATCTTGCCGAAGCTGCTCGGCTCTATGGCCAAGCTGGGGAACAAGGGCATACCGCCGCCCAGTTCCACCTGGGGGGGATGCACGACGAGGGTCGCGGCGTCGCTCGAGACAGCGACCGGGCGATCCACTGGTACCGTCTGGCCGCGCAGCAGGGTCATGTGCACGCGCAGTTCAATCTCGGCGCCGTCTTCGCAGAGGGACTCGGTGATCCTGCTCAGGCTGTCGCGTGGTACCGGCTCGCGGGGGGACAAGGGCACCCTGCCGCGCAGAACAATCTTGGACTGATGTACAGCCAGGGACTGGGCGTGCCCCAGAACGACGCCGAGGCCGTGCGCTGGTACCGGCTCTCGGCTGAGCAAGGCGGCTCGGACGCGCAGTTCAACCTTGGGGCGATGTATGCACAGGGCAGAGGCGTGCCGCAGGACTTGGTGACGGCCTACGCGTGGATTATCTATGCCATCGAAGGTGCGTCAGATGAGGCTCTCGAACGGTACCAAATAGCGAGAGACGCCGTTGGCGAACGAATGACCGCCGAGCAGCTCGAGGAGGCCGAGAACCTCGCGCGTTTGTTGCCGTCCCCAACCAGACCGCCCTCGCAGTAGCTGTTCCGATGGTCTCTTCGTGCTATTCGGGGATGACCTTCACCACCAGATAGCTGACTTCGTTGGGGACGGTCTGGCGGCGGTGAGGGCAAGAGTACGGGCGCCCCTGTGACCGTGTGGTGGTAGAGCAGCGGCCACGAGAGCCGCAGAACCCTATGTCTCATCAATAACACATTCACAAGTTTCTTTAGGTTCCCCCATGAACCACACTCTGCGAAACCGACCTCCGTCACTACTGAATGAATCTTGAATTGAAAGAATACTCATGTCTGGCGGCTGCACGACTCGACCGTCTGTGTAGAAAAGAAGCTCGATTGGATAGTCCGTCCGGTAGTTCTTAGATTTTTCTATTTTCTTCCTTGCGATTTCAGACACAGGATTACCCGACCGAATAAATCTCGATACACCCTCCGTCGGAGGAATGTGAGAAATCTCTCTAGCAGGTTGCTGAAGAACACGAGGATCGGGCTGTTTTCATGGCCATCATGCGTGTCACGCCCCCCCGACAACGGTGCGCACGGGGACACGCTGTCCCGACGAGGGGGCCAGCGACACCCGCGGCCGGCGATCAGGGACACCTCGCCTCCAGATGCCGCAACCGGACCAAGTTATAGGCGGTGGCGGCGAAGGTGAGCTGCCAATCCACCAGGGCGATGCCGCGATGCCGGAGCTTGCGCAGGCCGCCGACGGTCTTCATCCAGCCGAAGACCTGTTCCACGAGTTTTCGTTTCCGCTGACTCACGTGATAGCCCGCATGCCGCGTGGTCCGACCGTCGATCGCACTCCCGCGGACCTTCTGCGCCACGTGGGGCGTGACGTCCTGGACGCGCACGTCGGCAACGAAGCGCGCCACATCGTAGCCCTTGTCCGCCCCGACCGTGCTGCCCGGGGAGGCGCTGGCCTCCAGCAACAGCACCGCCGCGTCGCGTTCGGCGGTCCCCGTCGCGTGGGTCGCGCAGACGTTGGCGACAAGCCCCTGTCGATTGTCCAGCAGCACGTGGCCGAGATACGCCAGCTTGGCTTCCTTGCCTTTGCCCTTCCGATGCAACATCGCCTCGGGATCGGTCGTCGACTGATGGGTGTCATTGCGCCGCCGCTCCCCGTGGAAGTTGACCGTGGGATTGCCCGGGTCCTCGGGCGGGTCGCTCTCCGCTGCGTCCACGCACCGCAAGCTTTTCAGGCTGGCCCATGCTTCCAACTGCGTCCCATCCACGGTGAAGTGTTCGTCCGAGAGCAGCCCGGCCGCCCGGGCGTGGGCCTGGACCGCATCAAAGAACGCGGCGGCGACATCGCCCGACAGCAGCCGGTCGCGATTCTTGGTAAACGTCGTGGGATGCCAGACCGGGTCATCCATATTCAGCCCGACGAACCACCGGACCAGCAGGTTGTAGTTGAGCTCTTCCATGAGCAGCCGCTCGCTGTTGGCACCCTCAGCAACGTGACGTAATAGACGCTGATAATAATCGGTCTCCTCCCACGCGCGACTGCGAGTGAACCGGTCGACCACTACGGATCGTCGATGAGAAAAACGGGGCATCGAAGGCGCCACCATCGACTTCCTCCTGTCAGCGCTCCGCGATGCTGCGGCGGCCAAACGGTTGTTTCGCCAGGCGCTCAGCGATCCATCGCATCCGCAGCCCCGCGTCATCAACACCGATCAGGCCCGCCTCTACGGCGCGGCGATTCCAGCCGTGAAAGAGGACGGCACCCTGCGCGGCCGCTGCCGCCATCGGCCGGTCCAATACGTGAACAATATCCTGGAGCAGGACCATCGAGCGATCAAACGACGGGTAAAGGCCAAACAGGGGTTTCGCGAGTTTCACGCGGCGCGGCGGACAATCCAAGGCTACGAGGCGATGCACATGATTCGGAAGGGGCAGGCGAGGTGGGTGAGCGGCTCGGATGTGTGGCGCCAGATTCAGTTCATCAACAGGCTGTTCGAGGTGGCGGCATGAGACCTCGATACCGAAACGGCTTCCGTCACCACTTTCAAAGTTGCAACACTTCCAAGCCGGCAGGGCAGAGCCGCGTGTAGACGATCCAGACGAGCGTGCCGTCACGTTCCTCACGGATGTCGACGGGGAACAGACGACCGTCGATCGGGCGGTCTTCATAGATCTCACATTGCCCGTTTGCGAAGACGCATGCGCGTAGCGAAGCCATCTATCGAGGAGCCGGATGCGGAAGAACCCGCACGTCCGGTGGTGTGGGGGTTGCGCCTTGAAAGCTCGTGAGGCACAGGCGCCTGAAATGGCAACCGCGGCAAAGCCTAGCCAGCAGCCGCGTACCGAGTCTTGCGTGGCGTCCGGTAACGGCCGTTGCGAAGCGTAGACAGGGAAACTGTAGGCCGGAACGCAAGTGAACGGAAAGATAGCCCCGAAATCGATCGTGATTGGAGTGGCCGACCCCATCTCCCAAAGGGGAAGGCAACATCTTGGGTCGCGTGATGGCGAGCGGCGGCAAGGCGCTTCCGGGGTTCGTACCGTCGGCATGCAGTTGAAGGGCCTCACGGGAACAAGGGAGGTCCCACGATCGTGAATTGCTGAAGAGAGTCCGCACCACGCAGGAGACTATCTCTAGTATGCGCAAGGCCCTGGAACAGCTTGAGCAGCTCTCTGGCGATCTTGAACGCGCAGGTTCACGGTTCCGACATTTTGTTCGAAGAGCTGACCGCTTGTGGAGAAGACAACAGAGTCGGCTCAGGGCCACCATTTACGATGCCCACCACTATGAAGACGCCAAGACGGAGCTTGCTGTTCTGTATGCGAAGGCCTACCGAGACGCGCTCCAAGAAACGCGGGTTGGGCCTCCTGCAACCTGATCATGGCGACCCAAAGCGCCGTGGACGTGACCGGGACGGCTGGGGCCGAGGCGCTCCTCGAATCCATGCCGACCAAGCTGTTTCTCGCCAACCCCGAGCTGGATGACCTTCGGGCGGTGTTCGGGTCGGTAGGCTTCACCCGCCCACGGCGGGATGCCGGTGCCGGCGGGGAAGCTGGCGAGGAAGTTATCGCGGGCGACCTCGGCCCAGGTCCGTCCGTGGCGGCGTTTGGGTTGCGGGAGGCGTTCGATCCGGTAGGCGACGTCGGCCAGATACATCGGCCACCGCGCGCGGGCCTCGGCGCGCCAGCGGCGGAGGGTCCGCTTGGGGATCGTTTTGCGCGAAATCAGCGTCGTTTCGGGCCAGATCTGGATCGGCGTGGCCGGGGTGGAGCACTTTTCGTCAATGTTCATAGGGGGTCGTCCGAAAAAACCAAAATCGAATTTCGCGAAAATGCGCGCAAGGGGGGGCGGACGGTCACGCCGCTCATCCGGACGAGATTCGGGGGTGGGGGGGTACGGCGCACGCCGAGCCGTTGGGGGGGGAGCGATGGGTGGAGCAACGGCAGGGTTCGCCGGGCACGCCGGGGGCCGGCCGGAGCCCGGTCCAACGAGAACCGCAACGCGTTGCCGCGGAGAGCCTCAGCAACCAGCCAACCGCGGTCACCGGCGAGCGAAACCAGCGCAGAGCCCTCGCGGCTTGCAGCTGTAAACGCCCGTTTCGACTCAGCTGTGCTCCTTTCCGTTCGGCTCGGTGATCATTTTCCTCCAGCTCATGTGGGAAACTGCCGGCTCGCTCGCGAGTAGCTCCGCGTACTCGAAGATCGTCTCGACGTCGATGCCGAGAACTTGGGCCACGGCCTCGTCCCACGTGTCCCGGACCGCGCACCGGCCGTCCCTGTACTGCGGCGTTTCCTCGTTCTTCGTCAGCTCGTACGCCGCATTGAGCAGTGCGATCGCTTCTGTTTCACCGGGATCAGGGCAACGTGTCGTCGTCATACCGGATGGCCGGTACACCGGGAACGCCAGTGTTTTGCCGCGGTTCCTCAGCATGGCGATGCGGCCGAGGGTGCTGTTCAGCCAGACCGCCCAAGCTATGGCGGTGCTGTCGTCGATTCCCTGTATCGGCTTCCAGTTCGTACCCAATCCCCCGTCGGCGGTGGTGTCGACGACCGCGGCCAGCCTTCCGGTGTTGATGCGCTGCCCCGCGCTCACCAAGAGCCGGCCGCGGACATTCGACCACCGCGCGTGCGCTTTCTCCGCGGTCGCGATGCGTTCGGTTCCCGTGACGCTGGCGGGGATCTTCTTGATCTTGGCGGCCGTATCCGGCGTCGTGGCTATCGTCAGATGCGCGTACTCCGCTTTGCTCTGGTAAACGAGGATGTCCACATCCTCGTTCGGGACACGGCGTAAACGCGCCGTCTCCCGGCGCCCGCATCGTCACGCTGGGGATGTCGCACATCCGCTTCAGCATCGGGTGCCGGTCGATCAGCAGCGCCGCCTCGTCGAGCTTCAGGTTCCTCCAGCCGACCGCGCTCCAGTCGCCGCTGCGCATCCGCTCGTTCGAGACTTCGCACCTCTGCCCGTCGATATCTCCGCCTCCGGCGATGGCATCCGCGAGTGCGTGCGCTTCCATGACGCTTCGGGGGAAGCGGTCCAGGCTTACGAAGGTAGTCGCTAGGCCGTCGTTGCGGCCCATCCTCGTTCCGACCACGAGGCTCTCGTTGACCGGGTCCGCTCTGAAGCTCTGACTCAGGTTCTCCTCGCCAGGTTCGTGGCAGGTCACGACGTACCGGATATGGAGCTCGCTCGCGAGCTTCCTGCGTTCCGCCAGTCCTGAGGGCACCAGCAGGCCGACGGTCGGGATCACCGTCCCGAGGACGCCGCTCCCGGGCTCCATCGCAAGCAGCCCGAGAGCGAGATAGAGCGGTCCGGTCGTAGTTTTCTGGCTGAACCCGGCGTACTCCGGCAGCTTGTTCTCCAGCTCCTCTTGCGACTTGTCGATTCGCTCCCGGATCGCGCGCTGGAGCTCGATCCCGAACTTCGCGCCGAGCTTCTCGCGCGTCACGAACGGCGGGTTCGTCAGAACCACGCGGGCCTTGAGCGCCCGCTCCGTCGCGTCGCGGGGGGCGAAGCTGTCCAACTCGTCGTCCAAGAAGTCACCCTGGCCCGCGTCCGTCTTTCCCCCTTGGTGCGCCAGCACAGCGGGCTGCCGCAGCAACTCCAGCGACCCTGCCGCGGCCGTTCTTCGGTCCCTCTGGGGGCCGTAGGGCATCGTCTGGAGCCCCATCCGTGCGTACTGCACCCGCGTGTCACCGATCATCAGCATCGCGCCCGCGAGTTGGATCGAGACAGGGTTCACGTCGAGTCCGGTCAGGGCGTCTTCGACGATCCGGCGGTGCATGAGGCTCAGCGCCGCCTCCGAGGCGCCGTCGGCGCGCGCCCTCCTCTTGACGGCCGTGAGCCACGCCTGCAGCAGTGTCCCGCTGCCGCACGCAGGGTCGAGTATCCGCAGGCGGTCGACGATCTTCCCGTTCGTGAAATCCGTCTCGTCGGTAGCGTGGAGCGCGAGTCCCGCTAGCAGCGCGCCCGCCTCCGGCCGCGTGAAGTACGCGCCGTCCGACGCCCGGTCGTGCATGATGCGGTTGAAGAGCTCCCCCGCGTAGTCCGCGCCGGCCGTCGCGTACTGCTCGGCGGCGTCCCGCGACTGCTCGATGATCCCGGCGATGGCGGCGTCGAGCATCGCCGTCTTGAGCCCGCCCTGGGTCACGTCGCAGAGGATGTCCCGGGCAATGGTGAAGACCGGCGCGTAGTCGCGTTGCAGGATTCGATTGAACGCCCGTTCAAGGCTTTCGGCCGGCCTGGGGCTCGTGCCGATCTCAGCCAGCGGCTCGAGGTCGATGGTGTGGAGCCCCTTCCCGGCCTCCAGCCGGGTCTGGACCAGCACCGCCACCGTCAGCACCAGCGCCGCTACCATGCACGCGTTTCCCTGCTCGCCCTTCGCCGCCGTCGTGCGGTCCATCTTCAGGAGTGCCGCGAGCTGCTCCTCAAGGTCGTCGGCCTTGAGCTTTCCGGCGGCTCGCTCGACCGTCGAGTAGAGCACGTCCATGTGCCGCTCAGACTCCGTCTTGAGGCCGCTGTTCCGCAGGATCCGCATGCGGATCGACCGGCCGCGCTCATTGTTTTCGAGGATGCATCCGAGCAGGCCGTAGCTGGCCGGCGTTTTCCCGCCGGGTCTCGTGAGTTCCCGACGCACTGGCGCGCGCAGGAACACCGTGTTCTGGTTCCGGCCCTTCCGCTTGTCCACGATCGCTCCGCTCAGGAGCGTGCGCTGTGCCTCCGAGATCGGGGCGACCGGGTAGCGGTCGTCGCTCTCGCGCCGGTCCTGGGCAGCGCTCACGTCGACCGGGGCGATCTTCGGCTTCGATCGCCGACGGCAGTCGGCCACCCACGTGCTGCGGGGTTTTTCCGGGAGGCTCTCCTCGCCTTCCGTCTTCGTGACCTCGGTCACCTTGTCCGCTGATCGTTCCAGCAGCTGGACTACAGTTGTCTTCCTGTCCGCCTCCGCGAGCGCGTTCTCGATCACGCCGTCCCGTCCGATCACGACGTACGTTTTCACGCCTTCCGGCTCGCGAGCAGTAAGCAGGTGGTAGCCGGTCTTCTCGGCACGGCCGTTCCCGCTGGGCTCGTAGATTTTCAACAGGTGCTGCAGCCGGTCCTCGATGCGGGCGTCATGGGCTCGGAGCGCCTGCAGGATCTGTCCCAGCTCCTTGAACTGGTTCTCGCTCGTTCGGCTCTCGAGCCACGCCTCGGCGTCCTCGTCGGGCGGGATCTCAAGCGGGACGAGGATCAGGCCGATGTTCTTGGCCTTACTGCGGCGCATGACCCGCCCCACCGCCTGGATCACATCGATCGGACCCTTGCGCGGTTCGATGAACGCGATCGCTGCAAGATCCGGAGTGTCGATGCCCTCCCCGAAGATGCCGACGTTGCTGATGCCGACCGGGTTCTCGGGGTCGGCCCCGGCCAGCTTCGTCAGCGCCGTGTGGCGCGCGCCGGCGCGGCTCTTGGCGTCCCGGTGGTGTACCTCGTAGCGCTTCGCTGGTCCGTCCGTTCCTTGGCCCGTAACGCTGGCGATGTGCTTCCGCACCGCCGCGTCGTCGAGCTCGTCCGCCATCTCACGTGACGTACGCGTCCGGTTGCAGAACGCGATACTCGAGGGCACGGCCAGCTTCTCTCCCCCGTCGCCTTCGTCGATGCCTGCGGCGAGGGCTGCGCCGTACGCGATTTGGCGCACCAGAATCGACGTCGACCGGTCTCCGCTCTTCTTCGACGATGCGCCTTCGGCGTCCTTCTTCTTCGCGTCCCGGGCGTGTTTCCTCGCGCGCTTGTCGGCGAACTCGTAGCTCTCGTTATGCGGCACGATCGCCGCGATCCGGTAGTCGGTGAGCGCCTCCTGCTCGACCGCCTCCCGGTACGACACCTCGGCCAAGTTCGGTCCGAACGTCGCCTCGTCGTTCATCGACACGACGACATAGCCCTCGTCGTGGGCCTCCGCCGTGCCCCGCGTGAACGTCTTCGGCGTTGCCGTCATGTAGATGCGGTTGCGAGCTGGCAGAAGCGCGTTGTCGTGGCACACGGTGAAGTTGCGGAGGGTCTCCTCGTTGACCTTCGGCGTCTTCTTGAGCCCGGCGGTCCGGTGCGCTTCGTCGCAAATGAGGACGGCGGCGTCCGCCCCGGCGTGCCGTACTCCCTCGGCCAGCGTGGGGCCGGACTGGTAGGTGCTGACGATCACGGGCCACCCGACTGGATCCCGGCCACACTCCGCGATCCAGTCGGCGATGTCCTGGGCCTTGCGCCGCACCGCCCCCGTGATCTCAGACCCGTCGATTCCGCTCAGGTCTGTTGTCGGGTCGTCGGCGATCGCTTCGTCAACGTTCGGCTTCCGCCGTTTCGCGCCGTCGCCGCTTCGGTCAGAGCAGACAGCGAGAGTCCGGAGCGCGACGCCGTCGCTCCCGGCCATGATTTCGTACGCGGTCTTGAGTTGGCGCACGAGTCCAATGCTCGGGCAGAGGACGATCGTCAGCCGGTCGGTGCCGTCGGGCGTCTTTCCGGGCGTGGTGAGTTCGCGGGCAATCCGGTAGCCGACGCGCGTCTTGCCGGTGCCGCACGGCATCACGATGCGTCCACGCGCGTCGGTCGCGCGCCAGCCGTCGTGTGTCCGTCCGCGGACGTTCTCCAGTCCCTTGAGCGACGCGTCGATGACTCGGCGCTGGATCTCGTCCCGCGGGTCGGAGTCTGCGTCATCCGCGGCCTGCGCCGACTGCAGCAACTCGTCTTGGAGCCGCAGGCACCGAACCTTGGTGAGCCCCCGGTTGTTCAGCTGCTCCCGGAGCCCCTCGCTCGACCCGGTCGTTCCGACGATCCATGCCTCATTGAACTCGGGCGCCGCTGCCGCGCTGAGGAATCCATCGACGTCTGCGTGCGTGATTGCACTTCCCTCACGCCGAGCCTTGCACTGGATGGCGATCAGCCGTTTGCCGGCTGCGTCTTCGGCCACGAGGTCGATGGCGATGTCGTCGGGCGAGCTGTCGGGAAAAACCGTCGTCCGTGCCGGCCACTTATCCCACTTGTGGACGGCGTCGACGTTCCAGTGTCTGATGGCCGGGCCGTGCGTACGCACGAGCGTTTCGAACCATCCGCCGTCCCCGCTGTCTTCGGCGTGGGATTCGATCTCTCTCAGTGCCTCGCGAACTTCATTCGTCATTGGTGCTTCCGTGTGGTGAGCATGCGAATCACCGTCTGAGTCGCGTCCCGCTCTTCTGGCCGCGAAAACACCGTCAACTCGCTGGGCTGGATGCTCAACGCCGACTCAAGTCAGCTTCCCGCCTTGTTCGGCTGCTGGTAGAACAGCTCCAAGGCCGAGTCGGTAGCAGGGTCAGAACGATCAGGTCGGGGGTCGGTCAACGATTCGGTCTCCAGAGCGGTCGCGGGATTGTAACCCGAGACCTGCGGACGACGGACCGGGAACCGAGCAACACCGGGAGGGGCGCGAAAAGGACACGAACAGGCGCTAGAGCGTGCCAGGGCAAGGAAAGGGCAGCCACGTGGCCACCTGGAACCGCAACAGCAGCGACGCCCGCGGGGAGCCGGACGAGAACCTGACCGACGACGATCCCGGTCACCGCGTACCTGTGACCCACCCAGGACCGGGCGCCGGCAGGCCAAGAGCCGGGGCCCGGTCCAACAAAGACCGAAACGCGTTGCGGTCGAGAGCGGACGTCCCCCAAGGCCGGTGGGAGAGCAGTACCTTCATCGCGGCGCTGCGGGTGACCGGGCTCACCGCCCCCGGGGTCCTCGATGGCCCGATGGACGGGGCCAGTTTCCTCGCCTCCGTCGAACAGATCCTCGTGCCGACCTTGCAGCCCCGGCGACATCGTGATTGCGGACAATCTCGCCGCCCACAAGGTCGACGGGGTCCAGACCGCCATTGAAGCCGCCGGCGCGACGCTGCGGTTCCTGCCGCCCTACAGCCCCGACTTCAACCCCATCGAGCTCTGTTTCGCCAAACTCAAAGCCATCGTCCGCCAGGCCCGCTGTCGATCAATTGAGACGCGCTGGCCCCTCCTCGGTGCGTGTCTCTCGCGCTTCACCCCCACCGAGTGTCGCAACTGCATCCGGCATTGCGGGTATGGGACCGCCACAGCGTCATGAAAAACGCTTTAGGGGTCGAGAACTGGCTATCCGAATGACATCTCGCGCGTGCGCGATCCTCCTTGCGAGACGCGCAGCGGCACGGCGAGGAACTCGGCCTAAGCGGCGAGGAAACCGCCTTCTACGACGCCCTGGCGGAGAACGGGTCAGCCAGAGAAGCGATGCAGAGCGACACGCTACGTCTCATGGCCCGGGAACTGACCGAAATGGTCAAGAAGATGCCCAAGCTCGACTGGACCCAGCGCGAGTCGGTACGGGCAAGTCTGCGGCGCAATGTTCGCCGGCTGCTGGCAAAGTACGGCTACCCTCCGGATCTGGCCGAAGACGCGACGCAGCTCGTCTTGCGACAGGCAGAATTGTCAACGGAGAACTCGGAGTAAACCAGGATGGCTTGGCCCCGCCGCTACTGTTTGGTAGCGCCATTCTCCTCCGAGGTTTCCGCGTCGATCTTGGCCGACAAGCAGCGCGCCAGTGGACGCGGGTCGCTGGCCGGAAACTCGTGAAAGGACGCCGCACCGTGATCCTGGCGAGCGAATCCTTCATGTTAACGAGACTTATCGGGAAGGATTCTAGACTGCGGTACTCAAAGGCCGCAGCCAAGACGCCAACGTCGGGGTTTCGGCGGAGCTGAGCCGAGAGCCCAACGTGCCCCTTGGCCCGCAGGGCCTCAAGGACACGTCGGAGGAGTCACCCGGTGGACTCGTGGCGCTGTTGGTGGTTCTTCTACTCATCCTCGGCCTGCGTGAGGCGCTTGAGTTGCTGGGACTTCGATGAGCAAAGACGAACCGCAAAACCAGCCGGGTTTTGTTAGTATCGGCGATTGGTGCCCTCCATTTTTCGCGCCGGGTCGGGGAACGGCGCAGCGGTCGAAGACACGCGATCACGAGGTTATCGGGACGGATGCGGAACATGCAAACGAATCTCCAACGCCCCCAACGACTATTCGCTCAACCAGTTCGGTACGAGGTCCCGGCCTTCCAGCGTCGTTACGTGTGGAATCAGGACAGACAGTGGGAGCCGCTCTGGAACGACGTAGAAAACCTCGCTGAGTCAATCATGGAGGATGGTCGGAACGCGCAGGCGCACTTCATGGGCGCGGTCGTACTTCAGCACGTCCAGTTCCCGACTGGGACGATCGAGCGGCGAATCGTCGTCGATGGTCAACAGCGACTGACCACCCTTCAATTGCTGATCGATGCGGTCCAAGAAGTCCTTGAGGTTCGGGGGTGCTCGGACCCAGCGAAGCGCCTTTCGGCCCTTGTTGACAATCGACAGGAATTCCGTGACGGCGACGAAGACAACGCGTTCAAGGTATGGCCCACGGCGGTGGATAGAGCTGCCTTCCGGCACGCGATGAGTAATGACCTGCCCGGAGCCGAGCACGCAGCCTCTCGGATCGTTCAGGCCCACGACTACTTCAAGGGGCAGGTAGAGCGATGGCTTGATAAGTTTGGCAATGAGGACGGCGAAGGCGCTCGTCGGGCTGCTTCAGCGCTGGAAGAAGTCGTGCGGATGAAGCTGGAACTCGTAGTCATCGATCTCGGCGACTCCGACGATCCACACGTCATCTTCCAGACACTCAACGCTCGTGGCACTCCGCTCCTTCAGTCGGATATGGTGAAGAACAAGATCCTATACGACGCACATATCGAGAGTTCCGACGACGATTCTGACCAATCTCCAGAGGAGAGACGGCTCTGGCCGTTCGACGACGACTGGTGGGCCAAGGACGTCGGGCGGGGACTACAAAGGAGACCCCGCATCGACGTGTTTCTCAACCACTGGCTCACTCTGCGGAACCGGTCGGAGACCAAGCCATACGACGAGTTCAGGGTCTTCGAGAAGTACGAGGACGCGCGGACGGAAGACGGAGAGACCGTATTCGACATCGCGACGGACATTGGCAACCTCGGAAGGATCTACCGCGACGTAGAAGAACTAAGGCGAGACAGCATTGCCTCGTTTCTGGAGAGACGCAACGTCATGAACGTTGGCGTAGTCACACCGCTGGTACTCTGGCTGCTGTCCTCCGATCTGCCGCAACCGACTCTTGCGAACTGCGTACTGGCAATCGAGAGCTTCCTCGTCCGCAGGGTCGTGTGCGGGTACAGCGCGAGGAGTTATGGCGCGCTGCTCGTCGGGCTCATCGCGCGGCTGGACAAGTCTCCCGTGGAGGCGGCAGGCCGGATCGTCGTCTCGTACTTGGCCGACCAGACCGCGCAAGCCGGTCGGTGGCCTAGTGATCAGGAACTCCGCGAGAGATTCATCACGGCACCGCTTTACCAGTGGTTGACGCGAGGCCGACTCAGAATGGTGTTGGTGGGGATCGAAGAGCACCTGCACACGCCGAAGGCCGAACGTCAGAACGTTCCGAAAGACCTACAGGTCGAGCACATCATGCCGCAGGCTTGGCGCCAGAACTGGCCACTCGGTGATGGCGCTGGAGACGACGAGGCCGCGAGGCGCGACCGTGTGGTCCACACGATTGGAAACCTTACACTTGTGAATGGGCGTCTGAACGCGTCGTTGTCCAACGCGGCATGGGCCAGCAAGCGGAAGACGTTGGCCGACCACAGCGTGATGTTTATGAACAAGCTTCTCGTTAACGATGGGCCGGAGATCTGGGATGAGCAAGCGATCGAGCGGCGCGCGACGTGGCTTCATGAGCGGGCTGTTGAGGTCTGGCCCCATGCGAACGGCTTCGACGCTTAAGGGTATGACTCCTGAAGAGCAAGAGGCATACCTTGCTCGTCAGGCTAACAAGGTGCTGGGTGGGGGGCTGAGGCATGGTTTCGGAGCAGCTCGAACCGCACCTGGAACTGCTCCGTGAGGAGTACGTTCTCGTTCAGGCCTGGAAGAAGACGGCGTCCTACATCCGCCACCACAACTGGTTCTCCGACACGCTCGGAGGCGGCGGAGGCTGGACGGGGCCGAGCTTTCGCCGGCCAGGGTTGCCGCGGCGCCGCTTGGCCGCGTCGGTCATGGGTTTGCGGCCTCGCATGGGATCGATGCTACACCAAGCGATCGATCGTCGCGGCCGTCGC
Organism: Vicinamibacterales bacterium; assembly: GCA_965218825.1. Lineage (GTDB taxonomy): Bacteria > Acidobacteriota > Vicinamibacteria > Vicinamibacterales > UBA8438 > CAUZIB01. The sequence goes on along the minus strand of OZ244656.1, from coordinate 819,314 downwards.
GCGCCGCCACCGTTCCCACTCCCGGCGGCCGGGGAACCGTGCGTTGATGGTGCAGAACCCACACGCGGGATCGTTGCTGCTGTCCGTAGCGCAACAGGTCATTCTCAAATTCCTTCAGGATGGTGTCGACGTCAACGACGGGGATCGCGTGCTCGGGCCGTAAGCACTCGTGGTCCAGCGGCGGGAGTCCAGGGATGATGCCTGCCCAGACCGCGGCGCGGGAGAACTCCTGCCAGGTTCGCCCGTGTCGCGTCTTCGGCTGCGGTACCCCCTCGATGGCGTAGGCCACGTCCGGCTGGTAGGTCGGCCATTTCGCGCGGGCCTTCGCCCGCCACCGAGCGAGCGTCCTGGGGCATGGATTTTTGGTCCGATGAGCGTTGGATGGCACCCAATCCGTCGGCGCTATGTCAGGGGTGAAAGCGATTTTATCAATGTTCATAGAGGTCTTCTGTACAAAATCCTAATCGAATTTTGCGAAACTGCGCGTGAAGGGGGGCGGACGGTCACAGCATACCGGTGCCTCACGTCGAAAACACGTGACCCAACGGGCCCTGCGGTTGATGGCTCCGCATCCGTTGACGATCCGGCAGCAGCGGAACGCGAGGGCTGGATCGCAGTGCATCCGAGGGATGATGAATAAGAAAACACAGGTTGGAGTACGAAACGGACTCTCGGTGGGCGTGCTGATTGTCGGGTCGCTGTACTGGGATCTTGCTCCTCACAGGAAGGACTGGCGTGCCAACCGGCTCAATCCCGACGATGAGCGATTCGTCCGTGCGCCGATCCGGTACGGACGACGGTCCAGTACACGAGGATGTTCCTACACGATGGTCTTTTCCTTGGGTGTAGTAGGGGCGGACCAGTCCGGCCGAGCGATCGTCGTACCGTGCAAGCACCGCGCGCACGGCATAGACGATCTCAGCCGCGAAGCCGAGTGTCTCTGGGCAGCCGAACGGAAACCAGGTGCTCAAACGGGCAGTCTGTCCGCCGACTGGGGGTGCGTTGCGCTACTGGTGAATCCGAATCGCGCCGAGTCGGAGCCCGTGCGCAAGCTGAGTAGCGGCTGGACCGACAGGGTCTCTAACGAGCGGTGCTACGGACAACTGAACTCGGCTGTGGACGAGGACGTCGTAGTCGATGAACTCGGATTCCTGAGAATTCCGTGGCCGGAAACTGAAGACCCTCCGGATCTAGAGGTCGACGTGTTGCTCGCGACCGCAACGAATCCGACAATCGTTGCCGGACGCTATCCATCACCCGAACAAATCGCCGACGCATGGAATAGGAGCGACGGAAAGAACTACGTCGACTACTTCTGTAAGAACCGGGCGCATGGAATCAGGACATCCCAGGACAACATCATCGAAGCGCGCCTGCGGGAACTGTGGGCTTGATCCGCTATCGTGGGGTCCTTCCGAAAGCCGGATAACGTGTCCACAATACCGGCACGCATGCTCTGACAGCAGATAGAGAACAAACCATAGGTGCCGGTTTCAAGATTCGGGTCGCTTCTGTTATTGCCTGGAAGGGTCACGCCTCTGACGGCAAGGGCGCTCAGTTCGTCGCGCAGATAAAACGAAAGAAACCCGCCGGCGCTGTCAAACGGCTCGAAATCACACCACGGCCGATTTGGCGGTCGCACATCGGCGACCTCGCCTTCAGCCTGACGCTCTTTAGGAGGCAGTGTCAGGTTGACTCTCCGCTCGGCTCGCCCGGCTGTCTATCATCAGTTGCAAGTCCTTATTAGACCGCTATGCATCGTCAATCGCCTTTTTTATCGAATCGAAGGTGAAGGACATGGCCCAGCTGGCGCCAACGCCGATAATCGCGTCAGGCGAGGTGTTGTCACGATCTGTCTTCACGGAGACTAACTTCTTCTTAAGTCCGACCGCCTTCCCGATTTCCCACTTGACCCACCCGCTCTTGTGTGTGTTCTTACCAATGATGCATAGGAAGTAAGTAGCGTTGTTGATCCGAGCGGAGATCGCGCGCTTGATCGCGGCCGCATCCGTACTGTCGACGGACACGTCGACGGACGTATCGTAGAACGAGAAGTCGAAGAGGCTGTTCGCGTCCCATGCAACCAGCAGGTTCTTCCAATACCTATCGTTCTCATAGTCGTAACTGATGAAGATCTTTTTCTTAGCCATTCGAGTGCTCCTTCGATTCAGCTTTGATGTGGTTGGCCCAGTTCGTGTTCTCTTTGGAGATGAGATCTTCGGTATTGTTAACTAGGTGACCGAAGGCGTCGCCCTGATCTGAGTACGGCTCAGCACCCGTGAGAAATCGATACTTGTGGTGTCGCAGGGACTCGCAGGTCGTACGATACTCGATCCAATTCTCTTGGTATTGATTCAGAGCGAGCAAGCCACTCACCACAGCAACAATGACTCCCGCCAGTCCGGCTGCGATCTTCAGCGCAGGCACGGCATCGGTCGAGAAGCCCGCGAGGAGTGGAATCATTGCAGCAACGACGATCTCGAGGGTTCGAAGCCTCTTGTATCTCCGCTGACTTGCCGTGCTCCTTTTATCGTACCAATTGATCTGATCGTCAAGGCGTTGCTTGATGTAATTCTCGGCATTCATCTCCATCTCACTCAACTCCCACTCTGCCGAGCCGTCCGAAGGTTACGAATGTGCGGTGCGCTGTCTCCCTTTAACGGACAGCCGTTGCGGCCTATCTCAGCGAGCCGGAATCGCTCCACTCACCGCATCGCGACGACCCGACGGAGCTTAGCACCGCCAATCTTCAGCCTAGCTACGCGATCCACCTTTGTGGCAGTGTCTCAGTCATCGTTAGCGGTACTCAGGGAACGAGGGCCTAACCAGGATAATTCACGACGCTGCGTGATCTGACGTACAAAGAGACACCTCCCAGTGGTACGAAGGCTTTGCTGAACGAACCTTTCCCCACAGGGAGGCGTTGCCGTTGACGGAGGACACGATAGCACAGACTGTTCTGTTCCTCGACCTCGTCAGTGGGCCACTCATTGCGGCGTTCGATCAGGCGCACGTCAACTCGGATGGTGGCGCGATGCTACTCAAGGCCGCCGATCGATCGCTCGGTCTGACCCCGGCCCTGGCGCGGGCGATGCCCGACCCACGGGGGAAGCCGCGGGTGAAATAGGATGCAGCTGGGTGACTACGCCGACGGCGCGTGGATGTTTGTCGCGACATGCGACACCGGCGGGCGTCAGGCACGCGCTCGACGAGGGCGATTCACCGGCCGCGCGCACCCCTCGCCTGGGTGCAGGGGCGGCGCGCTCACTGGAGGTATATCGCGGAGAGTCGACGATCTGCTACGAACAACGAGGTGACTTGACACGCCGCTTCATAGAAGGATCAAGGCGCACGCATGACCGTCATCGCTCTGGCTAATGCGGTCAAGAGTCAAAGGACGAAGACCTTCGTCTCCAGTTCGACATCCTGAGAACTGCGCCTGCCGCTAAGGTCCGAACAAAGGCCTTCGGCGTTTGTGAGGTAGTGGTTCGGATCGTACACGACGCACCACAACGCCTGACAGTCTGGGTGCTTGCGGTAGTGCTCGATGTCAACGATCAGCTCGTCGCCGATCTTCTTGGCGTGGGCGCGGTCCCGAACGAACTTCAACTCAACAACCAGCTTGTGTGCCGGCAGCAGAAAATCCATTCGAGTGCTGGAGCCAGCGTAGCTCGGTGTGAATTCTTCTGGGCGTATGTCGGCGACCCACGGCCGCAACAATGCGTGGAGAAGGTCCTGGACGTCGTACTCATTCGAAAATACGAGCGCTTGCGTGCCCTTTCGTCGGTGGGTCAGCGGATGCATTGCTCGCCGAAGACCACGTACAAGGACCTGCAAAACCTCTTCGATGTTAGTGGGCATCGCTGGAGGGCGTACGCTCGGTTCTTCTGGTGGCGAGTCCTCCGATGAGCTCGGTATCTGACCCTGTGGGAGGACTCGGCCGAAGCGAAAGTACCGAAGACCATTCTGCTCTAGCGCCGTCTCGATCTTCCCTCGCTGCGCCTGCCAATTCTCTGAATCGTCATCCCACTCGTCCCGTGCCATGTCCATGAACTCCTCAAGGACATTACCCAACACCGCCAAACTATCCACGCTCGAATCCTGTCCGGCCCGGAAGAGCCACTCCTTCCACTTTGAATGGTGCGCTAGATCCGGAGGGTCGCCCGGTGCACCGGCTGACTTGAACAAAGCGTCGAGCGTCGTGTGCGAACCGGTTCCCGCCAGAACGCTGCCGACCACTGCGCAAAGCGATCTGGAGAGTCTCACGTTACTCATTCGTGCAATGTAGATGAATGCTGCACCGCAGCGAAGTCCGCCAGGGAGGCGCTCGAAGAGCGCTACACTGAGTTATGCCACATAACGATCGAGATTGCTTCAGCGGTGAATCACCACGGGTGCTGGAGCCGCGTAGAACGTGCTGTAGACCACAAACTGACGGTAGGCCTTCTCTAGGCTAGCAGGCCGAGGTGCAAGTCCCCACGTTCACGGCGTCGAGCGTCGGCAGAGACGACGTCACGCGCTAGGTTCAGGAGTTCCTTCAGGAACTCCACACTCGTCAGTAACCCTTTCTCGTGGCCTTGAGTGCTTCGAGCCGTTCGCAGCGGCGGCTCGGTTCACGACTACGCGACGTTCTCCACATCCACGACGAGACCGATATCCTTGGTCCTTCAAGAGTTCCCGAAGACAACGCGGCCGATTGGGAGTTGTCCTGCGCATCGGGTCGGCGCGGCGTGATTTCCAAGAGTGAAGGCGTCGACAGAATCTACCGCGGCGCGGTCTGGTCGTGGCGAAACGACTCGACACAGCGTTCGCTATATGAGAACATTTAGGTGTGAAGGCTGTCGGGAAGATCGAGTGGGCGACCAAGGCCGTGAAAGACATGCGTCGCCTCGCCGCCCCGGCCCGCGCGCGGATCGTCGCCAAGGTCGAACAGTACGCGGCGGATCCGGCATCGCTGGCCAACAACGTGATCCAACTCGCTGACAGCAGGTATCGACGGCTACGGATTGGTAGCTATCGGGTCCTCTTCAGCGTTGAAACCAATGCGATCACCGTGCTGGTGGTTCTGAGAGTTCGGCACCGGAGCGAAGCGTATGACTGATACCGACACCGTTACGCTGACACGAGCGCAGTACGAAGCATTGCTCGCCGAGAAGGAAACGCTTGAGGATCAGGTAGCCGCGCTCGACGCAGATGATGGGAGCCGCATCCCGCACGAGGTGGCGTTGGCCATCATGCAGGGCGAGCGCCCGATCGTCGCGTTTCGAACCCATCTCGGCGTCACCGTGCGAGAGCTAGCCGCGCGAACGGGAATCGCCACCGGGTACCTGTCCGAGATCGAACGCGGGCGCAAACCCGGCTCTGCAGCCGCTCTGTCACGCATTGCCGGGGCCCTTGGGACGACGATTGACGCCTTGGTGACACTCAGGTGACGCCCTGGAAATAGGACGCCACGGCACCCGCCGCCGTGTCGCCAAGGGCATCTACAGGGACGGCTCCGGTCTCGCCGCCGTTGTCCACGCTAATATCTACCGGTGTGAGCGCACTTTCCGGCACACACCCTGCTGCGAGCGGCTAGCGTGCCGCGCACTTCGGTGCCGAGCCGGTGCTGGGCCGAACCGCGCGAATACGTCATGTTCGAGGACACCGGGGACCCGCGGCCGATCGACAGAGGCTCTCGGTTCGATTGCGATTGGAACGTCACTGAAACGGCAGGTCCTCCTAGCGAGGAGCGTTGCCACAATGTTGCCAAGACTGGGGTCGATTCGGGGGGACTCCCGGGGACGGGAGGGCACGTCCGCATGGCTGGAACGTGATGACCGACAAAGACTTATTGCCAGAAGTCCTTTGCCATCATCAACTTAGAAAATCACGTGGTTCGGGTTCGACTCCCTGCGCTTCCACCACTGCCACTGTATGAGGAGTGTTTCCGCTGTGCCAGCATCGTCCAAGGTAGCGTGCGGCTCAGCGCCGGCCGCCGAGCAGGCCCGCACGTCACAGGAAGTACAGGAACGTCCTGCGCGGCGGTTCGGCTCTATGGTGCCTCTGTCCGCCGGCCACGCGTACGCGTCGCGGGCCGACGTCTGATCGTCGTTCGGTGACAACGGCGGGGGTGGCGATGGTGCCCCGCAGCGCCTGATCAGCGCGTGGTCGTCTCTGCGGTCCACGATCTCAAGCCGTCCACAGAGGGTCTTCAACGCCCTCGGACATCTGATTGCGAACGAGGGATACGATGAGGGGAAACGATTACAGATGCAGCTGTAAGGTATTGCTATAGAGTGAGTTACCTCGTCTCTATGGCAGACGCCCATCATCCATGAGCTGTTGCCGTCGCTCGAACAGATCCGAGCGCGCGTAGGCGACCTCGACCTTGTTCTGGACGACATGCGCAAGGGCGGCTTCCACCGGCTTCGCGGGGGTGGTTGGTCTGCTCGGCCGCCCAGTCCCGAAACGACGACCGGAACCCATGCGGCACGGCGCCGACCTGCAGCTTCCGGAGCAGCTTCGAGAAGATCATGTCGGAGAGCGGCGTCCCGCGGACCCCCGGGAAGACGAACCCCTGGCCGTCCAGCGTTTGTGCCGCGTCGAGAATCTCCGTGGCCCGCTGAGACAACGGCACCCGGTGTTCGCCCGGCCTTCATGCGCGTGGCCGGAGAATCGTCCACACCCGGCCGTCCCGGTCGATCTCGTCCCACGTCGCGAACCGCACCTCGCCCGTCCGCGCGGCGGTCAGTACCAGAAACTCAAAAGCGAGCTTGACCACGCGCATGGTACGCGCCCGCTGCACCGCCGCGACCTGGGCATGGGGCAAGCGCCCGCATGTGTTGCACGATGACCTGTTGGCGGCCCAGCGCCGGCCCGAGCCGGTCGCACGGATTGTCAGCGCGATACTGCATGACGATGGCCCACTCCATTAACGCGCGGATGCGCTGGCGCACGCGTCGTGCCATGTCCGGCTGCGTGTGCCAGATGGGCCGGAGCGTGTCGAGGACGTCGGCGCTCGTGATCTCCGAGACGGGCTGCTTACCCAGCGACGGGAAGGCGTAGCGCGTCAGGATCGTGAGCCAATCGCGGCGGTGCTTGGAATAGCGCCAGCCGGGCTGCAGCTGGGTCCAGACCCGTTCGGCGGCCTCGGGCGAAGGTGGGGGCAGTCCTGGAGACGGCGTTTCTCGGCGAGCGGGTCCCCGCCGGCGCGGGCGAGCCGGCGGTTGGCGAGGGCCTTGGCGCGGGCCTCCTGGAGCGAGACGACTGGGAAGCCGCCGACGCCGAGTTCGCGGCCGCGGATGGCGATTCGTTGAATCCAGCTGCGGTTGCCGGAGGGCTGAACGTCTAGGTACAAACCCTGCCCGTCGCAATACCTGCCCGCCTGGGCAACAGTCCGGACGAAGGCGGACGAGAGGGCGTGCGCGGTTCGTGTCGCGCGCGCTCCCGTGGTGGCTCGAGAGGTGTTCGGCCACTCCAGAGTCCGGCTGGCATCGACGCATGGATCCTCACCACCCCCATTCTGGTGCGGGGGGATGCGACCAATTACCCGGGACGCGCCGCCACCGCAGGGTGTTGTTATGCGCAAGTGGTAGCTATACGGTAGCTACGTCAACACCAGATTCGTGCGAGAGGCATCGTAAGTCATTGAAACAATTGGAGCCGACGCGCGGACTCGAACCGCGGACCTGCTGATTACGAATCAGCTGCAAAGTCTGGAGTAGCGCACCGCTGCCGGTCCAGGTGGCGTGCCTAGCTAGCGCACACAGGTCTGTGGCCATGGGTGGCGGTGGGATGAAGGGGTCATTTGATCCCCTGCCGGGCGCTGGGGAGGGTGGCCAAGAACTCGGCCGACGTGTACGTGGTCTCGACCGTTTCCAGCACGTCGAACCCACTGCGAAGTGTTACCCCTGTGTTACCCAAACCATAGTTCTATTCATATAAACATTTCTAAGTTATTGATAATATTGGTGGGCCGCCTGGGGATCGAACCCAGGACGCCCTGATTAAAAGTCAGGTGCTCTACCACTGAGCTAGCGGCCCGTCGGAGTCGTACATCTTAATGCAACGTCCTGGCATGTAACGACTTCTCCGGTTCGCTCGATCGAGGCGTGGTTCCGTTCTCTTGAGCCGATTCGCCCAACCTTGCAACGAACTTGCAACGTTTTTCCAGCTTTCTCGGCCTGACGCTCTTCATATTGCCTAAACACTTGGTGCATTCCACGGCGGGTCGTCGCGAGGTATCGACGTCGTGGACAGGTTGGCGTGGTCTAAGAACCGCTGGACATAGTGCTCAGGCATCGCGCCTTCGTGGAGTCGGGACCCGGTTCCCGACGCAGGTCGTGGAAGTTCAAGTCATCGATTCCCGCTCGGCGACAGGTGGCGCGCCAGGCTGTCGTGACGGACCCTACCTGTTCTCCAACCTCGTTGTCGAACACGTAGTCGTCAGGACTGAACTCACGCCCAGATGTGTACTCCGGATATAACGGTGTCGACTACGACGACCGATCATCGCAAACGGCAAGGTCATCTCGGGGCGCAGCTGCCGACCGTGGGGCGGGCCGGAGGCGTGTGTCATCACCGCCCACGATGCGCGCACGGGCGCCGAGCTGTGGCGGCGGCGCACGATTCCGGCCCCGGGCGAACCGGGCGACGAGACATGGGGAGGCGTGCCGTTCGAAGAGCGGAAGCATGTCGGCACGTGGATGGTGCCGAGCTACGACCCCGAGCTTAACTTGATCTACATCGGCACGTCGATCACCTCCCCGGCCCCGAAGTTCCTGCTCGGGGGTGTTGACCAGAAGCACCTCTACCACAACTGCACACTCGCACTCGATGCCGACACCGGCGAGATCCGGTGGTATTACCAGCACCTGAACGATCACTGGGACCTGGACCATCCCTTCGAGCGTCTCCTCGTCGACACCGCCGTCGCCCCGAACCCCAACGCCGTGAGCTGGATCAACCCGCGGCTCCAACCGGGCGAGGTGCGGAAGGTGATGACCGGCATTCCGGGCAAGACCGGCGTCGTCTATACGCTGGACCGCGAAACGGGCGAGTTTCTCTGGGCGACCCCCACCGTTGCGCAGAACGTGATCAGCGACATCGACGGCGCCACCGGCGCGGTGACCGAGAACGCGGAGGTCGTCTTCAGCGCGTTGGGGCAGGAAGTCTTGGCTTGTCCTGCCTTGCACGGTGGGAAGGACTGGGAAGCCGGCGCCTATAGCCCCCTGACGAACACGATGTACTATCCGTTGCGCAACGCCTGCGCGCGCATGATGGCAACGACCTCGGCTGACGCTTCACATCATCGGATCTCGCTTGCCGTACGCCATCAGATCGCGCCCGGCACCGACCAGCTTGGCGCGGTGTACGCGATATCCGCCGAAACCGGCGATATCAAATGGCTGTACGAACAGCGGGCGGCGACCCTGTCGCTCGTGGCGACCGGCGGCGGGCTGGTCTTTGGTGGGGATGTGAACGGGCGGTTCCGGGCCTTCGACCAGGAGACTGGCGAGGTGCTCTGGGAGATCAGCCTCGGCTCACCGGTTGTCGGCTATCCGATCAGCTACGCTGTCGACGGACGCCAGCACGTGGCGGTCAGCACCGGCGTCGGCGCGGGGGCCAACCTCCGCCTGACACCCGAGCTCCGCCCGAGCTCCGGGAGCACCCTGTTCGTGTTTGCACTGCCGGACCGAGACTGAATCGCCCGCCATCCAGGGCGTGAGTTTTTCAAGGGCACCTTCGAGGTCGCCTTTTGTGCGGAGGTCTACGTGCGACCCAACATCGTCCGCAACTGGACCGAAGAGCTGAAGGCACGCGTCCCTTCGGGACAGTAACAAGTGTTCCCTGCGGGAACACAGGGAGCGGGCGACTGACCAAGCCTACGGAAAGGGTGATCGCATGAGTGTCGAGGCCATTTTCAGACTGCAGTTTCTGTTGAGCCTACTTGCGTGGGGCGTAGTCGCGAGGTTCCTGCTGAGCCCGTGGTTAGCGAAGCTACCCCGACATGAAGCTCTTCTGTGGTTGAGCGTGCCACACGCGTTTCGCCATGTTGGCATGGTCTTCCTCGTACCCGGCGTGGTTGATCAACCGCTGCCCTCGAACTTCGCCAACCCCGCAGCCTACGGGGACCTGGCCACGGGCGTCCTCGCGCTGGTGGCGATGGTCGCCCTCCGTGCTCGGTGGTCGGTTGCGCTGGGTTTGGTCTGGCTCTTCAACGTCGTTGGCACGGTCGATCTCGCGAACGCACTTCGGCACGTCGAGGTCGTGCCGGGGTTCGGAGCGACTTGGTACATTCCGACCATGGTCGTACCGCTCCTCCTGGTCACACACTTCCTGATCTTCAAGCAGTTGCTCGGGCGAGACAGAGAGGGGTAGCCGGGAGACTCTGGGACACGCTCTGCCGCAATCGCCGACCGGTGTCTCGAACGGTTGCGGGCGGTAAGCTACGCGGAGCTCAAGTTGTTGGGGCGATGATGGAGGGTGGGGCGCGTTCGCGCCGGTGCATCGGGACTTCGCTAAATCGCCGGACGTAGAGGACTTCGGCGAGTAACTAGTCGGCCCGTATGTCGTCACCGCCAAGATCGGCGAAGGCGGCATGGGTGACGTGTATCGACGGCGATGAAGAAGTGTCCCCACTGTGGCCAGTCGGTTCAGGCAAAAGGAGCTATTTGCCCGCTCTGTCGGCAGGATATGCGCGGTTCCTCACCACCCCAATCGACGGTTGAGTACGGGAACTCGTGGCAGCCACTTTCTTCACACAACGCAATGGCAGGATTGAAGCAGCTCTGGGCTGAGAGATCCGACGAGGCACTCGAAGAAGCTGCGGAGAACCTCTTGGAATACACCGAGGAGGGACAGCGAGTCATTCGTGAGGAGTTGCAGCAGCGATCTATAGAGGTCCCAGCTCCGAAGTTCCAGAGTGAAGAAGCTAGTGAAGTGTTGGAGGAAGGCGTACCCATCTACAGCGGTCCGAGGTACCGCGACGTTGCCGCTCTCCAGGGGACGCTCAAGTCCCATGAGATCGCATGTGAGATCCGAAATTCGCAGGCTGGTCCCTTGACCAACCGTCCGTGGCCAGAGCTTTGGATACTCGACGAATCGCGGGCAGGAGAGGCAAGACAGCTCGTTGAAGTAGCGCTCGATGAAGCTCGTCGGGTTGAGTTGGATGCCGAGGAGGGTGGAGGCGAACGCGAGGAGAATACGGATCGCGGTTTAGACGCTGAGGACGAGCGACCCGAGGAATCCGCCTCGTGGAGCTGGACCTGTCCGGGGTGCGGCGAGGACGTGGAGAATCACTTCTGGGAGTGCTGGAATTGTGGGTGCGATCGACCGCAGTGAGCCAGCGCTATACGAGGAGACCAAGCACTGATCAAGCCTCGTAGCGGCGTGCGTACGCTTTGTAGCAGCTATTCTATGCAGGCGGCTGGACAAACCAGGGCAGGGGCATACAATGCCCTCGATCTCAACACATGCCGTTAGAAGTCGGTTCCCGGCTCGGGCATTACGACGTCACCGCCCTGGTCGGCGAAGGTGGCATGGGCCAGGTGTATCAGGCCACCGACACCAGGCTGAACCGGCAGGTCGCGCTCAAGATCCTGCCGGAGGCATTTGCGAGTGATCCCCAATTGGCGAGGTTCAAGTAACGGGCTCAGGCGACCAAGATGACTGCGTAACCGACCGTTCACGAAACCAACCAGTTCTGGCTCGTGAGCGCCTAACAAGGGAGACATGCAATGGGAGACAAGGGTGGCCAGAAGGACAAGAATAAGAGCCAGAAGCAAAGAGCCGCCAAGGACGCAGCAAAGAAGCAGAAGAAACGAGACAAACAAGCGAAAGCGAGGCAGGTCTGAACAAGATCGGCGAAGGCGGCGTGGGCGAGGTGTATCGAGCACGAGACACCAAGCTCGACCGGGATGTGGCCCTGAAAGTCGTGCCGCAAGCGTTCAGCGACGATCCGGATCGGCTGGCCAGGTTCGAGCGCGAAGCGGAGACTCCATGACTGTTCGCAGGCTCGGTGCGTTCGTGTGTGCGTCGCTCGTCCTGGCCGTGGTTTCGCACATCCCGGCGCCCGCCGAGGCGCAGCGGCCGAGCGGCCTTCCGGCGTGTGATCCGGACAACGGCGGTCTGATTCTTCCCGAGGGTTTTTGCGCCCTTGTGGTCGCCGACGGTCTCGAGGGCGCCAGGCACCTGGATGTCACCGCCGAGGGCGACATCTATGTCCACCTGAGAGGCGCTCGCGGCCGTGCGCCGGACCCGCCCGGTGGCGGAGTGGTCGCGCTCCGGGATGCCGACGGTGATGGCCGAGCTGAGGTCGTCGCACGCTTCTCCGACCACTACGGTACCGGCCTGCAGCTGCGCGGAGACTATTTGTATCTCTCGACGACGGCCGAGGTGTATCGGTACCGGATGACACCGGGCGAGCTGGTGCCACGGGGTGAGCCGGAGCTGATCGTGTCCGGGTTCCCGGAGCAGCGTGGTCACGCGACCAAGGCGTTCGCGTTTGACGAATCGGACAACCTCTATGTGAACGTCGGAGCGCCGTCAAACGTGTGCATGGAGAACCGCCGACCGGGATCCCCGGGACAGGAGCCGTGTCCCCAGCGCGTGCGTCAAGCCAGCGTGTGGCGTTTCGACGCGGACAAAGCCGGTCAAACCCAGGAGTCCGATGGCCACCAGTTCGTCACCGGCACTCGGAACATCGTCGCGGTCGGCTGGGACCCCGCTACCAGGGCGATCTACGCGGCGCAACACGGCCGTGACGCAGTGAACACGCTCTGGCCCGACTACTACAACGAGGATGCGAACGCCGAGTTGCCATCAGAGGAGCTGTTCAGGCTGACCGCCGGCACCGATTTCGGCTGGCCGTTCTGTTACCACGACCGGTTCCAAGGCAAGAAGGTGCTGGCGCCGGAGTACGGGGGTGACGGGCTGCAGGTGGGCCGGTGCGCGGAAGTGGGGCAGCCGCTCGTTGCGTTTCCAGCGCATTGGGCGCCGAACGACCTACTGTTCTACGATGGCGGGCAGTACCCGGCACGCTTTCAGGACGGCGTCTTCGTGGTCTTTCACGGCTCCTGGAACCGCGCCCCGCTCGAGCAGGCCGGGTATCAGGTCGCGTTCGCTCCCCGGGCGGCCGGCGAGTTCACGGGCCGCTACGAGACGTTCGCGGCCGGCTTCGCGGTCACCTCCCCCTTGTTGTCTCCTCAGGACGCGGTCCACCGCCCCGTCGGGATCGCCCAGGGGCCCGACGGGTCGCTCTACGTCACGGCTGACGTGGGGGGGAAGGTGTGGAGAGTTGTGTATGCGGGGATGTAGGGAGTGGAGACCGGAGCAGACCTGACAACTCATGTCCCTAGAAGTCGGCTCCCGACTCGGCCACTGCGACGTGACCGCCCTCATCGGCGAGGGCGGCATGGGCGAGGTGTGTCAAGCCACCGACATCAAGCGGAGCCGTCAGGTTGGGTTCTACATTGCGTACTAGCGCCGAGGGGGTGAGGGTGTGCGTTTCGGGGTTGTGAGCGTCGCGGTGCTCGTCGTCCTGCTCGTCCAGGCCGCGTCGGCCGGATCTGGGCAATCGGCGTCCACTGATCAAGTCAGCGTCTTGCTCGTGACCGCGCACCCTGACGACGATGCGGCCTTCACGGGAGTCGTCTATCAGATTACCCACCAGTTGGATGGCAGCGTCGACCTGGTGCTCGTCACCGACGGAAGCGGTGGGTTTCGCTATGCGACGCTAGCCGAGCAGATCTACGGGCTCGAGCTCACAAAGGAAGAGGTTGCGCGGCAGTATCTACCGACCATCCGCAAGCGGGAATTGATGGCCGGTGGGGCCATCGCTAGTATCCGAAGCTATTTCTTTCTTGACCAGTTGGATGACGCATTCACGCGCGATCCAGAGCCTGCCCTTACAACCGTGTGGGATTCGGCATCCGTCCGTCGCCGACTGGTCGGATTAATGCAATCGGGAGAGTATGACTTTGTGTTCGCGCTCTTGCCGTTCGCCGACAACCATGGCCATCACAAGGCCGCCACAATACTCGCTCTTGAGGCAACAAAATCGTTGGCTCCGGAAGAACGTCCGGCGGTGTTGGGCGGGTTTCCATGCGCGGTGAACGGCCAGCCGATCGAGTTTGCCGGTCTCGACGGTTACCCAATTACGAATGTCGCATCCGGAGAACCTATAGCCCAGTTTGACCGCACGCAGAAGTTCGGTTTCAACGATCGGCTCGACTTCCAAATCGTCGGAAACTGGGTGATCGCGGAGCATAAGTCCCAGGGAGCAATGCAGTTGAACATGAGCCAGTTCGAGAGGGAGTGTTACTGGTTCTTCGATGTCAATGAGGAAGCGCATCGGCGCCCCGTGACGGAGTTATTCGAAAGGTTGAGAATCGAGCGTCCATAGAGTCCGGCTCCCTGTGCTGGAAATAGAACCTCCATCACACACGTCGTTCACACGTGATGTCTCTGAATGTCGGCTCCCGACTCGCCCATTACGACGTGACGTCCCGATGTACTGATGCCCTACATCGACCAGGACCCTGGGCTGGAACACCTCCGCGCCGACCCCCGCTTCCAAGCCCTCCTCCAGCGCATGAACTTTCCCACACGGTCTCAAAGTTGAAGCCCGCTCCATGTCTGAGTGCGACACGTTGCACCGCCGAAGGCGTACGAACGGCCTCTAACGCCTGTTACCCACACTACGATCCTGGCTACCAGCGACGTTCTTGGAGCCTCTCAACCAGCGTACGCACGCTTTGTAGCAGCCATTCCGTGCAGGTTGCTGGACAAACCAGGGCCGCGGCATACAATGCCCTCGATCTCAGCCTGACAAGAGATGGCGCTAGACGTCGGATCCCGACTCGGCCATTACGCCGTGACCGCCCTCATCGGCGAGGCCGGTATGGGGTAGGTCTACGAGGCCATCGATACCAAGCTGAACCGGCAGTCATCGCCTTCGGAAGTAAGGCAAGGAGGTTAGCTGATGCGGCGATCGCGGCTTGCCAGATTCTGTCTCACGTTGTCGGCCACGTGTGTGGTGTGGCTCATGCCCGGCGTCGTCGCGGCGCAAGACCATAGCCGGCTATACGCGGCGGTCAGCGACGCGAGCGGCGCGCCCGTCCTGGACCTCACGGCCGACGAATTCGAACTCACGATGGGTGGCACCGTGCTGACCGTGGCCTCTGCCACCCTCGATGCGGCGCCCAAGGTCGCTTTGATCGTCGACAACAGCCAGGGGATGGCCGAGGCGCAGAGCCCGTTACGCGCCGGGCTCATGGCCTTTCTCGAGACGCTCGCTCCCGAGCATGCCGTTGGTATCTTCTCGATCGGGGGTCAGATTCGTCGGCGCGTGGACTTCACGACCGAGCGCGAGGAGCTGATCGATGCGGCAGGTGCGATCTTCGTGGAAAGCGGCTCGGGGATGAGGTTGCTGGAGGGGTTGATGGAGACCTGGGACCGTCGCTTCGAAGACGAGGATCCATGGCCGGTCTTCGTGCTCGTGGTCAGTGACTCCTTTGATGCGAGCAACTTCGCCAGTGAGCATGCCTACAACGAGTTCGCCAGGGACCTGCTGATTCGGGAGGCGACCGTCCACGCCGTCGTGCTGGTGTCCGGGCGAGGAATGGGCTTCCAGGCCTCGTCCAACCTCGCGCAAAACACCGGCGGCGGCTTTGTGACCATCAACACCCCTACCGGGCTGCCCGATTCGCTGACCCAGTGCGAACGCCTCGTGACGCCCTCTCACTAAGCCAGCCGATCGGTCAACAACGGAACGGATGAAGCCTCGCATTAGGCGTGCGTACGCCTCGTAGCAGCAATTCCGTGCAGGCTGTTTCACGAACAAGGTCAGACGCATACAATGCCTTCGATCTCAACCTGCAAACCATAGGTCTACAGCCGGGCACTTCACTCGGTCCTTACCAGATCGAAGCCCCACTGGACGGCCGGGAACTCACAGTTTCTGAAGCTGGCTTCATCTCCTCACTCTGCCCGCCCTGGATCATCCGGTAGCCGCCGCTCTCGGGCCTCCACCTCCCGCTGACGCGAGCGAGATATAGGTGTATGTCACAAACACCGGTTAATGACATCGGTCCTCGGCCTAGCGAACCGACGTCCATTGGCTAATCAAGTCAATGAAACGCTAACCTCGGCCTGACCGGTCCCGCGTGAGGCCCGTTAGATGCGAGTCTAAAAGGCGTACTCGGCGCCAACAAGGGGGGTAACTTTGTCGCGCAGCCCATTGTCGTCCAGCTGAAAAAGCAGGTTCAGATCCAGGAGCAGGCTCTGGAGAAGGCCAAGCTTCACGCCTACCGCCGCGCTAATTTCGTTGAAGGAATCGTTTCGGAACGAGATGTCGCGGAAGACCGAGGTCTCGTCCTGAGCCCGAAACTCCTGCTGCACGAGGCGCGGTGCGCTCATCACGTATTGCCCTAAGACGTCGAACGTGAACGTGAGCCGCGACGTCGCACCGAACTCAGCACCAACTACGTAGCTCGCTAGATCCGGGAGATCAGCCGAAACCTGCGCAACCGGATCGCCGGCGAGAATGCTCGATCCGTTCCAAAGATAGCCAAAATTGAAGTGGGGCGAAAAGCTGTCGTACGACGCAGACCACGCCACAAACGGCTTGACTCCTGGAGCTCCCGAGCCCAATAGATTCTCTTCGTCACCGCTGGGAACGCGCAGGTCTAGTCCGGCGGCGATTCCGGAGGCCGTCCCCTTCCAAAGTTGCCCCTTGAGACGGACCGTCAGGTCGCCGATGCCGCTCGCGCTCCCGAAGGCGGTGAACAGCCGTCTGTCGCCGAGCGACCCATCGGGCATTTGGTAGAAATGGACCTCTGGACTCACCGTGCCAATCCTCCGGATTGTCGCTTCGGAGACCACGAGCAATCGAGTGTTCACGAGGGCACGGCGAGGGAGACGTCAACCTTGTCGGTCAGCCC
The DNA here is from genome assembly GCA_965218825.1 of Vicinamibacterales bacterium. Taxonomy (GTDB): domain Bacteria; phylum Acidobacteriota; class Vicinamibacteria; order Vicinamibacterales; family UBA8438; genus CAUZIB01. The sequence goes on along the minus strand of OZ244656.1, from coordinate 802,389 downwards.
ATAGGTCACGAAGGATGTGAACTGGTCGACGCTGGCGTCGATCGCGTTTCTCGTCGTGACAAGATCCGCGCGTCCTCCTCCCGTTTCGAAGCCATCATGGGTGAAGACCGCGGGCAAGCTGTCTAGGTTCAATCCTTCTATCGTGTCGAAGCGCGCATGCTCAAACGCCACGCCAAAAGACACTCGGTTGGTGCCGATCGTTTCTGCTCGTTCGGCCATGATCGGACCGAAGCTCTGGGTGCTGCGACTGAAGACGCCGAGGGTGGGATCAAACTCGTACGTGAAGCCAGACGCGAGCGACGGAAGCGGTACAGAAACCAACTTGCTCGTCAGGGCTGCCCCGAACTGTACGAACTCCGTTTGAAACGCACTGTCGAAGTGGGCAGAGTGATCCTCCCCGCTCGGCAGCGTTGCCCGGCTGTCGACAATGAGCCCGTCACGACCGTAGAGCTGCGTGAAGAGCGTAGCAAGCTTGTCAACCCGAACGGCGATATTGAACGGCTGTTGGGCAGATACGCTGGTCGAGTAGAAGAGGCAGATGAACAGCACGGCCGACCGTTTGATCATGCGGACCTCGGGCGCACCAGCACCGGGCGTGGTGCTGGGAGACGCTGCGAGACCTATCGGTCAGTCGTGGCCGTGGCTTAACAGCCCGTGGTGCAAGTGATCGCCGCTGACGAGTTGACGGCAAACGTGGCCAGTGACGCGAGCCGACCGCGCACGGCCGGGATGAGTCGATGCGACGACGAAATCGTGGTGAGCCGACGTCGGACGACGCCCATGAGCACCCCTAACGTCGCAAGAACAGCGGCCACGCGGCCCTGCAGCCCGCGCGGCGTGCCGATCCCGATCAGATGACGCATGACGAGCCCGAGATTGAAGCCACCCGCATGAATCAGGAGGCGCTTCAGGATGTTCGTGTGGCCGCGCAGATGGGTGCGCCGCATCCCGCCCGTGTCGTAGAGATGCGCAAACGAGCGTTCGATCCGTTCGCCGCGTTGGCGCATCAGGCGGCGGCCGCGTCGTCCCCGCATCCGGCGACGATTGCCATACACCGGCGCCCGGGCCTCGGGATCCTTCGACCAATCACGTCGCCCCCTGTCCGGCTCGGACACGTAGGACCGGATACCCACGGCGTCCAGGTCGATCAGGGTCTGATTGCTGTGATACCCCTTATCACCGACGATCTCTTCCAGAGACTGCCGATCGTCAACGTTGGCCTGCGCGTCTTCGACCTGCTCGGTCGCGGCGATGGCGGTCTCGATGATCGTCGTGGTGTCGCCGACATCGGCACCTTGCAGTGTCACCGCGACAATCGCGCCGGTCTCCATGTCGACGGCATGCTCGGCTTTGTGCGCCAGATGCGTGCGGCCATCTGTCATCTTCGTGACCTTCGCATCGGGATCGTGGGGGTTCGTCCAGTCTGTGTTCGAGGTCTTCTTCTTCCGCTTCCGATCCAGTCGCGCCAGACCCTCGCGCGTGGGCGTCTCGATCCCCGAGGCCGTCGCGAGACCCGCCAGAAACGCCTGGTAGCTCTCGCCGGTGTCCCGGCGGACGATGCTGCGCATCGCCGCGTTCGCCTCGAGCGTCGTGGCGTCAATCGCGATGGTCTTGCCCTTCAGACGGCCGGCCTCGACGAGTCGTTGTTGCACCCACGTAAAGACGGTCCGGTGCGTCTCCAGATCGATCAAGCGCCGCGTGCGCGCAATCGTCGAATGATCGGGTGGCGCCTCGTCCACGGCCAACCGCAGAAAGCTGCGGACCGCCAACGAGTCCGTCGCGCGCCACGCAATCCCGCGTTCCGAGTCGATGCCTTCGAAGTAGCCGACCAGCAGCAGGCGGAAGTAGCGCCCGGGTGCCAAGCTCGGTCGGCCCATCACGGGCGCGTAGAACCGGTCACACAGGCCTTCGACGAACCGATCGAAGGGGTGCCCGTCGAGCAGCGTCGTCAGCCGCGCGTAGAACGGATGGCCCGGCGAGGTGGGCAGGTCCGACGTCGCGATCCACAGCGGCGGTTGATCCGTCTCGCGCGTTCCCATAGCCATGCGCGTCAGTGTAGTACGACGGATCGATTGTGTCGATCCCTCATAACTTCGACTTTCACCACGGGCTGTTAAGCGATATCGTGAGGTATTCGACTCTATTTCGCCGAGCGTCACGACGGCGCGAGTCCTGAGCCAGCGGATGCGCCGAGCTATACTCTCTTACTCCCCAATGTCTCTCGACCCCGGCATTCGCATTGGTGCCTACGAGGTCCTCGAAAAGATCGGCGAGGGCGGGATGGGCGAAGTCTTTCGAGCGAGGGACATCAAACTCGACCGGGACGTCGCCCTGAAGGTCTTGCCACGAGCCGTCGCCGAAGATCTTGACCGACTCGCTCGTTTCGAACGCGAGGCGAAGGTGCTCGCCTCGCTTAACCACCCGAACGTCTGCACGGTACACGACACCGGTGAGTACGACGGACGACCGTTCATCGTGATGGAGGTCGTCCAGGGGGACACCTTGCAACAACAGCTGAGCAAGGGGCCGCTTCAGCCGCGACAGGTCATCGACCTCGGCATGCAGCTGGCCGACGCGCTTGATGCCGCCCACGCAAAGGGAGTCATCCACCGCGACATCAAGCCGGCCAATATCATCCTCAACGAGCGAGGACACGCGAAACTTCTTGATTTCGGTCTGGCCAAGCTCGCGCCCAACACCGCCGTCGATTCGGACGCACATCCAGGAGCGCCCACTATCGAGGCTGTCGACCTGACGCAGCCTCGTTCGGCGGTGGGCACTATCGCGTACATGTCGCCCGAGCAGGCGCGCGGCGAAGGACTCGACAGGCGCACCGACTTGTTCTCGCTGGGGGCCGTCTTGTTTGAAATGGTGACGGGTCACAGGGCCTTCGCGGGGCCATCTACTGCGGTGGTGTTCGATGCGATCCTCAACCGCGTCCCCGTGCCCCCAGCGAACTTCCCGGGCATGCCTACACGGCTGGCCGAGATCATCAGCAACGCCCTCGAGAAAGAACCAGGACTGCGCTATCAAACTGCCTCAGACATGCTGGCTCTAGTCTCCTTGATCTTTGATTTCTTCAAAAAGTCGTTGGTCATCTGGGGCCACCGTGGACTTGAACGGTGCGCTGTCCGAACCGCTTCACCTTCGCGAGGATCTCGTCGGCTGTGTTCGTCCACTTGAAAGGCTTGCCCTCGTCATTGTGGGCGTCCACGTAGGCGGAGATGGCGTGGCGCAGCGCGTGCGTGCTGGAATGTGAGCCGCGCTTGAGGGCGTGTTCGGTGAGGAGGCCAAAGAACCGCTCGACGAGGTTGAGCCAGGCGGAGTAGGTTGGCGTAAAGTGGAACTGGAAGCGCGGGTGGCGGGCCACCCATCGTGTGACCAGCGGGGACTTATGCGCCGAGAGATTGTCGAGGATCACGTGGACGGTGAGGGTGGGGTCCACCCGCTCGTCGATCTCGCGCAGAAAGCTCACGAAATCCCTCGACCGATGCTGCTTCTTGGTTTGCGCCACGACCTGGCCGGTCGCGACGTTGAGCGCCGCGAAGAGGTCCACCGTGCCATGGCGGATGTAGTTGTGCGTCTGGCGTTCGGGCCGACCCATGTCCATCGGCAGGATCGGCTGCGCTCGCTCGAGGGCTTGAATCTGAGGCTTTTCGTCGAATGACAAGACACCGGCGTGGTCGGGTGGATTCAGGTAGAGGCCGACAATGTCCCGCACCTTCTCGAGGAACAGCGGGTCGTCGGAGATCTTGAAGGATTCCACGACATGCGGCTGCAACCCGAAGGTGCGCCAGATGCGGCCCACGGTGGAGGCACTGACGCCAGCGCGCTCCGCCATCTTGCGGGTGCTCCAGTGGGTCCGCCCCTTCGGCTTACTTTCCAACGTGGCGACGAGGATCGACTCGACATCCGCATCGGACAGTGTCCGGGGGGCTCCGGGCTTGGGCTCGTCATACAGCGCATCCACGCGACCTGTCGTAACCCGCTGCCGCCACTTGCCGACCGTCACATTCGAACAGCGCAGTTTCGCCGCGACCGCCACGTTCGATTCGCCATGCGCGCACCTCAGGACGATCTTCGCCCGCAAGGCCACATGCCGATTCGTTCTGGCGCGCCTGGCGAGCCGCTCAAGTTCTCCTCGCTCCACGGCGGTGACTTCCAATCTCGCTTTGGGCCGACCTGTTCTTGCCATGCCGCCCCATACATCACACCCGGCACACTTCTTAAAGCTTTTTCAGACACAAGGGACTAGACGAACCTGACATCCCGTGCTGTCTCAGAAACCTCTACCTTTCGCCCCGGTCAATACTCCCACAAATAAGTGACTTTCGCCTCTCCAGACACCCGTCTCAATAACACCGGTTTGTGAGAGAGCCGGCTTCGATCCCTGTCACCGGTCACGCTCTCAACGTCGACCCACCGCGTTCGACTTCGGCTCCGCGCGAAACCGACTCGTGACGAGTGTCTGCGGCCGCCATGACCAGATCAGCGCCGAAACCAGCGTTACACCGGCTAGGTTCATCGGCCACGCCACGAACGTGACCGCGCCGTTCGCGATGATGATGAGGTAGAAGATACGAAGCGCCCACGTCCCGCTCCGCACGCGAGGGATGCCGCGTGCTCCCCGTGTCGATCGCCACGCGGCATCCGCCAGCCACGCGGCAAGAAAGGCGTAGTTCACCCACACGCCGCCACCCCAGTCGACGCCGAACACTCGAGCGGTTTGTTCGGCCGTGGCCGAGACGGCCCGAGCGTGGCTCCAGCCGTAGTGCCAGTGAAACGCCGCCAGGAAGTGCGTCAGCGCGAGCGCGGCGCCGCTCCAGTACACGGCACGTGCTCGCTGAGCGAGCGCACCCCCACCGGTGCGCCGAAAGCCCAGGTGCGCGACGACGAAGCACCCGAGCGCCATCCAAATCAGGCCGCGCACGATTACATCGGTCGTCACAATGGAAGGCGGCTAGTTCTATGCCGATTCCCGAACGAGAACGCCCGGTGCCTCCGCTGGCTCGGGCATGCGGATGGCCAGCGCCGCAAACGCATTGAGTGCCACGACGCCGGCCAGCAGTGTGAACATCGACCCGTAGGACCCGGTGCGCGCCACCCATTGTGCCAGCAGCAGTGGGCCAACGGCCGACGCCACGACCGTGAGCGCCTGTGCCACTCCCTGAATCTGACCGAGGTCACGTCGCCCGTAGGCACGGGCCCAGTAGCCGAAGAACAGCACCATGACGAATCCGCCCCCAACGCCCATGAGCACGGCCCAGCCCATGACCTGTAGCACCGTGGCAAGATGCGGCAACACGGCTAACCCAGTCGCAAGCACCCCCATGGCCACCGCCATCAACCGCGGCATCGACCACCGTTCGGCAAGCCATCCGCCGGCGAAGTTGCCGATCAAGGCCGTGAGGGCGGTAACGACCAGGGTCTGGTAGTACACCGTCGGACCGAACCCGCGTTCGGCGAGAATCGACTCATTGAAGAGGCCAATGCCCGAGGCGACCAGCCCATACAGCGCCGCCCCGCTCGCGAACACCCAGAAGGGTCCAGTTGTCAGAGCCTGCCTCCAAGTCCAGCCATCGAGCCGCACCTCGCCGACGTCTGGCACCGATCGGTCACCGTCGACCGTGACCCCCAGTGACTCCGGGCCGCGCCGCGCGAGCGTCCACGCGAGTGGCGCAAGTCCGACGCCCAGCGCCATCGCGATGCTCAGCCACGCGATCCGCCAGCCGTACGACTGAACCACGGCCCCGACGAGCGGGAAGGCCAGCATGAAGCCGAAGCTCATGGGCACTGCGTAAAAGCCCATGGCGATCGGCAGACGCCGGGAGAACCACTGGCCAACCATCGCTAAGCTCACGACGGACAACGCGCTCTGTCCGACGCCTCGCGTGAGCGTCACCAGCACAACCATCGCGACAACCGTCGTCGCGGCACTCATGAGCCCGACGATCACGCCGAGCACGAGCGCGGTCGCTGTGAGCACGATGCGTGCGCCGAACCGATCAAGCACTCGGCCAATCGCAACGGCAAAGCCCGACCCGATGAGCGTCGCCCAGAGGTTGATCTCGGCCCAGGTGATGCGGTCGAGGTTGAGGTCGGCCAGAATGTGTTCAGTGACGATTCCGAGTCCCTGTGTCCGGGCGGGGAGCGTGCCCACCATCGCCGTCGCGGCCAACAGCACGATGGTCCACCCGTAGTAGGCGCGTCGGAGCACGGTCGTCAACGATACTGCATCCGGTTCCACGATCACATGGACCCTCGGCAAACAGACGAGTGGCGAGCGCCGCCCTATAATCTCCAGAAGCAAGGAGGCTGCCGTCATGAAACGCGCCCTCAAAGTCATCGGGGCGCTTATCGTCTTGCTGGTCGCCGTCGGGGTTGGGTGGCTGCTGGCGGCGAGCGGCGCCGGCCGGGCCGCCGATCCCGCGTCGTTGACCGACCTTGAGCGTGGGTTCGCCCAGCGAATGCAGAACGTCGCGCTCGAAGGTCATTTCACCATCGAAGGACGGGAGCGCCGTGACGGCAACCAGGAGCTCTACGAAGTCTCCAAGGTCACGAAACTCGAGGGAGACCGGTGGCGATTCGACGTCCACCTCATTTATGGTTACGTCGATGCGAACTTAAGCTCTTCTCACCAACACTTAATGACGGAAGCACCCGACTACGGCGCTGTGACACGGCTGCTTAGAGAAGAGTAACTTGTAGACAACCCTGCGTCCTGACTTGGCACGTGCATGCCTTTGAACGTCGGCTCCCGATCGATGGGGCGGCGTGGGGGCGCCGGGGTTCAGAGAGGAAGGACTGCGTTATGCGTCTGAGATCGAGTATTTGGACTCTGTTGTCATTGGCCCTCTGGCTACCCTCAGCCGTCACCATGGCTGGCGAAAAAACGAACGTCATCCTCATCATGGCGGACGACATCGGCTACGAGGCCTATGGAGCTTTCGGCGGAACCTCCTACCAGACCCCCGTCCTAGACAGAATGGCTGCAGAGGGAATGCTCTTCAACCACGCCTATTCCAACCCGGTCTGCACGCCAAGCCGCGTAAAGATCATGACCGGGCTCAGCAACGTTCGGAACTATGTCTCGTTTTCCATCTTGAAGAAGACCGAGAAGACATTCGGCCACATGATGCAGGACGCGGGCTATCGAACCGCCATCGCCGGCAAGTGGCAGTTGTATGGGGCCGAACATTACGAGGAGATGATTCGTGCCAAGGGATCGCTGCCGAAGGGCACGGGGTTCGATCGCCACGCCCTCTGGCAGGTCGAGGAATCAGGCAGCCGGTACTGGGGTCCCACCATCACCATCGACGGCGAGTTGAAACGTTTCGGCGAGGACGTCTATGGACCGGACATCTATACGCAATTTCTGCTCGATCGCATGGAAGAGTACAAGGACGAACCCTTTTTCCTGTATTACCCCATGGCGCTGGTCCACTGGCCCTTTGATCCCACACCGGATAGCGCCGACCGGCACAGCACAGACCAGCAACAAAACTTTGCGGACATGGTGGCCTATATGGACAAGCTCATCGGCCGCATCGTTGACAAGGCCGAGGAACTCGGAATTGCCGACCGAACGCTCATCCTCATGACCGGCGATAACGGTACCTACGGCGGAGGTTCTCCGGCTCATCAGTCCATCCAATCGAGACTAGGCAACAAGGTCATCGTCGGCGGGAAAGGAAAGACGACCGATGCCGGAACCCGAGTAGGCTTGTTCGCTTACCAACCAGGCACCGTTCCCGCCGGCAAGGCGTCAAACGATCTGATCGATTTCTCGGACTTCGTACCCACCATTGCCGATGCGACCGGCGCCAAGCTGCTGCGGCCAACAGACGGCCGAAGTTTCTTCCCGCAGTTACGCGGGAAGCGTGGGAATCCGCGGGAGACCATCTACGTCTATAACTGGCCACGTCCGGAAAAGGGGCAACCGGGAGCGTTCGTGCGTAACCAACGTTGGAAGCTGTACAGCGATGGCCGACTATTCGACGTAAAGAACGACGTGCAGGAAGAGCGGCCCGTGATCGGCGCGAAGACCGTTGCTATCCGGAACCAGCTACAGGCAGCCCTGGATCGAATGCCGGCAAAAGGCCGGGCACTGTTGAGATTCGACTGAGAACGCAACTCGCATGTAGGCTGCTGCCCTGAAACGACCAGCCCGACAAAGGAGACACGATGGATAAGTCACGACTGGTCCTCTTCGGATTGGGAGTCATGCTGGGTTTGTTGCCTCAGTGCTGAGGCAACCTGTGGGTGGCGAATTGCTAATCTGTCCCACAATTCGTTTAGAAATCACCGCCTGCTTCACAACCTGAGTGCAACGCGTTGCACTAGCCGAAGCGCACGCACGGCTTCTGCCGCCCTCTAACCAACTCAGACGATCCTTGCGCCTGCCTAGCCAGTCAAGCGTCGCAGAATGCGTGCGTACGCCTCGTGGACGCTATTCGGTCTCAGCTCCTAGACCAGGCTGGGCTGGCTGGCTACTATTGGCGCGATCGACCACAACTTATGGCGCTGGAAGTCGGCTCCCGACTCGGCCACTACGACGTCACCGCCAAGATCGGCGAAGGCGGCATGGGCGCGGCGCTCCTCGCATGGCGAGGTGCGAGCAGAAAGTATGTCGAAGCACGTGCGTGCCCGACAGGCAGTCTTCTACATCCCGGAATCGTAGGTCAACGCCCAGTCCATCGCGGCGTCGAAGAGGCGATGGCCGTCTTCGGTCATCCGATGATACGTGCCGAGGTCGTTGTTGTTCTCGGTGAAGAGCGAGATGCGCAGGTTTGGCGAGGGCGAGCCGTCGAAGAGCGCATCGCCTGGGAGAATGAAGTAGATCGACTGCGCTTCAGGGTAGTCCGGAAGAGCGGCCACAGACTGGACCCCGGGTGCCAACACCTCATTCACGGCCCAGTTGATCTCCGCAGGGATGGTGTACACGGTAACGCGGCCCGACAGCCCTGCCGCCAGCGGGTGTGAAGGATCCACGATCACGATATCGGTCTCGCCATTGATGGCGCCGAAGTGGCCGACTTCGACCTCACCGGTCGGCTCTTCAATGGTGCCCCCGGCACCTCCCTCTGGCGAGCCGGGATCGACACTCTGAGCGTCCGGGTCCACGAATTGAAACTCATCCTGCAGGAACGCCTCCATGTTGATGATCGGCGTCGACGTTGCAGTGAGTTTTGTGCCGACCCCGGCAGAGGCCAGCGACTCGGGGAGGATTATCAAGTCCGCCGCGTCGGCCGCCGCCTGCATTTCGGCCTCCTCGGTGTCGTCACGCATCATGGTCACGTGGTGTCCCAAGTCGAGACGCAGATGGAGCTCGAGCGAGCGGTCGTCAAGGCTCGTGCATTTGCGGTAGGTGTCGTTTTCGTCCCCGCAGACAATCAGGATGTTCATGTTGCCTGGGGCCGCCTGCTGGCCGAACGCCAGCGGCGCGGTAAGAGCGATTGAGAGCCCGACAGCGCCGAGCGTTGACGCATGCTTTCTGTTCATTGCATCCTCCCTTTCAGTGTCGCCAGTTCGGCCGAGCAGTCCGGCCACGCTTTCTGTTCGTGCATGTTACTGCTCCGCGGGGGAACAGACACTATGACTGGCTCCCGACGGTCGATTCCTGATGCTGCGTCCGGAGCTCCCAACCGAGGTAGTCCTCGTCCGAAATTGGTTCGACGAACTCCAGCACCTCGTCCCCACCGAGTAACGCGCACCCGGCAACAGTTGAGGCTGGCTTCAAATATCGAGTGCAACACGTTGCACTAGCCGAAGCGTACGCACGCCTCGCAACGCACTCTAACTAGCCCAAACGATCCTGACTGCCCAAAAGGCTGGTGAAGCTCCGCAGAATGCGTACGCACGCTTTTTATTAGCCATTCCGTGCAGTCTCGCTGGACAAACGAGGGCCGCGGCATACAATGCCCTCGATCTCAACCCATGTCCTCGACGTTGGTTCGACTCGGCCATTACAAGGAGTTCCGTCATGAGGAAGTTTCTTGTTATCGCAGCTATCGGTGTCTTCGCCTTTGCGGGCACCGTCCGCTAGTGGGTGCTCTCGTCGCCGCACGCGTGTGATCCGGCCTATCGTCCGCGGCCGCTATAGACTTCAACCTCGGTGGCGTCCTATGTTGTTCACGTGCGGTTGGAGGCGCGGAGGGTAGTCGTGCGGACCTGCACGAGCATCGCGGCAGCGGCGGCCGTCGTCGTTCTCGGTGCCCACGCGCCGCGCGCGCAATCGGTGGATGATCTCGTACCGGTCACCGACGCCATGATCCAGAACCCGGCCGACGGCGACTGGCTGACGTGGCGTCGCACGCTGGACGGATGGGGCTACAGCCCACTGGACCAGATTGACCGGGACAGCGTTAGCTCGCTCGCTCTCGCCTGGTCGCGGGCCCTTGGCCCAGGCAGCCAGCAAGGTACGCCCCTCGTTCACAACGGTGTGATGTACATGCCCAACCCCAAGGACGTGATCCAGGCCCTCGACGCGGCAACGGGTGACCTGCGATGGGAGCATCGCCGACAGTGGCCGGACGACGCGGGCGACTATCTGCTTGCAGGGCTGATGGACGTCAATCGCAACATCGCCATCTACGACACCCTCATCATCGACACGAGCGCCGACGATTTCATCTTTGCGCTTGATGCCGCGTCAGGCCGACTCACCTGGGAAACCAAGATCCTGGACTACAGAACGCATCCGGCTCATCAGACGTCGGGGCCGATCATCGCGGACGGAAAAGCGATCTCCGGGCGGGGCTGCCTGCCGAAAGGGGGACCAGACACCTGCGTCATCACTGCCCACGACGCGCGAACCGGCGCCGAGCTGTGGCGGCGTCGGACGATTCCTGCACCGGGCGAACCGGGTGACGAGACCTGGGGCGGGATCCCCTTCGAGGAACGGAAGCACGTCGGTACCTGGATGGTGCCAAGCTACGATCCCGAACTGGACTTGATCTACATCGGCACGTCGGTCACGTCGCCGGCTCCGAAGTTCCTGCTCGGCGGCATCGACCACGCGCATCTCTACCACAACTGCACGCTCGCCCTCGATGCCGATACCGGTGAGATCCGGTGGTACTACCAGCACTTGAACGACCACTGGGACCTCGACCATCCGTTCGAGCGCATTCTCGTCGACACGGTGGTCGCGCCGGACGCCGACGAGGTGAGCTGGATCAACCCAAGACTTCGTCCCGGCGAGCTCCGGAAGGTGATAACGGGTATCCCTGGCAAGACGGGTGTGGTCTACACGCTCGACCGCGAGACCGGAGAGTTCCTGTGGGCCACGCCGACCGTCACTCAGAACGTCATCACCCACATCGATGGCGCAACGGGCGCCGTTACCGAGAACGGCGAAGTGACCTTTACCGGACTGGGACAGGAGGTTTTCGCCTGTCCCACGTGGGACGGCGGAAAGGACTGGGAAGCGGGTGTCTACAGCCCACTGACCCACACGATGTTCTTCTCGCTACGCAACACCTGTGCTCGGATGCTCTCGACCGCGAATCCGCAGGGCGAGCGAGAGCTCGCCTTGACCAAAGGCGGACAGCCGCCGCTGGAGATCTACGCCCTTGCCGCGCGCCATCAGATCGCACCGGGCACCGACCAGGTCGGCACGGTCCGCGCTATCTCGGTGGAGACCGGTGAAACCGTGTGGCTCCATGAGCAGAGAGCCGCGACGATGTCATTGGTCGCCACGGGCGGCGGCCTCGTCTTCGGAGGTGACGTGAACGGACGATTCCGCGCGTTCGACCAGGCGACGGGTGAGGTCCTGTGGCAAGTCAACCTCGGGTCGCCGATTACCGGGTTCCCGATTAGCTACGCCGTGGACGGCCGCCAGTACGTCGCCGTAAGCACGGGCAGCGGCGCCTCGATCAAATTGCGCCTCACGCCTGAGCTGAAGCCGAGCTTCGCCAACAACCTCTTCGTGTTTGCGCTCCCCGATTCATGACCGCCGAACGGCATCAACACCCGGTCCGGTCCGATCAAATAGAGCGTCCTGGGAAGTCGCCAAACCGATGCGGCCCACTGATCAGCGTAGCAGGAGTTACTTCCCGCCCTTGTGCCAGAGGAGCTGAAGGCGCGGTCCCCACCGAGTAACGCGCACCCGCCCCAGCCCGCCACACTGAGCCGGGTGCAATACGGTGTATTGACGGAAGCGTACGAACGCGTCCCAGACAGGTGAGTGCCAGGCCTACCTGCGCATGGGGCTGGGAGGCGTGAAGACCTCAGCACAAAAAGCGGGGTCCCCAGCTACTACCCAGCCTGCCTCTGGTGGCGTCCTGTAGGTTGACCAAGGGACCCCGTGTCCGGGCATTTCAAGTAGCACGTGGCATGCCACCAGAGATCTGCGCGCCGTGTCAGGTATTGTCCTGACGTGCGTCACGGGGGCGGGTGAAAGTCTCGCTGACTGGCGAAGACGCGTCTGGCTGCGGAGGCAAGTACGGCTAGCGTGAGATTTCGGTCGTCACTAACGGTCCGAGGAGGCGCACGAATTGTTCGCTTAGTTTTGAAGCGGGCTTCATATTCTGTAGGTGCAACACGTGTCACCGCCGAAGCGTGCAAACGGCTTCTAACGCCTGTTAGCCAGCCTCACCGACCACCCACTAAGCCGCTGAAGCCCCGCAGAATGCGTGCGCACGCATTGTCGAGGCCATTCCATGCAGCCCGCTGGACAAACCAGGGCAGGGGCATACAATGCCCTCGATCTCAGCCTGACAGCCCATGGCGCTAGAAGTCGGCTCTCGACTCGGCCATTACGACGCCACCGCCCTCATCGGTGAGGGGGGTACGGGGCAGGTCTATCAAGTCACTGATACCACGCTGAACCGCCAGGTGGCGTTGAGGATCCTGCCGAGGCATTTGCCTTCTTGAGGGTTGAGACGATGATTGAGCCAATCAAGCAGGAGTGGGCTGCAGACTCAGATATTCAGCAAGGGAAGCTCGTTTGGATCGGACATGACGGGAGGGCGCGGCTCACACTCTCCTTTCAAGGCGTTCCTCCAACCGGGTACAAATGGGAGGCCGAGTTTGATGTAAAGGCTGGCGAAGCTGGCACTTTCATCAGGCGTGAGAAACGTAAGGCCCACGAGTAGTTCAGGGTCTGTGGGTTTGCGAGGGGACATAGTTACGAGGGTTGTGTGCGTGAAGTTGTGCAAAGGGCATTCATGGCTGAGGCCGATGTCATGACCCGCCTGCGGTGGACCAGAATGCGGGCTGAACTGCGTCAATAGATCCCTCACAACCCATGGCTCTAGAAGTCGGCTCCCGACTCGCTCACTACGATGTCACCGCCAAGATCGGCGAGGGCGGCACCAGCGGCAGAGCGAAAAGGAGACAAGCTATGCGCAAGGCGATCGCTACTCGGCGCCCTGTGATCCGTTATGCCGCTGCGATTGCGGCGGTCGCGTGTCTGGGCGCGGCTGGTGTGACCGCTCAGTCGGGCGCCGCCAATGGGGAGTGGGGTGTGTTCGGGGCCGACGCCGGCGCCACTCGCTACTCGCCGCTCGACCAGATTCATTCCGGCAACGTCGGGGATCTGGAGGTGGCATGGCGATGGAGCGCACGGAACCAGGGCACGCCCCCTCCGTCCGGCCGGATGCAAGTCAGTCCCATCGTGATCAACGGGGTCCTGTATACGACCGCCGGTAACCAACGCAGCGTGGTTGCCCTCGATGCCGCTACGGGTGAGCCTCTCTGGAACTGGCACCCGGGCGACAACGAACGAAGGTGGGGCGACATTATCGAGCCCGTCGCACGGAGCGCAGGGCGCGGCGTGAGCTACTGGACGGATGGGGCAGGGGATGAGCGTATCTTCGTAGTGACGCCGAGCTATCAGTTGGTGGCCCTGGACGCGCGGACGGGGAATCTGGTGGAAGGATTCGGGGCGGCCGGCCTGGTGGACATGATGGATGATCTGCGTTGGGAAGAGCGGCCGGCAGCGAGGAGAGAGGGGAGAGTGGCCAACACGTCACCGCCGGCGATTCTTGGGAATGTGCTCGTGGCATCGATTTCGCTGCACACCGGCAGCGTGCCGACACGGGCATCTCCCAACGAGGTGTGGCCCATGAATATCCCTGGCGACGTGGTGGCGTACGATGCCCGCACCGGTCGGGTGCTCTGGCGCTTCAATACGGTCCCCAAGGAGGGAGAGTACGGCGTCGATACCTGGCAAAGAACGGACGACGCCCTCTGGGACGTGGCGACCGGCACGCACGACTGGGTGCGAGAGTCCCCAGAGCTCCTCGATGCGTCTTGGAAGTACACCGGGAACATCGGGCATTGGGCACCCGTGACCGTCGACGAGGAGCTCGGCTTGTTCTATGTGCCCACCGAGACCGCCACTAACGACTATTTCGGTGGCTATCGGCCGGGAGAGAACCTCTTCGCGAACTCCGTGGTGGCGCTCGACGCGGAGACCGGCGAGCGGGTGTGGCATTTTCAGCTCACCCATCACGAGCTCTGGGACTACGATCTCCCGACGGCCCCCATCCTGGTGGACATCGAGGTCGACGGCGTCCTGGTGAAGGCCCTGGTGCAACTCTCGAAGCAGGGGTTTGCCTACGTACTCGATCGTGCGACGGGTGAACCCGTCTGGCCGATCGAGGAACGGGACGTGGCACGGTCGGACGTCCCGGGGGAGTGGACGTCTCCCACACAGCCCTTTCCCACCAGGCCGCCTGCTTTCGAACGCCAGGGCGTCAGTGAGGACGACCTCATCGACTTCACTCCGGAGCTTCGGGCCGAGGCACTGCAGGTGGTAGAGAACTTCCGGCTCGGGCCTCTCTACACTCCGCCGTCCTTGGTTGAGCCGGACGGCAACCGCGGGACCATCGCGCTCCCCAGCGCGGGTGGCGGCGTCAACTGGCCGGGTGGCGCGGTGGATGCCGAGGCGGGTCTCCTTTTCATACCGTCGCTGACGAGGCCGTCGCTGTTCGGATTGACAGAGGGCACTGAAGGGACCGGAGTGCGGTATCACATCTCATTTGCTCAGGGTGTCCCGACCGTCCGTGACCTTCCCCTCATCAAGCCTCCCTACGGCCGGATCACCGCGATCGATCTGACGGTGGGAGAGATCTTGTGGCAGATCCCGCACGGTGACACGCCCGGCTATATCCGGGAGCATCCGGACCTCCAGGGCGTGGACGTGCCGACAACAGGGAACCCGACGCAAAGTTCCGGACTTCTTGTGACGTCTACCCTGCTGTTCGCGGGTGAGGGGGCACGGGGCGAACCGGTGCTCCGTGCGTATGACAAGCGGACGGGTGATGTTGTCCATGAGGTTCGGCTTCCAGGTGGACCAACCATCGGGTTCCCGATCACGTACATGGCGGGAGGCCGACAGCATATTGTCGTAGCGGCTTTGGATGAGGAGAACATCGCGGAGTTGGTCGCTTTCACCGTGCGATAGAAGTCATGAATCGGGCTTACTCCTACAACCTATGGCCTTGAACGTCGGTGACCGTCTCGGCCCGTATGCCGTCACCGCCAAGATCGGCGAAGGCGGCATGGGCGAGGTGTATCGAGCGCGAGATACGAAGCTCGACCGGGACGTGGCGCTGAGAGTGTTGCCGGCGGAGAGGATGCGTCGGTGTGGGCATTCGCCGAACCTGGAACCGGACGTCAACCGGGGGACGAAGAGATGAGGTCCAAGACGATGATGAGGTATTTCGTAGCAGGAGCCCTTGTGATCGGATTTGGTCTTGGGTGGGCGGTGAAGGGCGGTAACGGTTCGCTTGAAGCGCAGGCGCCTCACGCTCCCTTCATGATGCAGCGGATCTACACGGGTACCGATGGACTGTCCCACGTGGAGAACATTGAGCTCGATGCGCAGTCAGTGATGGAAGAGATCACCGGCATGAGCGTGCAGGTGTCCCAGCCTGGAAGCTTCGCCGACTGGCACGTCGGTCCAGGGCGTCGGTACATCATCAATCTGACGGGTGGTGGACAGCTCGAGGTGGCGGAAGGCAAAGTCGATTTGCCGGCAGGGGCGATCGAATACATCGACGATCTCACCGGGAGGGGGCATACGACGGCACATGTCGGCGACGCACCGCGCGTGTCGATCCATCTCGAGTTCGCGGACCAGAACCAAATCATCGGACCCATCGCCCACACGCAGTGATACCCTGCCAGAAGCCGGCCGAACGCGCAGGTGGGTTGGACGGTGTATTCACCTCAGTAGGGAAGTGTGCGCACGCTTTCTCCCGCGCTGGAGTCGCCCCGAACACTCCCGACTACCCGCCACGTCACTATGTCCCTGCAGAACGCGCACGTGCGCGTTGTGAGACACCTCTAGCCCATCGGTTACCGGTCGCTTGAGCCAATCTGGCGCGCGTCTGCACCTGTACAGCCTGGGAGAAGTGCGCGCATTGGTCAGCTTCGCTATCATGGCGCTGAATCGGGCTAACCCTTAATCAGCTATGGCCTTAACCGTCGGCTCGCGACTCGGTCATTACGACGTGACCGCCCTCATTGGCGAAGGCGGGATGGGGCAGGTGTATCAGGCCACCGACACGAGGCTCAATCGGCAAGTGGCATTGAAGATCCTGCCCGAGGCATTTGCCAGCGATCCTGATCGGCTCGCCCGGTTCCAGCGAGAAGATCAGGTTCTCCCTAGCCTGAACGACCCCAGCGTTAGAGCGCTCTACAGGATCGAGGAAGCCGCTGGTGAAAGGCCCAGGGCACGTCGGGGACGGGAGAGAATCGTCTCTCGTCCCCGCGATTCGTTCCGTCGTTCGAACTACCGCGCCAACGGATCAGGCCGGAGCTGGAAGTGGACCATCTTGCTTTTAGTGCCAAGACCACCCTCAGTATGCCAGACGTAGTTGGTCCCATAGTTGGCCCAAAGTCCCCGGCCCTTCCAACCGGCGTTTGGATCATCGATTCGACCGTCGAGGCCGCGGGAAAAGAACGCCATCGGATACGGCACGCGCAGGACGACCCACTCGCCCGTTTCGGGCAACAGAGCCAGCAGCGAATCGGACCCCGACCCGGTTGCGATCGGCACGTTCTCACCGAGGCCCAGCGTGTTGAACTGATCGACCCAGCTGTAATAGTGAAAGTCCGCACTTCCCGGATCTGTCACGCCTTTCATCTGCGGGCCGGGAGTTGGATAGAGGGTCCAGCCCTCCGGACAATGCTGCCCGATTGCTTCCGGGCCATTCAGAACACGGCATTTGCTCCGGTCAAAGCTCGCCATGTGGCCGCTGCCGGAGAGTGCCGTCCAGATGATGCCATTCCGGTCGACGTCGAGCCCTCGTGGTGCATGTCCCGTCTTCGCCGGATCAATGTTGGGGTTTTCGATCGACGGTGGCTCATAGACCTCGGCCATACAGGTCTCCGGCGGGTTGTCGCCGGGATCGAGCCGGACGAGTCGACCCGGGAACGGCCCGGTCTGGCTCGCCCAAACGGAGTTGTCGATCGGGTGCGGGATGATACCGTAGCCACCCGCGCGGACGCGCGTGTCGCGGCTTGGATCGACCGGCTCGCCCGGTTCGTTCCACGGCTTGCTAGCCTTTCCGTCGCCGTTGGTGTCAAGCACTCCGGGGCACCACCCTTGCGAGAACCGCTCATCACCCGTTTCGTCATACACGCGAGTGTTGATCCAGCCGATCACGTCACCGCCACCGCTGAAGTACAGCGTCTCATCATCGTCCTCAGCGAACTGCAAGTGGTGTGTCCCGAAACAGGTATAGATCAAGAGGAAGACCTCGCGCTCCGGGTCGTAGTAAGACGCCTGCCGCCCGGTCCGCGCCATCGGAAAGTTCTTGGCAGACGGGTGGTCCGACCCTTCCCGGCACCAATCAGGGTTGTTCCGTGCTTGGATGGTTGAGGTCATCCACACGCGTCCCTTGCTGTCCAGCATCGGATTGTGTGGATCGGACCGCTGATACGGTTCGACCCCCCAGCGCAGCTCGTCACCCCAGTAGTACGAGGGTTGGAGTTGCCGCTGCGGGAAGCGCGTCGGCACCGTCGACGGATCGTCCGGTCTCACCGGGATGGTCAGCTCCGTCGCCGAGTTGGCGACCGGATCGACGACGACAAGCGTGCCATGCCCCGCCGAGACGCCATATACCGGCCCGCTTGCGTTGACCGTCGGGTTCCGTTTGTCGGTCGTCGCTTCGTCGTGGATGAACGCGTCGTCCGTCCCCCAGTCCCACAGCGTAAGCACGAGGTTCCGCTCCGCACCCTGGGGCCGCGGTGGTTCTGGCGGTAGCTCGCCCGTCGCGATTCGATCGGACCAGTCGGCGAACATCTCGAGCGCACGCTGCCGCCCGTAGCTGCTCATTCAGAGGTGGACCCCATCGGTTGGACAGCTGATCGACGCTGCTAAGTGGAATCTTCTGCACTACATTTCCGTCAAGGCAGAGGAGCAGAAGATGACCAAGAGGAAACGACGTAATCATTCGGCGAGCTTCAAGGCGAAGGTAGCGGTGGCAGCAGCGCCGGAGCCGAGAACGCGGAGCGCAAGACCCAGAAACTCCACGCCATGATCGGCCAGCTGACGATGGAGAAGGATTTTTTATCCAAAGCGCTCGGTCGAGACCGTTGAGCGAGCGGCGAACGATGATTCAGTCCGACCAGCCGTTACCAGTCACCCGACGCTGCGAGCTGCTTAAGGTGGCCCGCTCTACGGCGTACTGCCGCCCCGGTCCGGTGTCGCACGAAGACTTGGTCCTGATGCGTCTGATCGACGAGATCCACCTCGAGCTTCCGTTCTACGGCAGCCGCCGGATCCGAGATGAGCTGGAGACTCGGGGGCATCCGGTCAATCGCAAGCGCGTCCAGCGTCTGATGCGCCACATGGGTGTGGCGGCGCTGTACCCGAAACGTCGCACCAGCGCGCCGGGTCGCGGCCATAAAGTCTACCCCTACCTGCTCACGGGCGTCTCGGTCGAACGGGCGAACCAGGAAGGTGCGCGAAACTTAGTTGGGAATTGAAGCGGCTCCAAACCCTGTGGTTTGATGACGTTGCCTAAGACGAACATCACGCCACGAGAGAAAGGAGCCGAGATGAGCAGTGTCCTACGACCCGTCAGGAAGCGCAAGAAGGTTCGCACGTTGGGCCCGGTCGACGTCATCGACCGGAAGGAGTACGCCGAACTGGACGTCGACACCAAGGTGGAGTTGATCCGGTCCTTGGTGCCGCTGGGGTTGCTGCATGTCGAGGAGTTGCTCGACGCGGAGGTGACGGCGCTGGCGGGCGGGCGCTATGCCCGCAAGGACGCATCGGTCGGCGGGCGTCGTCATGGCAGCAACCCCGGGACGGTCGGGTTGGCCGGCCAGCGCGTGCCAATTCGCGTGCCACGGATTCGCCATGTCGCGGGGAGCGAGATGCCGCTGCGGTCCTACGAGGCGTTGCATGGGGAGCGCGCGGTGAACGACCTGCTGCTGAAGCGCGTGCTGTACGGAATCTCGTGCCGCAACTACGAAGCCGCCGCGGCGGCGATTCCCGGAGCCATCGGGCTGTCGGGGTCGACCGTGTCCCGGGGCTTTATTCAGGCTAGCGCGGCGAAACTGCGGGAGCTCCAGGAGCGGGACCTCTCCGGCGAGGACGTGGTGGCCGTGGTCCTGGACGGCAAGACCTTTGCCGAGGCAACGATGGTCATCGCGCTGGGCATCACGATGGCGGGGGAAAAACGCTTTCTGGGCTTCGTCGAGACGGATACCGAGAACGAGAAAGTGTTGACCCCGTTCTTGCGGTCGTTGGTCGAGCGGGGTCTTGACGTCTCCCAGGGCGTGCTGGTGATCCTCGACGGCGGCAAGGGGCTGCGATCAGCCGTCCGCAAAGCCTTCCGGGACCGGGCGCTGGTCCACCGGTGCCAGTGGCATAAGCGCGAGTCCCGGTGAGTCAGCGGCCGGAGTTGGTCGTAGGGATCGGGGCCAGTCCCGCAACGGGCCTGCTCTACGTGACCACACCCACGCGGGTCGCCGCGTTCGATTTGTTGAGCGATACGTTGGCGTGGGAACAGACCTATGACGGGCAGTGCTGTGAGATGATCGCGGTCTCCCCGGACGGCGAGACGCTGTATCTCAATTCGTACTACAAGTCGCACATGTACGCGGCCGACGCCAAGACGGGAACCCTAATCCAGAAGGTCGAGTACTCGGCGAGCTTCAAGGGGGGCCGGGTCGAACGCGCTCACAACATAAACTGGAGCCCGGACGGGTCGAAGGTGTTCATGTCCGGCTCGGGTCCGAACGACAACCACATTACGGTGGCGGACCCGACGACCCACACGATGGTCAAGGCGATCGGGCCGTTCACCGACAGCGTTCGACAGTTCACGACCAACGGCAACGGTTCCCTGCTGTTCGCCAATACGGTCGGACTGTGCGGCTTCGAGGTGGCCGATGTGGCCTCCGGGATGGTGAAGCATCGCGTCACGTGTCCGGGGGACTGGAAGGCGAAGGTCGAGAAAGATCCGGACTTCCCTCTGGGGCATGGGGCGCTGAGCCACGGGATCGGCATGACGGGCGACGAGACCGAGATCTGGGTGGCTGATGGCGTGAACTCGTCGGTGCATGTCTTCGATTCGACCGTGATGCCGCCGAAACACAAGGCGAGTGTCAAGACACGCATGCAGCCGTACCATCTCGGCTTGAGTCTCGATGACAAGTACGTGTTCTCGGCATCCGGGGATGTCATCGATGCCCAGACCAAGAAGGTCATCGCCGTCCTGAAGGACGAGTACGAGCGGGACGTCTCCAGCGAGAAGTTCATCCAAGCGACCTTCGGCGACAGCGGCGCGTGGGCGCGGCAACCGCCGTCGGGGAAGATGCTGCGGGCCAACGAGCGGTTCGGCAAGGGGCAGGTCGGCAAGTCGAGCCGCTAGACAGGCCGTTGTGCGGGCAGGTTTGTTGGTCGCCATCGTCTTGTCCGCGCTCACAGGTGCGAGCGAGCCGTCAGCCGCTGGGTTGACAGCCCCGGAGCAGGCGGTCACGCAGGCCGTCTGGGAGGGAATCTACACAGCAGAGCAGGCGGCTCGCGGCCAGCAGAGCTACCGGCAAGAGTGCGAAGCCTGCCACCTAGAGAGACTGCGCGGAGACGGGTACGCACCGGCACTGGCCGGACCCGACTTTTGGATCCGATGGACCACGCTGACGGTCGGTGACATGTTCGACGTGATGGTGACGACGATGCCGCCGAGCGCTCCGGGTTCTCTGAGCGGCCAGGTGTACGTCGATATCGTGGCGTACGTCCTCGAGCGGAACCAGATACCAGCCGGCGATATTGAGTTACAGCCGGATGCCGTGGTGCTGCGGAGCATCATCATTGCGGCGATGTCGGCGGAACAGGCCGACTGACTGGACGGAGTCAGATGGCAAGAGTAAACGCCCAGCGGATGACGGCTCAGGTCGACGGAGACTTCGTCGTCTTCTTGATCGGGATGCGCATCAACAAGCCGTGGAAGATTCACAAGTGGCTGCCCGTGTTTCTGGCGATGCCGCGCATGTTGAAAGAGCTAGCGGCGAATCCCGAGAGTGGGTTCTTGGGGCACATCATGTCTCCACGTGTCATCGTGCAATACTGGCGATCGTTCGATCATCTTGAAGCCTACGCACGAAGCAAAGACCAGGAGCATTGGCCCGCGTGGGTGGCCTTCAACAAGAGAATCGGTGCGAGCCGCGAGGACGTCGGGATTTGGCACGAAACCTACCAGGTCCGGGCCGGTGAGTACGAGGCTGTCTACAGCGGAGTACCCCCCATCGGACTTGGCCAGGTTGGTGAGCTCACCGCGGCGACGGGACGGCGGGAGTCAGCACGGGGAAGGTTGGAGACTCCCGGCGTTTAGCCGGCCGGTCACCGCAGAGATCGGCGAAGCCAGTCTGGACACGACCCCAATCGCTCACGCGTTGAATCTAGTTCTTGTGTCGTCGTCGATAGGCCGTGGCAGCCCAACCGGTCCCGAGCAGAGCGATAGCGAGAAGAACCGCAGATCGGGGTGTCATGGCGGTGCGGATGTTCGGCATGTACTTCATGTTTTCCTCTCTTCCACGAGCAGTGGGCCAGGGTAGCGAGGCGCACGCTCCTACTGGAAATATCGGTCGTCAGAGACGAGGGCTTGAGAGGAAGACGGCATTGCCGTACACACTAAAAGCGACTTCGAGAGGTCGCCCTTGGGTCACTTGCGCGGTCATAAGGTCACCAACACCTTCTTCGTGTTCATGGCTGAGGCCTGAACCGTTGGATTTCCCTGTTGCCGTGATAGGCTTTGTTGAAAGCTACGATCAGGAATAGCGGGGTTCGCTCCACCACGATGGGCCCGGCAAACCGTCGCACCTTGAGCGAGATCGCGGCGGATCGTTTGGCTTGGAAGCGCAGCTGCCAGGGCTTGTCTTACGCCGGAGCGGCGAAGGGAAGACTCGATGGCAGGCCGAAAGGTCGGCACCGTTTTCTACAAGCGGGAGCTGTCCCCCCTTTTGACGATCTTTCGGATTAAGCCCGAAGCGGAGAGTCGATTTCCGCCGTCGAAAGCGGGTCAGTATATCGCGCTGCGCCGCGACGACTGCCACCTCACGAAGAAGATCGCGACCACGCCGGACGGGGCACCCCTCTATGGCCCTGACCTCGACGAATCGGGAAAACAGAAGATAGGCCCGGTGACGCATTCGTACTCCATCGCGTCGGCACCCTGGGAACAGGAGGAATCTGGCTATCTTGAATTCTACGTCGTGTTGGATAGCGATCACGGAATGCCGGGCCGTCTCAGCTCGGTTCTCCGGAGGGTGAATCCGGCATCCGACAACCAGGTGTCGTACTTCGACAGGATCACCGGGAGCTTCACATTGGACGAGCGCGCGGCGAGTTGCAGCTGCGTGTGCATGGTTGCGAGCGGCACCGGCGTGGCGCCGTTCATTGCGATGATCAAACAGCTACATTACGACGCGGAGCATGGACGTCGTGACAACCGTCGGTACACGCTCGTGTATGGGAACCGCACGTATGAGGAGCTCGCCTACCACCAGGAATTCGTGGATATCGTACGCGCCGCCAGTTTCGACTTTGTGTATGTGCCGACAATCAGCCGACCGACGCAGCGAGACCTCGATGACCACGCGGTTGGGACTGGGCGGGCGAACAACGTCCTTCGCCAAGTGTTTGGGCTCCCCATGAAGGAGGAGGAGGCGCTCGAGGAGGCCAAGGCCGGAAAAGGAGACCTCGCCAAAGCGGTCGAGGGGTTGAAGCGGACACCCAAACCCCAGTTGCCTGGACACATGACGGCCGAGGCACTCCTCGCCCGGCTCGACCCGGCCGCGGGTGTGATCATGAGCTGCGGCAATCCCGACGCGATGGCGGATATCGAGCTCACTGCCGATCGCAACCAGTTTCGCTTCGAGAAGGAAGAGTGGTGAGGATGACGTCGAACAGGACACCACTCAGCATCCGGCGTGACTCCTCTGGAGGGCACACCATGACCCAGATCACAGCAGCAGACATCATGGCCCGGTCGGAAGCCACGCTCTCGCCCGACCTGGACATCTACCGCGCTATGCAGCAGCTCCTCAAGTCAAAGCTCACTGGCGCACCAGTGGTCGACGACGGCGGGGTACTCCTCGGAATGCTCACGGAACGCGACTGCCTCAAGGTGCTGGTAGGCGGAGCGCTGGACGGCCTGCCCGGTGGAAACGTACGTGACTATATGAGTGCTCCTGCCGAATCGCTCAAACCGACCGCGCGCCTCTATGACATTGTTCACGTGTTTCTCACTCGGGCGTATAGGAAGTTGCCGGTGGTCGACGACGACGGACGGGTGATCGGGCAGGTGAGTCGCCGCGATGTTCTCAAGTCACTCGAGTCTGTCCGGGACGACCCGCGCTTGTTTGGAACCAAAGACTCCCCGCCGCCTGATGGATCAGGGGTCGACTCAGCGATGAAGATCGCTCGCGGCCGACGGTAGCTGGGACGCTCGGTTCTCGTCGCTCCAGTATGGGGACCGGCTTCTCTTTCGCCTGGTTTCGCTGAAGGTCGCGGGACAGTATCTCCAGATACTCGACAACTTGGCGAACCTGATCGTCGCTCAGCTCGCGCGTCGAGATCGGCGGCATCTCTCCGTAGCCCTCTCGGACAATGGCCAGGATGTAGTCGACCTCGTACGCGAGCGGCACCAGGGGTGGTGCTGGATCACCGCGTCCTTCGGG
Source organism: Vicinamibacterales bacterium (assembly GCA_965218825.1). Taxonomy (GTDB): domain Bacteria; phylum Acidobacteriota; class Vicinamibacteria; order Vicinamibacterales; family UBA8438; genus CAUZIB01. The sequence goes on along the minus strand of OZ244656.1, from coordinate 778,242 downwards.
GCCGTGACAGAATCCGCAGACGTGGTTGTATGACTCGACGCCTGGATGATCCTGGGCGGACGCGATGCCGGCGGTCAGGCCGAGCAGGAACAACGCGAACGCACCGTTTGTGATGTTCGGTCGTGCCATGTCTGGCCTATCGCTCCGGAAGCGCGAACGCGACCAGAGACGCGTCGGGACCTGCACCCGTTGCAATCACCACGAACTGGCGTCCCTCTCGTGTGATGTAGGTCATCGGGTTACCGCTGGTGCGGAACGTAGTCGACACGCGAGTCACCTCTCGACCAGTCGCGGCGTCGAATGCGTAGAGATAGCGCTCCCCGCCGCCGATGAAGACAATCCCCCCGGCTGTGGCCATCGGTCCGTTCTGGCCAGGCGTACCCAGGCGAGCCGGGAGCTCAACGCCGCGTAGGAGCGGGTGGTGCCGGATGAGCGGACTGCCTTCTCCGAACGGCACCTTCCAGGCGATCTCGCCACGGTTGAGATCTATCGCCACCAGATTGGCATAGGGTGGCTTGATGAGCGGGATCGGACCGAGCGGACTGCGCGCCGCTCGGACTCCACCCGGCTGGTCGTCGAAGATGCCCGCCGACGCCCCATAGACGCAGTTGTTGGTGTAGTCGAGGTCGACACCAGGAAGCTCAGGGTCGGTCTCACATACCTGGTTGGTCGACACACGCTCTGTCGACCGAACATACAAATACCCGGCCCCCGGGTAGAACGCCGCACCGCCCCAGTTGGCTCCACCGGCCTCATACGGGCGCATCAGGGTGCCCCCGAGACTGGGCGGTGTGAAGAGCGGCCCCAGACGGAAGCGCTGCATCTCCTTGATGGCCATCGCGTGAATCTCGGGCGTGAGGTCGTTGGCATCGTCGAGCGAGGTGCCCTGTTCGACGAACGCCGGCGGCTTCGTGGGGAAGGGCTGGGTCGGATACGGCACTTCGCCCGGGACGTCGGTTTCAACGTCGACCGGCCGCTCCTCAATCGGCCAGACGGGTTCACCGGTCACGCGGTCGAAGACATAGGTAAAGCCTTGCTTCGATACTTCCGCCACGGCGTCGATGGTTCTGCCGTCGACCGTGATCGTCACGAGATTGGGTGGCGATGTGAGGTCGTAGTCCCATATACCGTGGTGAACGGCCTGGAAGTGCCACTCGCGTTCACCGGTGCGAGCGTTCAGACACAGGAGCGTCTCGGCGAACAGATTGGCGCCGAGCCGGCGCCCCCCCCAGTAGTCACCGCTTGGCGTGCTCGTCGGCACGTACAGCAGGCCGCGTTCGGGATCGACGGACATCAACCCCCACACATTGGCGTGCCCGGTAAAACGCCACGACTCGTCCTCCCAGGTGTCGGCACCGAACGAGTCATTTGACTGTGGCACGGTGAAGAACACCCACCTTCGCTCGCCGGTGTGCACGTCGAACGCCTGCACTGAGCCGGGTGTGTCGAAACGGTGCTGAATGCGGTCGGGCACGCGGCTCCCGACGACAACCAGATCCTCGAAGACGACGGGTGGAGACGTCTGGTCGAACTCTTCAGGCGACACGTCGTTCGGGAATCCCTTGGTCAGGACGACTTGACCGTCATCGCCGAAGGTCGCCACGAGCTCGCCGCTCTTCGCGTCGATCGCGTAGAGCTTGTCGCGACTATTGAGGAAGATGCGCATGTCGTCACCGTCACCGTGGACCGCGACGCCGCGGTGCTTGAAGCCACCCGGAGGAGCCCCGCTGGGTCCGCCCTCGTACGCCCGCGGGTCGAACGCCCAGAGCTCCTCGCCCGTGCGAGCATCCAGGGCGACCACACGCGTGTACATCGTGGAAACGTACAGGGTGTTGTCGATCATCAAGGGGGTTGCCTGGAAACTGCCGGGCCGGGTGCCGTATTCCTGGAGCGGCAGCTCGCCGGGTTCCCACTCCCAGGCGATCTCGAGCTGGTCGACGTTGTCCAGCGTGACTTGCGCGGCGGTTGAGAATTTGGTGTGGGCCTGATCGGCTCCAACGAAGGGCCACTCGACCATGACGCTTTCCTGGCTCTGCGCTCCCGCACTCAGGAAAACCGCTGAGGCTGCGGCCGTTGCCAGAAAAGCCAGCCGACCGATACTGCGCCTGTTCGTCATGGTCGGAAGGGTACTCGAAGTCGCTGCGAACCAGACGAGGAGGTTTCCTGGACCGCGCCGTGGCCCGGGGCTCTATGAGGTCGGGCGGGTGGGCTCCGACGCGTCGATTGGCAGGTACCGAACTCGTCCGGGGGAAACGACTCTGTGGGCGGCGACGTCATTAAAGCCGAAGTGGACGAAGGGGGCATCGTTGGTGACCGCATCTATGCGCTCGTTGATGTCGAGACCGGGAAGGTCGTCACCGCGAAGAGCGTTAAGCAATTCCCAGACCTGCTGCAGTGCCGTGCGACCTACGTAGAACCGCCTCGGGCCGGCGGTGGATCGACACCGGTCCGGATCAGCCTACCGAACGGCACATCAATCGTCAGTGGGTCAGGGCAGACCGCCTCTACGCTCTCGGCGCATTTCGGGCGAGACGTCAAACTGGTTCAGGCGGCGCCTGAGAACTTCACGATTGACCAGTATCACCCGGATGTTGCGGACGTCGACTCCGAAGGTCGCCGCGACACCTTCGTCGAGCAGAAGCTTGGCTCGGCCCTCTTCGCTCAACTGGGAATGCCCTCACCCGTGCGCGTGGGGATGCTGTTTGACATGTTCCCGATCTCGGTGTTGACCACGTCTACGCTCGATCGCCTTCGGGAGCTCGATGCTGAAACCACGTTTGATCCACGCCGCTTCCGCATGAACGTTGTGGTCAAGACGAGCGGCGCCGGGTTCATCGAGAACGAGTGGATCGACCGCGAACTGACAATCGGGGGCACGGTGCGACTGCATATTGCGATGCCCGATCCGAGGTGCGTCATGACGACACTTGCTCAGTCGGATCTCCCCAGGGAGACCGACGTCCTACGGACGCTCGCTCGCCATAATCGTCTTGAGATCGGGCCAGGGGTCCGGTTCCCCTGCGCTGGCGTGTATGCAGCAGTCACTGCAGGAGGGAGCGTCGCGGTAGGGGACAACGTCGCGCTTGGGTAGGTTCGCGCGTTGCGTCAAAGTTGCGGGTCGTCGTCGTTCTGGGTCGCCGCCGAAAGCACGCTCTTGGTGACCCAGACCCCAACAAGCGGCAAGATAATCCCGAGTATCAGTCCGATCATGGCTCTATCTCCCTTCGCGGTAGCCACGATATGCCAGGGTCACATCGGGCCGGTCCGATCTGGTTGTTGTACGTGAGTTGCTCCCTCGGCGCCTGGTGTGGTTACTTCGATTCTCTGTGTGGAGTCCGGGGGGGCACAATACACTTCATTCTATCACTCCGCACGGAATCAAGCCCATTCCTAGTTGAAACTCTTCGCGGCTCCTGATTGCTTATGAGCCTCGGTGATTGGACGAGCCCCATCGGGATCACGTTTCTGACCGCTCCGGTAGAAGCCGAAGGGCGCATCTACGTCCTCAGGCGCATGATGCGGGTCGTCTCCGACACGGTGTTCTCGGTGACCGACGAGTTTTCGGTGGATGGCGGACCGTTCCGGCGCCTCGGCAACGGCACGTATATTCGCGCCAACTGAGCGCGCCAGATCAAGACCAGCGGTCGCGAACAGATCGCGCGGAGCTCGTCCGGCGTTTCCCACGGCGTTGTGAGGTCGTTTGCTACAATCAGCTGAGTCGGTGACGGGGAAGACCGAATTCCCGGTAGGAGGAGGAGTCGATGGTGGCGATACCCAAGATGTGGGGCGGCGCGTTGAGCATAGTAGCGCTGAGTGTCGCGGCGCAGCTGGCGACGCCAGGAGTAGCCCTTGCCGCCGATGAGACGCCGACCTACACAAAGGATGTGGCGCCGATCTTTCGCGAAAAGTGCGAGGCGTGTCACCGGCCGGGCTACATCGCGCCGATGTCGCTCCAGACGTATCGGGAGTCACGGCCCTGGGCGCGCTCGATCAAGAACCGAGTCGAGACCCGCCAGATGCCTCCCTGGCACATCGACAAGTCGGTTGGGATCCAGGAGTTTCAAAACGACCGGTCGCTCACCGACTTGGAGATCGACAACATCGTCAGATGGGTCGACGGCGGGGCCCCGCAGGGCGACCCGGCTGATTTGCCCGTCCCTGCGGTGTTCGCCGATGACGACGTCTGGAACTTTGCCGACCGGTTTGGCGGGCCTCCGGACCTCATCGTTCGTTCGCCGCCATACACGATGCCGGCGCTCGCTCAGGACCACTGGTGGAAGCCAGTGGTTCCGACCGGCCTGACCGAGGATCGCTGGATTCGGGCCATCGAGATCCGGCCCTCGACGCCGGAAGGGCGTCGCATCACACATCACGCGCTTGCGCAGCTACAGCAAGAGAAAGACGAGAACGACTCGCTCGAGTTCGCGTCCGGGGTTGCCGCCGGTCTGCTCATGGAATGGGCGGTGGGCAAGCAGGGCGAGATCATGCGCGAGGGCAGCGGCAAGCTGATGAAGGCGGGGTCGAGCATCATCTTTGACATCCACTACTCCACGGTGGGTGAAGAGATTACAGACTCGGTAGAACTGGGTCTCTACTTCTATCCGAAAGGGGAGGAGCCCAAGCATCGGCAGATACTCGCGCTGTGGCATAGCATCGAGGGTGGGTCGAGGAACCTTCTGATTCCGCCGAACAGCGTCGTGTCGAGCGAGCAGTTCCACGTGCTCAAGACGAACGGTCGGGTCGAGAACTTCCAGGCCCATATGCATCTGCGGGGCAAAGGCATGCAGATGACGGCGATTCTTCCCGACGGCCGGACCCGCGTGCTGAGCCGCGTCAGCGACTTCAACTTCAACTGGCACAACAACTACATCTACGCCGACCATGCCGCCCCGCTGTTGCCGAAGGGCACCGTGATCGCGGTCAAGTCGTGGTGGGATAACACGGCCGCCAACCGCGTCAATCCTGACCCGAACCAATGGGTGGGGTGGGGCGACCGCACGGTGGACGAGATGGGCCATGCCTGGGTCAACGTCACATACATGGATGACGACGACTTCGCGACCGCGGTGGCCGAGCGCGAGGCCTTGTCCAGGACCACCGCTGGCGATGGTCAGTAGTCAGTAGAGGATGCGCGTCGTACACCTCGCCGTCTTCGCCTTAGTGGGTCTCGGCGCGTGGACGCTGGCCGTCATCGCCGCCTCGGCGCAGGTACCTGGAGTCCCGCGAGACTTCGGCGCGCCAGTCGCACCGATGTTCGAAGGGTGGTATCCGAATCCGGACGGGACCGCCTCGATTCTCATCGGCTTCTTCAATCCCAACAAGAAACAGACCGTCGATGTACCGGTGGGCGAGCTAAACCGCTTCTCGCCCGGCCCTGAGGATCGGGGGCAACCGACGCACTTCCCGCCGGGACGGAGCTGGGGAGTGCTGACGATTCAGGTGCCCGGGGACTTCGATGGGGATCTCACCTGGACGCTCACCGCCAATGGTCAACCTGCGTCCATTCCGGTGCACCTGGAAGCCCCGTACTTCATCGAGCCGCTCCGGGATGCCGCTAACGGAAACGAGCCACCGACCATCCGCTTTGCACCGGATGGGCAGCCGTTCGTTGGACCGCCGGTCGGGATCGCCCACACGCTCGCCACATCCGTGGGCGGCTCGCTCGATCTGAGTGTCTGGACGTCAGATGTGAAGCCGCCAAAGCAGGCGCACGTGGTTGCCCGCCCTGAGGCTCGGGCGGTGACGCTCCGCTGGCACCTCCACCGGGGACCCGCCCTGATCACGTTCGGTGAGGCAGCGCAGGGTTTCTATGATTCGGCGGATCAGAACCCACGGACGACCGCGACGTTCAGTACGCCCGGAGAGTACTTGCTGCGGGCTGAGCTGCTCGACGAGACCGGCGTGGGCGGCCGCGGGTTCCAGTGCTGCTGGACATCGGCCATCGTGCAGGTGACGGTGACCCCATAGCAACGATTCGTGCGGCCGCGACGACGTCACCGCCACGTTCGGCGCAGGCGGGTGCTATGCGTCGTATGCGATCTCATCCATCAGAGCCGCGAATCTCGTCCACGAGAGTCGCTTGTAGGAACGTCGGTTTCTGCCCCACCAATACAGACCGCCCTGTCCAATCTCCAGCTGTCCGATCTTCGATTCCTGTGCGTGAACAACGAGCTTGAGACTGCTTCGTGCTCGTGTGAGGGCTTTGACTTGCAACTCCGCTTTGACCGAATGAACTCTCCTCGAGCGCTTCTTTGGCATGTTAGGGATCTCCCGGTGTCAGCGCGTGTCGTTCGGCTCGAGCCTCGCCAGGCGACGTTCAATCTCGATGAGCTTGTGCAGAATGATGATGTGGGTTTTCTTCGCGTCGATGCCGACGGGACTTGCCTCGCTGCCGATTAGTTGCGCGATGTCCGTGTAGACGTCGGCCGGGATCTCGATTTTCATGTGGGTCTCCTTCGTATCGGTGACGCGCTCATGCATCAGAGGCGTCTGACGGCCAAACGGTCACCATTCTGATGTGTGACTCGAAGAAAGTCCACGCCGCCCAAACTCGTCTGAACCGACCTTTTCACCTCGACGTTTCACCCTTGCAGAGTCACCCGTAGCGTGGCTCGATACTCGTCCGGTGCGATCGGGCGCGTGCTGACCGGAGCAGGGACGAGCCGGACGAGGATGATGATCAGGTCTCCGTCTATCGCTGGACGCTCGTCTGCGGTGTGCAAGTCGAAGAGCTCGCCGCCCTGGGCGGATGTGATCTCGATGCGAACGATTGCATCGCCAGCCTGGATACACACCACGTCGGTAGGACACCGTGAGTCGCTGATGACACCGACAAAGCGGATGCGCCGTGACGTCGTTTCGATCTGAACCGAGTCGCCCGGTGCAACGACGAACTCCTCATTCAATGGGACGCTTGGCCCGATCGGTCCCCCGCCACAGTGGGCAAGTAAGAGTGCGAACACCAGCCCGGCGAGGCATGCTCGCAAAGTCATCAGCTCTCCCGTGCCGTGCAACACCTAGCTCCTCCAAATCATAGGCGCTCCGCCAGAGCACGAGGTCCGATAGGCTGGAAGTCGCTATACTCGGCGCTCGAATGACCCTCGCGCCAGCCTCCACTTGCCAGAGTAACGAGACGGACGACGGCCAGTTGTCCCGATGTCGGGACGTGTGAACACGAGACGGAAGGCGGCCGGCGCCCTGATTGCCGGCATGCTGGGCCTGTCGATCACAGGCATGCTCTGGTCGGCCGTACCGACGCTGGCGGCGTCTGTCCTCGCGTGGATTGCCCTGTTTCTTCTGTGGTCCGGACTTGGTGCCCAGCAGCGAGCTCAGGCGGTGGCGTTCTGCGTCGTCGGGATCATCGCCTTGTGGTGGGGCAGTGGCCGCGGGGCGGAATTGCGTGTCGATTCTGTCTTGGGTCAGAACCAGGCGATCCTGTCGATGCTGGCCTCCATCACGCTGTTGCGCCTGCTGAATCCGCCGTTGCGCGAGAACGAACCGGAGCTGCCGCGTGGCGTGGGGACGTACCTGCGCAGCATGCTCGGGGTGCACGCCTTTGGCGCCGTAATCAACATCTCGGCGGTGATCATCATGGCCGACCGGCTGACCCGGGCGGCACCGCTCACGCTGCCGCAAGCCCAGTTGCTGAGCCGAGCGTTTACGTCGGTCGCCTTGTATTCGCCGTTCATCGGTGGGGTGGCGCTGGGTTTGGCCTACACCCCGGGCTCAAACGCGCTGCTGATGATGCTCTTCGGATTCCCCGTGGCAGTCGTCGCGCTGCTCCTGCTGTCATGGTACGCACGCTCCGGTCGAGTTCATGACATCGAAAACTTCCGCGGATATCCGGTGCATCTAGAGGTCTTGTGGCTGCCCGTGATGCTTGCGACTGCCGTGCTCGTCGCGTCCGCCCTGACGTCTGCCTACTCAGTGCTGTCGCTGATCACGATGTTGACCCCTCTGGTCGTTGGAAGTGCGCTCTTCATGTCGGGAGGGTACGACCAGTTGCGCCGCTCCCTGTCCGACTATGTGAACGACCGCCTGCCGCAGATGGGAGGCGAGCTGGCACTGTTTCTCGCGGCTGGCGTCATGGGTTCGGGGCTCCTCGCGGCATTCGGGTCGGAGACCAACTGGATCCCGTTCGACCATTTCGATGCGTTCATCGCCAGCCTGGTGGTCTTGTTGTTCCCGTTGACGTCGTTGATATGTGTTCATCCGATCGTCGTCATCAGCGTCGCGGCGCCTCTGGTGCTGACGGTCGATCCTGATCCAACGCTTCTCGCCATTGTGTTCGCCCTGGGATGGGGCTTGGCGTGCACGCTCAACCCGATGTCGGGCATCAACCTGGTGCTCCACACACGCTATGGCGTCAGCAACTGGGCCTTGGGTCGCACCGCCATTCCTTTCAGCCTGACGTTGTATCCGGTGGCGGTCGCCTCCCTCTACCTCTATGACTTTCTCTTCATCTGACCACGATCGAAGCTCCTGCTTCAAGGCTGGTATCATCTGCCCCGGGACTGACTCGCTCGCACTCGTTCATTTAGGAGGTCTCGTATGTTCCGTGTCCCCTGCATTGCCCCCCGATCGATGTTCGTGTTGGGGCTCGTCGTTGTCATGTTGCTGGCCGCATCGAGTGCCTTTGCCCAGCACGAGCCGCCGTCGGAGCCGCCGGCCGACTGGGGTCCGACGGCCATCGACTACAGCAACGTCCCCTATCCCCATCCGGTGAGCTACCTCGACGTGAGCCTAAAGGGGCAGGACTACCGAATGGCCTACATGGACGTGGCGCCGGTCGGGCCGCCGAACGGCCAGACCGTGGTCCTCTTTCACGGCATGAACTTCTTCGCTGCCGCGTTCGAGGTGACGATCGAGGCGTTGCGGACTGGGGGCTTCCGGGTGATTGCCGTTGACCGTCTCGGTTACGGTCGCTCGTCGAAGCCGGATATCCACTACAACCTCCACATGCCGGCTCGGCACACCAAGCAGCTGCTCGATCACCTCGGCATCGACCGCGTGGCCGTCCTAGCAGCCCGTGGTGGAAATGCGGTCTTCCTATGCGGCTTTCGGGATGAGTGATCGATCGTGATCGCCGACCCCGATCGTGGAACGCGCGGGGTACTCGGGCTCGCGAACGGTCCAGACATGTACGAGGCGCCGCCAGGAGGACACAAGGACCATCAGCGCGGCGAGACAGCGCCCCTGCAGGCTGCGCGGCGTGCCAACGCCGATCAGCTGCCGGAACAGCACGCCGAGGTTGAAGCCCGCGAGGTGAATCAAGAGGCGCTTCAAGATATTGCGATGCCCGCGCAGATGCGTGCGCCGCATCCCGCCGGTCTCGTAGGCGTGCGCGAACGAACGCTCGATGCGCTCGCCACGTCGGCGCATCAAGCGCTTGCCGCGGGCGCCCCGAATGCGCCGACGATTCGCATAGACGGGCGCTTGGGCCTCCCGCGCCTTGGACCAATCGCGGCGGCCTCGATCCGGCTCGGCGACATACGACCGGACGCCGACGGCCTGCAGATCCACCATGACCTCATTACTGTGATAGCCCTTGTCCGCGACCAGCGCGGTGAACGCCTGGGGGTCGTCCACCTCGGCTTGCGCATCCTCGATCTGGGCAGCGGCGGCGACCGTCGTGTCGCCAATGGTCGTCGTATCCCCCGTGTCTGCGCCTTGCACGGTCACCGCGACGACCGCGCCGGTGTCGAGGTCCACGGCATGTTCGACCTTGTGGGCCAGATGCGTGCGGCCGTCTTTCATCTTGGCGACCTTCGCATCCGGATCGACGGGGCTCCGCCAGTCCTTGTTCGATGGCGTCTTCTTCCGCTTCCGGTCCAGGCGGGCGAGGTCGTCGCGCGTCGGGGTGGCAATGCTCGACGCCTGCGCCAAGCCGGTCAAATAGGCCTGGTAGTCCTCGCCGGTGTCCCGCCGCACGATGCTCCGCATCGCCGCGTTCGCCTCCAGCGTGGTGGCGTCGATCCCGATCGTCGCGCCCTTCAGCACGCCCGACGCGACGAGGCGCTGCTGCACCCAGGTGAACACGGCGCGATGCGTCTCGACGTCAATCAGTCGCCGGGTTCGGGAGATCGTCGAGTGGTCCGGCACATCCTCGTCCACGGCGATGCCCAAGAAGCGCCGAATCGCCAGCGAGTCCGCCGCGCGCCAGGCGATGCCCCGCTCCGAGTCAATGCCTTCAAAGTACCCCACCAACAACGCGCGAAAGTAGATGCCCGGCGTGAGACTTGGCCGGCCACGGGTGGCGGCGTAGAACCGCTGGCACTGCCGTTCGACAAACGTCTCGAAACCGTGGGCGTCCAGCAGGGCGTTCACTCGACGATAGAACGGGTGGGCGACCGTCTGGGGCAAGTCGGTCGTCGCGACCCAGAGGGCTTCTTGTCGTCGTCGTTTGCGTCGTGTGCCCATTGACATGCGAACGAGTGTACAGATGATGATCGATTCTGGCGATCGATCTAGCCGAGGCCGTTGCTGATTTTCACCACGGGCTGCTAGGGCACTCGATGGGCGGCATGGTGGCCACGCGCTTCACGTCGACCTATCCGGAAACCACCACGCATGTCGTCATGGTCAACCAGATCGGCCTGTCCGACCCGCGGCACGGACGGGAGTGGATGGACCCGCAGCGGGCCTACGAAGACGCACTGGGCACCAGCTATCAGTCTGTGCTGCGCGGGCACTTGCGCTACTACCCGCGGGGTTGGAAGCCGGAGTATCTCCACTGGGTCTGGGTGCAGTACGGTCTGACGCTGAGCGGCGATTGGCCGAGGATGGCGCGGATTCGCGCGGCCCAGCGAATGATTCTGTACGAGGATCCGGTCGTCCACGAATGGCCGTACATCGCGACGAAGGCGTTGGTGATCGGCGGCGAGGAAGACCGGCTAGTCTCGGACTACCCGGGCCTGGCTCGCAACGTCGCCGAGCAGCTCAAGAACGCCGAGCTCGTGCTTTTTGCCGAGGTTGGACACGCGCCGGCCTTCGACAACCCAGACGAGTACCACGCAGAGGTCGTCCGCTTCCTGACGTCGGATCCGAACCAGCCTGCCGATCAGGCCTGGAAGACGCAATAGGAGTCACACCAGTCCCGTCATGAAGCGCCACCCAAGCCTTGTGCCTTTGTCGCGCCAGCATCACGACGGGCTTGTCTTGGCGCAGCGGCTGATCCTGGGCCGCTCGACCGCAGCTCGGGCTCCATGGCCAACGGACCGCAGACAGCAGGTGCACCTGCTGATTCAATTCTTCGAAGCGACCCTTGAACCGCACTTCGCAGCCGAAGAAGCCCATGTGTTTCCCGCCGCCGTGGAGTACGTCGACGATGGGGCGGGGCTCGTCCGCCCCCTCGTTCGCGAGCACGACGACATGCGCGCACAGGTTCGGGAGCTGCGCCGCGACGCCGAAACGCGTCTCGACGAACGGTTGGCCGGGTTTGGCGAGTGTCTGCGGCGACACATCCGCGCCGAAGAGCGCGTGCTCTTCGAGTGCGTCCAGCGGGAGATGACACAGGCCCAACTCGAGGCCCTCGCAGCCCGTCTCAGCGCGTTCTACGCGTCCGGCTCCGAGGGCCGTGTTTGTCCCACGTAGCCGTGCGCTCCACGGTAACAACCGCCCACGCTAGACTGACGAGCTGAGGATCGAAACGACCATGCCACTACGGACCGCTGAGCAGTACTTGGAAAGTCTCCGCGATGGGCGCACAGTGTACTACCGTGGGCAGCGCGTTCCCGACGTTACGTCCCACCCCGTCATCGGTCGGGAGGTACAGCATGCCGCCATTGACTACAACCTCGCTGAGGATCCGAGGCACCGTGAGTTGTGCGTCGTCAGCGACGCTGGCGGCGAGTACTCGCGCTACTACCAGATTCCCCGCTCGCCGGACGATCTCCAGAAGCGACGGGAGCTGATCGAACTCGCCACCACCGAAGGCGCGACCCTTGTTGTCTTGATCAAGGAGATCGGCACGGATGCCCTGTGCGGCTTGCTCCGCGTCTCGTCGCTCGTGGACCAGCAACACGGTACCGAGTACGCGCGGCGAGTCCAGGCCTACTACGAGCACTGCCGCGACAACGACCTCGCTCTTGCGGTGGCGCAAACCGATGTTAAAGGCGATCGTTCGTTAGGTCCTTCGGCGCAGGAAGATCCCGATCACTACGTCCATATCGTCGAGCGACGCGACGACGGGATCGTGGTTCGGGGCGCCAAGTGCCATACGTCCGTCAGCACCAACGCCAACGACGTGATCGTGCTCCCAACCCGGGCGATGCGAGATGGCGACAAGGATTACGCCGTGAGCTTTGCGGTTCCGATCGACACCCCAGGCCTCGTCCTGCTGACGTCGGCGTTCGATTCCCACGGTCCCCAGAGCTCGCCACTCGAGCTTCCGATCAGTGCCCGGCACAAGATGATGGAGACCACCACCGTGTTCGACAACGTCTTCGTGCCGTGGGAGCGTGTCTTCCTCGCCGGCGAACACGAGTTCGCCGGTCCGCTTGCGCTGGCCTTCGTCGAGCACCATCGTTTCACCGCGATCTCATACAAGCTGCCCCTCGTCGACGCCATGGTGGGTTCCGCCATGGTCATGGCCGACATGAACGGCATTGCGAAGGCCGGCCACGTGCGGGAGAAGATCGTCCAGCTCATCAGCTATGCCGAGACGCTACGCGGGCTGACCCACTACGCGGCCATGATGGGCACGCCCCGCGAGGCAGGCATTGCTGCACCCCACACGATGTACGTGAACATGGCGAAATATCATTTTGCGCACGGCTACCACGACGCCGTCCGCAACGTTCAGGACATTGCCGGCGGCTTGCTGGTAACCGGCCCTGGAGCCGAGGATCTGGAGACCGAAGAGACCGCGGCGTACTATCACAAGTACTTCGCCGGTCATGGGGTCTCCGGTGAAGTTCGACTCAAAGCGATGACCTTCGTCAAGAACCTGGTAGCGTCGGAGTTCGGCGCGTATCAGGAGGTCTTAGCAGTGCATGCCGAAGGATCACTCGAAGCCGAGAAACAGATGGTTGCGCGAAGCTACGATGGCCGGCCGGCGATCGCGCTCGTGCGACGACTGGCCGGGATCGACGCCTAGGAGGCGGGGCGGCGCTCAAGGCACGCAGCGTGACGGCTATCCGCACATCCGAAGGCCATGAGCTGGGGCCCGTCCCGGGCAAATGGCGGGCCGCTGCCCTCTACGCGCTGCTGACTCTACTGCTCGCGTTTCCGCTATCCGTGACCGCGGATCGGTATCTGCTGGCCGACGATCCCGACGGCCACCTCTACCTGTGGACGCTGGCCTGGAATGCGCATGCGCTGGTGACCCAGCCGCTGTCGATCTTCGACGCGAACATCTTCTACCCCAACGCCAACACACTCGCCTATTCCGAGAACCTCATCGGCAGTGCGTTCTTCGCCGCGCCGGTGCTGTGGCTGACCGGCAACCCCGTCCTTGCCATCAACGTCGTGTCGTTGCTCTCCTGCATCTTGTGCGGGCTCGGGGCCTATGTGCTGGGGAGACGGGTCGGCCTGAGCGCGACCGCCGCCGTGCTGGCCGGGCTCATCTTCGCGTTCTCGCCACCCCGCTTTCTCCGCTTCAGCCAGCTTCATCTCACGGTGGTCCAGTGGATCCCGTTTGCCCTGGCCTCCCTGCACGCTTATCTGGATGGTGGAAGACGGCGCGACCTGCTCCTCGCAACCGGCTTCTTCACGCTTCAGGTGCTGTCCAGCGGTCACGGTGGTGTGTTCCTTGTCCTTGCGATTGCACTGATCCTCGGGTATCGATTCGCGGCTGGCGAGGCCATTCTCCTTGCACGTCGCGTGCGTGACTTTGGCGTGATGGGCCTGTGCCTGGTCGCGCCGGCCGCACTGCTGATGGTTCCGTATCGAGCGGCGCAGGTCGAGGTCGGGATTCGCCGCCCTCTCGGCGATTGGGATACGCCCATCGAGAACTTCTTTGCCTCGCCGACCCGCGTTGACGTCTTCCTGCAATCGCTGGTGACCAACCACGACATCAACGGCGTCGCGACGTCGTGGCTGTTCCCTGGGGCCCTGCCCCTCGGTCTAGCGCTGGTCGCGCTTGTCGTCGGCACGACAGCATTCGCTCGGGGTGCGTCGCTACCGGCATGGAGCTGGCCGTCGCGCCTCTGGCCGCGTGCCGGCCCAGAATACCGATGGCCGATCCGAATACTCGCGGCCACCGCCGTCGTGTGGGCAGTCCTCCCGTGGGTGCGACCGGCGTTCCATGCCGGCGACGGGCTGTCTGTCGAACGCGTCGGCGACTCGACGGTCGTCCAGACTGGCTACATCACGGTGGGGACGTCAGGGACGTACGGCTTCCGTGCGGTGGCGGACCGACGGGTGCGCCTCATGGTAAACAACGGCGTGGTCATCGACCGCGACCAGTTTCGCCCGACCTCATCCAGGACCGGCAGCGTGGTGTTGCCCGGCGGCTCTCATCGCGTGTTGCTGGAACACGGGCCGGGCGACGGAGCATGGAGCTGGCGTCCTCCGGCTGACACCCTCAGCTATCGCTCGGTGCCGTGGTGGGCCCTCTCGCAGCGTCCGGTGGGCTACGCCAGCGTGATTGGCGTCCGCCTCGTCGACGCGCTACCGCTCGGGTTGGCGGTCGTTGCCTGGCTCGCCGCGATGTGGTGCGTCTACCTGTGGCTCGCCTGGCGACGCGAGGCCTGGGTGGCATGGGGCGCCCGATACCGCGTGAGCACCACCGGTCTGTACCTCCTGCTCACCGTTGTGTGTATCGCCCTGGCGTTCGGTCCGCCGTACGGCGTGTGGCAGTACGTGTACTGGTTGCCTGGCCTCAACTTCATTCGAGCGTCATCCCGCTTCATGGTGCTGGGCCTGCTGGCAATTGCTGTCCTGGCCGGCATCGGCTTCGACAGGATGACGGCCGCCCGGCGGGCGACCACGCGACGACTGGCCGGTATCGCGGTCGGCATCCTCTTGTTGCTGGAATTCACCGTCGTTCCGTTCACCGGCGTTCCGTTCCAGATTCAAGTTCCGGCCGTGGATCAGTGGCTGGCCCGGAAAGACGAACGGTTCTCGATCGTCGAGGTGCCGGTCACCTGGTCCATCCGCTACCACTCCACCTACATGCTGCACTCGATGGCCCATTGGCAGAAAACCGTCAACGGCTATAGCGGCATCAGGCCCCGGCTTCACGTCGACCTCTACGAACAGCTCGAGACGTTTCCGAACGAGGAAAGCCTTCGCGAGCTCGCGCGTCTCGACGTGACCTACCTCGTGGTTCACCTGAGCTGGTTCCCTGCCGAAGACCAGGCATCGGTCGAACAAGGCCTGCGGGCGTTGGATGCTTGGCTGACGCTCGAGTATGCAGACCCAGAATCGCGTGTCTACTCGATTCACTCGCCCGCCGGCGCCGCCGGCACGACCGACGCCGCGCATAGCCACTGACTCCCCCAAGCCGGAGCCCGTCACGCTTTACGAACCCGCTGAACCAGTTCAGAATGTGCCCATGGCCGAAACCCCTTCGACGATGGCGGCGCTCGGAACGGCGCTGCCGTCGTTTTCGCTACCCGATTTGGATGAGAACAGTGTCAGCGATCGTGATTCCGCGGATGCCACAGCGCTGGTCATCGCGTTTATCTGTCCACATTGTCCGTTCGTGAAGCACGTACGTCAGGGCGTCGCGCAGCTGGCGACCGACTACCAGACCCGCGGAATCGCCATCGTGGCGATCAACTCCAACGATGCGAACGCGTTTCCCGACGATGATCCGGCAGGGATGAAGCGCGAGGCGTCTGAGTCCGGCTTCACATTCCCGTATCTGTACGACGAGAGCCAGGAGGTCGCCAAGGCGTTTCGCGCCGCGTGCACGCCTGACTTCTTCGTTTTCGACCGCGATCGCCGTCTCGCATATCGTGGACAGTTCGACGGCAGTCGTCCGAACAGCACGACGCCGGTCACCGGGGCTGATCTTCGTGGTGCACTCGACGCACTCATCGGCGGAGACCCAGTCTCGGCCACCCAACGCCCGAGCGTCGGATGCAACATCAAGTGGAAGCCCGGCAACGAGCCGGGCTACGCGTGATCGCAACTGGTATCGACCCGCGTTTGCCGCGCAGTTTCGCGCTCATGCTCGCCAACCAGTTGTGGATTGAGGGAGGTGCAAGATCTCGGAAGAGGCCTTGGTCAACCGTCCGACGGTTGAAAGCCTGACACGGTTTCTGAAGGAAGACGACGTCGTTGCGGAGGCGATGCGCGCTGCGACATCGGCCGCGGGCGTCGCTCGCGCATCAGATGACCTACTGATCGTCGAGGCGGAAGACGTTGCACGTCTCGTTCATCTCGGCGTCGACAGCTTGTCGAAACTGCGTGTGACCTGCGAACGGCGTGAATCGGTTGTCGCCAGACTCGTTGCGTTGTGGCGGGAAGACAGTGATAGCGCGCTCACGCCCCAAGAGCTTCTGTGGGCCCTCACCTATGTCCTTGCCGCCGAAGGGGACGATCCCACGGAACGGATACGCGCGCTCGTCTCCGACGAACGATGGTGGCAGCGGGCGACTGACGTGCACCGGAGTCGATTTCTCGATCGCACCGTGTCAGATCTCGCCGCCGCGAAAGACCAGAAGCACGTCGAATGAACGAACGGAGAGGAAGGGGTCCTCTCAACGAACGGCTCGCTCAGTCCCCGATTGCGATCAATGCACTGACGGTCCGGATATACCACACTCCATCGACTAGCGCCGGCGAAGCGAGCGTCCGCTCGCCGATGTCGTTGGTGTGCAACAGCTCGAACGCCGGTCCCGTCTTCATGACAAAGGTCAGCCCATCATCGTTGGTGACGAACAGCTTGTCGTCGACGACGACCGGAGACGCCGAGATGGTTTCCCGCCGCGGCCTGCCCAGCCGCTCCTGCCACACGGTCTCGCCGGTTCGCGCGTTCAAACAGGTGATGATGTTGGACATGTCGTTGAGCGTGTAAAGGTAGTCGCCATACAAAACGGGCGAGGGCACGAATGGGGAGCCTCGGGTCGTCTTCCAGGCCACGTGGGTGTCTGTCACATCACCGCGGCCGCCCGGTCGAATGGCGAGCGTGGGGCCTGCTCGGCCAGAGGTGCAGAAGACCAGTCCGTGCCCCGCGACTGGGGTCGGAATCACCTCGAACAGGTTGCCCTCGCAGCTCCACAGCTCCGCGCCGTTTGTCGGGTCGTAAGACTGTACGTGTCGTTGGCTGCTGACGATCAGCTCGTCGTGGTCGCCCACCGAGATCGCGACGGGCGTACCCCAGCCGACGCGGCTCGATCGTTCGGTTCGCCACCGGGTCTCGCCCGTCCGCGTGTCGAGCGCGATCACGAAGCTTTCGGCCGATCTGGTGCCCGCTCCCCCTCGCCCGAGTGTGGCCCCCTGGTCCTGATAGATGATGACGGTGTCGCGATAGAGCAGAGGCGACCCGGCGGGGCCGTGGTAGTTGTCGATCCGGCCGAGGTCGCGCTGCCAGACGAGGTTGCCATCGAAATCTACGGCCATCATGCCCCGGCTGCCAAACGACGCGTAGACGCGCTCACCGTCGGTCGTGGCGGTCGCCGAAGCCGGTGTGTTCTTGCCGTGGTGACGCTCGACTCGGCCGCTAGGTGCGTCCGTCTCCCACAGCAGCGTCCCGTCTGACCGGCGGAAACTGAGGACGGAGAGCCGCCGCCCGTTGTCACGGGAGGTCGTCAAGAAGATCCGGTCGCCCCACACGATGGGTGACGAATGACCGGAGCCGGGGACCGTCGTCTTCCACCGTACATTCGTAGTTGCCGACCACCTATCGGCATACCCACGGCCTTCGACCACGCCTTGTCCGGAGGGGCCCCGCCAGCGAGGCCAGTAGAGCCCCCCTTCGCCGGGAGGGGGTACTATACGCACGTCGGCCGACACTGGTTCCTGGGCGGGCGTAGGCGCGCAGGCCAAAGCCCAGAGCGCCACCAGTAGAACAGCCCAATGCTCCCGATGGGATCGCGCCGTGCGTGTCATGTCTCCCCGGCTCAGTCTACCCTGCTCGTTATGGGTTTTGCTGCGAACGCAAGAATGAACGGTAATGCCGTCAACTCTTCCACCTGAGCGTCTGCCGCTCGCCGGCATTCGCGTGCTCGACCTCACCACGACCGTGTTTGGACCTTATGCCTCCCAGCTCCTTGGGGACTTCGGCGCCGATGTGATCAAGATCGAGGCACCGGGCGGCGATGCGACCCGAGACATTGGGCCGACGCGCTCACCGAGGATGGGGGCCGTCTTTCTCGGTAGCAATCGGAACAAACGCAGCGTTGTGTTGGACCTGAAGAGCGAACGGAGCGCTTCGGCGCTGTGGACGCTCGTCGACGGCGCGGACGTATTCGTCCACAACATGCGGGCGAAGAAGATCAAGGCCCTGGGGTTTGGGCCTGATGTGGTCCGAGTCCGAAACAGCCGGCTCGTGTATGCGGGGCTTCACGGCTATTTGGAGGAAGGTCCCTACGGCGCCCGGCCCGCCTATGACGACGTTATCCAGGGGGAGGCCGGGATCGCGGGTACATTTGAGCGACGGGATGGCGCACCGGCGGTGGTGCCCTCGATCATGGCTGACAAGACGGCGGCCCTTATGGCCGCCTACGGGATTCTCGCGGCGGTCATCAAGCGCTTTAGAACAGGAATGGGCAGCTACTTGGAAATGGGCATGTTCGAGGGGCTGTCGGCTTGGAATCTCGTCGAACATCAATACGGTGGGACCTTCATCCCGGAAGACGATGCTGGGCGCGGGTATCCTCGCATGCTGTCGCCTGACCGCCGCCCGTTTCGGACCCGCGATGGCTACTTGTGCATGATGGCCTACACGGACGCCCAGTGGCGCCGTTTCTGGGATCTGGTCGGCAAGCCGGACGTGGGTCGAGACGTGCGGTTCGAGAAGATGGCGGCCCGGGCCAAGCACATCGTGGAGCTCTATAGCCTCGCCAGTCAGGAGTTCGCGGCGCGCACCACGGTGGACTGGTTGGCAGTTCTGGCAGAGGCCGAAATCCCCGCGGGGCCAGTCAATTCACTGGAAGACCTCCGCCAGGACCCGCACTTGTTGGCGATCGACTTCTACCGGGAGTTTGAACATCCATCAGAGGGCCGCCTCGAAGTACCCGACACGCCCTATCGTCTCGACGGCGACCGTCTGCCGCTCCACCGTCCCGCTCCGCGCCTGGGCGAACACACGGCCGAGGTCTTGCGTGAAGCTGGTGTGAGCGAGGCCGATATCAGGGAGCTCGCTCCGTGAAAGAAGACGACGTGGCGTACTTCGGTAAGATCGTCTGCGCGTTATAGACCCCGAATGAACAGGAGGCACTCATGAAGCGTTTGGTTTGTCTTGGCATCCTTACCCTGACCGGGATTCTCACGATGGCGGTGGCCTACGAGGCCCGCCAACCACGGGCAACGCTCCACCTGCAAGGGGTGGCGGACAACCTCTACATGCTCGGGAACGAGCCTGGCGGCGAGGGGATGCGCGGTGGCGGCAACACCGGCATCTTCGTCGGCTCCACGGGGGTCACGCTGGTTGACACCAAGATCTACGAATACGGGCAGGACATCCTGGCCCAGGTGCGGGAGATCACCGACAAGCCGATCACGACGATTATCAATACGCATACCCACTACGACCACAGCGGCGGCAACGTCGAGTTCGCGGACACCGTCAACTTCGTCGTGCACGAGAACACGCTCGCCCAGATGTCGCGTGCGAGCTGCGAGCGGGTCACCAACTGTGAGGCGTTCAAGGGCGAGAATGCCAAGTACCTGCCGAAGACTACCTTTTCGGATCGGACATCGCTCGGTAGCGGAGCCGACCAAATCGACCTCTACTACTTCGGGCGAGGCCACACGGACGGCGATACCTTCGTGGTCTACCGCGACGCACGGACCGTGCAGACTGGCGACATGTTCGCGCGCAAGGGCCTCCCGTTCCTGGATGTGGTCAATGGCAACGGCAGCGCGCTCGAGTTTGGTGAGACCCTGAAGAAGGCGGTGGCCGGCATCAGCGACGTCGACAAAGTCATCCCCGGTCACAACGACCTGCCGCTGGTCTGGAACGACCTTGTCAACTACAGCGGTTTCTACAATGACGTCGTCGAGAAGGCGAAAGCCGGTCAGGCTGCCGGCCAGTCCGTCGACCAGGTGATTGCCGCCTATACGGTGCCCAGTGGGTTCAGCGACTTCGCGGCTGAACCGAACCGACTGCAGTCGACCGTGCAGTATCTGTTCGACGGGCAATAGGTTGGGTGGCGTGCTGGCTGGAAGAGGTGCGGCGATAATCCTGATCTTCGGTATCGTTTCTTGCGCTCCTCCCGACAGGTCTACGTGCCGACGCTGCCGAAGGGGGTGACACACGCTGTGCGATGGTGGAACAGCACTTGTTGGGACCCTATACCCACCATATCGATCCGATTCTGTTCACCATCGCCGGGGTGTATTTCTGGTGGTACGGACTCGGCTTTGCCCTCGGGTTTCTTGAGATTCACCTCTTCTTGAAACGCGAACATGGGCGACTGCGGTTGTCGCTCCGGGAAGTCTGGAGCCTGAGCCTGTTCATGGCCATCGGCGTTCTCATCGGGGGACGCGCCATCGAAATCACGTTCGACGAGTGGCCCTTCTATCGGGAGCATCTCACGCTGATTCCTGCTTTTTGGCTTGGTGGGATGGCGACGCACGGGCTGATGCTCGGCGGGGCCGTCAGCGCAGGGCTCTTTGCCCTTCTGCATCGGAAGCCGTTCTTGCCGCTGGCTGACGCGCTCGTCATTCCGGCGGCCTTCTTGATGGGATTCGGACGCCTGGGAAACTTTATCGACGGTCAGATCGTCGGGGCCGTGACCGACGTATGGTGGGCGGTCAAGTTTCCGGACGCCGACGGGTTTCGCCACCCCGTCGTGCTGTATGACGGACTGAAGAACCTGGTCTTGATGGCGTACCTGATGCACGTCAGACGAACGAACCCGACGCCAGGCGCCACGGCGGCCCGGTTCGTGTTCTGGTACGCGTTCCCTCGCATGTTCATTGACCTTTTCAGAGACTACCCGACGCATCGGCTTGCCCTCGGCACCGGCCAGACGCTCAACATCGCGATGGCCTTGCTCGGCGCTGTGCTGTTGTATCGCTCGCGTCTGCGAAGGCTGGGTCGTCTCAAGGGCCGGTCGGCGGCCACCGCATCGCCGGACGAGCCACTCGACGCGACGCCATTGTTGCCGCAGCGCATCGCCTTCGCGTGTGTGTTGGCGTGTTGTCTGACGATTCCGAGCAACTGGACCCAGGACATCCCGTCCCGGTACGGCGGACGACATCCGGGGCTGGAGTACTCCTGGTTGTACCCGACGGTCGATACCGCTCCGCGAGAATGAGTGTGGGTGAGGTGACTCGGTCGATTCTTCCGGTGCTTGTCTTGAGCGTGACCGTCTCGGTTCTTGCGATGGCCCAGTTGCCGGCGCCGAG
Source organism: Vicinamibacterales bacterium (assembly GCA_965218825.1). Classification (GTDB taxonomy): domain Bacteria; phylum Acidobacteriota; class Vicinamibacteria; order Vicinamibacterales; family UBA8438; genus CAUZIB01. Next base: position 756,777 of record OZ244656.1, on the reverse strand, counting down.
CACGGTCAACGAGCCTCAGAGCGGCACGCCGTTCCCGGTCTCGCTCACACCGCCCGGCGGTACGACCCGGCATTGGATCATGGGCACCGGGATCCGACAGCGGACGATCTTCAGAGTCAAGATCTATGCGTTCGCACTCTACGTCGACCCGGAGGGTGCGCGAGCCTCTCTTTCCCGGTTCGCCGGAGTATCAACATCGACGCTCGAGCGGGATGAGAGCTTCTATCGGGCGCTCCTCGATCTGGACTTCCCGATGACGCTTCGGCTCGTCATGACGCGTACCGTCGACGGCGAAGACGTGGCCGACGCCTTCGCCGACGCCATCAGACCTCGACTGGTGCGCGCCGTGACGAACACGAGCGACGCTGGCGAGGACATGGCCGCGTTGGAGATGTTCCGCGGTTACTTCGACGTCGACCAGGTCAGAACTGGCACGGAGGTCGTCTTCTCCTGCGGTCCCGCGGGACGTTTGGCGACGTTGGTTGGCGGAGACGAGCGGCCCGCTATTGACTCGCGGGCTCTGTGTCGGGCGCTGTTCGATGTGTATCTCGGCGACGATCCGATCTCGCGCGATGGGAAGCGAAGCGTGATTGCTGGGTTTCCTAGGCTGCTGGGGTGAACGGCGACATGCCCACAGCTGTCCGCTAAGCCATGATCTTCAGGGCGATATAGGGGACCAGGTTCAATACAACAATCGCAGCTCTATATTGCATGAGCACGCGCAAGAACGTCGCCTTCATTTCGTCCTTGGAGACCCCAAACATCGTCGCGGCGAACTCGCTGATCCCTTCCTTGACCAGCATCCAGAACAACCCGGCAAACAACAGCAGTCCGATATTGAGGACCGTGCACCAACCCAAGAACGTCGTTACCGTGTCAATGGAGTTCATGGTTTAGTGTCCCACCCTTGCTCCAACCCAGCAAGACCCTCTGGGCGGTATCAGGTCGTCTCGAGATGGGATCAGCCCTGATCGAGCGTCCACAGAGATCGGCGTCGCACGACGGAGATACTGTGCAGAATCGTTGGGCGAACCACGGAGTGGCACATACAATGGCCGCGATCTCAGCCTGACATGTCTCTCAGCGTCTGTTTCCGACTCGGCCACGATGACGTCTCCGCCCGGATCGGCGTAGGTGGATTCTTCGTGCTGCTGCTGTTCGGCGTCCATGTGCTGGGCGCGAAGGAGCGGGTCTTCGTCGACCAGTGGAGCCCCACGCAGTCCCAGCTGTATATCGCCAACGCCGATGGGACGAACCCGCGAAAACTGGTTGCTGGCACTCATCGCGACTACAACGCCTCTTTCTCCTTCGATGACGAGTGGGTCGTGTTTACGTCAGAACGTCACGGCTCTGCCGATATCTTTCGGGTGCGGGCTGACGGCATGGGCCTGGAACGACTGACCGATCACGCCGCCTACGACGACCAGGCTGCGCTATCTCCGGACGGGAGTCTCCTGGCATTCGTTTCGACTCGGGACATGGGCTCGACCGACATCTACATCCTGGATGTGAAGACCGGACTGGTCCGGAATCTAACCAACACCCCAGGTGGCGACTTTCGACCACAGTGGTCGCCGGATGGCAAGACACTGGCATTCTCGTCCGACCGCGGTTGGAAATTCGAAAAGGCAACTGGACGTTGGGAGCACGTTCATCCGGTCGGCGTGTACCTGATCGGCGCGGATGGGCAGGGTCTGCACAGGCTGACGCCAGAAGGCTCGTTTGGCGGGTCTCCCAAGTGGTCGTCGGACGGCAAGCGGGTCGCCTTCTATGAGGTAGACGTCGGCGATACGTTCCGCGCCCGGTGGTTGCCCGAGCAGGCGGCCGTCGAATCGCGCATCGTGTCGGTCGACGTCGAGACCGACGCTCGTGTCGAACATGTTTCGGGTCGGGGGTTGAAGCTGTCGCCACAGCCGCTAGGAAAGGGACGAATCGGCTACCTGGAGAAAGCGGGGGCCGTGGCTCGGCTGGCGTTCACGTCTGGCGACCAGGGGGCGACGGGCGACATCGGGACCCCCGCGTGGTCGCACGACGGCGAGCGCGTCGTCTATCACCAAGGGATGATTGCGACTATCGCCGCACCTCGCTCACCCGGCGAAGTGCTCGCCGGCAGCGATCCGAACTTCGAACTGATCTACGCCAGCGGTTTTCCTGCGGTGTCACCCGACGGGCAACAGCTCGTCGTGAGCGAGAGAACCGGCCGTGGGCGTCCGGACGACCGTACAGGGCTGGCTGTCTGGAACACCGACGGGACATCACCGCGTCGCATCTTTCGGGCGGAGGGGTCTGCGCTGGCACCTCAGTGGTCACACGACGGCGAGTGGATTGTGCTGGGCGTCGGCAGCTATTTTTTGGCGCGGACCCGGCCGGCGCAGATCATGATGACCCGACCCGACGGTTCCGAGATACGACGCCTGCCGACCGGCCCTGGTAACGCCGGGTTCCCAAGTCTTTCGCCTGACGGCCGCGAGGTGGTCTACCGCTTCTGGAGTGACACGGCCGGGGGCCTGCGCATCATGGAAGTGTCAAGTGGGGCTATCCGCACGTTGACCACGGGGTATGACAACTTTCCGGTGTGGTCCCCGACCGGCGATCGCATTGTGTTCAGCCGATTGGCCGACGACGACTTCGATATTTATACGATTCGTCCCGACGGCACGGACACCACACGTCTGACGACCGCACCAGGTAACGACTCACACCCCGCGTGGTCGCCTGATGGCACGCACATCCTCTTCAGCAGTTCCCGATTCGGATTCAGAGATGAGGCTCCGCTTGCCGACATTCCGCAACCGTATGGCGAGCTCTTCATCATGCGGGCGGACGGTTCAGAACAGCGTGCGCTGACCGATAATCGGTGGGAAGAGGGAACACCCGCGTGGCAGCCGAGATCTTCTCGACGATAGACGGCACGAACGGCATACGTTCACTGGCCTCGCTCTGCCAGATACGCTCGCGCTGCCGCCTCGTCCATCAGCGGCACGACCTTGTCCGGGTCGATCCGAACCATCAGGTACGTAATGTGGTCGTCGATCTTTGTGAATTGATGTCCCGTGCCGGCCGGGATCACGAAGACATCACCGGCCTTCAGCTCGTGGGTGTCGGGATTCCGGATGTTCGCGGCATTTCGGCCCGGACCGTTCAGGAATCGCACAGCCCGATAGTCGGCCGGCCGGCGCTGAGCGTCGACTAGATCGGGCCCGGTTCGGTTAGTGCCAGAGCCGCTGAGTACGTAGTAGACCTCGGTCACCAGGTCGTGCATCGCCACCGAGTTTGGGCGCGGCTCGTCCAGGGCGCCGCGGTGAGCGAGGGCGATTTGCACGTTTGTCTGACCGATGTCAATTGATCGTACTTGCTGGTCGGTCGTGCTAGTGGCTTTGGCCACCGCGACGAACTGCTTGATCTCCGCGGATGAGATGTAGGCCGAAGGGCACATCGAACACGACGGTTCGACGTCTTGTGCCGAGACCTGGCCGAGCACGAACGCGAGAATGACCGCCATGACCACGACGACGCCGAGCAGGGGATTGCGCATGATGTCTCCTTGTATGACGGGCCTATCCTACCGTCTGATCGATCGCGCGGGAAGTGTCTGCCGACGACCCGTCCGAGCACCAATAGAACTATCATTGTCGCCGGAGGGGACCAATGACGAGTCGTGACGCACGGTTTGTCGGGGTGGCCATCGTCGTTGCGGCGTGCAGTGCGCCGCTCTACGCGCAGCAGCAGGAACCCGAAGGGGCCAACGCGGTTATGCCATGGGCCTATGTGCTCAACGACCCGGCGTCGGGGAGCGCGGAAGCGCCCGATCTCGACGAGGTTGTGACCGTGCCCGGCTCAAGCGTGTCGATGCCACGCTCGGCGATCAACATCAACAACGGACCACCCGACTGGCACCCGGACGGCCACCCGCCCATGCCCGAGCTGGTAGCCAAGGGCGGCGGCGACGGGGTGGTTGCATGCGGCTACTGTCACTTACCGAACGGACAGGGCAAGCCTGAGAACGCCAGCGTCGCCGGACAGCCCTACGAGTACATCGTGCAGCAGATGGCCGACTGGCGAAACGGCCTGCGCAAGACGGGCGAGCCGAGGATGGGCCCGCCGGCCTACATGGAGCGGATTGGTCTCGCCGCCACTGATGAGCAAGCCCGGGAGGCTGCCGAATACTTCTCGTCGATGGCCTTCAGGCCATGGATTCGCGTCGTGGAAACCGACACAGTGCCGGCGATGCGGTACTCGGGCTGGATCCACAAGGTCGTCGAGGGTGGCGGAACGGAGCCGATCGGCACGCGCATCATTGAGACGCCTGAGGACCTGCACCGAACTGAGCTACGAGATGATGCCTCAGGCTTCATCGCCTACGTGCCTACCGGTGCGGTCGCGCGCGGTGAGAATCTCGTGACGACTGGCGCAAACGGAAAGACCGAGACCTGCACCGTCTGTCATGGCCCCCAGTTGAAGGGGCTTGGCCCGGTGCCGGCGCTCGCGGGTCGGTCTCCTAGCTACATTGCGCGCCAGCTCTACGACCTACAGACCGGTGTGCGGAACGGCGCGTGGTCGGACCTCATGGACGCGGCGGTCGCCAACCTCACGATCGAGGACATCGTCAACATCGCGGCGTACACCGCAAGCCTCGAACCGTAAGGGCTTCACACCCGTTCGGCCCTCGTCGTCAATGGTGGAGACCTGCGTACAGAGGGCTACTCCGGGATGACCTTTACGACGAGGTAGCTGACCTCGGCTGGGACGTTCTGAAACCAGTGAGGTGTCCCCGCCGGGATGACCAAGACATCGCCCGCGCTCACCTCGTAAGCTTCACCGTTCCGAATAGCTTCCCCCCCGATACTCGTGCGGCCTGGTCATCTCGCCGTCGACAAGTTCTCCACCTAGGACGACGGTCGCCCGCCCCTCCGTGACATAAAAGATGTCGGTGACCGTTTCATGCACTTCCGACCGCCCGGTCCCATCGCGGTGGCTTGCCGTAATCCGATAAGTCGAGGCCTCCGCGACGAGCCCGCCAACCTCGAACTTCGCCTTCATCTCATCGTGGTCGACGAAAAGCGGAGCCGACCCGCCGGAGTTCTGGGCCAACAGGGCCGCGCCGATAGCTAAGGACACCACGGTTGCCAGTGAAACCTTTGTGTTGACTGTCACAAGTCCCCCCCAATGAGACGCCATCCTACCGCACTCGTCCGCGAGGTACTCCCTGCCGACACTGTTCGCTCTGGCAAGTTGGCGCCTTTATCCCGGCATCACTCTCACGACACAGTCGTTGGTCTCGAGCGGTGCCTTCGTTGCACCACCGTTGTCGGTGCTCAGATACACGAACCCATCGGTTCCAACGGCAACGTCGCCGAGCCGGCCGACCTCGCTGGTCAGGAGCCATTCGGGGGCGTCCATCTGTCCGGGTACGGTGTGCCCAGCAGCGCCTCGTTCCACGGAATGCCGTCGTCGAAATGTTGGACTGCCAGGTCGCCTTCGGTGCTGACGATCTGAGCCGCGGCCTCCAGCCCGGCCGCCGTGAGGTCGTGGGGGAAGTCGGTAAAGCCCATGCGGAAGGTCCGCGCGTTGGTTGGCGTGACTGCGTCGGACGGCGGTGCCGACTCATCTGGGCACGCCAGCGGCATCGCAGACACCGCTAACAGGATCCCTATTTGGGCTGCGGCGCGGAGACGCATGGGCGGATTCTACCTATTGCCAGGCCGTTCAATCGCCTTGACGCCCGCCTGGGCCCCGCCACCCGCTGTTCGTCGGGCGGTCGACAGGACCGTCGGTCTGCGGTACATTTTCGCCCGGATTTCCGATTTCGCTGTGGTACCGTACCGCCAGGACCAGTCGCCGCGCCTTGATTTCTGGGGCTCCGACGCAAGGAACCTCACGACGGAGGGTGACACCCGGTGGGTGAATTACAACACAAGCCATTTCAGTTCGCGTTCAACGGCTTCTTGAAAGTCGCGTTTCAGGGATCGCGCGTCACCTCCGACGCCGGCCTCATTCTAGTGCGCGAGTTGGATGAACGCCTGGGGCTGGAGACACTCATCTCCGAGCACCTGAGCGATTCCCGACAGGGGTTGAACACCCAGTTCAGTCTGGCGGATCTCCTGCGGCAATCGGTCTACAGCCGGCTCGCGGGCTACGAAGACCTCAGCGACGCAGTGCGCGTGTCGACGGACCCGACATTCCGTCTCATCGGGTCGCCAAAGCGCTGGGACCGGGGTGCGGCGCTGACATCGACCCTGCATTGGTTCGAGACCGACCTGCTGACCCAGGAGGAGAATCTCATTGGGCTGATGGCCGTGAACCGGGAGGTGCTCGCACAGGCCGAGAGACCGACGCGCGCCGACCGGATCGTGCTCGACATGGATTCGAGCGAGAGCCCGGTGCATGGGGCGCAGGAAGGGAGTGCGTATAACGGGCACTTTGAGTCCGTCTGCTACCACCCGCTGTTTCTGTTCAGTGAGCACGGCGACTGCGTCGCCGCCACGCTGCGGCCCGGCAACGTGCAGAGCGCCGACGGCTGGGACGACCTGCTCGTGCCGGAGGTTGAACGGCAGCAGGCGGAGGGCACGCGCGTGGCGTTCCGCGCGGACGCGGCGTTCGCCAAGCCGGAGATCGACGAGACGCTCGAGAGACGCGACGTGGACTATGCCATCCGCATGCCGGCGAACAAGAGCTTGGAGCTGGAAATCGAAAACATCCTCTTTCGTCCGCCCGGACGGCCGAGCCGCAAGCCCTTGGTGCGCTACAAGAGTTTCCGCTATCAGGCGAAGCGCTGGACTACGCCCAGACGGGTGGTCGCCAAGGTGGAGCACCACCGGGGTGAGCTGTTCCCTCGCGTCGGCTTCATCGTGACCAACATGACCCTCCCGAGTCGCTCGGTCGTCCGGTTCTACAACAAGCGCGGCACGGCGGAGCCATGGATCAAGGAAGGCAAGCAGGCAACCCACTGGACGCGGCTGTCGTGCCATCGGTTCCGGGCGAACGAAGTGCGCCTGCACCTGAGCGTCCTGGCCTACAACCTGGGCAACTTGTGGCGCAGACTGGTCCTGCCGCCGCGGATCAAGCGCTGGTCGCTCACGAGTCTGCAGCAGCGACTGGTGAAAACCGGGGGCCGGCTAGTGAAGCATGCGCGGTACTACTGGCTCCTGTTGGCAGAAGGGCATCTGACGCGGCGGCTGTTCGGCGACATGCTACGGAGGATCTGGGCGCTGCCAGTGCCGGGAGGCTGACGCGCGGCGAGTGCTACGAAGCCCGCCTGGCGAAGAAAGGCCACAAGTGTGGAGCGGTGTCTGAGGAATGCCCTGAAAGTAGGGGGCTCCAGTCGGTTGCACGTCAGCGGGGGCTGAGGTGACGGCCTCCGGAGCTGGACGATTGTGCGACGAAGAAAGTTTCGTGGGATCGGCGGCTCTCGGGTGTATAAAGGTACCATCCGGGGCAGGCAAAATGGAAATCCCGGTTTCAGTGAATCCTAGAGTTCAGCCCTTGCCGCGATTCACGCATCTCTCTGTCCCGACCTTTGTGGTCGAAGGTGCGCGAAACTTAGTTGGGAATTGAAGCGGCTCCAAACCCTGTGGTTTGATGACGTTGCCTAAGACGAACATCACGCCACGAGAGAAAGGAGCCGAGATGAGCAGTGTCCTACGACCCGTCAGGAAGCGCAAGAAGGTTCGCACGTTGGGCCCGGTCGACGTCATCGACCGGAAGGAGTACGCCGAACTGGACGTCGACACCAAGGTGGAGTTGATCCGGTCCTTGGTGCCGCTGGGGTTGCTGCATGTCGAGGAGTTGCTCGACGCGGAGGTGACGGCGCTGGCGGGCGGGCGCTATGCCCGCAAGGACGCATCGGTCGGCGGGCGTCGTCATGGCAGCAACCCCGGGACGGTCGGGTTGGCCGGCCAGCGCGTGCCAATTCGCGTGCCACGGATTCGCCATGTCGCGGGGAGCGAGATGCCGCTGCGGTCCTACGAGGCGTTGCATGGGGAGCGCGCGGTGAACGACCTGCTGCTGAAGCGCGTGCTGTACGGAATCTCGTGCCGCAACTACGAAGCCGCCGCGGCGGCGATTTCCGGAGCCATCGGGCTGTCGGGGTCGACCGTGTCCCGGGGCTTTATTCAGGCTAGCGCGGCGAAACTGCGGGAGCTCCAGGAGCGGGACCTCTCCGGCGAGGACGTGGTGGCCGTGGTCCTGGACGGCAAGACCTTTGCCGAGGCAACGATGGTCATCGCGCTGGGCATCACGATGGCGGGGGAAAAACGCTTTCTGGGCTTCGTCGAGACGGATACCGAGAACGAGAAAGTGTTGACCCCGTTCTTGCGGTCGTTGGTCGAGCGGGGTCTTGACGTCTCCCAGGGCGTGCTGGTGATCCTCGACGGCGGCAAGGGGCTGCGATCAGCCGTCCGCAAAGCCTTCCGGGACCGGGCGCTGGTCCACCGGTGCCAGTGGCATAAGCGCGAGAACGTGGTGAGTTACCTGGCCAAGACCGAGCAGGCGTCGTGGCGCCAGCGCCTCCAACGCGCCTACAACCGTCCGGAATACGACGAAGCCCGCGCGGCCCTTGAGACGCTCCATCGCGAGCTGGAGGACCGGAACCAATCGGCGGCCCGCAGCTTGGCGGAAGGCTTCGACGAGACCTTGACGCTGCATCGACTCGGGCTCTACGGCGTTCTGGGCCGCTCGCTGAAGACGACGAACTGTCTGGAGTCCGTCAATGCGCTCGTCGAGGAACGCTGCGCGAAGGTCGATCACTGGCAAAACTCGCGTCAACGTCACCGCTGGCTGGCGACCGCGCTCTTGGACATCGAACCGCGCCTGCGCAAGGTGATGGGGTACCGGCACCTGCCCACGCTCCGTGCCGCGTTGAAGCGAGAACTGAAGATCGACACGACGACGTCGAAGAAGAAAGCCGCGTAGTCAATCAGGAGCCGTAGAGAGTTTCAACTAAGAATGGGCTTGACTCTTGTGGTCTGTCTAGTCGCCACGCTGGCGCCCAGCGCCGTCAACGCCCAGAACCAGAGCCGCCTCTACGCGGCGGTCTCAGACGAGAACGGCGAGCCCGTTCTCGATCTTGTCGAGGACGACTTCGAGCTCAGCCTGGATGGCACCCCGGTGACCCTGGCGTCGGTCGAGCTCGACAACGTCCCACCCCGCATCGCGTTGTTGATCGACACCGGCGGCAAAATCCGGGAGCTAAATGCCGAGACTGCGATTCGAGAAGGGCTCGAAGGTTTTCTGAGCACCCTGGCTCCGCACCTTGAAGTCGGCATTGTCACGCTCGCCCCCAGCCTTCAGCTGCGGGGCGACTTTACGACTGATCGCCGAACGCTGATCAACATGGCCACCGGGCTTTTCGCTGAGGGCGGTGTTCCAAGACTGATGGACGGATTGCGCGAAACATCGGAGCGTTTCGAAAGCTGGGAGGATGGTTTCGAGGCTCGGGATCCATGGCCGATCTTCGTACTAGTCGTCGCGAATGGTGACGACGCCAGCAGCTATATCAATCCTGGGCAATACAGCGACTTCGTCAACGACCTGGTCACGAGGCAGGCCACCGTGCACGCCGTGGTACTGGTGGGCGAAGGGACCGTACAGGCCACAAGCCAGAATGGCAGATCGCTGGCCCGACCGCAGCCTCTAGCCGTGCCCGAGATTCTGGCGGATCCTCTGGCAGGCGGCGGGGCTGAAGGTGCGTTCCCTGAGGGGTCGGTGCCGGAGAACACGGAAGAGACCATCTTTCAGATCGCAAAGAACGTGACCGACAACACCCGAGGTCGCTTTGTGTCGATCAACGCCGCAACCGGATTCAGGAAGGCCCTCACAGAGCTGGCCGACCGGATGAACCACCAAGCCGCTCAGGTGTCGACGCGCTACCGACTCATCTACGAGGTCCCGGAGGATACGAGCAACGGACAGCTCCGAATGCGGATTCGTTCCTACGATGATCTCGGGGCGGTCAGCGTGGAGCAGTTCACGGATCGGAGCCAAATGTCGACGGCCGGTAGTGGGCAGGCTCAAGCCTTTCGCCTAGACCGGCGCCCGACGTCGACCGCCGAGCTTGGCGCTGAGGCCCTCCGCCGGGACGCGACCGAAGGGGACGTCGAGGCGATACGCAACCTGGCGGAGATGTATCTCAGCGGAAACGGGGTCGGGGAGGATCCGGAGGAGGCCGCACGGTGGCTACGGCTCGCCGCTGACCAGGGCGATGCTGTTGCACAAAACGATCTCGGGTTCCTGCACACCGAAGGCATCGGCGTTGAGCAGGACCAGGCCGAGGCCGTTCGCTGGTTCCGCCTAGCGGCCGACCAAGGAGAGGCGAGCGCGCAGTTCAACCTCGGACTTCGGTATGACACGGGTGATGGCATTGCCCAAGACCGGGCCGAGGCCGCTCGACTGTACCGTCAAGCCGCCGAGCAGGAGCACGCCGATGCTCAGTTCCACTTGGGCGGAATGTACGACGGGGGCCGTGGCGTCGCGCGAGACACTTCCGAGGCGATTCACTGGTACCGTCTTGCTGCCCAACGCGGACACGCCCTCGCGCAGTTTCATCTCGCCACCATCTACGCTGAGGGACTCGGCGATCCGGCTCAAGCCATCGGGTGGTATCGGCTTGCGGCGCAGCAGGGTCACGCCGCTTCGCAGAACAACCTTGGAGTGATGTACGGGCAGGGCCAGGGCGTTCCCCGCAATGACATCGAGGCCGTGCGCTGGCATCGACTTGCGGCCGAGCAGGGCAGCCCGGACGCGCAGTTCAACCTTGGCGCGATGTACGCGCAGGGCCGCGGCGTGCCACACCATTTTGGGGAAGCCGCTCGGTGGTTCCGCCTTGCCGCCAACCAGGGGCTTCCTGCGGCACAGCGCAGTCTCGGGTTCATGTTTGACGAGGGCCGCGGCGTCGCGCAGAGCTATGCGGAGGCCGCCAAGTGGTATCGCCTCGCGGCCGAGCAGGGGCTAGCCCACGCGCAGAACGACCTTGGGATGATGTACGACAATGGACGGGGTGTTCCGCAGGACGATGCCGAAGCGGTGGGGTGGTATCGGCCCGCCGCCGACCAAGGGCACGTGGAGGCGCAGTTCAATCTTGGGCACATGTATGCGGAAGGTCGGGGGATCACGGAGGACGATGTCGAGGCGGCTCGGCTCTATCGCCTCGCGGCAGACCAGGGGCACCTCGAGGCAGGGGTCAGCCTCGGTCAGATGTTTGCGAATGGCCGCGGGGTCGCGCAGGACGACGCCGAGGCGGTTCGGCTCTATCGGCTTGCTGCCACCCAAGGCGTTACCTCCGCGCAGGTCAGGCTTGGGCTGATGTACGACGAGGGCCGCGGCGTGCGGCAAGATCCCGTCACGGCCTTGATGTGGCTCACCCTTGCCGTCACCGATGAGCCGGATGACTTCGTGGTCAACCTGCGCGACGCGCTTGCGGCCGAGATGCCCCCTGAGCAGGTCGCTGAAGCCGAACGCCTCGCACGCGAGTGGAAGCCGACGGGCACTCCCCGATAGTCAGCCTTCCGAGGCTATTGCCCCCCCGCCGACGTTGCCGAAGCCGGGACCTTGAACGGGTATCCGGGCGGCCCGTTCGTGTAGTAGGCCCCCAGAGAATCGATCTTGTCCATATCCGGATATAGCACCCCAAAGGCGGGTGCCTCGCGGCTCCCGCGCGGCGAGTACCAGACGGCACCGTCCTTGGTGACCTGGATCTTGGGCGAGTCGGCGTGCCGCTGCGGTTTCGGATAGAACGTGAACTTTTGGCTGTGAGTATCGAACTTCCATATCGAGGCTCCATACTCTCCGTCGGTCGTCTGCGCGGCGTCGGCGGCCCAGACGTTGCCCTGCGAATCCGGGTTGACGTCGTAGGGCTGCGCGTTTTGCATCGGGATGGTCCGTTCGGTCATCTTTCCGGTGGACTGGTCCAGCTTGACGAGCTTCCCAGGGCGCTTGCCAGCGGAGTAGATACCCCACCAGATGTTGTTCTCTGCGTCTACGTTCAAGCGCCGCGTATGTGCCGGGTAGGTGGGCGCTGTGAACTCGGTCCACGAATTGTTGGAGGTGTCGAATTTGACGATCTTCCCTCCGCTCCAGAGGGCGATCCAAATGTTGTCATTGCGGTCGGCGACGACCCCATAGGGAATGGCGTGAGGAGTGGGGATCCGATGCACCGACACCTTGCCCGTGGCGCGTTCCCACTTGCTGAGTGCTCCGCCCATGATCCAGCCGACGTAGATGTTCCCCTTCGAGTCGAGGGCCAGCGACTGTAGGAACTTGGTCGAGTTGCGCACGACGTTGTCGGGGTCCATGGGAATCTGGTATTCGAACTTCTCTGTCTTGGGATTGAAACCCAGGAGTCGCTTTTCCTTGTCTCCGGTTCGACCCCGGTGCTCCGGAAGCCATATCAGCCCGGTCCGATCGATGAGTATCTCGTGGTTGCCGTTCCTAGGATCGGGGTAGAGGTATTCCTTTTGCTCACCCGTGCGGGGGTCGAGCTTGACCAGGCGGTGGGGGACCCCGCGATCAACGAGCCACACGTTGCCATCGGCATCAAAACGGGGATCTTGGCCGTAGCGTTTGACCCGGTCCTTGGCCCAGACGGGATCATTGACCCCCTTCCCGGGAGGGTCCGTCAGCAGGTAGTACTCGATGTACATGGCCTTGCTCAAGGCCTCTTCATCAATAGGCATCTGCTGATCAATTCGGACATGGCGGGGCTTGGTGTCGGGGCCGAAGTGCTTGACGGCGTAGGCCAACAAGTCATCCCGGTCCTTCCGCGAAAAGCGGAACATCGAGGCCCGGAACGACAGCAGGCCCTGGCCGTATCTCGTGGGATCGATGTCGGAGAGTGTGCTGCCGACCATGTGATCGATGCGCGACTTCCACTGGTTCTCGGCTCCTGGACGAGAAGGAAAGAAGTTCTCGCCGTGACACGCCATGCACACCTGTTCCGCGACTGCCTTGCCTGGGCCGGGCGGATAGATCTCGTCGTAGCTCTGGTACTCAACGGGCCCTCCCGACCTATTCGCCATGGCGGTTCGGCCGGTCGGAATGACCAACGGAGGGCCCTCGCCTTCGAGGGCTCGCAACGTGAGGCTTGCTTCGGCGGTGTCGCCGGCGCCTAAGACAAGTGTTTGCGCATCCGACTCGAGGTGTTTCGTGCTGGCGCTGATCTCATAACTACCCGGAAACAGGGCCACGGCGCGGAAGCGTCCGGCGTTCGTGTACACCATGTACACGATCCCCCTGTCGATGTTGCGAATGTAGACCTGTGCGGCCGTGAAGGGTTGAGACGATGTGATCGTCCCAGTCAGACTCGCCGTCCCCGGCACCTCCGCTCGCAGACTGGTAGCCGTCAGCACTGACAGACCTATCGCAACTGCCACTGCTAGCGGCCAACGGCTTTGCCTCGCTCCAACTCGTATTCCTGAATGCGTCATGGTCTGCTCCTTAGACGATGGACCGGATGGTTCGTGCCGAGGATGCCCGCACCGGGAGCTGAGGTCAAGGTCAATTCTAGACCCATCTGCGCGCCTTCTCCGGCTTACACGTACAATGCCCTCGATTTCGGTTTGACGCTGAGTGGAGATGATCGACACGAAGGTTGAGACGGAATGAAGGGGGCGAAGTGAAGCGAATGCGGATTGTAGCGACCATTGCATTGCTGTCGATCGCGTGTGGGGCGGGTTCAGCACCAGAAAGCCCGGCGGCGTCCACCGAGTCGACTACGTCTGAACCGATGCCGAGTGCCGGCAGCATCGAGCGCATTGATCCGGTTTTGGACGATCTGATCGATGCCGACGCTGTGATCGAGCACCTCGCGGACGGGTTTGGATTCGCCGAGGGTCCTGTCTGGGTAACACGAGGTGGCCCGTTTCTCCTGTTCAGCGACATCCCGGGAAATCGGATCGTCAAGTGGTCGCCAGACGGGACGGTGTCGGACTTTCTGAATCCTGTCTTCGACGGCGACTACGAGGAGGGAAGCGCTGTCGGGTCGAACGGCATCACGATTGACGCGAATGGCGACATTGTGGTCGCCGAGCACTACGGTCGACGCATCTCTCGGATGGCAGCCGATGGCACACGGTCGGTCGTCGTCGACAGCTTTGAGGGACTCCGCCTGAACAGCCCGAACGATATGGCCTACAAGTCAGACGGGTCGTTGTACTTCACCGATCCGCCATATGGTCTACCGAGTCCAGACGACCGAGAGATCGAAGACAACGGCATCTATCGATTGGGGACGGATGGGACGTTGGCACGCCTCGGCGACCAGCCTGGCCCCAACGGAATCGGGTTCTCTCCAGACGAATCGCGGCTCTACGTCGCCGACAGTGCGGAGAACCACTGGATGGTGTACGAGGTGGGGGAGGACGGGACCCTGGACGATGGGTCGCTGTTCCTCGATGCTAGCTCTGCCGACGAATCGGGAGCCGCCGACGGGTTGAAAATCGACCACCTGGGCAACGTATGGGGCACAGGGCCGGGCGGAGTCTGGGTCATTGCGCCCGACGGCCGTCACTTGGGCACGATTAGACCGACCGAAGTACCCGCCAACGTCGCGTGGGGTGACGACGGTCGGACGCTCTACATGACCGCTCGGACCGGCCTCTATCGTGTTCGCACCCTCGTATCGGGGCCGATTCCCTGAGTTGCCACGGTAGCGAGCGGCCGGGGCGGCGCTGGGGTCTTGCGGCTGTCCCCCTAACGATGGTGACGACGGGTAGGATGGTCACAACGGTGACCCTCGTGGCCATCGTCGTTCTTGCGTGTGGCCCGACGCCTGCCACAGCCCAGAATGCCGCCTCAGGCCGAGTCGCTGGCGCCCCCGACACGCGGGAGCGGCCGGGGCTGCCGACCCTCGACGACCGGGGACGCGCCACCATCCGTGCCATCAAGTTGGTCGATGGCATCCGCCTCGATGGCCAGCTCGACGAGCCCGTCTACCAAGCGGTCCCGCCCATCACCGGTTTCATCCAGCAGTTGCCCGACGAGGGCGCCCCCGCCACCGAGAAGACCGAGGTGTGGATCATGTTCGATGACGCAAACATCTATGTGGGCGGACGAGCCTGGGACTCGGCGCCGCCGAGCGAATGGGTTGCGAACGAGATGCAGCGTGATACGCGCCAGCTCCGCGACAATGACTCATTCTGGGTGGTCTTCGACACGTTTCATGATCGTCGTAACGGTGTGGCCTTCTATACCAACCCCCTCGCGGCGATTGGTGACTTTGCCATCACGAACGAAGGCAATCCGAACGGCGACTGGAACCCGGTCTGGGACGTGCGTACCGGGCGATTCGAGGGCGGGTGGACCGTCGAAATGGAGATTCCCTTCAAGTCGCTCCGCTATCGGCCTGGACCGGCGCAGATCTGGGGCGTCCAGCTCCGTCGCAACATCCGGCACAAGAACGAAATAAACCTCCTGACGGCGGTCCCCATCGCGGCCGGACGTCGCGGCGTTTTTCGGCTCTCGGAGGCGGCCACGCTGGTTGGACTGGAGGTACCCAGGGCCCACAACAACCTCGACATCAAACCGTATGGCATCGCCGGTCTCACGACGGACGTCGACGCGAGCCCCCCAACGAGGAATGCTGGGGACGGCGACGTCGGCTTGGACGTCAAGTACGGCATCACGCAGAATCTGACCGCCGATCTCACCTACAACACAGACTTTGCCCAGGTTGAGGTTGACGAGCAGCAGGTCAACCTGACGCGGTTCAGTACGTTCTTTCCCGAGAAGCGCGAGTTCTTTCTGGAAGGACGGGGCATCTTCGAGTTCGCTCGGGGAGGCGGCGGTTCCAGCCGGCGGGAGAGTGCGTTACGCCGGGAGGGTGGGGCCAGCGCTCGCACGTCCCGTGCCGCCGACATCGCACCGACGCTCTTTTACTCGCGTCGGATCGGACTTGAGGACGACATCGTCGTCCCGATCATCGGAGGGGGGCGCGTCACGGGGAAGGTGGGCGCGTTCGACGTCGGCGGGTTGAACATGCAGACGGAAGATGAAGCGACCTCCGGCGCCGTGACGACCAACTTCACGGTCGTGCGGGTGAAACGGGACATCTTGCGTCGTAGCAGCGTTGGTGCCCTGTTCACGAACCGCTCGGTGTCGGTCGCACGCGACGGCTCTAGTCAGACGTACGGCGCCGATGCCACATTCTCGTTCTTTGACAACGTCAGCCTCCTCGGCTACGTCGCGAGAACACAGACACCTGGCCTGGAGGCGAAGGACATGAGCTACCAAGGCCAATTCATGTACGCAGGTGACCGGTACGGACTGGGGGTTGATCACCTCGTCGTCGAAGACAACTTCGTGCCCGAGGTGGGGTTCCTCCGACGCGACAATTTTCGGCGCTCGTACGCGACCGGACGATTCAGCCCGCGACCGCGGTCGATTGACGCCATTCGACAGTTCCGTCTCGAAGGGAGTTTCGACTACATCCTGACAGCCGATACGGGGCAGGTCGAAACCCGGCAGACTCAATTCGGATTCTCGACGGAGTTCGAGAACAGCGATCGGCTTGGCGTCACGGCGACCGATAACTACGAGTTCCTCGTTGAACCGTTCGAACCTGGACCTGTGACGTTTCCGGTCGGCGCCTACCGATTCCGCGACGTTGAGGGAACGTATTCGCTCGGCGCGCAGCGCCGACTAACCGGCATGTTCGCCGTGCGGGTGGGCGAGTACTTTGGCGGTGACATCCGGTCGATCGGTTTCAGTGGTGGCAGGCTCGCGCTCACCCAGAAGCTTTCCGTTGAGCCAACCGTGTCGGTCAACTGGATCGACGTGCCTCAGGGATCGTTCCGTACCGATCTAGTTGTGTCCCGCGTCACCTACACGTTCACGCCCCGGATGTTCTTCGGTGGGCTGATTCAGTACAACTCGGCTGCCGACGCGATTAGCAACAACCTCCGACTCAGGTGGGAGTACAGACCTGGCAGTGAGCTGTTCGTCGTCTACACGGAGGAGCAGAGTACCGACCCGCTACGCCCCAATCGATTCACCGAGCTGCGCAACCGCGGGTTCGTCGTCAAGGTGAACCGTCTTCTTCGGTTCTGACTCGCGGGTTCGGTGATGCTGATCTGGCCTCCTCTGCACGCGCACCAGCGAGGATGTTGTAGAGACCGTAGTTGCCTTCGTGACACGCGTACTCGAACACCGGTGCGTCGGATTGCCGCATTGGAATGACCACCGTGAAAGGTCGAGTGAACGACTTCGGATCATCGATCGTGAACTCGTAGATCAGCGTCTCTGCGTCGACGCGCCGAAACCGCTCGGTGAGCATGAGCGTCTCGCCTGACCCCACGCTGCTGAAGATCGCCGAGCTGAAGCTCGCCGTCTTGTCCGTGAAATTCGTCGTTTCCACGACCAAGGTGTCGCCGTCCCAGTAGCCACGGGCATCACCCAGCCACTGTCGGACGTCGTCACGCAGATGTGGGCGACCGTCAAGCGGCACGATCCGCGCGTCGTGCACCATCTCGTTCAGGATCACCACATGGCTGGGTGTCTGGAATAGCTGCATGTGATTGTTGTAGTAACTGGGCATCATGGGCGGACCCGTGTTGAACCCTAGGAGGCACCGCACCGCGAGACCTCGGTCTTCGGGTCCGTCTG
The DNA here is from genome assembly GCA_965218825.1 of Vicinamibacterales bacterium. Lineage (GTDB taxonomy): Bacteria > Acidobacteriota > Vicinamibacteria > Vicinamibacterales > UBA8438 > CAUZIB01. Next base: position 739,185 of record OZ244656.1, on the reverse strand, counting down.
CGCCAATCCCGCCTGTCCGGTATCGCACTGGACGCTTACCGGGCAGGTCTTCGGTAGCCGAACCAACCTGCCTGGCCGCGCCCTGGCGCAAGGGTGGGAGCCTGCCGTCAGGCGGATCCACGATCAACGACGTTCGTTTGTCTGTCACGACGTTGGTGCCGGCGTCAAACCAGAAGTTGTTATACGCGCCGATTGACTGACCGCCCCCGCCAGCTGGCAACGGTTCGGTTCGCACCTCGCTCGGGGCGGCTAGCTGCTCGACCACGGCAGCGGCGTCTCGTTCGAGGCCAGCCGCTTCTGCGTCCGTCAGCGACTCTTTTTCGGCGAACTCTTCGGGGCGCTCTAAAGGGGTGATGGTGCGGAAGTCCCACACGCCCTGCAGGTCGGGTTGTCCCCAGGCAGTGCGGGGCGGCGCTTCTTCCGCTGTCTGAGCGGTGGCGAGCGTTGGCGTGAGCGCCACGACGGCGATCAATCCACCTACTGCAGCGAGGTAATGAGGGCTCATCTTATCTTGCGTCACCGTTTTCCCGGCCTTCGTTCCAGCGCCTCCATGATGGACCAGTACGAAACAGCGAGCAAGGTCCCCAGTCAGGGTTCGACCGTGGTGGGTCTTGTCATTGCCCTATCGTATGTTTAGCGCTCTGCCCAGTGTTTATCGCTCTACCCAGGGAGGGTGTATCAGGAGCGCCGGGTCCGCGTCCGGCCTCGGGACGAGTTTCTGGGTGCGTCCATACTGGTTGTCGCCCCCATAGAGATTGCCATCCGAGTCGACCGAGATCGTGTGAACCTCAAGGTACCCGTCGGGGAGATCGGCCGGCACTCTCCAGGTGTAGAGATGGTGTCCCTCGAAGTCGAGCTTGATGAATCGGAGCGGCCCCAGATCGGTCATCCACACATGTCCGTCATTAACGATAATGTCGAGCGGCAACGTGAAGCCCGACCACACATCGACGAATTCGACCACAGCCGGATCGTCGGTGGTTCTGAAGACATTGACGCGCCCGCCGGCCCGGTCCAGAGCAAAGATCAACCCGCCGGATCCGACGCCGAGGGCGTGCACGCCGTTAAACTGCCCAGGGGCCTCGCCGAAGCCTCCGAACTCCGAGATGTAGTTGCCCTCGCTGCCCAAGATGATTACGCGGTGATTCTCGAGGCCGTCCGCCACTAGCACCCGACCGTCCGGAAGGAACGCCACGTCCTGCGGTTGACCCAGGTGGGTCTCATCGCTGGCAGAGACGTTCTTTTCACCCAGCGTCATGACCAGCTCGCGGCCGTCGTTGGAGAAGACGTAGATCTGATGAAACGTCTCGTTGACGACCCACACCTTACGCGCCGGGTCGTACGGATTGATGCGCACGCGGTGAGGACCGGGGCCGTCCGAGCCCTCGCACAAATGGTCCCACTGGTCCCACAGATCGGTCACCTTGCCATCGCTATTGAGCGTGTAGAGACAATGCCGCCATATGCGGCGAACCGTATCGCGCAGGACATTGATCCCGATCGATCCAGCGAAACCGTCGAACTCCGCCGGAATCGGGTCAGGCAGCCTGGTCTCGCCCCGCTGCAGGATGAAGATCCGGTCGGGCGATTCGGCGAATACCCCCGAGTTGCCGCCAAAGGCGTAGCCGTCCTCTGCGAAGGGCTCGTGCCAGCCTGAGACGACCGTGTAGGGACTGGGGCCAACCGGGCCCCTGGTGGCGTCGTTCTGGGCAAGCGCCGACGAGGCCGACGCGGCTAAGACGAGCAAGGTGACAAATGGCCTGATAAGTCGCGCCATTGTGGTGGGATTATAGGCCGCACGTCACGGTGGCGTGGTAACGATCGTCTGGTGGCGAACGCTGTCGAGCCGACAGACCGGGAACCGGTTGCCGGTCAGGTCGAGATCATGATCACGTTCCGTTGAACGTCCGGTCGCCCTGCGCTACTCTAGTGGCGTCATTTCCATTGAGGAGGATTAGATGAGCCATCGAAATCTCGCCGCTGGGCTCGTAGCCATGGCGGTCGCGGTGACCCCCATCCCCGCCGTCGCGCAGACGGCAGAGGAGGCGCCGCCTCGCACGGCGTGGGGCCAGCCTGATCTGGGGGGCGTCTGGGAGTACAAGACGCGCACGCGGTTGGAACGCCCCGAGCGGTACGGTGACCGAGAGTTCCTCACCGAAGAGGAGGCCGCCGAGATCGAGCGAAACGAGCTTGAGCGTGGTGCTGCATTGTTGGAAAAGCCCGCTCAGCGAACGGAGGCTATCCCCACCGCAGATTCCCGTCCCGGCCGTTGGCTCGACCAGCCGGACCATCCAAGCCTCGAGGGCCAACCGGGCTCTTATAACAGCTTTTGGTTCGACTGGGGGACGAGCGCTGTCGGCACACGCCGGACTTCGTTGGTTGTCGATCCACCCAATGGGCAGCTGCCGGCCAAGACAGAGGCCGGGCAGGAGCGGGGCAGTCGCATGGGCGCGCGCTCATCGTTCAGCGATACCGTGAGCAGCGCCGAATCACACCTGGAGTTCAGCAACTCCGATCGATGCCTGATGAGCGGCAACGCCGGGCCACCCATGCTGCCTGGCGTGTACAACAACAACATGCAGCTGTTTCAGGCTGAGGACCACGTGGCGATTCTCAACGAGATGGTTCACACGGTTCGCATCATCCCGCTCGACGGGCGTCCTGGCATGACACCAGCCATCCGGCAGTTTGTGGGCGATTCGCGCGGCCACTGGGACGGCGATACGTTGGTTGTCGAGACGGCGAACTTCATCGACGATACCGTCCACAACACGTGGCGCAGCACCAGTACGAACATGAAGCTGGTGGAGCGTTTCACGCGCGTCGATGCGGACACGCTCATGTATGAGTTCACGGTGAACGATCCGGACACGTGGGAACAGTCGTGGTCGGCCGAGCTGCCAATGGAGCGCCAGGAGCTGGCGATCTACGAGTTCGCTTGTCACGAAGGGAACTACGGTCTGCCCAACATCCTCGCCGGCAACCGGGCGAGTGAGGCCGCCGCGACAGAACCGTAGTCGGCGGCAGGCTCTCGGGGCGGCAAGCGCCCGTCCGCCCACGGAGGACGCCATGAAGGTGAAGCTCTTGGTTCTCGCGATCTTACTTGGGGCGTCGTGTGGACCCGCGGGTCAGGACAGTGCGTCATCAGAAGTCGGAGTCGATACCGCCCCGCTGCCCCCCGGGTCGAATCAGATGCTACGTGCGCCGCTCACGATGGCGGACGGACTCGAGGTGATCGTTTCTGATGTGGTCATTCCGCCGAACGCAACGGTGCCCCGTCACTACCACCCGGGTGAGGAGTTCGTGTACGTCATAGAAGGCTCAGCCGTACACGTCGAAGAAGGGAAGGATGACTTCGTCCTGAGCGCAGGGGACGCGTATGTGATCCCGCCGCAAGCCATACACGCGCCGCGTGGAGGTCCGGCTGGCGCTCGGGCGGTCGTCTTCCGTGTTCACGTCGCCGGTGAGGACGAGCGAACGCTGGTTCCGGAGTAGTTCGTTCGTGCCCCTCAGTGGGCCAATGGGTCGGGCCGAAGCTGGAAGTTGACCACCTTGCTGGGGGTGCCCCTTCCGGTCTCGGCGTGGAATGGCGCTCGCGTACCCCATGTGGCCCACAGCCCCTTGCCCTTCCAACCGGCGGTCGGGTTGTCGATACGGCCGTCCATCCACTTCGTGTAGAACCCTAGTGGATAGGGCACTCGGAGGACGACCCATTCCTCGTCGACAAGCGCGAGCAGTGCCTCCGAGGCATTGCCCGTGTTGATCGGAACATTCTCGCCTAGGCCGAACGTGTCGAACTGGTCGACCCAGGTGTAGTAGCTCGCTTCGGCGCTTCCCGAGTCCGAGAGCCCCTTCAACTGGGGCAACGGTTCGGGGTAGAGCGTCCATCCTTCGGGACAATGCTGTCCGGTGGCTTCTGGACCATTGAGCGGACCCGTGCACTTGCGACGGTCGAAGCTGGCCATGTGCCCGCTGGCCAAGGGCGTCCAGGCGACGCCGTTGCGATCGATATCCATCCCGCGAGGTGAGTACCCCTGCACCGGCGCGGCCGGGTTGTTCCAGGGCACCTCGAACACCTCGATCAGGGCCGTCCGCGACGGGTCCGATCCCGGGTCGAGCCGCAGAATCGATCCGGGAAAACCAAGCGATGAACCCCAGACGGTACCGTCCACAGGGTTGACAGCCACACCATAGAATCCGGTTGTCACCCGTCTGTCCTTCGTGGGATCGAGCGGCTCGCCGGGCTCGACGTGGTCGTCGCGCCGACCGTTGCCGTTCGTGTCGAGGATGAGCGCGGTCCATCCCTGTGACAACTGCTCGTCGCCCGTCTCGTCGTACATCCGCGTGTTGAGCCACCCGATGACTTGCCCGCCGCCTGAGGTCCACAGGGTGTTGTCGTCATCTTCGGCGAACACCAGGTGATGCGTGCTGAAGCAGGTGTCGATGAGTGCGAATGCCTCACTCGCCGGGTCGAACATCGCCAGGTGCCGACCCGACCGTTCGGTCGGAAAGACTTGAGCGGACGGATGATCAGAGCCCTCTCGGCAAAAGGCTGGGTTCTCCGAGGGGCGAACGCGCGAGGTCAACCAGACTCGGGCCTGTTCGTCGAGCATCGGGTTGTGGATATTCGCTTGACTCGCCCAGATCGCCTCGTCGCCCCAGTACGGCGACGGCTCGAGCGGTGGGCCGGCCGCCAAGGGTGTGTCCGGATCACGCACCGGTACGTCGACCTGGGTCGCCATGTGGCTGACCGGGTCGAGCACCGGAACGTAATCAGCGCTCGCCTCCAACGCGCCGTAGATCGGTCCGTTGGCATTCACGGTCGGGTTGCGCTTGTCGGTAGAAATCTCGTCGTGCAGATACGCCTTCGGATCGGCCCAGTCCCACTGGGTCACGACGACGTTCCGCTCAACCCCTTGCGGGCGCGGCGGCGCGGGAGGCAGCTCACCCGTGACGATTCGGTCGGTCCAGTCGGCGAACATCTCCAATGCGCGCTGCCGACCCATGCGGTCTAACCCGCCGCTCATCGCGCCCCCGGCCTGGCCCGACTGAATCCGCCGGTCCCAGGCGGCCACGAACGAGTCAAACTCGCCGAGTTCGGGGGGGATCTCCCGCGTGGCTTTGTTGCCCAAGGCGTGGCACGCCGTGCAACCGCCCGATTTCAGCCGTCGAAGCCAGGCCGCCTGACTTTCGATGTTGGGAGAAATGCCGTTGCCGTCGGCTCCGGTGCCGGGAAACTCGCCGGCGTCAGGAACTTCAATGAGCGACAACCAGTAGCCCGCCGGGTAGTACTGCGCCGCCGCTCGGTCATCCGTTGCGGGAACGGCTTCCAGGTCCAACTGACTTCCGGGCACCGCATGGGTCTTCGGTGAATCGACGAGTCCGTATCCGCGTACCCAGACGTCGTAGCCGGCGTCCGGAAGGTCGGGCACGACGTATCGGCCGGCATCGTCCGTGACGACGATCCGCACAAACCTCGTCGGGAGATCGAGCGTTTCGGCGATGACCCACACGCCGGCCTCGGGTCCGTTCGGGCCGGTGACGACGCCACCGATGTCGTCGTCATCGATCGAAGAGATGGCGCCTTGGGGCACACCTAGCTCCGCGCAGGCGACGAGTCCACCTACGGCAACGACCGCCGCCAACAACGTGCACGTTCTCGGCATTCTCAACATAACCATGGACTTCTCCTCCGAAACGTGCGGTCATTCTGTCACATCTGCTTGACCGGTCCTGCAGTGTTCGTATGATCCAGGGATCAAAGGAGGAGTCTGATGCGATACCTACTTGTAGCAGTTGTTGCGGCCGCGCTGGTGATGCCGCTCGCCGTGCGGGCCCAGGATGGGGGCGTCACGGCCGGTGGGTGGGAATCTCGGCTTGATTACGGCACGGACGTCGCGAGCGTTCTCAGCTTCATGCCGATGGGGTCCGGCGTACACGCCAAGACCGCGGCACGCGGAGCGGCCATCTTCTGGCAGCCAAGCAGCATGACAAAGGGCAGTTACACCATCAGCGCGTCGTTCACGCAGGCAGAGCCATCAAATCACCCGAACGCCTACGGCCTCTTTTTCGGAGGTTCAGATTTGGCCGGCGCGAACCAGCAGTACTCGTATTTCGTGATTCGTCAGAACGGCCAGTTTCTGATCAAGAAGCGCATGGGCACCGAGACCCCAACTCTCCTCGACTGGACCAGTCACGACGCGATCAACGAGCTCGATGCTCAGGGGCAGTCGACGAACACGCTGGCGGTGGAGGTCGGCAGTAGCCAGGTTCGCTTTCTGGTCAATGGCACTGAAGTGGCGACGCAGCCGCGGTCTGCCGTCGATGCGGACGGCATCACCGGGCTGCGCGTGACCCACTTCTTGAACGTGCACATCGACGACCTCATGCTCGGGATGTAGCGCGGGTGGCTGCTCGCGTCGGACAGGCGCGGGCGAACGAGCGAGGCGGTCTACACCTGCTCTAGGACGTCGTCAGCCAGTGTGTTGAAGGATTCAATGGCGACGGTGCGGACGCGGTTGAGGTCGTCCGCGTGCTGCTGCTCGAGTTCGTCTCGTAGGCGAGCGAGCTCGACGGCATGCTGTTCGGTGAGCTCTTGTCGAGCCGCGTCGATCGCCGCTTGCGCTTCGGCTGAATAGTCGTCACGGAGCTGGAGCACCTCCGCTTCGTATTGCTGTTTGGCCGAGGCGAGCTCGGCCGCATGCTGCTCCGCGGCAGCCTGCCGCGCTTGTTCGACGATCGTCGTCAGCCGTTTCTCGGCTGCCTGCTGCGCCTCACGCACGGCGTCCTGAAAGGCGGTGACGGCCGGCTGCTCCGTGTCGTCGGCCTCCTCGAGGTTGGTTTCGAAGTCTTCGCTCACGTCAGCTTTGTCCCCTTCGGCAACCTGGTCGACGGCGTCCGCTTCGGCAACGAGTTCCGTATCCTCGAAGCCCGTCACTTCCTCATCCTCAGTCGGAAACAATGCGAGCTCGTCGGCTGGCGAGTCAGTTTTGGTTAGTACGTTCAGTCCGAACATGTCGATCCTTCCTCGGATCACGACGGTGCAAGAACGGGGCCCGGCGGCGGCGTGAACGCGCGCGTCAACCAGTGGGGCAAGAGACTCACGGCAGAGAAACTGTGCCGGGCGCAAGTATTTGGTCTGGTCCAGACTGGACTAAGACCCCAATCGCCCGCTGGCTCTACTTGGAGGTCGCGGCAGCCGCGAGCTCGTCCTCACGGGCACCCCGAAGAATGTTGAGTAGGCCGTAGTTGCCCTCGTGGCAGGCGTATTCGAAGAGCGGCGCGGCTCCCCGCCGCATCGGAATTTCCGCCGTGAAGGACCGTGCGAACGTCGCCGGGCACGTGCGGGCGTCCATCCAACGGGATGACGCGTGAGTCGTGCACCATCTCGTTGAGGATTACGACGTGGTTGGCGGTCTGGAACAGTTGCATGTTCTGGTTGTAGCCACCCGGCAGCATCGGCGGGCCCGAGTTGAACCCAAGGATGCACCGTTCGGCGAGGCCACGATCCTCCGGGCCATCGACGGCGGCCCCGCCAGCGCGGTATCGAATCGGACGATCGCTCGGGAGATCCTCTGACAACGAACCAATCTGACGTCGCGCGTCATTCCGCAGGCGAGGCACTCTCCCGTCGGGTGGCTCTGTGATCAGCGACGTGCGCCGGTCGCCGACGACCCCGGCCCCCCGGTCAAACCAGAAGTTGTTGTAGCCGCCGACGTTCTGGCCCGTGGGCAATGGCTCAGTCCGGATTTCGCTCGGCAGGTCTGCCTCGGCCGCCCTCCGGACAGCCGTCGCTTCGATCTCGGCCGCTTCCTCTTCGCTCAGCACCGTTTGCGTGGCGCGGTCGTCAGGCCGCTGGAGCGGTGTCAGCGTGCGGAAGTCCCACACGCCTTGCAGATCGGGGTGGCCGGTCGCCGTGCGCGGCACCGTCCACGACGCCTTGACTGGGCGTCTGCGACGCTGACGGGAGCCAGCCCCGCTCCCACGACTGCGACCAGTGCCAGCACGAGAAGCCGCTGATTGATCTCGACCTCTTGACGACGATGTTCTCTGAGCATCTCTTGAGAAAACATCTACATGACGACTCCAGTCTTGGCATCGACGAGCTCGCACCCCAGCGAGGCGGCGCGCCTCCGGAGGCCGCGCAGGATCCGCGATCGCTGCTGTTGGTCGTAGTCGGCGGCCGTGCGCTCCCGGTAGGGGAGGCGGTCCCGGAGCATGCGATACACCAGGATGGCGAGCTTGCGGGCCGTCGCCGTGATCGCCTTGGCCTTGCCGGCGCGGGCGGCGAGCCGCCGGTAGAACGCGCCGAGCGCGTGATCGCTGCGCCCGAGACTCATGGCGGCCAGGCGGAGGGTCTTTGCCGCCCGATTGGCCGACGGTTGCGTGCGGGAGCTGAGGAGCTTGCCCCCGGAGATCTGGTTCCGGGGCGCGACCGTGAGCCACGAGGTGAAGTGCTTCTCCGTCGCCCAGCGACGCATATCGACGCCGATCTCGGACACGAGTTTGAGCGCCCCATACGGCCCCAGGCCTGGGATCGCGGTCAGGTCGACGCCTGCGCACAGCGTATACAGCGGGACCCGGATCTCGAAGCGGGGTTCGTTGGCACTCCGCCGCCGCGCGGGTCGGGGCGGGTCCGGCGGCTCATCGGGGGTCTGGCAGGTCGCCTCGAGGGCGCGGATCTGGCACTGGATCTCGTCGTCGCAGCGGCCGATCTGCGTCTGGTAGAAGTCGTAGCCCTCAAGCGCTTGGCGAAGCACGAACAAATGTTCGGCGCGGTAGTGCCCTGTGAGCGCGGCGGCGATCTCCGCCTCGGTGGCCTTGCAGCGCGGGTCGCGGTGCCGGGCGAGGACAGCGGAGTCGGTTTCGCCCGCGACGATGTCACGTAGGATCGCGACCCCGGTCACCCCGGTGACGTCGGTCAGGACGTGATGGAGCTGGAGGTTCATGAGGACGAGCGCCTTCTGCATCCGCTGGACCCATGAGGCCGCCGACTCGACCAGCTGATCGCGGTGCCGGATGACGCTGCGCAGCGCCGCGATCGGTGCGTCGGGCCGGAAGCTCCCGCGCAACAGCCCGAAGGTGTGCAGCTGCTGGAGCCACTGGCAATCGACGATGTCGCTCTTGCGGCCGGGCACGCCCTTCACATGGTGGGCGTTCACGAGCAGCACCTCGATCCCACGGGCTTCGAGGAGTTCGTACAGCGGGATCCAGTAGACCCCCGTCGACTCCATGGCGACCGTGTCAATCCCGCACGCCTCAAGCCAGGTGGCCAACGCGGTGAGATCATGGGTGAAACTCGTGAATTCTCGTACCGGCTGGTCGTCCCGATCGTCGGGCACCGCCACCCAGTGGCTCGCGCTGCCGATATCGATGCCGGCGGCGTTCAGATGGATCTTTCGGAGAATCTCTTGCTCTTGTCGAGCGCGCTGCTGTGCTTGACCTCGTTCTCGTTGCGTCACGGGGGGCTCCTTGGGGATCATGGGTGAAGCACCCGAGGGCAGGGATGTGTCGGGGAAGCAGTCTCTTGAACGGGGTCACACCAATCGTGCCACCAGTGCGGCTGTCGCCACATCCCCGGACCAAGCTCCTAGACGGGGACTGGCCACCAGTGGTCCGTCGGCCTCGGCCCTCGGGCGCGCGGCCAGCATATCGCCAAGCACCGTCGGGGCGCATCCGTTTTTCTGCCCAGCGAGGCGTCGCGGCCCGCGCGGGTGAAAAGCTCCTGAGAAACTGGCTCCGCCTGCCGCCTCGGCAGTCGGGGTCGAAAAGGTTGCGGTGTCTGACCATGCGCTCATGACGTCGGCGCCTTGGATCGGCAGCGCGGCTGATACCGACCCGCCACCCGAAGGCAGCACAGCCGTGATCGGGAGGTCTTCGTTGGTACCTCTCGCCCGCCAGAAGTACTGAGTTTCCGGCGTGAGATTTTGGTTGATGGGGACGACGGTTTCTCCCCGATCGCGGGAAATGGTTCGAGCCACGACGCTGACGTTCGTGAACAGTTCGTCGAGGGCAACCTCGACCTCGATCAACACCGTCCCGACCTCGCCGGTGATCTCGCCGTTTTGCACGGTGAAGCTCGGATTGAGGGATGCGGTGACGATGCCCCCGACCGGTTGCAGGGGAACCGGCGGGTCGATGTTGAACGGCACCGCCGTAAAGCTGTAGACCTCAGACCATGGTCCGCCTTCGCCCTCGCTTTCCGCACGGGCGCGCCAGACGTAGAACGTATCGCCCTGCAACACGCCACCGGGCACGCTGTAGCTCGTCGTTCCGTTGCCTTGCGGCACCGCCGCAGAGTGAACGACCGCCGTTGGATTGGCGTTTTCGAAGATTTCAAAGCGAACGTCAAACGTCCAGGGCACGTTGTAGACCGGAGTCGGGTTCGTCACCGTGAGCACGGCCGATCCGACGCCTACGTCATCGCCATCGGTCGGCGAGAGCGGACTCGGTGGGGTGGCCTTCACGGTCACTGAGCCCGGAGGGAGTCCCGGGTCCACCGCGGCCGCGCCCAGCGGCGGCTCGACCATGACGGCGGCGCTAGGAGTCTGCGCCGCAGAAACGGTGCGACAATTGTAGGCGAGCCGAGGAGGAAAGGACCTGATGTCGACGACGTTCCGTCCCTACGCACCGGATCAGATGCTGCTGTTGCCGGCGGACCTGCGGGCGTGGTTGCCGGAGGGCCACTTGGCGCACCACGTCAGCGACCTGGGGGACGGTGTGGATTTGACGGCGTTCTACGCGCCGTATGCGGGGGACGGTCGGCGCAACGCGCCCTCTGCACCGCGGATGATGGTGAAGGTGCTGCTGTATGCGTATGCGACGGGGGTGTTCTCGGCGCGCGGGATCGCGCGGAAGCTGGAAGAGGACGGGGCGTTCCGGGTTCTGGGGGCGGGCAACTTCCCGCAACATCGGACGCTGTGCGAGTTCCGGCGGCGGCACTTGTCGGACTTCAAGGAGCTGTTTGTAGCGGTGGGTCGGCTGGCGCGGGCATGGGGTCTGGCGCGCGTCGGGAAGCTGTCGATTGACGGCACGAAGGTGCGGGCGAACGCGAGCAAACGGAAGGCGATGAGCTACGGGCGGATGGCCAAGGAGGAGCGGCGGCTGCGGGGGGAGATTGAGGCGCGGCTGGCGGCGGCTGGCGCGGCCGACGCGGCCGAGGACGCGCGGGTGGGGGCGGACGTGCGGGGCGACGCGTTGCCGGCGGAGTTGCGCCGCCGGGAAGACCGTCTGGCGGCGACCCGGGCGGCGAAGTCGCGGTTGGAGGCGCAGCAGCGGGCAGCGGACGACGCCCGCGGTCGGCAGCCGGACCAAGACCGGAACCCGAAGGGCGGGCCGCCCTACACGCGGTCGTATGGCGAGCCGGACGCGAAGGCGCAGAGCAACTTCACGGACCCGGAGAGCGGGATCATGAAGACGAGCAACGACGGGTTCCAGCAGTGCTACAACGCGCAGGTGGCGGTCGATGGTGCGCACCAGTTGGTGGTGGCGACGGAGGTGACGGCGAACGCGAGCGACCAGGGTGGTGTGCCGGCGCTGCTCGACGCGCTGGCGGAGACGGTCGGCGAGCAGCCGGAGACGGTGCTGGCGGACGCCGGCTACAGCAACGAGCGGGACTTGGCGGACCTGGAAACGCGAGGCATCGACGGGTATGTGTCCTTGGGCCGGGAGGGGAAGGCGGCCAGGCCCCGCGACCCGGAGAAGTATCCCGCGACGAGTCGCATGGCCGAGAAGCTGTCGAGGCCGGCGGGCCGTGCGGCGTAGGCAGAACGCAAGTGGCTGTCGGAGGCTCCCAACGGCTGGATCACGCACGTGCTGGGATTCCGACGCTTCAGCCTGCGGGGGCTGGCGAAGGTGCAGGGCGAGTGGGACTTGGTGTGCCGGGCGTTGAACACCACGCGCCTGCACGCCCTGATGGCGGCGTAACACGCGGGGAATGAGGCTCGCAACGACGACCGATCGGCGCGCCTCGGGCTCTGTGGCGGGCCAGGCGGCCCCTCAAGGCCGAATCTTGCTATCTGCTTCGCCCTTCGCCGAGGAGCTCCCTCGTCGGCCGACCGCCGAAGTCGCTCCGGCACAATGACGCACAGCATGGGCCGACGACCCATTTCACGCCGCCGCACCTCCTGCGGCGCAGACTCCTAGGTGCCGTCGGTGTCGGGGAGTCCGAGTCGCACGCAGCCATCGCAACGGCTGCCGCCAGCGACATCAGACACGCAAGGCTCTTTCTTGTTGTCACGTTCGCGGTGCTCCCGAGGTCGGTGTATTCCGGCCCGCGTTCAGCCTGGCCTGATTGACCCTTGATGATACGGTATTTCACCAAGAACGTCTAAAGCGCACGTCGAAACGCTCGTGTCGCTGGCCCGTTCAGGGAGGGCTGTGCTAGCATTCGCGAGCCCGCGCGGGCCGAGGAGAGGTGTGTGTCAGCGCCGGTCGGTCGCGCGAGGCCGGAAGCGGGTCCAGATGAAGCGATCAAGAGTAGTGTTCGGTTGGGCAGTCGTGTGGCTGCTCGTGATAGCGGCGGCGACGGCGGCGGACGCTCAAACTCGAGTGCCCGAACAGCGTCTCTTCGTGAGCATTGACGGAGGGGGGCAGAGCGGCAGCCAGCAGCTCCAAGACCTGGGCGAGGCCGGCATGCTCTTTGGCGAACCGATCCTGCTCGACACGAGCTATAACATCGATCGCAGCGGTGGGATGTTCAGAGGCAACGCGATGCTCCGGTTGCGGGGGAGTTTGGGCGTCGGTGCAGGCTTTACTCGGACCACGTCCACCGGTGAAGCCGACGTGACCGTCCAGGCGCCCCATCCGATCTTCGTTAATCGGCCGCGCATCGTAACGCAAGCGCTGAGCGCGCTAGGTCATCGCGAGTCGATGGTCCATTTCCAGGCCGCGTGGGTGGTCCAGCTCGACGAACGGGCCCACCTTCAGCTCTTCGGAGGGCCGACGCTGATCCGCCTCGAGCAAGCGGTCGTCACCGATGCGGCCATCGTCGAAGTCGGGTTCCCATTCAGCGACGTCAATCTCTCTCGGGTCACTGTCGTGGAGATGAAGGAGCGAGGTGTCGGCTTTAACGCCGGCGCGGACTTCTCGTACATGCTCGCCCCGTTCTGGGGAGTGGGTGCCTTCGTGCAGTACGCGGGCGGATCGATCGATGTCCCGCTGGCTGGCGGAGCGACCTCGGTGACGGTCGGCGGACTCCAGTTCGGCGGCGGTATTCGCTTCCGTTACTAGCGGACGTCCGCTAGCGCGGGTACTTCCAGCGTCCGATCGTTCCCGCCTGTTGTGTGGCCTGCGTCTGGTCGATCCAAGCGGGCTGCGGGTTTCCGCCGCAGTGCCCCGCGATGATGTCGATGATCGCGACGTCCGTGCTCCCGTTGGGGTTGCCGGACCCCCGGTAGTAGTCGACGACGTCGTGCGACACGTCACCGCAGTTGCCGCGCTTGCAGTTGTAGGCCCACCGCCCGTCAATTGCCCGGAGTGCCTCGACGACGCGATCCATGAACTCCCAGCTGCCTCCGTGGCTCTGGCAGGAGTTCTGGAGTGCGCCCGGATGGTTGGCCGCGACCTGCTGGACGACGTGGAACATGTTGGGCGGGCTGCCGCCATTTGTCGTAAACGGCGCACCCGGGCTTCCGCCGGGTGTGTAGCCACCGCCGCCGCCGCCACCTGGCGACGGTGCCGGGGTTGGCACAGGAGGCGGGGCAGGCGTCTTGAATCGGCGACTGGCCGACCACTGCCCGACGACCTCTCCTTCGCGTCCCTTTGCAGCGGCACGGACGCGCCAGTAGTACGTCGTATCCGCCGAGTACGATCCACTCAGCGTGAGCGAAGCCACGGTGCCATCGGGTGTAGCGCTCAAGAAGGCCACGCGGTTCGCGAAGCCGGCATCGGTCGCGACCTCGAACTGCAGCCGGAGGTTCTCCGCCGGTCCACTGACCTCGGGCATCGTGGCAGCGAGGAACGGCACCAGGTCCGTGAGGGTTGCCCCGTCGGGAGGCGACGTGGGTTCCGGCACGCCGAGCACCACCGGAGTGAAGATCTCGAACGTCTGGGGGTTCGAATAGGTGCCGATGTTGGCCCCGTCGACCGCTCGAGTGCGCCACCAATACGTACGTTCCGAATCGAGGGGTGCCGGTACGGTGTAGTCATGAGCGCCGCTCTCGGATAGCCCGCCCCTTCCGTCGTCGGCGCGGTCCACCTCGTCGGCTTCATGTAGCACGTCGAGGAACTGGCTGTCGGCAGCCAGCTGAATCTCATACCAAAACGGACGCTCGCTGTTAGATGTCGCACTGCTGAACTGCAAAACTAGGGGGTCGCCGACCGCCACCAGCATGCCGTCGAGCGGGGCGATGGGAGACGGAGCACCGATCGCAACGCCCTCCATGGGACCAGCGACGAACGGGCTCAGCGGGCTCCGACTCTTCTCGGAGCAGGCGGCGAGCCCGACCGAGATGATGGTGGCAAGTACGATTCTGAGCGCGACATTGCGATTTTGAAACATATTGCTGTTTCGACCGGCTGGCGACGTGTCGCCACCGATCGCCCGAAATCTCCCGTTTCTTCAAACGGGTCTGCCGGGCCCAGCCGACCCGACGAGGACGGGTCTCCGGACCCGTCCCTTTGGAAGGGGCAAGAGCCGTACCGATCGCCGCAAACCCTGTAGTTTCAGTCGTCTGCTATAATCGGGCTCACTTGGGATCCGCACGCATCTTGATGCTCGCCCCTGAGCCATTCTTCGAGCCCCGGGGCACCCCCTTCAGTGAATACCATCGGATCAAGGTGCTCGGTGAATTAGGTCATCAGGTTGATTTGGTGACGTATCCGCTGGGTCGGGACGTCGAGCTTCCCAATCTGCGGATTCTGCGATGCTGGCGCCCACCGTTCGTGAGGGGTGTCCCCATCGGACCCTCGCTCGTCAAGGTTATCCTCGACTTCTTCCTAGCGTTTCGCGCGTTTCGCCTGATTCGAACCGTGAAATACGACGCGGTGCACTCGCACGAAGAGGCCGGTCTTATCGGCCTGTGGCTCGCCAAGCGCGCCGGTGTGCCACATCTTTACGACATGCATTCGAGCTTGCCGCAGCAGCTGTCCAATTTCCGGTATACGCGGTCTCGGTTGCTCCGGAAGGCCTTCGAACGGGCGGAAGCAAAGATGCTCGCGGAGTCGGACACCATCATCACGATCTGTCAGGAACTGCAGGATGCGGTGGTGGCGGCCGGGTGTGGAGACCGTGCGTTTCTGATCGAGAACGTCATGGGTGGAGACATCGACACCCCTGACAGCTCAGGTTCCGCGCCTGATAGGGTCCGTGCTCGGTTTGGAATCGAACGGGATCAGACCGTCATCCTGTATACGGGCACGTTCGAGCCGTATCAAGGGCTTGACCTCCTCATCGACGCCGCCGCGCGTTTGTCGTCTATGCACCCGGGCGCGAGGGTGCTCGTGGTGGGGGGGACGCCGGCCCAGGTTTCTCGGGTTCGTGAACGGGCGGACGCCGCCGCGCCGAACATGATCTTCACAGGACACCAGCCGGCCACAGAGATCCCGGCGTTCGTCCGAGCGGCCGACATCTTGGTGTCGCCTCGCATTCGGGGGACGAACACGCCGCTCAAGCTGTACTCCTATCTGCGGTCAGGACGACCGATCGTCGCGACGAACCTTCGCACGCATACGCAGGTACTCGATCAGCGGATCGCCCGGCTGGTGCCGCCGGAGGCCGAAGCGTTTGCTGCGGCGATCGGGCAGTTGATCGGGGAGCCCGCCGACCGGCATCGTTTGGCCGAGGCCGCCCGAACGGTGGCGGAGACCCGCTACAGCCGCGATGGCTATGTTGCGAAGACAGCCGAGGCGTATGCGCGACTGCTCTCGGGGCTAGCGAGTCGGGGGGCCACCCCGTCCGATCCGGGGATACTGCGTTCGAAAGCATCGTGAACGTCCTTGTGACGGGCGTGACAGGCTTCACCGGGGGGCACCTGGCGCGGTATCTGTCGGGGCGCGGGGCCGGGGTGCGCGGCCTCGTGAGACCGCAGAGTCAAAGCAGGGTCGGCGCGCTGGAAGCCGAGGGCGTCGATCCGGTCATCGGTGATCTGACAGATCGCGCGTCGTTGCGCAACGCGTGCGGCGACATCGAGGTCGTCTATCACATCGCCGCGAGCTACCGGACCGCTGGCCAGGCGGACGATGCCTATCGCGCGGTGAACGTCGCCGGGACCGACAACTTGCTCCAGGAAGCGCGTTCGGCGGGCGTTCGACGGTTCGTTCACTGCAGCACGGGCGGTGTCCACGGCCACATCGAGCACCCGCCCGCGAACGAAGACGCCCCGCTGGCACCCGGCGACATCTACCAGGTGACGAAGCTCGAAGCCGAACAGCTGGTCCGCCGGCGTGGCGCTGAGGACGGCCTCGAGGTCGTGATCGTGCGACCAATTGGCATATATGGTCCCGGTGACACGCGATTCTTGAAGATGTTTCGGGGAATCGCGCGCGGTCGCTTCCCCATCCTGGGATCAGGCGACGTGTTCTATCACCTCACGTATATCGACGACCTCGTGGAAGGGTTCCGGTTGTCCGGCGAGACCCCTGGCGTCTCGGGGCGTACGTATCTCCTCGCTGGCTCGCGCTACACGACGCTGAACGAGCTCCTGGCGTTGATCGCCGATGGGTTGGAGGTTCGTCCACCAGGCTGGCACTTCCCGGTCTGGCCGGTCTGGCTGTTGGGAGCGATGTGCGAGCTGGTGTGTGTGCCACTTCGGGTCGAGCCGCCCTTGTATCGCCGTCGAGTGGATTTCTTCACGAAGAGTCGGGCGTTCGATACGACTCGCGCAAAGACGGAGCTTGGTTGGGATCCCAAGGTCGACCTCCGTACCGGTATCGCCCGAACAGCGGCCTGGTACACGGAACAGGGATGGCTGTGAGTCGACCGCTCAACGTCGTCCAGATCTGCGATCATCTGGGGTGGCCCGGCAGCCGGATGCACGGCGTGAAGCGTCTCTTCGCCTGGATGTTGCCACGCTTCGACTCGGACCGCTTCCGCGTGTCGCTGATTAGCCTGCGAACGCCGGACACGTCGGAGGACCGGCTGGAGGACCACGGCGTCGACGTAACGTACCTGTCCAAGTCGAAGTTCGATCCGACGACCCTGCCGCTGCTTATCCGTGAGCTCGATCGCCGAGAGGCCGACATTCTGCACATGCATGGCTATGGCGCGACGACGTTTGGCCGTCTGGCGGCGGCGTGGCGAGGTTGGCCGACCGTGCTCCACGAGCACGCAAACCTGACAGACACGCCGTGGTTTCAGAAGGTCGCCGACCGCGCGCTCGCGCCGTACACCGATCTGGCCATCGCGGTGTCTCGATCGACGGCTGAGTTCGTGATCAACGCCCGACTTGTTCCAGCCGATCGGACTCGTGTCGTTTATCTGGGGGCGCCGGTGGACGAGTTCGCGCGCCCGTACACCATCGACGACGTGCGACAGGTGCGCCAGTCGCTTGGGCTGCCGGAAGAGGGCCGGCTCGTCGGCACCGTCACGCGCCTCATGCCGTCGAAGGGCAACGAGTACCTCGTCGGTGCAACATCCGAGATCCTTGCCCGCTGTCCGGATGTACACGTGTGTATTGTGGGTGAGGGCGAGTTGCAGCGCGCGCTCGAAGACCAGGTTCGAACGCTCGGGCTCCAAGACAAGGTGTTGTTCCCAGGGTTTGCGCGTGACGTCGCCGGCGTGTTCGCGGCCTTCGACGTGGTGGTGTTCCCGTCATTGTGGGAAGGGACTCCACTCACCGCGTTTGAGGCGCTGGCGGCCGGCCGACCGATCGTCGCGAGTGACGCCGATGGATTGATGGATATCTTGCAGGATGGCGTGGATGCTGTTGTCGTGCCGAAGCGAGACAGCGCCGCTATTGCGGCCGCAGTCGTTGAGTTGCTTGAGCATGCCGACCGGCGCGAGGATCTTGCGTCACGAGCACGCGTCACGGGTGCCGAGTACGACATCCAATCCTTCGTGCGGAAGATGGAGCAGCTGTATACCCTGATGCATGAAGTGTCACGTCCGACACGGCGAGCCGGGACCGCGAGCGCCGATCTCGGCTTTCTGTCAAGCGCGGCAGCGACCTTCGAACTTGGCCCCAAACGCGCGTCGTCCGGAACGGGAGCCGGACGCGGCCGGTAGTCCGTGGCTCGCATTACGGTTGCGACGTCGCACCCGCCGTTCTCAGAGGGCGGGCATCTGGTCATCGCGAACGCCCTCGTGTCGGCGCTTCGTGAGGCCGGGCACGACGCCGCGCTGCTCCTGACCCCCCAGAATCGATTCGGCCGCCAGGCGTCGGCGTACACCGCGACATGGTTGACCGACGCCGGCATCGCCCATGACGGGAAGCCGATCGACCAGGTGATCAGCCTACGGTTTCCCAGCTACGCCATCCGTCACCCGGCGCACGCGTGCTGGCTCAACCACCGGATGCGGGAGTACTACGATCAATGGCCTCGCTTCAGTCGCACCCTCTCCCCGCAGGCGCGGCTGAAGGAACGTGTGCGCCGTCGTCTCATCCACGCGGTCGACCATCGCTTGCTGACGCGTAACGTGACGAGGTTGTTCGCGCAGTCCCGAACGATCGAGGCACGGCTCCAGCAGTGGGGGGGAATCGCGTCGAGTGTGGTGTATCCGCCGCCGCCACCGCGCCCGTATCGGTGCGAGGGCTACGAGAACTTCATCTTGGTTGTGTCGCGGCTGACGCCGTTGAAACGGGTGGGGTTGGTCATCGACGCGCTCGCCGAGCCGATCGCGTCGGGCGTGCGGTGCGTTGTCGCGGGCGACGGAGAAGAGCGTGCAGCGCTGCAGGAGTTGGCGCGTCAGCGGGGGCTTGACGATCGCGTCACCTTCGCCGGCGCCGTCGACGACGCTGTCCTGCTGGACCACATGGGCCGGTGCCGCGCGGTGTGCTTTCCCGCTCAGGACGAAGACTATGGGTTGGTAACTGTTGAGGCATTTGCATCCGGAAAGGCCGTCGTGACCTGTCGTGACAGCGGCGGGCCAACCGAGCTGGTCCAGGACGGGACGAGCGGCGTCATTGCGGAGCCAAACGCGGCGTCGCTCGCGCAGGCCTTGGTTTCGTTCAGTGACGACCCCATGCGCGCGGAGCGCTTGGGGTCGAACGCGCGCGCGCAGGTCGGGGAGATGACCTGGACACGGGCCCTAGACCAACTCGTGCTGGTAGACTGATTCGGATCGATATGGCCTACGCCTCGAAGCTCGAAGCACGGCTTGCCCGCAAGGTCACCACGGCCATCAAGGCCTTCGACCTGATCGAGCCCGGCGATCGCATCATGGTCGGGCTGTCCGGCGGGAAGGATAGCTGGGCGCTGATGCAGATTCTCGACGTGCTGCGGCGTCGCGCGCCAATTGATTTCTCGCTCATTGCGGTGAACGTCGACTCGGGGTACGAACAGTACAAACATCAGGAGATCTCGCGCGCCTGTGCGGCGCGTGGCTGGGAGCTGCGAATCGAGCACACGCAGATCGGCGAGATCATGGACGATGTGCTCGACGCCGACGCGACGCCCTGTTCGTTGTGCGCCAAGCTCCGGCGTGGTGTGCTGTACCGAATCGCGGCCGACGTTGGCGCGACCAAAATCGCGCTGGGTCATCACGCCGACGACTTCATCGAAACGTTGCTGCTCAACCTCTTCTTCGCCGGGAGCCTCAAAGCCATGCCGGCAAAGCTCGTGTCAGACGACCAGCAGCACGTCGTGATCCGACCGTTGGTCAACGTAAGCGAGGATGAGGCCCGTGTCTACACTCGGACGTGTCAGCTCCCGGTCATCGGATGCTGCTGTCCGGTCTGCGGAGACTTGAGCCTGAAGCGCCAGCGGCTGAAGCGCCTGCTCATCGATTTCGAAGCCGAGCATCCTGGCGTCAAGCGCTCGATGCTCAAGGCGCTAGGGAACATCGCGCCCCGCCATTTGCTCGACGTCCGGCTGAATCCCACGGCTGAACTCCGTTCGCGTGCCGCTGAACTGGTCTAGCAGGCTGCTGAAAAACTCCGCGAAATGGGATCGACAGATGGATCCCGTCGTACTACGATGCTCCCAACACTGAAGGGAGCCCGATCATGCGCGGACACGATGAGCAGACCACCCACATGTTCAGCTACCTGTCGCCGGAACAGCGCGTGCCGGCCGACCATCCGCTCCGCGCCGTTCGGGCGCTGACGGACGAAGCCCTGCAGACAATGTCGCGCCGATTCGCGAGCCTGTACGCCACGACAGGGCGTCCGTCGATCCCACCGGAGCAATTGCTGCGCGCTTTGCTGTTGCAAGTGCTCTACACGGTGCGGAGCGAGCGGCTGCTCATGGAAGAGCTCAACTACAACCTGCTGTTCCGGTGGTTCGTCGGGCTGAATATGGATGACCCGGTCTGGCATCCCACGACGTTTACCAAGAATCGCGACCGGCTGCTGTCGGGCGATGTCGCCGCCGCGTTCTTTGATGCGGTCCAGGCCCACGCCCGGGCGGCCGGGCTGCTCTCGGACGAACACTTCACCGTGGATGGGACGCAGTTGGAAGCATGGGCCAGCCTGAAAAGCTTTCGGTGCGTGGACGCAGCGGAGAGCGACCCGCCCGAGGACCCGGGCAATCCCACGGTCAACTTCCACGGGGAGCGGCGGCGCAATGACACCCATCAGTCGACGACCGATCCCGAGGCGATGTTGCATCGGAAGGGCAAAGGCAAGGAAGCCAAGCTGGCGTATCTCGGCCACGTGCTGCTGGACAATCGACAGGGGCTTGTCGCCAACGTCTGCGCGACCCACGCGACGGGGACCGCCGAACGCGACGCGGCGGTGCTGTTGCTGGAGGCCAGCGCCTCCCCGGGCAGCACGGTCGGGGCGGACAAGGGCTACGATGTGGCGCGCTTCGTTGCCGACGTGCGCGTCCAGGACGTCACGCCCCACGTGGCGCAGAAGGTCCGCGGGAGTGCGATCGACGGTCGGACCACGCGGCATGCGGGCTATCACGTGAGTCAGCGGAAACGAAAACTCGTGGAACAGGTCTTCGGCTGGATGAAGACCGTCGGCGGCCTGCGCAAGCTCCGGCATCGCGGCATCGCCCTGGTGGATTGGCAGCTCACCTTCGCCGCCACCGCCTATAACTTGGTCCGGTTGCGGAATCTGGAGGCGAGGTGTCCCTGATCGCCGGCCGCGGGTGTCGCTGGCCCCCTCGTCGGGACAGCGTGTCCCCGTGCGCACCGTTGTCGGGGGGGGGCGTGACACGCATGATGGCCATGAAAACAGCCCGATCCTCGTGTTCTTCAGCAACCTGCTAGTGCACTGATGACGGGGCCTCGATGAAGGCTGTGGTACAGCGAGTGACCTCCGCTCGCGTGTCGGTTGGCGGCAACGACTTCGGGCAGATCGCTCAGGGGTTACTGGTCTTCGTCGGCGTTGGACGCGGCGACGGACCGGAGGACGTGGACTACATCGCGACGAAGGTCACACATCTCCGGGTGTTCGATGATGAGGCAGGACGCATGAATCGCTCGGTGGTCGATGTCGGCGGCGGAGTTCTGGTCGTCTCCCAATTCACGCTGTTCGGCGATTGCCGACGCGGGCGTCGTCCATCATTCGACGGTGCCGCCCGGCCGGAGCACGCCCAGCCGTTGTACGACAGTCTCGTCGAGCGTCTGCGGCGTGACGGACTCACCGTCGAGACAGGGCAGTTTCAGGCGATGATGGCTGTCGAGCTCGTCAACGACGGTCCGGTGACGCTGTGGCTCGATAGCGCTGAACGCTAGCGCCGCCGGGTAGCGACGCGAGCGGTTAGACCAGCCACTGCCAGTTCATATCTCCTTGTGGCGTGGCCGACATGTTGGCGATCACGTCGACTGGGCCCTGTCCGTCGTTGAAGTCGATCTTGTCGTCGCCGGCCTTCGTGGCATCAAAACCCAGCTCCCGCAAGCCCGCGACAGCTTGGTCCAGCGCGCCCGGACCGTAGACGTCGACCTGCTCGAACACTCTGGCCGCGATGTACTTGAGGTTCATGCTGTGGACGTGGGTCGGATCCAGCTTGTCGTGGGTAAAGCCCGCGAGCTGATGACGGTACGCCCCGGGACTATAGGCCTCGAGCGTTGGGAGCGCCTCGACCACGGCGTTCGGTACCCACTCGTATTCGTACTTCGTGCCCGGGAGGGCGATCGACACGTCTCCGACGTCCACCGTGCTCTCCCCGGTGATGTGCGCGGTCGCGTATTGCTCAATGATCCACCCCCAATGGCTGAATTCGCTGCCCGCGGCCATGACGGTGTCGACGATCGTGCCGTCGGGGAATTCCAGTTTGTCGAGTCTTAACAGCCCGTGGTGGAAATGCGGTCTTCCTATGCGGCTTTCGGGATGAGTGATCGATCGTGATCGCCGACCCCGATCGTGGAACGCGCGGGGTAAGCGGAGTGGAGGTCGGTCTGTCCGATCACTCCACCGAGGCCTTGTCGCTGCCACTGAGCATCGCGTTACCAGCCCGTGGTGAAAATCAGCAACGGCCTCGGCTAGATCGATCGCCAGAATCGATCATCATCTGTACACTCGTTCGCATGTCAATGGGCACACGACGCAAACGACGACGACAAGAAGCCCTCTGGGTCGCGACGACCGACTTGCCCCAGACGGTCGCCCACCCGTTCTATCGTCGAGTGAACGCCCTGCTGGACGCCCACGGTTTCGAGACGTTTGTCGAACGGCAGTGCCAGCGGTTCTACGCCGCCACCCGTGGCCGGCCAAGTCTCACGCCGGGCATCTACTTTCGCGCGTTGTTGGTGGGGTACTTTGAAGGCATTGACTCGGAGCGGGGCATCGCCTGGCGCGCGGCGGACTCGCTGGCGATTCGGCGCTTCTTGGGCATCGCCGTGGACGAGGATGTGCCGGACCACTCGACGATCTCCCGAACCCGGCGACTGATTGACGTCGAGACGCATCGCGCCGTGTTCACCTGGGTGCAGCAGCGCCTCGTCGCGTCGGGCGTGCTGAAGGGCGCGACGATCGGGATCGACGCCACCACGCTGGAGGCGAACGCGGCGATGCGGAGCATCGTGCGGCGGGACACCGGCGAGGACTACCAGGCCTATTTGACCGGCTTGGCGCAGGCGTCGGGCATTGCCACCCCGACGCGCGACGACCTCGCCCGCCTGGACCGGAAGCGGAAGAAGACGCCATCGAACAAGGACTGGCGGAGCCCCGTCGATCCGGATGCGAAGGTCGCCAAGATGAAAGACGGCCGCACGCATCTGGCCCACAAGGTCGAACATGCCGTGGACCTCGACACCGGCGCGGTCGTCGCGGTGACCGTGCAAGGCGCAGACACGGGGGATACGACGGTCGCCGCCGCTGCCCAGATCGAGGATGCGCAAGCCGAGGTGGACGACCCCCAGGCGTTCACCGCGCTGGTCGCGGACAAGGGCTATCACAGTAATGAGGTCATGGTGGATCTGCAGGCCGTCGGCGTCCGGTCGTATGTCGCCGAGCCGGATCGAGGCCGCCGCGATTGGTCCAAGGCGCGGGAGGCCCAAGCGCCCGTCTATGCGAATCGTCGGCGCATTCGGGGCGCCCGCGGCAAGCGCTTGATGCGCCGACGTGGCGAGCGCATCGAGCGTTCGTTCGCGCACGCCTACGAGACCGGCGGGATGCGGCGCACGCATCTGCGCGGGCATCGCAATATCTTGAAGCGCCTCTTGATTCACCTCGCGGGCTTCAACCTCGGCGTGCTGTTCCGGCAGCTGATCGGCGTTGGCACGCCGCGCAGCCTGCAGGGGCGCTGTCTCGCCGCGCTGATGGTCCTTGTGTCCTCCTGGCGGCGCCTCGTACATGTCTGGACCGTTCGCGAGCCCGAGTACCCCGCGCGTTCCACGATCGGGGTCGGCGATCACGATCGATCACTCATCCCGAAAGCCGCATAGGAAGACCGCATTTCCACCACGGGCTGTTAAGGGGTGTTCGAGGAGCTTCACGCCCGGGTACGTCTGCTGGAGCTCAGGCATGGCCTGCCGAATGCCCTCGTTGGTCGGCGGGTACTTCTCGAGGATGCCCAGGACGGTCTGCCGGTCCAGACTGGCGGAGAGGGCGCCTCGAAGTCCGCTTGGCGACGTCACTAGCGCGCGCGGCTCAGATCCAGCGGTTGGCGTCTTCATGCGATCTATCTCGCGGTTGATGGCGTCAGTGAAGCGTGAATCGGCCCCGGGTCCGTGTGGCGCGGGTACGAAGATCGCGTTGAGCTGGGCCTCGAGCTGGCCGAGGGAAGCGGTAATCATGAGTGACATCTCCTCCTGGACACTCCTAAAGGCAAAGCCTGTACCGCCTACGTTCAGTGGCGATGGCGCCGCCTTGAGCAAGATGTCGCGCGCTAAGTGACGACGTGCCGACGCCGCATGCCGGGAGATGTACCCTACTAGACGGCCCGTGCTTGGGCGCCGCAGGGAATGACGTCGAGATCCCTCGTTCTGTTGGCTATCGTCGGTGAGGGAGCCCTCGTCGCCGTCGCGCTTGGCTGGGCGCGATGGCGGGGGCTTCCGCTCGAGCTCGGCAGTGTCGCGCGCGGCGGGGTTGCCGGGATCTTGATGGCGGGCGCGTTCGGATGGGCGAACCTCTACTTGCTCTGTCACGCGCCAGCGATCCGGCCGGTTCGGGCGCTACGACGACTCTACGTCGAGGTCCTCAAGCCGCTGTTCGATGGCGTCGGCTTGGGGTCGATCGTGGCCATCAGCGTGGCCGCTGGCTTGGGGGAGGAGCTCCTTTTTCGCGGCGTGCTACAACCGGAACTCGGCCTGATTCCGGCCAGCGTTTTGTTTGGGCTCGCGCACACAGGTGGGTCCGGGACATACGCGTTCGGTTGTTGGGCCGGCGTGACGGGTGCAGCACTCGGCGTGCTCGCCATTTGGACCGACGGACTGATGGCGCCGATTGTGGCGCACACCGTGTACGATGCAGCCGCGATGATCTATATCCGTTGGGGGAAGGAGTGTCCGACTGTCGCGCTCGAAACGGATGTCAGCTCCGACCTGCCGCCGGAGAGGCCAACGTGAGTGGTCAGCTGAAGTTGATGGTGGGCAGCTGGGTATGCGCGAGTGTCTCGATCGTCGCGCTTGCTGTGCCCGTGATGGCACAGCCACGGCCGCTCCGCACTGAGGATCCGGAGTCAATCGGGGCCGGCAAAATCGCGGTTCAAATGGGGGTTGATTATCTGAGAGACCAGTCATTCCCGGTGTCCGGGCTTCGCGGTCACCACACGAACGTGCCGAACATCGGGCTCCGTTTCGGATACGGGGAAGCCGAGTTTCAGGTGGAGCATGCATCCCGCCAGCACCTTCGGGTGACCGAGCGGTTTCCAGCGGCGCTCTCTGCGGACGTCACGTTCGACGGCGACAGCACGTCGGACTTCGATGACCTGGTTGTTGGGGCTAAGGTGCGGATACTGTCCGAGACAGCGAAGCGGCCGTCGATCGGGTTCCATCTGGCGACCAGGCTGCCTAACGCCAACACCCGCAGTGGTCTCGGGCCGAACACGTTGGCTTTCCACAACTCGGTCTTGATTGGGAAATCGTTTGGGTTGGTCAGGGTCGTCGGAAACGCGGGGCTGGGTATCTTTGGGGACCCAACCAGCGGCACTCGGCAGAATGATGTCGTGCTCTATGGCTTCTCGGTCAGCGGTAACTTACCGTGGTCGATTCAAGCGGTTGGCGAGGTCAACGGTTATCTCAACCGGCGGACGCGAAACGTGCCACCCGGAACCTCGACGTCTGGCTTCGGACGCACCGGCATTCGGTACCGTCGAGGGGCGCTGCAATTTGACGGTGCGGTCGTGTTCGGGCTGCAGGATCGCGATGGCACAGTCGGTCTGACGACCGGCGTCACGGTGATCTTTCCCGGCTTTGGAGGCTGAAGGGCATCAGCTCATCATTTCACTATGGCAATCGACTTCGTGAAGGCCCACGCCTACGGAAACGACTTCCTCTTCATGCGCGAGTCAGAGGTGCCGTCCGATGCCGCGACCGATGTGGCAAAGGCCGTCTGCGATCGTCATGCCGGCGTCGGAGCAGACGGGCTGATTCTCTTTCGTCCAACGTCGGGCGGTGCGTCGATGACATTGCTCAACGCCGATGGTTCGAAGGCCGAGGTGTCTGGCAACGGAGTCCGATGCCTCGGCGCGATATTGCTCGATGGGTTCGATGAGCATGACGAGGCCCGAACCGTCGTGCCTGAGAAGGCACACGAAACGGTGATCGAGACCGATGGTGGGATCAAGACGCTCGCGCTGCTAAGCAAGGCAGACGGCGTGCCCCGCTACACCTTCCGCGGGTTCATGGGTGCGCCGGAGGGCATTCGTCAGCTCGACCTGGACGTATCGTACGAGTCGATTCCGGTGATTGCGCTGTCGGTGGGCAACCCCCAATGCATCGTGCTGACCGATCGGCTCGATGACGCGATGTTTCGCAAACTCGGGCCGGAACTCGCGGTCCACGAGATGTTCCCGGAAGGGACCAATGTCGAATTCGTCGAGATCGAACGCCCGGATCGGATTCGCATCTTGATCTGGGAGCGAGGAGTCGGTCCGACAACGGCATCAGGGACCGGAGCCTGCGCGTCGGCTGTGGCGGCGGCGGCACATGGCGGGGCCTCGCGGTCAATGGATGTCGTGTCGCCCGGCGGTTCGCAGCATGTCGAGTGGACGGACGACGGAATCTACCTGACCGGGTGGGCCGAGGTCATCGCGCGCGGCGTGTGGCGAGGGTTCTGATGCCGCGCATCGGTTGACGAGTGTAGGTTCTGCGTACCTGGCGAGAGCTGGCCTGCGCTTCGCGGCCGTTCGCACGCGGGAGTAGGCGGGGTCCGCCTGTAGTACGATAGCCCGTTTGCGGCACGCCGCTTGAAGGGTGCGTGGCATGAAGTCGCTCGCCCCGCACGATCGGCCCCGCGAGAAGCTCGCACGACTCGGGGTTGGCGTCCTGGGCGACAACGAGTTGTTGGCCGTCGTGCTCGGGCACGGTTTCCGGCGTGACAGTGCGCTCGAGATCGCGAACCGAGTGCTGGTGATGTCGGACGGCGTGCAGGGTCTGACTCGGGTGACCGAGCGGCAACTGCACCGGGTTGACGGTATCGGGCCGGCAAAGGCTGCGCAGGTGCTGGCGGCGATCGAATTGGGACGCCGCACGCTGACACGGGCGCCATCCGACCGGACGTCGCTCGGCAGCCCGCAAGACGTCGCGGCGTACCTGCTGCCGGGGCATGGATCGGGTCCGGTCGAGCAGTTTGGGATCGTGTTGCTCGACACGAAGCACCGGGTGATTCGCACAACGGTCCTGTCGGTCGGTACGCTCGACGCCAGCTTGGTCCACCCGCGAGAAGTGTTCAGGACCGCGGCGGAGCACGGCGCCGCGGCCCTGGTGTTGTTTCACAATCATCCGTCAGGCGATCCGACGCCCAGCGGCGACGACATCGCGTTGACGAAGCGACTCGCCGAGGCGGGGGTCCTGATGGGGATCGAGGTGCTCGACCATCTTGTCCTGGCGGATTCGACGTACTTCAGCTTCAAGGAAGCAGGGAGGATGAGTCTCGGTGAGTAGCAGAAGGAAGTCAGAAGTCACATTCTTATTCTCCGCGTGATGTCCACCATCCTCTATTTCGACTGTTTCTCCGGCGCCTCAGGCGACATGATCCTCGGTGCCCTGATCGACGCCGGTCTGCCGTTAGAGGAGTTGCGCGAGGCGTTGGGCAGCCTGGCTCTTGGAGACGTGCGCCTTCACGCCGATCGCGTGTCACGGGCAGGAATCGGGGCGACGAGTTTTCATGTGAACGACAACGGGGAGCAAGATCACGCGCATGCGCACCACGATCATGGCGACCATGATGATCACGCGCATGATCACGATGGGCACCGGCATTCGCACGATGACGATCAGGGTCACAGTCACAGCCATCATCATCGCCATCATCGCGGCCTGAACGAGATCTGTACGATGGTCGATGGTTCGGCGCTCTCCTCTGAAGGGAAGGAGCGTGCTAAGCGCCTGTTCCGCCGACTTGCCGAGATCGAGGCCGACATTCACCAGATGCCGGTTGAGGAGGTCCACCTGCACGAAGTCGGCGCCGTAGACTCCATCATCGATATTACCGGGGCAGTCTACGGACTCGAGCGGCTTGGGGTCGATCGAATCGTCTCGTCGCCCCTCAATGTTGGCTCGGGAACGGTCCGCTGCGAGCACGGCGTGATGCCGGTGCCCGCGCCTGCGACCGCGCGCCTAATCGAAGGGGTTCCGGCCTACTCGAAGGGACCTGCGGTCGAACTGCTGACGCCGACCGGCGCGTTGATTCTGTCGGAGTACGCCGATGAGTTTGGTACCATGCCAGCGATGCGCGTGCGCCAGGTCGGCTACGGCGCGGGCGACCGCGACTTCGCCGATCATCCCAACCTTCTACGGATCCTCGTTGGAGAGTCGGAATCGCATCAGGCGCTGCAGACCGTCGTCGTCATCGAGTGCGAGATCGACGACATGAACCCGCAGATCTTTGGCGTGCTGATGGACAAGCTGCACGCGGCTGGCGCGTTCGACGTTTTCTATGCGCCGATTCAGATGAAGAAGAACCGTCCGGGAACACTCGTCACGATCGTCGCGGCGCCCGAGCAGCGCGAGCTCTTGAGTGACATCGTGTTCAACGAAACAACGACCATCGGCCTTCGGTTTCGGGAATCGCTTCGAGCGTGCCTCGAGCGGGAGCACGTGGAGGTAGAGACGCCACTCGGGACGGTCCGCTTCAAGGTTGCGAGGCGGACGGGTTCGCCTCATGTGGTGAACGCTGCGCCTGAGTTCGACGACTGTTTTCGAATCGCCAAAGAGCATGGGATCTCCCTAAAGGAGGTTCAGGCTGTCGCGACGAAGGCATACTTGGACCGCGGCGGATCCAAGTAGAGACCAACGCCAATGTCCCGCTTCTACATCACCACCGCGATCGATTACGTCAACAGCCGGCCGCATCTCGGAACCGCGTACGAGAAGGTCACGGCCGATGTCATCGCTCGATACAAGCGTCTTTCTGGTGTCGAGACGCGTTTCGTCATGGGCAATGACGAGCACTCGCACAACGTCTACCAGCGGGCGAGAGACGAGGGACTCGATCCGCTGGCGTTCTGCGACCAGATGGAGCAGGTCTTTCGCGACGTGTGGGCGCGTCTGGACATCTCGTTTGACGACTTCATTCGCACCACCGAGGAGCGACATCGGCACGCGGTGACAAAGCTCCTACAGCGGATCGCCGATGCTGGCGACCTCTACGAGGGGTCGTACGAGGGGTGGTACTGTGTCTCGTGCGAGGCCTTCAAACTGGAGAAGGACCTCGAAGACGGACTTTGCCCGATTCACCACAAAAAGCCCGAGTGGATCAAAGAGAAAAACCACTTCTTTCGACTGTCGCGGTATCAACAGCCGCTGCTCGACCACTACGCCGCGCACCCGGATTCCCTCCAGCCTGAAACGCGGAAGAACGAGATCCTCCGCTTCCTGGAGGCCGGGCCCGAAGACATCTCGATGAGCCGGACAGGGCAGGCGTGGGGTATCCCGCTGCCTTCCGACCCCGAAAGCGTCGTGTACGTGTGGGCCGACGCACTGATCAACTACATCTCCGCGGTGGGGTACGGCACCGACGACGAGCTGTGCGAACGCTGGTGGCCCGCGGACCTGCACGTGATCGGCAAGGACATCACCCGGTTCCACTGTGTGATTTGGCCTGCCATGCTGATGAGCGCCGGCCTGCCGTTGCCGCGACAGGTGTTCGGCCACGGTTGGGTCCATTGGAAAGGCCAGAAGATGAGCAAGTCGCTCGGCACGGTCGTCGACCCGCTCGATGCTGCGGATCGGCTCGGACCAGACCCGTTGCGCCTGTACCTCACGAAGGAAATCACCTACGGCAGCGATGGCGACTTCTCGTGGGAACGCTTCGAAGATCGGTACAACACCGACCTCGCCAATAACTTCGGCAACCTCGTGAGTCGCCTCGCGTCGATGGCCCATCGCTATCGAGAGGGCCAGCTCCGATCCGCAGGGACGCCGGGGTCCCTGGCCGCACGAGCTGCCGCGGTGGTTGGGGCTTATCGGAAGGCGATGGAGGCATTGGCGATCCACCAGGGTGCAGCCGCGGCGTTCGATCTGATCGACGCCACAAACGAGTACATCGCCGAGGTGCAGCCCTGGAGCGTCGCGAAGGATGCGTCGAGGGCCGCCGAGCTCGACCAGCAGCTGTTCGACATCGCCGAGGCGGTTCGGATAGCCGCCGTGCTGCTGCTTCCGGTCATGCCCGGTTCTGCGGCGGAGGTGCTGCGCCGCGTCGGCGAGACGCGAGACGCCACCATGCTGCGGCTTGACCCTGACACCGGATGGTCCAGTGGCGAGCGATTGATCACCAAGGGCGACCCTTTGTGGCCGCGCCTGGAACGACCGAAGGAAGAAACGAGTATGGAAGAACCGAAGGCCGAAACATCACCCGCGGTGACATCAGCGACCCCGCCGAGCACCGGCGGCGAAACCGCCGAGGCGGCGACAGCTTCTGCGGCTGAAGCGACGCCCGACGCGCCGCTGATCTCCATCGACGACTTCTTCAAGCTCGATCTCCGCGTCGGTAGGGTCGCGTCTGCCGAAGTCGTTCCGAAGTCGAGGAAGCTGATCAAGATTCAACTCGACACCGGCGGCGGGCAACGTCAGGTGCTCGCGGGGATCCTCGGCGCCTATGAACCGGAGGCGCTTGTCGGAAAGACCGTCGTTTTCATCGCCAACCTGAAGCCCGCGAAGCTCGCCGGCCTCGAGTCGAACGGGATGATTCTCGCTGCTTCGTCCGACGACGGACCTCCGGTCCTCCTTACTGTCGAGAACGCGGAGGTCGCGCCACCGGGGTCGAAGGTGAGCTGAGGGGAAGAATCGCCCTCTGCTACACTCCCGTGTTCGTTTTCGATGATCGACTCCCACTGTCATCTTGCCGATGACGCGTTTGTGTCTGACCTTGAAGAGGTCGTCGATCGGGCACGGTCGGCTGGTCTATCGTCGGCGCTGTGCATACTTGACGAGACGGCACCGGTCGAGCGAGAGCGTTTCGATCGTGTCGTGGAACTGTGGCCCGACGTCGAATGCGCCATCGGGATTCACCCGCACCAGGCCGGGAAGTTCCAGGATCGGGTCGACGATGTCGAGGGTGTAGTGTCGAGCGCCGTCGACGGCTGCTCTCAGGCCCGCGCGGTCGGAGAGATCGGGCTCGATTACCACTACGATTTCGCGCCGCGTGAGCTGCAACAGGAGGTCTTCCGCCGGCAGGTTGGGTTTGCACGAGAAAGCGATCTCCCCGTGGTCATCCACACGCGCGAGGCAGATGCCGACACCGTCGAGATCTTGCGCACCGAGGGGCGCGGCGGCGTGCGCGGCGTCTTTCACTGCTTCACTGGTGACCGGGGATTGGCGCGGGATGCGCTCGATCTGGGCTTCCATGTATCGTTCTCAGGCATCGTGACGTTCAAGCGCGCAGAGGAGATTCGAGAGGCCGCTAAGCTCGTTCCCGATGATCGATTGCTGGCCGAAACCGATTCTCCCTACCTGGCTCCGGTCCCGCACCGTGGCAAGCGGAACGAACCCGCCTGGGTCGAACAGGTCATCGAAGCACTGGCTGACATACGTGGCCAGTCGCCCTCCGAGATCTCCGACCTGACATCAGCTTCCTTCGTTTCACTGTTCGGAAAACGGAGCGTCTGAGGCAGTGCTGCTAAAGGCTTGGTGCGTTGACACTTGCGCCGAAAGTGTGGTCTGATCCAGGCGCCGCTATGCAGACTGTCCGGTCGTCCGCCCCCTCCGAGCTCACTCGCATCTTCGAGCCAATTCAAGTCCAGCTAGACGCCGTCGAGGAGGCGTACGCAGAACACATTCAGTCGCGGGTTCAGCTCATCCCCGAGATTGGGAGATACATCCAGTCGAGTGGGGGCAAGCGAGTGCGCCCTGCTGTCCTGCTCATGGCGGCACGCCTGGCGGGTTATGCCGGCGATCAGGCGGTGAACTACGCGTCGGTCGTCGAGTTTATCCACACCGCCACGCTCGTCCACGACGATATCATCGATGATGCTGAGCTACGCCGCGGGAAGGCGGCGGTGCATTCGCGCTGGGGCAACGACATCACTGTGTTGCTCGGCGACTACCTCTACATCAAGTCGATGGGGATGGCGCTGACCTACGACTCCCTCGACCTCGTGCGTCTGCTGTGTGACGTCACGCTTCGGATGATCGAGGGCGAGCTCTACCAGCTGACGAAGACCGGCGACGTCGATATCACCGAAGAAGAGCATCTCGAGATCATCCGTCGGAAGACGGCGTACCTTTTCGGGGGCTGCGGTGAAATTGGGGGGATGCTTGGAGAGGTCACGCCGGAGCAGCGTAAAGCGCTGCGTGAGTACGGTTTCAACCTGGGCGTGGCATTCCAGCTCGTCGATGACCTGCTCGACTACACGGCGGACAAGACCGCACTTGGCAAGCCTATTGGGGGGGACCTGAGGGAGGGCAAGGTGACCCTGCCCGCCATTCTCTTGTTGCAGCGAGACGGCGGTCGCTCGAGCGAACTCATCCGCGCGGCTGTCAGCGACGGGACGATCTCGCAGGACGCCTGGAAAGAGCTGAAGGCACTTCTGCACGAGCATCGCGCCGTCGAGCATGCCTACGACCGTGCGGTCGAGTACGCCGCGACGGCCAAGGGTTGTCTTGACGTGTTTCCTCCCTCGCCCGAGCGCGATTCGCTGGGTGCGTTACCCGACTACGTTCTGGCGCGAGATCGATAGCCAATCCCCCTGATCACGATCCACGTCGTGACCACGAGCGCCGACCAGATCGAAGACCTCCGCGAGCGTATCCGCTACCACGAGGAACGGTACTACGTCCTCGACGATCCGGAGATCTCCGATGCCGAGTTCGACGCGCTGATGCGTCAGCTCGACGAACTCGAGGCCGCGCATCCGGATCTCATCACGCCAGACTCACCGACGCAGCGGGTGGCAGGCCGCCCGGTCGATGGGTTCGAATCGGTCGAGCACGCGCACGCGATGCTCAGCCTCGACAACGCGTACTCCGAAGACGAGATGCGTGGGTTCGACGAGCGGGTGCGCAAAGGACTCGAAGGCCGCGAAGAGAACGAGCCGATTCCATACGTGGCAGAGCTCAAGATCGACGGCTTGAGCATTGCGTTGACCTATCGGCAAGGTCGCCTCGCGCGGGGCGTGACGCGCGGGGACGGTGTGCGAGGTGAGGACGTCACGTCCAATGTCCGCGCGATCCACGCCATCCCGCTAAAGCTCAAGGCCGACGCGCCGGGCGTGCTCGAGATCAGAGGTGAGGTCTTTCTGCCTCGACGCGCCTTCGAGCGGATCAACCACGAGCGTGAAGAGGTTGGGGAGCCGCTCTTTGCCAACCCGCGAAATGCGGCGGCTGGAACCATGCGAAATCTCGATCCCGCCCTTGTGGAGAAGCGCGGCCTGAGCGCGTTTACATATCAAGCCGTGCAGGTGGAGTCCGAGGGAACGCCGTTGGTCCATCTGGCAAACCACAACCGAATGCTTGCTCAGCTCCGCGACTGGGGACTTCCGGTCGAAGCAAATTGGCGGCTGTGTTCCGGGATCGACGACGTCTTAGCATTCTGTGCGGAGTGGGCCGACAAGCGTCGGAGCCTTGGTTTCGAAACCGACGGGGTCGTCGCGAAGGTGTCCGACGTTGCGCTTAGAGAGCAACTCGGGTCGACGTCGAAGTTTCCCCGGTGGGCGATCGCCTTCAAGTTCCCGGCCGAGCAAGCGACTACGAAGCTCCTCAGCATCGAGGTTAATGTCGGTCGAACCGGCGCCGTGACCCCGTACGCTGTGCTTGAACCGGTCCGGCTTGCCGGATCGACCATCGCGATGGCCACGCTGCACAACGCCGGAGAAGTTGCGCGCAAGGACATTCGGGCTGGCGATTACGTGCTCATCGAAAAGGGTGGTGATGTCATTCCTAAAGTCGTCAAGCCGATTCTGAGCCGACGGGCTGGCGGCCGGAGCGGTCCGAAACCGTTCGTGATGCCCACGACGTGCCCAGCGTGTGAGACAGTGCTCGAGCGGCCGGAGGAAGAGGTCGTCTGGCGCTGTCCCAACGTCAGCTGTCCCGCCAAGATGCGACGGGCGCTCCAGCATTTCGTGGGCCGCGGCGCGATGAATATCGAAGGGATGGGCGAGTCGCTTGTCGACCAGTTGGTCGAAGAGGGTCTGGTTTCGGACTTCGCCGACCTGTACTCGCTGACCACCGAAACGCTTGAGAGCCTCGAGAGAATGGGGGAGAAGTCTGCGGCCAACGTCATGGCCGAGCTCGAGCGCAGCAAGTCAAACAGGTTGTGGCGACTGATTTTCGGAGTTGGGATTCGTCACGTCGGCGAACATGCCGCCCAGCTGCTCGCGCGCCGGTTTGGAAGTCTAGACGGGCTCAATGCCGCCTCGCTCGAGGAGCTTGAGGCGGTGCCCGATGTCGGGCCGGTAGTCGCCGCGTCGGTCCGAGCGTTCCTCGACGTGCCCCGCAATCGTCGTCTGTTCGAGCGCCTGCGCGAGGCGGGTCTGAATCTCGAGGAGCCGGACACGGAGGCGCGGGCGGCGGACGGCGACAAAGACACGCCGCTGTCGGGTCAGACCTTTGTGTTGACGGGCACGCTCGCTTCGCAATCTCGAGACGAAGCGCGCCGCGCCATCGAGTCGCGCGGTGGCAAGGTCACATCGTCGGTCAGCAAGAAGACGACCTACGTCGTGGCCGGCGCTGATTCGGGCAGCAAACTCGCAAAGGCCGAGGCGCTCGATGTCGAAGTCCTGACGGAGGACCAGTTCCTAGAACTTATAATGGGGAAGACCTCGGATTCCTCACCATGAAATCCAGAATCCTTGTCATCGACGACGATGCCTCGGTTCGAGACTCCCTCAAGATGATTCTCGAATACGGCGGCTACGAGTGTCAGCTGGCACGAAGTGGACAGGAGGGCGTGGAGGGCGTCGAGCGCGATGGCCCCGACCTCGTGTTTCTCGACGTCAAGATGCCGGGCATGGACGGGCTCGACGTGCTTCGTAAGATCCGCGAGAACGACGAGACCGTGCCGGTCGTGATGATCTCGGGCCACGGCACCGTGACGACGGCGGTTGAAGCGACCAAGCTGGGGGCCTTCGACTTTCTCGAGAAACCGCTGTCGACCGAGCGGGTCAAAGTCACCATTCGCAATGCTCTCGATCAGCGGAAGCTGAGGGACGAGAACCGGAGCTGGCGCAAGGCCGATCAAGTCCGGCACGAGATGGTCGGCGACAGCGGTGCTCTGACCAAGGTAATGGATGAGATCCAGCGCGCCGCACCCGTTCGGAGCGCGGTCTTGATTCAGGGCGAGAGCGGTGTCGGCAAGGAGCTCGTTGCCCGCGCCATTCATCGTCACAGCCCGCGCGCGAAAGAGCGCTTCGTGCAAGTAAATTGTGCGGCGATTCCGGACGACCTTATCGAATCCGAGTTGTTCGGGCACGAGAAGGGCTCCTTCACCGGCGCGACTGAGAAGCAGATCGGCAAGTTCGAACAGGCTGACCGGGGCACGATCTTCCTTGACGAAGTGGGTGACATGAGCCTGAAGACGCAGGCTAAGGTGCTGCGCGTGTTGCAAGAGGGCGAAGTCGAGCGACTCGGGTCGTCACGCACGATGAAGGTGGATGTCCGGGTATTGGCCGCCACCAACAAGGACCTTGATCAGGCGATCGAAGAGAACGAGTTCCGCGAGGATTTGTACTTTCGACTCAGCGTTCTCCCGATCAAGATGCCGCCGTTGAGGGAGCGCGCCGAGGACATCCCGGGGCTGGTTCGCCACTTCTCGGATCTGTTTGCGCGCGAGAACAACTTCAAGCCGAAGCGGTTTACGGATGCGGCGTTCGATGCGTTGTCGAGATTGCGCTGGCGTGGCAATGTGCGCGAGCTGCGCAACTCGGTGGAGCGACTCCTCGTCATGACTTCCGGAGAAGCCGTCGACGTGGCGGAGGTGCAGGGCGTGCTCCGAGTCGACGAGAAGCCGGGAGGGGGGGCAGGCGCGATTGCGACCGGCGCGCGCACGCTTCGCGAGTTCAAGGAGGTCAGCGAACGGGCGTTCTTGGTGGGGAAGCTCCGAGAGTTGGGGTGGAACATCTCCAAAACGGCGGAGGAAATCGACACGCCTCGTAGCAACCTCTACAAGAAGCTTGAGCAGTACAATATCTCGCAGGAGAACGACGGGTAGCGCGCGAAGCGCCGGAGGGGGTTCGGGGCGCAGCCCCGTTGAGGTAAGCCGTGCGGCTCGCGAGCCCGTAAGCCGCACACGGTGCGGCTCGCGAAGCCCGGCGCGGGGTGTAGGGCCCCCGCGAGGGCGAAGCGGGGGCTCGGGGCGCAGCCCCGTCTGATAATGTTCTTTGACATTCCGCCGCAGTCGGTCAGACGACCGCCGCGCCGCTCCGCTTCGGCGGATCGGTGGGGAGGAAAGTCCGAACTCCGTAGGACGGTGCGCCGGGTAATTCCCGGTCGGGGTGACCCGAAGGAAAGTGGCACAGAAAACACACCGCCCGCCTTTGTGCGCTACTCGCACTTCGGCGGGGCAGCCTTTCGAGGCTTGCTCCGCTGTAGCCCGCAAGGGCGAAGGCGAGTAAGGGTGAAATGGTGCGGTAAGAGCGCACCGCGCTCGCCGTAAGGTGAGTGGCAGGCTAAACCCCGCACGGAGCAAGACCAAATAGGGAGGCGTTTGAGGGTGGTCCGCCCGAAGCTTCCGGGTAGGTCGCATGATCCCGCCAGTGATGACGGGGCTAGAGGAATGGTCGTCAGCCGGGTCGGCCGCGAGAGATCGTGGCTGGGCTGGAGACAGAATTCGGCTTATGGCCGCACTGCGGCGGAACCTCTTGCTAGTCCCCTTGATCTTTGATTTCTTCAAAAAGTCGTTGGTCATCTGGGGCCACCGTGGACTTGAACGGTGCGCTGTCCGAACCGCTTCACCTTCGCGAGGATCTCGTCGGCTGTTTTCGTCCACTTGAAAGGCTTGCCCTCGTCATTGTGGGCGTCCACGTAGGCGGAGATGGCGTGGCGCAGCGCGTGCGTGCTGGAATGTGAGCCGCGCTTGAGGGCGTGTTCGGTGAGGAGGCCAAAGAACCGCTCGACGAGGTTGAGCCAGGCGGAGTAGGTTGGCGTAAAGTGGAACTGGAAGCGCGGGTGGCGGGCCACCCATCGTGTGACCAGCGGGGACTTATGCGCCGAGAGATTGTCGAGGATCACGTGGACGGTGAGGGTGGGGTCCACCCGCTCGTCGATCTCGCGCAGAAAGCTCACGAAATCCCTCGACCGATGCTGCTTCTTGGTTTGCGCCACGACCTGGCCGGTCGCGACGTTGAGCGCCGCGAAGAGGTCCACCGTGCCATGGCGGATGTAGTTGTGCGTCTGGCGTTCGGGCCGACCCATGTCCATCGGCAGGATCGGCTGCGCTCGCTCGAGGGCTTGAATCTGAGGCTTTTCGTCGAATGACAAGACACCGGCGTGGTCGGGTGGATTCAGGTAGAGGCCGACAATGTCCCGCACCTTCTCGAGGAACAGCGGGTCGTCGGAGATCTTGAAGGATTCCACGACATGCGGCTGCAACCCGAAGGTGCGCCAGATGCGGCCCACGGTGGAGGCACTGACGCCAGCGCGCTCCGCCATCTTGCGGGTGCTCCAGTGGGTCCGCCCCTTCGGCTTACTTTCCAACGTGGCGACGAGGATCGACTCGACATCCGCATCGGACAGTGTCCGGGGGGCTCCGGGCTTGGGCTCGTCATACAGCGCATCCACGCGACCTGTCGTAACCCGCTGCCGCCACTTGCCGACCGTCACATTCGAACAGCGCAGTTTCGCCGCGACCGCCACGTTCGATTCGCCATGCGCGCACCTCAGGACGATCTTCGCCCGCAAGGCCACATGCCGATTCGTTCTGGCGCGCCTGGCGAGCCGCTCAAGTTCTCCTCGCTCCACGGCGGTGACTTCCAATCTCGCTTTGGGCCGACCTGTTCTTGCCATGCCGCCCCATACATCACACCCGGCACACTTCTTAAAGCTTTTTCAGACACAAGGGACTAGTAAGCAATGACTAATGACTAATGACTAATGTCCTCCTGAGTTTTCTATGCTGATGCGTGTCCTGGTGATTGCGGTATCCGTTGCCGCGGTGGGTGTGGCGCTGGCGCTGCTTGCGCCGGCCCCCGAGGCGCAGCGACCAACCCGACAGCGGGCGGATGAACCGGCGCTCACCGTCGAGGAGTACACGCCGCGCTCGACCCTTGTTGTCGACGAGCACCCCGTTCCCCGCGCGAAGTACCCAGTCATCGACATTCACAGTCACCATTGGCGCGTGTCTGCCGATCAATGGGCGCAGACCGTCACTGAGATGGACGAGCTCAATCTTCAGGTGCTCGTCAACCTAAGCGGGGGATCGGGTCGAGGTCTCGCGCAGAAGATTGAGACTATCCGCGACAGTGCGTCACCCGATCGGATGGTCCACTTCGCGAACCTCGACTTCGGCCGGGGTGTCTACGCGGGGTTTGGCCAAGGCGCGGCTGAGCAGATCGAGCGCGATGTCGCGGCCGGCGCCGTCGGCCTGAAGTTCTTTAAGAATTTTGGCATCGATGTTCGTGATGAGAGTGGCGAGCGCGTGCCCGTAGATGACCCTGAGCTCGATCCGGTGTTCGAGACGTGCGCTCGGCTCAACATCCCGGTCCTCATTCATGTTGGCGAGCCTTCAGAGTTCTATCAGCCAGTCGACGCATTCAACGAGCGATGGCTCGAGCTGACGCTGCTACCAGACCGAAGGATGCCGCCGTCGAGGGTTCCCAGCTTCGACGAAATGATGACCGAGCGCGACAGGCTTTTTGCCAAGCATCCGGACACCACGTTCATCCTGGCGCACTTCGGCTGGCACGCCAACGACTTGGGCCGACTTGGCGAGCTTCTCGACCGTTTGCCCAATGTGTACCCGGAGACAGCAGCCATTCTGTACGAGCTAGGGCGCCAGCCGAGGGCGGCCCGGGCGTTCTTCATCGAGTATCAGGATCGGGTGCTGTTCGGTAAGGATTCGTATCGTCCCGAGGAGTTCCCCTTCTACTGGCGAACGTTCGAAACGGCGGACGAGTA
Source organism: Vicinamibacterales bacterium (assembly GCA_965218825.1). GTDB lineage: Bacteria > Acidobacteriota > Vicinamibacteria > Vicinamibacterales > UBA8438 > CAUZIB01. The sequence continues at coordinate 699,989 of OZ244656.1, read as the reverse complement.
CTTCGACTACTATCGCCGGTACCATGCGTTTTGGAAGCTCTACGGCATGGACCTCCCGGATGAGGTGCTCCAGAAGGTCTACTACAAGAACGCCCTTAGGGTCGTGCCAGGGATCGTTCGCGATCAGTTCCCGATGTAGAGGGCGCAGCTGTTCTGATGAGGCATGAGTCACTATCTGGTAACCGGCGGCGCGGGCTTCATCGGATCCCACCTCGTGGACTCGCTCGTAGGCGCGGGCGAGACCGTCCGCGTCGTTGACAACCTGTCAACCGGCAAACGAGAGAACCTCTCGCATCATGAGCCCGGCGACTTCGAGTTTGTCGAGGCCGATCTGGCTGAGCCGGGCGTCGCCGTCAGTGCCGTTGCCGACGTCGACTATGTCCTGCACATCGCGGCCATTCCGTCGGTTCCGCGGTCAGTTAAGGATCCCATTACGTCGCACCGAGCAAACGTCGAGGCGACCTTGCTCCTACTGCAGGCTGCCAGAGAAGCGGGTGTCAAACGGTTGGTCTTCGCCAGCTCGTCGTCCGTCTACGGCGATTCGCCGACGTTGCCAAAGCACGAGGAGATGCCGACGAATCCGCGCTCGCCATATGCGCTCCAGAAGCTCATTGGCGAGCAGTACGCTCGGTTGTTCCATTCGCTCTACGGACTCGACACCGTTTCGCTGCGGTTTTTTAACGTGTTCGGGCCGAGGCAAGATCCAAGCTCTCCGTACTCTGGTGTGATCTCGCTATTTACGTCCGCGCTCAGCGAAGGCAGGCCACCGACTATTCACGGTGACGGTCGCCAAACGAGGGACTTTACCTTCGTCTCTGACGTCGCATCTGGTGTTATCGCGGCGGCCACGGCAACGGGGGTCAGCGGCAAAGTCATCAACCTCGCCCCAGGCGGTAGGGTTTCGATCAACAGTCTGTTTCATGTCCTGCAAGAGCTGATAGGCTCCGACGTCACTCCGATTTACGGACCTCCGCGGGAGGGGGACGTGCGAGACTCCCAGGCTGCCAACCACCTAGCCAGGGATCTGTTAGGCTTTGATGCCGAGGTCACAACTGAGGAGGGTCTGCGGCGCACGGTTGAGTGGTATCGGACAACCGTCGCCTGATAGGGCTTGGATTGACGCTCAAGGTGCAACGTGGAAAAGACTTGTCTGCGTGTGGGGCCATCGAGGCTGGCAGCTGTACTCACGCTGCTGACTGCGTGTCTCCTCGTCGTACCGGCTGCCCACGCCCAGTCTTCTGAGACCACGCATTCGTTTGCGTGGACCTATCCCGACCAGTGGTCGACACGTCTGTATCGTGGTCCTTCGAAGTCCTCGACGCGGAGCGCGTGGTGAGCGAACGACTGGTACAGCTCTCGCGCTCCGGCCTGCGCGGTCCACTGAGGCTTGAATGACGGGAGAATGCGGGCGATCTTGTCGCAGCTCACGCGGTAGTTTCTGGCATCTGGGCTTGCGTCGGTCGCGTATTCGACGTCACACTTTGGCGCGGTCTGGTGGACGATTTCAGCCAACTCGCTGACCCGATAGTTCTCGGAGGTCTGCCCGACGTTGAACGCTTGGTTGCTCACGACGTGCGTGGGTGCTTCGAGGGCAGCCAGGAATGCCCGGCATATGTCTTCTGCGTGAACGACAGGCCGCCATGGGGTGCCATCACTCTTGATGAGGATACGGCTGGAGGTGACGGCCCACGCCGTGAGATTGTTCAGGACGAGGTCGAAGCGAATGCGCGGGGAAACGCCGTAGGCCGTGCCGCTCCGCATCAAGACTGGCGAGAAGTGGTCATCAGCGAGTCTTCGGAGGTCGTGCTCAGCCAGGACCTTCGACTTCCCGTACGGTGTGACGGGGTTGAACGGCGTCTCCTCGGTGAGCAGGGAGTCTTCGGATGCCGCTCCATAGTTGCTACAGGAGGACGAAAAGACAAACCGCGAGACTCCAGCCTCTTTCGCCGCTTCCGCCACCTGAAGTGTCCCCTGATGGTTGATCGCCATCGTCACTTCTGGGTCGAGATTCCCGAGAGGATCATTGGACAGAGCCGCCAGGTGAACGACGGCGTCGAACCCGACCAGGTCTGAGGCTCGCACATCGCGGATGTCACCAAGCATGTGCGGAACATCGGCGATGCCGGCCTCGTAAGTCGACCCTTCGTAGTAGTCGTTGTCGAGGCCTACGACTTCGTGACCAGCGCGCTGAAAGACAGGCGTCATCAGGGTTCCGATGAAGCCGAGATGGCCTGTGATCAATACTCTCATGGGTGCCCGTTCAGGTCTGAAGCGTCAGCTTTCGGCCATAGAACGCTTCGGCATGACCGTGGGCCAGGCCGGCCTCCACACCACGAAGTCGCATCATCGCTGTGAACGTGTCCTCACTGAACCAACGTTGCGATCGCTGGCTGCCGAAGAGGGTCATCAGCATCTCGACCTTACGGCGCGAGTGCCGGCTGTCCAGCGGGACAAACACGTTGGGCTTTCCGAGGTCTCCGTCGTATTTCACAACCTCGTACTCGAGGATCGCGTGGTCTCTGAACGTGTTCCACGTTAACTCGGCCAGGAGGCGATGGTCCTGATGTCGGTCAGCCAGATGATGCGTGAAGACGAGATCCGGTGACACATCTCCTTTCAGCCTCTCGAAGTGTTCCTTGACCGCGGCTCCCTCGAATGGGAAGAACCCATCTCGAAAGTCGAGGACCTCCACAGTGTGTTCCACCGCGTCTCGGAGAAAGGCCGCCGCGCTCTGTCTGGCCTCCGCCTCTCGGTGTCCCTCAGCGCTGAACACGATCCAGTAAACGGTGGTTGGGCGAGAGCCGAGTAGAGACAGTAGCGTTCCTCCGCAGCCGATCTCGATGTCATCACTGTGGGCTCCGATGACGAGCAGGCGAAGCGGGTCGTCACCTCCAAACTCGAGACGGAGCACGTGCTACATCCTCCTTATCAGTTCGCTCGGATTCCGTGCCGGCTGGCCGCCATACCTCCCAGGGACGGTCCCCGCGCTCGTGCATGTCGTCGAGTAGTTTCTTGTCTTTGAACGTGTCCATGGAGCACCAGAAACCAGGGTGGCGGTGTCCGGCGAGCCGTCCTTTCGACACCAAGCGGTCGAAGGGTTCTTCGACCAGCTCTTCACCGCTCTTGATATAGTCGAAGATCTCACGCCTGAAGATGAAGAAGCCTCCATTGATCCAGAGTTCCGTCTCCTGAATGGGCATGAGCTTCGATACAAGGTGTTGCTCATCGACGCGCGCGAAGTGAAAGGAATGGTTGTTAGGCCGCACTAGGAGCATCGAACCCACTGCGTCCGTCTGGAGGAACTGCCCCAGCTGACAGTCCAGATCCATGTCCGTCAGTCCGTCGCTGTAGTTGGCGAGGAACATCTCATCGTCATCAAGGAAATCGCGAACGGCCAGCAACCTCTCTCCGATATTGCTCATCGGCCCGCTCGTCGATCTCGCGCAGAAAGCTCACGAAATCCCTCGACCGATGCTGCTTCTTGGTTTGCGCCACGACCTGGCCGGTCGCGACGTTGAGCGCCGCGAAGAGGTCCACCGTGCCATGGCGGATGTAGTTGTGCGTCTGGCGTTCGGGCCGACCCATGTCCATCGGCAGGATCGGCTGCGCTCGCTCGAGGGCTTGAATCTGAGGCTTTTCGTCGAATGACAAGACACCGGCGTGGTCGGGTGGATTCAGGTAGAGGCCGACAATGTCCCGCACCTTCTCGAGGAACAGCGGGTCGTCGGAGATCTTGAAGGATTCCACGACATGCGGCTGCAACCCGAAGGTGCGCCAGATGCGGCCCACGGTGGAGGCACTGACGCCAGCGCGCTCCGCCATCTTGCGGGTGCTCCAGTGGGTCCGCCCCTTCGGCTTACTTTCCAACGTGGCGACGAGGATCGACTCGACATCCGCATCGGACAGTGTCCGGGGGGCTCCGGGCTTGGGCTCGTCATACAGCGCATCCACGCGACCTGTCGTAACCCGCTGCCGCCACTTGCCGACCGTCACATTCGAACAGCGCAGTTTCGCCGCGACCGCCGCGTTCGATTCGCCATGCGCGCACCTCAGGACGATCTTCGCCCGCAAGGCCACATGCCGATTCGTTCTGGCGCGCCTGGCGAGCCGCTCAAGTTCTCCTCGCTCCACGGCGGTGACTTCCAATCTCGCTTTGGGCCGACCTGTTCTTGCCATGCCGCCCCATACATCACACCCGGCACACTTCTTAAAGCTTTTTCAGACACAAGGGACTAGATACGTTTTCGATTGCCTTTGCCGATACCACGTACGACGAGAGTGTGTTCCAGCAGCAGATGGCGGCGTTCCTGGGAACCAATCACCACGTCGTGCATGCCTCGCACGACGACATCGGCCGGGCGTTTCCCGAAGTCGTTTGGCATACCGAAACGCCGGTTCTGCGAACAGCGCCGGTGCCGATGTTCCTGCTGTCGCGGCTGGTTCGAGACTCGGGCTACAAGGTCGTGTTGACCGGCGAAGGGGCGGACGAGCTCTTGGCTGGCTACGACATCTTCAGAGAGGCCAAGATTCGGAGGTTCTGGGCTCGCAGACCAGAATCTCGCATGCGACCGGGGCTTCTTAAGCGTATCTATCCAGACATAGGCGGCCTGTCGCAAGCCGGAGCGGCGTTCCTTCAGGCGTTCTTTCGGCGAGGCCTCCTTGAGATTGAGGCGCCAGGGTACTCGCACGCCATCCGATGGAGGAATACAGCCCGGCTCCATAGGCTTTTCTCGCCAGAGCTGCTGAGTGCGGTCAATATGGGCGCAGCAGACGGCGAACCGACATGGCCGCTGCCGGTGCCCGCGATTGGGTGGCTGGAGCGAGCGCAACACCTGGAGATCTCCGGATTCATGAGCCAGTACCTGCTTTCGTCGCAAGGCGATCGGATGGCGATGGCGCATTCGGTGGAGGGGCGATTCCCATTCCTTGACCACCGCGTTGCTGACTACTGCGCCAAACTTCCGTCGCGCCTGAAACTTCGGGGATTGACGGACAAGTATTTGCTTCGCAAGGTAGCGGCCGACTGGCTGCCGCCTGCGGTGTGTCGTCGAGCCAAGCGACCCTACCGAGCTCCGATTCATCGAAGTCTGCTGAACACAGGAAGTCGTGACTACTTGGGCGATCTCTTGTCGCCGGGTGCGCTTGCCTCTGCAGGTTATTTTCGTCCCCAGGCCGTCGCCGGGCTCCTTCGAAAAATGCGAAACGGGACCCGGGTGTCCGAGACCGACGAGATGGCGCTGGCGGGCGTCGTGTCGACGCAGCTGTGGCATGAGCAGTTCGTCAGCCGGCCAATGGAAGGTGCGGCGCTTCCAGACGGCAGCCACGTGAAGGTCTGTCAGGGCGGAGCAGGGGTGGGTCGCAGCTGATGGCAATCAGCACGATCCCGCCGAGCCGCATCCGCGCCGTCTGTTCGAGCGTGCCCGAGCGGCGCTTCGACAATCTAACGGAAACGACCGCGTTCGAGCCCGAAGAGGTCGACAAGGTGGTGAAGATGGCGGGTGTGCGGAGCCGCCATATGGCGTCGGACCAGATCTGCAGCAGCGACCTGTGCGCAGCCGCGGCGCGACGTGTACTCGAAACCTTGGAGTGGGATCCCAAGTCGGTCGACGCGCTCATATTTGTGACGCAGAGCCAAGACTATTTCCTGCCATCGACGGCTTGCCTGGTGCAGCACTGGCTCGGCCTCTCTGATTCCTGCGCGGCGTTTGACGTCGGTTTAGGGTGCTCCGGATACCCATACGGACTGTGGCTCGCAGGCACGATGATCTCAGGTGGGGGGCTTAGCCGGGTGCTCGTGCTGCACGGCGAGACGCCCACGCGATTTGCCGCCGCGTCAGACCGCTCGGTGGCGCTGCTGTTCGGAGACGCCGGTTCGGCCACCGCGTTGGAGGCGTGTCCGGACGACGCAGATGAGCACTGGTGGTTTTCGCTCAATACTGACGGGTCAGGGTGGCGTGATCTGATTATTGAAGGAGGCGGTTTCCGAGATCGCTTTCCGGCAGATACGAGTAAACATTGCGTGTCGATGAACGGCGCGGGAGTCTTCAACTTTGCGATCAAACGGGTACCGAAGGTTATTGCAGAGACACTGCAAGCGTCAGGCCTCGACGACGAGGCGGTCGACTACTACATCCTTCATCAGTCGAATCTTTTCATCATGCGGCACCTCGCGAAGAAGATGAAGCTGCCTCTGGAGAAGATTCCGTTCACCATCCAGGAGTTTGGCAGCGCGGGGGGACCGTCTGTTCCGTTGACGTTGACTCAAGGCGGCCTGAACAGACCATCGGATCGGTCGCTGCGGCTCATGATTGTCGGGTACGGCGTAGGATTGTCGTGGGGGACGGCCCTCGTGTCACTCCCGCCAGACGCAACATTGGACCATGTCACCGTAGCGGAACCGTTTGCATGAGCCCTCCTGCCTTCGCCGGTGTCGCCGGCACGGTGTATCGTTTTGATCCGCTCCGGGATCCTCGTTGGCTGGAGCTGACTGAGCGGCACCCGGATGCCTCTGTGTTCCACACGCCGGGATGGATGGAAGCGCTTCGGCGGACCTATGGCTACGAGCCATTCGGTCTGACCGTTTCTCCACCGGATGAAGACATCGAGAACGGAATAGTGCTGTGTGAGGTTCGCAGCTGGCTGACCGGACGACGGCTCGTGTCGCTGCCGTTCTCCGACCACTGCCAACCGCTGGCAGACGGCGGCTCTCAGCTTGATGCGATCGTCTCTGCCCTAAAGCGAGAGGTAGCCGGCCATGGCTGGCAGTATGTCGAGCTCCGACCTCTCACGCAGTCCGCTCCGCTCGCCCTCGATACGGCTGATTCCTTCTGCTACCACCAGCTAGACCTGCGCCCCAGTGTTGATGAGCTCTTTCAAGGTTTGCACAAGAGCTGTGTTCAGCGAAAGATCGCGCGCGCCGAACGGGAGAAGCTGCATTGCTCGGAGGGCCGTTCCAAAACGATGCTTGCCCAGTTCTACGACTTGCTGGTGAGAACACGACGGCGGCATCACCGACCACCGCCGCCGATTGCGTGGTTTCGCAGTCTGGTCGAGTGCTTTGGTGATCGGCTGACGATTCGCGTGGCCGAAAGGAACGGTCGTCCCATCGCCAGCATCCTGACTCTTCGGCACAGGGACGCGGTGATGTACAAGTACGGTTCCTCCGATAGCGAGTGGCATTACACGAGCGCCATGCATGCCTTGCTGTGGTCGGCGATCCAGGCCGCGCGGGCTCAGGGAGCTGTGCGATTCGACATGGGCCGTTCGGACTTGGAGAACACCGGGCTCATCGACTTCAAGAGCCGCTGGGGAGCGAGACCGTCAGAAGTCACGTACCTCCGTCACTCGGTGGCATCGCGGTCGCGGAAGAGTGACTTGACACAACGGATTGCCGGAAGGATTGTGGCGTTGGCTCCCGATCTGTGTCTCGCCGCGACTGGCCGAATCCTTTATCGGCACTTTGGCTGACTTCGTTGAAGGTGCCATCGACCGAAACGCCGCGAATCCAAGAGTCACATATCCTCATCGGTTATACTATTTGCGAACGTGTGGAACGCGCCCTATTCGGCGTCGAAGGCGTTCGCTAGTGTGGACCGACCCACCTTGAAAACAGTCTCACGGTGCCCTAAGGTGTTAGCGACCTAGGTCGCTAACACTCGACATGAGACTCGTTGTCACTGGCGGAGCCGGATTCATCGGCTCCAACTTCCTCAATCTCTTCGTTCCCCGGTTTCCCCACCACGAGTTCGTCAATGTCGACAAGCTCACCTATGCGGCGAACCTCGCCAACCTGGGTGAGATCTCGAGCGCGCCGAACTATGCGTTCGAACAGATCGATATCGCGGACGGCGACGCCGTCCGGGCCCTCTTGGGGGCCGTTCGACCGAACGTCGTGGTCCACTTTGCGGCGGAGAGCCACGTGGACCGCAGCATCGAGTCACCGCACGACTTCATTCGGACCAATATCGAAGGGACCTTTCATCTGCTCGAGACGTTTCGCGCCCTGGAGGGCGGGTCTGACCAGCTGTTTCACCACGTGAGCACCGACGAGGTCTACGGGTCGCTGGGCGAAGATGGTTTCTTCACCGAGTCCACGGCGTACGCCCCGTCAAGCCCGTACTCAGCGTCCAAAGCGGCGAGCGACCACTTGGTCCGCGCGTACGGACGCACCTTCGGCCTCCCGTTCAAGATCACGAATTGCTCCAACAACTACGGGCCGTATCAGTTCCCTGAGAAACTGATTCCGCTCATGATTCTGCACGCGCTGGAGCGTAAGCCTCTCCCGGTCTACGGTGAGGGTCTCAACGTACGGGATTGGTTATTTGTCGAGGACCACTGCGAGGCGATCTGGCAGGTCATGCTCCGGGGGCAGGAGGGCGAGACCTACAACATCGGTGGCAACAGCGAACGGACCAATATCGATGTCGTGCGGGAGGTCTGCAGCGTCGTAGCCGAGCAAACGGGCTGCGACCGTTCCGAGTTGGAAGATCTGATCGAATTCGTGCCTGACCGACCAGGGCACGACCAGCGGTATGCCATCGACGCGTCGAAGCTCCGGCGGGAGTGTGAGTGGGAGCCGCGACAGACCTTCGAGTCGGGCCTTCGTAAGACCGTACGCTGGTACTTGGACAACCAGCCTTGGGTCGAGCAGGTTAGCAGCGGTGAGTACAGGCGGTGGATGGAGCTGAACTACGCGAACCGGGGCCCCGGACGTGCGGCGCGACGAAGAGGCGAGTCGTGATTACCAAGGGCATCGTGCTCGCTGGGGGGGCCGGTACGCGCATGCACCCCTTGACCAAGTCAGTGAGCAAGCAGTTGATGCCGGTCTACGACAAGCCGATGGTGTACTACCCGCTGAGCACGCTGATGCTGGCGGGGATCCGGGATGTGCTCGTCATAACCACGCCCGAGGATTCCGAACAGTTCAGGGCCCTGCTCGGAGACGGTTCTAGCTGGGGGATCCAGATTCGGTACGCTGCGCAGCCGGAGCCAGGCGGCTTGGCCCAGGCGTTTCTTATCGGCGAGCCGTTCATCGACGGCAAGGGGTGTGCGCTGGTCCTGGGCGACAACATCTTTTACGGACACGGGCTGTCTGAAGCCCTAACTCGTGCCGCAGGTGCTGAGGCTGGCGCCACCGTGTTTGGGTATTTTGTGAGGGACCCTAAGGAGTTTGGTGTCCTGGAGTTCGACTCTGAGGGCCGCGCGGTGGGAATCGAAGAAAAGCCGGCCCAGGCCAAGTCGAACTACGCGGTGACCGGCCTGTATTTTTATGATGCCGATGTCGTGGGCTTCGCCCGGCAGTTGCGGCCGTCCGCCCGGGGCGAGCTCGAGATCAGTGATCTCAACCGTACGTATTTGGAACGCGGCGCACTGCGGGTGGAGAAGCTCGGGCGCGGTGTCGCCTGGCTCGATACCGGCTCGCCGGATGCGTTGTTGCGGGCTGCGAACTTCGTGCAGACCATTCAGGCGAGACAGGGTCTCCGAATCGCCTGTCCCGAGGAAATCGCCTTTCGCAGCGGTTGGATCGATGCGGAACAGCTTGATCGTTTGGGACGGAAGCTCGCTCAGACGTCGTACGGCGACTACCTGCTAGAGCTACCGTCGATGGTGACAGAAGGCTAGCGATGAAGGTGGAGGTCACCGACTTACCGGGTATCGTGCGTATTGAGCCGAACGTGTTGGGCGACTCTCGGGGCACCTTTTTCGAGAGCTGGTCGGCGGGTCGATACGGCGAGGTGGGGTTGCCCGGCTCATTCGTTCAAGACAACTTCTCGACGTCCGCGCGTGGCACGCTGCGCGGTCTCCATCTGCAGCACCCATACGGTCAAGGCAAGCTGGTTCAGGTGCTGGTGGGGGAGGTGTTCGACGTGGCGGTCGATGTTCGGGTCGGCTCGCCCCATTTCGGACAATGGTCCGGAGCCACGCTGTCCGAAGGCAACAGACATCAGCTCTATATCCCGCCGGGGTTTGCCCACGGCTTCTGTGTTCTGTCAGAGAGCGCGCTCTTCAGCTACAAGTGCACGGAGTACTACCACGCCGAGACGGAGATCACGGTGGCGTGGAACGACCCAGCTATCGCTGTACGCTGGCCAATCACAGAGCCCGTGCTAAGCGAGAAGGATCAGGCAGGACAGACGTTGCGAGCATTGGGCGACCGGTTGCCCCGATACGAGTCGTTGGAGCAGGTGGTCATAACTCGCGAGTAGTAGCCACCCGCTCGTTCAGCGCCGATGGCGAGACGTCATCAGGCGCCAGAGCCCGACGCCAGAAGGCGATCGGGCTTTGTTGCGTACGCTACGAGCCTAGTACGGCTTGACGTCCGCCGCATCGACCTCCACGCTCACCGCCTGATTGATCAGCGCGACCGACAAGACCAGTCGGGCGTGAGAACCCTTCCGCTCCAGCTTCCCGACCACGCCCTGGAGCGGGCCATGCACGACTTCCACCATCATGCCCTCTTTGAGCATCGGACAGGGGTCGTACTGGAGCTCGGTCTTGATTAGCTGGCGGATGCTCTCGATTTCAACATCGGGAATAGGGGCCGGTTCGGCGTTGAACGACACGATGTTGACGACACCGGGTCGCTTGAGCACCGCGAGACGCGAGTCGATGTCGAAGCGCGCGAAGCAGTACCCGGGAAACAAAGGCCACTCGATCTGCTTCTTGCGGTCTTTCCAGCGGCTCCACTTCGTGATGGTTGGGAGGAACGCTTCGATCTTCAGCTCGTCGAGTTGTCGCTGAACGCTTGCCTCGTGCCGCGACCGCGTCCAGAGCGCATACCACCTAGGATCGGACATGCATCTCCATATCTACCACACTCCGGGCAGTTGGTGAGGCTGTGCGAACCTGAGACCTACCGCAGTGGCCACATGATTGGCAAGACGAGCGCGGCCACGACGACCATGATGATGGTCAGGGGCATGCCGGCACGTGCGAAATCGGTGAACCGGTATCCACCCATGGCGTAGACCATGGTGTTCGTCTGGTACCCGATCGGGGATAGAAACGACGCGGACGCTCCCAGGGCCACTGCGATGGCAAACGCCCTTGGCTCGAGGCCACTCTGGGCCGCCGCGGCCAGCGCGACCGGGAACATGAGGACGGCCGCAGCATTGTTGGTGACCAGCTCGGTCACACAGACGGTGGCGACCAGGATTCCAACCAGTACAGCGGCGTCACCCCACCGAGCCATGGGAAAGACGATCGCCGATGCAATCTGCTGATCGAGACCACTAGCAGCGATGGCACCAGCGAGTCCGAAGCTACCGGCGATGACGATCAGAACATTGATATCGATAGCACGCCTGGCCTCCGAAGGGGTGAGTACGCGGAACGCAACTAGTGCGACGCCCGCGGCCAGCGATGCCCGGACGATGTCCAGCACTTGAAACCCAACCGCCGCCAGCATGCCGACGACGACTAGCGCCACCACTCCCTGTTTTTCGCGTCTCGGGGGCGCCTCACTACCAGACGCGGCTACAACGAGAAAGTCGCGGTAGTCACGAGAGCGTCGTCGAAACTCCTCGTCCGCGAGCACGACGAGCAGGTCTCCCGGGCGCAGGATGACTCCGCCGAGCTTGCCTGCCACGCGTTCGCCGGCTCGGTGAATGGCGAGCACAGCCGCGCCATACCTGGCACGAAAGCCGACCTTCTTGAGAGTCGAGTGGGCCAGCGGAGAACCCTCGGCCACGACCGCCTCGAAGAACTGACGGTGCATTCCATTATCACCGGCGGGGAAGTGGCGCTCCTCGGCGGATCGCAAACCTGGTATTCGTTGAAGGTCGAGAATCCGAGCGATATTTCCGGCGAAGATTAGCCGGTCGCCTGCTTCCAGCGGTTCATCCGGGGACACCGGAGCTAGACGGCGCCCTCGCCGCTCGAGCTCGACCAGGAACACTCCCTCGAGGTGTCGCAAGCCTCCAGAGCTGACCGTTTGCCCGATCAAGGGGCTGTCAGCCGATATTGTCATCTCGACCGTGAACTCCCTTGCGTCTGCTCCGAAGTCGTGGCCGGGCTCTCGGCGTTCGGGTAGCAATCGAGGGCTCGCAACCGTGAGATACACCAGCCCGACAAGAGCCACCGGGAGACCGACGCCGGCGATCTCGAACAGGCCCATGGGTTCGTGCCCCGACGCCTCCAGTAGGCCCGAAACGACGAGGTTGGTGGAGGTTCCGACCAACGTCAGTAGGCCACCGAGGATAGCCGCAAAACTGACCGGCATGAGGAATCGGGACGGTGACCGGCCGGTCCGTCGCGCCCAGGCCAACACGGTCGGCGCGAGCATTGCCACAATCGGCGTGTTGTTGAGGACCGACGACGCTAGCGCAGTCGGCGTGAGCAATCGAAAGAGCTGCCCTGTGGGGCCGGTCCTCTCTGAGCCCAGAAGTCCAGGTAGGCGGTCGAGAGCCCCGGTCTTGTCGGCGGCTGAGGCAAGCACGTACAGCGCGGCGACGGTGATCGGAGCTGGGTTAGAGAAGCCTGCAAACGCCTCACGGGTCGTGATGACGCCCGCCAGAAGCAGGACGGTCGTCGCGGTCAGGATGACATACGGAGCCGGCGCCCGTTCCGTCGCCATGAACGCGACGGCGGTGAGGACGACGCCGAGCGTCAACCACGCATCTGGACTCACTGGTTCTCGGCTTGGGGCGCGGACGTGGATGATTGCGGTGCGGCCACGGTCCCCGGATCATCTCCGAGAGACGGTGCCGACGGCAAGTCTGGCCGAGCCACCACTAACGTGGTTCTGTCGACACCGATGACTTCGACCGATTCTTCCGGCTCGATCGTTTCGGCACCATCATTGGTCCTGGCACGCCAAAGCTCACCACGCACACGCACGTACCCGGTGGGGGAGAGGGGCTCGACCGACCGCCCGACGTGTCCGATCATCCGCTCGATCGGCCAGCGATGATCGATCTCGTACGCCCCTCGAAGAAAGGGGTAGAGGGCGTAGTCCTTGATCACCCAAACGACAAGGACGCCGAGCGCAAGCCAGAGAGGTACACCGAACCAGCGGTGAATCAGCCAGCCCCCGCCGGTGGCGAAGATCCACCCCGGTACCTGGAACGCGGTGTAGCGCCAAAAGGAAGAGCTAAATGCCATCGTAATCGCTACCTGCTGGGGAGCGCCTAGCGCCACTATAATGGACATTAGCCTGCCCGCCGCCACCCGCATGATCGATCGCCCCTTCGCGGTATCTCTTCTCCTGGCCCTGTACGCCGCCTGGTTCTCTACTAGCGTCGCCCGCGCGCAAGTCTTACCGACAGAACCGATTCAGCTCGCGGACGGGCGGGTGGTTTTCAGCGGTCAGGTCGCGGGTTCGTTCTCGTCGTCTCATGACGACGGTTACTTCAACGAAACAGACTACGGTCGCGACGCGCTCAGGGTCTTGCGGGTCGGTCTGTCGGGCGGTGCGACCGTCAACGAGCACTTGAGCGTGCTCGGCGAGATCCAGACAGACAACTTCGACACCTTTCGACCGTACGCCCTCTACGCGAGGATCAGGCCGATCGTGGATTATCCGTTGGATATTCAAATCGGCCGAATTCCGCCGACGTTCGGCGCGTACGGCCGGCGATCGTACGGTCCCGATGACCCACTAATCGGGTATCCACTCGTTTATCAGTATGCGACCACCCTGCGGCCCGACGCGCTCTCGCCCGCAAGGCCACATGCCGATTCGTTCTGGCGCGCCTGGCGAGCCGCTCAAGTTCTCCTCGCTCCACGGCGGTGACTTCCAATCTCGCCTTGGGCCGACCTGTTCTTGCCATGCCGCCCCATACATCACACCCGGCACACTTCTTAAAGCTTTTTCAGACACAAGGGACTAGCTGATCGTAGCGATCCACTCTGGCCGGACGACCACGCCCACCAACGACCATCCCGGCGCGTGACTTCGAGGCGTAATCCGAAACAGTCTGAGAGACGCTCCGGGGTCAACACCTCCTCGACCAACCCAGCGCCAAGGATCTGTCCGCTGCGAAGCAGTAGGGCATGCGTGAATCCCGGAGGGATCTCGTCCACGTGGTGTGTGACCAACACCGTCGCTGGCGCCGCGGGACGGGTGGCGAGGCCTGCGAGACGGGCGACGAGGTCTTCTCGGCCGCCGAGGTCGAGTCCGGCTGTTGGTTCGTCCAGCAGCAGTAGCCGAGGGTCACGCATCAGCGTCCGAGCGAGGAGCACACGTTGACGTTCGCCTGAAGACAGGTCGCCGAACAATGATTCGCTGAGGCTTCCGCAGCCGAATTGCTCGATCAGAGTCAGGGCCTTGGCATAGTCGGCGTCTGTGTAGGTGTGCCAGTACGGCGCCAGCGCGGCGTTCTTTCCCGTTACGACAGCATCGGAAACCTTGAGGCCGGGGCGCAGCAGACTAGCCAGTGCCGCGCTCGTGAATCCCACCTTCTTTCGAAGCTCGCGGACGTCCACCTTCCCGAGTTGGTGTCCCAAGACCTCGATCTCGCCACGAGAGGGGTGGAGATAGAGGCTCGCGAGACGACAGAGCGTCGTTTTTCCCGATCCGTTCGGCCCGAGCACGACCCAGCGCTCGTCCGATTGGACGCGCCAGTCAATTCCGCTCAGGATGGAGCGGTCGCCCCGCACCAAGTCAACATCACTGAGCTGGAGGACGGTTGCCATCGAAATGGAAAGGAAATGAACACTAGCGCGGAAACGCGATTTCCCGCAAGATCCAGAGCAGGTGACAGAGACAGCCTCGCCTCCGCTCATTCGCGTCGAACAGCTCTCGAAGACTTACACGTCTGACTCGTTTACGTCGACGGGAGGGGTGCGTACAGCGGCGCATGACGTAAGTTTCGACATCTTCCGGGGCGAGACCTTCGGTCTGGTCGGTCGCTCCGGGTCGGGAAAGACGACGATAGGCCGATCGATCCTACGTCTGATTGAGCCAACGTCGGGCCGGGTGACCGTCAGGGCGGAGCCAGATGAGCCGGTGGACCTGATGGCGCTGGCCCCTAGGGAGCTGCGGCGCTTTCGCCGACATCTACAGATGGTGTTTCAAGATCCCTACGCCACACTGAACCCCCGGTTGACCGTGAGGCAGGTCGTGGAAGAGCCGTTGCGGGTCCACCACGTTGTAGAGCCGTCGGACGTTGCCGATCGGGCGCGGGAGATCATCGACCTCGTGGGACTCGGCCCTGAGCTGATAGACGAGCGCCCGACCGCGTTTAGCGGCGGGCAGCGCCAGCGGGTGGGCATCGCCCGAGCGATCGCGACCAACCCGCGGTTCATCGTGGCTGACGAGCCAGTGACGGCGCTCGATGTGTCCGTGCAGGCGCAGATTCTCAACCTCTTGAAGGACCTGCAGGATCGGATGGGCCTCAGCTACCTCTTTATCTCGCACGATATGGCGGTGGTCGAGCATATGGCGGACCGCATTGGCGTCACGGCCGACGGTCGACTTGTCGAAGTCGGGTTGGCAGCTGAGGTGCTCGCTAATCCGCAGCACTTCGAGACCCGGAGCCTCGTCGACTCGGCGCGCGCACGACAAGGGATCGTATTGTGACGGCTCACAAGATTCTGGTGCGGCTGCCCAACTGGTTAGGCGACATCATGATGGCGTTGCCGGCACTTCAAGCCCTTCGCGCCGCCCTCCCGAGTGCCAAGATCGTCACGATGACGCGGCCCGATCATGCCGAGCTCGTCCGGCGAATCGACGGTCTCGATGGCATCGTCGCCGCCGCTCCCCGGAATGGCCCTGACCGGTATCGGTCGGTACTAGCCGCGACCCGTGAGCTTCGGCAGGGCGAGTTCGATGTCGCCGTTGTCCTTGCCCCGTCGTTTGAAGCGGCGCTGACCGTCTGGCTTGCCGGCATCAAGGTTCGCATCGGACACGATACCGACCATCGTGGTGCGCTGTTGAACCGCGTGGTTCAGATGCGCGATGGCCATCAGACCGATGCCTTCTGCGACGTCGTCGCGGAGCTGGACGCCAAGCCGTCGGACACATCCGCCGGGTCATGCCGCTTCGTGTGCGCGCCCGAGGAGCGCGCGTGGGCCCAACGCTTTCTGTCCGAAGCGGGTCTGTCGGCTGAGGCGAAGCCGATCTTCGTCAACCCAGCGGTCGCCAAGCGTCCGCGCGCGTGGTCGGCGGACCGGTTCGTGCAGTTGGCCGAAACGTTGGTCGCGCGCTATCCGGATCTGCCGGTGATCGTGCACCACCATCATCCCTTCGAGCTGCCCACTGATTGGCCAGGGCAGGACTCGATTCAAATCCTCTCGGGCGCGAGCCTGATGGAGTTGGTGGCGGTCGTCGAACGCTGTCGTCTCTACGTGGGCAACAACAGCGGGCCGATGCATGTAGCGGCAGCGTTGGGCGTGCCGACCGTCGGCGTGTTTGGCTCGATGAGCCCAGAGTCGACCGGGCCTCGCGGGCCGGGCGACACCCCGCACGTATCGGTCACGGCCAACTTCGAATGCTCGCCTTGCCGGGAGCGGTTCTTCGAAGAGTGCCCGTCGCCTCCGAGTTCCGATGAGCGACCGCCATGCCTCAACGCCATCACGGTCGAGTCGGTCATCGATGCGGTGGACGAGGTGCTTGGGTCGCGCGGGTAGCCGCTACCGTAGCGCGTCGAGGCGAGCGCGCAGCTCGTCGACTTCCACTCGAAGGCGTTTTACTTCCTCGGTCACTCTGGGTAGGCGGCTGAGGTGGGCCTGCTGAACCTTGACGTCCTTCAGCGGTCGCGCGGGTGTGCCCCAGTAGACCTCGCCCTTGGGAATGCGTTTCCGGCTCGGGACGCCGCACTGCGCGCCCACGATCGCGTGATCGTCAATGCGGCAGCAGTCGGCAACGCCGACCTGGCCGCCGATGATCGCTTGATCGCCTATCCGCGAGCTTCCCGCGATCCCGGTTTGAGAAGAAATCGTCGTGTGAGCACCAATGCGGACGTTGTGGGCGATCTGGCAGAGGTTATCGATCTTGGCGCCGTCACTGACCATGGTGTTATCCAAGGCGCCACGGTCGATGCAGGTGTTGGCACCGACCTCGACGTCTGAGCCCACGTGCAGACAGCCGACCTGGGGCACCTTCAGCTGTCGGGTGCCGTCGAACACGAAGCCAAACCCGTCGGCGCCGAGCACGACGCCTGCGTGCAAGATGACCCGATCTCCAATCTCGACGTCAGGGTAGACGACGACCTGCGGATAGACGGTACACTCACGTCCAAGCTGGCAGTTCCGTCCCACGTAGCACCCAGGGAAGATGACCGTTCCCGCGCCGATTTGAGCGCCATGCTCGATGACCGTCCACGCGCCGACCGCGACATCATCGGCCAGGACGGCGGTTTCGGCGACGATCGCCGTTGAGTGGATGCCTGCAAGGGGCGGCTCGTGCGGAAAGAGCCAGTCGGCGACGTTTGCGAACGCGACGCGAGGCTGCTCAACGACAATGACGGTCTTTCCCGGGAAATCGCCGCTGGGAACGAGCACACACGATGCCTCGGTTGCTGGAACGGCGTCCAGATAGCGCTCCTCTGCGTAGGCGAGTGCGCCTACCCGAGCGTTCTCGAGACTGCCAACAGTCTGGATTTCGGTCGTTCCGCTGCTCCGAAGGACGCCGCCGGTGAAGTCTGCAATTTCTTGCGCTGTCTTCATGGTTCTCTCCGCGTTCGGATCATCATACCCGCGGAACGGAAGACGCCGACCGGGAAGGGGGTTACGGCCGCCGGGTGGAGTTCAGCAGTTGCTGGCAGGACCATCCAGGGGCGTCAGGCCCTCCCGTCACCTCGACACCACAAAGGAATCTCGCTGGCAGCGCAGCCGTGCGCCGCAGCTACACGACCGTTCCGCGGAACGACATGCCCAGTGACGGAATCCGAATCTGCAGCGTGGGGGGGAGGGTGGCGACTTCCAGGCTGAGCCGTAACCCGTTAGGGCTGGCGTCAACGAGAGTTGCGGAGACGTCGCCTAGGAGTCTGCGCCGCAGAAACGGTGCGACAATTGTAGGCGAGCCGAGGAGGAAAGGACCTGATGTCGACGACGTTCCGTCCCTACGCACCGGATCAGATGCTGCTGTTGCCGGCGGACCTGCGGGCGTGGTTGCCGGAGGGCCACTTGGCGCACCACGTCAGCGACCTGGGGGACGGTGTGGATTTGACGGCGTTCTACGCGCCGTATGCGGGGGACGGTCGGCGCAACGCGCCCTCTGCACCGCGGATGATGGTGAAGGTGCTGCTGTATGCGTATGCGACGGGGGTGTTCTCGGCGCGCGGGATCGCGCGGAAGCTGGAAGAGGACGGGGCGTTCCGGGTTCTGGGGGCGGGCAACTTCCCGCAACATCGGACGCTGTGCGAGTTCCGGCGGCGGCACTTGTCGGACTTCAAGGAGCTGTTTGTAGCGGTGGGTCGGCTGGCGCGGGCATGGGGTCTGGCGCGCGTCGGGAAGCTGTCGATTGACGGCACGAAGGTGCGGGCGAACGCGAGCAAACGGAAGGCGATGAGCTACGGGCGGATGGCCAAGGAGGAGCGGCGGCTGCGGGGGGAGATTGAGGCGCGGCTGGCGGCGGCTGGCGCGGCCGACGCGGCCGAGGACGCGCGGTTGGGGGCGGACGTGCGGGGCGACGCGTTGCCGGCGGAGTTGCGCCGCCGGGAAGACCGTCTGGCGGCGACCCGGGCGGCGAAGTCGCGGTTGGAGGCGCAGCAGCGGGCAGCGGACGACGCCCGCGGTCGGCAGCCGGACCAAGACCGGAACCCGAAGGGCGGGCCGCCCTACACGCGGTCGTATGGCGAGCCGGACGCGAAGGCGCAGAGCAACTTCACGGACCCGGAGAGCGGGATCATGAAGACGAGCAACGACGGGTTCCAGCAGTGCTACAACGCGCAGGTGGCGGTCGATGGTGCGCACCAGTTGGTGGTGGCGACGGAGGTGACGGCGAACGCGAGCGACCAGGGTGGTGTGCCGGCGCTGCTCGACGCGCTGGCGGAGACGGTCGGCGAGCAGCCGGAGACGGTGCTGGCGGACGCCGGCTACAGCAACGAGCGGGACTTGGCGGACCTGGAAACGCGAGGCATCGACGGGTATGTGTCCTTGGGCCGGGAGGGGAAGGCGGCCAGGCCCCGCGACCCGGAGAAGTATCCCGCGACGAGTCGCATGGCCGAGAAGCTGTCGAGGCCGGCGGGCCGTGCGGCGTAGGCAGAACGCAAGTGGCTGTCGGAGGCTCCCAACGGCTGGATCACGCACGTGCTGGGATTCCGACGCTTCAGCCTGCGGGGGCTGGCGAAGGTGCAGGGCGAGTGGGACTTGGTGTGCCGGGCGTTGAACACCACGCGCCTGCACGCCCTGATGGCGGCGTAACACGCGGGGAATGAGGCTCGCAACGACGACCGATCGACGCGCCTCGGGCTCTGTGGCGGGCCAGGCGGCCCCTCAAGGCCGAATCTTGAAGGTGCGCGAAACTTAGTTGGGAATTGAAGCGGCTCCAAACCCTGTGGTTTGATGACGTTGCCTAAGACGAACATCACGCCACGAGAGAAAGGAGCCGAGATGAGCAGTGTCCTACGATCCGTCAGGAAGCGCAAGAAGGTTCGCACGTTGGGCCCGGTCGACGTCATCGACCGGAAGGAGTACGCCGAACTGGACGTCGACACCAAGGTGGAGTTGATCCGGTCCTTGGTGCCGCTGGGGTTGCTGCATGTCGAGGAGTTGCTCGACGCGGAGGTGAAGCCGGCCCGACTGGGTTCACGTAACTGCAAAACCTGCACCCTTTGGCACAGTTTGCGTCACTATGACCCGGCCGCGGTCGGCTATGAGATGTCTGCCGCCGGAGCGCCTTTCATCTAAACGCCGGGCGGCTTTCTCTAAACGCTAGACGCTTTCGACACTTCCGACAGTTCGTTGAGCCGTTCCCCGGTGCTGTCGCCGAACGTCTCCGTCGACACACCCATGGCGTTCATCATCGTCAGCTGCAGGTTGGTCAGCCGCTGGGTCCGCTCCGCGTATTTGACGTGACGCCCGCTTTGGATCCGCCCGCCGCCGCCGCCGGCCACCAGGATCGGCAGGTTTCTGATGTCGTGCCGGTGGCTGTCGCTGATCGAGCTGCCGTACAGGATCATGGCGTTGTCGAGAAGCGTACCCTCGCCATCAGCAGTTGACCTGAGCCGTTCAAGGAAATAGCCAAACAGCATGGCGTGGTAGGTGTTGATCTTCACGAGGCTCGAGATCTTGCGCTCGTCACCGCCGTGATGGGAGATTGGGTGATGCGAATCGGAGACGCCGATTTGCGGGTAGGTCGCACCACTTTGTTCTCTTCCGATCTGGAACGTGATGACGCGCGTCGTGTCAGTCTGAAACGCGAGCGTCTGCATGTCGAACAGCAACTTGGCGTGCTCGTCGTAGCTCACCGGAATGCCGGTCGGCGACTCGACCACCGGCAGCTCGCGACCGTTCGTCTCGGCATTCTGAATACGCCGTTCGATCTCGCGCACCGACTCCAGGTACTCGCCCAGTTTCGCCCGGTCGCGGTTGCCGAGTCGCCCTTCGAGGCCGTGAACTTTGTCGAGGACCGAGTCAATGATGCTGCCCTGTCGGCGCAGGCGGGCCCGTCGCACCTCAGGATCGGTGCTGTCGATGTTGCCGAACAATCGTTCGAACACCACGCGGGGGTTCGCTTCCGAGGGCAGTGGTGTGGATGGGCTGCTCCACGCCATCGTGTTCTGATAGGCGCAGCTGAACCCGACATCGCAGGTGCCGACACCGTTCACGGTGTCGGATCCTTCCAGCCCAAGCTCCAGTGACGGCAGTGGCGTCTCCTGGCCGATCGCCTTGGCGATAATCTGATCCATCGAGACGCCGAGATCCAGGCTCGAGCTGCTTGTCGTCTGAAGTGGCTCGATGCCCGTCATGAAGGCACCGGCTGCCCTTGCGTGGCCACCGGCCCCTCCGGAGCGAGACATCGCCCCGGTGTTGTCGAGACCGCTTAGCACGAGCAGGTGATCGTGGAAGGGCTCGAGCGGCTTCAGTATCGGCGTGAACTCAAATACCCGCCCTTCGGCTGCCGGAGTCCAATACTCCATCATGATTCCGTTCGGCACGTAGACCGCGCACAAGCGAGGGACCGCCTTGGCGGCGGTTTTCGAGAGCGCCGTTAGTGCCGGCACCATCCCGTCGAGGAAGGGCAGCGCGAGCGTGGCCCCGACACCTCGTAGGACTGTACGGCGAGGGATGGCTTTCTTGGTAACAATCATGACTCTGACCTCCGCAGAAGGAACGGCCGGCTCTTGATGATTCCTGAGATGAGCGACGACCACGTGAGGTCGTCGGACGGCGAGGTGCGGCTAATTTGCCTGACCACCGGCATGTCGTAGTGCTCCAAGGTGCGACCCAGCGCATAGGTCAGCAGCTTTTCGGTCACGGTGTGCACGAACTGTTCTTCACGATTCAGGATCGCGTTCTGCAATCCGGTGAGACCGTGAACCTCGGTGCCGTCCATCAACGTGCTGGACGCATCGATCGGGACGCCGCTGTCGAACGGCGTACCGCCTCCTACCGTCGCTCGTCGCCGCCCGATCGCGTCGAATTCTTCGAGGGCGAACCCGAGCGGGTCGATCGTATTGTGGCAGGAAGCGCAGACCGGGTTGCTTCGGTGTTGTTGCATCTGCTCGCGGACGGACGTGGCCGCGCCGCTATCCTCGCGGCTCGGAAGGCTCGGGACATCGGCTGGTGGCGGTGACGGGGGCGTTCCCAAGAAGTTCTCCAAGAGCCACACGCCCCGAAGCACTGGCGACGTGCGATTGGCATACGACGTCACGGTCAGGATGCTCGCGTGGCCGAGTAGCCCCCTCCGCGCGTCACTGGGATAGGCCACGCGCCGGAAGTGCACCCCATACACATCGGGGATGCCGTAGTGTTTTGCGAGCCGTTCGTTGGCGAAGGTGTAATCAGCGCGCAAGAGGTTGACGATGGGCCGATTCTCCCGGAGCTCGTGTTCGAGAAACAGCTGCGTCTCCAGCCACATCGCGTCACGGAGGTTCTCGTCGAAGGCCGTGTAGGTCACGATGTCGGGCGCGGCGTTCCGTAGCTTGCGAAGCTGCAGCCACTGCGCGCCGAAGTTCTCCACCAAGGCCTGCGATCGCGGGTCGTTGAGCATGCGCCGGATTTGGCGATCCAGCACGTCCGGATCGTGCAGCTCTCCGCGAGTCGCGATGTCGAGGAGCTCGTCATCGGGAATGCTGCTCCAGAGGAAGAACGACAAGCGAGATGCGAGTTCGAGGTCGCTGATTCGATACGCCGTGGCGGAAGCGACGTCAGGTGGGTCGGTCTCGACCCGAAACAGGAACTCCGGATCCACAAGGATCCGCTCGATCGCCGCCTGAATACCGGCGTCAAAGCTCTCCAGGCTTCCCTGATCGCGACCGTCTTCGTAGAACGGCATCAGGGCATCAACATCTTCGTCGGTCGTCGGGCGACGATACGCGCGGCGAGCCAGGTCGCCAAGAATTGACCGCGCACATTCGTCCTCGACGTTCCGCGGCGGGTTGCTCTGGAGGCGGCGTGGGATCCCGAGTTCGGCCGCGAGTTGCCTTCTACGGACCAAACGGCGCGCTCGTGCGCTCTCTCGAACGTCGTCTGCGGTTGGCCGGCACACGAACACACGCTCGCGACTCGGCAACTCGGAGACGCCTGAGGGGTTATACGGGCCGATGATCTGAACAACGGAGACTGCGGGGTTGCCGTCCAGCATTTCGTTCTGGCCGTGCGCGTAGGACGCTCGATCGAGCGGCAGAGTCAGAACGCCCTCGGGCACGGCCGAACGACGATCGAACGAGATCCCGACGAGATGCCGGCCGCCGGTCACCGTTGCACGAGCCTCTAGCCCCTCGTGGGCGTGGAGCGAGTACGCCTCCCACTCGGGAAACGAACTCGTGTCATACACTTCATCAAACTTGCCCGCGTAGCCTTGAGGCGGCAGTTGTTCAGGTTCCCACTCCCGACCGACCGTGAAGGTGCCGACACGTGCGCCGTCGATTCTGATGTCGAGTTGATGCGGCTGTCCCAAACCGCGCACGTAGCTGTACTCCTGCTTCCGCAGGTCCAGCCGAATGATGTACTCGCCGTCGACCGGGAAGTTGTGCTCGATGGCGGTGCCACCGCGCGAGCCGAACGGCAGGTCGATGCTCACGGTGTCGTTCTGGTCGAGGGCTCCTGGAATCGAATACGTCTCAGCCTTGGGCCGAAGGTTCAGGTCGCCGACCACCAGCTTGCTGATGCGCTGCGCTGCAGACAGATACCGCTCGATGAGCGTGGGTGAGACCGACAGCACGTCTGCAATGTTGTCGAACCCATGATGCTCGTCGTCGGCCGGCAGCAGGGCATTGACGTCCACCTCAAGGCCGAACAAGTCACGAACGGCGTTGGCGTACTCGACTCGGTTGAGTCGATGGATCGTGGGGCGTCCCGGGTCCGGACTGACCAGCGCGACCCGGTCGAGCTCGGTTTCCAGCCATGAGACGACGGCGTGGGAGGCAGCGGCATCGGGGCGAGGTCTGCCAGTGGGCGGCATAGCGTTCGCGCTGAGCTTGCGAACGACCTTCTCCCACGTCGCTGGGCTCTCACCAACACGCGCGACGTCGATCGACTCGGATTCCAGAGTCAGCCCGGCCGTTTTGGCTCGCCCGTTATGACACGCGATGCAGTGGGCGTCGAGCAAGGCCCGGACTTCTGACGCGCCTGACGCTGCCTGGGTCCTCGTAGGCTGTTGAGCTGCTAGGTGAAGCTGTCCGGCGCCTGCCGCTATCACGGCTGCCAATCCGCCGCCGATCAGTGTCAACCGCGACATGCCTCGACCTCCTACGGGTTCGCTGCGCTCGCCGCCCGACGATCCAAGATTTCTCGTGGCGTTGTGCCCCGTTTGTTCTCGATGTCCAAGTCGCCGCCGCGATCGACCAAGAACTCCACCACGGTCTGGTACCCGTAGTTGGCGGCGCCGTGCAGGGCCGTGTCGCCTGCTCTGTTTCCCTGATTGACCAGGTCGCCAGTGCCCGCCTCGAAGACCGCGCGAACGCTGTCAAGCACCCGGACTTCGTCCTTCCAACGAGCGGCCAGAAGCTCGGGAGCGAGCAACTGGTTGCGTCGGGTTGTGCCTCGGCCCGAAGCCAAACCAACCGCCGCCATGAGCGCGGTCGTCCCGTCGTCCAAGGTGATCAGGGGGTCGGCACCCGCCGCACTGAGAATCTCGGCGATTTCCGGCTCGAGGTACTTTGCAGCGAGCATGAACGGCGTCGCACCCTTTTCTTTGTGGGTGAACACGTAGTCGTACGTGTAACGCCGAATCGGCGAGCCTCTGACGAGCGCGAGGTCGACGTTCGCCCCGCGCGCCAGCAGTTCGCGTACCAGCGCAGGATCCGACCGCAGGACTGCCGCATGCAACGGACCATACCCTGCGGCGTCCGCGTCTGGATCGGCGCCCTGGTCGAGCAGGAACTCGGCGAACCGGCCATGCCCGCTCATGATCGCGACCACGAGCGCGCCGTTTCCGTCGGCGGCGATCCCGTGGGGATTGGCGCCGGCGTCGAGCAGGAGCGTCGCCGACTCGCGGTCGCCGCTCCGGGCGGCAAACAGCAGGGGCGTGAAACCGCCCATGTCGAAGAACTCAGCACCTGCAGGGCTTGTCGTGCTAAGCATGCCGGTGCCATGTAGCTGCCGTATGGTTGCCGTGTGGGCATCGACGGCGGCGCCGTACTCGAGCAGCGCGCGGGTGACCTCCGGATGGGCGTTCGTGGCGGCCCGCATCACCGCGGTCTGTCCCTTCGAGGGCTCTCGGTAGTTGACGTCAGCGCCATGCTCGAGCAGGGCCCGCACGGCCGAGACCTCACCGGTGTGGACGCAACGCATCAGGACGCTCTCGCCAGCCCGCAGCCCAACGTTGGGATCTGCGTTGGCCTCAAGCAGCCGCGCCACGATTGGTGGATGCCGGTTCGCGCAAGCGCACCACAGCGGCGTCGCACCGTAGTCGTTCTCGGCGTTGACGTCGGCTCCGGCGTCGATCAGCCGGTCGAGCGTCTCGAGATCGTTCCAGAACGCCGCCCAGTGAAGGGCGGTTGCCCCGTCAGCCTGAGGGAGATTCGCGTCGGCGCCCTCGTCGAGAAGCGTATGGACGACCTCCCAGTCTTGGTCCTTCGCTGCCTGCACAAGCTGGAAGTCAGACTCGGCGGCAACCAGGCCGGCTCCGCACACGAAAGCCAGTGCCCAGGCCCAGATCACTGCCGGGCGCATTGCCGACGGTCCAGAGGCCGAAAGAAGGCTCATTTTTGAGCGGACCATACGCAATCACTATACACCCTGGTGTGTCCGGGGAGCTGGGATCTTTCCTAGTTGCCCCGTCCCGTTGAGGAGCCTACTGTGGGGTTCATGGACGGCATGATCGTGCACTTCCGACACCAACGGCTCCGTGAAAGGGGAGACCCATGACCGCAGCACGCATCGCTCGAGTCAACTACCGGGTTCTGGCCGTGATTCTCGTGGTGGCACTTCCGGTGTCCGTCGTCGCTGGTGGCATCGCTCTCGGCATCGGGCAGAACCAGCTGAGAGATTCATACGGCGAGTTGTTGGGCCGGATGGCAGCGCAGACGGCGGCTGCGGTTGATGCCTTTGTGTTTCGCCGAATCATTGATGTCTCGACCCTCGCGAAGACTCCGCTTGTCCGCGAGGCGTCGGAGGCTGGATCGGCAATCGAACTCGACTCGGATGGCGTGGCTGAGATTGACCGAAACTGGCGGCGCCATGTCGGACTCCCTCCCGACGCCGCGGTCTTACTCGATAGCCCGACGTCACGTTTTCTGCACGAGGTGGTGACCACCGATCCGATCTATCGAGAGCTGTTGATGGCCGATCTACACGGGCGGCTCGTCGCAGCTTCTGGCGTTACGAGCGACTACTATCAGGGGGACGAGTTCTGGTGGCTGGAGGTGGTTAATCGGGGGCAGGTGAGCGTCACCGACGTCGCCTGGGATGAGAGCGTGGACGTCTTCGCGATCGAGGTTGCGGCTCCGATCGAGGATCAAGAGGGCGGTGTGACCGGCGTGCTCAAGGCGGTCATCGATACGCGCGAACTCTTCGCGGCCGTGACCGGCGTGCGCAGCGAGGGCACCGGAACGCCGGCGTTGGTTCGGACCAACGGGTCGGTCGTCTTCACCCGCCAGTCGGTTGATCCCGACACGGAGTACTTCGCAGCGGCCCTTCTTCGCGATCATCTTCAGGGAGTGCAGCCCGGCGATGCAGAATTCAAGACCTATTTCAGGGCAACAAGCGCCGACGGACAGCCAGAATTGGTGGCGCTCGCGTCAAGCCAGATCGCTCGGAGCTTTCCTGAGCTCCCGTGGCTTGTGGCCGTGTCGGAGTCCGAGCGCACGCTCTTTGCGCCGGTGCGAGCGCAGGGGGTGAATCTCCTCATCGCACTAGGACTGGTGGCACTCGTCTTCGGTGTCGTCGCGGTCTTGTGGTCCGCGCGTCTGGCGGCGCCCCCCGATCCGAATCTCGAGGAGATGAAGATGCGTCTCGAGCAGCATGCTCGGGTGACGCGGATCGACGAGGGAGAGGAGCGCGCAGGATAGAGTCCTACCACGTTTCCGATCCGGCTTCGCCCTTGAACGGTCCGACGACTTCGGGTGTGATCCAGCCACCGTAGAATCGTCCTGGCTGCGGAAGTACTCGAGTCCCGTCCACGTAGCACTCGAGCCGTGACGGGTAGAAGGAGAACCAGTCGCGAATTTGTTCGAACCCTGGAAAGGGTTCGGGGTACGACCAGGCGATCGGATCGGCGCTGGCCTCGAAGAGCCGAGCTTTCCAGTACTGCGCTTCGCCCTTCCATTCACAGCGTGAACGCCCAGGGCTTGCGGTCAGGAGTTCGACCCGGACGTCATCGGCGGGGAAATAGACTGTCGGCGGGCTGGCGGTCTCGAGGACGCGCAGGCCCCGACCGGAGCGTGCGATCTCGG
The DNA here is from genome assembly GCA_965218825.1 of Vicinamibacterales bacterium. Classification (GTDB taxonomy): domain Bacteria; phylum Acidobacteriota; class Vicinamibacteria; order Vicinamibacterales; family UBA8438; genus CAUZIB01. Next base: position 673,047 of record OZ244656.1, on the reverse strand, counting down.
TGTCAGCGATCCGAACCACTACCTCACGGTGCTCGGCGTCGATGCGGGGCGGGCGTGGGTAGTCCCAAACCGATTCTTGGTCCTTCTTAGGTGTGACCGCGAACGGAGGACGTTCTCGTCCGGTGTAGCGCCATTGCGACCGGGCGCGGCTGGCCCATTCTGATAGCGGCGAACTGGCCGGGTCGCGAGGCTGACCGGGTCCCATAGTGTGATTCAATGTAGCCCGTCCGGCTGCCGGGGCCAACTTCACTTTCTTGTTGCAGACTCCGGGAAGCCGTACGACGATATGAGGGCGCGTTTTGGAGGTGTCATGAGGCTTCGGACGTCTGGCTCGTTCTTCTCTCTCTGCCGAGTGGCGTTGGCAACGTTGTGCCTCCTGGGAGTGGCCCTCTCGAGTCACGCGCAATGCGAGCCCTTTGAGGGGGTCGAGTTCGTCTGTGGGCCGGTCAGTCCAGAGGACTTGGTGGCGGTCCCGGACGAGCCATGGGTCATTTCGGCCGGCATGGAGGACGACGGATATCTGTATGCGACCCACGCCAGCGAGCACCGGACCACGGTGCTTTTTCCGACCGACACGATTCAATCCCGGCCAGACGAGGACTTCGCCGGCTGTACGGACCCACGGATCGACGCGTTCCGCCCTCATGGTCTGAGCATTCGGCCGGGGCAGGGCGGCCGCCACACGCTCTACGTTGTCCGGCACGGGGCCCGGGAGTCGATTGAGGTGTTCGACCTTGACATCCGGGGTGCGGACCCGTCCGTTGCCTGGATGGGCTGCGTCGAAGCGCCTGAGGGTGTCGCCTTCAACTCGGTGACCGCGCTTCCCGGTGGCGGTCTCGCCGCGACGCACTTCAAGCGTCCCAAGGGCGAGCTGTGGGAGTGGCAGGTGGGTACCGGCTGGACCGAGGTGCCGGGCAGTGACACCGGTGTTCCAAATGGACTCGTGGTGTCGCCCGACGGCCGGTGGTTCTACATCGGCGGATATGACTCCAAGTCCGTCATTCGGCTATCACGCGGGCAGACGCCGGTGCAAATGGACTCGGTCGAACTCAGCTTCAACGTGGACAACATACGCTGGTCACCCGACGGGTCATTGCTTGCTGCAGGCCATCTTGCTGAAGACGCTGATTCGTTTGCCCGGTGTTGGGGTGAGCGCCAGTGCGATGGCGTGACGTCCCATGCCGCGAGGGTCGACCCTGAAAGGCTAACCGCGGAGGAGATCATTCGTTACCCGTCGAATGAGCACTTCTTGTTCGGCACGGTCGCTCTGCAGGTTGGAGACGAGATCTGGCTCGGCAGCGTGGTCGGCTCGAACCGGATCGCGCGCTTCCCGGCGCGCTAGGTGCCTCCTGAGTATTAGTCACGAGATGGCGCATACTACGCTGGGGACGCTGCGCCGCTTCCTTTTGATCCTCTTTTTGGTCGGCGTTGTCGGCACCGGCCTGGAGCTCGTGTTGCTCGGCCACACCGAGGACCTGTGGCAAATGTCTCCGCTCCTGCTGATGGCGCTCAGCCTCGGAGTGCTTGGCTGGCGCGTGGTGGACCGGCGGGCCGTGTCTCTCCGGTGGTTTCAGGGAACCATGGCCATGTTCGCGTTGAGCGGGGCCGTGGGACTCTGGCTACACTACAAGGGCAACGTTGAGTTCGAGCTGGAAATGTATCCGTCCATGGTAGGGTTCGAGCTCTTTCTGGAATCGTTGACCGGCGCGACGCCGACCCTGGCGCCGGGCGTCATGCTAGAGCTCGGGTTGCTGGGGTTGGCCTACACGTTCCGGCATCCTGATCTGAGTTCGAGGGAGTGAGCATGCGTGAACGAGTGAGAGCGGTCGGATTGGTGATGCTGGTAGTGGCCGCGGCGTTGGGGCTGGGGACGGGCTCACGCGCACAGGTTGGTGATTCCGGTGACGTGCTGAACGCGAATCTGGCAACTGCCGACGAGCTGAGCGGGCTGCCGCATCTGACCGACGCGATCGTGGATGAGCTTACGGCGCGTCGTCCGTTTCTGCGCATGACCGATCTCGAGGCGTTGCTCGCCGGTTCGCTCAGTGCGGACCAGCGATCCGAGCTCTACGCGCATCTCTTTGTCCCGATCGATTTGAACACGGCCTCCAGGGAAGAGATCCTTCTGGTGCCTGGCGTGGGCGATCGCATGGCGCATGAGTTCGAGGAGTACCGCCCGTATCGAGCGCTTGCGCAGTTCCGACGCGAGATCGGCAAGTACGTCGACGACGACGAAGTTTCCCGGTTCGAGCAGTTTGTCTTCGTGCCCGTCGACCTCAATACGGCGAATGACGAGACGATCCTGAGTATTCCGGGCGTCGGCCCCCGTCTCTTACACGAGTTCAAGGAGTACCGACCCTACCGCGCCATCGGCCAGTTCGAGCGTGAGATCGGGAAGTACGTCGACGATGACGAGGTCGCTCGACTCAAGCGGTTTGTCGTCGTCGAGTAGCCCGCTGGGATTCCTCTCAGAACACCGACTCGATCTCGGCGGTTTCTGATGGAACCCCGGTTGATTCCAGCATAGACTCTGGCCAGTTGGGCGCGGATTCGGTGAATTCTGATGTGCGGAAAGCGAGGACGTTGATGAGACGTAGTCAACTACTTGGTGTTGCAGTGCTGCTGCTCGGGATTGTGGCTCTTGCCTGCGGAGCGGCGGTCACCAACGAAAGCGCCGAGGAGGCCATGGAATCGATGGCCGGAGGCGGCGACGGCACGACCTTCGAGTTCGATCCCACCTGGCCGAAGCCCCTTCCCGACAATTGGATTCTCGGGAACGTCGTCGGCGTTGCCGTTGACTCGAATGACCACATCTGGATTGTCCACCGCCCGCTGAGCCTCACGCAGGGCGAAATGGGAGCGGTGCTTGATCCTCCCGAGGCCGAGTGCTGTCGGGCCGCGCCGCCGGTCATCGAGTTCAACCAAGAGGGCGACGTCGTTCAGGCGTGGGGTGGGGCCGGCGAGGGATACGAGTGGCCCGATTCGGAGCACGGCATCTTCATCGATCACATGGACAACGTCTGGATTGGCTCGAACGGCGGACCCGACACGCACATCCTGAAGTTCACAAAGGACGGCACGTTCTTGTTGCAGATCGGAACCAAAGGACAGACCGAAGGAAGCAACGACCTCGAGAATTTCGCGAAACCGGCCGAGATCGACGTCGATCCTGACACGAACGAAGTCATCATTGCCGATGGTTACGGGAACCGCCGGGTTGCCGTGTTCGACGCCGACACGGGTGAGTACAAGCGGCACTGGGGCGGGTACGGCAATGTGCCGATCGATGACCCGTACACGTACGATCCGGACGCACCGTTATCCCAGCAGTTCGGTCGGCCCGTGCACTGCGCGACGTTGGCGGACGACGGGCTGCTCTACGTGTGCGACCGAGTGAACAACCGGATTCAAGTGTTCCAGATGGACGGTACCTATGTTGATGAGGTTGTCTTTGCCGAGCGGACGCTGAACTTCGGGTCAGCGTTCGATGTCGACTTCTCTCCGGATGCCGAGCAGCAGTACATGTACAACATCGACGGCATGAACCAACGGGTCTGGATCTTCTCGCGCGCCGACCTCTCGATCGTCGGTACCTTCGGCTTTGGCGGCCACAACGCCGGGGGGTTCACCGCTGCGCACAGTATCGCCGTTGACCGCAGCGGCCACATCTACGTCGGGGAGACGCTCGAAGGGAAGCGCGTGCAGCGGTTTCTGTCGCGGTGATGACCCGCGCACCGGTGCGGCTATAGCCCTGTTGAGGTTCTGCTCGATCGAGTCGCAGCGCGCTGCCACGCGCGCGATAGCGGCGTGTACACCGCCGCGCCAACTCCCGTTCCAGCAACGTTCAACAGAAGGTCGAGGTAACTCGAGCTTCGCGACGGGATCCACGCCTGGGCAAGCTCAACGCCGAAACTGAGGGTCAACCCGATTACGCACGCGGTCGCGAATGCGGCCGAATGAGCCATTCGAGTCCGTGTTCTCAAGAGCGCGAAAAGGACGAACCCCAGGGGGACAAACCCAACCAGGTTGAGCACCACGTCCGCCGTGTTATCCAGGGTCAGCGCAGCGGTGCCGCCGGCAAAAAACTTGGGCGCGACGAACGCTGTGTCGCGAGGGAAAAGTAGGTCGATCCCGTTCAAGGACTCATCCACGGCCGTTCGTCCGGTGCCCCCAGAGAAGTGATAGAAGATCTCAGCAGGTGCGAGCCCGACGCCTGCGGGTGCCACATCACCCATCCAAAGATCGTGGTGACGCCGAATCGTTTCCTCGTCCAACGCCACGCGATGGAGCGCGAAGCCCCGGACTTCTCCAAGCCAGGGACTGTCGCCATACACACTGTTCCCAAGCACGAGTCGCCCAGGTTCGCTGTCTGTCGGGAGTCGCAGTGTTTGATCAGCGTTTGAATCGACTGGATGTCCGTTTATGTATAGCGTGCTGCCTTGCTCGTGTGACGTGGCGGCCAAGAAGAAGGGTTCGCCCGCTTGGGTCGTTAGCCGAGCCGCGAGCCTTGGCGCCCTTCGGCTGTAGTCGTAGTCGTCACCGTTCATGACGATGATGGTCTGACGGAACTGGGCGACCAGCAGTTGCGACTGGTCGTTGCCGCTGTGAACGACGGCAATGAATCGGAAGCCGGCGTCTGCGTCTTCGTTGGGACGCAGCACGAGCTCGAGCGTGAGTTCAGGTTGGGAAGGTTGATCCCAGGACTGGGAACTAAACAGCTTGGTATATGCCAGGCCCGGCTCAGTGAATCCGATTCCCGGGCCTTGGTCTGACCACTCCGCGCCGTTGCGGAACTCGAACCCTCGGGGGGCCAGGCCAACGAGCAGAATCCCGCAGGTAATCACAGCCAAGAGCACCCACAAGACCGCGACGCGAAACGCACTCGGCGCCACCGACATGTATGGGCGCAAACATAGCAGACTGAGAAGCGTTTGCGCCTATCCCACACTCGCACACTGAGGAGGACCGGGCGCTGGGGTCAGGAGGGGAAGATCTGGCTGTAGGATGTTTGCGCTCAGCGCCCTGAAGACGACAGGGCGGGAAAAGCAGCTGGGTGCGCCAGGAACGCCGGGGGCGCTCCGACCGACACGGCTCCGGTCCCGCCGAAGACAATCCGCTGCCCTAGAAGTCGGGGGAGGTGCAAGCGGCTCCTTAGCCGGAAGGTCGCGAAGGGACGACTCCCGCTATGTGTGGGTCGCGACGAGGGGTTGCGACCGGGCCTCGAGATGCCGGTAGTTCTGTGGATCGCGACCGAGCCGCCAGATGTACTGGTCGACAATGAAATGGTGGATGTTAACGACCGCAATCACCAGCAGCATGCTTTCCGCCAGCCCGAAACCGGCCAACACGAAGGCCTGTGGCCAGCAATAGAACAGGCCGTAACCGAGCGTTAGAGACACCCCATAGAACCAGAGCACATGGTAGAGAGGACTTCTGCGGTTGTTGGGATCTTCGCGTCGGTCCTTGACGTGGAAGATAGTCGAAATCCCCAGATACTGGAGGCCGTGGAAAATCGTGGCCCACACAAAGGCATCGACGTAACCGAGCACGACCCACCAGACGCCATTCGACAGCAGGAGAGAGAGTGCGATCAGCGGTATGGGCGCTCGCCGGCGGAAGAGTCTGTCCGCGACGAAGAGCACCGGAAGGAGAAACGTCAAGACGGTCAGGGACTCGGTCGTGAGCGACAGAACCGTGGGGATAATCGGGGTTTCCATGATCGTCGATCGCGGGACGAACCAGCCGAGCCCCGAGTTCAATCCGCCAAGGAAGGCCCGACCGAATGGCACCATTCCAGCGCCCCAGGGTTTTCTTGGACACTTGATTGCGAGAGAGTGCTCGCAGGAGGAGTGTCGAGATGGGGAAGCACGATCAGGAATCGGCGGCGGTGGGAGCCCGTAGGGCGACCGGAGCGGCCACCGGGCGCGGCGGTGGGGGTCGGTTTTCGGCCGGGCGCAAGCGCGAGACGGTGCTGCGTCTGCTGCGCGGGGAGGATCTCGAGTCGGTGTCGCGGGAATTGGGGATCACGGCGGCGCGGGCCTCGCACTGGCGTGCCCAGTTTCTGGCCGCGGGCCAGGCGGGGCTGAAGAGCCGCGCGCCGGATGCCCGGGACGACGACCACCGTCGGCTGCAGGCCAAGATCGGCGAGCTGCTGATGGAGACCGAGTTGCTGTACGCGAAGGTGGACCAACTGGAGGCCGGCTCCCATTTGGCCCGGCGGAGGTCGACGCGATGAGTGGCGCCCATTCGATCTCCACGCGTCGGGCGTACGGCGTGCAGCGGATCTGCCGCGTCTGGGAACAGGCGCGGTCCAGCGTCTACGCGCGGCGTCACGCGACGAAGTCACGCCCGCGGCGGTGTCGCCGCGGGCCGGTCGGTGCCGCCCCGGACGCGGTGCTAGTCGGCCACATCCGCCGGGTGCTTGAAACCTCGCCGTTTCATGGCGAAGGGTACCGCAAAGCCTGGGCGAAGCTGCGGGTCGCGGGGATCCGCACCTCGAAGGAGCGGGTGCGGCGGTTAATGCGGGAGCACGACCTCCAGGCCCCGCACCGCGTGGGCCACGCGCACGGCCCGAAGGCACACGACGGCACGATCACCACGGAGGCCCCCGATGCGATGTGGGGAACGGACATGACGGCCACGGTGACCATCGGCGAGGGGTCGGCGTGTTGGACGGTGAATCACAAACGAATCGAGCGACTCTGGCGGCGTGAAGGGCTCAAAGTGCCGCAGAAACAGCCGAAACGGGGCCGGCTGTGGCTGGCGGATGGCTCGTGCATTCGCCGACGCCCCGCGTATCGGCACCACGTCTGGGCGTATGACTTCGTGGCGGATCGCACGCAGGACGGCCGGCCGCTGAAGCTCCTCACCATCGTCGAGGAGTATTCGCGGGAGTGCCTGGCGATCATGGTCGCCCGGGGGTTGCGATCGATCGATGTGTTGGAGACGTTGGCGGAGTTGTTCGTGACGCATGGCGTCCCGGCCCACATCCGCTCCGACAATGGCCCGGAGTTCACGGCGGAGCTCATCCGGCGCTGGCTCGAGGCCCTGCAGGTGCAAACGTTGTTCATCGAGCCGGGCAGCCCATGGGAGAACGGGTACGTCGAATCGTTCAATGGCAAGTTGCGGGATGAGCTCCTCGACCGTGAGATCTTCTACACGTTGACAGAAGCCCAGATCTTGATCGAACGATGGCGAAGGCAGTACAACACGGTGCGGCCACACAGTGCGCTGGGCTACCGCCCACCGGCCCCGGATGCCATCATGCCGGTCGCGCTTGGGAGCTTAGAAATGAGTCCAGCTCTCTCATAAGAACTGGCACAACCACGGGGGGCAGGTCACACGGATGACGCCATGCAGTTCGCCGCTGCCGGAGAAGCCGGTTCCGCCGCCGTTTGGAACGAACGTCCCTGTGCCCCAGAAGCCTGTCCCGGAGCTGATGAAGTCAATCGGTGTGCCGAATTCAACCGCGTTGCCGTTCCAACTCACGAGCGCGAGGTAAGGGTCCGACACGGTCTCGCTAAAAGAGATGGTGACGGTCCCACCAAAGTAAAGCGCGACTATGTCGGAAGGCGGTGGAGCGTTGTCCACGATTCCACCGGTATACGGCGCTAGTACGCCCTCTGTCCAGTAATTGGTACCCGCGCCCGTCGTCACGAAAGCGTGTCCAGCGCCGGTGCCCGCGTAGGATACATCTACGGTCGTGGCACCCACCATTAACGAGCCTTCGGCGGAGTTCGTCGATGACGACATCCAATCCGTCCAGGAAATAGGAATAGCCATCGCCGCCGGGGCCACAAGCAGAGTGATGGCGAAGATACACACGACTAGTGTCACTTTCCTCATGTCCGGCACCTCTGAATTGTCGGGAGGCCAAACATCAAAGCCTCGGTTACGAATGAACACATCATCACCATACGCCCGAGACAAACTGTGCAAGAGTGGTACCGGAAGCAGGGGTTCGGGTTTACACTCAATCTCTCCGGTTCAGGAAAGGGACGGCTCACAAGTCATCCACGCTGCAGCCTTTCGTTCGCGGTCTTGGAGGTCAGGCTGATGTTCGGAGGGCCTCGGTAATACCAGACCCCCAAGGGAGAGGCGGGTGGCGACGGTACAGCGATTGAATTGGTTCGCCCTGACTAGTTGCCGCCCAAAAATGAATCTCACGATTGCTCCATGGTGCCTTGGCATATCCCTCGCCTTGTTCACCGCCGCCGCGTGTTGCACGGACAATCCTCGGCGAGAGTCATCCGAACAGCCCCGAGTCAGTCAGCAGAGACCACCGCTTTTTGCCGACGTTACCTCCCGGTTGCTCGGCGAGGCAGGGACGTTGGAGCGTTGGTCCGCCGGCACCTATCAGATTCCTGAAATCATGGGCGGTGGTGTTGCGTTAGCGGACCTTGACAATGACGGTGACCTCGACCTGCTCCAGGCCCGATCTCCATCACCGGGCGAGCCCGCAGTGGCGGTGCCCAACCGAGTGTACTTCCAGAAGGGCGATGGGACGTTCGCTGACCACTCCTCTCGTTCTGGACTGGACGACCGTGGCTACGGCCAGGGCTTTGCTGTTGGAGATACGGACAGCGACGGAGATCTTGACGTCTATATGACCAACGTCGGCGCCGATGCGCTCTACCTCAACAACGGAAACGGAACCTTCACAAACGCAACAGAACCGGCCGGAATAGCGGGGGCTCGTTGGAGTGTGGCTGCGGCGTTCACTGACTACGACTTGGACGGCGACTTGGATCTGTACGTGGCGCACTACGTACTCTACGACCCGACAGTTGTGTGCCAAGGTGTCAACCTGTCCCGTGACTACTGTGGTCCTTCAGCGTACCCGTTCGCACGCGACACCCTCTACCGCAACGACGGGGACGGTACTTTTACCGACGTGACCTCCGCGTCAGGCATTGTCGACGCGAAGCCCGGGCTCGGTGTGGTCGCCGTCGACTTCACCGATGACGGCTGGCCCGACATATTCGTTGCGAACGACGGCGAGGCGAAGAACCTCTGGGTCAATCAACGAAACGGCACGTTCGTTGACGAGGCGGCAATGCGCGGTGTGGCCTTTAATCTATTCGGCAATCCTGAGGGCAGCATGGGAGTGGCGTTGGGCGACGTCAACGAAGACGGGAAGTCTGATCTCTTCATCACCCATCTGCGAAACGAATCCAACACACTCTACATGGCAAATGAACATGGTGTGTTCCTTGACCAGTCGTCTGTCGCCGGACTCGTCGGTCCGGACTTGCCGTACACGGGTTTTGGCTGTGGCTTCTTCGATTACGACAATGATGGCGATTCCGATCTGGTGGTGGTTAATGGTGGCGTCACCAGAGCGTCAAGGGCATCCGACCGGTCGGTCGATGACTTCTGGCGGTACTACGCGGAGCCGAATCTGATCTACGAGAATGACGGCGAGGGCCGCTTTCGAAACGTTGGCCATGCAGCGGGTGGGGTTGCCACAGACCTGGCAACTAGCCGGGGACTCGCCCTCGGCGATATCAACAGGGATGGCGCCGTGGACGTGGTTGTTGGGAATCTCGGAAGTGTGCCTAGGTCGCGCCGTACGGGCCCTTGGCCTGACCGTTAAAACAAACGGTCCGCCCGTCCGAACACGATCGGCCTGACGTCGCGGCCGCGCGGGTCGCGTGGCACGCGGCGGCGCCGACCGGGGATGTCGCCCACCTCGTGTTGCTGGACGAACCCGGTAGCACCACCAAGCTGCGTCGGCGGTACGGCCGGGCACCGCGTGGCGCGCGCGTCCACGACCACGCCCCCGGCGGGCGCTGGCAGACCAGCACGTTGCTCGCCGCGTGGCGGGTCACGGGGCTGACCGCACCGGGGGTCTTCGACGGCGCGATCGATGGCGAGAGCTTCCGCGCCTACATCGACCAGATCTTGGTGCCGACCCTGCACCCCGGCGACATCGTCATCGCCGACCACCTCGGGGCCCACAAGGTCGCCGGCATCCAGCAGGCCCTCCAGGCCGCCGGGGCCACACTCTGGTACTTGCCACTCTACAGCGCCCGGACCTCAATCCCATCGAGCGCTGCTTCGCGAAGCTCACGGCCCTCGTTCGCACCGCTCGCTGTCGCAGCACCGAGACGCTCTGGCCGTTCCTCGGTACCTGTCTCGAGCACTTCAGCCCTGACGCATGCCGCAACTATTTTCGGCACTGCGGGTACTCGGTCGCCACACGGTCATGAAAAGCGCTTTAACTGTTAGAACTGAGGGCCTCAGCCTGGGAAGGGAGGAGACGATCCTGGCTCGAATCATCACAGGGGCCGCCATTGTGGGTGCAATGACTACAGTGGCCAGCGTCGTCGCTGCTTGGTATAGCTTGTTGGCGGGTTCGTGAAGAACGCCGGCGAGAACGGTGGCTTCCAGCCATTCGTTCGCACAGGCGTTCGGCCGTCAGGATGGCGTTGGGCCACTCGCGCCACGGCTCCATGTGCGTCCGCTTCGGGTTGTCCCGGACGGGGGTCGTCCCCTATAGGGTTGGGGGTTTCGGGACGGGGGCGTCCGGGGTCATCCCGTCAACAGGGACGGGGGTCGGACAGCCTTTCGGGACAAGGGGCGTCCCGGTCGTCCCAACACTATAAGGGTCGGGGGTTTCGGGACGACCCCCTCGGGATGGCCGCCAACGCTCGTCCGTCCCTCGATCGGCCACTCGTTTCAAGCTGCCTCTGACGGCCGCGTCGCGCCGACTCAAGGCCCGCGCCACCTGCCGCACGCTGGTGCCGTCGTGTTCGTGCTGCATGAGGTACTTGGTAACCGCCACGTCCAGGCGGCTTTCGGCCGTCCCCGGCATCATGCCGGTGCCTTGCGGGTCGGCCGGTTCATCCGCCGCGGTGTAGCGCCCGGTCGCCGTGTTGAAGTCGAGCCAGCGTGTCGATTCGTCCCATCGGCCGCGGTATGTCAGCCGGCGCCGCATTACGTCCGGGTCTGGCGCCGCGCCGCTCCGTTTGCCGGCGTCGAGTTCGACCAGCATGTCGGCCGCGGCGGCGATATCGGAGCTGTCCCGAATCTGGCCGTCGCTCTTGCGCACATGGTGAACAATCAGCGCGGCCGAGCCTGCAGCCGGTGTTCTTGGGAATGCATGGAACAAGTAGAATGGCGTCCCCAACGGGATTCGAACCCGTGTCTTAGCCTTGAAAGGGCTATATCCTAGGCCTCTGGACGATGGGGACGATTTGCGACTGCGGAGTGCAAGTATAGCGCGCTCAAAGCCGGACGGCGGCCTTACCAGCCCGTGGTGAAAATCAGCAACGGCCTCGGCCCGAGAAAGGTGAGAGGGCGACGTGACGGTTAACCGCCTCGTCGGCAATGGATTGACTGACGAGACGTGGGATCGACAACGAGACTGAGTGCGCGGGAACTGCGATAGGAGTGGCGGGGGCGCGTTGCAGAAAGGGCGGCGCCCTCGAGTGACGGCGACTCAGGTCACGCCTATGCGCCGCGAGAGGTCGGACTGCAGAATTCCGGCGGGATCGAATCGCTGCTTGAGAGTCCGAAAGGTGGACACGGCTTCCTCGCCGTGAATGCGTGAGAAGGACGAAGCGAGCAGGACAGCGTCCTTCGCATAGTAGAACCGGCCTCCCGCGTCGAGCACGAGCTCTGCCATGTCGTGGCAGAGTCGCCACAGGGAGGCTCGCTTGCTGTCGTTGCGACGGACGCCGAAGTCCATGGCCAACGAGTACCCGTCGACGGCGTGCGTCATTAAAAAGGGATCTGGCCGGTGCCGCTTCAGTACGCCGAGGTACGGCTTTTGGTCGGCCGCTTGACACTTCTCGATCAGAGCGCGCAGTACCCGCTCGCCCTCGGCCTTCGGCACGAACGGCTGGAATTGGATCAACCCGCCGGGCCTACACATCCAGTGCCAACGCGGCACGTAGTCGAGCAAGAAGTGGAACGCCCCGTGACTCTGCAGGTACGGCGAGTCACGTGCCTCCGAGAGTCCGGCGCGGTACTTCAAGGCATTCACGATCGGCACGCTGCCGGTGTTTTGCGCGAGCCACATGCCGGGCCAGAGCCACCCCTTCGGGATGACTCCGAACAAGCGGTCGGGCACATCCTGGAGATCAGGCTCTAGGTAACAGATGCCCTCCGGGTCTTCGCCCGGGGCGAGTTGGTCGGCGCGGTGCATCAGGCCGCGACCGATTCCGTTGCCACGAGCGAGGAGGTCGATCCATCCGACGAGGTAGTCGGCTTCGCCGCGGAGCTCCTCGAGAAGCCGCAGCGCGCCCTCGAGATCGTGATTCGGGACGGCTGTGACTCGCAGCCGCCCTGAGTGCACACGCTTGAGTCGCAGCTTGAGCTCCGTCATACAGCCGAGCATGCCGAAGCCGGCAATGGCGGCGTGAAAGACGTCGGCATTGCGTTCTCGATCACACACGAGCACATCCCCGGAGGGCGCGACGAACGTAAACTCGATGACGTGCTCGCCGAAGCTGCCGACGACATAGTTGTTCTTGCCGTGGATGTTCATGGCCGCGGCTCCGCCGACCGAGACGGCAGCAGTGCCCGGGACGACGGGCGGCCAGAATCCGAATCGGATCGCATGCCGCCACAGGTCACGGATGGTGACCCCCGGCTGCACGGTGGCGATGCCGTCCACCGCATCAAACGCGAGAACCCGGCGCATGGCGGTCAGGTCGAGCACGCACCCGCCGCTGTTCATGCTCGCGTCGCCATAACTGCACCCGGCGCCGCGCAACGCGATTGCCTGACCTTTCCGACTCGCACGAGACAAGGCCTCGTGGACCTGCTCGGTGGTCGTGGGACGCAAGACGCGGGCACGACCTCCCACGGCCATGCCCCAGCCGCCGACGTGCTCGTCGCGCCATTCGTCCGACGCCGCCGGGCTCTGCACGCCCGGTATCACGGTCATTTGCTCAAAGACTCAGATGCTCAGCTTGCGAAAGATGAAGGACGGGATGCTGCGGATCACAAACATGATGGGTCGCCACTTGAACGGGACATACGCCACGGTCTTTCCCGTGTCTCGACACCTAAGGATCGTGTCCGCCGCGCGATCGGCGGATATCGCCCCCTTGAGCTCGAGGTGCTCAGTCATCGGCGTGCTGACAAATCCGGGACGAATGGTGGTGACCTTCACCCCGTGCCTCCACAGCCGGTTGCGCAGGCCCTCGAGGAACGTGTCCATGCCCGCCTTGGAGGCGTTGTACCCGGGCCTTCCGACTCGGCCACGGTCCTGGGCGATGCTGGAAACGCCAACAATGTGTCCCTTTTTGCGGACCAAGAAGCGGCGCGCCGCGGCATTGGCCCACGCCATACAGCCTAGGGTGTTGACCTGCAGCTGTAGCCGGTCCTTGTCCGTGTTGAACTCGTCGATCGCGACGTCAGGCATGACCCCGGCGATGTAGTGCAGCTCGCTCACCTCGCCCAATTCGGCCTCGACGCGTTCGAATAGCGGCTCGACCTCGGCAATCTCACAGACGTCGTGCACGTAGGGGAATGCCCGTTCGTCGCTTAGCCCGTCGTTGATGGTCGCAGCCATGGCGCGCAGCTCATCCTGGCGACGCGCCAACATCGCAACCTTGCGGCCTTCGAGGGCCAGACGCCGGGCCAGGGCGGTTCCGATGCCGGACGATGCACCGACCACGATGGCGACGCCGTTCAATCGGGTTGACATGCCGAGGCAGCCTAGCATGGGCACCGAGATGACGCTGTCGGCGCTCACATCTGCGCCGTTCGCCGCGCGGGGAGTTGCACTCGAGCGCCACGTCCCGACTACGATATGCCGCATGCGACGACCCCAGCGCGGCCCGGAACCCGTCTCATTGAGTATCGGCCGATTGCAGACGGCCCTGAAGCGAATGACGCGCATGGGACAGAGGCGCACGGGACACTCGACGCGTGGGCTGGTCGCAGCGCTGCTTACGGCGGTCGCTAGCGTGAGCTGCGGCGAGAGAAGCTCGCACTTCGTGTTTCGACACACGGGCAGCCTTGGGGACGTCCGCTCGTTCGTTGCCTCAACCACCAACCCCGATGTGATCGCCCTGGCGCGCGAAGAGCTGACGCGTTCAGCCGACGAGCGCACGCTCTACATTCAGGGGCGTGTCGCGGAGGGTGATGGCGGGCTGAACGAGGGGTGGGATTGGCACTTCGTGCCAAACGAGTGGGAGCTCGTCGACGAGAGCGTGGAGATCTGCGACGCAGACCCGGAGTTCATCGACGCAACCCTGCTGGATTGGGTCGAGAAGATCGGCCGCTACTGTCCGCGTGCCGCCCGCCTCGACGAAGAACGATAAGCGCTGTCGTCCGCCCGACACTTGGCGTGTCGTACGCACACCGCACCCCCACCATTCCTGTGGTATTCACGGGAAGATCCGCGTACTGCCGGCGCGCCTGACGGCGGTACGCGCTTTGCCCTTACATAGGGTATGAGCGCGACGATCGCACCACCCTCCCGTGACCTGAGAGCCTCACTCACTCCCTCGCTTGGATGTGGGCGCTATTCGATCGATGAACCTCGAGCAGTTTCGTCCCTTCGTCGCGGACATCTACACCAAGCACTTTTGGATGGACGCTGGTGCCGAACACTACAAGCTGCTGGCCTATCTCTCGACGTGCTATCGCGACGCAACCTTCGTCGACCTCGGGACCGACAAGGAAGGTGCGCGAAACTTAGTTGGGAATTGAAGCGGCTCCAAACCCTGTGGTTTGATGACGTTGCCTAAGACGAACATCACGCCACGAGAGAAAGGAGCCGAGATGAGCAGTGTCCTACGACCCGTCAGGAAGCGCAAGAAGGTTCGCACGTTGGGCCCGGTCGACGTCATCGACCGGAAGGAGTACGCCGAACTGGACGTCGACACCAAGGTGGAGTTGATCCGGTCCTTGGTGCCGCTGGGGTTGCTGCATGTCGAGGAGTTGCTCGACGCGGAGGTGACGGCGCTGGCGGGCGGGCGCTATGCCCGCAAGGACGCATCGGTCGGCGGGCGTCGTCATGGCAGCAACCCCGGGACGGTCGGGTTGGCCGGCCAGCGCGTGCCAATTCGCGTGCCACGGATTCGCCATGTCGCGGGGAGCGAGATGCCGCTGCGGTCCTACGAGGCGTTGCATGGGGAGCGCGCGGTGAACGACCTGCTGCTGAAGCGCGTGCTGTACGGAATCTCGTGCCGCAACTACGAAGCCGCCGCGGCGGCGATTCCCGGAGCCATCGGGCTGTCGGGGTCGACCGTGTCCCGGGGCTTTATTCAGGCTAGCGCGGCGAAACTGCGGGAGCTCCAGGAGCGGGACCTCTCCGGCGAGGACGTGGTGGCCGTGGTCCTGGACGGCAAGACCTTTGCCGAGGCAACGATGGTCATCGCGCTGGGCATCACGATGGCGGGGGAAAAACGCTTTCTGGGCTTCGTCGAGACGGATACCGAGAACGAGAAAGTGTTGACCCCGTTCTTGCGGTCGTTGGTCGAGCGGGGTCTTGACGTCTCCCAGGGCGTGCTGGTGATCCTCGACGGCGGCAAGGGGCTGCGATCAGCCGTCCGCAAAGCCTTCCGGGACCGGGCGCTGGTCCACCGGTGCCAGTGGCATAAGCGCGAGAACGTGGTGAGTTACCTGGCCAAGACCGAGCAGGCGTCGTGGCGCCAGCGCCTCCAACGCGCCTACAACCGTCCGGAATACGACGAAGCCCGCGCGGCCCTTGAGACGCTCCATCGCGAGCTGGAGGACCGGAACCAATCGGCGGCCCGCAGCTTGGCGGAAGGCTTCGACGAGACCTTGACGCTGCATCGACTCGGGCTCTACGGCGTTCTGGGCCGCTCGCTGAAGACGACGAACTGTCTGGAGTCCGTCAATGCGCTCGTCGAGGAACGCTGCGCGAAGGTCGATCACTGGCAAAACTCGCGTCAACGTCACCGCTGGCTGGCGACCGCGCTCTTGGACATCGAACCGCGCCTGCGCAAGGTGATGGGGTACCGGCACCTGCCCACGCTCCGTGCCGCGTTGAAGCGAGAACTGAAGATCGACACGACGACGTCGAAGAAGAAAGCCGCGTAGTCAATCAGGAGCCGTAGAGAGTTTCAACTAAGAATGGGCTTGACTCCCGACAAGGGATGCTCGGCGCTCGCGCTCTCCTACGATCCCTCCAATCGCGTGGTTTCGTATGACATCGAGAACCGGCGGGTCGGGCCAATCGATCTTCCCAACGTCGAGTTTCGGGTGAAGGACGCGCTGGAGGATCGAGAGACACTGCTCTCGGCGCCGCTGATCATGCTGGACACGGCGCACGATGGTGTCTTTGAGCAGCGGCTCTACGCCAAGCTCGTGGAGTGGCGCTACGAGGGCCTTCTGTTGTTGGACGACATCTACCTGAACCCGATCATGCAGAGCTTTTGGAACAAGATCGGCCTCGAGAAAATCGATCTCACGCCGCTCGGCCACTGGTCAGGAACCGGGCTTGTTCGATTTGACGGCGCGCCCCAGGCGTAGCCGCGCGTTCTGAGTCGGCGGCTCACGGATACGTGTACGTCGACGACAATCCGAGGGGAATGCCGAGTCCCCAATACACCAGCAGAAACAGCGTCCACGTTGCCAGGAGCGTAATCGAATAGGGCAGCATGAGTGATGTGATCGTGCCGATGCCCGTGCTTTTCACCCACCGCTGCGAGAACGCGACGACGAGCGGGAAGTACGGCATCAGCGGGGTCACGATGTTCGTGCTGGAATCGCCGATGCGATACGCGGCCTGCGTCAACTCGGGTGAGAGGCCGACCTGCATGAGAACGGGAACGAAGATCGGTGCGAGCAACGCCCACTTCCCTGAGGCCGATCCAACGACCAAATTCACCGCGGTCGCGAGTCCAATGATGCCGACAATCGTCACGCCGCCGGGCAACCCAAGGAACTGCAGGAAGTCTGCGCCGAGCACGGCCAGCAGCGCACCGAGATTGGACCGGCCGAACGCGGCAGTGAACTGCGCGCAGAAGAAGATCATGACCAGGTAGTAGCTCATCGTCTCCATCGACTTCGTCATCCCTTTGATGAGGTCGCGATGGCTCTTGACCGTGCCGGCGACGTAGCCGTAGACCGTCCCTGGCACCAAGAAGAGGATGAAGATGAGCGGCACGATCGATTGCATCAACGGTGCGCTGAACGCCGTGATCTCGCCGTCGGCCGATCGCAGCGGCGATTGCGCGGGGAGCACGGCCAAGACCAGCGCAACCAGGGCCATCGCGATGACGCCGACGCCAGCCCACAGCGCGGTGACCTCGCGAGGCGTGTTCGGCTCGAGCGTCGTCAGCTCGGCTTCCTCACCGTCGACGGGGGTCGATTGAAGGCGAGGCTCGATGAGGCGGTCAGTGATGTACCACCCGACGAGAATGACCAACAGGCTCGACGCGCTGGTGAAGGCCCAGTTGCAAAGCGGATTCACCTCGCGACTGACGTCGATGATCTGGGCGGCCTGCTGCGTGAAGCCCTGGAGGAGGGGGTCGATGCCGGAAGGGATGAAGTTGGCACTAAACCCTCCCGACACGCCAGCGAACGCGCAGGCGATACCGGCCAATGGGTGACGCCCCGCGGCGTAGAAAATGACCCCGCCCAGTGGAATGACCAACACGTAGCCGGCATCGGCCGCGGTATGGCTGACGATCGCAACGAGAAGCAACATCGGCGACAGCAGGCTCTGCTTTGTAACACTTAGGAGCGCTTTGAGCAACGCGTTGATGAATCCGGTGTGCTCGGCGACGCCGACGCCGAGCAGCGCGACGAGAACGACCCCGAGTGGGGCGAACCCCGTGAAGGTCGTGACCATGCTGGCGAGGAAGCTCGCCAGGCTCTCGCCTGAGAGTTGGTTCTGAATCTGGAGGGTTCGCGCTCCTTCGGTCGACGGCACGCTGAACTCGTAGCCGGACAACCATGCCGAGGCGATCCACACGACGGCGAGGGCGATGACGAACAGCGCCGCCGGGTCAGGGAGACGATTGCCAACCCGCTCGATCCATGCGAGAAAGCGGTAGACGATTCCCGTGGGCCTCTCGTTGTCGTCGGCAGCGGGGGAGTGCCCAGCGTCAGTCATAGTCACCTCTGGGGCGGTACGTTACTCTGGTTCGGCGTCGTTAGAAAGATGCTGCACATATTCTGAAGCGGACACGCACTTGATATCGCTGGGCTGACGATGGACACGAGAAGAATCCAGATCGACGCACATGGCCTGACCGTCGTGGCCTCACTCAATGACTCGGACACCGCCACTGCGCTCTGGAAGCAGTTGCCGATTACCTCGCGCGTGCAGACGTGGGGAGACGAGATCTACTTCTCGATTCCGATCGAGGCGGCGGAGGCTCCGGATGCCGCGCCGACGGTCGAGAAGGGCGCGGTCGCGTATTGGCCACCCGGGAGCGCCCTGTGCCTCTTCTGGGGCCCAACACCGATGAGTCAGGGCGACGAGATTCGCCCCGCGAGCGCTGTGAACGTCGTCGGTCAGATCGAAGGCAACCCCGAGGTGCTCGGCGACGTGCCAAGCGGCGTCGAGATTATCGTGTCTCAGGCCAGCGGGTCCTGAGGGGGCGGCGAAAAGTGAAGTCTTGGCCCGGATTCTGACTGGCTCAGACCGGAAAAAAAGTCAACTGTCAGGTTGACTCTTAGATCGAATTCACCCAATTAATCCGGCTTTTTGTCGCGAAGACTGGTCTTTTGTATGCAACTGCGTGCGCTCTGGGTTACTGCGCTCAAATGGGGCCTCGCTCTTGTACCTGGAAAGGCCCATGAGCAAGAAAGCGTTCGTCGACCACTACGAGACGCTCCAGCTGAGCCCGTCGGCTGACGCTGAAACCATCGGACGCGTCTACCGGCTGCTCGCCAAGCGGTTTCACCCGGACAACGCGACGTCAGGTGACGTCGAGATGTTCGAGTCGGTGACCAAGGCCTATGAAGTGCTGTCGCACCCGGAACGTCGGGCCCAGTACGACGTCGGCTACGACGAGAAAAAGGGGCACGAGTGGCGGATCTTCGACCAGCGCACTGCCACCAACAGTCACGAGGAAGACCGCCGAATCTTCCATAGCGTGTTGTCGCTGCTCTACGTCGCGCGGAGGCGAGACCCCGATGCGGGCGGGCTAGGCGTCGTTCATCTTGAGCGCATGCTCGGCGTACCGAAAGAACACCTGGAGTTTCCACTGTGGTACCTGCGGCGGCGAGGGTGGACCGAGATCCTCGAGGGTGGCCAGCTGGCCATTACCGTAGAGGGGATCGACGTGTTAGGGAGCGAGGAGCTGTCGCTGCCGAAGGATCGGCTGCTGACGGATTCGTCAGTCGAATCTCAACCAACGGCTGCTCGCTCACACATACTCGGGGATGGGGACCTGAGCGCAGCGGAAGACGATGACTCGTCTTCGCGTTCGCTCACGCTGTCTTCGGCCACCGCGTTCTAGACCTACCACAACGGGCCGGCAACCTGTCCGCGCCTTGCCTCGGGGACGTGAGGCGACGCGCCGCCTATACTACTCACGCAGTCCGGCCAAGGAGGCGTGAGTCGATGAGGCGAGCAACCATCCGCATGGTGATCGGGTTTTTCCTGCTGCTGCTTCCCATAGCGGCTCACGCACAGACGAGCAACGACCTAGCCACCCGAATCGCCGACGCGGTGCTGGCGGCTCCGGAGTCCCTCCGGGACGGCGCGACGGTGATTGAGCGGGGCGAGGACGGCACCGCCCGAGAGATCAGGGACGGCACGAACGCCCTGGTGTGCGAAACCGATCGGCCGAGTCCCGGTTTTGCGGTGGAGTGTTATCACAGGAGCTTTCAGGGTGTGATGGACTGGATTTACCAGCGTATTGCGGCGGGAGCCCGGAGCTTCGAAGAGATGTTCGTGAATGGTCCGCCTGAAGTCGAGGTCAGTCCCGGCGCAATGCAATATGGCCTCGTTGGTCCGACCCGCGAGGAAGCGGTCCGAAAGGTCTCGATTCACCTTCCGTATGCGACCAGTGGCTCGACCGGCCTACCGACTGAGGAGCGAGCCGACGGTCCGTGGCTGATGTGGGGCGGCACTCGGGCCGCGCATGTCATGTTTGACGAGCGACCCGCGGGCATCCCGGCTGATTACCCTACGCGGTAGAATAGTCATCTCTCACTTGTGTTCGCGCGTTGCGCGCCTCGGAGGTGTTTCGTGCAAATGTCCCGTTCGATCGTCATCCTGGCTGCGGGAGTTGCGATGCTCGTCCCGGCGGCAGTCGGCGCGCAGACTGCCCCGGATGGCTGGACCGTGCCTCGAACGGCGGACGGCCGACCCGACTTGCAGGGGGTGTGGGCCAACAACAACGTGACCCCGCTTCAACGGCCTGAGGAGTGGGCGGGAAAGGACCGGCTGACCTCCGAAGAGTTGGCGGAACTGGGCGTTGCCCTGCAGGCGGCAGTCGATGAAGGTGACGCGCTCTTTGGCGACCAGCTTGTCGAGGCCGCCATCCAGCGCACGCAGGCCACATCCTATGACCCGACCACCGGCAACTACAACCAGTTCTGGGTTGCGGACCGGACGTTCAACACCGACCGAACGTCGCTCGTGGTCGATCCGCCGAACGGACGGCTTCCCGCTCTGACACCCGAGGCCCAGGCGTCCCAGAAAGCGCTAGCGGATCATCGGCGCGACCATCCAGCCGATAGCTACTCCGACCGCCCACTTGCGGAGCGATGCGTCACGTATGGTGTGCCGCGCATCGGCCCGGGCTACAACAGCTACATTCAGATCTTCCAGGGTGCGCGCCACGTTGTCGTGTATCAGGAAATGATCCATGACGCGCGAGTCATACCACTCGGGAACCGTCCGCATGCGCCCGAGTCGATACGTCAGCTGCACGGAGACTCGCGTGGTCGCTGGCAAGGCGACACACTGATCATCGAAACGACGAACTACTCGAGCGACGCCGTGAGGGGTGCCACGCGGGAGCTACGCGTGACCGAGCGGTTGACGAGGGTCAGCGACGAGATACTGAACTACGAAGTGAGGTTTAGCGATCCAGGTACCTGGACTGAACCCTGGACGGTTGCGATTCCGCTGCGGTACAGCCCCGAGCCGGTCTTCGAGTACGCCTGCCACGAAGGGAACATCGGCATGGAAGGCATCCTATCGGGCCACCGCGCAGAGGAGCGAGCGCCGGCCGCCGGCCAGGGTGACCACTAGCGCATCGAATCCTGACGCGCTCGGTGCCTTTACTGAGCGGCGCCCGTGAGGCGCTGGATGTCCCCACCCGACGGATTCTGGAATATCCGCAAGTCGAACACCGGGGCGATCGCCAAGATATGGTCGAAGATGTCGGCCTGAATTGCCTCGTAGTTGCTCCACTCCTGGTCGCGGCTGAACACGTACACCTCAATCGGTAGCCCGTGCTCGGTCGGGGCGAGCTGGCGCACCAGAAACGTCATCTCCTGGTTGATCATCGGATGGTTGCGGAGATACGCGACGACGTACGCCCGAAACGTCCCGACGTTCGTGAGCTTGCGGCCGTTGAGCGGATCCGCGTTGTCAATGCGGTGAGCCGCGTTCCAGTCCGAGAGCTCGCGACGCTTGTCGTCAAGGTATTCGGCGATGTACTGGATCTTCGAGAAGCGGTCGAGCATCTCTTGGTCGCAAAACCGGACCGAACCGACGTCGATGTTGATGGCCCGCTTGATTCGCCGACCTCCGGATTCCGCCATACCGCGCCAGTTCTTGAACGACTCGGTAATCAGCGAGTAGGTCGGAATCGTCGTAATCGTCTTGTCCCAGTTCTGGACCTTCACGGTCGTCAGGCCGACTTCGAGGACATCACCATCGGCGCCGTAGCGCGGCATCTCGATCCAGTCGCCTTGGGCGACCATGCGGTTTGCCGACAGCTGAATGCCGGCCACGAGACCGAGGATCGGATCCCTGAAGATCAGCATCAGAACCGCGGTCATCGCACCGAGCCCGCTGAGCAAGAGGCTCGGCGACTCGCCGAGGACCAACGACACCGCGGCGATCACGGCGATCAGGTAGAGCACGAGCTTGAGGACCTGAACGACCGTGTTGACCGGAAGGGTGCGCGCGAAGGTCAGCGACCGGACGATCTCGGTTCCGGCACTGAGCACGCCGTCGATGACCAAGACCGTGACCAACAGCATGTAAAGGAGCGCCATCCGTTGGACGACGACAACCCAGACCGGGTAGTCGGCCAAGACTTGCGGTGCGGCGAGGTAGATGACGAGCGCCGGGGCAAGGTGGGCGAGGCGAAACAGGATGCGACGTCGGACAATAATGTCGTCCCAAGCCGCGCTGGTTCGGCCGACGAAGTTCTCGAGCACGCGGACCACGACGCGCTTGGTGACGAGGTCGGCGACGACCGCGATAACGAGTACAACGGTGATCTCGGTTGCCAACAACAGGAGGGTCACGGCCTGTTCGCCGAGGCCCTGGCCGGTGAGCCAGTCTCGAAAGGGTCCGAGCATTGTGGCGCGATTCTACTTCCTCGGTCGCGGCAGAAGACTTTTAGACGAAGAATTCAGAAGGCAGAGGGTACCTGCGTCGGCCCGGATTTAGAGATCGGCCCGGTGAGGTACGCGCGGAACTCGCGCCGCCACCAATTGCCGGTCTCCGCCGCTTCGTCCGGTGTCGTGAAGCGGTAGTCATAGAGGGCCAAGCGCACATAGCGCGGTGAGACGTCCCGAAACGGCTCGTCTCCTAAAAGGTTTCGCACCGCCGGGGTCCCGTCAAGCAGATGGTTGACGAGAGACTGCAGCCAGTCCTGGTGGGAGAACGGGTCAAGCGCGGCAAACCACATCAGCCAGTCGAGCCGAGGCATGTGCGGTTGGGCGAAGCCCGGGCGCCGGTCGAGCACGCCCGGCTTCCACCGGAAGCTGTACTCCGCCCAGGTGATTCCGTCGTGCGACCCGAGGACGATAATCTCAGGCCGCTCAGTTGTCATCGTCCGAAACAGCCCATACCCGTTGATGGATCGGAACGGCCGAACAATGCCAACGATTCGGTTGGACCACTCCGGTCGCGGACGGGTGTAGGTTGTTTCGTGCCAGATGGTGAGCATGCTCACGCAGAGAACGGCGCTGCCGACGACCAGCACGAAGGTCCGCCACGCGCGCGGTTCAGGCGGGCCGGCCGGCGCGGCCGAACCGCCTTGCTGTAGCCGTGTCGGCACGACGGTGGCGATGTGGCGATCGTCGAGCAGGGCGAGATAGAGCGCGAGCGTCAGGAGATTGAAGAAGCCGTAGTTGCCGGTAAACGCGATGGTGAGCTGGAGGAAGCACATCAGCGCGCAAGCCGTCCCTCGTACGCGGCGAAACCGGGCGGGGACGAGCGCGCCGAAGGGCACCACGAGCTCGATAGCGAACATGCCGACGACCGAGGCCATCTGCATCCAGTCAGGGAGATGGTGGACAAACCAGCTGGTCCACGCGGGAATCGGCTGCGTCTCGTAATGGAACATCAGGGCCGTCAACCCGCGCCAGGTGACGTCACCACTGACGAGCTTGGTGATGCCCGACAGGAAGCTCACTTTGAACGCGAGGAGCCAGATCAACCACCGAACGAGCCGTGACGGGGGGTCTAGGGTAGGACGTCGCGGCCACCACCCAAGGGGGGCGTAGAGACATGCCAGCAGCCCCGCCTCCAGGAGCAGCACGTCCCACTGAAATGACAAGAACGTCTGTCCCCCGATGGTGAGCGACAGATACGCGACCCACAGCAGCGCAAACAGCAGGGTCGGTGCAGCGCCGGTGAGGGCTATCAGCGACAGGGCCACGCCTCCCCAGCACAGGGCCAGCAAGGCGCCTTCGCCCGCGGACAACCAGAGCAGAGTGGGCAGCAGGCGGTAGGCGTCGGCGCCATAGAACTCTCGAGCGCCGTCCAGGAATGGATCGACCGGAAGAAGACCCTCAGGGCCAATCAGGCCAAGCACCTGCGGCGCCAATGAGGCGAAGGCCGCCAGGTACGTGAGCGCCAGCAGACGAAGAAACAGCCACCGCGAGAGCAGGAACTGCGGCGTGCTGGTCATCCGACGGCCAGGTTACAATGCTTGGTCGCGTTCGCGCAGATCAGATATGCATCGTTGCTGGTCCCTCGTTGTTGCCGCGCTTGTCTGTTCGACCGCGCCCGCCGCCGCTCATCCAGCGCCATTTAGCTTTGTCGACGTCCGTGTCCAGCCCACGGGCGTCGAGCTGACGGTCGTGCTCCACGTCTGGGACGTCGCGCACGAGCTCGGGATCGACCCACCGGAACGGGTTCTCGACCCGAGCTTGCTGGCCGCGCGCTCAGACCGGCTGGTGGCGCTCTTGCGCGATCGCCTCACGGTCGAGGCCGACGGTGAGGTGTTGATGATCGACGAGTGGTCGGCGGCGTCACCAATTCAGGAGCGGCAGTCAATCGAGCTGAGTGCCCGCCACGACCTTGGGCGACAAGCCGCGGTTGTGAGCGTCGGCGCCGAGCTTTTTCCTTACGACCCGCAGCACCAAACCTTCTTGAACTTCTACGTCGATGAGAGGCTCACGTCACAGGCGATCCTCGACGGAGAGCAGGCGCGATACGAGTACTTCGTGGGCACCCTTCAGGGCCGATTGGCAGTCGTTCAGAAGTTCGTACCGGCCGGGATCCACCACATCCTAATCGGTCCAGATCACCTGCTCTTTTTGATCGGTCTCCTCCTGCTGGGCGGATCGGTGAGGCGACTCGCGCTCGTGGTCACGGGCTTCACGGTGGCCCACAGCATCACGCTGTCTATGGCTGTCCTGGGTGTCGTGGCACCGCCAAGTCGAGTCGTGGAAGCGGTGATCGCCCTGAGTATCGTCTACGTCGGTGCGGACAATCTCCTCGCTCAGGGGGGGCGCGACTTGCGGGCGTGGATCGCCGTCGTATTCGGTTTCATTCACGGGTTTGGCTTCGCGAGCGTGCTCCAGGAGATGGGGCTGGTGCGGGAAGCACTCGGCTGGTCGCTGTTTTCATTCAATCTCGGTGTCGAAATCGGGCAATTAACAGTCGTCGTGTTGGTGGCGGCTGGGCTAGGATTGCTCAGGTCGTGGAGTGATCTCGCGGCGCGACGCGTCGCAGTCGTGGGCTCCGTCGCGGTGATCGCGGCGGGTGCGTTCTGGTTTGTGGAACGGGTCTTTCTATCAGGAGGCATGGCATGAAGCGAGGGCTGGTTCTGGGCATCCTGGTTGCGGTTGGCGTGTCATCCCTGGCGGTGACGGCGAACACCCAACAAGGCGAGATGGTGGTCGAAGTCGAGCAGGTGCGAAACAACCTGTATGTGCTTAGAGGCGGCGGCGGGAATTCGGCGGCGTTCGTGACGGCGCGAGGGGTCGTGCTGGTTGACACGAAGCTGGCCGGCTGGGGTCAGTCAATTCTCGATGCGATCGAGACGTTCACCACTAACCCGGTGACCACGATCATCAACACGCACACGCATCCCGATCACGCCGGCAGCAACTTGGAATTCGAGCCAACGGTGGCGATCGTTGCGCACGAGAACACCGAGCGGCTCATGGGTGAATGGAATCCGGTCACCGGCCTCGGCCGTGAACGTGTCGACAGCCCGTTTAACCCCGACGACGGAAAAGGACTACCGACGCAGACGTTCACCGATCACATGTCGCTCGGCAGCGGTCTTGATCGGATTGACCTGTACCATTTCGGTCCCGGACACACTGGCGGTGACGCATGGGTGGTGTTTCCGTCAGTCCGGGCGATGCACGCCGGCGACATGTTCCCGGCCCAGATGGTGCCGATCATGGACGCCAACAACGGCGGGAGCGGTCTCGGATATGCGTCGACGCTGTGGAACGCGTACGCGGCGGTTCAAGATATCGACACGATCATCACGGGTCACGGCGGGCTGATGACGAGGGAGGACCTGCGCAACTACGCGTCATTCGTGGGCGGGTTCGTTTCGGCGGCGCGACAGGCCAAGCTGAAAGGGCTGTCCGCCGAGGAGTTCGCCACGACGTGGCAGGTTCCACCACGTTTCCGCGGGTACTCCAAAACGGCCGTGTCGCGGGTCACCGCGTGGTCGCAGGTGATCTTCGACGAGCTCGACAAAGAGGGGATGTAGAGGATCATTATGAAATTGACGACGACAAGGCTGCTGCTGATGGCCGTCGGCGCATGGCTGATCGCCACGCCGGCGACAGCTCAGCTAGCGGTGCCGAACGATGCCGGCCTGACGTACGGGCACGTGCATCTGAACGTGTCGGATATCGAGCTCCACAAGCGGCTCTGGGTTGAGCACTTTGGCGGGGTGGTGGTGCAGAAGGGATCGCTCACGGCCGTGCGCTTTCCCAACTTCCTGGTTGCGCTCAGCGAAAAAGAACCGACCGGGGGCTCGCAGGGGTCGGTGATGAATCACTTCGGCTTCAAGGTGAGGAGTACACCGAAGTTCCTCGAGAAGTGGAAAGCCACAGGCCTGGAGGCGGGCGACATCTTCACCGGCGCCGAAGGGCACCGGAACGCGTACGTCATGATGCCGGACGACGTGTGGGTCGAGCTACAGGAAGATCAGGCGCTTTCGGTCGAGGTGTCGGGGTACCACATCCACTTCAACACCCCTGACTTTGAGGCCTTGTTGGACTGGTACATCGACGTGTTCGATCTCGAGAAGCTTCCGCGCGGGCGCATTGCGACGACGGCGAATGTTCCGGGGATGAACATGAGCTTTGGCAACGCCGACAACCCAACCGCCGCTACGAAGGGGCGCGCGATCGACCACATCGGGTTCGAGATCGACAACCTCGAGGCGTTCTGCAAATCGCTCGAGGCGAAGGGGATCGAGTTCGACATTGGCTATCGAGAGATCGATAGCCTCGAGCTCAAGATCGCGTTTCTGACCGATCCGTCTGGCACCTATATCGAGCTGACCGAGGGTTACGACGGGTACTGATTCGGTTTCGGACATCAACCTGGATTCCGAACTGCGCCGGGCGGGCGGGCTGATGGGGCATGCTCGTCCTCATCAGGGCTGGTCGTCCGGCGGCCTCTTTTTTCACATCGCCATACCTTCATGAGGATCTCTCCGCTGGCACTGGCCGTTGGCTATGCGATGGCAATCGGGTGCGCCGACGGGACAGGGGTGCGCCCCGGCGAACCTTCAGACGTAGATATGACGCACGACACCAATCCCTTTTTCACAGAAAGCCCATTGCCGTTCGAGTTTCCGCGCTTTGATCAAATTGACGAGACCGTCTTTCGTCCGGCGTTCGAGCGCGGGATGTCCGAGCATCTGGCGGAGGTGGGCGCGATTGCGGCGCACGACGAAGCGCCGACGTTCGAGAACACATTCGTCGCCTTGGAGCGATCCGGCCGCATGCTCGAGCGCGTGCAGATGGTGTTCTTCAACTTAGTGTCGGCTGACACGAACGAAGCGCTGGATGACATACGCAGCGAGATGGCGCCGCGCCTGTCGTCGCACTTTGACGAGATCCTCCTGGACGCCGAGCTGTTTGCCCGGGTCAAGACGCTCTACGACGGTCGAGCCGAACTGAACCTCGATGACGAATCGGTTCGGCTGACCGAGGAGTACTACACCGACTTCGTGCGGGCCGGGGCCCTCTTGACTGAAGCCGAGAAGACGCGCATGCAAGCAATCAACGCAGAGCTTGCGGCGTTGGAAACAGCATTCAGTCAGAACGTGCTCGCGGAGGTGAACGCGTCGGCGGTGGTGGTGGTGGAGTCGCGGGACACGCTGGCCGGCCTCTCGGAAGACCAGATCGTAGCAGCAGCTGAGGCCGCCACCGAACGCGACCTCGAGGGACAGTACGTCTTGGTCCTGCGCAACACGAGCGGACAACCGCCGCTCGCGTCACTTGAAGATCGCGGGCTGCGGGAGCGGATCATGGAGACCTCGCTGGCGCGTGGTGCCCAGGGCGGTGAGTTCGACAACCGCGAGACGGTGACGCAGATCGCGCGTCTCAGAGCGGAGCGGGCCGCCTTGTTGGGGTATCCGACGCACGCGGCCTACGTACTCGAACGCGAGACCGCGCAAACGGTTGAGGCCGTGAACGAGCGACTCGCCGGTCTGACGCCGCCAGCGGTCGCCAACGCGACGCGTGAGCAGGCCGACCTGCAGCAGGTGGTAGATGGCGAGGTGGGCCAGTTCGATGTGGCGGCTTGGGACTGGGCGTACTACACGGAGAAGATTCGAGCCGAGCGGTTCGCCTTCGATGCGTCAGAGCTCCGTCCGTATCTGGAATTGGAGAACGTCCTCCAGAACGGTGTGTTTTACGCCGCTTCGCGTCTGTATGGGCTGACGTTCAGCGAACGCACCGACCTACCGGTGTATCACCCCGACGTCCGCGTCTTCGACGTCATGGATGCCGACGAGCAACCGCTAGGGCTGTTCGTCGGCGATTTCTACGCACGACCCTCAAAGCGAGGCGGGGCGTGGATGAACTCGTACGTGCCCCAATCGGGTCTCCTCGACCGGCGGGCCGTCGTGGCCAACCTCGTCAACATCCAGAAGCCGCCAGCCGGCGAACCGACCTTGCTGGTCTTCGACGAGGTCGTCACCCTGTTTCACGAGTTCGGGCACGCGCTGCACGGCTTATTTTCCGCCGTGCGCTACCCGTACTTCTCAGGCACCCAGGTGCCTCGCGACTTCGTGGAGTATCCCTCGCAGGTCAACGAGATGTGGGCCACATGGCCGGAGGTCCTGCAGAACTACGCCGTCCCACCATAAGACCGGCGAGGCGATGCCCGCCGAACTGCTCGAGAAGGTACGGGCCATCGAGACGTTCAACCAGGGGTTCGCGACCACGGAGTACTTGGCCGCGTCGCTCCTCGACCAGGCCTGGCATCAGATGACGGCGGCCGGGGTTCCGCCGCCCGATGGGCTCGCCGCATTTGAAGCGGCGGCGCTGGAGAAGGCCGGGATCGCGCTCGCGGCTGTGCCGCCCCGGTATCGGAGCACCTACTTCTCCCACATCTTCAGCAGCGGGTACGCCGCAGGGTACTATTCGTACATCTGGAGCGAGGTCCTAGACGCCGACACGGTGGAGTGGTTCAAGGAGAACGGCGGGCTCCAACGAGAGAACGGTGACCACTTCCGCCAAACGCTCCTCTCGAAGGGTGGCAGTCGAGACGCGATGACGCTGTTCCGGGGTTTTCGCGGGCGTGATCCCGACATCACGCCACTCCTCGTTCGGCGAGGTCTCACGTCTGACTAACTACGCGCAGGGCCGAGCCCGACGCGGCCGTCACCCCTGGGCCACGAGGAACAACCGATGAACGGTGAAAGTAACCTCGCCTTGTTCTGCGACTTCGAGAACATCGCGCTAGGCGTCCGTGACACCAACTACGCCAAGTTCGACATCCAACGAGTGCTCGAGCAGCTGTTGCTCAAGGGCAGCATCGTGGCGAAGAAGGCGTATTGCGACTGGGACCGCTACAAGAGTTTCAAGCCGACCATGCACGAGGCCGCATTCGAGCTGATCGAGGTGCCGCACGCCCGGCAGTCCGGTAAGAACTCGGCTGACATTCGTATGGTCGTCGACGCGCTCGATCTCTGTTACACAAAGGAGCACATCGAAACCTTCGTGATCATCTCGGGCGACTCAGACTTCTCGCCGCTCGTCAGCAAGTTACGCAAAAACGCGAAGTCGGTGATCGGTGTGGGGGTCAAGAACTCGACGTCGGATCTGCTCATCAGCAACTGTGATGAGTTCATCTTCTACGACGATCTCGTGCGCGATCGGGGCTCGTCGAAGCGCCGTCCGCGAAAGGCGCGGGCAAAAACCGCGAAGTCCGAACGTCCCACTAAGGGCAAGGCGTCGTCGTCACCTGATGATCCGGCTCAAGAGGCGGTCGATCTGGTCGTGGAAACCGCGGAAGCGCTGTACGCCGAGCGCGGCGAGCGTGCGAAGCTTTGGGGCTCGATGATCAAGCAGACGCTGAAGCGGCGGCGTCCGGGGTTCAACGAGTCGTACCACGGCTTCAGTTCCTTTAATGACCTTCTCGAAGAGGCGCAGTCACGTGGTCAACTGACGCTCGAGTCTGACGAGCGGTCGGGCGGATATGTCGTGCGACTAGCCGGCCGGTAGTTTCTCACCATGACAGAGCGCTCCCTTCCGACGTCGCCCGGCGGGCGACGGAACGTCGCCATCATTGCGCACGTAGACCATGGCAAGACGACACTCGTCGACGCGATGCTGCATCAGAGCGGCGTCTTCCGCGCCCACGAGCAGGTGGCCGAGCGCGCGATGGACAACATCGACCTCGAGCGTGAACGCGGCATCACGATCATGGCCAAGAACACGGCGGTGCGCTACGAGGACACGGTCATCAACATCGTCGATACACCCGGTCACGCCGACTTCGGCGGGGAAGTCGAGCGGACGCTCACCATGGTTGATGGTGTGATCCTCCTCGTCGATGCCTCAGAGGGACCGCTCCCGCAGACGCGGTTCGTACTGCGAAAGGCACTGGAGCGACGCCTCCCGTCGGTCGTGGTCATCAACAAGATTGACCGTCGCGATGCGCGGCCCGCCGAGGTGCTGGACGAGCTGTACGACCTGTTCATCGATCTCGACGCCGGCGACGAGCAGATCGACTTTCCGGTCCTGTACGCCAACGCCAAGGCGGGCACAGCGACGCGCGATCCGAGCCAGCCAGGAGAGACGCTTCGGCCCCTCTTCGAATGCATCTTGACCCGGGTGCCGCCACCGGGTGGCGATTCGACGGCACCGCTTCAGCTGTTGGTGTCCAACCTCGATGCGAGCGACTACCTCGGGCGGATCGCAATCGGCCGAATCTTCAACGGCACGGTGCGCATTGGCGACGAGGTGGCCGTGTCGAAGCTCGACGGCGCGTTGCAGGCGACCCGCGTTACGAAACTCTTCGTGTTTGACGGACTCGAGCGTGTAGAGATCGATGAGGCCAGCGCCGGCGACATCGTTTGCCTGACTGGCATCAACGACATCTCGATTGGCGAGACGATTACCGACCCCGATACTCGAGTACCCATCCCGCCCGTGAACATCGACGAACCGACCGTCTCGATGGTATTCGGCGTAAATACATCGCCGATGTCAGGCCGCGATGGCGCCTACGTGACGTCGCGCAAGCTGCGGGAGCGTCTCGACCGCGAGTTGATCGGCAATGTTTCGATTCGGGTCGAGCCTACCGAATCCGCAGAGCAGTTTAAGGTCATCGGCCGCGGCGAGCTGCAGCTGTCGATTCTGATCGAGATGATGCGGCGCGAGGGATACGAGCTCCAGGTATCACGCCCGGAGATCGTGACCCGAGATCTCAACGGGCAGACCGAAGAACCCGTGGAGCAGCTGGTGATCGACGTCGCAGAGGAGTACCCGGGCGTTGTCATCGCCCAGCTGGGCACGCGTCGCGCCACGATGGCCAAGATGGTCAACCACGGGAGCGGCCGTGTGCGACTCGAGTTTCAGATTCCCACGCGCGGCCTGATTGGGTTTCGTTCGCAGCTTCTGACTGACACCCGGGGCACCGGGATCATGAACCACCTGTTTGCCGGCTGGGAGACGTGGCATGGCCCGATAGGCGGCCGCCCTACAGGAGCGCTCGTGGCCGACCGCGCCGGACCGAGCACCGCGTTCGCGATGAACAACCTCCAGGAGCGAGGCGAGCTGTTCATCGAGCCCGGCACGCCGGTCTACGAGGGAATGGTCATCGGTGAAAACGCCAGGCCGACCGACATGGATGTCAACGTGACGAAGGAGAAGAAGCTCACGAACATGCGCTCGTCGACCGCCGAGGAGGCTATCCGCCTCGTTCCGCCGCGACATCTCAACCTCGAGCAAGCCATCGAGTTCATCAATGACGATGAGCTGGTCGAGGTCACCCCCAAGACGATTCGGCTGCGGAAGCGCGTGCTCGTCAGCAACCAGCGGCGGGTTGGGAAGCCCTAACCTCGATCCGGTCGAGGGCCGACAGGCCCCTATTTTCGAGGGGAAAACGGAATCACGCGACTCGCCGCGGCCGGCTTCGGATGCTGATCGGTCTTGCGGCGCCGAGGGGCTGGCGCGTCCGGGATGAGCTTGTAAAGCGACGCGCCGTTTCGTAGTCCGAACGCGGTCGCGATCCGATCAAGGGCCCGCCATTGAGTTGGGGTGACATCCTCGACCTCAGGACCGCCACGTTCGAGCGCGGTGATCACGGCGGTCTTGACGTCCGCCATTTTGGCCAGTCCCGCCTTTGTCAGATCGTGCTGCTCGCGCAGCTTACGAATGACGTCACCCACATGCCAAGGTCTCAGAACCATCACGTGCTTTCCGATTCAGTTCACAAGGTGAGAGCCGCCGCGTTGACGCAGACCAGTGGGCGGCTGGCAGGTGGTCACCGTCTCTCGAGCGATGTATCGGGCCCGTTTTCAAGAGGCTGCATCACGGCAGCGCTATAATCTGCACGATATGACTTCAAAAATGGCGATGCGTGTGTGTACCCCTGCCGCGATCGTTGTCATGTTCGCGGCAGGCGTTTCATTCGGGCAGGATTGGCCCCAGTGGCGAGGTGTGAATCGCGACGGCGCCGCGAGCGGTTTTGAGGTTCCGTCAACGTGGCCGGATGCCCTCGCGCAGCGATGGACCATCGATGTCGGACTGGGGTATGCGTCGCCGCTTATTGTGGGAAATCGTGTGTACGTCTTCGCGCGTCAAGGCGACGACGAAGTGATGATGGCGGTGGACTCCGAGACGGGAGACGAGATCTGGCGTACGGCGTACCCGGCGCCGTTCACGATGAACCCGGCCACAGGTCCACACCGAGAGGGCCCCAAGGCAACTCCGGCGTACGCCGAGGGTCGAATCTTCACGCTCGGCATCAGCGGCATCGTCACCGCCTTTGATGCGGAGAGTGGTCGGCAACTCTGGCAGTATCCCGCTTGGCCCGTCGAGCCGCTCTACCACACGTCGATGTCGCCGGTGGTGGATGGCGACCTCATGATTCTGCACGTAGGGGGACACGATGACGGTGCGCTGACGGCCTTCGACGTCGCGACGGGTGACATTCGCTGGACCTGGACGGGCGACGGGCCCGCGTATGGGTCACCGATGATCGTCGAGTTCGAAGGGGAGCGACAGGTGATCACGTTTACGCAGGAGAACCTCGTGGGCGTCTCGATCGCCTCCGGCGAGCTACTGTGGCGACGTCCGTTCACAACGCCCTCTATAACCACGTCGCAGACGCCGAACTTTTTCGGCGACATGGTGATTCAAGCGGGCCGGGGGAACGGGATTACGGCGTTTCGCGTCATCCGCGAGGGCAACGCGTGGACGACCGAAGATGTATGGCACACCGATGACGTGTCACTTCACATGGCCAACCCCGTGGTGACCGATGGGGTCATGTACGGCTTGTCACACCTGAACAGCGGCCAGTATTTCGGGCTGGATCTCACTACGGGGGACGTCCTGTGGATCAGCTCCCCGCGCCAGGCCTCGCACGCCTCGATTCTGCGCGCTGGCAACGCGATCCTCTCGCTCGAAGACGACGGCGAGCTGCTGGTGCTCGAGCCTAGCCGAACCGCCTTCGCGCCGAGCAAGCGATACAACCTCGCCGAGAGTGAGACGTGGACGCTGCCGACCGTCTCGGGTAACCGGCTCTTCGTCAAGGACGTGAGCACGCTGGCGCTCTGGACTGTGGACTGAGGTGCGCGGGTTGGCGGACTAGGTGTACCGCTGGTAGATCTCGCGCGGTTTGCCCACAATGGCCACGGTGGTTTCCCATGGATGTCCGGCCTGGTCGCGGCCGGTCTGCTGGCCGATGTGCAGCAGCTGGTAGCCGTGGGCCTCGATGTAATGACTGACCTGAGCCCCGACGTCCTCCGGTCCAGAGAACAGAAACTCCGGCGACTGCTCGGCACTGCACTCCTCGCACGGTTTGCCGACAGCGCTCGACAATTGGATGGTCTTCTGAATGTCGACGAAGCTGGCGAGTTCGACGGGACTGGACATCTTCTATAGTGACGCGCGTACTGGCTGATCTAGTCTTAAAATCGGCACGATCCCCACAAGACTTGATTGTGTGCACGTTTTCTCCCCTTTTGGGCGGCTCGACCACCGTGGAGTAATCTCTTTGGGATGATGGAGGCGCGATGCGAAGGGCAGTAGTCGTACTGGTGATGGGTGTGGGTATGGCGGTGGGTGGGTGTGCGAGCGAACCGCAAGGCCCGCCGTTTGATTCGACCGCAACCGTCAGCGAGCTGATGGCGATGATGGTCGACCCGGCGGCCGACCTGGTGTGGGACGCGGTCGGCACGGTGATCACCGCCGACGGCGTGGATCATTGGGAACCGGAAACCGACGAGGAGTGGCTAGCGGTGCAGTACGGGGCCATGACCATCACCGAAGCTGGGAACTTGCTCATGATGGAGCACCGCGCTCGCGATCAGGAAACCTGGCTCCGCATGTCCCAAGGCTTGATTGACGCGGGTCGCGTCGCCCTCGATGCGGCCAAGGCGCGCGACGCCGAGGCGGTGTTCGATGTCGGTGAGGTCGTCTACGACGCGTGTGACCAGTGTCACAACCTGTACTGGGTGGGCGATGCCGATCGGGGTCGTGTCGGAGATGTCACGCCGTAACTGGTCCTGACCCTCAGCCAGCCACGGCTGAGGGACGTTCGGCCGAGCGTTCGGGTGCGGTCCGCGTTTTTGGGAGCGTCACCCGGAACACGCTTCCGCCGCCGGCCGCGTTCTGGTACGTCAGCTCACCGTAGTTCGCCTCGACCGCCCACTTTGCGAGCGCCAACCCCAAGCCGGCACCGGTGCTGGTCCCCGACTGGTCGGCGGCGCCGCGCCAGAAGCGATCGAAGATTCGATGCTGCACCGCCTCGGGAATACCCGAGCCGGTGTCACTGACGTCGACGACGACAGAATCGGCGTCCTCCGACACGCGAACCTGGATGCGACCACCGTTCGGCGTGTACTTGATCGCGTTGTCGACGAGGTTGATGAGCGCTTGCCGCACCACGAGGCGATCGCCAACGCAGCGGCAGATTCCGTGGCAGTCAACGGTCAACGACTGCTCCTTTTCCTCGGCGAGCACCGAGAGGTGAGTCGAGACGCTGCGGCTGAGCTCACAGAGGTCGATCGATTCCGCCGAGAGCTTGATCTGCCCGGTATCGCCCTTCGAGAGCAGCAAGAGCCGCTCGACGAGGCCACGCAGCTTGTCTGCATCTTCCAGCATGTTGCCGATAACCGAGCGGTAGGCCTCGGCATCGCGCGCTTCGCGCAGGCCGACCTCGCCAACGCTTCGAATCGCGGTCAGTGGTGTGCGTAGCTCGTGGGAGACATGCGCCGTGAAACGTCGCATCTGCTCGAACGAAGATTCGAGTCGCGCGAGCGTCGTGTTGAACACCGTCGCGAGTTTCCCCAGTTCGTCTCGCGGGTTCTCGACCGGAAGGCGCTCACCCAAGCGTTCGGCGGTAATCGATCGGGCCCGTTCGGCCATCCGGTCGATCGGTGCGAGGGCATCGCGCGCCAGCCAGTACCCGCCCAGTCCGGCGGCGGCCACGCTCAGCGGGAGACCAAGTACCAGGACCAAGAACAGCTCGCGGAGTTCCTGTTGCATGGCCGCTTCCGACGACCCGACCTGGATGACCAACGGCCGGTCGGAGATCGTGACCTCATCTGTCAGGATGCGAAAGGGCTGCGTTGGGGTAGGAACTGAGACGATTCGGCCATCCGGGCGCCGCGCCAGTGTTTCGCTTGCCGGGACCGGAATCCGGTTTGCCCGTGTGGTTCGGAAAACCGGCTGGCCATCCTGACCCCAAACCTGAAGCCAGGGGCTCTCGATGTTCTCGTCACCATCCCACCACACGAGTGTGCCGTCCGGTTGGGGTTGCGCCATGGAGGTTGCCCACAGGAAGTCACCTCGCAACCGTTGGTCGAGGGCGCCGGAGACATTGAACCTCACCAGCGTGTAGACGGCCGCGGCGTAGACGACGAGCACAATGAGCGTCGCGGCTACATGCAGCAGCGTGAGCCGGACGCGGACGGTGCGAAGCCTAGGCCACCGCATCAGTTGGCATCCCTGCGCAGGACGAATCCGACGCCTCGCACCGTGTGCAGCAATTGGGGACGGTGCTCCTTGCCCAGCTTGCGACGGACGCGTGACACGTGGACGTCGATGACGTTGTCCAAGGTCGTGCTACGGACCGACTCCTTCCACACTTCGCGTGCCAACGCATCGCGGGATACAACCTGGCCTTCGGAGCGCGCAAGGTACTCCAGGAGGTCGAACTCCTTGGCGGTCAGCGGAACCTCGTCCCCTTCGTACCGGACGTGACGGGTCGTGGGGTCGATGGTCAGACCACCAATCGAAATAGGATCGATCGATGCGGCGCGTCCTCGTCGCAAGATCGCCTTGACCCTAGCGAGAAGCTCCGTGAACGCAAACGGCTTGGCGAGGTAGTCGTCGGCGCCGCTGTTGAGGCCGGCGACGCGATCCACGACCGCATCTCGGGCGGTGAGGATGATGATCGGTGTGTGGTCGCCTCCTTGGCGGAGGGCGGTCATGATCTCGAGCCCGTCACGTCCTGGCAGACCGAGGTCGAGGAGGATCAAGTCGAACGCCTCGTGGTTGGCTCGAAAAAACGCCGATTCTCCGGATTCCTCGACACAGACCTGGTAGCCCTCGCCCTCCAGGCCCTCGCGCAGCGCGGTAGCGACTTTGGGTTCATCCTCCACCACGAGGACGCGGGTCCGCTCTGAGGAGTCTGCGGTGGCTCCAACGGTGTTGTCAGTCACCATCTAGCTCAAGCGATCAGTTTCCACAGCGAGCCGTCAGCCCGCGCAAACGCGTCCGTGACGCGAGCCTGAACGCGAAATTCAGGAACTCTTAAGGTGCTCACGGCCGCTGTTTCAATCATAGTGAAATCCACCTTGAGCGGTCGAAAGGAGCACGCCGTGGCACGCAGGACGGTCTTCTCAGTGTTCGCCCTCGGACTTGCCTGGATTGCCCCCTTGGTGAGCCACCACGCGGTGTCAACCGTCTACGACGTGGCGACGACCACCACGATCCACGGCATGGTCGATCGCATTGTCATACGCCGTCCCCACCCAATCGTCCACCTGGTCGTGGACCTGGAGGGCCAGGAAAAACGGACCTGGGCGGTGGAGCTGGATGATCCCGATGCGCGTCGGGCAGAAGTCGGGGTGATGGCGTTGAAGCCGGGCGATCGAGTTGCCGTCTGTGGCAACCCCGGTCGGGATCCGGGGGCATTCAAAATGCGGATGCTCTCAATCGAGCGACCGTCAGACGCTTTTGTGCTGCGAAGCGATGTTGGGATGGACAACGCGTCGTGCGGCGGATGATCGTGTTGGGTCCGAGGTGTGATCGTGCTGAGGGAGTTCCGATGTTGAACGTTCAAAAGATGACGCGGGTCAGGCGGAGACGAACGGGTCGGCGGACGGTGACGGGGCTTGTCATCGCGGCCATCGTCGCGGTGAGCGCGAGCGCGGTACTGGCGCAGTCCGACGATGGGTCGATTCGGGGAGTGATCGTGGATCAGCTGGGCGCGCGCATGTCGGCAACGGTGACGCTGATTCGGAATGGTCAATCCGTTGCGGCCACTGAGACCGACGCGACGGGTGGCTTTGTGTTTGCCGAGCTCGCTCCTGGTCGCTACCGCGTGGAGACCGTGGCACCTGGATTTGCGGGCAACGTGTCGCAGCCGATCTACGTCGGCTCGAGCGATGTCGAGATCGAGATCGCGCTGTCGGTCGGGCCTATCGAGCAGCACGTCGTGGTGACCGCCGCGGCCGCCGAGACGACCCAAGCGCAAAGCGGGGCCCCGGTGTCTGTGGTGGATCGCGAGGATATCGAGGCACTGGGGCAACCCGACCTGCTCGGCGCCTTACGGACCATACCCGGGGCGCAAGTCGTCCAGACCGGTCAACGCGGCGCCACGACCGCGCTCTTCGTGCGGGGCGGCGAGGCTGACTTCAACAAGGTGCTCATCGACGGCGTTCCGGCGAACGACATCGGCGGAGCGTTCGACTTCGGCGGCTTGTCGGTGTCCGGCGTCGATCGCGTCGAAGTGCTCCGGACCGCGAACAGCGTGCAGTACGGCGCTGACGCCTTGAGTGGAGTGGTCAACGTAACGACGCCGCGCGGTCGTACTGAGACGCCGGAGTTGTCGTACTCGATAGATGGCGGCAATCTGGGGACGCTCCGCCAAGAACTTGCGGTAGGTGGTGTCGTTGACCGATTCGACTACTTCTTTGATGTCTCGCGTTTCGACACCGACAACAACCTGCCGAACAACGCGTTCAAGAGCGACTCGATCGCAGGTCGGTTCGGCTTCGCCATTGGCTCAGCGACTGACCTGAGCGTCACGGTGCGGCGGATCGACAGCGCAGTGGGTCTGCCGGGAGCGGTGTTGTTCAACGGGCTGGCTGACGACTCGTCGCAGGACGCCGAGCTGACGTTCCTCGGCATCACGGCCACCTCGCAGATCAACGATCGCTTGCAGACCACGGTCCGATTCGCCTCGAGCGACCAGAGCTCGCACTTCGTCAACACCTCGCCAACAGGAGAACCGTTTGATCCGTTCGGTTTCGGTGCCAATTATCTTGGTGACCCGGTGACGATCACCGGCGCCAACGGCTTGTCGGCCACCGGCCGCGCCATCATGGACTTCGGCGGGTTGTACCCGTCGGTGTTCGACTCTGATACATCACGGCGGTCGGTAGCGGGACACGCCGACTATCGTTTGACGGACGTTCTGGATGTGTCGGGTGGCGTGCGATTTGAGCACGAGGAGGGCCGTCAAGACGGCTCGTTCGGAGGATCGTCGACTGAACGCACCAATTTTGGTGGGTTTGCCGAGGCGCGAGCCCGCCTCGGGAATCGCACCTATGTGACCGCCGGATCGGGATTCGACGACAAC
The DNA here is from genome assembly GCA_965218825.1 of Vicinamibacterales bacterium. Classification (GTDB taxonomy): domain Bacteria; phylum Acidobacteriota; class Vicinamibacteria; order Vicinamibacterales; family UBA8438; genus CAUZIB01. The sequence continues at coordinate 634,214 of OZ244656.1, read as the reverse complement.
GAGATCTTTGGTTTCGCGGCCACGCCGCGCGTGTCGGCGGCGGTCTACGCGCGACAGCCTTCGACAGAGCAGCGGATGTTTGGCGACACGAAGATCACGTTCAATGCGGGACGCGGTATCAAGGCCCCGGTCGTGTTTGACGAGCTCAATTCGCTCTTCGTCCTGCTCGACGCCGCGCCTGGGGGAACCGACGTCATCGCCAACGCCGGCATCGAGCCGATTGGGCCTGAGCGGAGCCGCAACATCGATTTCGGCGTCGAACAGACGCTCTGGAACAACCAGGCTCGTGCGCGGTTCGCCTTCTTCCACAACGAGTTCACCGACCTCATCGAGTTCGTGAGCAACTTCGCGTTGCCCGAGCTCGGGGTGGCGCCCAGCGCGGCCTTCGCGGTGCCATTCGGTGCGACGGTCAACGCGTCGTCGTATCGGGCCCGCGGCATCGAGACATCGGGCGACGTGGTCATCGCCGATGCGGTGCGGATCGGCGGCTCGTACATGTTTCTGGACGCGACGGTCAACGAATCGTTCTCCGGGAGTGCGCTCTTTCCCAGCGTCAACCCGGCGTTTCCGGGTGTCCAGATCGGGCAGTTCTCACCGCTTGTGGGCGCTCGGCCATTCCGCCGACCGACGCATTCGGGCAACCTGTTCCTGTCGTATGGACGGGGGCCGGCGAATGCCGCAGTCATGGCGACCTTCGTTGGGAAATCCGACGACAGCACGTTTCTATCCGACGCGTTTTTCGGCTCGTCGCTGCTGCTGCCGAACCACGATCTCACGGATGGGTATCAGAAGGTGGATGTGAGCGTGTCGTACGATCTCCATCCGCGCGTGCGTTGGCATCTAGCCATCGAGAACCTACTCGACCAGACCTCTGTCGCCGCTCCGGGGTTTCCGGCACTCCCTGTGACCGTCAGAACCGGTCTCACGATTACCCTGGGGGGCGAGGCAACCGCGACCCGCTGACGTGCTGAACTACGCCCTCGCGATGCTGTGTGCCCTGGGCGCGGCGACGTTCGCGACGGTCGCCGTCGGCTGGTGGTCGATTTCCGCCGGAGTGCTCGGCTTCCTGGTGGCCCTTACGTGGCTGACGCCGGATCCGGCGTGGACAGGCACAATTGTCGCGATTGGGGCGGCCTTCCTGCTGGCGCGCCCGCGGTCTTCTTCTGTAGGGGCCGCAATCGCAGGATGCCTCGCCGGATTCTGGGTGTCGCTGCTCGAGGGTCAGGGTGTGCCAATGGTCGCGGCGCTGGGGCTGTCTGCGGCGGTCGTTGCGGGATCGGCTTGGATGGCACGGACCCGTAAGGAGTTCGCGCCGTCCGTGCTGCGCGAGGAGGCGCTCTTGGCGATCGGCGGGCTAGGGCTGGTCGTCGCGATGGGGCCAGACATCGTCGCGGGTTGGCAGGCGGCCGGTGTGATCAACCTCGAGCCCGGGAGTGGCCGTCAAGGCGTCTTCGAGCTCTGGCTGGTCGTGACGACCGGCGCCGCCGCGCTGGGAGGGGGCGCTCACGCGCTCTGGAGTCGGCGATGAGTGTGCTCGGAACGTTGGAAAACGGCCTGTTCGCCCTGAGCCAGGTTCTGCGGCTCCCGGTCATCGCCTTGTTATGGGTGTGCGTCGCGATGGCCGTCTTCATGGCCGCGGGGTGCGTGGTGGAGTTCCTCGCCCGGCGTCGCGAGCGGTCCGGGTTTGATCTGAAGACATGGATTGAAGGCGGTCCCGTGCTGAACGCCGAGGACGCTCGTCGAGGACGGCTGCCGGCTGCACTGCATTCGCTCCTCCGCGATGTCACGGCGGCCGACAACGCGTCGTTGGACAACGGCGGTCTCGAGCACCTGGTGCTGGAACGCGAGGAGCAAGCGCGGCGGTCGTTGAACGGTTCGCGTCTCCTGGTACGCGTCGGACCGAGTCTGGGGCTCCTTGGGACGTTGATTCCGATGGGAACGGCGTTGGCGTCGCTGACGGCCGGGAACCTCGAGGCCATGGCTGGGCAGATGGTTGTGGCGTTTACGACCACCATCGTCGGGCTGTCGGCGGGGACGGTGGCCTACGTGATTCAGATGGTCCGTCACGGATGGGTCCATGAGACGATCCGCGAGCAGCGCTTCCTCGCGGAGCGTATTGCGGGCGAGCTGACACAGGCTGACTAGTTTGGAGGCACCATGACTCGATTTCTCCACCTTCCCGCGCCCGACGAGGGAATCGACGAGGACCCGCTGGCCGGTGTCGCCAACATCTTCGACGTCTCGGTCGTGTTCATCGTTGGGTTGATGATCACCTTATTTTCCGTCTATCGGATCGGCGACCTGGTCGATCCCGAGAGCGAGGTGACCTTGGTCAAGACCGGCGCCGATGGTCTCAGCGAGATCATCGTGAAGCGCGGCACGGAGATCTCTGCCTATGAGTTGACCGGTGACACGCTGGGAGGCCAAGGGGAGCGGCTGGGAACGGCGTATCGGCTGGCCAACGGGCAGGTGATTTACGTACCGGACTAAGGGGCCCGAGCCTGAGCCTTTTGATGACCAGCAAAGTGAGCCGCCTATGTGGCGTCGCGGTCGTAACCGTCGTGCTGTGCGTATTCTCGGCGCAGCCCGGATGGGCGCAGTCTGCCCGCGTGGCGTACCTCTTCTCGGATGCCCACCTTCCCGGAGTACTGAGTGCGTACAAGGCGCTCCTCGACGAGCATCCCGACCTGCGGGGCGAGGTCGGCATCGAGTTTCTGACCGAGTCGCTCTTCGATCGGGTGGAGCCAGAGGCGATCACCGCGGCCGACGTGTTGGTGTTCGACATCATGAACGAGCAGATGCTCGAGCGCTTCAACACGACCCATGGAGTCGACCTCATTCGCGAGATCAGCGATCAGGGCATGGTGCTCGCTGTTGGCGAGGGCCTGATGCCGCAGCAGCAGTATCTGGATCGGGGCGTCGTATGGGACGAACGGGCACGCTCATTCTGGGCCAACTGGGGGTTCACGAATCAGCTCGGTCTTCTCAAGCAGTCGCTGAGCATTGCCGGTATCCCGAACCTGACGGTGCCCGATCCCCAGCCGAGCCTGGAGGCCGGCTACTACTACCCGAGCGGGGAGACGGGCCGGGTCTTCGCGACCTGGGACGACTTCGACGAGTGGAGGGGAGCAAACGGCAAGCGCCGCCCTGGGGCAACCCGCGTGGCGGTTGGATTCTATAAGTCCACATACTACGCCGGCGACACGGCACTCCTTGATGCGGTGATCGAGGAGATCGAACAGCAAGGCGCCGAGGCCATTCCTGTCTTCGGCTATCCCGGGGCGGTCGCCTTCGAGAATCTGCTCATCAATGAGTCCGGGCAGGCTCGGGCGCACGTCGCGCTTGCCTTCTTGTTCCGGTTTGCCAACTTCGAGGCGTCGACGGCACTTGCGAAGCTTGATATCCCGGTTATCAGCCTGATCAGCCTCTATGGCCGGAGCGAGGAGGAATGGCGCGCTTCTGACCAAGGGCTGTCGATGTTCGAAGGGACGTTTCAGGTGGCGGTGCCCGAGCTGGCCGGGGTAGTCGCACCCACTGTGGTGGGCAGCCAGGAGCAAATCGAGGATCCGGACACCGGCTTATCGATCGTCGTGCGGCGGCCTATCCGCTCCCGTGTCACGTTGGCCGTCCAGCGTGCGTTGCGATATGGGGCACTGGCCGGAAAGCCCAACGCCGACAAGCGGCTGGCCGTGGTGTTCTACAACTATCCACCGGGCAAGGCAGGGATTGGCGCGAGCTACCTGAACGTGGCCGAGTCGCTGGCGAATGTCCTTCAGCGGCTGCGGTCGGAAGGGTATGACCTGGGTGAGGGCGACCTCTCAGGTGAGGCCCTTTTGGCCGCGCTCATGGCGAAGGCCCGGAATGTCGGCGGCTACGCGCCCGGAGAGCTCGACGCGCTCGTCGCCGAGGGATCCACCGTACGATTGCCGCTGGCTGAGTACCAGGCGTGGCTCGGAGGATACGCGCCGTCGTTACGCGAGAAGATCGCGGAGGACTGGGGGCCGCCTGACGAGGCCACGCTGATGGCGACAGGTGGGGAGTTCGTCATTCCCGTGGTTCAGTACGGCAACGTCGTGGTTTTACCGCAACCCGCCCGGGGATGGGGCGAGGATCTCGACGCGTTGTATCACGCAGACGACCTGGCGCCGCACCATCAATATGTCGCGACCTATGCCTGGCTGCGACAAGGCTTTCGCGCCGATGCCGTGGTCCACCTCGGGACGCACGGCACGCTGGAGTGGCTTGATGGGAAAGACATCGGCCTGACGTCAGAGGACGCGCCGGACGCGCTAATCGCCGACATTCCCAATCTGTACGTCTACAACGTTGACGTCGTCGGCGAAGGCCTCGTGGCGCGACGTCGGGGCATGGCGACGCTGGTCGACCATATGGTGCCGCCGTTCCAGAAGGGCGGGCTGTTGCCGGAGCTCACCAAGCTGAGCGAGAGCGTGAACGACTACCACGGGAGCGTACACACCAATGCCGAGCTGGCCAGCGCGTTTCTCGGACAGATTCGCGAGCAGGTCATTGACCTTGGTATCGCCAAGGACCTGGGCCTTGAACTGCCGGATGTCGCAAGCGTGGACCACGACACGTTGCATGAGATCGAAGACTACATGGCCGAGCTGCGCAACCAGAACATCCCATTCGGGTTGCATGCGTTCGGGCGCACTCCTGAGGCTGAGCATCGGGCGTCGACCGTTGAGGCGATCGTCTCGACGGATCGATCGCTGATGCCCGATGCCGCGGAGGTGCTCGCGGAAGACATGGAACGCCGCATTGTCGTATCGGGTCCACGCGAGCTCGACAGCTTGATACGTTCGCTACGCGCAGGCTTCGTGACGGCGGGGGTCGGCGGTGAGCCGATCCGAAATCCTGACGCCTATCCGACCGGGAAGAACTTCTACGGGATCGATCCGGACAAGATACCAAAGCCGGCCGCGTGGGAGATGGGCGTCCGCCTGGCGGACCGCATGCTCGCGACGCACCTCGAGACGAACGGCGCCTATCCGGAGAAGGTGTCGTTCGTGATCTGGGGCGACGAGACCATGCGGCACCAAGGGGTGCTCGAATCGCAGATCTTCCACCTGCTCGGGACCCGGCCGGTGTGGGACGCCAGGGGAAAAGTGATTGATGTCGAGGTCGTTCCCAGTGCGCGGCTCGGGCGGCCGCGCGTCGACATCGTGATCGCATCGGCGGCCGAAGGCATGTTCTCGAACGTGACGCGGCTCATGGACGAAGCGGTGCAGCGGGTCAAGGTGATCGAAGAGGCGGACAACTACGTCCGGCGGCACTACCTCAAGACGAGATCGATGCTCGTCGACCTTGGGTACTCAAAGGAGGATGCCGACCGTCGGGCCGGTGTCCGCATCTTCGACGAGGCACCCGGTGTCTTCAACCTCAGCACATCTGGGATCGTGACAGCCAGCGGCAGCTGGGACACCGACCGCGGGATGGCGGATGAGTACTTGTCGAAGATGGGGCACGCTTACGGGAACGGTTTCTGGGGCGAGCCGATGGAGGATGTCTTCCGCTTGGCCCTGTCGGGGACTGAGAAGGTCGTGCATAGCAGTTCCACCATGCTTTACGGTGCGCTGGACAACGATGATTTCTACATGTACATGGGCGGGCTGGCCACGGCCATCCGGAACATCGACGGCACCACGCCAGAGCTCGTTGTGACCAACACCCGCGACCCGGGCCGACCGGAGATGACGGCAATCGACAAGTTCGTCGGTTCTGAGTTGCGGTCGAGGTACATCAATCCCACGTGGATAATGGGCATGCAGCGTGAGGGGTATGCCGGGGCGGGGGAAATGCGGGCGTTCGTCGAGTACCTCTGGGGATGGGACGCGACGGTGACCGACGTCGTCGATGACGCGATGTGGCAGGAGTCGTTTGCGGTCTACGTTGATGACAAGCACGACCTTGGGATGAAGGCGTTCTTCGAGGCCGAGTCGCCGTTCGCGTATCAAGACATGACCGGCCGGATGGTGGAAACGATTCGGAAGGGGTACTGGGAGACCGACCGCGAAACGCTCGACCGATTGCTCGCCGAGTACGTAGAGAGCGTGAACGCGCACGGCGTTGGTTGCGCGGAGCACACGTGCGGGAATCCCAGACTGCTGGAGTATGTGCTCGACCAGGGTCGCATCGCCGAGATCCCTTCCGTCGACCTCGAGGCGTTTGAACGAGCGCTCGAGGAGGCGCTTGGCGTCGACATCGAAACTGCGGCCCGCGCGGCTGAAGCGTTTGTCCGTCAGAACGAGGCGGAGCCGTTACTGTCGGAGAACCTCCAAGGCTTTCGAATGGAGGAGTCGGTGACGGAGAGCGAGTCGGCACCGCGGGCGCCGGTGTCGGACAGCTTCGGGGAGGGTGAGCGCGCGATGCTGTGGGTCGGGCTGCCCGTTCTGGGATTGCTGGTAGCCTGGCGGGTCTGGCAGCGTCGTAGCCAGCGAGGCCCATGACTGAGGCTAACCGTGGCCTGTTTGCGTCGCTCGTCGCAGTGCTGATTCTCGCGAGCTGCGCGGCGGGGCCCCGGCAGGTCACTCGGAGCGGCAAGGGCGCGTACGAAGCCAGTCTCCAGACAACCGCAAGCGGATTCATCGTCGCGTGGCACGACTACCGCGACGGCAATGCCGAAATCTACACGAGGGTCTTGGACGTCGAGGGACGATCCGCAAGTCCAGAGATTCGACTGACCCGAAGCCCGGCTCTGTCGCTCGAGGCCGACGTAGACACGGTGGGCGACAACAACGACACGGAGATTGTCGTCGCGTGGTACGAGAGGCCACGGAGCGGGTCGCAAGAGGCCTGGGTTGGACGATGGACACCGACGGGCGAAACCCGATGGGAGCGACGGTTGTCCGCGCCGGAGCGTCACGGCAGGAATCCCGTCGTGCGCGTAAGCGGCGAGTCGATGCTTTGCGCGTGGCTAGAAGATGACAACGGCGCGACGGAGGTCTGGGCCCAGTGGTTTGACGTATCGGGAGAACCGCTAGGGAAGCGAGCTCGTCTCGGGTGGGCGAGCGCCACGACCTGGAACCTCAACGCAGCGGTGCGGATCGACGGTCGAGCCTGGGTGGTCTTTGACGCGGTAGCGGGGACGAAAGCGGCGGAGCTATTCCTCGCCGAAGTCGCCCCGGCGGGCTCTCACGACGCAGCCGAAGTCATCCGCTTGACGGACGACGATGGCCATGCATCGAAGTACCCAGATATCGACATTGACCCCGGAACGGGCCGTGTCGCGCTCACGTGGTTCGACGAGCGTGATGGAAACCGCGAGGTCTATCTTGCCGTGGTTTCGGAGAAGGCATTGCGGTTAGGTCAGGCCGAGGCCCACCAGTTGCGGGTGACGAACACTCCCGGAGAATCGATCGGTGCCTACCTGGCCTGGAATCGCGACCGTATCGGTCTCAGCTGGTCGGACGAGATCGGCGGGCAACACGAGGTGTTCTTCGCCCCGTTCGATGCCGACGGTCATCCGCTGAGGCCGACGCAGCGGCTCACCGCGAATTCGACGGCATCGCTGATTCCTGCGATTTCGCCGTGGGCGGAGGGGTTTGCGTTGGTCTGGAACGAGGACGTCCTCCGGGACCGCGGGACCCACGAAACGGGCGGCAACTCCGAGGTCGTCTTCTCGTTGGTGCGTTGACCTGACAGAGACCGGGGACGGGCGATGGTAAGAGCCAGGAAAAGAGTCATTTTTGGCACCCGAAGCTTGACTTCTGAGCGCAGTCAGAAGTAAATACTCACCGTAATTACTCGGCCTGACATAGAATCTGCTGGTTTGGAGGGGGATCGCCTGATGAAAGTTCGTACACGCACACTTGTTCGGAACGGGCTATTGGCACTGGTCGCAGTCGCGGCCGCGTTCGCGCTGTTCTCGACGGTCGCAGTCGAGCCGGTTGCCGGTCAGACCGGGGACTACGAGCCGATGCGCACGCCCGACGGTAATCCGGATCTCAACGGCATCTGGCAGGCGATCGGTGCGCATCACCATGACATCGAGCCGCATGCGGCGCGAATGGGACCGGTGGTCGAGCTCGCGGCACTCGGCGCGATCCCCGGGGGACTGGGCGTCGTGGAGGGCGGCGAGATTCCGTACACACCGGAAGCTCGCGCGAAGCAGCAAGAGAACCTGGAGTCTTGGTTGGACCGCGACCCTGCGGCCAAGTGCTACATGCCGGGGATTCCGCGCGCGACCTACATGCCGTATCCGTTTCAGATTGTACAGACCGCAGAGTACATCCTGGTCGCGTATGAGTTCGCGAGCTCAAGTCGGATCGTCTACATGAATCGACCCGACATGGAGGCTCCGGTCAATACGTGGATGGGTCACTCGCGCGGCCGCTGGGAGGGCAATACCCTCGTGATCGACGTCGCCGACCAGGTTCCGGAGACCTGGCTTGACCGAGCGGGTAACCATCACAGCGATCAGCTTCATGTGGTCGAGCGCTACACGCCGATCAGTGAGAACCACATCATTTACGAGGCAACGATTGAAGATCCGGAGGTCTACACTCGACCTTGGACCATCAAACTGCCCCTGTATCGGCGGATCGACGACAACATGCAGCTCCTTGAGTACAAGTGCGTCGAGTTCGCCGAGGAGCTCATGTATGGGCATCTTCGGAAGGATCCCGATCTGACCCCGGCCTATCGGGCCAGTGGCTACGGGTCGAATCGTGACATGGTTCCCGAGCCGCCGCAGTAGCGGTTGACGGACCGGAGACGCCCAGTTCGGTGCAATTTGGTGTAAAATAGTAAGAGAGTTTGGTGGTAAGGGACTTCTTGCTTATGGAGGAGGCGAGACCGATGCGAACAAGACTAACCGTTGCGGTTGCCGGCGTGGCACTGCTGGCTGCTGCATTCTCGGTGCCGGCTGTGGCACACCATGCGTTCTCGGCAGAGTTTGATGCCAATGCCCCGCTCCACATGGAGGGCAAAGTCGTCAGAATGGAGTGGATCAACCCCCATGCCTGGGTTCACCTGGAAGTGATGAACGACGATGGCACCGCGACCGTTTGGATGGTCGAGGGAGGCACTCCGAACACCTTGTTCCGTCGCGGCTTCACGCAGGACTCGCTCGCCATCGGGACAGAGATCGTCGTGGACGGCTACCAGGCCAAGGACGGCTCGAACAAGATGAACGGCCGAGACTTGACCTTTACCGATGGTCGCAAGCTGTTCATGGGTTCATCCGGAACGGGCGCACCGACGGACGGCCGCGACCCAACCGAACCGGGCCGCTAGTTCGAAACATTCGTTGGGTTTCAAGAACCCCTTGGGAGCGCTGGCAAGGCGCCCCCCAAGGGGGGGTTTCTTTTTCAGGGTGCGGGCGTTAGCAGTCGGATACGGTGAGCCTCACTGTCGCCGACGAGCAGTCCGCCGTCTTCCTGCACGAACACACCGTGAGGGCGGTTCAACTTACACCTGAGTGGTTCGGGCTCGGGCCCGTCACCCCGCTCGCCGGTTCCGAGCACGGTCGTGATACGACCGGAGTTCGTGTCGATCTCGCGTATCACATGGTTCTCGGTATCGGCGACGTACAGCCGGCCGTCGCGGAACGCCAGGCCTTTCGGGCCGGCTAGCGTCGCCTGAGCTGCGGCGCCGCCATCGCCGGTGTAGCCTTGCTCGCCGGTCCCGGCGACATGGTGAATCGTTGAGGTATCGAGGTCGATTCGGTAGATCTGGTTGCCCTCCCTCAGCGCGAGGTAGAGCCGGCCAGATGGGTCAAACGCCATAGAACGGGGACCGTTCAGCGGCGTTCCCGCGAGGGATGCGCCATCTGGTGTGGGCTCGCGCGCACCCGTGCCCGCAAACGTCTCGATTGTGCCGGTGGCCGGATCGACGCGCCGCACGCGGTGATTGCCGATGTCGCAGATCAAGAGGTGGCCCGACGGATCGAAGGCAATGCTGTGGGGAGTGCGGAGCTGAGCCGATACGGCGGGACCGCCGTCACCGCTGAATCCCGGATCGCCCGTGCCGGCGACCGTCGAAATGAGGCCGGTTGCCATATCGACCCTTCGGACCACGTGGCTATCTCGCTCGACGATGAAGAGGTCGCCCCTGGCGTCGAACAGGATCTCGTGCGGCATATTGAGGCTGGCATCGGTTGCCGGTCCGCCGTCGCCGGCGTATCCGCGCTCGCCGCTTCCCGCAATGGTCGTCGTTCGGCCGGTGCGGCGATCCAGCCGTCGAATCCGCTGGTTGTCGAGATCGCAGAAGTACACTGCACCATCCGGTCCAACGACGACGCCGTACGGGTTGGCGACCTCCTGGTCGGAGAACCCCGCTTGCCCTGTCCCAATAACCGTTGAGACGGTCGCTGGTTGAGCCGCATGGCCTCCAAGCAGGTCGGTCGCGACTCCGGCGAGGCAGGTGAGAACGAGAGCGACGAATCGAATTACCACTCCAAACTCCTTCCGTAGATACAACACGTGGGGTATACGCTCGGCCCTGAGACATGTCAAGGATGACCGCGGTTGGAGCTCAGTTGCCTGGCGAAGTGGGCTGTTGTAGGCTAACAGCCCGTGGTGAAAATCAGCAACGGCCTCGGCTAGATCGATCGCCAGAATCGATCATCATCTGTACACTCGTTCGCATGTCAATGGGCACACGACGCAAACGACGACGACAAGAAGCCCTCTGGGTCGCGACGACCGACTTGCCCCAGACGGTCGCCCACCCGTTCTATCGTCGAGTGAACGCCCTGCTGGACGCCCACGGTTTCGAGACGTTTGTCGAACGGCAGTGCCAGCGGTTCTACGCCGCCACCCGTGGCCGGCCAAGTCTCACGCCGGGCATCTACTTTCGCGCGTTGTTGGTGGGGTACTTTGAAGGCATTGACTCGGAGCGGGGCATCGCCTGGCGCGCGGCGGACTCGCTGGCGATTCGGCGCTTCTTGGGCATCGCCGTGGACGAGGATGTGCCGGACCACTCGACGATCTCCCGAACCCGGCGACTGATTGACGTCGAGACGCATCGCGCCGTGTTCACCTGGGTGCAGCAGCGCCTCGTCGCGTCGGGCGTGCTGAAGGGCGCGACGATCGGGATCGACGCCACCACGCTGGAGGCGAACGCGGCGATGCGGAGCATCGTGCGGCGGGACACCGGCGAGGACTACCAGGCCTATTTGACCGGCTTGGCGCAGGCGTCGGGCATTGCCACCCCGACGCGCGACGACCTCGCCCGCCTGGACCGGAAGCGGAAGAAGACGCCATCGAACAAGGACTGGCGGAGCCCCGTCGATCCGGATGCGAAGGTCGCCAAGATGAAAGACGGCCGCACGCATCTGGCCCACAAGGTCGAACATGCCGTGGACCTCGACACCGGCGCGGTCGTCGCGGTGACCGTGCAAGGCGCAGACACGGGGGATACGACGGTCGCCGCCGCTGCCCAGATCGAGGATGCGCAAGCCGAGGTGGACGACCCCCAGGCGTTCACCGCGCTGGTCGCGGACAAGGGCTATCACAGTAATGAGGTCATGGTGGATCTGCAGGCCGTCGGCGTCCGGTCGTATGTCGCCGAGCCGGATCGAGGCCGCCGCGATTGGTCCAAGGCGCGGGAGGCCCAAGCGCCCGTCTATGCGAATCGTCGGCGCATTCGGGGCGCCCGCGGCAAGCGCTTGATGCGCCGACGTGGCGAGCGCATCGAGCGTTCGTTCGCGCACGCCTACGAGACCGGCGGGATGCGGCGCACGCATCTGCGCGGGCATCGCAATATCTTGAAGCGCCTCTTGATTCACCTCGCGGGCTTCAACCTCGGCGTGCTGTTCCGGCAGCTGATCGGCGTTGGCACGCCGCGCAGCCTGCAGGGGCGCTGTCTCGCCGCGCTGATGGTCCTTGTGTCCTCCTGGCGGCGCCTCGTACATGTCTGGACCGTTCGCGAGCCCGAGTACCCCGCGCGTTCCACGATCGGGGTCGGCGATCACGATCGATCACTCATCCCGAAAGCCGCATAGGAAGACCGCATTTCCACCACGGGCTGCTAAGGATGACCTAGGCCGCGTCAGCGTGGGTACGAAGGCGATCGCGGACGTTAGAAGATGGGGAGGGAGTAGAAATGCGGGTGTTTAGCGTCGTCGTCGCGTTGCTTGCTGTCGTCGGAGTTGCCCAGGCTCAGGCGCCGTCGGGCCAACCCACGGGGACCTTGGCTCAAGTCATGCGGGGCATTTTCTTCCCAAATTCGAACATCATCTTCGATGTCCAGGCGCGCGATCCCGACGCGCCGCCCGAGTCCGCTGACGGCGATTCAACGACCGCACGGTTCTCGAGCATCTACACGGGCTGGCCGGTTGTCGAGAACGCCGCCATTGCGCTCGCGGAGGGTGCGAACCTCATTGCGGTGGTTGGCCGGAAATGCGAGAACGGCCGGCAGGTGCCGCTCGCGGATCCTGATTTCGTGCAATATGCCCGAGAGATGGAAGCCGCGGGGCGCTCTGTGCTAGAGGTTGCGAGGACCAAAGACCGTGAGGCGATGGTCGAGGCGACGAACACGCTGGCGGGGGCCTGCGAGAACTGCCACTCGGTCTATCGTCGATACCCAGAGGAGAATCGCTGCCAAAAGCCCGCACCGCCTACGGCTCAGTAGCGAGTCAGGCGAGGCGAGAGCGAGCGCATGCCAGGACGGGCTCTGTTTGAGTGGGTCGACGCGATGCCGAACAGCATCGCGCTGCGCGAGTCTCTCAACGCGTATCCGATTCTGTTAACCCTCCACATCGTGAGCATGGCGCTCTTCGCGGGCCTGATCATGCTCTGGGACATGCGGCTCGTCGGTATCTCGCTGAGGCCCGTGCCGGTTTCCCAACTTGCGAGATTTGACTTTCCGTTTTTCCCTTGGTCGATCGTCGGCTTCGTCGTGAGTAGTGTCACCGGCCTGCTGCTGCTCTACAGCCAGCCGATGCGCTACTTCGACAACTTCTATTTTTGGATCAAAATGGGGCTCCTGGTCTTGGCCGGGCTGAACGCGGCTGTGTTTCACGTCACGACCATGCACAACGTTCAGGATTGGGAGGGTAAGTTCCCGACCCCTCGAAATGCTCGCATCGCCGGCATCGCCTCGCTGGCCTTGTGGGCGGGAATCATCGCGACCGGACGCCTGACCGCCTACAGCGGACTCGTGCCCGAATGGTGGATCGCGCTGAGCGCAGAGTAGACGGAGGATCCGTTCACCATGTCAGCACTGCTGCCGTTCTTCCAGTGGATGGGAACGCATCCCATCAGCGTCTACTTCCTCGAGAACACGTGGGCGACCCCGATCATCCAGTGCATTCACATCGTGACGGTCGCGATCTTCGCCGGCGCGGTGCTGGTCGTCGATATGCGCATGCTGGGGAGCGGGCTGATCACCACTCCGTTGTCCAAGCTGGCGCGCGACGCCGAGCCGTGGTTGATCTGGTCGTTCGTAATGCTGGCCGTTACCGGTATTCCGCAGCTGATGTCGACCGCTCTCAAGCAGTACTACAGTCCGTTCTTCTGGTGGAAGATGGAGGCGATGCTGATCGCGCTCATTCTCACCTTTACGGTCCGTCGACGGATCTCTCGAATGGACGACTCAGTCCTTGGCACCTTCTGGCCGAAGATCGTCGCCCTTGTCTCGCTGTCTCTTTGGACAGCCGTGCTGATTGGCGCACGACTGATCGGCCTCCTTTCCTAACCAGAAGCCACCGGCGCGAGTCGTATGCGGCCTGACTGCTGGTGCTGACCTGGCCGATCTAGGTGCAGCCGTCGCCGAGGAAGCCGGTACCGCCGCAGTAGTCGACGTGTTGGAGTTGGATGGAGATGCCGTCGGGATCGGTGAAGTACAGCTCCGGCGTGCCGCCCGGCGCCCCGCCGCGATCTTCCATCCGCATCGCGATGCGCCACTCCATCGGACCAGCGGGTTCGCGACCGACTTGTCGCGGTGTGATCCCGAATTCTTCCAGTATGGCGATTACACGGTCTGGTTCAAAGTCCTCGACCGTGAGGCACGCGTGGTCAATTCTAGGTGCGGGGCCTCCGGCGCCGCCCCCGCCTCCGAGCGCGATGAACTGGTTGCCGTCGCCGACTGACAAAAGCGGCGTCGACGCCTGGTACGTCAGGACCGGCGTATCGAACAGTGTCTGGTAGAAATCAAAGGTGCGGTCCACATCCGAGACGAAGACGGTGAAGTGGTTGTACTCCCGTACTTTGAGGAGTCCGGCCGTGGGTGATGCCTCGGGGTCCGAGCGGCACTCTCCAAGCACGCCTGCGCCCCCGCAATATGTGAGGTCCTGGAGCTGGATGACGATGCCATCTGGGTCGCTGAGATAGAGTTCCGGCGTGCCGCCCGGCGCCCCGCCGGAGTCGACATCGCGCATGCGAACGCGAACTAGCCCAGGACGTTCGTGGAGCCGACCCGACCCTTCCAGGACCAATGGCAGCCCATGTTCGCCGAGCCGTTCCACAAGCTCATCGACGTCGAAACCGTCGACCATGAGGCACAAGTGATCGATGCGAGGAGTCGCGTTGGCCCCGCCACCACTCAACGCCAGGAACTGCGGGCCATTTCCGACTCGCAAGACGGGTGTCGACGCCTGCCATGCTTGAATGGGCATCCCAAAGAGCCCTTGGTAGAACTCGAGCGAGCGCTGCACGTCCGAGACCGTCAACGTCATGTGATTGATACCAAGGACCGGGATGGACTGCGCAGCCGATCGGGCAAGGCCGCGCGGGATGGCCACGCTCGCGCCTAGGGCTGAGAGGAACGTCCGACGAGAGACGGAAGACAAGGCGGTCCTATACGCCCGACAGGGGCGTGGTATTGAGCGGCCCGGTGCTGTCACCCAGGGCCTGGGCAGACACGCCAGCCTTATCGAGCACGCTCAGTAGGAGATTCGCCATCGGGGTGTCCTTCTCAGGTTCATAGGCCAGGTGCCGGTTACCCGTGAGTGTTCCACCGCCGCCGCCAGCCACGAGGCAAGGCAGGTTGGTGTGCTCGTGGAGGTTCCCGTTTCCGATCCCACCGCCGTAGACGATCATGGAGTGATCGAGCAGCGTTCCGTCCCCATCCGGTGTCTGGCGCAGCTTATCGAGGAAGTATCCCAGCAATGAGACATGGTAGGTGTCGATCTTTGCCTTTCGCGCCATGTAGTCAGGGTCGTCGCGGTGGTGCGAGACCGTATGGTGTTGGTCTGCGATCCCGATCTGGGGATACGTTCTCGGACTGGCCTCTCGCGCCATCATGAGCGTGAATATGCGGGTGATGTCGGCCTGGTAGGCGAGGGCCTGCAAGTCGAACATCAGCTTCGCGTGCTCTTCGAAACTCTCAGGTATGTCGATCGGGCGGTCAGGCAGCTCCACCAGCTCGTCGTCGCTGCGGGCCTCAGCTCGCTGAATACGGTGCTCGAGGTCGCGTACTGCGTCGAGGTATTCTGTGAGCTTGGTCCGGTCTCTCGGGCCGAGTGTGCGCTCGAGGCTGATAACTTCCTCCGTGACCGAATCGAGAATACTCCCTGCCTGGCGCACTTGTGCGAGGCGGTCGGCGGCGCTCCCACCATCACCGAAGAGACGTTCGAACACGACACGGGGATGGGGTTCCATCGGCAGCGGCGTCGTGGGATTCAACCACGAGATCGTGTTCGAGTAGAAGCAGTCGCCGGTATCACAGGCGATGGCGGTCGGAGCCTCGAGCACGAGCTCCAGTGACGGGATCGGTGTCACCCGCCCCAGCTCTCGCGCGGCCAACTGGTCGGCGGTGGTTCCAAGCTTGACCTCGGTTGGACCCTGGCGCCCCCGCCGTTCCCACGCGTGCACGCCGCTCAGCCAAACAGCGGTGGCGCGCGGGTGATCGCCGTTCCCATCACCAAACGAGTCGGCCTGCCGATGCGCAAGGCCGCTGAGCACGAGTAGCCGATCACGAAACGGCTCAAGCGGGCTCAGAATTGGCGACAGATCGAAACCGCGACCGACCGAGGGAGGCACCCATTGCGGCTGAATGACACCGTTCGGGACATAGACGAACCCGAGCCGCCGCGTCGGGTTGGCGGCGGTCTTGGCGAGCGCCGATGCCGCTGGCACCATCGCATCGAGCAACGGCAGCGCAAGAGTCGCTCCCATACCGCGCAAGAACGTCCGGCGGGGCAAGGCCTTCTTGGTGATGATCATGATTGGGACTGCCTCATCTGGAAGGGTTGGCTTGTGACAATGCCTAAGACGATTGCCGAAAACCGGAAGTCATCCTGGGCGGCATCACGCACGATGGCGCGTACCGCGGGTGCGTCGAAGTGCTCGATCCCACGACCCAACGCGTACATCAGAAGCTTCTCCGCGAGGGTCGAAACGAATCGGTCAGGTTTGTGGACGAGCGAGCGGAGCAGCTCGACCGGACCGTCGATTCGGGTGCCATCAGGTAGCTCTGCCGACGCGTCGATCGTGTTCAGCGCGTCGTCGGTGGTCCGCCATCGTCCGATCGCGTCGTAGTTCTCGAGCGCAAACCCCAAGGGGTCCATCAGGCGATGACAGCTCGCACAGGCTGGGTTGCTCCGGTGTAGCTCCATCGCTTCACGCATCGACCGCGGCTCGCCCGTGTCGGTCGTCTCGTCGAGTGACGGGACGTTTGGCGGCGGCGCCGGCGGCGGCGCCGCCAACAGGTTCTCGAGAATCCACTTGCCCCTCAGCACGGGAGAGGTTCGCGTCGCGTACGACGTCAGCGTGAGGATGCTGCCGTGACTGAGGAGGCCCCGACGTGGTGTCTCGGCCATCGACACCTGCCGGAAGTGACTGCCGTGGATGTGCGGCACGCCGTAGTGCTCGGCAAGTCGGTCGTTGAGATAGGTGTAGTCGGCTGTGAGCAGGTCGAGCACGCTCTCGTCTTCACGCAGTACGTTCGTGAGGAACAGCTCGGTCTCACGCTGGAAGGCCTGTCGCAGGTTCTCGTCAAAACCAGGGTAGAACCCTGGGTCCGGTTCTTTGGCTTCGACGTCGCGCAAAAACAACCACTGTGCCGCGAAGTTCTTCACCAGGGCCTCTGACCTGGCATCGCCGAGCATCCGTTGAACGTGTCGTCGCAACACGTCTGGCTCACGCAGCGTGCCACTGACGGCCGCGTCGAGGAGCGCGTCGTCAGGAATGCTGCTCCAAAGGAAAAACGACAACCGTGAAGCCAGCTCGAGGTCGGTGACGTGGTACGGCGAACCCGACGCGATCCCGTCCGGCTGGCGTTCGATTCGGAAGAGGAATGCTGGGCTGACGAGGAGTCGCTCGATGGCTCGTTGGATGCCGCGGTCGAAGTCCCCCTCGACGATACCCCCCTCGTAAAAGGGCAGGAGCCGCTCGAGATCGACGGAGGTGACTGGACGACGATACGCCCGGCGTGCAAGCGTGGAGATGATCTCAGTCGCACAGGCGCGGGCGATAGCCGTCGAGGCCCCCGTAGAGGGATTGCAGACGAAGATCCGACGCCGGCTGGGCGTATCGCCAGGCCCATCGGCAGCAAACGGGCCGCTGACGATCACACTAGCAATCGCCGGGAGGCGCCCCCGCGTACGACGCGCGCGACGGACCAACCCTTCAGGTTGCGCGCCGCTCTTCGGAAGAAAGGCGACGGTGATCTCTCGCGGACCGGCTCGAAGCGGCAGCCGAACCTGTACGTCGGGGTCAGATGCAAACGCGAAGACGCCGCTGGCGAGTCGCTCGGGTGGGTTTTCGCCGACCGTGAAGGTCTCCATCCGTCTACCATCGACGCTGAGCTCGAGCGTGTGCGGCTCGCGGGCCGCGCCGGCGAAGGTGATGGTGACGAAGTATTCGCCATCAAGGGGGAGATGGCTCCGTATGCGTGTACCCCCACGGGTCCCAAGCGGCAAGCCCTCAAGGTGGCCGTCCTGGACGAGCTCGTTGTCGAGCTGGTAGGTGTCGACAATCGGCAACATCGTCGGATCACCCACCGCCAAGCGGCTGATCTTTCGCGCGGCCGACAAATACCGTTCCATCAACGTGGGCGACACGAACAGCAGCTCAGCCAGGTTGTCGAAGCCGCTCGTGGCATTGTCGCCCGGTAGCAGCACCGAAATGTCGAGCTCCCTCGGCAGATCGTCGAGCGCGAACAGATCGCGGATCGCGTTCTGGTACTCAGTGCGGCTCAGCCGGTGAAACTGCGGATGGACGCCGGTCGTCGGATTGGCGGCGGCCGCGCGGTCGAGCTCCGATTCCAGGCGCGATGCGACGGCCTCGTAGGTGGCTTCATCGGGGCGCGGTCGGCCCGCGGGTGGCATCGTGCCGGAACGCAGCTTCTTGACGACCCGCTCCCAGTCGGACGTGTTCGCACCGACGTTGTCCGGGTCGAGCCGGTCGAACGCGAGGCCCGACGCTTGGAGCTGAGCGATCAGCGGGGATGTTGCGTCCCCGGTACCGTCGAGCAGTTGCTCGCGATGGCAACTGACGCAGTACTGATCCAGGAACGCTTGTGTCGACTCGCCAGAAGAGGACAAGGGAGGTTGAGCCGCGGCAGAACCCGTCATCACGAGGATCCCCAAGCCACACACCACCCAGCTTCTCATCACTCGACTGACTTGTACGCCGCAACCTCGCCGTTGTCAACCTAACCTCGTGACACAGGAGCCCTGGCGGGGTAGCATTTCCGGTGTTTGGAGTAGGCCCACCAATGCGATTCTGGGGCGTGGTTCTGGTCGTCGCTTTTGGCGTGAGCCCGTCTGTGGGGCCCGCCATGGGGTCCGTCGCGTTCGCTGGCCAAGCGTCCGACGCGACGCTGGCGCTCATTGAGGCCGTCAGAGGTGCTGCTGGGAGCTCCGCCGGCCCCGCCATTCGCGCTCTGCTGGATACAGCGGTCGACGTCAACGCCGCGCAACTTGACGGTACTACCGCTCTTCACTGGGCGTCCCGGCAGGATGACCCCGAGGCGGTCGGGCTGCTGATCGGCGCCGGCGCCAACGTCGGGGTCGCGAACCGCTATGGCGTGACGCCGCTCCACCTGGCCGCGACAAACGGTAGCGCGGATGTCGTAGGCGTCCTGCTCAACGCAGGCGCCGATCCCGACACCGCGTTGCCCGGCGGTGACACCGCCCTGATGGTTGCGGCTCGCACCGGACGTGTCGATGTGCTCAGGCTGTTGGTCGACGCCGGCGCAGAGGTCGATCGCCGAGAGGGCTGGAGAGAGCAGACCGCGCTGATGTGGGCGGCGGCCGAGGGGAACGCTGAGGCGGTCGGGCTGCTCGTCGGCGCGGGCGCGGAGGTAGATGCGCGCTCGGGCGGGAAGCTCACACCGTTGCTATTTGCCGTCCGCGAAGGGCGGGTCGACGCAGTCCGCGCGCTGTTGACCTTCGGAGCCGACGTCAACGGCTCGGCGACCGACGGATCGAGCCCGCTCGCGGTGGCGGTTATCAACGCGCACTTCGAACTGGCCCTCCAGCTCTTGGAGGCCGGCGCCGACCCGAACGCATCGGATCCACGCGGCTCCATCCTGCACGCGCTCGCGTGGATGCGACGCCCTGGCTCGGGCACTCCGCCATTGCCGACCGGCAGTGTGTCGAGCTTGGAGTTCGGACGGGCCCTGCTGGAGCAGGGTGCCGACCCCAATTGGCACGTCGATTGGGAGGAGATTCCGTTCGAAGTTGATCTGGGTGTCGTCAAGCTCCCACCCGGTATCTCCGTGGGCCGCAACTTCGTGAGCTTCGTCGGGGCGACGCCGTTCTATCTGGCCGCAAAGCACGCTGACGTCGAGCTCATGCGCTTGCTCGTCGAGCACGGCGCGGATCCCTTGCTGCCGACGGCTCAGAACGTCACGCCACTCATGGCGGCGGCGGGGGTTGGTTTCTGGGACGGCGAAAGCCCCGGACCGAACAACGGGACGCCAGAGGCCGTGCGCCTCGAGGCCGTTCGACTTGCGCTCGACCTTGGGAACGATATTCACGCTGTGACGGACTTCGGGACTACGTTGCTCGAGGGTGACGCCGTCGCGCTGTTACGCCGCCATCCGCTCAACCTCGGCGAGTTTGACCCGCAGCAAGACCGAGGGGACATGCGGTGGGGAGGGAGCACCGCATTGCATGGAGCGGCGATGATGGGGGTGAACGTGATCGTCGAGTTCCTCGTCGAGCAAGGTGCGCGGCTCGACGCAAGGAACGGTCTTGGCTGGACTCCACTCATGGTGGCCGAGGGCGTCTTCGTGGCGAACACGGAAAAGGCGTGGCCAGAAACGGCGGCGCTGATTCGCGACTTGATGCAGTGACGCACGGTACACGATACCGGCGTAGAGGAGAGGGAGAAGAAGATGCGCGGAAGACTTGGACCCGCCATAGCTAGCGCCGGCGCCATCGTGTGGCTCGCAGCAACCTACGGCCTGCTGGCGGCGCCTGCTAACACCGGTGTGATCTCCGGGACGGTGACCAGTGCAAACGGACCGGAGGCGGGCGTGTGGGTCATCGCCGAGACGGACGAGCTCGAGACCGTGTTTCGCAAGATCGTTGTGACCAACGACGACGGCAAGTTCTTGCTGCCCGAAATGCCGGATGTACGTTTCGACGTCTGGGTGCGAGGGTACGGACTGGTCGACTCGGCGGCCGTGACGGCGACGCCGGGGCAGGTGCTTGATCTTGGCGCCACGGTAGCGCCGACGCGACAAGCGGCGGCGGCCGTGTATCCGGCCAACTATTGGTTGTCGATCATCGATCTCCCGGGGCCCCACGAGTTCCCCGGCACCGGAGAGAGCGGCAATGGAATCAACCCGGCGCTGCGCTCGCAGGGCGAGTAGATCAACAACTTGAGGTCCTTCCGGGTTTAGCGTGGGTAGAGGTCGAGCCCTCCGCAGTGAAAATAGATCGCCGTCGTGAAGTGTGACGGGTTGCGGAAGCCGCCGGCCTTTCGCTTGATGCTCATGATCTTGCTGTTGAGACCTTCAGCCACGCCATTCGTGATCGGATGCTGGACAAAGCGGAGCACCCCTGCGAGATGCCGCTTCAACGTCTTCGCCACCTGCTTCACGGGCGCGAGCCGCGAGCGGATCGCCCAGCCATACCAGCGCGTGAAGAACCGCTTCACGGCCGCATGCTGACGGTAGGTCCACAAGGCCCGCAACGCTTCTTTGATCGCCCACGCGCGCCCGACTTTCAACTTCAGCGCTTGGAGCGTCGCGAACGCGGCCGCATGCCGCGCCGGCCGCCGCTCGTCGCTGAACAGCCACAGGTACTTGGTGCCGGTCAGCGGCGAACCCTCGCCGGCCCGCAGAAAAGCGCGATGCTCCTGTTTGCGGACCGTATCGACGGCCTTCGTCATCTCCCGCATGATGTGGAACCGATCGAAGACGATCTTCTCGTCGCCGGCGGGCAGGCCGTCCCGCGTGGCGCCGATGTACGCCTCCCACATGTCCATCGCGACGGCGTGCAGTGCCCGCCGCTGGGCGTCCGTCAACTGGGCATCGTACGCCGCCAGACTCTCCGTCTTGCGATCTTCGGCCACAAACTCGACGGTCGCCCGCTGGAGGTCGCACACGATCGTGTGATAGCGATGGCCCTTGCGGAACGCCTTCTCGTCGACGCCGATGTAGCGGATCGGCCGCGCCTCTTTCCGCGCGTGGCCCCGCGCGACGGCGCGGCTCATCACGCCCCAGGCCTCGTCCCAGCTGACGCCCGCGATCTCACACGCACCTTTGACCGTACTGCACTGCAGGATCAGATCGATGATCAACCGTTCCAACAACCCCGTGAAGCGGCTCCGTGGCTCGGCCCACGGCACCCGCACTTGCTTCACGCCATGGGTCGGACACTGCACCCGCGGAATCTCGGCATGCAGGTGCGTCTGAAACTGACACGTGTCGAGATGGCGCCACGTGCGCTCTGCCGCATGATCGAAGGCGGGCACCGTCTCGCCGCAGTTGGGACAGGGCCAGCGCGTCGGCTCGTGCTCTAGCCACACGTCGACCCGCTCGTCCTCGGGTTTCAGCTCGACGCGCGCCACGTGCCAGGGGATAGGGATCCCCAAGATCGTCTCGAACAGCTTGGTATCCTGCATTCGCTCCTCCGCCGGAGCGGTCTATCAGCAGGACACCTCGAGTGCAATCCGCCGCCGAGCAAGCCCCCACCCACCAGGGGGCCCCCGCAGGCGGCCTGACGAGTCACCCGGGATCCTTGCGACCCACGGAGATCCCGGAAGGACCCAACTTGAAAGGGTGCCAGCGGTGTCATCAGGTCGGCAGCCTGCGGACTCGTGAAGTACCGGATGTGCGCGATTTCGACTCGACGCTGGCGGCGTGGGACGATCGCGTACAGCGAGGGCAGCGGGGGGCGCTGATGAACAGCTTCATGACGCGCTTCGGCCGCGAGCGTGGCCTTCAGATGGTCGCCGACTGGACGGATCGGATAGCGGCCGGTGAAATACCGGAGGCGCCACCACGACCCACGGGTGTCGAACGAAATGTGGTCCTCACGATGTGGAACTGGGGGGACAACGTGGCGTTCGTCCACGATGAGATCGCGACCGACAAGCGAAACCCAACCATCAACGCGAACGGCCCCATCTACGGCGTCGATATCGGCAACGACTATTTGCTGGTGACCGATCCCTACGAACACCACTCGACGATGCTGAAGATCCCGCTGCGCGTGCCGCGGGCAAACGTCGCGTCGATGTTCACCACCGAGGCCTTCAAGCCGTGGCGCGACTTCGGTGACCGGGTGGTGTGGAACGATCCCGCGAACCCCCATAATCCGATGCTGGACAGCGATGGACGGGTGTGGCTGACGACGCGTGTGCGCGCGCCGAAGAATCCGGACTGGTGTCGGGCGACGTCTGACAACCGGTTCGCGCAGTACTTTCCAATCGAGCGGGCGGGTCGGCATTCCGGGTACTTCGATCCACGTGCACAGAAGTTCGTGTTGATCGATACCTGTTTTGGCACACATCACCTGCAGTTCGCAGAGGACGAGGACGACACGCTCTACTTCAGCGGCGGCGGCGCAGCGATCGGGTGGATCAACACCAAGATGTACGACGAGACCGGCGACGAACGTGCGTCGCAAGGCTGGTGCCCGACCGTTCTCGATACGAACGGTGACGGCGTGATTACCCAGCCTTGGAACGAACAGCCGTCCGGGGGCACAGGCGAACCGGCGTTTGACCCGTCGCTCGATACGCGGGTGGTGGTCGGCGCCTATGGCGTCATCGTCAGCCCGATCGACGACGCCGTCTGGGTGGCGTCGGATCGCTATCCGGGCGAACTCTTGCGTCTTGATCGCGGCGACCTGCCACCCGAGACGTGCATCAGCGAGCTCTACACCGTTCCGGTCGACAAGGGCTATCGCACGCGCGGTCTTGACGTCGACCGAAATGGTGTCTTGTGGACGGCCCTGGCCGGGAGCAGCCACTTTGCGAGCTTTGACCGCACGAAGTGCTCGACCTTCGGCGGTTCAGCCAGCCGCGATGGCCGCCAGTGCGACGAAGGATGGACCTTCTACCCGATGCCGGGCCCCGCGTATGCCGGTACGAACATCGGGGCTGACTTCCACTATTACAACTGGGTGGATCAGTTCAACACGCTCGGACTTGGAGAGAACGTTCCGATCGCGAACGGATCAAACTCCGACTCCCTGTTGGCGTTGATGCCAGATACGGGCGACTGGGTGGTGCTACGCGTTCCGTACCCGCAAGGGTTCCATAGCCGCGGTCTTGACGGACGGATCGACGATCCTGACGGTGGGTGGAAGGGCCGGGGCATCTACGCAACGTATGGTGCCGACGCCGCGTGGCATGTGGAAGGCGGGCCGGTCGAGCCCGGCAACCTCGTGAAGTTTCAGATCAGACCGCACCCGCTGGCCGATTGAGTCGTACCTATACGTCGGAGAGCAGCTCGACTGTTCCAGCCTGATTCCTCATCTGATCGACGGGCGTGCCCATCTTGTCCAGCAGCGTCATGAGCAGCTTGCTCGCCGACTCCTCCTCATAGTGTAGGTGACGCTCGCCAGTGAAGAGGCGGTTGCCGCCGACCAACATCAGCGGAAGTCCGGTGCTCGCGTGTCGGTTGCTGTCTGACATGCCCGCGCCGTACAGCACGATCATGTGATCGAGCAGCGAGCCGTCGCCGTCGGGCGTGGCCTGCAGCTTGTCGAGATAGTAGCCAAGTAGCGAGATATGGAACTCGTTAATCTTGGTGATCTTCTCATACAGCGTCGGGTCATCACGATGGTGTGACGTCGGATGATGCGAGTCGGGCACACCGATCTCAGCGTAGGTGCGACCACTGATCTCACGACCGAGCATGAAGGTGGTCACGCGCGTCAGATCGGTCTGATATGCGAGAACCTGCAGGTCGAACATCAGCTTGGCATGTTCCGAGTAGACGCGAGGGATGCCCGCCGGCTGCGGCACCTCAGGCAACTCGCGGTCGCTCTGCTGTTCTGCCTTCTGAATGCGTCGTTCGATGTCGCGCACAGCCTCGAGGTACTGGTCGATCTTCTGACGGTCGCCCTCACCAACCTCGCGCGTCAGGGTCGCCACCTTGTCCGTTACCGAATCGAGAATGCTCCGCTCGCGTTTGATCTGACCGAGCCGAGCCGCTTTGTCGGTGGTCCCAGCGTCGCCGAACAATCGCTCAAACACGACACGCGGATTGGCTTCCATCGGCAACGGCGTCGTCTTGTTACGCCAGGCGATCGTGTTGGTGTATGTGCAGCTGAAGCCGACGTCACATGACCCGGAGACATCTCTCGGATCAAGCGCCAGTTCGAGCGATGCGAACTGCGTTGCTCGGCCCGACTGCCGCGCCATGAGCTGGTCGACGGAGATTCCGGCATGGAGTTCCGACTCTGATCGAGCCGGCGTGACACCGGTGAGAAACCTCGTTGCGGCGCTGGCGTGAACACCGGAGTTGCTTGGTACCGCGTTGAGGCCGGAAAGGATCAGCGAGCGATCTCGGTGTTCGGCGACACCTGAGAGGATTCGGCTCGGTTCAAAAGCTGCGCCAGTGGTGGCCGGCGTCCAGTTTCGCATCGCCATGCCATTGGGTACATAGACGACGCCGAAACGTCGGGCGGGCTGTGAGATTAGATTTTGAGTCGACGCCATCGCCGGGACCATCCCATCGAGGAGCGGCAGGGCGAGGGAGGCCCCAAGTCCTCGGAGAACGGTCCGCCGTGGAATGGATCGCTTTGTGATGATCATCAGTCGGTCCTCCGCATCCGAAACGGGGTGCTCTCGACGATTCCCATAATGATAGCCGACCAGCGGTAGTTCTCGGCCGCAGCCCCCCGAACGACCTCGCGAACTGTTGGGGCGTCGTGGTAGTCGAGGCCTCGGCCAAGTGCGTAAATCAGCATCTTTTCTGTGACCGTGCCGACGAAGTCGTCCGGCCGTCCGAGAAGGAGATCCCGAAGTCCGGCCGGGCCGTCGAAGGCGCTCCCGTCCGGAAGCCTCCCTGACGCATCGATCGTCTCTCCGGCATAGGACGAGCGCCACATCCCGATGGCATCGTAGTTCTCGAGTGAGAAGCCAAGCGGGTCCATCGGCGCATGGCATCCACGACACGAGGGATTCTCGCGATGCTGCACCGTCGCTTCCCGCATCGTGAGCGCCCGTCCGTCGCGCTTCTCCTTGAGGGCCGGCACATTCGGTGGCGGTTCGGGTGGTGGCGCACCCAGCAGGTTCTCCAGGACGAACTTGCCCCGCAGCACTGGAGACGTTCGGTTTGGATACGAGGTCACGGTCATCAAGCTCCCGTGTCCGAGGAGGCCACCGCGCCGGTCGTCGTCAAGCGTGATCTTTCGAAAGCGGCTCCCGTTGATGTCGGGGATGCCGTAGTGCTTCGCCAGCCGCTCGTTCACGAAGGTGTAATCGGCATCGAGCAGCTCGAGCACGCTCCGGTCTTCTTGCAGTTGATACTGCATGAAGAGCTCGGTCTCACGTTCAAACGCCTCGCGCAGGTTCTCATCGAATTCCGGAAAAATGTGCGGATCGGGATAGACCGTGCGCATGTTTCGCAGAAACAGCCATTGGCCGACGAAGTTGTCGACGAGCGCCTCCGACCGAGCATCATCGAGCATCCGGCGGACCTGGCTCCGCAGAACGTTGGGGTCGCTCAGGCTTCCGTCTTCGACGCGTGCGAGCAGCTCGTCGTCCGGAATGCTGCTCCACAAGAAGAACGACAAGCGCGAGGCCAGCTCAACCGGAGCGACAGGATAGGTGGTTCCGGGCGACGCATCGACGGGGTCTCGTTCGATCCTGAAGACGAATTCGGGATCTGCCAGTAGTCGCTCGAGCGCGAACTGGATTCCGGTTTCAAAGGTTCCGTCGCGCCGACCCCGCTCGAAGAACTCCACGAGCGTCTGGACATCGGTGGGCGTGAGCGGTCGACGGAACGCCAGCCGACCGAGGCGCGAAAGAATCTCGCGCGCACAGGCGGTCTCGGCCGTCCTTGCAACCCCGTCGGGATAGCAGCTGAAGATCCGCTGCCGACTCGCGGTGTCTCCAGCACCAGTCACTTCATACGGACCTGTGATCTCAATCCTGCCGAGCCTCGGATTCGAGTCGGACATCTCGTTGATCGCGAGCGCGAATCCCGCCTGGCGCGGCTGAAGGACACCTTCGTCTTCCCAGGTCTCCCGTGGGAAGCTGACTCCAACCAGTCGAGCGCCGGCCTCAACCGGCAGACGAACTTCGAGCCCCTCGTCAGCATGAAGCACGTACTCCTCCCACTCGATATCACCGCGGATGTTGCCGGCGAAGCTGAGTGGCGCGGGCAGGCCTGGGGCTTCTCCACCGAACGTGAAATCCGCAACACGACGGCCATCGAGACGAACCTCGACCTCGTGCGCTTCGTCGACCCCGCGCACGTATCCGACGTAGTTCGTCTGGAGGCGGACGCGTATCGAGTACTCACCGTCGACAGGGAAGGTGTGCCGGATCGCAGCACCACCCCGAGAGCCGAACGGAAGGTCCTCGCTCAGCTGGTCGTCCTGAATCAGATTGAGCGGGATGTCGTACGTATCGACGACGGCGCCATGGGGTGTCGCGCCGACCGCCAGCCGGCTGATCTTTCGCGCCGATGAGACATATCGTTCGAGCAATGCTGGTGAGATTGAGAGCGCACCGCCGTTGTTGTCGAAACCGTGCTGGTCCGGCGCGTCGGCAGGAAGCAGCGCAGACACGTCGACCTCGACAGCGAGGAGGTCGCGGACGGCGTTGCCGTACTCGGTTCGGTTGAGCCGGTGGAACGCCTCGGTCCGACCGGGATCTGGCCTTGCCGATGCGGCCCGGTCGAGTTCGCTCTCTAGGTACCTTCGGAAGCGATTGTAGGCGGCCTCATCTGGCCGCGGTCTGGGCGACGGCGGCATCGCGCCGACGCGGAGCTTACGAACGACGCTCTCCCAGAGCTCAGGGTCTCTGCCGACGTTTGACACGTCGGCATCGTCGAGCGTCAATCCAAGAAGGCGAAGCTGGACACTGAGGGACGAGGCGTCGTCGACAACACCTGGCTCCCCTTTGGTGAGGGTCTGGTTGTGGCACGTCACACAGTACTGGTCGAGCAGTGCCCGATACTCGGTGGCAGGCGCGGGAGGGGTTTGAGCCGACGGGGGTTCAAGACTGGTCTGCGCGTGCAGATAGGTCACGGCTACCCCGGTGGTCGCGGCCATGGCGACCACCCACGAAACTCGACGCAGACTCGGTAACACTTGGCCTACTCGCCCACCAGAACTCGTTCGACCATCGACTAAGTATTAGAAGACACAGCAGTTTGGCGTGATCTGGCGCTGTTGTCAACGATGCGAAGCTGCGGTACGATACGGTCCGAGCTCCCTATCAGCCGAAGATGGTTGGTCGAATGATCAGAATGATGACGACCCTCCCGAGCGCACTGCCCAAGCGGATCGTCGGGATCGTAGCCGTCGTGGCGATGTCGACGACCGCGACCATGGTGATCCCGTCGAGCGCCCAGGGACAAGACGCCGAATTGAAGCGGCCAGTAATTGCCGCGATCAAGGATCAGGACCTGGAGCTGGCTCGAGCGATCCTGAGCGAAGGAGCTGACGTCAATGAGCAAGAGCCCGACGGCGCGACGGCGCTCCACTGGGCCGCCTATCGTGAGGACGAGGCTGCCGTCGAGCTCCTGCTGAACGCGAAGGCAGATGTGACCGTGGCCAACGAACTTGGCGCCACGCCACTGTGGGTCGCGAGTGTGAATGGCACCGCTGGTGTCATCGCGCGGCTGCTCCAGGCGGGCGCGAAGCCCGATGTCAGGCTTCCGGAGGGCGAGACGCCGCTGATGACGGCGGCTCGCTCTGGCAGCGTCGAGGCGGTGAGGCTTCTCCTGGCGGCTGGAGCCGATCCCAACGCGAGCGAGAGTCGCCGTGAGCAGACAGCATTGATGTGGGCCGCGGCACGGGGTCACGCTGTCGTGACTCAGGCGTTGATCGACGCCGGGGCCGCTGTCCACGCGCGCTCGAAAGTGCGAAACCGATTGCTGTTTGCTCGGACCCGCCAGGGCGTCCAGTACGACCAGGGAGTGGAAACCGCCAAGGGCGGATTCACCCCGCTGCTGTTTGCTGCCCGGCACGGTCGCGTTGACGTCGCTCGGTTGCTCCTTGCTGCTGGCGCCGACGTCGACGACGGGGGCCCGGATGGCGCAAGCGCCCTGGTGATTGCGGCACACAGCGGACACGCCGAGCTGGTGGGGGCCTTGTTGGCCGCGGGCGCTGATCCCAACGCGATTGACGCCGGCTACGCGCCGCTCCACGCAGCTGTCCTGAGGGGCGAGATCGAGATGGTTCGCACACTGTTGGGACATGGCGCAAACCCGAACCAACGGCTTCAGAAGGGCACGACACTCCGACGCGCAAGTATGGACTGGGCCTTGAGACCTGCGTTCGTAACCGCGACGCCATACTGGCTCGCGGCACGGTATCGGGAACCTCAGATCATGCGACTGCTTGCGGATGCCGGAGCCGACCCCTCACTGCCGACTCTGCCGCGGCCAGTGCCGGTGAAAGCGCGCGCAGGCGGCGTCGGGCCGCCCCAAACCGAGGGCGGTTTGGAAACACCGATCCTCGCGGCGGTCAAGGGAGGTCACGACCGAGAGCGACGGTTCTTGCTTGACGGGCAGTTCATCGACCGAGAGACTGAGGAGCGGCTGGCGGTCGAGGCGGTTTCGCTCGCGATCGATCATGGCGCGAAGATCGACGCCGTCGATCGGGGCGGGAACACCGCTTTGCACAGCGCCGCCTCGACTAACTTCATTCCCCTCATCAAGTTGCTGGCGGAGCGGGGAGCTGATCTCGAGGTGAAGAACAAGGGCGGACGAACGCCGCTAGACGCCGCGGAGGCCGCCGAGAAACGTCGAGCTCGCCGTTCCGATACGGTCGAGGACGGGCCAAGCGCTGCCGATGTGCTCCGGGAGCTCGGGGCGACCCAGTAAGTACTCGAACGCCACGGGCAGCTGGAGCCGTGCGTTTTCATCCACCACGCTGAGGACACCATGCTGAGTCGACTAGGGATCACGGTGGTTTGTGCGTTCGCGCTCGCGGTCGCAATGCTGTCAGCCCAGGATCGAGTTGAGCCGTATCGACCGGTTACCGATGCGATGCTCCAGAACCCTGACCCCGCTGATTGGCTCAACTGGCGGCGGACGCTCGACGGATGGGGTTACAGCCCTCTTGATCAGGTCACGCGCGAGAACGTTGGCGACCTGCGATTGGCTTGGAGCTGGGCGCTGGCGGAAGGGGCCCAACAAACGACCCCGGTGGTACACGACGGCATCATGTACATCGCGAATCCCGGAGCGATCGTTCAGGCTCTGGACGCGGCCACGGGCGACCTCATCTGGGAGTATCGGCGTGCGAATGTCGCTGAACACCGGAACCTGGGCAGCGTCATCGCCGGCCGCGTGCACCGCAACATCGCGATATATGGCGACAAGATCATCCTGAACACTCCTGACGGGTGGATCGTGGGCATCAACGCCCGGACTGGTGAGGAAGCGTGGGAGGCTGACGTTGGCGCGTCGGGCGGATATCAGTTCTCGAGTGGCTCAATCGTGGCCGACGGTACGGTGGTCACGGGTCTGGCCGGCTGCAGCATCTATCGCGACGACACCTGCTACATCGTCGGGCTCGACGCCGAAACCGGGCGGGAGAAGTGGCGCACCTCGACCGTCGCTCGACCGGGCGAGCCGGGCGGCGACACTTGGGGTGATCTGCCGGTGATGTTCCGGGCCGGGAGCGACGCCTGGATTCCGGGGAGTTACGATCCGCGGAGCCGGACCATCTTCATCGGTACATCGCAAGCCAAGCCCTGGCACCGACAGGCGCGGGGTACCGACGGCGACGCGCTGTATACGAACTCGACACTCGCCCTCGATCCCGAGACCGGTGAGCTCAAGTGGTACTACCAGCACCTTCCGGCAGAGACGCACGACATGGACGAGACGTTCGAGCGGATCGTAATCGACGTCGATGGCCTCCCCTCGGTGTTCAGCATGGGAAAGATCGGTGTCCTGTGGCAGCTTGACCTAGCCACCGGTGAGTTCCAGTCCGCGCACGATCTGGGGTATCAGACGCTGCTTGATGTTGATCCGTCGACGGGCGCCATTACCTATCGGGAAGGGATGCTGAAGGATCTTGGAGAAGAGATCTTCTGGTGCCCGACGACGTCCGGCTTCAAGAGCTGGCGAGCGATGGCCTACCATCCGGAGACCGAGGCGCTCTACATCCCCCTGATCCTCAACTGCGAGACCGGCGTGTTTGGCCCGGTGGAGAAAGTCGAGGGCGGGGGGGGAACCGGACCGGTGCGCCGGACGAATCACTTCCATCCCAAGAGCCCCGACCACCTCGGAGAGTTCGCCGCGATGAACATCAGGACCGGAGAGGTGCTCTGGAGTCATCGCTATCGAACGCCGATCAACAGCGCCGCGCTCACCACCGCCGGCGGGCTGGTATTTGCCGGCGACTGGGATCGACATATGCGCGCGTACGATGTACGCGACGGCGAGGTCCTCTGGGAGACACGCATGCCGCAGTCGATCCAGGGATTCCCGATTACCTACGCGGTTGATGGGAAGCAGTATGTAGTGGTGCCGACCGGTACTGGGAGCGCCAGTTGGGGCACGATGCCCGCGGTGCTGACGCCCGAGAAGCGCCGACCCACGAGTGGCAACGGTATCTTTGTGTTCGCGGTAGAGGACTGACGGAGCCCCTATTCACCCACGAGCTCATCAAACAGCGCCTCCACGGCGCCCGCACTCAACGGCCAGTTGAGGTCGTCGGTTTGGAGACGGTCTGCCACCGCCTCACGAGCGATCCCTGACTCGATCAGTTCATGCATCCGGTCAAGCAGCGTCTGAAAGCGCTGCCGGAATGCGCGGACGTCGCTCTTGGTCATCACCGGGCCGTGGCCCGGGATGACGGTGTCGAAGTCGAGCTCAAGAACTCGATCCAACGTATCAACCCACTCGGAGCCGTCGCCGCCGTTGCGGTAGTCGATAAACGGAGACAGCGTCGTGCCGTTGAGCCGCTCTCCGAAGATGAAAAGATCACCGGTGTGGACCGTCTTGAGGTCAGGGAAGTAGATCACGGAGTCCCCGTTGGTGTGCCCACGGCCCACGTGATGGGCCTGAACTTCGACCCCACCCAGGAAAACCGACGTGTGATCGGCGAACACGACCTCCGCTGGTCCTGCAAGCTCGTTCCGCACTGTGTTCTTCCTGGCGTTCTGATGGGCGATTATGGTGGCCTCCTCCATGAAGTCGGCGTTGCTGCCGGAGTGATCGAAGTGATGATGGGTGTTCAGCACGTACAGAATCGGCTGGGATGTCACCGTGGCCACCTGGCGCGTGACCTCCGCGTGGCTGTACTCGTACTTGTCGTCGACGATGATCACACCATCGCCGGTGACTCGTACGGCCACGTTCCCTCCGGACAAGGCGCCATCAAAGCCAGGTATGACGTACAACCCGTCCTTTGAATCGACAGGCTGAATCTGCAGTCGTGCTTCTTGTTCGGGCGTCAGGGTAGGGGGCTGCCCTTGGCCACCCGCCACGCGTATCGCGGCTGCTCCGAGCACAATCGCCGACAACACAGCGATGATCTTGATCTGGCGCATCGGTTCTCCTCACGGCGTGTGACTAGTTCGGGACCACCGCGACGCCCCAGGGGCGTTCCCCAACCGGGACGGTGGCCTCGACGGTCATCGTCTCGGTGTTGACGACGGAGACGTCGTTGGATGGCCCGTTCGCAGCGTAGAGAAAGCGGCCATCTGGGCTCAACGCGATGCCCCAGGGGCGATCGCCAACGGTTACCGTTGCCCGAACGCCGCCGCGGGCGGCGTCCATCGCGACGATCGTGCGACCGCGGCCGGTCGAGATGTACACGGTGCTGCCGTCAGGGGAGATGACCACGCCCATCGGACGCGACGGCTCACCGGGGACTTCCACCGTGGCGATCACGGTATGAGACGACGTGTCGACAACAGACATCGTTCCACCATTCTCGGACGTGACAAAGGCGCGGCTACTGTCTGGGGAGAACGCCGACGATCGCGGACGCGGACTGACCTCGAATTGCTCGATGACTTCGTTGGATGACGTGTCGATGACCGAGACCTGGTTGTCCGCTTCCGACGTGACGTAGACGAAGCGGCCGTCGGGGCTCGTCGTCATGCCTTCGGGCTCGCTACCCACGGGCAGGCTTGCCAGTATCTCTTCCGACTCAACATCGATGACGCTGGCTGTGGAGGCGTCCTCGTTCGCCACATAGACCCGCGTGCCATCCGCGCTCAACGCGATCTGCTCGGGGTCGGTACCACCCTTGAGCACGCGTATCATTTCGCGGGTCCGGACATCGACCAGGCCGATGCCGTCGGCAGCCCGATCGGGCGGCGGGAGCGTCGACTCATCGACCCCTGGTGGGGCGGGCGGCGAGCCACTGAGCGCCACGAACAACAGGCTTCCGTCGGGGCTGGCTTTGATGCCGCGCGGGCGTTTGCCCAGCGGGACTGTTGCGACGACGTCGTGCGTGCCGCCGGCGATCACCGTCAGGTCACCGGAGGTCTCATTGGTGACAAACACGTAGTACGGCGGGGGTGGAGCCTCGGGTTCAACGGCGGCTGGTTCCGATGGCGGTGGAGGCGCTTCGCCACCACAGCCGACCGCAAGTGAAGCGAGTACGAAGAGTAGAAACGAGTAACCGATAGGTTTTTGCATATTTACGGCTCGACGAAAACTTGGCCCATGGCCCATGGATGATCTTCACAATGGTAGGTATAGGTGCCGGGCTCGTCAAAGGGCACATACGCAGACTGCGCCATTTTCAGTTGCCCCGCCCTCCAACTTCCGTCGACCGCTGCAATCGTGTGGGTCAATCGTCCACTGTTCGTAAAGGTCACGATCGTCCCGGCAGGAACGCGGATCTGCGACGGGTTAAACGCGTGCTCGTCGGTCGCATACCGGAGGCCGACGCCGCGCTCTGCGCTCTGCACGAGAGTGGTCGTCTGTACTTGGCTGGTCTCACGCCCAAAGGTGCGGCGCCCGGTTGGGGTCGCGCCGGCGTCGCGTTCGGGCTCTGTGCCACCGAGCTTGAACGCCCATAGCTCGGGTCCCATGGCGACCGCCACATACTGTTCTCCGTTGACGGCATAGGTCGCAGCGGGACCCCGTGAGCTGCGCACGCCGGTCTGAAAGCGCCACACGCGCTCGCCCGACGCCGCATCGTACGCCTCGAAGTACCCGTCACCGGAGCCCCGAAACATGAGCCCGCCGGCGGTGGTGAGGACCCCGCTTGTGCCGAGCACGCCGATCGGAACTTCGTGCCGCCAGACGAGGCGGTTCGTGCGGCTGTCGATGGCTGCCACGACCCCGATGGGAGGCGGGAGCCTCGAGTAGGTGCGCGCGCTCCCGCGGAACCAGGGATCGTCGGTGATGCGCCGGGCGCGGCCGATGTGGGCGCGCCCCTGAGCGTAGAGGTACCCGGTCTGAGGGCTGTAGGAGATCGCAGCGACGCGGACCTGTGGAATCGGCGCCCCCAACGCCACGACATCATGGCGGTCGACGTATGGAGGCGTGAAGGCGCTGCAGCTAAGGACCCAGGGCTCGGAGATCTTCGCGCGCCACCAATCGCAGTCGGGCACGACCGAGTCAGCTCCGGCCGGGAACGGCTGTGTGGGAGCCGTGTTGTTGAACGCGTCCTGCGGTACGGGACGCTCCTCGATCGGATGAATCGGCTCGCCGGTGGCGCGATCAAGCATGAAGATGAAGCCGTCCGCGCGGAGCGCCGCGAGTGCCTTGCGGGTGCCGTTCGGGGTTTCGGCGTCATACAACAACGGTGCAATAGCAATGTCGGCGTCCCACAAATCGTGGCGGACCACTTGGTAGTGCCAGCGAAGTGTGCCGGTCCGCACGTCGATGGCCAGGATCGACGTGGTATAGAGGTTGTCGCCCTTTCGCGCCTCGCCTCCAAACATCGGAACCGCATTCCCTGTCACGAAGTAGACGAGCCCGAGCTCGGGATCGACGTTGCCGATGTGCCACACGCCGGCGCCACCTTGAGCCCAGACATCCCTAAATTCGCCGTCCTGCGGCCACGTCTCGTGACCGGGCTCGCCGGGTGCGGGAATCGTCCAGAAATCCCACAGCACGTTCCCGGTTTCGGCGTCGAGCGCCACGACCTTCCCTCGGAACGCCCAATCGCCGTTCGCGAGTCCGGTGAAGACGACGCCGTTGGCATAGATCGGGGCGCCCGATACGGCCTGGCCGGTCTTGGGCGGGGTGTATCCGATCTGAGTGGTCCAGACGAATACTCCGGTTTCCTGACTCACAGCCCCGACGCGGCCGTCCATGAGGCCGACGAAGACCTTCCCGTCCCCAAGGCCGACACCAGGCGGCGACGGAATTGCTCGTCCGGCATTGAGGATGTCACCAATACCGGCGGCGTCCAGATCGGCGGGGGCATCCTGGTCAGGTCGTATCGTCCAAACGGGTTCACCGGTCGATGCGTCGATCGCATACAGGCGGGTGCCGGCACCGATGTACATGATGCCGTCTTTGACGACCGCCGTGGCCCGGGTGCTCGCGCCGCCTTCAAACGGAAGTCGCCACGTCGCGCCCAGCTCGGTCACGGTTTCGGTGTTGATCTGGTTGAGCGTCGAGTAGCGTGAGTTCGTCCAGTCGCCTCCGATAAACGGCCAGTCCTCGGCAGCGAAGGTCGCACCGTCGGGCGGGGCGGTCTGCACTGCGATGGCGACGGGCAGGCTGATTGCAACGGATAGGAGCAATGCGCCGAGCCGGATTCTGGTGACAGTCATCACGCGTCGGGTTTTTCCCGCAAAAAGTGAGGGCAGGACCGAAGCCCTGCCCTCAGTAGTACGTCGCCAACGGATGTCGCCGTGCCCGAAAGCGCGAACACGACGTTGATCAGATCAGCCCTAACGAGCGAGCGGATTCGGACGAAGCTGGAAGTGTACGATCTTGCTCTTCGTGCCTCTCCCACCTTCCGTGTGCCAAACGTAATTCGAGCCGTAGTTCGCCCATAGTCCACGACCCTTCCATCCCGTGTTCGGGTCATCGATTCGACCGTCAAGGCCACGTGAGTAGAACGCCATCGGGTACGGAACCCGTAGAACGACCCACTCCTTGGTCTGTGGATCGAGGGCGAGCAGCGAGTCGGACGTCGAGCCGTTTGCGATCGGGATGTTTGGACCCATCCCGAGCGTGTTGTACTGGTCGACCCAGCTGTAGTAGTGGAAGTCCGCGCCGACAGGCTCATCCACGTTGCGCATGCGCGGTCCCGGAACCGGGTACAGCGTCCAACCTTCGGGGCACTGCTGGCCGGTCGCGGTTGGTCCGTTGGTCACGGCGCACTTGCTTCGGTCGAAGCTCGCCAGGTGGCTGCTGCCAGACAATGCCGCCCAGATGATGCCGTTGCGATCGACGTCGATCCCGCGCGGCGCGAAGCCCGTCTTCATCGGGTCGACGTCGGGGTTCTCGAGCGACGGTGGCTCGTAGACCTCGGCGATGCACGTCTCGGGTGGGTTGTCACCGCGTTCCAGCCTGACGAGGCGCCCGGGGAATGGCCCCGTCCTCGTGATCCAGACCGACGTGTCGATGGGGCTCGCGATAATGCCGTAGCCGAAGCCGGCAATCCGGGTATCCAGGCTCATGTCGGGTTCGCCGTCCTGGCCGGGCTCGTTCCACGGCTTGGTGATCGTGCCGTCGCCGTTGGTGTCGATCACGGTGGGGCACCACCCCTGCGAGAAGCGTTCGTCCCCAGTTTCGTCGTAGACACGCGTGTTGATCCAGCCAACGGCATTGCTGTCGCCGCTGAACCACAGCGTGTTGTCGTCGTCCTCACCAAACTGGAGATGGTGGGTGCCAAAGCAGGTGTCGATCAGCACGAAACGCTGGCGTTCCGGGTCCCAATACGACGCGTGCCGCCCGGTGCGCGAGAGTTCGAAGTACTCCGCATAGTCATTGCCGGAGCCCTCACGGCACCAATCAGGATTGGCGAACTGGCGCATCGTCGAGGTCATCCAGACGCGGCCGTCCTGGTCCATCATCGGGTTGTGGGGATCCGACCGCTCATCGGGATTCACGCCCCACAAGAGATCGTCACCCCAGTAGTAGGAGGGGTTCACCTGTGTCTGAGGAAAGCGCGTCGGCATGGATTCGGGGTCGGGTCGCACTGGAATCGTGACCTCGGTAGCTGCGTTGGCAACCGGATCCACCCATGTGATGGTCCCGTGACCTGCGGACACGCCATAGACAGGGCCGTTTGCGTTGAGCGTCGGGTTGCGCTTATCGGTGACGATTTCATCATGGATGAAAGAGCTGTCCTGCCCCCAATCCCAGAGGGTGACAACGACGTTGCGCTCGCGCCCCTCGGGCCGGGGCGGCGGTTCGGGAATTTCGCCCGCCGCAATTCGATCGGTCCAGTCGGCAAACATCTCAAGAGCACGCTGTCGCCCGAATCGGTTCATGGCGTTGCTCATCTGATTGCCACGCTGGCCGGTTGCCACGCGGTAGTCCCAGGCGGCGACGGTGGAGTCAAAGTCGTCGCGATGCTGCACGACGCGAGTCGCCTCATTGCCCAGCTGGTGGCACAGCTGGCAGTTTTGTTTCATCAAATCGATCCAGGCGTGCTGATTCCGAACGTTCGTCGAGATCCCGTTGCCATCTTCGCCGGTGCCAGGGAACTCGCTCTTCTCTGGAGGCTCGATGAGGGCATACCAGTAGTTGCCCGGGTAATACTGAGCCGCGGCTTGTGGGGTCGGCGCAACCACCGCCTCAAGCTCGACACCATCACGATCGGGCGACAACTTCACCTTCTCGGAATCGACCAGACCGTATCCCCGTACCCAGACGTCATAGGCGGCCTCGGGAAGCTGGGGGAGGACGAACTTCCCATCGTCATCGGTGACAACGACCTTGGCGAACTTCGTCTCGAGTTCTTCCGTCTCTGCGATGACCCACACGCCAGCTTCAACTCCGGCGGCGCTTGTGACGACACCGCTGATGTACCCCTCTGGCAGCTCCGACTGCTGGGCGGAACTCGTCGCCATAAAGACAGCGATGACCGCGGCGAGTGCGATCCCCACCAAGGCCGGGCGCACCAGCCTGCGACCGTTTCGTGTGCGACTTACCGTGCTCATGACGTCTTATCTCCTTCTTTCGTTGGCCCTGTTGAAATCGGCTCCTTGCTCGACGAGGAATCTTACGATGTCCGCAGCCCTGACGGTGAAAAAAATGGCGGGCGGATGGGGAAGATCAAGCATGTGGGACGAAGGGACGGAGCGAGGATTCTGCTTGCGTGTCAACGAGTTAGGCGATAGCCTTCGCGCACGGAAGCCGTCGCGAACGGCGAGGAGAAAACCATGCCTAGAACTCGTGCCGATCGCTGGCGACGCGTCGGTTTCGCCTGTTTCATCCTGTTGGCGATCATCGCCCTTGGTGTAGGCCAGTCTCTCATCAGCGATGCGCCCGTCGCCCAGGCCCAGGGCAAGACAGCACCGATGTTCGAGGTGGATCCGTTCTGGCCCCGCCCGTTGCCCCACCATTGGGTGCTCGGCTCGGCGATTGGGGTTGGCGTGGACGCCCAGGACCATATCTGGATCGTGCACCGGGGCTCGGTGGAAACGCTCGCTGCGAATGAGATCCCCGCCGCGGCGGATCCCCCATTTGCCGACGCCTGCTGCGTGCCCGCCCCACCGGTGGTCGAGTTTGATACGGCCGGCGAGGTCGTCGGTAGTTGGGGGGGGCCGGGAGAGGGGTTCACCTGGCCGGAGTCGAACCACGGCCTGACGATCGACCACAAGGGCAACGTATGGATCGGTGGAAACGGACAGCTCGATTCCCACGCGTTGAAGTTCTCCCGTGACGGGCAGTTTCTGCTGCAAGTCGGCGAGGCCGGGCAGGGGGTCGACAGCAACAGCCGGACGCATTACTCCCGCGTAGCGAAGATCTCAATCGATCCAGGGGCCAACGAGGCCTACCTTGCGGATGGGTACGGGAATCGTCGGGTCGCGGTCGTCGACATGGATACCGGCGAGCTCAAGCGGTACTGGGGTGCGTACGGCAACCCGCCGGAAGATGGAGATTTCGGGCGGTACGACCCGAACGCTCCGCCGCCGCAGCAATTCGGCAACCCGGTGCACTGCGCGGAGGTGTCACACGACGGCTTGATCTACGTGTGCGATCGTGCGCAGGACCGCATCCAGGTCTTTCAGCGTGACGGTACCTTCGTCAAGGAGCAGTTCATCGCGCGCAGCACTCTAGGGGCGGGCTCTATGTGGGACATCACGTTCTCACGCGATCCGGATCAACAGTTTCTCTATGCCATCGACGGGGTGAACGCAAAGGTGTACGTCATTGAGCGCGACTCGCTCGAGTTGCTCACGAGCTTTGGCGATGGTGGCCGGCAAGCCGGTGCGTTTTATGGGGCGCACAGCATCGTAACCGACTCGAGTGGCAACATCTATACGACCGAAACCTACGAAGGGAAGCGGCTGCAGAAGTTCGTCTACAAGGGCGTAGCACCCGTCACTACCATGGATCAGGGCCTGCCTTGGCCGGCAAACTAGGACTCTTGCTCACGGGCAGGCTGCTCAGCGATCGCCAGTTCGCGCATTCTGTACTTCTGGACCTTTCCGGTCACGGTCATCGGAAAAGTGTCGACGAACTTCCAGTATCGGGGAATCTTGAACGTCGCGATCTGTCCTTTACAGAACGCCGCCAACGCGTCTGCCGATAGCGCCGCGTCCTCCTTCGGTTTTACCCAGGCCATGACCTCCTCGCCGTACACCTCGGACGGGACACCGATTACCTGCGCGTCTTCAACACCCGGATGGGTGTAGAGGAACTCTTCGACCTCCCGTGGGTACACGTTCTCGCCACCGCGAATGATCATGTCCTTGATTCGCCCAACGATTGCGACATAGCCGGCTTCGTCCATGGTGGCCAGATCGCCGGTATGCATCCATCGGCCAAGGTCGATGGCGGCGGCGGTCGCCTCAGGATTGTTCCAATAGCCCTGCATGACGAGGTATCCGCGCGTGCACAGCTCGCCGCGCACCCCGCGCGGCACAACTCGGTCGGTGGTCGGGTCGACGATCTTGATCTCGGCGTGAGGATGCACGCGGCCGACGCTCGACACCTGCTGCTCAAGAGGATCGTCAACGCGCGTCTGGGTCGAGACCGGCGAGGTCTCGGTCATGCCGTAGCAGATCGTCACCTCGCGCATGTTCATGCGCTCTCTGACCTGCCTCATCACCTCGATGGGGCAAGGCGACCCCGCCATGACCCCGGTGCGAAGAGTGGAGAAGTCGGTCATGCCGAAGCGCGGATGGTTGAGCTGACCAATAAACATCGTCGGCACCCCGTAGAGCGATGTGCATCGCTCCGATTCGACTGCGTCAAGAGTCTCCGCAGGGTCGAACGCTTCGCCAGGCACAACGATGCAGGCGCCGTGGCTCGTGCACGCGAGGTTGCCGATCACCATGGCAAAGCAGTGGTAGAACGGGACCGGCACGCAGACCCGGTCGACCTCGGAGTAGCGGAGGATCTCACCGCAGAAAAACCCGTTGTTCAGGATGTTGTGGCGGGTGAGCGTCGCGCCCTTCGGCGCACCGGTGGTCCCCGACGTGTACTGGATATTGATTGGATCGTCGAACGTCAGCTCATCTTCGCGGTCGGCGAGCGCCTGGTCGTCAGTGCTGGAGGCTTCGTCGAGCAGTGTCTCCCACCGCTGATCGATGACCAGCGCCTCGGTAAGGGTGGGACACGAGCTCCGAACCTCGTCGAGGAGGGCCACGTAGTTCGTCTGACGGAACCCGCGCGAGTGGAGCAGGAGGCGGGCCTCCGACTGGTTCAGGGCATGGGCTAGCTCGCGGGCTTTATACGCCGGGTTGATGTTGACAAGAATCGCCCCGATTCGAGCTGTCGCGTACTGAGTGATCACCCACTCGTAGCGGTTTGGTGCCCACACGGCGACGCGGTCGCCCTTTTGAATGCCACGAGCCATGAGCGCTTTGGCGAGCGCAGTCGTGGTGTCCCAGAGCTGTCGGTACGTCGCCCGGTATCCCTGGGACCGCACGACCAGGGCGTCGTGACCGGGCACCCGCTCCACGGTCCGGCGCAGGTTTTCGCCGATGGTTTCTCCGAGAAGGGGAACGTCAGCGGCACCGTGGGCATAGGAGGGCAACATGCGCAGGCGTGCGCGAGGGTATCATGAGTAGAGGCTGAGCGTGCGCTATTCCCACGTAGTCGTCGGTCTCTCGGTAACGCTTCTCGCCACGTCCTGGGCGACCAACTCGAATAGGGCCCAGGAGTTCCGAGCCGGCATCGATCTCGTCCAGGTCACGGTGACTGTTCGGGACGAGAACGGGCGGCTGGTCGACGACCTTCATGTTGGCGACTTCGACCTGTTTGAGGACAGGCGACCGCAGACGGTCACCCAATTCCAGCGCGGTCGGGTCCCGGTGAGCCTCGGCGTCCTGCTCGACGTTAGTGAGAGCATGTACGGCCAGCGGATGACCGATGCAACCGCAGCTCTCGATCGGTTCCTCGTGGACCTGCTGAAGCCGAACGACGAAGCCTTCCTCGTTGTGTTTAACCACGATCCATCGCTGCACGAGGGATGGACCCTCAATCCGGCCAGTCTGGGAGGCCGATTGGTTGATGTTCGTCCATACGGGGCGACGGCCATCTACGACGCGATGACGATGGCGATGCCCTTGTTTCGATCGCGGTCGCATCAACGGGCGGCGGTCGTACTGATTTCCGATGGTTCGGACACAGCGAGCGACGCGCATGCGCGTGAGGTGCTCAACCAAGTGCGCCGATCAGACGCTTTCGTGTACGCCATCGCCATCGATGCCCCGGAAACCCGACCGATTAACGATCGGGTGCGCGTCCACACCTTGAAGGAGATCACCGACGAGAGCGGAGGGTACACCGAGGTGATTCACGACAGTCCCGACCTCGGACCGGCAACCGAGCGAATTGCCGAAGAGCTGAATCACCAGTACACCCTCGGGTACACACCCGACCATCCGGTCGACGCCCGCTACCACATGATTCGGGTCCAGGTGAACAGGCCGGGCGTGTACTCCGTGCGAGCGCGGCGCGGGTACGTCGCAGATCCGAAGGGCTGGCGTGCCAGTCGGACCCCCCGCTAGAGAGGGCGACGTCGCCCGTTCCTCGTGTATCGTGAAGTCGTGAGCGTCCTCGAAGCCACCGACATCTTCAAGAGCTATCCTCGCGGCGGCCAGGCGGTGGAGGCAGTCCGTGGGGTCACGCTGACGCTCGACCCCGGGGAGCACGTGTCGTTAGTGGGTCCCTCGGGTTGTGGCAAGTCGACGCTGCTCCATATCTGTGGCGCCATGGACCGCCCAACCCAGGGGGAGGTCAGGCTCGAGGGCCAGTCGCTTGGTGCGCTCGACGACGATGCCCTCACGCGCCTGCGGCGACGGCGAATCGGCTTCGTCTTTCAGTTCCTCAATCTTCTGCCGACACTTACCGTTCGCCAGAATATCGGCCTCCCCCTTTGGTTGGATGGTGAAACGGAACACGACGTGGATGGGTGCGCCGAGCGCTTGGCGGCGCGAGTCGGACTGTCTGCGCGGTTGGATCACTACCCGCAACAGCTCTCTGGCGGAGAAGCGCAGCGCGCCGCAATCGCGAGGGCCGTGATTCACCAACCGGCGGTGCTGATCGCCGACGAACCGACAGGAAACCTCGACACAGAGAACGGTGCCCAGGTGCTCGATCTGATGCTCGAGCTCAACGCGCGGTCGGACATGGCGATTCTGCT
The DNA here is from genome assembly GCA_965218825.1 of Vicinamibacterales bacterium. Classification (GTDB taxonomy): domain Bacteria; phylum Acidobacteriota; class Vicinamibacteria; order Vicinamibacterales; family UBA8438; genus CAUZIB01. The sequence goes on along the minus strand of OZ244656.1, from coordinate 591,964 downwards.
CGCGACCCACGATCACGCGATTGCGGCCAAGGCAAACCGCATCATGCAGATGCGAGACGGTATCGAGATTCGGTCGTGAAGCTCTTTCGCTGGTTCATTCTCACGCAATTGCGGCGCGAGCCGCTCCGGAGCGGGCTGACGATCGTCGGCGTGGCACTCGGCATCGCTGTTGTGCTGGCCATCCGTCTCGCGAACGAATCATCCGTTCGTGGCTTCAGCGTGGCGTTGGATGCCGTGTCAGGCCGAACTTCACTTGAAGTCGTTGGGCCGGGAATCGGTGTCGACGAGGACCTCCTGGTCGAGCTGGGGTGGCTGCGCGAGTTCGGGCGGGTAAGTCCCATCATCGACGGCGACGCGATGGTGCGGGGCGTCGAAGGTAACCGATTCGAACCTGAGCAAGTCCGAGTTCTCGGCGTCGATATCCTGCGCGACGAGGCCTTTCGTGACTACTCGCTCACGGATACCGGGGCGACACCGGTCGTCACAACGCAAGACTTCTTGGCGCTGCTGACTGATCCTCAGGCGATCGTGCTGACACGGGCGTTCGCATCCAGACAGGGGCTCGCCGTCGGCGATGAAGTAGAGCTCGTGGCCGCTGGACGGGGAGTACGGCTGGTCGTACGCGGATTGCTGGGCGGAGACGGCCCAGCAAGCGTGCGGAACGGCCAGGTGGCGCTGATGGACATCGCCGCGGCACAAATGGCGCTTGGACGAGTGGGCGCGGTGGACCGGGTCGACGTACAGCTAGCGGAGCCCTCAATGATCGATGCGTTGGAGGTGTCCGTTGCCGCGCGGTTGCCCGCCGCGCTTGCCGTCCAGCGGCCGGCACGTCGGGGGGCTCAGGTCGAGAAGATGCTCGCGGCGTTTCATTTCAATCTCTCGGCGTTGTCTTATATCGCGCTCCTCGTCGGCGTGTTCCTCGTGTACAACACGGTGTCGGTGTCGGTGATTACCCGCCGAGCCGAGATCGGCATGCTGCGGACGGTCGGCGCCGCACGTTCCACCGTGCTGACGCTGTTTCTCGGCGAGGCGGTGTGTCTCGCGTTTCTTGGGTGTGTCATTGGTGCGCCGCTCGGGTGGGGCTTGGCGCATCTGGCCGTCGGCCTGACGTCGTCGACCGTGAGCACGTTCTGGATAGCTTCGGCCGCTACGGTGCCGCCGCTGGAGACCGCCGACATTGCGCTCAGCTTCGCCGTCGGGCTTCCGCTCGCCATTGTTGCGGCGTTGATGCCTGCTCTTGAAGCGGCACGAATGAGCCCGGTTGCGGTGGTTCGGGACGAGCGTAACTTGCTCGTGCGAGAACGATTGCCACGGCGCTACCTCGTGGGAACCGGACTTCTGTTCGGCGTCGGCGCATGGTGTGCGACGCGGCCCGCTGTGAACGGCCTGCCGGTTTTCGGTTTGGCGTCGGCCTTGTGTGTGGTGCTTGGTGCAGCGCTCCTGACGCCAGTGGTGCTACATGCGTCACAGCGATTGGGACAGACGTGGATTGAGAGTCGGTTGGGCCTGACCGTCATGCTCGCGCGGTCGAACCTGGCGGCCTCGATTCGACGGGTGTCGATATCGGTCGCGGCGCTCGCCGTCAGCCTCGCGATGATGGTTGCCATCGCTGTCATGATTGGCAGCTTTCGGTCAACGGTCGTGTACTGGGTCGGTCAAACACTAGAGGCTGATCTCTTCGTCGCAGGTGGTCGCGCCGGCCCGCTGCGCGACCGTGCGGTCGTGTCGGCCGGTGTCGAGCGCGCCCTTGCCGCACACCCGGCCACCGTGGCGATTGACGGCTTTCGCAGCATCGATGTGCCTTACGGAGATTCGCTGATCATTGTTGGATCGGGTCGTTTCCCCGTGATGCTGGAACACGGCAATCTCCTGTTTCGGGCACCCGATGACGGACACGGGACGATGGCGTCCGCGATCGGGAACGATGCGGTCGTCGTATCGGAGAGCTTCGCGCTCAGGCATGGTATGTCGGTAGGCGATCGCGTGGGCCTTCCAACCAGAGCCGGTCCCGCCGACTTCCGAATTGCCGCGGTCTATTACGACTACGCAAGCGATCGGGGATTGGTTGTGATGGACGAACCGGTATTCGACGCGCACTACGATGCGCGTCGGCCGTCAGGGTTGACGGTCTACCTTGAGGCTAGATCGGATCCTGAACAGGTGCGGTCAGAGCTGCTTTCGACAATTGGGTCGGAACCAGTCTTCGTCACCACCAACGCGGCCCTGCGCGCGCAGGTGCTGGAGATCTTCGACAGCACGTTTGCGATTACATACGCGCTCGAGGGCATCGCGATCATCGTGTCGATGTTTGGCGTGGCGACGACGCTGCTGACGCTGGTCCTGGAGCGGCGTCGGGACATCGCGATGCTCCGCTTGGTTGGCGCTGAGCGACGCCACCTCCGGCAAGTCATCATGGCCGAGGCCGGACTGCTCGGTCTCGTAAGCCTTGGAATCGGGTTGGGCGTGGGCTTGGCGTTGTCGCTGATCCTGATTTTCGTCATCAACGTGCAGAGCTTCGGCTGGACGATCCAGTTCGACCTCCCCACGGCGTTTCTCGTGCAGGCCGGCGCCGTGATTCTGCTGGCCACAATCATGGCGGGTCTCTACCCGGCGCGGCTGGCGGGTCGAATGACCTTGGCTGACCTCACGGTGGAGGAGTAGGCGCATCATGCGGTTCGCAGGTCGGCATCTGTTGCTTGCTCTCGTCGTTGGGGGAACAACGGTCGCAGGGGGCGTGTCGCAAGAGGTGCCCGAGTGGAGCCGGGCCACGGCGGAGCGGAACCTGGCCTTCCCGGCCGACCACGCGAGCCACCCGGAGTACCGCATCGAGTGGTGGTACTACACCGGCCACGTGGAGGCCGAGGACGGCCGCCGGTTTGGCTATCAGGTCACCTTCTTCCGGGTTGGCGTTGACCGGGAACCGGAGAACCCCTCACGGTGGGCCGTTCGTGATCTGTTCATGACCCACCTCGCGGTCACCGATATCGACAGGGGCAAGCACCTGATGGATGAGCGGCTAAACAGAGCCGGCGTCGGCTGGGCGGGAGCCCGGACGGATCGGCTCGAGGTATGGAACGAGGATTGGCAGCTGCGATCGGAAGCGGATGGGCACGTGCTGGATCTCACAAGCCGCGATCGCGGCTTCGGTCTATCCCTGCGACTAGGGGAAAACCGGCCGCCGGTCTTGCACGGACGCAACGGTTTCAGCCAGAAGGGCTCGGCCGTCGGCAACGCCTCCCACTACTACTCGCTGACTCGGATGCCGACCCAGGGGGAGATCAGACTCGACGGGCAGACGCACAACGTGCGCGGCCTCAGCTGGATGGACCATGAGTTCGGAAGCAGCTTCCTTGAGCCGTCGCAGCGCGGGTGGGATTGGTTCTCGCTCCAGCTCGGCGACGGGAGCGACTTAATGGTGTTTGTGCTGCGGCAAGAGGACGGGGTGGCGCATCCGCGATCGAGTGGCACGTGGGTCGGCCGTGACGCGGAGATCGCGCACCTTGGGGCCAACGAATTCGAACTCGTGCCCGGGCGGATTTGGACGTCGCCGGCAAGCGGTGCTCGCTATCCGGTGGAATGGCGGGTTGAAGTGCCCGCTTTCGACCTGGTGCTCGACGTCCGGGCGCTTGTGGACGATCAGGAGCTCGACACGGCTCGCTCAACCGGCGTTACCTACTGGGAAGGAGCTGTGGAGGTGACCGGGACCCGAGACGGCCAATCGCTGGGGGGGCAGGGGTACCTGGAGATGACCGGATATGTCGGGCAGCCCATGAGCGAGGTACTCCGCTAGGCTCAGTGCCGTGTCCACACGGCATCTGATACGATCGTGAGAGCAACGATGCGTGCGATCCGACTACTGAAAACGCCGACGGTCCTGTTTGCATTGGCGTTCTCATTCGCGTCGCTGGGGGTGTTGCCGACAGCCCTGTGTTGTCAGGCCGTGGTTGACTTATCAGCCGACGGGCCTGACGGGCAGCAGTGCCCTCACCGAGGGGCAGACGGTGAGGCGTGTCCCCTCCATCAGCCCAAGCCGACGACGCCCGAGTCTGGGTGCTTCAGTCTCAGCGCATGCCCAAATACCCAGACGCTGCTGGCCAGTTTGGTGACCTTGACCGGCGCCATGCCGGAGCCGAGATTCGAGCTCGCTTCGGGCACTCAAGCCGGTGGCCTAGGCGCAGACAGGCCCGTCGGCCCGCTCGTTGTCGGCGACCCACCTGACGCCCCGCCTCCTCGTTCCTAAACCACTCCGTTCGACACCGTTTACCTAGTACCAAGAATGGAGCGAGGGCAGCCGTGTCGCTGCTCTCTCGAGAGGGAGTCGAGTAGTCATGCGCATATGTGGGATTAGAGGAAGGCGGGCGGTTCATCTCGCGTTCGGGATGGTGGCTCTGGTGTGCCTGCCGACGTCGGTCGTGGCAACCGCGCAGGAAGCTGTCACTTTCTCCGGCACGACGGTCGACGAGCAAGGGCTGGCACTGCCGGGCGCCTCGGTCGAGCTTCGCGCACCAGACGGCACGTTCGTCACGTCAACGTTTAGCAACCGACGCGGCGAATTCGTGATGACCGGCGTGAGGCCGGTCGACCATCGCGTGGTCACCATCCTCCAAGGATTTGTGACCGACGAGCGGGAAGTTCGGCTGCGGGCTGACACGAGCGGGTTCGACATCACGCTCGCGATCGGAGGCTTCCAGCAGGAGATCTCGGTATCGGCCGTCATGCCGGAGGTCGCGACGGAGTTCGTCGTCACGGCGCGGGAGATTGAGAAGCGCGCCGTCCGGGATGTTGCCACGGCGTTGCGCGCAGAGTCGGGTGTCAACGCGGTCCGCCGCGGCCCGATCAATCTGGAGCCAACGATTCGGGGACTCTTCGAAGCGCAGATTGGCATGTTCGTCGACGGAACTCGGACGTTTGCCGCAGGACCGGCGCGGATGGATTCCGACATCAGTCATGTGAGCCCGCACATGCTCCAGGCCGTGCGCGTCGTGAAGGGCCCGTACGCATTGACGTGGGGGGCGGGCGCCCTGAGCGCGATCCAAGTTGAGACGTTCAAGCCGGCGTTCTCGGGAGGGCAATTCGTTGTTGAGGGGCAGGCCGGCTTCAATCATGGCGGCAACGGAAATAGCAACGACGGCTACGCGGGGCTTTGGGGTCGAAACGATCGAGCACGATTCACCTTCTTCCACAACTCGCGAACCGGCGACGACTACGTAGACGGTGAGGGCAGTGTGATACCGGGCGACTACGAGTCGCACGAAACACGGTGGGATGTCGGATTCCGTCCAGACCCGAATCTGGTCGTGGAGTACAGCGGCGGCTACCAGAAGCAGAACGACCTCGACTACCCGGGGCGACTGCTCAACGCCGAGTTCTTCGAAACGCAATCGCACGCGTTTCAGACCGACTACACTCCGGGCGTCGGCTTCATCAACGAGGTATCAGGTCGGGTGTATGTCAATCGCAAAGATCACGCGATGACCAACGATGACAAGCCGAGCGCGATGGCCATGCCCGGGAGGATTCCGCCCTTCGGTTTGGACGTCGGGATCGGCGCGAACTCGGACACGGTCGGCGGGCAGTTCCACGTCGGCCTCGGCGAGGGCTCCCTCAGCTACAAGGTCGGAATGGACATCTACCGGCTTTCCCAAGATGCCGATCGGACGATTTCAAATCGAAGCACCGGCATGGTGATGCTGACCGACATCGTGTGGCCCGAGGCTACTACGACGAATGCGGGCGGCTACGCTCAGGTGGTCTACGACCTGGGACGAGCCCGAGTCGGCGGGACGCTGCGAGTTGACCACGAAGACATATCGGCCGGCGCGGTCTCAGCGTTCTTCCGGGCGAACACCACGGGTGTCTTGGACCGGACCGACACGAGCGTCAGTGCAGCAGGTAACGCGAGCGTTCGCGTCGCGGACGCCGTGGTAGTTAATCTCGGAGTGGGGCGTGCGGTGAGGCAGCCCACCATCCTCGAGCGATACTCCGATCGGTTCCCGGCGACGAAGTTTCAGATTGCTGCGGAGTTCATGGGAAATCCGGCATTGGTGGCTGAAGAGAGCCTGGAGTTCAATGTTGGAACCGTCTTCCGGGTCGGCCGAGCGACGTTTGAGGGCGATTTCTTCTACCGCAACATCGACAACTACATCACCGTCGCGCCAGATCCGAGTTTGCCGAAGCGGCTTCCGCTGAGCCCCGACCCAGGCCGGTTTCCTGCACTCGACGCCGCCGTTTATCGTTACATCAACGGCGATGCGGCACGGTTCACCGGTTACGACCTCAAGGCGGAGTCGGCGTTGGGACCGCACGTGGACATCCGTGGTGGCTGGACCTACACCTGGGCAGAGGACACCTTCTTCGCTGAGCCGGTCTTCGGTATCGCGCCATTCGAGCAGCGGTACGCCCTTCATGTGCACACGCTCGATCGGCGCGGGTGGGTGGAGGTCTCGCTGACCAACGCCGCGGCGCAAGAGCGGGTGGCAACCACACGGCTCGAACGGATGACAGAAGGATGGACTCGACTTGATGTCCTTGCTGGCGTCGAGGTAGTGGATGGGTTTTCGGTCAAGCTCGGCGTGGAGAATGTGACCAACGAGTTCTACGCGACCCACGTGAACTCGCTCAACCCGTTTACGGGTCAGCGGATTGCTGAGATCGGTCGGAGCTTCTACGCGGGCGTGGAATTCGGCTTCTAGCGCAACCGGTCGAGGATGCCGGCGTCGCCGAGGTCCTGGTGAGAGACGATAGAATACCCAGTGAGGGTATCGTCTGAATCGGAACCGGTGGGGAGACGTATGACTGGATCTCTTCGGGTCGTGGGTTGGTCGGGTGCTCTGGTCATGATGGTGGGTATTTCGGTGCTGGCGCACTTGGCCCCGACCCAGAGCCTGCCGGAGGCTGAGGCGGTGCTGACGGCCCCACCGGAACGTGTGCAGGTCTGGTTCACGCAAGAACCCGATCCCGCGGTCAGTCGCTTGACCCTCGAGGGCCCGACTGGTGCCGTCGAGCTCGGCAAGACAACGGTGGCTACCGACAAGTCGCTGCGCGCCGAGGTCTCCGGTCAGGTCGGTCCGGGCAGCTACACCCTGAAGTGGCGAACGGCTGGCGATGACGGGCATGTCAGGCGCGGCGACATCGCGTTTCGCGTGAGCCGTTCCGACTAGGCATCAGAAACCTCCACGGACTGTCCCGCTAGGCATGCCGGCCGAAACCCTGGCTCTGATCTCCCTCGCCTCGGCCAAACTCCTCACCTACGTCGGCTTGTTCGGGCTGACAGGCGCCGCGATCGTTTGGCTTGTCGTTATCCCGAGGGTTCAACGTCGGAGTGGTTTCGAGGCCTCCGCCCACGAGGCGTTGCGACGGCAGACCCCGCGGATCGCGTTGGTTTCGGCAGCGCTGCTCGCCGCCGGCGCAGTGGCCCGCCTCTACGCGCAGACCTACTCGACGTTTGGTATCGACGAGCCGGTAACCGCCGAGCTGATACGCGTCGTCGCCTTCGACAGCCGGTGGGGGAGTCGGTGGATGCCGCAGCTGTGGGCAACTGTCGTCGCAATTGCTGCAGCCGCGGTGATGACACTGAAACCCGGAATCGGGTGGTGGTTGGTGGCCATCGGAATTGTCCTGTGTGTGGTTACGCTGCCAATCACGGGACATGTCATGGCATATCCGGCTGGGTCGCTGTTGCCGTGGATGCTGCAGGTCGGACACATCCTGGCAGGTGGGCTCTGGCTTGGCACATTGGCAACCCTCGTCTTTGTGATTGCCTCGTCGAAGCGATCGATCGCCGGCGGCGCGACGGCGACCGTGATCGGCCTCTTCTCACCCTTGGCGATCGTCGCGGTCAGCGCGGTCGTGGTAACCGGAGTAGGCACCGCCTATCTCTATCTCGACTCGTGGATCAAGTTGTGGCAGACGAGCTACGGGCAAGTCTTAGTTGCGAAGGTCATCCTGATGCTCGCGACCGGCGCCGTCGGCGCCTACAATTGGAGGTTCCTCAAACCGCGACTGGGCACGTCGGAGGCAGGCGGCGTGTTGATGCGGTCGAGCATCCTCGAGCTTATGCTCGCGTGCATCGTGCTGGTCGTGACGGCGGTGTTGGTTCATCTGCCGATGCCAGGGGAGTAGATCCGTGAGTCCAGAGGAGACGCGCGCCGCGGGGACGTTGCCCGGTGATGAAATCGGGATGTCGAAGTGGGAGATCGACACACCAGCCTTGTGTCTCGATCGGGAAGCGCTCGATCGGAACCTGGGGACGATGCAGCAGACGATGGAGCAGACCGGCATCGCGAGTCGTCCACACGCCAAGACCCACAAGTGCCCGGCGATCGCAAAGCTGCAACTCGAGAGCGGGTCGATCGGAATCTGCACGGCCAAGGTGAGCGAGGCTGAAACGATGTTTCGGCACGGCGTCAGCCCCATTTTGCTGACGACGATCAGTGCGACACCTTTCAAGATCCAACGGGCGATGCGTTTGCGCGCGGCGAACCGCGAGTTCGTGCAAGTGACGGACACGCCGGAGAATGCGCGCTTGCTGTCGGAGGCGGCGCAAGCGGCCGGTGTCGTCGCAGACATCGTCGTCGATATCGATCCGGGCGGGCACCGAACCGGAATCCAGGCTGGCGACCCAGCCCTTCAGCTCGCGATGCTGGTCGACGAGCTTCCGGGTCTCGAGTTTCGAGGCATCGTCTGCTACGACGGTGAGGTGCAGCACGTCAAAGGCTTTGCGGCACGGCGCACGCGATCTTTGGAACGGCTGGCGCCGGCGGCCGAAACACTAGCGCGCATGCAACGGGCTGGTTTGAACACCGAGATCTTCAGCGGCGGCGGCACGGGCACCTACAACATCGACCACGCAACGCCGGGACTGACCGACGTGCAAGTGGGTAGCTATGTCTTCATGGACGCGCAGTATCTGGCCATCGGCGGCGAGTTCGATGCAGAGACGTACTCGGACTTCGAGCCAGCGCTCACGGTTCTCACGACAGTACTCAACACGGCGCATACGGGGCAGTCCACGACCGACGCTGGGGCGAAGGCGTGCACGATCAATGAGCCGTGGTCGATCGTGAAGGGAGAGCCGGGTATGACCTATCGGTCCGACTCGGACGAGTTCGGGATCATCCGCTACCTGGAACGTACTCGGATCTTTCACGTGGGTGAGAAACTTGAACTGATCGTTTCGCACTGCGACCCGGTCGTGAACCTCTATGACCAGATGTACGTGACTCGACAGGACCGCGTCGAAGCGATCTGGCCGATTGCAGCGCGGGGTATGTCCAGGTAAAACCTACCTACGGCAACTACGGTGTGGCTTGGGAGGGGTCTGGTGGCTCGTCCTGAGTGGCTCCGGCGTCCGCCTCGATGACACCGAGCACGTCATCCCAATCGTGCATGTTGATGGCATCGTAGTCGGCTGGACATCCGAAGTCGCGCGGCTGCGGCGCTGTCGGATTGCCAAGCGTGACACACAAACCGCATCCAATGCACTTATCGATGCGGACCGCGCACACCCAGCGGTCGTCGGCGTCCTTCTCCTCGATGATGCAGTCCTCGACGGGGCAGGCGGCCTGACAGATGGAACATGAAAACGCACCGAAGCAACGCTCCGGGTCAATGACCGCGATGCGTTTGGGCGCCCTCTTGCGAGGGTTGTTCATCATCTTCGTCCACATAATCCCACCCATTATACCTGGCCGCGCGCCCCACCGACGGCCTCGTCTGTCACCTCCTCACATCGCGTCCCGATGACCTATGAAGCTGGCGTCGTCGGGACGGATGCTCGACGGAAGCACGCGGCTGGACTACCAGCCGCAGCAGTCGGTCTTGTGACCGCAGGACGGACAGCGCCACACGGCGTGCATCCGGAACATCTCGGCACCGCACCGCTCACAGGCGACAGCGTCGTCGGAACCGCGAGTGGTGGATGGTGGGGGAGGGGTTGTCGGCTTCGGCTCGGGCATCGGATGCGCTGGCTGGAAGTGAGACAGGCCGATTATAGCGCTCTCAAGACGCACCGCTACAATGCTCGAGTGGGCGAGCGCCTCCAACCGACGATCGCGGCGGCAGCGCGGAGCCAAATGGTCGAGGAGCAGCTGCGCCGCCGCGGAATCCGGAACCCGAGTGTGCTTGCCGCCATGGAGATAGTGCCTCGTCACGAGTTCGTCCCGATCGAGTACCAAACGGAGGCGTATGCCGATCGGCCGCTCCCGATTGGGCACGGACAGACGATCTCTCAGCCCTACATCGTTGCCGCGATGACCGAGCTGCTCGACCCCCAGCCTGGCGACCGTGTTCTTGAGGTGGGAACCGGATCGGGCTACCAGGCGGCCATTCTGGCTCAGATGGGTGCCGACGTGACGACGTTCGAGTTCGTCCCGGAGCTCGCTGATCGGGCAAGACTGACGTTCGAGCGGCTTGGGATCGATAGGGTGAGAGTGGTCGCTGGCGATGGAACGCGTGGCGTGCCTGGTACGTCGTTTGAATACATCATCATTACTGCTGGCGCCGAAATCGTGCCGCCGTCGCTCGTCGAACAGTTGGCCGAGGGTGGCCGGCTGGTGATGCCCCGCGGAACCCGGTGGCAGCAAATGCTTACCGTGATCCAACGCAGCGCGACGGCACTCGAGGAGGAGCAACATGAGGCGTGTGTATTCGTTCCGCTCAGGGGACCCTTTGGGTGGGATAGCTAAACTCGGGTCGTGTTGGCGGGTGTGGACCGTCGGGCTCGGCCTGTTTCTCGTCGCATTGACCGCTCCGTCGGTCGCCCACGCGGACGGCATCTTCACCCCGTTTGTCGGGATGTCGGCGGGCAGCGATCAGACGGAGAAGGTTTCGACCTACGGGGCCTCGCTGGCCGGCATGGCCGGAGGGATCTTTGGCTTCGAACTGGACTACGGGCGGACCGCCGAGGCGGAGACCAGTAGTGTCTTCGTAAAAGACAGTAGGGTGACAACGCTCAACGGAAACGTGATCATCGGCGTCCCGATCGGGCCGGTTCGTCCGTATGGTGTGGGTGGCCTGGGCTGGCTGCGCAATGAAATCACCGGCGGCCCTGCCGACGAGCGTTTCAAGAACGACGGACTCGGCGTCGATATCGGCGGCGGCATCATGGGGTTCTTCGGTGACCATGTCGGTGCGCGCGTTGACCTGCGCTACTTCCGAGCAGTGAGCGCTGGCGAATCGATACTCGACTTCGACTTCAAGGCGTTCAGCTTCTGGCGGTTTACCGGGGGCCTGGCGCTGCGCTTCTGAAGACCTGCTCGGCAGTTCCGTGGCCCGGTCGGGGTGTATGATCGACCCGGAGGTTCGGTAGTGGACGAGCGGACACAGGTGTTTGCGGCAACGGTGCTTGGTGCCGTCGTCGGGTGCGTTTTCGGCAGCCTCTATCTAACCGAGCGAGGCCGAGAGGTCCGAGAGCAAATCGAACCCTTCTTCGATTCAGTCGTCGACGAACTACATCGGGCTGAGCGAACTGTCCACAAGGCTCGTGATGCGGCCAATGAAGGACGTCGCGTGCTCGACGACGCGCTCCGTCCTCCGGCCTAGGCGCCGTCGGGTGACGCCCTTCCTTGGGAATCCGGGCTTCGGGGGCTGCCGGATTGGCGGCTGATTGGTTCCGGCGCGCAGCGGCGGCCACAAAACAGGCGATCCTTCGGCTCTTTCAGAGTGAAGATTTTACGTACGCATCGTGTATTGCGTACTACTCGCTGATCTCGCTTTTTCCCTTCTTGATGCTCGCTGTTGGCCTGCTCGGGCGTCTAACCGATTCAGACGCGCGTCGGGAAGAAGTCGGCTCGCTCGTCATACAGCTGTTTCCGGCGCAAGTGGATCTCGTGTCGGCAGAGCTCGATCGCATCGTGAGCGCAGGGCTGGGAGTAGGTGTGATCGGGACAGCCGTTGTCGCGTGGGCGGCGCTGGGGGTGTTTCGGGTCATATCCCACGCCGTGAACCATGCATGGGATCTCGAGGACAAGCCCGGTCTCCTGAGGCACCAGCTTGTTGCGTTCGCGATGATGCTCGCGTCGGGGATCTTAATCGGGCTCGCGCTCGTGTGGGTCAGCTTGGTCGAGATGGTCGGCAGCGCGTGGTTCGAGAGCATCCTCGACGTGGCGCCATGGCTCGACGTCACCGGGGTGTTCTCCAGCAGGGTTCCTGCCACGATGGTGGTGATCGTGGTCGTAGCCCTTATCCACTACTTCGTACCAGCCGTTAAGGTCCAGCTTCGTGACGTCTGGATCGGCGCCATCGTGACGGGCGTCCTCTGGCATCTCGCGCTCGCCGGGTTCTCGTGGTATATCGCCGAGTCGGCCAACCTGTCCATACATGGTTCTCTCACGACCGTGGTCACGTTTCTTTTGTGGGTCTACGTGTCGGCAGTGATCTTCTTGTTCGGAGTGGAGCTGTCAGCAGCCTGGGCTCGGCTTGGCCAGCAAACCTGACGGGCGCTGTATCCTTAGGTAACGATGCGTATTGCGTTTCAGGGCGTGTCTGGCGCGTATAGCGAGGCGGCGGCCTTGCGGCTCAACGAATCGGCGGATGTCCTTCCGTGTCAGGCATTCGAAGACGTCTTCGGCGCGGTCGAAGCCGGTCGGGCGACCCACGGTATTCTTCCGATTGAGAACACGATCGGGGGCACGATCCACCGAAACTATGACCTCCTCCTTGAGCACGAGTTGGCCATTGTTGCGGAGGTGAAGCTGCCGGTTGTGCATCACCTAATTGTCAATCCCGGCACGGCGCTGGCGCAGGTGCGGCGCGTCTATTCGCACCCACAGGGGCTGGCCCAGTGTGAGCGTTTCCTGCGCACGCTCGAGGGTGCGGAAATCGTGGCGACGTACGATACGGCGGGGAGCGCGCAGATGATCAAGGAGCAAGGGTTGACCGATAGCGCGGCTATCGCATCCGAGCGAGCCGCGAAGAATTTCGGCCTTGAGATTCTCGAATCAGGCATCCAGGACTTCGCGGGTAATACCACACGCTTCTTGGTCGTCAGCCGAGAGGGCACGCCCCTCGGCTCGCCCGATAAGACCACGATCGTTTTCTCCCTTTCGAACGAAGCCGGTGCATTGTTCAAGGCGCTGAGCGTCTTTGCGCTGCGCGACATTGACTTAACGAAACTCGAGTCACGACCGATTCCGGACCGGCCATTCGAGTACCTCTTCTATGCCGACCTCAACGCGAATAGGGAGGAGTTGCGCTGCTCTCGGGCGCTCATGCACTTGGCCGAGTTCGCACCGTCGCTGCGGACCCTCGGCTCGTATCCTGCCTGGAAGGAGCCCGTCGGCGCGTAGGCAGACCGAAGGTTCGCGACGCGTCTTGTCATGCCAAACAGCTTGGCTCACGAGCTGAGTCCCTATCTCTTGCAGCACGCCGACAACCCCGTGGAGTGGTACGCGTGGGGACACACGGCGTTCGACAAGGCCCGCGCGGAAGACAAGCCGATCTTTTTGTCGGTCGGCTACTCCACGTGCCACTGGTGCCACGTCATGGAGCGGGAGTCGTTCGAGAACGACGAGATCGCCGCCCTGCTGAACGAAGGTTTTGTCTCCGTGAAGGTCGACCGCGAGGAGCGCCCCGACATCGACCGCGTGTACATGGCGTTCGTGCAGGCAACGACCGGCTCAGGAGGGTGGCCCATGAGTGTCTGGTTGACGCCTGACCTCAAGCCCTTCTTCGGTGGTACCTACTTCCCGCCGACGTCTCGATACGGACGACCGGGATTCGCCGAGGTGCTGACGCGGATGACCGAATTGTGGGCCGACGACCGAGATCGGCTGGCCCAGTCGGCAGACGAGCTCATGGAGCGTTTGCGGCACGCTCAGGCAGATACGGAGCGCGCTCCCGCCGACGAGGCTCGGCGCATCGCCGGTGCCGACATGCTCGCCGCTGGCCTCACGGAGTTCGAACGAACATTCGATGCGCGAAACGGAGGGTTCGGACGCGCTCCAAAGTTTCCGCGGCCCGCGGAGCTGGTGTTCCTCCTCCACGAATACGCCCGCGGCGGAAAGGCCGTGGCCCTCGACATGGTGCTCGCAACACTTCGGGCGATGGCCCTCGGAGGCATGCGCGACCACATCGGCGGTGGTTTCCATCGGTATTCAGTCGACGCCGAGTGGCGTATTCCGCATTTCGAGAAGATGTTGTACGACCAGGCGCAGCTGGTGGTGGCGTGTCTCGAGGCGGCGCAGGCGAGCGGTGAGGCGCGGTGGCTGGACGTGGCCGAAGATACGTTGGCGTACGTGTCCCGCGACCTGACAGGAGAGAGGGGCGAGTTCCACTCGGCAGAGGATGCCGATAGCGTGCCGCCGAATCTCTCGGGGACGTCGGCGGCTGAGAAGTCCGAGGGCGCGTTCTACTTGTGGTCGTGTGACGAGCTCGATCAGCATCTGGACGGGGACGCCAATTTGGTCAAGCTCCGCTACGGCGTGGAGCCCGATGGCAACGCACCCCATGATCCCACTGGCGAGTTCAGTGGTCTGAATCACCTATATCTTGCTCGTTCTGAAGCTGACGTAGCGAAAGACACGGGCACGAGCAGCTCGAAGGTCCGCGAGACCCTCGAGCGTGCGCGCGGAGTGTTACTCGCAGTGCGTCAGGAACGTCCACGCCCGCACCTGGACGACAAGGTGCTGGCAGCGTGGAACGGCCTCATGATCGGAGCGGCGGCGAGAGCCGGCTACGTACTCGAGGGAGGCGCGGCGGCAGGCGCTCTCCAGATGGCTGAGCGCGCCGCGGCCTTCGCTCGCTCGGAGTTGTGGGATGCGTCATCTGGACTGCTCCGCCGGCGCTATCGCGACGGGCAGGTGTCGATTGACGGCTATTGCGAAGACTACGCGTTCCTGGTCTGGGGAGCACTCGAGCTGTTTCAGACGACGGGCCGACCTGAGTGGTTGGCTTGGGCACGGGAGCTTCAGCGGCGGCAGGACGATCTGTTTTGGGACGACGCGGCAGGCGGGTGGTTCAGCACGACCGATTCGGATGCATCGGTACTGCTCCGCTTGAAGGATGAGTACGACGGCGCCGAGCCATCTGCCGGATCCGTGTCGGTCTTAAACCTGCTGACCCTTTCACATTTGGACGCAGATGGAGGGGATGCCTTGAGAAAGGTCGAGAGAACCCTGGCGCGATTCGGAGATCGGTTCGGTCACGCGGCTCGCGTGGTGCCGCTAATGGCGGCCGCGCTGTCTCAGTACCATGCCGGCACCACGCAGATCGTGGTTGTGGGGCCGCGCGCGCGCGAAGACACGCAGCAGCTCCATGCGCGCGTAAGGGGGCGGTTTCTGCCCTTCGCCGTTCGTATCCCCGTGGAACCAGGCACGGAGCAGGCTGGGTTGGCGGAACTTCTCCCGTTCGTGGCTCCGATGACGATGGTCAATGACACGGCGACGGCCTTTGTGTGCTCGAACTTTGCGTGTCAAGCACCCGTCACCGACCCGGATGCGTTCGACGACCAACTGGAATCCCTATGACATTCACGATAGAGGTGCTGCTCAGGGGCACGGATGAGGTTGTTGAGCAAAGTGTCGAGCGCGATGGGCGCGAGCCCGCCGACTGGACCGATGACGACGTGCGCGACGTGCTGAAGCTGGCCTTGCTGAGCTTCGATCGTGTGCAGAACCCGGGCGCGGAGGATCGGACGGTGTCGCTCCGGGGGCTCAGCTGGATCGTGACGCCGGTCGACGAAGGAGTGGCGATCGCCATCGAGATTCCGAGCGGGGCGGTGGCGGCCGGCCCTTTTGCGATCGACGTCGAGACGCTGACGACGGCTGTGCAGAGGGCGCTCGCCTTGGACGGCGGTCCGAGTCCGACGGTGCACTAGCCAACTGTGGTTAGAGCGTGCGGAGCTGGTCGAGGAAACCGATGAGAGCGGCCAGGCCCTCCGGCTTGTGAAACGGGAAGGCCTTCAAGCCAGTAACCAAGGCGTGGTCCGGTTCTCCGAGTGTCCCCTTTGTGATGACGACGGTCGGCATCGTCGCGAAGTGCGGTTCCGTGCGAAGTTCGGTGAGGTGGGCAAGTCCGGGCTCGGCACCTTCGCTGAAATCCAGCACCACGGCTTGGATGGTCGTAGCCTGCGCAACGGACGCCGCCTCTTTCACCGATGCCGCTTCCACAGCCTCGTACCCGTGTTTCCGGAGGAACTGACCCACGAGATGACGTACGTGAGCGTGCTCGTCGAGGACGAGGACAGAGGAGCGGATCGCCGGCTCCGCGCGGGCACGCATGGAAATCATTGGCGCGTATCCAACCGGCACCCAGGTGTGCACATTTCACGCCAGTTCGACACAGAGGTGTAAACACCACGAACGCTCGAGGAATTCCGAAAAGCAGCAAGTCAGAGAGCACCGCCTTAGGCAGAGCTTGGTCAATCTGTTGATCGAGCGGACAAGATCTTGACCGGTGTTGGTTGGATAGACCGTCAGGCAGAGGACTCTACCGAAGGTTGGGTGGTGGCAGCCTCTTCCTGATCGAGGCGTGCCTGGAGCGCTTCCTTCAACGAGCGAAAGCGCTCGTCGAGTGTGGTCGCCAGCGGCATCGCCCCTTCGGTACTTCCGCTTCGGCCGAGTGCCTCGAGTTCCTTACACACCGCGGCTAACGGTTCGGCGCCGACGCTGAGGCTAGATGATTTGAGTGCGTGGGCGGACCGAGCGAGGCGGCTGGCATCAGCTTCGCGAAGCGAGTTCCGGAGGTCGGCGAGAATCGCCGGTGCCTCGTCTAGGAACACGCGAATAAGTCCGGCGAAGATGCCTCCGCCTCTGGCGCGGTCGAGTTCGAGAACGTCTTTGAGGGCCCGCTCGTTGATGGGAGCGCTGGAAGCGCCGCCTTCGGCGGCCGCGGTCGTCGAAGGTCGAGCCTCCGGTTCGTCTTCATCGTGGCCTCCCACCCATTTGGCGATCACCTCGCGGAGCGACCGAAGGCTGAATGGTTTGCTAACGTAGTCGTCCATCCCGCTTTCAAGGCTGCGTTCTCGATCTCCGGGTGCCGTGTGTGCGGTCAGCGCTGACACCGGGAGATGGCCTATGCGGGCCACGACGTTCTCGGTTCCAAGCCGTCCTTGATCTTCGAGACGACGAATTTCACGTGCCGCCTCATATCCGTCGACGTGGGGCATTTGACAGTCAAGAAACACGAGGTCGTAGCGATCGCGCTGGACGGCTTCGACGGCTTCGGCTCCATCGAACGCGACGTCGACTTGACAGCCGAGACTCTCGAGCATCGTTATCGCGACCTTCCGATTGACGGCGTTATCCTCGGCGACGAGGACGCGGGTCCCAGCAACGGACTCCCCCGGATCAGACTTTGCGATGTCTGACTCGTCTGGAGCCAGGGTGAGGGCCAGGCGCCCAGTTACCCTCGCCACACAGGCAAACAGGTCGTCTCGCTGGACAGGTTTACGGATGGTTCCATCGATCCCGGCATCCGTCGACTCAATAGGCCGACCGACGCTCGACACGAGAACCAGCGGGAGAGACATGGTCGACTGGTTTGCCCGAATCTGGCGCGCCAGCGCCAAGGCGTCCAGCTTCTGTGTGTCTATCAGCGCGACGTCGAACGGTTGCATATTTCCTGCTGTCTGGGCGTGAAGCGCAGCCAGGGCCTTCTCAGCCGTCGGAACCGTAAGGCTGTTTCCGCCGCACGTCGCCAACTGATGACGAAGGATGTCTCTCCCAACCCCGGTCGTGGAAACGATGAGCGCATGCACGCCACCAAGGTCGCGGTCAGCGGCGGTGACGGGCCGACAGAGTTCCCCCTGAATCGTGAACCAGAAGTTCGAACCGACGCCGGGCCGGCTGATGACACCGATCTCACCTCCCATCAGCTCGACGAGGTGCTGAGAAATGGCGAGACCAAGGCCCGTGCCACCGAATTGCCGGGTCGTCGACGTGTCGGCTTGCGAGAAACCCTCGAAGATATGCTCGTGGAGGTGCGCGGGAATGCCGATGCCGGTGTCGACGACCTCGAAGCGAACCGTGCAGGTTTCGTCGAGGCGCTGGGTCACGGTCGTCCGTACGACGATCTTCCCCGTCTCGGTGAACTTGATCGCGTGCCGACGATGTTCGTCAGAACCTGGCGCAGTCGCTTGCCGTCACCCAACATCGCCTTCGGCACGTCGTCCGCGCACTCGTGCGACAAGGCCAGTCCCTTTGGACGGGCGCGAGCGACCAATAGTCCGGAAACCTTTTCAACACTCTCCCTCGGGCAAAAAGGCTCGGAGTCGATCGTTTCGAGCTTTCCGGCCTCGACCTTCGAGAAGTCAAGGATGTTGTTGATGATCGAGAGCAGGTCCTCTGCCGATTCCATGACGATGCGGATGAAGTTCCGCTGCTCTGGCGTTGGCTCGGTATTGAGCAGCACTTCAGCCATTCCCATGACCCCGTTCATAGGTGTCCGGATCTCGTGGCTCATATTGGCGATGAACTGACCCTTGGAACGATTCGCCGCGATCGCCTGTTCTGAGGCTGTTTCAAGTCGCTCGTTGGAGTCGCGAAGCTTCTGAGTGCGGGCAGCGACCTCGGCTTCCAATCGGTCACCTTCGCCCTGAAAGTGGTGGTCGCGCTGCTCCATTCGCGCCAGGAGATCGTTGACGTTGTCGAGCAGCACGTCGACTTCGTCCGGAGACTGCTCCCTCACGCGCAGAGAGTAGTCTTGAGCCATCGAGATCTCCTGGACCGTCTTGGCGAGGCTGAGCATGGGGTTCGACAGGAGACGCCGAGACCAGTACCAAGTCACGCACGTTGCCAGGGAAGTCGAAACACCCATCATGAGAATGAACGGCCCGGGGGACACGTCCAGCAGCAGTAGGATCGCGCACCCAATCAGTAGTGTGACGAGGCTTGCCAGCACGGTGACCATGGTGAGCTGGCGGGTGATCGAGTGTGAAATGTGCCGAGTGGGTGCTGGCTGCTCCGGGGTAGGAGATTGGGGACCGGGATCAGGCGCCGAGCTGCCATGATCGCATGGACCGCCTTCACGCTCCTGAAGGTCGACGACCGCGGCGAGCCGGTGCTGCTCCATCAGTCAGGTGCTACAGATTCCCCGTTTTCGCGTCGTAGTAAACCCTTCGTGCTTCCTTTCAGTACCGTAATCGGCCGACACGCATCCACCTTGAAAAACCGGCGAGGCACGCGGCGCATAGCCGACAAATTGCAGCTTTACAAGTTAGGGCCGATTCTTGTATGGGAGGAGCGTCGTCGTGCACAGCCTCCCGCAAGCAAAGGAAGTGCCGGTTGTCATCAACCGCTGTTTCGTCGTCGTCAACGCGGAACGTTCTTGTCGCCGACGACGACGGCGCGACGCGATATCTGATTCGGGCAGCACTTGAGCAAGATGCGTGGACGGTCGAGGAGGCGGCAGACGGCACGAGCGCGTGTGCGTCTCTGAGCCGTCGTCGGCCCGACCTCGTCTTGCTTGACGTCGACATGCCCGGGATGAACGGGTTTGAAGTGTGCGCTCACCTGCGTACGTTGGAGGGCGGCGAACACCTCCCGGTTCTCATGATCACCGGCGTCGACGACCAGGAGTCGGTCACTCATGCCTATGAGGCCGGCGCAACCGACTTTCTATCTAAGCCGTTCAATATCACGGTCTTGCGACAGCGCGTTCAGTACATGTATCGAGCGCTGGAAGCCACTCGAGACCTCCAGGATGAGCGCGACTTCGTCTCAGCGGTTGTCGACACCTCGATGGCGCTCGTCCTGATTCTCGATCCGACCGGTCGGATTGTTCGCCTCAACAAGAGCTGTGAGCGCGTCTCAGGCTTCTCCATCGACGAAGCCAAGGGTGAACGCTTCTGGGACCTCTTCACGAGCCCCGACGGCCGCGAGCGGGAGCGCATGCGGCTCGAGCAGTTGGTGTCGGAACGAGAACCTTGCCAATATGAAGAGTCATGGACAGCAAAGGACGGTTCCGCACGTGAGATCGCCTGGTCGAACTCGGTGTTGGTGAACCGCGAGGGCGAGGTCGAGCATGCGGTTTACACCGGTCTCGATATCACGGAACGCAACCAGGCTGAGGAGAAGGCCCGCTTTCTCGCGTCGTATGACCCGGTCACGGGGCTACCAAACCGCCGGCTGCTTTCAGACCGAGTGGCGCAGGCCATTCCCGCGGCTGATTCCGAAGGTGTAGGACTCGCAATTCTCCTGCTCGATATCGACAGATTCAGCCAGGTAAACACGACATGGGGTCGTGATGCGGGGGACGAGCTGCTAGCCGGCGTGGCGAAGAGGCTTGTTCACAGCCTCCGACTGAGTGACGTGCTGGCCCGCCAGGGTTTCGGACTGCGTTCAGAACTTGGCCGCGCGGGGGGTGACGAGTTCGTCGCACTCTTGACCGGCGTGAGTGACCCGAACGATGTGGTCAGTATCGTCGAGCGGCTGCAGAACGCCCTAAGGCGCCCTTTCACGATCGACGGGCAGCAGTTGACAATCACGGCGAGCGTTGGGGTCGCGCTCTATCCTGATGACGGGTCCGAAAGCGAGAACTTGTTGAGAAACGCCGAGTCAGCCATGCATGTTGCGCGTGAGGATGTGGGTCGGAAGTATCACTTCTACTCGCCGGCGATGCATACAAGCGTTTCGGCTCGCTTGGCACTTGAGCTTGAGCTGCGAGAGGCCGTGGAACGGAGCGAATTCGAGCTGTACTACCAGCCAAGGGTGTTCACCGAATCTCGGAGGATTGCGGGCGCCGAAGCGCTTATTCGTTGGAATCACCCATCTCGCGGCCTCCAGTCGCCCGCTACGTTTATCGAAATCGCAGAAGATACCGGCTTGATCGTGCCGATTGGTGAGTGGGTCCTGCGTGAGGCATGCTGGCAAGTCATGAACTGGTTGGAGCGGGGACTTCAACCCGTGCCTGTGGCGGTGAACCTGTCGTCGGCGGAGTTCCGAGTCAAAGATCTTCTGGGCAGCATCGCGACGATCCTGAACGAGACCGCCATGGACACGCAGTACTTGACTCTGGAGGTCACCGAGACGGCGATCATGCGCGACACACGTGAGGCTCACGGAATCCTCAGCAGGCTCAACGAGCTTGGCATCGGGATTGCCATCGATGACTTCGGTACGGGGTACTCCTCACTGAGTTCCCTCAAGGACCTTCCTGCGCAAAGCCTGAAGATCGACAAAGCCTTTGTGAAGGATCTTACTGAGAGCGCGAAGAGCCTCTCCATCGCCCGGGCCATGATCGGGATGGGTCACGGCATGGGACTCACTGTGGTTGCGGAAGGCGTAGAGTCTGAAGAGGAGCTGGCCCTTCTTCGCGCAGAGGGGTGCGACGAGATCCAGGGCTTCTTGATCAGCCAGCCGGTTTCAAGCGACAAATTCGAAGCGCTACTCCGTCACGAGAATCTCCGCGAGACAGAAATGACGCCCGTCATGGAGACCGTATCGACTCCGGACAACCCTGGCAGTTAGGGTGGCCGAGCCGTCACGGTCCGGGATTCTATTCCTGGCGATCATAGTACCGGTCGAAAAGGTCGAGCTTGTCGCGCAGTATGCCGGACTCCGTGCGGATCTCGGCACCGAACTGCTGCCACTCGTCGGTGTTGACTTCGTAGGGTGGCCAGGTTGGGAGACCAGGGCTGTTGGGGTTGCCGGTGCGCGCAAAGTTGACCCAGTACTGCGACACCGCGTCGGATAGCTCACGGTCCCAGTCAGTCCAGTCGAAGCCGACACTGCCGACGTTGTGGAACGTGTAGGCGAGGTCGCCGGAGTGATACGCGCCAAGTTGATCCCGGTCCACCTGTCCGTTGGCCGACGCTCGTTCCGACGTGTAGACCCGGAAGACCGGCGGAGGGTGGCTGAAGAAATACATGAAGACGTCGCCGCCCGTCTCGGCCAGCGCCTGAGCCCAGGCTCGCATCTCCCACACGAAGGTCCGATCGCCGGCGATGGCTTGCGCCGCGTGTCTGGTCGAGAGATCGACCTCGTCCACGTAGGCCGCAAGCAGATCGTCGGCGAAATCGCCGTACTCCCCGCGCAGGTCAGCCACGAACTCAGCTCGGGGTACCACCGCCGCCGTCGTGAACAAGGCCGCTCCCTCGTCGGCCATCGCGCCCAGAAGAACCGGAACGTGGTTGTGATCGCCTGCCTCGAAAATTGTGCGCGCCGCCTTGGGGAGCACCCATCCGTCGACGACGACGCCGGCGCCAGCGCTGGCGGCGAGGACCTCCTCGGCGGACAGGGCGCGCAACGCGCGGGCCGTCGCCTTGGCATCGAGGTCGGGGTCGATGCCGAGGTCGCTAGCCATGCCAACTCCGAGCTCGTGGGCAGAGGAGCGACCGTCAGTCGACTCAGAGAGGTGCGGACGTCCGCCCTTGAAGCAGCCACCCGACTGCCCGATCGCCTTGTGGAAGAGTCCTCGGGCCAGCGGCGACGCCATCAGATAGCAGACGCTCCACGAACCGGCCGACTGACCGAAGATCGTGACGTTGTGTGGGTCGCCGCCGAACGCCGTAACGTTGTCGCGCACCCACGCGAGCGCGGCGATCGTGTCCAAAAGACCGTAGTTACCCGACACGTCGTTCGGTGACTCGGCGCTTAGCGACGGGTGGGCCAAGAACCCGAACGGGCCGAGGCGGTAGTTGATCGTCACCACGACGACACCCTTTTGAGCCAGCGCGGCGCCGTCGTACACCTTGGCGCCTCCCCACCCCCTGGCATGCCCACCGCCGTGGAGCCACACCATGACGGGCCGCGGTTCGGCGTCCTGACTCGCGGCTGCCCAGATGTTGAGATGCAGGCAATCCTCACTCATATCTAGATCACCACGCGTGTAGATAGACGTCACGTCCCAGTCGCGCTGCCAGCAGGCCGGCCCGAACGTCCTGGCGCCGCGTACGCCCTCCCAAGCCAAAACCGGCGCGGGTGGTTGCCAGCGCAGCTCACCGACGGGGGCCTGCGCATACGGCACTCCGCGGAACACACGCGTATCCCCCTGTTGTTCGCCCTCCAGCAGCCCAACGTTGGTTTCGGCCTGAGGTGGGCCTTGAGAGTGCGGAGAATCAGTGGCCGGTGTCTCCGGGTCGCTGGCACCACAGCCGGCGAGTGACAAGCCGAGGACAAGCGCGGCAACGGTCACTTCGGATCGCATCGCCAAATAGGCTACCACTGTCCCGGCGCACAGGCGCGAGTGGTGGCGTCTGGTCGGCGACCCAGAAGTGAACGCCCTCTGAATCGCAAGGTCTGTCCTCGGTGTTTCGAGAGACCTGGGTGATATGATGACGCCGTCGGAACGCCGGTCCCTTGGGACAGGAGAGTAGTGATGAAGACAGCGATTCTCGCGATCTCGTGTTGTGCGCTCGTCGCGGCAAGTTCAGGAACGGCGTTCGGCCAGTCTACCGATGCCCCGGAGACAATCATCTACAACGCGCAGTCGGCGATGGAGTTTCTGAGAACACTGTCGGGGGACTGGATCAGCGAGACCACCGGGAATGAGCACGGCGCCAACACGGCCGTGGCGAGCTTTGAGGTGACGGCTGCGGGCAGCGCAATCGTCGAGACAACCGGCGAAGGCACGCCAAACGAGATGGCGACCATCTTTCACATGGACGGCGATCAGCTTCTTCAGACTCACTACTGCGCGCTCATGAACGCGCCCGTTCTACGGTTCGTGCAGAGCGCGACGCCGGGCGAGCTGAAGTTCGTCTTCCACGGTGGTACGAACTTCGATCCCGACGTCGATGCCCACTACCACGAAGGCACCATTCAGATTAGGGATAAGGATACGATCGAGGCCAGCTTCGTCGTGTTCTCCAACGGCAAGATGTCCTCGGACGGTCGGGGCGTATTGAAGCGCGCGAAGGCAACATCCGACTAACTGCGTCCATTACGCCTCGCTCTCCCTCCGAATGGATTGGTTCAATCGGACCCATCTTGTCCGACCGCACTCCGTAGTCGAGGGGCCGGCGGCGCCAGTGCCCGCCCCAGAATAGACTTACCAACACGCCAAGGCGGTGGAACTGGTAGACCATGAATTTCGACCTTCCCGAAGAGCTATGCATGCTGAAGGACTCCGTGGCCAGTTTCTACGAGACGGAGATCAAGCCCGGCAGCGAAGCCTACGAGCAAAGCGGCGAATTCCCTCATCCGCTCATCAGAAAAATGGGCGAGGCCGGCTTTTTCGGAGCGGCGTTCCCGGAAGAGTTGGGCGGCAGCGAGGCTGGCTTCCTGGCGGTATCGGTCATCGCCGAGGAAGTCTCGCGGCTGGCTCCCGAGTTCGGCTACGCGATGAACATGCAGGCCATGACCTGCCCTTACACCATCTATAACTGGGGCACCGAGGACCAAGCGAAACGCTTCGTGCCGGATCTCATCGGTGGAACGAAGATCGGTATGTTCGCCCTCTCGGAGGCTGGCGGCGGTTCCGATCCGGCGGGCGCCATGCGAACCACCGCCCGGCGCGAGGGCGACACCTATCGGCTCAATGGCTCCAAGATGTGGGTGACGTTCGCGAACGCGGCTGACGTTGGCGTGCTGTTCGCCAAGACTGATTCAAAAGCGACGCCCGTGCACAAAGGCATCACCGCCTTCGTCGTAGAGCCTAAGATGTTCGAGGGTTACCAGGTCGATCCTATCGATCTGCCGGGTCTATCCACATGCCTGCGCACCGGCGCCGTCTTCCTGGACGACTTTGTGGTGCCGCTCGAGAACCGCCTCGGCGAGGAAGGGGAAGGCTTCAGCATCGCGATGAACGCGCTGGAGTACGGACGTTTGACCGTGACCGCGCGGTTGACGGGGTTGGCGCAGGCGGCACTCGATGCCGCAATAGCGTACGCCAGCGAGCGCGAAGTGGGCGGCCGGGCCATCGGCCGCTATCAGATGATCCAACAGCGCATCGCCGATGCCACCGTCGCGGTAGAGGCCGCCCGTCTCATGGCTTGGCGCATCGGTTGGACCATGGACCAGGGGCGGACCTCCACGCGAGTCGCCTCGCACGGCAAGTACTACGCCACCCAGGCGGCGCGATTGGCAGGCGACGTAGCGCGGGAGGTATTCGGCGGCTACGCGTTGGCCGCCGAATACCCGGTCAAGAAACTTAACGCCTACATCGACATGTTAACTGTGGGTGAGGGATCGGAAAACGTGCAAAGGATCTTGATCGGCGAAGATGCACTGGGGATCAAGGACGCTACGCGCCACACGATGCGCAACCGCTTGGCCGGGAGGATCTAGGGCTCCGGTGTTCGAAGGGCCGGCCGACGTCGGTCAGCGTGTTGGCACGATAGGCGTTGCCGGTTCGCGAAGACCAGGATGACCAGCGTCTTTGCGCTGTTGGGATACCAGTGCCGACGCCTTCAGCGCGAGCTTCTCATCTGCTCGAGCGCCCGTGAGCAAGTTCAACATGCCATGGTTCCCTTCATGGCATGCGTACTCGAAGAGGTGATTGAGCGGATCGCTCGTGTCGCGCCGAATCATCGGAATCGCCACCGTGTACGGATGCGTGTAGGTCTTCGGATCCTCGACGGTGAACTGATAGTCGATCCGGTTCGCGTCGACCGGTCGGAATCGCTCGACGAGCCGTAAGGTTGCTCCAGGTCCCCGGTGCGTCGTCTGGATGATGTGGGAGGGCTGATAGTCACCGCCATCCAGTCGATTGTGAAAGCGGGTCGTCTCGACGACGAGCGTGTCGTCTTCCCACGAGCCTCGACTGTCGCCCAGCCACTGGCGAATGCCGTCCGCCACGTTCGGGCGTCCGTCCAACGGGATGATGCGGGTTTCATGGATCATCTCCATGACGATCGCCACGTGGTTCGGCGTCTGGTAGTTCGCGTTGTAGACGTTCGGAATCATCGCGATCGGCAGGGTGCGCGAAATGCATCGCTCCCAGCTGTTTCGGTCGAGCCAGGAATCGCCCTCGCCGCGGCCGGTCCGCGCGTTCTCCCGATCGACGAGTCGCTGAATCGCTTCCGGAAGAAGCGCCGGGATCCGTCCATCCGGCGGATCGACGATGAGCGAGTCGCGCTCCAGTCCGCTGCCTTGCTCGAGCCAGCCCGCCCCGGTTCCGCCAGTTGCCCGCTGCACGGGCTCACGTGCCAATCGACCTTGTTCTTGCTCGGCGTCGGTCAACCGTTCGAACGGCGTCGTCGTCGAGTTGTTCCACACACCACGCAAGTCTGGATGGCCCCACGGCGTTCGCGAAGCTTCGCCGGCATCCGCCGCGTCGAGCCGTCCACCCAGGTCCGTCGACGCACCTGAATAAGTCCCCTCGATCGGAACACCGCGAGCGGCCGCGGACGCTGCATCGCGTGTGGCGTCGGCCCGGTCTTGCGCCGACACGGGAAGTGCCGTTACGAGTACGAACCCGACGCAGGTAATCACGGACGCCATAAGACTGCGGCTTCGCATTCCTGAGCTCCTTCAACCCTCACAATACGGCAGCTACAACGCTGGCGCCTAGGCGTCTCCGATGGAGATCAGCAGCGCCCCTTCGGCAACCTGGTCGCCGGTGGCGACATTGAGCGCGTCGATAACCCCGTCGCGGGCGGCGACCATGGTGTGTTCCATCTTCATCGCCTCCAAGATCATCAACGGCTGGTTCTTGGTGACCGTATCCCCTTCAGCCACCAGCACGTCTGTGATTCTGCCCGGTAGGGGCGCGACGATGTCGCCGCTTCCCTGGTCGACGTCATCAGTGGCGGAGGCGGTGCCCGCGCGTTCGAGCCGGTGCGCATGGCCGCGGGCAAGGACCGTCACGGCGTCCCCCTCTTCCACGACATGGACCGTCTGCCGCGCGCCGCCCAGCTCAAACGACAGATCGCCATTCGCCTCAAGCGCATACGACGCAGACCGAATCTCGCCGTCGATCTCAAGGGTCAGGTCATTGGGCGTCCGCGACAGGATGACCCGCCGGTTTAGATCGCCGTCGATGAAGTCAAAAGTCTCCTTCGCGGCCAGGTTCGTTCGCCATCCGGATGCCGCATCCCAAGGAGAATGAGGGTCGGCCGGATGCGCCGGCGCCTGTCCTCTGCCCGCCGCCTGCGCCAATACTGCGGCGGCGAGGATTTGAACGCTTGCGGGTGTCTGTTCAGGAATCAGATCGGCCTGATGGGTCTCAATGAAGCCGGTGTCGAGATCAGCCGCGCGGAACGACGGGTGTTCCAAGACGGCCGCGAGGAACGCGAGGTTGGTGTTGACCCCTGCCAGCCGCGTTTCCCGTAGCGCCGTTTCCAGCCGCGTGAGCGCCCGGTCGCGGGTTTCGTCCCAGGCGACGACCTTGGCAATCATGGGATCGTAGAAGATCGATATTTCCTGGCCCTCTTCAACCCCACTATCGACCCGCGTGTGAGGATCGTCCGGCGGAAAGCGTAGCCGAGTCAACGTGCCCGTCTGGGGAAAGAAATCGTTTGCAGGATTCTCAGCGTAAAGCCGCGCCTCGACCGCGTGACCGTTTATGGACAGCGCGTCCTGACCTTGGGGCAGCCGCTCACCGGATGCCACCCTCAATTGCCATTCAACCAGATCAAGGCCGGTGATCATTTCGGTCACCGGATGCTCCACCTGCAGCCTCGTGTTCATCTCCATGAAGTAGAACGACGCGTCGTCCAGGCCCTTCGACCCGTCGACGATGAACTCAACCGTACCCGCGCCTTCGTAGCCGATGGCCTGCGCCGCTGCGACGGCGGCCTCTCCCATCGTCTGTCGGGTCTCCACGGTCATACCCGGCGCTGGCGCCTCTTCAATGACCTTCTGATGCCTGCGCTGGACCGAACAATCCCGCTCAAACAGGTAAACGGCGTTGCCGTGTCCGTCGGCGAACACTTGCACCTCGATGTGACGCGGCTTGGTGACGAATTGTTCAACGAGCACATGATCGTCTCCGAACGCGCTCATGGCCTCGCGGCGTGCGGCCTTCAACTCGTTGGCGAACGTAGCCGGATCGTCAACCCGGCGCATGCCCTTGCCGCCACCACCTGTGGCAGCCTTGATGAGCAATGGGTAGCCGATGTCATCTGCTGCACGGCCAAGCGTTTCTTCCGACTGATCATCGCCGTGATAGCCGGGCACCACCGGCACGCCTGCCGCTTCCATCAGCGCCTTGGCGGTGCTCTTGTGACCCATCTGCCGGATTGCATCCGCCGGAGGGCCAATGAAGACGAACCCCGCCTTGGCACAGGCCTCAGCAAACTCAGCATTCTCCGACAGAAATCCGTAACCCGGATGGATCGCCGCGGCGCGCGACCTCTGCGCCGCCTCTAATATCCGGTCAATGTTCAGATAGCTCTCGGCGGCCTGGGGCGGTCCTATCAAATAGGCCTCGTCCGCCAGCTTGGTGTGTGGCGCGCCGGCGTCTGCCTCTGAGTAGACGGCGATTGTGCGCAGCCCCATGCGCCTGGCTGTCTTGACCACGCGGCAAGCGATTTCGCCGCGGTTGGCCATAAGGACGGAACTGAGCATGTTACATCCTGAACAGGCCGAAGGACGTTTCAGGAATCGGCGCGTTCAGGCTCGCCGAAACAGACAGGCCCAGCACCAATCGTGTGTCGCGCGGATCGATGATGCCGTCGTCCCACACCCGGGCACTGGCGTAGTAGGGATGCCCCTGGGCGTCGTACTGGTCGCGAATCGCTTCCGTGAAAGATTGTTCTTCATCCGGCGCCCAATCCTCACCCCGGGCTTCCATCGCTTCACGGCGAACGGTGGACAGCACGATTGCGGCCTGTTCGCCGCCCATCACCGAGATGCGCGCATTGGGCCACATGTAGAGGAACCGCGGGCTGTAGGCCCGGCCCGACATGCCATAGTTCCCCGCGCCGTACGAGCCGCCAATCACCACTGTGAACTTCGGCACTTGGGCGATGGCGACCGCGGTCACCATTTTCGCGCCATCTTTGGCGATTCCGCCCGCCTCATACTTTTGGCCGACCATGAAACCCGTGATGTTCTGCAGGAACACCAACGGGATTCTCCGCTGGCAACAGAGCTCGATGAAGTGGGTGCCTTTGAGCGCGCTTTCGGAAAACAGGATGCCGTTGCTGGCGATGACGCCGACCGGATAGCCCCAGATATGGGCAAAGCCGCACACCAACGTCTCACCGTACAGTTTCCGAAATTCATCGAAGCGCGAGCCATCGACGATCCGCGCAATCACTTCGCGCACGTCATACGGATGACGGGTATCGACCGGGATGACGCCAAACAACTCTTCGGCGTCGAACAACGGCGCCTCGGGTTCTTTGACAGCCACATCCAGCCGTTTCGTGCGGTTGAGGTTGCCGATGATCTGCCGCGTAATGGCGAGCGCATGAGAGTCGTTCGCCGCAAGATGATCGACGACGCCGGATGTCCGTGCATGCAGGTCACCACCGCCCAGATCCTCCGCTGAAACAATCTCGCCGGTCGCAGCCTTTACCAGCGGCGGACCGCCGAGGAAGATTGTCCCCTGGTTGCGGACAATCACTGTCTCGTCGCACATGGCGGGCACATAGGCGCCGCCGGCGGTGCAGGACCCCATTACAACGGCAATCTGTGGAATGCCCTTGGCGGACATCGTCGCCTGGTTATAGAAAATTCGCCCGAAATGATCTCTGTCCGGGAAGACCTCGTCCTGCTTAGGCAGGAATGCGCCCCCTGAGTCGACCAGATAGATGCATGGCAAATTGTTTTCGACCGCGATTTCCTGGGCGCGCAGGTGCTTCTTCACCGTGGTCGGATAGTAGGTGCCGCCTTTCACCGTTGCGTCGTTGCAGACGATGACGCATTCGGTGCCCGCTACACGTCCAATGCCGGTAATGATGCTCGCGGCGTTAACCGTGGCGTCATACATCCCATAGGCGGCGAACTGCGAGAACTCCAAAAAAGGCGCGCCCGGGTCGAGCAGCGCTTCCACCCGCGCCCGAGGCAACAGCTTGCCCCGTGCCTCGTGGCGGTCGCGCGACCGTTCACTACCACCAAGGGCAATGGCGGCCGCTTTCTCGTGCAGATCGTTCGTCACGGCCTCCATGGCGGCTCTGTTTTCGGCAAACGCCTCTGCGCGGCGATCGATATGCGAGCTCAAAACACTCATGACGGGATCAGTCGTAGCCGGATTCGGAACTTCGCGTCAAGGTGACGTTACCCAGGCGGTACGGCAATCTTCTAGCGCTCTCTTTCGCCGGCTGCCTCGGCGTCCTTCACGCCGGCATCTCGGAGGGGTGCTGCGGGAGTTGGCCCGGCAGCGGGAAAGCGACGTGGAGGAAGGGCATCTGTTGGCCGATCACGTCCACATGATGGTGTCGATTCCGCCGAAGTACTCGGTGGCGCAGGTGATCGGGTACATCAAGGGCAAGAGCGCGATCTACATCGCTCGGGAGTTTGCCGGGCGGTCGCGCAGTTTTGTCGGGCAGCACTTCTGGGCTCGAGGCTACTTCGTGTCCACGCTGGGTCGGGATGAGCGAGCGATTCGCGCGTATATCCGGGCGCAGGAACAGGAAGACCGACGGCAAGAGCAGCTCCGGTTGGATGAGAGCAGCCACCCGTAGGGTGGCTCAAGTGGCGCGTAGCGGCCACGTCCTGCCGCTTTGAGCGGCTCACAACTAAAGCCCCCGGCTTTGCCGGGGGATACTTACTGCCGGTGGTCGTCTGCGAGACGAACACGACCTCCACACCGTAGCAGTTTGCGGCATCGCTGCGGTCGGTGACGGGCTCGCAGCCGATGTGCCAGGCATACCAGTCGACCGCCTGGAGCGGGCTCGCTGCGGTGATGTGCACGTGGTGATAGTCGGCCACGCTGGCACGACTGGGCGCGGCAAGGGCGCCCGTGACGAGGATGGCAACGAGGACTCGATTCCGGGTCATGGCTCCCTCCGTCGCGTAGTGCTGAGAATCTTCGGCTGTTACCCCGCTCCCGCTAACGGTCCGTTGCAGTCGTACATCTTACTGCAACGTCCTGTTGCGTAACGACTTCGCCGGTTCGCGCAAGCGTGGCGGTCGTGAATCGGGCTTGTCGGCGTTCTTGGCCGGCTCGCCAGGGTTGCAGACGGCCGACCGTCGGCCTATCGTGTGTCGGAGAGGTATTGAAATGAGAAGTGCAATGCCGATGTTGTCTGTGCGCGGCTTCGTGGTGATCGCGTTGATAGCGCCCAGCCTGGCGATGGCACAGGAAGGCGATCCCGCCCTTACGTTGGCGGCTGACCGCAGCCCGACGTTCGCGAAGGACGTGGCGCCGATCCTCCAGCGCTCGTGCCAGGTTTGCCACCGACCAGACAACATGGCCCCGATGTCGCTGATGACCTACAAAGAGGCGCGACCCTGGGCGCGGTCGATCAAGCAGAAGGTCATGGCTCGGGAGATGCCGCCGTGGCACATCGACAAGAACGTTGGCATCCAGGCCATAAAGGACGATCGGTCTTTGAGTGATGACGAGATCGGCACCATCGTACGCTGGGTAGACGCCGGCGCGCCGATTGGGAACCCAGCCGACATGCCCGAGCCGGTCGAGTTGGCAGACTTCGGCGCGTGGACCATTGAGCCGGACGTCATCATCACGTCGCCGCCGCACACCGTTCCGGCAGAAGCTGGCGACTGGTGGGGTGACTACATCGTCGAGTCGGGGATCGCGGAGGACCGCTACATTCAGGCGATCCAGACCAAAGCCGGCGATCTGCGAGCAGTGCACCACGCGCTCACCTACGCGGTGACCGACCCGGATGCCCCGCCGGACGACAGCTCGAATGACTTCTTCCTAAACGAGTACGCCGTTGGCAAAAACGCCGACCAGTACCCAGTTGGGACGGGCAAATTGTTCGAAGCGAACGCCCGAGTCCGCTTCAGTTTCCACTACCACTCGATCGGTGAGGAAGTCACCGACCAGACCGAGCTCGGTCTCAAGCTGCATCCCAGCGGGGACGTGCCTGACCGTATCCTGTACTCGAAGCAGTTGGGCCACGCTGGCGAGCTCGACATCCCCGCGGGGCAGGTCACGCGTCATGACGGCTACGCAACCTTATACCTGCCTGGCCAACTGACCGGCTTCCAGCCGCACATGCACTTTCTCGGCAGGCGGCAATGTCTGGAGCTCATCTACCCAGACTCGACGACCGAGATGGTGAATTGCGTTAACTTCGACTTCAACTGGCACATCGTCTACAACTACGAGGATGATGCGCAGCCAATCTATCCGGCCGGCACCAAGCTGCATGTCATCAGTTACCACGACAACACCGAGGCGCATCGTGGCAACAAGGATGCGGCAAACTGGACGGGTGGCGGGAACCGCACGATCGACGAGATGGCCTTCGGGTGGATCAGCTGGTTTGATCTATCCGACGAAGAGTACGCCGCAGAGCTGGAATCGAGAAGAGCCGCGACGAACGACCGATAGTTCGTGGTCGACCGTCGGATGGACACACAGTGGTCACGAGCGTATCAACCAGATTCGGTGTTGGCGTGTGGCTCGTCGCGGCGGCGGGGCTGTTCGGTGCCGCGCGCGGCGTGAGCACACAGGTCGACTCGCGTGATAGTCCGGTTGTTGCGCAGCCCCAACAGCGCTTCGATGCCGGCCAGGATATCCAACCGATTTTCGAGGGATGGGCCCGCGCTGCCGACGGAAGTTACCTGTTGCACTTCGGCTATCTGAACCGCAATTACCGAGAGCAACCCAACATCCCGGTTGGACCCGACAACCACTTCTCGCCCGGCAACGCGGACCGCGGTCAACCAACATACTTCTACCCTCGGACCCACCGGTACCAGTTTGCCGTCCGTGCGCCCGCAAGCATGGGCACGTCCTTCGCCGACGCGTTGGTCTGGACGGTCACGCGCCACGGGAGCGTGCAGACGGCTGCGGGATGGCTTCAGCCCGAGTGGGAGATCGACGCGAACACGATCACGGCGAACAGTGGCACGAGTCGCGGACACTCGAAGGCGGACATTTACGCAAACGAGCCTCCGTCCGTCACGCTCAAGTCCAGTGTGTCGTCCGTTCCGGTCGGGCAGCCGCTCTTGCTAACGGCGGTGCTCGGCGACGACGATCTTCCAGTCGAGCTCCCACCTCGAAAACGTACACAACCGATCCCAGCCCTCACGCGGCCAGAGGGATTCCCGGCGACACCCGACAACATCCGGTGGTACCGCAGGCCCCGTCCGCCGCGCAATGGCCTGTCGGTGCTGTGGGTCGTCTACCGTGGTCCAGCCGATACGACGTTCGAGCCCTCCGGTTATCAGCGGTCGGTCCTCGAGAAGGGGGGCGACGACGCTCGCGGGTCGAGCCGTTTGGGTGCCACCGCGACCGGAGCCAGCGACGTGACGATGACTGAGGGCGACGGTTGGACCTCGGCCACGTTCGAGACAACGGTGACGTTCGACGCACCTGGGACCTATACGCTGCGCGCGGTGGCCAGCGACGCGGTCATCTCGACGGCGGCCGACCTCGTGATCACGGTTACGCGGTAGGTTTTCCCGCCGCTTCTTCAGAGGTCGATTCTGACGCTAGCTCGCCGTACCGTCCGCACGCGCGCACTGGAGTAGCTATGCGAGCCTGGCACACGTGAACATCGCCTTATGGGTACACTATCCCGCCATGAAGCGACGCAACTTCTTAAAAGCCGCAGCCGCGGGATTGCTGGTTTTCATCAAAGGATGTTCCTCTGGTGCTTCGCGTGTCATCGACCGGGTCCGACCAGGTGACGCAGCGTGGCCGTCCGCTGACGCTTGGAAACGCCTCAATGACTCGGTCGGGGGTAACCTCATTGAGGTCCACTCCCCTCTCACGGCGGCCGTAACCGATCCTGCCGAGCGCGCCAAATTCTTCGCCAACGTGAAAAACCCCTATTACCTCAGCGACGATCCTGCGCTCACCCAAACGCTCGGCTGGGTCGATGCCTGGACTTCGCAGCCAAGCGTGTATGCCGTTGAGGCTCGCAATGCCACCGATGTCGCCGCTACCGTCAATTTTGCCCGCAAGAACAATCTTCGCCTCGTTGTCAAAGGCGGAGGCCACAGCTACCAAGGTACGTCCAACGCACCAGACTCACTGCTCATCCGGACCCGCCAGATGGACGAGATCGTCATGCATGACAGTTTCGTACCGAAGAACTGCGAGACCGAGATTCAGCCGCAACGCGCAGTGGTGTGGCGGGTAGTGGGGCAGAGGGTCGGATCGGGGTGTCCGCGTAGCCGAAAGGCGTGTTGACGAAAACATATACGTGACGTATACGTCACTGTATACGTTTCGTATAGTGCTCTTGCCGCCCAGAACATATATACGTATGGTATACTGCACACATGGCTTGGTGGATCAGCTTGGAACGCCCAGAAGACGCGATAACTCCGAGCGAGTTGCGCTGGCTGCGCAATGAGGCCGCGAGAGGGATTTGGTGGTCACAGCCAGAGTTCGCTTCGTGGCTCGGCGTCACCAAAAATACGGTCGCGCGCATGGAACGCGGCGAGCTGTCGATTCGCGTATCGACGGCGCGCCTGGCGATCTACTGCGTGGCCGAGGCCACCGACCGCGCGCCCGAGCAGGTCCGCGAGCAATTGGAGGCGCTTCGCACCGCTGCAGCAAAGAAGAAGAAGCGCGCGACGAAGAAGAAGGCGAAGCGAACGAAGACAGCGAGGCGCCTAAGGAAACGCTCGACGAAGGCGAGGCCGCGCTCGAGCTCGACTCGCTAGAACCTGTGCGAGCAGACTCCGGGCACACCGGACTCCTCCGAGCGCGACTCGGGCAAGCGCAAGAAGTCTGCAAGTAACTGATTCAGAATAGACTTACCAACTATGCCGAGGTGGCGGAACTGGCAGACGCACAGGACTTAAAATCCTGTGAGCCGCAAGGCTCGTGTGGGTTCGATCCCCACCCTCGGCACCATTTTTACCCTATGTTTATTGGGGCGGATGGTTTGGTTGTCTACCTCTGATGCAACGGCTCAGACGGTTTGACAGCCAATGTGACAGCCAATCGAACCGAAAAGGGGATGATTGACCCCCGGTAAGCCGACCCCCGGTCGAGCTTTTTTGCTCCGCCGCTTTGAACGGATCCCAAAACCGCGCCGGCGACGCGAATATCTATATACCCGACCGGATGACACGCCCGCCATTTTTCGGAACAAGGAGAAAGTCACATGCCCAAACGACCCGATTCGGTTTCCCACCGCCGTGTATCGCGCCGGCAGTTCGCCCAGTATGGTGCCGTGTCGGCGGCACTTCTTCCAGGTCACGCGCTCGCCGCCGTCCAATCGGAAAACCTTGAGCTTCACTCGACGTTCCTGATGGACATCGAGCTGGATGTCGACACTCCACAGTCTCTTGGTTCACGGCAGATCTATCCCATCACGGGCGGCACCTTCGAGGGTCCACGACTTCGGGGGACCGCTCTTCGAGGTGGAGGGGACTGGTTCATCCGAAGACCTGACGGAGCGATCGAACTCGATGTCCGTGTCACGCTACAAACGGATGACGACGAACTGATCTATCTCACGTACCGCGGACTCATCTTCACCCCAGAAGGTGGCAACACCTACTTGCGAACGACGCCCGTCTTCGAAACGGCATCCGACAAGTACGGGTGGCTCAACCGGATCATCACCGTCGGCGTCGGGTCGGTCCCAGGCAAGGCGGCGTACCGGGTGTTCCAGATCCTCTAGCGCGTCCGCGGTTGCATATACTCCGGTATGCCCACCCAGGGCTACTCGCCCGTTCCGACCACGGCCGGGGATGGCCGTACGCCACTCGACGTTGTCGGTGGCACTCCATGTCTTGGGGAGCCGCGGATCGTCCGCGACAACGGCCGTGCGATCGGGTCCGCGGAACTGAGGCCAGTTATCGGATGTAGACGACTGGACGCGGCTGGCGATCGCCACGAGCATCGCTACCGCCAGCACTGCGACACATCGGCCGAGTGACTACATTACCGTGCCGCGCGCTCGACCAGCTCTTGCTGCCGAGCACCAGAGAGCAGGTTAATCATCCCGTAGTTTCCCTCGTGGCAAGCGTACTCGAAGACCGGCACATCACCCCGTTGGATCTGCAGTACACCGGAGAACGGTTGAGTGAACGTGTCGGGGTCAGTCACCGTGAACTCGTACCGCAAGGTATCAAAATCTATCCTCGTGAACCGCTCTGTCAAGTGCGCTGTCGTGCCAGTTCCCAGCGCTTCAAGCAAGCCCGTATTGAAGCTTGGCACGAGGTTGCTGAAGTTCGTCGTCTCGATCACTAACGTGTCGCCGTCCCAGTGACCTCGTCCGTCCCCGAGCCACTGACGCACCGAACGAGGTAGGGGTGGGCGTCCATCGAGTGGAATAATCCTTGCCTCGTGAACCATCTCGGTCAGGATTGCCACGTGAGCTCGCGTCTGGAAAAGTTGAAAGTTTTGGTTGTAGCTACCCGGGAGTGGGAGTATCGGTGGTCCGGAATTGAAGCCCACAATGCACCGCTCCGCGATACCGCGGTCCTCGGGACCATCGGCTCCGATGCCGCCGGTTCGATAACGCACCGGACGCTCGCCGGGGATGTCCTTCTGTAGCGACCCGACCTGCCTCAGCGCGCCTGGCTTCAGCTCCGGCACTCGTCCGGTCGAAGGGTCCACGATCAGAGAGGTCCGGCGATCGTCGACGACCCGGGCGCCCTGATCCAGCCAGTAGCGGTTGTAGCCCCCTACGTCCTGTCCCGCCGGCAGCGGCTCTGTTCGGATCTCGCTCGGGGCGTTCGCGCGTGCGTAGCTCTCGTCCTCCCCTTGCTCACGAGCCACCGCTTCCTCTTCGGTCAGGCGGGCCTCCTGATCCTGCGGGCGCTGCAGCGGTGTCAAGGTCCGGAAATCCCACACGCCCGATAGGTCCGGCCGACCGTCAGCCGTGCGAGGAACCGGCCACCCATCGGTCTCCGTCTGTGCAACCAGACTCGAGGCGCTGACCACGGATATCCAGACAAGGACGGCGAGCGTTACACATCGCTTATCCATTCCGTTACTTCCGAACTCGTGACTGATACCAGACACGCATTTGGTGCATGATCTCACAAGAAACCGATCGATGACACGCCCGCCAATTTTCGTTTCAATGGAGAAGATTCGATCTAGTTTGGTGTCCCCAACGGTACCCCCGCACACACCCAGATTATGATGATTCGATGGTGGCCGCATGGTACGATTCGATGAAGGCCGCCTGGAAACGGGGTTCTTCTATGCATAGGTTTCTCTCGCTCAGTGTCCTTCTTACTCTCACGCTGTTAGCCGTCGCCCCGGTGGCACAGGCGCAACCGGGAGGCTCCCAGGGCCCCTGGCAAACCTACGACACGTCGAATGGGGAGTGGCGCAGCTACGCGGGGGACATCGGTGGGAAGAAGTACTCCCCGCTCGATCAAATCGGCGCGAGTAATTTCACAGACCTTGAAATAGCCTGGGAGTGGACATCGGTCGACACGCTGATTAGCCGATCAACCCCCGGCGGTGGTGAGTGGTCAGCGCCACTCGACACCATCGTCGAATCGCTCGTCGAAGAAAACCCCGAGCTCTACAGACCCGGTCACCCGCCGCTTGCATCACGCCTAACGGCCACGCCGCTCATGGTCGGTGGCGTCCTCTATTTCAACACGCCTCTCGGGCAGGGGGTCGCAGTCGACGCGACAACCGGCGAGACACTCTGGGTCTTCAACCCGAAGGGGTACGAGGAGGGGACCCCACCGATGAGCGGGCCCTGGAATGCGCGGGGTGTCGCCTATTGGACCGATGGACTGGACGACGAACGGATCCTCTGGGGCACCGGGGCTGGATACCTCGTCTGTGTCGAGGCGAAGACCGGCCGACCGTGCGCCGACTTCGGTCCTAACGGCAGTGGCATGGTCGACACGACCCTCGATCTTCCGCGGGCCAATCGGGCGGATCGCGACTATCTGAACGCCATGCTCTGGGGCATCTTCTCTGCGCCGATCGTCGTCCGGGATAAGGTCATCCACGGATCACAGGTCGCCGACCGCCGCATCACGAAGGAAGCGGTGCCCGGCTGGGTTCGTGCCTGGGACGTCCGAACCGGCGAGCACGCCTGGGACTTTCACACCGTCCCGAACAGCACCGACGAATTCGGTGTCGAGACCTGGCTCAACGACTCGTGGCGCTACTCGGGGAATGCGAACGTCTGGGGGATGCTCGGCGGAGACAATGAGCTCGGACATGTATACCTGCCGACTGGAACGACCACGAACGACTTCATCGGGTCCGACCGGATTGGGGACAACCTCTTTTCGGAAACGCTGATCGCAGTCGACGTCGAGACCGGCCAGCGGCTGTGGCACTTCCAGGCTGTCCACCATGGGCTCTGGGACTACGACTTCGCGACCCATCCGAATCTGGTCGACGTCACCGTCGACGGACGGGAGATCAAGGCGATCGCCCAGGTCAGCAAGCAAGGCTTCGTCTACGCGTTCGACCGGGTCACGGGCGAACCCATCTGGCCAATCGAGGAACGACCCGTTCCGCAAGAGACCAACATCCCTGGTGACGTGCCGGCACCCACGCAACCGTTTCCGACAAAACCGGCGCCGTTCGACTACCAGGGCGTCGTGCTTGACGACCTAGTCGATTTCACGCCGGAGATTCGCGAAATGGCGGTGAAGGCGGTCGAAGGGTTCCGACTGGGTCCGCTCTTCACACCGCTGGATCGTCAGGTCGAGGGCGTAACGCGAGGCACGATCATGCGTCCCTCGACTGGGGGCACGGTCGGTTGGGGCGGTGCCGCGATGGACCCGGAAAGCGGCATCCTCTACATTCCGTCACGCAACCAAGCCCAGGTCGTGGGGATATACACGCCCGACCCGGCGCTCGGAGCCACCGTCGACTACACGCACGGCGCGCCAGAGGCGGACATCCTGGCCGGGCGCCCCACGATGTACACGAGCATCGGCCCGCGAATGCCACAGGGGCTACCCCTGCTGAAACCGCCCTACTCGCGGATTACCGCGATTGACATGAACACCGGCGAGCACCTCTGGTGGGTTCCCACCGGTGACGGGAATCGCTACCGTAACCACCCCCGCTTGCGGCATCTCAATCTACCACCAGTCGGCGGAGACAATGCGAACAACGGGCCACTGCTGACCAAGACGCTCCTGCTGTACTGCCTTACAGCCGGCGGCACGAACAATGGCCCGCGCCTGGTCGCGTACGACAAAACCAGCGGTAACGAGTTGGCGTCAATTGATTTACCAAGCGGGGCCATCGGGACGCCGATGACCTACATGGTCGACGGCCGACAGTACATCGCGCTCACGGTCGGCGGCGGCCCACGGCTCATCGCCTTCGCACTGCCGCGCGCCGAGTAGGGCAAACGACCAGCAGATAGTCAGCGCCGGCGCCGGTCCGCTGGTACGATTCGATGGAGACCGCATGGTAACCACGGACCTTGAAATCCTGTGGTGCTTAGCACCGTCCGGCGCTTTGAACGGATCCAAAAACCGCGACGGGGTCGCTAATATCTATATATCCGTCTAGCTCGTATATCCGCCATTTTTCGTTTTCGTGTCGGTAAGGAGGGTGACTATGAGTTATCAGAGGCGACGGTGGTTCTGGGTTGTCTGCACGATCGCCATGGGGGCCGTGTGGCTGGCCGGGTTTCCTGCGTGCGTGCAGTCGCAGACGAACCAGTCAGATGGGGAAGAGGTCGCGCGGACTGCGTGGGGTGATCCGGATCTCCGGGGAATCTGGAACAACGCCACCATTACACCGCTCCAGCGTCCCGAGTCTCTCGGCGACAAGGCGTTCCTAACGGCCGAAGAAGTCGCCGAGACCGAGCAGCAAGCTGCCGAACGTCACCGTCAAGCCAATGCTCCCAGCGAGGTGAGGACCGAGCCCTTTCCCGTGACCGGCAGCCTCGTGAGTGCCTACAACAGCTTTTGGACGGAACAGGGGACGGCGGTCGTGCAAACCGGTCGCA
This sequence comes from Vicinamibacterales bacterium, assembly GCA_965218825.1. GTDB lineage: Bacteria > Acidobacteriota > Vicinamibacteria > Vicinamibacterales > UBA8438 > CAUZIB01. Next base: position 552,141 of record OZ244656.1, on the reverse strand, counting down.
CGTCGCTGATTTCGGATCCACCGAATGGCCGGCTGCCACCACTCACCTCTGCGGCAGAAGTACGGATTGCGTCACCGGCGTACCATCGTCTCGCAGATGTCCGAGACGGGCGGGTGCCGGCCGATGGGCCCGAGGAGATGGGGCTGAGCGAGCGATGCCTGTGGTACCGCGGGATTGGTCATATCTCGCCCACCGGCTACAACAACAACTATCAGTTCTTCCAGACGCCCGACCACGTTGTCATTCTCCAGGAACATATCCACGATGTCCGCTATGTTCCGTTGGACGGGCGTCCTCACCTCCCGGCGACGATTCGCCAGTATGCGGGCGATTCTCGGGGTCATTGGGACGGGGACACGCTTGTCGTTGAGACCACCAATATCAGGGAGGCGTTTATCCGGCGGTGGAATCTACCCCAACACTCGATGGGACGGGGTGATCTCAGTGGCCAGGTGACGCTTGTCGAGCGTTTCACGCGCACGGGACCCGACACGCTGGACTATCAGTTCACGGTCGAGGATCCGGAAACGTGGACGCTCCCCTGGTCGGGTGCGCTGCCGATGGCACGTACTGACGGCCCGGTCCACGAGTTCGCGTGTCACGAGGGCAACCATGCGATGTTCAACATGCTTGCTGGATCGCGGGCTGAGGAGGGTGCCGTAGCGGAATGAAGGCAACCCCATGAAAGCACACGACCCCATGAAGGTGACAGACATCGACCAACGTGACGCTCGCCTCTGCATCGGACATAACCGCTCTGGGCGGCTCTGCAACAAGTTCGCGATGCGAGGTCAGCGAGTCTGCAAGAATCACGGCGGCAAAGCCCCACAAGCCCTCGCCCGGGCTGCGGAAGCTGTTCAGTTGGCTGAGCTGCGATTGAGGAACTTGGCACCACGTGCGGTCGCCGAGCTTGAAGCTCTCGTCACCGGCGCTGACTCGGAGCAAGTGCGCCTTCAGGCCGCGAATTCTCTGGTCGATCGGTCGGTTGGGCGAGCCACCGATACCAAGCTGAACCGGCAGGTGGCGCTGAAGATCCTGCCGGAAGCCTTTGCTAGCGATCTTGAAAAAGTGTGAAGTATGCCGAGCTGGAAGAGTCTGCGTTCGCCAGAGGCCGCTCAGGACTACGTGGCACTGCTCACGTATCTTCCGCTCAAGAAGTATCGGACGATCCCTCGCTGAAGTTTGCTCCACCGCACAAATCCAGCCATCTAGAAATTGTAAGCTCCAACGGCGCTGACTATCGCCGCTCCAGCAACCGGTATCAAAGTAGTATTGCGAAGGTGTATCAAAGCGAATAACGAGGCGTCACCGGGACGGGTTGGGAGGAGGGACGACATGAAGAACAAACGAATTGTGGTGGCTTGCACACTCGTCGTGGCCGGCGTCGTCGCGATTGTCGCTCAGGGGCCGGGGCAGGCTGGGCGTTTTGACGGGATGGAGTTGTCGATCGAGCCGGTTGCAGGTCGCGTGCACATGATCAAGCGCCCGGACGGCATCGCCAACATCGGGGCGTTGGTCGGCCCTGAGGGCGTGCTGCTCGTCGATTCCCTAATGGCACCGCTGTCCGACAAGCTTCTGGCAGCTGTGAGAGAGGTGACTGATGGCGACATCCGCTTTGTCATCAACACGCACATCCACGTTGACCATATCGGCGGCAACGAGAATCTGGCCGAACTGGGCGTCCTGATCTTCGCGCACGACAACACGCGTCTCCGTTTCCTGGCCGAGAGGGTTCGAGCTCCGAGGCGAGGCGGGGATTTTCGTCCATCACCACGAGCCGGCGGCCGACCGGTGGTTACTTATAACGACGCCCTCACCTTCCACCTCAATGGGGAGGAAGTCCGGGCCTTCCTTGCGCCGCCCGCACATACCGACGGCGACACGTTCGTGTATTTCCCGGATTCAGACGTCCTGCATCTCGGCGACGTGTTTCGGACGACGACCTATCCGATCATCGACATCTACAACGGCGGGACGCTGGCCGGCACCATCGACGCGCTCGAGATGGCGATCGCCATGGCCGGTCCCGCCACGAAAGTCATCCCCGGCCATGGTCTGAGCGTGGTCGGTCGGGACGAGATGCAGGAGTTCCTGGACATGATCCTCGACGTCCGCGCGCGTGTGCTCACGTCGATCGAAGGCGGCATGACCCTGGACGAGGTGATGGCCGCGCGGCCGACCGCGATGTATGACACGACGTGGGACCAGGACGCGGGATGGACCGCGGAAGACTTCGTGCCAACCGTCTACTACGAGCTCGGCGGATCTGGACGCTTGACCGACCGCTGATCCGCGCGCCGTTATACTGATCTCAGCCGCTCGGGGCGGTAGGTGCCCAGACGCGTGAGATTCTGTTCACCCGGACGTAGGAGAGTTGGATGCCCTGTCCGGCAAGCCGAAGAGAACGCGCTAAGATGCTCTGGCGTCGCCTTTGGTGTGTCTGGACTGTCCCTAAACTGTCCCTATCAGGACCACACTCCTCGTATTTCAGCGCACTCCTCGTAGTTTTCAACGAAGAGCTATCCGACTGATTGTGAAGAACTAAAGGGAAAACCGTCGATCCTGGTGATCGACGGGGGAGAACCTAAAATCCTGTGAGCCGAAAGGCTCGTGTGGGTTCGATCCCCACCCTCGGCACTCTGCCTAAAGGACTTATTGGAATTCAGGGACGGCCGCCCATGGCGAGAGTAAGGTTAGCAGCCCGTGGTGGAAATGCGGTCTTCCTATGCGGCTTTCGGGATGAGTGATCGATCGTGATCGCCGACCCCGATCGTGGAACGCGCGGGGTACTCGGGCTCGCGAACGGTCCAGACATGTACGAGGCGCCGCCAGGAGGACACAAGGACCATCAGCGCGGCGAGACAGCGCCCCTGCAGGCTGCGCGGCGTGCCAACGCCGATCAGCTGCCGGAACAGCACGCCGAGGTTGAAGCCCGCGAGGTGAATCAAGAGGCGCTTCAAGATATTGCGATGCCCGCGCAGATGCGTGCGCCGCATCCCGCCGGTCTCGTAGGCGTGCGCGAACGAACGCTCGATGCGCTCGCCACGTCGGCGCATCAAGCGCTTGCCGCGGGCGCCCCGAATGCGCCGACGATTCGCATAGACGGGCGCTTGGGCCTCCCGCGCCTTGGACCAATCGCGGCGGCCTCGATCCGGCTCGGCGACATACGACCGGACGCCGACGGCCTGCAGATCCACCATGACCTCATTACTGTGATAGCCCTTGTCCGCGACCAGCGCGGTGAACGCCTGGGGGTCGTCCACCTCGGCTTGCGCATCCTCGATCTGGGCAGCGGCGGCGACCGTCGTGTCGCCAATGGTCGTCGTATCCCCCGTGTCTGCGCCTTGCACGGTCACCGCGACGACCGCGCCGGTGTCGAGGTCCACGGCATGTTCGACCTTGTGGGCCAGATGCGTGCGGCCGTCTTTCATCTTGGCGACCTTCGCATCCGGATCGACGGGGCTCCGCCAGTCCTTGTTCGATGGCGTCTTCTTCCGCTTCCGGTCCAGGCGGGCGAGGTCGTCGCGCGTCGGGGTGGCAATGCCCGACGCCTGCGCCAAGCCGGTCAAATAGGCCTGGTAGTCCTCGCCGGTGTCCCGCCGCACGATGCTCCGCATCGCCGCGTTCGCCTCCAGCGTGGTGGCGTCGATCCCGATCGTCGCGCCCTTCAGCACGCCCGACGCGACGAGGCGCTGCTGCACCCAGGTGAACACGGCGCGATGCGTCTCGACGTCAATCAGTCGCCGGGTTCGGGAGATCGTCGAGTGGTCCGGCACATCCTCGTCCACGGCGATGCCCAAGAAGCGCCGAATCGCCAGCGAGTCCGCCGCGCGCCAGGCGATGCCCCGCTCCGAGTCAATGCCTTCAAAGTACCCCACCAACAACGCGCGAAAGTAGATGCCCGGCGTGAGACTTGGCCGGCCACGGGTGGCGGCGTAGAACCGCTGGCACTGCCGTTCGACAAACGTCTCGAAACCGTGGGCGTCCAGCAGGGCGTTCACTCGACGATAGAACGGGTGGGCGACCGTCTGGGGCAAGTCGGTCGTCGCGACCCAGAGGGCTTCTTGTCGTCGTCGTTTGCGTCGTGTGCCCATTGACATGCGAACGAGTGTACAGATGATGATCGATTCTGGCGATCGATCTAGCCGAGGCCGTTGCTGATTTTCACCACGGGCTGCTAGGAATAACGTTGGGCGCAATTCATTCCTTAGCTGCCGGGACCGCTGGGATTGGTTAACCGGGATGTCCTGACCGTCATTGGCGCGGATGGTGTGACGGCAGAACCTTACTCCGGAACGTACCAGATCGGCGACGACCAGGCGCGTTCCTGCAGGGTGGGCGGAAGATCCGGCCGTGGCTCGACCCCGGCACGAATCGCGTCCCAGGTGTTCCACCGACAGGTCGGGTTCTCGAGCACCCGCACGTAGTAGATGGCGCGCTGTGACGCGTCGAAGTCGGGGTCGGTCCACATCGTCAGCAGCTCGCCGTTGCCCACGTTCTCGCTGATGCTGCAGTCGGCGAGGTCGACGGTGGCGCCGTTGTACGGACAGCGGTGGGTCGTCCTGTCCACCTGGAGGCCATCGGAGCAGGCGGCGTCGTAGATCTGCTCCCGCGTTGCCCCGTCCTCCACCCAGCCCTTGACGATCTGGAGGCGCGCCAGCGGAGCGCTGGCCGGGTCGCGCATCGCCCAGAGCAGAAACCGTGGAGTCCGTTCGCCGGGAGCGACCAGCTCACCGCCCATGGCGACGCCGCCGGCGTAGGCTTTGGCGATCAGGTCGCGGTCTTCAACGAGGTCCTCCGGGTAGTCGTAGCCGGCAAAGAAACGCACTCGCATACGTGGTCCGGTGGTGGCAAAGGTCTCTTTGCGCCGGAAGGCGTCGAAGATCGCCTCGCGGCTGTTCTCTTCGGCCCAGACCCCGGCCAGGCCCGAGGAGCCGAAGAGCGCGGAGCGAGCCTCGCTGTAACGACGACCGTCGGGCCTCGGCGGGTCGAACGGTACCGAGATGCCGGGCTGTGGAGTGCCGCTAGGGGTGATGTAACCCGCTTCACCCGAATAGCCCGCCCCGATGTGATTGTCAGTCGAGCCGATCAGGCCGAAGCGATACGGGTTGAAACCTCCCTCTTCCTGCAGGCGAAGGCCGTTCAAATACGCTTCCCGCACGTAGCTGCCCGAGGCCTGGCTGGGGGTGAGGCCGCCACCGATCCGGTACGGATAGATCTCGAAGTCGGCCCACTCATCGTTCGGCGAGAGCGCGGGATGGGTGTCGGAGGTGCCCTTGGTCTGGGTCACCTCGACCAGCGGCTCGTTGCGCGTGCGGATCTCGGCGTAGGCCGCGTCGAGCGGCTCGTCGTGATAGGTCTCGAGCTCGAACATCAGTCCGTTGGATCCGTTCGAGTTGTGGGGGATGGCCAGCGCTTCCATGCCGGCGTCCCGGTTGCGGTCCATCCACGCCCACAACAGCTCAGGGTTCATCGCGTCGAGGCGGCTGAACGGCACGTCCGGCACCGCGCTGCCACGGAAGATCACGTTGCGGTGCAGGTTCTGGTTGTCGGGGCTGCCGGTGAACTCGTAGCCGATGAACGTGGTGAAGCGGCCAGGGTCGTTGTGGCGCTCGGCCGCCTCGACGATGTCGCGCCACGCCGAGCGTACGACGTCCAGGTCAAGCAGCCCTTCACGGTCCCCGAGCGTGTACGCTCGTACTCCCGCATAGGCCTCCTGCCGGGCCGGTCCCGTTAGCTCCCCGGAGGCGATGTCCCGTACGATTTCTGCGTCGGGGTGGCGAGAGACCTCCTGCTCGGAATCGAGCATCGCCCGCATCATGCCCAAGAAGCTGGCGTGATCGGTGACCGCGGAAAAGTCTAGCGGTCGGTCGAGCTGGATGTCGAAGCCTGCCGGGTGCGGCAGGGACTCGCCTTGCGCGAACCGGTAGGCGTCGTCGGGCGTAGCCCGCGTCCCGAACAGGAACGCGTCGTAGGAGTAGTTGGTGTGGACGTGCAGGTCGCCGAAGTAGGCGTTGCGCTGCGGACTGACCTCGATCGCGGGCGGCGTGGTCTCGCCGAGCGGCTCACCGCCGTCCGGAGCACACGCGGTCATGGATGCCACGGCGACCAGGAGCAACGCCTGCGACGATCTCGGTTTCAGCGTCAGGTGCATGGGGGCATTTTTTCGGAAGTCACATGATTTGGTCAACTCAGACCAGTTTGCGAACAGTCGCCAGATTCCCAGCCCTGCGGACCACCATTCAGAGGGTCCAAATACTTGCCATGTGTCCGGCTACCACCACTCCGCCCGCTGACGAGAAAAGACAAATGCCCTAACCGGTCTGCCGACGGTCGTGTTGCGCGAGAAACGCAGTCGCCCTGGACGCAGGCTTCGTTCGCCGTCTGGGCGGGTCCAGACACAGCTGGATCCGACTTGACGAAGTTCCGCTCCCAACGTAACGTCAGCCTACGCTGATGTGATTGGTCTGGAGGTGTCCCATGAGGCGCTACGTTTTCGGTGTCGTCGGAGGATTTGCTGTGCTGGTGATCGCGGGATGTGGAGGCGAGATCTCCGCTCCGGTCGATTCACCCGTGACGACTCAGAGCTCGCAGTTCGCTCTGACGGTTAGGAACGTGTCGAACCTGGCGCTCATGGATATGACTATTGGAATCAAGCCGACCGGGGTTCGACCTGAGTATTGGACGAAACTTGAGCGGCTGGGGGTCAGGCAAGAGCGGGATATTCCCTTATCCGATTTTATCGGGGTGGATGGTGACAGTTTGAACCTGGGCAACGTGTCGCCACGATCGGTTCACATCATCGCGAGAGACACCAACGGCACGGAGTACGATCTCGAGCTGCCCTGGGAGTGAGACCAAGCTCTGTCAGGTCGTCGGCTCTGGCTGACCACCGTGGTACCTAGCCGTGCCCTTAAGCTAGACTTCCGTGAGCACGCTGGTTATTCCGAGAGCCGTGGCATCTGCTCGCCAGTGGGACATCACCCAACCTCGCAGAGGGGAAGACGTCGCGCCGCCCGAAGCGTTCGGCCTGACTATTTACGAGGGCTCGATGTGTCTGCCTCGTCGTAGTACACGGTCAGTTCGGCCGTGTCAGCGACGAGGTTCATGCGGCCAATTCTGACCCGACGAATGGGCAAACCCGTACGCGCACGAAGGTCCGCGAGCAGCTCGCCTCGTCGGTTCGGTGTGATGAGCTCAATCTTGTTGTAGGTGATCTTCTGGCTTGCCTCAAAGTGAAAGCCCCATTCCTTCTCGAGCGCGAACAAAACGCCGATCACGATGGCGTTCGAAACAACCATCTTCACGACGTCGCCACTCGAGGTCAGAACTGAGTTCATCACCGGTAACGCGATGAACACAAACAGATAGGTCATCTCCCGGGCCGACATCGTGTCGGTGCGATAGCGAAGGATCGAGAAGATCGCGAACAGCCCGAATCCGACGCCGATACTCAGGTCTACGCTAGTCAGCGTGAGAGACCCCCCGGCTTTGCCGGGGAGGCACCCAGAGTTTGACAGTTCCGGGATTGGAATGGGGAAACTCCCCCACGTGAGCCGCTACGCATCACGAAAGGGGAGTCCCCATGACGAACTATCGCAGTTCTAAATCACTCGAAGTGGGCATGTCAGTATCACGTGGTGTTCATCCCGAAGTATCGGAAGAAGGCGATCTACGGGTCGGTGCGCCGGCATCTCGGAGGGGTGCTGCGGGAGTTGGCCCGGCAGCGGGAAAGCGACGTGGAGGAAGGGCATCTGTTGGCCGATCACGTCCACATGATGGTGTCGATTCCGCCGAAGTACTCGGTGGCGCAGGTGATCGGGTACATCAAGGGCAAGAGCGCGATCTACATCGCTCGGGAGTTTGCCGGGCGGTCGCGCAGTTTTGTCGGGCAGCACTTCTGGGCTCGAGGCTACTTCGTGTCCACGCTGGGTCGGGATGAGCGAGCGATTCGCGCGTATATCCGGGCGCAGGAACAGGAAGACCGACGGCAAGAGCAGCTCCGGTTGGATGAGAGCAGCCACCCGTAGGGTGGCTCAAGTGGCGCGTAGCGGCCACGTCCTGCCGCTTTGAGCGGCTCACAACTAAAGCCCCCGGCTTTGCCGGGGGATACTTACTGAGGATCCCAAGCACGAAGTACGTAATCGTGCTGAAGGTAAGAAACGTGAGGACGTACTGTTTCTCGTGGCTGACCGGGTAGTAGATCAGCCTCACGATCAAGAGCGCGACGCTCAGGTTAAAGCCGGCACCCCCGAGGTATGCCAGAAGCTCAGCGTCGGGCACCGTCGCCTCCCAAAATCCGCCGAATCATCTTTAGCTTGGGCTTGATGCGATTGTGTTTCACGATCGGATAGACGAGCGCTACGCCAACGCAGCACCTCAGCCGTGTCGCGTCGATCTCGAGAATCGCGTAGCTGGTGTGCGAGTTCCAGCCCATTTCATCGAATGAATTCAGCATGGCGCGGGTGAGAATCTTGCCTCCGTCCGACGAAAAGGGCCAAGAATAGCATTCTTGCTGGCTATCATGTCAGCGAGGATTCTTCGGTGGGAATGAGACTACTCGCCAGTAGACATACATAATACTGTCTGCAGACGGAGGCTATTGCTTTTTGATTGGTTCAATGGGGAATGGTCTGATGCCACGAAGACTGCGAACCAAGATCGGTCTCTTGTTGATGATCTGGATGGCGAGTCAGATGCGTTCTGGCGCCCACCCATCGGACGAGTTGTTTGGGCTCGACAAGGTATGGCCATACATCTGGAATTGACCGGTTCGAAGTGGGCCAGGTTACAGCCGCCCGAGGGTCTCGCGCCAGGACCGTTGGCCGTCTTGCAGGCGTTTGCAGGATTGATGGGTGATGCGGCGGAGGGCGGGAATCTGCATAGTGAAAAATCCTCCCGACCCGGACTTGCCGGGTACGTCGGTGTCGACCATCAGTACGGCAGAGGAACAGTCACCATCGCCGATCAGGTCCTGGAGAATGTCGGCATCAGATTCAAGGGTAACGGGAGTTTTCTTGTCGGTCGTATGGTTGACAAGTTTTCGTTCAAGATTGACTTCAATGAATACGATGACGACCTCGAGTATCTGGGTCTGACCAAGATCAACCTAAACAGCAACGTCACCGATGATTCGATGCTGCGGGAAGCGCTTTCCTACGAGCTGTTCAGAGATGCAGGGCTCGTGGCTTCTCGCGTGGCCTGGGCACGCGTCAGTCTGACCGTACCTGGTCAAATTGATAACAAGGATCTTGGCATCTATAGCATCGTGGAACAGGTTGATAAACGCTTTCTGCGACACCGCTACGGTACCGGTGCAGGCATGTTGCTGAAACCCAGCACGTTCGGCACGTTCCGGTATTTTCAGGACGACTGGCCAGAATACGAAAAGGCGTACTTCCCCAAGACAAAGGTGACCCCTGAACAGAAACAGCGGTTGATGGAGTTTGCCCGACTGGTTTGGATTGCGGATGACGCGGAGTTTTCGCAGGCAGTCGAAACCTACCTGGATATGGATCAGTTCCTCAGGTTTCTCGCCGTGAACGTCCTTCTGTCTAATCTGGATAGTTTCTTAATGGGCAGTCAGAACCATTACGTCTATCTCGATCCTCAATCGAACAGATTCCAGATTTTGCCTTGGGACATGGATTCTTCATTTGGTGGCTTGTCTCTCATTGGGACAGCGGAAACGCGCATCCATCAAAGCATCGATCATCCCCAGACCAATAACAAATTGATAGAACGAGTACTGGCAATTGCAACTTACCGAGAGCAGTACCGTGACTACATCAGATCGTACGCGCGCACCGAACTGGCGCCTCAGAAGATCCTCTCGCTGACTGACGACACCAGCGCATCACTTCGCCCCATAGTTAAGACGTTGGATGATACGGCTGTGCGACGATTCGATCGTTCGCTGAGCGACGATGCATCTGCTGAGCGGGGTGAGGTGACCATGATCAAACCGTTTGTGCGGCTGCGGCACGCGTCGATTCAGGCACAACTCGCCGGTGAATCTTCGGGCGTGGTACTCAACCCGGCGCCTCCTCGCCCCCTCATCTTAGTGATGATTGTCATGGGTCTGATGGCGATTGCCGTGCTCATGAATCTCATTGCCTACGTACGTGGCATCGTCGCGGGATTCCGAGACAGTGTGAAATGGGGTTGCCTGAATATCATCTATCCAATGACCCTTTACTACGGATTCAGGGTGCGTACCGATATTGGTTACAAACCGGCCAGGATGGCACTTGTGAGCATGTTGGCGCCTTTTGTGATTGCCCTGTTGGGTGCGATCTCAATGTCCACGCTGTCCTGAGATGTCAGGGCCCGGGTTCGCCGTGTGACGCCGTCAAGAAGTCCCTCATCTACAAAGCAGTAATGTTTGGATGACCGCAGGATGACCGGGATGAATCCCAAAGGGTCTATTTGGGTCCCCCCGGGTCTCGGTAGATTGGCGAGAACCTCGGGTGGGCTAACGTGGGGCTAACGACCGGCTTCTCGTAAACCGACTCACGGCCGACTAGAAGTCGGTCTGAACCGACAGACGCACGGTGCGACCGCGCAAGTATCCCGTCGGTAGCCCAAACAGCGGTGACGACAGCACGCCACTGTAGCCACGCACCTGGCTGGTGTTAAGCAAGTTGGAGGCACGGATTCGGAGTCGAACCGACGGGGTCTCCTGCCGCCGACGCTCGGCCTGCTGCGGTGCTTCCGGGCGAAAGGACTTCGTCAGGGTCATAGTCACGTTCACACGACTTGGTCCGGTCTCCGTGTTTCGGGCAACCCCCGATGGGCGGTCACGAATCGATTGGTCGCCGTTCAAATCGCGGCCACTGCGTATGCTGTAGGGTCGGCTTGCCTCCGCCCGCACGAAGAAGTTGAGGTGCACGTCTTGATAGGTCGCGCGCGCCAGAGCGCGCAGGACCGGGTGATTCACACTCACATGGCGCGGCAGACGAATCCGAAACTGCGAGTCGAACCGGTGCGACCGTCTTGACAACCCCCACTCGGGGACATACGGGTTATTGAAGTCGTTGTCGTCTTCACCCCACCGATAGCCGTAGTCCACGTTCCCGGATAGCCCCAACCCCAGCAACTCCAGATAGCCCCGTCGTTGAAAGCGAACGCGAAGATAACGGCTATTCGATCTGCCGGTCGACTCAATCTGATAGATATTTCCGATGTTGGGATAGAAGGGCCGCATGCGGTCGACGGTGTCCTGCCTCACCTCACGCGGCAAATCGAGGATGTCGTTCGAGAGCGGTGTGCCAGGCAAGGGCGCGTTGATGTTGCGCGTGCGTTGCTGCCGATACCCGTAGCTCACGCGATACTGAACGGACAGCCGCATGGCGCCCGGCAATTGCTGGGTGACGCTCACCTGAGGACTGAGGCTATAGGGATCACGGTAGTCAGGATCGAGCTGAAACAGTGACGTCCGATTCGGGTCCATCGTGACGAGGCCATCGACAAACGGGTCGGGAAATGATGGTGATGAGATCAAGAGCTGCCTTTGATGAGTCATGCCATCGTTCCGGATGAGCTGCGCGTAGTCGCGGAAGTCTCGAAAGGAAACCCGCGCACCCACGCTGACCACGGTGGTATCAAAAGGCTTGTATTGAGCATTCACCGCCGGACTGAACCGTAGAAAGTTGACCGAGTGGTTTGTCGCCTCGTAGCGGAGGCCGAGACGAAGGCTGGCCTTCTCACCAAAACCACGGTCTGCCTGAAAGAAACTCTCCACCCCTAACTCGCGGATGTTCAAGACTGCGTTGCCTGATGTTTGCGAGAACGTGGTGGGTACACCGGTGATAGCAACTGACTCGCCTCTGGCGTTCGTTTGTAGTGGGATTGCACCATCCGCGAGTGCGTCGGCCACAATCTGCTGCGTGACGGCGCAGTTCGATCCCGCGAAGCTGGTGGCGTAGCAGTAATCGTGGAGACTGGCAAAATCGAATGTCCCGTTGAAGTTGTTCTCATAGACGCTGTTCTGTTGTTCGTACCACCCTTCGAGACCTGTGTAGAAGCGCCACTCGCCGCGTTGCCACCGAAGTCGATCCTCCACTTGGACACGCGTCTCCTGGTCTCGGTTACGTTCGGTCCCACCTCCTCGGTTGAAGGCATCGGGCACATCCACCGCCACGCCGCTGGACAGCGGCACGACGCGGTCTGCGTCCTGGCTGGTGCGCACCCGCAAATGGTTCGTGGAGTTGCTACCCAGCCTCCTCTCGCTGATCTGGAACGTCCACTCATCGCGGGTTTCGTCCGCGCCCCGTTCAGGTAGCGTGAATCCGCCGACTCCGCTGTTCTCGGTCAGCTCGGTTTCGTAGTCGAAGTCGACTCCCAACGTGCGGCTCGGCGACAACGAAACGTCGGCATCCAACTCCACGCTGTGCTCGGTCTCGGGGCGAACGACAGCTTCAAAGAGATTGTCGGTCGGAGTAATCGCGCGCAGCGAATTGACCGCGCGTTCTTGGCTGCGGGTCGAAGCCTCGACATCGATGTCGATGAGATCAGCTACGAGCGGACCGCTCAGGTCAAAGTCCACATCGCGTGTCTGACGTGAAGGCTTCGCACTCTCCCCCGGGGTCGTGGCGTCGAGCGACTCGTCGGCGAAAGTGAAGCGCGACGAGCCCCCCCAGCGGCCGGTCCCGGGTCGCGTGATGATCTCAATACGCGGTCCCTCGCCACCGTCCACACTAATCGGGACCGGATCAATGATGATCTGCGCGATCTCATCCGGATCGGGGAGACGCCCTTGATCGAAGCCATCAATGATAAACGTGGATATGTCGTCTTCGAGGTCGCCACTAGGGTCAGCACCGGCGAGTATCATCAGGTATTCCACCAGTTCTTCCTCGTCGGTGGGTAGCGCCAATAGTTCGTCTTCCGACAACGTCAGGGCAGTGAGGCTCACAATCGAATTCAGCCGGAGCTCCTCCGCAGGGTTGACGGCAACGTCGACAACTTCCGTCACAACGTCCAGCCTCATCGTCACCGTCAGCGGCTCGAACCGGTCGGTCACGGTGACGTGTTGCTCGACCGTCGCAAACGCGGACGCCGACACCTGGAGACGATACTCGCCCATGGGCAAGTCAAGCCGAAACACGCCGGCTTCGTCAGTTGACGTCTCGTACGAGACGTCGTCTCCTTCGAGATAGAACACGCGCACGGTCACCGCCTGCATGACACCACCGGTCTCGTCAACCACGATCCCTGATAACTGGACGAGCTCCTGTTGTATGGCGAGGGTGACCGCGGAGGCAGTCACCCAGAGATTCAAGGACAGAAGGCCGACGATCAGTGACCCGAGAGAGGTTCGAGCCATCTCGAATCCGCTATGGCGTGGAGCGCTCGTGGTCATCATGTGTCGAACGGTACCGATCAGTACTGGAGACGGCCCGTTTGGTAGAACGTTTCTCGTTGGCTTGTCCGGACGAGTTGAAGGCGACTAGTGACGGCTAATAGAAATGAACTGCAGGATGCTGGCTAAACGATTAGTATGACAGGATGGGGTGCCGGTGTCCACTGGGTGGCCACTCTCGCGATTTCCGATTGACCCAACAGTTGCCGATGATGCCCCGTTTCTGAAGAATGATCGTCGTGTCACGCGCATCGGTCGAGTCTCAACGAAAGCTCACACGAACTGGTACTCGGACGAGGCGCCCAGCAGATGGACCAGACCTGAGGACTTCGTCGTAACCTCGGACGTTGACCCTGTCCAGCTCCCCCCGGCCTCGAGGTACTCGAGCAGCGTGGCGCGCACGTCGCTGCTGAGTTCTGGCAGCGCCAACTTGTCGAGGAAATGACTCAGGAACGCGTCGGACGTGGCTGCGGAGCCGAGCGCCGCCTGTCGGAGGGCAATGCGTTGATTCTGAGCTAACGCCGCCGCGAAGTTCATCCGAGCCAGCATCGTGCCTGTTGAAAACCAGGCCGGGCCAAGCGACCAACCCGAGACGTCAGGCGGCTCGAAGAGCGTCTGGCCCATGTTCGCCAGCGGGACCATCGCGGCCTGCGCCGAGAACCCGCTCCACCCGACCTCCCGGATCAAGCGCACCACGAACTCGACCGGCCACGAGTAACGGGCCCAGTGGTTCGCCGGGTCATGGAAGGCGTTGGATCGCAGCAGCTGACCAACGACTGCGCGCATATCGAAGTCAGTGGCATAGTAGGTCGCAGACAGCTCGTTGACGAGTGGGGCGTCGGGCGGGTCGAACTCGTTGACGAAGAACGCGTAGAGCTTCCGCACCAGCCGAGGGCCAGTTTCGGGATGGCGGGCCACCGCGTCGATCAGGTCGATACCGTCTTGCATGCCCTCCTCCCGCGAGCGACTGGGAATGGTCCGATCCCCGTTGGGGTAGATCGGAAAGCTGAACGTCTTCGCCTCGACATCGTGCTGGAACTTGTAGTAGACGAACCTTGAGAAGGCCCCTTGAAAGGCGAGATTCCATCCGGTGAACACGCGCGCGGCTTCGTGGACATCGGACTCGGTGTAGAAGTCCACGCCCATCGTGAACAGCTCCATCAACTCGCGGGCATAGTTCTCCTGCGGCTGTCTCCGGATGTTCGTATCGCCATCCAACCAGGCCACCATCGCGGGGTCCTGAGACACAGCCAGCAAGAGATCCCGGAAGTTGCCAAGGGCGAGGTCACGGAAAAGCTCAAGCTGGCCACGCTGATTGAAGAAGTTAGGTTCGGGATCACTACCAGTGGGTTTTGCCGCCAACGCATGCGCCGCGCCCCGAGGTCCGCCTAGCTGGCCGGCGATCTTGTTGAAGCCGGTTGCGAAGTGGTTGTGCCAGAACAGCGCCATCTTCTCTTGCAACGGTCGCTGGGTGTGGACCATGCGGAAGAGCCAGCGCTGTCTGGCATCGGAGATGCGAGTGTTCGGGTCGAAGGGCCCCTGGGATGTCGTCCCAAGGTACCCCCTTTCGCCGATGTGGTCATCCACATCGTCGGGGATAGATTCGTAATCGACGAGGCGGGTGACGGCTCGGTCCACGCCGAGCTGATTCCACGACTCGGCATCGGCGGCGTTCAGTCCGAAACCGGCCCTCCGCAGAAGATGGGCGATGGCGGGATCAAGATGCGACATTAGTCACGCCCCACCTCTACCGACCACGACCCAACTTGGTGTGGGAGGGCGATCTCCATGTGACTTGCCTACTGAGTATTGTCGCCCGAGGCCGAAGTGTGACACGGATTCTCAGCTGGGTGGACCCACGTCGACGGCGACGGGCTGTTCTCCAATAGGGGTAGCAGCGATCGACGGTTCCGCGCCTACGAGACGAAGACCGGCCTGCTGGGCTACAGCTCGAAATGAGCGCGAACAAGACTCCGGACGTCCGTCTCCGCTAATATAGGCTGTCCGGGCAGGACCAGGTCGGTCGTGCGGCGCAGCAGTCCGGTGCGCCATGGGCCATGACACGGAGGTTCAGATGACGCGTTCACTCTTCGGCCGCGCACTCTCGGTCGTCGTCGGCAGTCTGCTTCTCGCCTCGTCCGCGGCAGGACAGGCGGTGCCCCAGCTCGATTCCTACGACGGGGTGGCCGTGCGGATCCTGCAGAGCAACAACGCGGGCACCATCCAGCACGTCATCGACCCCGAGCTGAACGAGGTCGTAGGGCTGATCAGAGGTTGTCCGAATCCGCACAACCTGACGATGCATCCCGACGCGCTCTACTACTACTGCGCGAACGAGCAGGACCATACGGTCGACGTGTTCGACACGAAGACGCTCGAGCTGATCGAGCAGATCGAGCTGTCGCAGCGACCGAACAAGGTCGCCGTCAACAAGAAGCACCGGAAGATCTATGCCGGGATCGCACGCCGGTCGACCAATCCGCTCGGCCCCGGGGTCGAGGTCGACCCGAACCGACCGGCGCCGGCTCTCATCGACGTCATTGACATCGATACCCACAAGATCGTCAAGAGCATCGAGGTCCACTACCGGGTGCACAACGTCTTCATGACGCCTGACGAGCGGTGGGTTGTGGCCGGTCTCTCAGGCGAGGCAGGCCCGGATGATCCTACGATCCAGGTGATCGACCCCGAGACCGACACGGTGGCCTGGTCGTTCGGGCTGAGTGGTTACGAGCAATACGGCCGGACGCACCACACGGTGCGCCCGATGGCCTTCGAGGCGAACGACGACGGGTCGACCAAACGGATCTTCGCGCAGGCGACCGGGATCAACGCCGTGTGGGTCATCGACTGGGAGAGCCGTGAGATCGTCGACATGCTGTGGCCGCCCGACCTGCCCTTGTGGGAGAAGAATGCCGACGGGATCCAGACCGGCGACATGCACGGTCTCGAGGTGCTGGCGGATCGCTCCGCCGTCTGGGCCTCGAGCCGGCTCGACAGTCGCATCTACGGCTGGAGTCTCCCCGACCTCGAGTTCATCGGGAGCGTCAAGGTGGGCCCGAGTGCCAACTGGATGACGTCGACACCCGACAGCAAGTACATGTATGTCGCGGTGTCCGGGACTGACCAGACGCTGGCGGTCGATCTCGAGAAGCTCGAGGTGGTCGCCAGCATCACGACCGGCTCGCGGCCGGCCCGAATCAGCACCGTCATCCTGCCCCCCGACCGCGTGAATCCCAAGGGCACCAACATGCGGTCGTCCGAGGAGTAGCCATTATGATGACGAGAGTCGGCCTGGGGTTGATCTGCTGTCTGGCCGCGGTTGCGGCCGTGGCGCCGCTGCTCCCGCTAGGCAGTGTCGCGCCGGTCGCCGCCCAGACCCTAAGCACTAGCGAGTTGGAGACGTATCGCGGCACCATCGAGAGCGTCTTCATGGAGGACCGCGGGGGCACGATTCGAGGCTATGCGTCGTGCGTGATGTGTCACACGTGGCAGACGAGCGTGCGCTTCAGCCTGGAGACCCCGAACTCCAATGCCGGCTGGAGCAGCGAGCAGTCGATGCGCAACTTTGAGGTGGTGAGCCAGCTCATCAACACGGCCGACCCCCAGAGCAGCCGGCTGCTCTTGAAGCCGCTGTCACCCGATGCGGGCGGGCTGACTCACACTGGGGGGACCTACTGGACCTCCACGGACGATCCTGAGTACGTCGCGTTGCTCGATTGGATTCGAAGCATGCCGGATGACGCCTTCGTCCCTCCGCCGGAGCCAGAGGTCGACTTCGCGTTCTTCCGCGCGTGCGTTCAGCCCGTCTTCGCGAATCCGCGTGAAGGGCAGCTCCGCTGCAGCAACTGCCATTCCGGCGGTCTCATCGGCTTCGCGCCGGCCCCCGGACGTGGCGACGAGTGGAGCGACGAGGAGGCCGAACGAGCCTATCTACTGATCACCCGCGTGATCACGCCGGGCAACCCGGAGCAGAGTCGGTTTCTGCTGAAGCCCCTGCATCCGGAAGGCGGCGGCGCTTACACGCACAACGGGCCGCGACGCTGGCAGAGTCGTGACGATCCGGAATGGCAGATGCTGGCCGGGTGGGTTCGCGGGGAGCGAACCGGGTCCAGCTGTTCCTAGAGCCTGATACCTGGGCCAGAAGTCATCTATAGATACGAGCGAGGATTGCCGAGCGGGTGCAGGCTGGACTAGCGAGAGCGAGGAAGCAAGGCAAACGGTTGGGACGGAACCTGACCGTGCGTCAGGCTGCTGAATCGTGGGGCGTGTCGAAGAGTGCCCTCGCCGGAAACGACACAGACAACCCGAGAGATGTCGCCTCTGGAAGACACGCGTCCTCGATGTCGGGTGCTTCAGTCTCGGTCCGGCAGTGCGAACACGAACAGGTTGCTCCCGAAGCTCGGGCGGAGTTCGGGTGTCATGCCGAGGTTGGTGCTGCGGCCCGTGCCGGTGTTGACGGCCACGTATTGGCGTCCGTCGACGGCATAGGTGATTGGAAACCCCATGACCGGTGAGCCGAGGTTGATCTCCCACAGCACGTCGCCGCTCTCGTGGTCGAAGGCCCGGAAGCGCCCCTGGGCATCGCCACCGAAGATGAGTCCGCCGGCGGTAGCCACCAGTGAATGCGTGGCTGCCCGCTGTTCGTAGAGCCACGACGTCGCGCCGGTTTCGGCCGATACCGCTCGGACGGTCCCGAGCTGGTCCGTCCCTGGGGCCAGCTGGTGGCGGGCGGCGAGGGCATAGATCGCAAGGGGAGGCTGCCCGCCGGCCGTCAGCGCGCGCTCCCGCTCGCCCTCGACGTTGTCGGTGGCCAGCATGCGCGCACAGGTGTTGCGCAGCGGAAAGTACATCGTGTTGGTCAGGGGGCTATAGGCGCCGGCTTCCCAGTCCTTCCCGCCGGCCCAGGTGGGGCAGGCGAGCACTTCCTGACCCACGGCATTGAAGACGACCTCCGCGTTCTCGGTCACCGCGCCGGTCGCGCCGTCGATGTGGCTGATCACATTCTGCGCAACGGTGGGCGTGGCCCAGAGAAACTCGCCGGTTTCGCGGTCCAGCGTATAGACGACACCGGTCTTGCCCGGGATTCCGGTCATCACCTTTCGGACTTCGCCCGGTTGGAGCCGCGGGTTGATCCAGCTCACGGCCTGGGGGTCCGGCGCGACGTTGATGTCCACGAGGATGCGTTCAAAGGGATGGTCGAGGTCCCAGTGGTCGTTGAGGTGCTGGTAGTACCACCTGATCTCGCCGGTGTCGACATCGAGCGCGAGCGTCGAGTTGTGGTAGAGGTGTGTGTTGTCGACACCGCCGAGCATGACCTTCGGGGCTGGCGAGGTGACCGAGGTGCCCTGATAGATCAAGCGCAGCTCGGGGTCATAGCTCGCGGGCATCCACGTGCCGACATGCACACGCTCCTCGAACGGCACGGCACCCCATGTCTCGTCGCCCGGCTCGCCCGGGGCCGGAATCGTGCGCCGCCGCCACAGCTCGGCGCCGGTACGCGCATCGTGCGCGGCGATGATGCAAGCGTCCGGTCCCCCCCATGGTCGGCAGCTGCGCCCCGAGATGACCTTGCCATCGGCGATGATCGGGCCCGAGCTGTGCGTGGCCGAGTTGACTTTGTAGTCGAGGATCTGGGTCTCCCAAACCGTGTCACCGGTCGTCGCGTCGAGCGCGAAGACGTAGTTGTCGTCGCTGGTGTTGATAATCAGACGGTCATAGATAGCGAGGTTCCGGTTGTTGCGGGCATTGCCTCCCACGAGCTCGTAGAGATCATCCGGCAAGTCGCGGCGGTATTCCCACTTGAGGTCGCCGGTCACGGCATCGAACGCCTGAATGACATCGCTCGTCTGTGGCATATACAGGAGGCCGCCATATGCCAGCGGCGTGCCCTCCTGCGTGCCAGTCGCGAGGGCTCTCGTCCAGGCCATCCGCAGCTCACTCACGTTCTCCCGGGTGACCTGGTCCAGCGGGCTGTAACCCCAGCCGTCAAGCGTGCGGCGCCACATCAGCCAATCCTCGGGCGCCGGATCCTGGAGCATCGCGTCAGTGACGGGGACGAAGTCGGTAGCGGACTGGGCATGGACGGTGATCGGGCCCGACGCTCGTGACACCACCACGATGGTGCCGACCAGAACGTAGGCTGCGACAAGAGACGGCTGACTCATCTGGGGACTCCCGAACCCGGAGGCTTCAACAACGTTCGATGACCACGGAAGGCAATTATAGGGCTCAAGCCCTGATCCAAAACGTTTGACCTGGGGCACTGACGCGACCGTCCATCTCGATGACCCAAAACACTAATCGACCACGCCCAGAGGGCGTGGGTTTGGGAAGGCCCCTCGAAGGGGCCGTTCACGTGGGGAAGGCCCCTCCGGGGCCGGCTCGATAACGTTACTTGAGGTCCAGGTCCCCCTGCCCGGCCTCGAGTTGCTCCTGCTCGCGAATGTATTCGCGAATCCGTCCTTCATCCAGACCGACCGTGCTGACACAGTACCCCGTCGACCAGAAATGCAGCCCGGTCATCCGGCGCTCCCGCAGGAGCTTCCGGTGAATCTGCACCGCACTCTTACCTTTCAAAAAGCCGACCGTGTGCGCAACGCTGTACTTCGGGGGAATGCTCAGGCAGAGATGCACGTGGTCCGCCATCGCCTTCCCTTCGAGCAACTCGACGCCCCGCTGGTCGCACAGCGCCCGCAAAATCCGTCCGACTTGCTTGCGCAACTGGCCGTACAGAATCTTCCTCCGAAACTTCGGAATGATGACCACGTGATATTTGCATTCCCACCGTACGTGGGCCAGACTTTGCCAATCATGCATGGATAGGTTCTCCTTCCTGGCCCGAAACGGCCTTCCCCGGAAGGGGAACCTACTCCTTTTCCCTCCACAACACGCCGGATCGCTCGAAGCTCTTCGGGTCACACGGCCAGAGGCCGTGGGTTTAGTATTGACTAAGAAAAACGCCCGTTCGATCGGCCCTCAGGTAGTCCCCTACCTGGAACCCCAAAACGCGTCAAAATCGCCCCGGATTCATTGGCCCGAATGGGCCTGTTTTTGGAGGTCCGGGACTGGTTAAGCCATATAATCCGCCCAAAGCCGGCACCGGGGCACCGTTAGCCTTCTCAGAGTGGAGGGAGGAGAGTCGCGTGATGGAAGGCCAGACCCTTTCGCACTACAAGGTCCTGGAAAAGCTCGGCGGCGGCGGCATGGGCGAGGTCTGGCAGGCCACCGACACGAAGCTCAACCGGCAGGTGGCGCTGAAGCTCCTGCCTGAGGCATTTGCGGCGGGTCCCGACCGGCTGGCGAGGTTTGAACGTGAAGCGAAAGTCCTGGCCTCGCCTCGCCCACCAGGGCCGAGGGCCATCGGGGCAGGACCCTCGCTTGCCAGTCTGAGATCCAATCGATCCAGATCTGAACGCTGGCACTTTCACTAGTAGGAGAGGAAAGATGAGACGACGAGTTGCCCGGCGGATACTCGCAGGGATTTGGCTGGTCGCGTTGCCGACCGCTTCGACAGCCTCGGCCGATGTCCTGCTCGTTGAGGTCGATGAGCGGTCGGTCGTGGCCGACGGACGTGCTTATGGTCTGGCCGGTCCCTATGAGCGGATCACGGGCACGGTTCGCTTCGCCGTCGACCCCGGAAACCCAGCCAACCGGATGATTGTCGATATCGACCTGGCTCCTCGTAACGCGGACCGCATGGTCGAGTTCCACTCGAACTTCTTCATCCTCAAGCCAGTAGACATCGCACGGGGCAACGGGACCGTCCTATATGAAGTGTCGAATCGGGGCGGCAAGGGGATGCTCAGCTACTACAACAACGCTGTCCGCAGTCGCGACCCGCGGACGGCCGAGGACATGGGCGACGGCTTCCTACTCGAAGGCGGTTTCACGCTGCTGTGGCTCGGCTGGCAGTTCGACGTACCTCATCGCGACCATCAGATGCGGGTCAATCCGCCCATCGCGACCAACAACGGCTCGCCGATCACTGGTCTCGTGCGAAGCGAGGTGATCGTACGAGAGCTGGCGCACGACTGGTCGCTGGCCGACCGCAACCACGTACCGTCCGGGATTTCCATTTTGCCTGCCCCGGATGGTACCTTTATACACCCGAGAGCCGCCGATCCCACGAAACTTTCTTCGTCGCACAATCGTCCAGCTCCGGAGGCCGTCACCTCAGCCCCCGCTGACGTGCAACCGACTGGAGCCCCCTACTTTCAGGGCATTCCTCAGACACCGCTCCACACTTGTGGCCTTTCTTCGCCAGGCGGGCTTCGTAGCACTCGCCGCGCGTCAGCCTCCCGGCACTGGCAGCGCCCAGATCCTCCGTAGCATGTCGCCGAACAGCCGCCGCGTCAGATGCCCTTCTGCCAACAGGAGCCAGTAGTACCGCGCATGCTTCACTAGCCGGCCCCCGGTTTTCACCAGTCGCTGCTGCAGACTCGTGAGCGACCAGCGCTTGATCCGCGGCGGCAGGACCAGTCTGCGCCACAAGTTGCCCAGGTTGTAGGCCAGGACGCTCAGGTGCAGGCGCACTTCGTTCGCCCGGAACCGATGGCACGACAGCCGCGTCCAGTGCGTTGCCTGCTTGCCTTCCTTGATCCATGGCTCCGCCGTGCCGCGCTTGTTGTAGAACCGGACGACCGAGCGACTCGGGAGGGTCATGTTGGTCACGATGAAGCCGACGCGAGGGAACAGCTCACCCCGGTGGTGCTCCACCTTGGCGACCACCCGTCTGGGCGTAGTCCAGCGCTTCGCCTGATAGCGGAAACTCTTGTAGCGCACCAAGGGCTTGCGGCTCGGCCGTCCGGGCGGACGAAAGAGGATGTTTTCGATTTCCAGCTCCAAGCTCTTGTTCGCCGGCATGCGGATGGCATAGTCCACGTCGCGTCTCTCGAGCGTCTCGTCGATCTCCGGCTTGGCGAACGCCGCGTCCGCGCGGAACGCCACGCGCGTGCCCTCCGCCTGCTGCCGTTCAACCTCCGGCACGAGCAGGTCGTCCCAGCCGTCGGCGCTCTGCACGTTGCCGGGCCGCAGCGTGGCGGCGACGCAGTCGCCGTGCTCACTGAACAGAAACAGCGGGTGGTAGCAGACGGACTCAAAGTGCCCGTTATACGCACTCCCTTCCTGCGCCCCATGCACCGGGCTCTCGCTCGAATCCATGTCGAGCACGATCCGGTCGGCGCGCGTCGGTCTCTCGGCCTGTGCGAGCACCTCCCGGTTCACGGCCATCAGCCCAATGAGATTCTCCTCCTGGGTCAGCAGGTCGGTCTCGAACCAATGCAGGGTCGATGTCAGCGCCGCCCCCCGGTCCCAGCGCTTCGGCGACCCGATGAGACGGAATGTCGGGTCCGTCGACACGCGCACTGCGTCGTTGAGGTCTTCGTAGCCCGCGAGCCGGCTGTAGACCGATTGCCGCAGGAGATCCGCCAGACTGAACTGGGTGTTCAACCCCTGTCGGGAATCGCTCAGGTGCTCGGAGATGAGTGTCTCCAGCCCCAGGCGTTCATCCAACTCGCGCACTAGAATGAGGCCGGCGTCGGAGGTGACGCGCGATCCCTGAAACGCGACTTTCAAGAAGCCGTTGAACGCGAACTGAAATGGCTTGTGTTGTAATTCACCCACCGGGTGTCACCCTCCGTCGTGAGGTTCCTTACGTCGGAGCCCCAGAAATCAAGGCGCGGCGACTGGTCCTGGCGGTACGGTACCACAGCGAAATCGGAAATCCGGGACCGTATGCCGTCGTCGATCCCAATGACCCTGCCCACGAGATGACCGTTCGCGACGGAGTGGATCAGCCGCGTCGGGTCATCCCTCGAGACCAGTGGCGCTTCGCGCGACGCGAGGATGATGGGCGTATCGTCGAAGACGGCACACACGTTTTTCTCGACGGAGGGTTCCAGCCCGGAAAGGTATACGACATTGTCTACACCGCACAAGATCCGCCGCTCGCCGGCCTCGGCTTGGCCGGGATCCGCGACATGGTGTCGCAGCTGAAGCATGACGGGATACTCGACGTCGGGATTCCCCAGGAAGGAATTGACCATGCGATCGCTTGGGGTGTCTCGCAGAGCGGCCGGCTGCTGCGAACGTTTCTCTACAACGGGTTCAACCGTGATGAGGATGATCGAAAGGCGTTCGACGGCGTGATGGCACATGTGGCTGGCGGCGGTCGAGGGAGCTTCAACATCCGGTTTGCTCAGCCGTCGCGTGACGGACACCCGTTCCTGAACAAGCTCTACCCCAGCGAGATCTTTCCCTTTAGAGACGTGACGCAGAGTGACCCAGAGACCGACATGCGGGGTGGGCTGCTGTCTAGCATCCAAGCGGCGCACATGCCGAAGATGTTCCACACGAATTCGTCCTACGAGTACTGGGGGCGATCGGCCTCGCTGATTCACACGACGATCGATGGCACCGCCGACGTGCCGCTCATGGACAACGTGCGGATCTACTCGTTCGCGGGCGGTCAGCATGGTCCTGGTCGCTTCCCCCCGCAGCAAGCGATCGGACAACAGCTCAGTAACCCGAATGACTATTCGTGGTTCCTCCGCAGCCTGTTGTTGGCCATGAACAGATGGGTGAAGGATGGAACGGCGCCTCCGCCGAGCCGGCTCCCGACGGTGGGGGCGAGGCAACTGGTGTTGGCCGAGCATTTCGAGTTTCCGAAATTGCCCGGAGTGAGTCAGCCGGGTGAGCCGCACAGGGCCTACCGTGCTGTGTACGGACCGGAGTTCCGCACGCAGGGCATCACCACCATCGAGCCGCCTGAAGTGCTGTCGGCGTTTCCCATCCTCGTGCCGACGGTCGATGAAGATGGCAACGAGGCGGGCGGGCTGATGATGCCCGAAGTTGCGGTGCCGCTCGCAACCTATACAGGGTGGAACAACTTCAAGCCCGAGGCCGGGCCGAAGCACGTCCTCTCGAGCATGCAGGGGTCGTATGTGCCGTTTCCCCGGACCGTCGCCGAGCGAGAGCGGGCGAACGATCCGCGGTTATCAATCGAGGAGCGGTATGCAAGTCGCGAGGAGTATCTCGGACTCGTGTCCGATGCGGCCGTCGAACTCGTCGAGAAAGGCTACCTTCTCGCTGTGGACGTGGCCCCGATCCTGTTACGAGCAAGCGATCATTGGTCGTATCTGATGGGTGACACGAAGAAGGAGGGCCAGCCGTAGACGGACTGGATTTCGTCTCTGGGAGGGCCTGAAGGTCGGTAGAAGCTCAGGACTACCCGATCACGGTTGTTGACAGCTCCGTTCCCTACCAAAGTTTTGGGCAGACAGCGGTGAGTTGTTCTTCCCGAAGGCAACGTACCGGTCGAGATCGGCTTTCGTCAAGCGTTTACCGCGCCTGATACACTGTGCCACTTCCGGACGACAACGAAAAGACTACCGACTCTCAAAGGAATGGAGCGTTTCAGACTCGCCACCCTGGTTGTCTGCGGATCACTGCTTGCGTCGTCGGCCGCAGCGCAGTACGGAGCCGTCGACGGGGAGTGGCGCGCCGCGGCTGCCGCCAACAGCAACACGAAGTATTCGTCCCTCGACCAGATTCGGCCCGACAACGTCGGCCGGCTCCAGATCGCCTGGGCTCGGCCCACGGTCGATCAGTCGATTCTCGACACCGATCCAAATCTCCGTCCCAGCCGCAACAACCGGGCGACCCCTCTGATGGTGGACGGCGTGCTGTACGCGCCGAATGCCATCGGCCTAGTCGAGGCATTTGCCCCAGGAACAGGTGAGACACTGTGGGTGCAGCAACCGATCGATACCGGTCCGAGCGCGTACCGTGGCCGCCAGACCCGTGGTGTCGCGTACTGGACGGACGGCACGGATCATCGAATCGTCATGCAGCGGGGCAAGTGGTTGGTCGCGCTGAACGCCGAAACCGGTGAGTCCTATCCGGACTTCGGGCGCGACGGACGCGTCGATCTCACGACCGGTCTGCAGGAAGGGGCACGCTACGCGTGGCGCGGGACGCCGGCCATCATCGGCGACGTCGTGCTTCTAGGCCAGTCGATGGGCGACGATTTCTACACAAAGGAGGCCGTGCGAGGCGATGTCCGCGCGTTCGACGTGCGAACCGGGGCGCTGCGGTGGGTGTTTCACACGATCCCCCAGGCAGGCGAGTACGGCACCGACACCTGGGGCGACGGCTCGTGGGAGTACACCGGGCACGCACCGGTGTGGGCGCCCTTTGCCGTTGACGAGGAGCTGGGATACGTCTACATGCCGACGTCGTCGTCGACGAACGACATGTACGGCGGCCATCGGCCGGGCGACAACCTCTTTACGCAGTCGCTCGTGTGCGTCGATGCCAAGACCGGAGAGCGAGTGTGGCACTACCAGATCGTCCATCACGGTCTCTGGGACTACGACATGCCGGCAGCGCCGATCCTCATGGACATCACCGTCGACGGTCGCGTTATCAAGGCGGTGGTGCAGGTGACGAAGCAGGCCTTTGCGTACACCTTCGATCGCGTCACCGGCGAGCCGGTTTGGCCAATCGAGGAACGGCCAGTTCCGCGGGCGACAACCCCGGGCGAGGTCACGTCGCCGACGCAGCCATTTCCGACGAAGCCGCCGGCGTTCGATCGCCAGGGTGCCACGGTCGAGAACCTGATCGACTTCACGCCGGAGCTGCGTGACGAGGCTCTCGAGATCCTCAGCCGATACACGATCGGACCGCTGTTTACCCCGCCATCGGTACGCGGCGACGGTCCGAACGACAATCAGGGAACAATACAGCTCCCTGGATCACAGGGGGGCGCCGACGTTCAGGGCGCTGCGTTCGATCCCGACACCGGCTATTTGTACATCCCGTCGATCACGTCACCCTTCGTCGCCGACATCGTCGAAGGCAACCCAGATCGGACGAACCTGTCCTATGTCAAAGGGCGGCGGCAGTGGATCAGCGGGCCGCGTGGCCTTCCCCTCTTCAAGCCCCCCTACGGCCGGATCACGGCCATCGACATGAACGTCGGAGAGATCGTCTGGCAGGTGCCGAACGGCGATGGGCCCCGTGACCACCCAGCGATCAAGCACTTGAACCTCGGTCGCCTCGGTCATCCGGGCCGTCCCGGCCCGCTGCTGACGAAAACGCTCCTCTTCATTGGCGAAGGCTCTGACTTCACGTCGGTCCGGGTCGGGAATCGCATTCCCGACGGCATGCCGCCTGAGATCGTGACCAACTACGGCGACCCGTGGTTCCGCGCCTACGACAAGATGACGGGTGAGATCGTGTGGGAAATCGAGCTAGAGGCGGGGACGACCGGCTCGCCGATGACCTACATGCACGAGGGCACACAGTACATCGTCGTCCCCATTGGCGGGGTCGACGTGCCAGCGCAGTGGGTCGCGCTCAGCCTCCAGTAAAGCTGTCAGGGAAGCTTGAACACCCAGACGGTCGGGCTCCGATCCTCGCACCTTGCGAGACCGGCGCCTCGACGCCCTCGGTGCTGCACCGAGGGTATGAAACCGGTTCTAGCGCATCTCCGGCCACATGGCACGTGTGAGCGCTGAATTTGACCGTCCGACCCAGCAGAACATCTACGGGTCGTAGCCAGGATCCCCCGGTCGGGTGTATAAGAGTGCCATCCGGGGCAGGCGAGATGGAATCCCCGGTTTAGACGACCCGAAAAGGAGGCCCATCGTGAAACCCCCGGTTCTCGGCTTCGCGGCCACTGTCGCACTGACGATTCTCCTCTTCCCAGCCATCGGCCCCGCTCGGGCGCAGCAGCCTGACAACAGCGACGTGCCGCTGATTCCGTTCGTGTCTGTACCCAACTACTTGAAGTATTCCCCGGACATGAACCTGGGTGAGATTCTGGGGGTCGCGGAGAACTCGAAGGGCCACCTCGTGGTGTTGAACCATCCGGGGTCGGCCACAACCGGCCCGCTCTACGGCAACGCCACGCATCAGATCCTGGAGTTCGACGACCGCGGCCATTTCGTGCGCGAGATCGGAAAAGGGGTGTACGGCCTCGGGTACTCGCACGCGGTCCGGTTCGACCGCCACGACAACCTCTGGGTCGTCGACAAGGGCACGAACGCCGTCGTGAAGTTCGATCCGGCCGGCTACGTGGTCTTGAACCTCGGGCGACGCCCCGAGGGCTATGACCCGCACGTGCACGCCAGTCAGGAGGACGCCCGACCGAGAGATGGTTTCTTCAACGGCCCGACCGACGTCGGATGGGACGCCAATGACAACATCTACGTGAGCGATGGGTACGTCAACTCTCGGGTCGCCAAGCTCGACAAGCATGGAAACTGGATCACGTCCTGGGGCAGCTTCGGCACGGAGCCTGGCCAGTTTTCGACGCCTCACAATATGCAGGTCGACAGGGACGGCAACGTGTACGTTGCCGATCGAGCGAATAATCGGATTCAAGTGTTCGATTCCGACGGCAACCTACTGCGCATCCTCTATCTCAACGCTCCGTACGACAAGACACGGCAGCCAGTCTTGGGCAACCCCAACCCGAATCGCTCGGACAACACCGAACCGTGGACCCTGTGCATTTCCGGCGGCCCGACACAATACCTGTTTGCTGCGGACGAAGAACCGGGCCGCGTGTACAAGATGACGCTCGACGGCAAGATTCTCGGCATGCTCGGGGAATCCGGACGTCAGCTCGGTCAGTTCAACTGGCCGCACGGCATCTCTTGCCGGTCGGAGGACACGCTGTACATCGCCGACATGAACAACTGGCGAGTACAGAAGATCTTACTGTACGAGTCGACCGATTCGTCTGGCGATCGGTAGTGTGGCGGCGCGCCGAGGCTAGCGAATCTCGGCGTCGATGGCGGGGGAAAAACGCTTTCTGGGCTTCGTCGAGACGGATACCGAGAACGAGAAAGTGTTGACCCCGTTCTTGCGGTCGTTGGTCGAGCGGGGTCTTGACGTCTCCCAGGGCGTGCTGGTGATCCTCGACGGCGGCAAGGGGCTGCGATCAGCCGTCCGCAAAGCCTTCCGGGACCGGGCGCTGGTCCACCGGTGCCAGTGGCATAAGCGCGAGAACGTGGTGAGTTACCTGGCCAAGACCGAGCAGGCGTCGTGGCGCCAGCGCCTCCAACGCGCCTACAACCGTCCGGAATACGACGAAGCCCGCGCGGCCCTTGAGACGCTCCATCGCGAGCTGGAGGACCGGAACCAATCGGCGGCCCGCAGCTTGGCGGAAGGCTTCGACGAGACCTTGACGCTGCATCGACTCGGGCTCTACGGCGTTCTGGGCCGCTCGCTGAAGACGACGAACTGTCTGGAGTCCGTCAATGCGCTCGTCGAGGAACGCTGCGCGAAGGTCGATCACTGGCAAAACTCGCGTCAACGTCACCGCTGGCTGGCGACCGCGCTCTTGGACATCGAACCGCGCCTGCGCAAGGTGATGGGGTACCGGCACCTGCCCACGCTCCGTGCCGCGTTGAAGCGAGAACTGAAGATCGACACGACGACGTCGAAGAAGAAAGCCGCGTAGTCAATCAGGAGCCGTAGAGAGTTTCAACTAAGAATGGGCTTGACTCGTCCGGCCGGGCCGATTTGACGATGAGCTGAGGCCGAAGAGAACGAACTAAACCAAAAAACGTCGATTCAGCAGCGATTCACCCACCGGCGACGGGTTCCCCACGGTTCGTGTCCTCGGGCTGTTGGCACAGGAATGCATCAGCGGACAGCGATGGCGGGAAACCGGCAAACGCACACGGGCTTTCAAATTGATCGGGGGGAAGTTGGGAAAGAGCCTGGCGGACCTCGGTGTCTGGAACGTAGCTGGAGAAGACGAGGTAGGCATCGCCGATGTCTGCTACATAGAGCGGTCGTGTCTCGTTCGGGAAGGGTTGCATCGGCGTCGCTTTCTCGTGCACCAACCGATTCAGGGCATCGAAGATGACGACCCTTCGGCGCTCAAGATACTCGGACGGTGCGTATCGCTCATGGCCAATCACGCCCCGCGTAACGACAGGGAGATGGGCGATGTACCGGTCGTTTAGCCCGTGCACGTCAACCGTCGGCCAATCGGTGTAGTAGGGCACCGCGCCAGCTCCAGTGACTGCGAGCACCAGATCCGGTCGTAGGACCCCGGCCTCGATCAGTTCTCGGAGTCGGCGGCCTTCCTCGATCCGTCTTGTGGCGTAGGCCTTGATGGCGCTGACCGGCGCGATCCCATGCCCGCGCGGCAACTGCTTGCCGTCGGCTTGGAGCGTACCGTGAAGGGTCGTGCCGAGCAGCGTAACGAGGACCAGCGCCGTGGCATGACGTTGGAAACGAAGCCGCTCGAGTGCGTCCGTGGTCAGCCAATACAGGATCGGCAGCACAGGCACCCAAAACCGAAACTCAAACCGATCGCCGCCGACAGCGACAACGTACGCTGCGTAGACGACGACGCACGTCACGACAAGCAGTCTGTCGCGGTCCACACCTCGCCGCCACATTGCCCAGACAACCCACGG
This sequence comes from Vicinamibacterales bacterium, assembly GCA_965218825.1. Lineage (GTDB taxonomy): Bacteria > Acidobacteriota > Vicinamibacteria > Vicinamibacterales > UBA8438 > CAUZIB01. The sequence goes on along the minus strand of OZ244656.1, from coordinate 522,336 downwards.
GAGGAAGAGCGGCAGCCCGTACGCCCTGGTGAAGTCGGCGGCGTACACGAGTCCCTGGTCCCACCACGCTGCCGGAACCTTCGCAGCAAACGTGTTGGGCAACCACGCGCCGTAGTAGGCGTAGCGCCAAAGGAGGTGCGTTCCGATCATGCTTGTCGGAACCGCGGCCCAGATGAGGAATGGTCGTAGCCGATAGCGATCGTTCACCGCCTCAAGCGCCAGCCATACGGCAACAATCCCCGTGAACAAGATGCCTTCGGGTCGTGTCAGGGCTGCGAGTCCCAAGAGGACCGCTGAGCCTATTTGGAGCGTGGCGACGCGCCGGCGTTCTTCGATGACTGCGAGCAGCGCCGCGGTGATGAGGAGGGTGAACCACATCGTTTCAAGACCGCCTGTGGTCCAGGCGGTAAACGTGCGACTGAGTGCTAAGAAGAACGCGGGTGCTAGAACCAACAGCGTCCGTCGTTCGGAGAGGCGTGCCGCCAGAATAGACACGACGACGAGGACGGCCGCGCCGCTCGCGATGCCCAGGATTGTCGAAAACGATTCAGGCCGCACCCCGAGTTTGATGCCGGCGGCCATCAGAAGAACCCAGAGGAAGTTGGTATAGCCCTCAACCCGCTCACCGGGGTTCCAGACGACGCCTTCTCCGGCCGCCAGGTGCTGGGCGTAGCGAAAGCTAATGAACGCGTCGTCGCCGAGGAAGAAGTGCAGCCGTACCTGCGCGACAAAGACAAGGATGGTCACGCCGATGATCACGAACGCGATCTGTTGCGCCCGCCGAGTCATCGGGACGCACCTTCACAAAGACCCACGACTCACCGCTTGGTGCAAGATGTGTTCTGGTCATGCTGGGTCTGTTGGGTGACGCGAGGGGCCTTCGCAGCGACGGAAGTCGCCGGGAGCGATGTCTTTCGTTACCTATCGGGCAGCGTTCTGCGACGCGCGTCTGCTCTTACTTCGCGTCTTGCGCAGCGGCCTCTTTGGCGCGCGCGCCGGCGAGGATGTTGACGAGACCATAGTTCCCTTCGTGACAGGCGTACTCGTACACCGGCTGGTCATTGCGAGTCATGGGAAGCTGGTAGCTCCAGGGTTTCGACCATACGGTGGGATCGTCAATCGTCGCCTCGTACAGGAGTGTGTCCGAAGTAATTCGAGTGAAGCGCTCGATGAGTCGTAGGTTCGCATCGGTTCGCCCCGAAACGAAACTTGTCTCGCGACGGAAAGCCACTGTTTCGACGACGAGTGTCTCGCCCTCCCAGTGGCCGCGAGAGTCACCCGTCCATTGGGGGAGGTCGACAGGCCCCCGACCGTCTAGCGGGACAATTCGCACGTTGTGGTTCATCTCGTTGAGGAGAGCCACGTAGTCGGGCGTCTGAAATACCTGCACGTTGTTGTTGTAGTAACCGGGCGTCATCGGAGGTCCTGCGTTGAATCCCGTGATGCATCGCAATTGCAGGCCATCGGTACCGAGATCTTCGAGCCAGCCGCCCGAGGCCACGTCGTGCATGGAGAGGCCTTCGCGTTCCGTCTCGAGCGACGCCCGCTGTGCTTCTGCTGATTGGGTGAGCGGCGGGATTCGTCCATCGGGTGGATCCACGACGAGCGACGTGCGTCCGGTAGAGACGGTGCCCGTACCCCGGTCTACCCAGAAATTGTTGTAGTGGCCCGGGGCCCCGTCCTCTCCCCGGTCGACGTTGTCGGTCACCTGTGTTCGCTGAGCGGGACGGTTCAACAGCCGTGTGTTTCGGTCGATTGCTTCTTGTTCGAGGTCGGAAACTTCTTCCTCGCTGAAGAACTCCTTGGCCCCCAGCGCTTCGGGGCGTTCCATGGGCGTGAGGGAGCGGAAGTCCCACACCCCCTGCAGATCAGGTGCGCCCCAGGGCGTCCTGGGCGCCACGGGTGTGTCGGTCGACTGGGCTGCGGCGAGGATAGGCATGAGCGCCACCACGCCAACTACTGTTCGCAGGGCCTGCACACATCGATGGTTCATCTTGGCCTCCATGACAGGTGCTTGAGACGGTGCGCGTCCTCCCCCGGCTACCGAGCTTCGGCCGGTACCAGCTTGCGTACCCAACCGTCCGCCTTCGTGACCAAGTAGAGCTCGCCTGCGCTGTCGATACCGAGGCGTGCGTCGACCCGGTTGCCAGAGTCGTAGGTGTTCGGAAAGTTCGCCACGTCGATCAGATCGCGTTCGCGCCCTTCAAACAACAACCGGAGCTCCGTGATCTCGGCCAGCTGACCGGGAGCGAGGGTGTCAGCAGCAATAAGGAGCACGCGGCCATGTGGGAACTCGGTGAACACGTACTTGCCTTGTAGCTCGGGGATGGCACGACCCCGATAGACGAAGCCACCGCTGATCGCCCTTCCTTCGTCGTGATCATATTGAGCCACCGGATATACCAGGTTGTCCTCGTCCTCAGCTGGGAGGGGATAGACAAGCCCCGGCCTCTCCGCTCCCACGGCGGCCGACGTGGCGAAGGTGCCCTCGCGCAGCCGCCACCCGTAGTTGGCGCCCGGCGTCCCAAGATTGACCTCCTCCACGTGACCCTGGCCGATATCTCCAATGAACATCCGACCATCAGTGTCCCAGGAAAACTGCTGAGGATGGCGCAAGCCGTACGCCCAGATCTCCGGCGCCACGCCCGGATTGCCCACGAAGGGGTTGTCCGGCGGAATGCCGTAACCTTGGCTGCCGTCTCCTCCGAGGGGATCGATACGAATGATCGCGGCATGAGGTGCGTTGAGTGACTGACCATACGCTCGGGGATCGTTTCCTCCACCACCATCGCCGAGACTGGCGTAGAGGATGCCGTAGTCGGGCGACCCTGGTGCGGCGTTCGGATTGAACGCCATCGTGCCAATGTTGTGATTGGAGGCGAACTGGCCAATTCGAAAGACCTCGCGCGACGTGCCACTGAAAGCGTCTGCGCTCGGATCATCTGCGGTCCACTCCCGAATCACGCTCTCGTGGCTTCCCGAATCATCCTCTAGATAGTCAGCGACGCCGCTATCAGACGTCGCGCTGTACGCGGTGTAGAACTTGGCGAACCCCGGACTCCCTTCGTCGGCGAACTGTGGGTGGAACGCAACGCCCACCAGACCGGTTTCATTCGGAAACATCGAGTCGTCAAAGCCGACGTCGTGAGCGCGGATATCGAGATATGTCACAAGATCCGCGCCGCTCTCGTGGGTGATGTACAGCAGCCCGCGCAGATCGTTGAGGACGAGGCGACCGGAGCCGTCACCCACCGGCATGAAGTACTGGATGCGCGCGTAGGCTTCGTTGGCGCCGCGTTCGCTCGAATCTGATGTTCGGGGCGCGCGGACGAAGTCGGTCGCCGCAACGACCAGGTCGCCTTTCCGGATCTTTTCCGGAATCGGATCTTGCAGCGGTTCCGACTGAAACTCGACTGCCTGAAGTGCTGGCAGAGCGAGGAGCACGGCGCAAAGCTTGAGTGATCCCGACGGGTGCAACGCCTTATCCCTGCGGCAGCAAGAACTGCCAACCTTCGTCGACTCGTTGTTCGTGTAGTTCCCTCGCGTACGCGGCGCCGCAAAAGACCCGGTCTTGAGCCTTGCACGCCTCGAGCACCCGCTGATACATCTCCTCGACTTCCGGATGGCTCTCGATATCGCCATACGGCCCGAGGCCAAGCGAAATGCTCGTGTCACTGTGCACCATGAGGACCGCGCTGATGGGCGCCGCGAGGATGTCCTCGATGTTCTCGACCGCCTCAGCGGATTCGATCATCGCGACGGCAAAGAGCTCACCGTCAGGATTAAGGGGCCACACATCTGCCTTGCTGTGATACTCCACGTCGTCGGCCAAACCCCAGAGCCGAGTAGCCCGACCGGGTCCCCAGCCGCGCTCGCCTGGGGGATCGGGATAGGCCGAGTCGGTCGTCTGGGGGTAGCGCATCGCGCGCACGAACCTCCAGGCCTCTTCTCCGGTGTCAACGTGGGTCAGGGCAACGCCCTGGACGCCTTGATCCAAGACCTGCTTGATGGCCCATCTGAAGTCTTCATCGCCCTCCTGAGGAATGCGGACAATGGGCGCGAGGGCGAGTCGACCGTCCGGGTCGCGGTTCTCTCCCATTTCTAGGAGCATCTCTGACAACTGAAGGGGATCGAAAGGCTGGTGCTCCATATCGATGAACTGCCATTCCTCGCCAGCGATGGCCGGCCGACCGTCCTCGAGCGCCCCGATGACCTTGTTGATGCGGGCTTGCCCGTTCGATTCGGGTCCGGCGCCACAGTCGGTCAGGGCTAAGGCCAGCACGACGGGCAGTGTCGCCCGGGTCCACGCGTTCAACCGCCGCCATGTCGAGATGCTCATCTGATCTCCCTTGTCTCATCGTCTCGCGCCAACACGCGCTTGGCGCAGCGTCCCGCGTAGCATAGCCCATCTCGGTTGGGCGGCCCTTCGAGCGATGTGCGGCTCACCTGGGCGAGGACTCGCCCTGTTGCTGGGCGAACAACGCTTCGAGCTCCTCAACGTGCTTGAGCGAGGCGCGGTACTGCTTGCGGTTTGTGAGATAGCAGTAGAGGCACTTCTTCTCGTCCACGGGTGGAACCGCGGTTGGGAGTCCGCGCGTCTGCATGGCGCGGCGTAGGACTTCGGCCGTTTCGGGTGATTGCGTAAGACCCATGACGTAGAAGACGCCGGAAGCGACGGCCAGCGGATTGAGACCACGGGTGTCGACGACGTCGAGCCTCGCGCCCTGTTCGATAAGGTACTCAGCAACATCCGGCACGCCACGATACGCGGCGCCGTGCAGTGCGGTGTCCCCGATCTCGTTCACGGCGTTGACGTCGTTGCCAAGCTCGACGCATGTCTTCACGGCCACGAGAAAGTCGTCAGCCTTGCCTCGTTCTTCGAAACGGCGGTGGCTACCTCGATAGGTGTAGAGACCCGACGCGACCATCAACGGTGTTGTGCCGTCGACGTTTGGAATCGTGGGATCGGCGCCGGCGGCCAAGAGGACGCGCATGAGCTCGAGGTCCGCTTCCTTGGCAGCCAGAAGGAATGGGGTCGCCCCCACGTGCACCAGCACGTCTCGATTGTTCAGGAAGCGCTGTTCCTTCAGGGCGTCTTTCGTCATTCGTGCGTTCACATCGACGCCCTGGCCGATCATTTTCTTGATCAGCTCGAGGATCGTATCGACTGAACCAATCGGGATTTCGATGTCTGCGCTGAACACCAACCCGGCCACGATGGGGCGGAGGACCGTGAGTCGATGCAGTGCCGTATAGCCGGCCTTTGACTGATTGGGATCTGCGCCGCGATCGAGGAGCATATCCGCGAGTGTCCACTGAGAGTTCACCAGTGCCACTTCGAGGACGGTCTCACCCCCCGCGAGCGTCGCGTTGACATCTGCGCCGGCATCGACCAAGGCTCCCGTGGCGGCGGCACGTCCGCCACGCACCGCAAACATCAGGGCGTCAAGGCCAGCCTCGGTACGAAGGTGGAGGTTGGCGCCACGCGCAACGAGTGTGCTGACAGCGTCCGCGTTGTTGGCCGCAGCCGCCCACATGAGCGCGCTCTGACCGGCTGCGTCGGTGGCGTTGACCTCTGCGCCCGCGTCGAGCAAGACCTGAATCGCGTCGGGGTCTCCGGTGCGCGCGGCCGTCATCAGCGGTGTCTCGCCGCCAGGCAGCGGGGCATTCGGGTCAGCACCCGCGGCGATCAGACGCGATAGTACGCTGGCGCTACCGTTAACGGCGGCGAACGCAATCGGCGGAAAACCGTAGCGATTCAGCGCGGCCACATCCGCCCGAGCTGCAATCAGCAGATCAACCAATTCGGCATCATCATGATTGACCGCCCAGTGGAGCGCTGTCGTGCCATCTGGCCCCACCTGATTCACGGCATCCGGGACGTTCTGCAGAAGGGCTTCGACAGCCCCATGATCGCCGGCCTTCGCGGCTTCGACCAGTGACATCTCGCTGGTCTCTTCAGCGGACACGTGAGTCGAGAGTGCGCCGGCGATAGTGGCCACCGCGATGACGACCACGTGTACGACCCGCTGACGAGGCACCATGTCGAAGGCCATTCGGCTCACCGCGATTACAGGTCTCTCAGCCGCCCAGTGCTGTCGCCGATACTGTCGAGATGCACGCCAACTTTGTCGAGGACCGTCAGCCCCGCGTTCATCAAGGGCGTGTCCAGCGGATAGCTCAGGTGCCGCCCACCTTTCAGTCGGCCAGCGCCTCCTCCCGCCACAATAAGAGGTAGGTTGCTGAAGCTGTGGATGTTCCCGTCGCCTAGACCGCATCCATACATCAAGATCGAATGGTCGAGGAGAGACCCGTCGCCGTCGGGTGTGTCACGCATCTTCGCGATGAAGTCGCGGAGGAGCGAGACATGGTACGTGTCGATCTTTACTTGGCTTGCGATCTTCTCCGGGTCGTGCCCGTGATGGGTGAGGCCGTGGTGTCCGCTGTTGACACCGATCCAGGGGTACGTCCGCGCACCGTTTTCTCGCCCAATCTGGGTGCAGCTCACACGCGTGATGTCGCCCTGGTACGCGACCCAGAGAAGGTCAAACAGCAGTTGAATGTGCTCCCGGAAGTCGTCCGGAATACCAACGGGTTGGGTCATGTCCGCGGCAACGCTGTTCGACTGGTTCTTCTCGATCTTCTGGATTCGCACTTCGACGTCACGAATTGAGCTCAGGTAGTCGTCGACCATCCGTTGGTCCCCGATACCCAGTCGCCGCTCAAGTCGTGCCATCTCCGCCCTGACCGAATCAAGAATGCTCCGGTCGTTCGCCAGCTCTCGTGCCCGGGCGGCGGGGGTCGCCTCGCTTCCGAAGAGCCGTTCGAATACGAGCCGCGGATTGTTCTCATGAGGCAGAGGAGTGGTTGGTGTCAGCCACGATGTCGAGTTGCGGTAGGTGCAGCTGTATCCGAACTCGCACAAGCCCGCGACGATGCTCGACTCGGTCGTCAGCTCTAGCGAGCGGAGGATCGTTGAAGCCCCGAGTGTGTCGGCGGCGTACTGATCGAGAGTCTTCCCAGAGCGGATGTCAGAGCCCTCGGTCTTCCTGGAGGGCGCGCCGTTCAGCCATCCCGAGTGCGCGCTCGAGTGACCGCCACCGCCCTTTTGGGTCGCGAGATTGCTGAGGCCACTGAGAATGTTGACGTGCTGACGGACCGGCTCGAGCGGTGCCAGTACCTGCGACAGGGCGAACTGCGTGCCGCCGTCGCCCGCTGGGTGCCAGCTCGCGGGGTAGATTCCGTTCGGCACGTAGAAGAAGCCAAGTCGCTGCACCGGTTTCGAAGCGCCAGCGGCGCCCAGCGCTGGGACCATGGCGTCCAGGAATGGAAGCGCGATCGTTGCCCCGACACCCCGCAGGAACGTTCGACGCTCGAGTGCCTTCTTCGTAATGACCATCAAGCAGCTCCAGTCTCACGAGGCGGTGTGTCAGACGAATCGCGTGACGCGTTCTGTTCGCCGGGTTGCACCGCGGGTCGACCACGTCGCGTGACAAACGGATAGCTCTGTGCGACGTTTACAATCAGCGATTGGAAGCGATACCCGTCGTTCGCCGCATCTGACACGATCTTTCGAACACTCGGTGCATCGTAGTGTTCAAGTCCGCGGCCGAGGGCGTAGGTGAGCAACCGCTCGGCAACCGTCGTTGCAAAGCGCTCCGGCTTGCGAACCAGGGCAGCTTTGAGTCCCTCGACGCCCTCGACCTCCGACCCGTCCGGTAACACAGCGGAACTATCAATCGCGTTCGAGGAATCGTCTCGATCGCGCCAGCGCCCGATCGCGTCGAACTGCTCGAGCGCGAATCCCGGCGGATCGATCATGTTGTGGCAACTCGCACAAACCGGGTTGCCACGGTGAGCACTCATCTGCTCACGGAGCGTCGGCGCCTTCTTTCCCGGCTTCTCGTCTTCAAGTGGGGGGACGTCTGGCGGTGGCGGCGGCGGAGGGGTGCCGAGCAGGTTCGTCAATACCCACTTCCCGCGAAGCACCGGCGAGGTTCGATTTGGGTGCGAGGTGATCGCGAGAAGGCTTCCGTGGCCGAGAAGGCCACCACGCGGGCTATCTGCCGGAAGCTCCACCCGCCGGAGATCCGGGTGCTGAGCACCCGAGATGCCGTAGTGGTCGGCCAAGCGCTTGTTCAAGAACGTATAGCGGGCGGCGATGAGCTCGAACACCGGCCGGTTCGCGCGGATGACGTGGTCTATGAACAACTCCGTCTCGCGCTGCAGGCTGTCTCGAAGCGTTTCGTCGTAGTAGAAGCTGAGGGGCTCGGTCGGTTTGTAGAACGCAATGCTCCGAAGCTCAAGCCACTGACTTGCGAAGTTCGACGTCAAGGCGCTCGAGCGCGGGTCCGACAGCATGCGCCTGACCTGTTGTTCGATTTGCAGAGGCGTTCGGAGCTGACCTTGCTCGGCCGCCACCAGCAGCGCCTCGTCGGGAACGCTGCTCCACACGAAGAACGAAAGGCGCGACGCGAGCTCGATGTCGCTCACCGGTCGAGGCCCGAGGACCGGCGAAGGTTCGGCCTCGATTCTGAAGAGGAACTGTGGACTGACAAGCAGCCGACGAAGGGCAAACTCGATCCCGCCTTCGAACGTGCTACCGCCGGACCGCGCGTCGGTATACACCTGCACGAGCGCCTGGACGTCCTCGTCGGTTGCCGTGCCGCGAAACGCACGCCGAACCAACTTCGCAATGATCGTTGTGGCGCAGGAGGTGTCCTCGTCGGCGATCGCCGGCCGGCAGACGAAAAGCTTACGGCGACTCAAGGTATCGCCCGGGCCACCCGCCTCAAACGGTCCGTCGATGACGAGCGATGAGAGGCGCGGTAGGGTCCCGCTCGATCCTGGGATATCTCCCTCTCCCCGTTCGCTCACAAGCGGCTCGCGGAGGCCGTCCACCAGATCGAGGGGCAGCTTATAGAAGCGGGCCGCGACACGATGCTCGCCGGCGGTTACCGGCACACGAATCTTGAACCTCGGCGGTCCCTGCCCTCGCTCACGTTGCCCAACCGTGAACAAACCAACCTGGACGCCGTCAACCGCGACTTCAAGCTGGCGCGTCACCTGCGCAACGACGGTCCGCATGGCCCCGGGCCGATTCGTTCGCTCCAACGCAATCGTCAGCTCGTATTCGCCATCTCTGGGGAAATAGTGACGGATTTCGGTTCCCCCTTCAGCGCCGAGCGGAATCTCGGCGGTCCGAACGCGCCGCTCCGCTTCGGTTCCGACGTAATACGTCCTGTTGTCGAAGGATGTGTCGCTGCCGACGGCCAACCGACTAATGCCCTTGGCCGCCGCGAGGTACCGCTCCATAAGCAATGGAGACAAACGGAGTGTCCCGGCCATGTTGTCGAAGCCGTGGCTCGAATCGTCAGCCGGGAGAAAACGTGCCGCGTCAACCTCGATGCCGAGAACGTCGCGCACGGCGTTCTGGTATTCATTTCGGTTGAGACGATGGAAAACGGGGATAGGTCCCGGATCCGGGTGCTCTGCTGCCGCGCGGTCGAGCTCACCGGTGAGCCAGGCGCGGAAACCGCCGTACGACGCTGGGTCGGGCCTGCGCGCGCCAACCGGAGGCATCAGGCCCGTCCGCAGTTTCATGACGACCTTCTCCCATACATCAGGGTGAGCGCCGACCTGGGAGAGGTCGAGATTGGAGAGAGAAAGGCCACCGCGCCTGAGGCGTTCGCTGTGGCACCCGGCGCAGTAGCGCTTGACGAAGATCTGAGCCGTGCCTGCGTCTCTGGGAGCCGCGCGGTCGACCTCCTGTGCCACAAGCGGGCCACCCACGATCCAGCTCAGAACGAGCGTGAGCAGAGCAGTGAGCGGAGTTCGCCGTTGGCCATAGCTACGCCTGCGAGCACATGTCGCCCAATCATGCACGTCTATACCCATATGTAGGATACTGCAAGTCGTTCACTCGCCCGAACTCACGCGTTTGGCTACACTATCCGGTGATTCCTGCACCGCGGCCGAACTCGAGGAGGTACCCAATGGTTCGTCGTAGTCTGTTGAGCTCGATAATCGTCGCAATGCTCATACCGTTTGCTCCAAACCCCGTCGCCGCGCAGGATGAGCTGCCGCGGACTGGCTGGGATAAGCCCGACTTACAGGGGGTCTGGGACTACGCCACGGCGACCCCGCTGAACCGACCGAGGGATTTGGCAGATCGGGAGTTCCTGACCGAAGAAGAAGTGCGAGCGATGGAGCAGAGGCGGCGCGATCGCCAGTCGGAGATCAACGCCAGACCGTCTCGGCGAACCGAAGTGGACCCGACCGGCAACGTCGACCGGGGCATCGAAGGCGGTCCGGGCTCGTTCAACCGCCACTGGTTCGACTCGAGGAACTGGGTGTCTCCTACTCGTCGGACGTCGCTCGTCGTCGACCCGCCGAACGGAAGGATGCCGCCGATGAATCCGGTGGCGCGGGCCAAGTGGGATGCGGAGAATCAGGTGCGAAAAGACCTGGGTCTGCAAGAGCACGAACCGGTACCGGGCGGCTGGATCGAGGACATGGGACACAACAGTCTGCAGGCACGGTGCATCATCGGTTTCAACGCCGGCCCGCCGATGCTGGCAGGTGGGTACAACAACAACTTCCAGCTTTTTCTGACTGAGGACGTCGTGGTGATCTATAACGAGATGGTCCACGATGCTCGCATCGTGCCGCTCGACGGGCGCGCGCACGTCGGATTCCGTCAGTTGTCCGGCAACTCGGTGGGCTATTGGGAGGACGACACACTCGTCGTCAGGACGACCGGTTTCAAACGCGAGACGACGTTCATGGGAGGACGGAGCACTCCCGAGATGCGTGTGACAGAGCGTTTCTCACTTCATTCGCCAGACGTCCTGCTCTATCGAGCGACGATCGATGACCCGGGAATGTGGACCCGGCCGTGGACGTACGAACTTGCGATGAAGCGAAATCAGAACCTCGTCTACGAGTTCGCGTGCCACGAGGGGAACTACAGCATACCGACCATTCTCCGTGCCGCGGCAATGCGGGACAACAGAGCGGCTGAGGCTGAGCGTTAGGACTCCATTCGGATCTGAAATCGCCGACCAGAATCTTTCATCTTTGTGGTTGGCCGCGTGACCCAGCAGGCTCTTGACGCGCTCCCGCTCAGGCTGACTATCGCTTAACTCACTGATAGCCAGTTGGTTAGTGACGCGTCGAACGAACCTCGCGTCTTGGCACCTCCGTTGCTCCTGACAGGCGTGGTGCGGGCATTCGCTCGCCAAGAGACGAATGTCCATCGGAGAGACCGTCACGCCGGAGCCCGAGCAGGAAGTGTCGGCGACCGGCCTCGTCCTTGTCGCGGCTCCTGACTCCGCGCTTCGGGCGACCGCCCGGATCGAGTTGGAGCTTGATGGACACGAAGTCCTGCTCGCCCGAGACGGGGGAGAGGCCTGTCGCCTCTTCGCCGAGCGCATTCCCGACCTCGCGATCCTCGATGTTGGAATACCGGTCGTGGGCGGCGTGAACGCGTGTGCGAGATTGCGCAGTCGTCCGGGCGGAGAGCGGACACCGATCGTAATGCTGACCGGGTCGGACGATGCGCAGGCCGTTGGCCAGGCCTACGACGCTGGCGCGACTGACTTCCAGGCGAAGCCGCTAAACTGGCGGGTCCTCCGCGAGCGCATCAAGTACATGCTCCGGGCCAAGCGAGACGCCGACGCGCTGGCGCGCCTTGCCCACTACGACAGCCTGACCGGGCTGCCGAACCGAACCACGTTTCGCAGCGAGCTCCAGCGCGGGCTTATCAGTGCCCAGGAACGGGAAGGGCTGCTGGCGGTCATCTTTCTTGATCTCGACGGATTCAAGGAGATCAACGACACGTTCGGGCACGAATTCGGCGACCAGATCCTCAAGTTGGCAGCCAACCGACTCGGGCACGGCCTCCGTTCCGGTGATGCATTGAAACAATCGAGCCACTTCAACGACGTGCCGATCGCCGGCCGCTTCGGGGGGGATGAGTTCACACTCTGCGTGTCAGGCATTCCGGATGTCGAAGCCGCAACAGCTGTTGCCGAACGTATCCATAAGGCGTTCGCGGCACCGTTCCAGGTTGACGGGCGCGAGGTGTTCGTCACAGCCAGCACCGGCGTGAGTATCTATCCCATTGACGGACGCGACGCGGACACCTTGCTCAAGCACGCCGATGCCGCGATGTACGACGCGAAGGCCCTTGGTCGGAACAACCACGCCCCGTACCAGCCGTCTATGAGCACCCGGTCGTCCGAGCGAATCCTGTTGGCCGGCGAGCTGCGACGGGCGGTCGAACGCGAGGAGTTCCGGGTACATCTGCAGCCGAAGGTCGAGATTCAGACGGGCCGTGTGATGGGAGCCGAAGCACTGATCCGATGGCGTCATCCCAAACGCGGCCTGCTTGCCCCGTCGGAGTTCATGGGGTTCGCCGAGGAGATCGGGCTGGGTCCGTAAATCGGGGAGTGGCTTCTGCGGACGAGCCTGGCCTACTGCCAACGACGAAAACGGAAGGGCGGCCGAGTGCTCCCGATTGCCCTGAACGTATCCAACTCACAGTTCCGCGTCAGCGGCTTCCTGGATCAGATTACCGAGGCCATTTCGGAGTGGGGCCTCGAACCGAGTTGTCTCGAGTTAGAGATCACCGAAGAGGTCGTCATCCGCAACCGCCTCGCCGCTCGCGAGCTGCTGGCTGGGTTCCAGCGACTGGGCATCAAGACTGCCATTGACGATTTCGGAACCGGGCAAAGCGCGTTGGGCACCCTGAAGGGCCTCCCGATAGACGCGCTGAAGGTCGACCGCTCGTTCGTGAGCGAGCTCAACCGCAGTGAGATCGATCGAGCCATCACCGCGAGCATCGTGGACATCGGCCATCATCTAGGAATGACGGTGATCGCCGAAGGTGTAGAGACTCAAGAGCAGCTGGACATGCTTGGCGCGATGCGATGCGACCAGGCCCAGGGGTTCTTCTTCAGCCGGGGACTGCCCACCGATGAGTTCGAGCGGTTCCCAAGCGAGACCGGCCTGCAGACGAGCGGCAGTTCAGACCCGTTGCCCCTGGCGATCGCATAGCGACGCGCGCTACGGCGCGTCGGGATGAGCGGCGCGCCAGTCGTCAACGAGCCGCGCGGCTTCGGCACGCTGACTCTCACTGAGCCGCTCAGCCACGACGTCTCGAGCGGCGGCGGCATCGTCGCTGACGTCACCGACGTGCGAGGCGGCAAGGTCGAACCAGACGAGGGCGGTGACGTCCTGGTGTGCCACGCCCCGGCCCTCGGCATACAAGGCTCCGAGGTTGTACTGCGCGCGCGCATTGCCCTGGTCGGCCGCTTGGCGAAACCACTGAATGGCCGCCGCGTCATCCTGTGCCACGCCCCGGCCCTCCAGGTACATGAGCGCGAGGTTGGTCTGCGCAATAGCATTCCCGTCTTCCGCCGCCAGGAGAGTCCACGAGGCAGCTTCCTCATCATCCTCGGGGATCGCACGACCCTCGCGAAACATACCCTGGAGGTTGTACTCCGCGATTGAGTCGCCCTGATCGACCGCAAGGCGGAGCCAGCGGACCGCTTCAACGTCGTCTCGCGGTACGCCTCGACCGTGGGCGTACATGTAGCCCAAGTCTCCCTGTGCCACAGGGTCGTCCTGCTCTGCGCCTAGGCGATACCAACGAACGGCCTCGACGTCGTCTTGTGGGACGCCTCGACCTTCGGCGTACATCCCTCCAAGACTCGCCTGAGCGCGCGGGAAGCCTTGCTCGGCCGCGAGCCGGTACCATCGAAGCGCTTCCGCATCATCGATGGACACCCCTCGGCCTTCGACATACATGCTCGCGAGGCTGGTCTGTGCGGCCGCGTCCCCCTGCTCAGCCGAGAGCCGATACCATCGCACCGCCTCCGTATCGTCTTGTGGGACGCCGCGCCCGTCGAAGTACATGCCCCCAAGACTGAACTGTGCGAAGGGGTTGCCCTGGTCGGCCGCCAGCCGATACCACCGAACCGCCTCCGCGTCGTCCTGGACGACACCACGGCCGTCGCGGTACAGAACTCCGAGATTCGTCTGCGCGACCGCGTTACCCTGCTCGGCCGCAAGCCGGTGCCACCGAGCCGCCTCCGCGTCGTTCTGCGCGACGCCCCGGCCGTCGGCGTACATCGTGGCGAGGCTCGTCTGGGCGAGGGCGTTCCCTTGATCCGCGGCCAATCGATACCAGCGAGCGGCTTCGGCGGGGTCTCCGGGGATACCTTGGTCACCAAGGTACATGTAGCCGAGGCTGAGCTGCGCGAGAACATCGCCCTGATCGCCCGCGAGCCGAAACCAACGCACGGCCTCTACCGGGTCCGTCTCGACGCCGCGGCCTTCTGTGTACCTGATCGCGAGCAGCCTTTGCGCCGCTGGGTTTCCCTGCGCGGCAGCCGTGCGGATGCGTCGAAACACCTCGGCTTCGTCTAGGGGAGTGTCAGGGGCGTTGGGCGCCTCTCCTTCGAGACTCGCTCGCGCAACTTCATCACCTTGATCCGCGGCAAGGCGCAGCCAATGCATCGCCTCGGTCTCATCTCGCGGCACGCCGCGGCCCTCGCGGTACATGAGCCCGAGGCTTCGCTGCGCGAGCACGTACCCTTGATCCGCTGAGAGACGAAGCCAGCGGATGGACTCTGCATCGTCCCTCGCGACGCCTCGACCCTGTGCGTATAGCCCGGCCAGGCTGTACTGCGCCGTAGGTTCACCCTGGTCCGCCGCCAAGCGATACCAGCGTACCGCCTCCGCATCGTCTTGTGGAACGCCGCGGCCTTCCGCGTAGAGCCCCCCGAAGATCGCCTGCGCGACCGAGTCTCCCTGGTCTGCCGCGAGGTGGAGCCAGCGAACCGCTTGCGCGGTATCTTGAGAGACACCACGGCCCTCGAGATACATGCCGGCGAGGGTGATTTGCGCTGGCACGTAGCCCTGATCAGCGGCGCGGCGGTACCACTGCGCGGCTTCGGCGAAGTCTTGGGCGACGTCACCCACGGCGAATTCGTATAGGGAACCGAGTCGCCACTGACTCTGGGGATCCCCCAATTCCGCCTGGGAGCGAAGCGCGGCGACGTCGATTTGGGCTTGGGAGGGTACCGGCTCCTGTGCAGACGGAACGGCGAACCATCCCCAAACTCCGAGGCCGATCGCCAGCGCGGTGCGCATGTTCCACGAGCATACCGCACTCCAAGACGCGAGTGACCTCGAGGTGGGTCCTGTGCGCCCGATGGGTATAATGCCGGCTCCCATGCCGTGTAGCGCTCTTCGGGCGGTGGTCATCAGCGTGTGCCTTGTCCATCTCGGCGCCCAGTCTGTTTCCGCGCAGGAGCGGGTGCGGCTTCGGACCAACACGACGCTCTACGGCGACAATACGGAGTTCTTCAATCCGTTCCGAGACGGCGAAACGCTGCTTGGAGCCGCCACCACCGTGGCTCTCGATGTCGAGCTGAACGAGACAGTGACCTTCTCCGGCGGTGTGTTTGTGAATCACCGTTTCGGGTCCGAGGAATTCGCGGAGAAGGTCCGGCCGATCTTCGCGTTGCGGCTGCGGAGCGATCATCAGAACTTCATCTTCGGTACCCTCGATACGAACGAGCGCCTCAAGGACCTCGGTCTCGATCGGACGGGGCCTCACGGCCTTCTGCCACCGCTGCAGACCGAAACGCTGGCCTTTACACGGCCTTACGAAGCGGGTCTGCAATGGACCGCGAACTATCCAGGATTCCGCCAAGACTGGTGGATCAATTGGCAGGACCTCAATACGGCCGATCACCGCGAGCGGTTCGACGTCGGGTTGAACGGGCGCGTGCCGCTTGGAGCCGACTCGGCCATCTCACTGGCGTATCAGGTTCACGTCGTGCACGAGGGCGGCCAGCTCTTTGCCAGTGGGCCCGTCAGCGACAGCTGGGCGGCGGGTCCGGGACTGGTGTTCGAGCCGGCTTTGCCCTTCTTCGATCGCACGATAATCGAAGGCTACGCGATGTTCTCGCGACATGTCCCAAGGCGGGATGACCTTCGCGATGCGGGACATGGACATGGCGTGTTCGCCCGTCTGTCGGGAGAGAAGGATGGATGGCGGGGGCATTTCATCTTCTGGGGGGCGTGCGACTGGCTCAAGGCGGAAGGCGACGAGAACTACGGCTCGCTGAGAGAAGACGGCACTATCTTCAGAAGCACGCGACACTACGGCGAGCTCGGACTCACGAAACGTTTCTACTCAGCAGATGGCGTCGAAGTTGAGGGTTCTGCGCGTATGCACCGGGTTGAGAAGGACTACGACTACTCGTATCGCGTGCTCGCGCACGTAGGGCTCGACTTCTTGGTCTGGCGGCGCCGATAGGCGTCATCGCCGTCTACGACTTCGGGCGCGGCGGCGCCGGAGGGCGTCGGCTTCAGCGGACGGGTCTTGGCCGCCAGCGTGATCGTCTTCGCCGAGAGGTACCGTCGCACCTGGCCGGTACTGAACAACGCCCTCAAGCGCCTGCGCTCGGTGCTCATCGAAATCGAGGCGTCCCTCCAGCGATTCGATCCGCATTCTCTGGTTCTGGGTTTCGATCGCGAGTCGCGTCGTTTCAACGACCAGGTTGTGGAAGAGCTCGTAGCGAAGCGCCAAATCCTCGCCGCGTCGGGCGAGCATCCGAGCGTGATAGTCATTGATCTGGGCCTGCCGTTCGAGGAGGTCAAAGACCACCCTCGAGTTGAAGAAGAGTCTGATTAACGGGCGTGCGAGTCGCCGGCACGCGGCGATCATGCGGTTGCGCGCGCCCGGGGATGACGCGTAGAGCACCTCCTCGCTGAAGTCGAAGTACTCGGGTGGAGATTCCGGAGGAGTATCCGGTTTCAGTCTCCGATAGTGCTCAAGAAGATCCGACCGAACGTGCTTCGGATCGAGGAAGCGAGCCAACGTTACCGATGCGAGTTCGCGAATCTCGGCCTCGGTGTAGTCGACTCCGCGCTTCTCCTGCAGCCGGGCTCGGATCTCCTCCATGAGCTTCGTGACGTCGACGGCGTCCGATCGAACGGTGAAATCTGTCATGAACTGGAGTGAACCTGCAGCGCGTGCATCGTGTCATCGGCCTCGGCGAGATGTCAACCATCGCCGGCACGGGTGGGGGCTCGTTCCGGCGCCTGATAGTAGGGGATGGCGTCGGCCAGGCTCTTCCGGTCCCCGACGAGGACGACGGTGTCGCCGAGGCGATACTGGAAATCCGGTTGCCGTTCGTAAATTGGCCGGCCGTCTCGTACCACCGCGATCTGCACGGCGCTGGTCTGGCGTCGAAGGCCGAGGGTGGATGCCGTCTCGCCGACAGCCCTACTACCCGGTTCGACCTCCACCAACTCGAGGGCGTCGTGAATACCGAGATGCTTCAGGGTGTCCAGGCGAAGGTCTGGCTCGGCCTTGCCTCGGAGCAAGCCGTAATGCTCGGCTCTGACCGACTGGAGCTCCTGCCAAATCCGATTGATTGGGATCTCGTAGCTTTCGAGCGCCTTGGCAAAGAGCTCCAGCGAAGCCTCGAACTCCTCCACGACCACCTCGGTCGCCCCGAGTGACATGAGATCGTCGATTGCCCGGACATAGCGGGTACGCACGACAATGCGAACACTCGGATTCAGCTCGCGGGCTATCGCCACACCGCGACGCTCATCGGCCGGTGAGGCGATGGCAAAAATGATGACGCGAGCCTGTTCGATACGGACGTGCGCGAGCACCGGGTGTTGGGTCCCGTCGCCGAAAACCACCGGCATTCCATCATCGCGGGCCCGAGTGACGAGCTCCGGGTTCTGCTCAACCACGAGACACTCGATGCCGGCCGCTTTCAGGACGCGCGCCAAATACCGGCCCGAGAGCCCGTAGCCGACGACGATCGTGTGGTCCTTGGCGGCGTCGTCTTTAGACATCCCGTGAAGACACGGCGTATGACCGAGCTGGTCTTCCACCCACTCGACGATTGGTCGGGCCGCGTGTATGAGAAAGGGCGTGACCATCATTGAGACAACCGCAATGCTCAAGAAGAGCTGGTAATCGGTTTCCCGAAACAGGTTGAGCGGCACCCCGACGGCGGCCAGTAGGAATGAAAACTCTCCGATCTGGGCGAGACTAAGGCCGCTCAAGAGCGCTGTTGGGAAACGCCCGCCGCCCATCATGACGCCCACCGACGTCCATGCGACCTTCGCGAGAAGCAGGAAGCCCATCAGCGCGAGCAAAAGGAAGGGCCTCTCGAATACGACGGCAATGTCCAGCAGCATCCCAATGGAGGTGAAGAAGATCCCGCTGAAGACCGAACGAAACGGCACGACGTCGGACAGAGCCTGGAGCCCGTATTCCGACTCCGAAATGATGAGGCCGGCGACAAACGCCCCGATCGCCAAGGAAAAGCCGGCCGCCGACGTGACGACCGCGGCTCCGATACCGAAGAAACCGACGCACAGGGTGAACAGCTCTCGGTCCTTGAACAGCACGACCCGGTCGAGCGTCCATCGAACCAAGATGCGACCGCCGACGACGAGCGCCGTCATCATCGCCAGCCCTCGACCCAGGGACGCAAGCGCCCCGACCGGGGCATCGCCGGGGACTACCGCGAGCAAGGGCAACAGCAGCATCAGCGGCAGAATGCACAGGTCTTGAAAGAGCAAGATGGAAAGTACCGATCGGCCATGCGGCGTATCCAGCTCGGCTCGGTCCGCGTAGGCCTTCGTCACGACGGCCGTGGATGACATCGCTGCGAGCGCCCCGTAGAAGATCGCGTGGTTCAGGGGCACGCCGAACGCGGCGGCCACGGCGGTCACGATGGCGATCATGCCGGTTACTTGAACACTCCCGCCGACGAACACCGAGCGTGCCCATTGCTTCACGTGAGTCAATGAGAGCTCGAGCCCGACGGCGAAGAGGAGGAGCGCCACGCCAAGTTCGGACAGGTTCTCGATATTCTCGGATTCGGCGATAAGCCCTAGTCCGGACGGCCCGACGAGCACACCGGCGATTAAGAACCCGACAAGGGGGGGAGCACTGACGCGGTGGGCCAGCGCAACGATCGGGATGGCGAGACCTACCAGGAGGAGCAGGTCGCGCAGGAATCCAACTTCTGGCACAGAGCGAACCGAGCGGCCGCCGGTCTTGGGTTACGAACGCGAGCCCGGGACGCAAGCCATCCTAGCACTTCTGCCGGACGGCAGCCATCGCTATCCTCGACCGTCGTCCGCTTCGAACACGATCCAGGCGTCGTCGCGGTAGCGAGCGAGCCAGCCGTCGTCTTCGAGACGCTCGGCGAGCACGTGATCGTCGGGTCTGACGAGGGCGCAGCGGATCTGGTACCGCTCGAAGGTCTCCGTGTATTCGCCGTGATGTCTGGCGTTGATATCGCGCATGAGTAAGTATCCCCCGGCAAAGCCGGGGGCTTTAGTTGTGAGCCGCTCAAAGCGGCAGGACGTGGCCGCTACGCGCCACTTGAGCCACCCTACGGGTGGCTGCTCTCATCCAACCGGAGCTGCTCTTGCCGTCGGTCTTCCTGTTCCTGCGCCCGGATATACGCGCGAATCGCTCGCTCATCCCGACCCAGCGTGGACACGAAGTAGCCTCGAGCCCAGAAGTGCTGCCCGACAAAACTGCGCGACCGCCCGGCAAACTCCCGAGCGATGTAGATCGCGCTCTTGCCCTTGATGTACCCGATCACCTGCGCCACCGAGTACTTCGGCGGAATCGACACCATCATGTGGACGTGATCGGCCAACAGATGCCCTTCCTCCACGTCGCTTTCCCGCTGCCGGGCCAACTCCCGCAGCACCCCTCCGAGATGCCGGCGCACCGACCCGTAGATCGCCTTCTTCCGATACTTCGGGATGAACACCACGTGATACTGACATGCCCACTTCGAGTGATTTAGAACTGCGATAGTTCGTCATGGGGACTCCCCTTTCGTGATGCGTAGCGGCTCACGTGGGGGAGTTTCCCCATTCCAATCCCGGAACTGTCAAACTCTGGGTGCCTCCCCGGCAAAGCCGGGGGGTCTCTCACGCTGACTAGGTCGATCGGATAGGGGTCTTGGCGACTGTCGAGGAAGACCTGACGGTCGGGCATGAACCAGATCAGGTACCCGCCGTCGTTGTAGCTGTTGTAGAGGCGACCCTCGCAGGCGTTGATAGCGCCCATCGCATCGTGCGGGAGCGGCTCCCACTGCAGGCTCTTCCAGGGTGCTGCCCACGCCGTTCCCACGACAGCCAGAGCCGCAATGACCGCGGCTCCGAGCGCCCCAGCGTACAGACGTCCGCCGGTGGACGCTTCTGCCGTGCGCTCGGGCAACGCCATGGGAAGGACGCGCGAAAGCGCCGGGAGTGCCAGCACTAGAAACGGCGTGACGCTGCGGACATAGCTGAGCGCGAACGGGAGGAACACGAACGCAGCCACCACCAGGAGTCGATCGTCGGCTTTGGCGAGGATCTCCCTCCAACGACGAGCGGTCGCGACCACGAGGACCGGTACGGCAAGCCAGAACGCGTGGAGCGAGGGGTTCGCAAGCGTGGGGGACTGCCACTCAGAAACTTGATAGGCCTTCAAACGGGCCAGCGACGCAGGCAGTTCAGCGTAGAAGCTCCAGCCGAGCGGCGTGATGAGCGTGGCCATGAGACAGCACCCCAGCAGAGCCAGCCGGCGCAGTACGGCTGTCTTTCCGTCGGGTACGGCGGCGACCACCGACGCGCCGACGAGAGCAATGCCCATGGTGAAGCCGCCATGCAGGTTGGCCCAGACAACAAAGACCAACGGGAGCCACCACGACCGGTTCGAGAGAAGCAACTTCGCCGTAAGGCCAAGAAGGAGCAGGGTGAAGATGTACGGTCGCGGCGACCATCCGCGCGCAAATGTCAGCACCGAGAGGGCGATGAGTCCGAGACGGACCATCGCGGGACCGCTCATCAGCGACCAAGTCACGGCAATAGCGGCGGTACAGACGGTGGCGGCCATCGCGGTCAACAACGGCAGCCCGCCAATTGAATACACGCCGTAGAAGACGGCGTGGGTCAGCCACTCGTGATTCATCCAGAACCCACCGTTGACGGTGTGTGAGTAGCGCTCGACCAGCGAGACGGTGCCTTCACGCCAGAAGTCCTGCCCGGCCCTCAGCTGCCACCAGGTGTCGCTCTGGGGGTGCATCAGGGCCGCAAGCACCCAGATCAGCAAGAAGAGCAGGCACACGACGAACCGTTCGGGGGTCAGGAAGCTGACCCACTCCGGTCGCAACCAATGGAAGGCTGATCGGTTCTGCACAGTAGGCGCTATTCTCGTAGGGTTATATCGAACGAATCGGGTCACGACTCCAGCCTGCGGCCGCCGGCAGACCGTGGCGCAATCGCACCTGTCTAGCGTTCGGACCAGTAGGCCGCGGGCTTGCTCGAATGGCGATCGAGGGTCTCGTTGAGCGCTTTCAAGCGACGCGACAGGGGCGTTCTGGCGGCCCGCTCACCGGTCGTGCCATTGGCACCTTCGGCCTGACAGACCGGGCACAGGTTCTTGAGCCAGGTCCGCGATCCTGAACGGCGGCATCCGCATCCAACACACACCGAACTCATATCCACTCGCCTTTCACACCGCGGCTACCGGCCGCGGGGCGCCGGGGAGGCACCCTTCGTCTGTGCAATCCGCACGCCGCTCGCGAGGACGAAACGTTGGGCAACGATGGGCGGACAATCGACGGTCGAGGCGGGGTCGGCGGGAGGAGGTTGTCGAACGTGTGGGCGGCCTTACGATTGTGTGGTCGATCGGTTCGCGGCATGGAGGTACAGCCATCGAACATCAACGGCGAAGGAGTAGCTGACCGTCGCAAGACCGAGGGTTGCGGCGAGCACCGCCATCGGACTGGGGATGATCGGTCCCAAGCACACGAGCAGCGCAACGCCTTGAATCACACATGCGGTCTTGCGCCGCAGGCTCGGCGGCAGGTCAGCTCGAAGCCAATTCCAGGCGTAGCCCGCCAGCACGAACATGTACCGCATCAAGCCCAGAAGAACGACCCACGAGCCCACCTTGGCGCTCCTCCAGACGAGCAGGGCCAGAATACACATCAGCAGCGTGTCCAACTCCATGTCGAAACGTGCACCGAACTCGGTCGCGGAATGAGTCCGACGTGCAACCCAGCCGTCGACCGCGTCGAGGACCATTGCCGCGGTCCCCAGCCCGATAATCCACCACCCCCCGACGGGCGTCAGGGCTTCGGGGTGCCACGCGAGCGATGCCAAGGGCAATATGAGGCTGGCGCGGGCGAGGGTGACCCGATTTGCTGCTCCCATCCCAGAATCTCGAAAAAGCCGAGGGCTTGCTGCCGCCAGCACTATCGCGACGGCCCCGTACAAGCCCACCGTGGCGATCACGTAGGTCAGGGGTAAGTCCAAGAACCAACGGGTGGTTATGGTCACCCCGACCAGCAGAACGGCGCCGGCGAGCAGGTCGACGGCCATGGCGCGCAGCGTCGCCAGACCCTGGCGTGGCGTGTTGTGAGCGGCCGGGATCATGAGTTATGGTCCGTCACCGTAGCCCATGATCTCCCCAAAAGGACATCTTTGTGACAGCCGCCCTCTCATCCCGGCAATTCTGGATTGACGAGCCAGGCCGGGGCCGCATCCTGAGCGCGACCTTGGACGAGCGGCAGGACGACGAAGTGCTCGTGCGAACGCTGTGGTCCGGCATCAGTCGGGGCACGGAGTCTCTCGTGTTCCGTGGCGAGGTACCACCGTCGCAGTATCGGGCGATGCGAGCACCGTTTCAAGAGGGCCAGTTTCCAGCTCCGGTGAAGTACGGCTATATGAGCGTCGGACGAGTCGAGGCGGGAAGCGATGCGCTGGTGGGTAGGACCGTATTCTGCCTATACCCGCATCAGGATGTGTACCACGTTCCGGCAGCAGCCGTGGTAGTGGTGCCTGAGGATGTTCCGTCCGACCGAGCGGTGCTGGCCGCCAACATGGAGACTGCGATAAACGCGGTCTGGGATGGACGGGCCACGGTCGGTGACCGGCTGGCGGTTGTCGGTGGGGGCGTCGTTGGACTGCTGGTCGCGTGGCTGTGTCATCAGCTGCCGGGCGCCTCGGTCGTCCTTGTCGATCCGAATCCCGCGCGGCGCCGGGTCGCCGACAGCTTGGGACTGGATCTACGGGAAGACACGGCCGACGTGGAAGGGTGTGATGTTGTCTTCCACGCGAGCGGTCAGCCGGAGGGACTGCGAGCGGCGCTCGAAATCGCCGGACAAGAAGGCGTCGTCGTCGAGCTGAGTTGGTTCGGCAGTCGATCGGTTGCCCTGCCGCTCGGAGAGCGCTTCCATCCGGCGCGCCTCGCCATAAAGAGCAGCCAGGTTGGGACGGTGCCACCCGAGCGGGCGCCGCGGTGGGATCGGACACGTCGGCTGGGTCTGGCGTTGGAACTGCTTAAGGACGACGCCCTCTCGGTGTTGGTCAGCGGCGTTAGTGATTTTGACGACTTACCGGATGTACTCGACCGATTGAGCCGAGAGCCCGGCGAGACGTTGTGTCACTGCATTCGATATGTTCAGCCGTGAAAGGCACGGGAAGGAGTAGGTCATCGTGTACAGCCTAACTGTCCGCGACCACGTCATGATCGCTCACAGCCTGCGGGGAGAGGCGTTTGGTCCGGCTCAGCGCCTCCACGGCGCCACTTACGTGGTCGACGCGACCTTCTTTCGCGAAGAGCTCGATGCCGATGGACTGGTGGTCGATATCGGCCGCGCGAGTGAGCAGCTCAAGGCGGAGTTGGCAGGGATGAACTACCGAAACCTGGACACGGAACCGGCCTTTGCCGGAAAGAACACAACCACGGAGTTCCTGGCACGAGAGATCTTCGAGCGGCTGGCTTCGGCTATTCGTGACGGGAAGCTGGGAGCTAACGCGCAGGGTGTCGCGGAGATCGAGATCACGCTGCGCGAGTCGCACATCGCGTGGGGGAGTTATAAGGGTCGGATGTGAAACCGCCGTGTCTGCATGTCGTGGTTCCCGGGGCAATTAGCCAGCGGACCGGAGGGTTCATCTACGACGCTCAGATCACGAGCGGCCTCAGAGACCTCGGTTGGCGGGTGATCGTGAACGAGTTGGAGGGCCGGTTTCCGAACGCGGACGAACGGGCGACCTCTAGCCTCCACGACGCGCTCGCCGCGCTTCCGGCGGGTACGCGAGCCGTTCTGGATGGCCTCGCGATGGGCGGCCTCCCTGATGTGGTCGCTGAGCACGCGCGTCGGCTTCGGCTAGTGGCGCTCGTACATCACGCGCTCGCCGATGAAACCGGCCTCGACACCGAGGTGCAGGTTCGCTTCGAAGGTCTCGAACGGCAGGCGCTTGCCGCGTGCCGAGGGGTCATTGTCACGAGCGCTTTTACCGCGGAGCGTCTTGCGCGTTTCGGCGTAGCCGCCGACCGGATCCGTGCTGTCCCACCAGGCGTGGACCCGGCGCCGCTCGCGCGGGGTGTGCCCGCCGGGGCGGCACCGCAGCTACTCTGCGTGGGGTCGGTCACGCCTCGGAAGGGGCAAGAGATCCTCGTTAAGGCCTTGGCGAGCCTGCGCGCGACCGACTGGCGGTGCGTCTGTGCCGGCAGCCTGACCCGGGCGCCCTCGTATGCCGATGCGGTCAGACGCCTCGTCCGCGACCTCGGGCTGTCCAATCGGTTTGACTTCCCGGGGGAGTGCGAGAGCGGTCCGCTCAACGCGCTCTACGACGTCAGCACGGTGTTCGTCTTGCCGTCGTTCTTCGAGGGCTTCGGGATGGCGCTGACCGAGGCGTTGGCGCGCGGACTTCCCATCATCAGCACGACTGGCGGAGCCATTCCGTTCACGGTTCCTGCCGACGCGGCGATCTTGGTCCCTCCGGACGATGACGCGGCGCTGGCCGGGGCGATCGGCAGCGTGCTCGATGACCCATCGACCCTCTGTCGACTTGGCGACGCCGGGCGGCGGCACGCGAAGACGCTGCCTCGGTGGGACACCGCCGCTCGCGCCTTCGGCGACGCGGTGCACGCCCTGACCGTGGACGAGGGCGACTCCGCCGGACGGTGATTGGCCATGCCGCGGGGGCTCGCGAGGGAGACCAACTAGTCAGCGTGAGAGACCCCCCGGCTTTGCCGGGGAGGCACCTAGAGTTTGACAGTTCCGGGATTGGAATGGGGAAACTCCCCCACGTGAGCCGCTACGCATCACGAAAGGGGAGTCCCCATGACGAACTATCGCAGTTCTAAATCACTCGAAGTGGGCATGTCAGTATCACGTGGTGTTCATCCCGAAGTATCGGAAGAAGGCGATCTACGGGTCGGTGCGCCGGCATCTCGGAGGGGTGCTGCGGGAGTTGGCCCGGCAGCGGGAAAGCGACGTGGAGGAAGGGCATCTGTTGGCCGATCACGTCCACATGATGGTGTCGATTCCGCCGAAGTACTCGGTGGCGCAGGTGATCGGGTACATCAAGGGCAAGAGCGCGATCTACATCGCTCGGGAGTTTGCCGGGCGGTCGCGCAGTTTTGTCGGGCAGCACTTCTGGGCTCGAGGCTACTTCGTGTCCACGCTGGGTCGGGATGAGCGAGCGATTCGCGCGTATATCCGGGCGCAGGAACAGGAAGACCGACGGCAAGAGCAGCTCCGGTTGGATGAGAGCAGCCACCCGTAGGGTGGCTCAAGTGGCGCGTAGCGGCCACGTCCTGCCGCTTTGAGCGGCTCACAACTAAAGCCCCCGGCTTTGCCGGGGGATACTTACTGCGGGGCCGCTTCTTGGCGTTCGCGCTACGGCTGACAACCAGCGTCGCGCTGTTGCTCTACTTGGCATGGGCATTCGAGGTGGACGCGATGTTCGCGCGCCTCGGGGAAATGCGACCCGACTTGGTCGCGATGGCGCTTGGCATCTCGGCGATGCAGTTTGCGGTTTCCGCGTGGCGCTGGCGCTACACCGCGAGAATCCTGGGGATTGAGCTGCCGTTCCCCGAAGCGCTTCGGGAGTACTATCTCGCCACCTTTGTCACACAGATGACACCTGGCGGCGTGACGGGCGACGTGGCCCGAGCATGGCGTCACGCGCGGCGGCAGGCGGACACGCCGGCACTCGTTGGCCCGGCGGTTCGCGCGGTCGTCATCGAGCGGGCATCAGGCCAGGTCGTGATGACGCTGGTAGCGATTGGGTCGCTGCTCGTGCTCGCGGCCACGCACGGCGTCCCACTGGCGATCGTCGGGCTTGCGAGCCTGGCCATCATCGCCATTCTCGGGCTGGGCATTCGCTGGGCGCGCGGTCGGCGAACCCGAGGGGCGTCCATCTGGGGCACGCTCTGGAACGAATCGCGGGACGCGTTGTTCTCGAGGTCGGCGTTCTCTCGGCAGATGCTGAGCTCCGTCTTTGTGGTCACGACATATGTCGCGATATACGTGCTGGGGGCGAGGGCGGTGGGGATCGAGACCCCTCTCATCCGACTCCTGCCCCTCGTGGCACCCGTCCTGGTGACCATGTTGATTCCGGTCACGGTTGCCGGATGGGGAGTCCGTGAGGCCGGGGCCGCGATGATTTGGTCTGCCGTCGGGCTCACGTCAGAAGATGGCATCGTCATCTCGGTGACTTACGGCTTGCTCGTCCTGCTGTCGACGCTTCCGGGCGGACTGATACTGGCCTGGGATCTCGTGGGTGCCCCCGCCTGGAGATCGAGATCGAAGAGAACGTCACTCCCAAGGTGAAAAATCCGATGCGGAGGACGGAGCGCATCGGTCAACGACGCGATCGGATGCAGCGTCAGCGATGGACGTCCAGAACCGATCAGCAGCGGGGCCACAGTGAGGTGAAGCCGATCGAGAGCTCCTGCCTGAAGAAACCGCGATACGGTGACGCCCCCACCCTCTACCAGAATCCGAGTGAGACCTCGACTCCGCAGCTCGGCGACCAAGTTGGCTGGGTCGATAGTACCCTGATCGGTCACCGGCATGAAGAGGACGTTGCCTCGAGCAACTGGGGTAGCCGGCGCGCCGGAGTCGAGCTGCCGAACCTCGATCGTGCGCACGGCCCCATCGGCGAACACGTGTCGTGAGCGGTCCAACTGACCGCTCGGGTCGATGACGACACGAACCGGGTTGTCACCGGAGACCTCGCGGACGGTCAGCCTCGGATTGTCGGCGGCGACGGTTCCAGCTCCGATGATGACCGCATCGACGAGTGCCCGAACTCGATGGAGTCGGCGGATGTCAGCCTCTCCGGTGACGTAGTGGGAGTGGCCCGTTTCGGTCGCGATCCGGCCGTCGAGACTCTGGCCTATCTGGCCAATTGTCAGCACCGAACCCGTCTGAATCGGAAGATAGATATCGAAGATGTCGCGTGCCGCGTCGCTGGGGGAGGGTGCTGCGGACCAGCGGCCCGAGGCTTCGACTTGCAACCAGACATCCGGCCTGGGATGATGTGTGACGCGAACAGGGGCGCCGTCTGGCCGAGGGCCGCGCGGGGCCGCGCGAACGAGGTCCCAGGCCGTGCGTTCATCGATTCCAGCGGTCACGGTGGCTTTCCCCTGGGTTTGTGAACATCAGCGACACTAGCATGTACCACGCAGAGCGCGGGTTGTTCGATCTGCAGCGTGGTCGGCCAGTTTGCGTCACAGACGATTCTGGGCCGACCAGGGCGCTGCTCGCCGCAGCAGAGGGGCTGACCTCAGAAACCCTGGAGCTGTTGCGGCGGGTCGGTGTTGCCGACGTGAGCCTCACGGTCACCGGTCACCGCGCCCGCACGCTGGGATTATCCCACCAAGGACACGGCCCGACCGATATCAGCGTGCGCCTGCCCGAGGAGACGGACCCCTCGCAGATCCTCGAACTCGCGTGCTCGGCGTCAAGCACGTTGGTCCCGGCACGAGATGCGCGCCGAGCGACGGATGCGGAGGCAGGCGGACTGAGAATCGCCCGGCTCGCCCGGTTGCTTCCGGCGGTCGTTGCGGTTGAGGTGGCGGCGTCCGACGCCGAGGTTGACGCCATGATCGCCAACGGGGATGTGCTGAGCGTCGGCACGAGTGATATCGCGGGGCTGGCGCTCAACGGACCGCTTGAAGTTACGCACGTGACTGAGGGGCCCGTTCCGCTTGTGGACGCCGAAGACGCGCAGTTCGTGTCGTTTCGGGAAGGCAGCGGGATGCTGGAGCACGTCGCCATTCTAACCGGCGACCGCGAACAGTGGCCCGATCCCGTTCCGGTGCGGATTCACTCAGCGTGCCTGACGGGCGACCTTTTCGGCAGCCTGCGCTGCGATTGCGGGGAACAGCTCCGCGGCAGCTTGCGGGTGTTCGCGGCTCGAGGTGGCGGGGTGCTGCTCTACCTATCGCAGGAGGGGCGGGGAATCGGCTTCAGCAACAAGCTCCGCGCGTACTCGTTGCAGCAGCGCGGTTTGGATACGGTGGATGCCGATTGCACGCTTGGATTCGGCGCCGACGAGCGCCGCTACGATGCGGCGGTTGCGATGCTGCGTCACCTCAAAGTGGCACGAGTGCAGCTCCTGACGAACAACCCGGAGAAGGTCAGAGCGCTCCGCGAAGCTGGTATTGAGGTGATCGACCGGCAGCCGCTCTACGGGACGCTCAACCCGCACAACGTGCGCTACGTGCGGGCCAAGGTCCAGCGAGCCGGTCACTGGCTCAGCGACATGCTTTCGGGGGCCGTGCCCGGGAAGTAGCCGGCTGCGTTGTCGGACTAGACCAGACGCTCGAGCGGGAATTCTCTCGCGTCCTGAATCGCCTCAAACAGAATTCCGCCGTAGTACTCGACGAGGCGTGCGCCGATCGCCGCCGTCGCAAGGGTCGCGTCTCCCACTACGCCAGTTGGGCTGAGATCGCCCGCCAGCCAGGCGAACGATGCTCCAGCCACTTCAGGGCCCACTCGTCTCAAAGACCGCTCGAGGTCCTGTTGAAGAGAGGGGGCCTCGCGCATCTCTCCACTTCGGACGCGGTCGGGGTGCAGGTGCAGCATCATGGCTGTTTCCAGCGCACCGCCGTGCAGGCCGTGGCGCCATTCAGACGCAGGCCACGGGACGTCGGTCGGAGGCTCGGAAAGGAAGTAGTTCACCTTGACGACAAGTTGAGCAAACCGGTCACGAAGGATGAGTGCGGCGGCATCGATCGCCCCAAGATTGCCGCCGTGGGTGTTGCACAGCACGAGGCGCCGGATGCCACTGCGGCCGACGGAGCTACCGAGGGCCACGATGAGGTCTGACAGCTCGGACGAAGGGAGACTCAGCGTGCCGTCAAACCGCGAGTGCTCCTGAGAGGCGCCAACAACCTGGGCCGGCAACACGACTGCGGGAACGTCGTGGGGCAGTCGTTGACCCGCGCAATCGATGAGACCCATCGCAATGTCGATATCGGTTGAGAGTGGGAGGTGTGCACCGTGCTGTTCGACCGCAGCTACGGGCAGAATGACGACCGGATCCCGACTCGCGAGTTGTCGAACATCGTCGGTGGTCAGTGACTGCCACTGGAGTAGGGACATCGTCGTCGTCGTCGGCGTCAGCGACCGCGCGAGGGCCGGAACGGAGGCCAGATTCGCGACAAGGCGGCTTGTCGCTCGATCAAGGTGGAATGCACCACGGCGCCGACATGAGCTGCGATAAGGGCGGTCAGCGCAAACGCGCAGAACTTGTGCACCGCTCGCATCATCCGAGCCACGTCCGGAATGTCGGAGACCAATGGGGGGACACCGAGCGCGTCGAGAAGCTCAATCGGGAAATTGTCACCGACGGTGCGGACATAGCCGCTGATCGCCATGACCAAAAGGAGCAGATAGAGCAGTCCGTGCACGACCGCCGCAATCCGCCGTTGGAGCGCCGGCATATGTGGAAGAAGCGCCGGCACCGGATGAGTCACTCTCCAGAGCACTCTCAGCATCACGAGGACGAGGAAGACGCTGCCGAGTCCCTTGTGCAGCACGAAGAGCGCATCGCCGTACGCCGGCCATGTCTCACTGGTCATCGCGATGCCCACGGGAATCTGGACCAGCACCATGATGACGAAGCCCCAATGAAACAGTCGCGCAACGGTGCCGTATCCTTCGGGTCCCGGGGCATGTGTGGCGGCTGCTTCGCTCATGGCGAGTCGCTTCTGGACGGCACGACAGGAATCGCGTGGACGCCCGGACTGCTAAAGGTGCGCACGAACCAATCGCGGAACTTGTCCATCCTGCGTACGGTCTGAGCCGGGTCGGGAAACGCCCCGGGCTGGAATCCCCACTCCGCAAACGGCCCTACCAGCGTCGGATCCCCGCTTATCACATGCACAGGCACGGCTCGACTGGCGTCGTCCCCCGTAATGAGCGGGGCCGGCTGGTGATCACCGAGCACGATGAGCAGCGTATCTCCGTCCAAGAACCGCTCGGCGTAGGCGGTCATCGCGGCGACGGCGTAGTCAACCGAGAGCGCGAAGTGTTCACGCACCCGCTCTGTGTCGCGCCACAAGTCCGCCGGTCGCTCGCCGGCATTCTCCCACGACGCGAAGATCGATCCGTCTCGAACGGTGTCCCAATCATCGATCACTGGCAGGATCGGCGTCCACGGCGCGTGGCTGCTGATCAGGCTGATCTCGGCAAACACCGGTCGCCGGTCCGTGCCGTTCTGAATTCGGACGCTGTGCTCCAGAAAGGACCAGGTGAATTGATCGGGCATGGTGACCCAGTTCAACGGCGGTCCCGAGTAGTCGATGTCCTTATGGGCGAGAACCTGGTCGTAGCCGAGCCGGTCGCCCTCGGGCCAGGCCATCGTGATGGCGGGCATCAACGCCACGGTCCGGTATCCGGCGCGCCTGAAATCGTCGATCAGGGTCTCACGGCCGCTTGCGATCAGCAGGTCATAGCGCAGTTGGTTGTCGAGC
The DNA here is from genome assembly GCA_965218825.1 of Vicinamibacterales bacterium. GTDB lineage: Bacteria > Acidobacteriota > Vicinamibacteria > Vicinamibacterales > UBA8438 > CAUZIB01. The sequence continues at coordinate 491,498 of OZ244656.1, read as the reverse complement.
CACGTGCCGCTCAGCAGAGAGGCATGGGAGAACCACGACTGTCCGCCTTGAGTGGGGGCGATGAGGCTCCCGCTCGTCAAGTGCAGCCGAGCCGTCGCCATCCGATCCTCCAGCTCGTCCAGCCGTGGGCGAAGGATCGGGGCGTAGCGAGGATCCTCGAGCGCCGACATGCCGTAGGACTCGATGAATGCCAACACGACATCGCGCCCACCCAGGCGACCCAGCAGGCCGGGGAGGTCTGCATAACTGGGCGGCTGCAACGCCAGCTCCGACAGAAACACCTCACGCTCCCGCAGCATCCGGGTCAGATGTCTGGTCTGATCGGTCGCCACGGTAACCGCCGGGAGTGCGGTATGGCGTGCGAGGCTCGGCATGTCGGTGCGGGTGGCACGCAGGCCGACGATCACCGCGAAGCTGATGACCAACACCAGCCCAGGCACCTTGACCCTCAGCCCCGCGGCACGAGTGCCAACGCGATACAGCACAAAGGCCAGGAGCCAGATCAAGAGTCCCCCAACCACTGCCGTCGTGGCCGCAACCAGGAGGCCCATCGCTGGGCCGAGGGCTCCGGTGAGAAGGTTGACGACCGAGTCGAGCAGATGCACATCGAGGTAGAGATTGAGGGGACGGGCCAGGATTTGCCTGACCGCCGCATCAGCCGTGGCGGCGGCAACCAGCAGCACGATGGCGCAAGCAGTGATGGTCGCGATGACCCGACTCCATCGGCTTTGAGGCAGCAAGGCAAACACACCGACGAGCAGCAGTGTCTCGAGAGATAGAAAGGCCGGACCGATGGCGCCGGCGTTGAGCCAGACAGATGCCAGCAGGAGGACATTGACAAGAGAGAGGGCCATAAGCAGACTCATAGTCCCCGCTGGAAGTACCACTCTCATGACGCTGCTTCGTGCTGTCGCGCTCGCGTTGCTGGTTCCGATTGTCGCCGCTGCGTGTGACTCCCGGGGACCGACGCCCTCGCCGTCGTCTCCGTTGACCGACGATGCACCGGTCCTCGAGCCGGGGGTGGCGTCCGATCGGGCCCTGTTCCAGTACGTGACAGAACGAGCGCGGCGCCTGGCCGGATCGAGCTACGCCCCCGCGGAGGCCACCCTACCGTACAACTTGACGAATCTTGACTACGATCAGTACCGGGCGATCAGGTTTCGGCCTGAGGCCGCGCTGTGGCGCGACGAGGCACGATTCGAGATCCAACTATTCCATCCCGGCTACATCTACGACGAACCGGTGCGCATTCATCTCGTGCGCGACGCCAAGACCTCCGAGCTCGCCTTCGACACAGGCCTCTTTCACTACGAGGGCCCCGCTGCGCCCGTCGCCGCGATGGTCTCGCCCGAGCTCGGGTACGCCGGATTCCGGGTACACTACCCGCTCAACGACGCCACCATCAAGGACGAGGTGGTCGTGTTTCTCGGAGCCTCGTACTTCAGGCTTGTGGGACCCGGACACGTATACGGGCTCTCGTCGCGAGGTCTCGCCGTGGACGTCGGCCTGCAGAAGGCTGAGGAGTTCCCTGACTTTCGTGAGTTCTGGCTTGTTCAACCCGAACCAACTGCGACGACCCTGGCCATGTATGCTCTGCTCGATAGCCCGTCGGTCACCGGTGCCTATCGCTTCGAGCTTCACCCTGGCGCCAATACCACATTGGAAGTTGACGCTCGGATTATCGCGCGCCGCGATATCGAGAAGCTGGGCATTGCGCCGATGAGCAGCATGTTTCTCTACGGCGAGAACCGGAAGCCGTATTTCGACGATTTCCGTAGCCAGGTTCACGACTCGGATGGCGCGATGGTCCACGCCGCGAGCGGCGAATGGATCTGGCGGCCGCTCAACAACGGTCCGGGCACGCACGTGATGTCTCTGAGCCGTGGATCTCCCAACGGGTTTGGTCTGTTCCAACGAGACCGCTCGTTTGTGAACTACCTCGACCTCGAAGCTGCCTACGAACGCCGTCCAAGCGAATGGGCCGAAGTGGAGGACCCCGGGTGGGGAAGTGGGCGCGTCGAGCTTCTCACCTTCGAGACCCGCAACGAGTTCGCCGACAACGTCGCGATCTACTGGGTTCCGGAAGGTGGGCTCGACGCCGGCAATGAGCGGGCCTTTCGCTATCGATTAGTCACGTTCGACGGACATCAACCCACACAAACGGTCGGATACGTGGCACGAACGCGGGTCGGTCTCGACGATCTCACGCGCGTTGCGCCTGGTGACGCTGAGAGCCCATGCAGGATCGTCGTCGACTTCGTTGGGGGTGATTTGCCGCATCTGGGAGTTGCACCAGCGGCAGTCGTCGACGCATCGGCCGGGAGCACGTCGGATCTGACGATCCAACCGTTGCCAAACAACGAGGGATGGCGGGCTGCGTTTCAACTCGCCCCTCCGGGCACGGGGTCTTCAGACCTGCGCCTCTACCTGGAGGCCGACGGTCGGCGGGTGACCGAAACTTGGAGCTACACGTGGCATCCGCGGTGAGCACCATCCGACTGCCGCTTGCGCGCCTCCGGCCTTGGCTCTTCTTCGGGCCGGTGGCGGCCACGACCTTCATTGGCGTCGCCATGATGCTCGACATCGTGCTGTCCAACGGTGTCACCGCGCTCGAGGTTCTCATCATCGGCCTGTTCGCGGTGACCTTCGCCTGGATCTCGATGGCGTTCTGGAACGCGACCATCGGGTTCACCCTGATGACACTCGGGCGTGACCCGCTGTCGCTGGTGGGCTCCGCGGAAGCGTCGGACGCGGATGGTCCGGTCAGCAGCCGAACCGCGCTGGTCATGCCGGTTCACAACGAGGATCCGGCCATGACCGTGAACGGTCTCTCCGCGATGCTCCGTTCGCTGGCTCGAACGGAGTGCGGTGACCGATTTGACCTGTTCATGCTGAGTGACACGACCGATGCGGCGATTGCAAAGGCCGAAGAAGCGTCGGTGGACGCATTGCGGCGGCAAGCCGACCGCGATGATTGCGTTCGCTATCGACGTCGCCCAAGAAACATCGGTCGAAAGGCGGGGAACATCGACGACTTCTGCCATCGTTGGGGTGGCGGCTACGACTTCATGGTTGTGCTCGACGCAGACAGCATCATGACCGGGTCGACGCTGGTCAAACTAGCGCGGGCCATGGAAGCCAACCCGCGAGCGGGCCTGATTCAGACGGTTCCGATTCCGGCTCGACGAGCGACGCTCTTCGGTCGTCTGCTGCAGTTCGCCGCAGAGCTCTATAGTCCCGTCCTGGCGACTGGCCAGAGCTTCTGGCAAACCGATGCCGCGAATTACTGGGGCCACAACGCCATTATTCGTCTCTCGGCGTTCTCGGCCTTGTGTCAGCTTCCGGTCTTGCCGGGGCGCCCACCGCTCGGAGGGGCGATCCTGAGCCACGACTTCGTTGAGGCCGCCTTGCTACGAAGGGGCGGGTGGCACGTCTACCTCCTGCCCCACATAGGTGGCAGTTTCGAAGAAGTGCCGGGCAACATCCTCGACTACGCGAAGCGCGACCGCCGATGGAGCCAAGGGAGCCTACAGCACTTGCGGCTGTTGTCCATGCGGGGCCTGCACTGGATGAGCCGCGTGCATTTCCTCCACGGTGCGATGGGCTACATATCGTCGGCGCTGTGGCTTCTCATGCTCCTGGCCAGTACCGCGTATGTGATCCTGCCCCAAGTCACCGCCTACCCATACCTCGGGACGGGCTATCCCATCTGGCTCGATTTACAAGCGCTCCCATGGATAACCCAGCGAACGTTCCTGCCCTTGCTGGGTGTGACCGGCGGCCTGCTTCTCTTGCCGAAACTGTTGGCCCTCAGCCTGGCGCTGGCACGCGACCGGCGATCGTTCGGCGGGGGCGTACGATTAATGGTGAGTAGCCTGCTGGAAATGGTCCTGGCCGTGCTGGTGGCGCCGCTCATGATGATGTATCACACCCGTTTCGTGCTGAGTGTTCTGAGCGGGCACGACATCAAGTGGGACGCGCAGGCAAGAGCCGGAAGCGCGGTCGCGTGGCACGACGCCTGGCGCCGAACTGCGGGCACGACCGCGGTCGGCGTTGCGTGGGCGGGTCTTACCCTGTATGTCAGTCCCACGTTCTTCTTGTGGCTGACGCCAATCTTCTTGGGTCTCTTACTGGCCGGACCCTTGGTGCGTTGGACCAGCAGCCCGTCGTTGGGCGAAGCCGCCCGCCGATGGGGGTTGCTCCTCGTGCCATCCGAAACAAGGTCTCCACCCGAGTTGCTGCCGTCCTGGGGGGCGGGCTGGTCGGTGCCCGACGCCCCGGTCGCTTCGGACGCGGTCTCCCTCGCTGCAGCGCCCGCGGAGCAGGGTCAAGCCGAGGCCTAGCACGACGCCCGCGGTTCAAGTTGAGGCCCCGGCTTACTTGTCAGCTGGACGAGAAATGGGCGAGCATACCGTTTGGCCTGCAGTGGACAGACACGCGATTTGCCGGCTCTGGAGGTGTTCGATGAAGTCTAGATGGTTGGTTGCAACGATCGTATTGCTTGCGTCCAGCGCCCTTTTGGGTGGGACCGCATTGGCGCAGGGCGAAGGCGCCAGGGCAGCCGACTCCCCGACCATGCGCACCCCGCACGGTGATCCTGACATCTCGGGTATCTTCACCTTTCGCACCCTAACCCCCCTGAGTAGGCCGGCCGCGCTCGAGGACAAGACCACGCTCTCCGACGAAGAGGCAGCGACCTTCGAGGCATCGGAACGGCGGCGACTCAATCGCGACCTCTTTGACCCGGAGTCGGGTCAACCCAGTGCCGGTTACCAGTCTCGATCAGAGGGTGGGGTGCTCTCGTACAACGAGTTCTGGTACGAACGCGGGATCGAGCTGACCAAGGACAAGCGAACCTCCCTCGTCGTCGACCCGCCAGATGGCCGCGTCCCCTACCGCAAACAGTACAACCGCCAGGCGGGGATCCGACACCTAAACCTGCGCAACGGGTTCGGCGACTCCTACACGGATCGGAGTCTCGCCGATCGTTGTCTGATGGGCTTCAATTCGGGTCCGCCGATGAAGCCCGGTTCGTACAACAACAACGTGCACATCCTTCAGGCGCCCGGCTACGTTGCGATCGTCAACGAAATGGTGCACAACGCCCGGATCATTCCGCTGGACGGGCGATCGCACGGGGGGCTGCCTCAATACGCTGGAACGTCACGTGGGCGCTGGGAAGGTGAGACCCTCGTCGTCGAGACGCGAAACTTCCTTCGGGAGACCAGCCTGGGCGGTACGACCGCCGGCACCTATCTCGTGGAGCGCTTCCGTCGTGTCGATCCCGACACCGTCGTGTACGAATTCACCGTCGACGACCCGAACTCCTTCACGCGGCCGTGGACGGCGACCATGCCGTTCCGGCGCACCGACGGTCCGCTCTTCGAGTACGCGTGCCACGAGGGAAATGTCGGACTGTACGGAATCCTAGCGGGTGCCCGGAAGCTCAACATCCAGGCCGTGGATTCCGACGACCGCCGCTAGAATCGGCCCTCCGGGCACCGTACCTACCGGCGCCCGATCCGATAGAGGTGGGATGCCCCTCGCAGAATCAGGCTTCCATTGGCGATTGCCGGGGTTGCAAGAGCCATCTCGTTGAGGGAGTTGCGGCCGAGCACCTCGAAATCGGGTCCCGCCTTGATGACGTAGGTATCGCCATCTTCACTCAGCGCGAAGATCTTTCCGTTGTAGGCCCAGGGCGATGCGGTAAAGAGGGCGCCAGCAGAGATTCGTTGCCTGGGGTAGATCTCGCGTCCGGTTCTCGCATCGCGGCACAGCAGAATGCCCCGGTCGAGCAGGGTGTAGTAGTAGTCGCCGTACACCAGAGAGGACGGGTTGTACGACCCGAGTTGCGGATCAGACCAGACGATGTAATCGTTGCTCGCGCTGCCCTCACTCAGCGTGATATCCCCGCTGGCCCCCGGCCGAACCGCGTACACAGGACGATTCGAATCCGCCACGTACCCCGAGTTGATGTACAGGAGGCCGTCCTCGGCGAGGGGCGTCGGAATCACGAGAGACGACATGCCGGTGAGCTGCCAGAGGAGGGCGCCGTCGAGCGAGTACGAGCGGACCCCACGAGTTCCGGCGGTGACGACTTCGGTGCGCACGGCGTTCTGCCAGATGTAGGGCGTGGCCCAGTTCGACGGCTCGTCACGGCTTGAGCGCCACAGCTCCGCGCCGGTCGTGGTGTCATACGCAGCGATATACGACTGTGCCTCGTTGTCGTTGAGAACGAAGAGCCGGCCACCGTGGACGACCGGGGAGGCCGCGGGGCCCCATCCGCGGCGGGGCTGCCACTCCAAGGGCACCGACCACTCAAGCGTGCCCTCGAAATCAACCGCGAACACACCAAGATCACCCAGCACGACGTAGACTCTCTGCCCGTCGGTCACCGGCGTCTCCGCCGCGAAGGAGCTCTTCAGGTGGACGCTCCCCGTTGGCACGCCGGTATGGAGGGTGGTTTGCCATCGGGTGGTACCGGTCTCGAAATCTACGTCGTAGAGGACCCAGCGCATCGGTCCCGACGCCTCCTCGACATCTGCGTTGCTCATGGACCCGCCGAGAGACCGTGCGCGATAGCGCTCGACCGGCTTCACGCCGGCATCTCCACCGTCAACTCGAGCGACCGCAAGCACGAAGACGTGGTCGTCCCACACGATCGGAGAGCTCCAAGACCGGCCCGGCATATCCAGGGTCCACACGACGTTCTCCCCGGGGCCCCAGCGTTCTGGGAGCGCCGGATCGTCAGCGGCCACCCCACCCGCCGGACCACGAAACTGCGGCCACCGAGCCTGCGACTCCGCAGGCGAAGCCGCCAGGAGGAGCGCTCCCAGAAGAGTGCTCGCAACGACATGTACCGGCCGGTTGGGTATCCGCGACGTCATATCCACCTCACGCAATTGGATGTCTAGTCAGCGTGAGAGACCCCCCGGCTTTGCCGGGGCGGCACCCAGAGTTTGACAGTTCCGGGATTGGAATGGGGAAACTCCCCCACGTGAGCCGCTACGCATCACGAAAGGGGAGTCCCCATGACGAACTATCGCAGTCTAAATCACTCGAAGTGGGCATGTCAGTATCACGTGGTGTTCATCCCGAAGTATCGGAAGAAGGCGATCTACGGGTCGCTGCGCCGGCATCTGGGACAGGTGCTGCGGGAGTTGGCCCGGCAGCGGGAAAGCGACGTGGAGGAAGGGCATCTGTTGGCCGATCACGTACATATGATGGTGTCGATTCCGCCGAAGTACTCGGTGGCGCAGGTGATCGGGTACATCAAGGGCAAGAGCGCGATCTGCATCGCTCGGGAGTTTGCCGGGCGGTCGCGCAGTTTTGTCGGGCAGCACTTCTGGGCTCGAGGCTACTTCGTGTCCACGCTGGGTCGGGATGAGCGAGCGATTCGCGCGTATATCCGGGCGCAGGAACAGGAAGACCGACGGCAAGAGCAGCTCCGGTTGGATGAGAGCAAGCCACCCGTAGGGTGGCTCAAGTGGCGCGTAGCGGCCACGTCCTGCCGCTTTGAGCGGCTCACAACTAAAGCCCCCGGCTTTGCCGGGGGATACTTACTAATCGGGATCGTCACCTACTAGGAGTCTGCGCCGCAGAAACGGTGCGACAATTGTAGGCGAGCCGAGGAGGAAAGGACCTGATGTCGACGACGTTCCGTCCCTACGCACCGGATCAGATGCTGCTGTTGCCGGCGGACCTGCGGGCGTGGTTGCCGGAGGGCCACTTGGCGCACCACGTCAGCGACCTGGGGGACGGTGTGGATTTGACGGCGTTCTACGCGCCGTATGCGGGGGACGGTCGGCGCAACGCGCCCTCTGCACCGCGGATGATGGTGAAGGTGCTGCTGTATGCGTATGCGACGGGGGTGTTCTCGGCGCGCGGGATCGCGCGGAAGCTGGAAGAGGACGGGGCGTTCCGGGTTCTGGGGGCGGGCAACTTCCCGCAACATCGGACGCTGTGCGAGTTCCGGCGGCGGCACTTGTCGGACTTCAAGGAGCTGTTTGTAGCGGTGGGTCGGCTGGCGCGGGCATGGGGTCTGGCGCGCGTCGGGAAGCTGTCGATTGACGGCACGAAGGTGCGGGCGAACGCGAGCAAACGGAAGGCGATGAGCTACGGGCGGATGGCCAAGGAGGAGCGGCGGCTGCGGGGGGAGATTGAGGCGCGGCTGGCGGCGGCTGGCGCGGCCGACGCGGCCGAGGACGCGCGGTTGGGGGCGGACGTGCGGGGCGACGCGTTGCCGGCGGAGTTGCGCCGCCGGGAAGACCGTCTGGCGGCGACCCGGGCGGCGAAGTCGCGGTTGGAGGCGCAGCAGCGGGCAGCGGACGACGCCCGCGGTCGGCAGCCGGACCAAGACCGGAACCCGAAGGGCGGGCCGCCCTACACGCGGTCGTATGGCGAGCCGGACGCGAAGGCGCAGAGCAACTTCACGGACCCGGAGAGCGGGATCATGAAGACGAGCAACGACGGGTTCCAGCAGTGCTACAACGCGCAGGTGGCGGTCGATGGTGCGCACCAGTTGGTGGCGGCGACGGAGGTGACGGCGAACGCGAGCGACCAGGGTGGTGTGCCGGCGCTGCTCGACGCGCTGGCGGAGACGGTCGGCGAGCAGCCGGAGACGGTGCTGGCGGACGCCGGCTACAGCAACGAGCGGGACTTGGCGGACCTGGAAACGCGAGGCATCGACGGGTATGTGTCCTTGGGCCGGGAGGGGAAGGCGGCCAGGCCCCGCGACCCGGAGAAGTATCCCGCGACGAGTCGCATGGCCGAGAAGCTGTCGAGGCCGGCGGGCCGTGCGGCGTAGGCAGAACGCAAGTGGCTGTCGGAGGCTCCCAACGGCTGGATCACGCACGTGCTGGGATTCCGACGCTTCAGCCTGCGGGGGCTGGCGAAGGTGCAGGGCGAGTGGGACTTGGTGTGCCGGGCGTTGAACACCACGCGCCTGCACGCCCTGATGGCGGCGTAACACGCGGGGAATGAGGCTCGCAACGACGACCGATCGGCGCGCCTCGGGCTCGGTGGCGGGCCAGGCGGCCCCTCAAGGCCGAATCTTGCTATCTGCTTCGCCCTTCGCCGAGGAGTTCCCTCGTCGGCCGACCGCCGAAGTCGCTCCGGCACAATGACGCACAGCATGGGCCGACGACCCATTTCACGCCGCCGCACCTCCTGCGGCGCAGACTCCTAGCCTAGGCGTTTACGCCAGATTTTCGCAATGAGAGAAGCCGTCAGCGCTACAATCGACTGTAAGTGCATGCATGATTGGAGCTTAAGCTCTTCTCGCCAACAGTTGATAGCGGAAGCACCACTTCGCGTTCAAATGGCGCGACACAGACCATCGATTCTCGTTAGATCGTCACGTCGGCCGCCATCTTGACAGCCGGAGTGAAGCCGAAGAAGCAGCCGACAAGCTTCGAATCGCGATTCGCGAAGGGCGTTTTGGCCAGCCTTCCCCGCGGCAAGAGATGACGTTGCACCAGCTCGCCAGCCTCTACCTCGAGCGGTATGTCAGGGTAGAGCGTGCCGCGACGCAGCAGGCGTTCATGTGGGCCTTGAACACCATCTGCCACACCCCGGTCCCGCATCCTACGGGCGGAACTCCTCCCCTAGGAGTCTGCGCCGCAGAAACGGTGCGACAATTGTAGGCGAGCCGAGGAGGAAAGGACCTGATGTCGACGACGTTCCGTCCCTACGCACCGGATCAGATGCTGCTGTCTAGGCGACTCGGTTCGGGACCGAGGGGTCGGAGGTTTAAATCCTCTCGCCCCGACCACTTCCTTCCTGAAAACTTCTGAGAGTCTTGGCCGGATCGGATGTCCGCGGATAGCCCGTGCGTTGTCCGGCTGGCGAAGGACTTCTACGACCCGCCTCGAACAAGAAGCCGTGTTTTCAGCATCTTACGGAAGGAACGACCGTTGCTCGTTAGGGTGGCAACCCCCCAGCCAGAGAGCCACCTGTGCGAGTCAGCCCGACCATCGTCTTCGTCGTTGTCGCGCTCGTGTGTTTCGTGGCACCTGTCTCGGCGCAGACGCACAAGGTCGAGCGCGTCGGTCATCGCGACCTTCCTCCTTTCAAGATGGCCGGCCAGGCTTCGCTCTGCGAGGTGGATGCCGGGCGGATGTCGCGCCGGGGCTTGAGCGGAACCGGAAGAGGCATCCCGGACGGTGAGCCGCTGTCGTTTCTACAGGATCCCGCGATACTCCGCCCCGACCACGCCGGGTCGATCCGACTGTTCGAGTTTGCGCTGGCGGGCGACCACCCGGTCGTGACCTTCGAGCGGTACGAGCGGTACGGTTTCGATAGGCCCTATGTCTTGTGGGGTCGCGTCGTCGTTCCGTCGGCCGAGAACGGTGGCTTCGTCGCGACGCGAAAGACCCGCCCGCTGTATCTGCGCGTCGGCTCAACCGGGCTCCCTGTCTCGCATGTCCGCCAGATTGCTCCCAACGTCCAGTATGCAAGCCATGTGGTCAATCTCGTCATGCCGGGCTTCGGTGACTCCAGGGTGTTGGGCGGAACGTACGCATTCGATCTCCCGACGGTGGCCCACGACTTCTTCGCACACTTCGCGGACACCTACGACAGCATTGCCTTCGTTCCGCAGCGGTCGCAACTGGGATCGTTCGGCGCATTTCACCGCAACGTCAAGAATGAGGTCGAGGGGATTGGAAAGCCGTTGCTCGACCAGGCGCACGCATACGGCAGCGCCGGGCGACTGCAATCGGTCGAGCTGTACGCGCAGGGGCAGTTCGCGACGAACGAAAACTCAAGTCACGAGATCGCGCACCAGTGGGGAGACGGATTCGATTGGGCAACGCTCGGCGGCATCGACCGGGCCGGTTGGCACCCGTCGTCGCACACACCCCTCCTGTATCGCGGGGCGACCTTGATCGGCGCGGTGCTCAGGGGATCTCGCCGAGTGAGAAACGTGGAGCCGACCCGCTTCGAAATCGAACCTACGACGGGGTCGCTGCGATTTCATCCCCTGCAGATGTATCGAATGGGCCTTGTGCCCGCCGCCGCCGTGCCGGATGTTCTCGTGTTCGCCGATCAAAACCAGTTTGAGAGCCAACTGCCCCCATCAGGCCAAGCCGTTTCAGGTCGGACGAATCGGGTCACGATCGACGGCATCGTGGCCCATCATGGACTGCGCCGGGCGCCCCGCCCGACGACGTGGCGTCGCGCGACGGTCATCGTCTCGACGGAGGGATTGCTGTCGCAGACCGAAATGGACTATTGGAACTTCTTCGCCCAGCGGTTGGCTGACCCGAACCGCACCGCCGTGTCGAGCTACGACGGGTACCCATCCTTTTGATGCGCTGACGAATAACCTCGTCGACCTTCAGACCGACATCATGCCGCGGGGGGATGTCCCGATTGTCCAGCCCCTACCGGTGGACTATCCGGTCTTTGGACAGCGCGACTGGCCGGGACTGGTCTTCGACTCCGCCGTGCCCAGTCGATACGGCTCCGGAACGCGAACGCGGCTCTCGGGGCACGTGACCGACAGAGAGCATCCGGTCGATTCCCTGCTCGTGCGATTCTGGAAGCACAACGGCGGCAGCGAGGATGCGCTTCGGTACTGGGCCTCGGTTGATGCCGACGGATCATTCGTGGTCGAGCTCGAGGCCGAGGCGTTCAGCGCCGGGTCGTACTCAATGGGAGTGTTTCTCTTCTGGCCTGGCTCGGGTGCGCAGCACCCGCGAGCGCTGCTCTCGCCCGTGGTTGTGGACTGACCCTTTGCCGGCGCCCTCCTGCACTGCCTGACTGACCTCTGCGGAGGACAGCGCGCGCAGCCTAGTTACGAATAGGCACCGGTATTACGGCGGTTTTACGATGGATCGGTCTGGCACGCGGGTTGCCTTATCAAAGGCTAGAGGGACACGAGGATCGAATGAGTCGTTCCTCGGAGCTCGATAGGGAAAGGAGACGTCCCATGTCAGCCCGTTCTACAAGTTCACGCGTTCTCAGCATCACGAGAGTTGCGCTGGTCTCAGCGCTGGTCGCGTTCGCGGCATCAGCGGTGAGTGCGGCAGACCAAGCGAAGTACGATCTCTTTACGCAGGTCCAGAAGACCGTGCTCCAGTACCCCTTCTTCACGGTGTTCGATGATGTCAGCGTCGCGATTGGCGACGAGGGTGCCGTCACGCTAACGGGGAGTGTCACCGGCGACCACAAGCGCAAGAACCTCGAAAAGCGCGTGTCGGCGCTTGCGGGAGTCTCGTCCGTGACAAACGACCTCGTACTGCTGCCCGCATCTACCCGTGACGACAGACTCCGGTTCCTGGTGGCGCGTGCCATCTACACGAACCCGCAGTTTTGGGGCGATGCCGCGCGACTGAATCCGCCGATTCACATCGTCGTGAACCGCGGTCACGTGACCCTGACCGGTGTCGTTCAAAGCGAGGTGGATCGAGTGCTCGCTCGTAGCCTGGCTGGGCAGTTTGATGCGTTCTCCGTGACCAACGAACTTCGCCTGCCGGAAGAGGTTACAGCGGAGCTCGAGCAGCTTGGGTAGGCACCACGGTTCCCGCCCCCATAACCCACTCCCGCCCCGGTAACGATACGACGCCGGGGCGGGTTTTCTTTTCTACTGAACGAACGGCAGTCCCAACTCAGCGAACGGAATTCTCACCAACGGCAACATCAGCCACGCTGTCAGCGAGATTGACACCAGCACAGAGCCAAGGCACGCCGTCAGCACGACCACGATGTGATCGGTCGGCCGCTTTCGCGAGAGCAGATAGAGCAGCAGGAGGGCCGAGCCCAGGGTCAACAGCAACCACACGCCGAAGAACAGGAGGCGGGGTGCCACCGGGAGGACGATGATCGCGCTCTCGACCGCCAGAACGGGCCTGATGAAGATGTCGTCGGCGACGGCGATGAAGCCGATGACCAGGCCAACTACCAGCGACGTGAGGCCGATGCCGATCGTTGCTCCAACGACGAGAACAACAGCGACAAGTACGCACCCACTCGCCGTAGTGACCCGCCGGCGCATCCTGGCGATAGGGCCGATCTTTCGAACCACGAGTCAGAGCAGGATACCACTCGGCTATAATCAGCGCTCCTGTCAGACCGTCCCCGTGATTGTTGCTCGACGGTTTCTCGTTCGTGGTCGGGTCCAGGGGGTTGGCTTCCGTTTCTTCGCGGAGGAGACCGCCCGTCTGGAGGGCCTCGGGGGCTTCGTGCGGAACCTGGACGACGGGTGCGTAGAAGTGGTGGCCGAGGGTGATCAAGACGCGGTGACTCGCTTCGAGCGCGCGCTTCACTCGGGGCCGCCGCTCTCGCGCGTTGAGCAGGTTGAGGTCCAGGAGCGGTTGCCGACCGGATCCGTAGCAGGTTTTCGCATCCGCGCGTGATCTCAGAGGAGCATGGCAAGTGCGATGGAAGATCTGAAGACCCTGATCCGACACGTCCCCGACTATCCAAAGCCCGGAATCCTCTTTTATGACATCACGACCCTCTTAAAAGATGGACCGGGGTTCAGGCGAGCGGTCGAGGCCGTCGCCGATCCGTTTCGGGATTCGAACATCGACGTGGTCGTTGGAATCGAATCGCGGGGTTTCATCTTTGGTGCGGCGGTCGCCGACCGTCTCGGCGCCGGCTTCGTTCCGGTCCGCAAGCCAGGCAAACTCCCGTCGGAGACCGTGAGCCAGTCGTACGAGCTCGAATACGGGGTCGATTCAATCGAGATGCACCACGACGCTGTGCAGCCTGGCGAGCGGGTCTTGATCGTCGACGACCTAATCGCCACCGGCGGCACCGCCAACGCGACGGTGGGGTTGGTGAAGCAGAGCAGAGCTGAGGTCGTCGGCGTGGCCGTCCTCATCGAGCTGCTTGGGCTCAAGGGCCGCGCGAAGCTCGACGGTGAGCGCGTTCATGCCGTCCTGCAGTACTGAAGGCGCCAACTCCGTCGATGACACTGGAACTCGTCGTTGTCGCCGTGGTCGTGGCGGGTGGCGTGGCGTTCCTCGTGTGGGAACTGCGACGTCGCGACCGCGATGCGACCGCTCTCAAGCTGATCGCGCTCTTTGGGCCCAGCATCGAGCGCGTTCAGCTCGAGCCACGGACCCTCCCGGCCTGGGCCGCCGTTGCCCGAACGACGCGCCGGCTCTTTCCGGAGGCCTTTGCCCGACTCGACGCCGCGAGCCAGGGTCCGTTTCCCTTTCCGCCCGCTCTCATCGAGCGTGCGCACGCCCGGTGGACGACGGAGTGGCTGGCCTGGGAGCGTGAGCACGACCTGAGATACAAACGACTCGCCAGTGAGGTCGAAGCGGAACGTGTCGACGTAACCGACGAACGAGGTCGCGTGCCCGAGGCCCGGCTCCGCGAGATCGATCAAGAGAAGCTCCAGCGCTACCAAGAACGCTACGAAGAGTACGTGCGGGTTGGAAAGGCAATCGGTGAGCTCGAGCAGTCGAGCGGCGAAGATCGCTAGTCCCCTAGCGCGTCAGCCCGTACATCATGTAGTTCACGCCCAACCTGAAACCCCGGCTGAGTGACTCGAACGGAAAGAAGCCTAACCCAGCCGCCTGCCAGTACTCACCGAGGTTCGTGTTGTAGTTGGCGATCGCCATAAGCCGAGCCGTAGGATCGTTGCCTTCGAAGAGACCGAAATACTCAGGCCGAAGGCCGTACAGGTGGTGGTGCATCGGATTCGGCGTGTCGAGCCCGTCGACGCTGAAGAACGTGTGGAAGATGGGATGGGCCTGGTCCAGGGGAAGCCATCGGGCCCCGGGGATGACCCGCTTCATCTGCGCTTCGAAGTTATGCCATTGGGTGCCTTCGAAGTCATTGAAGATCACAAAGCCTCCCTTGAGCAGGTAGGCCCGTAGGCGTCCGGCTTGGGCGTCGGTCATGACCCAGAAGCCCGGTTCCCACATCGTGACAATCGGGTGCTTGAAGAGCTCCGGATCATCGAGGCTCAGCACAAGACTGCCGTCGATCTTCGCATTGATATGCGTGAAGTCGTCCACCACGGCCATGAGATTCTGCTCGGCCCGCGGGAACTCATGAAGCCAGTAGTTGATGCCTCTCCCGGCAACGGGAGCGCCGTAGGAGCCGGCCGTCCACCGCAGGCGCGCGAAGGTTAGTCGACCGTCGTACGGGTGATCAGGTCGTCCCCATCCGCCGAACGATGGCTGGGCGGACGCGGCTGTGACGCTGAGCGCGACCAGCGCCAGCGCGCGGAGGCTTCTACGCATACGCGACGTCTCGCTACGTCGTCGCCATGATATTCCAGACTCCGGTTTCCCGCTTACACGTCCCGGAAAACGATTACGGAACTGTCACCTCTCAGAGGGCAACTTTTCTGCCCAGTGCGCTCTTTAGCAGTGCATTCGTGTGCAATGGCGATCACTCGCGCATGGCCGCGCTCTTGCACTTCGAGCGTCCAATATGGGGGATGGGCTCAACCTAGGTCGAATTGCGTTTCCGGCCTCCCACGTTCCGTACACGCCGCCCGATAGACGCCGTCGAAAAGGGCGAGATGCCGTCGTCACGACGCGACCCGAGAGCCAGCTGTCTGTGGCTCCGCAGTTGTTCGCGCTGGCCGCAGGCCAGGTAAGCCGGCCCTTCAGTCAGCGGTCGAGCCTTCCGCTCGTCTCGTCGGCTGTGCAGGCGTCGGTGATCGCTCTTGGGTTTCTGCTCTTCATGATGTCCGAGCGGTTCATTCTTCCGAATCCCGACGATTCGTCGCGTCTGGTTGCGATGCTGGTGGCAGCACCCCCACCTCCGCCACCGCCGGCGACGCCGGAAGTAAGGGCGACCCAGCCGCGACAGATCCCGCTGCAGGCTCCGCTGCAACTCCCAACGCTCCCACCGGAGGAGCGTCCTGAGCTCAGGCTGGCGGCGGCGCCGCAAGTGAGCAACGGGCTTGGCGGCGATGGCTGGGGTTCGGGCTCCGGCTCAGGGTTTGGGGTCGAGGGCGGCGTCGGGTGGGGCAGCAGCTTGTCTCAGCCAGGGGCCGAGCCCGTGCGCGTGGGAGGGGCGATCTCCACACCGGCGCTCGTTCACCGCGTGGAGCCGACCTATCCACCTGATGCCGTGGCGGCGCGAATCGAGGGGACGGTCGTCGTGGAAGCGACAGTCGACGATCGAGGCCGCGTGCAGAACGTGACGATCCTCCGTTCACTCGGAGCGCTAGACCAGGCGGCGATTGCCGCGGTCATGCAATGGCGCTACTCACCCCTGCGGGTCAACGACGCGCCGGCGCATTTTCTCGTAACGGTCAACGTCACCTTCCGGCTGCACTAGTTCCGCGCTCCGCCTCCGCGGGTGAGCCGTACCGGGAAGACGCTCGTCCCACCTGTTCTGCCGGTTGCCTTTCCCACCACCTTCAGCGAGGATCGGCGTAATGTCATCCGCGTTGTTCGATCCACATAAGGCGACGGTGCGGGCTCAGTTCGGTGGGGTCGCGGACCAGTACGCCACCAGTGAGATCCACGCGAGCGGTGCCAGCCTGAAAGTCCTGATCGCGGAAGTGCAGCCGCAGCCATCGTGGACCGTACTCGACGTCGCGACGGGAGCCGGTCACGCGGGCTTCGCCTTTGCCGGTCGGGTCGACCAGGTGATCGCTGTCGATTTCACGGAGCCGATGCTGCACCAAACTCGTGTCGGCGCGGCGGCGAGGGGTCTGAACAACGTGCGCGCCGTCGACGCGGAAGCCGAGCATCTGCCGTTCGCGGCGGGCTCGATCGACCTGGTGACGTGCCGTCTCGCCTTCCATCACTTCCCGGATCCGAAGACTGCGTTGGCGGAGATGAGGCGGGTGCTGAGGCCGGGCACACGCGGTACTTCACGCTGTGGGAAGCCGCGATCGTTGCCCGGCTCACCGGTTCGAACAAGGCACAGGAATAGGGTGCCGGAGAGGCAGTGAAGAGGAACCGCTGGTTGGTGGTCGGCGTCGCAGCGGTTGGCGGTCTTGCGCTGGTTTGGGTCGCGACGCTCGCCATCCCTCGTGGCGCCGCAGTGTCGTCGCGAGTTCCGGTGTTGGTCGAGCTTTTCACGTCGCAGGGGTGCTCTAGTTGTCCGCCAGCCGATGAGCTGTTGATCGAGCTCGACCAAGAGCAGTTCGTTCCTGGCGCGTTGGTCATCCCTCTAAGTGAACACGTTGCCTACTGGAACGGAGCCTGGCGGGATCCTTTCTCTTCACGCGTGTTCACCGAACGACAGCGCCGCTACCACAGCACGCTCGGTTCCCGGATGCTCTACACGCCAGAGATGGTCGTTGACGGCCGTCGGCAGTTTGTTGGCAGCCAACGCATGCTCGCAGAGCAGGCGATCGCTCATGCCGCGAGAATGCCAAAGGCCGAGGTCACGATGACAGTAGGGCCAGGCACGACGACCGCGCACGTTAGCGTCCGCGTCGAGGTGTCCAAGATCTCCAGGGCGTCTCCTCGCGGCAGGGTCGACCTATGGGTGGCGGTGACCGAAGACGGGCTCGAGACCGACGTGGAGCTCGGGGAGAACGCACGCCGACGCCTTCGGCATGCTGCCGTCGTGAGACATCTCAAGTCGATCGACACGCTCGACACGCCAATCCCGGACCATGTCGCCGCAGAGGTCGACCTCGCCATCGAGTCCGGTTGGCACTTCCCGAACCTCCGACTGGTGGCGTTTCTCCAGGAGCAGGAAAGCCGCCATGTCTTGGGCGCGGTCCAGGTTCCGGTCGGCTAAACCAGAAGTCCTGCGGGTCTCGGCGAGCAGACGTCCGGCCGCCCACGCTGTTGCAAGGAACTCGCGGTTCACTCAGAATGACGTCAGAGAGTGACGCACGCGCGCGGAACGTCAAGCGCGCAGGGGGGAAAGGATGTCCGCTGTTCGATCGATGCTGTTAATGGGATGTGTCTTTTTGATTGCCGTGAATGCGAGCGCGCAATCTGCCGGTGATCCGCCGCGAACACCGTGGGGCGATCCAGACCTGCAAGGGGTCTGGTCCTACGCGAGCCTGACGCCGCTGCAGCGACCAGCCTCGATGGGAGAGCGGGAGTTCTACACGCCGGAGGAGGCCGCAGAGCGAAACGAATCGGTGCTCCGTGAACGTCCGGCTCAGCCCGGAAGTGTCGGCAGCTACAACGTCCATTGGTTCGATCGGGGCCGGGTTTCCGCCGATCTTCGCACATCACTCATTGTCGATCCCCCGAATGGGAGACTTCCGCTGACTGAGGCGGCAAGGCAGCAGCAGGCCGCTCAGCGATCGTACAGAGGCGAGCACCCGGCAGACTCGTGGCTCGACCTGACGAACTGGGACCGGTGCATTACCTACCACGGCGTCCCCCCGCTGTCGACCGGGTACAACAACACGTATCACATCGTGCAGACCGAGGACTACATCGCCATCCTCGTCGAGAACATCCACGATGTTCGGATCATTCCTCTGGACGGACGCCCGCGCCTGCCCGACGGCATCCGGCAATGGAACGGTGACTCGCGTGCGCATTGGGATGGCCACACGCTCGTCGTCGAGACAGCGAGCTACAGCGCTCAGACACAGCTGCGATTCCCATCGTCGCCGAATACACGTGCGGTCGAGCGCTTCACACGCGTGAGCGCCGAGGAGCTCGACTACCAGTTCACGGTGGAGGATCCGGAGGTCTACTCCCAGGCGTGGACGGCGATTCGTCCGATGCCACGATTGTCGGACTATACGATTTACGAGTACTCGTGCCACGAGGGGAACTACGGAATCGTCGGCATCCTCAGTGGCGCTCGGGCCGAAGAGCGAGCCGCGGCGCAGAGCACGGGTGCGCCGTAACAGGCACTACCGTCCGTCTAGATGATGTGTCCCGTCCAGCGCCCCGCGATGATGATCGCCAGCCAGAGGACGAGCGACGTGGCGCCCGCGAGTTTCGCCTGAGTGGGTATCGTCGCGGAGCGGTCCCACGCGTCCACACGGCGATACGTCCGGAACTGAAAGAGCGTCATGTTGAGGAAGGCGAGGAGCAGGAAGACCAGCTTCAGCTGAAACGCTGGGTTCTCGACGTACGCGGTTGCGCGTGTCACGAACATCCCGAACCCGGTCACGATCGCGATGAAAACGGCGCTCCAGGTCCACGGTGTGAGCTCCCGGACCATACGGCTGACCGGATAGCTGAGCGCACTCACTCCGAGCAGCCTGAGGTCGACCATCAGGATCGAACCGACGACAAGGCCGATCGCCAGGACGTGGATGGACTCCAGAAACGGAAACCACGCGGTGAACCCGAGGTACTGAGACGTCGGATGGCCCTGCAACCACTCCCAGAACTCGACGAAGGGCATCGAGGGCTCATTCATAGTAGTAGAGGTAGTCTGAGTAGGCGATCCAACGCCCGGCCAATACGACGGAAATCCACAGAACCAGCGAGACGCCCGCAATGAGCCGCCCGGCAACCTGCCGCCCGCGCGACCGTTCCCAGAACCCCTGCTCACTCAAGCTGAGTCGGTGCACCACGATGGCTAACGCGATGGCGGGCAGAAGGAACGTGAACTTCCAGCCGAAGATCGGATTGTAGAAATAGCGGAGCGGTCGAGCGACGACAAACACCGAACCGGTCGCGGCGTTGAGCAGCAGTGCCCACCACGTCCAGGGCATGAGCCGACGAACCATCTCGCTGATGTTCTGGCTGGGAACGGCGACGCCAAGAAACCTCAGGTTGATCATGACGATCGACCCCATCACCACGGCAATCCCGAAGATGTGGAACGACTGCACGATCGGCGGAAGCCCGGGCACGTTGCCGAGGAGGTAGACGGTAAGCTCACGCGCCTGGCTCTCGGCGAGCGCGTTGGCGAGGGTCTCTTTCCAGTTCATTGATGCGACGAGGTTCGGGTCAGGCCGGCCAGTAGCATACAGTCGCGCGGCAGCGAAGACCATCAGCGTACACGCGCATGCGCCTGGTCTTCACTACGCGCACGTCCCGGCCACGATCGTCGCTAGTGCGGCTTTCCGATGCCGCTCGCGCGGGCGCGTTTGACGATTCTCTTGGCGTCGGCAGCGAGAAGGAACCGGTCTTTCACGAGCTGAGTCGCCGCCTTGGCGACCGCATCTACGTAGACCTGGTGACTCGGGTACCGCTCGGCGAGCGAACGGCGCGGATCGCCGGCAGCCTGTTTGTCGACCGCGCTCACGGCGAACGGGATGAACGAACCGGCGCTGCCGCAGAGGGCGCCCTCAGCAAAACCAGCTCGCCGAAGGTTCCAGCCGGTGTGGGTGCCGATCGGCGCTTCAAGGTTCGGGTGCCTGACGCCGGTTGTCATGTTGCCGTCTTCATCCACGGCCGGCAGCAGCACCGCGTAGGCTTCGCCCGGTTTGGGGGGCATCGTCGTGTGATCAGTAACCCGAACCGGGTTATAGAGGCCCGAGTAGGTGACGCCCGGGATGCCTGGGAACTCAACGTCGTCGGGAGACACCAGACCGCCGTTCGCAACGGTCGGAAAACGGCTGGGTGGCGGCTCTCGACCTTCGGCGATCCACTCGTAGAGTACGAGACTCAGCGCAAGGCGGATGTCACCAAGTGACAGTGGATTGTCCAGGTTCTGGCACATCCCGCGCTCGGTTGTTGCAGCGTGCACACCGCCGCCGCCACCGTGTTTCGTCCCAGCAATCAAGTAAACCCGGACGTTGTCGGGGAGATCGACATGCTGGCCGGTCGGGTCGGTCACCACCAGCGACGCCCGAGCCTGCCAGAGCTCGGCCTCACCGTCGCTCTGAATGATCTTCGGACACGTGTTGGTGTTCGTACACCGCGTCAGTAGACCATCGGTCTGGCCACTAATCGTATCGGTGAGACCCGCATAGGTGAACGGGAACTGGTCGCCTGGATAGACATGGTCCGCGTACTGCCTCTGAAAGCGACCGGGCTGACTAAACGGATAGTTCGTGAACGTCTTGCGCGAGCCAGCGATATTCGGGTGCAGCCCATCGAACACCACGCGATCTCGCAGGTCGGCGTTGAATCCCTGATACAGGAAGTCCCGGAGGACGCGGCCACTCTGGGATACTCCCAACGACATCGTGGTCTCAGGCAGGCCATCAAAGGCGAGCGGGTTCGGGTTGCCCTGGCGGTCAGCGTCGGCGTACCGCAGAAAAGAGATCGAGTCCCGCATGGCGGCGAATCCGAGTCCCATGACGATGGGGTCTTTCGCTGGGTAGACAAACTCGTAGATGGCGCCACCGTCAAAACCGGGCGGGCGTGTGATCTCAATTTCGGCCGGGTCGAGGTACCTCCACGTGAGTTCCGGCGGCGTCACCCGCGGAGCCGACTGGGTGTGGCGAACGGTCAGCGTCGCCTGGGTGGGATCGAGCGACGCCGCGCCGTAGTTGAGCGTTCCGCGCGACACGCGTGCGGCATCGAGAAAGATGAACTCCTCGAGTGCGCGACCCGTCATGGAGGAGCCGTCCGGGAGCGTTGCGATGGGGAGCGAAGCCACGACGTTGCGATCGGTCAGACCAATGTCCCCTTGCCAGCCAACCCAGACCAGAGCGAAACCACGTTCGAGTAGGGCCTCGTCGATGGCTCCAATCCTCCCGCGATTAGGAACGGTGTGATAGATGCTGTGGTTCCACTGCGTCATGTCGATCGGTCGGTAGATCTCCACAATCGTGCTGTACTCGACGCGTCCAGCCTCGTTGCGTGGGGCATGTGCGAGATTCACGATCTCCTGGTGGCGAGGCTCGCTGGGGTCCACCTCTCCATAAGCCACCCCGCGTAGTCGCTCGTACGCTCCGGCTTTGCCGAAATGCCGGCCGTCGAGTGCAGGTGACTCCACTACCGTGATGTCTAGGCGCGTAATCTGTGCTGATGTGGTCGTGGCTGCCACGAGCGCCAAGCCGACAGCGATCCCGATCGTGCGACCCCAATTCAGATTCATGTGACCTCCGCTTCGACGTTGATCATACGTCTTCGGGGGCGCTTTGATAGACTGCGACCGCTACTAGGTCGAAACCTTGGACCAAGCCAAGCTCCTGCGACTGGCGGGTACGCTCGCCGTCGGCGTCGTCCTGTGGTTCACGCCCCAGCCTGACGGCGTCGATATCCGTGCCTGGCACCTGTTCGCTATCTTTGTCGCGACGATTGTCGGGATCATCTCAAGCCCGTTCCCGATGGGTGCGGTCGCGATGTTTGGGATCGCAGCGACCAGCTTGACCGGGACCCTCACAATCGAACAGTCCGTGAGCGGTTTCGGTGAGCGGGTCATATGGCTCATCGTGATCGCGTTCTTCATCTCGCGAGGCTTCATCAAGACAGGGCTGGGAGCTCGGATCGCGTACCTCTTCATGGCTGCTGTGGGTCAGACGTCACTTGGCTTGGCCTATAGCGTGGTCGCGGCGGACCTGACGCTCGCGCCCGCGATGCCCAGCAACACGGCTCGCGCGGGTGGCGTGATCTTTCCGATCGTGTGCTCGATTGCCCGGTCGTACGACAGTCGTCCGAACGACCAGTCTGCGCGTCGGATCGGCGCCTTCCTCATCAAGACGGCCTATCAGGGCACGATCATCACGAGTGCGATGTTCCTGACGGCAATGGCGGCCAATCCAATCATCGTGAGGCTAGCCGCCGACGCCGGCGTACCGATCACGTGGGGCGACTGGGCTCTGGCGGCGATCGTGCCTGGGTTGGTGAGCCTCACGGTGATGCCGTGGGTGCTGTATCGAGTGTACCCGCCGGATGTGCGAGAAACGCCTGGCGCCAGGCAGATCGCGCGAGACCAGCTACGTGAGATGGGGGAGCTCAAGCGGAGCGAGTGGATGATGCTTGCGACATTTGTTCTGCTGCTGGTCCTCTGGATTTTCGGAGCGAGGCTGGGGTTGGACGGAACTGGGACCACCGCCGCGTTTGTCGGCCTGGCCGTGTTGCTGCTCAGTGGCACGCTGACCTGGGACGACATCCTGCAGGAGACGGGCGCCTGGAACACGCTCGTCTGGATTTCGACCCTGGTGATGATGGCGAACTATCTCAACGAGCTGGGGCTGGTTCCGTGGTTTGCCGCTTCGGTAGGCGGGATGGTCGAGGGCATCGACTGGGTGCCCGCTTTCCTCATACTCAGCGTTGTCTACTTCTACAGCCACTACTTCTTCGCGAGTAACACGGCTCACGTCGTGGCGATGTATGCGGCGTTTCTGACGATTGCTATCGCCGCTGGCACGCCGCCGACCTTGGCGGCGTTGGTCTTTGCGTTCTTCAGCAATCTGTTCGCGGGCTTGACGCATTACGGTACGGGGCCGGCTCCAGTCTTCTTCGGGTCGGGTTACCTCGAGATGGGCGCATGGTGGAGGTTAGGAGGGCTGTTGAGTGTGATCAACATCCTCATCTGGTTCATCGTCGGCGGTTTGTGGTGGAAGGTGATCGGACTCTGGTGACGACGCGCACAGCTAGGCGGAACGCCGTGCCGAGTCTAAATCACTGGTACAATAGCGTTTCCACTAAGCGCGTGTAGCTCAGCTGGATAGAGCAACGGCCTCCTAAGCCGTAGGCCGCAGGTTCGAATCCTGCCACGCGCGCCAGTTGAGGACGCGTTCAGACGCTGCGGACGGGTCGCATCGTTGACGCGTCGGCGGTCTGCTAGAATCGTGGGTTTAGGACATGCGGAGAGAAGAGCGTCATCACCTGAAGGAGAACGCCCTCGCGGTGTTCCTGTCGGATCTGCAGGATTCGCTGAGCGAACGCGGGCGGACGGTTGCCGTCGTGGTTGCCCTGGTGGTTGTGGGCGTCGTCGCGGCCGGAGGCTACGCTGCCTGGCAAGAGTCGCAACGGCAACGTGCCGGTGATCTCCTCGCTGAGGCGTTGACCGTGCTTGAGGCCGAGGTAGTGCCGCCGGGACAAGATCCGGCCGAGGGCACGTCCGGCGAGACGTATCCGACCTGGCAGGCGAAGTTGGCGGCGGCATTGCCAAGACTTCAGGAGGCGGCTGACGCATATCCAGAAACCCCCCAGGGACTCGCTGCGCGCTACCAGGCCGCGGCTGCACTGGCCAGCTTGGGTCGCGCGGACGAGGCGGTGTCCGAATACCAGCGGGTTGTCGATATCGCGGGCGATGAGCTCTACGGACAAATGGGTCGCCTAGGGCTCGCCGAGGCCCACCTGATGGCGGGTCGACACACGGACGCGATCGCCCTGCTAGAAACGCAGACGAGCACTGTGGAATCGATGGTCCCCGTCGACGGGGTCCTCATGAGGCTCGGGCAAGCCTACCGAGCGGCCGGGCAGCCTGACGACGCGTTGGCAGCCTTCACGCGAGTCACCGAAGAATTTCCGACCTCAGTGTATTTCCCTGACGCCCAGGTGCAGGCCGACGCGCTGCGCCAGGGTGAGGGATAACGGGGTCGTCCCGCCCAAGCATGAACACCGAGGCGACGTTCACGGTCGGCCTCGTGCAGACCCGCTGCGACCCGGCTTCAGCCACCAACGATCAATCGACGATCGCTGGCGTCCGTCTGGCTGCCGAGCGCGGCGCGCAGATCATTTGCCTCCAGGAATTGTTTCGAACTCCCTACTTCTGTCAGGTTGAAGACGCCCGAAACTTCGACCTTGCCGAGACGATCCCGGGTCCGTCGACCGACCGGTTTGCGGCGCTGTCAGCGGAGCTCGGAGTTGCGCTCATTGTGCCGGTCTTTGAACGCCGCGCTCCGGGACTGTTTCACAACTCCGCGGCGGTCATCGACGCCGATGGGACGCTCTTGGGCGTCTATCGGAAGATGCACATTCCTGACGATCCTCAGTACTACGAGAAGTTTTATTTTGCTCCGGGCGACCTCGGCTATCGTGTTTTTGAAACCCGGTTCGCACGGGTTGGTGTGTTGATCTGCTGGGATCAGTGGTACCCGGAGGCGGCCCGGCTCACCGCGCTCGCTGGCGCCGAAGTGATCTGCTACCCGACCGCCATCGGATGGCTCGCCGAGGATCGCGGATCCGTGGGCTCGACTCAGCACGATGCCTGGGTGACCGTTCAGCGGGGCCACGCCATCACGAATGGCGTGTACGTGGCCGCGGTGAATCGGGTGGGCGAAGAGCCCGGCCCATCTGGCGGACTGCAGTTCTGGGGGCAGTCGTTCGTGTGTGACCCGCAGGGACGGGTGCTCGCCGATGCGTCGGACACCAACGACGACGTGCTCGTCGTCGCATGCGACCGTGGGGTGCTCGAGGAGCAGCGGCGCAGCTGGCCGTTTCTTCGCGATCGACGTATCGACAGCTACGAGAAGATGACACAGCGATACATCGACTCGACCGTCGACGGTGATCCGGCGTCTCGATGACGCGCACACGACGCGATGCGTCACCCGCGGCGCTCGGATTCCGCATGCCCGCCGAGTGGGAGCCCCACCGAGCAACGTGGCTGATCTGGCCCCACAACCGCGCCGACTGGGAAGTCAAGATGTCGGCGATCGACTGGTGCTTCACGGAGATCGTCAGGCTCTTAGCGGACGGCGAACGGGTGGCAATCCTTTTCCAGGATGCCCGGGTCCAGCGGCGGGCCATGCGAGCGCTCACGCGAGTTGGCGTGACGCAGTCGGCCGTCGACACCTACCGCGTCCGGACCAACCGATCATGGATCCGCGATTCGGGACCGATCTTCGTCGTTCGCCGGGATCCGCAGCGGCCGGCCGTGGCGATTACCGACTGGCACTTCAATGGGTGGGCCCGGTACCGCGCCTGGAAAGAAGACGACGCCGTGCCGGCCCGCCTCGCGAGCCGCCTCGGATTGCAGCGGTTCAGCGTTCGTCATGGTGAACGTCAGGGGCGTCGGATCGTTCTGGAAGGGGGCAGCATCGACGTCAACGGGCAGGGTCTGTTGCTGACGACGGAGGAGTGTTTGCTGAGTCCGATACAGGCCCGCAATCCAGGCACGACACAGAGCGATCTCGAGGAGATCTTCGCCGCCAACCTGGGGGTTCGCCGCGTCGTGTGGTTGGCGGGTGGTATTGCGGGCGACGACACCCACGGTCATGTCGACGACGTCGCGCGGTTCGTGTCGCCCGGCACCGTCGCAGTCGCGACGGAGTCGGATCGAACCGACGCCAACTACCAGGTCCTCCGAGAGAACGCCGCGCGCCTGCGAGCGACGCGCGACCTCTCCGGGCGGAGGTTGGCCGTTGTCAACGTGCCGATGCCTCGACCGCTGTATTTCGAGGGTGAGCGGCTACCCGCGAGCTACCTGAATTTCTATATCGGCAACCGGCGGGTCTTGGTTCCGACCTTCAATGATCCGAATGATCGCATTGCTCTCGGCCGGCTGAGCCGGGCGTTTCCGGATCGAGAGGTCGTCGGACTCCACGCCACCGATCTCGTGCTCGGATTGGGCGCCGTGCACTGTGTGACACAGCAGGAACCTGCCGTCTTCGCGCCCTAGGCTGCGTGACGGATGCGGCGATCCATAGCTGTCGCCGCGAGATGGTGGGGATTCGTTTCGAGAGTTCGGCCGATCAATTCCCGCGCCTGATGAGGCTCGCGGAGCGCAAGACAGGCCTCGGCTCTCAACAGTGCGAGGTCTTCGTGGTCCGCGCGCACGATCTGCTCCAGCTCGAGGTACTCGGCGAAGCGCAGGGCCTTGGTTGGATCCAGTGACAGGAACTCGCGCATCCGGCGTAACGCTCGCGACTCTCGAAGAAACTCTCGAAGGATCGGCTTGAGCGCCCGCAGCCGAGCGTCGTAGGTGTGTTGGGCATGCACCTTCCGCATGCCGGCTTGCGCGATGGCGGCACGTTCTCGCTCGTGTGCGAGGTAGTACCGGGCCTTGTCGTATAGATCCGCGGCGTCCCGGTATATCACGATCTCTTCGCCAGCCGTGAAGTAGGTGCTCGCATCGCTGCGTTCGTCGGTGAGCACAAGGCTGCCGCTCGCCATGGCCTCGAAGACCCGCATGTTGAGGCTTGATTGGCCGTGCGGGCGCGTGACGTTGACGCTAATACGCGCACGTTGATACGCCGCGCGCACACTGTCACGGTCGAGGAGCTCTCCCGCGTAGCATCGACCGAGAGACGGGCTGGCGCGCCAGCCAGCCGGGTCGTAACCGTAGATGACGAGGCCGAGGTCCCGCAGGGGATCGAGCATCTGAATCCGCTCGTCGGTTGGGCCACCGACGAAGACGATCGGGTGCATATCCGCTGAGTCGCTTTCGGGTACCGGCCGGTCGTGGAACATGTGCGAGCTGAAGGCCAGCGGCCAGTGCGTCGCTCTCGAGACGCCTGCGGCGTGGAGAGCCGACGTCGCTTTGCGGTCCCAGCAGAGCACAAGGCCATCAGAGCTTTGGAGCGGTGCGAGATAATGTGCCGGCACGTTGCGGGGATGACGATCAAAGGGATCGCCGAAATCACAGAGGTAGTAGACCGCCGGTCGACGAAGTATCTCGCGAAACCGTGTGTTCACACCGGCCAGGTAATCCGCAAACACCGGCTCGAGGTATTCGAGACCGTACGAGAACACGAGATCGGGATTGAATCGTTCAATGCCGACCATGGTGTCGGCGATGACCTGCGCCTTGGTCTCGTCCGCGGCGTTGGCGTTGGCGTGCAGCGTACCCTCGAGATCGAGCCAGCGCACCGGCCAGCCGAGGCTGCGCGCAGCCGTCGTCACGTCAACGATGATGTAGCGGGCGAACGAGCGCTGGCGGATGAACGTGAGTAACTTCATACAACGGCCGTGCTCAGATCTGCACGGTGAGCCTTTGCTTCAGGCCTTCTAACCAGGGATCGGAGGGCTCTGGCGAAGCTTGAAGGGCGGACGACTACTGGTCGTCCGACACGGCGAAGCCTGACTCGGGAAACCGCTTGCCGTCGACCGACATGCGGGGACCATCGACCTCGAACTGCGGTCCGCGGCGTTGGTCGAGCGTCTGGCAAGCGCTGTCGGCGAGTCCGGTTGCAAGGAAGGGCAGCGCGACGGTTGCATCGGCGTGAACCGTGACGTGCCGAGCTTCCGGCGACAACTTCCCCCAGCTCTGGGCCTCCGCCAGCGTTGATCCCGAGGCTCCCCCGAAGTGCGGTACGTCGGCGACGATCTGGATCGCGTAGCGATGCCCGCCGGCCCCAGGGCTGTAGTAGTCGGCCTGAACGCTGGCTTGGTTGATGAAGTTCTTCGGGGTGCCGCCGCCGAGAACGATCGAGGCGGTAACCGGTCGGTGGATCACGAGGTTGGATGACTCCGTGATGTCGCTGATGATGTCGATGTGACCGCGAGTGGGGTCCTGCATCCGTGCTTGCGAGAGTCCCATTCCGATCGATGAATCTGCGATCGCGGGGCAGAACACGGGCACGTTGGCGCGATACGCGGCGGTCAGAATACCGTCACCACCGGTTTCGTGCCAGAGGTGTTTGCCCAGCGCGTACAGAAACTCACGGCTGGAGTAGGGTCTCGACTGGAGCGTCGTGACAAACTCGGCGATCCAGGCGTCGTTCTCGATGAACTCCGTTTCATCCACAAGCGTGTCGTAGACGCGGTCGATCTGGTGGGCTTGAAGGTCGGCGTCGTCGGCCTGGTCAGATCCGATGAAATGTCGACGGCCGCGGGTCTCGTGCAGGTCGTGGTAGAGGTTGGCGCCGGTCGACACCAGGCAGTCGACGCACCGGTTCGTGATCAGATGGGCGAGGATCAGGCGCAGGCCCCCGGCGCTCAGGGCACCGGCGACGCCGAGGAAGATGAGAACGTCGTCGGCGAGCATTTGATTCCACACGCGATGCGCGATGCCGAGCGAGCGCCCTTGAAAGGAGATGCGTTCCATCCTCTCGAGAATCTGTGCGGCCGTCGCTTTAGGCTCGATGCGGAATGGGTCAACCGGGACCTTCAGATAGTCCGTCTTCTTCGTCATTGCTGTCGTGTCACGTCACGAGTCGCGGTGCTCGAGGCCATTCTTCAGCTCGGCCAGGAGTCTCAGGGCGTCTAAGGGTGTGAGCCGATCGACGTCGGTAGCCTGGAGCCGCTCTACAACTTGCGTGTGGGAGGCAGGAGGCGGCTGAAAGAGACCGAGCTGAACGGAGTCATCGTCTGCCGGCGCTAGCGGATCGCCGCTGAACGAGGGGCGGCCGCCGCGCGATAGCTCGTCGCTCTCCAGTCCGCCAAGGATGTCTTTTGCGCGCTGCACGGTTCGGTGGGGGAGCCCGGCAAGTCGCGCGACCTGGATGCCGTAGCTCCGGTCCGAGCGTCCGGGCTCGACCTTGCGGAGGAAGACGATGTCATCGTGCCATTCGCGCGCGACGACGTGATAGTTCTTCACTCCCGGCATGGAGTCGGCCAGGTCGGTCAGTTCGTGGTAGTGCGTGGCAAACAGGGTCTTGGGACGGGCGTCGGAGCCGGCCGCGAGTGATTCGGCAACAGCCCAGGCGATGCTCAAGCCGTCGAAGGTCGCGGTGCCGCGCCCGATTTCATCCAGGATGACGAGGCTTCGGGACGTTGCGAGGTGCAGGATCTTCGCGGTTTCCTGCATTTCCAACATGAACGTCGACTGACCGCGTGCGATGTTGTCACTCGCCCCGACCCGTGCGAACAGCCGATCGACAATCGGGATCTTGGCGTTCTTAGCCGGAACGAAAGACCCCGCATGCGCGAGAAGCGTGATGACGGCCACCTGCCGCAAGTAGGTCGATTTGCCACCCATGTTCGGGCCAGTCAGGATGACCACCTGCTGCGAGGTCCCATTGAGGAGCGTGTCGTTGGGGACGAACGAGTCCGGACAGTGTCGCTCGACGACGGGATGGCGACCCTCAGAGATGGTGAGCTCGTCGCCGTCGTGCATCTGCGGCTTCGTGTAGTTAAGGGTCCCGGCCGCGTCGGCGAATGCTGCGAGCACATCGAGACTTGCCAGGGCGCGGGCTGTGGCCTGGATGCGAGGGGCCTGGCTCGCCACCGTGGCTCTCAACGCGTCGAAAAGCTCGGCCTCGCGATCCAGTAGCTTCTCGTCGGCGCCAAGCGCTTTCTGCTCGTACTCCTTCAGCGCCGGCGTGATGAACCGTTCGCCGGTGGCGATGGTCTGTTTACGCAGATAGTCGTCCGGCACGGCGTGCAAGTTCGATTTCGACACCTCGATGTAGTAGCCGAACACCCGGTTGTATCGGACTTTGAGGGACCCGATTCCGGTTCGATCTCGCTCGGCTCGCTCCAACTCCGCAATGTGTTGCTTGGCATTGCGACTGATCGAACGGAGCTCGTCGATCGTGGGGTCACAGCCGTCACGAATGTAGCCACCCTCCCGCGTCGTCGCCGGCGGTTCGTCAATGAGGCTTCGTTCGATCTCTTCGCGTACGTCGGCGACGTCGTCGAGCTCAGCGACGAGGCTCCGAATGAGCGGAGCCGTGAGATCGGCGAGCAGCGCACGCACCCGGGGCACCACGGCGAGCGACACTTTGAGCCCAACGAGATCCCGGGGACCGGCGCGCCCGAGCGATACCCGCGCCACCAGTCGCTCGAGATCTTGGACGCCTTTGAGAACATCCTGGAGCTTCGCCCGTTCGGTCGTACGGAACGCGAGTTCTTCGACCGCGTCTAGACGATCGTGAATCCGCTCGAGTGCATGGAGTGGACGTTGGAGCCAGTCTCGAAGACGGCGTCCTCCCATCGATGTCACGGTGCGGTCGATCTCACCAAGCAAAGACCCGCTTGGTCCGCCGGTGGCTCCGTCGACGATTTCCAAGTGCGCAAACGTCGCTGGATCGATGAGCACGTAATCGGCTCGAGACCGGTAGGTAATGGCGCGCACGTGCTCGAGCACGACTTTTTGGGTATCCCGGAGGTACTGCACGAGCCCACCCGCCGCCATGGTGGCGAGCGGCCGATCCGTGAGGCCGAAGCCGTCAAGCGAGGCCGAACGAAGCTGTTCACAGAGCACGCGTGTGGCGTGATCGAGTCCAAACGCCCATTGGTCAACCGAGGTGACGGTGGGCGAATCGTCGACCTGATCGAAGAGTTCATTTGGCGCGGCACCCGCCGCAACGACGATCTCTCGGGGACGGAGAAGTGCGAGTTCATCAGCCAAAGCCTGGGTTTCCTCGGGCCCCGCGAACTCGGCGGCACTGAATTCTCCGGTCGAGACATCCATGAGTGCCACACCGTGCGAGCCATCTTGTCGAACGAGCGCCATGAGGAACGCGGGCTCTTTCGCGTCGAGGTAGGAGGCTGTAGTCAAGGTGCCGGGCGAGACAACGCGAACAACTTCGCGACGGAGCAGCTTCTTGTGCTTCGCCTGGTGCGCGTCTTCGACTTGCTCGCACAGGGCAACCCGAAAGCCACGCTTGACCAGGCGCGTCAGATACCCCTCAGCGGCATGGTGCGGCACGCCGCACATGGGAATCGGGCTGCCTCCCGCATCTTTTGAGCGCGAGGTTAGCGTGAGTTCGAGGACGCGCGCGGCCGTCAGCGCGTCCTCGTAGAACATCTCGTAGAAGTCACCCATTCGAAAGAAGACGATCGCGTCGGGGTGAGCACGCTTCGCCTCGAGATACTGGCGCATGGCGGGAGTCGCCGACGTGTGGGTAACCGCGGGGCTCTGCGACGGTGGGACCACGTTGCCGCTGAGGATACACTAGTGGACTGGAGTGGCTGTTCGCGTCACGGTCTACGGCCGGGACGCCTCACGATACGCGGCATGGAACCATCCTTTCGCGGGGTTACAGATTCCCAATCTGCGCTTGCGTCGACGGTTATCGCGTGGTGATTCTCGGACTCGACACGACGACACGCGAGGGGAGTGTGGCTGTGCGCCGCAGCGGGCAGCTTCTCGTGAGTCGGTCCGGCGATCCCAAGCTGACGCACGGCGAGCGGCTGCCTGGTGACCTACTCGCGGCGCTGGAGGAGGCGCAGCTCACGCTGGCCGACGTTGATCTGTTTGCCGTGGCGTCGGGGCCGGGGTCGTTTACCGGACTGCGCGTGGGTCTCGCGACCGTGCAGGGGTTTGCGCTCAGCCAGCAACGCGAGGTCGCCGGTATCCCGACGCTGGAGGCCCTGGCCCACGCCGGGCTCTGGGCGCTTTCTTATGACCAGCCCCTGCCAGCACTGGTTATTCCATGGATGAACGCCCACCGCGGTGAGGTGTTCAGTGCGGTATACGAAACCTCTGACGATTCGCGTCTCGTGGAGTGTCGGCCAGCGTCGGTCGGATCGCCGGAGGCGTTGCTCCGCCAGCTAGACGTTGGTGAACGTGACGAGGCCAGCCTCGTCATTGGCGACGCCGTGGAGGGCTCGCGCCAGATTCTCGAGGCCAGCGTGAGACCGTCCCGACTGGTCGCGGAAATGCCATTCCTGGCACCGGCTGTAGCCCGACTTGCCGAAGAGGGTGGGCGCGGAGTCGCGACCAGCCCACACGGAGTCCAGCCAGTATACGTTCGACGACCTGACGCAGAGCTTGCCCGTGAACGACATCAGGGTCCGGGATGAGGTAAGCCGATGGGCGGTCGAGCTCGTCGACGCACGACGGGATCTCGACGAGATTCAGGCCATCGATCGGGAGTCGTTTCCGCAGCCGTGGGGCGATGAGACGTTCACGCGGGAGTTGCGGAAGTACCCGCTGAGCCGGATCTACGTCGTGCGTGTCGACGGAACGGGTGCGGTTGGCTTCTGTGCGGTCTGGGTGGTGGCCGACGAGCTGCACATCAACAGCCTCGCGATCGGGCGTCGGTGGCGACGACGGGGGGCCGCCCGCGCGCTGCTCGCTCGCGTCCTGGTCGCAGCGCACCAGCTGGGCGCTAGACGGGCGACGCTCGAGGTGCGTGCGTCGAACGTTGCAGCGCGACGCCTCTACGAGGGCATAGGGTTTACGGTGACGGCAACTCGTTCGGAGTACTACTCGAAGCCGGTGGAGGACGCCCTCATCCTCGGGCGGGATCTTGAATCGCCTTTGCGCGTGTGATACCGTGCGAGTCGCATGTCCGCGATGTACCCGCCACGGACTCGCACCTCACCATCTCAGCAGATACCATCCAGGAGGCGGAATGGGCTATTCCAACCAGTTGCGCGAGAGTTTGTTGCGTTCCGATGATGACTTCCGTGAGCTTGCGGAACAACATGAGAAGTTGGAGAACCGCCTTGCCGAACTGTCCCGTCAGTTGTACCGGTCTGCGAGCGAAGAAGGGGAGCGGGTGACGCTGAAGAAGCGCAAACTTCAATTAAAGGACCGGATGGAGGACATGCTGCGCCGCCGGTCGGTGGCTGACGGGCAGGAGCCCGCGTCATCGCTGCAGCCGCATCCGCGCGGCTGATTCGTGTTATCCCGTGATCCTTGATGTGGATCGATCGCGCCGGCTACCCGTTTGTCTTAGGGGGGCTGGTCCCCGCTGCGGTGCTTTTTGCGCTTCGCCTTCCGACCTGGGCGCTCGCGTTCGTTGCTCTGGCCTGTGCCTTGGGCCTCTTCTTTCGCGACCCCCATCGGATCGTTCCGAAGGGCGCGCGACTGGTTGTCGCACCGGCTGACGGAAAGGTCATGCATGCGGGCCCAGCCGACCCGTCCGCGGCCCCCGATGGCGAGTGGCTCCAGGTGAGCGTCTTCCTCTCGCCACTGGACGTGCACGTGAACCGGACGCCAGTCGGCGGACGAGTCATGTCGATCGAGCGTCGTCCCGGGCGATTCCTCCCAGCCTACCGGGCCGCATCGGCCGGCGAGAACGAGCGAAGCCAGATTCAGATCGACCATCAAGGCCGGGTCGTCATCGTGCGCCAGGTCGTGGGCGTACTGGCGAGGCGCCTTGTGTGTCGCCTGCGTCCGGGTATGGATGTCCAACGGGGCGACCGTTTGGGTATCATGAAGTTCGGATCCCGTATGGACGTGTTCCTTCCTCCAGACGCCGTGCTCCGCGTAGGTGTTGGCGAGCGCGTGCGGGGCGGCGAGTCGGTCATCGCCGAGCTTCCGCCTGCCGGGGAACCGTCGAGCGAGGAATAGGATGCCACGAGTGCTCTCGGCCTTCCGTCGGCGCCGGCCGCGTCGTCGACTTCGACGCGGCGTCTTTTTGCTCCCCAGTCTGCTCACCGTGGCCAACATGTTCTGCGGCTGGGGGTGCATCGTCTACGCCATGCGAGGCGACTTCGCGGTTGCGGCACCGCTCGTGGGTTTTGCGATGGTGCTCGATATGCTCGACGGGCGGATTGCCCGGCTTGCTGGAGCGACGAGCGAGTTCGGCAAACAAATCGATTCCCTCGCGGATGTCATTTCGTTCGGGGTCGCACCAGCCACGCTGGTCTTCGCGTGGGGGCTCCAGCCGTTGGGACGACTCGGGTGGGCCGCGGCGTTTCTGTACATCACCGCGACCGCCATGCGGTTGGCCCGTTACAACATTCATGGCAAGGGCGGGGACAAGCGCTACTTCGCTGGTCTTCCGAGTCCGCCGGCCGCCGGAGTCTTGGCGGCATCGGTTTTTGCCTATCCGGTTGGTCTGACCGGCGTCCGCGAATCCCTTCTCGCGCTGATCATGGTGCTCGTGCCAGCGGCGCTCATGGTCAGCCGGATCAAGTTCCGCAGTATCACCTCGATGATTCCGGAGGGGCGCCGCTCGTCGCTCAATCTCTTCCTCATCGCGAGCGTTATCGCGGGCGTGGCGGTTCATCCGGAGGGCGTTCTCCTCGGCATGGCCTACGTGTATCTCGTCTCAGGCTTCGTCGGGGTCGGGTACGCTCGGTTTCGCCGCCGTCCCGCGCCGAGTATCAGCACAGCGCCTAGCGACGGCGCGACCGAGGTTGACGAGCGCTCCGCCTAGCGGCAGGGCGGCCACCACGCGTTACTGTGTCTCGAAGGTGAACGCGAGTGAAACGGTCGTACCGACGCCGGGCTCACTCTCAACGGCAATTGTGCCGCCGTTGAGCTCCACGTTTCGCTTCGCGATCGCCATCCCCAGTCCAGTACCCGTGACCTTGGTCGAGAAGTAGGGCTCGAAGATCCGTTGGAGCGTCTCGTGGTCGAGCCCGACACCGCTGTCGGTCACTGTGAGCGTCACGTTGTCATCGGACGCGAGCGCGCGTATGGCCAGTGTGCCGCTACCGGGCATGGCGTGCAGAGCGTTTTCGAGGATGTTCGTGAGCGCGCGTCCCACAAGCGTCTGATCGATCTCGAGTCGGGGGAGCGAGTCCGGCACATCGACCGAGAAGACGATCCGATTCTCCAGCCCTATGAGATACGGATCGAGGACGTCTTTGACGAGATCGTGAACGGCGGTCGGTTTCAGCTCCACCTTGGGCGACGTCGCATAGCTGGAGAACTCCGACGAGATCTGTCGGAGCAGACGCACCTGGGTCAGAATGGCGTCCACGCAGTCTCGGAGCACTGGTCCGAGCGGTTCCCCACGGTCTGCGTGAACCTGCAGTAGATGTTCCGCGGATAGCTGAACCGGCGTGAGCGGGTTTTTGATTTCGTGGGCGACCTGCCGCGCCATGTCCGCCCACGCTTCCAGGCGATGGGTCTTCTCAAGCTGGCCTTGTTGACGTTTCAGGTCGATCGCCATTGTATTGAAGGACGCGACCAGCCGCTGCAATTCGTCGGCGGAACGGACGGCGACCTGGGCGTCGAAGTCGCCTCGTGCGATCTGACGCGTGGCGCGCGTAAGACGATGTACGGGATCGGCGATCCGTTCAGCCATGTACAAACCGCCGGCACCGCCGAGCAGAATGAACAGCGCGACCCCCAGGAGAATGCCGCGGTCGAGATCCTCGATCTGTCGCTCGATATCCTGCTGCTGTGAGGCGAGCGGAACCGTGAGCACTGCATCGGCGCCGGCCGCCCGAATCGGCGTCGCCGCGACGAGGTATCGCAACGATCCGACCGAGTCCTCCATGACATAACTCGGTTGCCGTTCGAGCACGACGGACGAAAAAACAGCGTTGGGTGTTCGAGTCGGCAGGACGCCCGACGCGAACAGGTCACGCTCGCTGGTGGCGACGAGCTGTGGCCCGGTGAAGATATTGACGTCCTGATCGAGGACCTGGCTGATCCATACCAGGAGGTCGTCGTTGATGAGCGCCGTGCGCTCCTCGCCGACTTGCTGCAGCACGAGCGATTCGTCGATGACGCGTTGGGCGACGGCGGCGGTACGTGCCGCCCCTGCTTCCACTCCGGCCCGCAGCTGGGTCGTGAAGTACCCGCGAATGACAAACGCCAGCGCCAACACCGGGATGACGGTCGCAGCGATGAAGGCGAGGAGGAGTCGTCGGTAGAAGCTCGTGCGAACTTCGCGCAGCAGGGCTCGACCAAACCGATGACGATTGGGGGTCAGCCAACTGCCGACCCCGGTCGCCAGCGTCAAGAGAACAAACAGCAGACCGACGATAGTGGAAACCTCTGCTAGGTGTACCAGGTGATCGAAGACATCGAACACGGGGTATCCGAGCGCGTAGATCCCCTCTCGATTGTTGACGACGTAGGTCGAGTAATCGAGGTCTCCCTTCGGCAGGGTGGTCCAGAACGGTTCCCGCGACGCGTAGATGCGCTCGAACAGGGCGTCGGAGAGTGACCACGCGCCACGCCCGAAGGAGAACACCGGTTGCAGGCCCCACCCGTAGATGACCATCTCGACGTCTCGGCCGGTTCGACCGGGCTCTCGGGAGAGGGCCGGTGACCGTAACAGCTCGGTATAGGGATTTTGCGAGGAGATAAACGGGAGCGTGTTGTAGTCAAACGCCACATGCACAATCAGGGCGCCACCGGGTGCGCGTTCTGATTCGGCGGTCGAACCTCCGACCGGGCACACCGCGCGTTCCGCGTGGAGGACTCGCCGTTCATCTGACCCAAAGGGCAAGGTCTCGCCGAAGACCTCCCACTCGCATTGGGTGACCCGACGATCAATGGGAACGCTGGAGTACTCGGGAAAATTCAACGCAAAGCGACTCACGAGGCGCCCGTCGGCTCCGTACAGCTCGACCGCCGACGTCGCGCGTAGTCGCGCGAGATCGGTTTGCCGCCAGATGAGAAACGCGCGGTCGGTGTCTGGCGCGGCGATGAGCCCGGCCTCCAGACTGATCATGTTCTCCAAGCCGTCGATTTGTCCGAGTGCGCGTGCAAGGACGCGCTGGAGCTCTTCGGGGTGAGTCGCCGCCAGCGGGGCCTGGTTTTCGACGAAGTCCCGTTTGGTGGCCTCTCCGTAGTCAAGCAGCGACGGATACGACAGCAGCGACGGGCACAGGATGACCAGGAACATCGTGAGCATCCGGGTGGCATGTGACGCGTGTCGAAAACGCGGCCTGATGAACGGCACGGCAATCGCGACGGCTACGGCGCCCCCGAGCAGCGTCAGGTATCCCGCGGTTGACACCGGTCGCAGCAGGGGGACGAGACTGCCCGGACCAAACCACGCGACGGCCGACACAACTGTCTGCGAGATGCGGCGGGGGCTGAGCCGCCAGGCAACCTGAGAGGCGACGAGAGCCGTCACGCCGCCCCACAACGTAGCCGCGCTGAGCAGCAGGAGCCCGGTCAACATCGTGAAGCGGGTGGCGTTCCACGGTTGAA
Organism: Vicinamibacterales bacterium; assembly: GCA_965218825.1. GTDB lineage: Bacteria > Acidobacteriota > Vicinamibacteria > Vicinamibacterales > UBA8438 > CAUZIB01. Next base: position 454,109 of record OZ244656.1, on the reverse strand, counting down.
GGGAGAGGTGCAGGAGATCCACGCTGGAATTCTGGAAGGCGTCCTTGGTGAAGATGTCGAACGCCAGCACGATGCCGGCCAAGCCGGCGCCTCCGGCAAGGCGCCACGCCAGCAACCGACCGTCGAAGGGCCCACTCGGATCTCTTCGTCGTGCGTGCTCACCGACGCGAAGTTGGTCGACGAGAAATGCGGCGACGAGCACCAATGCGCTCGACAGCAGACCAAGGAGCACGACGTCAGCGGGCGTTCGAAACAATCCTCCAAGCACCGCAGACTGATACGCGGCCGGATCAAAGATCGATAGCGACGACACGTCAAGCCTGACGGCGCGCCGTAGGACGGCATAAGCCAGCACGCATCCTGCGGCACTCGTGAGGCCCCGCGCGACCACGAAGCGCGCAGGGTGTCCGCGTGGAGGACGCGTCAGCAAGGTCGCGCAACCCACGACGACGGCAAACGCAAGGCCGATCGCCGTGACGAGGAGCACAAAACGCCGCCAGGCGCTACGGGCGGCGACGAGATCGTCCTCGAGGACTTCGGCCTCTAAGAGCAGATCGCCATCGGGCGATTGAAGGGGAAAAGTCAGCGCGCTTGGGTTGGTCCCGGCTCCCTCGTACACGGTGCGCAGCCGAGCGTTGGCGATGGCGGAGGTCAGGTGGTAGCTGTCCGTCGACTGGTCCTGCAGTCCAAGCGCAGGTGAGAGCACCCGTTCTCCGGCGACCGACCCGACGCGTCGCGTGTCTGATGCCGACTCGAGCACGATCGGTTCGACGTACACCAGGCGCAGTCCCAGTGGTCCTGGTGCCACGAAGTACGCACGGTCACCCAGAATCCGTTCGTCGGGAATCTCGGATGGTCGTCCGGCCCACGCCCGCGCGGCGCCCGTGCTGTCATAGATCGTGATCGACAGTCCCGTATCTGCGAAACGATTGACAGCCGATCGACACAGTTCGAAGAGCCGGGGACGGGCGGTCTGTTGCGTGAGGTCCGCGGAGATATCTGGGTGGCGCGCTACCGCGTGGGTCACCTGCAATAGGGCAACGGCCCGTTCGTCAAACGACCGGCTAATCGCCTGCTCGACGCGGGTGAACGACGATTCGACGGTCGGTCCAAACCGCCACATCTCGGCAATGAACCCCGTGATGACGATCACGACGGCGGCGACGAGGGCGACCTTGGCCGCTCGCCGCAGCTGGTCGATGCTGTTGGTCATGGTTTCGGTATGAGCGCCTAGCGCAGCGGTACGAGCGCGCCGTCGGGTCGTTCGTCACCCGTGGGCGGCGTCGCTTCCGGCAGCGGCTCGAACGGCAGGACGTCAGCAGGCGCGAGACGCCGTGGCATCGGCGGCAGCGGCTCAAACGGGAGGACGTCCGCTGGCGGAAAGCGCTCTGGCTCCGGCAGCAGCGGTGGTGGCGGGAAGGTAATGGCTATGGGTGGAGGTCCCACGGCACTCAGCATTGCAAGCAATCGGCCGTCTCCGGTCGCGGCAACGACTCCGGGGGCCTCGGGTGAGGTAGGGTCGAGGACATACGGTGGAAACGCAAATTCGGCCGGCCCTTTGAGAGTACCGGCAGGGAGACCGGTTTCTGTGTCGAACGCTAGGATTTCGGGGGCCACGCCAGCCACCAGTGCCAAGTCGCCCACGATCGTGGGTCCGGCAGTCGGCCGCCCTGGAAGTGGGCGGCTCCACCGCAGCACGCCGCTCTTCTTATCGAGGGCACGAAGCACGTTATCGAGCGACACAAATAGAACCCGTCGGTCGTCGGTCGCGGGGCGTCCGACGATGTCGGCGCCGGTTCGCCATCGCCACAGCCATCCGCCATCATGTCGGGACAATCGGTAGAAGTAATTGTCGGTCGATCCGACGAAGAGGTCATCCGTTGCCAGGATCTCCCGAGGGCTCCCACCCACGGCGTATTCCCAAATTGGATCACCGGTGACGATGTCCAACGCGACGATCCGACCGTCGGCAACAGGCACATACACATGTCGGCCCCTCACGGACGGTTCGATCTGGAGTACTCCTGACAACTCCCGACGCCAGATCTCGCCACCGTCTTCGGCACGGAGGGCTACGATTTCGCCACTCTCGAGAACGATCAGCAACCACCCGTACTCCCAGATCGGGGCCGCCGATATGGGCGCGCCGAGATCAGAAGTCCAAAGCGTGAGGCCGTCAGAGGCGCGAATCCCAACCAGCGTCTGATGCACCGCGACAACAAGAATGCCGTCAGCAACCACCGGTGAGAATCGGCTCGGGTGCTCGGTCGACCAGCTTACCTCGCCGTCGACAAGACGAACCGCCGAAACCATGCCATCGCGTAGCGCCACGTATGCATGGTCTAGGTCGAACGCTGGCGCAGCCGCCAGTGGGGTCTCCAGTTCGGTGACCCAGCGTGTCTGGAGAGGGAAGAACGGCGACGGAGAAGTGTCTGATGAAGCGGCAACAAACCCACCGCCAACGAGCATGAACACCACTACAGCCACGCTGTTGCCACAAGATGTTGTGGTGTCGTGAACGCTCACACCTTATAATAGCTGCATTTGATCGGGGTAGCTCCGCATTCCGATCCCTCCTCAATCACGAGTATTCGGTCGCCGGTGGCCCATCAGACGATTCTCGTTCTGGACTTCGGTTCGCAGTACACCCAGTTGATCGCGCGACGCCTGCGTGAGTGCTCGGTGTACTCCGAGATTCTTCCGTTCGATACACCGGCGGATGTTATTCGGACGCGCGACGTCGCCGGACTTATTTTGTCGGGCGGACCCGCGAGTGTTTCGGATGCAGGCGCGCCGCAGTGCGACGCGGCCCTGTTCGAGCTAGGCATTCCGCTGCTGGGCATCTGCTACGGGATGCAGATCATGACGGCATCGCTTGGGGGAGAAGTCGGCCGTGCTCCGGAGCGTGAGTACGGACACGCGTCGGTCACGATGGAGGCTGGAAGCCAGCTCTTGCCCGAAGGTCCGCACACACTTCGCGTGTGGGCAAGCCACGGCGACTTCGTCAAGGCCCCCCCGCCTGGATTCGCGGTTCGGGCGACCAGTGCCAACGCGCCGGTCGCGGCGATGGACGACCGGGCCCGCCGTCTGTATGGGCTGCTGTTTCATCCGGAAGTGGCACACACCGAGCGCGGCGCCGAGATCTTGCGTGCCTTTGCCTACGACGTGTGCGGGTGCACCGGCGACTGGACGATGGCGTCGTTCGTGGCCGAAGCGACTGAGCGCATTCGCGAAACGGTAGGTGCGACGGGTCGGGTTGTGTGCGGGCTTAGCGGAGGCGTTGACTCGACCGTGACGGCAGTTCTCGTCCACGCCGCTATCGGCGATCGGCTCACGTGCATCTTTGTTGACAACGGCGTCCTACGGCTCGACGAAGCCGATCAAATTCGGCGTCGCTATGCGGACAAGCTGCACTTGCCAGTCGTCGTCGAGGATGCCAGCGAGCTCTTCCTGGAGCGACTGTCCGGCGTGACCGATCCGGAGCAGAAGCGCAAACTCATTGGCGGGACATTCATCGAGGTGTTCGAACGGGTGTCCGCCTCGTTAGGCCAGGTTGATTTCCTCGCCCAGGGCACCCTGTATCCGGACGTTATCGAGTCGGTCTCGGTCGTCGGTCCATCGGCGGCGATCAAGAGCCACCACAACGTGGGCGGACTCCCGGAGCACCTGCGGTTCTCGCTCATTGAGCCGTTGCGCGAGCTCTTCAAGGACGAGGTGCGAGTACTCGGGGCGGAGCTGGGCATCGACGCGGAGCTGGTGTGGCGCCAGCCATTCCCGGGGCCTGGCCTCGCCGTGCGGATCGTCGGGGAGGTGACCCCAGATCGCATCGCGCTCTTACAGCATGCCGACGCAGTCGTCGCGCAAGAGGTCAAACGCGCTGGCCTGTATCGGCAGCTCTGGCAGTCATTTGCCGTGCTTCTGCCGGTGCAGAGTGTGGGCGTGATGGGCGACGAGCGAACCTACGAGTACACGATCGCCATTCGAGCGATTGAAAGCCGAGATGGCATGACCGCCGACTGGGCCCGTCTTCCGCATGAGTTGCTGGCCGTCATGTCGTCGCGGATCGTCAACGAGGTGAAGGGCATCAACCGAGTCGTCTACGACATCAGTTCAAAGCCGCCTTCAACGATCGAGTGGGAATGAGTCAGGACTTCGTTCACCTCCATCTGCACACCGAGTTCTCGCTGCTTGACGGTGCCTGTCGCATCGGAGAGCTCCTCGATCAAGTTGCGCACCTCAACATGCCGGCCGTTGCCGTGACCGAGCACGGCAACATGTTTTCGGCCGTGACTTTTCACGACGAGGCCCGGAAGCGTGGGATCAAACCGATATTGGGCTGCGAAGTCTATGTCGCAAACGGCAGTCGACTGACCAAGAGCGGCGTCCCTGGAGAGACGGCGAACCATCTCGTGCTCCTGGCGAGTACACAGCGGGGATTTCAAAATCTCATCAAACTCGTGTCTGCAGGCTATACCGATGGCTTCTACTACAAACCTCGAATCGACAAGGACCTGCTCGCCGAGCACGCCGAGGGGCTCATTGGATTGAGCAGCTGCCTGAAGGGTGAGGTCGCGACGAACCTCATGCGAGAGCAGTCTCGGAAAGCCCGTGCGGCCGCTGCAAGCTTCCGCGACATTCTCGGCGCTGGCAACTTCTTCTTGGAGATGCAGTACCAGGGAATCGATGATCAGAAGGTTGTGAACACCGGCTTGCCGCCGATTGCCAAGGACCTCGGTATTCCGCTCGTGTGCACGAACGACGTCCACTACCTCCGCCAGACCGATCATCGACCTCACGACGTCCTCCTGTGCATCGGCACTGGCAAGAACGTTGACGATGAGCAGCGGCTCCGCTATCACGGCGACCAGTTCTTTCTGAAGAACGCCGCGGAGATGGCCCAGGTATTCGGAGATTTCCCCGACGCGATCGAGAACACGCTGCACATCGCCGAGCGATGCGACGTTGACTTGTCAGGGACCGAGAACCATCTGCCGAATTTTGAGGTCCCAGGTGGACTCACAGTCGACGAGTACTTCGAACAGGTCGTTCGCGACGGATTCAACGACCGGATGACGCGACTGCGGGCGCTTGAAGCGCGCAACGCGCTGCAGCATCCGATTGACGCGTACGAGGCGCGGCTGTCATACGAGATCGACGTCATCAGGACGATGAAGTACCCCGGGTACTTTCTTATCGTCTGGGACTTCATTCGGTACGCACGGGAGCGCGGAATCCCCGTGGGACCGGGTCGCGGATCGGCCGCCGGCAGCCTCGTTGCCTATTGCCTTCGCATCACCGACGTTGATCCGCTGGAGTTCGGGCTCATCTTTGAGCGTTTCTTGAATCCCGAGCGCGTGTCGCTGCCCGACATCGACATCGATTTCTGCGAACGGAGACGTGGCGAAGTCATCGAGTACGTGACTCGCAAATACGGGCGCGAGAACGTGGCCCAGATCATCACGTTTGGAACGATGAAAGCGCGAGCGGTGGTCCGCGACGTCGGCCGCACGCTGGGTATGACCTACGCCGACGTCGACCGAGTGGCGAAGCAGATCCCGCCCACGCTCGACATGACGCTGGACAAGGCTCTTGGAGAGAACCCCACCCTGAAGGACATGTGGCAGCATGACGAGCGGGTCAAGGAGCTCGTCGACGTGGCCAAGCGGCTCGAGGGGGTGACACGTCATGCCTCGGTGCACGCGGCCGGTGTGGTCATCGCGCCACGTCCAATTACCGAGTTTGCACCGCTGTACAAGAGCCAGAAAGACGAAATCACGACCCAATGGGCCATGAAGCAGATTGAGCGGGTGGGTCTGCTCAAGATGGACTTCCTGGGTCTGAGCACGCTGACGTTGTTGCACGACGCCGTATCGCAGATCAAGACGACGACGGGCGTCGATCTCAGCCTCGACAAGATCCCGCTCGACGACGTGAAGACGTACGAGCTCTTCGGAGCCGGACAGGCGCTTGGCGTGTTCCAGTTCGAGAGTTCGGGCATGCGTGACACCCTGCGAAAGGCCAAGCCCCAACGATTTGAAGATCTCATCGCGTTGAACGCGCTCTACCGACCCGGACCACTGCGAGGCGGCGTCGTCGACGACTTCATCGGCCGCCGGCATGGGAAGGTGGAGATCGTCTACGAGTTGCCAGAGTTGCAGCCGATCCTCGAGGAATCGTACGGCGTGATCGCGTATCAGGAGCAGGTCATGCGCATCGCAAGCGACCTGGCGGGGTTCACGATGGGTGAGGCCGACGTCCTCCGCAAGGCGATGGGGAAGAAGGATGCGGCCGTCATGGAGGCGCAGCGCGAGCGCTTCGTCAGCGGTGCGGTCGAGCGAAAGATCAAACGAAAGCAGGCAAACAAGATCTTTGATCTGATCGAGTACTTCGCCGGGTATGGATTCAACAAGAGTCACTCGACAGCCTACGCCTTGCTGGCGTACCAAACTGCGTATCTAAAGGCGAACTACCCGTGGCATTTCATGGCTGCGCTGCTCACGATCGAGCGCCAGAACACCGACAAGCTCGCGCTGTACCTGGGTGAATGCCGTGAGATGGGCGTGCCGATTCTGGCTCCGGATGTGAACGCCAGCGACATGCATTTCACCGTGACCGACAAGGGTGTCCGGTTTGGGCTGGCCGCTATCAAGAACGTGGGTGAGGGCGCGATTGCGTCCATTCTTGACTGCCGGCTCCGGAACGGCCGGCTGACGTCGCTAAACCGCGTATGTGAGGACGTCGACCTCCGTCTGGTTAACAAGCGAGTGCTTGAAAGCCTTGTGAAGGCCGGAGCGTTCGATTCGATACTGCGTGACGCGTCGATCGACTCGGTCTCGGACGGCCGAGCCCGACTGCTCGCTGCGGTTGACCAGGCGGTTGAGTACGGTAATCGGCGACAGCGCGACCGGGAGCAAGGTCAACATCAACTGTTTGGCGAATCGGACGCCGCGGGGGGCGGCGGTGAAATCCGCTTGCCGGCGGCCAAGCCGCTAACTGAAGCCGAGCAGCTTGCTTTCGAGAAGGAGGCGCTCGGGCTCTACCTCAGTGGTCACCCGGTCGATCGATACGGGGCTGCACTCGCCGCGGCCGGCGTTGAGCGAATTGAGGACCTGACGGGAAGCAAGGCGTCCACCGCAGTCGCTGCCATCATCACGCAGGTTCGTTCGCTCACGACTCGCAAGGGTGCGCCTATGGCCGTCGTCATGCTTGAGGATCGGGTTGGCAGCCTCGAAGCCGTCGTGTTCCCGGAGGCCCACGCCAAGTGCCGATCGCTGTTGGAGGTCGATCGGGTCGTGGTGGCGCGGGGCAAGCTCGAGAAAGACGAAGAGACGGCGCGGTTGATCGTCGCCGACGTGCAGTCTATCGAGGCGGTCGCACACAGTACGGGTCGTGCGATGGCGATACGACTGACGACACCGCCGCACGATCGAGATACCGTGGAGGCGCTGGCCGAGTTGCTCGGACGGCACCAGGGCCCGGGCCGGGTGCTCCTCGAGATCGACGTTCGTCGGAAGGACCACCCTCTGCGCGTGAAGGCCGATTTGTCGCACGTTCGTATTCGACCCTCGGAGGCGCTCGTCGAACAGGTCGAGGAGCTCTGCGGAAAGGGAGCGGTATCGTGGTCGGAGATGTAGGCGCCTAGGCGGCAGGGTGATGCGCATTCCTGCAGTGTGGGAGCACGAGTCGCTCGGTGATCGCGAGTCGTTGGCCGCGATCCTCTGCCAAGAACTCAACCTACACCCGATTATCGCGCGGCTCTTGGTACTACGCGGTCTCGGCGATCCGGTCGCCGCCTCGCGCTTTCTCAAGCCTTCGCTCGACCAGCTCCACGATCCCTTCCTAGCCGCCGATCTGCGCGTGGGCGTCGAACGGGTGCTCGCGGCCATCCAGCAAGGGGAGCGGATTGCGATTCATGGCGATTACGACGTCGACGGCGTGACTTCGACGGTCATGCTGCGACGGGTTATCGAGCTGCTGGGTGGCAAGGTCATCCACTTCATTCCCGAGCGTTTGACCGATGGATACGGACTCCAGCCGGAGGGCATCGATCGTCTCAAGGCTATGGAGGTCGACATTGTCGTGTCGGTGGACTGCGGAATCCGGAGTCGAGAAGCGGCGGCTCGCGCGGCGGCCGTTGGGATCGACCTCGTGATTACCGATCATCATGAACCGGACACCGAGCTCCCCCGAGCCCTTGCCGTCATCAACCCACGCCGCTCGGATTGCGACTATCCGGATAAGGATCTCGCGGGTGCGGGTGTCGCCTTCAAATTTGTCCATGCCCTGTGCTTGCGGGCCGAACGCACTCAGTGGCTTCCGGGTTTCCTGAAGCTGGCGGCGCTCGGCACGCTCGCCGACGTCGTGCCGCTTCGGGGAGAGAACCGTGTCATTGCCAGACTCGGTCTCGACCGACTGAGTCGTGGTCCGCACACGGTTGGCTTGCAGGCTCTTATCGACGCATGCGGGCTGCGCGGGAAGACGATCGGGAGTTACGAGGTGGGCTTCATGCTGGCTCCACGCGTGAATGCGGCGGGCCGGATGAGTACTCCGGATCTCGCCGCCCGGTTGCTTCTCGCGGTCGATCGGTCGCAGGCGGATGAAGCCGCGGGTTTGGCCGAGCAGCTTGACGCGGAGAACGGTCGACGCCGAGCCGAAGAAGCCGACATCGCGACGGCGGCGTTCCGTCAAATCGAAACCAATCCGGAGGTCGGGGCGCACAACCTGCTTGTGGTCTGGGGAGAAGGCTGGCACCGAGGCGTAATTGGCATCGTCGCTTCGAAGTTGGTCGAACGGTTTTGTAAGCCCGCTATCGTCTTGTCGGTCGACGGCGACGTGGCGTACGGCTCAGGTCGGAGTATTCCCGGCTTCAACTTGTTGGGTGCGCTCGAGACGTGCGAGGACGTGTTCGAACGGTTCGGCGGGCATCGCCAGGCGGCCGGCATGGCGCTCGAAGCGGAGCGCTTGCCCGAGCTGCGGCGTCGGCTGGGAGCGCATGGTGATGCGGAGCTTGGCCCCGAGGACCTCGTGCCCAAGCTTGGCATCGACGGAGCGCTCGAGCTGCCAGCCATCAATGAGTCCCTTCTCGAGGGGCTGACGGCGCTCGAGCCATTCGGGCCTGGAAACCGGCGACCCGTGTTTCATACGGATTCGGTCGAGATCGTCGACGGTCCGCATGCCGTGAAGGAACGTCACCTCCGGATGACGCTGCGCCAAGGCCGGCGGAGGTTTCGAGCGATGGCCTGGCGGGCAGCCGAGCGCGAGGCCTTCTTCGTCGAACGCCGGGAAGCCCTGAACATGGCTTTCTCACTGACCGAGAACACCTTTCGAGGCGAGACCTTCATTGAGCTGAATATCGCTGATGTAAAGTGACATATGGCGGCGTGGCGTCAACCCCTTCGAATCGGACTCATCGTCGTCGTGCTGGGCGTCGTGGCGGCGGTGTTGATCGGGTATCGCCAGCGGGTCGAGGTGGAGCCCGCCCGTGCTTCAGTTCTTGAGCGAGCGGATCCCGATGCCGTCATTCAGACACGCGGAAGCAGGCTGGTCCAAGCCGATGCCGCGGGTGAAAACCTCCGCATCGTGTCCGATCAGCAATCGACATACCCAGACGGCCGGTTGCGCCTCGTGGGTCACGTGAAAGCCACCGTGGCTGACCGCGCCGATCGCGGAGGCTTTGTTCTCACCGGCAACGAGGCCACCTTGGATTCGGATCAGACCGGGGTCGAACTGACGGGCGGAGTTCGAATGGAAGCCAGCGATGGCCTTCGAGCGGAAACCGAAGCTGCGTCGTACGCGGACAGCGACGGCGTCGTTCGCATGCCCGTACCGACGACCTTTCACGATGTCGGGCTCGACGCATCGGGAGAGAGCGCGGAGTACGACAGGCGTCTGGCGCTGCTGCGGCTGCATTCGTCTGCTCAGGTCGATCTCTCAGGCGACGGAGACCGGACGCGGATCCGATCGGCGGCGGCCACATTGGCGCAGGCCGAGTCGTTCATGCAGTTCGAGGGGGGCGTGACCGTTGAGGCCGATACGCTGCGGATGTCAGCCGATCGTGCCGTTGCGGTCCTTGTCGAAGAAAGCTCAGATCTTGAGAGCCTCGAGCTGCAGCGGAATGCTCGCATCGTGGCAACCGAGTCAACGCCGGGAGGGCTGCAGGCTCTCGGTAGCGACACGATGAGCCTGGGATACGTCGCGGCCGAGAAGGGCCGTCGTCTCGATCGAGCCGCGTTAACCGGGGACGCGCACGCCGCCGTGTATGCGTCGGACGGCGGTCAGGGCAGCGCGATTAGCGGCCACTCGATGCAATTGACGTTTGCCGAACGTGGTGCGCTGAGCGGGCTGGTCGCTCGCGATGAGATCAACCTGAGGCTGCCGGCGGGTGGGTCGGGTGACGGCGCATCCGGGAGCGAGGTCACTGGACAAACGATGCAGCTTGAGTTCGGGGACGACGGTGCGCTGAGCGGGCTGGTCGCCCAGGATGAGATCGAGTTCACGTTGTCCCCGGACGACTCGACGTCAGCTCAAGTGATCACGGCGAACACGTTGACGGCAACGGCGAGCGGCGGTGAAGGGCTCGACTCGGCGTTGTTCGAGGGCGATGTGTCGTACGCAGAAGTGATCCGCACACCAGATGGGCAACCCGGCTCCCGACGTACGGAGGCTGATCGGATGGAAGCCGTTCTTGCTCCGGGGTTGACTGACCTCGAGGAGGCACGTTTCATCGGGGGTGTTCGATTCGATGACGGCGATCGAGTCGGCGAATCGGATGAGGCCCTCTACTCGGTCGCGTCGGGGAGCGTGACGTTGTTGACGGGAGAGGAAGGCCTGCGTGTGCCGCGGGTCATCGATCATCGTGGATCGGTCCAGGCGACGACCGTCACACTGCAGCTCGACGGCGGTCGGATCGAGGCGATCGACGATGTGAAGAGCGTTCTCACGAAGACCGACGAGTCATCGGCCGACACGGCGCTCCGCCCGGGTCTCTTGGACGCGAACGAAGAGATCAGCGTCGTCGCGGCTCATGTCGTCTACGTGCGCGAGACGGCCATTGCGACGTATTCCGGCGGGGCGCGTTTGTGGCAGTCTGACGCGTCGTTCGCGGGCAGCGAGATCACGTTGGATGAAACGAACGGCAACATCAGCGCCGCCGGCTCGGTGCGAACCCGGTCGATGATCAATGCCATCAACGATGAGACCGGAGTCTACGAGGAGCAAGTCACGATCGGGGAGGCCGAGGATTTCGTCTACGACGAGTCGCTGCATCGCGCCACCTATACGGAGCGTGCTCGGGTGGAGAGTCCAACCGGAGACCTACGCGCCGACCTGGTCACCCTCTTCTTGCAGGCGGACAGCCGCACGCTGGAGCGGATCGAAGCGGCTGGAGGCGTCGAGTTGCTGATGCCAGGACGCCGTGTGACGGGGGAGTGGCTCGTCTACTACGATGCTGATGGTCGATATGAGATGGACGGAGCGCCGGTTCGCATCGTCGAGGAGATCGAGGATGGGTGTCGCAACACGACTGGCCGCAGCCTGACCTTCTTCATGACCGATGAAGCTGTCTCGGTCGACGGTGAATCCGCAGTTCGTACGGAAGCGATCACGGGGGAGTGCCCGGAGCTCGAACCCTGACCCGCGGGCATGGCCACCCTTCGTACTAACAAGCTCGTCAAGTCATACAGCGGCCGCACCGTGGTGCGCGCGGTCAGCCTTGAGGTCGATTCCGGCGAGGTGGTGGGCCTGCTGGGTCCGAATGGTGCCGGCAAGACCACGACGTTCTACATGACCGTGGGCTTGACATCGCCCGATTCAGGGTCGGTGCTCCTCAACGGCGAGGACGTGACCAACGACCCGATGTACGTCCGGGCCCGGAAAGGCATCGGATACCTCCCGCAGGAACCGTCCATCTTCCGAGGGTTGACGGTTGAGCAGAACATCCTCGCGATCCTCGAAACCCTGGACCTCAGTCGAGCCAAACGCCGCGAGCGGGTCAACGAGTTGCTCGAAGAGCTTAAGCTGACACCACTCGCGGCATCGCCGGCGCACACCCTGTCGGGCGGCGAACGGCGGCGGGTTGAGATAACGCGAGCCCTCGTGATCTCCCCCTCGTTCATTCTCCTGGACGAGCCGTTTGCGGGCATCGACCCTATCGCGGTCACCGATATTCAAGCCATTATTTTTCACCTCAAAGAGCGAGGTATTGGAGTGTTGATCACGGACCACAACGTTCGAGAGACGCTCAAGATCACCGACCGCGCGTACATTGTGCACGATGGTGCAGTTTTTCGTAGCGGGACACCAGGCGATCTCGCAAACGACGAAGAAGTCAAGCGCATCTATCTGGGAACTGATTTTCGTTTGGACTAGCGCTTTGACTAAGATTGAAGCGACCGTCCCAAACGGCCGATTGACAGGGCGAAACCGGTCGGCGGGCATGTAATGGCGATTACACAGAGACTACAGACCAAGCTTTCGCAAAAGCTGATCCTGACGCCCTCGTTGCAGCAGGCGATCAAGCTCCTGCCGATGTCGACCCTGGAGCTGGTCGACATGCTGAATCAAGAAGTGGTCGAGAACCCACTGCTTGAAGAAGTCACCACCGAGGAGATTCAAGAGGCCGACGCGAACGCGCAGGTCGAGAAGGCCGATCCGGAGCCGGAACCCGCCAGCGAGAAGCAGGACACCTGGGACGACGCCGACTACGAGTACTTCTTTGGGGACTATCTTGACGAGGGGTATCGCCCACGTGCCCCGCGCGAGATCAAAGAGCTTCCCCCAATTGAGAACACGCTCTCAACCGCGACGTCGCTCTCCGATCACTTGATGTGGCAGCTGTCGCTACGCAGCGATGACGAGTTGGTGCGTGAGATTGGCGTGGCCATCGTGGGGAACCTCGATGACGATGGGTATCTGGTTGCTTCCATCGAAGAAATCGTCGCCATGGGCAACTGGCCGGACACGGACGTGGAGCGTGTGCTCACGGTCGTGCAGGCTTTCGATCCGGTGGGGGTGGCCGCGCGAGATCTCCGGGAGTGTTTGCTGTTACAGCTGACGCATCTTGGACTGGACGACACGCCAACCGCGACGATCGTGCGAGACCACATCGGATTGCTACAGCGACACCAGTTGCCGGAGCTTGCGCGGTGTCTTGCGATGTCGATGGACGACGTCAAGCAGCACATAGACATTATTCGCCATCTCGACCCGAAGCCAGGCTTGCGGCACAACCCCGCCCAGTCGCAATACGTGATCCCCGATGTGTATATCGTCAAAGTCGAGGATCAGTATGTGGCCATGCTCAACGACGAGGGTATGCCGCAGCTGCGTATCAGCCCTGTGTATCGCCGCATGCTGGACAAGAACAGTAAGAACAGCGACGAGACGCGTTCGTACGTCAAAGAGAAATTCCGCTCGGCATTGTGGCTCATTAAGTCGGTCGACCAGCGGCAGAAGACAATTCACAAGGTTGCGACGAGCATCATCAATTTCCAGCGTGAGTTCCTCGATCACGGCATCGAGCAGTTGCGCCCCCTCGTTCTCCGAGACGTCGCGAACGACATCGGGATGCACGAGTCGACAGTGAGCCGCGTCGTGAACAACAAGTACATGCACACCCCTCAGGGGGTGTTCGAGATGAAGTACTTCTTCCACAGCGGCATCCACAGCGCGTTTGGCGAGAGCGTGTCGTCAGTGACCATCAAGCAGCGCATCAGGAAGATTGTCGAAAACGAGGATCCGCAGAAGCCGCTAAGTGACTCCCGGATCGTTGGCATGTTGCAGGAAGAGGGTCTTATTCTGGCCCGACGTACGATCGCGAAGTACCGAGAGGAACTCAAGATCCCGACGTCGAGTCAACGGAAGGTTTTGTACTAGGCGATCGGATGAAGACTAGCGTCACTGGTCGTCACGTAGAGATTACTCCAGAGATTCAAACGCTCATCGACCAAAAGCTTGAAAAGCTCACCCGCCTTTTGCACGACAACGCCGTATCGGCGCAGGTAGTGTTGAGTCAGCGTCCGCGGACTGGATGCTCGACCGAGTTGGTGCTGCATGCGCGGGGCGACCATGTGCTCCATGGCGAAGGCGACGGATCGAGCTGGGCGCAAGCCCTCGGTGTCGCGGTCGACAAGGTTGAGCATCAGGTGCAGACGTTGAAGGGCAAGTGGGAAGACCGTCGGCGGCGTGCTCACCCTGACACGTAGTCCCCTTGATCTTTGATTTCTTCAAAAAGTCGTTGGTCATCTGGGGCCACCGTGGACTTGAACGGTGCGCTGTCCGAACTGCTTCACCTTCGCGAGGATCTCGTCGGCTGTTTTCGTCCACTTGAAAGGCTTGCCCTCGTCATTGTGGGCGTCCACGTAGGCGGAGATGGCGTGGCGCAGCGCGTGCGTGCTGGAATGTGAGCCGCGCTTGAGGGCGTGTTCGGTGAGGAGGCCAAAGAACCGCTCGACGAGGTTGAGCCAGGCGGAGTAGGTTGGCGTAAAGTGGAACTGGAAGCGCGGGTGGCGGGCCACCCATCGTGTGACCAGCGGGGACTTATGCGCCGAGAAATTGTCGAGGATCACGTGGACGGTGAGGGTGGGGTCCACCCGCTCGTCGATCTCGCGCAGAAAGCTCACGAAATCCCTCGACCGATGCTGCTTCTTGGTTTGCGCCACGACCTGGCCGGTCGCGACGTTGAGCGCCGCGAAGAGGTCCACCGTGCCATGGCGGATGTAGTTGTGCGTCTGGCGTTCGGGCCGACCCATGTCCATCGGCAGGATCGGCTGCGCTCGCTCGAGGGCTTGAATCTGAGGCTTTTCGTCGAATGACAAGACACCGGCGTGGTCGGGTGGATTCAGGTAGAGGCCGACAATGTCCCGCACCTTCTCGAGGAACAGCGGGTCGTCGGAGATCTTGAAGGATTCCACGACATGCGGCTGCAACCCGAAGGTGCGCCAGATGCGGCCCACGGTGGAGGCACTGACGCCAGCGCGCTCCGCCATCTTGCGGGTGCTCCAGTGGGTCCGCCCCTTCGGCTTACTTTCCAACGTGGCGACGAGGATCGACTCGACATCCGCATCGGACAGTGTCCGGGGGGCTCCGGGCTTGGGCTCGTCATACAGCGCATCCACGCGACCTGTCGTAAACCGCTGCCGCCACTTGCCGACCGTCACATTCGAACAGCGCAGTTTCGCCGCGACCGCCACGTTCGATTCGCCATGCGCGCACCTCAGGACGATCTTCGCCCGCAAGGCCACATGCCGATTCGTTCTGGCGCGCCTGGCGCGCCGCTCAAGTTCTCCTCGCTCCACGGCGGTGACTTCCAATCTCGCCTTGGGCCGACCTGTTCTTGCCATGCCGCCCCATACATCACACCCGGCACACTTCTTAAAGCTTTTTCAGACACAAGGGAGTAGGAGCCCGCGGCGGGACCCAGGGGTGGCTCGCCGGCGCCCGCCATCATGAAGACCGGTCGTCGCGACACGGTGTTGATCGGCAAGGCAGCCCGATTCGTCGTTCTGACAGGGCTTTCTGGCTCGGGGAAGTCTCAGGCTATTCGGGCGCTTGAAGATCTCGGGTATTTCTGCGTCGACAACCTCCCTACGTCACTCATTCCGACCTTCGCCGATTTGACCGGATCGACTGAGGGCGCGATTCCCCGCGCGGCGGTCGTGGTGGACTTACGCGACCCCGACTTCCTCGGCGGGTTTCCTGCGGTCCTGAAGACACTTCGACGTCGCAAACGGCTCGGCGCGGTGACCATCTTCCTGGAGGCGAGCGATGCGGTGCTCGTTCGACGGTTCTCGGAGACACGGCGGCCACATCCGGTAGCCGCGGACCAACCGTTGTTGGAGGCGATTCTCGCAGAGCGTGAGCGACTCGAGCCGATCAAGCAACTCGCTGACAAAGTCCTCGATACGTCTGACCTCACGGTTCACGAGCTCCGTCGGATGTTTACCGACCTGTCCCGAGGCGGGCCGACCAAGCAGCTCGTCGTGACGTTGTTGAGTTTTGGATACAAGCATGGAGTTCCGATCGAGGCCGATCTGATGCTTGATGTGCGTTTTCTCCCGAATCCCCATTTCGAGCCGGAGCTGAGGGCGCTTTCGGGGCGCGATAAGGGCGTGCAGGAGTTCTTGGAGAAGGACACGGCAACCGACACGTTCCTGACGAAGGCGACCGAGCTGATGCGCTTTCTCATCCCCCGCTATGCAGCTGAGGGGAAGAGCTACCTGACGCTCGCGGTTGGCTGCACGGGCGGACGCCACCGCTCCGTGTTCATCGCGGAACGCCTACGCCGCCGACTGACGCGAATGGAGGGGGTTCGTCTTCGCATCAAGCATCGGGATATGTTCTTGGAGACATCGTAGAAGTTGGAGGGTTCTGTTGGCGGACGAGACAGCTAGACGCGTCGAGAAGCCATGGGGCTACGAACTGCACTGGGCGAAGACCGACCGCTACGTCGGCAAGGTGATCCATGTGAATGCCGGACACGCACTCAGCCTGCAGTATCACAACGTGAAGGATGAGACGATCCTGCTATGGAGCGGCAAGCTGCAGTTCGAGATCAAACGCGGCGATGCCGTCGACGTGTTCGAGATGAAGCCCGGCGATCACGTGCATGTGGCCCCGAAGACCGTCCATCGTATGACAGCCATCGAAGACTGCGACATCATGGAAGTCTCCACACCGGAGCTTGATGATGTCGTCCGGCTCGAAGACCGCTACGGTCGGGCGAACTAGAACGGAATATCGTCCTCGGTGAGCTCGACGGGTTCGCTGGGACCGGGTGCCATCTCGTGCCCGCCCTGGTCGCCCCGCGCTGGCGCGCCGCCGCCGCCTCGGGCTCCAAGAAGCACGACGCGGTCAGCGCGCGTCTCGGTGGTGTACCGTTTGTTGCCGTCGCGGTCATCCCATTGGCGCGTCTGGAGCCGTCCCTCGACGTAGATCTGCCGGCCTTTGAGCAGGTACTCCTGCAGCGTCTCTGCGGTCTTGCCCCACAGCACGACTCGATGCCACTCGGTCTTTTCTTGGCGCTGGCCTGTTTTGTCGGTCCAGACGTCAGTGGTTGCCAGACTGAGCGTCGCAACCGCCGTGCCGCCCGATGTATAGCGGACCTCGGCATCGCGGCCGAGGTTGCCGACCAATATGACCTTGTTGACGCTGCCCATGCGCTGTCGTCTGCCTTCCTGCGCTGAACGCTCAGCGCTCCAGTTGACTGAGTCGATCGAGGGCCTGCTGAGCGAGCGTGGCCATCGCGCTGTCTGGATAGTTCGCGATGAGCAACTCAAAGGCCTGACGTGCGCGGTCGGTCTCGCCGAGGCGATCGAGTGCCAGGCCGCGCTTGTACGAGGCCTCGGGCACGACGTCGCCGTCGGGGTGATTTAGCAAGACCAGCTCGAAGGCCCGGATGGCTTCGTCAAATCGACCATCGGCGTAGTGGGTTTCGCCGACATAAAACTGTGCGTCGTCAGCGAGCTCAGAGCGGGGAAACATGTTGAGATAGGCTTCGAATCCCTCGACGGCGAGGTCCCATTGGCCGCTCGTGTAGTCCGCCCACGCGGTATCGTACATCCGTTGCGGTGAGGCGCCGGCGGCAATCGGCGCCGGCAGCGGGGGGGGCACCGCCGCTGTCGGCGGAGTGATAGGGAGCCCAGTCTCGGGGTCGGTGAGGAGCTCCGTTGCCGGGAACCGCACCGGAGGGATCGCGACGCGAAGGGCTTCGATCTCCTGCGACATCGACGAGATCCGAACGTTGGTGTCGTCGAGTTTCTCGCGCAGAATCCGGACGTTGCCGGCGACGCTCTCGGACTGAAGCCGCTGATCGGCAAACGCCCGCACCGTCGAACCGGCCTGCTCGTCAAGTTGAGCGGTCAGAGCCTGCAGAGCCTCGTCCAGCGCGGTGATGAGCAGCTGGAGGCGCATCGTTTGCTCGTGGAGCATCCGGACTTCGGCAATGGTCTGCCTCTCGGCGCGACTTTGCGCGTTGACGGTCATCGGAAGCGACACCGCCGCGAGGAGTCCAAGGCAAGCGCCGATAGTGTGGCGGTTCATCTGACGGGTCCGTTGTGAGGGCTCTTTACTCAGCGTACTGTAAACACGCGGACATCGGAAAGCCTGACGATCCAGCGAACTAGCGCTCGGTGATGACGAAGTGCGCGCGACGATTCGCTGCCCACGCCTCTTCGGTGTGCGCTGGATCGAACGGAAACTCCTTGCCGTAGCTGACCGTTCGAACCCTATCGGCGTCGAGGCCCAGCGTGAGGAGGTACTCGCGAGCCACGAGCGCGCGGCGCTCTCCAAGTCCCAGATTGTACTCGGGTGTCCCGCGCTCGTCGCAGTGTCCTTCGATCGTAATGACCCACGTGGCGTATTGGCGCAGCACCTGGGCGTTGTCATCCAAGACGGCGCGACCACCGGCACTGAGCTCGGAGCTGTCGTAGTCGAAGAACACGGCTCCGAGCGGCGAGTCGCGGTTGAGCTCCTCGAGACTACGGGAGGCGAAGTCGTTGTCTCCACTGATGGGCGGGGGCGAGGGTGGCGGCGGCGGGGGGGGCTCGGGCGCGGCCGGGGTCGGTCGCGCTGCTGACGTATCAGCCGGCGGCGGGGGGGGGGGCGCGTCAGGCACGTCCTCTGGCGGGTTGCGGACGCAGGATGTCAGCAACGTCGTGGTCAGCACGGCGCCGAACAGGCGCACGACGGTCTTCCAGTTACTCACACACATGGCGATTGTTCCTCACGTCACAGAGACCAGCTCGGCATCTCGTTATTGCCGGTGGTAGTGATTCTGCGCAGGCCGCGTCCATCACGGCCCACGACCCAGATCTGTTTGTTGCCGCTCCCGCGCGTCGATGAAAACGCGAGGTGCCGTCCGTTAGGCGAATAGCTCGGGCTCTCGTTGGTGCCCAGGCCGAAAGTCAGCTGCCGCACCTCGTTCGTCGCCAGGTCCACCACCTTGATGTCATGGCCTGGGCCCGTACGAGACGTGTAGGCGATCTCGTTGTACGGAGCGGGCGACCAGGTTGGACGGTCGCAGTGTGACTCGAACGTGATGCGACGCAGGCCTGTGCCATCCACGCCGACCACGTAGATCTGCGGCGAACCAGATCGGTCAGAGACAAACGCGAGCTGATGACCCTGGGACGACCATGTCGGGCTGGTGTCAATGCCCGGGTGATTGGTCAACCGACGCGCGCCGCTGCCGTCCGCGTTCATCACATACAGTTCGGGCTGCCCGTCACGGTTCGACGTATACGCCATCTGTGACCCGTCGGGCGACCAGGCTGGCAGCCAGTTCTGGACGTCAGATGTTCCGCTCGCTGGCGTTTCGAGGCGACCCTCGTAGATGTGTGACACGACGACATCCATGAACGGTCGCCATGCCGTGTACGCGATCGCACGTCCGTTCGGCGCCCAGGCCGGATTGTTGTTCAGGGTACGAGTGATGGTCACACGGCGCACGTTAAAGCCGTCGTAGTCGGCAAAGTACACTTCTTTGGTCGACCGGTCCTCGACCAATCCCAAGACCGACTTGCTGTCGCGGTCTGAGATGAAAGCGATCTTCGAGCGCGCAACCCCCCGTAGGCCACGCTGGTTGCGATGTATGGCGTCCGAAAGCTCGTGCGCGTAGACGCGGGTGTTTGACAGCGATCCCCTGTACTCCTCGCCGAACGGCGAACTCTGCGAGCGGACATTGAAGAGACGGGCCGTCACCCGAATCTGATCTTCGCGGATGCGCTCGACGGAGCAGCTGACCACGCCATCGGCCCCGAGTTCTCTCCAGGCGTCGAGTGGCAAGGCGGTGATGGATTGTGCGGCGGGAATGGAAGCGTAGGTGTCGCGCGGCAGCATCCGGAACTCACGCTCGAAGTCGAGGTCGTTCCACAGGACCTCCGCGATAGTTGCGGCTGCGGTCTTCGTGCTGTCGTCGCCCGTGATCGCGATGCAGTCGGGCACCGCGAGGCGAGGCTGGGCACCGACACGATCGCCGATGACGAGGTCGATCTCGGACCGTTGACGTGGGGGCTGCGGCGGTGTCTCATCGGGTTGCTGCGCCAACACAAGCATGCCGGCGCAGAGCAGAGCGCCAGTGAGGAATAGTGCGTGGACAGTGCGACTCAACGAGTTGGTTGTCTTCACGGGCGATACTCAAATGTGAGGCGAATAGTCAGGCTGTCTTCCGTGAACGCGGAGGGCAGCGGCGGTAGCTGCTGGGTCATGAGAACGGCGCGGCGGGCGCTGAGGTCGAGGGCCGTATAGCCGCTCGTCTGATCGACGCCAACGCGGTCGATCGAGCCGTCGCGCTGGACGGTGAAGCGAACAACGGTCGCGCCGATCGCGCGCTGGTTGGAGTCCCATCGCTGCTGTATAAGGGACATCATAGTCGCCAGATACTCGGGACAGCAGAAGTCGGCCAGGCTGATCTCCGTTGCGGTGCCGCCAAGGCCGCCCGCTGAAAGTCCCACACCCATCCCCTCGACCCCTGTGTCGGCCATGGCCGTCCCGTCTTGGAGTCGAGGTCCACGGGTAAGGTGTCGCCCGCGAGCTTCCTCGGGCGCCGTTTCGACTTCTGATTCTGGTTCCAGACGCGGAGCCTCCACCGCTTCAGAGGGCACGACGACTTCCGGAGCGGTATCGGCCGGCGGCTGAATCCACTGGGGCCGCCGGGCCTCTGGCATCGGAATGACCTCTTGAATCGGTCGTGCGCCAAGCGGAGTCAACCCGCCTTCGCCCGGACCCTCGGGACCGCCGAGACGAATGCTCATCACGTTGAGCACGTCAGGCTCGTCTCCGTGAATCCAGGGCGTTGGCCCAAGGATGAGTATGGCGAGCACGATCGCGTGTGCGGCCAGCGAAACGGCTACGTGGTGCTGCAACCCGTCGCCGGTGCCAGCACGTTCCGTCAGAATCTGTGAAGCAGGTTCTCTCACGGTCGCCGATCATCGTTCCCCAGAATGTCCGTGACGAGCCCGACGTTCTGGACGCCGCCAGCCTTAAGCTCATCCATGACGCGCACGAGCTCCTGATATGTGATCCCACCGTCGCCGCGCACGAACACCTGACGGTCTTGCTGGGTCTCGATGATCTGGCTGATGCGCTCGCTCAAGAACTCGAATCTCACCGTCTCCTCATCTATCTGAAGGACTTGGTCCGTGCGGAAGCTCAACGGGATCGTGATGAAGACCCGCTCTGAGATTATCTGGTCCGATCGCCGCGCCTCGGGAAGGTCGACTTCGATCCCGCGCTGCATCATCGGAGCCGTCACCATGAATATCACGAGCAGCACGAGCATCACGTCGACCAGGGGGACGACGTTGATCTCCGACATCGCAGTGGTGACGCGCGGCCCCCGATGGTGCCGGCGCCCGCCCTCTTGCGTTGCTTCGTGGACCTCAACCTTTGGCATGACTCGTAGGGCGTCCTAGGTGAAGTTCCGCTCGGCGATGTTCAGGAACTCGAGCGAGAAGTCGTCCATCGCTGACGCCATGTCTCTGACCCGTTGAGTCAAGTGATTGTAAAAATAGACAGCTGGTATGGCGGCAAACAGGCCGGCGGCCGTTGCGATTAAGGCTTCGGCGATGCCCGGCGCCACAACCGCGAGGTTCGTCGAGCCCGTTTCGCCGATTCCCTGGAAGGCAATAATGATGCCCCAGACCGTTCCCAGCAGGCCGATGAAGGGCGTGATGCTGGCCGTGGTCGCGAGGAACGGCACCCGCTGCTCGAGTTTGCTGACTTCGATGGTAGACGCACGAAGCAGCGCACGGTCCAACGCATTGAAGCTCTTGAGCGTTGGACGCGTCGTCGCCTCAGGGGACGACTGAGGCGGATTCGAGGACTCCGGTTGGCGGAGCTGCGCGTTGAGCTCGACGTAGCCTGCTTGAAAGACACCGGCCAGCGGACTCTTGGGCAGTGACTTGCACACCGACTGCACTTCCGAGAACTTCGTGCTCCGCCTGAACACGTCGATGAAGCTGGACGTTTGCGTGTCGACTGAACGGAACTGTCGGAGCTTGAGGAGGATGACCGCCCACGATACCACCGAGAAGATGATCAGAACAGCGAGGACGAGTTGGGAGGGCAGCGAGGACCGCGCTACCAATCCCAGAATCCCTCCGCCGAAACCCTCCTCCGACGCTTCGGCGACACCTGGCGTCTGAAGGAGGGCGTACATGCTAACAACAAAAGTACACAAGAAGACCCTCCGAACCAACACTGGGGCGCCGCTGGGATAGCGCAGTTTTGGGAAGATAACACGGTGCCATTACGCTGTCAAACATATGATACGATGGAGGTTCCTTCATTTTGACCTCACCGTGGGCCGGGATGCCGACGCTGCCCTGATCGCCGTGCGACCGACTCCGAACGATTCCCGATGATCCGATTCCTGAGTATCCGGAACCTGGCTGTTGTCGACGCAATCGAACTCGAGCTGGGGCCCGGGCTGACCGTACTCACGGGCGAAACGGGGGCGGGGAAGTCGATCGTTTTGGGCGCTCTGGCGCTCTTGGTCGGAGGCCGATCGACCAGCGATCTCGTCAGGTCTGGAGAGTCCCGAGCCCAGGTGCAAGCGCTGATCGAGGATGACGACGGGGACGAGCGCGTCCTACGTCGAGAAGTCACCGCGCAAGGCCGAAGCCGTGCCTTTGTCGACGACGCGCTCGCGACAGCAGGCGCGCTGCAGGAGATAGGTCGCCATTTCGTCGACCTGCATGGCCAGCACGATCATCAGACCTTGCTTGACCCGGCCACCCATCTATCACTGCTTGACACCTACGCTGGACTTGACGCCGAGACCGATGCCGTTGCGGCCTGTTTTCGAGCGTGGCGAACCGCTCGGTCGCAACTCGAACAGGCGCAGCGAACCGGACGAGACAAGGCTCAGCGCGTCGACCTGTTGAGCTTTCAGCGCGACGATATCGAGGCCGTGCGGCCGACCGAAAACGAAGACGCCGGACTCGAATCGAAACGGGCCCGGCTTGCGAATGCTGGGCGCCTGAAAGCCTTGTGTTCGGAGGCCTATGTCGCGCTGTATGAGCGAGACGATGCGCTTCTGGCTGAGCTCGGCGAGGTATGGCGCCGGGTCGAGGAGCTCGCGGAATTCGACGAGGCGTTCAGATCACATCTCGAGGCCCGCGCCGGTGTCACGGCGCAACTTGAGGACCTCGCCTTCGTTCTGCGGTCATACGGCGCGAACGTCGAGACGTCGCCAGCCGAACTTGCGGCCCTTGAGGAGCGTCTCGCCGAGCTCGAGCGGCTAAAACGGAAATACGGGCCATCGCTGAGCGACGTGCGTCGGCACCTGGAACAGGTCGCCTCGGAGCTCGCGGCGCTCACCGCAACGGACAAAGAGATCGATGCACTTGCGGTCGTCGAAGCAAACGCGCGGTCGGCCTTCGTGGAGCTCGCGGCGAAGCTCGGCATCACCCGACGCAACGCGGCGACGAAGCTGAGCGCGGAGCTCGCGCAGGTCTTGAACGCGTTGGCGATGCCGCACGCGCGATTCGAAACCCGCTTTCAACCCGAACCATTGACCGACGAACGCTGGACCGAGCTGGGAACCGACGACGCTGAGTTCTTTTTCTCGGCTAACCTTGGCGAATCTCTGCGACCTCTGGTGAGGGTCGCGTCTGGCGGTGAACTGTCGCGTGTGATGCTTGGCTTGAAGACTCTGGCATCCACTGATCGGGTGGGGAAGACCTTGGTGTTCGATGAGGTGGATGCCGGCATTGGTGGGGCTGTCGCAGACCGCGTCGGCGCGATGCTGCGTGAGCTGAGCCGGCGCTATCAGGTGTTGTGCGTGACGCACCTTCCACAGATCGCCGCCTACGCAACTAGCCACTATCATGTGTCGAAGATGACCGAAGCCGGTCGTACGGTCACGCGGGTCGACGCGCTCTCTGAAGTGGGGAGGGTAGGCGAGCTCGCGAGGTTGATGACCGGCGGCAGCTCGCCCGCCGCCCTCGAGGGTGCGCGCGAGCTGATAACAGGCAAAGAAAAGACGAAAGGCGAAAGCTTCGGGCGAAAGCGAAAGTCCAAGGCGAAAGCGAAGGCGTAGGCCGGTGAGAATGTGACCAAGAGAGCATGTATCGAAACATTCGGTTGCCAGATGAACGTTCATGACTCTGAACGAATGGCCGGTCTGCTTGAGCAGGCGGGCTACGAGATCGTGAATGACGTCGATGACGCGGATCTCGTCGTTCTCAACACGTGCAGCGTTCGAGAAAAAGCAGAAGACAAACTGTTCTCGCGATTGGGGGAGATCGGAACGGATTCGAGTGCGCAGCCTCTGGTTGCGGTGACCGGCTGTTTGGCGCAACAGGAAGGCGGCGCGATTCTCAAACGCACGTCCGGCGTCAACGTCGTGGTCGGTACCCAAGCGCTACGGCGCCTTCCGATGCTCGTGGCCGACGCCGAACACACAGGACACTCGCAGATCGACATCAACCCCTATGAGGACGTTTCGTTCCCGCTTGGAATCGCGTCTCGGCATGACCCGGTCAAGGCGTACGTCACGATCATCGAAGGATGCAACGATCATTGTGCGTTCTGTGTCGTACCGTACACGCGGGGGCACGAACGAATGAGACCAGCGGGCGAGATAGTGGACGAGGTTAAACTCGTAGCTGAGCGCGGCCATGCTGAAGTGCATCTGCTAGGTCAGATCGTCAACCACTATCAGGATCCGGACGATCCGACGTGTGACTTCGCGGGCCTCCTGCACCGCATTCATACGATAGACGGCGTGCAGCGGATACGATTCGCCAGTCCGCATCCGAGACACGTTACCCAGCGCATGATCGCGGCCATCCGCGACCTTCCAAAGGTGTGCAAGCATCTGCATCTGCCGGTGCAGTCGGGCTCGACAGCGGTGCTCAAATCGATGCGCCGCCGCCACACTCGCGAGGACTACATCGAACTTGTCGAAAAGGTGCGCGCCGCCATCCCGAACATCGCGCTTTCGACCGATATGATCGTTGGATTCCCAGGCGAGTCCGAGGAACAATTCCGCGAAACGGTCTCACTGACCGAGCGGGTTCGGTATCACAGCATGTTTTCGTTCAAATACTCGGAGCGGCCCAACACGCTGGCGGAGCGACGAATGCGCGACTCGGTTCCGGAAGAGGAGAAGAGCCGGCGCTTGGCAGAGCTTCAGCAAGTTCAAAAGGGAATTCAGGCCGAGCTGCTTTCGGAATACGTCGACAACACTCTAGATGTGCTTGTTGATTCTACGAGCCGCCGACGGAGCCACGAGGTTTCGGGGAGGACGACCGGCAACACCGTTGTCAACTTTGCAGGGGCGAAGGAATGGATCGGGCGGGTAGTCCCGGTGCACGTCCGTCGAGCCGGGCCCAACAGCCTGTGGGGCCAGGCGAGCGCGGCGGAAAACGTTCAAAGCCATGTTGGTTGAAATGACGATCAAGGGTCTCATGGTGGACCCGATCACGAACATGCCGATTGTGATCCTTCGCGATGAGGAAGGGCAGCGCACGCTCCCGATCTGGGTTGGGATTTTCGAGGCAAATGCCATCGCTCTCCAGATCGAGAACATCGAGACGCCTCGACCGATGACCCACGACCTCTTGCGAAACGTGATCGGCGACCTCAATGCGGATGTTGAGAAGATCGTCGTTTCTGAATTGAAGGACAACACGTTCTACGCTCTGATTCACCTGAAGGTCGGCGAAGAAGCCGTCGCGATCGATGCCCGACCCAGCGATGCGATTGCTCTCGCCCTACGGGTGCGAGCGCCCATCTTGGTGGAGGAGTCCGTCATCGACAACGCCAAGAGCCTGGACTTCGCGCCGGACAAGGCTGATTCCGAGCGGCTCGCCAAATGGCTTGAGAGCCTCGATCCGGACGATTTAGGCAAGTACAAGATGTGATTGTCGGCCGGCCGACAATTTCATCAACTTGCCTCCTTTCAGCAATTTAAGCCTTTTCTATTTCTCTCCTCGACGAACATCATTACCTTGGAGTAGGGAAGGCGGCCTTAGTGCTTGACAGGCTGCACACCCGTTCCTAGAATAGCCCAGTTCTCGCCTGAGCTCTGGGGTTTCAAAGCGCTCGATTTCATTTGCGGGGACAGTATTCCTCAGCCAGCAGATGATCGTTGCTATCGCGAATCAAAAGGGCGGCGTAGGAAAGACCACGACCGCGATCAACCTGGCGTCAGGACTTGCGCTGCGCGGCAACTCGACTCTTCTGATTGACCTCGATCCGCAGGCGAACAGCACGCTGTCGTTTATTGCGCGAACTAATCTTACTCGCAGCGTGTACGACGCGATCGCAGAACCAGATTGCCCGTTGGCCGACGTCATCAAGCCCGCAACGAATCAGGAAAACCTATGGGTGGCGCCTTCGAGAATCTCGATGGCAAAGCTCGAGGCGCGGCTGGTCGGGGAGCTGGACTCGCACTTCCGCCTCAAGGATCGCATAGAGCCCCTGCGGGAGCGTTTTCAATGCGTCGTGATTGATTGCCCCCCGACCCTGGGGCTTCTGACCGTGAACGCCTTGGTCGCAGCCACGCACTTGTTGATCCCGATCCAATCGTCCTATTTCGCACTCGAGGGCACCGACGACCTGCTGGAGACAATTGAACGGGTTCGGTCTCGCGCAAACACGACGCTCCAGATTCTCGGCGTGCTCATCACCATGCACGACCGCAGGACGTCGCTTGGGCGCGACATCCAAAAGCAAATACAGAAGGTTTTCGGATCAAAGGTCTTCAGAACCGTCATTTCCAAGAACGTTCGGCTCGAAGAGAGTCCGGCGTATCGGGAGTCAATTTTTAGCTTTGCGCCAGACTCGAGAGGCGCGGCTGATTACTACAGCCTGTGTGAGGAGGTCATGGATCGTGCCTAGGCGAGGTCTGCCACAAACAGCGAAGATGCGTCACGATGTGCACTACGTCGACGCGCTAGCTGCGTCATCCGGCTCTCCCGTGGGCCGAATTGTTCCAATTGAGGATCTGGATCCGAATCCGGATCAGCCTCGACAGGTCATGGGCGATCTGTCCGAACTGATGGCGTCGATTGCCGAGAAAGGCATTATCGAACCGCTCATCGTTCGACAGCAGGGTCGCCGTTTTCAGATTGTTGCGGGCGAACGGCGTTACCAGGCCGCAGTACAGATTGGCTTGAGTGAGGTTCCCGTTGTCATTCGCGATGTCGATGACAGCGAGGTGATCGAGATCGCGCTCATCGAGAACATCCAGCGTAAGGATCTGACGCCGTTCGAGGAGGCCGAGGCCATTCAGTCGCTCGGCGAGAGTTTTAGTCACACCCATGAGGAGCTTGCGCGGAGGCTCGGCAAATCGAGGACGTCGATCACGGAGTCGCTGTCGTTGAACGGGATTCCGAACCAGGTGAAGAGCTTGTGTCGCCTGGCTGACATCACCTCGAAGTCGTTGCTGTTGCAGGTGGCGCGGCAGCCCGACGAGGAAGCGATGGTTGGCCTTGTGGAGCGTATCGCGCGCGCTGGAGGCTTGACCCGTGCCGAGGCGCGACGCGAGCGACAGACGGTAAGGCTGAAGGGACCGGGCCGTCCGAAGGCGTACGTCTACAAGTATGCGGCGCCGACCAAGTCGTTTAGGGTTCAGTTGAACTTTCGGAAGACCAGAGTAAGCAAGAACGAGCTGATCGCAGCTTTGGAGGAAATCCTGGAAGATCTCAGGGGCTGATCCTTATTAGTTAACATAAGACTCCTTATACGACTCAAGTATTCCGGTTCGTCCAAACCCCTCCCACGAGTCCAAAACGCGCACCTGACCCCGCGGCGGCTGTTCGGCGACATGCTACGGAGGATCTGGGCGCTGCCAGTGCCGGGAGGCTGACGCGCGGCGAGTGCTACGAAGCCCGCCTGGCGAAGAAAGGCCACAAGTGTGGAGCGGTGTCTGAGGAATGCCCTGAAAGTAGGGGGCTCCAGTCGGTTGCACGTCAGCGGGGGCTGAGGTGACGGCCTCCGGAGCTGGACGATTGTGCGACGAAGAAAGTTTCGTGGGATCGGCGGCTCTCGGGTGTATAAAGGTGCCATCCGGGGCAGGCAAAATGGAAATCCCGGTTTAGAACTGCGATAGTTCGTCATGGGGACTCCCCTTTCGTGATGCGTAGCGGCTCACGTGGGGGAGTTTCCCCATTCCAATCCCGGAACTGTCAAACTCTGGGTGCCTCCCCGGCAAAGCCGGGGGGTCTCTCACGCTGACTAGGAATGGGCTTGATTCAAGGGACCTTTTGGCCACGTGAAAAGGGACCCCCTGAGCAACCCGTAACGAGCGATATCCTGGCGACGATCTACGTGACGAGACACGGTCGTCTCGTTTACGCAGCCAGGAGGACTCGGAGGTGATCAGGATGTCTCAGTGGGCAGAGATCCGCCACCAGCATCTGGTGGAGGGCGTGGCGAAGAAGCAGATTGCGCGGCGGTTGCAGTTGGACATCAAGACGGTCCGCCGCGCCGTTGAGCAACCGACCCCGCCGGTGCGGGCGTCGTCGCCGCGGGTGCGCAGCCTGGACCCGTGGCGGGAGCAGATTGCGCAGTGGCTGGACCAGGACCGGCGGTTGACGGCGAAGCGGATTCGGCGGCTGCTGTTGCCGTTGGCCGGCCCGGTCGCCGCACGCACGGTGCGCCGGTATGTGGCGGCGTTGAAGGTGGCGACGGCGCCGAAGGAGGGCTACGTGCACCGCAGCGTGCGTCCTGGGACGACGATGGAGGTCGACGTCGGCGAATCGTGGGCCGAGGTCGCGGGAGTGCCGCGGAAGGTCAAGTACCTGGTGGCGACGCTGCCCTACAGCAACGTGTATTTCGCCAAGGCGTATCCGCTCGAGCGGCTTGAGTCGCTGCTCGACGGGATCGAGTCGGCGTTCACGTATTTCGGCGGTGTTGTCGACCGGGTGGTGCTCGACAACACGTCGTTGGCGGTCAAGGCGGTGCTGGCCGGCCGGGACCGGCTTGAGACCGAGGCGTTCGCGGCGTTCCGGGGCGCCTATCCGTTTCGGGCCGAGTTCTGTGCGCCGGCGAAGGGCTGGGAGAAGGGCTCGGTCGAGACGGGCGTCAAGTATGTGCGCAACCTGGTGTTCCGGCCGCGGCTGGCGGTGGAGAGCTGGGCGGCGCTCAATGCGCTGCTCATCACGGAGCTGGAGGCCGACCTGCCGCCGCGTCCGCCGGCAACAGCAGCATCTGATCCGGTGCGTAGGGACGGAACGTCGTCGACATCAGGTCCTTTCCTCCTCGGCTCGCCTACAATTGTCGCACCGTTTCTGCGGCGCAGACTCCTAGCCGATACTGATCGCAGGGACACGGTAAGATGGGTCAACGCGACCCCGACCGACTGATGATGCTTCGGATCGCCGATCGTTACATCCTTCGGGAAGTCATTCCGCCATTCGTTCTCGGGCTGCTGGTCTTTACGTTTCTGCTCATGATCCCTCCCATCATGGAGGTGGCCGAAGAGCTGTTTGCGAAGGGCGTGGACGCCGTCACGATCCTACGACTGATGGCGACGCTCATCCCGCAGGGACTAGGACTGACGATCCCGATCGCACTGCTTCTGGGCGTGCTCATGGGGCTCGGGCGGCTGTCGAGCGACCGCGAGTCTGTGGCGATTCAGGCGTGTGGCATCAGTCTCTACCGAATGCTCTACCCCGTCATAGTGTTCGCTGTGGTGGCGTCCATTGCGACTGGCTACGTGCTCATTGTGGCGCTCCCAGACGCGAACCAGGCCTATCGCGAGATCACGTTTCGTGTACTCGCTAACCGAGCTGATGGAGAGGTAAAGCCTCGGGTCTTCGACGACATCTTCCAGCGCGTGGTCTTGTATGTCCGGGAGGTGTCGACAAGCGGTGGCGGGTGGTCGGAGGTGTTTCTCGCCGATCTCCGAGACTCGAACCAGCCCGACGTGTATGTCGCAGAGCGAGGGCGAGTGATGTTGGATCGCGAGGCGCGGCGCGTGGAGATTGTGCTTACGGGCGGCACCGGTCATGTCGTTGATCCGTCGGAACCCGACACGTACGAAGTACACGACTTCGACGAGATGGTGCTCCAGATCGATGCGGAGGCGGTCTTCCCGCGCGCGGGGCCTGCCCGAGGCCTTCGCGAGTACACGATACCTCAGCTGCAAGAAGAAGCCGCGCGGATGGTTGGAGCCGGCGTCTCGCCGCATCGGCCGATCATGGAGATCCATCGGAAGTTCTCGATTCCCGTGGCCTGTTTGGTGTTTGCGTTGATTGGTTTGGCTCTCGGCGTCACGAGTCGAAAGGATGGCAAG
Organism: Vicinamibacterales bacterium; assembly: GCA_965218825.1. Lineage (GTDB taxonomy): Bacteria > Acidobacteriota > Vicinamibacteria > Vicinamibacterales > UBA8438 > CAUZIB01. The sequence goes on along the minus strand of OZ244656.1, from coordinate 423,865 downwards.
CTGGCGAGCTTCGCGCTGGGGATCGGAGTGGTCTTCGCCTACTACGTCCTCATGTACGGCGCCGAAGCCATGGCAAAGGCGGCGCTCGTTTCGCCGCATGTGGCGATGTGGATCCCCAATATCGTGCTTGGGATCTTCGGAGTGTTCTTGCTCGTGTGGCGGTCGAGCTCGGTCGAGCGGCGGGTCACCATCCCTTTCCTGACCCGAGGAGCGGCGGTACCGCCGGCGATCGAGGGTGATGGGGACGGTTCGCTGGGTAACGAACAAAAAACGAAACTCATGTTCAACTCGGTGAAGGCGCCGCGGTTCGGCAGCCTGCTCGATTGGTACGTGACGCGGGTGTACCTTGGCACTGCCCTGCTCTCGTTCGTAGGCCTTCTCGGGATCTTCTACATCTCGACCTTCATCGACCTCTCCGACAAGCTGTTCAAGGGACAGACGACCGGTCTGCGCTTGCTGGAGTACTTCTGGTATGCCACGCCACAGTTCGTGTATTACGTGTTGCCCATCTCGGCGCTCGTGGCGAGCCTGGTGACGATCGGACTCCTCACCAAGAGCAGCGAGCTCACGGTCATGAAAGCGTGCGGCATCAGCCTGTACCGTGCGGCGCTGCCGATCTTCGTGGTCAGCCTAGTCTGGAGCGGGGTGCTATTTGGGATGAGTGAAACGGTTCTGGCGCGAGCGAATCGGCGTGCCGAGGCGCTCAACCAGGAGATCCGGAGCGGCGTCGCCCGCACCGCCGATATCATGCATCGACGTTGGGTCGTGGCAGAGAACGGATCGATCTATCACTATCTCTCGTTCGATCCCGAGCTCGATGAGTTCGGCAACCTCAGCGTGTATGACTTTAGCGGACGTCCATGGACGCTCGAGCGCCGTACCTACGCCGAGCATGCGGCGTTCGATACTGCGAACGGAGAGTGGGAAGGTCACGGTACCTGGGTGCGGGACTTGTCGTCGACGTCGACGGAAGACAAGGTGCTCATGAGCGCCGTCACACGACGACTACCGTTTCTTGAGCCTCCCGACTTCTTTGAGACCGAGCCCCCCGACGCGGAGCTCATGAGCTTCCGGGAGCTTGATACCTACGTTGACGAACTCAGCGCGAGCGGGTTCGATGTGGTCCAGCTTGTGGTTGCGCTCCACCGGAAGGTGTCGTTTCCGTTCGTCACCTTGATCTTGACGTTGATCGCCGTCCCGTTCGCCGTGACGATGGGGCCGCGCGGCGCACTCTATGGTGTGGGGGTCGGAATCGCGATCGCCTGTAGCTACTGGATCATCCTCAGCGTGTTTGGGGCGATCGGCAGTGCTGGCTTGCTGGCGCCGATGCTAGCCGCGTGGGCTCCTAACCTTCTGTTTGGCGCCTCAGCCGCTTACTTGCTGCTCACGGTCCGGACTTGAGGTCCCCGCGGTTGCGTATCCGGCTGCTGCGCCCAACGCCTCGGCCTTGTCGGTGCGCTCCCAAGTGAAGCCTGGCTCGGTTCGACCGAAGTGACCGAACGCCGCGGTCCGCTGATAGATCGGGCGGCGCAGGTCCAGCGACTCGATGATCCCTTTTGGAGTCAGGGAGAAGTGTTCCCTGACGATGTTCGAAATTGTCGCCTCGTCAGTCTTTCCCGTCCCAAACGTCTCAACGAGCACGGAGACCGGGTCCGCAACGCCGATAGCGTACGCGAGTTGCACTTGCACGCGGTCGGCAAGGCCGGCGGCGACGCAGTTCTTCGCGACGTACCGTGCCATGTACGACGCTGAGCGGTCGACCTTCGTCGGATCCTTGCCCGAAAACGCCCCACCGCCGTGCGGCGCCATCCCGCCGTAGGTGTCGACGATGATCTTGCGACCGGTCAATCCGGAGTCACCGTGCGGGCCGCCGGTAACGAAGCGCCCGGTCGGATTGACGTAGAAGTTCGTCTGGTCGTCAAGCAACTCGGACGGAACGACCTGCTTGATGACCTGAGCGATGATGTCCGCACGCAGCTGTTCGATCGAGACGTCGGCACTATGTTGCGACGACACGACGACCGCATCGATGCGTTTTGGCGTGTCGCCGTCGTACTCCACGGTGACCTGCGATTTTCCATCGGGCCTGAGGTAGTCCAGTGTCCCGGAACGTCGCACGTCAGAAAGCTTACGAACGAGCCGGTGCGACAGCATGATCGGAAGCGGCATCAACTCGGCGGTCTCCGAGCAGGCGTAGCCAAACATCAGCCCCTGGTCACCGGCGCCGCCCGGGTCGACACCCATCGCGATGTCAGGCGACTGTCCGTGCAAGGCCGACACGACTGCACAGGTGTCGGCGTCGAAGCCGTACTTCGCGCGAGTATACCCAACATCACGGACTGCTTGGCGAGCCACCTCGGCGTAGTCGGGATGCTGCGCAGTCGTTATCTCGCCTGCCAGAACGATGAGTCCTGTGGTCAGCAGCGTCTCGCACGCGACACGGGCGGTTGGATCGTTCGTTAGGACGGCGTCGAGGACGGCGTCGGATACCTGGTCGGCAATCTTGTCCGGGTGGCCTTCGGTAACCGATTCGGACGTAAATAAGTAACGGCCGGTACGGCGCATGCGGGGGACACTCCTTCTCGCGCTTAGCGTGCGCAGGGCTGCGGCGGGCTCGCACAGTCGCCCACCAGGTTGCTATTTTAGAGCGGTGGCCGCCCAGTGGGCCACGCAGATCACTCCAGATCCGGCTAACGGTAGCAAAGGTAGGCGGGTGGGTCAATCGAGCGGAGCATTCAGGGCCGCGGATGGAACTCGTCGTAGACAGCCTTCAGTCGCGCCTCGAGGATGTGCGTGTAGATTTGGGTAGTCGTCAGGTCGGCGTGTCCGAGCAGCGTTTGTATGGACCGTAAGTCCGCCCCGCGCTCCAGCAGGTGTGTGGCAAACGAATGGCGCAGGACGTGCGGGCTCAGGTCGCGGGGTAGGTTAGCCTGACGGCCGTATTTCTTTAGGATCTTCCAAAACCCGACACGGCTCAAGCGTCCGCCTCGCGCGTTGACAAAGACCCAGGGCGACGAATCACCCGTGAGAGCTGGGCGCGCCTGCTGGTTGTAGCGCCGGATCCACTTCGTGGCGGTACGTCCGATCGGAACGAGTCGCTCTTTTGAGCCCTTCCCGACACAGGTCAGATATCCCGCGCCGAGATTCAGGTCGCTTGGCCGTACGGCGACTAGTTCTGAGACGCGCATGCCCGTGGCATACAGCAACTCGATGAGCGCCCGGTCTCGAAGGCCGAGGGACGTCGATGTGTCCGGCTGATCGAGCAGATGTTCCACGTCATTCGCCGAGAGGCACTTCGGCAGGCTCGGCCAGGCGCGGGGTGCGCGAAGCTCGCTAGCAGGGTCGCTCTTCAACTCCCCTTCCCGAACCAAGAAGCGGTACAGCCCACGCACGCTGGCGACGCTGCGCGCCACGGACCGTGGCGACAGGCCAGACCCCATCTGCTCCCGGACGTGCGCCTCGAGATCGGCCCGCGTCAGGTCACTCAGCCCGCGGCCACTCGCAATCGCGAAGCGCACCAACTTGGAGAGATCACGCTGGTAGCTATCAAGCGTGTTCGGCGCCAAGCGTCGGGTGACCCGCAGATCTTCGAGATAAGTCTCGACGCTCGGATCGGGTGTAGGGACGCGTGGACGCTCGCGAGGCGGCACCACCTGGAAGGATATCAGGGCGACGGTGCAGTGTTACGATAGTTCTTGATGGGGTTTGTAAACTGGGTTGGCACCGCCGTCTGCGTCCTGCTCATCGCGGGTTGCTCAGCGCGGCAGTCTCCGTCCCTGCCGGCGCCGGACACAAGCTCGTCACCCGGATCGTTCGACGCTCAGGTCGTGCGGTACGTCCAAGTCCACACGGCGCTTGCCGCTGACGAGTTCGACGCCGCGAAAGCTGCCGTGACCGACCTGCTGGATATCGCGGACGCTCTGACGTCGCCGCTCGTACGTTCGGTCGCGGCGGCCGAAGACATCCAGACGATGCGCGCCCGATTCAAACCCCTTTCGGAATATCTCGCGGCGAAAGACCTTCCGCAGGGGTATGCGCGGGCCTACTGTCCAATGTATGACGGGGGCTCAAACTGGGTGCAGGCTGAGGGGCCTGTTCGCAATCCGTACTACGGCGCTACGATGCTGACCTGCGGTGTCGTCGACGCCGCGCCCGGGGCTCACATGGACCACAGCCCGCGCCATGGTGGGACGGTGTTCATGGCACCAGACAGCTTCCATCACATTGAGGGCGTCTATCCGGAGGCGGGCCTCTTCCGGCTGTATGCGACCGACAACTTCCGCGAGGTGGTAGACGTGAGTACGTGGAGCGGTCGGGTGGTGCTCGAGGAGGCGTATGACGCGACGACCGACGAGTTCACAGAGGTCGTGGCGTACGATCTGCGGCCTTCACCGGACGGCGGCTACCTCGAGGCGGTGATGGACGATGTCGCAGTCCCAGCCGAGATCATCGCGAAGGTCATTTTTGTGGAAGAGTTCCCCGAGGAACGTTTCGACTTCATCTTCGGCGAATACACAGCCGAGGCCGGAGCGTCGGCCGACGCAACGGGGGCCGCGCCCTCGATTGAGAGCGTCCCGCTGGCCGAGCGGGTTCGGCCAGACATTCCAGAGCAGACAACCGACATCGTTGCCGAGATCAACGCGCGCGACGAGGCTCTACTCGAGCTGATCAGCGCTGGCCGGTTTACCGAGATTTTCATTCCTGCCTTGCAGGCCAAAGAGCTTGGTCTCGCGCTTATCGAACGCTCGAACGATCTCCCCGCGCGTCAGTTCAACGGCGTTCGCATCGCTGTGCGGCACCTCGTCCGCGCCGCGTATCTATTGGATTGGTACGGTGACCTGGGTAACCGTCGGCAGGTCGCCGAAGCCTACGACGTCTTTGGCGCTGCGGCGTCGGAGATTCGCCGCCTCTATGCCGATGCCGAGTGACGCCTGCGGCGGTTGCCGGTGTTCGGTGTTGAGATAGCGAGAAGACGGGTGAAGATGCCATTCATGCGAGCGCGGGTGGCGGGACTCATCGGCGTGGCCGTGCTGCTTGGCGTGATCGCCGAGCCCGGCGGGCATACGCCGATCGCTTCCCGGTGGAACTACAACCAGCATCTGTTCCCGATATTCCGTGATCGGTGCGGGAGCTGCCATATCGAAGGCGGTGTGGCGCCGATGTCGTTGGTCGAGTACCGGGCTGCGTACCCGTGGGCGCAGGCAATTCGCGAGGAGGTGTTGGGTTTGCGCATGCCGCCGTGGCAGGCCGAGGACGGGTTTGGCGACTTCAAGAATGGCCATGCACTGGCGGCGCACGAAATGGACAAGATCCTCGAGTGGTCGTCGGGTGGGTATCCCCAAGGGCCACGAACCGAGTCCCCAGAGCCGCCGGTCCTCGCGGATGTCTGGACCCTAGGAACGCCGGCAGTCGCTCTCGAGATGCCTGAGGCCTTTACTTTGGCGGCGGACACGAGCGAGGCGGTTCGATACTTCGTCATGCCGACGGCAATCAGCAGCGACCGTGTCGTAACCGGGATTGACTTCCGCCCGGGGGCGCCGGCCGTCGTTCGTGGCGCGGCGATCTTCGTCGACACGAGGGCAACGGCGCGGAATCTCGATGACGCCGATCCCCGCCCTGGATTCGCGCCGGTACCGGGGAGCGCGTTTCCGGCAGAACCGCCCGTTGCTGTGTGGACCCCCGGTCAGGCCTCGGTGCTCAACGAAGGAGTTGGCTACGCTCTTCCCCGCGGAGCCGATATCGTCGTCCGCATTCACTATCAGAAGACGTGGATTACGGAGGGTTCGGAGTTCGCCGATCGGAGTCGGCTCGGGCTGCATTTTGCCGAGGGTACGGCTATCGGCCTCCAATCGGCGCTGGTTTCGTCGCCGGTCGAGATTGCCGGGACCGCCGTCACGTTTACTCACGCGATTGAGGAAGACGCCACGGTCGTCGCGCTGTTTCCCGAGGTCGATATTGAATCCAGCGATTTGCAGATCGAAGCCATTCGACCCGATGGCAGCCGCGTCCCGATGCTGTGGCTGAGGGAGCCCGACCACGGATGGCCCACCCGCTTCTGGTTCGACGAGCCAGTCGAGCTGCCAGCCGGGAGCCAGCTCGAAGTCACCGCACGGCTGGAGCCGGCCGCGGAGCGGACGCGGCGGGAAACGCTGCTCGGCGATGCTCAGGCTCCGATCCGTTTTTCATTGGACTTCATCAGCGGCTTGGGATCTGACAACTAGCCGCCTTCAACGAGCGGCGCCGGCTATTCGAGAAGGTCGTCGACCTGCATGAGCTCGGCATTCAGCAGCGCTGCCCCTGCTGCCCCCCGAATGGTGTTGTGACCAAGCACCACGAGCTTGTAGTCGAGGACGTTGCACCGGCGCAACCGTCCGACGCTCACGGCCATCCCACCTTCACGGTCGACGTCGAGTTTCGGTTGCGGCCGATCTGGGTCGGTGAGGTACACGACCGGCTCGGAGGGGGCACTCGGCAGCCGCTCTGCTTGCGGCCGTCCCGCGAAAGCGCGGAACGCCTCGATCAGCGCCTCAGCATCAGGTGTTTCGTCGAAGGCTACTGACACCATCTCGGTGTGTCCGTCGACCACCGGCACTCTCGTCGTGTGCGCGCTCACGACGACTGGATGAGACCGCACGCCACCATCCTCAAGAACACCGAGGATCTTCTTGGTCTCGGTTTCCAACTTTTCTTCTTCTCCGCCGATGTGGGGAATCACGTTGCCGATGATGTCGAGCGACGGCATCCCTGGATACCCAGCGCCGGAGACCGCCTGCAGGGTGGTGACGTTGACGGCGCGGAGACCAAATTGACGAAGCGGGCCGAGCGCCATCGTCAACATGATGGTCGAGCAGTTCGGGTTCGTCACGATTTTCCCTGCCCACCCTCGAACCGACGCCTGCGTCGTTAGGAGAGCAAGATGATCGGCGTTGACCTCCGGCACCAACAACGGTACGTCGTCATCCATTCGATAGTTGCGCGCGTTGCTGACGACCACGTGACCAGCTTTGGCGAACTCCGCTTCCACCTCGCCTGCGACCTTCGCGTCCAAGCCGGAAAACAGGACTTTTGGAGCCCGTCCCGGTGTTGCCGTCTCAACGACCATGTCGGCGACACTGTCCGGACACGGTGCGCGTAGTCGCCACGGGGTCGCATCGGCGTAGCGTCGACCCGCGGATCGGCTGCTCGCGGCGACCCACGTCAAACGAAACCATGGATGTGAGGCCAGTTGCGCGATGAACGTTTGTCCGACCGCGCCGGTGGCGCCGAGGATTCCGACATCAATCTGCTGCGACATATGCGATCACTACTCCGAGATGCTGCTGGCGGTTGGGGTGGCGTCATCTGACGCCTCAGTTGACGGAAAGAACTCGTCATGGACCGCCTGCACCGCGCGCTCGAGGTGCTCGGCGGCGATGACGCACGCAATCTTCATCTCGGACGAGCTGATGCAATCGATGTTGATTCCCTCACGTGCCAATACTTGAAACATGCGTGCGGCCAGGCCAGGCGTCGATGCCAGCCTGGACCCGACAATGGAGATCTTGGCAACGTGATGCTCGACGAGAGCTTCACTCGCGATGCCTTGCGCCTTCCATTCGTCGGCAAGCGTGGCGGCCTCATTCGCATATGCCTCGTCCAGAACGAAGGTGATACGACCGCGACCGTCGGAGCTCGCGCTTTGAATGATCAGCCGCACACTGACGTCACGGGCGGCGAGATCCTGAAAGACCTGCGCGGCCAGGCCCGGCCGGTCCGGGACATCCAGCAGGGTCACCTTCGCGATCTTCTTGTCACTGCTTACGCCGACGACCGCCGCTTGTTCCATCACCATCTCGTCTTTCCCCCGAATCCACGTTCCCTCGCCAGGCCTAAAGCTCGACCGCACGTGAATCGGTATGCCATAGGCCATACACACTTCGGCGGCGCGAGGGTGCAAGACCTTGGCCCCGCTTGACGCGAGCTCGATCGCCTCTTCGTAGCTGATCTCAGGCCACATGGTCGCCGTTGGCACCATGCTAGGATCGGCGGTGAACACGCCATCCACATCCGTGTAGATCTCGCATGCCCCCGCCTCCAGCGCGGCCGCGACCGCAGCTCCGGTGATGTCGCTACCGCCGCGCCCCAGCGTCGTGACCTCCTGTGTGCTCGTGATCCCCTGAAATCCCGTGATGATGACGACCCGGCCGCCATTGAGCTCACTGACGATGCGGTCGGTATCGATCGACTGAATCCTGGCGATGTTGAACGTATCATCGGTGCGAATGCCACACTGCGTTGCCGTGAGCGAGATCGCGGGCACGCCCCGATCCTGCAGGGCGAGCCCCAGGAGGGACACTGAGACTTGTTCGCCGGTGGCGAGGAGGTGGTCCATTTCGCGCCCCTGCGGGTGCCGGGCCACGGTATGCGCCAAGGCGACGAGCTCGTCGGTAGTCTCCCCCATGGCCGAGAGAATGACGACCAGGCGTGGCATCTTGTCCCGCCCGTCGGCGATGCGGTCGGCGATCGCACAGATGCGTTCCGGGGTGCCGACCGACGTGCCGCCGTACTTCTGCACGAGCGGTGAAGACTGGCGAGGACCTGTCGCGGACACTGGTTTCTCCGGACCCTATCGGTCGGCTGCGGTGGTGTGCGGCGCGACCGCCGACGCCCCCTCGGCTGCCTCGGCGCGAGCCAGCTGTGTGGAGAGTTGATGGAGGAAAAGGCCCACGTCCGTAACGATACCGACCGTTTGAGACGATCCTCGGTCGCCGAGTTTGGTGACGACAGCAGGGTTGATATCCACACACACGACCCGCACACTCGACGGCAGCATGTTGCCGACGCCGATGCTGTGGAGCATGGTCGAGAGCATGATGACCATGGAGACGTCCGTCAGCGCCGCGGAGTACTGGTCTTGCGCCGTGACGAGGTCCATGACCGTGTCGGGCAGTGGGCCGTCGTCTCGAATGCTCCCCGCCAGCACGTACGGAACGTCGTGCACGATCAGGTCGTACATGATTCCGGATTGCAGCACGCCCTGAGTCACGGCCGGCCGCAGTCCTCCCGCTCGTCGAATGGTGTTGATCGCCCGCATATGATTCTGATGGCCTTCCTCGACGGCCACGCCGTCTTCGAGGTCGACGCCGAGCGATGTGCCAAAGAGCGCGCGTTCGGCATCGTGAACCGCTAGTGCGTTGCCGGCGAGCAACACGTCGACGTAGCCGCGGCGAATGAGCTCGCTGAAGTACTCGCTTCCGCCGCTGTGCACCACGACCGGCCCCGCGACGAAGCCGATTCGACCACCCTCCGACTTGACGTGGCGCATCATCGCGACCACTTTGCCCACGCTGACTTCGACCCGCCGCTCGGTTGAGACATCGTTCGTCATGAAAGCAAACCCCAAACGATCGCGCTCTTGGAACTCGGGTGACACGCGAATGCCGTCGACGCCGGAGACGACCTGGTCTCCTCGCCTGATGTCCCGAAGCTTGCGGCAGGTTGCACGGCCGTCTTTGATGACGATGACGGCGTCCATACGTTGCTGGTCCACCTCCAGCCACTGACCCCCATGTCGGACCTGCGTCTGGTGGTTCGTCGTCGAGTAGAAGTCGTCGGCCACGACGCCGTCGGATGCGGCGGGCGCGACCGCCGCATCACCCTCGGGCGTGGAGTGGCAGCCCAGCGGCATCAGGTCTTCGAGTAGGTGACGAAGCGTCGGGGCGTCGCTGGCCGTCACCTTGAGTCTAAGGTGCGACATATCCTCGTTCGTGCGGCCGAGCTTGAACTCGAGAACGTCAAATCTGCCGCCGCGCTCGATGACCTTATCGAAGATCAAGTTGAGCAGCTGGGAGTCGACGAGATGTCCCTCGGCTTCGACGACCTCGGACTGGTCGGTGGGGGTCGTCATGGCTGAGGCGCCTGCTCGGCGCAGCTGGCAAAGAACTCCTGGAACTCGCGCAGCGAGCGCCCGAGCTGAGTGGGTTCACGGACCTTGCCGGCCATGGCGTCGGTAGTCTTGTAACCGTTCCCCGTGATACAGACCACGACCGATTCGTCTCGGGGAAGGACGCCGCGCTCGATCAGCTTGATGGCCGACGCGAGGGTGGTACCCCCAGCGGGTTCGGTAAAAACGCCCTCGGTCGTCGCGAGAAGACGAATCGCGTCGAGGATCTCCGGGTCGGTCGCGGTTTCCGCGTCGCCACCGGTTGCGCGGACGGTCTGGAGAACCTGGTAGCCGTCAGCGGGGTTCCCGATCGCAATCGACTTCGCGATGGTGTCGGGCTTTACCGGTTCCGGATACTCGAGGTCCTGCCGGAGTGCCCGCACGACCGGGGCGCAGCCCGCTGCCTGCGCCGCGTGGATCTTGGGGAGCGTTCCGCTGACGAGACCTACCTCACGAAGCTGGTGAAAGCCCCGACCGATACGCGGGAGGAGCGTACCGCCCGCCACCGGCGAGACCACGTGCTGGGGAAAACGCCATCCCAGCTGCTCGGCGATTTCGAATGCGCAGGTCTTCGCGCCCTCAGCGTAGTAGCTCCGGAGGTTGATGTTGGCAAACCCCCATCCGTACCGATCGCCCACCTGCGTACACAAGCGGTTGACGTCATCGTAGGTCCCGTCCACGGCGACGACATGTGGTCCCGAAACAGCTGACCCGAGGATCTTGCCCGGCTCGAGCGTGCGTGGGATGAAGACGTAACACTCCAGCCCGAGACGGGCGGCGTGGGCAGCCACGCTGTTGCCGAGGTTCCCGGTTGACGCGCAGCCGAACACGGAAATGCCGAGCTCCACCGCGCGGGTGGCGGCCACTGCGACCACGCGATCCTTGTAGGACAGCGTCGGGTGGTTGACGGAATCGTCCTTCAGATAGAGCTCACGCATCCCGAGCTCTCGCGCGAGGCGGTCGGCCCGGATGAGCGGGGTGAAGCCCGAGTGAAAACCGGTCCGCGGATCGCCCTCGATTGGCAGGAACTCGCGGTAGCGCCACAGATTCTGCGGTCGTGACTCGATGAGCGTCCGGGTGACGTCCGCTCTGAGGGCCTCGAGATCGTACGTCGCTTCGAGGGGCCCAAGGCACTTGTCGCAGACATAGAGCGCCTCGGGGGGAAACGGCGCGTTGCACATGGAGCACTGGAGGCCAGCGAAATACCTCATTGAGGAGGTTCTCCCGTAGTCAGAACCGGCATCCAAAACGGCGGACGGACGTTGAAGTCGAACGCTGCCGCCTCGGTCAGCGCCTGATCGACGGCAGATGATTCGCAAGGCTCAAGGGCGATGACGAACGGCAACTCGTTCTTCGACCAGCCCGGCTCCTGTAACACGGAGTCGATGTTCACGCCATGGCGCGAGAACACGTCAGCCAACGACGCGATGATACCCGGTCGGTCGTTGACGACGAACCGTGCGTAGTGCGGAGCGACGCTGTCCTGAAGGACGCGTGACGTGACGCCCGAAAGGTCGTCAGACGGTGCGGCAGTTCCGCGCTTGGCAATCAGCTCCAGGTCCGAAACAACCGCGGCGCCGGTGGGGTCCCCGCCCGCGCCGAAACCAGAGAACGCCGTTTCTCCGCTGAATGCACCTTCGACAACCACGATGTTCCGGCTGCCTTCGACATGCGCAAGCGTCGATGTTACGGGTACTAACATCGGCTTCACCCAGGCGCGAATGGCATCGGGGCGGTCGTCGTCGAGCTCGGCCTGCGCGATCTGTCGGATGGTGCACCCGAGCCGTGCGGCGTACAGAAAGTCCACCGGCTCAATCGTGGTGATGGTCTGCAACGGAATCGCGCTGGCGTCGACCTGGCGTCCTAGCCCTACCGCAGCCAGAATCGCGAGCTTGGCTTGCGCATCGAGCCCGTCCACATCGGCCGTCGGATCGGCCTCGGCAAAGCCGAGCTCTTGCGCCTCGCCAAGGGCCGCATCGAACGACACCTTGTCGGATTCCATGCGGGTCAGAATGTAGTTGCACGTCCCGTTGAGGACGCCTTGGATCTTCGAGAGCGAGTCACCGGCCAGTCCTTCGCGCAAGCCATGAATCACCGGGATTCCGCCGGCGACGGCCGCCTCGAACCGTAGGTGACGGCCCGCCGCCTTCGCCACGCCCATCAGCTCAGGCCCTCGATGGGCGATGACTTGCTTGTTGGCGGTCACGACGGACTTGTGGGCCTCGAGCGCCTGTCGAATCCAGTCGGCGGCAGGTTCGAGTCCCCCGATCAACTCAACGACGACATCGACGTCTGAGGTCAACACGGCGGGGACGTCGTCGGTCCAGACGACGTTCGCCGGGACCCAGTCGACGCGCTTGCGGTCGACGTCGCGGTTGCAGATATGCGTCAACCGCAGCGACGGATGCGTGCCGTCGGTGAGGATCCGACCCACGGAGCTGCCGACGGTGCCAAAGCCGACAATCGCGATGTCGATAGGCGTATGCTTCTCGCTCATAAGAAAAACGGCCATCATCCGGTATCGGATGATGGCCGTGTCAGCTACTAGTGCGCGCCGGCTACATCACCCGCCAGAGGCCGGTCTCGTCGGACCGGTCATGGTCTTTGGCCGCGTCATAGTGTTTCGCGTCGGACCAAGCGTGGCGGCGTGCCGGGAGGACATGGTAACAACTATCTTACAGGACAATCGGTTATACCCTTTGGTTGATTTGGAAGTCAAACGCCGATGAGCCTAATCGACCTTGTCGTCCTCAGCGTGTATCTGCTCGGCGTGATCGTCCTCGGGGTCAAGTATTCGGGTCGGCAAGCCAGCGTTCAAGACTACTTCCTCACCAGCAAGCGTGTTCCCTGGTGGGCGCTGTTGGGGTCGATCGCTGCCACTGAGACCAGCACTGTTACCTTGATCAGCGTTCCTGGCTACGCCTTTGGTGGGGACCTGACGTTCCTGCAGCTGGCGCTCGGCTATGTCGTCGGGAAGGTGCTGGTGGCCGCCATCCTGATGCCGGGGTTCTTCCGAGGCGATCTGTTGACCGCCTACCAACGGCTGTCGCGACGATTCGGGCCGAGCTTCGGGCGACTGACCGCGATGATTTTCCTTGTCACGCGTTCGCTGTCTGACGGTTTTCGCCTGTTCGCGACCGGTCTGGTACTTGCTGCTGTCCTCGCCTCGGTGCCAACCCTGAGTGATGTGGTGCATCGGTGGATGCCGATGACCGACCCGGCGTCGGCATTGCTGATCGTGGCGGTGTGGACGATCGGGATTGCGACGCTGGCGTACACACTGCTTGGAGGCATGATGGCAGTGATCTGGACGGACGTCGTTCAGTTCTGCGTCTACCTGGTCGGGATGATGGTGGTGGGTTTGCTCCTTCTGGCCGAGATACCGGGAGGCTGGACCGGCGTCATAGCTGCCGCGCAACCGAACGGCAAGCTGGTCGTTTTCGACTTCGCGTTCGACCTGACGCGAAGCTACACCTTCTGGTCAGGTTTGCTGGGCGGCATGTTCCTGACCGGGAGTACACACGGGGCCGACCAAATGTTTGTGCAGCGCTACCTCTGCAGTCGGTCATCGGCCGACGCCAGTCGCGCGCTTGTCTGGAGCGGGTTCGTCGTACTGGCGCAGTTTGCCGTCTTGCTTGCTATCGGCGTCATGCTATGGGTGTACTACACGACGCAGGCCCCCAACGAGCTCGCGTCGCTTATGGTCGATGGCCAGGTGCCGACCGACCGTGTCCTCCCGGCGTTCATGATGAGCCATCTCCCAACCGGCGTCCGTGGACTCGTCGTGGCCGCCATCGTGGCAGCGGCCATGTCGACTCTGTCGTCGTCGCTCAACTCCTCGGCGGCCTCGACCGTTGGCGACTTCTACCTGCCCGCCGTCGCCGGCGCGGGCCGGCCTACCACGCACGCCCTTACTGTCTCGCGGATGGCGACGATCGGGTGGTGTCTCGTCCAAGTGTTTGTCGCGATTGTTGCGATCGGTCTGTCCAGCCGGGTGGTCGACGAGGTGTTGGGCATCCAGTCCTTTACCGGGGGGCTGCTGCTGGGAGCTTTTCTCCTGTCGCTCGGATCAACGCGAGGCAGCGTGGGGCCGACGGCGGGCATCGTAGTGGGCGTAGCGGTCCTGCTGGCCGTACGATTGCTCACACCGGTCTCGTGGCAGTGGTATGCCTTGATCGGCGCGGCGGTCACCTTCACTGCCGGCTGGTTAGTTGGTAACCTCTCCGATCGAAACCCGCGCGTGCATCATGCATGAGTTCGACGCAGCGCGGCGGATCGTGAGCGAGGCAGTAGGACACGCGTTTCCGTCGGCCGTCGTTGAAGTCGGACGGTGCGAGGGAATGGTCTGGCGTGAAGCCTTCGGACGACTCACCTATGACCCGGATGCCCCGGAGACGACGTCCGACACCGTGTTTGACCTGGCGTCGCTCACGAAGGTCATCGTCACGACGACGCTCGCCATGCTGGCGACCGACACGCGGCGCCTCGACCTGTCGGAACCAATCAGCAGCTTGCTTCCTGATTGGCGCGGGGACGATCGGACACCGGTGCGTGTGCGGGACCTGTTGGAACACGCGTCGGGCCTGACGGCATATCTCCCCTTCTTTCGAGATCATCGTGGTCGGCCAGAGTTCGAGCGGGCCATCTGCACCTTGCCCCTCGAGTATCTGCCCCGCTCGCAGTCGGTCTACAGCGATCTTGGCTTCGTGCTGCTGGGATTCGTCTTGGAGGATGCGGGGGGATCGACTCTCGACGCACAGTTTGCCGACCTGTGCTCGTCTCGCGACTGGGGCGCCTTGGGTTTCCGCCCTGACGGGTCCCGCCAACAGCGCTCGGCGCCAACCGAGGTGGATTCGTGGCGCGGACGTTTGCTTGTTGGCGAGGTGCATGATGAAAACGCCTTCGCGCTGGGCGGTGTGGCCGGCCACGCGGGGACGTTCGGGACGGCAGGCGAGATCGGGGCGTTTGCGCGATCGATTCTGGGTCTCTTGCGCGGTGATGAGTCGTTCGTCTCGTCCGAGACGTTGACGCAGTTCACAGCGCAAAGTCAGGTTGTCGGAAGCTCTCGAGCGCTCGGATGGGACACCATGCTGCCGACCTCATCGTGCGGGACACAGATGTCCACGACGGCCCTTGGACATACCGGTTTCACCGGCACGTCGCTCTGGATTGACCCGACCCACGACATCTATGTCGTGCTCCTGACGAATCGAGTGCATCCGTCGCGCTCCAATGAGGCGATTCTGCCGGTGCGCCCGGCGCTGCACGACGCCATCATGAGTGCCGCATCATGGCGTTAAGTCAGCTTGACTGGGTGGTACTGACCCTCGTGCTCGCCGTTCCGGCCCTCGTCGGGGTTCGGTACTTCCGGCGCAGCGGGACCAACGTCGGACAGTTCTTTCTGTCGGGTCGGGACCTGCCGTGGTGGCTAGCTGGAACGTCGATGGTGGCCACGACGTTCGCCGCCGACACACCGCTCGCCGTGACCGGTCTCGTCGCGGCCAATGGCATCGCTGGTAACTGGATTTGGTGGAATGCGGCGCTCGGCAGCATGCTCACCGTGTTCTTCTTTGCGAAGCTCTGGCGGCGGGCCGGAATCGTTACCGACGTCGAGTTCGCCGAGCTACGCTACACGGGCCGATCGGCCGCGATCCTACGTGGCTTCCGCGCCGTCTATTTGGGGCTGGTCATTAACTGCCTCGTCATCGGCTGGGTCAACCTGGCCCTATCGAAGATTCTCCTGGTGACGCTTGGTTGGGGTCGGCTCACCGCCGTCTTCGCTGGTCTTGCGGCGACTGGCCTGTACGCCGCCGCTGCGGGGCTCCGCGGCGTCGTGGTCACCGACTTCATGCTCTTTGGGTTGGCCTCGGCCGGCTCTATAGCGCTCGCCCTGTTCGCGCTCTCGCTGCCTGAGATCGGAGGACTCAGCGGTTTGATGGAGCAGCTTCCGGAAGAGACCTTCCGCCTGCTTCCCGAGGTCGGTTCCTACGGCGTCGGAGCCGAGGCGGGCCGCTTCGGCCTGCCGCTGGCCGCCTTCGTCGCCTACCTTGGGGTGCAGTGGTGGGCCAGCTGGTACCCCGGACAAGAGCCCGGCGGTGGTGGCTACATCGCTCAGCGCATGATGGCGGCGCGCGACGAGCGCCAGGCGACGCTGTCGACGCTGTGGTTTACTGTCGCTCATTTCTGTCTTCGCCCATGGCCGTGGGTGCTGGTCGCCCTTGCCTCACTCGTCCTCTATCCGGGCCTCGCTGATCCTGAGTCCGGATATGTCCTGGTCATGCGTGACCATCTCCCGTCCGGGTGGCGTGGTTTGCTCGTCGGGGCGTTCTTTGCTGCGTATGTCTCGACGGTGTCGACGCAGCTCAACTGGGGAACGTCGTACTTGGTCAACGACGTCTACGCGCGCTTCGTCCGTGCCGGTGCGAAGGAGGCCGAGCTTGTTCGGGTGTCGCGGATTACGACCCTTCTCGTCATGTTCCTCAGCGGCGTCGTGACCTTCTATCTTGAGAGCATCCGACAGGCATGGGAGTTTGCCCTTGAGTCGGGCGCAGGCGTGGGGTTGGTCTTGATCGTTCGGTGGTACTGGTGGCGTGTGAGCGCCGCTTCGGAGATCGCCGCCCTGGTCGCCGCTGCGGTCGGCTTTCTGGGTGTTCGCCTGCTCACCGACATCCCGTTCCCGATTTCGCTACTCGTCCTCGTGCCGTGGACGACCGGATGGTGGCTACTGATTACCTGGGTAACACCCGCGGTGCCACGAGAACATCTGTCGCGGTTCTACGCCCGCGTTCGTCCGGCCGGTCCCGGGTGGCGCGCTGTCGCCAGGGCCTCGGGTGCCGCGCCGCCGGCTGCGTTGTGGCCAGAGTTCATCGATTGGGCGGCGGGGTGTGTGTGCGTGTACGGTCTGCTGGTGCTCGGCTGGGCGCTTATGTTCGGATCGACTGCTTCCGTCTTGGTTTCGTCGACGGCGGCACTGCTCAGCGGGTTGTGGCTCCTGTTTCGGACGCAGACGCTACCGGGTCGTGCCTGACCTGGAGCGCCCGAACGACCCATCGGGGCTTGTGCCGAAACCACTTCGGCCCTGTCCTCTGGCGCCACCGCCAGGTCCTCGCCCGCCCGCACCTCGTCCGGCAGCGCCACCCCCAGCAACCGCTGCGGGATCGGTGGAGCTTGTCGCGTAGATGAACGTCCACTCGCTGTACTTCTCTTGACCGTTGTAGCTTCGCAGCGATGCTTCGTCGCTTGTGCTGACGACCCCGACCACACCCCCGGACGGACGGCTGCTGAACGTATTCGGGTTAGAAGCCGACCGCTCGCGGCCACCCGGCCGCACGGCCTCGTCGTTCTCTGCGTCAGCCGCCCCGGAGGAATCAGCTTGAACGTCGTCCGCCTCCGACTGGTAGATCACTTTGAATTCGCCGTCTTCACTCATTGGGTCTTCGTAGACGCGCCGCAGAAAACGTTGATCCACCAAGGTCTCGAGATCCGGCGGGTACGCACCGACGTACTGTCGTTGGTAGAGCTCGATGGCGCGCATGTACTGTTCACCCCGAAAGATCAGCTCTGCCTCGCGCTCTCGCTTGGCGGCCTGGCTCCAGACGGGGAGAATCATCGACATCACCACGCCCATGGCGCCAATGGCCACGAGGAGGCCGGCCATGGCGTATCCTAGTTCAGGTCGGCGTGCCCGAAAGAGGCGCCGATCGCCACCGATCGACCAAGTATTCGAACTGGACAACCTCCGATATGGGCCCCCAACGACGTTACGCATGGCCATTGGCTCTCGGAGTCCTGGCGGCGCTCGTAGCCTGCGAGAGCTCGCCCTTGCTGGCGCCGACGAACTCAACCATCATTTTGGTGGCCGAGCAGCCCGTCATTGCTCTAAATGGTGAGTCCCTCGTCACGGCCGTCGTGACCGAGCCAGCTGGAACCGCCGTCCAGAACGGAACGCTCGTCACCTTCTCAAGCACCCTTGGAACCTTCGACCGCCAGGAAGGGACGACTCGCGATGGACGCGTGTCCGTCAGTCTTCTTGCCGGCAACATCGTGGGTGTCGCGACCGTGACAGCGTTTTCCGGCAACACTCATTCGGATCCAATCACGATCGCCATCGGAGCATCCGCGCCATAGACGGCGGACGCGTTTTCGTCCCCACGACTACCAGTCCACGTAGAGCGTGCCGTCCAGGGCGGTACCGTCCGCGCCCGACTTCACATCAAAAATCCCCTGGGCCAACGGATCCGCAGGATCGAGCTCGCCCAGGACCGGCTGCCACGTGTCACGCGTCCCGGTGAACGGGTCCAGCGGTACCGCCCGGATGTACCCCTCGCCTACCAGGGTGTCAAGCGTCGCCGGATACGCCTGCTTGTCCGCGTAATACTGGTCGATCGCATCGCGCATGCGGAAGAGGTCTTCCTTCAACACCGCCTCTCGCGTACGCGTGATCGCGCTCCGGTACCCGACCAACGCGATCGTCGAGAGCACGGTCACCAACGCGATCACGATGGTGAGTTCGATGAGCGTCCAGCCGCTGGCGCGACACCGCCCGCGTGGCTTCACCATTCTCGGTACCTCGTGCCGTCAAGGGCCGTGCCCCGAGCTTTCGAATAGACGTCGTACACGTTGTCGCCGCCCCAGGTCGTTGCCGTTGGCCTGTCATCGTACGATCGCAAACCCCAGTCGGCGCTCTTCACGAACGGATCGATTGGGACGCGTCGCAAGAAGCGGATCTTCTTGCCGCTGGCGTCATTTGCGACTTCGACACCTTCGACGAGGGTTTCGAGGTCTGGGGGATAGCCTTCGTTCTCTGATTCGAGATTTGCGCCTCCGATCACACCGAGATCAACCGCGTCCTTATACTCATCGATGGCCGACCGGAGATCGCGAAGCGCCCGCCGCAGCTCGACCTCTCGCTGGCGCTGGATGGTGACCTGGCTGAGCGGCGCGATCGCCGACGCCAAAACTAGGAGGATGACGCTGACGACCAAGAGCTCGATGAACGAGTACCCGTTCTGCGCCGCAACGTCGCGGCGAGCTCGGCGCGCGATCGACGTGAGGGACTCCACGTGCTTCCCTACCGAACACTCAGAGTGGTTGGAGCGAAATTAAGAGCCAGTGGTGCCCCGCCGGGACTGAGCCCGAGTCCGTTGGGCGCCAGGGTTGCCGATCCTGGCGCCACGGGTTCGAAGATGACGGCCGCCACAAGGCCGGAGCCGGCAGCGCCGGTCAGGTCGGCGGTCCGTGTGAGGGCGAGCTCAATACGGCCGCTCGCCGCGTCCACATGTTGTGCGAACAAGACGTCGGCCTCTCCCTGGCGCATGAAGCTGCCCTCCTCAATGGCTCGTACTCGCAGCACGTTCGGATCGAAGGTCAGGCTTAGGGTCAGGGTCGACAGCTGTGATGCCCCATCGATGGAGATCGGAACCGTATACGGGCCGCTCCCAACGAGCAGATCGGCATCGGGCGACGCGATGTTGACGCTCGCGCCGTAGCTTGGGCGACTGCCTCCGGTCGGAAATGTGGGACGCGGCTGCGAGACCGCTCCGTCGAGAAAGTCGCGGGGCACTGCAGCCTGGTCGATGAGACCCGGAGGCTCGGGTTCTGGAGCCGGCTCCGTCGGGGCCCCAATCGGTGCGATGAGTGGCGGT
Organism: Vicinamibacterales bacterium; assembly: GCA_965218825.1. Taxonomy (GTDB): domain Bacteria; phylum Acidobacteriota; class Vicinamibacteria; order Vicinamibacterales; family UBA8438; genus CAUZIB01. The sequence goes on along the minus strand of OZ244656.1, from coordinate 404,299 downwards.
GGACCCGAGACGCCCATGTTCTGTGCGGTGCCGATGTAGATCGGACTCACGTTGTCTGCTGTCAGCTCATGAGTTCGCACGATGCGCGGGGTCAAGAGCATGACGATGTCGTTCTGCTTGATCGAGTTGTCATTCGACGAAAGGAGTTGCCGAATCACCGGAAGGCGGAGAATGCCGGGCAACCCTCGTAGGGATCGGCGATCCTCCTCACGAAGAAGGCCCGCCAGCAGATTGGATTCGCCGTCACGTAGGCGAAGTCGCGTGACCACCTTGCGTGTGCCGAACGTCGGCAACGGCTGACCCGCAACGTTGATGTTCGGTCCCAGCGTGCTGTTCTCGACCTCGAGATCGAGAACGATTTCGTCGTTGAACGTCACCCGAGGTGTCATCGTCACGTTGACGCCGACGGAGCGGTACTCGAACGACGTGAGCGGATTGACCGCAACGCCACCGGTCGCAATCGCGGTAAACGACGTCGACGGCACCGGAATGTCGTCGCCCAAGTTCAGCGTGAGCTCCGATCCCTCCTGCCCTCGAAGCTGGGGCTTGGCGACCAGACGTGTATCGGAATCCGTTTCAAGGAAGTCAACAACCGCAGAAGGCACCCCCAGGTAGAAGTCTGCCGCGCTCACGCCCCCGGAAAGCCGATTTGCGCTGAAGCTCGAGCTGCCACCGTCACCAGGGGCATTCGAGGGTGAGAACAGCGCGCTGATTGAGTACTGATCCAAGTTAAGCCCGAACTGCTTGGCTCGCTCGCGGTTGACCTCGAGGATGGAAATGTCGACGACAATCTCCGCCGGAGGAATGTCGTTCGCTGCGATCACCTGTTCGATGACCGCTGCCACCGCCGTCGTTGCGCGAACTGTGATGGTGTTGTTCGATGTATTCGGTACGATCTGCGGTTGCACCGCCAGCGTTGGCGCCCGCACCACCTGAGTGAGGAGCGTTGCCAGTTCGGTGACGTCGTTGTGCGAGACAAAAAAAGTGCGGATGAGCTGTTCCTCATATTGCGAACGCTTCTGGGGTGTGTCTGGAACGACAATCAGGCTCCGCGCATTCAGGACCTTGTGAAAGAGCTGGTTCGCGGTCAGGATCTGGTCCAGTGCCTCCTGCAACGTCACGCCGTCCAGGTCGACCGTGTAGGTCCGGTCTTGGAACTGCTGATCGTAGGTCACGTTGATGCCGGTCAGGTTCCCCATCTGGTCGAGGATGTCTCGCAAGCTGGCGTTCCTGTATACGATCGCGAGCGGCTCGTCCGAGCTTGGATCCAGCAGCGGAATGGCTTGGGCGATCTGCGACTGCAGCTGTTTGATTCGGGACGGCGGCTGTGCCGCTTCCACCGCGTCTCGAATCTGGCGTTCCAGCGCCTGAACGGTCGCCCTCAACTTGCCGTTGATTGGGTCGTACTTGCTCGCCTGTCGATACTCTGCGAGCGCGGCTGGCAACTGACCCTCGGTTTCCAGTTCTCGAGCGAGCGCCTCGTGAGCACGCGCCGCGTTTTGCATCGCCCGTTCCAACGCAATCCGAGCAACGGCGTCGTTGGGATCCTCTTGGACCGCTCGTCTGAAGTGCTCGACGGCGGCATCCCAGTCGCCGCTGAGTATCGCTTCGTCACCGAGGCGCAGGGCTCCGCTCGACGCACACGCGCCCACCCAGACGCTGGCGACGATAGCGCCGAGTGTCAGCAACGCGCGCTGAGTGGTGAGGGTGGGTATCATGCGCCCCTGATTTCTTGGCACGTCATCTCGGAGACAGGCGAATACGCTGCCGGCTGCCATCGGAGAGGGATACGAGCTCGACTGAGGTCGGCTCGACTGACTCCAAACGGTAGCGTCCCTCCACGATATCTCCAGCGCGGCCGTGGAACACGGCGTTTCCGTCGGTCAACACGGCGATCAGTCCTACGGTTTCCGCCGCCTCGACCAACCCGATCATGCGAATACGCACACGCGGCTGGAATGGCGTCGCTCCCGGGGCCGCGGCCAGTGGCACCGGAGTCGGATTGGTCGAAACTGCCGGCTCCAAATCCGTGAACGCACCTGACGTCGGCGAACCGAAGCGAAACGGGTTACGTGTCTGCAACGACGCCTCGGGACGCGATTCGTCAACCGCCTCCAGTCGCACATCAAGCGCTTCCTCATTCCCCGAAGTTGCCGAAGTTGAGTCCGCGCTGGAGTCAAGATTAGCAGGACTACTGGGCGCGGGTTGCACACCTTGACACCCAATCAGGGCACCGCAAGTGACACCAAGTAAAAGCGCGCGCAGGCGGGACCAATTCGTCACGTTTCTTCCTCCGCTTGGTAGTATGTCGCCAATGCCAACGTGAGCACTAGTGATGAACCGATCTCCTCATCCTGACTGAGTACGATGTCCTCGATCACGATGAACTCGGGTGACGTTTCGAGCTCGTAGATGAAACGCCGAACGTCGGGCCAGTTGCCCGCAAGCAGCATGACGGTGCGCAGCCGGGCGAGCGGGCTGTCCTCGTCTCGTTCGGGCACGCTACTGCGGCGCTGGAGCAGCAGCTGGTGGCGGCGCGCGAGCGCGGCCAAGGTCGGCGATGTGATGCCACGGGCTGCCGCCAAGTCGCGAGGAAGGACCTCCCCGTAGAACTGTTGGAGCTCAGCATCAGCTGCCGACTGGCCGTCGGCGGCCGTGCGCACGGTGTCGAGCGTACGGACAGCGTTGGCGAGGCCAGTTTCCGCGTCGGCACGGCGTGCCCGCGTCTGCTCGACTCGACCGTTCAGGGGAAGGACGAACAACGCCTGCAGCGCCACGGCCACCAGGACGAGTGCGCCGACGGCCATGACGGCAAGGCGCTTCTCGACGAGTATTCGCTTGGCGAGGCTCATGGGCTCGGCTCCGGATCACGTTGCCGGTACTCCCCGAACAGGACTGCACGGTAGGTCCCAGCGTCGGTGATCTCCTCTTCTCGCGCGAGAATCTCCGCGAAGGCTCCGGTCGTCTCCAACCGTTCGATGAACTCGACGATCGCATCCACGTCGCGGGCAATGACCCCGACCCGGACGCCAACACCATCGGCCCTGATCTCGGGACGCAGCGACGTCAGCATGACGTCCGCCGGGAGGGTCGTCTCGACCCTATTGAGAAACTCGGTCCAAGAAAATACCCGCCGGTCGATGAGCCGGTTCGCCTCGCGAGTTGCATCCGCGAGTGCGTCGAGATCACCAGTGGCGGTCTGTCGTTGTAGAGTCGCCGCCTCTGTTTCGATCGCAGCGGCGCGCCGCTCGTCGGTCTCGGCCGCCGACGCAAGGGTGTCGTAGGCACGTGAGAGTGCGGTCAGGCGGACGGCCCCAAGTCCGATGACCGTCACCGCAAGCAAGGCCACAAGACCCAAGACGAGATGGACGGCTCGTTCGTTGTAAAACGGTCGGGTTGCGAGGTTCATTCTCAACATGGGGTCACGCAGCCCGCGCGTGCTCTCGGAGCAGCAGCCCAACTGGTGCCGCAATGGAGTCGAAGGCCTCAGGGCCGACCCCCAGCGCGGTTGCCGCCCCATTCGTTCCCAGCCGCTCGATTGGCATGGCCAACCGGTATTCGAGGGCTTCTTCAATAGCGTCGACAGGACCCCCAACGGCTGCACCACGCCCGTCAACGAAAACCGCCCGCTTCAGGCCTCCGCCTTCGAGGCGGTCCTGGTAGTACATCGCAGACTGATGAACCAAGTCAGCGAAGTCCGCTTCGGTCGCGGTTGGGCGGTTTCGGAAAAAGATGAGGTCGTGCCCCCGGATGATGGCGAGCGTGCTAGAGGTGTTCGTCGAATGTATGAGCAGCCAGTCTGCCGAGAGCGGCGGTGCCATCATGGTGGAGGTGTTGATTAAGTTCAGGCTTGCGAGGTCCACCAGGCCAGCGTGGACGCCGGCGTCGGCGCAGAGCGACTCGTACTCGCGAACGATATCGCGGCGGACAAGAGCGACGATGTACTCCCGGCCGTGCTCCCCATGGCGTGCTCCTGGGGTGTGGGCTAGTTGTGCGTCTTCTAGCCGGAACGGCGCCGTCTTTCGCACCTGCCACGCGACGAGCCGATCGAGATCGGCAGCCCGATCGGGAACCGTGTCGAATTGCACGAACGACACCTTCGCGATGCTGTCGGGCAGGGTGAGCGCAACGCGGGTCGGTCGGCGCGGCAGCTGTTTCAAAACCCGATTCAGTGCCTCGACGACCACATCGCGATCGACGATATTCGGTCCAGATGTCGTCGACCCGATCGCGTTTGTCGGCAGTACTTCCGTCGCATGCCCCAGCAGTTTTGTCTGGGCATGGCGCCGCGCAAGCGCGACCGCACTCACTCGGTCCGGGGCAATGTCGATACCGACCGTTGGAATGGCGGCCGACAACAGCCGACGCGCGTTGTGTGCGAGGCTCATTCGACGAAGGTCACCTTGTTGATCTCTCGCAGCGTGGTCACCCCTGCCAACACGCACGAAACGGCAGACTCCCGAAGGAACTGCATGCCCTCATCATGTGCCGCCTTCCTGATTTCTGAGGTGGGTCGACGAGCCAGAATCAACTCGCGGATGTGATCGCTGAGATCGAGAAGCTCGCAGATGGCGGTTCGGCCCTTGTACCCGGTGCCGCCGCAATCGATGCAGCCTTTCCCTTCGAAGAACTGGTGCTGCTCCATGAGCGTCGGGTCAAGGCCCGCTTCTCGCAGGCTCCCCGCGCTCACGTCCGCCACGCGCCGGCACTCTGTACAGATTGTTCGAACCAATCGCTGCGCCAGCACACAGTTTAAAGCCGACACGAACTGGTATTCCTCAACCCCCATGTTCAGGAACCGGCCGAGGACGTCGACAACGTTGTTGGCGTGCACGGTGGTGAACACCAAGTGTCCCGTGAGTGCCGACTGAATCGCGATCTGCGCCGTCTCGGGGTCGCGAATCTCACCGACCATGATCTTGTCGGGGTCATGCCTGAGGATCGACCGCAACCCACGTGCAAACGTCAGTCCCTTGCGCTCGTTGATCGGAATCTGCGTGATGCCCTGGAGTTGATATTCGACCGGGTCCTCGATCGTGATGATCTTGTCTTCCGGCGACTTGATCTCTGCCAGCGCGGCGTACAACGTCGTCGTCTTGCCACTGCCGGTCGGACCCGTGACCAGGACCATGCCATACGGTTCGGCGATGTATTTGCGGAACCGTCGCAGCTCAGCGTCCGGAAACCCCAAGATATCGAGGTTCAGCTCGCGAAACTGCTCGCTAATCGATTCCTTGTCGAGAATCCGGATCACCGCGTCCTCGCCATGCACGCTCGGCATGACGGAGACCCTGAAGTCAATTGTCTTGCTGGACATCCGGACCTTGAAGCGACCATCCTGCGGCACCCGTTTCTCGGCGATGTCGAGTTCCGACATGACTTTGATCCGAGAGAGGATGGGGCCGTGGAACTGTTTATCAATCGGGCGCATGGCCGGCTGGAGCACGCCATCGATCCGGTATTTGACGTAGACCGCGTCGTCCTGCGTCTCCACGTGGATGTCGCTGGCGCGTCGTTGAATGGCTGAGTAGATCATCGAGTCGACGAGCCGGATGATCGGACTGAGGTCGCTCGTGAGCCGTTCGACAGTGAGGCTGCCCTCGCCCAGTTCATCCTCGCGGACAACATCCAGTTGGAAGCTCTCTGTGGCTTCGTCAAGCACGCGCTGCGAGCCTTCGTTCTTCTTGAGGATGGCATCGATCGCAGACGCCGTCCCAACGGTGACCTTGAGGCTGGATCCGAGGAGCAAGGCCAGCTCGTCGAGTTTCGGAACGTCAGTTGGGTCAGAGACGACGATGGCGAGCACGTCGCCATCACGTCGGTGTGGGACGAATCCGTAACGCAGCATCAGGTCGGCGGGAATCGACCGGAAGAGATCTTGGTCGATATAGAACTGCGCCATATCGACGTACTCAAGCCGGTAGCGTTCAGCAAGGCGTTTGGCCTGGTCGGCCTCTGCCCCAGCGTCCAGCGGAGGCGCGTCAGGTCGATCGGGCTCGGTGGAAGCTGACGAGGGCTGGACCGCCGCGTCGTCGACCACGTGGCTCTGCCCGGTTGCGGGCGGCGACGTCCTGGAATCGGTCATGCGCTGATCGCCCCGAGCTGGAGAAGCGGCATATACAGGGCAAGAAGGAGACCGGCGATAACAATTCCCATCACGACGAGCAGCAGCGGTTCGATCATGGCCATAAACCGCGCCAGGACGGTCTCGATTTCCTCGTCAAAGAAGTCAGCAAGGTTCGCCAGCATATCCTGCAGCGCGCCGGTCGACTCGCCGACTTCGACCATTTTGATAGCGACTGGCGGAAATAGGCCCTGTGCCGCCATCGATGCCGAGAGCGGCTGGCCCTCTCGCACCTCACGCGAGATGGTGGAAAGCGCCGTGGCAACGTGGCGGTTCCCAACCGAACGCGCCGAGACGTCAAGGGCGTTGACGAGTGGAATGCCGCCTTTCAGCAGCATGGCGAGGGTACGGGCCAGCTGCGACGTTGCGAACTTTCCAACGATCTGACCCACTCCGGGCACCCGAAGCAACCAACGGTCAATAAGCGCGTTACGTCCGGGCTGCTTGAACCACATCCAACCGAGGACTCCCAATGCAGCGATTGCAGTGGCGATTCCTACCGCATACTGCGCGATGGACTCCGAGAGCGCCATGATCAGCTGTGTGATGAGCGGAAGGTCCGCTCCCAGGCTTTCGTAGAACGCGGCGAACTCCGGCGTGACGCGCAGCACGATGATCGCAACGACGATCAAGGACATGCCCAGAAGGATGGCAGGATAGATAAGCGCAGACACCGATCGTCTACGGACGGCGTTGACCACCTTGGCATAGGCCACGTATCGACGCAGGACTTCTTCGAGGTCGCCGCTCTGTTCGCCCGCGAGGAGCGATGCGGTATAGACCCCGGGAAACAGGTGGCCGTGAGCTTCGAATGCCTCCGACAGGGGTGTTCCACCGCGGACCCGTTCGTATACATCGTCCAAGACGGACTTCAGGACAACGTTGTCCGCTCGCGCGCGAAGAATGTCGAGCGACTGAACCAGAGGCATGCCGGCCTTGAGCAGGGCGGCTAGCTCCTGATTGAACACGATGAACTCGCGAGTGCGGATACGTTGCCGCCGAGGGAGCGAGAACGCGGGGCGACCCAGGAGCCCCCGCGGTCGGAGCGCGAGGACATAGAGGCCCTTGTCCTCGAGCTGGCGGCGTAGCTTGGTTTCATCCTCGGCGGCGTAGACGCCCTCAAGGATCTCCCCCGCCGGGGTTCCGAGACGGCACTGGAATTCCATCGAAGCGGTGGGCCGGCGCGTGGCGCAAGCTGTTACCCGACGTTAGTTTATCGGCGGGTGGGGTGTCAAAATGTAGGCCCCAGGGCTCATTTCGGGGCGACGGGACAGCGGAAAGACGCGGGGACTGGGCTAGGAGTCTGCGCCGCAGGAGGTGCGGCGGCGTGAAATGGGTCGTCGGCCCATGCTGTGCGTCATTGTGCCGGAGCGACTTCGGCGGTCGGCCGACGAGACGAGGGCGAAGCAGATCCTCCTTGGCCATCCGCCCGTAGCTCATCGCCTTCCGTTTGCTCGCGTTCGCCCGCACCTTCGTGCCGTCAATCGACAGCTTCCCGACGCGCGCCAACTCCTCGGCGAAGGGCGAAGAGCAAGATTCGGCCTTGAGGGGCCGCGTGGCCCTCCGGCAACCACGCCCGCAGGTCCGCCGGCAACAGCAGCATCTGATCCGGTGCGTAGGGACGGAACGTCGTCGACATCAGGTCCTTTCCTCCTCGGCTCGCCTACAATTGTCGCACCGTTTCTGCGGCGCAGACTCCTAGTCGCCCTGGTTGGCGTCGACGAGGTCTAGAACGCGGGAGACGTAGTGGCGGGTTTCTGGAAACGGAGGAATACCGCCGAACTTCCGAACCGAGCCCTCCCCGGCGTTATAGGCCGCCAATGCGCCAGCAATGCCGTAGCGCTCGATCAGATGGCCCAAATGGCGCGTGCCGATGTCGATGTTCGTCCGAGGATCGTAAGGATTCTCCACCGAATAGTCGGCAGCGAGGGCGGGCATCAGCTGCATGAGCCCCATGGCGCCGCGATGTGACTGAGCCGTCGCGTTATAGCTGGACTCGACCTCAATGATCGCATGAATCAAATACGGGTCGACGCCATGAGTTTCCGACGCCTGCTGAACGAGGTCCCCATAGGGTCTCGCCAGCATCCGCGTACCGGCGTAGGCCTGGTACGACTCCACGCGGGCCGGCGCTGTTGAATAGCGGGGACTCCGGTCAAGCTCGATACGGTCAATCAAGGTGGGGTCGCAGCGAACCTCGGCTCCGCCGTGGAGCAGCAGGACTACAGCGTCGCGGTCGAGGCGGTGCCCGGCCACGGACATGACGCCCCCAGAGTCGAAGTAGACGAGCTCGTGCGACGTTGGCGCGGCTGCGGGGCTGACGAAGATCGAGGCCGCCAGCAGTCCCGCAAGGCCAAGCGCCTTGAAACGGAGCATCACTCGAACCTAGCAGATTTCACACAATCGCACAAACGCCAACTCGTCAGCGAGGCTCGAGAAACGCGTAAGAGACTCGTACACCAAGACTTCGCTGATCCTCGGGAGAGCCGCGCGGGATCTCCGCCGGAACGAAAGTCGGGTCGACATCGATCGCGACGGTCGAGGTATCGGCCGTGCCGAATCGGTCGGCCTCAAGTGGGATTTCGTAGAACTGGGGAACCGTGGTGTCGACGACGAGCTCTCGCACCGCCTCGTCGCCGAGGCGGATCGTCACACGCTGCGGCGTCTCGAACAGGTCGGGGCGCCCATCGAGCTCCAAGAACAGCACGGCGTCGGATCGAGGATTTCGAAAGGTCAACGTCGCCCGCCCCTCGGTCCAGCGCCACTGGCGATCCCCGTCTGCGGCCGATTCGCGGTCGTGCCAGCCTTCCTCATACATGAGCCAGCTACTCTCCTGCTGAGCTTGAATCGTGACGACGGTGCCGCGATAGGCCTGCTGACCGAGATCGTCGGCCGATAGCGCAAGACGGCTACCGGTGGTCGTCGAGTAAAGCCCGACGGCCACGATGGCGTCCCCGATGTACGGATACATTGGGATGTGGACGCGACGTGTGTAGGCGATCGTCTGACCCGGTTTCCACTCGGTCGTTTGGATGACCGGATCGTGGTCGGCCGCCCACATCATCTCGCCGTCGTTGGCGAGGAAGTGCACCAGCACTCGGTAGTCCTGGTCGATCGGTTCGAGCTCGGGCGCGGTGACGAACTCGATCGAGAGCTCAAGGGGGCCGCCCAACGGAACGGCCGATCGATTTGCTTGGACCGAGACCGTCGCTACCGGATCACTCGGGGTGGGGGCGCCGCATGCGATCGCGACCGACAGCAGCGGAAGCGACACCAGCACTCGAATCCCAGTCGGTGGAGTATGTTGAAATGGCGTGGCCACGGAACGACCGGACATATTAGCGTGTTGTTGCATCTACTGCAATATGCTACAGTTCCGGCGCATTCGACCGACCCCACCGCGACGCTCGCGGCGTGCTGAGGCACCTTCACATGACACTAGAAGCACTAGGAATGGTGGAGACCAAGGGCCTGATCGGATCGATTGAAGCGGCTGACGCCATGGTGAAGGCCGCGAACGTCGTTCTCATCGGCAAGGAGTACATCGGCGCCGGATACGTGACCGTCATGGTGCGCGGCGACGTTGGCGCGGTGAAGGCGGCAACCGACGCCGGAGCGGCCGCGGCGCGCCGCGTTGGCGAGCTCGTGTCGGTGCACGTGATTCCGCGCCCGCATGCGGAAGTCGAGAGGATCCTGCCGAAGGCCAAAGACGCGAAGTAGCGCCGTGAGGCCATGAGTGAACCCACCGCCGCCACCGATCGCGATCTCGTTTCCATCGGCGAAGCGCGAGACCTGGCGCGCCGAGCCAAGTCCGCACAGACTCAACTAGGCGAGCTGACTCAGGCGCAGATCGATGCCGGGGTCGAAGCGATGGCGGGGGCCGCGACAGGCGCCGCGGAAGCGTTGGCCAACCTGGCGGTCGAGGAGACCGGCTACGGGGTCGTTGCCGACAAGGTCCAGAAGAACCTGTTTGCGTCGCAACAGGTCTTCGAGTTCATTCAGCCCATGAAGACGGTGGGCGTCGTGCGCTCGCTCGAGGACCGTCGAGTCATCGAGATTGCGCAACCGTTCGGCGTCGTTGCCGCCATCATTCCGTCGACGAACCCTACGTCGACCGCCATCTATAAGGCCCTGATCGCGATCAAGGCTCGGTGCGCCATCGTGCTCAGCCCGCACCCGGCGGCTGTGACGTGTATCACCCGATCTGCGGAGCTACTTGCGCAGGCGGCGGAGGCGGCCGGCTTGCCGAACGACGCGATCAGCTGGATGCGGACGGTGACAATCGAGGGCACTCAGGAGCTGATGTCCCACCCCGATGTGGCCGTCATTCTGGCGACTGGAGGTATGGAGCTCGTGCGCGCGGCGTATTCGGCGGGCAAGCCGGCGTACGGCGTCGGTCCGGGCAACGCGCCGGCATACATCGAGCGTACGGCCGATGTCCCCAAGGCGGTGCGCGACGTTCTGACGGGCAAGACCTTCGACAACGGCGTCTTGTGCTCAGCAGAGAACTCCGTGGTGGTGGATCGCCAGATCGCGGGCGACGTGCGGCGCGAGTTCGCTGCGAACGGTGGATATTTTCTTTCCACCGCAGAGCGAGACGCCCTCGCGAAGGCGCTCGTGACCCCCAGGCGACTCCCAAATCCTGCGCTGGTTGGCAAGTCGGCGCTGGAAGTCGCGGCCCTTGCGGGGTTGGAGGTTCCGACCGATACCCGCGTGTTGATGGCGGAGCTGGAGGGCGTGGGCCCCGATCACCCCTTGTCAATCGAGAAGCTCTGCCCCGTCTTGTCGTTCTACGATGTCGACGACTGGCGCGCGGGGTGCGAGCGCTGTATCGAGATCCTCGAGTATGGCGGGATGGGTCACACCATGTCGATTCACTCAAATGATGACGCGGTGATTCGGGAGTTCGGTTTCAAGAAGCCTGCCTCTCGGATTGTGGTCAACACGCCAACGACCCACGGATCCATTGGGCTGACGACGGGGTTGGATCCGGCGATGACGCTAGGGTGCGGCGGGTACGGCGGGAACATCACGTCGGACAATATCTCGCCTCGGCACTTGCTCAACATCAAACGCCTTGCCTACGAGATTCGGCCCACCATGCCGACGCGAGAACCGGCACCTCCCGCTCGCGCGTCCGAGGTGCGGCCTCGCGAAGGGGTCAACGCCGATTCGCTGTCGGCACGGATTGATGCCTTCCTTGCACAGCGGGGCGTGCCCGAGCCACCGACTCCGCCCCCGGGGCCCACGCCGGCGCCGCCGACAGCCACCACCCCACCCCGCCCGCCCGTCGAGTTCGTCTGTGAGGACGACGTGCGACGCGCGATCCAAGACGCCGAAGTGATCGTCATCGACGACGCGACGATCGTGACGCCCGCGGCTCGCGATCTGGCCTCGCGACACGAGGTGTTCGAAACCGCTGGCTTGTCTAACCCGAACCAGGACTAACGCCAGGGCTAGCGCCCAGCCACATGTCGCCGAGTCGTTTCGTGGGGATCACTCGGTGCCCCCGCTAGAAAGTGCGCGCCGGACGACCGGCCAGGTACGCAGGTTTCGCCACGCACGCGGGGGTTCTGGTTATCAGGGCAGCGGATTGCCGGGAGCCCGTTGGCGTTGTCTTTGCGCTTCAGTGCGCCATGCTTGCCCGTCTGCGATCGGCGACGCTTTTCGGCATCCATGCCTCGGTCGTTGACGTTGAAGTCGACGTGTCGAATGGTCTCCCGGCATTCACAATGGTCGGTCTTCCCGACTCGACCGTTCGAGAGAGTCGAGACCGGGTCCGCAGTGCCATCCGCAATTCGGGGTTCGAGTTCCCGTCGCGTCGGATCACGATCAACCTGGCACCAGCGAGCGTGCAAAAACATGGGACGTCGTTCGACTTGGCCATTGCGATCGGCGTCGTCGCGGCGAGCGGGCTCATGAGCCGGCGCGAGTTCACGGATGTGCTCGTGCTGGGTGAGCTATCACTCGACGGCACCATTCAAACGACTCGCGGGGTCTTGCCAATGGCGATGGCCGCTCGCGAACATCGGCTGTCGCTGCTGACGCCGCCGGCTGCCGCCCGGCAGGCGGCGGCGGTGCCGGCGCTGGAAATCGGGATCGTCAGGTCACTCTGCGAGGCCGCAGCGGTCCTCGAGGGCCGCTCGCACGCTGAGGTCGTCGTCTCCAAGGCCTTCGAACCGGAGAGCCGGCTCGCGACAGACGGCGACATGAGTGAGGTCCGTGGACAGCCGCTCGCTCGTCGAGCGCTCGAAGTGGCGGCAGCTGGCCGGCACAACGTGTTGCTGATCGGCCCCCCTGGCGCGGGTAAGTCGATGCTGGCGAAGCGGCTCCGCGGGATCCTCCCGCCTCCCACCTACGATGAAGCTCTTGAGGCGACGATGGTGCATTCAGTGGTTGGCCTGGTCTCGAGCGAAGACGGGATGCTTCGAAACCGTCCGTTTCGCGCACCTCACCACACGATCTCGAACATCGCACTGGTCGGCGGGGGGCGGGAACCTCGTCCGGGAGAGATCAGCCTCGCGCATCAGGGCGTTCTGTTTCTCGACGAGATTCCTGAGTTCGACCGGCGCGTGCTCGAGGTTCTGCGACAGCCGCTCGAAGACGGGGTCGTTCGGGTGGCTCGCGCGGCTGGCGTGGCCATCTTCCCCGCCCGCTTCGTTTTGGTCGCGGCTATGAATCCCTGCCCATGTGGCAACGCTGGCGATGGTCACCGTGAGTGCCGCTGTACGCCCCGACAGATCGGCCAGTACCGCCGTCGCCTCTCTGGCCCCCTCCGAGACCGCTTTGATCTCGTTGTCCCAGTGGCGCCGGTACCGTTGGAGACGCTGACCTCGCCGGCATCCTCGGAATCGTCCGTCCACGTATGCCAGCGCGTGACGCGCGCTCGAGAACGGCAGGCGGCCCGGCACGACGGGGCCTGTCGGACGAACGCCGATCTTGACGAAGCAGGCCTGGTCGCGCACTGCGCGCTCAATGACGAGGCCGGCCGCCTGCTGCGGCGAGCGGTGGGACGTTTCAAACTAACCGCTCGTGGATTCAACCGGGTTAGGCGAATTGCCCGAACAGTGGCGGACCTTGCTGGGAGCGTCGACATGCGCGTTGAGCACGTCGCCGAGGCCCTGTCCTATCGCGGTGTCGAGCTGGATCGTTCATGACAGAACCGGCATCTCGAGCTGCCCCGGGGTTGACCGAGCTAAGCCCACAATATGTATGAGTGCTTCCCAGGCCCACAATATGTGTGGTAGAGTGCGCCGACTCCGGGACGGGACCACCACCGCCCATGAGCTCTAGACGCTACTCCTTTATCATTGCCAATCGTGACACCGGTTTGATGCGCCGGTTCTCCCTGCGCTTCGATCTGGTGGCGTGCGTGATCGCCGTCGCGCTGCTTTCCGGCGGGGCGCTGGCGGGCCGTGACCTGTTGGTGACGATCGCAGGGCTCGACGACCTTAAGCTTGAAAACGCACGGCTTCACTTGGAGAACGCAGGCTACCGTGTCGTAGCGGACGAGCTCGGTGACCAGATGACGACCCTGGAGGGCGCGATCACCGAGTTGGCCGGTCGGGCGGACATGGATCCGTCGATCGTCGAGTCGATGGAACAACTCCCCAAGTCCGGTCAGGCCCGAAGCGTCGTCGACACCACCGCGTCGACGTCACAGCTGCCCGCCTTCACTGAGCTTCAGGGGCTGCTGGGATCGCTCGACGACCAGCTGGGCAGGGTGCGTCGGAGCGTGGCGTATCGCGAGGCGCTGGCGGACGCCACCCCCGTGATATGGCCGGCGGATGGCTGGGTGTCGGCTGGGTACGGCTATCGAGCGGACCCGTTCACCGGCGAGCGCGACTTCCACCCCGCTGTCGATATCTCCACCGCGAAGGGGCAGCCCGTCTACGCGACGGCGTCCGGTCGTGTGTTATCCGCAGCGCGGAATGGCGCGTACGGGAAGCTGGTCGAGATCGACCACGGCTTTGGTCTCAAGACACGGTACGGCCACCTTGCTGACTACGCGGTCGCAGTCGGCGAGACCGTACAGCGCGGCGACGTCATCGGCTACGTGGGAGCCACCGGTCGCGCCACCGGCTATCACGTGCACTACGAGGTCTGGTCAGACGACCGGACAGTCAATCCGATGCGTCTGTTCGCGCGACCCCGTCAACTCAGCGCCAACTGACGCGCTCCCACCGCGGTCGATCGCTTGACGAGGCAGAAACGGCTTCCTAGAATCGATGGATACCTGCATTCAAAGGCGTCCCTCCCATGCGCGGTGTGTGCGGTGAGACGGGCAGACGTCCAGTTGCTGCCCGCGCGATTGCGCCCGTTCGCCAGCATGCCGGGGTAACCGGCCGGTCCTCATCGATCTAATGCTCGATACGCTGCTCGCCAAGGTCTTCGGGACACAAAACGAGCGGGAACTCAAGCGCCTCAATCCGGTCGTCGCTGAAATCAACGCGCGCGAGGAAGAGGTGCGTGCGCTGACCGATGACGGACTGCGGACCCGGACCGCTGAGCTGCGCGATCGTGTCGATCAGGGTGCCAGCCTGCAGGACGTGCTGCCCGATTCCTTTGCGGTCGTGCGTGAGGCTGGACGGCGTACGCTCGAGATGCGGCACTTCGATGTTCAGCTGGTCGGCGGGATGGTTTTGCACGGCGGCAGGATCGCCGAGATGAAAACCGGTGAGGGCAAGACGCTGGTCGCGACCCTTGCAGCCTACCTCAACGCGCTGTCTGGTAAGGGCGTTCACGTGGTGACGGTGAACGACTACCTCGCTCGGCGCGACTCAGAGTGGATGGGACGCATCTATCGGTTCTTGGGAATGAGCGTTGGCGTCATCCAGCACGACATGCGGGACGCCGAACGTCAGGCCGCGTACGCGTGCGACATCACGTACGGCACCAACAACGAGTTCGGGTTCGACTATCTGCGGGACAACATGAAGTTCGACATCTCGCAGTTCGTACAGCGCCCCCACAACTTCGCGATTGTCGACGAGGTCGACAGCATTCTGATCGACGAGGCACGAACGCCGTTGATTATCTCGGGACCCGCCGAGCAGTCGACCGAGCTGTACTTCGAGGTCGACCGCATCATTCCGAAGCTGAAGGCCGGGGCGGTGACGCAGGGCAATGTTCCCGCGGAGGAGCGTGAGGCGCTCGAGACCACCGGCGACTATCTCACCGACGAAAAACACAAGACCGTCAGTATCACCGAGAGCGGCATCGCGAAGGCCGAGAGTCTGCTGGCGTCACGGCTCCAGCCGGGCGGCCTGTATGACCCGGTCAACATGCCCCTGCTCCACCACGTCAACCAGGGCTTGCGCGCGCACGTCCTGTTCCGCCGTGATGTGGACTACATGGTCAAGGAGGGGCAGGTCGTCATTGTCGATGAGTTCACCGGTCGTCTGATGCCGGGGCGTCGCTGGAGCGACGGCCTCCACCAGGCGGTGGAAGCGAAGGAGAAGGTCAAGATCGAGCGAGAGAATCAGACGCTCGCGACCATCACGTTCCAGAACTACTTCCGCAAGTACGAGAAGCTGTCGGGCATGACCGGCACCGCTGAAACCGAGGCCCCGGAGTTTGTCAAGATCTACGAGCTCGATGTCGTGGTCGTCCCGACCAACCGAGTCCTGGAGAGGGTCGAAGAGCCTGACGCGATCTATCGGACCACCGAGGAGAAATATCGGGCGATCGCCCGCGACATCGGGGGAAAGCAGGAGCAGGGTCGCCCCGTGCTGTGTGGCACCGTCTCGATCGCGAAATCCGAACGGCTGTCGGGCATCCTGAAGCGCAGCGGCGTTCGCCACGTCGTGCTGAACGCCAAGTATCACGAGCGCGAAGCTGAGATCGTGGCTCAGGCGGGACGCAAGGGCAACGTGACGATCGCGACCAACATGGCCGGTCGGGGCACAGACATCCTGCTGGGCGGAAACCCGGAACATATGGCCCGCCAGCAGGCTCTGAAGGAAGGCGTCTCCGAAGAGCTCCCGAAGGACGAGTTCCGTGTCGTCGATGACGAATCGTTCGTCTACTTCTCGCAGGAAGACCGCTACTACCGCACGCCGCGTGCGGACTGGGAGCGGATCTTTACGCACTTCAGACAGGAGACCGACGCTGAGCATGCCGAGGTCGTCGATGCGGGCGGCCTGCATATCATCGGGACCGAGCGCCACGAGGCGCGGCGCATCGACAACCAGCTGCGCGGCCGGGCGGGTCGCCAGGGCGATCCTGGCTCATCGCGCTTTTATCTTTCGCTCGAGGATGATCTGATGCGGATCTTCGGATCCGAACGCATCTCCGGACTCATGGAGCGGCTCGGCATGGAGGAAGACGTGCCGATCGAGCACAAGATGGTGACCCGCGCCATCGAGCGTGCCCAGAAGCAAGTTGAAGCCCAGCACTTCGCGGTGCGCAAACACCTGCTCGAATACGACGACGTGATGAACAAGCAGCGTGAGAACGTGTACGCGCTTCGGCGCGAGCTCCTCGAGGGCAAGATCCGCTTTGAGGAGGACGATACGATCGAGGAGGTCGACAGCCGCGAGTACCTGATGCAGCTGGCCGAGGGACTCATCGATCAGCAGGTCGGTGTCTATTGTGCCGAAGAGATCGAGCCTGAAGAGTGGGACCTTGGCGGGCTCAAGAAGTCAGTGGGTGACGTCTTTGGTCTCGAGCCGTTGCAGCTGGATACGCTGAACCTCGACGAGGCGGGCGTGCAGGACATCCACGTGGCCCTCTGGGATGCCGCCCTCGAGAAGTACCTCGAAAAGGAAGGCGCCATCGACGCCGCGCTCCTGCGCCGTGTCGAGCGGGATGTCATGCTTCAGGTCGTCGACGTCCAATGGAAGGACCACCTGTACGGCCTTGATCATCTGAAGGAAGGCATCAACCTTCGCGGGTATGGGCAACGAGATCCCCTCGTCGAGTACAAGCGCGAGAGCTTCTCAATGTTCCAGGCCATGAAGCAGCGCATCGACGAAGAGTCGGTGAAGTATCTCTGGCGTCTTCGGCCGGTAGAGAAGGAGGGAGCGGGGGCGACAGCAGCGCGACCGGCGCTGCGTCGTGCGACGCCTCTCTCGTACAACGAACCGCGTGCGACGCCCGCGCTAGCTGGCGTTGGAGCCGCGGCGGGTGCGGGTGGAGACCCACGGCCCGCCAGGACCGGAGGCGACGACGCGGCCGTGAAGACGGTGCGCCGCGACGTCGCCAAAGTCGGTCGTAACGAGCCGTGTCCATGTGGGAGCGGAAAGAAATACAAGAAGTGTCATGGGGCGTGATCATGGAACTCAAGACTGACGCAGCCGAATCGTCGTCCGGAACTACCGCGGCATCCCTCGGAATGGCTCTCACGTTCGATGACGTGTTGCTGGTGCCTCAGCACTCGCGGGTGCTCCCGAGCGGTGTGGATGTCTCAGGTCGGTTCACCCGGAACATCCAACTTAACGTTCCGCTTGCGAGCGCGGCCATGGATACCGTGACCGAGGCGCGCATGGCGATTGCCATGGCGCAGCTCGGTGGCATCGGCATCATCCACAAGAATCTGGAAATCGCCGAACAGGCGTCCGAGGTCGACCGCGTCAAGCGCTCAGAGAGCGGGATGATCGTTAACCCGATCACACTCTCGCCACGGAGCAACATCTTCCAGGCGCTCGAACTCATGAAGAAGTACCGCATCTCTGGGGTGCCGATTACCGAAGACGGGCGGAACGAAGGAAAACTGGTCGGTATCCTCACGAACCGAGATCTTCGCTTCCAAGGCGATGTGCATCGTCCCATCTCGGAGGTCATGACGCGCGACAAGCTGATCACGGTGCCCACGGGCACGACCTTGGACGAGGCGAAGGCCATCTTGCACCGCCATCGAGTTGAGAAACTGCTCGTGGTCGACGCGGACTACAACCTGCGTGGCCTCATTACGGTCAAGGACATTCAGAAGGCCATCAAGTACCCGCACGCCTGCAAAGACTCGCTCGGGCGGCTTCGTGTTGGCGCCGCCGTTGGCATTGCTCACGACACGATCGAACGTGCCGAAGCGCTGGTTGCGGCCCATGTCGACGTGCTGGTCCTCGACAGTGCCCACGGACACTCTCAGAACGTGATCGACATGGCGAGCCGACTCTGCCGCGACTTCCCATCGGTTGATATCGTGGCCGGGAACGTGGCGACCGAGGAGGGCACTCGAGCGCTGATCGATGTAGGCGTGGATGCCGTCAAAGTCGGAATCGGGTCGGGTTCGATCTGCACGACGCGAATTGTCGCCGGGATCGGGGTGCCGATGGTCTCGGCGGTGATGGAGTGTGCGCGCGCGGCTCAGGCGCATGACATCCCACTCATCGCGGATGGCGGCGTGCGCTACTCGGGCGACATCACCAAGGCAATGGCGCTCGGATCGAGTGCCGTCATGATCGGTAGCTTGTTCGCCGGCACGGACGAGAGTCCCGGTGAGCTCATTCTGTATCAAGGACGAAGCTACAAGGAGTACCGTGGCATGGGATCGATCGGGGCGATGCGCCGCGGGAGCCGCGATCGGTACTTCCAAGAGGAGTTCGATCTCGAGAGTGCCGCGGTCGCGGACAGCACCCAGAAACTGGTGCCTGAGGGCATCGAAGGTCGGGTGGCGCACAAGGGCAGCGTGGGCGCGATGATTCATCAGCTCGTAGGGGGACTCCGAGCCGGCATGGGCTATTGCGGCGCAGAGTCGGTGAGCGCACTTCAGGAACGTGCGCAGCTCATTCGGATCACTCCCGCCGGCGTGCGCGAGAGCCACGTGCACGACGTCGTCATCACCAAGGAAGCGCCCAACTACCGGAGCGAGTAAGGCGCTACGGCGCCGCCTCGGGCACGTCGATACGTATCGCACGGTCGTCGGCGCCGCGGTCTTCGATCCACACGCGGATTGCATCGGTCGGAGAACGCGGCAAGCGATCGGCCCACTCGATCACGACGATTGAAGAGGGCGTCGAGAGTTCCGACAAGCCAAGGTCATCCACGTCGGCAGGCGTCAACCGGTAGAGGTCGACGTGCTGTACGGTCAGCGTGCCAGCGTACGGCTGGACCAGCGTAAAAGTCGGGCTCGACACATCGTCAGGTGAGCCGCCTGCGCCCTCGACAACGCCGCGGACGAAGGTCGTCTTGCCGGTGCCCAAGTCTCCAAACAAGAGTATGACGTTGCCCCCGCGCAGACTCGAGGCAAGTTTGCGGGCGATCCCAATGGTGTCGGCGTCTCCCCGGCTGAAGTAGCGCTGACTGGCGCGGCTCATGACCTCATGGCGACGACGAGTCCGGGCCGTCGTCCTGATCGACGTCATCGGATTCGGCCGTCTCCATGACGGCGGTGCCCAGCGTGTCGATGAGATCCGACGCGATCAGGGCCACCTCCCCGTGCGCGTCGCTGGCCAAGTCGCCGGCGAGGCCATGAAGGTAGACACCGAGCTGGCAGGCGGCCTCGGCACGTCCCGTTTGGACGAGCCATGCGGCAATGACGCCGGTCAGCACGTCACCAACGCCGGCCGTCGCCATTCCGGGGTTCCCTGTCAGGTTCAACCAGGCGTTCCCGTCTGGGTCAGCCACGATGGTTCCGGCACCCTTGAGCACCACGTGTAGGTGATGGTGGACCGCGAAGGTCCGTGCGGTGGCCAGTCGGTTCGATTGCACGTCCGCCACCGAGCTTGCGACCAAGCGGGACATCTCCCCGGGGTGCGGCGTGATGATGAGCTGCCGGTCGTTTCCGTTGAGGATGTCGGTTTCACCGGCACACACATTGAGCGCATCGGCGTCGAGGACTATCGGACTCGACGCGCCGGCGAGCAGTCCCCGGACGACCGACTGGACGTCCGGGGTAGTGCCGAGTCCGGGTCCGGCGGCGATCACGTCGCAGTCAAACCCGAGCAGCTGCTCTAAGGCCGAGGCTGCTAGCGTGCCATCACTGGAGCTTGGCAGCGGCAGCGTCATGCACTCCGGGTTTGCCGCCGCGACGATCGCGGAGACACAATCTGGCGCGGCGATGGTGACGAGGCCAGCACCAGATCGCAGCGCGGCGCGTCCGGCGAGCACCGCGGCGCCAGACTTTCCTGCACTCCCAGCGACAACCAGGATATGGCCGCATTGTCCCTTGTGGGTGTTCTGAGGTCTGGCCGGGATGAGCTCCCGAACGTCGTCGGGAGTGAGCAGCGACAGGCGTAATCCGGGGACCCGATCGATCACTAAGTCGGGGACGCCAATGTCAGCGATCACGAGATCGCCTGCCCAAGCATCGGCTGGAGGGAGCAGAAGCGACGGCTTCGGTGCAGCCAAGGTCACCGTGACGTCAGCCGCAATGGCGTCGCCGCCATCCGCGGGCGTGGCGCTGTCGGCTGAGAGTCCCGTTGGCATGTCGATCGACAACACCGGCACCCCCGAGACATTGACATCTGCAACGACAGCCTTCAACAGTCCGTCGAGTGGGCGGCCCATCCCAGTGCCAAGGATGCCGTCGACGAGGAGATCGCTGTCGACGGTGTCGCTGGCAATGTCCCGCCAGGCACCGATGTCGCCGACCTCGCTGATCGGCAGCCCGAGACCTCGGGCGATTCTGAAGTTGACGAGGGCGTCGGGGCTCAGCGCGTCTTCGACGGCGAGCAGAAAGACCCTCACCTGAACACCCTGCTGCCAGAGCACCCGTGCCACCACCAGGCCGTCTCCCCCGTTGTTGCCCCGACCGCAGAGCACCGAAACGCGTCGGTTGTCGAGATCGTCGTAGGTGGCACGCATGGCGGCAACAACCTGGTGACCGGCGTTCTCCATCAGCACGAGCGAGGGAATGCCGATGTCCTCGATTGTCTGCCGGTCTGCCTCACGCATCTGCGCTGCGTCGAGCACTCTCATGATTCGCGGCCCTGAGCCGCTCGGATTATATGTCTGGGCAGGCGATAATGGTGCCGTGGATCAACCCGAATCGAACGCAAGTGTGTATGTGAACGGCACGATCTCGGACGCCGCGTCTGCGGTCGTGCCTGTCTTTGATCATGGGTTTCTCTATGGGGAAGGTGTTTACGAGACGTTGCGGACGTACCATCGCGTCCCGTTCCTCCTCGACCGACATCTGCGGAGGCTTCGCGCGTCAGCGGCCGGGATTCGCCTTGACGTACCGCCCGACGACACTGAGCTCGCGCGAGCGATCGAAGCGACCATGCAACATGTGTCGAGTCCAGGTGAGCAGTACGTTCGACTGTTGGTCACGAGAGGGCCCGGTGAACTCAGCTACGATCCATCGGCGTGCCCGACGCCAACCGTGGTCATCATCGTCAAACCCCACGCGGAGAGCCCGCCCGAGGTGCTTACAAAGGGAATCGTCGTCGTGGTGTCCTCCGTTATCCGTAACCATCCGAATGCCATCAGTCCGCTGATTAAGTCCAATAACCTGCTGAACAACGCCCTCGCGATGCAGGAGGCGATTCGTGCTGGCGCCGAGGAAGCCGTGATGCTCAATTACCGCGGTGAGGTTTCGGAGTGCGCCCAATCGAACCTGTTTCTGATTCAAGACGGCGTGGTCTTCACGCCTCGCTGGAGTCGGGACTGCTCGAGGGAGTCACGCGAAACTTCCTTTTTGAGGTCGGGCAGCGCGCAGGTGTCACCGTTGAGGAGGCCGTGCTCGATCCCAGTGCGCTCACCGACGCCGACGAGATCTTCATTACGAGCACAACCCGAGAAATCCTACCCGTGACGCGGGTAGGTAACCGGGCGGTCGGGTCGGGGACACCCGGCCCGCTGACACGGCAGCTAGCGGCCGAGTTCCGACGGTTTATTGAGGAGCTAAGTCAGCCGTAAGAGGTTCTGCGTACGCCGAAACTGGCGGACATGCGCAGACCAGGTGGCGATCGCCGTGGGCGTCGTCCACGCGGCCGATAGGCGGCCAGTATTTGTTTGCCCGAACGAACGCCAAAGGAAATGCCGCCGTTTCACGCGAGTAGGGGTGTGTCCAGTCGGTTGCCGCCACGGCCTCGGCGGTATGCGGCGCGTTCTTGAGCACATTGTCGCTGCGATCAGCGGTTCCGTCGATAACCGCCTGGATCTCCTGCCGGATGCTGAGCATCGCCTCGCAGAAGCGATCGAGCTCGGCGCGGGGCTCGCTTTCGGTCGGCTCGATCATCAGCGTGCCCGGAACCGGAAACGATACCGTCGGCGCGTGGAACCCGTAGTCCATCAGGCGCTTGGCCACATCCTGCTCGGTCACGTCGGCCGTGTCCCTGAACGGTCGCAGATCGAAGATCAACTCGTGGGCGACCCGACCGTTCGTCCGCGTATACAAGACGTCGAAGTGCTGCTCGAGGCGCGACTTGATGTAGTTCGCGTTCAGAATCGCCATGCGCGTGGCCTGCGTCAGTCCTTCGCTGCCGAGCATGCTGATGTACGCGTGCGAGATCACCAAGATGCTCGCGCTCCCGAAGGGTGCGGCAGCCACTGGTCGGATTCCTGCCTCTCCGCCGCTTGGTACGACCGGATGGCTCGGGAGATACGGGCTGAGGTGTTCCGCGACGGCAATGGGACCCATCCCTGGTCCACCGCCACCGTGGGGGATGGCAAACGTCTTGTGCAAGTTGATGTGACAGACATCGGCCCCGATCGTGGCCGGACTCGTCAGTCCTACCTGAGCGTTCATGTTCGCGCCGTCCATATACACCTGTCCACCGTGGCGGTGCACGATGTCGCAGAGTTCGACGATGGCATCCTCGAAGACCCCGTGGGTCGATGGATAGGTCACCATCAGCGCGCTCAGCCGGTCGGCGTGCATCGTCGCCTTCTGGGCTAGGTCGGCGACGTCAACGTTTCCGTTGGCATCACAGGCGACGATCACGACGCGCATACCGGCCAAGATCGCGCTCGCCGGATTCGTCCCATGGGCCGACGCCGGTATGAGGACCACATCGCGACGATCATCGCCGCGCGATCGATGGTAGGCGCGGATCACCATCAGTCCGGCGAATTCCCCTTGAGCGCCTGAATTGGGCTGCAACGACACGGCTGCCAACCCCGTAATCTCGCGCAGCGCGGATTCCAACTCGGCGAACAGCGCGTGATACCCCTGTACCTGCTCTGTCGGGACGAAGGGATGCACGGACCCGAACTCCGGCCATGTGACAGGCAGCATCTCGGTCGCGGCGTTGAGCTTCATCGTGCACGATCCCAACGGAATCATTGAGGTGTCGAGGCCGAGGTCCTTCCGCTCGAGTTGCCGCAGATACCGCATCATCTGAATCTCAGAGTGATGCTGACTGAAGACCGGGTGGGTGAGGAAGTCGCTCGTGCGTCGAATCGAGTCTGACAGACCAGACACGGGTGTCGCGTCGGACTTGTCTTGCGGTTGGCCCGTGCCCGAGCCAAAGACGCTCACGATCGTGTCCACGTCGGCCGGCGTCGTCGTTTCGTCGAGAGAAACCCCGATTTCCGTCTCGGACACGTAGCGAAAGTTGATATTCTCCGCTTCGGCCGCGCGGCGAATCGCCTGTGTCGCCTCCGTCGAACCGGTGTCGAGGCGTAGCGTGTCAAAGAAGGCTCGGTTGAGCTGACGAACGCCCATAGGACTCACGCGGCGCGCGAGCTCGCCGGCGAGACCGTGAACGCGTTCGGCGATTCCTCGGAGACCATCCGGGCCGTGGTACACGGCGAACATCCCGGCGATGTTCGCCAGGAGTGCCTGGGCAGTACAGATGTTCGAGGTCGCGCGCTCGCGCCGAATGTGCTGCTCCCGCGTCTGGAGCGCCATGCGATAGGCCACCGCCCCTTGCCGATCGCGTGTCACACCAATCAAGCGCCCCGGCATCTGCCGGACGAACGCGCTTCGGGTCGCAAAGAACGCAGCATGCGGTCCTCCGTATCCCATCGGCACGCCGAAGCGCTGCGAGTTCCCGACCACGACGTCGGCGCCCGCCTCGCCCGGAGGCCTGAGCATCGTGAGCGCAAGCAGATCCGTGGCGACGGCAACCATCGCACCAGCATTGTGGGCTTGGGCAATCACCGTCTCGAGCGGACGAATGTTTCCGTGCGCATCGGGGTATTGCAACAAGACGCCAAACGTCTCTTCATCGACGACGAACTCGTCATCCGGGGACACGACCACGTCGATACCGAGCGGCTCGGCGCGGCCTTTGATGACCTCGATGCTCTGGGGCCAACACGTCGCGCTGACAAGAAACCGGTTGGCGCTTCGCGAACGACGCGCCCGAATCCGATGCATCATCGCCATCGCCTCGGCCGCCGCCGTCGCTTCGTCGAGCAGCGACGCGTTAGCGATTTCCATAGCGGTTAGGTCTTCCACCATCGTTTGAAAGACCAGCAGTGCCTCGAGGCGGCCTTGAGCCACCTCCGCCTGATAGGGCGTGTAGGGCGAGTACCAGCCTGGGTTTTCCAGCATGTTGCGGACGATCACGTTCGGGGTGATCGTGCCGTAGTAGCCGAGGCCGATAAACGAACGGAAGGACGCGTTCTGAGCGGCAATCTCGCGAAGATCGCCAAGAAACTCCGCCTCGCCCTTCGCAGACGGCAGACTCAACTCGCGCGGCAAACGAATCCCCGATGGGACGACCTCGTCGATCAGCGCGTCGATCGACGGGCTCCCCACCGCGGCGAGCATCTCGGGCACGTCGCCGGCTCGGGGGCCAATGTGTCGGTTCTGGAAGGCGTTGAGGTCGAGAGTCATGACCTCAGGCAATGAGTGCGGCGTAGGCATCCGCATCATGGAGGGCCGACACTTGCCCCGGGTCGGACAGCCGAATGCGAATCATCCAGGTCTCATGCGGCGACGCGTTGACGGATTCGGGGGTGTCGGCCAGGTCGGCGTTGGCGGCGACGATTTCGCCCGACACCGGACAGAACAGGTCGGACACCGCCTTAACCGACTCAATCGATCCGAACTGGTCCCCCTGTTGAAACGTCTGGCCTACTTCGGGCAGCTCGACAAAGACCACATCGCCGAGTTGCTGCTGCGCATAGTCCGTAATACCTACGTCGCCGGTATCTCCGGTGATCCGGATCCACTCATGGTCTTTCGTGTACTTCATGTCCGCCGGATAACTCAAGTCGCCACTCCCTCGCCGCTACCTTTTGTAGAACGGCATCTTGACCACGCGTGCCGGAACACGTCGGCCACGCAGGTCGATCGTGATCTCGGTGCCCGAGGCACGCAACTCAGTCGGCACGTAAGCCATGCCGATTGCCTTTTTGAGAAACGGCGTCATCGTGCCACTCGTCACCTGTCCTACCTGGGTTTCGCCACGATAGACCGCATAGCCGTGCCGCGCGACGCCGCGTCCCATGACCTCAAACCCGACGAGCTTACGCACCGGCCCGGCTTCCCGCTGCTGCGCCAACGCCTCTCTCCCGTTGAAGGCCGGCTTGTCCCAGGCGACGATCCACCCGAGGCCCGCTTCGAGCGGGGTTGTCGTTTCGTCCATGTCGTTGCCGTACAGTCGCATGCCGGCCTCGAGCCGAAGCGTGTCACGCGCGCCCAACCCGGCGGGTTTCAAACCGGCGTCTTGCCCCGCCGACAGGAGCGTGTCCCAGATGGGCGTGGCCGACTGCGGTGGCACGAACAGCTCGAACCCATCTTCGCCCGTATACCCTGTTCTGGAAATGGTAGCGCGCACGTTGGCCACCTCTCCCGTCGCAAACCGATAGTAGCCAAGCGTGTCGAGCTCGACTCCGGTGAGAGGCTGGAGCAACTCCGCGGCTTTTGGGCCCTGTAGCGCGAGCAAGGCGTAGCGAGTGCTGGCGTTGACGGCCACGGCATCACCAACCGACGCGATCTCCTGCTTGATCCAGGCGTAGTCCTTCGCGATGTTCGACGCGTTGACGACCAACAGATAGTGCGAGTCGGCGAGCCGATACACGAGAACGTCATCGATGACGGTGCCTTCGTGGGTTGTCAAGGCAGAGTACTGAGCGTGACCGATATCGAGCTTAGCGGCGTCGTTGGTTGCGATACGTTGCACCGCGATTAGCGCGTCACCTCCCGCGATCTCGATCTCGCCCATGTGACTGACGTCGAATAGACCCGCGGTTTTGCGGACAGCATTGTGTTCGTCCGTGATGCCCGAGTACTCGACGGGCATGTCCCATCCGCCGAATCCAACCATGCGTGCGCCAAGCGCGCGGTGACGATCGTTGAGGGGGGTTTTTCTGAGCTCAACGTTCGCGGTATGCGTCTGAGTCATGGTTCTGGGGAGCCGCCGGCAGGAGGACGCGCCGGCAAGCGAACCACCGTACTACGGGCTTGCGAGAGGGTCAAGATCGCGCGCGCTTCAAGATCCCGATCGTCACTCGCGTTTCCGGACCGACACGACGTCGAGATCTGTCAATCGTGCTATGGGGAGTCAGGACTGGCTGGAGCCAGGATGGCGTCGACAACTTGAGAGCCGCGGCCCGGACCGACACGGATGACCGTAGGGAGCACGGCGCGCGGCCGCTCTCCGCACGTCGCCTCGATCCACCAGAGCCCGGGTTCCGGCACACGGAGCCGATAGGCGACATGACTGGCGGCGTAGCTAGCTGTTACGCGAGACATGCCAAGGATTCCCACGGGGCCCGCTGCGTTGAGAAGGCATCCTGGCGCGTCGAGCCGCACGAGTACTTCGATTTCGACAGGCAAGGCGATGTCACCGAGGTTCGTCACCGCGGGCAGAGCCTGAACAGATCCTAGGTCGCGACGTACCGTAGGGACTGGCCCTCCCCCTACTACGAGCTCGACTCTGCCTTCTGCTGGAGCACCCAACGAGAAGCGACCGTCACGATCTGTCGTCGTCGGCAGTGCCAGGAGGGAGAATGGGTCGATGGCCCGAGCGAAATCGACGTGGTCCGGGACGAGTCGAATCCCGATTCCAACTGCCGGAATCCCGTCCATCCAGACCCGACCGACGATCTTCGCGGTCGACTCCAGACGAAGCGTGACTGGGTCGAGTCCGGGGTGAACGATCTCAGCTCTTCCAAGCCGGGGGTGTACAGCAAATAGGGCATGGGGCTGGCGACTCAGGTCGGTAAACCTGAAACGCCCCTCCCAGTTCGACGCAGTCTCAGCGATCCAACGCGTACGCCTCGGGCGATATCCGCGGTTGTCACGAAGGGACTCCTCACGACTCACGAGTTCAAAGAGCGTTATGAGTGTGCCCGCTGCCGCGGTGCCATCCGCTGCAATGGTCCGCCCGTCGAGAGGCTCGCCCCGAGTGAGGGCGATTTCGGACGGGTGTTCTACTCGGATTATCGAGCTGGTGAAGACCCGCATCTCGCAGCGGTTCCCCTGCTCGGCGGCCAAGCGGTGCCAGGCCACACATTCGGCGTCATCCTGGGAGACACCATGGCCATTCCCGTCCATGACGCCGAGGTTGAACTGCGCCCGGGGGCCACGACGGGACACGCCTGCGAAATCCACCCCATTGTTGACACGCGAAAACGCTCGGAAAAACGCCGTTTGAAGGGAATGGTATGGATCAAGAGTCGTGATCTACCATCCTGCTCGCCCGATCCCCGTCAGTCGTTGAGCCCAGCGCGAGGGGGTAGGTGGGATGCATCCCAGCTATATCCCGGAATATCCCGGATCAAAACTTTTGATCGACCGCACAGGGGATGTGCCCTGTCCTCACCGGTGCGAGCGTTCAGACAAAGGAGCGTCTCGGCGAACAGATTGGCGCCGAGCCGGCGACCGCCCCAGTAGTCACCGCTCGGCGTACTCGTCGGCACATACAGAAGGCCCCGCTCGGTATCGAGCGACATCAACCCCCACACATTGGCGTGTCCGGTAAAACGCCAAGACTCGTCCTCCCACGTGTCAGCGCCGAACGAGTCATTTGACTGTGGAACGGTGAAGAACACCCACCTGCGCTCGCCAGTGTGCACGTCGAACGCCTGCACCGAGCCCGGTGTGTCGAAACGGTGCTGAATGCGGTCGGGTACACGGCTCCCGACGATGACCAGATCCTCGAAGACGACCGGCGGAGACGTCTGGTCGAACTCTTCAGCGGACACGTCGTTTGGGAATCCGTTGGTCAGGACGACCTGGCCGTCGTCGCCGAACGTCGCCACAAGCTCGCCGCTCTTCGCGTCGATCGCGTAGAGCTTGTCGCGACTATTCAGGAAGATGCGCATGTCGTCACCTTCGCCATGGACCGCGACGCCGCGGTGCTTGAAGCCACCCGGAGGCGCCCCGCTCGCCCCGCCCTCATACGCCCTCGGGTCGAACGCCCAGAGCTCCGTCCCCGTTCCCGCGTCCAGGGCAACCACACGCGTGTACATCGTGGAGACATACAGGGTGTTGTCAATCATCAGCGGGGTTACCTGGAAGCTCCCGGGCCGGGTGCCGTACTCCTGCAGCGGCAGCTCGCCGGGTTCCCACGCTCTTGTCGGGCCGGCGAATGAGGACCCAGAGGCGCCCATACGTATCGATGTGCGCGTCGAGCACTGGCCCAGCGGTTTCGACGCGCTCGAGGGTCCGTGTCGGGTGAGGCATGAGGCCCGCGCCGACAAGGTCGACAAGACTGCCCCGTCCCGTCGATTGGATCCTGTCGATACGCGTGTCCTGGTTAAACCAGCACGGCAACTCGCCGCCCTGGGTCGAGCCACAACTCACGAGGTTTAGAGCCACGTGCTCGTATCGAGTGTCGAATTCGGTTGCTCTCAACGTCCCAACGCTGCTGAGGGTCGAGTTAGATGGATCGAACCAACGCAGGACATGGTCGCCTGGACGTGTCGAAGCCGGCTGAAGGATCAGCCCTGAGGCGACACCGAACAGACTCACGTACTTGCCGGGCAGGCCCAGCCGTCGCAGGAGACGTCCGTTGCGATCGAACTCCCCCAAGACGTCGGCCCCGAGCAGCGAGAACACCCTGTCGGCTCCGGCCGAAGCGAGTCCCCATGGCTGGTCAGCACCCGTTAGGCCGCGCAGCTCGCGTACGACGACCTCCCCTGTTTGGGGTTCCATGGTCACCAGGCGACGTTCCGACGTGAGGAGCCGGACCCGACCTGACTGTCGGATCCGGCCGATCACGCGCTCTTCCGGCCGCAACGGGACGAGTCGAGCGGTCTCAACGCAGCTCGTCATCAGCACACCGACGACGGCCATCGCGCACGCACGTCGTATCACCGCCCGAAGATGGCTAGTCGAAGACATCCGACGAAGCGAAGCTCTCAATCCAGGGCCTCCCAGGTGCGGTACCAGAACGATTCCAGAAACGCCGCCGACTCGAAGCACTTGGCCACGTCCGTGAAGCAACCGGGAGCGGCGGATGCGTTCGTTGGCGACACGATGATGGCCAGGAGCGCGACCGCGGTCGCACACAGCCACATGCCCTTCTTGAACATTGTTCCTCCTCTTGTAGCGTGGTCGACGTGCCACGCAGAGTTTGGAGAGCCCACGACCTCACGAGGAACTCGTCCGCCCAGCTCCCGAATCTGCCGGGGCCTCGGCAGTGTTGCTGTCGTTCCGAGGTATCGAAACCGCCGAGGATTCGACGGGGCGACGCCCCGGATACGTGAGATAGGCCTGCAGTGTGTGGTAGCTGATCCCTAGGACGCGGCAGGCTCGACGTTTGTTGTGCTGACAACGCTCCAGAACAATTCGCGCGTAGCGGCTCCCCCACGCCCGCATGGTGTCGTTCCGCTCCAGCGAGGGCTCAAGGACCTGCTGGATGTCCTGGGTGATTCGGAGCGGGAGGTCCTGGAGCGTGACTCGTGCGGACGATGCCAAGGTGACCGCTCGTTCTACGACGCGTTCCAGCTCTCGAATATTGCCAGGCCACGTGTAGGCGACGAGCGCATCCATGGCGGACCCAGAGATCTCGATGTCGCGGGTACCTCGATGCTTCGCAACAAAGTGGGTCACCAAGACCGTGATGTCATCCCGACGCGCGCGGAGCGGTGGTACGTGAATCTCGAGACCGCTCAACCGATAGAACAGGTCGGCTCGGAAACGTCCCTGAGCAACGAGCTCTCGCAGGCTCTGGTTTGTCGCAACAAGAATGCGCGCGTTGATGTTTTGGGTAGCGTGCCCCCCGACTCGCTCGACCGAGAGCTCTTGGATGGCGCGCAAGAGCTTTGCCTGGGCTGCCGGTGACAGATCCGAAATCTCATCGAGGAACAGCGTGCCGTCGGTCGCGAGCTCGAACTTCCCGCGCCGACCCTTCACCCCGGTCGCAGTCTTATCTTCGATGCCGAACAGCTCGGCCTCAAGCAGAGTCTCAACGAGCGCCGCACAGTTGACGCCGATGAAGGGGCCGGCCCGACGTTGGCTTTCCTCGTGGATGAGCCGAGCGACCAATTCCTTGCCGCAGCCGCTCTCGCCTTCAATGAGGACCACGAAGTCAGTTCGGGCCATTCGGCTGATTTCGTGGCGCAGTTGCGCCATTCGAGAGCTGTTCCCCACCATGGTTGGCGAGCACCCGTTTGGTGGTCGCTCCTCCGACTCCGGAGTGGGGGCTCGTGACGATGTGCCCAGCACCAGCGCCACGATTCGCGCGATGTCGACGAGGCTCTGACGGGCCCAGCCGTCAAGCTCGGACATGGGCGACCTGACTTCGAGAACCCCCTGACCGCACGCTCCATGTGGCAAGGGAACGGTCACGACACCGGGCCGCTCACGTACCTCACGAACTCGCATCGGCTCCTGAGACTCACGAATGACCACAGAATGGGCGTTGAGGAGCTGCGCGATATCACGCTCCAGCCGCGTGCGCTGGACTTGCTGTGGGAGGGCGGATCTGCTGATCTCCAGACCCTGAGCCAGAAGTCTCGAGAGCCCCAGCCTGCGTTCTCCAGTCCGATTCCATCTGCTCCTGGCTTTCCCGACGCCGGAGGGGAGACCTCGTGCCGGCGTATTGCTCCCCGTAGACGAGGAGGTAGAGGACGAGGAGGTAGAGGAATAGGTGGTCATGGAAGATAGATCACTCAATCGGTGTGCCACGCTCTAAAGCCCCGATATTCCGGGTGTTGAGTGAGTGCGTCTTGTACTCCGGAGTACCGGACGGCCGTCGATGGGTAGCAGCTACTCGGTTTAAGGCAGACCGACCACGTCGTTGTAGCCACAACGGGTAGTCCCTACTCGTGCGCATCGTCAGTCCCTACGCCACGCACCGATTGTTCGGTCGTACTTCATGACTCGTACGCGTCCTGTACTCCCGAGAACTCGAATGGCGAACTGCTTCGAACCGCCACGGATATACAGCGTGCCTGGTGATGCCGTACCGAGGGGCGAAAAGGTGAGCGTGTGGCCGACACCAAGGCGGACCGCTTCCCGACCACCGCGTCCAGCGGCGCCGCCGACTGGGGGAATCGATGGGTCTAGCTCGAGCCGAGCCATCGGGAAGTCGTCCGAGAGTCTCCGCGCAGGTCTGATCATCTTGTCGATCCCCTTGCGAACATCGATCGCGCGCACGCCGTTTCCGTTTCCGTCGACGTGGGTTTCGAAGTAGTAGCCGCGCCGGTCTCGCGTAAATCGAATTCCAACCGAAGTGCCTCGACGCGCTGCCTGCGATCGCGCGAGCATCGCCTGCCCGACCATGTATCGCACGGCCAGACGCTCTCGTTGGGCGGTCGCGAGCCGCTGAAAGGCCGGTAGTGACATTCCTACGAGCGTGATCCCCAGCATCATCGCCACCATGAGCTCGACGAGCGTTAGACCCAATGAATCGGAGCGGTCTTTCGTGCGGGCACCTGGCGAGCAGGAAGTACACCCAGCCGTTCCCGCCCGCCAGGTCATCACTACTCCCGCTTGCCTTCGGCAGGCGTCGGGATCTGGACCAACTTCCGAAGTCGGAGGAACGTTCGTTCGCCGATCCCGCGGATGTTCATGAGCTCCTCGACCTTTTTGAACCCGCCGTGCTCTTCGCGGTAGGCGATGATGAGCTCCGCGGTACGGGGACCGACACCGGGCAGGGCCTCGAGCGCCTCCTGATCGGCGGTATTGAGATCGACTCGGTCGGTACGCGCAGGGGCGTCTTGTCCGCCTTTCGATTGGGTTTGTGCCGCGACCGTGGCGTGCGGCAGGCCGGTTGTGAGAACGACCAGCAAGGTTGCCGTTATTGCGAGGTAACGCATCCTCCTCCTCCTACGTAGGTGCTGGACCCGGGCCGTCCGTGCTCCTCGACCTGTGGTGGCCCCATCTGTCACCAGCAGTTGCAGTGGAGGTCGGGCACGGCACCGGAGGCTTTCAGCGGGGCCGTCCCCCTCTATCGCAACCGTGAAGCCAAGTGGAGACGCGAGGCGTCGATTCCGGAACTGGTTGAATGGAAACGCTACAAGGCTTGCGGCGTTCGCTAGTCAGCGTGAGAGACCCCCCGGCTTTGCCGGGGAGGCACCTAGAGTTTGACAGTTCCGGGATTGGAATGGGGAAACTCCCCCACGTGAGCCGCTACGCATCACGAAAGGGGAGTCCCCATGACGAACTATCGCAGTTCTAAATCACTCGAAGTGGGCATGTCAGTATCACGTGGTGTTCATCCCGAAGTATCGGAAGAAGGCGATCTACGGGTCGGTGCGCCGGCATCTCGGAGGGGTGCTGCGGGAGTTGGCCCGGCAGCGGGAAAGCGACGTGGAGGAAGGGCATCTGTTGGCCGATCACGTCCACATGATGGTGTCGATTCCGCCGAAGTACTCGGTGGCGCAGGTGATCGGGTACATCAAGGGCAAGAGCGCGATCTACATCGCTCGGGAGTTTGCCGGGCGGTCGCGCAGTTTTGTCGGGCAGCACTTCTGGGCTCGAGGCTACTTCGTGTCCACGCTGGGTCGGGATGAGCGAGCGATTCGCGCGTATATCCGGGCGCAGGAACAGGAAGACCGACGGCAAGAGCAGCTCCGGTTGGATGAGAGCAGCCACCCGTAGGGTGGCTCAAGTGGCGCGTAGCGGCCACGTCCTGCCGCTTTGAGCGGCTCACAACTAAAGCCCCCGGCTTTGCCGGGGGATACTTACTCCCTTGTGTCTGAAAAAGCTTTAAGAAGTGTGCCGGGTGTGATGTATGGGGCGGCATGGCAAGAACAGGTCGGCCCAAAGCGAGATTGGAAGTCACCGCCGTGGAGCGAGGAGAACTTGAGCGGCTCGCCAGGCGCGCCAGAACGAATCGGCATGTGGCCTTGCGGGCGAAGATCGTCCTGAGGTGCGCGCATGGCGAATCGAACGTGGCGGTCGCGGCGAAACTGCGCTGTTCGAATGTGACGGTCGGCAAGTGGCGGCAGCGGGTTACGACAGGTCGCGTGGATGCGCTGTATGACGAGCCCAAGCCCGGAGCCCCCCGGACACTGTCCGATGCGGATGTCGAGTCGATCCTCGTCGCCACGTTGGAAAGTAAGCCGAAGGGGCGGACCCACTGGAGCACCCGCAAGATGGCGGAGCGCGCTGGCGTCAGTGCCTCCACCGTGGGCCGCATCTGGCGCACCTTCGGGTTGCAGCCGCATGTCGTGGAATCCTTCAAGATCTCCGACGACCCGCTGGTCCTCGAGAAGGTGCGGGACATTGTCGGCCTCTACCTGAATCCACCCGACCACGCCGGTGTCTTGTCATTCGACGAAAAGCCTCAGATTCAAGCCCTCGAGCGAGCGCAGCCGATCCTGCCGATGGACATGGGTCGGCCCGAACGCCAGACGCACAACTACATCCGCCATGGCACGGTGGACCTCTTCGCGGCGCTCAACGTCGCGACCGGCCAGGTCGTGGCGCAAACCAAGAAGCAGCATCGGTCGAGGGATTTCGTGAGCTTTCTGCGCGAGATCGACGAGCGGGTGGACCCCACCCTCACCGTCCACGTGATCCTCGACAATCTCTCGGCGCATAAGTCCCCGCTGGTCACACGATGGGTGGCCCGCCACCCGCGCTTCCAGTTCCACTTTACGCCAACCTCCTCCGCCTGGCTCAACCTCGTCGAGCGGTTCTTTGGCCTCCTCACCGAACACGCCCTCAAGCGCGGCTCACATTCCAGCACGCACGCGCTGCGCCACGCCATCTCCGCCTACGTGGACGCCCACAATGACGAGGGCAAGCCTTTCAAGTGGACGAAAACAGCCGACGAGATCCTCGCGAAGGTGAAGCGGTTCGGACAGCGCACCGTTCAAGTCCACGGTGGCCCCAGATGACCAACGACTTTTTGAAGAAATCAAAGATCAAGGGGACTAGGTGGATAGGGAGCCGGCAGGGATGACGACTGGCGTTGCTATTGAGGTCGCTGGGATAGGCCGGGACCGCGTCGAGGTCGGAGTCGCCAATAAAGGCACACCGCTACCAGCGATCCGAGAACAACGAGCTCTCGAACCACGGCGAGGGCGTTATGCAGCCAGCAACTCGGCAGCCAGTACTGACGACAGACCGACATGAACAAGTAGCCGTCAGAGAGGTAGAAGTCACTGCTCAGCGGCCACAGCGCCATGATCCCGATAGGCGCGACCGTGTCCGATCCAAGCCAATCGAGCAGCGCGTGCGATCCATAGGCGATCGACGCTGCGAGTGCCGCTCTGATTCGCCAGCGGATGCCACCCGCGAGGGCCGCGAGCCCGACAACTGCAATTGCTCCAATAGAGTGGGTGTACATCGAGTGCACGCCGAACACGAAGTCGATATCGGGGAGGACGCCTAGGAGCCCGAAGACCAGGATCTGGCGATCGGAGCGGAGGTTCTGGACGATGGCCCGCACACCGTTTCCAAGCGGCATCGACGCGGACGGTCGCCGAGCCACGAGACAACCGAAAGCGACACCGGCGAGCGCGTGGCCGACAGGGCTAGGCATGAAGGCGTCTAGGCATCCCGATTGAGGTCGACGTCGACCGCAACAACGATCATGCCGTTCTGAATCGACACGGGATAGGTCCGAAGGCGCCGGTAGGCTGGCGGCCCTAGGCCCTCGCCGTCTGCGAGGCGAAACTGAGCGCCATGCCACGGACAGGTGACGATGCCGTCGTCGCACGGCCCCTCTGAGAGTGACCCTCCGACATGCGTACACGTGTCGTCGACGGCCCTTAGCGTTCCGGCGTCGTTGAACACGGCGATGCGATGGTCGCCACAGAACACCTTCTTCGCACGGCCGAGTCCAAGGCTCCCCTCTTTGCCGACTGTGACGAGACGCGACATAAGACCGTTAGTCCAGATCGAGGGGCGTGAAGTCGAGACCGTGAGCCTCGGCCACGGCCTGGTGGACGACGTTCCCCTCGACGACGTTGATGCCTTTGTACAACGCACGATGCTCGGTTGCGGCACCGCGCCAGCCCTGATTGGCGAGTTCGAGCGCGTAGGTCATCGTGGCGTTGGTCAGTGCGTACGTCGAGGTGTGCGGCACCGCGCCGGGCATGTTGGACACGCAGTAGTGGACCACGCCTTCCTCAACGAACCGCGGGTCGCGGTGGGTGGTCGGTCGACTTGTCTCCGCCGTGCCACCCTGGTCGACGGCGACGTCGACGATGGCCGAACCTGGCTCCATCTGCCGCAGATGCTTGCGCGTGACGAGTCGAGGCGTCTTGGCGCCGGGAATCAAGACTGCACAGATCACCAGATCGGCGTCGCTGACCGAGCCCTCGATGTTCGCCGCGTTGGACATGAGCGTGGTCACATGGCCCTGGACGACGTCGCGCACGTACCCGAGGCGGAGCGGGTTGATGTCGATGATCGTGACGTCTGCGCCGAAACCCACACCGACGACACACGCATTGAGGCCGACGATGCCGGCACCGATGATCGTGACGCGACCTCTGCGGACGCCCGAAACGCCGGGGAGCAGGATGCCTTTGCCCCCAGCGATCATTTCCAGAGACTTCGCACCGGCTTGAATCGAGAGCCGGCCGGCGACCTCGGACATCGGGACGAGCAACGGGAGGGTGCCATCGTCGAGCTGTACCGTCTCATAGCCGATGCCGACGACACCCCGATCGAGGAGCGCTTGGGTCAGCTTTCGAGACGCCGCTAAGTGCAGATATGTAAAGATGACCTGTCCGGAGCGCATCAGGCCGAGCTCTGCGTCGAGCGGTTCCTTGACCTTGAGGATCAGGTCTGACTTCGACCAAACCTCAGCGGCAGAGCCTACCATCGTGGCGCCCGCCTTTCGGTAGGCCGCGTCGGGGATGGCGCTTCCGATGCCGGCTCCCTCTTGCACGAACGCCTCGTGGCCATCCCTGGAAAAGGCTACGACGCCTGACGGGGTAATCGCTACCCGGTTCTCGTCTTCCTTGACCTCGGTGGGAACCCCAACCCGCATGGTTCACATCGTACCCCAAGCCCTGGAACGTCCGGGTCTGTTCAATCTGAATCTCGACGCGACCCGGGAAGGGTCCTGGGTTACAATGTCGCGGCCCACCATGAAGATCACCGAGCGTCGGTCTGGCGAGCTCACGATTCTGGAGCTCGCGGGACGTGTTACTCGAAACGACGGCTACGGGGCATGCAAGCAGCAAGTCACCGAGCTACTCTCTGAAGGCCGCCGGCAGTTCATCCTCAACCTCAACGCAGTTGAGTACATGGACAGCACATGCGTGGGCGAGCTAGTCAGCACCTTCATCACCGTGCGGAACAACGGAGGCATCATGAAGATCGCCTCCGCCATCGGTCGAATCAAGGAGCTCTTGACCATCGCGAAGCTGCACACCGTGTTTGAGCTGTATGACACGGAGGAAGCCGCGATCGCAAGCTTCGCCGACCAGGAATGAACGCCATGAATACAGGAGTGCTGACCATCCTCGCGCTGCTCCCGATCATTACTGTTGCCGTCTTCCTTGTGGGCCTGCGATGGCCGGCGAGTCGGGCCATGCCGTTGTCGTACGCGGTGGCGTTTGTGCTCGCGTTGCTGGTGTGGCAGGTCGATTTCGTGCAGATTGCTGCCGCGACCGTCAACGGGTTGGTGGTCGCACTGACCCTGCTCTACATCATTTTTGGCGCCATTCTGTTGCTAAACACGCTGCAGGAAAGCGGGGCCATCAAGACAATTCGCCAGGGGTTCACGGACATCTCCCCCGACCGTCGGGTGCAGGTCATCATCATTGCCTGGCTGTTCGGCTCGTTCATCGAGGCGTCGGCCGGCTTCGGCACGCCGGCGGCAGTGGCCGTCCCCCTTCTCGTCGGTCTCGGATTCCCCGGCATGGCAGCGGTCATGTCCGGGATGATCATCCAGAGCACTCCGGTGAGCTTTGGCGCGCTGGGCACGCCGATCCTGGTTGGTGTCAACACCGGCCTGTCGGCCGACCCGGCGATTGCTGAGTACGCGGCGGGAATCGGCTTTGCAGAGTGGACTGACTTCCTGGCTTTCGTCGGCCTAAAAGTCGCCATTCTCCACGCGATTGCGGGCACACTGGTGCCCCTGATTCTCGTGTCGTTCCTGACGAAGTTCTTTGGCCGCAACAAGTCACTCGCTGAAGGGTTGCAGATTTGGCCGTTCGCGATTTTTTCGGCACTCTCGATGACGATTCCTTACGTCACCGCCGGCTACCTCTTTGGGCCGGAGTTTCCTGCGCTCACCGGCAGCATCGTCGGGTTGATCATCGTGGTGTCGGCGGCGCGAGCCGGCTTCCTGGTCCCGAAGGCGGAGAACGCCTGGGACTTCGATAAGAAGGAAAGCTGGCCGGCCGACTGGACCGGGTCAATCGAGGTCACGGAAGTTGCGCACCACAGCGGCTCGATGACCATCCTCAAGGCCTGGGCGCCTTACGTGGTGGTCGCGCTGCTGCTCCTGTCGTCCCGCATGGTCGATCCGTTCAAGGCCTTCCTACAGTCCGTGACGCTCACTTGGCCGAGCATGTTCGGGAGCAGCGTCAGCATGAACTCCGTCCAGCCGCTGTACCTGCCGGGCACGCTGTTCATTGCGACGTCGCTGATCACGCTGGTGCTGCATCAGATCCAAGGGCCTGCCTACCGGAAGGCGTGGTCGACGTCGCTGAAGGTGACGATGTCGGCCTCGGTCGCGCTCATCTTCACGGTGCCGATGGTCCAAGTGTTCCTCAACAGCACCGGAGGAGCGGCGGGCTACGAGCGCATGCCGATCGTGCTCGCTGACGGAATTGCGGCGTTGGCCGGCAGCGCGTGGCCGCTCTTCGCGCCGTTCATTGGTGGAATCGGCGCAGCCGTTGCGGGGAGTAACACGGTGAGCAACATGATGTTCTCGCTGTTCCAGTTTGGGATGGGCGAGCGCATTGCCGTCGACCCAACCTGGATCGTCGCCTTGCAAGCCGTGGGCGGCGCAGCGGGCAACATGATCTGCGTCCACAACGTCGTCGCGGCGTCGGCGGTGGTCGGACTGCTGGGCAAAGAGGGGTCGGTCATCCGGATGACCCTTATCCCGTTCGTCTACTACGCGTTGCTGCCGGGCTCTGTCGGGTACCTGATTGTCTGGTACTCCCGGACAGGTCCCCTCAACGCGGGGTCGGTTATCGCGACGTCTATCGCAGCCCTGGCCGTGTATTTCATCGTAAAACATGGACGCCGCCCAGCGGCGGTGGCGTAGGCGCGGATGGAGCTATTCGACGCAGCTGCTCACCCCGAAGGGCCGGTCGATCCCGAGACGTTCACGGGTTCGGCGACGATGGCTCGATTCGACGGGCTCGCGAGTCGACCGCCCGTGAACATGTACCGCGTGACCTTCACACCGAGTGCGCGAACCGCCTGGCACGTGCACAAGGGCGGGCCGCAGATACTGCTGATCACCGAGGGGCGCTGTCGCTTGCAGAAGCACGGCGAGCCGATTCGCGAGATCGGCGTCGGAGGTGCCATTCGGATCGAGCCGGGCGAGCGACATTGGCATGGCGCGACGCCCGACGGCGCCATGACCCACGTGGCGCTCAACATCAGCTCCAAGACCGAGTGGTTCGAGAAGGTTACGGACACGGAGTACGCGGGACTTCCGTAGAGCCCGTTCGCTCACCCAGGCGGCGCCTTACCACCCGCACGCGCGCTCGCTGTTTTGCTCATCGAGCCACGCCGTCAACGGTGCAAAGTAGTCGAGGATCGCTGTCGCGTCCATCTCGCGGGTGCCGGTGACGGCTTCGAGGGCGTCGGGCCACGGTCGACTGCCCCCCATCTCGAGCATCGTCGCTAGCCGTTCACCCGCTTCTGCGCTCTCGAAAATAGAGCATTGGTTCAGCGGCCCGTCGAAACCGGCCGCCGTACACAGTCCGCGATGAAACTGAAACTGGAGGATGCGAGCGAGGAAGTAGCGCGTGTACGGGACGTTCGCCGGTACATGGTACTTGGCGCCCGGATCGAAGTCCGCTTCGCCCCGCGGAATTGGCGCCCGGATGCCCTGGTACTCTTCGCGCAGCTCCCACCAGGCCGAGTTGTAGCGGTCGGGCGGCACCTCACCTGAGAACACCCGCCAGCGCCATTGGTCGACGACAAGCCCGAACGGGAGAAACGCGATCTTGTCGAGCGCCTGTCGCAGAAGGTACCCGAGGTCATCGTCGGTCGGAGCCTCCCGCAGAAGGCCAACCCGCTGGAGATACTCCGGAGTGATCGACAGCGCAATGGCGTCGCCGATGCCTTCGTGGAAACCATCATTGGCTCCCGTCCGGAACAGCGGGTCCTGCGCGCGGTACGCGCGCTGATAGTAGTTGTGGCCCAGCTCGTGGTGAATCGTGACGAAGTCCTCGTCGTTGACGCCGATGCACATCTTGATGCGCACATCGTTCTCGAAGTCCAGGTTCCACGCACTCGCGTGACAGACGACGTCGCGGTCAGCCGGTTTGGTGAAGAGCGAGCGTTCCCAGAAGGATGGTGGCAGCGGATCGAACCCAAGTGAGTCGAAGAACCGCTCGCCGAAGCGAACCATCTCCAGCTCGTCGACTCCGCGGCGCTCGAGCAGCTCCGTCAGGTCGTACGCGGAGTTGGCCTCAGGTGGGCTCACCATGTCGTAGAGGTTGGCCCAGCTTTGGCTCCACATGTTCCCGAGTAGGTGGGCGGGTATTGCGTCGGCTTCGCCCACGACGGCTGACCCATACGAATCCGATAATTCCGCTCGCACGTGGCAATGGAGCGATTCGTAGAGCGGCTGAACCTCCTGCCAGAGGCGCTCGAGCTCGGCGGTAATCCGGTCAGCCGGCATGTCGTAACCCGATCGCCACATGTCGCCCGTGTCGGCGAAGCCCAACTCGCGAGCCCCTGCGTTTGCCAAATCGACGAAGCGCTCGTACATCGGACGCATCGCCGGAGCCACTTGCCGCCAGCCGGCCCACATATCGAGAAGCTCATCGGTTTCGCGCACGTTCGCGAACCGACGCTCCATGGTGGGTAGGTCGAGGCAGTCGTCATCGCCGTCTGAGCTGTCCGGGCAGTACTCACCCTGACCGTACCGGCTCTCCATCTCAGTCATGAGTTCCGCCAGCTCTTGTTGCAGTACTGGGTCGCTCGGCGCGACCGCGGAGAGCGAGGTCCGAAGGAGCATCAGCTTCCGCTCGAGGTCGGGTGGAAGACCGAGATGGTTGAACGCCGCCGCCTCTGCCGCGAGCTCGGTGGTCGCTGCCATCACCTCGCGGTTGGCGACGGCCGCGATGGCATTCGTGTCTTCCGTGATGAAGTTGTTCTGGATCCAGGCCGCACGCCCGGCGTCGGTCCATAAGCGCAGAAGCCGAGCTTCGGCGCCCTCATGCTGGTCGTCGCCTTCGAGGAAGCGCCGCGCGTCGTCGACTGTCGGTTCGACATCGCGGGCACACGCCGCAAGAAGGGTCGCCAGCGCCACGGCCGACACGACCGACACTGCCCGTCGATGCATGTTGGATCTACTCGAGCCAGTCTGCGACGATCGAGCCGTCGCGGATGATGGTGTCAGATCGGTCCGAGCCGGTCGACACGATTGAGATCGGAACCCCGCTGAGCTCTTCGAGTCTGGCCACATAGCGACGGGCCTCGTCGGGAAGCTCCGAGAACGTCCTCAGACCTGCCGTCGGCCGTGTCCAGCCCGGCAGCGTCTCATAGACAGGCGTGACGCGTGCGAGCGTGGCGGCATCACCTGGGAAGTCCCTCAGATCTTTGTCGCCGCAGCGGTAGCCCGTACACACGCGGATCTCGTCAAGGCTATCAAGCACGTCGAGTTTGGTCAGGGCGAACGTTTCGAGGCCATTGACGCGCACCGCGTATCGCGCGACGACCGAGTCGAACCACCCGACTCGCCGTGGCCGACCGGTTGATGCACCGTACTCCTGTCCCGACTCCCGAAGGGCATCGCCGAAGTCGCCATGAAGCTCCGTGGGCAGCGGTCCCTCGCCCACCCGCGTCGTGTAGGCTTTCACGATCCCAAGCACGGCGCCGATTGATCGCGGGCCAATGCCAAGCCCCGTACAGGCGCCTCCGATACTGCCGTTCGAAGAGCTGACAAAGGGATACGTGCCGTGGTCGACATCCAGCATCGTTCCCTGCGCTCCCTCGAACAGAACGCGCTGACCCGCCTTTATCGAGTCGTCGAGAAAGCGGGAAACGTCTGTGACCAGCGGAGCAAGGCGCTCCCAAGCCGCGATTAACTCGGTGTGGACTGTCCGCCAATCGACGGGCTCGCCCCCCCCGACCCGGTTGCGCGCAGCGACGTTCGCCTCCAATGTGGCCGCGAGCGCACCGTCAGGGGCGTGGTCGGCCAGGTCGGCGATGCGGACTCCGCGCCGACCGGCTTTGTCCTCGTAGCTCGGTCCTATGCCCCGCGACGTCGTGCCGATACGCCGGTCACCGCGCGCCGCTTCTGCCGCGGCCTCGAGGTCACGGTGATACGGCAGGATGAGATGGGCCCGCTCGCTCACCAACAGACGGTCGCTCGTGTCGACTCCGAGGCCGTCGAGCTCGTCGAGCTCCCGAAAGAGTGCGAGCGGATCGACGACGACGCCGTTGCCAATGACACAGGTCACTCCCGGATGCAGAATACCGGACGGAATCAGATGTAAGACGAACTTCCGCCCCTCAATGAACACCGTGTGGCCTGCGTTGTGGCCGCCTTGGTATCGAGCAACGACTGAAAAGGCCGGCGTGAGAAGGTCGACGATCTTACCCTTCCCCTCGTCGCCCCACTGCGCACCGACAATCGCTACGTTCATGGAAGGCACACTTCGTCGAGATTCAAATCACGCATGATAGCAGAACCCCTCCGATGCGCGAACCGACGTCGCCGATCGAACACCACCAGGCCGATCAACTCTCGCGCAAGAAGTCAAGCGTTACGTGCGAAACAAAAACTTCTTTTCATGTCGCGTTTCGAATTGACAAGCTGCGCGCCCTTCCATATCTTCTAGGTTCTTCGCGCGCGTCGAGCAACGAACAGAACGTCGTAACGTCAGTCGCTTCACAGGTTGAAGGTCAAACGTGATTCCCGAGCGGCCAGCCATCGAACGCCGAATCCTTGCCGCTCTTGACGCCACCCCAACACGCATTCCCGTGCTGCTCGGTGGTTGCGGCTCAGGTCGTACCTCGTTGCTGCGTCGTGTGTCGCATCATCTCGGCGACGGCAAGAGTCACTACTTCGATATCGAGCGCGCTGCGTCAACGCCCGAGGGGTTCTGCGCGGCCGTCACGCAGGAGTCGCCGTTCGCGTTGAATGATCCTGCGGATCGAGACACCACCTCCCCACTTCATGCGCCGTTGCGCGATGCACGAACGGCGTTCGACTTCTTGATGCGGTTTCTTCAGGAGTCGGTTGCATCATCGGATGCGACCCCGGTCTTCCTGATTGATGAGGTCTTGGAGCTGCGCACGTTTGAGAGTTTTCTGGGCCTGCGCGGTGTGCTGCGTGAAGTGATCGAGGCGCTCGGTCACGGCCGAAATTCATTTGTGCTGACGACGCGGTACGCGAGCCGAGCTCATCGGCTATTCCGAGACGCGCCGGCACGCTTCGAGCTCATTCACGTCCCGCTGCTCTCACCGGCCGAGGTGGCGGCGACGCTGTCGCGATATGGCGTGGGTCGTGACGATGCAGAGCGAAGCGATCTCGGCCGGATGATTCACGCCCTGACCGACGGCCGACCCAGCTACGTGCGCGCTCTCGCCGAAGCGCTGCGGGCGATGGATGGCGCCAGCAGTGGCGATCCGGTGAGCGCCTTGGCCTGCGAGCTGGCCGTCGATGCGCATCTCTGGCTGGTGTGCCGTTTCTCGTACGAGCTGCGACTGCACCGCGCGCGGGGCTATGGTGCGCTCAAAGCGATTCTGCAAGTGTTGTCTGAGGAAGAGCCTTTGACACTCACCGAAATCGCTCATCGGTTAGGTCGGACACCTGGGTCGACCAAGGACTACCTGACGTGGCTCGAAGACGTCGACCTCGTGAGCGTCCGCCAGAAGCGCTACTCGTTTGCCGACCCGTTGCTCCGGCTCTGGGTGCGTCTGCACTGTCGTCCCGCCCCACCAACCGACAACGATCTCTCACGCGAGGTGCAGGAATACGCGGTTTCTCGCCTGCCGTTCATGGAGCCAGCCCCAGTCACCTCTGAGTCCGGAGGTGAGGTGGACGTGACCGCGGCCGATAAGGCCTGGAGCATCATCGAAATCGACTGATCGCTCGCTACCGCTCGCGCAGCGCCTCGAGCGCATGCTCCGCCGCCCGTTGCTCCGCCTCTTTCTTGCTTCGGCCCTCTGCGCGTCCCACCGATTCCTCGCCAGTACGAACCTCTACCTCGAACGTCTTGTTGTGATCGGGTCCCCGCTCCGCGACGAGGATGTACTCGGGACTCGTTCGGTCGTGGGCGTGTAGCCACTCCTGGAGCGCAGACTTGTGGTCCGTTGATCCACCCCGGAGTGCTCGTCCCGCACGGATGTCGTCGAGAGCTGGACGAAAGCGCCGTTCGATGAATGCGTCGGCTGCGGCCATGCCGCCATCCAGATAGACGGCCGCGACGACCGCCTCGAACCCATCGGCCAGGAGCGAGGGTTTCGAGCGCCCCCCGGTCTTCTCTTCGCCGCGCCCGAGGATCAGATAGGTGCCTAGATCGATCTGTTCGCCGATCTGGGCGAGGGTCGGGGCCGAGACGAGCTGGGCTCGGGTCTTCGACTTCTGTCCCTCGTCGTAGTCCGGAAACTCTCGAAACAGCCGATCCGAAATGACGAGGCCAAGCACCGCGTCACCGAGGAACTCCAGCGACTCGTTGTCCACGACGCCCCCACTCACGTCCTCGTGGGCTCGCGAGCGATGCGTCAACGCGTGTTCGAGTAACCCCTTGTCGCGAAACTCGTAGCCAAGCGTCGACTCGAGCTCAACGAGGTCTTCCGATTTCCGAGCCATCCGCGTTGCCACCTCATCACGATAGTCGGCGATGACGCGTACGGCTTCGTCCGCTTGATCCTGGCGCACCGAGAGCCGAACCTCACCCAGGCCGTCGACCGTCAACGGAAAGACGGAGTGCGGGATGTCGGAGGCCGTCAGCACGTAGATGCCATGGGTCTCCAGAAGACTTCGGACCACACTCGCCTCGATATCGGAGTGGGTCCGGAGGATCACGGTGAGTTCGCTGTCTGAAGTCAACTGGCCTTCCTTGTGCACCCGCCGTCAACCATCCGAATCATGCTGAAGTCGGGGCGGACGGCGGACGAAAGAACACGAAGGGAACCCGAACGGATGTTCTTAGACGTCATCGGCCTCCGCTTTCTTCGCCCCGATCATCGTTGTATCGTACAGGGATCTGCCCGTGTTGCGGATGCTACGCGTGGACGCGCCTGCTGATGTCTGTACTCCAGCTAATCGTCGATGTGCCCCGTCGGAGGCTTCGCCAGGCCTATGACTGGACGGTCAACTGGGCGGATACGCCGCAAGGATTGGCGGCCCTCTTTCTCATCGCCCTGGCCGAGTCGTCGTTCTTTCCGATTCCGCCCGATGTGCTCTTGATCGCCATCGTCGCGGC
Organism: Vicinamibacterales bacterium; assembly: GCA_965218825.1. Lineage (GTDB taxonomy): Bacteria > Acidobacteriota > Vicinamibacteria > Vicinamibacterales > UBA8438 > CAUZIB01. Next base: position 359,406 of record OZ244656.1, on the reverse strand, counting down.
TAACCCACGCCGGTGGCTCGTCGCGGCCGCCACGTGCTCGGCCGGCTCGCTCATTGGGGCCGCGGTGGGCTACGTGATTGGCGCCGCACTCATGGCGACGGTCGGTCAGCCGATCATTGACTTCTACGGCGCCGCGCACCACTGGGAGAGCTTCGTCGGACTCGCCGAGGTCTGGGGCACCTGGTTTTTGGCCGCTGCGGCGTTCACGCCGATCCCTTTCAAGGTGGCCACCATCGCGTCCGGGGCGATCGAGATGCCGTTCGGGCCGTTTCTCGTTGTGAGCCTCATCGGCCGGGCCCTGCGCTTCTTCCTTGTCGCAGGTCTGCTCCGGGTGTTCGGCGCGCACATTCGACGGGTGTTGGAGGAGAACTTCGACCGAGCCGCGCTCTTGTTCTTCGTGCTCCTGCTCGGGGGCTTCGTCGTGCTTCGCTATCTCTAGCGCGCCCGATCGGGCGTCACCGATGAGTGAACCCAATCGAGGTAGGCCTGACTACCACTCTGGACAGGAAGGACGAGGAACTCCGGAAGGTCGTAGGGATGAAGCTCGGCGATCCGGCGTTCCAGCTGGGCGACACATGAAGCTGTGGTCTTGATCGTGATCTGGCACTCTTTCGCGACCTCGACCTTTCCCTGCCACGTGTAGACCGACCGCCCTTCCCCACCCGCCACGACACATGCGGCGAGCTGCTCGCTCACGAGCGCTCGACCGAACGCCTCGACATCGCTCTCGGCTGGAAGTGTCGTGCAGACCAAGATGACTTCTGCGTCGTTGTCTCTAATCATTTCGGGTCCTCATGCCGAGAATAACCCTTTGTGAAGCGTCCGCGGCTCAAGAGCCAACGCCCGCCCTTCTTCCCCATACCAAGCGCGGGCGTCAAGCGTGTAATCAGGCGGGTGGCCTTCTTTGGGGCGTGTGTCCTGGTGGTCAACGCATTCATCGGAGACGATGGACTCGTCGATTCCCTGAGGGCGCGACGCCAGCACCGGCAGCTCATCGATGACATCGACCGCCTCCGGACCGAAAACGAGGTCCTGCGCGAGCGAGCCCGGCGCCTCCGCGAGGATCCCCGTGCTGTCGAGGAAGTTGCTCGCCGCGAGCTCGGGCTCATCGCTCCAGGTGAGCGGGTCTTGGTGTTCAACGACGAACCACGGCGCTTGCGCTAGTAGGCGTGCGTCCGTTGACCCTGCGAGAAACCGCATGCTAGCATCAGTGTTCTCTTGATCCTCCTGACGCGGGGTGGAGCAGTCCGGTAGCTCGTTGGGCTCATAACCCAAAGGTCGCGGGTTCAAATCCCGCCCCCGCAACCATTTTACAATCAACGCGTTACAAGGATTTACTCTTGTAGCAAGTTTTGTTGGTACACCGCTGGTACACCACCAAAGTATAGGGAGGGCCGAGAAAGTCCCGTGCAGACCCCGTGGTGAGCCCGGTTCTGGAGATTTGGGCCGCCGTTTGGTGACATCGCGGGTAACGGCGGTTCCAGGTGTGATTCAATGTGCCATGCCAACACGCTTGCTTTCCATTCTCGTCATCGTCGCCGTCATGAGTGGCTGCGGAGCCTCGGCGGAACAGATCGAAGCGGCCCGACTGCGAATCAGAGTGCTTGCTTCCTGCCTTGATGAAGTGGCCGAAGGTATTGGGACGGGCGCCTTTGAGCCGAAGTACGCCGAGTGCATCGACATACTCGGCCGGAATGACGGCCAGGGGTTCAGAGAACTCCAGGCTGCCGATATGCGCGTCGCCGTCATGGACTTATTGAGCGAACGTGAAACCGCCTTCCAGACGCAGATTGACCGCGCCACAGAGGCGCAGGACACCGACGCGCGACGGAGCGCGTTGGTCGCCTATCAGATTATGCTTGAGGCCACGGCAGACGAGTTGCGCGCGCTGGCGCAACAAGCGGTGGAATAGGCCAGTAGGACAAGTACTACCTCCCGTCTCAGCTCCCACCGGCACTGGCCCCTTTTACCGGAACTCCCCAGGCTCGAGTCAAGCCCATTCTTAGTTGAAACTCTCTACGGCTCCTGATTGACTCCGCGGCTTTCTTCTTCGACGTCGTCGTGTCGATCTTCAGTTCTCGCTTCAACGCGGCACGGAGCGTGGGCAGGTGCCGGTACCCCATCACCTTGCGCAGGCGCGGTTCGATGTCCAAGAGCGCGGTCGCCAGCCAGCGGTGACGTTGACGCGAGTTTTGCCAGTGATCGACCTTCGCGCAGCGTTCCTCGACGAGCGCATTGACGGACTCCAGACAGTTCGTCGTCTTCAGCGAGCGGCCCAGAACGCCGTAGAGCCCGAGTCGATGCAGCGTCAAGGTCTCGTCGAAGCCTTCCGCCAAGCTGCGGGCCGCCGATTGGTTCCGGTCCTCCAGCTCGCGATGGAGCGTCTCAAGGGCCGCGCGGGCTTCGTCGTATTCCGGACGGTTGTAGGCGCGTTGGAGGCGCTGGCGCCACGACGCCTGCTCGGTCTTGGCCAGGTAACTCACCACGTTCTCGCGCTTATGCCACTGGCACCGGTGGACCAGCGCCCGGTCCCGGAAGGCTTTGCGGACGGCTGATCGCAGCCCCTTGCCGCCGTCGAGGATCACCAGCACGCCCTGGGAGACGTCAAGACCCCGCTCGACCAACGACCGCAAGAACGGGGTCAACACTTTCTCGTTCTCGGTATCCGTCTCGACGAAGCCCAGAAAGCGTTTTTCCCCCGCCATCGTGATGCCCAGCGCGATGACCATCGTTGCCTCGGCAAAGGTCTTGCCGTCCAGGACCACGGCCACCACGTCCTCGCCGGAGAGGTCCCGCTCCTGGAGCTCCCGCAGTTTCGCCGCGCTAGCCTGAATAAAGCCCCGGGACACGGTCGACCCCGACAGCCCGATGGCTCCGGGAATCGCCGCCGCGGCGGCTTCGTAGTTGCGGCACGAGATTCCGTACAGCACGCGCTTCAGCAGCAGGTCGTTCACCGCGCGCTCCCCATGCAACGCCTCGTAGGACCGCAGCGGCATCTCGCTCCCCGCGACATGGCGAATCCGTGGCACGCGAATTGGCACGCGCTGGCCGGCCAACCCGACCGTCCCGGGGTTCCGACTGTGAATGCTGCTGTCAACTCGGGGCTCGACAGCTTCAGAATCGCACCGCCAGGGCCTTCCAGATGGAAGTAATCAGGCGGCGCTGGTAGCGTCTTCACAGGCACACTAGGAATCCAATCGCCAGTACATGATTCCAACCACATCGATCCAGTAGCAGCAATCCTCGGCTGCGCCCACACTGCAACAGTGCAAGCGACGACGAGTAGTCCAACTATCAGATACATTCTTGCCATCTTCGAGCCTCCTTCGGTTAAGGGTCTATACAACAACAATTGTCATAGGTTCGCTCAGTCGAATGCGCACAGACGCGGTTTCGATGCAGCACAAACCGAATGCCTCTTTCAGCCAGTTGCCGAAGCAATTGTTTAGCAGTCATTCGCGATAGCCTCCATGAGTTCCGCGTTGGTGACGGAGTAACGAGACGAGCATCACGTTCGTTGAGCGAACGCTCGACTCCTTTCGCTCCTGCTCGTGAAGCCATTCTCTGGCGCGTTCGTAAGTCGCTCGACTCGTGCCAGTCAGACCTGCATCCATCACGTCTTGCGCGGTCACGAAGCGCCGACAGGCCACCGAGTAGACGCGGGGCTCACCTTCAGACTCGTCAGACTCGTCAGACTCGTCAGTCGGTTGCGGTTGCGGAACTGGCGGTACGGGCTCATCTGCGATCTGCTTGATGGCTGCGCGAAAGTCCGACACGCATTGCGCTTCGTCGGGAGAGAGCGTCCGCCAGGCCGTGCCCGGATGAAGTTGCAGCCTGCCGTTTTTAACGGAGAGTGTGACGTCTCTCGCACGAAGCGCGCTCACGAACTCTGCAGCTGTCATTAGTTCGTCTCCAGGTCGATAACTACAGCGTTCCGGCCGTCTGTGGACGGTTGCTCGGCATCACCCTCTTCGAGTTGCGCGGGCTCGGGCTCGGGCCGAGAGCGAACTCGCGTTCGGATAAGTCGGGCTTCTTCCTTCATCTGCGCTTTCTCATCCGGATCAACATCGACAATCATCAGGCGGACCTCGCCGATGCTGCTTTCGTCGTCGTTCGAGTGCTGGAGACGGAGGTTCGGGCCGAAGCCACTTCTATCAAGCAGCGCGATAGCTGCTCGAAGCACGCTCGGGTCGCGAGACGAGGCGTTGCAGCCGCAGGTCGGGCAGGGGCTTTCCCCTTCATGCTCGCTGATCGCATCTAATAACCTGTCGAGTGCAACCGATACCCCGCGCAGAAGCTTCTTCTCAGCTTCCATTCGCGCCAAGGGAGATCCACCTCCGTGCAATACGCAACGATTGCCTCCTTCGATAGGCCAGCGACGGCAAGGAGATCCGCTCGACGTTTTGGCCCCGCACAAGGAGCGCATTCGTTGCGGATTCAATTTCTCAAGTGCCTCGCGTTCCCTCTGTATCGCTTCACGCTCCAGCTTGATCTCAGCCAGAACCTCAGAAGGATCGCGCTCGGCGTGAGTGTCCTTCGCGGGTGTTTCGTCGCTCATTTTCACCTTCCAATCGGGCCTGTTGGGTATGTCACCCAAAGGTCGCGGGTTCAAATCCCGCCCCCGCAACCAATCTTTTCAATGGGTTACAGTGATCAACCGTAGCCCGTTTGTCGTTTCATCTAACACCTATCTAACCCGGTATCGACGGCGTTTCCCGGATCGCGTTCGGTAGAAACCGTGGCCGACGATGTTCCTAGACTGGACTTCGCCCCGAACCCCCGACTCGCCGCGCACGGGACCCCGAGGCTACGTGCCGCGCGCCGTTTCCTACAACTCGCGAGTCGTACACGCTTTTCTCCCGCGGTGTTGGTAACTACGGGATGACAAACCTGTTGGCCGGTGCGCGCATGAAGGTGCCGGGATCTTTATCGGTGTCTGGTTGATGTCCCGCCTGACACCGCGTATCGTGTGCCTGGGTATGGAGGTTGGAGGAGACTTGGCGATGCGAAAGCGAGGTCTTGCGGCAATCGTGATTGTCTGCGTCGGAGTCGCGTTGGTGACGACACACCCGATATCGGGACAGGAGGAGGAACCGGCGACCATCTCCGGCGCGCCGACGGAACTGGGCGGTCGACTCGACTCGGCTGACGCCGGAGAGGCTCCGTGGACGCCGTGGGGCGACCCGGACTTGCGGGGGGTCTGGAACAACTCGACGACGACGCCGCTCGAACGGTTGACGGAGGCCGAACAAGAGCAGGGTCGCTTGGCCCGCGAGCCGGTTCGGCAGGCGACGGCTGGGACCAGTGCCGCGTGGATCGAGCAGGCAGGCGGCTTGGAACGCCAGTCTCTCATCGTCGATCCGCCCGACGGCCGAATACCGCCACTGCGTCCGGCGGCGATCGAGCGTTTGATCGACCGGGAGAATGCGCGTGCCGGGCGTGGAGAAGGTGATTCCTGGCTCGATCGCAATAGCTGGGAGCGGTGCATCTCCCGGACGTTGCCGATCGCCATGATCCCGAACGTCTACAACGCGAACTACCAGATTCTCCAAACGCCGGATTACGTGGCGATCGTCATGGAAATGATCCACGAGACGCGGATCATTCCGCTGGATGGGCGCCCGCACGTTGCGGACGGGATTCGGCAGTGGCTCGGCGACAGTCGCGGCCGGTGGGAGGACGACACACTCGTCGTCGAGACGACGGGTTTTCACAATCGACTTGATGGGGGCGAGTATCAGCCCTCACATATCATCCAAACGACCCATCGGGGTCCGGGAGGGACGCTGCGACTCGTGGAGCGTTTCCGCCCGATCGATGCGAATCGGATTGACTATCAGTTCACGGTCGATGACCCGAAAACCTACACTCGCCCTTATACCGTCTCGATTCCGATGACGCGGCGCGATACCAGCGATCCGCTGAACCACCTCTTCGAGTACGCCTGTCACGAGGGCAACCACGGCATGCTCAATCTGCTGACAGGCGCCCGAGCCGACGAGGAGCTGGCCCTGAAGGCGTCCACCCTTGTCTCGCGTCAGCGGATCGAAGCCGGACACCCCGGGCTCCGGGAGCCGGCAACGCCGATCGTGCCCCATCCCTAATAGGTCGCGGTCTACTCGGCCGGCGGTCTAGCCGGCCGTCACCCCGAAACGAGCCTCGGCTTGGGCACGGGTTCGTTCCGCAACCACCTCACGGTTCCGTCTCGAGTTTCCTCGTTAATATCGTCTAAGTGCGCATCTTCAACGCGTGCATTCGACGGCGTGCCACTCGTGCCCCCTCGATTCAGCCACCTGGGGTATACCAGATCGGCGAGCTCCAGGCGCGCTCCTTGACCCATGGCGGATCAGGCATCGGAGCGCGCCGGGCCAAGGCACGATGGCCGGTCCACCGACAGGTCGGATTCTCTAGCACTCGCACGTAGTAGAACGCCCGTTGCGAAACGTCGAACATGGGATCGCTCCAGGTCGTGCTCAGCTCTGCCGACCCGATGTTGTCGGGTGCGCGACAGGTGGCAAGGTCCACCGTAGCTCCATTGTCGGCGCACCGGTGTGTGCCGGAATTCGGCTCCAGCCCATCGGCACAGGCCACGTCATAGACCCGTTCGCGCAGCTCCCCCTCAGCGTCGGCCCATCCCTTGACGATCTGGATCTTCTGGAGGTTCGCGCTCGCGGCGTCCTTCGCGGCCCAGACGACGAAACGAGGCGACGCGTCCTCCGATGGCGGCGACGGCAAATCAGCGCCCATCGGCACCCCCATGCGATACGCGTCTTCGACGAGACTGCGTCGCTCGTGCAGATCAGCCGCAAACTGCCATCCCGCAAAGAAGCGGACCCGGATCCGGCTGCCGCTCGTTCCAAACGTCTCCCTACGGCGGAGCGCATCGAAGATCGACGACCGAGTGTTCTGCTCCGCCCACACGCCGACCAACCCGCCAGGGTTGCCGGGGTTCCCACCATCCGGCCGATCGCCGGACGAGCGGTCGCTCGTCCAGCCGCCCGCGCCGAACTTCATCGGTCGCGTGACGAAGTCGTCCTCGTCGGTCCCCCCTGGCAGACTCTGGTGGTCGTCGGTGCTGGCGATGATGCCGAACTTGAACGGGTTGACGCCGTACTCCGCCTCCAGGCGAAGACCGGTCTTCAAAGCATTGCGCACGTAGTCGGACTCGTGGGCGCATCGCGCGTAGTGGTCCGGGGCACCCTCTTTGTGTCCGGGCTCGCAGATCGGAATGTAGTTCTCGAAGCTGCATTCCTCATCCGTCGTGCCTAGCCCCTGATAACACTCGGAACTTCCCTTGATCTGGTGAATCTCGACGAGCGGCTCAGCCCATGCCCGCAGCCTGAGCATTTCCGGCGTATGCGGTGCCCAACCCGATTCGGCGAACGCCACCCCGCCGCTGAGATTCGAGTTGTGCGGAATGGCCACCACCCGACACTCGCCGGTGCAGGCCGCCTGGAGCCACTCCCACAGCCGCTCCGGGCGGTTCTGCATCTCGACGGACGACCCGCCCCACTCTGGCACCGCCCGGCCATCGAAGATCACGTTACGGTGAAGGTGGCCATACCCGGGAGGACTGGCCGTCCACTCGAACCCTGGGAAGGTGGTAAACCGACCTGGCTCGTAGAAATCGTCTGCGTGCTTCTGGACCTCGTGCCACAGGTGCCTGGAGCGCTCGTAGCACCTGTTCTGCGAGCCGATGCCATTGCCTCCGCACACCTCCGGGGGACGCCGTCCCCGCTTGTGGTACTGGTTGTAGTGCGAGTTGAACACCTGGTTGGTCCGAATGTCTCGACACGTCGCTGTGCTGTAGGCCGGGTCTGCCTCGTCCTCGCACAGGTGCACCTCCCCTAGGGTGCCGTCATGGTCGGTGACGGCCATGAAGTCCAGAGGCACGCGCAGGCGCACGACGCTTCCGTCCGGCCTGGCAATCCGTTCGCCGCGCCCGTATCGGTAGGCCACGGTGGGATCGTCGCGGTTGGCTCCCATGATGTACGAATCAAGAGACCAGCTGGTATGGACGTGGAGATCGCCAAAGTAGGCGTTGCGCGAAGGATTCGTCTCAGTCGATTGCGTTTGCCGGGCGGCTGCCGCCGCTCGTGGCGTTCCTGGGGTGAGAAGCTCGGTGCTTGCCTGCGGCGACAGGGCAACGAGGATCCAAAGCAACGACCGTGGCCAGAATACGCGACCGCACACGAGTTGTGACTCCGGCCTACACCTGCACCAACGCTTGTATGAGACGCGCTTGCGGCGGCGGCCGATCGACATTAGCCGGGATTTCCGTTTTGCCTGCCCCGGATGGCACCTTTATACACCCGAGAGCCGCCGATCCCACGAAACTTTCTTCGTCGCACAATCGTCCAGCTCCGGAGGCCGTCACCTCAGCCCCCGCTGACGTGCAACCGACTGGAGCCCCCTACTTTCAGGGCATTCCTCAGACACCGCTCCACACTTGTGGCCTTTCTTCGCCAGGCGGGCTTCGTAGCACTCGCCGCGCGTCAGCCTCCCGGCACTGGCAGCGCCCAGATCCTCCGTAGCATGTCGCCGAACAGCCGCCGCGTCAGATGCCCTTCTGCCAACAGGAGCCAGTAGTACCGCGCATGCTTCACTAGCCGGCCCCCGGTTTTCACCAGTCGCTGCTGCAGACTGGTGAGCGACCAGCGCTTGATCCGCGGCGGCAGGACCAGTCTGCGCCACAAGTTGCCCAGGTTGTAGGCCAGGACGCTCAGGTGCAGGCGCACTTCGTTCGCCCGGAACCGATGGCACGACAGCCGCGTCCAGTGGGTTGCCTGCTTGCCTTCCTTGATCCATGGCTCCGCCGTGCCGCGCTTGTTGTAGAACCGGACGACCGAGCGACTCGGGAGGGTCATGTTGGTCACGATGAAGCCGACGCGAGGGAACAGCTCACCCCGGTGGTGCTCCACCTTGGCGACCACCCGTCTGGGCGTAGTCCAGCGCTTCGCCTGATAGCGGAAACTCTTGTAGCGCACCAAGGGCTTGCGGCTCGGCCGTCCGGGCGGACGAAAGAGGATGTTTTCGATTTCCAGCTCCAAGCTCTTGTTCGCCGGCATGCGGATGGCATAGTCCACGTCGCGTCTCTCGAGCGTCTCGTCGATCTCCGGCTTGGCGAACGCCGCGTCCGCGCGGAACGCCACGCGCGTGCCCTCCGCCTGCTGCCGTTCAACCTCCGGCACGAGCAGGTCGTCCCAGCTGTCGGCGCTCTGCACGTTGCCGGGCCGCAGCGTGGCGGCGACGCAGTCGCCGTGCTCACTGAACAGAAACAGCGGGTGGTAGCAGACGGACTCAAAGTGCCCGTTATACGCACTCCCTTCCTGCGCCCCATGCACCGGGCTCTCGCTCGAATCCATGTCGAGCACGATCCGGTCGGCGCGCGTCGGTCTCTCGGCCTGTGCGAGCACCTCCCGGTTCACGGCCATCAGCCCAATGAGATTCTCCTCCTGGGTCAGCAGGTCGGTCTCGAACCAATGCAGGGTCGATGTCAGCGCCGCACCCCGGTCCCAGCGCTTCGGCGACCCGATGAGACGGAATGTCGGGTCCGTCGACACGCGCACTGCGTCGTTGAGGTCTTCGTAGCCCGCGAGCCGGCTGTAGACCGATTGCCGCAGGAGATCCGCCAGACTGAACTGGGTGTTCAACCCCTGTCGGGAATCGCTCAGGTGCTCGGAGATGAGTGTCTCCAGCCCCAGGCGTTCATCCAACTCGCGCACTAGAATGAGGCCGGCGTCGGAGGTGACGCGCGATCCCTGAAACGCGACTTTCAAGAAGCCGTTGAACGCGAACTGAAATGGCTCGTGTTGTAATTCACCCACCGGGTGTCACCCTCCGTGGTGGGTTCCTTGCGTCGGAACCCCGGAAATCACGGCGCGCCGACTTGTCCTGGCCGTAAGGTACCACAGCGAAATCGGAAATCCGGGCTAACAACAGCGGCATGACGAGCCGGCTGTCGGCGACAACGACGGCGGCGTCCTCAATCCGCTGTTGCAGCAGTCCAGCAAAGTCAGTCGACACCTCGACACTCGCCAGCGTCAGCCGGACGGGCTCGCCCACCCGAACATTCGTAAGATGGAGGCCGGCTCGGGGAAAGAGCGAGGCCTCTGCTCCGTCGATCTGGACCGGTTCTCCCATCCACGCCGAAGCTTCGCGCTCGAGGGCGAGCCTCGTCCCGTCACCCGAGACGAACCAATAGACCAGAAACGAGGCGCCGCCGATGACGACCGCCACAGAGATGACCAGACCCAATACGACCTTGCGCATGATGTGGCTGAGAGTACCCCAAACGACGAGGCGCGGACAGTCTCGGTCGCGCTGATTGGAACGAGGCCTGTTGCCCGTTGCTCGTTGGCTACGGCATCGCTGGCGGCGTGACCCCCGGCTTGTTGCTGACACAGACCTGGATGCGCTTTCGGGCGTCACGCATCATGAATAGCCAAGCCGGCCGTGCGTCCCAAACCTCTCCCTCGTCAAGTCCACTTGGCGAGAACTTGTAAACGGACGCCGCCGACGTCTTGTACTCGATCCACTCCGACGGCCCTTCGTCTGCGGCTGGAGTCCCGCTAGCTGTCTCGTCCGCGGCGACCCCAGCAAGTGCACTGCGTGCGGCGCCATCCGCTTTCGCCGGGGGTGCTTGCCCAACGGCTGTGGCGTAGCTGGAATAGTGGCCGAGGGTGGCACCTTCTGGTAGCTCGTAACAGTATTGGTACGCCCCCGAGTTGATTGGGTAAAGCCCGCGAACGATCCGAACGTTATCTTCCAGTGCATCCGCGATGGCAGCCATATCGTAGGGGTCCTTGTCCCACTGTTCCTGAGCCCACTGCTCCTGGTTCCCCTCATCCTGCGCCGTGGCGACCCCGGCCACGACCGACAGGACAAGGGCAGCGAGCATACAAACCAACACATTGCAGGCAAGCCGACCGTGCAACGTCATCGATACCCTCCTTGCAAGAGACGGGACCTATCGCAACTGATCTGTCCCGCGAGCCCAAGAGCCCCCGTACGCGCAGACTCGGATCCTAACGCTCTGCAGGTCCTGTTGCTAATCTCACCGGCACACCCCGCCTTTCTCGGTCAGCGAGCATTTCGGATTTGACATGCCGCCACCCGGGGGTAGGATCGCGACCGGTGGGAGGGATGTGATGCAGCTGATTAAGGCCTGGGTAGCAGGCACCGTGACGATGATGGTACTAGGAGGTTTGTTTCATACGGTGCTGGCGGGCGGCTATCTCGCGAGCCAGCTGCCGGAGTCAGCCCAAATGCCGGGTCCGGGGCTGGTCATCCTCTTTGTGCTGCCGGTCACCCTGATCATGGCGTACCTGTACCCGAAAGGGTACGAGGGCGGAGGCCCTGCGGCCGAGGGGTTCCGGTTTGGCGCGTTGATAGGACTTGTCATGGTGATCCCGCTCAATGTTCTCTTCGTCGGGATGTTTGGTGTCTCGGCGGCAGCGAGCTTCGTTGACGTCCCCTGGCATGTGGTCGAGCAGGGAGCGACCGGAGCGGTCATCGCGCTGGTCTACGGGAAGTCTCAGAGCTGACGACGCCCCGGCCGCGGTCTGTGCTCACCAGCGCTCATGCAGCGTCTGTCTGAAGACGACGTCGTCGTGACGACGCCCCCTGCACCGACTCCCGACGACGAGGCCAGCGCCGTCGCAATCGCTCGCCGCCTCCGCCGTCCCGTCGTTGCGCGGCGTCGGAACACCATTCATGTCCTCGTTCGTCGTGAGGGTGTCCGCGCTGCGCTGGTCGCGAGCCGCGATAGTATCCGACTCGTTCACGACCAGCGCAGCTATCGATTCCATCCGGGGATGGCGTGGCATCGTGTGTCGGCGTTGCGGGCCGGACACGGCGACCGCCTCGTCAAGGTGGCAGAGCTGCGGACGGGCGATAGCATGCTCGATTGCACGTGCGGGCTAGGAGCCGACGCCATCGTGGCGACCCACGCCGTCGGCGAGGACGGTGTGGTGGTCGCCGTCGAGGCATCCACGCTACTTGAGGCGGTGGTTTCTCACGGGATGAAGCACTACGACAACGGCTTCGTCCTCCTGACACAAGCTATGCGGCGCGTGACGGTCATCAACGCACGGCACGAAAGCCTGTTGCGGTTGCTTCCGGCGGCTTCGTGGGACGTCGTCTACTTCGATCCGATGTTTGCGTCGACGATTGATGGGGCGAAGGGCTTGGACCTCGTACGCATGCTCGCCTCGACCGCACCGCCGAGTCGCGACGTCATCGCCGAAGCCGGGCGAGTCGCCAGGCGCAGCGTCGTCGTCAAAGACCGAGCACCTGGGGAACTGCTGCGAGCCTTGGGAATTCCGGTGGCGTCGGAGACGCAGCGGATCTGGTACGGGAAGCTGGATAGTCGCGACACTCGGCTTACACGGACTTGAGCGTGTGGCCGAGCTTGTCCTTCTTCGTCTTCAGATAGGCGCGGGAGTGGTCCGAGGCGGCGACCTCGAGCGGTACCGACTCGACCACCGACAGACCGTACCCGTCGAGGCCGACGAATTTGCGTGGGTTGTTCGTGAGTAGGCGCATCGTCTTGACACCCAGGTCGCCGAGAATCTGAGCGCCGATGCCGTAGTCCCGCTGGTCTGGCTTAAACCCCAGGCGCTCGTTCGCCTCAACGGTGTCAAACCCCTGATCCTGAAGCTCGTAGGCGCGAATCTTGTTGGCGAGTCCGATGCCACGCCCCTCTTGGTTCAGGTACAAGAGCACGCCCCGTCCCTCCAACGCGATCTGCTCCATTGCCGCGTCCAGCTGCCGGCCGCAGTCGCAGCGCGCCGAGTGAAAAACGTCACCCGTCAAGCAGCGGGAGTGGACGCGGACCAGCGTGTCCTGCCCGTCGCCGACGTCACCCCGCACGAGAGCGACGTGGGTCTCTCCATCGATCACGCTTTCATATGCGTGGACTTGGAACGGACCGTGATCTGTTGGCAGTTGCGCTGACGCGATCTGCCTGATGAGACGATCGTTCCGCATGCGGTACTTGATGAGGTCCGCGATGGTAATCATGAGCAGAGCGTGCTTGCGCGCGAATCTGGTCAGCTCTTTTACCCGCGCCATCGTCCCGTCGTCCTTCATGATCTCGCAGATGACGCCAGCGGGATTCAGCCCAGCGAGCCGCGCGAGATCGACAGCCGCCTCGGTTTGGCCGGCACGCACGAGCACCCCACCGCCGCGCGCGCGCAGCGGGAACATGTGTCCCGGACGTGCCAGATCCCCAGGGGTGGTCGATGGGTCGATTGCCGCCTTGATGGTTGCGGCACGGTCGGGTGCCGAGATGCCGGTGCTCGTCACACCCTTGGCCTCGATCGCCACTGCAAAGGCTGTCTCGAAGCGAGAGGTGTTGTCGGCGACCATCATAGGAATCTCGAGCTCGTCCAGACGCTCCGCGGTCATCGGAAGGCAGATCAGGCCACGCCCATACCGTGCCATGAAGTTGATGGCATCGGGCGTGACCTTTTCGGCGGCAATGGTTAGGTCGCCTTCGTTCTCGCGATCCTCATCATCGACGACGATGATCATCTGGCCGTCGCGGATCGCATCAATGGCCTCACCGATCGGCGCGAACGGTCCCTGCTGTCTCACGGCTCGAGGACCCTTTGGTCGTCCGCTGGCTTTCTTTCGCGGCATGATGGCTTTCTACGTCGTCTCGCGCACAGCCCGCACGACGTATTTCCCGATGATATCGCATTCCAGATTGACTGGGTCGCCGACTCGCGCGGCGTGGAGATTCGTGTGCAGCCATGTATACGGAACGATTTGAACGTCGAAATGGGCCGCGTCGAGACCGGCCACTGTCAAGCTGATCCCATCGAGGGCGATCGAGCCTTTCGGCACGATGTAGGCGGCGAGCGGGAGCGGATAGGTGACGCGAACTAACGAGAAATCGGCTTGCTTCTCGATCCCCGAGATCGTGCCAACGCCGTCGACGTGGCCCAGTACGAAATGGCCGCCCAGCCTGCCGTCAGCGAGCATCGGTCTTTCGAGGTTGACGGTCTGCGCAGCCCGCAAACCGGAGAGCGTCGTGACCCGGACGGTTTCCGGTGACACTTCGGCGGTGAACGACGAATCGTCCTTCTCGATGACCGTCAGGCACACGCCGTTTACCGCGATGCTGTCCCCGAGACCGAGCTCGGACGCCAGGTCCGTGACGACCGCGAAGCGCAACCCACGCGGGATCTCCTGAACGTCCCGCGTCTTCCCGATTCCCTCAACCAACCCTGTGAACATAGCCGTCGATCAACACATCCTGTCCGCAGCGCTCGGTCCGCACCTCACCCAACGTATCAAAGGTATGGCTGTCCAGCCACGAGACACCCTCGGCGCCGAGATCCACCGGGGCGACAAAGCGCAACACGCGGTCGACGGCCCCAGCTTCCCACGCCGCACGATGAATCGTCGTGCCTCCCTCTAAAAGGATCGAGGTAATGTCACGCTCGGCCAATCGCTTGAGCGCCGCGCCGATCCCGCCGTCGGTGGCGTTCTCCACCTCGCCCCCAACCGCGCGCAGCGCCGCGGCCTTATCGGCGGCTCGTCTGAGCGTATCACCCGTCGTCAGAATCAGTACCGGCCCGCGCTCGAGCGTCGTGAAGATCTGGGCGTCCGGAGGGGTCCGCAGCCGCCGGTCGAAAATCACGCGAACCAGCGGTCGAGCCCGGGGGACCAGGCGCGCCGTGAGGAGAGGATCGTCAACGAGCAGGGTGCCAGATCCAACGCCTATCGCATCGACCTCGGCGCGTACACCGTGGACCACGCGGTTGGCGTCATCGGAAGTGAGTGATGTCCAGACGCCAGGCCGAGCGGCGACCTTTCCGTCTCGACTGGTCGCGATCTTCATGATGACAAAGGGGCGCGACCGCTCCACCCACGTCAGGAACACCTCGTTCTGGTGGGCCACCGCGTCTTCTCGCACGCCAACGTCTACCTGCACCCCGTGAGTCCGAAGGTAGGCTATTCCGGTGCCAGCGACGCGAGGGTTCGGGTCAACGAGGCCAACGACGACTCGGCGGACGCCGGCGTCTACAATTCGATGCGCACAAGGCCCTGTGCGCCCAACGTGGCTGCACGGCTCGAGGGTGCAGTACAGCGTCGCCGACTGGGCTCTTTGGCCGGCGTTCTCGAGTGCTCGAATCTCCGCATGAGGTCCGCCCGCGCGTTCGTGGTACCCGGTTCCGACCACTCCCGCGTCGGCCGCCACGAGCACCGCACCGACCATGGGATTCGGGCTGGTTTGCCCGCGTCCTCGCTCGGCGAGGTCGAGCGCCTGGTCCATGAAAGCTTCATCCACCGTCGGATCGACCATGTTTGTGTCCGCGAAACGCTGCTAGGGCGCTCCAGCAAAGAGGCCCTCGACGTAGTCCTCGGCGGAGAAGGGCAAGAGATCAGCAAGTCCCTCGCCGACACCCACGTAGCGAATAGGAATCCGTAGTTCCTGCGCCACGGCGATCGCGATACCACCCTTAGCCGTGCCATCGAGCTTGGTCAGCACGATCCCGGTGACGACCGCACTCCCCAGGAACTGGCGCGCCTGGGCAAGCCCATTCTGGCCAACCGTCGCGTCGAGCACCAGCAATACGTCGTGCGGGGCGCCTTCTACCTCTCGGGCGACGATGCGCCGAATCTTCTCCAACTCGGCCATCAGGTTGACTCGTGTGTGTAGGCGGCCCGCGGTGTCGACGAGCACGACGTCTTTCTGTCGCGCCCGGCCGGCTACGATTGCGTCAAACACCACTGCCGCGGGATCAGCTCCCGAGTCGGCGCGGACGACGTCGACGTGCGCGCGGTCGGCCCAGACCGCCAGCTGCTCAACGGCAGCGGCCCGAAAGGTGTCGGCCGCGCACACCAGCGGTCGCCGCCCTTCTTGCACGAACAGGTGTGCGAGCTTGCCGACCGTCGTTGTTTTGCCTGTGCCGTTGACGCCGACGACGAGGACGATGCTGAGCGGTGGCCCCTCATCGCGCGGCTGGTCAGCGTCGGTGAGGATCTCCCGGATCGCAGCCTTCAAGGCCTCTCGCAGATCCCCCGTGTTGTCCCCAGCCTTCAGCTTCTCGATGATGCGGTCGGTGGCGGCGACTCCCACGTCGGCTTGGAGGAGGAGCGCCTCGAGCGTTTCGAACGTGTCGGCAGCGTCCGCCTGGGACAATGGTCCAGCGCCCGATCCGAGGAGATCGTCGACCCGCCGACCCAACTGGGCTGCTGTCCGACTCAGACCGTCGCGCAGTCGTCCGAAAAGCGTCACACCGAAACACCTCGAGGTGTCGGCGTTCGATTGGTTGGTAGCGGCATTCGGCTAGGGAACTGGATCGACCTCGGAACGCTGGCGGCGCAGCATAAGCTCCTCCAGCGCCACCTGTGGCGTCTTGCGACCCCCGAGGACCTCCGCCGTCATCGCCGTGATCGGCAGCTCGACGCCGTGACGCGATCCGAGCTCGAGAGCTGCCTCGGTCGTTCGCACACCCTCCGCAACGACGCTCATGCCCGACAGAATCGAGTCCAGCGACCGCCCTTGGGCGAGCTCGACGCCGACGCGACGATTGCGACTCAGCGTGCCGGTACAGGTCAGGACCAGGTCTCCAAGTCCACTGAGGCCGGCCAGCGTCTCACGACGTCCTCCGACGGCGGCGGCGAGGCGAGAGATCTCGGCGAGCCCACGTGTAATGAGCGCCGACAACGCGTTGTGGCCCAATCCGAGTTCCTGGACGACGCCCGCCGCAATGGCGATGACGTTCTTCATCGCGCCGCCAATCTCAACGCCGATGACGTCATCGGTGGCGTACAGGCGAAAGCTCCGCGACCTGAACTCTTCCTGGACCCGGGCCACGGCCTCGGCGTCTCGGCCGGCAATCGCCACCGCGGTCGGCAATTCGCGAGCACACTCTTCCGAGAAGCTGGGGCCGGAAAGGACCGTGACGTGTCTCGCTGAACCGAGCTCCTGCGAAATGACCTCGCTCATTCGCGCCAACGTGCCGCCCTCGAGGCCTTTTGTCGCACTTACGATGACCGCGTCGTCTGTGAGATGTTGGCTTGCTCGGCGAAGGACATCACGGGTTCCGTGTGACGGGACGACGGACACCACAGACCGACTGTCGGCGAGCGCCTGCTCCAGAGAGGCTGTCGGGCGCACACCCGCCGGGAGCTCGAGGCCCGGCAGGTAGACGTCGTTCACACGCGATCGACACATGCGCTGAACCAGCGAGTCGTCGCGCGCCCACAGATGGACGTCTCGCCCGAGCCGCCCGAGATGCACCGCGAGCGCAGTCCCCCACCCGCCGGCCCCGAGTACGGCGATACCGCCAGCTGCGGAGGATGTCGTCATGCTCGCTGACCTAGGCGCCTCTCGTTGCCCGCGAGCAGGCGGGAGACGTTCGAGCGATGGCGAGCCACGACAAGCAGGCTCACGCCGCACACAGCCACCAGAACGGGAGGCTGTGCACCGTCGACGAACGCAAGCGGCACAAGTGACAAGGCTGCCGCGAGCGAACCGACCGAGACGAATCGGGTCATCCAGACAACGGTGGCAAAGACGCCGGCAGCAACGAGTACCGCCCACGGGGTCAAGACCGAAAACGCCCCGGCCGCGGTGGCGACGCCCTTGCCGCCTTTGAAGTTCAGCCAGACGGGGAACACATGGCCGACGACGACCGCCGCCCCAGCCGCGGCTTGGGCGGAGAGGTCCGAGCCAATCGCGCGGGCGAAGAGCACTGCCCCGAGGCCCTTCCCCATGTCGAGCGCGAGTACAGCCAGCGCGGTCGAGGCGCCGGCGACCCGCCAGGCGTTCGTCGTGCCGACGTTGCCGCTGCCGACACGTCGCACGTCCGCGCCGTCACGCCGCCGAGCGAGCCAGAGCGCAAACGGGATGCTACCCACGACGTACGCCACGAGAACGGAAGCGAGGTTCATGACTTCGAATCGGTTGACAGCAACGAACGGCGCACCATGTCGAGCGCCGTCTGCGACGCTTGGAACTTCACACGGTCACGCTCGCCCGGAAACCGAAAACAGCGACTGCGCGTGTCGCCTGTCGGTTCGGTCAGCGCGAGCCAGACAGTCCCGACAGGCTTCTCTGCGGTGCCGCCATCGGGTCCGGCGACACCAGTCACGCCGAGTCCGTAGTCGACCCGCGCGATTCGCTGCGCACCTTCGGCTAACGCACGCGCTACCGGTTCGCTCACCGCGCCGTGCTGCTCGAGCAGTTCCGGGCCAACGCCCAACTGTTCAATCTTGGCCTGATTGCTGTACACCGTCCAGCCGCCGTGGACGTAGGCGGAGCTCCCAGGCACATCCGTAAGCCGCGACAGGATGAGTCCGCCAGTGCAGGACTCGGCGACGCTGATGCGTTGCTGACGCGCGACGAGCAGCTGACCGACGACTCGCTCGAGAGACGCGCCGTCGGTGCTGACAAGGTGTCGCCCGAGCACGCTCGCAAGCTCGGCGGCCGCCCGATCGAGACGCGACCGCCCCTCTGCCTCCGCGTCGGCAACCGTCGTCAGATGCAGCTCGATCTGCCCGAGAGAGGCCAGAATTGTTGTCTCGATCTCGTTGCCGGGCTCACGCCACGTCGAGTAGATCGGTTGGGTCATCTCTTCGACGTGAGATTCGGTGCGACCCGCGATCGTCAGCACCTTCCGGTAGATGCGGAGGCCACCCGTCAACGAGGCTAGTCGAGGACCCACGTGTTCGACGAACATCGGCTGGAGCTCGCGGGGTGGTCCTGGCAACAGGACGCACACGCACTTGGGTGTCCGAATCCACAGACCAGGCGCCGTCCCGCGGGGGTTCGGGAGGACCTCTGCGCCGGATGGTACCAGCGCCTGCCGCCGATTCACCTCCGGCATCGCAAGACCACGGGCTTCGAAGCGTGATCGAATCGCCGCAACGACGTCCGGGTGCTCGCGCATCGGCAGGTCGAGCGCGTGTGCGACCGCCGTGCGCGTGACGTCATCGTCGGTAGCGCCGAGGCCACCGGTGAAGACGACAAACTCCGCCTCGTCGCTCGCGTAACGAAAGGCCCGCGCGAGTCCCTCTTCGTCGTCTCCTACGACGGCCTTGTGTCTCAGCGTGACACCGAGTCCGTTAAGCGCGTCGGTCAAGAAGAGCGAGTTGGTATCGAGCTTGGTCGAGGTCAGGAGCTCTGAGCCAACCGCAATGATGACGGCGCGGCGAATGGGCGCGACGTCACTCATCTACGGCGCCGCCAGCGAGGGCGCAAGCCAGAGCAGCGCGTTCAGGGTAATCGCGGCGTAGGCGCCGGCGACGATGTCGTCGGCCATGATTCCCCAACCACTGGGCAGGCGCTCGGCCGAGCTGGCCGGAAAGGGCTTGACGATGTCGAAGACACGAAACGCGAAGAACCCGATCATCGCTGTCCAGAGGGTCAACGGCACCCACAGCATCGTGAGCAACATGCCGGCCACTTCATCGATGACAACGAGGCCTGGATCCTCCTGCCCGGCCTCCCGCTCCCCCACGGTCGCCGCCCACACCCCGACCAGGGTGACCCCGATGAGGATCGGCACCTCGAATCTGACTGGGAGCATCTGGATGCCTACGAGGACGATGAGACCAACCGCCGATCCGGCTGTACCCGGCGCGATAGGAGCGTAGCCCGCGCCCGCAGCGGTCGCAATGAGCAGGCCCAGTGCGCGCATCCGTCTATGGAACCCTCACGACGCGTGTGTCGGCCAGGAGATCGTGAAGCGCGCGTCCCGGTCGGAAAAACAGCCCAAGGAAACCAAGCCCGACTGGCGCCACCGACAGCCCGTAGCTCGCGGTTCGGGCGAGGGCACCGACAACCGAAACGGCTTGGCCACCGTCCTGCTCAACGCGCAGCCCCGCGGCCATCTTCCCGATGGTCTGACCACCGAACGCGGTCAAGACAACGAGATAGGTCGCGTCGAATAGCATCAAGAAGCAAAAGAGCGGTGCAACGGGAAGCTGGTCCGCGCTCGTGAGTGAGAGGCCGGCGAGTTTCGCCGTCAAGTAGACGACAGCGGTGTTCACACAGCCAAGGATGACCGCATCTAGGAGGCCAGCCGCGAAACGTCGGCGCAGCAGACGAGTGGGGCGCCCCTTAATCTGAGCGGCCGCGGACGTCCGAACAGCCCCATCAATGGGCGTGGCGGGTGTACGCGCCAGATCGAGGGGCAAGGCCGAATCTTGCGGTCTAAACTTCGGCACATCAGGCGTGGCGCGACGCATGGACAGGGGACGCGACTGGGAAGACGACCGACGTGCGCGTCTGGCCGCGGCCGGCCGCGGCCTTTTGCTCTGTGTACGCCGGTTGACAATTGGGCGGCGTAGCTCAAAGTCCTGAAGCGGTCCGATCGGCACGTCGTCCGTGAGGATATCCGTGCTGGGTTCTCGCGTCGAAATCTCGTGACCGAGCTCGAACCCGCACGCCGGGCATAACCCAGAGCCCGCCCGGTCAACACGATGGCAGCGCGGGCACTGCATCAATCTACCGAACCACCGAGAGAGGACGGTTCGAGCAGCTGCCGCTGGATGCGCGCGCGAAGTTGGTCGGACTCGTCGACGAGAGGATCGCCAGGAGAGATCGAATCGAGAAGCACAAGAGCCTCGTGGAGACGCCCAGCCTGAATGAGTCGGCGAGCTCGTGCGATGTCCAGCTCGGACGGGTCGGGCACCAGAAGCGGTTCGGTAGCCACCGTCGCCGGTCTCACGGGAATCGATGGGCTCGCCGACCACGGCGACCACTCGACCCCGGACACAGTGAGGTACGCGATGATCAGCACGGCCCCACCAAGGCCGATCAGCGGAACGATGCGCACGGGGCTCCGGACCGGTGTCGGTTGCGTCGAATGGGAGTCAGGTTTGGCACGAACCCTCGCGCCTCCCCTGCGCGCCGCGACCCCCGCGCCGGACGCGGCTTCGAGACGGTCGAGACGCTCAAGTATGCTCAGCGCGTCGTCGCGTCCTCCACCGCGCTCGACGGCTGAGCGCAAGAGGCTACGCGCTTCGCGCACATCGCCACGTTCAAATGCCTCAACGCCCGTATGAACCAATTCCTCGGATTCGCGCAGTCGCTCCGCTACTGCCGCGCGCGCACGGTCGATATACGCGCGTGCCCGCGCATGGGACCGATCGAGAAACAGCACGCGGCTCCAGACGTCAATTGCGCGGTCGTATCGTCCTTTGAAGTAGTGATCGAGACCGGAGAGGAGCAGCTGTTCTATCTTCAGGCTGATATCGACGTCTGAAGTAGTCTGTTCAGAATGGTTCGCTTCATTCGTATTGTGAGCAGGATCAGCCATGAAGTCTGCAGTATCGGACAAACCACAACCGGGCGTCAACACGGGCATATCCCCTAACTCACTCTTGCCCTACAATTTGGCGTGAGTCTGAACTGTGATTGAGGCGGTCCCCAACATCAGTGAAGGTCGACGACACGGTGTCGTTCAGGCCATCGCTGACGTCGTACGCCAGTCCCCCGACGTCTTCCTTCTTCACGCTTCGAGCGACCAGTCTCACAACCGAACTGTCCTGACCATCGCCGCCGAGGCGGACCCGCTGTTCGAGGCACTACTGCGCCTTTTCGAATCCGCGCTCGAGCACATCGATCTGCGCGAGCATCGGGGCGTGCATCCCCGAATCGGCGCCGTCGATGTAGTGCCGTTCGTGCCCCTGCGCAACACCACGATGGCCGAATGTGCTGCGCTCGCGAGGCGCCTTGGCGCGGCCGTCGCTGATCGGTTCGCTGTACCGGTCTATCTGTACGGTGAGGCCGCACGACGCCCGGATCGCCGTCTTCTTGAGAACGTTCGGAGAGGCGAGTTCGAGGGACTGGCGGCGAAGATGGCTGACGTCGCCTGGGCGCCCGACTATGGCCGCAGCGCACCCCATCCGTCGGCTGGGGCCTCCGCAATAGGGGCGAGGTCCTTCTTGATCGCGTTCAACGTGAACCTGGACAGCGACGACCTCACGGCTGCGCGGGATATCGCGGCGAGCGTGCGAGAGCGAAACGGGGGTTTACCGGGTGTCAAGGCGATAGGGGTGGCGCTTGCCGACCGTGGCATCGTCCAGGTTTCCATGAACGTGACCGACTACGCGCGGGCGCCGCTTCAGCGGGTGTTTCAGCGAGTCGAGCGCGAATCGGCAAAGCGCGGCATCCAACTACTCGAGAGCGAGGTCGTTGGTGTGTTGCCGGCCGACGCACTCGCTGGGATGGCGCGAACAGAGCTTCGGCTCGACGGGTTCACCGAGAGTCAGGTGCTGGAGGTGGGTCTTGCCCGCGAGTTGCTGACATCCGGCCCCCGCCCTTCCGAGGAGCCATGATGCCAAAGGCACGCATCTTCCGGTAGAGATTGCTGCGCTCGACGCCCAGGGCGTCGGCTGTGCGGGAGATGTTGCCACGCTGGGCGACCAGCGCCCGAACGATGTAGTCGCGTTCAAATCCTTCGCGGGCCGCCTGGAGCGTCAGCGCCGCCGCGGATGATTCCGGATCTTCATTCGGGCGCCGTCCTCCCGGCAAGAAGCCGAGGTCATCGGCTCCGATCGTCTCACCGGGCACCATGATCGCGAGGCGCTCGAGTACGTTTCTGAGCTCGCGTACGTTACCGGGCCAAAGGTGGGACCTGAGCACGGTCAGCGCCGCGTCGTCAAGTGTCTTCACGCGGTGGCCATACTGGCGGGCAAACTCGGCGAGGAAGTGCTCGGCCAACGGTTCGATATCCGTACGTCGCTCTCGCAGCGGTGGCACGAAGATGGGAACGACGTTCAGCCGGAAGTAGAGATCCTCGCGGAATGTCCCTTCCTCGATCGCCTGCTTCAGGTCTTTGTTTGTGGCAGCCAACACTCGCACATCGACGTGGACGCCACCTCGACCTCCGAGCCGCTCGACAACTTGTTCCTGGAGAACCCTCAAGACCTTCGCCTGCGTCTTCAAACTCATGTCGCCGACTTCGTCGAGAAACAGGGTGCCGCCGTCAGCGGTTTCGAACTTCCCCTCGCGGGCACTGACCGCGCCGGTGAACGCCCCCTTCGTGTAGCCGAACAGCTCGCTCTCGATGAGCTCTTCAGGGATGGCTGCGCAGTTAACCTCGACAAACGGTCCCCCTTCACGGTGGCTCATGGCGTGGACACTTCGGGCCACCAACTCCTTCCCGGTGCCGTTCTCCCCATAGATCAAGACCCGTCCATTGGTTGGCGCAGCCTTCGCGATCTGCTCTCGCAGAGTCTCCATGCTCGGGCTCTCCCCCACCATGACCAGACCGCGGTCGACGTGCGCTCGCAGCACCCGGTTCTCGGCCTCCAGGCGTCGTTGCCGCAGGGCGTTACGCGCGACGAGCACTGTCTTGTCAAGCGACAAGGGTTTCTCAACGAAGTCAAAGGCGCCCATCTTGATCGCGCGGACGGCTGATTCGATGTTGCCATGTCCGGAGATCATGATGACTTCGGAATCGATCTTCCGCTCCCGCAGTTTGCGGAGCGTCGCCAACCCGTCGAGTCCGGGCAGCCAAATGTCGAGGATAATGACGTCGTAGCCATGCCGCCGCACATGGTCGAGGCAGGCTTCACCGCTGTCGACCGATTCGACCAGGTAGCCTTCGTCTTCCAGAACGCCGGATAGCGCCGAACGCACCCCTGCCTCGTCGTCGACGATGAGAAACGATGCCCTCACCCCGAGACTCCCCACGTCAGCATGGCAGTTCCACCGTGAACGTCGTGCCGTGCGGCACATTCTCGGCGACTCGTATGCTCCCACCATGTTCGACGACGATTCGGCGAACGATAGCCAAGCCCAAGCCGCTGCCCCGGCGTTTCGTCGAGAAGTAGGGCATGAACAGCTTTTCGCGATCACCCTCCAAGATGCCCGGGCCGTTGTCGCCCACCACGAGACGGACGACATCGTCCTGGTCGTCATGTTCGGTCCGCACGTCGACGTGGCCTTTCTCGCCGTTGGAGCCCGTTAGGCGCGCCCCCTGCAGCGCGTCGACCGCGTTGTCCACAAGGTTGACCACCACGCGCCGGACTTGCTGGGGGTCGAACTTCGCTGGTGGGAGCTCGGCGTCCAGCGTGCGCCGCACTTCGATATCGCGAAACAGTCCGTCGTAGAGCCCTAGGGCCTCGTCGACCACGGCATTCAGATCGGCCGACTCGGTGCGCGGCGACGGCATCCGCGCGAACTGTGAGAACTCGTCCACCAGCGCCTTCAAGGCTTCCACTTCGTCCACGATCGTGGACGTGCATTCGTCGACGAGCTGCCCGGCCGGCGCCGGTGTTCCTGTGAAGTGTTTTCGGATGCGCTCGGCGCACAGCTGAATCGGGGTGAGGGGGTTCTTGATCTCGTGGGCGAGCCGCCGGGCCACATCCCGCCAGGTCGCCACGCGCTGAGCCCGGATAAGAGGCGTCACGTCGTCAAACACCATCACCGTGCCTCCGACGTCGTCGCTCTCTGTCGGCAGAGTGGTTGCGGCAACGGCCAGATGCACGTCGCGCCCGTCCTGACTCAGCGCGACTTCCTGAGCGGTTCCGGTTCCGCTCGAGCCCCGGGCGTGCATGAGGACCGGGGCCAACGGCTGGAGGTCTTCTCGGGCAAACACCGTAGCGGCGGATTCCCCGACTGCCGACGTTTGGAGCGACAGGAGACGACCGGCCGCTGGGTTGATGGTCGTGATCCGTCCTTCGGTATCTGTGGAGACGACGCCTGTCGCAATCCGCTCGAGAATCGTTTCCATGTACTGTCGGCGCTGATCGACCTCCTGGTTTTTCCGCTCCAAGTCGTGTCGCGAACGCTCGAGCCTCTGCTGACTCGTCGACAGTTCGCCGGCCATCGTGTTAAAGGCCTCGACGAGCGAGCCGAACTCGTCAGCGTTTTGCGGCTCGAGGCGATAGTCGAGGTGGCCAGCTCCGATCTCACGCGCTCCCTCGGCCAGCATTTGAACGGGACGCGTAATTCGCTTGGCTACATAGACGCCCAACCACGTCGCGCTGATGAGGATCATGAGCGTCAACATGACGAAGAACGATAGATAGACCCCGGCCAGAGGCTGCTGGAGGACGCGAAGCTGGTTGTACGCTTCGTAGGCACCGCTTATGCGTCGAGCGTGAAAGGCGACGCTGCCCGTGAGCGCATCACTCGCCACGACGACGCCAACCGTTTCGCCTCCGGGCTCGTTCTGGATGGCCGCTCCGGCGCGGACGACTTCTGCGCCTCCGGCCAACGACTCCGACTGCTGGGTGTCGCCGATCCCGGCCGCCACACGTTCCGCCAAGCGTTCGGCCGCGGCGCGTGAGTACCCCTCGGGTCCGGTCGGCACGGCGACCTCGAGCAGGGGCTCAACCGTGACGCGCCCACCATCGTCCGCGTCCGTCACCACCCGATACACATCGACACTGCCAAGCAATCCACTCGCAACGTCTGGCGTGACGAGCTCTCGGACGCGCGCCACGTTACGGGGGTCAAGTGCGAGCCCGGACAGCGTGCCGGCGATTCGTCGCGCGCGATCACTGACGACTCGCTGCCGACTGGCGTAGTAGTCACGGGCGATCTCCGTCGAGGACGTCAGCACCTCGTCGATCGGGGCTGAAAACCAGCGTTGTGCGCTGTTGCGGATCAGCTCGCTCCCGACTAGTAGGACGAGCAGCGACGGGATCACGGTCATAGCGAGCAGCGCAGCGACGAGCTTGGCTCGGAACCTCGCAAACGGCGCAGCGCGGCGTCGCTCCACCCAGAGCTTGACGATGTTGCGCGCCAGGATGAACCCCAACACCACCAACATGGTCATGCACGCCGCCGAGAGCGCGTAGAGGACCACCTCAGCGAGGTAGTCCGGTGCAAGTTCCGTCGTTCGGTCGGCGAGGCTGAGCAAGCCGACGAGCGCGGCGACGAAAATGATGATGCCGATGAGAATCAGAAGTGGGTTGTCGCGAAACGGCCGGCGCGAGACAGACGGGGTCACCGATGCGGATGGCGGTTCTAGGTCGGAGGCAACCGGCGCCTTACTCGTCTGTTGCATCGAGTAGTCCCCGAAGCTCTGTCATGAACTCGCCGATGTCGCGGAAATGGCGATAGACCGACACAAACCTAACATACGCGACCTTGTCGAGGCGCTTCAGCTCCTCCATGAGAAACGCGCCGATCTCACCCGCCGTAATCTCCTTTTCGGTGCGGTCCTGGAGTGCCACCTCTATACGGTCGGCGACGTCTTCGAGGGCCGCGACACTGACGGGCCGCTTCTCACACGCTTTGAGCAGTCCCGCGATGACCTTCTGTCGCTCGAATCGTTCTCGCGAGCCGTCCTTTTTGACGACCATATACGGGATCTCGTCCATCCGCTCGTAGCTGGTAAACCGTCGTCCGCAGGATAGACACTGCCGGCGGCGTCGGATGACTTCACCTTCTTTGCTTTCGCGCGAATCGACGACCTTGTCCTTCAGATGGCCGCAGAACGGACACTTCACCGAGTTCCCCCTTGGTCTTCCGATTCCAGCGACTGTACAACCTTGACGGCGGAGGCGCCGAGTTCACCGGATTCGGGAGTTGTCGACGCGGGGGTCTGTTGGCGACGAAGCGCAGAGAGCCCCGACAATCGGAGGCCCTCTTGCATCATGAAGAGCAAGCCCAGGAGTGTGATCGGACCGAACGCGATGAGGTGGGTCACGAGTGCCGCTCCGACCGCTTCGTCCGGTCCGGCGCCGTAGAGGGCCGTCGCGCCGAGCTCAAACGCCGCATGGAAGCCGCCCACACCCGCCGGCGTCGGCACCGCCACCCCGAGCGCTGTCAGCCCGGTGAGAATCACGCTTCCGCCGAACGAGATGTCGATTCCGAAGGCCACCGATGTTGCCCAGATGCTGGCCGCGATGAAGGCCCAGAGGGCGAGCGAGAGTACCGTCGCGACGACGAGCTGTCCGGGCCGCCGCACGAGTTCAAGGCCCTGAAGAAATCGCTGAATGACCGCGGTGATGCCGCGCACGAACCCACCGGGAGCCGCATACGCCACTCGACGGGCGAGCCGGTCCACTGCCTCGGGCTGGCGCGCGAGCGCGATAATCACCGCCCATCCAGCGACTGCCGCGATCGCCGTCGTCATCGCCCCCACTCGCACGACACCCAGTAGTTCGGGGTCGCGTGTCGGCGTATCGAACACCACGAGGAAGCTGGCGACGCCGATGACGATCGCCACGAGGTCCAGGAGCCGTTCCAACACGATCGTGCCGACCGCCGCCGAAATACTCAAGCCCTCGCGCTTCGCGACCAAATACGGGCGAAGAGCCTCGCCCACGCGGCCCGGCATGAGTGCGTTGGCGGCAAAGCCCATCACGGTGGCTCGGCCGACCGTCCGAAACGACGCGCCCCCGATCGTACCTAGCAGACGCCGCCATCGCTCGATCCGAATCGTGTACGACACGGCCGTCATTGCTATCGCCAGCGCAATGAGTTCCCACCGTGCGCGCCGAGTTGCCTCCCATACCTGCGCGAGGTTGGCGTTTCGGAGGAAGAACGCAATCAGCCCTCCCGTGAGGAGAACGACCAGCAGGACCTGAAGATGACGTCGCATAGGTACGTTGAAAGTCGTCGACGATGGTCTGATGTCGATCGGTGGAATTTACTACAAACACTCCTGACGAGCGTGCGACGCAAAGACGGCGCGGCGTATTGATTTCGCACTTGCCGCGATCGAGAGTTCTAGCTAAGCTATGGCCCCGAGAGGATCGGTCATGCCCACATCAGCACCTGTCTTTGAAACACTACTTGAAGACATACCTTCCCACCGTCGCGGCAAAGTTCGCGATATGTACGAGGTCGATGACTATCTGTTGATGGTAGCAACCGATCGCATCTCCGCGTACGACTTCGTGCTGGGTTCGGTGATCCCGGACAAGGGGAAGGTGCTCACGCAGTTGTCGGCGTTTTGGTTCGCGCGTACTCGCGACATCGTGGCGAACCATATGGTCTCGACCGATCCCGCGTCGTACCCGGAGGTGCTTCGACCGCATACCGACATCCTCGCAGGTCGGTCGATGCTCGTGACCCGGACGCGGCCCGTGTTGATCGAATGCGTCGCACGGGGGTACCTGGCCGGCTCGGGCTGGAAGGAGTACCAGACATCGGGTCGCGTGTGCGGCGTTGAACTTCCGTCCGGGTTGCGGGAGTCTGATCGCCTGCCGGAGCCGATCTTCACGCCGGCGACAAAGGCCTCGGATGGACACGACATCAATATCAGCGAGGCGGAAGCCGCCGATCTGGTTGGGCGGCCACTTGTCGACAAGCTACGAGACCTCACGTTGCGACTTTACGCGCACGGTGCCGAGCATGCCGAAGCGCGCGGCATCATCGTGGCCGACACCAAGTTCGAGTTCGGTTTGCTCGACACGGAAGCCGGGGAGGACGCCATCGTTCTCATCGATGAAGTCTTAACGCCGGACTCGTCGCGGTTCTGGCCGAGCGAGACCTATGCGCCGGGCAAGGGGCAATTGAGCTTCGACAAGCAGTTCGTGCGCGACTACCTCGACGAGATTGATTGGAACCGCCAACCGCCGGTGCCGGAGCTGCCCGCGGAGGTCGTCGCGAAGACCCGGGACAAATACATCAAGGCCTTCCGCACGCTCACGTCTCAGGAGCTGGCGTAGGTCTCAGCACGTATCCTCATCGTAGCCAGAAGGAACTCGTGTGCGCGAGCAGCTCGACAAACTCATAGACGAAATGCTGAAAAAGGGGATCCTCTACGACGACGCGAAACGAGAAATCGAGCGTCGGTTCATTACGCGGGCCCTAGCGCGATCCAAAGGGAATCTCGGCCAGGCCGCCGATCTGCTCGGCATCCACCGGAATACCCTGACTCGAAAGGTGACGACCTATCGCCTGAAGCGGCACACACGGGCCGGGTGAGCAACGGTTTCGCCTTTCCATTTTTGATCTGGCTCAACTTTCCGCTATAATTAGCAGTCGGTTTGGTCGACTGCTAGGTCGCCGTCGGCCGAGATTCGTAGCGTAATCCTATCTCTCGTCTTTTCAATATCTTGAAGGGAGTTTGTGCCTCATGGCAACGAAAGTTCGCCCTCTCCACGACCGCATCATCGTTGAGCGGTTCGAGGAATCCGAGCAGGTTGTTGGTGGGATCATCATCCCCGACACCGCGAAAGAAAAGCCCCAGCAGGGGAAAGTCATCGCCGCCGGCAAAGGCAAGGTCAAGGACGACGGCAGCGTCACGCCCCTTGATGTAAAGCCTGGCGACACGGTGCTCTTCGGCAAGTACTCCGGTCAGGAGATCAAGCTGGATGGCACTGAGTTCCTAATCATGCGCGAGGACGAGATCCTCGGCGTCGTCGAAAGCTAAGGAAGCCTGATACGCGACGCGCATCAGCGAATGGAGTTTCTAGAACATGGCTAAGCAGATTGTATATGGCGAAAAATCACGCCAGTTGATCATCGAAGGGGTGAACCAGCTGGCGAACGCCGTCAAGGTGACTCTTGGTCCCAAAGGACGTAACGTCATCCTCGAGAAGAAGTTTGGATCGCCAACGATCACGAAAGACGGCGTGACTGTGGCCAAGGAGATCGAGCTGAAAGATCCGCTCGAGAACATGGGTGCCCAGATGGTGCGCGAGGTCGCGAGCAAGACCTCGGACATCGCTGGCGACGGCACGACGACCGCGACGGTGCTCGCTCAGGCGATCTACCGCGAGGGTGCGAAGAACGTGGTGGCCGGCGCGAACCCCATGGAGATCAAGCGTGGCATCGAGTCGGCAGTCGATGCCGTGGTTGGCCACCTCCGCAGCATGTCGGAAGCGGTGAGCGGGAACATGATCGCGCAGGTCGGCACGATTTCGGCGAACAACGATTCGACCATCGGCACCATCATTGCCGAAGCGATGGACAAGGTCGGCAAGGACGGCGTCATCACTGTTGAAGAAGCCAAGACGCTCGAAACCTCGTTGGAGGTCGTCGAGGGGATGCAGTTCGACAGAGGGTATTTGTCGCCCTACTTCGTCACCGACCCGGAGCGGATGGAAGTGGTTCTCGAGAACCCGGTCATCTTGATCCACGAAAAGAAGATCAGCTCGATGAAGGACCTGCTCCCCTTGCTGGAGCAAGTCGCGCGCCTCAGCCGTCCGCTGTTGATCGTGGCGGAAGACATCGAAGGTGAAGCTCTGGCGACTCTGGTGGTCAACAAGCTGCGGGGCACCTTGCAGGTGGCGGCAGTCAAGGCTCCGGGCTTCGGTGACCGACGCAAGGCCATGCTCGAGGACATCGCTGTCCTGACGAACGGGAAAGCGATTACCGAGGATCTCGGGCTGAAGCTGGAAAACATCCAAGTAGATGATCTCGGCAAGGCCAAGAAGATCACGATCGACAAAGACAACACGACGATCGTTGAAGGAGATGGCTCGCGGAAGGCGATCGAGGGCCGCGTGAAGCAGATCCGGGCGCAGATCGAAGAGACCACTTCGGACTACGACCGTGAGAAGCTCCAGGAGCGGTTGGCCAAGCTCGTCGGTGGCGTAGCTGTCATCAAGGTCGGCGCCGCGACCGAAACGGAGATGAAAGAGAAGAAAGCCCGCGTCGAGGATGCCATGCACGCGACAAAGGCCGCGGTTGAAGAAGGCATCGTCCCGGGTGGCGGCGTTGCACTCCTGCGAGGGACGGCGGCGCTCGAGAGCTTGGCGCTCGACGGTGATCAGCAGGTTGGCGTCAACATCATCAAGCGCGCCCTTGAGGAGCCGATGCGCTGGATCGCGCAGAACGCTGGATTCGAGGGCTCAATCGTTGTCCAGAGGGTCAGGGACGCGGAAGGGCGCGAGGGCTTCAACGCCCAAACGGAGGCCTACGAGGATCTGGTCGCAGCCGGGGTCATCGACCCAACGAAGGTTGTGCGGACGGCGCTGCAAAACGCCGGTTCGATCGCCTCTCTGCTGCTGACCACGGAAGCGCTGATTTCCGAGATTCCGGAAGAGAAGCCGGAGGCCGCGGCCGCGCCTGGCGGGCCACCCGGAATGGGCGGGATGTACTAGACTGTGATTCTGTAGAAGGCAGAAGGCAGAATTCAGAGGCTCGGTGGGCTGGATGCTCACCGGGCCTCTTTTTTTGGTCCTTCCGGGTTTAGCGTGGGTAGAGGTCGAGCCCTCCGCAGTGAAAATAGATCGCCGTCGTGAAGTGTGACGGGTTGCGGAAGCCGCCGGCCTTTCGCTTGATGCTCATGATCTTGCTGTTGAGACCTTCAGCCACGCCATTCGTGATCGGATGCTGGACAAAGCGGAGCACCCCTGCGAGATGCCGCTTCAACGTCTTCGCCACCTGCTTCACGGGCGCGAGCCGCGAGCGGATCGCCCAGCCATACCAGCGCGTGAAGAACCGCTTCACGGCCGCATGCTGACGGTAGGTCCACAAGGCCCGCAACGCTTCTTTGATCGCCCACGCGCGCCCGACTTTCAACTTCAGCGCTTGGAGCGTCGCGAACGCGGCCGCATGCCGCTCCGGCCGCCGCTCGTCGCTGAACAGCCACAGGTACTTGGTGCCGGTCAGCGGCGAACCCTCGCCGGCCCGCAGAAAAGCGCGATGCTCCTGTTTGCGGACCGTATCGACGGCCTTCGTCATCTCCCGCATGATATGGAACCGATCGAAGACGATCTTCTCGTCGCCGGCGGGCAGGCCGTCCCGCGTGGCGCCGATGTACGCCTCCCACATGTCCATCGCGACGGCGTGCAGTGCCCGCCGCTGGGCGTCCGTCAACTGGGCATAGTACGCCGCCAGACTCTCCGTCTTGCGATCTTCGGCCACAAACTCGACGGTCGCCCGCTGGAGGTCGCACACGATCGTGTGATAGCGATGGCCCTTGCGGAACGCCTTCTCGTCGACGCCGATGTAGCGGATCGGCCGCGCCTCTTTCCGCGCGTGGCCCCGCGCGACGGCGCGGCTCATCACGCCCCAGGCCTCGTCCCAGCTGACGCCCGCGATCTCACACGCACCTTTGACCGTACTGCACTGCAGGATCAGATCGATGATCAACCGTTCCAACAACCCCGTGAAGCGGCTCCGTGGCTCGGCCCACGGCACCCGCACTTGCTTCACGCCATGGGTCGGACACTGCACCCGCGGAATCTCGGCATGCAGGTGCGTCTGACACTGACACGTGTCGAGATGGCGCCACGTGCGCTCTGCCGCATGATCGAAGGCGGGCACCGTCTCGCCGCAGTTGGGACAGGGCCAGCGCGTCGGCTCGTGCTCTAGCCACACGTCGACCCGCTCGTCCTCGGGTTTCAGCTCGACGCGCGCCACGTGCCAGGGGGTAGGGATCCCCAAGATCGTCTCGAACAGCTTGGTATCCTGCATTCGCTCCTCCGCCGGAGCGTTCTATCAGCAGGACACCTCGAGTGCAATCCGCCGCCGAGCAAGCCCCCACCCACCAGGGGGCCCCCGCAGGCGGCCTGACGAGTCACCCGGGATCCTTGCGACCCACGGAGATCCCGGAAGGACCCTTTTTTTTGGGGCGACCGCCGCGCTAGCGTAGGTTGAACTCGAGCGCGATGCCCACCATCACCGCGACAGGCTCGCCGAAGCGCGTGCCGGGCTTGAATCGCCACTGCCGCGCGGCCTTAATGGCCTCGTCGTCGAGTCCAAAAACGCGGTCCAATGATCGTGTGATCGTGACGTCGCCGACAGTGCCATCGGGGAGCACGACGATCTCAAGCCACACCTCACCCTGAACCTGAGCCCGCATCGCTTCTGAGGTGTACTCGGGTTTGGCTCGAAAGAGCGGCTGGGGATTCACGATGCCCGAACCAGGACGGTAGACGCCCCCGCCGACGCCGCCACCCGTTCCCGGTCCCAGACCGGCTCCTTCACCGGGGCCGACTCCGGTTCCCGTTCCGGTTCCGCCCCCGCCACCCGATCCACTGCCCTGGGATAGCGACTCTCGTGCGGCGTCGATGTCGTCCATGGTGCCCGGCAGCGTCTCGAGGGCCGCAGCCATCGAGACGGCGGGGATATTTAGCTTGGACAGATCGACGGTCTCGGGTTCGATCTCGGGCTCGACGAAGTCGGGCTCTGGTTCAACCGGAACGCTGAAATCCGTCTCATCTGGTCCTTCGAGTTGAACGGGGCGCGGTATCTCAAGCGATTCGTTGCCCCCACCGCCGCCCCCACCACCTGGACCTTCCTCGGGAATCCACACGATGCCGTCGTAGTTGTCGCGGTTGAACTCCACGAGGTTCAGCGCGCGCTCCGGGGCGAGGCTGATTAGCAGCGCGAGCAGGCCGAAGCCGACGACGTGGCTGCCAATAGAGGCGGCGAATGAACCGCCCATGCGGTCTCGAACCGTACCGACACGAAAGAGGATGTCCTTGGGTGCGAAGGTGTCGGGCAGAATGGAGAGTTTCCCGATCTGAGACGGAACGTCGCCTTCGGCTACCCGAACGGGAACCTTGCTGACCGACTCAAACGACTGACGTCCGTCCGCCTTAGCTTGGAGCTCACGCCTTTGGCGCCGACGTTCCAGGCGGGCCGCCGCATACGGTGCGTGCCCCGCGCGAAACGCGACTTTTCCAAGGTCCAGGCTCATGCAGTGCCCTTGCGATAAGGTTTCTCTTTGTTGTGGCGCGCGTCGAGGCTCCCGAGACCCAATTTGGTGAACACGTGACTACACGCGTCCAGCCCATGCTCCAATGGCGGCATTACCACCGCCGTATGAATGGAAGAGCGCCAACGCGTCCGCCGCCCGCGGCTCGCTTTCGACAGCGACCAGGACGCCGCCCCGCTCCGTGAGCGTCTCGTAGATGAACCCATCGTGGGCCTGAAAGCCGGCCCGTCGAATTGTGGCGGCCACGCCTGTGTGGCCCAAGCCTTCGTCCGGGCCCTGGAGCGCGCCAATCAGCGGGCCATGTGCGAGGACCGGGCCAAGGCCCTTGACGTCCAGCGCTTGCGGCTCCGTGTCGAAGAGCTTCTTCAGCAGCGCCTCGGCGTTTTCGGAGCGTTTTGCCAAGACAGACACACTCTCGCCGTCGAAACCACTTGTCCGAAGTGCCTCGAGGCCTCGATCTGCCCAGGCTGAATCCTGGAAGACACACACGGTGAAGCAACTTCGATCCGTTTCCGACATTATGCGGTTCCCGTATTAGCTCACTTTCTTATCTTTTCAGTGTAACGGGGCTTGCTACCCGTGGCAAAGCGGGCCAGCCTAGAGCACTAGGCGAACGTTGCCCACGCGGCGCGTCACCCGCTCTCGATCGAGAAAACCTAGTAGAGGAATAGCGTACTTGCGGCTTACCCCGTAGCGTTCCTTAAACGTCGCGACGTCAATCTCGGACCGAGCTTCCGAGGTCTCCAACTTCCGCGCCCTGACGTCGGACTTCAGCTCCTCGAGGCATGAGGCATGGTAGTGCTGCGACTCCAGCCGGACGAGTACGCCGCTGCGGACCAGGTACTTCAGCATGCTCTCCGCGACTTCTGGTTCGATCCCGTTCTCCTCGGCTACCAGAGCCATCTCCGGCGGCGTGAGACCTGCGGCCTTGAATCGTTGCTCGATGAGGCCGGAGGCCCGCTCTTCTTCCGCGGAGAACGCCACCTGATGATCGGCGAGGGCCAGGTGATCGCGCGCAGTGAGACTCCCCTTCTCAACCAGCACCCGCACGATCTCATCGAACACCTCAGTGGAGGCCAGGTGGCTAAACCGCTCGCGGGCCTCCTCTCGCGGAAGGCCCGCTTCAAGCGGGTGACCTTCGTGGTACCCTCCAACCCAACCCGTCACGGCAGTGCCAAGTGCCGAAACCGCATCGGGTGTCAGCAACCGAGACCCGATCTGCTGAACCCGGCCCGCTGCCTCGAGCACAGCCACAAGACTCGCGACATCCCCCGGCGCGACACCAGCCCGTGGCGTCAGCCGGTCGACTGATAACCCACGGGGTCCCGAGTCGGTGACCAGGGCCGCCACGGTATCGCCAGGATCTGTGCTGTTGAGGCGCCCAAGCCGCGCCACCCCGGCCCTCGTGCGCAGCCGTCCTCTACCTGGAGCCGGGTCCAAGACGTGTCCACCGGCAATGGTCACCGGCGGCGAGTAGGCTCTCAGCACGAAGCGATCACCTCGCGTCAGCGCGACCGGCCGCTCCAATCGTACGCGCACGTAGGCCTCGTCGCCGGGCTCGAGTCGACTGATCGGCTCCGCATCGGGGCCGTCGTCCACGCGTGACGCCATCGACACCCGCGCCATCGTCTCGCTTGTGCCCGCATGGAACCGAACCCGCGCGCCGTGCTTCAGTGGAGCGGCGCTACCAAGGAGCCTGAGGGTTCCGTCCAAGCGACGGGTCACCTCGAGGCCGTCCGTTTCCACGAGCGAGTCACCCCGAGCCAGCTCTTTCACCTCGATGTTGGAGAGATTGACGGCTACGCGCTGACCCGCAGTTGCATTCTGGCAAGCCTGTCCATGGACTTGCAGGCCACGGACGCGACCGCGCCGACCGGCTGGTAGAACGTCGAGCGCATCGTCAACCTTGAGGTGTCCGGAAACCAACGTCCCTGTGACGACGGTACCGAACCCACGGACCGTGAAGGCCCGATCTATGGGCAGTCTCGCGACGCCCGAACGGCTCGGCTTCCGGACCTGGTCGTCCAACTTCGCGAGGACGTCCGTGAGCTCTTGAAGGCCGGCCCCGGTCTTCGAGGACACCGGAACCACTTGAGCCTGTTCGAGGAATGACCCGCGTACAAGGTCTGCGGTCTCAAGCCTGACGAGCTCGAGGGTCTCGGCGTCGACAAGGTCGCTCTTGGTGAGCGCCACAACGCCCGCGGTCACGCCGAGGAGGCGACAAATGTCGAAATGCTCGCGGGTCTGAGGCATGACCGACTCATCCGCGGCCACGACGAGCAGCACGGCATCAATTCCACTGGCACCGGCAAGCATGTTCCGGACGAAGCGCTCGTGTCCTGGCACGTCGACGAACGCGACGTTCACGCCACCGATTCTATGCTGCGCAAACCCGAGGTCGATCGTGATCCCGCGGGCCTTCTCCTCTTGGAGCCGATCAGGATCGGTGCCGGTCAAGGCTCGCACGAGGGCGCTCTTGCCGTGGTCGATGTGCCCGGCCGTGCCGACCACGATGTTCGTCATCGGCGCGTCCGCCGTCGAGAGCCGCGTGGCGGCTGACTCCGGGATCTCGGTGCGCGTCCGGACTCTGCCCGCTTGACCCGCTCCAGGATATCGACAAGCGCAATCTCGAGCTGTCGATGCTCGGTGTCCACCCGGACGAGCTGAACCCGGACCATGTCACCGATTCGGTAGGTACGCCGTGTGTTCTCGCCGCGCAGCTCATGCTGTCGCTCCGAAAAGCGATAGTAATCGTCAGCCATCGTGGAGATATGGACGAGGCCTTCGACGAAGTGCTCGACCAGCTCGACGAAGAGCCCAAACGCCGTGACGCCGGTGATGCAGCCGGTGAACTCGTCGCCGACCTTGTCCCGCATGAAGCGGACCTTCTTCCACTGGACCGCCTCGCGTTCCGCGTTCTCCGCGCGACGCTCCATGTCCGACGTGTGCCGGGCCATATCTGGCAGGCTCTCGGTCGCGTGCTTCTTAGTCTTGCGGCGCGCGCGCTTCGTTCCTGACTGGCGCAGGGCTCGGTGCACGACGATGTCGGGATACCGTCGAATGGGCGACGTGAAATGGGTGTACGTTTTCGTCGCAAGACCGAAGTGACCCAGGCTCATCGTGTCGTACCGCGCCTGCTGCATCGTGCGCAACATGAGAAGCGCGATGGCCCGCTCCTCAGTCGTGTCGTGAATGCGGTGTAACAGATGCTGAAAGTGTCGCGGTTTCACCCCATCGGCCGGTGCACCCAGGCTGTGGCCAAGCGACGCCGTGAACGCCTCGAACTCCTCTACTTTCTGCGGATCTGGACGCTCGTGCACCCGGTACAGGGCAGGCACGTCGTGGTCTTGCAGGTGCGCGGCGACGGTCTCGTTCGCCGCAAGCATGAATTCCTCGATCAGGCGGTGTGCAATGTTGCGCTCGGCAGCGACAATCGCCTCGACGCGGCCCTCTTCGTCGGTCAGGAACTCGGCGGCCGGTAGGTCGAAGTCGATTGAGCCTCTGCGGTGTCGCCGAGTGTGTAGGACCTCAAACACCTCCGCCATGAGCTCAAAGAGTGGGACGAGGTCGCGATAGCGGTCACGTGTCGACTGATCACGGTCCTCGAGGATCTGGTTCACATCGGTGTAGGTCATCCGCGCGTCGCTGTGGATGACGCCGTCATGCATCTCGTATCGACTCACGGCACCGGTCTTGTCGATCTCCATCAAGCACGATTGGACGAGCCGATCGGTATGGGGATTCAGGCTACACAGGCCAGTCGAGAGCTCCTCCGGGAACATATGCACGGCGCGCTCGGGGAAGTAGACGGACGTGGCGCGGTCGTACGCCGAACGGTCGAGCGGTCCTCCTTCGGCCACGTAGTGGCTCACATCGGCGATATGCACGCCAAGCCAGAAGTTTCCGTTCGGTAGTCGCTCGACCGTGATTGCGTCATCGAAGTCTCGGGCCGTCTCACCATCGATGGTCACGGTGGCGAGACCCCTGAAGTCCGTTCGATTGGCGATGTCGCGGGGGCGGACCCGATCACCAAGCGCTTTCGCCTCTGCGATGGCATCGGGCGCGTGCGCGTCCGGAATACCGAACTTCCGGATAATCAGCTGGGTCTGAACCTCGGGGTCCTCGATGTCACCGAGCACTTCCGTGACGCGACCAACGGGGCTTCGCGTTGCGGTCGGCCACCGTACGATCTCGGCGACGACGACTTGTCCGGCGGCAGCATCCTGACGGTCACGCGGGGGCACGTGCACGTCCATGAGGAAACGGCGATCAAACGGGACGACGTACGCGAGTCCCGATTCCTCAATCTCGAACCGCCCGACCAGCGTGTCGGTGGCCCGCACCAGAATCCGCACGATCCGTCCCTCGGCGCGGCCGTCGCTGCGGTGTCGCTCGACTCGGGCGACGACACGGTCGCCATGCATCGCCTCGTTGAGGTTCGTTCCGGCGATGTACAGATCGCCGTCGACGTTCGCGATTGGTTCGTCGGGAGTGACGAACCCAAACCCTCGTGGGTTCACCTGAAGATGCCCGGTGACCAGGCGCATTCGGTCGGGGAGCCCGTACCGATTGCCGCGAACCTTAATCAGGGCGCCTGACTCGACGAGGGCGTTCAGCCGACGACGCAGCACGGCACGCTGTTCGCGCGGCAGGCGCAGTCGCTGAAGCAGCTCGCGGACCGTCGCCGGATGGTCTACCTTCTCACGAATGGCCGCGAGCACCTGGTCAGCCGTGAGCATCGTCAATTAGCACGACCTGAAGGTCTCCGACGTTGGTGTCGGTCGGCCCTGTTCGGACGAGGTCGCCCAGCGGGTTGAAGAACGCGTACGAATCGTTGGCAGCGAGGTAGGTGGCCGGCGCGCCAACGCCCTGCCGAGCGGCCCGGTCAAGCGTCGTTCGGTCCACGATCGCACCGGCTGCGTCGGTGGGACCGTCGATGCCGTCGGTACCGACGCTGGCAATCATCAGGTCAGCGTCGGCTCGCGCGACGTGCTCGACAAGGGCCAGCCCGAACTCCTGGTTCCTCCCGCCTCGACCTGACCCCGTGACTTCCACGGTCGTCTCTCCAGCGGAAATGACACATGCGGGACGCGCGAGCGGCTGTGCGACATCGAGAACCGCGTGAAGATGGGCGGCGGCTGACGTTCGGGCTTCGCCGACAACCGGCGCAGCAATCGTCGCCACACTGTATCCCAGGGTGGTCGCCGTATCAGCAGCGGCTTTGACCGCGACGCGTCCGTTCCCGATCACGTGAATGGTCGACTTCGCGAGTCCGGCGTCGCCAGGCGCGGGGGTCTCCGAGAGCTCGCCGCGCATGCCCCGATCGAGGGCTCGTCTCGCCGCGGCTGGGAAGCTCGGACGCACCGCCGGCCATTCGGCGACGGCGACCGCGTCGCCGTATGTTGTGGGATCGCCCGACGTCGGCCCTGAACCGATGACCGCCGGGTCGTCGGGAACGGGACCCACGACGTCTGATATGGCGAGCGTCAGTACTGTGCCGGACGCCGCGAGGGCGAGACGCCCGCCCTTGATGGCCGAGAGATGCTTCCGGACGCAGTTGATCCCGTCGATGGGCACGCCACCCCGGAGCAGCGCTTTCGTGGCTGCGACCTTGTCCGGAAGGGTGAGACCATTGATCGGAACCGCCAGGCAGGCCGACGCGCCGCCCGAGAGCAAGACCAACAGAACGTCGTCTGGACCAGTCCTACGAGCGAGCTCGAGAACCCGTCGCCCCGCCGCCTCGCTCTCCTCGGTCGGCACCGGGTGCCCGGCCGAGAACCACTCGCAGCGATCGCGCGGAACGTGCCCCGTTGTCCCGGCCGCGACCGCGCCAGCCAGCTCGTCCCCCCAGCGCTCGAGGAACGCGACCGCCATCGGCGCGGCGACCTTCCCCGCCGAAACGAGCGTGACTCGGCGACCGTCAAGTATCGAACGAACCTCCGGATCGTCGAGGGCCGTTGCAACAAGGGTCGGACCCGATACCGCGGCGATACCGGCCTGGACGATTTGTGTGAGGTGACGACGACGGATGGAGGTGCTCAGTGGTGTTTCTTGGGATCGGACCACGCGGAGAGTCGCGTGACTCCGTCAATCTTGCTCAGAAGACGACTGACGAGCTGGTCGCCGTTCTCTCGCTCGCACAGCTCATCCATTTCCACGTTCAAGCGCGTCAGTGCCGCCTTCACGTCGGTAATGGCTTTTTCCGAGTAGAACTCGCGCTGTCGCTCAAGACACCGCCAGTGCTTGACGAGTTCCTCGCGATAGAAGGTCGTTCGCTCTGAAGCAGAAGGATGCGGCGTGGGTTGCCGGAAGGGAAGGATACGCACAGCGTCGGGATTCGTGGGCGCCATCGAACTCGAGAACGTCCTGCCTACAACTTCGTAGTCTACTGTCGCGGATTTGGGAGTGTCAATCAAGCACGGAGCGCAAGATCTCGCTCACCTGCTTGGGGTTGGCCTTCCCACCAGTCTTGCGCATGACCTGGCCGACCAGGAACCCGAGGGTGCCGGTCTTGCCTCCCCGATAGCTGGCCACCGCTTCTGACTGCTCTGCGATGACCGACTGCACGAGAGCCTCAAGTTCAGCGCTGTCCTGCATCTGAGCCAATCCCTCGGCCTGCACCGCTGCCTCGGGCGATTCACCGGTCTCCTGCATCCGCTCGAAGACCTGTTTGGCGGCGGATCCGCTGACTTTCCTGGCGTCCACCAGTCGGATGAGTGCGCCCAGCGACGCCGCCGAGACACTCAGGTCGGCGATCTCGACGTCAAGCGCCTTTAGCTTCCGCAGGACCTCACCCATGATCCAGTTGCTCGCGGCTTTCGGGTTATCCGAGACTTTCGCGACGTCTTCGAAGAATGCCGCCAGACCGCTCGTTTGGGTGAGCACCCCGGCGTCATACTCCGGAATCCCGTATTCCTCGATCAGCCGCTGGCGGCGTTGCTCGGGCAGCTCCGGCAAACTCGATCGCACCGTGTCGACCCACTCGGGCGAGACGCGTAATGGTTGGAGGTCCGGCTCGGGGAAGTAGCGGTAGTCGTGGGCTTCCTCCTTGCTGCGCATCGACGACGTTTCGCCGAGCGCCGTGTCCCACAGGCGGGTTTCCTGGACGATCGGCCGCCCGGAGCGCACTGCCTCAACTTGACGCTCGAACTCGAACTGAATCGCCCGTTGGAGGAACCGAAAGGAGTTGATGTTCTTGATCTCGACCTTGACGCCAAGCTCCGTCTCTCCCTGGGGCCGGACCGACACGTTGGCGTCGCAGCGCAGACTCCCCTCTTCCATGTTGCCGTCGTTCACGTCGATGGCGCGCAGGACCGAACGGAGATGGCTAAAGAAGTCGGCGGCCGATTCTGGCGACCGCAAGTCGGGATGGGTCACGATCTCGATGAGCGGCACGCCGCTTCGATTGAAGTCGAGATGCGTGAAGTGGTCGGACTCCGGGAGACCTTCGTGCAGCGACTTCCCGGCATCCTCTTCCAGGTGCACCCTGAGAATGCGAACCGACGTCGGCTGGCCGTTCGATGTGAAATCGACCAGCCCATCTGTGGCAAGAGGCTGCTCGAACTGCGAGATCTGGTATCCCTTGGGCAAGTCGGGATAGAAGTAGTTCTTCCGCGCGAAGATCGAGATCGGCTGGACGCGACACCCCAGTGCCAGCGCCGCTCGGGTGGCGAATTCGACCGCCCGCTCGTTCAGCACGGGCATGGCACCCGGCAGGCCGAGACATACCGGACAGACTTGCGTGTTCGGTTGAGCCCCGAACGCCGTTAGGCACCCGCAGAATATCTTGGTGTCGGTTCGAAGCTGAGCGTGAATCTCTAGACCGATGACCGATTCGAACGCCATCAGCCGACGCGCGGGCCGGCCGCCCGGACGTCCTCATCCGCAGCCGCTTCGAACGCCGAGAAGTTGTCGGCGAACATGCCCGCCAGCTTCTGCGCTTGCGCATCGTACTCCGACCCACTACTCCAGGTGTCACGGGGACGCAGCACGTCCTGCGGCACGCCTGGGCACTCGACCGGTGTATCGAGTCCGAACACCGGATGGCGTTCGCAGCGCACGTCGTCCAGCGCGCCGGAGAGCGCGGCCGTAATCATCGCGCGGGTGTGGTCGATCGGAATCCGCCGACCCACGCCGTAGGGTCCGCCGGTCCATCCGGTATTGACCAGCCAGACACGCGTGTTGTGTTCGGCGATTCGCTGTCCGAGCAACTTGGCGTACACCGTAGGATGCCAAACCATAAACGGCGCGCCGAAGCAGGCGCTGAACGTCGCCTTAGGTTCCGTTACGCCCTTCTCGGTACCGGCGACTTTCGCGGTGTACCCCGACAGGAAGTGATACATGGCACCCGCTGACGTCAATCGGGCGATCGGCGGCAGGACGCCGAACGCGTCCGCGGTGAGCATGACGAGGACCTTCGGGTGGCCCGCTTGGCCGCTTGGCACCCAGTTGTCGATGAAGGAGATCGGATATGCCCCGCGCGTGTTCTCGGTCAAACGGTCGTCGTCGAGGTCCATGCGCCGCGAGGAGGGGTCGACCACTACGTTCTCGAGGACCGTGCCAAACCGCCGGGTTGTCGCATAAATCTGCGGCTCGGCCTCCTCCGACAGCCGGATCATCTTGGCGTAACACCCACCCTCGAAGTTAAAGACTCCGCGAGTGCTCCAACCGTGCTCGTCATCACCGATGAGCTGACGATTCGAGTCGCTCGACAAGGTTGTCTTCCCTGTGCCGGAGAGACCGAAGAAGAGCGCGACGTCGCCCTGGCTGCCCACGTTGGCGGAACAATGCATCGGAAGCACATCCTTCAGCGGGAGCAGGTAGTTCATGATGCTGAAGATGGATTTCTTGATTTCCCCGGCGTAGCTCGTGCCGCCAATCAGCACCCGTCGCTCTGCGAAGTTGACGACAATAAAGACTGGCGAGTTGACGCCGTGCTGAGCTGGATCCGCTTCAATCGAAGGTGCATCGATCACCGTGAACCCGCCGTCCATCTCAGCCGGCGCCGTCCCGGGCGGGCTTGGCAGGAACATCGTCCGCGCAAACAGGCTGTGCCACGCGCGTTCGGTCACGACACGGACCGGGAGGCGAAACTCTGGGGCAGTGCCCGCAAAACAGTCCTGGACGAAGACGTCCTTCCCCTTGAGGCCAGCTCGCACTCGCTCATGGAGCGCCTTGAACTGTTCGGGCTCAATGGGTCGGTTGACCGCGCCCCACCACACATGCTCCGCGCTCGACGGCTCGCGCACCAGGAATTTGTCGTTGGGAGAGCGACCGGTGTGTTGGCCTGTCAGGCATACGAGCGGACCGCTCTCGACGATGATTCCTTCGTCTCGGCGAATGGCCTCCTCGTACAGAGCTGCCGTTCCCAGATTCCAATGTTCTGCGCGGCAGTCAGTGATTCCGACAGGGGCGAGTGGTGAGGCGGTCGGCATGAGGCCGGATCGTACGGCGTGCGGATCGGCAAGTCAAACTCACGGCTACTCGTCACAAGCGCCGATACAATAGGCTGAATGGTTGACTTCGACTCAGCCAGACGTGCGCGTACGCGGAGCCTCGTGTTGGCGCTCGTCTTGGCCCTTACCGGCTTCGCATGTGCCAAGCCTCGTCCTCCTCTTGACGCTCGGATCGGTCCGGAGCCTTCCATCAAGGTCGGACTGCCTTCCGGAGCCGTCGTAGAGATTGGGCTCGAGCACTACATCGTCGGCTCGATCGTCGCCGAGGCGGATTTCCGAGGACTTGACCCGCTCGCGGCGGGCCGGGTCGCCCGCGTCCAAGCCATTCTGGCCCGCACCTACGCTCTGGCAAACCGCAATAGGCACGAAGATGCTGGCTTCGACCTCTGCGCGACCACCCACTGCCAGGTCTACCATCCTGGAGGCGCTACGGATTCGCCCGTCGGAACCCTCGCCCAGACAGCGGCGCGTGCAACGGCAGGACTGGTCATCGTGCATGAGGCTCGGCCGATCAACGCTGTCTACCATGCGAACTGCGGCGGACATACGAGCGATGCCGCGGTGCCCTGGGGGGGCGACACGCCGCCGTATCTCACGGGCGTCACCGACACGTTCTGCGCTCTGGACGATCCGGCCCCGTGGCAGTTTGAGACAACGTTGACCTCGCTGGAAGCGGCGCTCGCCGCCGACTCACTCACGAGAGTACGGAACCTACAAGCTGTGCGAGTGACGACCTACGATGGCGCTGGGCGAGCCGTCACAGTATCGATCGAAGGCCGGGAGCGACGGGTCGTGAGCGGCGCGAAACTGCGAGTGGTCCTCGTCAGCCACTTCGGGTTCCGTTCAATCGACAGCACGCTCTTTACGGTCAGGACCTCGGAAGAGGCCATTGCGTTCGAAGGGCGAGGATTCGGGCACGGCGTCGGTCTGTGCCAGCGCGGAGCCCGAGCGCGGGCCGAGCAGGGGCATACGCTCGACTCCATCTTGTCCCACTACTACCCCGGGACTGATGTCCGGCGTTATTATTAGGAAGGGGTAAAGGGCGGATTGGAACCTCAGCGGCAAGGGACGCACTCGGCGAGCTTGCGTACCGACACCCGGTTGGCGGGCGAGGTCAAGGCCTTGCTGGCGTCGGGCGATCGGGAGGCAGCCTGCGACCGCTTCGAAGCGCTTGTCGATCGCCACCAGGGCCGAGCCACACGCATCGCCTACTACTACTTGCGTGATGCAGCCGATGTAGACGAAGCGGTGCAGGACGCGTTCGTGAAAGCCTTTTTGCACCTTCCATCCTTTCGCGAGGATCTCCTTTTCGAGTTGTGGCTCACGAGGATTCTCGTCAACGGGTGCATCGATCGCTTGAAGGCTCGCAAGCGCCGCGCTCGCTGGTTACTTGCGATCGGCGAAGACGATCGCGACATCTTCGATCGATACCCGTCGCCCGACCGATCACCAGAGAGCGCGCTGCTCGCCGCCGAACGCGGTGCGGAGTTGCGCGCCGCGATAGCGACGCTCCCTCAGCGCCAACGCTCGGTGATTGTCTTGAGTCAGCTGGAGGGTCACACGACGCGCGAGATCAGCCTCATCTTGGGACTGCGTGACGCCACCGTACGCGTTCACCTCTTCAGGGCGATTCGAGCGTTACGCAAGCGGCTGTCTGA
The DNA here is from genome assembly GCA_965218825.1 of Vicinamibacterales bacterium. Lineage (GTDB taxonomy): Bacteria > Acidobacteriota > Vicinamibacteria > Vicinamibacterales > UBA8438 > CAUZIB01. The sequence goes on along the minus strand of OZ244656.1, from coordinate 314,745 downwards.
AGTCCGGGGGACCGCAAAGCCCGATGTTCGTCGGGAGGTGTCAGCACCATGAGTGTGTGGACCCGCCTTCTGCGACGACGGTCTGGGGTACTCGGTGCGGACGCTCATCTCAGCGAGAACGACATCGTCAGCCTGCTGCGTCCACCTTCGGTTCCTGATGTTCGGGATGATCGCGCTCGGGCGCACCTGAGCCGTTGTGAGTTGTGTGCGGACGAAGCCGCCAAGCTCGAGGGTTTCCTCGACGGCTTGTCCGACACGCACGATTCAGCGCTTCGCAATGGGGTGTCGGCGGAGCGATCGACCAAGCAGAAACATCGGATCCTCCGTCGAATTCGGCGGGCGGTCGAGCCGGGCGCCCGCGGTCGGCTACTTAGGTTTCCTGCCGTGGCAAGACCCACGCTTCTCGATGTGCGGTTGGCCAGCAAATGGCTTGGCGCGGCGGCGGCGGCGGGTCTCGTTCTCGGCGTCGTGCTGGGCCAGTGGATTCACGTGCACCCTGACGAGCAGGCCGGCAACGGTTCTGCGGAGGTGGCCCGCGTCGCGTCGGATGTGCCCGCTCCCACGGTTTCGCGGACGAACTTGTCTAATCTTCCGCTCGTCATGACCTCAACGTCGGAAGATGGCTTTCTGGAGGAACTGGACCAAGTTCTGAGCAGTCCACCCATCCTCGAGCTCACTCCGCTCGACGAACTTACCCCACGGATCCGTGAAACTGCCGTCTACCGCTGGTAAGGAACCGGTACCGGTTCAGATGTTTCGCAAGGGACTCGATCTCAAGCATGCCGTTGCCGGTGCGCTTGCCAGCGACTACCACAGTCGGTTGGTGGATACCATCAAGGGCGGGGGCTATCGATACGAGAGCGGGCGTCTTGTTGTGCATCTCGCGCAGGAGTTTGGTTTTTGTTACGGCGTGGATCGAGCGGTCGACTATGCGTATCAAACCCGCAAGCGCTTTCCCGACCAGCGGGTCTTCTTAACCGGCGAGATCATTCACAATCCGCAAGTGAACGCAAAGCTCCGAGCGGCGGGCGTACTCTTCCTTAGCGACCCAGACTACGAGATTGCACAGGTGACGTCGAACGACGTCGTGATCCTTCCCGCGTTCGGTGTCACGGTGCACGAGCTGGCCGCCCTCTCGGACCGAGGCTGCGCGCTCGTAGACACGACGTGTGGCTCGGTCCTCAACGTGTGGAAGAACGTTCGACAGTACACACGGGACGGCTTCACCGCCGTCATCCACGGGAAGGTGCATCACGAGGAAACGCGCGCCACGGCGTCCCAGGCTCTCACGAGCGGTGACGGTCGGTTTCTCGTCATTCTCAACCATGCGGAGGCCGAGTTCGTTTGCGACGTGATTCGCGGCCGCGCCACGTCTGAGGAGTTCCTGAACACTCTCGGCGGCGCGTGTTCAGCGGGCTTCGACCCCGACGTCGATCTTCGTCGGATCGGCCTGGCCAACCAAACGACGATGTTGATGTCCGAATCGTTAGCAATTGGTGAGATGATTCGCGAGGCGATGGTCGATCGCTACGGTGCAGGAGCCTTGCTCGAGCACTACCGAGCATTTGAGACCATCTGCAGCGCGACCCAGGACCGCCAGGACGCGATCCAGGCGCTTCTCGAGGAGCGGTCGTTCGATCTGGCAATCGTAATCGGCGGGTACAACAGCAGCAATACGAAGAACCTGGCCCGCATCTGTGCCGAGGCCGCTCCGACCTTTCACATCGCCGATCCGTCGTGTCTTGCCTCGCCCTCGGAGATCAGGCATCGCCCAGCGACGGGAACAAGCGGAGATCCGGGTGCGCAGGGGCTGGCGGAGGTGACGACGCCGGGGTGGCTCCCCACGACGGGCGCGCTGACGGTTGCTGTAACGGCCGGAGCCTCTACCCCCGATAGCATCGTTGGGGATGTCATCAGTCGCCTTGCCACCTTTTGCGCCGATCCAGAGGATTCTCCCGACCAAGGGCGGTAAACGGCGGGCCTAGCCCGGCCGTCTGTCACACTATGGGAGTAGGCGGGGTCTGGGGCTCCGCAAACGCATGAATCGGTTGAAACTGCCGATCGTCTTGGCTGTGCTCGCGGCCACAGCGGTCGTGCTGTCCGCCGGCCAGACCTCGACCCGTTCGCAGCGTCATCGGTGGTGGCAGTCCGGCGACGTCAAGAGCACACTCGGCCTCACCGAGGATCAGTCCACGGCCATCGAAGAGATCTACACCTCGACCCAGCCAGCCCTGCGCTCTCTGATGGCGGCGTTCGAGGCGGAGCAGAAGGCGCTGTCCGAGCTCATTCTCGGCATGGCCGTCGAGGACCGGGAGCTGGCCTTCCAGATCGACAAGGTCGAAGCGGCCCGAAGTGCGCTGAGCAAGGAACGGATCCTGATGCTGTACCACATGCGCCAGGAGCTCACGAGCGCGCAGCAACAGAAGCTAACTGAGCTGGAGGAGGAGCGCCGCCGACGGTGGCGCGAACGTCGGCCTGCCGATCGGTGACCGGACGAAGATGGCGCCTTTCGTCAGGTTGCTCAACCGAGCCCACCGAACCGAAGGTGTGTTGATCTCGTCTGTAAGGAACAACGGTATGACAAACCTAGGAGGCGGAATGGTATCGGTTGGACGTATTGCGGCGCTGGGGCTCGTCATGCTTCTCGGCTTTGGCCCAGCAGCGAGTGCGCAGAATTTACAGAGGGCGTTGTCAGCTTGGGACCCAGTTGGCGGCAACCCGACCCGGTTAGGACAAGCCGCACAATCGTCGCGCCCGTTTGACCTCACTCTCGATGACGCGATTGGCCGGGCGCTCGAACGCAATCTGGACATCGCGGTCGAGCGAATCAATCCACAGCTCTTAGACCTCACATTCGCGGAAACCCAAGCGTTCTATCGGCCAACCGCAAGTTTCAACTTGGACAACAGCAACCGGACGAGTCCTGCGTCGACGCAGCTCGATGGTGGTGATGTCACCGAAACCGAGACGCGGACTTTCGATTTCGGTCTCGCGCAGCCGGTCCAGTGGGGTGGAGGGAATCTCAGCCTCGGTTGGAATAACAACCGCAACGAGACGACAAACTTCTTCTCGAGTTTCAATCCCAGCTTTCGGTCGGTGTTCAACGCCTCGTACACGCAGCCCCTGCTGCGTGGCTTCCGGATCGACAACACTCGCCAACAGCTCCAGGTCACCCGGATCAACCGCGACATCTCCGACATTGACCTTCGCCAGACGATTACCAATACCGTTGCCGACGTCAGAAACGCCTATTGGGAGCTGCTCTATTCCGTGGGTGCCGTACGGGTACAACAAGAGGCGCTCGACCTCGCCGAGCGGCTCGTTCAGGACAATCGTGCCAGGGTCGAGATCGGGACGCTTGCCCCCATCGACATCGTGCAGGCGCAGTCCGAGGCTGCCGCCCGGCGCGATCAGCTGGCCCAGGCCAGACAGGTTCTGAGAACGGCAGAGCTCGCACTCAAACGGCTGATCGTCGGCGGGACCGAAGATGAGCTGTGGACAGCCGAGCTCAACCCGGTTGATCTCCCGGAACTCGACTACCCACCGATCAATATTGAGGAGGCGATCCGCGCGGCGTTGGACCAGAGGTCGGACCTCTCCCGCGCGAACCGGCAACAGGAGATCAATCGATTGAACATCCGCGGCCTCAGGAACAACACCCTTCCTTCGCTGGATCTGGTGGGCACGTACCAGCTGCAGGGCCAGGGCGGCAACCTGCTTGAGAGGGCGGGTTTCTTTGGCGGTCAAGTCACGCAGGTCATACCCGGCGGTTTCGCAGACGCGCTCAGCCACATCATCGACGCCAACTTCCCCACCTGGACCGTTGGCCTGCAGCTGAGCTATCCGCTCGGGACAAGCTCGGCCGACGCGGCGCTCGAGCGTGCGCGCCTCCAGATCACCCAGACCGAGGCACAACTGCGCCAACTTGAGCTTGTGGTCGCCACGGAGGTCACGACCGCGGCGGTTCAGGTCGAGAGTATTCGCGAACGGATTGAAGCGTCCCAGGCCGCTCGCGAACTGGCTGAGCAACAGCTCGAAGCCGAAGAAAGCAAGTTCGAGGTCGGCATGTCGACGAACTTCTTCGTGGTCCAGGCGCAGCGCGATCTGTCAACCGCACGGGACGCCGAGCTTCGTGCCATTCTGGACTACCAGAAGGCCCTGATCGAGTTCGAGCGCGTCCAGCGCACTTCACTCGGCGGCACCGGAATCTCCATCGTCGGCGGGAGTGCGACCGGCAGCGGCGCGGGCGCAGCTGGAGGCGGTTTCGGCGGCGGGGGCTTTGGCGGGGGGGGGGTTGGTGGAGGCGGTTTCTAAGGCGGCGATAGACATATGAAAAAGACACTGCTTATCCTCGCGCTGCTGGCGGTTGGCATCACCGCGTACGGATACCTCGCGTACGATACCGGTGAGTTCGTTCCTGAGATTCGAACCGTCCAAGTGGTCGAGGGGGACATCCTCGACGCGGTCGTCGCCACCGGGGCGCTCGAAGCAGTGACTACGGTCAATGTCGGGAGCCAGGTATCGGGCATCATTCAAGACCTTCGGGTCGACTACAACTCGATCGTCCGCCGAGGCGACGTGATCATGCGACTTGACCCATCGCTCTTCGAGACCCAGGTCGAGCAGGCTCGGGCGAACCTCATCCGGGCGGAGGCCGATGTCGAACGACTACGCGTCAGCCTCGACGATGCCGGAGTACAGCTTTCTCGGTTGAAGGACCTGGCCGAACGCGAGCTGATCTCGGCCACCGAGCTCGAAGCGGCTCAGGTCGAGGAACGCCTTGCCGAGGCGCAGCTCAAATCAGCAGAGGCCGCAGTTACCCAAGCGGCCGCGTCGCTCAATCAGGAAGAAGTGAACTTGGAGCACACCGTGATTCGTGCACCAATCGACGGCATCGTCATCTCACGCCTCGTCGACGCGGGCCAGACAGTTGCGGCGAGCCTCCAAGCCCCGGAGCTGTTTGTCATCGCAGCCGACCTTGCCAAGATGCGAGTCATTGCCAACATCGATGAATCCGACGTGGGCCGCGTTCGACCGAACCAGCGCGTGACCTTCACCGTTGACGCGTTTCCCGGCGATGTGTTCGAAGGCACGGTGTCTCAGATCCGACTCGAGCCTATCGTCACCCAGAATGTTGTGACGTACGCGACCGTCGTTGACGCGCCGAATCCAGACTTACGCCTCAAGCCCGGAATGACGGCAACGATCACGCTCGAAGTGGCCCGCCGAGAGAACGTGCTCCGCATTCCGGCCAGCGCACTTCGGTTTCGTCCAACACCCGCGATGTTCGCCGCCCTCAACCAACGGGTGCCCGAATCGCTACAACTCGGCAACTCGCCGCGTCCGTTTTCGGCGCCGGGTGGTGGGGGCGACCCGCGTGGTCCCGGACCGGCTGCTGGAGCTGGCCCTGGAGATGTCACCGCGAACCCCGGTTTCGGTGGGTCTGGCGCGCCCGACCCCGAGCGGCGACGTCGAATACGCGAGCGACTGGCACAGATGTCGCCAGAGGAGCGGGAGGCCTTTCGGGAGCGACGTCTCGCAGCCCGGGGTGGTGCGCCTCGAGGATCGGGAGCGCAGCCAGGTGCGAGGGCGCCGCGAGGCGAGGGGGCGCCCAGTAACACCCCCCGCGTCCCGACAGTGGAACGTGGCGCGACGACCTTCGACGCCCTTTTCGGAGAGCTACCGGAAGCGGAATCGACCGGCCTCGTCTGGATTCTGCAGGGCGACCGACTCGAGGGGGTGCCGGTGCGACTGGGAGTCACTGACGGCACCGCCAGTGAGCTGCTGGACAGTGGCGGGTCGGCAGCGAGCTTGTCTGCTGGGGTCGACTTGGTCATCGGAGTCTCGACGCCCGACGACGACCAGGCCTTTGGACCCCGCTCTGGCTCACCGCTGCTTCCGTTCAGCCGGCGGCGCCGAAGGTAAACGCGTTTGCCTGTCATCGCCGTCAGCGGCGTGGAGAAGGTGTACACCATGGGCGACGTCAAGGTCCCCGCACTACGTGGTGTCACGCTGTCCATCGACGCAGGGGAGTTCGTCAGCGTGGTCGGCCCGTCCGGCTCGGGCAAATCGACCTTTATGCACATCGTGGGGTGTCTCGACCGTCCAACCTCCGGGCAGTACGTGCTCGACGGGCACGATGTGTCTCGGCTTTCGAGGGACGAATTGGCGAAGGTCCGCAACCGCAAAATCGGGTTCGTCTTCCAGGGCTTCAATCTACTCGCCCGGACATCGGCGCTGGATAACGTCGAGCTCCCACTGCTCTACGGGAGCGGCTTGAGGGCGTCGGCCCGACACGAACGCGCCAAGAAGATGCTGACCGCGGTCGGTCTTGGCGATCGGATGGACCACCATCCGAATCAGCTCTCCGGCGGGCAGCAGCAGCGCGTCGCGATCGCCCGGTCTCTGGTCAACCGCCCCGCGATCGTGCTGGCGGACGAGCCCACGGGCAACCTGGACACCAGAACCGGCATCGAGGTCCTGGACATCTTTCACCGACTGAATCGCGAAAGTGGTATCACGGTCGTTCTCATCACGCACGATCACGACCTCGCACAGTACGGAACCCGGATCATCCACTTTCGGGACGGCAAGGTCGTCTCGGACGAACCCAATACGTCGCCACGCGACCCCGGCCGTGAGCTCGCAGCGTGGTCGGCCGACGAGCGCAGTCTCCACTCTGAGGCCGCGCCGCTCTCAACCAACTGACGCCTGGACACGCCATGTCACTACTCATCATTCTCCGAGTCGCCTTCAAGGCCCTGGCTCGTAACAAGATGCGGACCGCACTGACCATGCTGGGCATCATCATCGGTGTCGCCGCCGTGATCACGATGGTGGCGCTCGGCAACGGCGCCCAGGAGTCGATCGCGCTACAAGCGGAGTCGGCAGGAACCAATTTGGTCTCGGTGCGTGCCGGCAACTTCCGCCGAGGAGGCATCAGCCTCGGCAGCGGCAATGCCCCGACGCTGAAAGTCAAGGACGTCGAGGCAATCCGCAACGAGGTGTCCGGCATCGTGTACATGGCCGCAAGCGTGAACACTCGTGACCAGATCGTCGTCGGCGGCCAGAACTGGTCCGCGCAGATCGAGGGAACCGACGTTGAGTTTCCACAGATACGGCACTGGGATCTTGAGTACGGCACGTTCTTTACCGAGGCCCACGTACGTGGTGCGGCGAAGGTGGCGGTCCTTGGTTCAATTGTTCGCGACAACCTGTTCGGCGAAGCCAGCGATCCTGTTGGCGCACGGGTGCGGATTCGGGATCAATCGTTTCAAGTCATCGGCGTGCTGGAGTCGAAGGGCGCCGGCCAGTTTGGTCAGGATCAGGACGACATGGTCGTCGTGCCGTACACGACCGTTCAAAAGAAGCTGCGTGGTCGCGATGGTACCAACATCTCGGGGCTCACGATCTCGGCCGTCTCGGTCGACCAGATGGAGGAGATGAAGGAGCAGATCTCGGAAGTGCTCCGAATCCAGCACGGGCTTCTGCCGAACGAAGACGACGATTTCATGGTCCGGACCCAGGAAGACATGGTCAGCTTCGTCGGTGGTATGGCCGAGACGATGACAAGCTTGCTTGCGGGCATCGCTGGCGTATCACTCTTCGTTGGTGGCATAGGGATCATGAACATCATGCTGGTATCGGTCACCGAGCGAACCCGGGAGATCGGTCTCCGAATGGCGGTGGGCGCGAAGGGCGGCGACGTCCTCATGCAGTTTCTCGTAGAAGCGGTCGTGCTCTGCACCGTCGGTGGCCTGATTGGTGTGGCGCTCGGATACGCCGCGGCCGAAGGAGTCAATCGTGTGCTCCAGTGGCCGGCCGCCGTTCCGCTCGACGCGGTCGCGATCGCCGTCGGCTTCGCGGCGGCAACTGGTATCTTCTTCGGTTTCTATCCAGCCCGAAAGGCAGCGCGACTCGACCCGATCGAGTCGTTGCGATTCGAGTAGGAGGGTGTGATGAAGCGCGTACTTGTACTCGTTGGTGTGTTGTCGTTTCTGGGAGCGGTAGGCCTGCCGCTCGAAGCCCAGACGGTCGACTTTTCTGGTACCTGGAGTCTCGACCGCGAAGCCAGTGAGATCCCCGAGTTCCCGGGCGGTGGCGGTCGTGGCGGTGGGCGCGGAGGTGGCGGTCGTGGGATGCCAGCCAGCGTCGAGATCACGCAGGACGGACAGCAGCTTGTGATGATGCGAAGCAGCGACGACCGCAGCCAGACCTTGACCTACTTGCTCGATGGTAGCGAGTCGACCAGCCAAACAGGACGGGGCAGCCTCACGAGCACGTCAACGTGGGATGGCACCACGCTGGTCACCGAGGGAGCGCAGTCGATCTCGACACCGCGCGGGGATTTCGATATTGACATGGTCGAGATGCGGAGTCTCAGCGACGATGGACAGACCATGACTGTTGAGACCCTCCGTAACACCCCCCGGGGCGAGTTCGGGATCACCCTCGTCTACCGGCGGGAAGGCTGACCGCGCGGCGCTTCTCCGGTACTTACCACGTTACAGGCGTTGCAGTAGTTCCCGAGCGGAGAGCCTCGTCACCGGATCGCGGGTTTCAGGGGCGATCTCACAGAGCGGCTCAAGCACAAACCGGCGGGCTCTGAAGCGGGGGTGCGGAATGGTGAGTTCCGAGGACTCGAGGATTTCGTCACCGACCAGGATGAGATCAAGGTCCAGCGTGCGGGGCGCCCCAGGGAAGGGGCGCAACCGGCCGCGCGCCGCCTCGATTGCACGTAGGGCTTCGAGGATCGTTTGGGGTTCTGCGTCCGACACGCCAATGGCTACGCCGTTCAGGTAGTCCGGCTGCGGCGGAACGTCAACGGGCTTCGTCTCGATAAAGGTCGATACGCGGAGCTGCCGGAGCAGGGTGCCCAATCTTTCGAGGGCGTAGTCGAGGTGCGACGCGCGATCCCCCTGATTGCTCCCGAGCGCGACGACGACCTGCCGCGTGGTTGCCCCGAGGTCCTCAGGCGCTCTGCTGCTCCTTGCAGGTAATACAGACGCGAGTCCAGGGAATCGCCTCCAGGCGAGCTGGTGCGATTGGTTCGCCGCAATCCCGACAAGTCCCGTAGGTGCCCTGCTCCATTCGCCAAAGGGCTTCCTCGATGGCCTGCAGAATCTTTGCGTCGGTTTGCTTGACCTTGAGTTGGATGTGGACTTCGCTCGTGCCGGTCGCCTGGTCGGCCAAATCGCCTTGCCGAGTATTGGTTTCCATCGAGGTCTGCAGCTGCCTGCCGCCACCCTCGGCGAGGATCTCGCCTCGCTTCATTAGCAACGCCTTCTTGTAGACCTCATCTTCCATCGCTTTGCTTTGCCTCGCGCTTCGCGGCCCGTCACGAACTTATCCAGAGCCTACCTAAACCTCTGATTCTAGCATGCACGGCAGCGCCCCTACTCGGCCCGAAGGGTCGCGAGAGGTTTACGGCGGATCACGTCGATGCTCGACACGACCCCAACAACGCCGACGACCAGCGCTGTCACGGCGACCCCAAGCACGTTCGCCATTGGGGCCGGAAACCACGCAATCTCGAAGACCTGGCGGGTCAGGGCCCAAGACAGACCCATGGCGCCGAGCGATCCCACCGCGCCCGCCAGGGCACCCAGTACGCCGTACTCCAACACGAGCATCGTCGCCAGCAGTCGCGTGTCGGCCCCGAGGGTTTTGAGAATAGCCGACTCGTACAGTCGCTGGTACTTCGTCATCGCGACCGAACCGACGAGAATGAGACCTCCGCTAAAGAAGGCGATCGACCCGACGACGTTGATGGCCATCGTGACGTAGTCCAAGACGCGGCGTATCGTACGAATGACCGCCATTCCGTCGATCACCGAGACGTTGGCGTACTCCGCCACGACGTCACGTTGCAGGGCGGCACGCTCGGGAGGTTCGGGCGGTCCCTGTAGGAATGCGATGTAGCTGTGGGGAGCGCCGTCGAATGAGCCCGGCCGAAACACGAACATGAAGCCCCCGCTGCGCGAATCATCCCACTCGACTGCACGCACGTTCGACACGCGTGCGACGATCGACCGTCCGAGGACGTCAAACGTCATCAGGTCGCCCACCTGGATCCCGCGCTCGCGATGAAGCCCTTCCTCAATCGAGACCTCTGGAACTGTGCTCGCTTCGGCCGTCCAAAAGGCTCCTTCGATGATCCGCTCGTTCGCCTCGAGCTCCGCTCGATAGGTGACCGTATACTCGCGGCCCAGCCCGGCCCGACGCGCCCCGCGCGGGTCGTCAAAGCGCAGACGTTCCCCCTCGATCCCCATCACACGCGCGCGTAGTACCGGAATTGGATCGAACACGACGCCGACGTGGCGCTCGAGCACGGCGCGGACCCCCGATCGTTGGTCCTCTTGAATATCGATCAGAAACATGTCGGGGGTGTCCTCACGCAGCTCGAGCGAGAAGTTACGAATCAGGTTTGCCTGCAGCGCCTGAACCCCGATGATGAAGAAGCTTCCAAGCCCGACCGCGAGCAGGATCACGCGGGTCTGATTGCCCGGTCGGCTCAAGCTCAGGGCTGCGTGACGCAGCGGAAACCAGGGCGCCGCCTGCAGCGGCCGAACGGCCAACACGAGCCCGCGGGCGATCCCGTAGAGCACGATGGCTATCAGAGCGAAGCCACCGACGACGTACAGCCCGACCTCGAGCGAGGAGGCCTGCCAGCCCGCCACGATCACCAGCGCGCCGCCGACCGCCGCTGTCACGGCGATCCGAATCCAGTCGACCGCTCGCGCCACGACACCCGCATCCTGGCGCAGGAGCAAAAGTGGCTTGGCGTGGCGCACCTCGAGCAGCGGGACCAACGCGAACAGGAGTGCGACGAGTACACCCACCACGATGCCCTGAAGCACGGCCGAGCCCGTGAGGCTGGTGGAAACACCCCCGATGCCGGTCGCCGCGGCGGCCTGTGCCGCGAGATCCTCGGGCACCATTGCCAGCGCCAGCCACGCCAAGAGGATGCCCAGCAGGCTTCCGCCCAAGCCAAGCAGGAACACCTGGAGCACGTAGACCGCCAGGACGCGCCCCGTCGTCGCGCCGAGGCATCTGAGGATTGCGGCGCTCTTCAACCGCTGTTGCACAAAGACACGAGTGACGCTCCAGACGCCAATGCCGCCGAGAATGACCACTACGAATCCAATCAAGCTCAGGTAGTTTTCTGTTCGACCCAGATTCCGTTCGATTCGGTTCTCCGTTCCGCGGTAGGAGCTCACCCGGACGAAGCTGCCGTCCAGCTCACGTCTCAGGTCCCCGACCAGCGGTTCCACGTCGCGCTCTGCGTCGAGGCGGATGAGGATTTGGCGACTTGCCCGGCTCGTGGCAGACAGCACTCCGGTTTCAACCACGGCGTCGTATCCGACCATAACGCGCGGGCCAAAGCTGAACGCGCCGAGCTGTCGGCCGGCCTCCGACTCAATCACGTCGTGAATCGTGAAGGTCGTCTGCCCAATCGCAATCTGGTCGCCAAGCTTCAGGTCGAGTTGGGTGAGCAGCTCAGGCCCCACGACCGCACCCCGATCGGCGAGCAGGTCGAAGGAGTAGGGACGTCCGCTGCCCAAGACGATCTGACCGTAGAAGGGAAACTCCGGCCGAACACCACGCAGCTCGACGACTTTGGTGCGCGTGCTCCCTTCGTCGACCCGTCGCGCCATCGTGGTCGTATCAACCGTTTCGGTGCGTTGCGAACCCGGAAGCCGGACAAGTTGGCGCGTGACGACGTCGAGCACCTCGTCGCTCCATGGACGGTCGGCCCGGAGGAAGACGTCGGCCGCGGTCAGGGTACGGGCCTCGGCGGTCAGCGCGACGCGAACGTTTTGGATCAGCGATCGCAGGGCGGCGATGCCGCCGACGCCAATAGCGACGCACAGAAAGAAGAAGGCGAGTCGTCGCCACGACGACCGCAGCTCGCGCAACGTCATCGCGACGACGAACCTCATGCGCGCGGTCCGCCAAACGCCGACGACTGCGCCAGGTGAGACTCGAGCTCGGTACGTCCGTCACGCATCGTTAGCACCACGTCGCTTTGCCGCGCGATCTCAGCATCATGAGTCACCATGACGACGGTAGTCCGCCGAGTGTGGTGAACGTTCCGGAGCAGCTCGATGACGAGATCCCCGGTCTTGGTGTCGAGATTGCCGGTGGGCTCGTCCGCGAGCAGGATAGGCGGGTCGTTGGCGAGCGCCCGGGCAATTGCGACGCGCTGTTGCTCGCCGCCGGACAGCTGCGACGGATAGTGGTGCGCCCGGGGGGTCAACCCGACTTCCTCGAGCAGCGCGTTCGCCTTCTGGGACGGCTCGGAGACCCCGATGATCTCGAGCGGGACCCGGACGTTCTCATGCGCGCTCAGGGATGGGATCAGGTGGAAGAACTGAAAGACGAATCCGATCTTAGCGCTCCGCAGACGCGCCAGCTCGTCCTCATTCAGCGCGGTGATATCAGTACCGTCAATGAGCACTCGGCCGCTTGACGGCGCGTCCAGGCCAGCGATGAGGCCCAGCAGTGTGGTCTTCCCGCTCCCCGACGGACCGACCACCGAGAGAAACTGGCCGGACGGCACCTGCAGATCGAGCGGATGTAGGATGGTCAGCGGCTCACTGCCGCTGAGGACGGTCTTCGAGACGCCTTGAAGCTCGATCATGCCGCGGCCGCCATCCGCTCAGTGGGCACGCGGCGCCTCTCGCGTGACCCGCTTCGCAACAACTTCAACGACGGGCCAGATGTGATCCGCGATTCGCGCCGCCCCCGCCGGGTTGGGATGAATGCCGTCGGCCTGGTTGAGCTCCGGCACACCGGCGACACCCTCAAGCAGAAAGGGAACGAAGTCGGTAGCGTGCTCGTGAGCCAGGTCCGCGAACACGTGGCGGAAGGCGTCGGTATAGTCGGTCCCGAAGTTCGATGGCGCCTCCATTCCGGCTAGGACCACTTCGACCCCTCGGTCACGCGCGCGACCAATCATCGCCGTCAGGTTGTCTCGCATCTCCGCGACCGGGAGACCGCGCAACCCGTCGTTGCCCCCGAGCGCGATGATTAGCGCCACCGCGTTGTCCTGCAGTGCCCAATCAACCCGACGCAGTCCTCCCGCGGTCGTATCTCCCGACACCCCTGCGTTGACGATTTCGAGAGCGTACCCGGCTGCATCCAGGCGTTCCTGCAGCAACGCCGGGTACGATTCGTCCGGCGCAACACCCAGTCCGGCAGTCAGGGAGTCACCAATGACAACGAGCTGAGGTCGGCCGGTGGGAGTGCGAAACGCCCGGTCCGATCCCGACTCGATCGACTCGATTCGATCGGAGAAGTCGGGCCCCGCTGGCTCGCCACAGGTCGAGGCCAGAATCGCGGGAATGAGGACGTGGAGCGCGCGGAGAACGCCCCATCGAGACCGCCGGTTGCGCATGAGCTATCCCTATTCTACAGAGCGTCCTCGCCGTCGCCGCCACCACAGGCCGTACAGCACCAAATTGAGCCCCAGGGCCAGCGTGCCGAGCAGGATCTGCGCGTTTCGCGTAAGCCCCGATGGATACAGGATCGGGAGAACGAAGCGACCCATAAAATCGCCTTCGTGCACCGGGAGGTTGCCTTGTGCCCGAAGCCAGTACTCCAAGGGCGTCAAGGGACAGACGCCGCCGGCCCACTCGATCCCGACGGCCCAGCAGACGGCCGGCACGTGAAGCCACGCTATCCAGGGCCAACGCCACACGCCAATCCCGCCGCACACGACAAACGTGACGAACAGCAGATGACAAACAACCGTGACGTCCGCGAGCACTCGGTACATCATCGCAATTCCCCAACCTACCATGGTCCACGCCTAGCGGCTCGAAGCGTTTTCGAGTACGATCACCGACCACTCCCGGCGCGTCGGATTCGTCTCGCCGGGTTCCTTTGCGCGCTGGTGTTCTGGGGAGGCCAGGTGTCAACCGCGCTCGCGCAGTCGACTGGGGAAGCCGCCGGGCTCACGGCGATTCCCGGAGTACGTGTGGGCCACGACACGCTGTCGGCTCGGCCGACCGGCTGTACCGTCGTCCTCGTAGAAGCCGGAGCGGTTGCCGCCGTAGATGTACGCGGCGCATCTCCCGGCACCCGAGAGACCGCTCTCCTCGATCCGGTCAACACCGTACAGGAGATCCACGCGCTCGTTTTTGCAGGCGGGAGCGCGTTCGGACTGGCTGCCGCCGATGGGGCCGTCGCCTATCTCGCAGAACGAGATGTCGGGTACCGGACGCGCGTGGCGAAGGTGCCGATCGTTCCTGCGGCAATTCTCAATGATCTCGGGGTGGGCGACGATCCCACCGTGCGCCCGACTGCGGAATCGGGGTACCGTGCGGCCTCCGCGGCGACTGATGGACCGGTCGTCGAAGGCAGCGTGGGTGCGGGCGCTGGCGCAACGGTCGGCAAGCTCCGTGGGGCGGAGCGAGCCGTGCGCGGAGGCATTGGTACCACCGGCTTCGAGCTCGGCGCCGGTGTGGTCGTTTCGGCATTGGTCGCCGTCAACGCTGTCGGCGACGTTGTAGATCCGAGCACGGGCGCAATCGTTGCCGGGGCGCGAGAGGCGGCAAGCAATCGATTCGCCAATGCCGGAAAGCTCTTGCAGACATCGGAGCCCCCGAACTTGAAGAGCGAGAACACCACGATCGGCGTTGTTGCGACCAACATGAGGCTCACGAAGTCCGAGCTCGGGCTCGTCGCCCGAATGGCCCACGATGGGCTCGCTCGTGCCGTGCGCCCGTCCCACACGCCATACGACGGCGACACGATTTTTGCGATTGCCACCGGTCAGATCACATCGGACGTGAGCCTGCTCCGAGTCGGCGCGCTGGCGGCGGACGCAACCGCAGGGGCCATCCTGCGCGGCGTTCGAGCCGCAACCAGTCTTCCCGGGTGCCCATCGATCCGGGATCTTCAGGGAGGTGCAATCTGAACGCCGCGATCCTCGCCATTATCGGTCTATCGATGATCTTCATCGGGTACCGCTTCTACTCCAAGTTCATCGCCGAGAAGATCTATCGTCTCGATCCCGACTTCGAGACCCCCGCGCACGCGATGCGGGACGACATCGATTACGTCCCGACTAAGCGCATCGTACTGTGGGGACATCACTTCACTGCCGTTGCGGGGGCCGCGCCGATTATCGGTCCTGGAATCGCCGTCATCTGGGGCTGGCTTCCCGCCTTCATCTGGGTGATTGCCGGCACGATGTTCTTCGCTGGCGTGCACGACTTCGGCGCGGTGTGGGCGAGCGTGCGGAACAAAGCGAAGTCGGTAGGCGCACTCACCGAAGATGTCGTCAGCCCGCGGGCACGCACCCTTTTCATGATCGTCGTCTTCGTTCTGCTCACGATGGTCAACGCCGTCTTTGCTGTGGTGATCTCCGAAGCCTTCCAGAGCACCCCTAGCAGCGTGATCCCAGCATGGACCGCCGTTGTCGTCGCCGTGGTGATCGGCGTGCTCATCTATCGGATGCATGTGCCGATCCTGTGGCCCACGATCATCGGGACGGTGATTCTCTACGCGGTGATCTACGTCGGCGACGCCGTTCCGATCTCGCTGACCGCAGGGACCATAGGCCTGCCCGTGGGCGCTCAGTGGATCCTCATCCTCTTCCTGTATGCCGGCATCGCGTCGATGCTTCCGGTGTGGCTGCTGCTTCAGCCGCGCGACTACATCAACGGTATTCAGCTCTTCGTCGGACTTGGCCTGCTCTATGGTGCGGTGATGTTGGCAAGTCCCACGATCATCGCTCCAGCCATCAATCCGAATGTACCGGCTTCTGCCCCACCGATGGTCCCGCTGCTCTTCGTGACGATTGCCTGTGGCGCGATTTCGGGGTTTCACGGGCTCGTGGGCTCCGGCACGACGTCCAAGCAGCTGAACAAAGAAACCGATGCGCGCTTCGTCGGATACCTCGGGTCTTCTGGGGAAGGGGCGCTCGCCTTGGTCGCCATTATTGCCGCGACCGCTGGCTTCGCAAACATGGGCGAATGGGAAGCGATGTATCAGGAATTCGGTGACGGCGGCATGGTCGCCTTCGTGACCGGCGGGTCGACGATCATCGCCCGGGGCGTTGGTATTTCGACGGAGTTCGCAGCGACACTGCTCGCCGTCATGGCGGTGCTTTTCGCGGGGACGACGATGGATGCTGGCGTTCGACTGCAGCGCTACATCGTGCAGGAGGCGGGCACCATCAAAAGGATCCCGATTCTGCAGAATGGGTACGTGGCCACGGTGGCCGCGGTAGGTGCCTGCCTTCTGCTCGCCTTCGGCGCGGGAGGACCGAGTGGCGAGGGTGGCATGCTGATCTGGCCGCTGTTCGGGACCACCAACCAGCTGCTTGCCGGGCTGACGCTGCTCGTGATCAGCGTCATGCTGGTGAGGCTGGGACGCCCGGCCCGCTACACGCTGGTGCCGATGATCTTCATCACGACGATGGCGCTCGCCGCCGCGCTCGTGCAGCTCCGGTCGCTGTATGACGAGGGTGGGATTCTCTACTTCCTCCTCTGGGTCGATTTGGCGATCGTGATTCTCGCGATCTTCGTACTGCTGGAGGCCGGCTCGGCGTTCATGCGCGCGAAGCGGTCGGCGGAGGCCGAAGCCAGCGCCTAACGGATATGGCCAAGGCTGAGGGTCGACTGGCCCGCGCGAAAGCCCTGCTCGAAGAGTTCTACCTGGCGCCGTATCGCGGCGCCATCGCCCGCGCTCGGCGCGATGAGGACGACCTCTTCATGCTCTTCGTCTTTGGCGAGCTGATGGGTGTTCCGAATCCGGCAACCTACTACACACTCGAGCTGCAGCCGATCTTGCTTGAGAGATTCCACGACTGGCATCGTCGCATGGGCCTGGAGCACTCGCCGCTCGACCATTTCCGTTGCTGCTAGCAAAGAAACGCCAGCCGTGTCGGTGAGCCTCCGCGAGCTCTTCGCGCACCATCTAATCTTCGTCGGAGGTAAGGGCGGCGTGGGTAAGACCACGGTGGCCGCTGCCCTCGGCGTCGAAGCGGCGGCGCACGGACGCACCTGCCTCTTGGTGTCAACTGACCCGGCGCACTCGCTCGGGGACATCTTCGATACCCCTATCGGCGAGACGGAGACGGCACTCGAGTCAGGGCTCTGGGGACTGGAGATCGACCCCGACCGGCATGCGGACCGTCATATTGAGACAGTCAAGGCGCAAATGAAAGCGCTCGTCCACCCTCGGCTGTTTGACGAGATCGACCGGCAGCTCGACCTCGCCAAGCATGCCCCCGGGGCGAGTGAGGCCGCGCTGCTCGAGCGGGTGGCGGAGCTCATGGGCGAGGCCGGATCCCGCTTTGATCTCGTCGTGTTCGACACCGCGCCCAGCGGTCACACGGTCCGGCTTCTGTCGCTGCCCGAAGTGATGGGCGCGTGGACCGACGGACTGCTCCGGCATCGCCAGCGCTCGTCTCGGCTATCAGCCGCGCTCCGCCACCTTGGCGGTGGCGCCGTCAAGGGAGACGACCTGTCGATGATTGACGGCGCCCAGGACTACTCGGACGACGACGTGGCGGGCCAGCTGAACGACGTGCTGCAGACGCGACGCCGGAAGTTCCTCGTCGCGCGCGATCGTTTGCTCGACGCTTCGACGACGGCCTTTCTCCTCGTGGTAAACCCCGACAAGCTCTCGATCCTCGAGAGCCGCAAGGTCGTCGAGTTGCTCCGCCGATTCCAGATCGACGTCAGCCGGATCGTCGTGAATCGCGTCCTTCCCGACGTCGACGCGGAAGCGACAAACGAGTTTCTCGAGGCGCGGCGCCAACAGGAGCGTGAATACCGACGCGAAATCGAGCAGGTCTTTGCGACGTACGCCAAGGTCGTTGTCCCGCTGCTCAGTCGCGACGTACACGGCATCGAGTCAATCCGTGCGATCGGGCGCCTCCTGGCAGAGCACTGGACCGATTCGTGACCGTCTCTCCCCTGGTCGTTGCCGCTTGCGCGCTGCTGGCCTATGTCGCGGCGTATCGCTACTACGCGGGCCATCTGGCGACCAGGATCTTCGAGCTTGACGGCACGCGGCGCACCCCAGCCCACAATCTCCGAGACAACGTCGACTACGTCCCGACCCATCGGTTCTTGGTCTTCGGTCACCACTACGCATCGATCACAGGTTTGTCTCCGATGGTCGGCCCCGCGATTGCCGTCATTTGGGGCTGGCTGCCGGCAACACTATGGGTCGTGGTCGGCGCCATCTTCGTAGGTGCGGTCCACGATTTCGGCGCCCTGGCGCTCTCTCTTCGCGCCCGGGGTGTGTCCATAGGCAAGGTCACCGAGAGTCTGGTGGGAGCGAGAGGCAAGACGCTCTTTCACATAGTGATTTTCTTTCTCATTGCCCTCGCGATGGGTGTTTTCGTGCACATCATTGCGACGCTCTTCTCGCCGTCGTTCTACCCGGAATCGGTTCTGCCGAGTGGCATGCTCGTCGGTGTTGCGCTTGCTGCCGGCGTCATCGTTCGGCGGCGGGCGTGGGGTCCAGGTCAGCTGACCTTCATCGGGGTTCTCGTCCTGGGGCTTCTCGTGTGGGCGGGGATACGCTACCCCATCGCCGGGCTCTCTCTGTCACAGTGGAAGTGGCTCCTGCTCGGTTATGCGTGGCTCGCGAGCGTCCTGCCGGTGTGGTTGTTGCTGCAGCCGCGCGACTACATCAATAGCCTTCTGCTCTATCTCGGTGTGGGCGCCATGTACCTCGGATTCTTCCTCAGCAACCCGTCGTTTGTCGCGCCTGCGCTCGACCCCTCGCCGGACGGCGCGCCCGCAATGTTTCCCTTTGTGTTTATTGTTATTGCCTGCGGCGCTGCCAGCGGGTTCCACGCGCTGGTGTCGTCGGGAACATCCGCCAAGCAGCTCAACGATGAGCGCGACGCCCGCTTGGTCGGCTACGGCGCCATGATCGGCGAGTCGGTTCTGGGCCTGATGGCGGTTCTTGCGTGCACCGCGGGATTCGTTTCCCGAGAGGCTTGGCTCGACCGCTACATCACCTGGCAAGCCGCCGACAGTCTGGGTGCCAATATCGCCGCGTTCATTGGCGGAACGGCCCACTTCCTTGGAGCGCTGGGATTCACCGAGTCGGTCGCGACCACTTTCGTGGCGATCTTGGTTGTGTCGTTCGCGCTCACGTCGCTCGATTCCGCAACGCGGGTGCTGCGATACAACGTGTCCGAGATCGGCGAGACCCTGGGCGTCAGCGCGCTTGGCAACCGGTACATATCTTCGGCTGTAGCAGCGACGGCGAGTTGGTTCTTCGCGTTCTACGAAGTTGGGGGAGAGTTTGCGGGCCTCGTGTTGTGGCAGTTATTCGGCACGACCAATCAACTTCTTGCGGCGCTGAGCCTCTTGGCCATCACCGTGTACCTCCTCCGTCGCGGCAAACCGCTTCTGTACACCGCGATCCCGATGGCCTTCATGCTGGTCGCGACGCTGTCGGCCATGGGCGTCAATCTCGTGAAGTTCTGGCGAGATGGTGAGTGGACGCTGTTCGTGACCGGGCTAGTGATTCTCGTACTCGCGTTGTGGCTGGCCTTGAAAGCTGCGGCGGCTGTGCGCCGATACCGACGATCACCGGTTGTCGAAGATCTGGACGTCCGCTTTCCGGCTGCTACAATAGGCCGTTCGTCATCCTTCGAGGAGGAAACGTGAATCCCTGGCTCGCGGTCGTGATCACCGGAGTGCTCGCATTCGTTGTGCACATCTTGTTCGTTCTAGCCTTCCGAAGTAAGCACTGAGTCGGCCGACGATCGCTGACCGGGCGGGGATGCTCGACGGGAGGCTAGCGGGGAATCGCCACCGGAATCAGGTGGCGATACCGTACGGCCACCCCGTCCCGCTCGGCCGGCCTGAAGCGCCACGTCTTGATGGCGCTGAGGATCATCGACTGATGAATACTCTCAGGCGGCGAGACGAGCCGGACTCTCTCGACTTCACCGGTTGCGGAGACAACCGCCTCAACGACCCCGTTGTTCTCGCGCCAGGGCGTCCGCTCACTGACGGCTGGAAGCTGGAGCCGCAGCGTGACTGGCGGTGTAACGTTGACGTGACTGGAATCGAACACGGCAGCCGCCATGAGGTTCTCGGGAGTCCATCCGGCCCCCTCACCCGTTCCTTCGCCACGCAGCTCAGCGACGTTGGCTGCCGCCTCATTCACGGGAGAGTCGGGCGCATCGTTCTCCGCGGCGGGTGCCGACTGATCGGCACGGGCCGCGACGCGCGGCTGGGGACGAGCCGCGGCGCTACTTGAGGCACTCGGACTCTCGTCATTTGAGTCCTCGTCGGATGTCGTGCCCTCCTCGTCCCCAAGGCGTTCATTCGCCGCGTCCCGCACGTCGTCGGTTACTTCCTTGACCTTGTCGACCACTTGGGACAGATCCTCCGCCGCGGCTTCGCGCATCCAAGCGGTTTCGTCGACCACACGGTTCCACGCAGTTGACGCCGCCACCCGAATTGCCTCTACGCGACCGGTGATTACGCCTGGCGACGCTTGCTCCACCACCGAGACCGACGCGAGGCCGACCGCCGCCAGACCCAACGTCGCCACGGTGGGCATCACCCAGCGCGGACGGCGTTGCGTGGGTGTTTTGTCGTAGGTCGGTTCTGGCTCCACCTCGGGCGCGTCGACGGGAACGGGAGTCTCAAGCGCGCGTTGACACACCTCGGCCAACACGGCCTGTCGACCCGGTCGCTCGAAGTACTTCAAGGCCTCAAGGAACTCGCTCATCGATTTCGCGGATCCGGAATCCGGCCCTGCGGTTGAGAGCACAAGCCTCAGCTGGGTTGGACGGTCCTTTGGCAGAATCGAGTTTAAGGTGCGGGCAAGCGCTGTAACAGGATCTCCGGAGTGGGTACGACCGCGAAGGATTTTGACTGTTCCGCCCTGAGTCAATTCGAGGTTTTGCTCTCTCGGGAGGGAACGCTTTCCCGACCGCTCGAACACCTCCGCGGCTTCCAGGCCAAGTGCGACAACCTCTTGCCATCGCAACAGCACTCGGCGTTCTTGCAGATAGGCAATGGTGACGGGACCGCTACCGCTCTTCTCGGGCCATTTCATCTTTGAAATCATATCGGCTCAGTCGGGCATGGACTCCGTGCTGTTGCACGGTACTGCACACCTTCTCGCCATCATTGGCAGGCGTGCGGCCACGCACGTCCCTTCGTCCTCTGGCACCCAACCGAGGCACCTTTCGTACCATGCGTTCGTGGGTTGAAACCCACGGAGAACATACCCGTTGTCGCCCTCGAGGCAGACACTCGTGTCGCGTATTCTGTTGCCACCCAGATTTCAGGATGGTCGCGGTTGGGCTTTTGAGAGCCCCTCACGCGTTCCGCCCTGTGATAGCATCACGCGCGCACCTGATGACCTCTGCGTGCACTTCATGATCGTCGGTATTCCCAAAGAAACGTTTCCAGGTGAGTGCCGCGTCGCCCTCGTGCCGGCGAGCGTGCCCTCTCTGACACAAGCCGGCCTGAGCGTCGTGCTCGAATCCGAGGCCGGTTCATCTGCCGGTTTCCCTGACACGGCGTATCTTGATCACGGTGTTCGCGTCGTCTCGGATCGCGCTACGGTGTTCAAGGACGCCGACGTCCTGCTTCAGGTACGTGCGGCCGGTGCGGCCGCGACGTCAGGTGACGCCGATCTCCCCCTGATGCGCCCAGGACAGGCCCTCATCGCCTTCCTGGAGCCGTTGATTGATCCCGCGCGCGCGCGTGGTCTTGCTGATCGCGGCGTGACCGCGTTCTCTATGGAGCTCATCCCTCGGATTACGCGAGCCCAGAGTATGGACGCGCTCTCTTCAATGGCAACGGTTGCCGGATACCGTGCTGTCCTTCTTGCCGCGGATCGATTGCCTCGGATGTTTCCAATGCTGATAACGGCAGCCGGAACGATCACCCCAGCGAGAGTGTTCGTCGTCGGCGCGGGCGTCGCGGGGCTACAGGCGATTGCGACCGCGCGGCGCCTTGGGGCAAGGGTCGATGCCTACGACGTCCGACCCGCGGTCAAGGAGCAGGTCGAGAGCCTTGGTGCGTCGTTTGCCGAGCTCCCGCTCGAAACGGGCGGCGCTGAGGATGCCGGTGGATATGCCAAAGCTCAGGCTGACGAGTTCTACGAGCGGCAGCGCGAGATGATGGCGGCGCTCGTTGCCGGAAGCGACGTCGTGATCACCACCGCACTCATACCCGGCAAGACCGCACCGATTCTGATCACGACTCGCATGATCGAAGGCATGGCACCCGGGAGTGTCGTCGTTGACCTGGCTGCGGAACGCGGCGGGAACTGCGAGCCGACCGCGCCCGATCAGGTGGTCGAAAAAGCCGGCGTTTCGATTCTCGGGCCGACGAACCTACCGTCGACCGTGCCGTACCACGCGAGTCAGATGTACGCCAAGAACGTGACGACGCTCCTCTTGCATCTCGTCGCCGAGGGGCGCTTGGCCATCGATCGCGAGGAGGACATTACCTCGGGCACACTCGTCGCCCATGAAGGCGAGGTCGTACATGAACAGGTCCGCGCGGCCCTGAGCGCACCGGCCTAGCGCCTCTGGAGTGACACGATGGAAGCTCTTATCCCACTTCTTACCATCTTTCTTCTCGCGATCTTCGTGGGTTTCGAGATCATCACGAAGGTGCCCCCGCTGCTCCACACCCCTTTGATGTCGGGAAGCAACGCCATTTCGGGTATCACGATCATCGGCGCAATGCTGTCGGCAACGTCGAACTCTCGCCTCGCCGTCGGACTCGCCTTTTCGGCGCTGGTCCTGGCCACGATCAACGTGGTCGGTGGCTTCCTGGTGACGAACCGCATGCTAAGCATGTTCAGGAAGAAGGACTGACGCGCGTGGACGCCGTCTTCATCGACCTCATTTACCTGTTGGCCTCAGTGCTGTTCATCCTGGGGATCCGAGGTCTCACCCACCCGCGAACTGCCGTACGCGGCAATCTGATGGGTGCCAGCGGCATGCTGCTGGCCATCGTCGCGACCCTGCTGAACAGCGAGGTCTTCGGATCGGGCCTTGCTGGATTCGGCGTCATTCTCGCAGGCATTGCCTTGGGGAGCGCCATCGGCGCGACACTCGCCGTCAAGATACAGATGACGGCGATGCCAGAAATGGTTGCGTTGCTGAACGCCTTTGGCGGCGGCGCGTCGGCCTTTGTCGCAGGCGCGGTGCTTGTGGAGGGCGGCGATTCGTCGGCCCAGGTCGCTGTCGCCACGGTCGCCACCGGCGTCATCGGATCCGTGACGTTCTGGGGCAGCCTCGTTGCCTTTGACAAGCTGCGCGGCCTGCTGCTCCCGGATCGGCCAGTCACCTTTCCCGGGCAACAAGTGCTCAATCTGCTCGTGGGCCTCATCGCCTTGGCCCTGGGCGGCTGGCTTGTCACCGATCCGAGCGCTGCCGAGGCCTATGCCGGCGTGGTGATTGTCGGGTCGATCCTGGGCGTGTTACTGACCATATCGATTGGCGGCGCCGACATGCCGGTGGCGATCGCGCTCCTCAACTCCTATTCAGGCCTCGCCGCCGCGTCAACCGGATTCGTACTCAGCAACAACATCCTGATCATCACGGGTTCGCTCGTCGGGGCCTCGGGCATCATCCTGACCCGCATCATGTGCAAGGCGATGAACCGTTCGCTGGTCAATGTCCTAGTGGGCGCAATTGCCACCGGTGACACACAGACCAGTGATGCCGACGCCATCTACGAGGGACGCGTGAAGCGTACCTCGGCCGAGGAGGTGGCGATGCTTCTCGATACCGCGAAGCGCGTGGTGATCGTGCCAGGGTACGGCCTCGCCGTCTCTCAGGCCCAACACCAAATCCGTGACCTCGCGACGCTACTCGAGTCGCACGGAGTCGAGGTTGAGTACGCCATCCATCCCGTTGCGGGTCGGATGCCGGGACACATGAACGTGCTGCTTGCGGAAGCCGACGTCGAGTACGACAAGCTCCGTGAGATGGACGCGATCAATCCGAGTTTCGGCCAGACTGATGTGTCAATCGTCATTGGGGCCAATGACATCGTCAATCCCGATGCCCGCACCGATCCATCCAGTCCGATTGCCGGGATGCCAATCCTCGATGTCGACAAGTCGACGAGCGTCGTTGTGATCAAGCGCAGCCTCTCACCGGGGTTTGCCGGAATCCCCAACCCACTCTTTGCCGCAGACAACACGCTCATGCTGTTCGGTGACGGGAAGAAGGTCGTGCTCGATCTAATCGCGGCGGTCAAGGACACCGAATAGGCAACCCCTCGACCGCCACTCAAGGAAGATCCGCGGAAAGACGATTTCCCCTCTGAGGGCGTGCACACGTGCGCCGACTTGGAGGATCTATGAGGTCTCGGAGTACCGGTCGACTCGATTGGACCGAAGTCAGCCTAGCCGCCGCGCTGGTCGTTGCACTGTCCTGGTGCGCATCCGCGTGGTATCACGAGCAACCCGCGCACCCCGACCAGGCGTCCCTCGAGCAGAAGTACGGGCCGGACCGTCACTCCCAGTTCGAAGAAGAGTGGATCGTCCGCGACTTCTTCGGTGACCGCCGCATCGGCATCTTTGTCGACGTCGGAACGAACCACTACCAGGTCTTCAGCAACACCTTCTATCTCGAGGACCAACTGGGATGGTCGGGCCTCGCAGTGGAACCGTTACGTCGGTACGAAGCCGACTATCGGGCCTATCGGCCACGCACCACGTTTCTGCCGTTCTTCGTTTCGGATACGTCGAACTCCGCGGCTACGATGTATCTGATCGAGCATCATCCGCGAGTAGCGTCATCGAATCGGGCGACGGTAGAGCGCCACAGCGCAGACTATGTAGAGATCGAGGCCCCGACCATCACCCTGAACGACCTCCTGGACGCTGAGGGGTTGGACACCTTTGACTTCCTCTCGATGGATATCGAACGCGCAGAGCCTGAAGCGTTGGCGGGCTTTGACATCGACAGGTTTCGCCCGGCGCTGGTGTGTATCGAAGCCCACGTCGAAGTGAGGCAGACGATCCTCGACTGCTTCGCCTCACACGGATATGTCGTTGTCGGAGACTATCTTCGTGCGGATAGCAGAAACCTCTACTTCGCTCCGCTGTCGCCTGCCTAGCTGAGCGACTTAGCCGCGCCTGACTCGAGCTGGCTCACCGCCTTCTTCCAGTGGTAGTCCCACGCCTCGAGGCACTCCTCGCGCTGGTGCTGAGACGTCACCAGCCCCAAAACCTCCAGGAAACTGCAGAATCCGGACGAGGGGGGCGGTTGAGAGCGCTTGGCGCAGGTCAAGGCGCTCAGGAGGATCCGATCGCGTTCATAGCTTGCAAGTGAAACCAGGGTCAAGACGTGGCCCAGGAGAGTGGCGTGGGCAACCCACGATGGGACGCGCGCCTGCTCGACGAGGTCGGCATACGTAATCCCCTCGCCCACCCGACCCTCGCGTACGTGATCGACGATGCACTCGCCGATGTTGGTAACTACCTCGCGATCGTAGAAGACACCCAGCTGCTCAGTCGCGTGACGACGAGCCTCTTCAATGCGGTCGGGGCGGACGTCTTCCGGGTCGATCATGGGCTTCCAGTTTGACAGGCGCCGCGCGCCGATCCATGCTACCCCGTTTGGAGACGGCGATTCCTTGATGATCGAGAGACCGGTGTTTTGGGTGTTCGGGACAGCCCTGTTCCTGACGATCTCGCTGCTGCCGAACCTGCTGTTGGCGTGGTTCTATTTGGGCGGTCGAGTCCACACGATCGTCATTCCCACGACGCTCGTGCTGCTTCTCGTGCTGTGGGGAAACTCGAAGCTTTTTGGGTCAAACCCGTCCGGCGCTTAACCCCCGGGCTAGCTCTTCAGCGCACTGACCAACCGCGTTGCAAACCCGCCCTCCTCCTCGTCGCCGCTCTCCGACTCGCCGACAGGGGTCGCTTCGAGAGTGAACGGACCAGATTCCGCGAGATGGAGCTGGAGCAGGTGATTGATCGCCGCTTGTGGGTTTTCCTGGGAGAGCTTCCAGACGGCAAAGAGGGTGGCCGTCGTCACGAATATGGCTCCGACCCCTTTGATGATCATCATCGCTTCGGCCGTGAGCGGGTCCAGCCACTCGCGATCGGCCGGAGGTCGCATTCGGTGAACGTTGCCCACCATCACGATCCGGTCAGACTCGTCCGCGACCTCTTGCGAGGCATCGAAGATCTGCTTGATCTTGGGCGACTTGTTGGTAATCGCGGCATCGGTACCGACAACGACGACGAACAGACGCTTGCCCTCTCCGACATCGACTGAAAGGTCCGAACTGCTGGCCCCCGGCGTCAGCTCAGCCGATAGTCCCACGGCTCGGAAGATGTCGCGAACGGACTCCTCGAGCGGCTGTCCGGTCTGCCATAGCAACTGGGCCAGCGACTCCATTTGCGCCGCTTCTTCTTTCAGCTGCTCGATCTCCGCCATGATTTCCACATGGCGCTGCGGCATCCACCCTTTGACCCACTCGGGCGTAGCTCCGTCTTCCACGATCGCTTCTGTCTCGGGCGCTGGTTCGGTCTTCTTGGTCAACTGTTTCACCTTCGTCATGACGTGTTCGAGTCCCTGGATACAGATCTGTAATCTCCATCCGTACCCGGTCGCCGGAAACGTTCGACCCGCCGCGGGCTAACCGATTCCGTTGGAAGAAGCTTGCACGGTGAATGCCAAAACCGTGGGTGGCTTGCTTCGGGCCGGCTAGGAGTCTGCGCCGCAGGAGGTGCGGCGGCGTGAAATGGGTCGTCGGCCCATGCTGTGCGTCATTGTGCCGGAGCGACTTCGGCGGTCGGCCGACGAGGGAACTCCTCGGCGAAGGGCGAAGCAGATAGCAAGATTCGGCCTTGAGGGGCCGCCTGGCCCGCCACCGAGCCCGAGGCGCGCCGATCGGTCGTCGTTGCGAGCCTCATTCCCCGCGTGTTACGCCGCCATCAGGGCGTGCAGGCGCGTGGTGTTCAACGCCCGGCACACCAAGTCCCACTCGCCCTGCACCTTCGCCAGCCCCCGCAGGCTGAAGCGTCGGAATCCCAGCACGTGCGTGATCCAGCCGTTGGGAGCCTCCGACAGCCACTTGCGTTCTGCCTACGCCGCACGGCCCGCCGGCCTCGACAGCTTCTCGGCCATGCGACTCGTCGCGGGATACTTCTCCGGGTCGCGGGGCCTGGCCGCCTTCCCCTCCCGGCCCAAGGACACATACCCGTCGATGCCTCGCGTTTCCAGGTCCGCCAAGTCCCGCTCGTTGCTGTAGCCGGCGTCCGCCAGCACCGTCTCCGGCTGCTCGCCGACCGTCTCCGCCAGCGCGTCGAGCAGCGCCGGCACACCACCCTGGTCGCTCGCGTTCGCCGTCACCTCCGTCGCCGCCACCAACTGGTGCGCACCATCGACCGCCACCTGCGCGTTGTAGCACTGCTGGAACCCGTCGTTGCTCGTCTTCATGATCCCGCTCTCCGGGTCCGTGAAGTTGCTCTGCGCCTTCGCGTCCGGCTCGCCATACGACCGCGTGTAGGGCGGCCCGCCCTTCGGGTTCCGGTCTTGGTCCGGCTGCCGACCGCGGGCGTCGTCCGCTGCTCGCTGCTGCGCCTCCAACCGCGACTTCGCCGCCCGGGTCGCCGCCAGACGGTCTTCCCGGCGGCGCAACTCCGCCGGCAACGCGTCGCCCCGCACGTCCGCCCCCAACCGCGCGTCCTCGGCCGCGCCAGCCGCCGCCAGCCGCGCCTCAATCTCCCCCCGCAGCCGCCGCTCCTCCTTGGCCATCCGCCCGTAGCTCATCGCCTTCCGTTTGCTCGCGTTCGCCCGCACCTTCGTGCCGTCAATCGACAGCTTCCCGACGCGCGCCAGACCCCATGCCCGCGCCAGCCGACCCACCGCTACAAACAGCTCCTTGAAGTCCGACAAGTGCCGCCGCCGGAACTCGCACAGCGTCCGATGTTGCGGGAAGTTGCCCGCCCCCAGAACCCGGAACGCCCCGTCCTCTTCCAGCTTCCGCGCGATCCCGCGCGCCGAGAACACCCCCGTCGCATACGCATACAGCAGCACCTTCACCATCATCCGCGGTGCAGAGGGCGCGTTGCGCCGACCGTCCCCCGCATACGGCGCGTAGAACGCCGTCAAATCCACACCGTCCCCCAGGTCGCTGACGTGGTGCGCCAAGTGGCCCTCCGGCAACCACGCCCGCAGGTCCGCCGGCAACAGCAGCATCTGATCCGGTGCGTAGGGACGGAACGTCGTCGACATCAGGTCCTTTCCTCCTCGGCTCGCCTACAATTGTCGCACCGTTTCTGCGGCGCAGACTCCTAGGTCTAGAATCAGACGGGAAGACTCGTCACCGAACTCGGAAACACACGTCTCGGCGCTCTCACGTTCTAGCCTCAGAGCCAATCCGCCAGTCAGTCGGCGTGCCGCCTGCGCCTCCGCGCCATTACTTACTCGTTCCCGGTGCCCGCGGACGGCGCGGTCACCAGCCTGCGCGAGGAGCCGGTTGACAGCCTGTTCCATCTCTGGCCTCGGCTGAAACGGAGACACCACCCTACTCCTGTATTACTTCCGCAACGAAGAGTAGGCCGGGATGAGTTGATTCGAACCGGCGCCTCCCCCTGCCTCCCGTTGCACACTCGTTGCACAATCGAGGGCGAAAAGTGGTCGGGGCGAGAGGATTTGAACCTCCGACCCCTCGGTCCCGAACCGAGTGCTCTACCAGGCTGAGCCACGCCCCGACAGCTCGCCATTTTACCTCAAACGCAGCGGCCGCTCGCGCTTCGGGACAGCCCTATGGCACTGCTTTGCTGACCTACGGCGGTATGAAAGCAAGAGCGACCTCTTGGGTCTGAAAGGATCGCTCAGGCACACCGAAGTCAGCCTGCCGCCAGACTCAGCCTGTTCACAGGCCAGCGGGTCGGGACCGGGACGTCGGAAAGCGCCTGAATTCAACGCGGCTGCCTGGCCCACATCTTGCTCCTTACGAGTCGGAGTCAACAGCCATGCGAGACATCGCGCAACGCGTCGTGAGGGAGCTCGGCCTCGACTACCTGATCACGATGGTCTCCGGAGGCGGAAGCGGGAACTGCGAGGTCGTCATGTGGGACCGACCGAGAAACAGCTACTTCTCGATCAGGGTCAGACGAACCCTGGGGAAGAACGGCGACCAGCTCGCTGAGGATATTCGGGAGCAGCTGAGACAGCGGATCACGTCTCACAAACTCGCCGACGACCGACGCCCCGTACGCCGCTGGCCCGCCGCCTAGACGATCCAGTCGGCGACCGGCGGCGCTGACCACCCGGTCTCGGCTATCGCGAGCGGATCCCGTACGGTGCCGCCCATCCGAGACCTTCCGCGGTACCCGCCCGGGGACGATACTCACAGCCGACCCACCCCTCGAAGCCCAGGTCATCAACGAAGTCCAAGAGATACGAGTAGTTGATCTCCTGTGTTTCGTCTGGCTCATTGCGCCCCGGCACCCCACCGATCTGGAAATGGCTGATGATGTCGAGGTTCTCGCGAACCGTCTCCGCAAGATAGCCTTCCATGATCTGCATGTGGTAGAAGTCGTACTGGAGGCGGACGTTGTCGGCCCCCACCTGCTCGATGATGTCTCGAGCCTGATAACTGTGTGTCAGGAAGTAGCCCGGGTTGTCCTGGGTATTGAGCGGCTCGAGTAGCAACCGCACGCCGTGGGGCCGTGCCTGCTCAGCCCCCCACTGCAGGTTCGACACGAAGGTCGCTTCGGCCTCTGGATCCGACGTCCGCCCGGCCAGACAGTGCAGTTGCTTACAGCCCGCCTCGTTCGCGTAGTCGAGGGCGCGCGTGAGCGCTTCGCGGAAGGCGTCCTCTTCGCCGGGGACTGCGGCCACCGCCACCGGCAGATTCATCAACGCCGCCGTCAGGTTGTGCTGTCGAACCTGGGCGGCGATATCCTCTTTCGACTCACCGTACGGGGCCTGGATCTCCACCGCCTGAAAGCCAAGGTTCGCGGCCTGCTCGAAACGGTCGAGCAACTCAACTTCGCTGAACATCATCGCCACACTAGCAGCCAGTTTGGGCATGGTCGCTATCCTACCACTCACCCAACTCCTGTGGCATGATCCGTTTACGTGCCGCGCCGCCGTCCGTTTGACGCCGTTCTCCTCGTCAGCTTCGGCGGACCGCAATCGCGGGACGAAATCCGCCCGTTTCTCGCTAACGTGCTGCGCGGCCGTTCTGTACCGCCGGCGCGTCTCGACGCCGTGGTCCGTCACTATGAGATGTTCGATGGCGTCTCGCCTATCACCGAGATCACGATGCGTCAGGCACAAGGCCTTCGCGAGCGACTTGCGAGTGACGCACTCCCGGTATACGTCGGGATGCGGAACTGGCACCCGTTCCTCGAGGACACCGTGAAAGACATGTCGCGCGCCGGCATTCGATACGTGCTCGCCCTGCCGCTCGCGGCCCAGCACAGCTACTCGAGCTGCGGCCAGTACAAGCAAAACGTCACCCAGGCACGCGAGAGCCTTCGCGAAACCGACCACCCAGACATCATCACTACCTATGTCGCAGGCTGGCACGCGCACCCTGGCTTCATCGAGGCCAACGCCCGTCAGATTGAAACGGCGCTCGGTGCGCTACCTCCTGGGCAACGGGAGGCCGCACGCCTGATCTTCACCGCCCACAGCATCCCAGATTCGATGGCGGCCGAGTCGAGGTACGTCGCCGAACTTCGGGAATCGGCGACGCTGGTGGCGAAGCGCCTGGCGCGCGATGACTGGGCGCTGGTGTTTCAGAGCCGCAGCGGCCGCCCGGACGACCCATGGCTGGGACCAGACATCTGCGACTACATTCGCTCCGAACGGGACCGAGGTCTTGAAAGCGTCGTCGTGAGCCCGATCGGGTTCGTCGCCGATCACATCGAGGTACTCTACGACCTCGATCAGGAAGCAGCGGAGACGTGTCGCGAGGTGGGTATAACGATGCGCCGGGCCGCCTCGGTCAACGACGACCCGGTGTTTCTCGATATGCTGGCTGACGTCGTTCGACGCACATGCCGGCGTTACGAGACCGGCACACCCTTGCCGATCGCGCCGGCCGTGCCACCCTCCCGAACAGAGCCACCCCCGCCCGCCAGATAAGGCGGCCGGGGTAAAGTGCGCGAGGAAGAATGCCGGCTAGCTGGCCGCGGCCGTTGCGCAGTGCTTGTCGAACGCCGCCGTCAGATCGCTGGCGATGCTCGTGGCTTCCTGATTTTCGATCTGATGGCGTTCCATCATGTAGATGAGCTTGCCATCTCGAAGCAGGGCCACCGAGGGCGAGGATGCCGGATACCCAGTGAAGTAGCCTCGGGCGCGTTCCGTGGCCTCGATGTCGGCCCCCGCAAACACCGTCGCGACGGTGTCCGGTTTGACTCCATGCTGAAGTGCCAGCGCCACGCCTGGACGTGCCTTCCCTGCTGCACAGCCGCACACTGAGTTGACGACCACCATCACGGTACCGTCTTTCTTCAAGGTCGCATCAACTTCGTCCGCCGTTCGCAGCTCGACCACTCCCAGGCGGGTCAGCTCGTCCCGCATCGGGGCGATAAAGAACTCTGGATACACAGCCTCTCCTTTCCCTAAACCTCACCATCAAGCGTAGCACAGCCTCGACGCGACGTAGGCCGCCCTGACGATCTAGACGGGTCGCCGCAGACTGGCCTCAGCCAGCCGGCTATTGAACGCCCACAGGAGACCTAGTGCAATCCCCCACTGCAACAAGCATGTTCCGAGGCTGTACATGCGAATCGGGTTAAACCAGTTCTCAGGGTCGTACACCGCGACGGTCTGATACATCCACCAACCGAACATCACCGCAAACTGGGCCGGAATTCCGAACGTGACGACCCACCCGAAGACCGGTCCGAGCCTCGTGACGCCTGGCACGGCATTGACGAGGTCTTGGCGGAATCTCTCTCGACCATAGCGTCCGACGGCGATCGAGATGAACAAGCCGCTCAGCATCAACCCCAGTCCCCAGACCCAATCCTGATTCTCGAACACCGCCATGCTTGTCGCCGCCGGGATGCCGCACACGACCGCCCCGGCTCCCACGAACCGTACGGCCGCTACTCTCGACACGCCGGTATCAATGAGCACTCGCGTGGCCAGCTCGACCATTGCAATCAGGGATGACAGCGCCGCACAGAACAAGGCGAGGAAGAACAGCGGAAGAACAACGGTGCCGCCCGGCACCCGCTCAAACAGCTGCGGTATCCAGATGAAGGTCAGACCGGTGTTGCCCGACGCCATGGCGGCCTCCGCATCCGCCGTCGACAACAGAGCAAACGCGGTCGGCAGAATCGCCATGCCGGCGAGCAACGACGCCACGTTGTTTCCAACACCTATCGCTACCGAATTGATGACCACGTCTTCCTTACGATCGACGTAGACGGCATAGGTCAGAATCAATCCCCAACCGGCCCCGGTCGACCACGCCGACTGCGTTAGCGCTTCAAGCCAGATCCGGTAGTTGCCAAGCGCCGTGAGGTCCGGTTGAAACAGAAAGCGCAAGCCGGAATCGGCGCCGTCCAGCGTCACGGCGCGACCGACCGCCACAAGCAGGAGCATGAAGAGCATCGGAATGAGCAGTCGGTTGGCGCGCTCGATGCCACCGACGATGCCACGCGAAACGACCGCGACGGCGACCAGGATCGACACGACGTGAAAGCCCACGGGCTGCCAAACCGAGCGACTGTAGGCTGTCCAGAACCCTGCTGAGTCGGACGGCACTCCGTCGAGGGCGCTGACCATGACGTACTTCAGTGTCCATCCGGTGACGACCGAGTAGTAGAACATGATCATGATGGTCGTCACGGCGATGAACCCGCCCATCCACGCGTAACGCCGACCAAGGAGCGCGGCGAACGCGCCGATCGGACCGCGGCGACCGCCGCGCCCCACGCCGAACTCCGCGATAAGCAGAGGCAGCGACCATGTGACGAGAAAGATCATCCAGGGGATCAAGAACGCGGCACCGCCGTTCTGCGCCGCGATCCTCGGAAAGCGCCAGAGGTTTCCGGTGCCGACGGCCATGCCGAGGCCAGCAAGAATGATCGCTCCGCGCGACGAGAACAGTTCGCGACCTGCCATTTCGAAGGATGCCGACTGCGGCCCATCACTATAGACCGCCGCTATCCGCAGAACCCAAGGTTGACACGAGTCATATCAATATCTATACTTGATGTGACGCAAGGTTAAGCGCGACTACTCATGGCTCCCGAAGTCTTCTTTATCAGCATGGCCGCCCGTGAATTGGGGATGCACCCCCAGACGCTTCGCAAGTACGAGCGCCTGGGCCTCGTCAGACCGACCCGCACCGTCGGCAGCATGCGGATGTACACCGCTGAGGAAATCGACCGGCTTCGGGTCATCAAGCGTCTTGTTGACGAGCTGGGGATCAATCTCGCGGGGGTCCAGCAGTTGCTGTCCGTCGCGGAGGTCGTCGAGCGAATGCGACCACTGGTCGGAGACGCCGACAACGCCTCGGAATCCACCGGCCGCCAGCGAGCGCTACGGCGTGAAATGGCTCGGTTGACGCGCCTACTGGGGTTCTGAGACTAGACGCGATGGAATTCAGGGACTACTACAAGGTGCTGGGCGTCAAGAAGGACGCAAGTGCCGACGACATCAAGAAGGCGTTCCGAAAGCTGGCGCGTAAGTACCACCCCGACGTCAACCCTGGCGACAAGTCAGCCGAGGCCCGGTTCAAGGAACTCAACGAAGCACACGAAGTGCTCAGCAACGCAGATACACGGAAGAAGTACGACACGCTTGGCGCGAACTGGAAACAATACGAGAACGTTCCACCCGGCGCCGACCCATTCGGCGCAGGCGGGCCTTTTGCTGGGTTCGGCGGACGCCCGCCCGGCGGCGCCCACTGGAACGTCAATATGGGCGGTCCTGGCGGACGCTCGATGTCCGAAGACGAGGTCCGAGACATGTTCGGAGAGAACCCGTTCTCCGACTTCTTTCAGACGTTCTTCGGGCGGGGGGGCGGTTCCGCCAGATCGGGTCGTACGCGTCAGGCCGGCCGTGGCAGCGATGTCGAACACCCACTGGACCTCACACTCGAGCAGGCCTTTCATGGTGTCACGCAGCGCCTGTCGATTCAAGATGCTGCAGGCGGTGCACTACGCGTGGTCGAGGTGCGAATCCCTCCCGGCGTGAACGACGGTTCCAAAGTCAGGGTCGCGAAGCAGGGCGAGCCAGGTTCCGGCAAAGCGGCCAGAGGCGACCTCTACCTTCGCATTCGACTCGCCCCGCACCCGGTGTTCGAACGGAAGGGCCACAACCTGTACGTCCAGACCTCTGTTCCGGTGACCACCGCGGTTCTGGGTGGTGACGTCGAGGTGCCAACGATCGACGGAACGCCAGTGCGGCTCAAGATTCCGCCAAAGACACAGCCGGGGCAAGTACTCCGAGTCAAGGGGAAGGGAATGCCGGGGCGGTCTCGGGGCTCCCAGCGGGGACATCTGCACGCGACGATTCAGGTGACGCTACCGACCTCGCTGACGCCCGAAATGAAGACGCACTACGAAGCACTCGCGGCGCTTGAGCACCCGGCTGCTCCGAGAAAACGAAAAGCGCGCACGCCCGCATAGGAGAGCAGATATGAACCTCAAACAAATGACGGAAAAGGCCCAAGAGGCCGTCCTGGCGGCGCAAGACATGGCGCAGGCCGGTGGCCATCCTCAGATTGAGCCAGAACATCTGCTCGTCGCCTTGGTTGATCAAAAGGACGGCATCGTCCCTAACGTGATTCGGAAGATGGACGTCGACCCTCTACACGTACGCGATGCGACCATCGCAGAGCTCGATCGGCTGCCCAAGACGACAGGCGGCGCATCGCCCGCGCTCTCCCCACGGCTCAACGAGCTGGGGCTGCAGGCAAAGGTCGAGGCTGAGCACCTCAAGGACGAGTTCATCAGCACGGAGCATTTGTTCATTGCCATCGCGTCAGAAGAAGGGCGTGTTCCCGGTGCGACCGTACTCAAGGAGCTAGGTATCACGCGCGATCGAATCTACGAAGCGCTCACCTCGATCCGTGGCTCGCAGCGGGTGACCGACCAGAACCCGGAGGGTAAGTACGAGGCGCTTGAGCGTTACGGGCGCGACCTCACCGAGCTGGCACGCCAGGGAAAACTCGATCCGGTCATCGGCCGAGACGAGGAAATACGCCGGGTCATCCAAGTCCTGTCGCGCCGAACGAAGAACAACCCGGTCCTGATCGGAGAGCCGGGCGTCGGCAAGACCGCGATCGTCGAAGGACTCGCTCAACGCATCATCCGGGGCGACGTACCCGAGGGGCTCAAGGACAAGCGCATCGTCGCCCTCGACATGGGTGCGCTTGTCGCAGGTGCCAAGTATCGTGGCGAGTTCGAGGAGCGACTCAAGGCTGTGCTCAAAGAAGTCACCGACTCCGAGGGGTCGATCGTGTTGTTCCTCGACGAGCTTCACACGGTCGTAGGAGCCGGTGCCGCCGAAGGCGCCATCGACGCCTCGAACATGCTGAAGCCGATGTTAGCTCGCGGTGAGCTCCACATGATCGGCGCGACGACGCTCGACGAGTACCGCAAGCACATCGAAAAGGATGCAGCGCTCGAACGTCGTTTTCAGCCGGTGCTAGTATCCGAGCCGACCGTCGAGGACACGATTAGCATCTTGCGCGGCCTCCGCGAACGCTATGAAATCCATCATGGTGTCACGTTCAAGGACGCCGCGCTGGTCGCTGCCGCCGTTCTCTCCCATCGCTACATCAGTGATCGCTTCTTGCCCGATAAGGCCATCGACCTCATCGATGAGGCGGCATCAAAGCTGCGCACCGAGATCGACTCATTGCCGGTCGAGCTCGACGAGGCGCAGCGTCGGATTATGCAGCTTGAGATCGAGCGCGAGGCACTGCGCAAGGAGACCGATCAGGCCTCGCAAGACCGTTTGGCCAAGCTCGAGCAAGACCTGGCCAACCGCAAGGAGGAGCGCGATGGGCTGCACGCGCAGTGGGAGCGCGAGAAGGAGTCGATCCAAGGATCAAGTCGGCTCAAGAGCGAGTTGGATGCGGTCCGCCACGAGATCGAGCTCGCGCAGCGGAACGGTGACTACGCCAAGGCGTCCGAGCTGCAGTACGGCCGATTGCCGCAGATCGCGCAGCAGCTGACCGAGGAAGAGAACCGCCTCCATGAAACGCCCGACCAAAAGCGGATGCTCAAGGAAGAGGTCGACGAGGACGACATTGCCGAGGTTGTGAGCAAGTGGACACACATTCCCATCAGCAAGCTGCTTGAGGGCGAGATCGAAAAGCTCATCCACATGGAAGAACGGCTGCGGCAGCGCGTCGTTGGTCAAGACGACGCCGTGGTTGCAGTAGCGAACGCCATTCGACGAGCGCGCGCCGGCCTGCAGGACCCGAATCGCCCGCTTGGGAGCTTCGTCTTCCTCGGGCCGACCGGCGTTGGTAAGACCGAGTTGGGCCGCGCACTCGCAGAGTTCCTGTTTGACGACGAGCAGGCAATGACTCGGATCGATATGTCGGAGTATCAGGAGAAGCACACGGTCTCGCGCCTCATCGGCGCTCCGCCTGGATACGTCGGCTACGACGAGGCCGGGCAGCTCACCGAGGCCGTGCGGCGGCGGCCGTACGCCGTTGTCTTGTTCGACGAGGTCGAGAAAGCGCACCCCGAGGTGCTCAACGTCATGCTGCAGCTACTCGACGACGGTCGGCTCACGGACAGTAAAGGACGAACGGTCGACTTCAAGAACACGGTCGTGATCATGACGTCGAATCTCGGGAGTCAGTTCATCGCCCAGCACGGGGCACCGGCCACCGACGACGGCGACGTCACCGAGGACGTCCGCCGCCAGGTGATGGATGCATTGAAGGAGCACTTCAGGCCGGAGTTCCTAAACCGAATTGACGAGATTATCTTCTTCCATGCACTTGGGCGCTCACACCTGAGCGCCATCATCGATATCCAGCTACGGCAGCTGGCCCACCGACTCGAGGAGCGCAAGGTGGAGCTGGAGCTGACTGAGGCTGCCAAATCGCTCATCGTCGACGAAGGCTTTGACCCGGCCTACGGTGCGCGTCCGCTGAAACGCACGATTCAGCGACGGGTCCTCGACCCGTTGGCCATGCGAATTCTGCAGGGCGAGTTCGGAGAGGGCGATCGGGTGGTCGTGGACGCGACCGACCAAGAGATTCGGTTCGCGAAAGACCAGCCGGTGACTGCGTAGCTAGCTACCGGCTCGGTTGGCGGCCTGGAAGTCGGCTTGGCGGTGAGACCCGTCACAGAAGGGCTTGTTCGCCGATGCACCGCATCGGCACAACGCGAACGGGCGACCCGACGGCGTGAAGCTACCGCCCTCCGCGTCGACGATTGTCACTTCGTCGGCATCCACGAGCAACGGGCCGTTATCGCGCACCTGTATCTTCATACTCAATCGTCATCCCATCTTCTGCATCGACGCCAGGAAATCGGCGTTTGACTTCGTCTTACCCATCTTGTCGAGCAGGAGCTCCATAGCCTCGACCGGCGACAACGGGTTCAACACCTTTCTCAGCACCCAGACACGATTCAGGTCGTCCGAGCTCAGCAGCAGTTCTTCCTTTCGCGTCCCGCTCTTCTGGATATCGATCGCCGGGAAGACGCGCTTGTCGACGAGCTTGCGCTCGAGGTGGATCTCCATGTTGCCGGTGCCCTTGAACTCTTCGAAGATCACGTCGTCCATCCGCGACCCGGTGTCAACCAGCGCGGTCGCCATGATCGTCAGCGAGCCACCCTCTTCGATGTTGCGCGCGGCACCAAAGAAACGCTTGGGCTTCTGCAAGGCGTTCGAGTCAAGCCCGCCCGATAGCACTTTGCCGGAGGGTGGAATCACGGTGTTGTAGGCGCGCGCCAGGCGTGTAATCGAGTCGAGCAGAATCACGACATCCTTGCGATGCTCGACCAAGCGTTTGGCCTTCTCGATCACCATCTCGGCCACCTGCACATGGCGTTGGGCTGGCTCGTCGAACGTGGATGAGATCACTTCGCCGTCAACCGAACGCTGCATGTCGGTCACTTCTTCTGGGCGTTCGTCAATCAGCAGTACGATCAGGTAGACCTCGGCGTGGTTTTTCGAAATCGACTGTGCGATGTTCTGCAGCAACATCGTCTTGCCCGTTCTCGGGGCGGCGACAATCAATCCGCGTTGGCCCTTCCCGATCGGCGTCATCAGGTCCATCACTCGAGACGATAGGTTCGTGCCCTCGCTCTCAAGGGTGATGCGGTCCTGTGGGTACAGCGGCGTAAGATTCTCAAAGAAGATCTTGTCGCGAGCCTGATCAGGCGATTCGAAGTTGACGGCCTCGACCTTGATGAGCGCGAAATAGCGCTCGCCCTCTTTCGGCGGCCGGATCTGACCAGACACGGTATCGCCAGTCTGTAAATCGAACTTCCGAATCTGCGACGGCGACACATAAATATCGTCGGGGCCCGGGAGGTAGTTGTAGTCGGGCGCTCTCAGGAACCCGAAACCGTCCGGAAGCACCTCCAGCACACCTTCGGAGAAGATGAACCCGCTCTGTTCTGTCTGCGCTTTCAGAATCTGAAAGATCAGATCCTGCTTGCGCATGCCGGTCGCGCCGGCCACGTTGAGATCCTTCGCGATCTGAGTCAGCTTGGCGATGCTCATCTCCTTGAGCTCGCTGATATTGAGGGTGTTGCCCGATCGCTTCTGGGAGGACTTCCCGCCTTGTTTGGGGGCTGGCGGCTTTGCCGTCTCGACGGCGGCGGTTGTGTCGGGCGTGTCCGGGCGATCGTCGGAATCACCCGAGGTACGTTTCTGGTTAGTTGGCATGGGGTTCCATAGTGGTAAGGGTTAGCGAGTAAATCAGCCTAGCGGCTGGGATGCGCGGGAGCGTCGCCCGCTAGATGTGCAATGAGCTGAGACGCGAATACGCCAATGATTGGTTGGAGGAACTCTGTGTTTCTAACGTGTTTCGAGTATAGGTACGTTTCGCCGAGCGTGTCAACCGACGCTGGTCATCCCACCGATCGACATCAAGCTGCATGCCACAATCGGCTCCAGACCGAGCTGCCGAGCCCGCTCCACCACCGCTGGTCCGTCAGCTTCCGGGTTGAGCCAGAGCTCGGTAATCCCTTTTTTCACAACCTCATCGACGACCGCGATGGCTTGGCGAGGGGGGAGGTAGACGGTCGCCATGTCGATTGACTGCGGAACATCCAGCACCGATCCGTATGTGGGCAACCCCTCGATCGCGTCCTCGTGGGGGTTGATCGGAAAGACCGTGTACCCCTGCTGTTGGTACGCCCGAACGGCTTGATTACCGAACTTGCTCCGGTCTCGCGACGCACCGATCACCGCAACTGTCTTCACCCTGGCAGTATAGCTTGTAGAATCCGTCGTACGTGAGGGGTCATGCGGTCGCGCTCATCGGCATCTGCCTCCTGACCTTCTTCGCTGGCCTTGGCGCGCCTGCAATCGCCGACTCGGACGAGGCGTTTTATGCCGAGAGCGCACGTGAGATGGTCGAGCTCGACGACTGGCTGACACCCCACTTTAATTACGTTTATCGCTTTGAAAAGCCAATCCTGTACTACTGGTTGGTTGCAGTTTCGTACACGTTGACCGGCGTCAGCGAAGCCGCTGCTCGATTCCCGTCGGCGATCGCGGGTCTTGGTCTCACGCTGCTGACGTTCGGGGCGGCCCGGCGGTACTTCGACGGCCCCACCGCTCTCCTGGCGGGGCTCATCACAGCAACCAGCTTTGGCTATGTGACGATGGCACGGCAGGCGCTGCCGGACCTCACGCTCGCCTTCTTCGTGACGCTGGCAACGTGGGCGTCGCTTGTCGCTTGGATTCCGGCGGCTGACACGAACACCGCCCCGCCCGATCCGGCGATGCGGACGATTTGGGTGATTACCGCGGCATTGGGCGCCGCGGGTGCGTTTCTCACCAAGGGACCTATCGGGCTGGCGCTCCCCGGGCTTGTCGTTGGACCGCTGGTGCTTTGGAACAGGTGGGTTCGTCGTCTGCCGTCTCAGATTCGACTGCCGGACTTGGCCCTCGCAACGGGAATCTTCGTCGTGTTCGCCGCGCCTTGGTACGTCGCAATGACGTTCGAGCACGGCCCCGCGTATCTCGACCGGTTCTTCCTCGCCGAGAACTTGGACCGCTTCGCGACGGCGCGATACAACGCCCCGCGTCCCGTTTGGTACTACCTTCCGATCATCGTCGGCGGGTTACTGCCATGGTCTCCCTTCATGCTGCTGTGGGGACCAAAGCTCCGTCGGGCTTTGTCCGACGGCATCGGCCGGGCCACGACCGGCCTTCAGCTCGTGTGGTGGGCCGCGGCGCCGCTGGCCTTCTACACCCTGTCAATCGGCAAGCAACCGCGCTACATCTTGCCGATTCTGCCACCGCTCGCCATCCTGCTCGCCTGCGCGATTCGCGAGCAGCTGGCGACTCGGCGTCGTAGTCCCCTGTTTGCCGCGTCGGTCAGCATCGCTAGCGTGCTGTTCGCAAGCATTGGTCTGATCCTCTTCCGCGCGCGCGCGCTGCTTGCCGAATGGGATGCAGTCTGGGTGTATCTCGCGGCCAGCGCCATCGTCGCTTCGGGATGCGCGGTGCTGTGGTGCCTGCGCCGTCCGACGTGGGTGCCGTGGGCACTGGCCGGCGCGGCCATCGTGGTCACGCTTGCGGCCCATCTAATCGTCCTCTCATCGCCCGGGCTCGCACCTGTTGAACGGATCGCTGCGATGGTCGAATCGGAGCGCGGAGCCAGTGAGACGTACGGCCGGTACGCGATCCTTCATCGCAACCTTATCTTCTACACGCGCGCGCCGTTCACCGAGCTGCCAATCGAGCGTGCGCTGAGCGACTTCTTGCGTCAGCCCGACCGTGTGCTCTGTGTGCTGCCGTTGGAGGAGATGTCCCGTTTTGATGCCGCCAATCTCAACCTTCGATTCTTGGGCGAAGTACCCTACTTGAACACCGGGAACCTCACGCTCCGCGTGCTGCTCGATCCGGACCCTGAGCGCTACCTGCGCCGAGTCGCGCTCGTGACCAATCGATAGCCATGCTGCCGGATGGGTTTTCTGATGCGATAGCCGCCGCCGTCGGTGCAGGCTACATCCGTACCGACCATGAATCGCGCGTCGTGTATGGAACCGACGCGCTGCGAGCCACTCAGCCGGTCGATCTGGTTGCCTTGCCAGCGTCGGCGGCCGAGGTCTCAGAGATCGCGCGGCTGTGCGACCGCTACCGAGTGCCCCTGACGCCCCGTGGCGCGGGCACGGGCTACTCAGGCGGCGCCGTCCCAGCCGCGGGCGGCGTGGTCCTGTCACTCGAGCGCCTCAACCAGATTCTCGAGATCGACCCGGCCAGTCTACTGGCAGTCGTACAGCCGCACGTGGTCACGGCCGATCTGCAGCGAGCAGTCGAAGCCGTCGGGCTGTTCTACCCTCCCGATCCGGCCAGCCTCAATCAGTCGGTCATCGGCGGCAACGTTGCGGAAAGCGCCGGCGGACCCCGCGCCTTCAAGTACGGGACGACGAAACGCTACGTACTCGGGCTCGAAGCGGTGTTGCCCACTGGTGAGCTGATTCGGACAGGGGGTAAGTCGGTCAAAAATGTGGTCGGCTACGACTTGACCCAGCTGCTGGTTGGCTCTGAGGGCACGCTTGCCATCGTCACCCAGATCACCCTCCGCCTGATTCCGAAGCCTCCGGCTCGCGCCACGCTTCGCGTGTTGTTCCCGGAGGTGGCCGCGGCAGTGGCGGCGGTGCAGGCACTGGCGACCGAGGGTGTCGTACCGGCAGCGCTCGAGCTCATCGATGCCCAGTCGCTGACGGCCGTCAACGAGTACCGCGGTAGTCCACGAGCAGCTGACTCGGACACCCTGCTATTGATTGAAGCCGACGGCCAGCCTGCAGCCGTCGAGGCGGAGGTCGCCCGTATAGAGACCGCGTGCCGCCAAACCGGTGCGACCTCTCTACGCCGGTCGGCGACCGAAGCCGAGCGCGATGAGTTGTGGTCTGAACGGCGTGACTTGTCGCTCGCACTACGAGCGCTGGCACCGCTGAAGATTAATCATGACGTCGTCGTCCCAAAGGGACGTATCCCACAGCTGTTCGAGACCATTGAGCGATTGCGGGCGGAGCACGGCCTGCTCATTCCCGCGTTTGGACATGCTGGCGACGGCAACATTCACGTCAACATCCTCGTCGACCCATCGGATGCGGACGTCATGCGCCGCGCCCGCCGAGCCGAACACCAGCTGTTTGAAGCCGTGGTGGCACTCGAAGGATCGATCAGCGGCGAGCACGGCATCGGATCCTCCAAAGCTCGGTTCCTTGGCATGGAGCTGACGGCGGAAACTATCGAGCTGATGCAGCGGGTGAAGCTCGCCTTCGATCCGAACGGAATCCTGAACCCGGGGAAGATCTTCCCCGACACGAAACAGGCGGGTCTCCCACGCAACGGTTAACCGTGAACCCGTCGGTCACTCGATCCCAGTTTCCTCAGCCCTCACCTCCCCTCGATCGAGCGCTGCGACGAAGTCGAGCATCCGATCGATCCCATCCTTGAGCCGCTCGAGCGACGCCGCGTACGACAGTCTGAGAAACCCCGGCGCGTCGAACGCCTCTCCCGGTATCAGCGCCACGTGGTTCCGGCGAAGAAGCGCCGTGGCAAAGGCTGTCGTCGTGCGGACGCTGTCAGGGGACAAGAGCTCGCTCACGTCGGGAAATAGGTAAAACGCACCAGCTGGCCGCACGCAACGGATGCGCGGTTCTCCCTCAAGCCAACCCAACACTGCGTCCCGCCGATCCCGATACGCTCCTCGCATCGCGCTGACGCACGCCTGCGAGCCGGTGAGCGCCGCCAGGCCAGCATGTTGGGTAACGGACGACACGTTCGATGTGCAATGACTCTGAATGTTGTTGCAAGCTGCGATGAGTGACTCAGGGCCGATCGCCCACCCACAGCGCCAGCCGGTCATCGCGTAGGTTTTCGACAAGCTTCCGACCAGCGCAAACCGGTCCGGAACAGCTTCCTGAAGAACGCGCGGCAGATTGTGCGACACCTCGTCATGAATCAGCCGCTCGTAGCACAAGTCGAGCACGAGCCAGATACCTTGCTCCGACGCGACACGCGCGATCGCGCCTAGGTCGGCTTCAGCTATGAGACCACCCGTTGGATTCCCGG
Organism: Vicinamibacterales bacterium; assembly: GCA_965218825.1. Classification (GTDB taxonomy): domain Bacteria; phylum Acidobacteriota; class Vicinamibacteria; order Vicinamibacterales; family UBA8438; genus CAUZIB01. The sequence continues at coordinate 271,547 of OZ244656.1, read as the reverse complement.
GCGAGTTGATCACGATGGCCCGGGTGCGAGGACCGATGGCCTCAATCACCGCATCGGCGTTAACCCGAAATCGGTCTTCCGGATGCGTGCGGACAACCACGGGGCGTCCGGCGGCGAGCGTCACCTGATCGACGATCGTGGGCCAGCCAGGGGCGTGGGTAATCACCTCGTCGCCGGAGTCCAGCAGCGCCATGCTCACGTTGAACAGCGCCTGCTTGCCGCCCGCCGTCACGATCGTGTGACGAGGCTCGATCTCAACGCCGTAGTCGCTGTGGTACCGCGCGGAAATCGCCTGGCGGAGCTCTGGGATCCCTGCGTTCTGCGTGTACTTCGTGAAGCCCTCTGCGATCGCGGCCTGACCCGCGTGCTTGATGTGGTCTGGCGTCGGGAAGTCAGGCTCGCCTGCCCCGAGATCGACGAGGTCGACTCCCTGTCGACGGAGGGTATCGGCCTCGAGCGCGACGCGCTGGGTCGGTGACGGGGCGACCCGACGACTACGCGCGGAGAACACAATCTCGTCCATCACGGCGAGGGTCGGGCGAGCGTCTCACGCAATCGGGTCACGACCTCCGGGGGAACGAGTCCGTCCACCGAGCCCCCGAGCGCGAACACCTCCTTTACCAAACGTGAGCTCAGGTACGTGTACGGCTCTGCCGGCATCATGAACACCGTTTCGATCGCGTTGTTCAGCCGTCGGTTCATGAGTGCCATCTGCGTCTCGTACTCGAAATCCGAAATGGCGCGCAGGCCCCTTACTATCACGCTCGCCTCCCGACGCTGCGCGTAGTCGACGAGGAGTCCTTCGAACGTGTCCACTTCGACGGAGGGCTGATCTCTGAAGACGTCTCGCGCCATCTCAACCCGCTCGCTGACGGTAAACAGTGGAGACTTGTCTCGGTTCACCAGGATCGCGACGACGATCCGATCGAAGAGCCTCCCGCCCCGTTCAATGATGTCGACGTGTCCGTTGGTGAGCGGATCGAACGATCCCGGATACACGGCCAACCGCTGAGTCTGTTCCGTCACGATGTCACCGTCCCATCATCACGTCGAAAAAAGTCCAACGCCGTGTCCCCAGCCGTCACGGTGCGAACGACGAACAGCCCCGCAAGATCCGGTGTCGGCGTGCTGGCGGCCCGCTCGAGCACTAACAACCCGTCGTCGGCCAGCCGACCGGCGAGGGCAGACAGTATGGTATCGATTTCGGGGTCGCCATAGGGCGGATCCGCCACGATGACGTCGAAGGGCGGGGCCAACTCCGGCTGCGTCGCTCCCTCAGGCAAGGCCGCCCGCACCACGACCGCGCGGCCAGAAACGCCGCACCCCACGAGGTTCTTCGCGATGAGCTCAGTCGATCGCTGATCGCGATCCACAAATACCGCGCAGGCCGCGCCTCGGCTAAGCGCCTCAATTCCCACCGCACCTGTGCCGGCGCACGCATCCAAGAAGCGCGCGCCATCGACGTGATATCCCAGTAGGTCGAATAAGGTCTCGCGCACCCGATCCGAGGTTGGACGCACGCCCGGCCAGTCGGGCGATGGCAGTCGACGACCCTTGAGTATCCCGGCGACGATTCGCAACTATCCCACCCCGACGAGACCAAAGCGCTCGACCCACGCCGTTCGGACCGAAGTGAGGGGCATGTGGGATCCAGCGCCCCCACGAATCCACGCGATCGCGGCGCGGCGCGCGTCAGCCATGATGGGCTGGTCTCTGATGAGATCGCCCACCTCCAACATTGGAACCCCGGACTGCCGCGTCCCGAAGAAGTCACCCGGTCCCCTGAGTTCAAGGTCTCGCTCGGCTAGCTCGAAGCCATCAGCTGACGCCTCGACCGCTCGCAGTCGAGCAGCCGCCAGCTCAGACAGAGACGCCGAGTGAATCAACACACAATGCGAACGGTGCGGCCCTCGGCCGACGCGCCCACGCAGCTGATGCAGCTGGGCTAGGCCGAACCGCTCCGCGTGCTCCACCACCATGACCGAGGCATTCGGCACGTCGACGCCGACCTCGATGACCGTCGTCGCCACCAGCACGTCGATCTTCCGGTCGACGAAGCGCCGCATGACGTCTTCTCGTTCGGTCGACTTCATGCGACCGTGCACGAGCGCCACCCGATGATCTCGAAAGACGCCGGCCTGTAGTTCGGCCGCCATGCTGGTCGCAGCCTTGAGGTCGAGCTTCTCGGACTCGTCGACGAGCGGATACACAACGTAGGCCTGCCGACCACGTGTCACTTCGTCTCGAACAAAACGATAGACCTCTTGCCTCGCCGAGTCGGCCCTCACGCTCGTGGTGACGGGGTGCCGCCCTGGAGGCAGCTCTCGCATCACCGACGTGTCGAGATCGCCGTAAGCCGTCAGCGCCAGGGTGCGCGGGATCGGCGTCGCGGTCATGACGAGAACATCCGGATTGAGTCCCTTCTGCCGCAGCGTCGCCCGTTGAATCACACCAAAACGATGCTGCTCATCGATCACGACAAGACCAAGCGTCCGAAAGCTCACGGCGTTCTGAACGAGTGCATGCGTCCCGACCGCCAACTGCGCACGACTCGACGCCAGGGCATCCCACGCCTCGCGGCGGGCCTTCGCCCCCTGGGCTCCGACCACCCGTACCGCAGTGAATCGCGACGCTTCGAGCAGCCGCGATAGGTTGAAGAAATGCTGATCGGCCAGGAGCTCCGTCGGCGCCATGACCGCGACCTGCAGTCCGTTCTCCATGGCGACGAGCGCCGCCAGTAGCGCCACGATCGTCTTTCCAGACCCGACATCCCCTTGCAGCAATCGGTTCATCGGCTGCGGTCGTTGCAGATCGCCCACGATCTCCCGCAGCGCTTGCTTTTGGTCGTCGGTCAGCCTGAACGGCAACACCTCCAGTGCCGCATGTCGAATCTTGTCGTCGACCTGAACCACCTGCGGCTTCCGTGCGGCATCGATCTCGCGACGTCGTAACGCCAGGCCAACCTGAAACAGAAAACACTCTTCGAAGATCAGCCGGCGCTGCGCCGGGCTCCGGAATCGATTGAGGTCTGCCAGGGACGCATCCACGGGCGGGAAGTGAGCGTGCACCAATGACTTCCGCCGTGCAGGGAGTTCGAATTCACGCCTGATCGACTCGGGAATCGGATCGTCGACGTCGTCCGGCAGTCGGTCGAGCGCCGCGTGGATGATCCGCCGAAGCATCTTCGGACTGACGCCGCCCACTCGCTCGTAGACCGGAACAATTCGCGACGTGTGGATGGGCTCGTCGTTCCCCCCTGACGCTTCGTCTGCGAGCAGCTCGTACTGGGGATTGGTGAACTGCAGCCCCTCTCGTCGCTGTTCGACCTTCCCGAACAACACGACATGCTGATCGACGACGAAGACGTCTTTGAGAAACGGCTGATTGAAGAACACGACTCGGATTTGTCCCGAACGGTCGCCGAGCAACAGGTCGAAGACGGTGAACCCGCGCCGGCGCGTGCGACGCAATCCGCAACCAAGCACTCGACCGCACACCGAGACCGTCTCACCAGGCTGGACGCCCATGATCGGTTGAAACCCTGCGCGATCCTCGTACCGGATCGGAAGGCGCAGCAGCAGGTCTTCAAGCACGTTCAAGTCGCTACCAGCCAGCTCGGCCGCGCGACGTGGTCCCACGCCTTTGACGAATTGGAGAGGAGTCTCAAGTGGGCGCGCTGTCGCGGTGGCCGATGGCGTCATTGCTCGACGACGAGCTCTGCTTGCCGGACCCGCACCTCACGAATCTGGTACGGCAACTCGAACGGTTCGGTCAACTCCACACCATTCGGGTTGACGTCACTCTTCGTGTACTGCCGTACGATCTCTTGCAGGACCGTATGCGGCACAGGCAGGCCGGCCACCGTCACGCGCTGGATCTGCAGTCGACCGGTACCAGCATCCGTGCGAAGAAATCCCGTTGCCGAGACGGGGAGCCGCCCAGCCAAGTATCGAAGTGGATCTAGGGCGCCCCGAGAACGACTTGCACTCACGGCGGCCAGGTCCACCGTAGCCCGCGTTGAGATGAGTTCGCTTTCCTCGAACCCAACGCGTGGGTCAGTCACTCCACCGGGTAGGAACTCGCCACCTTCGTCCTGGAGGTAGTCATTGATCTCGACCTCCGAGATAACGACGGCTGGCACCGGACGCTCCGTTGTGGCGGCGTTCTGGAGAATCTCGTTCAACTTCTCCTGCAGGCCAGATACGGCCTCGACCGGCTTCGCGTCCTGAGTCGTTGGAAGGGCCACGAACATGACCGTCGCTAGGAAGAGGCAGGAGCCCATCCAGAGGCCGAACTTAAAACCTCGCGTCGTCGCTCCTCCCATCATCGAGACTCACCCGCAGTGTAGTGATCACGCTGAAGGGCCGCAAGCACCCAAGGCGTCAGCGCGGCTGGGTATCCTGCTGGCGTCGCTGAGGCTGGTTGCGTCGGGCGCGGAACAGTAGTTCGATTTGCCGACGTTCCATCGCTTGCTGGAAGATGCGGAATAGCGCCTGCTGGCGAACGGTCAGCAGACCGTCGACGGCAGCCATCGCCTCACGGCCGGCCGCCGCCGCATCGAGCTCGAGCTGACTGAGTGTCGCCAACCGCTCTTCGAGCGCCGTTTCGTCGGCGTTCGCCCGTGTCGAGAGCCGCTGCAGCTCGCGCAGAAGACGCTGTCGCTGCTGTTGAACGCGACGGCGGTGCTCCTGGAGGTTTTTGAGCATCACGACGAACTGAGGGTATTGCTCGTCACTCAAATCGAGCATCTCTTGCGCCCGCACCAGCTCAAAAGCGTCGAACAGCTGTTGCACTTCGGCGGGCGTCAGATCTCCGGATAGACGCGCAAGATTGTCGCTGGGCTGCCCACTCGCGATCGTCGGCAGACACACAAGCCCCAGCGCAAGCATCGCGATCCGCCCCAAGGTCGCCGCGTCGCTCCTCATAGCCCTTTGCTCGCTTGCAGCTCGGCCTCGAGCAACCGAACGAACGTCCGCCGCTCATCGTCGGACAACTCGAAGACCGCCTCTTCAACCGTTTGCCGGTCGACGACCAGGAGGTCCGCTTCCGCCTCTCGCCAGTCAACCGACTCGGCCACGGTCAGCAACAGGGTCCAGTCCGCCGCACCGCTGCCGCCGAGACCGTCGCCAGTCATGGCGCTCGCATCGGGCGCGCTCACGCCGAGGCCATCTGTTTCGAGAGGGCCGGTTGGTTCGGTTCCCGGCGCTCTGAGAAGCGACACACCGACGACCACAGCCAGCACGACCGTCGCCGTGGCCGCAGCGGTCGTGACATGGCTGAGCCCCCTCCAGCGCCACCACGGCCGTGGAGATCCAACGCTATCGCGGGTCACGGCCTCGGCCACTCGCTTGGCCTGATGCGACCAGAAGAGCGGCGATGGCTCAGGCACCGTCACGTCGCTAACCTCGCTCAGCAGCACGCGAAGTGCCGCGGCCTGTTCTCGGCACGTCTCGCATTCGTGCACATGCGCCACGCGAGCCGATGCAAGCCGGCCCTCCGCGAAGTCGACCATCTCGCCTTCGGTCAGATGCGTCCGCGTGATCTCTGACTTCATGTACTCGAGCCTTTCGTATCCGCGAGCTGTTTCTTCAGGCTGGCGAGCGCATGAAAGAAGTTCGCCTTCACGCCTCCCACTGATTTGCCCAGGATGTCCGCAATCTCGCGATGCGTCAGCTCCTGATAGACACGAAGGATGAGCGTCACCCGCTGCTTCTCCGGAAGGCGCGCGATGGCGGCGCGTATGCGATTCGATCGCTCGCCGCGCGCGACGCGATCGACGGGCGACTCCGCGCGCCGGTCGTGGAGGGCCTCCATTTCCATGTCTTCGATGACCGGCCGCTTCGCACCGACATGATTCAAGCTGACGTTGACAGCGATTCGGTAGATCCAGGTTGAGAGCGCCGCATCCCCCTTGAAGCGGCGCAGCCCGCGGTGGACACGCAAGAACACGTCCTGCGTCAGATCGCTCGCGTCTTCGTGGTTGCTCACGAACCGATAGCACACCTGATATACATGTCGCTGGTGCCGGTGCATGAGCGCGTCGAACGCACCCGGTTCTCCGCGCCGACAGGCCGTGACAAGCGCGGCATCGGTCGCGTAGCCGCACTCAGCCAACCGGTCTCGCTTACCTGAGGTGCCGGTCTCCGTCAGTTTCCAGCCCGCCTTCACTGTTGATTCGGCTGTCATCGCCTTCGCCGTCATATCGTAAGACCGGCCAGGCCGGCAAAAGGTTTACTTCAGCAGTGCGTCAACCTCTGCACTTTCGGGAATCCCCTCTCGAGTACCCGGCCGCCGACACTTCAACGCCGCCGCCGCGTTGGCATACCGCAACACGTCGACGAGGTCTGCCCGTTCGCCGCGCTGCAGCCATCCGGCGATGAATCCCCCTCTGAACACATCCCCGGCGCCAGTCGTGTCAACCGCTTCGACCGAGAATCCGGGGGTGCGGATTTCGGTGTCTCCGACGACGGCCAGGCTCCCTTCCGCACCAAGCGTCGCGCACGCGAGCGCCGGCCGGTATGCCTCGTACAATGCCCGGAGAGCCGCACCAGGTTCGCCAATCCCAGTGTGTCGCATCGGGAAGTCCTGTGCTGTGATAATCACGTCGATCTCCCGAAGCAGTCGGTCGATCTGCGGTCGGTCATGTTCCACGTCAATGAGTGTCGGGATGCCCGCCTGCCTCGCATAGTGGGCGGCCTCCGTCGCGGCCGCGGTTTCATGGCAGTCGACTAAGAGCACTCTCCCCGCGCACACGGCGGCACGGTCCACGTCGCCTTCGCTCAACCTGAGACCCGGGTGTCGAGACCACATGACGGTCCGCTGCCCGGACTTCGCGTCGACCAGAATGATCGAGACTCCATTCGTCGCTCCGACCACGGTCTCACATGCCGACACATCGACGCCGGCACGGGACAGGCTCTTGCGACCGGCGCTTCCATTTGCGTCATCGCCAAACCGACCCACGTACCGGGAAGACCACCCCAGCCGGCTAACGGCCGTCATCGCCGTTGCCGCCTGCCCTCCCGGCCGAATGCGCAGGGTCTCGATCGCAACTTTGGAACCGGGCGCTGGGTGACCATCGACGACCGCGAGCAGATCGGTCATATTCAGACCGAAGCCAACCGCATCAAAGGGTTGTGATCCTGCTGGCTTCAGGTCTACCGAGATCCGCACCACCCTATGCTACTGAAGGCCCGTCACTTCATCTGTTTGATTTTCGCTTTTTGTTTGCATATAGTGGCCTGCAACAGAGGAGGGCGCGTGCAGCCGCTTACCAAACGCCAACGGGAGATCCTCGACTACCTCACCGAGTTCATCGATCACAACGGCTACGCGCCGAGCCTCGAGGAAGTGGGACGCCGCTTCGGTCTGTCGTCTCTCGCCACGGTGCACAAGCACCTGACCAATCTGCAAGAAAAGGGCTTCATCAAACGCGCGTGGAATCGGAGCCGCTCACTGGAAATCGTTCCGACCAGAGGCGGAGCCCGCGCGATCGATCTCCCGCTGCTGGGCTATGTGGCGGCGGGAGCCCCGATCGAAGCCGTGGTGAGCGCGGAGACCGTTGCCGTACCCGAAGACCTCGTAGGACGCACCGACACCTACGCGCTCCGCGTGCGCGGCGACTCGATGATCGACGAGCAAATCCGCGACGGCGACGTCGTCATCGTCGAAGACCGAAAGACAGCCGACAACGGAGAAATGGTCATCGCGCTCCTTCACGGGGCGGATGTCACCCTTAAGAAGTTCTATCGCGACAACGGTCGCGTACAGCTTCAACCAGCAAACGAAGCGCTCAAGCCACTCGTCGTCGACGCGAGTCAAGTTCAAATCCAGGGCGTCGTGGTCGCCGTCATGAGAAGATATTAGAAAGGACCCGACGTAACCGACGGACGATGAGACTATGAGCGAACGCAAACAGATCAACTTCACGATTGCACCCGACGAATCGAGCGACGCGCCTCGGACGTACGCGAACTTCTGCGCGATCTCTCACACCCCCTTCGATTTCACGCTGACGTTTTGCGAGGTGCTGCCGCCGTCTGAGCAAGAGGTCCGCGAGGCTGAGACCGATCACGTTCTGCGAGCACCGGTGCGCGCTCGGATCGTGGTGCCGATCCAGTTCGTACCCAACTTGATCTCAGCCCTGCAGGACCATTTGCGGGCATTCGGCGAAGCCACGCCAAAGATCGGGCTGCAAGGCGGTGGTCAGACCAGCACAAAACCAGACCCGAAGGGTCCGATTCACTGAGCAGGCTGGGTCGGCTGTGGCGAAGTCGAAGCGAGCTGCGCGGGTCAGGCCGCCTCGTTCGGCAGCGGTTGTCGATCGCATCGTGAAGGCCCTTCAACGTCAGCACCCCGACGTCGACACGGAACTTCGCTTTACCAACGCGTACGAGCTACTAGTCGCGACGATCTTGTCCGCGCAGTGCACGGACGAACGCGTCAACGCCGTCACTCCTGGTCTCTTTTCCCGCTACCCGGATGCCACATCACTCTCCCGCGCCGCGACATCAGATCTCGAGCGACGTATCAAATCGACCGGCTTCTTTCGCTCGAAGGCCCGGTCGCTACTCGGTATGGCGTGTGCGGTGACCGAGTCGCACGCCGGAGACGTCCCGAGTCAGATGGAGGACCTCGTCAAGCTGCCAGGAGTGGGGCGTAAGACCGCCAATGTGGTCCTTGGGCATGCGCTGGGCGTTCCCGGATTCCCCGTGGACCGGCACGTCCTGCGCGTCTCGAACCGCCTCGGCATTGCGCGCGGCGACGATCCGGAACTGGTTGAGCGCCAGCTATGCGCCTCGGTGCCACCCGACACGTGGACGCGCGTCTCGGATACGCTCATCCTCCACGGCCGACGGGTCTGTAAACCAAAGCCGCTCTGCGATCGTTGCGCGGCCCGGGCCGATTGCCCCGGGCGTCGCGAGTTCGCGCTGTCCGCCCGTCAGCGGCCTAAGGCCGCTCAGTGTCGCTGATCTGGCGTGGTCATCCGAGCCAAGCGGCGCTTCGCACAGCACTTCCTCGAATCGGCGTGGGTCGATCGGGTCGTCGACATCGTCGCACCCAAGCCGGACGAGACCTTCTTGGAGGTGGGTCCCGGTCGAGGCGCGCTGACCAGGCAACTGGCGGCGCGCGCGGCGCGCGTCGTTGCCGTCGAGATCGACCGCGAGCTGGTGGCAACCCTGCGGCGCGAGATGCCGAGCAACGTGACGGTCCTCGAAGCCGACTTCCTAGCCCTTGACCTAAACCGCGTCGCCGCACTTTCCGGCCCAGGCATACGGGTTGCCGGGAACCTCCCGTACAACGTCGGGTCTGCAATCGTACTCAGGCTTCTAGACGCCAGCGGTTTCGGGCAGCGTCTCCTCGACGCAACGGTGATGCTGCAGCGAGAAGTCGCTGATCGCGTGACCGGCGTGGCCGGGACCCGCCACTGGGGACCGTTGGCGGTGAGTGCCGCTCTCCACGCTGACCGGGCACAAGTCCTCGCACTCCCGCCTGGAGCGTTCCGTCCGATGCCGGCCGTGCGTTCTGCGCTAGTGCGACTCCGTTTCCGACCTGCGCCCGTTGTCGTCAATGATCCGGACGTCCTCGACCAGGTCGTCCGTGCGATGTTCACGCAGCGTCGCAAGCAGGTCATCAACGCGCTCCGCCCCGTCGTCTCCCAACTCACGTCCGTCCCGGCCGAACGGATCATCGCGCTGGCCGGTATCGATCCTCGGTGTCGCCCGGCCGAACTTGGATTGGCGGAACTTGCTGAGCTGTCTAAGGTTTTGGCTGAAGCGTCGCGTTGAGCTGTGCTATAATTCCGCGGTTTTCCTTCCCGCGCAGGCGCCTCCCAGCCGCTTGCTACTGAGGACCCGGGACCCCGCCCGGTCGGAATCGGCTCTGTCGATCCGCGAGTAGCGAACGACCTGAACTATGCGTAACGTCCAGGCGGGAACCGTCGAAGTTGTGCCGCTCGGCGGTCTCGGCGAGTTCGGCATGAACACGATGGCTGTCTCCAGCGAGGGCACATCCCTTTTTGTCGATGCCGGCGTCATGTTTCCCGGCCCAGACAGCTTTGGTGTCGATTTGATCGTGCCCGATCTCAGCCACCTCAGGCAGTCTGGGCAGCGCCTCTCTGCGTTGGTCCTCACTCATGGACACGAAGATCACATCGGAGGTGTGCCATACGTGTGGGATCTCCTCGATGGACCGGTGTACGGCACGGCGCTCACGCTCGGACTGCTCGAACCCAAGCTCGACGAGCACGGCATCGACTCGGAAGACCGCCTGACGGTCGTCGAGCCTGGCGACACCGTCGCCGTTGATCCCATGCAGGTCGAGTTCTTGCCGGTCGCACACAGCATTCCGGGCTGCACCGCCGTGGCCATTCACGGTCCGGCCGGCACGTTCATCCACACCGGCGACTACAAATTTGACCAGACGCCTCCCGATGGCGTCTCCGTTGACGTTCAGCGGCTTGCGGAGCTCGGGCGGGCGGGCGTGACGGCACTGTTCGGCGATTCGACCAACGTCGAGCGACGTGGCGTCAGCGGCTCGGAGCGCGACGTCGTGGAGGCCTTTGAGGAGATCTTCTCCAGCACCGACGGCAAGCTTGTCGTGACCGCGTTCGCGTCCAGCGTGCATCGGCTGCAACTGCTGATCAACCTGGCCTTGCGGTTCAATCGGCGGGTCGCGCTGGTCGGCCGCGGCATCCGGCAGACCGCCGAGATCGCCCAACGACTCGGCTACCTCGTCATTCCGCCTGGTCTCCAGATTCCGGAATCCGACGTCGGCCGCCTCCCGCCTAGCCAGGTGCTGTGCGTCGTGACCGGTTCGCAGGGCGAGCCGCTAGCGGCGTTGTCGCGAATTGCCGTTGATCAGCATCGGCACGTGTCGCTCGGGGCCGGCGACGTGGTCGTCTTTTCCGCTCGGGCAATCCCGGGCAACCGACGTGCCATTGGACGGCTGATGGACCACATCGCACGGCGGGGCGCTCAGATCGTCCACGAGGACGACAAGCCGGTCCATGTTTCCGGCCACGGAGCGGTCGAAGAGCTAAAAATGATGCTTTCGCTGGTCAGACCGCGCTATTTCGTGCCGATACATGGAGAGTACAGGTATCTCGCGCGACATGCGCGGGTCGCGGAAGCCGTCACCGACGGCCAAACAAAGATCATGCTCATCGAAAACGGCGAGCGGCTGTGCTTCGACGGCTCCGAGGCGTGGCAGGGAGAACCCGTCCCCACCGGCCGAATCCTCATCGACGGCACGCGAACAGGCGAAGTTGCCGACGAGGTGCTTCGAGATCGCCGGCATCTCGCGGGCGACGGCGTTGTCGTCCTGGTCGTCGCGATCAACCGGCATGACGGGGAGATCGTCGGTGAGCCCGAGGTCATCACCCGAGGCTTCCCTACAGACGCCTCGACCGCGGCCCTTCTCGACGAGATTCCGCAAGTCATCGACACCCTCGTGCAATCGTGCAGTCGGGACGAACGAACCGATCATGACGTCGTGCAGGAACAGATCCGAATTGAGCTCCAGCGGTTCCTGCGCAAGCGCTTGGGCCGGCGTCCGCTCGTCCTGCCGGTGGTGATGGAGATTTAGATGGCAAGTTCTGCGGTGTCGCACCGAGTGAGCGAGTTCGTGGGTGTTGCGCTGTTCGCCCTCGCGCTTGTCTGGCTCATCGCCCTGGCCACGTTCGATGCCGCCGACGCCGTGTGGTACTTCAACACCGGCGGCCGAGTGCCACCCACGAACTTCGTGGGGCAGGTTGGCGCGTTCCTCGCCGAGGTTTCGTACCAGGTGTTCGGGTACGGGTCGTTCCTCGTGCCCCTTCTGCTCGTCGTCCTTGGGTGGCATTACTTCTGGTGCCGCCCAATCGACGCTGCCTACACGAAGCTGACCGGGCTTTTCCTGATGTTCGGATGTACGGCCGCGTTCCTGAGCCTGGCGTTTGGTCAGCTCGACGTTTCCGGAAAGACGTTTCGCGCCGGCGGCTTCCTCGGCGAGTGGTTCGCGACGACACTCGCCCAGTATCTCAACCGCACCGGGTCAATCATCATCATTCTCACGCTGCTCTTTCTGTCGGTCATCTTGTCGACCCAGTTCTCGTTCGGACGATTCTTTGGACGGATCGGCGGCCACGTCCGAGTCTGGTCTGTCCGACTCATCGACAAGGGACGCAAGTGGTGGGCACGTCAGCGGCGAGAACGACAGCGCCAGGGCGTCTTGCGTAAGCACCTGCAACGGACCGGCTCGGTGGTGGACCGCGAGGAGGTGCTCAAGCGCACGCGAGCGAAGGCCGCGCCAAAGCCGCGCGAGCGCGCCACGACCAAGTCCAAGTCACGCACTCTGGCCAAGACCGGTGCATCGGCCGCAGCCGTCAAACCAACGAACACGCCACAGCTGCCCTTGCCCGACCTTGCGGTTCGCGCTCCGGCTGAGCGCCGCCGCGGCGCGTTCACACTGCCCCCGGCAGCGTTGCTGGATTCGCCCAAGGCCGTTCAGAAGTTCGACGAACGGCTGCTCATGCAGCATGCCAAGCTCCTAGAGGAGAAGTGTCGCGAGTTCGCTGTCGAGGGATCTGTCGTTCAGATTCATCCCGGTCCTGTCGTCACGACCTTCGAGTTCAAGCCGGACGCGGGTATCAAGTACAGCAGGGTCACCGGTCTCGCCGACGATCTCTGCTTGGCCATGCAAGCCGAGTCGGTGCTGATCGAAAGGATTCCCGGCAAGTCCACCGTTGGTATCCAGATTCCGAACCAGGTTCGAGATGAGATCTCGCTTCGCGAGCTCCTGGAATCCGAGCTTTATCGGCGGTCTACGTCAAAGCTCACGCTGGCTCTCGGCAAGACGATTCACGGCGAAGCGCTCATGAGCGACCTCGCCAAGATGCCCCATCTGTTGATAGCCGGTGCGACGGGAACCGGAAAATCCGTCGCGATGAACACGATGCTCACGAGCATCCTCTATCGCGCGACGCCAGATGATGTCCGGCTGATTTTGATCGACCCCAAGCGGCTGGAGCTCGGCATGTACGAGGACATCCCGCATCTTTTGACGCCGGTCGTTGTCGACCCCAAGAAGGCGGCGAATGCGCTGCGGTGGGCCGTGCACGAAATGGAAGAGCGCTACAAGCAGCTGGCAGCTGAGGGCGTTCGAAACATCGAACAATACAATCGCAACATCGCCGCGTTCCTCAGTGAACAACCGCGCAAGAAGTCTGCAACCGAGAGTGGCGACGGCGCAGACGACGAGACGCCGCGCCCCTTGCCCTACGTGGTGCTCGCAATCGACGAGCTCGCCGACCTCATGATGGTTGCTGGCGGCGACGTCGAGGAGTCGATTGCGCGTTTAGCTCAGATGGCCCGTGCCGTCGGCATCCACCTGATTCTCGCGACGCAACGTCCGTCCGTCGATGTGATCACCGGCCTCATTAAGGCCAATCTTCCCTCTCGTATCGCGTTCCGCGTCTCGTCAAAGGTCGATTCACGAACGATCCTCGACTCGAACGGCGCCGAGCAGCTGCTCGGTAAGGGCGACATGCTCTATTTGCCCCCTGCGTCGGCCCGGGCCATTCGACTGCATGGCCCTTACATTTCGGAGCAGGAAACGGCACGCGTCGCGAGTTTTCTGCGCAAGCAGGGAAAACCCGGTTACGACGAAACCATTACCGCCGACGACAAGGCCCCCGACGCGGTCGAGTTCGAGCGCGACGATCTGTACGACCAAGCGTCGAGGATCGTCGTCTCGAGTGGGCAAGCATCGATTTCGTATCTGCAGCGACGCCTCCGCATCGGGTTTAGCCGCGCCGCACGACTCGTCGACATGATGGAAGCCGATGGACTTGTGTCATCCGGGACGACGGGCAAGCCGCGCGAGGTCCTCGTCAAGCCCGACTACTTCGAAGAGGTGGATCTGCAGCCGCGATAACGTTCCTGTCCGTGGCGGACGATATGAAGAGCGAGCACGCAACAATCAGGATGTCGTCATGAACCGACCAACCGCACTGTCCCGAAGCCGTCACGTGGGGCGAGGACTTGGTGTCGTCGTTCTACTTGCCGTGTTCCTCGCCTCACCCATTCAGGCCGCTGATGATCTCGCGCGTGCTGTCTACGCGGCAACGTTGGCGCGCGAGCACGGGCTTCGGATCCCGGGCACTGACGCGACATTGGAAGAGCTCCGGACGGTCATCTCCGGCTATGAGACGATTGCTCGGCGATACCCCCGCAGCGATCTCCGCGACCACTCGCTGTGGCAGGGCGCGGGCCTGGCGATCGAGGTCTACAACCTCTACCGTCAATCCAAGGACTTCGAAACCAGCTTGCGGCTGCTCCACGACCTGCAACGTCAGCACCCCAGCAGCGCGTTCGCCGGCCGTGTCGCCGAACGCCTGGAGCAACTCGACGCGCTGACCGCTATCGCTTCGCTCAACGACATTCGCCGCCAGCCGCTCGAGAGCGGCTCCCGCGTGATGGTGTCGTTCGACCGCGAGGTGAGCTTCGTCTCGGAACAGCTCGACAACCCGGCGCGTCTGTTCTTCGACTTTCGAGGCACCGAGGCCTCCCGGCCGTACCGCAACACGACCGTGGCCTTCGATGGTGACCCCGTCATCGCCCAGGTTCGCCTGGGTCGACATCCGAATCAGGTCACCCGCGTCGTTCTCGACTTGCGAGACAGCGCAACGATAGACTGCCGGTCCTTCACGCTGTACGACCCGTTCCGTGTTGTCATCGACTGCCTGCGAAGCGCCACCCAGGTGGCGGAGCATCAGCTCCGCGCCGAGCCGTATCTCGTCCCACTTCCGGAACTGGGCACTCGTGTCGACCCTCTTCCGGCGATGGCGTCGATCCTGGAGGCCGAGGTGATTACCTCCCGCGAACTGTTGCCAATTCCATGGTCGGACCGTTCGGCTGAGCCCTCAACGACGTCCAACAGAGTCTTCTCAGTCGCGCGACAGCTGGGGCTTGGGGTGGCAAGAATCGTGATCGATCCGGGTCACGGCGGACGCGACCCGGGCGCCCGCCGGGAGGGGTTGAACGAGGCCGACCTGGTGCTGGATATCGCGCTGCGCCTGCAGCAGCGCCTCGCAACCGCGCTGCCGGACCTCGAGGTCATTCTCACACGTCGCGATGATGCGTACCTCTCGCTCGAGGAACGCACCGCGCTGGCCAACCGCGTTGGTGCGGACCTCTTTCTATCGATTCACGCGAATGCCAGCGCCAACCACAAGGCGCGCGGCGTTGAAACGTATTTCCTCAATCTCACGACTGACCCAGACGGCGAGGCGGTCGCGGCACGCGAGAACAGCACGGGCGATGCCACCATGCGGCACCTCGAGACCCTCGTCGAGGCGATTGCGACAAACAGCAAGGTTGAAGAGTCTCGGGACTTCGCTCAGGACGTACAGGAAGCGTTGGTGCAACGTCTTCGTCCGATTGATCCCGACTTGCCCGACCTCGGGGTCAAGCAGGCACCGTTCGTCGTCCTCATCGGCGCCAGGATGCCGAGTGTGCTCTCGGAGGTTGCGTTCCTCACCAATACTCAGGATGCCGAGCTTCTCTCGTCCGAGGAGTACCGCGATCACATCGCCGATGCCCTGCTCGAGGGAATCGTGCGCTACCAGCAATCACTTGGAACTCAGCCAATTATCGCTGTTGCAAACAACGACCTCTAGAGGGGCTGGCATAACCATCTGACTGGAGGGGTCCGGCGCTGACGTTCGACTGGCAAGGCGACTGCCGCGTCGAAACAAGGACGTCAGCCGGCCGAAGGCTTGGAGGACGAGTTGAGCCCCAGCCGAGTCATGTCGCTAGGGTCGGAGGCTCGGTTGGCCCCGCGCACTTGTCGCACCGCAATAAGAACACCAGCGCAAGCCAGCCCGAGCACGAGCGCGACTAACGCCAGTCCCGCGACGACCCAGAGGGCGCCGAGCAGGACATCGGTAATCGTCGTCTGCGGTGTCGACGTCTGAACGGTCTCATAAACCGTCAGCGGCTGTCCCAACATGAGCGCCCACTCCTAGCGTACCGAGCCTACCAGGTCGCGCTCCGACACGCCAACTCGGCGAGCGTCCTCACCATGACCCCGGTGGCCCCCTTCACGAGATGACCGTGTTCCTTTTCCGACCACGCCGTTCCGGCGATGTCGACGTGCGCCCACGCTACGTTCTCCGCAAAGGCTCGCAGGAACATCGCCGCGGTGCAGGCACCGCCCGGGCGACCACCAACGTTGGCAAGATCGGCCATTTCAGACCGCAACTGCTCACGGTAGTCGTCGAAGAGCGGCATGGGCCACAACCGTTCACCCGCCTGCTGTCCTGCGGCGCGCACCTGCTCCGCCCATTCCGCGGGCTCCCCAAACAGCCCGCTCGCAGCGTTCCCAAGCGCCACCACGCACGAACCGGTCAGCGTCGCGACATCAACCACGTGCGTGGCGCCCAGCTGCTGCGCGTACCACAGCGCATCGGCGAGTATCAGACGCCCCTCGGCATCCGTATTGAGCACCTCAACCGTCTTCCCGCTCGCACCGGTCAAGATGTCACCCGGCTTGATGGCGCGTCCGCCTGGCATGTTCTCGGTCATGGGGACGAGGCCGATGACACGCACCGGTAGTTGAAGCGCAGCGACAGCGCGCATCGCCCCTACCACCGCAGCCCCGCCAGACATATCTCGTTTCATCAGGTCCATTCCGTCCGCCGGCTTGATCGAGATCCCACCCGAATCGAATGTGACCCCCTTGCCTACGAACCCAAGGACCCGATCGGTCGGCGCCTCGGATGGGGTGTGCCGCATAACCACGAGACGGGGTGGCTCGGTGCTTCCTTGCGCCACGCCGAGCAGCAGCCCCATTCCAAGTCCGCGAATGGCATCTTCCTCCAAGACTTCCACCTCAACGCCCAGCTCGCCCACCATGGCCAGCGTGCGGTCGGCAAACGTCGCGGGGGTCAGAACGTTGGCCGGCTCGTTTGCCAACTCCCGGGCCAGGTTGGAAGACTCGCCAAGAACGGCGCCCTTCGCGGCGCCGGTTGCGGCTACCGCTTCGTGATCAGCCCCCGCGAGGATGACCGCCTCACGGATCGCGGTCGGCGCGGGTGCATCGTCGGTTGGCGCCTTGTACCGGCGGTCGTCGAAACCGCCGAGCATCAGCCCCTCGGCCGAGACTTGAGCTGCCTCAGCGGCCGACACCTCCCCACGAAGCACGATCGCGATGCGCTCCACACGCCGACGGCGCGCCTCGCCCGCCGCACGCGCAATTGCCGTGCGCAGCTGGCTACTCAGCTCACCCTTGGCGGGATCGACACCAACCAGCGCCACCCGGACTGGGCGCCAGCCCTCCGCCGTGATCGGCGTGACGAACACCGAGCGCGCCGTCGCTCGGAACTCTGCTCGCGCGCGAGCGTCGGCGATCTGCCCACCGACCGCCGCATCGATTTGCGGCATATCCGACAGCGTGTCGCCGTCCCCGAACACCGGCACAACGAGGAGCTCCGTGTCGACCTGCGACGGGTCGATCGACATGACCCGAACTTTGGGGGGGGATACTGGATGAATCATGCGGCAGATTATACGTGCGCGCTCGATCTTCGGTTTTGGCGCGGCCGTCCGGGCGGGTTACTATGGAGGCAGAGGTTGCTCATGAGTGCATTCCCTGGTTCCCGCGGTCTCCGTGTAGTCCGGATGCTCAGTACGCTAGGCGTGGTGGGGTTGCTGGTGGTGCTGCCCAATCATCTCGCCGCCAACGAACCGGAGGAGCCCAAGCTACGTCTCCGCGCTAACCCGACGATCGCGTTCGTTCCGGCCAACATCCTCTTCGTCGCCGAGCTACGTGGTGGCGACGACGATTATCGCGACCTGTACTGCGTGACCGTAGAATGGGATTGGGACGATGATACGCGGTCCGAGTCAACACCTGACTGCGATCCCTATGAGCCCGGCGTGAGTCGGATCCAGCGACGCTACACGACGCGACACACCTTTGATATCGGTGGCCGGTACGACGTCCGCGTGCGCCTCAAGCAACGCGACAAAGTGGTTGCGACGGCCAAGGCCATACTCCAGGTCCGGGGCGGGTTCTAGATCACCTTCAGATCTATGCGCTCGACGCGTTCCGTCGCCAACCGGAACGCACCGAAACGCTCGTCGCTCTTCGGACTCACGATAAGGTACGCATAGTCATCATAGGTCGCCTCGGCCACATCGGCCGCCGAGGGAAGCGGTGGTCCTGTCGGGTGCGAATGGTAAGCGCCCACGACCTTGAGTCCGTCGGTCCTTGCGCCGTGAATCGCTGCAAAATGGTCGGCTGGGTGTATCTGATAGCGGGTTGGACTCGCTAGCGTGTTGCGGGCGCGGACGATCCGCTCGATCCTGTGGGTCGCCCCCACCAAGAGCCCACAACACTCGATGGGAAATTGCTGAAGGGCGTGGTCGAGGGCCGCCTCGAGCGCGCTTGCTCGGATCTCCAGGATCGGTGGCATGCTTCACGCGAACTCGGATTCGAGCCGCCTACTGACGCTTCCGCTTGTCCATGATCTTTGCAAGCGCCGTCCGCCATGTGACCGCTGAATCGAAGACGCGGTCAATCTCGACGTCCTCGTCGAGACTATCTCTGAGCGATTCGAGCTCAGCAATCAAGGCGTCGAGCGCCACTCTGAGTTCATCACTGTTCGTCGAACAGATGTCCCGCCAAATCGTGGCTGGACTTGACGCAAGACGCGTCGTGTCGGCAAGCCCACGTCCACTCAGAGCCAACCCCTTCGCACCCGCCGATTCACCCACGACGTGCATCAGCGACGAGGCGACCAGCTGCGGCATATGCGACAGGTAGGCCAGGAGACGGTCGTGTTCGACCGGTGACATCACATGTGGTTCGGCACCCAGCGCACGCACAAACGAGTCCAAGCGTTCGAGCGCCGACCCCGTCGTATCATCCGTCGGCGTGAACAGCCACGGGCGGCCCTTGAATAGATCGGCGCGAGCGTAGTCGATGCCACTTCTCGGTGCACCACCAAGTGGGTGCCCGCCAACGAAGGTCAGCCGCTGCGGAAGTGCGCGGGCCCGTTCGGCGATTTCACGCTTGGTGCTGCCCACGTCGGTGACGACAGCCTGACCCGTCACGTGCTCCTCGAGCTGCGCCAGAAGCTCGATGTTCTGTCTGACTGGTGCGGCCAGCACGACAAGTTCCGCGTCAGCCATGACGACCAGGTCGTCGGCAGCAACGTCGATGGCATGGTGCACCATCGCACGTTCGAGGACGTCTTTGTTGTCGACTCCGATGACCAGGCTGCGTGGCCACAGTTGCCTAACCGCCAGTGCGATCGAACCGCCGATCAGGCCCAGTCCGACAACCGCGACCTTGTCGAAGATCGGCGGACTCGAGTCCTCGCCCGGTTGGATGACCGGCAGCTGGCGACTGATCTCTGACATCTTCAGGGCTACTGCGACCTAGGTTCCCCACCCACGCCGTGGAATGGGCTCAACGCACACGCTACGGCCGATCGCCGGAGCGATGATTCGCACTTCCGACATCAGCCGCTCGAACTGCGTCGGAAACAGCGACTGCGCGCCATCGCTCAGCGCGTGGTCCGGGTCTGGATGCACCTCGATGATCAAGCCATCCGCTCCCGCCGCAACCGCAGCGCGCGCCATCGGTGCGACCTTGTCGCGAATGCCAATACCGTGGCTGGGATCGGCCACGATAGGCAGGTGACTGAGTTTGTGAATCACCGGAATGGCAGAAATGTCCAAGGTGTTGCGCGTGTAGTTCTCGAACGTCCGAATGCCTCGCTCGCACAGCACGACGTCGGGATTGCCACCGGACAACACATACTCCGCGGACAACAGCCATTCCTCGATTGTGGCGGAAATCCCGCGCTTCAGCAGAATCGGCGTCCGCGTCTTGCCGAGTTCACGCAGCAGCGTGAAGTTCTGCATGTTCCGCGCGCCGACCTGCAACATGTCGACGTACTTCAGCATCATCTCGATCTGACTCAAGTCCATTACTTCGGATACGAGCTTGAGGTTGTGTCGATCAGCCGCTTCACGAAGGAGCCGTAGCCCCTCTTCCCCGAGTCCCTGGAAGCTGTACGGAGAGCTCCTAGGCTTAAACGCCCCGCCGCGCAGCATTTTCGCGCCGGCCTTGCTGACCGCCGCTGCGGCGGCCTCGACCTGCTCCTCGGTTTCGGCTGAGCAGGGCCCGGCGATGACGATCACTTCATCACCGCCGATCCGCAGGTCACCAAGCGAGACGATCGTCTTCTCTGGCTTGAACGTCCGGCTGGCTAGCTTGTACGGCTCGGTAATTCGCAACACCTCATGGACGCCGTCCATGACTTCGATGAGACGTGTGTCGAATTCCCGTTTGCCGCCCACCGCGCCCAGTACGGTCTTCAACGCTCCGGTTGACCGATGTATGTCAAAGCCCTTCTCGACCAGCGTGGCGATCACATGCTGAATCTGGTCTTCGGACGCGCGTTCTGTCATGACTATGACCATGCCGCTGCCTCCATCTTCACCGAAGTCTCACTCACTCCGGATCGTCGTCTCGCTTCCGAGTGTCTCCGCCTCGCTCCAGCCGGCGGTTCTCGTCGATTATTCGCTCGAACAGACGCGTAACCGCACTTCCCTCCAGTGGGCCTCCATTGATCCGGCGTGCGTGTTCGAGCACGGCGATCTCTCGCTCCGGCTGATAGATCTCCAGCCCCGCCGACTCCTTCAGCGTCCCGACCTCGAGCGCGCATCGCGCACGATCGTTAAGCAATTGCACGATACGTTCGTCAAGCGCATCGATCTGGTCACGTAGTTCCGCCATCCGGTCGACGAGGTCTTGCGGCACCTTGTCGCTCATCCTAGGCCTTGGACGCTCTCTGAACCGTCTCGACCTCGCTCGGTTAGGCCACTCTTGAGCCACCGGACGTACGCGCTCACCTCGTCCGCGAGATTCTCGCCCTGACTGACCTTGGCGATCGTGTTGACCAGCCCGCTGCCAACCACCGCGGCGTCCGCCCAACGCTCGACTTCCGCGACATGTTCGGGACGTGAGATGCCGAACCCCAGCGCGATCGGCATGTCAGTTACCTGTCGTATGCGGTCCACCATGTATCGAGCGCCATCTGCGATCGTATCCCTCTCCCCTGTCACCCCCAACCTCGAGATGGCGTACAGAAAGCCCTTTCCCAGCTGTGCAGCGAGCCGGATTCTAGGCTCGGTCGTCGTCGGGCTCAGCAGGAAGACTGGGGCGATGTCCACGGCCACCGCCGCGTCGCGGAGCTCGCCAGCCTCCTCGATCGGTAGATCCAGCACCAGCACCCCATCAACTCCAACCTCAGCAGCACGCTGCATGAAACGCTGCATTCCCATGGCCAGCAACGGGTTAGCATACGTAAACAGTACGATTGGCGCCACGATCGTGGGTCTCACGCGCCCGATGAGGTCAAGGCTCGACACGAGCGTCGTCCCACCCTGCAGCGCGCGCTCGGTTGCGCGCTGAATGGCCGGACCATCGGCAAGCGGGTCGGAAAACGGAATCCCGACCTCCAGCACATCCGCGCCGGATCGGTCCAGTGTTCGCAGAATAACTTCGGAGCGCGCCTCGTCCGGATCACCGGCGGTCACGTACGTCACCAGACCGGTGCGGGACTCAGACCGGAGTCGCTCGAACGTCTCAACGATCCGCGACATCGGCACCTCCGAACCCTCCCTGCTCTTCCACCGTCGCGACATCCTTGTCGCCGCGCCCCGACAAGTTGATCAATATGATCTTCTCCGGCCCCAACTCGTGTGCCAGCCGGCGGGCGTAGGCCAGAGCGTGCGCCGACTCCAGCGCCGGAAGAATCCCCTCGAGACGAGCGAGTGCGCGGAACGCATCCAACGCCTCAGTATCGGACACGTTCGTGTACTCGGATCGGCCGAGGTCGCGGAGCCATGCGTGCTCGGGACCGACGGCCGCATAGTCGAGGCCCGCGGAAATCGAGTGAGTTGGCTCGATATTCCCGTTGATGTCCTGCAGGACAAAACTTCGCGTGCCTTGCAGGACGCCAGCCGTGCCCGTGGCGAATCGTGCGGCATGCTTTCCGGCAACGAGGGCTTCGCCTCCAGCCTCGACTCCGATCAGGCGAACGGCCTCGTCGTCGACGAATCCGTCAAATAGCCCGAGCGCATTGCTCCCGCCGCCCACACAGGCCACGACCGCGTCGGGTAGCCGCCCAACGGCGTCGAGCACTTGTCGCCGCGCCTCCTGGCCGATTACCGACTGGAACTCACGAACCATCAGCGGATACGGATGTGGCCCAAGCACCGATCCCAGCAGGTAGTACGTGTCCTGGACATTCGTCACCCAGTCGCGCATCGCCTCGTTGATCGCGTCCTTCAGAGTCTGGCTTCCGGCGTCGACGCCTTTCACCGTGGCGCCCAGCAGTTCCATGCGCACGACGTTCGGGGCCTGGCGGCGCATGTCCTCCGTGCCCATGTACACGTCACACGCGAGTCCCAGCCGTGCACACACCGTGGCGGTCGCCACGCCGTGCTGGCCGGCGCCCGTCTCGGCCACCACGCGACGCTTCCCCATGCGCTGCGCCAGAAGACCCTGCCCGAGCGCGTTGTTGATCTTGTGCGCCCCGGTATGAGCAAGATCCTCCCGCTTCAGGAAGATGCGTGCGCCGCCCGCATCGTCCGCGAGCCGCCGGGCCTCGTACAACGGAGTCTCGCGGCCGACGTAGTGCGTGAGGAAATCCTCGAGCTCTGCCGCGAAGGCCGGGTCTGCTCGCACCTCGCGATACGCACGCTCTAGTTGCTCGACCGGCTCAACCAACGTCTCCGGGACGAATCGCCCCCCGTACGCACCGAAGTACCCGCGCGCATCTGGGTCGCGCCGTCCAAACACCGGTACCGTCACCGCCACCCTCCTGGCGTCATCGGTTCTCCTCCATTGTCTGTACCGCCCGAAAGAACGCGCGCACGGCCTCAGGGTTCTTGACTCCGGGCGATGTCTCAAGGCCGGAGGACACATCGACCCCGTACGGACGCACGGCACTGACCGCGCCCACCACGTTCGCGGGAGTCAAACCGCCGGCAAGAAACACGCGGCGCCGACCCGCCACTTGCGCGGCAAGTGTCCAATCGACAGGCTGCCCGGTGCCCCCGCGGTTCACCGGATCATGCACGTCCAGCAACACCGTGACGGCATCTGGAAGCCGCCACGCCGCCTCAACGCTCTCGGCATCCTTGAGTGGAACCGCCTTGATGACGGGATACGGCAACCGCTCGCACAAATCGACCGTCTCGTCGCCATGGAGTTGAATCGCTCCGAGCCCCACGCTGTCGGCGATGGATCGCACTTCCGCCTCCGACGGGTTGACGAACACCCCCACCGAGATCACCTGCGACGGAAGCGTAGCGGCGATCTCGCGGGCACGGGTCGGTTCGATGCACCGGGGGCTCTGCTCCCAGAACACGAATCCAACGGCGGACGTCCCGAGCTCACAGGCGAGCTGTGCGTCCTCCACCCTCGTCATCCCACATACCTTCACGCGGACCATCACGACAACTCCGCGCGAGTCGGCCGCACCTGACTACCCGTCTCTTCCAACATCGCACGCAAGGCATCCCCGGGATCCGGTTGGGTCATCAACGACTCGCCGATCAGGAAGGCGTCATACCCGGCCTTGCTCAGCTCACTCAGGTCTTGGCTCGTCCGCAATCCGCTCTCCGCAACCGCGACGACACCGTCGGGAATCTGCTCAACCAACGAGAACGACGCATCGAGGTCGACCTCCAGCGTGCGAAGGTTGCGATTGTTGACGCCGACGATGTCGGCACCGCTTTCGATCGCATCGACGAGCTCCGATTCGGCATGCACTTCGACCAACGCCGCCAGATCCAGCGCGTGGGCCAGATTCAGCAGCCTGCGAATCGCCGCACGATCGAGTGCGGCCGCGATGAGGAGCACTGCGTCCGCGCCGATCGCCCGCGCCTCAACGACCTGGTACTCAGTTACTACAAAGTCCTTGCGAAGGAGCGGCAACGTCACGACCTCGCGTACGCGGGTGAGGTCGTCCATGCTCCCGTCAAAGAACGCGGGCTCGGTGAGAACAGAAATCGCCGCTGCGCCGCCAGCCTGATACGAACGTGCGATCTCGTCCGCGGCGTACCGCGGTCGAAGCACACCGCGCGAGGGCGATCGCCGTTTGCACTCCGCGATCACTCGCGCCCCCGCGGACGTCACGAGGGCGTCGCGAAAGGCCTCGCCGTCGGGCGCCCGCTCGCGGGCCTGGCGCTCCAGATCTGCGAATGGCTGCCCACGCTCGCGGCAGCCCACGGCATGGCGCGTCGCCTCGACGATCGCAGCAAGCAGATCCGTCGCCGGCCCCGATCCCGTAGGCCCGACGCCAACCGAGCTCGTCATGACGGGTCACCCTCTCGCGAGTTGCGGATCAGACTCTCGAGTACTGCTTCGACGCGACCATCGTCGAGCGCCGCACCCGCCACGCGTACGCCCTCGACCAACGAGTCGGCCCGTCCAGCGACGAACAGACTCGCGCCGGCGTTCGCGAGCACGAAATCGCGTGCCGGGCCAGCCTCGCCCGATAAGACCGCCCTGGCCACGGCGAGGCTCTCATCAAGTCCGGAGACGCGGACCGTATCGATGGACGCCGGTGCGAGGCCGAAATCAGAAGGGTGAAGGTAGAAGGTCCGTAGCACACCGCGCCGACATTCGGACACCTTCGTGTATCCGGTGATCGAGATCTCGTCCAACCCCTCCGCGCCATGCACGACCCACGCGAGATCAGATCCGAGCCGGCCGAGCGCCCGAGCCAACAGGTCGGTATGCTCGGGTCTTGGCACGCCGACGATCTGCCGTGTCGCGCCGGCTGGATTCGTCAGCGGCCCGAGAAGATTAAACGCCGTGCGCACGCCAAGATCGCGGCGCGTCGGTCCCGCGTGGCGCATCGACGGGTGGAAGGTCGGGGCGAAGAAGAACGCGATACCCGCCGAGTCGAGACATCGCTCGACAACCGCGGGTGACGCAGAGATGTCGATACCAAAAGCTTCGAAGAGATCTGCGCTTCCGCACGCACTGGAAACCGACCGGTTGCCGTGCTTCGCAACCCGCACGCCACTCGCCGCGACCGTCAACGCGCTGAGGGACGAGACGTTGAAGGTGTTCAGCCGGTCGCCACCCGTTCCGCAGGTGTCGAACACATCATCGAACGACGCTGCGAGACGTACACAGCGTTCTCGCATCGTCCGGGCGAAGCCTACGATCTCTGCTGGGCGCTCTCCCTTCATCGACAGGGCTATCAGCATTCCGGCAATCTGCGCCGGGGCCGCCCGCCCCTCCATGATCTCGACCATGGCGGCCGACGCTTCCGCCTCGGTCAGGTCTTCTCGGCGATGGAGTTTCTCGATGAGCTGCGCGAACATCAGAGCTCCAAGAAGTTCTTCAGCAGGCTGTGTCCGACGTCCGTCAGGACGCTCTCTGGATGAAACTGCACGCCGTGAACGGGGTACGTGAGATGGCGTACTCCCATGATCGTGGTCCCGTCCACGGTCCGGGCACCTACCTCCAGCTCGGCCGGCCACGGCTCCGGCGCAATCGCCAATGAGTGATAGCGTCCCACGCGAACCGGGTTGGCCAGCCCGCGGAACACGCCGCGTCCGTCGTGCTCCACATCTGAGCTCTTGCCGTGCAGCAGGGCTGGCGCAGGCGCAATGGTCGCGCCGAAGGCGTAGCCGATCGCTTGGTGTCCGAGACAGACACCCAGAATCGGAATCGATGCGCCGCAGCGCCGGATGATCTCGACCGTGGCGCCGGCATCCTCCGGTCGACCTGGCCCCGGCGAGACTACGATTCGTTCGGGGGCCAGCGCCTGCACGCCGTCAACCGTGATCTCGTCGTTGCGCCGTACCGTAAGCGTGGCGCCCAACTCACCCAAGTACTGGACAAGGTTGTACGTGAACGAATCGTAGTTGTCGATGACCAGCAGCATGATGTTCTAATGACTTAGCCGACCCCGCGCGGACCGCGGCCGCTCTGCGCCATTTCAAGCGCACGGATCAACGCCGATGCCTTGTCCCGGGTCTCCTGATACTCAGCCGACGGATCGGAATCCGCGACGATCCCGGCGCCGGCCTGAACGAACGCCTTGCTGTCCTGCATCGCAATCGTGCGTATGGTGATGCAGCAGTCGAGATGCCCTGCGCAGTCGACGTAGCCCACCGCGCCCGCGTAGATGCCTCGCGGCGTCGGCTCGAGCTCCGAGATGATCTCCATTGCGCGGATCTTCGGTGCGCCCGAGACGGTGCCCGCCGGAAAGCACGCCCCGAGCGCGTCCAGCCGATCGAGATCCGCCGAGAGTTCCCCCTCTACACGGGACACGAGGTGCATCACGTGTGAATAGCGCTCGAGGCCCATGTACTGTGGAACGCGGACCGATCCGTACTCACAGACGCGGCCCAGATCGTTGCGTCCGAGATCGACGAGCATCACATGCTCCGCACGTTCTTTCTCGTTTTCCTTCAGCTCCTCGGCGAGCGCTTCGTCTTGTTCGAAGGTGCGTCCGCGTGGTCGCGTTCCGGCGATTGGGTGGGTCTCGACCGCCCGGCCCTCAACTCGCACGAGCATCTCGGGAGATGATCCGACGATTGACAGCCCACCGACCTTGATGAAGTACATGTAGGGCGACGGGTTGACGTAGCGAAGCGTCCGGTAGACGGTGAACGGATCGACGGTGACGTCCGTCTCGAAGCGTTGCGACAACACGACTTGATAGACGTCCCCAGCGCGTATGTATTCCTGTCCTCGCCTGACTGCGGCTTCGTACGCCTCCCGGGTGGTATTCGACCGCCAGGCCAGCGGAGTGGCGTCGACTTCACCGCTCGATGACAATGCGCGCTCGAGCTCGCGTTCGAGAAACCTGATCTTGGCCTGCGCCAAGTCGAACTTGGACCGCAAGTCGGCATCGTCGTCCACGTGTGCGTTGGCAATGATTAGAATCCGATGCTTCACGTGGTCAAACGCCAAGACCGTGTCGAATAGCATGAACGCGGCGTCATCCGTCGAGGGCTCCGCGTCCGGCGCACTCCCCGCCCCAGGCTTCTTCAAATGCTCGGCCAATGACGGCTCGAACCATGCCGAGGCCTCGTAGCCGAAGAACCCGACTGCGCCGCCGATGAGCCGCGGTAACTCGGGAACCGCAGGCGACCGATACTTCGCCATGACTTCGCGAAGCACGTGCATGAACGGCTCCTCGCGAACGACGCAGTCCTCACCCTGTTCGACCGTGGTGCGCGTACCGCGCGCGCGCAGCACCATGAAGGGGTCCTTGCCCAGGAACGAGTACCGTGCCAACCGCTCGCCGCCTTCCACGCTTTCGAACAGGAAGGCGTGATCCGCATACTCGGCAACCTTGAGGAAGGCCGATACAGGCGTGAGCAGATCGGCCATGACCTCTCTGCACACCGGCACGAATGTGCCGTGGTGCGAGAGCTCGACAAACTCGTCAAAGGTCGTATCGGTCAATATGCACCGCCTTGCTCGAGTCGACGTTCTGCTGCGGCACGAAACCGACCAGGCAACGGTCGATCACCCATCCACCATTCGAACTGCCGCTCAGCCTGAGCCACCAACATGCCGAGCCCGCCGATTGTCTGGCAGCCCTGAGCTGACGCATCGGCCATGAGTTGCGTCACCGATGGGTTGTAGACGAGGTCGCACACCGTGGTCCCGTCCAGTACTTCCCCAGCGAGCGGGCTATCGGTGGCGTTGGGAGAGGTTCCAATCGGGGTCGTGTTGACGAGCAAATCCCAGGTGCCGGGCGGCGGCGGCCATCCGGCAACCGTACCCTTGACCAGAGCAGCCACTTGGCTCGCCCGTTCTGCGCGTCTGGCGCACACCGTCACCATCGCACCTTCCTGAGCCAAACCCACAACCACCCCGCGGGCAGCCCCCCCGGCGCCCAGTACGAGGGCTCGGCATCCCTTGAGGTCGGTGCGCCCGTCGTGAAGCAGGGGATCAAGGAACCCAGGCACGTCGGTATTGCGGGCCTGCCAACGGCCACCATCCCAGCGCAGCGTGTTTACCGCGCCGACCTTTCGACCCAACTCGTCCACTTCGTCGACTCGCGACATGATCGCCTCTTTGTACGGCGCCGTCACGCTGGCGCCGGCCACCCCGAACGCGTTGGCAAACGTCGTGAAGTCATCGACATCATGGGCCTCCAGGGGCACATACACCGCGTCCCGCCCTAAGTCGCCAAATCCGACGTTATGCATGGACGGCGACAGCGAGTGGGCCAGCGGTGCGCCAACCACGCCGTAGAGCTCAGCCGTCGGGCCAACGTCGCGAAATCGGAACTCGCCGACCATGCGTGCGAGGTCCACTTGCCCGGGAGCGACCCCGTCGCCCGCATACGTCCAACATGAGCCAAATTGGTCGGGCACGACGCGAGACGGCACCCCGACAGGTCCCATCCCAATGACGACGCGCTTTGGGCTATCGCCGACGTCGCGCGTGGTCTCGAGATCCCGCAACCGCACGAGGTCGGCCAGACGTTCGACGTGAACCGCGACCTTTACGACCTCCGCTCCGGTTGCGCGCATGGCCCGGTACCGCGCTTCGAGGTCAGTCGGAACCCGATCGAAGTCGTGCGTCGAGAGCACGATGCGCTGGCCTTCGTCGGTCTTGATCAACGCGTCGGCGTTGCCGCGCCATTCGACGTCGACGTAATCGGCACCCAGGTCCAGCGCGCGCGCCAAAAGCCGCAGCCGCTCCTCCTCGGAACCGTCGAACTGTCCCCCCTCCCACCTAGGGCGGCACGTCACGACGACTGGACGCTGGCGGTCGGCCAAGACGCCGGCGACATCAACTTGCCGCGCAAAGTCCAGGCGCAGCTCAACCATGTCGGCATCGAGCGCGCCATCGCGCTTCGTTCGAATCTCCTCGGTCGTTGCGCCCGTGACCGTGGCGCAGAGCTTAGCCCTCATCGTAACGTCCACCCACAACAAAAAAGCCTCTTCAACCGCTGTGGCTGAAGAGGCTCGTCTGGTCTTGCCTGTCTCTGTCGGGTGACTACCCGTGCTTCGTGACAGCCCCTCTTGCAGCCCCGCTAAACCAGTGGTACCACCACTGATATGAAAGAGTGGGCCGAGATGTGAAACGGGTGTTCTGCGGGAATCGATAGGTTGTCATGAAGCTGTTCAACCGTATCAAACGGTTCGACGACCTGTCAATGGATTCCGTCCTTCTCCTTGACCGTAAAGCATTTGGTCCGATATAAGGGACACAGACTCCTCCCCTGAGCCATGAGAGCCTACGCGCTACTCCTTTGCGCCTTCCTCGGTACTGTGTGCCTGGTGTCGCTTCCTGCTGAGACGGCACGCATACCACTCGACGAGGTTCGCGCCGGTATGCGCGGCACCGGAGTCACGGTCTTCAGCGGATCGCTCCGGGAGGAATTCGATGTGGACGTTCTCGGCGTCCTATACAACGTGATGGGCCCGAAGCGCGATATCGTCGTCGCGCGTCTTTCTGGCGGCCCGCTTGCAAACACCGGGGTTATTCAAGGTATGAGTGGGAGCCCAGTCTATATCGACGGCCGGCTACTCGGTGCTGTCTCGTACTCGTTGGGATCGTTCTCCAAAGACGCCATCGCTGGGATCACGCCGATCGACGAGATGATCGCCGAGGACTCGACTCCCGTCAGCAGCGCGCGACGTCTCGGACGCCCGTTGCCGGCACCGCCAGCGGCGTCCGATCTGGTTCGGGTCATCGGACAGGCGTTCGAACGTGATGTGCGGTTCGCCTATCACCTCAGTGACGTAGCAGCGAGGGGTATACCCGGACCCGAGGCGGCCCGCCTGGGGACGCTGATGCGCCCGATCTCCACTCCGCTGGTGCTCAACGGATTTGTGCCGGAGCTGCACGACCTGTGGTCCGCCGCCGTTTCGCCAGCCGGTTTCGTCACGACGGTGGGTGGCGTCATGTCAGCCGAGGCCCAACGGGCAGTGGAGAACTCGCCCCTTCAGCCGGGCGACGCTGTGGGCGCCGCGCTGGTACGCGGCGATATCACGATGGCGGGTACCGGCACCGTCACCATGGTCGAGGGCAATCGCGTCTATGCGTTTGGACATCCGTTGTACAACCTCGGCTCGGTGCGGCTCCCGATGACTCGCGCTGAGGTGACGACGCTCATTCCCAGTCTTGCCCTTTCCTCGAAGATCGCCTCGATCGGTAATGTCGTCGGCACCATCGATCAGGATCGGGCGACAGGTATCTACGGGAATCTGGGCGCTGGCCCAACGATGATCCCGGTTCGCATTCACCTCGACGAGGAAGGTCGCGATCTGAGCACGACATTCAATGTCGAGATCGTCAACGACCCGGTGTTTACGCCCATCCTCGCGCACACGACCACCCTCAACACGCTGCTGACGTGGACGCGCCAGCTTGGGCCACGAACCTACGCGCTCGGGGGAACCATTCGGCTGCGAGACCTCCCTTCGGTCTCGTTCGGCGATGTCTACGCAGGCAGCGCAGCCTCGTCGGCGGCCGCAGGGGCCCTGACGGCGCCTCTCACGACTCTGTTGAGAAACGAGTTCGAGCCGGTCGAAATCGAAGGCATCGAGATGCAGATTACATCAGTCGACGAACCTCGAACCGCGACGCTCGAACGGGTCTGGATTGACACCTCGCGACCCCGCCCAGGCGACCGTGTCCCATTGAAAGTGCTCTCTCGCAATTACCGTGGTGCCGAGCTTGTTGAGACGCTCATGGTCGACATACCCGCACACGCGACCAACCGGCTGACCATCCAGGTCTCCGACGCCCCGACCGTAGCCCAGCACGATCAGCGGGAGGGCCGCTCGCCGGCCGCGGCTGACTCGCTCGCTCAGCTCATCCGTAATCTCAATGCCGCCCGTCGCAACAGCCGACTGTACGTGCGATTGGTTCGATCCGATGCTGGCGCGGTTGACCAAGGTGAGCCACTGCCGGCGCTCCCGGGTTCGGTGCTCGCGGTTCTCGAAGGCAACCGAAGCAGTGGTGGACTCGGAAGACTCGCTGAGGCCACGCTCGGGGAATGGGAGATCGCGACCGACCACTCGGTCTCGGGCTCGCGCCGCCTGACGATCGAGCTCGCACGATGACCCTATTCAATCACCCATCCGCCCCGTCGCGCGCTCTGCTCGCGCTCGTCGGCGTCACCGGTCTCGTCGCGGTCGTCGGCGCTGCATCGCCGACGTTCTGGCGTGTCTCGACGCAGGACGAGTTCCTCAAGGGCGAAGTCGAGGATGTCTCGGTTGATGCCGCCGGACAGATCCGGCTTGGGCGTCAAACCGACGTCATTTACGAAACCACGGCACCATTCCTCTGGACGGCCGCGCGCGATGGTGAGGGCCTGTGGTTGGGTAGCGGAAACGACGGACGAGTGTTTCACGTCGGCGCAGACGGCACAGGAGCGGAGGTGTTCGACGCGGGCGAGCTCAACGTGCACGCCGTCACCCCGTTGGGCGATGGATCGGCCTACGTCGGCACGTCCCCAGACGGTGCGGTGTTTCGCGTAGTCGCAGACGATCCGTCTTCGAGTACGCCGCTCTTTGATCCCGACGAACGATATATTTGGGCAATTCTTCAAAGCCCGCGCGAGAGCCCGTTCGACGGCGACATCCTCGTCGCCACCGGAGACCCCGGGCGTATCTACCGCGTCGGCGGGAATGGCGACGCGACGCTGTTCTATGACACGAAGACGACCCACGTCATGGCGCTCAGTTTCGACGAGCGCGGCAACGTCCTCGCCGGAACTGGATCTCCCGGGCAAGTCTTTCGGATTGCGCCCGATGGTGACGCGTTTGTTGTCCTGAACAGCTCGTTCGACGAGATTCGAACGATCCGTATGGCTGCCGACGGCAGCTACTACGCCGCCGCGGTCACCCAGTCATCAAGTGGGGGAAACGCATCGACCGATGCAACGCCGTCCGCCACCTCCTCCTCGACTTCGGCAACCGTCGTGGCAACGGCCTCGGCCTCAGGCGACAGCGCGACGACGTCGTCGTCTTCCGGCGGTTCGGGCGTGTCGGCCGGAGCCGTGTATCACATCCAGGCCGATGGACTCTGGGACATCGCGTGGCAATCATCGACCGACGCGCCGTACGACGTCGCGCTTCTCGGTGATGAGGCGGCTGGCATACTCATCGGTACTGGGGGCGACGGCAAGATTTTCCATGTGGTCGAGGAACCCGCGCGGGTCGTGCTGCTGGCCCGTGCACCGGCCCAGCAGGTCACCGCGTTTGTGTCGGCCGCGGATGGAGCCACGTACTACGCGACCGCCAATCCCGGAAAGCTCTTTCGCCTGTCGCCAGCGCGAGCCTCTCGTGGCACGTACCTGTCTGATGTGCACGACGCGTCAGCCGTATCGACGTGGGGCACCCTGCGGTGGAAGGCCACGACGCCGGCTGACTCAATCATTCAGCTGTTCACGCGCACCGGTAACACCGATGCCCCGAACGAAACCTGGAGCGTCTGGAACGGACCGTATGACGACCCTGCCGGTTCACAGATCACGAGCCCGAAGGCCCGCTACATCCAGTGGAAGGCCGAGCTGAGTGGCACCGACGACGCGCTGTCGCTCCGCTCCGTGACGGCGGCCTACCTGCCCCGAAACCTCCGGCCACAGCTCACGACTTTGACGGTGCACAATCCCGGGGTTGTCTTTCAGCAGCCATTCTCCGGCACCGATCCGCCGATCGCCGGATTGGGTGACGGTGCCGAGGCGCGCGCCGCGGCAAAAGGTGGAACCGAAACCCAGAGCTCGATGGGCCGCCGCGTCTATCGCAAGGGGCTTCAGGCGTTCGTCTGGACGGCCCAGGACGGCAACGAGGACGACCTCGAGTACGACATCTTGTATCGAGCGGAGCTGGACGACTCCTGGCACCCACTCGCCACGCGTTTGCGCGAGAAGGTCTTTACCTGGGATACAACTTCGGCGCCGGATGGCACGTACGTCGTTCGCGTCGTGGCGTCGGACGCGCCGTCCAACGCACCCGGGGCGGCGCTTTCTGGGTTGCGCGACACCACGCCGTTTTCAATTGACAACTCGGCTCCCACGATTCGTATCGGGGACGGCCTAACCGAGGGCGACAGCCATCTGACGAGATTCCTCGTCGCAGACGATCACTCGCCCATACGACGTGTCGAGTTCTCGTTCGACATGGAGCGCTGGCAGGTCGTCTATCCCGTCGACGGAATCCCTGACTCTCACATCGAACGATTCGAGCTCCGAACCTCTGCAGCCGATAGCAATCGCCTCGTGTTGCGAGCCACCGACACGATGAGTAACACCGCGACCGCATCGACGCGGTAGCGGACGGCTCGACACGTTGGATCTGCCGGGGTGCGTGTCGTTTCCTGCTACCATTGGGCCGCATGCGTCGATCCATCCTTGGAAGCTTGGTCTTGCTGGCTGGGATGGGCGGAGTTTTCGTCTACAACGGCATCGCCACGGAACGCGAGTTCCAACGGTTGATCGCCGAGGGTGACCGCGCCAGTGCGGCCGGTCAAGGCTTCGTCGCAATCGAGGCATACAGCGGCGCGCTCGCCCTCAACTCTGACTCCATGGCCGTGTACCTCAAACGCGGCGAGGTCTATCACGCGCATGGCGATCATGAGACCGCTCGGCGCGACCTCTTGATGGCAGCGCGCCTGGACCCTTCTGCGACACGCCCGCTTGAGCGTCTCGGCGATGTCTCGATGGCATTGGACGCGTTCGAGACCGCGGTGGAACACTACGGCGAGTTCGTCAGACTCGACGACCAGAATCCTCACGTGCTGTACAAACTGGCAGTGGCCCGCCAGCGCTCGGGTCGCATCGCTCGTGCGGTGCCATTGCTCCGACAGGCCATCGCCCTCGACGGATCGTTAGCCGAGGCGCACTACGTGCTCGGGCTCTGCCTACGTGAGCAGGGCCGTCTCGAGGAAGCAGGGGACGTGCTCGAGCAGGCGATCGAGCTCTCGCCCGGTCTTCTTCCGGCACGGGAGGCGCTAGCGGGGGTCCACCGTCTGCAGGGCGACCAGCGCGGCGAGCTGCAACAGCTCGATGCGCTGGCGGCCCTCGATGGTTCGAATCCGAGGCGGCACATCGCTAGAGCCCTGGCTCATGCCCGCGCCGGGCGATCGCAATTGGCTCTCCTCGCGCTCAGGGAAGCCTCCGAGCGTCATCCCGACAGACCGGAGGTGTTCGCGGCCCTCGGACAAGTCTGGCTGGAGACAGCCGAGAGAGGCGGCGACGGCGTCGCACTCGGCCAGGCGCTCGCGGCGCTCCGGTCGATCCCGGCTAGCTCGGCGACAAGTCAGGCGCTGACACTGCTCGGTCGGGCGCTGCACCTGAACGGAGACACCGACGAGGCGCGGCGGATCCTGCGCCTGGCTCTCTCTCGTTACCCGATCGCACCCGCAGCACTTCTTCAACTGGCGACACTCGAGTCAGAAGCTCACAACCGCGATGTCGCCGACCGTCTCAGGCGTCGCTATCGAAGCCTGACCGAGCGTTCAGACCAACCGCCAGCTCCGACCGGCTGACGACACGGGGTCCATGCTCAACGGCCTATTCATCGTAGTCGCCCTCGCATCGGTGCTACTCGGCGCGTATACAGGCCAGATGCAAGCGGTCACCGACGCAATGCTGACGTCGGCGCGCAGCGCGGTCGACTTAGCGATCGGCCTTATCGGGGTGATGGCGTTCTTCCTCGGCTTGATGCGGGTGGCTCAGGATGCCGGGTTTACCGCCACGTTGTCACGCCTCGTGAGCCCCTTTATGCGGCTGCTTTTTCCGACAATTCCAGCTGGAAGCCCGGCGATGAGCGCAATGGTCTTGAACATCTCGGCCAACATGCTCGGTCTCGGAAACGCCGCCACGCCGTTCGGTATCAAGGCGATAGAGGAGCTCGACAAGTACAACTCGAAGAAGGGCACCGCCACGAATGCAATGGTGCTGTTCCTAGCAATCAACACCGCCGGACTGGCCGTGCTGCCG
The DNA here is from genome assembly GCA_965218825.1 of Vicinamibacterales bacterium. Classification (GTDB taxonomy): domain Bacteria; phylum Acidobacteriota; class Vicinamibacteria; order Vicinamibacterales; family UBA8438; genus CAUZIB01. The sequence goes on along the minus strand of OZ244656.1, from coordinate 236,545 downwards.
TCCGGGGTCATCGGAGTGCGAGCCGCCCTTGGATCAAGCGATGCTGCGGGGATTTGGTTTCCCACTTGGTTTGCGAGCGGATGCGCGACGATCATGGGTATCACGGCTGCCATCCTGCTTTCGAGGCTGCCTCGGTATCGAGCTACCGAACCTCCGCAGATCGCACCTCCGACGGCAGCAGACGAACCGACCTCCTCGGTTGTTGCCTTGCCGAGCGCAGACGCCCCCCCGGCGATCGCTCCCGCGAGGCGGTGGTTGGGACGCCTCTTCTGGCTCGTCTTCGCCGGCCTTGCGGCCCGCGATCTCATCGCGCGCCTGGGGGACCAGGCCGCGGGGGACGTCGTTCGCGACATGCTCTCCTTCTGGGCGCTCCCGTCCCTCGTCGCGTTGGTCGCGCTGTACGGCTGGGCCAGAGGCGTGCACGTCTACGACTCTGTCGTTGAGGGCGCCAAGGAGGGATTCCAGGTTGCGCTTCGGATCATCCCCTTCCTCGTAGCGATTCTCGTGGTGATCGGGATGTTCCGGGCGTCTGGGGGCCTCGAGCTCATGGTCATCATGATCTCGCCAGTTACCGCTCTCATTGGAATGCCCGCCGAAGCGCTGCCGATGGCGCTACTCAGGCCTCTGAGCGGATCGGGAGCCTTAGGTGTCGCATCTGAAGCTATGACGACGCACGGACCCGACTCGCTCATCGGATACATGGTCAGCACCTACCAGGGCAGCACCGAAACGACTTTTTACACGCTGGCCGTCTACTTCGGTGCGATCGGTGTGAAGACGACGCGCCACACTGTTCCCGCCTGCCTGCTGGCCGACGTGACGGGCATCTTGGCCGCGACCTTCATCGTGAACCTGATGTTCGGCTGAGGCTAGGTGCACTACCCGTAGGCGACACCCGGGTACAGCAGATTCACGGCCAATAGCCAGAGCGGGTGAAACACTGACGGAAACAGCTGCCAGGCGACAATGATCCCGATCCACGCCAACCCCGGCTGTCCCCAGACGAACTGCTGATACCGGGCGGTCGTGCGGTCGTCAAGCAACAACGGGACGGCACCGCTGCCGTCCAACGGAGGCACGGGGATCATGTTGAAGATCGCCAGAAGGAGATTCAGCGAGAAGAGCACGCTGACAAGAAACGCTACGCCCCGCCACACTCCCGGTGACTGGGCCATGACGATCGCGTCAAAGCTCACCGACGCCGGTGCACCGAATACCCCAATCGCAACGCCGATCCGAATCGCGAGGCCTGCGAGGACCACGAGCACAAGGTTGCCACCGGGTCCAGCCAGCGCCATCCAAGCCGCACGCCGGGGATAGCGCATCGCCCAATTGGGATCGTAAGGCGCGCTGGCGAACCCGAACGGCCAGCCAGACAGCGCGACCGAAATGAGCGGCAGCGCCACCATGCCGAATGGCTCTCGCCGAATGTGCGGTCGTGGATCAAGCGACACCTGGCCACCGTGATACGCCGTCGGGTCGCCACCCCGCATCGCCGCCCAGGCGTGGCCCGCCTCATGGAACGTGGTCGAGAAGAGAAAGACCACGTAGTACACGAGTCCGCTTCCCAAGTCTGACAAGTGACGGGATTATAGACGCCGCGTCTCGATTGAAGACGCCGTAAGATGAAGGCATGCGGGTCCCTCGACTCCGGCAGTGGGCACTCATCGTCGGCGTCGCCCTGATCGTGGCAGGGGTCGGGAGCTGGCTGTTCTCGCAGTATCAGAGGCAGCAGACCGCGCGCGAGAGCCTCGCTCTCATTGAGGTCCTCCAGTTGGACTCCGACAGCCGTGTCGCCGACGTTGGCGCAGGTCGCGGACGTTTCACGCTCCCGATCGCGCGCGCACTTACCTCAGGCTACGTCTTCGCGACGGAAATCGACCTTGAGAACCTCGCGGCGATCAGGCGCGCCGTCGCGGCGGCCGGAGTGAGCAACGTCACGCTCCTCGAGTCACGAGACGCGGACACCGGTCTCCCTCCCGCCTGCTGCGATGGAGTGTTCCTACGGCACGTCTACCACCACCTTACCGAACCCGAGGCCATGGCTGCCGATCTGTACGGAGCGGTTCGCCCTGGCGGGCGCCTGGCCATCATCGACTTCGGGCCGGGCGGATGGCTCTCGTTCTTCGCACCGGTAGCGGGGGTGCCAGGCGATCGGGGCGGCCACGGGGTGCCACAGGAGATCGTCATCGACGAGCTCACCGGGGCAGGCTTCACACTCGAGCGCCGGATCGATGACTGGAGTCGACAATCCTACGGCTTGGTCTTCGTCCGACCGGACGGTGACGGCGGCGTTACCCGGTAGTCTCGCGGATCTTCTTGTCCCGCGCGTTCGCCAGCCTGGCCAGATCGCGCTGGTAATTCGCCTCGAGCTCTCGCTGCGCCTCCGGATCACCGGCGGTCAGCCGTGATGACTCGTAGAGAATCCGGCACTCCGCGACCCTCGCCTCGTAGTCACGACGGGCATCGGCTATCGCGGCTTTCTGAACATCGGTCAGCACTCGCACCTCGACACCGGCCTCGGCGTCCTGTTGCTTCAGTTTCTCCATCGCCAACTCGACTGCGCTCTTGGGTGGGGCGTCGGACACGGTTCCTCCTGACGGCGACAAATCTGAGTCGTCTCGCTACGCTAGGACCTCGCAGCAGCCGATACCACAAACAGGTGCTGCGAGAAGCCGACGTCGAGACACTCGCTACCATTCTGTCCGAGGCGCGATGGCTGGCCGGCTCCGGCGAACCGCGCGACCGGATCGAGCTGTGGACACGCCGATCGCTTCACGAGCGCCTCTCTCACCTGGCGCTGACGACTGGCCGCGCGCTGCTCGCCCGCGCCGCGAACGCCGCCCGACAGATACGAGAACCGGCTACGTCACCTGGGCCTCCCCGCAGGCGCTCTTATCGGCGGTCCTGAAGCTTCGCCAGCAACCGCAGGATCTCAAGGTAGAGCCATACGAGCGTCACGAGCAGCCCGAACGCGCCGTACCACTCCATGTATTTGGGAGCGCCTCGTTCGACGCCCTGCTCGATGAAATCAAAGTCCAGGACGAGATTGAGCGCAGCGATGACCACAACGAACAGGCTGAACAGAATGCCGAACGTCCCGCTCGAATGAATCAGCGGCACGCTGACCCCAAAGAACCCCAGCACGATGCTGACAAGATAGACCACGGCGATGCCGCCCGTGGCGGCGACGACGCCGAGTTTGAAGTTCTCGGTCGCCCGGATGACACCGGACCGATAGGCCAAGAGCAGCGCACCCAAGGTCCCGAACGTGAGAAACACGGCTTGACTGACGATCCCGGGATACGACGCTTCGAACATCACCGAGATGCCGCCCAGCGCAAGACCCTCCAGCGCCGCATACGCCGGCGTCGTGACCGGTGCCCACGACTGTTTGAAGACCGTCACCATGGCGATGACAAAGCCTCCGATGAAGCCGCCCATCATCAGTGCGGTTAGCCACGGGTCGGCAGCACCGCGATTCCAGGTGAAGCTCGCCGTGGCCAACACTATGACGAGCGACAGCGCCGTCTTGTTGACGGTGCCACCGAGCGTCATCGCCAACGAATCGTCGCGGACCGCGGGAAAACCTGAAAATGTGCTCTCGCCGAGCGCCGGATTGCCAGAACGGAACGTCTGTGCGTGCGCCATCTCTCTCCTAGTTCACATAAGATGCCAGCAATCGATTATACGGCCTGCCTAGAGCCAGGCGAGACTGCACTCTACTGACGGAGGAGTCCATGTCCGACCATCGGGTAACACACCGGGCACCGTTGACACGTCGGGACCTGCTGCAAACCGGCGGCGCCGCGGTCGTCGGAGCGACTCTCGGGTGCGGCACCGTCGAGCGAGCCAGTCAAGCCCCGCCTCCGGTCGCCCTGCCGGCGTTCGAGCTCGAAGAAGTCACACTCGACCAGCTTCAGGACGGCATGCGACTCGGAACGTGGACCGCGCGAACCGTGGCAGAAGCGTACCTGGAGCGAATCGACACACTGGATCGTCGTGGACCCACGTTGCGGTCGATCATCGAAGTCAACCCCGACGTGCTATCGACGGCTGACGAGCTCGATCGTGAGCGCCGAGGGGGGCGACTCAGGGGCCCACTCCACGGAGTCCCGGTGCTGCTCAAGGACAACATGGACACGGCCGACCGCATGTCCACGACCGCCGGGTCACTGGCGCTCGACCGGTCAATCGCGCAGTCGGACGCCGAAGTGGTGCAGCAGCTGCGTGCGGCAGGAGCCGTCCTGCTCGGCAAAGCCAACATGAGCGAGTGGGCGAACTTCCGATCGACCCGGTCGTCCAGCGGATGGAGCGCGCGTGGCGGTCAGTGCCGCAATCCCTACGCGCTGGATCGAAACCCGTGTGGCTCGAGCTCAGGATCGGCGGTCGCGGTCTCCGCGAATCTCACTCCGGTGGCGCTCGGGACGGAAACCGACGGTTCGATCGTCTGTCCGTCGGCGGTCAACGGCATCGTGGGCATCAAGCCCACCGTCGGCCTCGCGAGCCAGGCAGGCATCGTTCCGGTTGCGCACAGTCAGGATACGGCAGGGCCGATGGCGCGAACGGTGCGCGATGCGACCCTCACGCTCGCCGCGATCGGCAACCTCGAGGCGTGGCGAGCCGCGACCGGAGGAGACGCGGCGACCCTCGACGACGTCTACCGACCGATGTTCAACACAGATGGGCTTCGCGACGCACGAATCGGAGTCGCACGCCGGTTCTTTGGATTCGACCCGAACGCCGATCGGGTGGTCGAGGACGCGCTGGCGGCGATTCGTCGTGCGGGTGGAATCGTCGTCGATCCCGTGGAGTGGCCGTCGGCACCGATCTGGAGTGCCGTCGAACACGAGGTTCTTCTGTACGAGTTTAAGACCGACCTGAACGCCTACCTCCATGCACGCGGACCGAACACACAAGTCCGCTCACTGGACGATGTCATCGCGTTCAACGAAGAGAACCGGCACCGCGAGATGGCGTTCTTCGGCCAAGAGCTCTTCTACGAAGCCGCCGAGAAGGGTCCGCTGAGCGAACCCCGCTATCGCGCGGCGCTCGAGGCGATGCAGCGGCTTGCTCGACAGGACGGAATCGACCTGATGATGGATCGGCACGAGCTCGACGCGCTCGTCGCACCAACCAAGGGGCCGGCTTGGACGACTGACCTCATCAACGGCGATCACCGTTCCCGAGACAGCTCACAACCAGCGGCTACAGCCGGCTATCCCAGCATCACGGTTCCGGCGGGTGAGGTGTTTGGCCTGCCCGTTGGCTTGTCGTTCTTTGGGCGTGCCTGGAGCGAGCCGGTTCTCATCCGGCTTGCGTTTGCGTTCGAGCAGCTCACGCGGAGCCGTCGTCCTCCGCAGTTCCTGGAGACAGCCGAATTGCCGAGCTAAGGCGTGGCTACGAGGCCGGGTCTTCCCACTTGCAGGCCTCGGCCGTTGACTGGACGACCTCGTCAACGCCCCGCAAGCTGAAATCGACGGTGACGGGTCCGGCGAGATAGTGAGTAAACACCAGCTGCAGGGTGTCTGCCGTCGCGAGGCTTTCTGCCACACCTCTCGGATCGGTCGCGAACAACGTGCGCTGGTCGTCGGACGCGTTCCAGTGCTCGACCTGTTCATCTGCGCCGTCGAGCCGCATGCGCACCGTATGCCCCGACGTTTGAGGATCGATGATCGCGGTGCCGCCTGTGGTCAGGTGCACCTCGGCCTGGCCATCGGCGCAACCGACCCCTAACGTCGGCCGAATCCGGCCGTTGGCAAACGGAACGTCACCGTTCGCCGTCAACTCGAACGCGGTCATCCCTGCATCAGCGTCCGCCCAGACCGGCTGGCGCCACATCGATGGCCCGATACTGGGGGCTGCCGGCACGACCGTTGGGGCCGTGACAATGGCCGCATGCGACACGCCGTCGTTGTCTGTCGCGGATGCGCCCCCGCCGGAAAGAAGGGCGATCAGGCCGGCGCCGCCCAGAACAAGAACGGCAAAGACCCCAACACCGATCGTCACGAGCGTACGGAGCTTCGGAGTGCTCTCCGTAGGGGGACGCTCCTCGTTTCGATCCTCGTCCGGCGGGTCCCCGTCCGGCTCCCCACCCGACGGCGCCTCTGGCTCGTCGGGAAACGAATCGACCGCGGGCGGTGCTGCTTCAACAGGCGCCGGTGCCGGTTCAACGGGCGCCGTTTCCGGCTCATTCGAAACATCCCAGCCACCGCTCGCCTCGAACGGACGTGACGAGGGCTCGCTCATCGCGGTTTGCGGCGATGGTGGGGTGTCTGGGATCTGTGTGGATGCGTCCGTCGACGGTGACGACACGGGCGCGTCCCACCCACGAACAGCTGCGAAGGGACGTGAAGTGGGATCGCTGGTGGCCATTCACTCGATCATCGCAAGCGCCGTACCACACGCCGATCGCGCACCACGACATGGCGTAACACGCACCGCACGCGGTCTGAAATCACCGTTTCGTTAGCAGGTGACAGAAACGTAACGGGAGGAGGCTGCCTACGCCGGTCTGAGGTCGTAGCAGAGCAGCCTGGGCCCATCACCGGTGATGATGTCCCGCGTGTTCTGGGTGGCGTACAACAACCCCCGGCTCAACACCGGCAGGGTCCAGGACTCGCGCGCGGCGAACAGCCAGGTTCGTGCCACCTCGGTGTAGCCTTCGGGCTTGAGATCCATCCAGAGCAGATGCCCAAGCTCCCCAAGGCAGAGGAACTGACCATCGGCGGCCAGCAGTGACCCGCGCGCGGTGCCGACCCTTGCCTCCCGAATTCGCCCGGCCTGGGTGATCGACTCCGTCCACGTCGGCACCTCTCGCCACACGACACGGCCCGAAGCCGCGTCGACGCACGCAAGTGATGCGTCGCCTTGATTCCGTCCATCGAAGCCGTAGAGGTAACCGCCACGATGGATTGCCGTGTTGAAATGCAGGGCGAAGTCTGGCGCCTCCCAGACGACGCGCGGTGTGAAATCTGGTTGCACGTCGACGAACATGCCACCGGTGCGATAGCTCGCCGATATGAAGACCCCGTTACCGACGACGACCGGACAAGACGCGTTGACCGATTCGTACGTGCGACTTCGGTGAGACACTTCGAAGTCAACAGCACCGTTGGTTGGATCGATGGAGAGCAGGCCGCCGGTCGGAGGGCTTGACTCCCCTCCCGCAAACACGAACACGCGTCGCCGGCCGTGAATGGTCGCGGGGACCGGTGATGCGTAGCTCGGTCCCCAGCTACCCGCGCGCCACGCCTCACGACCAGTCGCCAGATCGAGACCGACGACGCAGGCGCCTCGCGGTCCGCCAACGTTGATCACGAGCACTCCCCCCTCCACCAAAGGGGTCGACGAGGTACCGAAGAAGTCCTGCGCGACCTCGTACTCCGCATGTAGGTCGCGTGCCCAGATCCTTTCGCCCGACCCAAGCGCGAGGCAGTGCAGCTTTCCCTCGGCGCCCATCGTGAACACGCGGTCCCCGTCAACGACCGGGCTCGACCGCGGCCCGTTGTTGTACCCGTACCGATCGCGATACGACGTGGGATACCCAAACCGCCATCGGCGCGATCCGGTTTCCGCGTGCAAGCATTCGACCACTTCTTCGTCGCCGAGACGATGAATGAAGAGCAGGCGGTCCTCCGCAACCGCGGGCGAGGTGTATCCGCTGCCTTTCTCAAGCTCCCAGACGAGAGGCGGGGGCAGTTCTCGCCGCAACGGCGTCTCGAGCGAGACGCCGTTATGTGACGGTCCCAGGAACGAGACCCAATTCTGGGTGACGGCGGTGGGCGCTAGCGGCGTCGGCTCACGATGCAGAATCGCCCGCGAATCAGTCGTGCTAGGCCGAACCGCCTGCGCCAGCAGCGCCTGCAAGAGCGCGCGTCGGGTGAGCGGGCGCATCGCGAGTCTGCAGCAACAACCTCGGGCAGGGACGATCCCCGACCGACGCTACTTGGCCTCGGCCGTGAGTTCTTCTACGCGCGCGCCAGCGAGGATGTTGAAGAGACCGTAGTTGCCTTCGTGACAGGCATACTCGTACATCGGTATATCAGTCCGGACCATCGGCACGGAGGCCGTCCACGAGCTCGTCCAGGTCTCCGGATCGGTCACCGTGAACCGGTATTCCAACGTCTCCGAGTCGATCCGGGTCAGACGTTCCACCAGCGTCATGTTCTCACTGGCGCCCCGCCAACGCCGTTGATTGTCGTGGTCGTTGAAGTTCGCCGTCTCAATGACCAGCGTATCGCCTTCCCAATGTCCATGCGAATCCCCGGACCACTGCGGAACGCTCTGGCCAAGCCGCGGACGTCCATCCAGCGGAATAATCCGGGCATTGTGCACCATCTCGTTCAAGATGACGACGTACTCGGGTGTCTGAAAGAGCTGCATGTTCTGGTTGTAACCGCTCGGCGTGATCGGCGGGCCGGCGTTGAATCCCATGATGCATCGATCGGGGTTGCTCAGGTCCACGTATGATTCGTCGGCTCCATCGGTGAAGGACCCACGTCGCGCCGCCCGCATCTTCCCGTCATCCGTCATGGCGGGAATCCGACCGTTTGGCGGATCCAGAATCAGCGACGTCCGCCTGGTGCCGACCACTCTAGTCCCGCGATCCATCCAGAAGTTGTTGTATGCACCGACGTTCTGGCCGCTCTCGGCCGTTCTGGCCGGAGCAAGCAGCAGCTCACGGTTCCGATCGACGACGGCCTGTTCGCGTTTTGAGGCTTCCTCCTCGGTCAAGAACTCTTGGTCAGCGAGGTCTTCCGGGCGTTGAAGTGGCGTGATGGTTCGAAAATCCCAGATCCCCTGGAGGTCGGGTTTCCCCCACGCGGTCTGGGGCACGGCGGACTGCGCGTCGGTCGGCACGACCCCGACGATCGCGACGATGGCAAATACACTCGCGAGTCCACTCAACACCAACACTCGACTGCTCATGACACCCCCCAAAAAACACGTCCGAGGCAGCGAATTCGACGAGGTCGCCCCCCGCACCCTGAGACGCAGCATACTCTCGCGACCGATCGCCTGTCGAGGCGACGGGACCTGGTGACTAGATCAGCCCAATCGCCCACAAGACGTAGACCGCGGCCATCGCCGCGACGCCGTTGACAAGGGTCACACCGCCGTACGATAGCAGCGCCGCCTTGAGCGACATGCGCGACAGCGACGCACATACCCAGAAATAGCTCGAGTTGACGTACTTGATGATCATGGACCCCGCGGCGCCCGCGAGCATCGTGGCTTCCGGGCTCAGACCCAGCGTCTCCATCATCGGCGCGGCCACCGAGGCGGCGGTTATCACGCCGACCGTGGTCGACCCGGTGACCATGTTGCCCGCCACGCCGAGCACGAAGGGGAGAAAGATCGCCGGCAGTCCAGTGGCCGCCACACCGGCGGCGATCGCGTCAACGGCGGGTGTCTCGCGCAGAATCTGGCTGAGCGCCCCGCCCAGGCCCGTCACCATGATGATCATCGCCGAAGCCCGCAGCGCGTCTTCGACCCACTTCCCAGTGCGGTCTTTCCCCTGATCGGCCGTCGTGTTCCGGTAAGCGAGAAGCACACCGATCCCCAACGCGACGACCGGCCATCCCAGATAGAGCATCGCGAGGTTAACCGGATGGCCTGCGGGAAGGGCCAACGCTGCCACGCTCTGGCCCGCGATCAGACCAAGCGGGATGAGGATCGGCGCATAGGCCCGCCAGGTGGACGGCAGCTCCGATTCGCGGCCGCGCTCTGTGAACGACTGCCCCACGAACTCATCTGACGGCGGCGACTCGATATGAGGCCCCGCCACGGTCGCGTACAACCACCCCGCCAGTGAGGCGACAAGGGTCACGAGTCCGCCGTACAGAATCACCTGGCCGATATCCGCACCGACGAGCGCCGCCGCCGCCAGCGGTCCCGGCGTTGGAGGCACCATGGCATGCGTCAGCTGCATCGCCCCGACGAGCCCGGTGGCCATCACGCTCATGTTGAGACCGCTCTTGAGCGCCGCCGAGTGCACGAGCGGGTTCAAGATGACGTAGCCCACATCGGAGAAAATCGCCAGGCCGATGATGAACCCGCTCAACGTGAGTGCGAGTGGCATCCGGTGCTCACCGACCATCCGGATCATCGAAAGCGTGATCCGCTCGATCCCACCGGTGTGTTTCAACGCCTCGGCCAGCAGCGAGCCGAGCACAATCACGACCGCAATGCTTTGGATCGTGCGTCCGAACCCCTGCTCGAACGCGTCGATGAAGGCCTCGCGATCGATGCCTGGCATCAGCCCACCAAACAAGACGACCGGCACGAGGAGCGCGATGAACACATGCCAGCTGAACCTGGTGATCAACAGGAACAGCAACGCGACGACGGCTACGAGGCCAGCAATCGCGTATAGCGCGCTTTCAGTAATCATCGAATGTTGGGCGAACGGACGCCCGGTCTAGTGCGGGGTTGCGTACCCCATGACCTTCGGTCGTTGATCGGACAGGCTGTCCACGACGGCCTGGGTCACAACATTGGACAACAGGTTGCGAACGCTCAGATGGTCGTAAGGCTGAAGCTGGAACATCAAGATGCCAATGAGGTCCTCGACCGGGTCGGCCCAATAGTAGGTGCCATATGCGCCGCCCCACATGTAGCTGCCGATCGAGAGCGCGTCCTTTGCCTTCGCCGGGTCGAGTACTACGCCAAAGCCGAGCCCGAACCCGTAGCCATCTCCGCGATTGTAGACCGGCTTCCCGGCCCCGATGTGGTTGGAGATCATGTTGTCGACCGTCATCCGGCCGAGCACCCGCACGCCGTTCAGCTCGCCACCGTTGGCGATCATCTGCGCGAAGCGATAGTAGTCGGCAGCCGTCGACTGAAGGCCCGCGACCCCTCGGAACATCGTTGGACCGAGCTGGTACACGGGGGCCTTCCTCGGCGTGATCCCCCTGTCGCCCTCCGGTTGATAGACCAGCGCCACCCGGCCAATTTTTTCGGCGGGCACGTGATAGTAGGTGTCGTCCATCCCGAGCGGCGTGAAGATACGCGCTCGAAGGAAATCACCAAGCGATTGTCCCGAGATTTTCTCGACCAGTGCCGCCACGAAGTCGGTCGAGTCGCCGTACCGCCATTGGTCGCCGGGATGGAACGCTCCAGGAATGACCGCGGCATGCGTCACCTGCTCGGCCAGGGTCGGCCATCCTTTGCCCTGATTGGTCACCGCAGCGAGCTGGTCCTCGCTTAGTCCCTGGTTGTTCGGATTAAGGGTGAGGCCGGATGTGTGCGTCAGCACGTGTCGCACCGTCACGGGGCGCGCCTGAGGCGTCAGATACGAATGTGTCTCGTCGACTGCGACACGAACTTGATGGTCCGCGTACTCCGGCAGCCATTTGGCGATTGGATCGTCGAGGAGAAACCGTCCCTCCTCGAACAGCATCATCAGCGCTGTAGACACGATCGGCTTCGTCATCGACATCAGATTAAAGATCGTGTCCCGCGTCATCGGCACGCGGTTCTCCTTGTCCCGCCAGCCCTGCGCCTTGAAGTGCACGACCTGACCCTTCCTCGCCACCAGCGTCACGGCGCCGGCAATCTGGTCTGAATCGATGTACTGCTGAATGAAGGGCGTGAGCCGCTGCAACCGCTCGGCAGACATGCCAACGGAACCAGGATCGGCGACAGCCAGGTCTTCGACCGCCCGAGTGGCTGGCATCGCCAGCACGACCGCGGTCGACACCCCGCCCACGATAGCCAGCCACTGCCTCGACTTCATCATTCTTGATGTCATGATGCGCTCTCCCCCAAACTCCGCCCGCCGACCCGACCATTCTAATCCCGGCCGTTGCCTTCCGAGCGTCGTAGAATGCGAGCCATGCCACAAGCGACACTAGCAGGCTGCTGAAAAACTCCGCGAAATGGGATCGACAGATGGATCCCGTCGTACTACGATGCTCCCAACACTGAAGGGAGCCCGATCATGCGCGGACACGATGAGCAGACCACCCACATGTTCAGCTACCTGTCGCCGGAACAGCGCGTGCCGGCCGACCATCCGCTCCGCGCCGTTCGGGCGCTGACGGACGAAGCCCTGCAGACAATGTCGCGCCGATTCGCGAGCCTGTACGCCACGACAGGGCGTCCGTCGATCCCACCGGAGCAATTGCTGCGCGCTTTGCTGTTGCAAGTGCTCTACACGGTGCGGAGCGAGCGGCTGCTCATGGAAGAGCTCAACTACAACCTGCTGTTCCGGTGGTTCGTCGGGCTGAATATGGATGACCCGGTCTGGCATCCCACGACGTTTACCAAGAATCGCGACCGGCTGCTGTCGGGCGATGTCGCCGCCGCGTTCTTTGATGCGGTCCAGGCCCACGCCCGGGCGGCCGGGCTGCTCTCGGACGAACACTTCACCGTGGATGGGACGCAGTTGGAAGCATGGGCCAGCCTGAAAAGCTTTCGGTGCGTGGACGCAGCGGAGAGCGACCCGCCCGAGGACCCGGGCAATCCCACGGTCAACTTCCACGGGGAGCGGCGGCGCAATGACACCCATCAGTCGACGACCGATCCCGAGGCGATGTTGCATCGGAAGGGCAAAGGCAAGGAAGCCAAGCTGGCGTATCTCGGCCACGTGCTGCTGGACAATCGACAGGGGCTTGTCGCCAACGTCTGCGCGACCCACGCGACGGGGACCGCCGAACGCGACGCGGCGGTGCTGTTGCTGGAGGCCAGCGCCTCCCCGGGCAGCACGGTCGGGGCGGACAAGGGCTACGATGTGGCGCGCTTCGTTGCCGACGTGCGCGTCCAGGACGTCACGCCCCACGTGGCGCAGAAGGTCCGCGGGAGTGCGATCGACGGTCGGACCACGCGGCATGCGGGCTATCACGTGAGTCAGCGGAAACGAAAACTCGTGGAACAGGTCTTCGGCTGGATGAAGACCGTCGGCGGCCTGCGCAAGCTCCGGCATCGCGGCATCGCCCTGGTGGATTGGCAGCTCACCTTCGCCGCCACCGCCTATAACTTGGTCCGGTTGCGGAATCTGGAGGCGAGGTGTCCCTGATCGCCGGCCGCGGGTGTCGCTGGCCCCCTCGTCGGGACAGCGTGTCCCCGTGCGCACCGTTGTCGGGGGGGGCGTGACACGCATGATGGCCATGAAAACAGCCCGATCCTCGTGTTCTTCAGCAACCTGCTAGACCTCGTCGAGCTTCGCGCGGGCGCAAGCCACCTGGCTGTCTCGCCGGTCGCCGGCGGTTCGATCACCCGATACGCGACCGAGGAGGCCGGCCGCACGTATGAGTCGTCCCGCTCTGCCGGATGCGGTTCGAAACCGCATTGCGGGCAACACGTCCAGCTTTCCGATGGTGCCGTTCTCAAACCGGATTCGTGACGCCGTTTTTCGGTTCCGTGGCCGAGTGATTCGCCTGCCGCAGCGGTCTGGACCCGAGTCTCACGCCATACACGGACACGCGTGGCAGGCAGCGTGGAACATCGTGGCATCGTCTGACGCCGGCCTGACGCTCGAGTACCGGCACCCAGCCGATTCGTGGCCCTGGTCATATCGAGCCGAGCAGACGTTCACCCTCACGCCGACAACGATGACCGTACGATTCGCAGTCACGAACGAGGCCACAGACCCGATGCCGGTTGGTTTCGGGCTCCACCCGTACTTCGTTCGAACGCCCAACACCCGAGTTCACGCGGCGGTTGGCCAAATGTGGCGCGCCGACGAGAACGCGATGCCAGCCGAGCTCACAGGCACCGGGTCGCCGGAGGCGGTCATGGCACGCCAATCGGACGCTTCTCGCGCTTCCCTGGTTTGGGGATGTACACCCGCCTTACGGCAGGTGCCGGATATCCCCGGCGGTGCATGGACCGGAGCATCGGCTCGACCCACGTCTCGAACTCCTCCTGCGCTTCCTCCACTGTTTGCCCATCCACGCCCGGCGCCGTCTTCGAGGGCATTCCACAGAGGTTCCCCCAAATTCGGTCCCGAGTGACATGATGCGCCAATGAAGTAAAACGCACCTTCGGCTCACAACGAGCTTTGGCTGCTATCCGTTCGAGTCCCGTTTCCATGACAGGCGGTTCTCCTCTTTGCATAGAAGGCCTTCTCGTCCATTGCATGACGATCATGTTGCCCTCGAACGACCCCGTTTCCGCTGGCCGCTTCCCCATGTAGCCGGCTCTCCCGACCTCGGAGTACTATCAGCCAGTCTGACTTCCGCCAGGTCATCGGGTCGTCCTCGCGTTGGTAGCTCGTCGGACCCTACAAGCGCCGCTTGAACCTGACGGACCTCCCTTGTTCCCGTGAGGCCCTTCAACTGCATGCCGACGGTACGAACCCCGGAAGCGCCTTGCCGCCGCTCGCCATCACGCGACCCAAGATGTTGCCTTCCCCTTCGGGAGATGGGGTCGGCCACTCCAATCACGATCGATTTCGGGGCTATCTTTCCGTTCACTTGCGTTCCGGCCTACAGTTTCCCTGTCTACGCTTCGCAACGGCCGTTACCGGACGCCACGCAAGACTCGGTACGCGGCTGCTGGCTAGGCTTTGCCGCGGTTGCCATTTCAGGCGCCTGTGCCTCACGAGCTTTCAAGGCGCAACCCCCGCCCGATCTTGCGTTCGGCAGCGCCGGACTCAACCCCGATTCGACGCCGCTCGACAACAACTTCGTCGGGTTTCAAGGGCGCGTCGCCATCGACTGGCCTGAGTGGAACGCCCGGCTCGAAATGGCGGCTGACCCAATCTATGCCTGTCTTGTCGTCTATACGCCCGCCGGCCGCGATTTCTTCTGCGTCGAGCCGGCGACGAACTACTTCGACGGCTTCAACCTTGCCGAGGACGGCCGAACCGACACCGGAATCATCGTGTTGGAACCCCGAGACACCGCCGTGGGCGACGTCGCGTTCACGCCGCGAGTAGGAGCCTAGTCAGTCACCGATGCGATCACTTCACATAGGTGCGGCGCGCGAACACCGTCCCCTCGGCGCCCGCCAGCTCAACCTCGATATCGTAGACGCCCGGCTCGCGGTCGCGCTGCTCCGCGAAGAGCACGTAGTGTCCGACGAGCGCGTTGGCGACTCGCTTGAGCGCCCGCTGCGGAAACGGATAGCTGCGGACGTAGAACCCGCCGGTGTCACGCGCGGTCGCCTGTAGGCCATGCTCGAAGGTGTGATACTCCGCGTCCGTGATATCGAGGCAGAAGACAGCCGCGCGAGCTGCATGAAGTGCGGCGGCGGCAGCCGCGTAGGGCTCCTCGAGCCTCGCACCAAGCGTGCCGAACAAATGCGGTCCGGGCTCTCGCCACGGCAGGTTGACGGTTAGCCTGCCGAAACCATAACCGACAAGGACGACCGATTTGGACCCCGGAAGGGGCTCGAGCGCGTTCCCCAACAAGAGCAGCGCGTCCTCGATCGCATAGGTCTGCCGTCCGAGTTCCTGGCTCAATCGCGCAACCAATGACGGTCCGCCTGCCGGCTTGATCGGTGCAGGCGACGTGAACATGACCTCATCGCTGAGAACCGTACGGACGCGTTCGAGATCGCCGGTAAAGTCGAGCCACACTTTGAGGTGGGAGTCGAAGGAGAGCACCGCCACCCGGTCATCTGGCGTCAAGTGGGCCAGAAGCTCGCCGGCCTCACCAAGGGTGCGCAGCAGACCCACATGGCGATCGGACGACAGGCTTTTCTGAACGACGAAAACGACCAGTCGCCCGCGTGGGCCAAGCTCGAGCAGCCCGGCGAGCTCATCGGAGGACAGGGGGGGCAGCTCTGCCCCGCCACCAACCCACAGGACCGACTCTACCCGCACCGGTCGATCATCGATCTTGACGCGGAAGTCATCCGCCTCGAGACCCAGGAGCGGTTCGCCATCGTCACCGACGACACGCGCGTCGATGAGAAGACGTGTGACGTCGACACGTTCCGCTTGCTCCCGGATCTGGCTCTGAAGACCTAGCGGCACGCACAGCAGGCCGGCAACGACAAAGCCGACCGTGCGGGCGCGCCGAGCGAGGCACTCCGACGTCGGCCTACTCGTAGTCTTGCGCCGCAAGCGACGCCCGGATGATCTCATGGTCGTTACGGTGCACGATGTGCCGGTTGGCGTAAGCAGGATGCGACCAGTTGACCATACGGTCCCAGCGACGGCTCGCACCGATGCCGGAGCTCGCCGTCGGCGCGATCAGGCGAGTCCTCGACTGCTCCAGGTAGCCTTCAGGAGTGAACTGCGCGATGATCAGGTCCCCGGCGTCGTTGTTGACGAAGTAGCGATCGAGGTGGCGAACCATGAAGGCCGTCCCCCACCGAGCTTGGGCGGTCATCTGATCGCTCATCCACAGCCGCTCGCCCGTCCGCGCATCCAGGCCCCGCAACTCGCCGTAGCTGCCGACTCCGTAGAAGTAATCGTCGATGATGATCGGTGTCGTGATGAGTGCGTGCAGCCCGTCGGTCTCGTCCGGCATCTCGCTGCGGCTGCTCCCCTTCCACATCAATGTCGCAGTCGGACGGTCCGAGCCCAGCCGCATCATCATCGAGCCGCCGTAGAACTGCGTGACCAGCAGATAGTCGTCGCTCCTCACCGGCGTCGCAACCGACATCCCGACTCCCGCTTCCCACCGTTCGGCCCAGTTGACGTCGCCGGTTTCCGGATTGAGCGAGACCAGCGCGGCAGCATGCCAGACGATGAGCTGCCGCGCACCGCCCGCTTCGACGATGACGGGCTGCCCGTAGCCCATCTCTCCCTCGACCTCGACCGCGCGCCAGAGTTCTTCCCCGGTGTGTTTGTCAAAAGCGACGACGAGCGCATCGGGCTCGCCTCCAACTACGGCAATCAAGCGATTGTCATCGACAATCGGGGCACTGGCGATGCCCCAGGTCGGCACGCTGGTGTCGTAGTCGGCCACGAAGTCCTTGGCCCATAGAACGCGACCGGTTGCGACATCGAAGCAGAACAGCCTGCCAGTTGCGCCCACGACGTAGACCCGATCGTCGTCGACCGTTGGCGTCGCGCGGGGACCTACCGCATACGACACCATCAGCATCCGATAGCTCGTCGTCCACTCGTGCGTCCACAGGACCTCGCCAGTCGCCTCATCCAGCGCCAGTGCCCGCTCGGTACCGTCGAGGGTCCGTGAACCCGGATCCTCTTGCCAATCCGTGATGAACACTCGGCCATTCGCCACGGCCGGCCCCGAGTATCCTGATCGGATCGGCGCCCGCCACGTCGTCTTGAGCTCTGCGGGAAGTGTCTCGACGATGCCAGTCTCGTTCCAGACCGCCACCCGGTCGGCGCCCCGCCACTGCGTCCAATCTTCGGCGTGAATGGCCTGCGTGAGAGCTAGTGCAGCCAACACGATGTATGCGGGCCACGCATGTTTGAGAGACGGTCCTGGCAAGCTTGCCCTCCTGGAAACGGGGTCAGTCGAATGTCGAGGGCGGCCCGGCCTGAGCCCTCAGAAAGACACGAGGAGGGTAGCACGTCCCGTACGCGGAATCGACGGGTGCGTGCGTATGGATGTCGTCGATCCCATCGAGTCTGAAGAGTCTCTGAATTCTTCGTGAAGGCGTCGTCAGGGACGCCGAAACGGCTGGTGCTGGGCCGGTACCAGAAAGATTTGCAGTTATAACTTCGTCGAGCTACTCTAGCGCGTGGGCCAGTATAACTTGAGCCACGTAGTACCCAGAACGGCGGACCACAACCAAAGGAAAAGATGATCAATCTTCGTGTACTTTCGTTCGGCTTGCTCGGCGTGATCCTCATCGCGGCACCGGTATTTGCCGGCAATGATGGGGACGTGACTTTCTACAAAGACGTGCTCCCAATCGTGCAGGACAATTGCCAAACCTGTCACCGGCCGGCCGGCTACAACATCAGCGGCCTCCGGGCGCCGATGTCGTTTATGTCGTACGAAGAAGTGCGTCCGTGGGCGCGGTCAATCGCGCACAGAGTAGAGACGCGCGAGATGCCGCCGTGGTTCGCGTCCGAGCCCCGCGGCGTTTTCGAGAACGAGCGTCTCCTCACCGACGATGAGATCGCCACCATCAAGGACTGGGTGGAGGCGGGCGCCCCGGCGGGTGACAAGATCGATGCTCCTGCTCCGCGCGTCTTCGCCGAGCAAACGAACGACGGCTGGTCGCACGGCACGCCCGATTTTGTCGTCACCCTGGAGGAGCCGTACCTCGTCGATGACGATGCGTACGACATCAACGTCGAGATCAACGTCCCAATTACTGAAGACATTCTGGCCGAAGACGTGTGGGTACGAGGCTGGGAGCTCAAGACGGGCGCCGAAGGCAGCGGTGTGCATCACATGTGTGTCTTCGCCCAACCCGAAGACGGAGAGGTCGTGCGCGGATCGAGCAAGTCGGGGGTTGCACTAGGCGGACTGCTGAGCTGCGTCGCCGAAGGCGCTGAGTCGGGCATGCTGCCGGACGGGTACGCGATGCGGATCAAGCCGGGCTCGACGCTCCAGTTCAACATGCACTTCAACAAGGAGCCTGGCCCCGGAACCGCGTTCACGAGTTTCGCACAGGTCGGGTTCTTCGTGGAAAACCGGCCGGTCAAGCACGAAGTCATCTCCGACACGCTCGCTAACAACGGTTTCGAGATTCCGCCGAATCATCCCAACTACCGGATCGGCATGGCGCGAACGCTCAAGAAGGACACGCTCGTGCTGAACTACTGGCCACACGGGCACTTCCGCGCCGCCGCTGCTCGCTACACCGCCTTCTATCCCGATGGTCGGGAGGAAGTGCTGCTCGACGTCCCGAAGTACGACCAGAGCTGGCAACTGACCTACAAGTACAAAGAGCCGAAGCTGCTCCCGAAGGGCACGCGCATCGAGGCGAACTTCTGGTACGACAATACGGCTGAGCGCGGCACTCGCCGAGGTTTTGACAACGAGCGTGGTGTCGGCTTCGGGCCCCGGACGAACGACGAGATGTCGATGGGGTTCATCAGCTACGCCGAGCTGGACGACGGCGACACGGCGACGAATCAGAACTAGCCAACCACGTCTGGGTCAGGCTCACTCGGCGTAGCATCTGAAGCGCGTCCACGACCAGTGGACGCGCTTCTTCATATAGCCGCGAGGTCATGCATGCGCGTTTCATCAGTGGCCGCTCTCGGTGTCGCGTTGACGTTGCTCCTATACCTGAGCGCCGCGGCCGGGACCCAGGCTCAGACGACGCCGGACGGCGGCCAGCTCCGCTCTCAGCTCACCCTGAGCCAGCGCCCGGTTGCCATCGCGTTCCCGCCTGCGCTCGACGCCAGCCAGCCCGAGCATGACCGGCTGCTGTCAGGGTCTGAGACGTCGACCGTCCCGCGGGTCAGAGTCGCGGAGCTCGACGCCACGACGCTTCTTCGCTTAGGCACGCTCGATGGGGACTCGCCGGATGAGGAGGGCGAAGCGAACGACGGAAACGATGGGCAGCCCGGTGATCGGAAGTACGATGTCTGGCTCACGCGGCCACCGCGAGCAAGCCAGGGCAAAGATGACTGGCGGCTCGAGTTGAATACGCCGGGCGAGACAGGCATTCCCGGTCTCGTCGGCATGGTCCCACTGCGCCACATGACGAATGCAGACAGCACCCGGTGGTTTACCGGAGCGGTGGTCCCGACGGCGGAGGATGCCGGACAACTCGTGCTGCGGTGGGGGGCCCATCGCTGGACGGCGGACTTCAGTCTAGCCGCGCCGCCTGAAACTCCTGAGCAAACCGAGGAGGAACGAGCAGAGGCACGACGAAAGCGCAACGAGCGGAATCGTCGCGACTTCGATAGCGATACAACTGCAATAGCCAGATTCACGACGCTGGGAGAGCGACACGAGGCGGCAATCACGCTGCCTGATGATTCGCAAATCCAGGTTCTGTTCTGGAAGAAGATCGGCGCCGACCACAGCGACTTCTCGAGGGTTGTGACGCCGAGCGACGGCGAAGTGATACGTCTGACCGAGGCCGCGACTCTTCGATTGAAGACCGAGATCGGACTGCGGTTCGGCGACAGCGACATCCGAACGGAGAACCTGGCGCCGGACTATCCGGGCCACTACGGACTGTGGCTCAAGCGATCCGGCGGCGGATGGCGGCTCGTCTTCAACAACGAACCAGATTCATGGGGGACCCAGTACGATCCCTCATTCGACGCAACAGAAATCCGGCTGACCCACTCCGAGACCGGGCCCGCCGACCGCCCGTTGGGAGCCGCGCTGATTCCGACGGGCCCTGATCGCGGCACGCTCGTCATCCACTGGGGGGCACACGAATGGTCCGCCGACTTCACGATCGGTTCCTAAAGTCACTGTTCACGTGGTCGCTCATGACGCGATGTCTGGGCCTGACGCTGATCGCCGGAGCGCTCCTGGTCCCGACTGCACTGGAGGCGCAAGCTCCAAGCTGGGAGGTGCCGCGAATGGCCGACGGCACCCCGGACCTGCAGGGCATCTGGACCAACGCGACGCTGACGCCGATCGAGCGACCAGACACGCAGGGTGACACCGCGGTCTTGACTGCGGAGGAGGCATCGCAATTCGAAACCACCTCTGCCGAGCAGCGAGCTGCCCGCGATCGCTTCGTCCTCGGCAATGTCGGCGCCTACAACCAGTTTTGGATGGACGGCGGGAAAGTGGTGACCGGCGACCGGCGCACGTCGTTGATCGTCGAACCTCCCGACGGGAAGATTCCGTGGAGCCATGTTGGGCGCGAACGGCTCGAAGCTGACACAGCCCGATACGGCGTGGGCCCTTACCACTCGTGGAATGACACCGACACCGGTGAACGCTGTCTGACCGATGGCCTTCCGTTCGTGCCGTTGCAGGGCTACAACATGAACTACCACATCCTGCAGGCTCCCGGATGGGTCGCCATGCTCAACGAGATGTTCCACGAGTACCGGCTGATTCCCACTGACGGGCAAAGCCACGCGCCGACTGCTATCGGGCAATGGTTGGGAGATGCTCGGGGTCGCTGGGAGGGGGCTACGCTCGTCGTGGAAACGACGAACTTCGCGGACCTGCGCCACTACCTATTTCGGGCCACGTGGCGCGGAGCCCGGCCCGGCCTCCGGTTGGTCGAGCGGTTTACGCGTATCGACGAGGAAACGATCGACTACGTGTTCACGATGACCGACCCGGAAATGTTCACGCGACCGTGGACAGCACTGGTCCCGATGACGACGAACCACGAGTCCCGCGGGGTCACCTCGGGACCGATGTACGAGTACGCGTGCCACGAGGGCAACTACGGGCTGCTCAATATCCTCCGCGGCGCGCGCATACAAGAGAGCTCGAACTAACGGAGGGTACGATGAGCCATCGGAACGATCACGGAGTCTTGGCCCTCGTCGCGGCATCGGTTCTTGCGGCATCGGCATCCGTCGTCAGCCAATCCGGGGATCCGGCTCACCCGCGCACGCCCTGGGGCGATCCCTACCTGCAAGGCATCTGGACGAGCTCCACGTACACACCGCTAGAACGGCCGGAGAATCTGTCCAACCGCGAGTTCCTGACAGAAGAAGAACTGGACGAGCTCAACACGTTGTTGACTGCCGACGGTGTCGACCCGCTCCGCGCACGCCGGGTACTCGCCGCCGATAGCGAAGCGGAACGGCAGGCGGCGACGCGTCAGAGTGACGAGAGCATCCACTACGACAACGCCCTCTGGCTGACTGAATCGAAGCCCAGGCGGCTCACGACGCGTCGCACCTCTCTCATCGTCGACCCGCCGAACGGGAGAATACCGCCACTCATTCCTGAAGCGAAAGCGCGCGAGGCGGCTCGCCGCAGCGCCAGTCGGTGGCTCACCCACAACATCTCGCCGCAGTCGTTCGACAGCTACGCCACGCGGACCAAGCAGGAGCGCTGCTTGGTGTGGCGGCACGAAGGACCGCCGATGCTGCCCCCCTCGTACAACGACCTCACGCAGATTCTGCAGACCGAGGATTACGTCGTGGTCATGCAGGAGATGCGGGTCAACGGTCCTCGAATCATCCCTCTCGACGGACGCCCGCACCTTCCGCCCGCGGTGCGCCAGTGGCCCGGGGACTCTCGTGGTCGTTGGGAAGGCGAGACGCTCGTCGTCGAAACGACCAACTTCAACGAAAAGACGCACTTCAACGGAGCGACCCAGGGGCTACACGTCGTCGAGCGATTCACTCGTCTCGACGCGGAGACCATCCGCTACGAGTTCACGGTCGAGGATCCCGCGGCGTGGGCTCAACCGTGGCGCGCCGAGTTTCCTCTTATGAAGCGCGACGAACCGCTGTACGAGTACGCCTGTCATGAGGGGAACTACGACATCCGCCACATCCTCGAAGTGGCGCGCAACCTCGACTTGCAGGCGGCGGGCAAACGCTCTCGGTAGCGGCTAGTCCGGGATCGGCGGATACCAGTCCGCGTCGCGAACCTCCACCGCCACGTCTGACAGGGCCTCCCGAAGCGCCTGAATCGTCGCGGCGGTGTCTTGTGTGCTGCGCGGCTGTGACGGATCCGGGTTCGCAAGCCACCGCGCATAGCTGTTGTCGTAGTGGTTGAGATACACCACTGTCGGTTCGAGCGTCTTTACACATTCAGCGACCGGTCGCGGCCGCATCCGATCCACCGGAAGGTTCATTGGCAAAAAGGCGGTATCGATGTTCTCCAAGGCCTGGAGCTCGGGCACGCACTCCCCGACACCCGCAAAGAGAATTCGCCGTCCGCCAAGCGTGACGACGTACCCGTTTGCCTCGCCCTTGGGATGCCAGGGCTGCCCAGGCGTCATGTCGTAGGCCGGCACGGCCTCGACCGGCACACCCGCAAACACGCCAGACTCGCCGTTCCCGAGGACGGTCCCATCCTCCCACTTCGCGTGAGCCGCTGCCGTCACGACCACCGGCGCGTTCGGCTTCCGCAACTCGGCGATAGCAGCTGGATCCAAGTGATGGCTGGGGTCATCGGTGACGAGAATGAGGTCCGCTGGCTTTGCCCGTGAGAGGTCGCCGACGCTCCATGGGTCGACGTGAATGACCACGCCAGCGTGCTCCACCTGCACGCTGGCGTGGACAATCGGCGTGATGATGATGTCGCCGCCCTCGGCGTCGACCCGATCGGACGTTTGGGCCGAAACCGACACGACAGCCGCAACGAGCGCGGCACTGATCGCGGCGTTGCGCATCCCCTAGGCTTCCCGGTGCCGGTTGACGACGTCCATGTCGAGCTCGACGCCCAATCCCGGACCCGTCGGCGGGTCGAGGAACCCGTCCGAGAAATGAATCGGCTCCACGAATATGTCGCGGTGCAGCTGATTCGTATTGAATTCCTGAATCAGGAAATTCGGCGTGCAGGTATCGAGCTGCACGGCGGCTGCAGCGGCCACCGGACCACAGTACATGTGCGGGGCAATCGTCGCGTAGTAGGCCTCACACATACTGGCGATCTTCTTGGCCTCCAGAATGCCGCCCGTCTGACCGACGTCGAGCTGAATGACGTTCGCGGCACCCTTCTCGAGCACCTGTCTGAACTCATACTTGGTGATGAGCCGTTCGCCGGTGGCGATCGGGATGCTCGTGTGGGCCGCTACCCGTGCCATCTCGTCGACGTTCTCGGGTGATACCGGCTCCTCGAAGAAGTAGGGATCGAACTCCTCAAGGATGTTCGCGATGCGAATGGCCCCCGACGTGCTGAACTGACCGTGGGTGCCGATTCCGATCTCCAGATCGTCGCCTACCGCGTCGCGCATCGCGCGGAAGATCTTGGCGACGTGGCGGATGAACTTCAGCGGGTAGTCTCGTGGTCCTCCAGTGATCGGCGAGAAGGGATCCAGCTTGCAACACGTGATCCCCTGCTCGACCAGCTCCGCCGCGCGCTCGCCGGCAATCTCCGGGTTCTCCCAGACGCCGGCCGTGTCTAGGTAGGCGTATTGGCGCAGTCGATCGTGAAACTGACCGCCCAGCAGGTTGTAGATTGGCTGATTCGTGGCCTTGCCGATGATGTCCCAACAAGCGATCTCGATCGCGGCGATGGCTGGCGTGCGCTGCAGCGAGGGATGCCGATAGTCGTGGGGATTGGAGTAGATCTCCTGCCAGATCTTCTCGATCTGGAATGGGTTCTTTCCGACGACATGACGTTCGCACATGTCGTTCAGCAGGGCGATTTGCGACTCCAAGTTGGTCGCGCCCCCGGTCGTGCGCTCGCCCAGCCCGACGATGCCCTGGTCGGTCTCGAGCTGGAGAAACAGCCATTTCCGATGTCCGATCGGCGGATCGATGTTGTTCACGACGATCGTGTTGTATCCGGTGACTTTGATGCCGGGGGCGTTTTGGGGCTGGGCTGCACTTGCCACGGAGGGTGCCGTCGCCGCCACGCCGGCGCCGATACCGGCGGCCGCCATGCCCGAGCTCTGGATGAAATTCCGCCTGTTGATACTCATGGTGTGCTCCTTCTCATCAGCGATGTGGACCGGCGGTCATCAGCGACCTAGCGTCACGGACATCGCCGATGCGGCTTCGCGCCGATTATCTTCGTCCAATCGACGCTGTCAAGGCGTTCGCGTCAGTAGTTCTTGCTGAACCCGTTTCGCGTGTTCGTGACGGTGAAGCTTCCGTCGGGGGTCGCATCCACTTGGATCCAGTGGGCCGGGCCACTGTGTGCGGGCGGCGGGCCCGGATTCGAACCGCGCTCCAGGGGCATCAGCGGCACGGTATCAGGCTGCTCGTCGATGTGATTGGCGACGAACAGGCCGGGAACCGTGTATTCCTGGCCGCCCAGCAACGAGAAATGAAGCTGCCAGAGATCTTCGAGCCCCGGCGCTGAAAGAATCGTCGTCATCGGCCTCGGATTCCCGCCTTTGCGCGTGCCGTTGTTCATGATGGCGACCCGAGGTGTGATGCCATGAATGAACGGGATCGAGTTCGAGGTGCCAAGGCCATGATGACCGACAATGAGCAGGTCCACCGAGCCAATCGGGTTCTCTGGGCAGACCAACTCAAACTCCTTGTTCACGGTCAGGTCGCCCGGATGCACCCCTCTAAACCGCCCGAGTGAGAAATGGACACCCACCGACCGCGCGTTTTCTCCGGCATCCTCCGCCTGACGTTCGAATGCTGCGCAGTGCGGATTGGACCGGCCGCCACCTGTCAGCGGCTCCGTGAGGGCCTGGCCTCCCGATGTCGTCACCGTGAACGTCACGTTACCCAGCGAGATCGTGTCTCCTGGTTCGACCACTGTTCGCCGCGCGGCTTCGTAGAGATCGCGGTATTCCCCTTCGATAAATGCAATCGTCGCCGCGCGGTCCTCGACCGCCGGCCCATGATCGATGAAATGGCGGATTGGGATTCGTGTCGCCAGCTCTGCCAGCCCCCCGTAGTGGTCGCCGTGCCAGTGCGTGGTGATCAGGTGGTCGATCTGTTCGAGCCCCGCGTTTGTGACGGCCTCCATGATGCGCCCGACGTCTCGATCGGCATTGGCGCCGCCGTTGCCGGTGTCGATCAGCAGCGACTCACCCGACGGCGAGACAAAGAGCGTCGCTCCACCCCCTTCGACATCGACCAGGTAGATCCGCAGCGTGTGTTCCGCGCCGGACTGCGCCAGGAGCGGACTGGCCGCGACAGCCAGCATCAGCAGTATCTTCAGTAGACGTCTCATCAACACCTCCAGTAGCTCAGTCGGAAGACCCGCTCGGGTGTTTTAGAGCGGTCTCAATCGAACGCTCCGGAACTTCACCGTCCCGGGTTCCTCACCTTTTTGTAGCGCGATCGGTCCCTCGGCATACCGGCCGTTCTCCGTGTCGACCATGAGCGTGCCGTTGAGCAGGACGGTCAACCGAGGGCCACGCGCCGTGATTTCGAACGTGTTCCAGCGTCCACCCGCGTTGACGGTCTCAATGGCTGGCGCGACGTTCACGATGGCACCCGTCCGGTAGGTCTGGTCGGCGCGGGTGTCGAACACGTTCACCTCGTACGATGTGTCGTCACGTGTGCCGGCCGGGCCGATGCACGCCTGCCACCGGCGCCGCCATTCCCCGCAGCGAATGAAGATACCGCTGTTCGACGGCGGGTCCACCCAGAACTCGACGATGATCTCGAAGTCGCCGTAGGACGCTTCGCTGACGAGGAATCCGCTCCCATCGTCGGCCTGAACCGCCCCATCGGAAAGAACCCAGTTGGCGTCGCCAATGGCCTCCCAGCCATCGAGAGACGAACCGTCGAAGAGCGTTCGCCAACCGGATTGCGCGGTCGGATGGCCACCAGCCAGCAGGGCCAACGCAACCACAGTCCCAGCGCCGATCGCGACCCCGACGATACCGAACGCGTCCGACCTCCTTGCCATGAGAGCGAGTATTATCATGAGCGTCCATGAGACGCCAGAACCAATTGGCAGTAGCGGCGCTTGCGCTGTGGCTCGGTCTGCTGCCGCTCGACGGCGCAGCCCAGGTCGGCACCAGCAATGGCGAGTGGCGGTCGTACGCAGGCGACGTGCGAGGCACACGCTACGCTCCGCTCGACCAGATCACCGCCGACAACTTCAACGACCTCGAAGTGGCGTGGCGCCTCAAGACCGCAAACCTGGGCCCCGAGCCGGAATACAACTTCCAGTCAACGCCCCTCATGGTGAACGGCGTCGTCTTCACCACCGCCGGCAGTCGTCGTGCCGTCGTCGCGGCCGACGCCGGAACCGGCGAGCTACTCTGGATGCACCGGCTCGACGAGGGTGCGCGAGGCGAGGCGGCTCCCCGCCGCCAATCGGGGCGCGGACTGGCGTTCTGGGACGATGGCGCGGCCGGCCGCATCCTCTACGTCACGCCCGGCTACCGCCTCATCGCCCTGGACGCGGCCACCGGGATGCGAGTCGCAGACTTCGGGACTGACGGCACCATCGACCTCAAGCAGAACATGGATCAAGAGCTCGACCTCGTGACGGGCGAGGTCGGGCTCCACGCGGCGCCAACCGTGGCGGGCGACACCATTATTGTTGGGGCCGCGCATCGGCCGGGGGGCGTGCCCCGCTCGATGCGGAACGCCAAGGGCTACGTTCGTGGTTTCGACGTGCGGACGGGCCAACGCGACTGGATTTTCCACACGATTCCCGGAGCCGACGAGTTTGGCAACGACACGTGGCTCAACGACTCGTGGCGATACACCGGCAACACAGGCGTGTGGGGCCAGATCAGCGTCGACACGGAGCTCGGCATCGTCTACCTCCCGACCGAGATCCCGACAAACGACTACTACGGCGGACATCGTCACGGCGACAATCTGTTCGCGAACAGCCTGGTCGCCGTCGACATCGAGACCGGTGAGCGGATCTGGCACTTCCAGTTTATCCATCACGACGTGTGGGACTGGGACACGCCCAGCGCGCCGATTCTTGCCGACATCACCGTCGACGGCCGAGAGATCAAGGCAGTTGCGCAGCCGACCAAACAGGGTTGGCTGTACGTGTTCGATCGGGTCACCGGCGAGCCCGTGTGGCCTATCGAGGAGCGTCCCGTCCCGCCCTCAGACGTACCGGGCGAGCTACTCTCCGAGACTCAGCCCTTCCCCATCAAACCGCCGCCGTATGAGAGGCAGGGTGTGAGTCTGGACGACCTGGTTGACTTCACGCCGGAGATTCGCCGGCGCGCCGCATCGATCGCCTCGAACTACCGGATTGGTCCGATCTTCACACCGCCGTCCGTTTCGGACGCGGACGAAACCCTCGGAACGCTGGTGGTGCCTAACGTAGCCGGTGGCAGCAACTGGCCCGGTGGCGCGCTGGACCCGGAAACGGGCATCGTCTTTCTGCCCTCGAACACCAGCGTGTCGCCGATCGGCCTGATCAACGATCCCGAACAATCGGACATGGACTTCATTAGAGGCGAGCCGGGGGGCGTCAGTCGTCAGCGGAGGATCCTCAACATCGACGGCATTCCTCTCATGAAGCCGCCGTGGGGACGGATCACGGCCATCGACCTGAACCGCGGCGAGATCGTCTGGCAGATCCCGCACGGAGAGCCCCCCGATGCCATTAGCGACCATCCGTTGCTCTCCGGAGTCGAGCTGCCGAAGACCGGTTGGGCCGGACGGGTCGGAGCGGTCGTCACAAAGACCCTCCTCGTCGCGGGTCAGGCAGGGCTATTCACGACGCCGAGTGGCGAACTGGGGACGATGCTCAGGGCCTACGACAAGAGCAGCGGCGCTGAAGTGGGCGCGGTGTACATGCCGGCGTCAGCGACCGGCGCGCCCATGACCTATATGCACGAGGACCGTCAGTACATTGTCGTCGCGATGAGCGGCGGGGGGCTGCCCGGAGAACTCATCGCATTCCGGTTGCCTGAGTAGTGGCCCCACCATGGCAGTTGTCGGTTCTCCTGCTTGTTGCGCTGCCCCTCGCACAGGCAACCGACGAGGCCTCACTTCCCACAGTGACCATCAGTGGGCCGACAGTTGTCGCGTTCTGGCTGGCACCGACCAGCAACGATGCCCTGGCCGCCGACCCTGATCTGGCCAGCGCACTGGACGAACACCAGTACTACTGGGCCGAAACGCGCGAGCGCCTGTTGGCGCTGGGCGTGAGCGCCCTGGGCCAGCCCGGGAGGCGTTTTCGCGTCGCCGACGCCGAAGACATCCATCTGTTCGAGGCTCCGACCGATGGGGCCCCGGTCGGCTATCTGCTCGTGGAACCAGGGGGGACCATGCGTCCCATCTACCGGATGCGCTACCCCGATCACCTGCTGGACATCGTGCGGGAACACTTCGGCCTGGACGGCCCCGCGTAGAACGGCACCTACGGCGTTGGCAACAGCGACGACCGATCCACCCAGGCGCCGCGCTGCATGACCTGATCGATCTCCAGCGTGTTCCTGACGTCCTCCAGCGGATCGGCGTTGAGCACGATCAGATCAGCGATCTTGCCCGCCTCGAGTGTCCCGAATCCCACGCCATCGGCTCGTGCCATCAGCTCGGACCCGTTGCGGGTCGCCGCTACGATTGCCTGCATTGGTGTCAACCCCGCATCGACATACAGGTGCATTTCGTGGTGGGTTGCCCACCCCATGGGCACGTTGCGTGTCCCGCTGTCAGTACCCACCGCAATTGAAATTCCGGCGTCTGAGATCTGCTTAACGAACGCGAGTCGCCGCTGAAACGACTCTTTCCGGGCTTCGAAGTTCGGGTTCTCAAGAATCTTGGCTCGCACCTCCGGGTCATCCCAGCTTTCCACGACATCCGGTAGGAAGCCCGCGCGAATCTCGGGCTGCTCCAGTAGCCCCGGCTGCTCCGCCCACAGCCAGCCTGCCTGCGCAATCGACAAAGTCGGTGAGAACGTGACGTCATTGTCGAGACACAGCTGGAGGAATTCCCCGCCCACCTCGGTGTCAACCACGGTATGGAGGAAGTCGCGCACGCCTATGCTCATCAGTTGACGGACGTCCGCCTCTTCGTTGATGTGGGCAACCGGAACGAGGTCGTTATTGATTGCCTCGTCAACGATAGTCGCGCGCATCTCGGGCGTAATCTTGAGCCCCGGCTCCGGCATTTCGTTGACCCACATCTTGACGAAGTGGACGCCCTGGCCAGCCAGCTCGCGAACCATCTCGCGGGCCTCATCCTCAGTCCTGGGTTGATTGTTCGTGTTGCCCGGTGGAAAGCCGCCCGGGTGCGTGAAGCCTCGACCGGCCGTATACATGCGTGGTCCCACCGACTGCCCGGCATGGGCCTCGAGCATCCTGGCAACCTTTTCAACCGGATCGCTCCCGATGCTTCGGGCGGTCGTCACCCCGAAGTACAGCTGCGTCCGGAGGCGCCGGTCCACGACCGAGAGATCGCCCACGGTGTAGTGGTTGTGCATGTCCACGAGGCCGGGGATGATCGACTTCCCCGTTGCGTCTACCACCTCGGCACCCTCCGGGACAGGGGTGCTCGCGCTCGGACCGGCAGCCTCGATGCGGTCGCCCTGAATCACGATGACCGAGTCGTCGATCGGGTCCGAGCCGGTGCCGTCGATCAACCGGGCCCCGACGACGGCCAGAACCTCCACGGCCGCGGATTCATCCGGCGGAGCCAGGCTCTCGCCGCAACCCGCGAGCAACCCGAGCAAAACGATGGAAGTCATCGCGTGTCTTTTGACCGGCATGGTGTTGAGCATCCTCGTGTCTCGTCCGAGTGTTCGCAACCGGGCACGCGCATCGCTGACCGGCCTATGGATTCTCTGGCTCGACCGTCACTTCCCCGATTGCCCACGGGTGGTCCACGCAGTGGTAGAGCAAGGTTCCGGGCTCTTCGAATGTGACGTAACTGAATCTTGCGGGCTCGAGGGTGCCGGTGGTCCAGCTGCCGTCTCGAGCCGCGACGGTGTGGGCAATCTCGCCGTTGTTGAGGAACCGCACCCGCGCGCCGACCCCGACCCGCGCACGAATCGGGCTGAACGCGTGCTCCTCAATCGCTTGACGCTTGCCACCCACGGTCCCGAAGCGGCTCTCGACGAGCGTCGACGTCTCGATTTGATTGGTGGGTCGCAGCGCCGCGCCAAACGCGACCGACGTTTGGCCGGTCAGCTCAGAAGCCGGTGCCTCCCGCTCCGGAACAGTCCCGTCTAGTGTGAACGCCCATAGCTCCCGCCCCATGGCAATGGCGAGGTGTTGCGTTCCGTCGACGTCGTATGCCGCCGCCGGCCCAGGTTGTCGCCACCCACCCGGCATCCCGGTCTGGAAGCTCCACACTGGCGCACCCGTGCGCGCGTCGTAGGCTTCGACCTGACCACCGGTCGCGCCACGAAACATCAGGCCACCCGCCGTCGTTAACGCACCGCTGGCGCCGAGCCGCGCGGTCCGCGACTCGTGTTTCCATACGACGGTTCCGCTCCGCGGGTCGATGGCCGCGACGACTGCGGCCGGCTCGGGCAATGTCACCTGATAGCCGCCAGCCCATTGGAGCCAAGGATCGTCAAACCGCCGGGCGCGACCGACCATCGCGCGGCCCTGGACATAGATGTATCCGGTCTGCGGGTCGTACGACATCGGCGCCACCCGCACCAACGGAATCGGAACGCCCGGCGCCACCACGGTATGCTGATCGATCGACGGCGGCGTAAAGCCGCTGCAGTTGAGCTCGAATGGCGGCGGCACCGCATCGCGCCAGAACGAGCAATCGGGCAAGATGCTCTCGACGCCCTCCGGAAAGGGCTGGGTCGGCGCGGTATGTAGGAACGCGTCCTGCGGCACCGGACGTTCTTCAATCGGCACCAACGGCTCGCCGGTCTCCCGATCGAAGACGAACAAATAGCCGTCCGCCCGCATGGCCGCCAGCGCCTTGCGGCCCCGGCCGTCAATCTCGGTCTCGTAGAGAAGCAGCGGGATCGCGATATCCGCGTCCCAGAGATCGTGGCGGACGACTTGGTAGTGCCACCGTCGCTCGCCCGTCTTCATGTCGAGGGCCAGGACGGACGCGGTGAACAGGTTGTCCCCCTTCCGAATCTCTTCGCCAAACATTGGCACCGGGTTGCCGGTCGCGAAGTAGACCAGCCCGAGATCGGGATCGACGGTTCCGTTGAGCCAGACGCCACCGCCGCCGAGCTGCCAGATGTCCGAGTCCTGCGGCCACGTGTTGTGGCCAAACTCCCCCGGCCGGGGGACGACGAAGAAGGTCCATTGGGTCTCGCCTGTCGACGCATCAAGAGCAACGATGCGCCCCTGCCCGCCGGCATCGCCGTTTGCCAGCCCCACGAACACTTGTCCGCGCGCGTACAACGGCGCCGTCGTGACCCCCTCGCCGACCTGCCGTGGAACGCTGCCGACCGACTCCGACCACACCAGATCGCCGGTGTCTTGCCGGAGCGCCGCCACCTCCGCGCTCCGTAGGCCCACAAACACCAGACCGCCGCCGAGCCCGACCCCCTGCCAAGATGGGACCCTCTGCGCGTTGGAGCTCTCCGCCTGCCAGCGCCAGACGGTCTCGCCTGTGCCTCCGTCAATCGCGAACACGCTGGCACCAGCCGTCAGGTAAAGGATGCCGTTCTGAACGACTGGGGTTGCTCGTGACGACCCGCCGCCGTCAAACTGCCTGACCCAGGCCCCGCCAAGTCGGTCGACTGTGTCTATCGTGATGTCGTTGAGGGTCGAGTGACGCGAGCTGGACCAGTCCCCGCCAACGAGCGACCAATCCTTCGCCGGGAAGCCCCGCCCGCCATCGTGTACCTGTCCGAGCAGGGCTCCGCTCAGAATGACGACCAGGACCGTCGTGACGACG
Organism: Vicinamibacterales bacterium; assembly: GCA_965218825.1. Lineage (GTDB taxonomy): Bacteria > Acidobacteriota > Vicinamibacteria > Vicinamibacterales > UBA8438 > CAUZIB01. Next base: position 204,390 of record OZ244656.1, on the reverse strand, counting down.
CGCACCGCGAGCAGATCACGCATTGCGGATTCCGTTCCTCGCAGCACTGTCCACGACACTCCGGACCCTTGTCAAGTCATGCGCTTGCACCAACGAGCCTCCGGATACATGATCGGCGCGTCGTTACACCCCGAAGGAGACTAGATGAGCTATCGCCGTCTCGCCGCGCTGCTCGCGACGATACTCTGCCTGTCCCCCAACCTGGCCCAGAGTCAAACGGTCGAGTGGCCGAGTTACGCGCACGACGTGTTCGGGACGAAGTACTCGCCCCTCGACCAAATCGATGCCTCCAACGTCGGCGAGCTCGAGATCGTGTGGCGGCAACCGGTCATCCCCGATGCGATCCGTGACGGCGACACGTCAGCTGGGACGAGCAACTCGCAAAACACCCCACTCATGGCGGGCGGGTTGCTGTATGTGAGTACCGGGTTTGGCACCGTGGCCGCACTGGACCCGACCACCGGTGACGTGGTGTGGAACGACGATGTTCCGGTCTTCGCCGATGCCCCCCAACAGCGGACCCGCGCCCCTCGCGGGGTCGCGTACTGGACGGACGGAAACGACGCGCGGGTCATCGCCGCTCGTGGGCCGAAACTCGTGGCTCTCAACGCCAAGACGGGCGAACGGATCGCCGATTTCGGGGACGGCGGCGAGGTCGACCTCCGCGACGGCCTCCTGCGTGACTACCCCGGGTACAACTGGAATGGGGCGCCGCTCGTCGTCAACGATGTGATCATCGTGGGGTCGCAGGTGCCGGACATACTCAACAACCAGATGCCGGCCATGAAGGAAACGCCGCGCGGTGACGTCCGCGGCTTCGACGTTCGCACGGGCGAACTGTCCTGGACCTTCCACACGATCCCCCTCGAGGACCAGTTCGGGGTCGACACCTGGGGCGTCGACCCCGACAGCGACCAGCCGTCGTGGTCCTACACGGGAAACACGAATCTGTGGGCGCACCCCACGGCAGACCCCGAGCTTGGCTACGTCTACCTGCCCCTCTCCACGCCCGGCAGCGACTACTACGGCGGTCACCGCCCGGGTGACAACCTGTTCGCTGAGAGCCTGGTCTGTGTCGACGCCAAGACGGGCGCGCGCATCTGGCACTTCCAGGCTGTTCATCACGGGGTGTGGGACTACGACTTCCCCGCCTCGGCCATCCTCGTCGATATCGTCGTCGATGGTCGCCCAATCAAAGCCGTAGCGATCGTGAGTAAGCAAGCCTTCACGTACGTCTTCGACCGGGCAACCGGTGAACCGGTGTGGCCGATCGAGGAGCGCCCGGTGCCGTCGTCGACCGTCCCAGGCGAACAGCTCGCGCCGACCCAGCCGTTCCCAACCAAGCCCCCGCCGTTCGACATGCAGGGCGTGACGCTCGATGACCTGATCGACTTCACGCCGGAGTTGAGGGCCACAGCGGAAGAGATCCTCAACCGCGACTACGAACGGGGGCCGATGTTTGCGGCGCCGATTCTGGTCGACCCCGACGATCCCGATGGAAAGAAGGGCACCATTCTCAGCCCCGGCACGGCAGGCGGCGTCAACTGGCAGGGTGCAGGTATCGACCCGGAAACCGGCATCCTCTACGCGACCTCTACCTATGCGCACAACGTGATCGGCCTGACCCGGTCGCACCATCCTCGCTCGGACGTGCGGTACGCGCGAACCGGATATGTGCCGGTCATCGGTCCGCAGGGCCTGCCTCTCTTCAAACCACCGTACGGGCGGATAACGGCCATCGATCTGAACGCGGGGGAGATTCTGTGGCAGGTGCCGAACGGCGAAGGTCCTCGAGATCACCCGGCGCTCAAGGATCTCGACTTGCCCTGGCTCGGCCAACCCGGCCGCGCTTCAGTGCTCGTCACGCCGACGCTGCTGTTTGCCGGGGAAGGACCCAACGTCGGACTTGCGGCGCTGACACAGTTCTGGGGTGGGCCCGGCGGCAAGATGTTCCGCGCCTACGACAAGACGACCGGAGATGTCGTTAGTGAGGTCGAGCTGCCGGGAGGCACGAGCGGCGCCCCGATGACCTACATGGTCGACGGCAAGCAGTACATCGTGGTCGCCGTCGGGTGGGACGACCTCCCACGCGAGTGGGTGGCGTTGGCTCTGCCCTAGGCGGTTCCGACAAAGAGGTGGACGCGTCGAGCAGGATTCGACCGATCCGGGAGGTGACTTGTGACCCGCGATGGAGTGCTCAGGTATGTGCGAACGATCCTCATCGCAATCGCCGTGTTGGGAGAGATGCGAAGACCGCTCATCGCACTGCTCGGAGTGCTCGCGCTCGTCGCGCCGGCTGCGTGCGGGGAGTCTGGTTCGACGGACGCCGTCGCGGACCCGATGCCCGCCGCCGATGTGTCGGCGGCCGACCCGCAGAGCCGGTTCGCCGGCGCCTGGTCGCTCGCGCGGATCGAGCGACGGGACGCTGATGGCGAACTGCTCTCTCCGCCGATAGAAGACCGCCTCGGCTACATCATCTATGACGCGGCTGGGTACATGGCCGTCACGCTGATGCGGCCGGATCGCGAGCCCCACTCGGACGGCGGTCCGACCCCGGAAGAGGCGCTCGCGCAACTGGGAAGCTTCACGTCGTACTTTGGACGGTTCAGCGTCAACGAGGTCGAGGAGTACGTCACGCACCATCTGGAGGGCAGCCTCAACCCGCGCGGCGTCGGCGCGGACTACCAGCGTTTCTACACGCTCACCGACAACAGCCTCACCCTTCAGCCGCCCGCTGGCGACGATGACTCGAAATCCTTCATCGTCTGGGACAGGCTGCCCGTCCTACCTGAATCCGAGTTGACCGACACGCACCGGCGTCTGTTCGGCTTCTACCGGATTGAGTCGTTCTCCCCAGAGACCAGTGGCAGCGACTCCCTGTCGTACGGCGACTACGACACGGGGTACATCATCTATGCCCCGTCCGGCCACATGGCCGTACATCTCATGCGGCCAGGTCACGCGCCGTATGTGGATGAAAGGCCGACAGCCGAGGAGGCGCTCAGGAGCACCCGGACGTACGCCAGCTACTTCGGCCCGTTCTCGGTGTACGAAGACGAGCGCTCCCTCGTGCATCATCGGATCGGCCACACGAACCCGGCGCAGAGTGGAACCGACGCTCAGCGGTTCTACGAGATAACCGACACGCACCTCATGCTGAGTCGTCCAATCGGCAACGATGGTCACGGACGCGAGCTGCGGGCCACGATCGCGTGGGCGCGGCTCAGCGAATAGGAGCCCGGAACCCTACGACTCCACCGCCAACGCATCGGGCTCCGGTTCAGTACCGTCGATGGGCTCGTCGGCATCGGTCGGCCCGAAGTGACGCCCGCGCGTTTCCGGTCCCATCCAGACCATGGCGACCACGAGCAAGCCCGACATCGCGATGCAGAGGCTCATGGCGCCGCCGACCGTCATCCCGCCATCCTGAAGTCGCCCGAGCACGAACGGAGTCGCGGAGCCGAGCGCCGCGCCGACATGGTACGAGAGGCCGGGCCCGACGCCACGTACCTCCGTCGGAAACCGCTCGGTCAGATACGGCGGCGCCATGCCCCAGATGCCGCCGCCGCTGGCGCCCATGACGACGGCACCGATACCGAGCACCAGCGCGCTCGTCGAGCCGAGATAGGCCGGCAGCACGGCGACACCAATCAGCGCAGCCGCCGAGATCGCCCCACGCCGCCCTAGCCGTGTTTCGGACGCCCGCCCCCAGAGCGCCATTCCGACGATTTCCCCGAGGTTGAACGCGATCAGGTAGCCGAGGGTTCCACGGCCGCCGTCGCGAAGAAACGTCGGATACCAGAAGCTGAGCGAGTAGTAGGAAAACATGAAGGCGCCCATCAGCAGCGACGACTGCACAGTCGTCCACCACAGGTCCGGCTGGAACAGGCGCAGCATCGAGACACGCGCAGCGACAGGCGCAGAACCGGCGACTCTGAGGTGACGCTGACGGGCAAGCCAGACCGGGCTCTCGCTGACACCCGACCGAATCCACAACACCAGCAGCGCGGGGAGGACACCGGTCCAGAACATCACGCGCCAGGCGAGTGTCGACGCGCCGGAGTCGCTGAACGGGTCCGCGATCCCGCTGAACAGCGGGTAGATGAAGTGAAACGTCAGCGCGGACAGAATGTAGCCCCAGTAGAAGCCACCTTGTAGCAGCCCCGATGCGAGTCCGCGGAACTTCGCCGGCCAGTGCTCCATCGCCAGTGGCATGCCCGCCGCCCACTCGCCTCCCATCCCGATCCCGAACAGCGCGCGGAATGCGAACAACATGGCGTACGACGTGGAGAAGCCGCTCAGGAACGCGAAGAGCGAGAACCAGAGGATCGACAGCATCAGCGGCAGCTTGCGCCCATACCGATCCGCCATCGCACCGAAGCCGAAGCCGCCCACCAACCGGAACATCAGCGTGACGGTGCCAAGCGCGCCGGCCAGCGCACGGTCGACCGTGAAGCTGTTCTGGATGTCAATCAGGATGAAGGTCAGGATAGTGAAGTCGAAGCCGTCGAGCATCCACCCGAGAAAGGTGGCCCAGAATGCCTTCCATTGCTCACGGGTCACCTGCCGATACCACGGCGGCTCGGGTACGTTCACCACTGGCGGACAATAGCAGATCATTCCTTCACGCAACTCGGTGATCGGGTGTCGTGGATCGGGGAGCTTCACCAGATCGGGTACCACGCCAGTCCCCTGACACACCTGGACGCGCTATGCCACGTGGCGTGGAATGGGATGACCTACAACGGTCGGCGATTCGACGACACGGCGACCGTCGGCGACGGCTGCACGAAGAACGGGCTCCCCCCTCGGGATGCCGCTGATCGACAACGTCGACCTCGAGGCGCTGGCCGAGACGGCGGCGAGGTTGAATCGTTGGGAGTTCATGTTCGTTGTCGCATCGCTGCCGGTCTACAACGGGGCGGGCTCAGCCGTCAACCCGGTCGCGATCTTCTACTCGATCAGCAGTAATCTGCACTTCCGGTTGGAGTATCGCCCCGGCAGCGAGCTGTTCGTCGTCTATTCCGAGGACCAGGACACGAACCCGTTTCTTCCCGATCGGTCTGTCGAGCTCCCCAACCGTGGGTTCGTGGTCAAGGTGACGCGGCTCTTCCGCTTCTGACGGCGAAAGTCACACCCATCGAGCAGCCACCTCTCCCGTTACTGGTCGCTCGCGACCATCCCGTGGGCGCGACCAAACCAGTAGCTCACGAGGTAGTCGAGCCCGTTCGTCTCGAACGGTGCCACCACTGACCGGTCCCCGCCCACACGATACGGATTGTGCACGAGGAAGCTCCACGTGCGACCCCGCTGGGCCATCGGAAGCAGCGCCGACCGATTGCCGGACGCCACGATCGGGTCGGGCGTGAACGTGAAGCCGAAGCGCGCAGCGTAGGTGGCAATGGTGTCCGCGTTCCACTTCATGTCGAGTGGTACCTGCCGCAACCCATCCAGGGCAGCCCGATCATAGTCACGGTCCCCGGTCCAATGGCGCCACAGGAAGTTCGCCAACGGGTTACCCTCCACATCGACACCGGGATTCACTCCGCCACGAAACCATCCCCGCGCAGCCGTAAGATAGCGCTCGCGAATGTGTGGATCATCTTCCAGCTCGAGCAACGGAAACAGCGCTAACGCAATCAGCACGTCATCGGAATGATTTGCCTCAAGTGGCGGGTCGTCATGCCGGGCGCGCTCTCCAACCTGTGCATAGCCTCTCGACACGAGGCGGTCGTACTCTCGGTCGTACCGGTCGTTGCCGGTGAGAAGCGCCGCGATCTTGACCATCTGGAGCATCAGCAGCGCGTTCATGGGTTCCTCGGAAGTCACGTAGGCCTGCTCGTAGTGGCCCCACCGCGTCGGTGCTCCGTCGTAGCCGATGATGCGATAGTCGTTCTCGATAATCATGTCGACCACGTCGGTAGTCATCTGAGCGATCACGTCTCGCTCCTGAGCATCGGCGAGGTGGGTCGCGTAGACGAAGCTCCCGAACATCAGCGAGGCGACCTGGTCCGAGCTAACACTCCCCCGCCATCGGTGCCGTCCGTCAGACGATTCGCGCCACGTGCCGTCATCGAACCAGGGGACGCCGACCGCGACCGATCCCCGCGCGACCAGACCGCGACGTCCAGACACCGTCGCCAGATGACGGAGCGCCTCACTCGCTGTACGGGCATGCCGGGCCGCCTCAGGGTCGGCGGTCGCGAGATGCCGCCACGTTTGCGCAGCGCAGTACAGGCCGGTCATATACGTGGCGTCGGCCATGTTGTAGGTCACATAGGGATGGTCGGAGGTCGGCAGCCGACGGCGACTGCTCACCTGCCCGTCGGCGGCGAGAAACCGCTCGACGAGGTCGACGTCGAACACGTTGGCCTTCTGCGCGAGCGACAGATCATCGCTCGCGCACACGGGCACGACGAGAAGAAGCCAGGCGAGCAGCGACCGCTGCGGAGCGCGCACTGCGTGGACTAGTGCGAGGCCTTGTTCGCCCTCGCATCCTTCGCGGCGGCGGCGGCCAGGATGTTGTACAGGCCGTAGTTACCTTCGTGACAGGCGTACTCGTAGATCGGATCTGGATTCAGTCGCATCGGAACTTCGTAGGTCCAGGGCCGTGTCCACGTATCCGGGTCCTCGATCGTCGCCTGATAGAGCAGGACATCGGCCGACACGCGCGTGAAGCGTTCGGTCAATCGAAGGTCTCGGCTCGACCGCCCACGCAGAAACATCGTCGGGTGTCGAAAGCCGTCGGTCGTGACGACGAGCGTATCGCCATCCCACCGCGCGCGTGAGTTTCCCGAGTACTGCCGAAACGTGGCCTGGGGACGTCCATCCAACGGAATGATGCGAGCGTTGTGCACCATCTCGGTGAATACCACGACCGTGTCCTTGGTCTGGAACAGCTGCATGTTGTTGTTATACGAACCAGGCGTCATCGGAGGGCCGGCGTTGAACCCCAGGATGCACCGTGCCATGAGATGAGCCGGGCCGATGTCCTCGACCCATCCGCCAGGTGTCGGCTCGTGCTCCGTCACGTCCTTGCGGGCCTCGGCGAGCGCCGCCTGGCGTTGAACCTCTTCCGGAGTCAACGGCGGCATCCGTCCGTTGGGTGGGTCGATGATCAGCGACGTGCGCTTGGTCGCGGCCACAGACGTGCCGCGATCGAACCAGAACTGGTTGTAAGAGCCAGGCTCCCCATCGTCGCCCCGACCTCGATCCAGGATGCCGCCGACGTCGGCCTCGTCAGCGCCCTTGCGATCCAGCCGGTCGAGACGCGCGGCCTCCGCCTGGTTCCGACTCGCGGCCTCATCGTCGGTCAGGAACTCGCGGTCGGCCTGGCCCGACGGCCGCTGCATTGGGGTGATCGTTCGAAAGTCCCACACGCCCTGCAGGTCAGGATCACCCCAAGCGGTGCGCGGCGCGTCGTTCTGGGCGGCAGCCGAGATCGTTAGGGCAACGAGTATCGACGCGGCCACCGTGCCTGCGAGAGTTCGACGTATCATCCAAACCTCCCCCAAGGTCGAACCCATCCTATCGCCGTGGACACAAAGGTTCAATACGACACGACATCGGCACGCGAATTGTATGTATCCAATCTGTGAAGGTCGCACCGCCGCGATCTGCCACGTCGCAATCGTGCGTGACGCAATGAAACTGACCAGGACGAAGCCTGAAGGAGACACGTCATGTCCAGATCCGAGACCAATCGCTCAGTCTTCGTAACCATATTGTTAGGATTCGTGGCATTGACGACATCGATTGTCGGGGTCAGCGCTCAGGCGAACGAATCGGGTGAGGTCGCCATCGAGGGCGGCGCTGAGTACCGTATTCTCGCAACCAACCGCACCTCGACCATGGAGCGCGAGCTCAACGAGGCAGCCGCGGAGGGCTTCCGACTAGCAGGTTGCTGAAGAACACGAGGATCGGGCTGTTTTCATGGCCATCATGCGTGTCACGCCCCCCCGACAACGGTGCGCACGGGGACACGCTGTCCCGACGAGGGGGCCAGCGACACCCGCGGCCGGCGATCAGGGACACCTCGCCTCCAGATTCCGCAACCGGACCAAGTTATAGGCGGTGGCGGCGAAGGTGAGCTGCCAATCCACCAGGGCGATGCCGCGATGCCGGAGCTTGCGCAGGCCGCCGACGGTCTTCATCCAGCCGAAGACCTGTTCCACGAGTTTTCGTTTCCGCTGACTCACGTGATAGCCCGCATGCCGCGTGGTCCGACCGTCGATCGCACTCCCGCGGACCTTCTGCGCCACGTGGGGCGTGACGTCCTGGACGCGCACGTCGGCAACGAAGCGCGCCACATCGTAGCCCTTGTCCGCCCCGACCGTGCTGCCCGGGGAGGCGCTGGCCTCCAGCAACAGCACCGCCGCGTCGCGTTCGGCGGTCCCCGTCGCGTGGGTCGCGCAGACGTTGGCGACAAGCCCCTGTCGATTGTCCAGCAGCACGTGGCCGAGATACGCCAGCTTGGCTTCCTTGCCTTTGCCCTTCCGATGCAACATCGCCTCGGGATCGGTCGTCGACTGATGGGTGTCATTGCGCCGCCGCTCCCCGTGGAAGTTGACCGTGGGATTGCCCGGGTCCTCGGGCGGGTCGCTCTCCGCTGCGTCCACGCACCGAAAGCTTTTCAGGCTGGCCCATGCTTCCAACTGCGTCCCATCCACGGTGAAGTGTTCGTCCGAGAGCAGCCCGGCCGCCCGGGCGTGGGCCTGGACCGCATCAAAGAACGCGGCGGCGACATCGCCCGACAGCAGCCGGTCGCGATTCTTGGTAAACGTCGTGGGATGCCAGACCGGGTCATCCATATTCAGCCCGACGAACCACCGGAACAGCAGGTTGTAGTTGAGCTCTTCCATGAGCAGCCGCTCGCTCCGCACCGTGTAGAGCACTTGCAACAGCAAAGCGCGCAGCAATTGCTCCGGTGGGATCGACGGACGCCCTGTCGTGGCGTACAGGCTCGCGAATCGGCGCGACATTGTCTGCAGGGCTTCGTCCGTCAGCGCCCGAACGGCGCGGAGCGGATGGTCGGCCGGCACGCGCTGTTCCGGCGACAGGTAGCTGAACATGTGGGTGGTCTGCTCATCGTGTCCGCGCATGATCGGGCTCCCTTCAGTGTTGGGAGCATCGTAGTACGACGGGATCAATCTGTCGATCCCATTTCGCGGAGTTTTTCAGCAGCCTGCTAGGGTGATCGCGGACGAGCGAGGCAAGCGCGTCTGGCGTTCGTGCCACCGACAGTTGCGTCTAGGCCTCCGGTTCTTGCGGGGCTGTGGTCGTCTCGATCCCCCAGATCTCGGCGAGCCGGCCCAGAATCGACCCCTCGTCGCTTACGATCGACCCGGCCGCGGCGATGCTGAAAAGGACGCCGTAGATCGTCTCCCGTGCCTCTCGACGTTGCAAGCGAGCTCTAGGGCCGCCGCCTCGAGCCCCGATGACTCCTCCCCCGATGTCATGCCTTCCGCCATCCACGATGGGAGGTGGCTGCGGCCATTCTACGCCCGATTGCCGGTTACGCTCTGTGCTATCGTCTGGGGCCATGTCGTAAGATCGTGAGCGACAGAAGGTAGACAGTCCGTTGAAGACAGCAATAGTGACCGCGGCCATCGTGGGTTCTGGTGGGTTCTTAGGTGCGCTGGCCCGCTACAGACTCAGCGGGCTGGTTCAGCGGCAGCTGCCGTTCGCGAGCTTCCCCTACGGAACGCTCGTGGTCAATCTCATGGGCTGCGCCTTGATAGGCGTGCTGGCCGGACTCGCGGAATCTCGACAGATGTTCGGTTCGGAGGTTCGCACGTTCGCCTTCATCGGCGTCCTCGGTGGCTTCACCACCTTCTCAACCTTCGGCTACGAAACGTTCGCGCTGCTTCGCGAGCAGGACTACCTTCGGGCAATCGCAAACGTAACCCTGCATCTCGTCGTGGGGCTGGCGCTGGTATGGGCTGGCTACGCGCTGACGACATCCCGGTAGGCTGACATGGTACTTCCAGACGAGGGAAAACTGCTCCGCGTCTTTATCGGCGAAAACGACAAGCACCAAGGGCAGCCGCTCTATGAGTGGATCGTCAAGCGGGCGCGTCAGGAGGGTCTGGCGGGCGCGACCGTGCTCCGGGGATTAGAGGGATTCGGAGCGCATAGCCAACTACACACAGCGAAGGTGCTTCGCCTTTCGAGTGACCTGCCGATCGTCATCGAGATCATCGACACGGAAGAGAAAATCGAAGCGTTTCTTCCGTTGATCGACGACGCGATCGCGGAGGGCCTTGCCACCGTCGAGAAAGTCGAAGTTCGCTTCTACCGACCCGGCTCAGCCGAACCGCTGAGCGCCGACGCTAGTTGCCGCCAAGCCCGACAACGATGCCGACGGCGACTCGAATTTGGTTCGTCCCTTGGCCCTCGAAGAAGATCCGACGGTAGTCGAGCGTCACCCGTGCCGCAACCTGATCGGTGAGCGGGACGTCGACTCCGCCGCCCGGCTGAATCGCCAACGCCGTTTCCGACTCGGTGACCTCGGTTCCAAAGCCGGTCAGCGTCGCCTTCGCGCGCGCCCCGCCACCCAGGATCTGCGCAAACGGACTCAGAGGGCCGACGTTGCGCCGAATGCGTAGACCACCAAGATAGCTGGTCACGTCGACGTTGGCAGTCAGATCGAAGTCGGGGTTCGTGTCGCTCCACCTACTCCCAGCCACCTCACCGACAATGGCGATGCTATTGGTGAGGTAGCCGGCACCCGACACGAACCATCCCTCAGGGAAACTCTCCCCACGGTCGTAGTCCCGCATGAACTGGTACCCACCCCAGAAGTCACCGGTACGCACGGGGCGTGATATGCCCTCGTCCCGGGCGTCTCTAAGCATTGCGCCCGCGAGGACGTTGTACAGACCGTAGTTGCCTTCGTGGCACGCATACTCGTAAAGCGGCTCTGAAGAAAGCCGCATCGGTACTTCGAACGTCCAGGGGCGCGTCCACGTAGTCGGGTCGTCGACGACGGCTTGATACAGCAAGATGTCGGATGACATGCGGGTGAAGCGCTCCGTCAATTGGAGGTCGCGGCTTGACCGCCCGCGCAGGAAGGCGGTGGGACGGAGGAAGTTCGTGGTCGTGACCACGAGCGTACTGCCGTCCCAGCGGGCGCGTGAATCGCCCGAGTACTGACGAAGGGTCCCGTGGGCACGCTCGTCCAACGGAACGACCCGAGCGTTGTGAACCATTTCGTTCAGAATCACAACGGTGTCCCGAGTCTGGAACAGCTGCATGTTGTTGTTGTAAGAACCGGGCGTCATGGGGGGGCCAGCGTTGAAGCCCGTGATGCACCGCGCCTGAAGGCCCGCCGGACCGAGATCCTCAACCCAGCCACCGGGTGTCGGCTCGTGATCCGCCACGCCTTGACGAGCCTCGGCGATGGCCGCGCGCCGCTCCGCTTCTTCCGGGGTCAGCGGCGGCATCCGCCCGTCGGGAGGATCGATGACCAACGACGTACGTTTCGTCGCGGCGACAGACGTGCCGCGGTCAAACCAGAACTGGTTGTAGCCCCCTGGTTCTCCGTCTCTCCCGCGACCAATCCCGAATCCCGTGGCGCCCGCCTCGGCACGCGTCGCCTTCTCGTTGAAGATGCGCTCGAGACGGTCAGCCTCGGCTTGGTCTCGGCTCGCCGCCTCTTCGTCGGTCAAGAACTCGCGATCAGCCTGCTCAGGCGGCCGCTGCATCGGAGTGATGGTGCGGTAATCCCACACACCTTGGAGATCGGGGTCGCCCCACGCGGTCCGCGGCGGGTCTTCCTGCGCGACGAGGGTACTCGCCGCAAACACGAGAAGCGTGAAGACTGTCAGGGCAACCGCGAAACACCGGGTGCTGTGGCGTTGCGCGAGGCCGTCGTTCGTCGCCCTACCTCGACGCCTCCGCGGCATCCTCGGCTCGGCCTCCGCTCAGGATACCGACCATGCCCTCGTTGCCTTCGTGACAAGCGTATTCGTACAGCAAGTGCGATGCCCGCTCGAAGGGATACGCCACGGTCCACGGCCTCGTGTACATCTGTGGGTCGTTGACCTCGACCTCGTACTCGAGCGTGTTGCCGAAACGCGTGAAGCGCTCTACCAGGGTCAGGTTTGTGCCCGAGCCATCGTGCGAGTTGAAGGCTGACCACGGCTGAAGCGCGCTCACGCGGTGATCGAGATTCGTTGTCTCCACGATCAGCGTGTCGCCATCCCAGCGGCCGCGCGACAGACCATTCCACTGGCCGATGTTCGATGACGCCGGCGCGCGATCGTCCAACGGCACGATCCGAACCTCATGAACCTGCTCGAGCAGAATCGCGACATACCCTGGAGCCTGAAATACTTGGATGTTGTTGTTGTAGGAACGGGGAAACATGGCGTTCGGCATCCCGCCGCGCGTGACACATCGCTCCCAGATGTGGCGGTCTGCCCATGTGTCGTCTCCGCGGGGTCGATTGTTCTTGGCGAACTCGCCTGCCGATGTTAGCGGCGGAAATCGACCGTCGGGCGGATCGATGACCATCGACGTACGATTCGATCGTGCTCCCCGCTCCATCCAGAAGTTGTTATAGGCGCCAACACCAGCTCCGGCCACTGTCCGCCGGGCTGGCGCGTTGAGCAGTTGCTCGTTGCGATCGGCCGTTCGCTGGCGAATCTGGGCGACCTCGTCCTCGCTCAGCGTTTTTCGGCCCTCGTACTCCTCGGGCCGCTCCATCGGCGTCGCGCCAGAGGACGCCCATACGCCCTGCAGGTCAGGGTCGCCCCAGGCCGTCCGGGGTGCCTGTTGGGCCGCGGTCGGCGCCGCGGTAGAAACCACAATCGACAGCGCCACGATTGGAATCGCTAGTTGTCCGGCACTCATTTTTCTAGCTCCCTAAGATTCGGAGGAACGATGCGTCTTTGGAATTATAGAAGAGGGCGACGGTCGGATGCCCGGTGCGATTGGCATTCTTTACGCCGGCCTGGCAAGATTCAGCCGTTTCATCAGCTTCGCCAGGCCCTGGCGGCTTAGCAGCCCGTGGTGAAAGTCGAAGTTATGAGGGATCGACACAATCGATCCGTCGTACTACACTGACGCGCATGGCTATGGGAACGCGCGAGACGGATCAACCGCCGCTGTGGATCGCGACGTCGGACCTGCCCACCTCGCCGGGCCATCCGTTCTACGCGCGGCTGACGACGCTGCTCGACGGGCACCCCTTCGATCGGTTCGTCGAAGGCCTGTGTGACCGGTTCTACGCGCCCGTGATGGGCCGACCGAGCTTGGCACCCGGGCGCTACTTCCGCCTGCTGCTGGTCGGCTACTTCGAAGGCATCGACTCGGAACGCGGGATTGCGTGGCGCGCGACGGACTCGTTGGCGGTCCGCAGCTTTCTGCGGTTGGCCGTGGACGAGGCGCCACCCGATCATTCGACGATTGCGCGCACGCGGCGCTTGATCGATCTGGAGACGCACCGGACCGTCTTTACGTGGGTGCAACAACGACTCGTCGAGGCCGGCCGGCTGAAGGGCAAGACCATCGCGATTGACGCCACGACGCTCGAGGCGAACGCGGCGATGCGCAGCATCGTCCGCCGGGACACCGGCGAGAGCTACCAGGCGTTTCTGGCGGGTCTCGCGACGGCCTCGGGGATCGAGACGCCCACGCGCGAGGGTCTGGCGCGACTGGATCGGAAGCGGAAGAAGAAGACCTCGAACACAGACTGGACGAACCCCCACGATCCCGATGCGAAGGTCACGAAGATGACAGATGGCCGCACGCATCTGGCGCACAAAGCCGAGCATGCCGTCGACATGGAGACCGGCGCGATTGTCGCGGTGACACTGCAAGGTGCCGATGTCGGCGACACCACGACGATCATCGAGACCGCCATCGCCGCGACCGAGCAGGTCGAAGACGCGCAGGCCAACGTTGACGATCGGCAGTCTCTGGAAGAGATCGTCGGTGATAAGGGGTATCACAGCAATCAGACCCTGATCGACCTGGACGCCGTGGGTATCCGGTCCTACGTGTCCGAGCCGGACAGGGGGCGACGTGATTGGTCGAAGGATCCCGAGGCCCGGGCGCCGGTGTATGGCAATCGTCGCCGGATGCGGGGACGACGCGGCCGCCGCCTGATGCGCCAACGCGGCGAACGGATCGAACGCTCGTTTGCGCATCTCTACGACACGGGCGGGATGCGGCGCACCCATCTGCGCGGCCACACGAACATCCTGAAGCGCCTCCTGATTCATGCGGGTGGCTTCAATCTCGGGCTCGTCATGCGTCATCTGATCGGGATCGGCACGCCGCGCGGGCTGCAGGGCCGCGTGGCCGCTGTTCTTGCGACGTTAGGGGGGCTCATGGGCGTCGTCCGACGTCGGCTCACCACGATTTCGTCGTCGCATCGACTCATCCCGGCCGTGCGCGGTCGGCTCGCGTCACTGGCCACGTTTGGGTAGTGGGCTAATTTGACCGAAGAGGGCGACGGCTCCGCCCCATGTTAAACGGAGCCGCCCTCACCGTGCGCAACACACGGCTAGCCCAACTCATTCATCCAGCATTCGCCCTGGAAGGTGCGCGAAACTTAGTTGGGAATTGAAGCGGCTCCAAACCCTGTGGTTTGATGACGTTGCCTAAGACGAACATCACGCCACGAGAGAAAGGAGCCGAGATGAGCAGTGTCCTACGACCCGTCAGGAAGCGCAAGAAGGTTCGCACGTTGGGCCCGGTCGACGTCATCGACCGGAAGGAGTACGCCGAACTGGACGTCGACACCAAGGTGGAGTTGATCCGGTCCTTGGTGCCGCTGGGGTTGCTGCATGTCGAGGAGTTGCTCGACGCGGAGGTGACGGCGCTGGCGGGCGGGCGCTATGCCCGCAAGGACGCATCGGTCGGCGGGCGTCGTCATGGCAGCAACCCCGGGACGGTCGGGTTGGCCGGCCAGCGCGTGCCAATTCGCGTGCCACGGATTCGCCATGTCGCGGGGAGCGAGATGCCGCTGCGGTCCTACGAGGCGTTGCATGGGGAGCGCGCGGTGAACGACCTGCTGCTGAAGCGCGTGCTGTACGGAATCTCGTGCCGCAACTACGAAGCCGCCGCGGCGGCGATTCCCGGAGCCATCGGGCTGTCGGGGTCGACCGTGTCCCGGGGCTTTATTCAGGCTAGCGCGGCGAAACTGCGGGAGCTCCAGGAGCGGGACCTCTCCGGCGAGGACGTGGTGGCCGTGGTCCTGGACGGCAAGACCTTTGCCGAGGCAACGATGGTCATCGCGCTGGGCATCACGATGGCGGGGGAAAAACGCTTTCTGGGCTTCGTCGAGACGGATACCGAGAACGAGAAAGTGTTGACCCCGTTCTTGCGGTCGTTGGTCGAGCGGGGTCTTGACGTCTCCCAGGGCGTGCTGGTGATCCTCGACGGCGGCAAGGGGCTGCGATCAGCCGTCCGCAAAGCCTTCCGGGACCGGGCGCTGGTCCACCGGTGCCAGTGGCATAAGCGCGAGAACGTGGTGAGTTACCTGGCCAAGACCGAGCAGGCGTCGTGGCGCCAGCGCCTCCAACGCGCCTACAACCGTCCGGAATACGACGAAGCCCGCGCGGCCCTTGAGACGCTCCATCGCGAGCTGGAGGACCGGAACCAATCGGCGGCCCGCAGCTTGGCGGAAGGCTTCGACGAGACCTTGACGCTGCATCGACTCGGGCTCTACGGCGTTCTGGGCCGCTCGCTGAAGACGACGAACTGTCTGGAGTCCGTCAATGCGCTCGTCGAGGAACGCTGCGCGAAGGTCGATCACTGGCAAAACTCGCGTCAACGTCACCGCTGGCTGGCGACCGCGCTCTTGGACATCGAACCGCGCCTGCGCAAGGTGATGGGGTGCCGGCACCTGCCCACGCTCCGTGCCGCGTTGAAGCGAGAACTGAAGATCGACACGACGACGTCGAAGAAGAAAGCCGCGTAGTCAATCAGGAGCCGTAGAGAGTTTCAACTAAGAATGGGCTTGACTCTCGCCCTGAAATCCCGACCCTCAGTCTATAGCATCACTCACGGCATCAGCGCCTCTGTCTCCCAAATCGTCTCGGTGATCCCAAGGGCCATCGTTGGCGTCATGTCCAGCGTGCCGTGCAGCCGGCAGAAGTTGTAGTGCGCGAGGTAGAGCGCGATCGCCGCCTTCAGGTTGCGGAGCTTCTTGGAGAAGGCGAGCGTACGCCGGGTGAAGCGACGGACCTGTTGGCGAAGCGTGCCGTTCGTCCGCTCCACGTAGGTGGTCTGATGGTCCGCGTAGAAGTCAATATCGGCTCCAAACACTTCCTCGGCCGCACCCGGATACTCGGGAAAGCCGTCCGTGTGGAGCACCATCCGCCCAGGCACGCGCCCGCGGAGCTGCGCGAGGAACGCCGTGGTCGTCGCCGCGTCACGTTTCCCAATCGCGTGTGCGGCAATCACCTTGGAGTATGGGTCGAGACCTAGAAAGAGATACTGGTCCCCAACGTCCGCGTCGCACTTTTCGAGGAGCGTGAGCTGGCGCTGCTTTTTCCTCACGTATGTCCATACTTCGTCCGCTTCGATCACCTGACACGGCAGGTTCCTGAGCTTCGCATCCATCAGCGCTTGACAGTGTTCCCCGGCCGCAACAAGGAGACTGGCGATGGTGGTCTTGTGGACGTCTGTGAGTCGCGCGGCGGCGCGGATCGAGCACCCTTCGAGCAGAAGGTTGAGAACGTCGACCTGGCGGGAACGAGAGAGGCGGTTCATATCGGACCCCTTGCATTTGCGGTGCAAGCGACCGATAATCCCCGTACCCAACTCCAAGGGAGGAGACTTCTCGGGTGGTGCTAGCACCTGAGTTGACTTCTGGCCCGGTCGAGTGTTTCAGCACTCAGCCGGGCCTTTTTGTTGCGGTGAAGTATCGCGTCAAGGTATTGACGCTTACGTGCCTGATGGTCATCAGGTGTCGAAGAGTAGAGGCGTGGCTTCGTCGAACCGCACGCGCGTGATCATCCCCTGCACTTGGGAACGCGCGCCGATTGGAACAATCGAAACCTCTGCGTGCTCGCGTGTGAACACTCTAAAGATTTCATCGGCGAATGCCTGCCCGATCGTCTCAACGCCCTCGAAATCCAATAAGACTTCTTTGAAGTTCTCTACTCTCGCAAGCAATCTCTTGGCCTGAGACCTTGAGATCAGCTTCTCGCCCTCGTACACCGCTAGTTTGATCGGAACGTGCGTCTTGCTGAAGTCGAATTCTCCACTTGGTAGAGCGAACTGATTACAGATCCCTTGAGTTGTCTGCTGGGCACTCTTGCGTATCTTCATGTAGATTTCCGTGCCCTGCCTGTAGTCCGTATCTTCCACCTGAAGCAGCCAATCGCCATGATCCTTATTGAACCGGCAAAACGCCAACTCGCCGGAACTGATCATGAATTTGTCGAACATACGCGACGTGAAGAAAATACCTTCGCCAGAGTGGCTTGCCTCATCCGACGTGAGCTTTCCCTTTGACAGCTCCAATAGCGCATGTCTCGGATCGTGAAGATTATGGTCTTTCTGGATCTTTCTGAAGATGCCAATGCCCTCATCTGATACCGTCAGCAAAATATCCACGGCCGTTATGCAGACTCGCAATTCAACGAACTCCGACCCGGAGTGATCAACCGCGTTGTTGAGCATCTCCGTGAACCCCCATTGGCAAATATCCACGATGTTTTCGGGGCCACGCTGGATCAACGGTAGCATGGCCTTACGCCAGATCACGTCCTCTTCTAGCCCCTCCGTTGGAACCTGGAAACTCTCGCTAACCAGTGTGGCCAGCTTGTATGTTCGGGCCTTGGTATTCCCAGACGCCGTTAGCAGGCCCTCTTTGATGAGAGCTTGTATGTGGCGATGGATGGTGACACGAGACACATCGAATTTCTCAGCAGTGACGCGCGCAATGTCACCTTTGTGCTCTTCCAGACTGTTCAGGAAGAACTCTCTAAGTGCCTGGTTTTGCTCCCTAGTAGGCCTGTTCACTCAGTAATTGTAACTATTATAGATATTATTGTCAACATAAGTAGACTAGTTTCATTGAAATTTTAACTGTGAAGGCATATTATTGACACATTCGCTGGTATTATTATAACGGTTAATGGTGTAACACCCTTATTTTAAATGGTTTAATGGTAATGGTAGCTACAAGATTGTGCGGGCGTGGTGGAAATCGGCATACACAGCGATCTTTAAAATCGCCGCCTGACCGGCGGCTCCGTCAACATAGGGGCGAGACACTACCGTCAAATTAGCCCACTACCCACGTTTGCCGTCAACTCGTCAGCGGCGATCACTTGCACCACGGGCTGTTATGCCGAGCTCCCGCGCGGCCAGGCCCGGCCGGCCCCCGGCGCGCAGCAGGGCGGCCAGCACGAACTGACGCTCGAACGACTGGCGCGCCTGGACTAGCGTCGAGCTTAGGTCGGTGACGTCGGGACGCAGCGATGGGGGCAGATGTTCCGACCGTAGGCTCCCCCGTCGCGGCGCTCGGACAGCCAGACCAGCCATCACGTTCTCCAATTCCCGCACATTCCCCGGCCAATCGTACTGACTCAGTGCCGCGAGGACGTCTGGCCCGAGGGTCGCCCGACTCCCGGTTTCAGCCGCCGCGTGCCGCCAGAAGTGCCGCGCCAGCAACGTCACGTCCGATCCACGGCCCCGAAGCGGCGGCACTTCGAGGCGCACCACCGCGAGGCGGAACAGCAGGTCCTGACGAAAGCGTCCCGCTGCCACCTCCGAACGGAGGCCGCGGTTCGTCGCTGCGACCAGGCGCACGTCAACTCGACGGGGGGAGTTCTCCCCAAGCCGTCGAATCTCTCTCTCCTGCAGCGAGCGTAGAAGCTTCGCCTGAGCCCGAGGCGATAGCTCTGCGACCTCATCCAGAAACAACGTCCCGCGATGGGCCTCCTCAAACAAGCCGGCTCGTTGAGTCACCGCGCCGGTAAACGCGCCGCGCGCGTACCCAAACAGCTCTGCCTCAAACAGCTCGTCACTCAGTGCGGCGCAATTCACCGCACAGAACGACCGGCTTCTGCGGGCGCTCGACCGATGCAACGCTCGCGCGACGAGTTCCTTGCCGCTGCCGGTCTCACCCTCAACGAGCACCGAATACGGAGACGGTGCGGCCTGAGCAATCGCCCGGCGGAGCCCGACGGCAGCCGCGCTCTCGCCAACGATGCCGCAGGCCTCTTGCGGTTGGTCGACTCGACGCTCCATTGCCTCCGCGACATCAGGCAGGCCGACCACCGAAGCGATGCGGACAATCGCCCGAAGGGTCAGCCACGTAACGGGATCTGGCGGGCGGGACCAGAGGACCGCTATCACCGCAAGCTCTGTCTCGTCGTTCCTGACGCTGCTGACACCGATCGCGCCAGAACCACTCTCGACGATCGCAACGACGTCGGATCGCGACCGCTCTTGTACTGCGCGGTCTACCAACCCTCTTGGGATGTTGCCGACCTCGGCTAGGCTAGCGCGCTCTGCGAACGGATGCACGGCCACCGCCTTCGCGCCGACCAGCTCCCGCAGGCAAGCACAAAGTCGCTCCAGCGCGCCCGACCCACCCGTGCATGCCCGGCACAGCCGGTCAGTCGCGGCCACAACTCCGCATAGCGCGTCATCGCTGTGATCGGCGATCGAGCGAGCGACCGTGCCGAGCAAGGTCTTCGCATGAACGTAGTCCTCGTCCTCGGCCTCGATGATGCCGCTTTGCGCACCGCTCGAATACCCCGGCGCGCTCGCGACCCGGAAGAGGACGCGCGCCCGTTCGTACGTTTGCTCGGCCCGCGACACATCGCCACGCTCTCTGAGCAGGTATCCGAGCGTGGCGGCCGCGCGCGCCGCGGCGGCGTAGCGACGTCGCCGCTCCAGGACTCCGAGCGCGTCGCGCAAACGACGTTCGGCTTCGGCCGGACGCCCGCTCTCGGCGACAACGAGTGCGCCGGCGACGTTGGATCGCGCTCGCACGACGCGCTGGTCGTGCGGCTCAGTTGCCGCGGATGGATCGATCAGGGACATCAACACCTCATGGAACGGTGGAGCCGCACTGTGCAAGAACGTCTCCCGACGCCCACATCCGCACGAGTGGTGGCTCACACCGCGCCGACACAGGGATCTGGATCGCGTGGTTGGAGAAACTTCGCTGCGCGCGACCGGTGACGCGCGCGGATATTGGGACACACGGCCCTCGCCGGCTCGACTAAGATCGCCCTGATGATTCGACCGATCGTGAAGTACGGTAGCCCGGTTCTCGCGAGCCCGGCGGCGCCGGTCGACGACGTCACGTCCGAGATTCGGCAGCTGCTCGACGACATGACCGACACGATGTACGCGGCGCCGGGTGTCGGTCTCGCCGCGCCGCAAATCGGCGTCCCACTGCGCGTGTTCGTGTCGGATCCCTCAGCTGGACGCAACGCTGATGACCTCGTCGTCATGATCAACCCCGAGTTGGTTGAGCGCGATGGTGTCCAAACGGAACACGAAGGTTGCTTGAGCGTCCCTGGGTTCGAGGCATCGGTGGCGCGGCCGCTTCGAACCGTCGTGCGTGGGTTGGATCGGGATGGCCAGGTCCATGAAGTGGAGGGCCGGGGGCTGTTGGCGCGAATCTTTCAGCACGAGCTGGACCACCTGGACGGCTCGCTGTTTCTCGATCGACTCCGCGGCTTGAAGCGGGAGCTCATCCTGCGCAAAATCAAGAAACTGCGGCGGGCGGGCGACTGGTGAAGGTCGCGTTCTTCGGTACTCCCGCGTTCGCGGTCCCCACGCTGGACCGGTTGCTGCAGTCGCCTCACGAGGTGGCCGTCGTCGTGACCCAGCCGGACCGCCGTCGCGGTCGGGGTCAGCGAGTGTCCGCATCACCGGTGAAGCAGCTGGCCGAAACCCACGGCGTGCGTGTGCTGCAACCTGACAAGGTGCGGGACGCGGAGTTCATGGCTCGGCTCGCAGACGTGCGGCCTGACATCGGCGTCGTGGCCGCGTACGGCAAGTTGCTGCCAGAGGCGCTCCTGGCACTGCCACGGTTCGGGATGGTCAACGTCCACGCCTCACTGCTGCCGAAATATCGCGGCGCGGCCCCGATTCATCGGGCCGTCATGGCGGGTGAACGAGAAACCGGCGTCACCATCATGCAACTCGTCCTCGAGATGGATGCGGGACCGAAGCTGTCCTGGTCGCGTCGGCCGATCGACTCGAATGAGACGAGTGCCCACCTCGAGCGGGATCTGTCGGTGCTCGGAGCGGGGTTACTCGTGGCGGCCGTCGACGACATCGAAGCCGGTCGAGCTAGCCAGCACCCGCAGGACCACGATCAGGCCAGCTTTGCGCCGCGCCTCAGTCGGGCAGATGGCGTCATCAACTGGAACGGACCGGCCGCTACGATCCACGATCAAGTCCGAGGCCTCCACCCTTGGCCACACGCGTACAGCTATCTGAATGGCTCGCGCTACCTCATTCTGAGAACTTCGGTCATCGAATGCCCCGGGCATTTGCGAGGGGCCAGGCAGTGCGCAGGCGGGACGATCCTCGAGGCAACCACGGACAGCCTGATCGTGGCCACCGGTGACGATACGGTACGCGCGGCTAACGATACAGTGCTCGCGATTCACGAGCTACAGGCCGAGGGGCGCAAGCCGGTGCCGACGCGAGCCTTCCTCGCTGGCCATCCCCTCACACCCAGCAGCGTGTTTCACCCCGACTCGGCATGACCGCCCCGGCCCGGCGAGCGGCGTTCCAAGTACTGCATGACGTTCATCGCACGCGCACCGACTTGTCGCACGCGCAGTCCCGCGCCCGAGCTCAGCTCGACGACCAGCGAGACCGGTCGCTCGCGATGGAAATCGCCGCCGGCACACTTCGGTGGCGGGCGCGCCTCGATCACGAGATCGCAGATGCATCATCGCGTCGTCTCGAGCAGATCGAACCAGCGGTCTTGGACATCCTCCGGCTCGCCCTCTACCAGCTTCGCTATCTTCAGCGGGTGCCCCAGCATGCCGTCGTACACGATGCGGTCGAATTGACGCGCGAGGCCGGGAAGGCTGGAGCAGCACCCTTCGTAAACGCCTTACTTCGGACGCTGACGACGACATCGGGCGCCTTGCCACCGCGGCCAGCCACCGGCGACGACACCGCGGGCGCAGACCGCGACGCGGCTGTTGCGTACCTCAGTGTGACCCAGTCGCATCCCCGTTGGTTGATCGAACGATGGCTCGATCGCCACGGCCTCGATGCCACAGACGAGTGGACCCGATTCAACAACGCGGTCCCCCCGGTTGCTATTCGCGCCAACACGCGTCGCATCTCGACCGAACAACTCGTGGCGGATCTTGCCGACGAGAACATCGTCGTTCGCCGTAGTCAGTGGAGCACAGGGGCCTTGATTCCCACCAGCGGCAACCCGTTGACGTCCCGCTTGGCGGGCCAGGGCTTCTTCTGGGCTCAGGACGAGGCGTCACAGCTCGTCGCTGAGCTCGCGACCGTCGAGCCTGGTGGCTGTGTCTTGGATGTCTGCGCCGCGCCCGGGGGGAAGTCGCTCATCATGATGGAGACGATGCACGACAGCGGGATGTTGGTTGCCGGCGACCGGCGGGCGAGTCGCACGCGTCTGCTGAAGCAGGGCCTGGAGAAAACCGGGGCGGACCGCGTGCGGGTTCTTCGACTCGACGCCCAACATCCGCCGGTACATCCCGTCTTTGATTGGGTGGTCGTGGATGCACCGTGCTCGGGCCTCGGCACGCTCAGGCGCGACCCCGACATCAAGTGGCGGCGCGAGGAGCGCGACCTTGAGCGCTTCGCCACCCAACAAACCCGTCTCCTCGACGGCGCCAGTCGCGTCGTGCGACCAGGCGGGCGGCTCCTGTACGCAACCTGCTCGAGCGAGCCCGAAGAGAACGACCGCGTGGTCAAGGACTTCCTTGACGCTCATCCGAAGTTCAGCCAGATTGCGCCGGCGGCGCCGAACCTTGCGTGCTTCATCGAGCGCGACGGGACGTTTCGCACGTTGCCGTTCCGCGACGGTCTCGACGGCTTCTTCGCCGCGATTCTCCAACGAAACGCGCACACAACGTTGTGACGAATAGGCAGTTGCACTAGAATCAAAATTTGGGATGAAAGCACGTGTGGGGCTCGCGAAGTGGGTCCTCGGGGCGGGCAAGCTGGGCTTGCTTCTCGGGGCGTTGGGCGCCACATTTCTTTTGTTCGCGATTACTGGTCTCCAGCTCGCTCTCAAGAGCCGCGAAGTCCCGGTTCCCAGCGTCAACGGTCTGACCCCTGGCGAAGCCGAGACGGTCCTCGCGGACGCCGGCCTCACGATGCAGATCGACCCACTCCACCGAGTCCACCAAACCATCTTGCCGGGGCGAATCGCCGAGCAGGATCCAAGCGCCGGACTCGCGACCCGCCGTCGGCGCAGCGTGAAAGTGTGGGTGAGCTCGGGACCGACGCCCGGAACCCTGCCGCTGTTGATCGGAGCCTCCGAACGTGCGGCGATGGGTCATCTCGAAGACAATGCCTTCACGCTCGACGAGCTCGCTGAGATTCGATCGAACCGGTATCCGGTCGACGCTGTCGTCGCTCAGCACCAGCCTGCTGGCAGCAATGGCCAGCGCGTGTCGCTACTCGTCAACCGTGGCGAGCGGGGGTTTACCTACGTCATGCCCGACCTCATTGGCGTCGACAACGAGACAGCCTCGGCTGTGCTACGCACCCGTGGATTCCGGGTCACTGTGGTGGGTGACCATCCCTACCCGGGCGTGCCACCGGGTGTGGTTCTTCGCCAGTCGCCTGAGGCCGGTTTCCAGATCGCTCCCGGAGAGCCGATATCCCTCGAGGTCAGCCAGTGACACTGCGCATCGCTCCGTCGATCGTGGCCGCTGACCTCGGCCACCTTGCGCGCGACATCGCCACGATCGAACGTGGCGGAGCTGACTTGATCCACGTGGATGTCATGGACGGGCGATTCGTGCCCAACATCTCAATTGGGATTCCGGTCATCGAAGCGATTCGCTCCGCCGCCTCGGTGCCACTGGATGTTCACCTCATGGTCGTCGAGCCCGAGCGGCATATTGATGCCGTCCACGCGGCGGGCGCCTCGATGATCTCCGTCCACGTCGAGGTGTCGGCACACCTGCATCGCACATTGGCTGCCATCCGAGACCTCGGCGCACAAGCAGGGGCCGTGCTCAACCCGGGCACGCCGGTGTCGGTCCTGGAGCCGGTGGCGCACTTGCTCGACTACGTCGTCGTGATGTCGGTGAACCCCGGCTTCTCGGCGCAAGCGTTCATCCCCGAGAGTACGAACAAGGTCAGGGCCGTCCGAGCGCTGCTCGATCAGCTAGGCAGCCCAGCGCCAATCGAGATCGATGGTGGCGTGAGTCCGAAGAACGCCGCTGAGCTCGTGACGGCCGGAGCAGAGATCCTCGTCGCGGCATCGGCCATCTTTAAGTCCGACGACCCAGAAGCCGCTACGCGCGGCCTTCGCGATGCGGCTGCATCCTCTCTGGAATCGCGGTAGTGGCCGTTCACGCTTCCCGAGTGCGTGTGCGATACGCCGAAACGGACACCATGGGTGTTGTGTACTACGCGAACTACTTCGTGTGGTTCGAGGTCGGGCGCTGTGAGCTATTGCGGTCGCTGGGACGTACCTACGGCGACTTGGAGCACGACGGCGTCATGTTGCCGGTCATCGAAGCACACTGCCAGTATCACGACTCCGCACGGTATGACGATGACCTCGAAATCGCCACGACCGGGCTACTGCTGTCGCCGGTTCGCGTCGAATTCCGATACGACGTCTCGCGTCAGTCCGACGGAACACGACTCGCGTCGGGACGAACCGTTCATGCGGCCGTCGATCCATCTGGCCGACCCCGTCGACTCCCCGAGGACGTGCAGGCGGTCTTGAAGTGAAGGCGCTCATCACCGGAGTGGCTGGGTTTGTTGGGTCACACCTGGCAGAGCGTCTGCTGGGCGAAGGGGCGGAGGTGGTTGGGATCGACTGTTTTACCGACTACTATCCGCGTCCCTTGAAAGAACGCAATATCCAAGGGCTGCACGGCCGGCCGACGTTTCGCTTCGTCGAGGGCGCTATTCAAGAGGTGGACCTCGCCCCGCTGCTGTCTGGTGTCACCCATGTCTTTCATCTTGCGGCACAGGCCGGCGTACGTCGGAGTTGGGGTGCCGAGTTTTCCATCTACACCGCGTGCAACGTCGACGCCACACAGGCGCTGCTCGAGGCGTGTCTTCGATCGGACATCCAGCGATTTGTCTACTCGTCGAGCTCATCGGTCTACGGTGACGCGGTCACCATCCCGATGCGTGAGGATGCACGTCCTCAACCGGTGTCACCATACGGTGTGACGAAGCTTGCCGCAGAGCATCTGTGTCATCTCTATTGGGTCAACCACCGCCTGCCCACGACGTCGTTGCGGTACTTCACCGTGTACGGGCCTCGCCAACGCCCCGACATGGCTTTTCACCGCTTCCTACGGGCGATCGACCAGGGGGTCGAGGTCACGCTGTTTGGGGACGGCGAGCAGACCCGCGACTTCACCTACATCGCCGACGCTGTGAGCGCCACGATTGCGGCAGCAAACCAAGGTGCGCCGGGCGGCGTCTATAATATTGGTGGCGGTTCGAGGGTGTCGATGAAGCATGTGCTGGACTTGATGGCGGATTGTACCGGCCAGGTCCCGCGGGTGAGACACGAACCGCCTCAGAAGGGCGACATGCGGGACACCTATGCGGACACCAGCCGGGCGCGACAGGATCTCGACTTCGTCCCGTCGGTGGATTTGGGAGACGGCATCAGGGCCGAACACGAGTGGCTCGCGACTCTCCCGTCAACAGTAGGCTGAGTGGTATCGTGATCCCATCCCGAGCATTCATCTGGACCGCACTGGTGACGATCGTGATCGCGGTCGGTCCCGCGTGTGGGCCGAAACAGGCAGAGATCCCGCCCTTGGCCAGCGGTGCGGATCGCCTGCTTTTCGATCGCGGCATGGCCGCTCTCGAAGAGGGCGACTGGATCCGAGCCCGCGAATACTTTGCCGAGATCCGTGACAACTACCCTCAGAGCGAACTGAAGGCCGACGCCAGGCTTGGGGTTGGGGACACGTGGCTGGGTCAGGCCTCGACGGAGGGCTATGTCATGGCCGAAGCGGAGTTTCAAGACTTTCTCAATCTGTTCCCAACCAACCCGCGCGTGGACTACGCCCAGTTCAAGCTGGGTATGGTCAACTTCGCGCGGATGCGCGGACCGCAGCGCGACCAAAGTTGGACTCGAAGCGCCATCCGTGAATTTGAAGGATTGATTCAGAGGTATCCGAACAGCCAGCACATCGGCGAAGCCCGCGGGTATCTTCGCGAGGCCCGCGACCGGTTGTCCGAGGCAGAGTACGTCGTCGGACACTACTACTACCGACGGAAATGGTGGCCTGGGGCAATCGAGCGGTTCCGCCTTATCCTCGACACCGATCCCGCGTTCTCGGGTCGGGACCGTGTCTACTTCCACCTGGGTGACGCGCTGCGACAGGAGGGCGAACCCGAGGAGGGCCTGGCGTTCTTAGAGCGGGTCGTCAATGAGTTCCCTGAGTCGGAGTTCGCTTCGGCTGCCCAGGAGGCTGCGAGCGAGGCGTTGATCGAGCTCGCGGCGCAGGCTGAGAACCCAGACCCGTCACAGCCAGGCGATGAAAATGCCGACCAATCTCCGACTGAGTCCGCGCCCAGCGAATCAACGGCCACCGACCCGCTGTAGCCTTCGCCGAGCTCCGTTTCTACTTCTCATCACGTTACTGGTACCGCTGGCAGCGCACGCTCAGCTCGCTTCGTCGTGGCCCGATCCGGGAAGCCCGAGCGATCTGGTCTGTGCCCCTCGCCTTGCAGGCGTCACTGGCGAAACAGCGCTAACGCTCATCGGATCTCCGGAGGAACCGGCGAAGTCACATTTCGGACCTGCCGACATGGTCGTCGTGAACGGTGGACTCGCCTTGGGGATCGACGTCGGGCAGCTGTACTTCGTCCACCGACTGGTACAGGCTCCAGCAGCAGGGTCCCGACCGATCCTGCACACAGCCGGATGGGTCAGGGTGATTGCGACTGAGCCGAACGCCGCCATCGCAGAGGTTGTTGGCACCTGCGACAGCCTTCAGCGCGGCGACTTCCTCGAGCCGTTTGCCTGGCCCAACCCGGTCGATGTGCACCCACGGGGCGTGCCTGACTTCGACCGCCCCGGTCGTATCCTCACCGGCCTGGATGGACGACTGTTCATTGCCGAGTCCGAGTACTTTGTGCTGAACCTGGGCGAAGGCGATGACATCGTGAACGGACAACGCTTCACGGTCTATCGCCCCTCCGTCGGCGGATTGCAAGCGGTGACCGAACTGGGAGAGGCAGTGGCCGTCCGCGTCGACGTCGACTCGACGACCGCCCGCCTTACCGATGTCAGAGCTCTTGTCGAGGTCGGCGACCTCGTCGCACCGCAGTGGTAGGCCCAGTCTGAAGGAGCGCCGGTGAAGTCTAGCCCGCGCGACGCGAGTGAGACGCTCGCCGGGCCGCCTCGAAGTCGGCGACTTTGGAATCCGCCAAGACTCGACTGTAGCGTCGGTAGTAGTCCACCGCCGAGACAATCGCCGCAATGAGCACGAACCAGAGCGCGATCGTGCCCAGGACGTAAAACAGCCACACCTGGTTGCCCAGCATCAGCAGCAGGATAGCAACGACCTGCGCCACCATCTTGACCTTGCCAAGCCGCGAGGCGGGAATGCTCACGCCACGCGCGTGGACGAGACTCCGCAAGACCGTAATCGCCAATTCTCGGCAGAGGATCACCCAGACCATCCACGCAGCGGCAAGCTCCATCCACACGAGGGACACAAGGGCCGCCGTGATCAGCAGTTTGTCGGCGAGGGGATCCATCATCTGCCCGAGGGTCGTGATCTGACCGCGGCGACGCGCCAGATACCCATCGAGCCAGTCGGTGAACGCGGCAAGACCAAAAATCGCCGCGCCAACGACTTCCCGGGGCACGCCGAAGATCATCTCGGCCTCGAAGCGAGTCAGCAGCACGACAACCAGGAACGGAACGAGGAAGATGCGCGCCAGGGTCAGTGCGTTGGGCAGGTTCATTCCGATTCTCCGAGCGCATATCGAGCGTACCGCAACGGTCGTGGCATGGGCAAGATGCCTTCACGCCACGTCGGCCTAGGCTATGATCGGCGGACCATGAAAGCCGTCGTACTGGCGGGTGGCTTGGGTACGCGATTACGTCCGCTAACCCTCAACACACCCAAGCCAATCGTTCCGATTTTCGATCGCCCCTTTCTCTATCAACAGGTCGAGCTTCTGCGGCAACTCGCCGACGTCGACGAGATCATCTTGAGCCTCAACTACCAACCGGAGGCGATTGAGCGTGTCGTCGGGGACGGAGCGGACATGGGTATCCCGATCAGATACGTTGTCGAGCCGACCCCGCTCGGCACCGGCGGCGCGGTCAAGTACGCCTGTCGAGACGTCGAGGGCACCGTCGTCGTCTTCAACGGCGATGTGCTGACAGATACCGATCTCAGCGCGGTCATGGGTCTGCACCGAGATCGTCAGGCGCGGGCCACGATCGTGCTGACCCCGGTCGACAACCCTTCGGCGTACGGTCTGGTGGAAACCGATGGTGACGGCAACGTCACGCGCTTCCTCGAAAAGCCAAACCCCGATGAGATCACCTGCGACACCATCAATGCCGGTATCTATGTGCTAGAAACCGATACCTTTGACCGCATTCCTGACGAGACCAATTGGTCAATCGAGCGCGAGTTCTTCCCCTCACTTGTTGAACGCCAGGAAACGTTCGTCGCACACGTCGACCGTGGCTACTGGCTCGATATCGGTACGCCCGAGAAGTACGTTCAGGCGCATCGCGACATCATGACCGGACGGTGCCGAGCCTACCCGTATGCCACACGACGGGCTCTGGGTCCGTTCGTCGCCGCCGACGCGACCGTGAGCTCGACTGCAGAGCTTGAAGCCCCGTGCTTCATCTCGGGTGGCGCACGCATCGAGGATGGCGCGCGCATCGCCGCGCATACGGTGGTCGGTCAAGGCTGCGTCATCGGGACAGGCGCTGTCGTTGAAGCCGGGATCTTGTGGCCAGGGTCCACGATCGGCGCCGGAGCGCTCATGACCGATGCGATTCTCGGGCACAACGTGCGCGTCGACGCGCATGCACGAGTTGGTCCTGGCGCCGTTATCGGCGATGACTCCGTGATTACGCGATACAGCCGCCTTCCGTAAACACACGATATGACAACAGTCGACCCACGCATCTTCAAGGCGTATGACATCAGGGGCGTGTATCCCGACCAGTTGCAGGAGGAGATCGCGCGTGACATCGGTCGGGCCTTCGTGGTCTATCTCGATGCGAAACGCATAGCGGTCGCCCGCGACATGCGCCTCTCCTCCCCCGGTCTAGCGGCGGCGTTCATCGACGGCGCTCGAGGGCACGGCGCAGACGTCGTCGACTTCGGGATGATCGGTACCGACATGCTGTACTACGCCGTCGCCCGGGACGACTTCGATGGCGGGGCGATAGTCACGGCTTCGCACAACCCGAAGCAGTACAACGGGATGAAGCTCGTGCGCCGACAGGCGCTGCCTTTGAGCGGCGATGCCGGCATCTCAGACATCCGCGAGATGATCCTTGGCGATCGCATACCGCCGCCGACTACGCGCGGTACGCTGACCGAGCAAACGATACTGGACGACTACCTCGGTCACATTCTGTCGTTCATCGATTCGAGCGTCGTCCGACCGTTCCGACTCGTGCTCGACGCCGGGAGCGGAATGGGGGGGCTCGTTGCTCCCTCACTGTTCGATCGGCTGCCGTGCCGGACGACGCGTCTGTGCTTCGATATCGACGGAACGTTTCCCAACCATCAAGCGAACCCGCTGCTGGAGGAGAATCGACAGGACCTCGTGGCACAGGTGCGCGCCGACCAGGCTGACGCCGGCGTGGCGTGGGATGGTGACGCGGACCGTTGTTTCTTTGTGGATGGGCAGGGCGAGTTCATCGCGGGCGATTTCGTTACCGCGCTACTTGCCGAGGCCTTTCTGCTCAAGGAACCCGGAGCCACGATCATCTACGACGTGCGGGCCAGCTACGCCGTGAAGGAAATCGTGCAGCGTCATGGCGGTCGCGCACTTATGAATCGCGTCGGCCACGCTTTCTTCAAGAAACGCATGCGCGAGGAAGACGCGGTGTTCGGCGGCGAGGTGACCGGCCACTACTATTTCCGTGAGAATTTCTTCGCGGATAACGGTTTCATTCCCGCGCTGCTGATCCTCGAGCTCATGTCGGTGAAGAACAAGACGCTCAGCGAGCTATTGAACCCACTTCGCGAGCGCTACTTCATCTCAGGCGAGATCAACACCGAGATGCCCGACATGGACGCGGTCGGCGGCACGATTGACGCCCTGGCGACTCACTACCAGGATGCGCACACCTACCGGATGGACGGTGTGTCGGTCGAGTATCCCACTTGGCACTTCAACGTCCGCCCCTCCAACACCGAACCGCTCCTTCGGCTCAACTTGGAGGCGACGAGCCCCGCGCTGATGGAAGAGAAGCGCGACGAGGTCCTTGCACTGATTCGACGCTAGTTAGAGCGGCCGGGGGCAAAGCGGTCTCCGCAAGCGGCGGCGGGGGTCTTAGGGGCGCAGCCCCTATCTGATCAGGTCGCGCACAGCGCGACCCCGCCGGGAGCGGAGCAGGGTTTGGGCCCCTGCAAGCGAACGGCGAGGGGTTCGGGGACGAAGTCCCCGTCTAGAAAATGGAGCGGGAGACGGGATTCGAACCCGCGACCTTCAGCTTGGGAAGCTGACACTCTACCACTGAGTTACTCCCGCTCGGGTCGTGGCCGGCTGGGCTGTATTTTACCCAACCCGCACGGCCGGTGGATGTGTGACCCGACGAGAGGGTACGGGAGACAACAACTGCTACGGCGTCGGCACGGAGTCCATCTCAGCGTCGACCCCCGCCCAGACCTCGTTGACCGAGGTCCCCACATTTACAACCGCAAAGAGAGAGACCAAAGAGATGAGGCCCGCGAGCAACGCGTACTCGATGAGGTCCTGTCCTTGATCACCCCTGAGAAACGTCGTGATTACGCTCATCAACTTGTTGCGCTCCTTTCGTTTGTAGCCGGAGGTGCATCGTTTGGGCCAAGTCCACCTGCGATCATCCTTTGGCTCTGCAGTCCATTTTCTGGGTCTTCGTTGAGTACCCACAAGGATGTCCCCTATCGAAGTCGCCTGGGTGCGACATCATATACATCTGCCGAGTCGACTAGTACACCACGTGGGTGTGACAAATCTGTTGCCGCTGACCAGGTGGTCAGCGGTACGCTCTCTGTACCGGTTCCGCTATGATCGCTGTGCTGTCTGTCCGGACTGACGCATGGCTTTCTCCCCAGATGAACGTGTTCCCGTACCCGATCTAGACGTCCCCGAGGGAGTCACGTCAATCGGACGCACGATTGTCATCAAGGGCGACGTGCGCGCCGACGAGCATTTGATCGTCGAGGGAACAATCGAAGGTCGAATTGTCGTGCCGGAGCACGGTCTGGCGATCGGGAAACACGGGCGGGTGGACTCCGAGATTCTGGCCAAGACGATCACCGTCCTCGGGCAGGCCGATGGCAAGCTCACGGCGACCGAGCGCGTTGAGCTGTTGGAAAGCGGCCGCGTAAGGGGACGGATCGTGACGACCACGCTCATCATGGACGAGGGAGCCATCTTCAACGGCGTCGTCGATCCCACCTTGACCGACACCGTCATGGCGGTCGCCCGCCACCGTCTCAAGCAGCAGGGCGACGAGGCTTAGCGTTAGCGTGCGCACGCCCGGCACCCCGACCCCGACCGAGGACGTACTCCGCCCGCTTGTTACCCGTCTCGACCTCGCCGACCGGCTGCGACCCTACGCTCCGCATGTCTGGAAACCGACATCGGCGCCGGTCCCCACGCTTCACATTGAGGACGTGTCGGCCATTCCGTTCCTCATCGACATCGAAGGCGTTGAGGAGTACCAACACCGCGCGCGGGTTCGGGCCGACACGGGCGATTTCATCGCCACCGTTACACCGCCCGATCCGAGCTATGAGCAGTATTGCGGCGAGACTCTCGCGCTCGGGCAGCCCACGTGGCTTGAGACGCGTGCTGCCGATGACAAGCTCGCCGTCGCTAGCGCCTGTCGCACGGGCCGTGCGTTCAGCCGACTCGTCGACGAGGTCAAAGCGGCGGGCCGACTCGTGATTCATCCCTACATGTCGATCGACGACGTGTGGCTGCTGGCCGATGATCTTGCGCGCGAGAGTCAGTGCGAGGTCACGGTCATAGGACCGCCCCCGCCAGTCAGTTGGATCGCGAACGACAAGGCCCACTTCACCGAGCTCGTCACACGGGTCTTGGGGGACGAATGGACGACCGAAACCCATCTCGGTGCCGATGCTTCACAGCTCGCTCACCTGCTTCGCGACATGGCTTCCCGGCACACCCGCGTGGGGCTCAAGCGCACTCGGTGTGCATCGGCGATGGGCAACCTGGTGCTTGAGTCAGACGCGCTTAGCGTGGAGCCCGCTGCGGCCCTTGTCGCGACGGTAACCGACTTCCTGACGCGAACCGAGTGGCCCGGCGACGAGCCGGTACTTGCGGTCGCCTGGGAAGAGCCTACGAGCTCACCGTCGACCCAATGGTGGCTGCCAGCACCCGCTGACGGCCCGCCGCGGCTCGACGGCATCTACGAACAGATCCTCGAGGGACAACGCGGTCTATTCGTCGGTAGTCGGCCATCATCGCTCCCGGGTCCGGTTCACACCGTCATCGAGGACGCCGCCGGCCGGGTAGCGCAGGCCCTCCAGACCCTCGGGTACGTCGGTCGTTGCTCGTTCGATCACCTCGTGCTCGGCGACTCCGATGGCGACTTCACCGTCAAGTTCACCGAGTGCAATGGGCGCTGGGGCGGTACGAGCACGCCCATGTATCTGGTCGACCGATTGGTGCGCGGATTGCGCCCTCCCTACCGCGCTCAGGACTTCGTGCATGATCGGCTCGCAGATACGACATTCGGCGAGGTCATAGATCGGGTTGGGTCTGACCTCTTTAACGCCGGCCGTCAATCGGGCCGCTTCATCTTCTACAACGTCGGGCCGCTCCCGAGGTTCGGCAAGTTCGATGTCATCGCGCTAGGCGACACGCAAGCGGAGGCTGAGCAAGCGCTGCTCGCCGATCTGCCGAGGCTGCTGGGGCTGTAGTGTGGTCGACCGCTGCCGTCTGGGACGAAAAAGGAGACAATAGAACACGTGAGTGCACGAGAGACTTCTGACCCCTTGTACGACCGCATGGTAGCGCTCCGGCGGCAGTTCCATGAGCATCCAGAACTCGCGTACGAAGAGGTCGAAACGGCCCGCACCATCATGGCGGAACTCGAGCGCCTCGGCATCCCGTATGACTACGGCGGAGTGGGCAGCGGCGTCGTCGGTCGAGTCAACGGCCACGGAGCTGGTCCCACGGTCGTACTCCGAGCCGAGATGGACGCGCTTGCCTGCACGGAGCGCACCGGCCTTCCGTTTGCGTCGGCCGTGCCAGACCGCATGCATGCCTGCGGCCATGACGCGCACATGGCGATGCTCCTTGGGGGCGCCGCGCTGCTAAAGGCGTCGCCACCGCCCGGCACAGTGCTCCTCGTCTTCCAACCAGCGGAAGAGGCTGGGAACGGTGCGACCACGATGGTCCGATCGCGCTTGCTCGACGGCGCGGACGCGATCTTCGCGTGTCACGTGACTCATCACTACCCGCTCGGTCACATCATGGTGTCGGAGGGAACGATTACCGCTCAGGCGAATCGGTTCACCATCCGGGTGCGGGGACGGGCGGGCCACGGGGCGCGACCTCACGAGGCCGTGGACGCCGTGGTCGTCACCAGCCTCCTTGTCACCGCCATCCAGACGCTGGTGTCGCGTGAGGCGAACCCGCTCCACCCGTCGGTGATCACCGTCGGGTCAGTGCGGGCTGGCAGCGCGCACAACGTCATCGCCGAAGACGCCGTGCTGGAAGGGACGGTCCGCACGACGCGACCAGAAGCCCAGCTACAAATCATGGAAGGACTGCGCCGGATGGTCAGCGCGGTCGCAGACCTTCACAACGCCGAGGTCACGATCGACTTCACCGAACAGTGTCCGCCCGTAGTCAACGCCGTGCGCCAAACGGCAATCGCTCGGCGTGCCGCGGGGCACGTCGTGGGCGACGAGTCGGTTGTCGAACAGGAATACCCCAGCATGGGTGCCGAGGACTTCTCTTTCTATCTCGAGGAGATTCCCGGGTGCTACGTCAGGCTGGGGATGCGCGGACCCAACGAAGAGTACGTGCCGCTCCACAGCCCGCTCTTCACGGTCGATGAGCGCGTCTTGCCCATCGGCGCCGCGTTCTTGGACCGCGTGGCGAGAGAGGCAACCGCCGAGAAGGGATAGACGATGGTTCGCCGAACTCCCTGTTGGCGACTCGTCCTACCGTTCATTCTGCTCTTCAGCGTCGCGCAGTGTGCGCCGCAGCGGGAACCTCTCGACTGGCCATCAGTCGAAGCGCTGATCGGCGCTGAGTTCCCCAACGTGCCCAGCATCACGACATCCGAGCTCGCCGGCACGCTGGAAAAAGGGAAACAGCCGGTGGTGTTGCTCGACGTCCGAAAGGCCCAGGAGTTCGCCGTGAGTCATCTCGGCGGTGCCCACAGCGTGGGATCTCCCGAAGACGCGGCGTCGCTCATTGAACGCGTGGCTTCCGGTGGGCTGGTCGTGGCCTACTGCTCGGTGGGCTATCGCTCTGCGGCGATGGTTGCGGCGCTACGCGAACGCGGCATCGAAAACGTGGTCAACCTCCAGGGCTCGATCTTCGCCTGGGCCAACGAGGGGCGCCCGGTCTATCGGAACCGGATGCTGGTCGACGAGGTCCACCCGTACGACGCGGCGTGGGGCGAGCTGCTGCGACCGGATCTACGCTCGGCGTTGACACCATAAAGCCCGCCGCTATCGCGGCTTGTACTAGACCGAGACGGGTGAAGGTCTCGTGACGACTGACCGAAGTCGCCGGATACCGGAACTTCCCGGCCCGCAAGGCTCAGCTTCTTACAGTTTTCGGTTGTAATAACCCGCCCACACACCCGGTCTAGGTTTTGCTCTGTCTTGCACCAGATGACACCGCAGCAGTTCCTCGATCAGACGAGGACCTATCCCCGAGCCGATGTCGAACGCGCGGAGGCAACCGTCTTGGCGGGCGGTGAGCTACCGGTCGAACCCGACGCGCTCCGTCGATTCAGGCTGCTCGTCTGGTTGGAACTTCAGGGAAAGCTGCGGCGAACCACACCCACCCACGTGCACGCGTCCTGACGCCTGCTGGCCCACTTCTATGGCAACTCGGTGACGCCGTGCGCGACGGCGTACTTCGTCAGTTCGGAGGCCGACCGAAGACCAAGCCGATCCATGATCCGTCCCTTGTGAAACTCCACCGTCTTCTTCGAGATGCGAAGTTGCGCCGCGATCTCCTTCGCCGTGAATCCCTCGGCGACAAGCTGTAGCACCTCACGCTGGCGCGACGTGAGCTTCCCTGTTTCGGGGGCCAATTTGCGGAGATCGGCACCCACAGGCCGCAGTACATCGGCAGGAAATAGCGGCGTGACATATTCGCGTCCCCCGAGCACGACGGTGATGGCCTCGGCCAGCTCTGAGCTTGCCGAGCGTTTCACCACGTAGCCAGATGCGCCGGCGCGAAACGCCTCTCGCGCGTACGTCGGATCGGCGTGCATCGTCAGGAAGATGATCTTTGTACTCGGGAGTCGTTCCCTCACGATTCGGGCCGCCTCTAGACCGTTTAGCAAGGGCATCGAAATGTCGAGCAGAATGACGTCCGGACGCAGCCGCACAGCGGCCTCAACGAGCGACCGGCCGTCCTCCACGGTGCCGACAAGCTCGTATTCGTCCTCCAGGAGCCTTCGCAGCCCTTCCAGTACCAGCGTGTGGTCGTCAGCAAGGAGCACTCGAGGACGCGTCATGCCGGCGACCTCTCTGTGGGGACCCAGATATCGACACGCGTGCCCGCACCCGGTTTCGAATCGAGCCTGAACCGGCCCTCAACGAGGCGCACGGCCGAGGACGACCCCGCAGAGTAGCAGGCAACGTAACCGGAACGAAGGGCCTGACCGGCCGCTTCTTTGCTGTTTTCGAGTGGCCAGGGCTTCTGAGCTGCAACGCTCGACGCGGTCGCGATGCCTTTTCTCTGAGCGGTGCTGGGTAGGGCTCTGAGCCGGGATTTCCATTTTGCCTGCCCCGGATGGCACCTTTATACACCCGAGAGCCGCCGATCCCACGAAACTTTCTTCGTCGCACAATCGTCCAGCTCCGGAGGCCGTCACCTCAGCCCCCGCTGACGTGCAACCGACTGGAGCCCCCTACTTTCAGGGCATTCCTCAGACACCGCTCCACACTTGTGGCCTTTCTTCGCCAGGCGGGCTTCGTAGCACTCGCCGCGCGTCAGCCTCCCGGCACTGGCAGCGCCCAGATCCTCCGTAGCATGTCGCCGAACAGCCGCCGCGTCAGATGCCCTTCTGCCAACAGGAGCCAGTAGTACCGCGCATGCTTCACTAGCCGGCCCCCGGTTTTCACCAGTCGCTGCTGCAGACTCGTGAGCGACCAGCGCTTGATCCGCGGCGGCAGGACCAGTCTGCGCCACAAGTTGCCCAGGTTGTAGGCCAGGACGCTCAGGTGCAGGCGCACTTCGTTCGCCCGGAACCGATGGCACGACAGCCGCGTCCAGTGCGTTGCCTGCTTGCCTTCCTTGATCCATGGCTCCGCCGTGCCGCGCTTGTTGTAGAACCGGACGACCGAGCGACTCGGGAGGGTCATGTTGGTCACGATGAAGCCGACGCGAGGGAACAGCTCACCCCGGTGGTGCTCCACCTTGGCGACCACCCGTCTGGGCGTGGTCCAGCTCTTCGCCTGATAGCGGAAACTCTTGTAGCGCACCAAGGGCTTGCGGCTCGGCCGTCCGGGCGGACGAAAGAGGATGTTTTCGATTTCCAGCTCCAAGCTCTTGTTCGCCGGCATGCGGATGGCATAGTCCACGTCGCGTCTCTCGAGCGTCTCGTCGATCTCCGGCTTGGCGAACGCCGCGTCCGCGCGGAACGCCACGCGCGTGCCCTCCGCCTGCTGCCGGTCAACCTCCGGCACGAGCAGGTCGTCCCAGCCGTCGGCGCTCTGCACGTTGCCGGGCCGCAGCGTGGCGGCGACGCAGTCGCCGTGCTCACTGAACAGAAACAGCGGGTGGTAGCAGACGGACTCAAAGTGCCCGTTATACGCACTCCCTTCCTGTGCCCCATGCACCGGGCTCTCGCTCGAATCCATGTCGAGCACGATCCGGTCGGCGCGCGTCGGTCTCTCGGCCTGTGCGAGCACCCCCCGGTTCACGGCCATCAGCCCAATGAGATTCTCCTCCTGGGTCAGCAGGTCGGTCTCGAACCAATGCAGGGTCGATGTCAGCGCCGCACCCCGGTCCCAGAGCTTTGGCGACCCGATGAGACGGAATGTCGGGTCCGTCGACACGCGCACTGCGTCGTTGAGGTCTTCGTAGCCCGCGAGCCGGCTGTAGACCGATTGCCGCAGGAGATCCGCCAGACTGAACTGGGTGTTCAACCCATGTCGGGAATCGCTCAGGTGCTCGGAGATGAGTGTCTCCAGCCCCAGGCGTTCATCCAACTCGCGCAGTAAGTATCCCCCGGCAAAGCCGGGGGCTTTAGTTGTGAGCCGCTCAAAGCGGCAGGACGTGGCCGCTACGCGCCACTTGAGCCACCCTACGGGTGGCTGCTCTCATCCAACCGGAGCTGCTCTTGCCGTCGGTCTTCCTGTTCCTGCGCCCGGATATACGCGCGAATCGCTCGCTCATCCCGACCCAGCGTGGACACGAAGTAGCCTCGAGCCCAGAAGTGCTGCCCGACAAAACTGCGCGACCGCCCGGCAAACTCCCGAGCGATGTAGATCGCGCTCTTGCCCTTGATGTACCCGATCACCTGCGCCACCGAGTACTTCGGCGGAATCGACACCATCATGTGGACGTGATCGGCCAACAGATGCCCTTCCTCCACGTCGCTTTCCCGCTGCCGGGCCAACTCCCGCAGCACCCCTCCGAGATGCCGGCGCACCGACCCGTAGATCGCCTTCTTCCGATACTTCGGGATGAACACCACGTGATACTGACATGCCCACTTCGAGTGATTTAGAACTGCGATAGTTCGTCATGGGGACTCCCCTTTCGTGATGCGTAGCGGCTCACGTGGGGGAGTTTCCCCATTCCAATCCCGGAACTGTCAAACTCTAGGTGCCTCCCCGGCAAAGCCGGGGGGTCTCTCACGCTGACTAGAATGAGGCCGGCGTCGGAGGTGACGCGCGATCCCTGAAACGCGACTTTCAAGAAGCCGTTGAACGCGAACTGAAATGGCTCGTGTTGTAATTCACCCACCGGGTGTCACCCTCCGTCGTGAGGTTCCTTACGTCGGAGCCCCAGAAATCAAGGCGCGGCGACTGATCCTGGCGGTACGGTACCACAGCGAAATCGGAAATCCGGGCTGAGAGCCCTACCCAGCGGCGGGTCGGCGGGTCAATGACGTCAATGACGATTCGAAGCGGCCTTCCTTCGAGGCACAAGACACCCACATCCCAAGAGTGCCGGTGGCTGTACTGGCGTGCGCCTTCAGGCTTTTGGATTCGGCGTGTCGTCTGCCCTACTCAACCCATGGCCGGGCAGCCCCCTCGTGGCGCGGCCGAGCGACGCGCCTCCGCAGCATCCTACACGGCGCACAACCTCACGGATTCGCGAAGTGACCCTATCGGGTCGATGGTCGGCACGAACTCATGAGCCACATAGCCCCGGTATCCTGTCTGCGTGATCGCGCGACAGATGGCAGGCCAATTGAGTTCTTGGTCGGCTCCAAGCGCGCGACGACCAGGCACCCCGCCCGTGTGATAGTGCCCGATGTGCTCGGCGTGGTCCCGGATCGTCCCGATGATGTTCCCCTCCATGATCTGCATGTGGTAGATGTCGTACAGGAGCTTGACCCTCGGTGAGCCCACCTGTTTGACGATCTCTACTCCGAACGCGGTGCGATCGCCCTGATAGTCGGGGTAGTCGACCCGGCTGTTCAGCAACTCGACAAGAACGGTGACATCCTCGCTCTCGGCTATCGACGCGACTTGCCGAAGCGCGGTCACGCTGTTGTCAATTCCTTCGTCGTCACTCAAGCCGCGCCGGTTGCCGACGAACGTCAGGAGCTGTGGCACGCCGGCCCTCGCCGCCCGCGGCAAGTTGCGCTCGAGGTTCCGGATGATCTGGCCATGGTTGGCCAGGTCGTTGATGCCGTGCTCGACCGTCCCCGCGCCTCCGTAACCGGCCGAGCACCGCAGTCCGTGCGCGCTAGCAACGGCCCATTCGTTGGGCTTCAGCAGATCAACCGCAGTCAGACCCAGGCTCGAAACCCGCTGAAAGAAGTCGGTCAGCGGAACGTCCGGGTAACACCAACGACACACGGACTGAGTGAGTAGCCCGCTGGAGCCAAGCGACGGCATGGCCGCCGCTACCCCGCCTCCCGCGACTCGCAAGCCGACGGTCGCGGCGCCGATTGCTCCGATTGCCTCTCGCCTGGTCACTCTGGCCATAGCTTCTCCTCGGGGTCGGCGGGCGTCACACGACGCAATCCTGCGTTTGTCGACGCGGCCCACTAGAATTGACCAGATTATAGGCTGAGAAAAACTGACCCGAGCAAGGAACTCCAATGTCCGACTACAAGATCGCCGTCGTCAAGGGCGACGGTATAGGTGTCGATGTTGTCAACGAAGGCCTCAAGGTGCTGAACGCACTCGCCCCGAGGCATGGGATCACGTGGGCGTTCACCGAGTTTCCGTGGGGATCGAGCTACTTCCTGGAACACGGCGAGATGATGCCGAGTACCGCGCTGGAAACCCTTACGCCGTTCGACGCGATCTTCCTCGGCGCGATCGGCCACCCGGACATCCAGGACAACATCACGCTGGACGGGTTGCTCCTCCCGATCCGTCGACACTTTGACCAATACGTCTGCCTGCGCCCGTCGGTGCTGTACCCGGGGGTCACGTCACCGCTTGCCGGGAAATCGCCGTTCGATATCGACCTGGCTATCATTCGTGAGAACACCGAAGGCGAGTACTTGAACATTGGCGGATTCGCGTATCACAACACGCCCAACGAAGTTGCCGTTCAAACTGCGGTCTACACCCGCCGCGGTTGCGAGCGTGTGATCCGATATGCGTTCGAGCTCGCTCGTGAGCGAGACAAAAAGAAGACCGTCACCTCGGTGACCAAAACGAATGCCTTGGGCTATATGACGCTGTGGGATCGTACGTTCGAATCCGTCGGCGAGGAGTACCCCGAGATCGAACGGAACTTCCTCTTGGTCGACGCGGCCTGTATGGATCTGATTCGCAGGCCCGAGGCGTTCGACGTCATCGTGGCGCCGAATCTTTTCGGCGACATCCTGACAGATATCGGCGCGATGATCACCGGGAGCATCGGCCTCGCATCGAGCGGCAACATCAACCCTGACCGCTCGGTTCCGTCGATGTTCGAGCCGACCCATGGGTCCGCACCAGACATCGCAGGGCAAGGTATCGCCAACCCGATGGCGCAGATTCTGACGGCGGCCGTGATGCTCCGACACCTTGGCGAGAACGCCGCGGCGGGTGCGAT
The DNA here is from genome assembly GCA_965218825.1 of Vicinamibacterales bacterium. Classification (GTDB taxonomy): domain Bacteria; phylum Acidobacteriota; class Vicinamibacteria; order Vicinamibacterales; family UBA8438; genus CAUZIB01. The sequence continues at coordinate 163,596 of OZ244656.1, read as the reverse complement.
CCACAGCGCGGTTCTGGAGCTCCTAGCCGACGGGGACACCGTCACCCCGGACTTGGGGGGCACCGCGACCACTCAGGCGGTTGGTGACGCGATCGCCGGAATGGTTTCGCAGACACAAGAATCGTGAAAAAATTACATGGTGAATCATCCGTCGTTCGATCATCCGTGGGATCAACGGGAAGTTAGCCGCGGCATCGGGGTTGCTTCGGTGAAGTTGGGAACACCATGACAACCGCTCAGGATGGGGCCGTACCCAAAGCGCGGACTCGAGTACTCATCGTCGAAGACGACGCGTCGGCACGAACAGGCCTTATCGAACTGGTTCGGGCCTGGGGCTACGACACCAGTGGCGCCGTCGACGGAGAAGATGCCCTCCGTCAGATAACGGCCGACCAGCCGGATGTCGTGTTGGCGGACCTCGTCATGCCGGGCCGTGACGGGCTGTCGCTCTTGCGGGCGCTCAGCGACCGACTCGAAGAAATGACCTTCGTGATGATCACCGCGCAAGGCACCGTGGACAGCGCTGTGTCTGCGATGAAGGAGGGCGCGTTCGACTACCTCACCAAGCCTATCGATCCGCAACGGCTGCGGGTGCTACTCGAACGGATGGAGGAGCGACACGACACCCGGCGCCAGATGGCCGCTATGCGGCGACAGCTGGTCACGGACGGCCGTTTCGGCCGGATGATCGGTACGGGTCCCGCCGTGCGGGACGTATACCAGCTGGTGGAGCGTGCGGCGCCGAGCGAGGCGTCGGTGCTTATCTGGGGCGAGTCCGGGACCGGCAAGGAACTGATGGCCCGAACAATTCACGACCTCAGCTCGCGCTCATCAGAGCCGTTCGTCGCACTGAATTGCGCCGCGATTCCGGAGGGCCTACTCGAGAGCGAGATCTTCGGTCACGAGCGAGGCGCGTTCACCGGTGCCGTTGAGCGTCGCCAGGGATGCTTCGAGCTTGCGCACAAGGGCACGCTGCTCCTCGACGAAGTTGCGGAAATGGCTCCGTCGCTGCAGGCGAAGCTCCTTCGGCTTCTCCAGGGCCGACGGGTGCAGGGACCGGATCGTGGGTCGATCGACCCCTGAAGCCCGGACCGGGCGCGAAGCGGGGGCACCGAACGCCATCGAACCCAACGACCGGAGGAATCACATGCGTCGGTACACGATCAGAGTTGCCGGCATCTGGCAGAGGAAGGTTCGCGCGGCGTTGGGGCATGCATCCCGCTCGGCCTGAGAGGCACACGAACCGGTGCATCCGCTCGTTCTGCTCGAGAGAACGGAGCGACCACGACGCCGAAGCCGCGGTGGATGCGGGCACCACGCCACGCGATGGCGGCGATGTTCGCCGGTGAGCGCGGGATGAGTTGGTCCGTGATCCCGGCGGGTCAGGCTGGTGTCTCGAGTGGTTCGAAAGCAATGCGCAGGCGGGAGCCAGTGGCTGCGGCGAAACGCTCCAGGGCCCGGGTCGAGGGCGTGACCGCGCCGCTTTCGAGACGTGCGATATAGGACTGCGACGTCTTCATTCGTCTGGCCAGCTGCGGCTGAGACAGGCCGGCGCGCATGCGTGCCTCAATCAGCAACCGCGCCAGTTGAAACTCTTCGTCCAGCGTCTCGTATTCGGCCCGGTAGGCCGGGCTCTTCATCCACTTCCGGTGGAGTGTGCCGACTTTGGTCATGCCTTCAACTCCTTCGCTCGTTCCCGAGCCAGCCGCAGCTCTCGCGGCGGGATCTTCTGCGTCTTCTTCACGAACACGCGCAGGACAACCACGCGCTGAGGCTTCACGGTGACATACAACGCGCGGGCGATGCCACGCTTGCCCTTCAATCTGAACTCCCACAGTGTCCCGCTGACGTGTTTCACATGGGGCTCACCGACGTGGGGCAACCCGACGGCTTCGACGAGCTGAGCAATCCGGACGAACCGAGCTCGAAGGTCTGCAGGCAGGGCCTCCAGCTCCCCGTCGACCGTCCATCCCACGGCTAGTCACACTATACCAGATGCGGTATAGGTCCGTGAAGACTAGCCTGGGGACCCCTCCGGTTGTCGGAGCCCCGGGCTCTTCCGTCGAAACCACTGTGCCCATTCGTATAGCCGCTCTATGTGTTCAGAAAAATAGGGCGAACACGAACGTTTGGCAACGGTCTCTCCAGATCAGTCAGCATCAGACAGCGACGACCGAAGGGCAGACTGTCGTTAGGTCACCGCGTTACTGAGGACCAATATCGGGTCGCAAAAAAGTGGGACTTGAGCAATCACCTGTGACTAACCGGATCTACCGGCGAGTCCGGCCAGTCGCGCTGAGCGTCGTTGTCTTTGCCTGCGGGAACGGTCACTCCGGTCGCGCTACTGTGCCTCCGCGAAGCCTGAACGCCACAGATAAGTCCCCACCGCGACCATCCAAATCAGCAATACGATGTTCGCCGGCATACTGATGCCCATCGCAAGAGCTGAGAAACCCGTGTATGCCAGAACCACGCCCCCGCACACGGTCGCGACCCCACCGAGCATCGCCATCCAGCCCAGCCACCGCGGGTAGCTGCTGAAGGCCAGCGCCACTCCATAGGCGAGCACCGTGAGGCCGAAGGTGATGCTCATGAGGCTGGCGAGTCCGACTTCTATCTGCCTCACGCCAAAGGCAGCCTCGAATACGAGGTCACGGTGTGGGGGCGACGACATCGCCCATCGGTCCACCATGACTTTCAGAGCAATTCCATCGACGGCTTGCAGGGCCGCTACAGCAACGACGCTTGCGATGGTTCCCGCTCGGCCGAGCGTTGCCCACGCTGCAGCGCGACCCTGGCGCAGGGTGTGACTGAGTGCGATGAGCCCGACCGCGATCGCAACAATGGCAAAGAATTGGCCGAGATGGGTCGCCACCCACAGATCATCCGCCGCATATTCGGCGAACGCTGCTTGGGGATCGTTTGGATCGGCTTCCAGCGGGTGAAGTGAAGTCGCAACCGAAAGAAGTATCGCGCCGGCGATGGCTCCCACCGCTCCGATCCGGTTGAGACTCGTCTGACTGGTCATGCCAGTGGGCGTTCGAATGCCCGGGTGGTTTCAACGCAGCGAGGTCACGCGATCTTCTAAATCATGATCCGTCCGACATCTATCAGAAACCGTGAGCGAGTGTGTCGAGCCATCTCGCCAATGTGCTCGAGCAACCAGAATTGGTAGTTACAACCAGCGGCGAACCGCCGACTTGTACCGGACGTATTCGTCGCCGAACACCGCTTCCAAGTGACGCTCTTCTCGAAGGACGACGCCAACGTGCACGACGAATAGCACCGGACTCACGAGAAGCAACACCCACGCGTTGTTCAGGATAATACCCAGACCGACGTATAGAAGCGTCAACGCCACCTACGATGGATTGCGGGAGAACCGGTATGGGCCGTCCGTAATCAGCGCCGAAGCACGCTTGCGAACATCAAGAAACGGCGTCCCCGCTCCCCGAAACCGCGTCAGAACGGGCGGCATTATGACAAGGGCCAAAAGGAGAAGCACTACGCCAGCGACAGAGTGCCATGGCACTGGGAAAGGTGCCGTAGGTCTGCGGGGCCAATCACATGCAGCCCGTAGCCGGGCGTAGAGTTGCCAGAGCATTGACCTGCCCCCCGTGGTTGTGCCAGTTCTTATGAGAGAGCTGGACTCATTTCTAAGCTCCCAAGCGCGACCGGCATGATGGCATCCGGGGCCGGTGGGCGGTAGCCCAGCGCACTGTGTGGCCGCACCGTGTTGTACTGCCTTCGCCATCGTTCGATCAAGATCTGGGCTTCTGTCAACGTGTAGAAGATCTCACGGTCGAGGAGCTCATCCCGCAACTTGCCATTGAACGATTCGACGTACCCGTTCTCCCATGGGCTGCCCGGCTCGATGAACAACCCGGGGGAGAGTCGGAGCGGCTCCGGCAAGTCACCGCGGCGTCGGAGGCGCCAGAGTGTTGTCAGACTCAGGCCAATACGCTCGGCCAGCTCGCGGGGGCGGAGGATGCGGTCGGCCGGAGGAGTGGGTGTGGATGCCGTTGCGTGCAATGCCATGCGGGCAAGAGTACGCGAGGCCATTTCCCCGAAAAAGGGACTTCGACCAGTGAGCTACTTGTCCGGATTCTGTTCGACGGCATGAGGCGGCCGGCCACGCGGCGCCGGGCGCCGTTCGAGGTCGAGCAGCGCGGCGAGACGGTGAACGGCTTTGCGCACACCGTCGGGCGTAACCGTCAGATCGCTGGCGATGACCTCAAACGGTGTCTTCTGGATCTGATAGCGCACGAGCCAGTCGACCTGGTCCAGGAGATCAGGCTTCACTGCCACGGGTGTGAGCCCATACGCTCTGATGCCCACTTGCCTACGCGCCTCCCAGTGGTGACGCGCGCGTTCCAGAAATTGCGCCCGCGGTTCGCTTCGGGGATTGGTCGCGATCGGGCCCAGGATGTGGGGCTGCTCCAAGAGCTGCTCGAGAGGAGCTTCGATGAAGCTGCCCACGCGCGGGTCGAGCGGACATCGTTACCGGGAACTCATTCCAGGCCACCAGCTGGCGACGCCACGGCTCCCCCATCGCCTCGTTGCGCGACACATGGCGGAAGCCGCTGTTGGCGGGATCACGCCGCGTGGCGTCGACAATGTCCTGCGCCGCCTGCCGCATACACGGTGCATTCACGCCCCACGTCCTCGCCCATGCCTCGATGGCGGCCCGATCACCTGCGGAGTCGTGACGGGCCAACTCCTCCAGTTCATCGAAGGCCGTGATCTCCTCCAGGACGTGATTGGCCCTCGACAGGAACGCTGCGCAGGCATCCAGGTACTGCACATATCCCGAATCCGGTTCGAGTCTCGCGCCACGCATCGTGTTCTTCGATTTCATCGCACTCACCTTCGTGGGGAACCCTCGCGCGGCGCGGTCGTAGCATCGCCCGGCAGTCCATGACCTCTGTCCTGCCGTGCGGGAATGGCCGTCAGTGGTCGCGACCAGGGGTGAACGCCACGCGCTGTTCGCCGTCGTCGGCGTAGGGTGCGAGCAGCCGTCGTGACAATGGTTCTTGCGGGCAAGTGTAACCAACGCGGATGACGATGGACGACTCGGGCGTCGGGCGTGATCAGCCACTGGGCGAGAGGCCCCAGAGCGCTCCACCGTGTTGCAGGCAGTCGCATGAGCGCCCCAACGCAGCGAAGCAGGGCCCGCGCGCGGCTCTGGTGACTTCGCGGCGTGCCCTTGCCGCACAGGAGTCGCATGCGCAGCCCGAGAGGCGCCAGCGGCGTGTACCCATCGCCATGCGCGATCGTGTCGTACGCCGGATCGATCGAGGGAATATGCTTAAAGTGTGCCTATATTGTGCCTATGTCCACAAACTGCTGGGTTACATGCTGAGCACTTACCCTTTAAATATTGGGTCCTTCCGGGATCTCCGTGGGTCGCAAGGATCCCGGGTGACTCGTCAGGCCGCCTGCGGGGGCCCCCTGGTGGGTGGGGGGCTTGCTCGGCGGCGGATTGCACTCGAGGTGTCCTGCTGATAGAACGCTCCGGCGGAGGAGCGAATGCAGGATACCAAGCTGTTCGAGACGATCTTGGGGATCCCTACCCCCTGGCACGTGGCGCGCGTCGAGCTGAAACCCGAGGACGAGCGGGTCGACGTGTGGCTAGAGCACGAGCCGACGCGCTGGCCCTGTCCCAACTGCGGCGAGACGGTGCCCGCCTTCGATCATGCGGCAGAGCGCACGTGGCGCCATCTCGACACGTGTCAGTTTCAGACGCACCTGCATGCCGAGATTCCGCGGGTGCAGTGTCCGACCCATGGCGTGAAGCAAGTGCGGGTGCCGTGGGCCGAGCCACGGAGCCGCTTCACGGGGTTGTTGGAACGGTTGATCATCGATCTGATCCTGCAGTGCAGTACGGTCAAAGGTGCGTGTGAGATCGCGGGCGTCAGCTGGGACGAGGCCTGGGGCGTGATGAGCCGCGCCGTCGCGCGGGGCCACGCGCGGAAAGAGGCGCGGCCGATCCGCTACATCGGCGTCGACGAGAAGGCGTTCCGCAAGGGCCATCGCTATCACACGATCGTGTGCGACCTCCAGCGGGCGACCGTCGAGTTTGTGGCCGAAGATCGCAAGACGGAGAGTCTGGCGGCGTACGATGCCCAGTTGACGGACGCCCAGCGGCGGGCACTGCACGCCGTCGCGATGGACATGTGGGAGGCGTACATCGGCGCCACGCGGGACGGCCTGCCCGCCGGCGACGAGAAGATCGTCTTCGATCGGTTCCACATCATGCGGGAGATGACGAAGGCCGTCGATACGGTCCGCAAACAGGAGCATCGCGCTTTTCTGCGGGCCGGCGAGGGTGCGCCGCTGACCGGCACCAAGTACCTGTGGCTGTTCAGCGACGAGCGGCGGCCGGCGCGGCATGCGGCCGCGTTCGCGACGCTCCAAGCGCTGAAGTTGAAAGTCGGGCGCGCGTGGGCGATCAAAGAAGCGTTGCGGGCCTTGTGGACCTACCGTCAGCATGCGGCCGTGACGCGGTTCTTCACGCGCTGGTATGGCTGGGCGATCCGCTCGCGGCTCGCGCCCGTGAAGCAGGTGGCGAAGACGTTGAAGCGGCATCTCGCAGGGGTGCTCCGCTTTGTCCAGCATCCGATCACGAATGGCGTGGCTGAAGGTCTCAACAGCAAGATCATGAGCATCAAGCGAAAGGCCGGCGGCTTCCGCAACCCGTCACACTTCACGACGGCGATCTATTTTCACTGCGGAGGGCTCGACCTCTACCCACGCTAAACCCGGAAGGACCAAATATTGGTCGGGATGACTGGATTCGAACCAGCGACCCCCTGACCCCCAGTCAGGTGCGCTACCAGACTGCGCCACATCCCGCCGATAGCCGCGTCGTTCGGTCGGCTAGAACCCTTTAGGCTCGGGCCCGCGCGCCTTTCTTGCTCCTTCGGGGTTTGGCCTTGCTACGAGCCGGTACGGCTGTCGCAGCGTCGGCCTTTCTTGCTGGCGTGGCCTGCGCGGGCATCGTCTCGCCGCCACCGGACAGAAGCCCCAGGATGGCACGAAGCCCCTCTCGGACCGCGTCGAGCCGCTGACGCGTCTCAGCGTCGAGGAACTCGGCGAACGAGGAATCTTTGTCGGGCTTTGGCGCCTGTTCCGACTCGAGTCTCCGCCTGGCAGCCCCCAGCGTGAGCCCCTCACCGAAGACAAGTTCCTTGATATGTAGCACCGTTTCGACGTCGGAGCGCCGATACATCCGAGCGCCGCTCTTGCCGTTGGTGCCCCCTAGCGAGGGGAACTCGGCCTCCCAGGACCGCAAAACGTAGGGCTTGAGTCCCGCGATGGTGCATACCTCCGCCGGTTTGAACAGCGGGCGCTTCGGAACCGACACGTCTGCAGCCATCAGGCTCTACTCGTCAGGTCAGTATATCGCACCCGTCCGCAGGCGTCCTCATCAGCGGCGGCCACGAGGCGGCCGGCGGGCGCGAACCTGTATTTTCAGGGGCGTCCCTTCGAACTCGAACGACTCACGTAGCCGGTTCTTGAGGAAACGCTCGTACGAAAAGTGCAGCTTGGTAGCGGTGTTGGTGAACAGCAGGAAGCGCGGCGGCTTTACGCCGATCTGGGTCGCGTACTGGATCTTGACCTCCCGCTTGGTGGGGCTCGACGGGGGATGCCGTTTCGTGACCCGCTCGAGAAATCGATTGAGATCGCCGGTCGAGACGTGCGCGGCGCGGGCGCGGTCGACGCGCTCGATCAACTCCAGCAACTTCTGCGACCGAGCACCCGTCAGCGCGGAAAGATGCACGATCGGCGCATAGTCGGCGAACTTCAGCTCCTCGCGCACCGCTTCGTCAAACTGCTTGGCAAAGCCCTCTTCCCGCCCTTTGACCAGATCCCACTTGTTGGCCGCGCATACGATCCCGCACCCGAGGCGTTCGGCCTCGCCGGCGACAGCCGCATCGCGACGGGTCACACGAGTCGAGGCATCGAACACCACGACAGCCACGTCAGCCCTCTCCATGGCTCGGCGCGCGAGCGCAACGCTTACCGACTCGACCTGACCGGACTGGGCAACTTGGCCGGGCCGTCGAATCCCCGCCGTGTCGACTAAGCGCAGCGTGCGACCTTGCCAGCGCACGAGGGTGTCCACCGCGTCGCGCGTCGTGCCGGCGAGTTCGCTCACGAGCACCCGGTCCTCTCGAGCCAGCAGATTCACCAGCGACGACTTCCCCACGTTGGGCCGGCCGACAATGGCTATCGCGATCTCAGACTCGTCCTCGCTCGCGGGCGCCGCTCGGGTCGCGCTCCCTGGTAGCAGCGATATCACCTGGTCGAGCAGGTCGCCTATGCCGAGCCCATGCTCCGCCGACACCCTGACAACGGGCTCCAACCCCAGCCGATGCACATCATCCGCTCGCGTCTCGGACGCCCGCCCTTCCATCTTGTTGACCGCAACAAGCACCGGAACACCGACCTCGCGAACCCGCTTCGCGACGTCATGATCGGCGGGGACGATGCCGTCACGCCCGTCGACCAACATGACGACGAGGGATGCGGTGTCGAGCGCCTTAAGCCCTTGGCGCGCGACCTCCGCGTGAAGTGGATCTTCACTCGCGCCAAAGAGCCCCCCCGTATCGACTAGCACGAACTGCGACCCTTGCCACTCGACGGGCGCATCCAGTACGTCACGCGTCGTGCCGGGTACGGGGGTCACGATGGCGCGGCGGCTACCTACGAGCCGATTGAACAGCGTTGACTTCCCGACGTTCGGACGACCAACGAGAACAACTCGGAAAGCCTGCGGCTTCTTTCGTCCTGTCATGTGAGCGCAGGTGGCTTTAGGTCGAGATGAAGCGGTCTTGACACCTGTAAATTATAGTACCTATGATATTTACAATTCTCGGAGCCCACAGAGCATGATCAAGGTTGACATCGTAAACGAAGTCTCGAAGGCCGCTTCCATCACCAAGGTCAAGGCCGAGGTCGCCGTTGACGCGGTCTTGGACGCGATGCGAATGTCGATGCAACGAGGCGAGCGAATCGAACTCCGTGGATTCGGCGTCTTCCAAGTCAAGCCGCGCAAGCGAGGTATCGGACGAAATCCACGCACCGGAAAAGAGGTGCGCATCCCACCCGGCCGGACCATCCGGTTCAAGCCAGGTAAAGATCTGCAGGATATCGGCGGCTGAGCCGCGGCTCGGCCGACGCTCGACGAATCACGTGTCCCAGCGGCCGCTCCCCCCATCCCCAGTCTGGAACGAGGCACCGGCAGCAGCTGACCACAGTTCGTTGCCTCCGCCGGTTCGCCCCCTGATACGACGCAAGCCACGCCACCGACCGCTGCTCCACCTCGGTCTGTTTCTTGCGACGGTCGTCACCACGACCCATGTAGGTAGCTTGCACTACGCAGGCTTCACGACCGACTTCGTCGCGGACGTACCACCGATCTCGATACTCCACGGCATGTGGTACAGCGTTACGATTCTTGCCATCCTCGGAACCCACGAGATGGGCCATTACATCGCCTGTCGCATCTACCGCATCGACGCCACCCTGCCGTACTTTATCCCTACGCCCCCTTTCATCCTGACCGGCACATTGGGCGCAGTCATTCGCATCCGCCAGCGGATTCCGTCGAAGCGCATGCTCTTCGACATCGGAGCCGCCGGCCCTATCGCAGGCTTCGTCGTGGCTGTGCCGGCGTTGTTCCTCGGACTCAGGCTCTCGCGCGTCGTCCCGCTTCCCGACGACTTCGTCGGGTTCTCACTGGGTGAGCCCCTTCTGTTCCAGTTCGTCGCATGGCTCGTGTGGGGCGAAGCGCCGGAGGGCTACACGCTGAATCTTCACCCCATCGCGCTGGCCGCGTGGTTCGGACTACTAGTGACCGCCCTCAACCTGTTCCCCATCGCTCAGCTCGACGGCGGTCATATTTCGTACGCCACGCTCGGACGGCGGTCAACCACCGTGACCAAGGCCGTGACCGCCGTGGTGGTCGCACTGGCCCTGCTCGTATCGATCAGCTGGATCGTTTGGGCGATCCTGATGATTGTCATGGTGTTCGTCTTCGGGGCTCAGCACCCGCCAACCGACGACGAGCACGTCCCGCTTGACCGCGTACGCCTCTGGATCGGCATCGGCACCGCGATTATCTTCATCGTGTGTTTCACCCCAGCGCCGATCGAGGTCATGGACCTCATCGTGACCTCGGAATAGGGCCGAAGTCGCTCTCCTTCCCTAGAGCCCGCGCCTACAACACCGTCAGCGGGTCGACATCGATCGTCACTCGGCGCCGGAGTTTGGGGCGTCGAGCTAACGCGGCCTGGAGCGCCTCACGCATCGCCGGGCGATGCCGTCCCTTGAGGAATATCTGCGCGCGGTGCTCGCCACGTAGTCGCGAGATCGGCGCCGGGGCGGGTCCGAGCACCTCGAACCGGTCGGCACGATCGCGAAGGTCGCCGGCCAGCTCGCCCGCCTGGCGCATCGCATCGCCGAACCGACTGGCCCGCACGATCGCGTTCACCATAGCGACAACCGGAGGGTATCGCATGCTTCGACGAAACCGCATCTCGGCCTCGAAGAACGGCTCGTAGGCTTGCTGACAGGCGAAACCGATGCTGTAGTGGTCGGGATAGAGGGTCTGAATCACCGCTTCGCCTCGTCGCTCACCGCGTCCCGCCCGGCCTGCCACCTGGGTCAACAGCTGAAAGGTCCGCTCCGCCGCCCGGAAGTCCGCAACACCGAGGCCGACGTCGGCCGACACGACGCCGACCAGCGTTACCGAAGGGAAATCGTGACCCTTCGCGATCATCTGCGTACCGACGAGCACATCGATATCCCCGGCTCCAAAACGTTCCAGAAGTCCAGTTGCCACGCCCCGACGTCGCACCGCGTCGCGGTCCAGACGCGCGACACGCGCTTCGGGCAGCGCCTTCGCGATCTCCGACTCGATTCGCTCAGTACCGAGTCCAAGCCGCTCCAAGTACGGACCGGCACAGTTTGGACACAGCGAGGGCTTCGGCTGCGAGTAGTTGCAGTAGTGACACCGCATGCGACCCGCCGAACGGTGAAACGTCAGCGTGATGCTGCAATTTGGACACTCGAGCGTCTGCCCACACTGGCGGCAGAGCACCGCCGCTGCGTAGCCGCGCCGGTTGAGCAGGACGAGCGACTGTTCGCCACGCTCGAGGCGTGATTCGAGGCCCTCCAAAAGCACTGAGCTTAAAACAACGTCCGCCCCCTGAGCCGCTAACTCCTCACGCATGTCGACGATGCGCACGGCCGGCAGCGGACGTTCGAGGATGCGCTGCGGAAGCACGACGCGAACATAGCGGCCACTCATCGCGTTGTGGTGGCTTTCCATCGAGGGCGTCGCCGAACCGAGCACCACGACGGCGCCGGCCTGGCGCCCCCGCATGATCGCGGCATCCCGGCCGTGGTACCGCGGGCTCTCCTCCTGCTTGTAGGACGTGTCGTGCTCCTCATCGACGATGACCAGCCCGAGCCTGTCCAGCGGCGCGAACACTGCCGAACGGGTTCCCACCACGACGTCAACGTCACCTTGCCGGATACGATGCCACTGGTCGTGGCGCTCGCCCTGAGAGAGCCCGCTATGCTGGATCGCGACGCGATCGCCGAACACCGCTCGCAGCGTCTTAGCCACCGAGGGTGTCAGGATGATCTCGGGCACAAGCACGAGCGTTTGAAGCCCACGGTCGCACGCAGTCTGGGCCAACCGCACGTAGAGCTCCGTCTTGCCGCTACCGGTGACGCCGTGGAGTAGCCCGACGCGGAACCCGCCGTGCTCGACCAGCACACGCAACTCGCCGAGCGCCCGCTCTTGATCGGGCGTCAGCACCAAACTGGCGCCTCGTTCCGCGCCGCCATCGCGCGCCGCCGAATCGAACGGATCTCGTTCAACCCGCTGCTGATCGAGGCGGAGATACCCACGTTTCGACAGCCGACGAATCGTGTCGGCCGCGATGTGCTGCGTTGCTAGTACTCGGGTCGGCACGCCGTGGGCAGACTCGGCAAGCAACGCCATCGCAGCTCGCTGCCGAGGTCCAAGTCGATGGGTGTCGTCTCCGAGCGTATCTCGGCCAGCGTCGGTAATCCGGGCGACTCGCTCGGTCTTGAACGCATCCGCCCGACCCCGGCGGGGTCCCCGCCGCGCCCAGGCCTGCGGAGGCATGGCTGCGGCGATCGCATCGCCGGGACCCGAGGCGTAGTATTCCGCGATCCACAAGGCAATCTCGAGGACCGCCTGCGGCAGGAATGCTCCATCGTCGACGGTGTCGACGATCGCCTTCAGGTCGGCGCCCGATGTGCTGTCGGCCGCCATCTCCGGCGTCTCCGGCTCGACTGCAATGACGCAGCCGGTGACGACCCGGCTGCCAAGCGGCACGAGGACACGGGCCCCGACCGACGGATCGACCCAATCGGGTGGCACACGGTAGGTCAGCGAGGGCAGCAACGGAACCGGGACAGCGACCTGAACTACCGACATACCGCCAGGTGCGCCCGCTGGGCCGGCGCTACTCCTCTCTCAGGATCGCGCGGACTCGCTTCATGTCCTCCCACACGTCGCGCTTCTTGTCAGGACTCCGCAGCAGATACGCCGGGTGGAAGGTGGGGACCAACTTTGCGCCGCGGTAGTCAAACACGCGCCCACGCAGACGTGAAATGGCGTCGTCACGCTCGAGCAGTGTGCGGATGGCGAACGCACCAAGCGCGACGATGACCTTCGGCTGGATCGCGTCGATTTGGCCAAACAAGAACGGTTCGCACGTTGAGACTTCGTCGGGCTCAGGATTCCGGTTGTTCGGTGGGCGGCACTTGATCACGTTCGCGATGTACACGTCCTCTCGCCGCAGGTCTATGGCCTCGATGATCTTCGTCAGGAGCTGACCCGCACGACCGACGAACGGATAGCCCTGGAGGTCTTCGTCGCGTCCTGGAGCCTCGCCGACGAACATCAGGTCAGCCTCAGGGTTGCCGACGCCGTACACCAGATTGGTGCGAGATGCGTGTAACTTGCATCGAGTGCAATCCCCGAGCTCGGCTCGAACCCGGTCGAGCGCGGCGGCGCCTGTCGCCGCGTCGACCGACGCTGGCGCGCCGGCCGTGTCACCGCCTCGGGCTCGCCATCGCGGATCTCGGCTCACGCCTTCGACCCCGAGTTCTGCGAAGAACGCGAGATGCGCAGCGAGCTGGTCGGTGTTGGACATCAGCGCCCAGGCGTCAGGAGTGAGTGCTGGACGCACGGCTGGACGACGCGGCCCGGCTCAGGCACCGTTCCACGTGACCGAGAATCACTCGGGCTAGCGCGCGCTTGGTCCCGAGCGGCACCGTTTCGACCTTGTCGTCGTCGCGCGAGAGAATCGTCGCGGCGTTCGTCTCGACCGCGAATCCGGCGTCCGACCGCGAAACGTCGTTGCCCACGATCAGATCGAGCCGCTTGGACACCAACTTAGCGCGAGCCCGCTCGACAATATTCGACGTCTCGGCGCAGAACCCCACGAGCACTGGTCGCGACCGGTCGCCACGCTGGCGGCCGAGTTCGGCAAGGATGTCGGTCGTGCGTCGTAGCTCCAGGTCGGCGTTGCCTCCGGTCTTGACGATCTTCTCGGCGGCCCGGCCGGCCGCCGGCGCATAGTCGGCGACAGCCGCGGCCATGACCACGGCGTCGACCTCGTCTTCGCGCATGGTCGCGTCGACCGCGCGATGCATCTCGTCCGCGCTTCGAACGCGGTGAATCTCGGCGCCCGCAGGCGGCTCAAGTGACGTCGGTCCTGCAATGAGCACGACCCGCGCGCCGCGCGCCATGGCCTCGGCGGCCACGGCAAACCCCATCCGTCCGGTCGAGCGGTTCCCGAGGTACCGAACCGGGTCGATATCTTCGTAGGTAGGGCCCGCGGTCACGACGAGACACCGCCCCGCGAGGCCTCCGCTCGGCGCGAGCATTTCGATGGCCGCCGATACAATCTCGTCCGGCTCGGCCAGGCGACCCTTCCCGACCCACCCGCAGGCCAGATAGCCCTCGCCCGGTTCGACAAAGCCCACCCCGTCCTCCGCCAGCGCATTGAGGTTGCGCCGGACCACCGCGTGGGCCAGCATGTTGGTGTTCATCGCCGGGGCGACGAGCACCGGCGCGGTGGTCGCGAGATACAGGGCTGAGAGAAAATCGTCGGCAATGCCGTTCGCGAATTTGCCAACGACGTTAGCCGTCGCCGGGGCGACGACGAGCAGCGCGATCTCTGAGGCGAGCTTGATGTGTTCGATGTCCGCGTTCGTGCCGGCCTCAAACTGATCGACGACGACTCGCCGCTGGGTGATGGCCTCAAAGGTCAGCGGGCCGACAAACTTTGTCGCGGCGTCCGTCAAGACGGCCACGACGTCGTGGCCGTGCTTTTGGAGTCCGCGTGCGACCTCGACCGACTTGTAGGCGCTGATCCCACCCGAGACGCCAAGCGCAATTAATGACATCGGTTCGTCTACTCGCCGAAGTTCCGAGCGATATCGGTCATCCGATCCTCAACAGCCCCCATCCGAACCCGCTCCGCCATGACGATGCAGCAGAGCTGGTCGACACACTGCTCGAGGTTGTCGTTCACGACCCCATAGTCATATTTAGTGCGAGCGTCGACCTCACTTCGTGCCGTCTCGAGTCGCCGTCGCAGCTGCTCTGCCGTCGTGTTGCTGCGGCCCCGTAGTCGGCGCTCGAGTTCTTGATACGAGGGCGGCATGACAAAGACGCTGACGACGTCGACATCGCGGCGTCGAACCTGAGCCGCGCCCTGGACATCGATGACGAGCACCACGTCTCGCCCCGCCTGCTGGTGCGCGTCCGTGTCGGCGGCGCTCGTCCCATACTGATAGTCGAACACCGTGGCCCATTCTAGGAACGCCTTGGCCTCGACCATCTCCGTAAACCGTTGGGAGCTAATGAAATTATAGTCGACGCCATCGACCTCCCCGGCTCGCGCGGGTCGTGAGGTATAAGACCGCGACATCACCATATCGGGGACCTGCGTGACGACCCGCTGGACCAGTGTGGTTTTTCCGGTCCCAGATGGCGCCGACACGACGAAGAGAATTCCCCGGCGCGGATGCTCAGGTTGGCCGCCCACGACTATTCCACGTTCTGAATCTGCTCGCGAAGCTTCTCGATCTCTGCCTTGGCCGCCACGACGAGTTCCGCCATGCCGCGACCTTCGGCCTTCGACCCAATCGTGTTGACTTCACGGTTCATTTCCTGGACGAGGAAGTCGAGTTTTCGACCGCACGGCCCCGACCCCTTCGACAGGACGGCCATGTGGTCGAGGTGCCCACGAAGGCGGGTCACTTCCTCGTGGATGTCGGATCGGCCAGCCCATCGGACGACTTCCTGTGCCACCGCGGCCGGATCGACGTCCACCTGCGTCTCGATCTCGCCCACGCGTGTGAGCAGCCGCTCTTGGAGAGCCTCTTCTCCGGCCTCCGCCTCCGAGACGATCCCGTCGACCAGCACGCCGAGCGCTGTCGCCCGCCCCTCCAGATCTACGGCAAGCGACTCACCCTCTCGGCGTCGCATCTGGTCGAGCTCGAGCAAGGTGGCCTCCGTCGCGCGCGCCACTTCCTGACCGAGCGCCTTCCAAGTTGATTCCTCGGTGGGAAGCTCACGGACGGTCACCACCCCTGGGCATCTCAACAGGTCGCCTGGAGCGAGGCCACCTTGGGCCAGACCGCTCTCGGTCGCTGTGGCCGCCGCGTTCGAGAGCGCCACCATGAGTGCCTCGTTGACATCGAGCTCGACGCGCGGCGCGGCCTTCATCCGTACCGTCACGGCCAGCTCGACCCGCCCGCGCCCGACGTGCCGCTGGACCAACGACCGAAGCGCAGCCTCGGTTTCAGCGAGCGCTTGCGGCGCTCGAATCTGCAAATCGAGGTACCGATGATTCACGGTCTTGACCGTGACGGTCATCAGCGCGTCGTCATCGTCGCGGGTCAGCGTGGCGAACCCTGTCATCGATTTAATCATCGAGCATCCCGCTCCGTGTCGGCTGATTGAAGAGCTTCCACGCGAAGGTCGTCATCGCCGTCGCGATCGAACAACTGCAAGGAGTACAGCTTGGCATACAGGCTGTCGGCCTTCGCCAGCAGTTCCTCGTGTCGCCCGCACTCCGCGACATGTCCGTGATCGAGCACGATTATCGTGTCAGCCCGCCGTACCGTCGACAGCCGATGGGCAATCACGAACGATGTGCGATCCATCATCAGCTTTGCGAGCGCGGCCTGCACCAATAACTCCGACTCCGAGTCCAGCGACGACGTGGCCTCATCGAGAATCAAGATCGGCGAGTTCTTGAGCAGCGCCCGGGCGATTGCTAGCCGCTGGCGCTGTCCGCCCGATAAGCGCTGCCCGCGCTCACCGATCAGGGTGTCGTACCCGTCAGGCAAGTCGGTAATGAACTCGTGCGCATGCGCCGCACGCGCGGCCGTTTCAACCATCTCGCGGCTCGTCTGAGGCGCCGCGTATCCGATGTTGTTGGCCACGGTGTCGTCGAACAGGACGGTCTCCTGGGTCACGATTCCAATCTGTTGGCGGAGGGAGCTCAGGGTCACGTCGCGCACGTCTACCCCGTCAACCGTGATCGAGCCGCCGGTCGGTTCGAAAAAGCGCGGGATGAGATTGACCAGTGTCGTCTTGCCGGCTCCACTCAAGCCGACGATCGCCACGACTTGACCCACCCGGACCGAGAACGAAACACCGCGCAGGACTTCGGTCGGATCACCATCACCATAGGTGAAGCTCACATTGTCGAACGCGATGGCGTCCCGCAGCTGCGCCAGCGGCTTCGCACCGGGCCGATCGTGCCGCTCGTTGTGGGTGTCGAGAACCTCGAACACAAGCTCTGACACCGCGATGGCCTGCTGAATGCTCGCGTTTACGCGGCTGAGCTTCTTGACCGGTCCATACATCAAGAGCAGCGCGCCGACGAACGAGGTGAACTCGCCGGACGTCAGTTCCCCGGAGGCAATCTCGTTCGCGCCGTAGTACAACACCGCGACAATGCCGAGGGCGCCGAGCCACTCCATGATTGGCGGTAGCACGGAGAGCGTGCTCGTGACCTTCATGTTGGTTCGGTAGAGGTCGTGGGCCGAGCGGTCAAACCGCTGCCGCTCGTAGGCCTCGCCGCCAAACGCTTTCACGATGCGGTGGCCCGCAAATGCCTCGGCGGTGATATGAGAAAGGTGGGCTTGCTCCTCCTGGCTGCGCCGCGTCGTCCGACGCACGCGCTGACCGAGACGAATCAGCGGATACACGACGAGCGGCGCGCCCGTCACGCACACCAGCGCCAGCCGCGGGTCGTAGTACGCCAGCAGGCACGCGTACGCCACAAGCGTGACCGACTCGCGAAGCAGATCGCCGACCGTTTGGGACACTACCTGTTGGATCCGGTTGATGTCATTGGTCGTCCGCGACATCAACGACCCGGTCGTGTGCCGGGAAAAGAAGGCGGCCGACTGAGCCAGAATGTGACCGAACAGCTCGCCGCGCAGATCCTTGACGAGACGCTCACCGACGTCGGTCATCAGATAGACCGAGAAGTACGCCCCCAACCCCTTGAGCACGCTAAACCCGAGGATGGCGGTGAACACCGCCGCCAGGCCAGTCTGGGTAGACAGGACGTCATCGACGATTGGCTTGAACTGGTAGGCGAGTCCGCCCGACGCCGCGGCGTAAACGACCATCGCGGCAGCGGCGGCAAACAAGCGGCCCCGGTGGGGTACGGCGTAGCGCCACAATCGCACTGCCGCGTTCATGCCCCGCTCCGATACCCACTCGGGTGGTTGCGGTGCCAATCCCACGCCGTGCGGACAATCACGTCAATCTCTTCGAAACGGGGTGACCAGCCAAGCTCGTTGCGTGCGCGTGCGCTCGACGCAAGCAACACCGCCGGGTCTCCAGCCCTCCGCCCCACGACCCGGGGAAGAGCCTGTCGGCCTGTCACGCGCTCGGCTGCTGCGACGACGTCCTTGACCGAGTACCCACGGCCGTTACCGAGATTGTAGGCGGTTAACGGCGTTCCTGACTCGAGCGCACGTAGGGCCAGCAGGTGCGCGTCCGCGAGATCGCACACGTGCACGTAGTCGCGAACGCAGGTACCGTCGGGCGTCGGATAGTCGTCGCCGTAGACCTCCACCGGGGTTCCATCGGAAACTGCGGCCAGCGCTCGAGGAATCAGATGAATCTCCGGACTGTGGTCCTCACCAATCTTTCCGGACGGATCGGCCCCTGCCGCGTTGAAGTACCTGAGGCTGACTGAGCGCAATCCGTAGGCGCGAGCGAAGTGTGGAAGGGCCCGCTCGACGGCAAGCTTCGTCTCGCCATAGGCGTTGATGGGCTCGGTCGGGTGGTCCTCACGAATCGGTGTGTCGCGAGGCTCTCCGAAGACCGCGGCAGTCGACGAGAACACGAACTGATCGACCGACTCCTCGACCAGTGTCTCGAGCAGGGCCAGTGTCTTCGCGACGTTGTTGATGTAGTACGGGGCTGGCGCCTGCACCGACTCGCCAACCGCCAAGAACGCGGCGAAGTGCATTGTCGCCGTGACGCCATGGCGGCGAATGGCCTCACGAACCGCCTGACGATCCGAGATGTCGGCCTCGACAAGCGGCACGTCAGGCACCGCTTCGCGGTGCCCGGCGACCAGGCTGTCGAGCACAACCACGTCGATTCCGGCGTCGCGAAGCGCTCGGACCGTATGACTCCCGATATACCCGGCTCCGCCGGCCACAAGGACCGCGCCCATTACCTCCCTATCGAGTAGTAGGTAAAGCCTTCTGCCTGCATCTGTTCTGTCGTGAACAGGTTGCGCCCGTCGAAGATCACTGGCGCCCGCATCAACGAGCGCATGCGGGAAAAGTCCGGCTCCCGAAACTCGTTCCACTCGGTTACGATCGCGAGCGCGTCGACTCCGGTCAACGCGTCGTACGACTGCTGCGCAAAGGCGACCTTCGTGCCAAACACCGCGCGGGCGGCCTTCTCGGCTTCGGGGTCATACGCCTTGACCTTCCCACCCTCAGCCAGGACGGCGTTGGCAATCGCCACCGACGGAGCCTCGCGCATGTCGTCAGTCCGCGGCTTGAACGCCAGTCCCCAGAGCGCGATCGTCGTGCCTTTGAGCGTCCCGAAGTGGGCGCGCATCTTCTCGACCAGTAGGAGCTTCTGTCGCTCGTTGACCGCTTCCACCGAGCCAAGAATGCCGAACGAGTACCCGGCGTCATCCGCCGACCTGATCAGTGCTCTGACGTCCTTCGGGAAGCAACTGCCGCCGTAGCCAACCCCCGGGAACAAGAACGCCGAACCGATTCGACGATCGGCGGCAATCGCACGCCGCACCTCATCGACGTTGGCACCCACGCGCTCGCAGACGTTGGCAATCTCGTTCATGAACGAAATCCGCGTCGCGAGCATGCCGTTCGCCGCATACTTTGCCAACTCCGCACTGGCGCAGTCCATCATGATGATCGGTGCACCGGTACGTGTAAACGGCGCATACAGACCCTGCATCAGTTCTCGCGCGCGCGGATCTTCGGCTCCCACGACCACCCGATCGGGACGCATGAAATCATCGATGGCCGCGCCCTCCTTGAGGAACTCGGGATTGCTGACCACGCTGAACGGGTGCGTCGTCTCGCGACGAATGACGTCCCGAATCTTCGCGGACGTGCCAACCGGAACCGTGCTCTTCGCAACAATCACTTTGTATCCGTTCATCGCCTTCGCGAGATCGCGGGCGACAGCAAGGACATGCGTGAGGTCTGCGGAGCCATCCTCGTCGGCCGGCGTCCCAACCGCAATAAAGATGACCTGCGACGCGCGAACTGACCGCGCCAAAGATGTGCTGAACGCGAGTCGCTTCTCGCGCTGGTTGCGGGTCACGAGCTCTTTGAGCTCGGGCTCGTAGATCGGGATGCGGCCGCGTTTGAGGGCTCGAACTTTGGCCCCGTCGTTGTCAACGCAAACGACCTCGTTGCCGTTTTCCGCAAAACACGCGCCAACGACCAAGCCGACGTACCCGCTGCCCACCACCGCGATCTTCATCCCGCTTGCCTCCGCTAACCAGCCGCCGTCAAGCCGTTAACCGTACCACAGGCGCGGTCCATGCTGTCAAGTTATTGCATTGCAAGGACTTATACAATGTCGTCGTCAGTCCGGCTGCGTCAGCGCGACAACCGAGGTGTGCTACCATCGCCCTGGAGTTCGTGCGTGTCCTGATTGACTATCGACCGGCGCTACGCCAGCGGACAGGGGTTGGAGAATGGGTGCACTCCCTGGTCCAGGCCCTCGCTGATTCCGAGAACGATGCCCCGGCGATCGACCTGACGATCTTCAGCAGCTCGTGGAAAGACCGTCTCGGACCGGTTCCGAGTCGCGTGCACAGCTACGATGGGCGCGTGCCGGTCAGCCTTCTAAACTTTGGGTGGCATCGGCTTGGGTGGCCGCCGGTCGAGTGGCTGACCCGTCGCACATACGACGTCGTCCATTCGCCCCACCCGCTGTTGATCCCATCGCGAGGTGCCCAGCAAGTCGTGACGGTGCACGACCTTGATTTCCTCGATCATCCAGATCACGCCGAGGCCGAGATCCGACGCGACTACCCGGACCTCGTCAAGCTCCATGTGAGTCGGGCCGACCGGGTCATCGTACCCTCGCGCTTCACGGCGTCGGAGGTCTCGCGGCGCCTTCAGGTTCCGACCGGGAAGATTTCGGTGTGCTACAACGGCGCACCCGACTGGCGGCCCCGCACGGAGTGGCCCGACCACGGGCACATCCTGTTCGTGGGTGCCCTGGCTCCGCGAAAGAACATCGGCCGCTTGCTCGATGCGTATGCTCTCTTGCTCGAACGCGGCGGTACGACGTGCCCACCTCTCGTTCTCGCGGGCCCACCGACGGCCCGAACACCGACGTGGATTAACCGACTGGAGGAGCCCCCACTCAAGAACCACGTTCGCTGCACTGGATATCTCGACCCGGGCGCGCTGCGGAGCCTGTACGAGGACGCCGCGGTCCTCGTCCTGCCTTCGCTCCACGAAGGGTTTGGACTACCCGCGGTCGAGGCCATGACCATCGGGGTACCTGTCGTCGTCTCGAACCGCGGTGCCCTCCCGGAGGTCGTCGGCGAGGCCGGCTTGGTCGTGGACCCACTGGAGCCCACGGCTATCGCGCACGCCCTCGAACGCATGTGTACCGACCACCCATTCGCTCAAGCGTGTGTCGAACGTGGGTTCCAGCAGGCGTCGACGTTCACGTGGAAGGCGTCAGCCGCCGCCCTCCGTCAAGCGTACCAGGCGGCCGCCGAACAACCCGGCAAGGTGCCGACGGGGCCGACCCCGTAGCCAATCGATGACCTGAGATGACACCCGCCAGGCATGTCCCATGCGTATCGGCGTAGACGGACGCGAGCTTCTCGGGAAGCGCACGGGCGTCGGACGATACCTCGCCGAGCTTCTCGACCAATGGGGGTCCTCGGACGCCCACGGTCACGAGTTTCTGGTCTATACGCCAAGCGCCGGAGCTGACGTGACGATCGGGGATCGCCATATCGAAGAGACTCCCCGTTTTCGTCATCGGGCCGTCCCAGGCCGCTCGGGAGTCTGGTGGGAACAGCTGGACCTGGGACGTGCCGTCGACGAGGACAGCCTCGATCTGTTTTTTGCGCCGGCGTACTCGGCCCCGCTTCGAACCGCCGTGCCGTTCGTCGTGACCATGCACGACGTCTCGTTCATGGCCCATCCCGAGTGGTTCCGATGGCGCGAAGGCCTGCGGCGACGCGCGCTGGCCGCGCGCACCATGTCACGTGCACGCGCCATCATCGCCGTCTCGCAGTTTACGCGTGCGGAGATCCTTCGGTTCTCCGATGTGCCGTCCGACCGAGTCCACGTCGTGCGATCGGGCATGCGCCAAGCGCCGGTCGCGCCCCCGCCCACATCGCCGACGCCGTTGGTGTTGTTCGTCGGGTCAATCTTCAACCGGCGTCACGTACCGACGCTGGTGTCCGCCTTCGTCAAGGTCTGCGAGACGATTCCCGACGCCCAGCTCGTCTTGGTTGGCGACGACCGCACCTATCCATCGGTCGACCTGCCGTCCCTGATCGCCACCACTGGGTTCGACGACCGTATTTCGCTGCGCTCGTACGTCCCGGATGACGAGCTTGCCGCGCTCTATCAGCGAGCTCGGGTCTTCGCCTTCCTGTCAGAATACGAGGGGTTTGGGTTTACGCCGCTCGAGGCGATGGCCGCCGGCGTACCCGCGGTAGTTGCCGACACCTCGGTAGCGCGAGAGCTGTGCCAGCACGCCGCCACCTTCGTACCGCTACGCGACGTCGTTGCCACTGCTCGTGCGATCGCCACACTTCTGGTCGATCCCCTGGCCCACGCTCGACAGCGCGAGCTTGGTCTGTCGCACGTGGCGTCCTTTAGCTGGATGCGGGCCGCCCAAGAAACGCTCAACGTCTGCGAGCAGGCTGCCGGACACGATGGCTGAGCTCTCGATTGTCATCGTGAGCTACAACACGCGCGCGGACACCGTCGCCTGTCTGACGGCACTCGGTACCGCCCCACCGGCGATCGGCCACCACATCGTCGTCGTGGACAACGGATCCGAGGACGGCACTGTCGAGGCCGTTCGTGCGCGATTTCCCAACGTGACCGTGCTCGAGAACCACACCAACGTCGGCTATGCCCGCGCCAACAACCAGGGCATCCGGTCGACGGATGGAGAGCTGGTGCTTCTTCTCAACAGCGATACGATCGTCCCTGCGGGCGCCGTCGACCAGCTCGTCGCGCGACTTCGAAAGGCGGAGGACACCGCAGTAGTTGGGCCGCGTCTGACCGACGACACCGGGCGGCCGGAGCTCTCGTTTGGCAAGACGCTGAGTCCGCTCAACGAGCTGATGCAGAAGGTCAAGACCACCGCATTGCGGGCAAACATCCCGGTGCTCTCCTGGTGGACGCGCCGATCGCTTGCGCGCCCGGGGACACCCAACTGGGTCAGCGGCGCCTGCCTCCTCGTCCGGCGTGTCGACGCTGAAGCCGTCGGGCTGCTCGACGAACGCTTCTTCCTCTACGGCGAGGACGTCGACTTCTGCGCGGCGATCCGTCGGCGCGGCGCCCGGGTCCGGTTCGTCCCAGAGGTCACCATCATTCACCACCGCGGACGTTCAGGCGCTCACCTCCCACAGCGCACGCGCCAACGGTATCGGAGTAGCCAGCTTGCCTTCTACGCCAAGCACCACCCCAGCTGGGAGCCGGCGCTGCGCCTCTACTTGCGTTTGCGGGGCGAACTGCCCCCCGTTGCACCTCGCAGTCCCGACTAGTACCCGTCGTGCGGCAGGTCTTGCGCTTCGCGGTCGCGACGCTGCACTGCTATAGTCGCGACAGTGCGGGTAGCCATCGATGTGCGCAAGCTACATGACTTTGGCGTCGGCACCTACGTCCGAAACCTGATCGACCAGCTTGCGCACCTGGATCACGACAGTGAGTACGTCCTGCTGTGTCGCAAGGATGACCGCGGCCTATCGCGGCAACTTGGACCCAACTTCCGAGAACTGGCCGACGGATCTGACCAGTACTCCCTTGGCGAACAACTCACCATCCCCTTCCATGTCCAGCGCATCAGGCCGCATGTGTTCCATACCCCTCACTATGTCCTGCCGGTGCTCACCCCCTGTCGGTCGATCGTCACGATCCACGACTGCATCCATTTGGTCTTTCCGCAGTACTTGCAGAATCGCCTCGCGCACGGCTACGCACGCGCAGCGTTCTACGCGGCAACACATCGTGCGAGTCGCATTCTGACGGTATCGGAGGCCTCGAAACGGGACATCCTGCGGTTCTTTAGGATTCCCGAAAACAAGGTCACGGTCATCTACAACGCGATCGCCGATACGTTCTACGATCCACCTCCAGAGGATGCGGTTGAGCGCGTACGCGAGCGGTACCAGCTACACAACCGGTTCGTTATGTACGCCGGCAACATCAAGCCCCATAAGAATCTCGAGCGTCTCATTGACGCATTTGTTCGGCTGCGCGAGGACGGCGGCCACGACGATCTCAAGCTGCTCATCTCAGGCGGCGAGGTGTCCAAGTACGCGACCCTGAGACGGGCCGTGCATCGATACAATCTTCACCAGCATGTGCGATTCTTGGGATTCCAACCCGAGGAAACGTTGGCGGCGCTCTATCGGCTTGCGGACGTGTTCGTCTTTCCCTCTCTATACGAGGGTTTCGGACTACCGCCACTCGAGGCGATGGCGAGCGGAACTCCAGTTGTCGTCTCCAACGTCTCGTCCTTGCCGGAGGTTGTGGGCGATGCCGGCGTGCTCGTCAATCCGTACGACGCCGAGTCGATCGCGGACGGCATTCGTCGGGTCCTCGACGACGCCTCGCTCCGGACCGACCTCATCGCGCGCGGAGTTCAGCGGGCCCGGACGTTCTCCTGGGGAGAGTCGGCGAAACGAGTCCGCGCGATCTACGCTGAAATTGCGGCCGACTCATGACCCATTCCACACCTGAACCGGCCGACGTTGGCGGCAGGCGCGTCGCCATCGTCCACGACTGGCTGACGGGTATGCGTGGGGGCGAGAAAGCGCTCGAGGCCATTCGTGCTCTCGTACCCGGAGCGGATCTGCTGACGCTTCTCCACGTCCCCGGAACCGTCTCGGCGGCACTCGAGGCAGCCCACCCTCGCCGCTCGTTCGTCCAGTTCTTGCCCAGTGCGGCCAGGCACTATCGGCGGTACATCCCGCTTTTCCCGATGGCCGTCGAGCAGTTCGACCTCGATGACTACGACTTCGTGATCAGCACGAGCCACTGCGCGGTCAAATCGGTCGTGCCGACTGGACGTGCGCGGCACTTGTGCTACTGCTTCACGCCCATGCGATACGCCTGGGACCAGTTCGGTGCCTATTTCGGCGCAGACCGCGTCGGTCGGGTTCGGAGTCGGCTCTACGGCCTGATCTTCCGCCGCCTCGCCTACTGGGACTCATCCACGGCTGGTCGGGTGAACCGCTATGTCGCTATTTCTCAGCATGTTGCGGCTCGAATACGCCGATACTATAATCGGGAGGCCGTTGTCGTGTATCCACCGGTGGACACGACGTTCTTTAGTCCGAATGGCGCGTCACCGGGCGAGTATTTCTTGATTGTCTCGGCGTTGGTCCCCTACAAGCGAATCGACCTCGCCATAGAGGCCTGCCGGCTGGCGGGAGTGCCACTGCATATTATCGGTGACGGGCCCGAGCGGCGACGACTCCAAGACCTGGCCGGACCCGACGTCAGGTTCCTGGGTAGCTGCACCGATCAGGAGGTGAGGGACCAGATGCGGAGCGCACAGGGCATCCTCCTTCCAGGCGAGGAAGACTTCGGCATCGCACCAGTAGAGGCCCTCGCCTGCGGCCGACCGGTCGTTGGGCTGGCCAAAGGTGGCGCAACGGAAACCGTCGAACATGGAGCGACTGGAATCCTCGTGGAAGAACTCAGCACTCCCGCATTCGCCGAGGGAATCAGAGAAGTCGCGCGTCGCTCGTTCGACCCCACGTATCTTCATGAACGGTCGCTGCGCTTTTCCTACGACCAATTTCACCACGACATGCGGGCCTGCATCGAAGACACCGCCGCTGCAACGGAACCGGCGACCGCATGGTGACCCGACACACACGGTCCCTCGTTGCGGGACACGTCATCGCAGACTGCCTCATCGGCATGTCGGCCTTTGCGTTGGGATATGCGATCCGGTTTGAAACCGGGCTCATAGCCGCGCCGAAAGGCCAGCCCCCATTCGATCAGTACCTCGTCATGCTCCCCTTCATCGGAGCGCTGGTTCCGCTGGCGTTCAACCTGCAAGGCGCCTACCGCCTACGACGAAACCGCACCCGCGTCGACGATTTCTTCTCGGTGCTTGTCGGCTCGGTGTTGGTCGTTGTCCTCGGCCTGCTGGGCACGCTCTACTTCCAGGTCTACGCAGCCAACGTCGCAGCTCGTTCGCAAGGCGTCTACGAAGTGTCGCGAATCGTGTGGGCGCTCTTCCTTGTGCTCAACGTTGGGCTCACCTTTGGCTCGCGAGAAGCGGTCCGTCGACAAACCCAGCGCCGATTTCGAGCCGGTATCGGTCTGAAACGGGTCCTGATTGCAGGAACCGGAGATCTGGCGCGGCATGTGACCGACCAGCTACTTCACCACGGAGAGTTCGGATATCACGTCGTCGGGTTCATCGACGATGGGGCCGTCCACGACTCGCTCGGCTATCGCGGTCTGCCGCTCCTGGGAACGCTCGGCGATGCCGAGCAGGTCATTCACGAAGAACGCATCGACCAACTCTACGTCGCGCTCCCGCTCGAAGCCCACGTGAAGATGCTGGGCCTCATCGAGGTCGCAAACCGCGAGTGCATCGACGTCAAGGTCATCCCGGATCTGTTGCAGTTCATCGCCCTCCGGGCCCGGCTCGAAGAACTCGACGGGATCCCGGTAATCAACATCAACGATGTGCCCCTTCAGGGTCTAAACGGTGCGATCAAGCGCGCGATCGACGTTGTGGTCTCACTCGCGGCGCTTGCCGTGCTCGCCATTCCCTTCGCGATCGTCGCCGTGGCAATCCGGCTCAACTCGCCGGGTCCGGTCTTCTACCGCCAGGAGCGTATGGGCCTGGATCGGCGCCCGTTCATGGTCTTGAAGTTTCGCTCTATGTACAACGACGCCGAACGAGACACAGGGCCGGTGTGGACTCGCGCCGACGATCCGCGTCGGACACCGGTCGGCGCGTTTCTCCGTCGATTCAGCCTCGACGAGCTTCCCCAGCTCTGGAACGTGCTCCGCGGCGAGATGTCACTCGTGGGTCCGCGACCCGAGCGCCCCTTCTTCGTCGAGCAGTTCAAGGAAAAAGTTCCGCAGTACATGCTTCGTCACAAGGTCAAGTCGGGTATGACCGGCTGGGCACAGGTCAACGGATGGCGGGGGAACACTTCGATCGAGAAGCGGATCGAGTACGACCTCTACTACATCGAGAATTGGTCGGTCACCCTCGACGTCAAGATCCTGTGGCTCACCGTCATCCGAGGATTCTTTCAGAAGCATGCGTATTAGAGATCACGCGGACCGTCGGGTCAGCCAGACCGGCTGTTCCTATGCCCCTGGGCTCGGCGGCCGGTGACCGGACGCGTCGTCATTACCGGTGCGGCCGGGTTCATCGGATCACATCTCACCGAGGCCCTGCTCGATCGGGGCTATGCGGTCGTCGGCATCGACAACCTGCTTACCGGTGATCTGGCGAACATCGCGCACCTGTCAGGTCGCGACTTTACCTTCGTCAAGCAGGACGTCACCAACTACATCAATCTCGATGGTCCGGTCGACTTCGTGCTCCACTGGGCCAGCCCGGCGAGTCCGATCGACTACCTGAACCACCCCATCCCAACGCTCAAGGTCGGCGCGCTGGGTACGCACAATGCGCTGGGTCTCGCACTCGCCAAGAAGGCGACGTTCGTACTCGCGTCGACGTCCGAGGTGTACGGCGATCCGCTCACGCACCCTCAGCCCGAAACTTACTGGGGCAACGTGAACCCAATCGGGCCACGCGGGGTCTACGACGAGGCGAAGCGATTCGCCGAGGCTATGACCACCGCATACCACCGGTTTCACGGTCTCGACGCGAAGATCGTGCGCATCTTCAACACCTACGGTCCGAGAATGCGCGTCAATGATGGCCGCGCCGTGCCGAACTTCATCGCGCAAGCCCTACAGAACGCCGATATCACCGTGTACGGCGATGGAACGCAAACACGGAGCTTCTGCTATATCAGCGACCTGGTCGACGGCATCGTGCGACTGATGCTCAGCGAGGTCAACGATCCGGTTAACATCGGCAACCCAACCGAGATGTCGATCGAACAAATCGCCACGCGAATTGTCGCGGCCGTCGGCTCGACGTCAAAGATCGTCTATGAGGCGCTGCCCGTCGACGACCCCAAAGTGCGCCAACCAGACATCACCCGCGCGCGTGCTCTTCTGCAATGGGAACCCCAAGTCGAACTCAGCGACGGCCTGTCGTCGACGATCGCGTATTTCCGGGCGAAGCTGAAGATCTAGCCCCGGCTTCGGAGGGTTCCCCGGGCCTGGCGCTATCCCTGATTCAGTGCCCGCGACGCATGCAGGATGTAGTGGAAGCCCGACCCTACCGTCGCAATGAGCGCGGCATAGACCATCACGTCGACCAGCGGTGATGGGTACCCAAGGTAGTTAAAGAAGAGCGTCGTGCTGCCAGTCAGGATATAAATCAGCGTCGTCAGCTTGCCCAATCCCGTGGGATAGAACGTAAACCGCCCGACGGCAAGATTCACGATGGCAACGGTCAGCACGATGATGATGTCGCGGCTGATCACCAGCACCGTCAGCCACACTGGGAGCTGGTTCACCAGGCCCAATCCAGGTATCGTCAACACCACGAAGGTTGAGACCAGCAGAAGCTTGTCTGCCATCGGGTCGAGCAGAGCCCCCAGGCTCGAGTGCTGGCCGGATCGACGCGCGATGAGCCCGTCAAGAGCGTCGCTCAGGCCGGCGACGACAAACGTCACAAACGCCCAGCCGTTGTACCCGTACAACACCAGCAACACGAGCGCCGGCACCAGCAGCAACCGGCCCAGCGTGATCTGGTTCGCCAGCGTGAGGATCGCCATGGCGGGTTCGAAAGCCCACTACCTCGTGTCGCGGTTCAACGCGGCGAGGCGTTCCGATGTGGCCGTGGCTTCTTGACCAGCGACCGTTCGGGCAGGCTGAAACGTATCGTTCTCCAACAAGTCGAGGATACCCGAGGCGACCGCGCGGGACACGGCCGCATAGCTAAGATGACTGGGCCGAATGTCGGTCAGAGTCGGCTCGCCGGCGGTCTCGACATCTCGGCCCGTTTGAACTTCGATCAAATCGACCATGGCGGCGACCACCTCCGCCAACTCGCTGCGCCGCACCGGCCTGGACGGATCGAAGCGGTACGCCGCGTCAACCCGCATCACACCCGCGTCTGCCACTGCCTGAATCCACTCGTGGCCCCAATGGTCACGGGTGTCGGTGATGATCACGGGTTGCCCGGCTCCCGCGGCCAATAGACCGGCGAGTCGCACGCCGAGGAGTGCTGCGAGATCGCCGCGCGTCACCTCGGGCTTTTCGGCGATCTCGCGTACTTCGTCCGGCAGCTCCGCCATGCGTATTTGCTCGCGAGTCCGGTCGATGCGATCGGCGCTCTCGTCGGAGGGATCGATGGCGTCCGCGCGTTCGTATGACGTCAGTGCCCCCTCCAGATCGCCGAGCCCTTCGAGTAGCTCCCCTTCGAGGACAAGCGCGTCAGCGTCGAAGTTGTCGAGCTCAATGGCTCGGCGGGCATGCTCGAGCGCCCGTACGGTATCGCCGCGTTGGCGCTCCAGGCGGGCAAGCTCCACATGAAGAAACCCGCTGTCTGGAGACGACTCGAGGACACCTTGGTACGCAGCCCTGGCTTCGTCGTACCGCCCGTCGGACGCCGCTGCCCGCGCCACCGAAAGCCGCGTACTCACGACCGTGAAGCGGAGCTCGTCGATGGTTTGCTGCAGATGCCCCAAACTGGCATCCGCCTCCAGAGCCGCTTCGAACGACGTCAGGGCTTCTTCCGACTGATCCAGCGCCAGGAAGGCCTCGCCGCGGCCAACCAGCGCAGGTACGTAGGCTGGATCCGCCTCTGTTGCCCGCGAGAAATGTGCAGCGGCAGCTTCCTCATCGCCCCGCGCGAGGCTCACCCAGCCGAGCCCGGCTTCAGCGGGGTAGAAATCTGAGGCTTGTTGCAGCAGCCTTTGGTAACGGGTTGCGGCAGTCGCGAGCTCCCCCGCCTGCAGGTAGGCCCAGGCCCTTTCGTGCGCCTCCGCCGACTCAGATCCCGCAAGCTCGGCCGGAACGGTTGGAAATAAGAAGTTCGGATACGAGGGATCGGTGACGATGGGTGCACGCGGCGCACAAGCGACGACGAGCGCGATCGCCATGACCGCCGCGGTTTCTGCGCAACGCCTCACCGGTGACCTCCCCCGGCGGCCTGTGTATGCGGGGCAGACAACCTACTGGCGAGCCGGCGCGGCACCTCAGCGTCCACCGACACTCGTCTGCCTTGCTGTTCGTGCCGCAACACGCGACCGTGACGATAGAGCTGTGACAGGCGGTGCCGGTCAGTCTCAGCCTCGACGTCGAGCTCCACCGTCACCCGGCGCACATCGAAGCCAAGCGCCCGCGTCATCGCCATCACCAGCTCGGTACGACCGACACCGGTTAGCGCCGACACGGCGACGGCCTCCGGGAACCGACCGGCGATCCGTTCACGCTCCTCGAAGCTCAGCTGGTCGATCTTGTTGAGCACGAGCAGGCTGGGCACACTGTCCGCGCCCACTTCTTCCAGGATCCGTCGAACCGCGGCCATGCGCCCCTCGCAGTCCGAATGACTGACATCAACCACGTGGAGCAGCAGCGTCGACGCCGACACCTCTTCGAGTGTGGCTCGAAACGCTGCCACCAACGTGTGCGGAAGACGCTCGATGAAGCCAACGGTGTCTGACACGAGCACTGTTCGGTCGTCCGGGAGCTTCAATGGTCGCACCAGTGGATCAAGCGTCGCGAACAGCGCATCGGACACAATCGCCTCGCTCCTCGTCAGCCCGTTGAAGAGCGAGCTCTTTCCAGCGTTCGTGTACCCGACGAGGGCAACGGTTGGCACCGAACGCTTGGTTCGCCGGTCGCGCGACCGCGCCCGCCGTGCGCGAACGGTCTCGAGCTCTCGAGTGAGTCGCGCGACCCGACGTCTGATCCGGCGACGATCGGTCTCGAGCTTCGTCTCGCCGGGCCCGCGGGTGCCAATACCAGCCCCCAGTCTCGAGAGAGCGACTCCCGCGCCGGCTAAGCGCGGCAGCATGTACTCGAGCTGCGCGAGCTCCACCTGCAGCTTGCCTTCCTTCGTACGAGCCCGGGAAGCAAAGATGTCGAGGATGAGTTGGGTCCGGTCAACGATCCGACGGCCCAAGCGCGCTTCCAGATTGCGCAACTGGCCCGGGGTCAGCTCATCATCGAAAATGACGAGCTCGATCGTCGACTGTTCGAGGACGTGCGCGAGGTCGGAGACCTTTCCACGCCCCAGGAAGTACGCCGGGTCAGGTTTGTCGCGCTCCTGCAGGCACCGTAGTTGCACGACCGCACCAGCGGTTTCAGCGAGACCTGCGAGCTCGTCGAGGGAGGATTCAACCGCGTCGCGGTGGCGAGCGCCAAATGCCAAGCCGACCACTGCCGCACGCTCTTTGGACCGAGCGTGATGCACAGCCGGCCCGGGTCGTCTCACGACAGCGATTGTAGCACGCGCTCCCACGGCACTACGCCGTTCCGAACAAGCACAGGCGTCGTTCCGCGAGCGTCGACAATCGTCGACGGCGCAGGATTTGTAGCCGGCCCACCGTCGAGGACGAGTCGTAATTCCGGGCCGACGAGTGCCGTCGCAACTTCGTCAGCTGATGCTGCCGGCGGTTCACCACTACGGTTGGCACTCGTCGCCGTAATCGGGCACTCGAGAGCGGCGGCTAGACCTCTGGCGACGGCGTGATCGGGAATCCGAACGGCAACGCTCTCTCGCCCCCCGAGCAGCCGGCGGTCGAGTCGGTCAGCGGCATCGAGCACGAGCGTCAAGGGGCCAGGCCAGAAACGATCCGCAAGACGGCGGGCCAGCGGCGTCACGTGACCAACACCTGCGACCACCTGACCAATGGTCGCCGCAATCAAGGGAACGGCCAGATCGGACGATCGCCGCTTGGCCTCGAACAGCCGCTCGACGGCCTCGGGACGGTCTGGATGAGCGGCGAGCCCGTATACGGTGTCGGTTGGATACGCAACGAGCAAACCGGCGGTAAGCGCCTGGACTGCCGACTCGATGACGTCAGCCTCGGGGGACAACGGGTCGACCTTCAGCTGGATCGGAGTACGATGAACCATGCCTGGACGGTCGACGGGTCGACCGAAGACGAAACGCACGCGCCCTACGCGACCACGAGTCCCGCTCCCGCGACAGCGGGGCGGTGCCCACGAGGACAAGACCAAGCGGCCTCATCGCCGTCGCAAGCATCGGAAGGACGAAGACGACGTCGCTACTCGCGATTCACGATAACCGTCACGCCACCGTCTACGCCCAGCCGATCGACAGCCCTTGCGGCGCTGGCGGCGAACTCCAAGTGCTCGGTGCTCCCGAACAGCGCGCAGACCTCGTCTTCGCCGATGTCGGCATAGGTTTCCACGAGTCGGCCAATCGAATTTGTGCCGACGCGTATTTGGATTCCACCCCCGCCTTGAGCGAAGCTCTCGAACGTCTTCCGGTCGATGTTCGACACGAGGTTGCCAAAGTGGTCGACTCGCACGACCTGACCCACGATCTCTGAGCCT
Source organism: Vicinamibacterales bacterium (assembly GCA_965218825.1). GTDB lineage: Bacteria > Acidobacteriota > Vicinamibacteria > Vicinamibacterales > UBA8438 > CAUZIB01. Next base: position 131,151 of record OZ244656.1, on the reverse strand, counting down.
CGGGTCTCCGGAATCGGCACGTCGAGCATGACGTAGTCTGTGAGCGGGCGACCGAGCGCCGACAGCTGGATGTTCTTCGCTAGCCATCCGGCGGCGGGTGCAAAACGATCGCGGCCCTCAAAGGTATGGCTCACGGTCGGTCGTGCGTAGCGCCGCTCCGTCAGCTCGACCACCTTCTTAGGAGGACTAGCCTGGAAGACAGGTGTCAGCACGCCGTTGTCGGGCGCAACGAATCGGTAGTCACCGGTATCGGCAGCGAGGCCACGACGTGCCGATCCGACCCCAGGATCGACGACTACCAAAAAAATGGTGCCGCTCGGAAACAGGTGATAGACCGCCGCCAGCTCGAGTCCGGCGGCAACGACGTCGTGGGGCGGTACCTCATGCGTAATGTCGACGAGCGTGACGTCCGGACAAACACCGAGTACGACGGCCTTCATCGCGCCGACGTAATGGTCTCGGACTCCAAAGTCGCTCAACAAGGCGACAGTCGGACGTGCCATGTAGTTGACTCCCCTGCGCCGACCCAACCGACAACCGCACCGTTTACTCCACGGGCGCCGAAGTGACAGACCGCTTCAGCACCATCTCTCGCATGCGACTGGTCAGCAAGAACGAATCCGTAACCGAGAGTCGGTCGAACATCCGCGTCACGTCCCGACTCTGCCACACCCGAAGTACCGGACCCGATTCGGCGCTCAGCCGATACTTCAGGGTCGTCTCGTCGACGACCTCAATCTCGAGCGGCCCACCCACCGGGCACTGCTCTGCCCGATGACACAAGAATACGACGCCACCCGGTTTCAGCACGCGCGTGATTTCGGACGCGAGCGCTGTCGCCCCATCGCGATCGAAATAGTCGAAGACGTCCCAGCACAGCACGCCATCGACCGTCTCGTCCGAAATGCGCAGCGTCCGCGGCGGTTCCGGACGATCTTCATCGCCCTCGTCGTTCTCTGGCGCAGGAAACCACGTCCCCTTGTCGGCCAGCAGATTCTCGATGCGCAACTTGCAGCCGAGTCGCTCACCGAGAAATGTCACGTTGGCGCCCACCGCCGGACCGAGGTCGACAACGGTCGGTGCTTCACGCGGCGTCAACGCCTTGACGAACTTCGCAAGAGCTCGCGTGGGCAATACACCGCCGCTCCCTCGCGCACGACTCATGCGGTCTTCACCTGACTCACGACCGCCGTCGACGACGACGATCCGAACCGCGCGCTCGCTGTGCGCCTGGGCGAACCCGGCGAACCAGCGGCTCGCGAGTGTCTCATTCCGGCGCCAACGCGGGAACCGATCAAGAGGAAACCGGCGAGGCGTCAGTCAGCCTATCCGGTCAGTGCGCGGCTCGCGCGGCGGGCTGTACCGGCGCCGCCGCTGGCTTGGAGGAACGCTCCACGTCCGACTTCGAGCTCTCCTCGGCCGAGGTCTCGGTCCGGGGTTTAGACGCGCGCGCCTTCGTCTGCCCATCCATGGCGACGCTACCCCTGAATCGCGCGCCTTCGGCGATGGCGACCGTCGGTGCGTTGATATCGCCTTCGACCCTGCCGTTCTCCCGGATATTGATCTTGTCGCTTGCCGATACGTTTCCGATCACATGTCCCATCACGGCGACTGATTTGGCAGAAATGGTTGCTTTGATTCTTCCGTTTGGCCCGATGGTCAGCACATGGTCGCGCAGCTCGATCTGGCCATCCACTTTCCCTTCGATGGTCAGGTCCTCGCTCCCGCTGAGCTCGCCCTTGATGACCACCGACTTGCCGATGTTGACGACCTCGCGTCCAGAAGGGCCGCTCGATGCGCCCTCCGGGGACGCTGCTGGGGCGCTCGGGCCGGGCCGGCCTGGGCCTGGGCTCACTACTGGGGAATCAGGTTTCTCCGCGTCGTCGCGCTTCCACATCACGAACTCTCCACGCGTTCACACCAAGGCTTGGGAGGCCACAGCCTGCCAAGATTACCCAGTATACGGGAGGGTTTAGGATCGTGTCTAGTCCTTTCATTGCTGAGGGTTAGGGGCAATGTTAAGATCGAGCAGATGCGAATCTACCTTGACCACAATGCCACGACTCCCGTCGATTCGGCAGTTGCCGAGTTGGTGTCGGACGTTCTAAAGAGCCAGTTCGGCAATGCGTCAAGCGTGCATTCGTTTGGCCAGACGGCCAAGTCGGTCGTCGACGAGGCCCGGGAGTCGGTTGCCACATTGCTTGGCAGTGGCCCCCAGGAGGTCGTCTTCACAAGCGGTGGCACCGAATCGGACAATCTCGCGATCCGAGGGGTGGCCGAAGCCATGGTGCCCGCCAAGCGACGCCACCTGATCGCTAGCAGCATCGAGCACGAAGCGGTGTTGAACACGTTCAAGGCTCTAGGGAAGCGCGGTTGGACGACGTCGCTGCTTCCGGTCGACGCGCGCGGCGTGGTCGAACCGGCTGCGCTGGAAGCGGCGTTGACCGACGACACGGCGCTGGTCTCAGTCATGCACGTGAACAACGAGATTGGGACGATTCAGCCTGTCGCGCAGCTCGCCGAGTTGGCGCATCGCGGCGGCGCACTGTTCCATACCGATGCTGTGCAATCCGTGGGGAAGCTCCGTATCGACGTCGCGGAGCTGGGTATCGACCTGCTCTCGCTATCTGCGCACAAGCTCAACGGCCCGAAGGGCGTTGGTGCTTTGTGGGTCCGTCGTGGTTCACGAGTCGTGTCGATGATGACGGGCGGACGGCAGGAACGGAACCGGCGAGCCGGTACCGAAAACGTCCCTGGCATCGCCGGTCTCGGCGAAGCGGCGCGGCAGGCGGCGTCCAAGTTGACGCAGGAAAACACCCGTGTAGGGGCGCTCCGCGACCGGCTCGAGGCAGGCATTCTGGAGGTCGTGCCGGGGACCGCGGTCAACGGCGAGATCACGTCGCGTGCCCCCAACACGACGAACATCAGCTTCGATCGCGTGGAAGCCGAGTCGCTCCTGATCGCCTTGGATCTTGAGGGCATCGCGGTCTCGACGGGATCCGCATGCTCATCCGGCACGCTGGAACCCTCGCACGTTCTGCGCGCCATGGGTTTTTCGCCCCACCGATCACAGAACTCGATACGCTTCAGCCTCGGACTCGGTAACACTGCGGAACAAGTCGATCGGGTTGTTGAGGTCATCCCCGGCGTCGTGACCAAGCTCCGCCGGTTGTCAACGCGGGAGGCCTCGTGAGGGTGGTCGCCGCCATGTCGGGCGGCGTCGACTCATCGGTTGCCGCCGCCATGCTGTCGGAGCAGGGTCACGATGTGATCGGTCTCTCGATGCAGCTCTACGACCAGCGCAGCACCCAGATGTCGTTTGGCAGCTGCTGCTCTATCGACGACCTTCACGACGCCCGGCGCGTTGCCGCTAGGCTAGGCATTCCCCACTACATCCTGAACTTCGAGCGTGAGTTCGACCATCACGTGGTTTCGGCTTTCGTCCGCGACTACGCCTCCGCACGAACGCCGATTCCATGTGTGCACTGCAACGGCAGCCTCAAGTTCGCGCATCTGCTCGAACGGGCCCACGGCTTCGGCGCAACGTCGGTCGCAACCGGCCACTACGCTCGTGTCGAATCGGACGAACAGGGCCAGCATGTCCTGCGCCGCGGGCTCGATGCCGACAAGGACCAATCGTATTTCCTCTTCACGCTGACCCAGGCGCAGCTGGCGCATGCGCAATTCCCTCTTGGTCATCTTCGCAAGCCCGAAGTGCGCGCGTATGCTGCCGCCCACCACCTACCGGTGGCCGACAAGCCCGACAGCCACGAGATCTGCTTCGTGCCCGACGGCGACTACGCGGCGTTCATCGAACGCAGAGCCCCCGAGGCGGCAGCGCCTGGGCCGATTACCGATACGGCGGGACGCGTCATCGGCACCCACGGCGGCCTCCACCGATTCACCGTCGGCCAACGGAAAGGCCTTGGTCTGTCGAGTCACATCCCGCTCTATGTCGTGTCGATGGATGCCGACTCACGCACCGTCACCGTTGGCCCTCGCGAGGCGATCGAGCGCACGACGCTGATGGCGTCGCGGGTGAACTGGATCTCCGGCGAGGCACCGACGGGTCCAACCAGAATCACCGCGCAGATTCGCCACCGCCATCCTGAGTCAGCCGCGGTTGTGTCGGCGACCGGCCCGGCATCTGCCGCGGTCGAGTTCGACTCACCGCAACCGGCGATCTCTCCAGGACAGGCCGTCGTCTTTTACGACGGAGCCGCGGTCGTCGGTGGAGGATGGATCGATTGAGGCTCGGTCGCGGGAAGACTCTCTAGGTAGCGCTCGGCATCTATAGCGGCCATACATCCCGAACCTGCTGCGGTGATCGCTTGCCGATAGGTATGGTCTTGAACATCGCCCGCCGCAAACACACCAGGCACGCTGGTCCGAGCCCCGCCATGCGGCACGATGTAGCCGTTGTCGTCCTGTTCGAGCTGCCCCTCAAATAGCGTGGTGTTGGGGGTGTGCCCGATCGCGATGAACACACCCTCGACGTCAAGCGTCTTGGTCACATCGGTCTTCAGATTGCGAAGAACGACGCCAGTGACGACCCCCTTCTCCAGGTCGGTGACCTCGTCGAGCGCGGTGTCCCACTCGAACGAAATCTTTGGGTTGGCGAACGCCTTCTCCTGCATGATCTGCGACGCTCGTAGCGCGTCGCGCCGATGAACGACGGTCACGTGAGACGCGAACTTGGTCAGGAAGATCGCCTCCTCCATCGCTGTATCGCCGCCACCGACGACGACGATCGGCTTTTCGCGAAAGAAATAGCCGTCACACGTCGCGCACGTCGACACGCCATGGCCCATCAGCGCGCGTTCGGACGGCAACCCGAGCAACCGGGCCGACGCGCCGGTTGCGATGATCAGCGCACGCGTCTCATAGTTCGCGTCACTGGTCGTCACCGTGAACGGCGGACCGGAAAGGTCAACGGCGGTTACGTCGCCCTGTACGAACTCAGTGCCGAATCGCTCTGCCTGAGCCCGCATCGCCGCCATCAGCTCAGGCCCCATGATGCCTTCCTGGAAACCAGGGTAGTTCTCGACCGCGGTCGTGAGCATCAGCTGTCCGCCAGATTCCAGCCCTTCGATCAGCAGCGGATCGAGCTTCGCACGCGCGGCATACAGCGCCGCCGTCAGCCCGGCCGGACCCGATCCGATGATCATCACCTCACGCATCGACCTCTCCCGTGCGTCCATTTCCATTTCGTTCATCGCGTCTATCTCGTCTTCGGGCGACCAGCGCCCTGTAGGCTTTGACGTACTCCGCGGCCGAGGCGGTCCATGAGAAATCCTTCGACATCCCCTGCCGCTGAAGTGCGCGCCACTTGGGCTCGTCTTCGAACACCGTCAGCGCCTCTCTCACCGTCGCCAAGAGTGCGGCGCTGTCCAGTGCCGAGAACTTGAACCCGGTGCCCCGCCCCGTCGTGTGGTCATAGGCGGTCACCGCATCGTCCAAGCCGCCGGTCGCGCGCACGATCGGCACGGTTCCGTAGCGCATACTGTACATCTGATTCAAGCCGCACGGCTCGTACCGCGATGGCATCAAGAACAGGTCCGCGCCCGCTTCGATGAGGTGCGCCAACTCCTCGTCGTATCCGATCCGCACGCCAAATACTTTCGGATGATCTCGGGCAGCCGCTCGCCACATCTCCTCGAATCGGGGCTCGCCCGTTCCCAGCAGGACGATCCGGGCCCCGAGTGTCGCCAGCTCGTCCATGATCTCGGCGAGCAGGTCGAAGCCTTTCTGATCGACGAGACGCGACACCATGCCGACTACCGGGCGTCCTCGGTCCGCCGGTCCCTGGGACCCCGTCGATAGGCGAAAGCGATCCAGCAGAGCGTGCTTCGCCACGCGTTTGCCTGTGAGATCATCAGCAGAGAAGGCTGTGGGTATCAGTGGGTCGGTTTCCGGGTTCCACACGTCGACGTCTATCCCATTTCGAATTCCCAACAACCGGTCTTGCCGACCCCGGACGACGCCATCAAAACCAAAGCCGAACTCGGGCGTGAGAATCTCGCGGGCGTGGCCGCGACTGACAGTCGTGATCACATCGGAAAGATTCAGGCCTGCCTTCAAGAAGCTCACCTGACCCCAGAACTCGAGACCGTCGGCAGAAAAGAGCGCCCGATCAAGATCGAGGTCGCCGAGGACATCTTCAGGGAATGTCCCCTGATAGGCGATGTTATGCACTGTGAACATCACCGGGACGTCCCGAAGCGTCTCATGTCCGGCAAACCGCGTGCGGAGATAGGCAGGAACGAGACCGGCCTGCCAATCGTGGGCATGCACGAGATCGCAACGGCGACCTCGGATCACGGCATCCTCAAGGGCGGCGCGCGCCAGTAGACCGAAGCGTGTGGCGTTGTCGGGGTGGTCCTGGTTGCCAGATCCGTACAGACCGTCACGATCGTAGAGCTCGTCGCATTCGACAAAGATCACGTGGAAACCGCGCTCGACGCGGTGGTCGATGAAACCAACATCGAACGCCCGGTCGCCCAGTGTGAGCCTGTGGCGAGCACCGATCGGCCCCACCTCACCGATTCCGCGGTACTTCGGCAGCACGACGACGACGTCGTGTCCGGCACGGGCGAGGGCCTTCGCCAACGCGCTGGAAACGTCAGCGAGGCCGCCGGTCTTCGCGAAGGGCACGGCCTCGGAGACAACCATCCGAATCGCGAGCGGAGCGTCGGTGGTTGTCCGCATGGGGCAATCGACGGGAACGGAAAAGACTCAGAAACGCGCCGGGCAGGCCACGCGAAGCTAGTCGGCCGGATACACGCCAGGTACGACCAGGGACCGTCCCTGCTTGGACACCCAGTCAACAAGCCGCGTGACGTCCCGAAACCGACCGCTATTGGAGCCAACTCCGAGGACGACCATAGCAAGCGGTTCGGCGCCCGGCACGCGTACCACGGCGGCCAGACAGTAGCCCGACGCATCGATGTAGCCGGTCTTGCCACCCTGCACGACCACGCGCCCTCTTAGGAGCCGGTTGGTGTTGCGCACTCGCAGTCGACGGCGGTCGGTTCGCATCTGATGGAGCGGTTTACGCATGATGCGCGCGATGGCCGGCGCCTCCGCTGCGTGCGCGATCAGGCGCGACAGGTCGTAGGCTGTCGACGTGTTGCGTTTGTCGAGCCCAGAGGGATCCGCGAAGGTCGTATTGAGCAGCCCAAGCTCGAGCGCCTTTTCGTTCATGCGCTCCACGAAACCCCTGGTGCCCCACGCCGACGCCCGCGCCAGCACGCGAGCCGCGACGTTGTCCGACGCAACGAGCGCCAGATGCAGGAGGTCTCGGAGATGCACGCGCTCACCACGACGGAGATACGTGGTGTTTGCCCGCCTAACATCGCGGCGCGAGACCACCACGTCGGCGCTGAGATCTGGGTCTTGCTCGAGGAACACGAGCGCCGTCATGACCTTGGTAATGCTGGCAATTGGGCGGCGTTGGTACCCCCGCCGCTCCCACAGGACTTCGTGCGTGGTTGGGTTGTAGACCATGGCCGCCAGGGCACGTACACGCGGCGGACGCAGCCCGCTGATATCGAGGTGTCGAGGCGGGTCGACGACCGGATTCGAAGCCAGCGCAACCGGTTCGACGGCCTCCGGCTCCGCGAGTCCGATGTTGGGCGCTCCGCCAGCCGCGCTGAAGCAGAGCAAAAACGCAGCGATGCCGGCGAGTTGCAACCCCGGCCGAGCCGATCGTGGCTGACGCAGCGAGTCTATGACGCCTCCCAGGTTCGCAGCACCGTACAAAAGCAATCGGCATTCTAGCAGAGGCTCTACGCCGATCCTGCACATGTTTTCGTGTTTTTAAGGGTGCATGCACCACGCGGCGACCGCCAATTTTGAGCGTCGGCGCCCAAATCTGTCGTCCACACGTTGACACCTCGTCGGTGAGGCTCGGCACTCGCGCGGTCCGGGTCGGAACCGCGGAGTCAAACCGGGGTGAGACCCACCTTGCTCGACGCGGGCATGGCGGTTGCTTCTTTCCCCAATGGAAGAAACGAGGTCATGCCACCTCTACAGCTGATTGGATTCGCGCGTCTCGGCTGCGGGTGCCTCGTGGGTCGCTACCTGCAGCGCGGCGGTGGTCGCGAAATCGACTATGTCGAAGACAAAGGCCGTCACTGCGCGTGCACCGACCACCGACTCCATGAACTGCTCTGCATGACCGACACTCGCCCCACCGAGCGTGTTGCCGACTCGTCGGTTCTCGCCGGATAGCAGAATCGCCCCACACCTTCTCGACTTGACAGTCCTCGTCAGTTTGCTGCACCGTGGGCCGGCATGTGCGCGGCACGCCGACTCCCCAAGCCCACCGCCTCGATTCGGACGCGCGGCGCTACGTTACGGTTCTACCACGCCGATGCGCTCGACCTGATGGCCCGCCTGCCACCGAGCACAGCCGACGTCATCGTGACTTCTCCTCCCTACAACCTCGGCATCTCGTATCGCTCGTATCACGACGCCCTGCCGGGTGACCGCTATCTTCGGTGGACCAGCGACTGGATCGAGGCGGCAGCGCGCGTGCTCTCGAATGACGGGTCGATGTTTCTCAACGTGGGTAGCAAGCCGACCCGGCCATGGACCGCGTTCGACGTGGCCGCCGAGGCTCGCCGCCATCTCAAGCTTCAGAACACCATCCACTGGATCAAGTCAATTGTCATCGAGCAGGATTTGGCGGGTGCGCGTTCCGGACTCGATAGCGACCTCGCAGTCGGACACTACAAACCGGTCAACAGCGACCGATTCCTCAACGACTGCCATGAGTTCGTGTTTCATTTGACGCCGACGGGACACACCCGGCTCGACCGTCGGGCGATCGGCGTACCGTACCAAGACCAATCCAACATCGCTCGCTGGCGGGCTGCGGCTGGCGGACTTCGATGCCGCGGGAATGCCTGGTTCCTTCCCTACTCGACTATCCAGAGCCGAGAACGCGATCGACCACATCCCGCAACGTTCCCACCAATCCTGCCGGAACGCTGTATGCGGCTGCACGGAGTTGGCTCCGGCTCACGCGTCTTCGATCCGTTCCTCGGGCTCGGCAGTACGGCCGTCGCGTGCGCCACGCTCGGCGTCGATTTTATCGGGATAGAGATCGATCGAAGCTACCTTGATGAAGCGGTGGGGCGCGTACGCAACTCACTCCGTGCAAGTGGCAAACGACGACGGAGGTGACGGGCGCCTACTGTATCCCCAGCGACTCTCGGGCGAACGTGTAGGTCTCGCGATGGCGGACATCGACGTCATCGCGATCCACGTCGATCTGTAACCGCCGGGTGTGAATGGTTGGGTCCGGGTTATTCGTGTAGTACCCCAGAACATAGTAGTCACTCGTCTCGGCGTCGACTTCCCGCATGGCGTCCTCGAAGTCGTTCCGGTTGACGATTGCCTTGCCGCCAGTCAGCTCCGCCAGCATCCGCAGTGTGCTCTGCGTCCTCCAGACGTACTCGTTCCACTCGCTCATCTGTCCGGTGATGTTCTGGTCGATATCGGCCATGCCCACCAGCCCGCGAGGGTCGACCGTGTAGAACGATGTGTTGGCGCGGTTTGCGGCCCTCGTCAGCTCGGTAATCCACTGCACCATGTCGGCCTGAGCGAACTGCTGATCTGGAGTTCGTTCTCCCAAGAATGGATCTTCGTGATAGGGAACGTTCGGGTATCCCCTCTTGACATTTCCGTACCACGCATCGCTGCCGTAGGCTTCGTTCTCCATTCCCCTGAAATCGTACATTCGCGACACTTCGAACGGGTTGAGATGGTACCCGCTGCTCAAGTAGACGAATACTTTGCGACGATCGCGGACCTCCTCCAAGTTGTTCACCATGTTCCGCGCCGTCTTCATGGCCACGTGCGCCCGATAGCCCAGCTCAGTCACTCCGCGCGCGCCCACCTGCAGCTGAATCATTTCGTTTGGAGAGAACCCATCCCCAGTTATGCGCTCTTCAACGTCTCGGAGATACGAACGATCGTAGGTGAGCTCGACTCGCAGCGACGACGGACCGGTCGAGAGGACGGCAAAAAGGTCGCCCTCGTGAATCAAGGTGTCCGTGATTCTCCGGAACACGTCGCGAATCTTCGGCGTCAGCGAACTCGCCAGGTGCAGATCATCAACAAAAAGGATGATGATCCGCCCTGCGGTGTCATTCACACGCCGGGCCGAGGGAAGGATGATCCCCTCCTGGGCCACGGGCTCGGTCGTCAGCTCGTTATACACGCGCCCGCCGTGGACCAAGACCAAAGACGCGACGTCCTGGGGTACACCGTCTTCCATAACCTGGAAGTCGTCGACGGTAAGGTCGGGAATAAACGCCCCATTGTCGTCGCGCACGATCACGTCGCTCGTGACCAGCGTCACCCCAGCCGCGAAGGTGGGGCGTTGGGGATCCTCACCGGCTGTTTCCGGAGGCTGCGCACTCACCACAGCCAGGCTGACCACACCTGCCATCCCGATCGCTAGGGCAACGGCCCCTAGTCGCCCGTGCACCGTCCGAACAGAACGCGATAGTAGATTCCTCATGGCACCTCTGATTATAGCAATCCTGGCCAGCCTAGGCCCTCGCGGGTGACGGGCACGGATGGTTCGTCAGCCTGCTTCCTTAAGACGCACCGAATCTGAGAAAGGTTTGCCCGGCGAGACCCGTTACTCCGCGCGCCGCGTCCGGGGCGGGCGGCGGCCGAGATCGGCCCGGATTCCTTCGATTTTCGCCTCGAACCGCTCGATGCCTCGAACCGCTGCTTCGACCGAACTCCACCGATCTGGATCGATCGAATCGGCCCGGGCCAGCATCGCGCTCAACGCCTCCGGCTCGGACATCTTCTCGCTGATACGCGCGCGGATCTCCGCATACCGCGCCCGGAGTCGAACGAGTGTCTCGTCACCGAGCAACGCGACGACGGGATGCTCGGCCGGCTCCTCCGCTGGCTCGTCTGCGCCGGCTTCTGCATCAAGATGCGCCTCGGCCTCGAGAACATCGGGGTCGGGCGACACGTCATCGGCGACACCTGTCGGCGGCGGAGTTTCCAGCGGTTCACCGGAGGGCTGCGGCTCCATCGACGTGGGTTCCGACGCTTTCGCCGTCGCCCGACGCCGCCGCTTCTTCACAGGACGCGACGATGCCTCTGCCCGCTGGTTTGCCTTGAGGGTCGCACCCAACTTCAGCATCCGCTTCCAGTCGAAGGCGACGTCTGGGTTTCGCTTCTCTATGGTTCGAATAGCCTCCTCATCGAGCGGCACGCGGCCCACCTTGACGTTCGGGGGGGTCCGGAACCAGTACAGCATCCGTGGGCGCGTCTTCCCGTCTTTCTTGGCGGTATGAAGAACGTAGGTGTTCTCGTAGCCCCGAGCGTCACGCGAGAATCTCAGGTAGGGCACTTACTTCTTGCCGGAGGCTTTCCTCTTGCCGGAGGCCTTCCTCTTGCCGGACCGTGTCCTCGCCGCCGACTTCTTCTTGGCCGCCTTTTTCTTAGGGGGGCTGGCTTCCTTCTTGGTCGTGGTCCGCTTGGCCTTCTGGGTCTTCTTCGTGGCCTTTTTCGCCCTTTTCGCCGGCTTGGCCTTCTTCTTCTTTGCCGGCTTGGCCCGGGACGCCTTCGCTGACTTCGCGGGTTTTGCGACCGTCGCGGTCTTCGCGGCTTTGGCGGCGCTCCTCGCCCTCGGCGATCGGTAGCTCATGGAGAACTTCACCTGCGACCCGATCGCGTAGTACGCCCAGATCTCGGTAACGTTGATGCGCCCGGCCCGACAGAAGCGCTCAGCGACGTCCGTAAGACCGGCAGGAACATACAGGTAGAACGCTCCCCTGGCCTTGGCAAAGTGAGTCCACTCGGCCATCGCCTCCAAGTGGTTGATCGACTCTGCCGTCTCGACCTCGATGACACCATGGAGCCGGCGACCGCCGGCGGTGTTGGTCAGCACGAGGTCCGGGAAGTGGGACCGCCCGGCAACTCGAACAGCAGCCTCCTCGTCGTTACCGACGTTGATGGCGACCTCGTACTTTCGCCGCCACCTGGCCTGTAGCTGCCGGATGACCCGGTCGTGCTCTATTTGCTCTCGGATGGGGCGTACGAGGACGGGTGACACGTAACCTCCGCGCGACGCACCGACGTGGCCGCTTGTGACGGGGCGAAAACGGGCATCCTAGCACGGATACCGAGAGTGTCCCAACCTGCGTAGTACCATATCCGCGTGAATGACCGATTTCTACGTGCGTGCCGCCGAGAACCGGTGGACGCCACCCCTGTGTGGTTCATGAGACAGGCCGGCCGCTACATGGCCGAGTACCGCGCGATTCGCGCTCGGCACACGCTGCTCGAGATCTGCCGCCAGCCAGATCTCGCGGTCCAGGTCACTCTACAACCTGTTGACCGCATTGAGGTTGACGCCGCCATTCTGTTCTCTGATCTCCTGCTGCCTCTGGCGCCGATGGGCATCCCGTTCGACTTCGTCAAGGGAGAGGGGCCGGTCATCGAACGCCCGATCAGGTCGGCTGATGATGTAAAGCGTCTCAGGACGTTCGACCCTCGCGATTCGCTAAGCCACGTCCTCGCGACGATCCGCCTCGCCCGGCAGGCACTCGAAGACCGGGTGCCGCTCATTGGCTTCGCGGGTGCGCCGTTCACCCTGGCCTCATATGCGATCGAAGGGGGGCCCTCATCGAACTACGCCAAGACGAAAGCGATGATGTACGGCGAACCGGAGACGTGGCATGCTCTCCTGGAGCATTTCGCGACCGTCGTCGCCGACTACCTGTTAGCCCAAGTCGAAGCGGGCGCCCAGGCCATCCAAGTGTTCGATTCGTGGGTAGGAGCGCTCTGTCCGGACGACTATCGCGAGTTCGCGCTGCCCCACACCAAGCGTATCTTTGATGCCGTCCAGGCGAGCGGTGTCCCGGTCATCCATTTCGGCACGAGTACCTCGACGCTGTTACCGACAATGCGAGAGGCCGGCGGCGACGTCATCGGAGCCGACTGGCGAATCCCGCTCGACGACGCCTGGGAGCTCATCGGTCACGACCGGGCGATACAGGGCAACCTCGACCCCACCCTCCTGCTCGGACCCGTCGAGCGCCTTATCGATGGAGCCGATGACGTCCTGCGCCGGGCGGGGGGGCGGCCCGGACACATCTTCAACCTGGGCCATGGCATCCTCCCGGAAACGTCGGTCGAGCATGTGCAGGCGCTCGCCCACTTCGTACATCAACGTGGGTAACGCGTGTCAGAGATCGACGTGGCCGTTGTCGGCGGTGGTGTGAGCGGTCTCGCCGTCGCCTACGAGCTATCCCGGCACAACGTTCCCTGCCGTGTGTTTGAGCAGGCGTCGCGCGTGGGGGGGGTTATTTTCACCGAGCGGGTCGGCGACTTTACGATCGACGGCGGACCGGACTCGCTCTTGGTTCAAAAACCGGCTGCGATCGAGCTCTGCGCGGAACTCGGACTCGGTGACCGCCTCATCCCAACCCTCCCACCCCGAACCGCCTACGTCATGCGGAGCGGACAGCTCCTCCCGCTCCCAGAGGCCTCAGTTCTGGGCATCCCGACTCGCCTGCGATCGCTGGCGACCACCCGTCTTATGTCCGCTGCTGGCAAGATTCGAATGGCTCAGGAGCTCACCATTCCCCGATCGTCGTCGACGGCGGACGAGTCCGTCGGCTCGTTCTTCCGTCGGCGTTTCGGAGACGAGGCCGTGGACTACATCGCCGAGCCCCTTCTAGCTGGCATTCACGCGGGTGACGTCGAGCGCCTCTCGATGCTGGCGCTTTTCCCAAGACTCGTCGAAACGGAGCGGCAGCACGGCAGCATCATTCGGCACTATCGGTCGCTTCGAGCTGAGACCAGCCGCTCCAAGGACGGCCTTTTCCGCTCGCTCCCCGGCGGTATCGGGGAGTTGACCGACGCGATTCAGGCCGCGCTACCCACCGAGTGCGTGCTGACGGACCACGGCGTCACATCGGTCGAGGGTCGCGGGCCGTATGCTGTGACTTGCACCTCCGGGACCACAACGACCCAAACGATGGCGCGCTCGGTTGTATTGACCACACCTGCCTATGTCACCGCGCGACTCGTCTCGGCCGTTGCACCCGACCTCGGTGAACTCTGCGCCATGGTTCCGTACACCTCAACCGCCACGGTCGTGCTCAGCTACCCCGCTCAGGCCGTCCGTGGGATTCCGGCGGGAACCGGGTTCGTGGTACCGCGGGTCGAGTCGGGTCCATCGTTGATGGCCGGGTCGTGGGTGTCATCGAAGTGGCCCGGGCGCGCGCCCGCCGGTGACGTGCTCCTCAGAGGTTTCCTCGGCGGCACTCGCGACCGTCACGTGCTGGAGCAATCAGACCCGCAGTTGGTCGACTCGGCGCATCGAGACTTCGCCGAGCTACTTGGGATCTCAGCCGATCCGGTGGTCCGCAAGGTCTACCGCTGGCCGAAGCGCAACCCCCAACTCGAGGTTGGGCATCTTGACCGCCTGGCGGCCATCGATGCCCAACTCGCTCGATTGCCGGGGCTGCATGTCATCGGGGCTGGCTTTCGCGGCGTCGGGATTCCGGACTGTATCGAGAGCGGGCGCTCGGTCGCCCAGGAGATCGCGAGTCGATCATGACAGGAGCATCCCATCTCACGACCATTCACGTTATCGGGGTGCCGCTCGACCTCGGCTCCGGTCGACGGGGCGTCGACATGGGGCCATCGGCTATCCGGATCGCGGGCCTAGGCGAGCGTATCTCCTCGTTGGGCATCGAGGTCGTGGATCGTGGAGACGTCCTAACCCCGGTCGCCGAAACACGCGGCCGCGGCCACCGCACCAAGCGATACATCCGAGAAATCAGCCGTGTCTGCCGGCGCCTGTACGACCGCACGCTGGTGTCACTCGAGGCGGGTGCGACGCCTCTCGTCCTCGGCGGCGACCACAGCCTCGCGGTTGGGTCGGTCGCAGCCGTCTCGGCTCATGCCGCGCAACAGGGAGACACGATCGGGCTGCTCTGGGTCGACGCCCATGCCGACATGAACACACCGAGCACTACCCCCTCGGGTAACGTCCACGGCATGCCCCTCGCCGCGTTACTGGGTCCAGAACCCGCCGAGCTGTCTCAGCTCGGTCTTGAGTCCCCAAAGGTCGATCCGTCGTGCACCGTCCTGCTGGGCGTTCGAGATCTCGATCCCGCTGAGAAGGACCGGGTCCTGCAGTCGGGCATTCGGGTATTCACGATGAAGGAAATCGACCAGGAAGGGCTCGCCGCGGTGGCGGCTAAGGCGGTGGACATCGCGAGTCGCGGAACCTCCGGAATACATGTGTCGTTCGACCTGGACGTTTGCGATCCGTCCATCGCGCCCGGCGTCGGTACGCCGGTCAAGGGGGGCCTCAACTACCGAGAGGCACATACGCTGATGGAGGTCATCTCGGACAGCCGCTCGCTCCTCGCGCTCGATGTCGTGGAAGCCAACCCGATCCTCGACACGCGCAACATGACCGCTCAGCTCGGGGTCGAGCTCGTCCAGTCTGCGCTCGGCAAGAGCGTCCTATAACCGCTGGGCCTCCGCCCTGCTGGCCTCGCGGTCTCTTCTGCTATAGTCGGCGTCAAAAGGAGAGCCCTATCCATGCAGATCCGTGGACTATTTAGCGTCTTGGCAGTATTCGCCCTCGTCATGGCGGGCGCGGCGTGCGGAGGGGGCGACATGTCCCACGACGAGCCGGCCGACGAACCGATGGCCGAGGAACCGGCACCCGACACCGCGGCAGGTTTTCCGCTAGGAGGGGGAACGGCGACCGAAGTGCATCCGGGGGCCGGTGGCAGTCCGCATGTCGAGGTGACGTGGATGGTCGATGATGCCAACATCTCGATCACATACGGCCGACCCTACCTCAAGGAGCGCGTCGTGGGCGACAGCGTCGAGCCGATGAGTGACCGCGTGTGGCGCCTGGGGGCCGACGAGGCGACCACACTGGTCACCGACACCGACCTGATGATCGGTGGCACTCATGTTCCCGCTGGTGAGTACACACTGTGGACCCAGCACATGAACAACGAGTTTCACCTCGTGGTCAACAGCGAAACCGGTCAGTGGGGTACCGCCTACAACTCCGATCATGACTTCGCGCATGTCGCGATGGACGTCAGCGACCTCAACCCGCCCGCAGAGCAGCTGGAGATCTCGATCGGCGACGGGCAGCTCGGTTTCGAGTGGGGCCAGATGGCGGCAAGCGCGTCGTTGATGGTGCACAAGTAGCTCGCCGACCGCCGGCACGAGCTTTCGCGCAGCCGCGCTTGTGAGGTTCTTCCCCGCCCGAGGCCGCACCGGCCTCTTGGCGTTGCTTTGCCTGGGACTGGCCGTCGTCGTCACGTCGGGCCCCGTTCACGGCCAGCTCCTGTGAGCACTCACGGCCGCCGGCGACGTCATCGCGGCCCATCCGACGTCGGGCGCCGCGTTGTTCGTCGTGCTATCCGCCGCGGCGGCCATGATCGCGTTCTTCTCGACTGCGGTCTTGGTGCCGATCGCCGTTGTCACATGGAACGAGTGGGCGACGTTCGGACTGCTGTGGCTGGGCTGGACACTCGGAGGCGCGGTCGCCTACGCGGTGGGACGCTTTCTTGGCCGACACGTCGTCGCGACCCTAAGCTCGGGCCATGCGTTGGCCTACGCCGACCGGGTTTCTCAGGCCGCGCCGTTCGGCCTAGTTCTGCTGTTTCAGCTCGGCTTGCCTTCCGAAATCCCAGGGTACGTGCTTGGGATGGTTCGCTACCGCTTCGCAAAGTACCTACTCGCGTTGGTCTTGGCCGAGCTACCGTACGCGGCGGCAACCGTCTTCCTTGGGGTCAGCTTCTTGGAAGGTCGCACCCTGGTCTTAGGTGCATTCGGGGTCGTTGTCCTGATGTTCGCCGCCTGGGCCTTCCGGACGCTACACCGACGATTGGCCGAGGGTGGTGGCTAGGCGCGGGTCTAGCGTCGCTTCGATCCCTTGCGCTTCGACTCGGACGGAACGGCTCCAATGCCATGCTCTTCAAGGAGTCGCCGAGCGTCACCGATGAGGGCGTGCCGGTCGATCGTCACAACGGTTTCGGTCATGAGCTCATGCACTTTTGCGTTCACGATGCCTCCGTGGTCATAAGGGTCGACGCGGCTTCAACGACGCAAGCGACGTGCCGCGCCGGTAGCGATGCAGCGCGCTGCCAAACGGCATCGCGGCCGGCGACATCGGTCGATGGAGGGGTATTTCTCGTCGGGCAACGAGAAATCCCGCAGTGCTCATGACGCGGACCTCGGCGCCGTCCCAAAAGACGGTCATCGGCGCGCTCCTGGCTGTGCAGGTCCTGTTCGGTCTGCACTATCCCCTCATCAAATCGGCCTTCAGCGCCGGCCTCGATCCAGGTGCGTGGGCCGCTGTGCGTGCGGTCTGCGCCACGATGATCCTCCTTGTGACAGCGCGTGGCTTCGGCTGTCCTTTCCCTCACGCACGGCGTGACCTCTGGGGACTGGCGGGCGCGGCAGTGCTCGGCGTGGTCATCAACCAACTCTCGTTCTCGATTGGACTGAGCTTCACCACACCTGGCTACTCTGCCTTGATCAACATCACCATTCCGGTGACCGCGCTCGGCTTCGCCTGGCTGCTGGGATTCGAGCGCCCGAATCTTGCGCGTGGGTGCGGGGTCGCAGTGGCGGCAGGCGGTCT
Organism: Vicinamibacterales bacterium; assembly: GCA_965218825.1. GTDB lineage: Bacteria > Acidobacteriota > Vicinamibacteria > Vicinamibacterales > UBA8438 > CAUZIB01. The sequence continues at coordinate 113,480 of OZ244656.1, read as the reverse complement.
GGCGGTCATGCTCGGCGGCGATCTCGAGACCGATTGGCGCACGGGCAACGCGATCACATTCGTGAACGCCCTGTCGTTCGGTTGCTTCCTTGTGCTATCCCGCCCCCTCTATCGGCGGATCCACCCGTACTCCGGCACTGCCGTGTTGTTTGCTTTCGGCACGATCGGCATTCTCGCGGTGACGGGCTGGCGCATCCCCGGGGTGGATTGGTTTGCGCTGCCTTGGTGGGCGTGGGGCGCGATGGGCTACACCGTGGTCGGTGCCACCGTAGGAGCGTACGCGTTGAACGCGTTCGCGCTGCGCCACACTGACTCGTCGGTCGTGAGCTTCTTCATCTTCCTGCAGCCACTTATCGCCACGGCTGTGTCGGCGCTCTTGGGTGGCGAGCGGCTTGACTGGCAGTTTGCACTCGCGTCGGGGCTCGTTGTGGTCGGCGTTGCCCTCGTGCTCCGTCGGCGTTCGGACTAGGGCACGACGAAGTCTTCAACGTACAACCGCTCGCCGTCGGTCGACCGCGCCTCGACTCGCCACTCACCGCCGTCCTGGGTCGTCACGCTGCGCGTGCTATATGTGCGATATCCAGGCCCGTCATTGGCAGCGATGTCGAGGGCGACGACTTGATCGAGCGCCCCCGCCCGATACCACCGATGCTCGATGGTTGTTCTCGTCCGGGACCGGATGCGGGTGTAGAAGAAGAGCCGGCCCGGAGAGACGCCGTCGACGACCGGATCACATCGCCATGCTGGCAGCCGCGCGCCAGCACCGTCGCGCGTCACCAGGTCGCTACAGACCTCCGCATGAGCGACGATGGCAGAGATTTGCAGCGCGCGCGGTAGCTCTTGCGTCTGATCCGCCGGCCCGGCAGAGACCGGTGTCGACAGGTCGACCTCGGGAAGATCAGACGCCCCGTTCGCGGAGTCGACGGCCGGCACCGCTGCGGCGGCAGCAGCGACCCCCGGTGATGGGTCACGCTCTGCGCCGTCTCCGCCAGTGCCTCCGATCAGGAACCAGAGTGTCGTGAGCAACGCTACGCTGCCGCCAAAGACAAGCGCGGCCGCGCGACCGCTCATCCGAGCAAGCGACGGCGGTGCACCGCTGGCCGTGTCTGGCAACACCGCGGCAGCCGGCTCGGGTGGCTCTAGGAGCGGCGGTTGGACGGGCGCGGCGGCATCGGCAACCTCGAGCGGGTTCTCCTGGTCGACGTCAATGTCTGGAAGCGCACGCTTGCGCGAGCGGCCGCCCACGACGGAGGCCAGCTTGTCGGGCTTCCCCTGGGCGGCGTAGAGGTTCGACAGGTTACGCAGACTTGAGGCTGCGTAGGGATGATCCGCCCCGACCGTTCATTTCGCGATGCCCAGCGCACGACGATGTAAGTACTCGGCTTCGTCAGGTCGGCCCAACACGCCACATACGACGCCGAGGTGGTCAAGCGTACTCGCGACCTCCGCGTGGACCAGGCCATAGTGCGCTTCCTGCAGCATGAGGGCCCGGCGAAGCGCGCGCTCCGCTGCCTGGTGATCTCCGGCGGAGGTCGCCTGCTCTGCCTCGCCAATCATCCGGGCACCTTCGTCAAGCTCCGCCATGTTTGTTTCTCATCCGCGGCTCAAGGCCTCGACCCTTGGTGACGATTGCGACAGCAGGCCCGAAACGCCCAAACTATCATGATCAAGCTGATCGCCCAGCTGGTACTCGTCGGTCTCCTCATCGGTATCGCACGCGTCGACCGCCTGGCACCTGAAATCTTCGCCCGGTCCGAATCGCATCGCGACGTCCCATCGGCGCCGCGCCTCAGGGTTGGCTCCGACGCACCCAGTAGCGAGCGTCCGACCGGCATTCGCACGGTCCATCGTGACGTGACGCCGCCTGCTCCCAGCCAATACGACCCACTCATCGAACAACACGCAACTCGCACGGCGATTCGTCCGGAGCTCGTACGTGCGGTCATCCAGGTCGAGTCGGGCTTCAACCCCAACGCACAATCGCCAGTGGGCGCGATGGGCCTTATGCAACTGATGCCTGGCACCGCGGCCACGTTGCGCGTCGGCAACCCGTACGACCCGGCAGAGAACGTCCGCGGCGGTGTCTCGTACCTGAAGCAACTGCTGACGCGCTTCTCCGGCAACGAAGAGCTCGCACTGGCAGCCTACAACGCCGGCCCGGAGGCGGTCGTCCGCTACGGCTACAACATTCCGCCGTACCCGGAAACCCGAGACTACGTCGCGAAGGTCCGTTCGACCGCCAACCTTGCCCAATGGGCGGCACGGAGCAGCCGCGACGGCACCGGATACAAGAGCTACGCGATCGAGGACAGCCGGTGGACGGTGGTCTACAGCAACGTCCCGCCTGCAACCGGACACTACGAAGTTGCGGCGGCGGCGGATCGGTAGCGCTCCGAACCGGTCGCTGTCGAAGTGGCGACGGCGGTCCGTCTGCCTACTACTGGCCGGACGCGCTCGCCGGAAGCGTAACGATCTGCATCCGCTTGGGCGCCTTGCCCTTCGGCAAGTGAATGACCGCAGCCTGCGTCTTAGAGGCGACATCGTACGCCGTTACCGTGTCGTCGGTTGCACTGGCGACGTACACCGTCTTGCCGTCGGGCGTCACTGTCAGCCAGTAGGGATCACCAGGGTTTTCGAACCTGGCGATCTGCTTCGGTGGGTTCTGCGTCACATCGAAGACGAACACCAGCTCGTGATTCACGTCGGAAGCCCACACTTCCTTGCCATCTGGGGTCGCGACAACACCGTGCGACCGGCTCCGCTCGGCCTTCTCCTTGTCGGTCAGTCCGTAGTACGCGGTCGACGCGACGGTGTTCTTCTCCAGATCGAGCACCTTGAAGCCGAGCAGCTCGTTGGTGTTGACGTAGAGCCACTTGCCGTCAGGACTAATGGCAATCGGCCGCGGTGCATGTTCGGTATTGATCGTCGCATGGACCGTATGCGTCTTCGTGTCGGCGACGTAGATGAGATCGTTGTCGGCCTGCGGAGACAGGTACATGAACCGCCCGTCAGGTGACGCGACGGCATTGTGCGGCAGTCCTTTGGTCCGAATCCGCGCCACGATCTCCTTCTTCTCGGTGTCGAACACCTCGTACACCCCTTCGTTGCGCGCCGGGATATACACGAACCGCCCATCCGGTGTGATGTCAGGCTCGTTCGGAGTGTCGCCAACCGGATACTTGCCAAGGATCTCGTCGGTGACCGGATCGACGACGACGATCTTGTTGTCGGCTTCGGTCACGAAGTACACGACGTCTTGGCTCTCAGGGATGGCAATACCATGCGGTAGACCACCAACCTTGAGCGACCCGGTGATCTTGTTCGTCGCGGGGTCTATGATGATGGCGTCGTCGCCCGCGCTACTCAACACGTAGAGCTTCTGCTTCTGTCCGTTCTCCGCGGTCACGGTACCCATTACGGTCGATACGGCCAGTACGACGACGATTGCGAAGAGGGTTCGAGTCTTCATCAAGCCTCCTTGGTCAAACGCGTGTCACGACAAGAACTGGATCACTGCCTCTTCCACCTGTGTGACGTGAACGAGTGTACCTGTGACTTCGATCCGAAACCGATACAGCCCGCGCGGCGTCGGCCCACCGAGACGCGCTCCGTCACCGGCGGGGTCAAACGCGCTGAAATGGCACGCGCAGACGAGCAGCGGATGCCCCGGTGCTTCCACATCGAGCTCGGCCGCGCCAGACTCCTCGACGAGGCCCACGTAACAAAACTCGTGCGGACACGCTAAGCAATACGCCGCCAATCCCTCGGCAGGTTGGTCAGTTCGACGGGTCCGCACCAGCAGCCCCTTGAGGAGCAGGTCGTTGCCTGTCGCGTCGACGGTCCAGGCGTCGAACTCTACCGACTGCCACGGCTCGCCTACGTCGGTGAGTGCGACCGTTACTGGACGTGCGAGGTCATGAAACCCGCCCTCTGGCGAAGCCCACAGCGGCCGCGGCAAGCCAAAAAGTGCGGCGCCGCATTGCAACATCGCGCGTCGTGAAACCGACGTCGTGGCCGCCTTGCCCCCCACCGTCGTTCGAGAATACTGCCGTCACGCGATTATGTCGAGTCCGCCGCGCCATGCGAACCGACTGGCACCTATAATCCTTGCACCCATCCTGCCCAGGCCACAGTCCACGCGCCGGTTGGGCATCAAAGGCGTGTCTTTACTACGTTTTATCGCTGCGGTCGTCCTTGGTCTTTCGGTCGCCTTGTTCGTGTCTGGCACCCGGTCCAAGGCTACCGAAAAGCCTCAAACCACGCCCGCGCACCGCGTCGCACCGATTACCGATGCCATCCTGCAGAACCCCGCACCCGGCGATTGGCTCATGTGGCGCCGGACACTCGACGGCTGGGGCTACAGCCCGCTCGACCAGGTCACTCGTGAGAACGTCGAAACGCTTCGGATGGTGTGGACCCGGGCGCTCACGCCCGGCACCCAGGAGGCTACGCCCTTGGCGTACGGCGGCGTGCTCTACGTGCCCCAAACTGACGGCGTCATTCAGGCAATCGATGCGGTCTCGGGCAATCTGAAGTGGGACTACCGACGCAACCTGCCCGACGACATCTACGACTACGTCGGCGGCAACGGCCGCAACAACCGTAACCTCGCGATCTACGACCGGCTCATCATCAATACCAGCGTGGACGACTACGTGTTTGCGCTCGACGCCGAGACCGGCACGCTCGAGTGGGAAACCCAGGTGCTCGACTACCGGTTCAACCCAGCCACGCAAAGCTCAGGGCCGATTATCGCGAACGGCAAGGTGATCTCCGGCCGCAGCTGCTACCAATCAGGGGCTCGCCAGCGCGCAGGGTTCGCGGCGAACGGGTTTTCATCGAACGTCCGACCGCGCGGCGGGCCGGACGCGTGCGTGATTACGGCCCATGACGCCAGAACCGGTGAGGAGCTCTGGCGACGGCGGACGATGCCGGCCCCGGGCGAGCCTGGTGACGAAACCTGGGGCGATGTGCCGTACGCGGAGCGGAAGCATGTCGGTACATGGATGGTGCCGAGCTTTGACCCCGAACTGAATCTGATCTACATCGGTACGTCCGTCACGTCGCCAGCCCCGAAGTTCCTACTGGCCGGCCCGGATCAGAAGCATCTGTACCACAACTGCACGCTCGCACTCGATGCCGACACCGGCGAGATCCGGTGGTACTACCAGCACCTGAACGACCACTGGGACCTCGACCACCCCTTCGAGCGTCTTCTCGTCGACACCGTCGTCGCACCGAACCCGACGGCGGTGAGCTGGATCAACCCGCGGATCGAGCCGGGCAGCCTGCGAAAGGTCATCACCGGCATCCCGGGGAAGACCGGCATCGTCTATACCCTCGACCGCGAGACCGGTGAGTTCCTGTGGGCCACCCCGACCGTTACCCAGAACGTGATTACCCACATCGACGGTGCCACGGGCGCGGTCACCGAGAACTCCGAGGTCGTCTTCGGCGCCCTCGGCCAGCAGGTGCTGACCTGTCCGTTCCGGGGCAAGGACTGGATGGCCGGTGCCTACAGCCCGCTGACGCACACGATGTACTTCCCCCTGCGGAATGACTGCTCTCGTATGCTCGCCTCCGTTTCCGACGACGCGTCACATCCCCACTATGCGCTGGCAATGCGCCACCAGATCGCGCCAGGAACCGACCACCTCGGCGCCCTACGCGCAATATCGGTGGAAACCGGCGAAACAAGCTGGCTGTACGAGCAACGGGCCGCCACTCAGTCGGTCATGACCACCGGCGGCGGGCTGGTCTTTGGCGGGGATGTGAATGGTCGGTTTCGGGCGTTCGACCACCAAACCGGTCAGGTGTTGTGGGACATCAACCTCGGGTCACCAGTCGTCGGCTATCCGATCAGCTATGCGGTCGCCGGACGCCAGTTCGTCGCGGTCAATACCGGTATCGGCGCGACGGTCCATCTCCGCCTGACGCCGGAGCTTCGTCCGAGCTCCGGCAGCAATCTATTCGTGTTCGCGCTACCGGCCCGGAACTGACTCCGCGTCGGCCCCCGCAGCCTTGGACCGCTCGACGTTTTCAACATGGCGAGTGACTTCGAGCAGCCCCGTCATGCCGTCGTTCCCCTCATGACACGCGAACTCGTACAACGGTCCATCGTTCCGTTTCAACGGAACGCGCGCGGTCCAAGACCGGGTCCAGGTCGTCGGGTCATCGACCGTGAAACTGTAGTCGATGGTATTGCCGTCGACACGCGTGAAACGCTCGACCAGGTGTAGGTTCTCAGCAGATCCTCGGAACTTCGTCGTGGTGTTGAAGTTGGTCGTTTCGACAACGAGCGTTCGCCCATCCCAGTGCCCGCGAGAGTCACCGTGCCACTGTCGGACGTGCGAGGCCAGCGGGGGCCGCTCGTCCAGCGGAATGATGCGTGCGTGATGAATCATCTCCATGAGGATCGCGACGTAGCCTGGCGCCTGGAAAATCTGAAAGTTGTTGTTGTACAGCCCAGGCAAGCGCGGCACCGGCCGGGTAATGCACCGCTCAGACGGGTTTCGTTCTTCCGGTCCGTTCACGCCCTGGTCTTGCGAGAACACCAGTCTTCGACGTCCGTCGGCGGTCATCAGCGGCACCCGTCCATCTGGAGGATCGACCACCAGCGACGTGCGGCGATCTCCAACGACCCGCGTGCCGCGGTCCCAGTGCGACCGGTCAGTGACGCGGTTCTCAGCGGTCGTGGCCTCATAGGCCGCCGCCTCCTCAGGCGTCAGCACCGCCTTATCTGAGAACTCCTCCGGCCTCTCTAGCGGTGTGATGGTGCGGTTGTCCCAGATTCCACGGAAGTCGGGATCGCCCCACGGCGTGACCAACGTCTCCGCGCTCTCTGCCGGGGTCTGCGCGTTGCTGGAAGTCACACCTGCTGATAACCCGACCAGTGTGATCAACCCCGTCACGCAGACTGAACGTCCTCGACCTCTTCGGCCCATCCGCCCCTCCCCGCACCAACCAGACCGGAACCGTGCTTATGACTCCGGCGTGGTCGATCGCACTTCCTGCCCGAGCCGCTCTTCGTAGACCTTCACCATTGCGCTCTTCGGCTGGTCACCGAAGCCCATCTCGATGGCTCGCTCGTAGGTCGAGATCATGGTTTCCACGACGGGCAGCGACGTGTCCAGGCGTGCGGCCACCTCCTGAATATTCACGATGTCCTTGTGCGCCGCCCGCAGCGAGAAGTCGCCGTCAAACCGTCGTTCGAGGATTCGTGGAACGAAGTACTCGCTCGCGAAACTGCGTGCGCTTGCCGTCGTGAGTACCTTCGCCAGCTTTTCCGGTTCCAACCCGGCCTTCACCGCCAACGGCATGACCTCGCAGAACGCCGCGATGTTCACGTCGTAGACGATGTTGTTGACCGCCTTCATCAGCTGTCCCATGCCAACATCGCCACAATGGACGATGAACTCGCCCATGATGCCGAGATAGGGTTTCGCGAGGGCGAACATCTCGGGACTGCCCCCAAACATCATCGTGAGCGTGCCGTTCTCGGCGCGAAACGGCATCCCCGAGACCGGGCAGTCGCTGTAGGCAAGGCCAGCGTGCTTCGATCGCTCCGACAGCCGCAGCGCCGCGCCGTGATTCATGGTCGTCGCGTCGACCACCACCGGCCCGTCCTGGCTGTGAGCCACCCCGCGCTCACCAAACAGCACGTTCTCGGATTCGGCGTCAGACGGCACACACAGGAACAGGAGCTCAACGCGGTCAGCCAGCTCAGCGGGATCCCCTGCTGCCTTGGCGCCGTTCTCGACGAGCGTGTGAACGGGCTGAGCATCCAGGTCGGATACCACCAGCGGGATATCGGCCTTCAGGAGGTTGCTGGCCATTCCGAAGCCCATCCGGCCAAGTCCGATGAATCCGACGGTCCGTTCGTTCATAGGAAACGCTCCGTTTTCCTTGTGGGCTACGCGGCCGGTTGCCTGCCTGGTGCCCGCAGTATATCTTTCCGGTACTTGTGGGTGTCAGTACCCAAAAATGGGTCTGGCCCGTCATTAGGATCGCATGCGCCAATGCCATCGCTGCCCCCCTCCATCGGCCGATACGAGATCCGCCAGCGGATTGGTCAGGGAGGGATGGGCTCGCTCTATCTGGCGCTGGACCCGGCGATCGACCGGCTCGTCGCGCTGAAACTCCTCCGCATCGACAGCGACGAGATGCGCGCGCGGTTCCTACGCGAGGCGCGCTCGGCCGGACGACTCCAGCATCCCCACATCGTCACGGTCTATGACGTTGGCGAGCACGATGGCCAGCCGTTCATCGCGATGGAATACGTGAAGGGGGAGACGCTGAGCGATGTCATCCGCCGCCGCGCCCCGGTGCCTTTGACGCAGAAGATCAGCTTGATGGAGGACCTGTGCGATGGCCTGGAGTACGCGCATCGCGCGGGATTGGTACACCGAGACATAAAGCCGGCGAACCTCATGGTGACGAACGAGGCCGAGGGTCTGAAGATTCTCGACTTCGGAATCGCGCGCGGCGTCGGCGATTCGGGACTGACCGACGTCGGTACCATAATGGGCACGCCCAACTACATGTCGCCCGAGCAGGCGTCGGGAAAGCCAGTCGACCGACGGAGCGACATCTTTGCGGTCGGAGCCGTCATCTACGAAATGCTGGCCTATCGGCAGGCGTTTCCGGGGAAGGAATGGCAGGTGGTCTTACCCGCCATCCTCGAGAAGTCGCCGGAACCCGTCACACAGGTTGACCGCGGCCTCGCGCCCCAGCTCGACACCATCGTTGGGCGGGCGCTGGCCCGCGACCCGGTCCAGCGGTACCAGAACCTCCGCTCGCTGAGAGACGACCTGGCCGATTTCCGCAAACAGCTCGACGTCGGGGACCAGGAAACGGCGCTGCCAACGCCGATACCGTCGGCTGAGCCGACCGCTGCGCCGCCACTTCGTAGCGCAAGAGACCGAGCGGACACGGATCGCACACGGCTTCGGGAGCTACGAAAAGCCAAGGTCGCGCGACACGTCGAGGCGGCAGAGACGGCCCTCGTCAACGGCGACATGGCGACGGCTCAGTCAGCGGCCGAAGAGGCCTCGCTTCTCGACGAAGAAGACACCCAGGTGGTGAGGCTGCTCGAAAAAGTTCATAGCGCCAGAGATGCCCATCAGTTCCAGACGGACCTTGAAGAGTCGCAGGCCAAACTCGGCGCCGATGCCCTGACGGAGGCGCTTCGCCTCGTCGACGACGCGCTCGACCTTCAGCCCGGGTCCGCGGCGGCTCGCGAGCTTAGGCAGCGCGTCTTGGGGGCGGTCGAACAGCGCTCGCGGGCGCGCGAGCGGGCGCTTCTCATCGAGCGCGCCCTCCGCGAGGCTCGCGAGGGCTTGGCCGCCGGGAACCCGGAGAAGGCACTGCGCGCGGCGAGCGAGGCCCTTGCCTACGAGCCCACCCACTCGGACGCGCTGATCCTGAAGCGGCAGGCTCTGACCGCCGCGGAGGAGCGCCGCCGCAACGAGGCGGCTGAAAGACACACTCGGCAAGCGGTAGCCCAAGCTCGGCGCGAGTTCGGCGAGGGCGACCACCCTGCCGCGATTCAGAGGCTCGAAGACCTGGGCTCGGCGCTCCCGATCGTAGCCGCGACATTGGCGGAGCTGCGGCAGGAAAAGCTCAGGCTCGAACGCGAGGCAGCCGAGGCGGGTCCGAGTGAGACCGAACGATGGATCGCCAATCAGCGAGCCGCGGTCGACGATGAGGTCGCGGACGGGCGCTGGGACGACGCGGCCGCGCGCCTTCGCGACCTAGAGACACGAGCCCCGAATACACCCGAGCTCGCGGTCCTCGTCGAGCAGGTTGAGAAGGGCCAGGTCGCAGCTCGCCGTCGTCGCGAGGTCGCGGAGTACTTGTCCGAGGCGGGCCGACGACAGGCTGCCAAGGACTTCCCCGGGGCGCTCGCGATGGTGGACGCGGCGGTAGCCCTCGCGCCGGATGACGATGAGACGCAGGCTGAGGCCGCCACACGACGCGCAGCCATCGAGGCGGAGGCAGAGGCGGAGGAACACGCGCGCGAAGAGGCCGCCCGTGCCCAGCGACTCGCGAAGCAGGAACAGGTCAGCCAGTCCCTGGCCAGTGCCGAGGCGGCGCTTCGATCCGGAGCACTCAACGATGCGCGTGCGGCGCTGCGCGACATCGACCGTGATACGGCGACGGCGACGCAAGCCATTCGCATCCAAGCGCTTGTCACGGAAACGGAGGAGCGTCAGGCCGAGAGACGGGCCGAGGCCGACCGTAGGAGACGCGAAGCCCGGCTCAAACGCCAACAACGTGTCGTCCAGGCACAGCAGCGACTGCGCGCATACGCCTCCGGATCTGCCGCATGGGTGCGGCAGGCTGCGGCTGATACGCGGGTCCGAATCGGAGCCGGCGTGGTCGCGGGGGGGCGGTCGTCGTTTGGCTTTTCGTGAGCGCGGCGCCTTCACCGTCGACGCCGGTGTCGCCCCCTCCAACGCGGCCGTCCCCGGCACCGCCAACCGACGCGGCTCCGAGCGCACCAGTTCGCTCGCTCGTACCGATCACCCAAGGCGTGCAAGGGCTCCTGGGCGTGGCCGTCGCACCACTGACACCGCCTGCGCCTGCGGCACCGGAACCCGACATTGTTGAGCCGACCATTGCCGCTGCTGTTGGCCTCGCCGGAGCGTCCAACTTCGAGGAGGCCTTCCAACGGCTCGATGCGTTGCCGTCCAGAGATCGCCGAGTCGCGTCGGCACGTGCCGAAATCGAAACGGCGTGGAATGGCGCAGCGCGCGACGCGGCCGACCGGGCGCAAGCCCTGTCGGCGTCCGGAGAGTTCGTGGCGGCTTTCGAGCTCCTCGACAGCGTCCAGCCCGAGCATGGCTTTGTCGACGGAGCCCGCGACGAAATCCGCCGAACCTGGGCCGCCAGCGCGAGGAGCCAAGCGAGGCAGGCGCTCGAACTGGCGTCAGCAGGTAATCATGAGGACGCGGTGGCGCTGCTGGAGGCGTTCCAACCTCCCCACGAGTCAGTACTCGCCACGCTCGACGAGCTGCAGGCGAGCCCTGATTGCCCGGATGAGCTCCCGGCTCTACGCGAGGCCCTGGGCGCCTTGAGGTTCGCTCCGGGAGCAGCCAGCGCGGCACCCTTTGCGACGTGCGACGATCCGTATCACGCCGACATCCAGAACGAGCAGATCCGTTTTGGCGCAGGGTGCGGACGGGCCAGCGCGACGGCATCCGTCCCAATCCTGTGCGACGGGAGCTCGGAGTGGACGGAACCCTACGTCCTTCGGTTCCTGCTCACGAAAGCGCGCGGGGAGTGGACTATCAGCGAGGTCGGCCAGATCGAATCCGAGCCCTAGACCGCCAACCTAAAGAAATCGGAGGATAGACAGGACCGCACTGCCGTAGAGCATGGTGAATGCGACGGCCGCCCAGGGACCAGCCGTTACGCCCGCTAGACCGCTGAGGACCAGCCCCGCGATCGCGATCATCTGCCAACCCTGGTCTGAAAGCATGCGCTACCTCGTGCAGGCACGTGCAATATTGACACCGCCTGGCACCGTCAGATTCGCTCGAGAAAACCGGTCATCCCCATTTGAACCGGCGAAGAAGTCAACATCGCGGCGACGTTGGGTCAGCCGCGAGACAACCTTCGACGAGACCACTCGCGTCGCGCCTGACCCCGTCCCACCTAGGCCGGAGCCAATAGCTGACGCAACCGCCCCACCGCCTCGCTGGCTGGACCGATGACCGGCTCGCTGCGCGCCGCAGCGCTCCGTGGAAGAATCCGCTCCATCGAGAACTGCGCGAAGAGAATCGCCGTGCCGGCGTCAACGGCGCCGACTGCTTCAAGCACGAGGCGATCGTGGCTATCCACATCGCCGCTAATCAACGCGTCCATCGCTCCCGGCACCGCGCCGTGCGAGAGCGACACCTGCTGAGAGCGTCGCCCGGCCTCGCGCTCGATTTCCGCTGACAAGAACGTGGCAGAGTCGGGAGCAGTCGCCAACACGTGTAGCGGCCGAGCGAGCCCAAGGGCCCGTACGACGATGCCGTCGAACGACGTCATCACCGAGATGTCCATACCGGCTCGCGCCTGCTTGACCGCCTCGCCAAAGAACGACCCCGTCACGATGATTCCCTCAGCACCAGTCGCAGCGCTGTACTTGATCAGGCGGTCGATTCGCGACGCAAGCTCTGCATCGTCGGCGGTGCCCCGACTCCGGTCGAGATAGAGCGACCCATCGAGCAAGTGAGCGACGTCCGCGCTTGACCATCCCCGGTCGAACGCAGTCTGGGTTGTCGGAATCGCGTTCATGAGCGCGTGGACCGCACCGATACGATAGCGCCTCTGCACCATGATGAATTCGAATGCCCTGCCGGCTTGAACAGGCAACGCGGTATTCGTTTGGGGATTATATCGGAGAGTGGCGAAAGCTCCGACTCAGCGGTCTATGACGCCGGGGTTGCACCCTTTGTGAAGGTGCTCCAGGCGCACGGCATTGAGACCTATGAGTCCTGCGAAGGAGGACCTGGCCATTCCTTCCCTGAGCCGACCGTGCGCTTTCACGGCACGCATCCACAGGGGTTGCTTGCGGTCTATGTGGCGTTGACCTTTGGGCCACTTCCCGTCAGTGAACTCCGCCGAGTCTGGCATGTGTCAGATGATGAACTCGACGGACCCATCTGGGAGATGACGTTCTATCGGAAGGCCACTCCTGACGATGAGGCACGGAAGAATGACTGCTAGCACTTACTGTTCTTGATCAGATCCTTACACGTCTTGCACAGACGTTTACCTCCTGTGCCAGAACGCCTGTTTTCAGGCTCAATGTTGTTTCCTTCGGTGCAGTTGGAACACTCGTGATGGACATCGCTTCCGTCGGCATGCCACGGTGACTTTCTGGCCATTGGCTTCCCTCCCCCAAAATGGTCTAACCACATGGATTTGTGCTTGACCGGATCTATTTCTGCTACAGTTCTCAGCGGCTCTTCGGCGGCATCACCCGCCGAATTCGCACGGGCCGTACCAGCGCCGCAATCGCTTGCTTGAACGTGACGCCCTTGATCCGCTTGTCGGCCTCCAGCTCGGCCTTGCTCGGCTGATAGGACTGGCGGACAATTTCGACCGTGCGGGCTGGCTTCGGTCTTTTCATCAGGGCGTGCCTCCAATCGGGTGCAGTTTAGCGCGAAGCGCGTCCTCGAACTCTTGCCGCGTGGACGTCTCAGCCGCGAGCAACTTATCGTTTGAGGCTTCCAAGGTCAAGACTTCCCAATGCCAGCGCGTCAGGTGTCCGTCGGCCAGTTCTGGCACCATCCAGATGACGTCTCCGGAATCTAAATCGTGGCTAGGTTTCTCGGACGGGCCACCCAAGGACGCGAAAAATGGCCGGTCAACCGCCACGGTGATCTTGGAGTGCCATCGCCTGAGCGTTGGCCCCTTGACCTGAAGTTGTGGCATCAGCCGCTTTGCGCCAGATGATCGCCAGTCTGGTCGACGATTGCCAACAGGATACGGGGCCGCGCCCGCGTGATCTCGAAGCGCGACGAACTCTCCATGCATCCCATCGCCTGAGAAGTAGACGGCCTGGAACTCTAAGCCGAACCACCGAAGGGCGGTTGCGTCACTCGCCACAACGAGATCGATCTTGCCCGCATGTTTGCCAGTGTCCGTGCTCCGCATGAACGGCACCTCTCTGGCCATCTGTACTGTCCGGCGGTCAAACCCTACGATGTCGGCCAACCACACGAGGACCACGCGATCTTGCTCGAACCGCACCGGGCACACGATGACCGATTCGCCACCACCCAATATCAGGCCATCCGCGCCTGTGTACGCGCGGATAGAGCACACCCCGCCCTTCTTGTTGCAGGGCATGGGTCGGAAGGGGCAGGCGGGCACTGGAGCCTCCCCGAGGGCGATCTGCGCGAGCTCACGTCGGCGTTCTGATGACAGTCCGAGGAAGGGCTGCCCATACCACTCGCTAATTCCGTAGCGGCTCATGTGAAAAGGCAGCGGTTCGTGATAATCAATTCCGGCAGGATGTCGTGATGGCCGTTCTTCATGGCCACATGCGCCGCGTGGAAGCCGTGCTTATGAATCAGCGCAACCACTTCTGGCGAGTCGTCATAGGTCATCATGAACTCGGCCTCAGATCCGGCGAGAACCTGAAAGATCCGCTCGTGGTCCACGTCGTTGTGCGCGTAGAGCCGCGATCCGGCACGTTTCCCCCCGGCTGTGTACGGCGGATCGACGAACATCGCGATCCCCGGTGTTTGAGCAAGGACTTCCATCGCCCTGATCCCGTCACCCTCATAGAAAGCGATGCGATCCGCGCAGGTCGAAATCTCTTGGAGTCGTTTCTGGAGTGTGGACGCGTACCAGCGTGACGAGATCCCGTTGCCATTCTCCCCACGCTTGGTGAAGGAGGCTCCAGGGGCCAGAACGCCCCCGCGCCTGGTTCGGTTCAGTACCAACGTTCTGAAGCCGTGGCTCACCACATCACTAAGCGGGGCTGATGACAACCGTCTAACCGACGTGCGGGTGAGCGAGAACCCGTCGATTCGCGCAATAAGATCGCTCGTGTGTTCGAGTGCCGCCCGCCAGAACGCCGCCACGTCTCGATCAAGATCGATCATCACCGAGCGTTCAACGAGGTTTTCCATGACGGCCGTGAGAGACACAATCCCGCCACCCGCAAACGGATCAAGCAGACAGGCGGGAGATGGGATTTCAGCCAACCACCGCCGCACGTGCGGGATTAGCCACGTTTTCCCGCCCGGATACCGAAGTGGACTCCGCTGTGGGACCGTGGCGACATTGACGACTGGCACACTGGAGAGAGGGAACGCCGCTGCGGAGACGCTCATGACCGCGCCCCGCTCGCCAGCCCGTTCTTGGCAATCAGTCGGTCGTAGGTGAGTCGCTTGCCGTCCATGCCGTCCGCGACGGTCGCCATCTGCTCGATGGTGTCCTGCTCGCGGACGTTGTGACGGCCCGCGAACTCCTGCACGTAACGGTCAAGATGCTTCGGGCTCAGCTTGTGGAACGTGCCCGTGTGCGCTCGTTTGAGCATCGACCACAGCGATTCAATCCCGTTGGTGTGAACCTCGCCCTTGACGTACTCGGAGAGCGAGTGCTTGACGGTCGCATGGTTGAACGGCATCCCCTCGTAGGCGGTGGCGTCGTCGGTGTAGACCGTGGCCTCCGGCTCGACATGAGCGGTGACGAAGCCCTGCAACGTCGGGGCGTCGGTCTGTGCGATGACGCGGGCCGCGACGCGCTTAGTCCGCCGGTCCTTCACGCCGATCACAGCGGTCTTCCCGACTGGCCCGCGTCCGGTTCCGGCGAGCGCCTTGCGCGTCGCGTTGTTCATGTTTCTGCGTTTGCCGCCGAAGTACGTTTCGTCCACTTCGACCGGGCCGTGAAACATCGCGCCATCCTTCGACAACGCCGCTCGGAGCCGATGCGTCAGGAACCACGCGGACTTCTGCGTGATGCCGAGGTCGCGGTGCAGTTTCATGCTCGACACGCTCTTGAGGCTGGTCAACATCTGGAATGTGGCGATGATCCAGTCCTGATAGCCGATCTTTGAGCCTTCCATGATCGTGCCTGTCTTTACGCTAAACTTCTTCGTGCACTCCTTCTCCCGGCAGCGGTAGGGCATCGTCTTGTGCTGGCAGCCGGTCTGCACGTTCACGGACCCGCACGCGGGGCAGCATACGCCATTCGGCCAGCGTTGCGCGATGAACCATTGCTCCGCCGTCGCGTTGTCTGGAAACATCCGCATGATCTGCTTGAGGGATATTCCCTTGCGGAACGCTTTGCCTGGAGCCTTCTTTCTCATGCCCTTATTTTACATGAGAGTGGCGATATGTCAAGCTATTTCGCCACTTTCCTATATAATCCCCATTCGTTTGGCATCATCCGTAGCCGGCGAACTGGGTGACCGCTGCCGATGCGCACTCATTCTACTCTTAGCGTCGCCCTGTTCGTCGCACTCGGTTTGCTATCATGACGGCTCACTACGCACCCCATGCGATGGCAACGACAAAGACGCAGTCGCTATCTTGACGACCGAAGGGCCCAGAGCCGGCCGCGGCGGGTGGTGCGTGGCAGTGTCGGTCTCGGCGGCTTCGTCGCCGTGCTCGCGGTCAGTTGGCTTCTCGGGATCAATCCACTTCCGTTGCTAACCGGCGCAATTGGACCGCCGGGTAGCGACAGTGGTTACGCTCCCGCCCCTAGCCCCCGAGCCGATACCCTCCAGACCACACCGGACGAGGAGGAGCTCGTCGACTTCGTCTCGTTCGTGCTCGACGATCTCCAGCAGACCTGGTCGGATCTGTTGCCGGGGTATCGACCTTCCACCCTTGTGTTGTTCCGCGACGCCACACGGTCCGGGTGTGGCCTTGGGCAAGCCGAGATGGGGCCCTTCTACTGTCCTCGGGATCAGAAGGTCTATGTCGATCTGAGTTTCTACGCACAGCTCAGAGAGCGCTTTGGCGCGCCTGGCGACTTCGCACAGGCTTACGTGCTCGCCCACGAAATCGGCCACCACATCCAGACTCTCACGGGCATCAACGACGAAATCCGGCGCGCCCAAGAGCGCGAGCCGCAGGCCCGCAACCAGCTTTCGGTGCAGATGGAGCTGCAGGCCGACTGCCTGGCCGGAACGTGGGGCCACAGCGCAAGCCAGCGCGGGATATTGGAGCCGGGCGACGTCGAAGAGGGGCTCCGCGCCGCCGCGGCGATCGGAGACGACCGCATCCAGGGCATGTCCGGACGTGGCGTGCATCCAGAGTCGTTCACGCACGGCTCCTCAGCTCAGCGAGTCGAATGGCTCAGACGTGGGCTAGCGTCCGGTGATCCCGATACGTGCAGCACCCCCTGACCGAAGGAGTCAACCCCATGCCTGTTCCGTACGTCGAATACGACCAAGCCGACGACCGAAGCAAAGAGTTCTACGACCTCGCGACCGACCGTTTCGAGATGCTGCTGAACATCTTCAAGGTCTTTGGACACACGCCCGAGCTGGGCCGTGTGTTCACGGAATCGGTCATGGCGATGCTTAAAGATGGCGAGCTCTCCTGGGTGACCAAGGAGCTCCTGATCCTCAAGGCCACGCACCGGAACGACTGCCAGTACTGCGTCGTCCAACACGAGACCCTGTCCAAGCGACTTGGCATTGCCGAAGCGAAGATCGCCGACATCGGCGACGACAATTACAAGGACAGTCCGCACTTCACCGACGCCGAGAAGGCGCTCCTGGATCTGACCGCACAGATCGGGATTGATGCCAACCGCCTCAGCAAGGATCTCTGGGACCGCCTTCACAAGCACTTCACGGCCCCCCAAATCGTGGAGGCCGTTTACGTCATCACCCAGTACATCGCCATCAGTAAGTTCGGCGATGCCCTCGGCGTGGAACTCGAGCCGGTCTTTGGCGGACTCAACCCGATCCTCCAGGTCGGCCACTGATCCATGGTTGAGATCTTCACCGGGCCGAACTGCGGCTACTGCGCGAAGGCTAAGGCGCTGCTTGATCGGGAAGGCGTCGAGTATCACGAGTACGACGTCGCGAGCACCGAGCACCGCGATGAGTATGCGCGGCGACTGTCGCGCTCACGCTCGCTTCCGCAGGTCTTTGCCAACGGCGAGCAGGTAGTTGGGAGGATCTCTTGCTCATGCACGAGCGGGGGCAGCTGCGCAAACGGCTCGATGGCGGTGGCTCGGTTGCGCGCTACGAGTCGTGAGCCACACCCACGTCGAGCCGCCCGAAACTGAGGCGATTCCAAATGCGCTCGTGGACGAAGTACAGCAGGAGCTTCGCCAACATTTCCATCGCGCCGACCGCAAATGCCACATCCCAGCGCCCCGTAAACACCCACACAAGCAGTCCGGTGGTCAGCGTCGCCAGAATCCGCCACGAAAGCGCTTTGACGACCGACCGAGCTGGAGTCTCGTTGAACATTTGAGTCATAAGAATACCGAACCTCGGCTAGAGCCTGACGAACCATGCTGCTACTGATTGGACTCACCGTTGCCTTCATCGTTCTTTCCGGCCTGGTCGCCATGGTCGATGCTGCCGTCCTCAGTGTGTCCCGCGCCGAGACCGAAGAAGCAATCGCCCACAAGCTCTGGGGGGCGGTGCCACTCGGCCAAATCACGACTCGGATCACCCAGTCCGTGGTGGTCATCGTCATCGTAACGAACACGATCAATGTGCTGGGGCCCATACTCATCGGCCAGACCGCTGTCGCAGCCTACGGGCCGGCGGCCATCGGGTGGATGACGGTTATCCTGGCGCTTGGCACCATCGTCTTCTCGGAGATCATCCCGAAATCGCTCGGCACCCACTACGCACCCCATATCAGTCGCTACGCGGCATTCCCTATTCTCGCGGCGACCTACGCTCTCTACCCGCTCGTGCTGATGCTCGATGCCTTCTCTCGAGTGTTCAGGCGAGGACGGCGTCGCGTCGGCACCGAGACGCAGATTCGAGCACTCACGACCCTTGGTCGACGGGCCGGATATATCGAACCCGATGAAGGCATCCTGGTCCATAAGGCCTTCATCCTGAACGACCGCACCGCGGCAGACATCATGACACCACGTGGACAGATCGCGAGCCTTCGCCTGGCTTCAACGATCGGCGAGGCATCAGCTGAGATCGTCGGATCGAGCTTCTCGCGATTCCCAGTGTTTGGACGGTCGCCTGACGACTTCAAAGCGTACGTACTGGCCCGTGACGTTCTCGAGGCCGCGGTCCGGGGGAACGGAGACGAGCCGCTGGCTTCGGTCATGCGCAATGGGCTGACCATCGAGGCCGACCGACGCTGTGACGACCTCCTGCTTCAGTTTCGACTGCGCCGATCGCACATCGCAGTGGTCCAACGTGACGGGGCGACCATCGGTCTCGTCACCCTGGAGGACGTGCTCGAAGAACTGGTCGGCGAAATCAGCGACGAAAAGGACCGTGCGTTCTGATAGCGGCGCGGGGGGGTCGGGTGCGTCATGACCACTCCCCGAAAGGGTGGCGGGAGAGATTCGCGTTGAAGTACCGAGGGTCGTCGGTAACTTCATTCCCGACCCACGCAGGCCGCTGAACGGCCTGGTCTTCGTGTTCAAGTTCCACCTCCGCAAGCACTAAGCCGGCGTTCTCGTTGAGAAACTCGTCGACCTCCCAGGTCAGCCCGGCGTGTTCGACGCGGTGCCGCCGCTTCTCTATCAACGGCCGCTCGCAGAGGTGGGCCAGCATCTCTTCGGCGTCCCGCACCGGAATCTCGTACTCGTACTCCGACCTGGTCGCACCGACGCTCTCACCCTTGATCGTGAGATACGCGCGCTCGCCGGCTCGGCGAACGCGGACCGTTCGCTCCTTGGCGGCACTGAGATACCCCTGGCGGTACAACACGCCGGAGCCCTGTCGCCACTCGGGTCCGATCACGAGGTACTTGCGCTCGACTTCCCTACCCATGCGATTGACCTGACCGAGCCTGTCGCACGACGTGCCGACCGGAGGACGGTGACATCATAATGGCCGAAGTGACCGTCGTCTTCGCCATACTCGCCGTGATGCTCATCTTGACCGGAATTCTAGGTACGGTGATTCCGGGTCTACCGGGGGCCGTGCTCGTGCTCGCTGGCGTCGTTTGGCTGGCCTGGCTCGATGACTTCGCACGACTCGGTGCCGGCACGATTACGGTACTGGTCGTCCTCACCGTTATCTTTCATGCGACCGACCTGGTCGCGACAGCCGTGGGAGCGAAAGGCGTCGGAGCCAGCCGGCGAGCCGTTGTCGGAGCGCTCGCTGGAACCCTGGCGGGGTGGTTCTTCGGACTACCGGGGGTGGTAATCGGTCCGTTCGTCGGCGCGTTCGTCGGCGAGTTCTCCAAAGGTAAACCCATCGGTGAGGCGGGTCGCGTCGGGTTGGGAACGTGGCTTGGCATCCTGCTGGGCGCCGTCGTCAAGCTGGCCGTGATCTTCATGATGGTGGGAATCGCCGCCGTTGCGCTTCTTGTCGGGTGACGACGGCTGGCCCGTCACTTCCCGGGCTGATACACCTCGAGATTGGCGCCGCAATACTTGCAGTACTGGGCATCGGCATCGTGCCCCTCAGCCGCGCACTCGAGACAGGCCTGGGTCGACACGGCGTGACCTCTCACCTGTTGAGCGATCTCGACCGACACGATCCCGGTGGGCACCGCAATGATGGCATACCCGAGGATCATCAGGCATCCCGCCGCGAACTGTCCGAGCGGCGTCTCGGGTGCGATGTTGCCGTAGCCAACGGTCGTCATCGTGACGATCGCCCAATAGACGCCACGCGGAATACTTGTGAAGCCGGCGGCCGCGCCTTCGACCAGATACATCACCGTCCCCATCACCAGGGCGATGGAGATGACCGCCACCAGAAAGACGGTGATCTTCTGACGGCTGGCGAGCATGGCGCTTTCGAGCACGCTGGCTTCGGACAGGTAGTGGCGAAGCTTGAAGACTCGAAAGATCCGGATGAGCCGGAATACCCGAACCAGCAGCAGAGACTCAGCGCCCGCGAAGACCAAGCTGAGATACGTCGGCAGGATGGCGACCAAATCGATGACGCCGAAAAAGCTCCGCACGTGCCGTGCGGGCCGCCCGACGCTGGCGATCCGAGCGCCGTACTCTAGGGTGAACAGCGCGGTGAAGACCCACTCGGCGAAGTCGAGCTGACGGCCAAACTGCTGGCGCATGGCAGCCACGCTGTCGAGCATGACTACAATCACGCTGGCGACGATCGCCAGGATCAGGGCGACGTCGAAGATCTTGCCCGCCCGGGTATCCGCCTCAAAGACGACCTCGTGCAGACGATGGCGCCAATTGGGCGTGGAGGAATCAGCCATTCGTCTTCTACGGTTTCGGCCGATCCGCACGTCACCGCCAGACCTGCCGGGCGATGTTGGGCGCAACGGGCTTGGCCGCGTTGAATCTGCGGCTTGACGATTGGTCCTACGGCGTAGACCGACGCAAAGAGCGCCGAACGGGATCGGGGCTTTCCTATTCGAGATCGGCGGGCTCCGTCTGAAACAAGCCGCGCACGACTGGCTCCAGACGGTCCGCGATCAGCTCATATCCCTGGTCGTTCGGATGCACACTGTCGCTCATTCGGTCCACGTGTCCGAGAATGCCGTCGAGGATGTCGGGCACGACGGCCGCCGACGTTCGGCGCGCCAGCCTTTCATACTCCACGCCGTAGTTGTCTGTGAACAGCCCAACCCTGACGCCCACGAGCACTACCGCGGCGCCCTGACCGCGGATTCGTCGCACGATCGACTTGAGGTTCTCAAACGTCGTCTCCTTAGGGACGCGCCGCAGGATGTCGTTACCACCGAGCAGCACGATGACAACCCTTGGGCTTCGAGCAGCACCGCCTCATCGAGCCTTGCGAGGGCCGAGGCCGTCGTGTCACCTCGGCGGCCAGCATTGATGATGCGTACCCCGAGACGCCGTGAGAGCAACGAGACGAAATCTCGGCCAACGCTCGATCCAACGCCCTCTACGAGGCTGTCGCCGAACGCGATGATGTGCTCGCCGGCGGTGGGACGACTCGGACGCGGGTCATCAGGCCAAAAGAACCAGACGATTCCAAGAGCGACGACACAGAGCGCAATGACGGCCGCGCGTCGCGAGGACGTCATGCCACCGTTGCGAACCCGGCGCGCCAGATCAAGTAGCCGAAGTACATCAACAGCAGGACGATGGCCTCGGTGCGTACGATCTGCCGCCGCTGCGTGAGCGACATCCCCAGCAACGCGAGCGATAGAAACGCCAGCATCATTAGGTCGGTGCCGCCGATCTGCGGCACCGAAATCGGCCGCACCGTCGCGGTCGCACCCGCTACAAGCAGTAGGTTGAAGATGTTGGAACCGACCACGTTCCCGATGGCCAGCTCGACCTGCCCCCGCACGCTGGCCATGATGGACGCGACCAGCTCAGGTAGGCTGGTTCCCACCGCGAGGACGGTGAGGCCAATAATCACGTCGGGAATCCCAAGCACCCGCGCCACACTGGCGGCCGACTCCACGCTCAGGTGCGCACCACCAACGAGCAACGCGAGACCCAACACGGTGAGGGCCGAGTCGCGCAACAAGGCTTTCAGCGGCGTTCGCGCTTCCTGGGCGCCCACGGCCCGCCTGGCATCCAGAACCTCCTTGGTGCGACGAGCCAAGAAGTCGCCAACCGTGTAGTACAGAAAGACGCCGAACAACATCAGGAGCAGGATGCCATCGGCGCGGTCGTACATATTCGAACCGATGCTGAGCCAGTCGTCGGACGCCATCACGATCGCGACCGCTGTCGCCAGTAGCATCATCGGCAGCTCTCTGAAGATCAACACGCGCTCCATGAAAATCGGCCGAATGCAGGCGGCGACTCCAACGATCAGGCCAATGTTGGCCATGTTTGAGCCGACGATGTTGCCAAAGCTGATGCCGCCCCGGTCACGCCAGGCCGCGAGGCCGTTGACCGCCAACTCCGGTGCGCTCGTGCCGAAGGCAACGACGGTCAGCCCGATGGCCAACTGTGACACGCCCAGCCCACGCGCCAACCCCGAAGCACCGCGCAGAATGGCTTCCCCACCACCGAGCAGCAGCCCGAGTCCGAGCAAGAGCAGCAGAAGGTCGACGATCATCGATCAGAGGGTGTCACCGTCGGTTACGCGACGTCGTCGCCGGGACCCCGCGGGGACCGCGCCCGCAGGTACTGACACAGTAGCCGACAGGCGTCGCTTGACGTGAGAATCCCGGCGAGCTTCTTGCCCTTCGTCACCAGTGCGCTTCCGATGTGATGGGTCGCCATGTACTCGAGGACGCTGTCGAGCGAGATATAGGCAAATGTTGTGTATAAGGCGTCAGGCGGCTTTCTGTCTCACGCCGTCGACGAAGGGCACCCCGTCGATGACCTCGGCGATTAGCTGAGACCCGTTCAGCGCTCTCCATTGTTTCTGCGCGGCCATCGCCAGCTTGAACACCATCGTCAAGCAGGCCAGTCGGCTGCCCGCGCCCTTGGTCTTCCTCGTGCGGAGCCGGACGGTCGCGAACGTGGACTCGACCGGGTTCGTGGTACGGATGTGCATCCAGTGTTCGGCCGGAAAGGCGTAGAAGGTCAGGAGAACATCCCGGTCCTTCACCAGGCAGGTCGTCGCGGCTGGGAACTTTGCGGCAAACGTCGCCACAAAGAGGTCGAAGGCTTGGTCGGCCGCCGCCTGCGTCTCGGCCATCCAGATGTCGTGAAGCATGGCTGTCGCCTTGGGTTGCACACCCTTGGGGAGCTTGTTGAGCACGTTCGCCGTCTTGTGGACCCAACACCGCTGCTCACGGGTGTTCGGAAACACTTTCCGCACGGCGCCCCAGAAGCCGAGGCCCCCGTCGCCGATGGCGAGCTCGGGATCGATCGTGAGTCCGCGGGCACGGACATCGAGCAGCAACTCGCGCCATGACTGTTCGCTCTCCCGGTAGCCATCGGTGATCGCGATGAGCTCCTTCGTCCCGTCTCGGGTGGCGCCCATCAGCACCAGAATGCATTGCCGTTTGTTGTCCGTGTCCTCGAGCCGGACGTTGAAGTACACGCCGTCGGCCCAGACGTAGGCGTAGCGCGTGTACGCCAACGACCGCTTCGACCAGTCCTGGTACTCGTGCGCCCACACTGCCTTCAGCCGCGTGATGGTCGTCGCCGATAACCCGCGCGCCTCGGGCCCCAACAACGCCTGGAGCGCCTCGCCGAAGCCGCCGGTGCTGATGCCCTTGAGATAAAGCCAGGGATACAGGGCCTCCAAGCTGGGGGTCTTCCGCAGATAGGGCGGCAGGACCGCCGACCGGAACGTCTCGCGCTCGTCGGCGGGCCGGCGGTCCCGGACCCGCGGTTGCTGCACCTGGACGTCCCCGACTGGGGTCTGTATCGTCCGGTCGGGCAAGCGGCCGTTGCGGACCACACCCCGTTGCCCGGCGGCGTCCACGGTGGTCGCCCGAGCATCCAGATACTCGTCAACCTCCGCCTCGATCGCCGTGGCCAGCATTCGCTGCGCCCCGGTGCGCAGCACATCGGTCAACACGTCGCGGGCCGATGCCTGTGGGAACTCGACCAACTTTTCGCTAGGCTTCGTCATGGTGGCGTACCTCCTTGCCCCTTGGGGTGAACTGGGTGCCTCAGCAACACCCAGGGTACGCCGCCTGTTCACAGCCTCATACCCAACTTTCGGTTATACCTCCTGTCGAGCCGCTCGCCCCCGTCCACGACATAGGCCTCTGGCACGTACACGTCGCCGACCCGCGGCTCCGGCTCGGGGGGCCTCCCGACGTCCGGATCGAGGGCACGCTTGAGATCTCTGTCGGTTAGCACGCCGACTAGCTCGCCCTGGTCCTGGACGGGCAGGTGACGAATCTGGTGCTCGACCATCAGCGCGCGGGCGCGGACAAGACTCTCGTCGACCTCCACGACATAGGGGAAGGTCGTCATGACTGATCGAATGGTGGGGATGTCGTTCACGACTCGCCTCCGGGGAGCTCGCACTCGACGATCTGGGCGACCACGTGGCCGACCTCGCGTCTTTGAATTCTACGTCGAACGGCGCCCCAAGTCGTCAGCGTCGCTCGGGCAATGCCTCCGGGGTCGACAGCCTCCCGCGTCTCTAGTACATTGACGCACACTACCGGTCAGTTCGACCGATCGTTCGTCGCCTCTCAGCCGTCGAGGAGGGCAAAATGCACCGATCGCGACTTACGGCAACTCATCCGCCGGTCTTGGCCATGTGTCTCCTGTGGCTGGTACCCGCCGTCGTCACCGCGCAAGACCAAGGAGTGTTGTACGCGGCCGTCACGAACCAGAATGGCGAACCCGTCCTGGATCTGACGACCGACGACTTCCAGCTCACCATCGACGGCAATGCGCTCACCCTGGCCTCCGCTGAGCTCGACAGCCCGCCCAAGATCGCCCTGATCGTTGACAACGGGAGCGGGATGGCTAACGCCAACAGCCCACTACGGAGCGGGCTCGCAGGGTTTCTGGATACGCTTGCCCCCGAGCACGTAGTCGGCATCTTCACGATCGGGGGACAAGTCCGTCGGAGCGAGGACTTCACGACCGAACGTGGAAAGCTGACCGACTCTGCCACGGGGATCTTCGTGGATAGGGGTGCGGGCGTGAAGTTATTGGAGGGTTTGATGGAAACCTGGGATCGTCGTTTCGAGGACGAGGATCCGTGGCCGGTCTTTGCGCTGGTCCTTGGCGATGGCGCTGACACCAGCGGCTTCGTTAGCGAGGATGACTACCGCAAGTTCATCATCGAGCTTCGCATCAGGCACGCAACGGTGCACGCGGTCGTGTTGAATCCGGGGACGAGTGGAAACGCGTTCCAGATAGCGGATAGCCTCACGCGGAACACAGGCGGTCGCTTAGTGACGATCAACAATCCGAGCGGACTACCCGCTTCTCTGATCGAGTTGGCCGAACTGTTGAACACCCACTCAGCGCAGGTGTCCGCACGGTACCGACTTGTCTACGAGATCCCCGAGGACGGGGGCAGCGGGAACCTCAATATGCGGCTCCGCCAACCCGGGCAGAGCCTGGAGCTATTTGCCAACCGAGGCGTGGCACAGTAGGCCGACCTCGAAGCACGGAGCAACCACCATGAGACGACGGTTTGTCGGACTGACCGCGCTCTGGATCGCGCTGTTGATCGCGCCTCCGGGGCATCTCGCGGACGAGATCTATCTCGGGTCGGGCGTCAAGGTCGGCGAGATGTCCGACACGGCGGCGATCGTTCACGTCCGGCTGACGGCCGAACCGGAGCAGGATGCCGATGGACTGATCGCTGGCTGCGAGGGATCGGCACGGCTGCACTACGGTCTGCAGGAGTCAGGCGACGGCGATTCGGTCACAGAGTGGGCGAACGCCGCGGCTGACGAGGACTATTCGACTCAGTTTCAGTTGAAGAGCCTCACGCCGGGCAGCCGGCATTTCTACACCGTCGAGTACCGCAATGATGATCCCGACGACGGCGCGGCGAAACGTTCGGAACGCTTCTCGTTCGTGACCGCGCCGGCCGGCGACGTCCGGGCCAAGGTGACGTTCCAGATCACCACCGGGCAGGACTACTGCGGTGAGGGAACGTACGTACACATGGCGGCTCAGCGGCCGGATTTCCTGGTGTCTACCGGTGACAACGTCTACTACGACAACCTGGACTATTCGCGCACGCGTAGCGAGAATCGATCCGCGGCCCGCGACGTCCAAGCTGCGTACGAGGCCTACCAGATGATGTACGGCATGCCGCTGATGAAGCAGTACTTCGAGCACATCGGCGGGTATTTCGAAAAGGACGATCACGACTATCGGTTCAACGACGCCGACCGCTGGCAACAGTGGGTTGCCGGCGACGGTGGGCGTCCCGATGGCGAGCCGGAGCAGTGGTTGACGCACGAAGAAGGCATCAGGGTCTTCAAGCAGGTCTTTCCGATGAGCGACCCCACGTACCGGACCTTTCGGTGGGGAAAGGGCGTCCAGATCTGGCTCCTCGAAGGCCGCGACTATCGCTCACCGAACGCCATGGCGGACGGACCTGACAAGACGCTGCTCGGGGCACGACAACTCGCCTGGCTCAAGCGGACGTTGCTCGAGAGCGACGCGGATTGGCGGGTTGTGATTTCGCCGACACCGATCATCGGGCCAGATCGGGTGACGAAGAACGACAACCACGCCAACCTGAACGGCTTCTGGACAGAGGGACAGGCGCTCCTGGACTGGTTCAACGATAACCAGCTAAACAACCTCATGCTGATCTGCGGCGACCGCCATTGGCAGTACGAGTCAGTGGACCGACGGAACGGCCGGGAGATTCGCGAGTTCAGCTGCGGACCAACGTGCGACCTCCATACCGCACCCGTCCCACCGATCACGGAGGCGCACGAAGGTGTGACCCAGCCGTACTCCGCGTCGACTGGTGGGTTCTTGACCGTGTCCTACGACCCGGATCGGTCGCTCACGTTCGAGTTCTTCGACGAGACGGGCAACGCGCTCTATCGGCGGACCTTCTAGCGGGCGGCGTCCCCACCCATAACTGCTAGACGCCCGCCCCGTCCCGTACGATGGCCACGACTCACCGCACCGCGGTGGCCCCATCGGGCGCGCCGGCCTGGGTCACGCGCACCCCCACCGTCGCTCGGTAGATGGTGCCATCCTGGTTCGTGCCGAAATGCCGCTCCCGCCGGCCGGTTGGATTTGCCCCGACGAAGTACGTGGACACGACGGTACCGGGTGCGAGCCCGTTGCATGAAGCCGGTGCATCTGGCGCGGCAGCTCCGGGAGTGAGCTCGAACGAGTAGCTGTCCTTCACCGACGGATCACGACTCAAGCCGGACTCGATGAAGGCATCACCGCCGCCTGCCGGCGGCGTCGCGAGGTCGGCCAGCGACGGCGCGTAGAACCCGCCGCCACAACTCATGGCGTACTTCTCTTGGGCGTCGTTGATAGCTTGCAACGACGCGATCGCCGACGTTTCTCTCTTCTCTGTTCGCCCTCGTAGAAACGACGGCACGCCGCTCGCGACGGTGATGCCCGCGACAATGAGCAGAACCTCGATGATCCCGAGCCCAGACTCCCTGGGTGCCTTCAACTTGACTCCGACACGTTCAGCTCGGCAACTGCCGACACCGTTCTGGTCATCATGAGACCGAAGAGCGCTTGCATGAGGCGCGCTTCGGGCGGCACCTGATCGACATCAGACATCAGGATTCCTCCGGGGATTGCGCATGTGATCGTCCCGCGATGAGCCGTTGCCGCTGACTCCGGGAGAGACACTGGTGCTCACTAATAACGGGGTCGGCGCTTAGCGTCTGTGTAAAACCGACCGCACCGAACGCGAGGTGGCCTCCGCTCGGCCAGTTGAGCCGAATCGTCCACCAGTAGTAGGGACGATCGAGATGTACCTTTTGGTCGGTCACGCGCGCCCGCTCCAGGCGATCAATCGAGGCTGCATGAACCGACACGAACGATCGGGACGGTCCCCAGTCGATCTCGATCTTCGGATCGGTCACGCCGTGGAACACGAGACTCGCCGGCGCCACCTTGAACGTTGCGCCGCCGTCCACACCGCAGATCCACTCGACGATGTAGTCGATATCAAGCGCGAGGTCCCTGGTCCAGTCGCCTTCGTCCGGATTGCCAGGCTGTAAGTCGAACCCCCAGAGGTGGCAGTCGTGCCACGACAGACGGTCGAAGTCGGCGTCAGTCTGAGTTCCGCGCATCCGGAGGCCTGTTGGTGTCACAAGGTCGCCGCGCCCGTCGTCAGAGCAGCACTCGCAAGACCATTCTCCCGAGCGTCAAGATGAAGGCCATCGAGAACGTGACGAGGATCGAGCGGATCTCGAAGTCGTCGATGAGCTTGTCCGTCAGCCACAAGAGAAACGTGTTGATCACGAGTCCGAACAGACCGAGGCTCAAGATCATCGGAATGAACGTGATCAGGGCAAGCACCCAGAATAGAAAGTACGACAGCAAGCCGTAGACGATTGCCACAAATATCGCAGTGCGGAACGACTTCAGGCGCACGCCCGGCAACACCGACGCAAACAGGTACAGGAGCCCGGCGTTCAGGACGACGTCGATGACAAGTCGCGTCATGGTATTGAAACTCCCGGAGCACTCGCGGCGTCACGGCAGAGCAAACGCATAATACTTCCCACTAGACGGTGGTCCCACCCGACCGCCCCCGGCCGCAATCACCACGAACTGCTTCCCATCGACACTATAGATCGCCGGGGTCGAGAAGCCAGCCGCCGCCAGCTCTGTCTGCCACAGAACCCTTCCGTCTCTCGTGTCGTAGGCGCGAAACGCCCTATCTGGTGTCGCCGCGATGAAGATCACGCCGGACGCCGTGACGACGGGACCGCCGTAGTTGACAGCACCGAAGCCAAGATCTGGATGCGAGGGGTAATCCCCAAACGGCACCGACCAGGCGATCTCGCCCGTGGCGAGGTCGATCGAGTTCAAGGTACCCCACGGAGGCGTGTTGCCGGGTAGGCCTTCGTGGTCGCGCAGGTACTGATATCCCCCCAGGACGTATGTCACCTCTGTCGTCGGCTCGTCGACCGTCGGGTCGCGCGCCAACACGAACCTCAGAATCCCCCGCCGCTCCTGGTCCGGTAGATGGGCAAACCCTGGCATTCGACCGCTGCCCTCGCCCATGATCCGTGTGATCTCCTCGCTTTCCAACCGTTCACGAATATCCACGAGTGACGGGGCGTTCTCGGTGCCGGCACGGTCCAGACCGTGGCAGCTTCCACAGTGCTGTGCGTAGGAGCTGTAGTTGCTGGAACCAACCGGCACCTCGGTCAGTTCGAGAATGCCCGCGACGTCGTTCGCGTTGAGAATCAGATGGTTGGTGGCGGGATCGAAGGCCGACCCCCCCCACTCGGCGCCGCCGTCGTACCAGGGATGAAAGAGCACGGTGCCGACGCGCGGTGGCGCCCACTGCCGCAGGTCCCAGTCTTTGATCCGCTGCTGCACCGCTTCGGTTGCCGCTTCGGTCCGGTCGGTGATCTCGAAGGCCTGGCGGGTGAACGCCACGGTCGACACAGGCTGATTCGGTGCGGGCACCTCGCCCGGCATTGTGCTAGGCAGCGTCGCGACCTCGACAACGGGGTACAGCGAGTCGCCCGTCTCGCGATCGAATAGATAGAGGTGGCCCGACTTGGTCGTCAGCGCGACTGCGTCGATCGTCTGGGCGTCGCGCTCGATCTGCACCAGAGTGGGCGGCGATGGATTGTCACGGTCCCACAGATCGTGGCGCACGACCTGGTAGTGCCACCGGAGGCGGCCCGTGCGAGCGTCGATCGCCAACAGGCAGTTGGCGTACAAGTTGTCGCCCAACCGATTCGCGCCGTAGAAATCAGGTGTCGCAGATCCAGTCGGAGCAAACAGGAGTCCCCGCTCTTCGTCGAGGGCCACCCCTGTCCAGACGTTGGCGCCACCCGCGCGTTCGAGCGCGCCGTCGGCCCACGTCTCGGAGCCCGGCGTTCCAGGCGCCGGGATGGTATCGAACTGCCACACCAGCGCGCCGTCAACGGCGCTGAAGGCGCGGATCGAGCCGGGATAGGCCTCGGCCGTCTCGTTGGTAGAGAACCCGAGGATGAGGGTGTCCTCGAACACGATGCCGGGAACTGTTACACCGAGGTACCCTACGCGGCCGCCTTTGGGCGTTAGATCGAGACGGCCGCTTTCGCCGAAGCGCTCGACCGGTGTTCCGTCCGACGCGTTGATGGCAAGCAACTCACGGCCAGCCGTGTAGAAGATGCGCCGGTGCTCGTCGCGCTCCCACCACATCAATCCGCGCTGAGCCGCCCCTCTGAGACCGGGATCGAATCGCCATATCTCCTCACCCGTCGTCGCGTCCACGGCGAACGCGGCCAGCTGGGGCGACAAGCCGTACAGCACACCGTCGACAACCAGCGGGCTTGTGTACATGGTCGACCCGCCCCCTCTTGGCTCGCCTGAGTCGTAGACCCACGCGAGCTTCAGGTCGGCCACGTTGTCACGGGTGACCTGATCGAGCTCGGAATAATGACGGCGACCAGCGTCGCCGAGGTAGGTCGGCCAGTCAGCGTCCCGCGGGGGGGACGTGCAGGCGCCCAGGAGCAACGCGCCGAACATGAGGTAGAGCGCAAACCGAACCCACATGACGAATTGCTGAAGGCCCCGCCCGAGGGAGCTGAATCACGCGCGGGCGAAGTGGGCCTTCAGGCTCCCCAGCAGCGCTCCGTACATCGGATTGCAGAACTCTTCGACGCCGCCCGGGCCGACATCCCCGACCTTGTCGAGCGAGGTAATTACCCGGGGTGCCCAGGACATGTCATGCAAGTCCCGCAACGCCGACCAAACCTGATCGACCGGCGCATTCACCACGCACGTGTTGTACACACCCACTTCAGTCTCCCCTCCCACCCTCTTCGATCAGCGTGCAGCCAACGCCCGCTCGCCGCCGAGGATGTTCGTCATGCTGTAGTTGCCTTCGTGACACGCGTATTCGTAGAGCACCTCAGTCGGCGACAACGCCACGAAGGGAAACTCGCCGGAGAAACTCTGGGTCCACGTGGTTGGGTCATCAACGGTGAACTCGTAATGGATGGTGTCGCCCGCGACGCGGGTGAAGCGCTCGGTCACAGTGATGGTGTCGTCGGTCCGGTCGTTCGCGGCGCGCAGCAAGATCGGGTCGCCACCGACTGCGCCCGCGTTCGCCTCAGTTCTCCTCAGATTCGTCGTCTCGACGACGAGCGTATCACCGTCCCAGTGACCGCGGGCGTCGCCGTGCCACTGCCGGATACTCGATGGTAAATGCGGGCGGTCGCCAAGCGGAATGATGCGGGTGTCGTGAATCATCTCGACGTGGATACCCACGTAACCCGGCGTTTGAAAAATCATGAAGTTGTTGTTGTACGCGCTCGGCAGCATCGGCGGACCGGCCGACCAAACCAGGCAACGGTCGTTCAGCTCCAGGTCCTCCCACGAGTCAAACGGACCCTCAACCGGAAACGTGGCGTTGTGCGCGGCCCGTCGTCGCTCGCCATCGGGCGTTGCACGTGGAAGTCTGCCGTCCGGCGGATCGAAGATCAGCGATGTGCGGCCGGTCGGCCGCGTGCCACCATCGAGCCAAAAGTTGTTGTAGCCACCGACGTTACCCCCAGCGACCGTCCGCACCGGCGGCGCATGGAGAAGACGCACGTTGCGGTCGATCCGAGCCTGCTCCTGCGCGGCGACCTCTTCATCGGTCAGAAACTCCTTGTCGCCGATATCGTCCGGGCGCTGGAGCGGGGTAATCGTCTTGTTCGTGTACGTGCCCTGCAGGTCAGGATCGCCCCACGGGGTCTTCGACGGCTGCTGGCCAGCCACGGCGGCCGGCATCAGCGTGACGATTGCCACAACACCTATCAGAGCAGCGAGATTTCGCAGTTCCATTTTGCGACCTCCGGTCGGACCAATTACGGATCGACGTTAGCGAAGTATACGCCTGCTAGCCCGAACGATTCAGCAACTCGCCGTCGCCGACGAGATATCGAACGAGATCGACCACGTCGACAACCAAGGAAATGCCTACGATAACCAGATAGACCACGATGTACTTACCGAACAACGACGCGGTTCCAATCGACAGCCGGCGTCTCGCGATCCATACGTATGCCGGTGTCCAGCACACGAGATGGGCCAGACCAAGAAGTCGGACGTAGCCAACCTGGCTGTAGAGCCAGTTCATCATGATCGATGCGGCGACGCCACTGCCGACAATGGCAACCGGTTCGAGTCGCACGAGCCACCGCCCCTGGTCGCGACCGACGACGAACAGCAGGGTCGCCATGAACACCGCACCGAGCAGGAACAGCCTAAGATGCAGCCAGAGCGGTTCTGTGGCAATCGCCGCGTCAAGACTGGGGGGCATGGAAGGGTATATCGACGCCATTCTATGCCCACTGCCGCGCCGGCAGCGGTTACAATCGAGCGTGCGACGCGTTCGACAACGTTAGACATCGTGACAGATTAAGGCTACCGCATGCGCCGACCCACCCTCGTTTCGTCGACATCGCTCGGCCTCTCGATCGCACTTGTCCTTCTGGGGTCCGTCCTCGGCCCGGGACATGCGCAGGACTTCACCCCGGTGACCGACGCCATGCTGGCCGATCCATCGCCTGACGACTGGCTGATGTGGCGGAGAACCCTCGACGGCTGGGGCTACAGCCCCCTCGACCAAGTCACCCGCGAGAACGTGGGTACGCTTCGGATGGTGTGGACGCGAGCGCTCGCGCCCGGCCGTCAGGAAGGCACGCCGCTGGTCTACGATGGCGTCCTCTACATGCCACAGGCCAGCGACGTCATTCAGGCGCTCGATGCGGAAACGGGCGACCTCAAGTGGGACCATCGTCGCGATCTCCCGGACGACGTCTACGAGTACGTCGGCGGCAACTCCGCGAACAATCGGAACGTCGCAATCTATGACCGGTTCATTATCAACACCAGCGATGACGACTACGTGTTCGGGCTCGATGTCACGACCGGGAAAATCGCCTGGGAGACCCAGATCTTTGACTACAAGGTGAACCCGGCCGGGCACAGTTCGGGCCCGATCATCGCCGACGGCAAGGTCATCTCCGGCCGGAGCTGCCGGCCACGCGGGGGGCCTGAGTCTTGTGTCATCGTGGCCCACGACGCGCGCACCGGGGCGGAGCTCTGGCGGCGACCGACGATACCAGCCCCGGGTGAGCCTGGCGACGAAACCTGGGGTGGCGTGCCGTGGGAGAAGCGGGTACACGTCGGCGCCTGGATGCCGGCGAGCTACGATCCCGAGCTCAGGCTGATCTACCAGGGGACGTCAGTCACGTCACCGGCACCGAAGTTCATGCTAGGTGGTGTCGAGAACACCCATCTCTACCACAACTCGACACTGGCGCTCGACGTCGACACCGGGGAGATCCGGTGGTACTACCAACACTTGAACGACCACTGGGACCTCGATCACCCGTTCGAGCGCATGCTCGTCGACACCGCGGTCGCTCCGAACGCTGAGGCCGTAAGCTGGATCAATCCCAGAGTCCGACCGGGCGATGTGCGCAAGGTCGTGACCGGCATTCCAGGCAAGACCGGAGTTGTGTACACGCTCGACCGTGAGACCGGCGAGTTTCTGTGGGCCACACCAACGGTCACGCAGAACGTGATTAGCGACATCGACGGCGCGACTGGCACCGTCACCGAGAACACGGAGACGATCTTCACCGCAGAGGGCCAGCAAGTCTTGGCCTGTCCCAACATGCACGGCGGCAAGGACTGGGAAGCCGGTGCCTACAGCCCACTGACCAACACGATGTACTTCCCGCTGCGCAACATGTGCCAGCGGCTGCTAGCCACAACCTCCCCGGACGCGTCCCATCGGATTTATGCGCTCGCCGTTCGACACGAGCTTGCGCCCGGCACCGAGCAACTTGGCGCGGTATACGCGATATCCGCTGAAACAGGTCAGACGACGTGGCTACACGAACAACGAGCAGCCACGTTGTCACTCATGGCCACCGGAGGTGGTTTGGTGTTCGGCGGCGACGCCAACGGGCGGTTCCGGGCGTTCGACCACGAAACCGGCGACGTGCTGTGGGAGATCAACCTGGGCTCACCGGTTTCTGGGTTCCCGGTCAGCTACGCGGTCGACGGGCGCCAGTACGTCGCGGTGAGCACGGGCGGTGCGGCAACCACCACCAGCTTTCTTCAGCTGACGCCCGAGCTGCGTCCGAGCAACGGCAACAACCTCTTTGTGTTCGCCCTGCCAGACCGCGACTGAATCGAGGAAGCGCAGACGTCTACTTGAGCGCCGAGTAGTCGGTGGCGCTCATCATGAAGACGGAAGGCCGCTTGATCGGCACGTTGTACTTTGCGAGGAGCGCGGTCCATTCCGGGTCAGCGGCGAACGCGTCCCAGACCTCCTGACGATGGGCACGGTCGCGGTACGCCAGCATCCAGATCAGCATGTTCGGCTCATCGAGGCTCTGCCAGGCCGCGATGACCTCGGCGCCATGATTCTCGAAGATTTCGATTTCTTGCTCACGAAAGCGCTGATGCATCTCGTCAATGCCACCTTCGAAGTCGCCGGTCCCCACGCGATCGAGGTCGACGGTGTACATGCGAAGCTCAAAGCAGCGCGAGTCGGCCGCGACGTTGTTCGAGAGTTCAGCGGACAGCTGACCGGCTGGGCCGCAGGGCGCCGGCGCATCCTGGGCCTGCGCCACACCACCAAGACCCAAACTAACGACTGCAACAAGAACGATTGTCTTCATGTTTGTCCCTTTCTAATCAACGCACTTTACGCATCGGAGAGGGGCGGGAGGTTCCCCGCCGCCACAAAACGAAGGTCGCGACTGCAAAAAACAGCGTGAGACCTAGTGAACCATAAAACCCGAGCAGCTCGATGACTGGTGGTTCCGATTCAGCCTGGATCGCCAGGTACCCGCCCAGCACCATCTTGACTGACACGACGAAGCCCGCGGCCAAAGCCGCCATCTTGACGGCTGCTTTCACCGACAAACCACCGGCCCGTAGGCGTACCAGGATCACACCGCCGGCGAGGATCAACGCAGCGACCATCATGAGTGCTCGTGTCATATCAGCTCGCCGCGGGAACCGCCTCCATCAACAAGGCCAGCGCGCGTCGAAGCCCAGCCGCACCGGGCCCCGCTCCTCGGTAGTGTCCCAGCCGAACCACGACGAGATCATGTGACGGAATGATGATCGTCGACTGCCCCCTGCACCACGCATGGAGTAGGCATTCCTTGGGACTGGATAACGGCCGTCTCCGTTGATCCAAAAGAAGGCACCGTAGACCGAGCGACCATCAGCCTTCCACGCCGGGGCCAAGGTGCTGACAAACGTCGTCCACCCCTCCGGCAGGATCCGCTCGCCGTTCCACATCCCATCCTGCAGGTAGAGGTTGCCCAGCCGAGCCCAGTCTCGGGCCGAGCCGAATTCGTAGCCCTGCAGCAGGAAATTCCCATGCGGGTCAGTCTCCATCACCATGTTCCGGATCCCGATCTTGTCAAAGAGCGCACGCTGCGGAAACGAATGATACGCGTCACCTCGCGCCTCGACACCCAGCCGGATCAAATAGTTGGTGAGGACCGGGTCGCAGTTCCGATAGCGTCCCACGGTGTTCGGTGGCCACTGGAGCGGCCTGGTCGCGGCCCACTCGAACGAGTTGGCGCTGCCCGTGTACAGGTACAGGTGATCCGGATACCCGAGCGACGGGTCAAAGTCGGGATCCTGGGGCGCGCGACAGCGAAGACCGCTGGACATTCGCAGGATGTCGCCGATCCTGATTTCGGCACGGGCGTCGCCCGCGGTCTGCCATTCCGGCACCGGCGCCGGCTGCCACAGCTCGTAAACCCCCCGATGAACAAGCACGCCCATCAGCGTCGCCGTCAAGCTCTTGCCCATTGACCAGCTCTCGAGCGGCGTGTGCATGGTGATGCCGTCGCCATAGCGCTCACCGATGACTCGCCCTTTCCACGTCACGACAAACGCGGCGGTCATTCCCGCGTCCGGCTCGAACGCGGCACGGACCGCCCGCTCAATCGTTGGCCCGTCGAGATCGGGGGGTAGCGGATCGTTGGGGAGCACATCGCCCATCGGCCAAAGCCGCGTTGAGGGGTCGGGCAGCGCGCTCTTCACGACCGTGGGCGTGAAGTACGGGTCGTCCTCGCCAATCGGAAGCGAGACGCACCCTTGATCGCCAAGGTACTTCGCGACCCGCGTGACGCCATTTGACAGTGTCAGCCGCACCTCTTTCCTAACCGTGTCGACGACGCGATCGGTTACCTCGGCGCGGGCGGGATACGGACTGGTGAAGTAGCCGACGTTCTCGGCCGCGAAGTCCGCATCGAGGCCGGAGACAAACACCGCCGAGTAAAGGATTTTGGCGAAACCGGAGGTGTGGTGCTCCAGCGCGATCCCCGGGGGAGGTATGTACGCCGTGTCCTGCTCGAACGCCGCGGCGCGGGCAACCGTTTGTTTCGACCCGGCCGCGGCACCCGCCATCACGAGAGCCACCACGCCAAGCACGGCGCACGCCCGATGCCTCACCGGTAGGCAGTTGGCTAGAGACGCGGGATACACTTCACCTCGCACGTCCCGAACGTGTACGGACTACCACGTTGGTTGTCGTTATTCGCCATGTCTCCGATCTGACCGTCACGCCCCGCTACGGAACCGCTTGCTGGCCAGCAACCGGCCCTCGCTAGTTCGGAGCTCCACAACCCAATCACCCTCGGTTCCCGGTGTGAGAGTGTGGCGACTGTGGGTTCGCCAGTTTGGGCTGCCGATCGGCAAAACGATCGAACTCGCTTCGCGACCTTCGTGAAGCCAGACGTGGCCGATCGTATCACCCGGACGACCGCCAGTCATATGCGTCCAGAACACGACGCTCGTGCCGACGGCGAACGCATCAGACGACCCCACGACCTCCCTATCGACGACGCCAGACCCGGTCGCAAACCGCGAGACGCGTAGACCAGATGCCGGTGCATCAACTGCCACTGGCGGGTCAGCCAGTCCCACCGAGGAGTCAGTTCCCAGATGGCCGGCTTCGACACTCAAATTAGCGTCTTCGCGCCGGCTCGCGTGCAGATCGAGCGCGGCCGACGTGTGGCCCACGGCTGGAGTCTGAGCAGCCTCGGCAATGTCACGGATAGGTACCCGACCCCTGCCCGGTCCACAAGAACCCAGCCACCAGGAGCGCCACGCCACTGGTCAGACCGATCGCGAGCACGGATCTGGTCCCGGTTGTCTGGCGCTGGTGTTCGCCGACTTCGAGCGAGTCCGCAGATATGACCGATGCATCTGCGCCTGGCTCAGGGAAAGGGATTTCGGTAGGAAATGCTTCAAGGGCCGAATCCGGCGCGCCGCTAGACACTCCGCCGCTGACAACTGAAGCAGATGACATCGAACGCGCCATGTGACCAGCGTCGGGAGCCGCACCGAGCAACGCGCTCTTCTGCGTGAGCTCCTTTTCGATGTCCGTCGTCAGCTGGAAGACCTCCACGGCCAGCCGATTGACGGCCTCTCCGAGCTTCTCGATTTCGGGAGCCAAGATGTCTGGGGATGGTGTACGGATCGCGTGCTTCATCTGTGGCTCGGCCCGCTCTCAACCGGCGCGAACCGGGAGCACGCCGGCCCGCCTCGCTGAGGTGCACAGAATTGCACTTCCTCTGGCGGACGTCAAGCCGCCAGCCGCTGCCAAGACTCGACCCGGGATCGATGCGCGTGATGATGCCGCATGCGCCGAGACTACGCGCCGCGCCAGCCGGTCCGCCTCCGCAGTTGTTCACACAACTGCTCGCGAGACTAACGCGCTAGCCAGCGATCCCGATTACAAGGACGCGGATGCGTGTGCTGCGACTTATTGGTCCAACTGCAGGGACGCTCGCGATCATCCTGTGCGTGGTGCCGACCCCGGTCGTCACAACCGCGGCGGGCGGGTCGATCGGTGGCGTCGTCGACGTCGTCTCGCGTCCAGGCCGACGTCTGGCGACGGCCGGAGTCTACCCGGGCCGTTCAGTCAGTCTCCAGGCTGATCGCGAGACCTCGGAGCTGGACAACGTCGTCGTCTTCCTGCAACCGGACAGCGCCGTACCGGCAGCGCCGATGCGCGCCACGATCAACCAAACGGACGAAGAGTTCGTACCCCACGTCGTCGCCGTCACGGTCGGCTCAACGGTGGACTTCCCGAACGGCGACCTGATCTTTCACAACGTGTTCTCGCTGTCGCGGGCCGGCACCTTCGACCTCGGACGGTATCCGAGAGGTGCGACGAAGTCGCGCACGTTCAAGAAGCCCGGCACCGTCAAGGTGTTCTGTCATCTGCACTCCCACATGAGTGCCATCGTGCACGTGTTCGACCATCCCTACTTCACAGCGCCTGGGCGCGATGGCCGCTTTACGATCCCAAACGTCCCACCCGGCTCGCACGCGGTTACCGCGTGGCATGAGCGGGCGGGGCAGGTCACCGAGTCGGTAATCGTGGGCGATGGACCTACGCTCGACCTGCGCTTCTCACTTCCCCTGAAAGACTCTTGATGACCAGCTCGGCCGACGTCTTCCACGGTCGGAGTCTGGTCTTCCGGGTGCTCGCCTTCGCGTTCGCCATGGTCACCGGCGTCGTCGGCGTCATCTTCGTCCTGCTCTCGTGGCAAACCAATGAGCGTCTGACGGGGGTGGTGGTCGACGGCATGGAAGCGAGTCAGCGTCGATTTGCCGGCATGGAGCAACGGCGGCATCGCGAGCAACTGCTTCAGGTCGTGGCCCTGGCCGAGAACCCGACCCTGAAAGCCGCGATTGACACGTATCACGCAGAACGTGGTAGCGGACTGCCCCTCGACCAGCTGCAGGCGACGATTCAGATGGAGATCATCAAGCTCCAGCAACTCATCGACGCACCTGCGCTGTCCGTAGCTGACGTCCGCGGGGTGCTCCTCGCAAGCGCAGGCCCACGCGCCGCCGACTGGCCATCCGGGGCACGGGTTGGCTCCAGGGTGAGCGAAAACGGGGAACCGGTCGAGACCATCGTTGCGCGGCGCGGCGGCATCTACCGAACAACCGCGGTTCCGCTCATGCTCGGCCGGGGAGTTCTTCATCGCGACGCCTCTCGACGACGCACACGCCGCTCAGCTGGCAGAAGAGGCAGGCACCGACATCGTCATCCTGCTCGGAGGCGAGGTCGTCGCTAGCTCCACGTCCGAGGCGCTGCATCAGGACCTTGAGAATGCGCTGATTCCGGAGAGCGGTTCCGTGACGCTTGCGGGGAAAGAATTCGTCGTACGACGTGTGTCGGCCGTAGATTCGGCGAGCGTGTATGCCGTCAGCTCGGTCACGGCAGCGGCCGAAGACGCCACGTCGGAGGCCGCCTTCGTGTTGATCCTCGTAGGAATCGGAGCGCTCATACTCGCGGGAGGTGGAAGCTGGTGGCTCGCGGAAACCGTCGCGACGCCGATCAACCGGCTGAGCAGATCACTCGCGACGATGGCCCAGGCAGGAGACCTAACCCAGCCGTTGCCACGGGCAGGCGGCGGTCGCGAGCTCGATACGCTGGCGGATGCGTTCGACGGCCTTCGAGACGCCGTCTCACAAGCCAGAGCCGAGTCCGAGGCAACGTATCTCGGCGTTATCAGCGCGTTGGCCAACGCTCTTGACGCCCGCGACCCGTACACCGCTGGGCACTCGCAACGAGTGGCGGATTTGTCGGTCGCGATCGGTCAACAGATGCAGCTGCCCGACTCCGATCTCGAAGCGCTGCGGGTCGGAGCGTTGCTACACGACATCGGCAAGATCGGCATCGGCGACGCCGTGCTTCGGAAGCCGGGCAAGCTGACGCCCGAGGAGTACGAGCAGATCAAGCGGCATCCGACGCTGGGCGCCCGGATCCTCAAACCGCTCCGCTTTCCCGACGCGCAGCTCGCCGTGGTCGAGTTGCATCACGAGCGCCCCGATGGCGGAGGCTACCCCTACGGACTGCGCGGGAACGACATCCCGCGATTTGCGCGCATTGTCCACGTGGCCGACGCCTTCGACGCGATGACGAGCGCCCGCGCCTATCGCGACGCGCTGCCGATCAGCGTGGCGGTGGCCGAGCTTCACAGATGCGTGGGCGTGGACTTCGATGTGCGAGTCGTGGAGTCGATGATGCGGCTGCCCGTCGCGTGGCCGAAGACACCGCACGAACGGATACCGGAATCGTCGAGCGCTCGCTCCGCGAGCGCCGCTCTCGTGCGATTCCCAGCCGAGATTGAGGTTGACGACAATGAGATTCCGAAGCTGCAGAAAGCGACCTGACACGCGCGCGCGCGTCATCGGCGGTCTGGCGGCGGGTCTGCTTCTCGCACTGGCATCGAACACCGCGGCACAGTCCTACAGCGCATCAGATGGCCGGAGTACGCGGGCTGTCATGATCGACACCGTCGTCGGCGCCCAGGACTACTTCGCTGAAACGGGCTCCTGGGAAACCCAGACCATCTTCGACACGTTTGCCACCATCGAGATGGCCCCGCGTCTACAAGCGTCATTTCGACCGCTACTGTGGAGGCGCCCCAACGGCAGGTGGAAGAGTGCCCTCGAGCATGCGTCGGTTCGCTACGAATTCAATCGCGGGGCGAACTGGCGCATCGAAGCCGGGAAGTTCCCGTCGCTTGTCGGTCTCGGCATGACCGAGAACCGAGCCAACGTCAACGACGGCGTGATTTGGTGTCATCGGCCGTACTACGGTCCGTTGCCTGCGCTTGCGGACGGCGCACCTCGTCATGCCCTCGTGGCGGCGAGCTACCCGCTGGGCGTCCAGGTGAACGCCTCGGGTGACCGTTGGGATGCGCGAGCAGCTGTGCTCGATCGGTCGCCAGTGCAACTCTTGTACGACGGGTCCCACAACCTGAACGGCATGGTCGGTGGTGGCATCTCGCCACGTCAGGGATTGCGCATCGGCGTAGCCGGCGCATGGGGACGTTCGGGATACGCCGGCCTCAGCGACCCCTATCGGCTTCTAAACATCGAGGCCGAGTACGCGTTCGGCTATACCAAACTGAGCGGCGAATGGACGCGTGACGTGTTCGACACATTCGTCGGTCGGCGGGTGGTGAGCGGCTGGACGATGCAGGCGAGACAGACGCTGACGCCTCGCGTGTTCGTTCACACGCGCATCTCTTCGATCGAGATACCGCCAACGGCAGCGCTGGCGCTCGTTCAATCTCCGCGGTTTCGGTCGATAGATTCAACAGTGGGCTATCGCCTGTCACCGGAGGTGACGCTCAGAGTGGGCCACACGGCTGTTGAAGGCTGGCGCGGCACCGAGGTCGACCACCAACTCGGCCTGTCGATGGTGTGGGCTCGGCGCTGGTGGTAGCCGTCGGGCCTGTTCGCTATGGATGTTTTTGGTTCGCGCCGGTGCCCTGCTAAGCTCCGGTGGCATGCCCCGGACGATGCGCGCGATGGGGGCAACCCGCAACGGCGTCCAAATGGTCGAGATACCCACACCGACGCCGGGCCCCGGCGAAGTGCGGGCCAAAGTGATCGCGTCATCGGTCAACCCGGCAGAGGAGAAGGTCCTCAGCCGAGACTTCGTCGGACGATTCCTGCACGCGAAGACCTCACCACTCGTGCTCGGATGGGACTTCGCGGGAAGCGTCGACGCCCTCGGTGACGGAGAAATCGGTCTCACCAAGGGCGCTGGCGTCTGGGGCCACCTCGCGTACTCACCATCCACAACGCAGGGGACGTTCGCCGAGTATGTAACGTCGCCGCACGGGGCTCTCGCGGTAAAGCCCGACGACGTCCCGTACCACGTGGCCGCGGCGACAGCCACCGTCGCGATGACGAGCCTGCAGTCGCTTCGAGACCTCGGCGGGGTCGGTAACGGCCGCAAGGTGCTGATCATCGGGGCGGGCGGCGGCATAGGGGCGGTCGCGGTCGGAATCGCTAAGCGCCTCGGCGGCCACGTTACCGGCGTGTGCAGCGCCAAGGACGTCGATCGCGTCGAGGCACTTGGAGCCGACGTGGTCATTGACCGGGAGTGGGCGAATCCGCTCGACGCCGAATCGGCCTTCGACGTGGTGTTCGACACGCCCGCCGTGCACTCGTTCGGCCGCTGCGCGAAGAGCATGCGGCCCGGCGACACCTATGTCACCACGCTTCCGGACGCGGCCCTGCTCACTGGCATGGCGGGTGCCTTGTTCACGTCAAAGCGCTGCCGTTTCGTCCAGGTCGCGTCCAAGCAAGCGGACCTGGAGCTGGTCGGGCGCTGGCTCAGCGATGGGCTCGACGTGCCGATCGACTCGCGTCACAAGGTCGCCGACTTGGGTGACGCCCTCACACGTCAGACCGATCGGGGTCGAGTCGGGCGGGTTGTCGTCGACGTCGCCGGGGGATGGCCGTCCTGACGGCGCTACGGAAGCGACGACGCGGCCATCGGTGTTAGGGCTGCCCTGCTGCCGCCCTTTCCTCCGCGCGTCGCCCAGCCAGCATGAGCGGCATCGAGTAGTGCCCTTCGTGACAGGCATACTCGTACACGGCTTGCTCATTCCGCCTCATCGGGACCTCGGCGGTCCAGGACGTCGTCCATGTCTCCGGATCGGTCACCGTGAACTCGTAGACCAACGTGTCGGCCTCAACCCGAGTCAGGCGCTCTACCAGATGCATGCTTCCGGTCGTGCCTCGCCACTGCCGGTTCGCATCAAAGTTCCGAGTTTCGATGACGAGGGTGTCGCCTTCCCAATGGCCGCGCGAATCCCCGGACCACTGAAGGACATCAGCAGCCAGCCCCGGCCGCCCATCAAGGGGAACGATGCGATGGGTGTTCACCATCTCCGTGACGATCGCCACATAGTCCGGAGTCTGAAACAGCTGCATGTTGTTGTTATAGGCGCTTGGCGTCATCGGTGGTCCGGCGTTGAAGCCTAGGATGCATCGATCGTACGGATTGAAGTCGAGCCATGAATCGGCCCGCGCGTTCTGCCGGCGCTCGCGCCTCGCTGCCGAGCGCTGCTGCCCGTCCTCCGTCATGGACGGATATCGTCCGTTTGAGGGATCGACGATCAGCGACGTGCGCCGGGTGTTGACCGTCCGGGTGCCGGAGTCAATCCAGAATTGGTTGTAGGAGCCTGGTGCTTCCCCTCTGCCCCTGCTGTCGACGTTGCCGCCCACCTCTGTGCGCTCGGCGGGCTTGTTCCAGAGACGCGTGTTGCGGTCCACTGCGGCCTGGTCGCGGTTCGCGGCTTCCTCCTCCGTTAAGAACTCCTGATCTTCCAGGTTCTCCGGTCGCGACATCGGCGTGATCGTGCGGAAATCCCAGACACCCCCGAGGTCCGGCTGCCCCCACGCCGTCCGCGGTACGTCCGTCTGGGCAGCGGCAGGGAGTAGTCCCAACACCACCACGACGACCAGCACTGCGAGCCCACCTGCTGCCTTGAGTACTCGTTGGCTCATCGGCCCCTCCCCATGAATCGATCCGTGCTCCCTGCGCGGCATTCTACTTCTGACTGAGACGGCACACGTACCTACTCGCCCACATGTATTACACATCGACGGGTGGAGCCCTGGCGGCGGTGCTCCCACAGAAAGATTCCCTGCCACGTGCCGAGCGCGAGACGCCCACGCTGAATCGGAATCGAGAGCGTCGTTGACGTGAGCGCAGCTTTGATGTGGGACGGCATGTCGTCGGGACCCTCGAGCGTGTGCGTGAAGTGCGGGTCGTCTTCCGGCACCAGGCGACTGAGCCACGCCTCGAGGTCGCGACGCGCCGAGGGGTCGGCGTTTACCTGAATCGTCAAGCTGGCCGACGTGTGTTGAATCAGCATCGTGCACAGACCGTCTCGGACCCCGGATCCCGAGATAGCGTCTTGGACACGATCC
This sequence comes from Vicinamibacterales bacterium, assembly GCA_965218825.1. Lineage (GTDB taxonomy): Bacteria > Acidobacteriota > Vicinamibacteria > Vicinamibacterales > UBA8438 > CAUZIB01. The sequence continues at coordinate 69,569 of OZ244656.1, read as the reverse complement.
GTGAACTCAACCAGGCCCTGACCCGCGGTGCGGATATCGATCTGCGTGACCACCTGAGATAAACGTGAGGCTCTAGCGGATGAAGTAGCCTACGATCCTCCAGACGCCGTCGGTTTCCTTAACTGCGGTCACCGTCTCGACGCCGCTCTCCTTGTGCTCGAAGCTCGTATCGAACTCCATCACGACGTATTCACCGTCCGGAGTACCTGGGAGGCTGGACGCGGCCGTTGCGCTCTTGAGGGTCCGCGACTCCAGAGCGCCGAGCGGGGTCCGCGTGCCCTGCAGGGCCTGCTCCCAGTACTCTCGCGTCAGCTGGCCCTTGAAATAGGAGCCGGCGGTTTCCCAGCTCTCCTCGTAGTTCCCGCCGTCGGTGAGCACAAGCCACGCTTCCGCAGACTGCTGCGCGTCGGCATTCGCCGTTTGAGCGGCTTGCAACACGGCGGGAAGGCAACAGGCGAGAACGAGCAGAAGTGCACCAACTGAATCACGTCTCATTGTGTCTCCTGGCGAACCGTGCGATTGCTTACTGAAGCTTGCGGAGTGCCTTTAAGACGTCCTCGATGGCCGGCCGGTCCGCGGCGCTTTTTCCGACGTATTGCCAACGCACGACGCCGTCCCGATCAAGAACAAAGAGCGACGGCCGAGCGACGCCTTCGAAGGGATGCAGCACGTCCCAGGCGATGATTCGCTTTCGTGACGAGTCCGAAAGGATGGGGAAGGTGATGCCCAGCTCCGAGATGGTTTGGCGGGCCACCTCCGGGTAGTCCGCGCTCAGTGCGACGATCTCAGCGCCCAGATCTTGAATCGCCCCGAAGTGCTCTTGCAGCTCACCGAGCTGCCGCTTGCAGTGCACTCACGTGTGCATTCTGTAGAACACGAGGAGAACGTTCTTCTCGCCCTTGAACGCGCTGACATCGACCTGGCCACCTTGAACCGACTTGCCGGTGACGTTCGGAGCAGGGGCATCCTGCGATGCGGCCGCGAACGCGGTGAATGCAAGGAACGCGAGGACGGCCATGGACGCTACCCGTTTCATCTTCCTATGCTCCCAGGCTCAAACGCCCCATAGATGGATCATACGGGCCGGGCGGCCCCGGTCAAGTCGGTACGGCTAATCAGGGCGACGGTGGCACGTCGCTCTCGCCCTCCGGCGTCGGCACATTTCGTCGGCACAACGCATCGGTCACGTCCGCCGTAAACAGGTCGCCACTGACGTTGACCGCGCTGCGCGACATGTCGAGCAAACGGTCCATCGGCAGGATAAGGCCGATCACCCCGGGGGGAATGCCAAACATGACGAGGACGACGAGCGCAGGCCGTCACTCATCGCGCAGGTCCCTGACGGCGATCTTCGATCTACCATGACAGCGTCGCTACGACACCATGCCGAAACACGCCCGACGGCTTGCCTGGCTCACGACCTTCTGCATCGCGATGTCCTACCTCGAGTCGGCCGTCGTGGTCTATCTTCGAGCCATCTACTACCCGGATGGGTTCAGCTTTCCGCTTGTCTTGATCGAGTCGCGCATGGGCGCGATCGAGATCGGACGAGAGGCGGCTACGCTCGTGATGCTGTTCGGGGTAGCGGCGGTAACGAGCACCGATCGGTGGGAGCGGTTTCTTCTCTTTGCCTTCAGCTTCGGAATCTGGGACATCTTCTACTACGTCTGGCTGTGGGTCTTTCTGGGCTGGCCACCGTCGTTGCTGACCTGGGATCTCCTGTTTCTGATTCCGGTACCGTGGATCGGCCCGGTGCTCGCGCCGGTCGTCGTGAGCGTGAGCCTCGTCGTGGGGTCGCTGCTGCTGCTCAACCGCCAACGGCGGGGACAACAACTCCACTTCTCTGTCCAACTGTGGGGGCTAGCGGTGACCGGCGGTGTGTTGGTGCTGCTCTCATTCATGCTCGACTTTCGGGTGGTCCTGGCGCAGGAGCCCCTGCCGCCGTTCCGCTGGTGGCTCTTTAGCGTCGGCATCGCCTGTGGAGTGGTCGCCTTGGCGCTCGGCCTCAGGGGCCTGGAGGTCGACGCCTCCGCCGCGGAACCTTCCCGGCCCCCACTAGCCCGACACCGCGATCCGCATCAGCTGGCCGCAGAGCCAGGCCCCGAAGGTGCCAACGGCGTAGCCAAGTACGGCCAGCAGAACGCCAACAGGTGCCAGAGTCGGATGGAACGCCGACGCCACCACCGGCGCGGAGGCCGCGCCGCCGACGTTGGCCTGACTGCCCACGGCCAAGTAGAAGGTCGGCGCCCGAATGGCCTTCCCGACCGCCAGCATCACTGCCGCGTGAATCATCATCCAGAGCGCTCCAACCGCAAACAGCCCCGGACGATCGACAACGGCGCCGATGTCCATGCCCATCCCGATACTCGCAACCAGCACGTACAGCATGACCGACGCGACCTTCGATGCGCCGGCTCCCTCCAGTTCCCGCGCCCGCGTGAACGACAGCATGAGTCCCCCGGCTGTCGCCATGACGACGAGCCAGAAGAAGGGGCTGGTCAGGCTTAGTCGAGCGAGGCCGGGTGCCGAGTGCTCGATCCAGGGCGCCAGCCAATCTGCCACTAGCAGGCTGCTGAAAAACTCCGCGAAATGGGATCGACAGATGGATCCCGTCGTACTACGATGCTCCCAACACTGAAGGGAGCCCGATCATGCGCGGACACGATGAGCAGACCACCCACATGTTCAGCTACCTGTCGCCGGAACAGCGCGTGCCGGCCGACCATCCGCTCCGCGCCGTTCGGGCGCTGACGGACGAAGCCCTGCAGACAATGTCGCGCCGATTCGCGAGCCTGTACGCCACGACAGGGCGTCCGTCGATCCCACCGGAGCAATTGCTGCGCGCTTTGCTGTTGCAAGTGCTCTACACGGTGCGGAGCGAGCGGCTGCTCATGGAAGAGCTCAACTACAACCTGCTGTTCCGGTGGTTCGTCGGGCTGAATATGGATGACCCGGTCTGGCATCCCACGACGTTTACCAAGAATCGCGACCGGCTGCTGTCGGGCGATGTCGCCGCCGCGTTCTTTGATGCGGTCCAGGCCCACGCCCGGGCGGCCGGGCTGCTCTCGGACGAACACTTCACCGTGGATGGGACGCAGTTGGAAGCATGGGCCAGCCTGAAAAGCTTTCGGTGCGTGGACGCAGCGGAGAGCGACCCGCCCGAGGACCCGGGCAATCCCACGGTCAACTTCCACGGGGAGCGGCGGCGCAATGACACCCATCAGTCGACGACCGATCCCGAGGCGATGTTGCATCGGAAGGGCAAAGGCAAGGAAGCCAAGCTGGCGTATCTCGGCCACGTGCTGCTGGACAATCGACAGGGGCTTGTCGCCAACGTCTGCGCGACCCACGCGACGGGGACCGCCGAACGCGACGCGGCGGTGCTGTTGCTGGAGGCCAGCGCCTCCCCGGGCAGCACGGTCGGGGCGGACAAGGGCTACGATGTGGCGCGCTTCGTTGCCGACGTGCGCGTCCAGGACGTCACGCCCCACGTGGCGCAGAAGGTCCGCGGGAGTGCGATCGACGGTCGGACCACGCGGCATGCGGGCTATCACGTGAGTCAGCGGAAACGAAAACTCGTGGAACAGGTCTTCGGCTGGATGAAGACCGTCGGCGGCCTGCGCAAGCTCCGGCATCGCGGCATCGCCCTGGTGGATTGGCAGCTCACCTTCGCCGCCACCGCCTATAACTTGGTCCGGTTGCGGAATCTGGAGGCGAGGTGTCCCTGATCGCCGGCCGCGGGTGTCGCTGGCCCCCTCGTCGGGACAGCGTGTCCCCGTGCGCACCGTTGTCGGGGGGGGCGTGACACGCATGATGGCCATGAAAACAGCCCGATCCTCGTGTTCTTCAGCAACCTGCTAGAACGGGACGCGCCGGTCACGCCAAAGCCGACCGCGACGATCGCCATGAGCTCGGGCATCGAGGCAACCCGAGCGTGGCGCTCCTGGAACTCACTGACGCGGCGGGTGAGGTCGTCGAGCGCCGATGTGTCCGCGCCGCGCCGACGATCGATCCGGTGCGACTCGCCCGCCATGAACAGCAGCACCGCCATCCAGACACTCGCGACGAGGACATCGACCGCGACCATCGCGGAAAACATGTCGTCCCCCACCTCGAAGACTTCCTTCATGGCAGCCTGATTGGCGCCGCCGCCAATCCAGCTGCCGGCGACCGTCGCGAGGCCTCGCCAAACGGCATCCGGACCCGCCCCGCCCACGGTGTCTGGGCTAACGACGGAAAACACGAGGATCGCGAGCGGGCCACCCAGCACGATGCTCACGGTGCCGGTCGCGAACATGATCAGCGCCTTCGGGCCCAGCCGCATGATCCCCGGCAAGTCGATACTCAGCGTCAGGAGCACGAGCGTTGCGGGCAGCAGGTACCGAGAAGACACGAAATACAGGTTGGACGTTTCGGGGTCCACGATGCCGAACGTGGTGTACAGCGACGGAATGAAATAACAGAGAAGCAGGACGGGAACGTACCGATAGAACCGTTGGAAGGCTGGCGTCCGGCTCTTGGACGTGTGGAAGATCACGCCCAACGTCACGGCGAGTAGCCCAAGCACTGCGGCATCGTTGGTAATCAATGCGTCTGACTCCATGGTGCGGATGCTATCTCGCGTCTAGTCGACCACAAAAAGGCGACGCGGAAGCCGTCAAATGCGTGAGATCTCAGGCAGGCTCGTGCGGATCACCAGTGGCAGCGGTTCTGTCATGCGCGCCCCAAACCCCCGACGCTTGCATCGCGTGCGGCCCTGGGCGATGATCGCAGCTGCCACAAAGGACCGTACTCATGAGTCGATATCTTACCGTGCTGCTGTCGCTCGGGACCGTTTTGACGCTCGGGTCGATCGTGACCGGCCAATCGGAAGACGCGATCCGGACGTCGTGGGGAGACCCCGACTTGCAGGGTGTTTGGTCGTATGCCACGCTCACGCCGCTCGAGCGTCCCGAAGAGCTGGAAGGCCGGTCGGTCTACACTCCGGACGAGGTGGCGGCGGTTACCAAGCGCAGGAAGAGCGACCGACCCGACCGCCCGGGCGTCGACCCCGGCGGCTACAACGCCCACTGGTACGATAGTGGATGGGTGCTGCCTGACCACCGCTCATCGCAGATCGTCGATCCGCCCACTGGCCGGCTGCCGTTGAACGCGAAGGGGCAGGCCCAGGTTGCAGCGCGCAACGAGTACCGTCAGATGCACGCGGCCGACTCGTGGCACGACCGCTACAACTGGGATCGCTGCCTGACGTATCACGGCGTGCCGCCGGTCCCCACGAATTACAACAACACGTACCACATCCTCCAGACACCTGATTACGTCGCCATTCACGTCGAGAACATCCACGACGTCCGAATCATCCCGATCGGCGACCGGCCCCAGCTCGATGACGCGATCCGGCAGTGGAACGGCAACTCCCGAGGGTATTGGGAGGGCAACACCCTCGTGGTCGAAACACGGAACTACAGCGACGACACCGAGCTTCGGTTCCCGTCGACGCGCAACACGCGTGCCGTCGAGCGATTCACACGCGTCGGCCCCGACATAGTCGCCTATCAGTTCACGATCGAGGATGACGAGATCTACACGCAGCCATGGACCGTCGACCGCCCGTTGGCCCGGCTCGATGACTACGTGATCTACGAGTACTCCTGCCACGAGGGAAACTACGCGATGACCAACATTCTCTCGGGAGAGCGCGAACGAGAGCGACGCGCGGCCGAGGGTGGGTCGACCGCCTCGAAGTAGTCGTGTGTCACGTCGTCAGCCCGGCGGCCACACGGCCTTGAGGGGTGGCGGGATGGGACGTTACGCTGCCCCGCAAGGGCTCGGCGCGGCGCTGATCCTCCTTCTCGCGCTCACACCGGTCACCGCTACTGCCCAGCAGACGCGCCTGGCCTCCGGCAACTGGACTCGCGGACTCGCCGGCGGTTGGGGCCACTCGTGGACGCCCGGTTACGGCAAGACCGAGAGCGATGTCCAGTTCGTCGCCTTTCATCCCCAGCTCGGGCACTTCGTCAGTGACCATCTGGAAATCTACGGCGAGGGCACGCTGCTCCTCTACTCGGAGCCGAGTGTCGCTATTGGTGGCGGGTTGGCTGGCCTCGGCGGGCGCTACCACTTCTGGAACGATCGGGGATGGACTCCGTACCTCACCGGAATGGCTGGACTGCTCTGGACCAACTTGGACATCCCGGAAATAGACCGCGTCTTCAATTTTCAGTTGATCTATGGCCTGGGTTTCCGTGTCGTCCCACCGCGCGGGCCAGGCTTGATCGTCGAGCTTCGCAATCACCACATCTCGAACGCGGGAACTGCGGGCGAGAATCTTGGGGTGAACGCCGCAACCATCATCGCCGGGGTGCAGTGGGTGCTCCGCTAAGGGACCGGTCGGCGTTGGCGTGGAAGCCGCACTTCGAGTCGCGTCTCCATCGCTCACGGCCGCTCACGGCGTCGGCACCCGAGCTTTCAGCTCCTCGAACCAATTCTGGACGTACACAAGATTCCGTGGAGCATCGGATTCGGGCAGCAGCTCTTTGACTAGGACGAATCGCTGTCCATCCGGACTGACGTCAAACGGGCGTCCACGAGCCTGCGAGGGGACGTAGGCCCCTTCGAACAGCACCTCCGGAACACCAACCGTCAGGGGATCCCCGGAGCTCATCGACACAACAAACACCTGCCGACCGTTCCTGGCCATATAAAAAAGCTCAGAGCCATCAGTGGACCACCGTGGCAGGCGTCCACCGGACGTTGAAACTTGCTGGCGGTCGCCGAGGTGGGGGAATCGTTCGATGTAAACCTCCGATTCGGACCCTGGCCGCGAGAGACTCGATTGGTACGCGACCCACTCGCCGTCCGGTGAGACCGCCGGCGCTAAAAGCCTGTGCTGCGACGACAAGAGCGGCTCGGGATCTTGTGCCTCGCCAGGCGTCAGTGTGAAGGTCGCGAGGACGCCCCTCTCGGGTTCCAGGGACGTGTTTGCGACGACCAAGAGGCGCCCATCTGGTGAGAACCCACTCGCCACTGCTGCGAGCTGGCCCGACGAGGCGGGTTGCGCGGCGCCGGTACCGTCCGCTGGCCTCCACATCAGCTGTGATGAATCTCCATGCGTGACGGTGTACACGATTCGCCGCCCGTCAGGCGTCCACACTGGATTCTCATACACGCTGTCTGTCTCGCTCGTGATCTGGCTGGATACGCCACGCGCGAGGTCGTAGGCCCAGAGCCCGGACAAATCGCGCGTCAACACCAGCCGGTTGCCATCAGGTGACCAGCGAACGTCCCGGTAGTTTCCCGGACCGATGCCGGTCAGCGGCTCTTCGCGTCCCTGTCGATCTACGATAACCAGCGAACGCTCGGCGCCTGAAGATGCTGACGGCAGGTACACGAGCGTGCCGTCTGGAGCCACAGCGTAGTGAGCCCATCCACCCCGCTCGTTAATCTGAACGCCCTCCACCGTCGGCGTCGGGCTTCCGGTTAACTCGAGTTGGCGCTCGTCAAACGCCGCAGCCCACAGTGTGGAGCCCCTCCCAAACACGAGGTGCCCAGTGGCTGCGAAACGCGGACTCGTCCCTTCCGCCAGGGTGCGCATGACGCCGGTACCCACGTCGACGACGGCGATCTGGAACGCGGGGGGGTCGCCAGGCGTGAACTCAGTGAACAGTGCGTGCGTCCCGCCCGGCAGGAACTCTGGCCAGACGTGTCGCTGACCGGGTCCCGCGCTGGTGAGTCGCTGTGGTTCGCCACCTGACTCAGGAACTAACATCAGGCCCCCGACCCGTGGGTCGGCAAACATGATGGTGCCGCTGGCGCCCCAGCTCGCGCCCGGTATCCCCGTTTCGGACAGGGTGAACGGTTGCCCGCCGTCGAGGTCGACTCTCTTCAACGAACCCTCCGCGAAAAACCCAAGCGACATGCCGTCGGGTGAGAAGAATGGGGAGTAACCACCCTCGGTTCCCGGGACCGGCACCGCGTCCAGCTGGTCTCGGGTACGGACGAAGAGGCGTTGGACGCCATCCTGAGTTGCGGCATAGACGAGTTGGTCGCCATCCGGTGACAGCGCGAGACCATTGCGTGTGTCTTCGGGAATCGTGAACCGGGCGACCGGACGGCTCGCCGGGTCACCGCCAGTCACGGTCCGAAGCGCCGCCGCGCCAGCCGCGGCCGCGAGCAATGCGACGAGTCCAACCGCCATCGGGCGTCCCCAGAACTTCGGCGTTGGCGCCACGGCCTGCGTTGTCTCGTCTACCGACGGGTCGAGCGCCTCCGCGATTTCGATTCGCGCCATGCCGATGTCAGGAATCCGCTCCCTCGCTTCCTTCCGTAGACATCGACGTAACAAGCGCCGTATCGCGGAGGGCGTACTTTGGGGCAGTGCTGCCCAATCTGGGTCGCTCTTGAGGACCGACGCGACGACGTGGGACACGGTAGAACCGTCGAATGCCAATCGCCCGGCGAGCATCTGGTACAGCACAACGCCAAACGACCAGACATCTGTGCGCTTGTCGCATTTCGCTCCGGTCGCCTGTTCTGGGCTCATGTAGGCCGGGGTGCCCATCACCATCCCGAACTCGGTTGCCGACGCCGTTCGCGTCGCCGACTCGCCTTCTTTATGGGGGCTCGAGCCGAGGGCCACGGGATCGAGAGCCTTCGCCAGCCCGAAATCCAGTACCTTCACCGTGCCGTCGTCCTTGACTTTGATATTGGCCGGCTTCAAGTCCCGGTGAATGACCCCGGCCTCGTGGGCGGCCTCCAGCGCCTCGGCGATCTGCCGCGCGATCAGCAATGCCTCGTCGAGTGGGATCGGCCCCACCTTGAGTCGATCCGCCAGCGTTGGTCCTTCAACCAGCTCGAGGACAAGCGCACGACTCCCCGCTTGCCCCGAGTCCGGTCGCAGGGTCGAAGGGGCGTTCTCTAGTCCGTAGATCGCCGCAATGCCAGGATGGTTCAGGCTGGCGAGCACTTTCGCTTCGCGTTCAAACCGAACAGCTCTGTCGGGGTCTTCAGTGAACGCTGGCGGCAGCACCTTGAGCGCCACGTCGCGGTCGAGTGTGGTGTCTCGCGCACGATAGACCTGCCCCATTCCGGCCTTCGCCGATTTTTCGAGGACGCGGTACGGTCCGAGCGACTGCCCAATCATGCGAACGTCCTCATGACGACGGTGAGATCGTCGTGGCCAAGTCGAGAGCCAGCTTTGAGGGTCATGGCGGTATCAGATCGCCCCTGCGGGTCATTCTATCGCCACGTCGAGCCTGGCTCCACCTGCTCACTCGCGCGTCCATCGCCCACCATGATGCTCGTGCCAGTGGCCGAGCCCCATCATGGCCAGTCCGGCCAGTAACAGAACGCCGTGCAGCGGTTCGAACTCGCCATCCAGCAGGCACCCGACGAGTGTCGCGGTGAACAGTGGTACGCCGACCTTACCGACAAACTCCCACCAGAACCCAAGGTGCGCCATCCGACCTCCTTCCACACTCAGCGAAACGACCCAGTCGCTCGCTGTCGCATTCTAGAGGGCTGGTACGCAAGCCGGAGAGCCGATCCGCGATTCACAGGCAATCGATCCCGTCCAACACGATATGAATACACAGGCCCACGGCCACGAGTCGGGTCTTGGGGTGAGCAAGCGCAGCCACGTAGAGCGCGATTGGGATGATCGTGTGGAGGGGATGAAAGCCGATGCTACAGCGACCAGACTCGAAGACTGGATCGGCCAGTAGGTGATCCACGTCGATGGCGATGCCGGCGAGCATGACGAGCCAGCTCCGGAGCCACCGACGACGATACGCCAACCTGGCCACGGCCAGCGGGACCAGGATGTGAAGAGCGAAGTGAGCGTATGGCACCAGGACGAGCATCGACGCAAGAACCGCTTGAAACTCACGCAAGCGTCACGACTGCGGCATATTCCACCTTGCTCGTCAGGTTCCGTTCGCCCGGTCGACGGCGCGGTTGAGCGCCGCCGGGATGTACCGCAACACGTCGTCTCCGACGTCGAAGATCCCATGACCAAGGACACTCGGATCGTCTCTGCTCGCGCTGTAGATGACCTCGGTGAGTCCTCTGTCGGAGGCAAACAGCCGAGCGACGTGACCCGAGGTCGCCGTCGGTCCCGGGATGCGAAAAGACAGACGGTGTCAGTACGACCGGCACGACCGACCACCGCCTACTCGCGAGGTACCCGCTTGCCCCCGAGCACGGTCTCGCTCGGGAAGAGTCGTTGACGGCCGGTTTGGGTGTTCCCGTAGTTGTCGACGAAGTCAAACGTACCGTCGCGCACGTCAAGGACGGCCACGTCGGCCGGCGCGCCCACATTGAGCGTGCCGCGGTCATGGAACTGAGGGAACACGCGTGAGGCATTGACGGTCGCGCGCGCGACCACCTGCTGGAGTGTCATGCCGAAGTTCAGGAACTTGGACAGCACGTTTGGGAAGTCGATCACGCTCTCCGCGGTCCGGCTCGTCGTGTTCCCGTCAGTCGAAATCGTATCGGGCCAAAAGCCCGCTTGCATGATGCGGTTGAACGTATCCCATCGTAGGTGGCCGGTTCGGCCGTTGGCCACGTCGAACCACACACCGCGGCGCCGGGCGGCGAGCACGTCGGGCAGGATGTGGTCGTCGTCATCGATGACGCTGTTCGGCGGCGGTGCGAACATATGGGTGACGATGTCGCCGCGCTTGAGTTGACCGAGCAACGTGGGCAAGGGCGAGGCCGTTTGACCCATGTGGATCATCAGTGGCAGCTCGAAGCTTGTCGCAACGTCCTGCGCGCGACGCAACACCTCGACATCATCGGCGGCAACCCCCTTCGTCAAGCGCGCCTTGACGCCGACGACGACGTCACGGTTGCGTGCGATGGCCGCTTTGGCGGCGGCGACGTCGGCAAGGTCGAGATCCATGGTGTCGCCATCGGGCAAGATGCCGGCGCGCCCGATGTTGATCAGCAGGCGGGCAACTTGCGGTGCCGACCTCGCAAACGCGACCATCTCGTCGATCTGATCCGCGCCCGCCGATCCGGCATCGACCCACCCCGTCACACCGTCGGCCAAACACACCAATGGACCATTCCCATCCCGCGCGTAGTGTGTATGGATGTCCAGCAGCCCCGGGATGACGATCTTGCCCGCCGCATCGATCACGTCCGACGCGTCAGCCGCGATATTGGCCTCGACGGCGGTTATGCGACCTCCCGCGATCGCGACATCCCGGACCGCGTCGACTCGTAGAGAGGGATCGATCACCCGCCCCCCCTTGACGATCAGGTCGTGTGTCGCCGCGAACACATTCGTGGCACGAGCCCAGGTCGCCGCGCCTGCAGCCGCAAGGACAAACTGACGTCGGTTCATCATCGCCGCCCTCCTATTCGTCGGGGTGGATGGCATGCGCTCAGATCGCGGCCATTGTATTCCCAAGGTCCGGCTAGCCCAACTCGGCTGAGTGCTCGCAGTGTGTCAGAACGACACGCGACGGTGGCCAATGGACCGAGTCGACGGTAGACTCGGCCTAGAGCAACGCTCGACGACGTTGCCTGGCTAGTCGCCCATGATGAAACCAACCCGAGCCGCCTCAACGCTTGTGCTCGGCGGGCTGTTGGCCGGCGGGCCATCGGTTGCCGCGCAGGGTGCGGATCATCACCAGGTCGAGTCCGCTCTGCAACGAATTGGCGCCTTCGTCGAGCGCTACTACTCCGAGGCGGTGAACGTGTTGGCCGACGTTCACGTCCGCATCCAGCCGTTGGGACGAGATCTGAGCGCACGAGGTCGGCCCAGGCGCCTCTTATACGAAATGCGGGTTGAGTGGGCCGCGGCCGCAGACGATCGGGCCCCGGAGCCTACCATCCTGCGAGAACTCCTGGAGGCCGATGGTCGTCCTCCCAAACCGGGCGACGATCTCGAGTGTGCCGATCCCAGACAGGTCTCGCCGGAGCCCCTCGGGATCTTCCTTCCGGCGAGGCAACGCGACGTGTCGTTCACCTGGGCGGGCCGCGATCGAGAGGCGGAACGCGACGCGATCGTGCTCAACTATCGAGTGCAGACGGACAAGTCCCCGACGATCGAGTGGAAAGAGGAGTGTGTCAGTCTCGATTTGGAGGGAATGACAAAAGGGAAGATCTGGGCTGACGCAGAGAGCGGAGATGTGCTGCGCCTCGACGAGCATCTGACCGGTATGTTCGAATTCAAGGTGCCACGCGAGCAGAGTCGCGGCGGTTTTCCAATGACGATGACCATCGAGCGCGCCGACACTTCGATCCGCTATCGCCTTGTCGAATTCTCCGATCCCGATGAAACGCTCCTGCTGCCCTCGACCATCGAGACGATGACGGCGTGGCGCAACGCCGCCGCCCCCCGGTTGTTAATCACTCACGAGATCTCGAACTATCGCCGATTCGTCACCGGCTCACGCATCATCCGCAATCCACGCTTCCCTTGAGCCCTCCGGCCTTTTGAGCGTCACGCTGGTTCCGAGTATCCCGTGTGGCGTTCAAGATCATCGACTCGCTGACGCAGCGCACGAATCTGATACTGAAGATCCACGGCCTTCCATACGGCGTATGAAGCCGCGAGGGTGAGCACTGCGAACACGACGTAGGACCAGAACATGTAAGTCATTGGGTCTGCGCTCCGGGTTCGGGTGGCGACGAACCATTCTATCGGCCCCCACCTGGAACCCGGCCGGACTCCCCACCGCCGCCGCCCTTGCGGCGAACGAAAGGCTTCGCCAAAGGTGACTGGCCCGACTTCTCGGCTGCCAGTGTTTTCGAGTTCTTCGTGGCGCAAACTGTGCCAAACGGTGCAGATCTTGCCCCGGAACCTATTGGGATGGAGATCGTTGAAATCCTCGGTGTCATCGTTTTGATTGTGGCAGTTCTGGCGGCCGCGCTGTTGCCACTGCAGTCGCGCCGGTCGACGACAAGGGATGTTTAAGCGTCTCGTGTGCCTGGTTCGGCGACAGCACAATCACCAGCTCCGCAGCGAAGACGGGCACGTCTTTCTCCAGTGCCGCCGCTGCGGCGGGCGTACTCCAGGGTGGGACGTGGGCATGGACGCGCCGTCCTCCGGCGTGGCACCGAGCGATTCAGAAACCGACCTCAACGAGCGTCTGACGAGTGGTGGTCAATCCGTTCCCCTGCAGGCAGAAGCGCGAGTCAAGCCCATTCTTAGTTGAAACTCTCTACGGCTCCTGATTGACTACGCGGCTTTCTTCTTCGACGTCGTCGTGTCGATCTTCAGTTCTCGCTTCAACGCGGCACGGAGCGTGGGCAGGTGCCGGTACCCCATCACCTTGCGCAGGCGCGGTTCGATGTCCAAGAGCGCGGTCGCCAGCCAGCGGTGACGTTGACGCGAGTTTTGCCAGTGATCGACCTTCGCGCAGCGTTCCTCGACGAGCGCATTGACGGACTCCAGACAGTTCGTCGTCTTCAGCGAGCGGCCCAGAACGCCGTAGAGCCCGAGTCGATGCAGCGTCAAGGTCTCGTCGAAGCCTTCCGCCAAGCTGCGGGCCGCCGATTGGTTCCGGTCCTCCAGCTCGCGATGGAGCGTCTCAAGGGCCGCGCGGGCTTCGTCGTATTCCGGACGGTTGTAGGCGCGTTGGAGGCGCTGGCGCCACGACGCCTGCTCGGTCTTGGCCAGGTAACTCACCACGTTCTCGCGCTTATGCCACTGGCACCGGTGGACCAGCGCCCGGTCCCGGAAGGCTTTGCGGACGGCTGATCGCAGCCCCTTGCCGCCGTCGAGGATCACCAGCACGCCCTGGGAGACGTCAAGACCCCGCTCGACCAACGACCGCAAGAACGGGGTCAACACTTTCTCGTTCTCGGTATCCGTCTCGACGAAGCCCAGAAAGCGTTTTTCCCCCGCCATCGTGATGCCCAGCGCGATGACCATCGTTGCCTCGGCAAAGGTCTTGCCGTCCAGGACCACGGCCACCACGTCCTCGCCGGAGAGGTCCCGCTCCTGGAGCTCCCGCAGTTTCGCCGCGCTAGCCTGAATAAAGCCCCGGGACACGGTCGACCCCGACAGCCCGATGGCTCCGGGAATCGCCGCCGCGGCGGCTTCGTAGTTGCGGCACGAGATTCCGTACAGCACGCGCTTCAGCAGCAGGTCGTTCACCGCGCGCTCCCCATGCAACGCCTCGTAGGACCGCAGCGGCATCTCGCTCCCCGCGACATGGCGAATCCGTGGCACGCGAATTGGCACGCGCTGGCCGGCCAACCCGACCGTCCCGGGGTTGCTGCCATGACGACGCCCGCCGACCGATGCGTCCTTGCGGGCATAGCGCCCGCCCGCCAGCGCCGTCACCTCCGCGTCGAGCAACTCCTCGACATGCAGCAACCCCAGCGGCACCAAGGACCGGATCAACTCCACCTTGGTGTCGACGTCCAGTTCGGCGTACTCCTTCCGGTCGATGACGTCGACCGGGCCCAACGTGCGAACCTTCTTGCGCTTCCTGACGGGTCGTAGGACACTGCTCATCTCGGCTCCTTTCTCTCGTGGCGTGATGTTCGTCTTAGGCAACGTCATCAAACCACAGGGTTTGGAGCCGCTTCAATTCCCAACTAAGTTTCGCGCACCTTCAGAAGCGCGGCTGGCTTCTGGATTGATCGGGTCGTCAGATCAGTTCAGGCTGGTGCTCGACGACTGACTGCTTGAGAGCTGGTCCTTCGCGATCGACGGTGGCCGAGCGCGGGCTCCGCTTAGCCAAGCAGCTTGAGCGCACGGTCGACGTCTGACGCCTCGACGGCGATGACCGCCGCCGTTTTTTGCGACCGGAGATGTGCCGTCGCATATGCCGACTCGATGTTGATGTGGGCTCGTGCGAGCTTCTCCACGGTTTTGGCCAGCGCGCCTGGCCGATTCTTGATCTCGGTAAATACCACCTGATCGACCAGGCACCGATAGCCGGCCTTGCGTAATGCCTCTTTGGCCTGCTGCGGATTGACGACGAGCAGCCGCACCACGCCCCGCTGACCCCACTCGTGAGCGGAGAGACCGATGAGGTTGACCCCGGCGTCGGACAAGTCGCGACACAGGCGTGCGAGCACACCCACATCGTTGCGAAGCCGAATCGTTAGCTGAGTGGCGAGTGGCATGTCGAGTAGATACAGTAACTCAATCGGCTTCGTAACGGTGTCCCATCCTCGTGCGCCTCAGGATCGGCCAGCCGCATACTCCTCGTCGCCCACCCGAACCGACGCAAGACCCCGAACCAGACGCTTGCCCAGGCGGGACGGTCGCGTTTACCTTAGGAGCTTTTCACCCGCGCGGGCCGCGACGCCTCGCTGGGCAGAAAAACGGATGCGCCCCGACGGTGCTTGGCGATATGCTGGCCGCGCGCCCGAGGGCCGAGGCCGACGGACCACTGGTGGCCAGTCCCCGTCTAGCAGGTTGCTGAAGAACACGAGGATCGGGCTGTTTTCATGGCCATCATGCGTGTCACGCCCCCCCGACAACGGTGCGCACGGGGACACGCTGTCCCGACGAGGGGGCCAGCGACACCCGCGGCCGGCGATCAGGGACACCTCGCCTCCAGATTCCGCAACCGGACCAAGTTATAGGCGGTGGCGGCGAAGGTGAGCTGCCAATCCACCAGGGCGATGCCGCGATGCCGGAGCTTGCGCAGGCCGCCGACGGTCTTCATCCAGCCGAAGACCTGTTCCACGAGTTTTCGTTTCCGCTGACTCACGTGATAGCCCGCATGCCGCGTGGTCCGACCGTCGATCGCACTCCCGCGGACCTTCTGCGCCACGTGGGGCGTGACGTCCTGGACGCGCACGTCGGCAACGAAGCGCGCCACATCGTAGCCCTTGTCCGCCCCGACCGTGCTGCCCGGGGAGGCGCTGGCCTCCAGCAACAGCACCGCCGCGTCGCGTTCGGCGGTCCCCGTCGCGTGGGTCGCGCAGACGTTGGCGACAAGCCCCTGTCGATTGTCCAGCAGCACGTGGCCGAGATACGCCAGCTTGGCTTCCTTGCCTTTGCCCTTCCGATGCAACATCGCCTCGGGATCGGTCGTCGACTGATGGGTGTCATTGCGCCGCCGCTCCCCGTGGAAGTTGACCGTGGGATTGCCCGGGTCCTCGGGCGGGTCGCTCTCCGCTGCGTCCACGCACCGAAAGCTTTTCAGGCTGGCCCATGCTTCCAACTGCGTCCCATCCACGGTGAAGTGTTCGTCCGAGAGCAGCCCGGCCGCCCGGGCGTGGGCCTGGACCGCATCAAAGAACGCGGCGGCGACATCGCCCGACAGCAGCCGGTCGCGATTCTTGGTAAACGTCGTGGGATGCCAGACCGGGTCATCCATATTCAGCCCGACGAACCACCGGAACAGCAGGTTGTAGTTGAGCTCTTCCATGAGCAGCCGCTCGCTCCGCACCGTGTAGAGCACTTGCAACAGCAAAGCGCGCAGCAATTGCTCCGGTGGGATCGACGGACGCCCTGTCGTGGCGTACAGGCTCGCGAATCGGCGCGACATTGTCTGCAGGGCTTCGTCCGTCAGCGCCCGAACGGCGCGGAGCGGATGGTCGGCCGGCACGCGCTGTTCCGGCGACAGGTAGCTGAACATGTGGGTGGTCTGCTCATCGTGTCCGCGCATGATCGGGCTCCCTTCAGTGTTGGGAGCATCGTAGTACGACGGGATCAATCTGTCGATCCCATTTCGCGGAGTTTTTCAGCAGCCTGCTAGGAGCTTGGTCCGGGGATGTGGCGACAGCCGCACTGGTGGCACGATTGGTGTGACCCCGTTCAAGAGACTGCTTCCCCGACACATCCCTGCCCTCGGGTGCTTCACCCATGATCCCCAAGGAGCCCCCCGTGACGCAACGAGAACGAGGTCAAGCACAGCAGCGCGCTCGACAAGAGCAAGAGATTCTCCGAAAGATCCATCTGAACGCCGCCGGCATCGATATCGGCAGCGCGAGCCACTGGGTGGCGGTGCCCGACGATCGGGACGACCAGCCGGTACGAGAATTCACGAGTTTCACCCATGATCTCACCGCGTTGGCCACCTGGCTCGAGGCGTGCGGGATTGACACGGTCGCCATGGAGTCGACGGGGGTCTACTGGATCCCGCTGTACGAACTCCTCGAAGCCCGTGGGATCGAGGTGCTGCTCGTGAACGCCCACCATGTGAAGGGCGTGCCCGGCCGCAAGAGCGACATCGTCGATTGCCAGTGGCTCCAGCAGCTGCACACCTTCGGGCTGTTGCGCGGGAGCTTCCGGCCCGACGCACCGATCGCGGCGCTGCGCAGCGTCATCCGGCACCGCGATCAGCTGGTCGAGTCGGCGGCCTCATGGGTCCAGCGGATGCAGAAGGCGCTCGTCCTCATGAACCTCCAGCTCCATCACGTCCTGACCGACGTCACCGGGGTGACCGGGGTCGCGATCCTACGTGACATCGTCGCGGGCGAAACCGACTCCGCTGTCCTCGCCCGGCACCGCGACCCGCGCTGCAAGGCCACCGAGGCGGAGATCGCCGCCGCGCTCACAGGGCACTACCGCGCCGAACATTTGTTCGTGCTTCGCCAAGCGCTCGAGGGCTACGACTTCTACCAGACGCAGATCGGCCGCTGCGACGACGAGATCCAGTGCCAGATCCGCGCCCTCGAGGCGACCTGCCAGACCCCCGATGAGCCGCCGGACCCGCCCCGACCCGCGCGGCGGCGGAGTGCCAACGAACCCCGCTTCGAGATCCGGGTCCCGCTGTATACGCTGTGCGCAGGCGTCGACCTGACCGCGATCCCAGGCCTGGGGCCGTATGGGGCGCTCAAACTCGTGTCCGAGATCGGCGTCGATATGCGTCGCTGGGCGACGGAGAAGCACTTCACCTCGTGGCTCACGGTCGCGCCCCGGAACCAGATCTCCGGGGGCAAGCTCCTCAGCTCCCGCACGCAACCGTCGGCCAATCGGGCGGCAAAGACCCTCCGCCTGGCCGCCATGAGTCTCGGGCGCAGCGATCACGCGCTCGGCGCGTTCTACCGGCGGCTCGCCGCCCGCGCCGGCAAGGCCAAGGCGATCACGGCGACGGCCCGCAAGCTCGCCATCCTGGTGTATCGCATGCTCCGGGACCGCCTCCCCTACCGGGAGCGCACGGCCGCCGACTACGACCAACAGCAGCGATCGCGGATCCTGCGCGGCCTCCGGAGGCGCGCCGCCTCGCTGGGGTGCGAGCTCGTCGATGCCAAGACTGGAGTCGTCATGTAGATGTTTTCTCAAGAGTGCAGCCCCAAGTTATCAGAAGAACCGCACCGAATAGCCCACCTTGAAACCGCGTCCCATCTCCGGAGCCAGGTCCTTTATGAACGACGTGTGGTTCCGGTACAGCACGTTCGTGAGGTTGTAGGCCGTGAACGTCAGGATATGCGCCGTATGCTGGCGCGGCCAGACGTACGAGGCGCGTATGTCGGCCACTACATAGCCGTCCGTCTCGGTCTCTCCGCGGTATACGTTGTCCTGCTTCGCCGCAAATATCAGTTCCGGGCTCACAGTGAATCCGCGGTACGGTATGTCGAGGCTCAGCGTGCCCCGCAGCGGCGGAATGCGCGGCAGCGCCTCGTCCGCAGCCGTCAGCTTCGCGTCGACGTACCCCAGGCCGAGCGTGGCCCAGGCCTGCCCCGCCAGCCGAAAGCTGCCCCGCGCGTCCATGCCGACGAAGCGGCTGTCGCCCTGCAGGAAGTTGAATACCGGTAGGTTGTCCAGCATCTGGTCCGTGCGGTCCCCGAAGATGAAGTTGTCGATGTCGTAGACGAAGAAGTTCACGTTACCGCGGATGCGGCCGGTCTGGTGCCGCAGGCTGACGTCGAGGCCGAGCGTGGTCTCGGGGTCGAGGTCCGGGTTGCCCACGTCGAAGGAGAGACTGCCGACGTGCGGGCCGAAGTTGTACAGCTCCTCGAGCGCCGGCGCGCGGTGCGATTGGGTCAGGTTTGCAACGAACGCGCTGCCGCCGCCCAGGTCGGCGTGCAGGCCGATTGACGCCGACGCGCCCAGGAAGTCCCGGTCGCGCGGGTCGGGCGCCACGATGACGACTTCCTCGCCTTCGTGGTCGTCGTGGTCGTCCTCGTCCCCGTGGTCGTCTTCGTCCCCGTGGTCGTCTTCGTCCCCGTGGTCGTCTTCGTCCCCGTGCATATGGCCGCCGGTGCGCTCCATGGCCCGATAGTCGTTGCGCTCGACCCGGCCGCCGAACTGCAGGCGCACACGCCCGAAGCTCAATTCCTCGTAGGCGAAGGCGGCAAACGAGGTCAGGTCCGTCTGCGGCGCCAGCGCCTCGGCGCCGACGGCCTCGAAGTCGCGAACCTGCGTCCAGGCGCCGAACCGCCCGGATAGCTGCTCGGTCTGGCGCTGTTCGACGTCGGCCCGCACGACGTAGGTGCGGTTGTCGAAGCGCGTGCCGACGCTCTCGAGGCCGTCCGCGATCTCGAGCTCGTCGTGGTGCCAGTCGATGACGTTCACGCTGAGGCTGACCTGGTCGACGACGCGGTTGTTCAGGTTGCGGAGTCCGATGTCGAAGCGCCCCACGCGGCGCTGCGAGTCGAGGTCCACCGCGATTTCCTCCTCTTCACCGTGTTCGTCCTCGTCCTCGTCGTGCCCGTGCTCGTCTTCCTCCTCATGATGGCCGTGGAACTCGTCGGCGAACGGCACCCCGTAACGGCCGTTCTCCGCCGTCACCCCGCCACTCGCGAAGAACCGGTCGCCGAACCAGCCGATACCGGCGCGGGCGTTGATCAACTCGGTTGCGGAGTTCTCGATCGCGCCCTCCGGAGTGTCGTAGTCGCCGGTCCGCCGCACGCTGCCGCCGGCCCAGAAAAACAGGTTGTTCTGCGCGTGCTGCAGGCTGGCGTTGGTGCCCGCCTGCGCGTTGGCGCTGCCCGCGTCGGCAGTGAACTGCGCCCGGGTGCCTTCGAACAATGACTCGCGGTAGCTCTCGTGGGGCGTGATGACGTTGACGAGTCCGCCGACGGCGTTGGAGCCGTACAGCAGCGTCGCCGGTCCCCGCACGATCTCGATCCGTTCGGCGACGCCAGGGTCGATCGTGATGCCGTGATCGCCGGATTGGCTCGACAGGTCGCCCGTGCGAATCCCATCCTCCAGAATCAGCACGCGGTCACCGTCGAATCCGCGAACGATCGGCCGGCTCGAACCCGGACCGAAGCTGCGGCTGGCGATGCCGGGCTCCCGCTGCAGAACGTCCCCGAGACTGCCGTGCAGCTGCCCGACCAGGTCGAACGAGTCCAGCGTCGTCACCGCATTGAATGCCTCGAACGTCGTCTCGGCGCCGCCCGCCGATGCGGTGACGGTTACGTCCTCGTGCACGGGCGACAGGCCGAGCTCGAAGTCGACCGTGGCGGTCCCGCCCGGCGACAGGGTGATCATCTGCCGGCCCGCGGTCAGATGCTCCCGCTGGGCGAGCACCTCGTAGCCGCCCGGCGGAACATTGCCGATCTCGAAGCTGCCGTCCTCCGCAGTCAGGCCGACAAGCCCCGTACCCACGACCAGGACCACCGCTCCGTGAACCGCGCCGCCGTTCTCCGTCAACGTCACCGTGCCGCGCACGGCGCCGGTATCCTGTGCCCGCGCCGGCGCGGCCGGCACTGCGAGTGCGGCCAGCAGAACGGCCGCACATACACTGCTCCTTGAATGTCGATGCATCGGTATCCCTCTCGCGCACGCCATGTCCTGGCGTGATGGTTTCCCGTTCACGCGAGCCGCCGGACGCTACTGCTTGCGCTAGGACGGGCGGAATACACCCGCCGGCGCGTGCATCGCGCACAGCGACCACAAGATATGGAACTGCTGGAACGTGTGCCGGGAAACTACGCGGGAGGAGCGCGGGCGGGAACCTGAGAGCTTCGGTCCGCAGCTGTCCACCGGGTGGCGGATGGCTGTATGAACCGTTCCGGCACATCGGCCGGCCTGACCTGGGACGCCCCTATCAGGCCGGCTACTGCGTGGTGCCGCAGTTGGCAGACGGCGCAGTCCTGGTCTGCGTCGTGCCACTCGTGCCAGACGGTCGAGACTGACGCTGCACCGATCAGCGCTATCGCCAGGACGACGACAAGACTGCGCCAACCAGGGCCACGTCTTGTGAACCTCTCGTGCATGATGCCTCTCCCTCTGACCATGAAGATGCCGCCATTATATGCCGATAATCGGTGCTTCCGCCATCAACTGTTGCTACCCAGCCCTTATCTCGTTCTAACCAAACCACTTAGACTAGATATTCAGTGCCAGAGAGCTGCCAGCGTCAAAATCGGCTGGAAGTATCTGGATGATTAGGGCTTAAGCTCTCTTCACCAACACTTGATGACGGAAGCACCCATTCGCCTACGCGGTATTCGCGTCATCCGACATCCGAGCCCGCACCTTGAGCATGCGGTCCCGCTGGGCGGTCTTCCTGCGCTCTTCTTCGTCGAGCCAATGCACGATAGCCGCGTGGATGGCTTCGGGGCGGCCGAGGCCGAGGGTCGCAGCCACGGCGTCGAGGCGGCGGATCAGGTGCGCGTCCATGGCAAACCCCACGGTGACGGTGTCTGCGTGTCGCAGCATGTGTCAGCTCTCAATACCCGTTCAGGAATGGGTCCGATTTTGGAGTGTTATCGGACCGAAATACCGGGAGCTTTACCCCCGCGGGGCTACAACCCGCACCAGCGGAAGGTGCCCAGCTACTACCCGATCATGGCGCACCTGGCCGAGACGACCCACATCCTGCGGGTCAAGAATCGGTCGGGCAACGTCCACGATGGGAAGGCGGGCCTGCCGTTCTTGCGGGCCCTGTGGCCGCAGCTGGTCGGGCTGCGCACGGGCGGGGCCCGGCTGCGGTTTCGCATGGATGGGGCGTTTTTCCGCCAGGATGTGCTGCGGTGGTTGCAGGGCCGCGGCGTGGGCTATGCCATCAACGTCCCGTTCTATCGCTGGCTGGATCTGCAGCGCTACATCCGGGACAGTCCCACCTGGGTGCCGGTGGCACCCGGCGTGACCGGCTTCGCCGTGCCGGGCGCGGAGACGCCCTGGCACATCCCCGTGACCGTGACCATCTATCGGAAGAAGGTCCCGCGGCGAGGCCCGGCGCGTGCGTGTGTTCGGCCGCGTCGGCCCGCCCCGTCGCCACGTGGGCCACGATCGCGGGCCGGGTCGTACGAGGCGGAGGGGTGATGCGGTGCGCGGGGCGGCGGGTCCGGCCGTGTGGGGCCGCTGGCGGGCTGGTACCGCCTGCGCCTGTTGCGCGAGATACTCGACGAGTTGGTCCCCGGCGTCGAGCAGTTCCTGCTCGTTAATAATGTTGTAGCGGTCGAAGATGGCGCGGCTCTTGTGCCCGGTCAGGAGCATGGCGACGCGCTCGGGAACGTTCGCGCGGATCAGGTTGCGCGCGGCAGTGCGGCGACAATCGTGGAGGAAGCGGGTCGGCACCCCGGCCGCCTGACAGGCGGTGCGCCACGCCGTGCGCCAGCGGCGAATGGGAATGCCGTCGCGGTGGAAGACCAGCGGGCTGCCGGGGTCGCGGCGTGCCCGCCGTCGCGCCAGGGCCTCGGCGATGGGGGGCGAGATGGGGAGGATGCGTCCCACCAACGTCTTCGAGCGCCCTGGCGAGAGCCGGATGACGCCGCCGGCTTCGTCGATCTCCTCCCAGGTGAGGCCGAGGATCTCCTGCTTGCGCCAGCCGGAATAGTAAGCCAGATCGAGGATGTCCTGCCACGGAGCGGGCAGGCGGACGCGGACGGCGAGGTATTCGGGGTGCTCGAAGAAGCCCTGGCGGGGGGGATTCTCGCGGAGGCGGTCGGGGAAGCCGGGCACGGTGTCGAGCCAGCCCCAGTGGACGGCGAGCGTGCACATCCGGTGGAGCGCCGAGGTCTCCCGGTTGATCGTGCCGGTGGGCGCTGCCACGACAGCGATTCAACAGCGCTACATACGGGCCGTCCGGCGCACCGTGCATCGACGGATCCTCAGGACCCTTGAAGCCTACGAAGGCCCGCCCCTCGTGTACGGTGGTCGCCAGATCGTCAGCATAGCTGTACGCGACGTGGCGGCGGCTCCAAACGCCGACATCCTGACTGCCGCGTTCGTGCGCCTGGTCTACCCGCTGTGGGGCGCCACGACGACTGTCGAGAGCGTGCGGAAGGCGCGAGCCCGGCGCTGACGACCGTCTGGACAGTGCGCCATCTTCGCCCGCGCATTCCCCGCACCTTCCAATCGCCCCCGCCGGAGCGTGATTTTCCTCATAGTGAGTGCTGCATGGCCGCCGCCGCGGCCACGACGCGCGGCGGCTGGTCGATGCGGAAGGGAGCCTCCGATGGCAACACATGACGATGCGACGCGGCCTGACGGCCGCGTCG
The DNA here is from genome assembly GCA_965218825.1 of Vicinamibacterales bacterium. GTDB lineage: Bacteria > Acidobacteriota > Vicinamibacteria > Vicinamibacterales > UBA8438 > CAUZIB01. The sequence continues at coordinate 46,253 of OZ244656.1, read as the reverse complement.
GGCTTGGGTGACCGACGGCTCGGCCGATATCGAGGATCTGCAGCTTGACCCCCGCAACGCCAACCGCGGCACGCCCCGGGGCCGGGCCCTGCTGGAATCCTCCCTGCGTGAGTATGGGGCCGGCCGCGCGGTGCTCACGGACCGCGACGACGTCCTCATTGCCGGGAACAAGACCTTCGAGGTCGCCCAGCGGCTGGGCATCCCGACCCGCGTGATCGAGACGGACGGCCAGGAGCTGGTCGTCGTGCGCCGACGGGACCTGCACCTCGCCTCGGATCCGAAGGCCCGGGCCCTGGCGATCGCGGACAACCGGGTCGGCGAACTCGACCTCGACTGGGATCCCGCGATCCTGCAGCAGCTCCAGGCCGACGGGCTTGATCTCGGTCTCTTCTGGACCACCGAGGAGTTCGAACGGCTCCTCGGCGAGGGCACCCACGCCGGGCAGACCGACGAGAACGCGGTTGTCACCCCCGTGCGCGGCTCCCCGGATGCGAGGAGTACGTACTCGACGTGCGGTCTTTCGCTCTAAAGCGTCTTGAAGACGACGAGGAGGTGCTACGTCGGCATCGGAACCAACACTGACAGGGAAGGCATTATCAGAAGGTGCGCGAAACTTAGTTGGAAATTGAAGCGGCTCCAACCCCTGTGGTTTGATGACGTTGCAGTAGTCTCGCGTCCGCGCCGTCGACGGCGCTGGATGGATACAACGAGGAGATGATTCGCGCAAAGGCTCTGGTCGAATTCGCGGGTGACGCCGACGGTCAGGCTATTCTTGCCTTTCGCCCCGAATACGAGTTGTTCACAGAACTCTTCAGAGCCATGTTTGCTGACTTGAGGCCCGGGGCGCGCGTCGCGGAAGAGAGATTCGAGAGCGACATTCCTGGCGTTGTTTTCGTGAGACAGACCATGAGCGGGGCGAGACCCCCGCCGCCACCAACGTCCGCTCGGTGGGATGTTGACACTACGACGATCGGTCAGCAGCGTGATACATGACCGGCCGTCAACCCCACGATCTCGTTTTTGGACAGGACGGCCTCGAATGGGGCGATGGGAGACAGGGTGCTTCCGCCATCAACTGTTGCTACCCCGCCCCTATCTCGTTCTAACCAAACCGCTTAGACTAGATATTCAGTGCCAGAGAGGTGCCAGCGTCACAATCGGCTGGAAGTATCTGGATGATTAGGGCTTACCAGCCCGTGGTGAAAATCAGCAACGGCCTCGGCTAGATCGATCGCCAGAATCGATCATCATCTGTACACTCGTTCGCATGTCAATGGGCACACGACGCAAACGACGACGACAAGAAGCCCTCTGGGTCGCGACGACCGACTTGCCCCAGACGGTCGCCCACCCGTTCTATCGTCGAGTGAACGCCCTGCTGGACGCCCACGGTTTCGAGACGTTTGTCGAACGGCAGTGCCAGCGGTTCTACGCCGCCACCCGTGGCCGGCCAAGTCTCACGCCGGGCATCTACTTTCGCGCGTTGTTGGTGGGGTACTTTGAAGGCATTGACTCGGAGCGGGGCATCGCCTGGCGCGCGGCGGACTCGCTGGCGATTCGGCGCTTCTTGGGCATCGCCGTGGACGAGGATGTGCCGGACCACTCGACGATCTCCCGAACCCGGCGACTGATTGACGTCGAGACGCATCGCGCCGTGTTCACCTGGGTGCAGCAGCGCCTCGTCGCGTCGGGCGTGCTTAGCAGCCCGTGGTGAAAGTCGAAGTTATGAGGGATCGACACAATCGATCCGTCGTACTACACTGACGCGCATGGCTATGGGAACGCGCGAGACGGATCAACCGCCGCTGTGGATCGCGACGTCGGACCTGCCCACCTCGCCGGGCCATCCGTTCTACGCGCGGCTGACGACGCTGCTCGACGGGCACCCCTTCGATCGGTTCGTCGAAGGCCTGTGTGACCGGTTCTACGCGCCCGTGATGGGCCGACCGAGCTTGGCACCCGGGCGCTACTTCCGCCTGCTGCTGGTCGGTTACTTCGAAGGCATCGACTCGGAACGCGGGATTGCGTGGCGCGCGACGGACTCGTTGGCGGTCCGCAGCTTTCTGCGGTTGGCCGTGGACGAGGCGCCGCCCGATCATTCGACGATTGCGCGCACGCGGCGCTTGATCGATCTGGAGACGCACCGGACCGTCTTTACGTGGGTGCAACAACGACTCGTCGAGGCCGGCCGTCTGAAGGGCAAGACCATCGCGATTGACGCCACGACGCTCGAGGCGAACGCGGCGATGCGCAGCATCGTCCGCCGGGACACCGGCGAGAGCTACCAGGCGTTTCTGGCGGGTCTCGCGACGGCCTCGGGGATCGAGACGCCCACGCGCGAGGGTCTGGCGCGACTGGATCGGAAGCGGAAGAAGAAGACCTCGAACACAGACTGGACGAACCCCCACGATCCCGATGCGAAGGTCACGAAGATGACAGATGGCCGCACGCATCTGGCGCACAAAGCCGAGCATGCCGTCGACATGGAGACCGGCGCGATTGTCGCGGTGACACTGCAAGGTGCCGATGTCGGCGACACCACGACGATCATCGAGACCGCCATCGCCGCGACCGAGCAGGTCGAAGACGCGCAGGCCAACGTTGACGATCGGCAGTCTCTGGAAGAGATCGTCGGTGATAAGGGGTATCACAGCAATCAGACCCTGATCGACCTGGACGCCGTGGGTATCCGGTCCTACGTGTCCGAGCCGGACAGGGGGCGACGTGATTGGTCGAAGGATCCCGAGGCCCGGGCGCCGGTGTATGGCAATCGTCGCCGGATGCGGGGACGACGCGGCCGCCGCCTGATGCGCCAACGCGGCGAACGGATCGAACGCTCGTTTGCGCATCTCTACGACACGGGCGGGATGCGGCGCACCCATCTGCGCGGCCACACGAACATCCTGAAGCGCCTCCTGATTCATGCGGGTGGCTTCAATCTCGGGCTCGTCATGCGTCATCTGATCGGGATCGGCACGCCGCGCGGGCTGCAGGGCCGCGTGGCCGCTGTTCTTGCGACGTTAGGGGTGCTCATGGGCGTCGTCCGACGTCGGCTCACCACGATTTCGTCGTCGCATCGACTCATCCCGGCCGTGCGCGGTCGGCTCGCGTCACTGGCCACGTTTGCCGTCAACTCGTCAGCGGCGATCACTTGCACCACGGGCTGTTAAGGGCGCGACGATCGGGATCGACGCCACCACGCTGGAGGCGAACGCGGCGATGCGGAGCATCGTGCGGCGGGACACCGGCGAGGACTACCAGGCCTATTTGACCGGCTTGGCGCAGGCGTCGGGCATTGCCACCCCGACGCGCGACGACCTCGCCCGCCTGGACCGGAAGCGGAAGAAGACGCCATCGAACAAGGACTGGCGGAGCCCCGTCGATCCGGATGCGAAGGTCGCCAAGATGAAAGACGGCCGCACGCATCTGGCCCACAAGGTCGAACATGCCGTGGACTTCGACACCGGCGCGGTCGTCGCAGTGACCGTGCAAGGCGCAGACACGGGGGATACGACGACCATTGGCGACACGACGGTCGCCGCCGCTGCCCAGATCGAGGATGCGCAAGCCGAGGTGGACGACCCCCAGGCGTTCACCGCGCTGGTCGCGGACAAGGGCTATCACAGTAATGAGGTCATGGTGGATCTGCAGGCCGTCGGCGTCCGGTCGTATGTCGCCGAGCCGGATCGAGGCCGCCGCGATTGGTCCAAGGCGCGGGAGGCCCAAGCGCCCGTCTATGCGAATCGTCGGCGCATTCGGGGCGCCCGCGGCAAGCGCTTGATGCGCCGACGTGGCGAGCGCATCGAGCGTTCGTTCGCGCACGCCTACGAGACCGGCGGGATGCGGCGCACGCATCTGCGCGGGCATCGCAATATCTTGAAGCGCCTCTTGATTCACCTCGCGGGCTTCAACCTCGGCGTGCTGTTCCGGCAGCTGATCGGCGTTGGCACGCCGCGCAGCCTGCAAGGGCGCTGTCTCGCCGCGCTGATGGTCCTTGTGTCCTCCTGGCGGCGCCTCGTACATGTCTGGACCGTTCGCGAGCCCGAGTACCCCGCGCGTTCCACGATCGGGGTCGGCGATCACGATCGATCACTCATCCCGAAAGCCGCATAGGAAGACCGCATTTCCACCACGGGCTGCTAAGCTCTCTTCACCAACACTTGATGACGGAAGCACCGACCTGGGGGGAACCCGCGGTTTTCGCCCAAGATCTCGGAGGTGAAGGCGACCGATCAACAGCGACCGGCGCAAGCACCACGAATCGAGATGCTTTGCCGCACAGACGACGCGAGGTAGCGTGCGGCGCGGTCGCGTCAGGCGTGTGCGGTCACGCCTGCGACCTGAGTACACGCGCCGTGCTGTCCCCAGACGTGGGCCGGTACACGTGCTGCCGCGAGATAGCGTTCACGTCTTCGCAGGCGGTGTGCGGCCACTGGATCAGTCGTCCAGGATATCCTTCAACGTCTTCCCGGCTGACGGTTCGTCCGTCCGTGCGGTGCCGGCGGCCTGCAAGCGCCCGGTGAAGGCGCCGCTCGTAAACTGGCTGCCCTGGTCGGTGTTGAAGATCTCCGACGGGCTGACGTTGCCTAAGACGAACATCACGCCACGAGGGGAAGCGCAGCAGGTACATCTAGCGCTTCAGCTGGACAGCTGTCCAGCAGCAGTACTTGGACCTTTACGACCGAATCATTCGATCTGCAAACGGTCCACCATGACGCCCAGCTGGCGGGTATCGCCACCACCGAGCGATTCACTCGGGGTCCACGTGCTCGAGGTGAGCATGACCTGGATCACCTCGTCGCTCGCCATGATCTCCGCAGCGTGCTCGGGCGCGATCGCGAAGGCATATGGCTTGAACCCGTCGCTCACCGTGGCGGTGCCAAGGAGTCGGTTCGTCAGGACCACGTCGACCGTCGCGGGAGGCAAGGTGGCGGGCCGCCCACCGCCGCTGAACCACAGCGTCAGGGTCTGGACGCTCTGTGTCACCGCAGGAACGAGGATGAACGATGCTTCCTGTGACCAGCGGAACGTGAGATCGCTGCTGCCGCGTTCCTTGCCGTGGAACCGCACGACGTGGAGGTCGTCCATCTGCCCGATGTCGAGGTCGAAACTGTCCGCGGTCTCCACCCGCGGAGCAAGCTCGTAGATGCCGAAGTCGTACTGTTTCAACCGTGCTTCTTGGGGTACGGTCGGATACGAGCGTTCGTACTCGGGAACAAAGAACCGATCGGCACTGACGGGGATGGCCGTCGTGGTCCGCGACAGTATTCGACTGCCACCGCCACCTACGAACAGGACTCGTCGATACCGTCCCCGCGCCCACGTCAGGAACTCGGCGAAGGATTGCTTGTCCGGCTCTCGGGCACTCAGAAGGAGGATGTTCCGCGCATACACGTACGCGAGCGGCACCGCCAGGGTATGCAGGTCTGACGCATCGCGGGCCTCCACCAGCACGAGGTCGTCGTCGGCGAATTGTCCTTCCAGAACCTCGAGACGCGAGATGACTCCCGCATACTCCACGTAATCCAGGATTGGCCGGGTCGCGTAGAAGAACTGTGATGAGAGGAAGGCCAGCACGACGATGCTGGGCACCAGAGCGGCCACGCGTAACAGACCGGGTTGTGTGCGGCGCCAGGTTGCCGACAGCGGAGACGCGACGGCGGCACCGATGAGCAGGCACGTCGCAGGAAGAATGACCGGCAAGAACCGACGGGCCATCCAGAAGTGCTCGGGGATGATCCGGATCTTGTAGAAGATGAAGCATGCAAAGACGAGTGTCGGGATCACAAAGGTCACGCTGCGCCAGAACGACTGGCGAACCAGGATCGCCAAACCAGCGAGTGCAGTGACGAGGCCCACCGGCGTCACGTAGACCGCGGCAAACTCTCTGAGAGCCGCCGCGTCGTGCGTGGCCAGACGACCCACGGGCATCCTGAAGAAGTATGCATAGATGGCCAGGCTCATCACGCTTCCGAGCAGGATCCGGGGGAACCAGATCCGGAGCGTCGCGCGGAGGCGACCCAACTGAGACAGCCAGAGCGTCACGAGGAGCGCAAGCGTGCCCGACCCCATCACCACTGGCTCAAGCTGCCACGCTCGTAGGATGATGCCCAACGGTCGCTCCAGATACTCGCTCAAGGTCGTGGTGAAGTACCAGGTCACCAGCGCCGCTCCCACCAAAAGCGGAAGGAAGACTCGCCATGGCGTCGGCCGTTCGTCCACCCGTGCGAGGAGAAGGGAGAGACCGACGCCGGCCACGAGCAGGGTCGCGGAGAAATGGGTGAACACTGACAGCGTCAGCAAGAGCGCGACGATCGGAGCGAAGAAACGGTCGCTCTCGACACTTGATCGACTCGCGGCCAGGATCGACGAAAACCCGAGGAGCTGCAGGAGGATCTCTGCGTTCGGATATCGGCTGTACCAAACCTGCGCCACGTTCAATGTGAGCAGCAGGGTTCCTCCGACGGCCGCCGGTCGACCGCAGAGCCAGACACCGCAGAAGTAGACCGCGAGCACTCCTAACACAGCAAGCACCACGTTCATCTGCCGCGCCCCCGTCAAGCCGTTGACGCCGTATCCGATTGCCACCCACACCGGGTACAGATGCGGAAACTGTCCAACCACGCGGCCCTGGTCCGGGTCGACCACAAAAAAGGCCATGAAGCGCACGCCGTAGTACGCAGGGCTCGGTCTTTTCGGAAAGAACAAGTCACGGAACTCGTCGGGAACCGATGAGACCAGATCATCATCGATGGTCAGCGACCCTCGCTGGGCTATCTGGATACCCTCGTTGACGTAGACGCCCGGGTCACGACCGCCGATGACGTACTCCGATGGCGGAACGTAGGTGAACACCGCCAGGGCGACGAGCCCGATGGCAGCGGGGATCAAGGCCGTGTGCCCAGCCCGGGGTGAACTCCGGGGTAGCCGCAGTCGGCCCCGACTCACCACGACGAGAAGGCTGCTCAGTCCCGCGTTGAACCACAGAAGACGGTCGAACTGATACCAGCTTGCGGCGGCCAGCCCCATCCCCACCGCGGACGAGATCGCAATGCTCAGGGTGACATACCAGAAGACGCGCTCTTCAGCGGACAGACGGGCCCTGAGCTCGCGTCGCGCAATCGGAAGCCGAAACAGAAGGGCGCCGGGCAGGTAGACGATGAGGAGGACGAAAAGCGCGGTGCCCAACATGAGCGATCCGCCGAACCGTACCATGCAGTGTTCGGGTCTCGCAACGAAAGCCCCGAAACCTGGCCGGTACGTCACGGGTCACGATTACGCACATCGGCATCGAACATCTCCTTGATCCGGTCAATCATCTTGGGGATGAGCTTGCGGCGTCGGAACTCCTGGCCGGCTGGGCTAGTGTGCATGAGCTGGACGGCAACGGGAACGCCGTGCCCCAGACCCAAAGCACAAGACCCACGTGTTCCGTCTGAACACCGGCGAAGCCTGACCGCGCTCCCCGCCCACACCCGCTACGTGCGCGTACCACGCTAGACTTCCGAGAGTCTAGTCGTGCCGCAGGCCCACCTCGGTGCCATTGGGCCGCACGGAAAGGCGCCAGACGACAAGTGAAAGAGATGGGGCGACACCGTGACGCGACACGTGGTAGCCGTTCGTCCGGCCAAGGCTCTGACACTCGGCCCGGATCCGCAGCTCGACCGTGAAGGTGGTCGCATCGGGGAGGCTGCCCACGGTGTGGCTGGTGGTCGTCGCGTCGCTGCCGGCAATGTCGGTCCATTCGCGGCGCCAGGTGTCGCCGCCGTCGGTACTCAGCCGGTGCTGGTACCGCTCCACGTCCACGGTCGGGGCCGCCGCCGTCCACGTCAGATCCAACTTGCGGAAGCCCCCCGTCACCGTGAAGCCACTCGGTGTCTCCACGTGCAGCTCGTGCAGGGCCAGCGTTTTCAGTAAGTATCCCCCGGCGAAGCCGGGGGCTTTAGTTGTGAGCCGCTCAAAGCGGCAGGACGTGGCCGCGACGCAGCCACTTGGGCCACCCTACGGGTGGCTGCTCTCATCCAACCGGAGTTGCTCTTGCCGACGGTCTTCCTGTTCCTGCGCCCGGATATACGCGCGAATCGCTCGCTCATCCCGACCCAGCGTGGACACGAAGTAGCCTCGAGCCCAGAAGTGCTGCCCGACAAAACTGCGCGACCGCCCGGCAAACTCCCGAGCGATGTAGATCGCGCTCTTGCCCTTGATGTACCCGATCACCTGCGCCACCGAGTACTTCGGCGGAATCGACACCATCATGTGGACGTGGTCGGCCAGCAGATGCCCTTCCTCCACCTCGCTTTCCCGCTGCCGAGCCAGCTCCCGCAGCACCCCTCCGAGATGCCGCCGCAGCGACCCGTAGATCTGGGCTGCCGCTGACCAGCACTGGGAAGTACCCTCCGGCCGACACATAATGTACGCACTTGAGCCCAGAATTCCCAACCTATGCCCACCATTCCCATCCCAAAGCACGCACGGGGCGCCACGAGTCAGGACCTCGCGCGAGGGCTGCTGGCCATTTCCGATGTCGCGGACCAGCTTTCGCAATTGAGCGACGCACTTCGAAACGCCAAGCCCGACAGCGTCCTGACTGGTTGCGTGCGGCGGATGTCCGTGTCCTTGCGGAGCATCCTTGTGGAAAAAGAGGGGCGCCTGTTCACCCGACTCTTCCAGAACGAACGGTTCCCTAAATGGCCGGCCCCGCCGGAAAGAAGGATTGCCAAGGTGGTCATCGATGCATCGCCTTCCATGGAAGTCGAGTATGAGATCGAGCAGACCGGGGAGCGCCGACGGCTCCGGACACCTCCGTACAGGCACGGATTTATCGTCAACACGCTGCACGGGATCGAGAAATGCGAAGCGAAGAGGTTCGCGATCTTGGCAAGCACGGACGTTTGGACGCGCAACGACACGGTGGACTTGGCCAATTGGCTGAAGCAGCCGATCTTCGAAGTCGATGGCCTCGTGTACGACCTCGAGATGACGATCAAGACCGTTGCGGACAAGGAGGGTGCTCACATCGACCCAGTGGTGGACGCGGAGGGCATCTACACGGGCAACAGGACCATCCGGGCCGAACCACCGTCCAACGACGAGGCGTACGTAAGGTCTCGCTTGGTCAAGTTCGGGCCGTTCACGTATCCGCACATCGTCGTTTTCTGCGTCGCAAGGTATCTGGTGACCATTACAAAGGCGGGCTTGACGGGGAACTTAGGCAACGTCCGATCTCTCTCACACCAAATGAGCCTCACCCCCGCCACTGCGTCGGCGATTCGGGAACGGCTGGCGATCATCAAGGCGTGCCCGAGCATCGGCAGGATCGAAGGGCTCCAGCTACGCGTAAGGCCGGAGCGTCTGGTGATGAGGCCGCCGACCGCTCTGGGGCTTGATTCCTTCGACGACGAGCAGAGGCGTGCTGCCAGTCTTCCGGAATACGGCGAGACCTGCATCGGTGCCGTCCGTGAATCGAGGTGATGGCGACAGGCGTTCATCTGTTCCGTGTTATGGGTCGCTCCGGCCGTGCGCGTCAATGCAGGGACCATCCGTCGCTGCTTCAGGTCCGTCGCATATGCTCCTCGCTGCCGCGGTTCAGTGCCAGCAACTCGCGCAGGGCATCTTCTCTCGGACCTCCCCAGCGTTTCGGTATGAAAGCCTCATGAGAGTGGAAACGGCGAGTCAATGTTCGTACTAGTTCTGAAGATCCTCGGACCAGTGTTCTTGTTCGGCGTGAGCGTCGTGAGGGAGTGGAGCATGCTGCGCGACAAGAGCACGCACCAGCGGGCCGCACTTGTGCTTGGCATGGGCGCCGTCGTGACTATAGTCGCCGCGATCGGGCTCGTTATCGATCACAACAACCAGGCCGCGAAGCTCGCGGCGGAGCAGGAAGATTCCGCGGAATTGCGACAAAAGGTCACCGAAACGCTAGAAGGGGTCACAAGAGCGCGAGGACAGGTCGAGGCAACGCGGAAGGAGCTGGGTGACCTCAAAGAGTCAACAGACGCAGTTGTAGCGCTGTATCCGAATCGAGTCAAGCCCATTCTTAGTTGAAACTCTCTACGGCTCCTGATTGACTACGCGGCTTTCTTCTTCGACGTCGTCGTGTCGATCTTCAGTTCTCGCTTCAACGCGGCACGGAGCGTGGGCAGGTGCCGGTACCCCATCACCTTGCGCAGGCGCGGTTCGATGTCCAAGAGCGCGGTCGCCAGCCAGCGGTGACGTTGACGCGAGTTTTGCCAGTGATCGACCTTCGCGCAGCGTTCCTCGACGAGCGCATTGACGGACTCCAGACAGTTCGTCGTCTTCAGCGAGCGGCCCAGAACGCCGTAGAGCCCGAGTCGATGCAGCGTCAAGGTCTCGTCGAAGCCTTCCGCCAAGCTGCGGGCCGCCGATTGGTTCCGGTCCTCCAGCTCGCGATGGAGCGTCTCAAGGGCCGCGCGGGCTTCGTCGTATTCCGGACGGTTGTAGGCGCGTTGGAGGCGCTGGCGCCACGACGCCTGCTCGGTCTTGGCCAGGTAACTCACCACGTTCTCGCGCTTATGCCACTGGCACCGGTGGACCAGCGCCCGGTCCCGGAAGGCTTTGCGGACGGCTGATCGCAGCCCCTTGCCGCCGTCGAGGATCACCAGCACGCCCTGGGAGACGTCAAGACCCCGCTCGACCAACGACCGCAAGAACGGGGTCAACACTTTCTCGTTCTCGGTATCCGTCTCGACGAAGCCCAGAAAGCGTTTTTCCCCCGCCATCGTGATGCCCAGCGCGATGACCATCGTTGCCTCGGCAAAGGTCTTGCCGTCCAGGACCACGGCCACCACGTCCTCGCCGGAGAGGTCCCGCTCCTGGAGCTCCCGCAGTTTCGCCGCGCTAGCCTGAATAAAGCCCCGGGACACGGTCGACCCCGACAGCCCGATGGCTCCGGGAATCGCCGCCGCGGCGGCTTCGTAGTTGCGGCACGAGATTCCGTACAGCACGCGCTTCAGCAGCAGGTCGTTCACCGCGCGCTCCCCATGCAACGCCTCGTAGGACCGCAGCGGCATCTCGCTCCCCGCGACATGGCGAATCCGTGGCACGCGAATTGGCACGCGCTGGCCGGCCAACCCGACCGTCCCGGGGTTGCTGCCATGACGACGCCCGCCGACCGATGCGTCCTTGCGGGCATAGCGCCCGCCCGCCAGCGCCGTCACCTCCGCGTCGAGCAACTCCTCGACATGCAGCAACCCCAGCGGCACCAAGGACCGGATCAACTCCACCTTGGTGTCGACGTCCAGTTCGGCGTACTCCTTCCGGTCGATGACGTCGACCGGGCCCAACGTGCGAACCTTCTTGCGCTTCCTGACGGGTCGTAGGACACTGCTCATCTCGGCTCCTTTCTCTCGTGGCGTGATGTTCGTCTTAGGCAACGTCATCAAACCACAGGGTTTGGAGCCGCTTCAATTCCCAACTAAGTTTCGCGCACCTTCTCCGAATCTCCCAGAGCGAGAGGCTCTGGAACTCGTTGTCGAAGAACTGCGCGAGCTGCGTGTGCGATCCGCCGAGCTTGAGGATCAGCTCACCGGCCTCCGGCTGTATAGCGATGTCTCAAAACGGGATGTCTTGGGTTACCCGAACCCATACGAAGCAAACTCGGTCATCAGCTACTCCGATGACCTGACACTTGCTCTGGAAGATACCTGGGTTGAAGGAGGTGGTCGGTACCGTCCACGCTGCGATCAACCAACGCTTGACAAGTTTCATGCCGTCACGGTCAGCCACCCGTCCTTTCCGTTCACGTATTATGCCCTTTCGGAGTGCGCATTTGAGGCCGGTAAGGACACGTGGCGCCAGTACACTGACCGCGCCCTAGGGATCCTGGAGCGTACTACCCAGTTCGAGCCACCCCACCGGCAGCATGTCCAGGCTTACGAGCGCCTTCGGGCTCGCCTCGAACAGCAGTAACCCCGAAGCGCCACCCTGTATAGTTGGCCGCCGCCACGGCTGCGACCCTCATGGCGTATGCGCCCCGCCACCGACGCCCGCTAGCCGAGGCGGGAGATGCCATGGACGTTGCCGACGCGCGCCGCGTGCTCTAATACTCGTTTCTTCCGCCGAATGTCACGCTGAGCCTTGTTCATGAACGATCTCCTGTTCTGGACACTTTACGGTTGCACAAGGTGCCCAGCGAGGTCTGAAATTCCTACAGGTCAAATACGAGGCCGGCCGTCGAGAATGTCCAGTCGTAGGGAGCACTCGCCGACTTACCCTGACCGGTGGGGCTAGAATGCAGCCATCTACCCATTCGGCGGTAGATCGTTGGCATGAAGATCTACAAGTACAGGGACTTCTCTCGACCGGACGAGTTGGCGTTCGTACGACTTGAAAGAATCGTTGGTCATCGAGCGGTCTGGTGCGCTAGCCCAGTATCGCTCAACGATCCGGAGGAGTTCGCCTGGAAGTGTGATTCTTCCGTTTCGCGAGATACTGCTGAGCTGCTCACGGAACTCCTGGTTCGCTTGAAGGGCCGACCGAGAAAGGATGCGCGGCGCCGAGTACTCAACGCGATCAATGTGGGTAGGCTAAGGGTGCTTGTGGAACCTGTCATAGCGGCCATGATTCGGCAGTCTCGTGACGGAATTGGCCTTGCTTGTTTTGGTACGTCACACGATAACGACACGTTGTGGAAGAGGTACGCTGGAGACGGTGCCGGCGTATGTGTGGAAATCGAGCTCCCCGATCAACTCCTTGGTGCCCAGCTTAGACGTGCGCCTCGATCGATTGCTGCTTCGCGACAATCGTTGAATACGCCTTGGCGTACTTCTTGACAATGTCGAGCTTGACTTCAGACCAATATCCGATCTCGTCGAACTGAAGTGGTTTGTCAGCCATTTGTCCCAATCTACAGCACGTCAGTGAACAAGTGAACAGAGGAGGTCAAACAGCGCCCCCCGCATCTGGTTCGGCGCGGGCACTCACGATCGAGCCACAGACGGCTTCCCGCGCCAGGAGCTCGTTCCGCAGCTTGCCGTTGAACGACTCCACGGAGCCGTTCTCCCACGGGCTACCGCGCACGACGTTGCAACTGTCCACGACAATGGCGTGGTACAGGCTCGTCGAAACGATCTACACCTTGCATACGGGTTCAGCATGACGTCATTCAAGGACACTCCCATCGGCCATGCAAGTGGGAACCGGGATTCGCGTCCTCTCCCGCAGCAGGATCCCGACCCCACGATTGCGCCCGCAAAGAAATCAGTCTGCCCACTCCTCGGCAGCCCACTCGATCAACCGCTCTTCTCGCTCCGCGATCGACCTTGACTTCCAGCCGGCGGTGTCAATGACGTCTGCCACTTCGCCCGCGATCAGGAGCCCCGTCTTGCGGTAGAGCGCCGCCTTGCCCTTCGCCGGCTTATCCTGCAACTTCGAGTTGAGCTTCGGCGGCAGAAGCACCAGATTTCCGAGCCGGTGCCGAGATTTGTCAGGCGCCTTACTCTTCGCCCAAATGTGCTCGATCGAATCGGACGGACTGACCATCCAGATTTTTTCCCACTGCTCGTTGCTGAAGTTCAGTTTCTGTTCTCGGGCGAGGTGCTCCTCATACCGGAACATGAAATAGCGGAGTTCTGCCTCCCAACCGTCGTGGTGCTTCCGCCATCAACTGTTGCTACCCCACCCTTATCTCGTTCTAACCAAACCGCTTAGACTAGATATTCAGTGCCAGAGAGCTGCCAGCGTCAAAATCGGCTGGAAGTATCTGGATGATTAGGGCTTAAGCTCTCTTCACCAACACTTGATGACGGAAGCACCGACTGCAACTAAGCACAATGCCTGCGGCAATTCGAGATCCCCTCCCAGAAATTCTTGTACGGCATCACTGTGCCCGCGTGTTTCGCTTTCCAATGAGCGTCGATCCCGTCCCAGCCGTGCCCCTTGAACACATGGTCGCACTCCGGGCACTCCCGTGAGTGGCCAGGTTCCAGACTGCGAGAGGTCTTTCGCTCGGCGTCGCACCAGAGGCACGGTGTCATGACGCGAATCATACCAAGTCAACACGTCCTGTCGGATCTAGACGTCACGTGGCACGACAGTCCGACGGTGAACCCGATTCTCTGCTGTCCACGGTGCGGAGAGGAGCATCGGGTCGAGGGCTGGGAGAATCGACGTGGCTCAGAGAGCGTGAGCGTCGGGACCGAGACGAGAAGGTCACGCCCGAACAGAAGATCGGTGCGCTCCAGAGGTGCGACACCGTGGCGCTTCTCGGCCAGCGGGTCTCCGCCCGCCCGGGCTCGCTGGCGGTTCACGAACGCCACGTTGCGCGCCTCGGCCAGGGACACCAGCGGGTAGCCGCCGAGCCCGACCATCCGGGGCCGGCCCCGAATGACCAGCCGTTGCACCCACTGGCGCGCCCCGGACGGATCCACGCGCAAGTTCAGCCCGTGGCCGTCGCAATAGAACCCGGGCTCGAAGGATCACGCCTGACTGATCGACGCCAAGGTGGAGCTTCCTCCAGCCACGCCTGCCGCGGCCACCATGTTTCGCGGCCGCCCACGCCGGGCGAGTTGGTACTGGCGGTTCGCGGGGGCTTTCATGACCTGTACGTTGGACAGGTCCTTCCTCGTGACCGCCAGCGCGCGCACCGGGCTTCGGGGAGTTCCTTCCGTGACCGGGAACACGATCACGCCCCGCGCCGAGGCCGCGTCTTGGGGTGTGGTGTTGCTACCCTGTCCGCTTGACGAGGCGTTGGACACGCGCAGGTCGCGAGCGAGACCCCCCGCGTGGCGCGTGATCCGGGCGGGGGGTTCTGGTCTTGTCGGCTAGCTGAAGTCCACCCCGAAGAACAGCACCGCGATGATGATCGCCGCCACGGCCAGAGGCGACACGAACTGGATAAAGAACCGCCACGCCCCATAGTTGAACCACCCGGGCTCTGTCCCATCCACGAGTTCCCGCTCGGTGTACTCGCGCGTCAGGAACCAGCCCGCCGCGATCGTGATCGCGAAGCCACCGGTCGGGAGCATCCAGTTCGACACGAAGTGGTCGACCATGCCGAACCAGCTCGCCTTGCCGCCGAAGAGCCTCTGGCCGAGCGCACCTCCGACGTGGAGCTCGGTGATCGCACCGACACCCCCGAACGACAACGCCGCGAGGATCGTGAAGACAAACACCGCGCCGCCACACAGCAGCGTCGCCTTGGCCCGCGGCAGGTGGTGTTCGTCGATCACGTAGGCGGCGACCACTTCCAACAGCGACATCGTCGAGGTGAGCGCCGCGAGGGCCACGAGCACGTAGAAGAGTGGTCCCAGGAATGACCCGAACGGGACCTCGGTGAAGAACAGCTGCGGCAGCGCGATGAAGAGCATCCCCACGGTGCCGGTGCCGCTGACCTGCTCGTCCATCCCCGGCACGCTAAAGATCACCGAGAACATGATCACCGTGGCCACGAGTGCGATCAGCGTATCGAGCACGACAATGATCGCCGAGGCCTTCACGATCGACTGATGCTTCACGAGGTACGAGCCGTACGTCACCATTGCGCCCATGCCGAGCGAGAGCGTGAAGAACGCGTGGCCGAGCGCCTCGAGGACGCTTCCGCCATCCAACTCACCGAAGCTCGGCCGGAAGATGAACCCGATCGCCTCGCCGGCCCCGTCCATCCCCAAGGCGGAGACGAGAAGCAAGACGAGGATCCCGAAGAGGATCGGCAAGAAGACACGCGCGATGCGCTCGATTCCCTTTTGCACGCCGAAGTAGACGATCGAGACCGTGGCCATGCTAAACCCGAGAGACAGTCCCAGCTGCAGGCCGCCATTGGCTGACTGCTCCCCGAACAGCTCGCCCATCGAGGCGCCCGCCGGGAATCCACCGACCATCCAGCCCGTGGACTTGGCGAAGTAGAAGAGCGACCAGCCCGCAATCACCGTGTAGTAGCTGAGCAGCAGAAAGCCGCAGAGTACGCCCCAGAGGCCAACGAAGCCCCACGCCGGCCCGATGGCCTCCTTGAGCGCCCCGACCACGCTCTTTTGCGTCGACCGCCCGATCAGCAGTTCGGCCATCATGATAGGCAGGCCCACGGCGGCAATGCACACGAGGTATACAAGGACGAAGGCCCCGCCGTTGTTCTCCCACGTGATGAACGGAAACTTCCACAGGTTGCCGAGGCCAATCGCGCTCCCGGTCGCGGCGAGGATGAAGCCGGTGTTCGAGCGCCAATGGCCACGCGGCTCTGACATGTGTCGTCCTCCGATCGATGGCGGGGTCAGTGGGGTTCGATGCAACCCCAACATATCCGGGCCCGTGAAGTTTCGCCAAGCAAACGTTACCAGGAATTGCCGTTTTGCCGGTATTGACGCCCCTATATGTCAAGACATTCCTCTAGGCGGCACGCGTGATGGCTTGGCGCGTGCGGAAGTCTGTCATGACACGGTGGAAGATCTCGCGGGCGAGGAAGCGTTTGAGCCCGGATTTCCGATTTCGCTGTGGTACCGTACCGCCAGGACCAGTCGCCGCGCCTTGATTTCTGGGGCTCCGACGTAAGGAACCTCACGACGGAGGGTGACACCCGGTGGGTGAATTACAACACAAGCCATTTCAGTTCGCGTTCAACGGCTTCTTGAAAGTCGCGTTTCAGGGATCGCGCGTCACCTCCGACGCCGGCCTCATTCTAGTGCGCGAGTTGGATGAACGCCTGGGGCTGGAGACACTCATCTCCGAGCACCTGAGCGATTCCCGACAGGGGTTGAACACCCAGTTCAGTCTGGCGGATCTCCTGCGGCAATCGGTCTACAGCCGGCTCGCGGGCTACGAAGACCTCAGCGACGCAGTGCGCGTGTCGACGGACCCGACATTCCGTCTCATCGGGTCGCCAAAGCTCTGGGACCGGGGTGCGGCGCTGACATCGACCCTGCATTGGTTCGAGACCGACCTGCTGACCCAGGAGGAGAATCTCATTGGGCTGATGGCCGTGAACCGGGAGGTGCTCGCACAGGCCGAGAGACCGACGCGCGCCGACCGGATCGTGCTCGACATGGATTCGAGCGAGAGCCCGGTGCATGGGGCGCAGGAAGGGAGTGCGTATAACGGGCACTTTGAGTCCGTCTGCTACCACCCGCTGTTTCTGTTCAGTGAGCACGGCGACTGCGTCGCCGCCACGCTGCGGCCCGGCAACGTGCAGAGCGCCGACGGCTGGGACGACCTGCTCGTGCCGGAGGTTGAACGGCAGCAGGCGGAGGGCACGCGCGTGGCGTTCCGCGCGGACGCGGCGTTCGCCAAGCCGGAGATCGACGAGACGCTCGAGAGACGCGACGTGGCCTATGCCATCCGCATGCCGGCGAACAAGAGCTTGGAGCTGGAAATCGAAAACATCCTCTTTCGTCCGCCCGGACGGCCGAGCCGCAAGCCCTTGGTGCGCTACAAGAGTTTCCGCTATCAGGCGAAGCGCTGGACTACGCCCAGACGGGTGGTCGCCAAGGTGGAGCACCACCGGGGTGAGCTGTTCCCTCGCGTCGGCTTCATCGTGACCAACATGACCCTCCCGAGTCGCTCTGTCGTCCGGTTCTACAACAAGCGCGGTACGGCGGAGCCATGGATCAAGGAAGGCAAGCAGGCAACGCACTGGACGCGGCTGTCGTGCCATCGGTTCCGGGCGAACGAAGTGCGCCTGCACCTGAGCGTCCTGGCCTACAACCTGGGCAACTTGTGGCGCAGACTGGTCCTGCCGCCGCGGATCAAGCGCTGGTCGCTCACGAGTCTGCAGCAGCGACTGGTGAAAACCGGGGGCCGGCTAGTGAAGCATGCGCGGTACTACTGGCTCCTGTTGGCAGAAGGGCATCTGACGCGGCGGCTGTTCGGCGACATGCTACGGAGGATCTGGGCGCTGCCAGTGCCGGGAGGCTGACGCGCGGCGAGTGCTACGAAGCCCGCCTGGCGAAGAAAGGCCACAAGTGTGGAGCGGTGTCTGAGGAATGCCCTGAAAGTAGGGGGCTCCAGTCGGTTGCACGTCAGCGGGGGCTGAGGTGACGGCCTCCGGAGCTGGACGATTGTGCGACGAAGAAAGTTTCGTGGGATCGGCGGCTCTCGGGTGTATAAAAGGTACCATCCGGGGCAGGCAAAATGGAAATCCCGGTTTAAGGCAAGACTGGCCGGCAACGCTCGACGGATGGGACGATCGCGTCGACACGACGCGGTGATAGAAGCTAAGGAGCGCTGGCAGCGGCGATTGAATCGGCCAGGTTAGGAGCAATCCAGCGCTCGACCTCGGCGACCGACATGCCGGTCCGCGCTGCGTAATCCGACACTTGGTCGCTCCCGACACGTCCGACCGTGAAGTATGTGGCCTTCGGGTGAGAGAAATACAGTCCACTCACACTGGCCGCCGGCAGCATGGCTGCCGATTCAGTCAGGGCCATCCCGATCGTCCCTGGATCCAGCAACTCGAACAACGTGAACTTGCGACTGTGGTCCGGGCACGCCGGATACCCGAAGGCCGGCCGGATGCCACGATACGCTTCTGCGATCAAATCGTCGAACTCCAGCGCCTCGCCTGATTCGTATCCCCACTCGCGACGAACGCGGGCATGCAAGAACTCGGCAAACGCTTCGGCCAACCGATCGGCCAGCGCCTTAACCATGATCGCGTGGTAGTCGTCGTGTTCGCTTTCATAGGCGGCGACAACCTCGTCCACGCCGATGCCCGCGGTCACGGCAAACGCACCAACGTAGTCGATCCGACCCGACTTGCGGGGCGCGACATAGTCGGCAAGCGACAGTGACGGCCGATCGTCGCGAAGCTCCTGTTGTCTCAGCATGCTGAAGCGCAGGAGCTCGGTGCCGAAACTCCGTTCGCTGGAATCGGCTGGCTCGTAGACGACGATGTCGTTTGAGACACCGGATGATCTCGCGTCTGGTCCGACCGTCCGCGGTCCGTCGCGCGACGTAGTCGAGGGTCGGCTGGTGGTACCGCATGCGGACGATGACGGCGCGATAGAGGGCCGCATTGGCTTGTCGGTGCCCGCCTCGATTGAGGCGGTGCCGGCCGGTGGTGACCCCAGACGAAGCCTGGTCACGCCCGATATCCTCCGCCGCTGGCATCGACAGCTGATCGCGAGGACATACGACGGCCGCGGCCGTCGCGGACCGGGCCGCCCACGGGTCATGGACACGATCCGCCGGCTCATCGTCCGGAGGGCCACCGAGAGGCACTCTTGAGAAAACATCTACATGACGACTCCAGTCTTGGCATCGACGAGCTCGCACCCCAGCGAGGCGGCGCGCCTCCGGAGGCCGCGCAGGATCCGCGATCGCTGCTGTTGGTCGTAGTCGGCGGCCGTGCGCTCCCGGTAGGGGAGGCGGTCCCGGAGCATGCGATACACCAGGATGGCGAGCTTGCGGGCCGTCGCCGTGATCGCCTTGGCCTTGCCGGCGCGGGCGGCGAGCCGCCGGTAGAACGCGCCGAGCGCGTGATCGCTGCGCCCGAGACTCATGGCGGCCAGGCGGAGGGTCTTTGCCGCCCGATTGGCCGACGGTTGCGTGCGGGAGCTGAGGAGCTTGCCCCCGGAGATCTGGTTCCGGGGCGCGACCGTGAGCCACGAGGTGAAGTGCTTCTCCGTCGCCCAGCGACGCATATCGACGCCGATCTCGGACACGAGTTTGAGCGCCCCATACGGCCCCAGGCCTGGGATCGCGGTCAGGTCGACGCCTGCGCACAGCGTATACAGCGGGACCCGGATCTCGAAGCGGGGTTCGTTGGCACTCCGCCGCCGCGCGGGTCGGGGCGGACAGCGGCAGGATCAGGCGATTGTCGAGCCCCTGGTGCTTCCGTTCGTGGTGGTCGTGCGCGACGAACTCGCGGACGGCGCGACGCCGCGAGCCCTCGCCGATCAGGACCATGCGCTCGAGGCAGGATTCCTTGATGGTGCGCACGAAGCGCTCCGTGTAAGCGTTCAGGTTCGGCGAGCGGGCGGGGCGTCGGATGGGGGTGACATTGGCCGGGGGGAGCGTGTCGCGCACGGCCGGCCGGAAGAGCGGGTCGCGCGCCCACACACGCGGCACACGGGCCGGATGCCCGCGTGCCTGACGGGTGGTGCGATGGTGGGGGATCGAGGGGGGCGGGGGGAAGGTGCATGAGTCACGCGGCGGCGACATTTCGCGCGGTAGACCCGTTGGCGGTCGCAGTGATCGAGCCGGCCTTCCGGGCTGCGCTGATGCTTGGCGGCCGCCCGCCGCCCTTGGAGGCGTTGCGCGGTCTCGCGGCAGATCGACCCACAGTAGGCCTGCCCCCGCCAGCAGGACCCACAGATGTAGAACACCGTCCCGCACCCCGCGCCGCGCACTTGCCGGCGGCCGGTGCCAATGGCATGGTGTGACGTCGTGGAGCCTCGCACGCTGCGTGAGTGCCGGATCGCGTTGGGCCAGTCGCAAGTGGGCTACAACGTCCAGCTCGCGGTCGACAGCAAGCACAACCTGATCGCCGAGCAGCAAGTCCACAGCAAGGTCTCGGACCTCGGCCTGCTGGCGGAGACGGCCACCGCGGCGCGGCAGAACCTCGCTGTCGACGAGATCGATGCGGTCGCGGACGGCGGCTACTACAAGATCGAGGACATGGAGGACTGCGAAGCTGGGGGGATCACGCCCCTCGTGCCGAAGCCCGATAGACGCCCAGCCAGGAGCAGCGGCCACTTTACCAAGTCCGAGTTCCAGTACGACGCCGCAACCGACACCTACCGTTGTCCGGCTGGCCAGCGTCTGGTGCCCTTGTATCGGGGCAGGGCCGGCAAGACCCGCGACGGGATCTGGGTTATCAGCTACGGTAATCGCGCAGCCTGCCGGTCCTGCGATCGACGCGACCGATGCACCAAAGGCACCCACCGACGGCTCGTCCGCTACGAGAACGAAGCCACGATGGATCGGATGGCGGATCGCCTCGCGGCGCGGCCCGAGGTGATGGACCGTCGTCGGGAGTCCGTCGAACATCCCTTCGGGTCGATCAAGCAGTGGATGGGCCAGGGCGCGTTCCTGACGCGTCGACTCGACAACGTCCGCGGGGAGTTCAGCCTCACCGCCTTGGCCTACAACATGCGACGCGCGATCAATCTCGCGGGACTTCCCGCGATGATCGCCGCGGCAGCCGGCTGAACCCCTATTTCGCCCGCTTCCAGGGCGACAATCAGCCCGAATCTGGCCGGCAGGCGATCGCAGCAGTCTCTCACGCGACCGACACGACCGACGCCCCGACTGATCGGCGTCGCCATCGCGAGCCCGCCACCGTGCTCAAGCCTCGATGCTGCCGGATCAGCGACCCACGACTTGGACTTTTCACACGGCCTGGGCGACACATACTGATCTGGCCGAGGCAGTGTCAGGTCAGCGCGCGTTTCAGGCGGCCGGCTGCGTGCCAGGCGTTACCCGCGAGGTCATCATCCTCGCGCTCACGGGTACGACAAGAACAACCCCCAGATCCAGTTCACCCCGGTGTGCGTCAGGGCCGACGCGGTAATCTTGCCGGTCCGGGCATACACCCACCCATACCCGATCCCGGCCAGCGTGGCGAGGAGCACATAGCGAAGATCGGGGAGGTGCGCCAGCCCAAAAACGCCGGCGGCGACCCCGAGCCCGATACGCGGTCCCCACCAGCGTGTCAGGAGATTCTGAATCACCCCGCGGAAGAGAAACTCCTCTGGCACGGCCGTGAGCGTATAGATGAGCACCGGCGTCTGGCACCACAATCAATGCACTCGTCCGGATGGATGTAGAGCTTCTCCTCCGACTCGAACTCGTCTTCGTCCTTCCGGGGATGGATGCAATCGACCGGACAGACGTCAACACAGGCTGTGTCTTTCGTACCAATGCAGGGCTCACAAATGGTGAACGCCATTGAATCCTCCGTCCTCGACTCGTTCCGCCTGCCGGGACTGCCCGCTGCCGCGTGGCGCAGCGCTTGTCATTGGCCTACACTGCCAGCGACAGGTTCAAGTTGACAATGCCGGGGAAACCGTTGCATCGACCGGTTGAATCGGCCCCTATAGTCGGCCGTGAACGGCGAGGTCGATGACGGACTGATTGATACGCTGACCAATATTACCGTCATCGGTTCGGAAACCAACAGGATCAACCTATTGTTGCGGCCCGGACTCGCCAGCAGCGATTATCGCATCACCTGTCCAGAGACCCGTAGCGATTCCGATGCCTACAGAAACGGAGAGGTTTCAGCGATCGATCACGGCATGCATCGAGAACGCCAAGCGCCTTCTGGAAGACGCCGAGTGATCGCTCAATCAGGGATCCACAGGTCTCGCGCTAGCTCTGCTCGCGCAGGAGGAAGCCGCAAAGGCATTCGTGTTGACGCTTGTCCGTGACGGCGTTCTGCCGTGGACCCAAGACGTTCGCCGATCTTTGTACGTTCACGAGGGCAAGCACCTTGTGTGTGTAGTCATGGAATGGTTGTCGGCCGCTGGTGAGCAAAGGCGTATTAGGGGAGTCAAGGCTCTGACCTCACCCGATTCACCGACGCAGCTGCCAGCGGATGTGGCAGTGGCAATGAACATCTTCCGGCACGAGATGATCGAGCGCGTGGGTAGCCGCGCTCCCGCACACTACGACGATTGGCGTGGCCGGGCACGCAAGCTGGCGGACGGAAAGGTCGACCGAAAGAAACAATCCGCTCTGTACGTTCACATTAGGCCGGACGGTAGTCTCGCGTCCGCGCCGTCGACGGCGCTGGATGGATACAACGAGGAGATGATTCGCGCAAAGGCTCTGGTCGAATTCGCGGGTGACGCCGACGGTCAGGCTATTCTTGCCTTTCGCCCCGAATACGAGTTGTTCACAGAACTCTTCAGAGCCATGTTTGCTGACTTGAGGCCCGGGGCGCGCGTCGCGGAAGAGAGATTCGAGAGCGACATTCCTGGCGTTGTTTTCGTGAGACAGACCATTACGGTTGCAGATGTCGTTCAGGACGATCGGTGAGTTGCTGCGCGCCCAAGCGATCGCCGCACATGAGAGCCCGCGCACGACCAAGCTCTACGACCGGACGGCCGACGAGGTGACCATTGAGGATATCGAGAAAATCGGGATTTGATGGGGGGCTAAAACCTCCGCACGCCAGGCGCATTCACGGAGCCGTTGCTCGTCCTGTCAGGTCTTCTGGTGTTTTTGAGCTTGAACGTTGCGCCTATCGCACGACGACCAAGCCGACCGTGGAGGAACCATGGAAAGCTGGTGGGATCTCGATGAACGGTCCTGGCATTATGGCAGCGAGCTTGGCACGTCAACATCCGTAAGGACAGCGGCGTGGACGTGGGCGGGACGATATGACAAAACGAAAACGCAAGCCCCATAAACCGCGGACCCGACAAAACCCAGAAAAAATGGCTCCCACAAGCGGGCCGGGTCGGTCACAAAAACCTCAAGGTGAATGGGTCACGTTCGAACACCGTGACGCTGACGGGAATCCGACGCTCCCTAAACATTTGGTCCTTCCGGGTTTAGCGTGGGTAGAGGTCGAGCCCTCCGCAGTGAAAATAGATCGCCGTCGTGAAGTGTGACGGGTTGCGGAAGCCGCCGGCCTTTCGCTTGATGCTCATGATCTTGCTGTTGAGACCTTCAGCCACGCCATTCGTGATCGGATGCTGGACAAAGCGGAGCACCCCTGCGAGATGCCGCTTCAACGTCTTCGCCACCTGCTTCACGGGCGCGAGCCGCGAGCGGATCGCCCAGCCATACCAGCGCGTGAAGAACCGCTTCACGGCCGCATGCTGACGGTAGGTCCACAAGGCCCGCAACGCTTCTTTGATCGCCCACGCGCGCCCGACTTTCAACTTCAGCGCTTGGAGCGTCGCGAACGCGGCCGCATGCCGCGCCGGCCGCCGCTCGTCGCTGAACAGCCACAGGTACTTGGTGCCGGTCAGCGGCGAACCCTCGCCGGCCCGCAGAAAAGCGCGATGCTCCTGTTTGCGGACCGTATCGACGGCCTTCGTCATCTCCCGCATGATATGGAACCGATCGAAGACGATCTTCTCGTCGCCGGCGGGCAGGCCGTCCCGCGTGGCGCCGATGTACGCCTCCCACATGTCCATCGCGACGGCGTGCAGTGCCCGCCGCTGGGCGTCCGTCAACTGGGCATAGTACGCCGCCAGACTCTCCGTCTTGCGATCTTCGGCCACAAACTCGACGGTCGCCCGCTGGAGGTCGCACACGATCGTGTGATAGCGATGGCCCTTGCGGAACGCCTTCTCGTCGACGCCGATGTAGCGGATCGGCCGCGCCTCTTTCCGCGCGTGGCCCCGCGCGACGGCGCGGCTCATCACGCCCCAGGCCTCGTCCCAGCTGACGCCCGCGATCTCACACGCACCTTTGACCGTACTGCACTGCAGGATCAGATCGATGATCAACCGTTCCAACAACCCCGTGAAGCGGCTCCGTGGCTCGGCCCACGGCACCCGCACTTGCTTCACGCCATGGGTCGGACACTGCACCCGCGGAATCTCGGCATGCAGGTGCGTCTGAAACTGACACGTGTCGAGATGGCGCCACGTGCGCTCTGCCGCATGATCGAAGGCGGGCACCGTCTCGCCGCAGTTGGGACAGGGCCAGCGCGTCGGCTCGTGCTCTAGCCACACGTCGACCCGCTCGTCCTCGGGTTTCAGCTCGACGCGCGCCACGTGCCAGGGGGTAGGGATCCCCAAGATCGTCTCGAACAGCTTGGTATCCTGCATTCGCTCCTCCGCCGGAGCGGTCTATCAGCAGGACACCTCGAGTGCAATCCGCCGCCGAGCAAGCCCCCACCCACCAGGGGGCCCCCGCAGGCGGCCTGACGAGTCACCCGGGATCCTTGCGACCCACGGAGATCCCGGAAGGACCAAACATTTAATCGCGGGCACGTACCGCCGTAGATACGAGGAAGTGCCTGAGGGTAGCGAAATCAAGGGGCCTTGGTGCACAACTCGCGATCTCGGTCAATAATTGCCCTCCACCCCGAGATCCGAGGTCCCGCATGACGAGTTTCAAGCGCACCCAGCGGAAGTACGTCCAGAAGGCCTACCGTGTCCGGAATTGGCGGGAGTACGAGACGGGTCTCCGCGCTCGCGGGAGTCTGACCGTCTGGCTCGGACTCACCGATGGCAAGCTCGCCAACTGGAACTCGCCGAGGCCGACGCGCAGGAAGCCAGGCCGACAACGCAAGTACTCGAACCACGCCATCGAGACGACGGTCACCTTGGGCTTGGTGTTTGGCCTGGCGTCCAGGCAGACTGAGGGCTTCCTGCGCTCGCGGCTGACGCTCCTGAATCTGGACAACGACGTGCCCGACCACAGCACGATCTCGAGGCGCAAGGCGAGGCTGGGGAAGGTTGCTTCCTCCGAGAGGCGAACCGTGAAGCCCGTCCACCTCCGCATCGACAGCAGCGGTCTTTCAGTGCACGTCGGCCAGTTGCGCACTCCGCCGAAAGCCAGGGACTACCGCAAGCTGCACCTCGCTGTGGATGAGCAAACCAGTGACGTGGTCGCCTGCGAGCTCACGAGCAAGCGGGCTCGAGACGCTGCCCGGGTGGCGTCACTCGTCGGCCAGATCGAGCGTCCCATCGCCTCGGCCAAGGCCGACGCCGCGTACGCCACCGGCGACGTCTATAAGACGCTGGAGAATCACCGTGCTCATCGATCGCCGAAGGTGCTGATACCGCCACGAAAGGGCGCTCAGCTCGCGCTCGACTCTGCGGGCACGCGACAGCGGAATCGTAACATCCGAGCACGATCACATGTTGGGAAACGGAAGTGGTACGTCGCATCGGGCTACAGCAGGCGAAGCAAGGTGGAGACGACGTTCCACCGCTACAAGGTCATCCTGGGCTCAGCGATGCGAGCGAGGGGACTGGCGTCCCAGAGAGTCGAGGTGAGGTTGGGGTGCAAGATCCTGAACACCATGACGGCGCTCGGGATACCCGATGGCGAGATGATCGGATGACCGGCAGGCGGAGTCACGGGAGACTCTCAGCCCTCAATGGAGTTGTGCACCAAGGCAGTGTTACGGCCCTTCTTCGGGCGCTTCCGATCCACGCGCGCGAGATCGGCCCGCGTGGGCGTCTCGATGCCCGACGCCTGGGCCAGCCGCGTCAGAAACTCCTGATATGTCTCACCCGAGTCGCGGCGCACGATGCTCCGCAGCGCCGCGTTGGCCTCAAGCGTTGTGGCATCGATCCCGATCGTCTGTCCCTTGACGAGATCGGTCGTCGCGAGCACCTGCAGGATCCAGGTAAAGACCGCCCGGTGCGTCTCCAGATCGATCAGGCGCCGCGTCCGCGAAATCGTCGAGTGCTCGGGTGGGGCCTCGTCCAGGTCCAGCCCCAGGAAGCCCCGCAGCGCCAGCGAATCCGCGGTGCGCCAGGCAATCCCGCGCTCCGAATCGATCCCCTCGAAGTACCCAATCAACAGCAGCCGGAAGTAGGTCCCCGGCAGCAGACTTGGACGGCCGACTGTCGCGGCGTAGAACGGGGCGCATTGCGCCTCGACAAACGCGTCGAACGCGTGCGTGTCCAGGACCTGATTCAACCGCTGATAGAACGGATGCCCGCCCGTGACCGGCAACGCGTTCGTCGCGATCCACAATCCGGGTGTCCGTGCCCGGTCCTTGCGTCGACTCATGGCCATGTGGGAGTGTAGTACGCAAGATCGATCGTGTCGATCCCTTTTCGCCCTTTAACCACGGGCTGCTAGGGCATTGTTGCACGAATCGTCGCTGGCCCGCACGATGCTCACCGACAGGATCCTCACCTGCCGATGTGATACGACACTGGTCGGCCGAGAGCGGTCATCCGATTGAGGATCTCACAGCCGAGGACGACTTCACTCCCCTGCCCGGCTGGGCTCCCGCCGCGAAGACCAGCTCCGATGATGGACTTGTCGCGGAAGAACGTGTTCTCCACCCGGCCCTGACGATGGTACCCTGACGCCTGCTTCCAACGGCGCCGGCCGAGCGTCTTCACCAACGTGATCGTCCGATCCCGCGCGGGCGACCGCGGGCCGTGGCCAGAGACGTTCGCCGTCCTGGCCGGTGGGATGACGACTGTCGCACCCCGCGCCCGCGAGGCTTCGTAGACGGCGACCGTGTCATAGGCGGCGTCAGCGGTGCTGCGCACGAGAGGGCCATCGACGGCGTCGAGCAGATCGAGGGGGGCCGTGCGCCCTTACGCGGTGCCGCGTCGTACGAGGCGGAGGGGTGATGCGGTGCGCGGGGCGGCGGGTCCGGCCGTGTGGGGCCGCTGGCGGGCTGGTACCGCCTGCGCCTGTTGCGCGAGATACTCGACGAGTTGGTCCCCGGCGTCGAGCAGTTCCTGCTCGTTAATAATGTTGTAGCGGTCGAAGATGGCGCGGCTCTTGTGCCCGGTCAGGAGCATGGCGACGCGCTCGGGGACGTTCGCGCGGATCAGGTTGCGCGCGGCAGTGCGGCGACAATCGTGGAGGAAGCGGGTCGGCACCCCGGCCGCCTGACACGCGGTGCGCCACGCCGTGCGCCAGCGGCGGACGGGGATCCCGTCGCGGTGGAAGACGAGCGGGCTGTCGGGGTCGCGGCGTGCCCGCCGTCGCGCCAGGGCCTCGGCGATGGGGGGCGAGATGGGGAGGATGCGTCCCACCAACGTCTTCGAGCGCCCTGGCGAGAGCCGGATGACGCCGCCGGCTTCGTCGATCTCCTCCCAAGTGAGGCCGAGGATCTCCTGCTTGCGCCAACCGGAATAGTAGGCGAGGTCGAGAATGTCCTGCCACGGGGCGGGCAGGTGGGCGCGGACGGCGAGGTATTCGGGGTGCTCGAAGAAGCCCTGGCGGGGGGGATTCTCGCGGAGGCGGTCGGGGAAGCCGGGCAGGGTGTCGAGCCAGCCCCAGTGGACGGCGAGCGTGCCCATGCGGTGGAGGGCTGAGGTCTCCCGGTTGATGGTGCCGGTGGCCGCCCCGGTAGCGCGCCGGGTCAGTTGATACTGGCGGATCTGGTGCGTGGTGAGCCCGGCGGCCCGCGCGGCGCGGCCGAAGAACGCGGTGAGATGGGCGACCCGGCCGCGGGCGGTGCTGTGGGACCGAAACTGCCGCACCTGGTAGTCCTGGAGATAGGCATCACTGAGATCTCCCAGGGTCGGCCCCTGGGGGCCGAACGTGCGCGGTGGCGGTGCCGCGCGGGGGGCACCGGGGGTGACGGTCGAGCCGGTTTCGTGCGGGGTCATGGACTGGGTCCCTCCTTGTGGTGGCCGCGAGCAGGCGGCGTCCGTCCACATTCGCTCTGGTGGGCGCGACAGGCAAGCGGAATGTGCGACGGCGAAGGCGCGGCGATGTGTGGGGAGCCACGAGTGGCGGCCGAGTGCACATGTACGGAGCGCGAATTCGGCCGGTGCTCCCGCCCCACTGTGCGGCCCGGCAGGAACGTGAACGACGAGCGCGACCACGGCGACGGCTCCTCCACCCGCCCGCGCGGCCGGCGGACGAGCGGCTCGCTGACCGAGACCCGCGTTCGCGACGGGCAGTACTGGTCGGCACTGGTCGCCGCGGACCGGACCATGAACCCATGCCCGCTGGACGGGACCGACCAACTGGCCAGGCACGTCCTCACCGCGGGCATCGCCGCTCGCGATCAATGCATAAAAGTGCTCAATGAGTCGGCGAGGGCTCTGCCCACCTGAGACAAGCACGCCGATCTTGAGATTCGGGTCGAGCGCATGCCCTGTGAAGTTCGCACTCGTGATGAACCGCATCACGGCCGCGGCGTACGCCTCGCGTGTGTGCGGGTTGCGGATCTGGGCCGTGAAAAACTCCACCGTCCGCTCGGCGGCCTGCCTGGCCGGCGTCGGTGTGGGAGTCGTCTGGATCTCTCCTGGAGATCCGGAAGGGGCAGGCGAGGTGGGTGAGCGGTTCAGATGGTCGGCGACAGATTCAGTTCATCAACAAGCTGTTCGGGGTGGCTGCATGAGACGGCGCCTGCTCTACCCGACCCATCGCTCTCCTGCCTCTTTTTAAAAGTTGCTACACAGCCTTTTTTTCAGCTCCCGGAGAGCGCCGCGCGGAGGGCTCGTCTGGACGGTATAATTGGACTGTTATGAGTATCCAGGTCACGTACCGCGATGGCGTGTTCAAGCCGCTTGAGGAGGTTGCGGGCGCGGAGCCCGGTGCGATCTACACGGCTTTTTCAAAAGAAGAACTACGCGACTTCATCGAGACAGTCGGCTGGCTCAAGGCGGCGGAAAAGAGCTTCGAATTCTGGGACAACCCGGCGGATGCCGTCTACGACACGCTATAGGCGTGGCGACATCGTCCTGGTCCCCTTTCCCTTCACCGACCTCAGTTCCACCAAGAAGCGTCCTGCGCTCGTCGTTTCACCAGACAAATTCAACGAGCACGCGCAAGACGTGGTGCTCGTCGCCATCACCTCGCAGCCTTCGGACAGTCACGTAGTCTCGCTCGACGAGCACGACTACGTCGACGGGAAGCTGCCGCGGACCTCGTTTGTGAAGGTCTCAAAGCTGTTCACGACGCATCCCACGCTCGTTCTCAAGAAGGTCTGCGCCATCAAACCGGCACGTCTGAATGTCGTGCTCAAGGAGCTGCGCCGATTCTTCCAGTAGCAGCCGCCGCGGCCACTTTGGAGATCACCTCTAAGTAGCGTCAGGCGTCTTTGGGTTTGGCGCAAGGTCGAACAGGGCCCGGTCCTGGGGTTTTGTCAGGAACCCATCGAGGCCCTGTTTAAGGCGGCGTGCAGCGTCCTCGTCCTGGTCGGCGCGCGCGAGCACCCAGGACCCAGCGAGAATCTTCCGCCTCGTGTCGCGCTTGCGTTCTTTCGTTGATTCAATGGTTCGAAGCCTCGCCGCCGCCAGCCGCTCGGGATAGTCGGCCTGCCCTCGGTCTCTAGCGGCCGGGAAGATGGCTTCCGACCCGCCTTCCGGCATGGGTTAATCCTTACCGATAAGTCCCGTTATGGGGATAGGGTTGGCCTGCAGGGACATGGCCGATGGCGCGCTGGTGATCGTCATCGAGGGAACGCGGGGGGGACGTGACCCGGCGGGGCCCTCACACCCACCAGGCGACGGGTGCCTTCGCCGGGACGAGCGTCACCCGCGGCTGGGACAGGGTGACAACAAACTCCACGCTGCCGGCGTCGACGCGGTGATGTGTTCCGCCGCTCCGCTCCACGGCGTGCCTCGGCTGGAGTGGCGGGGTGAACCAGTTCGTCACGCCGATGACCACGCCGCCGATTACGCTGCTGATCACGCGGCTGATCACGTCCCGTCTCGAGAGGCCACCGGTAGTTGCCGACGTGCCGCGCCTGTGTCTCTCGCCCGACCGTCATTGTTCGCACGATCGCACCGGCCGGGACCTCGTCAGCGGCGATGCGGTGGGATGTGGGATGGCTAAGGCTCTCGACTCGCTCGTTCATCAGGTTGACGATCTCCTAGGTGCTCCGACGCCGCTATTCGTTATCGTACCTATCATCGTGACCACAGCGGAGCTGTGGCCGTTGAGGGGATCGGGCTGCAGGTCGTCGAGCGACTGAATGGGTGTCTGACGCGCCCGCGTCGAGGATTTTCTGGCCGGGGTCATCGTGTCTCTCCGGGTGTCTCTCCGGCCGGCGCACGGGTCGGCGTCTCGTGGCGTTGTTGCGCGGTTCGAAAACTGACCCGCAACGCCCCCTACCCACAGACCCGTTAACGACCGATAGCGTACGACGCCGGCCTACCAAGCTGAGTCATCTGATTGAGGATGTTACATGCGAGGATGGCCTCCGTCTCTTGCCCCGCCCGACTGCGCGCTCGAAGGCTCTCCCCGATGATCAACTTGTACCGGAAGAAGGCGTTCTCCATACGGGCCTGCTGATGGTAGCCCGAGTCCTTCTTCCACTGTCGCCGTCCAGCCTGCTGCACCTGTCGGATCGTGCGGTCGCGCGCGGGCGATCGTGGTCGCCGTCCAGACACGGTGGCTGTCCTGGTCGGTGGAATGACGACCGTCGCGCCACGCGCACCCGCAGCCTCGTAGATGCCACGCGTGTCGTAGGCCGCGTCCGCCGTGAGGCAGGAGACGTCGCCTTCGACCTTGTCGATCAGATCGAGGGCCGTCGTCGCGTCGTCAACATGCCCGCCGGTCAGGGCGTGAGCGACGATCACGCCCGATCCGTCGACGCCCAGATGAAGCTTCTTCCAGCCGCGTATCCCGCGTCCGCCATGTTTCACGGCCGCCCATTCACCTTCACCCACAGTCGAGAGCCCGGTACTGTCGACGATGAGATGTATGCCTGCGCCCGCGGGGAGGCGGCGAAGTGCAAGGTCGAGGTGCTGACCACGCCGTGAGAGAGTCGTGTGATCGGGCGCGGACAGGGCGAGGCACAGCATCCCGAAGATCGACCTCAGAAAGCCCTCCGTCTGACGAAGGGGCAGGTGAAAGATCAGGCGGAGCGTCAGCGCGGTTTCGATGGCAACCTCGGAGTACTGCAGCTGCCCTCCGCGCTTGCCGACGCCCACGGCCTCCCACGTGGCGATCGCTTCCGGCGTCAACCACAGGGTGACGTCGCCTCGCTGGACCAGGGCTCGGTCGTACGCCGGCCAGTTTCCGACGCGGTATTTCGTTTTGTACCTGGGATGCACTCTCGACTTCACGTCGAGATCATGCCCCTTCGGCCGTCACGATGGCCAGGGCCGCGACGAATACTTGTTTCCGCGCACCAACGCCAAGACGAGGCCGAGCGGTGTGAACAATCCGTAGAAGACGAGGGCAAGCAGGACCCGCGAGATGGTCCAGCCGATCGGAAAGGCTACGACCATCCACACCACGAAGATCGGTCGGACCGCCCGGGGGGCGATGAGGCCGAGGGGACCGATCACGACGGCCACGATGGCGAACACCGTGGCCAGTCCTGGTTGCTCGCGCGCCACGCCGTACCACGCGGCCAAGCCGCCGAAGACGACCAGCACCAGCGCCGCGAACTGGCGGAGCACACGCGATGTCGGCGCGAACGAAATGTCAGACCACTGCATAGTCGCTCCGATGGTCAGTCGAGCTGGAACTGCGCCAGATGCTCCTCTCGCGTCGCGGCATCGAGCGACGGCCCGACATCCTCTTTCGTGACGACGTGATCGCCTAGCACTAGGACATCCATCTCCGTCGCCAGAAAACAGCGATAGGCGTCGTCCAATGAGCAGACGATCGGCTCACCTCGTACATTGAAGCTCGTGTTCACGACCAGCGGGCAGGCGGTCCGCCGATAGAACGCGTCGAGCAAGGCGTAAAACCTCGGGTTCCGTACTCGGTCCACCGTTTGGACGCGCGCGCTGTAGTCGAGGTGCGTGATGGCCGGCACGGTCGACCGGGTGATGTTCACCCGACGGCGCAGATCGGTATCCGTCGACATGATGTGCTGATCCGCGTCGCTCAACGGCACGCGGCGCGCCTCGGCCACCGGTGTCACCAGCAGCATGTAGGGGCTTTCATGTGCGGGATCGAGATCGAACCACTCGTGGGCGCGCTCGGTGAGGACGGCGGGCGCGAACGGACGGAAGCTCTCCCGGAACTTGATCTTGAGGTTCATGGTGGCCTGGGTCTGCGGCGAGCGCGGGTCGCCCAGGATGCTCCGTGCCCCAAGGGCGCGCGGGCCGAACTCCATCCGGTCCTGAAACCAACCCACAATCCGCCCCGCCTCCAGCTGATCCACGACGTGGTCGAGCAGAGCGGTGTCATCTGCCCACCGCTGCGGCGCATGGCCCCGCTCCGTCAGGAAGGCCGCGACCTGGTCAGGGGTAAAGCTGGGTCCCAGCAAGCTCCCGTGCTGGTGATCGCGCCCGTCAACAACCCGGGGCTGCTCCAGCAACTGGTGCCACACGAACAGTGCGGCGCCGAGCGCGCCGCCGGCATCTCCGGCCGCGGGCTGGATCCACAGGTCATCGAAGGGACCTTCGCGCAGCACGCGCCCGTTCGCAACGCAGTTGAGCGCCACGCCGCCGGCCAGCACGAGGTGCTTCATCTTTGTGTGTTCGTGAACGTGCCGCGCCATGCGTAGGATCACGTCTTCGGTGACCGCTTGAATGCTCGCCGCCAGATCCATATGGCGTGGCTCGATCGGCGACTCGGGTGCGCGTGGCGCGCCGCCGAACAGCA
This sequence comes from Vicinamibacterales bacterium, assembly GCA_965218825.1. GTDB lineage: Bacteria > Acidobacteriota > Vicinamibacteria > Vicinamibacterales > UBA8438 > CAUZIB01. Next base: position 13,181 of record OZ244656.1, on the reverse strand, counting down.
AGTGGAAGCGCGGACCGGTCATGGTTAGCCCCTGGCAATAGTTGAAGTAGTCCATATTCAGCCAGAAGCTGCCGTCCGGCTTGATGTCAATCAGGTGCTCGCGAATCGCATCGGCATACACCGGTCGGCCGTAGGGGGCCAGCCCCATCAGCTTGTACTCGCCGCTGTTGACCTTGAAGCCGCAGTAATAGGTGAAGGCCGAATAGAGCAAGCCCAGCGAGTGCGGAAACGAGACGTGGTGCGTGAGCTGTAGCTGATTCCCCGTGCCGACCCCGAAGGTCGTGGTGCTCCACTCCCCGACGCCGTCCAGCGTCAAGATGGCGGCCTCGTCGAACGGACTCGGAAAGAAGGCGCTCGCCGCGTGGCTTTCGTGGTGGTCCATGAAGAGGAGCGGCGCGCGGCAGCCGTCCAGATGGGTGCGAATGATCCGCCGGAGGTGCAGCTTCTGTTTCAGCCAGAGCGGCATCGCCAAACTGAAACTGCGGAGTCCCGCCGGCGCGTAGGACAGATAGGTTTCCAGCAAGCGGTCGAACTTGGTGAACGGCTTGTCGTAGAACGCGACGTAGTCGAGCTGCGAGGCGTCGAGGCCCGCTTCCGCGAGGCAGTACGCGATGGCCTGCGCCGGGAACTCCGGATCGTGCTTCTTTCGAGTGAACCGCTCCTCTTGCGCCGCGGCCATGATCTCGCCGTCCACGACGAGCGCCGCCGCCGAGTCGTGATAGAAGGCCGAGATGCCGAGAATCGCGGTCATCTGTTGGACGACTGGGTTTCCAACTGCTGCGCGAGGTAGTCGGCGACCTGCTGGGCTCGAGGATAGTTCGGGTCGTAACTCAACACCCACAATACCTCCTGTCCGGCCTTCCGGAGATCCCCTTGCATCATGTGGCCCCTGGCTAGATTGAATCGCGCTTCCGTATCGTCCGGGTCGGCCTGAAGGGCAGACTCCAGGTAGCCCACGGCCCGGCGTGCGTCGTCCTGTTGTATGTAGATCAAGCCGATCATCTTGTCGGTATCGGCACCCGGGGAGATCTCTGCGAGTTCCAAGTAGACGTCCAGGGCTTCGTCATACCTGTCTAGTTCGAAGAGCATCCTGGCCAGGAAATGATAGGGAGAATCATTCATCGGCATTTGATGAATCAGCGCGCGGTACTCCCGTGCCGCCTTGTCCCACGCTTGCCGTTCCCGGTAGTGCTCGGCGGCTTCCCGGTGTGCATCTTCCCAGTTGAGATCGCCACTGACGAGCCTGATCGCCAGTTGTCGAATGGGTGAGGTGTTGGAGACCCGTTGGGCAGCCAGGTACTCAGAGGTCGACACCGGCATATCATCGGTGAACGGCCAACCTGACGTCAGTCCATCAATCTCCAGTCGGGCGACCTCTCGATCGAGATCGGTAACCCCGATCTTGCCCCGCCACATGTCGTCTGGCACCGACGCCGCGGAGGGCTCTCCGATGATGCCGTCATCAACGATCGCCCGGGCAAAGGTCTTCGCGATCAATGCATACCCGTCCAGATTGGGATGTAGATGTTCGAGAAACAGCGACTTCCCCGGTATCCGGCCTTCGGAGTTCGCCTCGAACGCATCCTCTATTGGCACGAGGGTAACGCCCTCTTGCTGGCTGAGCTTCTCGATCCGATGATTGAGGTCCGCGCTGGCGCGGAACCGCAATCCGTCCATTTCCTTGGCCTGGTGATACGCGGCGTACGCCTGAGGCATGTCGCCGGAGGCTTCCAGGATCGTGCCCCTCAGAAAATACTGCGAGGCGGGTAGTGCGTCGAGCTCGATGCACTCGTCGACCGCGCCCAAGGCCGCGTCGAGATCCCCATCCGCAAACAAGGTCTCAGCCTGGCGGAACCGCGACTGCCATTGCGCCTCAAGCTCGGGATGCTGTTGCACATCTACGAACGGTTTCTGATCGCGGATGTTGCTGACCAGTGTGCCGATCATCACCGGAGCGTCATGCTCCCGGCCGAAGTCGATGACATCCTGGAGATTCGCTTCGAATACGTCGCTCGCCTTGTGAAACAGCTGGCTGCCGTGCGGGATCGAGCGGTTCCCTGCCAGCCCTTCCATGAGGTTTGAACGCGGACTGGCGTCTGACGCTCCGAAGAGCCACCCGAGCAGCCCCTGCAAACCTCTGACACCGTCGGCGACCAGCTGGAATGTCCGGTAGTGGTTCAACCAGAGAACGAGTCTCACGAGCGCGCGCAAAGTACCGATCGACTCGGATGACCCAACGCCCAACGCGCCATAGAACTCATTGTGCCCGGTGTAGAGCAGCAGTAGGTCCGGCCCATAGTCGCCAAGGCCCAGCGCGATGTCGCGTACGGCGTAACTGGGCACCGCCGGCATCGCCACGTTGATCATCTCGATGTGGGTGTCCGGGTAGTACTCGTTCAGGATGGCACGAAGGATGGACGAGAAACTCCCGTTGTACTGGTAGGGCCAGCCCCCGGCTGTCGAACCGCCGAGCACGAAAATGCGAAAGACGTCGTCCGTCTTCTCTTTCAAGAGAGGGTCGTCGGAGACCGCTGGCGCGATCTGGGTGAGCAGGAAATAGCGCAGCCCAAGCCCCCCATTGACCAGAAGATAGTCGGGGTCGCTTTCGGAGTCGACGAAGAGCGAAAGGTCCGGGCCGTAGTCGACATACCGAAGGCCCAGCTCCATAAACACGAAGAACGCGAAGGGAATGAGCGCCGCGACGACCTTCACCCTTGGCTTCATGGCCGGCGGCCGTGCCCGAGGCGTGGTCGGCGCCGGGGTTGTCGTCTGCGACGCCTCCCTCTGGGTGTGCTTCTTCGAACGTTTCCTGGCCATCCGTCAAAGGCGCCTCGACAACGACACTTATACACCAACCCTGGACCGCCAAAAGGGGTCGCGCTTGGCTCGCTCGGGCAACCGGTGTAGGCTCTTCTTTCTAGGTCCGAGCCAACCTATACTAGGGCAGATTCAGCCTACTACCTAGGGGAGGTCCACATGCTCCGAGTACCAAACGCTACGTGCAAAGTCGTCGGGATGGTCGTGCTTATCTCTGCGGTCGCGTCGACGGCGTACGCACAGGCGATCATACGCGGCAAGATCACGGACAAGTGGGACAACCCCATTCCCAATGTTCGCATCCTGGCCGAGTCCCTCGACAAGAGGCGGGTCGATAATCCCGTGGAAACGATGACCGACGAGAAGGGACAATACGTGCTCGCGGGGCTATTTGCGGCACGGTATTCCCTCACCTACCGCGCAGCCGGCTATCAAGCGATCCGCGTTGAAATCAGGCCGAGCTCATCGGCGGTGGGCTGTACAACGAATACGAATCGGGAAAACTTCGAGCTCGAAGCCCTTCCGCCCGGAGGCCGACTCCGCGGCAATCAGAACTTCGAGGCCGAAGGAGGCATCCCGAAGGTCGAGTTCGATGAGGACGGGACCTTCGAGTTCGAGGATGGCGAGGGCGAGGGCGAGGGCACGTACGGGGTAGTGGAGCTAAACGGGTTTTTCGTGGTTCGAGACTACGACGGACCCGAGAACAAGTACACGATAATGGAAGAGTTCACCGTGACGTTTGCGAACGACCAGTTCACAAGTTTTGCCTGGGGCGACGCGACGCTCGCGAAGAAATGAGCGCGCCGGCAGCGTCGGCAAGGAGGAAGAGATAGATGATCCTGAGGAGACACGCGATCCTCGCGTTAGGAGTAGCAGCGCTCGTGTCGATGGCGGCATCGCCGGCATACGCACAAGCAATGGTGCGCGGCAAGGTTACGGACGAATGGAACAACCCCATTGCAGGTGTCACGGTCACCGCTGTCTCCTCGACCGATACGGTTTTTTCGGAAGCGCGAGGGGACGACTATGAGCCACGGGAATTTGTGACCGACGACAACGGAGAATTCTTCACGAGGGACTTTAGCCAGGCATCGCTGTGGGTCTTCACGTGCCACGCTGAAGGGTACGAAACGGTTGGCAGGCAAGAGATGATTTCCCGTGGCTTCGACCCAACCGACCTCAAATTCGTGCTTCCGGTGGCTCCCGTCGGGGAACGATTCCGTGGCACACGAATCTACGAAGCCGAAGGGGGCGTCCCTAGGTTCTCCTTCCAGGAAGACGGGGTCTTTTCGTTCAAGGAGGCCGCTGGCGAGGGCGCGGGCACATACGGCATCGTCGAACGAACGGTTCTCTTGGTCGTCCGGAGCTACGATGGGCCAGACGACAAGTATCCGATGGCCGTGCCGATCGAGGTGCGTTTCCTGAGCAGCGTGTTTCCAAGTTTCAGATGGGGTGAGACGAAGCTCAGCGTCTTGAAATGAACGAGCTCCCCCGTGCGGTCTACATGAGGAGTTTTGTGATGAGTCTCTCAGAGTGGCTCCGCCTGCTGACGCTGTTGGCGATCCTCGTGCCGGCAACGGTTGTCGATGTGTTCGCTCAAGGACAGGGAAGTCTGATCGGGCGCATCGTGAGCGAGGTCGACGGGCAGCCCATCGACGGTGCCATCGTCGAGCTGACGTATAACGCAGACGAATCAGATACCGCTGACGCCGATCAAGCGCCTGTCGAAGTAACCACCGGGAGTGATGGCAGCTTTTCATTCACGGGTATCGAGACTGGCGCATACTCGGCAATGGTGACGAAGGACGGCTACCAACCGGTGGCGGCGGGCGTGAGGGTGAACCCGGTTGGCATCATCTACTTCTCCGGGCGCAGCGCCGTCGAACCCATCGTGATCGCGATACCGAGGCCGCTCACGGTCCTCGAACAGGTATTGGGCATCGAGACATTCGAAGGACTTGACGTGTTCCAACTGGAAGCGGATCTGCAGGCGGCCGACACCGCCTACAACGAGGAGAACTACCGCGCCGCGGCCGCCGGCTACGCGAAGCTCCTCGGGGTGCTGCCGGATTTGACTGTTCTACACCTCCAGATCGGCAACTCCTATCGCGCGATCGGTGCAGATGACGAGGCCCTGGCCGCGTATGAGGCGCTGGTCGCGGTCGACCCTGCGAACGTCGACGCCAAGACCGAGATTGAACGGACAAAGAGAATGATGGAGGAGATGGGAACCTTCTCGGGCAAGGATCTCTTCGACCTGGGCGAGCTCGCGTTCGCGAGCGGTGACTTGAGTCGCGCAGGTACGTTGTACGAACGAGCCGCAAGGCTGGATCCCACTGCAGAGGAACCCGTGTTCAAGCTGGCGGTTTTGGCGATGAAACGGGGACACGCGGAGCTCGCGAAGCAGCACTACCAGAAGGTCGTGGAGCTGGCGCCCGACTCTGAGGCAGGCACAGAGGCACAGGCCACGCTCGTAGCGCTGCCCTAACCTGCCTCGAGCCGCAGGCCGGTGCCTTACCGGCCTGCGGTCGCTGCTCCGAGCGCCTCGTTAAGTTGCTGCAGGTGCGGGTAGCCCGGGTGCACGCGCCCCATCTCGTTCAACCACTCGCGCGCCTCCCCGTAGCGTTCGAGGCGAATCAAGGATTCTGCTCGCCCGACCCACGCGTTGACGAAACTGGGTTCGACGTCGACCACCTGCGCGTAGTGTGGGAGCGACTCCTGCAGCCGTCCGCTGTTGCGCAGGACCTCTGCGAGGCCGAGTCGCGCCTCGATGTAATCCGGTTGATACTCGAGCGCGAGTTGGTACCGCTCCATCGCCTCCTGGAAACGTCCCTGGTGAGCCCAAACCGTCGCAAGGCCGACGTGCGCCAGCGCGAATTCAGGTGCGAGGCGCAGCGCTTCTTCGAGCTGCTCGGCCGCGCCGAGGGTGTCACCGCCGAAGGCCAACGCCGCACCGAGACGCTGCCGCATGGACGGATTGTTCGGCTCCAGCTCGACCGCCCGGCGGAAGAATTCGATCGCTGCTGGAAAATCACCTTCGTCGAGCGCCTGATTCCCGCGATGCTCGAAGGCCGTCGCGCTCTCGAGTAGGTTGTAGTACTCGAGCATGAGCGGATCCGGCCACACCGGCCATCGCCCACCACGTCTCACGTCGAACCGTTGACCGCCGCCACCGAAACGCTCGAGATGCGATGCCGCTCGGTCGAGCTGTCCCAGCGACCGATAGGCCATCGCCAAAGGGTAGTGCACACGGGTGCCGCCAGGATCGAGCTCCAGTGCCTGTTCGAGCGCTTCTGCCGCTCGCGAGTAGTCTCCTGTCGCGAAGGCGACGCGTCCCGCACCGGCCCAGGCTGCCGCCGCTCTCGGGTCAACGAGCGCGGCGTGAGAGAACAAGCGCTCCGCGTCCTCGAAACGATCCAGATAGAGGTAAACGTTGCCAAGCTCGATCAGGGTGGCGAGATCCGATGGCGCCAACTCGAGCACCCGTTCAAACCACGTCGCAGCCTCTACGTGGTCCTCCCTCAACAGATGGAGCTGCGCGAGAAAGTACGGCCAGCGCATGTCCCCAGGCGCATGCGCAACCGCGTGCTGAAAGCTAGCCGAGGCCGGGTCGTTGGCGCTGGCAGCCATGAGAATCAGACCCAGTGACCCGTAGACCGCGGCGTGATCGGCATCCGCCGGCTTCGGGTCCCTGCCGAGCAGATCCTGCAGTGCTGCGTGGCGCTCGTGAATTCTGTCGTGCGCCCACTCTTCCACGGACGCGAGATCGGGAAGGACGAGCGGCGGCGGCGCCACGTCTTCCAGGTCAGACGATGCGGCGGACGACGTGCCACTGGCCGGAACGGTCTCGGTCGTGTCGGAAACTGCGCAGCCGCCGAGCATCACCACCATCCACACAGCAGCGATGCGCCCGACGCGAACGCTGCGTCCGGTCATCCTCCGGTCCCTTCGGTGAGCGTCGTGTAGCGATCGACCGGGAGATCCCGCCACTCTTCGGTCTGTCCGTTCGGCCAGGTCACGCGAACAGTGGGCGCCTCCGTTGACGGACCGAGTCCGACGAGGACCCTCGGATCATTGGCTGACGCATAGCTACCGTCCGCGCGTGCGCGTCGCCCCAGCGTCGTACCGTCTGACCTGGTCGTCAGGACGCGAGCCCCAACCATGTCGCGTGACGGGCCTGCGCCAACGAGTCGCAATCCCAACCAGTGGTTGCGTGTCCCGATCTGGTTCACGAGCAGCCTGATGGGACCGGTGGCGTTTGTCACCAGCACGTCCATGTCACCATCGTTGTCCACATCGCCGAACGCGGCGCCCCGGCTGACTTCGGACAACTGGAACACGCGGCCCGCCTGGTCGGTGACGTCCTCGAACCGACTGTTCGCGAGGTTACGGAACAGCTGGTTCTTCTGATCCAACGGAAACGGGTCGTCAACCGACGGCTCGCGCTCCTCTACCACCCGACCGTTGACCGCAAGGATGTCCAACCAGCCGTCGTTGTCGAGGTCAAACCAGCCGGCGCCAAAGCCGGTATACGGAAGGCTTGGCATCCGAATACCCGCTTGCGAAACCCGGTCCTCGAACAGGCCCGACCCGTCGTTCACGTACAGTGTGCTCCCCTGCCCGGTCAACTCCGTGACGAATAGGTCCTCGTCGCCGTCGTTGTCGAAGTCGCCGAAGTCGACGCCCATGTCGGCCTTGGCGTCACCCGCCGGGCTGAGCGCCACACCCGAGAGCAATGCCAGGTTCCGAAATGTGCCGTCGCCCTCGTTCATCCAGAGCTGGTTCTCCTGCTGGTCATTCGCGACGAAGAGGTCGATCCACCCGTCGTTGTCGACATCTGCAGTCGCGATGCCGAGGCCCGGTCCGAACGCGCGGTCGATCCCGGCTGCGGCCGTGACGTCGACAAACGTGCCGTCACCTTGATTGTGATAGAGCCGATCCGGTTCGCCGCGGTAGCTCTCCGGAGCGCAGTAGCCCCGGGCGCGGCCCTCCGCGCTGATGCAACGCACATTGTTCTCGATCGTGAAGTCCAAATAGTTCGCGACGAAGAGGTCAAGCCATCCATCGCGATCAACGTCCACAAACGACGCGGGAACGCTCCAGGCTGGATCGCCCGTGCCGGTCTGATCCGTCACGTCCACGAAGGTCCCGTCACCCTGGTTGTGCCACATCTGATTAGGGCCGAACTGCGTGAGGTATAGGTCGACCCAGCCATCGTTGTCGTAGTCGCCGGCCGCGACGCCCTGCCCATATCCGGGCATCACGATACCGCTCGCATCCGTCACGTCGGTAAAGCGCAACGTCGCCGTCCCATCCGCATCCACTGTCAGGTCGTTGCGATAGAGGTGATCGATGAGCGGACCCTCAGGCGGAGCGACCACTGGCGTCCCGGTTCCCAGCATCGCACCTTGCACAATGTAGGCGTCGAGGTCGCCGTCGTTGTCGTAGTCAAACAGCGCCGCGCCAGGTCCCGTGATCTCGGGCTGATAGTACTCGCCGGACATCCCATTGAAGTGCACGAAGCTGAGGCCACTCGCTTCCGCTTGGTCCACAAACCACTCAGTGTTATCCGGGCCTGACGCGGACGAGCCAACCGAGGAATCCGGCTCGACGCCGCCGCCACAGGCAGCAAACATGAGCATCGCCCATAACGGGGAAGATTGAGGGAAGGCCCAGATTCGCGGTCGGGTCATGGGGTTGAGGATTAGAACCCCGCCCTCGCCGTGAGCGCCTCGGCAAGTTGCAGAAGCTGGGGTTGATTCGGGTGCATACGCCGGCCAGCGTTCAGCCACTCACGCGCGTCCGAATAGCGTTCGAGACGAATGAGCGCCTCCGCACCGCCGATCCACGCTTCCACGAAGCCGGGCGCCACCTCCACCACCTGCGCGTAGCTCGGCAGTGACTCGTCGAGGCGTCCGCTGGCGCGAAGGGATTCGGCCAGACCAAGCCGCGCCTCGATGTGTTCGGGATCGTACTCGAGCGCCAGGGCGTACCGGTCGATCGCGTCCTGATGGCGCCCTTCGGCCGCCAAGAGCGCGGCAAGCCCAACATGCCCGAGGGCGAATCGCGGTGCGAGCCGTACCGCTGCCTCGAGTTGCTCGGCGGCGCCGCGTGCGTCACCACTCATGACCAGCGCGGTCGCCAGCCGCTGCCGAATTGATGGGTTGTCTGGTTCCAACTCGATCCCGCGGCGGAAGAACGTGATCGCCGCGGAATGGTCATCGTCGTCGAGCGCCTGATTCCCGCGCTGTGCGAACACCGCTGCGCTCTCCAACACGTTGTAGTACTCGATCATCAGCGGATCGGTCATCAGGGGCATGCGCCCGCCCCGCTGCTGCTCGAACCGGTGCGCATTGAAGCGCTCGAGGTGGGCCGCAGCCCTGTCGAGGTCACCCAAAGACCGATAGGCCATCGCGAGGGGATAGTGTAGCCGTGTGCCACCAGGGTCGAGCTCGAGCGCCCGATCGAGCGATGCGGCCGCTTGCGAATAGTCTCGTTTGGCGAGCGCCGCTCGACCGGCGCCGGCCCACGCCGCAGCCGATTGCGGCGCGACGAGCGTGGCGTGGGAGAACAGCCGGTCTGCCTCATCGAAGCGGGCGCGATCGAAGTGCACGCGACCCAGCCATACCAATGTCGCCTCGTCCGACGGCGCCAACTCGAGCACGCGCTCGAACCACTCCGCGGCCCGGGCGCGATCCTGGGTCATCAAGTAGCGCTGGCCGAGATAGTACGGCCAGCGCATGTCCCCGGCGCAAGCGCGGCCGCGTTCAAGAAGCTGGCGTCAGCTGGTCCGTACTGTTTGGCGGCCATCAGAATCAGACCCAGCGATCCGTAGGCCCTCGCCAACTCGACGTCCGGCGGCTTCGCCTCCTTGCCCAGCAGCTCCTGTAGCGCCGCGTCGCGCAGCCGCACCTTGTCGCGCGCCCACGCTTCCATGGACGACAGCTCGGGAAGCACGACAGCCGGGACGGCCTCGTCTTCGACCGCGGCCTTTGCCGCGGGCAGTGACGGCGCTGGCTCGGTCTGGTCGGCTGGTGTGCAGCCACTGAGCATCGTCACCACGGCCACCACGACCATCCACGCACTGGCGATCAGGGCGTCGTGCATCCGGTGCCCGGACATCCTCCGGTCCCTTCGGTCAGCGTCGTGTAGCGATCGACCGGCAGGTCTGTCCACTCCTCGATCATGCCACTCGGCCAAGTCACGCGCACCGTGGGCGACTCCGGCGACGAACCGAGTCCGACGAGCACGCGCGGATCGTTGGCGGAGGCATAGCTGCCGTCAGCCCGCGCGCGTCGCCACAGCGTCGAGCCGGTTGACCGCGTGACGGCCACGCGAGCCCCTACCATGTCCCGGGGCAGGTTCGCGCCGACGAGCCTCAGCCCCAGCCAGTGGTGACGTGTGCCGATCTGGTTAATCAACAGCCTCGGCGGGCCGGCCGCGTTCGTCACCAACACGTCCATGTCACCGTCATTGTCGACATCGCCGAATGCGGCGCCACGACTGACTTCCGTCAACTCGAACACCGTCCCCGCCCGGTCGGTCACGTCCTCGAACTGTCCGTTCCCGAGATTTCGGAACAGCTGGTTTTGCTGATCCAGCGGCAACGGATGATCTGCCGTCGGCTCGCGGTCGAGCAAGACCGGACCGTTGACGGCAAGGACGTCCAGCCAGCCATCGCCGTCGGCGTCGAACCAGGCCGTGCCGAAACCAGTGTACGGAAGACTTGGCTGCTGAATCCCGGTCTGCGCGGCGAGGTCCTCGAACAGCCCCGTGCCGTCGTTGACGTAGAGCGTGCTCCCCTGCCCGGTCAGCTCGGTGATGATGAGATCCTCGTCACCGTCGTTGTCGAAGTCGCCAAAGTCGACGCCCATGTCAGCCTTGTCTTCACCCCCCGCACCGAGTGCGACCCCCGCCATCAGAGCCCGGTTCTGAAACGTGCCGTCACCTCGGTTCATCCACAGCTGATTCTCTGCCTGGTCGTTCGCGACGAAGATGTCGACCCAGCCGTCGTGGTCGACATCGGCGGTCGCGATACCGAGCCCGGGGCCAAATGCGCCAGCGATGCCAGCCGAGGTCGTGACGTCAGCAAACGTGCCGTCGCCCTGGTTCCGATAGAGCCGATCCGGCTCCCCGCGATAGTCGACCGGATCACAGTAGATTCGCGTGTGCCGCTCCGGATGATGACACCGCACGTTCGTCTCGACGGTGAAGTTCACGTAGTTGGCCACGGCGAGATCGAGCCACCCATCACGATCGAAGTCTACGAACGAGGCGGGCACGCCCCACAACGGGTCAGCCGCGCCGGTTTCATCCGACACGTCGACGAACGTCCCGTCGCCCTGGTTGCGCCACATCTGGTTGGGCCCAAACTGTGTGACATACAGGTCCACCCATCCGTCGTTGTCGTAGTCGCCGCTGGCGACCCCCTGCCCGTAGCCGGGCGCCACGATTCCACTCGCATCGGTCACGTCCGTGAATCGCGCGATGCGCCGCCCGTCTGCGTCCACTTCCAGATCGTTGCGGTACAGCCGATCGGTGAGGGGACCATCCGGTGGTGGAACGAGCGGCGTGCCGGTCCCCAACATCGCGCCCTGGACCAGGTAGACGTCGAGGTCGCCGTCGTTGTCGTAGTCGAACAGCGCGGCGCCAGACCCCATGATCTCGGGCTGGTAGAACTCGCCGGACATCCCGTTAAAGTGAATGAAGTCGAGACCGCTTGTCGCGGCGCGATCGACGAACCACTCGACGTCGATGACCGTTTCAGCTGCGCCCGGACGCGCCGACGAATCCGGCTCGACGTCACCGCCGCACGCAACAGAACACAGAATCACCCACAGCGGGGCAAACCGAGGGAGCACTGGCCTCATAGTACAGCAGGCTGCTCGGGGACCGACCGTACGCTGCGTCACGACCATTCGGACCATGGGGTATTCTTCACAAATGCCTCACGCCCGCCCGCACGACCTGCGATGTGCCGGCTTCGCGGTCGCGTTGCTCGCGGCGACGTGTCTGCCCTTGTCTGGCTGCCAGGGAGAAGAGGCAGCGGTGGCCCCGTCACCCTCCACGCCGATCGCGGCTCACGCCGCAGATGAATCTCCGACCCCGTCGAGTCACAACCGGATGGTGGACGAACTGAAACGGCTCGCCCAGTGGAGCCAGACAAACCACCCGATTTTGGGTGACGGCAACGCCACGAAGTTACGCGCAAGACTTGGGCTCGTCTCGGCGGCCGGCTGGAACGATCCGGAGTCGCTGAACGCCTTCCTCGGGCTGCACATGGAACTGGGACAGGCCGAGTTGTCGCTGGGCAACCTCGATCAAAGCATCACCTACTTCTCGACCGTGGTGTCGACGCTCGATCAACTGGTCGCGAGCGGGATGGTGGAGCCTGGGCTCTTGACGCAGCAGTTTCTGGAAGTAAAGTACCGGCTGGCGGTCGCCCATATGCGGAAGGGCGAAAACCCAGAACTGCACGTTGCACAACTCGCCTGAGAGCTGCTTGCTCCCGATTCGCGGGACCGGTATCCACCAGAACCCGGCGGGGTCCAGCCGCGCCATTCAGTACTTCACCGACGTCTTGAGGCAGGCACCATCGGGCTCTCCCTTCTTCATCAAGGCACGATGGCTCCTCAACATCATGTACCAGACCGTCGATGGACATCCCGATCAGGTACCTTCGGCATTCTTGATCCAACCTGATGTGTACGAGTCCGAAGAGCCGTTCCGGAGATTCACTAACGTCGCGGACCGGTACGCGATCGATACGTTCGGTCTTCTCGGTGGGCGCCATCGTCGATGACTTCACGGGAGACGATTACCTGGACATCGTCGTGTCGACCTACGACTTTCAGGACGAGCCGAGGTTCTTTCGCAACACCGGCGGCGGTTCGTTCGTCGACGATACCCTCGCCGCAAATCTGACCGGCCTGGTCGGTGGGTTCAATCTCGTGCACGCGGACTACGACAACGACGGCGATTCCGACATCCTGATGCTGCGCGGGGCGTGGATGAACGAAACGGGGAAGGTTCCGAACTCGCTGCTACGAAACGATGGCCATGGACGGTTCACCGACGTCACCGAGGACGCCGGCATGGGCCGGGCCCACTATCCGACGCAAACGGCCGCATGGGCCGACTTCGACAACGACGGCGACCTGGATGTCTACATTGGCAACGAGCACCTGACCGACGACAACTACGCTCCGTGTCAGCTCTTTCGCAACAACGGCGACGGCACGTTCACCGATGTGGCGATCACCGCCGGGGTCACGAACGGACGATTCACGAAAGGCGTCGCGTGGGGCGACTACGACGACGACGGCTTGCCGGATCTCTACGTTTCCAATTTCGCGGGCGACAAT